>NZ_RAZT01000034.1 GCF_003626635.1 Micromonospora musae | reverse complement strand
CTAGGTCCTGTCTCGAAGTGCGTGTAGCCACTCGTTGATGGCGGTGACGTGGATGGTGGCTTCGTAGCGGACGGCCAGCTTGTCGTATCGGGTGGCCAGGCCGCGATGGCGTTTGAGCCGGTTGATGCCGCACTCGACAGCGTGACGCTGCCGGTAGACCTCGGGATCGAAGGCGGGTGGCCTGCCACCAGCGGAACCCTTGGCTCGGCGATGCGCGTCCTGGTCGACCTTGCTCGGGATGCACGCCGTGATCCCACGCCGGCGTAGGTACGCGCGGTTGGCGCGGGAGGTGTAGGCGCGGTCGGCGATGACCAGGTCGGGACGGATACGTGGACGGCCGACACCGAGGCGGGGCACGCGGATGCCGGCCAGCACGGCGGCGAACTGCGGACTGTCGCCGCGGTGCCCGGCGGTCAGCAGCATCGACAGCGGCTTGCCGCCCTGCTCGCATGCCAGGTGCAGCTTCGTCGTCCACCCGCCGCGAGACCGCCCGAGCGCATGGTCGGCTGGCTCTGTGACGACCCCACCGGGCGGCTCGGCTTGCTGATGGGAGCATCGACGTGCGCCGGCGGCGTGCTGGTGGGCCCGAGCGATGGTGGAGTCGACGCTGACATCCCAGGTGATCAGCCCAGCGGCGTCGGCGCGGGCCTGCAATCCGGTAACGATCCGCTGCCAGACCCCGGCCCGCTGCCACCTGCGAAACAGCGCGTAGACCGCCTGCCAGGACCCGTAACACGCTGGCACGTCCCGCCACGGCGCACCGACACGAACCCGCCACCGGACCCCGTCGATGAGCTGCCGTCTACTCCACTGCGACGGTCGACCCGGCCGCTTACCCGCAGGCAGCAGCGGCTCCAACGCCATCCATTGGGCGTCGGTCAGGTCGAACCGCCTCGTCACCGCTATGGTGGCCACGAGGTCTCCGGTATTCAGGTTCTTCTTCGTCGATGAACCCTCTACCGGAGACCTCGCTATCTATCGATCACCGACACGCGCCATCTGACTTCGAGACACGACCTAG
>NZ_RAZT01000033.1 GCF_003626635.1 Micromonospora musae | reverse complement strand
CCTAAGGCGTGTTTCATAAGCCCGGTCAGAGCCATTCGCAGATGATGGTGATGGTCAGGACGGCCTGGAACCGGACGGCCAGCTTGTCGTAGCGGGTGGCCACGCCGCGGTGGCGCTTGAGTCGGGCGATGCCGTTCTCGACGGCGTGTCGCATCCGGTAGAGGTCTCGGTCGAATTTTGGCGGGCGTCCGCCGCGGCTGCCCTTGGCTTTGCGGTGGGCGTCCTGGTCGGTCTTGCTCGGGATGCAGGTCTTGATCCCACGCTTGCGCAGGTAGGCGCGGTTGCCGCGGCTGGTGTAGGCCTTGTCCGCCAGGACCAGGTCGGGGCAGGTGCGGGGCCGGCCCACCCCGAGACGGGTCACCCTGATCCGGCGCAGAACCGGGATGAACTGCGGGCTATCACCACGATGCCCGGCGGTCACCACCATCGACAGGACCTTCTGCCCCTGCTCACAGGCCAGATGCGTCTTGGTTGTCAGACCGCCGCGAGATCGTCCGAGGGCGTGATCGGCGGGTTCGTCGTGCACGCCGCCGGGTGGCTCTTTCTGCAGGTGGCCGTCTCTGCGGGCGCCGGCGGCGTGTTGGTGGGCGCGGCTGGTCATCGAGTCCACGCTGACTGTCCAGCTGATCCGACCTTCCGCATCGCCGGCGGCCTGTGACACGGCCAGGATCGTGTCCCAGGTGCCGTCGCGCTGCCAGCGACGGAACAGGCCGTAGATCGTCTGCCAGGGTCCGTACTCGGCCGGGACGTCACGCCAGGGCGACCCAATCCGAATGCGCCACCTGATCCCGTCGATGAGCTGCCGTTTCTCCCATTTCGGCGGCCGACCCTTCGCCGACGCGACAGGCAGCAGTGCGGCGAGCCGCTGCCACTGAGCGTCGGTGAGGTCGTGCCGCCTCGTCACCGCTAAGGTGGCCACGAGGTCTCCGGTATGAAGTTCTTGCTTGGTCGCAGAACCAGATACCGGAGGCCTCTTCAGTTGTCGATCACCGCCACGCCGGGACCTTCATCGACCACCACGACTTCTGAAACACGCCTTA
>NZ_RAZT01000032.1 GCF_003626635.1 Micromonospora musae | reverse complement strand
GGCGGTTTCTAGGGTTCAGTGCAACTGATCTTGGTTGTGTTGGGGGTGTGGGTGGCCAGGCCGGGGGTGTTGACGTTCGGGCATCGGCAGGTGCTGGAGCATCTGTGGGGCTCGGGCCGGACGATCTCGCAGATCGCGGGGCTTCTGGGGGTGCCGGTGTGCACGGTGTCGCGGGAGGTGGCCCGCTATCACAGTGCCCGGCATGGGACGAAGAACCCGCTCGGGCGGTTGTTGCCGCCTGGGCGGGCTCGTCGGTCGTATCGGTGGGGCTATCAGGCGCAGTGGGCGCAGCGGCGGGCGGACGCGGCCCGGCGGCGACCGAAGGTGTCCAAGCTCGGTGTGGGTGGGCGGCTGCGGCGGGTGGTGGCGGGGAAACTGGCGCGTAGGTGGTCTCCGAAGCAGATCGCCGCGTGGTTGCGGGCCACGTTTCCTGACCGGCCGGAGTTGCGGGTGTCCCACGAGACGATCTATCAGGCGATTTACGTGCAGTCGCGGGGGAACCTGCGGGCGGAGTTGACTCGGCAGGTGGCGTTGCGGTCGGGACGCACCCAGCGGCGTCCGCAGTCACGGGCCGCAGCCGCCGCCCGCAGCCGGCGGCCCTGGATCGGGGATCTGCATATCAGCGCCCGTCCCGCGGAGGCCAACGATCGGGCGGTGCCCGGGCACTGGGAAGGTGACCTGGTCATCGGCAAGGCCGGCGGCTCGGCGATCGTGACCCTGGTCGAACGCGCCACCCGCTACGTGATGCTCGGCGCCTTACCCCACGGCCGTGACAGCGAAGCCGTCATCGGCGTGCTCACCACTCTGGCCACCCGGATGCCCGCTCACCTACGCCGCTCCCTGACCTGGGACCAGGGCACCGAGATGGCCACCCACCCGGTATTCACCGTCGCCACCGGCTGCCCGGTCTACTTCTGCGACCCACACAGCCCCTGGCAACGCGGCAGCAACGAGAACACCAACGGCCTCCTGCGCCAGTACTTCCCCAAAAGCAGCTACGACTTCCGCACCATCACCCAGGCCGGCCTCGACGAAGTCGCCCACGAACTCAACACCCGCCCCCGCGAGACACTGGGCTGGAACACACCAGCCCAGCGACTCGCGCAACTCATCGCGCCCTAACGATTGCACTCACCCCTTGACGCCGCC
>NZ_RAZT01000030.1 GCF_003626635.1 Micromonospora musae | reverse complement strand
GGGGGGTGGCGGGCGCGGCGGTCGCCGGCGCGCTCGCCCTCTTCCACGCCGAGCTGGTCGACGTCGACGTGGCCCGTGCCGACGGGAGCTGGTGGCGCTACCGGGGCGACGCGGCGGGTGGTCTCGTCGACCGGGAGGTCGCCGAACCCGGGCCCGCGGAGCCCGAGGAGCACGAGCTCGTCCGTCCGCTCGCCGTCGGCGACCTGCCGGTCGGGCGGCTGCGGGTCCGGTTCCCCCGGTCGGCGCCGCCCGTCGGGCGCGACCGGGACGCGGTGGCCGCGTTCGGTGACGCGCTCGCCGCCGCGCTGCACGATGCGGCGACGCACCGCGAGCTGCGTCAGGTCACCGCGCGGTCGTCGTACGAAGCGGTGCACGACCCGCTGACCGGCCTGGCGAACCGGGCGGCCCTGCTCAGCCGGGGAGACCAGACGCTGCGGCAGCTCGCGCACGACCACCCGGTGGCGCTTTTGCTGCTCGACATCGACCAGTTCAAGGAGGTCAACGACACCCTCGGGCACGTGGCCGGCGACCAGCTGCTGCGGCTCACCGCGAACCGGCTGGGCGCGCTCGCCCGCCCCGGGGACCTCCTCGGCCGGCTCGGCGGCGACGAGTTCGCGCTGCTGTTGACGTCGGTGCCGGTGGTCGGCGACCGGAACGCCCCGATGGCGTACGCCCTGCGTCAGGCGCGCGAGATCGCCGAGCGGCTGGCCGCGCCCACCGAGATCGCCGGGGTGCGGATGTCCGTCGAGGTCTCCGTCGGCGTGGTCGTGGCCGACGCGGGCGCCGCCGACCTGACCGAGCTGCTGCGCCGGGCCGACATCGCCATGTACCAGGCCAAGGAGGGCGGCGGCAACGTCGCCGGGTACGACAGCACCCGCGACGCGGCGAGCACCGACCAGCTCGCCCTGCTCGCCGAGCTGCGCGAGGCGCTCGAGGTGGACGACCAGCTCGTCCTGGCGCTGCAACCGGCGGTGGACCTGGCCACCGGGGCGCCGACCGGGGTCGAGGCGTTGATCCGTTGGCGGCATCCGCGCCGCGGCTGGCTCAGCCCGGTCGAGTTCATCCGGCCGGTGGAGAACAGCGAACAGCTCGGCACCTTCACCCGGTACGTGCTCAACAAGGCGCTCGCGGTCGCCGCCGACTGGGCCCGGGAGGGGCTGGACGTCCCGATCTCGGTGAACCTCTCCGCGCGCAGCCTGCTGGACCCTCGGCTGCCCGGTGAGATCGCCGAGGCCCTGCGCCGCCACCAAGTGCCGGCGCACCGGCTGGTGCTGGAGATCACCGAGACGGTGGTGATGAGCGAGCTGGAGGTCATCGACGAGGTGCTGGCCACCCTGCGGTCGATGGGGGTGCAGCTCGCCGTGGACGACTTCGGCACCGGTTTCTCGTCGCTGACGTTCCTCACCCGGATCGCGGTCGACGAGCTGAAGGTGGACCGCTCCTTCGTGATCCGGATGGCCGACTCGCCGGAGGCGGCGGCCATCGTACGGACCACCGTCGGTCTCGCGCACGAGCTGGGGCTACGGGTGGTGGCCGAGGGGGTGGAGACCGCCGAGCAGCGGCTGGCCCTGGCCGAGCTGGGCTGCACCGCGGCCCAGGGCTACCACTTCTTCAAGCCCATGCCGGCCGACAAGATTGGCGCGGTCCTCGGCACCCTGCTGGACGAGGCCCGCCC
>NZ_RAZT01000029.1 GCF_003626635.1 Micromonospora musae | reverse complement strand
TTGGTGTGGGGCTGTGGGGTTGTGGGTTGGTTGTTTGTTGAGAATTGCACAGTGGACGCGAGCATCTTTGTGGTCAAGTTGTCAAGGGCGAACGGTGGATGCCTTGGCACCAGGAGCCGATGAAGGACGTGGGAGGCCGCGATAGGCCTGGGGGAGCTGTCAACCAAGCTGTGATCCCAGGGTGTCCGAATGGGGAAACCTGGCTGGAGTCATGTCCAGTCACCCACACCTGAACACATAGGGTGTGTGGGGGGAACGCGGGGAAGTGAAACATCTCAGTACCCGTAGGAAGAGAAAACAAAATGTGATTCCGTGAGTAGTGGCGAGCGAAAGCGGATTGAGGCTAAACCGGTTGCGTGTGATACCTGTCAGGGGTTGCGTGGTCGGGGTTGTGGGACCCTGCGACACAAGCTGACACTTGTGTGAGGAGTTACAAAGCCAGTTGCTAGTCGAACAGTCTGGGAAGGCTGACCGTAGACGGTGAGAGTCCGGTAGGCGAAAGTGGCTGGTCTTCTGTGGGTGTTCCCGAGTAGCGGCGGACTCCTGAAATCTGCCGTGAATCTGCCAGGACCACCTGGTAAGCCTAAATACTTCCTGGTGACCGATAGCGGACTAGTACCGTGAGGGAATGGTGAAAAGTACCCCGGGAGGGGAGTGAAATAGTACCTGAAACCGTTCGCCTACAATCCGTCGGAGCCTTTAGGGGTGACGGCGTGCCTTTTGAAGAATGAGCCTGCGAGTTAGTGGCATGTGGCGAGGTTAACCCGTGTGGGGGAGCCGTAGCGAAAGCGAGTCTGAACAGGGCGTTCAGTCGCGTGTCCTAGACCCGAAGCGGAGTGATCTAGCCATGGGCAGGCTGAAGCGCGGGTAAGACCGCGTGGAGGGCCGAACCCACCAACGTTGAAAAGTTGGGGGATGACCTGTGGTTAGGGGTGAAAGGCCAATCAAACTCCGTGATAGCTGGTTCTCCCCGAAATGCATTTAGGTGCAGCGTCGCGTGTTTCTTGCCGGAGGTAGAGCACTGGATGGTCTAGGGGGCCCACAAGCTTACCGAAATCAGCCAAACTCCGAATGCCGGTAAGTGAGAGCGCGGCAGTGAGACTGCGGGGGATAAGCTTCGTAGTCGAGAGGGAAACAGCCCAGATCACCAGCTAAGGCCCCTAAGCGTGTGCTAAGTGGAAAAGGATGTGGGGTCGCATAGACAACCAGGAGGTTGGCTTAGAAGCAGCCACCCTTTAAAGAGTGCGTAATAGCTCACTGGTCAAGTGGTTCCGCGCCGACAATGTAGCGGGGCTCAAGTACACCGCCGAAGCTGTGGCATTCACATTTTACTTCGCATGGTTCTTCGGGATCGTGTGCAGGTGTGTGGATGGGTAGGGGAGCGTCGTGCCGGGGGTGAAGCAGCGGAGTGATCCAGTTGTGGACGCGGCACGAGTGAGAATGCAGGCATGAGTAGCGAAAGAAGGGTGAGAAACCCTTCCGCCGGATGACCAAGGGTTCCAGGGCCAGGCTAATCCGCCCTGGGTGAGTCGGGACCTAAGGCGAGGCCGAGAGGCGTAGTCGATGGACAACGGGTTGATATTCCCGTACCCGCGAAGGAGCGACCCTGATGAACCTCGTTGTGCTAACCACCCGAGCTGCCGGCGACCTTCGGGTCAATGGTGGGGAGCGTGGGAACCTGGCGGGTAGTAGTCAAGCGATGGGGTGACGCAGGAAGGTAGCTGAGCCCGGCCGGTGGTTGTGCCGGGGTAAGCGTGTAGGCCGTGCTGTAGGCAAATCCGCAGCACACATAGGCTGAGACGTGATGCCGAGCCGATTCAGGTGAAGTCAGTGATCCTATGCTGCCGAGAAAAGCCTCTAGCGAGTTCCGAGCGGCCCGTACCCCAAACCGACACAGGTGGTCAGGTAGAGAATACCGAGGCGATCGGGCGAACTGTGGTTAAGGAACTCGGCAAATTGCCCCCGTAACTTAGGGAGAAGGGGGGCCGGAGACGTGAAGCCCCGCGCGGGTGGAGCGTTGTATGGCCGCAGAGAGCAGGGGGAAGCGACTGTTTACTAAAAACACAGGTCCATGCGAAGAAGTAATTCGATGTATATGGACTGACGCCTGCCCGGTGCTGGAACGTTAAGGGGACCTGTTAGCTCTTTCGGGGGCGAAGCGGAGAACTTAAGCGCCAGTAAACGGCGGTGGTAACTATAACCATCCTAAGGTAGCGAAATTCCTTGTCGGGTAAGTTCCGACCTGCACGAATGGCGTAACGACTTCCCCACTGTCTCAACCACAGGCCCGGCGAAATTGCATTACGAGTAAAGATGCTCGTTACGCGCGGCAGGACGGAAAGACCCCGGGACCTTTACTATAGCTTGACATTGGTATCTGAATTAGCTTGTGTAGGATAGGTGGGAGCCGGTGAAGTCCATACGCCAGTATGGGTGGAGGCAATCTTGAAATACCACTCTGGTTGATTTGGGTATCTAACTTCGGACCGTTATCCGGTTCAGGGACAGTGTCTGGTGGGTAGTTTAACTGGGGCGGTTGCCTCCTAAAAGGTAACGGAGGCGCCCAAAGGTTCCCTCAGCCTGGTTGGCAATCAGGTGTTGAGTGCAAGTACACAAGGGAGCTTGACTGTGAGACTGACAGGTCGAGCAGGGACGAAAGTCGGGACTAGTGATCCGGCACTTGCGTGTGGAAGCGGTGTCGCTCAACGGATAAAAGGTACCCCGGGGATAACAGGCTGATCTTCCCCAAGAGTCCATATCGACGGGATGGTTTGGCACCTCGATGTCGGCTCGTCGCATCCTGGGGCTGTAGCAGGTCCCAAGGGTTGGGCTGTTCGCCCATTAAAGCGGTACGCGAGCTGGGTTTAGAACGTCGTGAGACAGTTCGGTCCCTATCCGCCGTGCGCGTAGGATACTTGAGAAGGGCTGTCCCTAGTACGAGAGGACCGGGACGGACGAACCTCTGGTGTGCCAGTTGTCCCGCCAGGGGCACGGCTGGTTAGCTACGTTCGGAAGGGATAACCGCTGAAAGCATCTAAGCGGGAAGCTCGCTTCAAGATGAGGTATCCCACCCACTTTGTGGGGTAAGGCCCCCAGCTAGACGACTGGGTTGATAGGCCGGAAATGTAAGCCCGGTAACGGGTTCAGTTGACCGGTACTAATAGGCCGAGGACTTGACTACTAAGCTGCTACGCGTCCACTGTGCAACTCTGAACAAGCAACAACCCCCAATTGTGTGTGGTTGGTTGACATGTTCATAGAGTTACGGCGGTCATGGCGGAGGGGAAACGCCCGGTCACATTCCGAACCCGGAAGCTAAGCCCTCCAGCGCCGATGGTACTGCACTCGGGAGGGTGTGGGAGAGTAGGACACCGCCGGACATT
>NZ_RAZT01000028.1 GCF_003626635.1 Micromonospora musae | reverse complement strand
CCGTTCGCCGCTCGAGTACCCCGAAGGGCCTTTCCGCTCGACTTGCATGTGTTAAGCACGCCGCCAGCGTTCGTCCTGAGCCAGGATCAAACTCTCCAACAAAAATCTTTGTGGAAAAAATGTCCCGACAACAAAATGTTGCCAAAGGAATCCCAACCGGAAGATCCCGAAGAATCAACCAGTCCGGGGTAATAATCAATTTGGCACTGGCTTATCAAGCACCCTGTTGAGTTCTCAAAGAACAACCACACACCGTTCAGAAGCTCCGCTCCGCGGAACCCGTCTCGGGGCAACCGTTCCAAACTACCCGGTCCGAACTTCGCTGTCAACTCTATCAGAGAAGATCAACTGCTTCGTCGGGGCCCACGTCGACGCACGCCCGATTGAGGCGGTCGTTGCTGTCGTGGGAAACCGCAGACCGGCCGATCGCCGCTTCGCGGCCATCCGCCCGGCTCCTGCCGGCTTCAGTACTTTACCCGGTCGGCTTCGCGTTCGCAACTCCGAATTTCCGGAGTGTTTTCACACCGCCCGCTCCAGCCTCGCTCGGCGTTCCCGCCACGAACCTGGGCGCCCGTTCTCGGCCGGTTTGTCCGGCCTCCCCCGTGCAGAGAGAAAGTTACGCGGACGCCCCGAAGAAGGCAAATCAACGTCGGTCACTGTCCGTGGATGACGCCCCGAATCCGTCGGGCGAGACCCTCGCAGACCCGGAGCGACACCCGCCGGCCACGCTTGCGTACCGCCCCTGTTCGACCCCGCCCGCCGCCCGGATCACCGCGCGACCCGGTGCGGCAGCCGACCCAGCCGTACGCACTCGGATGACTGCCCCTTGCGACCCTGCTCACCGGCGCCGATACGTGTCAGAGTGTCTGTCATGGATGTCGACTCCGGGCCGTCCGCCGCCCCGCTCGCCGAAGAGGCGGTGCTCGGGCTGCTGCTGCCCTTCTGGCAGCTGGTGATCGGCGCCTTCGTCCTCGTCGTCGTCGTACTGTCGGTCGGCCGGCTGGCCCGGCGAGGGCCCTCCCGCATGACCACCGCGCTGGTGGTGACCGCGGCCGCGATCGCCGGCTTCGCCCTGGTGGGTGTCCTGCTGCAGGGGTGACCCGGTCAGAGCCGCCGGTTGGCCAGGCTCGGCAGCTCGGCCCGGATGGCGGCGAGCCGGTCGAGATCCAGATCGGCGAAGGCCACACCGGAGCCGTCCGGCACCTGGCAGAGCACCGTCCCCCAGGCGTCGACGACCATGCTGCGGCCGAAACAGGTCCGCCCCGGCTCGTGATCACCGATCTGACCGGCGGCCACGACGTAGCACTGGTTCTCGATGGCCCGAGCGCGCAGCAGCACCTCCCAGTGATCACGACCGGTGTGCTGCATGAACGCGGCGGGAACCACGAGCACCTGGGCGTCGCCCTCGGTCGCGAGTCGCCGGTAGAGCTCAGGAAAGCGCAGGTCGTAGCAGATCGACAAGCCGACGCGTACGCCGTCGACGGTCACCACCACCGGCTGATCCCCCGGCGCCACCGTCGCCGACTCCCGGTACGAGACCCGGCCGGGAATCTCCACGTCGTAAAGGTGGATCTTCCGGTAGCTGGCGGCGAGCGCGCCGGCGCGGTCGAAGACCAGCGAGGTGTTCCAGGTGTGCTCCGGGTCCGGGCCGGCCTCGTGGAACGAGCCGGCGATCACCCAGATACCCAGCCGACGCGCGACCGAGGCGAAGAACTCGCCGACCTCCCCGTCGACCGGCTCGGCTGCGGGCATGCCGGCCCCAGGGCCGAGGTAGTCGACGTACTCCGGTAGGAGCGCGAGGTCCGCGCCGCCGGCCGCGGCGCGCTCCAGCAACTCCTCCGCGGCGGCGAGATTGGCCTTGCGGTCCTCGCGCGTGTTGAGCTGGCAGACGGCGACACGCATGAGCCTCAGCGTACGGGGACAGCGGCCCGCCGGACAGGGTCGGTGAGCCGCCAGCCCTCAGCCCCGGCAGGCGGGCCCCCGGAACTCAGGCGGACTTCTCCTCGCGATCCCGGCGGGCACGCCGGCCGGTGAACTCGCGCGGCACGATCGTCGGGTTGACGTTCTCGAGCACCACTTCGCGAGTGATCAGCACCCGCGCGGCGTCCGGGTTGCTCGGCACCTCGTACATCACGGAGAGCAGGACCTCTTCCATGATCGCCCGCAATCCGCGCGCACCCGTACCACGCAGCATGGCCTGATCGGCGATCGCCTCCAGCGCCGGCTCCTCGAACTCCAGCTCGACGCCGTCGAGCTCGAAGAGGCGCTGATATTGGCGTACCAGCGCGTTGCGGGGTTCGGTGAGGATCTGCACCAGGGCGTCGCGGTCGAGGCTGCGCACGCTGGTGATCACCGGAAGCCGGCCGATGAACTCGGGGATCAGCCCGAACTTGAGCATGTCCTCCGGCATGACCTGGCTGAAGATGTCGTCGGTCGAGCGCTCGGAGACCGATCGCAGCCGGGCGCCGAAGCCGGTCCCGCCGGAACCGGTGCGGGCCTCGATGATCTGGTCGAGCCCGGCGAAGGCACCACCGCAGATGAAGAGCACGTTGGTGGTGTCGATCTGGATGAACTCCTGGTGCGGGTGTTTCCGGCCGCCCTGCGGCGGCACGTTCGCCACGGTGCCTTCCAGCATCTTGAGCAGCGCCTGCTGAACGCCCTCACCGGAGACGTCCCGCGTGATCGACGGGTTCTCCGACTTGCGGGCGATCTTGTCGACCTCGTCGATGTAGATGATGCCGGTCTCGGCGCGCTTGATGTCGTAGTCGGCGGCCTGGATGAGCTTGAGGAGGATGTTCTCCACGTCCTCACCGACGTAGCCGGCCTCGGTGAGGGCGGTGGCGTCGGCGATCGCGAACGGGACGTTCAACATCCGGGCGAGGGTCTGCGCCAGGTGGGTCTTCCCGCACCCCGTCGGCCCGAGCAGCAGGATGTTGGACTTCGCCAGCTCGACGGTGTCCGAACCGGGGGCGCCGGACGCCTCGGCCTGGATGCGCTTGTAGTGGTTGTAGACCGCTACCGAGAGCGCCTTCTTGGCCTGGTCCTGGCCGACGACGTAGTTGTCGAGGAACTGGCAGATCTCCATCGGCTTGGGAAGCTCTTCCCACTTCACCTCGCCGGACTCGGCCAGCTCCTCCTCGATGATCTCGTTGCAGAGATCGATGCACTCGTCGCAGATGTAGACGCCGGGCCCCGCAATGAGCTTCTTGACCTGCTTCTGCGACTTACCGCAGAAGGAGCACTTCAGTAGGTCGCCGCCGTCACCGATCCGTGCCACCTACGTTCTCCCTGCACTCAATCGGCCGGAGACCCGGCCATGACCTGCGGCGGCTACGCCCCGCCCGTCTCTTGCACCCCGCCGGTCCGACCCAGCGAAGCGGTACAGACCCGACGTTACCCGCTGGCGGAGTTTTCTCCGACCCCCAAAACGGGTGTGTCAGAGGCCGGCCGGGATCGACGCCCCGACCGACCTCTGACCCGAAATCGGTCAGCTGGCGGCGTTGGCGGCCAGCAGGCCCTTCTTGCGGCTGGTCAGGATGGTGTCGACCAGCCCGTACTCGCGGGACTCCTCGGCCGTCATGATCTTGTCACGGTCGATGTCCTTGCGAACCTGCTCGATCGGGCGGTTGCAGTGGCGGGACAGCATGTCCTCCAGCTGCGTCCGCATCCGCAGGATCTCCCGAGCCTGGATCTCGATGTCCGAGCCCTGCCCGTAGCCGCCCTCGGTGGCCGGCTGGTGGATGATGATCCGCGAGTTCGGCAGCGCCATCCGCTTACCCGGGGTGCCGGCCGCGAGCAGCACCGCGGCGGCGCTGGCCGCCTGACCCAGACAGACCGTCTGGATGTCCGGCCGGACGTACTGCATGGTGTCGTAGATCGCCGTCATGGCCGTGAACGAGCCGCCCGGCGAGTTGATGTACATGATGATGTCGCGGTCCGGGTCGGTGCCCTCCAGCGTCAGCAGCTGGGCCATCACGTCGTTCGCCGACGCGTCGTCCACCTGGACGCCGAGGAAGATGATCCGGTCCTCGAAGAGCTTGTTGTACGGGTTGGACTCCTTCACCCCGTACGAGGTGCGCTCCACGAACGACGGCAGCACGTAGCGGTTGTGCACGGCCGCGAACTGGGGTGGCAAACTCAGGTCGGTCATCGTCAGCTCCTCAGCTCAGAGTCCCGGCACCCTCCGGAACCTGGGTGGCTCCGGTGATGACCTTGTCGATGAAGCCGTAGTCCACGGCCTCCTGGGCGGTGAACCAACGGTCGCGGTCCGAGTCCGCCTCGATCTGCGCGGGGGCCTGACCGGTGTGGTGAGAGACCCGCTCCTGGAACATCCGCTTCGTGTAGAGCATCTGCTCCGCCTGGATGGCGATGTCGGCGGCGGTGCCACCCACGCCACCCGACGGCTGGTGCATCATGATCCGCGCGTGCGGCAGGGCGTAACGCTTGCCCTTCGTGCCCGCGCAGAGCAGCAGCTGCCCCATCGAGGCGGCCATGCCCATCGCGACGGTCGACACGTCGTTGTCGATGAACTGCATGGTGTCGTAGATCGCCATGCCCGAGTAGACCGAGCCACCCGGCGAGTTGATCCAGAGGTTGATGTCGCGGTCCGGGTCCTCCGCGGCGAGCAGCAGCAGCTGCGCGCAGATGCGGTTGGCGACCTGGTCGGTCACCTCGCTGCCCAGGAAGATGATCCGCTCCTTGAGCAACCGGTTGTAGACCGAGTCGTCGAGGTTGCCAATGTTGTCGCCACCTCGGGCGTCAATCGCCCGGAGCGGCTTCGGTGGGATGTGCATGTCGGTCATGGCAGCCCTTCGCTCTCCGTACCGTCCTACCCGACACTAACCGCTCTGCCGGGCGGCAGAGTCCCGGTCGTGGCACTGTTCGCTCACAGCGCAGCCACCGTCGGGACGTACCCGGAAAAGGGTTTTGGCCGCCACCCACCGCAAGCGGCGGATGACGGCCTCTCCCCGATGATCAGTGCTCGTGGTTGTGGTGCTCGGCCTCGTTGGCGGCCCGCAGCGCGTCGAGGCTGACCTCGTTGCCCGCGGCGTCCTTGATCGTGATCCGCTCCATGATCGAAGAGAGGACCTTGCCGCGCCGGACGTCGCCGTAGACAGCGGGCGCCGTGCCCGAGCGCACCAGCTGGTCGTAGTACTGCTGCGGGGCCATCCCGGCGTGCTGGGCCCGGTGCACGATCTCGTGACCGAACTCGTCGTCCGAGACCTCGACGTTCTCGGCGTCGGCGACGGTGTCCAGCAGCAGCTGGACCTTGACGCCCTGAGTGGCGGCGTCGGTCAGCTCGGTGTCGATCTGCTCCTCGGTCTTCTCCTCCGAGGCGAGGTAGTCCTCCATCGTGGCGCCGATCCGCTCGAGCTGGTCGACCATGGCCTGCTTGCGGCTCGCGACCTCCTCGCGGACGACCCCCTCCGGCGCCGGCACCTCGGCGGCGGCGACCAGCTGCTCCAGCGCCTTGTCCCGGGCGGCGTAGATCTGCTCGACCTGCTTACCCCGGGTGACCCGCTCGCGCAGGTCGTTGCGGAGCTCCTCGATGGTGTCGAACTCGCTCGCCAGCTGGGCGAACTCGTCGTCCAGCTCCGGCAGCTCCTTCTCCTTGACCGTGCGCACGGTCACCGCCACGTCGGCGTCCCGACCGGCGTAGTCGCCGCCGACCAGCTGGGTGGTGAAGGTCTTGCTCTCGCCGGCCGCGACGCCGACCACGGCCTCGTCCAGGCCCGGAAGGAGCTGCTTGCTGCCGACCTCGTGCGAGATGTTGCTGGCCGAGCCGCCCGGCACGTCCTCACCGTCGACGGTGGCGTTCAGGTCGATCTGGACGTAGTCGCCCTCCTGGGCGGCCCGCTCCACGGTCTTCAGCGTCGCGAACCGCTCACGCAGGTTCTTCACCTGCTCGTCGATCTCGCTGTCGTCGATCTGGAGCTCGTCCACCGTCACCTCGACGGTGGCGAGGTCGGGCAGCGTGATCTCCGGGCGGACGTCGACCTCGGCGGTGAAGTTCAGCGAGTCACCGTCGTTGAACTCGGTGATCTCGACCTCGGGGCGACCGAGCGTCTTCAGGTCGTGCTCACGGACCGCGGCGAGAATCTGCTGCGGGATGGCCTCCTGCACCGCCTCGTTGAGGACGGTGCCCCGGCCCACCCGCTGGTCGATCACCGCGGCCGGCACCTTGCCCCGGCGGAAGCCGGGAACCTGGACCTGCTGGCCGATCTCCCGGTACGCCTTCTGGAGGCTCGGCTCGAGCTCGACGAACGGCACCTCGATGGCGAGCCGCACGCGCGTCGGGCTCAGAGTCTCGACGGTGCTCTTCACAGGCGTACTCCTTGACGGATCTCAGTTGAGTCTGGGCGTGGATTCAGCCCATCGAGTGTAGGCGAGCCGGCCGGGCACTCCGGCAGCGCCCGGGAACCGCAGCGGAAAACGGCGGCACCCGGGGCGACCCGGCCGCGGACGACAGTCGGGGTGGCGGGATTTGAACCCACGGCCCCTCGCTCCCAAAGCGAGTGCGCTACCAAGCTGCGCCACACCCCGTGGCGACGAAGAGTGTATGCCTTCGCGCCCCGGCTCGGGCCTCGGGGCGGACTCCGCCGGGCCCGTTTTCCCGGTAAGTCGCGGTGTCGGCGCGTCGGGACGGCGCGACGCACCCACAAGTCGAGTCGACCTCGGGTGCCCGTGCGGCGCGGCGAGCCGGGTGCGGCTGCGCGCGGCACCGGGACATTCGGTAGGCTGTCGGGCGCGCCCCGCGTCTCGGGGCGCACGCGGGCGTAGCTCAATGGCAGAGCTTCAGTCTTCCAAACTGACGGTGCGGGTTCGATTCCCGTCGCCCGCTCCACCCACGAGGGCCCAGGCAGACCGCATGATCGCGGCACCTGGGCCTTCCGCATCTCCCCCAGCGTGCGGGGAGGCGGAAGGTCCTACGCCTGACGAGGAGATTCGCTCCGACGCTGTGACTCCCACGGCCGCCTGGAAGCCACCGCCGGCGTCTCCGGCATCGTCATGGCAGTGGTTTCCGGAGGATGTAGTTGAGGCCGAACTCCGTCTCGCTGCTGCGTACGTCGACGTAGCCCAGCCGCCGGTAGAACCCGTGCCCGGTGATGCTCGCGCCAGTTTCCATGTAGTCACAGCCCTCGGCCGCCGCGAGCAGCTCGATGTGACGCATCAATCGCCGTCCGACACCCTGGCCGGTCACCTCGGGATGGACGAACATGGTGAAGACCCTGTTGCCGCCGCGGGAGACGGTGCCCACGATCCCCGCCTGCTCGGCGACGAACATCTGCCGTTCGTCGGCGAGCTGCGCGATCCGCTCTTCCGAGAAGTGGCGGCACATGCGCTCGATGATCTCCGCAGGGTAATCGCGACTGTTGACCTCGCGCAGACACCGCTGGACGAGGTCGGCTACCGCCGACCCGTCGCCAGGCCGGAATAGCCGGATCTGCACCACCTCGGCATCCTCTCCCAGGCCCACCGCTGCTGGAAATGGACGATCGGCCTCAAGACATGACACCTGCTCCTCCTGACGCGCTGCTGCCTCGTGCCGACTGCCAGCGGCTAGCCGACCAAGGCCCGTCCCGGACGGATCTGCCGGAACGCGGCAGAGCGTTCAGACTTCAGCAGGTCGGTGATCGCGTCGAGGCCGGCGCAGCGGACTAGGTCGTGTCTCGAAGTCAGATGGCGCGTGTCGGTGATCGATAGATAGCGAGGTCTCCGGTAGAGGGTTCATCGACGAAGAAGAACCTGAATACCGGAGACCTCGTGGCCACCATAGCGGTGACG
>NZ_RAZT01000027.1 GCF_003626635.1 Micromonospora musae | reverse complement strand
GCCGCCGTCCTGAGGCACCACCGCGCTGTGCTGATGATTCGCTCGCTTGCGCTCGCTCATGCCGCCGCCTCGCTGCGCTCGCCGCCGTCCTGAGGCACCACCGCGCTGTGCTGATGATTCGCTCGCTTGCGCTCGCTCATGCCGCCGCCTCGCTGCGCTCGCCGCCGTCCTGAGGCACCACCGCGCTGTGCTGATGATTCGCTCGCTGCCGCTCGCTCATGCCAGTCCCTCCACGGTGGGTGAGTCGGAGGCGGGACCGGACTGCGGCACCGCGCCGACCCCGAAGAAGGCCCGCCGGCGCAGCTGCGCCCACCGGCCGGCCGGCCCACGGTCGCGACCGCGGACCTGGGCGCCGCTGACCTCCGTGCCGGCGTGCCGGGCCGCCTCCTGCGCGGCCTCCGGCAGTGACCGTACGCCCCGACCGAGGACCGCCGCTGCCCGTGGCTCCTGCCCGACGCGGAGCACGGAGAGCACCGTCGGCAGCAGCGCGGCCGCGGCCATGGCGTACCCCTCGGCCGAGGGGTGGAACCGGTCCCAGGCGAACATCCGGGCCGGTTCGGCGGCGAACCGGGGACCGAGCAGGTCGCCGAGGGAGACCGTACGGCCACCCGCCTCGACCACGGCGACCGTCTGAGCGGCGGCGAGCTGCCGGCTCCACCGTCGCGCCAGCCAGCGCAGCGGCGGCTGGATGGGCTGGATCGCCCCGAGATCCGGGCAGGTGCCCACGACCACCTCGCAGCCGCCGGCGCGCAGCGTCTGGACGGCCTCGACCAGGTAGCGCACGGCCAACGCGGGCGGGGTGCGGTTGGTGACGTCGTTGCCGCCGATGAGGATCACCGCGATGTCGGGCTGGCACTCCAGCGCGGCGTCGACCTGGTGCTTCAGGCCGGCCGAGATCGCCCCGACCACGGCGAAGCGGCGCAACCGCACCTGTCGCCGGGACCGGCGGGACAGGCCGGTGGCGAGCAGCGCCCCGGGCGTCTCCCGGCGGCGGTGCACGCCGTAGCCGGCGGCCGAGGAGTCACCGAGCACCACCATGGTGAGCGGTGGCCCGGGGAACTTCGCGCCATAGACGCCGTCACAGCGGGGTGGCGGCGCCTCGGCCATCGGAATGATGCGCCGGGCCTGCCGGGCCTGACCGAGCAACACTCCTGCGGTGGCGACCACGGCCGCCGCTGTGGCACCCGTGCCGATCGCCGTGAGGCGGGCGATCTGCCGAGCGCGCTGCCAGCGCGGACGAACCGGTACGACGGAGCCAGCCACCCCCATACCGCGACAGTATCGCGCCGCCCCGACAGCGCGCTGTCGTCGTGCGGGCAGACGGACCTGGGGCAGGTACGACCGTTCTGGGTACCTCCTGTGCGAGGGCCACCGCTCGGCCGGTCCGAGCCGGGCCCTTGCGTCGAGGCGACATGCTGCTCGCGGGAAGGAGCACGAGGATGGCGAAGAACTTGAAGCGGAGCGCGGCCTTCGCGGCCCTGGCGCGGGCCCTGGCGAGCGGAGCGCGCGGCGGCCCGTCGGTCGGTGCCCGGCTGGCAGCACTGCCCCGGATGATCCGGGCGACGGCGCGGCGGGAGTACGACGGCGGCCTCCGGCTGGCCCTGATGGCCGCCGCCACGGCGTACATCGCCTCGCCGATCGACCTGGTTCCGGAGATCCCGCTGGCGGTCTTCGGGCTGGCCGACGACGCGGTCCTGGTCGCCTGGCTGGCCGGCAGCGTGCTCGCCGAGACGGAGCGGTTCCTGGAGTGGGAGACGCGTCGTAGCCAGGTCATCCCTGGACATGTGGCGCCCTGACGACACGTACCCTGGGCGCTGGGAATCCGCCCAGCTGCCCGGCCGCCCCGACGCCGGCGCCGAGGAGAAGGAACATCTAGGTGCAGTACTACGACAACGTCGTCGACATGATCGGCAACACCCCGCTGGTGCGCCTGCGCAACGTCACCGAGGGCATCCAGGCCACGGTGCTGGCGAAGGTGGAGTACCTCAACCCGGGCGGTTCGGTGAAGGACCGTATCGCGCTGCGGATGGTGGAGGACGCGGAGGCGGCCGGGCTGCTCAAGCCGGGCGGCACGATCGTCGAGCCGACCAGCGGCAACACCGGTGTCGGGCTGGCCCTCGTGGCGCAGCTCAAGGGCTACCGCTGCGTCTTCGTCTGCCCGGACAAGGTCAGCCAGGACAAGCAGGACGTGCTGCGGGCGTACGGCGCCGAGGTCGTGGTCTGCCCGACGGCGGTCGCCCCGGAGGACCCGCGCTCCTACTACAACGTCTCCAACCGGCTGGCCCGTGAGATCCCGGGCGCCTGGAAGCCCGACCAGTACAGCAACCCGGCGAACCCGCGGTCGCACTACGAGAGCACGGGTCCGGAGGTGTGGCGGCAGACCGAGGGTCAGCTCACGCACTTCGTCGCCGGGGTGGGCACCGGCGGCACCATCTCCGGCATCGGCCGCTACCTGAAGGAGGCCTCTGAGGGGCGGGTGCGGGTGGTCGGCGCCGACCCGGAGGGCTCGGTCTACTCGGGCGGCACCGGCCGGCCGTACCTCGTCGAGGGAGTCGGTGAGGACTTCTGGCCGGAGACGTACGACCGCGGCGTCGCCGACGAGATCGTCGAGGTCTCCGACAAGGCGTCGTTCGAGATGACCCGGCGGCTGGCCCGCGAGGAGGGGCTGCTGGTCGGCGGCTCCTGCGGGATGGCCGTGGTGGCCGCCCTGGAGGTGGCCCGCAAGGCCGGCCCGGACGACGTCGTCGTGGTGCTCCTGCCCGACGGCGGCCGGGGCTACCTGTCCAAGATCTTCAACGACGCGTGGATGGCCCGGTACGGCTTCCTGGACAACTCGGGCGCCGAGCCGACCGTGGCGGACGCGCTGGCCAGCAAGCCGGGGGCGCTGCCCGAGCTGGTGCACGTGCACCCGACCGAGACGGTCCGCGACGCGATCGACTACATGCGCGAGTACGGCGTCTCCCAGCTGCCGGTGCTCAAGGCCGAGCCGCCGGTCGTCACCGGTGAGGTGGCCGGCTCGATCGCCGAGAAGGACCTGCTGGACGCGCTCTTCACCGGCCAGGCGCACCTGCACGACACGATCGAGCGGCACATGGCCGCGCCGCTGCCGATGATCGGCGGTGGCCAGCCGGTGAGCGAGGCGGTCGGCCTGCTGGAGAAGTCCGACGCCGCACTGGTGCTGGTCGACGGCAAGCCGAAGGGTGTGCTGACCCGGCAGGACCTGCTCGCCCACCTCGGCGCCCGCTGACCGAGGCGACGAACCGGCGGCACCAAGATCCGCGCAACTTCGGGGAAGTAGTGGCCTCACGCCGAGCGGAGGCAGCTGCACCACCGAAGTTGCGCGGATCTTCGTGGCTAGAGCGGGCGGGCGTACCGGAGCTGCGCGGTGACCGCGGAGCCGATCAGCTCCTCCCGCTCGACGCCGGTCAGCGACCAGCCACCCCGCTCGTAGAAGCGCCGGGCGGAGGCGTTCTCCGCGAGGACCCAGAGCACCGCGCGCCGCCAGCCCCGCTCCCGCATACCGGCCAGCGCGTCGATCATCAGCTCCCGGCCCGTCCCGCGGCCCCGTTCGGCCGGGTCGAGGTGGATCGCGTTCAGCAGCCCGGTCGCCGGGTCACCCTCGTCGTCCGGACCCAGGTGGGTGAAGCCGACCAGCTCGCCGTCCCGCTCGGCCACGGTCATCCGGTGGTCGTGGCGTTCCCAGCTCCACCGCTCGGTCCAGTAGCTGCCCATCGCCTCCGCCGTCGGCTCGGCCAGCGCCTCGGCCGGCAGGAACGAGGAGTACGCGGCGACGCGGGAACGCCGGTGCAGCGCGCCGACCGCCATCAGGTCGTCGGTGGTCGCCGGGCGGAGGGTGACGGTCACCGGGCCGAGGCTACCCGCGGCGGGGAGGAACCTGAACGGTGGTGAGATCCTCGGCGATCACCAGGTCGCCGTCGAAGTGCGCCCGCGCCTCGTCGAGGAACCGGCGCGGGTCGGCGTAACGCTGGGAGAAGTGGGTGAGCACCAGCGTGCGTACGCCCGACTCGGTCGCCACCCGGGCGGCCTGACCCGCGGTGAGGTGGCCGACCTCGGCGGCGAGCGCGGTCTCCGACTCCAGGAAGGTCGACTCGATGACGAGCAGGTCGGCCTGCTCGGCCAGGGCGTACACCGCGTCGCAGAGACCGGTGTCCATCACGAAGGCGAACCGCTGCCCCGGCCGGGGCACGCTCACCTCGTCCCGCGTGACGCGGCGTCCGTCCAGGTCCAGGTGGCCGACGCGGATCAGCTCCCCGACCGCCGGACCGCCGATGCCGTACGCGGCCAGCTTCTCCGGCAGCATCCGGCAGCCGTCCGGCTCGACCAGCCGGTAGCCGTACGTCTCGATGGGGTGGCGCAGCCGGCGGGCCTCCAACGTGCCGCAGCCCAGCTCGATCCGCTGCCCGTCGGCCTCGATCGGCTCGACCCGCAGCTCGGCGGTCTCGTAGAAGCTCGTGGCGTGGCGCAGCCGGGCGAAGTACTCGGCCCCACCGGCCGGGAAGTGCACCGCCACCGGATGCGGCACCCGGTCCAGGGAGAGCCGCTGGATGGTGCCGGGCAGGCCCAGGCAGTGGTCGCCGTGGAAGTGGGTGACGCAGATGCGGGTCAGGTCGGTCGCGGTGACCGTGGTGTGCAGCAGCTGCCGCTGGCTGCCCTCGCCCGGGTCGAAGAGGATCACCTCGTCGTCCCAGCGCAGCACGTACCCGTTGTGGTTGCGCGACCGGGTCGGCGCCTGGCTGGCCGTACCGAGCACCACCAGCTCGCGCATCGACACGGCGTACCCCTTCGCTGCATATGAAGCGACCCCCGGGGTTTCCGCGCTCTCGCGCGGGCCGGCTGGACTTTGGCCGGCACCCCGGGGGTCGGGTGGCTGTCGTGGTTTCGCCGCACCGCTGCCACACGGTCTCGACGATCGTGCCTGTGCCCGCCTCGCGGCGGACGGATTCACTGTCGAGGACAGCGGCTAGCGGACAGCCACCTCACGAGTCCGATTGCTATACAAGTCTGGACCACCTCCTTTCCCGTGTACCGTCACGCTATCCAGTCGCCACGTGGGCCGGCAACGGATTTCGATCACATGCCGGCCGGGAATGCGCGCCGCCCGCGGCGCGGGGCCACCGGCGGCGGGGAACGGTCGGCGGGACGGGGCAGCCGACTCCCCACTCACTCCGGGCCGCGGCCGAACCGTCGGACCTCCTGGGGCCACCCGCAGGCTTCCGCGATCTTGCCGGCCCACATCCGGGCCGTTTCCTCGTCAGCCACGTCCACCACGGTCAGCCCGCCGAGCCACTCCTTGGTCTCGACGTAGGGCCCGTCGGTGAACATCAACGTGCCGCTCGTGGCGTCGGCACTGAAGACGGGGCCGTCCTCTTCCAGGCCCCCGGCGAACACGTACGCCCCGGCCGCCTTGATCTCGTCCACGACCGCCTTGGCGAGTGGCCCGCGCCCGCGAAACCACTCCTCAGTGTGGTCACCCACCCACTGCTGGTTGAAGTAGATGAGGTACTCGGCCATGTCTGCTCCCTCGTCTCAGGCGGACCCTCTGTTCGCCCCATCTTCGCTACGAACGGCGTCGGGCCGATGCGACACCTCAGGCCGGAGATTTCCACGTCGATGTTGGCGGGGAACGGTGGTGCGCATCCCGGGCGACGCCGACCGGGCAGGTCATACCGTTCGGGTCGTGGTTGCAGTAGCCGTTCGGGTTCTTCGACTCTGGCGGACGATGTGGTACTTCGTAAGACCCGGAGATGGCTCAGCCCGGGCGGTTCACCGTTGATGCGATCATGCGGACGTGGATGTTGCCGAGATCCGGGCCGCGTTCGAGGACGTATTCGATCAAGCCATCGTGTTCCACGGCTTCGCCGACCATATGCGTGACTACGACGTCTTCATCTACGCCACCGCCGACCCCCACACCGGAATCGCGCCCAAGCACCTGAGGTACCGGTTCAAGTACTGCGTCCGGGCCGTGGCCACCTCCGCCGTACCGCCCGCCGTCTGGAAAGAATCACTCGACGAGCGGCTCGTTGATTATGAACAGGGCGTTGACCTCGACGGATACGTGTGGGGCGTCAAGTGGCAGGAGCTGTACCCGGGTATGAGACTGCTGACCGACTCGCCCGACGCGGAGCGGTGGTCACAAGATCTAGATCTCCCGTTGCACGAAGCCGTCATCGGGACGAACGGCCACAACGTCTCCCTGGTCTTCTCGGACCTGGCCGTCGACACGGTCGACGTCGGGTTCGCACCGTTCGTTGTGACTGAAAGGGGGACCGGACTTCAAGGTCCCCCTTTCTAGGTCGCGATGTGGGCTAGTGCGTACCGCTGACCCGGGCCACTCCGACCGGGCAGCTGAGACCGTTCGGGCCGTGGTTGCAGTAGCCGTTCGGGTTCTTCGTCGGCGCCAGGTACTGCTGGTGGTAATCCTCCGCCAGGTAGTACGTGCCGAGCCGGTCGATCTCCGTGGTGATCTCACCCTTGCCGGCGCGGGCCACGATCGGCGCGAACGCATCGCGGGACGCGGTCGCGGTGGCCAGCTGCTCGTCGGTGGTCGCGTAGATCGCCGACCGGTACTGGGTGCCCACGTCGTTGCCCTGGCGCATGCCCTGGGTTGGGTCGTGGTTCTCCCAGAAGACCTTCAGCAGGTCCTCGTAGGCGATCTTCGAGGGGTCGTAGACCACCTCGACCGCCTCGGCGTGCCCGGTCCTACCCGAACAGACCTCCTCGTACGTCGGGTTCGGCGTGTAGCCGCCCGCGTAGCCGGCGGAGGTGGTGATGACACCGGGTAGGGTCCAGAACAGCCGCTCAGCTCCCCAGAAGCACCCCATGCCGAAGACGGCGATCTGGCTGCCCTCGGGGAAGGGGCCCTTCAGCGGAGTGCCGAGGACCTCGTGCCGGTCGGCCACGGGCATCGCGATCAGGCGGCCCGGCAAGGCCTGGTCGGCGGAGATCATCTCGGCCTTCATGCGGCGCAGGAACACAGTGGGACTCCTCTCCTGGCTTTCCCAGCCCGTGCAACACCGCGGGGTACCCCATCCTTACCCGCTGCGCTCCGACTCACCCGGTGGCGAGCGCGGCGGCGATCCGGTCGGCGTACCCCTGCGCCTCGGCGTCGTCCGTGTAGCGGGTGCGGGGCCAGAAGAAGCCGCGCAGGCCGTCGCCCTTGGTCCGGGGAATGACGTGGGTGTGCAGGTGCGGGACGGATTGGGACACCTTGTTGTTGATCGCCACGAAGGTCCCACCAGAGCCCAGACCGGCCTCGACCGCCACCGCGAGCCGCTGGACGAGGGCGAAGTATCCGGGCAGCGACTTTGGCGGCAGGTCGGCGAGCGTCACCAGGTGGGGACGCGGCACCACCAGCACGTGCCCCTTGAAGACCGGCCGGGTGTCCAGGAACGCCACCCCGTCGGCCTCGTCGGTCACCCGCATCGCGGGCAGCTCACCCGACACGATCCCGCAGAAGACGCACCCCGCCACCCGGCCAGGCTATGCCGGGCCCGCCGTCCGTTCACGAACCGCCCCGCCTCAGGCCGGGTCGAGGTACGCGTCCCACCCGTCGTCCGGCACGCCGACCGGCCCGGTATCACCGCCGGCGAGACGCCCCCGGATGTCGGCCTCCCAGCGTCGCGCCCAGCGCTTGAGCTCCTCGATGTCGAGATCGCCGAGGCCGTAGGACCGGAATCCCCGCTCGTCCCGTTCGTCCACCCCGCCCAGCCGGTCCGCCAGCTCCTCGATCGAGAATCCTGCGGTGTGGCGAGCGGCCAGCCGTTCCAGCTCGGTCCAGGCAAGCCGTGCGTTGGCGGCGCGGACGTCGATGAAGTCCCGGTGAGCTGCTCGGTCGTGCAACGCCCGCATCTTGAGCCCCACCGCGTCCTCGAAGGAGAGGACCGGACCGATGTTCAACTGTGCGGGCGGGCCGAGCGCCTCCTTGAGCAGATCCACTTCACAAGTGCTTGCCCGGTCGGAGACGACCAACCGAGCCATCCGCGGGGTGGACTCGATGATCCGGGTGGTGAAACCGGCGGCGGCGAAGGCGGCCGCGAGACGGTCCACCACCACCGGCAGGGGCAGGGTGCTCGCGGTAGCGAAGTCGACGTCCTGCGACGGCCGACTGAGCAGCTCGTGCGCGCACATCGCGTACCCACCGGCCAACATCAGACCGAGATCGTCGCCGGCGGCGAAGCCGATCTCGACCAGCTGACGGTGCAGGGCGTCCATCAGGCGGTGGCGAGATCGGGCAGCCGCCGTTCCCACAGCGAGATCAGTCGCCGGGCGGTCAGCCGTCGCATCCGTGGCCAGTCCCGACGCAGCAGTTCCGGGTTGACGTAGCGGATGATGTCGCCGCGCTGACCGCAGTCGAGCAAGAGGCAGTAGAGGGTCAGTCGCTCGCGCGGGTCGCTGACGTCGAAGTCGCTCGGCCCGGACCAGGCGAGTCGTACCGGAAGCTCGACCCGGCCGTGCTCGGGACCGGCCAGCTCCGCGAGCGAGGCCGGAATGCGATCGGCCGCACCGATCAGGCGGGAGGGGAGGGCGGTCGAGGTCACCGGGCCATTATCGCCGACCGGTAGGAGAGCGCGCGGACGCGACGCGCTGGGTTGCGCCCGGTCGGCGGGGCCGGCGGACTAACGTCACGGGAATGAGTCACGGCTTCGAGACGCTCGCCATCCACGCCGGCCAGGACCCCGAGGCCCGCACCGGCGCGGTGATCCCACCCATCTACCAGACCAGCACGTACGCGCAGGACGCGGTCGGCGCGCCGCGGCTCGGCTACGAGTACAGCCGCTCGGGCAACCCGACCCGGGACGCGCTCCAGGACTGCCTGGCGGCGCTGGAGGCCGGCCAGGTCGGGCTCGCCTTCGCCAGCGGTCTGGCGGCCGAGGACACCCTCCTGCGTGCCGTCTGCGAGCCCGGTTCCCACGTGGTGATCCCCGACGACGCGTACGGGGGCACGTACCGTCTCTTCGCCCGGGTCCAGCAGCGCTGGGGCCTGGAGTTCACGCCGGCCAAGGTCTCCGACCCGGACGCGGTCCGCGCCGCGATCCGTCCCGGCAGCACCAAGCTCGTCTGGGTGGAGACGCCCACCAACCCGCTGCTCGGCATCGCCGACATCGCCACCCTGGCCGCCGTCGCGCACGACGCGGGGGCGCTGCTGGTCGTCGACAACACGTTCGCCTCGCCGTACCTGCAGCAGCCGATCACGCTCGGCGCCGACGTGGTGGTGCACTCCACGACGAAGTACGTCGGCGGGCACTCCGACGTGGTCGGCGGCGCGCTGGTCACCGCCGACGCCGGGCTGGGTGAGGAGCTGCGCTACCACCAGAACGCGATGGGCGCCGTCAACGGCCCGTTCGACGCCTGGCTCACCCTGCGGGGCATCAAGACCCTCGGGGTACGGATGGACCGGCACTGCGACAACGCCGAGCGGCTCGCCGCGTACCTGGACGGGCACGCGAAGGTGGCGCAGGTGATCTACCCGGGGCTGCCCTCGCACCCGGGCCACGAGGTCGCGGCGAAGCAGATGCGCCGGTTCGGCGGCATGATCTCGTTCCGGGCGGCGGGCGGCGAGGAACACGCCGTCGAGATCTGCAATCGGGCCAAGTTGTTCGTGCTCGCCGAGTCGCTCGGCGGGGTGGAATCGCTGATCGAGCACCCGGGCCGGATGACACACGCAAGTGCTGCGGGCTCACCGCTTGAAGTTCCCGGCGATCTCGTGCGACTGTCTGTCGGCATCGAGACGGTCGACGACCAGCTCGCCGATCTGGAGCAGGCGCTGGGCTGACCGCTGGCTGGGGAGGGTGGCCGTGCAGGACATCATGCCGACCTGGGTCGGGGCGACCGCCAAGCAGGTCGCCCGGGGCGTACGGCGGGGTGACGTCTCCGCCACCCAGGTAGTCGCGGACCACCTCGACCACATCGCGCGGGCCGACGCCGACCTCGCCGCGTTCCGCGTCCTACGCGGCGGGGAGGCGATCACCGAGGCGGAGAAGGTCGACGAGGAGGAGGATCTCGCCAACCTTCCGCTGGCCGGGGTGCCGGTGGCGGTGAAGGAGAACACCCCCGTCGCCGGCCTGCCCACCTGGAACGGGTCGGCCGCGGTGCGTACGCCGGTGGCCGAGGCCGACCACGAGGTGGTCCGCCGGCTGCGCGGGGCCGGCGCGGTGATCCTCGGGGTGACCCGGATGCCGGAGCTCGGCCTCTGGGCGCTCACCGACGACGAGACGGCGGTGACCCGCAACCCGTGGGACACCCGACGTACCCCGGGCGGCTCCTCCGGTGGCGCGGCGGCCGCGGTCGCGGCGGGGCTGGTGCCGATGGCGCACGGCAACGACGGCCTCGGCTCGATCCGTATCCCCGCCGCCTGCTGCGGCCTGGTCGGGCTGAAGCCCGGCCGTGGGGTCATCCCGTCCCAGCTCGGTGCGGACGACTGGTTCGGGCTCGCCGAGCACGGTGTGCTGACCACCACCGTCGCCGACGCGGCGGTGGGTTTCTCGGTGCTGGCCGGGCGGCGTCCGGAGAAGCTGGTGCCGCCCCAGCGGCTGCGCGTCGGCGTCTCGCTCCGCTCGCCGGTGCGCGGTGTGTCGCCGGACGCGCCGAACCGGGACGCGGTCGCTGCGGCGGGGCGGTTGCTGGCCGCCGCCGGCCACGACACCGTGCCGGCCGACCCGGTCTACCCGACCCGGCTCGGCCTTCAGGGGATCGCCACCTGGTTCGCGGCGGCCGCCGCCGACGTGCGGGCCAGCGGGGTCGACCGGCGCAGCCTTCAGCAGCGCAGCCGCCGGCACGTCGCGCTCGGCGAGTGGGCGCAGCGACGGGGGTACGTGCGGGAGGCCGACCGGGCCGCCTGGCGGGTCCGCTCCGTCGGCTTCTTCAGCGACCACTCGATCGACCTGCTGCTCACCCCGGCGCTGGCCGCTCCGCCGCCGGAGGCGGCCGGCTGGTCGTCGCGCTCGTGGCGGGCCAACATGGCGGCCAACATCCGGTACGCCCCGTTCGCCGCGCCCTGGAACGTCGCCGGCCTGCCGTCGATCGTGGTGCCGGTGGGGCGCCGTCCGGACGGGCTGCCGGTCGCCGTGCAGCTGATCGGGCCGCCCGGCTCGGAGCTGCTGCTGCTCGGCGTCGCCGGGCAGTTCGAGATGGAGTCGCCGTGGCCCCGGCACGCCCCCGGCTACCCCCGGGTCGGTACGGGGTCACCCGCAGTCGCGTGATCGTTCGAGCCGGCCGGCGCCGCTGACCTTCCCGGGCGTCGCCGCCGGGAGCCAAACCGGCGGGTGGCACGATCGGGGCATGACGGAACTGGTCGGTCTCGCCGACGTACGGGCCGCGCGGGAACTGCTCGCCGGCGTCACCCGCACCACCCCGCTGGAGCCCTCCCGGCCGCTGAGCGCCGCGCTCGGCGGTCCGACCTGGCTCAAATGTGAGAACCTGCAGCGGGCCGGGTCGTACAAGGTGCGCGGCGCGTACGTCCGGATCTCCAGGTTGTCGGCGGAGGAGCGCGCCCAGGGGGTGGTCGCGGCGAGCGCCGGCAACCACGCCCAGGGGGTGGCGCTCGCCGCCGGCCTGGTGGGGACGCACGCCACGGTCTTCATGCCGGTGAACGCGCCGCTGCCGAAGGTGGCGGCCACCAAAGGGTACGGGGCGCAGGTCGAGCTGATCGGCAACACGGTCGACGAGTCGTTGGTGGCGGCGCAGACGTTCGCCGAACGGACCGGGGCGGTCTTCATCCACCCGTTCGACCACCGGGACGTGATCGCCGGCCAGGGCACGGTGGCGCTGGAGATCCTCGAGCAGTGCCCGGACGTCAAGACGATCATCACCGGGGTCGGCGGTGGTGGCCTGGTCTCGGGGATCGCGGTGGCCGCCAAGGCGCTGCGTCCGGACGTACGGGTGATCGGGGTGCAGGCGACCGGCGCGGCCGCTTACCCGCCCTCCCTGGTCGCGGGGGAGCCGGTGCGGCTGCCGGCGTTCAGCACCATCGCCGACGGCATCGCCGTGGGGCGGCCCGGTGACCTCACCTTCACGCACGTGCGCAAGCTGGTGGACGAGGTGGTCACCGTCTCCGAGGAGGACATCTCCCGGGCGCTGCTGATGCTCCTGGAGCGTGGCAAGCAGGTGGTCGAGCCGGCCGGGGCGGTCGGTGTGGCGGCGCTGCTGGCCGGTGTGGTGCAGGTGGAGGCGCCGGTGGTCGCGGTGCTCTCCGGCGGCAACATCGACCCGCTGCTGATGATGCGGGTGATCGAGCACGGCCTGGCCGCCGCCGGCCGCTATCTGCGCTTCACGGTGCGCTGCTCGGACCGTCCCGGTCAGCTCGCCTCGCTGCTCGGTGAGATCGCCGAGCACCGGGCGAACGTGGTGGACGTGGTGCATCAGCGTGCCCACCCGCACCTGCACCTCGGCGAGGTGGAGGTGGCGCTCTCGGTGGAGACCCGCGGTGTGGAGCATTCGGACACTCTGATCAGTGCGCTGCGGGCGAGCGGTTACCAGGTGGTCTTCGCCGGCGAGGCGTGAGCATCAGGTGCTCCGTGCCGACGAGGCGTGACACCTGTCGGTGTCACGCCTCGCAGGACGGTACGCAGGTGCCGACCGGCCCGGGGGTCAGCCGCCGAACGGCTCGAACTTGACCACGGTCACCTTGATGTCGGCCCCGCTGGGCGCCGTGTAGGTGCAGGTCTGCCCGGCGCGACCGCCGAGGATGGCCTTGCCGAGCGCCGACTCCGGACTGTAGACGGTCAGGTCGGTGGTGGACGAGATCTCGCGGGAACCGAGCAGGAACGTCTCGGTGTCGTCCTTGTCGTCGTCGAAGTAGATGGTGACCACCATGCCGGGCGTCACCGCGTCGGCGGAAGGCGCCTCGCCGACCTTCGCGGTGCGCAGCAGCTCCTGGAGGTAGCGGATGCGCCCCTCGGCCTTGCCCTGCTCCTCACGGGCGGCGTGGTAGCCGCCGTTCTCGCGCAGGTCGCCCTCCTCGCGCCGGGCGTTGATCTCGGCGGCGATGACCGGGCGGTTGGCGATCATCTCGTCGAGCTCGGCCTGGAGGCGGTCGTAAGCGTCCTGCGACAGCCAGGTGGCGGGCGCCTCGTTGCCAGTGGACACAGGCGGTCTCCTCAGTTGTGCGGGGCTGGACGACAGGTGAATCTCCAAGTTACCAGTGCGATACGACACGAGGTGGCCACGAACACCACCGGCGGATCGCCTCGGCAGGTGGTCGCGAGGATGGTCCTCCGTCGGCCCGTGCGCTGCGCGTCAGCCGCGTACGGGCTGGTCAGGCAGGGGCCTCGGGGAGTGGCGAGACCCTCGGCCGGCCCCCGGGCGAGGGCCGTCAGCGGCGGGTCGGCGACGCGGTCAGGCCGGCGGGCGGCAGCGCAGCACCTCGCCGATGAAGGCCCGTCCGGTGGTCGTCATCCGGTGCTGGACGGTGACGTGCCGTTGCCCGGGCGCCGCGGTCACGGTGGTCTGCTCGCGGGCCACCTCGTTGCCGGCCCGGTCGCGGGCACGCAGCAGGCAGACCGCCGAGCCGCCGGAGGGCACGGTCACCCGGAAGTCGAGCCGTAGCTGATTGTCGGTTATGTCCGTGTACGTGATGACCTGGGCGTCGTAGTTCGGATCGCCGTACTGGCGGTAGAGACGTACCGAGATCACGCTGAGCGCGGCCAGTAGGACGACCAGCGCCGCGATGGCGGGAACCTTCGAGCGGCGACGGCCCGGCTCCCGGCGGCGGCCGTACCGTCCGGCGGGGAACACCGGTGCTTCCGGGGCAACTGTGGTGTGCGTCTCGCTCACCGGCGGGTATCTCCTGGCGTCGTTGTCAGTGGCATCAGCAAGAATGGCTCAGTCCATCCTCCCAGCCCGGCCCGGCGTCAAGCATGGCAGGTCGGCCACCGGAGGTGACCGTCCGGTGTCATCGGGCGGAGGATCATGGCAGGTCACCGGCCTTCGAGGCCGACCGGCCGCCCCAGACGAGGAGTGCCGACGTTGGCAGAACAGCTACGCCTCATGGCCGTCCACGCACACCCGGACGACGAGTCCAGCAAGGGTGCCGCCACCATGGCCAAGTACGTCGCCGAGGGCGTGGAGGTCCTCGTCGCGACCTGCACCGGGGGTGAGCGCGGCAGCGTGCTCAATCCGAAGCTCGACCAACCCGACGTCTGGGCCAACATCGCGGAGATCCGCCGCGGCGAGATGGACGCGGCGCGCGCGATCCTCGGCGTCGAGCAGGCCTGGCTCGGCTTCGTCGACTCGGGCCTGCCCGAGGGCGACCCGCTGCCGCCGCTGCCCGGGGGGTGCTTCGCGCTCCAGGACGTCGAGGTGGCCGCGGGTCCGCTGGTGCGGCTGATGCGCGAGTTCCGCCCGCACGTGGTCACCACGTACGACGAGCGGGGCGGCTACCCTCACCCCGACCACATCATGTGCCACAACATCAGCGTCGAGGCCTTCGCGGCCGCCGGTGACGCGGCGCGCTACCCCGAGCTCGGCGAGCCCTGGCAGCCGCTCAAGCTCTACTACGACATCGGATTCTCCAAGGCGAAGATCATGGCGCTGCACGAGGCGGTGCTCGCCGCCGGGCTGGAGTCGCCCTACCAGGACTGGCTCAAGCGCTGGGAGGAGAACCCGGACGAGCAGCGTCCCGAGATCACCACCCGGGTGCCCTGCGCGCAGTACTTCCCGGTCCGCGACGACGCGCTACGCGCCCACGCCACCCAGGTCGACCCGGACGGCTTCTTCTTCCGGGTGCCCATGGAGATCCAGCAGAACGCCTGGCCGACCGAGGACTTCCACCTGGCGCGCTCGCTGGTCGAGAGCCAGCTGCCCGAGTCGGACCTCTTCGCCGGAGTACGCGGGACGGCGCATGCCCGCTGATCTGGGACGGCGTTACGCTGGTGGGCAACCGCACATCGGAGGAACGCCATGCTGACCGCTGCCCAGGTGCTCGCGGAGAACAACTTCGGGGACACCCGCACGGGTGGCCTGGCCGGCCCGATGGGTCTGCTCCTGATCCTGGTGCTGGGCACCGCCACCGTCCTGCTGATCCGCAACATGAACGCTCGGCTGCGCCGACTGCCCGATCGGTTCCCGCAACAGGGTCCGGTGGGCGACCCGGGCAAGGCGGACGCGGTGGCCGTCGATCCGACGGACGGGAGTGAGGAACAGGATTCATCCCCGGAGGCTCCCACCGGGCACCAGCAGCGCCGAAACGGGTAGTCCGAGCGTGAATCACGCCGAACCCGGCGGTCGACCCCTGTTGCGGCCACCGGGTTTGGCTTAGCCTCTCGCCGGGGGGACCACGCGTCCCCGAACCGTGCGCGGGAGGGGGCGCCGATGACCGTCACAGCAGCGGCTGCCCGTCGTACCGGGTGCGCACCGGGCCGCGGAGCGGGTCGGTGACCTCCGGCCAGGCCGGCGAGCAGGCCGACCGGCTCGGGCTGCGCGGCAACCCGCCCCGGGTGCTCGTGCTCACGGCGGCGGTCACCGTGACAGCTCTCGTGGCCGCGGTGGTCGGTCTGACGCTGCCGCACCGCCTGCCCGTCGACGATCCGCTCCCCGCCCCCGCCCGCTACGGCATCGCCGTCGCCGTACTCGCCCTCGCCCAGCTGGCCCGGCTGCGCTTCCGTGCGCCGGCCGGCATGGTGAGCATCAGCTGGGGCGAGGCGGCACTGATCATCTGCCTCTACCTGGTGCCCGCCGGCTGGATCCCGTCCGCCACCCTGATCGGCGCCGGACTCGCCTGGTCCGCGCTCTCGGCCTACGGCGAACGGCGGCCGGTGCTGGAGACCGTCCGGATCGCGGCGTCGTTGTCGGCCGCGTCCGCGCTCGCCGTGGCGGTCACCACCACCCTCGGGCACCCGCTGCTCGCCACCCCGACGCCCGGGCTCTCCGCCGCCATGATCGCCGGCGCGGTGACGTACCTGCTCGTCACCGCCTGGCTCAGCGGGGTCACGCTCGGCCTGCGGCTCGGCGTGCCGATCGGGCCCCCGCTGCTGGCCGCGCTCCGCGGCAAGCTACTGATGTTCGTCGGCAACGTGGCGGTCGGCCTGGTCGTGGTGGTGCTCCTGCACGTCGATGCGCGTTGGCTGCTGCTGCTCCCGCCACCGCTCTGGCTGCTCCAGCAGACCTACCGGCACCGGCTCCGGGCCGACCAGGAGCAGCGCACCTGGCGGACGTTCGCCGAGTCCACCGCCGCCCTCAACCAGCTCGACGAGCGGGGGGTGGCGGGCGCGGCGGTCGCCGGCGCGCTCGCCCTCTTCCACGCCGAGCTGGTCGACGTCGACGTGGCCCGTGCCGACGGGAGCTGGTGGCGCTACCGGGGCGACGCGGCGGGTGGTCTCGT
>NZ_RAZT01000026.1 GCF_003626635.1 Micromonospora musae | reverse complement strand
ACGCCGCAGCGACGCGTCGCGGACGCCCGCCACCTCCCGTACCGCGCCGAGGATCGCGTTGACGTCGAACCCCTCGGGGCGTTCCTGGGGCGTCGCGGGCTCGTCGTCACGACGCAGGTGGGTGGCGATGCGGGCGAGTTGCGGAGTCTCGGCGGGTGGCTCCACGGCTGGCGGCTCCGGCACGACGGGCACGTCCGGCTCGGCGGGGACGCGCTGCGGCAGCACCGCCGACGTCGGGTCCGGCGGCCGGCCGACGGGCTGGTCGGCCGTGGGCGCCGGGTCGGGTGCGGATCGGCGGGCCGCGTATCCAGGCCCGCCCATCGCGGCGGGCGTGGCGGGGGCGTGGTCGTGGCGACCGGCTCCGCTCGTGGCGGAGGCGGCGGGACCGGGCGGGGTGGATGCTTCCCGGGTCACGCCCGGCGCCGGGTCAGGCAGGTGGCGGCCGGCGGCCGGGGTCTCCGGCGGCGTCCGGTTCGCCGCGTCCGCGTCGAGCGGGCGGCGGCGGAAGGCCTCGGCGGCACGGCGCGGCGTCGGCTCGGGGCGATCGGTCGGGCTCGCCTCGCGTACCACCGGCGGGACGCTCGTGGGGCGGGCGGCGGCCCAGGACGGCCGGTCGGACGGGGACTCCCCGGACCCGCCCGCCCAGGCGGGCCGCCCGGGAACGGCCGGAGCGGACGGCGCGGCGGCGGGTGCCACCGGTGGCGCGCCGGCCGGCGGCCCGGATTGCGTGCTGTTCGCCTCGGATCCGGCGGCCCAGGCGGGCCGCTCCACCGCCGGAGAGCCGGACTGCTCGGACCCGGGCACTCGCCGCTCGCCGGCCCACGCGGGCCGCTCGGCTGCCACCGGAGAGCCGGACTGCCCGGACCCGGGCACTCGCCGCTCGCCGGCCCACGCGGGCCGCTCCACCGGCGGCGAGGTGGGCTCCGGCGGCGCGTCGGCCGGTGCGGGCGGCGTACGCTCCGCGGCCCAGGCCGGGCGTGCCGCCTCGGCGGCGCGGCCGGGCTCGGACCCGGCACGGGTGACGTCGTAGGGCTGGGACGGCTCGGCGCGGACCGGCTCGTAGGGGCGGCCCGGCTCCGCCCGGACCGGCTCGTACGGCCGATGCTGCTCCGCCCAGGCCGGTGCGCTCTGCTCCCACGCTCGCCGCCCGGCCGACTCGTCGGCGTCGTGGCCCGCCCGCGCGGTCGACGCGTCGGCGTCCTGGCGCGGCACCGGCTCGCCGGCCCCGCGATCCAGCTGTCCGGCGGGCGCGTGCTGGCGGCGGCCGACCGACTCGTCGTCCTCCCGGCCGCGACGCCCGACCGGCTCGCCGGCCTCGGCCGGCTGGCCCGACGAAACGTCGGACTCGCCGACCCGGTCTGCGCTTGCCTCGTCGCCCTCCCGGGAGCGCCGGTGGGCCGGTTCCTCGTCCTGCCGCGACCACGACGGGGCCCAGGCGGATCCCCAGCTCGGCCGGTTCCAGCTGGGACCGGACCAGTCGGGCTCGCCGGCCGACGGCTCGGCGGGTGCCCACGACTGCGCCGGGCCCGGCTCGGCGGCGGGAGGATACCCGTCGGCCCAGCCGTGCTGCTCGGGCTGCTGCTCCTCGGCTGCGGGGCCGTCGACGGTGGGTGCCTGGAAGCCCGGGGGCACCTCGAAGCCGGACGGCGCGGTGCCGACCGGCGGGACCTGGACGGCCGGCGGCGCCGAGGTCGGCCGTCCCGGCTCGGCCCAGTGGGGCCGGGTTCCCGGCGCCTCCTCGGAGCCGTGCCGCGCGGGGCCCGGCTCCGGCTCGGTCGGGCCGTACGCCTGCTCCGCCGCGGGCGCGGGACGCTGGGCGGGCACCACCAGGCGCTCACTGCCGTGATCGCGTCGGTCCTCGTCGACGGGTGGGGCGCTCACCGGCGCCCGGCGGCTCGCGGACGCCTCGTCCGGCGAGTAGGAGACCCCGTTGGCGTGGTGCCCGTTCACCCGCGCCGGGGGCTCGGGGTCGTCGGGGAGGCCGGTGACCGGCGCCGGGAGGTCGCCGTGGCGGGGCGAGGAGGCGGCCCAGCCGGAGGCCGGATCGGGTACCCAGCGCGCCGGCTCGCCGGACGCGCCCGGTTCGCCGGAGGCGTGCCAAGCGGTCGCCGGGGGCGCCCATCCGCTGGTGGAGCGGGAAGGATCCTGCTGACCCGTCCCGTCACCGTGCTCTCCCGGGGTGGCGGCACCGGGTTGACCTGCTTCACTCACCGCGCGCTCCTTGGTCGCCCCCGCTGAGGCTACCGTGTGGTGACAGTGGCGATAAGTTACAGCGGCGGGCCAATTCCGCGACGGGTGATCGAGCCCGATTGGTTCGGGGTAAACATGTCGGCCCGTACGGAGAAACTCGGAGGTTCCCATGACCGCTGTGGGGAACGGTGCGCAGACCGCCGGCCGGCCCACCCGGCTGCCGCGCTCCGCGCGTCGTAAGCAGCTGCTCGCCGCGGCCCAGGAGGTGTTCGTCGCCCAGGGCTACCACGCGGCCGCGATGGACGACATCGCCGAGCGGGCAGGGGTCTCCAAGCCGGTGCTCTACCAGCACTTCCCCGGCAAGATGGAGCTGTACCTGGCGCTGCTGGACACGCACTGCGACGCGATCGTGGCCAAGGTGCAGGAGGCGATGCGCAGCACCGACGACAACAAGGAGCGGGTCGGCGCCTCGGTGCGGGCGTACTTCGACTTCGTCGACCACGAGAGCGAGGCGTTCCGGCTGGTCTTCGAGTCGGACCTGCGTAACGACCCGGCCGTGCGGCAGCGCGTCGAGCGGGTCGAGCAGGGCTGCATCGCGGCGATCACCGACACAATCATCTCGGACACCGGGGTGAGCCGCGCGCACGCCGAGCTGCTCGCGTCCGGTCTGGTCGGCGCGGCCGAGACCGCGGCGCAGTTCTGGCTGGCGGGCGGGCGGCAGGTGCCGAAGGCGGAGGCCGAGGCGCTGGTGGCCGCCCTCTCCTGGCGGGGCATCGCCAGCTTCCCGCTCAAGGACGAGTCGGCCTGACCGGCCTTGGGCGGATCCGGATCCACTCGCTGACCGGCGGCAGGGTGAGTCAGCCTGACCGCCACGGCCGAGATCGGATAGCCTTCCCCACGGCGGCTCTTTCGCCCCAGTTGAGGAGGCACCGTGGAGGTCAAGATCGGCGTGCAGTACGCGCCGCGCGAGCTGGTTCTGGAGAGCGCGCAGGCGCCGGCCGAGATCGAGCAGATCGTGACCGACGCCATCGCCAATAACAGCGGCACGCTGTCCCTGACCGACGAGAAGGGCCGGCGCGTGATCGTGCCGGTCGACAAGGTCGCCTACGTCGAGATCGCCGAGGCGTCCCCGCGAGCGGTCGGGTTCACCGTCCGCTAGGCGCAGACGGGGTCCGCGACGGCTCGCCCGCCGCGGACACCGGACCGTAGCCCCGGGCCACCTCGGCCCGGGGCTCAGTTGTTCAGGCCGGCGGCGGTCATCCGCGCGGTGTGCGCGGCGGTCAGCTGCCGGAGCAGCGCCTCGACGTTCACCCGCTCCCCCTGCGCGATCAGCGCGGTGAGCGCGCCCCGGTCGGCGGCGGCGACCCGGCTGGCCTGGGAGAGCGCCTCGCCGACCAGCCGCCGCGCCCACATCGAGAGCCGGTGCGCCACCCGCGGGTCGGCGTCGATCGCGATCCGGATCTCCGCGGCGGCGAAGTCGGCGTACCGGGACTCGTGCAGCACGTCGAGTACGAGTTGCCGGTCCGGCTCGTCCAGCGCGGCCGCGGCCTCGCGGAGGAAGTCGTCGGTGATCGCGTCGCCGACGTACGCCTTGGTCACCGCCTCCGCCCAGTCGCGCGGTTCGGTCGAGTCGTGGTACGCCTGCACCGCCTCCACGTACGGCGCCATGGCGTCCTGCGGCACCACCCCGAGTGCGGTGAGCCGGTCGGCGAGGCGTCGGTAGTTGGCGACCTCCGCCGCGGCCATCTCGCCCAGCGCGGCCCGGCGACGCAAGTCGGGGGCGAGCCGGGCGTCGGCGGCCATCCGCTCGAAGGCGAGCAGCTCGCCGAGGGCCACCAGGCCGAGCAGGTCGGCGACGGCGAACGCGGGGGCGGTCGGGGCGGACACGAGCGCAGGTTACCGCCCGGAAGGGCCGCGGCGTGGCCCCGCGACCCGGCCGTCCGGGCGCGGCGACCCGAGCCCCGCACGTGTGAACTCGGCCACAGATCGTCCACCCGGTGGATCGGCCGAGACCTGGAATCAGGACGTCACCCTGTCGGTTCAGGTAGTATGGAACAGTTGCCGTGGGCGCCGATCTGATCTAACTCAGGCCCCCGGCGCGCGTGCGGCCCGGTCCGGCTCGGCGATGTGCCCCCGACCGTGTGGCCCGCGCCAGACCGAACGCGCCCTGCGGAGATGACGGGGCGCACCCACGAGAGGGCACCCCCACATCCAGATGAGCGAATTCACGCAGGACAGCACGGGGAGTCGCGTTCCGACCCCCACCACACCGGTAGCACCGACCTTCGCCGAGCTGGGCGCGCGCCAGGAGACCGTCGACGCGCTGGCCGCGGGCGGCATCACCAACGCCTTCGCCATCCAGCAGTACGCGCTGCCGATCGCGATGCGCGGCACCGACCTGATCGGCCAGGCACCCACCGGCACCGGCAAGACCCTCGGCTTCGGCGTCCCGCTGCTCGAGCGGGTCTTCGCCCCGGGCGAGGGTGGCGACGGCACGCCGCAGGCGCTGGTCGTCGTCCCCACCCGTGAGCTGGGCCTCCAGGTCGCGAAGGATCTCGCCATGGCGGGCAGCACCCGGGGCGTCCGGGTCCTGCCGATCTACGGCGGCGTGGCGTACGAGCCGCAGATCGAGACGCTGCGCAAGGGCGTCGAGATCCTCGTCGGCACGCCGGGCCGCCTGCTCGACCTGGCCAAGCAGAAGCACCTCCGGCTGGACCGGGTACGCGCGCTCGTGCTCGACGAGGCCGACCGGATGCTCGACCTCGGCTTCCTCGACGACGTCGAGAAGATCCTGGCGATGCTCCCCGACGACCGGCAGACCATGCTCTTCTCGGCCACCATGCCGGATCCGATCGTCACGCTCTCCCGGCGCTTCCTGCGCCACCCCGTGACCATCCACGCCGGGCACACCGCCGAGACCGGGCCGTCGCCGCAGACCGAGCAGCTGGTCTACCGCACCCACTCCCTCAACAAGGTCGAGATCGTGGCGCGGATCCTCCAGGCGGAGTCGCGCGGGCTCACAATGATCTTCACGCGTACGAAGCGGGCCGCCGACCGGGTCGCCGAGGACCTCGACTTCCGCGGCTTCGCGGTGGCCGCCGTGCACGGCGACCTCGGGCAGGGGGCACGCGAGCGGGCACTGCGGGCGTTCCGCGCCGGCAAGATCGACACTCTGGTCGCCACCGACGTGGCCGCCCGGGGCATCGACGTCAGCGGGGTCACCCACGTCATCAACTACGACTGCCCCGAGGACCAGGACACGTACACCCACCGGATCGGTCGTACCGGCCGGGCCGGGGCGAGCGGTGTCGCGGTGACCTTCGTCGACTGGGACGACGTGCCGCGCTGGCGGATCATCGACAAGACCCTCGGGCTCGACATGCCGGAACCGCCGGAGACGTACCACACCTCGCCGCACCTCTACACCGACCTGCACATCTCCCCCGACGTGAGCGGCACGCTGCCGACCGCCGAGCGGACCCGGGCCGGGCTCTCGGCCGAGGTCGAGGAGGACCTCGGCGGTGGCCGGTCCCGCCGCGGAGACGGCGCCCGTGGTCGTCGTAGCGGGGGTCGTGGCCGCGGCCGTGGCGAGTCGGGGCCGGACTCGGCCACGCCGGTCGAGAGCGACACCGCCGAGGGCGGCAAGACCCCGCGCCGCCGGCGTCGCCGCCGGGCCGGCGAGGTGGTCGCGGAGGGCGAGACGACCGCGGTGATCACGGACGGCGGCACCGCCGAGCCGGCATCGTCCGGCACCGAGGGTGAGGCGGCAACGGCGCCGAAGCCGCGCCGCCGTCGGCGTCGCCGCTCCGGTGGCAGCGCCGCCGGGGCCGCCACCGCCGAGGCGACCACCGCCGACTGACGCAGAACGCCAGGACGTCCCCCGCCCACCCGGGCCGGGGGACGTCCCCATCTCCACCCACCCCACCCCCACCTCCCCGCGCCGCGGCCCCCGGGCACGCTTTCACGGAAAGAGTGGGCATCCGACGCGGAACAGCCACTCTTTCCGTGAACAGGTCCCTGTGGGGCGGGCGCGGTTGGGCGGGTGGGATGGGGTGGGGAGAGGATTGAGGGATGGCTGAATCGCTGGATGCCGCGCTGGGCGAGGTGCGGGCACTGCTGCTCGACCCCGCGCTGACCCGCGCCGTCGCCGCCGGACGCCGCCGGGGGCCGCGCCCCACTGTCGTACGGGCGGAGCTGCGCCCGGTGACCCTCAAGGCGGGGCCTCGGCTGCAGATCGCCACCTCCGACGGCGCCCGCCCCTACACCCGTAACGTCGCACCGGGCCGGGAGGCGGCCGAGGCGGTCGACGCGCTGCTCGCCGAGCCGTTCGGCAACTGGCACGTGGAGACCGCCGACACGACGCTCCAGCTGCGGGTCACCAAGTCCGGCGACGCCCAGGTGCACCGGGCGAGGGCGACCCGGCCGACCGCCGAGCCCACCGGCAACGACCGCGCGAAGGAGTACCTGCTGGACCCGGGCGACCCGATCTTCGCGGAGATCGGCGGCTCGGCGGCGAAGCGCCGCCAGGTCGACGCCTTCCTCCGGGCGCTCGCGGCGACCCTGCCCGACGAGCTGACCGGTCCCCTGCGCGTGGTGGATCTCGGCTGCGGCAACGCATACCTGACCTTCGCGGCGTACCGGTATCTCTCGGCTCGTGGGCTCGACGTGGAGCTGGTCGGCGTCGACGTCCGGGAGGACCAGCGGCTGCGCAACACCGAGCTGGCCGAGCGGATGGGGTGGGGCGACCGGGTCCGTTTCGTGGCCGGCACGATCGCCGAGGCGGTGGTCGATCCGGCACCGGACCTGGTGTTGGCGCTGCACGCCTGCGACACCGCCACCGACGAGGCGCTGGCCCGGGCGGTGCGTTGGGATGCCCGCTGGGTGCTCGCCGCGCCGTGCTGCCACCACGACGTCGCCGCGCAGCTGCGGGCGCGACCGGCTCCGACCCCGTACGAGCTGCTGACCCGGCAGGGCATCCTGCGCGAACGGTTCGCGGACGTGCTCACCGACGCGCTGCGGGCCGGGCTGCTCCGGCTGCACGGCTACCGCACGGAGGTGGTGGAGTTCGTCGACTCCCGGCACACGCCACGCAACCTGCTCATCCGGGCCCGACGCAGCGGTGCCGCGCCGACCGACGAGCAGCGGCGCGACTACCGGGAACTGGTCGATCAGTGGCGGGTCACCCCGCGGCTGGAGGCCCTTCTGGCCACTGAGGACGGTTCGGGCACCCCGTCCGCGTCCGCTCCGGCCGCCGCCCGCTAGCCGGCGCGGTCGGCGACGGCGGTCCACCTCGGCCCCGCCGACCACAACGATCGGCACCTCTGTCCGCTTTCGTCCGGAAGCCCGGCACAAAAGGTCCCGTCGACGGGACCTTTTGTGCGGTCAGTCAATTGTTTCGGGGCCGTCCGGTACTACGCTCGGACGCGACATCCGGTGTTCCACCTCGAGAGGGAAGAACCGCAAGGATGCGTTCCGCAGAGGTTTCACCGCAGATGGCCTTCGCACGGTTCGTGCGCCGAGCCATCGATGACGCTCGCGACGAGCGGGGGTGGACGGTCACGGAACTCGCCGCCCACACCGGCGTCGGCCGGTCCACCGTCTTCCGCTGGCTCGCCGGCGACTGGCAGGACTACCCCGAGCTGGCCAAGGTCCGGGGCTTCTGTTCCGCGCTGGAGCTACCGGTCGCCGCGGCGTTCCGCGCCCTCGGCCTGCCGGACGCCGGCCCGGCCCCACGTCGCCGCGGCGAGGAGGGCCCGGTCGAGGCGGACGTCCGCGTGATCCTGGACCGGCTCGCCGACCCGGCCGTGCCGCTCGAGGAGAAGCACCACATCCGCGACCTGCTGCGCTACCTGGCGCGCCGCCCGATCCGCCGAGCCGGCTGACGACGCCGCGCTGACGAACGACGCCGGCCCCGACGGTTCGCCGGAGGGCCGGCCTGAGACTCGCCCGGCCCGCCACACCCGCACCGCCGCCCGCCGCGCCACATCGGCACCGGCGGCTCGCCCGCGCCCCATCTGCGCCGCCGGCCCGCCGAGCCACATCGGCACCACCCGGCCGGCGACGTCACATGGGCACCGCCGGCTCGCCGTGCCACATCCGCATCGCGGGCCCGCCGCGCTTCATCTGCACCGCCGGCCCGCCGAGCCGCACCGGGCCCCGTGTTGGCGCTACACCCGCGCCCGCACGGCCCGCGTCGCAGCTGCACCCGCGAGGCGCCACGCCGTAGCCGCACGGCCCGCGCTGTAGCTGCACGGGCGCGGCGCACGCCGTAGCCGCACGGCCCGCGTCACGGCACGACGACGGTGAACTCCGCAGTACGCACCACGCCGGCGACCTGGAAGTCCAGATAGAGCCGGTAGCGGCCCGGGCCGGGCGCGGTCAGCCAGAAGCGCACCGCCCCGTCGACCAGCTGCGGCTCGGGATGCACGTGCAGGTACCCGAGGTCCCCCTCGCGCAGCGCCACCAGGTGGCCGTACGCCGCGAGGTAGCGCTCCAGTGCGGCGGGGGCGCCTTCGGCGGCGATCCGGAATGTCAACGGCACGGTGGCGCCCGCCTGCGGCGTGCCCTGGTAGTCGACGGTGAACCCGCCGACCGTCGTCGAGGTGGCGGCGGCCGGCAGCGGGTGCGGCTGGTAACCGCCGGGCACGGCCAGGTCGACGCCGAGGGTCAGCGCCGCCTGCGTACCGTCGTCGGCCACGACGGTGAAGTCGGCGTACGCCCGCCAGGTGCCCGCCTCCGGCAGGGTGAGGGGTACGGACCAGGTGCCGTCCGGGGCCATCGTCGGATGCAGGTGCTGGAAACCGCTGAGGTCACGGCGTACCACGATGAGGTGCATCGGCTTGTCGTGCACGATCGCGAAGCGGGTGACCGGTTTGCGCTGCGCGTTGTGGATCTGGAAGCGGAGCTGCCCCTCCCGACCGGGGGTGAACCCGGTGGTGAGCGGGGCGAGCGTGTAACCGGCCGCGCTGACCGCCAGGCCGCCGGCCTCGGCGTCCGCCGCCTGGCCCGCCCCGGCGACGGTGCCGTGGTCGTGCGGCGCGGTGCCGGGCGGGTGCGTGTGGTCGGTGGTCTCCAGGCCCACCGCCGTGGGGGTGTCGGCGGAGTTGAGCCGGCCCAGACCGAAGCCGAGCAGGACGGCGAGCACCAGCCCGCCGACCGACAGCGCCAGCCGGAGCGTGCCGCGGTCGGGTGCCGCGGAGACCCGGTCAGGCACCGGAGCCAAGCTCGTAGCCGGCCTCGTCGAGGGCCGCGCGCACCGACTCGTCGGAGAGCGGGTCGGCGCTGGTGACGGTGGCGGTGCCGGCGGCCAGGTCGACCCGGACCTCACGGACGCCGGACAACGCCGCGAGCTCGTCGGTGACCGCCCGTACGCAGTGCTCGCAGGTCATGCCGGTGACGGCGTACGTACGCGTGACAGCCTGCTCATCCATGGCGCCCACGGTACCGCCGAGCGGGTCCGCGACCGGTCGGTGTACCGGTGGCGTGGTGACCGTCGCACCTCCGCGCCCCCGGGAACTTCTCCCGCGTCACTCCCGACTGGGTCAACCGGCGACCGCCAGCGCGAGCGGCAGCACGTCCGGGGCACCGGCGCGCCGCAACGCCCGCGCGAGCAGCGTGACGGTCCAGCCCGAGTCGACCAGATCGTCGATGAGGAGCACCGGCCCGTCCAGGCCGGCGAGCGCGGCGGCCAGTTCGTCGGGCACCGTGAAGGCGTCGTGCAGCGCGCGTACCCGCTGGGCGCTGTTGCCCCGGGCCGCGCCGGCCGGCGACGCGGCCGGTGGCAGCTGGCCGAGCAGCGGCAGCCGGCCGACCGTGGCGACCCGCTCGGCGAGCGAGCCGACCAGCCGGGCGCGGCTCCGGGAACCCGCGGCGACCACCCCGACCGGGCGGCACGGCCAGGGATCGTCGCCGTGCGCCCACGCCTTGAGCACCTCGACCACGGCGGCGGCCACGTCGTCCGGAACCGGAACGTCGGCCGCCTCCGGGCCGACCAGCTCACGCAGCCGGCCACCCCAGCCGAGGTCGGAGAGGCGGCCCACGGCCCGCCCCGGCAACGCCTGCTCCCCGGGGGCGATCCGTCCCTTGAGCGGTACGCCGACCGCCGCCAGCCCGGTCGGCCAGAGCTTCTTCGGCGGAAGCTCCACGCCGGGCCGGCCGAGGAAGGTCTGCGCGGCGCTCAACGCGGCCGGTGAGACCTCCGCGCCGAAGAGCGGCTCGGCGCAGCGGTCGCATCGGCCGCAGTCGGTCGCCCCGGCGTCGTCCAGGCACTCCCGCAGGTAGCGCATCCGGCAGCCGGACGTGGCCGCGTACTCCCGCATGGCCTGCTGCTCGGCGGTGCGGGCGGCGGCGACGCGCCGCAACCGGGCCTCGTCGTAGACCCAGGGTTCGCCGGTGGCCAGCCAGCCGCCGCGGACCCGGCGGACCGCGCCGTCGACGTCGAGCACCTTGAGCATCAGCTCCAGCCGTGCCCGGCGCAGGTCGACCAGGGGCTCCAGGGCCTGGGTGGAGAGCGGCCGGTCGGTGTGCAGGGCGGCCAGCACGGACCGCACCTGCTCCTCGGGCGGGAAGGCGAGCGAGGCGAAGTAACGCCAGATCGCGGCGTCCTCCACGCCCGGCAGGAGCAGCACCTCGGCGTGCTCCACGGCCCGGCCGGCCCGGCCGACCTGCTGGTAGTACGCGATCGGCGAAGGGGGCGCGCCGAGGTGCACCACGAAGCCGAGGTCGGGTTTGTCGAAGCCCATGCCCAGCGCGCTCGTGGCGATCAACGCCTTGATCTTGTTGTCGAGCAGGTCCTGCTCGGCGGCGCGGCGGTCGGCGTCGTCGGACTGTCCCGTGTACGCGGCGACCGGGTAGCCCCGGCTGCGCAGGAACTCGGCGGCCTCCCCCGCTGCCGCCACGGTCAGTGTGTAGACGATGCCCGAACCGGGCAGCCGGTCGAGGTGGTCGGCGAGCCAGGCCAGCCGGTGTGCCGGGCTGGGCAGGTCGAGGACGCCCAGGCGCAGCGACTCCCGGTCGAGCGTGCCGCGCAGCACCAGGGCGTCGCTGCCGTCACCCGTGCTGAGCTGCTCGGCGACGTCGGTCGTGACCCGCGCGTTGGCGGTCGCCGTGGTGGCCAGCACCGGCGTGCCCGGCGGCAGGTTGCCGAGGAAGGTCCGCAGCCGGCGGTAGTCCGGCCGGAAGTCGTGCCCCCAGTCGGAGACGCAGTGCGCCTCGTCCACCACGAGCAGACCCGTGGTGGCGGCCAGCTTCGGCAGCACACCGTCCCGGAAGTCCGGATTGTTGAGCCGCTCGGGGCTGATCAGCAGCACGTCCACCGCGCCCGCGTGGATCTCGCCGGTGATCTCGTCCCACTCGTCGAGGTTGGCGGAGTTGATCGTCCGGGCCCGGATTCCGGCCCGCGCCGCGGACTCCACCTGGTTGCGCATCAGCGCCAGCAGCGGCGACACGATCACCGTCGGGCCGACGGCGTCGCTCGGGCGCTCCCCACCCGCCGGCGCGCCGTCGGCGGTCGCCGCCCGGTCACGCTCGCGCAGCAGGGCGGTCGCCACGAAGTAGACCGCCGACTTGCCCCAGCCGGTGCGCTGGACGCAGAGCACCCGACGCCTCTCGACCACCAGCGCCTCGATGGCCCGCCACTGGTCCTCGCGGAGCCGGGCGTGCTCGCCGGCCAACCGCCGCAGCACCGCCTCGGCCCGCTCCCGCATCGCCGCCCGATCCTGGCTCATCCGGCATTTCTACCAGCGAAGCCCGACAGCGCCACGCGCCGTCGCCGGAGGTGATGGTCACGAGCCGGGCGGCCGCGCCGGCTCCGAGCTGGGCACCGCGATCGGTGGCAGGAAGACGAGCAGGTCGCGGAGGGGTTCGGTGACGTTCGGCGGAAGCATGCAGCGGCCCGCGAACTCCTCGATCGAGACGTACGGGCCGCGCAGCCAGCGATCCACGGCCAGGTGCCGGCACTGCTCGACGGTCAGGCCGGGCAGCCGGGCGAGGATCTGCTCAGGTACGGAGTTGACGTCGATCAGGCCACCGTCGTCGAAGGTCCGGGGCAGGTCCGGCCGCCCGATCCGCAACTCCGCCCGCGCCGCCGGGTAGTGGTAGAGCAGGTAGCGGGAGTGTTCCCGCCGGATCCGGCGCTCCTCCCCGGCCCGGCCTCTGGCGCTGCCCGGGCCTCCGGTGAGCGTCGCCCAGACCCCACGGTTCAGGACGATCACGTGTGCCGCCCCGACGAAGAGACTGATCGCCGCCAGCCCGATGAAGAGAGTCGCCTTGGCCATCGGCGGCTCGGCCTCGGGGTTCTCGATGTCGAGCAGGGACACCTCGGTGACGACCAGCGCCAGGTAGCCGACCCCGGCGAGCGCGAGACGCCAGCTGCGCCGCCATGCCGCGTACGCCAGGATCACCAGCCAGGTGAGGAAACCGAAGGAGAGCAGGACGAGGAGGGTTCCCACGACGGTGGCGGTCGCGCTGACCCAGCGAGGCGTCGTGATCGCCGGCCGCGCCCTGCTGTCGGCCGACATCGGCGCCGCGAACGACGAGGGCAGGGGTGGTGGCGGGAGGTACGTCGGGAAAGGCGCCCCGTCGGCCGACGGCGCGGCGACCGGCGGTGCCGCAGGGGGCGTCGCCGCTGTCTGCGGGCCGGACGGCAGCTCGAACGGGGTGGCGGGCAGAGCCGCGTCGGCTTCCGCCGGGACCGGTGACACGGTCGGGCCGACCGGCGAAGCGACGGGCGCCGCCGGTGCCGGCGCTTGTGCGGCCGGCGGCGGTGGCTGCGCGGCCGGCGGTGCGACGGGTTCGGGTGATCCGGGAACGGCCGGTGGGGTGGGAACCGGCACCGCTCCCGTGGCGGGCATGAGCGTCGGATCGGACTGGAGGATGCGCCGGTGCAGGTTCTGGAGCCCGTCGTCGGGCTCTATGCCGAACTCCTCGCGGAGCAGGTCCGCGTACTCGCGGTAGACGGCGAGGGCTTCGGCCTGCCTGCCGCTGCGATGAAGGGCCAGCATGAGCTGGTGCCGGAGCCCCCCGCGCAACGGGAATTCGGCCGTCAACTCCACCAGCTCGCCGACCAGCTCCCGGTGCCGGCCGAGGTCGAGCTCGATCTCGGCGCGCGTCTCCAGGGCCGCGGCCCGCAGCTCCACCAGCCGGTGCCGGGCCGAATCGAAGAGCGGACCGGGCAGCCCGGCGAACGGCTCACCGCGCCAGGACTCCAGCGCCGACCGCAGCACGGCCACCGCTTCGGCGTCGCGACCCTCCGAACGCAACCGCCGGGCCCGGTGCACCTCGCGCTCGAACACCACCGCGTCGACCGACGTCGGCGGTACCCGCAGTAGATAGCCCGCGTCGGTCAGGGTCAGCACCTGACCCGGTGTACGCGGGGAACGGTCCGGCTCCAGCACCCGACGCAGACCGGCGACGTACTTCTGCACGACGTTCGGCCCGTGCGCGGGCGAATCCTCCGGCCACACCGCGTCGACGATCTGTCCGGTGGGCACCGGTCGGCCCGGGGAGAGCAGGAGGACCGCCAGCACGGCGCGCTGCTTGCCCGGGCCGGTATCGAGTTCCCGGTCGCCGTACCAGGCTCGCTGAGGGCCGAGAACCTCAAAGCGCAGCGTTCCTGACATGCGAATTCCCGCTCCTGACGACCCCCACGCGCGTCGGCGGCAGCCGCACGACAGCCGGACCGCAGCACCGGCAGCCCGTCGGCAGCATAGCGGCAGCGGTTCCGCAGCGGCGGCCCCCAGCATCGTCATCGGCAACTGCCGGAACGTGAGAAAGAGAACCACGATGACTCAGCGCACCCGTACCGCCGGACTCCTCCGTCGGGCCGCCGCGACGAGCGCCGCCCTGGCCTTGTCCGCCCTTGCCACCGGGTGTGTACCCGGGACGGATCAGGCGGCCGAGCCGGGAGAGCCCAGCGCCGCGCCCACCCCCAAGGAGGCGCTGCTCGCCGCCGTACCGGACGGTACGGAAGGGACCTTCCGCTTCTCCGGAAAGGACTCGTCCGGGACGATCTCCGGTCTGGTCGACCCGGCCGGGAAGGGCACCGAGATCAGCACCGCGGTGAAGGACGCCGACCTGGGCTTCACGACGACGATCTCCTTCCGGATCGTCACCGAGCAGACCTGGATGAAGGTGAAGTTCAGCAACACGAAGGGCCTCACCGGCTTCCCGAAGCTGCCGGACCGGTGGCTGCGGCTGGAGCGGGACCGGATCTCCGACGCCGAGAGCGCACCGGTCTACGAGGGCGCGGACGTGGGCAACGCCGGCCCGCTGATCGAGGCGGCCACGAAGGTCGAGGAGCAGGACGGCGGCCGGTACGCCGGCACCATCGACCTCACCTCGGGCGAGGCCGCCAAGGTGCTCGCGGACGAGGAGATGGCAGCTTTGGCCGGGAAGGCGGCGGCGGTGCCGTTCACGGCGCAGGTCGGCCCGGACGGCAACCTCGCCTCGTTCACCATGCAGGTACCGGCCGCCGGGTCGCAGAAGGCGTACGAGTACCTCGTGCAGTACCGCGACTACGGCAGCGCGCCGAAGGTCACCGCTCCGGCGGGTAGCGCGGCGCAGGACGCTCCGGCAGCGGCGTACGAGCTGCTGAACGGCTGACCGATCACGGCAAAGGGGAGGCGGGGCGGCCACACGGAAAGCCGCGCCGCCTCCCCTGCCGTCGGTTCCCCCGGTCAGCGGCCGAGCACGGACCCGCCGTTGACCCCGAGCACCTGGCCGGTGACGTAGCCGGCCGCGGGGCTCGCGAGGTAGCGCACCGCCTCGGCCACCTCGGCCGGTTCGCCGGCTCGCCCGACCAGGGTGGCGGCGACCCGCCGCGCGTGGCCTTCCGGCGTCATCGTGTCGCCGAAGAACTCGGTCTCCGCGACGTAGCCGGGGCTGACCACGTTGACCGTGATCTGCTCCGGGCCGAGCTGCGCGGCGAGGTCGTACGCCCAGCCGTGCAGCGCCGCCTTCGCCGCCGAGTACGGCCCGCCGCCACCGCGCTGGGCGGCGATCGAGCCGAGCAGGATGACCCGCCCGCCCGGGCGGCGGAGCGTGGGGAGCAGCGCCTCGGTGAGCAGCACGGCGGTCAGCACGTTCGCGTCGAGGTTGGACCGCCAGAACGCGGCGGCACCGGCGAGCGTGTCGGCCCGCCGGGCCAGGTAGCCCCCCGCGTTGTTGACGAGCACGTCGACCGTACGGCCGTCGAGGGTCTCGACGAGGCGGGCGACCTGGTCGGGGTCGATGAGGTCGGCGGTCACCGCCCGGACCGCGCCCGCTCGACCGCACTCGGTGTCGAGCCGCGTGGCCGTGTCGTCGAGCACCTCCGCACGCCGACCGGCGATCACCACGTCGTACCCGTCCAGGGCGAACGCCCGGGCGACCGCCGCGCCGATCCCGGTCCCGCCTCCACTGACCACAGCCAACCGTGCGTCCATGTGCCCTCCCCGCGTCCGCGTCCCCGGCAGTGCGCCGTCGATCATGAAGTTATCGGTGGGCGGTACTGCGTGTCGTGCCGATAACCCCATGATCAACGCGGCGAACGGGGGGTGGGGAGGCGGAGGGATCGGCGCAGCAGGGTCAACCGGGAGGTCAGGCCGGCGAGGCCGCCGGGGAAGAAGTAGACGGCCAGGATGAAGATGGTGCCCAGCACGAAGAGCGGCTGGGAGAGCGGCCGGCTCAGCACCGCGGGCAACGAGTCCACCGCGTCGGAGGTGCCGAACGCGGTGAGCCGGTGATCCAGGTACATGTAGAGAATGCCGCCGAGCACCGGTCCCCAGCGGGTGCCCGGCCCGCCGAGCACCACCATGACCAGCAGCGACAGGGTCAGCTCCGAGGACGTGATGTGCGGCGACGCGCCGCCGACGATCAGGCAGTAGACCACGCCCCCGGCCGCCGCGAGACCGCCGGCAAGCGTGAACGCCACCAGCTTGTAGCGGTACGGGTCGAGGCCGAGCACGCCGATGCGCCGCTCGTCGTCGCGCAGCCCGGCGAGCACCCGACCGGTCGGCGACCCGCTCACCCGGTGCACCACGAACACCACCACGGCCAGGTACGCCAGTGCCAGCCAGTAGAGGTTCACCGTGTTGGTCACCCCGACCAGCGCGTCGGGCAGGCCGGAGACGTCCAGCGGCAACCCCTCCTCGCCGCCGGTCAGCCCGCCGAAGTCCCGCGCCACCAGGATCGCCCCGACCTGTGCGAAAGCCAGCGTCACCATGGCGAAAGCGATGCCGACCGTACGCAGCGCCACCGCACCGAGCAGCGCGGCGAGGATGGCCCCTCCGGTGATGGTGAGCAGCGCGGCCTGCCAGAGCGGCAGCCCGGCCCGGGTGACCAGGATGTCGGTGCCGTAGACCCCGGCCGCGAAGTAGAGCGCGTGCCCGAAGGAGAGCATGCCGGTCCGCCCGAAGAGCAGGTCGTACCCGGCGGCCAGCCCGCCGAAGATCAGGCAGATGGCGAGCAGTTGCAGGGTGCCGGGCGAGTTCAACGGCCCTTCGAAGATGCCGGGCAGTTGCAGCGTCGAGTACGGCAGGATCGCCGCGACCAGCAGCGCGACCAGCGGCAGGTACGGGCGTACCCGGTGCCACCGGCCCGGCTGCGGGGTCAACTCGGCGGGCACCGCGGCGGGCGGCGCCGGTACCTCGGGGCTCTTCACCTCGGTCATGCCGTTGCCACCCTTCCGGCGATGCCCTGCGGGCGCAGCAGCAGCACCGCGGCGAGCAGGCCGACCACGCAGATGTCGCCGAGGCCGGACGTGCCGTAGTAGTTGACGAACTGTTGCAGCAGGCCGACCGCGACCGCCGCGTACGCGGAGCCGAGCACCGAACCCATGCCGCCGATGACCACCACGATGAACGCGAAGATCAGCAGTGAGCTGCCCTGCCCGGGCGAGACGGTGCCGAAGTAGACCCCGCCGAGCGCGCCGGCCAGCGCGGCGGCCGCGCCACCGATCGCGAAGACGAGGGTGAACGCCTTGCGTACGTCGATGCCGAGCGCGGTGACCATCTCCCGGTTCTCCACCCCGGCGCGGATCACCAGGCCGTAGCGGGTCCACTGGAGGAAGGCGAGCAGCGCGCCGAGCACCAGCACCGCGGCGATGATCAGCAGCAGGCCGCCGTTGGGCACCTGCGCGCCGAGGATCCCGGTCACCCCGCGCGTCCACTCGGGACGCGGGAACGGACGCGCGTCCGCGCCCCAGGTGGCCTGGAGCAGCGCCACCCCGGCCAGCGAGAGGCCGACCGTGACGAGCACCTGTTCGATGGTGCGTGAGTAGAGCGGACGGATCAGCACCAGCTCGACGAGGACCGCCACCAGCGTGCCGGCGGCCACCCCGAAGGCGACCGCGAGCACGAAGCCGAAGCCGTCCGGCCCGGCGCCGGGCAGGTTCCCCGCCGCCCACCAGGTGGCGTACGCGCCGACGCCGAGGAAGAGCCCGTGCGCGAAGTTGAGCACGTCGGCGAGGCCGAAGACCAGGGAGAGCCCGGAGGCGACCAGGAAGTAGAGCGCCGCCAGGCCGAGGCCGGTCAGCGTCAGCAGGATCACGGTGCCCATCAGTTCGCGTCCTTCCCCGTCGCGGCGGCCTGCTCCGGTCCGCGGTGCGGCTCGCCGGTGCCGACGCCGAGCAGCGACTTGGTCAGCGCCGTCTCCAGCAGCAGCTCCTGCGCGTCGCCGGCCCAGGCGACCTGGCCGGCGGCGAGCACCACGGCGTCCTTGGCGAGCCGTCGCACCACGGCGAGGTTCTGTTCGACGAGCAGCACCGGCATCGACTCGGCGACCCGTTCCAGCACCTCGGTCACCTCGGTCACCACCTTCGGCGCCAGCCCCTTGGTCGGCTCGTCGATCAGCAGCAGGCGGTTCTCGTTGAGCAGCACCCGACCGATCGCGAGCATCTGCTGCTGCCCGCCGGAGAGCGAACCGGCCCGCTGCCGCGCGCGCCGCTCCAGCTCGGGGAAGAGCGCGAAGACCCGGTCGTACGCGGCCTCGGCGCCCCGCCGTTCGGCGAGCCGCAGGTTCTCCGCCACGGTCAGGCCGGCGAAGACGCAGCGGTCCTCCGGCACGTAGCCGAGCCCGCTGCGGACCAGCCGGTAGGTGGGGCGGGCGAGCAGGCTCTGCGCCCCCATCCGGATCGTGCCGCGCACCTCACCGTTGCGCGGCGTCAACCCGACGATGGCGCGCAGCGTGGTGGTCTTGCCGACGCCGTTGCGGCCGAGCAGCACGGTCACGCCCGTCGGGGCGACCGGGAAGGACACCCCCTGGAGGATGTGCAGTCCGGCGATCCGGACCGACAGGTTCTCCACGGTCAGCACGGGTTCCATCAGAGCGACTCCCCCAGGTACGCCTCCTGGACGGTGGCGTTGGCCATCACCGTCTCCGGGGTGTCGCAGGCGAGCAGCGCCCCGTGGTGCATCACGGCGATCCGGTCGGCCAGCTCCAGGATCACGTCCATGTGGTGCTCCACCATGAGCACCGACCGGCCGCTCTCCCCGGTCAGCGAGCGGATCACCGCGACCAACTCCGGGACGTCCTCGGCGCTGACCCCGGCCATCGGCTCGTCGAGCAGCATCACCCGGGGCTCACCGGCGAGCAGCAGGGCGATCTCCAGCTTCCGCTTCTCGCCGTGGGCCAGGGTGCCGGCGAGCGCCGTACCCCGGTGGGCGAGGCCGACCCGGTCGAGCGCCGCGTCGGCGGCGGCGGCCACCTCCCGGTCGGCCGCCGCCCGCCGCCACAGCTTCATCGAGCCCCCGCGGTGCGCCTGCACGGCGAGCCGGACGTTCTCCCGGACGCTGAGCGAGCCGAAGACCGACGACGCCTGAAAGGTACGGCCGAGCCCGAGCCGGGCGCGCCGGTGCGGCGGAAGGTCGGTGATGTCCTTCCCGTCGAGGAGGACCCGACCGTCCGTGGCCCGGCGCAGGCCGGTGATCAGGTTGAAGAGCGAGGTCTTGCCGGCGCCGTTGGGCCCGATGACGCCGAGGAACTCCCCGGGCGCCAGGTCGAGGTAGACGCCGTCGACGATGGCGACCTCGCCGATCCGCCAGGTCAGACCGCGGGTGGCGAGCATCAGGTCAGCCCTTCATGGCCACGGCCGGTGGCGCGGTCTCGTCACCGGTGAGGCTCTTCTGGGCGGACGCCGTGAACTCGGTGCCGCTGCCGGTCAGCTTCGCCTGGTACATCGGCTGGAGCAGGGCGTGGTCCTCGGCGCGGATCGACATCTCGCCCTTGATCCCGTCGAAGCTCCAGCCCTCCAGGGCCGTCACCATCTTGTCGACGTCGTCCCCGCCCTCCTGCACGGCCCGGACCACCATCTGGGCGGCGGCGAAGCCGTCGGGGTGGAACAGGTCGACGGTGCCGACCTCGGCCTTGAGCGCCTTGGCGGCCTCGGTGTCGCTGGCTCCGTCGAAGTAGTGCGACAGGAAGGAGATCTTGCTGCCGGCCGCGCCGAAGGTGGGCCAGGAGGCGCGGATGTCCAGACCGGTGACGACGGTGGTGGACGACAGGACGCCCTGCTGGTCGAGGGTCTGCCACATCGCGGGGGCGGTGGTGCCGGCCCACGCGACGAAGAGCAGGTCCGGCTTGGCGGCCTTGATCTGGCTGGCGAACGGGGTGAACTCGGTGGCGCTGGCCGGGGCGCGGACGCTGCTGACGGTCGCGCCGGCACCGCCGATGACGGTCTTCACGGCCGCCTCGTTGGCGTCGCCGAAGGCGCCGTCCTGGGCGAACACCACGACCTTCTTGCCGGTCGGGTCGCCGATGAACGACTTCGCGGTCACCACGTCCTGGTACGACTGCCGCCCGGAGCGGAACGTGTACTTGTTCGCGCCGGTCACCGCGTCGGTCGCGGCCGGCCCGGAGATGAAGAGGACCTTGTTCTGGGCCGCGATCGGGGCGACCTGGAGCGCCACGCCGGAGGCGGTGGAGCCGGCAATGATCTTGGTGCCCTTGCCGATCAGGTCCTTCGCCGCGGAGACCGCCTTCGCCGGGTCACCGGCGTCGTCGGCCTCGGTGATCTCGATGGCCCGGTCGCCGACCTTGTTGGTGCCCTTGGTGGCGAAGTCGAGACCGGCCTTGAAACCCTCGATGTACTGCTTCCCGTAGCTGGCCAGGGCACCCGACTGGGAGTACACCAGGCCAACCTTGACCGGGGCGGCGCTGTCGCCGCCGCCGGAGGCGGTGTCCTGCGGGCTGCCACAGGCCGTGGCGGCCAGGGCCGCGGCCACCATCGTGGCGGCGGAGAGGAACACCCGCCGCGTCGTCCGGACCGTCATTACGACTCCACGTGAGGACTCGGAGGGAGGGAACTCATTGTCGGCTCACGCTAGAAGTGACGTCACCCACGAGCTATGTGGTCGATACACACAAGTAACCGGAGCGGGGTGGCCGGGCCTTACAGCGGGCCGTTTTCGCCCACCCGGAGACCGCACCGCGATGGCGGCGGTCGCCGGCTCCGCCGTACCGCATGTGTCGGTACCGGCCATCGACCACCACCCCCGTCACGGTCCGGCCGCCCCGACCCGCGCGCAAGATCGACTCGCCTCCAGGGAAGTCGGGGTGTCGAGTACCCCTTGATGTCCCGACTTCCTTGAAGTCGCGTGCCGGCGAAGGTCAGGCGAGACCGGCGCGGGCGGCGACGGCGGTATCCGGCTGGTCGGCGAAGACCCCGTCCAGGCCGAGGCGGAAGAAGAGCTCGTACTCGCTGGTGATGTCGCCGCGCGCGTTCGGGTCGGCGCCGATGCGGAAGTCCGCCGGCAGGAACTGGTTCTCGGCCCGGAACGTCCAGGCGTGCACGACGAGCCCCGCCCGGTGCGCGTCCCGTACGAGGTCGGTCGGGGCGAGCAGGTTGCCGGCCGCGTCGCGGGGCACGACGAGGTTCTTGTTCGGGCCGATGCCGTCGGCGTAGCGGGCGATCCACTTCAGCCCGGCCGGGCTCGCCAGGTCCTGGTAGGTGCGCGCGTCCCCGGCGGCGGTGAAGTCGTACGGGCGGCCCGCGGCGTCGAGCAGCTGGATGAGCCGTACGTCGATCAGGCGGCTGAGTTCGCGCAGGTTCGCGGTCTCGAAGGACTGGACGACGACCGGCGAGCTCTTCCGGGTCAGCCCGTTCTCCTGGAGCACCGCCACCAGCGGCTTCTCCAGGGGCAGCCCGATCGAGGCGAAGTAGCTGGGGTGCTTCGTCTCCGGGTAGATACCGATGGTCCGGCCCCGCGCCTGCCCCTCGGCTCGGGCGAGGTCGATGATCTCCTGGAGGGTCGGCACCTCGAACCGGCCGTCGTACGCGGTGTTGGTGACCCGGACCTGCGACAGCCGCTCCTCGGCGCGCAGCGTCTTCAGCTCCGCCAGGGTGAAGTCCTCGGTGAACCAGCCGGTCACCGACACGCCGTCGATGGTCTTCGTCGTGCGCCGGCCGGCGAACTCCGGGTGGGCGGCCACGTCGGTGGTACCCGAGATCTCGTTCTCGTGTCGAGCGACGAGCACGCCGTCCCGGGTGGTGACCAGGTCGGGCTCGATGAAGTCGGCGCCCATCCGGATGGCGAGGCGGTACGACTCCAGGGTGTGCTCGGGCCGGTAGCCGCTGGCGCCCCGGTGGGCGATCACGATCGGACGGTCGCTCGCCCGGGCCGACGTACGCTCCGCGGTCGACTCGGTCGACTCAGCCGGCGCGGTCGACTCAGCCGGCGCGGCCGGCGCGGCGACGGTCGGCCCGGCCACGGCGGCGGTGAGCAGCGCGCCCGCCACGCCGCCGGTGGGAACGGTACGTCGCATCGAGGCCTCCTGCCGTCGAGGGAACCTGCTCAGCAGACCGCCTGCGATTGACCGGCAGTTGGTCGACGCCTGACGGGCGGGTGAATCTCCGGATCGCCGGTTCGGCCTCCCCGGTTCCGGCGGAAAAGGAAGATTGTCTGGTGCGCCGGTTTCTCCGTCACCCCGTACGGCTGGTGCCGTTCGGCTTCCTGGCGACGATCCTGCTCGGCACCGGCCTGCTGATGCTGCCCTGGGCGACCAACGAGCACCGGTACACACCCTTCGTGACCGCGCTCTTCACCGCCACCTCCGCGGTCTCCGTGACCGGCATGGCGGTGGTCGACACGCCCGACTACTGGAACCCGTTCGGGCTGGCCATGATCACGGTGCTCACCCAGATCGGCGGAATCGGGATCGTCACCGGCGCGACCCTGGTCATCCTCCTCGTGGCGCGGCAGCTCGGGCTTCGGAACCGGCTGCTGGTGCAGGCCGAGACCCAGGAGTTCGGCTTCGGAGACGTGCGGCGGCTGCTGCTGCGTATCGCCGCGACCGCGCTGGTCTGCGAGGCGGTGATCACCGTGATCCTCACCCTCCGCTTCCAACTCAGCTACGAATATCCGTTCGGGCGGGCGCTCTGGCACGGCGTCTTCCACGCCGTCCAGGGCTTCAACAACGGCGGGTTCGCGCTCTACTCGGACAACCTGGCCGGCTTCGCCAGGGACGGATGGATCACGCTGCCGCTCGCCCTCGGCGCGATCATCGGCGGCCTCGGCTTCCCGGCGCTCTTCGAAGCGGTACGCGAGTGGCGGCAACCCTCCCGCTGGGCGGTCGCCACCAAACTCACCGTCTGGGGCAGCGTCGCGCTGCTCCTGGTCGGCTTCCTCGGCCTGCTGCTCGCCGAGTGGGCCAACCCGCGCACCCTCGGCCCCTTCGGCTGGCCCGACAAGCTGCTCGCCGCGTTCACCCAGGACGCCTTCATCCGTACGGGCGGATTCAACGTCGTCCCCACCGACGCGCTCGACGAGGAGACCTACCCGTTGATGATCGCGCTCATGTTCATCGGCGGCGGCAGCGCCAGCACCGCCGGCGGCATCAAGGTGGCGACCTTCTTCCTGCTCGCCTTCGTCATCTGGGCGGAGATCCGGGGCGAGCCGGACGTGACCATCGGCCGCCGCCGGGTGGCGAACGCCAGCCAGCGGCAGGCGATCACGCTGGTCCTGATCAGCGTCGTGCTGCTCGCCATCGGCACGGTCACGCTGATCCTGATGACCGAGAACACCCGGGCCCTGCAGACGCTCTTCGAGGTGACCTCCGCGTTCACCACCACCGGGCTCTCCGTCGGGATCGCCCCGACGCTGCCCGAGAGCGGTCAGCTCGCCCTCGTCGTGCTGATGTACATCGGCCGAGTCGGACCGCTCACCCTCGGGTCGGCGATCGCCCTGAACACCCGGCGACGGCTCTACCGCTATCCAGAGGAGCAACCCATTGTCGGATAGGGACAGCGAGATCGGCGGCGTCGCGGTGGTCGGGTTGGGACGGTTCGGTGGTCAACTGGCCGGCTCGCTGATCCGGCTCGGCCACGAGGTCCTCGCCATCGACCGCAACCCCGACCTCGTGCAACGCTGGTCGGACCAGCTCGACCGGGTCGTACAGGCCGACGCCACCGACGAGGACGCGCTGCGTCAGGTGGGCATCACCGACTTCCACCGCGTCGTGGTGGCGATCGGCGCGTCGCTCGAGGCGAGCGTGCTCACCGTGCTGGCCCTGGTGGAGCTGGGCGTGTCACAGGTCTGGGCGCGCGCCACCTCCGGTAAGCACGCGAAGATCCTCAACTCGGTCGGGGCGCACCACGTGATCTTTCCCGAGGCGGAGACCGGTGAGCGGGTGGCGCACCTGATCGTCACCCGGATGCTCGACTTCATCGAGTTCGGCCACGACTTCGCCATCGCGAAGGTGCGCGTGCCGCAGGCCCTGGCGGGAAAACCCCTCTCGCAGGTACGACCGATCGAGCACCACGGCGTACGCGTGCTCGGCGCCAAGCACCCCGGCAAGCCCTTCGAGTACGCCTCGGACTCCACCGTGCTCAGGCCGGAGAGCGTCCTAGTGGTCGAGGGCAACCTGGACCAACTCCAACGCTTCGCCGACCTCCCCTAACCCCCTGCCGCCGGGGCGCGGGCGCTCCGGCGTGCGCACTTTCTCGGAAAGAGTGGCCATTCGCGCCCGGATGCCCACTCTTTCCGAGAAAGTGCGTGGATCTTGGGCGGGTGAGCGGGGGCGGGGGCGGGGGCGGGCGGGGGTGGGGTGGGGTGGGGTGGGGTTACTTCTTGGGGGGCTTGCCCTTGGGGGGCTTGTCGGGCTTGTCGGGCTTCGGATGCCCGGCGGGGCCGTTTCCA
>NZ_RAZT01000025.1 GCF_003626635.1 Micromonospora musae | reverse complement strand
GGCCCGGTGGCCCGGTGGCCCGGTGGCCCGGTGGCCCGGTGGCCCGGTGGCCCGGTGGCCCGGTGGCCCGGTGGCCCGGTGGCCCGGTGGCCCGGTGGCCCGGTGGCCCGGTGGCCCGGTGGCCCGGTGGCGTCGCGTCGCTCAGGTCAGCAGCAGCGCGCCGACGGCCGCAGCGGTGCCGGTCAGGGCGAGCAGGGCGCCGGTGAGCAGGAAGCGGGGTAGCGACACCGTGACCCCGTGCGAGCGGCACCGCTCGAACCAGAGCAGGGTCGCCACCGAGGCCCACGGCACGGCGAGCGGCCCGGCGTTCGTGCCGATCAGCAGGGCCAGCAGCCGCGTCGGGGAGTCGTGGGACAACACGGACTCGCCGGCGAGGTACGCGGGCAGGTTGTTCACCCCGTTGGCCAGGAGCGCCCCGGTGCCACCGGCCCGCAGCAGTGCGGCGGGATCGTCGCCCGCCCCGAGCAGCCCTGCGACCAGCGTGTCCAGGCCCCACTGGCCGAGCGTCTGTACCACCAGGAGCAGGCCGCTGACCATGAGCAGCAGCCGCCAGGGGAAGAGTCGGGCGTGCAGCCGGTGCGGGGCGCGCAGCGCGAAGCCGGCCAGCACCACGACGGCGGCGACGGTCGACACGATCGCGAGCTCCACCTCGGCCAGTACGCCGACGACGAAGAGCACGCAGGCGGCGACGGCCGTCCGGAACAGCACCGGGTCGGCCGGTGGGCGACGGGGCGGCGGATCGAAGCGGCCCCCCGGCGGTCGGTCCCGACGCCACCAGGCGAACCAGAGCAGGAGCGCGGTGACCGTGACGGCGGCGAGCTGCGGCAACCACATCCGGCCGGCGAAGCCGACCGGGTTCAGTCCGAGCCGGTCGGCGGCGAGCAGGTTGGTCAGGTTCGACACCGGCAGCAGGAGACTGGCCGTGTTGGCGAGCCAGACGGTGGTCACCGCCAGGGCGGTCGGCGCGACCCGCAGGCTTCGCGCCAGGGCGAGCATCACCGGGGTGAGCAGCACCGCCGTGGTGTCCAGGTTCAAAGTGACGGTGGTCACCGTGGCGAAGGCCACGCAGAGCAGGAAGAGCAGCGACCAGCGACCCCGGGCCGCGATCGCGAGTCGGGTGCCGAGCACGTCGAAGACCCCGGCGACCGAGGTCAGCTCGGCCAGCACCACCACGGTGCCGAGGAAGACCAGCAGCGGCGCGATCCGGTGCAGCGTGGCGGAGGTCTCCGCGTGTGGCAACAGCCCGCTCGCCGCGCAGCCCGCGCCGGCCAGCGCCAGGAGGACCGCCACCACGTCCAGGGGGTGGGGCCGCCACCGCCGGCCGGTGCCGGTCGGGGTGGGCGGTGCGGGGGCCGTGAGGGTCACGGCGGGCAATATTCGCACATCCGGCGGGGTGCCGCCCGTTACCGGGTGTGTGCTGCCGATCGGCTGGACGCCGCCTGGCTGGTGGGTCCGCGCGTCCGGGCGGTCCGGCCCATGGACAGGCGTGCGCCCGACGCATAGCGTCCTGTGGATATGCGGAGGACTCTACCGGCCGCCACCCTGGCCCTGCTGCTCGTGCTCACCGCCTGCTCGACGCCGTCGGAGACGTCGACGTCCGGGCCCACCCCCACCGGCACGCCGACCGCCTCACGGCAGGACGCCGGCCAGGTGGAAGAGACCCTGGCAAGCCTGCGCCGGGTCGACGACCTGCCGCTCTACGAGATGAACTACGTCGGGTCGTACGACGCCACCGTCGGCACCGACGCCGCGCCGGCCAGCCCGTTCGGCTGCTCGCTCTTCGTGGCGGCCGGTGACCGGAGCCGACCCCTCTTCGCCCGCAACTTCGACTGGGATCCGAACCCGGCGATGGTGCTGCGCACCGACCCGCCGCAGGGGTACGCGTCGATCTCGCTGGTGGACCTGTCGTACCTGGGCGTCGGTGCCGAGCTGAGCGGCGACCGGCGGCTGTTGAACGCGCCGCTGCTGCCGTTCGACGGGATGAACGAGCGTGGCCTGGCCGTGGGGCTGGCGGCCGACGACGCGGCGCGGGCCGATCCCGTACCGGGCAAGCCGACCGTCGGCTCGGTGCGCATCCTGCGCCTGGTGCTCGACCGGGCGGCCACCGTCGACGAGGCGATCGCCGTCTTCACCGCGCACAACCTCGACTTCTCCGGCGGCCCGGCGCTGCACTACCTGGTGGGCGACGCCACCGGCGCGTCGGCCGTGATCGAGTTCGTGGACGGCCAGATGCGGGTCGAGCGGGGCCAGGGCAGCTGGCAGGCGTTGACGAATGTGCCGCTCATCGGGATTCCCGAGGAGAAGCGCCGGAACGACCGTCGGTACGACCTGATCCACCGGGCGATGACCGAATCCGGTGGGGTGGCCGACGCCACCGCGGCCTTCCGGGTGCTGACCGGCGTCCGGCAGGCCCACACCCGCTGGTCGGTGACGTACGGCCTGCGCAGCGGCGAGGTGCGGCTGGTCACGGCCGGCGGCGCCGAGCGGCGGTACGACCTGACGGTCGGCTGAGCGGTCGGCGCCGCCCGCCGGCGCGTATCCGCTCGACACGCGAGTGGGCCCGGCCCCCATCTTTCGGGGACCGGGCCCTTCTCGCTCGCCCGTGGGCGGTGCCGCGCAGCGGCGCCTACCAGCCGCCCAGGTAGCTGGGCTGGCTCTGCACGTTGAGCTCCTTGTACCGGACCAGCTCGGCCGGCCAGGTGCGCCAGTCGCTGAGCTTCAGCACGTCGAAGCCCTTGAACAGGTCGTTCGAGTAGATGTGGCCGTTGTAGTAGTACGCGGACCAGCTACCGCCGCCGATCATCTCCTCGTTCGAGATCGGACCGCGCTCCCAGAAGGCGATCTCCTTGGGCTGGGCCGAGTTGGTGAAGTCCCAGACCGAGATGCCGCCCTGGTACCACGCCTGGACCATGATGTCCTTGCCGGGCACCGGGATCAGCGAGCCGTTGTGCGCCACGCAGTTCTCGGTGTCGGCGTTGACCCGCGGGATCTTGAAGTAGCTGCGGAAGTTCATCTTGCGGTGGTCACCGCGACCGGTGATGTCGAAGATGGCGTCCGCGCCCCGGTTCGGGCCGACCTCCTCGTTGCAGGTGGCCGCGCCGCCGCCACCCAGCTCGTCGGTGAAGACGACCTTGGTGCCGGAGTTGTTGAACGTGGCCGAGTGCCAGAACGCGAAGTTGGTGGTGTCGCGCACCCGGTTGATCACCCGCGGAGCCTCGCGGTCGCGGATGTCCATCAGGATGCCGTCACCCATGCAGGCCCCGGCGGCGAGGTCCCGCGACGGGTAGGCGGTGATGTCGTGGCAACCGGTCGTCGCCGAGCCGGTCTCGCTGCCCTCGAAGCCGCCGTCCGGGAAGAGGTTCGGCGTGGCGACCACGGCCGCCTGGGTCGGCTTCTTCACCGGCACCTTGATGATCGAGATCGAGTCGTGCGGCGGCTGGCAGTCCGGGAAGGTGGCCCGGGGGCTGTACGACGAGACGTACAGGTAGACGGACTTCTTGTCCTTGCCGGGCACCAGCGTGTGGGTGTGCGAGCCGCAGGCCGTCTCCACCGACTTGATGTAGCGCGGGTTGGCCTTGTTCTTGATGTCGAAGATCTTGATGCCCTCCCACGACGACTTCACGTCGGCACCCTGCGCCGCGCTGTTGCAGGAGTCGTCGCTGCGGGACGAGTCGGTGGAGAGGAAGAGCAGGTCACCGTAGACGGAGATGTCGTTCTGCGACCCCGGGCAGAGCACCCGCGACACGACCCGCGGCGAGCTGGGCCGGGAGATGTCGTAGGTGACGAACCCGTTGTAGTTGCCGGCGAAGGCGTACTTGCCCTGGAAGGCGAGGTCGCTGTTCGTGCCGTCCAGCGGGGCGACCTTGGGCAGGTTGGTGAGAAGGCGCAGGTTGGGGCTGCTGACGATCTCGTCGACGCCGGGGATGGTGTTGGTGGCCGCCGCCGGAGCCGCCTGGGCCGCCGGCACCACCTGCGCGCTGCTCGGCGGCGCGACGAGGAGGCTGGCGGTGAGGAGGCCGGCCGCGGCGATGCTCACGATCCGTAGCTGTCGTAAGCGTGGCTTGGGGATTCTGGTCATCGGCGAGACCCTTCGCACGGGAGTGATGATTGTGGACACCCTACAGCCGCGTGATGGACATCGATGTGATGCGCGTCACATCGATGTTCGTTCCTCAGTGGATAGCATCGCGGTGACCTCGATCTCAGGGAGTGGCTCATGACCGGTCGACGTGCCCGGGTCCTGGCGGCCGTCACATTGGCGCTCGCCCTGCCACTGGTCGCCTGGGTCGTGTTCGCCGCCAACGACGACTCGGGCCCGGCCACCCGCCCGGCCGCCGCGCCGACCGGCTCGACGCCGGGCAGCCCCGCGCCGACCGACGCGACGGTCATCATGCCCGGCCGGCCGGGGGAGCCGGCCGTCACCCGCGCCCCCGGTGAGGTCCGGGGTGTCGGCTCGACCCCGCACAACGAGATGGACGTCTGGTTCGTCCGGATGATGATTCCGCACCACGCGCAGGCGCTGGAGATGGCCCGGCTCGCGCCCGACCGGGCCGCCGACCCGGGCGTACGCGCGATCGCCGACCGGATCCGGGCGAGCCAGGACCCGGAGATCGGTCTCATGCGGGCCTGGTTGCAGAACCGTGGCCTCTCCGCCGACGTCGCGGGCCACGACCACGGGACGATGCGCGGCATGCAGACGCCGGAGGCGATGCGGCAGCTGACTGACGCCCGCGGCGCCGACTTCGATCAGCTCTTCGTGAAGATGATGACCGAGCACCACGAGGGGGCCATCGAGATGGCCACCAACCTGCTCACCGTCGGAGCCGACCAGCAGCTGAACGAGTTCGCCAACTCCGTGGCCACCGAACAGACCGTGGAGATCGGCCGGATGCGCGAGATCCTCGCCGGTTGACCGGCCGGGCCAGGGCCGCGACGGCGGTCGATGCGCGCTCGGACGCGTACCCTGGGTGACCGTGACGAGTACGATCCTCGGCCGCCCGCTGCGCGCCATCGCCTTCGACGTCTTCGTCGCCGGGCTGGTCGTGCTGATCGCGGTCGTGGCGGCGGCGTCCCAGCCCGGCGGCTGGCCGGCGGCCCTGCTCGGCACGGGGATGGCGGTCGCACTGCTGTTCCGCCGGTCGCACCCCTCGGCCGTGGCCGTCGTCGTCGGCGCGCTCGGAGTGGTCCAGCTGATCGCCGACTGGGGGCCGCTTCCGTTCGACTTCGCGGTGCTCGTCGCCCTCTACAGCGTCGTCAAGTACGCCGACCGGCTCCGGGACGCGGTGCTCGCCGGACTCGCCGCCGCGACCGGCGCGGTACTCGCATCGCTCCAGGTGCGCGGCGGCGGGCCCTGGTGGGCCGCCGCCGTCTACTTCACGCTGGTCACCGCCGCGACCTGGCTCGTCGGGCTGAACGTGCGTACCCGCCGGCTCTATGTGATCAGCCTCGAGGAGCGGGCCACCACCCTGGAGCGGGAACGGGAGGCCGAGGCGCGCGCCGCGGTCGCCGGCGAGCGCACCCGGATCGCCCGGGAGCTGCACGACGTGGTGGCGCACAGCATGGCCGTCATGATCGTCCAGGCGGACGGCGCCCGGTTCATGCTCGACCGGGACCCGGAGACCGCCCGGCAGGCGGTGAAGGTGGTCGCCGACACCGGCCGGCAGGCGCTGGAGGAGATGCGGCGCCTGGTCGGCGTGCTGCGGGAGACCGACCCGCCGGAGCCGGCGCCCGCGCTCGCCGGACGGGCCGGCCCGGACGGCGAGGCGGTGGCCGGCGACCCGGAGCGCAGACGGCTCGCCCTCACCGAGCTGCCCGCCCTGCTCGACCGGTTCCGCGCCGCCGGCCTGCGGGTTCGCGACACCGTCAGCGGCGAGCCGACGGCGCTCCCGCCCGGGCTGGAGCTCACCGTCTACCGGGTCGCACAGGAGGCGCTGACCAACGCGCTCAAGCACGCCGGGGTCGGGGCCGAGGTGGAGCTGACCCTCGAGTACGGCCCGGACGTCGTGGTCGTCCGGGTGGTCGACGACGGGCAGGGCCGGCCGGTCGTGAACCCGGCGCCCTCCGGCGGTCACGGGCTGATCGGCATGCGGGAGCGGGTCGGGGTCTACGACGGCACCCTCAGCGCCGGGGCCCGGCTGGCCGGGGGCTGGCGGGTCGAGGTGCGACTGCCGCTACCGTCGGGCGCCGGGACGACGGAGGTGATCGCGGCATGACGATTCGAGTGGTGATCGTCGACGACCAGGCGTTGGTGCGCGCCGGATTCCGGATGGTGCTCGACTCGCAGCCCGACCTGGAGGTGGTCGGTGAGGCCATCGACGGCGCGGACGCGCTGCGGGTGCTCGATCGGGTCGCGGCCGACGTGGTGGTGATGGACATCCGGATGCCGACGATGGACGGCGTCGAGGCGACCCGGCGGCTCTGTGCCGGGCGTCCGCCGGGCCCGCCACGGGTGCTCGTGCTGACGACGTTCGACACCGAGGCGGACGCCTTCGCCGCGCTCCGGGCGGGCGCGAGCGGCTTCCTGCTCAAGAACGTGCCGCCGGAGGAGCTGCTCGCGGCGATCCGGGTGGTCGCCGAGGGCGACTCGGTGGTCGCGCCGTCGATCACCCGGCGGCTGCTCGACCGGTTCGCCGACCAGCTCGGCTCCGGACCCACCGAGGATCCCCGGATGAGTCAGCTCACCGAGCGGGAACGGGAGATCCTGCTGCTGGTCGCGCAGGGGCTCTCCAATGCGGAGATCGCCGGCCGGGTGCACGTCGCGGAGGCCACCGTGAAGACCCACGTGGGGCGCATCCTCGCCAAGCTCCAGCTCCGGGACCGGGTGCAGGCGGTGGTCCTCGCGTACGAGAGCGGGCTGGTCGTACCGGGCGCAGAGACCCGTACGACCTGAGTCGTACGGGTCACCCCGATCAGGGGCGACCCGGGGCGTACCGAGGTCGAGCGTGCGGGTGGAGCCGCTCCGGCCACCCGGTCCATAGCGTCGGAGAGGTCAGAACGTCCCTCTCCACCGGGAGCAACACGTTGCGCGTCTCATCTCCCGTACCCGCCGTCGCCGACCAGCGGTCCGGCTCCGGCGGCGCCGCGGTCAGCGCCCGCGCCCTGAGCAAGCGGTACGGCGACGGCCCGTCCGCCGTCGTCGCCCTCGACGGCGTCGACCTGGACTTCGCCGCCGGCCGGTTCACCGCCATCATGGGCCCGTCGGGCTCCGGCAAGTCCACGCTGCTGCACTGCCTGGCCGGGCTGGACCGGCCCAGCGCGGGCTCGGTGCGGATCGGCGACGTCGACCTCGACCGCCTCGACGACCGGCGGCTCACCCTGCTGCGCCGCGACCGGGTCGGCTTCGTCTTCCAGAAGTTCAACCTGCTGCCCGCACTGACCGCCGAGGAGAACATCGTCCTGCCGCTGGCCATCGCCGGACGGCGCCCCGACGCGACCTGGCTGCGCCAGGTGGTGGCGGCCGTGGGACTCACCGACCGCCTGCGGCACCGGCCCGCCGAGCTCTCCGGCGGCCAGCAGCAGCGGGTCGCGATCGCCCGCGCCCTGATCACCCGCCCGTGGGTGATCTTCGCGGACGAGCCGACCGGCAACCTCGACTCCCGTGCCGGCGCGGATGTGTTGCGCCTGCTCCGGGAGGCCGTCGACACCCTCGGTCAGAGCGTGATCATGGTGACGCACGACCCGGTGGCCGCCGGGCACGCCGACCGGGTGGTGCTGCTCGCCGACGGCCGTCTGGTCCATGACCTCGCGGCCCCCACCGCCGAGCAGGTGCTCGACGCGCTCGCCGGTCTCGACCCGGCCGGCGCCGTCCGGGCCCGCTCGGTGGGGCGGTGACCGGGATGTTGGGTCTGACCCTGCGTTCACTGCGCGCCGAGGCGCTGCGGAGGCTGCTCTCCACGCTGGCCGTCGTGCTCGGCGTCGCGTTCATCGCCGGCACGCTGATCCTCAACGACGCCATGACCGACGGCGCGTACGAGCGGGCCGGCACCTTCGACCGGCACACCGACGCCGGTGTGTACGGGGAGAAGAACACCCTCTCGCCCGCCACTGTCGACCGGGTCCGCGCGGTCGACGGGGTGATCGCCGCCGAGGGCGAGTTGGTGGGCACCGGCGGGGTCGTCGGCTCGGACGGCCGACCCGTGCTCGGCTACGCCGTCCTGGCCGCCGTCCCCACCGATCCGGCGCTGCGTTCGTACGACGTGGTCGTCGGCCGGCTGCCGGACCGACCGGGTGAGGTGGTGCTCGACGCGCCGACGGTGGCGCGGGAGGGGTTCGCCCTCGACGCGCCGGTACGCATCGGCGGCGTCGCTGCCGCCCGCCCGTACACCCTGGTCGGAACGGTCGACGTGGCGCGCACCACCCGCGACGTCGGTGGGCCGTTCATCGGGATGGTCGGCTCGGACGCGCTGGCGGTGACCGGGATGCAGGGGTACGGGAGGATCATGGTGGCCACCCGTCCCGGTACCGACGCGGCGGCGTTGATCGGCCGTCTGGCCGCCGCCGCCGGCCCGGGCGCGGCGGTGAAGACCCGCCAGCAGATCCTCGACGACGCGGTCGAGGACGCGGTCCGCGACGCCCGCCAGTTCACGATGGCGCTGCTCACCTTCGCCGCCGTCGCCGTCGTGGTGGCCGGCTTCGTCATCGCGAACACCTTCGCGATCGTGCTGGCCCAGCGCACCCGTCAGACGGCGCTGCTGCGGGTGGTCGGCGCCACCCGGAGGCAGGTCTTCCTGGCGGCCGTGCTGGAGTCGGCGGTGGTCGGCCTGGTCGCCTCCGCGCTCGGTGTGCTGCTCGGCGCGGGCCTGGCCGCGGGGCTGGCGGCGTTGCTGTCCCGGACGACCGCCCCGATCGGTGCTTCGATCACCCTGGCCCCGGGAACCGTGCTGGTCAGTGTGCTCCTCGGCGTGCTGCTGACTGTCGGCGCGTCGTTGCTGCCGGCCTGGCACGGCACCCGGGTCCTGCCGGTCGCCGCGCTCACTGACGCCGCCGTGCAGTCCACCCGGCGGGCCGGTCGGCTCCGGCTCGCCGCCGGCGCGCTGGTGCTGCTCGCGGGAATCGCCGCGCTTGTCGGTGCGGCCGTCGCCGGCCAGTTCGTCCTGGTGGCGTTGGGTGGTGTGCTCGCCTTCTTCGGCATCGTCCTCTTCGGACCGCTGCTGGTGCCGGCGCTGGCGAGGGTCGTCGGCTGGCCGCTGCGCCGGCTGATCGGGGCGACCGCCGGGCTGGCCGTGGCGAACGCCGTGCGCAACCCGCGACGGATCGCGGCGACCAGCACCGCCCTGGTGATCGGCATCGGCCTGGTGTCGGCCTTCGTGGTCGGCGCGCACAGCACCAAGGACGGCATCGAGCGCAGCGTGGACGCCCAGATCGGGGTGGACTACGTGGTCACCGGGATCGGCGGAGACCTGCCCGCCGGGCTCGCCGCGGCGCTGACCGCCCGTCCTGAGCTCGGTGTCGTGCACGAGCAGCGGGCCGAGGTGACCGCTGGAATCGAGGTGCGTGCCGCCCACCCCGCGCTGGTCGGCCGGACGCTCACCGCGACGGCCGGTGAGCTGAGCGCGTTCGGTCCGGGCACGGTGCTGGTGCACCGGGAGTTGGCCGCGGCGCGCGGTTGGACCGTGGGCGACCAGGTCACCGTCGGGAGCCGGACGTTCCGGGTCGCGGCCGTGGTGGACGACGAGAGTCGGCCCGCGGCCGGCAGTGGGGCGTCCGCCGGACACATGATCGACATGACCGACGCCGACTTCAGTGCGATCTTCCCCGCCGAGCGCGGCTACCTCGCGGAGATCGATCCGGCAGACGGTGTGGACGCCGGCCGGGCGCGGGGCGCGATCGAGTCGGTGCTCGCCGGGTATCCGACGGTGAACCTGATGGACCAGGCCGCGTACAAGAAGATGCTCACCGGCACCGTGGACATGGTGCTCGCGCTCGTCACCGCGCTGCTCGGGTTGGCGGTGGTGATCGCCCTGGTCGGCGTCGCGAACACGCTGAGCCTCTCGGTCCTGGAGCGCACCCGGGAGAACGCCGTGCTGCGCGCGGTGGGGCTCACCCGGGGGCGGATGCGGGTCATGCTCGCCGTCGAGGCGACGCTCATGGCGGCCGTCGGGGCCCTGCTCGGGCTCGCGCTCGGCACCGGGGTGAGCGCCGCGGCGATGGCGATGCTGGACCGCCTGGGTGGGGACTTCCACCTGGTCCTGCCGGTCGGCCAGCTCGGCCTGATCCTCGCGGTCGCGGTGGTGGCGGCGTTGCTCGCCTCGGTGCTGCCCGCACGCCGGGCGCTGGCCCGGCCGGTGGTGGAGGCGCTCGCCGACCTGTGACAGCGCCGGTGCGGTCCCGTCGTCGTTGACGCCGACCGCACCGGCGGTGCCGGTCTACAACCGCTCGACCACGTCGCCGGCGCAGCGGTTACGGGAGTCGAAGACGTAGCGGGCGTGCCGGGTGACCAGGTCGTAGTCGAACACGTCGTGGTCGGTCACCACGATCACCGCGTCCGCCTCCCGGACCTCCCGTTCGGTGAGGCTCACGACGGCCACCCCGCCGGGGATGTGGTGCGGTTCGGCGTACGGCTCCACGGCGCGCACCTCCGCGCCCAGCGCCTGCAACCGCTGGGCCACGTCGACCGCGGGGGAGTCGCGCATGTCGCCGGTGTTCCGCTTGTACGCGAGCCCGAGCAGCAGCAGCCGGGATCCGCTGATCGCGCGGCCGCGCCGGTTCAACCCGGCCATCACCCGCTGCGTCACGTGCTCGGGCATCTCGTGGTTCACGTCGTTGGCCAGCTCGATGAAGCGGAACTGCCGGCCCAACCGCCGCTTCACCTGCCAGGACAGGTAACACGGGTCGATCGGCAGGCAGTGCCCGCCCACTCCGGGGCCCGGCCGGAACGGCATGAATCCGAAGGGTTTCGTCTCGGCGGCCTCGATCGCCTGCCAGACGTCGATCTCCAGGTGGTGCGAGAGCATGGTCAGCTCGTTGATCAGAGCGATGTTGACCTGGCGGAAGGTGTTCTCGATCAGCTTGGTCAGCTCGGCCACCCGGGTCGAGTCGACGGGCACCGTACGCTCGACGATCCGCCGGTAGAAGTCGTCGACCCGGGCCAGCGACTCGGCGTCCACGCCGGAGACCACCTTCGCGGTGTTCTCCAGGCGCCAGGTGGGGTTGCCCGGGTCGATCCGCTCCGGGCTGTAGCCCAGGTGGAAGTCGCCGGGGCTGCGCAGACCGCTCGCCGACTCGAGCAGCGGCCGCAGCAGCTCCTCGGTCGTGCCGGGGTAGGTGGTGGACTCCAGGACGACCGTGCAGCCCGGCCGGACGTACGGGCCGATGCCGATGCCGGCCTGCTCAACGAAGCTGAGGTCCGGCGTGCCGTCGCGCAGCGGAGTGGGCACCGTGATCACGCATATGTCGAATCCCTCGGCGTCCGGGTACTCGGTGCTCGGCCGGTACCGCCCGGTGCTCAGCGCGCGGCCGAGCCGGTCGGTGCTGATGTCCTCCACGAAGGACTCACCCGAGGCGAGCCGCTTGATCCGGTCGCCGTCGACGTCGAGCCCGACCACGTCGAGTCCGGCCTCGACGGCCCGGATGGCGAGTGGTAGTCCGACGTAACCCTGGCCGATCACGACCAACTTCTCAGCGCTCACCCAAGCTCCTGGGGCAGACGGGGGAAAAGACCTGCTTGGAGCGTAGGGCGCTGTCTGCTGCCGTAAGTCCGGTTTGGGGATATCGGGACGGGTGAGGTTGGTCGTGCGTCCGGCGAACCGACGCCGTCAACCGGCCGTCGGCCGCCTCCGGTCGGTCACTCCCTCCCACCCAGCGGCGGGTCCCCGCCGTCCGGGGTGGTCGGCGTGGTGCTCGGATCCGTGGCCGTGGGCTCCGGCGACACGCTGGTCGAAGGGGATCCGGTCGCCGAAGCGCTCGGCGTCGGGCTCGGCGACTCCGGGCTGGCGGAGTCGCTCGGCTGGGCGCTCTGGCTCGGGCTGGTCGAGGCCGGTGCGCTCGTGCGGGGAGCGGTCGGCCGCACCGGCCGGTCCGGGTCGGTGGGCTTCACCTCGTTGCCGATCGACAGGTCGGTGTTCTGGGTCGGTGTGACCGCCGGGGTGGTCGGGGTGAGCTCCACCGCCGGGGCGTCCCCCGCGTACTTGGTGGCGCCGAGCGCGGCGGCCAGCCCGACCAGCCCGACCAGCACGGCCGCGGCGGCGCCCAGCAGCGCCGGTCGCCCGCGCCGGGCCGGGCCATCGGCCACCAGCGCGCCGGGGGTGAGCTCCGGCTGGGTGTCCGGGCCGGCGCCGCGCAGCGGAGTCACCGAGACCATGGCGGTCGGCCCGGCGTCACCGGTCACCGCGGTACGCGCCGCCTCGGCCATCGCCGCGCCGCTGCTGAACCGCTCGGCCGGATCCTTGGCCAGGGCGCGCGAGACCAGGGCGCGGACCGCCTCGGGGATGTCGTGCGGCAGCTCCGGTGGCTCGTCGTCCAGGTGCCGCACCGCCACCTGGAGCGGGTTGTCCCCGGTGAACGGGGGCGTGCCGGTGAGGCAGCAGTAGGTGACCGCGCCGAGGGCGTAGATGTCGGTGGCGCCACTGACCGGTCGCCCGGCCGCCTGCTCGGGCGCCATGTAGAGCGCCGTGCCGGGCACCGCGTTCGTGCTGGTGATGCTCGTGACGTTCGTCGACCGGGCCACCCCGAAGTCGACCAGGACGACGGAGCCGTCCTCCTGCACGAGCAGGTTGCTCGGCTTGACGTCGCGGTGCACGATGCCTCCGCGGTGCGCGGCGGCCAGCGCCTGCGCCGCCTGCGCCACGATCGACATCGTCTCGGCCACGCCGAGCTTCCCGGCGGCCTCGATCCGCTTGGAGAGCGGCTCGCCGTCGACGAACTCCATGACCAGGTAGTCGGCCCGACCACCGTCGGCGAGCTCGTCCTCGCCGCAGTCGAAGACCTGCACGATGCCGGGGTGCCGCAGGGCGGCCATGATCCGCGCCTCGGCCCGGAACCGGGCGATGAAATCGGGGTCGGAGACCAGCGACGGCAGCAGCACCTTGACCGCGACCTGCCGGCCGAGGACCTGGTCTGTGCCCCGCCAGACGTCGCCCATGCCGCCGGTGGCGACGCGTTCGTCCAGGCGGTAGCGACCGCTGAGCACGACCTCCGATGACAACACGGGGTTACCGTACCCAGAGGGGTCGGTGGGCACGCACGGCGCAGTCCCGCGCGTGGGGCGTTCGCCGCCGTGCGGCCGGTGCCGTACCCCCGGTTCGTCGTCGCTGCGTGACGCATCGATCACCCTGCGCGTCCGTTTCGTGCCGGGAACCCGCCCGGCGGCCGCGCCGACGGGGGTGGAGGAGGTGCAGCGCCCGAGGTCGTCGAAGCGTTACGCCGACACGCGGCGCAGGGCTGTTGATAATTGTCACTCTTCTGTGACGTGCCGTTAGCTTGTCGCTCCGGTTGCCTGATCCTAGCGTTGGCCCGCTGACTACGCCGGTGTGGCTTTGGGTCGGCGTCGAGCGCCGGGGGGTGCCCGGAGAGGTCGCCCGCGCCGCCGCGGTCGCGGGAACAAGGGGCAGCGGAGGTCTGGGAAGAGGTGCGGGGAGAGGCCCGGTCCAAGAGCCGGCCGGTACGGCGTTCGCCGGCCTGCGGGGACCGATGCCGCCCACCGGCTGCTCCAGGGCCGGCGACGGCATGACGGCGGAGCTGAGCGAGGCGGTGGCGAAGGCGCGCTCCGGCGACGAGGAGGCCTTCCGATTCCTCTACCGGAGCATCCAACCTGGACTGTTGCGCTACGTGACGGCGCTGGTGGGCGCGGACGCGGAGGACGTCGCGTCGGAGACCTGGCTGCAGATCTCGCGGGATCTGCCCAGCTTCACCGGCGGCGAGTTCCGTGCCTGGGCCATCACCATCGCCCGCAACCGGGCCATGGACCACCTGCGTCGGCAGCGTCGCCGCCCGTCGCTACCGGTGCCGGTGCAGGCGCTCAACGAGCTGGCCGGGGACGCGGACACCGCCGAGCGGGCCGGGGAGAGCCTCGGCACCGAGGCCGCGCTCGCGCTGATCGCCACCCTGCCGCCCCGGGAGGCGGAGGCCGTCCTGCTGCGGGCGGTGGTCGGGCTCGACGCCGAGACCGCCGGCCGGGTGCTCGGTCGTCGGGCGGGCGCGGTGCGTACCGCCGCGCACCGGGGGTTGCGGCGGCTCGCCGCGCTGCTGGAGCAGCACGGCACGGAGCCGTTCCCGGTGATGTCGGAGCGGGCGACGCCGCCCCGCTCGCGCGGCGAGTTGCGTCCGCGAGCGCCGCGTGCCGAACCGGCGGATGGTTGACGTGGGGGAATTCAGGATGAGTGACGGTCGCGAGCCGGATCGGCTCGCCGACCGCGCGGAGGCCGATCGGCTTCTCGACGCGGCCCGGGCGGGCGAGCCGGCCGAGGCGGACGGCCCGCCGGATCCGCTCGCGGAGCTGCTCGCCGCCGCGGCGGCGCCGGCCCGTGCACACGAACTCGACGGGGAGCAGGCCGCGCTGGCGGCCTTTCGGGCGGCCCGCGCGACGCCGGCGACCCTCCGCCCGCCACGGCGGCGCCGACTCACCGCGGGCGCGCTGGCCTGGGCCGCCGGCCTGCTCGTCACCGCGACGGCCGGGGTCGCCTTCGCCGCGGTCACCCTGGAGCAACCGCCGGCGCCGCCCGTCCCGGTGAGCCCGGCGCCCGTCACCGGCCGCCCGGAGTCCCGCCCCGCCGAGAGCACCTCCACCGACGCACGGCCCGACGTGGCGCCGAGCGCCGACCCCGAGCGGTCCTCCGGCGGCCCCGAGCAGGACGAGCCGGCGGTCCGGTTGTGCGCGGCGTACCTGGCCAAGAAGCCGGCCCAGCGGGAGAAGGCGCTCACCACTCCCTCGTTCCGCCCGCTGGTCGAGGCGGCCGGCGGGGTCGGCGAGGTCGAGGCGTACTGCCAGGAACCGGCACGGGCCGGGAGGCCGTCCCCGCCGCCCGTCCCCGCCGAGCCCGGAAACGGGCAGGGCAAGGTCAAGGACAAGGACAAGGACCAGGGCGACGACCAGGTCAAGGACAAGGACAAGGACCAGGGCGACGACCAGGTCAAGGACAAGGACAAGGACCAGGGCGACGACCAGGGCAAGGTCAAGGACAAGGGCGACGGCAAGGGCAACGGGAGCGGCCCGGCGTCGGCCCTGCCGGTGGGCTGAGCAGGGCGGGTCGGCGGCGCCGGGCCGCGCCGGTGTCGTGCGGACCGTCCGTCGTCCGTCGTCGTCGTCGCCCAGCGCCGTGGTCGCGGCGTACGCCCGCGACCGTGGTGTCCGGCGCGGTTGTTCGCACCGGCCGTTCCGCCACGGTCTGCTAGACAGGGGTTGACGGGCCCGCAGACCGGCCCGCGGTGTCGGTGGGTGCCGCTACGGTGACACCCGGTCCGGATGCCGGTGCGGGAGGGGGCCGACCGATGACGACGCCACCCGAGCTCGATCGCGGAGCGATCCTGCACGAGTCCGGGGCGGCGGCCCGTCACCTCGCCCGCATCTGCTTCAAGACCGGCCCGCCGGTCCGCACCGGCGTGGAGCTGGAATGGACCGTGCACGACGTCGCCGACCCCGCCCGCCCGGTCGACCCCGCACGGCTGCGGGCGGCGCTGGGGCGGCACAGCCCGGTGACGCTCGACGAGGCGAGCCCGGCGCAGCCGCTGCGGCGCGGCAGCGCGGTCAGCCTCGAACCGGGCGGCCAGGTGGAGCTCTCGACTCCGCCGCACACCTCGATCGGCGCGCTCATCCGCGCCACCGAGACCGACATCGCGCAGGTGACCGGCCTGCTGGAACGCGCCGGGCTGACCCTCGGCGGCACCGGCATCGACCCCTACCGGCAGCCGCAGTCCGTCCTGGAGACGCCCCGCTACCGGGCGATGCGCCGGGTGTTCGACCGCGGCGGCGCAGCCGGCCGCACGATGATGTACTGCACCGCCGGCCTGCAGGTCTGCCTCGACGCGGGTGAACCCGAGCAGGTGCCGCTGCGCTGGGCCGTGGCGCACGCCGTCGGGCCGCCGCTGGTCGCGGCCTTCGCCACGGCCGATCGACACGCCGGGCGCGGCACCGGCTGGGCCTCCTTCCGCATGGCGGCCTGGCTCTCGACCGACCCGGCCCGCACCGGCCCGGTCTGGTCCCCGGCAAGACCCGACGACGACCCGGTGACGGCGTGGACCCGCTACGTGCTCGCCGCGCCGCTGCTGTGCCTGCGCACCGCCGGGCCCGACTGGACACCCCCGCCCGACGTCACCTTCGCCGACTGGCTCGCCGGTGCGCTACCGAGGCCGCCGACCACCGACGACCTCGACTACCACGTGAGCACCCTCTTCCCGCCGGTACGACCGCGCGGCTACCTCGAACTGCGCTACCTCGACGCGCAGCCGGGCCGGGACTGGATGATCCCGCTGGCGGTGCTGGCGGCCCTCTTCGCCGATCCGGCGACCCTGCACGCCGCATACCTGGTCAGCGCGCCGGTGGCGCACCGGTGGCACGACGCGGCCCGCGCCGGACTCGCCGACCGGGCGCTCGCCACCGCCGCGGCGCACCTGCTCGACCTGGCCCTCGCGGCGCTGCCCCGGCTCGACCTGCCGGCCGAGCTGACCGACGAGATCCACCGAGGCGTACGACGGCGACGAGCCGCCGCGGAGGGAGGAGACCGGTGACCGACACGAGCATCGACCGGCTCGGAACGGAGCAGCTGCGGGCCCGCATCGCGGCCGAGCTGGACCGCACCCGGGCCCGTACCGCGCTGCTGACCGAGGTGGTCGACGACGCCGACCTGATGCGGCAGCACTCGCCGCTGATGTCCCCGCTGGTCTGGGACCTCGCGCACGTCGGCAACCAGGAGGAGTTGTGGCTGGTCCGCGACGTGGGTGGCCGGCCACCCGTGCGGCAGGACATCGACGACCTCTACGACGCGTTCAAGCAGCCGCGCAAGGACCGCCCGTCCCTGCCGCTGCTGCCTCCGGCCGAGGCCCGGGCCTACGTGTCGACCGTCCGGAACAAGGTCTACGACCTGCTCGACGGGGTTCGGTTCACGCACGGGCGGCTGGTGGCCGAGGGCTTCGCGTTCGGGATGATCGTGCAGCACGAGCAGCAGCACGACGAGACGATGCTCGCCACCCATCAGCTGCGCGCCGGCCCGGCCGTGCTGCACGCGCCGCCGCCGCCCGAACCGCGGGCACCGGTCGGCGGTGAGGTGCTGATCCCGGCGGGCCCGTTCACCATGGGCACCGACACCGACCCGTGGGCGCTGGACAACGAGCGCCCGGCCCACCCGGTGGAGCTGCCCGCGTACGTCATCGACGCGGCCCCGGTGACCAACGGCCAGTACCAGCGGTTCGTCGCCGCCGGGGGGTACGACGATTCGCGCTGGTGGAGCAGCGCCGGCTGGGCGCACCGGATGGCGGCCGGGCTTTCCGCACCGCTGCACTGGCGTCGTGACGGCGACGGCTGGGCCTACCGGCGGTTCGGGCGGTGGGCGCCGGTGCGTGACGACGAGCCGGTGGTGCACGTCTGCTGGTACGAGGCGCAGGCGTACGCGAGCTGGGCGGGAAAGCGCCTGCCCACCGAGGCGGAGTGGGAGAAGGCCGCCCGGTGGGACCCGGCGACCGGACGCTCCCGCCGGTACCCGTGGGGCGACGACGACCCGGCCGCCGCGCACGCCAACCTCGGCCAGCGGCACCTGTGGCCCGCCCCGGTGGGCGCGTATCCGGACGGGGCGTCACCGCTCGGCGTTCACCAGCTGATCGGGGACGTCTGGGAGTGGACGTCCACCAACTTCCGAGGGCATCCGGGGTTCACCGCCTTCCCGTACCGGGAATACTCCGAGGTGTTCTTCGGCGACGACTACCGGGTGCTGCGCGGCGGCTCGTTCGGTACCGACCGGGTGGCGTGCCGGGGGACCTTCCGCAACTGGGACCTCCCGATCCGCCGGCAGATCTTCAGCGGGTTCCGCTGCGCCCGGGACGCTCGGCCGGAGGAGTCGCGGTCGTGACGGGGCTCCGACGGCCTCGGCCGGCCTCGCCGGAGCGGTCGGCGGTGGGCCCGGCTCCGACCGCGGGTACGGGCCCGGCCGTGGGTACGGGCCCGGCCGAGGCCCGTGGCGGAGCCGCCTGATGTGCCGACACCTCGTCTATCTCGGGCCGCCGGTCACCCTCGCGCGGTTGCTGTTCGAGCCGCCGTTCTCCCTGGTCCGCCAGGCGTGGGCGCCGCGCGACATGCGGGGCGGGGGCACCATCAACGCCGACGGCTTCGGGATCGGCTGGTACCCCGGTGACGGTGCGCCGGTGCGTTACCGGCGGGCCCAGCCGATCTGGAGCGACCCGACGATCGCGCAGCTGGCCGAAGTGACCTCGGCCGGCGCGGTGCTGGCCGCCGTCCGCTCCGCCACCGTCGGCATGGCGGTGCTCGACGACGCGGCGGCGCCGTTCTCCGAGGGGCGCTGGCTGTTCAGCCACAACGGCGTGATCCGGGGCTGGCCGGACACGGTCGTGCCGCTCGCCGCCGAGCTGCCCGTACGCGACCTGCTCACCCTGGACGCCACCACCGACTCGGCGCTGCTCTGGGCGTTGGTACGGCACCGGTTGCGCGGTGGCGCGGACGCGGCCGACGCGGTGGCCGCGACGGTGCGAGCGGTCGCCGAGGCCGCCCCCGGATCCCGACTCAACGTGCTGCTCACCGATGGCCGTGCCGTGGTCGCCAGCGTCCTCGGGCACGCGCTGTCGGTGCGCGAGAGCCCGGACGCGGTGCTGCTCGCCTCCGAGCCGCACGACGAGGAGCCCGGCTGGCGCGAACTGCCCGACGGTCAACTGGTGAGCGCCGTCCCCGGCCGGGTGCGGCTGCGCCCGCTCACCTGAGCACGCCCCCGGTGCCTGTGCAAGGTCCATCCATGGGAAGGGAAGTGCCGTCAGATGAGCGCCGAGCCGCTGGAGATCCACCTCGAGGAGCAGGACCTGGCACGGGGGCTGCGTGAGGACGTCCGCCTCGGGCTCACCGCCGACGCGAAGTGGCTGCCGCCGAAGTGGTTCTACGACGCCCGGGGCAGCGAGCTCTTCGAGGGGATCACCCGGCTGCCCGAGTACTACCCGACCCGGGCCGAGCGTGCCGTGCTGGCGCGCCGGGCGTCGGCCGTCGCGGCTTTGACCGGCGCCAAGACGCTCATCGAGCTGGGATCCGGCTCGTCGGAGAAGACCCGGCTCCTGCTGGACGCCCTCACCGACCGGGGCGGGCTGGGCACCTTCGTCGCGTTGGACGTCTCGGCCAGCGCCTTGCGCGCCTCGACCGCACGGATCGCCGCCGACTATCCGGGCCTGCGGGTACGCGGCATCGTCGGGGACTTCACCCGGCACCTGGACCGACTGCCCACCGGTGGGCGGCGACTCGTGCTGTTTCTCGGCGGCACGATCGGCAACCTGCTCCCCGACGAGCGGGCGGCGTTTCTAAGCGCGATGCGGGCCGCCCTGGAGGCCGGCGACTGGCTCCTGCTCGGCACGGACCTGGTCAAGGACCCGTCGATCATCGTTCCCGCGTACGACGACGCCGCCGGACTGACCGCCGAGTTCAACCGCAACGTGCTGCGGGTGATCAACCGTGAGCTCGGGGCGGACTTCGACCCTGCCGCGTTCACCCACGTGGCGCGCTGGGACGCGGCGTGCGAGTGGATCGAGATGCGGTTGCGCGCGGACCGGCCGATGCGGGTGCGGATCCCCGGCCTCGACCTGGAGGTGGCGTTCGCCGCCGGAGAGGAGCTGCGTACCGAGATCTCGGCGAAGTTCCGTCCGGAGGGTGTGGCGGCGGAGCTCGACGCCGCGGAGTTCGCCGGTCGGGCGTTCTGGACCGACCCGAACGGGCTCTTCGGCGTCACGCTGGCCCGAGCGGTGTGATCCGCCCGCGCGGCGCGGCGATCGCCGTCGGCCGGCGCGGCTCGGTCGTCCGCAGCAGTGGTCGGCGATCGCCCGACCGGGCCAGGGCGTTTCGACCGGACGCGATGACCCGTGCCGCAGGCGGCAGCGCCGGTCGGTTAAGCTCGGTCCCGCGAAGGGGAGTAGCCCCCAACGTCGTGGTCGACATACTGGTGCCTCGCGCATCCGGCCAGGCGGCCCTGCTTCCGGTGGGGCGGGCGAGACCTTCGACTCAGGCTGTGACAGCCGGGTCGAGGGCACCCCTGTACCTCCTCCCGGCATGATCGGGAAGGATGTCATGGAGGGATTTCTCGCCGCGCTGGTCATCAGCTTCGGCGTCATCTTCGTCGCCGAGTTGGGGGACAAGAGCCAGCTGATGGCGCTGGCGTTCGCCACGCGATACAAGCCGGTGCCGGTGCTGATCGGCATCACGGTCGCCACCGCGGTGGTGCACCTCGCGTCGGTGGCCATCGGCGTCGGCCTCGGTTCGGTGCTGCCGACGGACTGGATCTCGCTGATCGCCGGTGTCGCGTTCCTCGGCTTCGCCGCCTGGACCCTGCGGGGCGACTCCCTGACCGAGGAGGAGCGGCGTAAGGCGGAGAAGGCGACCAAGTCGGCGATCCTGACGGTCGGCGTGGCGTTCTTCCTCGCCGAGCTGGGGGACAAGACGATGCTCGCCACCATCACCCTGGCGACCCAGCACGGCTGGGTCGGTACGTGGATCGGCTCCACGATCGGCATGGTCGTCGCCGACGCGCTGGCGATCCTGGTCGGGCGGATGCTCGGTCGTCGGCTTCCCGAGAAGGCCATCCAGTACGGTGCGGCCGCGCTCTTCGCGATCTCCGGCCTCTGGCTCATCCTCGAGGCCGTCGCCGAGCTGACCTGAGGATCGACTACCCCTGCCATGGCCGGGTAACGGCCCGGGATGGACGTGGAGGGGTTCCTGCGCCACGCCGACGAGGTCCTGGTCGGCGTGGTGGAGGTGGCGGGCGCTCTGATCATCTTCGTCGGGGCGGTCCTCGCGGCGGTGCGGTTCGTGGTCGAGGGGCTACGGCACCGCACCGCCGCCATCTTCACCCCGATCCGGCTCAGCCTCGGCCGGTTCCTCACGCTCGGCCTGGAGTTCCAGCTCGCCGCGGACATTCTGCGTACGGCGGTGTCGCCGACCTTCGAACAGGTCGGTCAGCTGGCCGCGATCGCCACCATTCGGACCCTGCTCAACTACTTCCTCGGGCGGGAGATCCGCAAGGAGAAGCAGCAGGTGAGCGATGGGGAGAGCGCGTGACGACGCTGCTGGTCGGCGTGGTGACCGGGCTGGCGCTGCTCTGCGCGGCGGTCGTGCTGGTCGGAACCGGTCGGGCGCTGCTGGCGGTACGGGTGCTGCTGGACCTGCTGACCGCCGCCGGATTGCTGCGGCTCGCCACCGGCCGTAGCTGGACCGCCCTGGCCGCGGCCGCGATCATCATCGTGCTGCGCCAGCTGGTGTGGGCCTCGCTCAACGTCGCCGGCCCGTGGCCCCGCCGACAATCCCCGCCTCGCTGCGGGAGCAACGATCACCACTTACGGTTGGCGGTAGAGGCGAAGCGGGAGAAATCGGGAGGGTGACCGGATGAGCAGGCACGACGAGCCCAACGAGTACGGCTTCGCCGGCGACCCCACCGCGCCCGAACCGCCGCCGCGCGGGCAGCAGGACGAGCAGGACCGGGTCGAACAGGTGGCGGTCCCGGGCGACGATCTCACGGAGCCGGCCGCCGAGGCCCTCTACGAGGAGACCGACGACGAGCACGGGACCGAGCGGCGCCGCTGAGCCGTACCCGCGGCTTGATCGTTTTCGAGTTCATCGAAGTCGGGGACGCCCCGACTTTCCCTGAGGCGAGTCGACTTCGGCACGTCGTGCGGCGCGGTGATTTCGGGCGCCTTGCGCGATTGCCGTGATCCCCCGGGGGTTGGCGGCCTGGCGGGACTCTCCGGGGAGTGAAAGAACGCCGTCCCGACGCCGGTCGACCGCGGTGCACGACCATTCTCGCGATCTGTCGCCGCCTGCGGCGAGATCGATCGAGATGAGGCCGAGCAGCCGGGCGGCTCCGGTCTCTCATCCGCTCCGCGCTGTCGTGACGGCCGACAGGCGTCGCGTGTCGCGGCGTCCGCCTGCCTGGAAGTTCGTCCGGGTGTCGCTCCGGCCAGGAGGTGCGGAGGCCCCGACGACCCCCGTCGCGGATTCGTCACCCAGCGGCGCCGGAGGGGCGATGCGGGTCGTCCCGCAGCCGCTGTCGGGCGGTCACCGACTTTTCCACCAGCGCGCCCGATGCCGAATGGGTCTTTCCCGGGTTGGTAATTCGGGCACACGGCTCGTCACAGAAAACACATAACTCCGGACATAAGCCGCATGAGCCGCTTTAATGGTTTCACGAGTTACGGACGACCTTGGGGGTTTTCGTGAAGTTCTTTGGCGATACCGGTCCGGTACGGAGGCGCACCTGATGGACCTGCTCCGCCAACTTCGCCACGTGCGTCGGCACTGGTGGGTCGCGCTGGTCACCGTGATGGTGGCCCTGGGCGCCAGTGCGTTCCTCACCGTCCGGGCCCAGCCCCGGTACGAAGCCTCGGTGACCTTCTTCGTCACCACGCCCAACCAGGGAGTCACCGACGCCTACCAGGGTGGCCTCTTCCTCCAGCAGCGCGTCAAGTCCTACGCGGACCTGCTGACCAGCGACCGGCTCGCGCAGACCGTGGTGGCCGAGAACCCCGTGGGCCGGACCGCCGAGGAGGTGCAGCGGAGCGTCAGCACCTCGACCGAGGCCGGCACCGTCCTGCTGCGGGCGGCGGTGACCGACACCGACCAGGCCCGGGCGCTGAAGGTGACCGAGACGCTCGCGGCCAAGTTCGTCGAACTCGTGCAGACGGTCGAGACGCCGCCGGAGGGCAAGGCCCCCATCAAGATCGAGATCGTGAGCGGTCCCCGGGTCAGCTCCAGCCCCGTGTCGCCGCAGCCGGTGCGCAACCTGACCCTCGGCGGGCTCATCGGCCTGGTGCTCGGGGTCGGCCTGGCCATCCTGCGCGGCGTGGCGGACGTGCGGCTGCGCGACGCGGCCGGCCTCCAGCGGACCACCGGCAGCCCGCTGCTCGGTGAGATCCCGTTCGAGACCGGCGCCAGGTCCGCACCGCTGATCGTCGGCGAAGCGGCCAACTCGTCCCGCGCCGAGGCGATCCGCAAGCTGCGTACCAACCTGCGCTTCGTCGACGTGCACGAGCCGGCCCGGGTCATCGCCGTCACCAGCGCGCTCCAGGGAGAGGGGAAGACGACTCTCTCCTGCAACCTGGCGATCGCCCTGGCCGAGGCGGGCTGGCGGGTCCTGCTCGTCGACGCCGACCTGCGCCGACCCAAGGTCGACGACTACCTGGGCATCGACGCCGGCGTCGGTCTCACCGACGTGCTCGTCGGCGACGTCCAGGTGGGCGACGTCGTGCAGCGCTGGGGCGACAAGTCGCTGCTGGTGCTGCCCAGCGGCTCCGCCCCGCCCAACCCGAGCGAGCTGCTCGGCTCGAAGGCGATGGCGGACCTGCTGCTCGCCCTCCGCGAGTCCGCGGACATCGTCATCATCGACACCGCGCCGCTGCTCGCGGTGACCGACGGCGTCGTCGTGGCGGTCCAGGCGGACGGCGCCCTGCTGGTGAGCCAGCAGGGGCGGACCTCGCGAACTCAGGTCGCCGCCGCGTCCCGCGCGCTGCACGCCGTCTCGGTGCGGCTCCTCGGCTGCGTGCTCAACATGGCCAAGATGCCGAAGGCCGAGGCGTACCAGTACGAGGCGTACCGGGTGGTCGCCACGACGGAGTTGGCCGAGGCGCCCGCCGAGCGGCCCAAGACCGCGCGACACAGCGACAGCGGTGAGCCGAACGCCGTCAGCGATCACACACAGGAACTCACCCGGCTGCCACGATGAGCGCGGCGAGGGGTCGTATGGACCGTTCGATCTCCTCGGCGCAACGGCGGAAGTCGGCGGCGGTGCCGCCGATCGGGTCCCGAAGGTCGTCAGTGCCGGGGGCGGCGGGTTGCAGCCGCCCCCGCGCCAGGGCGGCGGCCTGGACGGCGGCGCGCAGGGGGTCGCCGGCCGGGTCCTCGGGCGGCTCCGCCGCGGCGGCGAGTCTGCCGAACTGGCGCAGCGTGAACGTCCGGTGCAGCGCCGACGGCGCCAACGCCGTGCAGACCGAGCGCTGGCGTCGCGTCGCCGTGAGCACCAGCGTGGCGTCGGCCAGGTGCTCGGCGTTCAGCCGCCGGCTGCGGAAGTCCGTCGGATCCGCACCGGTCTCCGCCGCGAGGTCGGCGGCGTACGGGTGCATCGGCAGACCCGCCACCGCGTCCGTACCCACGCTCTGCACGGTCACCGGTCGTCCGGCCAGCACCTTGCGGGCCAGGTACTCGGCCATCGGGGAGCGGCACAGGTTGGCGTGGCAGACGAAGAGCACCCGGTCGGTCATCAGAACCCCTCTCGTCGGTACCGCCGCAGCCGGTGGGACCACGACGGGACAGCGCCGGCGGTCGCTGCCGGACGCGGAGGGGTTGCCCGAATCGTACGCGCGTCCCGTGGCCGCCGGTCCTGCTGCCGCGCCGGGGCGGAGGAACCGGAGGGCGGTGACGAGCGGATGAAGATCGGGATCCTGTCGTACCACTTCCCGCCGGAGCCGGCCTTCATCCCCGGCAGCCTCGCCGAGGAGCTGGCGGCCCGGGGGCACGAGGTGCGCGTCCTGACCGGCTTCCCGGACTACCCGGGCGGGCAGGTGTACCCGGGCTGGCGGCAGCGATGGCGGCACCGGACCCGCGACGATCGGCTCTCCGTACGCCGGGTGCCGAAGTACGTAGCCACCGGGGAACCCTCCACCGGCGCCCGGATGGCGAGCTACCTCACCTTCGCCGGTAGCGCGGCGCTGGTGGCTCGGCGCTTCCTCGCCGGCATCGACGTGCTCTACGTCTTCCAGCTCCCTGCCACCAGCTTCGCGGCCGTCAGCGTGTCCCGACTGATCGGTCGGGTACCCACGGTGCTGCACGTACAGGACGTCTGGCCGGAGGACGCCGCGGGGGGTGACGGGCGGTGGACGGCCCGGCTCACCGCCGCGATGACCCGGGCCTTCCGCGCCGCGGACCGGATCGCCGTGGTCGCGCCGTCGATGCGGGACCTCGTGGTCGCCGCGGGCGCCGACCCGGAGCGGGTCTCGGTGGTGCTCAACTGGACCGACGAGCGGATCTTCCAGCCGGCGCGCCCGAGTGCGGAGGCCAACCGGCTGGTGCGCCGCGACGGGCGCTGCGTGGTGATGCACGCCGGCACGATCGGCGCCCGGCAGGGGCTGGAGACCGCGGTACGGGCCGCGGCGGAGCTGGACCGCTCCATGGACCTGGTCCTGGTCGGCTCCGGCGCGGACGAACCGCGGGTGCGGGGGCTCGCCGCGGAGCTGCGGGCGGAGAACGTCCGGTTCGTCGAGCGGCGTTCGCCGCTGGACATGCCGGACCTCTACGCCGCGGCGGACTACCAGTTGGTCATGCTGCGCGACCTGCCCGAGCTGCGCGGCACCGTCCCCGGCAAGCTGCAGGCCGCGCTCTCCTGCGCCGCGCCCGTGGTCGTCTCCGCAGGTGGGGACACCGCCGAGCTGGTGGAGCGGACGCGGGCCGGGCTCTCCTGCCAACCCGAGGACTGGGCGAGCCTCGCCGACCGCTTCTGGCTGGCCGCCACTATCCCGCCGTCCGCCCGGGTCGACATGGGACGGCGGGGGCGCGAGGCGTACCTGCGCGAGATGTCGTTGCCGGCCGGCGTGGACCGGATGGAGCGGCTGCTGCGTGAGGTGGCGCGAAACCGCGCGACAGCCTGAGTCACCCGAACGAACCTCGCCTATCGATGAAGATCCGTCGAAACGTCACGATTCGTGTGCGACGGGTGTTAAGAACAGCGGAGTAATGGGACTTCTGTCCGATTCCGGCAACGGGGAGTGTGGAGTGACGGAGAGCGAACGACCGCGGCGACGGCGCAGCCGGTCCCGCCGGCGCAGGCGAGCCCGCCTGCGCCGGGCACTGCTCGCCGCACTCGTGGCCGGATCCCTGCTGCTGCTGACCGGCGGCTGGGTCGGCTTCCGTGGCTGGCAGGCGCGGGCCCACCTGCTCAACGCCGCCGGACTGGCGCGGGAGCTCAGCGCCCAGGTCGTCGGCGGCGACGCCGAACGTGCCCAGCGCACTCTCGCCGCTCTCCAGGAGCAGGCCGGCGCGGCCCGGTCGGCGACCGGCGACCCCGGGTGGGCGCTCGGCCGGCACACGCCGTTCGCGGGCGACGACCTCGGCGCGGTCCGGCAGATCGCGGTGGGCGTCGACGATCTGGCCCGGAAGGCCTTTCCGGCCCTGCTCCGCGTCGACCTCGCCAACCTGGTCCCGAACGAGGGGCGGCTGGACGTCGGTCGGCTGCGTGCCGTCTCCGCCGACCTCACCGCCGTCAACCAGACGATCCAGCAGACCCGGCAGGACCTGGCCGAGGTCTCCGCCGGCGGCCTGGTCAGCCAGGTGCGCCAGGCCCTCACCGACCTGCGGGACGAGATCGACCGTCTGGCCACGATGACCGCGGCGGCCGACCAGGGCGCGCGCCTGCTGCCGACGCTGCTCGGCGCCGACGGTTCGCGACGCTACCTGCTGGTCTCGCAGAACCCGGCCGAGCTGCGCGCCACCGGCGGCATGTTCGGCGCGTACGCCGTGATCGAGGCGAAGAACGGCCGGGTCCAGATGGGACGGCAGGGCAGCAGCTCCTCGCTGGGGCGGTTCAACCCGCCGCTGCCCGTGCCGAAGGAGGTCCACGCGCTCTGGGCCGATCTGCCGGGCATGTATCCGGCGGACGTGAACCTGACGCCGCACTTCCCGACCGCCGCGGCCCTCTACGGCGAGATGTTCCGCCGCAAGACCGGTACGAAGGTCGACGGGGTGCTCGCCGTGGACCCCGTCGTGCTCTCCTACCTGCTCAAGGCGACCGGGCCGGTGATGGTCCCGGGCGGGGTGCCGCTCGCCTCCGACACGGTGGTGCGGACGCTGCTCAACGAGTCGTACCAGCGTCTCGAACCGGAGAAACAGGACGGCTTCTTCTCGGCGGCGGCGGCTGCGGTGTTCGACGCCTTCTTCACGAAGAATGTGGACCCGAAGGCGTTGTTGTCCGCATTTGACCGTGCTGTCACGGAACGCCGGATATTGTTCTGGAGTGCCCGCCCGGAGGAGCAACGACAGTTCGGCGACAGCCGGCTGGCCGGCGCCCTTCCGGAACAGGACACCGTGCCGACGGTCGGCGTGTTCCTCAACGACGGCAGCGGCGCGAAGCTCGGCTACTACCTGCGGCCGGCGGCCACCCTGACGGTCGGCGAATGCCGATCCGACGGGCGCCGCGAGCTCCGACTGCGGGTCACGCTCCAGTCCACGGCGCCGAAAACCGGTCTCAGTGAGTCGGTTCTCGGCCTCGGCATGGCGGGTGACCCGTACACGGTCCGCACGCTTGTCTCGATCTTCACACCAACGGGTGGGGCGGTGCTCGACGCCCGGCTCGACGGTGCCGAGACGGCGGTCGGCAGCGGCACCGAACGCAGTCGCCAGGCCGCGACGGCGAGCGTCGACGTCCGGCCCGGTACGAGTCGGACGTTGGAGGTCACCGTCCTGACCGGAAAGAAGACCGCGACCGGCGAGGCCGAGCTGTGGCTCACGCCCATGGCCACCCCATGGACCACCCAAGTAGATACCGCACCAAGCTGTGACCAGTAGGAGGGAACCAACCATGCGGCTATCCCGCATCATCATGGCACTCACGGTCGGTCTGGCCGTGGTGACCGTGCCGACGGCAGCGGGGGCGGCACAGCCGCAGCCGCCGGCGCCAGGCGTCACCACCGACCCACCGCAGCCACCGCCGTACACGCCGCAGCCGACGCTGACCGTCAACCGACCGGCCATCAACCTCGGTCAGACGGTCCTGCTCACCGGACTGGGCTTCGGTGCCACGGAGACGGTGAACATCGTCGTCACGGTGAGGCCGCTCGCGGCCCCCGCCGCGAACCAGGCGCCGGCCCGCCGCAGCGACGGCACCACCGTCGCGATGGCACCGGTCGCCTACCAGGCCGCCGCGCCGCTGACCTTCAGCGCCTACACGGACGGGAACGGCAAGTTCACCCGGAAGTACAAGCCGTCGGTGACCGGTCTGCTGACCTTCACCGCGACGGGTGCCACCTCCCGCCGCGTCGCCACCACGCAGCTGCGGGTGGACGACCCCGTCCAGCCGCCGCCGCTGCCCGTCACGGGTGACAGCCTCGGCACCCCGATGAAGGTCGGTGGTGGCCTGGTCGGCGCCGGTGCGGTGCTCCTGCTCCTGACCTTCGCGTGGCGCCGCCGTCAGCGCTTCATGGGGTCGCACTGATGCAGGACCGTCCGGGCGAAGCCCGGGCATGAATTGAAGCTGGCGCCCGTCGGACTCCTCCGGCGGGCGCCAGCTCATGCCCGCCGGCCGACTCGACCCCGCGCCGCCCACCCGGATGATCGACTCGGCTCCCTTGAGGTCCGGGGTGTCCGGGGTGGGTGGATGCGGCGACTTCATGGAGGTCGAGTGGACCTTGGGTGGGGGGTCGCTGGGTGGGGGTCACGCGGGTGTGGTGTCGTGCTCCGTCACCGTCGTGGGGCGGGCGATCGACTCGGTTTCCGTGAGGTCCGGGTGTCCAGGGTGGGTGGATGCCGAGACTCCATTGATCTTGACGGACCTTCGTCGAGGTTTGGCCGGGCGCGGGAGGTTCCTGGGCATGGGGGAGTCCCGGGGTGCGGTGTCTGGTTCGGTCACCGTCGTGGGGCGGGTGATCGACTCGGCTTCCGTGATGTCGGGGTGTCCGGCGTGCGTGGATGCGGCGACTTCATGGACCTCGAGTGGACCTTGGGCGGGTCTCGCCGGTGGCCGGGGAGTCTCCGGGGCGACGTCGCGCCTCCGTCGTACGCGTTCGCGGTTGATCGACTCGGTTTCCGTGAGGTCGGGGTGTCCGGGGTGGGTGGATGCCGCGACTTCATGGAGCTCGTGTGGACCATCGGTCGTCGGGGGTGAATCGGGCTGGTTGTTCGGTTTGTGGGAGGCCGGGTCGGGGTGTGGCTGTGGGTTGGTGGGTGGTTTGGGCGGGTGTGGGGTGTGACCGGTGGCACCCTGGGGGTGGAATCGTGGCGGGGTCGGGGGCGTTGAACACCCGCGACGGCCGAGGTAGCAGGCCCGCCGCTCGGCGTGTGGCCCGGTTCTGAGGGTGTGGGTCGCCGGGAATGGTGGCGGGCCGCCGGTCGTTGCACACCGTCCCGGCGTGGTGAAGCCCCCCGCCTCACCCCGAGACCCCGGCCCCGCGAACACCCCCGGTTCGCGCAGGCGCCGACCGACCACAGACTTTTCCCCTTTTTTGAAGCGCCCGAGCGTGGCGCTGACCTGCACACCCCCCCCGGGTGTGGGTCATCACCCCCGAAGGAGCTTTGACATGAACACGATCATGCGTAAGAGCGTTCTCGGTATCGCTGGTCTCGCGTTCGCCGGTGGTGTCATCGGTGGCCCCGTCGCCGCCCACGCCGCCACCCCGGCGGTGGATGCCAAGCCCGTCGCTGTCGTGCAGGCTGACAAGCCGGGTGTGGACAAGGGCAAGCTGATGCCCAACGGCACCCACGGCACCCAGTCCCGCATCAACCTCGACGACGAGCAGACCGCCAACGTGAAGGCGATCATCGCCGCCACGAAGAAGTCGGACATGAACGAGCGGGCCGCGGTCATCTCGATCGCGACGAGCCTGCAGGAGTCGAAGCTGCACAACCTGGGTCACCTGGGTGACGCCAACGACCACGACTCGCTGGGCCTGTTCCAGCAGCGCCCGACCTCGGGTTGGGGCACGCCGGAGCAGATCACCGACCCGCAGTACTCGACCACCGCGTTCCTGAAGGGTCTGAAGCAGGTTGACGGCTGGCAGGACATGCCGCTGACCGACGCCGCCCAGACCGTGCAGGTCTCCGCCTACCCCGACGCGTACGCGCAGTGGGAGCAGCAGGCCGCCGACCTGGTGGGCCAGTACTGGAACAGCTGACGACTACAACAACCGCAGAGCAGGACCTGACCGCTGGCCGGCACCCAACACGGGTGCCGGCCAGCGGCATCCCCGCGACCCCCGGCCGAGCCGGTGTCGCGCCGCCGCGGCCCGTCGACTGCCGCCGCCCGGTATCCGTCCGGCCGCCGGCGAGGACTGGACGGCACAGAGCCCGGACGGTATGGGGCGTGCCATCGACGGGCAGGGGAAGACGCTCGGCTGCGCGGCGGCGGAGCGTACAGTCGGGCGGTGAAGCGTACGGAAACCTGGCCGGCGGAGACCCGATCACCTGGAGTGGCCGCGGTCGATCCCGGCAGCGTGCTGTTGCCCGGTCACGACGTGCCGCTGGGGCGATACACGACGGTGCGGCGACTGCTGCCGCAGCGGCAGCGGCGGATGGTGGGCGCCTGGTGCTTCGTCGACCACTTCGGGCCGGACGACGTGGCGCAGCGGCCCGGCATGGAGGTGCCGCCGCACCCGCACACCGGCCTGCAGACGGTCACCTGGCTGCTCGACGGCGAGATCGTGCACCGGGACAGCCTCGGTAGCGTCCAGCCGATCCGGCCCGGTCAGTTGAACGTGATGACCTCGGGTCACGGCATCGCGCACTCGGAGCGGTCACCCGAGGCGCACCCGCCGGTGATGCACGGCGTCCAACTCTGGGTGGCGCTGCCGGACCCCGCGCGGGCCGGCGCGGCCGACTTCGCCCACCACGCCGACCTGCCGCGCTGGCGCGACGGCGAGTTGGAGACGACCCTGCTGGTCGGCGAGATCGCGGGGGAGCGGTCGCCGGCGGTGGTGCACACGCCGCTCGTCGGCGCGCAGTTGGAGTTGAGCGGCTCGGCGCCGGTCGCCATGCCGCTGCGGCCCGACTTCGAGTACGGGCTGCTGGCGATGTCCGGCGCGGCGGAGGTCGACGGGGTGTCCGTCGAGCCGGGGGCCCTGCTCTATCTCGGCCTGGGGCACAACCAGCTCAACCTGCGTGGCACGGCCGGCAGCCAGCTGATGCTGCTCGGCGGCGCGCCCTTCGAGGAGCCGCTCGTCATGTGGTGGAACTTCGTCGGGCGCTCGCACGAGGAGGTGGTGGCCGCTCGTGAGGACTGGTCGGCCGGCCGCCGCTTCGGCGTGGTCGCCGACGATTCGGCGCCGCCGCTGCCGGCGCCGGAGCTGCCGACCACCCGGCTCAAGGCCCGCGACCGCAGCGGTGACGTGCACGGCTGATCCGCCCCGCGACGCTCCGGCCTGCTCGGAGTCCGCCCCGCGCCGCGCAGTCGCCGCCCCACCCCGTCCGCGCCGTCTCCGGTCGCCCCGCCCCGCCCCGCGTCGTCGCCGGGCGAGTGTGACCGGTGGCGGCGCGGGTAGTCGCAGCCATGCCGATCTCCAGCATCGAGGACAAGAAGCGCCTGGTACGGCGGCTCGCCGGCAGCGGACGCGGCTTCGCCGAACAGTACGGCTTCCAGGTCACCAACAATCCGTCCAGCCTCTTCCAGCTGCTCTACCTGTCGTTGCTGCTGTCCCGGCGCGGCGACTTCCGCCGTGCGGTGGAGAGCGCGCAGGCACTGCGGGACACCGGATGGGACAGCGCCGCCCGGCTGGCCCGCTCACTGCACGAGAGTCGGGTACGCGTGTTGCGCGACGCCGGTCAGCGCGGGGACGTCGACGCGCTCGCGAACATGCTCGGGGACCTCGCCCGCACCGTCGTCGACGAGTACCGGGGTGATCTGCGCCGGCTGCGCGGCAAGGCGCACTACGATCCGCGCGTCGAGCGGAAGCTGCTCGCCGAACTGCCCGGGGTGGATGGTCAGGTCGTGGAGTTGTTCCTTCGCGAGGCGCAGGTGCTCTGGCGTGAGGTGGCTCCGGTGGCCGATCGGCGGGCGTTGGCCGCGGCCCGCCGGCTCGGGCTCGGCCGTTCCGCCGGTGAGCTGGCCGGACTCGCCGGCAGCGGCGAATCCGAACGGTTCGCCTGGCTGGTCGGTGCGCTGGCCCGAGTGGACCTGGAGAAGCGTTACGCCGAGGTAATGAGCTGAACCGACGACGTGTGCTGTCCCACAGTCGCAGGCTTTTTGACCATTCGGATGATGCGGTCTGTATGATGATCGAGGCAGTCATGCCGCGCCCGGTTCGGGCGTACTGACTGTCTGGTGGCGGGGCCCGGTTCGGGCCCCGGCCCTCCGGGCAGGTGCTGCTGGGCGCCCCAGGTCGCGGTTCGTGACCCGGGGCGCCCGCCTGCTCGGATAGCGAGCTTGGCTCCCGCGGTGCGCCGTCGCCTGACGGCGAAGTGGCGGCGGGCGGCGATCGTCAGATGCCGCGCAGGTGCTGGGACACCCGCGGGTGCGGATCGCGGGCCTGTGCCGCGCGCTGGGCGCGGCTGAGCTCCGGCGCGGCCTCGATCCCGGCGGAGCGGGCCACCTCGTTGCCGTTGGCGTAGTCCACCGGCGGCAGCGCCCGTAGCGCCTTCAGTACGTCCGGCGGTGCCCCCTCCCGCTCGGCCTCCCGGATCACCTCGTCCTTCTCGGCCGGGTAGTCCAGGCTCGACAGGTACTGCAGGACGTCGGCGTAACTCGCCATGGTGTCGGCTCCTCGGGGCATAGATCCGGTCACGACCGGCGGCGGTTACCCACCTGCCCGACCGTCACGCCGGTGCTGCGGGAAAATCACCCGGCGAGGCGCGGCCGGGAAACCGCCGAACCGGCCCAGGCACGCTCGGTCGGCGAGGCAGGTCGAAGACCCGCCGCGCGGGTCGCCCGGAGGGCGAATCCACTGTCGTTTCCGGAGCCGCTCCCCGGGTACGTGGTCTGCGACGTAGCCCGGCGAGGAGCAACCGATGAACTACGACACCTTCATCGACCAGGTGGCACAGCGGACGAGGGGATCCTCCGAGGACGCCGTCGCCCTGAGCTCGGCCACCCTCGAGACGTTGGCCGAGCGGCTGACCGGGGGCGAGGTGCTGGACCTGGCGGCGCAGCTGCCCAAGCCGTTGCAGGTGGTGCTGAAGCCCAGCCCGCGTACCGAGGCGGCCGACCGGTTCGGGGCGGCCGAGTTCGTCGCCCGGGTCGCGCTGCGCGCCGGTGTCGACGAGACCGCCGCGCGCAACGGCGCCCGCGCGGTCTTCACCACCTTGCGCGAGGCGATCACCGGAGGCGAGTTCGACGACGTGATCACCCAGCTGCCACGGGACTACCGGGAGATGGTGGAGCCGGCCATGGCGCCCGGCGCGACGCTGCGTCGCAGCGGTCTCTGAGCCGTCGGTGCACGGCGGGGCGGCACCCGGTTGACCTGGGCAACCATCGACACGCGGCGAGACCCCGGCTGGCGTGACGATTGACCCTGACCTAACCTTGAATCGGCGAGGGGAGTACTTCCCACGAACCATTCCGGTCAGTACGGCGTGCCGGGCACGCCTCGGGTGGTTGCCCACATAAGTGGGTGAAGGAGACCTCGAACATGGCACGGTGTTCGAGGAGGTCCCATGTCCGAGCTGTCGTACCTGTCCGCCGCGGAGCTGACGACGATCGGCACGCCCACTCTCTGGGCGGTGACGATCGGTGGCGTACTGGCCCTGCTGGTGCTCGACTTCCTCGTCACCCGTCGCCCGCACGAGGTCTCCCTCCGCGAGGCGATCGCCTGGTCGACGTTCTACATTGCGCTGCCGCTGGCCTTCGGCGCCTGGATCTGGAACCGCTACGACTCCGAACTCGGCGTGCAGTACCTCACCGGTTACCTCGTGGAGAAGTCGCTCTCCGTCGACAATCTCTTCGTCTTCATGCTGCTGCTGGCCGCGTTCGCCGTGCCGGCCGTGCTCGCCCAGCGGGTGTTGCTCTACGGCATCGCCGGCGCCCTGGTGCTGCGGGCCGTCTTCATCGCGCTCGGCGCGGCCGCCCTGGAGACGCTCGACTTCGCCTTCCTGCTCTTCGCGATCATCCTCATCGCTACCGCGGTGAAGCTGCTCCGCGACGCCCTCACCGGGCACGAGCAGGAGGTGGACATCAACAAGATGCGCTCGGTCCGCCTGCTGCGACGGTTCATGCCGGTCACCGACGACTACCGCGGCACCCGGATGACCGTACGGGAGGCGGGGCGGCGCGCGCTCACGCCGTTCGCGCTGGTCGTGGTGGCGGTCCTCGCCACCGACATTCTCTTCGCCGTCGACTCGGTGCCGGCCGTCTACGGCATCACCGAGGACCCGTACCTGGTCTTCGCCACCAACGCCTTCGCGCTCCTGGGGCTGCGTGCGCTCTACTTCGTCCTGCACGCCGCGCTCAGCCGGCTGGTCCACCTCAGCTACGGCCTGGCGATCATTCTGGCCTTCATCGGCGTCAAGCTCGGCCTGCACTGGGCGCACGGTATCTGGAAGGGCGTGCCGGAGATCCCGACGCTGGCCTCGCTCGGCGTCATCATCGCCGTCCTCGCGATCGTCACCATCACCAGCCTGCGCGCCACCCGGTCGCAGGAGTTACCGGAGCGCGAGGTCGTCGAGTCGCGGTGACCACCGCGGGTCACGCCCCGCCGGTTGGTCACACCGTACGAGGGAACCGTCCCGCGCCGATCGGCGTAGGTGGTAGGACTGTCTCGTGGGAATCGTGTCGCCAGGCTTCCAGGGCCGCCCCCGTTCGTCGGAGCCGGCCCTGCCGCCAGGGCAGTACCTGACGCAGGACTTTCCGGTGCTCTCCGCCGGGCCGACGCCGAAGGTCCCCCTGGACAGCTGGGAATTCGTCATCACCACCGAGACCGGCGCCGAGTACCGCTGGTCCTGGTCGGAGCTGATGTCGCTGCCACAGGAGACCCCGAAGGTGGACATCCACTGCGTCACCCGGTGGTCCAAGCTCGGCACCACCTGGCAGGGCGTCTCGCTGGACACCCTGCTCGACGGCATCGACACCGACGCGGCGTACGTGCTGGCGCACTCGTACGGCGGTTACTCCACCAACCTTCCCCTCGACGACCTGCGCGGCGGGCGCGCCTGGGTCGCGCACACCTTCGAGGGCGGGGACCTGCCGGCGGAGCACGGCGGGCCGGCCCGGCTGCTCGTGCCCCACCTCTACTTCTGGAAGTCCGCGAAGTGGGTGCGCGGCCTGCGGCTGATGTCCACGGACCAGCAGGGCTTCTGGGAGACCGCCGGCTACCACGACTACGGCGACCCGTGGCGCGAACAGCGGTACCAGGGTGACTGAGCGCGACGCCGCGGTCAGCGCGCCCGCCCGCACGCCGCTCACCTGGCGGATCGCCCGGCTGGTCGAGCGTCGGGTGGAGACCCCGACCGCGCACACCATCGTGCTCGAGGTGCCGGGCTGGCCGGGGCACCTGCCGGGCCAGCACCTCGACGTCCGGCTCACCGCCGCCGACGGCTATCAGACCGCCCGCTCGTACTCGATCGCCGGGCCCGTCGTCGACGGCCCGGGCGGGCCCCGCATCGAGCTGACCGTGCAGCGGGTCCACGACGGCGAGGTGTCCCCGTACCTCATCGACGTCTACGGCGAGGGCGACCCGGTGGAGGTACGCGGCCCGGTCGGCGGCTGGTTCGTGTGGCGTCAGCAGGAGACCGCGCCCGTCCTGCTGGTCGGCGGCGGCTCGGGGATCGTGCCGCTGATGGCGATGCTGCGGGCCCGCCGAGCGGCCGGCAGCCGGGTGCCGTTCCGGCTGCTCTACTCCGTACGCAGCCCGGAGGACGCCATCTACGCCGACGAGCTGCGCCGACGCGGCCGCGACGACCTCGGCCTGGACGTGGCGTACGTCTACACCCGCAGCGCGCCCGAGGGCTGGCGGGGCGAGCCGCACCGGATCGGGTTGGCCGACGTCAACAACCACGGGTGGCCGGCCGACCTGGAACCGCTGAACTTCGTCTGCGGCCCGACCGGGTTCGTGGAGACCGTGGCCGACCTGCTCGTCGGGTTGGGACACCAGACGCGGCGCGTGAAGACCGAACGGTTCGGGCCGACCGGCTGACCGGCGAGGAGACACCATGACCGACATGTCCTACCTGGACGGCAACATGCTCGACGCGCCCCTGCGCGAGCTCTTCGCCGTCGACCTCAGCGGGGCCATGGGCCGGTGCGAGAACTGCGGAGTGGTCGGCCCGGTGGGCGGCCTGCGCGTCTACAGCCACGCACCCGGGCTGGTCGGACGCTGCCCCACCTGCTCCCAGGTCATGCTCCGGTTCGTCCGCTCGCCCGCCTGGGCCCGGCTCGACCTGCGCGGCACCACCTTCCTCCAGGTGCCCATGCCGCTCGACCAACCGCATCCCGGACCCATGTGACCGGACCGGCGGGAATCGTGCGGGCCGTACGCCGCGGCCCGGGAACGCCGTCCGGCCCGACGCCCTGGAGACGTCCGTCACAGCGTCGCGTTCGACGCGGGGAAACCGGTGGACGCGGCGACGGCGGCTCGTCAGAGTGATCCGCCGTGAGATACCTGCGCACCGACCCACTCGTCGGCATCCGCCGGCCCCGGCCCGCCGACGAGGAGGAGTTCATCGCCGCGGCCCGACGCAGCCGCGGACTGCACCGGCCCTGGCTCGCCGCCCCCGACACGCCGCAGGAGTACGCGGCGTACCTGCGTAAGAACCGGCGCCGGGAGAACGACGGGTACCTGCTCTGCGACCGGGCCAGCGGCGCGATCGCCGGGTACGCGAACATCAGCGGAATCGTGCTGGGCGCGCTGCGCGGCGGCTACCTGGGCTACGCCGCGTTCCTGCCGTACAGCGGCAGCGGGCACGCGTCCGCCGGCATCCGGCTGGTGATCGAGCACGCGTTCACGACGCTCGGCCTGCACCGGCTCGAGGCGAACATCCAGCCCGGTAACGAGCCGTCCCGGCGGGTGGCCCGCAAGCTCGGCTTCCGCATGGAGGGCTACTCGCCCGACTACCTCTTCATCGAAGGGGCGTGGCGCGACCACGAACGCTGGGCGATCACCGCGAAGGGCTGAGCCGCCCCGGCCACCGGCCCGTGGTGGGCCCGACCTGGGCGGCTCGGTCGTCGGCCGGTTCAGCGACCCGGTCCGCGTGCCTCCTTCGCCTGCACGGTGAGGCGTTCGAAGCGGCCCTGCTTCTGCTCGACCCGTCGCCGCTGCCGTGCCGTGAGCTGCTTACGTCCGCTCTGTCGCAGGTAGTTCGGCTGCCGCTGGTCGTTGGACATCGGCATGCTCATCACGCCGCCCCTTCCCGTCGGCCGGTCCGCGACCACCATCGTCGCGCGCGTCCGGGTGAGCCGGCCCCACCCGGAACGGGTGAGGCCGGCCCCGCCGCGTGCGTGCCGCTCAGCTGCCGGGGCGGGGGAACGCCACCGGACTGCGCAGGCCGTCCCGGCCCACCGCCCGTACCCCGAAGAAGACGTTGTCCTTGGACAGGTCGATGGTCACCTGCGTGACGTCGCCGACCGGGATCACCTTCTGCCACTCCGCCGCCGTGGTCTCCCGCCAGAGCACCTCGTAGCCGACCAGGTCGGGCTCGGTGCCACGTTGCCAGCGCAGGGTGGTGTTGTTGGTCAGGTCGGTGGTGACGATGATCGTGCCCTTCGGCGTGCCGGGCGCCTGGGCGAGCGACCAGAGCGCGGCCCCGTTCACCCGGGCCACCCGGGTGATGTAGCCGAAGTCGCAGAACTCGGGCAGGTCGCCGTACTGCTTGCCGTCCACCACCCGTACGTCCTGGTGCTGGTGGGCGAAGTCCTCGTGCGGCTCGGTGAACCGCCCCGCCGGCCAGCCCTGCTCCAGGAACGAGATGTGGTCGCTGCCGCGCAGGTAACGGTCCCGGCGGTAGATGACCCGGACCTCCATGCCGGTCGCGCTGTTCTCGGCGACGTCCTTGACGAAGCGGGCGAGCTGTCGCGACGCGGAGTCGTTCTCCCCACCGACCGACCGGCGGGTGTTCGCCTCGCCCGGCGTCTCCGCGGTCGGCACACCCTCGGCGAAGAGCCGTACGACGCGCGGGTCGCGGGTGCCGTCGTCGGCCCTGCTGCTGCCCACGATGTCGTCGCTGAACATGCCCTGCACGTCCGCCCCGGCCGCCTTGAGCTGCTGCGCCAGGTGAGCCGAGCCGTAGAGGCCCTGCTCCTCGGCGGCGACCGCCGCGAAGACGATCGTCGCCGCCGTGGGGCGGGTCGCCATCAACCGCGCCAACTCCATGACCACGGCCACGCCGGACGCGTCGTCGTCCGCGCCCGGGGCGTCACTGACCCCGTCCATCACGTCGCTGGCCCGAGAGTCGTAGTGGCCGGTCACCACGTACGTCCGGTTCGGCGAGGAGTCGCCGCGCAGGGTCGCCACCACGTTGGTGATCCGGGTCGGCACCGGGATCCGCGACGCCGGCTGCTGGATGTACGACTGGAGTTCGACGGTCATCCGGCCGCCGGAGGCGGCGGCGTACTCCCGCATCCGGTCGTAGATCCAGTCCCGGGCCGCACCGATGCCGCGCTCGGGGTCGTTCTGCGCGGAGAGGGTGTGCCGGGTCCCGAACTCGGCGAGCCGGCGGACGATCGCCTCGATCCGACGTTGGTCGACCGCGCGGAGCAGGTCGCGCAGCTCGCGGTCCGGGGACTGCGGGCGTGCCGGGTGCCCCGGACCGGACGGATTGTCGCCGCCGGAGGCGGCGGCCGGCTCGGCGAGCGCGGGTACGGCCACGGCGGCGGCGGTGGCGGCGGTGGCGGCGGACAGGAAGGTGCGGCGGGTGGGCCTCGTGGACCGGGTGCCGCTGTCGTCAATTCCCATGACCGCATCCTCGCCATCGACGGCGGTGTCTGTCTATATCGTCGGGCGTGGATGCGCCGGGGTTCCGGTGGGACTCGTCCGACCTACCCGGGTCACGCCACGTTTGTCCCGCGTGTCGGCGGGAACGTGATCGCAATGACGAAGCCTCGTGTGGTGATCGTGGGGGCCGGGTTCGCCGGTTACCACGCGGCGAAGACCTTGAATCGGCTGGCCGGCAGCCGGGCCGAGATCGTGTTGCTGAACTCGACCGACTACTTCCTCTACCTTCCGCTGCTGCCCGAGGTCGCGGCCGGCGTGGTGGAGCCCACCCGGATCGCGGTGCCGCTCACCGGCAACCTCGACGGCGTCCGCGTCATCATCGGCGAGGCCGACGAGGTGGACCTGCAGAACCGCTGGGTGGGGTTCACCCAGCCGGAGGGGGACCGCAACCGCGTCGCGTACGACCGGCTGGTGCTCGCCGTCGGCAGCGTCAACAAGCTTCTGCCGATCCCCGGGGTGACCGAGTACGCGCACGGCTTCCGTGGCCTGCCCGAGGCGCTCTACCTGCACGACCACGTGATCCGGCAGATCGAGCTGGCGGAGCAGGCCGAGGATCCGGCCGAGCAGCTGGCGCGGGCCACCTTCGTGGTCGTCGGCGCCGGCTACACCGGGACGGAGGTGGCCGCCCACGGCCAGCTCTTCACCGACGCGCTGCACGCCCAGCGCCCCCGGCTCACCCAACGCCCCCGGTGGATGCTGCTCGACGTGGCCCCGCGCGTGCTGCCGGAGCTGGACAAGCGGATGTCGGTGACCGCGCACCGGGTGCTTCAGCGTCGCGGTGTCGACGTGCGGATGGGCACCTCGGTCGCCGAGGCGACCGCGGACGGGGTGAAGCTCACCGACGGCGAGTACGTGCCGACGTGCACGCTGGTCTGGTGCGTCGGGGTCCGGCCGGATCCGTTCGTCGCCGAGCTGGGACTGCGGACCGAGCGGGGCCGGCTGGTGACCGACGAGTACCTCAACGTGCCGGGCTTTCCGGAGGTGTACGCCTGCGGGGACGCGGCGGCGGTGCCGGACATCACGAAGCCGGGGCAGATCTGCGCCATGACGGCGCAGCACGCCCAGCGGCAGGGGAAGCTGGTCGCCCACAACATCGCCGCCTCGTACGGGCAGGGGCGACGCCGGCCGTACCGGCACCACGATCTCGGCTGGGTGGTCGACCTCGGCGGCAAGGACGCGGCGGCGAACCCCTTGAAGGTCAACCTGGCCGGCCTGCCGGCGAAGGCCGTCACCCGCGGCTACCACCTGCTGGCGATGCCCGCCAACCGCACCCGGATCAGTGCGGACTGGCTGCTCGACGCGACCCTGCCCCGCCCGGCGGTGCAGCTCGGGCTGATCCCGGCGAACGCCGTGCCGCTGGAGAGCACCACCCCTGAGGTCCCCACCCGCCCCCGCTGACGACGCGGGTGCACTTTCGCGGAAAGAGTGGCTGTTCCACGCGGAATGGCCACTCTTTCCGTGAACGAGGGCGCACTCGCGGGGGGCGCGGGGAGGGAGTGCCGCCGGGTCAGCCGTCTGGGCGGGTGGGCTCCGGCGGGACCCGGCGCAGGGGCAGGTACTCGCGGAGCAGGATCCGCACGATGCCGGCGGCGGGGATGGCCAGCAGCGCGCCGACGAGCCCGGCCAACTCGGCGGCGAGCAGGACGCTGATGAGCACGGTCAGCGGGTTCAGCCGCACCGACCGGGACAGGATGACCGGCTGCAGCAGGTGGTTCTCGATCTGCTGGTAGATCACGAAGAAGACCAGCACGATGATGCCGGCGGTGGTGGAGTGCAGGAACGCCGCGCCGATCGCGATGATCGCGCCGATGGTGGCGCCGACCAGGGGGATGAGGTCAGCGATCGCCACCAGCAGGGCGATCACCGCGGCGAACGGCACGCCGGCCAGCAGCAGCACCAGGAACGTCGCCAGGCCGCAGATCAGGCTGATCACCAGGTTGCCGGTCAGGTATCCGCTGACGGTGCGGGAGACCTCCCGGCCGATGCGCTGCCACCGCGCGCCGCGCGCGTCACCGGCTGCCGAGAAGGTGGTGCGGATGATCCGCGGGGCCTCCAGCACCATGAGGTACGCGAGGACGATCACGGTGGTCAGCCCGAAGACGCCCTCCGCGACGCCGCGGATGACCCCGACCGCCGGCTGGCGCAGCCGTTCGCCGTACTGTCGGATCTGGTCGGAGTGGTTGGCCAGGTAGTCGCGCAGCCCGATGCGGTCCAGCATCCGCCCCACCACGCCCCGCCCGGCGCGCGCCTCGCGCAGCAGCTCGGGGGCCCGCTCGGTGAACCGGACCAGGTCGTCGACGAGCGGCACCACGATCAGCGCCGCCAGCGCGGCGAGGACGACGAAGGTGATCGTGAAGACCAGCAGCGTGGCCAACGCCCGGCGCCGGAGCAGTCGGCGCTGCACCAGGTCGACGAGGGGCTTGAGCGCCACCGCGAAGAAGGCCGCGATGACGGCCCAGATCAGGATCCGGCGGGTGGACCACAGGAACGCCAGCGCGAGCGTGGTGCCCAGCAGCAACCCGATGACGACCAGCGCCCGGCGGGCGGTCCTGCGGTCGTCGGCGTCCCTCATCCGGCGCGGCTACCCGGGCCGGCCAGCCGGAAACCCGGGAGGCTCAGGGTCTGTTTCGTAAGGCCCGGGCATGGTCCTGTGAAACAGACCCTAGTCGTCGTTGGCGGGCCGGGCCCCCGCGACGAAGGTGTCGAGCGCCGTGCCGTGCAGCACGAGGCCCGGCAGGGGGTCGCGGGCGGCGACGGCGGAGAGCCTCGCCACCGGCAGCCGGCCGGGGCGCGCGGCGGCGGCGAGCACCAGGTTGCCGTACCGGCGGCCGCGCATCATCCGGCGGTCGGCGATCAGGCACACGTCGGCGAAGACCGCGCGCAGCGTGGCGACGTGCACCCGGGTCGCCACCAGCGGCGGCAGGTCGGTGACGTTGACGAGGTAGATGCCGTCCGGACGCAGGGCCCGGGCCACCTCGGCGACGAACTCGACGGTACGCACGTGCGCCGGCATCCGGGCGCCCCGGAAGATGTCGGCGAAGACCAGGTCGTAGCCGGCCGGAGCCTCGGCGGCGACCGCGGCCCGTGCGTCGTCGACCCGGACGCGCACCTCCGGCGGGAGCGCGGGCAGCTCCCGGGCGACCAGTTCGACCACCGCCGGGTTCCGCTCGATCACCAGCTGCGTCGAGCCCGGCCGGGTGGCGGCCAGGTACCGGGGGAGGGTGAGCGCCCCACCGCCGAGGTGCAGCGCGTCGAGCGTGGCGCCGGCAGGAGCGGCGACGTCCGCCACCGCGGCCATCCGGCGGACGTACTCGAAGTGCAGGTACCGAGGATCGTCGACGTCGACGTACGACTGCTCGACGCCGGCGGCGAGCAGCAGGCGTCCGGTGCGCCGCACCGGGTCTGCGGCCAACTCCAGCCGGTCGGCGGCGCGGTCCATGCGGGGCACGGTAGCCGAGACCGGAGCACCGGGGGCGACGGGACCGGCGGACCGGGGTCGGTCCGCCGGTCCACGCCGTCAGCCGGTGGCCATCCCGGCGCCCGCCTCGTCGATGGCGGCGTCGACCCGCCGGGCGAGATCGACGTCCTGCGCGGTCACCGCGCCGGCCTGCCGGGACCGCACGGTCAGCACGGCCGCGGTCGGGCCGGGCCGGGCGATCGACGGCGCGCGCCCGGTCTCCTGCTGGAGTCGCTCGATGCGCGCCAGCACGCGGTCGAGGTTCTCCGCGGGCAGCGCCACCACCCGGTGCAGCCCCTCGCGCCCGCCCGACCAGTACGGCATGTCGGCGAGCACCGCGGTCAGGTCCGCCTCGGTGAGCGGAGGCGTCGAGGTGTTCGCGCCGACCACCCCACCGCCGACCGGAGTCGGCTCCAGCAGTTCCCGTAGGCCGTCCGGGACGTGCAACGACTCGATCAGGTCACCGTCGGCGTCGGCGAGCGCGGCGAGCGTCGCCTCCGCCTGGTAACGGGCCGCCTCCGGGGTGTTGCCGCTGATCCGCCCCACCTCGGCCAGGAAGCCGGAGAGGTCGCGGTGTCGCTCGATCCCGTCCACCGGCAGCACGTCGCGCAGCGACGCGGGCACGGCGGCGAGCAGCCGACGCCGCTCCGCCTCGTCCAGGGCGAACGCCAGCACCAGGACGGTCGCCTCGGCGCCCACCTTGGCGGTACGGAAGTCGACGCCGGCCCGCCGGCGGACATCGTCGACGAGCGTGTGGTAACCCATCGTCGACGTACCACCGGTGTCCACGCCGGTCGCCGGCCGGGCCGGGGGAGTCGCCGGCACGCCGGCCGACGGCGGCGAAGGACCGCCCCGGCTGCTGTCCTGCTTGTGCCGGCTCCCGGCGGGCGGCGGCCCGGCGCGCTTGCCCCGGTCGAGGCTGGTGAGCTGCTTGGAGGCGCTCAGGCTGACCCCGGTCTCGCTCGGCTGTCGGCCCTGTTCGCGGGCCTGCCGGGCGAGGGTCCGGCGGCGCTGGTTGTCGCCCTCCATCTGCTTGCGCATGGTGATGCCCCTTCCCCTGGGGATCGTGGTTCCGCCTCCTCGCCTTCCCGGCCCCGCCGACCAGGAAACGGAGGCGACCGGCCCGGCGCGGTCCGGCGCGGCGGCGGCTTCATCCGGCGGGGGTGAGGGGCGATCACCCGTCCGGGCCGCACGATCGGGCCAGGACCTGGAGTTCTTCCGAGGTACGCGGAAGGGAAGGTCGTCATGAAGCGGATCGTCGAGATCGTCCCGGCCCGGCCGGGTTGGTACGCCCGCTGGCAGCTCGCACCCGAAGCCACCCGCTGCTACCCCGTGAGCCTGTGGGCTCTGCTGGAAGAGGCCGACGGCACCGGCCGTGAGGTCATCGGGGTCGACTGCATCGGCCAGTGGCCGGGCGCGGAGGACAACGAGGCGGGTGCGGAGTTCGTCCGCTACCTGTTCCAGACGCCCGATTCCGGCCCACCCGAGGACGCCGAGCCACCGCTCTCCGCTGCCGAGCAACGATCCGGCGGCCCACGGCTGCAACCGGTCACCGCGACCTGAGAGCCCTCCTCCGGCCCGGCGACCCTTGGTCCCAGGGTGGCCGGGCCACCCCGCGCGGGCCGCCCCCACAGCGGGGCGGCCCGCGCCGGCCTCGCCCGCCGGTCGCGCGCGCCGCGAACGGCGATCGCGGCGAGCGGGCCCGCCCGGGCCGCCGCCTATGCTTGCCCCGTGGCAAGCGTTGTGCCGGCGGGGAGCCGGAGCCGATCGACCCGGCGGCGTGGATCGTCCCGCGATGGGCTAGATTTCCCCGCCAGCACGTGCGTGGCCGCGATCTTCCGTTCCCGCCAGACAGAGGCAGGTAGCTCATGGGCGTAGACAGCCCGCACCCGGTCCGCATCCTCGTGGTGGACGACGACCCGGGCGACGTGCTCATGATCGAGGAGGCCCTGCGGGAGTCCGACGTCGAGAAGGTCATCGACGTGGTGGGGGACGGCGAGGAGGCGATGGAGTTCCTCCGGGGTGAGGGGCGGCACCCCGACGCCCTGCGACCGGACGTGATCCTGCTGGACCTGAACATGCCGCGGATGGACGGGCGGCAGGTGCTCGGCGCGGTGAAGCAGGACGAGGACCTGCGGACGATCCCGATCGTGGTGCTGACCACCTCCAACGCGGACACGGACGTGATCGGCAGCTACACCCTGCAGGCGAACGCGTACGTCACGAAGCCGATCGACCTGGACGACTTCAACGGTGTGGTGCACCGGATCGACGAGTTCTTCGGCCGGGTGGTGGTGCTGCCCAAGCGTCCCTGACCGCACTCGGGCGGCTTCGTCGGCGGCGGGTCGTACGCCGCTCTCCCTCGCCCGCCGAACAATTTTCCGGAACCGCCGCGAGGACGCGCGGCAGCGCCGAGGATCCAGGTGGGAACGTATTTCCAGCTGCCTGGGGGGCGACAGCATGAGGTTTCCCGTCGTTGAGATCGGTTACGACCAGCGGCAGGTGGACTCCTGCCTCGACGAGCTGGCCGTCCGGCTGACCCGGCTCGCGGCGTGGGCGGAGAGCGCCGCGGGGGCCGGTCGGGAGTGGGACCGGATCCGGCAGGAGGCGAGCGGGCTCTGCGCCCTGCTGCGCCGGCTCGATCCGGACGACGCGGCGGTGGTCGGCCTCGCCGTCGGGCAGGTGCAGCGGGAGGCGGCCGAGATCCTGGCGCTGGCGCGGACCGAGCTGGACGCGGCCCGCGAGGAGGCTCGGCAGGTGCGCGAGCGGGCGTACGCCGACGCGGTGCGGGCGCGCCGGGAGTTCGAGGCCGCGCTGCACGCCCGCCGGCGGCGGGTGACGCGGGTGGACGAACTGCTCGACGGGGCGGGCGTGGAGCCGGTGCCCGTCGACACCCCGACCGCGGCGGCCGGGGCGACCGGTGCCGGGGTTCCCGCCACCCGGGTGGGTGCGATCGAGTCGCCGGGCGGTGCCGCGGCGCGCTGAGGCCCTCAGGTGAGCGCGTTGACGACTGTCGTCGCGCGCTGCTCGTGCTGGGCGTAGGCGTCGGGGAACCCGGAGACCTGCACGGACTGGGCCGCGTAGGTGAGCGCCATGTCCTGCCAGCCGGGCACCTTGAGCAGGGCCAGGTAGAACGCCTCGGCCGCGAGCGCGGGGCGCATCAGCTCCCGTACGGTGCCCCAGCCGCTGCTGGGCCGTTGCTGGAAGAGCCCGACGGAGTCGTGGTCCCAGCCGATGGCCTGGTGCGGGTAGTTCTGGGACTCGGGCAACACGCCGCTGGCGTAGTTGTAGAGGTTGCTCTCCTGCATGGCGGTGGCCACCGCGATGATCAGGCCGCGCTTGGGGACGTCGAGCTTACGGCCCACGTCTACGATGATCTTCGCGTTGTCCATCTGGGCCTGCGTCAGCCCGGCGACGGGTCGTGGGCGGCGCGGCTTCGCCGGCTTCTTCGGCGCCTTCTTCGCGGTGGCGGTGGGGGTGGGGGTGGGCGACGCGGTGGGGGTGGGGCTGACGGGGGTGGTGGGGGCGGTGCGCTCCAGGGATCGGGAGGCGCGCTCGTCGGCGAGCGCCGCCCGCTCGGCCACGGCCTCGGCCGACGGTTCGCTCCGGTCGTTCACCTCGACCCGGGTGCCGGCGTACGTGGCGAGGCCGAGGCAGCAGCTGACGCCGGTGGCGAGGGCGATCCGCATCGGCATCGAAGCCAGCAGGGTGCGGCCGCGTCGCGGCAGCTCCGGCACCCTATGTCGTCCATTCGTCCGTTCGGTGGATGCGCTATCGGCCGGACGGGTCGCCGGGTCGCCCTTGGTCAATTCCTGCGCGGAGGGGTCGTCGGGATGCACTCGCCGAGGCTAGAAAGTCGAGGCTCCGCTGCCACCTGCCTGCTTGGTGGCATGCGCCACAATTTGCCACCTTCCGGGGGGTCATTGCGGTCGGCGGGCCACGAAGGTGATGAACCACCTATTCCGGGTATTACGGCTATGACCGAAACGGCGAGATAAGTAGGGCGGATGGGTGATCTTGGCAAAGTCGGGCGCGATCCCGCCACGCCTCCCCTGAACAGGCGAGGCACTGATCCCCCGGACGGCCGATCAGGGGATGGGTTGGGGGAACGATCCGGCACCCGGTGGTGGAGAACCCGGCCGTCGCGCGGTCGCCGGCGCGGACGGCTGCTCGCCGGCGTGGCGGCCCTGCTCGCCGCCGTCCTGATCGGGCATCGGGCGATACCGAACATCCGGGGCGTCGGCAGCCTCGTCGACAGCGTCACCCCGCTGCTCGGCGTGGGCGTCCCACTGCTCGCCCTCGGCGCCCTGCTGCGCCGCTCCCGGATCGCGCTGCTCGCCGTGCTGCTGCCCGCCACCGTCTGGGCGGCGCTCTACGCCGGCGCCTGGCTCCGGCCCACCCCGGCGCAGAGCGCGACGACCCTCCGCGTCGTCAGCCAGAACCTACGGGCCGGCAATCCGGACCCGGCGGCGACCGTACGCGCCCTCGCCTCGGCCGGCGCCGACCTGATCGCGCTCCAGGAGGTCACCTCGGACGACCGGGTGGACGAGGTCCTGAGCCCGGGCTACCCGCACCGGGCGACAGTCTCCACGGTCTCGCTCTACAGCCGGTACCCGATCCGCGAACGCGTCGGGGTCGACACCGGCCTCGGCTGGACCAGGGCGCTACGGGCCGTCGTCGCCGCCCCGGGCGGTGACCTGACGGTCTACGTGGCGCACCTCGGCTCGGTACGGGCCGGAGACACCGCGACCCGGGACCAGACGGTCAGCGCACTCGCCACCCGGCTGCGCGCCGACCCGGCCCGACGCCTGCTCGTCCTCGGCGACCTGAACACCGCCAGCACCGACCGGATCTTCGCCCCGCTCGCCCGGCTGCTCGGCGACGCGCAGGCCGACGCCGGCCGCGGCTTCGGCTTCACCTGGCCCGCCGCCGTTCCGGTGGCCCGCCCGGACCACGTCCTCTACCGGGGTCTGACCGCCACCGCGGCCGGGGTGCTGCGCACGCCCGACAGCGACCACCGCGCGGTGACGGCCGGCTTCCGCTGACCCCCGACGGCTCAGTGGCGGCCGTTCTCCGCCGGGGTGACGGTGAGCCGGTGCCGGCTGTTGTCGCCGCTGGAGAACGGCCAGAGCTCGTCGGCGTGCTCGACCAGGGCGGCCAACTGCTGGCGGGTCAGCCCCGCCGACGCGATCGAGGCGTGGACGTCCGCGCGGTAGCGCCCGTCGTCGTCGCGTCCGAGCTTCGCCTCGGCCCGTACCTGCACCGTGTGCGCCTCGTCGGTGATCTGGCCGGCCGCCTCCACCGCCGCGTGGTGCAGGCAGGACGCGAACGCCGCCGCCAGCAGCTGCTCGGGCCGCAGCCCGGTGCAGTGCGCGGCCAGTGGGGACGCCAGCGCGGTCGAGAGCCCGCCGTCGTCGGTGCGTACGTGACCGCCCTCGGCGGTCGCGGCGGCTTCGTGCAGCCATGAACTCGGATCCGGCATGGCGTTCCTCCCGTTCCTCAGCGCCCGGCTACCCGGCCCTCGACCGGTGAAACCGTTGCTGACACGCCGACGGGCGGACCGGCAGCGCTCGGGCGAGCCGACCGCCCGAGCCGATCGCCCGAGCCGTCGGGCGCGCCGAGCCGATCGCCCGAGCCGTCGGGCGCGCCGGCCTGGCGGGAGTTCAGTGCTCGGCGAGCTGGCCGGTGCGGTCGACCGCCACGGCCGCCTCGGTCACCTGCGCCGCGGCGCGGTCACTCCACGGCGAGACCACCGTGTGTCGCGGCGCGGGCGCCCGGGACAGGTGCATCGGCACGTACACGCGGGCGTCCACCGCCTCGGCCAGGACCAGCGCGGCGACGAGACTGGTCGGCCGCTGGGCCGGGTCGTCGGTCAGGCAGCTCCGGCAGAGCTCCGCCACCTCGGGCGGCAACCCCTCGATCTCCGGCAGCGGCCTCGGTGGCCGGCGGCGCCGCGAGTCGAAGAGCTGGGTGGCGCTGTCCGCGTCGTACGGCAACCGGCCGGTGAGGCAGTAGTAGAGCAGGACGCCGAGGGCGTACATGTCGGCGGCCGGGGTGGCCGGTGCCCGGTCCAGCTGCTCCGGGGCGAGGTACGCGGGCGTGCCGACCACCATCCCGTCGGGCGTCGGGTCCGTCGCTCCCGTCGGCGTGGCGATGCCGAAGTCGAGCACCTTCGCGCCGGCCGGGGTGAGGATGACGTTCGCCGGCTTGACGTCGCGGTGCACGATCCCGTGGGCGTGCGCGGCCGCCAGCGCGGCGCAGACCTCCGCGCAGACCCGGACGGTGATCCGCCAGTCCAGCGGGCCCGCGCGCAGGTGCGCGGCGAGCGTCTCGCCCTCCGCCAGCTCCATCACGAGGTAGGGCGTGCGGCGACCCAGCGGCGTCGCGCAGGTGCCGAAGTCGTGCACGCTCGCCACGTTCGGGTGGACCAGCCGGGCCGCTGACCGGGCCTCCGCGCGGATCCGCTCCACCGAGGAGTCCTGCCCCGGGGACATCACCTTCACCGCGACCGGCCGGTCCAGCACCGTGTCGTGGGCGCGCCACACCTCGGACATGCCGCCCACGCCGATGCGCTGCTCGAGCTCGTACCGCCCGTCCAGCGTGCGCATCGGCTCCCCGCCCTCGTATCTGCCCGCCCGTAGGCGCCTCCGATCGCGGTACCCGACCGCCGAGCGGGGCAAACCGTGGCCCCGCGGTAGCCGACCCTCACCGCCGCGAGCCGGCTGCGGTCGCCGTGGCATCTGCGGTAGCTTCCGAGCCGGAGCCGGCGTCACCCTGCGTGCCGGCACGGACACCGAGGGGAGCGGCGATGGGTGAGGTGAGCGTACGGTTCATCGGCGGACCCGCCCACGACCTGGTCCGGGCGTTGCCGGCCGGGCCGGACGGCGGCCCACCCGAGCGCTGGATCATGCGACACCCGCGGGGCGACGAACCCGTCGAGGGCATCGCGGACCACCTCTACGAACGCGAGCAGCCCGACGGCACCGACGCGTGGACCATGCGCTACGTGCGTACCGATCCGCTGGGCGTCACCGAGTGACCGCCGGTGGCCCACAGCCGGCACACAGGTTCCGCAGAAGTGGGGCACAGGAAACCCCTCCACGATGGGGGCATGGTCATGAACGGGCAGGCGGCCGCTAGCCGCATCGAGCTGCACCGCCCGGACGGCGAGCCGGTCCGGGTGCTGGTGGTCGACGACGAACCGACGCTGACCGACCTGCTCGGTATGGCGCTGCGCTACGAGGGCTGGCAGGTGCGCAGCGCCAACAACGGGATGACGGCGGTCTCCACCGCCCGCGAGTTCGAGCCGGACGCGGTGGTCCTCGACGTGATGCTGCCCGACCTCGACGGCCTCCAGGTGCTGCGCCGGCTGCGGGAGCATGCGCCCACCGTCCCGGTGCTCTTCCTCACCGCGCGCGACGCCGTGGAGGAGCGGATCGCCGGCCTCACCGTCGGCGGGGACGACTACGTCACCAAGCCGTTCAGCCTGGAGGAGGTGATCGCCCGGCTGCGGGCGCTGCTGCGCCGAGCCGGCCTCGCCGTCGCCGCGCGGGAGGCGGCGGTGCTCACCGTCGGTGACCTGAGCCTGAACGAGGACAGCCACGAGGTACGTCGCGGCGACCGGTCGATCAACCTCACCGCGACCGAGTTCGAGCTGCTGCGCTACCTGATGCGCAACCCGCGCCGGGTGCTGAGCAAGGCGCAGATCCTCGACCGGGTCTGGAACTACGACTTCGGCGGGCAGGCCAACGTCGTCGAGCTCTACATCTCGTACCTCCGGAAGAAGATCGACGTCGGTCGGCAGCCGATGATCCACACGCTGCGCGGCGCGGGGTATGTCCTCCGGCCCGCGGACTGACCCGCGACCGCGGCGATCCGGGCGGCTGGCCGGCTGGCCGCTGCGTCGCCGGCTGGTGGTCTCGGTGGTGGCGCTGCTCGCGGTGGTCGGCATCGGCAGCGGCGGGGTGACCACTGTCGCGCTGCGCCACTTCCTCGTCGCCGAGGTCGACGACGAGCTCGCCCAGGGCAACCGCCGCTCCGACCAGGTGCCACCCTGGTTCCGCCAGGGCGGCGAGCCGGGCTGGACCGCCGGCCGCGACGCGACGCCGCTGGTGCCGGAGCCGCCCCGCGGCTTCCCGCCGGGCTCGATCGCGGTGCGGGTGGCCGACGGCGTCACCACCGCGTCCACCCGGACGGTGAGCGGCGGAACCGAGCAGCTCCCCGCCGGTGAGGTCGCGGCGCTGGCCCGGTTGCGTCCCGACGGCACGCCACGCACCGTGGACCTCGGCGACCGGGGCGCGCACCGGGCGGTGGCCCGCCAGTTCCCGGACGGGGACGTGCTCGCCGTCGCCATCCCGCTCGCCCGGGTCAACCACGCCGTGATGTGGATGGTGCTCGCCCAGGTCGGGCTGGTCACCGCGGGACTGCTGATCGCCGGCGGTCTGGGGGTGCTCATCGTCCGAGGCGCGCTGCGTCCCCTCGACCGCGTCGCTGCGACCGCCGCGCGGGTCACCGAGCTGCCCCTGGACCGCGGCGACGTGGCGTTGTCGGTGCGGGTCCCGGTGGCCGACACCGACCCGCGTACGGAGGTGGGGCAGGTTGGGGCCGCGCTCGACCGGATGCTGGGTCACGTCGCCGCCGCCCTCGCCGCCCGGCAGGCCAGCGAGACGCGGGTACGCCAGTTCGTCGCCGACGCCAGCCACGAGCTGCGCACTCCGTTGGCCGCCATCCGTGGGTACGCCGAGCTGGCCCGCCGCGGGCACGCCCAGGTGCCGCCCGACGTGGCCCACGCGCTGGGCCGGGTCGAGTCCGAGAGCACCCGGATGACGAGTCTCGTCGAGGACCTGTTGCTGCTCGCCCGGCTGGACTCCGGCCGCCCGCTCGCGGTGGAGCCGGTGGACCTCTCCGCGTTGGTGGTGGACGCGGTCAGCGACGCCCACGTCGCCGGGGCGGAGCACCGGTGGCAGCTCGATCTGCCCGACGAGGTGGTCCGGGTGACCGGTGACGCCGCCCGGCTGCACCAGGTGGTGGCGAACCTGCTGGCCAACGCGCGGGTGCACACCCCGGCCGGCACCACCGTCACCACCACGCTGCGGGCCGAGGGGAGCGCGGCGGTGCTCAGCGTCGCCGACGACGGACCGGGCATTCCGCAGCCGCTGCAGGAGGAGGTCTTCGAGCGGTTCGCCCGCGGGGACAGCTCCCGGTCGCGCGCCCACGGCAGCACTGGCCTCGGCCTGGCCATCGTGGCCGCCGTGGTGGAGGCGCACCACGGCACGGTCGCGGTGGAGAGCCGCCAGGGCCGGACCGTCTTCGCGGTGCGGCTGCCGGTGGCGGACGCCTAGCCGGCCTCCCCGGCTGACCCCGAACCGAGGCCGCCGAAATGACTCAGGGGCGCAGCAGCTCGACGAGGAGCTCGACGACGCGGCGCGCGTGCCGCCCGTCGGGGTCCCGGTCGACGTTCAGGTCCGTCACGCTCATGCCGAGCAGCCGGTCGGCGCGGCTCAGCGGCGCGACCAACGCGACCAGCTCCGGCCGGCGCAGCCCGTCCGGCTCGGGGTAGGTCACCGCCGGCAGGTCGAGCGGGTCGACGGCGTCCAGGTCGAGGTGCAGCCACGCGGGCGCCGAACCTTCCTCGGCCAGCGCCGCGCCGACCCGGCCCGGGTCGCGTCGGCGCAGCTCGGCGGCGGGCACCTGGTGGATCCGCGGGTCGATCCGCGCCGCTTCGACGCGCCCCGCCTCCTCGACGGCCGGGCGGTGCCCGAGCAGGTGAACCCGGTTCGGGTCGACCAGCGCGCCCTCGACCCCCGCCGCGACGGCCGGTCCGTGCCCGGTGACCACGCTGAGGTCCATGTCGGCGCCCTCGCCCGTCTCGGAGGTGGCGCCGTCGTAGAAATCCGGGTGCGCGTCGACGAACCACAGGTCGCTGCCGGCCGGCAGCGCCCGGCAGACCCCCGGCAGGATGGCGCAGTCGCCGCCGACCACGAGCGGGCGCCGCCCGGCGGCGAGCAGGTCGGCGACGCGTGCGGCGATGGCCGCGCCGGCCCGTCGCACCGCCTCGGCGCCGATCAGGCCGCTCGCCGGGTCCCGGGCGGCGTCCTCGACGCGCGCGTCCACGGCGCCCCCGTCGTCGGCGTCGAGCGCGGCCAACAGCCCGGCTCGGCGCAACGCCTCGGGCGCCCGTTGCTCGCCCCGCCCGGTGCCGGACGAGTCCATCGGCGCGTCGACCACCGTCCACCGCACACCCGCACGGTACCGGCGCCGGCCCGACCGGCGCGGCGGTTCGCCGCTCACGCCGACGGCGTGGCAGCCTGGGATCCGTGTACCGGGAACGTCCTGCCGGCGTCGCCGGCGGCACCCTCTGGACCAGCGTCAATCCGGGCGACGCCCGGACGAGCCGGGTGCTTCCGGACGGCTGCGTCGACCTGCTCTGGTCCAGCCGCGCCGGCCTGGTCGTGGCCGGTCCGGACCGGACGGCCTTCCTGAGCGTGGCCGCGCCGGGGGACCGGTGGGTGGGGCTGCGGCTGCCGCCCGGTGTCGGCCCCGCGGTGCTCGGCGTGCCCGCGGACGAGCTGCGCGACGTGCGGGTGCCGCTCGCCGCGCTCTGGGGTGACCGGGCCGTCGCCGAGCTGGCGCAGCGGGCAGCCGAAGCCCCGGCGTCGGTGCTGCCGCGACTCGTGGCGCGACGGCTGCGTGAGGTCGGCGGAGCCGATCCGCTGGGCGCCCAGGTGGCGGCCGCGGCGGCCGGCGGCGTGCCGGTGGGCGCGATCGCCGCCGAGGTCGGGCTCGACGCGCGAACCCTGCACCGCCGCAGCCGACACCTGTTCGGGTACGGCCCGAAGACCCTCGCCCGGATCCTGCGGATGCACCGGGCGCTGGCCGTGGCCCGGACCGGTACGCCGCTGGCCGAGGTGGCCGCCGTCTGCGGCTACGCCGACCAGGCGCACCTGACCCGGGACGTACGGGACCTCGCCGGGGTGCCGCCGTCGACCCTGCTCGCCGCCGGCTGACCGGGGCGAGCAGGGTGGTGCGCTCAGTCGGCCTCGGGTAGCGGGGCGAAGAGGTCGACGCCGTTGCCGTCCGGGTCGTGCAGCACGGCGTAGCGCTGCCCCCAGAACGCGTCCCACGGCTTCAGGTGGCCCTCGTAGCCGGCCTCGGTCAGCTCGGCGTACCACCTGTCGACCTCGGCCGGGTCCGCGCAGCGGAAGGCCAGGCTGTGTCGGGGGCTGCCGGTGGGTGGCGTCCAGTCCGGATCGAAGGAGCGGACCATCTCCGCGTCGTCCCACGCGAGCCGGATCCCACCGGGCAGGGTCACCTCCACGTGCGGCTGGGATTCGGCGCCGGGCGGGATGTCCAGCCCGAGGCGGCGGTAGAAGTCCAGGGTCCGGGCCATGTCGGTGGTGGCCATGCCGATCAGGTCGAAGCGAGGCGTCATGGCACCGACGATAGGGAGTCCCCCCGTCGGGTGTCTTGAACGAAACGGACGCCCGGGTGTAGCCGGTGTGGCCGCGCGAGATGAATGATCGGCGTACGGTGGCTGCAAAGCGGCTTTCCGGATCAAAAGCCCCATGGCGCCTCCTCCGGGACAGCCGGTTTCGTGACGGCGAGGAAAAGGAGCGGTTGGTGTCCCATCTGGCCTATCTGGACGCGGGATCCGGCAGCCTCATCGTGCAGGCGGTGGTCGGCGGGGTGGCCGGCGCGGCCGTCGCCGCCAAGCTGTACTGGCGCAGACTCGTCGACCGGTTCCGGCGGCAGCCCACCGACCAGAGCTGACCCCGGCCGACGATGGCGATCTCCCCGGCGGGCCTCCGGCCCGAACCCGGCTCGTTCCGTGACCCGGCCAACCGGGTCTTCCACGACGGTGACGACGTGCTGCGCGGGCTCGACGCGCAGGCCGCCGAGCACTGGCGGGCGCTGGCCGCCAGCGACTTCTTCACCGCCCTGCTCGCCGCCGGCAAGGTCTGCGGCACCGAGGCGGTCGAGCCCGCCCGGCTGCCCGGCGCCACCCGCTGGGCCACCGTGCTGCGCCACGAACGCATCCCGTTCGTCTCGCACCCCTACGAGTGGTCCTTCACCATGCTGCGCGACGCCGCGCTGCTGCACCTGGAGATCCTGCGCGCGGCGCTGCCCGCCGGCTTCACCACCAAGGACGGGTCGGCGTACAACCTCCAGTGGCGCGGCACCGAGCCGGTCTTCATCGACGTGGGCTCGTTCGAGCCGGTCCGCGACGGGGAGCCCTGGGCGGGCTACCGACAGTTCTGCCAGACGATGCTCTATCCGCTGCTGCTCGGCGCGCACCTCGGCGTGGACTTCCAACCCTGGTTGCGCGCCCGGGTGGACGGCATCGAGGCCGACGCGCTGCGGCCGCTGTTCCGCGGCTTCCGGCGACTGTCCCCCGGCGTACCGACCCACCTGCACCTGCACGCCGCCATGCAGAACCGGCACGCGGCGGCCACCACCACCGACGTCCGCGCCGAGCTGCGCGCCGCCGGATACTCCGGCGAACTCGCCCTGGCCACCGTACGCGGCATCGAGAAGCTGGTCCGCCGGCTGGACCGTCCGCCGGCGACCAGCCACTGGGCCGACTACCAGCGCACCTGCGGCTACACGGAGCAGGACCGAGCCGGCAAGGAGCGGTTCGTCACGAACGCGTTGGCCGGCGGCCCCCGCCCCCGCCTCGTGCTCGACCTCGGCGCCAACGACGGCCGGTACGCGCGTCTCGCCGCCCGCCACGCCGACCAGGTGGTCGCCGTGGAGCAGGACCCGGCAGTGGTGGACACGCTCTACCGGGCGCTGCGGGCGGAGGGCCAGCGGCGGATCCTGCCCCTGGTGATGGACCTCGCCGACCCCTCGCCCGGCGGCGGGTGGCGGGGCGTCGAACGGGCCTCCTTCGCCGACCGGGCCGCCGCCGACGTGGTGCTCGCCCTGGCCGTGGTGCACCACCTGGCGATCGGGCGCAACGTGCCACTGCCCGAGGTGGTGGCCTGGCTCGCCGACCTCTGCGCCCCCGGCGCGCGGATCGTCGTGGAGTTCGTCCACCCCGAGGACCCGATGGCTCAACGGCTGCTGGCCAACAAGCCCGAGGGGACCTTCCCCGACTACCGGCGGGCGGAGTTCGAGCGGCTGCTCGCGGCGCGCTGCGACATCGCCGGGCGGGAGGAACTGCCCTCGGGCACCCGTACGCTCTACACGGCGGTGGTGGGTGACTGAGCCGCCGACCGTCACGGCCGAAGGTGCCGGGGCGGGCGCGCGTCGGGGCCGCTGGGCGGCGGGCCTGCGATCCGAGCTGGGCCGGATGCTGGAGATCGTCGCACTGGTCGGGCTGGTGGTCACCCAACCACTGCTGGACGTGCTCGGCCGCAGCCCCGACTTCTTCCTGTTCCACCGCGCCGACCGGGAGCAGGTGCTGCTGCTGGTCGGGCTGATCGCGGTGGCGCCCACCGGCGCGCTGCTGCTGCTCGGCGCGCTCACCCGGCTCGGCGGGCGGATGGCCCGGTCGGTGACCCATACGCTGCTCGTCGGGCTGCTGATCGCCGCGCTGGCCGTGCAGATCGGCCGGCACGGCACACCGCTGCGGGGCGTACCGCTGCTGTTGGTGGCCGGGGTGGTCGGCGTCGCCGCGGCGGTCGCCCATCGGCGGTGGCGCACGCCGGGCCGGGTGCTGCGGGTGGCCGCCGCCGGCCCGCTGGCGTTCGTGGGGATCTTCCTGCTCCTCTCACCCAGCTCGGTGCTGGTGCTGCCCCGGTCGGCCGACGGCGCGACCGGCACCGCGGCGACCACCGTGCACCCGCCGGTGGTGATGCTGATCCTCGACGAACTGCCGCTGGTCTCCCTGCTCGGTCCGGACGGCCGGATCGACGCGACGCGCTTCCCGCACTTCGCGGAGCTGGCCGCGGGCTCGACCTGGTACCGCAACGCCACCGGGGTCAGCGGCTGGACGCCGTACGCGCTGCCGGCCATGCTCACCGGCCGCTATCCGGCCCGTGACGCCGCGCCGCACTACGCGCAGTACCCGGACAACCTCTTCACCGCCTTCGGTGGGCTGTACGACATCCGCGCCGAGGAGAGCATCACCCGGCTCTGCCCGCCCAGCCGTTGCGAACAGCCGGTCTCACCCGAGCAGGGGCTCGGCGTGCTGGTGCGGGAGACCCGTGGCCTGCTCGGGCAGATCACCGCGCCGCACGAGAGCCGGATCGACCCGGAGGACTCCTACCGGGAGCAGACCGCGGCCGAGGCGGGGCTGGACGCGGCGGAGCCGATCCCGGACGACCCGAAGTTCCGGTGGGACAACCTCGACGACAACCAGCCTGCCCGGTTCACCAGCTTCCTGGCCGGTCTGAAGCCGACGCCCCGCCCCACCCTGCACTTCCTGCACCTGCTGATGCCGCACTCGCCGTGGCAGTTCCTCCCGTCGGGGGCCCGCTACGACGGTCCGGAGGATCTGCCGAACGAGGGCGCCGGCTGGGTCGAGCTGGCCCGGCAGCGGCACCTGGCGCAGCTCGGCTACACCGACCGGTTGATCGGTGAGACGCTGCGGACGCTGCGCGCCACCGGGCTCTACGACCAGGCGACGGTGGTGGTCACCGCCGACCACGGGGTGAGCTTCAGCAAGGGGTACCAGGGGCGCGGCATGGATGCGATCAAGGCGGCGCCCGGCGAGGTGGCCTGGGTGCCGCTCTTCGTGAAGACGCCCGGCCAGCGCGCCGGCCGGGTCGACGACCGCAACTGGGAGCACGTCGACCTGCTGCCGACGGTGGCCGACGAGGCGGGCATCCGGATCCCGTGGCGGGTCGACGGGCGCTCCGCGCGGGACACCCCGAGAGCCGCCGGGCAGAAGCACTTCTACGACCGGCCGGGAGAGCCGACGCCCATCCCCGACGGGGTGCCGAAGCCGCCACCCCTGCCGGCGGTGCATCCGCTGGTCGGCACGACGGTGGGGGAGCGGCCGTCGGGCGGCTCGGCCCGCGTCGCCGACCTGGCCGGGTTCCGCGCCATCGACCCCGACACGGGTACGCTGCCGGCGCTGATCTGGGGGACCGTCCCGGAGGGCGTACCCGACGGCACGCTGCTAGCGGTGGCGGTCAACGGGCGCGTAGGGGCGGTCGTGCCGGTGGTGCCGCCCGACCCGGGCGGCCGCCGGTTCGCCGCCCTGCTCGCCGACGACCAGCTCTTCCACGCCGGGCAGAACCGGCTCGACGTCTACCAGATCACCACCGACGGTGGGTTGCGCCTGCTCGCCCTCTCCTGATCCGCCCGCTCGTTTCGACGGTTTCCCGATCCGGACGGTCGGGAATCGGGTGACGCATACCTCACCGCAGAACCACCGCAGGTGGTGTCCCCGGAACCGCGATTACGGTAAAAGCGAAGGCAATTCAAAGAAGATCTGCCGGCGAAGCGAGGAACCAGATGACGGAAGTCAAGCTCGATCACCCCGGCGGGCAGCTGTCGATGCCGGTGCACACCGCGGTCGAAGGCCCCGCCGGTATCGGGGTGAGCAAGCTGTTGAAAGAGACCGGGTTGACCACGTACGACCCCGGTTTCGTGAACACCGCGGCGTGCTCGTCCGAGATCACCTACATCGACGGCGACGCGGGGATCCTGCGTTACCGCGGCTACCCGATCGAGCAGCTGGCCGAGAAGTCCTCCTTCCTGGAGGTCTCCTACCTGCTGATCTACGGCGAGCTGCCGACCGAGCAGCAGCTGACCGAGTTCACCGAGTGGATCCGGCGGCACTCGCTGCTGCACGAGGAGATGCGTCGGTTCTTCGACGGCTTCCCGCGTGACGCACACCCGATGGCCGTGCTCTCCTCCGCGGTGAGCGCGATCTCGACCTTCTACCAGGACAGCCTGGACCCGTTCGACTCCGAGCACGTGGAGATCTCGACGGTCCGGCTGATGGCGAAGGTGCCGACCATCGCCTCGTACGCCTACAAGAAGTCGATCGGGCAGCCGCTGCTCTACCCGGACAACTCGCTGGGCTACGTGGAGAACTTCCTGCGGATGACCTTCGGCGTGCCGGCGGAGCAGTACGAGGTCGACCCGGTGATGGCCCGCGTGCTGGACATGCTCTTCATCCTGCACGCCGACCACGAGCAGAACTGCTCGACGTCGACGGTCCGGCTGGTGGGCTCCAGCAACGCCAACCTGTTCGCCTCGGTCTCGGCCGGCGTGAACGCCCTCTTCGGCCCGCTGCACGGCGGCGCCAACCAGGCCGTGCTGGAGATGCTCCAGAAGATCAAGGCCGACGGTGGCGACGTCCGCTCCTTCGTGCAGAAGGTCAAGGACAAGCAGGACGGCGTGAAGCTGATGGGCTTCGGTCACCGGGTCTACAAGAACTACGACCCGCGCGCCGCCATCGTGAAGAAGGCCGCCCAGGACGTGCTCGGCCGGATGGCCAAGCCGGACCCGCTGCTGGACATCGCGATGCAGCTGGAGGAGATCGCCCTCGCCGACGACTTCTTCGTGTCGCGCCGGCTGTACCCGAACGTGGACTTCTACACCGGCCTGATCTACAAGGCCATGGGTTTCCCGACCAAGATGTTCACGGTGCTCTTCGCCCTGGGCCGCCTCCCCGGCTGGATCGCCCAGTGGCGCGAGATGATCAACGACCCGGAGACCAAGATCGGCCGTCCGCGGCAGGTCTACACCGGCTCTCCCGAGCGCGCGTTCGTACCGCTCACCGAGCGCTGATCCGCCCGCCGGCACCACCGACAGGCCGCCGACCCCGCGAGGGGTCGGCGGCCTGTCGCCTGTCGTACCGGACCACGGTCGCGGTGCGGGACCTCGGGCGCCGCGCAGTGCCTGGGCCTCGGTCGCGGGGCTGGACCCGGACCTTGGGCGCGGCGCTGGACTTCGTGCGGCCGGCGGGGATCCGCCGGGTTCGGGGTTCGGGGTCGGCAGCCTTTAGAGCTGATGTCGTAAACGCATCGGCTCCGATGTCGTAAGCGACTCAGCTCCAAAGGGGCCGCGCAGCGGTACCGAGACCCCGGAGACACGCCGCCGCACGCCGCTCCACGCCGCGCACCGCAGCAGGCCGCCAGACCCCACCGCATGCCGACCGCCGGCCACCGCCCGTCGCCGCATGCCGCATGCCGCAGCGGTAGGTTGCCGCACGCCCCCGCGCCGCCGCAGGCCCCGCCCGCCACTCGCAACCGGGTGGCCGGGCTGGGGTCAGATCGGGGTCGGGGCGGTCGCGGCGTCGGGTCGGGTGGGTCTCAGCGCAGGCCGGCGGCGGCGAGCAGGTTGCCGGCGGCGACCGGCGGCAGCGCGCGGCCCGCCGCCATGCGCTGCTCGGCCCGCTCGGCGGCGAACGCCGGAGCGCCGGAGATCGCGGCCGCGTACGAGGCGGCGGTGCGCCGGGCGATCGCCGACCAGCCGTACTGCTCGCGCACCAGGGTGCCGGCCCGCCGGGCCAGGGCACGCGCAGTGTCCGGGTCGGCGAGCAGCGCATGCACCGCCTCGACCAGTCCGTCCGGGTCGTGCGGCCGGAACGTCATGCCGGTGACGCCCGGCTCGACGATCTCGGCGAGCCCGCCGGTGGCCGAGACCGCGATCGGCGCCCCGGCCGCCGCGCCCTCCAGGGCCACCATGCCGAACGGCTCGTAGATGCTCGGCACCACGAAGCAGTCCGACGCGGCCATCAGCGCCGGCAGCTCCCCGCCGCCGAGGAAGCCCGGCATCTGCACCACGCCGGCCAGCCCCAGCCGGTGCACGTCGGCCTCCAGCTCGGCGCGGTAGGGGCCGTCGCCGGCGATCACCACCCGCAGCCCCGGGTGCCGCTCCCGCAGCCGGGGAACCCCGGCGAGCAGGTGCTGCACGCCCTTCTCGTAGACCAGCCGGCCGGCGAAGGTGACGAGCGGCCCGTCCCCGGCGAACCGGGCTCGCGCCGCGGCGACCGCGGTGCGCGGCGCCCGCCAGCGGTGCGGCTCGACCCCGTTGGCCACCACGTCGACCCGGGCGGACGGCACCCCGAAGAGCGCATTCACCTCGTTTGACATGTACCCCGAGCAGACGATCACCCGGCCGGACTCGCTCGCCAGCCACTGTTCGACGCCGTGGATGGTGCGGTTCATCTCCTCGGGGAGCCAGCCCTGGTGTCGGCCGGCCTCGGTGGCGTGGATGGTGGCGACCAGTGGGATGTCGAGGTGCTCGCGCAGCGTGATCGCGGTGTGGGCGACGAGCCAGTCGTGGGCGTGGATGACGTCGTAGTCGCCGGCTTCGGTGGCGCGTAGGGCGGCGCGGGTGAGGGTGTGGTTGAAGGCCATGGTCCAGGCGAGGAGGCTGTTGGTG
>NZ_RAZT01000024.1 GCF_003626635.1 Micromonospora musae | reverse complement strand
GGCCACGAGGTCTCCGGTATGAAGTTCTTGCTTGGTCGCAGAACCAGATACCGGAGGCCTCTTCAGTTGTCGATCACCGCCACGCCGGGACCTTCATCGACCACCACGACTTCTGAAACACGCCTTAAAGCAACATGTACGGTGCTTCTCGTGCAGCTTCGGTACAACTTCCGCGTGTATCCGACGCCCGGCCAGCAGATCGGCTTGGCTCGGGCGTTCGGGTGTGCGCGGGTGGTGTTCAACGATGGGCTGCGTCTGCGTCAGCAGGCACGCGAGGCAGGCGAGAAGTACGTGTCGGACGCCGAGTTGTCCAAGCGGCTCATCACACAGGCCAAGCTGACTCCGCAGCGGGCGTGGCTTTCCGAGGTGTCGGCCGTGGTGTTGCAGCAGGCACTCGCGGACCTGAACACCGCGTACCGCAACTTCTTCGCCTCGATGTCGGGCAAGCGCAAGGGCCGCAAGGTCGCCGCGCCTCGGTTCCGGTCCCGCAAGGACAACCGGCAGGCCATCCGGTTCACCAAGAACTCCCGGTTCACAGTTCTCGACAATGGCCGCCTGCGACTGCCGAAGATCGGCGACTTGGATGTGCGCTGGTCGCGATCTTTGCCATCGGACCCGTCGTCGGTGGCGATCATCAAGGACGCGGCGGGGCGGTACTTCGCCTCGTTCGTCGTGCAGACCGCCGAGGACGAGACGTTGCCGCCGGTCGAGTCCGAGGTGGGCATCGACCTGGGGCTGACGCACTTCGCGGTGCTCTCGGACGGCACGAAAGTGGCCGCGCCGAAGTTCCTGCGCCGCGCGGCGCGCAAGCTCAAGCGGCTGCAACAGGCCCTCTCCCGCAAGCAGAAGGGCTCGAACAGGCGCAAGAAGGCCGTCGTCAAGGTCGCCCGCGCCCACGCGCGGGTGGCCGACACCCGGCGCGACTGGCAGCACAAACTGTCCACGACCATCGTTCGCGAGAACCAAGCGATCTATGTCGAGGATCTGTGCGTGACCGGTCTCGGCCGGACCCGGCTGGCCAAGTCCGTGCACGACGCCGGATGGGCGTCGTTCACAGGCATGTTGGAGTACAAGGCCGCGCGGTACGGCCGCACATTCGCCCGGGTGGACCGGTTCTTACCGTCCACCCGCACGTGTTCCGACTGCGGACGGATCGGCGAGAAGATGGCGCTCAACGTCCGAGCGTGGGACTGCCCGTGCGGCAGTCACCACGACCGCGACGTCAACGCCGCCAAGAACATCAGGGCCGCTGGACAGGCGGACCTCAACGACCGTGGAGCGCAGGTCAGACCACCAGCGATGGCGGCACCGCGCAGCGAAGCGGTAACCCACCCAGACGCCGCGCGGACCACGCGCAGCGTGGAGGGAATCTCCGTCCTCTAGGGCGGAGGGATGTCAAGCCGACACCTACGCGACCTGGAGGCGTACGCGAAGGTGCGGGGTCGCTGGTGGCCCGCCTTGCCCCGACACCGGCCAGGATCGGGTCGAAGGGGTTCAGCGACAACCACACCGAGGGCGTGCCGACCACGCCGACCGGGGTCTACTCGATCGGCCCCACCATGTCGGCATCGCCGCGAACCCCGGCGTCCGCTACCCGTACCACCGGCTGTTCAGCGGCGACTGGTGGAACGAGAACCCGACCTCCCCGCGCTACAACACCTTCCAGCAAACCGCCACCAACCCGGGAGGGAACAGTGAGGCGCTGTGGCAGGAGGTGCCCGCGTACACCCACTTCGCCGTGATCACGTACAACATGGCGCCCAACGTGCCGACGCCGGTGCCGTACGCGGGCAGCGGGATCTTCCTGCACGAGTTCAGCCGCAGCGGCGGCAACGCCACCGCCGGGTGCGTGGCCGTCTCGCACACCCATCTGGTCACCGTGCTGCGCTGGCTGAACCCGGCGCTCTCCCCGCGCATCGTGCTCAGCCCCTTCCCGAACCTCGGCCGCTACTGACGCCCCTCGTGGCTCGGCTGCACAAGTTGTCGACCAGCCGCCGTGACCGTGCGCGTCGTCGTCGCGGCGGATCGAGGCGACGGTAACTCGACGAGAGTCCCGTCGTTGGTCGCGATGAGCCGCGAGTCTGCGGCCGCCAGGTGAGCGGGCCTCACCTCGGGAAACGCGACGACCTCGACGTGAACAGGTCAGCGGAGGCAGCGGGGCGGCTGATCGATGACGAGCACGGAGGCCTCCGGGGTACGACGTGACCCCAGGTCGTTCAAACGGGCGACGCTGCTGGAGCTCTTCTTCGACGTCTTCTACGTCGCCATGTTCGCGCAGTTGTCGATGCGGTTCGCCGCGGACCCGAGCTGGGGCGGATTGGGGCAGAGCCTCATCCTGCTGCTCGCCGCCTGGTGGACCTGGTCGGTCACCGCGCTCGCCACCGAGTTCTACGATCCCCGGCTACGGGTGATCCAGATCGTGATAGCCAGCACGGTCTTCGGCGTGGTGCTGATGGCGTGCGCCGTACCGTATGCCTACGGCGATCGTGGTCTGCTCTTCGCCGGCGCGTACGTCGGCCTGCACCTCGTACGTGGGATCCTGCTCATCGTCGCGCTGCGCCGACGCTCCGCGCACGCCCGGGCCCAACGGTTCCTCTTCTGGTTCTGCGTCTCCGGCTCGCTCTGGCTCGTGGGTGGGCTCGTCGATCCGGCCTGGCGCGCCCCGCTCTGGGCCGGTGCGCTCGTCATCGACTACCTGGCCGCCGCGCTGCGCTACCCGACGCCGTGGCAGGGGCGGGTGCCACTCGACCAGTACGACCAGCTGAGCGTCCACTTCGGCGAGCGGTACCAGCAGATCGCCATCCTGGTCCTCGGCGAGCTGGGGCTGATGGCCACGCTGCAGTACGGCAGCGCGGAGTACTCTTTTGCCCGGACCGTCGGCCTCCTCGTTGCGATCGCCACCGCGCTGCTCTTCTGGCAGATCTACGTGCTGCAGTCCGACAAGTTCGTCGACCGGTCGGCACACCGCCGTCCGCGGGCCGCGGTGCGACTCGCGGGGTACGTCTACGCCGTTCTGGTCACCGGGGTGATCGCCACGTCGGCCGGGGTGGAACTCGTCATCCACCAACCCCTCGGAACTACCCCCGCGACCTGGCTGATCCTCATCGTCGGGGGCCCGGTGCTCTTCGTGCTCGGGCGGATGGGCTCCGAGTACGTGCTCCTCGGCCTGCTCTCCCGGTCCCGGCTGGGCTGGCTGGCCCTGCTGATCGTCCTGACGCCGGCGTTGAGCACGCTGGCCCCGATCTTCGCCAATGTCATCGCCATGGGCGTCCTCGTCGGCATAACGATCACCGACACCTGGCGTACCCGCCGCGCAGGCACGCGGTAACCCGAACCCGCCCACCCGGGGCGGACGCCGGCGGGCCCGGGCGAAGGTCAGACGGCGGTGCCGCGGACGATCGCCACGGCGACCCGGCAGAACTCGTCCATGTCCGGGTTGAAGCCGGCCGCGATGTCCGGGTGCAGGCCGGCTCGCGTCTCGTCGAGCAGCCGTTGGCAGACCTGTTCGACCGGCTCGCCGGCGTAGCCGGCGCGGATCCGTTCGGTGGCTGCCTGGAGCGCCGAGGTCAGCTGATCCTCCAGCGGGCCGCGCAGCGCCTTCACCACGGCGATGTCCGCTACCACACCGGACGGTGGGGCCAGGGCCGGGGAGTTGCGGACCCGCCTCTGACCCGCACAGCGGTCCCGGGCCTCTGCTGGACAGGAACTCAGGCTTAAGGGGACATCATGAACATTCTTCGTATGTCACTATGTTCGATATGAAGCGGAGAACATTCGTGCTCGGCGCCGCCGCTGGCGTGGCGGCTCCGGCCCTCGTCGGTTCGACAGCCGCAGCCGCCGCGGGGACGCGGGACAGCACCTGGTGGACGGCGACCGGCGTGGCGTCCTCGACGAACAAGCGGGGGAACGTGACGCCGCCCAGCAACAGGGCTGCGCAGCTGAAGACCCTGCCGTCGCAGACCCAACAGGTCATCATCGTCGGCGGGAGTAGTTACTCCACCACCTACGCGACCCTCGAGACGTACGCGAAGGAGCGGGGCCGCTGGTGGCCGGTCTCCGCGCCGGTGCCAGCTCGCATCGGGTCGAAGGGATTCAGCGACAACCACACGGAGGGCGTGGCCACCACGCCGACCGGGGTCTACTCGATCGGGCCCACCATGTACGGCAACGCCGCCAACCCTGGAGTCCGGTACCCGTACCACCGGCTGGTCAGCGGTGACTGGTGGAACGAGAACCCGGCATCCTCGCTCTACAACTCCTTCCAGCACAGCGCCACCAATCCCGGCGGATACAGCGAGGCGCTGTGGCAGGAGGTGCCGGCGTACACGCACTTCGCCGTGATCACGTACAACATGGCGCCCAACGTGCCGACACCGGTGCCGAACGCGGGCAGCGGGATCTTCCTGCACGAGTTCAGCACCAGCAGCGGCAACGCCACCGCCGGGTGCGTGGCCGTCTCGCACACCAACCTGGTGGCAATTCTGCGCTGGCTGAACCCGGCGCTGTCGCCGCGCATCGTGATCAGCCCGTACGCGAACCTCAACCGCTACTGACGCTCACCGTCGTCACCCGGAGGCCGTCCCGCTCATCCCGAGCGGGGCGGCCCCTGTCCCGTCCCCACCCCGCTGCGGCGCTCGGTCCGCGCCTGCGCTATCGCGCCGCGATCGCCGGACGATAGCTGCGCGTGTATGTCGTTCTCCTAGCTTCTACCCGACGTATCAGCCCTTGACCGGAGGGTAACGGGTGAGAAGGAACCTGAGAGGGCCGCTGATCGCGGCCCTGGTGATGGCGTTGGCCGCCACCGTGGGCGGGACGGCTGTCCTGTCCGACCAGAGACCAGAGGGCAGCGCGAGCGCCCACGACGACGGAACGGGTCTGTTCGACCGGCTGGGCGACGCTGCCCGGGGCCTGGTCGGTGACGGACCGGGCCGGCCGAGGCCGGAGGTGATCAGCGCCGGCCTGTCGGTGCACGAGAAGGCTCCGGCGGCGAAGGTGTGGCCACCGCAGAAGCGGGTCAAGGAGTTGACCGGCAAGCGGACGGCGAACAGTAAGACGTATCAGCTGTCCGACGGGCGGACGCAGGCGGAGATCTCCGCGGCGCCGGTGCACTACAAGGACTCCAAGGGCCGTTACCAGGCGATCGACACGACGGTGCGGCCGACGAACGAGAAGGGTTACGTCCAGGGCAACCGGACGAATTCGTTCACCAGCCTGTTCGGGGACAGCTCCGAGGAGCTGGCGCGGTTCGAGTGGGACGGCCGGAGCATCGAGTTGGGTCTGTCGGGTGCCGCGAAGGCGGTCATGCCGAAGGTGTCGGGCTCGACGGTGACCTACGCCGGCGTGGCCGGCGGCGCGGACGTGGTCTACGACGTCACGCCGACCGCGCTGAAGGAGGAGATCGTCCTGCGCGAGGTGCCGGCCGGGCCGGTGTCGTGGACGTTCACGCTGGGCACCGCGGGGCTGACGGCGCAGCAGCGCGAGGACGGGTCGATCGCGTTCGTGCGCGCGGGCGGCGGTGAGCCGGTGTTCGTGATGCCGCCGCCGTTCATGTACGACGACAAGGACGACAAGAACTCGCCGCACGGGAAGGTGTGGTCGGAGAAGGTCACCCAGAAGGTGGCGCTGGCCGGTGGCCGGTCGACGATCACGGTCACCCCGGATGCGGGCTGGCTGGCCGATCCGGCGCGGGTGTACCCGGTGGTGGTCGACCCGACCATCAAGATTCAGCCGGTTCCGGACGACGCCCAGGACGTGCAGATCTACAAGGGCAACCCGGGGCACGCGTACGGGCAGGATCCGACGACTTGGCCCTTGAAGGTGGGCAAGGGTTACAAATCGGGAGGAGGCGTATTGCCGGTGGGTGGACGAGGTGCTCAGGCTGCGACACGCACGGTAGATGTAGGCGGGAGCTCTATAGGCTATCGAGTCGTGCAGACGGGACCAAATTCGGTGAATGTCGGGACCTACTGGCTGAACTAGTTAGGACGGCTGTGAGAAACCTATTGGAACTGGGGCGGCTGCTCTCTTCGATCAACTGGGGTAAGGGTCGGGCGGACCTCGGGAAAGTCGAACTGGAGTTTCTCGAAGCGGTAACGTTCGCTCCAGCGGATGACATCATCCGTATGCTCGAAACGGTCCTCGACGACGACTACGCTGGCCTTCCAATTTGGGCCCGCAACCTTGCCTATCGCTTGGCCTGCCTGCAGCGACCCAATGACTCGTCTCTGCTGCGGGAAGCGGCGGCTGACCTCTTCAACCACGGCCCAGACTGGGACCGCATAGCGGCGGAGTTGCGAAAGCGGGCTGACGCTGCGGAGGAATAGGGTCGAGTTGATGGTGCCTGTCGTCGTACTGGCGGCAGGCACCGCTCCGCTTAAGGCCAGTGAAGGAGCGGCAGCTACGGCTACAACCCGCACACCGACGTCGAGACGCTGACCGACAAGACCGGTGACACCAAGGCCACCTACGGCTACAGCGCGTACGGCAATAACGACGACGCCCAGTTCACGGGCATCGACAAGCCGGACACGGCAGACCCGACCAAGGAGCCCTACAACGCCTACCGGTTCAACGCCAAGCGGTGGGACCAGTCCTCCGGCAACTACGACATGGGCTTCCGCGACTACAGCCCAGGTCTCAACAGGTTCCTGTCCCGCGACAGCTACAACGGTGCTCTGGCCGACATGAGCCTCGGCCTCAGCCCTTTCACCGGCAACCGGTACGCCTTCGGCGGCGGCGACCCCATCAGCGCCATCGAGATCGACGGACACTGCTGGGACTGGGCCCAGGACGTCTGCGACGCCGCGGAAAGCGCGGCAGAATCGGTCGACCACAATTCGGATGCCCTCACTGACCTCGCCGTGGACACCGCCGAAATCATCCTCGGCAGCGCGGCGATCGGTGGCGGCATCACGATGGTGGCTGGGGGCATCTCGGCATGCGTCGCGAGTGTGCCGGCGCTCGTGGGAGTGGTCACCGCTCCCATCACCGGTGCGGCCTGTGCTGGTGGAGCCGCCGCCGCGTTGGGTGGCGGAGCCCTGGCCGTCGGTGGCGTCGCGATGGTCGCTCACGGAGCATCGAACTGGTGGGACGATCTGAAGCGATTCGAGTCCCCGCGTGATGGCGACAGCGTAGGAAGCTGGGAGACGCCCAAGCCTGACAACCCGACGAGGCGCGACGACCGGTGGCTCAAGCGAAACGGGGTCGACCCGCACACGGTCAAGGACGGCTTGCCTGGTCAGGAATCACACTTCGATCTCTACGTCGACAAGAACGACAACATCTTCGCCGTCCGGAAGGGTACGGATCCAAACGAGGGATTGTATGTTGGGAACATGTCGGAATACAAGTGACTAGGCGCGGATTGGAGGGATGGTTCCATGGATGAGGGTCAAGGTTCGGAGGCTGGCTACCCAGGCTTTATGGTGATGCGACCGCCTCGTCTCCTAAAGAACATTGGCACACTCAAGCGCGTCGCGGTGGCCAAACTGGCTGGCATCCGAATGATTAGCGCCTCATTTTCCGGGGACCGCCTGCTGTTTCAGCCTTGGCTGACGGTCATGGTTGACGAGGGTCCTTGTGTTTCTGTCACGGGGGTCTACCGGACCGACACGTCGCTGAGAAACGAGCCGGAGGAGGAGGGTCCGGTCTTCTGCCTGAGAAAGTCCACCTGGCTGTCTGCCACCGACCTCGCCTTGGTGAAAGGGGCATCTGACTTCAGGTCGCATCTGCGGGGCGGCGAGCAGGTCGTTGACTCCTTCGCGTTCGTCAACCGAAGCGCCGGCCGCGAGGCGATCGGTATAACGGAAGAATTCGTCACCTCGCTGAACACTTCTGAGTTGACGCTGCGTGCCGCCGACCGCGCCAGTTCTCAATTTCAGTTCATCAAAATAGAGGTAGGGGGCGAGATTCGTGCCTTCAATATCGGATACTCGCCGGTGACGACCTCCATCGACCTGGTGGAGTCGGCACTCCCTGAGTGGTTGGCGTCGGTCGATCGGGCTGTCAATGTTCCGGGATTTCGGCCGGACGGTCCGCTGACCATCAGCATCGACCGATCGGTGCCGGAGCTCATAGGTTAGGCGGGCCACCGCATAGTTAGGAAACGAGGAAGGGTGGACCCGCCGCTGCGCGGTGGGCCCACCCTAACCAGCGCGACCGTCGCCCCCGCGCCGGCCTCGACCACGCCACCCACCACGTGGGGTTGTCTTCGTCGACCTCGGCTACCGGCCGTCGGTGACCCCCGCCGAGGTGCTGGCCCGGGTGCTGCGTGCGCTCGGCGTGCCGGCCGCCGAGGTGCCGTATGGGATCGACGAGCTAGCCGGCTGGGTGCGGTCCCGGGTCGCCGGACGGCGCCTCCTGCTCGTGGTGGACGGGGTCACCGGCGCCGAGCAGGTACGGCCGTTGATTCCGGCCGGCCCCGGGCCCGCGCTGATCGTCGCCGGGCAGCGGCACCTGCGCAGCCTCGACGGCGTCCGTCGGATCGACCTTGACCCGCTCAGTGTCGCGGAGGCGAGGCCGCTGCTCGCCACGCTCGCCGACGCCGACCGGCTGAACGCGGACCCGTCCGCGACGGCCGAGCTGGTGCGGCTCTGCGCCGGCTCGGTGCTGGCGCTGCGGATCGCCGGGTCACGGTTGGCGAGCCGTCCCGACCTGCTGGTGGCCACCCTGGTCTCGCAGCTGCGTGACGGTCGCGACCGGCTGGACCTGCTGGCGTACGAGGACCTCTCGGTGCGTGCCCGTCTCGCGACGGGGGTCGCCGCCGTGCGGTTCGCCGACGAGGTGGCCGGCCGGTTGTTGGAGCAGCTTGGCGAGGCGCCGGACGCCCCGGTTCTGCCGGAGCGGAGCGCGGCCCGGCTGGGGGTCAGCGTGCACCGGGTCTGGCAGGCACTGGAGGAACTCGCCGACGTGCACCTGCTGCGCCGCGACGACCCGGCCGGCTACCGGCTGCCGGCGCTGGTGCGCGACTATGCGGCGGAGTTGGCGAAGGTTTCCGCGCCGACGCTGACCGGCTGGCGGGTCGACCCGGTCGCCGCCTGAGCGCCTCCGGGCCGGGTAGTGGTCAGACGGCGGTGCCGCGGACGATCGCCACGGCGACCCGGCAGAACTCGTCCATGTCCGGGTTGAAGCCGGCCGCGATGTCCGGGTGCAGGCCGGCTCGCGTCTCGTCGAGCAGCCGTTGGCAGACCTGTTCGACCGGCTCGCCGGCGTAGCCGGCGCGGATCCGTTCGGTGGCTGCCTGGAGCGCCGAGGTCAGCTGATCCTCCAGCGGGCCGCGCAGCTTCCGCTGCACCGGGTCCAGCCCGCGCGGGTCGAGCGTGACATGTGGCTCCGACATCGGCGCTCCCTTCGTCGGCGTCCGCGGTACCCCACCGCGGACGTCGGTCAAACCACGTTCGGTACGGCGGCCACCCGCACCTGGTACGAGAAGTCCTCCGCCGGCTTTTCGATGTACGACAGCCGGCGGATCTGCCGGTCGTCGGAGTAGAGCGCGACGTCCACGAGGACGCCGAGGTGGGCGAGGCCGATGTTGGCCACCCGCTTCTTGTCCTGGAGCACGGCGCACACCCCGCCGAGCAGGGTGCTCGCGTCGGAGGTGCGGTGTCCCGGCGGGCAGCGCAGCACGAGGTCCACCTCGATCGGCCCGGTGAGCGGGGTCCAGCCGGTGTGCTGGGCCGCCGTCAGGGCCGCTTCGAGGAGGGCGCGGACCCTCGTCGCCTGCCGATGCCCGGCGGCGAAGATGGACAGCGCCTCGGTCTTGACCGGTGGCAGGCCGCTCACCTCGAACGTCAGGGCGAGAGCGCGGGTGTCCTGCACGACGGCACCTCCTCGTTGCGGACGATCCTGCCCAACCGGTGGACCGGCGGTGGGTGTTCCGTGGAGAACCAACCGATCGGGCGGGGTGGGGTCGGCCGGAGGCGTATCGACGTCGGCGGCGTACGCGCTGGCAGTGGAGCTAGGAAAAAGCTAATGCACCGGGCCGACGCTGGGTAGCGTCGTCGCTCACTGAGTGGGACGCGGCGCGAAGGCGCAGAACTCGTTCCCCTCCGGATCGGCCATGATCCACCAGTCGATCGTGTCGTCCCGCGCTCGCACCAGCGTCGCACCCGCCTCGATCAGCGCGGTCGGCTCCGGGTCGGTCAGCCCGACGTCCCAGTGCATCCGGTTCTTGACCGTCTTGCGCTCCGGCACCGGCATGAAGATCCAGTACTCCCAGGGGAGGTCGGCGGCGCCGACCAGGCGCGCGTACCCTTCGTCGCTGGTCTCGACCGTGCCACCCACGACCCGGGCCCACCAGGTGGCCTGCGCGACCGGGTCGGCCGCGTCGACGACCAGCGCCAGCGGCCCCGGTCGCGAGCCCTCCTCGGGTGGGAAGGCGCAGAAGACGTTGCCGTCCGGGTCGGCCAGCACCCACCAGCCGAGCTCGGCGTCCGGCTCGCGGACGAGCGTCGCCCCGGCCGCGAGCAGCGCCGTCGGTTCGGCGTCGGCCATCCGCAGGTCGAGGTGGACGCGGGTCTTGCCGGTACGCGGTTCGGGCACCGTGTTCACCCAGATCGACTCGGCGTCGGAGCGGGCCGCCCGTGGGTCGACGCGGGTGTCGCCGTCGCCGAGGTCGACCAGCTTCGCGTCGAGGATGCCGGCCCAGAAGGCGCCGAGCCGGTGGGCGTCGGCCGCGTCGAGGCAGAGGTCCTTGAAGTGCGCGATCACCGTGCCATTCTGCGGGAGCGATGTGACGTTTCCGCGAACCGTTTCCGCTCTCGCCCGCCCTCGTGGGCATCAGCACCGCGCAACTTCCCCGAAGTTGTCGTGTCGGATGTGTCGGGGGCGACAACTTCCCTGATGTTGCACGAACTGCCCGGCCACCGCGGGGTTGATCGCGTGAGGTTTCGTGGCTCCGCAGGTCGGGCAGTGTTGGGGCCACGAAACGTCCGGGGTCGATCATTTCGCTGGTCGTAGCCCCGACCGTCTCGCCGTGCGCCGGGCACGGTGGCCTCCCCGGCACGTGGCCGAGCAGAGGGGGGAGGGGTGATGAACGAGCCCGACAATGCCGTACGTCGACGCCGACCACGGGTGCGTGCGGTGGCGGCGGCCGCCGCGGTGGCGCTGGCGGCGCCGTTGACGGCCTGCGGTTCTGGTGGGGACGGCGGCACACCCACGATCAACCTGTACTACCCGCCGGAGCAGAACCTGCAGAAGGTGGTCGACACCTGCAACACCGCCGCCGGCGGCCGTTACAAGATCGTCTACCGGGTGCTGCCCCGGCAGGCCGACGACCAGCGGGTGCAGCTGGTCCGCCGGCTCGCCGCCGAGGACAGCGGCATGGACGTGCTGGGCCTGGACGTCACCTGGACCCAGGAGTTCGCCAGCGCCGACTGGATCCTGGAGTGGACCGGGCAGGACAAGGCCGAGGTGGAGCAGGGCACACTCGCCGGCCCGCTGGAGACCGCCCAATACGAGGACCGGCTCTACGGGGCGCCGAAGAACACCAACGTGCAGCTGCTCTGGTACCGCAAGGACCTGGTGCCCGAGCCGCCGAAGAGCTGGGACCAGATGATCTCCGCCGCGCAGGAGCTGAAGCAGCAGGGCAAGCCGCACCAGATCCTCACCATGGGCGCGCAGTACGAGGGCCTGGTCGTCCTCTACAACACCCTGGCGGAGAGCGCCGGCGGCCGGATCCTCAGCGACGACGGCGGCAAGGCCGTGATGGACGAGGGCACCGTACGGGCGCTGGAGCAGCTGCGGAAGCTGGCCACGTCGGGCGTGACCTCGCCGTCGTTCAGCAACGCCACCGAGGACCCGGTGCGGCTGGAGTTCCAGTCCGGCGCGGGCGCGTTCCAGGTGAACTGGCCGTTCGTCTACCCCGCCATGCAGGAGGCCAACCCGGAGCTCGCCAAGCAGGTCGGCTGGGCTCGGGTGCCGGGCATCGACGAGAACACCCCGAGCAAGGTCACCATCGGCGGCGTCAACCTCGCGGTCAGCCGCTACTCGAAGCACCCCGAGCTCTCCCGTGAGGTGGCCAAGTGCCTCCGGAACGAGCAGAACCAGAAGTTCTCCGCCATCAACGACGGCGTGCCGCCGACCATCGAGAAGGTCTACGCCGACCCGGAGATGGCCGAGGCGTACCCGATGCGGGACACCATCGTCGAGGAGCTGAAGGAGCCGGCGGTCCGCCCGCTGACGCCCGCCTACCAGAGCATCTCGACGGTGATGTCGGCGGTGCTCTCGCCACCGGCGCAGATCCGGCCACAGCAGACCGCGGACGAGCTGCGCGAGGCCATCGCCGACGCGCTCGAGTCGAAGGGGGTGCTGCCATGAGCGAGCGCAGCGAGCGAATCAAGCAGGTCGGTGCGGTGGAGTCTCATGGTGTCGTCGACCGAAGGGAGGCGACGGCATGAGCGAGCGCAGCGAGCAGACTGCCGTCCGGGGCGACGGGCGGCACGCTGCCGTGCCGACCCAACGGTCCCGACCCCGCCGGGCGCCGTTGAGCGAGAACAAGAAGTCCGAACGCAGACTCGGCTGGCTGCTCTGCGCGCCGGCCGCGCTGGTGATGCTCGCCGTGACGGCGTACCCGATCATCTACTCGGTCTGGCTCTCCCTGCAGCGCTTCGACCTGCGCTTCCCCGACGAGCGTGCGTTCGTGGGGCTGGAGAACTACGTCACGGTGCTCAGCAACGAGTTCTGGTGGACGGCGTTCGGCGTGACCGCCCTGATCACCGTGGTCACCGTCGCGGTCGAGCTGGCGCTCGGCATGGGACTCGCCCTGATCATGCACCGGACGCTGGTCGGCCGGGGGATCGTGCGGACCGCCGCGCTGATCCCGTACGGCATCGTGACGGTCGTCGCGGCCTTCTCCTGGCGGTACGCGTGGACGCCCGGCACCGGCTACCTGGCCAATCTGTTCAGCGACGGGGCGCCGCTCACCGAGCGGGCCAGCTCGCTGGCGATCATCATGCTCGCTGAGATCTGGAAGACCACCCCGTTCATGGCGCTGCTGTTGATGGCGGGTCTGGCGCTGGTGCCCGAGGACCTGCTCAAGGCGGCCTCCACCGACGGGGCGACCTCCTGGCAGCGGTTCACGAAGGTGATGTTGCCGGTGATGAAGCCGGCGATCCTGGTCGCGCTGCTCTTCCGCACGCTGGACGCGTTCCGGGTCTTCGACAACATCTTCGTGCTCACCGCGGGCGGCAACGAGACCTCGTCGGTGTCGATGCTCGCCTACAACAACCTGATCCGGGGCTTGAACCTCGGCATCGGCTCGACCATGTCCGTGCTGATCTTCATCGCGGTGGCGATCATCGCGTTCGTCTTCGTGAAGCTCTTCGGCACCGCTGCCCCCGGCAGCTCGGACGACGAGAGGCGTTGAGATGGCTACCGAAACCACCACGCGCGCCAGACTGCGGTGGGGCCTGCTGGACGCCGTCGTGGTCGTCTTCGCGCTGATCCCCGTGCTGTGGATCGCGTCGCTGTCGTTCAAGACTCCGGCCACGCTGACGGACGGGAAGTTCATCCCACGCGAGTGGACGCTGGAGAACTACCGGACGATCTTCGCCACCGACCAGTTCGTCCGGGCCCTGGTCAACTCGATAGGCATCGCGCTGATCGCCACCCTGATCGCGGTGGTGCTCGGCGCGATGGCCGCGTACGCGATCGCCCGGCTGGACTTCCCCGGCAAGAAGCTGCTGGTCGGGGTCTCCCTGCTGATCGCGATGTTCCCGCAGGTGTCGCTGGTCTCCCCGCTCTTCGAGATCGAGCGGCAGGTGGGGCTCTTCGACACCTGGCCAGGGCTGATCCTGCCGCACATCACCTTCGCGCTGCCGCTGGCGATCTACACGTTGTCGGCGTTCTTCAAGCAGATCCCGTGGGACCTGGAGAAGGCGGCGAAGATGGACGGCGCCACCCAGGGGCAGGCGTTCCGGCGGGTCATCGCGCCGCTGGCCGCGCCCGGCCTCTTCACCACGGCGATCCTGGTCTTCATCTTCTGCTGGAACGACTTCCTCTTCGCCATCACGCTCACCTCGACCGAGCGGGCCCGTACGGTGCCGGTGGCGTTGTCGTTCTTCACCGGCGCGTCCCAGTTCGAGGATCCCACCGGCGCGATCTGCGCCGCCGCCGTGGTGATCACGGTTCCGATCATCCTGTTCGTGCTCTTCTTCCAGCGCCGCATCGTCTCCGGCCTGACCTCCGGCGCAGTCAAGGGATAGGTGGTAAACGTGCGTAGCCAAGGGATCAGGTGGTAACAGTGGCTGAGATCGTGCTCGACAAGGTGAGCAAGCGGTTCCCGGACGGGACCGACGCGGTGCGCGACGTCGACCTGGAGATCGCCGACGGTGAGTTTGTGATCCTGGTCGGCCCGTCCGGCTGCGGTAAGTCGACCACGCTGAACATGATCGCCGGGTTGGAGGACATCAGCTCCGGTGAGCTGCGCATCGGTGGTCAGCGGGTGAACGACAAGGCGCCCCGGGACCGCGACATCGCCATGGTCTTCCAGTCCTACGCGCTCTACCCGAACATGACGGTCCGGGAGAACATGGCCTTCCCGCTGCGCCTGCAGAAGCTGGATCGGGAGACCATCAACTCCAAGGTCGAGGAGGCGGCGAAGGTCCTGGAGTTGACTCCGCTGCTGGATCGTAAGCCAGCCAATCTCTCCGGCGGTCAGCGGCAGCGGGTGGCGATGGGCCGGGCGATCGTACGCCAGCCGAAGGCCTTCCTGATGGACGAGCCACTCTCCAACCTGGACGCGAAGCTGCGGGTGCAGATGCGGACGGTGGTGTCCCGACTGCAGAAGCAGCTCGGCACCACCACCGTCTACGTCACCCACGACCAGACCGAGGCGATGACCCTCGGCGACCGGGTCGTGATCATGCGGGGCGGTCAGGTGCAGCAGGTCGGCCCGCCGCAGGAGCTGTACGACCATCCGCGCAACCTCTTCGTGGCGGGCTTCATCGGCTCGCCGTCGATGAACTTCCTGCACGCCGCCGTCGAGGAGGGCAAGCTGCGGACCGCGCTCGGCGACGTGCCGGTCGGCGACCGGCTCCGCCGGGAGCTGGAGGCGGCCGACGCGCCCCGGGAGCTGATCCTCGGGGTACGGCCGGAGCACTTCGAGGACGCCGAGCTGGTCGACGCGGAGACCAGACAGCGCGGCCTGGAGTTCGAGGCGCCGGTGGAGATCGTCGAGTCGATGGGTTCGGACAAGTACGTCTACCTCACGGTGGAGGGGGAGCGGGCGAGCGCCGCCGAGCTGGAGGAGCTGGCCGCCGACGCGGGCGCGGCCGACCTCACCGGCGGTGGGGCGAACCTGGTCACCCGGCTCTCGGCGGAGTCGTCGGTGACCGAGGGGGAGAACCGGCGGGTCTGGTTCAACCTGGAGAAGATCCACCTCTTCGACCCGGCCAACGGTCGGAACCTGACCCTGCACGAGGGGCGGGCCGCCGGAGCGCTGGCGAGCTGAGCACGGTCACGGGATCCCACGGCGGGTCGGCGGGAACCTCCACCCGCCGGCCCGCCGCCGTGCACGGTCCCGCCTGCGGCTCCCTCTCGCCGCCCGCCGGCCGGCCGCGCTAGCGCGTGTCTGGGGTGTCGGCCCAGCTCACCTCGAGCGGCAGGCCGAGGAACTCGGCGTAGCGGGCGAGGGCGTGTTCCGTCCGGGAACGGTCCAGCTCCGCCAGCGGCGTCACCCCGACCTTGACCCGGGTCTTGCCGATCGTTCGCCGCCAGGTGCCCACCACCCGCCCGCCGGAGACGATCGTGGGCTGGAAGATGCCGTTGTTGCCGGGAATGATCGCGTCGCGGTGGGCCGGATCGAGCATCAGCGAACGGTTTTTGTAGCCCAGCAGGTACTCGTCGAAGCCGGGCAGCACCCGCACGTCGTCGACCGGCACCGGGGCGGCGTCCAGCAGCGCGCCGTCGACCAGCATCTCCTCCCCGTCGACCGTCACGGCGGCCACGGTGTCACCGGCCGCCGCGAACCCGCGCCGGGCGTCGGTGAGGGTCAGCCCCGTCCAGCCCGCGAACTCGCGGGCGCTCACCGGGCCGTGTGAGCGGACATAGCGGCGGGCGAGGAGCGCCAGCGCCTCGTCCCGCTCGGGGCGCACCGGGTCGGGCGCCCACTCGTCCAGCAGCGCGAAGGTCTGCTCCGTGCCGATGTTCGGCGCGACGCAGGTCACGCCGCGCACGCTCGCGTACCAGAGCAGGTGGTAGCCGCGCTGGCCGTCGGTGCCGATGCCGGCGGCGTTCAACGTCTCCAGGCAGCGGGCCCGGGTGAGCCGCCCGCCGGCCAACGCGCTGCCGAGCACCTCAACCGCACGGTCGGCGTCGGCCTCGTCGAGGCCGAGGGCGGCCCGCCGGGTCGCCGCGGCCGGCAACGAACGGACGCCGGTGAGCTCCAGCATCCAGCGGGCGTCGCGGGCCGGGACCAGGTGGACGGTGCCCCGCATCGGCCAGGTGCGCAGCGCCTCCCGCCGTTCCAGCGCGGACTGCACGTCGGTGAGGGTGAACGCGGGCAGCCGGGCGCCGAGCGACCAGATCCCGCTGGCCACATCCTGCGCTTGCATCGCCCCGAACCACTCGACCACCTCGGCCACCGTGCGCGGATGCGGGCCGGGCCGGGGGCCCAGCAGGAGACTGCTCATCCGCAGGGCGAGGGCCTCGCTCGCGGTCAGCCGCATGGGATCCCCCTCCACCGGTCGCGCGTCAGCCTAGGCGGGCCCACCGACAGCTTCGGGTCCCCGCGACGGACAGGCATAACGGCACGGCGAGGGGGGATGCGACGGCGCAAGTACGCGCACCGCGCGTGCGGAAGGGAGAGCCATGACTGCGTCCAGCGAGCCGATGCGGGGCGGCGCGCCGGCCCGGTCCCGGGCCGATCGCACCCCAGCCAAGACCAGCACCGCCGCGACCTTCGCGCTGGTGTTCGGCGTGTCCGCCCTGGTGTGCACGCTGACGGCCATCCTTGCGTGGGCCGGGATCATTCTCGGCATCATCGGGATCATCGTCGGCGTCTTCGGGCTCCGGATGGCCAAGCGGCCGGGCGTGACCGGTCGGGGTGTGACCATCGGCGGCCTCACGCTCAGCATCATCGCGTTGATCCTCGGTCTGGTGTTCATCGCGGGGGTCGCGACGTTCCTCAACAACCAGGGAGCGGCGGACCGACTGCAGGAGCAGGTGGACGACCTGCGTAACCGGGTCTCGTGATCCGGAACGGGGAGGGGCGGGCGGCCGGTACCGCCGTGCGGTGACGCCCGGCGACCGGCCGACCGCCCCTCCCCGCGCCGCGCCGGCCCTCGCGCCGGCGGAGCGCGGTCGTGGACGTCGCCGGGGTTGACGGCCGCGGCGACCTGAGGCACCCGCGCGGGCACCGAGTCGCCGTCGGCGACATCCCGGCGGACCAGCGCCGTCCGGGGACGTTTGTGGCAGAAGGTGACGGGTAGTCGCCGGAGCTGACACAGGAAGGGGACGTTCCGATGGCTGACCGGGTCAAGGTAGCGGTGATCTACTACAGCGCCACCGGCACCACCTATCAGATGGCGCAGGCCGCCTGCGAGGCCGCCGGCGACGCGGGCGCGGAGGTGCGGCTGCGCAAGGTGCGCGAACTCGCGCCCGACGAGGCGATCCGCTCGAACTCGGGCTGGCACGCCCACCACCTCGAGACCCAGGACGTCCCCGAGGCGATGCTCGACGACCTCTCCTGGGCCGACGTGTTGATCTTCGGGTCGCCGACCCGGTACGGGGTGGTCGCCGCCCAGCTCAAACAGTTCATCGACACCACCGGCCCGCTCTGGAGCCAGGGCGCCCTGGTCAACAAGGTCTGCTCGGCGTTCTGTACGACGGCGACCAGTCACGGCGGCCAGGAGACCACGCTGACGTCGCTCTTCTCGGTCTTCTACCACTGGGGCGGGATCGTGGTGACCCCCGGTTACACCGACACCAGCCAGTTCATCGCCGGAAACCCGTACGGCGCCTCGCACACCAGCAACAACGGCGAGACGGCACCGGACGACATCGCCCTGACCGCCACCGCGCTCACCGCCCGGCGCGCGGTCCAGATCGGCGCCGCCGTGAAGAAGGGCCTCGCCGGTTGAGCCACCAGCGGCCGGGCGGGGGCACACGCCCCGCCCGACCGCCGGCCCGTAGCTAGGCCGTGGACCCGGTCGCGCCCGTCGACTCGAACCGACCGGCGGTCGGCGGCAGCAGCGCCGGCAGCAGCTCGGCCAGGACCTCCAGCCCGTCCGGGCTGAGCACCGACTCCGGGTGGAACTGCACCCCGGCGAAGCCCGGCCCGCGCAGCGCGTGCACCGCGCCGTCGACGCCGTCGCGCGCCAACTCCACCCGGCCGTACGGGGTGTCCAGACCGTCGGCCTCGGCGCGGGCGGTGAAGGTGGCGTAGAAACCCACCCGGCGGGGCGTGCCGAAGAGGTCGACCTCCCGCTGCAACCCCTGATAGGGGGCGATTCGCTGGTGCAGCGGCAGCCCCAGCAGCCCGGCCAGCAACTGGTGCCCCAGGCAGACCGTGAGGGTCGGCCGTCCGGCGGCCAGCAGCCCGGCCAGCAGCGCGCGCAGGGCCAGCATCTTCGGATCGGTCATGCTGCCCGGATCACCCGGGCCCGGGCCGACCACCACCAGGTCGTACCCGTCCAGCGGGCCGGGCGCGTGCCATGGCCGCACGGTCACGGCCAGGCCGAGCCCCCGCAGCTGGTGGGTGAGCATGCCGGTGAAGGTGTCCTCACCGTCGACGACCAGCGCCGAGCGCCCGACCAACACCGGAAGCACGCAGGCGCCCGGTGCCCGCTGGTCCAGCCAGAACCGGGCCAGCGGCGCGTTGCGCGCGGCGAGCGCGGCGCGCACCTCCGGGTCGTCGGCGAGCCGCGGCGCCGGCTCCCCGGCGGACCGGGCCGCCTGCGGACCGAGCCCGAGCGCGGCCAGCACGCCGGCGGCCTTCGCGTGGGTCTCCGCCACCTCGCCGGACGCGGAGGAGTGCCGGACGAGGGTGGCCCCGACCGACACCCGCAGCGCCCCGGCGGGGGAGATCTCGGCGGTGCGGATCAGGATCGGCGCGTCCAGGGTCTGCCGGCCGGCGTCGTCGTGGCCGAGCAGGGCCAGCACCCCGCCGTAGTAGCGCCGCCCGGTGCGCTCGTGCCGGGCGATCACCCGGCAGGCGTTCTCCATCGGGCTGCCGGTGACCGTAGGCGCGAACATCGTCTCGCGCAGCACGTCCCGGACGTCGCGGGTGCCCCGGCCGGCGAGCAGGTACTCGGTGTGCGCCAGATGGGACATCTCCTTCAGGTACGGGCCGACCACCTGCCCGCCCTCCTCGGCGACGGCGGCCATCATCTTCAGCTCCTCGTCGAGGACCATGTAGAGCTCCTCGATCTCCTTGCGGTCGGCGAGGAAGCGCAGCAGCGCGGCGCGCTCCGGGCCGGTGTCGCCGTGCCGGAAGGTGCCGCTGATCGGGTTCATCATGACCAGGCCGTCGTCGACGCTGACGTGCCGTTCCGGGCTCGCGCCGACCAGCACCCGGCTGCCGGTGTGGACCACGAAGGTCCAGTACGCGCCCCGCTCGGCCAGCAGCAGCCGGCGCAGCGCCGCGAACGCGGCCACCAGCGGCGGGTCCTGCACGGTGGCGGTCAGCGTGCGGTGGATGACGAAGTTGGCGCCCTCGCCCCGGCCGATCTCCTCGGTGAGCACCCGCTCGACAGCGGCGGCGTACTCCTCGTCGGTGACGTCGAAGGCCGCGCCGCTGGTGCGCACCGGGCGGTCGGGGAGCGCCGCGAGCGCCTCGGTCAGCTCGATCCGCTCGTACCGCTCGACCTGCAGGCACTCCAACGGCATCCCGTCGTCGACGCAGGCGAAGCCGCGCTCGGTGATCTGCCGGTAGGGCACCAGCGCCAGGGTGTGCGGTCCGGGCGCGCCCTCGGGCAGCGGGATGTCGGCGAGCCGGTCGACCGTGCGGACCGGACCGGCGAAGAGCTCCAACCCGTCGGCGTCGGCCCGGCGGATCAGGGCGAACGGGCCCGGGTCGGCGCCGGCGGAGACGGCGGCGAGCAGATCGCTCAGGTGGGTCATCGGATTCTCCTGGAGTCGGGCGTCGCCCGGTGCGGGCGGCCTGGGGGCTCTGGGAGATCCGGCGACCGCCTCGACAGGCGGCCGCGTGTGGAAGCTACGCGCGGGGGATGGCCGCCGGGTCGGCGGGCCACCAGCAGGTGAGGTGCGCGAGCATGCGCCCACCCTACGGGTACGCGGGCCCGCGCGGAAGCCGATCCGCGTACGCCGTACCCGACCGATGCCTGCGCCGGACGTACAGCGGGTAACTTGACCGACGATGGACATTCTCGCGCTCGACCTGGGCACCTCGTCGGTTCGCGGGCTGGTGCTGGACGAGGACACCCAGCCCCTGCCCGGCGCCCTGGCGCGGCGCAAGGTCAGCCTGGCCGTCGGCGACGACGGCACCGGGACGTTGGAGAGCCCGGACTACGTCGCCTGTCTGGTCGACTGCCTGGACGAGCTCTCCGAGGCGGGGCACCTGCGCGACGTCGAGCTGGTCGCGGTCTCCGGGCAGTGGCACTCGGTGCTCCCGCTGGACGCCGCCCGTGAACCGCTCGGGCCGGCGCTCACCTGGCTCGACACCCGGCCGGTGGCGTCGGCGTCGATGACGGGCCCGGCCGACCCCGACGACTACCACCAGCGCACCGGCACCTGGTGGCACCGTGGCTACTGGTCGTTGCGGCTGCCGTGGCTGCGCGAGCGGACCGGCAGCCGGGTGGCGAGCTTCGCCGGGCTGGTCGAGTACGTGCTGGGCCAGCTGCTCGAAGAGGTGCCGATGTCGATCTCCCAGGCCTCCGGCACCGGGCTGCTCGACCTGCGGACGCTCACCTGGGACGACGAGGCGCTCGGGCTGGCCGGCGCGCGCCCCGGCGAACTGCCGGAGCTCGCCCCGATGCAGTGGCGCGGGCGGCTGCGACCCGAGCAGGCGAAGCGGTGGCCGGAGCTGGCCGGGGTGGGCTGGACGGCCGTGGTGGGCGACGGCGGCGCGTCGAACGTCGGCTCGGGCTGCGTCGAACCGAGCCGGGCGGCGGTGACCGTCGGCACCTCGGCGGCGGTGCGGTTGATGCAACGGGTGCCGGCCGGGCAGGAGCTGCCCCGGCTGCCCGAGCGGCTGTGGCGCTACCGCGTCGACCATGACCATGTGGTGACCGGGGCCGCGTACTCCTGCGGTGGGAACCTCTTCGCCTGGGCCAATCGGGAGCTGAAGCTGCCCGGCGGCGCCGAGCTGGACGCGGCGCTGGCGCTGATCCCGCCCGGTGGTGGCCGCCCGGCCGACCCCCGCTACGGCGGAGACCGGCCGCCGGGCCTGGCGCCGGCCGGCAGCGGCGAGCTGCGCGGGCTGAGCTTCGGCACCACGGCGGTGGACATCCTCGCCGGCCTCATGCAGGGCCTCTGCGACCTGGTGGCGCGGGACCTCGAGGTGCTGGAGTCCACTGTCGAGCGGCAGGTGGCGGTGGTGCTGGGCGGCGGGGCGATGGCCGCGTCGGTCTGGTGGCGGCAGGCGTTCGCCGCGGCGCTCAGCCCGCGCGCCGTGTCGCACCAGCGGAATCCGGAGATCGGTGCGACCGGTGCGGCGCTTGTCGCATTGGGACGGTTCGAGGTGGCCGTCGAGTTGGCCGACATCGGCCGGACGGATGAATTGATCTCACCGACCGCGACAGGTCGATCCCGCTCACCGTATTCTTCCTGAGCCTCGGTGGCGCTCGAGCCGTTGACACCGCTCCCTCGCCTGGTTGGATGGATTCCGCTCCCCGGTCGCGGTGGACGCGAGGGGAGGAGGAGGCAGCGTGCGCGTAGGTGCGGGCCCGGCACTCGGCTCGATGGCCGGTCAGCACCGCCGTCGCTTCGACGAACGGGTCGTGCCGCACCGGCGCCGCTCGCCGATGCGGCTGCGCGACTGGCGCCTGCGGACCAAGCTCGCCACCGTCCTGGTGGTGCCGTCGGTGGCGTTCCTGGTCCTGGCCGGCGTGCAGACCAGCTCCCTGGTCGGGCAGACCACCGTGCTCAGCGACTTCGCCGAGCAGGTCGGGATCGGTCGGGAGATCACCACGGCGGTGCACCGCATCCAGCAGGAGCGGGACCGAACGGCGGGGGAGCTCGCCGAGCTTCGCCGGGCGGCGGGCTCGGCCGACCGTAACGCCGCGATCGAGGAGTTGGAGCCGTTGCGGGCGGCCACCGACCAGGCCATCGCGGACCTGCGGCGGGCGGCGGACCCGCTGGCGGACGCGGACGCGTCCTGGCGGGTGGCGTTCTCCGAGGTGCTGGAGGCGTACGACCGGGTCGTCTACATCCGCCCTGCCGTGCCGCCCGCGGTGCTCAGCAGCGACACCATCCTGAGCAACTACCACCGGGCGGTCGGTGCGCTGCTCGACCTGCTGGCCGAGCCGAACCCGGGTCAGGACCGTCCGGCACTGAGCGACGCCGTGCTGCGTTACGTGCAGTTCGCGCGGGTCAAGGAGCTCGCTTCCCGGATCCGCGCCGAGCTCTACGCGGCGGCCCGGGCCGGCCGGTACGGCTCGGAGGACCAGGTCGTCCTCTCCGACCTTCGGGCGCAGCAGCTCACCGCGCTCGGCGCGTTCCGGGTGGCTGCCACCACCGAGCAGGTCCGCCGGTACGACCAGATGTCGGTCGACCCGGCGTTCGCCGCCGCCGCCGAGCTGGAGGAGCGCAGCCTGCCCACGACCGGGGTGACGCCCACGGTGCTGCCCGCCGCGCAGTGGTGGGCGGCGAGCGAGCGGCGGCAGGAGCTGCTGGGGCAGGCCGAGGAGAGTGTGCTGGCCGACGCGGTCCGGCAGGCCGACGACGCCGCGACCGGGCAGCTGCGGACGACGCTGCTGGTGGCCGGTGGGATTGTCGCGGTGCTCCTGGTCGCAGTGCTCATCTCGCTGCTCATCGGCCGGTCGCTCGCCAGGTCCATGCGTCTGCTGCGCAGCCAGGCCCTACGGATCGCGCAGGTGGAGCTGCCGGACGCCCTGGACCGGCTGCGAACCGTCAGCGGCGGCGTGCCGCACATCGACGTCGCGCCGGCTGTGGTCCGCTCGCTGGACGAGATCGGGGAGCTCGCGGAGGCCTTCGTGGCGGTGCACCGCAGTGCGGTGAGCGTGGCCGTCGACCAGGCCTCGATGCGGCGCAACGTCAACGCCATGTTCGTGAACCTGGCCCGGCGCAGCCAGGTGCTGGTGGAGCGGCAGCTCGAACTCCTCGACGATCTGGAGCGCGAGGAGAACGACCCGGACCAGCTGGAGAACCTGTTCAAGCTGGACCATCTGGCCGCGCGCATGCGGCGTAACGACGAGAGCCTGCTGGTGCTCGCCGGCACCGAGTCCACCCGACGGTGGCAGCGGCCCGTCGGGCTCGGCGCCGTCCTGCTCGCCGCCGCCGCGGAGATCGAGCAGTACCAGCGGGTCCGGCACGAGTCGGTGGCCGACCTGCACATCGTCGGTCACGCCGTCGGGGAGCTGGTGCACCTGCTCGCCGAGCTGTTGGAGAACGCCACCGCCTTCTCCCGGCCCGACACCGTGGTCTCGGTGACCGCCCGCGCCGACGCAGCGGACGCCGTCATCGAGATCACCGACCGGGGGCTGGGGATGAGCCCGGCCGCGCTGGCCGAGGCGAACATTGTGCTCGCCACGCCGCCGGCCGCCGACGTCGCGACGGTCGAGCGGATGGGTCTCTTCGTGGTCAGCCACCTGGCGGCCCGGCTCGGCGTCCGGGTGCGGCTGCACGGTGGGCAGGGGGGCCTGGTCGCTGTGCTCCAGCTGCCGGGCGTGCTGCTCGCGCCGGCGCCGGCGGAGCCGCTCGACGCGGCGATCCCGGCGCGGATGTTGACGACCGGGTACGTTGCGGCCCCGTCGGCCGGTGCGATCGACCTGCCGGTGGCGGGACGCCGACCGGTCGCGGTGCCGCGCCAGCGCCGACCGCTGCCGGTACGCGCCGAGGACGTGCTCGCTCCCCCCACCGCTGACGGGGGCGGCAGCTGGTGGTCCCGGCAGGGGCCGCCGGCGTCGAAGGCCCCGGGACCGGTCGCCTCGGCCGCGCCCCCGGTCACCGGGGGTGTGAACGCGCGTGGGCTGCCGACGCGGGTGCCGATGGCGCAGCTCGCCGCGATGCACGGTTCGGTACGACCCCAGCCGGGGCCGAACGCGCACGACCCGGATCCGGACGCGGTCGGCGGAATGCTCTCCCGCCTCTACAGCGGAGTACGGCGGGCCGAGGCGGAGGACACCACCGAGATACCTGTGCCGCCGACCGGCGGGCACGGCGAAGGAGGACGACAGTGACGACGTTGAGTCAGGAGGCGCGTGACCTCAGCTGGCTGGTCAGTGGCTTCGCCGAGCGGGTGCCGGGTGTCGCACACGCGGCGGTGGTCTCCTCGGACGGGCTGTTGGTGGCGATCTCCGACCACCTGCCCCGCGACAACGCGGACAAGCTCGCGGCGGTGACCTCCGGGCTGATGAGCATCACCTCGGGCGCGGCGCAGATGTTCGACGGGGACGTGGTCAAGCAGACGGTCGTCGAGATGGGCCGTGGCTACTTCCTGGTCATGCAGGTGCGGGACGGCTCGATCCTCGCCACCCTGGCGGCCTCCGACGCCGACATCGGCGTGGTGGGCTACGAGATGGCCCGGCTCGCCAAGCAGGCGGGGGAGATGCTCACCCCGGCGCTGCGGGCCGAGCTGCAGCAGGCGTTGCCGCGCTGAGCGACGCCGCGGGCCCGAACGGTCGGCTGTCCCGAGCCCGGCGCCCCGGGCTCGGGGCGCCGAGTCCGGGGTTCAGATGCCGTTGTCGGCGATGACCGTGCGGTACCAGTGGGCGCTGCGCTTGAGGATGCGCCGCTGGGTGGCATAGTCCACGTACACCAGGCCCCAGCGCTGGTCGTACCCCTCGGCCCACTCGAAGTTGTCGAGCAGGGACCAGACGTGGAAGCTCTCCAGCGGCACCCCGTCGGTGAGCGCCCGGTGTGCGGCGGCCAGGTGGTCACGGAGGAACGCGACGCGTCCCGCGTCGTCGACGGTGCCGTCGGTGCCCACGGTGTCCGGGGTGGGCAGTCCGTTCTCCGTCACGGTGATCGGGATCGGGCCGTAGTCGCGGGTGACCCGGGTGAGGATGTCGTACATGCCCTCGGGGTGGATCTGCTGCCACTCGGCTTCCGAGGTCGGATGGCGTCGGGCGGTGCCGCCCTGGGCGGTGACGTAGATCGGGGTGTAGTACTGCACGGCGAGGATGTCGATGGGCGCGGAGATGACCTCCAGGTCGCCGTCGGCGATGCCCTGAACCATTCGGCTCTGCGCCCCGAGGTCCGCCAGCACGTCGTGCGGGTAGCGGCCGGTGAGGACGGGGTCGAGGTAGAGGCGGTTCTCGTACCCGTCGTAGAGCCGGGCGGCGGCCGCCGCTTCGGGGGAGTCGTCGGCCGGGTAGCAGGGGTGCAGGTTGAGCGCCGGGCCGATGCGGCCGGGGCCGGTGGCGCGCAGCGCCCGTACGGCCAGACCGTGCGCGAGTTGCAGGTGGTGGGCGACCAGGTAGGCGGCCTCCGGGTCCTGGCGGCCGGGTGCGTGGTGCCCGGAGAGGTAGCCGTTCTGCACGACCGTCTTCGGTTCGTTGACGGTGAGCCAGGTCGGTACCCGGTCGCCGAGCGCGCGGAACATCGTCTCGGCGTACTCGGCGAAGCGGTACGCGGTGTCCCGCGACTCCCAGCCGCCGGCGTCCTGGAGCGCCTGCGGTAGGTCCCAGTGGAACAGGGTCGCCATCGGGGTGATCCCGCGTTCGTGCAGGCCGTCGAGGAGGCGGCGGTAGAAGTCGAGGCCGCGTTGGTTGGGCGCGCCGGTGCCGTCGGGCTGGATTCGCGGCCACGCGATGGAGAACCGGTAGCTGCGCAGCCCGAGGTCGCGCATGAGGTCGAGGTCGTCGCGGTACCGGTGGTAGTGGTCGGCGGCGACGTCGCCGGTGTCGCCGTTGCGGACGCGTCCCGGGGTCCGGCTGAAGGTGTCCCAGATCGACTCGCCCCGGCCGTCGTCCTTCGTGGCCCCCTCGATCTGGTAGGCGGAGGTGGACGCGCCCCAGCCGAAGCCGGCCGGGAACCGCAGCGGGGCTCGCCGTGGGGTGGGCATCGACATCTGTTCTCCTCGTGCGCCGGGCGCCCACGATGCGGGAGCGCTCCCACATTATCGCAGGTAGGCCTGTCGGCACCTGCCGGCGACCGTCCGGTGACCGGCCGGGGGACGAAGCGCGAAAAAAAGAGGCCGACGCGGGATCACGCGTGGGACCTCGACGGAGTAACCTACGTCACTAGAGAGGCCGCTCCCCCCGTGGCGGCCTCTCTCCTTCTTTGTGGAGCCGCCGGTTCCCGCCGCCGACGCCTCAGCGCTCCACCGGTTCGACCGGATGGCGCAGCCCGGGGTGACCGGCCGGCAGCGACCGGCGCACCACCACCCAACTCAGCGCCAACGCCGCCGCCACCAGCGGCCAGGTGAGCGCGACCCGCGCCGCCACCAGCGCCACCACCTGCCCGCCGAGATAGAGCGGAACGAAGACGGCGACCCGCAGCACGTAGGTGGCGGTCCAGACCCAACTGCCCCGCCCGTACGCCCGCACCAGCGCCGCATCCCGTCGCCACCGGGTGCGTTGGCCGAGCGCGGCGCCGACCACCACACCCAACAGCGGCCAGCGCAGCAGGATGCTGACCGCCCAGGCCAACGTGCTAGCCGCATTGGAGAGCAGTTGGAGCAGGAAGAAATCCTCGGCCCGACCGGTCCGCAGCGCGATCAACGCGGCCACGCAGACCGCCAGCAACCCGATGAGCACCGAACGCGGCCGGTCACCCCGCCGCAGCCGCCAGACCGCCACCCCGGCGCCGGTCACCAGCGCGGCGCCCACCCCGACCCAGATCGACTCGCCGCCCAGCAGCCAGCCCACGGCGAACGCCACCGGCGGCAGGGTCGCGTCGATCGCACCCGCGCGGCCGCCGAGCAGGTCGGCGAGGGACTCCGGACGCCCCCGATCAGCGGCCTCGGCGTCTCCGGGGCGCTGCGGCGCGCCGCCCGAAGGCGGGACCTCGTGCTGCGGTCCTCCCGCCACCGTCACCTCCTGACCTCGGCACAAACCTAACCGTAGGAAGGAGTCGGCCCACCCGTCGCCCGCATCGAAGCGCTCGCTAACGTTGGCACGTGCGGGCGACGGCGAGGGGTTGGACGGCGGTCTGGCTGGTCCTGTTCGTTCTGGCGCAGGTGGCCGCGTTCCTCGTGGCCTGGCGGGTGGCCGTACACACCGGGCTCGGCCAGTGGATCGACACAGTGGCGCTCACCGGCAACCGGATCGGGCAAGATCGCATCGACGAGCCGGTCGACCGGATCCTGAACGCCATGTCGGTGGTCTCGTTGCTGGCCGCGACCATCGTGATCGGGTTCATCGCGCTGATGCGGGGCCGGATCGCGCTGGCGATCACCGCGACCCTGCTGATCGCCGGCGCCAACGTGACCACCCAGCTGCTCAAGTACGGGCTGACCCGCCCCGACCTCGGCATCGACCTCGAACGCATCTACGCCGGCAACAGCCTGCCGAGCGGGCACACCGCGGTGGCCGCGTCGGTCGCGGTGGCGCTGGTGCTCGTCCTCCCGGCCAAGGCGCGGCCGCTCGGCGCGTTCGTCGGCGCCGGCTACGCGGCCGCCGCCGGGGTGGCGACCCTCTCCGCCGGCTGGCACCGGCCCAGCGACGCGTTGACCGCGTTCCTCGTGGTGGGGGTCTGGGCGGCGCTCGCCGGGCTGGTCCTGCTGGTGACCCAGCGCGAGCAGGCGCAGGTCTCCACCGCCGACGCCCACCGGGTCGCCGCCATGGTGCTCGGCGCCGGAGGGGTGATCGCCCTGGTGATCTCCGGGCTGGCTCTGGGCTGGTTGACGGATCTGCGCGGCGTCTCGCCGCAGGCGCTCTCCCGGCGGGCGCTCTTCGTCGCGTACGCCGGAAGCGCGGCCGGCATCGCCGGAACGATGGCGGTAGTGATGGCGCTGGTCCTTGCCGTGGTGCACCGGCTGGTGCCGCGCCACCAAGGTTGACGCGGCACCGGCCGGGTGAGCGACCGTCGCGTCGATCAGCCGTTGGGGCGCGACTCGATCGCCTGCAGGGACCACGAGTTCCCGTCGGGATCACGGAAGTAGACGAAGTTGCCCCACGCCTGCGCATCGACCTCGCTCGCCTCGACGCCCGCGTCGAGCAGCTGCTTGCGTGCCGCCTCGGCGTCGGCGACCACCACCTGGATCTCCTGCGTGCCAGGGGTCTTCTCGGTGATGCCGTCGCCGATCACGATGGAACACGCCGAGCCGGGCGGTGTCAGCTGAACGAACCGCAGGCTCTCGTGCACCCGGTGGTCGTGGTCGGCGTTGAAGCCGACCTTCTGGTAGAACGCCTTGGCCCGGTCGACATCGGTCACCGGTACGGGGATGAGCTCGATCTTCCAGTCCATCGGACCACCGTAGGGCGTCGATACGACAATTCCCGGCCGCAGCGCGGGCACCCGCCCGTCGAGTCCCGGGACGGCCGGCCGGACAGGCCGCGTGAGAAAGGAGCAGCTGTGCAGACGGTACGAGCGGCATTTCGGGACGAGTGCGCCCGGCTGGGCGAGGCGCTGCACGGCCGCTCCGAGGCGGACCTGGACCGGCCGACCGACTGCCGGCCCTGGACCGTACGCGAGCTGCTCGCCCACGTCCGCAGTGGCGCGGGCCGACTCGCCGACATGCTCGCCGCGCCCGCCCCGCCGCGGACGGAGGTGGACGCCGCCGGGTACTTCGGCGCGCCGAAATTCACCCAGCAGGTGGACGCCGCCCGCATCGACAGCGGTCGGCGAGAGGCCCGCGAACTCGACGGCCCGGCGCTGGTGGCGGACTTCGACCGGGCGTGGCGGGCCGCCGACGTCGCGGTCGCGGGCGCACCCGCCGGCCGGGTGGTGCGTACCCGGCACGGCGACGCAATGAGCCTCACCGAGTTCCTGCGTACCCGAGTGGTCGAGGTCGGCGTGCACGGCCTGGACCTGGCCGCCGCGCTCGCCCGCGAGCCGTGGCTCACCCCGACCGCCGCGCAGGTGATCGCCGAGCTGCTCGCCGGTGGGCGGCCGGTCCCGGCCGAACTGGGCTGGGACCGGCTGACCCTGATCCGCAAGGCCACCGGACGCGCCCGGCTCGACGACCGGGAGCGGGCGCTCGTCGACGCGGCCGGTCTCCGCTGGCTCTCCTTCGGCGGCTGACCCGCCGGCTCACCCGGCTCGTCGAAACGCCCCCTCCCGGTGACGGCGTCGCGATCCGGTCACCCGCTCCGGTTCCCGACGTTAACCTCGGCGCGTCGGAACGATGGGCGTTGCGGAGGCGGGCCGGTGGCGAACCTTGCGGAGCAGGCGGCCGGCGATCAGCCGCCGTCCACGGTCACCCGGCCACGTGACCGGGCCGCGCCCGCCGGTTGACGGCCGCCGATGCGACCCGGACCCTCCGACAAGGGGGTGAGCTGGGAGGAACTCTTCTTCGACCTCGCCTTCGTCTTCGCCCTCACCCAGTTCTCGCAGCTGCTGCACGAGGACCACGGCTGGACGGGGATCGGCCGAGTGCTGATCCTCTTCGTCCCCGTCTACTGGGCCTGGGGTGGGGTCACCCTCTACATCAACCAGCGCGACACCGACGCCCTGGTGGACCGCGTCGGCGTCTTCACGCTCGGCTTCGCCAGCCTCCTGATGGCCCTGACCATTCCCGGCGCGTACGAGCACCACGGGCTGCTCTTCGTCGGGGTCTACATCGCCAGCCGGGCGCTGCTCGCCGCCCTCGCCCTCCGCAAGCGCCTCTCCTGGCGGAACCTCTTCGTCGGTCCGTACGTCTTCTTCCTGCTCGTGGGGCCGCTCCTGGTCGCCGGCGCGCTCATGGACGGCGCGCCGCGGATCGCCTTCTGGGCCGTCGCCGCGACCGTCGACCTGCTGAGCCCCTGGGTGGTGCGTCATCTGACCATCCAGCCCAGGGCGCAGCCCGTGCACTACACCCACCGGTACGGCCTCCTGATCATCCTGGTGCTCGGCGAGTCGGTGATCGAGGTCGGCGCGGTCTCCGTCGACGGTGAGCTGAACCCGGTCCGGCTCACCGCGATCGGCGCCGCCTACGCGATGGTCGGGGTCCTCGCGTGGCTGTACTTCGGCTTCGGCCTGCCGGACTTCCGCCAGGCCCTGGACCGTGCCGCGGACCAGGTGGACCTCCGTCGCGCGATCCTGGTCTACGGGCACCTGCTCTTCAGCTTCGGGATCATCGCCATCGCCGTGGGCCTGGCCGACACGGTTCCCGCGCCGCTCGACCCGCTGCCGACCCGCGAGGCGATGCTCCTCTTCGGCGGCTGCGCGCTCTTCCTGGGCACCTTCGCGTACGCCCACTGGCGGATCCACCGGACGATCGCCTGGCGCCGGATCGGTGGCACCGTGGCCTGCCTGCTTCTCGTGCCACCGGCCATGGTGATGCCGGCCCTGGCGGGTGTCGTGTGCCTGATCCTGGTGGTCGCCCTGGTGGCCGCTGCGGAGCAGTTGGCCGTCCGCCGCCAGGGCGGCGACGCGGCCGGCGGCTCGGCCGGGTACCGGCCGTTCAGCGACGAGGACCCGGATTCGGGGCCGGCGACCGCGGGCGTGTGACCAGCGCCCGCCGCCGGTCGGTTGCGCCGTGTTCGTGGCTGCCGCCCCGGGTCCGCTTGGTTATCGTCGACGGGGTCCGGCCACTGGAGACGACAGCGAGGAGCCCGTCCGTGATCAGTCTGGCTGACCTCCGGGGCTACGCGACGGCGCTGCCCGACGTCGTGGAGCAGACTCACTTCCGGCTGCCCGGCTTCCGGGTCGCCGACCGGCTCCTCGCGCACCTGGAGAAGGGCGACGCGCACGCGATCGTGTGTGTCGGGCATGCGGAGGCCGGCGCGGCGGTCGCCGATCAGCCGGACGTCTACCAGGAGGTGTGGCGCAACGGCCGGATCTTCGTCGGTCTCCGCGTCGACCTGGCCAGGGTCACCGAGGAGCGCATGCGGGAGCTGGTCGAGCAGGCCTGGCGCAACCGGGCGCCGAAACGCCTGGTCGCCGAGTACGACAACCGCTGACCCCGGCCGGACCCGTTTGATCGACTCGGTTTCCTTGATGTCGGGGTGTCCCGGCCGCGTGATGGCCCGACTTCAAGGAACCCGAGCGCAGGACGCGTGCCGCGAGTCTCGGCCACCGGCCGCGCGCGCCACGTAGCGCGCCCTGCACGTCACGTCACATTTCGAACCGGGGTTCAGCCGGGGCGGGTAGCCTCGCTTCGGTGAGCGCTACCGCGAGGACGACCGCCGCCCGCGAGGCCGGAGAGACCCCGTGAGCTGCAGCGTGCTGGGCCGGCACTCGGACGTCGACGGCACCGGTCCCGCCCCGCGACCGCAGCAGCCGATTCGGCCGGCGGTGGCCTCCCCACGACAGCAATGGGCGGTGGAGACGATGGCCGTCACCCCCGACGACCAGGTGTTGGAGATCGGCTGCGGTCGGGGAACCGCCGTCTCCCTCGTCGCCGGCCGGCTCACGTCCGGGCGGATCGTCGCCGTCGACCGCTCAGCGGCGATGGCCCGGCTCGCGGCCGAACGCAACCAGCTCCATGTCGACTCCGGCCGGGCCGAGATCAGGTGTGCGGAGTTCGAACCGGCCGACTACCCGCCCGGCCACTTCGACAAGATCTTCGCGGTCAACGTGAGCCTGTTCTGGCTGGGTGCCACGACCGCACAGATCGAGCGGATACGTGACCTGCTGGCCCCGGGCGGCCGGCTCTACGTCTTCGGCGAGCGGCCGACGTCCGTGCACGCCACGGCGAACGCCGCCGCCACCGAACGCCTGCTCACGGGGCACGGCTTCACCACGACCACCTCGATCGCGACCCGCGGTCAGGGGCGGGTGCTCACCTGCGTCACCGGCGCCCCGGTCCGCTGAGTTCGCCGGCCGGCGGCGAGGTACCCGCCGGACGGCGGCGGGCACCCCACGCCAGGTGACCGGCCGGCTCAGGCGCCGCCGGTGCGCGGGGCGGGCACGTGCGGCGCGGCGCGGCGCAGATGCTCCAGCACCACCGGGTCGATGCGCCCCGGGACCAGCCGCTCCTCCAGGTTCTCCATCCCGGCCCAGGAGGCCAGCGCCTCCTCCGGGCCGGCCGGGTCGACCGGGTGGCCGAGCGCGGCGAGCAACCCCCCGACCTCGGTGGCCACCGCGCCGCTGAGGTCGAGCAGGGTCGCCGGGTCGGGCCGGCTGAAGAGCAGCGTGTGCACGGCGAGCAGCCGGTCCAGCTCGGTGACGGGGTCGGGGTGGTCGTCGACGCGCAGGTCCACCACGACGTCGCTGTTGCCGCCGTAGCCGCCGCCCGCCTGCACCACGAGCAGCCCGGCGCTCTGCCGGCCCCGCCGGTCACCTCCGGCCGCGTCACCCGCCCGCAACGCGGCGAGCAGCCGCTGCGGGAACCCGAGCACTGAACCGCCCAGCCAGCTGTCCCGCATCGCGTCGATGACCTGCGGACCGGCGAGGATGTTGCCCTGCGCGGCCCACCCGTCCCCGGCCTGGCCGCCGGCCCAGTCGTGGCACTTCGCGCCGGTGAACGTGGCGCCCGGGCCGGTGGCGGCGACCACGCCGAGCTGCCGGTGGTCCCGCTCGGCGTCCGCGGCGACCAGGCCGGCGACCACGTCGGCGGCGGCCACCCCGGTGCGGAGCATGGTCAGCCCCTGCGGGCGGTAGGCGAGGTTGGCGCTGGCCTGGGTGGCCAGCGCGCCGGCGTCGGCCTCGGCGGCCGGGACGAGCGCGCCGGCGGCGAGGAACTTGCTGGCCACGGCGACGCCGTGCAGCTTGCCGTCATCGGAACGGGCGACGATCGAGAAGGTCACTCGCAGAGACTAACCCGCGCGCCGGACCATCAACGCCCGTGGATGATCAGTGCGGCGGGGTGGCCGGCTCCGGTGGGTGTCCGCGCGCTCGGCGGGCGTTCGCCACCGCGACCGCCGTCAGCCGGGCCGTGCTCGCGCGACCCATTCAGGTCAGGCTGTCCAGTGGCAGGGAGAGCGTGGCGGTCTCGGAGAGGAGGTAGAGGCTCGGGTCGACCAGGTGTAGGCGCATGGCGACCGGTTGCGGCTCGATCGTGGGCAGCCGCTCGCCGTCCGGGGCGCGGAACCGCCAGAGGCCGCCCTCCTTCGTCCGAGAGTCGCTGCGGGGGACGAGGATCGTGTTTCGGGCGATGACCGGTGTCGCGGGCCCGAACTGGTCGGGGTGGCGGGCGTGCCACCGTAGCGCTCCGGTGGCCCGGTCCAGGACGAAGAGACCCGTCGCGCCGGAGACGCACACCACATCGTCGGCGACGACGAAGGTGGTGGAGTTCAGGCCGAGCAACTCGGCGGTCTCACCCTGCGTGCGGTGGGCCCACCGGGTGCGTCCGGAGGAGAGTTCGAACGCCTTGATCTCGGTGGGCGCGTCGAAGGGCTGCTGGTGGCTGACGTAGAGGGTGTCCTCGTCGGCGTGGTGCTGGTCGAGCCGGGCCGTGAGGAAGGACCAGCGCAACTCGCCGCTGCCGGGGTCGAACGCCACGATCTCGTTACGAAACGGATCGCCCGTTCCGGTCGGGCGGCTCCGTGACCGGTGCCGGCACGTGACGGCGAGGCCCTGTCCGGTGGTGATCAACCAGGCGAGCCGCATGGGTGTGCGCGGCCCGTCGGTGGTCTCGCCGGGGGCGCGTGGCAGCCAGCGGGCGGCGCCGACGTCGACGTGCCAGCGCTCGGCGCCGGTCTCCGGATCATGGCAGGTCAGTACGCCGGTCAGGTCGCGGTCCACGGCCTCGACGAGGATGCGGTCGTCGTCGGCGGTCGGCCACATGAGGCCCAGGGAGCTGTCGGGGATGTCGACCGCCCACCGGGTCCGTCCGGTGGCCGCGTCGACGAGGTAGAGGGTCTCGTTCACTCCGGCGGCGACGATGCCGCCCCGGGTGAGGCCGGTGGAGAGGTTCACGTTGCGCGGCATCGTCTGCCGCCACACCTCCCGCCCCTGCGGGTCCACGGCGACCAGCAGACCGTGCTGGGTGTTGTCGTCGTACCCGCCCGCGATCAGCAGTCCGTCAGTCTGAAGCAGCGAGCCGTTGGAGGTGACGCCGGTCGTGACGCGCCAGCGGATCGACCCGGTGGCGCGGTCGAGGGCGGTCAGCGTGCCGGAGCCGTCGAGCAGGAACAGGGTTGTGGCATCGTGCCGGGGCTCGATGCCGTCCGTGCCGACGGCGGCCTGCCACCGGTCGCTCGATGGGGAGTCGACGGGGGCCGGGTCGGTGAACACGCCGTCGGGGGCTGCGCCGGGCGCGTCGGTACGCGAGCGCCAGGCCCATGCCGCTGCTCCGGCCGCGCCGCCTGCGGCGGCGGCGAGCAGCAGGGTCCGCCGTCTCATCGCACCGCGAGCGTGCGGTAGGCGCCGAGCAGCGCGGTGAACCCGGGATGCGTCACCGCGTCGGGTCCGGCGGCCTCGGCGAGCCGGCGCAGTCGCTGCTCGGCGTCGGCGGCGCAGGCACGGATCTCCTCCTCGCCGCCCTGGTTCCTCGGCTTCGGCCAGACGTAGTCGGTGTAGGCGTCCTCGTCGGTCGTGGCGAGCTCGGTGGCCACCCCGTCGGCCCAGTGCACCTCCCGGCCGCCCTTGGACACCCCGTGGACCGAGAAGCGCCACACGGTCAGGACGTCGGCGGTCAGCTCCGGGCCCATCGACACGGAGAGGGCGTCGACGTCGCGCGGTGCCACCGCGAAGTTCTGCGGATTGGTCTGGCTCCACGGGCCGGGCAGCTTCGCCGGGAAGCGGAACGAGTAGTTGACGCTGGCGGCGATGCCGCCGCCACTGGGCCGGCCGCAGACTGGTGCCTGTAGCGCCTCGTGCACGACCAGCTTCACGCCGGTGAGCACCGCGGTCTCCTCCGTCGGGTTGCGCAGCGTGACCAGCAGGCGCAGGGCCGGCACGCTCGCGGTGCCGGCATCCGCCGACGCCTCCGGGTACGGCGACACTCTCGGTTGCGCGCCCGGCGGAACCTCCTCCAGCACCCTGACCGCTGTCGATTCCCCGGTGAACTCGGCCTCGACCAGTTCGAGGCGTTCATCGGGCGGGGCCGCCGCCTCCGGGGAGTCCGCGGTGGTCAGCTGCAGCACGCTGAAGACGATGGTGGCGACGAGGCCGACGACGGCGGTCACACCGGCGACAGCCTCCCAGGAGACCTTCCGGCGTTCGGCCGGGCGACGCGGCTGAGGGGGCGGCACGAGAGCACCTCGGCTTCCGGCAGCGGCTGTACGGACACCCTACGGACGGCGAACCCGCCGCCGGCAGCTCTGTCGCGAGCACGACATGAGCGGATGGATCCCTACCGCCGGCCGGTGCCCGATCCCGCCGAACGCGGATCTTGCTCCGGTACCCGGTTACCGGGCAGTATCGACCGATGACGAAGCGATGGGGCATGACGGTGCCGCTGACCGCAGTTCCGCTCGCCGAACACGCCGCGGTCTACGCCGCCCTCGACCGGGCCGGGTTCACCGACGTCTGGTCCTCCGAGGTGGCGGGGACCGACGCGTTCACCCCGCTGACGCTCGCCGCGGTCTGGCAGCCGCGCCTGCGGCTGGGTACCGCCGTGGTGCCCGCCTTCACCCGGGGGCCCGGGCTGCTCGCGATGAGCGCCGCCGCGCTGGCCGAGATCGCGCCCGACCGTTTCACCCTCGGCGTCGGGTCCTCGTCACCCGTCGTCGTGCAGGACTGGAACGCGGTGCCGTTCACCGAGCCGTACCGGCGGACCCGGGACGTGCTGCGCTTCCTGCGCGCCGCGCTGGCCGGCGAGACCGTGGACGGCGACTTCGACACCTTCACCGTGCGCCGGTTCGCGCTGGAGCGTCCGCCCGCCGTACCGCCGCGGTTGGTCCTCGCCGCGCTGCGCCCCGGCATGCTCCGGCTGGCCGGTGCGGAGGCCGACGGGGTCATCCTCAACTGGTTGGCCGCCGACGACGTGCCCCGCGTGCTGGCCGAGCTGGGCGCGCCGGGGCCGGGCTTCGAGGTCACCGCCCGGATCTTCGTCTGCCCCACCGAGGACGCGGCGCACGCCCGGAAGCTGGGCCGCCGGCTGATCACCAGCTACCTCACTGTCCCCGCGTACGCGGCGTTCCACCGCTGGCTCGGCCGGGAGGACGTACTCGGGCCGATGTGGAAGGCGTGGGCGGACGGCGACCGGCGCGCGGCCCTCTCCGCCGTGCCGGACGACCTGGTCGACGCGCTCGTGCTGCACGGCTCGCCCGAGCAGCTGCGGCCGCAGGTGCAGCGCTACGTCGACGCGGGCGTCGAGGTGCCCGTACTCGCGGTGCTGCCGACCCCCGAACTGGCCTCCGGCGGACCGGCGGCGCTGGCCGACCTCATCGCCCGGCTCGGCCCGGCGGCGGTGCTCTCCTCGGCCTCCGGCGCGACGGCGGTGTCGGCATCGACGTTCGGCTCGGGCCCACTGTCCGGCCCGGGAGAGGAGAGCTAGGTGAACCTGACCGACCGGGTCGTGGTGATCACCGGTGGGGCGGGCGGCATCGGCGCCGCGCTGGCCCGCCGGTTCAGCGCCGAGGGGGCCGCCGCCGTGGTCGTGGCCGATGTGGACGCCGAGGCCGCCCGCGCGGTCGCCGACGGCATCGGCCCGCTCGCGCACCCCGCAGCCGTCGACGTCACCGACGAGGCGCAGGTCCGCGCCCTCGTCGCCGACACCGAGCAGCGGTACGGCCGCATCGACCTGTTCTGCGCGAACGCGGGCGTCACCACCGGCGGTGGGGTCGAGGTGGACGACGCGGGCTGGGACCGCGCCTGGCGGGTGAACGTGCTCGCGCACGTCTACTCGGCCCGGGCGGTGCTGCCGGGGATGCTCGCCCGCGGCGGCGGTCACCTGCTGCACACCTGCTCGGCGGCGGGCGTGCTCACGGCGGTCGGGGACGCGCCGTACACGGCGACGAAGCACGCCGCGCTCGGCTTCGCCGAGTGGCTCTCGGTCACCTACCGGGACCGGGGGATCCGGGTGAGCGCGCTCTGCCCGCAGGGCGTGGACACCCCGATGCTCGCCGACGGGCTGGCCGCCGGTCACCTCGGCGCGCGGGTCGTCGCCGCCTCCGGCGCGGTGCTCACCCCCGACCAGGTCGCCGACGTCGCCGTGGCGGGGCTGGCCGAGGAGCGTTTCCTGATCCTTCCGCACCCGGAGGTCGCCGGGTACGCCCGCCGCCGCGCCGAGGACCCGGACGGTTGGCAGGCCGGCCTGCGCAAGCTCGTCCGTCGCCTCACCACCTGAGAGCCACCTCGACCGATACCCGTCGGGTATCAGTGCTTGCCAAATCGATCATTGTTCACGCAGCTCCCGCGAGGTGCACTGGCGAAGCAGGCGGTCAACAGGCCGCCGCTCACAGCAGCTATCACGGGAGATCGAACATGGGTCAGCTCGACGGCAGGGTCGCGGTGGTGACGGGGGCCAGCGAGGGCATCGGCTTCGCCAGCGCGCTTCGCTTCGCCGAGGAGGGCGCGTACGTCTACGTCACCGGACGGCGCAAGCCGGAACTCGACGCCGCGGTGACGCGCATCGGTGCGGCGCGCGCCAGCGGAGTGCAGGGTGATGTGACGGATCTGGCCGACCTCGACCGGCTCTTCGCCACCATCGGCGCCGACGGGCGCCGGATCGACGTCCTCTACGCCAACGCCGGCGGGACACCGATGTCTCCGCTGGCCCAGGTGACCGAGGAGGACTACGAGAACGCCACCCGGCTCAATCTGCGCAGCGCGCTCTTCACCGTGCAGAAGGCCCTGCCGCTGCTCAACGACAACGCCTCGGTCATCCTCTGCTCGTCCACCACCGCCGGCCGTGGGGCGGCCGGCGTCGGGCTCTACGCCGCGGCCAAGGCCGGGGTCCGGTCGTTGACTCGCACCTGGGCCAACGAGCTGAAGGAGCGGGGTATCCGGGTCAACGCGCTCGCGCCGCACACCACGGAGACGCCGATGCTGCGCGGGAACGCGCCCGCCGGTACCAGCCCGGACGAGTTCCTCGCGATGCTGGCCGCGGGGGTGCCGCTGGGGCGTGTCGCCGACCCGGCGGAGCAGGCCGCTGCGGCGCTCTTCCTCGCCTCCGACCAGAGCAGCTACATCACCGGCATCGAACTGCTCGTCGACGGCGGCGTCAACCAGATCTGACCGCGGGTGCCGGGCCGGCGCCGGCGCGCCGGCCCGGTCAGCCGTCAGCCCTGCGAGGCGACCGCGACCGCGGTACGAACGAGCTGGTCACGCGGAGCCGACCTGGTGGCGCGCGGCCAGGCCAGCACGATCTGGTTGCTCGGCACGCCGAGCACCGGAACGGCGACGACGGAGGAACCGAGCCGGCCAGTCGCGCTCGCCCCGAGTACGACCACGAACTCGCCGAGCGCGATCCGGTCGAGGAGTTCGTCGAGGCCCACCGGCGGCGGCTGCGCCCGGAAGAGCTCATCGCCCTCCAGCTCTTCGACGGTCAGGCCGTCGCGCGCGGCGAGCGGGTGCCCCGCCGGAAGGAGCGCGACCGGAGTCTCGTCGAGGAGGTCGACCGCGTCCAGCCCGTCGAACTCGTCGGTGCTGCACATGAACGCCGCGTCGGCCGTTCCGGAGCGCAGGGCGGCGCCCATGTCGGTGGTGAAGAGAACCTCCACCGGTACCGGATCCGGGCCGCGCCGGTAGGCGTCCAGCGTCTCGGCGAGCAGGCCCACGCCGGTGCCGGCCGGGGCGGCGAGCACCAACCGCCGCGGCCGGGCGGCCTGCTGGGTACGCCGTACCCCGCTGTCGAGCGCGGTGAGGATCTTGCCGCTCTCCCGGAGGAACACCTCACCGGCCGGGGTGAGGTCGACCCGTCGGCTGGTGCGATCGAAGAGGCGGACGCCCAGCCGGCGCTCCAGCCTGCTGATCGCCCGGGACAGCGGCGGCTGGGCCATGCCCAGCTCTTCGGCGGCGCGGCCGAAGTGCCGGTGCTCGGCCACCGCGACGAAGTAGACGAGGTCCCGAACCTCCGGTCGATCCATACCCCCAGGGTACCGATCGTGACCGTGGCGATACCGTGCCCGCGGCCGCGACCTGCCCGTTTCGGGCCGGGTCACGCCGTGCCGCAGATCAGATCTGCGCGATTTTCCGGGATGCTGTCCTATCGAGGCATCGCCGTTCGTGGAACCGGTGTGCGGCAGCTAGCTGGGTTACCCGAGACGAGGCGTCGGGGCATGCCCTCGGGTGGGACCTGGGAGGAGGCGAGCATGACGGAGTACCTGATCACCTTCAACGACGAGTGGGTGGCCGAGCACACGGCGGAGGAGTTGCGTCAGAAGAGCACGGCCGGCTGGGCCGTGATGAAGGAGATGCAGGCCGACGGGATCCTGCTCTTCAGCAACGGCGGGCTCGACCGCTCCACCGCGATCTGCAGCGTCGAGGCGGTCGACGGCGAGCCCGTCTTCAGCGACGGCCCGTACGTCGAGACCAAGGAGCACCTCGGCGGCTTCGCCGTCGTGGACGTGCCCGACGACGAAACGGCCCGCTACTGGGCGGGCAGGCTCGCGACCGCGCTCGACTGGCCGCAGGAGGTGCACCGGTTCCGCGGTCCCGGCGCACGCCCGGCGTGACGGCACCGGGGAGTCGAGCGCGGTGACCGGTTCCACCGCCGAGCAGGCGATCACCCGTCCTCGCCGCGCGGGTCGTCGCCGCCTCCGACGCGGTGCTCACCCCCGACCAGGTCGCCGACGCCGCCGTGGCCGGGCTGGCCGAGGAGCGGTTCCTGATCCTTCCGCACCCGGAGGTCGCCGGGTACGCCCGCCGCCGCGTCGAGGACCCGGACGGTTGGCAGGCGGGCCTGCGCAAGCTCGTCCGCCGCCTCACGCCCTGACCTGCCCGCGCGGTCCGACTCCGCGACACGTCGCTCTCGTGCCGGATACGGTGCGCGGCTTCCCATGGGCGCAGGTCATAGTGGTCCGGCATGGATCCGGTCCGGGTCTCAGTCGCGCGGTCGGCCCGCCGACGGTATTGAGCGCTGGATCCGCAGCACTGCCGCGCCGGCCAGGTAGGCGATCAGCGCGGCCAGCGGCAGGCCGATCAGGTAGCTGCCGGTGCGCGGGGCGGTGCTGTTGGTGAAGAGGCCGACCACGGCGGCGGCGAAGCCGACGACGGTGAGCAGTAACCGGGGGAGCGGGCGCCTCAACAGGTCGGCGACGCCGGCGGGCAGCCACGCCGGTCGGATCCGCGGCCGCCGCTCGCGGCGCAGCTCGATCCGCCCGAAGATGGCGACCAGCGCGGCTAAGACCACGGCCAGCATGATCAGCCAGGGGATCCGGAAGAGCCACCAGGCGACGCTGCCCACCGCGGGGGAGGGGAGTGCGTTCACGGCATCGAGCAGCCCGGCGAGCAGGATCACCGCGGTCAGGTGCCAGAGGAAGAGGGTCAGCACGACGGCATTGAGCCCGACCACCACCGTCCACGGGCGCAGCCGGCGCAGCCAGCGCTCCGCCCGGTCGCGCAGCAGCATGATCAGCCCGAGCTGGGCGGTGGCCAGCGAGAGCAGGGCCAAGCTCGGCGGCGACATGTTCTGCAGCCGCTCGCCGGGCACATTGATCATGCTGGTCGGGTACGGGCCGACCACCGTCAGCAGGATCAGCGCGAGCAACCCGGCCACCAGCAGCGGTACCCCCAGCCGCGGCCGGATCGGCAGGTCGCCGGTGCGCCAGGCGAACCCGACCTGATGCATCGCCAGCCAACCGAAGAGGAAGTTGCCGTACCCGAGTTCCTTCTCGCCGAGGACTCGCGCGATGTCACCGAAGAGGAGGAGCACCAGCAACGCGGCCGGTACGGTCAGCCCGAAGCGTTCGTGCAGCGGGTACATCACCGGGGTGAGCAGCACCACGAACAGATAGGCGGAGAGGAACCAGAGCGGGATAGTGGCGTACCAGGTCACCATCCGGACCTGGGACGGCTCGGCGCCGACCAGCCGGGCCACCAGGCCGGCCACGGCGAGGGTCACCAGCAGCACGGTGGTCGGCCGCATCAGCCGGCCGCTGCGATCCTGGAGCCAGGCCACCGCGTCGTCGCCGCGTCGTCGGTGACTGGTCAGCGACGCGGCGTTGGCGTACCCGCCGACCAGGAAGAAGACCGGCATCACCTGGAACAGCCAGGTGCCGGGTCGAGCGTCCACCAGGTCCTCGAGTGCGGAGTGCCCGACCAGCCGGTTGGCCGCGTCGTGACCGATCGAGGTGATCAGCCAGTGGCCGGTCACCACCGCGATGATCGCGAACGCACGGAGCAGGTCGACATAGCGTTCCCGCTCGGCCGGGGTGTTCTGGGCGAGCTGGCTCAACCGGCCCCGCATGTGGCCAGGCTAGTGCCGCGTCAGGCAACGTTTGCCCTGTTGTGATGGGATGCGCCCCGTCCGATGCCGTGCCGGGCGGCACGGGGCCGTCACCGTGTACCGGCGGCAGAGCGTGTGCGAGCTCATGAGGTGAAGGTGCGAAGTTCGGTCGACGGGGCCCGACTCTCCGTCGTGTCCACCGCAGTCGGCCGGCCTGCCGCTCACTCTCGCAGGTAACTGATGAAGTGCTTCAGGCAGTAGATCGCGAGCACAAACGTCCCAATCCCCCCGCCGATGGGGAACAGCGAGTTGATGATGAGGTCATTTCGCTGCTCGTCGGCGCTCACCGGGGCGTCGGAAAGAGGCGAGCAGCACACAAGGTTTCTCTGCGGCTCGAAGTTGATGATCTCCTGAACCGGAAACCAGACGAGCGCGAGGCCTCCGGCTGTAAGCAGACCCAAGAACCCCACGCAGAAGACCGTGGCCAGCGCCTTGCGCACTCCCTTACCTGGTCGGGACACATCGGCCTCCTGCTGATAATCCTGCTAGGTCTGGTGCTCCACACGTTCCGCAGGCGCTACCGGCAGGCACAGCCCGAAGAACAGCAGCGGGAGGATTGCCGCCACCAGCACCATCTGGCCGGTGGTCCACGCGGGCTTGACCACCACGCCACTCGGCGTGGGCGAGATCGTGGCCGCGGTTCGCCAGTCTCGCTGAACGTAGACGCGCGACGGGCCGCTGCGCGGCGTCAGGCGGAATCCCGCAGACGATACAGCGGCCATCGCGTCGTGCACCGGGACCTGTCACGCGCGGGGGCGGGCCTTGCCGGTGCGAGAGAACGGGCTGTCCGGCGGCGGCGGTGTGGCGGACGTGTCGGTGGCGGACATGGGGGACTCCAGGGCGGGCGGTCGCAGCCAAGGCGGTCTATCGCAGCGTAGGGCGGAGCTGCAGACCAGGCAACGGACTTGCGGGTACGGCCGTTGCGTCGCGCACGTCCCGCGGTGGCAATACTCAGCTAAGGGGTTCGGGTCAACGCGTTCGCGCGGCACGTGACGGAGACGTCGCTGAGGCAGGGGAGCGCTCCGGCCGGACCAGCCCGGACGCTTCAGACCTGCTCGACTTTGCGGAATGGTGTCCTATCGAGGCGTGGCCGTTCGTAGAACCGGTGTACGGCAGCCGGCTGGGCCGCCGGACACGAGGATTCGGGGCAGGCCCTCGCCCGGGGCCGAGGGGAGACGAGCATGACGGAGTACCTGATCACCTTCAACGACGAGTGGGTGGCCGAGCACACGGCGGAGGAGTTGGACCAGAAGCGCACGGCCAGCTGGGCCGTGATGAAGGAGATGCAGGCCGACGGGATCCTGCTCTTTAGCAACGGCGGGCTCGACCGCTCCACCGCGATCTGCAGCGTCGAGGCGGTCGACGGCGAGCCCGTCTTCAGCGACGGCCCGTACGTCGAGACCAAGGAGCACCTCGGCGGCTTCGCCGTCGTGGACGTGCCCGACGACGAAGCGGCCCGCTACTGGGCGGGCAGGCTCGCGACCGCGCTCGACTGGCCGCAGGAGGTGCACCGGTTCCGCGGTCCCGGCGCACGCCCCGCGTGACGGCCCCGGGGAGTCGAGCGCGGTGACCGGTTCCACCGTCGAGCAGGCGATCACCCGTCTCCACCAGGAGGAGTGGGCGCGGATGGTCGCCGGCCTCGCGCGCCGCTTCGGCGACCTCGACGTCGCCGAGGAAGCGACCGCCGATGCGTTCGTCGCGGCCGCGGAGCGGTGGCCGCGCGAGGGCGTACCACCGAATCCCGGCGGTTGGCTCGCCACCACCGCGACCCGTAAGGCGATCGACCGGCTCCGCCGCGAGTCGCAGCGCGACGCCAAACACCGGGAGGCCCGGATCGTGTACGACGACACCCCGCCCGAGCCGACCGGCCCGGTCGGGGACGACCGGCTCAGACTCATCTTCACCTGCTGCCATCCGGCGCTCGCGATGCAGGCGCGGGTGGCGCTGACCCTCCGCCTGCTCGGCGGCCTCACCGTCGCCGAGATCGCCCGCGCCTTTCTCGTGCAGGAGGCCACGATGGCGCGCCGGATCACCCGCGCCAAGGCGAAGATCAGCGCGGCGCGCATCCCGTACCGGGTGCCCTCGGCCGACGACCTCCGCGAGCGACTCGCCGGCGTGCTCGCGGTCGTCTACCTCGTCTTCAACGAGGGCTATCTCGCCGGTGCGGGGGACGAGCCGGTACGCGTCGACCTCACCGACGAGGCGATCCGCCTCGGCCGCCTGCTCCGGACCCTCCTGCCGGAGCACGGCGAGGTGGCCGGCCTGCTCGCCCTGATGCTCCTCATCGACGCCCGGCGGGCGGCGCGAGTCTCCCGCACCGGAGAGCTGGTGACGCTCGACGAGCAGGACCGCGGCGCCTGGGACCGTACGCTTCTCGCGGAGGGCAACGCCCTGCTCCGCGAGCAGATCGAGGCGGTGGCGGCCGGCGGTGACCCACCCGGGCGCTACCAGTTGCTGGCCGCGATCAACGCGGTCCACACCGGCGTCCCCTCCGCCCGGGACACCGACTGGTCCACCATCGCCGCCCTCTACGGCCGCCTGATGCGGCTCGACCCCTCACCGATCGTGCGGCTCAACCGGGCGGTGGCGGTCGCCGAGGTCGACGGGCCCGCGGTCGGGCTCGCCGAGATCGACCGGCTCGCGGGGGTCCTCGACGGCTACCACGCCTTCCACGCCGCGCGCGCCGACCTGCTGCGACGGCTCGGGCGCGGCGGGGAGTCGCGGGCCGCGTACGACCGGGCCATCGGCCTCGCCGGCAACTCCGCGGAGCGCACCTACCTCACCCGCCGCCGCGACCAGCTCGTCGGTTGAGCGCTGCGTGCGCCTTATCCGGCGCGACGGTCGGTCGAGGGTTGACAGGCTCGCGTCGGCTGCGGCAATCTGGCAGCCGCTTACGCGACCGGCGTAGGCACTCTGCATGAGGGAATGACGCCTGTGATCCAGGTAGGCCGAGCGGCCGCCTGAGTGTCGAGCACGTGACGACTGATCGTCGCGCGGCTCCAGCTCGGTTCAGCGGTCCCACGTTTCTTCCGCCGACCGCAGCTTCTCTCCTGCATCGAGGTTCACGTTGAGCATGGATCTTCGTATCCAGCAGTCCGTCGTCGCCAACCTCTCCCACCGGCCCGCGCCCGTCGAGGTAGGGCCGTTCGTGATCGGGATGGATCCGACGACGACCAGTCCCCACATCAACTACGCGACGCCGCGCCCCGGAACCACCATCACCGCGGCCGACGTCACCGCCCTGGTCGCCGCCTTCCGCGCGGCTGATCGCCGACCCCGCCTGGAGTACGTCACCAGTTGCGCCCCGGAGCTGGAGGCGCTTCTGGTCGCCGCCGGCTTCAGCGTGGAGGCCCGGCACACCTACCTGATCTGTGTGCCCGGCGCACTGCGTACACCTGCCACGCTCGACCGGCTCTCGCTGTGCGAGCCGGCCACCGACGGTCAGCGCGCCGCGTTGATCAGCGCGCAGAACGAAGCCTTCGGCGGCGAGCCGGCGGCCTCCGAGGCCGACGTGGCGCGGCTGCGGCGGATGCAGGGCGACGGCGGGGTGGCGGTCATGGCCGTCACCGACGACGGCACCTGCGTGGGTGGGGGAGGGGCGTCCCCGCCCGTCGGTGCGGTGAGCGAGGTGGCGGGCATCGCCGTTCGCCTGCCCTACCGCCGCCGTGGACTGGCGGGCGCGATCACCGCCGCAACCACCCAGCGACTCTTCGCCGCGGGTGTGGAGCTCGCCTGGCTGGAGTCCTCCGGTGCGGAGTCGGGACGGGTGTACGAGCGTGTCGGCTACCGACCCGCTGGTCAACGGCTCTACATCGCCGTGGAGTGAGGACCGCGGCCCGGGCCGAGGTCCACCGACCGAGGCCCGGGCCGCCCTTCGCGGCTGTCCCACGGGTCGTGAATGGACGCGCGGGACAGCCGCCCGGTTGCCGGCTCATCCGGCTCGCGGTGATCCCCGAGCGGGCGTGGCACACCCCGGGGTATTCAGTGTGGATACGCGCGGGGGATGCGGGCGTGCAGGAGTTCGTCGCGGAACGCCTGGATGCGCGTGATGACCTGTCGCCTGCCGACGGTGTTCTCGATGCGGTCGAGGTACAGGCACCGCGCGGCGAGTTTGTCGAGGTCGACGGTGAAGTAGATCGCCATCAGCGGGTTGACGAAGAGGTCGCCGCCGGTGGTGCGCCGGCTGAACCGGACGTCTCCGAACGCGCCACCGGTGGCGGCGGCGATCTGCCCCTGGACGATGCTCGGCCGGTCCGGGGTGGCGGCCTGGGCGTCCGCGACGGCATCGCGGTACAGTGCCGCCTCCCGGCTGGAGCCGGGGATGGAGAGTGCGCCGAGGTAGCCGCCGTCGCGCTCCAGTGCGGCGAGGTTCTCCAGCACCTCGACGTGGTTGACGCCGTCGTAGGCGTCGATGCCGAAACCGAGACTGGTCACCAGCTTGACCGGCACATCCAGCTCGGCCACGGCGGCCAGGCTGGTGATGTCCTCCACCGGGGTGCCGAGATCGCTCTCGTCGCCGCGCAGCAGGATGTCGGTGCCGCCGTCGACCAGCACCACCGCGTCGAGGTCGAGGCGTTCGACCAGGTGCCGGTACGCCGCCCGGAGCGTCTGGACGCCGAGCGGCGGAATGGCGTACACGGTCGACGGCAGCTCCTGCGCCGCCAGCCATCGGGCGAGGGTCCGTTCGGGGAAGTACCAGTCCGGGCTGGTGGTGTCGGGCCGCACCGCGGCTACGTGCTCCGCCACCCATGATTCCCGGTCGATCAGTTCGAGCTGGGAGAAGGAGAGGCTGGCCAGGTGCACCTGGGCGCCGCGGTTGCGGAGGGCGAACGCCAGGGGCAGGCCGGCGTAGATGTCGAATCCCCCGCCCGCTCCGGCGATGAGGATGTTCCGCGCCGGAGCCAGCGCGGCGAAGAGCGGCGGAACGGCCAACGAGAGCGCGCCGGAATCGGTCGGCGGCGCAGCGGGGTTCGTCACCGCTCAATGATCATTCACGTCCGCTTGCCGGATCATGGCGGCCAGGGCCGGGCCGCGAGCCGCTGTGCCGGCGCGGAGGCGCTCGCCGATCAGCCGGGCGTCGCCGGTGGGGTGGGCGGCGGCAGGAACCGCCCGCGCGCAACGGCCACGACCGACCGTACGGCGATACCGCCGATCAGGATCGTGATCGCGGCCAGCAGGAGGTACGCGTAGACGCGATGACCGGGCGGTTTGCCGTCGCTGATCCAGTGCAGGGCGACCGTCGCCACCGCGGCCCAGGAGAAGGTGAACGACCAGAAGCTCGGGGCGAAGTGCAGCCGCAGGTAGAGCGGGAGCAGGCGGATCTGTGCGAGGACCAGGAGCAGCCCGTACCCGGAGATCAGCATCACCCAGACGTCGATCTCGCCGCCGTTTCGGGCGAAGAGCGCGATTCCGGCCACGGCGGCGGGGGCGATCTCGATCGCGAGGGTCGGTATGAGCGGCGCCGGGAGCCGCGGCCGGGTGAAGAGGCGGTTCATGATCAGCGAGCCGAGCACGAGCCAGCAGATGAGCGCGAGCCCGAACATGACGTCCGCCAGGGTGTGCTGACCGACGATGTGCGCGGCGGTCGAGGCGATGAAGCCGCCGGCCACGGTGGGCAGAAAGTAGCCGGGGTGGATCTGATCTATGTCGAGCCGGCCGTACATCCACTGCCCGGTTATCCAGCCGCCGTATAGGACGGTGAGGACCAGGAAGATGTCGACGAGGATCCGTCCGACGCCTCGGTTGTGCGGAGCGACGCCCTGCGCGGCGAGCAGCAGCGGGGTGATGACGGCGAGCGAGACGAACGCGCCGGTGACCGGGTCCACCATGTCGTCGACGAAGGTCCTCGGCCGGGGCAGTGCGTAGGCCGCGTACGCCACCACCACGACGATCCAGGTCAGCGCGGCGAGCGCCAGCAGGGCGTTGCCGATCTCCGCCGGCACGTGGCCGTCGCGTCCGGCCACGACCCAGGCGTTGCCCAGGCCGGCGAGGCCGAAGGGGATGCCGAAGAAGTTCGGCGGAATCCGGACGGCCATCTGACACCTTCCCTGGCGGGCGGTCCCGATCGGGCGTTTCCGGTCTCCATCCTGCCCACAGCCCGGTCCGCCGCGCGGTCGATTCGGCCAATCGCAGGGGCGGCGCGGGCCGGCCGGGTCTGTGGGTGCCCGCCGCCCGGATGATCATCGGATTTCGGTGTCCCGCGCGCCTCGGGTGGCGGATTCCCGCCGGCTGTCGTCGGTGAATGGCAACGTGGTTGCCCATGGACAGGGAACACGTTGCCGGCTGGCTCACCGCCTACGAGCGGGCGTGGCGTACGCCGGGCACGAACGCGCTGGTCACGCTCTTCACCGAGGACGCGAGCTACCAGCAGGGGCCGTACTGGACGCCCGTCGTCGGGCTGCCGGCCATCGGCCGAATGTGGGAGAAACAGCGCAAGGGCCCCGACGAGGTGTTCCGGATGACCAGTGAGATCGTCGCGGTCGACGGCGACACCGCGGTGGCACGGCTGGAGGTCCGCTACGGCGACCCGGTCGACCAGGAGTACCGCGATCTGTGGATCATGCGTTTCGCCCAGGACGGACGTTGCCGCCTCTTCGAGGAGTGGCCGTTCTGGCCGGGGCAGCAGCCGGAGAACCCGCCGCAGTGAACTCCGGCCCGAGGAGCCGATCACGGCAGGAGACAGGGTTGAGGAACATCGCAACGAAACCGGCGCTAGCCGTTGGAGGGTTTGAGAGCGCTTTGACCTGGGGCTCGGCGGGGGCGGAGCCTTCGGCAGTCGTGTTGATCACTGACTGCCTGGAGGTCCGGGGTGTCGAGCAGTTGGGCGTCGCGGACGCGTCGGCGTTGAAGGCGTACGGCGAGCGGGACCGGTTGCGGCGCGGCCCGGTGCGGGTCTCCGGGCCGCAGATGAAGTGGGCGCTTGAGCGGGCGGCGGAGATCGACGCGTTCGGTATGGGTGAGCTGGACGTGTCCGGGATAACGCCGCGGCGGCTGGCGGAGCTGTCGCGGTACGGCGTGGACGGCAAGGCGTCCCTGCTGCGGCGCCACGGCGACTCCCGTCGCCTGGCCACCCTGCTGGCGACCGCGGTTGCCGCCGATCGACTCGGACGCGGATGAGGCGGACGGGTTCGACGTCCGCGACGAGGACGTCGCCCGCCTCGCCCCGTTCGTACGGCACCACATCAACATGCACGGGCGGTACTCGTTCCAGCTGCCGGACATGCCCGGCCGGCTGCGCCCGCTGCGCGACAAGGACGCCACCGACGAGTGATGCGCCGCGTTGGGCGGGGATAGCTCTCCCTGCCCAGCCCATGGGCTGGTTTGCCTGCGGAGAGGTCGCTGTGCGAGCCTCTTACCTCATCTCTCTGAAAGGGCTGGTCGTGACGCTCGGCATGGTTCTCGGCGACTACTCCTCTCGCGCTTCGACGCGGGAGCGGTAGCCCTACCTGCCCTGACACACGCGCCCGTGCTGCAGCACGGGCCGTTTGCACTGCTCCTCGTCGAAGTGCTCTTCGTGCCCCTGCACGTTCGATCACGAGGAGTACGCGGTGTCCACGATCCACTGGACCGAGACGAACACCCCCCGTTCCGCCCGCTGGCATTCCGAGAGCGCGACACCGCCTCCCAGCCGGATCATCGGAGCGGACGACCGTATGAGAGCCGACGCTGCTTACCGTCTGGCCTGTGACGGCACCGCCTTGCTGTGGCAGGGCGACTTCCACAACGCACGTCAACTACTGCAAGCGATGGGCCGCCGCATCGACCGGAAACCTTCCTGGCAAGGCGGCAGCCCAGCAGAGTCCTTCCACCTGCACCGCAGGGCGCGCGGCCGCCGGGCCCGCGTGCTCGGCAGGCTCATCGTCCGGCTGGAAGACAACTACTGCCTGAACCTGCGCAGAGCCCCCGATGTGCGCCAGGCATGCACCGAGGCGTACGGTCCACCGTCCGAGCCGATGGCCGTCTCGCTCACAGAACTACTGGGCGTGATCGGAGCGCACCAGTGGCGCACAAAGGGCGTGGAGGTACCCGCCCTCGACGCTCGCATTCACCCTCACTACGGCGTGTTCTCCCCAGTCAGGGGCGAATACGTCGACCTCGTCGCACATGCACCGCTCCCCGCACTGGCGGCCCACCGCGCAGGTCGCCGTACCGCATTCGACCTCGGGACGGGGACGGGAGTCCTCGCCGCCGTCCTGGCCCGCCGGGGAATCGATCACGTTGTGGCCACTGACATCAGCCCGCGTGCCCTGTCCTGCGCCCGCGAGAACGTCCGCCGACTGCACCTCACCGGGCACGTCGACATCGTGGGCCCCAGCCTGTTTCCCGAAGGGCGCGCGGACCTCATCGTCTGCAACCCACCCTGGATTCCAGCCCGGCCCACCTCCGCGCTGGAGCAAGGTGTCTACGACCTGGGCAGCAGCATGCTCCGCAGCTTCCTGGACGGACTCACCGCGCATCTCGAACCGGGAGGTGAAGGGTGGCTCATCCTGTCGGATTTGGCCGAGCGCCTCGGACTCAGGACGCGCAGCGAACTTCTGGCCGACATCAAGGCGGCGGGCCTGCATGTGGTGGACAGGACTGATACTCGGCCGCGGCATTCACGAGCGAGGGACACCACTGATCCCCTCCACGCCGCCCGAGCCACGGAAGTCACTTCGCTTTGGCGCCTCGCCAGCACTTGACGATCAGCGCCGGCTGTTGCCGGGGGCGAGCAGGCTGGTGACCTCGGCGATCGCCCCCGGCGAGGGGTGGAAGTACTTCCGCACGTTCTCCGGCTTCTTGCGCCGCGACTTCGCCATCAGCATGAGCAGGCTCGCCTCGACCTCGCCGAGGTGGGTCAGGCTCGAATGCCGCCACTCGTGCAGGTCCCACCCGGTGCCGGGCGTGCCGCCGACTGAGGTGTGCTCGTCCAGCAGAGCGCGGGCCTGCCCGTACGACAGCCGGGCGAACCCGGTGTCCGGGCAAACGTCGCGCAAGCTGACGACCTTGCCCGGACCCGGGCGGCGGTGAGTGACAAACATCGGTCCCCGCGTACGGCCCTTGAGCAGCCGGGGGCAGAAGGCGGGCGGTGCCGGCGTCCCAGGGCTCCAACACGAAGTCCTCGCGGACCTGACCGCGGCGGCGGGTGCGTGGGCGGGCGCCCTTGGCCTTGACCGGGCAGCGGCGGCCGGCGAGGTCCAGGTCCTCGATGTTGACGTTGAGGATCTCCTCCGCCCGCGCGCAGGTCTCATACAGCATGCGCCACAGCGTCTTCTCCCGCAGATGCACCTCGCGCCGCGCGATCAGCCTGTCGATCGCCATCTTCGAGCGGGCCGGGGTCTCCGAGTCCGGCGGAGTCATCCGCTTCGCCCAGGCCGGGACCGACGGGCCTTCGTACCCGCGCTCGCCGCACCAGCCGAGTATTCCTCAACCCCCGAGACCGCCCCGGACTGTGATGGTCCATACGTTGGACTGTCAAGAAATTTGACTAATATGGCTGACGTCGAATCGCAGAGCAGGAGACGTCATGACCGAGACCCAGTTCGCCGAGTCCACCGAAACCACCGTCGCTGCGGCCGTCGCCGAGTTCGAAGCCGCCTGGAACGATCCGCGTACCACCTCCATCGAGCTGCCGCCGGTCGACGTCAACCGGACCCTCGCCGAGCGGTACGAGGCCGATCCGCCGACCCGGATGACCGGCGCCCAGGTGTGGGACATGGAGGTCAGGAAGGCGTGGGATCCGCTGACCTACATCCCGTACGTGGTCAGCGAGGGTGAGTCGTGGGCGACCACCGACCTCCCGGACGGCCGCCGGCACCTGCGCTCCTCGATCCAGCGGGCCTGGCTGAGCGAGGAGCGCGGCCGAGTCCTCGAGGACGTCTTCACCGACCTCGCCGCCCGGCGGGTGATCTTCCTCGGCCGGCCGCGGTTGGCCGGCCCGCAGGGTGAGACCCTGCTCGCCGACCCGTACCAGCCGCTGTTCCAGGTCGAGCACGCTGTCGGCGGCACCGAGGACGAGCCGGTCAACCTGTGGCGGATCGTCGTGCTGACCGAGTCGGTCGACCCGCGCTACGCGGCTGAGTTCGCGAAGGCCGGCGCGGCGGGCGGGCTGCCCGGCTTCCTCGAGATCTACCTCGCCCGCGACCTCGGCGTCACGCTGCGCCGGCGCTGACGCGGCGACCCGGCCGGCCGACGTCCGCACCGTCGTCGGCCGGTCGACGTGCGCCCCGTCGTCGGCCGGCCGGCGGAGATGGGAGCGCTGGTCGCCGCCGCTGCCGCGTCGAGGCGTTCGAGGTCGCGCGGTGCCCGTCAGAGGCGCTTCTCGAAGCAGAGCTGGTTGTACGGCGAGGCGCTGTAGACGTCGATTTCGCGGTAGCCGCTGCTGCGGTAGAGCGCGATGGCCTCGCCGAGCGAGCTGTGGGTTCCGAGTCGAACCCTGCTCACGCCCCGCGCGGCGGCGTCGGTCTCCAGTCGGCCCAGGAGGCGTCGGCCGAGGCCGAGGCCACGAGCCGCCGTGTCGGTCCACAGGTGACGGATCTCCGCAATACCGGGGGAGAGCCGGACCCACACCCCGCAGCCAGCGGGCCGGTCGCGCTCGCAGGCGAGCAGGAGCGCCCCGTCCAGCTCCTCGGGCCGGGTCAACGTCGCGTCGTCGTACCCCTCCGGGAAGCGTTCGGCCAGCTCGGTCGCGTACCGGCGCAGGCACCGCCACGCCCGCGGGTCATCTGCCGCGACCGGGGTGATGGTGACGGTCGCGAGCCGTAACAGCCGCCGGACCTGCTGTTGGGCGGCGACCAGCTCGTCCTGCTCGGCCGGACCGAGCCGGCCGAGCAGGGCGACGACCCCGGCCCGGGATCTCTGGTCGAGGAGGCCGCGTTCGGCGCGGCCGGCGTCGGTGAGCTCGGCGATTCTGGCTCGACCGTCGGCGGGGTGCGGGACGACGCGGACCAAGCCCTGGTCTTCGAGGGCTCGTAGCAGTCGGCTCAGATACCCGGAGTCCAGACCGAGGCGGTCGCGCAGCTCACGAACGGGGGTGCGGTCGCCGATCTCCCAGAGCAGCCGGGCCGGCCCGAGCGGGCGATCGAGGTCGAGGTAGTGATCGGTGAGCAGGCCCAGACGTTCGGTGTAGAAGCGGTTGAAGTCGCGTACCTGCTCGACGAGGTCACTATCCATCCCGCCGAGATTAGCTGACCGAGGTCAGACAAACCGTCGGCGAACCGGCCCGGATGGTCCGTGACCGCCGGCCGAGGCCGGTAGGTGGGCTCGTGCGTCCGCCTCAGGCGTGCCGGGTCGGGTCGCCGACCCCGGACGGAGGCGTCCGAGCCGGCGGTGCCGGAGAGCGATCCCGGCCGATACCGGTGATGCCGGTCGCCTGTTCATGGGCCCGGTTCAGGATCGTCTCCGCCTCGTGCCGGGCGGCGGTCACGATCCGCTCGGCTTCGCGCCGCGCCTCGGCGCGGTGATCGTCGGCCTGCTCCTCGGCGAGTTCGAGGATCTGCTCCACCCGGGTACCGAGGCCGCTCAGGGTGGGGCGTTGCCCGTCCCGCCGACGTCGCTCCGCGGCGCCCCCTCGTCCCGTGGTCGTCCGGTCTCCGGCCTCCCCGGCGTCCTCGTCGCGGGGGACCGGACCGTCGGGCACGAGGTCGGATTCCGTCGTACCGATGAGGGAGAGCGTGACCCCGAGCGCGGCGACCGCGATGCCCGACCAGAGGGCGGCCGGTCCGAGGGACGGACCGAACGCGGCGCCGACACCGAGCCCGAAGAGGACTGCGGCGGTCTTGGCAGGCTTCTGCATGGATGCTCCTCGGACGTGCGGGAAGGTTTCGTGTTCCAGCATGGCGAGCGAGTCAACGGGCTCGATCACCGACGGAACCTCCGCTGCCCCGGGACTGGTGCCCGGCCCACGCGCTACCGGTACGCCCTCGCCGTGCGCCACGAACGACGCGGCCGCCGGTCCGGACTCGGGTCCGGGCCGGCGGCCGCCAAGGTTCGATCGGTGGTTACCGTACGGCGACGTCCGGTGCGCCGTGGTCGGGCGTGCGCGGGCCGGCGATGTTCGCCGCCGCCGCCTCGCCGCGCTTCTCGTCGGCGTAGACCATCAGGGTGGACCCGACGATGGCGAGCACGATGCCGATCGTGGCGTAGACCGACGGCACCTTCTGATAGACGGCCAGCGAGAGGATCACGGTCAGCACGGGCGCCAGGGCGTTGGTCGTGGGGGCCACGATCGAGGCCTTGCCCCGGCTGAACGCCATCACCAGGAAGAGCGCGCCGACGGCGTTGAGCAGCTGGGTGACCGCCGCGAGGGTCGGCGCCTGCCAGGGCGCATCCAAGGCCAGGCCGCCGGCCATCCAGATGGCGACCGGGACCAGCAGCAGACCGCTGATCGTCATCCAGGTGAAGGTGGTGGCGTCGTTGACGCCGACGGTGGCCGCCTTCCGCATGAAGTAGGCCTGCACACCCCAGGCGACGCAGATCAGAATGGCGAGGAGCAGCCACAGTCCACCGGTGGCGGAGCCGTCGCCGTCGCTGACGCTGAACAGCACGACCGCGACCAGCGCGGCGACCACACCGAGCACGGCCAGTCGCGGGATGCGTTCACGCAGCAGCGCCGTGGCCATCAGCACGGTGATCGCGGGGGAGAGCGCGATCAGCGGGAAGATCAGGTAGGCCGGGCCGATGGTGAGCGCCTTGAACAGCAGCAGCTGGCCACCGGCGCCGGTAAGGCCGACGAGCAGGCCGTACACGGCCGCGATCGGGCGGCGGTCCAGCCGGTTGCCGCGCAGCGCGGCGACGGCCGGGATGATCATGGTGAGGGACCAGACGACGTAGACCATGCCGTCGGGGTAGCCGTAGTCGCTGGTCGGGACGGCGGAGAAGGCTCCCCAGACGCCCCAGAAGAGCACGAGCAGCCCGGCGTACGGGATCCAACTGCGGCTGATGCGGGAGATGGATGTTGTCATCTGCGCCTCCTCAGGGGGCGGTGGCGGTGGGGGTGGAGGTGGTCCGGAGATGCTCGAGCGCGTCGGTGTTCAATGGGCTGCCGGCCTGCTTCGCCGCGTAGAGCGCCGCGCCGACGACCGGTGAGTAGACGGGCTGACGAAGGTCGTACCCGCCGTGCAGCGTGTGCAGGTGCGCGCGGAATGCCTCGCGTACCTGTGGCGCGTTGAAGGTGCCGCCGGAGTAGGAGACCAGCACCTGCTCTTCGACGGGGTAGCCGAGCCGGCTGCGGGTGGTCTCCACCAGCAGGGCGAGTTCCCGGCCGGCCTCGGCGAGGATCGCGGCGGCCGCCTCGTCGCCCTGGTCGGCGGCGCGGGTGACCAAGGGGCTCAGCGCCGCGATCTCCCCGCGGTCGCCGTGCCACCGGTTCAGCACGACGTCGATCAGGTCCAGGTCCGCGGCGAGCCCCAGGTGGTCGCGGAGAACGTCCAAAAGCGGGCCGGCGGGCTGCCGACCGTCGCTCATCCGGGAGAACGCCTGCAGGCCACGGATGGCGATCCAGTACGCGGAGCCCTCGTCGCCGAAGAGTTCGCTCCACCCGCCGACGCGCAGGCCGTGACCGGCGCGTTCGCCGTACGTCATCGATCCGGTTCCGCTGATCACGTTGATGCCGTCCGCGGCGCCCAGCGAGCCGGACCAGCCACAGAGCATGTCGTTGTCCACCCGGTACCGGTCGTGGCCGAGCACCTCCCGGGGCGCCGCGTCGAGGGCCGCGACGTCCTCGCTCACCTCGCCGTAGGTGGGCAGCCCGAAGAAGGCGAAGTCGATCTCGGCCGGGGTGATGTCGGCCTCCGCGCAGACGGCGTCGACGCCCTCCTTGAGGACCCGGGCCACCAGGTCGATGCCTTCGCTGAAGTAGTAGCTGCTCGCGGTGGTGGCCTGGGCCACCACCGTGCCGTCAGCCCGCAGTAGGCAGAAGGCGGTCTTGGTGCCGCCGCCGTCGACGCCGAGGAACATTCGTCTCACCTCCGGCTGGCGCCACTGTTGACGTCAGCTCTCTCGCCGGTTCGGGCCGGGAGGGCCCTGAGCTGGACCTGTTGCCGGCCTTGCCACGGGCTAACGGGCAGGGGGTGCATGATCGCGCCCTGGACGACCCGGTTGACCTCCCCGCCGGGGAAGGGGTTGTCGGGGGTGAGCCCGAGCGCCAGGGAGAAGTGCAGACCGATCAGCTGCGCGCAGATTACGGCGGGCAGCACCAGCGCGGCGTCGTCCACGTCCTCGACGTCCGGCAGGGTCCAGGTGTTGTCCCGGGCCGGCCGCCCGGGTCGGCTGCTGACGGTGACCAGGCTCCGCTCCGGGACGACCCGCAGCAGCTCGGCGACCATGTCGCGGTCGTACCGGCTGGTGTACGGGTCGTTGGACTCGTAGCTGACGACCAGGGTCTCGTCGTTGAGCACGGATTTCGGTCCGTGCCGGAAGGCCAGCGCGGACTCGGCCAGGGCCACCACCCGGCCGGCGGTCAGCTCCATGACCTTCAGGGCGGACTCGCGGGCCACGCCGTGCAGAGTGCCGCTGCCGAGATAGACGATCCGGGAGTACCCGCGTGCGGCGAGGTCGGCGGCCGCGGCCGGCCGGGTGGCGAGGATCTGCTCGGCCGCGGTGGCGAGTCGCTCCGCCAGGCCGTCGTCGGGGCCGCCGAGGGCCAGCAGGCCGGCCAGCACCATGCCCGTGAAGCTGGACGTCATGGCGAAGCCCCGGTCGTTGGCCGCCTCCGGCAGCAGCAGCACCTGCCCGGTGGCCGTGTCGGCGTGCCGGGCGGCGAGCCGACCGTTCGCGTTGCAGGTCACCACCAGGTGCCAGCACTCGGTCAGCACCTGGCTGGCCAGCTCGGTGGCGGTGACGCTCTCCGGGCTGTCACCGGAGCGGGCGAACGACACCAGCAGCGTCGGGACGTCCTCGGCGAAGCAGGCCAGCGGGTCGGCCACGATGTCGGTGGTCGCGACGGCGTCCACCCGCCGGCCCAGCGACCGGCGCAGCGACGACGCCAGCACCTCGCCGACGTACGCGGAGGTGCCCGCCCCGGTGAGCACGATGCGCAGGTCGGGTCGTTCGAGCAGCGGCTTCAGGAAGGCGGCGTTCGACGCCGCCGACTCCGCCGCCAGCCGTCCGATCTCGCGCCACACGGCCGGCTGCTGGGCGATCTCGCGGCTGGTGTCGACGGCGCCGCGCCGGCGCAGGTGCTCGACGTCGTGTCCGAGGAGGGTGCTCATGCGGCCCGCCGCCCTTCCGCCGGGGAGGCCGCCCGGCGGTAGCCGCGCAGGACGTCGCGGACGCGGTCGAGGACGAGCTCGACCGGATGGTTGTCGAGGACGCCGTCGCGGACCCGTTGGTACTGGTCGGGCAGGTACTGGCTGAGCAGCGGCAGCGGGATGCTCCGCTCGGTCAGGTTGCCCAGCAGTCGCCGCTCGGCGGCCTGGATCTCCGGGTCCGGCCAGTAGTAGCGCATCCGGTCGCTGTAGCTGTACCGCCGGGCCAGGCGCTGTTCGGCGGCGGCGCCGGTGTAGTACTTCGCCCAGTGCCCGGGCTCGGCGAGCATCCGCTGCTCGACCACCTCCGGCAGGTGCGAGCGGTCGGGCTCGGGGACGAGTTCGGTCTCGATCGCGGCCAGCGCGAACAGGGCCTCCCGCAGCGCGAAGGTCAGGCCGGGCCCGACCTTGAGCACCGCCCAGTGATCCTCGACCAGGGCGACGAGGCGCGGGACGGTCTGGTAGTCCGTGGAGTGGGCCTCGAAGACCATCGTCGGCTCGTCGTCCAGGATCTGCTGGAGCTCCTTGCTGCGCTCCCGGTCGTAGTCGACGACCCGGAGGTGGTCGAACTCCACACCCGGCTGGACGACCAGGGCCATCACCTGCGGCCACACGTGATCGAGGCCCTGCTCGGCGAAGGCGATACGGTGCCGGTCCAGAGTGCTGCGGGCCGAGTCGGCGGTGGTGGGTCGCAGCTCCTCGATCGTCTCCTCGGCGCCGCCGGGGACCGGGACCTCGGTGCCGATGACGTACCGCAGCTGCCCCGCCCGCCCCATCGGGGCGGCGGTCTTCTCGGCGACGGCGAGCATGCGGGCGGCGCGGGCCGCCATCACCTCGTCGCTCAACGGGGTCTGGTCGTCGGCGCAGGGGTAGCTGCAGTCAAGGTGAATCTTGGTGAAGCCGGCCTCGACGTACGCCGCCACGAGCACGTCGACGCGCGCCATGGCCTCCTCCGCCGGCAACGAGCGCCACCGGTTCGGACCCAGGTGGTCGCCGCCGAGCACGACCCGCTCGCGGGGGAGTCCGGCCCGGTCGGCGGCCTCGTGCACCAGATCGCGGAAGTCCGCGGGTCGCATACCGGTGTAGCCACCGTCCTGGTCGACCTGGTTCGAGGTCGCCTCGATCAACACCAGGTCGCCGTCTTCCCTGGCCTGGACCATCGCGGCCTGCAGGACCAGTGGATGGGCGGAGCAGATCGAGGTGATGCCGACCGATCTTCCCCTTTTGTGCAGGGCGATGACAGTGTCGAGCGGGTTACTCACGGGGCGGTTCCTCCTCCTCGCCGTTGCGAAGCTGGTAACGGACCCTACTGGTATTCCCGGTGGTCGGCTACTGTCTAGCTGGTATGTAATTTGGTCTGGTCTAAAGGTCGGCCAGAGGTCAGACGTGGCCCCGCTCGACAGTGGAGGTCCAGATCCTCGGCACCGGCGCGCCCGGCCCGGCCCGGGCGCGGTGGCGGCCACGACGCCGACGCCGGAGGGTTTGAGGCGCCTATACGCGCCACCTCAACGGGCTGGGAGTCGTCGCGCCTATCTCAACGGGCTGGTTGTGGTGCGGAGAAGAGCGCCGACCAGCGAGGTGCCGGCCGAACAGGGCGCCGAGCTGCCAGTGCCGGCCGAGGCGCGGTGCCAGCCGAAGCGCGGCGTCGGCCGGGCGAAGTGCGCCGCCGGTCCTGCCGGGAGCGGGCCGAAGCGCGGCGCGGGCCGATGTGCGGCGCGGCGACGTGCTGCCTGGCCTGGCCGTCGCGCGGCCGATACCTCAGAGGCATGTTTATGCCTCTGAGGTATCGAGCTCACCACGATGGTTGCGGCCGACGGCGGGAGTCGCCGCCGGCCCCCTGCCGGGCCTCGATGAGAGCGGCGGCAGGCACCGACGCGGCGCATGCCCGCCGCGCGGGCGATCCATCGCGCCCCGCCTGCGGCTGAGGCGCCGCGACGGCGCGAGATCAACTCGACAACAGGTCGGGGCATCCGTCGACCTGGACACTCCGATGTCAAGGAAGTCGTGTGCCCCGACCCTGAGCGGTGTCGAGGACGAGGTCGATCAGGCCGGATTGGTGATGGAGGCCCGGAAGCGGTAGCGGTCGCCGCGGTAGACCTGGACGGTCAGCTCGATCGGGCGGCCCGCCTGGTTGAAGGTGAGCGTGGTCGCCACGAGCATCGGCATGGTGTCGCCGATCTCGAAGAGCTCCATCTCCCGTGGCGTCGGGTGCCGGGCTTCGCACGAGTAGTCGGCGACGCGCGGCGTCTGCGGCGGGTTGGCCGCGCGCAGGGTGGCGTAGAGCGAGGCGGAGTTGAAGTCGGTCTCGGCCAGGGCCGGACAGGCCGCCAGCGGGAGCCGGTTGTGCTCGAGCACGACCAGCAGGCCGTCGAGGAAGCGAAGTCGGTGCAGTTCGAAGAGGTCGGCGCCGGGGGCGATGCGGAGGTCTTCGGCCTCGGAGACCGTCGCCGGGCGGACCGCGGCGGAGAGGACCCGGCTGCTCGGCGTGAGGCCGTTGACGCGGGCGAAGTCGGCGAGGCCCTGCACCTGGGGGGTCGCCTCGGCGGTGGTGGCCGCCGGCGGCTCGGGGAGCTGGTCGAGGTCGGCGACGAACCATCCGCGCGTCGACGACGGGCGCACGATGCCGCGCGACTCCAGGTCGGCGAGGGCGGCTCGCAGCGTCACACGCGAGACGGCGTATCGGGTCGCCAGCGCTCGCTCGGAGGGTAGCCGGTCACCTGGGTGGGCGGCGGTGGCGCGCAGGTCGTCGAGCAGCTGCTTGGCGGTTCGCTCGTAGAGGGGAAGCGCGTCGTCGGCGAACAGGCCACGGGGCATCCGCGTCCTCGCAACAGTCATACCAGCCAACCATACCAGTGCGATCGATCTCTGGAGCCGGACGCCCATGTCCGGCGTGCCGCTCCGCCTCGGGTCGCGGTGAACGAACCAAAAACTACCGGGAACCGGCCATTGACAAGCCAAGAATATACCACCTACGTTCGTCGGGCAGACCATCCGGCGCGGAATGGGGAACCCCACATGCGTGAGCTTCTGCTCGGCCTTGTCGCCACCGGCGGCTCGGGCCGGCACTTGGTATCCCTCTGGCCTGCATCGTGACTTCAGGTGAACGAGGCGGCGCCGCGCTCCTTGCCGATGCCGTCTCGCTCTCGGTGGATGCCAGGTCGAACCAGGTCGCCCGGAGCTCGCGGTTGCCCGCACGGGCAGTCGTCGGATCTGTGTGACCCGGTCCGCGGCCCGGCAGTACGTATCGGCACGTTCGAGGTGACCCGATCTCGAGGATCCACAGCGACGAGCGACCGGCGCGACCGGTCGTAGAGCTGCGCGACGAGCCCCAAGGGAGATTGACATGAGCAACATGAAGCGGCGGACCATGTTGAAGGTGGCACTGGGGGGTGCCGGCCTGACCGCGCTCCCTGCTGTGACCACAGCAGTGGGCGCGATCCCCGCAGCCGCCGCACCGCACCGCGGTCCCGACGTCGTCGGCGTCGGCGACACCTCCATCACCGTGGAGTTCGACGACAAGCTGCACAGCCGGGTGGCCTTGAAGGACGTCGACGTCACGCGCTTCGACGCGAGCGAGGCGCTGCTGCTGGGCGACACCGCGATCGAAGACTTCGCCTACCGTGGACACGAGACCCGTAAGACCAAGCATCACCGGCACGGCGCGGGCGTCCAGGTGACCATCGAGGGCGACTCCAAGGCCGGCGTACGGAAGACGGTGGAGCTGACCTCCTTCCAGCGCCTGACCGGCATGATCGTGATGCGGGTGACCTACACCAACAAGTCCGGTGCCGACCTGAAGGTCACCGGGTGGCGCAGCGGAGCCCACCAGCTCCTCGCGAAGCCCGGCGGCTTCTACACCTTCTCCGGCACCACGTACGAGGACCGTCGCGACTGGGTGCAGCCGGTGACGGAGGACTTCGACCAGAAGAACTCGCTGGGGATGGACTCCTCCGACTACGGCGGCGGCACGCCGATGGCGTCCGTCTGGCGTTCGGGCGGGGGTATCTCCGTCGGGCACGTCGAACCCGTGGCGAAGATCCTGCGCCTGCCGGTCCGCAAGACGGCCGTCGGGGCGAGCATCGCCGTCGAGGGCGACGTCGTCCGTACCCTGAAGCCGGGCCAGCAGCTGACCACCGAGACCACCTTCCTGACCGCCCACTCGGGCGACTACTTCGTACCGCTGCAGCGCTACCGCGACTACATGAGCGACATCGGCCTACGCGCCCCCAAGACGCCGAAGCCGGCCCTCGAACCGATCTGGTGCGCCTGGGGTTACGAGCGCGACTTCACCGTCGAGCAGGTCGTCGCAACTCTTCCCAAGGTGCGCGAGGTCGGCCTCAAGTGGGCGGTGCTCGACGACGGCTGGCAGACCAACGAGGGCGACTGGGACCTCAACCCGCAGAAGTTCCCCCGGGGCGAGGCGGACATGCGCTCTTCACCAAGCAGATCCGGGACGCCGGCCTGCGCCCGCGCCTGTGGTGGGCCCCGCTCGCCGCCGACCCCGAGAGCAACCTGTTCAAGTCGCGCCCCGACATGCTCCTGCTCGACCGCGACGGCAACAAGCAGGAGGTGACCTGGTGGGACGCCTACACCCTGTGTCCGGCGTACCAGCCCACTGTGGACTACTTCGTCGGCCAGGTGAAGAAGTTCATCGGTGACTGGGGCTACGAGGGACTCAAGATCGACGGCCAGCACCTCAACGGGGTCACGCCCTGCTACAACCCGGCGCACGGGCACGCCCGCCCCGAGGAGTCGACCGAGGGCCTGGCGCAGTTCTGGCGGGCGGTGTACGAGGCCGCGCACGAGGCGAACCGCAACGCGGTCATCGAGCTGTGCCCCTGCGGCACCGCCTTCGCCTTCCACAACCTGCCCTACATCGACCAGTACCCGGGCTCGGACCCGACCTCGTCCTACCAGGTCCGCACCAAGGGCAAGACGATGAAGGCGCTGATGGGCCACGGCGCCAGCTACGCCGGCGACCACGTCGAGCTGAGCGACAACGGCAACGACTTCGCCTCCAGCTACGGCGTGGGCGCCGTCCTGTCGACCAAGTTCACCTACCCGGCGGGCCCGGACGACGAGAACGTGCTCACCCCGGAGAAGGAGGCGATCTGGCGCAAGTGGGTGAGTCTGTACAGCCAGAACATGCTGCCCACCGGCGAGTACCGGGGCGAGCTGTACGACATCGGTTTCGACAAGCCCGAGGCGCACGTCGTGGCCAAGGAGAAGACCCTCCACTACGCCTTCTACGCCGACCAGTGGAACGGCACGGTGGAGCTGCGCGGTCTGGGCCGGGGCCGTTACCGCGTGACCGACCCGTTCAACGGCGTCTCCCTCGGCACCGTCGACGCCAAGCGCAACACGGTCAAGCTGACCTTCGAGAAGTTCCAGCTCGTCGTGGCCGAGCCCATCGGGTGAGCTGACCCGAGGTGAGGATGAGCCGCGAGGTCTCCGGTGCGGAATCGAAGCACCGGAGACCTCGCGGCCCTCCCGGACCGGAGAGCACCTGTCCCGCCAGGTCATCGAGCGACACCGGCCGCCGGCATCTCGACGGGGCACTATCGTTCTGGCCGTGCAGATCCGTTTTGACGTCCCAGCCGATCCCGCCTACCCGGGCCGCGTGGCCGCCGCGCTCAGCAGTGTTCGGCTGCGTCGGTACGGATACATCGGCGCGGTGCTGGCGGTGCTCGGAGCGATCGGTCTCGCCGTCTCGCAGGGGTCCGCGCGGGGCGACCGGATCGTGCCGCTCTTTACGGCGCTGGTGGTGGCCGGCGTGCTGTCGATGCTGTACGCGCCGTTCGTGCGGTGGCGCGCCCGACGCCGCTCCAGTGGCTACGCGGTCGCGGGCGCCTACGACATCACCGATGACAACATCATGATGCGCAGCGGCTCGGAGTCCGGCGGTATTGCCTGGGACGGGGTCGCCCAGGTGCGGAGCACCGATGACTTCTGGATCGTGTACGTCGGCCGGATGCCGGCGACCGTGATCCCGCGCCGCCTGATGTCCGCCGAGGACGCCGAGACGTTGCGAGCCTTCATGGCCCAGCGTGGACTGCTCTAGCCGTACCGCTCATCCAGCGGCAGCCAGCACTCCGTCGGCGCGGCTGAGGACGGTGTTGAGGACCCGTCCGGCGGCCGCCAGATCATCCTCGGGCAGGTCGCCCCAGAGCCGCTGGCTGACCAGCCCGGTCGCGGCACGGACCTCGTTCCACTGCGCCGTACCCCGCTCGGAGGCTTCGACGGCGCCGGCCGGGGTCGTCACCAGCAGGCCGGCGGCGGTCAGTGCCGCGACGTGCTCCCGCGCCGTGGCCTGGTCCACCTTCAGGGCGTCGCGGATCCGCTCGACGAGGGCGGCGGTGGGCAGTCCGCCGCTGACGACGGTCAGCGTCAGCGTGACCCACTGGGGTTCGGTGATGCCGGTTCCGGCCAACTGCCGGTCGAGGATGGCGTTGAGGGCCTTCTCCGTCCGGCCGATGAGCTGCGTGCCGAAGGGGATGGCGTCGCTGGCGGTCATGGTGCTCCTTCGAGTCGTATCGCGGTCGTGGGTCAGGTCGTGGCGTCGCGCCCAGGTCGTGACGGCCCGGGCGATGGCGTCGGGTTGGTCCTCGGGTGCGTGGTGTCCGGCTGGGCCGCAGTGCGCGGTGGTCAGCGCGGCGATGTTCTCCTGGCACCAGGCCGCCATCTCGGTCCCGATGAGCAGCGTGGGCGAGGAGTCGAAGGTGAGCAGGAGCTTCGGTGTGTCGTCGCTGGCGGCCAGCCACTTGCCGTACTGCTCGACCCGCTCGGCGACGTCGGCCGGCTCGCCGTCGAGCGGCAGCGAGCGGGCCCATTCCAGGATCGGCCGGCGGCTCTCCCGGGTGGGGTAGGGCGACAGGTACGCCCGCAGGTCCGGCTCGCGCACCGGACTGAGCACGCCGCCGGTGAACGCCGATTCCAGGAAGTAGGTCGAGTCGAGCACGAGCGCCTCACCCTGCGTGCCGCGCATCGCCTCGGCGCGGGCTCGCGGGGCGTCGCCGAGTTCGCTCCACGACAGGGGTCGCACGATGGCCTCGAGGAACGCCACGCCCCGGACCCGGTCGGGGTGACGCGCCGCCCAGTCGAAGGCGAGCGACCCACCCCAGTCGTGACCGACCAGGATCACGTCGGCGAGGTCCAGCCGGTCGAAAAAGGCGTCGAGGTAGCGGGCGTGGTCGTCGAACCGGTAACGCAGGTCCGGCTTGCCGGAGCGGCCCATCCCGATGAGGTCGGGGGCGAGGATCCGCGCGGGCAGGTCGACGGCCGGCAGGACGTTGCGCCACAGGTGCGATGAGCCGGGGTTGCCGTGCAGGAACACCAGGGGAGTTCCGGTGCCGGTCTCCTCGTAGTACATCGTCGAGTCGAGCACGTTCGTCAGTGGCACGACGCCACCTCCAATCGTTAGTCACACTAACGCTAGTTCGCCTCACAGTAGATCGTTAGTGTGACTAACGCAAGTGGTACCCTCGTGCCGTGGACGACAGCACGACGGGCGCGCAGCGGCTACGGGACCTCCGGACCCGGCTGCTGTCCCAGGCCGCCATGCAGGCCGATCGCCGGGTGAACGAGGAGCTGGCGCGGGCGGACGCCCGGAAGTGGCACTACGCCGTGCTCGCCACGCTCGACGAGTTCGGCGCGGTCAGCCAGGCCGAACTCAGCGACCGGACCCGCATCTACCGCAGCGACTTGGTCGCCGTCATCAACGAGCTGGCCGCTCGCGACCAGGTGGAGCGCGCACCCGACCCCGCCGACCGCCGCCGCAACCTGATCACGCTCACCCCGCAGGGACGTCGGCAGCTGCACAAACTCGACAAGCTGCTCGCCGACGTGGAGGACGAGGTCCTGGCGCCGCTGACCGCGGCGGAACGGGAGCAGCTCGCGCGGCTACTGACCGCCCTGGTCGAGCAGCACGGCCAACACATGTGAGGCTTGAGCCGGCCGGGTGCGCGTGGCAGGCTCGATCGTCATGATCGATGAATTCGCAAAGGAGTACCTGCACAACGACTTGCGCGAGATCCGCGAAACGATGCTGTGGAAGCTCGACGGGTTGCCCGAGTACGACATCCGCCGCCCGCTGACCATGACCGGAACCAACCTGCTCGGCCTGGTCAAGCACCTGTCGATCTCGGAATCCTGGTACTTCGGCGACGTCTTCGACCGGCCGTTCCCCGAGCCGATGCCCCGGTGGAACGACGTCCGGGAGCCCGGCGCGCTTCTGTGGGCGACGGAGCACGAGACCCGCGAGGAGATCATCGACCGGTACCGCCGCGTGTCGAAGCACTCGGACGCGACGATCACCGCGCTCGCCGTCGACGCCCCTGGGCACGTGCCCTGGTGGCCACGCCCCAACGTCAAGCTGTTCAACATCCTGGTGCACGTGCTGACCGAGACCAATCGGCATGCCGGACACGCCGACATCCTGCGCGAACAGCTCGACGGCTCGACCGGGACGGCGGCCCAGTACGCGAACACGCAACGCGATCCGGCTTTCGTCCCGCATAACGCCGGTCCCGCCGCGCCGCCAACAGCGACCGCTCGAAACCATCGTTCTGGTCCAGGCCTGACGCCAGCGTCCTTTCATTTCCGCTAGGTCGTGCTTCGAAGGTGGTACAACGGTGACTGAGTTGACGATCGAGTTCATCGGCGATGACCCACAGGTCAACTTCGCCGTTCAGAAGTGGATCGCCGATCGGGGTGCCCCGGCTGCCACCACCGACTCGGGTGTCGCGGTTCAGGTCAACAGCTGGGACGACTGTGAGCAGATCGGTTCCCTGCTTTCTACCTTCATTGGGCAAAGAAAGGACTCCTTCGAGTTGCGCATCGACGGCCCCGGTGGGACATCCACTATCCACGAGGTGCGGATGGTGGCTGACGCCGAGTCGATGAAGACCTTCCTCGCCACTTGCGCCTACCTGCAGTGACCATGAGCTGACAGGACTTCCCGCCGGTGGCCTCGCAGTCGTTGCTCAATGACATCGACAGGGCTGAGGGAGAGCAGTTCACCGAGTACCGACCTCGAGTGGGTCCGCCATCCCCACTGGTACCTGCTGGCGGGCAAGGCCCCTCTGGCCAGCAAAGGCTCACTGATCGAGGTTTCCGAGGTAGGTGGCACCGCGGACATGGGGGGCCTGTAGCGAGATAGCGTACGGTCACGCGCGTGGAAGGGAGCGCCAGATGGCATGGACTATTCGCCGGGTGGATGTCACCCAGCACACCGAAGACCAGGTGGGGATGGCGTACCTCGCTGTCAGCCTCGCCGAGTTGCCAGACTTGACCGGCCGGTACCTCGAGTTCCAACTCGCCGATGACGAGGATGAGCGGGAGGAGGGGTACTGCATGGTCGACAGTCCACCAGAGCCGGTGAATGTCACCAATCCTCTCGCGGTTGCAGCCATGGTCGCCGGCCACCGGACGCTCTACGGCGGCGTAGCCGAATGCCGAATGACCCACGACCACCTCATGCTCACGGTCAACGACGAAGCCCAGCGGATCTTTGGCTGGCCACCAGTCCTGGAACTCCAACTCGCCGTCAGCGCCGACGACCGCGCTGCCCTCCGAGAGGGTCTCACCAGAGTGTTAGCCATCGGTCCCTATGGCGACCAACCCGTACTCCATCTGTAGCGTGTCGACGCCTTCACCGTGCGAAGCGGCAGGCCGACCACCTCGGTGATGACTCCAAGCACTTCTCCACGATGCGCGGCCGGGAGTGTGGATCTAACGGTGTTGTCGACGCTTCTGGGTGGTACTACGGGGGTGCCGTGAACCGCGCGTGTAGCCCCTGATCGTTAGCTGCCGCCGTCCCGGCGACGCCCGTAACCGGTGATCAGATGACACGGTTTAGTTAGGTACAGCAGGAACGATCACGGGAATCTCGGGAGTTAGGCAGTGAGCAGCGGAGAAGCCGGTTGGCGCCCGCACCCGGGCGCCTACCGTGCTCCCGAAAATCTTTCCCCAGTCGAGCCCGGCCGCATCGTTGGCCTAGTTGCCAGCTGCAATCTCCGAGGGGCGTACCGCCATGATGCGACTACCCGGAGCTTCACGGTCAGTGAGCTCGCGATTCTGGAGGACGGGCGGCGCGTGCTCCTGCACGCGCAACGTGGGTTCGCTGTCACTGCTAGATCAACCGGCGTCCCGGGTGGTGTCATTCCGCTCGTTGAGACTCGGGAAAGCATCACCCAGCAAGTGTTGAACGCCGTGCTTCCCGACGACGAAGAGTGCGCAAAGGAGCACGCACATCCCTTGGTCATGGCTGGCCGAGCTAGTGCCGTGACCGGTATGGTTCGCCGGGTCGCAGGGGAGGAACGCGGTGTTCGTTGAGATCGTCTTTGCCGGTCTGCCCATCGACCGGGATGAGGTCGAGGAAGCGCTGGACGCCGCGTTCGGCCCCGACGGCGAGATCACGGGCGCGGGCAGCGGGATCGGACGTTGTCATCTCGACCTGGAGATCGAGGGAAGCCTCGATCGCGGCGTCACACTGGAACGGGTTCGTTCCGTGCTGGCCGGGCTCGGCGTGCAGGAGTACGCGACGTTGAACGTCAGCGACTGATCACGCGGCGAGCGGTCGTCCGCCCCAGCGCATGTTCGCGCAGCAGCATCGCCGGTTCGTCGTCGCGGGGGCTGACCGACCACCTGTAGCGGCGAGGATGTCCCGGCCGGAAACGGCGGCGGCGAGCAGCAGGTTCGCCACCAGTTCCTCGGAGCTGGGTCGAAGAAGGCGTCGGTGGCTGACGCCGGGCTCGCGTTCGGCGGCGGCGAAGTGCTCGGCGAGGCGACGGCCGAGTGCAGCGCCGGACGCCCACGGCCGGCGGTGAACCGGCCGAGAGCAGCCGGCGCGTTAAGCAGCCAGAGGCTTGACCATGATGTGCTCCCGGCGGACCCCGTCGGGCATCAGGTCGCCGAGCTCGCCCGTGTTGTGGAAGCCGTTGCGTCGGTAAAGCGCAGAGGCGTTCTCGTTCCCCTCCACCACGGCCAGCCGTAGCGTTCCGGCGCCCACCTGCCGAGCCCACCGCTCCACGGCGCGCAGGAGATGGTCGCCAAGCCCTCGGCCACGTCCGACCGGCGCCACGTACATCGAGATCAGCTCGACGACGCCGTCCCGATCGGTCGGCACCCCGCTGGCCATCCCGACCGGCTGCCCGTCGAGCATCGCCACCACGTTGAACGCGCCGGCGATGGCGAGCCGACCACGCCAGCGGTCCTCCCGGTCGCCGTCGCCCTGCCAGTCGGCCAGCTGCGAACCGAAGGCGTACGGGGCCTCCGTCAGCGCGGCGAGCCGCAGCTCCCGCCAGATCTTCCAGTCACCCTCGGTCAGCACAAGCGTCTCGATCACCCCTGAAGGCTGCCGCAGCCCGGAGAAGCAGGCAATGGCCTTTCGGTCGCATCGTCGACGGGTCGACGAACAGCCGACCCGCACCTCGATCCGGTCAGCGCCAGCGCAGCGGGCCGGGGTGGATGGGCCAGAGCAGCCGCCGCCAGCGGGGACGGCTGGCGCGCAGACCGTCCACGTAGGCCCGGGCGATCCCGGTGGCGCGGTCGGCCTGCTCACCGGTGGCCGAGCCGGGGGCGAAGCCGACCTGGTTGAGCAGGTCGGCCAACTCGCCGACGTCGGCGGCCACCCCGGGCCGGTCCGGCACGGCGGGCGTCGGCCCGGGCACGGCGCTGCGGGCCAGCCGGGCGACCTCGGTGGCGGCCAGGTCGGCGCCGACCGGCCGGCCGGCCAGCCGCAGCGCGTCCGTGACCTCCCGCCAGGCGCCGGCGATGCGCTCACCGGGGTCACCCCGTCGCAGCCGGCCGCGGGTGAGGGCCCGGCGCATCGCCAGCAGGACCAGCAGCGCCGCCCCGACGAGCAGGAGAAGGCCGCCGGTCCCGCCCCCCACCAGCACCGCTGTCGGTACGCCCCGGCTCTGCGCGGGCCCGCCCGGTGCCGCCGCGGGCTCCGGTGACCCGGTGGGCTCCGCGGACGGCTGGGGCGCCTCGGACGGCGGCGGGTCCTCCGGCGTCGGGCGGAAGTCCTCCTCCACCGGTCGGGGCTCGTCGTCGGGGCGGGGCAGCGGATTGAACGGCACCCAGCCGACCCCGTCGAAGAGCACCTCCGGCCAGGCGTAGGCGTCGCCGGCCCGCACCGGCCCGTCCCCGGTCGACTCGAAGCCGACCACCACCCGGGTCGGCAGGCCGGTGAGCCGGCCGAGCACCGCGAACGCGGCGGCGAACTGCTCCGACGTGCCGCGCTGCCCGCCGCCGTTACGGGGGCCGAAGAGGAAGAACGCCAGGTTCGGGTACGCGTGCCCGCTCGGCGCGTCCGCGACCAGCCGGTAGTGCTCGGCGAGGAACTCCTCGACGGCCGTGGCCCGGGCGTACGGGGCGCCGTTCTCCTCGACGAGCTGGGCGGCGAGGCGACGCAGCGGCTCGGGCACCCCGTCGGGTACCCGCAGCACCCGGCCCACCGGGTCACCGGCCGGTACGTCCGCGATGGAGAGCAGATTCTCGTCGGGGCGTTCCCGGTCCGACGTGACCGTGTACCGCAGTCCGGGGGCCAGCCCCTCGGGCCGGATCAGCGTGCCAGTCAGCGGGTCGTACGCCACCCGCGAGCCGCTGACCTCGCGGGGAGTGGCGACCGCCGGCAGCAGCCGTCCGCTCAACTCGCTGATGGTGATCTCCTGCCGGACGGTCTCGATGGTGCTGCCGGACGTCGGGGTGACCGCCGGCAGGATCCGCCCCGCGTTGCGGTACGTCGCGCCGACCCGCCAGGTCACCCCGTCGTAGTCGCTGAGCACCGCCAGCCGGATCCGGGCCCGGTCGCCGCGCGACCGGTCGGCCGGCCCCACCGACGAACCGGGCGACGCCGTCGCGTCCGAGACCGGCCCGTCGGTGCGTACCCGCAGCAGCTCCTGTTCCGGGTGCAGCGCCCAGCCGGAGATCCGGACCAGCGGGTTCTCGTCCAGCGTCTCCACCCTCGGCGGTTCGACGTACCGGCGGGGGTCCACCGGCCGGCCGTCGACCTGCGCGACCACCGTCGGGCCGAGCGCCGCGACCAGGCCGATCACCACGACCAGCCCGAGCACCGTGCCCGCCGCGAGGCGCAGCCGTACGACGGCCCGCAGCGTCGGCGCCGGCCCGGCGACCGGGTCGACGGCGTCCGGGCCCGGCCGGGCGGAGGTGACCAGGCCGAGGGCCGCGACCGTCACGAAGACGATGGTGGGCCACAGCGCGGGCGCGGCGTTCGGCCCGACCAGGTAGAGCGCGCCCGCGTACAGGAGCACGGCGGGCAGGTAGCCGGCGAGCACCCGGCCGCCCCGCAGCGCCACCTCGGCGGCGGCGAGCCCGGCGAGCCAGGTTGCCACCAGCGGGACGAGCAGCGTGTCCGGCGTGGGTTCGACGGGGATCATCGCGGTCAGCAGGCGGGGGATGCCGTTGCGGGCGGCGTCCACGGTCACGTCGGCCAGGCCGCCCGGCAGGTCGGCGCGGGCCGCGGCCAGCCGCATCGACCAGCCGGTGAAGGCCGCCATGGCCAGCACCGACAGCGGTGCGACCAGCCAGGACGGCAGCCGTCGGGCGGCCACCCCGACCAGCACCGAACCGGCTGCGGCGACGGCGACGAGCTGGGGCAGCAGCGGGCCTGCGTACACCCGGCCAAGCACCACCCCCGACAACGCGGTCATGACGATGAGCGCGAGCGGCACGGGTGCCGCCCGCAGCGCTGCCACGATCCAACGCCGCCGGCCTGGTCCGCCGGCCGGGCCGCTTCCGGCGGCGGCCCGCTCCACGTCGGCCGCCGCCGGGGCGTCGTGGACGGTCACCATCGGCTGATCCCGTCCCACTCGGCGGCGAAGCCCGCCCCGTCGGCCGCGTCGATCACCACCAGCGCGGCCGCGCCCGGCGGCGTCGGCTCGGCCGCGCCGAGCACTCCGACCACCACCGACGGGTACGCGCCGCGCAGCGCCCCGACGTGCCCGAGGTCGCCGCGGCCGCCCGGCCCGGTGAGGAAGACGAGCGTGTCGCCGAGCCGGTCGGCGCGCAGCCGGGTCGCGGTGGCCCGCAGCGCGTCGTCCTCGGCGACGAGCTCGGCGGCGGCCAGCCGGTCCAGCGGAGCGGCGGGGGAGTCACCGCCGGAGCCGGCGTCGCCGTCCCCCGCCCGACGCGACCTGATCCGCCGGCCCACCCATCCGCGGGCCCCGCCGCGGGCCGGCGCGTCGCCGCTCGCCGCCGGAGCCGGGCTCGCCGCCCGCTCCGGTGCCACGAACAGCAGGAGCACCGGCAGGTCCGCGCGGTGCGCGGCGGTGACGATCGACGCCGCCGCCTCGCAGCACGCCTCGAACGACGCGGCCGACCCGCCACCGCGGTCCGGGTGGGCGGCGGCCCGGTTGTCCAGCAGCACCACGAAGCGCGGCAGGCTCGTGTCCACGTTCTCCCGCACCATCAGCTGCCCCACCCGGGCGCTGGTACGCCAGTGCACCCGGCGCAGCTCGTCGCCGATCACGTACTCGCGTAACGAGTCGAACGTGATCGACCCGTGCGGCACCGCGTCGACGCGGCCGTCGAGGCTGCGCCCCGCGCCGGTCGGCACCGCGTCCAGCGGGTGGATCCGCGGATGCACCCAGACCGGCACGGTGCCGCCGTAGGGGCGGGCCGACGCGACCAGCCCCAGCGGGTCCCGGCGGACCACCCGCAGCGGCCCCACCCGGACCACGCCCCGGCGCACCGTCGGCACGTCGTACCGGACGGTGGTGTCCCGGCCCGGCCGCAGCCGCAGCAGCGGGACCGGCACCGGCCGGCCGCCGCAGCGGTCCTCGGCGAGGAGGTTCACCGCCCGCAGACGCCCCGAGTTGCCTACGGTCAGCTCCATGCTGGCCGGCTCGCCGCGCCCCACCCGGTCCGGGGAGGCGACGCGGGTGACGGTCAGCCGGGGCCGCCGCGCCGCGACCGCGACGGCGTAGCCGACGGCGACGCCGGCCGCCGCGCCGAGCAGCGTCAACTCGGGGTACGCGAACCGGACGCCGGCGCCGAGCAGCACGAGGGCAGCGACGAGCAGCCCGACACCCCGGGCAGACAGTACGAGGCCGGTACGACCGGTCACCTCTGCACCGGGGCCGGCTGACCCGAGGGGAGCGGCACCGGCACCGAGGCGACCGCCTGACGCAGCACCTCGGCGGCGGTCACCCCCCGCACCTGCGCCTCCGGGGTCAGCAGCAGCCGGTGCGCGAAGACCGGCTCCACCAGCGTCTTCAGGTCCTCCGGCATGATCCAGCCCCGGCCGTCGATGAGCGCGTACGCGCACGCCGCGCGGGTCAACGCGATGACGCCCCGGGGACTGACGCCCACCCGTACCTGCGGGTGCGTTCGGGTGGCCGCGGCGAGGCGCACCGCGTACCCGTAGAGCGGCTCGGCGATGTGCACCCGAAGGGCCATCCGGACCATCTCCCCGACGGTCTCCGTGTCGGTGATCGCGGCGAGCGCCTCCGGGGAGCGCACTGTCGCGCCGCGCAGCACCTCCACCTCGACCGCCTCGTCCGGATAGCCGACGGAGAGCTTCACCAGGAACCGGTCGAGCTGGGCCTCCGGAAGCCGGTAGGTGCCGTCCATCTCCACCGGGTTCTGCGTGGCCACCACCAGGAACGGCTGCGGCACCGGATGCCGGACACCGTCCACGGTGACCGTGCGCTCCTCCATCACCTCCAGCAGCGCCGACTGGGTCTTCGGCGACGCACGGTTGATCTCGTCGGCGATGACGATGTTGGCGAAGACCGGGCCCGGATGGAACTCGAAGTCCCGGGTGGCCTGGTTGAAGATGGTCACCCCGGAGACGTCCGACGGGAGCAGGTCCGGGGTGAACTGGATGCGCCGCCACTGACCCTGCACCGTCGCGGCGACCGCCCGCGCGAGCGTGGTCTTACCGACGCCGGGCACGTCCTCGAGGAGCACGTGCCCCTGGGCGAAGAGGGCGGTGAGCGCCAGCCGGACCACCTGCGGCTTGCCCAACACGACCGCGTTGACGTTCTCCGCCAGGCGGGCGGCGAGGGCGGCGAAGCGCTGTACCTCCGCCTGGCCGAGCGGTTCGGGGGTGTTCACGTGCGTGGCGCTCCTTGCCTGGGCGGGTCAGCAGGTGGGCAGGACGTTGATGTTGTCGCCACCCTCCAGGTTCAGCCAGGCCCAGGGAATGTAGTTCTTCCCCTCGTACGCGACCTGCACCCACCAGGTGCTGCGCTTGTCCCGGTTGTAGATGTAGGCGTACACCTCCTCGCCCCGCTTCTTGCAGTACGCCTTCAGCCGGGTCCCGGGCTTCGCCCACCCGACCTGCCGGTCGTTGTCCTGCCGGGTCACCGCGAAGATCTCGTTGCCGTTGCGGCCGTCCACGTCCCGGTCGCAGTACGTGGCCTCCTCGCCGGAGTCCCCGTTCTTGCAGGTGGCGATGCCGTACAGGGCGTCGGTGGCCTGGGCGCGGGTGGTCGTGCCTCGGCCGGCGGCGTTGCTCGCGGTCACCGTGAACGTGTAGCTCGTCCCCGGGCTCAGACCACTCACGGTGAGGGCGGAGCAGCCGCCGGACTTCGCCGGCTTCCCGGGCGTGCTCAACGTGCAGGTCGCCTTCCCGCCACCGGCGTCCACGGTGAAGCTCACCGTGGCCGAGGTGGTGGTCGCCGACGAACCGGTCACCGTGACCCGCGGCTCGGCGACCGTACGGGCGGTCGCGGTGCTCTCCGGACCGGGCCCGGCCTCGTTGACCGCCTTCACCCGCACGGTGACGTCGCGCCCGTTGCCCAGCCCGTCCACCGTGGCCCGGGTGTCGGTCACCTCGATGCTGCGCCCACCCACGTCCACCAGGTACTTCGCCACCGGCCGGCCGTTCGGCTCCGCCGGCGCCCACTGCAGCGACACCGTGCCCGGCCGGTCCGGCACCGTGGCGGCCCGCAGGTCGGTCGGGCGTCCCGGCGCCGCGTACGGCACCACCGTGTTGCTCACCGGGGAGGCCGCCGAGGCGACACCCCGGTTGTTGACCGAGGAGACGGTGAACGCGTACTGCCGGCCGAACTCCAGCTCACCGGCGGGCACCACGAGTTCGGTCTTCGTGGACTCCCCGGCCGGGGCGTTCGCGCCCGCCGACGAGGCGGTCACCGCGTACCGGGCGATCCGGTTGCCCTGCCCGTTCGCGGCCGGCCACCGGACGACGACGGTGCCGTCCGCCCGCGCCTGCGCGGTGACCCGGGCCGGCGGATCGGGCACGGCCGCCGTCGGCGTGACCCGGTTGCTGCTCCGCGGCGGGCCCGCGCCCTTGGCGTTGACCGCGTGCACCGAGAACCGGTACGTCTCACCGTTCGTCAGGCCCTTGACCTCCACGGCCCGCTGGTTGGCGCCCACCTCACGCCGCTGCCCGGCGCCCTCCACCACGTACCGGATGATCTCGGCGCCGTTGGCGGGCGCCGGCCGCCAGCTCACCCGGGACTGCGCGTTCCCGGCGGTGGCGGTCACGCTGCGCGGCGCTCCCGGCTTGCCGACCTTCGGCTTCTTCGGCGGGGGCGGCGGCGGGGGAGCCGGCGGCGGGTCACCGCCGAGCACGTCGTTGGCGTACTTGTCGACCTCGCGGACCTGATGCTTGTCGTCCACCACCCGCGCGGTCGCCGAGTCGGGCGCGTTGATGAAGAGGTAGTTCTCCCGCACCTCCAGCTCCAACGGCCCCGCGCTCCGGCCACGGATGGTGTCGACCAGCCTGCCCTGCGCGTCGAACGTGTAGATCAGCCCGGTCGCCTCGTCGGCGCAGTAGAAGCGGTCCGCCCAGGCGACTGCCGGGCGGAGCCGGTCGCCGCTGCCCGGCACCGTGAACGCGCCCACCTCGCCGCCGCCCTCGGCCACCACGTGCACCCGCCGCTGCCCGGGCACCGTGACCGGCACCATCGACCCACTGGTGCGCGCCGGAAGCGCACCCGGCGCGGTCGTCGTGAGCGTCGTCGGCCGGACCTTGCCGCCGTGCACCGTGACCAGCGCGCCGGCGGTGCGGTCGAGCACCGCCACACCGTCGTCCAGGGTGGAGACCACCAGCTCGTGCGCCGGGTCGGCCACGTCGTACGTCTCGACCCGCTCCGGGCTCAGCCCGCCCCCGCCCCCGGCGGCGGGGGCCGAGGCCGGAGTGTCCGGCAGGTCGGCGGCGGTGATCGCGGAGACGGTGCCCTCGCTCGGCACCGCGATCCAGAGCCGACCCGCACCGTCGAACGCGCCGCCGGTGATGCCCGGGGGATACCGGACCGGCTCGCCGACCGGCGCGAGCGAACGTGGATCCAACTGCCGCACGACCCCCTGCACGGCGTCGACCACGAAGGCCGCGTCCTCGTGCAGGGCGACGTTGACCCCCAACCCGGGGGTGGTCCGCGTGGTCGCCGTGATCTGGAGCGTGGCCAGGTCCAGCGAGCTGACCTGCCCGGTGCTCAGGTCGCGCAGGATGAGCAGCCGGTCGGTCTGGGTGACCTCCATCGGATGCCGCCGGGTGCCCGGCACCTCGGTACGCGTGTCGACGCGGGCGGTGACCCCGTTGACCCGGGCCAACTCGCTGCGCCCCGCACTCCACAACCAGGAACTGGCGTCGTAGTTGCTGACCGCGTTGTCGGCCGCGCCGAGCCCGTGGACGGTGAGCCCCATCGCGGCGAGCAACGCGACCACCGTCGCGATGGTGACCAGGCCGCCGCGCGGCCGGCGCCGGCGCCGAGGGGTGCCGGACCCGGTCTTCACCGCGTCGTCGATGGTGGCCACTACCGGCTGCCTTCCGCGTCGTCGTGCCAGGTGACGGCCGCTGTCGGCAACCCCCGGCCTGAGCCGCTGCCATCATATGGGCCAGGTCACAGTCGGGGGAACCCGCAGCGTCCCCCTGTGGACACCGAGCGTGTGCGGAAGATCCTCACGTCAGGTCGTGGGGGTGCCACCTCCACGCGCCGTGCACACCTGCGCGGAGGTGGCGAAGGTCCCAGACGACCAGGCCGCGAGCACGGTGAAGCAGTAGTCGAACCCCGGGTTCAACCCGTTCACCGTGTAGCTGTTCTGGCCCGGGTCCACCGTGGCCATCGCCCGCATCGGCTGCCCGGCCCGACCGCCGACCACCATGAACGGCACCTTTCCGCCGGACGGGTCCGTCCAGTTCAACGTGATCGTGCTCAAGTCGTCGTGCAACCGCACGTCGCCGGGGGGCGGCCCGGTCACGGCCGAGGCCGACGGCGTGGTCGCCGCCGCCCCGTTCTCGCCGCCCACCACCAGAGCACCCACCCCGGTCGCCGCCGCTGCCGCGGCCACGACCACGGCGGCGGTCACCGCCACGGTCGTCGCCGCCCGGCTACGGCCGCGCCGCCCCGGCTCGCCCGGCGCCGGGCCGGTCGACCCGGACGGCGGTCGCTGCGGCCCGCCCGGATCGGCAGCCTGGGTGTTCCAACCGGCGGTCGGCGCGTCCGCCCCGGTCGTTTGCGGCGTGGCCAGGGGCAGCGCTCCGGTCGGGGCCTGCGCCGCCGCGAAGTTCACCGGCTCTGTCGACGGGTGCGGCGCCGGTTCGGTCCGCGGCGTCGACTCGGATATCGGAGTGGACGCGGGCGCGCCCGCCGGCAGCACCTGCAACTCGGCGGTGACCCCCCACGGAAGCGCGTTCGGCCCCCACGCCGGCGCCGGTGGGATGCTCACCCCCGGCTCGCCGGCCGTGGGCGTGGATCGCGCAGGAGCGGTGGTCGGCGGCGGGGGCACCGGTGATCCGCCGAACGGCGGCGGCGGGAGCGGCGGCACCGGGATCGGCTGCGACTGGCCCCGCGAGAGCACCTGGCCGGTGGCGGAGGCCGACACAGGCCCGGCCTGGCCCGGTGGCGCGCTGACGGGCTGCGGTGCCGCTCCTGGCCCGGCTTGCTGGGGTGGTGCGCTCACGGGCGGCGCTGACACCGGGCCGGGTTGATGGGGTGGTGAGCTCACGGGCGGCGCCGACACCGGCTGGTGCGGTGGAGCGCTGACGGGTTGCGGTGCCGGTCCTGGTTGGGGCTGGTGCGGTGGTGCGCTGACGGGCTGCGTGTTGGTGGGCGGTGCCGACAACGGGCCGGGCTGGTGCGGCGGTGCCGACACCGGATTGGGCTGCTGCGGCGGCGCGCTCACGGGCGGTACGTGGGTGGGCGGCGCCGACACGGGCGCGGTGTGACCGACCGCTCCGGCGGCCGGGGGCGGCGGAACCGGCTGCTGTACCGGCGCCCCGGCCTCGTTCGCCCGGGACGGCGCCGGCTCCTGGACCCCGCCTTGCCGGTCCGCTCGGTCCCGGCTGGGCTCGGCGGCGAGCAGCGGCTCGATCTGCTGGACCCGGATCGTCGGCTTGTCCCAGCCCGGTGAGCCGGCCGCCGGCGACGAGTCCGGGCCGATCGCGGCCTCCCCGGGTGCCGATTGCTCGGGCTCAGCACGGGTCGGCACGGGCTCCGTGCCGGCGGCCGGCCGGGCAGACGTCACCGGCTGCGCCGGCGGGGCGGGGGGCACCGCCGGAGGCGCCGGCATCGGGGGCGGCGGCACCGGAGACCCCGCCAGGTGCGGCGGTGCCGCCGGAGACACCTGGGACGGCGGCACCGCCGCCACGGTGGGCGGTGCCGGCACGGTGCGCGGTGCCGGCGGCGGAGGGACCGGCGGCACGGGCTGCCGAGGCGGCCCGGCGTACCCCGGCGGCGGGGAAGGGATCACCGGTGGCGGCGGGATCGCGGGCGCGGGCGGAGGTGGCGGCGGGACCTGCGGTGCGGGCACGGCAGGCGGCGGCGGGACCTGCGCCGGCGTGGGCTCTGCGGTCGGCGCCCACGCCCCACTCGGCGGAGCCGGCGGCTCCGCCGAGCCGGGCCGCCGGGGGGACGGCGGCGGAACAGGGGCACCGGGCTGCGGCGCCCAAGGCGACGAGGGGGACGCCGCCGCAGCGCCCGGCGCGGCCGGTGAAACCGGGGGAACCGCGGGCGGAGGCGGCACCGGCCCACCGGTCCGCGGCGGGACCGGAGGCGACGGAACCGTGGCGCCGCGCTGCGCCCACGGCGACGGAGGCGGTGGCACCGGAGCGGCAGGGGCCGGCTGCGGAGCCGACGGGAACGGACCCGGCGGCGGCGGAACGGCGGCCGGCGACTGGCTGCCGGCCGCCGGCGAGGCGGTCCGCTGGACCGGCGGCAGGGCGCGAAACGCCAGCGTCGGTTCGGACAGAGCCGCCATCGCGCCGGCCCGGGCCGGGTCGGGCGGCGCGGCGGCCGGATGAGCGACAGGCGGGGCAGTGCCGCCGTGCTGCGCGAGGTACTGACGCGCGGCGCGTACCGCCGGATGATCCGCACCGAGCACCGCCGGCCCGGCGTCGGCGATCCGGGTGTAATTGCGACGGGCCTCGTGCCGATTGCCGAGCTCCTCCGAGACCCCGGCCAGGTCGTAGACGAGGGCCAACATCATCGGGTCCGTCGGCGGCCAGCGGCGCTCACCGGCGGTGTACGCCTCCTCCAGCACCCGCCGTGCGGCGAGCGGGTCGTCGGCCTCCCGATGCAGCCGGGCCAGCAGATGTGCGGTGTTGAGCACGTCCGGGTGGTCTTTCCCGTACGGCGGGCGCGCCGAATCGACGGCCTCGGTCAGCACCTGACGGGCGGCGGACAAGTCGCCCGCGGCGCGCAGAGCGAGCGCCCGGTGCTGAACGGCGGCCAGAGGGGAGGGATGGGACACATAGTCATGCTGCCTGTAGAAAGCCTCCGCACGCTACCCGGACCTGACCGCGTGCCCGAGCTTGCCGCCGTGACCTGGGCAGACGGCGCGCCCAATGGAGCGGGGGAACACGATGTGCATGATCCACGGCGGCCGTGTACAGTAACTCCCCGTGCGGCCCGCCGGGGCGGCCATAGGGGTGCGAGATCATCCTGGTCGACACGGTAGGCTGAACGAGTAAGTCCGGGTGGCGGAATGGCAGACGCGCTAGCTTGAGGTGCTAGTGCCCGTATAGGGCGTGGGGGTTCAAGTCCCCCCTCGGACACCAAACACTTATCCAACGGTGTGCGCTGAGATCCACGACAGCGCGCACCGTTTGTGTTTCTGCTGAAAGTGAGTCGACGCTCGAGCTGCAGGTAGACCTCGGCCTTGTCGGCGGAGTCGGCAGCAGGAGTGCGGTGACGATTTCCCCGAGGGCTGGGACCAGCGTGGCGATCTCCGCGTGGCTCATCTGGTGTGTTGTCGCGAAGTCCGCCGTGTGAAATCCTCCTGTGCGTGTGTCCGTTCGGCTTGGCTCTAGGTCCTGTCTCGAAGTGCGTGTAGCCACTCGTTGATGGCGGTGACGTGGATGGTGGCTTCGTAGCGGACGGCCAGCTTGTCGTATCGGGTGGCCAGGCCGCGATGGCGTTTGAGCCGGTTGATG
>NZ_RAZT01000023.1 GCF_003626635.1 Micromonospora musae | reverse complement strand
AGATCGTCCGGCCCGAGCCCCACAGATGCTCCAGCACCTGCCGATGCCCGAACGTCAACACCCCCGGCCTGGCCACCCACACCCCCAACACAACCAAGATCAGTTGCACTGAACCCTAGAAACCGCCAGATCGACTACGCCGCCAACCTCATGATCAACGGGTTGAGTGGGGGTGGGGACGGGGTCGGGTTCGGGGGTTAGGGGCGGCGGGTCAGGGCGCCTACGGCGCGCTCCACCGCGAGGCAGCGGTCTTCGACGTACTCGATGCCCGCCTCCTCGGCGATCCGTCGCGCCTCCGGCGACACGATGCCGAGCTGCAACCACACCGCCGGGGCACCGATCGCCACCGCCTGCCGGACCACGTCGACCGCGTCCTCGGCGGGCCGGAACACGTTCACCAGGTCCACCGGGTGCGGGATGTCGGCGAGCGTCCGGTACACCTTCTCCCCGAACAGCTCATCGGCGCTCGGGTTGACCGGAATGATCCGCCAGCCGTGCCGCTGGATCTGCAGCGGCACACTGTGTGCCGCCTTGAGCGGATCGCGGGACGCGCCCACGACGGCGATCACGGCGGAGTCGGCGAGGATCTGCTGAGCGGTACGCACCCGGCGACTGTAGCTCCGGAACGGCGCCACCGGCGCGCGCGGTCAGAGCAGAGTGAGCTGCTCGGCGGCGGGCGGCGACGGCGGCTCCGGAAGATCACGGCTCTCGCCCCGCTCGCCCCGATGCATACCGTGGCGGCGCGACGCGATCCGCACCCGCGCGGTCAACTCCCGCTGATAGGCCTGCGGAGCGTACGACCCGGCCCGGTAGAGCTCGCGGTAGCGGGGCACCAGGTGCGGGAACTCCCGGGCCAGCCAGTTCGCGTACCACTCGCGGGCACCGGGGCGCAGATGCAGCGGTATCGCCGAAACGCTTGTCGCCCCGGCCGCCGCGACCGCCGCCACCGTGGCGTCGATCGACTCGTCGTCGTCGCTGAGTCCGGGCAGGATTGGCGCCATCAGTACGCCCACCGAGAAGCCGGCGTCGGTGAGCGTCCGGACGGCGTCCAGCCTGCGGCGCGGGCTCGGGGTGCCCGGCTCGACGGCCCGCCAGAGCCGCTCGTCGACGAAGCCCACCGAGTAGGAGACGCCGACGCGGGTGACCTCGGCGGCCTGCCGGAGCAGCGGAAGGTCGCGCAGGAGCAGCGTGCCCTTGGTGAGGATCGAGAACGGGTTGGCGAAGTCGCGCAGCGCCGCGATGATCTGCGGCATCAGCTGGTAGCGACCCTCGGCGCGCTGGTAGCAGTCGACGTTCGTGCCCATCGCGATGTGCGCGCCCCGCCAGCGCGGCGCCGCCAGCTCCCGCCGGACCAGCTCACCGGCGTTGACCTTGACGATCACCTTCTGGTCGAAGTCCGCCCCGGCGTCGAGGTCGAGGTAGGTGTGAGTATTTCTCGCGAAGCAATATTTGCAAGCATGACTGCATCCACGGTAGGGGTTGATCGTCCACTCGAACGGGACGCGGGAGGCGCCCGGCACCCGATTGATGATCGACTTTGCCCGCACCTCGTAGAACGTCATGCCGGCGAAGCCGGGGGTGTCGAAGGTGCGCACGGTTGCGCCGGGCAGCGCCAGCGGCAGGGGTGGCGTCGCTGGCGCTGCCCGTTCGGGAGCCCCCTCGGCCGGGGGAGCGGCGAGGTTGGCCCAGCGCATGGGCATTATTCGAACACACGTACGAGCGCGGCGCAAGCCCGCACGCCGTGTCCCCGGCCACCTCGCCGGCCGCGCCACGGCCTCCGGGTGGAGGATGGAGGCATGGAGAGGTCGACGTTCGTCTACGACGGCGATTGCGCGTTCTGCACCCGCTGCGCCGAGTTCATCGAGCGGCGCATCCCCACCTCGGCCCGGGTGCTGCCGTGGCAGTTCGCCGACCTGGCCGCCCTCGGGCTGACCGAGGCGGAGTGCGAGCAGGCCGTGCAGTGGGTGGGCGTCGACGGCGTACGCGCCGCCGGGCCGGACGCCATCGCCCGGCTGCTCGGCGACAGCGGTCCACTCTGGCGGATCCCGGGCGCGATCCTGCGCTTCCCACCGGCGCGCGCCGCCGCCTGGCCCGCGTACCGCTGGGTGGCGCGCAATCGCCACCGCCTGCCCGGCGGCACCGCCGCATGTGCGGTGCCGGCCGCGCACCGGGACTGACCGGTCCGGCCGCGCCGGTCCGCGACGGTCACCCCGCCGACCGTCAACGCCGCGCTGAGCCGGCCACCCGCTGGCGGCCACTGCCGTGGTCAGTCGGCCACGCTGCTGGCGGCCGCCGCCGTGGTCAGTCGGCCACCCGCCGATGGCTGCTGCCGTGGTCGGCCGGCCACTCCGCCGACGGCCGCAGGCGGGGTCAGTCGGGGAGGCCGGTGCAGGTCACGCCGTTGATGGTGCAGGCCGTCGGGGCCGCGCTGACGAGTGCGCCGGCCACCCGGAAGGTCACCTGCACCGAGCCCTTTCCCGGCACCTGCCCGCCGTCGTCCGGCACCAGGGTCCAGGTGGCGCCGGCACGGGTGGCGCGAGCCCCGGTGACCGCCGTGAGCTTGAGGGACTCCCGGGGCAGCGTGACCACCAGGGTCCAGTCCGGCGCGGGGGCCGTCCCCGGGTTGCTGATGGTCACCGCCGCGCGGTAGCTGAGCAGCGCGCTCTCGTCGATCGAGAGCTCGGCGCGCAGCGGTGTCGGCGCCGGGGCGGACGCGCTCGCCGGCGCGCGGGACGGCGGCGCCGCGCTGCTCGGGCTCGACGTCGCCGCCGGGTGGCTGGTTGTGGGGTGGGCGGACGCGGCGGGTCGCGCCTCCGCGCCCGGAGTGCCGGGCTCGGTGGGGGCCGCCGGACCGGTCCTGGGTGGTGGGTCGAGTGCCACCGGGGCCAGCTGCTCCGGTGCCCGCAGCATCAGGATGACGGGGACCGCCGTGGCGGCCAGCACCGTCAGGACGGCCAGGACGGCGATCCGGGCGGCGCGTGACCCTGTGCTCCGGCCGGTGACCGTACGCCCGACGGACCGGGCGAGGGCCACGATCCGGTCGAGCACGATGATCGCTATGGTTCGCCGTGGCTGCGGCGGTGATGCCGGCACTGCCTACTTCCCCCTTCAACTGGTTCGACGCGGCGAGGCGGCCACGGTGGTTCGTCGGCTCAGAGCGCGCGGAGCCCGGCGAGCAGGTCCCTGAGCAGGTCCTCGGAGGGCAGCTCGGCGAGCGTCGGCGGTTCGTGTGTCTCGATGAGCCCGGCCGCGAGCAGGTCGCCGAGGAGCACCCGGACGGTGCCGACCGGTAGGTCGAGCTCCGCGCCGATCTCCGCCACCGACAGCGGCCGGTGGCACATCTCGACGATCGCCGCCTGTTCGGGGAAGAGGCGTCCCGCCGCGGGGCCGGGACCGCGAGTGATGATCAGGGTGATCAGGTCGAATCGGCCCCGCTCGGGCGCGGCGCGGCCCCGGGTCATGGTGTACGGACGGACGACAGGTCCGGCGTCGTCGTCGTACCACGCCTCGTCAGGCGCTCCGGTCGGCTGCACCGATCTCCCCGCCCGTCACGGTGGAGGCCGGTGCGAGGTACACCGGCAGGTGCTGCTCGGCCTGCCCCACGAAGAGCGCCACCTCGTACGCCATGTCGCCGACCTCGGCGTCGGCGCCGATCCGGACGGTGAGGATGGCGCCGTTGCGGGTGGTGGCGACGAAGAGGAAGGCGCGGGCCATCTGCACGACGATCTGCCGTAGGGCGCCGCCGACGCAGACCCGGGTGGCGGCCGAACCGAGCGCCTCCAGCCCGGCGACCAGGCTGGAGAGTTGACCGGCCAGGTCGTCGTGGACCTCACGGCTGGCGCCGAGCAGCAGCCCGTCGGGCGAGAGCACCACCGCGAACTCGGCGCCGTGCACCCGGTCGACCAAGTCGTTCAGGGCCTCGGTCAGGCCGTCGGTGGTGACCACTGAATGCGTCATGAGCGTCCTCTCGCTGCTCTGGGGGCCGGTATCTCAACCGTGTCTGTGCCGGCCCTGACCGGCGTGGGCTGACCGGACCCGGGGTGACGGGTCCGCACCGGCAGGCCGCCGACGCCGCCGGGCCCGGCCGGTGGCCGTGCCGACGGGCCGGGCCGGGGGCCACCCGGCCCGGGCGCCGCACCGTCCGGCCCCGTCGGCGTGACCAGGGCGGTCTGGAGCAGCACGATCGCCGCCGTTCCGCCACGAGGACCGGGTTGCAGCGAGACCCGGGCACCGCAACGGGTAGCGAGCAGGGCAGCAGCGTACAGGCCGGTGCGGCCGGACGGGGGACCCGCCATCGGCGGATCGGTCAACATTCGGTTCGCCGCGGCGAGGCCGGCCGGATCGAGGCCGGGCCCGTCGTCGGTGACCACGACGGCACAGCCGCCCGGCCGCTGCTCGCCGGTCATCCGGACCGTGGTCTCCGCCGAGGAGAAGACCAGGGCGTTCTCGACGAGTTCGGCGAGCAGGTGGGTGACGTCGGTGACCGCGGGTCCGGCGAGGTGCCACGGCCAGTGCGGGGCGACCAGGACGCGTTGGTAGTCGGCGACCTCGGCGACGGCGCCGCGGGCCACGTCGAGCAGCGGCACCGGTCGTCGCCAGCGCCGGGCCGGTCTGGCCCCGGCGAGAGTGACCAGCTTCTCCACGTTGCGGCGCAGCCGGGTGGCGAGGTGGTCGAGTTGGAACAGCTCGGCGGTCTCCTCCGCGTCGTGTTCGCGGCGCTCCATCAGGTCGAGCAGGTTGAGTTGCTCGCGCAGCAGCACCTGGTTGCGCTGGGTGAGGCGGAGGAAGAGCTCCCGGGTGGCCGCCGCGACGGCCTGCTCGTCACGGCGGGCGACCACCGGAGCGCCGTCCCCGCGACCAGGCCCGGTGGGCAGGCGATCGTCCCGGCCGGCGGCTCCGGGTGGGCGATCGTCCCGGCCGGCGGCTCCGGACGGGCCGCCGTTGCGGCCGGCGGCGGGGGGCCGGGTGCGTTCGTCGACGGGCGGTGGCTTGAGCGGCGCACCGGCCGGCGCGGGGGCTCCGGTGTGGACGGCGCGGTGGGTGGTCGCCCGGGGTCGGCGCACCGCGCGAGCCCCGGCGAGCACCAGGGTGACCAGCGCGATCAGGCCGAGACCCAGCACCGCCCCGGTACGCACGAGCAGCAGGGCCGCGCCGGGGGTGGCCCGCCGGACGCTCTCCCGGGCGGTGGACCTGACCAGGTCGTCCAGCGCGGCGAGCGCCGCCCCGGACGCCTCCTGCCACTCCTGCGCGCCGGGCTCCGGACCGGCGCCGGCCGGGTCCAGCAGCCGTTCCTCGAGGGAGCGCAGCGCGGCGAACCGGGGGCCCTGGGTCAGGGCCAGGTAGGCGTCCTGGTCGCTGCCGGGCAGCCCGGCGACGGCCTCGGCGCCCGCGTACCGCCGGACGTCGATCAGCTCGTTGAGGCGGCGCCGGTCGTCGGGAGTGACCCGGCCGCCGGTGAGCGCGGCGGTGAGCAGGGTGTCCTCGCGGGCCAGCAGCTCACGGGTGCGGGCGAGCGCCACGACCGACCGGGTCTCGGCGGCGAGGTCGCTCTCCCGCGCACCCCACTCGGGGCCGTAGACGGCGAAGGCCAGGTCGATGAGCTGGTCGTAGCCGGTGACCGCCTCGGCGTGGCCGGCGTCCGCCTCGGCGCGCAGGTCGGTCAGCCCGTCGAGCCGACGCAGCAGCGTGTCGGCGCGGTCGCGTACCGCGCCGGCGGTGAGCAGCCGCAGGTCGGTGCCGCCGATGGCGTCGCGGAGGGCGGCCACGCTCCGGTCGGTGCCGCTGCGCGCGTCGGCGAGGGTGTCCGTCTCCCGTGGCCCACCCGCGATCGCGCCGGCGGTGTGACGTCGTTCGGTCTGCAGGTCGCGGATCAGCCGGTCGGTGGGCTGGCCCACGGTCTCCGACAATGCCTGGACCCGGAACAGGTCGGCGGCGTCCCGGCCGGTCAGGTACGCGGCGTACGACCAGAGCACGATCAGCATGACCGCCGTGCCGGCGAAGAGTCGCCGGGCCCGCTGCGCGGTCGTCGCCTCGGGCCCGCTCATCGGGCCGCCCGTCCGGGCCAGGGCTGCCCGGCCGCCGTGTCCGGTCGCTGCGCCACGATGGTGCGCAGCAGCGCCAGCAGCTCCGCCCGGTTGGCGCAGTTGAGCCGGGACCGCATCCGGGCCACATGGTGCTCGACGGTCTTCGCCGAGATGAAGAGCCGGTCGCCGATCTCCCGGTAGGTCAGCCCGGCGAGCACCAGTTCGGCCACCTCCCGTTCCCGGTCGCTGAGCCGGTGCGCCGCGGGTGCGGCGAGGGCGTCGGCGACCTGCCCGTCACCGTCGGCCGTGGTCGGCTGGCTCGTGCGGGCACCGGTGGGGCGGCCCTGGAGCGTCCGGGCGCAGTCGAGGAGCGCGGTCATCGCCCGCCGGTCCGGGGTGCGGATGGCGGCCTGGCCGGCGAGGCGGGCGCCGTCCCAGCAGAGTCCGGCGTCGTGCAGCCCACGGGCCGCGGCTTCCACCTGGGCCGGGTCGACCACGCCGCGCAGCACGTCGACCCAGCTGGCGGCGGCAGCGGCGACCACTGTGGCGTACCGGCTGTGCGGCGCGGCAGTCAGCAGGGCGGCCACGTGCTCGTCGGCGACGGCCGGCTCGTCGGAGAGGATCGCGGCGTGCAGACCGCTCCAGTGCAGCGGCGTGCTCCACAGCGGTGGGTCATCGAGCCGGGCCAGCAGCGACCGGGCGCGGTGCAGGTGCGGCGCCAGCCGGTCCAGGTCGCCCAGGCGGGCCGCGGCGATGGCCAGCTCGCCGAGGGGGAGGAGCGTGAACAGGTCCACCGGGTGGCGTACGACGGCCTCCAGGGCATGCCCCCAGCCGCGCTGGAGCGCGCCGAGGTCGCTGTTGCGCCGTGCGATGCCCAGTTCAAGGGCGGTGGCGAAGAGCTGGTCGCGCGATTCGAGCGGCCGGCCGCGGCCGGTGACCGTGCCGAGCCGGCCGGCGGCGTCGGCGGTGCGGCCCCGGACCATCAGGATCCAGGCTTGGAGCAGCCGGTGCCGGCGGGCCATCAGCGGGCCGCCGATGCCGCTGGCCGCCGCCCGGTCGAGGACCCGCTCTGCGATGTCGAGTTCACCGGCGTGTACGGCGGTCAGGGCGGCGAGGGCGGCCGGGCTGTCCGGCAGGAGCACCGCCCGGCCGTCCGGTTCGAGCAGCGCCGTCGCCTGGACGAGGGTGGAGAGCGCCGACGTGGGCGTCCCGCCGAGGCTGTCCCGTACGCCCTCGGCCATCAGCCGGGCGGCGCTCGCATGCAGCGTCGGCGGCCCGTTCCGCTCGCCCGTCCGATCGCTGCCGGCCTCCGCGAGGTCGCCGGCGGCGAGCGCGCCGATGGCGGCGAACGCCGCGGCGGGGGCCGCGGCCGACCAGCGGTACAGCTCCACGCTGCGGCCGACCTGACCGCGATGGGCGAGCGCCGTCGCGGCGACCAGCGCCGCCTCGGCCCGCTCGGTGGGGGTGGCCGAGGCGAGCAGCCGGTCGGCGAGGCGTAGCGCGACGTCGAGGTCGCCGGCGAGAGCCGCGGCGACCGCCTGGCGGGCGGCGACCGGTCGGCCGGCGGTCGATGCCGCCGCGAAGAGCTCCGCCGCGAGGGCCGGTTCGGTGGCGAGCGCCTCCTCGGCGGCGGCCTCCAGCGTGCCGGCCGGGTAGTCCGCGGCGACGCCGGCGGTGAGCAGCGCGCGGACCAGCGGTAACACCGAGCCGCCCCGGGCGAGCTGGACCTCGCTGAGCCGACGCCAGACCGCGGTGCGCTCGGCGGCCGGGCTCAGGGCGGTCACCGCCCGGCGGACCAGCGGAGCGAGCCGCCCGTCCGGGCCGAGCAGGCCGGCGGCGCGGGTCGCGGCGACGAGGGCGTCCACCTCGGCCGGTTCGCGGCCGAGCAGCGCGCCGAGCAGGTCGACCGGCAGCGGTACGCCCGCGGCGACGGCGAGCAGCAGTCGCCGGACGTCGGGGGAGAGGTCGTCGAGGTCCGGGCCGAACTCGAGGACGGCCTGCCGGGGCGGCTCGGCCGGGGCGCCCGGTCGTGGCTCCTGCCCGCGCAGCGCCCGGGCCAGCCGTTCCACGTCGCGGGGCACCCCGGCGGTCTGGCCGTGCACGAAGTCGATCAGGTCGGGGCGTCGGCCGAGTTCGGGAACGGCGGCGAGGTACGCGGCGGTCTGTTCGCGGACGAACGGGGTGAGCAGGATCAGCTGTCCCTCCCGCTTCACCGCGTCGGCCAGGTCGACCAGTGGGGTGGAGCGTGGCCACGGCCGGTACGCGACGACGAGCCGGTGCCGCCGACCGTTCACCAGCTCGCGCAGCACCCGCAGCCGGGCGTCGTCGAGCAGGTGCGCGTCGTCGACGAGCAGGACGGTCTCCGGGTCGACCGCGTCGACCCGCTCCGGTGCGGTCTCCTGCACGGCGCCGCCGGCCCGCCGGTGCAGCCGGGCCAGCTCGGTGAGGTACGCGCTGCGGCCGTGCCCGTCGGGGCCGGTCACCGCGGCGAGCAGCGGCTCCGCCGGGTCGGTGGCGACCCGGTCGAGCAGGTCCCGGGCCGCACGGTCGAGGACCAGCCGGTTGCCGGCGAGGGCGCTGATGGTCATCGGGGTCATCCTTCGCGTCCCCGGCCCCGGGACAGCACGAGGCGCGACGCCCTCGGCAGCTCCAGCGGGGTGATCCGGATCGGGGGCCGGGGTGGCGGCTCGGCGTGGTGCATCCGGTCGTGGTCGGGGCGTCGGGGCGCGGGCACTGCGGGGCCGGGATGCCGGTGCGGCCCGGGTACGACGTCGTGGCGTGCGTCCGCGGTGGGGGCGGGTGCGCGCGGTGGCTCGGACGGTCGCGGCCGCGGCGACACCACCTGGCAGGCGGCCAACGCCGCGCCGGTGGCGGCGGTCAGCTGCGGATCGGGCTCCACCTCGACCGGCACCGGGAGGGCGGCGGTGAGCAGCTCGGCGACGAGTGGGATCCGGGTGGAGCCGCCGGTCAGCAGGACCGCGTCGAGGTCGGCGGCGCGCAGGCCCGCGGAGAGCACGGTGCGCAGCAGCAGATCCACTGTGGCCTGCACGGCCGGGCGGATCATCTCCTCGAACCGGGCCCGGGTCACCGGAACCCGGGTCGGTCCGGCCGGCAGGTTGAGCAGTACGTCGGTCTCGGTGCCGACGGTCAGTTCCCGCTTCGCCCGTTCGCACTCGGGCCGCAGCGCGCGCAGGGTCGCGTACGTCTCCCGGCGGCCGGCGGCGGCGAGTTCCCGGGCCAGCGTGGTCCGTACGTGCTCGGCGAGCGCCTCGTCGAAGTCGGAGCCGCCGATCCAGTCCAGCCCCTGCGGGAGGCCGAGGGTCTCGTACCGGCCGTGCGCGTTGCGCCGGACCAGGGCGGCCTCGAAGCTCTCCCCGCCGAGGGCGTACACCACGGCGGTGCTGCCGGCGAATCCCCGGGCGGCGTGGCCCTCGGCGACGGTGACCGTACGGGGCAGCAGCGTCACGTTGGACATGCCCAGCTCCCAGAGGGAGTTGTGCAGCAGTTCGCGGCGGTGCCGTCCCCAGCCGGCGGGGTGGCTGAGCACGACGGCGTCGGCTGGCTCCCCTTCCCGGGCGAGGACCCGCTCCACCACCCAGGTGGCGAGCACTGCGGTGAGCAGGTGCGGTGGGCAGGCCTCTCCGGCCAGCAGCAGCGGCACGTCGTCGCCGATCCGGTGGAGGAATCCCCGGGCCGTCCGGCTGCCGTCGTCGGTGCCGGACTCCCCGACGACGAGCGTGCCGTCGACGCCGAGGTGCAGCACCGACGGCACGGTGGCGGCGCCGGTGTCCAGTGCGACCGTCTCGGGACGGGCCCAGCTGGCGCCGCGGCGCCGGGCCACGGTGGCCGCGGTGGTCGTGCTCCCGATGTCGATCCCCAGGACGTACGGCATGCGCCTTCTTCCTTCGCCGGAGTCGGCCGGTCGCCGCACCGCGGGTTTCCCACGGGGTGAACGACCCACCCCCGGCGAATCCCCGTGGGCTCCTACGTTCGTACCAGAGATCGCTCCGGCATCGGGACCCTAAATCTGGCCGCCCCGATTCCCCCACTCCCCCTAACGGACGATGCGGAAAAGACCCTAACCGGGCACCACGGATTGCGGGCCGTTCCCCGATGCCCGGTCCCGCAGGGTGGTCATAGCGTCGCTGTCGACGAGCGGCGGTCGCCGACGCCCACATCCGAGGAGAAGCGGCACATGGACCAGACCCTGCACGACTTCGTGCTCAACCTGCTCACCGACGCCGACGCCCGGTCGGCGTTCGACCTCGACCCGGAGGGTGCGCTGCGGGCCGCCGGCCTCACCGACATCACGGCCGCGGACGTGCAGGACGTGGTGCCGCTGGTGGTCGACTACGCGCCGGTGCAGGGGCTCGCCCCGGTCGCCCCGGTCCTCGGTGAGCTCGGCGCCGAGCCGCTGGTGACCGACGCGACCGATGTGGTCGGTCAGCTGCAGCAGGTGGCGCAGCAGATCTCGGTCACCAACGGCTACAACGGCGTGGACGTCAAGGCCGGCGTGCTGGGCGCCATCGCGGTCGACCCGACGTCGGTCGCCGCCGGGGTGACGGTGCTGCCCGGTATCGGCCTGGGCGTCGGCCCCGGCGGCCTCGGCACCGACCTGACCGGGGTGCACGACGTCGCCCACACCCTCGACGCCGACGTGGTCGGTGCCGTGGACTCCGTCGCCGACCCGGTGGTCGGGGACGTGACGGGGACCCTCGGCAGCCCGACGACGGTGCTCGACGCGACCGACCACGGCCTGCTCGGCACCCCGGAGAACCTGCTCGGCGGCTCGAACGGCCTGCTGGGCGGCACGCTCTCCGGCACCACGGGCCAGGTCGACGGCCTCGTCGACTCGCTCGGCGTCGACGACACCCTGGGCGGGCTGGGCCTGCACGGCGGCGGCGGGGTCGTCCCGCCGGTCGACGTGCCGGGCACGGTGGGCGGCGTGACGCACCAGGTGGATGGGCTTCTTTCTGGCGTTACCGGCACGGTGGGCAGCGTGACCGGTGGCGTCACCGACGGGGTGACCGGCGACGCCGGGGTCCACGGGGACGCTTCGGCGTCTCACGGCGGCGGTCTGCTGGGCATCACCGACGGTCTGCTCTGACCTCCCTCGGTCGGAGCAGGAGGGCCGGGTCGCGGTGGCGGCCCGGCCCTCCATCTTCTTCCCCCTTCTTCCGCCCCCCTCTTGATAATTGAGCCGAAATCCGCACACTTGGTGCGGTGATGGCGGGGATCTGGCTCGACGTGCTGGACGAGATCGCCCGTACGTGCCGCGAACACGGACGTGGCGATCTGCTCCAGGCGGTCCGGCAGAAGCGCGCGCAACTGCTCGATCCGACCCTGCGGGTGCTGGTCATCGGGGAGCCCAACCAGGGCAAGAGCCAGCTGGTGAACGCGATCGTCAACGCACCGGTCTGCCCGGTGGGCGACGGCCGCACCACCGTTCTGCCGACCGTCGTGCAGCACGCCGAGGTCGCGGCGGCGGCCGTGGTCCAGGTGCCACCGCCGACACCGGGCCGGTCACCGGGGACGGCGCTGCCCGGCACCGTGGAGCGGACCCCGGTGCCGGTGGAGCAGATTCCGGCGGGCGTCGCCGGCTCGTACGGCCGCCGGCCCGGAGGTGGTCCCGCGTATGTCGAGATCGGACTCCCGCGCGCCCTGCTCGGCGCCGGGCTGGTCCTCGTGGACACTCCCGGCGCCGACGAGATCGGCACGCCCGCGGGCGTGGCCTCCGTCGCCGCGCTGAACCGGGCGGACGCCGTGCTGCTCGTCTCCGACTCGACCCGGGAACTCTCGGTGGCCGAGCTGAACGTGCTGTTGCACGTCACCCGCGCCCACCCGAACGTGCTCGTCGTGCAGACCAAGATCGACCTGGTGCCGGACTGGCGGGCGGTGGCGGATCGCAACCAGCGACACCTCGCCGAAGCCGGCGTGCCAGCGGCCCTGATCCCCGTCTCGGCGGCCCTGCGGCTGCGCGCGGCCGCCGCCGACGACCGAGACCTCAACGCCGAGTCCGGCTTCCCCGCGCTGGTCGCCCGGCTGCACCGGGACCTGGCCGGCAAGGCCGACGTGCTGGCCCGGGCCACGGTCGGCCTGGCCGCCCGGACGGTGGTCGAGCAGCTCGCCGCGCCGCTGCGCGCCGAGCTGGAGAGCCAGCAGGCCGAGGAGCAGTCCGGACCGATGTCCCGGCTGCACGCCGCCCAACGCGAGGTCGAGGAGCTGCGCCGCTGCTCCGTGCGGTGGCAGAACACGCTCAACGACGAGATGGCCGACCTGCTCTCCGACATCGAGTACGACCTGCGCGAACGTACCCGTCAGATCCTGCGCGAGGTCGACGACGCGTTCGACACGGCCGACCCGCTGGTCGCCTGGGACACCTTCCAGGAGTGGCTGTCGCGCAACCTCACCGAGGCGGCCGAGGCCAACCACGAGTGGCTGGCCCAGCGCTGCGACTTCGTCGCCCGTCGGGTCGCCGGCCACTTCGCCCGGTACGGCTACGACGTGCTGCCGCCCTGGTCGATGACGGTGCCCGAGGACCTGGCCGGCCGGACGCCGGAGATCGAACAGCCCAACGTCGACCGCTTCACCGTCAGCCAGAAGGTGATCACGGGCATGAAGGGCTCGTACGGGGGCCTGCTGATGTTCGGGCTGGCCATGACCCTCGCCGGCATGCCGATGATCAACCCGGTCTCGATCGGCGCGGGCGCGCTCTTCGGAGGCAAGAGCATCCGCGACGAGAGCAAGCAGCTGCTGCGCCGTCGGCAGGCCACCGCGAAGACCGCCATCCAGCGCCACGTCGACGACTACTTCGTACGCGTGGTCAAGGACTGCCGGGACACGGCCCGCCAGGTGCAGCGGATGCTGCGGGACCACTTCGCCGCGCTGACCGAGGAGCTGCAGGAGGCGATCGTGCAGTCGCTGCGTACCGCCAAGCAGGCGGCCGACACCGACGCGGCCGCCCGCGACCAGCGGCAGCGGGAGATCAAGCTGAAGATGACCCGGCTGGCCGCGCTCTACGACCAGGCCCAGCAGCTGACCGCGGGCCGGCCGGCGGCGGCGCCGCTGGAGCCGCGGGCATGACCGTCGGGCTCCGCTTGGACGAGGCGGTCTGGGGGCTGCTGCACCAGGCCCTCGAGCTGTACCGGGACGATCCCCGGGCCACCGGCCACCTGCGGCACCAGCTCGCCCGGCTGGAGCAGCCGCTGCGGGTCGCGATCGCCGGCCCCTGGCGTGCCGGCAAGTCGACGCTGCTCAACGCGATGATGGGCGAGGAGGTCGCGCCGGTGGCCGGGGCCGACGGCAGTGCCGTCTTCACCTGGTACGAGGACGGCCCGCAGCCACGGGCGACCGCGTACTCGGCCGACCAGCCGCCGCAGGAGCTGACGATGGTGAAGTCGGCGACCGGGATGCGGGTGGACCTCGTCGGCTGGCGGGCCGGCGAGCTGCGCGACATCGTGGTCCGCTGGCCCACCCGCGCGCTGCGGCAGGTGACTCTCCTCGACACTCCCGCGATCACCGGCCCGGTGGAGGATGGTCGGTCGCCGGTGATGGACCGCGTGCTGCGGGACGCGGACGCGGTTCTCTACCTGACCCGGGACGGCCGCGGCACCGACCTGCGGGTGTTGGAGTCCGGCCGGGACAGCGCCGTCGGGCAGGCCGCCCCGATCAACACCATCGTGGTGCTCGCCCGCGCCGACGAGACCGGGGGCGGGAAGATCGACGCCCTGCTCAGCGCCCGCCAGCTCGCCCGTCGCCAGCATCGCGATCCACGGGTGAACGCCCTCGGCGTCACCGTGGTGGCGTGCAGCGGGTTGATCGGGCTCGCCGGCCGGGTGCTCAGCGAGTCAGACTTCGCGGCGCTCGCCCAACTCGCCGCGGTGCCGAGGCCGCAGCTGGAGGCGTACCTGCTCTCCGCCGACCGCTTCCTGCGCAGTGAGCTGCCGGTGCCGTTGGACGCCGAGGTACGCGCGGGGCTGCTGGACCGGCTCGGGCTGTTCGGGGTCCGGCTCGCCACCACTCTGGTGCGTACCGGCTGTGACGGCCGGGCGGCCCTCTCCGGCGAGCTGATCCGCCGCAGCGGCCTGGCCGAGCTGCGCGAGTCGGTCGGCCGGTTCTTCGTCGATCGCCGGGAGACGCTCAAGTCCCGCTCGGCGCTGGCGGCCGTCGAGGCGCTGCTGCGGGCCGAACCCGGGCGGGGCACCGCCGAGCTGCTGGCGACCGTCGAGCAGATCCTCGCCGGGGCACACGAGTTCCGGGAGCTGCGGCTGCTCGCCGCGCTACGCGACACCCGGCTCGGGTTCGACGCCGAGGTTGCCGCGGAGGCGCGCCGGCTGGTCGGCGGGGACGGGGTCGGCCTGGCCACCCGGCTCGGGGTCGAGCACGACGCCGACGTGCGGCGGCTCTGGGAGGCCGCCGCCGAGGCCCAGTGGCGATGGCGGGACCGGGCCGAGGACCCCCTGCTCCGGCTCGCCCAGCGGCGCGGGGCGCAGGTCGTCGTCCGCAGCTGTGAGGGGATGCTCGCCGAGCTGGCCGAGGGCGGCCGGTGATCCGGACCGCCGCAGTCCGCGCAGCCAGTGGATCGGCCGGACCCGCTCCAGCGGCAGGAAGGCGGTCATCGCCGCGAGGTGCGGCGCGAACGAGATGGTGATGGTCGCGAAGGTGACCAGGTGGAACGAGTAGAAGAAGCCGACCGTCAGCGACCGCCACCGGGCGGGTAGCAGGAAGACCACCGGGCTGGCCAGCTCGAAGGCGATGATGCCGAACTGGGCGACGATCAGCAGGTAGGGCACCTGTGCGATCAGGTCCGCCAGCTCCGTGCCGCGCCGGATGATCGCCCGGGCGAGGACCGAGCCGGTCAGCCAGTCCAGGCCGCCGAAGCGCAGCTTCGCCCAGGCCGCCAGGAAGTACGTACAGACGACGGCGATCTGGGTGACCCGCAGCGCCCAGCCGGCCGCCTCGGAGCGGGTGGGGTCGCCGTGCCGGGCCCGCCCGACGGTGGGGAGCACGGCCAACGCCACGAGCAGCCCGAACCGGTCGTGGTCGACCTTGCCGTAGCTCATCGCGACGATCATCCACTCGAGGTAGAGCGCGAAGACCGACCAGCCGAGCAGCCGGGGCGCCCGCCCGGTCGCCGCGAGCAGGGCGAGCCCCAGCAGGGCCCAGAAGATCACCGCCACCAGCTCCGGAGTGGGCGTCGGCAGGTGCAGCAGCCGACCGGCCAGCAGCGGCTGGTAGAGCTCGCCGGGCACGCTGACCCGGGTGCGTACCCAGGGGGTGAAGAAGATCAGGTCGGCGGCGACGAAGAGGTAGATCACGGTGCGGAAGGCGGCGACTCGGCCGCGCGGCACCGGCTCGGTCAACCAGCGGATCATGCCGGCACCTGCCAGCTGACCACCGTCTCGTCGGTGTACCGGCCGGTCGGGCGCCCGTCCTCGATGCCGATCCAGCGGATCACGATGCGGACCTCGGCCAGCGCGGGCGCGTCCGGGTGCCGTTCGGCGTACGCGTCGGCCACCACGGCGAGCCGGGCGGGGTCGGCGACGTACCGGCTCTGCTGGCCCTCGATCTCGGCCCGGCGCAGGCCGGTCGCGTCCTCGCCGAGGCTCACCACGGTTCCGGTGCGGTCGACGCCCTCGACCCGGGTGTCCGGGGCGGGCGCGTTCGGCGGGTTGGACGTCGCGTACATCCGGAAGGGGCCGAACGGGAAGTCGTCGTCGCTGCCCCAGAGCGTGCCGGTCAACAGCACGGCCAGGCCGAGCGCCGTCGCGCCGACCCGGGCCGCCCGTCCCCGGCGGGTCAAGGTCTCCATCGGATCGTGACCCTACGGGAAGGAAGGGCCGAAATGGGTCCCTCCGACGATCAGGGTCCCTCGACCGGCGGGCCGACCCGCCGTGCTCGACAGGCGCGCCGACCAGCCGGGCTCAGCCGGCGGACTGCCGGCAGACAGGCCGACGGCCGGGCTCCCCTGGTGGGGGCCCGGCCGTCGAACCGGTTACCACCGGCTCAGTGCTTGTGCTCGGCCAGCTGCCGGCGGACGTCGTCCATGTCGAGCGCCTCGACCTGCTCGATCAGGTTCTCCAGCGCCGACTCGGGCAGCGCGCCGGGCTGCGCGAAGACGATCACGCCGTCCCGGATCGCCATGATGGTCGGGATGGACCGGATGTCGAACTTGGCACCCAGCTCCTGCTGCGCCTCGGTGTCGACCTTGCCGAAGACGATGTTCTCGTGCTTCTCCGAGGAGCGCTCGTAGACGGGGGCGAACCGCTTGCACGGGCCACACCAGTCGGCCCAGAAGTCGACGAGGACGATGCCGTCCTTGCCGGTCATCTCGTCAAAGTTCGCCGTGGTCAGCTCGACGGTTGCCATTGAAGTCTCCGATCAGCGCGCTATACGTACGCCCCGTAGAACCAGGGTGGACCGCATCGCATTCCCGCTCGTCGGGTGTCGAAACGGGGCACCCGCCCGGGCCGGTCGGCGTACGGCGGGTCATCGACCCGCGTCTGTCAGTGTCCGCCCTGCGGAACGCAAGTGCATGTCGCAGTTGCGTGACGAAGCGTGATGGGAGCGTTCCCGGGGGAGTTCGCGTGATTGACCGACACGAATCGGGAAGTGGGGGCTTGACAAGGAGTATCTCTACTGCAGAGATCGTCTCCGAGGGTCCGCGCGAACACGGAGAGTGTTGTAACAAAAGAATAAATGTGATCTGGCTCTCTGTTCGAACCGGACGGGCGTACGGCAGAATCTGTCACATCAGAGCGTGGGCGGCGGGTGCCGGGGAGGGCCCCGCCGCTCATTGCGTCTCCCCCCCCGGATGTGGCCGGTGTGACATTTCCGCCTGGCCCCGGTCGTGAGCGGCACCTTATCGATCGGTAGGGCATGCTGTCCCGAACTCCATCGCCGCCCGTCGAAGGGGACCAGGATGCAGTTCGGCCGTTACTACGAGGAGTTCGACGTCGGCGCGGTCTACCGGCACTGGCCCGGCAAGACCGTCACCGAGTACGACGACCATCTGTTCTGCCTGCTCACCATGAACCACCACCCGCTGCACATGGACGCCCACTACGCGGAGTCGGCCACCCAGTTCAAGCGCAACGTGGTGGTCGGCAACTACGTCTACTCGCTGCTGCTGGGCATGTCCGTCCCCGACGTCAGCGGCAAGGCGATCGCCAACCTGGAGGTCGAGTCGCTCCGGCACGTCGCGCCCACGTTCCACGGCGACACCGTCTACGGCGAGACGACCGTGCTCGACAAGCGCGAGTCGGCCTCCAAGCCGGACCGGGGCGTGGTCTCGGTCGAGACCCGCGGCTACAAGCAGGACGGCACCCTGATCTGCGTGTTCCGCCGCCGCGTGATGGTCCCCAAGCGGGAGTACGCCCTCAGCGACGTGCCCGAGGGCGTGGACCCGGAGCGACCGAGCTTCCCCGAGCCGCGCTGACCGATCTCGCGGTGCCGGCCCGGGTGGCGCACACCCGCCGGCTCGCCCCTTCCCCAGGTTCTGGTGGGGAAGGGGCTCTTTTCGTGATTCGGGGCATATGCTGACGCCGGAGGTCCCGCGATGAGCGAGCGCAGCGAGCGAACCAGCAGGCTCAGCGCGTCGGTGCCTCATGGCGCCGCGGAGCGAAGCGGAGCGGCGGCATGAGCCACTCCGTCGCCGGAGAGCCGCCCTCTGCCGGCCGTCGCGCCGCACCGCTGACCACCGCCGTCTACTCCGCCGCCGAATGGGACCTGCTCACGAGCCTGCCCGCCCGGATCCTGGTGGCCGCCACCGCGCCCGGTCCCGGCCGGCCGCGCCGCGGGCTGAGCGAAGGGCTCGCCGGCCTGGAGGCGCTGACGGCCGGTCGCTCGTTCGACAGCGACCTCGTCCGTGCGGTGGTGAGCACGATCTACGCCCGGCCCGACGGCCAGCCGGTGGCCGGCGCCGGAGACACCGACCTGGTCGACCTCCTCGCCGCCTGCCGGGAAGCCGTGCGGGTGCTCGACCGCCGCGCCGACCCCGCCGACTCGGCCGCGTACCGCCAGTGGGCGCAGTCCGTCGCGGCCCGGGTCTGCCGGGTGCCCCCGCCCGGTCAGGTGCGGCCGGTCGGGGAGCCGCCGGCCCCCGCCGACCTGCGCTTCCTGGACCGTCTCGGCGACGCGCTCGGTCTGCGCTGAACCGCCCACCCGCCCGCTGGTGCCGGCCCGGCACCCGTACGCTCTGGTGATCGTGACCGGTGACCAGCTCGACGTCGGCGTGGGCCCCTGGACGGGCGACCCGCCGACCGACCCGCGGTACGACCCCGAGCTGCTCGCGGAGGGGGACCGGCGCAACGTCGTCGACCGCTACCGCTACTGGGGCCGGGAAGCGATCGTCGCCGACCTGGATCGGCGCCGCCACCAGTTCCACGTGGCGATCGAGAACTGGCAGCACGACTTCAACATCGGCACGGTGGTCCGCAACGCCAACGCCTTCCTCGCCGCCGAGGTGCACATCGTGGGGCGGCGGCGATGGAACCGGCGCGGCGCGATGGTCACCGACCGCTACCAGCACGTCCGGCACCACGAGACGATCGAGGAGTTCCTGGCCTGGACCTCCGCCCGAGATCTGCCGGTCGTCGGCATCGACAACCTGCCCGGCTCGCGTCCGCTGGAGACCGCCACGCTGCCGCGTCGCTGCGTGCTCCTCTTCGGTCAGGAGGGGCCCGGCCTCTCCGAGCCGGCGCGCGTCGCCTGCGGCGAGGTCTACTCCATCGCGCAGTACGGCTCGACGCGGTCGATCAACGCCGGAGTGGCGAGCGGCATCGCCATGCACGCCTGGATCCGGACGCACGCCGGAGCGCCCCCGGAGTGACCCGCCCGCTCGCCGCGCCCACGTCCGGGTGACGCGGCTCGGCGTGTCACGCCCTCCGTTGTCGCGATGGGACGGATGCGGCCGCTCCGCTTGACGGCGCCGCCGTACGGGGTGACGGTGGAGAGGTGAGTGTCGCGGTCAGCTGTCCACGTTGTGGTGGGCCCGTACGGCCACCCGACCTCATGCACTCCGAATCACGCTGCGCCCGGTGCGGACCGGTGCCGCCGCTGCACGTGCCCGAGCACGTCGGAGCCGAGATCGTCGCCAGCGTGGTGGAGCGGATCGTCGCCGACGCCGACCCGCCCGGGCGGCAGAGCACGCCGCTGTGGTGCCCGTGGCCGTTGCCGAGCGGCTGGACCATGACCGGCGTGGCGTACGCGGGGGACGACCGCAGCGGCGTACGCGCCACGGCGGTGGCCTGCGCGGGCCCCGCCCCGCTCGGTGGTGGCCCGGCCGACCTGGTCTTCATCGCCGAGGAGCCGGGCGTGGGGCTGGGCAACCGGTTCGCCGCCATCGCCGGGCCCGATCCGGGACCGCAGCTGGCGGAGGCGCTGAGCGACCCCGGACCGGGCCACCCCGAGCACGTCGGGCAGGCCCGGATCAAGGTGGCCGGGCACCCGACTCCACTGTGGCTGGTGAGCTCTCCCGCAGATCGAAGCGCGTACGCCGGCGAGGCTCGGGGTTTGTGGCTCCATGCGATAGCCTGGCCGGCGAGTGCGGGGCACCTGCTCGCGGAGGATGTCGTGCTGCACGACCTGACCGAGTGGACTCCCCCCGAACTCGTGTACGGCGCACCATCTCCGTATCTGCACGGGAGGGCTTGACAAGCCGGCCGGAATGACGGAGAACGGACGCAGATATTCACTGTACGACACCACACTGATACTCTGGGTGCCGCTGCGGTAATGGGACCCGGCGCCGCGCGAGAGGATGGCCCGCCATGGTCAAGAAGGTCCTCACCTGGGCCGGTATCGCATTCTTGATCTTCTTTGTTGCGTACCGGCCGAACTCCGCCGCGGACGTGTTCAAGTCGCTCGGCGGCGGGATCATGGACATCGCCCAAGGCTTCGGCGACTTCTTCACCAGCCTGGTGGCCTGACCGCCGATGGGCAGCCCCCCCGGTCCGCCGTTCGACCCCGACGATCCCGACCGGGAGCGGCGGGAACGCGACACGGAGCCCATCCCACGGGTCCCTCCGGACGAGGGTCCCGGCTACGGATCCGGCGCCGGCCTCTCGGACGGTCCCTCCTTTTCGGACGACGCCGGCTACGGCGACGGCCCCGGCTACGCGGGGGAAGGCCGATCCGGCCGGTCCTGGATCCGCGACCCGGAGGGTGGCTACCAGCAGCCGGTGATCTCGGAGGACGAGCTGGCCGGGCTGCGCGCCGACGCGGCCGGCAACACGCCTCGACGGGTGTTGCCGCTGGAGGACGAGCCCAGCTCACTGGTCGCCCGCTACCTCTTCCCCACCGAGCGCTACCGGGGCGAGTGGAAGCGGCACTGGATCCACCTCGCCACCCCGATCCTCATCGGCATCGCGGCGACGTTCGTGCTCGGCTACCTCTCCGGCTTCCTCGCCGGGCAGGACGTCGGCGCGCTCACCACGGTCGCGGTGCTGCTCTGGTTCGCGGTGATGGGCTGGGTGGCCTGGCGGGTCGCCGACTGGTGGTATGACCGTTTCATCCTCACCAACAAGCGGGTGATGGTGGTCAACGGGATCATCACCCGGCGGGTCGCCATGATGCCCCTGGTGCGGGTCACCGACATGAAGTACGAACAGACCCCGACCGGCCGTGCGCTCAACTACGGCACCTTCGTGCTGGAGTCGGCCGGCCAGGAGCAGGCGCTCCGGGAGATCAAGAACCTGCCCAACCCGAACGAGCTCTACCTGCGTGTGGTCGAGGAGATGTACGAGCCGCAGGCGGTCGAGGCTCGGCTCGGCAAGGAGGCGGACGAGGCGAAGGCCGACGACGGCGCCTGACAGTTTCCCCCGAACATGGGATGAACTGCACACCTTCGGGTCTCGCCCCGGCGCACCTGCCCATGGCAGCCTGGTTGGTCCGGGCTTTCAGGAGGTGTCCAGTGGGCGGCAGGGACCAGTCGGAGGAGGAGTTCCGCGAATTCGTCGCGGCTCGCTCCGCCGCCCTGCTGCGCACCGCGTACCTGCTCGCCGGCGACTGGGCCACCGCCGAGGACCTCCTCCAGACCGCCCTGACGAAGACCTACCTCGCGTGGCGGCGGCTCGGCGGGATCGAGGCGATCGAGCCGTACGCCCGGCGGGTGCTGGTGAACACCTCGACCAGCTGGTGGCGTCGGCGTTGGCACGGGGAGCGCCCCACCGAGGTGCTCCCGGAGCGGGCCGGCGCCGACGAGGTCGAGCGGCAGCTCGACCGGGACCTGCTCTGGCGGCACCTGCGCGCCCTGCCCAACCGGCAGCGAGCGGTCCTGGTGCTGCGTTACTACGAGGACATGTCCGAGGCGCAGACGGCCGCCCTGCTCGGCATCTCGACCGGAACGGTCAAGAGTCAGACCGCGCGCGCCCTGGCCACGCTGCGCCGCCGGATGGGCGCCGAGGCGGCGCTCGACCTTGCCGGCGAGCGGGCCGCCGAACCGGCACGGCCGAGCCGGTCAGCCCGCTCGGGCGGCCTGCCGGCCCGGCTCGAACAGGCCGGGCCACTCGTCACCGCGGCCGATCCGGTGGAGGCGGCGGCCGTTCTCGCCGGTACCCCGGCCGGCCCGACGAGCGCCGACGAGCCGGGACCGGTCGCAGCGACCGGGAGCGAAGACGAGCAGCCGGCAGTCGTGGCGCGGCGGCTCCCGACGCCACGAGACGCCGACCCGGGCCCCGTCGTGGCCCAGCTCTCCGCAGTGCCGGCGCCGGCCGGTGTCGCCGCCGGGGAGCAGGGGTGAATTCCTCCCGGCGTGACAACCTGAGCGGGGCCCCGGCGCGTCCAAAGCACGTGACGCAGGACGAGCTGGAACGGGCGGTCCGGGAGACGTTCGCCCAGCAGGTCGCCGCCCCCCGTCCGGGCGCGGCGGATCCGGCCGGGGCGGCGATCCGTCGCGCCCGGCGGACCCAGCGGAAGCGGACCACGACCGGGCTGGCCCTGGCCGCCGTGGCGACCGTGGCGGTCAGCGCCGGGATCGTCCAGCTCGGGGACGTGACGCGCCGACCGACCCAGCCCCCGACGGTCGTACTCGGTGACCCGTCCAACCAGGTCCGGCCCGAGCCGCTGCCGTCGGGGACCGGCGGCGTCGACGTGCCACCGGTCGCCCCCGACGCGGGGCCCGACGTACTCCTCGCCGGCGCGATCCTCGGCGCCGACGGCGAGCGGGTGGCGGTCGCCGGAATCGGTCCGGCGGAGCGCGCCCAGCGGTTGCCGGAGAACGCCGGATGGCTGGTGATCGGGGCGCCGACCACGGCCGGCCGGACGCTCTGGGCGGTGCCCCGCGACGGCACCCCACAGGTGCTGCTGGACGGCGCGGACGCGATCGTGGTCGCCACCGACGGCCGGCAGGTCGCCTGGCGCGACGGCGACGAGATCGCCGCCGCCGGGCTCGTCCGCACCCAGCTCATCGCCCCCGTACGCACACCCGCGCCGGCCGGCGCCGTGCCGGTGGGCTTCGTCGGGAACGCCGTCCTGGTCCGGCTCGACCCGGCCCGGCCCGGCCACGCGCTCTGGAGCCCGGCCACGGCACCGCTGGACACCGGCGTGGACCGGATCACGTTGAACGTCTACGGGGCGCTCCCGGACGGTCGGCTCGTCGGCCAGGTGTCCAGCAAGGGCACCGACCAGCCCTGCCTGGCCCTGCTCGACCCGTCCCGGACCCTGACCCCGATCGAGACCGCGTGCGGTCCGACGCTCAGCCAGGACGGGCTCGGCGCCGTCTCCCCGGACGGACGATGGCTGCTGCTGAACGGAGCGTCCGGCAAGAAGGCCGGCGCGCTGCTGGTGGACGTGGCGCGCATCGGCGTCACCAGTCCGGGCGGCCCCCTCGTGGCCGGGCACGCCGGGCCGCCGCTGACCGGCTCGGTGGCCTGGAACGCGGTCGACGAGGCGGCTTACATCGACGAATCGGGCAAACTGGTACGGCTCACGGCGGGCCGGGTGCACGTCGGCGAGGCCGGCGCGGCCGTCGCGGTACCCGGGGCGGACGCCGCGAACCGCCCGGTGGTGGTGACCGGCTCCTGAGCGGGCGGCGCGCCGTCCGCGGCCCCCGTCCGTGCCCCGCCGCTCACCGGCGCTGCGGCCACCCCGCTGCGGGCTCGACGCAGGGGTGACGGCGCGGCCCACCCACAGCGGGCCCGGCTGCCCGGTGGCGGTCGGGCGGAACGGTAGCGTCTGGCGATGACCTCCGACCGCGGCCCGGGCCACCGGATCGACCTGCACGCCCACTCGACGGCGAGCGACGGCACCCTGAGCCCGGCCGAGCTGGTGCGGGCCGCCGCCGACGTCGGACTCGACGTGGTGGCCATCACCGACCACGACACCACCGCCGGCTGGGCGCCGGCGGTGGCGGCGCTGCCGGCCGGGCTGCGGCTGGTCCGCGGCGCCGAACTCTCCTGCCGCTGGTTCGGCGCGGACCCGCCGGTGCCGCTACACCTGCTCGCGTACCTCTTCGATCCGGACGATCCGGAGCTGGTCGCCGAGTTGGCCCGGGTGCGGGCCGCCCGGGAGGTGCGCGGCGAACGGATCGTGGACCTGCTCCGGGCCGACGGGATCGACGTCGACTGGGCGGAGATCCTCACCGGCGCGGGCGGCGGGACGGTCGGCCGACCGCACATCGCCCAGGCGCTGATCCGGGCCGGTCTGGTGGCCACCACCACCGAGGCGTTCGGGCCGGACTGGCTGGGCGAGCGCTACCGGCTGCCGAAGGAGGACATCGACGTCTTCCACGCGGTCCGGCTGGTCCGGGCCGCCGGCGGTGTGCCGGTCTTCGCCCATCCGCGCGCCACCCGCCGGGGCCGGGTGGTGCCGGACGAGCTGATCGCCGAGCTGGCCGCCGTCGGGCTCGCCGGGCTGGAGGCCGATCACGAGGACCACTCGCCGGAGGAACGGGCCCACGTCCGGGGCCTCGCCGCCGAGCTCGGGCTCTTCTTCACCGGCTCGTCGGACTTCCACGGCACGCACAAGACCGTCCGGCTCGGCGCCTTCACCACCAGCCCGGAGGCGTACGAACGGATCGTGGCCGGTGCCGGCAGGGTGACCGGGATCGCTTCCGGCTGATCCGCGTTTCGGCTCGTGAGGGCGCGGCTACCTTGATCAGGTGGATCTGAAGCTTCTCGGCGAGGTCTTCGTGACCCTGCTGGTGATCACCGACCCACCGGGCATGATGCCGATCTTCGTCGCGCTGACCGGTCCGCTGCCCGCTCGGGACCGGAACCGGGCGGCGTGGCAGGCGGTCGCGTTGGCGCTCGGTGTGATCGTGGTCTTCGCGGTGGCCGGACAGACGCTCCTCGACTATCTGCACGTCGATCTTCCGGCGCTGCAGGCGGCCGGTGGGCTGCTGCTGGTGCTCGTCGCGCTGGAGCTGCTGACCGGCAAGGGCGACGAGCCGAGCGGCCAGTCCACCTCGAACATCGCGCTGGTGCCGCTCGGCACCCCGCTGCTCGCGGGCCCCGGCGCGATCGTGGCGACGATGCTCTTCGTCCAGCAGGCGGAGGGGCTGAGCGACTACACCGCCATCGCGGCGGGAATCATCTCCGTGATGATCGCCGTCTGGATCGTCCTGCGCTTCTCCGGCGGGATCGTCAAGATCCTCCGGCCAGGCGGGATCGAGGTGCTCACCAGGATCGCGGGCCTGCTGCTGGCCGCCATCGCGGTGCAGCTCATCGCCGACGCGGTCGCCGCGTTCGTGCGGCACTACGCGCACATGGTGTGAGCGCGGCGACAGATCTGTCGTACGCCGATGGCAGGATCTCGGGTGTGCGACGACCCTCTTCAGCCGGCCGACCCTCCTCCACCGGCGGCCGCGCGCCCCGCCCCCGGGCGGAGCAGGCCGAGCAGCTCGGCTTCGAGGGGATGCCCGAGCGGCTCTTCGTCTGTACGCCGAGCAAGCTCGGCGCCTACGCCGACTGTCCCCGTCGCTACCGCTACTCCTACGTCGACCGTCCCGCCCCGCCGAAGGGGCCCCCGTGGGCGCACAACTCCCTCGGCGCGAGCGTGCACAACGCCCTGCGCAGCTGGTATGCGCTGGCGCCGGAGCGACGCCGCCCGGAGGCGCTGACCGGGCTGCTGCGCGGCACCTGGGTGCGGGAGGGCTACCGCGACGATGAGCAGGAGCGGGCCGCCTACCGGCGGGCGCTGGGCTGGCTGGAGGCGTACGTCGAGACGCTGGAGCCGGATACCGAACCGCTCGGTGTGGAGCGGGTGGTGGCGGTCAAGACGGCGGTGCTCGCCTTCAACGGCCGAGCCGACCGGATCGACTCCCGACCCGGCCCCGACGGTCCCGAGCTGGTCATCGTCGACTACAAGACCGGGCGCACCGGGCTCGACAGCGACGACGCCCGAGGCTCCCAGGCGCTGGCGCTCTACGCGTACGCCGCCGAGCGGACGTTCCGCCGACCGTGCCGCCGGGTCGAGCTGCACCACCTGCCGACCGGCACGGTCGCCGCCCACGAACACACCGTCGAGTCGCTCGCCCGGCAGCTGAGCCGGGCGGAGGAGACCGCGCACGACATCATGGCCGCCGAGAAGGCGATCGCCGACGGCGCGGATCCGGACGACGCCTTCCCCACCGACCCGAGTCCCCGGTGCGGCTGGTGCGACTACCGGCGCACCTGCCCGGCCGGCAGCCAGACGCCGGGCAAGGATCCGTGGGCGGCCGTCGAGCAGCCGGCCGAGGGCACGCCCGCGCAGGGGTGAGCCGCCCGGGTCAGCGCCTCGCCGGCGCACCGGCGAGGCGGGCCGCCCGCTCCTTGGCGGCCTGCTGCAAGGGGCCCTCCCGCCAGTTCCGGGGCAGCGCGGCGAGTACGAGGCGGAGACCCCGCACGGTCACGTCCGCCGAGAGCGCGGTGGTGGGCAGCCCCAGACCGCCGTACATCCGACGGGCCCAGGCCGGCAGCAGGGCGAGCGCGGTGCCGGCGACCCCGAGGTACGCCCACCTCGGGGGCCCGAGGTTCAGCCCCAGTCGTAACGGCAGACTCAGCTTCCACGGCAGCGGCGGCGCGGTGAGGAAGACGGCGGTCTCGGCCGCCTCGCGGGTCATCCGAAGCTCCGGCCGGACGGTGCGGTAGTACTCGCCCACCTCGGCGGCGGTGCCGGGGACCGTTTCCGGGTCCAGGCCGACCAGCGTGGCCGCTCGGCGCTGCTCGCGGTAGTAGCCGTCCACCTCGGCGGGGGTCAGCGGCAGACCGGCCCGGCGGGCGGTGCCGAGGAACGACTCCACCTCGGTCACGTGCACCCAGCGCAGGAGCTCCGGCTCGTCCACGCGGAATTGCTCGCCGCTGACCGGGTCGGTCGCCCGCAGCCGCTCGTGCAGCCGGCGCAGCCGGGCGCCCGCCGCCTCGGCCTGCGCCGTCGTGCCGTAGACGGTGGTGGCGACGTAGGTGGCGGTGCGCACGAGGCGCCCCCACACGTCGGTGCGGTAGTCGCTGTTCTGCGCCACCCCGGCCATCGCCCGCGGGTGCAGCGCCTGAAGGTAGAGCGCGCGGAGACCGGCGACGATCAGGACCGGTTCGGCGTGCACCTTCCACGTGACCGAACCGGGACCGAAGAGGCCGAGGTCATCGGAGTCCACCGACCCAGCCTGCCATGCACGGGCGGCGATGTCCCGCTCGTCAGCCGATCAGGCCGGCGACGTCTCACTCGTCGACGCTGCGCCGGGCCTGGCAGGTCGGGCAGAGCCCCCAGAAGGTCACTTCCGCTTCGTCGACCTCGTAGCCGTGCGGGGTGGTGTTCGGGTCGAGGCAGGGTGCTTCGCCGACCGCGCAGTCGATGTCGGCGATCTCGCCGCAGCCCCGACAGACCACGTGATGGTGGTTGTCGCCGACCCGGGCCTCGTACCGGGCGGGGCTGCCGGCCGGCTCGATCCGGCGGGACAGGCCGGCCCGGGTGAGCGCGCCCAGGACGTCGTAGACGGCCTGGGTCGAGACCGAGTCGAGGCGGTCCCGCACCCGACGGGTGATCTCGTCGACCTCGAGGTGGCCACCGCCGGCGAGCACGTCGAGCACGGCGAGGCGCGGGCGGGTGACCCGCAGACCCTTCGACCGGAGCAACTCCTCGCCAGCTGACATGAGCCAATGACAGCACGCGTCAACGCGGTCGACAACCGGGCCGTGTCGAGGGCCACCGGACCCGGCTCCGTTCGGAAGGCGGTGAACCGGGAGCGGGATGGCTGCGTGTAGTCGATCGAGAAGTCTGACGGCGACGGGCCTGCCCGTACGCTGGCAGTCCGCGGTCGAAGGCCTTCCGGAGGTGCCGATGTTCGAGCAGATACTGGGCCTGCCCGTCCACGTCCTGGTGGTGCACGCGGTCGTGGTCTTCGTGCCGCTGCTGGCGCTGCTCGCCGTGGCGTACGTCGCGTTGCCCCGTTGGCGACGCCGGCTGGACTGGGCCGTGGCGATCCTCGCCGTGCTCGCTCCGATCACCGCGTTCGTGGCGGTCAAGTCGGGGGAGGCGCTGAACGACGCGCTGGTCGCGCGCGGCTTCCAGGGACCGATCCTCGACCAGATCTTCGAGCACTCGCGCTACGGCGACATCCTGTTCCGGATCGTCGTCCCGCTCGGCATCGTGGTGCTCCTGCTGCTGGTATCGACGAGCGGCCACCGGCGGGTGCCGAAGCTGCCCGCGCTGGTCACCCCGGTGCTGGCGGTCGCGGTGGTCGGGCTCTCCGTCGCCGCGCTGGTCTACGTCTGGCTGACCGGGCACTCCGGTGCCGAGACCGTCTGGGGCACCACGCTCTGACGCTGCCCGAGCGCTGACTCCGATCCGGCCGGGGCGCGGCGCCCGGGCCCGAGCCTGCCTGCGGCGGCGGGCTGCGCCGGGTACCGCGCGCGGACCTGGTCCCGGCCGGCCGAGCCCGACGGCCCGGCGGGTCAGCGGAGGAGCCGTGAGCAGAGCAGGCAGACCAGGATGACCAGCACCACGGCGGCGACCGCGCCGATCGAGTACGTGACGCGCTGCGCGCGCTGTTCGGCCTGGTCCAGCGCGGCCATGTCCTGCGGGGGCAGGGAGCGCGGGGCGGCCGGTTGCAGGTGTATGGGGGGCCGCCAACCCGCCGGTGGTGGTGTGCTCGGCGGTGGGCCGGTGTACCCGCCGTACGTCGCGCCGCCCGGCCCCACGTTCGCGCCGGGCGCGACGCCTCCGGCGGGGGGCGTGCCGTCGCCGGTGATCGGTGCCGTCGCTCGGTCCGGCAGCCCTTCGCCGCCGGACGGAGGTCGCCGCCAGAAGTCGTCCGGGGAGCTGCCGCCGCTGGGGGTCGTCACGCCGTCCGACGCTACCAATGCGCGCCGTACTCGACCGCAGGACGCGACCGACCGGCCGGGTCGGATCGGGGCCGCTGGTGCTTAGTCCGGCCGCTCTCCAACCGTTGATCGACTCGGGATCAGTGAAGTCGGGCTCTCCCGCCGCGAGGACACCACGACTTCCCGGGAGTCGAGTCGATCAATCCGAGGCCGAGGCCGGCCGGGGCCGGGCGGGGCCAGGGCGAGGGCGAGGGCCGGAGCGGGCGGGGCCAGGGCGAGGGCGGCGCGCGGGCGGGGCCAGGGCGAGGGCGGCGCGCGGGCGGGGCCAGGGCGAGGGCGGCGCGCGGGCGGGGCCAGGGCGAGGGCGGCGCGCGGGCGGGGCCGGGCGAGGGTCGGAGCGGGGCGGGGCCGGAGCGAGGGCGGCGCGCGGGTGGGGCGAGGCCGGGGCGAGGACGAGGGTCGGGGCGGGGGTGAGCGACGGGGGCGAGCGCCGGGGGCGAGCGGCGGGGGCGAGCGGCGGGGGCGGCAAACGGGGCACCGGGCCCGGGGCTGCGTTACCCTTGCGGCTCGTGAGCACCGAGGACCCGGGTTTCCGCCGCGACGACGATCGCACCGTCGACCTGAGCGACGAATTCGTGGTGCTGCCTGAGCAGACGAGCGACGACACGGACCGTGGCTGGGGCGAGCGCGCCACCGGCAACGACGACTGGCTGCACGCCGAGCGACCTCCGCACTGGGACTGATCTCCTCCCCGCGTCGCCGCCCGCCTCCCCGCGTCGCCGCCCGCCTTCGCGGATCGCCGCCCGCCTTCGCGGATCGCCGCCCGCCTCCGCGCGTCGCCGCGTCTCTCTTCCCGTATCCCGGCTGCGCGGCGCCGGTCTCCTGCCGCGACGACCCCCGCCAGGCAAACACCAGCCGACCGCGCCGGCGCGGCCGGGTGGGCTCATCCGCGTACCACGACCGCGAACCGGCTCCCCTCCGGCTGTCCGACGGTCCGCCGTGCCTGGTCCGGGTCGAGGGCGAGGTAGAGCGCGGCCGAGCCGTCCGTCTCGCCGGCGCCCACGACGTCGAGCACGAGCGCGCCGCTCGCGAGCAGGCTGGGCGCGGCGCCTCGGCCATCCGCCGGCGCGGCGAGCAGGTCCACGTGGGCGCCGGGGCGTACCACGGCGAGCGCGGCCGGCTCGGCCAACCGGACCGGCACGCCCACGCTGCCGGCGGGGATGGGCAACCTCCCCTCGGCCCGGTGCGGGTCGCTGGTCGCCGGGATCGTGTCCCGCTCGGTGGGGAGGTCCGGCACCGCCGCCGCCGAGGGGGCGGGGCTGTCACCCGGACCGGGGCGCGGAGTCGACGGGGCCGGGGCGGACGCCGGCGGGGGTGAACAGCCGGGCGGGGTGTGCAGGACGGCCGCCGCCAGGCCGAGCAGCCCGGCGACGAGCGCGGCACGGAGCAGGGTGCCGCGGCGCGGCAGGCGTGGTCGGCGCAGCGGACGCAGTGCCGTCGCCGTGCCCGTCTCCGCCATCACGCCTCCGCCCCTCGCCGGTGGGCGCCGACGTGGCCCCCTCGGCTGCGAGCTTAGGAGTGCTGCGGCGCGCATCGCGGGCCGTTGTCCACAGCCTGTGGACAACGAGGCAGCCTGTGGACAACCGCCGTCGGCGGCGTGGATCTGCTAGCAGCCAGGGCCACGGCGGTGCCGTGCTGGCGAGGAGTAGCCGGGGGCATGGCGGAGAAGTGCGGGTGAGGAGCAGCCGGGGCCACGGCGGTGCGGCGCCGGCGAGGAGCAGCCGGCCTGAGCAGGCGGTGTGCCCCGACGAGAACGCGCCGGTACGCCCCGACGAGGGGCGTACCGGCGCGCAGGGTCAGGGGACGCCGACGAGGGCGGTCAGGAAGAGCTGCTGGTGTTGCTGCTGCTGGCGGCCGGCGTCTTGCTCGACGAGGAACCGTTCGACGACGAGCCGCTCGAACCGGACGAGCCGTTCGAACCGGACGAGCCGCTCGAACCGGACGACTTGGTCGAGCTGGACGCGCTGCTGGACGAGTCGGACTTCGTCGACTTGCCGCCGTCGGACGAGGCGGAGACGGTGTCGGAGCCGGACGAGCGCGAGTCGGTGCGGTAGAAGCCCGAGCCCTTGAACACGATGCCCACCGAGTTGAAGACCTTGCGCAGCCGTCCCGCGCACTCCGGGCACTCGGTCAGCGGGGCGTCGGAGAAGGACTGCACCGCCTCGAGCTGGCGACCGCACGAGGTGCAGGCGTACTGGTACGTGGGCACTTTCTCCTCCGGATCGGGTTCGGCCGGTTGGCACTCGACGTCTTCGAGTGCCAATGTTGCGTCATTCCCCCCGGGTTCGTCCAGCGGACGTGTGGGGCGCGACACCCGGCGGCGTACCCCGACCGGACGGCGGGGCGGCATCAAGCGTACGCAGCCCCTCGGCGGGGGTGACCACGGCGCGGACCGGACGGTCGTGCGGCTCGGCGGGAAGCACGCTGACCAGCTCGCCGTCGTGCAGCGGAACCACGGTCAGGGCCGCCTCGGGGAGCCGGGCCAGCGCCCGGTCGTACGAGCCGCCGCCGCGGCCGAGTCGCACTCCGGCCAGGTCGACGGCGACCGCCGGCAGCACCACCAGCCCGGCGTCCACGATCGCGTCCGGGCCGAGCCGCCGCCCGGTGGGCTCGCGCATCCCCCGCCCGGCCGCGACGAGGGCCTCGGGGCCGTCGTAGGCGGCCCAGTCCAGGTCGAGGTCGGGCAGCAGCACCGGCAGCAGCAGCTCGCCGTCGGCCGGCAGCGCCGCCCGCAGCACCTCCGGCAGCTCCGGGCCGCCGGGCTCCGAGCCGACCGGCACGTAGGCCGTCACCCGGATCGGCCGCAGTCGGCGTACCAACGAGACGAGTTCGGCCTGCACGCGGGCCGCGGCCACCGACCGGGCGTCGGCGGTCAGCTCCCGGCGGCGGGCGAGCAACCTCGCCCGCATGTCCCGTTTCGCCACATGAGTCACTTCAGCTCCATAAGAAAATTCCGGCACGCAACACTCCTGACGCAACGCCACTCCCACGGTTGCTCTGTGTCAGCATCGCAACAAGGGAGGCGGAACTTTCGGGGGGAACCGAGTGACGCTACGCGGACGGTTGACGGCGGCCTTCCTCACGGTGGTCCTCGGCCCGGTCCTGCTCGGCGCTCTCTTCGTGGCCTCGACCCTGAACACCGTCGACCGCGGGCGCTCGGCCGAGCGGCTCGCCGTGGCCGCCGCCGCCGTGCGTACCTCCGTCGACGCCCTCTGCCAGCAGCTACGGGCCGCGGCCGACGCGGTCGCGCTGACCCGTGGCGACCCGGCGAGCGCCGCGGGCCAGGTGGTGAGGCGCGGCCTGGCCGCCGCGGTGATGCTGAGCGACGTCGCGGGACGGGTCACCTACACCACCCCCGGCGCGCCGTCGACCCCCTGGCAGGAGTGCGCCGGCACGGTGGCAAGCGGGCCGGTCACCGCGCTGACCGCCCGGGTCGACCTGCGCGACCAGGCCGGGACGACGCTCGGCACGGTCGCCGCGGCCCAGCCGGTCGACCCGGCGTTCGTGACCCGGCTCGCCGCGGTGACCGGCGTCGCGGTCACCCTGCTCGACGATGGCGCCGCCCCCGCGCGGGTCACCCACACGACCGAGACGCGCGAGGTACGCGACGCCGTGCTCGCGGCCGCCGGCACGCTCGACGACGAGCAGGTCACCGAGACGGCCGACGGGCGGTACGTCCGCCGCATCGGTCCCTCGTCCGGGCAGCCGCTGCCCCTGGTGCTCTCGGTGCCCAGCGAGCAACCTCCCGGGCTGAACACGGCGCTGATCGGGGCGGTGGTGCTGGCCGGGCTGCTCGCCGTGCTCGCCGCCTGGCGCCTGGCCCGGGTCACGACCCGCCCGCTGGTCGAGCTGGCCACCGCCGTCGACCGGGTGGCGGACGGTGACCTGACCGCCCGGGTTCCGGTACGCACCCGCGACGAGCTGGGCCGCCTGGCCGGCGCGTTCAACCGGATGACCCGGGAGACCGGCTCATACGTGGCCGCGCTGACCAGCAGCCGCGATCAGCTGCGTGGGCACCTCGCCGTCCTCGGGGACACCCTGGCGAGCACACACGACCTGCAGCGCATCCTGCGGGTGATCCTGAACAGCGCGATCGCGGCGACCGGTGCGCGGGCCGGCGCCGTACTCCTGGTCGAGTCGGGTGGGGCGCTCGTCGCCCAGTGCACCGACGGTCTGGACGGGCGCTGGCCGGAGGGGGACGCGCCGACGACGCTGCGGGTGCCCGTCGGCAGCGGGGTGGTGGGTGCCGTCGCGGCGACCGGGATGCCACAGCGGGGCCGGATGGACCCGGCCGACGTACCGCCGGGGGAGCCGCGGTGCCGGACGTACATCGCGGTCCCGTTCGCCGCCCCCACCGGCCCGGCGTCCGCCACCGGCCCCGCGCGACCCGGCGGCCCGGCGGTCGCCGAGGCGACCTCGCCGGAGGGGGACCGGGCCCCGGCGGGTGGTTCGTCCGACGACTTCCCGACCGTCGAGCTGCCCGGCGGCGCCGTTACCGGGTCCGGTGGTCGGGCCACGAGTGGCGCCGAGCCGGCGGCGGCGCTCGGGGTGCTCGCCCTCTACGACCGGCTCGGCACGGACGAGTTCGACGACGACGACCTGGTCACCCTGCGTACGTTCGCGAGCCACGCGGCCGTGGCGGTGGAGAACGTACGTGGGCACGAGGAGGCGCAGCGGCTGTCGCTCACCGACCCGCTGACCGGGCTGTGGAACTACCGCTACCTGCGCGAGTCGATCCGGCGGGAGGTCGAGCGGGCCAGCCGCTTCGGCCGGATGCTGAGCGTCCTCGCCCTGGACCTCGACCGGTTCAAGGACGTCAACGACACCTACGGGCACTTGGCCGGTGACACGGTACTGGCCGAGTTCGCCCGCCGGCTGCGCGACGAGATCCGCGAGGTCGACCTGGCGTTCCGGCAGGGTGGCGAGGAGTTCGTCCTGCTGCTGCCGGAGACCGACGCCCGGGGCGCGGCGATCGTCGCGGAGCGGCTCGGCGCGGCGATCCGGGACACGTCGATGCCGGTCGAGGCGCACGCCGGCTCACCTGTCCCGGTACGGGTGACCGTCTCCATCGGCATCGCCGTCTACCCCGACCACGCGGACACCGGGCAGCAGGTGCTGGAGGCGGCCGACGACGCGCTCTACGCCGCGAAGGCGGCCGGCCGGGACACCTACCGGGTCAGCGCCCCGCGGCAGTCGGCCGCACGCGAGCTGCCGGTGCCGGCGGCGGCGGTCACCCCGACCGACGGAATGCCGCGCGCGGGCCGCGCGGCCGTGCCCGTACGCACCGAGCCGGCCGCCGCGACCTGCACCGACGAGACGACCCCGGTTCCCGGAGGCGCCACCGAGCCGACGGCCCCGGCAACCACCGGCCCGGACATCGCCCGAGCCGGGCCCGGCTCCCCGCGCACCGCCGCCGGGGGCGGCGCGTCTTCCGGGCCACACCCGCCGCGGCAGAGCCGTGGCCGATAGTCTCGCGACATGTCGGTGCACTCAGCGAACTCCTCAACGACGGCCGCCACGGGCCGCCCCCGCGCGGTGAAGGCCGTCATCCCGGCCGCCGGTCTCGCCACCCGCTTCCTTCCCGCCACGAAGGCGGTGCCCAAGGAGCTGCTGCCGGTGGTCGACCGGCCGGTGTTGCAGTACATCGTCGAAGAGGCCACCCAGGCCGGCATCAGCGACGTGCTGCTGATCACCGGACGGGGTAAGACCTCGATGGTGGACCACTTCGACCGCCGCCCCGACCTGGAGGCCCGGCTGGAGAAGAAGCCGGAGATCCTGGCCGCGGTGCAGCGCCCCAGCGAACTGGCCGAGATCTACACAGTCCGGCAGCCCGAACAGCTGGGCCTCGGCCACGCCGTCGGGTACGCCGAGTCGCACGTCGGCGACCAGCCCTTCGCCGTGCTGCTGGGCGACGAGTTCGTCAAGATGGACGAGCCGCTGCTGCCGGCGATGCTGGAACTCCAGGCCCGAACCGGTGGGGTGGTCCTCGCGTTCTTCGAGGTCGACCCGGCCGAGACGAAGCGGTACGGCATCGCCTCGGTCGAGCCGGCCGAGTCCGAGCTGACCGACATCGGCGAGGTCGTCCGGGTCACCGGCATGGTCGAGAAGCCCGACCCGGAGGAGGCGCCGAGCAACCTGGCGGTCCTCGGCCGGTACGTGCTGCCGGGAAAGATCTTCGACGCGATCCGGCGTACGAAGCCGGGCAGCGGCGGTGAGATCCAGCTGACCGACGCGATGGAGCTGCTGCGTACGGAGGGGACACCGGTGCACGCGATCGTCTACCGGGGCACCCGCTACGACACCGGCATGCCGCTCGGTTACCTGCAGACGGTGGTGCAGATCGCCGTCGAGCGGGAGGACTTCGGCGCCGAGTTCCGCAAGTGGCTCACCGACTTCGTGAACTCCAACGTGTCGGGTGGTCCCAATACATGACCGCTACGGCCGACGCCGAGGCGGCCGCGAACGAGTTGACGCCGCTCGCCGACTACCTGGGCAGTGTGCTGCGCAGGTTACGCGCGCTGCCTCCGCTCGACCTCGACCTCACCCAGGCGTACGGCAACGTCCTCGCCGAGGACGTCGTCGCGCCGCACGCGTTCCCGGCCTTCGACCAGTCGGCCGTTGACGGGTACGCCGCGCGTTGGGAGGACATCTCCGGCGCGGGCCGGGCCGCCGGTGGGCGGGCGGTCCGGCTCAACGTCGTCGGTGACCTCGGCGCGGCCAGCTGGCGACCGGTCCGGCTCACGCCCGGCTCCTGCTTCTCGGTGGCCGCCGGGGCGCCCCTGCCGGTCGCCGCCGACGTGGTGGTGCCCGTGGAGTGGACCGACCAGGGCATGGCCGCCGTGGAGATCTACCGCACCCCCAAGCGGGGGTACGGGGTACGCCGGGCCGGGGACGAGCTGCCGGCCGGAACGCTGCTCGCCCGGGCCGGCACGTACGTCACGCCTGCCCTGGTCGCGGTCTTCGCCGCCACCGGCATCGGGCATGTGGTGGTCCGGCCCAGCCCGCGGGTGGTCGTCGTGGCCACCGGCGACGAACTGGTCGACGTGGGCCGGGGCAGCCAGCCCGGTCAGGTGGTGGACGCGAACTCGCACGCGTTGACCGCCGCGGCCGCCGAGGCGGGCGCGTTGGCGTACCGGGTCGGGATCTGCGACGACGACCCGGAGGGGCTGCGCGGGCTGTTGGAGGACCAGACCCTGCGGGCCGACCTGATCATCACCACCGGCGGCACCGGCACCGGTCCGGGTGACATGGTCCGCCGGATCCTCTCCCGCCGCGAGGGGGGCCGAGCCGGGCCGGTCACCTTCACCGAGGTGGCGCTCTACCCCGGCACGGCGCTCGGCTTCGGCACGGTCGGCGCCGAGGAGGTGCCGGTGGTCTGCCTGCCGGGCGATCCTGGGGCGGCCCTGATCGGCTTCGAGGTGCTCGCCCGCCCGGCGATCCAGCTGCTCGCCGGGGCCGAGCCGGTCTTCCGGCCCAGCGTCCGGGCGCACCTGCTGGAGACCGTCTCCTCACCGGGCGGGCTGCGCGAGTTCCGCCCCGCGCACGTCGCCGAGCGGCGCGGCGGCGGCTACACGGTCCAGCCGCTCAGCGGTGGGCCGTTCACCCTCTCCGGTCTCGCCGAGGCAAACGGCCTCCTGGTGCTCGGTGAGCGGGTCACCACGGCCGCCGCCGGCTCCACGGTGGACGTCCTCCTGCTGGACCGCCGCCGGTGACGAGCACGCCCGCCGGCCCCACCCGCGTGCGTGGGCCGCGCCCGGCGGGCTGCGCGCCGACTCCCTCCGCGGTGCCCGCGACGACCTCCGGCCGGTGCGTCCTTCCCGTCCGGAGTGGCCTCGCGGCCGGTGCGGCGGGCTCTGGCCGGTGCGGCCGTCCCGTCCGGAGTGGCCTCGCGGCCGGTGCGCCGACGGGCGTAGGGTCCGCCCCGTGAGCCTCTTCGGAGCCGGTCGCGCGCCCGGCTGGCCGGTGGTCCTTGTGGACGGCCCCGTCGTGCTGCGCCCGTACCGGCGATCGGACGCCGCCGCCTGGTCCGAGGTGCGGCGGGCCAACCAGAGTTGGCTGGCGCCCTGGGAGTCGTCGCTGCCCGGCGGGTGGGACGAACTGAACTCGCCGTCCGCCTTCCGCTGGGTCTACCGGGACCAGCAGCGCTCGGCGCGCTCCGGGGACGGCATGCCGTTCGCCGTCTGCCTGCGGGAGGACGGGCGGGAGCGGCTGGTCGGGCACCTGAACGTGGGCAGCATCGTCCGGCGGGCGCTCTGCTCCGGGTACGCGGGCTACTGGGTCGACCACCGGGTCGCCGGTCGAGGAGTGATCCCCACCGCGGTGGCGCTCGCCGTCGACCACGCGTTCGGCCCGGGTGGGCTGCACCGGATCGAGGTCAACATCCGGCCGGAGAACCGGCCGTCCCGCCGGGTGGTGGAGAAGCTCGGCTTCCGCGAGGAGTCGTACCACGTGCGCTACATGCACATCGACGGTGCCTGGCGCGACCACATCGGATACGCGATGACCAGCGAGGAGATCGCCGCCGAGGGCGGGTTGCTGGCCCGCTGGCACCGGGTGCGCGCCGCGACCAGGTGACCGTCCCACCCACGGGATCGGCGCGGCGCGTCGGCATCACGCTCCGTCGCCCGTAACCTCAAGTAATCGCAAGCTGTGGCAAACGCTGCTCGCCGTACGATCGACGCTCTCGGCGCTGATCGATGGAAGATCCTACGGTTCAGTAGCGGTTGCTCCGAATTCGGTGACGGGAGGGGTGAGGGTGCCGACCTCGGTGCTCCTCGCCGTCCTCGCCGCCGCCGGCCTGCTCGCACTCGCTCCGGCGCTGGTCCGCCGGTACGACGCCACCGAGCGGCTGGTGGCGGAGCGGGCGCAGTCGACGGCGCGGGTGCTCCAGCGCCGACGCCGCCGTCGCACTGTGCCGGGACGGCAGCCGTTACGCGCGCCCCGTCACCTCGTCGTGACTCTCAGTGAAGACGCGACTACCGGTGGTCTGCAGCGGCCGGTCTCCGCGCCGCCCGCGGCGGGGCGCCGCTCGGGCCGGCTGAGCGCCGTACCCCCCGCCCCGAAGAAGGCCCGCCGCCGTCCGCCGCGCCGCCACACCCCGGCCGTCTACCGACGGCGTCGGGTCCTCGCCGCGCTGCTGCTGCTCAACGGCGTCGAGCTGATCGGCGTCCTGGTGGTCGGCCCCGGGTTCTGGATCAGCTTCTCGGTCACCGGCGCCCTGCTCGTGGCGTACGTCGCGCACCTGCGGCAGCGGGCCATCGCCGACCAGCGTCGGCGACGGGCCCGGGCCCGGGAGGCGGCGTGGCTCGCCGCCCGCCAGGCGGAGGTGCGGCGCGAGCAGGCCCGCCGCGCGGCCGCCCGCCGCGAGGCGCAACGGCGGCTCGCGGCGCAGCGCGAGGTGGTACGCCGAGCGGCCATGGGCCTGGACCGGCCAGCCGACCTGCCGCCCGCCGCGAGTGGTGGTTCGGTCTCCTACCGGCGCGCCGGTGGCCTCCGTGGCCGCGCCTACGAGGCCGGCCGGGGCTCGCACACCGCCTGACCACCGGCCCGTGCCCGCGCCCGGCCGCCCGTGCCCGGTCCCCGCCCGCGCCCGGCCGCCCGTGCCCGGTCCCCGCCCGCGCCCGGCCGCCCGTGCCCGGTCCCCGCCCGCGCCCGGCCGCCCGTGCCCGGTCCCCGCCCGCGCCCGGCCGCGCCCGACCGCATGATCAACTCGGGGTCATTGATGTCGGGGTGTCCGAGGCGTCGGGACGCCCCGACATCATGGAAGTCGAGTCGATCATGCTGGGGCGCCGACCACGTCGCGTACGGTTGATGCGGGTATGGTGCTTTTGCCGGTGACGGCGGCCGGATGATCGTCCGAGTGGGCGTGACGGGGTGGGGTGGATTCGCCCCCGGGGTGGTGAACCTGTTAGCCTTGGCGCCGGCCCGCCCGGTGTAAGCCGGGTGGGACCGACGCCGGTCAGCCGGCGGAGGGGCTGTGGCGCAGACCGGTAGCGCACCTCGTTCGCATCGAGGGGGTCAGGGGTTCAAATCCCCTCAGCTCCACCCAGTTCAAAGGCCGTTTCCGCTAGTCGGGGACGGCCTTTTCGACTCCGGGGCGGCAGGGGTCAGCAGCCGGTCACGGTTCGTCTGTCTTGCCGTACCCCCCAATACGCTTCCTTGAATGAAGCGTCCAGTGCGGCAGGCGTACCTTGACATGATCGCCAAGCAGGTCGGGCCGGTGCTGCGAGGGCACGGCTTCAGGCGGTCGCACGGCACCTTCCGCCGGATCTCCGATGCCGGCCACGCGGCGGTCATCGAGTTCCAGGGTTCCACGAGCAGTTGGGACAGCACCTCGCTCTTCTACGTCAACCTCGGTGTCGCCACCGCCTCCTGGCTCGACTGGAAACAGGAGCGGTTGGGCGGGAACCGCCGCGACCGGCCCACGGCGTCGGTGGCTCAATGGTGGGCGCGGCTCACCGCAGACGCCCGTCACTCCGACGATTACGACCGGTGGGCGATCCGGTCGGTCGAGGAGGCCGAGGCGTGCGGGGCTGTGGTCGGTCAGGAATTGTCGGATCAGGCGGTGCCGACGTTCGATGCCTTCCTCGCGTACTACCTGCGACTCGACGAAGCCCTCGCCGAGGGACGAGAGGGCGATCTGATTCCGCTCTTCGACGCCCGACCCTCGGGTCCGCTCAGAGGCATTGACCATTTCCGTCGGCTTGGCCACCCGTACGCGGTATGGACGTTGTCCAGGCGGAACGACCCGCAAACCTCAGGCGTCGGCTAACCCGGACGGCGGCGCCCCGGCCTCCGGACCGGGCCGCCGCCGTCCGAGCGGTCAGCGGGTGAAATCGTCCTTCGCGTCTCGCGCGTCCTCTTGGACATGTTCGCCAGGCTGTCTGCCCCGGATTTCGTCCCGCTGCGCCACCTGTTCCGCCCGTGCCCGCTCCTCCTGGGCCATGTCGCCCAGCCGCGCGCGGGCCGGGCCGGCCAGCTTCTCGACGTTCCCGGTCGCCCTCTCGAAGCTCATGTCGCCTCCCTGTGGTCATGGCGAGAGCCAGGTTCCACTTCCTGTCTCGCGTCCCCGCCCGCCAGTGGTGGAAACCCGCCAGTGTCGGCCGGATCCCGACAGCCGGTGCGGAAGGTCAGCGACAGGGCCGTGTGGTGTGCGCAGTCCGTCGACGTGCCGGAGGCGGCGATCGTCGGCCGGTCAGCGACGGTGCCGCAGGCCGATCCGGAGTGCGCGGAGCAGCGTGCCGGGCCGGCTCAGGGCGGCCGGGTGCTCGAGCATGGTGGTGACCCGGCTCAGTCGGGCGCTCAGCACCGGATCGATCTGCGAACCCCGGAAGACCAGGTTGCCGAACCACTTGGCGAGCTTGTACCCGCGCGGGTACGGCCCGTCGACGTGTGGCAGTTCGATGTCGGCCGAGGTCGAGATCTGCCAAGCGGCGTCGACGATCACCCGGACCTGGTCGAAGTAGGCGTGCGCCGGCTCCTCGTGGGGTCTCGGGCCGGAGCGCAGGTACGCCGATAGGCAGGAGGCGTGCAGCATCGCGGAGGTCATGCCCTGGCCGTACACCGGGTTGAACGAGGCGACCGCGTCGCCGACGGCGACCAGGCCCGCGGGCAACCGGTCGAGCTTGTGGAAGTCCCGACGCCGGCTGTCGGCCTGGTGGTACGTGATCACCTCGCCCAGCATCTCCCCACGCTCGGCGATGTCGCCGAACATCTCCGGATAGTGCTTGCGGCAGCGGGCGGTGAAGTCGGCGACGTCGCGGCTGGGACGGTCGTCGTCGTAGCCGGCGACCAGCATCATCCAGCGGTCGTTCTCGACCGAGTTGATCCCGCCGATGCGGGCGGTGCGGCCGTTGCCGGCCATGGTCTGGTAGACCACCACCCAGGTGTCGCTGACCTTCTCGTCCCGCTTGAAGAGCGCGGTCGCGTAGTTCAACTTGATCGGGATCCGCTGCATCGGGGGGCGCGGCCACCCGTCGCCGGCCAGCCAGTCGCTCAGTCTGCTGGACCGTCCCATCGCGTCGACCACCAGATCCGCCGGTTCGACGACCGGCTCGGCGCCGTCCTGCGGCACGTATCGCGCGCCGGTGACCCGCCCGTCGGCGTAAACCAGGCCGTCCGCCCGGCCGTACGCCATCCGGACGTTCTTCACGGCGAGCGTGTGCCGCCGGACCAGCGCCTCCAGGAACGGTCGGGTGGTGATCAGCATCGGCCCGGTGGCCGTCGCCGGTGGCGGTACGCCCAGCACCCCGTTCACGAAGGTCTTCGCGGTGGCGTCCGGGGCCGGTGGCAAGGGCGCGCCGAGCGCGAGCGCCTCCTCGGCGATGCCGGGGAACCAGCGCTCCAACTGCACCTGACCGGCGGGCAGCAGCGCGTGCACCTGGCTGCCCTGCGGTACGCCGGGCCGGGGCCCGTGGTCCGCCTCGGAGGGATCCCGCTCGACGATCAGCACCTCCTCGGCGTGGTCGCTGAGCACCCGGGCGGCCATCAGCCCAGCGATGCTGCCGCCGAGCACGACCGCACGTCGCATGACGACGCTGGTGTCGGTCGGCTGGTCGGCCGTCGCTATCGCCGCGAACGTCCGGGACGGTGAGGGGCGCATGCGATCACTCCTTGGCTGGTCGGAGAGGTCGGCACCGCGGCCGGGTGGGTCAGCCGCGCCGCCACTTCTGGTGCGCTCCGCCGTTGCAGTCCCAGAGCTGCAACCGGGCGCCGTTGTTCGGGTTGGCGTCGATTACGTCGACGCACTTGTCCGCTCGTACGTACACCAGGTCGTGGGCGTTGTTCAGGTTGAACCGTTGCGAACTCGCGCCGGTGCAGTCGGCCAACTGGATCGCGGCGCCGTTCTCCGTCGAGTGTCCGGCAACGTCCAGGCACTTGCCCATAGAGCGGACCGTGCCGTCGCCGGGGAAGGTCCACAACTGTCCGGCCGTACGGCGACAATCCCAGATCCGCAGCCGGGCGCCGGCGGTGGCGTTGCCGCCCGGAATGTCGATGCAGCGGTTACTGGCGAAGCTGACGATCTGGTCACCGGCGGGCGGAGCGGCCGGAGCCGAGGGCGGCGGGGCGGCCGCCGAGGCGGGCGGTCGCACCGGCTCCGTCGAGCCGGTGGTCGGGCTGCCGCCCGTGCTGGGCGAGGCCTGCCCGTGCCCGGGACCGGCCGGCGTGGACCTCGACGGTTCGCCGGTGACCGGCGGAAGGCCCTGGAATCCATCGGTGACCAGCGAGAAGGTGCTCCGGCTGGCCGACCATTCGGCGTCCGCGGTGGTCCAGCCGATGGTGTACGCGTGCCGGTTGTGGCCGACGAAGGCGCGGCTCACGGCGTGCAGCCGCGTGCCGTCTCCGGCGGTGTACGTCCACTCCCACTCGGCGGCCTGCGCCTGGTACTTCACCGGGGCGAGGCGGATCTTCCGGTAGTCGTCGTACCGCTCGCGTTCCGCCCGCTCCCGTGCTCGCAGCTCGGCGACCACGCTGCTGGGGACCGAGTCGAGTTCACCGACGACGAGCAGGCGGGCGCCGTCCGGCTCGCGGAACTCGAGCCGCTCGCCGTCGCGTCGCAGCTGCCAGCCGTCCGGCACCGGGATGAGGAAGCGGGGGTCGTCGCGGTGGTAGTGCCAGCCCACGGGGGGCGGGGAGAGCTCCCGGGAAACCGGCGTGTCGGCGAGTGCGGAGGGGCTGGCGTTCGCCGCCGTGGCCCCGTCGTCGCCCGGCGTGCCGGAGAGCGCGCCGTTCACCAGCGGCACGCCCAGCAGCAGTACGAGCAGCAGCGCCACGGCGAGCGACCCGACCAGCAGACCGCGCCGCCGTCTCTTCGGTGAGCCGGTGGGTGCGGCGACGGGAGCGTCGGCGCCACCGGCGACGCTCGCCGTGGCCGGGCGGGGCCCGTCGGCTCCGACCGCGCCAGCCGCCGCAGCGGACGGCGACGCACCCGAGGGCGCCGTGGCGGACGGCGGTGTGGCTGACGGTGGTGCGGCCGAGGGCGGCGCGGCTACCTCCGCCGGGGAGTCGGGGGCGGCGGCGATGAACTCGGGCACGATCCGCGGGCGGGGCCGGACGTCGGAGTTGACCCGGGTGATCGGCCCGTCCGGCTCCGCCGGAGCGACCCGGCCGGCGTCGGCGGTGGGGTCGTCCGAGGCGACGGCCCGGACCAGCATCCGATCCGCCTCCTCGGCGCTGATCCGCTGCTGCGGATCCCGGCGCAACAGCCCGTCCAGCAGCTCGGTGAGCGTGCCGGCCTGCCGTGGGGGTGGTGGCGCCTCGGTGGCGAGCGCGGCCAGCGTCGCTATCGGCGTGGAGCGGCTGTACGGCGTCCGCCCCTCGACCGCGGAGTAGAGGGTCGCCCCGAGCGACCAGAGGTCGGCGGCCGGACCGACGACACCGTCGGTGACCCGTTCGGGGGCGAGGTACGCGGGCGAGCCGAGAACCATGCCGGTTCGAGTGACGCGCGGGTCCCCGGGCAGGGTCGCCAGCCCGAAGTCCGTCAGTACGACCCGTCCGTCATCGGCGAGCAGCACGTTGGCGGGCTTGACGTCGCGGTGCAGGATCCCGGCCTCGTGTGCGGCGCGCAGCGCGCTCAGCAGCGCCAGCCCGATCCGGGCGGCGCGGGCCGGCGGCATCGGCCCCTCGGCATCGAGCACCTGCTGCAGCGTGCGCGACGGGACCAGCTCCATCACGATCCACGGGTCGCCGTCGGCGAGCAGTACGTCGAAGACGCGTACCACGTTGACATGGCCGAGGCGGGCGACGGCGCGCGCCTCGCGCATGGACCGTTCGCGCATCTCGTGCAGTTCGTCGTCACTCAGCCCGGGTGGCGCCACGAGTTCCTTGAGGGCCACATCCCGTTGGAGCATTTCGTCGAGGGCCTGCCAAACACGACCCATCCCGCCTTGGCCGAGCGGACGGACGAGTCGGTAGCGATCAGCGATCAATCGTCGGGGGGCTTCGGGCACGAGAGGAGACGGTACTTGACGATGTTTACGGACCCCATTGCCGGCGGGGACGGAATAGCGACAGTTGCGCAGGTCTCACCACTCGCCGATCCCTTTCCTGTCGCCCATTCAAGAATGAACTCTACTTTTCGTGCGTCCATTGTCGCCGGAAGCAATGTTACTAACACGTAGAAGGGTGAGCCGGGAGTGTAAGTGAACGGGAATCGCATTCTGGATTGCCGCGCTGACTCGTCGGTAACGACGTGGCAGGCTGTGTTCATGGAAGATCAGTCACCCCTCTCGGCCGACGAGGTGCTGGATGTCGTCGACGAACACGACCGGGTGGTGGGGCAGGCGCGGCGCGACGAGGTGTACGCGAACCGGCTCCGGCACCGCTGCGCGTTCGTGTTGGCCCGCGACGACGACGGTCACGTCTTCGTGCACCGGCGTACCGCGCGCAAGCTCGTCTTCCCGTCGCTCTACGACATGTTCGTCGGCGGGGTGGTCGGTGCGGGGGAGTCGTACGACGAGGCGGCGCTGCGGGAGGCCGAGGAGGAGCTGGGGGTCGCCGGCCTGCCCGCGCCCGTGCCGCTCTTCAAGTTCCTCTACGAGACGCCGCAGCACAGTTGGTGGTCGTACGTCTACGAGGTGCGTTGCCCGTCGACGGTCGCGCCGCAGCCCGAGGAGGTGGCCTGGCACGCGTTCCTGACCGAGGCGGAGTTGGAGCGGCGGCTCACCGAGTGGGACTGGGTGCCGGACGGCTTCGACGCCTACCGGCGGCTGCTCGCCTGGCGCGCGACGAGGCTGGCGGACCAGTCATGACCGGCACGAGCCCGGTACCCGCCGACGCCGCCCGGTGGACCATGACGTTCGACAGCGCGGACCCGCCGACACTGGCCGCCTTCTGGAAGACCGCACTGGGCTACGTCGACGCGGAACCCCCGGCGGGCTTCGCCGACTGGCCGGCGTTCTTCCGCCACCACGACGTGCCCGCCGACGAGTGGGGCGACGTCGCCTACCTGGCGGATCCGACCGGGGCCGGCCCCCGGATCTCGTTCCTCAAGGTTCCCGAACCCAAGGTGGCGAAGAACCGGATACACCTCGACCTTCAGGCCGGCGGGGGGCGCGGCGTGCCGTGGGAGGTCCGGGCGCCGAGGGTCCGCGCAGCGGTCGAGCGGCTGGTCGCGGCGGGCGCGAGGGTGCTGCGGGAGGACGAGGTGGACGGTCGGCTCGATCACGTGGTGCTGGCCGATCCGGAGGGGAACGAGTTCTGCGTGGTGTGACCGGTGGGAGGCCGGCCGGGCGGCCGGCCTCCCGGTCATCGCTACGGACGCCAGGAACCGGCCGTCTGGAAGCGGTGCAGGTACTCCAGCACCCCGTTCTTGTTCGCGACGTTGAAGACCACCGTGCCGGTCCGCTTGCGGCCCGCCGAGACCTCGCCGGGCTCCAGGTTCTCACCGCAGCCGGCGAAGAGCCCGGCGATGGCGTTCGTCTCCGTGCCGTCGGCCGCCACCCACTGGAAGTAGAGCGGGTTCACCGAGACGGTGCCCTTGGTGACCTCGACCGTGACGTCCGCGATCAGGTACATGCCCTTGTCCGGCTCCGGCGCGAACTCGTTGCACCCCTTCGTCCTGGTGCTGAACTTCGACACGGTGATCTCGACGGTGCCGTCGTCATCGGTGATCACCAGGGTGTCGCCGGCCGGCATGTTCGTGGTCTCGCCGTCGGTCGTCGCGTCGGGGCTGCTCGGCAGGGTCGGGGTGAGGACCGGCGGCTCGTCGGCGTCCTCGGTCGCCGGTGCGGTGGGCAGGGTGTCGACCACCTCGTCCGCCTTGTTCGCGCCGTAGATCAGCGCGGCGGCGCCGCCACCGCAGCAGAGCACGGCCAGCACCGCCGCCACGATGACGATGATCAGCACCGTCTTGTTCGACTTCTTCTGCGGCGGCTGCTGCCCGGGCGGCGGGAACCCGGGCGGCGGGTAGCCGGCGGGCGGGTAGCCGCCGGGCGCGGCCGGGTAGGGCTGTCCCGCCGGCGGGTACGGCCCGGGCGGCGTCGGCTGCTGGGCCGATCCGGGCGCGGCCCAGGGGTTACCGGAGACCGGCTGCTGAGGCGCGCCGGACACGGGCGGCTGAGGTGCGCCGGACACCGGCGGCTCGGGTGCGCCCGGGGCGGCCCAGGGACTGCCGGACACCTGTGGCTGGGGCATGCCGGGGGCGGGCGGCTGCGCGGCGCCCGGGACCGGCTGCTGGGGCACGGTCGGCTCGCCCGGCGGTTGCGGGGCCCCGGCGCTCGGCGCCCACGGGTTGTGCGGCATCGGACCCGTCGCCCCGGCCGACGCCGCCGGCATCGGGGTGGTCGCGCCGCCCTGGGTGAACGGGGCCTGCGGCATCGGAGTGGTCGCGCCGCCCGGCGTGAACGGCGCGGTCGGCATCGGGGTGGTGGCGCCGCCCTGGGTGAACGGGGCCGGCGGCATCGCAAGGGTCGGATCGGCCGGAGCGATCGGGGCGGGCGGCATCGCCACGGTCGGATCGGCCGGAGCGGCCGGAGCCGGCGGCAGCGGAGCCGTCGCGTCGCCGGGCGTCGGTCCGCCGTGCGGCACCGGTGACATCGGGGCCGTCGGGAACGCCTGCGTCGGCGGCTCCGGGTGCGGCTGGTCGGGATCGTGCGGCCCGGCGGGCGGCTCGGGGTGGCTCACCGTACTCCTTGGATCGTGGCGGGGGAGGGGAGGAACGCGCCGACGCTACCGCGCCCGGGCGACGGATTGTGCCCCGCCGGGGCCTGCCGCCGCTCGTCAGGGCAGGGGCAACACCGCCGCGGTGCGGACCAGACCGTCGGCCACGGCGAATCGGCCGTGCACCGCCCTCGGCGCGGTCGCGACCGGCGCGGCGTCGACCCGGGCGGGTGCGATCCGGGCGCAGAACGTGCCGGACTCCGGGTCGATCTCGACCAGGGCGTCGGTGAAGTCCAGCCAGGTGCCGACCACCGGATGCCAGACCTTGTAGATGGTCTCCTTGGCGCTGAAGAGCACGGCCGGCCAGGAGGTTCCGGCCGGCAGCCGTGCCAGGTGCTCGTCCTCCTCGGGCAGGCAGATCAGCCGGCGTACCCCCGGATTGAGCTCCTTGTGCTGCTCCGCGTCCATCCCCACGGAGCGGACCTCGGCGCTGCGGGCCGCGGCCGCCGCGCAGTAGCCCCGGGTGTGGGTGATGGTGCCGACCACGCCGGACGGCCAGACCGGGATCCGGTCGGCGGCCGGCACGGGGGCCGGCGGCAGCCCGAGCGTGGCCATCGCCCGCCGCGCGCAGACCCGCCCGGCGGTGAAGTCCCGCCGCCGGCTCTCCACCGCCCGTTCGCTGAGGCAGGCCAGCTCCTCGGCGAGGAGTCGACCGGTCCAGTCGTCGGGCCCGGCCACGGCCACCGCGACCTGCGGCGGCAGCAGGTCACGCATCGCCGGTCGCCGCGGGCTGCGGGTGCCCTGATCGCCGGCCGCGCCGCGGGTACGGACGGCCGTCCGTCAACTTTCTGACTGCCATGAATGGCGAAAGTACCGCAACTATGTAACACCGGATGGTTCCGAGGCGCTGTAGCCCAAGCACGGCACGGGGGGCATCGACCGCCGTTGTGATCGATTCGGGTCGGCGTACGCGTCCGGCCCCTGGCAGGAACCGAGAGGGAGTGCGATGACCGGTGGTGCGGGAGCGTCCGGCCCGGTGAGCGATGACCACGCACCGGAGCCGCCCGGCTGGAGCTGTGGTTCCTGCGGGGAGGACTGGCCGTGCGCGATGAAGCGCAGCCGGCTGCTTCAGGAGTACGGCGATCGCGCCACGCTCAGCGTATACCTGGGCTCCTGCCTCGCCGCCGCCAGCGAGGACCTGCGCAACGTGTCCGTGACGTCCCTGCAGGACCGCTTCATCGGGTGGCTGCCCCGAGGGCCGCGGAACGCCTGAGTCGCCCCGCGTGCCGGTCCCGTCCCGACCTGCGTGGCTCGGGACGGGACCGGCACGTCCGCGCCGGCGGGCGGTCAGGCGCGCCGGGGTCGGCGGGTGAGCGCGAAGCCGACCACGCCGGCCACCGCGGCCAGGACGCCGCCGATGCTCGTCCAGATCCACCGCGAGCCCAGCGCGGGCAGCAGCCCGTCGAACCAGCTCTCCTCGTCCGCGTCGTTCAGGGGTGCGGCGGCCTGCTCGTCGGTCAGCAGCGCGCCGGCCTGGGTGTTCGGCACCAGCGGCACCGCCAGCTCGCCGTCGTCGGCGGGAGCGCCGTCGCCGTCGGCGCCGACCAGCAGCCCGACCTCGATCGGTGCGCCCAGGTCCGGCTCCGGCACGTCGAGGACCGAGAGCCGGATGAAGTACGTGCCGGGCAGCGGGTCGGCCGACCAGGGCTCGGCCCACGGCCGCACCTCGCGCAGCGTGCAGCCGAGCGAGACCGCACTCGCCGTCTTGTCGACGGTCGGCGTCTGCGCACCCGCCGTGCACGCCTGCCGGCGACGCAACCCGTCGAAGACCTCGACGGTCCAGGTGGAGGCGCCGCTGCGGTCGGCGGGAAACGACACGGAGGCGGCGATGTCGTGCACCTGCCCCGCCTCGGCGGTGAACGACCAGTACAGGTAGTCGCCCGTCGAGGCGTCCACCCGTACCGGCTGACCGGCGGTGATCGTGGTCGCGGTCAGGAAGGAGGTGCCGGCACGGGTCACCGTCGTGGCGCCGGGGGACGGCGACGGCCCGTCGGTCGGGGCGGCGAGCGCCGTGGCGGGCAGCAGCACCGGACCGGCGGCGGCGACCAGCGCCGCCAGCGACCGGGTCAGAGTCGTACGCACGCTCACTTCTCCCTCCACGTGGCCACCCACCAGCGGGTCAGCAGGCCGGCGAGTAGACCGGTGATCAGGCCGGCCACGGTCAGCAGGGCCAGCAGCGCCCAACCGCGACCGAGATCCGGGCCTCGCGGCGTGGGCGACGCGGCCACCACGTCGACGGTCAGCTCCACCGGCAGGCCCGGGCTCGCCTCGGTTCCGGCGCGGGGCGCGAACGAGTTGGCGATCACCAGGCAGACCGTGGTCGGGGGGAGGAGCGCCGGGTCGGTCGGCTCGGCGCTGGCCCCGCCGTCGGCGTCGTCCTGCTCGTCGGCGTCTTCCCGGTCGTCCGACCAGCGCAGGCCGGCCGAGACGACGTCCGCCCGGCCGCTGCCCGCGTCCACGCCACGGACCAGCTCCCGGCCGTCGGTCGCGACGGCCCGCAGCAGTACGCCGTAGTCCGGGTTGAGCGGCCGGTCCAGCGCCACGCTCACCGAGGCGCGCAGCTCCTGGCCCGGCCGCACCGGCACCCGGTACCAGCGGTGCTCGGAGAACTTCTCCCGGTCGGTGTAGACGCCGGGGGCGAGCAGCGGGGCGCCCTCGCAGACGGAGCCGCCGCCGACCACCGTCGGCGTCCGGGTGTACGTCTGCTGGGCCCGGTCGACCAGCTGCTTGATCCGGTTGGTCAGCTGGTCGGTGCTCTGCGCCGCGGTGTACGTGCCTCCGGTCGCGCCGGCGATGCAGAGCAGCTGCCGGCGTACCTTCTCGTCGGGGGCGAGGCCGAGCGTGTCGACGACCAGGCGGGTGCCCTGCGCGGCGAGCTCCCGGGCGACGTCGCACGGGTCCGGCGGCGCGCACGTGTCCTCGCCGTCGGTGATCAGCACGATCCGGCGGGTGGTGGCGCCGCTGCCCAGATCCTTGGCGGCTTCGCGCAGCGCGAGCCCGACCGGGGTGAACCCGGTCGGCCGCAGCCCGGAGACCGCGTCCTTCGCCTGGGACCGGTCGACCGGGCCCACCGGGACGATCTGCTGGGTGTCCCGGCAGCCGACCTTCTTGTCCTCACCCTTGTACGTCGCGCCGAGCACCCGGATGCCGAGCTGGGTCGTCTCCGGCAGCGCGTCGACGACGTCGTTGAACGCCTGCTGTGCCACCGAGATCCGGCTCCGGCCCTCGATGTCCCGGGCCCCCATCGAGCCGCTGACGTCGAGGACCAGCTCCACCCGGGGCGGCTCGGCGGGGCCCGGCTCGTCGGCCATGGCCGGCACCGGCCCGAGCAGCGCGGGGATCACCACCAGTCCGGCGAGGACGGTGGTGGAACGTCTTAAGTTGATCACCGGGCGAAGTGTAATGACGTCCACTTAGGATGATCATTGGGGTGCGTCGGCCCGATTCGTACGCCGACGACCCCTCCACCCGCGAGGTTCGGCGGGATCCGGCCGCGTCGACCGCTCCGCGCCGCCGCGGTCCCGAAGCGGCCCGCCCCGGCGGCGCGTGCGTCGGCGGCGATGAGGCCTCGCCCCGGTGACCGTCGGTCAGCTGCCGGTTCTGTCCCGGTGACCTGAGGGGTATCCGTCAGAAATCTGACCGAAGTCGACCCGTTGTGCCGGTGGTGCGCGGTGGTTAAGCTTCTCGTGCGCGCCCCAATCGCCCGCTTCCCCCGTGGCAGGCGATCGGGGCGCGCTTCTCTGTCTCCAGGGCCCCGCACCCCACACGGTCGCCGTCGTACGACCGGACGCGCGGCGAGCCGGGCCGGCCGACGCGAGCGCGACCGACCCGGTGCCGAGAGTGTCAGATCCAGCGACCGCCCAGCCACATGCGGGCCGACCAGTCCGCGTACCGCATCACCTCGCCGACGAAGATCGGGTAGAAGTACGCGAAGCAGAGCGCCACCAGCAGCAGGTAGCCGCCCGCGACGACGCCACCGATCAACCGGCGGTCGTGTCCCGCGTCGCCCGGGCCGACCGCGCGTGCCGCCCCGGCCCGCGCCGTCCCCGGTGAGACGATCGCGCCGAGCACGTACACCACCGCCAGCACCATGAACGGCAGCGCCGGAGCGGTGTAGAACGAGAACATCGTCCGCCCGTCCAGGGCGAACCAGAACCAGGGCAACAGGCCGGCAGCGACCATCAGCAGGACGGCGCCCGCCCGCCAGTCCCGGCGGGCCAGGCCCAGCCAGGCGGTCGCCACCAGGGCCGGAAGGAACGACCACCAGAGCAGCGGGGTGCCGAGCAGCAGGATCTCCGCGGCGCAGTTCTCCGCCCCGCACGGGCCGTTGCCCGACCAGTAGAACGCCACCGGGCGGCCCAGCAAGAGCCACTGCCACGGCCAGGACTGGTACTTGTGCCCGTCGTCCAGATGGGTGTGGAAGCCGTACGCGGCCTTGTGGTACTCGAAGAGGTTGATCAGCGGCCCGATCACCGGGGTGTCGCTGAGCGGGGCGCCCGGATAGTTCGCGGCCACGCGGTAGTAGCCGTCGTCGGTGAAGAGCCAACCGGACCAGGTCGCCAGGTAGGTGACGACGAAGAGCAGGCCGGCCAGCGCCAGCCAGGGCGCCTCGTCGACGAGCGCGCTGCGCCAGGGTCGGCGTACGCCCGCCGACCGCCGGACGCCGGCCTCCCAGACGAGCACCAGCAGCACGAAGGCCGGCAGGAAGTAGAGCGCGCTCCACTTCACCCCGCAGGCACCGGCGAAGAGCACCGCCGCGGCGAGCCGCCACCACGGCCAGCCGCGCCACCCGTTCGCCGGGCGGCCGGCCCGTCCGGGCCGGGTGGGGTCCAGTCCGGCGTCCAGCGCACGCGACCACTGCCGCCGGCGGGCGTCCCGGTCCAGCACCAGCGCGCCGAACGCGGCCAGCACGAAGAAGAGCAGGAAGATGTCGAGCAGCGCCGTGCGGGAGAGCACCAGGTGGAAGCCGTCCAGGGCGAGCAGCAGACCGGCCGCGCAGCCGAGCGCCGTGGACCGGAACAGCCGCCGTCCGATCCGCACCAGCAGCAGCACCGAGAGGGTGCCGACGACCGCCGCCGAGAAGCGCCAGCCGAACTCGGGCGCGGTGGTGACGAGGTGCCCCGGCACCGAGATCCGGCTCTCCGTGTCCTGGTAGCCGAACGCCCACTCGCCGAGCCCGATGAGCCACTTGCCCAGCGGCGGGTGCACCACGTACGACGCGTTTCCGTCCTTGTAGTTCCACTCGACGCCGCGCGAGATCAGCCCGAACGCGTCCTTGGCGTAGTAGGTCTCGTCGAAGATCTTGCCCTTCGGGCCGGAGAGGCCGACGAAGCGCAGGATGCCGGCGATCAGCACGACCACGCCGGTGGCCAGCCAGGACCACCTGTCGAACCGGGCCTCGACCGTGGCCAGCCGGGCCCGGACAATGCCTGGGACCACGCTACCGGCGTGCGGCCCGGCGTCGGCCGTACGCTCCGAATCGACCCGGGTAGCGCTCGCGCTCTGTGCTGTCGACGCACTCGTCACCCGGCGATCGTAGGCTGCGGTGGTGGCCGGTGGCGTCAGTCGTCCCCGATCCCCGCCACCACCGTCGATCGAGGAGCGGCAGAGCCCGTGGGTGAAATGTCGGATGTTGGACGCCTTGTACTGCTGGGCGCGCCGCTCGGCAACCCGGCGGACGCCTCCGCCCGGTTCCGTGAGGTGCTCTCCACCGCCGACGTGGTGGCCGCGGAGGACACCCGCCGCCTCACCCGGCTGGCCCGCGACCTCGACATCACCATCCCGGGCCGAATCGTCTCCTACTTCGAGGGCAACGAGGAGCGGCGCACCCCCGAACTGGTCGAGGTGATCCAGGCCGGCTACCTCGTCGCCCTGGTCACCGACGGCGGCATGCCGAGCGTCTCCGACCCCGGCTACCGCCTGGTCCGCGCGGCGCTGGACGTCGGTGCGCCGGTCACCGCCGCGCCGGGGCCGAGCGCGGTCACCACCGCCCTCGCCCTCTCCGGGCTGCCCTGCGACCGGTTCTGCTTCGAGGGATTCCTGCCCCGCACGCCCGGCGCGCGCCGCTCCCGCCTGCGGGCGCTCGCCGCCGAGGAGCGCACGCTGGTCTTCTTCGAGGCCCCGCACCGGGTGACCAGCTCGCTGGCCGACCTGGCCGAGGCGTTCGGCGCGGACCGGCCCGCCGCGCTCTGCCGCGAGCTGACCAAGACGTACGAGGAGGTGCTGCGCCGCCCCCTCGGCGAGCTGGCCCGCTGGGCGGCCGAGGGGGAGCCGCGCGGCGAGATCACGCTGGTGGTGGCCGGGGCGCCCGAGACGGCCGCCGAGCGCCCCGACGACGACACGCTGCGCGCCGCCGTCGCCGACCGGGAGGCGGCCGGGCTCTCCCGGCGCGACGCGATCAGCGACGTGGCCACCGCGTACGGGCTGCGCCGCCGGGACGTCTACGGCGTCGTGCACCGCTGAGCGGGCAGGGCGCGCCGGCCCCGGCCGGGCGATGATCCGGGCGCGGGCTGTCCAGGGCGGGGCCGGTCACCAGGCCGCCACCAGGAAGCCGACCGTGATCAGCGCCGGACCGGCGAACGCGACGGCTGTCGCCCAGCGCCGGGCCCGCTGCCCCTTCAGCCGGGTGGCGCCGGTCCAGCGGGCGATCCCGGCGGCGCAGGCCGCCACCGCCAGCAGGCCGAGCAGCCAGCGCAGGTGCTGGGCCGCTCCGCCGGTGTCGGCGTACGCCGTCCCACCGTCCGGACCGGTCATCCGGGCCGGCAGTGCCCTACCCGTCTCGGCCCGGTCGGCCGGTACCCCGCTGACCCGCACTCCGTGCGCGACGAACCGCCGGTCCTCGGCGGTGAAGATGCCCCGGCAGCGCTGCGCCAAGCCGCTGCCGGCGCACTCCGTGATCACCGACGTGCCGCGCGTGGCGTGACCCACCGCGACCCAGAGCGGCCCGGCGCTCACCCAGGCGAAGAACGCCGCGACCAGGCTCAGCGCCAACAGTGCGGCGAGCCCCGGTAGCGGGTCGGGCGGATGGTTCCGGCGGGAGCGCCGCCGGCGGCGGGTGGCCTCCCGAGCCGGTCGGTCCCGTTCGCGCTCCGGCTCCGCCCGGATCGGGGTGCCGTCCCAGTGCACCTCCTCGATCGGTGGCCAGAACGTCGGGTCGTCCTCCGCCGGGTCGCCGTCGGTGCCGCGAACCAGGCGGCGCCAGCGCTTCGGCTGACGTACGGGCACCCGGCTGGGCAGGGCGTCCACCGGCGCTCCGGTCGTCGCCTCGACGGCGACGGCGGGCTCGGGCCCGTCAGCCTCCTGCTCCGGCGCGGACTCGCCGCCCTGTCGTGGCGCGGCGGCCCGGCCCGGGCGCTCCCCCGCCGGCTGCGGGGGCGGCCCACCGTCGGTTCCCTCCGGCTCCCTGGCGGTCCTGCTCCGGCTGCGGCGGCTGCGGGCCGGCGCGGGCACCGGACCGGTCCGCGGCGGCCGGTCCCGCTCGCGCCCGGCCGGCGTCGCCGGTCCGGCTCCTGACGACCGGGGCTCGTCCCCGACGGCGACCGCCGGTGTGGCGTCGTCGCCGGGCACCGGCCGGGGCTGCGGGGCCACCCCGGGCCCGCGTACCGGCCGGGGTGGCGGTGGCCCGTCGCCCGGGGCCTCGTCGTCCGGGGAGATCTCCCCCTCGCCGTCCGGCCGGGGCCGGCCGTCACCGGCGGGGACGTCCAGCCCGTCGGCGAGCGCCGCCCGCGAAGGGCGTTCGTCCGGTTCGCGCTGCGCTCGTCGACCAGCCACGACGTTCATTGCACACCCGTCCGGTGCCCCGATCCGGCAGCAAAAGCGCGTGTCGGCGACAAATCGGACCATCGGTCGAGGGGGTCTGGCCGGTCCGCCGACCCGGACGACGTGCCGGGCACCCGTATTGGTTCGCAGCTGCCCGGCACGGGTCATTAGGCTTGCTGGTCATGAGTCACGTTCTCGCGGCGGTTGCCTGGCCGTACGCCAACGGCCCGCGCCACATTGGCCACGTCTCCGGTTTCGGCGTTCCCTCCGACGTCTTCAGCCGGTACATGCGGATGGCCGGTCACGACGTGCTCATGGTCTCCGGCACGGATGAGCACGGCACGCCGATCCAGGTGCAGGCCGACGCCGAGGGGGTCACCCCGCGCGAGCTGGCCGACCGCTACAACCGGGTGATCGTCGAGGACCTGCACGGCCTGGGGCTCTCGTACGACCTGTTCACCCGCACCACCACCCGCAACCACTACGCGGTGGTGCAGGAGCTCTTCGAGGGGATGTACCGCAACGGCTACATCGTCCCGAAGACCACGATGGGAGCCATCTCCCCGTCCACCGGCCGGACGCTGCCCGACCGCTACATCGAGGGCACCTGCCCCATCTGCGGCTACGACAGCGCCCGCGGCGACCAGTGCGACAACTGCGGCAACCAGCTCGACCCGATCGACCTGATCAACCCGAAGTCGAAGATCAACGGGGAGACGCCGGAGTTCGTCGAGACCGAGCACTTCTTCCTGGACCTGCCCGCCCTCGCGGACGTGCTCCGGCAGTGGCTGGACGCCCGCGAGGGGTGGCGCCCCAACGTGCTGCGGTTCTCGAAGAACCTCCTCGACGACCTCCAGCCCCGCGCCATCACCCGGGACCTCGAGTGGGGCGTGCCGATCCCGCTCGACGGCTGGCGTGACCGGTCCGACAAGCGGATCTACGTCTGGTTCGACGCGGTCATCGGTTACCTCTCCGCCTCCATCGAGTGGGCCCGCCGCTCCGGCGACCCCGAGGCGTGGCGCCGCTGGTGGTCCACCGACGGGGAGGGCAAGGACGCCCGGACGTACTACTTCATGGGCAAGGACAACATCGTCTTCCACTCGGTGATCTGGCCCGCGCTCCTCGCCGGCTACTCGGGCGAGGGGGCGCGCGACGGCGAGCCGGGCGAGCTCGGGCGGCTCAACCTCCCCACCGAGGTGGTCTCCAGCGAGTACCTGACGATGGAGGGGCGCAAGTTCTCCTCGTCCCGCCGGGTGGTCATCTACGTCCGCGACTTCCTGGAGCGCTACGACGCCGACGCGCTGCGCTACTTCATCGCGGCCGCCGGCCCGGAGAGCAACGACACCGACTTCACCTGGGCGGAGTTCCTCCGCCGCAACAACGACGAGCTGGTCGCCGGCTGGGGCAACCTGGTCAACCGCTCCATCTCGATGGCGGCGAAGAACTTCGGCGCGGTCCCGCCGGTCGACCCGGCCGGCCTCACCGAGGCCGACGAGGCGCTGCTCGCCACCGCCCGGGCCGGCTTCGCGGTGGTCGGGGACCTTATCGGCCGGCACCGGCAGAAGCAGGCGATCGGCGAGGCGATGAAGGTGGTCGCCGAGGCGAACAAGTACCTCTCCGACCAGGCCCCGTGGAAGCTCAAGGACGAGGCCGACAAGCCGCGGATGGGCACCATCCTGCACGTCGCCCTCCAGGTGGTCAGCGACGCCAACACGCTGCTCACCCCGTTCCTGCCGCACTCGGCACAGAAGGTGCACGAGCTGCTCGGCGGCACCGGCGTGCACGCGCCGATGCCGCAGATCACCGAGGTGGAGGACCTCGACGGCGGGCCGGCGTACCCGGTGCTCACCGGCGACTACACGCAGGGCACGCGCTGGGAGTCCGTAGCGCTGACGGTGGGGCGGCCCCTCGCGGCGCCGAAGCCGGTCTTCCGCAAGCTCGACCCGTCCATCGTCGACGAGGAGCTGGCCCGGCTCGGCGCCTGACGACCGAGCCCACCGCACCGGCGGCGGGCCCGGTCCGGACACGGCGGTGCGGCCCGGGGCATCCCCGGGCCGCACCCCACCCGACCGGCCTGGCGGGCCGATCGTGTCCGGCTCGCGCCCCGCACCGGGCGCGGGCCGCGGAGGACATCAGGCGCGGCTCATCGCCGGCGCGCCGATGAAGTCCATGATCGCCTTGTTGACCTCGTCGGCGTTCGTCCACGGGATGCCGTGCGGCGCGCCCTTCAGGGTGACCAGCTGGCTGCCCGCGAGCATCGGCTGCAACCGCTGGCCGGTGACCGCGTACGGCAGCACGTTGTCCTTGTCGCCCTGCACGATCAACACCGGAACGTCGATCTGCGGCAGGTCGCCCCGGAAGTCGGTCAGCCAGGCGTCCACGGAGTCGTAGGTGCCCTTCGCCGACGCCCGCGCGCCGATCTCCCAGTGCGCCCGGTACGCATCCTCGCTGACCAGCTTCCCCTTGTTCTCGTCCCAGTTGAAGAAGTTGTTGCAGAACTGGGTGAGGAAGGCGAACCGGTCCTGCAGGATCGCCTGCTGGAAGCCGTCGAACTTGCTCTTCTCGACGCCCTGCGGGTCGTCGGGGCTCTGCACCAGGAACGGCGCCAGCGGGGCCAGCATGATCGCCCGGTTCACCCGCTGCGAGCCGTACGCGCCGAGGTAGCGGGTCACCTCGCCGGTGCCCATCGAGTGGCCGACCAGGATCACGTCGCGTAGGTCCAGCTCGGAGAGCAGGACGTCGAGGTCGGCGGCGAAGGTGTCGTAGTCGTACCCCATGGTCGGCTGCGCCGAGCTGCCGAAGCCGCGCCGGTCGTAGGTGATCACCCGGTATCCGGCGTTCAGCAGTGGAAGGGTCTGTTTCTCCCAGGTCGCCCCGTTGAACGGGAAGCCGTGGACCAGCACGATCGGCTGGCCGGAGCCGTGGTCCTCGTAGTACAGATCGATGGGCGCGGAGTTCTCCGTACCCACGGTGATGAACGGCATGCTCTTCTCCTGAAGTCGGGCTCGGGTTCTCTCCTCGCCCGGCGCATTCCCGTCCGTTCCGCCGGTATGCCCCGCCCGCCTCGCCCTGCCCGGCGTCGTGCCCGGCCGTGCGCCCGTTCGTCCCCTTCAGAGGTGGTACGGGAAGTCCACCACCTGGACGTCCGTCACCTCCGGGCCCGGTGCCCAGACCTCGTACACGCCCCGGTCGTGGCACTGTGCCCCGGTGCTGGCCACCGCGTCCGGATCCGGCCGGCGCAGGCGCAGCCGCAGCCAGCCCGCCTCCTCCCGCAGCACGACGCAGGGCACGCCCCGCCACTGACCGATCCGCAGTCGGCGGGCCGCCGCCTCGACCGGGTAGCGGGCCGCCCGGGTCATCGCCAGCACCCGGAACCCGCCGGGCAGGTCGGCGACGGCCTCGTACTCGTTCCCGCCGTACGCCCCGACCAGGTGGGTGGAGCGGGGAGCCTCACCGACGGGCAGGTACTCCTGGTCGGGGGAGATCCCCGGCACCGCGGCGAGCAGGTGCCGCCACTGTGGCCCGACCATCCGCAGCCAGCCGCGCTGCTCCGCCTGGTAGGTGTACAACACCACCTCGACGCCCTCCGTCGGGTAGGCGAGCAGGCTGGCGTTCGCCGGCATCGGCAGGTCGGCGAAGTCCCGGGTGACGAACTCGGGGATCAGCTGGCTGTTGCTGGGCACGAAACCGGTGCCGAGCACCGGAGGACCCAGCCGGTCCCGTGGCGGCAGCGTGGTCAGCCCGCGGTGCGCCTCGCCCACCGGGACGTCGTAGTCGCCCGGGTCGGAGGCCCGCCAGCGCAGCGCGTACGCCACCTCCACCCCGTCCCGGTCCGCGTCGCCGTCGGTGCGCAGCAGTGACGCCGTGGCGGGCGTACGCAGGTGCGCCACGTCGTGTTCCCGGTAGCAGAAGCCGTGCGGCAGCCACCCGCGCACGTACCCGGCGAGCTGCCGGGCGGAGAGCATCTTCACCATCCGGGTGCCCCGCCGGAGGGTCGCCGACCCGCGCACCACGCCGAGCACCGGGTCGCCGGCGGCGTCCGGCCGCTGACTGAGCTGGTGCACGTACGCCCAGCCCCGCTCCCGGTGCGCCGGCATCATGAGCGCCGGCTCCGGCTCCTCCGGCGGCTCGTTCCCGCCGTGCACCGCGGCCACCTCGGTGACGTGTACGAACCGGCGCCAGGGCAGGGCCGTGCCGGGTCGGGGCGCCCACTCGAACCCCGGCACCTCGTCGGCGCTGAACAACTCGTACGCCGCGCCCCGGGCGATCTCCTCCGCGGGGTAGACACCTCCGCCGTACGTGACCCGCAGTCCGGTACGCCCGTCGGCCTCGCCGCTGGTCTGTGGCGCGACGCTCATCGGATCACCGTGCCGTCGTACCCGCGATCTACCCACTCGCGTCGCCGCTGCGCGTCGGCGCGAGCGCCACGCGGCTGTTCCCAGTGGTTCGCTGCGTTCCGCTCGCTCACCGGGCGACCGTAGAATCGCCCTCGGTAATCGAGGTGAACAGCAGGTGGCGGGCGGGTGGACCGGCTCGGTGTGTGATCCTTTGGGTGATGAGCCAGCCAACCGAACAGCCGATCGACGCAAGCGAGTCCCGCAGCGCCCGTGCCGCCCGCCGGGCCGGAGAGTTCCCGCCTGCCCCGCAACCGCTGCCCCGTCCGGTGCTCGACAGCCACACTCATCTGGACATAACGGTCAGTGAGGCGGGTGTTCCCGGCGGCGGCCCCTCGGACGACCCGATCGGAACGGCCATCGAGGTGGCCAACCGGGTCGGGGTGGACCGTCTGGTGCAGGTCGGAGTGGACGTTCCCTCCTCCCGCTGGGGGGTGGAGACCGCGCAGCGGTATCCGGCGGTGGTGGCGACCGTGGCGCTGCACCCCAACGACGCCCCCCGCCTCCCCGACCTGGACGAGGCGCTGCGCGAGATCGAGGCGCTCGCCGCCCACGACCGGGTCCGGGGCGTCGGCGAGACCGGAATGGACTTCTTCCGCACCGGCGACGAGGGGCGCGCCGCCCAGGAAGAGAGCTTCCGGGCGCACATTGCCATCGCCAAGCGGTACGGCAAGGCGCTCGTCATCCACGACCGGGACGCGCACTCCGACGTGCTGCGCATCCTCGACGACGAGGGAGCGCCGGAGACCGTGGTGCTGCACTGCTTCTCCGGCGACGCCGAGTTCGCCGAGGAGTGCGTACGCCGCGGCTACCTCCTCAGCTTCGCCGGGACGGTCACCTTCGCCAGTGCCGCGGCGCTGCGCGAGGCCGCCGCGTCGACCCCACTCGACCAGATCCTCGTGGAGACCGACGCCCCGTACCTCACCCCCACGCCGCACCGCGGCCGCCCGAACGCGTCGTACCTCATCCCGCTGACCGTCCGGGCGCTCGCCGCGTCGACCGGCGCCGACCTGGACGAGCTCTGCGCCGCGATCTCCGCCACCGGCGACCGGGTCTTCGGCCCGTGGTGAGCTCCGTGCCGGAGCAGAGCTGCGACCCGGGGTGCTTCCGGAGCGCCCGGCCGCGCCCCCTACGCTGCTGCCCATGAGCGGTCTCCTCGGCCCGGCGGAGATCCGGGACCTGGCCGCCCGGCTCGGTGTCGCCCCGACGAAGAAGCTCGGGCAGAACTTCGTGCACGATCCGAACACCGTGCGGAAGATCGTCAGCACCGCCGGGCTCGCGCCCGACGACGTGGCGCTGGAGGTCGGCCCCGGGCTCGGCTCGCTCACCCTGGCCCTGCTCCCGGTCGCCGCGCACGTACACGTCGTCGAGATCGACCCGGTGCTGGCCGGCGCGCTACCGGAGACCGCCGCCCGGCACGCCGGAGCGGACGCCGCCCGGCTCACCGTGCACCACGCGGACGCGCTGCGTGTCACCGCCGCCGACCTCGGCGACCCGGCCCCCACCGCGCTGGTGGCGAACCTGCCCTACAACGTCGCCGTGCCCGTGGTGCTGCACCTGCTCGCCGAGCTGCCCGGGCTGCGGCACGGCCTGGTGATGGTGCAGAAGGAGGTCGCCGACCGGTTGGTCGCCGGCCCCGGCTCCAAGGTGTACGGCATCCCGTCGGTCAAACTCGCCTGGTACGCGCGGGCCCGGGCGGCCGGTCGGGTCCCGCCGAACGTCTTCTGGCCCGTGCCGAACGTCGACTCCGGCCTGGTCGGCTTCACCCGGCGCGAACCGCCCCGGGCCGACGTGACCCGCGAACGGGTCTTCGCCGTGGTCGACGCGGCCTTCGCCCAGCGGCGCAAGACCCTGCGCGCCGCCCTCGCGGGCTGGGCCGGCGGCGCCGACCGGGCCGCCGCCGCGCTCACCGCCGCGGGCGTCGATCCCGGGGCGCGGGGCGAGGCGCTCACCGTCGAGCAGTTCGCCGCCATCGCCGCGTCGGCTCCGGCCGCCGCAGGCGCCGGGCAGTAGGCTGGGCGCCGTGCCCGCCGGCCTGCCGCACCACTCGAGGATCGAGCAGGATCCGTTGCACGTCTACGCGTACGACCTGGTCGACGGCCGGTACCAGCCGGTCGCCGACGCTGCCGAGGAGCTGATCGTGGAGAAGCCGTTCGACATCCGTCCGAGCCTGCGGGACATCGCCCCGTGACCGAGGCCTGGCGACCGGACGGCGAGGACGAGCGGCGCGGGGCCATGGGCCCGGTGAAGGTCCGGGTGCCCGCCAAGGTCAACCTGCACCTGGGCGTGGGCCCGTTGCGCCGTGACGGCTACCACGAGCTGAACACCGTCTACCACGCGATCTCCATCTACGACGAGCTGACCGCCCGCCGCGGCGACACCCTCACCCTCACCATGGAGGGCGAGGGCACCGGCGAGCTGGCCCTGGACGACTCCAACCTGGTGATGCGGGCCGCCCACGCGCTCGCCGGGTACGCGGGCGTGCTCCCGCACGCCCGGCTGCACCTGCGCAAGCAGATCCCCCTCGCCGGCGGTCTGGCCGGCGGCAGCGCCGACGCGGCGGCCACCCTCGTGGCCTGCGACGCACTCTGGGGCACCGGGCTCACCCGTGACGAGCTGGCCGGGATCGCCGCCGACCTCGGTTCGGACGTGCCGTTCCTGATCCACGGCGGCACGGCGCTGGGCACCGGGCGCGGCGAGGCGGTCAGCCCGGTGCTGGCCCGCCCGACCTCCTGGTACTGGGTCGTCGCCATCGCGGACGGCGGTCTCTCCACTCCGGCCGCCTACCGGGAACTGGACCGGCTCCGCGAGGCCGGCACCGCCGGCCCGCCGCTCGGCGCCACCGACGCGCTGCTCGCCGCGCTGCGCCAGCGGGACCCGCGGGTGCTCGCCGCGACGCTCGGCAACGACCTGCAGGACGCCGCCCTCGCCATGCGCCCCGCCCTCGCCGAGACGCTCAAGGCGGGCGAGGCGGCCGGTGCGCTCGCCGGCCTCGTCTCCGGATCCGGACCGACCTGCGTCTTCCTCGCCGAGAACGGCGCGCGAGCCGAGCGGATCGCCGCCGAACTCACCGCGGCCGAGGTGTGCCGTGAGGTCCGGGTGGCCCACGGCCCGGTAGCCGGCGCGCGGATCGTCTGACGCCCGCCACCACCCCGAGACCCGTCGGGCCGCCGCGGAGCCTGCCGCGCCCCGAGCGCCGCGTACGCTGGAGGGCCAGGCGTCCCGTGCCCGCCGGCACCGGACGCCTTGATCATGAAAGGTAGGTCGTGGCCAACATCGTCAACCTGGACCGGGTGTCCAAGGGCTACGGGGCCGCCGGGCCGCTGCTCACCGAAGTCTCCCTCGGCCTGGACGACGCCGACCGGATCGGCGTGGTGGGCCTCAACGGCGCCGGCAAGTCCACGCTGCTCCGGCTGCTCACCCGCGGCGAGGAACCGGACGACGGCCGCGTCACCCACCGCCGCGACCTGCGGGTCGCCTGGCTGCCGCAGAACCTCACCCTCGCCCCCGAGGCCACCGTCCGGGACGTGGTGCTCGGCACCGAGTGGCTCGCCGAGAGCATGGGCGCCGAGCACGAGTGGGCCGGCGACGCCGGAGTACGAACCATCCTCGACGGCCTCGGCATGCCCCACCTCGGCCTCGACCAGCCGGTCGGCCCGATGTCCGGCGGCGAGCGCCGCCGGGTGGCCCTCGCCGCGCTGCTGGTCCGGGACTCCGACCTGCTGATCCTCGACGAGCCCACCAACCACCTCGACGTCGGCGGCGTCGACTGGCTGGCCCGGCACCTGCTCGGCCGCAAGGGCGCCCTCGTCGTCGTCACCCACGACCGCTGGTTCCTCGACGCCGTCTGCACCACCACCTGGGAGGTCGCCGACCAGACCGTCCGCTCCTACGACGGCGGCTTCGCCGCCTGGACCCTCGCCCGCGCCGAGCGGGAGCGGGTCGCCGCGGCCACCGAGGCCCGCCGGCAGAACCTGCTCCGCAAGGAGATCGCCTGGCTGCGTCGCGGCCCGCCGGCCCGGACCTCGAAGCCGCGGTTCCGGATCGACGCGGCCAACGCGCTGATCGCCGACGTACCGCCGCCGCGCGACACCATGTCGCTGCAACGGCTCGCCACCGCGCGGCTCGGCAAGCAGGTGTACGACCTGGAGCAGGTCAACCTCAAGGCCGGCCCGAAGGAGATCCTGCGCGACACCACCTGGCAGGTGGGCCCGGGCGACCGGGTGGCCATCCTCGGCGCCAACGGGGCCGGCAAGACCACCCTGCTGCGGATGCTCGCCGGTGTCACCCGCCCCGACGGCGGCCGGTTCGTCACCGGCTCCACCGTCCGACCGGCCTTCCTCTCCCAGGAGCTGGCCGAGCTGCCCGGGCAGCTGCGCGTGCTGGAGGCCGTCGAGGAGGTCGCCCGGCGCGTGCAGCTCGGTGATCGGGAGATCTCCGCCGCCCAGCTCGCCGAGATCTTCGGCTTCGACGACCGGCGGCTCTGGACGCCGGTCAGCGACCTCTCCGGTGGCGAACGCCGTCGACTGCAGATGCTCCGCCTGCTCGCCGGTGAGCCGAACGTGCTCCTCTTCGACGAGCCCACCAACGACCTCGACACCGACACCCTCGCCGGGCTGGAGGACCTGCTCGACTCCTGGCCGGGAACGTTGATCGTGGCCAGCCACGACCGTTACCTCATCGAGCGGGTCACCGACGTCGTCTACGGCATGCTGGGCGACGGACGGTTGGTGCACCTGCCCGGCGGCGTGGACGAGTACCTTGCTCGCTCCGCCGGCGGCCCCGGCTCCGCCCGCGCCGAGGCGGTGCCCGCCACCGCTGCGGAGGCGCCGGTCCGCACCGGGCTCTCCGCCGCCGAGGTGCGCCAGGCGCGCAAGGAGCTGACCCGGCTGGAACGCCAGATCGGGAAGCTCGAGCAGCGCGAGGCGGCGCTGCTCGACCAGCTCGCCGAGCACGCCACCGACTACGCGAAGGTCGCCGAGCTGGACGGCCAGCTCAAGGACCTGCGGGCCGAGCGGGAGCGGACCGAGGAGACCTGGCTGGCGCTCGCCGAGGAACTGCCCGCCGACTGAACCGGCCGCTCCGCCATCGACGGTGGCGGCCCGGCCGGTGGCCGCCACCCCAGGTGGGCCCCCGTGTGCCGCGTCACACTCCGACGTGCGGGACAATCGTCGTCGACCCTCACCCGAACGGCGTTGGAGACTCAGACATGGCCCATACCCCCGTCAACCACCCCGCGCGGCCGATCTACCGGGCGATCGGCGGGCTGACCGGTCTGTACCTGGTGGTCTTCGGTGCGCTCGGCGTGATCACGAGCGCCGGCGACGAGCTCTTCGCCCAGGACGGCACCCAGGTCCTCGGCCAGGGCACGAACCTCGGGTTCTCGCTGGTCAGCATCGTGCTCGGGCTGATCGTGCTGGCCGGTACCGCGCTCGGCCGCAACATCGACGTGGTGATCGACCAGTGGCTGGCGTACCTGATGATGATCGTCAGCCTCGGCGGCCTCGCCTTCATCCGGACCGACGCGAACTTCTTCAACTTCAACATCCCGACCGTCATCGTCTTCATGGCGGCCAGCCTGGTGCTGCTCGTCGCCGGCATGTACGGCAAGGTCGGTACCGACGAGGAGCAGGAGGCGTGGCAGAAGGCCCGCCTGGTGCTCTGATCTTCTGGTCGCGCTGCTGCCTCTCTGCTTGCGCTTCTGGTTTCGCCGGAGCCCGACCCGCTCCGGGCGGTCAGGCTTGATCCCTCCGCGGGTCGGGCTCCGGCGAAACCCGTTCCTGGTCCCGCTACGTCCGGCCGTTCCTGGCGGATGCGCGGGACCTTTCGTGTTTGTGGGCAGACCAGTCTGTTCGCCGGACAGTCGGTCGTCCTGCGGGCGACAATCCTCCGGAACCGGTCAACTCGGGCGGAGGAGAGGCTCATGGCGCATTTTCCGGTGAACCATCCGGCGCGACCGATCTACCGCGTCCTCTCCGGGCTCATCGGGCTCTACATCCTGGTCTTCGGCGCCTGGGGAATCGCGCAGACCGCCGGACAGTTCCTCTTCGCCCGCGAGAGCAACTGGGTGCTCGGCCTCCGCACCAACCTCGCGTTCTCCATCGCGTCGGTGATCTTCGGAGCCTTCCTGCTGATCGGTGCCTCCCGCCGCACCAACCTCGGCCACTACATGAACCTGACCGCCGGCATCGTCTTCCTGGTCACCAGCATCCTCATGATGTCGGTGCTGCAGACCGGAGCGAACTTCCTGAACTTCTCGATGTCGACAGTGATCGTGTCGATGCTCTTCGGCCTGGTGCTGCTCGGCACCGGCCTCTACGACAAGGTCGGCCCACCGGAGCTCGCCGAGGCGGAACAACGCCACCGGGACAAGCAGATCTCCGAGGCGAACACGCCCTGACCCGACGCGACCGCCCCCGCCCGAGGCGCGGGCTCAGCGCTTCCGGGAGGAGATGAGGGTCGGCTTCGACTCCAGGTGCGACAACCCGTTCCAGGCCAGGTTCACCAGGTGCGCGGCGACCGTCTCCTTGCGCGGCTTACGGACCTCCAGCCACCAGCGACCGGTCAACGCCACCATCCCGACGAGCGCCTGCGAATAGAGCTCGGCCAGCTTCGGGTCGTACCCCCGGCTCTTGTACTCGGCACCCAGGATGTGTTCGACCTGATGCGCCACGTCGTTGAGCACGCTGCTGAAGTTGCCCGTCGCCGCCATCAACGGCGACTCGCGGACCAGCACCCGGAAGCCGCTCGTCTCCTCCTCGATGTAGCTGAGCAGCGCCATCGCCGCCTGCTCCAGCAGCTCCCTCGGGTGGCCCGCGGTCAACGCCGTGGTGATCCGGTCCAGCAGAGCCCGGACCTCCCGGTCCACCACCACCGCGTAGAGCCCCTCCTTGCCGCCGAAGTGCTCGTAGACCACCGGCTTCGACACCTTCGCCCGCGCCGCCACCTCCTCCACGGAGGTCGCGTCGAAACCGCGCTCGGCGAAGAGCTGCCGTCCGATCGCGATCAGCTGTTCCCGGCGCTGGGCCGCCGACATGCGGACCCGGGAGGAGGGCTTGCCGCCAGCCGTGCCCGCCGACCTTCGCCGGCTCGTGCCACCTTCGCTGCCCAAGACATCCGCCATCTCGTCACCTCGCCGGCGCTCGGTGACGCCCTGCCGTGGGATGGTGCCTCCGCTGTACCCGCTCACTCCGCCGCCTCACTGGCGTACGGCCGGAAGGCGCACGAGCGCCGTCCGACCGTACCCGCCGCGTGCCCGGCCCCCCTGACGCCGTGCCGCGCGGCATTCCCCCCGCTTGGTTCGGTCACCGGGCCATACTGCCAGGTAACCGTCGAGTCCATTCCCCGGATCATCCCGCCGACGGTGACACCATCTTCGCCGCGAGGCGCTCCGGCTTCGGCCAGCGCACGTCGTACGCCGCTCCGGACTTCTCCAGGAACCAGATGACCCGGGCCGAGATGTCCACCTGACCGCGCAGTACGCCGTGCCGCGCGCACGTCGGGTCGGCGTGGTGCAGGTTGTGCCAGCTCTCGCCGAAGGAGAGGATCGCCAGCGGCCAGAAGTTCGCCGCCCGGTCGCCCTGCCGCATCGCGAAGGGCCGCTCGCCGTAGACGTGGCAGACCGAGTTGATCGCCCAGGTGACGTGGTGCAGCAGCGCGATGCGGACCAGTCCGGCCCAGAAGAGCGCGGTCAGCGCGCCCTGCCACGACCAGGTCAGCAGGCCGCCCATCAGCGCCGGGCCGAGGATCGAGATCGTCACCAGCAGCGGGAAGAGCTGGTCGACCCGCCTGATGTCGCGGTCGGCGATCAGGTCCGGCGCGAACCGTTCCCGGTTGGACAGCTCCCGGCTGAACATCCAGCCGAGGTGCGCGTGGAAGAGGCCACGGGTCAGACCCCAGACGCTCTCGCCGAACCGCCACGGGGAGTGCGGGTCACCCTCCAGATCGGAGAAGGCGTGGTGACGACGGTGGTCGGCCACCCACTGGATGATCTCGCCCTGCACCGAGAGTGAGCCGCTGACCGCCAGCGCGACGCGCAGGCCGCGCCGTGCCTTGAAGGAGCCGTGAGTGAAGTAGCGGTGGTAGCCGACCGTCACGCCGAGCCCGGAGATCACGTACCAGAACGCCGCGATGCCCACGTCGGTCCAGCTCAGCCAGCCACCCCAGGCGACCGGCACGGCGGCGACGAGGGCCCCGAACGGGATCACCACGAAGAGCCAGAGCGCGACGAGAATGCCAGGTGACTGCACGCCCTGGGTGAGTGGCTTCGGTCCGGATGCTTTCGGTTCGAGCAGGGTGGTCGACATGGCACCTCGCAGCAGTGGGGAGTAGGGGAACAACGCAAGCTACGCCTACGTCACCGTAACTTACGCAACCGTAGATCGCACGGGGAAGTTCGCGAGAGGCTTTGTCGTACCGCCCCCCCCCTAGCGTCGACCCATGACCGATCCCTATCCCGAGGACGACCTGTACGCGCAAGCCGTCCGTCTGCGGTCGCAGGGCTGCTCGGTGCCATCGATCGCGCAGCGGCTGGGGGTGGCCAAGTCGACCGCCTACCGCTGGGTGGGACACATGCCTCTGCCGGACGACGAGGAGGCCCGGGCCCGGCGGCGAGCGCACTCGAAGGTCATGACCGACGCGCAGTGGGCCGGTCATCGGGCCGCGCGGGACGCGGCTCGGGCGGAGACCGTGGCCGCGACCGCGGGGTGGGTCAAGCATCTGCGCTACCGGGAACTGGTTCTCATCGGCGCGGCGATCTACTGGGCCGAGGGCACGAAGGCGAAGCCATGGCGTCTCAACGACTGTCGGGTCAGGTTCGTCAACAGCGACCCCACACTCGTCACGCTGTTCCTGCGCTTCGTGGCGGCGATGGGCGTGCCGCGGGCCGACCTGCGGTTTCGGGTCAGCATCCACGAGACGGCCGACGCGCCGGAGGCTGTGCGCTGGTGGTCGACCCTTGTCGGAGCATCTCCGGAGGAGTTCCAGCCCACCGTCCTCAAGCGGCACCGGCCAGCCACGAATCGGCAGAACACCGGCGACGGCTACCGGGGGTGCCTCGCGGTCGAGGTGGCGAAGTCGAGCCGCCTGTACTGGAAGATAGAAGGGATCATGAAAGGAATGGGCGATGGCGTGCCGCCGCCGGGACGCTAAGGTGTAGAGGGCGACGGCTGTTGGCTTTGCCTGTTTTGACCGTCCCGGGTCGTCTAATGGCAGGACGTCAGGTTTTGGTCCTGATTGTAGGGGTTCGAGTCCTCTCCCGGGAGCTTCTGCTCGTCGGCCTTCGGGGTCTGGTTAGCATGACCGCGGAAGTGTCGCCGTCCCGACGGGAGACCGGTCGTGTCCCAGCCCCACCATCGCACCGTCGTCGTGCTCGCCGCCGGTGAGGGCAAACGGATGAAATCGGCGCTGCCCAAGGTGCTGCACCCGTTGCTCGGACGTACGCTGCTCGGCCACGTGTTGAGCGCGGCGGCGCCGTTGGGCGCGGACCGGACCGTGGTGGTGGTCGGGCACGGCGCCGACCAGGTCGGCGGGCACCTCGCCGAGATCGCGCCGGACGTCGTTCCGGTGCTCCAGGCCGAGCAGCTCGGCACCGGTCACGCGGTACGGATCGCGCTGGAGGCCGTACCGGACGCCACCGGCACGGTCGTCGTGATCAACGGTGACGTGCCGCTGCTGCGCCCGGAGACGGTGAGCGCGCTGGTGCACGCGCACGAGCAGGCCGGCGCCGCCGCGACGGTGCTCGCCGCCGAGGTGCCCGACCCGACCGGCCTGGGCCGGATCGTGCGGTCCGCCGACGGTCGGCTGGAGCAGATCGTCGAGGAGCGGGACGCCACCCCGGCGCAGCGCGCCGTCCGGGAGATCAACGCCGGCAGCTACGCGTTCGACGTGGTGCGGCTGCGGGACGCGCTGGGCAAGCTCTCCACCGACAACGAGCAGGGCGAGGAGTACCTGACCGACGTCTTCGGCCTGCTGAACTCGGCGGGGGAGCCGGTGGCCGTGCACGTCGCGCCGGACCACGTGGAGACGCTGGGCTGCAACGACCGGGTCGAGTTGGCGGCGCTGCGCCGGCTGCTGCGCGACCGGATCAACGAGGGCTGGATGCGCACCGGGGTGAGTCTGCTCGACCCGGAGACCACCTGGATCGACGTGACGGTCGCGCTGGACCGGGACGCGGTGGTCGACCAGAACACCCAGCTGCGCGGCGCCACCGTGGTCGGCTCCGGCGCCGTGGTCGGCCCGGACGTGACGTTGATCGACACGGTGGTGGGCGAGGGCGCGACGGTGCTGCGCAGCCACGCGGTGGGCGCGGAGGTCGGTCCGGGCGCGAGCGTCGGCCCGTACGCGTACCTGCGTCCGGATGCGCGCCTGGCGGAGAAGTCGAAGGTCGGGACCTTCGTCGAGGTGAAGAACTCCGAGGTGGGGCCGGGCGCGAAGGTGCCGCACCTGTCGTACGTGGGGGACGCGACGATCGGCGCGAAGGCGAACATCGGCGCCGCGACGATCTTCGTGAACTACGACGGGGTCAACAAGAACCGGACGATCGTCGGCGAGGGGGCGTTCATCGGCTGCGACACGAGCCTGATCGCGCCGGTCGAGGTGGGTGCCGGTGCGTACATCGCGGCGGGCAGCGCGATCAGCAAGGACGTGTCGCCGGGGGCGTTGGGGGTCACCCGGGCGCCGCAGCGCGAGATCGAGGGCTGGGTGACGCGCAAGCGCCCCGGCACGGTGTCGGCGGCGGCGGCCGAGCGGGCGCTGCGTGCCGCCGAGGGTGCGTCGGCGGGGACCGTGGCGGCAAGCGAAGGTGAGGCAATCCACGGGGATGGCCGGGCGCTGGGCGGGGAATCACCCGAGGGAGATACTGCAACCGACTAGGCCCCGGCCCACCACCACCGCGCGCCGGGCATCACCGACCAACGGGAGCAGACGGGCCCATGGGCAGCATCGTCGCTGAAAACCGCAAGAGCCTGATGCTCTTCACCGGACGTGGCTTTCCGGAGCTGGCCAAGGAGATCGGGGAGGTGCTCGGCGTCGCCCCGACGCCCACCGACGCGTACGACTTCGCCAACGGCGAGATCTTCGTCCGGTATCGCGACTCGGTGCGTGGTTCGGACGCCTTCGTGGTGCAGTCCGTCACGCACGGCGTGAACACCTGGGTCATGGAGACCCTGATCATGATCGACGCGCTGAAGCGCGGCTCGGCCAAGCGGATCACCGTGGTCCTGCCGTTCTACCCGTACGCGCGGCAGGACAAGAAGCACCGGGGCCGGGAGCCGATCTCGGCCCGGTTGATCGCCGACCTGCTGAAGACCGCGGGGGCGAACCGGATCCTCACCGTGGATCTGCACACCGCGCAGATCCAGGGTTTCTTCGACGGTCCGGTCGATCACCTCTTCGCGATGGACGTGCTGGCCGAGTACGTCGAGCGGCAGTACGCCGGCCGGCCGATGACGGTGGTCGCGCCGGACTCGGGCCGGGTGCGGGTCGCCGAGCGCTGGACGGACCGGCTGGGCGGTTGTCCGCTGGCCTTCATCCACAAGACCCGGGACCCGCTGAAGCCGAACCAGGTGGTGGCGAACCGGGTGGTCGGTGACGTCGAGGGTCGGGTCTGCCTGATCGTGGACGACATGATCGACACGGGCGGCACGATCTGCAAGGCGGCGGACATCCTCAAGGAGTCCGGCGCCGCCGACGTGATCGTCGCGTCGACGCACGCGCTGCTGAGCGATCCGGCGACGGAGCGGTTGAAGAACAGCCCGATCAGCGAGGTCGTGGTGACCAACACGCTGCCGCTGCCGCCGGAGAAGCAGCTCGACAAGATCACCGTGCTGTCGATCGCGCCGCTGCTCGCCCGGGCGATCCGCGAGGTCTTCGACGACGGTTCGGTGACCACGCTCTTCGGCGGTCTCAGCTGAGTTCTGTCGCGTCTCCGGCGGTCGTCGTGGCCGGCCGCCGGAGCCGGCGGAGCTGACCTGCGAGGCGTAGCCGGCGGTGATATGGGGACTGGCGGAGAGCCGGGATTTCGCTCGGGTAGACTAGTGCGGTTGCCACGGCGAGGGTGCCCGGCGGGCCGCTGAGGAAGCGCCGCACGGAGGCACCGTCATCGACGCGGTGCTCCGGGCAGTCGTTCATGACGCATGAGCCCCAGCGAGCCCCTCGCCCCAGCACCGCCAGTCGACAAACCGCCGCAGCGAAGCATCAGGAGTTTCCCCGTGTCCGAGGTAAAGATCAGCGCCGAGCCCCGTACCGAGTTCGGCAAGGGTGGTGCCCGTCGTACCCGCCGGGCCGGCAAGGTGCCCGCCGTGCTGTACGGCCACGGCGAGAAGCCGAAGCACATCGCGCTGCCGTCCCGCGAGTTCGCTGCCGCGATCCGCAAGGGCGGCGCGAACCAGCTCTTCGCGATCGAGGTGAGCGACGGCACCCAGGTGCTGGCGCTGCCGAAGGCGATTCAGCGTGACCCGATCAAGGACACCTTCGAGCACGTCGACCTGCTGCTCGTCCGCCGCGGCGAGAAGGTCACCGTCGAGGTCCCGGTCGAGCTGACCGGCGAGGCCGCGAAGGACACGCTGATCGTGCACGACCACGACACCCTCTCGGTGACCGCCGACGCCACCAAGGTGCCGGACCACCTGGAGGCGTCGATCGAGGGCGCCGAGCCGGGTGCGCAGGTCACCGCGGGCGACGTGACCCTCCCGGCGGGCGTCGAGCTGGCCGCCGACCCGGAGCTGCCGGTCGCCACGGTGACCGCCGCCCCGACCGCGGAGCAGCTCGAGGCGACGCTGCCCGAGGTCGAGGAGGCCACCGAGGAGGCCGAGGCCGAGGTCGGCGAGGTCACCGAGGCTTCGGAGGGCGCCGAGGCCGCTCCGGCTGCCGAGGGCGAGGAGAACGCCGAGGCGCGTACCGGGGCCTGATCCGGTCGGTTTTCACGTGCGACAGGCGTCCCCGCGTTCGGGGGCGCCTGTCGGCGTATCGGGGTCGGGTCGGTGGGACGTGGAAAGGTTGGGTCGTGACGGACGAGGCGGGGCCGTGGCTGGTGGTCGGCCTGGGCAACCCGGGTCGGGAGTACGCCGGTAACCGGCACAACGTCGGTTTCATGGTGGCGGAGCTGCTCGCGCAGCGGGTGGGCGCGAAGTTCGGTCGACACCGGCGGGCCGTGGCGGAGGTCGCGGAGGGTCGGCTCGGTTTCGGTGGTCCCCGGTTGGTGCTGGTGAAGCCGTTGACCTACATGAACCTCTCCGGTGGGCCGGTGGCGGCCTTGGCCCAGTTCTACAAGGTGGTGCCGGGGCAGGTCGTCGCGGTCCACGACGAGCTGGACATCGGGTACGGGCAGCTGCGGGTGAAGTGCGGCGGCGGCGAGGGCGGGCACAACGGGTTGCGTTCGATGACCAAGTCGCTCGGTACGAAGGAGTACGTCCGGGTCCGGTTCGGCATCGGCCGGCCACCGGGACGGCAGGATCCGGCCGACTTCGTACTGTCGGATTTCAGCGCGGTCGAGCGTAAGGAACTCGAGTTCCTGGTCGATCGGGCCGCTGACGTGGTGGAGTCGGTCGTCACCCGAGGCGTGGAGCCGACGCAGAACCTGTACCACGGCGCCTGACGCGGGCGGGGCGTACCCGTTCGGCGGCTGCGGGCCGGTAGTCTGCGCCTTTCGATGTGTGGCGACCGGCGGCGCGGGTCGCGGGGGACGAACCGGGCCGTGGCGAGGCGACGGGAGCGGACCATGGACAGTCCTCCGACGATCGACGGCGCGTTCGCCCGGTGGCTCGCGGCCCGGGCGGGTCAGGCGCTGCTGGCGTTGCGCGCGGAGCTGGGTTTCGCCGATCCGGGCGCGTTGAAGTCGGCGGGGGACAAGGTCTCGCACGAGCTGATCCGCACCGAGCTGGCGAAGTGGCGTCCCGGCGACGCGGTGCTCTCGGAGGAGGACGAGGGGTCGCGGTTGGCCTGGGCGGCGGAGCTGACCCCCGAGGGGGTGTCCCGGCTGGCCGCGGAGCGGGTGTGGATCGTCGATCCGCTGGACGGCACCCGGGAGTACGCCGAGGACGGGCGGTCGGACTGGGCGGTGCACGTGGCGCTCTGGTCGCGTAGCGCGGCGAGCCCGCACGGGCTGGTGGCCGGCGCGGTGGGGTTGCCCGCGCAGCAGCGGGTGCTGGCCACGGACTACCCGCCGGCGTACCCGCCGATGACGGTGGAGGCGGCGGCGGCCGGTAGCCGGATGATCCGGTTGGCGGCGAGCCGGAGCCGGCCGCCGGTGTTCCTCACCGATCTGGCCGACGACGTGGGGGCGCACCTGGTGCCGATGGGTTCGGCGGGCGCGAAGATCGCCGCGGTGGTGACCGGTGAGGTGGACGCGTACATCCACGCGGGTGGCCAGTACGAGTGGGATTCGGCCGCGCCGGTCGCTGTGGCGACGGCCACCGGACTGCACGCTTCCCGGATCGACGGTTCTGCGCTGAAATACAACGAAGCGGATCCACGCCTGCCCGACCTGCTGGTGTGTCGTCGGGATCTCGCCCCCCGGTTGCTTGCGGCGCTGCAGAGGCATTCCGGGTAGCCTGTGCCCAGTTCTTGACTTCCCCGACCGGAAAGGTCTGGAAATCGGATGAGCGAGCGAATCGAGCCCGGGTCATGACCGCGCCCGCCTACCAGGTCTCCCACCTGGACGCGTTGGAGGCGGAGAGCATCTTCGTGATGCGTGAGGTGGTCGCCGAGATGGAGCGGCCGGTGCTGCTCTTCTCGGGCGGCAAGGATTCGATCGTGATGCTGCGCCTGGCGCAGAAGGCGTTCGCCCCGGCGAACGTGCCCTTCCCGGTGATGCATGTGGACACCGGGCACAACTTCCCGGAGGTCCTGGAGTACCGCGACCAGCGGGTGGCGGAGCTCGGGCTGCAGCTGGTGGTGGCGAGCGTGCCGGAGGCGCTGGCGCGCGGCGTGGTCCGCGAGTCGCCGGACGGGACGCGGAACCGGATCCAGACCCCGGTGCTGCTGGCGGCGGTGGAGCAGCACCGCTTCGACGCCCTCTTCGGCGGCGCGCGGCGCGACGAGGAGAAGGCCCGCGCGAAGGAGCGGGTGTTCAGCTTCCGTGACGAGTTCGGCCAGTGGGATCCGAAGAACCAGCGTCCGGAGTTGTGGGCGCTCTACAACGGCCGGCACCATCCGGGTGAGTCGATCCGGGTCTTCCCGCTCTCCAACTGGACGGAGCTGGACGTCTGGCACTACATCGCGCGGGAGCGGATCCCGTTGCCGGCGATCTACTACGCGCACGAGCGCGAGATGATCGAGCGCGACGGGATGCTCTACGCGGTCAACGAGTTCCTCCGGCCGCGGGCCGGCGAGGAGTTGTTCAAGGAGCGGGTGCGGTACCGCACGGTGGGCGACGCGTCCTGCACGGCAGCGGTGCGCTCCGACGCGGACACGGTGGAGAAGGTCATCGAGGAGGTGGCGGCGACCCGGATCACCGAGCGGGGCGCGACCCGTGGTGACGACCGGGTCAGCGAGGCCGCCATGGAGGACCGCAAGCGGGAGGGCTACTTCTGATGACCGTCGAGACCACCGCGTCGCCCGGCGCGGACGCCGCCACCGGTGGCGAACCCGCCCCCCGACGCATGGACCTGCTGCGCTTCGCCACCGCGGGCAGCGTGGACGACGGCAAGTCGACGCTGATCGGCCGGCTGCTCTATGACACGAAGTCGCTCTTCACCGACCAGTTGGCCGCGGTGGAGGCGGTCAGCGCCGCACGGGGCGACGAGTACACGAACCTGGCGCTGCTCACCGACGGCCTGCGGGCGGAGCGGGAGCAGGGCATCACCATCGACGTGGCGTACCGGTACTTCGCCACGCCGCGGCGGAAGTTCATCATCGCCGACACCCCGGGGCACATCCAGTACACCCGGAACATGGTCACCGGGGCGTCCACGGCGGACCTGGCGCTGATCCTGGTCGACGCCCGCAAGGGCCTGGTGGAGCAGTCCCGCCGGCACGCCTTCCTCTGCTCCCTGCTGCGCGTGCCGCACCTGGTGCTCTGTGTCAACAAGATGGACCTGGTCGACTTCTCCCAGGACGTCTTCGAGCGGATCGCGGACGAGTTCACCGCGTTCGCCGCGAAGCTCGACGTGCCGGATCTGACGGTGGTACCGGTCTCCGCGCTCAACGGCGACAACATCGTCAGCCGGTCGCCGAACATGCCGTGGTACGAGGGCCCGGCGCTGCTGCACCACCTGGAGCGGGTGCACATCGCGAGTGACCGCAACCTGGTCGACGTGCGGTTCCCGGTGCAGTACGTGATCCGTCCGCAGTCCACCACCGTCACCGACTACCGGGGCTACGCGGGTCAGGTCGCCTCGGGGGTGCTCAAGGCGGGTGACGAGGTGATGGTGCTGCCGTCGGGCTTCACCAGCCGGATCGCGTCGGTGGAGACCGCCGACGGGCCGGTCGCGGAGGCGTTCCCGCCGATGTCGGTCACGGTACGGCTGACCGACGAGATCGACATCTCCCGGGGCGACCTGATCTGCCGGCCGAACAACGCGCCGGCGGTGGCGCAGGACATCGAGGCGATGGTCTGCTGGATGGACGAGACCCGCCCGTTGCAGGTCGGCGGCAAGTACGCGATCAAGCACACCACCCGCTCGGCGCGCGCGATCGTGCGCGGCCTGCACTACCGGCTCGACATCAACTCGCTGCACCGCGACGAGTCGGCGGGTGAGCTGCGGCTCAACGAGATCGGCCGGGTCCGGCTGCGGACCACGGTGCCGCTGCTCGCCGACGAGTACCGCCGGAACCGCACCACTGGCGGTTTCGTCATCATCGACGAGACGACCAACCGGACGGTCGGCGCCGGCATGATCGTCGAGGCGGGTTGAGGCAGCGGTCCGGGGCGCCGACGGTCAGCGCCTCGGGTCGGCGGCGACGGTGAGGGTGGTGCGGGCGGCGAGCCTCGTCCAGACCTGGTAACCGAGCCAGCGGAGCGCTGGGCCGGCCCGGCGGCCCAGCTGCCGCACCAGGCGGACGACGAGGACCAGGCCGGCCGGGCCCAGGAGCAGGCCGGCCACTGCGCCGGCCGGGCTCTCCGTCGCGGTGGCGAGACCGTTGACCAGCAGCCCCGCCGCGGCGAGCACTGTCAGCGCCAGGCAGACCACGACCGTGCGGCAGCCGAGCTGCCGGCGCAGCTGCCACCGCAGCGCCGCCGGTTGCCGTCGCCGGTTCAGTAGCGCCGCCGCGGCCAGCACCGGCAGGACGAGCAGCGCGGTGCCGAGCCGCACGGGGCGGCCCACGTCGGTGAGCAGCGCGAAGAGCGCCCAGTGCGCCACGGCGGCGAGCGTCACCGCGTCGAAGAGCCGCCACCACAGCGCGGCGGCGGTCACCGCGTGCCGTACGGCCGCCGGCCCGTCCTGCGGATCGGCGGCGAGCGTCGCGGTGAAGCCGCGGGCGGCCCGGCCGGTGCGGTCCTGCCCGGCGTCGAGCAGGGCGAGCTGGTGCAGGGCCGGCTCGAACGACGGGTCCAGCGCCAACGCCCGACCACAGGCCGCGCGGGCGGCGCGCAGCCGACCCATGCGGATGTGCAGCAGGGCGTCGAGCAGGTGCGCGGTGGGGACCTGCGGGGCGAGCTCCAGCGCGGTGTCGGCGTGCCGACGGGCGACCACGACGCGGGTGGGGTTGCCGAGGGCGAGGAGCGCCTCGGCCAGCAGGGCGTGCGCCTCCCAGGAGCCCGGTGACCGTTCCAGCGCGGCGTGCGCGGCCGAGGCCGCATAGGCGGGCTGGTCGGCCGCGAGCAGGATCCGGGCCTTCTCGACGAGCAGGTGCTCCTGGGTGACGGAGAAGCCGAGCGCCTGGTCGATCAGGCGCATGGCCTCGGCGTACCGGCCCAGGACGCGGTGACAGCGGGCCAGCATGAACAGCACCCCGGCGTGCTGGGGCTGCCCGGCCAGCACACCGCGCAGCACCGTCACCGCCTCGTCGTGCCGCCCGAGGTCCATCAGCGCCCCCGCGCGCTGCTGTGCGGCGAATCCGACGTCGGTCACGTCGCCTCCTCTGCTCCGGGGCGACACCATATCGACAGTCGCTGCTGGACGGTCCAGCGGCCGGACCGCCGAACAGCTTGCGGGCTCCTTCACGGAAAGAGTGGCTGTCCAGCGTCGGAGAGCCACTCTTTCCGTGAAGGAGGGGGACGGGGTCAGGTCAGGCGGACGGCGCCGGGGGCGGGGAGCACGGTGAGGTGGTCGGGGGCGCGGAAGCCCTGCTCGGCGTAGGCGGCGGTGACCGCGTCGGCGACCGGGTCGGCGGCGTCGGCCTCGACGAGGGCGAGGACGCAGCCGCCGAAGCCGCCGCCGGTCATCCGGGCACCGAGCGCGCCCGCGGCGAGCGCCGCCTCGACCGCCGTGTCGATCTCGGGCACGGTGATCTCGAAGTCGTCGCGCATCGAGACGTGCGAGGCGGTGAGCAGCGGGCCGATCTCGCGGACCCGGCCGGCGCGCAGCAGCGCCACGGTGTCGAGCACCCGCTGGTCCTCGGTGACCACGTGCCGGACCCGGCGGCGGGTCTCCGGGTCGTCGAGGCGGGCGAGCGCGGTGTCGAGCTGGTCGACGGTGACGTCGCGCAGCGCGGGCACGCCGAGCCGCTCGGCGCCGGCCTCGCAGGACTTGCGGCGGGCAGCGTACTCGCCGTCGGCGTGCCGGTGCGGGGCGTGGCTGTCGACGACCAGCATGGCGAGCCCGGCGCCCCGCAGGTCGAAGGGGATGTGTTCGACGCCCTCGCTGCGGCAGTCGAGGAAGAGCGCGTGCCCGTCGCGGCAGCGGATGGAGGCCGACTGGTCCATGATCCCGGTCGGCGCGCCGACGTAGTGGTTCTCGGCGCGCTGGGCGAGCCGGGGCTGCCGCTCGGCGGGCAGGTCGAGGCCGCCCAGGTCGACCAGGGCGGTCAGCACCGCCGCCTCCAGCGCCGCCGACGAGGAGAGCCCGGCGCCGAGCGGCACGTCGGAGGTGATGGCGAGGCGCGCGCCGGGCACGTCGTGCCCCGCTTCGCGCAGCGCCCAGACGACCCCGGCGACGTACGCGCCCCAGCCGGCGACCCGACCGGGTTCGTCGACCTCGTCGGCGCCGAAGTCGATCGTCTCGCCGGAGAGCTCCGACCAGACCGTCCAGCGCGCGCCCTCCTGCCGGTCGGCGGCCGCCACCGTACGCAGGGGCAGCGCGAAGGGGAGCACGAAGCCGTCGTTGTAGTCGGTGTGCTCGCCGATCAGGTTGACCCGTCCGGGGGCCGCCCACTGGCCGGCCGGCGGCGCGCCGAACTCCCGGCGGAAGCCGGTGGTGGCGCGGTCGGCGACGTCGGTCATGCCTGCTCCAGGAGGTGCGTGCGGTAGAAGGTCCAGGCGTCGCCGACCATGTCGTGCAGGGTCGGCTTCTGCGGCACCCAGCCCAGCTCCTCGCGGGCCAGCCGGGACGAGGCCACCAGCTCGGCGGGGTCGCCCTCGCGGCGCGGCGCCATCTCGACCGGCAGCGGGTGCCCGGTCACCTCGCGGACCACGTCGACCACCTGCCGGTTGGTGAACCCGTTGCCGTTACCGAGGTTGTAGACCCGGTGCTGACCGGCGGTGGCGGCGTCCAGGGCGAGCAGGTGGGCCCGGGCCAGGTCGGCGACGTGGATGTAGTCGCGGACGCAGGTGCCGTCGGCGGTGGGGTAGTCGTCGCCGAAGAGCTGCAGCTTCTCCCGCCGGCCGGCGGCGACCTCCAGCGCGATCGGGATCAGGTGGGTCTCGGGGTCGTGCCGCTCGCCGAGCGCGACGTCGCCGGTGAGGTGGGCGCCCGCCACGTTGAAGTAGCGCAGCGAGACGGCGGCCAGGCCGTGCCCGATCGCCTCGGAGGTGAGCGCCATGTCGACGGCGAGCTTGGTCGCCCCGTACGTGTTGGTCGGCGCCTTCACCGCGGTCTCCGGGATCGGCAGCTCGGTCGGGTTGCCGTAGACGGCGGCCGTGGAGGAGAAGACCATCCGTGGAATCCCGGCGGCCCGGACCGCGTCGATCAGCGCGAGCGACCCGACGGTGTTGTTGTGCCAGTAGAGCTCGGGCTTGACCATCGACTCGCCGGCGGCGATGAGCGCGGCGAAGTGCAGCACGCCGTCGAAGCCGGCTTCCCGGGTGAGCACCTGCGCCGCCTCGTGGATGGGCAGGTCGACGTGGGTGGCGTCGGGGGCGAGCGCGACGCGGTAGCCGGTGCGCAGGTCGTCGAGGACGACCACCTCGTGACCGGCGTCGAGCAGCATCCTGGTCACGACACTGCCGATGTAGCCGGCGCCACCGGTGACGAGCAGTTTCACGTCGACTCCTCCTGCCTGGCCGGCTCACGCAGCGGCCGGTGTCGGTGCTCACCCTACGGGCGGGTGGTCGACCCGGCGCTTCCCACCGGGCAACCCGATTCCATCATAAACTCTCACGATCCAACAGAGTTGAACACGTGTGGGGGTTCGACGGCGGCGGGCGGACGGCGGCGGGCCGCGCCACGGCCGGTGGGAAACCCGGTGCCGGAACGTCCCGCTGTCTACCATCTCTGACATGCGGGAAGCGGGCGGCCCCGAGCGCCGGCGACGCGCCCGGCGACGGCCGGGCCGGGACCCGGGGCCGTTCGCCCGGGCCGTGGCCCGGATGGTGGTACGGGCCGCCGACGCCGCCACGCGCCGCGTCACCGACCTGCTCGGCGCGAGCCCGGCGGCCGGCCGGGAGCGGATCAGCGAGGCCGACCTGCGTGACCTGGTGGCCGCGAACACCCTGCTCGACGCCGACGAGCGCCGGATCATCGACGAGGTGCTCGTCGCCGGGGCGCGGCTGATCCGCGAGGTGATGATGCCCCGCACCGAAGTGGTCTTCCTGCCCGCCGGGCTGACCATCGCGGAGGCGGCCCGGCTGGTACGGGCCGAGCCGCACACCCGCTACCCGGTCACCGACGGCACCCACGACGACGTGGTCGGCCTCGTCCACCTGCGGGACGTGCTGCTGCGGCCGGAGGCCGACCCGTGCGTCGGCGTGGGCGAGCTGGCCCGCGAGGTGAAACGGCTGCCCGGCAGCAAGCGGGTGCTCGCCGCGCTGACCGAGATGCGCCGGGAGGGGCACCACCTCGCGGTGGTGGTCGACGAGTACGGCGGCACGGCCGGCATCGTGACGCTCGAAGACCTCATCGAGGAGCTGGTCGGCGAGATCCACGACGAGTACGACGGCACGTTCGACCCGGTGCGCGCCGGGCTGCCCACCGTGCTGGACGGGCGGCTCAACCTCGCCGACTTCGCCGAGCGCACCGGGATCACGCTGCCGCCGGGGCCGTACGAGACGGTCGGCGGATACGTGATGGCCGCGCTGGGCCGGCTGCCCGTCGCCGGTGACGAGGTGCCGGTGGCGCCCGGCCCGGCCGACGCCGGCGCCGGCGAGCCGGGTGACCCGCCCGGCGGGTGGCTGCTGCGGGTGCTCGCCCTGGAGGGGCGACGGGCGGCCCGGATCGCGGTCTCCGTCGCCCGGCTGCCGGAGCAGCGACGCGAGGTGACGACGCCCACGGTGACCGGCAGGGCGCGACCCGCCGGGCCGTCATGACGCCCGCCCGGGCGGGCTGACAGAATTGGCGTCATGCCCGACGTTCCCGCCCGCCCCCGCGTCTTCTCCGGCATCCAGCCGACCGCCGACTCGTTCCACCTCGGCAACTACCTGGGCGCGCTGCGGCACTGGGTGGCGTTGCAGGAGACCCACGAGGCGTTCTACTGCGTGGTCGACCTGCACGCGATCACCGCCGGGCACGACCCGAAGGTGCTCCGGCAGCGGTCCCGGGTCGCCGCCGCGCAGCTCTTCGCGCTCGGCCTCGACCCGGAGCGCAGCACCCTCTTCGTCCAGTCGCAGGTGCCCGAGCACCCGCAGCTGGCCTGGGTGCTCGGCTGCATCACCGGTTTCGGCGAGGCGAGCCGGATGACCCAGTTCAAGGACAAGTCGCAGAAGCAGGGCAGCGACCGCTCCAGCGTCGGCCTCTTCACCTACCCGATCCTGCAGGCCGCCGACATCCTGCTCTACCAGGCCGACGCGGTGCCGGTCGGCGAGGACCAGCGCCAGCACCTGGAGCTCTCCCGGGACCTCGCGCAGCGGTTCAACTCGCTCTTCGGCAAGACCTTCACCGTGCCCGCGCCGCACATCGTGAAGGACACTGCCAAGATCACCGATCTGCAGGAGCCGACCGCGAAGATGTCGAAGTCGTCGTCCTCGCCGGCCGGCATCATCGACCTGCTGGAGGAGCCGGCCCGTACGGCCAAGAAGATCCGCTCGGCGGTCACCGACACCGGTCGGGAGATCGTCTTCGACGCCGAGGGCAAGCCGGGCATCGCCAACCTGCTGACCATCTACTCGGCACTCTCCGGTCGGGACATCGACGACCTGGTCGCCGCGTACGCCGGCAAGGGCTACGGCGACCTCAAGAAGGACCTCGCCGAGGTGGTCACCGAGTTCGTCCGCCCGATCCAGGAACGCACGAACGGCTACCTGGACGACCCGGCCCAGCTGGACAAGCTGCTCGCCGCCGGTGCGGAGAAGGCGCGAACGGTGGCCGGCCCGACGCTGCGGGCCGCGTACGAACGGATCGGTTTCTTCCCGCCGGTGCGCGGCGAGTAGCGCCGCGACGCGGCGCGGGACGGGTGGAGACGGGCCGGTGGCCGGAGAGGTGGCGCGCAGCGTGGATCGCAGGGGCGGGGCGCCCGCAGCGGGCGACCTCATCCAGATCGGGGTCGCGGTCGACATCCCGCAGCCGTGGGGCGCTCAGCTCACCCGGCGACGCGCGGAGGCCGGCGACCCCCAGGCGGCGGACATCCCCGCCCACGTGACGCTGCTCGGCCCGACCGAGATACCGGCCGCCGCCCTACCCGCCGTGGAACGGCACCTGGCCGAGGTCGCCGCCGCCCACCTGCCGTTCACCCTGCACCTGCGCGGCACCGGCACGTTCCGCCCGGTGACGCAGGTGGTCTTCGTGGCGGTGGCGGCCGGGATCAGCGAGTGCGAGCTGCTCGCCGCCGCGATCAGCGCCGCCCCGGAGCTGCACCGCGAAGCGCGCTTCCCCTACCACCCGCACGTCACCGTGGCGCAGGACGTCGCGCCCGAGGCATTGGACAAGGTGTACGAGGACCTCGCCGACTTCTCCGCGATGTTCGACGTGGCGTCGTTCACCCTGTTCCTGCACAGCGGGCAGGCCCGCTGGCAGCCACGACGGGACTTCCGGCTGGGCGGCTGACCGGTCGGCCGGCGGGCGCGCCCGCGAGGGTTACCCCCACGGCGCGGCGACATCGGCGAGGATGACGGCGTGAACGTGATCGGCCGGATCGAGGCGGGCATCGACCGCTGGGTCAGTGCCGGCCGGCGCCGGTCGGCGGTCTTCGACCACGTGTGGCGCGCCGGTGCGCGCTACGCGGAGGTGCTCGGCGGTCGGCTGGCGGCCGCGATCGCCTACTACGGCTTCTTCGCGGTCTTCGCGCTCGCCCTCGTCGTGTACGCCATCTTCGGCGCGACCCTGGACGACAACAGCGAGTTCAGCGTGGCCGCGAGCAACTTCCTCCGGGACAACCTGCCGTTCCTCGACCCGGCGCAGATCGCCGACAGCAGCGGCACGGTCGGTGTGGTCGGTCTGATCATCCTGACCTTCACGGGGATCGGTTGGATCGAGGCGATCCGCTCCTCCCAGCGGCTGATCTACGGGTTCAACCAGCAGCCCGGCAACCTGGTGATCCGCCGGCTGGTCGACATCGGCGTGATGGTCCTCGTCTTCGTGCTGCTCGGCCTCTCGGTGGCGGCGGTCGACACGCTCGAGTCGGTGCTGCGTTTCCTGCTGCGCAGCACCGGGTCGTTCGGGCTGACCACGTTGAGCGCGGTGCTCAGCGTGGTGGTCAACGCGGTCCTCGCCGCGCTGCTGCTCGTCGCGGTGCCCCGGCTGCGGATGAGCCGGTCGCGGCTGCGCCCGGTGGTGCTGCTCGTCGCGATCGGCATCACGCTGCTCAACACGGTCGGCCGCTACTACGTCGTCCGCACCGAGCGGAGCCCGGCGTACACGGTGGTGGCCGGCGCGGTCGGGCTGCTGCTCTACCTCTACCTGCTCAACCAGCTACTGCTCTTCGGCGCGGCGCTCGCCGCCACCAGCTCCCGGGGCCGGGTGGTCGACCTGGCGGAGGGCCCGGCGCCGGCGGACCTCGACGAGCAGGTCGATCCCGGCACCCCCGGAGGTGCCAGTTGAGGACAGGGAGCCCGACATGCTGATCTCCGTCGATCTGGATTCGTCGGTGCCGCCGTACGAGCAGGTGCGCGCTCAGCTCGCCGAGATGATCGGGGACGGGCGGCTCCCGGTGGGCACCCGGCTGCCCACCGTGCGGCAACTCGCCGCGGATCTCACGCTGGCCCCGAACACGGTGGCCCGGGCGTACCGGGAGTTGGAGGGGAGTGGGCTGCTCGAGACGCGGGGCCGTAACGGCACGTTCGTGGCGCCGGGGCGGGACGACGCGATCGACCGGCTCCAGCGCTCGGCCGCCGAGTACGCTCTCACGGCCCGCCGGCTCGGTGTGCCACCCGGTGCGGCGCTCGCGTTGGTCCGCGCCGCCCTGGACGCGTCCCGCCCCGGCTGAGCCGCCAGGTCGACGGAGCGGAGCGCGGCACGAGGCGGGGCGAGAGGGAGGATCGGGCGAATGCCGCACGGCGGCCCACGATGACGGACGATGATGGGCCGGTGGGGGCACTCGTGACGTTGGACCTGCCGAGCGACTCGCCGATGCTCGGTCTCCCGTGGATCATCACGTTCGGCCCGCTCGGCGATGTCGACGAGTGGGAGCCGGTGGTCTGCGGCCCGTACGAACGGCCGCACGCCCTCGCCCTGGCCGAGGCGGTGGTGGCCGAGGAGCAGCTGATGGCGGTGGTCGAGCCGCTGCTGCCGGCGCTCTCGGCCGAGGAGATCCGCAGTGAGATCGCTGCCGCGCAGATCGCCGCGGTCGACGAGGCCACCCAGGTCGACCAGGCCGATCTCTACGGAGACTTCGAGGACATCATCGACGAGGAGTTGGACGCGGCGGCGGACGAGGCCGGCCGGGGCGAGCCGACGGTGCCACCGACCGAGGCCGAGCTGCGGGCCGGGTTCCGGCGGATCGCCGAGATCCTAACCGCCAAGGGCTCCTGACCTGGGGCGATCAGGGTCGGCTCGGTGCCTGGTCCAGCACGCAGAATTCGTTGCCCTCGGGGTCGGCGAGCACCACGAACTGCTCGTCGCCGGTCTGCCCGACGTCTGCCCGCCGCGCACCGAGCGAGACGAGCCGCCGTACCTCCGTGTCCGCGTCACCGTCGCTGACCAGGTCGAGGTGGAGGCGGTTCTTGCCACGCTTGGCGGTGCCCGAGCCCTGCAGCCACACGGTCGGTCCATCGCCGGCCGCCTGCGGGTAGAGCTTCGCGCTGCCGTCCCCGCCCTGCTCGACGCGGTAGCCGAGCGCGGCGGACCAGAACGCCGCCATGACGTCGACCTCCTCGACGTCGACGGTGTACTGCGCCACCCGTACCACCATCTCGACACCTCCCACCCTCGCCGCGGCGACGGTCTCCGCGATCTTGGAATTTCGCGGCCCCGCCGAGGGCGTAACCGTTCCAAGATCTTCAGTAGCTGGCCCACCGCCCACTGTGCTCGGCGGTAAGGTCACCGGCGCCCCGCGGAGCGGACTCCGCGAGACGCCGGCATCACCTCACCCCACCACAAGGGGTCGGTGCCCCAGCCGCCCGCCGGCGCGGAGCACGACGGACGACCAGGTCGCTTACGGGTTACCCGCTCAGCGCCGTTCGAACCACGCAGCCGAGTCGACAGGTAGCAGATGGCCCCCGCTCGCCGCGGCGAGCGGTTCGCTCGCGACGGCCGGTTCGCCGTACCCGCTGACCGGGATCGGCGCGCCGCTGATGTTGACCACACAGGTCAGCTCGGTGTCGCCGGCGGAGCGGGAGAAGGCGAGCACGCCTGGTTCGGTGTCGAGCCAGGTGATGCCGCCTTCGGCGGCCAGCGCCGGATGGGCACGCCGGATCCGCAGCGCGTCGCGGTAGAGCTCCAGCGTCGAATCGGGTACGCCGAGCTGGGCGGCGACCGAGAGCGCGGCCCAGGTGGCGGGGGCCGGCAGCCAGCTCGACTCGCACCCCGCTGGCCCGAAGCCGTACGGGGGCAGGTCACCACTCCACGGGATCGGCACCCGGCAGCCGTCCCGGCTCTCGCCGGTGCGCCGGAACGCCGGGTCCTGGCGCAGCTCGTCGGGGAGGTCGAGCACCTCGGGCAGGCCCAGCTCCTCGCCCTGGTAGAGGTATGCGCAGCCGGGCAGCGCGAGCATCAGCAGCGCGGCGGCGCGGGCGCGGCGCAGCCCGTCGGGACCGTCGCCGTAGCGGGTGACGTGCCGCTGCTTGTCGTGGTTGGAGAGCACCCAGGTGGTCGGCGCGCCGACGATGGTCGCCTCGGCGAGCGCCGTGTCGATCACCTTGCGGAACGACTCGGCCGACCAGGTGGCGTCGAGGAAGTCGAAGCTGAAGGCCTGGTGCAGCTCGTCCGGGCCGATGTAGCGGGCCAGCCGCTGCGGCGTCTCGGCCCACGCCTCGGCGACCGCCATCCGGCCGCCCGGGTAGCTGTCCAGGATGGGTCGCCAGGCGCGGTAGATCTCGTGGACCTCGTCCTGGTCGAAGTAGGGGAGCCGGCCCTTGCCGAGCAGCTCGACCTGACGCCGGCCGGTGGTCATCGTGCTGAACCCGACGTCGGGCAGCCCCGCCGCCTTGATCATTCCGTGGGCCACGTCGATGCGGAAGCCGTCCACGCCGCGGTCCAGCCAGAACCGCAGGATCTCCTCGAACTCGGCGCGGACCTCGGGGTGTCGCCAGTCGAGGTCGGGTTGGGCCGGGTCGAAGAGGTGCAGGTACCACTGGCCGTCCGCGACGCGCGTCCAGGCCGGCCCGCCGAAGATGCTCTCCCAGTCGTTCGGTGGCTCCTCGCCGTGCTCGCCCCGGCCCTCGGCGAAGAGGTACCGGGCGCGCTCCGGCGAGCCGGGTCCGGCGGCGAGCGCGGCGACGAACCAGGGGTGCGCGCTCGACGTGTGGTTGGGCACGAGGTCGACGATGATCCGCAGCCCGAGGGCGTGGGCGTCGCCGACCATCGCCTCGAAGTCGGCGAGCGTGCCGAAGCTCGGGTCGACGTCGCGGTAGTCGGCCACGTCGTAACCGCCGTCGACCATCGGCGAGGTGTAGAAGGGCGTCAGCCAGAGCGCGTCGACTCCGAGGTCCCGCAGGTACGGCAGTCGCTGCCGGATCCCGGGGAGGTCGCCGACGCCGTCGCCGTTGGCGTCGGCGAAGCTGCGCACGTAGACCTGGTAGACGACCGCCGACCGCCACCAGTCGGGGTCGGCGGTCGGCGGGGTGGGGTGGCTGGCGGTCATCGGTGCGATCCCCGTTCTCAGGCGCGGTAGGGCGGCACCCGGCACACCGGTGGGCGCGGGCGGGAGCAGAATGCCGGTCGGGTGTTGCAAGAGTCAAGCAGGCCTTGCGTAAGGCTTGCGGCTGCTCCCGGCCGAGAACGGGCCGCCGTCAGGCTGTGGCGGCGAGCGTGGCCGGGGCCGGCCGGGCGGCCGCGTGCGGCCGGGTCGGTGCGACCGCGGTGGAGCCCCGGACCACCAGCTCGGGGCGGAAGAGGTACTCGGAGTGCGGGGCGCCGTGCCCGTTGATCTCGTCGACCAGTGCCCGGACGGCGGCCACCGACATCGCGGTGACCGGCTGCCGCATGGTGGTCAGCGGCGGGTCGGTGAAGGCCATCAGCGGTGAGTCGTCGTAGCCGACCACGGAGAGGTCGGTCGGTACGGAGAGGCCGCGCTGCCGGGCCGCCCGGACCGCGCCCAGCGCCATCAGGTCCGAGCCGCAGACGACGCCGGTGACGCCCCGGTCGAGCAGCCGTCCGGCGGCCGCCTCGCCACCCTCGACGCCGAAGAGGCTCAGCTCGGCGAGCTCGTCCAGTTCGGACCCGGCGAGGCCGGCGAGCCGGGTCATCGCGGCGCGCCAGCCGGCGACCTTGCGGCGTACCGGCACGAAGCGGTCCGGTGATCAGGCCGATCCGGCGGTGCCCGAGCGCCACCAGGTGCGCGACGGCCAGCTCGGCGGCCTCGCCGTCGTCGCAGGAGACGAAGGGTGCGGGCACGTCCGGCACGTAGCCGTTGATC
>NZ_RAZT01000022.1 GCF_003626635.1 Micromonospora musae | reverse complement strand
GCCCGACTCAAGCGCCACCGCGGCGTGGCCACCCGCTACGACAAGCTGGCCGTCCGGTTCCAGGCCGTCCTGACCATCACCATCATCTGCGAATGGCTCTGACCGGGCTTATGAAACACGCCTTAGGTGCATGTACTCGAGCTGCTCGAGCGACGTGATGCCGAGCAGCGAGTCGCCGGCGGCGAGGCGGTCGTCCAGGAAGGTGAAGGGGCGCTGCGGATCCATCGACACAAGCCAGAGGGACAGCTTCGCCATCTCCACGGCCATCGGGTTGATGTCTACTCCGTACAGGCAGTGCTCGATGATCTGCCGTCGCGCCTCGATCACCAGCGGATCCTCATCCGGGTCCACCGGCCGATCGACCCGGCGCTGCTGGTAACGACGAATCCGCTCGTCGTTCTCCCGCGTCCAAGCCTCGACAAGGTGGTTGCCGAGGTAGCGGGCCGCTGCGACCAGGAAGGCAGCGGAACCCATAGCAATGTCTGCCACTTTGAGCGACAGGATCTGCTCGCTCGTCTTTGGCTTCCATTGGTTTGTGTCTGCCGTCTGCAACGGCCCCGGCTCATACACGAGTGGTTCCAGCGCGCCCTCGACAACGTCCTCGGCTAGCTTCCGGGGGGTGTAGTGGGTGCCGGTGTTGCGACGCAAGGCCGACTCGGTGACGAAGAGAGCCCCGGGCAGGATCACCACGGGGAGGCCCCGCAGGTCCTCGCGGAGGATCCCGGAGAAGGGCAGTAGCCGCTCGGAGAGCTCGTAGTCGCCGCCGGTGACGGCGAGCAGCTTCTTGCGGGCCTCCTCGCGCTCCACCCCGTCGATCGGTGCCAGCTTTTTGATCAGCGCCGCAACCGACCCGATCTTCGAGTCCTTGTACTTCTCGGCGAGCGCCTTGGCCAGCGCCGGCACGTCGAGATTCCGCTCGCGCAGCGCCTCCAGGTCGGCGAGCGCGACCTCCTCCTCCAGCCCCTCCTTGCCGATCAGCCCGACGGTCACGTCCTGGGCCCGAAAGCCCTCGAAGGAGAGCAGACCCTCGTAGACGTACCCGATCTGCTCGACGTCGAGGGTGCGGAAGCTGACCGTGCGGCGCTCCCGCGACCGGCCGGTGCCGACCTCGACGTACTGCACCGAGCGCAGCATGTGCAGCACGGTCCGGTCGTCGATGGTGAGTGGCATCCACGGCGTCGCGTCGGGGTCGAAGAGCGAGCCGTCGTGGCCGTGCAGCTTCAGGCGGGGGTGGTCGATGCCGTGGTAGACGGCGTTGAACAAGGCCAGCAGCCGGTGCCAGGCGGCGGAGCTGTGCTCCAGGTCCTCCTCGCTGCCCTCGGTGACCCGCTGCTCCAACTCTTCGCAGAGCCGCCCCGCCGAGTACGCCGTCGCGTAGAGCTCGTTGTCGGCGGGGAGCAGCTTGCGTTCCTCGGCGAAAAGCAGAAAGACGATCCGCATCATCACCGCGACCGCGCCGCGGTAGACCTCGTGCGCCTCGACGTCCGCGAGGCCGCGCCCGCCCAGCTCCCGCTCGCGTACATCGATCCTGCCGATGGCGGCGACGAGCAGCTCGACGGCCTGGCGGACCTGGACGCCGAGCGCCTCGGTGATCTCCTCCTGGCTACCCAGGCTGTCCCGCAGCAGCGGCACCAGCCGCTCGCCCTCGGACACACCGAAGAACCGGCGGCGAGACAGCAGCGACACGAACGCCCGCACCACGTCGCGTTCGGCCGCCTCCGGCCAGGAGACGGTATCGAAGGTGGCGGTGGTGGTGACGCCGCCACGGGGCGCCCAGACAAGCGTCCACCAGCGGCCGTCGGTGACGAGGCCCAGTTCGATGTTGTGGTGCCGGCACAGGTGGGCGAGCCGGTCGACCGGGGTCGCGGCCCAGGTGGAGTCCTTGATCCGCGCGGTCGGCTGCTGGCCGGGCGGGCAGATCAGGCCGAGCAGCCGTACGGAGTCCGGCTTGACCTCCTCCCCCGGCTCGACCAGCACGAACGACGGCCGCAGCTCGGTGTCGTGCTCGGCAACGGTGTAGGCGAGCGAGTCGAGGCCGTCCACGTGCAGCGTGTCGCCCCAGCCGAGCAGCTCGCCCAGCACGTACCCGATCCAGGCCTGCTGCCCCGCGACGGTGTCGGCCTGCCAGGTGGTGTGCTCCTGGCGCAGCCGCTCCCGGGCCTTCTTGTCGAGGGCGTCGAGGGTGGGCCAGGTGCGGCGCAGCACCGGCAGGCTGAGGAACGGGCCGTTGACGTCGACCAAGCTGAGCCAGTTGCGGTGCTGCTCCGCGCCGTCGGGGGCGGGGCGGTGGAAGGTGCGGCTCATCGGGTGGCCTCCCGCTTCGGTACGACGAAGACCACGGCGACCGGGAACCGGTGGGGCTTCGGGTCGCGGTAGCGGGCGGCGACGGCGTTGAGTTCGCGGTCGCGCTCGGCTTCGAGGGCCGACAAGCGTTCCTCCCAGGATTGGCGGTCCTTGCGGTACTGGGCGAGTTCTTCCTTGCTCTTGCTGGCCTCGGCCAGGCTGAACAAGGTTTCCTCGGCGTCGTCCTCGGCGAGGGCGCCGCGCAGGGTTGCGGCGAACTGGTCGAGGTTGTCTCGGATGCGCTGTTGCTCGGCTTCCTGCCGCTGCTTGAGCTTGCGGTCCAACGCCTCCTGCCGCGTGTTGGTGCGCCAGTCGATGGCGGCGAGCAGGCCGTCGGCGACCCGGGGCCAGCGCTCGGTGAGCCGCCTTTCCACGATCGGCGAGGCGGGCGTGCCGGTGGTGAGCGCCCGGTCGAGGATGCTGCCGAGGGTGCTGAGGTTCTCCAGGCGGCGGAAGCGGCCCTGCTCGGGCGCCCAGCCGCCGGCGTAGAGGACCTCCTCGTGCAGCCGGACGCCGTCTGCGCCGACCAGCACGAACCGGGAGTACGCCCCGACCAGCACGTCTTCCAGCGACGGGTCGTCGCTGACGACGGCGGTGACTCGGTGCAGGCCGATGTCGGGGTTGGAGACGGCGGCGCGCAGCAGCCGGGTGGACATGGCGACCAGGGGGTGGTTGAGGTGGGCAAGGACGATGCCGTCGCGGTCCTCCTTGGCCACCTGCGGGTCGAAGGTGACCGGGAGCTGGCGGGGCGGCTCGTCGTCGTCCTGCAGCTTGGCTGTGAGGCCAGCGCCGGCGCGCTGCCAGGAGCCGGTTAGCGGCGGCACGTTGTAGAGGCCGTCGAGCAGGTGCTTGTCGTCTGTGTGCCGTTCAAGTCGCTGCTGACGGGCGAGCACCAAGGCGGTGTCGACAACCCGCTTGACGGCCGGCGGGGTGATGCCGAGCTCTTCGACGGTCTTATCGAGGTCAGCGCGGAGCCGGCGGACCTGTTCGCGGAGGTTGGACTCGGTGGGGAGGCTGCCGCCGGTCTTGCCCCTGCCGGCCTTGTCGATGTCGACGCTGACTTGCTCGCCGAGCATCCGGCGCTGGACAGCGTCGGAGAGGACGGCGTTGACGGAGCCGAGGTCCTCCTCCATCCGCGCGACCTTCGTGGCGACGCGGGACAGGAATTCCAGGTCGGCCTCGAACGAGTCGACGGGCTTGCCGAAGCCGGTGCCGACGAAGTGCTGGACCTCCGGGTTGACCGTCTGCCCGTACCGGTCGATTCGGCCGATCCGCTGCTCAAGCTTGTTGGGGTTGAACGGGATGTCGTAGTTGACCAGCCGGTGGCAGTGGTTTTGCAGGTCGATGCCCTCGCTGGCGGCATCGGTGGCGAGCAGGATGCGTACCGGCCGGTCGGTGGGGTCGGCCTGGAAGGCAAGACGGATCTGTTCCCGCTCGTCGGTTGGGGTGCCGCCGTGCAGCAGCGCGAGTCCGTCGCCGCCGAGGCCCTCCTGCCGGAGCAGGTCCGCGAGCCACAGCTGGGTGTCGCGGTACTCGGTGAAGACGACGACGCGCTCGTTGGTCCAGTGCCGGCCGTCGGGCTTGCAGATCGCGGTCAGGTAGTTAATCAGTTCGCGGGCCTTGGCGTCGGGCTGCGCCTCCTTGGCCTCGGCCCAGTCGAGCATCTTCTCCAGCAGGGCCGTCTCGTCTGAGGTCGGGTCGGGCTGCATGGGCCGGACCCGGTTGAGGGCGTCGTCCTCGGCCTCAGCGAGCTGCTCGTCGTCGTAGGTGGCGAGGTCGTCCATGAACTCGTCCATCCACTCCGGCACGTCGTCGCCGGCAGTCAGGGTGGGCGAGCCCTTCTTTGTGGCGAGGGTGTCGAGGTAGACACGGACGGTGTGGGCGAAGGCCGCGGGGCTGGAGAAGAGCCGCTTCTTGAGCAGCAGGGTCACCAGGTCGGTGGCCTTGCGGCCGCGCTGCGAGTTGAGCCGCTTGCGGCGCAGCTCGGCGAACTCAGTGAGCAGGGAATGAATCTGCCGCTCGTCCTCCGGGTAGGCGACCGGGATCGCCGATGCCTTCCGCTCTACGAAACGGGGGGTGCCGTCCGGGTTCTCGATGTCGCGCTTCAGTCGGCGTACGACGGTGTCCTTGACCGCGGCCTGGTCGGGCTTGACGCCACGGGCGAACCGCTGGTTGTCGAGGATCTCCAGCAGGGCGGTGAAAGAGGCCTGGTAGCCGTTGTGCGGAGTGGCGGACAGGAACAGCCGGTGGGTGAAGTGCGGGGCGATCCGCCGGATCAGCTTGGTCTGCTGGGAGTCGACGGCGTAGACCTGCTTCGGGGCGGCCGGGGCGACGTGGTGGGCCTCGTCGAGGATGAGCAGGTCGAACGTTCGCGGGTAGGTCGGCCCGTCGGCGGGCAGGACCTCGTCGAGTAGCCGTTGTGCCTTCTGGCCGCGCAGCCAGGGCAGGCTGACGATGCTCAGCGGGTAGACCTCGAACGGGTTCGCTGCCGAGCCGTGGGTGCGTCGTACGGCGGCAGAGCGTTCGGCGTCAATGATGGTGAACTCGAGGCCAAACTTCTCGGCCATTTCGTCACGCCACTTCAGGGTGAGGCCGGCCGGACAGATGATCATGATGCGGCGGGCGCGGTGGCGCAGGAGCAGCTCCTGGGCGACCAGGCCGGCCTCGATGGTCTTGCCGAGGCCGACGTCGTCGGCGAGCAGAAGGTTGACCCGGGGAGCGTCGACGGCGCGGGCGACCGGTTCGAGCTGGTAGTCCTCGATCGCCACGCCGGAGCGGAATGGTGCCTGCAATGTCTTGACGTCGGCGGAAGTCACCGCGGACCAGCGGACCGCATCGAGGAAGGCGGCGAGCCGCTGCGGCGGGTCGAACTTGCCGTCGACCACGTCGGGCAGCGAGCCGCTGGGAAGCACCTGCCGGCCGGGCTCAACCTCCCAGATGACATCGAGGGTGTGGCCGTAGCGGCCGTCCTCGACGCTCTGCAGGCTGACCAGGCTGCTGTGCTCGCCCTGCTGGATGTCGCTGACCACCCATCGCTGGCCGCGTACCGCGACCAGGTTGCCGATGGCCGGTTTCGCCGCTGAAACGGTCGGCACGGTCCCCCCTTGTTGCGTTGCCCCACCAATGCCGGTGGGCAGATTACGTGCGCGACTGATGCGCACGGTTCCACCGAACGGCCTGTTTGTTCGGTTCACACCGCCACGTTCGGTAGCAGAGCGATAACTGTCTCACTCGTGGAGATGTGGATCACGGCTTGCGTGGCTGGCACCCCTCACGCGCCGAGGTCCTCAGCTGGGGTTGAGCGGAACAGCGTTTTAAGGCGGTGCGTCGTCCTGGGAAGGTCGACAGCTTGAGTTCGCCGTTCGCTGACGGCCGGTTCCATGGTCACTGCTTCGGGTTGACGGGAAGGAGCGAGCCGCCCGCGAGGCCGTCGATGGCCAACTGCACCACGTCGGCACTAACCAAAGCCGCGTGTCGGATGGTCGACTCCAGCGTCTCCAAGCGTTGAAACGCTGCTCCGTACTCTCGCTGCTCGGGCAGTGGCAGCCGCCGCACCTGGGCCCGGCGGATGTCAAAGCGCATCGACCCTGACAAGCTCGCTGCTTGCCGTTGATTGGCTGACGTGCGCAGCTGCCCTGCTAGGAACCACGGGTCCAGCGCGGCTGGATTGGGACGTAGCAGGTAGAGGTTCGGACCAAGCAGTCCCTTCTCGTCGTCGATCACCCGGGTCGCCAGCTGACGGACGGCGACAGGCACGACCACGTCGCCGGCAACGAGTTCGACTTGCTGGCTCAGTCGTTGGCTGCCGTCGCCCGACGGTCCCGAACCCTCCACCACGTCATCCGCGCTGAGTACCGGCAGACCGCCGGCTCCATCTGCCGCTGAGGTGTCTCCAGCATCAGTGGTCGACCGGATCGGACCGATGAGTTCCAGCGCCCCTGTTCGGACCAGTTCGGTGACTGACGTGTGCAGGACGGAGGTGTCCCCGGCCGCCGGCGTGACCTGGGGCATCAGTGCGGGCAACCCGCCGACGAGAGCGTTCAGTTGTTCCATGAGGCGCAGGTACTGCTCACGAGTCTGCTCGCCCCCCAAGGCGAATTGCCGGCGAGCGGGCGTCACGTCCGACTCGCCTTCCTCGGCGACCAGGTCGACGATCGGCACCGCGCGGGCGAACCCGATCTCCTCGACCTCCGCATCGTGTGCGGCGTTGAACGACCGCCAGAGGTCAAGAACGCGCGCTGGCAGCTCCGTAACGGCAATCTCGGCAGCGTCGACCAGCAGTACTTTGACCGGGGATGGCGCGTCTGCGGCGGGTCGCCGCAGCACCCACAAGTGCAGTGGCACACCGTGCGGTGCGGCCATTCCGCTGGGCAGAGCGATGACAGCACGGAGCGCACCACCTCGTAGCAGGCGAGAACGGATGCGCCGGCCGGCGCGCCGACCCGCGGCCGCCGGTGGCATGAGCAGGACGGCGTGCCCGCCGGGTCGCAGGTGACTCAGGGCGTGCTGCACCCACGCCAGTTCCGGTTCGGTCCGCGGAGGTAGGCCGTACTCCCAGCGGGGGTCGTAGCCGAGTTCCTCGTGGCCCCAGTTGGTGACGCCGAACGGTGGATGGCAGACAACGGCGTCGAAGGTGCGGCCGGCGAACGCGTCGGCGCGTAGTGAGTCGCCGGCGCCGACCTCGCCGGGCACGTCGCGCAGCGCAAGCCACAGGCCGGCGAGCCGGGCGAGATCCTCGTCGAGTTCCTGCCCGTCCGCCTCGATGCAGCCCGCACGGGCGGCGGCGCGCAGGGTTGCGCCGGAGCCGGCGGCCGGGTCGAGGACAGTACCACCGGGTACGTCGGCGAGCCCAACCATCAGGTCGGCGAGGTCGTCGGGGGTGGCGAACTGACGGCCGGGACCGGGTGCGGAGAAACGCTGCCACAGCTCGTCGAACGCTGCTTGCGGGCCGAGTTCGTCGGTGAGCGCGTCGACGTCGGGCAGGAGCGGTTTCAGATGTGGGTCCGCCGTTCGGCGCTGGCCGTGTTGCCGGGCGAGCAGCAGTTCGCCGACGGCGGCGAGACCGGCGGCCGAGGTTTCGCTGGCCGCGGCGACGCGCCGCCACAGCCGATCGGCGGTGGCGAGTTCGGGGAGTTTGCCCTGTCCGCGTAGCCATCGCTCAACCTGCGTCAGATCGAACTCTGGACTGGCCGACGTGCCGCCCACGGGGGCGGGGAAGTCGGCGTACCGCTTGCGCCAGTTGCTGACCGCGGCGCGGCCTACCCCGGCGAGCCGGGCGATTTCTGCGGCCGTGATGGTCGGGTTCACCTGCACCTCCGTAGTGTGTCACACCTGTCAACCATGATGCGTGTTGACAGTGTTCACGGATGATGCTCTCATTGACCCCGCCACGTTCACAACGGAGGAAAACACGATGCGCAAGACCACGACCCTCGCCCTGATCGCCACCGCCGTCGTCGCCCTGGGCTGCGGCGCCGGCGCCACCGACAACACGAGCAGCTCCAGCAACGACGACGGCGGGGCCAAGGGCGAGGAGAAGGCGGCGAAGACCGCCAAGATCGGCCAGCCGGTCCGCGACGGGAAGTTCGAGTTCACCGTCAAGTCGTCCAAGTGCGGCGCCACCAAGGTCGGCAGCGACCTGATCGGCGACAAGGCGCAGGGCCAGTTCTGCCTGATCACCATCAACGTGAAGAACATCGGCAAGGAGCCGCAGACCCTCGACGGCAGCAGCCAGAAGGCCTACACCGCCGACGGCACCGAGTACTCCTCCGACACGGAAGCCGGTCTCTACGCCAACAAGGACCAGAGCACCTTCTTCGAAGAGATCAACCCCGGCAACCAGGTGACCGGTGTGTTCGTCTTCGACATTCCGAAGAAGGTGAAGCTCGCCAAGCTCGAGCTCCACGACTCGATGTTCTCCGGTGGGGTCGAGGTCTCCCTCAGCTGATCAACCGCTCGACGGGGCGGGCGCACACCGCCCGCCCCTCCAGCTCCGCACTCAATCCTGCCTATCCGAGGAGACTGTCATGTCCGTGCCGAGCAACCCCAGTCCGCCCGACGAACCCACTCATCAGCCCGGGGTACCGCACGTGCCGTCGCCCCCTCCCGGCGGTCCGATCGTGCCCCCGCAGGCCGCCGATTTCACCGTCGCGCCCACCGCGACCGGCCCCGCCAAGAAGTCCAATACTCGTGCCTTCATCGTCGGCGGCGTCGCCCTCGTCATCGCTCTCTGCTGCGGCGGGGCCGTCATCGGCGCCTTCAGCGGGGACGACGACACCGACCCGAAGGCCGCAGCCTCGGCCGGTCCCAGCACTGCCGCGCCCACCACCGCGGCTCCGACGACCGCAGCGCCGACCACCGCCGCGCCCACGTCCGCTGCGCCTGCCACGACGGAGCCCGCACCCACCACCGCCGCGCCGACGCCGAAGCCGAAGGTCATCAAGGGACGCGGCGACGATGTCGTGCGGGTCGGCGACCTGACCGACCTGTCCGTCGTCAAGTTCACGTGTAAGTGCACGAGCAACACGGTGTTGTCCAGCGACGGAGACGGGCTCCTCGTGAACGAGATCGGCTCCTACAGCGGAAAACGGTGGATCAACCTGGAAGACGGTGCGCTGACCACCGAGTTTGAGATCGAGGCGTCTGGATCGTGGACGCTGACGGTGGGAACGGTGGAGCAGCTGGCCACCAAGGCCCCGACCGGGAAGGCCTCGGGCAAGGGCGATGACGTGCTGGTGCTGGGCGGAGACGCCAGCGCCGCGAAAATCACCCACCGCAGGGGCGATTCCAACTTCGTCGTCTACGCCTACTCCCTCGACACCGGTGAGGGTGGCCTGCTGATCAACGAGATCGGCGCCTACTCCGGCGTACGGCCGCTGTCCGCACCGGCTCTCGTCGAGATCACCGCCGACGGCAACTGGACGATCACCCCGGCCTGAGCCGACCACCACATCAGCGTCGAAGCATCGCCGTACCTGACCTGTCCGCGGCCGCCACACCAGGCGCCCGCTACTCCCCCGGTTACTACCTTCAGGAGACGTCGTGCGTCCCGACGAGTTCCTTCACGTCCTGAACCTGCTCCCCGCTTCCCTGCACGAGCGCACCCTCGCCCTCCGCACCTACATCAGGCCGCGCCGCTGCGAAACCTGCACCTCGATCGGCCACGCCGTACGGCTGGCGCTGACCGCCGCGAACTACGACGAGCTGGGCTCGGCGACGCAGCTGCTCGACACCGCCGAGCAGCTCGCCAACGAGCACGACCTGGCCTGCCGACCGCAGGACCAGCCGAACCGCGGTCAGGTGGGCCGCTGGGCGGCGGCGTCCGGCCCGCTGGTCGGGGCGACCGACGCCAGCTGGAAGAAACGCGCCGGCGGGATCGGGTACGTCGTCAGCGACGGTCGCTACGGCCTGCGAAGCCGCCACCCGAGCCGCGTCGACCCGACCGGCACCTCGGGGGTGCTGGTCAGCGAGCTGCGGGCGGTCGAGTTCCTGCTCACCGCGTACGACACGCCCCCGGCCGGCATGACGGTGCTGGTGGACAGCGTGCCGGCGCTGGCCTACCTGCACCGCTGGCAGCGCGGCGAGATCGAGACGATGCCGGCCGGCTACGACCTGCGCCCCCGGTACTCCGGTCTCAAGCCCACCCTGGTCCGGCTCGCCGAGCTGGTCGTCGGCCGGCCGGACCTGACGTTCACGCACGTCAAGGCACATGCCCACCACTGCCTCAACGAGGCGGCCGACAGCCTGGCGCACATGGCGCGCCGCCGGGTCGAGGAGCCGTTCGATGTACGCCAGCGGGCTCATGCCCTGGTCGAGGCGTTCCTGCGCGACTGGCACGCCCTGGCCGCCTGACCACCGAACCTCACCGCGAGATCGCCCAACCGCCAGCCGCCCAACAGCGCGCACATCCCGCACACCCTCCCCCACCTCACGTCAGCGGAGGCCCTGATGAACCGCACCGACCCCCTGGTCGAGCTGATCTTCAACCGGCTCGCCGACGACGACGTCCCCACCGATACCGCCGAGCTGGTCCTCGCCGCGCTCTGCGGCGAGGCCGACCTGGCCGCCGCGCTCAACGGCGACACGACGGACCTGAACCTGTCCGCTCCGGCGGCGGCCGAGCCGCCGGCTCAGATCTGGCTCTCCTCGATCACCGTCGCCGGGTTCCGCGGGGTCGGTCCGGAGCGCACCCTCCCGATCGGCCCGGGGCCCGGGATCACCCTGGTCGTGGGCCGGAACGGGTCGGGCAAGTCGAGCTTCGCGGAGGCCGTCGAGCTGGCGTTGACCGGTGACAGCGCCCGCTGGGCGGACCGCAACAGTGTGTGGCGTACGGGGTGGCGCAACCTGCACAGCCCGGACCCGTGCTGGATCGACGTGCAGCTGCGGGTCGACGGCATCGCGAAGCCGATCACGGTGTCCCGGTCGTGGCCGCTCGACGCGGGCCTCGCCGACGCGGAGGTGACCGTCGCCAGTGAGCGGGGCCGGCACGCGGACCTGGCCGAGCTGGGGTTGGCGCGCCCGTTGACCCTGTACCGGCCGTTCCTCACCGCCGCGGAGCTGGGACGGCTCACCGCCGGCACGCAGAGCCAGCTCTTCGACGCCATCTCCGCGATCCTCGGTCTGGAGGCGATCACTGACGCCGACCAGCGGCTGATGGCCGCCACCCGGCCCGTCGACACGGCCATCAAGGAGGTACGCGCGCAGCGCGTCGCCCTCGCCGCCCGCCTGGCAGAGGTGGACGACGACCGAGCTCAACGGGTCGCCATCCTGTTGAAGGGGCGTAGCGCGGTGGACCTGGACGCGCTGACTGCGATCCTCGACGAGCCGGACGAAGCCACCGCCGACGCGCCTCTGCGGCTGTGCCGGACGGTGGCCGACATGCCCCTGCCGGCCCCGGAGTCGGTCACCAGCCTCGCCACCCAGCTCGTCAACGCCGCCACCGAAGCCCGACGGCACGACGGCGGGCGGTCGCGGGCCGCGCTGCGCAGCGCGGAGCTGCTGCGCCTGGCCATCGAGCACCACGACGACACCGGCGACGGCCCCTGCCCGGTCTGCTCCGCCGGCATCCTCGACCAGGATTGGCGTACGGCAGCTGCCGCCTCCCTCACCCACTTGCGGGACCGCAGCCTCGCCGCGCAGACCGCGAACGCCCGCCTCGACGCGCTGCTCAAGCAAACGCGATACCTGATCGACGACGTGATGGTGCCCGACGGTGACGTCGCGGAGGTGCCGCTGGACACGCTGCGGCAGGCGGTCGCCGACCTGCAGCGCGCACCGGGCGAGCCGGCCAAGCTGGCAGCGCACCTCACCGACCAGTACCCGAAGGTCGTGGAAGCGGCGCGGCGCGCCCGCACACAGGCCGAGGAGGTCCTGCGGCAGCGCGACACCGGCTGGCGGCAAGCCGCCGCTGACCTGCGGGCCTGGATGGACACCGCCGCCCACCTGCCGCAGCAGGAGACGACCCTCGCGCGGGTGAAGGCGGCCCGGGGCTGGCTGAAGACCACCGGGGCGCAGCTGCGCAACGAGCGGCTGGCGCCGTTCGCGGAGCACTCGCAGCGGATCTGGGCGCAGCTGCGCCAGGAGAGCAACGTCGAACTTGGCGCGATGACGCTGGAGGGCAGCAACACCCGCCGGAAGGTGGTCTTCCCGGTCAGCGTCGACGGCGCCGACAACGGCACCGCGCTCGGCGTGATGAGCCAGGGCGAGATGCACGCCCTCGGCCTGGCGACGTTCCTCCCCCGCGGCTGTGCCGCAGAGAGCCCGTTCCGGTTCATCGTCGTCGACGACCCAGTGCAGAGCATGGACCCGGCCAAGGTCGACGGCCTCGCCCGGGTGCTCGCCGAACTGGCCGAACAGCGACAGGTGGTGGTGTTCACCCACGACACGCGGCTGCCCGACGCGATCCGTCGCCTCGACCTGGGAAAGGCGCGAATCGTCGAGGTGACCCGCGCGGAACGGTCGGTGGTGACCCTGCGCACCGCCTCCGACCCGGCCAGCCGCTACATCGACGACGCGTACGCCCTGGCCCGCAACGACGACATCTCACCCGAGGTACGCGGACCGGTGGTCGCTGAGCTGTGCCGCTCCGCAGTGGAAGCCACCTGCCACCGGGCCGTCTGGCGGACCCGAGTCGGGCGGGGCGTGCCACACGCAGACATCGAGAGAGCCATCGAAGACGCCTCCCGCCGGCTCACCACGATCGTCGCGCTCGCCGTATTCGACGACGTCGACCGCGGCGGTGATGTGCTCGGCTGGCTGGACCGCCGACACGGGTCACGAGCCGTCGACGCGTACAAAGCGTGCCGCGAAGGGGTCCACGGGGCGTACCTGGCGGACCTTCCCGCCCTCGTCGCCGACGCCCGCTTCCTCGTCAAGGCGCTGTCGTGACCGCGCCGACGCCGCAGCGCTGCCTGGCGGCGGCCGACCAGCTGCTGCGGGGCGCCGGCGCGCTCGGCGCCACCGCGGTGACCGCCGGGTGGTGGCCGCGAGCCTGCGCCTGCCTGATCCGGATCGCCCTCGAAGGCGGCATCGACGCCTACTGGCAGCAGGTCAAGCCGGCCGTCGCCGCCTGCCGGCAGGGCCGCGCGAAGCAGCTGATGCTACGCGGCCGCCTCGGCCCCGGTGCTGACACCGCGCGGCGGGTGGCCTTCGCGTGGGCGACCCTGTCTGCCGCCGCGCACCACCACTGCTACGAACTGGCGCCCACAGCGGCGGAGCTGCGTCGCCTGCACACGGAGGTGGCCGCCCTGCTCACCCACCTCCAGCGACCACCCGGTCATGCACGAGCCGGTAGCGCTGAAATCTGACACATGCCGATACTTCCTGTCAGAGTGACAATAACTCTAAGGTTCATCCATGTCCGACGATGACTGGAGCGCGCCGGCCGTCCTCCTCGCGGTTGACCTCGTCATTTTCACGCTGCGCGAATCGCGCCTTCAGGTGCTGTTGATCGAACGCGGCATTGAGCCCTACCAAGGCGCTCTCGCCCTTCCAGGCGGCTTCCTCAACCAGGCGGAGGAAGACCTCATGACCGCTGCCCATCGGGAGCTTGCCGAAGAAGCAGGCCTGGCGACAGATCAGCTGCACCTCGAGCAACTCGGCGCGTACGGCACCCCTGGCCGCGATCCGAGAGGGCGGGTTGTTTCGGTCGCTTACCTGGCCATCGCCCCTCGACTGCCTGAACCGATCGCCGGCACTGACGCGTCAGACGCGGGCTGGACACCAGTGGAACAAGCACTCTCGGGCGAAAGTCTGCTGGCCTTCGACCACGGGCAGATCCTGACTGACGGCCTTGAGCGGGCTCGGGAGAAGTTGGAGCGCTCCGCGATCGCCACAGCCTTCTGCGGTCCGACCTTCACGATCTCCGAGCTTCAAGACGTCTACGAGGCGGTTTGGGGCGTGCCGCTCGACCCGCGGAACTTCTACCGGAAGGTGCAGAGCGTGGAGGGCTTCATCGTCCCCGCCGGCCCAACCCGGAAGACGGAAGGTGGGCGTCCCGCTCGGTTGTTCCGACCCGGTCCCCGCACGACGCTGCATCCCCCGATGGCCAGACCATCCACCGCAACACGAAAGGAGACGGCGTGAGCAGGAACAGCGGTCTCGTCGTGATCCTCACGGCGCTGAACCTTGAGTATGAAGCGGTCCGTGACCGGTTAACCGACCTGCGGTTGCACCGACACGCGGCCGGCACCCGTTTCGAGGTCGGTCGGATCAGCCAGAGCGACTGCCAGGTCGCGCTGGCTCTCGTCGGCAAGGGCAATCACCCGGCCGCAGTGCTCGCCGAGCGGGCAATGGCGGAGTTCTCCCCGGCCGCCGTGCTGTTCGTCGGAGTAGCCGGTGGCTTGTGGCCCAACATCCAGCTCGGTGACGTCGTCGTCGCCAGCAAGATTTATGCCTATCACGGGGGCACCAGCGAGAACGATGGCATGAAGGCACGGCCGAAGGCGTGGGAGATCCCGCACGAGGCCGACCAGATCGCCCATCACGTCGACAGGTCCAACGACTGGCGACGCGGTCTACCCGCCGATTCCACTCCCACCGTCCACTTCGGGCCCATTGCGGCCGGGGAGGTTGTGCAGGACTCGGCGATCTCCGAGCAGGCCCGCTGGATACGGCAGCACTACAACGACGCCGTGGCGATCGAGATGGAAGGGGCGGGCGTCGCCCAGGCGGGTCACCTCAACCGCGCCCTGCCCGTGGTCGTCGTCCGTGGCATCAGTGACCGTGCCGACGGCAGCAAGGCAACCACTGACGGACGCAACTGGCAGCCGAAGGCCGCACGCCACGCTGCCGCATTTGCTGCCGCGCTGGCACCGGAGCTGGCCACCGAAGTCACGAGGAGCCGCTCAGGCACTGCAGGCCGAGACAGGAGGATGCCAATGAACATGAGCAACCAGAACATCGCCACCGGCAACGCACGCGTGGGGGTGCAGGCCGGGCAGATCCACGGGAACGTGACTGTAGGCGCAGACCCGAACCGGCCCATTGGCCTGGCCGCCAGCATCGCCGACCTGCGGGACCTTCTCAAGCAGGCCCACCTCGACGGTCATCTGGACGAAGAGACGTATGCGGCGGCCGAGTCGGAACTGGACGAGGCAACCGACTGCGTCAGGGACGGCTCCGCGGGCAAGAAGAGTCGGCTGCTGGTCGTGCTCAAACGGTTGCGGGGTTTGGTGGCCGACGTCTCTGAGTTGGCAGTCCGGCTAGCAGCGATCATCGCCGCGGTGAAAGGAATGCCATGACGACTCCGACCGTCACCAACGTAGCTCAGGGCGACGCCCATGTTGACTTGCAGGCAGGCGTCGTCCACGGGGACATCAACTTTTACCGGCTCTCCCCGAACGCGACCCCTGAGGAGCAATTCGACGAGGCCGTCAAATATCTCCGCGCGCGAGTTCGTGACGAGGCGCGGACCTTGATCGAGAAGGCATTCGCCGGCGGCTGCCGCTCCACGAAGGTCCAGTTCTTCCGAATGATCGCATTGTTGAGCGGGCGCACCCTGCGACAACTCGGGGCGGAGGAGTTGGATCGCCTCGAAGCAATCTACGCGAGCCTGCCTGACCTCGATGAGCAGGACGAATGGGCGGCGGGCCTGCAGGTCATCATCCACTTGCTGGCCCCCGACAGCACCACGGATCCAGACCTCATGATCAAGGAGATCGACGCGTTGCGCCAAATCCAACGCGACTGGATCTACGGGCACCTTGAGGCGCTGCTCGAAGGCACGATGCAGGACGAGATGTGGAAAGCGTCGGTCACCCTAGCGCGGGCGCGGCGGACGGCGAATGACCGAGCGACCCGAGTCTGGAAGTTCTTCCACCCCAAACCGGCCCAACCTCGGGTGCAGCAGGTGCGGCCGTCCGTTGTTCCCTTGAGGGACTGGCTACGCGCTGGCGTCGGCGCGGTCCTCTTCACCTTGGCCGTCGTCCAGCTGACGTTGTTGGCTATGGCTGGCGGCGAACTCGCTCCCGCCTTCGGCCTGCTCGCTGGCCTGGGCGGCCTGGCCGCTTTCTGCGTCGGTGGAGCGGATCGGCACTATCGAAGGGCCAGGCTTCGGGCAAAGGACGCGGAGCTGCTTCCGCCTCGCCAGCGTCGCGAAGCCCCACCGGACGGCTTCGCACGAGACGTAGACCGGCAATTCGACCGCTACTTCGGCCGGTACGTCCCGCGCGGAACCGAACGCACCTACTGGCTTCAGCAGACTGCGGGGATCCGTCGACGGCTCCGCGACGAGGTAGTAGAGCTCTACCGTGAACAGCGCATCCACGCCGATCGCGTCGCCTGGCTCGTCCGATACCTCGTGAGCGATGTCCGCAAGCAATGGGAAGAGAACACACTAACGGCGTACCGCCACCAGCTGCGCGTCCCAGCCAAGTCCACAATCCTCCACCTCGGCGGACTGATCTCTTGCGTCGCCAGCACCTACTGGGTCCTTCGCGCCGCCGTACAGAGCGCTCCCCTGCCCGGCACAGCATGGTTTCTCCTCGCGGTGGTGTCCGCGGTACCGGCGCTGCGCTCGTCATTCCGGATCGTCGCCGAACGACGGCGCGTGGCCGCCGAAGCGGCGGAACGAGCCGAGGAGGACATAGCTCGATGGGCGGCGTACGAGCGATGGCAGCGCAAGCTGTCCGACAAGCCGTCGGACATCCAGATGGCCACCTGGCTGGAGAGCGACCGCAAAGTCCTGGTCGACGCGATTATGCAGAAATACCGGCTTCGACCGAGCCAGGTGATCGCCCATACCTTCCTCGAGGCACCGGCCAACTCCTGTAGACGCGCACGGTACCCGCGCGGTCCGTGGCGCTATTCCCGGTACCAGTTACTGCTATTTCTGCTCACCGACGACGGGGTGCGGCAGGTCAACATCGACCTCGACTTCGAGACCGCCGAGAGCCGCACAACGCAACGGCTGAACTATCGCTTCGACGCCGTCGCCGCTGTCCGCATCGACGGGATCGCCGCCCAACGACAGACTTTCGAGTTGACGCTCGTCAACGGTGATCCCATCACGATCCCTGTGAGCGAGTCCAGCGACGAGACGCTCGAGCCCGACGAGGAGCGAACCAAGATCACAGAACTGTCGCTGGACGCCGCCGGCCTCAACCACACCTTGCACGTGCTCGAGGGAATCGCGGCGGAGGGCAAGGAGTGGATCAGACATCGACGCCGCCGAGCGGACGAAAGGCTCAGCAACCTGGCCAGCAACAGGCACGGGCCTGCTGACTAAGGAGATCGATCTCAGCCGAGTCGTTGCGTCCAACCAAGTCGCGTGAGTCCATCTGCTCGCGGTTGTGGCTTGACTCAGTCGGGTCAACGCCCCAGTCAGTCCACCCGACCACGGGACCGTCCACGGCACCCGAGCACCCGTCGAGCACCAACACACGCCCGTAGATGGAGCTGCCATGGCGCATCACTCACTGCTCGGCGGGCTGCAAGGGTTAGGTACAGGTGCAGCGCCCGCCGAATCTGGTCCGGGGTGGGGATGGGCGCGCCGGTCTTGGCGGCGGTCTCGATCAGGTCGCCGGTCTTGACGGTGGTGTGCGCGTCGGTGGGGTCGGAGACGGCGAGCGCAGCGCGGATGCGGTCCAGGACGGCGTCTGCGTCGGCCTGGGTGGCGTAGGGGCCATGGCGGAGCGGGCGGCGGGTGCCGTCGGCTAGGACGGGGATTTCGATTTGCCAGTGCCAGTAGCCGTGGGTGCGGGACCAGCCGCCGCCGGGCCGGCGAAGCTGGGGACAGAAGCGTCCCAGTCGCCGGCCCGTGACGCTGTCGCGGCAGCCGCAGCGTTTGAAGGTGGATCCCTTCACTCATCGTCTCCTGGATGCTTCGTATGGTGAAGCCAGCGGTGTCGGGTGGAATCCGCTGGTGGCGGGGTCATCGCATCCACGCTCACCTTCGCGTCGGCATCAAGTCGTCGGTGGTCGTCTGTCGGAGCAGGGTCCTCGACCAGCAGGAGCTGGAGAAGGCGGGCGACCGGGACGATGATGCGGCTGCCGGCCCGGATCAGCGGTAGAGGGAACTGGTCGGTGGCGGCGAGGCGGTACGCCTGGGATCGGCTGATCCCGAGCACCGACGCGGTGGCGAGGGTGGTGGTCACGCCGAGGGCACGGATGCGCTCGATCGTCCACACCTCCCCGCCGCCGGGCGCGGTGGTGGTGCTGTCGGTCGTGGTGCGGGTGGTCTGGTCAGCGGGGTTCGTTGGGCTGTTCATGATCAGGGTTCTCCTGGTTATGAGATGGATGGCTGTGCGGTAGGAGCGGGGTAGCCCCGTCTGGGTCGACCGGCGCAGGGGTGGCTGCTCCGCCACCGTTGCGCCGCTCTGGTGACAGAGGCGGTGGCGTCGGGTTGGTCGGTACGGCCGGGCTCGCGATCAGCTCAGGTGCTGCCGACGACTCGACCTTGAGGGTCTTGAGCAGTTCGGATATTCGGGTGTTGGACACGGTGTGACCGGCTGCGCGGAGGGCTTCGGCGAGCGCCGCCCGGGTCAGTGCCTGCCCGTCCGCAGCGAGCCGGTCCCGGACCTTTCGCGCCGCTGGCAGTAACTCGGCCACAGCGCGGGACGGCTGTGGGGACGGTCCCCGGTCCGCTCGCCGCCGCCGTTCCCGTCCGCCCCCGTGACGACGAGCATCCGATGAGCGGACGGTCCGGTTGCTGGACCGATCCCCCGTAGTGACGGCGGGCCCCACGGTCTCGTCCGGTCCGCTGTCCGGACGGGTCCGTCCGGCCTCATCCGGTTGGCAGTCCACAACCGCCACGTCAGGGGCGGGCATGGCGGTACTGGTCCGGCCGAGGGCGATCTTGACCATGACGAGGAACCCAAGTGCGGGTGCAGCGGCAGCGACCCACCCGATGAGCGAGGGTTCGGCCTCGACGACCTGCGCTGCCAGGGACAGGGTGACCGCGCACGCCAGCACGGTGGCGGGGAACACGGTGGAGGTGTGGGCGCGTTTGCGCCGGCGCAGTTCCAGGCCGGAGGCGATGGACATCAGCTCTAGGACGATCGCGTCGGCCCAGGCCAGCCAGCCGGGTTGGCCGTGCGCGGCGGCCAGGTTGTGCACGTGGGTGAAGCTGGCCGCCCCTGCTGCGCCGCCGATGGCCAGCATGATGACGACCTGGACGACACCCTCCACGCGGCTGCCACGCGGACTGCCGTCCGGGTCAGGGACCGGCGCTGTCGTGGCCCATCACCTCCTCAACCCTGACCGGCGTTCCGGTCCCGTCCGCCAGCGGTAGGCGGCAGGACCGGATAGCGGACCGACCTGGCGTCGGACAACAGTCGGGACGGGGACCGGAATTCGGTCTCGGACCGCCCGACGCGGACGCCGGGCCGAGAAGTGGTTCGCCGCTGTGGGAGCGGACGACTGGTGCTCTCACGGATCTGTCAGCGCCGACCGCGCTGCTCACGACAGATCCGTGACAGACGCCGGCCGTTGATCTCCGCTCCGCCGCGGAGGTACTGTCCACGGCCGTTGTGCCGTCGCCGATCACGCGGCCTCACCCGCCCGGCTGGGAGACATCAACGGCATATCCGGCCAGGTCGGCCAGCCGCAGCCGCCGCCCTTCCCTGCCGGCCATCGCCCACACCGCCTCTGCCGGGCGGAGGCCCGTCGTCGCGGCGTGGTCGCGGGCCCCGGTGGCGACCGGCACCGCCAGCGGCACGTCGGCCAGCACGCGGCGTAGGTTGCGCTCGCGGGCGGCCGAATGCAGCCAGAACAGCACCGGCCACGCCCGCTCGATCGTGCCGAACAGCTCTTGATAGCCGTCCACCTTGCCGGCCAGGATCGACAACTGCTCGGCGCCGGTGTCGTACTCGACGAAGAACGGCACCTCGACATCGTTCTCGACCCACCGGCCGTAGCCGTCCGGGCGCACCCGCGGCTGATACGCCCGCACCAGCCCCGGATCCTGCCGGCTGGTGAACGTCCCGGCGCGCTGGCATACCGCCTCCGGCAACCACTCCATCAAGCCGGCACCCGGATGAGTACGGGCGTGCCCGGCCAGGTCGGTGAAGAAGCCGTTCACCCCGAGGCGGTGAGTGAGGCTGCGGGTCGAGGTCCAGCGCCGCCGCTCCGCCCGGGCGTGGTCGCGCCGTGGTGGGCGTTCGTCCCGGCTGGCCGCGACGACCTCAGCGCCGAGCTGATCTATCACGTAGTGGTACGGGTACGAGCCACCGTCGGCCCGCTGTGGCCGGAACCGGGCCACCATCCGCAGCCGGTGCAGGGTTCGCAGACGCCGCTGGCAGAAGTCCAACGACGGGAACAGGGCGTTCGCGAGCTGGAACGACGTCAATACGCCGTGGTCGTACAACCAGCCCAGCAGCACACGGTCACGGCCGGTCAGCTGGGACTGGACCCGAAGGACCGGATCATCCACCGGCTACCACCTCCTTCCCCGGTAGGAAGCCCCAGGGGGAGAGACCCGAGACCAGGCAGGGTCTGTCGCAGGACAAGCAGACGGCGCTGACAGACGCGCTGACCTGCGGTGTGAGAGGAAACAGGGGGTCGGTTCGGGGGTCCGGCTGAAGACTGACGTCAACGCTGACGCCAAGCCCGACCCCCGAACGACGATCAAGCTGGAACTCGTCACTGCCAATACCAATGGCAGTCGGTGAAGGTGTCGGCGAAAGCACGAGAACTCCTTGGTTGAGGTGGGGTTGTGGTGCTGATGGCGTGGGCGGGTCACCACAGCGCCGCCGAAGGGAAAAGGGCCGGTGAGAGGCATCCTCGGCACCGCCCCTGCCGCGCTCGGGGTCAGCGGCGCATGACTGCCCACCGCCGGGAGCAGCAGCCGAACGAATGGCCTTGGGGCAAGCGCGTGGAGGTAACCGTTGGCGGGGTGGGGGCTAGCCTCTGGGTGATGTCCGACCCTGCACCGCGTCCGTTGCTGTTCCTCGACGTGGACGGCACCCTCATCCCGTTTGGCACACCCCGGGCGGCTCAGCCGGGCACGTCGCATAGCCACTCCGAGGCACCGGCTCTACCGGCAAGTGCCCATCCCCTGCTGTACAAAGTCGATCCGGAACACGGCCGCCGGCTGGAGGCCCTCCCGTGTGATCTCGTGTGGGCGACGACCTGGATGAGCGACGCGAACGACGTACTCGCACCCCTGCTCGGGCTACCGCCTCTGCCCGTTGTGGACTGGCCCGACGCCGACGAGGTGGGCGTCCTGCACTGGAAGACCCGTGGGCTGGTCGAATGGGCGCAGGGACGCCCCTTCGTCTGGGTCGACGACGAGATCTCCCACGCCGATCAACAGTGGGTATCGACTAATTACCCCGGCCCGACCCTGCTGCATCGGGTCGATCCACATCGCGGCCTGACCGAGCAGGACTTCGCTGCCATCGAAAGCTGGCTCGTGCAGGCGCGGTAGGGCCAGCTTCCAGCCGTCGCGGGTGCTGCGCTGGACGGCTGCCTGCCATTGGGGACCGTCGCTGGTGAGGTCTCGCACCAGGCCGCTGACGTCGGACGCGGCCCGGAAATCGTGACGTGTGCGGTCAGGATCCGACCTCGATGAGGCGACGCCTGCCACTCTCGCCCGGTGCCTGCCATACCTGATCGTCCGGCCAGTGGCGGTACAACAACTGCTGCGTGGTCGTGGCGACAGCGTTCCGCAGCGGCTCGCGGAGCAGGTCGGCCCGCAGTCGTTCCTCCCGCTCGGCGTCCTGAGCGATCAGCAGAACGGCCCCGACCGGCACCAGCCGGTCCGCACGCCGGTAGCCGCCCAACAGTCCACCCAGCCCTGACACCGGCCGCTCGTGCTCGGCGACAACGTCGCCGATCGGCCCACGGTCGACGTGTACCAGGAACCGCAGGCACCGACCGTCCTGCAGCCATACGCCGTAGCCGTCGGCCCGCAACTGTGCGAGGTCATGCTGGCGCAACAACGCCGAGGTCTCCATCGTCGCCAGCCACTGGAACAGCTCGCACCGCCCCTGGTTGCGTCGCGACACCTCGACCAACGGCAGAAACAGCAGGGCATCCGCCGCGTTGGAGGGCCGCTGACCCAACTGCAACGGAACCGGCCGCCCCGACGCCGTCAAGGCGCACCGGAGCACCTCCGCCCCCTCGACCGTGATCCCGTACCACCAGGTATGGGTCCGGTCCTCCGCCGAGCGCTCGCGGCGCACCAGTCCCGCCTCGTGCAGCCACACCAGATCCCGGTGAGCCGTCAGCCGCGACACCGCACAGACAAGCGTCACGTCCAGCGTCGACGCGGAACCATGCTGCGCCAGGTACGACAGGATCCGCCACCGCCGCGGAGACAACCGCCGCGTGGCACCCTGCTCACCCATCCCCCGATGATCCCTCCGAGTGCCGACAGTCCGACACCCCGTTCCCGGCAACCGCAACAGAGAGTATTCAATGCGCCAACTGGGATACCGAAATTCAGGACCACCGTGACCGGAAACGGCGCTCGCCGCGGGCCGCTGGGCGACGCGTCAGCGGGCCGTGCGAGCACCCACATATCCAAACCGTGGTTTTGGGGTCGTTTTTGGGGATCACTGTTCAGTGAATCAGCCGAATGGCTGAGTACAGAAAACGCAGTACGGTCAAATCGAGCCGCCAATAGTTGATCTCCACGATTAGCGCCATACTGCGGCGCCGATCTTCCAGAAGCACGCGACAAGCCTCGTCCCGACTCGGCGATGACGCCCCACGCACCGAAGCGCCTGTTACTGAACGTAACAACGTCAGCGGGTCATTCCTGCGTCTTCCCTCGGCAACGAGCTATGCGCCAAGGGCCTATCCAGGTAGACGACCGGACGAGCCGTGGACGGTGTCTGTGACGAACTGGCCACTCGCTCGATCTCGCGGCTGTTGCCTCAACCACAGCCGCAGCCGGTAGCGGCGTCAGTGGTCGTGGCCGCGCGCCGCGTCGGCGCGGACGTCGATGCTCAGGGCGTCGATGGCCATCCGGGTCAGCTCGGGAAGCTGCTCCTCGGTGAGGGCGACGCCCTGTAAGTTGTCCAGTGATGCCGCGAAGGCGTGCAGTCGACTGCCCCGCAGGTCAGCGCCGTCGAGACGGCATGAGTCCAGTTCCAGATCGCTGAGGTCGCACGACCGCAACACAACACCGGAGAGCCGGCAGGATGACCAGGTGCCGTGGACGAGGGTGCAGTCGATGAGAGCCACCGAACCGGCGGCGCTAACACGGTTCAGGGTGGCGTAGTCGAACCGGCAGTTGTCGAACAGGACGTCTTTCAGGCGAACGTCGATGAGTCGGGCTCCAGTGAAGCGGGAGCCGGTGACCGAGCACCGCTCAAAGCTGACGCCGGTCAGGGCCGCTCCGGACAGGTCCGTCTGGACGATTTCGCAGCCGTAGAGGACACCGCCCTCCCAGGCGATCTCACCGAGATCCGCTCCGGTGATCCGGCAGCCTCGGATACTCCAGTCGGCGATCTGTCGACCTCGCCAGGAAGCGCCCTGCACGAGGCCGTCGTGAAGGTCGTCGTCGGGTAGGTCGCTGACTTGGTCAAGGTCTTCCGGGTCGAGGTCGGGCAGGAGGATCGTCACGTCGCCCACGGTGGTCGTACGCATGTCTTTCCAACCTGTTCGGGCGCGGGGTGGGCACGCCACCCCGCACGTCGACTCGAGCCGCCGGTCGGCGGGCTACTTCTTCTTGTTCCAGTTGTCCCAGCCGGGGCGGCTGTCGAACTTCCCCTTGTTGTCCCAGACGGGTCGGTTGTCGAACTTCGCCGCGTCGATCGGCGCTACCGCGCGCTGCGGGTCGACGCCGAGGAGGGCGAGGCGGTCCGGCGGTGCGTCGAGAAGCGCAGCGAGGGCGTTGGTCATGATGGTCCTCCTTGAGGGGTGAGGTGATCCGCGGCGGCGCGGATCAGGGCTTGCCGGGTGGCGCTACCGCGGCGGCCAGCACCAGGCCAACGACGTCTACGACCGAATCACCTGGAACTTCGTCCGCTACATCGTCAGCTACCGGCACACCATGCGACCTCGCGTCCGAAGCCTGCTCCGTGATCACCGGCCACACGTCCAGCTGATCACTCTCACCAGTCGACGCCACGCCGACAGGTTCCTCGACCGCGTACGACGGGAAATGCAGCCGGACATCTGACCCATGGGTCCATGACGACAGCCAGGCATCCAAGAGGACGACGGCCGGGTCCAACGGCTCCCGAGCACCCACCGAGCGACCACCCACCGCCCGCATACGCGAAAAGGCCCCGACCCGGTGTGAACCACCAGGTCAGGGCCTTGCTCGTTGGATCGTTGACGATCTTTTGCAGCCCGACGTTGCCCCAGTTGTGGTCGTGATAGCCGACACCGGTCGTCTCGTGCCGCTCCCCGTCGATCGTGTACGAGCCCCGCACGGCTCCTTGTGGCACCGAGGGCAGCCAGTTGAACTCGAGGTCGCGAGCCGCGCCGAACAGCATGTGCCCGGTGGCCGGACGCCAGGCCGGGACCTCGGAGTTGAGCGTGAAGTCGATCTGTATGAGCCTGGGTGAGCTGGGCCAGAGCCCATCACCGAGTCGCCGCTGGGGAGTAGTTGCCGCGAGCGAGGAGTTCGGCTAGGTGGACGCCCTGACGGCCGGCGAGGTGGTCGGCCTGGGTGCGGCAGGAGAAGCCGTCCGCGAGGTAGACGGTGTCCGGCCCAGCATTGCGCAGGGCGGGCAGCAGGGCGTTCTCGGCGACGGCGACGGACGTGTCGTAGTGGCCGGCCTCCATGCCGAAGTTGCCGGCCAGGCCGCAGCACCCGGTCAGCCGGGTCACGGACGCGCCTGCCCGGGCCAGGAGCGCGGCGTCGGCTTCCCAGCCCATGACCGAGTGGTGGTGGCAGTGCGGCTGCGCGACGACCTCGACGCCCGTTAGCGACGGCGGGGTCCAACCGGGGCCGGGGCCCAGTGGAGCGGGGGCGGTGAGCAGCTCGGCGAGGGTGTGGGTGCCGGCGGCGAGGATCCGGGCGCGGGCGTCGTCTGGGAGGAGGTCGACCATGTCTGAGCGCAGCACGGCGGTGCACGAGGGTTCGACGCCCACGATGGGAATCCCGTCGGTGGCGTAGGGCGCCAGGACGGCGAGTAGGTGGGTCAGGCGTTTCTTGGCCCCGTCCAACTGGCCGGTGGAGATCCAGGTGAGCCCGCAGCAGGCGGACTCCTCGGGCACGATCACGGTGTACCCGGCTTCCTGCAGTACGGCGGCTGTGGCCCGCGCCCCGGCTGGATCCAGCGTGTCGGAGAACGTGTCCGCCCACAGCACCACCGGCCGCAGCGGAGAGGACGACGCGGGCTTGGCGGCGAGCGCCGGGCTATCCGGCGTGGTCGCGCGGCCCTGCTTCTTGAACCAGGCGGAGAAGCGTTCCTCGGCGAAGGTGACGATCTGCCGGCGGGGGTCCATCCCGCCCGCCGCGAGCATCGCCTTCGCGATGGGGCGGATCCTGAGCACTGTGTTGGTCAGCCTGGCCAGGGCCGGGATCTTGGTGACCAGAGAGGACCAGCGGGGCAGCTGGCCGAGGATGTAGTGGTTGCGCGGACGCACCTTGCCCGTGTAGGCGCGGTGGAGGACTTCGGATTTGTAGCGGGCCATGTCGGTGCCGGTGGGGCAGTCCGTCGAGCAGGCCTTGCATGACAAGCACAGGTCGAGGGAGTCGAGCACCGCCGGGGAGCGCCAGTCGGTGACCAGCGAGCCGTTGGTCAGCTCCTGCAGCACCCGCGCGCGGCCGCGGGTGACGTCCTTCTCGTCCCGGGTCGCCTGGTAGCTCGGGCACATGAACCCGCCCGCGCTGGAGTTGTCGGCCCGGCACTTGCCCACCCCGGTGCAGCGGTGGACCGCGCGGGTGAAGTCCCCGCCGTCGTCGGCGAAGGCGAACCCGTGCCGGGGCGAGGTCGGGCGGGCGGCGGGCCGGCGCAGGTCCGAGTCCAGAAGCCGCGGGTCCACGACGATCCCCGGGTTCAGCAGGTTCTCCGGGTCGAATAGCGCTTTGACCTGGCCGAACAGGCCGATCACCTCGGGGGTGTACATGCGTGTCAGCAGCTCCGAACGAGCCCGCCCGTCTCCGTGTTCGCCGGAGAGTGACCCGCCGTAGGCGGCGATGAGGCCCGCGGACGCTTCGAGGAAGGCCCGGGAGGGCCCGATCCCGGCAGGTGTCTCCAGCGGTAGGTCCAGGCGAACGTGCACGCACCCGTCCCCGAAGTGCCCGTACAGCAGCCCGTCCACGCCACGGTCCGCCATCAGCGCGGTGAAGTCGCGCAGGTAGTCCCCGAGCCGTTCAGGCGGAACGGCGGCGTCCTCCCAGCCCGGCCACGCCGGCGCCCCGTTCGGGGTTCGCCCGCCCAGACCGGCGCCGTCGGCCCGGATGCGCCACAGCGCCGCCGCCTCAGCCCCTGCGGGGACCACCCGCACCGCGTCGGTGCCGGCGTCAGCGGCCAGCGCGTACGCCCGGGTCAGCACGTCGTCAACGCCCTCACCAGCTTCGGCGCCGACTTCTACGAGCAGCCATCCGCCACCGGCGGGCAGCTGTGGCACCGCGGCCGCTCCGCGGTGGCGGCGTACGACCTCGACGAGGCGGGCGTCCATGCCCTCGATCGCCAAGGGCCGGTGGGTCAGAAGCGCGGGTACCGCGTCGGCGGCCGTAGGCATGTCCGGGTATCCGAGCGCGACGACGACCGGGGCGGCCGGCACGGGTACGAGGTTCACCGTGGCCTGCAGGACCGTGACCAGGGTGCCTTCGGTGCCCACGAGCATCTTGGCCAGGTCGCGGCCGTGCTCGGGAAGGAGGTGCTCGAGGGAGTAGCCGGAGACCTGGCGGCCGAAGCGGCCCAGCTCGGTGCGGATCGTCGCCAGGTTCGCGTGCACCAGGGCGTCCAGGCCCGCGACCGCGTCCAGCGCGCCGGCGCCGGCGCCGGCGTGGAATCGGTGCCCGGCACCGTCGGCGACATCGAGCGAGATGATGTTGTCGGCGGTGCGCCCGTAGGCGACGGCGTGGGGGCCGCACGCGTTGTTTCCGATCATCCCGCCCAGCGTCGCCCGGTTCTGCGTCGAGGGGTCGGGGCCGAAGCGCAGCCCGTGGGGGGCGGCTGCGGCCTGCAGGGAGGACATCACCACCCCTGGCTGGACCACGGCGGTGCGGGCGTCGGGGTCGAGCGCGATGATCCGGTTCATGTGCCGGGAGAAGTCGAGGACCATGCCGGTGCCGACTGCGTTGCCTGCCACCGACGTACCCGCGCCGCGGGCGGTGACCGGCACTGTGAGGCGGCGGGCCACGTCCAGGGCGGCTAGCACGTCGTCGTTGTCTCGCGGGGCCACCACTACCCGCGGGGGCACCCGGTAGTTCGACGCGTCGGTGGAGTACTCGGCCCGGCGGCGTTCGGAGTCGTCGACATCCCCGTCGACTGCCTTCCGTAGTGCCGCAACGAGGTCATCGCTGAGCCCCGGTGCGCGCACCGATTTCATTGCTGCCCTCCCTCGTTGACATGCGGGCGGCGCATCCGACGGCACCAGTCGTTGCCCGTGACCGATGCGTATGCCGCTGTCGCGCCGCGCTCACCCGGAAACGGACGTGGTTGTTGTACCGACCGGACCCGTCGCGGGGGGTCCGGTCGACACGATGGCGGCTGCTGCTTGTCAGCCCTTGATCGCGGTGGCGATCCATTGCGAGGGAATGATGTCGGCGAACGTGGGCGTGGTGGGCACCAGGCCGGTCTGTCGGTGGAAGTCCGCCGAGACGTTGTAGGCGGCCTCGGTGGGGGTCGGGGCGTCGGGGATCTCCGCCTGCAGGACCGGTACGAGTGCCTGAACCGTCTGGGCGTTCATCGTCTTCTGGTACTGCTGCAGCAGTTCGGTGGCCTTTGCCGGGTCGCCGTTGATGGTCTGCTCGGCCTTGGCGATGGCGCGCAGGAACGCGCCGACCGCCTTGCCCTTTCGGTCGATGACGTCCTGGGTGGTGAAGACGACACCGTGGATGGCGTCCTTGAGAGCGGGGACGTCACCGCGAGCGGGTGAGATGTAGACGCGGCCGACTCCGGTGGCCACGGCCTGCTGCCCGATCGGCTGGAAGAACGACAGGGCGTCGACTCGGCCGGCCTTCAGCGCACCGATCGCGGCGGACGCGTCGGCGCCGAGGTTGACCAGGGTCGCATCGTTCTTGGGGTCGAGGTTGGCCTGCTTGAACAGGTAGTTCACCAGTGCCTCGGTGCCGCTGCCCGGCCCGGTCATGCCGATCTTCTTGCCGCGCAGGGCCTGGATCCGCTCGTTCAGCGGCGCCGAGTCGCCGGCGGTCGGGATCTTCGATCCGGCGATGATGTCGACGTAGTAGGCGTCGACGAGGGAGCCGACCACCCGCGCCTTGTTGTTGATCTTGTACAGGTTGAACGCGTCGGTCATCACACCGCCGGCAACGTCGATGCTGCCGGACTGGACCGCCGCGGCGAGTTTGGCGCCCGTACCGAGCCGAGGCCGCTCTCCCAGGGTGAGCCCTTCGGCCTTGAAGTAGCCCTCGTGTTCGGCGACGAACAGCGGGAAGAACGCGACGGAGTCGCTGATCTGTCCCACGTTGAGGCGCATGGCGTCGGCGCCGGTGGCCGGCTCGCTGCCGCCCTTGTTGGCACAGCCGGCGGCGAGCAGCGTTGCCGAGACGGCGACGACGGCCCCGAGACGGCGCAATACGGATGTTCTACTGCGGGACATGGTGGACTCTTTCGACTGGGGGACGGGTGAGAAGCTGTCGCGCGTCTGACCGGGCACCGGCTGTCAGACCTCGGCGTCCAGGGGCTTCCAGCGGTTGGCCCGCTTGCCCAGGAGGTTGACGATCGCGTTCAGGACGGCGGCGATGACGCTGAGCACGACGAGGGTGGCGAACACCCCGTCGGTGTCGAACTTCGCGGACGAATCGCTGATCAGATACCCGAGGCCACGGTTGGATGCCACGAGCTCGCCGATGACCGCGCCGATCAGCGCGTACGGGATGGAGACCCGCAGTCCGGTCAGCAGACCGGTCATCGAGGCGGGCAGGACGACCTTGAAGGCGATGTCCCGACGGGTGCCGTTCATCAGCCGTACGGCGTCGACCAGCGCGCGGTCGACTTCGTGCACACCGGCTGCCGTGTTCAGGAAGACCAGGAAGAACACGGTGACGGCGGCGAGCAGCACCTTCATGTCGGTGCCGATGCCGAACCAGACGATGAACAGCGGCGCCAGGGCGACCTTCGGGATGGCGTAGAGCGCCATCAGGAACGGGTCCAGGATGTCCCAGACCACTCGGACGGAGGCGATCAGGTAGGCCAACGCGGCGCCGGACAGCGCACCGACGAGGAAGCCGAGCACGATCTCCTGCACGGTGATCCAGGTGTTCGACCACAGCGTGCCGTCGGCGACCCAATCGCCGAGCCGGGTGGCGATGCCGTTCGGGCTGCTGACGAACTGCGGGTCGAGGACGGGACCCGACAGGGCCTGCCAGACCACCAGCAGGACGACGAGCAGACCGATCCGCCACCCCCAGATCAGGGTTTTGCGGCCGTGCCGCTGGCGCCAGGTGCGCCGGGACGTCTCCCGCAGGGGACCCGCAGGCCTGGCGGCCGAGCCCACTTGCGGGGTCGTGGTAGCGCTCATCGTGCCCCCTCCTTCAGCGCCGCGGACAGCCGCCGGTGCAGTTCGACGAAGTGTGGGTCGACCCGGATGTCGTCGGGATCGCGCGGCCGGGGCAAATCCACCGGCTGGTCGAGCAGGATCGTTCCGACCGGCCCGAGCACCACGACGCGGTCGGCGAGGATCAGCGCCTCCTCGATGTCGTGGGTGACGAAGACGACGGTGCGCCCGCTGCCGGACCACAACCGCAGCAGTTCGCCCTGCAGTTCGGTGCGCAGTTGGGCGTCGAGCGCTCCGAACGGCTCGTCGAGCAGCAGCGTCTCCGGGTCGGCACAGAGCATCCGGGCCAGGCTGGCGCGTCGGCGCATGCCACCGGACAGCTCGCGTGGGTAGTGCCGCTCGAAGCCGTCCAGGCCGACGAGCTTGATCAGCTCGGCGGCGACCGCAGCCCGTTCCTTCTTGCTCTCGCCGCGCAGCTCGCGGGGCATCTGCACGTTGCGGGCGACGTCACGCCACGGCATCAGCGTGTCGTGTTGGGTCAGGTAGCCGACCTGCGTGTTGGGTCCGCGCATCGGCTTGCCGTCGTACGTGATCTGCCCGCTGGTCGGCGGGGTCAGCCCGGCGAGGAGGTTGAGCAGGGTCGACTTGCCGCAACCGCTGCGTCCCAGCAGCACCAGGAAGGACCCCTGTTCGACGGTCAGGTCGACGCCGCGCAGCGCGATCAGTTCCTCGTCGTCCTTGCGGAAGTGCTTGGACAGTCCCTGCACCTCGATGACGGCGGCGCTCATGCTGTCACCGCCGACGTTGCCGCCGCGACGCGGCGGGTGTTCGTCACTGCCATCACGTGTACCTCGTCCTCGGTGAACCCGGCCTCCAGCAGACGGTCGGCCAGCAGCGCGAGGCCGTCCTCCACTGGGGGGTTGAACGGCTGGCCGAGGTCGGAGGAGAGCAGCGAGTGCTCGGGGCCGACCTGGCGGATGTGGTCGAACAGGGTGTCCCAGCTGACCTTTCCGGTGTACGGGGTGGTGAAGCAGCGTTCCAGCAGCGCGCCCCGCTCGGCCAGGTGCCGCTGCACCTGCACCGACAGTCGCTGGGAGGTGAACTCCGGGTGCGTGACGACTATGCGCCGCACCCCGAGGTCGGCTGCCGCGTCGACGACCGTGGTGATCTCGTCGCCGGACAGGTGTCCGGTGGCCAGCACCATGTCGTGCTTGGCGATGACGCTCAGCACCTCCCGGAGCGCCGGCACGATCGCGCCGTCGGAGTCGACGACGTCGATCGCCGGGGCCATGATGCCCTGCTCGGCCAGGTCGGCCTGCAGTTGCGCCCACATCGGCGGGGTGGCGCCCTCCGGCTCGCAGGCCTGGCACTCCCGCTGGTTGGCGCAGTCCACGGTGGGCAGCCAGACGATCCGCGCGCCTTGGCGGCCCGCGATCTCCACTGCCACCGGGTTGAGCCCGCCTACCGAGCCGTTCAACGTGAGAGCGCCGAGCACGTCGACGCCGGGCACGGCATTGCGCACCACTTCGGCCCGCTCGGCGGTGGGCACGTAGTGGGATTTCAGTACGAAGCCCGCCAGGCCGACCTCGGCGAACCGACGCGCCAACGAGACGTCGTCGATGCGCCGGCGCATCACGTCCGGCGCGACGTGGATGTGCGTGTCGTACGCCCCGGCGACGAGTTCACGGGCTCGGGCCGAGGGGGTGGGGTGGTCACTCACGGGAGCCTCCAAGGGGAATCAGGACATCGCCCCGCGACGTGGCACCGCGGTGGCCGGTCGAGCTGTGATGTGGTGGATTCACGATTCAGAAGTGGACGAGGTGGGGTGGAGACGCGCGGTGCTGCGCGTGGGCGGACGTCATCTCGCGCAGGGTGTCCGCGACGTGGGAGAGGTGGTAGCGCATCGCGGCCTCGGCCGCGTCCGGGTCAGCCGCCTCGATGGCGTCGACGATCCGGGTGTGCTCGACGAGGGACCGGGCGGACCGTCCGGGTACGAGCACCGTGCGGTACTGGAAACGCACCATCTGTGCCTTGAGCCCGGCGATGAGTCGAGTGGCCGTGGAATGCCGCGACGACTCGATGATCTTCGCGTGCATCCGGGCGTTGCCGTCCGAGTACGCCAGCAGGTCGCCCGCCTTCAGGCAGGCCGACATCTGCGCGAGCGTCTCGCGCATGAACGCGACCTCCGCCGGTGTGGCCTTCTCAGCGGCCTCGCGGGCGGCGAGTGCCTCGAGCGCGCCGCGCGCCTGGGTGATCTCCAGGGCCTCGGCCTCGGTCACCATCCGCACCCGGGCCCCGCGGTTCGGCTCATGGACCACGAGCCCCTCCTGCTCGAGTCGGGCGAGCACGGTGCGCACCGCGGTGCGGCCTACCCCGAGCGTGACGGCCAGGTCGACCTCGACCAGCCGCTGGTTGGGCATCAGCCGCCCCCTGACGATGTCCTCGCGCAGTCTCGCGTACGCCTCGTCGGCGGCCGTCGGCCCGCGGCCGTTGCTGCCGACGGTCGTCGACACCGGCGGTGGCATGGCGTCCACGACGGCTCCTTTCATCGGCTGCGGGATCGAGCGGGCAGACGCGGTTCTCAACGGTTCCTGGCCTTCAGCGCCGCATCCAGTCGCGGGTAGACCCGGCGGGCGTTGCGCTCGAGGACCTTCTCCCGGTCTCCCGGCGCCAGGTGCAGCGCGTCCACGTACCGCAGGGTGTCGTCGAAGTGGTGGCCGGTCTGCGGATCGATGCCCCGGACCGCGCCGACCATCTCGGAGCCGAACAGGATGTTGTCGACGCCGATGACGCGGAAGAGCAGGTCGATGCCGGGCTGGTGGTACACGCAGGTGTCGAAGAAGACGTTGTCCATGACCGACTCGTCCAACGCGGGGCGGTTGAGCATGTCCGCGAGCCCTCGGAAGCGACCCCAGTGGTAGGGCACCGCTCCCCCACCGTGCGGGATGACGAAACGCAGGTCTGGGAAGTCCTTGAAGAGGTCCGACTGCAGGAACTGCATGAACGCTGTGGTATCGGCGTTGAGGTAGTGCGACCCGGTGGCGTGGAAGTTGGCGTTGGTCACCGCGGAGACGTGCACCATCGCCGGCACCTGCAGCTCTACCATCGCCTCGTAGAAGGGATACCAGCTGCGGTCGGTCAGCGGCGGGGACGTCCAGTGGCCACCGCTTGTGTCGGGGTTGAGGTTGCATCCCACGAACCCGAGCTCCAGCACGCAGCGTCGCAGCTCGGCCACCGAGTGCGAGATGGGGACTCCGGGCGACTGCGGGAGCTGGCAGACTCCGATGAAGTTCTCCGGGTACAGCTCGACCACGCGCGCGATGAGGTCGTTGGAGACCTGTGCCCAGCGGCTGCTGACGGCCTCGTCACCGACGTGATGGCCCATGGCTGAGGCGCGCGGCGAGAAGATGGTCAGGTCGATCCCGCGCTCGGCCATGAGTCGCAGCTGGCTTCCCTCGATCGTCTCGCGGATCTCGTCGTCCGAGATGCCGGGGTAGGCCGGCGGTTCTTCGCCGGCACTGAAGGCCGCCTGCTGCGCCGCTCGCCACGACGTGTGCGCCTGCGGCGCGGTCGTGTAGTGGCCATGGCAGTCGATGATCACGTGTCCCAGGGCTCCTTGGGGTCGGCTGATCGGAAGAACCAGCTCCGCTCACCGGCAGGCGATGTGATCCGGGGCTCATGGCCTCCCGCGTCACGCTCGCGAATGCCGCTCGGCAACTGTGACCGTAACCACCACACAACATCGTCGCAATAGATGTCGAGCAGATTGTCGACAATATTTTGACCACGGCCTCCACAGAGGCCATATACTCATCCGCGACTGAGGAGGTCCGGTTTGGCCAAGACCCCGCGTGAGGGTGCCGCTGCCACGAGACTGGCGGCCGACGCACTACGCGCCGCGCTGATGAACGGCGATCTCGCGCCCGGACAGCGGCTGGTGGAGGCAGAGCTCGCCGAGTCGTTCAGCGTCAGCCGCGCCAGTCTCCGCACCGCGCTGTTCGACCTGACCGCCGAGGGACTGGTCGAACGCATCCCGAACCGTGGCGCCCGCGTACGGGTCGTGTCCGTGGCCGAGGCGGTGGCGATCACCGAGTGCCGCATGGTCCTCGAGGGCCTCTGTGCCGCCAAGGCAGCCGAACGGGTCACCGACGAGCAGATCGCCGTACTGACCGATCTCGGCGACAAGATGCAGCGTGCTGTCGCCGAGGGTGATCCGATGAAGTACTCAGCGCTCAACCGGGAACTCCACCGCCTCGTACGCGAATACGCGGCACAACCGGTGGCCTCGGGGCTGCTCGACCGGCTCAACGGTCAGCTCGTCCGCCACCAGTTCCGGCTCGCGCTGCGCGCCGGCCGCCCACAGGTGTCCCTCCGAGAACACCTCGCGATCATCGACGGAATCGCACGCCGTGACCCCGCCGACGCCGAGGCCGCCACCCGCGCACACCTGAGCAGCGTCATCACGGCACTGCAGGAGGCCGACACCGAGTAGAGCCGGGCGGACCACTCTCCGCCCGGCCGACGCCGGCGGGCTATCGGCCACCGTTGTCGCGTAGATCGATGAGCAGGTCACGCGTCGCCGCACTGATCCGCGCCGGGACCCCCAGCTCCTCGAGCTGCTCGGCGGCAGCGGTCATCTCGTCCGCGCGCCGGCGGGCGTGCTGGTGGGTCCCGTCGATCAGCCGATCGATAGTGCGCTGGTCGAAGCCGGCCAGCTCGGTGCTGATGTTGTCGCGCAGCCAGTCGGCGCAACCTGCGGCCTCCGCGGCGGCCACCGCTTCCACCACCGCCGCGGCCAGTCCCTTGTAGAAGACGCTACGGAGCAGCTTGCGCGAGATGGCCGCGCCCGCCGGCCCCGGCTGAATCGCCACCTCCGCGCCGAAGCCGGACAGGATGGCCGCGTACCGGTCGGCGGCGGCGCCGGACACCAACATGGGGGTACGCAACCCCTTGCCCGGCACCGGCGCCATCAGCGCGACGTCGACGACCGGGATGGACGCCCCGGCCGCCTCCGCGAGCGCCGCCTTCAGACCCGGCGAAGCGGTGTTGAGGTCGGCCCAGACCGTCCCCGGCCGCACGGACGGCAACGCGTGGCGCAGCGCGTACATCGCGTCGTGGGAGCTGTTGACACTGAGCACCAGATCGGCGTCGCGCACCGCGTCGGCCTCGTCGGCCCGGACGGCGACGCCTTCGGCGGCCGGCACCTTCGGGTCGTAGCCCCGCACGTCGGCGCCGGCCGCCACCAGATCGCGGGCGATCTCCGAGCCGGCCTCCCCCAGCCCGAGGACGGCGATGCGGACGACCGTGCCGGCCTCCGGGCGATCAGTCTTCTGCAGCGGGGGCATGTGGTCTCCACATCGTCGATGAACGCACGGATCACAGGGGGCACGTCAGCGGGGAAAGGCGATGCCCTCGAAGAGCTTGCGGGCGGTGCGTACGACACCTGAGCGGACGACCCGCGGTGGGGAGACGCCGGCGTCGACCGTCACGTCCACCAGCAAGTGGCCGGTCGGGTGCTCCACGTCGACCTGCGAACGGTCGGCCGGCCAGTCCGCGGTGAGCTCGTGACCGACCGCGCCCGGCAGCAGCATGCCGGTGACCACGCTGACCGCGGCCAGCACACCGATCGAGGTGTGCGGCTGGACGGGGATGAAGGACCGGGTGCAGACCTGGCCACCGTCGCGTGCGGCGGCGACCAGCGCCGTCTTCGGTACGGAGGACCGGCTCACGTCCCCGAGACCCATGAGGGCACCAGCCTTGACACGAAGGGCGTCGATGCGCTCGAGCAGCGCGGCGTCGGCGGCCAACTGCTCGTGCGTCTCATAGCCGGTCAGGCCGAGCGACTCGGCCCGCGCCACGACCAACGGCATGCCGTTGTCGACACAGGTCACCTCGACGCCGTCGATCGAGTCCCGGAGCCTGCCGGTCGGCAGCAGACTTCCGGTCGCTGAGCCCGCCGTGTCACTGAAAGCGAGAACGATCGGCGCGGCGGTGCCGGGAACCCCAGCGATCGCAAGATCGCCACGATACTCGGGACGACCACCCGGGGTCGGGAAGGTAGCCACCGCGACGCTGTCGGAGTTGACCATCCGAATCCGTACGCTGGTCTCGTCCGGGCCTGCCGCAACCAGTCCGCGTTCGACGGCGAAGGGCCCCACGCCGGCCAGAATGTTGCCGCAGTTCTGACGGTCGCTGACCGTCGCGCTATCGACGCCGAGCTGGAGGAACAGGTAGTCGACGTCCACATCCGGGTTCGCCGACCGACTCACGACCGCGACCTTGCTGGTGAGCGAGGTGCCCCCGCCGAGGCCGTCAATCTGGCGCGGATCGGGGCTGCCCATCAGCCGCAGCAGCAGTTCGTCCCGCTCGGCCGTGTCGGCCGGCAGGTCGGCAGCCTCGAAGTACAGGCCACGCGAGGTGCCGCCACGCATCATGGTGCAGCGCACCCCGGTGTCGTCGTAGCTCACCGCTCACCCTTGACGTACTCGTCGTAGGAGACGTACTCGATGCCGAAGTCGTTGAGCTTGTCACGGAGCCCGTAGCGGTCCAGGCCCAGCTCGCCCTGCTCGAACGCCGCGCGGCTGGCGGCCTCCTTATCCGTCCGGGCCTGCGCGGCGGTCAGCGCCCGCGGCACGTCGGCCCTGGCTACCACCATGACGCCGTCGTCGTCAGCGACGATCACATCACCGGGGTGCACCGTCTGCCCGCCGAGGACTATCGGCACGTTCACCGACCCGGCCGTGGCCTTGACCGAGCCCTGCGCGCTGACCGCCCGCGACCACGCCGGGAACCCCATCTCACGCAGCTCCGCGACGTCGCGCACCCCGCTGGCGAGCACCACGCCACGGACGCCCCGCTTGGCCAGGGCGGTGGCGAACAGCTCACCGAACAGTCCGTCAGTCGAGGGCGAGTTGGTCGCGACCACCAGGACGTCACCGGGCCGGCACTGCTCCACCGCGACGTGGATCATCAAGTTGTCCCCGGGCCAGCACAGCACGGTGACGGCAGTGCCACCGATGCGCGCACCCGGCCACGCGGGCCGGAACTCGGGGCCCAGGTAGCCGACGCGGCCGAGCGCCTCGTGCACGGTGGCGACACCGTACCCGCCGAGACGCTCCGCATCACCGACGTCGGCGCGCGGTGGATCGGTGACGACGACAGTCCTCATGCGGAAATCTCCTTCTAGTAGGAAGGTCAGGCGCTCGTTTGTCGGGGCAGCGGCCAACTCGGCTCAGGTGGGTCCGGAGCGCCGCCTCCGCGTCAGCTCGCCTGCCTGGAGGTCCGGGGCGTGGTCGCCATATCGGCCTCGATCAGCCGCTGGCCCGCGATGAGCTTGGTGATCGCTTCGCACAACGACACCTGGTCTGCCTGTCGGCCGGCCACTTCGCCGCTGGCGATCCTCTCCATGGCTTACCCCCAACAGATCTTGCGCCGACGCTAGGCGGCTGGCGACAAGATTGTCAACACTTCTGTTGAAAGTCGCCGGACCAGGGCCAACGCCACCCTGCCGGAAGGAAGCCCGGACGGCTGGTCATGACCATCTCCCGCCACCACTGCCCGTGCAGGGCGCTCGTGCGGTGGCGCGTAGACCTCCGGAGGCTGCTCTGCCCGGCGGCCATGACCTACATCGCCGTGCGGATCGGCCCCTCCTCGGCGAGCTTCCGACTTGTGCAGGTGCGCAAAGTGGTCCTTGTGTCGGGGGCGACACCGCAGTGAGGGTGATCAAATCCCGTGCCGCAAGGAGTCGGCCGGGCGCTGGACCACCTTGCAGGAGCAACAGATGCGCAGAGTCAAGGCACCACCCGCCCTCGCCATCCTGGCGGCGGCCGCCCTCCTCGGCACCACCGCCCAGGCCGCGAACGCCGCGCCGGCGAGCACTACGACGGACGCGGAGGCGTCGGTCCCGGCCACCGTGGCACCCGCTACGGACACCCCTGCACTCGTGGACGACCTGGCCGAGCCGGTCGACGCCACGATCGCAGCGGACAAGGCCGCCAAGGCCCACCTCACGGGCCACAAGGACCGCTACAAGATCGCCGACCCGGCCGGCACGCTCACCACGGCGGGCGTCGACACCCGGGGCGAGCGGGAGACGGTCCGGCTCAACCAGAAGTACAAGGGCCTGCCCGTGTTCGGCGGCCAGTACGTGGTGCGCATGGAGAAGAAGGCCGGCAAGCGCGCGGTGACCGGCACGTCGGGCAGCTACTTCACCGACCTCGACGTCGACACGACGCGCCCGACGATGCCCGCCGACGTCGCGATCGCCCGAGCTGTCGAGGACGTACGCAAGAGCCTGCACCCCGGCGCCGCCGTCGTGGCCGGCGCGCCGCGGCCCGGCACGGCCCGCGCCGACCTCACCGGCACCGACCAGGGGCTCGTGGTCATGCCGACCGGCACCGGCGTGCTCGCGCGGCGCGTGCTCGTCAAGGGCAAGGACGTCGCCACGGGCCAGCCCGTGCTCCGCGATGTGTACGTGGGCGCGACGAACGGGGTGACGCTGCTCAGCGTCAGCCGGATCAAGTCCTTCGCCTCCGCGCAGCAGGCCGCCGCCCTGGCCGCCGGCGGGACCGCCGTCGCGCCACGGACCGTGCCGGCGCCGTCCGCGTCGGGCAGCGGCACGACCCCGGTCGTCGGTGAGGGCAAGAGCCTGCACGGCGCCACCGTGCCGGTCCCGCTCGTCCGGACCGACGACACGGACTCGTACCTCATGATCGACCAGACCCACAGCCTCCCGGACGGCCGGACGGTGCCGATCACCACCTGGGACGCCCGGGGCCGGGACTACTACGACCTGCTCGACGGCCAACTGCCCGAGGGCGTCGGGCCGTTCGCGTCGCCGTCGAGCACGCTCGGTGCGGACCTCACCGACGCCGGCGCCGTGGACGCGGCCTGGGACGCCGCGAAGGTGTTCGAGTGGTTCCAGACGAAGCTCGGGCGTAACAGCCTGGACGACAACGGCATGGCGATCAACTCGATCGTCGGCATCACCTACGGCGGCTACCCGTGGGTCAACGCCTACTGGGACGGCACCCGGATGGTGTACGGCAGCGGCGACGACGAGTACCTGCCGCTGGCCGCCGACCCGGATGTCGTGGGCCACGAGATGACGCACGGTGTGGTGGAGAACTCCGCCAGCCTCGTCTACGCCGGCCAGCCGGGCGCGCTCAACGAGGCGATCGCCGACTACTTCGGCAACGCCATCGACCTCGACGCGGCGGGCACGCCGATGACCGACCCCGAGGCGAGCCTGATCGGCGGCGACCTCTGCCGCACCCTGGCGCCCACCAGGTGCGCCCTGCGCAATCTCGACGACGGCGCCACCACGGCGGACTTCCAGCACCTCATGGACACGCCGCAGATGGACGACGGTGGCGTGCACCTCAACTCGACGATCGTGTCCGGGGCGCTGTGGGACCTGCGTCAGGCGTTCGGCGGCCCGGTCGCCGACAAGATCGTCTACCGGGCGCTCACCGACTACCTCACGCCCATGTCCGACTTCGTGGACGCCCGCGAGGCCGTGCTCGCCTCCGCCAAGTCCTCGGGGCTGAGCAACAAGGACCTCAAGGTGGTACGGGCGGCGTTCGACTCGCGCGGGATCACCGAGAAGTGGAAGGCGAACCTCTACGGCAAGAAGACCGACCTCCTCGTCGACCGGCTCAACACCGGAATGTACGTCGACATGACGGCGAGCATGGCCGGCGGCTGGTTCGCCGTACCGCGGTCGAACGCGAACCGCACCGAGCCGACGTCGATCTGGGTGGGCCGCACCGACGGCAAGGGCGCGCCGTACCGGATCTCCCCGAACGACGGGAACCCGCACAGCTTCCCGCACACCGACGGCAAGCGGGTCGTGTGGCTGTCGATCGAGGCGGACCAGAACTCTCCGACGTGGGAGACCGACCGCATCCTGTCGGCGCCCATCGGCGGCGGCTACGTGGAGGAGCTGTACCGCTCCCCGTACCGGATCAACGGCCTGGGCTTCGACGGCACCGTCGTGACGTGGAGCCAGTACGACCCGGAGCAGGGCTACCGCGACGTCGTGCGCTACCTGCAGGGCCGCTCGCGGACCGTCCACACCCTCGCGCACCCCGACTGGGTCGGGAACGCGACGGCACCGAGCGTCAAGAACGGAAAGATCTCCTACGTCCGGTACGAGGACTACGCGCAGCCCGACGCCGACGGCAACCGGTGGTCGCTGGGTGTCGAGGTGTACGACCTCGCGACGGGGAAGACGACCTTCGCCGGCGGTGACCCCGGTGCCGAGACGATGAGCTACCCCCAGGTGTCCGGCACCGGCGTCGCCTGGGTCATCAACCGGGACTACGGCAGGTTGGTCGACGGTCAGTGGAACCAGGGGACGTTCAACGACTCCGTACGGCTCTTCGACTTCGCCACGCGCACGAGCCACCTGCTCTTCGAGGAGAACTCGCCGCAGGCGATCCGCGCCGACGTCCTCACGCTGTCCGACACGACGCTCACCGTCACCGAGGAGGCCCCGTACGACCTCTGGCTCTCCACCGGCGGCTACCCGGACAACGCACTCAACCCGAAGCTCAAGCAGTACACGTTCGACGGAAAGTACGTCGGCCCGGCCTCCTGCAGCCCGGGCGCGCAGATGTTCGCAACCGCTGGCGCGGGGCGCGAGGTGATCTTCATGGACTCGTCGGCAGGTGGTTTCGGCTTGGCGTACGCGAAGGGAGCCAAGTCCTGCGCGTGATCCCCGGCTAGGGAGACGCCATGCACGACGGCGCGCCGGGACCTCCTTCTGAGAGGCCCCGGCGCGTCGTTGTGTTCGGGATATGTCCTCACCGACTCTTCAGCCACCCTCGCTCCGCCGCCAGCAGCGCGATTTGGAACCGAGTCCGGGCACCGAGCAGGGAACCCGCATCGCTCACGTGCTTCTGCACGGTACGGCGGCTCACCTTGAGCACGCGGGCGATCGCCTCGTCCTTCATCCCGGTCGCCATCATGTGCAGGATCTCCCGTGTACGCAGGTCCGGCTCCACAATCGTCGGACTGCCCTCCGGGGCCGGCCCATCGTGTCGGCTCGCCAGCGACACCGGGTCGGCGCGCTCCCACACGCTCTCGAAGAGCGCCACCAGCGCCACCACCAGCGCGGGCGAGTGCACCACCAATGAACCCGCCGCCGGGCGGTCCCCGCGCACCGGCAGCAGAGCCGCCGCCCGGTCGAACACCACCAACTTCACCGGCAGCCGGGCCGCCAGCCGCAGTTCCCCGCCCTGACCCGTCCCGCGCAGCGCCGTCTTGAGCGACACTGCATCGGTGAAGCCCTCCGTCTCGTACACCGACCGCATCCGCACCCCGGGTGCCACTGCCGACTCCCCGACGGACGCCTGCGAGGCCGTCACGTACGGCGGCTTGGCCAGATGCAGCACCTCAACTGAACTCCCCTTCAGCAGCTGACCGTAGCGCGCCGGCACCTCATCCTCGCGCTCCAGCACCTCCACCAGGTGCGCAACGCGCGGCCCGGACACCGCCTCGTACACCTCGTGAAGCCGATCCACGAGGCCCTCGACGCGGGCCAGTTCGGCTCGCCGCCGGGCCAGCAGGGCGCTGAGCGACGACCTCGGGGGGCCGGCCACCCATCGCGGCGCCGTGCCGTCGATCTGCAGCACCAGTGCGGAGTCCGCGAGGTGCCGTAGTGCTTGTTCCGCCTCCGCCAGGGACACCCCGACCGCCGCCGCCACGTCGGTGACGTCCGCCGACCGCACGGCCACCAGGTGCTCCAACACCCGCCCGGCGAGTGGATCCAGACCGGCTACCGCCCACAGGCTGCCTACAGCTTCGTCCATACGTTCTGACACTCCTGTGGTCTGAGCGCGCTCCGCGTTGGCGGACACCATCGGTGTGGTGGTCAGGCCGCCAGGGTGCCTCGTAGTCGGCGGGAACGCGGCGGCCCAGGCTGCTCGGCCGGTGCAAGTTGTATCAGCCGTCTGGCAACTGAGGACGCCCGTACCCGCCAATGGCCGTCGCCGACGAGTTCGCAGAGCGTGGCCTGGGCCGGCACGTGGTCCTCGAGCGCGCTTCGCTCGGCGTCGGGCAGCAGCCCGGCGAGCTGGTCGCTCGCGGCATTCACCCGGCCTGGCAGGTGAGCCGGTTCACGACCTCGCCTGCTCGGCGAAACCGGGGACGGCACCCTCGGCCATCTTGAGTCGGGTCCAGACGTTCATGTTGATGACGATCCCGATGATCTCGAGGATCTCCTCCTGGGAGAAGTGCTCGGCGAGCGCGTCGTGCCGGGCACCGAAATCGTCGGCGACGGTCGCATCCGCGACGCGAGTGAGCGCCTCGGTGTAGGCGAGGGCAGCGCGGGCCGCGTCGTCGTGGAAGTCGGTCTCCCACCAGGTGGTCAGGGTATCGATCACCGGTCGGGCGATGCCGGCGTCGCGAGCCGCCTCGTAGTGGAGGTTGAGACAGTAGGTGCAGTTGTTGATTTGAGACACCCGCAGGCGCAGGAGCTGGGCAAGCCGGCGGTCGATACGCAGGTGAGCCTGATAGCCGAAGGTGTCGGCGCCGTGGCGGGCGAGCTTGGTCAGGTCCTCGTTGGCCGAGCTGTCGGCCCGCCGCTTGGTGATACTCACATCGGTCATCTCGTCGCTCCTGTCGCGTCGGCGATCTCGCAGCGAAACTACCTGCCTCATCAGAACCATCCCGCTGATTGCGCGTGAGGGCCTCCTCGGGATGACCTTCTGATCCACCGCCCGACATCGATGATCGACATTGACAGGTGTCGATAGCTTTCATGGTGGTCGATATATAGACCACCCCGGTCCAGCCCGGGCCGGCGCCAACAGGGCCGCGTCCCTACGTCGTATCGAAGGAGAAGCGTTGAGCAGGAGAGCTATCCGTCGACCCCTCACGGTCGCCGCAGCGGCGTTCGCACTCGTCGCCACCGGCGCACTCGTCGCCCCGTCACCCGCCTCGGCTCACTGGAGTTGTGGACGAGCGGCTCCGCCGGACCTCGACACCACCGGCGGCCACCACACCGTCTTCACCGCGAACCTGCGCGTCGGCTCCAGCCTCCGCTGCCTGGACGTCGGCGACGTGTACATGTCCGAGTCACTCGACTACCACTGCTACGCCCTCGACATCAACGGGCTCGACACCTGGACCTACGTGGTCAGCGTGCAGACGAAGGCCCGGGGCTGGATCCGCGATGACGGGCTGAACGACAACGGATCCCGGGTGTGGTGTCCCGGCCAGACCCAGGTCTGAGGCTGACGGCGAGAGGTTCCGACTGACGTCGGGCCATCAGCGAATCGGCTAGCGGGGCCACTGGGCGCCGGCGATCACGTCGACGTCCGGTGGCCTCTCAGTGTTTCCGACAGGTGGAACGGACACCACTCGGGCAGACGCTTCGGGCACCACTCGGCGCGCCTTCTCAGTCGGTGCCTGGTCGAGGGTCAGTGCCCCCCCTGCCGACCTCCATCGAGCCGATACTCTGGCGCTTGTGCGTGATCAGGGCCTGCGGGACACCGGAGTGGTGACGATCTGGCATGCCGATCAGGGGTGGGGAGTTGTTGCCCTCGATCATGTTGACCTGACGGTGTGGGTGCACTTCAGCCACATCGTCGCAGGGCCGAACGAGTTCCGGAGCCTGACACCGGGTCAGCAGGTGCGATGCCACTACGAAGTCCCGGGACAAGACGGTTACCCGGCCCGAGCGGTCGAAGTCACCAACCTCTGAGCCGCCGGCCGGCACAACGTGTTCGCGACGTTGTCGGGAACTACCTGTCGATCATGGGATCGGTCCTCAGACTGGTGCCGAGTGCAAATGTCGATCTTCCGCACCAGCAGGCCGAGCTTCCACGGCCGTCACCACAGGTGGTGCCCGTCCCGGGCTAGACCGCAGCAAGAATCCGCGCCAGCTCCGTCGGCCGGGTCACCATCGGCCAGTGCCCGGAGTCGATGTCAACCAGGTCGACGTGCTTCGCCCGGGCCAGCTCGGGAACGTCGCCCCCGGCGATCCACTCCCGCGCCTGGGCCGGCGTGAACTCGGGGCACACCACCACGACAGGTACGTCGAACCGCCGCTCATCCCTAAGCCGTACGACGCCCCTGGCCACTCCCTCCGGAACCGGGACCGCGGCAGCCTCGAACGCCCGCCGCGCCGACTCGTCCAGATCGGCTGCGTCCGCGCCTTCGAACGGGCCCCAGCCCGGGAACGGCATGACGCCGTCGGTGATCTCGAAGAAGTCCGCGTACGGCTGCCCGTCGCCGGTTGGGAACCCGCCGATCAGCACCACCTTCACGACCCGCTCGGGCCGCGCGTCGGCCGCCATCCAGGCCAGGGTGCCGGCTGCGGAGTGGCCCACCACCACCGACCGGCCGGGCCCCGCATCCACGGCGGCGAGCACCGCGGTCACCTGGTCCGCGAGCGTCGCCGACAGGTTCCCGTCACCCTGACCCGGCAGGGTAACCGACACCGCAGGGCGGCCGCTCTTCTCGAGCTCTGACGCGACGCCGGTCCACGCCGACGCGCCGAGCCACAGGCCGCCCAGGAGCACGATCTGTTCTGCAGTCATCGGGTCAACCTAGAGGCAGTTCCGGACGGTCTGCTTCCGGTATTCTGGTCGTCGTGCCAGCCGGTCCGAGCCCTACCGCCCGGGCGCTACGCGCGCTCGAGTTCCTGTATGAACGTCCCGGCGCGACTGCCGAACAACTCGCCTCGCTCCTGGGCGTGACGGAACGCGCTGCGCGGCGCTACGTCGGGATTCTTCGCGAGGCCGGCATCCCGGTCGAGTCGACGCGCGGGCCGTACGGGGGCTACCGGCTGGGCCGCGGTACCCGGCTGCCGCCGGTGGTCTTCAGTCAGGAGCAGGCCCTCGGCCTGGTCATGGCCGTGCTCGACGGGCAGCCGAACGCCATCGACGCCGACGACCTGGTCGGCTCGGCGCTCGGCAAGGTCATCCGGGCGCTCCCGGAGAGCGTCGGACGGCAGGCGGCGGCGCTACGGACGTACGCTGCGGCCACCCCCGACCGGCATTCAGCCCGCCCCGATCCCGCCACCACAAGCGCCCTGATCGCCGCCGTCGCCGACCGGCGCCGCGTCGTGCTCACCTACCGAGGTGAGAGCGGTGAGGAGTGGGACGCCGAGGTCGACCCGTGGGCGGTCGTGGTGCGGTACGGACGCTGGTACCTGCTGTGTCACTCGCACCGCGCGGACGCCGTCCGCACATACCGGGTCGACCGGGTCCGGGCCGTACGGCAGACCCCGGACGTCTTCACGCCGCCCGAAGACCTGGATCCGGTCGCCGCGCTGGAGGAGCACCTCGGCGCGGGCTGGAAGTACCCGACCCGGGTGGTGTTCCACGCGCCGTGGGAGCAGGTGGCGCCGTGGATCCGGCCGCCGATGGGCCGTCTCCAGCCCGACGGCGACCGATGCGTGCTGGTCGGCAGCACCGGAAACCCGGCGATGTACGCGCAGGAGTGGCTGGCCGCCGTCCCGTTCGACTTCTCGGTGGAGGAAGGCCCCGAACTCCGTGCCGCCGTGGCGGCGGTCGCGGCCCGTTTCGGCGCGGCAGTCTCGCCGTCGCCGTGACTCGGGCGCTGGTATCGGGCCTGGCGGTGATGACGATGTCCACCCAACGTCGGCCTCAGACGGTTGATGGAACCACTCTGGCTGACCGAGGATGCACGTCTCGATCGCCGGCCTGTGAGAAGGCTCGTCCCGGTGAGTCGAGCAGCACCGGCAGGCCCGTCCCCACACCGATCAGGGAGCGTGAGTGGGGAATCGGTCGGGGTGTCGGTCAGTCAGGTGCCGAGACGACCGGGGGCAGGTCGACGACCATCGCGGAGTAGGACAGCCCGGAGCCGAATCCGACCATCAACGCGGCGCCGTCCGGAGCCTCGCCACCGCCGTACAGAAGCGTCTCCATCGCCAGCGGAATCGAGGCCGCCGACGTATTGCCCGCCGTCGCCACATCCTTCGCCACCACCACCGACTCGGGCAGCCCGAGCTCGGCCGCGAGCCGGTCGATGATGCGCAGGTTGGCCTGGTGCGGGATGAAGGCAGCCAGGTCAGCCACCTGGATTCCCGCCGCCGCGACCGCTCGACCGGCCAGTTCGGCGATCTCCTCGATCGCCCAGCGGAAGACCTCCCGCCCGGACATCCGCATGGTCGGCCAGTAGTCAGGCTTGTCCCGGGCGGCGAGCCAGGAGTCCTGATGGCCGATGAGGCCACTCTTCGCGCCGTCCGAACCCCAGACCGTCGGACCGATGCCGGGTCGCTCGGCCGGGCCGACCACCACCGCCCCGGCAGCATCGCCGAACAGGAACGCGGTGGACCGGTCCGTCGGGTCGATGATGTCGCTCATCCGCTCGGTACCGACCACCAGGACGTGACGCGCGGTGGCGGCGCGCACCAGGGAGTCCGCCACGGCGAGCGCGTGACAGAAGCCCGCGCAGGCGGCACCGACGTCCAGCGCCGCCGCCCGGGTCGCACCGACACCGTGGGCGACCTGCGGCCCGGCGGGCGGCGACTGATAGAGGTACGACATCGACGCGACCAGAACCGTGTCGACCTCCTCGGCCGGGACGCCGCCGCGGTCCAGGGCCTGACGTCCGGCGGCCACCCCCATTTCGATCACGGTCTCGTCGGGTCCGGCGAATCGCCGGCTGACGATGCCCGAGCGCCGCTGGATCCACTCGTCGCTCGACTGGATCGGTTCGCAGATCGCGGAGTTCGGTACGACCCTCGCCGGCCGGTAGGCGCCGACGCCGAGGATGCGGGCGCCGGCCGGGCCACGCGTGGACAGCTCAGCCGGCATGCGTTTCTCCGGGCAGGTTCGGCAGCCGCTTCAGTCCACCGGCGGGGTGACGCTGACGGCAGGCCCGCCGTCGGAGCTTGCCGCTGACGGCCCTGGAGATCACTTCCGGCCGGACGACACGACCTCGTGTGGTCCGGCCTCGTGGGTCCGGCCGAGCGCCGCCCGCACCCTGCCACGGCGCGGAGTCGGCGGCGAACCGCCAGACGTGCGCCGGCTTCACCTCGATGATCAGCGCCGGGCCCTTTCCATCCGGTGCGTGCACTGCGAACGCCGCGACATGACTGGGGCGCGCGACGGGCACCGCCCGCTCGGCCGTCGCCGCGACGTCGGCCGGGTGGTGGTTGCAACCGTTGATGATCACAAGTCCCTTCAGCCGGGAGGTCAGGCACAGCACACCATCGTGCGGAAAGCCTATATCGCCCCTAGGCAGCCAACCCCGCGAACTGGCTGGTGTTCCCGCCCGGGAAGAAGCGGCGGACCAGCCGCTGCCGGGCCAGCGGCGTGGTGATCATCGGTTCCAGAGCCCCACCGCCTTGCGTGGCGCCGTCAGGGCGAGGTTTGCCAGGTCGAGGGATGCGCATCTCGCGCAGCCGGTGGACCGGCTGCGTCACTGCTTGAGCCAACTGAAGCGTGCGCCACTTCTACAAGATCCCGTTGGCGGCGGAGGCCGTGATCGACTCCGGGCCGCTGCCGCTGCCGGACTGTACGGTCACGAGGTGGACCGCGCGCAGTTGATCGCTCTGCTGGACCACCAGGATGACGCGTACCAAGCATGTCGTGCCGCCTTGACGGGCGGGTCACCCTTCAAGATCTTCGACGGATCGCTGCCGGCGAGCCACTTCGCTGACATCTACCGTGTACGAGAAATCCACACACGAGAGAAGGGCATCCCGACTGTTGGCTTCGCGCAGGCCGTCGAGGCGCTGTACGCCTTAGGTGAGCAGCCGTTGCAGGTCGGAAACGTCGAGCTGGCGGAGCCTCCGTACTACTTCCAGCTCTTCTTCTCAGCCGAAACGTCTGCCGTAGTTGCGTGCATCGGCGCCGACCAGCAGCACCACTCCCGGCGGTAGGCGCATCGCCCACGCTGCCTTCTGGTCCGGAGCTCGAGAGAGTGGAGCCCTGCGGCAGCGGACGATCTCATCCGGATTGGGTTCAATGGTTAAGCACCGTCGAATGCATCAAGCGCCAGTCCAGGCGGCCGCCATGCCGCATTCTGCCGTCACAGTCCCGATTCCGTCTGCGGCTAGCTCTCGCTTCGACCAACATCGAATCGGTCCAGTTCGGTCGAGGCGAGTCGTCGCACGCTCGGGTCGGCGTCGTTGGCATACCGGCGGAGGATGCTCCGTGCGGTGTCGTTTGCGAGACCTCGCACTACGACTGCGATCCGCTGACGGACCATCGGGGCTGGGTCGTCTGTCAGCTCGATCAGGATCTGCGCGAAGTGGGATCGCCTGGTGCCGCTGCTGGCGAGCCCGCTGATGGTGGCTGCGCGGACCGCAGCCTCGTCGTCTCGGGCGAGCGCTGTCAGTTGCAGCGTCACGCGCGGATCGGAGTCGGCAGCTCTCGCGAGCGCTTTGGCGGCCTGAACCCGCAGATCAGGATCTTCGTCGGCGGCCAGCGTCAGCAGCGTGTCGACCGCCGCCTCTCCACCGATCGAGCCGAGGGCCTCGATAGAGCGCTCGCGGACGTGCCGGTCGGGGTCTTGCAGAAGGCGCAGCAGAACCGGTGTCGCTGCGTCGCTGCCGATGCGGCCGAGTGCGTACGCCGCCATCGTTCGGACGCCGACGCTCTGGTCGTCGGCGAGCGCGGCAAGCGGCGCGACGGCCTCCGCGCGGCCGGTGGCGGCGCTGAGACTGCTCGCCGCTGCCACTCGCACCTGCTCGTCCACGTCACCCAGGGCCGTGACGAGAACCTCGAATGCTCGGTCATTGGTGGCCGGGTCAGGGAGGGAGCCGATCGCCATGGATCGGACCTTCGAGTCCGAGTCGGCCGATGCGGCGGTCAGCAGCTCAATATCCTGTGCTTCGGCCACAAACCCGAGCGCCCAGAGCCCCACGCGGCGAAGTTCGGGAGTGTCCCCCGTGACGCACTCGAGCACAGTGCGTCGGCCAGCTGCGCGATGAGCGTGCAGCAGCTCAATGATCTCGGCTCGCAGGCTGTCCTGGTCATCACCAAGATCACGGGCGGAGGCGTGCAGTAGCACCGGCAGTGCCGCCACGCCGTCGATGCCGGCCAATACTCCGGCGATCAGGTCGCGGCCGTAGAAGTTTTCCTCATCGAGGAACCGATTCAGTGCCTCGACCAGCTGGGGCACGACGGTGATGTCGCCGGATGTCGCCAATGCGCTGACGGTTGGGGCGATGTCGTCGTAGTCGTCCTCCAGCTCGACGGCGTGGCGGATCACGGCCTCTAACGCTCCCCGACTGTCGATCATGCGCGCACCATGCCACATCCCAGCCTCGAACGAGCCCACGGGTCAGATGACGTCGCCCGGTCTCTGCCACTGCCCGACCCGCACGCCTCCTCCCCCACCTCACGCCAACGGAGGCGCTGATGTCCATACACCCCCTGGTCGAACGAGCCACTCCACAGCCGGCCGGGCAGCAGTCCCGTCGAGCCGGCGAGGAGGGCCCCGTCGACCCTGCCCACCGCGGGCTCCCCGATCACACGGACCGGGGAGCACCCACGGTGGCTGCGGCCGTCAGCCCTGGCGACGGTTCCACGGGCCGGTCACCGCGTACGTGATGCCCGGGTTGTAGACGTTGAAGAACATGGTCCGGCCGTCGGCGGAGAACGACGCGCCGGCCAGCTCGCCGTACGCCGGGTCCTCGGCGGTGCCGACGTTGACCCGGTTACGGGCGAAGACGAACACCTCGCCGCCGGCGGTAGTACCGAGGATGTGCTGGTCCCCGACTCCGTCCTCGCACATCATCAGGCCCCCGTACGGGGACATGCAGATGTTGTCCGGGGCGTCGAACTCCGGGTTCTCCGGTGCCGGGGTGGGCCGGGTGAAGATGGTCTCCAGGCGCAGCGTCTTGGCTCGGGGGTTGTACCGCCAGACCTGGCCGTCGTGGTCGCGGGCCGAGCCCAGCTCACGCCGGGCGAACGACGAGACGAAGTAGGCGCAGCGGTCCTTCTCCCCCCACCAGGCGCCCTCGATCTTGTACCCGCCGGTGATCGGCTTGTCGTAGTCCTGAGCACGGACCGACTCCGTCGACGCGAGCGGGTCCGGCACGTCAAGCCACTCGATGCCGGAGAAGGACGCGCCCGCCTCGGTCACCACGGACAGGTCCGGCAGGTCCGGGACGTGCAGAGCCTGCAGCACGCCACCTGCCCGCAGGCTTCCGTGACCGCGCAGCGGCCGGTTCGGCAGGAAGCGGTAGAAGCTGCCGAGCGGCGCCACGAACGCGTCCTCGGTCTCGTAGACGATGCCGGTGCGCGGGTCGACCGCGACTGCCTCGTGCTGGAACCGGCCCATCGCGGTCAGCGGCGTCGGATGGGTGTTGCGCGCATCGCTGTACGGGTCGACCTCGAAGATGAAGCCGTGGTCCTTCGTGTATCCGTTCGTGCCCGCCTTGTCTTCGGTCTCCTCGCAGGTCAGCCAGGTGCGCCACGGGGTGGGGCCGCCGGAGCAGTTGATGGCTGTGCCGCCGAGGCTGACGTGCTCGGAGGCGGCGCGTCCTGATGCCTTGACGATGATCGTGCTGGTCCCGCCCCCGGCGGCCGGGTCGTACGTGCGTTGCGGCGGGGCAACGACCCTGATTCTCGCGGTCGGGGAGCACTCGTGGTTGCGGACCAGGCGGGTGCCGCGCGCCTTGTCGGCGAAGGCACCCATACCGTCGAACCGGCTCGGCACGATGCCGCCGTCCGGCCGGACGGTGCCTTCACGGGACAGCACCGAGTAGCGGAAGCCCACCGGCAGGTCGAGCATGCCGGCCGGGTCGGGTACGAGCGGGCCGTACCCGACCTCCGGGCCGGACACCCCCAGCGCGGGTGCCGCGGTGAACAGGGCGTCGACCGAACCGGCCACGGCCACGGTGAGGCCGGCGCCGGCCGAGCGGGACAGGAACTGGCGGCGAGACAAAGACACGGACGAACCTCCTAGACGTCACGGCCCGCTCCGGCCGGAGTGGACATCGACCCGAGCCGATCGATCCACTACGTCACATCCCGCCGCACCCGTCAAGATATCGACCGGATTTGATCGCCACGTCGATACGGCGTCCCACTCCCCCACCGCCAGAAAGGCGCTTCAGCCGCCCCGGCAGCCGTCACAGCGAAGCCGTAGTCCGGCTCGGCGAGCCGGGGCAGCACACGACGAACGCCGTCGGGATCCTGCGTGCCACCGAATGTGATCGCCTCGCTGGTGAGCATGGGCGGACTGCGACATGATCGGATGCGGTAGGCCCGCCCACTAACGTGGGTGCGGTGGCAGCAGAGGCGGCGGGAGCCTTTCGTCGGACAGCGATCGAGCGATCAGATCAGCGCGTCGCCTGGGAACGGGCGGACCAGGCCTTCTTCGCTGCCGGCGCGTGTCACATCCTCGCCTGGGTCTGTCGAGACTCGTACTCGGACCGATCGATCGAGGTGGCGGCGGTGCGCTTGGCCGGCGAACTGCAAGTCGTCCACGCCTACGCGGTCTGGGAGGGCTGGGCGTTCGACCATTCGGGCTGGAATCCGGAGCCGCAGTTGCTGGCTGTCAACGCAGCATTCGAGGGCCGGCCGCTGGAGCGCGTCAAGATCACTGTCGATCTCGCTGAATTCTGTGCGGAGCACTACCACCGCAGGCCAGACCAGTACTGGCGTGACCCGCTTCCACGTGCGCGTGATTATCTGAGCCGATACATCCCGCCGTGGGCGTAGGACCCGGCAGCGACGGACGACGTCCTGCCGCTCCGGAATTGGCTGGCCCCGTGATCCGCGACCGCTTCCCTCAACTCGGCCCGAGCGGACGGCCGGCTTTCTGGGTCTCGCGGGTGCGGCCCCTGACGCTCGCTCGGCGACGGATCCGGCTACCCGAGTCAGGCGGCTGCCGGGGGCTGCCAGTCCGCGTAGCGGGCCATCCCACGAAGGGCGGTGTGGGCGGGGGTGAGTCGTAGCAGGGTGTTGCGGGCCGCCACCGCGAGCGGGTTGCGCAGCTGCTGACCGTAGCGGCCGGTCCGGTAGGCCGCCCGGGCGATGGCCTGACTGCGTGGGCGGCGCTGCCCGTCGTACGCGGCCAGCGCGGCAGGCAGCCCCTCGTCGGCCCCACCGGCGCAGACCGCACCCAGCACCACGGCGTCCTCGATGGCCTGGCCGGCGCCCTGGCCCAGGTTCGGGGTCATGGCGTGGGCGGCGTCGCCGAGCAGCACCACCCGCCCCCGCACATACGACGGCAGTGCAGCGGCCAGGTGGAGGATGTCGTTGCGCAGCACCGCCTCCGGTGCAGTCGCGGCGAGCAGCGCCGGGATCGGGTCGTGCCAGGTACCGAAGAGCTTCCGGCAGGTCGCCAGCTCGTCGGCGGTGTGCCCGCCCGGCGGCGCGTTGACAGCGCCGAACCAGTAGACCCGGCCGTCGCCGAGCGGCACCATTCCGAACTCGGCCCCCCGGCCCCAGGTGATGGCCGACGGGACCGGCTCCGGCCACTCGATAGCCGCCCGCCACGCGGTCGACCCGGCGTACGCCGGTGGTGGCGCCTGCTGCCAGAGTCGGGCGCGTACGACGCTGTGCACGCCGTCGGCTCCGACCACCAGGTCCGCGCGGACGGCGTCCGGCGTGCCGTCGCGGCGGTACCGGACCTCGGCGTCGGCGGGACCGGTGACCACGTCGATCACCTCGGCGCCGACGTGCAGCGCGCTCGTGGGCAACGCCTCGCGCAGGAGCCGGTGCAGGGTGGCCCGGTGGATGCCCAGCGCCGTGGTGCCGAGCAACCGGGTCATCACCTCGCCGTCCACCCGGGACAGCCACCGCCCGGTCGACGTGCGGATCCCGCCGGGCGTCTCGCTGTGACCGCTGCGGCGTACGGCCGGGCCGAGGCCGAGCGCGTCGAGGCCGCGCATCGCGTTCGCCATCAGGGTCAGCCCGGCGCCGACCTCGCGCAGCTCCGGCGCGCGCTCCAGAACGGTGACCCGCCAGCCACGCCGGTGCAGAGCCAGTGCGGCGCTGAGCCCGCCGATTCCACCACCGACGACCACTGCGTGCGAGCCCGTCATCGCCACCGCCCCGTCATCGTGACGCCGGAAGTGCGACGCCGCGGAACAACTCGGCGACGGCCGGCGGGAGGCAGTCCTCGATCCGCACCGCGTACGGCGGGTCTCGCACCGGGCGCAGCAGGAATGTTGCCTCCTGGACCCAGGGACCACCACCCCAGCAGCCTGGTGAGCGGGGACATCGCCCGATGGTAGACGATCAGTGAGGTCGATCCGGTCGGCGTCGGCGTGCTTGTCCATGTCTACGAGCCCGGCTTCACGCAGTTCGCCGAACTTCGGAGTAGTCTGCGTCCGCCTGTTGGCAATGGTCCGCAGGAAGCCCCACGAACCCAGGGAGATTCCGATGCCGGAGCCTGAGCCCGTTCAAGACGCCCACGCCGAGGAGACCGATACGCCAATTACGGCCGAGAGCGAGACCGAGACCGAGACCGACGCTGCCGTTTACGCGAATCGGGCTGCCCGACGCGGGAAGGGCAAGGTCGCTTCGCCTCAACCGTATGGGAAGGGTCAGCGCCTCGGCGGCCGGGGCTCGGTTCAGAGCCCGCGCCAGTGGGGCAACCGCCGAAGCGGCTGATCCGAGACCGGTGCGGTCGGTACTCGTGGTAGCGCGTGACCTGTTCGACGGCAGTCGCCAGCGCGGGATTGTTATCCCGTAGAGGCACTCGTGCCGTACCGGGCGCCCCGTCTCTCCGCGTACGGGTTGGCCTCGGCCTTGCCGCGAGGTACACAGGATGTCGATGCTGTAGAAGCCGGAACGCGTGGCACTTCACGTCGCGATCACGGATCCCTCTACGCGAGGGCGACAGAGGGCAGCGCCCGGTCTGGGACATCGTCTCGCGGTGCCTTTCAGCGCCGGCCACGGCCGGCGGAGTCGAGAGTCATTCTCCGCGCTGCCTATGGCGCCCCTCACATTCAAGGGCGAGCTACCCTTCCATCGCCCGCTTGAGCGCCACGAAATGGGCCCCGGTCTACCGTCGTGACGCCATGAACCAAAGCCGGAGAGGCATCACCATGAGCAAACCCATCGATTACGACGCGCCGCGCCGACCCGCGGTCGAGGTTGAGGACGACAGCCTGGAGGAGCTCAAGGCGCGCAGCTCGGCGCCGCAGTCGGCGACAGTCGACGTCGACGAGGCCGACGCCGCCGAGAACTTCGAGCTGCCCGGCGCGGACCTGTCGGGCGAGGAACTGACCGTGGCGGTCGTGCCGATGCAGTCGGACGAGTTTCGATGCACTCGCTGCTTCCTGGTGCACCATCGCAGTCAGCTCGCCGCGCGGCCCGACGGCCGGGAGGTCTGCCAGGAGTGCTCCTGACGTCCCTTGTCAGGCCACCACTTCCCGCTACCCCGGTCGACCACCCAGCCGTGCGCCGGCAAGGATCTCCGCGCACGCCCGACCCGGACAACGGCGCAGGTTGTGAACGAGAGTGTGGAGACCCGACCGGGCCGGTACAGGAGGCATCCGCGCAGCGCCACGTATCCCATTTGTGAGCGGATGTCCGGCGAGCGCATTCGCGGGCCGATCTGCGTCGCGTCGTGATGCCTAACGAGTTGTCGGCTGCCGGTCGGCTTCATCCTCGACACGGAACGGAGTGCGCAGGCGGGTCATCGCAGCCGAACTCACGTCGACGGCCGGTGTCTGGTCGAAAGTCGCATTCGCTTCCGGTGCTTCGCGGAACAAATTAGAGTCATCAGCGGTTTCATGATTCAAGAGCTGCTCCAAGTTTGCGCGCCGACGCGCGTCCCACCCGCTCGCACAGGCGAGCCGGGTATCGAAAATGAGCGGGGCGGAAGCCGGCCGCTCGCCGGGGGCATTGGATCCGTTTCGCTTCGCCCCTTCGAACCCTAACCCGGAAGAGCCGTCGTGTGCGGCCCGGCCGGGGTACGGGTAGATTGATCAACGAGTCCGCCGGTCTGCGACCGCGGCCTGCACCTGATGTCGACCACCACGCGCCGCGACCAACCGGTCAGCGCCGTGCAGGGCGACCCCTTCCACGTTCGGAGACTCCCATGGCGGCACGCCGCCCCAGCAAGACACCCCTTGTCACACCCACCTCCTTCGCCGACCTCGGCGTGCCCGGCCGGTTGGTCGCCGCGCTCGAGCAGGTGGGCATCAGCACGCCGTTCCCGATCCAGGCCGCGACGCTGCCGGATTCACTCGCCGGACGCGACGTGCTGGGTCGTGGCCGAACGGGATCGGGCAAGACGTACGCCTTCGCCATCCCGGTCCTCGCCCGGCTCTCGTCCGCCACGTCCCCGCGGCTGCCCGGCCGCCCGCGCTCGCTCATCCTGGCGCCGACTCGAGAGCTGGCGACCCAGATCGAAGCGACGATCGCTCCGCTGGCCGCCACGCTGTCGCTGCGTACCCTGACGATCTTCGGTGGGGTGAGCGCGCGGCCGCAGGTCAGCGCACTGCGCGCCGGGGTCGACATCCTCATCGCCTGTCCCGGACGGCTCGCCGACCACGTTTCGAACGGCGACGCGATCCTCGACGCCGTCGAGGTCACCGTGCTCGACGAGGCGGACCACATGGCCGACCTGGGCTTCCTGCCGGTCGTACGGCGATTGCTCGACAAGACACCGCCCCGCTCCCAGCGACTGCTCTTCTCGGCGACGCTCGACGCGGGCGTCGACGTCCTCGTCCGGCGGTACCTCTCCAACCCCGTCACCCACAGCGTCGACTCGGCGAAGTCCCCGGTCTCCGCGATGACCCACCACGTGCTCCAGGTGCGTCACGATGACCGGCTCCCCGTCCTGATCGACCTGACAGCCGCCCCGGGACGAACGCTCGTATTCACCCGCACCAAGCGAGGCGCCAAGAAGCTGACCAGTCAACTGGTCGCTTCGGGCGTACCCGCCGTGGAGCTGCACGGCAACCTGGCGCAGAACGCTCGTACCCGCAATCTGGCGGCGTTCTCCGCCGGCGACGCCCGCGCGCTTGTCGCGACCGACATCGCGGCGCGCGGTATCCACGTCGACGATGTCACTCTCGTGATCCACGCCGACCCGCCGGCAGAGCACAAGGCATACCTGCACCGCTCGGGGCGGACCGCGCGCGCCGGAGCGAGCGGCACCGTCGTCACCCTGATGACCGACGACCAGGTCAGCGACGTGCGCGCCCTCACCCGCCAGGCCGGCATCAACCCGACGATCACCCGGCTTCGGCCCGGCGACTCGCTGCTCACCGAACTCGCCCCGGGCGAGCGCCGCTTCGTGACGCCTCCCGCAGCGACGGCGGCGCCACAGCACGAACGAGGCCACAGCGGCGGCAGGCGGCGCGCGAATCCGCGCACCGCGACGAGCGGATCGACCGCCGGCACAACGCGCGGCAGAGGCGGGGAGAGTCGCCGGGCGAGTGCCGGGCAGACGACGTCCGCGCCACGGGGCGCGGCGGCGTTCTCTGCCGGCTCGCGGGTTGGTAGCCGGCGGGGTCAGCGCTAACAGCGAAGACACCACGCGCCCGTGCTAACGTCAGCGGGTTGCAATCTTCGGTTTGTCGCATACTTTGCCAGCGCCTGGTGGGTATTCAACCCGCCAGGCGCTTTTTGTTCTGCCGGTTCTTTCGGACCAGCAGCGGTGGCAACCGAGGAAAATACGTGGCTCCAACCGTTACTCAAGGAGAAGACATGGCACTCGGCACAGTCAAGTGGTTCAACGCGGACAAGGGATTCGGCTTCATCGCGCAGGATGGTGGCGGCGCTGACGTCTTCGCCCACTACTCGGCCATCTCATCGAGCGGGTTCCGCAGCCTGGAAGAGAACCAGCGGGTCGAGTTCGACGTCGAGCAGGGCCAGAAGGGCCTTCAGGCCGCGAACATCCGCCTGGTCTGACGTTGACTCCGCCGAGCCGTGGCGACGAGGCCTCAACCGTCGCCACGGCGGTGGCTGAGACCACGGACCAACGATCGCCGCTCCGTTCCGACATCCCGGCCCTTCCCGGCCTCGAACCCCTGCTGGTGCAAGCGCTCTCCGCCCCCGAACCCGCGGCCGGTACCGGCAGCATCGACCGGCTGTGGCTGGCCCAAGTGCCGCTGGTGCCGGAGGTGCGAATGGTCACGGCCCAGGACGCAATCGTCCTCTGGGCACGACTCGAAGCCGAGGCGGGGCACGTCCTCCCGCCGCCGTACTGGGCGTCAGCTTGGAGCGGCGGGCAGGGGCTCGCGCGTTACATCCTCGATCACCCGGACACCGTGGCCGGTTGCCGCGTCCTCGACGTCGCATCCGGCTCCGGACTCGTCGCGATCGCCGCGGCGATCGCCGGCGCCGCCAAGGTCACCGCCAACGACATCGACCCCTACGCGATCGCGGCAATCAACACCAACGCCCACGCCAACGACGTCGAGTTGATTCTGTCGTCGAATGACCTGCTCGACGGCGACGCCGACGGCGTGGATGTGGTGTTGGCCGGTGATGCGCTCTATCACCCGGCTGTGGCGGCCCGGATGCTGCCGTTCCTCGCCCGCGTCTCCGCGAGCGGCACTCGGGTCCTGGTCGGCGATCCGGACCGGGGCCACCTGGCCCATGACTGGCTGGAACGGCTGGCGACCTACGAGGTGCCGACGAGCGGTGCTCCGGAAGACGCACAGCTTCACCGGACGAGCGTGCTCACACCACGACGCGACAAGGTGGACGACCGGTGCCTACCGGCCCGCACTGTCGATGCCGTCCGTCCCGGCTGTTGCCGCGCTGCGCTCCAGACAAGCGGGCGGGCCCGCAGTGGTGTCCGCGGCCCCGCCCGGTCCTGATGCCGCCGGTAGCGGTCAGCGTTGCTTGAAGAGCTGGCCGCGTACGGCGCCGTCGGGGAATTCGGCGGTGTGCAGGTTGGCGTAGTAGTCCGACGGGTGCTCGGCGATCTCCTCGACGAGCGCGGAGTCGAGGCCGGTGGCGGTACCGGAGATGGCCACGATCGTCGAGGGGACGGCGGTGGCGAACAGCGGGACAGCCACCGGACCGTTGGCGCCGAATCGTCCCTTGTGAAGGTGGCCGAGGGTCGGCTTGATGCCCGTCCAGGCGAACGAGTAGTCGATCCGGGTGTTGCGGGCCTTGACGAAGGCGACCGCCCGTCCGGTCGGGTCACCGCCGGCGGGCCCGTCGGGCACCGCAACCTCCTGGTCGCCGGAGAGGAACGCCTGCTCCACTGCGCCGTTCTTCAGCAGACCGAGCAGGTCGGCGGGCCGATTGAGTTCGCTCAGTTGGCCGCGTACCGCGCCGGCGGGGAATTCCTCGGTGTGCAGGTTGAGGTAGAAGTGCTCCGGGTCGGCGCGGATCGCGTCGGCGGTGGCCGGATCGTCGACGGTCACGACGCCGGAGGCCGCCGTCGCCGTGGCGGGCATCGGGGTGGCGAACAGTGACACTTTGACCGGGCCGTTGACCTTGTCGTCGCCCTCGTGGATGTGACCCACCGTCGGGGCGCTGATCTTCTCCCAGGAGAGGGCGAATGTGATCCGGTCGCCCTGCACCCGGACGAGGCCGGTGGCGCGGCCGTCGCGGTCACCGAGGATCCGCCCCGCTACCGCCGGCTGGCCCGGCGCCTGCACCAGGTTGAGGCCGTTCATGTCCGCCCCGAAGTAGAGCGGCTTGAGCTCGGCTCGCTGAAGGGCGGCTGACCTGTCCGCCGTGGCATCCGGCGCACCGTGCCCCATGTCGGCCATGTCGTGGTCCATCGGCGGCGTCGTGGTGCTCGCGTGCGGGCCGGCCGATGGCGTGGCCGCCGTCGCCTGACTTCCCGCAGCCGCGGCGAGAGACAGACCGAGCGCCAGGCTCGACACGACGAGAAGCGGAGCTCGCATGGGGCGTGTCCTTTCGAGGAGTACGTGCCGTGCGGGGTCTGCGTGGCACGACGCATCGCGGACACGAGCCGACGAGGTGTTCGGTTCATTTCAGCTTTTGCGTGACGGAGGTGAACCGCGAGACGCGTTCACTCGTGTAGACGGCGACTCCATACGTCGACGGCTCGAAGGAGACTCCCGTGCGTACTCCGATGATCATCTTCGGAGTGGCTCTGATCGCCACCACCGCCGCGTGCGGCAGCACGTCCGGACCCGCCGACCAGGGCGCGCCCGTCACCGTGGGAGGCGGGAGCGTCGGGGATCAGAGCGCGGTACGCGTCCAGGTGGAGGAGTCGAGCCTGGGGCCCATCCTCACCGACCAGGACGGCCGAACCCTGTACGCGTTCCTCAACGACAAGGGCGGCGCGAGCAGCTGCACCGACGAGTGCATCGCCACCTGGCCGGCACTGATCAGCCGTGTGCCCGCTACGACCGGAACGGGCGCCAGCCCGGAGCTGCTCTCACAGACCAGCCGGGCGGAGGGGACCAGCCAGGCCACGTACGGCGAATGGCCGCTCTACTACTACGTCGGCGACGTCGGCCCGGGGGATGTCGACGGGCAGGGTGTCGAGAACGTGTGGTTCGTCGTCGACGCCGACGGGAAGCTCGTCAAGACGATGCCCTAGCCGCACTCCGCGTTCGCCGCAACCTCGGCAGCCGAGTGGACGCGAGGATGGTGATCGACCGAACGTCGGTCACCAATCGTCGGCGACGGGCACCGTGTCATCCCGAGAACGATTGACGGCGCCCGTCACCACCGGCCACGTAGCCCCGCGACCGGCGTTCCCGCAAAATGGCAGGAACGCCCGGTTCAGGAGCCGGTGACGGCCGCGGAGATGACGGAGAAGAGAGCCCCGGCGAGCAGGATCAGCCCGGTGGGCGCGCCGACGACGGCACTGACCGTGAGCTTGCGAGCACGGGCGATCGGGATCGCGACGAGCGAGGCGACGGTGATGAGCGCGGCGACCACGTGGATCATCGGGTAGCCGATCAGGGCGGCGACCGGGAAGAGGTGCACGCCCACGACGAAGGCGATCCACACCGAGATCAGGTCGCTCCGACGGCGGACGGCGAGCAGGACGGATCCGAGGGCGGCGGCGCCGAACTCGATGGCGACCACGATGCCGAACGCGCGGCTGGTGTCCTCGTCGAAGGCGGTGCCGTCGTTCCAGTGCCGCCAGGTCAGCAGGCCACCGGCGATCGCCGTGAGAATGCTGGTTATCGAGCCGGCCGCCAGGAACCCCCGCCATCTGCGGGGCGGCGCCTCTTGCGCCCACCCGAACCAGCTCGAAGCGAAGAAACCGAAGATCACGGCAGTTGCCGCGAGGTCACGCACGTGCTCGGCGATCACGCCACCCCCGTTTGTCCGTTGAGGACGATCCCCGGCACCTTAGTACTCCAGCGACACATCACGATCTTAGGGGGCGCCTGGTGACGCTCGGTGAATGCGTCACCGGTGACCGGGGTGATGCTCGCCCCGCTGGCGCGGTGCCGTGCAGGTGGGCGATGCCGAAGGCGGGGTGTCGGTCACGTCCTCGTCGCCGAGTTCGGCGCCCCGGCTGCTGCGGGGCGCGTCGTAGCCGGCATTTAGGCTGACGCCGTGAGCATGAACGGCAACTGGCTGCGCGTTTCCCCCGACGAGCTGGAACGCGCCAGGACCGACCTCGACTGGGCCCACGGAATCGCCACGGCGGCGCAGGATGACAACTCCGAACGCTGGACCGCCACCGACAAGGCCTGGAACGGCCTCGACTTCCTGCTCGACCGGCTCGGCTTCGACGTTCCGCTGGTCCTCGGCGCGGAGAGCTTCGTGGAGTTGCCGGACGTCGAACCCGACAGCGAGGAGATGTTCGACTTCCTGGAGAACCTCGAGGACGACTGGGGCTACGGCCCGCCCTCCTACCTCACGCCGGGCCAGGTAGCGGCCGCGGCCGCGCAGTTGGCCGGGCTCACCGAGGACGACCTCATCCGCGGCGTCGATCCGCAGGAGCTGAACCGGGCCGAGGTCTACCCCGGTGGGTGGGAACGACCCGGCGAGCTGGAACGGGTGGCCCACTACCTGCCCGACGTCCGAAGCTTCTTCGGCGCAGCCGCCAAGGACGGCGACGCGGTGATCTGCTGGCTCGACTGAACCGCCGATTCACCGTCCCGATGCCGCCCTCTGGTCCAGCACCACGACCCCAGGTCGGACAAAAATCCCCGACCACGCGGCGGCAACACGGCTAACCTCTCCGCCGTGACGGGACACGACATACGACTGGAGCAGGAACACGACCACGCGGCGGTGCGAGAGGTGCACACCCGCGCGTTCGGCGACCCGGACCGGGTGCCGGACCTGGTCGACGACCTCCGGACCGCCCGCGCATCGTTGCCGCCGCTGTCACTGGTGGCCACCGTCGACGACGCCGAGGGCGAACGGGTCGTCGGGCACGTGATGCTCAGCGGTTGCCGCCTGGACGCCCTGGAGCGGCTGGTGGCCGTGTACACGCTGTCGCCGCTGGGCGTCCTGCCGGAGTTCCAGCGCACCGGCATCGGCACCGCGTTGATCAGCGAAGCCTTGTCCGCCGCCGACGCCCAGGGCGTACCGCTGGTGTTCCTGGAGGGGGCGCCCGGCTACTACAGCAAGCGGGGTTTCGACAACGCCGACCGGCTGGGCTTCCGGCCGCCGACGCTGCGGTACCCGCCGGGCGCGTACCAGGTCGCCCGGCTGTCGGCGTACGAGGACTGGATGCTCGGCACCCTTGTCTACTCCGACGTCTTCTGGGAGCACGACTGCGTCGGCCTGCGCGGCGAACGGCTCCAGCGAGTCGGAGGCCGCTGACCCGTCGGGGCCGCGGTGCGCGACGCAGCGGCCCCGCGCTGGCGAGCAGAGAGCGTCACTCGTATCCCATGGCCGGGATGACCTCGCCGAGTGCTTCTTCGACGAACGCGCGGGTCTCCTCGCCGAACTGGTCGTTGCGGTTCGTCAGCTTGTGCGCCTCGAACGCCGAGCGAGTAGCGAAGTCGTCGACGCCGAGCCGTTCGAACAGGGCACGGCGCTGCCCGGGCCAGTCGGCCGCGAGGTCCTCGGCTTTCACCTCGATGTAACGCCCGCCCGTCAGGTCGGCGGTGTTCTTCCAGGTGAGCCACCGGTGGTAGATCGGTACGAGGTAGGCGAGCGCCCCGTCGACGGTGGGCGGCGCCCAGGGCTGGGCCAGGTGGGAGGCGAGCACTGAGACCGGGTGACGCTTGATGTGCACGATGGTCGCCTCGGGGACCAACTCCCAGAGGAAGTCCATGCACAGCAGGTTGAACGGTGTCTTCTCACACCAGGTCGACTTGCCCGCGTCGGCGGCTGCCCCGCCGAACAGGGTGTCGATCAGGCCCCGCAGAATCCCGAGCAGTTCGCCCCGGTCGCCGAAGTACCTCGGGACCACCCGTCGGCGGCTCGGCGGCGCGAACGGCCCGGCAGGTCGGTCGGCGTTCCCGAAACCTTCCGGGGGCGCGGGTTCGTCGAAGCTGTACGCGATCAGCTGCGGCCAGAGCCCCTGCACCGCGTCCCGGTAGCGCCGCTCCCCGACCAGCTCGGGAACGGTCTTGCCGCGATCGTCGCGCCGGCCCGGCACTCGGACGGTGAGGAAGTCGCTCAGCCGGTGCAAGGCGTCCTCACCGACGGTGGGGTCGTACCGATTGGTGAGCGCGTCGGCCAGGTCCCGCAGGCCACCGGGGTCGACGAGGAACCGGGTCTCCATCGGAATCCGATGGATCAGCGGGTGCTCACCGATGATGTCGGCGATCCGCGACGTTCCCGAACGACCCGTACCCGCGACGAAGATCGGTGAGGGCGAAGGCATGGCGAGCAGTCAAGCCCTGGGACCGACGCCTGTGCAAGCCGTTTAGCCCGTTCCGGCAAGTGCGGCTCGGTCCACCTCTGGCGGCCGCAGGAGGCAGCGGAGCCAGTGGATTCACGTCGAGGTGGCCGCGCTGCGTCTCCGGCGATCCGGCGGGCAACGCTTCGTCAACTTGACACTAGCGCCAACAGGTTTGCTGTGGAAACCTATTGGCGCGACTACGGCATCCCGCACAGGGCCGCCGCGTCGAGATCAACTACCTGCCCACCCGACTCGACCTGACCGGAGGACCGATGACAACCGAACTGACCCGCCGCCGCCTGCTCACCACCGCGCTCGCCACAGGTGTCGCCATACCGCTCGGCGCCCGGTGGGCAGCCCCCGCGCAGGCCGCTTCCGGTCCGGCACGGCTCACGTTGCCCGCACCCACCGGGCCGCACCGGGTCGGCACCGTCCCACTGCACCTGGTCGACGGATCCCGCCCGGACCCGATCGCCGGCCCGGGACACCACCGCGAACTCATGATCAGCGTCTGGTATCCCGCCGGCCGGGACGCCCGGCGTCATCCGGTGGCGCCGTGGCTGCCCGCCGCGCCGATGGCTGCGCTGCTCGCGGCCAACGGGTTCGACGCCGACGTCGTGGGGGCGCCCCTCACCGCCGGCCACGAAGGCGCTCCGGTGCTCAAGGCAGCGGGTCGGCGACCCGTGGTCGTCTTCTCCCACGGCGCCGGCGGCCACCGCTCCGAAACCACAATCGTCGTGCAGGAACTCGTCAGCCACGGCTACGTGGCCGTCACGGTCGACCACCCGCACGGCTCGTTCGGCGAGTCCCCCGACGGCGCCCCCACGGTCCCTGACGGTGACGTGTCGATCACCCCGTGGGACCACGCCCACGACATCCAGTTCGTCCTCGACCGCATCGAGGACCTCGCCGCCGGCCGCAACCCCGACACCCAGTGCCGTCCGCTGCCGGCCGGCCTGGGCGCCACGATCGACCCGCGCCGCATCGGCATGTTCGGCTGGTCGAAGGGCGGCACCGCGACCGCCCTCGTCATGAACGCCGACCCGCGCGTGCGCGCCGGACTCAGCCTCGACGCTCCGATGCTGTCGCAACCACCCGTCGCCGATCTCGACCGGCCCTTCATGCTGATGACCGCCGTCTTCACCCCCGGCGCCGAAGAGTCCGGCGTCGCGGAATTCTGGCCGCTCCTGCAGGGGTGGCGGCGCCAGGTGCACGTCGACGGCGCGACCCACGGGGCGTACTGCGACAGCCAATGGCTGGTCCCGCAACTGGCGTCGATCATCGGGATGAGCGACGACGACCTCGCTGGCTGGATCGGCACCCTCGACCCGTTCCGGGCGGTACGCATCCAGCAGGCCTACCCGCTCGCCTTCTTCGAGCAGCACCTACATCACCGGCGGCAGCGCCTGCTCAACGGCCCGAGCCCGACCTTTCCGGAGGTCCAATTCGTCCGCTGACCCACTCTCATCCAGGGGCCGAGCGGGTCTGGCCTCGATCCAACGTTCGTGTCCCGGCTTGTGTGGGTCCTGCTGGCGCTCCCCAAGAAGACCTGTAGCCCCCGGCGGCCCACCTCGCCTAGCGATGGGAAGTATCGATCATGGCCACGGTCTCCGTCGAAGTCACCCTCGACCTGCCCGCGCACCTCGTATGGGAAGCCATCGCCGACGTCGGCGCGGTCCACCGGCGACTGCTGCCCGGCCGGGTGGCCGATGCCCGGATCGAGGGTGACCTCCGCATCCTCACGATGCCGGACGGGGCGCAGGTCCGGGAACTCATCCTGGCGGTCGACCACCGCATCCGCAGAATGGCGTACGCGGTGGTCGAGGGGCAGCGACTGCCGCTGACCTACCACCACGCGGCGTTCCAGGTGCTCGACGAGGGCGACCACAGTCGACTCGTCTGGCTGACCGATGTCCTCCCCCACGCGATGGCCGACGCGGTGCGGGCCCGGGTCGAGCGGGGGATCGAGGAGATGAGAGACGTCCTGGAGCTCAACGAATCCGAACGTTAGGCATACGTGGCCCCGAACAGGTGGACTTCGGGGCCACGTTCGAACTCCGGGTGCGCTGCGGCGGGCGCGGTGATCACCGGCACGAACACGCGCCGAGTACGGCCCGCGGAGCGGCCTTCAGGTCCTCGTTGACAGCCGCGGCGCGCAGCTACCGCCCGGACATCGACGGAGAGGTCATCGACGTCGCTTTGCCGCGTCGAGCAGGGCGGGCGGCGTGTCGTTCTTCTCATGGGCGGCAAGGTCGACGCCGGGAGCGACGATCGCGTCGATCGCGTCGAGCACGTCGGCGGAGAGCACGGTGTCCGCGGCGGCGAGTTGGGAGTGCAGGTGCTCCAGCGTGCGGGGGCCGATGATCGCGCTGGTCACGGCGGGATGTGCGGTGACGAATCCGAGCGCGAGCTGGATCATGGTGAGGCCGGCTTCGTCGGCGACCGTGGCGAGCTGCTCGACCGCGTCGAGCTTCGCCCGGTTGGCCGGGACCGAGAGGTCGAAGCGCTGCCGCATGAAGCCCGAGCGGTTCGTGCTGATCTCCCGTCCGGCGCGGATCGCGCCGGAGAGCCACCCCGACGCCAGGGGGCTCCAGGCGAGCACGCCCATGCCGTACTCCTGGGTCACGGGCAGCACGTGGGTCTCGATCCCCCTCTGCAGGATCGAGTAGTTGGGCTGTTCGGTGACGTACCGGCTCAGCTGGTTCTCCCGGGCGGCCCACTGCGCCTGCACGACGCGGTGGGCGGGGAAGGTCGACGAGCCGAAGTAGCGGATCTTTCCCGCCCGCTGCAGGTCGGTCAGCGCCGAGAGGGTCTCCTCGTCGCTGGTGCTCGGGTCCCACCGGTGCATCTGGTAGAGATCGACGTGGTCGACGCCGAGTCGGCGCAGGCTGTCGTCCAACGCGGTGACCAACCAGCGGCGTGAACCGCCCCGATTGTTGCGGGCGTCGCCCATCGGCAGGCTCGCCTTCGTAGCGAGCACAAGGTCGTCGCGGTGGCCGGCGATGGCCTTGCCGACCATCTCCTCGGACTGGCCGCCGCTGTACACGTCGGCGGTGTCGATCAGGTTGATCCCCGCGTCGAGGGCGGCGCCGACGATGGCGGTGACGTCCTCCTGGGTGGTGTTGCCGATCTTGCCGAAGTTCATGGCGCCGAGTACGAGGGAGCTGACCTGGACGCCGGTGCGGCCCAAGGTGCGGTACTGCATGAGGGTTCCTCCCGAAGGGTGGAGCGAGTTCGTGGTGCGCCTGGTCTTGGCTCACCGGTTCGTGACATCATGAACAAGTGGAACGCTGTTCCGTTAAGACGATACGGAACATGGTTCCGCTTAACCAGGGTGAGTGACGGAGGTAACGGCGCAGTGACCGACACCGAAAGCGGATCAGCGCAACCGGCCCCGCAGAAGCGGGCCGACGCCCGACGCAACCAGCAGCGCCTGCTGGACGCGGCCGCCGCGGCGTTCATCACCTCCGGTGTCGACGCGCCCGTACGCGACATCGCCACCAAGGCCGGCGTCGGCGTGGGGACGATCTACCGCCACTTCCCGACCCGGGCAGACCTCATCGTCGCCGTCTACCGGCACCAGGTCGAGGCGTGCGCCGAGGCCGGCCCGACGCTGCTGGCGGAGAGCAGCACACCGCACACCGCACTGGCGCGTTGGATCGACCTCTTCGTCGACTTCCTGGTCACCAAGCACGGCCTCGCCGAGGCGTTGCAGTCCGACGACGCCGCCTTCGAGAATCTGCACCCCTACTTCCTCGACCGCCTCGTCCCCGTCTGCGCCCAGCTCCTCGACACGGCCGCCACGGCCGGCGAGATCGTTCGCGACCTGGATGCCTACGAACTGCTGCGTGGTGTCGGCAATCTCTGTATCGGCGCGGGCAACGACAGCCGCTACGACGCGCGTCGCCTGGTCGCACTCCTCATCGCGGGACTGCGGCTGCGCTAATACGCAAACCAGCTCTCGGGTCCGCGTGGGGGACGTAGGCGGCAACTGATGTCAGTCGTTGATGGCACACTGCCCTCTGGCTCAAGGACATCACGAGGGAGAGTGACAGGTGCCGAGCATGTCTGGCGAAGTCGACGACTTCATGGCGACCCTCGCTCACCCCCTGAAGTCGGGTGTCGAGGAGCTCAGGTCGGCAATCCTGGCGTCGAACACCGAGATCTCGGAGCACGTGAAATGGAACGCTCCGAGTTTTCGATTCGGTGGAGACGACCGAGTGACCTTCCGGCTTCGACCCGGTGACCGTGTCCAACTCATCTTCCACCGAGGGGCGAAGGTCCGATCGGACGTCGCCGAGTTCACCTTCCAAGATCCCACTGGGCTGATCACCTGGCTGGCACCCGATCGCGGTGTCGTGACGTTCCCGGACCTGAAGACCATGCAGTCTCAACAGCCTGCCGTGGTCTCCCTCGTGAACCAATGGGTCCGGGCATAGTGCTACGCCCACCCTGGCGGGTCAGGTTGAGATCCCCGTCGGGGCCCGCAACTCGCAGCCAGGCCTTTCGCCCTCTGTAGTGGGTCAGCTCCTCCTGACGCTCACCGTGAACGCACCCCCGTTCAGACGTTGAGGTATGCCAGAACGGCGAGGACGCGGCGGTTGTCATCGTCGGAGGGCGGCATGTCCAGCTTGGTGAGAATGTTGTTGATGTGCTTGCTCACGGCCTTTTCAGTGATGCGGAGTTTGGCCGCGATCGCGGCGTTGGAGCGACCTTCAGCCATCTCGCCGAGCACCTCACGCTCCCGCGCGGTGAGCACCGCCAGCGGCTCCCGGCGGGCGAGTAACTGCGAGATCACCTCGGGGTCCATGGCGGTGCCACCGCCGGCGACCCGGCGGACGGCGTCGACGAACTCGCCGACGTTGGACACACGATCCTTGAGGAGGTAGCCCACACCACCGTCCGGGGTGCTGAGCAGTTCGCGGGCGTACAGGGGCTCGACGTGCTGGGAAAGCATGAGGATCGGCAGGCCGGGCATCTGGGTCCGGGCCGCGATCGCGGCCTGCAGGCCCTCGTCGGTGAAGGTCGGGGGGAGGCGGACGTCGATGACCGCCACCTGGGGCCTGTGTGTGATCAGGGCGGGCAGCAGAGCCGGGCCGTTGTCAACGGCCGCGACGACGTCGAAGTCGAAGGCCTGCAGGAGCCGGGTCAGCCCGTCACGGAGGAGGGCATGGTCCTCGGCGATGACAACGCGCACGGCAACTCCATGGTGATGACGGTGGGTCCCCCGGGCGGGCTCGACAGTGCGATCGTGCCATCGAACGCGGCGAGGCGGCGTTCGACACCGCGCAGACCGGTGCCGGCGGCGGGGTCGGCGCCTCCCGTGCCGTCGTCGGTGACCACCATGCTCAACGCACCGTTCGAATGGTGGATCGACACCGCTCCGGTGCGGGCGCGGCTGTGCCGGATCATGTTGGCCAGCGCCTCGGCGACTGCGAAGTACGCCGCGGACTCGACGGGTGTGTCCGGCCGCCCCGGCAGATCGATGTCAACCGTGATCGGCACCGGCAGGCTGAGCGCTAGCGCACGGACCGCGCCACCGAGTCCCCGTTCGGCGAGCACCGGTGGGTGAATGCCGCGGACGAGGTGCCTCAGCTCGTCCAGCGCCGCGACGCCGGACTCACGCGCCTCGGCGAGCAGCTTGTGGGCCTCGGCCGGGTTTCGGTCGATGAGTGTGTCGGCCAGGCCGATCACCATGCTCAGCGCAACCAGACGGGCCTGGACGCCGTCGTGCAGGTCGCGTTCGATGCGGCGCAACTCGGCCGCTTGCGCGTCCACCGTGTCGGCGCGCGTGACCGTCAGCTGCGTGACGCGCAGCCGGAGTTCGGCGGCCCTGGTGGGCGCGAGGAAGAGCCGGGCGAAGTGGGCGTCGACGCGCCGCAGCCACGGCGCCGCCCACAGGCCGGCGGCGAGGATGACGACGCCTTGCGGTAGGCAGAGCAAGCCGGCACTGACCGTGTCGATGGACCAGATGGCGCCATAGCCGTACCACCCGGCCCCGTGCCAGATCCACAACGGGGTCAGCGTCAGACCCACGAGCCCATACAACGGCACGACCACACCGATCGTCCCGAGGGTGAACCCGACGATCGCGCCCGGCGCGAGCCAGGCAAGGTCGCGCCAGGTGGCCGGGTCCGTCACCGTCCACCGGAAGCGCCGCCAGCCACCGGCCATGGCTCGTTCCGGGGGCGGAAGGTACGGACGGGTCACCAGGACACCGGCCCGCGAGGCACCTCTGCGCTCGAGATCGGCGCGCATCCGGACCAGCGTCATCGTCCACGGCACCAGCGCGAGGCCGAGGAACGGCACCGGCGCCAGGGCCAACGCGACAAGTGACACGGCGAGCAGCGGCAGGTTGGTGAGCGCCAGGCCGATCGCGGCCAGGCCGCCCAGCCCCGAGCGCACACCGCGCCGGACCCATCGGCCCGTCCGTTCACCAGCCCCGGCCATGTTCACCTGTCATATTGTGCCCGTCGGGGCGCGGCTCGATGGTGGTGCCAGCACCACCTCGCCGGAGGGCGTAGCGCTCCTGACGATTGACGCGTCAGGCGGTGTGATCGAGCCATGACGATCACCATGGCGCCGTCGCGGACAACGACCGGCAGTGACTTCGCCGTCCTGTCCCGCCAGATCAGCGGCGCGGGGCTGATGCAGCGCCGGCCCGCCTACTACATCGCCCGGCTGAGCGTGGTCACGCTCATGTTGCTCGGCGGCTGGACCGCTTTCGTCGTCATCGGCTCGTCCTGGTGGCAGCTGGTGACCGCCGCGTTCCTCGCCGTGACCTTCACCCAGGTCGCGCTCGTGGCGCACGACCTGGCACACCGCCAGGTGTTCCGCACCAAACGTCCCAGCGAGATCGCCGGGCGGCTCGCCGGGAACCTCGGTGTCGGGATGAGCTACGGCTGGTGGATGGACAAGCACACCCGTCACCACAACAATCCCAATCACGACGACCTCGACCCTGATGTCGCGCCCGAAGTGCTCATCTGGGCCACCGAGTCGGCCATCGGCCGGCGCGGGCTGAAGGGTTTCATCACCCGGCACCAGGCCGCGCTGTTCTTCCCGCTGCTCACCCTCCTCGCCATCGACCTGAAGGTGTCGAGCATCAAGTCCTTGCGCAACGGCACGGTGAAGCGCCGCGGGCTGGAGAGCATCCTGCTGATCCTGCACGCCGTCGGCTACCTCTCGGCACTGCTGATTGTGCTCTCGCCACTGCAGGCGATCGCGTTCCTGGTCGTTCACCAGGCGCTGTTCGGCGTCTACCTCGGCATGACATTCGCACCCAATCACAAGGGCATGCCGCATCCGACCGGCGACGAGGACTACCTGCGCAAGCAGGTGCTGACCTCCCGCAACGTCCGCGGCGGCTGGCTGACCGACGCGGCGCTGGGCGGCCTGAACTACCAGATCGAACACCACCTGTTCCCTGGCATGCCGACCCCCAACCTGCGCAAGGCCCAGCCGATGGTGCAGGCATACTGCGCGGAGATCGGCGTCGCCTACGAGCAGACCAGCCTCGTCACCTCCTACCGCCAAGCCCTGCAGTATCTGCACCAGGTGGGCGCGCCGGCCCGCGCCGAACACGCCGCACGCCGGCGGCGGGAGCGCGAGTCGATGCCGTCGGCCAGGTAACGAGACCGCGCTCTTCGATGGGCAGCGTAGTTCGAAGCGGTGTGCCGAAGGGCGGCAGCGTGACGACCAGCGCACGGCGGGCCGGACTACGTCTGATCGAGGCCGTCGGGGGTAAGCGCGGCGGCAGCATCCGGTTCGCGCAGTAACAGGAGGCACCGTGACCCTCACCGCGCCCACCGCCACCATCGGCCTCGACACCGCCGCCGAGGTGGCCGCCCAGCTACGAGTGGATTCGATCCGCTCCAGCACCAGTGCCGGGTCCGGGCACCCGACCTCCAGCATGTCCGCGGCCGACCTGTTCGCCGTACTGGCGACCCGGCACCTGCGCTATGACTGGGATGACCCCCGCTCGTCGGCGAACGACCACCTCATCCTGTCCAAGGGTCACGCCTCCCCACTGCTGTACTCGCTGTTCAAGGCGGTCGGGGTGATCTCCGACGACGAGCTGATGCAGGGCTACCGCCGGCTCGGGCAACGCCTGCAGGGCCACCCCACGCCCGCCCTGCCCTGGGTCGACGTCGCCACCGGCTCACTCGGCCAGGGCCTGCCCGACGGCGTCGGCGTCGCCCTCGCCGGGAAGTACCTCGACAAGCAGCCCTACCGGGTGTGGGTGCTCTGCGGCGACAGCGAGATGGCGGAGGGCTCCATCTGGGAGGCGTTCGACAAGGCCTCCTACTACCAGCTCGCCAACCTGGTGACCATGGTCGACGTCAACCGGCTCGGCCAGCGCGGCCCCACCGACCTGGGCTGGGACGTCGACGCGTACGCGCGCCGGGCCGAGGCGTTCGGCGCCCGGGTGCTCGTCGTCGACGGCCACGACCTGGCCGCCATCGACAACGCGATGGCCACCGCCGCGGACCCGAGCGGCGACCGGCCCACCGTGATCATGGCCAAAACGGTCAAGGGACGCGGCTTCTCCGAGGTGGAGGACAGCAACGACTGGCACGGCAAGCCGTTCCCGCCGGACATGGCGGAGCGGGCCGTCCGCGAACTCGGCGGCGAGCGCAATCTGAAGGTGCGGGGCCCGCAGCCCGAACCGTCAGCCGTCGACGGTTCCAGCCCCACCAGTGACGCGGCGGCCCGCCCCGTCACGACCCAACCGACCGAACCGCCGACGCCCGCCCGATACGACCTGGGCCAGAAGGTGCCCACCCGCAAGGCGTACGGCGACGCCCTGGTCGTGCTCGGCGCCCAGAACCCGCGCGTCGTCGCGCTCGACGGCGAGGTCAGCAACTCGACGTACGCCTTCGAGTTCGCCCGTGCCCATCCCGGGCGGTACTTCGAGATGTTCATCGCCGAGCAGCAGATGGTGGCCGCGGCGACCGGGCTCGCGGTCCGCGGTTACCACCCCTTCGCGTCCACCTTCGCCGCGTTCCTGACCCGGGCGTACGACTTCATCCGGATGGGCGCCGTCTCCGGGGTCGATCTGAGCCTGGTCGGTTCGCACGCCGGCGTCGAGATCGGCCCCGACGGCCCCTCCCAGATGGGTCTCGAAGATCTCGCCATGATGCGCGCGGTCAACGGCTCGACGGTGCTCTATCCCAGCGACGCGACCAGCACGGTGGCCCTCACCCAGATCATGGCCGTCCTTCCGGGCATCAGCTACCTGCGCACCACCCGCGGCAAGTACCCGGTGCTCTACCCCGAGGGGGAGAGCTTCCCGATCGGCGGGTCCAAGACCCTGCGCTCCTCCGACCAGGACCAGGTGACGCTCATCGGCGCCGGCGTCACCCTGCACGCCTGTCTCGCGGCCGCCGACGCCCTGGCCGGTGAGGGGATCCGGGCCACGGTCATCGACTGCTACTCGATCAAACCGATCGACGACGAGGCCATCGCCGAGGCCGCGGCCACCACCGGACGGATCGTGGTCGCCGAGGACCACCGCGCCGAGGGCGGCCTCGGCTCGGCCGTCAAGGACAGCCTCGTCGCCGGCGGGCGGGCCACGCCGTCCCTCGCCCATCTCGCCGTACGCGGCATGCCCGGCTCCGGGTCGAGCAAGGAGCAGCTCGCCTGGGCGGGCATCGACGCCGACCACATCGCCTCCGCCGCCCGGAACCTGCTGCACGGCTGACGCGATCCTTCCTCGCCTGGACACGAACCTCCTGGCGCGTACCGGTCCGATCTCCAGGGTCGGAGCGTCTACCGGGGCGAGGCCGGCTGCGCCGCGCGTTCTCAATCTGCGAGCGCCGGCTCGATGGGCCGCGACGGGAGGAAGCGGACAGAATTGGGTGGCCCTGCCAGCCCGCCCCGCTCTAGCGTGTGACTGGACATTTCTCCTCCGCCCCATTCAGGAGAGGACTTCACCCCGCGTGACGCCGCCTGCTCTGTAGACCTGACACCTTCTCCGCGCATCGGTCGCCGACTCACCGTCGGCTCATTTCCCATGCCCTTCGTCAGATCTTCAGAGAGATCATGTCTACGCGTCCTCATATCGTTCTGTCCTGGTCCCTCCGGCGCAGGGGCCTTCCCCTGCTCGACCCGCTGATCGCCCGTCGCAATCGGTTCGACCTGCGGTGGGACTCGTGCCGGGGCCTGCTCGCCCCGTCTCCTCCCGGAAGCCCCTGGCCCGTCCAGGTTCCGGTCATCTTCGACGACCCGGTGCCCCACCCACTACTCACGTCCCTGCCCGAACGGTTCGTCGCTCAGGCATCCGGACATCAGCCGCGGGGAGACTGCTCGCGGCGTCGAGATCGGCACTCCGCTGAACCGCGGAACTCTGCGGGACCACGCGTTCGTCCTGCGGTGAGCCGCCGCCGCGGACCCGAGCCGTGGAGAGGGGCAAGGTGGCCTTGCCCCGAACCGCATCACGCGGCGGTCCGCGCCCGGGCGCTCATGACCGGGCGCGAACGAGGGTGTCACTGCCGGCCCGGTACCGGCGACGACGGTGAACGCCCGGCGAGCATCTGTCCCCGACGGTGCTCGCCGGGCCTCGGCGCTGGTCACGTTGCGTCGGTCAGCCCCGGTCCGGGCAGGCCCGAACTGCGCACAGATCAGTGTGTTCGGGCCTCCCAGACCGGCTGCTCTGGCTCGTCGTTGTGCACGATGACGTCGACGTGATCGGTCGGGCGGACCGCAGCGAAGTAGAACTGTTGGGAGGGGATGTACCGTTCGCGCCAGCGCCGCTCGACTTCGGCCCGGGATGACACCTGGCGCTCCCGGATCACCGCACGATCCACGGTCTTCTCGAGCGCGGTGGAGACGAAGACGCGCAGATCCCACCGATCAATCAGTTCCGGGCGCATGAGGAAGACGCCGTCGAAGACCAGCACGGCGTCGGCGGGAGCAGTCGTGACCGGCGGCGATTGCACAGTATCCGTTGTGCGGTCGTAGACCGCGGATTGGAAGCGCCGGTCTCCGCCGGGGCCGAGCGGATCGAGCAGAACCCGGTTCAATGCGTCGTAGTCGTGGGTGTCGTGGTAGCAGCCTTCGGCCGAGTACTCGCCGCGCGGATAGCGCTGCGGCCGGGCGAAGAGGAAATCGTCGATAGTCGCGCGGATGACGTCGCGGCCCTGCGCGCGGAGTACGGCGGCCAACTCGTCGGCGAGTGTGGTCTTGCCTGCGGCCGGCGGTCCGTCGATGGCAACCCGCGTCGGGTGCGCGACCGTGACGGACCCGACTGCCTCAGCCAGTCGGCGGAGCACCTCGTCGCGGGCGCCCTGGTCCATGTCCTGCCTCCTGGTCTCGCGAAGGTCGCCGTGTCGAGCCGACCTTATGCGCGCCGGCGGCGGCGGCCTCCGCCCCGAGAATCTCGGACCGCAGGTGATGCAGATTCCGGGCATTATGCCCGGAATTGACCCTACGATGAGGCTCTTCTTGGAGGTGAAGGACCGTGCCGGCGTATATCGCGTTGCTGAACTGGACCGATCAGGGGATCCGAGGTTACAAGGACACCGCGAAGCGCGCCGAGGCGTTCGCCGCAGCGACGCAGAGGGTCGGGGCGAATCTCCTGGACATCTACTGGACCGTCGGTCCGTACGACCTCGTGGCCGTCGTCGAGGCGCCCGACGACGAGACCGCCAGTGCGGCGCTCCTGCAGCTGGGCGGGGCGGGCAACGTCCGTACCACGACCCTGCGGGCCTTCGGTCGAGAGGAGATGGATCGCATCATCGCCAAGGCCGCCGGCTGAGTCTGCCATGCAACGAGAGGTTGGCGTCAGGCCGACCAGGCAGCCTGCGGATCCAGGCCGCCGCAGAGAGCGGTGAGGCCCCGCCTTGGACGCGGGGTGCGGACGCCAGGAACGTGTCGTGGCGTCCGCACCTCGGGGCGGTCAGCGTCGGGTGTTCACGTAGTGGCACGCGGAGGGCTGCTTCAGCTTCCCGTTCCGCAGCTCGACGGGGACAGGCCGCGCATTGGAGGGCAGGTCGATGCCGGCCCGCACGAACGCCTCGTTGAAGACGAGGTGCCGCATGGACTCACGCCGGTGCGTGTAGGCCAGGTGGATCATGCCGTCGCCGGTCTGCATCAGATAGGGGTACGAGAACTCGGCACCGGGCTCGGACTCGACGTCGACGTGCCTCGTCCAGGTCTTGCCCTGATCGGTGGAGAGGGAGAGCCGCAGGATGTTCCGGCCCGAGGTGATCGGGTTGTGAGCCAGCACGAGATTGCCGTCGGCGAGCTTGATCAGGGCCACTCGGGCGTTGTTGTTCGGCAGCCCCGTCGACTCCGCCGTGGTCCAGGTGCGACCGTAGTCGAACGACTCGGTCCGGTAGATGGCCTGGTCGCGGGTGCGAAGGTAGGCCAGCAGGTGCCCGGGTTCGAGTTCGACGGTGGCCGGCTGGATCGCGCCGTTCGGTGAGGTGGGCCAGTCCGCGTCGTTGTCGGACGGGTACGGCACCCAGGTGGAGTAGTTGTCGCTCGGGATGTACCAGCCGGACGCCCACCGCGTCTCGCTGTAGATGGGGACGAGGACCTCTCCGTTGGACATGCGGAACGGTTGGGTGCCGAAGAGCCAGCCCCACTCCTCGCGGATCTGTTCCGGGTCGCTCCACGTACGGCCGTTGTCCGTCGAGCGGATGAGGCGCAGGTCGGCCTCGGTCCATCCGTCTCCACGAATGGTGGAGAAGAAGAGGTAGGTGGTGTCGTCGTCGGCCCAGAGCACCGCGTTTCCGTCCGGCTGGTCCGGCTCGTCGAAGATCACTCGCGGTTCGGTCCAGGTCCTGGATCCGACCGGAAGTCGACTCATGTAGGTGGCCACGTCATCGGCCTTCTCCTGGGTGCCGGCGTAGAAGGCGTAGAGGAGGTCACCGTTCGGCGCCTTCTCGATCGACGCGACGTGGACGCCGGGGTAGTCCGGGTCCTGCGGGTGGATGTCCTGGCGGCAGGCGTAGGCGCGAAACGCGTCGCTGTGCCCGGGTGGCTCCGCGCGTGCCACTCCGGCTACCGGTAGCGCCAGCACTGCGGCGAGGCCGGGAACCAGCACTCGGCGCAGCGCGGTCAGGTGTGCGATCACGATCTCTCCTCTGGTCCAGTCTGGAGATACGGGCGGCGGGCGGTCCGTGACCATCGGGGGTGGCGCCCGTGTTCGTACCCGTCTCCTGCGCCGGCTCGGGTGCAAAGCGCCCCCATTCGAGTGATCAGGTTCCGCGGCGGGCCGCCCCTGCGGTCGAGGACGGCGATCGGCAGGTCACGGACGATCCCGGGAGGGGCGCAACCAGCTCGCCGCCCGCGGATACGCGCGGACGCCTGCTCCACAAAGGGGTGCGGAAGCCTGTTTTCGTTAACCGTCTACTGTTAACAGTAGGTTGCCAGGGGCAAGGATCGATGTCAACGGCCTTCGATCCAGATCGAGCGCACCCGGTCGACGAACCTCCGCCGCACCGCGACACCAGACCTGCGGCTCGTCCAGGAGTGGCCGGTTCCCGGCCGCGGTGATTCGGGCAGATCACGCGACGGAGCTCGCGGTCCTGGGCATGAGTGCACACTCGACCACCACGCGGGTGGGGCGCGCCGGCCGGACGTCCGTCGTACATGCCGCGTGACCTGCGCGGACGAGATTTCGACAGATGCAGGACGCCTTCGGTGGAGATCGAAGGAGGTCTTGCAGGAAGCTTCGTATACAACATACGCTCCCCGAAGTCGCCGACCGAACGTCTTCGTGGCGGGCACCTCGGCCATCGCCGACTCCGAGGTCTTCGACGACTGGCCGCATCAGCCGGAAACCCGCCCGCGTCACCGGCCAGCCGGCGGTCCCGACACGTCATGCCCTACTCACCGAAGGAGCTCGTGACCATGCATCTCCACGTCCATCGACCGCGACGATCACGATCACGGAACTGGCTGTCCGGTACCGCAGCGCTGGCGCTCGTCGCCTCGCTCGGGTTCGCCTCCCCGGCGGCCGGCGCCCCGCAGCAGCCGACCGGACAGCGTCCGGTGTTCGAGAACGGCCGAGCCCAGCCGGTCTACGCCGGTGAAGAGATCATCACCCAGAACGTCTGGGTCGAGGTCAAGGACATGGACACCGACCGGGACGGCGCCGATGACCGCATCCGGGTGCAGATCCGGCGGCCGGCATCGACCGACCAGGGCGTCCAGCTGCCGATCATCATGCAGGCCAGCCCCTACTGGGGCGAAGGCGGGGAGTTCCTGAACAACGACGTCGAGGTCCCGCTCTACGCGCCGAAGCGGCCGGGCTACGCCAAGCCGCCGGATCCCGGCCCGTTCCCGTACTTCCCGCGGCCGGAGAAGCCGTACGACGGCACCGAACCGCCGCACCAGACGATCAACGGCGGGACGTACCAGAACGAGTTCCTGCAGCGCGGCTTCATCTTCGCCCACGCCCAGATGCTCGGTACGGGCAGCTCGACCGGATGCCCCACCGGGGGCGGTCCCGACGAGCACAACTCGCTCAAGGCGGTCATCGACTGGTTCAACGGCCGGGCCGACGCGTACGACATCGACGGCAACCGGGTGAAGGCCGACTGGACCACCGGCAAGGTCGGGATGATCGGCACCTCCTACGACGGCACCCTACCGATCGGGGTGGCCACGACCGGTGTGAAGGAGCTGCGGGCGATCGTGCCCATCGCGGCGATCTCCAGCTACTACGACTACCGCCGGATGAACGGCGCGCCGATCTCGACCAACACCAACGTCGGGGGCGACCAGAACTCCAACCACAACTCCAACCTCTCCCGGAAGTACCCCGAGGTGTGTGACTACACCAAGGAGCAGGTCCGGCGGGGTCAGGACCGGCTCACCGGCGAGTACAACGAGTGGTGGCACGAGCGCAACTACCTGCCGAACATCGGCAAGATCGCCGGCGGCGTCCTGGTGCAGCACGGCCTGAACGACCAGAACGTGAAGCTCCGCAACGCCGCCCAGCTCGTCGACGCGCTGGAGGAGAACGACATCCCGCACCAGGTGTGGCTGCACCAAGGCGGGCACGGCGACCGGGCGCTCTCGAACAACCGGGCAGCCTGGCTGGACCTGCTCAACCGCTGGTGGACGTACTGGCTGCACGGGGTACAGAACGACGTGCTGGACGAGCCCGCGGCAGTGGTCGAGCGGGAAGACGGCACCTGGACGCCGTACGACAGCTGGCCCGCGCCCGGCTCGGCCTCCACGCCGCTCTTCCTCGGCGCGAGTGGCGACAACACCACTGGCAAGCTCTCGCTGACCCGCAACGTCAAGGGCAAGCCGGTCACCGAGAGCTTCACCGACGACATGACGATCGACGCGACCACCTTCGCCAGCGCGGAACAGTCGCCGAACCGCCTCGCCTACCGCACCGCGCCGCTCACCAAGCCCGTCCACCTCAGCGGGACGGTGCACCTGTCGACCCGGATGTCGATCGACGCTCGGGCCGCGATCGTCAGCGCGATGCTGGTCGAGTACCCGAAGTCGGGCAACCCGAAGATCATCGCGCGGGGCTGGTCGGACCCGTTGAAGCGGTTCGGCCTGGATCGCAGCTACGGCATCAAGCCGGGAGCCCCGTTCGAGCACGACTTCGACCTGCAGCCGCACGACTACGTGTTCAGCGAAGGTAGCCAGATCGGGCTCGTCGTGTACTCCAGCGACCGGGTCTTCACCCTCCGGCCACCGCCGGGCACGAAGCTGAACCTGTACACGCACCACAGCCAGACCAGGGTCGACCTTCCGATCGTCGGCGGCGCGTCCGCCCTCAGGTCCGCCCTCGGCGGCAGGTAGGACCCGGTTGCCTCGGCCCGGTCCGGGTGGCGGGTCTCCGCCACCCGGACCGCGGACCGGGCGCTCCTGGAGGCGGGCAGTCAGAGCAGGTCGGCGACGTCGGCTTCGAGCGCGCGGCGGTCCTCGGGGGAGATCGGGTCGAGTGGGGCGCGCAGCCCGCTGGCGGGCAGGCCGCGCAGTTCGAGGACCGCCTTCAGGTGGGCGAGGTTGCCCTGTCCGGTGGCGGCGACGGCGCGGCGTGCGCGCTCCCGGGCGACCGTCAGCGCCGCCGTGTCCCCGGAGCGCAGGGAGTCGCGTACCTCGAGGAAGGGCGCCGGCAGCGCGGAGCTGACGCCGGAGACCACACCCGCCGCCCCGAGGTCGACCACCTCGGCGAACTCCGCGTCGGCCCCCGAGTAGACCGGAACCGCCCGGCCGTCGAGCGCGGCGAGGTACCGGCCGACGACGGCGCTGCCGGCACCACTGATCTTCACTCCGGCGAGGCCCGTGTCGACCAGCCGGGCCAGCAGGGCGGGCGTCACCGACGTGGTCGTCCGCGCCTCGAAGAGGTACCCGTAGACGGGTACGCCGGCGGCCCGCGCGACCAGGGTCTCGTAGTACGAGAGCAGGGCCGACTCGGTGGCGGCGTAGTAGTGCGGGGTGAGCGCCGCGAGACGCCGGGCGCCGCGCTCCACGGCGGCCTCGGTGAGACCGGCCGCCTGGTGGCGGGACGCCGCGCCGACGTGCCAGTACGTCCGGTCCGGACCGAAGGCGTCACTGGCGGCGGCGCAGACGGCCAGCCGCTCGTCGTCGGTGAGAGTGGTGAACTCGCCCGTCGTTCCGGCGACGAAGACGCCGTCCAGGGGCGCCTGCGCCAGCTGCGCGTAGGCCGCCTTGGTCGCGCCGAGGTCCAGGACACCCTCCGAGTCGAAGAGGGTGGGCACGGCGCTGATCAGGTTGGCGTCGGGGTAGGTGCTCATCGATTGCTCCGGTTCGAAGGGGTGAGAAGGGCGAGCGCGATCCGGCGGCGCTGCCAGGTGTAGGTGACGGCGAGCCCGCCGCGGGTCCGGACGAGGCACGGGTAGGAGAACTCGTTGGCGCCGGTGGTGGTGACGCCCGCGTCGGCCGGCTGGTAGGTCTCGTCCCCGGCGTGGTCCCGCGATTCCTCAAGCGTCACCCAGGGCTCCCAGGTGGTGCCGTCGTCGGTCGAGGACGAGATCAGCAGCGGCGCACGCGACGCCCAGTCGCCGCTGGTCGGGTTGTGGGCGAGGTACACCGTGCCGTCACGGGTGCAGAGGCTGATGCCGGAGTTGTTGTTGGGGACGTCGCTCAACACACCGGCGGACCAGGTCTCCCCGTCGTCGTCGCTGCGGGAGGAGACGAGCCGGCCGGCCGTGCTGCGGGCGAGCAGACGGATCTGCCCCGTGCCGGCCCGCCACAGCGCGGGCTGGATGATCCCCGCGCCCGGGAAGGTGTCGTGGTCGATGGCGATGTCGTCGGTACGCCGCCACGACCGGCCGTCGTCGTCGCTGATGTCGACGAAACAGTCCCACCGCGGCGTCCCCGCCCACGTCTCGGTGGAGGCGCCGGCGAGCAGTCGGCCGGACGGCAGGCGAACCGGTGGCGTGCGTACCGGTCCACGTCCGCCCGGCGGGTCAGGGGCGAGGGGGCGCGGCGTCGACCAGGTCCGGCCGGCGTCCACTGAGGTGGCGTGAAACGTCCGCCACGCGGAAATGGTCTCGCCCACCTTGAAGAACAGGCGCAGCGCGCCGGACTCCTGCCGGTGCAGCACCGGGTTCCAGCACGGCGCCAGGTCGCCGCTGACCACCCGGGGTGCGGTCCACTCACCACCGGCCCGAACGCTGAGCCAGATCCGCGAGTCGGCGGCTCCTTCGTGCTCACCCTGGAACCAGGCGACCACGAAGGAGCCGGATACCTGGCAGAGCGTGCTGCCGTGGCACTGGCCGGGCACATCCCGTACGACGAAGTGCTTTTCGATCAACTGCCGACCCCGGCGGGCTGCCGCGGCTCCGGCGTACCCGGTGGGGACGGGCGTTTCCGCGCCTTCATCCGGGAGCGGATGCGGGGCACGGCGATGGCCAGGACCGCGGCGACGAGGAGGACGACGGCGATCGGACTGGTGTAGATCGTCTCCAGTCCGCCGAGCTCCATCGAACGACGAAAGTTACGTTCCGCCAGGGGTCCGAGGATGAGGCCGAGGACGATCGGTCCGGCGGGGATACCGAATCTGCGCAGCAGCAGGCCGACGACGCCGAAGAGGAGCATGAGGCCGACGTCGAAGACGCTGTTGTTGACCGCGTACGTGCCGACGATGCAGAAGGTGACGATGACGACCCACAGGAAGCGGGTGGGTAGCTCGAGCAGTTTGGCGACTCCCCGCATCCGAAGGAGGCTGAGGCCGAGGGTCAGCAGCGTCGCGAAGATCAGAATGCCCGAGATCGAGTAGACCAGGTCCGGGTGCTGCGAGAAGAGGCTGGGACCGGGCTGGATACCCCAAATGATCATCGAGCCGAGCATCACGGCCATCACCGAGTCCCCCGGGACACCGAGGGCGAGCGTGGTCAGCACAGACCCGCCCACGCCGGCGTTCGACGACGAGTCCGCGGCGGTCAGCCCCTCCAGCGAACCCTTGCCGAAGAGTTCGGGCTCCTTGGAGACCCGTCGCGCCTGGTCCCAGGCGACGATGCCGCCGATGTCACCACCGGCCGCCGGCAGGATGCCGACGATGGTGCCGACCGCCGATCCCACCGCGACGGGCTTGATCATGGACCGGTTCTCGGCCTTGTTCGGCCACCAACGGCCGAAGCTGCGCACCGCCTCCTGCTGGGCGTGCCCGCGTTCGACCATCTGGCTGAACACCTCGGTGATGCCGAACAGGCCGATGATGACCGCGATGAACGGGATGCCCTCGACGAGTTGCGGGATGCCGAAGGTGAAGCGGTCGGAGCCGTCGAGGGGGTCGCGGCCGATGGTGCCGAGGGCGAGGCCGAAGAGACCCGCGAGAAGACCCTTGACGATCTTGCCGCCCGAGACCTCGATCATCATGGTCAGCCCGAAGACCACGAGAGCGAACATCTCCGGCGACCCGAACTCGAGCGCCAGGTTGCTGAGCGGGACGGCCGCGGCCATCAGGACCGCGATACCCACCAGCCCGCCGATCGCCGAGGCGTACGCCGACGCGGTGAGCGCGATGCCCGCTTTGCCCTGGCGGGCGAGCGCGTAGCCGTCGAAGGTGGTCGCGATGGAGGCGGGGGTGCCGGGGGTGTTGATGAGGATCGCCGGGATGCGGTCGCCGAACTGCGCGGCGACGAGGATGGTCAGGAGCACCGCCAGGCCGGGCAGCGGATCCATGGTCAGAGTGAAGGCGCTGGCGAGGGCGACCGCCATGGTGGCGCTGATGCCGGGGAAGGCGCCGACGAGCATGCCGATCGCGGCCCCGGCGAGGATGCACAGCGCGATCTGAGGGGTGAACAGAGCGCCGAAGCCGTCGAGGAGAGCGTTCATACCGGAACCCTCAGGAGGAGCGCGAACAGGGCGTAGAGCACCACCGTGATGCCGGCGGGAAAGAGGATCAGGTCCTTGATGCCGCGGCCGCCCGCGATCCAGGTGAGGGCGGCCACGAAGACCATCCCGGAGACCAGGAAGTGGATGTAATACCAGAGCAGGCCGAAGGCGAGGGTGGCCAGGACGAAGCCGGCCACCCGCAGCACGCCGACCCGGGTGGCCGGCTCCACGTCGTCGCGCTTGGGGGTGGCGAGAAACGCGAGGACGATCTGCAGCACCGACAGGGCGATGATTCCGGTGCCCAGCGCCTCGGGCCAGATGCGGGGACTGACGGCGAGGGCACGGTCAGGCAGCTCGATCGCGCGGGCGAGCACGAGGATCACGACGCCCAGCGCCAGGAAGACGGCTCCCACTGCTGCCTCGCGCCACGGCGAGGCAGCAGTCCGGTCACCCTCGGGGGTCGGGTGAGCGGCGGTCATTTCTGGTAGATCTCACCGAAGCGCTGGAACTCCGCCTGCGTGAACGCGGTGGCGTCCTTCGGTGAGGTCGCCATCGGAGTGTTGCCCGCCTTGGTCATCACGTCGGTGAAGGTCGCCGAGGAGGCTGCCTTGTGCACGGCGTCGGCGAGTCGCTGCTTGACCTCGGCCGGCAGGTTCGCGGGGGCGCCCATGAGGCCCCAGCCACCGATGACGACGTCGACGCCGAGTTCCTTCCCGGTCGGCACGTCGGGCAGTGCGGCAACCCGCTCCGGGGCCAGCACGGCGAGGACCCGCAGTCGGCCGTCCTTGGCGGCGGCACCGGACTCACTCACACCCGCCATGACGGCCTTGACCTCGCCGGACACTCCGGCCGCCACGGCCGGTGCACCACCGTCATACGGGACGGGCTTGAAGGTGACCCCCGCCGACTCCCCGAGAGCGAGGGTCGCCGCCTCCCAGATGGCCCCGGCCCCGGAGTTCGCGACGGTGATCGTGCCCGGAGCGGCCTTGGCCGCGGCGACGAACTCCGCGAGCGTCTGGTAAGGACTCTCCGCCGGGACCGAGAGGGTCGCAGGCGCGTTCATGACCTGACCGAGGATGGTGTACTGGTCGGGCTTGATGTCGGCGCCCTGGTGCCCGAGCATCGCCACCTCGACGGGAATGAACCCGATGCTGTACCCGTCCGCCGGTCGGTCCTTGAGGTAGGTGAGGCCGACACGGCCCCCGCCGCCCGTACGGTTCTCCACCACGATCGACTTTCCGAGGTCGGACTCCAGCTCCTTGGCGAGCGTCCGGGCGGTCAGGTCCGAACCACCTCCGGCTCCCGCATGGACGATGAGGGTGAGGTCCTTCGACGGGTAGTTCGCGGAGGAGGTCTCTCCCCCGCCGCCACGGTTGGCACAAGCGGTGACTGCGAGACTCGTGGCGACGGCCAGCGCGGCTATCGCGACCCTTCTTGATCTCATGAGTCGTTCTCTTTCTGCAGGGGTGGTGGGGGGACGGCGGACTGCAGCCGCGAACAGGTCGTCTGCAGGTGACGGTGCAGTTCGACCTTGACTTCGGCGACCTTGCCCGCGGCGATCAGCCCGGCGAGGTCGCGGTGCTCCCGCGCCGACGGCGCGAGGTCGTCCATGCGCTTGCCGGAGGCGTACAGCAGGCCCTCGATGGTGGGACGGAACTGGTTCCACAGGACGCCGAGCCGGGTCAGGCCGGCGGCGTCGAAGAAGGCACTGTGGAAGCGGATGTCCGCCGCCGTGAAGTCCGTCGAGCTGCGGTCGGCGACCGCCGCGTCCATGTCGGCGAGCGCCGCGTCCAGATCACGGGCGAGGTCGGCTCGCCCGGCGGCGATGGCCCGCTCGACCGCCAGCAGCTCGAAGGACTCGCGCAGCGCCATCAGCTCGTCGATGTCAGCCGCGGTGAGCGAGCGGGTCGCGACGTTCCTGCCGGTGCCGGCGACCAGCCCCTCCGCGCGCAGGATCTTGATGGCGTCCCGGACCGGGCCTCGGCTGACCCGGAACGACTCGGCCAACTCCTCCTCGACGAGGCGGGTGCCGGCGGCGAGTTCGCCCATGATGATGCGGCGGCGCAGCTCGCCGGCGAGCCGCTCCCCAAGGGACTCCACCCTGATCGGACTGACGTTCAGCACTGGACCTCCCGGTAACTGTTAACAGTTAACACTTGACTTCGATGACGGTCAACGGTTGACAACGGCATGGTCTCCAATGCCCGCCACTGCGCCCCGCACCCGCAACGCCGCGCGATTCCGGGCCAGCCCGCGAGCGGGGCAGCGAAACCGAAGCCCTCCTAGCCGCACATGGGACGACAACATCGAACGCCAGTACTCCCTTGTGGACATCGCGGTCGTCCGTGGCGAGCTTGGCTCGAATGCGTTACCTCAGCGCTACGGAACGGTTGCTCACCGGCGAGATCGTCCCTTAGGCTCCGGGTCGCGAGACCCACGCACAGGCCCTCGCGAGCGGCACCCCTGTTCGATCCTGTTGGATTCGTGCCTGGACAGGAGGGAGGTCCACTCCCCCACGCCGGCCCTCTCAGCCGACTTCCCGCCGGCATGGACAACGCGACCGCGGACAGGCCGAACACCCGCACCTGCCGACACAGGCGACTCCCTGCCGTCAGTCACCTCCGGCTCCCGCCCCGCCCCGTGCCTGCCGGTTCGGCCTCCGCCGATCGAACCCAGGCGCAGAAGGGAAGACCCATGCGCGCGCACAGCTCGCGGCACCGGTTCCTCGTCCGCTGCGTCGTACCACTGCTCGCCGCCGCCGCGGCCGCGGTGCTGCCCACCTCCGCCACGGCTTCGCAGACCGCCACCACCTGGTCCGTCAGGGGGCCGTCACCGGCCGCTCCGGTATCGGCGACGGTGGCGCTCAACTCCGCCGGCGGCTTGACGCTCGCCGTCGCCCACAAGGGAACGACCGTGCTCGCGCCCGCCGCGATCGGCCTCGAGACCACGGCCGCCGACCTGACGAACGGTCTGACGTTCCTCCGCCGCACCGACCGGATCGTGACCGAGAACTACGTCATGACGACCGGGAAGCAGCGCGCCCGGCACGCCAGGATGGCGGAGTCGACGCTCTCGTTCGCCGGCGCCGAGGGCACGCGGATGGATCTCGTGCTCCGCGTCTCGGGCGACGGGGTGGCGTACCGGTACGTCCTGCCCGACACCGACGGCCTCACCGTCACGCGGGAGGCATCGTCGTACGCCCCACCCGCCGACGCGCCCGCGTGGCTGCTGCCGTACACCGCGAACTACGAGGCGACCCGGGTCGAGACGACCGCCGGCGCCGCCGCGGCGGGCGACTTCGGCTTCCCGGCGCTGTTCGACGTGGACGGCACCTACGTCCTGCTCACCGAGTCGGACGTCGACGGCCGGTACTCGGGTGGCCGCCTGACTCACCAGGCGGGATCGGGGACCTACACGATCAAGCTCGCCGACGCGGAAATCACCTCACCGGGCCCGTTGGCCACGCCCTGGCGTACCGCGATCGTGGGCGACCTGGCCACGGTGACCGCCTCGACGCTGGTCGACGACCTGGCGCCGGCATCGAAGCTGACCGACACCTCATGGATCCGCCCGGGCACGGTCGCCTGGTCGTGGCTCTCCGAGCATGCCAGCCCGCGCGACCCGGTACGCCAGAAGCAGTACGTCGACTTCGCCGCCCGCAACGGCTGGTCCTACATCCTGATCGACGAGGGTTGGGACCGCAGCTGGGTGCCGGACGTGGTGCGCTACGCGCGCGCCCGAGGCGTCGAGGTGCTGCTCTGGTTCCACTGGACGGCGCTGGACACCGCGCAGGAGCGCGACGCCACCCTCTCGCTGGTGAAGTCCTGGGGCGTCGCCGGGGTGAAGGTCGACTTCATGGACTCGGACTCCCAGGCCCGGTTCCAGTGGTACGACGACATCCTCCGCAAGACGGCGGAGATGCGGCTCATGGTCAACTTCCACGGCGCGACCATCCCCCGCGGAATCCAGCGGACCTGGCCACACGTCATGACGCTCGAGGCGATCCGCGGCGCGGAGCAGTTCCGTACCCGGGCCGCGACCAACACGATGTTCCCGTTCACCCGCAACATCGTCGGCGGCATGGACTACACCCCGGTCGCCTTCGTCGTCTCCGACCGCGACACCACGGACGCGCACGAGGTGGCGACGTTCCTGGTCTACGAGTCGGGCTGGCAGCACGCCGCGGACAAGCCCGAGAACTACGACTCGCGGCCCGAGGCGCTGCGGACGCTGAATCAGCTCCCCACGACGTGGGACGAGACGCGACTGCTCGGCGGACGCCCCGGGCAGGAGGCCTACCTCGCCCGACGGGCAGGCGAGCGGTGGTACGTCGGTGGGATCTCGGCCGTACCCGCGAAGACGTTCGAGACGCCGCTGACGTTTCTCGGCAAGGGCCGATGGCTCGTGGAGACCCTCCGCGACGGTCCGCACGGCCTGGTCCGGGAGGCCCGCGTCGCCGACTCGGACGACGCACTGTCGGTGCCCGTGGCGACCAACGGCGGGTTCGTCACGGTGATCTGCGAATACACCAAGGGAATGTCGACCTGTGACCAGCCGGTACGGCGGGTGCCCCAGACGGATCTCATGGTGACCCCCGCCCAGGCGGAGACGCGACCGGGTAGCACCATCGACGTACGCGGCACCTTCACCCTCCCCGCGGGCGGGCCGATCCGCGATGTGCAGCTGCGGGTGCTCCCGCCTGCGGGCTGGACGGCCGGCGGCGCGACGGTCTCGGCGAAGCACATCCGGGCCGGCGAATCAATCAGCGGCGCGTGGACCGTCACCGCCGCGACGAACGCGGACCCCGGGTACGTGGACGTCCCCGTCGTCGCCACCTACCGCTTCCCGGACGATCCGCAGCGCCGCCCGGTCCACGTCGAGCAGGCAGTACGAGTGTTCGTGCCGCCGCCGAATCCGAGCGGAGCGGCGTACGTCAGCGACCTGCCGTTCCTGAGCGAGAGCAACGGATGGGGACCCGTCGAGCGGGACCGGTCCAACGGGGAGATGGACGCCGGCGACGGGCTGCCCCTGACCATCGCCGGCCGGGCCTTCGCCAAGGGCATCGGCACTCACGCGCCGAGCGAGGTCACCGTGTGGCTGGGCGGCACGTGCAGCCAACTGCAGGCCGAGGTGGGCATCGACGACGAGGTAACCGAGTCCGGCTCGGTCGCGTTCCAGCTCTTCGGCGACGGCCGGCAACTCGCCGACACCGGGGTCGTCCGGCGCGCCGACGGGGCGCGCCCGCTCGCCGTCGACGTCGGCGGAGTGCGCATGCTGACCTTGAAGGTCACCGACGGTGGAGACGGTAAGAACTTCGACCACGCCGACTGGGCCGACGCCCGGGTGACCTGCGCGTAAGCGGCGACGGCTGAGCCGCCGTGCCTGGCGAAGGGCCAGGCCGGGGATCCGTTCGGCCGCTACTTGGTACTACCGCATAGCGGTACTCGGTGTTACCGTATAGTGGTACTCGGTACCACGAGGTACCAGGGAGATCGCAGAGGAGCCGCGATGGACGGCCTGACGGAGATGCTGAAGGGCACGCTCGAAGGCTGCGTGCTCGAAATCATCGGCGGCGAGGAGACCTACGGGTACGCCATCACGCGCCGACTGAACGAGCTCGGCTTCACCGACGTCGTCGAGGGAACGGTCTACACCATCCTGCTGCGGCTGGAGCGCAACGGACTCGTCCAGGTGACCAAACGGCCGTCCGAGGTGGGGCCGCCGCGCAAGTTCTACGTACTCAACGACGCCGGGCGTGAGGAACTCGCGGCGTTCTGGGCCAAATGGCAGTACGTCTCATCACGCATCGACAGTCTGAAGGAGGGCCCCAGATGAACTTCTGGGAGACCATCACGGGCAGCGATCTCACCAGGGACTGGAAGGCGTTCGAAGCCCGGGCAGCGGCACTGCCGGCCGACTACCAGGCCGCGTGGAACCAGATCGTCGGCAACCTCTTCGCCTACGGGAACTTCACCGGTCGCAACCTGATGCCGATCCTCGACGCCGCCCTCGGGCTGCTCGAGGAAGCAGCGGCAGACGGGCAGAGCGTCCACGAGGTGCTCGGCGACGACATCCCCGGCTTCTGTGCGGCGTTGGCCGGCGGCGAGGGGGCCCGAACCTATCGCGACCGGTGGCGCGAGCAGTTGAACCGGAACGTCGCAAGGAAACTGCGTCGGCTGGGAGGTTGACATGGGCATCCAGGACATGATCGAGGGCAAGAAGCAGTGGCGGGCGCACGTGGCTCGGGTCAAGGCGCTCCCGCCGGACTACCAGATCGTCTACAAGGAGATGCAGCGCTACCTGTTCAAGGTCGGACCGACCGACCTCGCCGGCGAAGACCTGCTCCCCGGGATCGTCGACTTCTTCGAGGAGGGCGCCGCGGCCGGCAAGGGAGTGCTGCAACTCATCGGCAGCGACGTCGCCGCCTTCTGCGACGACCTGATCAAGGAATCGCCCACCTACGCGGACGTCTACCAGAAGTCCCTCAACGGCAACCCCGGCACCGACGAGAAGTAAGACCGCCGCCCCGAGCGGCGTCGGCGTGAGACCCGAAGGCCTCCTGGTCGCCGGAGCCGTCGCTGGACGGCTCCACCGGACAACCAGGAGGCCTTCGTCGTCACGTCCGACCGCGCCGACTCGTTCCGGCGGGCAGCAGACAGCCGTTTCGTCAGCGCCGGTGGGGCAGCCTCAGCGGGAAGGTGCCGGGGCCGACGTCGCTGAGCGTCGTGGTATTCGCCGCCAGGTACCGGTCCAGGTACGGCGAGCGATCACCCTGGGTCGGCACGTCGAACCGCGGGTCCTGCACGTCGAGAGCGAGCCGCGCGTCGGAGACCTTGATGGTCTGCCCGGAAGGAACGTCCCGCCAGCCGGATGCGCTCACGGTCCCAATCTGCACGCCCAGCCGGTGCCCCCGCTCGAAGGTCCAGTCCGTCGCCTTCAGCTCGACCGAGGTCGTCCGGCCGCCGCCCAGCAGCGCGGCGTTCTCGTCGAACATCGTCGCCGTGCCGTCCGGGGCGACGTCCCAGAGCCGTACCAGCACGTTGCCCTGACCGGTGGTCCTCAACGTGACCTCCGGCGTGGCCGTGATCCGCACCTGCTGCGTGACGGGCGTGGACCAGCTCCAGTAACTGTTGCCGACCGTGCCGGCGAGGTTCGGCCCCGTCTGGGCCTGCGGACCCGCCGTCGGCGCGGCCTCGAGGTCCCAGCCCTTGGCCTGCGGCGTCGCCATCAGCCGGCCCGCGCTCTGCGTGGCGCCGTCGTCGTCGACGTACTTCCCGGACGACAGCCGCACCTGGTAGGAACTGCTCGCCTTCGGCCAGGTCGCCTGCGCCCGCCAGTTGGCGAGGCTGTCCTCGACCGCGAACGCCGGGTCGACCACCGAGGGCTTGATGCCGCGCAGGTACTGGTCGTAGAACCTCATCACCTCGTCGAACCAGCCCGCCCGACCCATCTTGAGCCGACCCTCGGCGTCGGTGTCGTTACCGCGGACGTGCTCCCACTGGCCGAGCCAGCCGCGCTCCGGACCCTTGTGGTTGTCGAGGTACTGCTCCATGTCCTCGGGCTTGGTGTTGTCCTCGATGAAGCCCGACGTGACGAAGAGCGGTGTGTGGGTCCCGACCGCGCGAGCGGCGAAGTCGCGGGCCCGCCAGAACGGCGACGTCGGATCGGGATCCTGCGTGTCGGTCATGTTGTTGCTCAGGCACTCGGGGTGGCTCGCCTCGTACGCGGCGTTCGCCTTGTACCGATCGCTGTCATCGGCCAGCGGCGCCATCGTCGCGATCGAGCCGTACCCGCGCGGGCTGCTGGTCGCGTTAGAACGCGGCACCCCATTGCTGAACAGGTAGTTGTACCTGTTCCACGTCGGCTCCTGGGCGACGATCGCGCGCAGCGGCTTGAGCTTGAGGACATTGGCCGCCAGGCCGGTGTTGGCGTCGTACGACTTGCCGTACATGCCCACCTTGCCGGTCGACCAGGGCCGGCTCGCCGCCCACTCGACGGCCGCCTTGACGTCGGCCTGCTCCCCCGGGCCGAGGAAGTCCAGGCAACCGGTGCTCCCACCGAAGCCACGCAGGTCGACCATGACGAAGGTGTACCCGCGCGCCATCAGGTCGGCGCCGTCGATGAAGTCCTGGAAACGCGCCGACGGCCCAACCCGGTCCCACCCCTCGGGGTCGGTCTGCCCGGCGTGCGCGAAGTACGGGCCCACCGACAGGATCACCGGCGTCTTCACGTGCGCCGGCAGGTGCGCCGGGCGCAGCACGTCGGCGTGCAACTCGACCCCACTGCCATCGGAGGACGGGAAGTACGCCTCCGTCCACGCCGCCCCCTCCGGCACCCGTGGGTTCTCCTCGTGCGTGATCGGCGCATCAGCTCCGACGGCGATCGGCGCAGCCTGCGCCGCCGCGGGTGACCCACCCGCACCGACGGTCGTGATGACGGCCAGCGCACCGGCCGCCGAGACGACCGACACCTTCCTGCGAAGGTTCATCTACCCTCCCCGTGCTCAGCTCCAGACGATGATCCGCCCGGCTAGCCATCGAGGCTAACGGATCTCTACGGCTGTGTCTCCCTTCGACCAACGGTCTGCTGTCGTTCGTTGTCAGGCGCACCGTGACAGGGCTGGACCGACCCGGTGGTGGGGCTAACCCCAGGTCAGGCTTCGGGTTCACCGGCTGGTGAGGCCATCGACGCTCTTCGTACGGTCGAAACACAGTCAACCTTCCCGAGAGGAGCTCCAAGTGAGCGCACGTTCCGCAGCCCGGAGGGCAGTCAGGTGGCGGAGGGTCGTCGCCGCTGTGACGGCCGGCGCGGTGCTGGCCGCCGCGGTCGGCGGTGCGGCCGGGGCCGCCGCGCCGCAGGCCCCGGATCAGCGGTCCACGGCCACGGTGCTGCAACACGGCCTCGACGATCTGCACGACCTCGGCGTATCCGGAACGCAGGGCCTGGTCCGCGACGGACACCGGGTGACCGTGGCCCGCAGCGGGGTAGCCGACGTGGAGACCGGCGCGCCGATGCCGAACGACGGGTACTTCCGAATCGGCAGCGAGACGAAGACGTTCGTGTCGGTCGTGCTGCTGCAACTCGTCGGTGAGGGCCGGCTCAGGCTGGACGACCCGATCGAACGATGGTTGCCCGGTGTCGTCAACGGCAACGGCAACGACGGCCGGCACGTCACCGTGCGCCAGCTCCTGCAGCACACCAGCGGCCTCTACGACCCCACCGGCGACCTCGACGCGCTGCGGTCGGCCGAGGATTTCCTGGCGCACCGCTTCGACCACTACACCGAGGCGCAGCTGGTGGCGATGGCGATGCAGCACGAGCCGCTCTTCCCCGCCGGCACGCACTGGAGCTACTCGAACACCAACTACCTCGTGGCCGGGATGCTGATCGAGAAAGTCACCGGAGACCGGTGGCACACCGAGGTACGCGCCCGGATCCTGAAGCCGCTGCGCCTGACCGACACGTTCTACCCCGGCGACCGGCCGACCCTGCCCCGGCCGCACGCCGAGGCGTACCAGCAGTTCGCGCCGGGCGAGCCACTGGTCGACACGACCGTCTTCAATCCGACCGCGGCGGCCTCGGCCGGCGGCCTGGTCAGCACCACCACCGACCTGGCCCGCTTCTGGCAGGCGCTGGGGCGCGGCCAGCTGTTGCGGCCGGCACAGCTGGCCGAGCTGCACCAGACCGTGCTGGCCGAGACGGTCCAGGGCGTCCGCTCCGGCATCGCCTACGGGCTGGGCATCATGTGGATCCCCAACCGCTGCGGCGGCTACTGGGCCCACTTCGGTGACATGCCCGGGGTCAGCACCCTCAACGCGGTCTCGCCGGACGGGCGCCGCTCGGCGGTCTTCTACCGGGCGACCGTGCTGGCCGACCCGGAGCGGGCCTCGGCGGTGATGCAGCGGGAGATGGAGCTGTTGGACGACCTGATCTGCGACTGACGGCCCTCCGGGGAGAGCGCGACGCACGCCCGTTCGGCGGTGCCGAGGATGTTCGTGGCACCGCCGACCGGGCGTGCGATGTGTCGGTCGCGCGCTGCCAGGCACCGTTGGTGGCGGTCCCATCGCAGACAGGCCGCGCCGGCTCCCGCACGGTGACCGCCGAGGCAGTCCTCGCCAACCGCGTCGACCTCCGCGGATACCCCCACCGGCTGCTCTCCGTCGTGTCCCACCGCGGAATCGGCGGCGACCAGGTCACCCAAGCCCTGGCGGCTGCCGAGGTGCCCGAGTCGTTCGGCTGGGAACTCGTGACCGTCTCCGAGTTCGCCAGTAGCAGGCTGGTGCACGCCGTCCTCCGTCGCAGATGACGAAGGCACACCCGGAGCGGGTCCGCGAGGGTTCCTCGTCGGGTTCTCGCCGGTGAGCCCGACGGTCAGGCGGCGCGCACCATCCGGCGGCCGAGCGTCACGATGAGGCCCACCAGCACGCTGGCCAGCACCTCCACTGCGATCTTGATGAGGATTGCGCTCATGTTGATTCACTTTCGGGTGGATTTGTAGCGGTCCACCGAAAGCTAAACGCGGCCGGCCAACAGCAGGTGTACAGCCGACGACCGTTGGCCGCCGCGCCGGTTCACACCGGCTTGCCGTCCCCTGGTCACGACGGGGTCCGGTGTCCGGGCGGACGGCAGGCGGGTGAGTCGGCACGCCGGTTCAGCTGACTTCCCACCGATCAGAGGGTGCGCTGATACTCCTCCCAGGTGCGCTTGGGGCTGACCACCGGGCCGTCGTCGGCGCCCCGATTCGCCAGTCCGTTGCGGCCGAGGTAGTAGTCGCCGGCCTGGTTGCGCGCACCGGTGGACTGGTCGGTGTCGGCGAGCGCGATGGCGTGGATGTGATACCCCCAGTCCCCCTGGGCGGGCGTGCGCAGCCAGGCGGCGAAGCCCACCGTACGCAGCCGGCGCAGCACCTCCGTGCGGGTGGCCGAGGAGAGCCCGCTGACCGACAGGTCGAGCGCACCACCGCCGTCGTGGGTACCCGCCGAAGCGTCCACACCCGAGTTGTACGAGCCCTGCGTGATGCTGAGCTGCCAGCCGAGCAGACGTTCGGCCTCGAACAGCATCGCTCTGGTGCGGGTGTTGACCTGCACACCACGCAGGCTCACCACACTGCCGGGCGAGAGCACCTTGACCACGCCGTAGCGCTGCTCGCCGAGCAGCCGCAGCGACGTCACCCCGGGCAGCCCGGTCGCGTCGAGCCCGGTGTAGCCGAGCGACCGCTGGTACGCGGCGTACGCGGCGACCGTGCTGGTGCCGAAGTGCCCGTCGACATAGGTCGAGGACAACAGGCCCTTGGCCTGCAGCGCCCGCTCCACCAGCAGCACGCTCTCCTTGGCGCCGTCGGTGAGCGCGGTGTCCGGCCGACGCGGATCGATCTGCGCCGCCTTGATGAGCGCCTCCATGTCGACCTGCGGCAAGGCCGCTGCGGCGGGACGGGCCAATGGTCCGGCAGCGACGACCGCCGCACCGGCACCAACGAGTAGACGCCTTCTGGTGATCACTTGTCCTCCATCCAGAGCTCGCCGCGGGCGGCGTGGCCCCCGGGCCACCACCCTCCACGCACCCCGCACATGTCGACAATCTTCGAACTGCCCGCACATCGTGACATTAAATTTCATCGATGTGAAGCTTCGCGCATTCGTTCGGCGCGGCCCTGCCGCCGCAGCCATCCGGCCCGGCGATGCCGATCAGCCTGCTCGTGCGCGGCGCCTCGAAGCTGACCTAGGCGCGGCGGCGCAGGATGGTCTCGGTCTGCTCGTCGGCGGGGAAGAACAGCTCAACGGAGAGGTCGGAGAGGGTGACGTCGACCGCGGTCCCGAACGTGCTCAGCAGGCTGAACATGGACAGCTCCTCGCCGCCGAGCTCCAGCCGCCAGGACAGCACCGGATCGTCCACCTTCTCTGAGGGGAGGTTGCTCCAGGTGCGCCGCTCCGGGATGGCGGGCCAGGTGGCGATCTCCTCGGCAAGCTCGGTGAGGCTCGGATCCTGGGTCCGCACGGCCGCCCGATCGAGCCGGCGCAGCAGGTACGCGGACCACTGCGGGAAGTTGCGGGTACGGCCGGCCAGCCCGTCCGGGTGCAGGGCCGTACGGAAGATGTTGGTCGGCACCCCGCGCACCTGCTCGGGGATGCCGGCGACGAGCCGGCGCGCGGCGCGGTTGCTGAGCTGCACGTTCCACTGCCGGTCGATGGCGAGGCCGGGGTACGGGTCGTGCGTGTCCAGGAGCGCCTGCACCGAGGCCCGGATGCGGGACAGCTCCGGCCCGCTCAGCGAGGTCTCCGGATAACGGGGGGCGTACCCGGCCGCCAGCAGCCAGTCGTTGCGCTCCCGCAGCGGCAGGTCCAGATGCTGGGCGATCTTCATCAGCAGGCCGGCGCTCGGCTTCGACTTGCCCAGCTCGACGAAGCTCAGGTGGCGGGGTGAGATGCCGATCTCGTACGCCAGGTCCAGCTGGCTGCGCCGGGCCAGTCCCCGTTGCCGGCGGATCAGGTCTCCGACCTTCGCAGCTCTCACGGAACGTCACGATAGCCGGGTGGCGGGCGTCGAAACGAGTACCTGCCAGGTATTCGCGTCCGCTACCTCCGGGCGGGCAGGATGGCGGCACGCCCAAGCCCGAACGCCCCTCCTCGACGGCACCTACGACGGCCCACCAGCGAATCCGGGCCGCACGGTCGTGATCTGCGGCGTCCGGGCGTCCGGGCGGTTATCGGATGAGCCGGCACAGACAGGAAAAGAAGGTGCAACGGTGACCGCCACTGTCCTTCAGCTGCTACGCAACCGCAAGCAAGAGTCGAGCCTTCCCGGTCGGCGCAACGACGACGCGCGCCTGGTCCTACTGATCGAAGGCGGCAGCTCCCGTGGCGCCTACTCGAGCGGCATGACGATCGCCATCGAACAGCTCGGGCTGCTACCCCTCTTCGACGCCGTCTACGGCAGTTCCATGGGAGCGCTGAACGCCGCGTGGCTGCTCTGCGGCCGCGCCGAGAGCAGCAAGCACGCCTGGTGGGATCCGATCATCATGCGTACGACCATCAACCCCACGCGGGCGCTGCGCCGGCAACCGATCGTCGACACCCAGTTCCTCATCCACACCGTGTACACCGAGATCCTGCCGCTGGGGTTCCAGGAGATCCTCGACAGCCCGGTCGAGTTCCACCCGATCGCCACCGACGCGCTCACCGGCCAACCCGTCGACCTGCACCAGCAGATCCACGACCGGTCCAGCCTGCAGGCGGCGCTGCGCGCGTCGACGGCGATGCCGCTGCTCGCCGGCGAACCGGTCGAGGTCGACGGCCGGCTCTTCGTCGACGCCGGGTTGAGCGAGGCGGTCCCGGTGCGGACGGCCCTCGCGCAGCAGGCCACCCACGTCGTCGCGCTGCGCACCCGCCGTACCGACGAGATCGCATCGGCCCCGTCCCGCGCGGAACGCCTGCTGATGTCCCGGTGGTTCGCCCGACGCGCCCCGGGCGCCACCGAGACGTGGTTGCGCCGCGAAGCCATGCGAGCCGAGGAGGAGCAGTTGCTGGCGTCGCACCCGGCGACCCTGCAGATCCGCCCACCGCTGGGCAGCGCGAAGATCGGCCGTACCGAGCGACGCCCGCACCTGCTCCGCGCGGCAGTGGAGACCGGCCGGCAGGCCGCGTTCGACGAGCTGAGCCGCCTCGAAAGCGCCTCGATCGCCTACGCCCCGAGGTGACCCGGCGCGGCGCTGCTCGCCTCGGCGGTCCACCGCCGGTCCTGGCCAGCAGGGGCAGGTTTGTCGGCGAACCTGACCGAACGGGACCCGGTTGCGGACATGATGAAGGAGGTTTCCGCGACACAGAAAGCGGGGCGGTCGTGAACGACGGATTGGTGACCAAGCGCAGCCCACACGACGTCGGCGAGACGATCTCCGCGCTGCGGACGGCGGCGGAGCGGATGGGCGCCGTGGTGGCGACGGTGGTCGATCACGCGGCAGCCGCCCGCAAAGCCGGGCTGGACATGCCCGAGACACAGGTGATCATCTTCGGGAACCCGCAGGTGGGCACGCCGCTCATGCAGGTCAACCCCGAGCTCGCCATCGACCTGCCGATCCGAGTCATGGTGCGCGACGACGGACAGCCCGGCTCGCTGGTCACCTGGCAGGACTCCGCCTACCTGGCCCAGCGGTACGGACTCGGTGAGGACCAGACCAAGCCCCTGAACGCCCAGCGCCTCGTCCAGTCCGTCACGGAAGCCGGCTCATGACGGCGACGAGGAGACGACCGGCTCGGTAGCGGGCGACGTGACGTACGCCCGGCACCGCTCCGGCCGGAGCCGCTCGAAGCAGGGGTTCCCCTTCTGACGCGGACGTGCGACGACCGCCTTCACCCGGTCAGCGCGACGGCCGGAGCGCTGCGTACCGCACTCCCGTGGCCTGTTCGGACAGTTCCCAGAGGCGGCGGCCATTCTCGGGGTCGGTCGCGGCCGGCGACAGTTCGCCGGTCACCGGGTGTCCGCGTAACTCGCCCGGCCCGTCGGGAACGATGAGTTGGCCTGAGCGGGCGTCGGGGTCGGTTGCGGCGAACAGTTGAGGCAGGGCGCCACGGTCGGCGGGTTGCGCCAGCAGCGGGTTGCCGAGCCTGCCCAGCAGGAGGCGCCACCCCGCGGTGGTGGCACTGAACTGTAGGTTCGTGGCGGTGTAGCCGGGGTGGGCGAGGATGCTGCGAAGGGGGCTGCCCACATCGCGGAGACGACGATGCAGCTCCGAGCCGAAGATGGCGTTGGCCAGTTTGGACGAGTTGTAGACACCCATCGGCGAGTACCGCCGGGCGGTGTTCGAGGGCGGCTGGGCCCGACGGTGGTTGACCGAGGTCACGGTGACCACACGCGGGTCCCGGCCGGCCAGCAACAGGTCGAGCAGGAGACCGGTGAGGGCGAAGTGCCCGAGGTGGTTGGTGGCGAATTGCAGCTCATGGCCTTGAGGAGTGCGGACGTACGGGGTGGCCATCGTCCCGGCGTTGTTGACCAACACGTCCACCCGGTCGTGTGACGCGTGCATCCGATCGGCGAAGTCCCGGACCGAGTCGAGGTCGGCCAGGTCGAGCCGGCGCACCTCCCAGCCCGCACCGTGGGCGCCGGCGAGGGAGGTGGCTGCCGCACGGCCCTTCTCCTCGTCGCGTACGGCCAGCACCACGTGAGCGCCACGCGTGACGAGGGCCCGGGTGGTGACCAGGCCGAGCCCGCTACTCGCGCCGGTGACGACGAAGGTGCGTCCACTCAGGTCCGGAATGCGGTCCGCGGTCCAGCAATCAGCAGCCATACGCTCCACGGTGCCGTTGGTGGCACTGAGTGTCAAGACATGCGCAGAATGCCAGAATAGGCATGAGGTAGCATCGGCGCATGGCACCGAGGTCGGACACCACGCTGGCCGAACGCAAACGGCAGCTCGTCGCCGAGGAACTGCGCAACGCCGCCCTGATGCTGCTGGCCACCCGCGGCTTCGACGCGGTCACCGTCGACGACATCGTCGCGGCCGCCGGCATGTCTCGGCGCACCTTCTTCCGCTACTTCGCCTCCAAGGAAGACGTCGTCGTCCGCTTCATCGCCGACATGGGGACGGACGTCGTCGCCGAGCTCGCCGCCCGACCGAAAGACGAACCACCATCGGTCGCGCTGCGTCATGCCATCTGGCGACCACTCGCCGGCTGCGCCGACCAACCCGACCACGCCGAACGATCGCGAATCGTCGTCCGACTCATCCTGGACACGCCAGCCCTGCACGCCCGCTGGCTCGAACGCCAGATCCACTGGCGCGCCGGGCTGACCGCCGAACTCGCCGCCCGCAACGGCCTCGACCCCGACACCGACCCCTACCCGCACCTGGCCGCGGGCATGGCCATGCTGGCCCTGGACGCCGTGCTCCAGCAATGGCAGCCCGGCGACGACGAACAACGCCTGGCCGAGTTGACCGACCACGCGTTCGCCGTCGTAGCGCCGGCGCTCGACCGTCCCTCCGTCGGAGCGCCCGGGCGGGTCATCGATTCACCTGGCCGACGCCAGGTGCGATGAATCGCCGCAACGGCAAGGCGACAAGCAGCGCAACGGCAATCAGAAAGGCGCTGGCCCACACCGGACCGAGGTCACCAGCACCGGTCCCGAGGGTCGCCGCCGCAACGACGGGGCCGCCGGCAGCACCGACGTTGAGCGCCGCGGTCGCATACGAACCTCCCATGGTCGGAGCGTCCGCTGCCTCGTAGAGCACCCTGGCGATCAGGGTGCTGCCCAACGCGAACGAGAGCGTGCCCTGCACGAACGCGAGGAGCAGAAGCGCCACTGGCTGAACAGCAAGGCCCGCCAACGCCACCCAGCCGAGCAACAGCAACGGGCCACCCACCGCGATCACGACGCCGGGATGCTGATCGGCGAGCCGCCCCCCGAGATTGACGCCCGCGAAGGACCCGATACCGAAGAGCACCAGCACTACCGGTACCCACAGCTCACGCAGACCGGCGGTGCCGGTGACGATCGGAGCGAGGAAGGTGAACGTGGCGAAGGTGGCGGCGTTCACGAGAGCACCGAGCAACATGACCAGGACCAGCCTGGGCATCGCGAGCTGGGCGAGTTCAGCACGAAGAGACAGCCGAGCCGAAATACCCCGAGGGGCCGTCCCGGCACGCGAAGGTATGCCTCTCACCACACCGTAGGCGGCGGGAAGGGACAGCAGCGCGATCGCCCAGAAGGTTGCGCGCCAGCCGAGCACCGCGCCCAACACCGCACCGCCAGGAACGCCGGCGACAACGGCCACCGTCGTACCCGAGAGCAGCACGGCCAGTGCGCGCCCCTTCTGATCAGAGGCCACGAGCGTGGCCGCCGTGCTCAGCGCCACCGCCAGGAAGCCCGAGTTGGCCAGGGCGGCGACCATCCGGGTGATCAGCAGAACCGCGAAGCTCGTCGTGAGAGCGCCCGCGACATGGGCCACGGTGAAGACCAGCAGAAAGCCCAGCAGGCTGATCCGGGCGGACCACCGGCGGGCAAACGCGGCCATCAGCGGCGCGCCGACGATCATCCCGGCGGCGAACGCCGAGGTCAGAAGGCCGGCGCTGCCGACCGACACATCGAGACTTCGGGCGATGTCCGGCACCAGGCCGGCGAGCATGAATTCCGAGGTGCCCATGGCGAAGACGGCCACGGCGAGCAGATAGAGCGGCAGAGGCATCAGAAACTCCGAGGTGAGAGAGAACGAGGAGACGTCTCGTCACCGCGGCCAGCGCCCACGGGTGCACGCGGGATCCCGCCAGCAACAACTGGCAGGGAGCGGGCTAAGAACTCAGTGGTTCAGGGAGCTGACGGCGTGACCGAAAGCCCCCACCCTGGATGCCTCAGGGCTCGACATGCCGCCGACATTACTCGGAACCGCCGGTCATCGCGCAACCCCACCCGGCCTGAGCAACGCCGCGTGCGGCGCCGGCCTCGGGAGGCCGACGCCGCACGGACGTCAGAACGGCCACTGATCGCGGGACCCCGCCTCGATGAGCGGAATCATCGCGAACGCCGCGTCGGAGAGACCACCGAACGTGTGCCGGTTCCCCACCGTCGGCGTGTGACCGATCCGGTAGCCGGCCAGGTTCCAGGTGTAGACCGGAACCTGCGCGGGCACCGCGGCCGTCGCGTCCGCCGAGCCGTGCCAGTGCGCCTGCTCGTCGGTGAGGATGACCACCCGATCGTGCCGGTCGTAGTGCGCCCGAACCGCCTTCTCGGTCTCCGTCCCACCGCCGTAGAAGAAGCCGCCCTCCTTGAACCGGCGCACCGCCGCCAGCACCGACTCCCCCGCCACCGTGGGGAAGACCCTGCTGGCGTTGGAGAACGACACCACCGTCGCGTCGTGCGCACGGGCGGCCAGCGCAAGGCCGAACACCGTGGCCGCGTCCCAGCAACGCAGTGTCCCGTCCTTACTGAACGCACTGTGCATCGACCCCGACGTGTCGATCAGGATCAGGGTCCGCGCGTCCAGGGCCGGCACGTTCACCAGCGCCTGCTGCAACGCCTTCTCCAGCGGGTACGCCCACCGCAGGCTCGGCGCCGCGTTGTACGCCGACAGGAAACGCATCGGCAGCACCCGCGACCTCGCGACCTCACCCGGGTCGGAGAGCCTCGCCCCGATCGTCTCGGCGACGGCGTCGTCGACCCCGGCCTGGTCGAAGTTGCGCAGGTTGCGCAGCAGCGCCAGGTAGCCCATGGTCGGGATGATCGCCTCCCACGCCGGCGCGTCCATCGCGGCCTGCCGCCAGCCGGCGAGGGCCTCCCAGGTCATCCCGGCCGCGCCGAGCACCGCCGGGTCGACGGGCTCGCGGCGCTGCTCGACTGGCAGCGCCATCAGCTCGGCCCGGGCCGCCAGCATCCGCAGCGACACCGGCAGCGGGTTGTCGCGCTTGTGACGCCGGTCCAGCGCGTGCCGGAACAGGTCGCCCTGCTGCTCGTCCCTCGCCGTCGGGTGGGTCAGGTCGATGACGTCACCGAACCGCACCGCGCTGCCCTCGGAGTCGTACTTGAGCAGGTTGCGCTCGGAATACAGCCGCACGACGGCGTCGGCGATGCCCCGCTTGACCGGCTTCGGCAGCGCTCGCCCATGACGCCCCAGCCAGTAGGCCAGCGCCTCCCCCGGCTCGTCGGCACGCTGCAACGCCGCGTCCACGATCGCCCGGGATCCCGGCACGCCCGCCGCCACCTGGGCGCGAGCGCCCTCCAGGGCCGCCACCACCGCCGCCGACCGCAGCATCGCACCGGTACGCAGCCACGGCACGAACCGTGCGAACCACTCGGGGTCGGCGACCGCCACGGCCGCGACCAACTCCCGGAACCGCGCATCCCGGCCGGCGGCGCCCTCGTAGAAGGCGTCCTCACCGACCATGTTCGACACACCCAGCAGGAAGAGCTCGGTGCGTGGCTCGCGGGTGAACCCCGGTGCGCCCTCGGCGGTCACGATCCCGTCGGTCTCGTGCCGATCCTGGCGCAGCTTGACGTTGAACTTGGCCATCATTTCCCCCCATGCCCGTCGAAGACGGGAAGACGCCACCACGGCGCACACCCGAGACCAGAGGTCGGCGACGGACTAGGTCCTGTCTCGAAGTGCGTGTAGCCACTCGTTGATGGCGGTGACGTGGATGGTGGCTTCGTAGCGGACGGCCAGCTTGTCGTATCGGGTGGCCAGGCCGCGATGGCGTTTGAGCCGGTTGATG
>NZ_RAZT01000021.1 GCF_003626635.1 Micromonospora musae | reverse complement strand
CGGCCTCGACGAAGTCGCCCACGAACTCAACACCCGCCCCCGCGAGACACTGGGCTGGAACACACCAGCCCAGCGACTCGCGCAACTCATCGCGCCCTAACGATTGCACTCACCCCTTGACGCCGCCGCCAGGATCCTGACGCATACCTCTTGATCAACAGGGCGAGGCGGGGAGGGGGTGGGGGTGGGGGTGGGGGTGGGGGAGGGGGGTTAGAGGTCCAGGAGGATGGTGCGGGGGCCGACGTTGACGCTCTCGACCAGCATGTGAGCGCGGAAACGGCCGGTCTCCACCTTGGCGCCGCGCTCACGCAGCGCCTCGACCACGGCCGTCACCAGCGGTTCGGCGACCTCCGCGGGCGCCGCGGCCGTCCAGCTCGGACGGCGGCCCTTGCGGGCGTCGCCGTAGAGGGTGAACTGACTGACCACGAGGATCGGTGCGCCGGTGTCGGCGGCGGAGCGCTCCTCGTCGAGGATCCGCAGCTCGTGCACCTTGCGGGCCATCGTCCGGGCGGTCTCCCCGGTGTCGGTGTGGGTCACGCCGAGCAGCACCAGCAGCCCGTCGTCGATCGCGCCGACCACGTCGCCGTCGACCGTGACGCTGGCCCGGCCGACCGTCTGCACCACCGCCCGCATCAGCAGGCTCCCCGTCCGCCGCTCCGCCCGACCACCCGGGCGTGCCGGGCAACGAGGACCTCGACGATCTGGCCGACGCCGGCCGGCGTCGTCGCCAGCATCAGTCCGCCACCGGCTCGATGATGCCCCGCTCGACCAGGTGCGCCACGATCGGACCGGCCGCCTCGGCGAGCTCGTCGGGCGCCACGTCGTGCGCCACCGCGAGCAGGGCGAGCTGGTCGCGCAGCGGCAGGCGGCCGTCGGCTCCACCGACCAGCGCCAACACCAGCGGATCGATCTCCTCGGTCCAGCGCAGCCCGTGCGGCATGGCCAGCACCTGCCGGTCCACCGCCCAGCCCTCGTCGCCCAGCGTCGCCTCCTGCCGAAGTTGGAGCCCCTCGGCGGCCCGGTAGCGCTCGGCGAGCAGCGCCTCGGGGTCGCGTACCTGAAGGAAGTCCTGGCGGTCGAACCAGGCGCCGATCTGGTCGCCCATCGGCGGCTCGACCCGCTGCCGGAGATCCTCCACGCGGACCACGGGGTCGGCGTGCCCGCCGCGGCGCAGCGAGATGATGCCGAAGCCGATCGCCTCCACCTTGTGCGCGTCGAACCAGTCCAGCCAGGCGGCCATCCGCTGCGGGTCGGCCGCCTCGCCGACGTCGGTCAGCCACAGGTTGACGTACGCCATGGGGTCGGCCACCTCACGCTGGATGACCCAGGCGTCCAGGCCGGTGCCGGCGAACCAGTCCGCGACCCGCTCGTCCCACTGCTCACCGGCGACGTGCACCCAGTTCGCCAGGTACTGCATCGTGCCGCCCTCGGTGAGCAGGGCGGGCGCGGCTGCGGCCAGTTCGCTCCCGATCGCGTCGCCGACCCGGCCGGAGTCCCGGTAGACGTGCGTGGTGGTGCCCGGCCCGACCACGAACGGTGGGTTGCTCACCACCAGGTCGAACCGGCGTCCCGCCACCGGGGCCACCATGTCGCCACGGAGCAGCTCCCAGTCCTGGCCGTTGAGAGCGGCGGTGGTGGCGGCGAAACGCAGGGCCCGGGGGGAGACGTCGGTGGCGGTGACCGAGCGCGCATGGGTGGAGAGGTGCAGTGCTTGTACGCCCGAGCCGGTCCCCAGGTCGAGCGCGGTGCCGACCGGTCGGCGGACGGTCGCGCCGATCAACGTCTGGGTCGCGCCGCCGATGCCGAGCACGTGCTCGGAGTGCAGCGGCCGACCGGGGCGGGCACTGGCCGGCACGTCGGCGAGTACCCACCACTCGTCCCCGTACGGCTCCAGGTCGACGCCGGCGCGCACACCGTCGCCGTGCCGTTCGAGCAGCCCGCCCTCGACCGCCTCGGCGAGGTCGAGCGGCGCGAGCGCGGCGGCCACCACCGCCTCCGGCTCGGTCTGGTCACAGATGAAGACCCGGATCAGCGTGGCGAGCGGGTCGCGGTCCTCGGTCGCTTTCAGCGCGGCGCGGAAGTCGTTGCGCGCCACCCCGCCGGTCGCCTGCGGACCGAGCCGGTCGGCGATGCCGTTCGAGGTGAAGCGGGCCCGGGTCAGCGCGGTACGCAACGCCTCGACGCCGGCGGGGGAGAGCAGCATGTCTTGTTCGGCCACCTCGCCATCCTGCCTGCTGCCGTTGTCCCGGGCGGGCCCACCCGGGACATCCGCGCCGTGAGCAGGCGCGATCGACCGATCTCCGGGCCGAGGAGACCGGCACGACGGCCACCGTCCGGGGGCTGCGCGCGCGGGCGCGCCCGCGTCGTCGTACGGCGGGGAGGTGCTGGTCGCGCGTGTGTCCGCCGGCAGTCGAGCGGGGTCTGGCAGCATTGGGTCATGGCGTTGGCACTTCCGATCGATTCCGCGGCGAACGATCTCCTCAACCGGGATCCGCTGGCCCGCATCCTCGGCATGGTCCTTGATCAGCAGATTCCGATGGAGAAGGCGTTCTCCTCGCCGTACATGCTGGCGCAGCGGCTCGGGCACGACCTCGACGCGGGCGAGCTGGCCGGGTACGACCCGGCACAGCTGATCGCCGTCTTCGCCCAGCCGCCCGCGCTGCACCGGTTCCCGAAGGCGATGGCGGCCCGGGTGCAGGAGGTGTGCCAGGTGATCGTCGACCGGTACGACGGCGACGCCGCCGGGCTCTGGACCGGCGTGACCGACGGTCGGGAGCTGTTCGACCGGATCGCCGGGCTGCCCGGCTTCGGCAAGCAGAAGGCGCAGATCTTCCTCGCCCTGCTCGGCAAGCGCTTCGACGTGCGCCCGCAGGGCTGGCAGGAGGCGGCCGGCGGGTACGGCGACCCGGACGCGTACCGGTCGGTCGCCGACGTCACCGACGGTGAGTCGCTGCGTCGGGTACGGGAGTACAAGCAGCAGATGAAGGCGGCGGCCAAGGCGAAGGCGGCCGGCTGAACCGCCGCCTGACCTGCACCGGGCGGCGGTTGCCGGCTGACCGCCGCGTGGACTCAGGCGGCGGTGGGGTGGGCGAGCGAGGCGAGCGCCCGCCGGACGTCGGCGAGGGAGACGGTGGTCGAGTCGTCGAGGTCGGCCAGGCCCGCCTCGATCCACTGCCGCATCAGGGTGGTGACCCCGATGCCCCGCGCCTCGGCCGCCGCCCGCACGCGTTCGTACGTCTCCAGCGGCAGCCGCACCGACCGGCTGACCATCGGCACATCGGTGTCCGGAACGGGCAGCTCCGCCGGCTGACTCTCGTCGATCAACTCCGCGAGCCGGTCGTCGCCGCTGTGGAACTGCTTGGTCGCGTCGTCACGGTGCATGTCACCGCCTCCTCATCGGCGATCTCTCCGCACCGCCTCGTCGTAGCGCTTCGACTCGGCGTCGCTGAGCTCACGGGCGGAGAGGATGTCCCAGTCGTTGTCGGTGCCGTCGGCCTCCGCGAGCAGCACAGCCAGCCGACGGCCCCGCCTGGCGGCGGCGTAGACGACCATCACGTCGTCGCCCAGGTGGCGGATCACCCGCCGGACGCTGTGCAGCGCCTCCCAGACTTCCCCCGGCGTGACGTCGTAGACCTTCAGGTTGGCCAGCGCCTCTTCGGTGAAGCTGAACCTGCTGCCCACGGGCGGAGCGTACCACGGGCGTAACACGAAGCACCTCCTCTCGCGGTGCCACCGGTCACTCCTGGGGCCGTCCGTCACGTCGAACTTCGCTGATCACGGCCACCGAGTGACAGGATGGGGCGTAACCCCTCGAGGAGGTCCGTGGTGAAGCGTCAGGCGTACCAGCCGATCCTGATCACCGACGCCTCACGCAGCCAGGACGACCAGCTCACCAGCCGGCAGCGGCGGTATGTGCTGATGATGAGCATCCGGGTGGCCTGTCTGGTCGTGGGTGCGATCCTGGTCGGCGCGCAGGCTCCCCTGCTCTGGCTCTGGCTGCCGCTCTGCGGCCTCGGCATGGTGCTCATCCCGTGGCTCGCCGTGCTGCTGGCCAACGACCGTCCGCCGAAGGAGGAGCACCGGCTCTCCAACCGCTTCCGGCACGAGCAGCGCGACGCCGCACCGCCGATGAGCGTCACCGCCGAGGAGCGCCCGCACAAGGTCATCGACGCCGACCTCTGACGGCGGCCCGGGTTCACCGGGCCGCCGAACGGACGCCGCGCTGTCGCCGGCCCGGCTCGCGGGTGCCGCCCCGGCCAGGTTCAGGGCTTCGGACGGGCACCGAGGGTGGAGACCGCCACCGCGCCAAGGTCGCCCGCCCGAGCCAGCGCCGTAGCCGGATCCGCGCCGGCCAGCCAGGCGGTCAGCAGCCCCGCGGCGAACGCGTCCCCGGCCCCGGTGACGTCCACCACGGCCACCCGGCGGGCCGGCGCCGAACAGAGCGTCCCCGTCCGATCCGCCCAGACCGCGCCGGCCGCGCCTCGCTTGACCACGACCCGGCGCGCGGTCGCCGACAACGCCCGCGCCTGGGCGGCCGGCTCCAGCCCACCGGCCAGCACGGTGGCCTCGTCCGCGTTGACCAACAGCAGGTCGACGTCGCGTACCCAGGCCAGGAAGGCGGGCACGCCGACGCGCCGCAGCGGCGCCGCGGAGGCCGCGTCGACGCTGGTGCTGAGCCCCCGCTCGCGGGCGGCGGCCAGCGCCCTCAGCCCGGCCGCGCGCGACTCGGCGTCCAACAGGGTGTACGCGGACAGGTGCAGATGCCCCGCGTCGGGCACCCCGGCGAGGGCCTGATCGACGTGCGCTGCCGTCAACCGCAGGTTCGCCCCTCGCTGGCTCACCATCGTCCGCTCGCCCGCGGTGGCCAGCACGATGACGGTGCCGGTCACGGCGTCCTCGACGGTCTCGATGGCGCAGGCGACGCCGGCGGCGCCCAGTTCGACCACCCGGTCGCGCCCCTCGGCGTCCCCACCGACCGCCGCGACCAGCGTCACGGGGGTGCCCTGCGCGGCGAGCCAGGCGGCCGTGTTCGCCGCCTGGCCGCCGCCGCTGAACCGGATCTCGGCAGCCGTGTCCGAGCCGGAGGCGAGTGGCCCGCGCAGCGCCGCGACCACGTCGGTGATCACGTCGCCGACGACGACGACCCGTCGGTTCGGGCTCATGCTCCGGTGTCGGCGCGCCGGGCTGCCGAGGCCACCGCGATCCGCGCGGCCAGGTCGGCGTTGCGCAGGATGATCCGTACGTTCACCGCGAGGCTGGCGCCCTCGGTGGCGGAGTGGAAGTGGGCCAGCAGGTAGGGGGTCACGGCCTTGCCGGTCGCCCCGTCGCGCTCCAGCCGGGCCAGGCCCTCGGTGAGCGTCCGGTCGTGCAGCACCGGATCGAGCTGCTCGTCGACGGGGAGCGGGTTGGCCACCACGAGGCCGCCGTTGGTCAGGCCGTGCTGCGTCCGGGCGGCGAGCACGTCGGCGATCTGCTCCGGCGAGTCCACCGACCAGTCGAGGTCGAAGCCGCCGTCGGTCAGGTAGAAGCCGGGGAAACGCTGAGTGCGGTACCCCACCACACCGACCCCCAGCGTCTCCAGCCGCTCCAGCGTCGCCCCCACGTCGAGGATCGACTTGACCCCGGCGCAGACCACCGCGATCGGAGTCCGGGAGAGGGTGACCAGGTCAGCCGACTCGTCGAAGCTCTGCGCCGCCTCCCGGTGCACCCCGCCGAGGCCACCGGTGGCGAAGACGCCGATCCCCGCCGCGGCGGCCACCGCGCTGGTCGCCGCGACGGTCGTGGCGCCGTCCGCGCCGGTCGCCGCGGCCACCGCCAGATCACGGACGGAGAGCTTGGCCACACCGTCGACGGTGGCGAGGCGGGTCAGCTGGGCGTCGTCGAGACCGACCACGAGTTCGCCGCCGACCATCCCGATGGTGGCCGGGACCGCCCCGGCGTCCCGTACGGTCGCCTCGATCTGCCGGGCGACCCGCAGGTTCTCCGGCCGGGGGAGGCCGTGCGAGACGATGGTGCTCTCCAGAGCGACGACCGGGCGCCCGTCCCGCAGGGCGTCGGACACCTCGGCGCCGAAACGGATGTGAAAGTTGGTCACAGTGATCACCGTACGGCCCGCTCCAGGCCGGACGTGAATTGGACCGGGCCGTCCGGAGCTGCCAAACTTGACGGTTGGAGGTGCAGACGTGAGCACAGAGGTTCTCGAGCGTCCGGAGCTGAAGGACGCCGACACCGGCCCCGAGATGTTCCACTACGTCCGTAAGGAAAAGATCGCCGAGAGTGCCGTCATGGGCACGTTCGTCATCGCGCTCTGCGGGGAGACCTTCCCGGTGACCAAGGCCGCGAAGCCGGGGTCGCCGGTCTGCCCGAAGTGCAAGGAGATCTACGACTCCTTCAGCCGCTGATCGGAGGCTGCCGCCGCGATCCCGCGCGTAGCCTTCGGCGGTGACCACCTCCACCGGTCTGCTCATCGCCGACCTCGTCGGCGTCGCGGTGTTCGCCGCCTCCGGTGCCTCCGCGGCGGTGGCCAAACGGCTCGACCTGTTCGGTGTCGCCTTCGTCGGTTTCGTGGCCGCCCTGGGCGGTGGGATCTTCCGCGACCTGGCCATCGGCGAGGTACCGCCGCTCGCCTTCGGCGACTGGCGGTACGCCGCCACCGCCGCGATCACCGCAGGTGCCGTGTTCTGGCTGCACCCCCAGTTGGCCCGGCTGCGGACCACCGTGCTGCTGCTGGACGCGGCCGGGCTCGCGCTCTTCACCGTCACCGGCACGCTCAAGGCGCTCGACGCGCAGGTACCCGCGGTCGGGGCCTGCGTGATCGGCATGCTCAGCGGGATCGGCGGCGGGCTGGGCCGGGACCTGCTCACCGGCGAGATCCCGGTGGTGCTGCGCCGGGAGATCTACGCGGTCGCCGCCCTGGCCGGGGCGGTCGTCGTGGCGGTGCTGCAACGGGTGGGACAGGCCGGCCCGGCGCCGATCGCCGCGGCGGCAGTGCTGATCTTCGTGGTGCGGGTGGTGGCGTTGCGGCGACGCTGGGCGGTGCCGGTGGCGACGCTGCGGCCGCCGCGTACCCAAGACCCCGGTCCGGATCCGCGCTGATGTGACCAGCGTGGCGTCGCCTGGGCGCAGGGACGCCCGCTGGTTATGCTGAGTCGGCCTTCGCGGCAGCTACTGCGCGGAGGCGTTTTCATGGGCGCTGCGGACCGTGGCCCTGACCCAGGTCCGCCTTGACGCGGTCGGAGAGGAGCCTTCGCGTGGCAGCCCCGTCGCCGGCGATCGAGACGTTTCCGGCACTACGCGCATGGCAGCGCAAGGCGCTGGTGGAGTACCTGCGACGGCGCTCCGACGATTTCACGGCGGTCGCCACGCCCGGCGCCGGTAAGACCACGTTCGCCCTGCGGATCGCCGCCGAGCTGCTCGTGGACGGCACGGTGGAGGCGGTCACCGTGGTCGCCCCGACCGAGCACCTGAAGACGCAGTGGGCACAGGCCGCGGCCCGGGTCGGCATCCAGCTGGACTCCGCGTTCCGTAACGCCGACGTGCACTCCTCGGCCGACTTCCACGGTGCCGTGGTCACGTACGCCCAGGTCGGCATGGCGCCGCAGGTGCACCGGCGGCGCACCATGACCCGCCGAACCCTGGTCATCCTCGACGAGATCCACCATGCCGGTGACTCCCGGACGTGGGGCGACGGGGTCAAGGCGGCCTTCGAGCCGGCCGTACGCCGCCTCATGCTCACCGGTACGCCGTTCCGCTCCGACGACAACCCGATCCCGTTCGTCACGTACGAGCGGGGCGGGGACGGGCTGCTGCGGTCCCGCGCCGACTCGGTCTACGGCTACTCGGACGCGCTCCGCGACAGCGTGGTGCGGCCGGTGCTCTTCCTCGCGTACTCCGGGGAGACCCGGTGGCGGACCAACGCGGGGGAGGAGCTGGCGGCACGGCTCGGCGAGCCGATGACCCAGGACCTCATCGCCCAGGCCTGGCGGACCGCGCTGGATCCGGCCGGCGACTGGATGCCACAGGTGCTGCGCGCCGCCGACGCCCGGCTCAGCGTGCTGCGCAACGCGGGCATGCCGGACGCCGGCGGGCTGGTGATCGCCAGTGACCAGCAGACCGCCCGGTCGTACGCCAAGCTCATCGAGCAGCTCACCGGCGAGAAGGCGGCGGTGGTGCTCTCCGACGACGCGGGAGCGTCGGCCCGGATCGCGACGTTCGCGGCGTCCGAGCAGCGGTGGCTGGTCGCCGTACGGATGGTCTCCGAAGGCGTCGACATTCCGCGTCTCGCGGTCGGGGTCTACGCCACCAGCGCGAGCACACCGCTCTACTTCGCCCAGGCGATCGGCCGTTTCGTCCGGGCCCGGCGTCCGGGGGAGACCGCCTCGGTCTTCCTCCCCAGCGTGCCGCACCTGCTCGGGCTCGCCAGCGAGATGGAGGCCGCCCGCGACCACGTGCTGGGCAAGCCGAAGGACCGCGAGGGCTTCGACGACGACCTGCTCGAGCGGGCCCAGCGTGACGACCAGGCCAGCGGCGAGCTGGAGAAGCGGTTCGCCGCGCTCTCCGCCACCGCCGAGCTGGATCAGGTGATCTTCGACGGCGCGTCCTTCGGCACCGCCGCCCAGGCGGGCACCCCCGAGGAGGAGGAGTACCTCGGGCTGCCGGGTCTGCTCACCGCCGACCAGGTCGCCGTGTTGCTGTCGAAGCGGCAGGCCGAGCAGCTCGCCGCCCAGCGCCGCAAGGCGGCCGTACGGACCGCTGAGCCGGCCGCTGACGCGCCCACGGCTCCGCCGGCACCGATGAGTGCCGCCCAGCGTCGCGTGGCGCTGCGCCGTCAGCTCAACGCCCTGGTGGCCGCGCGGCACCACCGTACGGGTCAGCCGCACGGCAAGATCCACGCCGAGCTGCGCCGGCTCTGCGGCGGCCCGCCGAGCGCTCAGGCGACGATCGAGCAGCTCGAGGAGCGCATCGCCACCGTCCAGACCCTCTGACCCCCGCGTCCCGGAACGCCGCCCCCGGTCACCGACGCGTCAATCATGAGGTTTGCGGGTGTTCTCGCGATCAACTCCACCGCCAACCTCATGACCGACCCTGCGGGTCGGGTGGGGTGGGGGCAAAAAGAGACCGGCCGGGGGCACCTCTCGGTGCCTCCGGCCGGCCTTTATGTCGGCTTGCGGATTCAGTTCGCCATCAAGTCGACGCCGCGCCAGCTGAACTCCGGGTCCGCCGCGTAACGAACGGTGATCTTCACGAGATCTTCCGCGTACTTGTTCGCGTGGTGCCCGCAGAACACCAGTTCACTCCCACCGGCGAGCGTGATACGGAGCTTGCCGGCAGCATTGCAGCGGTCGCACCGTTCATCGGCGGCCGGGGGGCTCACCGTCTCGGGCGGCGGCGTGAGGGTCGGGGTCATCGCCTTCCTCCTCTGGTCGTCACCGATGAACAATCTCTTCGGTCGTTGCTCACCTATCCTGCAACATCCATGTGGCTCCGGGCCTTCCCTGTGTGCCCGCGGGGGACCGAGGTCACACATGACAGGCACAGTGTGCCGTGCACCAAGGGTGCCACGTCAACGATCACAATCGTGCAACCGGCGGATCACCATCCGGCGTTGCACGCCAGGTGATCAAAACGACACGCCGGGTTGACGATTGCGGCTCAGTCCAGGTAATCCCGAAGAACCTGTGACCGCGACGGGTGGCGCAGCTTCGACATGGTCTTCGACTCGATCTGCCGGATCCGCTCCCGGGTCACCCCGTAGACCTGACCGATCTCGTCCAGCGTGCGCGGCTGACCGTCGGTCAGGCCGAAGCGCAGTCGTACCACGCCCGCCTCACGCTCGGAGAGCGTCTGCAGCACCTGCTGGAGCTGGTCCTGCAGCAGCGAGAACGAGACCGCGTCGACCGCGACCACGGCCTCCGAATCCTCGATGAAGTCACCGAGCTGGCTGTCACCCTCGTCACCGATGGTCTGGTCCAGCGAGATGGGCTCCCGGGCGTACTGCTGGATCTCCAGCACCTTCTCCGGTGTGATGTCCATCTCCTTGGCCAACTCCTCCGGAGTGGGCTCGCGGCCCAGGTCCTGGAGCAGCTCACGCTGTATGCGGCCGAGCTTGTTGATCACTTCGACCATGTGCACCGGGATGCGGATGGTGCGGGCCTGGTCGGCCATGGCGCGGGTGATGGCCTGGCGGATCCACCAGGTGGCGTAGGTGGAGAACTTGTAGCCCTTGGTGTAGTCGAACTTCTCGACGGCGCGGATGAGGCCGAGGTTGCCTTCCTGGATGAGGTCGAGGAAGGCCATGCCGCGACCCGTGTAGCGCTTGGCCAGCGAGACGACCAGTCGCAGGTTCGCCTCGAGCAGGTGGTTCTTGGCCCGCTCGCCGTCCCGAGAGATCCACATCAGGTCCCGCTGCATCTCGCGGGTGAGCTTCTCCTCGCCCTCCTCGGCGGCGCGCAGCCGCTCCGCGGCGTAGAGGCCCGCCTCGATCCGCTTGGCGAGCTCCACCTCCTGCTCGGCGTTGAGCAGCGGCACCTTGCCGATCTGCTTGAGGTAGGCCCGGACGGAGTCGGCGGACGCGGTCAGCTCGGCGTCCCGCCGGGCCTGCTTGAGCGCCTCGGACTCCTCGTCGTCCCACTCGAAGTCGTTGTCGCTGGCGGAGTTCGCCGCGTCGGCCTCGGCCGCCTGGGTCAGCTCGGCCGGCTCGTCGACGACCACGTCCTCGATCTCGGCGGCCAGCTCCTCGGGGGAGATGTCGCCGTCGGCCCCGTCCTTGGCCTTGCCGGGGGCGGCCTTGGCCTTGCCGGCCGCGGCGACGGTCGTCTTGGTGGCCCGGGTCGGCCTGGCGGCCTTGGCCGGCGCCGCGGCCTTGGCCACGTCGGCCGTGGTGCCGGCGCTCCCGCGCGCGGTCGCCTTCCGTGGGGCGGGCGCCGGGGCCTCGGCGGAGGGCGCCTGCTGCGGGGCCGGAGCGGCCTTCTTGGTGGTCTTGGCGGTGGTGGCGCGCGACGCCGGAGTGGCGGACCGGGCCGCGGCCACTCGGCGGCGGGTGCTGGCCGACCCGTCCACGACCACGGTCACTCCCGCCTCGGAGAGCGCCCGCAGGATCTTCTTGGCCTGGGCCGGCGTCACCTCGGCGGACTCGACGGTGCGCGCGAGCTGGGCCGACGTCAGCTGACCGCCGGCGCTCTGGGCGTGGGCGATCAGAGTGTCGGTGAGCGAGCGAACGTCGGCGCCGGTCTGGCGGGGTTCTGTCACGAATGACCTTCCGGAGGCGAAGAGCGAGCACGGCCGGGTCGTCCGGCGCAGCAGGGGCCACCGCGCCGGGCGATGTGTTTGGAGAACCCCCGTGTCCCGGGTGGGCCGGTCGTCGGCCGTCCGTGGCGCGTGGGCAGGGGTGAATTGTAACGCCGTCTGCGGCGATCATCCTGCGCCGCACGGCGTATCGGGTTGTCGAGACCGTCGAAACGGCGCAGATGTGGAGTTTGTAAGGATGGTACCCGCGCGCGAGGCGGTACACCCCGATCGTGCGGGAAGGGGACGAGGCATGGAGCGTACGGCGCTGTCATCGGGCGAGCTGCTGGAGATCGCGGTCGAGCTGACCCGGGCCGCCGCCGCGACGGCGTACCGGATGCGGGTCGAGGGTGTCTCGGTGGCCGCCACCAAGAGCACGGCCACCGACGTGGTGACCGCGGCCGATCGGGCGGTCGAGACCCAGGTCCTCGACGCGCTGCGCCGGCTCCGCCCCGCGGACGCGGTGCTCGGTGAGGAGTACGGGACGGGCGGCACCGAGGTCGCCCTGGGCGGGGTGCGCTGGATCCTCGACCCGATCGACGGCACCGTCAACTACCTCTACGGGCTGCCGCACTACGCCGTGTCGCTCGCCGCCGAGGTCGACGGCGAGGTGGTCGCCGGGGTGGTGCGCAACGTGACCACCGGCGAGGAGTGGACCGCCACCGCCGGCGGCGGCGCGTGGCGCGACGGGGAGCGGCTGCGCTGCTCGACCGAGACCGATCTGGGTCAGGCGCTCGTCGGCACCGGATTCGGCTACGACCCGAAACGACGCGCGCACCAGGCCCGCGTGGTGGCCGAGCTGATTCCGCACGTACGCGACATCCGCCGCCTCGGTGCGGCGGCGCTGGACCTCTGCCTGGCGGCCGAGGGGCGGTTGGACGCCTACTACGAGAAGGGGCTCGCCGCGTGGGACCAGGCGGCCGGGGGCCTGGTGGCCACCGAGGCGGGTCTGCGGGTCGCGGGCCTGGCCGGCCGGCCGGCCGGGCCGGACCTGGTGATCGCCGCGCCTCCGGCGCTCTTCACGCCGCTGCACGACCGGCTCGCCGACCTGGACGCCTCCGGCGGCCCGTGACGGGCCACCGGAGGCGACTGTCACTTCTTGACGGGCGCGGGGCAGGAACCGGGGGGAGCGGCCGGCGAACCGAGGTCACCGAGGGACTGGTTCACCTCGGTGGTGGTGGCCAACTGCTGGAAGGCGCTGCCCAGCACCACGTCCACGGTGTCGTCGGTGCGCTTGGCGTCGTAGTCCAGCTCGGCGTTGTCGAGGAAGTAGGCGCGGAGCAGGTGCGCCGAACCGACGCCCTTCGGGCCGAATCGCAGCACGGCCACGTCGTCGACCCCCTTGGGGGCGTTGCCCACCTTCTTCACCTGGAACTTGCGGTTGCGGAAGTCGTCCGCCACGCTGCCCGCCCGACCCACCTCGTCGGTCGCGTTCAGCACGTTGATCTTGACGTCCTTGGTCTCGCGCAGGGTCACGTCGGCGAGGGGCCAGCCGTCCGGGCAGCTCTTGGCGGTGCCCGCGTTACCCTGGCTGTCGCGAACCACCGCGACGACCACGAAGACCAGGGCGAGGATCGCCAACAGGCCGACGACAACGAGTGCCCGCACTCGCGCAAAACTCATCTGGGCGCTCCCCGGACTTCACATGGGTGGCGGCGGCCGACGGCGAAAGTGCCGCCCCGGCCGTCGGGTACGCCGCTGAGGTTAACGGTTGTCCGACCGTCGCGTGGAAACAGCCGGACATGGCGGCGCGCCGCCCATGAACCAGGTACTACTACCCCTATCTTCGTGTCGCCTGAGTCACATTGGGAACAACTTCCCGTGCGGGGGCGTACATCTCTGCCACGAGGGCGGTATACATGCCTCGCCCGAACGGGGGGTAAGGTACCGCGCTCGCTGGGGGAGTTTCTCTGGCGGCCTCGACCGACTACTGGTCGTCGGGTCGGGTGACCGACACAACGGGTGGCCGGCCAGCGGAACCGGAACAGCGTCGTCCGGCGTTACAACCGTACGACCACATCGATATGGGAGAGTGAAACCGATGGCCACCGACTACGACGCCCCGCGTCGCGACGAGGTCGACCTCGGCGAGGACAGCCTGGAAGAGCTCAAGGCCCGGCGCGTCGACTCACAGTCGGGCGCCGTGGACGTCGACGAGGCCGAGGTGGCCGAGAGCTTCGAGCTGCCCGGAGCCGATCTGGCCGACGAGGAGCTCACGGTCAAGGTGCTGCCGATGCAGCAGGACGAGTTCCGCTGTGCCCGCTGCTTTCTGGTGCACCACCGCAGCCAGCTGGCGGTCGAGCGCAACGGCGACCTCATCTGCCGCGAGTGCGTCTGACCTTCATCATTTCAATCGGCGGCGGCCTCCCGATCGAGGCCGCCGCTGTCGGCGTCGTCATGCGCCACGGGTGGGGACCTGCTTGACTCGGAACGGGTAGCCGAACCAGCGATCCGGGAGGTCGAGGTCGATGAGCGAGCGAGGCGACGCCCCGGAGCGCGATCCGGCCGAGCTGGGCGCCACCGTCGCGGCGTTGACCGCCGACGACATCGAGCCCGCCCGACGGCGGCAGCTGCTCGGCCGGCTGATCGGCCAGGCCCGGCGCCGCGGACTGGGTGACCTCTTCAAGCCCCGGGCCGCCGTCCGCTGGATGGTCGACACCGTCACCGAGGTCGCCCCGCACGTGCCGATCCGGGATCTGGCCACCCTGCGACGGCACTTCGAGGGCCTGGACGACGAGGCCATCGCCGATCGTCTGGTACGCAACGCCGCCCGCGCGACCGCCGGAGTGGGCGCCGCCGGCGGCGGGGTGGCCGCCGTGGAGTGGACGGTCACGCCCACCCTGCTCTCCGCCCCGGTGCTGCTGGCGGCCGAGACGGTCGCCGTGGTGGCGATCGAACTGAAGCTCATCGGCGAGCTGCACGAGGTGTACGGCGTCGTCCTCCCCGCCGCACGGGGTCAGCGCGCGCTCGCCCTGGTGCAGGCGTGGGCCGCCCAACGCGGAATCAACCCGATGATGCCCGGCGCCGGCGTCGGCGCGGTGCTCGGCACCGCGGCCCGCCGGGAGCTGCGCGACACCCTGCTGCGGCGCTTCGGGCGCAACCTCACCACGCTGGGACCGTTCCTGACCGGGGCGGCCGTGGCCAGCTACCTCAACCGTCGGGCCACCAGGGGGCTCGGCGACCAGGTCCGCGACGACCTCCGGCGCAGGCGCCGGGAGCTCTCCGTTCCGCCGCGTTCGCTGCCCGGTGCCCCCTGATCCACCGGGCCGGCGCAGCGGGCCGCCCACCGACCTCGCCGGCCGGTGCGCCGCGCGTTCAGCCGGCGTCGCGGGCGGCCAGGATCGCCTCGGCCAGCTCCACCGGGCGTCGGGTGCTCACCACCCAGAACGGGGTGGGGTCGTCCGGGTCGTCCAGCACCACCTGGACGGCGCTGCCGAGCCAGGGACGCTGCACCACGAACGCCAGCGGGTCGGCGCCCACGCCGAGCACCTCCCGACGGCCCGCGGCGTCGAGCGGCACCACGTCCGCGACGTACCGCACCGGAAGGCGGGCGTCGTCGACGAGGAGCTCGCCGGCGTGGACCGCGACCCGGATCCGGCCGAGCCACCAGAGGCCCAGCGCGGTGACGGGCAGCAGCACCACGAACGGAAGCCAGGCCCGCACCCCGGGCGCGCCCATCCAGACCTCGACGGCGAGCAGACCGGCGGCCGTCAGCCCGCCCAGCCACAGCCACCAGGGCAGGAAGAGCCGCTCGGAGTGCTCGGCGCGGCGCACGGCGGGCGGCGCCGAGGAGGATGAGGACGGCGACAGGCTCACAGTCCGAGGGTACGGCGGACGGAGGCCGCGCCACCCGGCAGGATGGCAGGGTCACCGCCGTACCCGACGGAAGAGGGAACCGTGACCGACGTCGTACCCGTGCCCGTACGGCAGCTCGACCCGGAGCTGCCGCTGCCGGCGTACGCCCATCCCGGCGACGCCGGGGCCGACCTGCTGGCCGCCGTCGACGTGGAGCTGCCGCCCAGCGGCCGTGCCCTGGTCCCGACCGGCGTGGCGATCGCCCTGCCGGAGGGGTACGTGGGCCTGGTCCACCCCCGGTCGGGGCTCGCGGCCAGGCTCGGTGTGACGGTGCTCAACGCGCCCGGTACGGTCGACGCCGGTTACCGGGGGGAGATCATGGTGAACCTGATCAACCATGATCGGCTCGCTTCGGCGAAGATCTCCCGGGGCGACCGGATCGCCCAGCTCGTTCTGCAGCGGGTGGCGCGGGCGGAGTTCCAGCCGGTGGCGGAGCTGGCCCCCTCCCCGCGCGGGACGGGCGGGCACGGCTCCACCGGCGGGCACGCCGGCCTGGTGCCGGCGCCGACCGACCCGTCCGGGGACGAGCGGCGCAGCGAGGAAGTGACAGGTTGAAGGCGAACAGCGGAGGGCGGGCGCAGTGATCTTCTCCCGGAAGCGTGCCGAGCGGCACGCCGGTGACGAGCGGAGCACCGAGGTCCTCGAGGACCTCCAGGCCGAGGAGACCGCCTCGCCGGTCTCCGGCCGCGGCCCCTACGACATCTCCGAGGCGCCGTCCGACGTGGCGCGGCTGGACCTGGGCAGCCTGCACATCCCCGCCATCGCCGACGTCGAGGTGCGGGTGCAGGCCGACCAGCAGGGCGTGGTCCAGCAGGTCGTGCTGGTGCACGGGCAGAACGCGCTGCAGCTCGGTGTCTTCGCCGCGCCCCGGTCCGAGGGGATCTGGGACGAGGTGCGGGAGGAGATCCGCCAGTCGCTGCTCGCCGACGGCGCCGCGACCCAGGAGGTCGAGGGCGAGTACGGCCCCGAGCTGCGGGCCCAGGTGCGGACCCCGGACGGCCCGACCGACCTGCGGTTCGTGGGCATCGACGGCCCGCGGTGGATGGTGCGCGGCGTCTTCCAGGGCGCGGCGGCGGTGGATCCGGTGGCTGCCGGCCCGCTGGCCGTCTGCCTGGAGGGGCTGGTGGTGGACCGGGGGCAGGAGGCCAAGCCGGTGCGTGAGCCGCTGCCGCTGCGGTTGCCGCGCGAGGCCACCGACGAGTCGGCGGCCGCCAACCCGGACGGCGGACGCCCGACCGAGCAGCCGCGACAGGTCTGACCGGGCATCGCCGACCCGCCGGAACCGAGCGGATCGGCGTACGCTGGCGGGACGGTCCCGGCGACGCCGGGACCGGACCGGTGTCGGCGCGGCCGGCCAGCATTGAGAGGGTGACGCGGGGTCCATGACCACCGACGAGAGCCGAGGGTCGCTGCGGCGCATCCTGCACCGGCTCACCGCCAGCGAGGCCGAGATCGAGGCGCAGGAGTTGCAGCGGGAGAGCGCGGAGTGCGGCGGTGTGCCGGCCCTGCAGTGCTCCCGGGGCCAGGTGGTCTCGGTCAGCGGTCGGCTGCGCACCGTGGTCTACACGCCGCGGACCAACCTGCCCACGCTCGAGGCGGACCTCTACGACGGCAGCGACGTGGTGACACTGGTCTGGCTGGGACGCCGGCACATCGCCGGCATCGAGCCGGGGCGGCACCTGACCGCGCGGGGCCGAGTCGCCGTACGCGACGACCGCAAGGTCATCTACAACCCGTACTACGAGCTGGACCTGCCGAAGTGACCGCGCGGACGCCAGGGGAGCCGATGACCACCGGACAGGACCGCGCCGTTTCGTCGGAGACCGGTTCGCCGGACGAGGAGCGGCTGCCCACCATCGCCGAGCAGATGGCCGACCAGCTCGGCGGCTGGCGGGGGCTGGTCGAATCCAGCATCCCCGTGGTGGTCTTCGTGATCGCCAACGTCATCGGCGAGCTGCGCCCCGCGGTGATCGCCTCGGTGGCGGTGGCGCTGTTGATCGCCGGGCTCCGGCTGGCCCAGCGTCGCCCGATCCGGCACGCCGTCAACGGGCTCTTCGGCATCGCCATCGGCGCGGCCATCGCCTGGCGCACCGGTGACGAGCGGGACTTCTACCTGCCCGGCATCCTCTACGGCGTCGGCTACGGGCTCGCCCTGCTGCTCTCCGCCGCCATCCGCCAGCCGCTGGTGGGCTGGATCTGGTCGGTGCTGGTCGCCAAGGGACGCTCCGAGTGGCGGGACGACCCACGGCTGGTCCGCACCTTCACCGGGCTGACCGTGCTCTGGGGAGTGGTGTGGCTGGCGAAGGTCGGCGTGCAGGCGGGGCTCTACCTCGCCCACCAGGACACCGCGCTCGGCGTGGCCCGGCTGCTGCTGGGCTACCCGCCGTACGCGCTCCTGCTGCTCATCACCGTCTGGACGGTCCGGCGGGTGACCCGGGAGGCGACTCCGGAGCCGCTGCCCGGTAGCTGACCGGCCCCGTGGCCCGCGCCGCCCCGAGTCGAGGCGGCGCGAGCGATCCGGGTCAGCTGCCCCCGCGGGTGCGCTGCACGCTGTCCGGTCCGAGGATCACCGCGCGGACGTCGTCCTCCACCTCGGCGGTGCACACGAAGATCAGCTCGTCGCCGGCCTCGATCGGGTCGTCCGGGCTGGGCACCAGCACCCGCTTGCCGCGCACGATCGCCACCAGCGCCGCGTCGCGAGGCAGCGGCACCGCGTGGATCGGCTGGCCGACGTAGGGCGCGGTCGGTGGCAGGGTGATCTCCACCAGGTTCGCCTCGCCCTGCCGGAAGGTCATCAGCCGGACCAGGTCGCCGACGGTGACGGCCTCCTCGACCAGCGCGGCCATCACGCGGGGCTTGCTCACCGCCACGTCGACGCCCCACTGCTCGGTGAAGAGCCACTCGTTCTCGGCCCGGTTCACCCGGGCGACCACCCGGGGCACCGCGAACTCGGTCTTGGCCAGCAGCGACACCACCAGGTTGACCTTGTCGTCGCCGGTGGCCGCGACCACCACGTCGCAGCCGGCGATGTCCGCCTCCTCCAGGCTGGTCAGCTCGCACGCGTCGGCGAGGACCCACTCGGCGGTGGGCACCCGCTCCGGTCGCAGCATCTTGGGCTGCCGCTCGATGAGCATCACCTGGTGGCCGTTGTCGATCAACTCCTGGGCGATCGACCGCCCCACGTTGCCGGCGCCGGCGATGGCGACCCGCATGGCTCAGTGCCCTCCTTCCGGCGGCCGCGACGCCGCCGACGTGACCGTCGCCACAATGTCGTCGGTGACCAGCATGAAGATCTGGTCACCCTCCTGCACCACGGTGGACGTCGTGGGAAGCGTGCCGATACCGAACCGGGTCAGGTACGCCACCCGCGCCCCGACCGCCTCCTCGATGGCGCGCACCGGTCGGCCGACCCAGTCCTTGTGCACCGGCACCTCGACGATCGAGACGGTGCTGGTGGGATCGCGGAAGATCTCGACGTTCCCCTCGGGTACGAGGTGCCGCAGCATCCGGTCGGCGGTCCACCGCACGGTCGCCACGGTGGGGATACCGAGCCGCTCGTAGACCTGCGCCCGCCGCTGGTCGTAGATGCGTGCCACGACCCGGGACACACCGAAGGTCTCCCGGGCCAGCCGGGCGGAGATGATGTTGGAGTTGTCGCCGCTGGAGACCGCCGCGAACGCGTCGGCCCGCTCGATGCCGGCCTGCCGCAGCACGTCCCCGTCGAAACCGGCGCCGGTCACCGTGACTCCGGCGAAGTCCGGGCCCAGCCGGCGGAAGGCGTCCGCGTCCTGGTCGATCACGGCGATCGAGTGCCCACGGGACTCCAGGCTGTGGGCGAGGGTCGAGCCGACCCGCCCACATCCCATGATCACGACATGCACGCTTCCTCCCAAGCTGCGCGCCCGTCCGCCCGGGCCCGTCGAGTGCGAGCCTGCCATGTCCCGGCCGGGAACGGGGACCGACGGTACCGCGCCCACGTGCACCAGCGCCGATCGCCCACCCCCACGCCGCCGCCGCGGTGGACGTACCCTTGGCGTTCGTGGCCAGTCCCACCTCGCTGCTGAAGCGGCTGCTCGTCGGTCGACCGTTCCGGTCCGACCGGCTCCAGCACACCCTCCTGCCGAAGCGCATCGCGCTGCCCGTCTTCGCGTCCGATGCGCTCTCCAGCGTCGCGTACGCGCCTGACGAGATCCTGCTGACCCTGTCGATCGCCGGCGCCTCGGCCTACGTCTTCTCGCCGTGGATCGCGCTCGCCGTGGTCGTGGTGATGTTGACGGTGGTGGCGAGCTACCGGCAGAACGTGCACGCCTACCCCTCCGGCGGCGGGGACTACGAGGTGGCCACCGTGAACCTCGGGCCGAAGTTCGGCCTCGGGGTGGCCAGCGCGCTGCTCGTCGACTACGTGCTGACGGTGGCCGTGTCGGTCTCCTCCGGGGTGGCGAACCTCGGTTCGGTGGTGCCCTTCGTGGCCACCCACAAGGTCATGATCGCGGTGATCGCGGTGGTGCTGCTGACCGCTGTCAACCTGCGCGGGCTGCGCGAGTCGGGCACGGCGTTCGCGATCCCCACCTACGGCTTCGTGATCGTGATCGGCGGGATGCTGCTCACCGGCCTGATCCGGGTCTTCGTGCTCGGCGACGACCTGCGCGCGCCCAGCGCCGACCTGGTCATCCAGGCCGAGCACAGCGTGACCGGCTTCGCTCTGATCTTCCTGCTGCTCCGGACGTTCAGCTCGGGTGCGGCCGCGCTCACCGGTGTCGAGGCGATCTCCAACGGGGTGCCCGCGTTCAAGCCGCCGAAGAGCCGCAACGCGGCCACCACCCTGCTGCTGCTCGGCGGAATCGCCGTGAGCATGCTGGTGGGAATCATCTGGCTGGCCCGGCTCACCCACCTCCAGTTCGTGGAGGATCCGGTGAAGCAGATCGTCTCCGGCCCGGACGGCTACGTGCAGAAGACGGTCACCACCCAGCTCGGCGAGGCGGTCTTCGGCTCGGGGTCGATCCTGCTCTACGTGGTGGCCGGGGTGACCGCCCTGATCCTCTTCCTGGCCGCGAACACCGCGTTCAACGGCTTCCCGGTGCTCGGCTCGATCCTCGCCCAGGACCGCTTCCTGCCCCGGCAGTTCCACACCCGGGGCGACCGGCTGGCCTTCTCCAACGGCATCCTCTTCCTCGCCGCCTTCGCGATCGTGCTGATCGTCGGCTTCCAGGCCGAGGTGACCCGACTGATCCAGCTCTACATCGTCGGGGTCTTCGTCTCGTTCACCGTCTCCCAGGCCGGCATGATCCGGCACTGGAACCGACACCTGAAGACCGAACGGGACCCGGAGGCGCGCCGCCGGATGCACCGCTCCCGGGCCATCAACGCCTTCGGCATGGGCCTGACCGGCACCGTCCTGGTGATCGTGCTGCTCACCAAGTTCCTGCTCGGCGCCTGGATCGCGATCGCCGCGATGGCGGTGATCTACGGGCTGATGCTGGCGATCCGACGGCACTACGACCGGGTCGCGGAGGAGCTCACGCCGCCGGACGAGGGACGCGCCGTGCTGCCCGCCCGCAACCACGCGATCGTCCTGGTCAGCAAGCTGCACCAGCCGACGCTGCGGGCCATCGCGTACGCCCGGGCCACCCGGCCGGACACCCTCACCGCGGTGACGGTGAACGTGGACGAGAAGGACACCCGCGACCTTCAGGAGGAGTGGGAGCGGCGGGAGCTGCCCGTACCGCTCACCGTGATCGACTCGCCGTACCGGGAGATCACCCGGCCGATCATCGGGTTCGTCGCCAACACCCGCCGGGAGTCGCCCCGCGACGTCGTCACTGTCTTCATCCCGGAGTACGTGGTCGGGCGCTGGTGGGAGAACCTGCTGCACAACCAGAGCGCCCTGCGGCTCAAGACCCGGCTGCTCTTCGAGCCGGGTGTGATGGTCACCAGCGTGCCGTGGCAGCTCGCCTCGACCGCGAACAAGAACCTCTCCCGGCTGGACGCCACGCTCTCGCGGGGCCCCGCCCGCGGCCCGCGCGTGGTGCCGCGCAGCGCGCCGCCCTCGGACGCCCCGCCGGTGGTCTCCGTACCCTCCGGTGAGCCGGGCGGGAGTGACCGTGGCTGAGCCGCACCAGGACCCCGGCACTGTGGGACGCGACCCCGGTTCGGCCCCGGACCGCGAGGTGGCCGGGGAGCGTGGTCTCGCCGAGGCGGAGCGGGTCGAGCTCACCGTCGGCCCGGTGGCCCCCGGCGGGCACTGCGTGGCCCGCGTGGACGGGCAGGTGGTCTTCGTCCGGCACGCCCTGCCCGGGGAGCGGGTCGTCGCCGAGGTGACCGAGGTGCACCGGGGGTTCGTCCGGGCCGACGCGGTCACGGTGCTGGACGCCTCGCCCGACCGGGTGCCGGCCCCCTGCCCGTACGCCCGGCCGGGCCAGTGCGGTGGCTGTGACCTGCAACACGTGGCACCCGCGGCGCAGCTCGAGTGGAAGGCCGCCGTGGTGCGGGAGCAGCTGAGCCGCCTGGGCGGGTTGACGGAGACCGAGCTCGACGGCCTCGGCGTACGGGTCGAGGCGCTGCCCGGCGGCTCGCTGGGCTGGCGCTCCCGGGTCCGCTACGCGGTGGACGCGGCTGACCGGGCGGGTCTGCTCAAGCACCGCTCGCACGAGGTGGTGCCGATCGACCGTTGCCTGATCGCCCACCCGGCGATCCAGAGCCTGCCGGTGCTGAGCGCGAGCGGCGCCCGCTGGCCGGACGCCGACGCGGTCGAGACGGTCGCCTCCACCGGGGGCGACGTGGCCGTCGCGACGGTGGTCGACGGGGTCGCCAGCACCGTCGAGGGGCCGGCGACGGTCCGCGAGGTGGCCGCCGGACGGGAGTGGACGCTCCCGGCGACCGCCTTCTGGCAGGTGCACCCCGCCGCGACCGACGCCCTGGTCGGCGCGGTGCTGGAGCTGGTCGACCCGCAGCCCGGTGAGCGGGCGTGGGACCTGTACGGCGGTGCGGGACTCTTCGCCGCCGCGCTGGCCGGCCGGGTCGGCGACACCGGCCGGGTCACCCTGGTCGAGGCGGCCGAGCAGGGCGTCGCCGCGGCCCGGCAGAACCTCTCCGACCTGCCCCGCGTCGAGGTGGTCGCGGCCCGGGTGGAGACCGCGCTGGCCCGCCGGCGGATCACCGGCCCGGTCGACGTGGTGGTGCTCGATCCGCCGCGTACCGGGGCCGGCTCCCGGGTGGTGCGCGAACTGGTCGCCGCCGGGCCGCGCGCGGTCGGGTACGTGGCCTGCGACCCGGCCGCCTTCGCCCGGGACGTACGCACGTTCGCCGAGTCGGGCTGGCGGCTGGCCGCGCTGCGCGGGTTCGACCTGTTCCCGATGACCCAGCACGTCGAGCTGGTCGGCCTGCTGCTGCCCCCCTCGTCCCGCTGATCATGAGGTTGGCGGGGGATCGCGCACCGATCCGCCCCGGCAACCTCATGATCGACCGGTGGCTCCCGGCGGGTGGTACGGGGGGTTAGCCTGCGGGCGTGAAGATCGTCGGGTTGATGTCGGGGACCTCGTACGACGGGGTGGACGTGGCGGCGGCGGAGTTCACCGTCGACGGGGAGACGCTCCGGCTGCGGCCGCTCGGGCACCGGGGCCTCGACTACGACGACGAGCTGCGCGCCCGCATCGGCGCGCTGCTGCCGCCGGCGGCCACCACGATCGAGGCGGTCTGCCGGCTGGACAACCTGCTCGGGGACGTCTTCGCCGAGGCGGCGGCGCTCGGCACGGAGCTGGCCGGTGGCCACGCCGACCTCGTGGTGTCACCGGGGCAGACCGTCTTCCACTGGGTGCAGGACGGCGTGGCCCGGGGCACCCTCCAGCTCGGCGCGGTGGCCCGGGTCGCCGCCCGGGTGGGCGTACCGGTGCTCAGCGACCTGCGCTCGGCGGACATCGCGGCCGGCGGGCAGGGCGCGCCGCTGGTACCGGCCTTCGACGCCCTGCTGCTCGCCCCCGACGCCTCGGCCGGACCGGCGACCGAGCCGTCGGGCAGCGCCGGGCCCGCCGCGAACGCGCCCCGGGCCGCCCTGAACCTCGGCGGAATCGCCAACCTCACCGTGGTCGCCCCGGGCGCGCCCGTGCTCGGGTACGACATCGGGCCGGCGAACGCGCTGCTCGACGCCGCCGCCCGTCGGCTCCTCGACCGGCCCTGTGATCTCGACGGCGTTCGGGCGGCGGCCGGCCGGGTGCATCCGGGCCTGCTTGACGAGCTCCTCGCCGAGCCGTACTACGCCGCACCGCCGCCGAAATCGACAGGCAAGGAGCTGTTCCACGCCGGCTACCTGGACGAGAAGCTCGCCGCGCTCGGCGAACCCGTCGCGGCCGACGACGTACTGGCCACGCTCACCGAGTTGACCGCCCGGGTGGTGGCCGCCGAGTGCGACCGGCACCGGGTGACCGAGGTCATCGCCTCCGGCGGTGGAGTGCGCAATCCGACGCTGCGGGCCCGGCTCACCGAGCTGGGGGCGGGACGCTGGCGGCTGCGTACGACCGACGAGCTGGGCGTGCCGGCGCAGGCGAAGGAGGCGTACGCCTTCGCCCTGCTGGGCTGGCTCTCCTGGCATGGTCTGCCCGGTTCGATCCGGTCGGTGACCGGCGCGGCCCGGGCGGCCGTCCTCGGCTCCTGGACCCCCTCCGGGCCCGGGCCGCGCGCCACCCCGGCGATTTCCCCCCGTCGGCTGCGGATCGTCACCTGACCAGCTGTTCGGTGGGCCCGCCGCCCGGGCGCCGGGACGGGCGTCGGTCGGGCCCGGCTGCGAAGTGACGGATGGCCGATAGACTCTGCGGTCATGAGTGTTGAACAGGACACGGCCAACCACAGCCAACTGCTGGCGAAGGTGCGCGGTCCGCAGGACGTCAAGCGGATGTCCGCCGAGCAGTTGGAGCTCCTCGCCGCCGAGATCCGTGACTTCCTCATCGCGAAGGTGTCCCGCACCGGCGGGCACATCGGGCCCAACCTCGGCGTGGTGGAGCTGACCCTCGCCATGCACCGGGTCTTCGACTCCCCCCGGGACCGGCTCCTGTTCGACACCGGCCACCAGGCGTACGTGCACAAGATCCTCACCGGTCGGCAGGCCGGGTTCGACAAACTGCGCCAGCGTGGCGGTCTCTCCGGCTACCCCAGCCAGGCGGAGAGCGAGCACGACCTGATCGAGAACTCGCACGCCTCGACCGCCCTGTCGTACGCCGACGGCCTGGCCAAGGCGTACGCGCTGCGCGGCGAATCGCGCTCGGTGGTCGCCGTGGTCGGCGACGGGGCGCTCACCGGCGGCATGTGCTGGGAGGCGCTCAACAACATCGCCACCGCCCGCAACCCCCTCGTCATCGTGGTCAACGACAACGGCCGCTCCTACTCGCCGACCATCGGTGGTCTCGCCGACCACCTCTCCTCGCTGCGCCTCAACCCCGGCTACGAGAAGGTCCTCGACACGGTCAAGGACGCCCTCGGTTCGACCCCGCTGGTCGGCAAGCCGATGTACGAGGTGCTGCACGCGGTCAAGAAGGGCATCAAGGACGCGGTCGCCCCGCAGGCGATGTTCGAGGACCTCGGCATCAAGTACGTCGGCCCGGTCGACGGGCACGACGTCGCCGCCGTCGAGGGCGCGCTGCGGGCGGCGAAGAACTTCGGTGGGCCGGTGATCGTGCACGCCGTCACCCGGAAGGGGTACGGCTACCGCCCGGCCGAGGAGGACGAGGCGGACTGCTTCCACGGCCCCGGCGCCTTCGACATCGCCACCGGCAAGGCGACGGCCGCCCCGTCGGTGAAGTGGACCCACGTCTTCGCCGACGAGCTGGTCGCGATCGCCGACGAGCGGCCCGACGTGGTGGGCATCACCGCCGCCATGGCCGAGCCGACCGGCATCGCCACCCTCGCCCGCAAGTACCCGGAGCGGGTGTACGACGTCGGCATCGCCGAGCAGCACGCCGTCACCTCGGCGGCCGGCCTCGCGCTCGGCGGGCTGCACCCGGTCGTGGCGGTCTACGCGACCTTCCTCAACCGGGCCTTCGACCAGGTCCTGCTGGACGTGGCGATGCACAAGCTCCCGGTGACCTTCGTCCTCGACCGCGCCGGCGTCACCGGCCCGGACGGGCCGAGCCACTACGGCATCTGGGACATGTCGGTCTTCGGCGTCGTGCCCGGCCTGCGCATCGCCGCTCCCCGGGACGCCGCCACGCTCCGCGAGGAGCTGCGCGAGGCGACGGCCGTCGACGACGGCCCCACTCTGCTCCGTTTCCCGACCGGCGCGGTCGCCGGCGACCTGCCCGCCGTGCGCCGGGTCGGCACGGTCGACGTGCTGACCGAGTCGGCGCGCACCGACGTCCTGCTGGTCGCGGTGGGCGCCTTCGGCCACCTCGGCATGGAGGTCGCCGCCCGGGTCGCCGAGCAGGGCTACGGCGTGACGGTGGTCGACCCGCGCTGGGTCCGACCGGTCCCGACCGAACTGGTCGAGCTGGCCGCCGCGCACCGGCTCGTGGTCACCGTCGAGGACGGCGTGCGGATCGGCGGCGTCGGTGACGCGCTCGCCCAGGCGATGCGGGACGCGGACGTCCGGGTGCCGCTGCGCGACCTCGGCGTGCCGGCGGACTGGCATCCGCACGGCACCCGGGCCCAGATCCTCGCCGACCTGCGGCTCACCGCGCAGGACGTGGCCCGGGACGTCACCGGTTGGATCTCGGGGCTCGACGGCGCGTCGGTCGATCAGGTGCGCGTCCCCGCCGGCGACAAGGCCGCGCAGAACTGAGTCCGACGACGGCGGGCGCCCCGGACGGGGCGCCCGCCGTCGCACGTTCCGGTGCGGACGGCCCCCCGGGCCCGCGACAGGCCGTCAGCGGCGGCCGGTGGGCCGGGACGTGCTGCGGGCTCCCTGGCACGCGAGCCGTCGGCGACGGCCGACGGGCCGGTACGCGCCACAGGGGACGGGCGCGCGGTCGGGCGACGGCTTATCGGCCGGGACGGGGCACGGGCTCCGCAGCGCGGGTCAGCGACCGCCGACCGACCGGTAGTGGGTCTTCTCCGTGCCCGCCAGGCTCACCGTCTCGGGCCGCTCCGGCTCCGACATCACCACCAGCCCCGGTCGCTCCACCAGCAGGGGCGTGCCCGGTGCCACCGACAGGGAGCTGTCCCGCGTCGAACGCCAGCTCAGCACCGTCAGCGGCTGGTCGGGCACGGGCAGCCGGTAGGCCTGCAGCGGGCCGACCCGATCGGCGGGGGAGAGCACCGGGGGGCCGCCACCGGGCGGCCGGTACACCACGGCGGTCATCGTGTCGGTGGCGCTCTGCCAGGTGAGCTGCTCCAGCTCGCCCGGCTCACCCCGGCCGAGGGTCAGCTCGCCGAGCGACCGGACCGCCACCTTCACCATCGGCCACGACTCCGGCACCGAGCCCGGCGCGTCCCGGTCGCCGATCCGGCGCGGGATACTGCCGAACGGCCCCCGCTCCCCGGCGAGCGCACAGGTGTCGAGCCCGGTCAGTGCCCGCCGACCGGAGCCGGTCGCGTCGTCGACCAGCGGGTAGCGCGGGTCGTCGAGGCCCGTGCCGAGGTCGAGCAGGCGCTGCGCCTCCCGGCCCCGGGGCAACGACTCGGTGCTCCGCAGGCTGGCCGTCACCGGCACCGCGCGGCAGGCCGGCACCTCGGCGGGCGCGCTGATGCCGTCCTTGGTCGCCAACGCCTTCCCGTCCGGCCCCAGGAGGCGTCGCACCCGGTCGGAGACCAGGTAGCGGCGCCCGGCCGCGGTCAGCACCGGCAACACGTCGGAGTAGACGAGGTAGCCGGGGTCGGTGTACTCGGCGGCCCGCGCGACGACGTAACGGTCGCCGTCGCGGGTGAGCTGCAGCAGCCACGAGGCGCTGTGGCCGGGCACGTCGGCTGCGACCAGGGCCAGCGGCGCGCCGTCGACCCGGCCGGAGAAGAGGATGCCGGAGGAGGCCAGGTGCACCCGGTCGTCGGCCGGTGACCGCCAGTCGCGTACCGCGTCGGTCACCGCGGCGGTCGCCGAAGCGTCGCCGGCGAGGTCGCCCTGCGGCGGCCAGCTCGCGAGCGTGCCGTCCAGACTGTCGTAGCCGACCCGCAGATCGCCGGGGCGACGGTCGGCGACCGGACCGCAGGCGGTCACGGCCAGCAGCACGGCCAGCAGCGCGGTGGCCGTCGTGCCGCGTCGGCGGACTGGAGCCACCTGTACGCCCCCGATCACTCGCCCTCACGTCGGAAGCGCCATAGTACGAGATGTCCGACCAACATGACGCAGCACCTCGTGCCGGACCAGCCGTGCGCACCGGACGGCACACCACAAAGGACCGACACCACGGTTTTTCCACCTTTTCGCCGCTCGGGTAGACTCCGCCGACTGTGACGTCTGTCGAGCCCCGCGCCGCATCCGCCCTGGATAACGACGCCGCCGCGGGCGTCCGACCCGATCGGAGCCTCGCCTGCGCCGGCGTGGACGGCGTCGGCGGCGGAGTGCGCGACGGCGCGACGGCGGTCGCCACCATCGATGCGCCACCCGTTACGGAGGCCGGCCGGCCGCCGGCCGAGGAGGCCGACCGCGCCACCGGTGCGACCCGCGCCGACGTCGCGGCGCCCGTGCCGGTGCCCGCCCGACGGTGGCGGTGGAGTCCCCGCCGGCAGAACCTCGCCGTGTACGCCGCCTTCCTGCTCGCCGCGCTCTGGGTGACCAGTCGGATCTGGATGGACCCGGCCGGCCGGGTCGCGTCGCTCTACAGCAGCGACCCGGCCCAGGTGCAGTTCTTCCTCGCGCACTCCGTACGGGTGGTGCTGCACGGCGAGTTCCCGTTCTACACCGAACAGTTCAACTACCCCGACGGCGTCAACCTGATGGCCAACACCGCCATCCTGGCGTTGGGCATCCCGATGGTGCCGGTGACCCTCCTCTTCGGTCCCGCGGTCTCCTTCGTGCTGCTGGTCACGCTCGGCCTCGCCGGCACCGCCGCCGCCTGGTACCACGTGCTCTCCCGGCACCTGGTGCGCAACCGGCTGGCCGCGGCGGTCGGCGGGTGGCTCTGCGGCTTCTCCCCGGCGATGCTCTCGCACGCCAACTGGCACCCGAACATCATCAGCCAGTACCTGTTGCCGTTCATCGTCTGGCGGGTGCTCGTGCTCACCCGCACCCGGCGGCCGGTCCGGGACGGACTGCTGCTCGCCCTCCTGGTCACCGCGCAGGCGTTCATCAACGAGGAGATCCTCCTCTTCACCGCGCTGACCTGCGGGATGTTCCTGATCGCGATGGTCGTGCAGGAGCCGCACCGCTGGGCGGCGGCGTGGCGGCCGCTGGCCGTGGGGCTCGGCGCGTGCGCGGCGCTGGCCGGCGCGCTGCTGGCGTACCCGCTCTACATCCAGTTCGCGGGGCCGATGGCGTACCACGGGCTCAGCGACGCGGTGCGCGACTACGGCAACGACATCGCCGCCTTCTTCGCCCCCGGCTCGCCGACGCTCGGCGGCAACGAGCGGGCGAACGTCGGCCTGGCCCCGAACTACTCGGAGGAGAACGCGTTCCTCGGGTGGAGCCTCACGCTGCTCACCGTCGGCATCGTGCTCTGGCTGCGCCGGGAGGTGATCGTCCGGGCGCTCGCCGCCACCGGCGCCGTGTTCGCTGTGCTCTCCCTCGGCGAGCGCATCTCCTGGTGGCATCGGGAGCTGCTCACCGGGCCGTGGGAGTGGCTGGTCCGGTTGCCGCTGCTCGACGCGGTGGTACCGACCCGGTTCGGCCTGATCACCTCGGTGGTGGTCGCCGTGCTGCTGGCGATCGCCGTGGAGCGGGCCTGGTCGCTGCGGCTGCCGGACCGGCGTACTGCCCGGACGCTCACCGTCGCGGGCCTGGTGCTCGCGCTGCTGCCCATCGCGCCCATGCCGCTGAGCGTGGTCTCCCGCCCGCCGGTGCCGAAGTTCATCACCGCCGACCGGTGGCGGGCCTACGTGGCACCCGACCAGACGCTGGTGCCGATCCCGGTGCCCAGCATGGGCAACACCAACGGCATGCGCTGGGCCGCCGCCACCAACCTCGACTTCAAGATTCCGGGCGGGTACTTCCTCGCGCCGCGCAACGGCAACACCGGTGACCCGGGTCGCTTCGGCGGTCGGCCCAGCGGCGTGGGGGAGCTGCTGCAGGAGGTGGCCACGACCGGCCGTACCCCGAAACTGGACGACCGGCAACGCCGCCGATCCCTGGACGAGCTGCGGCACTGGCGGGCGGCGGTCCTGGTGCTCCCCTTCGACCAGCAGAACGTGGAGCCGCTGCGGCGTACCGTCGAGCAGCTGGTCGGGCCCGGCCGCCGGGAACTCGACGTCTGGGTCTGGGACGTGCGGGCGCTGACCAGCCGCGAACCTTGATCTCCACCGGGACGACGGCGTCCACCCCGGCCAGCATGCAGGCGCGCCGGCCGCACCGTCCCCTGTGGACGGCCGATGCGCTGGTGGTGGTCGGCTACCTCGGCCTGGCCGTGCTGCTCACCGGCGGCCAGTGGGGCCGGCCCGAGCGGTTGTTCCACCAGGCAGGCGACCAGATCCTCTTCGAGTGGATGCTGGCCCACGCGGCCCGGTCGGTGGTCACCGGGCAGAACCCGCTGCACAGCACCGCCCTGAACGCGCCGGACGGGATCAACCTGATGGCGAACACCTCCGTCCTCGGCCTCGGGCTGCCGCTGACCCCGGTCACCCTGCTCTTCGGCTCGCAGGCCGCGTTCCTCACGGCGGTCGTCTGCTGCCTGGCGGGCACCGCCACCGCCTGGTACGTGCTGCTGCGCCGCCGGCTGGTCACCTCCCGTACCGCCGCGGTGGTGGGCGGGCTCTTCTGCGGCTTCGCACCGGGGATGGTCTCCCAGGCGGGCGCGCACCTGCACATCGCGGCCCAGTTCCTGGTGCCGGTGATCCTGGCGTGGCTGTTCCGGCCGGAACCCGACCGGGTGATTTGGCCCGGAGTGTGGCTCGGGCTGCTGGTCACCTGGCAGGCCTTCATCGGCGAGGAGACGCTGGCCTTCCTGGCGTTGGCCGTGGCCGTGTTCGCCGTCGGGTACGCGCTCGCCGACCCGGCGGCGGCCCGCCGTGCGGCACCGGCGCTGCTCGGCCGGGCCGGGGTCGGCGCGGTCGTGGCGGGACTGCTCCTGGCGTACCCGCTCTGGTTCCAGTTCGCCGGCCCGCAGCACTACCGGGGGATGGCGTTCGACACGTACAGCTACCAGCTCGACGCGGTCTCGTTCATCGCCGCCGCCCGGCAGACCGTGGTCGGCGGCGAGCACCCGCCCGGGCTGCTGGCGCCGAACCCCACCGAGGAGAGCTCGTTCTTCGGCGCCGGGCTGCTGGTGCTCGGCACCGTGATCGTGATCTGGCTCGGGCGGCGTCCGCTGGTGCGGGCGCTCGCCGGTTGCGGCCTGCTCTTCGCGTTGCTCTCGCTCGGCGCCGAGATCCGGGTGCACGGCACGGGCACCGGCATTCCCGGCCCGTACCGGCTGGTGGCCGGGCTGCCCCTGCTGGAGCTGGCGGTGCCGGCCCGGTTCGCGCTGATCTGCGTACCGGTGCTGGGCGTCCTGCTGGCCCTCTCGCTGGACCGGGCGCGTCCGCCTCGCACCGCACCCACCGACGCCCCGGCCGGGCCGGGCGTGCCGGTGCGGCTGCTCTGGACCGGCGCGGTGGCCGCGGCGCTGCTGCCGCTCTTCCCGACGCCGATCCGCACCGTGGCGGCCCCCGCCGTGCCGGTCTTCCTCACCGAGCAGCGGTGGCGGGGGCAGGTGCCGGCCGGCACGACAGTGGTCCCGGTGCCACCGGTCACCGGCGCGGCGGTCAGCCCGGGGATGCTCTGGTCGGCCCGGACCGGGCTCGCCTTCCGGGCCCCCGGCGGGTACTTCATCGGCCCGAGCGGGCCGGACGACCCGGCGGCGCGGTGGGGCGCCCCGGACCGGCCCACCGCGGCGCTGCTACGGCGGGCGGCGGAGACCGGTCAGACGCCCGTGGTCACCGACGCCGACCGCCGGCAGGCCGTCGAGGACCTGCGCCACTGGCGGGCCGCGATAGTGGTGCAGGGCGAGCTGCGCCACGGCGAGGCGGTGCGGCGTACGGTCGAGGCGCTGCTCGGCCCCGGGCGGTCGTTCGACGGCGCCTGGGTGTGGGACGTCCGGGACCGGCTGCGCTGACCTGCCCCGTCGTCCCCGTGCTCAGTCCACCAGCGGGCGTACGTCCCAGAGCCAGACGTCGTCGACCCGCTGCGGCGGCCCGAGCAGGCCGGTCATCAGCTCCCGCAGCACGGCCTCCTTCGGCTGCGCGCCGAGCACCACCACCGAGGCCCGCCACCAGCGCAGATCCTCGACGGCCTGCCGACGGTTCTCCTCGGTGAGCACGGGCGCCTTGCCGGCGTCCATGGTGGAGTAGATGAGCGTGCTGGTGGGGCGGTTGGGTGCGCCGAAGACGCCCTCACCCTTCTCGTTCGGCCCGATGAAGTAGCCCGCCGGGATCGGGAACTCCTGCCCGGTGAGGACGCTCCAGCGCAGCGTCGGCAGGCCGTGCACGTTGCTGGGGATCGGCACCGGGACCAGGGTCCGCCCGGCCGGTACGTACGGCCGCCAACCGCCCGCGGTGACGAAGCGCGGCGGCGGCTCCACCGGTTGGGCGGGCAGCGGGCGCGGGACGAGCGGCAGCAGGGCGAGCGTGATGGCGGCGTAGCCCACCGGGCGCAGCCAGCGCCGCGCGGTGGCCCGCGGGCCGGCCGGCCGGGCCGGCCCGGCCGCCGCCTCCGCCGTCTCGGGCTCGCCGGTGCGCTGCGCCGGGACCCGCGCGCCGACCGGACGGCGCCGCGGCGTGAGCGCGTCCCAGGCCAGCGCGATCAGCACGCCGACCGCGGCGGTCACCACCAGGGCGAGCCGGGTCGGCATCATCATCTCGACCAGCGGCAGGTCGTCGGAGATGTAGGCCCACGGACCGTTGACAGTGGTCTCCTCGCCGCCGAGCCGGATCCGTGGGCCGAGCGCCGCGACGGTGAAGAGCACCACCAACACCGCCGTGATCCGCGCCGCCAGCGACCGGCGGACCAACAGCACGAGGGCCACGACGGCGACCAGCACCAGTGGCCAACCGAACCAGGAGTTCTGCTCGGTCAACCCGATGGTCTGCTCGACGGCGGGATCGCCGGCCAGGGTGTCCCGGGGGAAGGTGACGAACGCCGCCAGGTCCTCGCCCCAGTTGTGGAACACCCCGCCCTGCAGGCCCCGGTAGGACTGCGGCCCGTTGAACTGGAACCAGATCGGGTACGCGGTGAGCAGCAGCGCCACCCCGCCGGCGACGCCGAGCGCCGCGCTGAACGTGCCGGCCACGGCCCGGGTGGCGGCCGGCCGCTGCACCGCGTACGCGGCCACGACGACCAGGCACGCCAACGCGGTGAGCAGCAGCATCTCCTCGTTGATGAAGATCTGGTACGCGACCAGCAGGCCGAGCACGAGACCGTTGCGCCGCCACCGCCCCGGCTCGCCGAGCCGCAGCACCCGCGACACGATCAGCGGGAGCAGGAAATTGGAGACGAAGTTGGGCTGACCGTTGGCGTGGTGCACGATGCCGGGCGCGAAGCCGAGGAAGGCGCCACCCGCGAAGGCCGCCGCGCGGGAACGCACCAGGTGCCGGGAGAGCATCCAGTAGCTCGTCGCGGCGGTGGCGGCGAGAGCCCCGCCGAGGTAGAGGGCGTACATCACCTGCGGGCCGAACAGCATGGTCAGCGGCGCCAACGGCAACGTCACCCCGAGCAGCGAGGTGTTCGCCATCATGTTCACCCCGAGTGGGGCGTTCTGCCGCATGGTGAAGAGCGGGTTCTCCAGGTGCCGCACCGAGTACGCGCCGTGCGCGAAGAGCCACTCGAACCAGCTGTGGTCGGTGGGCAGGTGCGAGGAGACCCGACCCTGCACGTCCCCCCAGTAGTTGAGGCAGACGAGAACCCCGAGCAACACATAGGCTCCGAGGGCCATCAGGTCGGCTCGCGCCGGTCGACGCCGGCTCGGTCGCGACTGGCCGACCTCGGCCTGGTCGTTGTCGGCTAGGGGTTTCAGCGAGGGATCTATCACCGGCACGGCCACGACGCGCCATCGTACAGGCCGCATCTGGGGTATTTGCCGGGCCGGCACGTCGGCGGTCGGTTTGTCGGACGTGCGCTGCCAGGCGGGGGAGACGGGAGAGCGGATGGGGATCATCGACCTCGGTGAGCTGCGCGAGAGCCCCGTCCTGGACGTCCGCCCGACCCGTTCCCGGCCGCCGGTGACCCGGCGTCCGCTCTGGACGGCCCTCGCCTCGCTGCTCGTGCTGACGCTGCTCGCCGCCGATCAGACCCGACCGGGCCGGATCGCCGCCGTGGTGCCCGCAGCGCCCATCGCCCGGGTGTTCCTCGTGGGCGACCTGCTCCTCGTCGCGCAACTGGTGGCAGGGAGCACGGAGGGCAACGTTGAGGTCGCCGCCTACCCGCTGCCGGAGCGGGCGGACCGTGCCGTCCAACGGCCCGAGCCGGAGTGGCGGACCCTGCTACCGGCCCTGGGTGATCTGGCACGTGTCCAGGCGGCTGCGGGCGCGTTGCTGCTGACCAGCTTGGGCGGGCGGCAGCCTGGCCCGGAGACGGTGAAGTTAGACGCCCGTACCGGCCGAGTCGGGTGGCGGCAGCCCGGTGTCGTCGAGCTCGACGCCAGCGGGCGGCTGCTGCTGCTTCAGTTCAGCGTCGCCGCCCCGACGGTGGGGGCGGTGAACCTCGCCACCGGCCGGGCGCTCTGGTCGACGCCCGCCCCGAACTACGGAGTGCGGTACCAGGTGCGCGACGGGGTGATCGACCGTCTCGTGCTGCTCTCGAACGACGGCATGGTCGAGGTGCGCGACCCGGCGAGCGGTGCGATCACGCATCGCGCAAACCTCGGTTACGACGTGTCGAACGACGAGCAGCGCGTCGAGGTCGTCGGTGACCTGCTGCTGAACATCGAGGGCCCGACATCCGCGGTGACCGCCTACGACCTGGACGGGCTGCGAAGACGGTGGCGGGTGTTCCTGCCGTTGGCGTCGTACCTGGAGAGCTGCGCAGGGCTGCTCTGCGCCCTCGGGGTGAACGGCGGGCTTCGCGCGCTCGACCCGATGACGGGCGCCGTACGGTGGAGCACGCCGGGCCCGGCGACGCTGATCGCCGAGCGGGGCGATCGGCTGCTCATCCTGCCCGACCGGAGAGCCGTCACCAGGTACGCCGTGCTGGACGCCGCCACCGGCCGGCAGCTCGTCGTGCTGAACGCCAACGAACTGCTCGCGAGCGACGACGCGGACGGGCCGCTGGTCGGCATCCGACGCCGTCCCGGCGGCCGTTCCGTCGTCGTCGGATTGGACCTGGCCGCCACGCGCGTCCGGACCGTCGACGTGATCACCGGTGCTGCCGGCGGCTGTGTAGTCGGCTCGGGCCTGACCCTGGTCTGCCAGCGCACACACGGCACGTCCTATGGCATCTGGCGGTGGTCGGAGTGAGCGAACGCGTCATCGATCTCGGTGAGCTGCGGCACGAGCGGGATCCGGAGGAGTTGCCCCGACCGCCGCGCTCCGTCGGCCGGCCGCTCCGCGTCGCGCTGGTTTTCCTGGTAGTGCTGGCCACAGTGGTCTCCGCGGCGCCGCTGCCGCGCCGCGAGATGGTCGCCCTGCCGGCGGCCCTCGGCGCCGAGGCGAGGATCGCCGACGATCTCTACCTGGTGGTCGAACCTACCGGCCTGAACGGTTCGCAGCGCCGGCTGGACGCGTACCGGCTGCCCGGGGGCGAGCTGCTCTGGCAGGTGCCGCTGCCGGTGCAGGGCCGGTACTGGGGAATGTCGATGCAGGACGGGATGCTGCTGATCGCCGGCTACGAGGCCACCGCGGGCGACCCGCCGGGCACGGTGACCATCGCACTGGACCCCGCCACCGGGAAGTTCCGGTGGCAGCAGCCGGGGTCGCCGCTGCCGGTCAGTGGCGGCGGTCTGCTGCTGGAGACGGGCGACGAGGAGCAGGGCCGGACGCTGCGCGTGGTGGACAGCTGCTGCGGCCGGGTGCGCTGGCAGGCGCAGACACCGGGCGGGCAGTTCACCTTCCGGGCCACCGAATCCGGGATCGACCGGCTGGTGCAGAGCACCGCCGACGGTCGGGTCGAGGTGCGCGACGCGAGCACCGGAGCGGTGCGGGCGGAGGCGGACCTGTGGAACCCCACCGACCGCCGCGAGACGGGCGCGCCGACCGACGGCCCTGAGTTTGGCGTGCAGGTGATCGGGGACCTGCTGCTCACCCTCGCCGGCCGGCCCGCGACGGTCACCGCGTACGACCTGGACGGATTGCGGCGGCGCTGGCGGACCGAACTGGGCGAGGCCTTCTACGCGTCGGAGTGCGGGCCGGTCCTCTGCTTCCAGGGCCGCTCCGAGGAGCTTCAGGCGATCGATCCGGCCACCGGGCGGCGACTCTGGACGGGTCGCGGCTGGATCGCCTGGTCGAGCCGCGACGGGTTGGTGGCCACCAGGGCGAACAGTGGCGGAGCGATGCAGCTCGACGTCCTCGACCCGGTCACCGGTGCGGTCCGCGGCGAGCTGGGCCGTTGGGAGATGGTCCCGCCGAGCGGGCTCGACGGCCCGGTCATCGGCATCCGGCCGCAGCCGGGTGGTGGGCTCCTCGTCGCCGAGCTGAACCTCACCACCGGCACGGCCCGACCGCTCGACGTGCTGCGCGAGGCCACCGGAGAGTGCCAGAGCATCGGCTATCAGCTGGCGTGCCGCAAGCCCACCGGCGGGTACGGGTTGTGGCAGCTCAGGCCATGACCCCCGCCGCCGGTCACCCGCGCGCCGCTCACCAGTTGGCCTGGGCGGGTGGCGGCGGCAGCGTCACCTCCGCGGGGCGGATGACGTAGGCCATTCCGCCGCTGCCGCGCTGCCAGACGGCCTCGAACCGGTCCCGCGGCACGATCCGGCGCACCGCCTCGTCGTTCTCGGCGTACGGGTCGTTGAGCACCGGATCCCCGTCCGAGGTGAAGCCGACCAGCACGATCAGGTGACCGCGGGTGTCGTACGCCAACCCCGGCACCTCGCCCGCGCGGAACGCGGCGGAGACCACCAGCGGGATACCGGCCGCGATGAACGCCTCCGCCTCGGCCAGCGACCGCAGCCGGGTGACGAAGGCGTCGACCCCGTGCAGTCCGGCGTACGCGGTGTTGAAGGCCCAGTTGCCGGCCCCGCCGTAGGCGTGGTCGTAGCAGTGTCGGGCGGCGTGCACCACCACCGGCCGGGGACCGGGCGGGTCGACCCAGGCGTACCGCTGCGCGGGCGGGGCGACGCCCCAGAAGGCGAGCACCATCGAGGTGCAGGTGGGGCTGCACCAGGAGTCGCCCCCACCACCCCACCGCGGGTACGTGCCGTGCAGCCGCTGCGCGTACCGGGGCACGTCCAGCACGACGCCCCGGGCGTCGCCGGGCCGGTCCGCATCGCGCGCACCCGAGCCCGGACCGCCGGCAGCGTTCCCGGTGGCCCCGGGTGAGGTCTCCGCCGCCGGTGCGGCCGTCCCCGCCCGGCCGGTGGCGACGGCGCCGACCGTACGCAACACCGGGCTGGATCCACCGCCGGCCGGGCGCAGCAGCGTCACCCGCAGCTGCCACCCGGTCACCGTCGCCTCGCCGATGGCCAGCGTGTCGGTCTCCACCCGGGCGGCCCCGTCGCGCTGGCCGGGCACCGAGCCGCGGCGCACCGTCCGGTCGTCGGCCGCCCAGCGGCCCAGTACGTACCAGCCGGTGGCCGGGCCGTCCCCGTGCCAGCCGCGCAGCTCCACCTCGATCCAGCAGCCGTCCGGGGTCTGCGCGGTCCACGACGGGACGACCTCGACGACGGGGAAGCCGACGGGCACCGGCGGCGCGGTCCAGCTGCCCCACTCGTACCGCCGCCCGTCGCCCGCCGGACCGGGCCGGACGCCGGCCGGCTCGGCGATCCGCAGCCCGCCCGCGTCGCCGCGCAGCCCCACGGCGACCCCGGCCGCCTCGTCGGCGGGGAGGCGGAACCCCCGGTAGGCGATGTCGCGGAGCCGGGGCGGGATTGCTCTGGTCATGGCGCGTCCGTCCGTCGCTGTGGCCGCATGCCGGAAGCATCGCGTACGCCGAGGGCGCCCGGCAACGGCGGCCCGGGCGGGCGGTGCGGGGCGACGGGTCGATCGTCGACGCCCGCCCCGCGCCACCGGGCCCTGCCGCCACCGGAGCTGCGGCGCTCGGGCCTGCCTTTTGCGCCAGGCCCTAGATTGTCGGGAGGTCAGCAGCGAGGAGAGCGGCATGCGGGTACTGGTGGTGGAGGACGAGCGCAACCTCGCCGACGCGATCGCGCGCGGGTTGCGCAAACGGGGCATGGCGGTCGACGTCGCCTACGACGGTGACACCGGGCACGAACTGGCCTTCGTCACCCGCTACGACGTGGTGGTCCTCGACCGGGACCTGCCCGGGGTGCACGGCGACCAGATCTGCGCCGAACTGGCCGCCTCCGACACGCTGACCCGGGTGCTGATGCTCACCGCCAGCGGAACGGTGGCGGACCGGGTGGAGGGCCTGCAACTCGGCGCCGACGACTACCTGCCGAAGCCGTTCGCCTTCGACGAACTGGTCGCCCGGGTACAGGCGCTGGGACGGCGGGCCACCCCGGCCGCCCCGCCGGTGCTCGCCCTGGCCGACCTGGTGCTCGACCCGGCCCGGCGCGTCGCCACCCGGGCCGGCGTGCCCGTCGACCTGACCAACAAGGAGTTCGGTGTGCTCCGCGAGCTGCTGAAGGCCCGCGGCGCGGTGGTCTCCAGCGAGGAGCTGCTGGAGCGGGTCTGGGACGCCAACACCGACCCGTTCACCACGATCGTCCGGGTCACCGTGATGACCCTGCGCAAGAAGCTCGGCGACCCGCCGCTCATCGAGACGGTGGTGGGCGCCGGCTACCGGACCGCAGAGGGGGTCGCATGACCGGGCTCGCCGCCACCGCGACGGGCAGCGCCGGCGCGGGCCGACGGCTGCGACCGCGACCGACCCTGCGGCTGCGGCTCACCCTGCTCAACGGCGTGCTGCTGGTCGGCGCGGGGGCGATCCTCGTGCTGCTCGCCTGGCTGCTGGTCCGCGACGCGCTGCGACCGACCGACCAGCCGCTGCCCGGCAGCACCGTGGTGCTCGCCGACGGCCGGACCCTGGACGCCGGTGAGTGGCAGCGCCAACTGGTCGACGTCTCCTCCGGCGAGCTGCTGGTCAAGGGTCTGGTGGCGCTGCTGGCCATCAGCGTGATCGGCGTGGCCGGCGCGTACGCCGTGGCCGGCCGTACGCTGCGCCCGCTGCACCAGGTAACCGCGACCGCCCAGCGGCTCGGCGAGGCCACCCTCGACCAGCGCATCGGCTACTCGGGCGCCGACGACGAGGTGGCCGAGCTGGCGAAGACGTTCGACGCGATGCTGGACCGGATAGCCGCCTCGTTCGAGACACAGAAACGCTTCGTGGCGAACGCCTCACACGAGCTGCGTACGCCGCTCGCGGTGATGCGTACCGAGATCGACGTCACGCTCAGCGACGACGAGGCGGACATCGCCGAGTACCGCCGGATGGCGACCGTCGTGCGGGACGCCTCGGAGCGGGCGAACGGGCTGGTCGACGCGCTGCTGGTACTGGCCCGCAGCGAGGCCCAGGCCGGCCGTCGGCTCGGCCGGCGTACCGAGTGTGACCTGGCGAGCGGGACCGCCAACGCGCTCTCGGCGATGCGCCGGGAGATGGAGCGGATCGGGCTGCGCGTGCAGACGTCGCTGGAGCCCGCCTCCGTCGCCGGTGATCCGGGCCTGCTCGACCGGCTGGCCGGCAACCTGATCGAGAACGCGGTCCGCTACAACCATCTGCACGGGCGGCTCTGGGTGCGTACCGGCACGGACGGGCAGAACTCCTGGCTCGTGGTCGGCAACACCGGGTTCGAGGTGGATCCGGCGGACGTGCCCGGGCTCTTCGAGCCGTTCCGGCGCGGCGGGCGGGAGCGTACCGGCGCGCGCGGGTCCGGGCTGGGACTGTCGATCGTCCGGGCGGTCTGCGACGCGCACGGCGGAACCGTGCAGGCGATCGCCCAGCCCGGCGGTGGCCTTGAGGTGACGGTACGGCTGCCATCGGCCGACGCCGTACCGGCGACCCCCGCGTCCGGCGACGGCCGGGGCGGGGCGGACGCCGGTAGCGGACGCTGACCGCCCGTCGGGGGTTGCCGGCCGTCGTCGGATCTGAAAAGGTCGTCGTCGACGTCAGCCCGACGGTTGAGAGGGGGTGCGTTCGATGTCCACCATCACCAGTCCCGCGCCCCGCCCCGGTCACCGCTGACTGTTCCGGCACCGCGGAGCGCGTTCATCCAGCTCGAAGGAGCGACCGTGAGCGCACGGATCCACAACATCAGCATCGACTGCCGCGACACCTACGCCCTGGCCGGGTTCTGGGCCCAGGTCTTCGACTGCCCCCGCCAGCCCGACGACTTCCCGGGCGACCCGGAGGCCATGCTGCTGCCGCCCGGCGGCCCGGAGGTGCTCTTCCTGGCCGTACCCGAGGGCAAGGTGGTGAAGAACCGCCTCCACCTCGACCTGGAGCCGGCCGACCGGACCCGGGACGAGGAGGTCGAGCGGCTGCTCGGCCTCGGCGCGACCCAGGTCGCCGACCACCGGCGGCCCGACGGCTCCGGCTGGGTGCTGCTCGCCGACCCGGAGGAGAACGAGTTCTGCGTGGTGCGCAGCGCCGCCGAACGCGTCGCCTCGGCGGCTGCGGGGGCTGAGCCCGGGCCCATTCCGGCGTGACGCCCTCCCGGTCGTCGGCGCGGGGCACCACGGGCTTCGTCCCGGCCTGATCCGGCGGGCCCGGCCTGATCCGGCGGGCCCGGCCGGTCCGGCTGGCCTGCCCTGATCCGGCTGGCCCCGGCCACCACGGTGGTCGGGGCCAGCCGGTCGGCGGGTCAGGAGCGCTGCTCGATCTCGCCGCGCATCGTGACGAACTCGGCCGTGATCTGCTCGGCGGACTTGAAATAGATCACGACCGCACCGACGCTGCCCCGGTCGGCCCAGAAACAGACGCCCAGCGGTGTGGTGTCGACCTTGCCGTCGCCGCAGCGGGCCGCACCGCCGAGGGGGCCGGGATCCACCGGCGCCGTCTCGGTGACGGTGAGCTCCGGGGAGATCTCGGCGATCGCGTCATCGAGCGTCCGCTTCGGGTCGGGTATCAGCCCGGACGCGCTCGCGATCATCGCCAGCTCCCGCTTCGCGGGGTCGCCGTAGAAGGCACCGACGGTGCCCGTGATCTGGTCCGGCGCCCGTTTGTTCATGTCGGCGACCAGCTGGTCGGCGACGCTCTGCAGCTCCTTGTCGGCGATCCGGGGTCGGCCGGCGAGCGTCTCCGGCGCGATCACCCGGGTGCGGGTCGCCTCGACGTTCCCGCCCGCGTCGTCCTTGACGACGAACCAGGTGGCGGCCCCGCCGCCGAGGCAGAACACCAGCACCGCGGCGGCGACGGTGAGGCCCTTGCGGGGGCGGGACTTCTTCGGCCCGGGCGCGGCGGGCTCCGGATCCCCGGGCGGGGGACCGGTCCGGGGCGCGACGGGTTCGCTGCGCTGCGACGGGTGCGGGCCCGCCTGCGTCTCGGCGTAACCACCCCGCTGCGGGTAGCCGCTCTGCTGGGGGTGGCCGCTCTGCTGGGGGTGGCCGCTCTGCTGGGGGTGGCCGCTCTGCTGGGGGTGGCCGCTCTGCTGGGGGTGGCCGCTCTGCTGGGGGTGGCCGCTTTGCTGGGGGTGGCCGCTCTGCTCTGGGTAGCCGGCCGATGGTGGGTGGTCGGCGGTGTGGGGGCCCGGGCGACGGCCCGGGTATCCGCCCGGCGGTCCGGAGTGGTCGCCGTGCCGCGGGGGCGGGCGGTCGCCCGGCGGCGGAGTGCCCGGGTAGGGGGCCCGCTGCGGCTGCCGCCGGTAACCGTCCGCCGGCGGGCCGGCGTAACTCTCCGGGTAGCCGCCGCCCGGTGCCGCGAACTGTTCGCCGGGCCGCGACGGCGGGTAGCCGCGCTGCGGTGTCTCCGGATGACCGCCGCGCTGCGGGCCGCCCGGGTAGCCGCCCCGTCCCGGCTGACCGCCGGCCTGCTGAGCTGGGCGGCCACTCGGGTGACCCGGCTGATCGCCGGGGCGGCCACCCTGCCGCCGAGCGGAACGCGGACCCGGCGGCGGGTAGGGATCGCGCCCCGGCGGTGGCGGGTACGGATCGGCCGGCGGATACGACATCGGGCAGCTCCAGGTGAGTGAGCCGGACGGGTGATGTTAACCACCGCCCGCGCGCCGTCGCTGCCCCGGACGGCCGACCGTCACCTGCCGCAATGGTTCCCTCACTCGATACGACAGAGCGCGGTGGCCGGCGTCCGGATCGGACGGTCACGGCCACCGCGCTCTGCGGGGGGAGCGGCGGGATCAGGCGGGCAGGCCGGCTGCTCCACGCGGCAGGAAGCGCCGGCCGGTGACCCGCTCGGACGTTCCGGTCCGGTCGAGGTACGGCGTGACGCCGCCCAGGTGGAACGGCCAGCCGGCACCGAGGATCATGCACAGGTCGATGTCCTGCGCCTCGGCCACCACGCCCTCGTCGAGCATCTGCCGGATCTCCTGGGCCAGCGCGTCCAGCGCGTTCTGGCGTACCTGCTCCTCGGTCAGCGGCGCGTCGCCGACCACCAGCAGCTTCGCCACCTCCGGGTTCACCTCGTCGTCGACGACGATCGGCTGGCCGGAGTCGGCGATCCGCCTCAGGTTCTCGCTGACCCCGAACCGCTCCGGGAACGCGGCGTGCAGCGTTCCGCCCACGTGGTACGCGACCGCCGGGCCGACCAGCTGGAGCAGGGCGAGGGGGCGCATCGGCAGGCCGAGCGGGTCCAGCGCGCTGTTCGCTACGTCCAGCGGGGTGCCGGCGTCCACGGCGGCGAAGACGGTGCCGAGGAAGCGGGTGAGCAGGCGATTGACGACGAACGCCGGGGCGTCCTTCACCAGCACCGACGACTTCCTCAGCTGCTTGCCGACCGCGAACGCGGTGGCCAGCGTGGCGTCGTCGGTGCGCCCGCCACGGACGATCTCCAGCAGCGGCAGCACCGCGACCGGATTGAAGAAGTGGAAACCGACCACCCGCTCCGGGTGCTCCAGCTCCTCGGCCATCGCGGTGACCGAGAGCGACGAGGTGTTCGTCGCCAGCACCGCCTCCGGCTTGACGATCTTCTCGAGCTCGGCCCAGACCTGCTTCTTGACGGCCAGGTCCTCGAAGACCGCCTCGATCACGAAGTCCGCGTCGGCGAAGACGCTCTTGTCGACCGAGCCGCTGACCAGGCCGTACAGCTTGGCGGCGGTGCCCTTGTCCATCCGGCCCTTGGTGACCTGCTGCTCGATCTGGGTGTGGACGTAGCCGACGCCCTTGTCGACCCGGGCCTGGTCGAGGTCGGTCATCACCACCGGCACCTGCAGCCGGCGGGCGAAGAGCAGCGCGAGCTGGCTCGCCATCAGGCCGGCGCCGACGATGCCGACCTTCGTGACCGGACGGGCCAGGCTCTTGTCCGGCGCGCCGGCCGGGCGCTTGGCCCGCCGCTGCACCAGGTCGAACGCGTACAGGCCGCTGCGCAGCTCCTCGGAGAAGATGAGGTCGGCCAGCGCCTCGTCCTCGGCGGCGGTGCCGGTGGCGAAGTCGGCGTCCTTCGCCGTGTCGAGCAGGTCCAGCGCCTTGTACGCGGCGGGAACCGCGTTGTGCAGCCGCTGGTCGAGGGTCTGCCGGGCGAAGTAGAGCACCCCGGCCCACATGTCCCGGTCCACCTCGGGCCGGACGACGCTGACCTGCCCGTTAACCACCCCGGCGGCCCACTCCAGCGAGCGCTCCAGGAAGTCGGCCGGCTCCAGCAGGACGTCCGCGATGCCCATCTCCGCGGCCTGCTTCGGCTTCAGCATCCGGTTCTGCATCAGCGGGTTCTGGATGATCACCTGGGTCGCCGCCGGAATACCGATCAGGTTCGGCAGCAGCTGGGTGCCGCCCCAGCCGGGTACCAGGCCGAGCGAGACCTCGGGCAGGGCGAGCGCCGCCGCGCCGCCGGAGAGCGTCCGGTAGTGGCAGTGCAGCGCCAGCTCCAGGCCGCCGCCCATCGCCGCGCCGTTGACGAACGCGAACGTGGGCACGCTGCTCTCCTTGAGCCGGGCGAAGACCCGGTGGCCGAGCCGGCCGATCTCCAGGGCCTGCTCCCGGTCGGCGAGCAGCGGCAGGCCGGTGAGGTCCGCGCCGACGCTGAAGACGTACGGCTTGCCGGTGACCGCGAGAAACGCCGGGTCGGCGGCGAGCGCCGCGGTGATCGCCTCGTCCAGGCTGGTCAGCCCGCCCGGGCCGAACGTGTTCGGCTTGGTGTGGTCGAAGCCGTTGTCGAGGGTGATCAGGGCAGCCGGGCGGTCCAGCCCCGGTACGGCCACCTCCCGCAGCAGCGCCCGGGTGACGACCTCGTTCGGTGCGGCGAGCGCGCTCACTTGTTGCCCTCCCCCTGAGCCGGCTTGCCGGACTCCGTCCAGTGCGGGTTCTCCCAGATCACCGTGCCGCCCATGCCGATGCCGACGCACATCGCGGTGAGGCCGTAGCGGACCTCGGGGTGCTCGGCGAACTGCCGGGCGAGCTGGGTCATCAGGCGGATACCCGAGGAGGCGAGCGGGTGGCCGACGGCGATGGCGCCGCCCCACTGGTTGACCCGGGGGTCGTCGTCGGCGATGCCGTAGTGGTCGAGGAACGCGAGCACCTGTACGGCGAAGGCCTCGTTCAGCTCGAAGAGGCCGATGTCGTCGATGGTCAGGCCCGCGATGCGCAGCGCCTTCTCGGTCGACGGGATCGGGCCGTACCCCATCACCTCGGGCTCCACCCCGACGAAGCCGTACGACACGAGCCGCATGGCGATCGGCAGACCCAGCTCACGGGCCGTCTCCTCGGCGGCGATCAGGCTTGCGGTCGCCCCGTCGTTCAGACCGGCCGCGTTGCCGGCGGTCACCTTGCCGTGCGGGCGGAACGGGGTCTTGAGCGTGGCGAGCTTCTCCATCGACGTCTCCCGGGGAGCCTCGTCGACGGTGGCCAGGCCCCAGCCGGTCTCCGGGTCGCGCACCGCGACGGTCACCAGGTCGTCCTGGAGCTTGCCGTTGGCGTACGCCTTGGCGGTCTTCTGCTGCGAGGCGAGCGCGAAGGCGTCGACGCGCTCCTTGCCGATGTGCGGCAGCCGGTCGTGCAGGTTCTCCGCGGTGGCGCCCATGACCAGCGCGGACGGGTCGACCAGCTTCTCCGCGAGGATCCGGGGGTTCGGGTCGACGCCCTCGCCCATCGGGTGGCGTCCCATGTGCTCGACGCCGCCGGCGATGGCCACGTCGTACGCGCCCATCGCGATGCCGCCGGCCACAGTGGTCACCGCGGTCATCGCGCCGGCGCACATCCGGTCGATGGCGAGGCCGGGGACCGTCTTGGGCAGACCGGCGAGCAGGGCGGCGGTCCGGCCGATGGTGAGGCCCTGGTCGCCGATCTGGGTGGTGGCGGCGATCGCGACCTCCTCGACCCGCTCCGGAGGCAGCTGCGGGTTGCGGCGCAGGAGTTCTCGGATGCAGCGGATCACGAGATCGTCGGCGCGGGTGTTGGCGTACATGCCACCCGCCTTGCCGAACGGGGTGCGGACGCCGTCGACGAAGACGACATCCCGAACTTCACGGGGCACTGGAGCCTCCTTTTCGACCGTGATTCGGCCTCGCCGCCCAGCGGCGGCACGGACCGAAACGAGGGTCGCCGGCACGGGCGTGTTCCTCGGATGCTACTTGTCAGTAACCAAGCCCGACACCGCCCCCCGTGTGGCGCACCCCACACCCGAGCGCCTCCAGTCGATCATGAGGTTGACGGGGGAGGTCGGCGCGAACTTCCCCGTCAACCTCATGATCGACGCGTCGGTGTTCCTACTCGGTCGCGGTGAGGGTGGCGTCGGGGCCGGTGAGGGCGTCGGTCAGGTCGGCGGCGAGCAGGCCGATCTGCCACTCGCGCGCGCCGAAGCCGCGCAGCGTCTCGGCCACCGTCGTCTCGGTGATCTCCTCGGGCGGCACCCAGGCCAGCCGGCGAATCGAATCCGGGGCGATCAGGTTCTCGGCCGGCAGCTGGTGAGCCCCGGAGATCCGCAGCACCACCTCCCGGCACCGGACCAGCCGAGCCGCGGCCACCGGATCCCGCTCCGCCCACCGGTGCGGTGGCGGCGGCCCCTCGACCACCGGGGCGACCGGAAGCGCGTCGTCGGGCAGGTTCCGCGCGTCGTCCAGCGCGGCCAGCCAGGTCCGGGCCAGCCGGCGCACCGAGCGGCCACCGAAGCCGGGGAGGGTGAGCAGGGTCCGCTCGTCCTTCGGATCCAGCTCGGCAGCCGCGATGATCGCCGAGTCGGGCAGTACCCGCCCCGGCGCGGCGTCCCGACGTGCGGCGATCTGGTCCCTCGCGTACCACATCGAACGGACCCGGGCCTGCGCCCGCGCCCCACGCACCCGGTGGATGCCGGAGGTACGCCGCCACGGCTCGGCGCGGACCCGCGGCGGCCGGGCGCCGGTGCGGACCAGCGCCGCGAACTCCTCGGCCGCCCACTCCGACTTGCCCTGCCGGGCCAGCTCCGCGTCGAGCGCGTCCCGCAGGTCGACGAGCAGCTCCACGTCGAGCGCCGCGTAGGTCAGCCAGGAGTCGGGCAGCGGCCGGTTCGACCAGTCGGCGGCCGAGTGATGCTTCTCCAGGCTGAACCCCAGCAGCTGCTCGGTCAGCGCGGCCAGGCCGACCCGTTCGAATCCCGCCAGCCGACCGGCCAGCTCCGTGTCGAACAACCGGCGCGGGCGCAACCCCACCTCGGCGAGGCAGGGCAGGTCCTGGCTGGCCGCGTGGAGCACCCACTCCGCCTCGCCGATCACCTCGTCGAGCGGGGTCAGATCGGAGAGGGGCAGGGGATCGATCAGCGCGGTGCCGGCGCCGGCGCGGCGCAGCTGGACGAGGTACGCCCGCTGGCTGTAGCGATAGCCCGAGGCGCGCTCGGCGTCCAGGGCGACCGGGCCGCTGCCCGCAGCGAAACGGGCAACGACCTCGGCGAGCTCGTCCGCGGTGGCCACCGGTTGCGGGGTGCCCTCACGGGGAGAGGTCAGCAGCTCGGGCCCGTCGCCGGTCGGTTCGTTCCCCGCGTCCGCCGGCTCCGGCTGAGCTGAGGACGGGTCGTGCGATGCGTCGCCCGAACGGCTCTCGGCGGCCCGACGGCGCAGGGGTGGTTCGTCGGTCACCTGACAACCCTAGTGCGCGCCGTGAACCTGCGGGTGCAGCCGGTCGGCGTGTGCGTCCGTCGGATGGCCCGGAGGGCGGTCCGAGTACGGACAACGGGGGAGACAAACCCCGACCGCGCCGGTACGGTCCATCGAGCCGCCGGGCGGGTCGATGGAGTACGGCGCGGGTGGCGGCACCAGGGTCAACGGGGAGGCATGGCGATCATGACGGAGGGCTACGGTCCAGGCGGCCACGATCCGGCGGCGGGGCACGGCCCCGACGAGGTGACCGGGAACCCGACCACGAATCGCCCCGGACCGTTGCCGCCGAGAATCGAGCCGACACACGCCGCCGCGCCCGTCTGGTCCGCTGCGTCCGCGCCGCCGCACCCCGGCGGACCCGTGCCGACTCAGCCCGGCGTGCCGTTCCCGCCGGGCGCACCGGCGCAGGCTCAGCCCGGCGTGCAGCCCGCCGGTCCGTTCCCGCCCGCCGGACCCGTTCCGGCGCGGCCCGGCGTGCCGTTCCAGCCCGGCGGGCCCGCGCAGGCTCAGCCCGGTGCTGCGTTCCCGCCGGGCGGACCGGCGCAGGCTGCCGGTCCGTTCCACTCGGCCGGACCCGTTCCGGCGCAGCCCGGTGCCCCGGCGTCCGCCGTGCCGGCCGCCGCGGATCCCGTCGGAGCGACGCACTACGGCCCGGCCGGAGCGCCCGCCTCCGGGGCCGCCGGCCCGTACGCGCCGAACGGGTCGCTGCCGCCCGCCGGGCCGACGTGGGCGGGCGGCGTCGGGGCGTACCCGGGCCAGCCGGTGCCGCCCCCGACCGGGCCGCGCCGTCGGCGCTGGCCGAGCGTGGTCGCGGCGCTGGTCGTCCTGGCACTGGCCGGGCTGGCCGGCTTCCAGGCGTACCAGATCGACCGGCTCACCGGCCGGCTCGCGGGCACCGAGCGGCAGCTGGCCGAGGCTCAGGGCGACGACCGCGCCCGCCTCGACGGTCTGGAGCAGCGGGCGGAGGCGCTGGAGAAGCAGGCCGGGGCCACCTTCAATCCGGAGGCGGTGGCCGGCGCCGTGCTGCCCAGCGTCTTCCGGGTCCGTGCCGGGCAGTTCACCGGTACGGCGTTCGCCATCGGCGAGCCGGCCGCCGGTGGCGGGACGAACCTGTTCACCAACTTCCACGTGGTCGAGGCGGTCTGGGAGGCCGGCGACCGGGAGGTCTTCCTGGAGCGCACCGACCAGCGGTTCCCGGCCACCATCGTGAAGGTCGACAAGACCAACGACGTCGCGCACCTGCGCACCACCGGGCGGTTCACCGGCCTGACCGCCGCGTCGGAGGCGGTGAAGTCCGGCCAGCAGATCGTCGTGGTCGGCGCCCCGCTCGGGCTCGAGGACAGCGTCACCACCGGTGTGGTGAGCGCGTTCCGCGACGCCCGGGACGGCTCGGGGCCGGTCATCCAGTTCGACGCGCCGATCAACCCCGGCAACTCGGGTGGCCCGGTCGTCAACGGCAGCAAGCAGGTCGTCGGGATCGCCACCGCCAAGGCTCGGGACGCCGAGGGGATCGGGCTCGCGGTGCCGATCGAGATCGCCTGCGACGGCTTCAAGATCTGCTGACCGCGGCAGACCCCTCCGCGTACACCCACACCCACACCCACGCCCGAGGTCGGGCCGAGCAGTGTCCCGCTGCGGACACCTCGGCCGCCCGACCCTGACAACCGGCCGGGTCGCGTCGACCGGCCGTCGTACCACTGGAGGTTCGGTGGCATCCGCCGCACCGGACCGGTTCACCTGGAGGAAGAGATGACCCAACCACCGACCGGGCCGCAGGGCTACCCCCCGCCGGACCCGGCGCAGCCCCCGGCCGTGCCCGGTCAGCCGCCGTACGACGGCACCACCACCCAGTTCCCGCAGCAGCCGACGCCGTACGGTCCCGGGCAGCCGACCCAGCCCATGCCGCCCGCCCAGCCCATGCCGCCCGCCCAGCCCATGCCGAACGCTCAGCCCGGGGCACCGACCCAGCCCTTCCCGGCGCAGCCCTTCTCCGCGCCACCGGCCCCGGCCGGCTACCCGTCGCCGGCCGGCGTGCCGCCGTACGCGGGTCAGGTCTCCGCGCCGCCGGTCTCCGGTCCGGCTGCCGGCTACCCGTCGCCGGCCGGCGTGCCGCCGTACGCGGGTCAGGTCTCCGCGCCGCCGGTCTCCGGTCCGGCTGCCGGCTACCCGTCGCCGGCCGGCGTGCCGCCGTACGCGGGTCAGGTCTCCGCGCCGCCGGTCTCCGGTCCGGCTGCCGACCAGCCGATGTCGGTGCCGCCGGTCTCCGGTCCCTACTACGGCGCCCCGATGTCCGCGCCGCCCGGCTTCGTGCCCCCGTACGGGCCGCCCGCCGCGGGTGCCGGCAAGGGGCGCGCGGTGCTGATCCTGGCCATGGTGGCCGGCCTGTTCTTCGTCCTCGGCGGGGTGATGACCGGCCTCTACGTCACCAAGAACAGCGAGCTGGACAAGACCGAACGGCGTCTCTCTGCCCAGGTCAGCGAGCGTGACGGCACCATCGCCGCGAACGCACAGGAGATCCAGAAGCTGAAGACCGATCTGCAGGGTGTGCAGGACAAGCTCGCCGACACCGAGCAGGACCTCACCGGAACCCGCAACGACCGGGACGAGCAGGCCCGGCAGAAGAAGGTCATCGCCAGCTGCCTGGACAAGCTGACCACCGCGCTCGCCGCGTCGGCGGCCAACGACAAGAGCGCCTACGAGAAGGCCACGAGCGGCCTCGACAAGGTCTGCGACGAGGCCGAGAACTACCTCTGACGCTGCCCGTGGGGGTCAGGCCGCGCCGGCGGGGCGACGCTCCGGCAGCGCGGTCACCCCGGGCGGCGGCAGCCCCGCCGTCGAGGCCAGCAGCGCGCACCAGGCCAGCAGGTGCGGGGCGAGCTCGTCGTCGATCGGCGTCCACGAGGCGCGGATCTCGATGTCGCCGACGGCGGGCGGCCCGGCCAGCTCGCCGAAGCGGGTCGACATGGTCTGGGTGATCGTCCCGCCGATCGCGCGGTGACCGGCGTCCTGGGCGTCGAGCGCGTCGGTGAGCCACGTCCAGCCCACCCCCGGCAACAGCGGATCGGCGGCCAGGTCGACCTCCAGCTCGGCGGTCACGTACGTGACCAGGCGCAGAGTGCCCTGCCACGCCTCGTGCCCGGCCGGATCGTGCAGCAGGATCAGGCGGCCGGTGGCCACCTCGTCCCCGCCGCGCAGCACACCGGCGGAGAGGGCGAAGGCGTACGGCGCGAGCCGCTGCGGCGCGCCGACCTCCTCCAGCACGATCTCCGGGCGGGGGGCCGTGGACCGCAGCCCGGCGACCGCGCGGGCGAAGGTCTCCGGGAGCGCGATCGGGGGGGCCATGTCGGCAGCCTATGCCGCCACGCCTCCGCCCGCCGCGACGGCACGCCGACACGAGGCCGCGCACGGCGCCGGAAGCCGGGCGGCCAAGTCGTCGTCCGGGACCCGGGCGGTACCGGAGGCGTTGACGCCGGCCGCTGGTTCGCCGGTGGGCGGGGCGGGTCACAAAGTGGGGGCGGGCCCGACGGTGGCGTCGTGGCGCGTGGCACGATGGCCGCGATGAGCACGGAGAGCACGGGCACTGCCGCCCGAGACGGAGATCCCGCCCCTGCCGGACCGGGCGACTCGCCCTTCGTCCGGGCGTGCCGCCGGCAGGCGGGGCCGCACACCCCCGTCTGGTTCATGCGCCAGGCCGGCCGCTCGCTGCCGGAGTACCGGGAGATCCGCGCGAACGTGGGGATGCTGGAGTCCTGCCGCCGCCCCGAGCTGGTCACCGAGATCACTCTCCAGCCGGTACGCCGGCACGGCGTCGACGCGGCGATCCTGTACAGCGACATCGTGGTGCCCCTCGCCGCGGCCGGGGTCGACCTCGACATCGTGCCGGGGACCGGGCCGGTGGTGGCCGAGCCGGTACGCGCCGTCGCGGACGTGGAGCGGATCCGCCCGATCAGCCGCGACGACGTCCCGTACGTGGACGAGGCGGTCCGGATGCTCGTCGCCGAGCTGGGCGACACCCCGTTGATCGGCTTCGCGGGCGCGCCGTTCACCCTCGCCAGCTACCTGGTCGAGGGCGGGCCGTCGCGTACGCACGCGAAGACCAAGGCGCTGATGTACGGCGACCCGCAGCTGTGGCACGCGCTCTGCGACCGGCTGGCCGAGATCACGCTGGCGTTCCTGCGGGTCCAGGTGGCGGCCGGCGTCTCCGCGCTGCAGCTCTTCGACTCCTGGGCGGGCGCGCTCTCCGAGGCGGACTACCGCCGCTACGTGCTGCCGCACTCGAAGGCCGTGCTCACCGGGCTCGCCGACGCGGGAGTGCCGCGGATCCACTTCGGGGTGGGCACCGGCGAGCTGCTCCACGCGATGGGTGAGGCCGGCGCCGACGTCGTGGGCGTCGACTGGCGTACGCCGCTGGATGTGGCGACCGTCCGGATCGGGCCGGAGCGCGCCGTGCAGGGCAACCTCGATCCGGCGGTGCTCTTTGCTCCGTGGCCGGTGATCGAGGCCGAGGTGCGCCGGGTGTTGGAGCAGGGCCGGGCCGCCCCGGGGCACGTTTTCAACCTCGGTCACGGGGTGCCGCCGGAGACCGACCCGGAGGTGCTGACGCGGGTGGTCGCGCTGGTGCACGAGCTGACTTCCGGCCCGGCCGAGCGGAGCTGAGCGACATGCGGCGTCCGGCGCGGGTGGCGGTGATCGGTGGCGGGATCGCCGGGCTCTCCGCCGCCGTGCGGCTGCGCGACCGCGCACCCGAGGGCACCGAGATCACGGTCTACGAGCAGTCCGGCACGCTCGGCGGCAAGCTGCGTACCGGCGAGCTGGCCGGCCAGCAGGTCGAGTTCGGCGCCGAGTCGTTCCTGATGCGGGACCCGGCGGGCGGGGAGTCCGCCGCGGTGGCCCTGGTCCGCCGGCTCGGGCTGGCCGACCGGATCGTCCACCCGAGCGTCGGGCAGGCCGCGCTCGTCGTCGACGGCCGGCTGCGCCCGGTCCCGGGCGGCACCCTGGTCGGCGTACCGGGGGATCTGGGCGCGGTGACGACGGTGGCGCGGCCGACCGCGGCGGCGGACCGCGACGAGGGCCGTCCGCTGCTCGGCCCCGGGGAGGACGTCGCCGTCGGCGCGCTGGTCCGCCGGCGCTACGGCGACGAGGTGGTCGACCGGCTGGTGGACCCGATGCTCGGCGGGGTCTACGCCGGCCGGGCCGACGACCTGTCGCTGGTCACCACGATGCCCGCGCTGGCCCGGACGGCCCGGGTCGAGCACACCCTGGCCGGTGCGGTACGCGCCGCGCAGGCGGCCGCGCCCCGCGCTCCGGGCGTGCCGGTCTTCGGCACGCTGGCCGGCGGGCTCGGCACCCTGATCGAGGCGGCGGCCCGGGAGAGCGGCGCGACGATCCGCCGGGACGCGACCATCCGCGAACTCTCGCCGACGCCGACCGGATGGCGGCTGACCGTCGGCCCGACCCGCGACCCGGAACACGTCGAGGTCGACGCCGTGGTGCTCGCCGTGCCGGCGCGTCCGGCCGCGCGGCTGCTCGCCGGGCCGGCGCCGGAGCTGGCCGACGTCGTCGGTCGACTGGACTACGCCAGCGTCGCGCTGGTCACCCTGGCCCTGCCGCGGCCGCAGCTGCCGGAACTCTCCGGTCTGCTGGTGCCCGGCACCGAGGGACTGCTGATCAAGGCGTCCACCTTCTTCACCACCAAGTGGGGGCACCTGCGCCGCCCGGACGGGCTGGCGCTGGTGCGCGCCTCGGTGGGCCGCTACGGCGAGGAGACGCAGCTCCAGCGCTCGGACGAGGACCTGGCCGCGACCGTGCACCGGGAGCTCTCCGCGGTGCTCGGCACGCCGCTGCCCGCCGCGATCGACGGGCACGTGCAGCGCTGGGGCGGGGCGCTGCCGCAGTACGCCCCGGGGCACACCGATCGGGTGGCGGCGGTGCGGACCGCGCTGCGCGCCGGCCATCCCACGCTGGCCCTGGCGGGGGCCGGCTATGACGGGGTCGGCATCCCGGTCTGCGTCCGCTCGGGCGAGACGGCGGCCGACGAGATCATCACTGCACTGGGAGGATCGGGGACATGACCGAGCAGACCAACGCGGCTCGGCTGCGGGAGCTGAACGACACCATCCGCTACACGATGTGGTCGGTGTTCCGGGCCAGCAGCCCCCTGCCGTCCCTGCGGGACAACGTCACAGCCGAGATCGAGGCGCTCTTCGAGGAGCTGGCCGGTAAGGACGTGACGATCCGCGGCACGTACGACGTCTCCGGGCTGCGCGCCGACGCGGATCTGATGATCTGGTGGCACTCCTCCTCCAGCGACGCGCTGCAGGACGCCTATCTGCGCTTCCGCCGTACCACCCTCGGCCGGTCGATGACGCCGGTCTGGTCGCAGATGGCCCTGCACCGGCCGGCGGAGTTCAACAAGAGCCACATCCCGGCGTTCCTGGCCGGCGAGGAGGCCCGCGCCTACCTCTGCGTCTACCCGTTCGTGCGCTCGTACGAGTGGTACCTGCTGCCGGACGCCGAGCGGCGGGAGATGCTCGCCGAGCACGGCCGGTTGGCCCGCGGCTACCCGGACGTGCGGGCCAACACGGTCGCCTCGTTCGCCCTCGGCGACTACGAGTGGATGCTCGCCTTCGAGGCCGACGAGCTGCACCGGATCGTGGACCTGATGCGCGACCTGCGGGCCTCCACCGCCCGGCGGCACGTGCGCGAGGAGGTGCCCTTCTACACCGGGCGCCGCCGGTCGGTCGCCGAGATCGTCAACTGCCTGGTCTGAGCAGACCGGTCGCGCCGTTCGCCGGAGAGCGGTGCCGGGTGGGTCGCGGCGCCGTGCCGGCCCGACCGGCGTAGCACTGCCTCGGGCAGCCTTTGGAGCTGAGTCGTCCACGACATCGTGCCCGAGTTGGGCACGACATCAGCTCCGAAGGTCCCGAGGCGCTGTGGTGCCGTGGACACCGCGGCGGGCCCGCGCCGCCCGGCTGGCCGCTGGTCAGCGGACGGGATCGCGGCGCATCGGGGTGTGCGGGATGCCGTCCTCGACGTACTCGGGGCCGCTGACGGTGAAGCCGTGCCGAGCGTAGAAGTCGACCAGGTACGACTGCGCCTCCAGCACGCAGGGCCGGTCGCCGACGAGGGCCAGCGCCTCGGTCATCAACCGGCCGGCGTGACCGCCGCCGCGGGCGTACGGGGCCACCAGCACCCGGCCGATCCGGGCCACGCCGCCCGGGTCGGCGAGGATCCGCAGGTACGCGAGCGGCGCCGTGCCGTCGGTGAGCCAGAGGTGCCGGGTGTCCGGTTCGAGGTCCCGGCCGTCCAGCTCCGGATAGGGACACTCCTGCTCGACCACGAACACGTCGATCCGCAGCTTCAGCAGGTCGTGGAAGGTACGGGTGTCCAGGTCGGCGAAGGTGGCGGTGTGCACCTCGATCGTCTGCTGCGGCATCCCGCGATGGTAGGCCGCGATCCTGCGGAGCTCAGGAGGGGCGTACCCCGACCGCGTCGCGGATCTCGGCGCCCTGTGCGCCCTCGACCGCCCGGGCGCAGTGCCCGCTGCAGAAGAAGCGGCCGTTGACCTCGACCCCGTGCCCCACGATCTTGATCTGGCAGTGCTCGCAGATCGGCGCCAGCCGGTGGATCGCGCACTCGAAGCTGTCGAAGGTGTGGGTGTCGCCGCTGACCGTCCGCACCTCGAACGCCATCCAGTAGTCGTTGCCGCAGACCTCGCAGGTCGCCATCAGAACCCCCCGAATTGTGACATTTGCCTACAGGGTGCGGCAGCGTCGCGGCAGGAGCAGGAGGAATGCCGCATCCGCGCCGGCTCCGGCGGCGTGTCGGCTCCGGCGTGTCGCCCGTTGTGCCTGGTAGACCGCCCTGAGCCCCTGGAGGCACCCTCGTGATCAAGCGCAGCAGGCTCTTCGGCAACCAGACCCGGGTCACCTTCTGCCTGCCCCGGGACGCGCCGCCCGGCGTGGTGAGCGTGGTCGGCTCCTTCAACGGCTGGGAGCCCGGCCGACACGAACTGGTCCCGCGTCGGGACGGCACCCGGACGGTGACCGTGCGGCTGCGCCCGGGGGAGTACCGGTTCCGCTACCTGGCCACCGGCGGGGTGTGGCTCGACGACGACAGTGCCGACCGGGTGGACGGGCAGGGCTGCACGTTGGTGATCTGAGACCTCGGAAAACGTACCCCCATTTATCGATGAAGGTCTTTACGGTTAACAAAGTTTAATTTATGTTGGTGGCATCTTCACCACCCCGCGGAGGTGCCACATGCGTCGAAGGATCACCCTCCCGGTCGTGGCGGCGGGCGCCGTCCTCTCCTCGCTCGCCGTCGCGGCCCCCGCCCAGGCCCACGGCTACATCTCCTCGCCACCGAGCCGGCAGGCGCTCTGCGCGCAGAACCGGGTCCCCGACTGCGGGCAGATCAAGTACGAGCCGCAGAGCGTCGAGGGGCCGAAGGGGCTGCGCAACTGCCACGCCAACATCGCCCACTTCGCCGTCCTCAACGACGACAGCCGGGGCTGGCCGGCCACCTCGGTCGGCAACACGGTGACGTTCACCTGGATCAACACGGCCCGGCACGCCACCAGCAACTGGGAGTACTACATCGGGAACACCCGGGTGGCCGTCGTCAACGGCAACGGCCAGCAGCCCGGGGCGACGGTCTCGCACACCGTCAACCTGAACGGCTTCTCCGGCCGGCAGAAGCTCCTCGCCATCTGGAACATCGCCGACACCGCCAACGCGTTCTACTCCTGTGTGGATCTCCAGATCGGCGGCGGTGGCGGCCCCGGACCCACGCCCACGCCGACGCCGACCCCGACTCCGACGCCGACCCCGCCCACTCCGCCGCCCGCCTCGGGTGGCACCTGGACGGCGGGCCGCGCCTACCAGGCCAACGACCAGGTCACCTACGGCGGCGCGACCTACCGCTGCCGGCAGGCGCACACCGCCATCGCCGGCTGGGAACCGCCGAACGTGCCCGCGCTGTGGAGCCGGATCTGACCCTACGGGCGCGGCCGGTGTCCCAGCACCGGGCCGCGCCCCCGTCCCCGCCGGCCGGGGGCGGGAGATCGACATGACCCGGCTGCGCGTGGTGGTCCCGCTCGCCGCCGTGCTGCTGGCCGGCTGCGCGGCCGGCCCGACCCCGACGGGGACCCCCGTACCGCCGGTGGCCACCGCGCCGAGCGCGGACGCCGCCCTGCCGTCGCCGAGCGGCATCGATCTGATCTTCCTGAACATGATGGCCGCGCACACCGAGCAGACCCTGGACATCGTCCGGTCGACCCGGGACCGGATCGCCGACCAGGAGCTGCGGACGCTGGTCGCCGCGATCGGTGCGACCGAGACCGACGAACTGGCCACCATGCGCGCCTGGCTGGCCGCCGCCGGCCCCGGACCGGACCCGCGCCGGCACGACCACTCGGGGCACGGAGTCTCCGCCACCGACCTGGCGCGGTTGCGGGAGGCCACCGGCGCCGAGGTCGACGCCGTGCTGCGCGAGGTGCTCGCCGAGCATCAGCAGGCGGCGGCCGACCTGGCCCGTGCCCAGCTGGCCGCCGGCACCGACGAGCGGGTGCGCGACCTCGCCCGGCGGATCGAGCAGTCGCGTACCGCGCAGGTGCCGCTCATCACGGGTACGCCGGCCGCCGTCGACTGAGCCCGGCGAGCCGGGGCCGGCCGCCGGGCTCCGTCAGCGGGGTCGCCTCAGCGAGGCTCGGTCAGCGGGGTTCGAGGCGGATGGAGAGCGAGTTGACGCAGTGCCGGGTGTCGTTCGCGGTGAAGCCCTCACCCCGGAACACGTGACCCAGGTGGCTGTCGCAGCGCGCACAGCGGATCTCCGTACGGGACATGCCGAGGCTGCGGTCCTCGATCTCCTTCACCCGACCGGGGATGGCGTCGTCGAAGCTGGGCCACCCGCAGTGCGAGTCGAACTTCGTGTCGCTGGAAAAGAGTTCCAGCCCGCAGGCGCGGCAGTGGTAGACCCCCTGGGTCTTCGTGTCGACGTACTCGCCGGTGAAGGCGCGCTCGGTGCCGGCCTCGCGCAGCACCCGGAACTCCTCCGGGGTCAGCCGGACCCGCCACTCGTCCTCGGTGCGGGGCAGTTCGGTGTCTTCCAGACTCACCCGGCAACCGTACGCCGGATGTCGGAGGCTTCGCATATGGTCGCCTGATGGGTGGCACCACGAAGGCAGCGGTCACCGAGATCGAGGTGGCCGGGCACACCGTACGGCTCACCAGCCCGGACCGCGTGATCTTTCCGCAGCGGGGCTTCACCAAGGCCGACGTCTTCCGTTACTACCTCTCGGTGGGCGACGGCATCCTGCGGGCCCTGCGCGACCGGCCCACGACGCTGCAGCGCTTCCCCGAGGGCGTCGAGGGGGAGATGTTCTTCCAGAAGCGGATACCGACCCGGGGCGTGCCGCCGTGGGTGGAGACCGCCGAGATCACCTTCCCGAGTGGGCGAACGGCCGCCGAGCTCTGCCCCGCCGACCTGGCTCACGTGGCGTGGGCCGCGCAGATGGGCACCGTGGTGTTCCATCCGTGGCCGGTGCGCTCCGCCGCCGTCGACCACCCCGACGAGCTGCGCGTCGACCTCGACCCGCAGCCGGGCACCGACTTCACCCACGCGGCTCAGGCCGCCGGTGAGCTGCGCGCCCTCCTCGACGAGCTGGGCGTGCCCGGCTGGCCGAAGACCTCCGGCGGCCGGGGCGTGCACGTCTACCTGCGCATCCAGCCCCGCTGGACGTTCGTCGAGGTGCGCCGGGCCACCATCGCGCTGGCCCGGGAGCTGGAGCGGCGCCGCCCCGAACTGGTCACCACCTCCTGGTGGAAGGAGGAGCGCGGCAGCCGGGTCTTCGTCGACTACAACCAGATGGCCCGCGACCGCACCATCGCCTGCGCGTACTCGCTGCGGGCCAACGCCCGCGCCACCGTCTCCACGCCGGTCACCTGGGAAGAACTGCCCGACGTCGAGCCGGACGACTTCGACCTGGCGACCGTCCCGCCCCGGCTCGCCGAGCACGGCGATCCGCACGCCGGCATCGACGACGCCCCGTGGGACATCTCCCCGCTGCTCGACTGGGCCGACCGCGACGCGGCGGCCGGTCAGGGTGACCTCCCCTACCCGCCGGACCATCCGAAGATGCCGGGCGAGCCGAAGCGGGTGCAGCCCTCGCGGGACCGCGACCGGCCCCGTTAGCGGATGCCGAGGGTAACGATCATGTAACGGGCGGAACCTTTTCCGTGCCGTGACCGCTCTCCCTGGTCGATTCGGCCCGCTGGGCCAGGGGAGGGCATCGGATGAAGTTGGTGTGGAGGCGGGCCCGCGAGGCGCGAGGCCTGCTGGCGGCCGCCGTGATCGCCGCGCTGGTCGCGGTGGCGCTGGTGACCGGCCTCTCCGAGTACAACCGCCGGGCGGTGGACGCCGGCCAGCGGGCGCTGGTGGCGGCCGCCTCGGCCGAGGAGCGGAGCCTGCTGGTGAGCGGGTCGGCCGGCGCGGACGCCGACGAGTTCGCGACCCGCGACCGGGCCGTCCGGAACGAGTTCGCCCGCGGTCTCGGAGGTGCCCGAGCCACCGTCGTCGCCGCCCGCTACGGCACCGGCAGGGAACTGACCGGTGACCTCGGCCCGGCGGCGCGCCCCGGCGGCGAGGCGGTCTTCGCCAACCTGGTGACCATGGAGAACCTGGCCGGGCGCGCCGACCTGACCGCCGGCGCGTGGCCGGTGGCGGGCGCGCGGCCCGCGCAGGTGACGCTGCCGGAGAAGGTGGCCGCGGCGCTCGGACTCGAACCGGGTGAGCAGGTGCCGCTGCGGGACCGCCGCACGGATCGGAGCGAGCCGGTGGTGCTCGCCGGCACCTGGCGGCCCCACGACCCCGCAGACCCGTACTGGCGGCTCGCGCCCGGCGTCGGTACGGGCAGCGGCGACGCGGCGGCCACCTCGGGCACGTCGTACGGACCGTTCGTGCTCGACCCCGCGGACTTCGTCGCCACCTTCCCGGGCTCCGTCTCCGCCTCCTGGATGGTCGAGCCGGACCTCACGACCGTGGAGCCTTCCCGGGTGGACGCGGTCCGGCAGGCCGCCGTCGACGCGGCGGCTGACCTGCCGGCCGCCGCCGACCTCGGCGCGTCCGCGCAGATCGTGACCCGGGTCGACCAACTACTGGACCGGATGGCTCGAGCCGACCTGGTCGGCCGATCCGCGCTCACCACCCCGTTGCTGCTGATCATGGTGCTCGGTGGGTACGCGTTGGTGCTCGTCGCCGCGCTGCTGCACGAGGACCGCCGCGCGCAGAACGCGCTGCTGCGCGCCCGAGGCGCCGCACGCCGGCAACTCGCCGGGCTCGCCGCCCGGGAAGCCACCCTGGTGGTCGCCCCGGCCGCGCTGCTTGGCCCGCTGGCCGCCGGGGAGGCGCTGCGTCACCTGCGCCCCGAGGGCACGACCGGACCCGCCGCCGGCGCCAGCGCCCTGCTCTGGGCGGCCGCGGCGGCGACCGCCGCGGGCTGCCTGGTGGCGATGGTCGCCCCCACGCTGCGCGGCGCCGGTACGTACGTGGCCGACATGGCCGCCCGCTCACGGCCGCGGCGCGGCGTCGCGGTCCAGCGCGCCAGCCTCGACCTGGTGCTGGTCGGCCTCGCCGTGCTCGCCTGGGTGCAGCTGCACCAGTACGCCTCGCCGCTGGCCGGCAGCGGCGGCCAGCTCGGTATCGACCCGCTGCTGGTCGCCGCGCCGACGCTGGGCGTGCTCGCCGGGGCGGTCGTGGCGCTGCGACTGCTGCCCCCGGCCACCCGCTTCGCCGAACGGTTCGTCGACCGGCGGCCGTGGACCGCCACCATGTTCGGCATGTGGCAGGCCGGCCGGCGTCCGCACGCCGGTCCGGTGCTGCTGCTCGCCCTCGCCGTCGGCGGCAGCACGCTCGCCTGGTCGTTGGTCGCCACCGGCGAGCGCTCCCAGGTCGACCAGGCCGACCACACGGTCGGCGCCGACCTGCGACTGACCGAGCGCAGCGGCGCCGCCCCGGTCGACCGGGCCGGTCAACTCGCCGCGCTGCCCGGCGTCGAGCAGGCCCTGCCGGCCTGGCGGGACGAGGTGCGCATCGGTCGGGCCAACCTCCCGGTCACCGTGCTCAGTCTCGACGCGGCCAACGCTGCCGAAACGGTGCGCTTCAACGACCAGTTGACGGACGAACCGGTGTCGCAGCTGTACCAACGGATGGTCGAGACGCGCGGCACCGCGGCCGGGCTGGACCTGCCCGCCGGCACCAGGAAGATCAGCGGCGTCGTCCGCACCCCCGTCGAACGCGCGGAGCGTCCCGTCCAGGTCACCGTGTCGCTGCTGGTGACCAGCGCGAACGGACACGCCTGGCGGCTGCCGGCGGCGACCGCCGGCAGCGACGGCCGCGCCGTCCGGTTCACCGTCGAACTGCCGGCCGTCGGCGACGCACCGCTGCGGCTGGCCGGCTTCGAGGCCGACGGTGGCGAGACGGCCGGAACCCTCTACCGGTTGCGGATCACCGACCTGCGGCTGGCCGGAGCGGACGGGGCAGCGCGGCCGCTCGCCCTCGACAACAGCTGGGTGCTCCGCGTCCCGGAGAGCGACCTGCCGCAACGGGCCGACGCGACAGGCGGCAGCGTCGCCGCCGACCGGTCGGCGATCATCGTCCCGGGTGGACAGTTCGCCTTCCAGACCACGTCGCGGTTCGTCGTCGTACCCGACTGCGAGCAGAAGCCGGTGGCGGCCGTCATGACCCCGCGGGTCCGGGAAGAGCTGAGTTTGAACATCGGCGACACGGTGGACCTGGCGCTCTCCGGCACCACGCTGCCGGTGAAGCTCGTCGGCGAGGCGGACGCGATCCCCGGTGCGGCCGGTGACGGCGTGCTGCTGGATCTTCCGGCGGCGGTCGACTGGCTGATCCGCGACGGCGGGGCCATCCGGCCGACATCGGAGTGGTGGGTCGGCTCCGCCACCGGCGAGGAGACCGCCACGGCTCAGGCGGCCGCCGGGCTCGCCGGAGTCACCGTCCTCGACCGTCGAGAGGTGGCGGCGGCGGCGGAGAAGGACCCGTACTGGCGGGGCGCCCACGTCGGACTGGTCGCCGCCGCGCTCGGCTCGGTGCTGCTCGCACTGGTCGGTCTCCTGGTCGACGTCTGGGCCACCGCCCGGCGCCGGCTGCCCGAGTTCACGGTGCTGAACACGCTCGGCGCGACCCCCCGGCTACTGGCCCGGGCGCTGCTCGCCGAACAGACCTTCCTCGCCGGTATCGGCGTCGGAGTGGGGCTGCTGCTCGGCGCGGCCGTCGGCGCCACCATGGCGCCCCTGGTCATCCTCACGCCGGCCGCCGGCCGGCCGGTGCCCGAGGCGGTCTTCACGCTGCCGTGGGCGCCGATCGGGCTGACCGCGGTCGGCCTGTTGTTGGCGGCGCTCGCCGCCAGCACCTTCATCGCCGTCGGCATCCGGCAGCGGGTGTCCGCGGCGCAGCTTCGGTTCGGGGGAGAACGGTGAGCATCGGCGCGGTCGTCCGCCGGGTCCGGGCGTACGGGGGGCAGTTCCTGCTCCTCGGCGTCCTGACCCTGGTCATCACGCTGCTGGTCAGCGGCGTGCCCCGGGTCGCCAACCGGCTCACCGAGCAGGGGCTGCGGGAGCACATGGCCCAGCAGCTGCCGGCGCAGCGCGACATCACGTACACCATCGGGCAGTCCGCGACGGGCTCGATCCCGTCCAGCGCGCGCGCCGGGCAGAGCCGGCTGGACGTCCTCCAGGAGTCCATGCCGGTCGAGGTCCGGGAGACGGTGGCGGAGCGCTGGTACGTCGCCGACACGCCGAGCGGCCGGTTGACCGGGCCGGACCTGAAGCGGAACAACCTCCTGGTCGACCTCGGCCTGCGGGCCATGCCCACGGTGCCGGACGCGGCCACGCTGGTCGACGGGAGCTGGCCGGCGGAGGACGTGCCACGCGACGCGCCGACGCAGATCGCGCTCAGCGAGGAGACGGCTCGAAAGCTGGACCTGCGGGTCGGCAGTGAGCTGCGGCTCGCCCTGCCGGGCAGCGGCCTCCCCACCGCCTCGGTGGTCGTGGTGGGGATCTTCACCCCGAACGACAGAGCCGGCGGGGTCTGGGACAGCCTGCCGCAGCTGCAGCGGGCGGCCGAGCCACTGGGCGACGGTGAGCCGTTCATCGCCGTCGGCCTGACCACCATCGGCGCGTTGGACCACCGAGCGGCCGACGGTTGGCCGCTCGCATACAGCTGGCGGTACCGGGTGAGCCCCGACGCCGTCGACGCCAAACGGCTGGACGCCACCATCGACGAGCTGCAACGCCTGGAGCGAACGCTGCCGGCCGGGATGAAGGTCGTGCAGGGGGTGGACGTGCCGCTGCGGGAGTTCCGCGACGGACTCGCCTCGGCCCGTACGCTGCTCGCGGTGATCGCCGCCGGGGTGCTCGCCACCCTGGCCGGTCTGGTGATCCTCGCGGCCGGACTGGCGGCGCGCCGGCGCCGGGCCGAGTTCGCCCTGGTGCGGGCGCGCGGTGGCGGGTCGACCACGGTGGCCCGCCGCACCCTCGCCGAATCGCTGCTGGTGACCGCCCCGGCCGCGGCCGTCGGCTGGCTGCTGGGGACGCTCGTCCCCGGCGCCCCCGACCCCACCGGCCCGTACGCGGTGCTGGCGACCGTGCTGGTCGCCCTGACCCTGCCCGTCGCCGCGCTCGGCACCTCGGGCGGTGCCGACCGCCGCGACCTGGTCCGGCTGCGTCCGTCCGCGCGGCGGCTCACCGTGGAGGGTTCTCTGCTGGTGCTGGCCGGGCTCGCCGTGGTGCTGCTGCGCCGACGTGGCCTGACCCTCGGCGAGGTGGATCCACTGCTGGTGGCGGTGCCGGTCCTGCTCGCGATGGCGGTGGCGGTGCTGGTGCTGCGCCTCTACCCGTGGCCGCTTCGGCTGGTCGGCCGGCTCGCGGCGCGGGCCCGGGGCAGCGTCGCCTTCCTCGGCACCGCCCGCGCCGGCCGCTCCATGGTGGCCACCCCGCTGGTCGTGGTGGTGCTGGCGATCGCCACCGCCGGATTCTGCGCGGTCGTCTCCTCCGGGATCGAGTCCAGCCGGGACCGGGCGGCGGCCGAGCGGGTTCCCGGCGACGCCCTGGTCACCGGGGATCGGCTGGCCCCCGACACGGCGGCGGCACTGAGTGGCCTGCCCGGCGTGCGGGCGGTGGCGGCGCTGATCGACGATTCGGGCCGACCGGCGCGCAGCGCCGCCGGCCTCGACGCCGGCATCGGCCAGGTGGATGTCCTGGCGGTCGACGGCCCGGCGCTGGCCCGGGTCGGCCGGGAAGCCGGACGCCACGTCTCCGTACCGCCGGTGTTGAACACCGGGGCGAGCGCGGGTCCGCTGCCCGCGCTGGTCTCTCCGGCGGTCGCGGCCGACCTCGCCCGGGCCGGCCTGAACGGGTCCGCGTTCATCCCCGTCCAGGGCCAGCGGTACGAGTTCCGCGTCGCCGGCACGGTGGAGAGCTTCCCGCTGGTGACGCCGGGAGCCGAACGGTTCGTCGTGCTGCCGTTGCAGGCGTTGCCGCAGCGGCCCACGGACACGGTGCCCACCGGATTCGTGGTCGCCGGCGACGCAGTGGCGAGCGAGGCGCTGCGTCGGACCGGCGACGAGGGACAGCAGCGCTACCAGAGCGGTGGCGTGGTGTCGGGCGGCGCGCGACCGCTCGGCGTCGAGGTGCAGACCTGGGCGGGGACCCGCCGACTGGTGGGCGAGGGCGGGGCCAACGGGCTGCTGGCCTTCGGCTTCGTCTCCGGAGCGACCGGCGGAACCCTGCTCGGTCTGCTCGCCATCGCGTTCACCGTGCTGGCCGGGGCTCGCTCCCGCGGCCAGGTGCTGTCGCGGCTGCGTACGCTCGGCCTGTCTCGCCGGCAGTGGCGGGGGATGCTCCTGCTCGAGCTGGCCCCGCTGGTCTGCGTCGCGGTCTTCACCGGCGCCTTCGTGGGCGCGCTGCTGCCGCTGCTGCTCACGCCGCTGCTCGGCCTCTCCGCCTTCACCAGCGGCGTGCCGGTCCAGGTGGCGTTCGAACCCGGCCTGGTGGCGGCGGTCGTCGCGCTCGGGGCGCTCGCCCTGGGCTTCGCGGTCGCCATAGAGGCCTTGAACAACCGCCGGCTGCGCCTCGGTGAGGTGCTCCGGCTCGGAGAGGAGAGCTGAGATGACCGCTATCGCGGCGACACCTGTCGTGCCGGACCTGGCCGACCTTCAGAAGCGGGCCGCGCAGCGCGCGGCCGAGCGGGCCGGCGGCCGGGACCGCCTGCGCGGACACATCGTCTGCGACGGGCTGGTCCGCATCTTCAAGACCGAGGGGGTGGAGGTGGTCGCCCTCCAGGGCCTCGACCTGGTCATCGACCGGGGTGAGCTGGTGGCGATCGTCGGCGCCTCCGGCTCCGGCAAGTCCACCCTGCTCAACATCCTCTCCGGTCTGGACACCCCGACCGCCGGTATCGCCCGGGTCGCCGGGTACGACCTGCTCAACCTCTCCACGAAGCGGCGGCTGAGCTACCGGCGCAAGACCGTCGGCTTCGTCTGGCAGCAGACCGGACGCAACCTGATGCCGTACCTGACCGCGTTGGAGAACGTGGAGCTGCCGATGCAGCTGGCCGGCCGTCGTGGCGGCCGGGCTCGACGTGAGCGGGCCCGGGAGCTGCTGGAGATGGTCGGCGTCGGCTACTGCGCGGATCGGCGGCCGGGCCAGCTCAGCGGCGGCGAACAGCAGCGCTGCGCGGTCGCGGTGGCCGTGGCGAACGACCCGGAGGTGCTCTTCGCCGACGAGCCGACGGGCGAGCTGGACGAGGCCACCGGCGCGGAGGTCTTCGGGGCGCTGCGCACCATCAACGCCGAGCTGGGCGTCACCGTCGTCGTGGTCACCCACGACCAGGCGGTCGCCACCCAGGTCCGGCGGACCGTCGCGATCCGCGACGGCCGGACCGCCTCCGAGGTACGCCGGACCGCTCGCATCGGGGCGGACGGCAGCACCGAGCTGGTGAGCGAGGAGTACGCGGTGCTCGACCGGACCGGCCGGATGCAGCTGCCGGCCGCGTTCGTGGAGGCGCTGGAGTTGCGCGACCGGGTCCGGCTGAACCTGGAACCGGACCACGTGGAGGTGCGGCCGGGCGACCAGTCCCGCACCGAGGGGAAGGCAGAGGCATGAACGGGTGGAACGGGACGGGCGGCCGGGTCGACGGCTCGGCAGGCGGCCGGGACGGCACGGCGGTGAGTGCGCTGGTCGGCGCGACCGCCACGCGGCCCGTCGAGGAGGTGGTCCGGGTCGAGGGCGTCAGCCGCACCTTCGGCCGTGGCGAGCACGCCGTGCACGCGGTCCGCGACGTGTCGTTCACCGCGGTGCGGGGCGAGCTGCTCGCCGTCCGGGGTCGCTCCGGTGCCGGCAAGACCACGCTGCTCAACCTGATCGGTGGCCTGGACCGACCGGACAGCGGCCGGGTGGTGGTGGCCGGGCACGACGTGACGGCCGCGGGGGAGAAGGAGCTGCTCCGGCTGCGGCGCGGCACGGTTGGCTTCATCTTCCAGACGTTCGGTCTGGTGCCGATCCTCTCCGCCGCCGAGAACGTCGGCGTGCCGCTGCGGCTGGCCAAGGTGCCGGCGGCCGAGCGGGAGGAGCGGGTGGCCATGCTGCTCGAGCTGGTCGGGCTCGGTGGGCACGCCGCGCAGCGGCCGTACGAGCTCTCCGGCGGGCAGCAGCAGCGGGTGGCCGTGGCCCGTGCCCTCGCCAACGACCCGGACCTGCTGATCGCCGACGAGCCGACCGGCCAGCTGGACTCGGAGACCGGCCGGTCGATCATGGACCTGCTGCGGGCGGTGGTGCAGGCGCGCGGCACCACCATCCTGGTCGCCACCCACGACCCCAATTTGATCGAACTCGCCGACCGCGCGCTCACCCTGCGCGACGGCCGCCTGGTCGACGGCTGACCCGCCGGGCCCGCGTCGACGGCGCGGTCGTGGGGCTCGGCTTCGCCGCAGGGCGGCCGCCACGACCGGGCCGTCGGCCCGGCGGCCACCATGGCGTGCGCAGCGCCCTGCCGATAATGGCGGTGGGCCGACGGGCCGGCCGGGTGAGCGCGTCAGGTCGGCCGGCTGGTCCGGTCTCCGGTGGACGGCCGACCGGGGGTGGGCCGACCCGTGGTGGGACGCGGCGGCCGATCAGAGGGGTAGCTTCATGCCCTCGTGGCTCGGCACGAAGCCGAGGGCCTGGTAGAAGCGGTGCGCGTCCTGGCGGGACTTGTCGGTGGTGAGCTGCACCAGGCCGCAGCCGTGCTCGCGCGCCCGGTCGATCGCAAAGGTCATCATCTGCCGGCCCAGCCCCTGGCCACGCTGGTCCGACCGGACCCGGACCGCCTCGATCAGCGCCCGTTCGGTGCCGTGCCGCCCCAGGCCGGGGACGTAGGTGACCTGGTAGCAGCCGAGCAGCTCGTCGCCGGCCTCGGCGACGATCAACTGGTTGCGCGGGTCGGCCGTGATGTCGGCGAACGCCTTCTCGTACGCGGCGTCGACCACGGTGAAGTCGCGCGCCCTGCCGAGCACGTCGTCGGCGAGCAGGGCGACCACGGCGGGCAGGTCCGCCCGGACCGCCTCCCGGAAGATCACATCAGCCATGCGGCGAGCCTCTCACAGCGATCACGGCTGATCCGCCGGCATGCGTGCGGTCAGCGGGCCGGGCAGCGCAGCCCTTCGCGGGGCACCGTGAGGTCGATCAGGTAGGCGTCCACCGCGTCGGTGACGCAGACGGTCTGCGGGTAGGCGGTGTGCCCCTCACCCTCCCAGGTGAGCACCCGGCCCACCCCGAGCATCGAGGCGAGCGCCCCGGTCTGCTCGTAGGGGGTGGCGGGGTCGCCCGTGGTGCCCACCACCACGATCGGCGGTGCGCCCGCCGCCGCGCCGGTCGGGTACGGGTCCCGCCCGCCCGGCCACTCGGCGCAGGCGAGCAGACCCACCGCCAGCGCCGGACCGAAGAGTGGGTACTGCGCCCGCCACTTCGACTGCAGCTCGCGGATCTGCGTCAGGCTCGGCTTCTCGTCCTCGTCGGCGCAGTTGACCGCCAGGTTGGCGTCGAACAGGTTCGAGTAGTGACCGTCGCTGCCGCGCCCGGCGTACGCGTCGGCGAGGCGGAACACGTCCTTGGGGTCCCCGCCCTCCAACCTGTCGATGGCGCGGGCCAGCTCCTGCCAGCCCGTCTCGGTGTAGAGGGAGGAGATGATCGCGTAGAAGACCCAACCCGCGGTCGCCTCCCGCCCGTCGTCGCCGCGTACCGGGGAGACTCGCGCCTTCTCGATCGCCGAGGTCACGGCGGCCCGGGCGTCCGGGGCGATCGGGCAGCGCCCGGCGTTCGCCGCGCACCAGCGGGTGAAGTTCGTGAACGCCCGCTCGAAGCCCTTCGCCTGGCTCTCCGAGCCGGCCACCAGCCCCTGCCGCGGGTCGACCGCCCCGTCGAGCACGAGCGCCCGAATCCGCTGCGGATAGAGCTGGGCGTACGTGGCGCCGAGCAGCGTGCCGTACGAGTAGCCGAGGTAGGTGAGTTTGTCGTCGCCGACGGCGGCGCGTACCGCGTCCATGTCCCGGGCCGCCTGCTCGGTGCCGTAGAGCGGCAACTGGTCGCCGTACTTCGCGCCGCAGCCCTGACCGATCTTCCGGTTCAACGCCGCGAAGCCGTCGAACGCCTCCTGGCTGCGCGGATCGGGGTCGTAGCCGAAGCTCGCATCCAGGTCGCCGTCGGAGATGCACTCGATGGGGCTGGAGCGCTGCACCCCGCGCGGATCGAACCCGACGATGTCGAAGCGCTCGGTCACCGCCGGGGGGAGCCCGCCGAACGCCGGCCCGAAGGAGAGGAAGACCGCGGTGTCCACCCCGGACCCACCCGGGCCGCCCGGATTGAGCACCAGCGAGCCGATCCGGTCGTGCTGCTTGGTGGAGCGGGCCCGCAGCAGGGCGATCTCGAACGTCTCGCCGGTGCCGGGGCCCGCGGTGGCCCCGGTGCCGGTGCCCCAGTTGCGGGGTACCGCGATCCGCGCGCACTCGTAGCGCATGTCGGGCGCGCCCCGCCCGACCAGGTCGTCGGCGACCTCGGGACAGGCCCGCCAGGTCGGCGCGGTGCCGGGGGAGGCGGCCGGGGCGGCGGGTTCCCCGGCGGATTCGACGCGGGGCGCGAACGTCGGCAACGTGCAGCCGGCGGTGAGCAGCGCGGCAACGGCGAAGCCGGCGAGGAGCAGGCGGACTCGGCGGAGCCGGTCGGTGGTGCGGGACACGAGTGGGCCCTCCGTGGTCGTCTCGCGGCCAGGCTACGCCGGGCCGGCGGGGGCCGGCGTCACGGTGGCCGTCGGGTCGCCGCGCAGCACCTGGTCGACGTCGAACCGGATCGGCCGGTCGAGCTGGTCGTAGCGGCAGGACCGGGGATCGCGGTCGGGCCGCCAGCGGACGAACTGGGCGGTGTGCCGGAACCGGTCGCCCTCCATCGCGTCGTAGCCGACCTCGAGCACCAGCTCCGGCCGCAGCGGCTCCCACTCGAGGTTCTTGGTGCCGGTCCACCGGCTCACCCCGCCCGGGATGCGCTGCCCGCGCTCGTGGTCGCCGTGCACCCAGGGGTGCTCGCCACCGGTGTCCCGGTAGGGGGCCAGCTCGTCGAGCAGCTCCTTGCGGCGGGCCATGCTGAACGACGCGCTGACCCCGACGTGGTGCAGCATCCCGTCGTCGTAGAGGCCGAGCAGCAGCGAGCCGACCACCGGGCCGGACTTGTGCCAGCGGAAGCCGGCCACCACCACGTCGGCCGTGCGGGCGTGTTTGACCTTGAACATGAGTCGCTTGCCCGGCTCGTACGGCAGGTCGGCCGGCTTCACGATCAGCCCGTCCAGCCCGGCGCCCTCGAAGACGTCGAACCACTGCTGCGCCGTCTCCGGGTCGGTGGTGACCGGGGTGACGTGCATCGGTGGGCGTACGCCGGCCAGCGCCTCCTTCAGCCGGGCCCGGCGCTGCCGGTAGGGCTGGTCGAGCAGCGCCTCGTCGCCGATGGCCAGCAGGTCGAAGGCGACGAAGTCGGCGGGGGTCGTCTCGGCCAGCAGCTTCACCCGCGACGCGGCCGGGTGGATGCGCTGGCCCAGCAGCTCGAAGTCGAGCCGCGGCTGCCCGCCCGGGCCGTCCCGGCGGATCACGATGAGCTCCCCGTCGACGGCGCAGCGCTCCGGCAACTGCCGCCGGGCCTGCTCGACCACCTCCGGGAAGTAGCGGGTCATCGACTTGCCGCCCCGGCTGGCCAGCTCCACCTCGTCGCCGTCGCGGAAGACGATGCACCGGAAGCCGTCCCACTTCGGCTCGTACGTCATCCCGGGCGCGGTGGGGATCCGCGGGACGCTCTTGGCCAGCATCGGCTCGACCGGTGGGTTGATGGGCAGCTCCACGGCGACCAGTCAACCAGAAGGCACCGACAACCGTGAGGCACATCACCGCCGGGCGGTGCGTGTGGCGTCCCGCGCCGTCCTCCTCGTCACGCCCCGGGCGAATCGTATAACCGCAGCTCAGAGCTAGTTTCGCGAGGTGCCGGAGTGGAGCTGCGCCTGCTGCGGGCGGTACCGGGTCAGCGTCGAGCTGGTCCGTGGCCGCTACCGCTACCGGCTGGTGCACCGCTACCCGCGACAGTTCGGCGGCGGCAAGAACGTGCTCGGCGAGGTCGGCTCGGTCACCGAGCTGGAGGAGCTGCTGCGCCGACGTACCTCCCTCACCCTCGCCGACCTGCGCGAGGCCGCCTGAGCCGAGCCGGCGCCGGCCCCGGGGTGTGGCCCGGACGCCTCAGTACCGGGCGAAGGAGCGCAGGGGCGCCCGCGGACCGTACTTCGGCGCCCGGACGCCGGCCGACTCCAGCAGTACGCAGACCCGGCCCCGGTGCCCGCGGAACGGCTCCAGCAGGGCGAGCATCCGGGCGTCGTCGGCTCGGGGCTCGCCGGCGAGGGCCCAGGCCACCGTGTTCGGCACGTGGTAGTCGCCGACGCTCACCGCGTCCGGGTCGCCGAACGCCACCCGGACCACCTCGGCGGCCGTCCAGGGGCCGATCCCGGGAACGGCGGTCAGCAGGCGGGTCGCCTCGGTGGAGTCCGCGCACCGTTCCAGCCGGTCGGCGACGGCGGCCGCGCGGCGCAGCGTCTCGGCCCGGCGCTGCTCGACGCCGAACGGGTGGAAGACCCAGTAGGGGGCGGCGGCGATCGTCGCCGGCTCCGGCGGGAGCAGCAGGGGCACCGGGCCGGGCGCGGGTTCGCGGAAGTGCCGGACCGTCGCGGAGTAGGCCCGGTACGCCTCCTTGCCGGTGACCTTCTGCGCGTAGACCGCCCGGAGCACCTGAGGAAAGACCAGCCCGGTGGTAGGCATCCGCACTCCGCGGTACTCGCGGGCGAGCCGGGCCACCACCGGGTGCGTCGCCGCGAGTTCGGCGAAACCGGTCAGGTCGTCGCGGAGACCGGCGAGGGCGTCCGCCCGCTCCACCACCCACTCGGCGCCCGGCCCGTACCCCTCGGCCGCCAGCTCGCCGGCGACCGGACGGAGGGTGAGCGTGGCCGGGCCGGCCGGCGTGCGGGTGGCCCACCAGAGCGCGCCGTCGACGATCCGGGCGCACGGGTCGTACGGGGTGAAGGTCAGCGGGCGTACCGAACCGGCGAGCCGGTACTCCGCCGGGGGGCGTAGCACCCGGCGTGCGCTCGGCTCGGTCCCGGTCATCCCGCCACTGTGCCAGAGCGCGGACCCGTCGCGGTCGCGCGGGCTGCGGGTGTGTCCGGCGTCGCCCTGCGTGACGGTGACCGGTCGCGCCCTCCCCGGCTACGACCGGCCACCGTGACCGTGGGTCAGTACGAGTAGCCGGAGTCGCCGTAGTCCGAGCCGCCGCCGCTGTCCGAGGGCGGCGCGACCGCCTTCGGCGTCCCCTTCGGCAGGCAGCTGAGGTTCTTCTTGCCGTCCGGAGCGACGACGAACCAGGTGCCCCCGACGCCCTGGCCCTTCCACTGGCCGGGCTTCTTGTCGCCGATGTAGCGGTACACCGGCCAGCCGGCCAGGGTGAGCTGCCGGGTGCCGTCCTGCCGGGTGATGGTGCCGACATCGTCCGCCGCGACGCCGCTGAGCTGCGGATCGCCGTCGGTCAGCGCGGGCGGCCACACCTGCGCGCACTTGTCGACGCAGTTCGACGAGGGCGGGTCGGCGCTGTCGTTGTCGAACCGGTAGAGGACCCAGCCCTTCTCGTCGGTGACGACCTTGCCCATCTTCGGCACCGTCTTGCCGACGAGCTTCTCGGTCAGCTTCACGTCGGCCGGTGGGGCGTCGGCCGCGGGGGCCTCGGCCGAGGCGTCGGGCTCGGCCGACACGCTGGGTTCGGCCGCGGCCACCGCGACTGGCTTGGCGGCGGCCGGGTTCGCCGGCTCGTAGCCGGCGGGCGCACAGGCCGTCAGGGCGACCAGCGCGCCTACGGCGGCGACGACGGTCCGCTTGATCTTTGCCACGTGCCCTCCTCGATTCTCGGCAGTTCACCCCTGAGTACGGAGCGCGGGGCGGCAAGGTTGAAGCGTCGGCAGTGGTCAATTTCATAGGGATTCGTTGAACCGTTTTCGCCGCCGATTCGTGTGCCGTGGACTGGCGGTCAGCCGCCGAAAACAGATCGACACCGGCCTTTGTGGAAAGGCCGGTGTCGACGAGCTTCGTGGACGCTAGGGTTCGACCGTGACCAGGGGACTCGCCACACCCTTCGGGTCCACCGACTGCACCTGGATCTGCTTGATCTCGCCCGGTCGGGCGGCGGTCGACGCGCTGAGCCGCAAGTCCTCGGCCCGCTCGTTCGTGCCATATCCGGAGGCGGGGACCGACCAGGTGGAGATCACCTCCGTGGTGGCGTTCTTCCGCACCACCACGAGCCGGCAGACGCGGGGGCCGGGCAGCCGGGTCAGGTTGAAGTTGACCTGTGTGCCGTAGTCCCGTTCGACGAGGAAAATCCTGGCGCCCACACCCGTGGTGGGGTCGGTGGCCTCCACCGGGTCGCCCTCCAGCTCCTCCGGACCGCCGATGCCCCCCAGGTCGGACTTCGTCGGCCTCGGCGCGGGCGGTCCGTCGACGGGCGCGCTGAACGTGGGCTCCGCGACCACGTCGCGGGTGCCCGCGTCCTCCAGGACGGTGTGGAAGCCGACCGCGGTGAGGCCGCCGAGCACCACGACCGCCGCTGCGGTGGCGAGCAGCTGCCGGAACCGGGTCCGCCGCCGGTCGGCGCGGACGGCGCCGAGCGTACGGTCCAACAGCCGCGGATCCGTCGCCGTCTGCTCCAGCGCGGTCATCGTCTCGCCGTCGATGCCGGAGAGCATCCCCACCACCGGCACCATCGTCTCCAGCTCGGCGGCGCAGGCCCAGCAGGCGGCGAGGTGCTCCTCGAACCGCTCCGTGTCCTGCTCGTCCAGCACGCCGAGCGCGTACGCGGCGACGTCCATGTGGTCAGCTCGGCTCATTCCGTCACCCCCCGTTCCTGCAGAGCCGTGCGCAGCGCGCGCAGCGCGTAGTACACCCGGGACTTGGCGGTGCCGAGCGGAAGCCCCAACTCCTCGGCCGCCTCGGGCACGGTCCGCCCCCGGAAGTACGTGGCGACCAGGATCTCCCGGTGCGACTGGCTCAGCGTACGCAGCGCATCCGCCACCGTCATCGTGCGCAGCACCTGGTCGGTGCTGTCCGCCTCGGCGAACGCCGTGAGGTCCCGGTCGTACGTCTCCGCCGGCCGGGCCTGCACGCTGCGGTGCTCGTCGATGGCGATCCGGCGGGCGACGGTGACCAGCCAGGGCCGCAGCGAGGTCTGCCCCTGCGCGCCCAACCGGTGCGCGTTGCGCCAGGCCCGCAACAGGGTCTCCTGGACGATGTCCTCCGCGCGCTGCCGGTCCCCGCCGGTGAGCCGCATGACGAAGGCCAGCAGCGGGCCGGCGTGCTCGGCGTAGAGCAGGCGAACCAGCTGGTCGGAGTGGTCGGCCTCGGTGGACGCCGCCTGGTGGCGTCCGGGCGCCGGTCGCGGCGTCACCGGGCCATTGTGGCGAGGGGCCGGGCGGGAGTCGACCCCCCGCTTCGCCGGCCGCGGCTGGGACCGCGCGGACATCCAGTCCGTCCGGACCGCGTCGCCGTGCCAACCGGCCGCCACCGCGTGCATGCAGACCTCCGAGGAGTCCATCGACCACAACGGCCCACCAGGCGGGCCGCCCGGTGATACGAGCCGGCGATGCGAGCGGATCAACGTCGGGCGAAGTATTTTTCCTCGCGGCGGTCCGGTGTGGACCGACTGTCGATCCGGGCGCCCGCAGCGACCGTCGCCCGGTCCGCGCGGTGGCCGTGACGTCCCTGGTCAGTGCGTCGATCGTGTCGGTCGCGGGGGCAGCGCGGCGTCGATCGTGTCGGCCGCTGGTCAGCCGCCGGTGGAGAAGAGCCCCGGCGGCGGCGGGGTCGAGTCCGTCGCGTCGACGTCGTGCACGACACCCGCCCCGCCTGCGAACCGGTCGAGGTCGTCACCGGCGACGACGCGACCCGGGAACCAGTCGCCGGCCGCCCGCCGGGTCAGCTCCGGCACCGGCGGCTCGGTGCGCCCGGCCATCAGCACCAGATTGCCGTACCGGCGGCCCCGCAGCACCGCGGCGTCGCCGACCAGGGCGGCGTGGGGGAGCACGGTGCGGACCGTGGCGACCTGCCGGCGGGCGTGCCGCAGCGGCGGGCCGTCGGCGAGGTTGGCCAGGTACCAGCCGGCCGGGTCGAGCACCCGGGCCACCTCGGCGGCGTACTCGACCGAGGTCAGGTGCGCCGGGGTGCGAGCGCCGGCGAAGACGTCGGCGACGATCACGTCGTAGCTGCCGTCCCGGCTGCCGGCGAGCACCTCCCGCGCGTCGGCCACCCGCACCTTCAACCGGGCGTCGGCCGGCAGGGGCAGCGCCCGACGGACCAGCTCCACCAGGGCGCCGTCCACCTCGGCGACGCGCTGGGTCGAGCCGGGGCGGGTCGCGGAGACGTACCGGGGCACGCTGAGCGCCCCGCCGCCGAGGTGGAGCACCCGCAGCGGCGCACCGGCGGGCGCGATCAGGTCGATCGCGATGGCCAGGCGGCGGACGTACTCGAACTCCAGGTGAGTGGGGTCGGTCAGGTCGACGTGCGACTGCGGAGCCCCGTCCAGCAGCAGGGTCCACGAGCCGTCGCGGTCCCGGTCCGGGACCAGCTCCGCCCGGCCGGTCGCCACCTGCTCGATCATCCGGCCGTCGGCCCGCTTCCGCCCCATCCGACCAGTATCCCCGCCGCCTGCGTGCCCGCACTCCCCGCCGCCCGCCACCGTTCGCGGGGCTGCGCTCGTCGGCGGGCGGGCTGGTCGCCGGCTTCCTCGACGCGGCGCTACGCGCCACGCCGGCGGCGGGCGAGCGGCGGGGTCAGCGCGGGTCAGCGGCGGGTCGGCGGCGAGCCGGCGACGGGTCAGCGGCGGGTGGTGCCGGTGCGGGCCGCCGCGGTGAGCGCCCGATGCAGCAGCCGCGAGTCGCCGAGCAGCGCGCGCAGCCGACGCTCCAGGCCCGCGATCGGGATCAGGTTCTGCGGGGCCCGCGGATCCTTGTACGGGGTCGAGGCGAACCGGGGAAGCGTGACCAGGGAGAGGTCGGCGAGCTCGACCGCCTCGGAGATGTCCAGGTCGGGCGAGCACTCGACGCGGACGATGCCCGCCCACGGCGCGCCGGCCAGCACGGGCAGCCGCAGGTACCAGGACCAGCCACCCCAGGCGGTGCCGACGCGGAACACCGGCGACCGCTGCCCGGAGGCCAGCCCCGTCACCACCGCGGTCAGCCGGGCATCCAGGTACTGGCTGTGCTGCGTCTTGATGTAGCCGAGGGTGCGGGGCAGGTTACGGCGACTGCGCAACGGGCCGTCGACCACCAGCAGATCCCCGTCGGTGCGGGCCGCGTCGGAGACCGCCACCTCCAGCGCGGTCAGCGGCGCCTGCACCGCGGTCGGCAGCTTGGCCAGCTCCCCGGTGCCGCTGACCCGGTGCACCGGATAACGGATCGAGCCGGCCACCACCTCCTGCGCCGACGGGCTCGCCGTGAACAGTCCACGGCCGACCCGGGCGCCGGCCAGCTGCGCCGCCCCCCGCTCCAGGTCGCAGCGGACCACGCCGGCCGCGTACGACGCCGCCACCCCCGGGAAGGAACCGCCGTCCTCCTCGGCCGTCCAGATGCTGGCGTCGATCCGGCGTACCCCGTCGACGAGCAGCACCACGTTGGGCGCGCGCACCCCGGGGCGCACGTCGATCGCCCGCCAGTCCACCGCCGGCAGCTCGGCGTCCGTCTCGACCTGGGCGCTGCTCGGTGCGGCCGGGCCCGTCGCCGCGGCCTCGAACGAGGCGCCGTACGACGGATCCCACCCGTCGACGTAGAACCGGGCACCCGGGGTCGTCACCGGCCGGTCCGTTCCACCCGGGCGGAGCGGGCATCCTTGCGGACCTCGAACCGGACCGGAATCCGCTCGGCCAGCGCCGGCACGTGAGTGACCACCCCGACCATCCGGTCACCCCGGGCGGCCAGATTTTCCAAGGTGGCGGCGACCGTGTCGAGGGTCGCCGCGTCCAGGGTGCCGAAGCCCTCGTCCAGCACGATCGACTCCAGGCTCGCGGCGGTGGTGGAGAGGCCGGCGAGCTGCTCGGAGAGGGCGAGCGCCAGCGCCAGGGAGGTCTGGAACGTCTCGCCGCCGGAGAGGGTGCGTACGCCCCGGCGCAGCCCGGCGTCGTAGTGGTCGACGACGAAGAACTCGCCCTTGTCGTGGACCAGGTCGTACTGCCCGCCGGAGAGCTCCCGCAGGATTCGCGACGCGCCGTCGACCAGCAGGTCCAGCGCCTCGGCCAGCAGCCACCGCTCGAAGTTGTTGGCCCGCAGGTGCCCCGCCAGGGCCCGCGCCACCTGTGCCCGGCGCTCGTGCCCGGACCGCTGCTCGTGAAGCTCGGCGGCCTGCTCGCGGCGCTCCAGCAGCCGACGTCGCTCCGCCTCGGCCCGCTCCACGGCGACCGTGGCGGCGTGCACCGGATCATCGGCGGCGGGCAGCCCGGCGTCGGCGAGGATCCCGGCGATGCGTCGGGTCACCGTGGTGGCCGCCGCCTCCGCCTCGGTGACCGCCGCCTCGCGCCCCGCCCGCTCCGCCTCGCGGCGCCGGGTCTCGGTGCCGGCCCAGTCGGTCAACGACGCCCACGCCCCGGCCACGTCGTCCCGGTCGGCGGCCGGCGGGCCGAAACGGGCCAGCCCGTCGCGCGTGCCGTCGAAGCCACGCCAGGCGGCCCGCAGCCGCTCCTCGGCGGAGTCCACAGTGGCCCGGGCCCGGCGAGCCGCCTCCCGGCCGGCGCGGACCGCCCCGGCCGCCTCGTCCAGCGCCCGTCGCAGCCGGGCGTGCTCGGCCAGCTGCTCCCGCAGCGCCTCCGCCGTGGCGGCCCCGGCGAGCTGACCGTCCAGCTCGGCGAGCCGGGCCGCCAGGTGCTCCTGCCGGGCCCGAGCCTGCACCAGCACGCGATCCAGCTCGCGCGCGGCCGTGTCGCGCTCCTGCACGACCTGCTTGGCCGCCTCGCTCGCCGACCGGGCGGCCTTGCCCGCCTCCACCGCGCGGGCCACCGCGGAACCCGCGGGCACCGCCGGCACACCGTCGACCACCTGCGCGCAGACCGGGCAGGCGGCCCCGTCGACCAGGTGCGCCCGCAGCGCCATCGCCTGGTCGGTCGCCTTCGCCTCCTCGTGGGCCAGGAACGCCGCGGCCAGCTCCTCCTCCGCCCGCTGGGCGGCCGCCCGGGCCTCGGCCAGCGCCCGCGTCGCCGCGCCGTGTTCGGCGTCGGCCGCCACCAGCGCCGCGCGTACCGTCTCAGCCTGATCGGTCAGCTTCTCCCGCTCCGCGTACGCGGTCAGCCGCAGCCGCAGCGCGCTCTCGTCGCCGGCGGCGGCCAGCTCCCCGCGGAGCTTCTCCTCGCGCTCCTCGGCGAGCGACACCGCGCCGGCGGCGGCCTCGGCGTCGGCGCGCGCAGCCGTCACCGCCCGGGCCACCTCGGCCACCCCGTCCGGTGCCTGGACCGCGCCGAGCACGGCCAGCTCCCCGTCGAGCGCGTCGAGGGCCGCCGTCGCCTCCCGCGCCGACGTCCGGGCCGCTTCCAACTCCGGTACGGCGGCGCCCACCGCCTCGGCCAGCTCGCGCATCCGGTCGACCTGGGTGGTGGCCCGGTCGAGCGTGTCGTCGTCCACGTCGGTGAGCCCGGCCAGCAGCTGGTCCACCGCCTCCAGCTTCGCCTCGGCCTGGGCGGCCCGGGCGGTGGCCCGTTTCTGCACCTCCTCGTAGACGCCGAGGTCGAGCAGGTTCACCAGGATCTGCTGGCGGGTGGCCGGCCGGGCGTGCAGGAAGTCCGCGAACTGCCCCTGCGGCAGCACCACGCAGCTGGTGAACTGCTCGTACGGCAGCCCGACCGCCTCCAGCACCGCCTCGTCCATCTCGGCCGGTGTGCCGGCCACGACCTCGCCCAGATCCTCCGGGGCGAGCCCGGTGTCCAGCTTCGTCACGTCGAACCCGGACGGCATCAGCTGCAGCCCGGCGTTCGCCGTCTTCACATTGCCCCGGCTGTCCCGCCGGACCACCCGGGTGGCCACGTAACGGGCCCCGGCGGACTCGAAGACCAAGCGGACGCGGGCCTCGGTCGCCGACGGGGCGAGCGCGTTGGTGAGGCCACGGGTGCCACCCCAGCGCGGCACCGTGCCGTAGAGCGCGAAGCAGATCGCGTCCAGCACCGTCGACTTGCCGGAGCCGGTCGGGCCGACGAGCGCGAAGAAGTCCGCGTCGGTGAAGTCGACGGTGGTCTCGTCCCGGAAGACGGTGAAGCCCGCCATGTCCAGCCGGATCGGTCGCATCAGTGGTCGACCTCCTCGATCAGCTCGTCGAAGAGCTCCTGCACGCCGTCGTCGGCGTGCCCGCGGCTGGTCAGGTAGTCGCCGAAGAGCTCGCGCGGGGAGCGCCCGGACCGTTGGGCGATCCGGGCGCCGCTGCCCGGCGCCGGCACCAGCTCGGGGTCGATCCGGATCTCCAGCGCCTGCGGCAGCAGCTCCTGCACCTCCTCGCGCAGACCGGCCCGGGGCTGCTCGCGTACGAACACCCGCAGCCAGGCGTCCGGCTGCTCCAACTCGGCGAGCTGGGCGAGGGTGCCCCGTACGGTGCGCAGCGCCGCCGCCGCCGTGACCGGCACCTCGCGTACGCGGGCGGCCGTGTCGGCGGTGACCTCGACGATCGTCACGGAGGGGACGTTCTCCTGTTCGCCGAAGTCCACCGCCAGCGGGCTGCCGCAGTAGCGCACCGGGCACGGCGCGTCGACCCGCTGGGCCCGGTGCAGGTGACCCAGCGCGACGTAGTGCGCGGTCGCCGGGAAGACCGTCGCGGGGACCGCGTAGCCGAGCACGGTGTGCGCGTCGCGCTCGCCACCCCCGGCGGCGGCGCCGGTGACCGTCAGGTGCGCGGTGACCAGGTGCACCCGGCCCGGCTCGGTGAAGCTCTCGGTGAGCCGGCCGAGCACCCGCCGCAGGTGGTCGGCGTACGTCTGGTTCGCCTCGGCGGCGGTGAGCTCGTACATCTCGACGGCGCGGACCGCGTAGCGCTGCGAGAGGAACGGCAGTGCGGCCAGCCTCCAGCGCTCCCCGCCGGCGGTGGTGCCGTCGATGACGTGCTCGTCGGGGTTCTCCCGGACGCTGCCGCGCAGTGTGATGCCGGCGGCCTCGGCCCACGGGCGCAGCGCGTCGAGCGCGGCGCCGTTGTCGTGGTTGCCGCCGACGGCGACGACGTCCGCGCCGGTGCGGCGCAGCGCGGTCAACGCCCGGGTCACCAGGCGGGTGGCCTCCGGGGTCGGCGCCGCGGTGTCGTAGAGGTCGCCGGCGACGATGACGAGGTCGGGCTGCTCGGCGCGGGCGATGTCGATGACGCCCGCGAGCACCGCCTTGTGCTCGTCGGACCGCGACCGCCCCTTGAGCACCTTGCCGACGTGCCAGTCCGAGGTGTGCAGGATCTTCACCGCTCGCTCCTCGCGCTCACGTTCGGCCCCCTAGAACGGGATGTCGTCGTCGGTGCCGCCGGCCGAACCCACCACGGCGAACGGGTCCGCCGTCTGGGTGATCGAGCGCAGCGTCTGCGACGGCGGGTGACCCGCCTCGCTGACCCGGGTCGCCCAGGCCGGGAAGGGGAACTCCAGGCAGAGCGGCACCGGGATGTCCGGCTGGTTGACGAACATGGTGCCGGGCTTGGCGAGCAGCGCGCGCTGCCGCTGCGCCGGGGGGAGGAAACCGTACTCGGGGCGGGAGGCCTCGGCCGGGTCCAGCCGGCCGACCACCCGGATCGCCGAGTTGGTGACGATCCGCCGCTCCACCTCGCTCGCCGTCTGCTGCGCGCCGACCAGGACCACGCCGAGCGATCGGCCCCGCTCGGCGATGTCGAGCAGCACCTCCTTGATCGGTGACGAGCCCTCCCGGGGGGCGTACTTGTTCAGCTCGTCGAGCACCACGAAGAGCAACGGCTTGGCGGTGCCGGCCTTCTCCTTGCGCTCGAACTCGCTCCTGAGCGTGACGCCGACGACGAAGCGTTGCGCCCGATCGGGCAGGTTGTGCAGGTCGACGACGGTGACCTGGGCGCTCTCCGCGGTGTTGATGCTGTGCGGGCGGCGGGTGGCGAGGTCGCCCCGGATCAGCCGGCCGAGGTCCTTCTTGCTGCCGATCAGGCGGCGCGCGAAGGCGTTCACGGTGCCCAGGCCGACGGCGCTGCCGGCCCACTCCGACCGGGTCTCGTCGTCGTTGAGCTGCTCGACGATGTGGTCGACCAGCTCGGCGTAGCCGCCGAGGCGGACCCCGTCGATGCTCACCCCGCCGTCGGCGGGCTGGGCGTAGCGGGCCAGGTGGGCGGTGACCGAGTGGACCACCATCGTGTACTGCTGGCGTTCGTCGTCGGCGTCGGCGAAGACGTACGGCAGGAGCCGGTCGGCGCAGAACTCGGCCAGCGTCCAGTAGAAGCTGTCGACCCCGGTGAGCCGGCTGCTCACGTCCGGTGTGCCGGAGGAGTCGCCGACCCGGGGTGGGGCGTAGACGCGCACGTCGGGGAAGGCGCCGGCGTCGAGGCCGAGCTTCGCGTAGCCCGCCCGGGTGGCGTCGTCCAGCCGGGCGTTGGGGTGGTCGAGGAAGAGCAGGTCCTCGCCCTTGACGTTGAAGATGAGCGCCTTGGCGTTGACCGCGTCGCCGCCCAGCACCCCGGAGCGGAAGACCGAGTAGAGCAGGAAGGTGGCGAAGCTCGTCTTGGTGGCCACGCCGGAGATGCCGGAGATGGAGACGTGCGCGCCGCGGGTGCCGTCGAGGAAGTCGGCGTTGAGGTAGACGGGCACGCCGTCGCGGCCCATCCCCATCGGGATGCGCCGCTCCATCCGGTCGAAGTGCAGCGCCCGGGCCCGGGCGTCGCCCTCGGCCCGGTGCACCACCGCGCCCGGGGTCGGTGGCACGTAGAACTCCGGATCGACCCGGGTGGTGGTCACCTCGGCGGCCTCCTGCACCTGCGCGGGGAGGGTGCCGTCGGCGATGGCGAAGACGTCGGAGTCGAACTGGGCGCCCTCGTGGCGGGCGCGCACCTGGGTGACCACGCCGGCGATGGTCACCGGCTCGCGGTCGGGCAGCTCCCGCCGGGTCACCACCACGTCGTCGAGCTGGAGGTAGCTGCCGGGGGAGACGGCCGCCCAGAACTGCAGCGGGGTGGCGTCGGCGGTGCCGAGCACCCGCCCGACCCCCTCGACCGGGGCGTCGAAGCCGTCATCGGTCATCGGGCAACTCCGGTGGGTCGGTCATCGCGGTCGGCGCACACGTGGTGCATCCTGCCCGAGGAGTACGACAGGTTGCCACGCGACGCGGCGGACGCCACGCCGGTCCGTGCCCCACCTTTCGGAGCGTCACCCCGGAACCACCATCCGTGGCCGCCCGGGCCCGGCCCGGGCCCTCCTCCCGGCACCGCCCGAGGATCATGAGGTTGCCGGCCGCTTCGTGCCCCGGAAGCCCCGTCAACCTCATGATCACCGTCAACCGGGGGTCGGCGGGGTGGGGGTCAGGGGCGGGCGTAGCGGAGCAGGAGGGTGCCGTCCTCGGTGACGAGGGTGTGGCGCAGCGGCAGCCGCCGGGGCGGGCTGGGCGGGCCGGCGCTGATCCGGCCCGGCCCCCCGCCGGCCAGCAGCGGCGAGACGGTGAGGCAGAGCTCGTCGACCAGGTCGGCGGCGGTGAGTGCACCGAAGAGGTGCGGGCCGCCCTCGCAGAGCAGCTGGTCGAGTCCGCGCCGGCGCAGCTCGGCGAGGCCCGCGGCGAGGTCCACCCGGTCGGTGCCGCAGCGCACCAGGTCGGCCACCTCGGTCAGCCCCGGTGGGGGCGTGGCCTCGGCGTGGGTGAGCACCAGCGGTCGTACCGGCGCGTCGGCGAACGCGGCCTGCGCCGGGTCGAGCTTGAGCGAGCCGGAGACGACCACCAGCCTCGGGTGCTCGGGCAGGCCGTGCTCCCGTCGCCAGGCGCGGCGATGCTCGGCCAGGCGCAGCGCCCGGTAGCCCTCGTGCCGCAGCGTGCCGGCGGCCACCACCAGCCCGTCGCAGAGCATCCGGAGCAGGCCGAAGACCCGCTTGTCCGGCTCGCCGGAGAGGCCGGCCGAGTAGCCGTCGACGCTCACCGCGCCGTCGAGGCTCGAGACGAAGTTCACCCGCAGGTGTGGCCGGTCGGCGCGGCCGTAGAGCGCGGTCAGCGTGGCGTCGTCGAGGGCCTGCGCCGGCGGTACCGGCCAGATTCGACCGATCGGGATCCCGACGCTCATTCGCTGGCCGGACCGCTGACCGGAGGGGTCGGTCGGGGGGTACGGTGCTGGCAGTCGCACCAGTTCCGCCCCGGACAGTCGTCGTGCCGTCTCGCTCGGCACGCTCGGCAGATCATGCTCGCAGCCTATGCCGAGGAGGAGGGGACAGCATGTCGCGGCAGATCTTCCAGCTGAGGATTTCTCTGGCCGGGGTCCGTCCGCCGGTCTGGCGCCGGGTGCTCGTGCCGGCCGGCTACACCCTCGACCGGCTGCACCGGGTGGTGCAGCACTCGATGGGTTGGCGTGACTGTCGGCTGCACTCGTTCGAGATCGACGGCCTCCAGTACGGCGAGCCCGACCCGGACGGCGAGCTGGCGCTCAACGACGAGCTGGACGTGCGGCTGGACGAGGTGCTCGGCAAGGGCAGCCGGTTCCAGTACACCTACGACTTCGGCGACTGGTGGGAGCACGATCTCGTCGTCGAGGACGCGCTGACGGCCGACCCGGAGGAGCGCTACCCGGCCTGCGTCGACGGGGAGCGGGCGTGCCCACCGGAGGGGGTCGGCGGGGTCGCCGGCTACCACCTGCTGCTCGTGGCGCTCGCCGATCCGGCGCACCCCGAGCACCTGTCGATGCGGGAGTGGGCGGGGGAGGCGTTCGACCCGCTGGCCTTCGACGCCGGCCGGGCCGGCACCCTGCTGCGTCGCTTCTGCTGAACGCCGATTCGCCCGAGGGGCCTGGCGCCGGTGTGCCGGATCTCGCCCGTCGGTGGGCGTGCGATGGCGAGGCGAGCGCGCGGTAACGTTTGTTGGAACGCTCCCAAACGAACATTGACAGGCGAGGGGTGTGTCGGCACGCTCGCTGGGAGCGCTCCACTAGGGTGGCCCGGTCCTCTCGTGACCGTCGTCGGTGGTGACACCGGCGCGACGCCGGGGACGGTGTTCCGCAGTCCGCGCACCCAGCTCCACCACCGAAAGAGGGGTCACGATGAGCCTCACCACGCGCCGCGCCCGGTTGACGGCGGCCGTCCTGGCCGCGATCACCGCGCTCGGCGGCCTCGTGGCGTGCGGCGGGGACGCCGCCGCCGGCAAGCCCGCCAAGCTGGTCGTGGAGACCTTCGGTGAGTTCGGGTACGACGAGATCGTCAAGCAGTACGAGAAGGACACCGGCATCAAGGTCGAGCTGCGCAAGGCCGCCCAGCTCAACGACTACCGGCCGAAGCTCGTACAGGCGATCGCCACCGGCACGGGCGCGGGCGACGTCGTCGCGCTGGAGGAGGGCATCCTCAGCGAGTTCAAGGTCAACCCGGACAACTTCGTCGACCTCCGGCCGCTGGTCGCCGACCACACCAACGACTACCTGGCCTGGAAGTACGAGCTGGGCCGGGCGCCGAACGGCCGCCTGATGGGCCTGCCGACCGACGTGGGCAGCCTCGCGGTCTGCTACCGCCGGGACCTCTTCGCGGCGGCCGGGCTGCCGACCAGGCGGGACAAGGTGGCGGCGCTCTGGCGCGACTGGGACGGCTTCATCGAGGCCGGCGAGAAGTACCGCGAGGCGACCGGTAAGGGGATGCTCGACTCGATCACCACCGCGGCGAGCGCGGTGATGTTCCAGAAGGGCGGAGACCTCTTCTACGACGACGGCGACAACATCGTCGCCGACACCAGCGCGTCGGTGAAGGCCGCCTGGAACACCGCGATCGCCATGGCGGACGCGAGGATCAGCGCCGCGGCGGCCACCTGGTCCCCGGAGTGGTCCGCCGGCTTCAAGACCGGCACCTTCGCGGCGACGCTCTGCCCCTCCTGGATGCTCGGCGTGGTGGCGGAGAACTCCGGACCGAAGAACGCGGGCAAGTGGGACGTGGCCCCGGTGCCCGGCGGCGCCGGCAACTGGGGCGGCTCCTGGCTGGGCGTGCCGACGCAGAGCAAGTACCCGAGCGAGGCCGCGAAGCTCGCCGAGTACCTGACCAACGCGCAGAGCCAGATCGCGGCCTTCAAACTGAAGGGCCCCCTGCCCACCAACCTGGACGCGCTGCAGAAGCCGGAGTTCACCGGCTACACCAACAAGTACTTCAACAACGCGCCGACCGGCAAGATCTTCGGTGAGAGCGTCCGGCGGATCAAGCCCCTGCACCTCGGCCCGAAGCACCAGGCCGTCAAGGAGAACGCCCTCGAACCGGCGTTGCGCGCCTACGAGAGCGGTGAGCTCGGCAAGCAGGCGGCCTGGAAGCAGTTCGTGAACGAGGCCAGGATGGAGGGCTCCTTCCGGGGTTGGTGACGCTCTCCGCCGGCTACCGACAGCGGCCGGGCCGACACCGTGTTCATCCGGCGCGTCGATCTGGCCGCACAATAGGCGAGGGTCAGCCACCAACGGGCGGTTCGGCGTCCACCCCACCCCGGGTGGGCACCGGCTCCGCCCTACGCCGGAGGAGCAGAGGATGACAACGCAGCGCACCCGGTCCCTCGGACGTCCGACCCTGGACGCGGTCGCCGCTCGCGCCGGCGTCGGCCGCGGGACGGTCTCCCGCGTGGTCAACGGCTCGCCCCAGGTCAGTCCGGGGGCGCGGGCCGCTGTGCAGCAGGCCATCGCCGAGCTGGGGTACGTGCCGAACCGTGCCGCCCGGGCGCTGGTCACCCGGCGTACGGACTCCGTGGCGCTGATCGTCTCCGAGTCCGGCGAGCGCATCTTCACCGAGCCGTTCTTCGCGGCGATCGTCCGTGGCATCAGCTCCGCGCTGCTCCAGACGCCGATGCAGCTCTGGCTGGCCATGGCGCAGTCGCCGGTCGAGCGGGAGCGGGTCGAGCACCACCTCACCAGCCAGCACGTCGACGGCGTACTGCTGCTCTCCCTGCACGACGCGGACCCGCTGCCCGGCCTGCTGGAGGAGCGGGGCCTGCCCAGCGTGCTCGGCGGCCGGCCGGCCCAGATGCTGCGGCCGGGAGCGCGGCCGGCCTGGTTCGTCGACGTGGACAACGTGGGCGGCGCGCGGCAGGCCGTGCGGTACCTGTCCGGCCGGGGCCGGCGGCGCATCGCCACCATCGCCGGCCCGCAGGACATGGGCGCCGGCCTGGCCCGCCTGACCGGCTACACCGAGGCGGTCACCGCCGCCCTCGGCGGCGTCGACGCCGACCTCGTCGCGTACGGCGACTTCAGCGAGGAGAGCGGGGCAGCCTGCATGCGCCGGCTGCTGGAGGTCCGGCCGGACCTCGACGCGGTCTTCGTCGCCTCCGACCTGATGGCGTTCGGCGCGCTGCGCGCGCTGCGCGAGGCGGGCCGTCGGGTGCCGGACGACGTGGCGGTCGTCGGCTTCGACGACGCCCCGATCGCCCGGCAGGCCGACCCGCCGTTGACCACGGTCTTCCAGCCGGTGGAGGAGATGGGGCGGCAGATGGCCCGGCTGCTGGTCTCCCGCATCCGCGGCGACGAGATCAGCACCCCGGCCATCCTGCTCGACACCGAGCTGGTGGAACGCGCCTCCGCCTGACCCCGGAGGCTCAGGCGGGGGTGGCGGACCAGCGGCGGAGTTCGCGCCTGGCCAGCGAGGCGCGGTGCACCTCGTCGGGGCCGTCGGCGAGGCGCAGGGTGCGGGTGCCGGCCCAGAGCGCGGCCAGCGGGGTGTCCTGGCTGACGCCGGCGCCCCCGTACGCCTGGATCGCCTTGTCGATCACCCACTCGGCCATCGCCGGCGTGGCGATCTTGATGGCCTGGATCTCGGTGTGCGCGCCCTTGTTGCCGACGGTGTCCATCAGCCACGCGGTCTTCAACACGAGCAGGCGGGCCTGCTCGATGCGGACCCGGGACTCGGCGATCCACTCCCGCACCACGCCCTGCTCGGCGAGGGGCCGACCGAACGCGACCCGCTCGCTGACCCGCCGGCAGAGCAGTTCGAGGGCCCGCTCCGCCATGCCGATCAGCCGCATGCAGTGGTGGATCCGCCCCGGGCCGAGCCGGGCCTGGGCGATGGCGAAGCCGCCGCCCTCCGCGCCGACCAGGTTCGCCACCGGCACCCGTACGTCGGTGAACTCGATCTCGGCGTGCCCGCCGTGCGCCGCGTCGCTGTAGCCGAAGACCGTCATGCCCCGCCGGACGGAGACGCCCGGGGTGTCCCGCGGCACCAGCACCATGCTCTGCTGGCGGTGTCGGTCGGCTCCCGGGTCGGTCTTGCCCATCACGATGAAGATCTCGCAGCGCGGGTCCATCGCCCCGGACGACCACCACTTGCGGCCGTTGACCACGTAGTGGTCCCCGTCGCGGACGATCCGGGTGGCGATGTTGGTGGCGTCGGACGAGGCGACCTCCGGCTCGGTCATGCAGAACGCCGAGCGGATCTCCCCCGCCAGCAGCGGACCGAGCCACCGCTCCTGCTGGTGCTCGGAGCCGAACTCGGCCAGCAGCTCCATGTTGCCGGTGTCGGGGGCGGCGCAGTTGAGCGCCTCGGGAGCCAGCTGCGGGCTGCGGCCGGTCAGCTCGGCCAGCGGCGCGTACTGGAGGTTGGTCAGCCCGGCGCCGTAACGCCGGTCGGGCAGGAAGAGGTTCCACAGCCCGCGCTTGCGCGCCTCGGCCTTCAGCTCGGCCATCACCGGCGGACGTGCCCACGGGTCGCCCGCCTCGGCCACCTGCGCGGCGTGCACCGCCTCGGCCGGGTACACGTGCTGCTCGAGAAACGCGGTCAGCTCGACCCGCAGCTCTTCGGTGCGGCTGTCGTACGCGAAATCCATCAGCGCTCCCCGGCGGCGGTCAACCCGTACGCGATCAGCGGCGCCACCATCTCGCCGATCCGGTCGAATCCCTCGCCGAGCGTCTGCCCGAGCGTGTGCCGGTAGTGGATCCCCTCGCAGATCACCGCGAGCTTGAAGCAGCCCAGCGCGACGTGCCAGTGCAGCGGACCGACGTCGACCCCGCTGCGGTCCGCGTACCGGGCGATGAGTTCGGCGCCGGTGGGGAAACCGGCCCGGGGCCCGAGCCCGTCGGCGACCGGGTTGCCCTCGGCCGTCTCACTGCCACCGAGCACGTCCCAGTACGTCAGCAGCAGGCCCAGGTCGGCGAGCGGGTCGCCGAGGGTGGCCATCTCCCAGTCGAGCACCGCGCGGACCGCCACCGGGTCGACGGTGGCGAGGAGATTGTCCAGCCGGTAGTCGCCGTGCACGATTCGTCCGGCGTTGGCGCCGGCGGGCACCGTCGCCGCCAGCCGGTCGCGCAGCTCGTCGATCCCGGGCAGCGGCCGGCTGCGGGAACGCTCCAGCTGCCCGGCCCAGCGGCGTACCTGCCGTTCCAGGTAGCCCTCGGGCCGGCCGAAGTCGGCCAGGCCGACCGCCGCCGGCTCGACCCGGTGCAGCGCGGCGAGGGTGTCCATCATGGCCATGGCGAGGTCGTGGCGGACCCGCGTGCCGAGCGGGTCGGTCTGCGCCCGGGTCCGGAGGACCTCACCGGTGACCCGCTCCATCAGGTAGAACGGCGCGCCGATCACCTCCGGGTCGGCGCAGAGCAGCAGCGCGCCCGGCACCGGCACCTCCGTCGGCGCCAGCGCGGAGATCACCCGGAACTCCCGGGTCATGTCGTGTGCGGTGGCCAGCACGTGCCCGAGCGGCGGGCGGCGCAGCACCAGCTCGTGGTCGCCGACGTGCAGCAGGTAGGTGAGGTTCGACTTCCCGCCGGCGATCAGCCGGGCACGCAGCGGCCCGACGGCGAGGTCGGGGCGGTGCCGGGCCAGGTGGTCGGCGAGCCGATCGAGGTCGAGCCCGGCGGGCGCGGGGCCGGTGCCGGTCGGATCGGTCATCCGATTAGTTGATGGCAGCCCACTCACGTTGTCAAGGTCGGGTTTTGCGTCGGGGACATGCCGCGGCAACAGGGACGAAACGGGCAACGCGCAGGCTGGGGACCAGCCTGCCGGCCGTTTCCCGCCGGCCGCCGAGCGGAGGGACGCGCATGTTGCTGCGAGTACGGGTCACCCTGCCGGACCGTCCCGGCACCCTCGGCCAGGTCGCCCGCACCCTGGGCGTCTCCGGTGCGGACATCGTCCAGGTGATGGTGCTCGAACGGTTCGGTGGGCGGGCCGTCGACGACTTCACCGTCGTCTGGCCGGGCGCGCCCCGCGTCGAGCGGCTGCTGGCCGGGCTGGCCGCGATTCCCGGCGTACGGGTGGACGGGGTGTGGCGGGCGATCGGTACGCCCACCACGACCGGCCAGGACGCCGAGCTGCTGGCCCAGGTCGCCGCGAACCCGGCCGACGGTCTCGCCACCCTGGTCGACGCGGCGCCCGGTCTGCTCGCCGCCGACTGGGCGGTGGCCGTGATGGTGCCGCTGGACTGGGCGTCCCGCTCGGGAGGCGGCGCGGCCGCGGTGGCGCAGGCGAGTTGGCGGGCCCCCGCACCACCGGCCCTGCCGGAGGTGACCCCGTTGCGGGCCCGCGCGGTCTCCACACCCGAGGGCACCCACCACGCCGTCGCGCCGTTCGGTCGGGCCGGTCTGGTGCTGGTGGTGGCGCGTCAGCACGCCTCGCCGTTCACCGCCGCCGCGTTCCACGCCACCGAGGTCGACCGGCTGGCGCAGCTGGTACGCGCCGGCGCCGTGATCCTCGGCGACCGGCTCGACCTGGTCGGCCCGCCCGCGGTGACCGCCTGAGCCGCCGCCGGCCGCGCTTGCTCGTCGCCCCGGGGCGACTGTTGGCTTCCAGAGGCTTTGGAGCTGAATCGTCAGCGACATCAGGCGCCGGCGCGAAGGCCGCGAGACCCTGATGCGTTCGCGACATCAGCTCCAAAGGGCACCAGTTGTAGGTCCCCGCCGGCTCTGAAGGGCACCAGCGCTAGGTCCCCGACGACCCGTGGCCGAGCCGGCGCGTGGCGCACGTCACCCCAGGTCGCCGACACGTCATGGCGGAGCAATCGGCCGGCAACAGGCGCCGGTGAGGGTGGTACCCGGGGAAGGGAGCCAACCATGACGTTGTGGCGGATCCGAGCCACCGTGGACGACCGGCCGGGTTACCTGTCGGTCCTCACGGCGAGCCTCGCCCTGCGCGGGGTCAACATCCTCGCCGTGCAGGTGCACACCACCGAGCGGGGCGCGGTCGACGACTTCCTCGTCGACGCGCCGGACGCGCTCGGCGAGGCCGATCTGATCGCGGCCGTCGAGCGTGGCCGGGGGCGGGACTGCTGGGTGGCGCGCAGCGAGGCGCGCGGCCTGGCCGACCAGCCCACCCGAGTGCTCGCGCTGGCCAACCGGCTGGTCCGTGACCCGGACGCGACCGGTGAGGCGCTGCGCGCGCTGTTCACCGCGGACACCGTGACGTGGCGGCCGGAGCCGGCGGGCGCCGACGCCGGCATCGCGGGCGGCACGATGCTGATCGCCGACCCGGGAGGCGGCTCCTACACGCTGGGCCGGGCGGTGCCGGAGTTCACGCCCGCCGAGTACGCCCGTGCCCAGGCGCTGGTCGAGCTGGCGGCCACCGTCGCGCGCCGGGCCGCCGAACAGGTCACCCTGGTGCTGCCCGACGGCGCCGAGGTGTCCGTACGACCGTCGGTCGCCGACGACCTGCCCGGCGTACGCGAGCTGCACCTCGCCTGCTCGCCGCGCAGCCGGCACCGGCGTTACCCGGGCGGCGGGTCGGTGCCCGCGCCGGAGCGGATGCGTCGGCTGCTGGCGCCGGCCCGGGGAATGACCCTGGTCGCGGTGACCAACGACGGGGCGGCGGAGCCGGTGGTCGCCATGGCGAACCTGCTCGGCGAGGGGGACGAGGCCGAGGCGACCCTGCTGGTACGCGACGACTGGCAGCGCCGCGGGCTGGGTTCGGCGCTGCTGCGCCGCCTGGTGCACCACGCCGACCGGGCCGGGTACGCCGCGCTGGTGCTGCACGTACCAGCCGAGAACGGCCCGATGCTGCGCACCGTGCGACGGCTGGGGCGGTCCACCCGGATCGAGACCGACGGCGGCATGCGCACCTTCACCGTGGCGCTCAGCACGTCCGCGGCGGTGCGGTGAGGCAGGGGCCCGCGGCCGACGGGCCCCTGCCACCGGCCGGTCAGGTGGTGGGGTACCGGCTGTAGTCCGGGAAGTTGCCGTAGAGCCGCTCGTCGCCGCCCTGCGTCACCGCCTGCACGAGCAGGTCACCGCCGACGAACGCCCCCTTCCAGGACGCGCCCCGGCCGCCGAACGGCTCCTCCCGGTCGCCACGCGAGCGCGGCTTGTTGATGCCCACCTTGAACGCCTGGAGGTCGACCGCGAGCTTGCCGGCCAGATCCTCGTCGTCGCAGGCGAGCGAGGCGACCAGCGCGCCGTTCGACGCGTTCATCTGGGCCAGCAGCTCGTCGGTGGTGTCGACCACGACGATCGTGTCGACCGGCCCGAACGGCTCGGCGTGCATGAGCCGGGACCGGCCGGGCGGGGCCAGCAGCACCGCCGGCGCGACGTACGCCGAGGTGTCCTGCCCGGCCAGGAACGGCGCGCCGGCCAGCTTGCCCCGGTGCAGCGGAACCGCCCCGCCGCGTACCGCCTCGTCCACCTTGCGGCGCAGCTCGTCAGCCTTGGCCGCGCTGATCAACGGACCGAAGTCCAGTTCGGGCAGCGGGTCGCCGGCCCGCCACTCCTGCTCGACCGCGAGCGGATGCCCGAATCGGATCGAGCGGACGACCGGCAGGTACATGTCGAGGAACTCGTCGACCAGGTCCCGCTGCACCACGAAGCGGGGGTACGCGGTGCAGCGCTGCTTGCCGTACTCGAAGCCCTTGCGCAGGTGCGCGGCGAGCAGATCCCACTGGGAGAAGTTCCAGATCCCCCAGGCGTTCAGCCCCTCCTGCTCGATGAAGTGGCGCTTGTCGGAATCGAGCAGCGCGGCGGCCACCTTCCCGCCGTTGGAGCGCCCACCCACGAAGGCGACCGCGCCGATCTCCGGCGCGCGGACCAGCACCTCGGAGAGCTCCTCGCCGCCGCCGGAGAGCAGCGTCGCGGGCAGCCCGGCCCGCCGCATCAGCGCGTGCGCCACGGTCAGGCAGACGGCGCCGCCCTGCGACGGCGTCTTGGCGATGACCGCGTTGCCGGCCAGCAGCTGCACGAGCTCGGCGTGCACGAGCACGCTCATCGGGTAGTTCCAGGAGGCGATGTTGCTGACCGGGCCGGGCAGCGGCTCCCGGCCGTCGGCCAGCATCCGGTCGATCTCACCGACGTACCAGCGGACGCCGTCCAGCGCCCGGTCGACGTCGGCGCACGCGAGCCGCCACGGCTTGCCGATCTCCCAGACCAGCAGCAGGGCCAGCAGGTCCCGGTGCGCGGTGAGGGCCTCCACGGCCTCGCCGACCCGGGCCTTCCGCTCGGCCAGCGGGGTCTCCGCCCAGGCGCGGTGCGCGGCGGCCGCGTGGGCGACGGCCGCCCGGGCGGCGTCCGCGTCCAACCGGAGCAGGTTGACCAGGACGGTGTTGTCCACCGGGGTACGGACGGGGCTGGGCGCACCGACCGCACGCCAGTCACCCTCGATGAGGTTGTGCACAGCGGGCACAGCGTCGACCTCGGCGCTGAACGCCTCCGGGGTGGCGGCCACCGCACGGGCCAGCGCATCCGGCCACCCGGTGCCCTCGGCGAGTCGTAGAGCCATCGCGTCCTCCTCAGGATTCTCCAGGGGAGCGGCGGCGTCGATGGCACCGCTGGTGTCGCGTACTGTCGCGCGTTCCGTGTCGGGCCAGCAACCGTACGCTCGTATGTCAGGACGCCCGTCCCGTCCCCCGCACGTCACCAGCGGGCGAGGAACGCGCGTCACCAGCCGAAGCGGAGACGGCTCTCAGCCGACCAGTTCGTCGGCGAGCAGATCCATCAGCAGGCCGTCGCGCCAACGCCCGTCCTCACCGCGCTCGTAGCGGCGCAGCAGACCGACCGGGCGGAAGCCGACCTTGGCGTAGCTGCGGATCGCCTGGGTGTTCGCGGCGGCCGGATCGATGGTGAACCGGTGGTGGCCGTACGCCTCGACGAGGTGGCGCACCAGCGTGCGGATCGCGTCCGGGCCGAGGCCGAGCCCGTGCACCTCCGGGTCGAGGAAGATGTCGAGGCTCGCGTGCCGGTAGTCCGGGTCCTGTTCGGCGTACCACTGGACGGCGCCGACCAACCGGTCGTCGTACTGGACGGTGTAGACGGTCGTCGTCTCGTCGGCGAGGTCGGCGCGGACGGCGGTGGCCACGTCGTCGCCGCCGCGCCACCAGCGTCGGACCTCCGCAGTGGCCCGGATCTTCGCGAGCGCCGACACGTCCGCGTCCGTGGCCGGTCGCAGCGTCACCACCCGTCCCCGCAGCTCCGGCATCGGACTCCGCCCCCGATCTCGTCGCGCTCGACGTGGGTCGCCCGTACCCTACAAGGCTTCCGCCCGAAGCACCGCCTGCTTCGGGGCGTGACCTGACCGCAGGCGGGCCGAGTGGATCCGTGGGGCGGGATCCGGCGGGTGGTAACTTCGCCCGGCGGAGCGGTCGGCAGCGACCGCGGACGAGGTGGTTCGGGGGCGTCGTGGAGAGTGCGCCGTGAGCACAGAGACCGAGCCGTGGCAGGGGCCGGTGGTGGTGACCGGCACCGACACCGGCGTGGGCAAGACGGTGGTGACCGCGGCGATCACCGCCGCGGCCCAGGCCGCGGGTCTGCGGGTGGCGGTCGTCAAACCGGGCCAGACGGGTACGGCGACCGGGGAGCCCGGCGATGTGGACGCGGTGCAGCGCCTCGCCGCCCCGCTCACCGGGCGGACGCTGGCCAGTTACCCGGACCCGCTCGCCCCGCTGACCGCGGCCCGGGTGGCGGAGTTGGAGCCGCTGGAGCTGTACGAGGCCGTCGACGCGGTCCGCGAGGAGGCCGAGAAGCACGACCTAGTGCTCGTGGAGGGCGCGGGCGGGCTGCTCGTACCGATGGGGCTGCGCCCCTCGGGCGAGCCGTGGACGGTGGCCGACCTGGCCGTCTCGCTGGGCGCGCCGGCCGTGGTGGTGGCGCGGGCGGGGCTGGGAACGCTCAACCACACGGCGCTCACCCTGGAGGCGCTGGACCGCCGCGCGGTGCCGGCCGGGGTGGTCGTCGGCGCCTGGCCGGTCGCCCCCGAACTGGTCCACTGGACGAACCTTGGGGACCTGGTGCCGAAGCTGCTCGGTGCGCTGCCGGCCGGTGCGGGCGCGATGGACCCGGGCGTGTTCCGGCGGTCGGCGCCGGGCTGGCTCACCCCGGCGCTGCACGGGGTGCTGGACGACTGGCGCGCCTGGGCCGAGGAGATCGGCTGAACACCTGACTTTCGTCGGTGCCCGCCCGGACCGGCGGTGGGTAGCGTGGCCGAACGTGACGAGTGGGCAGCGGGTTCGAGCGGGCGGCGAGGAACGCGGCGCGCTGGGCCACCGCTCCCGGCGACGGGTGCGTACGGCCGCCCGTGCCCTGGCCGGCAGGGCCGCCGCCGGCCGGGACCTGCTGCTCTTCGCCGTGGTCGCCGCGCCGATCGGCTACGCGGGTGTCACCCCACCCCTGTCCCGGTACGCGCTGCCGCTGCTGGCGGCGAAGTTGCTGGTGCTCGCGGCGGCGGTGGTGGCGAGCCGGCGCCGGCCGCTGGTCGGCCTGCTGCTGGTGGTGCTCGGCTCGGTGGTCGACGGCAACTTCGTCTTCGCCATTCCAGTGCTCAGCTATCTCGTCGGCCGGCGCAGCGTCGGCGCCGCACCGGCGGTCGCGGTCTTCGCGCTGATCGCGGCGGGTGGCACCGTGCTGAACCTGTGGGTGCTCGGCACCGCGGCGGCGACCTGGTTCCTGCTCGCCTCGGTGCTGCTCTTCGCCGGGGTCTTCCCCTGGCTGCTCGGTCGCTACCGGCGGCAGCAGCAGGAGCTGGTGGAGGCCGGTCGGCGGCACGCGGAGGCGACGGCCCGGGAGCAGCGCGGCGCGGCCGAGCGGATCCGGCTGCGGGAGCGGGCGCGGATCGCGCAGGAGATGCACGACTCGTTGGGGCACGATCTCAGCCTGATCGCGCTGCGTGCCGCCGCCCTGGAGGTCGCGACCGACCTCGACGACCGGCACCGGAGCGCGGCCGGTGAGCTACGGGCCAGCGTCGGCGCCGCCACCGAGCGGCTTCACGAGATCATCGGGCTGCTCCGGGAGGAGGAGGCCGGCCTGCGACCGGCCGACGAGAGCGTCGCCGAGCTGGTCGACGGCGCACGCGAGGCGGGCATTGAGGTGCGGCTGGAGGTCGGGCTCGACGCGGACGAGCTGCCGACGGTGGTCGGGCACGCCGCGCACCGGGTGGTCCGGGAGGCGCTGACCAACGCGGCCCGGTACGCGCCCGGCGCACCGGTGACGGTTCGCCTCGCGGAGGCCGGCGACCGGCTGGAGGTGTCGGTGGTCAACGCCGCGCCGCCGGCCGGCCCGCTGCCCGGCCCGCCGTCGCACGGCAGCGGCCTGCTGGCGCTCGCCGAGCGGGTACGTCTCGCCGGTGGCGCCCTCGACGCCGGTCCCCGCGACGGCGGCGGCTTCGCCGTGCGGGCCTGGCTGCCCCTGCGCGCCGGCGACGGGCGGCGGCCGGAGCGGGCCGGCGGCCCCGTCGACGAGCCGGCTGCGGCATTCCCGCCGGGACAGCCCGTGGCGGGCGCGGGGTTCGCGCCGGAGGATGCGCGACCGGCGGAGGAGCCGGAGGATGCGGAGCGGCGGCTCCGGGACGCCCGCCGGCGGGTCCGGCGCAGCCTGCTGGCGGCGCTGGGCGCCCCGGCCGGCTTCGCGCTGGTGCTCTCGCTCGTCTACTACCCGGTGGCCACGGCCGGCACGGTGCTCGACCGGGCGACCTTCGACGGGCTGCGGGTGGGTGCGTCGCGCGCGGAGCTGACGGGGCTGCCCCGGCGGCAGCTCGACCGTCCCGCCGGGGTCGACCGGAGCGGGTGCGAGTACTACACGGACGGCAACTTTCCACTCGCCCAGCCGACCTGGCGGCTCTGCTTCGCCGCGGATCGGCTGGTCAGCAAGGAGAAGATCGACCAGTGACCACCGACGTAGCCGACGCGACGCCCGTGCGGGTGGTGCTCGCCGACGACGAGGCGATGATCCGGGCCGGCGTCCGGGCGATCCTGGCCACCGACCCGAGGATCGAGGTGGTCGCCGAGGCGGGTGACGGCCGCGCGGCCGTCGAGCTGGTCCGGGCGCACCGGCCCCGGGTCGCCCTGCTGGACATCCGGATGCCGAAGCTGGACGGGTTGAGCGCCGCCGCCGAGATCCGCCGCCTGGTGCCGCAGACGGCGGCGGTCATGCTCACCACGTTCGGCGAGGACGACCACATCGCCCGCGCGCTCGGCCACGGGGCGAGCGGCTTCCTGCTGAAGTCCGGTGATCCGCGCGAGCTGATCGCCGGCGTGCACGCCGTCGCCGACGGCGGGGCGTACCTGTCGCCGCGGGTGGCGCGTCGGGTGATCGAGCTGGGCGGCGGGCGGCTGGCCCGGCGGCCGGTGGCCCGCGACCGGACGGCCGCGCTCACCGACCGGGAACGGGAGGTGCTGGCGCTGGTCGGCGCGGGGCTCTCCAACGCCGAGATCGCCCGTCGGCTGCACCTGGTCGAGGGGACGGTGAAGACGTACCTGACGAGCATCTTCACCCGGCTGGAGGTGCGTAACCGGGTGCAGGCCGCGATCATCGCCTACGAGGCGGGGCTGGTCGCGCAGTGACCGCCCGGTCGGTGGCGCCGCCCGGACGGTGCCGTCACCGGATGTAGTCCTCCAGCAGCGCCGGGGTGAGCCCGGACTTGTGGATCGCGCGCAGCGCGGCGAGCAGGTCGTCCATGAGGGCCGGCCGGAAGTGCATCAGCAGGATCTCGCCGGGCTTCACGAGCTTCGTCGGGGTCTGGTAGCGCACCTTGCCCTTGTCGACGGTCTCCCGCCAGTGCAGCGCCGCGATCATCCCGCAGTCGCGAGCGGCCTTCAGCGTGTTCGTGTCGCGTTCGCCGAACGGCGGGCGGAACAGCGTCGGCCGCTTGCCGAAGAGCTGCTCCAGCTTGTCGGCGGCTCCGCAGATCTCGTGCTTCTGGTAGGCGTAGGAGCGGCCCGGCAGCGACGTGTGCGTGATCGTGTGGTTCTCGACGACCCCGCCCGCCGCCTCGATCTGCTTGAAGTAGTCGGTGTGCGCGGCCGCGGCGGGGGAGTTCAGGAACATGGTGACCGGGATGTGCGCCTCCCGGATGAAATCGATCACCGCGGGCGGGCGGGCCAACCCGCCGTCGTCGATGGTGATGAAGGCGACCTTCTGGTCGGTCGGCACCCGGAACCAGAGCGGGACCGTGGGGCCCGGGGTCGGCCGCACCACCTGCGGTGGCGGGGCCGGTGGGAAGTCCGGCACCTGGGCGAGGTACCACGGCAGCGTCTTGGGCGCCGGAGGGGGCGACGGCGGGGAGGTCGGTGTCGTCCCGGCGCCGGGCGAGGATGCGGCCGACGAGCTCGGCGCGCCCCCGGCGGACGGGCTGCCGAGGGCGTGCCGAGGCTCGTGAGCGCAGGCGGTGAGCGCGAGGAGGATCAGTGCCGGGAAGACGGCGAGGGCGCGACGGACGCGACGGGCGCGGTGTGACGACACGCCGGTGAAGGGTACTCACGAACCATAAGGTTTCTGTCAGCGCGCGGACCGCGCCGCGGCTCGTCGCTCACGCGTCGCGGCGGCGCAGCGCGACCCGGCCGAGCCCGAGCGCGACGACCGCCCAGCCCACGAGCAGCAGCAGACCCGCCGACGCCGGGTAGGGCTCCACGTCCCCGGCCATGAAGTGTCCACCCGCCACGGCGGGGAAGCCGTCCGCGATCCGGTTGAGGACGGTGATGTCCGGCTCCTGGAGCGACAGCGGCACGATCATCAGGGTGGCCAGGAGCACGATCAGGGTGAGCACCGCGCTGCGCAGCGCCGCGCCCAACCCCAGGGCCAGCACCCCGACCAGCGCCAGGTAGGCGGCGACCGCCAGCAGGTCACGCAGCGTGCCGGCCACCGGGGCGGTGCCCCACTCGCCGAGCACCGGCCCGGCCACCAGCGCGCCGACTCCGCCGAGCAGCAGGCCGAGCGGGAAGGTCACCGCCGCGGTCACGACCGCCTTCGCCAGCAGTACGCGGCCGCGCGACGGGGTGCACTGCAACGTCGTACGGATGGTGCCGCTGGTGAACTCGCTGGTGACGGCGAGCAGCCCGAGGGCGAGCACGGCGTACTGGGTGAGCTCCATCGAGTCGATGAGGATGCTGCCCACCGTGACGATCCCACGGTCGTCGGTCGGGTCGTCGTTGGTGTTCGCGTTCGCCGCGTAGATCGCCAACTGTCCGGCTGCGGCGGCGGTCACCAGCACGGCGGCGAGCAGCGTCCACCAGGTGCTCCGTACCGACCAGAGCTTGGTCCACTCGGCGGCGACGGTGCCGCCGAACCCCGTCGACCGGCCGGCGGGACGGGTGCGGGTGCGAGTGCTGCTCATCGGGTCTCTCCTACCGGGTCGGGGACACCGGCGTACTCGACGCTGCCGGCGGTCAGTTCCATGAACGCGCGCTCCAGGGAGGCGCCGTGCTGGCTGAGCTCGTGCAACCGCACACCCGACTCGTACGCCAGGTCGCCGACCCGGTCGACGGTGGCGCCGGTGACGGTCAGCTCGTCGGGTCCGGCCGCCTCGACGGTCGCCCCGGCCGCGGTGAGGCGCTCGGCGAGCTTCGCCAGCCCGTCCGGGTGGGGGCTGCGTACCCGCACCGCCACCGCGCTGCCCGCGACGACCTCGTCGATCGGTGCGTCGGCGAGCAGCCGCCCGCGCCCGATGACCACCAACTGGTCGGCGGTGAGCTGCATCTCGGTCATCAGGTGACTGGAGACGAAGACGGTCCGGCCCTCGCCGGCGAGGAGCCGCATCAGCTGCCGTACCCAGCGCACCCCGTCCGGGTCGAGCCCGTTGACCGGTTCGTCGAACATCAGCACCGGCGGGTCGCCGAGCAGCGCGCCGGCGATGCCGAGCCGCTGACCCATGCCGAGCGAGAGGGTGCGGCCCGGCTTCGCGGCGGCCCGGTCGTCCAGCCCGACGGTGGCGAGCACCTCGTCGACCCGGCGTGCCGGTATGCCGTTGCTGCGCGCCATGGCCAGCAGGTGGGCCCGCCCGGAGCGGGCCGGGTGGATGGCCTTCGCGTCGAGCAGCGCGCCCACCTCGTGCAGCGGGTGCCGTAGCTCCCGGTACGCCCGCCCGCCGATCAGCGCCTGTCCGGCGGTGGGCCGGTCGAGACCGAGGATCATCCGCATGGTGGTGGACTTACCGGCGCCGTTCGGGCCGAGGAACCCGGTGACCCGGCCGGGTGCGATGTCGACGGTCAGGGCGTCGACGGCGGTCGTACTCCCGAACCGTTTCGTCAACCCACGTAGTGTGATCATGCGCCGACGCTAGGCGTTCGGGTGCTCGTCGCACCGCGCCCGAACGGCACCACCCGTACCTGACTTTCGTCAGGCGGGACGGCGCGCCTGGAGGGCTTCGGCCTAGGCGTCGGCCTTCGGCAGGCCGGGGCGAAGCTCCCACACCGTGGTGCGCTTCACCGTGGCGCTCTCCAGCGCCGGCGGCACCGGCACGTCGTACGTGGCCAGCTCGTCGAAGCGATCCCGGGGCAGGAACGCCCGCCCGGGGTCGCCGACGAGCACCCGCGCCCCGGCCCGGGCGGCGCGGAGCAGGAACCGCAGCATCCGCCGGGCCATCGCCTCGCTGTAGAAGACGTCCCCGGCGAGCACCACCTGCGCCCCTCCGGCGTCGCCGTCGAGGATGTCGCCGAGCTCGGCGTCGACGCGCACCCCGTTCGCCTCGGCGTTGAGCGCGACCGCCGCCACCGCCAGCTCGTCCACCTCGACGGCGCGGACGGAGGTCGCGCCGACTCGGGCGGCGGCGACGGCGACCAGCCCGGACCCGGAGGCGAGGTCGAGCACCCGGCGGTCGGCCACCAGCTCGGGATGGTCGGTCACGTAGCGGGCGAGCGCCTGCCCGCCGGCCCAGGCGAAGGCCCAGAACGGTGGCGGCTGGTCGCTGCGGAACTCACCCTCGGTCAGCTCCCAGAGCCCGATCGGCTCGTCCGCCTGGTGCAGCCGCACCTCGGGAACGAACGCCACCGGGGCGAGCCGCGCGTGCAGTCGGACGAAGGTGCTGTTGAGCTCGGACACCCGCCGATTCTGCCGTACCGGCGACCGGTGCCCGCCGGGGACGGCCCGGGAAGCCCGTGGCGGGTCCGGGCCGCGCACGATCGGCCCCGCCCAAAGCGGGCGGGGCCGACGGGTGGTGCGGTCGGCCGGGGCCGGCGCCGAGCGCCGGCCCCGGCGGCGATCACTTCGAGAACACCTGGAACTCGGCGATCCGGACCTGGTCGCGCGCCGGGCTGGCGGTCGCGCAGTCGGTCGTGGTCGCCGGGTCGGCGTCCTGTTCACCGGCGTACGCCGGGCCGCCCGTGCACTGGCTGTCCAGGACCTCCAGTCGCAGGTGGGTGGCGAGGGTGGTCGGCACCCGGAACTCGCGGAGGTTGATGTCCCGGGTGTACGCCCGGTACGCCCCGCCCGGGAACGCGTCGCTCCTGCTCGTGTAGATGCGCTTGAACTTCGTCGGGTCGGTGCAGTCGGCCTTCTGCGCGTTACAGGCCAGCACCGCGAACGAGCGCAGCGCGCTCAGCGCGTTCTGGCTGCTGGCGTCGGCGTCCCCGCTGATCGCCGGGCGCAGCATCGCGCTGACGTTGACCCGCTTCACCACGTGCGCCCGGTCGCCGGGCAGCGCCACGGTGACCTGCTTGCCGGTCACCCCGTCGAGCGAGGCCCAGTTCGTGGCCTCGGTGTCGTCGGCGATCCGGTCGAGGTTGACCCCGTCACCGGCGACCGTGGCGCCGGACGTCGTGGACGCGAGGTTGCGCTCGAGCTTCAGGTCGAGGTGCTGGGTCTTGTGGCCGGCCTTGGCGGTGACCTTCATCCGCTGGTGCCCGAAGCCGGGCGCCACCGCGATCAGGTCGTACGTGCCGGCCACGAGCTCGACGGTGTCCCCCAGCGGGGTCGCCGGGTCGGTGTCCGCGATCGGCGTGGCCCGCGCCTCGTACGCCCCGACGTAGAGCCGGATCGGCGCCCCGGCGCTCTCCCCGCGTGCGTGCAGGGTGAACGTCGCGTTGCCACCGGCCGGCGAGGCGAAGCTCGGCGTGGGGTCGGTGTCGCCGGCGCCGTTGGTGACGGCGTCCCGGCCCATGCCGGAGCGGGCGAACTCGGTCCAGATCAGGTTCTGGTTCGCTCCGCCGAAGCGCAGCAGGTCGGCGGTGAGCATGTTGTCGCGCATGTCGAGCATGCTCACCTGGCTCGCCGCCTGCAGCAGGAACGAGTCGAAGACCAGCTGCGACCAGCGCCGGTTGCCCGGGCACTTGTCCGCCGGCACCTTGCCCTCCGCGCACGCCAGCTGGAGCTTCGGCGTGCCGAGGCCGTACCGCTTCACGAAGGCGGAACGGACCCGGTGGTTGGTGGCGCCCCAGATCTCCCCGTCGGCGTGCACGGCCGGGCCGCCGGTGTTGTAGCCGACGTCGGAGTAGTTGAGCGGGCTGCGGCTGAGGTCGTAGTTCCGGATGCCGCTGACCAGGTTGCCGGTGACGTAGCCGCCGACGATGAACGGCGTCTCGCCCGGCGCCCGGAGGCCGTGCTGGAAGAGGTACTCGGTCGCGAGCAGGTCGCTCCACGACTCACCCATCGAGCCGCCCTGGTGGCCGCCGATCCCGCTGTCCGGGCCGGCGATCATCCGGTTGCTGATGGCGTGGGTGTACTCGTGACCGATCACCGTCATGTCGTAGTCGCCGTCGACGCAGGGCGGGTACGGACCGCCGGCCTGCGGCTGCCACAGGTACATGTTGGTGGTCGGCGGCAGGCCGTCGCGCGGCGTGCCCTGGTTGGCGTTGTTCCGGTTGCCGCTCAGCGCGCCCTGCTGGGCCCGGCCCTGCTCGGCGTCGCCGCCCAGCCCCTCCGGGGTCAGGTTGACCGCCTGCAGGTTCCACGCGGACTCGGTGAAGCCCAGGTGGTACGCCCAGTCGTGCATCCGGTTGTGCATGGCGAAGAGGTTGCCGATGGCGGCGTCCGCGTCGTTGCGCTGCGCCGAGGTGAAGACCTCCGGGTTGCACTTCGCCTGGTGCCACTGGTCGGTGAACGGGTACTCGTAGCGCCGCTCCGGGCTGGTCGTGGCGGGCAGCATCGGGCTGCCGGCGCCCCAGGAGACCACGGTGTTGGCCGAGTTCCCGCGCGAGGTGAAGGTCGGCGTGTCGGTGGCGGCGTCGACGTCCCACGCGTTGCCGGTGGCCGGATCGTGGTAGGACGCCTTGCAGCCCCGCCCCGGCTCACCGCACCAGCGGACCCGCGGGTCCTGCCCGGGGCCGAGGTTGCGCGGCGGGCTGGCCGGGAAGACCGCCCAGCTCGGGTTGTCCGAGTCGAAGTCGACGAGGTCCTCGCGGACCAGCACCTTTCCGGTGATGCCGTCGATGTAGGTGGTGAAGGCGGCCGGGTGATCCTTGTCCGAGCCGATGAGCGTCACCTCGTACGCGCTGCGCGGCCCCTCCAACGGGGTGGGCACCGCGACCGGGCGCACGGTGTGGTCGGCCACGCCGGAGGCGTCCAGGCCGGCGTCGGCGAGCGCGGCGGCGTACGCCTGCTCCTGGGTGAGCGTGGCCGGGGCGGGCGTCGCGGCGTCCCGGGACAGCGAGGAGCTGACCGAGAGCACCTTTCCGCCGCTGATCGCGAGCGTGACCAGGCCGTCGTGCCCGGCGGGCAGGTCGCCGAAGCGCTGCCGGAGGGTGACCACCGCGCCGCTGCCGATCGGGCGGACCAGCACCCGCTCCATCGCGGCCACCGCGTCGGCGTCCAGCCCGAACAGGTCGTGGTTGCCGGCGAGGTAGGCGCGGGCGGCGGCCTCGGGCTCGGCGGGCAGGCCGGTGGCGAGCGGGGTCGCGCCGGGGCCCAGCGAGTGCGGGGTGCCCAGCTTGTTCCACCGCACGTCCGGGTCGGCCTTGCTGGCGAGCCCGCGCTGGCGGGCGTCGGGCGCGGCGCTGCCGGCCCGGTTGTCGACGTCAGCGTGCTCGTGTCCCCCCTCGGCGAAGGGACCGGAGCGGCGCTCCGTGGGGGCGGCCGCGCCGCCGGTCGGCGCCGCGGAGCTGACGCCGGTGGGCAGCAGCGCGGCGATCACCGCGGTCGCCGCCAGGACGGGGATGAGCCGGCGGCGTCGCCGGCTCATCCAGGGTGACCACTGGGGGTGTGGCACGGGACCTCCTCGTGGGAGCGGTGGCCGACGTTCCGCCGGCCGCGCAGCATGACAATGCATGCGCATTTGTAAATACCAGGAGGTGAGCCGGGCGGCAAGGTCCGAAAGGGCACGTCGGTCCTTTCAGCCGATCCGGCCCCGCCGTGGCAGCGCTCCCGGCCGGCGCAGCTGGGCGTCGGCGCGGGAGCTTGCCGGTGGGTGGGTTTGGCGGTCGGCATCCGGCGGAGGCGGCGAGCGGCGTCGCGTGAGCGGTGCTGGCTGCCGGGCGACCTGCGTCCTCTGGTGAGCACTACGCGCGCGGTCCCGGCTGGTCCGGCTCCGGTCGGCGGCGAGTCGGTGGCGGTGAGGCGGCCGGAGGCGAACGCCGCAACGAGGTTGATACCTGAGAGGCATATTTATGCCTCTCAGGTATCAACCTCGTGCTGATAATCGGCCCGGTGGCCCGGTGGCCCGGTGGCCCGGTGGCCCGGTGGCCCGGTGGCCCGGTGGCCCGGTGGCCCGGTGGCCCGGTGGCCCGGTGGCCCGGTGGCCCGGTGGCCCG
>NZ_RAZT01000020.1 GCF_003626635.1 Micromonospora musae | reverse complement strand
GGCGAACGCGGCGACGGCGCGGCGGCTGTCGGAGAGGCGCTCGCCGCCGGGCAGCTGGGCGAGCCCGTCGCCGTACGCGACCAGGTCGTCGAGGATCACGCTGTAGCGGAGCATCGCCTCGGCGACCGCCATCTGCCGGCGGTCCGCGACCTCCTGGCGGGTGCTGTCGAGCGTCTCCAGGTGGCTGTCGATGGCGGTCAGCCGATCGCGGACCGCCGCCGGCACGTCCCCGACCTGCTTGCGCTCCGCGCGGTACGCCTCGATCCGCTGCTGCGTCTGGCGTACGCGCAGGTTGTACGCGTCGGCCTGCTGCTGCGGCGCGGCCAGGTAGGCCGCCGCGGCCATCCGTTCGAGGTGCAGGTCCTGGGTGAGCGCGGAGACGTCGACGCCGAGCTTGGTCAGCGCCCGCGCCTGGGTGGCCTCGTACGCGCCCTCACCGACCGAGACGAGCCGGACCGCGGCCAGCGCGATCACCGCGGCGACAGGCACCACCAGGATCAGCGCGAGCTTCGACCGGATCCGCACGTCACGCAGTCGGGGCAGTCGACGACGGGCCGGCCGTGCATTCGCACGGTTTCCGGGCAGGGTCGTCGGTCCGGTGCTCACGACATCGCCTCCGTCGTTTCTTCCACGCCTGAACGACCGAACCGTGCCGAGCGCGATAGGCGGCGGCACGCGCGGCACGGCCGCGATTTCATCAGAGACAGTCCTGTTTGGGAAGCCGCAGCCGGGTAGATATGGGTCGCACCGCGCGGAACCCGTGTTCCGGTCAACTGATACCTTCAATTCCGCAAGCCCGTGAACTGGGCATGTAACTCCAGTGTGGTCACACGTGTATGGAACGTGACCGTTTGCAAACATCGAGTGTCCCCACGATGTGGGACGGCCGTCCCGAAAACGGTGGCCGATGCCCGCGCTTGACCACAGCGCTCGCCGTTGGCAAGGTTTTGCAGGCTTCGCGCATACCGTACGGCACACTCTTCCCGTCTCTCCACTGAGGACGGAATAGCTGCGGGGACCGGGCAGCGCCCGCGCCCGCACCTGGAGGACGACTTTGAGCCCCATCCGCTCCACGACCATCGCGGCTCTCGCATCGGTCGTGCTGGCCGGCACACTCACGGGTTGCCAGTTCGGCACCGACGATTCCGCGGCGAGTCCGATCGTGATCGCCGCGGACCTCGAACTTTCTGGCGCCGCCGCGCCCGTCGGGAAGGCGTACCAACGCGCCTTGCAACTGAAGGTCGATCAGCTGAACTCTTCCGGCGCCCTGAACGGCCGGGAAATCAAACTGAAGGTGAAGGACAACCGCTCCGACGCCAGCGAATCGCTCCGCAACATCGGTGACTTCAGCAACGATTCCCAGGTCAGCGCGATCATCATGGGCGGTTGCAACGAATGCGCCATCGGGGCGGTGCGGACGATCAACGAGAAGAAGATCCCCACCATCGCCCTCGCCACGTCGAGCGCCGTGGCCAACCCGGTGGCGGACCGGCGGTACGTCTTCAAGCTCGGCCCGAACGCGGCCGACAGCGCCTCCGCCCTCGCCACCGAACTCAGCCGAAAGGGCGTCCGCAAGGCCGCGCTGCTGCACAGCGACGACGACTACGGCCGCGAGGGGCTCCTCGCGCTCCAGCGTGAGCTGGACAAGGCGGACATCAAGTTGCCGAACAAGGCGTCGGTGAAGGTCACCGACACCGACGTGAGTCAGCAGGTCCAGTCGCTCACCTCGCGCCGGCCCCAGGCGTTGATCATCTGGACGCCGCCGGAGCAGGCCACGCTCGCCGCCACCGCGTCGCAGCAGGCCGGCTTCACCGGCTCGCTCTACCTCGACGCCGGCGCCGCCGGGGACCTCTTCCTGGGCGAGTCCGCCAAGGCCACCGAGCGGGCGACGCTGATCTTCACCCAGACGATGGCGATCGACGACGTGATCGCCACCACGCCGGCGAAGGCGTCACGCCGGCAGTGGTTCCAGGACTACACCGCCCGCTTCGGTGGCTACAACGGCGCCTCGTCGTTCGCGGCGGACGCCGTACAGCTCATCGCGGACGCCCAGTCCCGCGCGGGCGGCCCGGCCGACAAGGTCAACCGGGACGGCATCCGCGACGTGCTGGAGACGTCCCAGCTGGACGGCCTCTCCGGCCCGATCCGGATGACGCCGGACAACCACTCGGGGCTGATGCCGCAGGCGCTCACCACGCTGGTGGCGCGCAACGGCCGGTGGCGCCTCGCCGGCTGAGGCGCTGCGGTGTGGCCCGCCGTACCCGGCTCCGGGCGGTCAGGCTCAACCCCTCCGCCGGGCGCGGCGGGCCACACCATGGTTCTGATCCAGGTCGTCGACGGTCGACGTAGCGGTCAGCGGCTGCTCGTGGTCTCGCGCACCCAGGGCAGAGCGAACCGCTCGATCACCACGAGGGCGCTGTAGAGCAGGATGCTGACCAGTGCGACCAGCATGATCGCCGCCCACGCGGTGGCGGTGTCGCCGACGCCCGCGTACTGCTGGATCACGTAGCCGAGCCCGCCCTCGCCGGCCTGGAACTCGCCGATCACCGCGCCTATCGCGGCCAGCGGCATGCCGACCTTGAGACCGACGAAGATCTGCGGCAACGCGGCGGGGAGCCGCACCTTGCGGAACGCCTGCCAGCGGGACGCGTTCCAGGAACGGACCAGCTCGGCGAGGTCGGCCGGGGTGGTGGTGAGGCCGGTCGCGGTGGAGAGCACGATCGGGAAGAAGCAGAGCAGGAAGACCATCGTGAGGATGGGCGTCTGCCCCCAGCCGAGGGCCACCACCAGCAGCGGCCCCAGCGTGATCTTCGGAACCGCGTTCACCGCGACGAGCAGCGGGGTGAACATCCGCTCCACCAGCCGGGACGAGGCGAGCGCCAGCCCGAGCAGGATCCCGGCCACCATGGAGAGCGCGAACCCGATCAGGATCTCCAGCGTGGTGTCGCCGGTGTGCTCCAGCATCAGGGCCGGCTTGTCGACGAACGCGGTGAGCACGTCCCCCGGAGGCGGCAGCGCCGCCGGGTGGATCAGCTCCAGCCGGGCGACGAGCCACCACACCGCGAGGGCGATCACCAGACCGACCGCAGGCAGCAGAGCGGCGCCCGCCCCGGCGGCCCGTACCCCGACCGACACGCGTCGGCCCGGCGGCGGCCCGGCCTCCGCGGTCTCGGGTTCGGTCACCGGCTCGGCCGACCGGACCTCGGTCATGGTCTCCTCCTTCGGATCGTCCGGCCCGCGGGCCGGAACACGAGACGGGGTGCGCCCCACCGAAGTCCGGTGAGACGCACCCCGGGCGACTGCGCTGATCAGGCCTTCGGCGTCAGGCTGAAGTCGATGATCTGCTCAGGTGCGATGTTCTGCTTCAGGGTGCCGGCGCCCTGGAGGATCGCGATGCTCTTGGCCACCCGGCCCGCGTCCAGCGTGCCGAGCGCGGTGCCGGAGTTGCTCGACCGGACGTAGCCGGCCATCAGCTGCAGCTCGGCGGCGGCCGAGTCGACGTTGGTGGCGTCGACGTTCTTCTTCAGGAGCTGCGCCGCCTCCTGCGGGTTGGCCAGGCTGTACTCCAGGCCCTTCATCAACGCCGCGGTGAACTTCTTCACCATCTCCGGCTTCTCCTTGGCGATCTTCGAGGAGGTGATCAGCACGTTGCCGTAGAGGTCCTGCATCACGTTGCTGTACGGCAGCATCACGGCCTTCTTCTTCGCCACGCCCTCGATGGTGGGCTGGCCGACGACGAACTGGCCGATGCCGTCGACCTGGCCGGTCGCGAGCGTGCCGATCAGCGACTGCGCGTCACCGTTGACCCACTGCACCTTCGCCGGGTCCACGCCGGCCATCTTCGCGTACGTCGGGAAGAGGTTGCGGACCACGGAGCCGGGGGTGTCGGCGAGCTTCTTGCCCTCCAGGTCCTTCGGGGAGGCGATCGCCTTGCCCTCGAGCGTGGCGATGCCCGCCATGGTGCGCTGCTGGATCGCGGCCACCGCCACGAAGTCCTTGGCCTGGCCGTTGCCGAGCTGGAGCAGCCCACCGGTCAGGTCGATCGGGCCGAAGTCGGCCTGGCCGCCCACGATGGTCTGGATCACCGCGCCGGTGCCCTGGCCGGGCTTGATGTCGACGTCGAAGCCGGCCTCGGAGAAGAAGCCCTTCTCCTTCGCGACCCAGGCGTAGGAGTCACGGCCGAAGTTGCCGAAGGAGGTGAGGTAGGTCACCTTCTCCCGCGCTCCACCGCTGCCGCCCTTGCCCTCGTCGGACGAGTCCGAACCGTCGGAGCAGCCGCCGACCAGAGCGAGGGTGGTGGCCAGCGCGACCGCGGCGACCGTACGGGTCAGCCTTCTCATCAGTGCACCATGTCCTTTCCGACCGGGGCCGGCCGGCCGCCGGAGGGGTTGTAGCGGGATGCCGGCGAACGGGGGGCAGGTCGGCATCACCGTCGAGAGGGGACTCTTCGCGGCACAGCGTACGAGAAAGCCACCTTTGCGTTGCCAGGCGTGTCGCGTTGCGGTACGGAAACAAACTGGTGTCCACCCCGGACGGTGTGAATCGCTGGCAGACCCGCTAGCCTGTGGCGGATTTCTGACCGTCCACTCAGGGAAGGGTCGCCGCAGATGATCCGACTTTCCGGGGTGTCCCGCACCTTCGACGGCCGCGCCGGCCGGGTCGAGGCGTTGCGGGGCATCGACCTCGAGGTCGCCGAGGGTGAGTTCGTGGCCGTTCTCGGCCGCTCCGGCTGCGGCAAGTCCACCCTGCTGCGGCTGATCGCCGGCCTGCTCCCGGTCAGCGGCGGTGAGATCACCGTCGCCGGTACGCCGATCGGCAAACCCCGCCGGGACATCGCCATGCTCTTCCAGAAGCCGGCCCTGCTGCCCTGGCGCACGGTGCTCGACAACGTCCTGCTGCCGGTCGAGATCTTCGGCTGGAGCCGGGCGAAGTACCGCGAGCGCGCCCGGCAACTGCTCGACCTGGCCGGACTCGCCGGCTTCGAGAAGCGGCTGCCGCACGAGCTCTCCGGCGGCATGCAGCAACGCGTCTCGCTCTGCCGGTCGCTGATCGGTGAGCCCCGCGTGATGCTCATGGACGAGCCGTTCTCCGCCCTCGACGCGCTCACCCGCGAGGAGCTCTCCGGCGAGCTGCAGCGCGTGCACATGGAGAACGCCGCGACGATCGTCTTCGTCACCCACTCGATCGACGAGGCGGTGCTGCTCGCCGACCGGGTCGTGGTGCTGAGCCCCCGTCCCGGCCGGATCCGCAAGGTCGTCGACGTGGAGATCCCCCGGCCCCGCACCCTGGGCCGCAACGCGCACCTCGCCGACGTCGCCCGGGTCAGCGCGGACCTGCACGAGCTGCTGATGGAACGCGACGAGCCGGCCGCCGCCGGCGCGGGAGGACGATGACCATGCGGGTGACCGTCTTCATCGAGCCGCACCGCGGCGCCAGCTACGACGACCAGCTCCGCTTCGCCCAGGCCGTCGAGGCCTGCGGCTTCGAGGGCCTGCTCCGCGCCGACCACTACCGGTCCATGGGGGCGGACCCGGGCCTGCCCGGCCCGACCGACGCCTGGCTGACCCTGGCCGCCCTCGCCCGGGAGACCAGCCGGATCCGGCTCGGCACCCTGGTGACCTCGGCGACGTTCCGGCTCCCCGGACCGCTCGCGGTGATGGTGGCCCAGGTGGACCAGATGAGCGGCGGCCGGGTCGAGCTGGGCATCGGCGCCGGCTGGTACGAGCGGGAGCACACCGCGTACGGCATCCCGTTCCCGCCCGTCGGCGAGCGCTTCGACCGGCTGGCCGAGCAGCTCGAGGTGATCACCGGCCTCTGGCGCACTCCGCTCGGCGACTCGTACAGCTTCACCGGCGACCACTACCAGCTGGTGGAGGCCCCGGCCCTGCCCAAGCCGGTGCAGGTGCCCGGACCCCCCGTCATCCTGGGCGGGCGCGGCCCGAAGCGGACCCCGGAGCTGGCCGCCCGCTACGGCGACGAGTTCAACATGCCGTTCAAGTCCGTCGAGGAGACCGCCGCGGCGTACGACCGGGTACGCGAGGCCAGCGACCGGGTCGGCCGGGCGGAGTCCGGACGGGCCCCCCTGGTGCTCTCCGCCGGCATCGTGGTGGCGGTCGGCCGCACCGACGCGGAGGCCGAACGGCGGGCCGCGCCGCTGCACGTGGCGAGCGCGCTGCCGCCGGAGGACCCGGTGGTCGGCTCCCCCGCCCGGCTGGTCGACCGGATCGGTGAGTTCGCCGCCATCGGGGCCACCCGGGTGCACCTGCGGCTGATCGAACTCGACGACCTCGACCACCTGGAACTGATCGCGAGCGACGTGCTCCCACAGCTGGACGGAACGGACTGATGAGCGACGGCATCGAACTGGGCCCCGTGGGCCAGGAGATCGTGTACGAGAACGACCGGGTCCGGGTCTGGCACATCCGGCTCGAACCGGGTGAGTCGCAGCCCCTGCACCGGCATGACCACCCGTACCTGGTGGTGGCGATCCAGGGTGCGAAGAACGTGGTGCAGACGATCGACGGCACCCGGATCGACGCGGACGAGCCGACCGGCGGGATCGTCTACCGGGACCCGGGCGCGGTGCACATGCTCACCAACGTCGGGAACACGACTTATCTGGCCCGCCTGGTCGAACTCAAGTAGACACGCCGGTCGCCCGCCACCGCGTGGCGCGGCGCGCCGGTGGCGAACCGGCGCACCAGGTGCGTAACGTGCCGGACATGGCCTTTCGGACCTGGGGCAAACTGCTGCTCACGGCGCTCGGGGTGAGCGTCATGGCCGGGGCGGGCCAGCTGGGCCTCGCGTACGGCCTCGGCATCGTCCGGCTCACCGGCGCCTTCAGCGGCGCGACCGTCAACCAGTGGCCGGCCCAGCTCGTCTGGGTCGGCTGGTTCGCCGCGAACGCCACGGTGGCCGGCGCGGTGCTCACCGAGCGTCTCGCCCGCCGCGCCCCGGGGCCGAGCAGCACCGGCCGGGTGCTGGCCGTCGGCGCCGCCGCGGCTCTGGGCGCGTTCACCGTCGCGCCACTGTGCATGCAGCCCGCCCGGATGGTGGAGATCGGCTCCGTCGACCCGGTCCTCGCGGTCGGCATCTGCGCGATCCTCGGAGCGGTGGTCGGCGCCGGTGCGGCGATCGCCGTACTGCTGAACCCGCCGTTGGGGTGGAACGTGGCGGCGATCGCCGGCGCGGTCTGGCTGCTCGCGCTCGCCTCCACCCTGCCGTCACTGGGTGCCACCGGCCCGCTGCGCACCGTACGACTCGGCGTCCTCGAACCGGCCGGGCTGGACGTGGACGCGGCCCAGCGGCTGTCGCTGTTCCTGCTGCCGACCGTGGCGCTGCTCGCCGGGGCGGCGACCGCGGCGCTGGCCCGCTGGCGGGGTGCGGCCCCGCTGGTGAGCGGTGCGACCGGGGTGGCCGGCCCGGTGCTGGTGGCCTTCGCCTACCTCACCGCCGGCCCGGGCGACACGATCGACCGCTACCAGGGCACGCCCTACTACGGCGCGCTGGTCTCGATCGGCGCCGGTGTCCTGGGCTCGGCCGCCGCCGCCCTGCTGCGCTGGCCGGTGGGTACCCGCACCACCGGTGCGCACGCGCTCCCGCCGAAGGGCGGCCCGCGTCGTCTGCCGACCGGCCGGACGCCGAGCGCCGGTCTGACGCCGCCCGCCCCCGGTACGTCCGACGCGCCGGCCGCCGGTCCGGCCGAGACGCGGCTGACGGTTTCGTCGACGCTCGGCGGGCCGGCGGAGCCGAACGACCCGGGCGAGGCGCCCGCCGTCACCCGCCCCACCGTCACCGAACCGACCGTCGCCCAGCCCGCCGCCACCCGGCCCGCGGTCGCCGAGCCGACCGTCGTCCAACCCACCGCCGCCGAGCCCGCCGTCGCGGTGCCGGTGGCCGCCATCGCCGAACCCCGCCCGGACGGCGGCACGGCCGCGGGCGAGGAGTCCCCGGTGGTGGGGCCGCAGCGCGGTGGCCAAGAGCTGGCCCTCGACGCCGACCGGACGCTCCCGGCCGAGCCGGACGCCGCGGCACCGCCCGCTGCCGGTGCCGCGGGTGCTGCGGGTGCTGCCGGTGCTACGACGATCCCGGCACCGGCACCGGCTACGGCTACGGACGAACCGATGCCTGAGGCCGAGGCCACCGGCAGCGGCGAGGTCGTGCCATCGATCGGAGCGGAGCCCGCCGAGCAGCCGGTCGCCGCCACGCGCACCGAGGCACGGCCCGCCGAGGGACCGGCCACCGAACCACAGCCCGTCGACGCGCGGACCGCCGACTCGCAGCCCACCGACGAGCCGTCGGCCGAAGCGCAGGCCGCCGACGAGTCGTCCGCCGCCAAGTCCGTGGCTGCCGCCGCGAAGCGGCCATCCCGGCGTTCTGCCGGCAGGTCCACCGAGCCGCAGCCCGTCGGCCAACCGGCCGCCGAGCCGACGTCACCGTCCGCCGAGCCGGCGTCAGCCGGAACGGAGTCCGTCGAGACGGCGGGGTCAGTCGGTCGACAGGCGAGATCCGAATCCGCCGAGGCGGTCCGAGCGCCGAAGCCTCGACGGACCCGCAAGGGCGGGTCGACCCGGCCCAGCGCGGCGACCGACCGGGGTGACGACTCGGCTACGCAGGCCACGGAGGAGGGTGCCGCCGCGGCCACGGACCAGGGCGGGGCCGCCGCGGCCCCGGAGTCGTCCGAGCGGATCGCGGCCCCCACCGAGCAGGACGTCGCCGCGCAGCTCTCCGCCCCGAAGCCCGCCACCGACGCGACAGGTGCGGCCCGCATGACCGAGGTCGGCCGCGCCGCTGCCGCATCCGGCGAGGTGAAGTCGGACGCGACCAGCCGACTGCGCCACGACGAGCCGACGACCACCCCGAACCCGTCCGACCTGGTCAGCGGGGTCGTCGACGGCGACCCGACGACCGGTGGGGAGCCGGCGACGGCGGGCTCCGCCCGGCCGGGCGGCGGCGACCTCGCCCCGACGCCGACCGCCCAGCTCGCCGAGCAGCCCGGAACTCCGGCCACGCCGATCGACGCCGGCCCGCCGGCGCCGCGCGGCGACCACTCGCAAGGCGCAGCGGTCCCGCCGGTCGGTCGCCGGTCCCCCGACTCAGCGGACGCGGCGAGCGATCCGGCCCCAGCAACTGGTCCGGCGGCCGAGCGACAGGACCCGCCCAGCAGGTGGCCGCTCTGGCCGACGCGACGGCACGCCCCGACCGACGCCGTCGAGCCTGCTCGCCCGCAGCTGCCGCAGCAGACCTCCGACTTCGCGCCCCGGGCACGACACCGGGCCCCGCTGCCCGACCTCAACCGGGCGGCGAGCTGGGAGGGCCTGGCCGACGCCGACAGTGCCGGTCCGGTCTCGACCGACGCGCCGGAGCCGGCCGAGGCCGCGGACCCGGAGCCGTCCGGCGACGACGCTGCGGCCGCCACCTCGACCGGGGACGAGGCCGTGGAGAGGCCCCGCACTCCCGAACAGGCCACGGGCCGCACTCGGGGCCGGCTCGGGCTGTTCCGGCGTACCCGCCCCCAGCCGGAGCCGGAGAGCGCGGCGGAGGAGCCGGTGCCGGCACAGGACGAGGAGTACGTGGACTGGGTGGCCGGACTGAGCCGGCCCCTGCACGACAACGAGCCGGAGCAGGAGAGCGGGCGCCGCTCGCTGCGTTCGTCCGGCCGTCACCACCGCAGCTGAGCCCGCCGTCCGGTGCGGTGGTCGCCGGGACGACAACCACACCCGAGGTGGGCGCGACCGGACGGGACCGGCGCGCCCGAGCGGCTTGGAGATTGTCGGGAAACCCCGGGGCGAGCGAGGCGGAGTCCAGGCGGCGATCCGGCAAGGCGGAGATTCGTCCGGATACAACACCGGTATCCGGACGAATCTCCAACGCCGCCGCTCGTCGGCTGGGCCCGCCGCAGGGTTTCCCGACAGTCTCTTAGGCGAGCGGCAGGTAGACCTGCCCGCCCGAGGAGACGAACTCCTCGGACTTGTCCTTCATGCCGCGGGCGGCGTACTCCTTGAGGTCCTGGGTGATCTTCATCGAGCAGAACTTCGGGCCGCACATCGAGCAGAAGTGGGCCGTCTTCGCCGGCTCGGCCGGCAACGTCGCGTCGTGGTACGACCGCGCGGTCTCCGGGTCCAGCGCCAGGTTGAACTGGTCCTCCCAGCGGAACTCGAACCGCGCCTTGGAGAGCGCGTCGTCCCACACCTGGGCGCCCGGGTGCCCCTTGGCCAGGTCGGCCGCATGCGCTGCGATCTTGTACGCGATGACGCCGGCCTTCACGTCGTCCCGGTCCGGCAGCCCCAGGTGCTCCTTCGGCGTGACGTAGCAGAGCATCGCGGTGCCGAACATGCCGATCATCGCGGCGCCGATCGCCGAGGTGATGTGGTCGTACGCGGGTGCGATGTCGGTGGTCAGCGGCCCGAGCGTGTAGAACGGGGCCTCGTGGCACCACTCCTGCTGGAGGTCCACGTTCTCCTTGATCTTGTGCATGGGTACGTGACCCGGGCCCTCGATCATCACCTGGACGTCGTACCGCCAGGCGACCTGCGTCAGCTCACCGAGCGTCTTCAGCTCGGCGAACTGCGCCTCGTCGTTCGCGTCCGCGATCGAGCCGGGACGCAGACCGTCCCCGAGCGAGAAGGTCACGTCGTAGCGGGCGAGGATCTCGCAGAGCTCCTCGAAGTTCGTGTAGAGGAAGTTCTCCTCGTGGTGCGCCAGGCACCAGGCCGCCATGATCGAGCCCCCGCGCGACACGATGCCGGTCACCCGGTCGACGGCGAGCGGCACGTACGGCAGCAGCACCCCGGCGTGCACGGTCATGTAGTCCACGCCCTGCTCGGCCTGCTCGATGACGGTCTCCCGGAACACCTCCCAGCTGAGCTTCACCGGGTCGCCGCCGACCTTCTCCAGCGCCTGGTAGATCGGCACCGTGCCGATCGGCACCGGCGAGTTGCGCACGATCGCCTCGCGGGTCTCGTGGATCCGCTTGCCGGTGGAGAGGTCCATCACCGTGTCCGCACCCCACCGGGTGGCCCAGGTCAGCTTCTCCACCTCCTCGGCGACCGACGAGCTGACGGCCGAGGTGCCGATGTTCGCGTTCACCTTGACCAGGAACGCCTTGCCGATGATCGCCGGCTCGCACTCCGGGTGGTTCACGTTGAGCGGCAGCACGGCACGACCGGCCGCGATCTCGTCCCGGACGAGCTCCGGCGCCACGCCCTCCCGAATCGCCACGAACTCCATCTCGGGCGTCACGACGCCCGCCCGGGCGTACGCGAGCTGGGTCGGACGACGGCCGTCCGTACCGGCGAGCGGCGTGCCGGCTCCCCGTACCGGGGCGACGTCTCCCCGCTCGGCGATCCACGGACCGCGCAGCGGCGCGAGCCCGACCTCGGGGTCGGATCCCGGCCCGGAGGTGTCGTAGAGACGCACCGGAGGGTTCTCCCCGGTCAGCGTCACCTCGGCGAACGGCACCCGGACATCCGGCCGGGTCCCTTCCACGTAGACCTTGCGTCGTGCCTGCATGACAGCCTCCCTGGTGTTCAAGCGGACCATCCGAAGTGGTCCAGCGGGCCACGTCCCGCGCCCAGCTCCCAGTGCCGCGCGCCGGTCAGCGCGCGGTTCACGTACTCCTTGCCGACGGCGACCGCCACCGGCACCGGGTCCCCCAGCGCGAGGCGGACGGCGATCGCGGCCGAGAACGAACAGCCGGTGCCGTGCGTGTGCCGGGTCTCCACGCGCGGCCCGCGCAGCAGGGTGGTGACCCCGCCGCCGTGCAGCACGTCGACTGCCTCCGCGCCGTCGAGGTCGCCGCCGGTGACCACCACGTGCGCCGGGCCGCCGGAGGCCAGCGCCTTCGCGGCGGCCACCATCTCGTCGACGGTGGTCACCGGGTGTCCGGTGATGGCTGCGGCCTCCGCGCAGTTCGGCGTCGCAACCTCGGCGTACGGCAGCAGCCGCTCGACCGCCGCGACCACGCCGAGCGAGTGCCCGCTGGTGGCGACGAGTACCGGATCGACGACGAGGTGCGGCAACCGACCGGCCCGGGCGGCCGTGGCCACCGCGTCGGCGACGGCGGGCGTGCCGAGCATGCCGGTCTTCGCCGCGCCCACGGTGAAGTCGGTCAGCACGCTCTCGATCTGGTCGGTGACGGTGGCCGGCGGGAGGGGCAGGACGGCGTCGACGCCCCGCGTGTTCTGCGCGGTCACGGCGGTGAGGACGCTCGTGCCGTACGCGCCGAGCGCCGCGAAGACCTTGAGGTCGGCCTGGATGCCCGCTCCCCCACCGGAGTCGGAGCCGGCGATGGTGAGGACTGTTCTCGGCGTCACTGCGCTTCTCCGGTGGTTGCGGTTGAGGGCTGCGGCCGACCGTGCCCACTCCGGGCGGTCAGGCTTGATCCCTCCGTGGGCACGGTCGGCCGCAGCCCCGTCGTGGGGACCGCCGTCGTTCGGTGCCGGGTGGAGGACATCGGGGTGACCGCCTCCTGTCGGGTCGCCTCGTCGAAGGCGTCCGTCAGCGGGGTGAACGCCTGGCGGGCCGTCTTGGCGGGGGCGGCGGCCGGCGGGGGCAGCGCCCGGCGGGTCGCCTCGTTGAAGGCGTTGGTCAGGGTGGTGGCTGCCTGCTGGGGGTCGTCGGCGCGCATGATCGCGCCGAGCACCGCGACGCCGGTGGCACCCGCCCGGAGACCGGCGCTGACCTGCTCGGGGGTCTCGATGCCGCCCAGGGCGAGGGCCGGGACGGGGCTTCGTTCGACGAGCGCGGCGAGCCCGTCCGGCAGCAGGGGCGGGCCGTAGCCGGGCTTGGTCCGGGTCGGATAGACGGGTGAGAGGGTCACGTAGTCCTCGGTGCTGATCCGGGCCAGCTCGACGGTGTCGTGGCAGGAGCGGCCGACCAGCCCGAGCCGGGGCGGCGGGTACGGGCCGGCGGCGGGCAGGTGCACGGCGTCGCCGTCGAGCGGGTCGGGTCCGGCGACGATCAGCGTGCCGCCGGCCTCGCTGAGGATCGCCCGCAGCCCGACCGCGAGCGCGGCGCGCTCGGCGCGAGGCAGGTCCTTCTCCCGAAGCACCACCCAGCGCACTCCCCCGGCGACCGCCGCCGCGACCACCTCGCCGAGCGGTCGGCGCGCCACCCTCCGATCGGTGAGCAGCACGACTCCGGCGGGGAGCTCCGCGGAGGTCTTGGAACGCAACGGCCCCGAAAGGGGCCGTTTCCGTCCAAGATCTACCTGCGGCGCGAGGCGCGGGTCGGTCACAGCTCCGGCCGTCCCTCGTCCGGGGTGGAGGCGAGGGCGTGGTGCCGGCGCGGGATCCGGCCGGCGCCCGCGGCCAACCGGCCGGCCTCCACCGCGTGCCGCATGGCGGTGGCCATCGCCACCGGGTCGGCGGCCCGGGTGACGGCGCTGGCCAGCATCACCGCGTCGCAGCCGAGCTCCATGGCCAGCGCCGCCTCGGAGGCGGTGCCGATGCCGGCGTCCAGGATCACCGGCACCTCCACGGTCTGCCGGATCAGCCGGATGTGGTGCGGGTTGCTGATGCCCAGCCCGGACCCGATCGGTGCGCCCGCCGGCATCACGCCGGCGCAGCCGACGTCGGCGAGCCGCCGGGCGAGCACCGGATCGTCACTCGTGTACGGCAGCACGGTGAACCCGTCGGCGACCAGCTCCTCGGCGGCGCGCAGCAGCTCCACCCCGTCCGGGAGCAGCGTGCGCTCGTCGCCGATCACCTCCAACTTGATCCAGTCGGTGTCGAACGCCTCCCGGGCCAGCCGGGCCACCTTGACCGCCTCGACCGCCGTGTAGCAGCCCGCCGTGTTCGGCAGCAGCCGTACGCCGCACCGGTCCAGCAGATCCAGCAGCCCGCCGCCCATGCCGGGGGCGGTGTCCACCCGCCGCAGGGCGAGGGTGACCAGCTCGGTGCCGGACGCGCGGATCGCCTCCTCCAGCACGCGCAGGTTCGCCGCGCCACCGGTGCCGAGGATGAGTCGCGAGGTGAACTCGACCCCGCCGAGTCGGAACGTCATCGCGCTCACCCGCCCTGGGCGGCGCTGAGCACCTCGACCCGGTCACCGTCGCGCAGCGTGGTCGCCGGCCAGCCCGTACGGGGCACCACCTCGCCGTTGACCGCGACCGCCACTCCGCGCTGCTGCGGAGCGACCTCGCGGACCAGGTCGGCCACCGTCACACCGCCGGGCATCGTCCGCCCGGTCCCGTTCACCGTCAGTTCCACGGGTCCTCCTCACTAGTCCGGGCAGCTACGTCGTCGTCTCCGGCCGCCGATACGCCAGCGCCGCCGGCCGCCGGCACCGCGTCGGCCGCTGCAGCGCCCGTCGCCGGAGCGGTCGGGTCCGAACCGGCCGAGTCCGGAGCGGCTGGACCGGTGAACCGGTCCGGCCGGAAGGGGGCGAGCAGTGGATCGGGCCGGCCGGTGGTCACCAGGTCGGCGATCAGGTCGGCGGTCACCGGGGTGAGCACGATGCCGTGCCGGTGGTGCCCGGTGGCCGCCAGCACGCCGGGCCGACCCGGCAACGGGCCGAGGATCGGCGCGTTGTCCGGGGTGCCGGGGCGCAGCCCGGCGGCCGTCTCGACCAGGTCGTACTCCGCCAGCTCGGGCAGCACGTCCACGGCGGCGCGGAGCAGCCGCAGCACCGCCCCGGCGGAGACGTCGGTGTCCCGGCGCTCCTCGACGGTGGCGCCCACCACCACCTCGCCACCGGAGCGGGGCACCAGGTAGACCGACTCGCCGTCGGCGTACCCCCGGATCACGTGCCGGAAGCCCGGCGTCGCGCCACCGGGCGCGCGGAGCCGGAGCACCTGTCCCTTGACCGGCCGGACCGGCAACCCGGTGAGGGCGGCGGCGCCGCAGCCGGCCGCCACCACCGTCACCGCGGCGTCCAGGTCGGCGAGCGTGCGGACCGGCCCGGGGACCAGCACCGCGCCGGCCCGCTCGGCGGCGATGCGCAGCGCGGGCAGCAGCAGCCGCGGGTCGACCTGGTGGTCGGTCGCGGCGAACGCGCCGCCGCGCACCCGCGGGGCGAGCGCCGGCTCGCGGTCCCGCAGCTCGGAGGGGCGCAGCGGGGTCACCGGCAGGCCGATCTCCTGCTGGTACGCCCAGAGTCGCCGCGCCTCGGCGAGGTCGTCGGCGGTCAGCCCGACCAGCAGGGTCCCCTCGGTGCGGTAGCCGAGTTCGACGCCGCTCGCCTCGGTCAGCTCGGCCGCGAACGCCGGCCAGCGGGCGGCCGACTCGACCAGCAGCCCGGTCAGTTCCCGTTCGCCGAAGTACGCCTCGGAGACCGGGGCGAGCATGCCGGCGGCGACCGCCGAGGCCCCCGAGCCCGGAGCGGGATCGTGCACGGTCACGCGCAGCCCGCGGGCGGCGCAGCGCCAGGCGACGGCGAGGCCGATCGGCCCTGCCCCCACCACCGCCACGTCCGCCCGGGCCACGTCGCCGGCTTGGGTCGACGTGGACCGGGCGCTCAGCACGTCAGTGCCGCGATCAACTCGGTCGTGGCGTGGGCCGGATCGGCCGCCCCGGAGAGCGCACCGACCACCGCCACTCCGTACGCCCCGGCGGCCCGGAGCGCCGGCACGTCGCTCGCGGTCACTCCGCCGATGGCGATCACGGGAACGGCGACCGCTCCGGCCACCGCCCGTACGCCGGTCACGCCGATCGGGGCGGGCAGGCCCTCCTTCGTGGCGGTGGGATGGCAGGGGCCGACCCCGAGGTAGCTGGCGCCGGCGGCGACGGCCTCGGTGGCGGTGCCCGGTTCACGGGCGGTCGCGCCGAGCACGGCGGTCGGGCCGAGCACGCGTCGGGCCGCCTCGACCGGGAGGTCGTCCGCGCCGATGTGCCCACCGGCGGCGCCGACTGCCAGCGCCACGTGCAGCCGGTCGTTGACCAGGCAGGTCGCCCCGTACGGCGCGCAGAGCGCGGCGACCCGGCGGGCCAGGTCGTACGCCTCGCGGTCGGTGGCGGAGTCCTCGACCCGGACCTGCACGACGAGTTCCGTGCGGGCGGCGCTGAGGGCAGCCCGGACCACGGCGAGCGGATCGCGCCCGGGTCGGGTGTCGGTGATGAGATGGAGTCGTCCCAGGGACGGCACGGCAACACTCCTCCCTGCGCCGGCATTACCCGGATCAGGTTCGACGGTCGGGGGCTGACAGCCCCCCTCTCAGCCCGGTCCACCGGGCTCCCGTGGGTCACTTGCTCGGTCACCGTACGACAGACCCGGCGACCCTGCCAAGGGTGAGCGCGGCAACAGTGGCGGCGATCCTCCGCCGGGCGCTTCATGCGGTCCTGTTCGGAATGTCGCCCGCTGTTGCGAAACCGTTACCGTTTGGCATCTTGCCGGATACGCATCCACCGGAATTAATTTGTTCAGCGATTCGACAAAAATATCGGTGCGGACGCCATGGCCCGGCGCCCGCACCGACCCACCCGGGACGGTCTTCGGCGAGCCGGCCCCCGCGATCCCCTGTCCACCGCGACATAGGAGGCGGCGTGTCCCGCACTCGTCGTGCCCGCTCACCCATCACCGCGATCCTGCTCTCAATTGCGCTCACCTCGACAGCCCTGCTCGGCACGTCGGCCGCGCAGGCCGCACCGACCGCCGGCCCGACCGCGGCGCGAGCCGCTCAGGCCGCCCCGCCGGCCGCCACGCCGGTGACCCAGGCGCTCCCCGAGGCGGCTCCCGCCGCCGCCGAGGCCTTCTCCGTGCTGATCTTCTCGAAGACGGCCGGCTTCCGGCACGATTCGATCCCCACCGGCATCGCCGCCATCCAGCAGCTCGGCGCGGAGCACGGCTTCACCGTCGACACCACCGAGGACGGCAGCGCGTTCACCGACGCCAACCTCGCGAAGTACCAGGCAGTCATCTGGCTCTCCACCACCGGCGACGTCCTCGACGCCGACCAGCAGGCGGCCTTCGAGCGGTACGTGCAGGCCGGCGGCGGCTACGTCGGCATCCACGCCGCGTCCGACACCGAGTACAGCTGGAGCTGGTACGGCGAGCTGGTCGGGGCGTACTTCGCCAGCCACCCGGCCAACCAGCAGGCCACGGTGAAGGTCGAGGACCACGCCCACCCGGCCACGGCCGACCTGCCGGCACGCTGGTCCCGGTTCGACGAGTGGTACAACTACCAGTCGAACCCCCGCCCCGACGTGCACGTGCTGGCGAGCCTCGACGAGACCAGCTACTCCCCGGGCGCGGGCGCGATGGGTGCCGACCACCCGATCGCCTGGTGTCAGGACTTCGACGGCGGCCGCTCGTGGTACACGGGTGGCGGCCACACCCGCGAGTCGTACGCGGAGCCGGAGTTCCTCGCCCACCTGCTCGGCGGCATCCGGACCGCGGCGGGCGTCGAGAGCGCCGACTGCGGCGCCTCGCTGACCTCCAGCTTCGAGAAGGTCACGCTGGACAGCAACACCAGCAACCCGATGGAGCTGGACGTCGCCCCGGACGGCCGGGTCTTCTACGTCGAGCGCGACGGCCGGGTGCAGATCGTCAAGCCGGACACCGGCAACACGGTCACCGCCGTCGACCTGGACGTCTTCACCGGCAACGAGGACGGGCTGATCGGCATCCGCCTCGACCGGGACTTCGCCACCAACAACTGGGTGTACCTCTACTACGCCCCGAACGACGGGGTGGCGCGCAATCTGCTGTCCCGGTTCACGGTGACCGGCGACACCATCGACCTGGCCAGCGAGAAGCAGGTGCTCCGGGTCGACACGCAGCGCAACACCTGCTGCCACGCCGGCGGGAGCATGGCCTTCGACGGGGCCGGCAACCTCTACCTGGCCACCGGTGACAACACCAACCCGTTCGAGTCCGACGCGTTCACCCCGATCGACGAGCGGCCGGGTCGCCAGGACTACGACGCGCAGCGCACCTCGGGCAACACCAACGACCTGCGCGGCAAGGTGCTGCGGATCCACCCGGAGGACGACGGGACGTACACCATCCCGACCGGCAACCTGTTCGCGCCGGGCACCGACCGGACCCGGCCGGAGATCTTCGCGATGGGCTTCCGCAACCCGTTCCGGATCGGCGTCGACCCGGGCACCGACACCCTGTACGTCGGCGACTACGGGCCGGACGCCGGTTCCGCCAACCCGAACCGTGGCCCGGAGGGCACGGTCGAGTGGAACATCGTCGGCACCGCCGGCAACTACGGATGGCCGTACTGCACCGGGGCGAACTACGCCTACAACGACTACCAGTTCCCCGCCGGCCCGAGCGGGCCGAAGTTCGACTGCGCGGCGCCGGTGAACAACTCGCCGAACAACACCGGCCTCACCAACCTGCCGCCGGCCGTCCCGGCCACCGTCGACTACGACTACAGCGGCAACCCGCTCTTCCCCGAGATCGGAGGCGGCGGCGCGCCGATGGGCGGCCCGGTCTACCGGTACGACGCCGAGCTGAACTCGGACCGGAAGTGGCCGGCGTACTACGACGGCAAGGCGCTCTTCGGCGAGTGGAACCAGTCGAAGATGTACACGATGCAGGTGACCGCCGACGGCAAGTCGCTGGTGGACATCAACCAGCTGCTCACCGGCATGAGCCTGATCCGGCCGATGGACTTCGAGTTCGGCCCGGACGGCGCGCTCTACCTCATCGAGTGGGGCAGCGGCTTCGGCGGCAACAACGACAACTCCGGCGTCTACCGGATCGACTACGTCGCCGGTGACCGGGCCCCGATCGCGGTGGCGAGCGGCGAGCCGACCTCCGGGCCGGCGCCGCTGACCGTCGCCTTCTCCAGCGCCGGTTCCCGCGACCCCGACGGCGGCACGCTCAGCTACGCGTGGGCCTTCGGCGACGGGCAGACCAGCACCGAGGCGAACCCGACGCACACGTACGCCGAGGCCGGGTCGTACACGGCGCAGCTCACGGTCACCAACCCGAAGGGGCGTACCGCGGTGGCCAACGTGCCGGTCACCGTGGGCAACACCGCCCCGACGGTGAAGATCGAGTTCCCGCCGGACGGGGGCTTCTTCGACTGGGGTGACCAGGTCCGCTACACGGTGCAGGTGACCGACCCGGAGGACGGCGAGATCGACTGCGACCGGGTCCAGCTCCAGGTGCTGCTCGGCCACGACGAGCACGCCCACCCGCTGGAGCAGCACACCGGCTGCACCGGGCTGGTCCAGACGTCGCTCGCCTCCGGGCACGGCGCGGAGGCGAACGTCTTCGCCGTCTTCGAGGCGACCTACACCGACCTCGGTGGCGGCTCGGGCGCCGGCCCGCTCACCGGCCGGGCCATCGAGCAGCTCCAGCCGAAGCGGAAGCAGGCCGAGTACTTCACCGCCACCGGCCGGGCGCCGGGCAGCACCGGCGGCGGGGACCCGGGCGTGCAGCGCGAGACCACCAGCGACACCGCCGGTGGTGGCCAGAACATCGGGTTCATCGAGGACGGCGACTGGTGGTCGGTCTCCCCGGCGAACCTGACCAACATCACGTCGATCCGGTTCCGGGTCGCGTCGGACGTCAACGGCGGGCGGATCGACGTCCGCTCCGGCGCGGTCGACGGGCCGCTGGTGGCGCAGGCCACCGTGCCCGGCACCGGCGACTGGCAGACGTACACGGACGTGACCGCGCCGGTGACCGGCCCGGGCACGGGCACGCTCTTCTTCGTCGCCAAGGATCCGTCCGGCGGCGCCGGCTCGCTGATGAACGTCAACTGGATGGACTTCATCGGTCGCGGGGTCACCGAGAACGGGCCACCGGTGGTCACCGCCACCGCCACCCCGACCACCGGCACCGCCCCGCTCGCCGTCGCCTTCGACGGCACGGCCACCGACGCCGAGGGGGACACGCCGCTGACGTACGCCTGGGACTTCGGTGACGGCGGCACCGCGGACACCCTGGACGCGAGCCACACCTACACGGCCGCGGGCGCCTTCACCGCGACCCTCACGGTGACCGACAGCAGGGGCGGCAAGGCGTACGCGACCGTGCCGGTGCGGGTCGAGGCGCCGAACACGTCCTGCTTCGGGGCACGCTCGGACGACTTCACCGGCGCCGGCCTCGACAAGGCGCGCTGGAGCGTGGTCCGGGAGAACCAGCTCTACTCGGTCTCCGACGGCGCGTTGCGGCTGCCCACCGCGGTGGGTGACCTCTACGGGGCACGCAACGACGCGACGAACCTGGTGCTCCAGCCGGCGCCGTCCGGCCCGTGGCAGGCGACCACCCGGTTCACCCTGCCGGTGACGACCAACTGGCAGCAGGCCGGCCTGTTGGTCTACGGCGACGACGAGAACTACGCCAAGCTGGACCTGCTCTACTCGGGCAGCCGGCGGGTGGAGTTCATCCGGGAGACCGCCGGCGCACCGCGCAACGAGGCGGCCGACAGCATCGCCGCCCCGGCCGGAGACACGCTCTACCTGCGGCTCAACAGCGACGGGACGAACCTGACCGCGGCCGTCTCGGCCGACGGGCAGACCTTCACCCCGGTCGGCCGGTCCGCGGCGCTCGCCGGCATCACCAACCCTCGGATCGGCCTGTTCGCCCTCAACGGCGGCACGGACGCTCCGGTGGTGGAGGCGGCGTTCGACTGGTTCCAGGTCTCGCCGGACGAGCCGGCCGGCCCGGTCGATCCGTCGGACGAGTTCACCGGTGACACGCTGGACAAGTGCCGGTGGGACGCGATCCTGCGGGAGGACGCGACGGGCTACCGGGTCACCGGTGGGGCGCTGCGGGTCGACGTGCCCAACGGTGACATCTACGGCACCGGCAACACCGGGCCGGCGAACTTCATCCTGCAGACCGCGCCGGCCGGCGACTGGACCCTGGAGACGAAGGTCGACGGCAGCCAGCTGAACGAGCAGTACCAGCAGGCCGGACTGATGGTGCACGTCGACGACGACAACTACCTGAAGTTCGACTACATCGCGGACAACCAGCCCGGCCAGCCGGTGACGCGGCGGATCGAGTTCCGCAGCGAGATCGGCGGGACGGTGCAGAACCCGCAGCCCGAGGCGGCGAACCTGACCGGATCGGTGTGGCACCTGCGGCTGGCCCGCAGCGGTGACACCTTCACCGCGTCGTACTCGGCCGACGGGGCGACCTGGACGGCGTTGACCGCGTTGACCAACAGCGCGGTCGGGGCCACCCCGAAGGTGGGTCTCTTCACCCTCGGGGCCAACCAGACCGCCTCGAAGACCGCCGTGTTCGACTACTTCCGCCTCACCACCGAGGTCGCGGACGAGACGGCTCCGGTGACGGCGGCGACCGTCACGGGCACCCCCGTCGAGGGGTGGCACACCGGGCCGGTGACGGTCACCCTGGCCGCCACCGACGAGAGCGGCGGCAGCGGGCTGGCCGGCACCGAGTACCAGCTGGACGGGGGGCAGTCCTGGACGGCGTACACCGGGCCGGTCCCGGTGAGCGGGGACGGCGAGCACGAGCTGCGGTTCCGCTCGACCGACAAGGCGGGCAACGTGGAGGCGACGAAGACCGCCGCCGTGAAGATCGACGCCACGGCGCCGGTGACCTCGGCGACGTTCGCCCCGGCGAACGACGAGGGTTGGCACGACGGGACCATCCCGGTGGTGCTGACCTCGACCGACGCCGGGTCCGGTGTGAAGAATGTCGAGTGGTCGCTCGACGGTGGCGCGTGGACGCCGTACTCGGAGCCGGTCGAGGTGACCGGGGACGGCGAACACGAGCTGCTCTTCCGGTCGACCGACAGCGCCGGCAACCCGGAGACGCTCAAGTCGGCGGTGCTGCGCATCGACGGCACCAAGCCGACGCTGCTGGTCTCCGGGCTCGCCGACGGTCAGCTCTACGGCGACAGCCAGGACGTCCGGGTGTCCTGGCAGGCGGTCGACCCGACCTCGGGCATCGCGAGCGTGGCCGGCGAGCTGGACGGCCGGCCGTACGCGAGCGGCACGTTGCAGGCCATGTACGAGCTCCCGCTCGGCCTGCACGAGCTGACCGTCACCGCGACCGACAAGGCGGGGAACGAGACCACTTCGGAGGTCCGGTTCTTCGTCACCACCTCGTTCCGGGACATGCAGAACCTGCTGGACCGGTTCAAGGCGACCAGTCGGCTCTCGGCCAAGGCGCACAAGCAGCTGACGGAGAAGCTCGACGCCGCCCGCAAGGCCGAGGCGGCCGGCAACGACAACAAGGCGATCAAGCAGCTGACCGCCTTCCGCGGGCTCGCCGCCGACGCCACGCCGGTGGCCGAGGCGGAGATCCGGGACGTGCTGGTCCGGGACGCCGACGCCATGATCGTCCGGCTCGGCGGCGCGGCCAGCAAGGCCGGGGTGAAGGCCAACGACGGCGATCCGGTCGCCGGCGCGGGCCGGCTGGGTGGCGACGCCACCCGGCTCGCCCCGGGCCGCCGGCTCTGATCCGACGAGGCCCCTCCCCGGCGCAGCGGCGTCGGGGAGGGGCCTCCCTCATCGGTTGTGAGGAGAGTCCGTGCCGAATCTCCGCAAGGTGTTCGTCGCCCTGTTCATCGGCGTGGCGCTGACCCTGCTCTCCGCCACTCCGGCCGCCGCGCACGGCAAGCTCAAGCTGACGGTGGCCGGCGACGGGGCGGGCGGGGTGACCGTGCAGGCCGTCCATACCGACGGGCACCGGCTGGAGAAGCCGGTGCTGTTGACCCTCACCGGCACCGGTCCGGACGGGCAGCGGGTCGGCCCGGTGCAGCTCGCGCCAGCGCCGGAGGGGCAGGGCTTCTACAGCAGCGGTCCGCTGCTCTCCCCCGGCCGCTGGCGGGTGACGGTCGCCGCCCCGGCCCCGGACGAGAGCGAGGTCAGCGCCGAGGTGCAGGCCCGGCCCGCCCAGTCGCCCGCTCCGGCGGTGCCGGCCGCGGCGACCGCACCCGCGGCCGACGCCTCGGCCACGGCGGGGGCGGGCGGTGCCTGGTGGTGGCCGGTCGGGTTGGCCGTCCTGGTGATCGCCGCCCTGGCGGTGGCGGTGCCGATGCTGCTCACCCGCCGCCGCTCGGACGAGTGAGCCGCACGGCGCGAGGTCGCCGGGACGGCTTCGGCGACAGTCGCCAACCCCGGTGAGCCTGATACCTCAGCGGCATCAATATGCCGCTGAGGTATCAGGCCTTTCCGGATCTTCGAGGCCGAAGTTTTGCCGCCGATACCGACTCACGGTCGAGCCACACCCGGGCGCCTCGGCCCGAGCCGGCCGCCGGCGGCAGCGGCGGTGATCACAGGATCTCGCGCAGGGCTTCCAGGTCCTCGTCGGTCGGCTGCCAGGAACCGGCTGCGGCGTTGGCGCGCACCTGCTCGGGCGTGGTCGCCCCGGCGATCACCGAGGTCACCGCCGGCTGGGCGGCCAGCCCGCCGATCGCCACCTGGAGCATGCTGAGGCCCCGCTCGTCCGCGTACCGGCCGATCGCCTCGATGAGGTCCCAGTTCGCCGCGGCGAACCGGGCGGCGTACCGGCCACCGCCGGAGAGCCGGCTGCCCGCGGGGGGCGCCTCGCCCCGCCGGTACTTGCCGGTGAGCAGGCCGTTGGCGAGCGGGAAGAACGGCAGCAGCCCCAGCCCGAAGCGCTCGCAGGCCGGGACCACCTCGGTCTCGACCGACCGCTCCACCAGGCTGTAGTGGTTCTGCGCGCTGATGAAACGGGATCGGCCGTTGGAGGAGGCCACCCAGTCGGCGTCCGCGATCTGCCAGCCGGTGAAGTTCGAGTTGCCCAGGTAACGCACCTTCCCGGCGCGGACCAGGTCGTCCAGCGCGGCGAGGGTCTCGTCGATCGGGGTGCCCGGGTCCGGCTCGTGCATCTGGTACAGGTCGATGTAGTCGGTGTCGAGGCGGCGCAGCGACGCCTCGACGGCCCGGGCGATGTAGCGCCGGGCGCCGCGCGCGCCGTGGTCGGGGCCGTTCAGGCCGTTCATGTTCATGCCGAACTTGGTGGCCACCACCACGTCGTCCCGACGGCCCTTCAGGGCCTGCCCGAGCACCTCCTCGGAGCCGCCCTGCGGCTCGCCGTAGATGTCGGCGGTGTCGAAGAAGTTGATCCCGGCGTCCAGCGCGGCGTCCACCACGGCCCGCGTGCCGTCGAGGCCGATGTTGCGGCCGAAGTTGTTGCCGCCGATACCGACGACGGACACCACGAGCCCGGAGTCGCCCAGCCGGCGGTAGGTCATCTCAGTCACGAGATCGACTCTATGCCTGCCGTCCGGGGCGCGGCGGCGCCACCCGGGTTGTTCCCCGACTCAGCCGAGCACCTCGGCGCGGAGCCGCTCGGCGGCGGCCAGCGTCTCGGCCAGCTCCGCCGGGGAACGCCCGACCCCGGCGAGCAGCGCCTGCGCCCTGGCCGCGAAGTCCGGCGGCGCACCGGGCAGCCGCCCGGCCGAGGCGATGCTGCCCTTCTCGTTCACCAGCCACCGCCCGGCCCGGGCGTGCAGCACCTGCACGAGCACTCCGACCATGCGGAACAGGCAACCGGCCACGTAGCCGCTGTCGCCGGCCGGGACGACCTTCGCGGCGCCCGCGAGCAGGAACTCGGCCTCCCAACCGGCCCGCACCAGCGCCTCGGCCAACGCCGGCGGGTACGCCGCGGTCTCCTCCTTGAGCGCCGTCAGCTCGCCGGTCGGGTCCGCGAGCACCCGGCACAGCGCCACCTCGCCCGCGTACGCGTGGGAGTAGAAGCCGAGCGGATGCCCGGCCTGTACGCCCACCTCGTACCGGCCGGTCCGGCAGTCCGCCCAGATCCGGCGGACCCGGTCCAGGTCGCGGTAGATCCAGTCGACGGCCGACCCCTCCACTCGCAGCCAGCCGCCGCCGTCCACCCACGGCCCCCAACCACCCGGCGTCGTCAGCTCGACCGCCGCGTCGGCGATCGACGCGGCGACCGCCTCCAGCGCCGGCACGTCCAGCTCGCCCCGGTAGTAGAGGCCCAGGTCCCAGTCCGAGTCCGGCCGGTGCTCGCCACGGGCCCGGCTGCCGCCCAACGCGACGGCCACCACGCCCCGGACGGCGCAGAGCCGACCGGCCAACTCCGCCACGTTCACGCGACGTCCCACACCGGCTCGGGTGTCTCCACCACCTCACCGTCACCCCGGAAGAGCACGAACCGGTCGAAGGTACGGGTGAACCAGCGGTCGTGCGTCACCGCGAGCACCGTTCCGTCGAACGCGTTCAAACCGGCCTCCAGCGCCTCGGCGCTGGCCAGGTCGAGGTTGTCGGTCGGCTCGTCGAGCAGGAGCAGCGTCGCCCCGGACAGCTCCAGCAACAGCACCAGGAACCGCGCCTGCTGCCCGCCGGAGAGCGTGCCGAACCGCTGGTCGCCCTGCGCTGCCAGCTCGTACCGGGACAGCGACGCCATGGCCGCGTGTCGATCCATCCCGGCCCGGTGCTCGTCGCCCCGCCAGAGGATCTCGACGAGGGTCTTCGCCATCAGCTCCGGCCGGTCGTGCGTCTGCGAGAAGTGCCCGGGCCGGACGCGCGCGCCGAGCCGGGCCACCCCGTCGTGCGCCACCGGCGCGAGCGTGAGCCCGGCGTCCACCGGGCCGTTCGCCGGATCCGGGTCGGTGCCGCCGCGGGCCAGCAACCGCAGGAAGTGCGACTTGCCGGTGCCGTTCGCGCCGAGCACCGCCACCCGGTCGCCGTACCAGATCTCCAGGTCGAACGGGTAGGTGAGGCCGTCGAGCTCCAGCTGCTCGCAGATGAGCGCGCGCTTGGCGGTGCGCCCGCCGGTCAGCCGCATCCGGATGTCCTGGTCCTTCGGCGGTACGGGCGGCGGGCCGGCCTCCTCGAACTTGCGCAGCCGGGTCTGCGCCGCCTGGTAGCGCGAGGCCAACCCGTCGTTGTACGCGGCCTTCTGCTTGTACATCAGCACCAGCTCGCGCAGCTTCTGGTGCTCCTCGTCCCAGCGTCGGCGCAGCTCGTCCAGGCGGGCGTGCCGGGCCACCCGCGCCTCGTGCCAGCTCGCGAAGCCGCCCGGGTGCACCCAGGCGCTGCCGCCCTCCACGGCGACCACCCGGTCGGCCGTACGTGCCAGCAGTTCCCGGTCGTGCGAGACGTAGAGCACCGACTTCGCCGACTCGCGCAGCCGTCCCTCCAGCCACCGCTTGCCCGGCACGTCGAGGAAGTTGTCCGGCTCGTCGAGGAGCAGCACCTCGTCCGGCCCGCGCAGGAGCAGCTCCAGCGCGAAGCGTTTCTGCTGTCCGCCGGAGAGGGTCCGGACCGGGCGTTCCCGGGACGCGTCCCAGGGCAGGTCGAGCACGATGGTGGCGACCGTGTCGAAGAGCACCTCGGCGTCGTATCCGCCGGCCTCGCCCCAGGCCGCGAGCGCGTCCGCGTACGCCAGCTGCGCCTTGCCCGCCGCGGTGCTGTACTTGCCGCGCACCTCGGCCTCCCGCATGGCCGCCTCGGTGTCGGCGAGCCGACGGCCGGCCGCGCGCAGTGCGGGCGGGGCGAGCGAGAGCGCCAGGTCGGCGAGGGTCGACTCGTCCCCGATCATGCCGATGAACTGCCGCATGACGCCGAGCCCGCCGGTACGCGCGATGGCGCCGGTCGGCGTCGGCAGGTCGCCGGCGACCATCCGGAGCAGCGTCGTCTTGCCCGCACCGTTCGGCCCGACGAGCGCCACCTTCGCGCCCTCACCGACCCGGAAGGAGACGTCGGTGAAGAGTTCCCGGCCGTCGGGCAGGATGTGCCCGACCGCAGCCACGTCCACGTAACCCACGCCGGGATCCTGCCGTAACCCGCCGGGCGCGGTACATCCAATTATCGGCCGACGCGCAGGACGCGGAAGCCCTTCTGGCTGGCGTGCCGCTCGACCTGCCAGCCCTCGTCGACGAGCCAGCGGTGCAGCGAGTCGCCGCCGAGGTGGCGGGCGACGACCAGCCAGGCGACCCCGTCGGGGGCGAGCCGGGGCAGCCAGCGTCGCAGCAGCTCGTGCAGTTCGTCCTTGCCGATCCGGATCGGCGGGTTGGACCAGAGCTGGGTGAAGCGCAGGTCGGCCGGTACGTCGTCCGGGGCGCGCACCCGCACCCGGTCCGCCGCACCGACCCGCTCGGCGTTCGCGGCGGTGAGTTGCCGCGCCCGCTCGTTGACGTCGACGGCCCACACGGTCGCCGCCGGCGCGTTGTCGGCCAGCACGCAGCTGATCGGCCCGAACCCGCAGCCCAGGTCGAGCAGGTCACCGGTGCTGTCGGCGGTGGGCAGCTCGGCCTTGCGCAGCAGTACGGCGGTGCCGGCGTCGAGCCGGTCGGCGGAGAAGACCCCGCCGGCCGACGCGAGCGTGTAGTCGCGGCCGGCCACGGTGAACTCGACCTCGCGAGGGCGCGCGGCGGTCGTGGGTTCCGCGGTGAAGTAGTGGTCGCCGGTCACGCCGGCAATTCTCGCACCGGCCCGGGGGCGGCTCCGCGACGGCCTCCGAGCGGGCAGGTCGGGCGGGGCGCGTTCGGCGTTACGAACGGTGTCGGTTCGGCGTTGGAAAGGTGACCGAGCAACAGCGCGCCGCATTTTCCGTAATTCCCACCTAAAGGGACAATTACTCTTACCCTTGGCGACATGGTGTATCGGTACGAGTTCGATGAGGACGCTTTCGTGGACGACCCGGAGCGCGGGTCCGAATCCATGCTCGGCGCCGGTCCGCCTCCGCCGGCCGGGCCCTCCCCGTCCCGCTTCCCGACCCCGTCGCTGCCCCGGACGACCCGGATGGCGCTGCCCGCGCCCGAGCCGCAGCCGTCCTGGGCCGAGGATCCCGCGCCACCGACACTGGCACAAGCCGAGCCTCCCGAACCGCCGCGAGCGGAACAGGTCCGCGAGCAGGTGGCACCGGAGCCGCCCGCACCGGTGCCCGTCCCCCGGGCCGGCGGCGGCCGGCTCTGGCAGGTGGTGGTCGGCGGCGCGGCCGTCCTCGTACTGCTGGCGCTCTGCGGACTCGGCGCCGCCGCCCTGCTTGCCGACCGCACCCCGACGCCGGACGTGACGCCGAGCTATCAGGCTGGCGCCAACCCGTCCGCCGACCCGACCGGGGAGGAGAACCTCGACTCGCGGGACGCCGACCAGACCCCGCTGACCGCCAAGGAGGTCTTCGCCGGCAAGAAGCTCGTGCTCGACGACGGCCGGACGACGTACGACGTGCTGAAGACACAGTCCAGCGGCAGCTGCGCGGTCGCCGCCACCGACGAGATCGCCGACCTGCTGGTCCGGCTCGGCTGCGACCAGGTCGTACGCGGCACGCTCCGCACTCCCGACGGCGACCACCTCGTCACCACCGGCCTGTTCAACCTCACCGACCGGGCCAGCGCCGAGCGGGCCCGCGACCGGATCCGGCAGCTGCTCGACGAGCGGCAGGGCCGGTTCCGCGGCATGGCGGCCGGCGAGGAGGCCGAGGCGATCGCGACCGCCCCGGCCCGCGTCGGCTGGCAGGTCCGCGGCCACTACCTGGCGTACGCCGTGGTCGCCCGCAGCGACGGCGCAGCGATCAAGTCCGGTGACGAGAAGGTCCGCGAGGTCCTCTACGACATGATCGAGCTGCACCTCAACCAGGGCGTACTACAGCGGCGCGCCGACGGCGGCACCGCGAGCCAGCCCACGGCCGGCCCGTCCGCGACGACCGGCACCCAGGACAGCGTCGACGAGTCGCCGAGCGACGACGAATCGGGGGAGAACGACGAGTCGTCGGGCAACTGACCCGACGATCGGCATCAGGCCTCGGCGGGGACCCGCAGCCGGCGGGTGAGCTCCGCACGCTGGGCGTACCCGGCCGGGTCCTCCGGATAGCCGACGGCCACCAGGGTCAGCCCGTGCGCGGGCGCCACCGTCACGTGGCTGGAGCGCTCGCGGTGCGAGAGCAGGCTCGCCGGCCACTCCGCCGGGCGTCGGCCGTCCCCGGCGACGAGCATGGCGCCGACCAGGCTGCGGACCATCGCCTGGCAGAACGCGTCGGCCTGCACGGTGGCGACCAGGAGACCGTCCGGTTCCCGCCGCCAGTCCAGCCGGGTCACCTCGCGCAGCGTGGTGGCGTTCTCCTTGCGACGGCAGTACGCGGCGAAGTCGTGCTCCCCCACCAACCCGGCCGACGCGGCGTTGAGCGCGGCCAGGTCGAGCGGTCGCGGCCAGGCCAGGGTCAGGTGACGGTGCAGCGGCTCGGCGCCGTACGGCGCGTCGGTGACCCGGTACTCGTAGCGCCGGAAGGTGGCCGAGAAGCGGGCGTCGAACTCGGCCGGCACCTCGGTGACCGCCCGCACCCGAACATCGCCGGGGAGCAGTCGGGCCAGCCGGCGCAGCAGGGTGGGCTCCCGCTCCCGCCAGACGTCGGACGGCAGGTCCACATGGCACACCTGACCGGTCGCGTGCACGCCGGCGTCGGTACGCCCCGCAACGGTCAGCCCGGTCGCGATACCCGCGCCGAGCAGGAGATCGAGCGCCTCACCCAGTACGCCCGCGACCGTACGCCGGTCGGGCTGCACGGCCCAGCCGGAGAAGTCGGTCCCGTCGTACGACACGTCCAGCCGTAGCCGGGTGCGCCCGTCCACCCTCGTACCTCCCGTCACGAGACGGGCCCGACACCCACCAGGGGTGCCGGGCCCGACCAAAGCCCTGGATCAGGCCTTGTTCTCGTTGTTAACGCTGTTCTCCTCGATGGCGAGGTCGCTGTCCTCGCGGGACTCAGCGGTGTCGCCGGACGCCGAGACCGGCGCCTCGGAGTCCTGGTCGGCCGACTCGGAGCGCGGCGACTCCTCCTCGGGCGCGAGCGCCTCGACCTTGTCCTGCTGAGCAGCCTTGCGGGCAGCGGTCTTCTTGTTCGCCTTCGGCTCGGCGACCTGCAGCTCCTCGACCAGCTCGATGATCGCCATCGGCGCGGCGTCACCCTTGCGCGGCCCGGTCTTCACGATCCGGGTGTAGCCACCGTTGCGGTTGGCGTACCGAGGCGCGATCTGGTCGAACAGGGCGTAGACCACGTCCTTGTCCTTGACGACACCCAGCACCCGCCGCCGCGAGGCCAGGTCACCGCGCTTGGCCTTGGTGATGAGCTGCTCGGCCAGCGGGCGCAGCCGCCGGGCCTTCGTCTCGGTGGTCTGGATCTTGCCGTGCTGGAACAGCGCGGTGGCCAGGTTGGCCAGCATCAGCCGCTCGTGCGCGGGGCTGCCGCCGAGGCGGGGACCCTTGGTGGGCGTGGGCATTCTCGGTGCTCCTCAGATGTGGCGGCAGCGCGGACTAGAGCTGCTCGGTCTCGCGGTAGTCGTCGGTGTCGTAGTCGGCCTCGCCGAAGGCGTCCACGACGTGCGCCGGGTCGAAGTTCGGAGCCGAGTCCTTCAGCCCCAGACCCATCCCGGCGAGCTTCATCTTGACCTCGTCGATCGACTTCTGGCCGAAGTTCCGGATGTCGAGGAGGTCGGCCTCGGTACGCCCGATGAGCTCACCAACGGTGTTGATGCCCTCGCGCTTGAGGCAGTTGTAGGAGCGGACGGTGAGGTCCAGCTCCTCGATCGGCAGGGCCAGATCCGCCGCCAGCTGGGCGTCCTGCGGCGACGGGCCGATGTCGATGCCCTCGGCCGTCTCGTCCAGCTCCCGGGCCAGCCCGAAGAGCTCCACGAGCGTGGAACCCGCGGAGGCCAGCGCCGTACGCGGGCCCATCGACGGCTTGGTCTCGACGTCGATGATCAGCCGGTCGAAGTCGGTCCGCTGCTCGACACGGGTCGCCTCGACGCGGTAGGTGACCTTCAGCACCGGCGAGTAGATCGAGTCGACCGGGATCCGGCCGATCTCGGCACCCGCCTGCTTGTTCTGCGCCGCCGTGACGTAACCCCGGCCCCGCTCGACGGTCAGCTCCATGTCGAGCCGGCCCTTGCCGTTCAGGGTGGCGAGCTTCAGGTCCGGGTTGTGCACCGAGACGCCGGCCGGCGGCTGGATGTCGCCCGCCGTCACGTCGCCCGGGCCCTGCTTGCGCAGGTACATGCTGACCGGCTCGTCGTGCTCGGAGCTCACGCAGAGCTCCTTGATGTTCATGACGAGCTCGACCACGTCCTCCTTGACACCGGGGATCGTGGTGAACTCGTGCAGCACGCCGTCGATCTTGATCGACGTCACCGCCGCGCCCGGGATCGACGACAGCAGCGTACGCCGCAGCGAGTTGCCCAGGGTGTAGCCGAAGCCCGGCTCGAGCGGCTCGATGGTGAACCGGGAGCGGGTCTCGTTGATCGACTCTTCGGAGAGAGACGGTCGCTGGCTGATGAGCATTTCTTCTCTTCTCTTCCGGGACGCCCGCTATTTGACGCCCACGACACAAAGTGTTCCGGTGGCCCGCCCCGATCGGGGCGGGCCACCGCAACGAGCCCTTACTTGGAGTAGAGCTCGACGATCAGCTGCTCCTGGACCTGGGTGTCGATCACCTGACGGGCCGGGAGGGAGTGCACGAGGATCTTCATCTGGCTGGGGATCGCCTCCAGCCAGGCCGGAACCGACTTCGAGCCGGCCTCGGCCTGCGCCACGATGAACGGGGTGAGCTCCTTGCTCTTCACCCGAACCTCGATGATGTCGTGCTCCTTCACGCGGAACGACGGGATGTCGACCTTCTTGCCGTTCACCGTGAAGTGGCCGTGCTTGACGAGCTGGCGGGCCATGTCGCGGGACTTGGCGTAGCCGGCCCGGTAGACCACGTTGTCCAGCCGCGACTCGAGGATCTGCAGGAGGACCTCACCGGTCTTCGCCTGCTTGCCCACGGCCTCTTCGTAGTAGCCGCGGAACTGCTTCTCGAGCACGCCGTAGACCCGACGGGCCTTCTGCTTCTCACGGAGCTGGAGCAGGTACTCCGTCTCCTTCGTGCGGCCGCGGCCGTGCTGCCCGGGCGGGAACGGCCGGGACTCGAACGGGCACTTCGGGCCATCGCACTTGCTGCCCTTGAGGAACAGCTTCATCTTCTCCCGCCGGCAACGGCGGCAGTCAGCACCGGTGTAACGAGCCATCTCTCTCTACCTCTCAGACCCGACGACGCTTCGGCGGACGGCATCCGTTGTGCGGCTGCGGGGTGACGTCGGAGATCTGTCCGACCTCCAGCCCGACGGCCTGCAGCGAACGGATGGCGGTCTCCCGGCCGGAGCCGGGGCCCTTGACGAACACGTCGACCTTGCGCATGCCGTGGTCCATCGCCCGACGCGCGGCGGCCTCGGCAGCCAGCTGCGCGGCGAACGGGGTCGACTTGCGGGAGCCCTTGAAACCCACCTGGCCCGCAGAGGCCCAGGAGATGACCGCACCGGTCGGGTCCGTGATGGACACGATGGTGTTGTTGAAGGTGCTCTTGATGTGCGCCTGCCCGTGGGCGACGTTCTTGCGTTCCTTGCGCCGGACCTTCTTGACTGCAGCTCCGGCACGAGCCTTCGGTGGCATAAGTCTTCTGCGCTCCTAGTTGACTTCCCGATACAGGTTGCGGCCTGGCCTAGCTCGGCGGACCCAGACCCGTATTCCGGTCTACGTCTTACTTCTTGCCGGGCTTCTTCTTGCCGGCCACGGTCCGCTTCGGGCCCTTCCGGGTCCGCGCGTTGGTCTTGGTCCGCTGGCCACGCACGGGCAGGCCCCGGCGGTGCCGGATACCCGCGTAGCTGCCGATCTCGACCTTGCGGCGGATGTCAGCGGCGACCTCACGGCGCAGGTCGCCTTCAACCTTGTAGTTGCCCTCGATGTGGTTCCGGAGCTGGACCAGCTCCTCGTCCGTGAGGTCCCGAGCGCGCTTGTCCGGCGAGATGCCGGTGGCGGCGAGCGTCTCCAGGGCGCGGGTGCGGCCCACGCCGAAGATGTAGGTGAGCGCGATCTCCATCCGCTTCTCGCGGGGGAGGTCGACGCCGACTAGACGTGCCATGTGCGGGCGTACTCCTCGTGATGTTGGCGGAGGTCTGGCCCGCCCCACCCCGCTCCGACCCTCACCTGTCCCCGGCGGTTGACGCCGGCGACCGGATGACGGCCGCTGCCCGAGCGGGCCCCGGCCTCCGACCGGGGGTCAGCCACGAGGAAGTACGTCTGGGACGTACCGCTCGCGGCTGGGACGAGCATGTGCTGTGTGTGCTGTCGGATCTGCGTCCGGGGCCATCCTCACCGGCCATCGTCGTGGCCGGCCGAGGAACTCAGCCCTGGCGCTGCTTGTGGCGCGGGTCGCTGCAGATGACCATGACCCGGCCGTGCCGGCGGATCACCCGGCACTTGTTGCAGATCCTCTTGACGCTCGGCTTGACCTTCACGGTTGCCTTACTTCCCATCAGGCCCGGTGACGCGCCACGCGCGGCCTCGGACGTCGAAGACGGACACGGAGATGTCCCGGCCGTCGTCAGGACTACTTGTAGCGGTAGACGATGCGCCCGCGGGTCAGGTCGTACGGCGAGAGTTCGACGACGACCCGATCCTCCGGCAGGATGCGGATGTAGTGCTGCCGCATCTTGCCGCTGATGTGAGCCAGCACCTTGTGGCCGTTCGCGAGCTCCACGCGGAACATGGCGTTCGGCAGGGGCTCGATGACCCGACCTTCGATCTCGATGGCTCCGTCTTTTTTCGGCATGTCCTCCGCTGTCCTGACGTCGGTTGCTCCGGACGGCCCACAACGTCTTACACGGGAAACCGATCAAAATCAGGTAGCCCGCGCCAGCCGCGGCTCCAGCACCCATCGAAGCGCTGATGGGCATGCCGGAGTGGACGCTGTGCGCCGATCAGTCAGTGTACGCCCGCCTGCGCGCCGCCGCCAAACCGACCACCAGCGGGTTCCGCCTATGGAGGAAAGCCGGGCCCGTGGGCCGGGCCGGGACGGGCCGACTAGCGGCGGCGGTCCCGCTTCGCTCGCTTGCGCTCGCGCCGGCGTTCCCGCTTCTCCATCCACCGCTGCGGCTCTCCGGCGTTCAGGCCGCCGACCGTTCGGAGCAGCAGGAGCATGCCCCAGGGGCCGGCTACCCAGCCGGGCCAGAAGTAGAGGAGTTCACCGGACGACAGGGACGAAATCACCCAGACCCCTACGGTGACCGGCACCACCTGGAGGTACGGCATCCAGACCTGGAGCAGCCAGCGTCCGGTCGGCGCACGGTCGACCGGCGGCGTCCCGGCCACCACCGGCGCGGCGGTGGGCACCGACAACTGCGCCTCCGCCCGAGGCGTGACCGCCGGGAGATCGGTCAGCAACACGTCCAGTTCCCCGTAGGTCCGAGCCCCGTAGGCCCGCTGGAGGCGCTCGTCGTACTCGTGCAGATCCAGCCGGCCCTCGTCCAACGCCACCCGCAGCCGATCGGCAACCGCCTGGCGATCGGCATCGGCGGCCCGCATCTCGTTGCGCCCCTCCACGCCCGCGAGCATGCCACGCATACGCCAATCAGACGAGACCCACGAGCTTGCCGCCGCAGGCGTCCCCATCGCGATGGCGAGGCCGCCGCGGCCGTCTTGATCGTCACCACGGGTCGGAGCCGCAGGGCCCGGCGTACGGAGCCGGCGAGCGGGGTCAGGCGGTCGGTGAGTCGGCGGGCTGGCGGGCCGTGACCAGATCGCCCAGCCGGGCCCGGCCGCCGTCCTCGGCGGTCAGCACCCACACCCCGTCGGGCAGCAGCGCCATGGTGTGCTCGACGTGCGCCGCCATCGACCCGTCACGGGTCACCACGGTCCAGCCGTCCGACAGCTCGGCCGTACGGGGCGAACCCATGGTGATCATCGGCTCGATCGCCAGGGCCATGCCGGCCACCAGCCGCGGCCCCTTGCCCGGCCGCCCGTGGTTGAGCACGTGCGGATCCTGGTGCATCTCGGTGCCGATGCCGTGGCCGCCGTAGCCGTCGACGATGCCGTACCGCCCACCGCGGCGCACCGCCTTCTCCACCGCCGACGAGATGTCGGTGAGTCGTCCCCGGCCGTTCGCCGCCCCGCGGGCCGCAGCGGCGATCCCGGCCCACATCGCGTCCTCGGCCACCGCCGCCATCTTGAGCAGCGCCGGGTCGACGTCGCCGACCCCCACGGTGATCGCCGAGTCGCCGTGCCAGCCGTCGAGCACCGCACCGCAGTCGATGGAGATCAGATCGCCGTCGCGGAGCAGCTGGCCGGACGCCGGGATGGCGTGCACCACCTGCTCGTTGACGGAGGAGCAGATCGAGGCCGGGAAGCCGTGGTAGCCCTTGAACGACGGGACGGCGCCCGCGTCGCGGATCGTCGACTCGGCGATGGCGTCCAGGTCGGCCGTGCTGACCCCGGGAGCGACCGCCTCCCTCATCCGCCGCAGCGCTTCGGCGACCACCAGACCGGCGGCCCGCATCTTCACGATCTGCTCGGGGGTCTTCAGCTGGATGTCCAGCTGGGGACGACGCATGGAGCGATTACCTTTCGTTGCCGAGACAGCGGGGTACGCCGGACGTACCCCGCTGTTCGCACTCTATCCACCGGCGAGCCGGCGAACCTCAGCCGCCGTAGGACCGGAGGGCGTCGATGGCACGGACGGTGACGTCCTCCACCGGGCCCGTGGCGTCGATCCCGACCAGCTTGCCCTGGGCGCCGTAGTAGTCGACCAACGGCGCGGTCTTGTCTGCGTACTCCCGCAGCCGGGTGGCGATGGTCTCCGGCTTGTCGTCGTCCCGCTGGAACAGCTCGGCGCCGCACCGGTCGCAGATGCCCTCGCGGGTGGTGGCGTCGAACTCGACGTGCCAGATCTTGCCGCAGCCCCGGCAGGTCCGGCGGCCGGAGAGCCGCCGGATCACCTCGTCGTCGTCGACGACCAGTTCGAGCACCACGTCCAGGGCGGTACCCAGGTCGGCGAGGAGCTTGTCCAGCGCGGCCGCCTGCGGGGTCGTACGCGGGAACCCGTCGAGCAGGAAGCCCTCGCTGGCGTCCGGCTCGGCGAGCCGGTCCCGGACCATGTTGATGGTGACCTCGTCCGGTACCAGCTCGCCGGCGTCCATGTACCGCTTCGCCTCGACGCCCAACGGGGTGCCCTGGGACACGTTCGACCGGAAGATGTCGCCGGTCGAGATCTTCGGCACCGCGAGATGGGCGGCGATGAACTCGGCCTGTGTGCCCTTACCCGCGCCCGGCGGGCCAACCAAGACGAGTCTCATCTACCGCAGGAACCCTTCGTAGTTCCGCTGCATCAGTTGGCTCTCGATCTGCTTCACGGTCTCCAGACCGACGCCGACCATGATCAGCACAGCGGTACCACCGAACGGGAAGTTCTGGTACTGCTGGTTGTCGAGCCAGATGAAGAAGAAGTTCGGCAGGATCGAGACGATGCCCAGGTAGAGCGCGCCCGGAAGGGTGATCCGGCTGAGGATGAAGTCCAGGTAGTCGGCCGTCGGCTTGCCCGGGCGGATGCCCGGCACGAACCCGCCGTACTTCTTCATGTTGTCCGCGACCTCGGTCGGGTTGAACGTGATCGAGACGTAGAAGTACGTGAAGAAGATGATCAGCAGGAAGTAGACCGCGATGTAGATCGGGCTGTCGGGCGCCACCAGGTTGTTCTGGATCCACGCCTGAGTCTTGCCCGGGTTCGTCTGGTCGAAGAACTGCAGGGCGAGCTGCGGCAGGTAGAGCAGCGACGAGCCGAAGATGACCGGGATGACACCCGCCTGGTTGACCTTCAGCGGGATGTAGGTCGAGGTGCCGCCGTACATCCGCCGGCCGATCATGCGCTTGGCGTACTGCACCGGGATCCGGCGCTGCGCCTGCTCGATGAAGGTGACGGCGGTGATGACGACCAGGACCAGGGCGATGACGAGGAAGAACTTCCACCAGCCCTGCGAGTTCTTGATCTGCCAGCCCTCGCTGGGCAGACGGGCGGCGATCGAGGTGAAGATCAGCACGGACATGCCGTTACCGACGCCGCGGTCGGTGATCAGCTCACCGAGCCACATGACCACACCGGTGCCGGCGGTCATCGTCATGACCAGGACGCTCAGCGTCAGCCAGTCCGGAATGCCGAGACCCTCGGGGATGATCGGGAACTGGTCGCAGCGGTTCTGGAAGAGCTGCCCGGAGCGGGCCAGCGCCACGAACGCCGAGGCCTGGAGGACACCGAGGCCGAGGGTCAGGTAACGGGTGTACTGGGTGATCTTCGCCTGGCCGGCCTGGCCCTCCTTACGCAGCTGCTCGAGCCGTGGGATCACCACGGTCAGCAGCTGAAGGATGATCGACGCGGTGATGTAGGGCATGATGCCCAGCGCGAAGACTGACAGCTGCAGCAGCGCCCCGCCCGAGAACAGGTTGAGCAGGTTCAGCACGCCGGTCGTGTCACCCTGGATCGAGTCGAGGCACTTCTGCACGTTGCCGTACGAGACGCCTGGGCTGGGCAGGGTGGCGCCGAGCCGGTAGATCGCGATGATGCCGACTGTGAACAGCAGCTTCTTGCGCAGGTCAGGCGTACGGAACGCACTGAGAAAGGCGGACAGCAACTTCTTCCTCCTGCGCGAGGCGGGCCGCCGGTTGTCCCTGGCGGTTCGGGGTGGGTGCCGGGCGAGTGCCCGATATCCATGGCTGGGAAGGGACTCTAACAGTCCAATCCCGCTCCGGGCAGATGTGCCCGGCTACATAAACCGAATCCGATATTACTGGGCGCACACGTCCCAGGTAGACCATGGCGCCCGCCAGTTGGTCACAACTGGACGGGCGCCATGGGTCACATGCCTTACAGCTCGGTGACCGAGCCACCGGCGGCGGCGATCTTCTCCTTGGCCGACGCGCTGAACGCGTGCGCCGACACCTGAAGGTTCACTCCACCGAGGTCCCCGGTACCGAGAACCTTCACCGGCTGCCCCTTGCGGACGGCGCCGGCGTCGACCAGCTCCTGCGGGCCGACCTGGCCGCCGTTCGGGAAGAGCTCGGCGAGCCGCTCCAGGTTGACCACCTGGAACGTCACCTTGAACTTGTTCTTGAAGCCCTTCAGCTTCGGCAGGCGCATGTGGATGGGCATCTGCCCACCCTCGAAGGCCGCCGAGATGTTCTTACGGGCCTTAGAACCCTTGGTACCGCGGCCGGCGGTCTTGCCCTTGGAGCCCTCACCGCGACCCACACGGGTCTTCGCGGTCTTGGCCCCCGGCGCCGGGCGCAGGTGGTGGACCTTGATCGTCATTACTCGACCTCCTCGACCTTCACGAGGTGGCTCACAGTGAAGATCATGCCGCGGATCTCGGGCCGGTCCTCCTTGACCACCACGTCGTTGATCCGCTTGAGACCGAGCGAGCGCAGCGAGTGCCGCTGGTTCTGCTTGGTCCCGATCTCGGATCGGACCTGGGTGACCTTAAGCCGTGCCATCAGGAAGCCACCCCCGCCCGCGCAGCAAGCATGGCGGCCGGCGCGACGTCCTCCACCGGCAGGCCACGACGGCTGGCGACAGCCTCCGGCGACTCAAGCGCCTTCAGGGCCGCCACGGTGGCGTGCACGATGTTGATCGGGTTGGACGAGCCGAGGCTCTTGGAGAGCACGTCGTGGATGCCCGCGCACTCCAGCACGGCACGCACCGGCCCACCGGCGATGACACCGGTACCGGCCGAGGCCGGCTTGAGCAGCACGACGCCGGCCGCGTCCTCACCCTGCACCGGGTGCGGGATCGACTGGCCGATCCGCGGCACCTTGAAGAAGTGCTTCTTGGCCTCCTCGACACCCTTGGCGATCGCCGCGGGCACCTCCTTGGCCTTTCCGTAGCCCACGCCGACCGTGCCGTCGCCGTCGCCCACGATCACCAGGGCGGTGAAGCTGAAGCGACGACCACCCTTCACGACCTTGGCGACGCGGTTGATCGCGACGACCCGCTCAAGGTGCGGGGTCTTCTCGACGGGCGCGTTTCCGCGGCCGCCCTCACGGCGGTTGTCGCGGCGACCACCCTCGTTGCCACCGGACCCGCCGCCACGGCGCTGTTGACCTGGCATCAGCAGCCTTCCTTCTCTCTCGTGACGGGGTTACTAGAAGTCGAGCCCGGCTTCGCGGGCGGCATCGGCAAGCGCGGCGACCCGCCCCGCGTACCGGCTGCCGCCGCGGTCGAAGACGACCTTGGAAACGCCGGCGGCCTTGGCCCGCTCGGCGAGCAGGGCGCCCACCTTGCCGGCGAGGGCGCTCTTGTCGCCCTCGGCACCGCGCAGCGAGGCGTCCATCGTCGACGCCGACGCCAGGGTGTGACCCTTGTTGTCGTCGACGACCTGGGCGACGATGTGCCGCAGCGAACGGGTGACGACCAGGCGCGGACGCTCGGCCGTACCACTGACGTTCTTGCGGACCCGGAAGTGCCGACGCGCACGCCCGACGGCGCGCTTGGCGGCGACGCCGCGGCGGCGCTTGAGCAGCGTGGCGCTCACTTCTTACCTGCCTTTCCGGCCTTGCGGCGGATGACCTCGCCCTGGTACTTGATGCCCTTGCCCTTGTAGGGCTCCGGCGGGCGGATCTTCCGGATGTTGGCGGCGATCTCGCCGACCTGCTGCTTGTCGATGCCGGCGATGTGGAACAGCGTCGGACGCTCCACCGTGAAGGTGATTCCGTCCGGCGCGGTCACCACGACCGGGTGCGAGAAGCCGAGCGCGAACTCCAGGTCCTTGCCCTTGGCCGTCACCCGGTAACCGGTGCCGTTGATCTCCAGGCTCTTCCGGTAGCCCTCGGTGACGCCGACGATCATGTTGGCGACCAGGGTACGGCTGAGGCCGTGCAGTTCCTTCGACTTGCGCTCGTCGTCGGGGCGGTTGACGGACAGCTGACCGTCCTCGCTCCGCTCGGCGCGGATCGGCTCGGCGAGGGTGTGCGCCAGCTCGCCCTTCGGGCCCTTGACCTTGACGGTCTGCCCGTCGATCGTGACGTCGACGCCGGACGGCACCGGGATCGACTTACGTCCAATACGCGACATTTCTACCTGTCTCCCGTTACCAGACGAAGGCGAGGACTTCCCCGCCAACGCTCCGCTTGCGGGCCTGCCGGTCAGTGAGCAGCCCCTGGGACGTCGAAATGATCGCCACGCCCAGTCCGCCGAGCACCCGAGGAAGCTCGCCCGACTTGGCGTACACCCGCAGTCCGGGCTTGGACACCCGCTTGATCCCGGCCAGGCTCCGCTCCCGGTTCTGGCCGTACTTCAGCTCGACGGCCAGTCGCTTGCCGACGGCGCCCTCCTCGGGCTCCTCGACCGACCAGGTGGCGATGTAGCCCTCGGCCTTCAGGACCTCGGCGATGTTCGCCTTGATCTTGGAGTAAGGCATCGTCACCCGGTCGTGGTACGCCTGGTTGGCGTTACGCAGACGCGTGAGCATGTCTGCGATCGGGTCGGTCATCGTCATGGATTTCGTCAACCTTTCTCGCCGGGGTTCCCGCGAATCGGCCGCAGGCCTACGGCGAAGAGACAGTGCAGCTGACGCGCGGAGCGCGCCGGGCTATTACCAGGAAGCCTTGGACACGCCGGGCAGCTCACCGCGGTGGGCCATCTCCCGGATGCACACCCGGCAGAGACCGAACTTGCGGTAGACCGCCTTCGGACGCCCGCACCGCTGGCAGCGGGTGTACGCGCGAACCGAGAACTTCGGCTTCGCGGCCGCCTTGAGGATCAGCGCCTTCTTGGCCATCTCAGTTCTCCTTGAACGGGAAGCCCAGGAGCTTGAGCAGCGCCCGGCCCTCGTCGTCGGTCGTGGCGGTGGTGACCACCGTGATGTCCATGCCCCGCTGGCGATCGATCTTGTCCTGGTCGATCTCGTGGAACACCGACTGCTCGGTCAGGCCGAACGTGTAGTTGCCGTGCCCGTCGAGCTTGCGGCCGTCGAGACCGCGGAAGTCGCGGATACGCGGCAGCGCGATCGACAGCAGCCGGTCCAGGAACTCCCACATCCGGTCGCCGCGGAGGGTCACCTTCGCGCCGATCGGCATGCCCTCGCGGAGCTTGAACTGCGCGATGGACTTGGTCGCCCGCCGCACCTGCGGCTTCTGGCCGGTGATGGTGGCCAGGTCCCGGACGGCGCCGTCGATCAGCTTGGCGTCCCGGGCGGCCTCGCCGACACCCATGTTGACGACGATCTTGACCAGCCGCGGCACCTGCATCGGGTTGCCGTAGTCGTACTGCTCGCGCAGCTTGGCCACGATCTCGCTGCGGTACCGCTCCTTCAGACGCGGAGTGGTGTTGGTTTCGGTAGCCGTGGTCATCAGAGGTCCTTACCGGTGCTACGCGCGATGCGGACCTTCTGGCCGTTGTCGTCGATCCGGTAACCGACACGGGTCGGCTTGCCGTCGGAGTCCACGACCATCACGTTCGAGACGTTGATCGGGGCCTCCTGGGTGACGATGCCACCGGTCTTGGCGCCGCGCTGGGTGGTGCTGATGCGGGTGTGCTTCTTGACCCGGTTCACGCCCTCGACCAGGACCTTGTCCTGCCGCGGGTAGGCCGCGATGACCTTGCCCTTGGCACCCTTGTCCTTGCCGGCGATGACGACGACCGTGTCGCCCTTCTTGACCTTCACGGTCACAACACCTCCGGCGCGAGGGAAATGATCTTCATGAACCGCTTGTCCCGCAGCTCCCGACCGACCGGGCCGAAGATACGGGTACCGCGCGGGTCGCCACCATCCTTGATGATGACGGCGGCGTTCTCGTCGAAGCGGATGTACGACCCGTCCGGACGCCGCTTCTCCTTGACGGTGCGAACGACGACCGCCTTGACGACGTCGCCCTTCTTCACACCGGCACCCGGGATCGCGTCCTTGACGGTGGCCACGATGACGTCGCCGATGCTCGCGTAGCGCCGACCGGAGCCACCGAGAACCCGGATGCACAGGATCTCCCGGGCACCCGTGTTGTCGGCGACGCGCAGTCGCGACTCCTGCTGAATCACGTCTATCTCCTATGTCTGCCGGTTCTCCGGCCGCCGTAGCGGCCGGAGCCTGGCGGAACCCGCGCCCGACGCGACGTCGGGCGAGCTCGAAGCCTTCGCTACTTGGCCTTTTCCAGGATCTCCACGAGCCGCCAGCGCTTGGTGGCGGAGAGCGGCCGGGTCTCCATGATCAGGACCCGGTCGCCGATGCCGGCGCTGTTCTGCTCGTCGTGCGCCTTCAGCTTGCTGGTACGACGCATGATCTTGCCGTACAGCGCGTGCTTGACGCGGTCCTCGACCTCGACGACGACGGTCTTGTCCATCTTGTCGCTGACCACCAGACCCTCGCGGACCTTGCGGCGGCCCCGGGTCTCGGTGGTGGTGGTGTTCTCGCTCATCCTGCAGTCACCTCAGTCGGCGCGGCCGAGAGCCCCAGCTCGCGCTCGCGCATGATCGTGTAGATCCGGGCGATCTCCCGACGGATGACCTGCAGCCGCCGGTTGTTGTCCAGCTGACCGGTTGCGGCCTGCACGCGGAGGTTGAACAGCTCCGCCTTGGCCTCCCGCAGCTTCGTGACCAGCTCCTCCTCGGAGAGCTCACGCAGCTCGGCGGCCTTAACGCCCGCTGCCATCAGGACTCACCCACTTCGCGCGTCACAATGCGGCACTTCATCGGGAGCTTGTGGATCGCGCGACGCATCGCCTCTCGCGCAATCTGCTCGTTGGGGAAGGACATCTCGAAGAGAATCCGCCCCGGCTTCACGTTGGAGACCCACCACTCGGTCGAACCCTTACCGGAACCCATCCGGGTTTCGGCCGGCTTCTTGGTGAGCGCCTGGTCCGGGAAGATCGTGATCCAGACCTTGCCGCCACGCTTGATGTGACGGGTCATCGCGATACGCGCCGACTCGATCTGCCGGTTGGTCACGTACGCCGGCTCGAGAGCCTGGATCCCGAACTCGCCGAACACCACCCGGTTACCACCCTTGGACGCGCCGTGGCGGTCCGGGTGGTGCGGCTTGCGGAAGCCCTTCGGGGGCTTGCGCGGCATCAGCATCTGTCAGCCCTCCTGCTGCGTTTCTGCCGCGGCGGCGACGGCGGCGGGATCCACCGCGTCACCACTCGGCGTCTCGGCCTGCTGCGCGAGCGTGGTCGCGGCAGCCCGGCCGGCCTCGGTACCGCCGGCGGTGGTGCCGGACGAACCCGACCGACCACGGCGCGGCCGCTCGGGCCGGTCGCCACGGTCACGGCGCGGACGGGACGGACCGGTCTCGGCCGGAGCCTCCCGGCCCGGGACCGCGTCGCCCTTGTAGATCCAGACCTTCACACCGATCCGGCCGAACGTGGTACGGGCCTCGAAGAAGCCGTACTCGATGTTGGCCCGCAGCGTGTGCAGCGGAACCCGGCCCTCGCGGTAGAACTCCGTCCGGCTCATCTCGGCGCCGCCGAGGCGACCCGAGACCTGCACCCGGATGCCCTTGCAGACCGGGTTCTTCATGGCCGACTGCATGGCCTTGCGCATCGCCCGACGGAAGCTGACCCGGCTGGACAGCTGCTCGGCCACGCCCTGCGCGACGAGCTGGGCGTCCGACTCGGGGTTCTTCACCTCGATGATGTTCAGCTGGACCTGCTTGCCGGTCAGCTTCTCGAGCCGGCCCCGGATCTTGTCGGCCTCCGCACCCTTACGGCCGATGACGATGCCCGGCCGGGCGGTGTGGATGTCGACACGGACCCGGTCCCGGGTGCGCTCGATGTCGACCTTGGAGATCCCGGCGCGCTCGAGGCCCTGGGACATCATCCGGCGGATCTTGACGTCCTCGCCGACGTAGTCCTTATAGAGCTTGTCCGCGAACCAGCGGGACTTCCAGTCGGTCGAGATACCGAGTCGGAACCCGTGCGGGTGAACCTTCTGACCCATTACTCCGCGCCCTCCGTGTTGCTCTGCGTCTCGGCCGGCGCGGCCTTCTTCGCCGGAGCCGTCTTCTTCGCGGCCTTACGCGGCGTGGCCGGCGCGACGGCCTCGACCGCCACCGTGATGTGGCAGGTGCGCTTGCGGATCCGGAACGCCCGACCCTGCGCCCGCGGCTGGAACCGCTTCATCGTCGGGCCCTCGTCCACGAACGCCTCGCTGACGAGCAGCGCGTCGGGGTCCAGCCGCTCGTTGTTCTCCGCGTTGGCGATCGCGCTAGCGAGCACCTTGTACACCTGCTCACTCGCAGCCTGCGGCGCGAACTGCAGCACCGTGAGCGCCTCCTTCGCGGGCAGGCCGCGGACGAGGTTGACCACCCGGCGCGCCTTCATCGGCGAGATGCGCACATGCCGCGCAACCGCCCGCGCGCCCGGAAGCACCGGAGCGTCGCCCTTTCCTGGCATCGCTGTAACCCCTTGATCCTCTATCCGTGTGCCCGCGGCGTCAGCGCCGACGGCTCTTCCGATCGTCCTTCTCGTGACCCTTGAACGTGCGGGTCAAAGCGAACTCGCCGAGCTTGTGCCCGACCATCGCCTCGGTCACGAACACCGGGACGTGCTTGCGTCCGTCGTGCACGGCGATCGTGTGCCCGAGCATGTCCGGGATGATCATCGAGCGGCGCGACCAGGTCTTGATGACGTTCTTGGTTCCCTTGTCGTTCTGCGTCTCCACCTTCTTGAGCAGGTGGTCGTCTACGAACGGGCCCTTCTTCAGGCTGCGAGGCATAAGTCAGCTCTCCTGTTAGCCGCGCTTGCGGGTGGCGTAGCGACGGCGGACGATCAGCCGGTCACTCGGCTGGCCCTTACGGCGGGTGCGGCCCTCGGGCTTACCCTGCGGGTTGACCGGGTGGCGACCACCGGAGGTCTTACCCTCACCACCACCGTGCGGGTGGTCGACCGGGTTCATGGCGACACCACGGACGGTCGGGCGCTTGCCCTTCCACCGCATCCGGCCGGCCTTACCCCAGTTGATGTTCGACTGATCGGCGTTGCCGATCTCGCCGACGCTCGCCCGGCAGCGCACGTCGACCCGCCGGATCTCACCGGAGGGCATACGCAGGGTCGCGTACGCGCCCTCGCGGCCAAGCAGCTGGATGCCGACGCCGGCCGAGCGGGCCAGCTTGGCGCCGCCGCCCGGACGCAGCTCCACGTTGTGGACGGTGGTACCGACCGGGATGTTGCGCAGCGGCAGGTTGTTGCCCGGCTTGATGTCGGCGCTCGGACCCGACTCGACGACGTCGCCCTGCTTCAGGTCCTTCGGCGCGATGATGTAACGCTTCTCGCCGTCGGCGTAGTGCAGCAGCGCGATGCGCGCGGTGCGGTTCGGGTCGTACTCGATGTGCGCGACCTTCGCCGGCACGCCGTCCTTGTCGACCCGCTTGAAGTCGATCAGACGGTACTGCCGCTTGTGGCCGCCACCGTGGTGCCGCGTGGTGATCCGACCGTGGGCGTTGCGACCGCCCTTCTTCGGCAGCGGAGCCAGCAGCGACTTCTCGGGCGTCGACCGGGTGATCTCAGCGAAGTCGGCGACGCTGGAGCCACGCCGGCCCGGCGTCGTCGGCTTGTACTTACGGATAGCCATTGTCTACACCCCTCAGCTGACCGGGCCGCCGAAGGCCTCGATACGGTCACCGTCAGCCAGCTTCACCATCGCCCGCTTGGTGTCCTTGCGCTTGCCGAACCCGTTACGGGTGCGCTTGCGCTTGCCCTCGCGGTTGAGCGTGTTGACCGTCAGGACGCGGACGTTGAAGATCTGCTGGATAGCGATCTTGATCTCGGTCTTGTTCGCGTCCGGGTGCACCTCGAAGGTGTACCAGTTGCGGTTCAGCTCGCTGTAGCTCTTCTCCGAGACGACCGGCGCCACGATGATGTCGCGCGGGTCGGCGATCGTGCTCACTTGCCACCCTCCTCGGTGGTCTCGGCCGGAACGCCCAGGAACTCGTCCAGCGCGTCCTTGGTGAAGACCACGTCGTCGGCCACCAGCACGTCGTACGTGTTGAGCTGGCCGGCCTCGATCAGGTGCACCCGCGGCTCGTTGCGCAGCGACACCCAGTTCAGCTCGTCGGTGCTGCTCAGCACGACGAGGACCCGCCGGGCCTCGGTCAGCTTGGCCAGCGTGACCAGAGCAGCCTTGGTCGACGGCTTCTCGCCCGAGACGAACGCCTCGACGACGTGCACCTGGCCGGCGCGCGCCCGGTCGGAGAGGGCGCCACGCAGAGCGGCGGCCTTCATCTTCTTGGGGGTGCGCTGGCTGTAGTCACGCGGCACGGGACCGTGCACCACGCCACCGCCGGCGAACTGCGGCGCGCGGATCGAGCCCTGGCGGGCACGACCGGTGCCCTTCTGCTTGTAGGGCTTCTTGCCGCCGCCGGCAACCTCGCCGCGGGTCTTGGTCTTGTGCGTGCCCTGCCGGGCCGCCGCCAGCTGTGCCACCACGACCTGGTGCATCAGCGCGACGTTGGCCTGCACGTCGAAGATGTCGGCCGGCAGCTCGACCGAGCCGCTCTTGGCGCCTTCGACGTTGAGGACGTCAACGGTGCTCACTTGGCCACACCGCCCTTCTTCGCCTTGGTCTTGGCCGCCGTACGGACCAGAACCACCGCGCCCTTCGGACCGGGGATGGCACCGCGGACCAGCAGCAGGTTGTTCTCGGTGTCGACCGCCTGGACGGTCAGGTTCTGGACGGTGTAGCGCACGCCACCCATCCGGCCGGCCATCCGGGTGCCCTTGAAGACGCGACCCGGGGTGGCGCAGGCGCCGATCGAGCCGGGCGAGCGGTGCTTGCGCTCGACACCGTGGCTCGCGCGCAGACCGTGGAAGCCGTGCCGCTTCATCGGGCCGGCGTAACCCTTGCCCTTGGTGCGGCCGGTGACGTCGATCGAGACGCCCGCCGGGAACTCCTCGACCGTGACCTCCTGGCCGAGCGAGTAGTCGGCGGCGTCGCTGGTGCGCAGCTCGACGATGTGCCGGCGCGGCGCGACCTCGGCCTTGGCGTAGTGGCCGGTGATCGGCTTCTTCACCTTGCGCGGGTCGATCGTGCCGTAGGCGAGCTGGACCGCGGAGTAACCGTCCTTCTCGGCGCTACGAACCTGGCTGATGACGCACGGGCCGGCCTCGACCACGGTCACCGGAACAACGCGGTTGTTGTCCCAGACCTGGGTCATGCCGAGCTTGGCGCCCAGGATCCCCTTAACTTGCCTGTCCATTTGTCCGGTCCCTACAGCTTGATCTCGATGTCGACGCCAGCCGGCAGGTCGAGGCGCATGAGCGAGTCGACCGTCTTGGGGGTCGGGTCGATGATGTCGATCAGCCGCTTGTGCGTACGCATCTCAAAGTGCTCGCGCGAGTCCTTGTACTTGTGCGGCGAGCGGATGACGCAGAAACGGTTGATCTCCGTGGGCAGCGGCACCGGGCCCGCGACCTGCGCCCCGGTACGCGTCACCGTCTCGACGATCTTCCGAGCCGAGGAGTCGACGACCTCGTGGTCATAGGCCTTGAGCCGGATGCGGATCTTCTGTCCCGCCATGGTGGCTTCTGTTCCTTCTCTCGATGCCGCTGTGTTGCGGGCGCCTGCACCGGCCGGCACAGGCCCACTTCGCCGACCCCCGCGGTCGGGCGTGTCGCGCCCTCGGATCAGGCTCCGCCCCAGACTCCGGAGCGGTCCGACCACGCGGTGGGTCAAGACGCCGAGCGCGATATCGCAACTCGAACGCCGTGCGAGGGTGGTTGGCGGACGGGCCGCCAACCACCCCGCGCTCGACTGTCTCACCATCCGGAGGTTCGGCTCAGCCGAACACGGACGGCGAACTGCCGTTACGCAACCTGACTAGTATGCCGCATGACCTGCGGCCGGTCTAATCGGGGTTACCTAGTTCACTTCATGATCTTGGTGACGAACCCGGCGCCGACGGTGCGGCCACCCTCGCGGATCGCGAACTTGAGGTTCTCCTCCATGGCGATGGGCTGGATCAGCTTCACCGACATCGAGGTGTTGTCACCCGGCATGACCATCTCGGTGCCCTCGGGGAGGGTCACGACACCGGTCACGTCCGTGGTCCGGAAGTAGAACTGCGGACGGTAGTTCTGGAAGAACGGCGTGTGCCGGCCACCCTCCTCCTTGGAGAGGATGTAGACGGTCGCCTCGAACTCGGTGTGCGGGGTCGTGGTGCCCGGCTTGATGACGACCATGCCGCGCTCGACGTCCTCGCGCTTGATGCCACGCAGCAGCAGACCGACGTTCTCACCCGCGCGGGCCTCGTCGAGCAGCTTGCGGAACATCTCGATGCCGGTGACGACCGTCTTCGTCGACTTCTCGCGAATACCGACGATCTCCACCTCCTCGTTCGGCTTGAGCACGCCACGCTCGGCGCGGCCGGTGACGACGGTGCCACGACCGGTGATCGTGAAGACGTCCTCGATCGGCATGAGGAACGGCTTCTCGGTCTCGCGCTCCGGCTGCGGGATCGCGGTGTCGACCGCGGTCATCAGGTCCAGGAGACGCTGGGTCCACTCCGGGTCACCCTCGAGGGCCTTCAGCGCCGAGACCCGGACGACCGGCAGGTCGTCACCCGGGTACTCCTGCGAGGAGAGCAGCTCGCGGACCTCGAGCTCGACGAGCTCCAGGAGCTCCTCGTCGTCGACCATGTCGCTCTTGTTGAGCGCCACGACGATGTACGGCACACCGACCTGACGGGCCAGCAGCACGTGCTCGCGGGTCTGCGGCATCGGGCCGTCGGTCGCCGCGACCACCAGGATCGCGCCGTCCATCTGGGCGGCACCGGTGATCATGTTCTTGATGTAGTCGGCGTGACCGGGGCAGTCGACGTGCGCGTAGTGCCGCGCCTCGGTCTGGTACTCGACGTGCGCGATCGAGATCGTGATGCCGCGGGCCTTCTCCTCCGGCGCCTTGTCGATCTCGTCGAACGGCGTGTACGGGTTCAGGTCCGGGTACTGGTCGTGCAGGACCTTCGTGATGGCCGCCGTCAGCGTCGTCTTACCGTGGTCGATGTGACCAATGGTGCCGATGTTGACGTGCGGCTTAGTCCGCTCGAACTTCGCCTTCGCCACTGGTGTCCTCCTGTGGACTGTTTGGTTCGTACGCCCGGCGCGCCGTTCGGCGCTTAGGACTCTGTCGACAGCCTTTCCGACCTTGCGGCCGGAGAGCTTTTAGTGGGTTCTGCGGCGGTGAAGCCTACAGGCCCGGTCTTCATGCAGCTCATCCGTGGTGGTCGCGGGCGGAAGGATCCTCCCGCGACCACCGACGGTTCATCAGCTCAGGTGAGCGTCACTCACCCGTCGCCTTGGCGATGATCTCCTTGGCCACGTTGGTCGGAACCTCGGCGTAGGAGTCGAACTGCATGCTGTAGCTAGCCCGGCCCTGGGTCTTCGACCGCAGGTCGCCGACGTAGCCGAACATCTCCGACAACGGCACCAGGGCCCGGACGATGCGGGCGCCACTGCGCTCCTCCATCGCCTGGATGATGCCGCGGCGGGAGTTGAGGTCGCCGATGACGTCACCCATGTTCTCCTCAGGAGTGGTGACCTCAACAGCCATCATCGGCTCGAGCAGTGCCGGGTCGGCCTTGCGGGCCGCCTCCTTCATCACCATCGAGCCGGCGATCTTGAATGCCATTTCCGACGAGTCGACCTCGTGGTACTGACCGTCCAGCAGCGTCAGCTTGACACCCACCAGCGGGAAGCCGGCGAGGATGCCGTACTGCATCGCGTCCTGGGCGCCCGCGTCCACGGACGGGATGAACTCCCGCGGGATACGGCCACCGGTGACGGCGTTGGCGAACTCGTAGGTCGGCGAGTCGTTGTCCAGCGGCAGCGGCTCGACGCTCACGATCACGCGGGCGTACTGGCCGGAACCACCGGTCTGCTTCTTGTGGGTGTACTCGACCTTCTCCACCGTCCGGCGGATGGTCTCGCGGTACGCCACCTGCGGCTTACCGATGTTCGCCTCGACGTTGAACTCGCGGCGCATCCGGTCGACCAGGATGTCCAGGTGCAGCTCGCCCATGCCGGAGATGACCGTCTGACCGGTCTCCTCGTCCAGCTTGACGCGGAAGGTCGGGTCCTCCTCGGCCAGCCGCTGGATGGCGACGCTGAGCTTCTCCTGGTCGGCCTTGGTCTTCGGCTCGATGGCGACCTCGATGACCGGCTCCGGGAAGGTCATCGACTCCAGGATGACCGGGTTCGCCGGGTCGGAGAGGGTGTCACCGGTGGTGGTCTGCTTCAGACCCTGCACCGCGATGATGTCGCCAGCCTGGGCCGAGCTGCGCTCTTCCCGCTTGTTGGCGTGCATCTGGTAGATCTTGCCGATCCGCTCCTTGCGGTCCTTGGTGGAGTTGATCACCTGGGTACCGGTCTCGACCACGCCGGAGTAGACCCGGACGTAGGTCAGCTTGCCAAGGTGCTTGTCGGTCTGGATCTTGAAGGCCAGGCCGGAGAACGGCTCGGACTTCGACGGCTTGCGCTGCATCGGGGTCTCGCCGTCGGTGGCGGTGCCCTCGATTGCCGGAACGTCCAGCGGCGACGGCAGGTAGTCGACCACCGCGTCCAGCATCGGCTGGACACCCTTGTTCTTGAACGCGGAACCGCAGAGCACCGGGTTGGCCTTGCCGGCGATGGTGGCGCGCCGGATGGCGGCCTTGATCGCCTCGACGGAGATCTCCTCGCCCTCCAGGTACTTCTCCATCACCGCGTCGTCGACGTCGGCCAGGGTCTCCATCAGCTTCTCGCGCCACTCGGCCGCGGAGTCGGCCAGCTCGGCCGGGATCTCCTCGACCGCGTAGTCCTCACCCTTCTGGGTCTCCCCGCGCCAGGTGAGGGCGCGCATGCCGACCAGGTCGACGACGCCGATGTGCTCGGCCTCCGTCCCGATCGGGATCTGGAGCACCAGCGGGGTGGCGTTCAGCCGGTCGATCATCATCTGCACGCAGCGGAAGAAGTCGGCACCGGTCCGGTCGAGCTTGTTGACGAAGCACATCCGGGGGACGTTGTACTTGTCCGCCTGACGCCAGACGTTCTCCGTCTGCGGCTCCACACCGGCGACGCCGTCGAACACCGCGACCGCACCGTCCAGCACCCGCAGCGACCGCTCCACCTCGACCGTGAAGTCGACGTGGCCGGGCGTGTCGATGATCTGGATCGTGTGGCCCTTCCACTCGCACTTGGTGGCGGCGGAAGTGATGGTGATACCGCGCTCCTGCTCCTGCTCCATCCAGTCCATGACGGCAGCGCCCTCGTGGACTTCACCGATCTTGTACGTGATACCGGTGTAGAACAGGATCCGCTCGGTGGTAGTGGTCTTACCGGCATCGATGTGCGCCATGATGCCGATATTGCGTACGTTGGCGAGCGCGTCTGCGGCGGCCACTTCAATCCCTACTTATCGTCGTCTCGACACAACTGGCGGTGGTTCCGGCGCCTTGTGGGCGCCGGAACCCGGGTGTTACCAGCGGTAGTGCGCGAAGGCCTTGTTGGACTCGGCCATCTTGTGGGTGTCCTCGCGCCGCTTGACGGCGGCACCGAGGCCGTTGCTCGCGTCCAGCAGCTCGTTCATCAGCCGCTCGATCATGGTCTTCTCGCGGCGGGCGCGAGAGTAGGTGACCAGCCAGCGCAGACCGAGGGTGGTCGCGCGGGCCGGCCGCACCTCGACCGGAACCTGGTAGGTCGCGCCACCGACACGGCGGCTGCGGACCTCGAGGGTCGGCTTGACGTTGTCCATCGCCCGCTTGAGCGTCACGACGGGGTCGGTGCCGGACTTCTCGCGGCAGCCCTCCAGGGCCGCGTACACGATGTGCTCGGCGAGCTGGCGCTTGCCGCGCAGCAGGATCTTGTTCACCAGCTGGGTGACCAGCGGCGAGTTGTACACCGGGTCAGCGACCAGCGGCCGCCGCGGAGCGGGTCCCTTACGCGGCATGTCAGCTCTTCTCCTTCTTCGCGCCGTAGCGGCTACGCGCCTGCTTACGGTTGCGGACGCCCTGGGTGTCCAGCGAGCCGCGAACGATCTTGTAACGCACGCCGGGGAGGTCCTTCACACGACCGCCGCGAACGAGCACGATCGAGTGCTCCTGCAGGTTGTGACCGACGCCCGGGATGTAGGCGGTCACCTCGATCTGGCTGCTGAGCTTGACACGAGCGACCTTGCGCAGCGCCGAGTTCGGCTTCTTGGGGGTGGTGGTGTACACGCGGGTGCACACGCCGCGCCGCTGGGGAGACCCCTTGAGCGCTGGGGTCTTGGTCTTGGTCGTCTTGGCCTGGCGGCCCTTTCGGACCAGCTGCTGAATGGTGGGCACCGGGTTTCTCCGCTCCCTTCGGCCGCTGCGAGGCGACCGCGCCGTCTGCTCGTCTAGCCGGCCGGATGGACGGCTCTCCTACCTTCCAACCAGGGCCACCCTGAGGCGGCCCCAGCACCCGCGGTCGGGCGTGTCGCCCGGTTCGCGGTCCCGGCGCGAGCTCTCGCGCGCGACCGGGGGTCTGTCACCGGCACGCGGGTCGCCCCGAGGCCGGGTCTTGGGCTTGTGTCGTGCTGTCGCTCGATCTCCGGAGAACCGGCTCCAGCGCACGCACGAGTTGCCCGGGCTGGCCCGGGCACAAGGGGAAAGGGTACCTACCACAGCCGCCCAGGTCAAAACGGAGTGGTCCGTCGAACCACGCCACCGCGGCCGTCGGGGTCTGTCCCGCCTGCGCACCCCTGATGGGCACCTACGGGTCAAGTGTACCGCTCCCCCGGGCGTACGGCCCGCCAGCCCCGGGAGCCCGCCACCGCCCCACCGTCACCGGGCATCCCGATCCGGACACCGGCGCCGGGCGTGGCGCGGCCAGCACGGCCCGGTCGTTCTCCCCTCCCCGGGAACACCACCGACGGTGACGCGAGTCACCCGGCGGTGCGGGTGATGTTCGTCCCTGGGCGGGCCGGCGTCACCGGACAACCCGGTGCCGCGACTGCCGCCGGCCTCGGCGGGACGGGCGACGGTCAGCCCAGCGAGAGCAGCAGAGCGAGCCCCAGGCCGATCAGGCTCAGCACCAGTCCGGCCCCGCCGCAGCTGATCCCGGCCACGGCCAGCCCGTGGCCGGTGAACCGGACCGCGGGTGGCGGTAGCGGCCGGCGGATCTGCCGCAGTGCGAGCAGCCCGGCGGCTGCCGCACCCGCGCCGGTGAGGACGCCGAGGACGGTGAAGGCGCCGGCCGCCCAGACCCCCGTCCAGCTGCCTCCGGTCACGCCGAAGCAGATGACCAGGATCGACACGAGGATCGAGACGACGCCGGCGACCAGCGCGCCGACCGCCAGACCGGAGGTGACCGGCGGTACCTCCAGGTGCACGACGCCGAACGGCGTGCCGGCCACGGGCTCCACCCTCGTCGGAGCCAGGGGCCGGGCGTCGGTCGGCGGTGGCACCCGCGGAACCGGCGGCGCACCCCAGCTCGGCGCGCCCGGCGCAGCCCCGCTCGGCCCGCCCGACCCACCCCACGGTCCCGGCCCGGCCGACGCCGGCGCGCCCCACCCGCCCGGACCGGGCGGGAATCCCGGGCCCGGCGACACGGGCGCGCCCCAGCCGGGCGCACCCGTAGCCCAGCCGGGCGGCGCGGACGGCACCCCATATCCGGGCGGCGCGGACGGCACCCCATATCCGGGCGGCGCGGACGGCACCCCATATCCGGGCGGCGCGGACGGCACCCCATGACTCGGCGGCGCGGAAGTACCCCAGGCGGGCGGCCCGGCGGGCGTGGCCCAGCCCGGTGCCGCCGGTCGAACCCCGTGTCCCGCCCCGGACGGCGCGCCCCAGCCGGCGTGGCTCGGCCGCCCCGAAGCCGGATCCGGCGCGCCCGCGGCGGAGACCCCGGGTCCGGCCGGCGCGTCCTGACCGGCCTCCGGCGCAGCCGTGAACCCGGACGGCGTCTCCGGTGGCGGACCCGTGTGCGGCGCCGCCGAGCCGGGGCCCTCACCGGTCGACGGGCCGGCCGCGGCGGAGGGCTGGCCGGAGGCGTCGGGGCCGTCCGGTGGGTCGGACGGCCGCACGTCGTCGTCCGACGGGGGGCGCGCCGGTTCCGTCACGTGCTCCTCCTCGACTTCGCCGTCGCTCACGCGACCGACAGGAGCCAGGCTACCGCCGGGGGCAGGGCCCACCGCGCCCGAGCGGGTGCCGCTCCCCCGGATCAGTCGACGTTGGCCGGATAGTCGTACCCGAACGGCGCCTGGGCCAGCCGGACCACCGCGATCACCGCCAGCGCCACCAGAGCGAACGCCGCGAGCAGCAGCCCGGTCCAGGCCAACTGCTCCCCCCGCCGCAGCCACCTGGCGCCGGTGAGGAAACCACCCGAGGCGTACGCCTCCCGGCGTGCCTGCCGGGAGAGTTGCAGCGCCACCGTGGCCGGCACGATCCCCCCGATGAAGAGGCCGGTCAACGCGGCGATCAGACCGAGCGCGAACACCGCCCGGGTCTTCGTGGCACGGGCCGGATCGGGGTCCGACGGATGGCGCGGGGCTTGCTCCGCGACGGGCAGCTGCCCGGGTGCGGTCGTCATCCCCCCATCATGCCGAACCGGCGTGGCGCACGTACCGGTCCGGACACGACGAGGCCCCCGGCAACTGCCGGGGGCCTCGTCCTACGTGCTGTTACCGGTACGACCCGAAGTCGAAGTCGTCCAGCGGCACTGCCTGCCCGCTGGCCGGCCCGAACCCGTAGTCGGTCTCCGGGTAGCCGGTCATCGAGTAGACCTTGGCCTTCGCCTCCTCGGTCGGCTCGACCCGGACGTTGCGGTACTTGCTGATGCCCGTACCGGCCGGGATGAGCTTACCGATGATCACGTTCTCCTTGAGGCCGATCAGCGAGTCGCTGCGGGCGTGGATCGCCGCGTCCGTCAGCACCCGGGTGGTCTCCTGGAAGGAGGCCGCCGACAGCCAGGAGTCCGTGGCCAGCGAGGCCTTGGTGATACCCATCAGCACCGGGCGACCCGCGGCGGGCTCGCCGCCCTCGGAGACGAGTCGGCGGTTCTCCGACTCGAAGAGCGCCCGGTCGACCAGCACACCCGGCAGGAACTCGGTCGAGCCGGAGTCGATGACCGTCACCCGCTTGAGCATCTGGCGGATGATGATCTCGATGTGCTTGTCGTGGATGAGCACACCCTGCGAGCGGTAGACCTCCTGGACCTCCTGGGTCAGGTGGACCTGGACCGCGCGCGGGCCGAGGATGCGCAGCAGCTCGTGCGGGTCGATGGTGCCCTCGGTGAGCTTCTCGCCGACCTCGACGTGGTCGCCGTCGTGGGCCCGCAGCTTCACGCGCTTCGAGATCTTGTCGTAGACGATCTCGTCGCTGCCGTCGTCCGGGATCACGATGATCTTCCGCGAACGCTCGCCGTCCTCGATCCGGATCCGGCCCGGGGTGTCGGCGATGGGCGCCTTACCCTTCGGGACGCGGGCCTCGAAGATCTCCTGGACACGCGGCAGACCCTGGGTGATGTCCTCACCCGCGACACCACCGGTGTGGAAGGTACGCATCGTCAGCTGCGTACCGGGCTCACCGATGGACTGCGCGGCGATGATGCCGACTGCCTCGCCGATGTCGACCGACTTACCGGTCGGCAGCGAACGGCCGTAGCAGGCTGCGCAGACGCCGAGCTTCGACTCGCAGGTGAGCACGCTGCGCACCCGGACGGTCTCCACCCCGGCCGCGACGATCTTGTCGACCCCGATGGAGTTGATGTCCTGACCCCGCTCGGCGACGACGGTGCCGTCCGGCCCCTTGATGTCGTCGGCGAGGGTACGGGCGTGCACGCTGGTCTCGGCGTGCGTGTGCACGACCAGCTTCCCGTCGAGCCGCTCGCCGATCTGCATCGGGATGGCCCGGTCGGTGCCGCAGTCCTCCTCGCGGATGATGACGTCCTGCGACACGTCCACCAGACGACGGGTCAGGTAACCCGAGTCGGCGGTCCGCAGCGCGGTGTCGGCGAGACCCTTACGGGCACCGTGCGTGGAGATGAAGTACTCCAGCACGGAGAGACCCTCCCGGTACGACGCCTTGATGGGCCGCGGGATGATCTCACCCTTCGGGTTGGCCACCAGACCACGGATCGCCGCGATCTGCCGGAGCTGGAGCAGGTTACCGCGGGCACCCGAGTTGATCATCTTCCACAGCGGGTTCTCCTGCGGCAGCGCGGTGTCCATCTCCTTGGCGACCTCGTTGGTCGCCTTGGTCCAGATCTCGATGAGTTCGCCGCGACGCTCCTCGGCGGTCATCAGACCACGCTGGTACTGCTTGTCGATCCGGTCGGCTTCCTTCTCGTACCGCTCCAGGATCTCCGCCTTGCGCGGCGGAGCGATGACGTCCTCCATACCGATCGTCACGCCGGACCAGGTGGCCCAGTGGAAACCGGCCTCCTTGAGCCCGTCCAGGGTCGCCGCGAGGGCCACCTTCGGGAAGCGCTCGGCGAGGTCGTTGACGATAGCGGAGAGCTGGCCCTTGCGGATCTCGTAGTTCACGAAGCGGTAGCCCGGGGGCAGCGTCTCGTTGAACAGGACCCGGCCGAGGGTGGTCTCGATGGTCACCGTCTCGCCCTCGGACCAACCCTCCGGCGCGACCCACGGCTCGGCGCCGGCGCCGTTGTCGACCCCGACGATGCCCCGCAGCCGGATCTTCACCGGAGCCTGCAGGTGCAGCTCGCCGTTGTCGTACGCCATCCGCGCCTCGGCGTCCGAGCTGAACGCCCGGCCCGCACCCTTCTCATCGGTGGTGAGGTGGGTGAGGTGATAGAGGCCGATGACCATGTCCTGGGTGGGCATGGTGACCGGCTTGCCGTCGGCCGGCTTGAGGATGTTGTTCGACGACAGCATCAGGATCCGCGCCTCGGCCTGGGCCTCGGCGGAGAGCGGCACGTGGACCGCCATCTGGTCGCCGTCGAAGTCGGCGTTGAAGGCGGTGCAGACCAGCGGGTGGATCTGGATGGCCTTGCCCTCGACCAGCTGCGGCTCGAAGGCCTGGATGCCCAGTCGGTGCAGGGTGGGCGCCCGGTTGAGCAGCACCGGGTGCTCGCCGATGACCTCTTCCAGCACGTCCCAGACGACCGGCCGCTGCCGCTCGACCATCCGCTTGGCGGACTTGATGTTCTGCGCGTGGTTGAGGTCCACCAGCCGCTTCATCACGAACGGCTTGAAGAGTTCCAGGGCCATCTGCTTGGGCAGACCGCACTGGTGCAGCTTGAGCTTCGGGCCGACCACGATGACCGAACGGCCGGAGTAGTCGACGCGCTTGCCCAGCAGGTTCTGACGGAACCGGCCCTGCTTGCCCTTGAGCATGTCCGAGAGCGACTTCAGCGGGCGGTTACCCGGCCCGGTGACCGGCCGGCCACGGCGGCCGTTGTCGAACAGCGCGTCGACGGCCTCCTGGAGCATCCGCTTCTCGTTGTTGACGATGATCTCGGGCGCACCGAGGTCGATCAGACGCTTGAGGCGGTTGTTCCGGTTGATGACCCGGCGGTACAGGTCGTTCAGGTCGGAGGTCGCGAAGCGGCCACCGTCCAGCTGCACCATCGGACGCAGGTCCGGCGGGATGACCGGCACGCAGTCCAGCACCATGCCGAGCGGCGAGTTGCGGGTGTTCAGGAACGCCGAGACGACCTTGAGTCGCTTGAGCGCCCGGATCTTCCGCTGGCCCTTGCCGGTACGGATGGTCTCGCGGAGGTTCTCCGCCTCGGCGTCCAGGTCCATGTTCTGCACCAGGGCCTTGATCGCCTCGGCGCCCATGGACCCGGTGAAGTACTCGCCGAACCGGTCGCGCAGCTCGCGGTAGAGCAGCTCGTCGGTGACCAGCTGCTTCGGCTCGAGCTTGCGGAAGGTGTCGAGCACCTCGTCGAGGCGGTCGATCTCGCGCTGGGCCCGGTCGCGGATCTGGCGCATCTCGCGCTCTCCGCCCTCCTTGACCTTGCGCCGGACGTCCGCCTTGGCACCCTCGGCCTCCAGCTCGGCCAGGTCGGCCTCGAGCTTGGCGGCCCGCTTCTCGATCTCCGAGTCACGGCTGTTCTCGGACTGCCGCTTCTCGGCGAGGATCTCGTTCTCGATCGTCGAGAGGTCGCGGTGCCGCGCCTCGGTGTCCACGCTCGTCACGACGTACGAGGCGAAGTAGATGATCTTCTCGAGGTCCTTGGGGGCGAGGTCCAGCAGGTAGCCCAGCCGGCTCGGCACGCCCTTGAAGTACCAGATGTGGGTGACCGGAGCGGCCAGCTCGATGTGCCCCATCCGCTCACGGCGGACCTTGGAGCGGGTCACCTCGACGCCGCAGCGCTCGCAGATGATGCCCTTGAACCGGACCCGCTTGTACTTACCGCAGTAGCACTCCCAGTCCCGCTGAGGACCGAAGATCTTCTCGCAGAAGAGCCCGTCCTTCTCCGGCTTCAGGGTGCGGTAGTTGATCGTCTCCGGCTTCTTCACCTCGCCGTGCGACCACTGACGGATGTCGTCGGCGGTCGCCAGGCCGATCCGCAACTCGTCGAAAAAGTTGACGTCGAGCACGTTATATATCCCTCACACGTCGCTTGTTGCGCCAGCAGCTCATCGGGGCCGGGCCTCCGGGGGCGGTCGCCCGCCCCCGGAGGCTCGACGTCACACTTCCTCGACCGAGCTCGGCTCGCGCCGGGACAGGTCGATGCCCAGCTCCTCGGCGGCCCGGAACACCTCGTCGTCGGTCTCGCGCATCTCGAGGGCCACGCCGTCGCTGGAGAGCACCTCTACGTTGAGGCAGAGCGACTGCAGCTCCTTGAGCAGCACCTTGAACGACTCCGGGATGCCCGGCTCCGGGATGTTCTCGCCCTTGACGATGGCCTCGTAGACCTTCACCCGGCCGAGAACGTCGTCGGACTTGATCGTCAGCAGCTCCTGCAGGGCGTACGCGGCGCCGTACGCCTGCATCGCCCAGCACTCCATCTCACCGAAGCGCTGACCACCGAACTGCGCCTTACCACCCAGCGGCTGCTGCGTGATCATCGAGTACGGACCGGTCGACCGAGCGTGGATCTTGTCGTCGACCAGGTGGTTGAGCTTCAGGATGTAGACGTAGCCGACCGCGATGGCGTCCGGGATCGGCTCGCCGGAACGGCCGTCGAAGAGGCGCGCCTTGCCGCTGCGCCCGATCAGCTGCTTGCCGTCCCGGTTGGGCAGGGTCGACTCGAGCAGACCGGAGATCTCCTCCTCGCGGGCACCGTCGAAGACCGGGGTGGCCACATTGGTGTCCCCCTCGGACTCGTCAGCGCCGATCGCCTTGAGCTGACGCTTCCACTCCGCGTCCTCGCCCTCGACCTTCCAGCCGGTCTTGGCCACCCAGCCGAGGTGCGTCTCCAGCACCTGGCCGATGTTCATCCGGCTCGGCACACCGAGCGGGTTGAGCACGATGTCGACCGGGGTGCCGTCCTCGAGGAACGGCATGTCCTCGACCGGAAGGATCTTGGAGATGACGCCCTTGTTGCCGTGACGGCCGGCGAGCTTGTCGCCGTCCTGGATCTTCCGCTTCTGGGCGACGTAGACCCGGACCAGCTCGTTGACGCCCGGGGGCAGCTCGTCGCCGTCCTCCCGGGAGAAGGTACGCACGCCGATGACCGTGCCGGTCTCACCGTGCGGCACCTTCAGCGAGGTGTCCCGAACCTCACGCGCCTTCTCACCGAAGATCGCGCGGAGCAGCCGCTCCTCCGGGGTCAGCTCGGTCTCACCCTTCGGAGTGACCTTGCCGACCAGGATGTCGCCGGGGACGACCTCGGCGCCGATCCGGATGATGCCGCGCTCGTCGAGGTCCGCGAGCATCTCCTCGCTGACGTTCGGGATGTCGCGGGTGATCTCCTCCGGGCCGAGCTTGGTGTCCCGGGCGTCGACCTCGTGCTCCTCGATGTGGATCGAGGTGAGCACGTCCTGCTGCACGAGGCGCTGCGACAGGATGATCGCGTCCTCGTAGTTGTGCCCCTCCCAGGTCATGAACGCCACGAGCAGGTTGCGCCCGAGCGCCATCTCGCCCTCGTCGGTGCACGGACCGTCGGCGATGACCTGGCCGGCCTCGACGCGGTCGCCCTCGAAGACCACCGGCTTCTGGTTCACACAGGAGCCGGCGTTGGAGCGGCGGAACTTGTGCAGCAGGTACGTCCGGCGGTGGCCGTCGTCCTGGTGGACGGTGATGTAGTCGGCGCAGAGATCCTCGATCACGCCACCGACCTCGGCGACCACCACGTCACCGGCGTCGACGGCGGCCCGGTACTCCATGCCCGTACCGACCAGCGGCGACTCGGCCTTGACCAGCGGCACCGCCTGGCGCTGCATGTTCGCGCCCATGAGCGCGCGGTTGGCGTCGTCGTGCTCGAGGAACGGGATCATCGCCGTCGCGACCGAGACCATCTGCCGCGGCGAGACGTCCATGTAGTCCACGGCGCCCGGCGCGACGTCCTCGGTCTCACCGCCCTTACGGCGGACCAGGACGCGGTCCTCGGCGAACGAACCGTCGGCCTTCAGCGGCGCGTTGGCCTGCGCCTTGACGTACCGGTCCTCCTCGTCCGCGGTCAGGTAGTCGACCTGGTCGGTGACCCGACCGTCGACGACCTTCCGGTACGGCGTCTCGATGAAGCCGAACGGGTTGACCCGGGCGAAGGTGGAGAGCGCGCCGATCAGACCGATGTTCGGGCCTTCCGGCGTCTCGATCGGGCACATCCGGCCGTAGTGGGACGGGTGCACGTCACGGACCTCGAAGCCGGCCCGCTCCCGGGACAGACCACCCGGGCCGAGCGCGCTCAGCCGGCGCCGGTGGGTCAGGCCCGCCAGCGGGTTGGTCTGGTCCATGAACTGGGACAGCTGCGACGTGCCGAAGAACTCCTTGATCGCCGCCACGACCGGGCGGATGTTGATCAGGGTCTGCGGCGTGATCGCCTCGACGTCCTGGGTGGTCATCCGCTCGCGGACGACCCGCTCCATGCGGGAGAGGCCGACGCGGACCTGGTTCTGGATCAGCTCGCCGACCGTGCGCAGGCGCCGGTTGCCGAAGTGGTCGATGTCGTCGGCCTCGTAGCCCTCCTCACCGGCGTGCAGCCGGCAGAGGTACTCCACGGTGGCGACGATGTCGTCCTCGGTCAGCGTGCCGGTGGTGATCGGCACGTCGACTTCGAGCTTCTTGTTGAACTTGTACCGGCCGACCTTGGCGACGTCGTACCGCTTCGGGTTGAAGAAGAGGTTGTCGAGCAGGGTCTGCGCGTTCTCGCGGGTCGGCGGCTCGCCAGGGCGCAGCTTCCGGTAGATGTCGAGTAGCGCCTCGTCCTGGCCGGCGATGTGGTCCTTCTCGAGCGTGGTCATCATCAGCTCGGACCAGCCGAACCGCTCACGGATCTGCTCGTTCGACCATCCGATGGCCTTGAGCAGGACCGTGACGGCCTGCCGGCGCTTACGGTCGATACGGACGCCGACCGTGTCACGCTTGTCGATGTCGAACTCCAGCCAGGCACCCCGGCTCGGGATGACCTTGACGCTGGAGAGGTCGCGGTCGGAGGTCTTGTCCGGCTGCTTGTCGAAGTACACGCCCGGGGACCGGACGAGCTGGCTCACCACGACACGCTCGGTGCCGTTGATGATGAAGGTGCCCTTCGGCGTCATCATCGGGAAGTCACCCATGAACACCGTCTGGCTCTTGATCTCGCCAGTGGTGTTGTTGGTGAACTCCGCGGTCACGAAGAGCGGCGCGCAGTAGGTGAGGTCCTTCTCCTTGCACTCCTCGATCGAGGCCTTGACCTCGTCGAAGCGCGGAGCGGAGAAGGAGAGCGACATGGTGCCGGAGAAGTCCTCAATGGGACTGATCTCGTCGAGGATCTCCGCGAGACCCGAGCGTGCGTGCGGGTCGTCCGCCGACCGGCCCTGCCAAGCCTCGTTGCCAACCAGCCAGTCGAAGGACTCGGTCTGGATGGCGAGGAGGTTGGGGACCTCGAGGTGTTCGGTGATCCTGCCGAAAGAAACTCGGCGGGGAGCGAAAGCGCTCGACGTACGACTGGTCTTCGCAGGGCGGGAAGCTGCCAAGATGCGTCCTTCCGAGGACCTGTGCTGCAGAACGGCTGGTACGCGTGCACTCCAATGACCCCGCCAGAAATATCCGCAAACGGACATTTCCGAGCAGGGGTCTAGTCGGAAGGCAGCGCAAACTAGCAGTGTAGCCGAGAGGCTAACCGCTGTCCAGCCCACCCCGCCAGGAGATTGCGGAACGTGCTCCGGGGCCCCGGAAACCGGGACAACCGGGCCGCTCGGAACGCAATGTTCCTGTCGGGCCGCTCGGGTGTCGCGGCCGATGGTGCCGCCGCTCCAATACCCGCCTGGTGGCCGTCGCAAGCGCGGAAGGTCTTGCTGGTGTCAGCGTGCCTGTCAGCCCGGGGCCGCGTCAAGGCCCGGTCTCCGGCTCGCCGCGTCTTTCCCACCGGCCCGGCCACGCCGTCCGCCACCACCGCGCCACGTCGTACGAACGGACGCCCTGCTCACGCCCGTTGCCGACACTGGTCCAACACCGCGGGCGGCGACCCGATGCCGGATCGCCGCCCGTCGTAGCGCGAGATGTGCCCCGGCTCACGTGAACCGGACGCGCAAGGTGGTGCTCAGGTCACTTGAGGGTGACCTTGGCGCCCTCGCCCTCGAGCTTGGCCTTGGCCTTGTCGGCGGTCTCCTTGTTGACCTTCTCCAGGACCGGCTTCGGCGCGGCCTCGACCAGGTCCTTGGCCTCCTTGAGGCCCAGGCCGGTCAGCTCACGCACGACCTTGATGACCTGGATCTTCTTGCCACCGTCGGCGTCGAGGATGACGTCGAACTCGTCCTTCTCCTCCTCGACCGGGGCAGCAGCGGCACCGCCGCCACCGCCACCCTGGGCGATCGCGACCGGAGCGGCGGCGGTGACCTCGAAGGTCTCCTCGAACTGCTTCACGAACTCGGAGAGCTCGATCAGCGTCATCTCCTTGAACGCGTCGAGCAGCTCGTCGGTGCTGAGCTTCGCCATGTCTGGCGTCCTTTCCATTTGGTGTGTCTAAGACTGAACCAGGTGCGCCGGGGGGCCTCAGGCCGCCTCGGCGCCCTCCTTCTCGCGCTTGTCCTGCAGTGCGGCCGCCAGGCGGGCGGTCTTCGACAGCGGGGCCTGGAACAGGGCCGCGGCCTTGCTCAGGTTGCCCTTCATCGCGCCGGCCAGCTTGGCCAGCAGCACCTCGCGGGACTCCAGGTCGGCGAGCTTCGTGACCTCGGCCGCGGAAATGGCCTTGCCCTCGAAGACACCGCCCTTGATGACGAGCTTCGGGTTGGCCTTCGCGAACTCGCGAAGCCCCTTCGCCGCCTCGACGACGTCGCCCGAAACGAAAGTCAGCGCGGTAGGACCGGTGAACAGCTCGTCGAGCCCGGAGATACCGGCCTCGGTCGCGGCACGCTTGGCCAGCGTGTTCTTCGCGACCGTGTAGCTGGTCTCCTTGCCGAGCGTGCGCCGCAGCTGGGTGAGCTGGGAAACCGTCAGACCGCGGTACTCGGTGAGCACCGTGGCGCCCGCGTTGCGGAAGCTCTCGGTCAGCTCGGCGACGGCCGTGGCCTTGTCGGCCCGGATCGGCTTGTCCGCCATGTCCCTCCTCTCTCGTGCTCGAGGCTGGTCGCCGTCGGGAACGGATGCTCACGACGGCAGCTCAGGAAGCGCGACAACGAGAAAAGCCCCGGCGCAGGGCGCACGGGGCGAGGTCCGGCGGAGGCGGGCACAGTCGGCGGACCGTGCTGCACTGCCGATTTTCGCTTGCCGCCCTGCGCGGGTCGCCCGTCGTCGCGGAACCTTCGACCGTGCCGGGGCACGGTGACCAGCGGTCTCTGGGTGGTACTTCGCAGCAAGGTTACGCGACGCGTGACGCGAGCAGCAAATCGCCTCCCGCATGTGTGCCAGCTCACGCCCGGTGGGCCGGCACCGACACGGCCGCCGGGATCAGCCCCGCCTCACGCCCGCGACCGGCGCCACCACAGGTAGCCGGCCAGCACCACCGCGCTCCAGGCCGCCGCCCAGCAGGTGAGCAGCGCCGCGGTCGGTGCGGTGAGTGCGCCGGTGGTGGCCCGGGCGGTGGCCATGATCGGCGGCACCAGCCAGGGCACCGCCGAGCCGCTCAGCCCGAGGACGATCGCGCCGACGCCACCGAGCGCGAGCACGGCGACGCCGTACCCGGCGCTGCCTGTACAGGCGCGGCTGGCCAGCGCACCGAGCAGCACCGCCGGAGGGACGGCCAGCAGGTGCGCCCAGATCCCGAGCACGATGCCGACGGCCACGGACCGGCCACCCGGCTCCACCACGGCGGTGACTCCGCCGACCAGCCAGGGGAAGACCAGCGCGACGACTACCGTGCCCAACGCCGCCAGCCCGGCGGCGAGCAACCCCGCCCACCGCTCCCGCCGCACCCCGGCCACCACCTGCGCGAGGCGGCGCTGCCCGTCCGGCTCCACGTCGAGCAGCAGCTTGGTCTGCCAGGCGAGCACCGGGAAGAGGACGACCGCCGAGACGCCGTACGCCTCCGCCGGCTGGGCCCGACCGCCGCCGTAGAGGATGCCGAGGGCCACCAGACCGGCGAGCAGCGGCGCCACCGCCCGGCCGGTACGCAGGAACCCGGCCAGCCGGAGCCGGACCAGGGCGGTCACCGGGCCACCTGCCCGCCCGATGCCGTGTTCGCGGTCGTCGACCCGGACACCGCCACGTCCGGCGGCTCGGGATCCGACACCGGCGCGTCTCCGGGCCGGCCCTCAGCGGCCGCCGTCTCAACCCCCGCCCCATCGGTGGCGCCGAGCCGGTCGAGGTGTACGCCCAGCACCCGGTGCCCGTCGGCGCGCAGCCGGGTGACGGTGCCGGCCACCTGCGCGGCGGGCACCGCGATCTCGACCACCGCGTACGCCTGGCCCTCGGTCGGGGCCACCTCATCCACCTCGCCCGCCGCGACGGTCCAGCGACGCGCACCGGGAAGCCGGACGGTCTCCCCGCGGTGGTCACTGACCAGCACCGAACCCCCGTCGGCGAGCACCTCGTCGATCAACTCCGGGACGAGCTCACGGGAGGACGCGTCCAGCCCTTCCCAGGGCTCGTCGAGTACGAGCAGCCCCGGCGGGCGGAGCATGGCCTGGGCGAGGCCGACCTTCTGGGCCGTCCCCTTCGACAGCTCGGGCAACCGGACCCGGCGGAACCGGGTGAGCCCGAGGCGTTCGGTCCAGTGATCCACGGCGCGGCCCGCCTCGACCGACGTCAGGCCGGCCATCCGGCCCATCGCGACCAGGTAGTAGTGAACGTCGAACGGCTGATCGGCGGGGAACCGCTCCGGAACCCAGCCGACCACGGTCGGCCGCTCGACGACCCGCCCCCGCGTCGGCCGCAGCACGCCGGCCGCGAGCTGGAGGAGGGTCGACTTGCCGGCCCCGTTGCGCCCCTGCACGATCGCGGCCTCGCCGGGGGCGATGCCGATCGCCGCGTCCCGCAGCACCCACGGTCCGCGGCGGTGGTACCGGAGCCAGACGTTCTCCAGTCGCATGCCGCCGAGCCTGCCACATCGGATACGCGACGGGGCGCCGCCACAGCTGTGGCGGCGCCCCGTACGGGTGTCGGTGAACTCAGGCCTCGGCCGAGCCCTCCTGGAGGTTCTTCACCACGTTCGGGTCGACCGGGACGCCCGGGCCCATGGTGGTGGTGAGGATGACCTTCTTCAGGTACTTGCCCTTGGCGGCGGACGGCTTGGCCCGCAGCACCTCGTCCAGCACCGCCGCGTAGTTGTCGACGAGCTGCGCCTCGCTGAAGGAGGCCTTGCCGATGATCAGGTGCAGGTTCGAGTGCTTGTCCACCCGGAACGTGATCTTGCCGCCCTTGATGTCCTGCACCGCCTTGGTGACGTCCATCGTCACCGTGCCGGTCTTCGGGTTCGGCATGAGACCGCGCGGGCCCAGGATCCGCGCGATCCGGCCGATCTTGGCCATCTGGTCCGGGGTGGCGATGGCCGCGTCGAAGTCGAGCCAGCCCTCCTGGATCCGGGCGACCAGCTCGTCGGTACCCACCTCGTCGGCACCGGCCGCGGCGGCCTCCTCGGCCTTCGCGCCGGCGGCGAAGACGATCACGCGGGCGGTCTTACCGGTGCCGTGCGGCAGGTTGACCGTGCCGCGGACCATCTGGTCCGCCTTGCGGGGGTCGACGCCGAGGCGCATCGCGACCTCGACCGTGGCGTCGAACTTGACGTTGGTGGTGTCCTTGGCCAGCTTCACGGCCTCGGCGGGGGTGTAGAGCTTGGACCGGTCGATGACCTCGGCGGCCTTGCGGTAGCTCTTGCTGCGCTGCATGTTCTGGTTACTCCTGTGGTCTCTGGCGGGCCGCTTCCGCGCGCCCTCCCACGATCCGTACGGGTTGAGCTGTGCGAGATCAGTCGTTGACGGTGATGCCCATGGAACGGGCGGTACCGGCGATGATCCGCTCGGCCTGGTCGAGGTCGTTGGCGTTGAGGTCGGCCATCTTCCGCTCGGCGATCTCGCGCACCTGGGCGCGGCTGACCGAGCCGACCTTCTCCGTGTGCGGGACGCCCGAGCCCTTCTGCACACCGGCGGCCTTGATCAGCAGCCGGGCGGCGGGCGGGGTCTTCAGCACGAAGGTGAAGGACCGGTCCTCGTACACGCTGATCTCGGCGGGGACGATGTCGCCCCGCTGGGACTCGGTCTGCGCGTTGTAGGACTTGCAGAACTCCATGATGTTCACGCCGTGCTGACCGAGCGCGGGGCCGACCGGCGGCGCCGGGGTGGCCTGGCCCGCCGGCAGCTGAAGCGTGAACGTCTTGACGAGCTTCTTCTTCGGAGGCATGTCTCTTCCTGGGGCTTGACTGGATTGGTGCTCATCCGACAACCACCCTGCGAGCGCGCACGGTCAGCGCGGCGCGAGGCAGCGACGTTCAAGGGTAGCGCAGGCCGGACCCCGCCCGTCCGGCGAGGTCGAGCGGGAACGGCCGCGCCGGCGGCGGGACGCTGCCCCACCGCCGGCGACCGGACTCAGATCTTGGCGACCTGGTTGAAGTTCAGCTCGACCGGCGTCTCCCGGCCGAAGATCGACACCAGCACCTTGAGCTTCTGCTGGTCGGCGTTGATCTCACTGATCGTCGCCGGCAGCGACGCGAAGGCGCCGTCGGTGACGGTGACGGAGTCGCCGACCTCGAAGTCGAGAACCTTGATCTCGGGCTTCGCCTTCTTCTGCTCGGTCTCGACCGCCGGGGCCAGCCACTTGAGCACCTCGTCGAGGGAGAGCGGCGCGGGCCGGTCGGCCCGGTCGGTGGCCCCCACGAAGCCGGTCACCCCGGGCGTGTTGCGCACGCAGGAGTAGGACTCGGCGGTCAGCTCCATCCGGACGAGGATGTAGCCCGGGAAGACCTTCGCCTGGACCTGGGACCGCTTGCCGTTCTTGACCTCGACCTCTTCCCGGGTCGGCACCTCGACCTGGTAGATGAAGTCCTCCATGTCGAGGCTGGTGATCCGGGTCTCGAGGTTGGTCTTGACCTTGTTCTCGTAGCCGGCGTACGAGTGCACCACGTACCAGTCGCCCGGCGCGTAGCGCAGCTTCTGGCGCAGCTCGGCGACCGGGTCGAACTCCTCGTCCGCCGGGGCCTCGATGGTCGGGATTTCCGGCTCGCTGGCGGCCTCGACCGACTCGTCGTTCGCCGCCGTCGCCACCGTGGACTGCTCGTCCGCAGGGCCGGCGGTCTCGTCGTACTCAGGCACGCTCGCTCACTTCCGTCACTATCGGCTGGTACAGCCGGTCAGCTGGGGTTGCCGAAGACCCACAGCACGCCCTTGGCGAAGCCGTAGTCCAGCACACCCACGATCGTCAACATAATCGCGACGAAGGTGACAACGACGGCCGTGTAGGTCAGCAACTCCTTGCGGGTCGGCCAGATGACCTTACGCAGTTCGGCGACGACCTCGCGGAAGAACCGGGCGATGCGGCCGAACAGGCCCACGCGGTCGGTCTCCGTCCGGGTCTTCGGCCGGCTGTCGGCCGACTCGGCCTTCGCGCGGGACCGCGTCGCGGTGCCACCGCGGGATACCGGCTCGTCCGCGTCGGTGGCGTCGTCGTCGGCAACGTCGTCGACGGTCTCGTCGTTCAGACGATCGTCGCCGGCATCCTCGCCGCGCCGCTTGCTCTCGGCCACTTCGCCCTCCGCGGGATCTCGGGTTCGCACGCCGGGCGGCGTACGCGGCGTTGGTCACGCCGGCCGGGCCGAACCGTCCCGCGACGGGCCGCGGCCGGCGGATCGACCGGTGGCCCGATGCCTCGGAACCACCCCGCCGATTCCACCACCACGGGCCGGACGCCGCCTTCTCACGGCGGCGCGACCCACGGGAACGGTCAGGCCTGAGGCGCAGGGGTGACAGGACTTGAACCTGCAGCCTGCGGTTTTGGAGACCGCTGCTCTGCCAATTGAGCTACACCCCTGTGCGGCAACGCTCACCCCACCCGACCTACGAGAGGTCGAGCAGGGGTCACTTGCCCCACGGCGGACCAGTGTACGGGTAGCCGGCCGACTTTCCCAACCGGTCTGCCCACAGCGCGTCGGCGCCCCAGGTCAGGGACGTCCGGCCGACCGGTCGACACTCGCCCGGACGGTCGCCCGGGCCTGCGAGAGCACCTTCTCGCCGTGGCAGGTCGCCGTGACGTCGAGCCGGGTGAGGCCGTCCTCGGTGACCTCGCGTACCACCGCCGTCACCTCGATCTCGGTCCCCTCGTCGTCGTCGGGCACCACGACCGGCCGGGTGAACCGGACCCCGTAGTCGACCACCGCGTCCGGCGAGCCGGCCCACTCCGTCACCGCACGACCGACCAGGGCCATGGTGAACATGCCGTGCGCGATGACGCCCGGCAGCCCCACCTTGGTGGCGACCCGGTCGCTCCAGTGGATCGGGTTGAAGTCGCCCGAGGCACCGGCGTAGCGGACCAGGTCCGCGCGGGTGATCCGGAACGTCCTGGCTGGCAGCTCCATGTCAGGCCTCCCCGCGTACGACGAGCTTGGACCAGACCGCGACGACCGGCTCGCCGGCGACGGTGCTGATCTCGGTACGGGTGGTCAGGAAGCCGTGCCCGCCCCGGTTGGTGATGTCCTCGATGGTGCTGACGCAGACCAGCTCGTCGCCGGCCACCACCGGCCGGGTGTACGCGAACCGCTGGTCGCCGTGCACCACCCGGCTGTAGTCGACACCCACCGCCGGGTCCTCGACGATCTGCTGGGTGGCGGCCATCGTCAGCGCGAAGGGAAAGGTGGGCGGCGCCACCACGTCGGGGTGGCCGAGCGTGCGGGCGGCGTCGGGGTCGTGATGGGCCGGGTCGGTGGCGCCGATCGCCGTGGCGAACTCGCGGATCTTCTCTCGGCCCACCTGATAGGGGGCGGTCGGCGGGTACGTCCGGCCGACGTAGGACGGGTCCAGGGACATGCCCGCGAACCTACACGTAAAGCACAATCGCCGACCCGAGCGGCAGGGGCGGCGGATGCCGCACCGGCCGGTCAGATCGGCGATCGGGTGGAGCTTCGAAGGGCCGGACGGTGCCGGCCGTAGGTCAGCGGGTCTCGCGGTGGACCGTGTGCCGACCGTCCCGGGGGCAGAACTTCTTCAGCTCGATGCGGTCCGGGTCGTTACGACGGTTCTTGCGCGTGATGTAGTTGCGCTCCTTGCACTCCACACACGCCAAAGTGATCTTCGGCCGGACATCGGTCGCCTTCGCCACGGCGGAGTGCCTTCCTCGCTACGGGTTACAACTACGGCGTATCAGCGTACGCGCTGATGACGCGGACATGCAAAGTGGGCGCCTACGGCGCCCCTCTCACTGACCGCCGGGTCATCCCCGGAGGACGAGAGTAGCGGTGGCCGGACTTGAACCGGCGACACAGCGATTATGAGCCGCTTGCTCTGCCATCTGAGCTACACCGCCGTGGTGGGTCCAGCGACCCTAGAGCCCCCTTACGGAATCGAACCGTAGACCTTCTCCTTACCATGGAGACGCTCTGCCGACTGAGCTAAGGGGGCCTGCGCGATCTTCCCCGTGGGGCGCGCAGAGGTAAGACTACACGGCCCTGCCGTACACAGGAAATCGGATCCCCCGGGGCGGAGTTTCCCCAGTTCAGGGCACGACACGCAGCCGGGGAAGCTCACCGGCGGAGATCGTTTCCGGGTCGACCTGCGCACCGAACCACGCCTCCAGGCGCTCGTACGGCAGCGGACGACTGAAGAGGAAGCCCTGCCCGATCTCACAGCCGATGTCCTGGAGCAGCTCCAAGGTCAACTCGCTCTCCACCCCCTCGGCCACCACGGCCAGCCCGAACTGCTGGGAGAGGGTGACCACCGCGTTGACGATGGCCAGGTCCCCCGGGTCGGTCGCCATGCCCTGCACGAAGGAACGGTCGACCTTCACCTCGTGGATCGGCAGCCGGCGTAGATGCGCCAGGGAGGAGTCGCCGGTGCCGAAGTCGTCCACGGAGAGGCGTACGCCCATCTCGCGCAGCCGGCGGAGCGTGGGGATCGGTCGTTCCGTGCCGTCGAGGACCCCGGCTTCGGTGATCTCCAGGGTGAGTCGCTGCGGGGGTACGCCGTACTCGTCGAGCAGCTCCCTGACCCGGTCGGGGAAGTGCTGGTCGGTGAGCGAGCGTGGGGAGATGTTGACCGCCACGGAGAGCGGCTGGTCGGCCTGGGCCCAGTCCCGGCTGCGCCGCAACCCCTCGTGGAGCACGAGCTCGGTGAGGCGGCTGAGCTGGCCGGTGTGCTCGGCCACCGCGACGAAGTCCTCCGGGGCCACCGTGCCGTGGGTCGGATGGTCCCAGCGGGCCAGGCACTCGACCCCGACCAGGCGCCGATCCCGGAGCGTGACCTTGGGCTGGAAGTAGACCTCCAGCTTTCCGTCGTCCAGGGCGCGGCGCAGGTCGCCGGCGAGGCCCAGCCGGCGCAGCGACCGGGACTCCAACGCCGGGTTGAAGAGCTGGACACTGCCCGGCACCGACTTCGCCGCGTTGGCGGCCAGGTCGACCCGTTGCAGCAGCGTCGCCGCATCACTGCCGTGATCCGGGTGCACGGCGACGCCGACCGCGGTGTCCACGTCCAGGGTGAGCGTGTCGAAGATCATCTCGTCGCGGATCTGCTCACGCAGTCGGGCGGCCAGCTCCACCGCCGCCTCGACGCTCTCCAGCCGCATGGTCACCAGGAACTCGTCACCGCCCGCCCGACCGACCAGAGCCGACGACGGCGCCGACGCACGGAGCCGAGCGGCGACCTCGGCGAGCACCTTGTCGCCGGCCGCGTGCCCCAGCGACTCGTTGACCTGGCGCAGCCCGCCGACGTCGAAGAGGAGCAGCGCAACCACCTCGTCGGGTGCCCCGATCTTGACCGACTCGGCCAGGGCGCTGGTGATGCGCCGGCGGTTGGGCAGCTTGGTGAGCAGGTCGTGGTACGCGTCGTGCCGCAGCCGGTCGACCAGTCGGGAGTTCTCCAACGCCACCGCGGCGTGCGCCGCCACCGTCTCGAAGACGGGGATGTCGGCCGGCGCGAAGTGGTTGGTGTCGCCGAGCCGGTTGACCACCTCGATGGTGCCGATCACGGCTTTTCCGGAGCGCAGCGGGATCACGATGACGTCCTTGACGCGGTCCCTCGTCAGCATCCCGCGCAGTTCGGGCTCGCCGCCGAGACGCCGGCCCAGGGCGATGGTCCCCTTCCTGGCCACCGCCACGTCCCGCAGCTGCGCCGGCGTCGGCGCCGAGTCGAGCAGACCGGGCTTGCCCTCCTGTGAGGACAACAGCACCTCGGGGTGGCGGCCCTGCGCGGGCATCCAGAGGGTGGCGTGCTCGGCCTGCATCAGGCTGCGGATCCGGCTGATCAGCGTGTCGACCAGCGTGCCGTCGGGACCACTCTCGGTGATCGCCTTGGTCAGTTGGTACATGTCGGCCAAGGTCCGGTGCTGGCGGAGGAACTGTGCGTAGGACCGGTAGACCATCAGGAACGCGGCGGCGAGCCCGCCGAAGAGCAGCAGCGCCCAGGGCGTCGTCACGAAGGCGATGATGATGAGCAGGCCGATGGAGAGGTTGATGGCCGCGGTGATCAGCGTCGGCGGGGCCGAGCGGGCCAGTTCCAGCCCCGCCTGCCAGCCCTGAACCACCGAGATCACGGCGACCACGGCGGCCAGGGTGACGAGCGTGTGGGTGCCGACCGCGGCGAGCAGGATGCCCCACGTTCCGGGGCCGACACCCTGGGTCTCGGGCAGCGCCACGAGCACGAGGTTGGCCACCGACGTCGCGGCCGCGGCGAGCGCCACGTTGAACCAGAACTTCGCCGGGACGAGTTTGCGCCGGATCTGGACGATGAGTGTGGCCAGTGTGTAGGCCAGCACCACGGAGAGCGGCGGCAGCAGGTGCAGCGCGAGGACGAGCGGGATCTCGGTGAGGGTCACGCCGAGCGCCTGCCGGCGTACGACGATGTTGATGACGGGCAACGTCGCGGCCACCATCGCCGCCGTCAGCAGCAGCGTCACCGGCCAAGCACCGATGGCCGGACGCGCGGTGAGACCGAGTGCCGTGCAGAAGACCGCAGCGCAGAGCGCGAGTGGCCCGGTGATCAGCCATGCGTGCTCTGTGCTACGGCGAGGGGATGGTTGTCGTAACACTGCCGTCCCCTCGCCGTAATCAGCTGGCCGGAGTCGGCGCTGCCGGATCAGCCCTCACTCACCGTCACGGGAGGAGCGAGTGCACCACCGGCATCTGCCAGTTGTAGTCCGACAAATGCATTTGAGAATCCATCGCGAGCGCCGGCAGGGCAACCAAGCCGACGAGCAGCATGAGGGAGCCGAGCAGGCGGCCCAGGCGTCGAGTGGACATCTGTGCTCCTGTGGGGTGGGCAGACACGGTGAAGGTTTCCACGATGGTGCCACAGCGCCCGGTGAACTGGAAAGCGGCAGCACGCTCGGCCCGTCCGGTCGTCGCGCGATGGAAGACGTCCGGACCGACGACATGGCACGTCTGTGCAGATCACCGCCGGGCACACCGGATCGCGGCGACGAAGAAGAGACCAAGAGCGCAAGTTTCACGTATCTCGTCTAAGTGAATTAACAGGCGGCGGGTCGAACTGCCCTGACCGGACAGTGGCAGCGAGCGAGCGGCGACGTCTCCTGCCATGATCACTCGGCGCGGCAGCTCGTCACCGAGGGTAGCGGTCGCTGTCATGGGCTTCAATAGCCTGACGCGGACCCGACTGTTCCCGCCGCCCGACGGCGCAACACGCTGTGGGGTCGGTAGCGGAAGTCCGCGTCGTCGGCTGCCGGGGTCGCGCCCGCGGCGACGTCTTCGGCAGCGGGCCGGACACCGGACAGCCACGCGTCGACCGCGCCGCATGTGCCGTGACGGGAACGACAGCGAGGCTGCCCGGCGACACCAGCCAGTACGTCAGATCGGTTCGACAGGCAGCCACAGCTCGCAGGTCGCGGTGCTGAAGTCGTCCGCCCGCGCGAGGATCGCGACGATCGAGGGCCCCTGCCGCAGACGCCACGGGTTGGCGGGAAACCACTCGGTCGCGGTCGCGGTCGCGGCCCAGGCCGTCTGCGGTGCATGCGGATAGGGACCGGCGGTACGGAAGACCGCCCACGTGCCGGCCGGCACCTCGATGGCGTCGAGATCGTCGGGGGCCGGCGTGCCCCGAGAGACAGCAACCCCCTGCAGGTAGGTCAGTTCGCTGCCCTCGATGCTATCGGGGTCGACGTCGTCGGAGACTTGCAGCAGGCCAGCCGGATCGGTGTCGCCGAGGGCCTTCAGCCGGAGATGCTCCTCCTGGGGCAGTGCGGTGATGTGCTGCTGGATGTGCGGGTTGATGCCGTGGTGGATCAGCGGTACCCGGGCTGCGTGGCCGGCGAGCCGGAACGCGGGGCGGTCGGCGATGGTCAGCAGATCGTCCTCGCCGCGGACGACATCAAGGTGCCGCGATGGTGAGCCTTAACTCCTCAAACTCGCTCACCGCAGTCAGCCCCCTCGCGTGCCCGATACGTGCACGATCGGCCGGTCGCTCAGGGGCAACGGCGGTCAACTACGGCAGGAGACGACAAAGGCCCCTGACTCGCGTTTCCGGAGGTCAAGGGCCTTGCCGTTCCCTGGTGGCGGGTAGAGGATTCGAACCTCTGTAGCTTTCGCGACGGATTTACAGGGCGTCAACGATCTTGCCGGGCAAAGGTGGCCTGACCTGCTGTTTCGCTTCGGTGGCCAACCTCATGACGCTCGGCCGCCCACCATCTGCCCACGCCCCACAGTCGCCTCTTACAGTCCAAACCTAAGCTTCGGGGGTTTTTTGAGAGCCGCCGCCTGTCCTAAGCCCGTAGTCCAGTCGAGCGATCGCAACCGAGCGACTTCATAGCAAGACCGAGCTTTTTTTGAGTCGGCCGATCGCGCCGGCGCCTCGGGGCTGAAGACCGCCGCGCCGGCTGCGAGGGCAGCAGCGACGCCTGACATGATCAGCTGGAATCGCGACGGGGCTTCCGAGTAGCCAGCAGACGCCGCTGCCCAGGTAGCGCCTCCAGCAATAAGGGCGCTCATACGTTTCCCTCGATGCTCCCGGCTCACTGCCACAGCAACGATGGTGGCAGCAAACTGCGACATCATCCGAGTGCCTCGCCGATCTTGTCGTTGATCGTGTCGTCGCCGTCGACGCAGTTGGCGGAGACCCGCAGCAGGACGGCGACGGCGTGACCCAGCCGCTGAGCGACCTCGGTCGGCCCGACGCCGGCCTTCAGGCAGAGTGAGGCCTCCGCTGGTTACCACATCTCGTCCAGCACGGCCAGGCGTCGTCGGAACGTCCGGGCGTCCTGCTTGGGCAGCGCGTAGGCGACGACTTCGAGGACCGCTCGCGCACCAGCCGGACTGAGATATTCCAAGTGGAATTCCTCAGCTGCCCGGTAGCCCGGATCACGTATCCGGTGGGCCGGATGCCGCACCATCTCTTCCCAGATCTCAAGCACCTCGGCCACGGCACCGGGCCACAGCCGCGCGAGTTCAAGATTCCGGATTGCGGTCAGACCTCGGCCTGACAGACCGGGAAGCATTGAGAAGCGGTAGGTCCTTGTCCCGTAGCGGGACGAGGCCGAGCGTGTCGAGAGGGAGCGCCGAAGCTCCCTGGGCCGTCTACGCGGCATGGTCCTTTCGGAGAACAGACATGCCGAGATCTTCGCACGATGGCGGAGCGTGGTCATCCGAGTGCCTCCCCGATCTTGTCGTTCATGGTGTCGTCTCCCCCATCGATGCAGTTGGCGTAGACGCGGAGCAGGACGGCGACGCCGTGGCCCAGGCGCCGGGCGGTACCGGATGGTGCGCTCGGCGTCTTCGGTGCCGGGCATGACGCGGCGGGCGTCGACCTGGGCGCCGAAGCGCACGACGTGCACGGGCTCGGCGTCCGGGTCGTCGTCGATGGCGTCGAGGGCTTCCGTCCAGGTGGTCAGCGGCTCGCGAGTGTCCGGGTCGACCCACGCCGCCGCCTGCTCGTCCCAGACGGGAAGCCGGTCAAGGGTGTACCGCTGGACGTCGACCGAGGGCCACCACACCTGGTGATAGGTCGCCGCCGCCACGGTGCGCAGCACGTCGCGAGGGATGGTGCCCCGGATGGCGAAGTGCGCATGTGGGGCGAGTCGGCGTTGCGGCTCGACGCAGCCGGCGTACTGGACGTTCCAGCCCTCACAGCGGCGCAGGTTCTGCCAGAACCGGTCGAGCAGCCGCGGGAAGTGCACGGCGTCCCAGGCGGCCCGGCGGTAGTCGTAACGGTCGGGGTTGACCGGGGTGCCGTCCGGGCGGACCGGGCCGTACGAGTCGAGGGTGAGGGTCAGCCACATCGACGGGCGGTAGGTGGTGCCGTCCGAGGCGGTGTAGGTCTTGCCGACGGTGCGCCGCTCGACCTTGCGCCGGGGCAGGTCGGGTGCGTCCTGACGCCGCTTGGTCGAGCGCTTGCGCCGGCGGCCGGGCTCCTCGTCCTGGTCGTCGTCGACGCTGGCGTGGGGTGGCCCGACGCGCCCGCGCAGGCCCTCAGCGGCGATGGCCTCTTCCACCTCGCGGATTGCCTCGTCGAGGTCGGTGACCTGGTCCCACTGTGCGGCGCGTACCGCCTCGTCGCGGGAGAACTCCAGGTGCGCCCGGAACAGGATCAGCGACTTCTGCGCCTCGGTCGCCGGCTCCGGGCCGGGTAGCGGCTCGTCGTCGCGGTGCCAGCCCTCGCGGATCTGGGCCTGCCGCAGCCGGCGGTTTTTCTTGGCGCACGGCGGGCACTTGTCCTCGCGGGTTGCCCCGCAGGGCAGGTCGATGATCTCGGTCAGGCCGGTGTCGAGGTCGGTCCGGCGCATCGCGAGGGGACGGATGCAGACGCCGTACTCGGTGGCGATCTCTTTGAGCAAGTCGACCGAGCGGGGCAGCGCCATGCGGGCCGCCCGCGACCCCGGCCGAGGAGCAACCGGGGCCGGGGCGGCGGAGGCGAGGCCGGGCAGGGTCGGAGCGGTCATCGGATGATCCCCACGACCTGGGGCCGGTTGGGTTGAACAACGCGGACCGAAGCCAGCACCGCAGCCGGGGCGGGCGGCTCGACCGGGGCGGGTGACACCGGCTCGACCTGCTCGGGCTCGTCGTACCAGTCAGACTGTGGCTGTTCCGGTTCTGGCGGCGCTGTGGTGGCCCCTGCGCCGGAGAGGACGACCTTGACCAAGGCGAGGAAGGCCAGCGACGGCACGGCCGCGACGATCCAGCCCCAGACGGACGGCTCAGCTTCGGCGACCTGCGCGGCGAGCGACAGCAGGGAGAACGCGACCAGGAGCACACCGACCATGCCGACCGGTCGACCGGCTCGACGGCGGGCGCGGATTTCCAGGCCGAGGTAGATGGCCATCAGCTCGACGGCTACGGCGTTGGCCCAGCCGATCCAGTCGGGTTGTCCGTGCGCCACGGTCAGGTCGTGGACGTGGGTGAAGGCGGCGGCGCCGGCCATGACGCCGATGGCGATCAGGATCAGCATTCGTACGCCGGACTCGATCCTCATCGGCCGCTCCCGTTGTTGCGGACGGTCAGGGTGATGCGGATGCTCTGCCCGTCGAGGTCCCGACGGCGGTTGACCATGTGCGCCAGGCCGTGCAGCGCGGCGGCGAGCCGGTCCGGGGAGCCGTCCAGCTCGACGTGCAGGGGCTTGATCCGGTGGGTGCCGAGGAAGAGTCGCTTGAGGGACATCGGTTACCTCCGGGCCGGGTTGACGCGGGTACGGATGTGGTCGGGCGGTTCGCCGAGGGTGGCGACCGCTTCGGAGAGGCAGCGCCAGAGCGCCCACGCCTCGTCGGGCGTCAGGTACATGCGGCGCCGGCCACCGCCGACGGCCAGATAGACCGGGTACGGGTCCGGCCGCTCGGGGTCGACACGGACGGAGACGGCCGTGCTGGTCGAGCCGTCCGGATTCGGGGCACGGAGCCGGTAGAAGCTCGGGGTGGTCACCGCGACTCACCCCCGTCCGCGTCCTGGTCGAGGAAGTTGAGCAGGGAGTCCGGCAACAGTGGGCCGCGACGCTGCCGAGGCAGTGGTGGTCGGGCCGGTTCGTCGGCGGTCTCCCGGCCGACCTGGGCGAGGATGTCCGCAGCGTCGGACGGCGCCGGGTACTCGGCGGCCAGCTCGCGGATGTGCTCGTCGGAGATGTACGAGAAGCGCACTCGGGCCGGCTCCGGGGTGCCGTCGAGGATCACGTACCCGACGCCCTTCGCCCACCGGGGCATCTGGTCGGCCAGGGCACCCCGGTTACGGGCACCGTCGCCCAACACGAGGTCCACCTGAGCCGCCTCGGTCAGGCCAAGCGCGATCCGAGTCGGGAAGAGGTCCCGGAACGGCAGTACCTCCTTGCGGGGGTCCTGCAACGCGGCCACCACGAGGACCCCGACCCCGGCACCCTGCGACAGCAGCAGACCCAAGGAGGAGGCGATGCGCTTGCGCAGGTCGACGTCCTGGAGGTACGCGGTCAGCGCGGCCATCTCGTCGATGACGACCACTACCAGCGGGTCAGCCTCGGTCAGGGTGTGGACCCGCACCGCTCCGGCGAGCCGGGTCTGCCGCTCTCGCATCACGTCCACGGCCTCGTCGAGCAGGTCCGCCATGGCCTCGAACGACTTGCAGGCGAACCGGGCGAAGAGCGGCCGGCCCATGGCAAACTCCATGCCGCCCTTGGGGTCGATCACCCACAGCCGTACGAGGCCCGAGGTGATCCCGCCGGCCAGCGCCCGCACCAGCGACCACAACACCGAGCCCTTGCCGGACCGGGTGGCGCCACCGATCAGGACGTGGGTGGCGAGCAGGTGCAGACGCCAGTGCCGCAGATCCTCCCGACGAGCCAGCGGCAGCGCGGTGAAGTCCGGAACCGTGGGCACGTCGAACGGCTCGACAACGGTCCGCAGCGCGTCCGTGCGGACGATCACCAGGTACACGAGCGAGGGCCGGTCCCTATACCGCAGCCGGTCGACCGCGCTCAGCACCAGCGCCCAGTACCCGGAGCGCACCGGCGGCTGGTCGGGCCGCTCTGTGTAGACGCGGGCATGCCGACGGCCGAAGGCGTACGCGAGGTTCGCGGTGACCCGCTGAAACTCCTCAGGCGTCTGCCCGCGCACCATGCGGACGGTCAGCACATCGAGTGCCTGATCCGAACGCACCCGTAACAGCTGCGGCAGGACCGGCCGATGGTCGTACGTTCTCGCCAGCCCGCACAACGTCATGGCCTCACGCCAGGCCCGTCGGTAGACGAACACCTGACGGAACCGGCCGAGCATCGGGCCGGCGCACCACGCCCACCAGGAAGCCTCGTGCTTCCACCGCCAGACCGCCGAGACCGCGGACGCCACGACTACCGGCACAATCAGCCCGACCCGGCCGAACTCCCGGTAGAGCAGTACCCCAGCCACAAACAGGCCGACGATCACCGGGTGCCGCACGCACCACCAAAGACCCCGCCACAGCCACCGAAGAATCAGGCCCAGGGCGACCAGCCAGACCGGCAGCTCCAACCGGCGCGGCCGGATCACCATCAGTTCCCCGGCCGTGGTCATCACGACTTCGCCACGCGGCCGGCGGATCATCGCGCACCCCGCACAGCCGCGACCAGCACCCGCCTGTGGGCAGGCATAGGCTTGGACATGTCACTACCTCTCTCGTCAGAGCAGGGGGAAGAGACAGAGGGCGGGGCTGCCGTCCGCCAAGACCTGACAGCCCCGCCCTCACCCGATGCGGCTACGCCGCCGCCTTCGTGGTCACGCCAGCCGGAGCGCGCAGGCCGGTCGCGCGCAGCGAGTACGCCATCCGACCGTTGTTCGTCACGTACGGCGTGACCGTCATCCCGTCGAACTCCACCGCCTCGAACGGCGCGCCCGTCGGCGGCACCGGCTGGTAATCGGCGGAGATCTTCACCGTCGTCTCCCGCGACCGCTTCCCCAGCTCAGGGTCAAGGTCCATCACCCGCACCTGCCACACCCGCTGGCCGGTCACCTTGTCCTTGGCCGGAGTCCGCCGGCCCGTCTTCTCGTCGTAGTCCTCGACCTCGCCCAGGGACTCGGGCACCAACGCGCACCCCGCCGGGAACACGTCCTCGAACCGCACAGCGAACCTCGTGCCGCCTCGCAGAGCCACCGCTCAACCTCCAGCTTGTTAACTTGTCTGCCAAGTTGCAGTCCAAGGTAGACGGCGCTTGGCAGACAAGTCAACAAGTCGACTGAGGCGATGCGATAACCGGCTCGGCATGCGCGCCCTCCGACAGCAGCAGCGTTACGTGGGCGGCTACCTCGTGGCCGCATCGAACCCGGCCGCCTACTCGCCCAGGACGCCCTCGGCCGTGCCTCGATTGGCCGCCGTGAGCCTTGACGCCGTCATACTGCTGGGCGGCCCGATGAGCCGAACCGCAAGAGAGTTCCCCGTGAAGAATTCCGGAGACTATGTTCCTCAAGTAGGCGTCGAATACTGCAAGTAAGACGCTCGGTGTGTAAGTTGGGGCAAGAGCAAAGTAAGGTTTGAACGGCTAGATGCGTGAAACGCTTCACGCAAGAGGCGGCTGCCACGTCGTGAACGACTGGCAGTTGGGAAGCCCTCCGCCCCGCCGTTGCTAGGGAAGAGCGGAGGAACTCCCGGGTGGATGAGCTCGTCTATGAGGCGGGCTCATCTCCATCCGTGACGGTTGCGCTTAGGTGCAGGACCAGCGGTACAGCTAGGCGGACGACTGGAATTAACCAGGTCAACCGCTTGATGTCGCAGATCCACGACCGTCGGCGCTCGTCGGGCTGATGCTCTTCACCCCGACTCTTCTCGGATGACACTCCTGCTCACCTCCCTTCGGATCGACCGGTGGAGATCGCCTCCCGAGGGGTCCAAAGACGACCCTCACCGCAGGGGAAGTCAGCAGAACTGCGCAGTGATCCTAACCCTTGCCGCCTCTCAGGCGGTGCACCAGCGCCACTCATTTCTGTTTCCTGGAACTAATGATCAACGAGCGTCGAATCCGAGTCTCACTGCGGCATTAGCTTGCGTGTCATGCGCGGCAACGGCGCATTGAAATGCGATGGTTGAGGGTTGACTTGCCGGGCAACCTGCAAGCGGTTAGCTCTTCAGATGCTGGGGGTAACGAAGGGCCATGAGCGGGAACAGTCCGGCTGTTGATGAAGAACACTCGCGCCCTGAGGGAGTGGATGACGCGACGGTCGAAGCGTTGGGTGAGTTGAGCAAAGCCCTTGAGACCATCCATCGAGTGCGTGGCCACTTGTACTCCGCTCACCAGCTCGTCGGCGGCGCGGATCTCACCCTGGACCGCGTAGTCGAGCTGCTTCGGGAGGCAGGGCATGACGACGTCGCGGACCGGGTGGAGCGGGAACTCCTCGGCCGCAACGTGCTACCGGGCCGTTGGACCTTCCAGATCATGGAGGAGTTCGACGATGGCTACTACGCGGCGTTCCAGGAGATCGAGCGGTACGCCCGAGAGAAGCTAGCCGGCGGCCGGCGACACATCTATGAGGCAGAGATGAAGGCGCGGCGCCGGACGCCCGGAATGCTGGGGCACGAGGCTACGCCAGACGAGTGAGCGCCAGTCCGTCAGGCAGCATCGAGGCCAGGGCGACGGCTCGGGCCTCGATGATCTTCATGCGCCCCTCGTACTCGACGGGTTCCCGGTGCGCCGCCTGGCTGGTTACCTGGCCGGGCCACTTGCGATAGAGCAGTCCATGCTCACGCGTGAAGTAGCCCTCCCTGACGGCACTCGCGGCTAGGAGAAGGCCGGTGTCCTCGGAGGCGGGCAGCGCCATCCAACCACCGAGCGCGAGAAGCAGGTCATGGCGGATGCAGAGCGTCGCCGGGTGAACCTGAGCGCGGTAGCCGTTGGCCTGCCAGAAGGAAAGGACGTCACCGCGGGCGACCCTTCCGCCCTCGGGATCCTTGTCCCAGCCGACCATCGACCCGTCGGGCATCAGGTCCAGGACGCGGGAGGTCGCCCAACCGATGTGCGGGTTGGCGTCGAAGGCGGCGATGTCCCGGGCGAGCGCGCCGGGGGTGAGTTGGTCATCCGCGTCCAGGACCTTGACCAACTGCCCGGAGACTCGGGAAAGAGCAAGGGTGCGGGCAACACCGGGGCCGCCCGGACGACCCCCGCCGAGACTGATACGAGGGTCATCCGGCAGCACGCCCGCGAGCGCGCCTGTCTGCCCGTCCTCTTGGACGAGCCACTGCCAGTCCCAACCGTCAGGCATCTCCTGCCGGACCAACGACTCGTAGGCGCCAGCCAGGTACTCGATGCTGGGCGCGTGGACCGGAGTGATGACCGAGACGAGTTGGGTCAAGTTCTCCACCGCTTGAGTTTGTGCGAGTAGACAAGCTCGGTCCGGTCGCCCGGCATCACCACGTCGGCGACCTCGACGATCCGGCCAGCGGTGTCGATAGAGGTCTTCCGCACGGTGAGCACCGAGACGCCCGGGTCGATGTCCAGTAGCTCGGCCTCGTCCGGCGACGGCGGACGCGCCCGGATCTCGTCTTCGATCCGGTCCAGCTCGATGCCGAGGGTGTGGAGCTGGTGCTGTGTGCCACCGGGCCAGGGCTCCTTGCCCGCGTCGAGCAGGTCCGGGTTCGCAGCCAGCAGGTCGTACGGCAGGTACGAGTACGACATGGTCAGCGGCGCGTTCTCGTGCCGAGAGGATGTCCAGTAGACCCGACGCAGCAGCGATGTACCTGCCTCGACCTGCAGGGCCGCCGCCATCTCCTGGTCCGCTTCCACGCGGGTGTACTCGGCGTGGAACTTGAGGTCGTCAACGGTTAGACCGGTGTCGTGCTCGGTGGCGCCGGTCTTCAGTCGCTCGTCCTCATCGAGCAGGACCCGGTCCTTCTCCCATTGGTACCGCTCGGCGTTGCGACGGCGTACCCGCTGACGAGGTGCCCGCACGTAGGTGCCGCGCCCTTGCTCCGCCCGGACCAGGCCCCACTCACGAAGCTGACGAATGGCGTTGCGGACGCTGGTCCGCGACAGACCGGAGGTGTCGGCCAGCTCGGTTTCGCTCGGCATTAGCGTGCCGGGTGCCAGTTCGCCGCTCGTAATCTTCGCCCGCAACTCTTCCGCGAGTTGCAGGTAACGAGGGCGCCAGTCCCGGCCGATCACACCCGTCACCGTACCCCCTAGACGTTCCAACGTCTGCCAGGCGGTCCCGCCTGCGGGCCGCTCGGGCACGAGGGTGACGGCTGCGGCAGGCCGCGTTGTCTGCCGCCCCGTAAGCGGTGAGGTCCGGGTGGCCATCCGGCGGTCAGCGGTATCCATCGTGCTCCTCCGGAGTCTGTCCCTTGGTCATCATCAGCAGACGGGCGTAGGTCAGCTCGTAGATGAGCCGGTCGAGCTGAATGCGGTCGAGCAGGATCGATTGGGTAGCGCCATTGCGGGTGGTGTCGAGCTTCACCGCCAGGTCCCGCCGTGCGAAGCGGTCGAGCAGCAGTTGCACACTGACCCAGCCGGTGCGCTCCCGCCCGACCGTGGCCATGAGGCAACGGTGCATCGGATCGTTCGGCCCGCAGCCCCGACACCACTTCGGGCACGCGACAAGCCCGCTCACCGTCCCCGATCCGCTCTTCGCCCTGGTACCGCGCTCAGTCATCGTCGCCCCCAGCACCGCGGCCGGCCTCGTTGAGCAGACCCCGAAGCCGCTCGATCAGCTGGCCTGCCTGGATCAGGGACAGCTCCGCCCAGCCGTTCCCGGACCGGCCTGTCGCGTGCAACGCCACCAGGGGCGTCCGCCCGTCGGCGCCGATGAGGTACGTAACTATCGCGCCAATCGCCCGCGGATCTCCTACCCGGTGAAGCGGGCCTCGGTGACGACGGGCCATGTGCGTCATCAGCGGGGGCATTAGGTGACCGCATCGGTCCGAGGCGCACCAGTCCGGGTGGCTCAGGGCGGGCGCTGGCTTACGCGCACCGGTCATCGCGGCCACCTCCCACCGTTGCCCCGGTACATCTGAGCCCGAGTCATCAACGGCGCGTACCGCAGCACGGGCACTTCCCGTGTCGGCCCTAGCGACCACCGCGGCGGCATCGGCATCGACACCGGGTGTGAGCCTGATGAGACGTTGCTACTTGCGGCCCGCGCCGACGGGTGCTTTCGGGACCACCAGGACGAGAACCAGCGGCGCCGACGATGAGAGCCAGACATCGCACCTCCACAGGTAGACGGAGACCGGTGGCCGACCACGGGGGAATGCAACCGGCCACCGGCCCGGATGTAGGCACGGCGCACCGTCCGACGCAGACGGGTCGGGTATCGCCGAGCCAACTTGTCCGCGCGGCTACCGCAACCGGTCCGACAGGACGCCGCGCGTCGGGTGCGATCAGAGCTGACGCAGCACCACCCCTGATACAAGGCGTCATCCTGACCGCACGTTAGGAAACGTATCTACAAGTGGATGAGTTGTCTAGACGTTGAAACGGGTCACTTGGTTGGCACTTGGTAAGACAAGTGCCAGGTACGGTGAGCAGGTGCCCACCCCGCACTACGGACTGCCCCGCTATCGCGTCATCGCCGACGAGCTGAGAGAGCGCATAGAAAGCGGCGTCATCCCGCCAGGCGCTCTCCTGCCGACCGAGAGGGTCCTTACCGCTGAGTTCCGGGTAAGCCGAGGGACAATCCGTCAGGCCATTACTGTCTTGCGCAACGCGGGCTTGGTCGCTACCGAGCACGGTCGCGGCACCTGTGCCACTTCATGCCAAAGCGGGATCGGATCGGACAAAAGTGCCGCGCCCGAGACCCGACAGCGGGAAGTCGCCGCCGGCCCGGAGCTTGCAGCACTTTTTGGCGTTAAGATTGGAACCATTTTGGTCGAACAGCAGAGTGTCAGCCGAACACGCGGAGCGGTCGGCGCCGTTATCAGGACCTACCGATTACTGGAAGGAAAGCCGTAAGCCCCTTCGGAGGTGTTCCTATTCGGCTTGTGCGCGGCCAACAGGTCACGCAGCCGGACTCCCATTTGCTGCAGGCCACTCCGCCCCCAGTCTCCCGCGCGAGACCCGGAGAGTCCACAGAGCATCCAACAAAACGACGACCGCTGGCAGCGGGCGGGAACCCGACGAACCGCCGTCAGAAACACGCTTGGTACAGGGAGTCCCACCGGCAAGCGTCGGCGGAGCGCTCGGCATCTTGACCGAACCGTCGCCTCCTCCCGAGGAGGGAACTCGGCCAGGGCCAGGGTGCACAGCCGCGCCGCCGCCTAGTACAGCAGCCGAGGACAAGGAGTAGGCAGCGACGCAAATTCGCGTCGAGCCCGATATGAGGCAATTGTCAGCTCATCGGGGCTAGTTGTAACGACATTCGATCTCTAAGCTAGACGCCATGCAGCCGACTGAGGCGAGCGTCGAGCCCAAGGAGCGCTACCGCCTCGATCCGAGACCACGGGGATCCGGCACCTTCGCTCAGGTGATCCGAGCGGTACATCGGATAGATGAATCTGAGGTAGCCCTTAAGCGCGCCAAGTCCTTCCCGGAGGCGAGGGATCGCATCAAACGGGAAATAGTCGCACAGAAAGAGTTGGCACATCCCAACATCATGCCCATTCGGGATCATGATCCAGGGTTTCGGTGGTACACCATGCCGCTAGCCGACAAGAATCTGTATGAAGCTCGCGATGAACTCGGCGAGGAGGACATCGCGTCGATTCTGTTGGACTTGGCCGACGCTTTGGACGTTGCACACAAACAGGATCTGATTCATAGAGATATTTCCCCTGGCAACATCCTAGGCTTGCCTGGCGCCACGCGACTGAGATGGGTCGTGGCAGACTGGGGAATGGTCAGGGTCGCGCCCGAGATAGCCTCCCGAGCCCTCACGCGGCCGGGCCAGAGGATGGGGACACCAGGCTTTGACGCGCCCGAGTTGGACGACGACCCCAGGCAAGCTACTTCGGCAGTAGATGTCTACAGCCTCGGCCGCGTCGCGGCTTGGTTTCTGACAGGCACCGAACCGCGAAGCAATGTTCAGTTGCTGCCCGACGGAGAGATGCTGCATTGGCGGCCGTTCGTGCGTGCGTGCACCGAGCAGGATGTGCGCCACCGAGTGGCGTCGATGGACGGGCTGCGCAACCTACTTCGGGAAGTATTTGAGCATCGCGATGACCCAATTCCGGACAGAGCTGCCCGCCTGCTCGAAGCCCTACTCCTCGGCGACGAGGAAGGCTTGACCGGGTTGATCTCGCTCGCAGAGAGCTTCAAGGAAGACACAGTCGTTTACCTAGACAACTTGGCGCAGGTGCCCAGCGGCAAGATAAGGGCTTGGACGACCGATGAACCGGAACGCGCAGCGACGCTGGCCTTGGCGATGGCGAGGCACCTCCTCCATAGTCCGTGGGGCGACCGCGATGTCCAGTACGCCGCCACGCCCCTGACTTTCGTCCTGACGATCTTGCGGGCGCTCGTGGAGGTGCGACGCTTAGGCCTTGCACAAGATGTGGCGGGAGTCTACTTCGAGGCCGACGTCAAGTGGGACCACGCACGGCAGAGGACTCGCACTCTTGAGTGGCTTGGCGAGTTGGACGACGGCGCCGCGAGCGCTGTCCACCCAGAGTTAGCTCGCCGCCCCACTGCTGTTGAGTACTACATCGAGCCAGGATGGCGTGCACGTAGCGTTAGCCTGCGCACCCTGCTCGCACCATGATCGAAAAGATCTAGACCCTCCCTGGCATTCGGCCGACCACCGTGGTGGAATGGGCGCGTGCCCACACAGCCCGACCTTGCTCTCGCAGCCCATCTGGGCGACGATGTCCATTTTATGCCGGATGACGGCTCGACGTGGCCGACGGAACCGGGTTCAGGGCGCGGGAGAAGTCACGGGACGAGTAGCAGCGAGGCCTTCGACCGCTGGTTCAGGTATCCAGCCGGCTTCGCCTCTGACTACGTTTCCCTACTACTCAAGCAACTCGAGCTCCCGAAGGGAAGCCTGGTTGCTGACCCGTTCGCCGGTTCCGGCGTTACTGGTACCTCCGCGCGAACAATGGGATATTCGTTTTTCGGGATCGAGGCGCATCCGGCCATCGCCGAACTCGCGTCCTTGAAGCTGCAAGATGCTCCCACGGATCTCACTGGCGGCATGAAGACAGCAGACCGTTTAGTACGGCTGGCGAGGCAGTATTCCGACGGCGTTGATCGAGACTTCAGCGCCGAGACGGAACTGACGCGCAAGTCTTTTGCACCAGACGCACTCGCCCGCCTAATTTCGCTGCGTGACCTCATCAAGAGCGGTGAGGCAGGAGTTTGGTCCATCCATGCCAAGTGGGCGCTGCTTAGCACCCTTCGTGATGTTGCCTCGGTGCGGGTAGGATGGCCATACCAGAATCCAACTAAGACCAAAAAGGCGAAGTTCGCCGATCCGCTATTGCGATTTCAGCAACGCCTCGAAGCCATGGCAAGTGATTTGCGGGCAGTACCCTCACGCGAAAACGAGCAACTGAGCCTTAACGTCGTCCACGGAGACTCTACCGACAGCGCATCGTGGAATTTGCTGCCCCAAGCCTCAGCCCACGGTTGCGTGTCATCGCCACCTTACCTGAACAATTTCGACTACGCCGACGCGACTCGTCTCGAGATGTATTTTTGGGGAGAGGCAGCCAACTGGTCGCAATTGTGCTCGAAAATTCGTTCGAAGATGATAACTGCGACGACTCAACAAAGCAGCGTAGGTTCGGCCGCAAATGCCAGCAAGGCGTTAGAGGGCTACGGTGACATCGCAAAGCGAATTAGCGATCTAACTGACGACCTTAGGAGTGAACGGCTAGCCCGAGCCCGCGGCAAGGAGTACGATCGAGTCATTCCCGACTACTTCTCTTCCGTCGCCAAGGTGCTGGCAAACTTGTGGTGGGCTATGAAGCCGGACGCACCCATCGTGTGGCTGGTTGGAGACAGCGCACCTTACGGTGTATATGTCGACACGCCCGCAATTATCGCCGAATTGGCAGAGAGCATTGGGTTCAAGGCCGAAGATGATCGCGTTCTTCGCCGACGGGGACAACGGTGGGCCAAGAATGCAAGCAGACACCAGGTCGAGCTTTCTGAGCGCCTACTCCTTTTGCGTCGCTAGGCTCCGACGGTTGAGCCGCTGCGCCCTTCGCCCTTCTTGCGGCTTTGAGTGAAAGACGAGAGAAGACTGGCGCGCAGGTCCATTGTGTCGGCCGGACGCTCGAAGTTCATTGATTGGTGCGCTAGGTTCCCGGACTTGGCGCGGAATGCAATAGCAAGTTGGTCGAAGGCTACCGCCAGCTTGTCTTCCGTAAGCCCCGGCCGTCGTGCTAGATCACGAGCAATGAAGTCGACTACTTCCGCACGATGTACGGCGGGGATGTAGACGAGCACATCTCCGCCCCTCTTCGCCACCGCCAGCTTAGGCGCTAGTCGGCGGCGTGCTTCGCTCACGCCATACCCGCCCCTTAAACGCTGCTCACTTGTTGATCTTCCATCGGATCCTGTGATCACCTTTGCAAATCTCTCTGCGCCGGAAAAGACTGCTGAACTAATGAGTTCACTTTCGGGGGAGTCGGGATCTGGTTGGACAACCGCCTTCTCGGGTCCATCCGAACGATTGACGAGCAGTGCAAGCACCACACCGACGGAAATCGCCTGCATTACCTCCTTCCCGCGCCCACTCCGCAGGTCGATAACCTGCGTCAACCTAGCGACGCACCACGAGCGGTAGACCGCCAGTGCCTTGTGTTCGGCGTCTGTCACACTCGAGGGCGAGATGACGATGAAGTCATCATCGACCGTGATCTCCGCTTCGAGGATCTCAATCAAGAGCCGGCCTTCGACCCCGACCAAGAGCGCATCATCGCCTCCGTCGATGACCGTCGGTGGTCCTAACCGACTGAGGCCGCGCCGAAGGGCTGTGGGCGTACTGGGCAATTCGGCGAGCCTTTCCCGCAGCGACTGGCCCCTAGTTAGTGGATCGAAGAACTTCTTGCATTTAGCTAGATCTGCGAGGGGATCTCCAACCGCCTGGCCGTATGTGAGGCGCCATAAATGGGAAAGGTCGGCGAGGAGGGCCGTGGCTTCAGACTTGGCAAGCACTGCAGGCGCCCCGAAAGCGGTCCGCACTGAATCAGACTCTCGATGGGTCATACTTTGAATGCCTCGGTAACGTAGCCCCGCTGCTCGAGCTCCCTCACGCGGGCTCGCTTGATCTTGTCTCCCCCGTTAGCGGAAGGCAGGGTTTCGAGTGGAAGGATCACGACAACTTGATCATGCTGCTGGCGGAGTCGACGCTCATCTAGATATATCGCCAGGTCGCGCATTCTCTGAGCATCCAGGAAGGCATTGAACTCATCGAGAGCGATGAGACGGTTCGCCGCTCTAGCATCCTCTCGCTCTAGCTGCACAAGTTGAGCATGGGTGTAGGCAAAGGCCTGTTCGCCGCTAGAAAATCCGGAAAGTGGTTTACTCATCTCCTCACCCTCCGCCCTCCAATGGACCATCATGTCGCGCCAGTCTAGGCGAATATTCTCGGCACCCTCAAATAGTGACTGCCGAACAAGGGGATCACTGAACCATTCACGTACTTCGCTCGCGAGCCATACTCGTGCAGCTTTGTCCCAAACGGTAGGCGTCGTGGCTCTTCTAGAAGTACCCGACAGCTCGTCGTATAGGCGGACTAGGGCGGTGGCGACCCCTTGTAGGGCTTTGAAGTGCTCATGCAACCTGTCGCGTGCTCGCTCAAGCTGACCGGATATGATGTCGAGTTCTTGTGCCTGTTTGCCTACGGAGAGACCGAGCAACTTCGGTACCACAGGAAGGGCATTCCGCAGCCAACCGTACTCGTCGCTTTCGGTCAACGCTTCCACGACCTGCGCAACCTGCGCCTTGCGCTCTTGAAAGAGGCGTTGCGTCCTCTCGGCCACCTGGATTGCCTGGACGTGTCGCCTCGTCAGCTGGTCGAGCTCCGTACGTGCGTGCTCACTCCTCCCTCGGAGGCGTGCAACCTCTACGCCAGCTTCCCTACATAGCCGCAATAGCTCTGCCGCCAGGGCGTCTTCCGTCATGCCCCCACCCAGGAGTTCCCGAGCGTGCTCTAGACGGGCGTGGGCAGATCGGACCACTCGGCTCTGCTGGTCAAGTTCATTGCGAGTCTTAATCAGGTCGTCAACGGTCTTCGCTGTCTGCGCCGGTAGTGCCTCAGAAGCCTCCCGAAGACGCTGCTCGGCCCGGGAAAAGTTGGCCTGAGCCTGCTGCAGCTCGGTGAGCTTGGCGGTTGCCTGCACGACGGCATCTATGCGTCCACGAACACGGTCGATCTCGGTGGCGAGTTCCTGCGCGTCGCCGGAGGGGGTGCGCTCTCGAAGTCGAGCCGCCTGCTTAACGCAAGCATCTCGTAAACTCGAGACGGTCCAGGGGGAACGCCCGTCATCCTCTTCAAGCAGCGTTGTTTGGCCGAGCTCGTGTCTCTCCGCGTCCATGAGCCGTTCGGCCAGGTCATCCAGAATAGCCACAAGCATGGGTGCCGCGTTTACTTGAGGTTGCCGACCTACGAGCTCGTTGAGCTTGCGGCTCAACTCCCGTTGGAGGGCCAGCATTTGATCATTACTAGGATCCACTTGGGCCGCCGCCGTTAGACGCTCCAATTCGGTGGTGGCATGGCGTAATGCCCTGTCTTGCCGGACTAGGAACTTCGTGGCTTTCTCGAACTCATGCTCGGCCTGTTCATCAAGATGTTGGCGGCTGCTTGCTTGGGTGATCTGCTCGTCAAGTTCCTCAGTCTTCGCCTCAAGGTCGTCTAACTCTCTCTTAAGGCGATCGAGCTTGTCGTCCATCTCGGGGCCCTGCCCTCGAACCTGTTCGAGACGATCCAGAACGCCAACGGCGCGGTCCAGGATTTCCACACGGTGACGCAGAGCGCTTAGCTCGGACGAAATTAGTCCGCCGACTTTTGCAGCGTCCTCAGCAGCTTTTGCTTCAGAATGGACCTGCGAAGCTAGGCTCTGGATTATTAGCTTTTGCACTTCGACAATCGCGACATCGATGTCGCGCTGCCGCCCCTCGCCTGGATTATCTAGCCAATCTGCAAGCTGCCGACGGGATGCGTCCACTCGGTGTGCCAGCACGCTCAACGGAGTTTCAGCGGCAATGATGTGATGAACGCTAAGCAACTCGCGAGTGTTTGCATGGCTAGCGGACTTGCCATTGATTAATAGCTTGCCGAGACGTTCCCCTAGGGGCTCGGGTTTTAGCGGCCAGAGACTGGCATCTAGCTCCCATTCGATTGAGCCGGCGCCTTTTAGGCCGGTAACCTCCACACGGGCCCTTACGAGCTGGTCGCGAAAGCTGCGCCATTCTTGATCGGCGTCCGCGAAGGGCTGCTCACCGGTACATAAGCGCAGCAGCTTGATCGCACTAGTCTTCCCGATCCCGTTATAACCCTCGATCTTGCATAGCGGGATGTTTGGGATTTCGCTGATCACGCGAAGCCCGCGTCGCGACTCGGCCTCAATCCTGATTTGCATCCTTTAGGAGCCTTTCCGTCACCGCGCTGATATCCATTCGGTCCTCGGTGAGGACCTCTATAAGCTCGAAGTCGATGGCATCCTTCACGGCGCTGGCACCCTCGCCTTCATCGATTGGCGACACCCTGGCGCCCGTAATGTCGCTTATGACTTGCAAGACCTGCTTTCCTCGGCTGACCACCGGCACGCTCCCATCAAGATGGCCGAACTCGTCCTTCATATCTTGATGAGAGGCGCCGATCAAGATGGCTAAGCCGTTCCCAGATGCGGACCCGTCGTCGTCGCTGCCAGCGAGAGCTCCTGATGCTCCTTCACTCAATCAAATTTCGCCTAGGAACGCATGGTGGCGAACGTGCATGCGTCGGCGTGATCGGCAAACCAGCTCGGTTCACACGCCTCCTTGACCGTCGTCACGCGCCCCGCGGCGGGCTCGGTGGCAAGTTCTCGCAAGAGCGCACCGTGCGCACCAAGCGGGTGGGCACTGTGTTGAAGCGCCGTCCGAACCACAACAGGGCGGAGCCGGCCTGCGCAATAGGTCCCTGCTGCCGACTTCTTCTGTTCTGGATCAAGGCGCCACGCTTCGCGCGGCGCGGGGCGGTGAGCCGGCCGGCGGCAAGCCGCCCCGGCCGCCTCCGGCGCCGGGGCGGAGAGCCACCGACGGCCGCCGGACCGCCGCCCCCGACTTGCTAATGAGCAGCACGATCACGACCAGGCCGCACGGAAGCCGAACGGGTCGGACTCGTCGGGGCTCGGGGCTTCCGACTGCCGCACCAGTCCAACCCCGGGACTGGCTTGCCACCGGCCCAACTCCTGCGGCCGGCGGCGCCGATAGCGAAGGCTCAGCCGGTCGCTACACGCACGGCCCGCGGTAACCGGCCACGCCTCACCAACATCGCCGTTTCGGCCGCAGAAGAGCCCTCAGGACGCAAGATCGACCCGCCCACGATTTGCCCACAACCCGTCGTCAACGGCTGGACTCAGCCGGACTTCGCTAGATCAACGACAACGGCCCCTGATCAGCATTTCTGCTGGTCAGGGGCCGTTGGTGCACCTGGTGGCGGGTAGAGGATTCGAACCTCTGTAGCTTTCGCGACGGATTTACAGTCCGCTCCCATTGGCCGCTCGGGCAACCCGCCAGGGCGCGTCACCACGTCAGGACGCGGCGACGGAAGCAAGGATAGCGGCTCACCCGGGCACGGGCGCAAGCGGGTACCGTCAGAGGGTCGTGCCGCTGGTCAGCGGCGGCGACATGCCACTGGACCGCCGGACAGCAGGAGCATGAGCATGGCAGCGAACCCGTCGTTCGACATCGTGAGCAAGGTCGACCGCCAGGAGGTCGACAACGCTCTCCGCCAGGCGGAGAAGGAGCTCGCGACTCGGTTCGACTTCCGGGGGACGGGCGCCGAGATCTCCTGGTCGGGTGAGGAGGCGATCTCCCTGCAGGCCGAGACTGAGGAGCGGGTTCGGGCGGCGCTGGAGGTTTTCCGGGAGAAGCTGGTCAAGCGCAACATCTCACTGAAGTCGCTGGACGCCGGCGACCCGCGGCCGTCGGGCAAGGTGTTCAAGATCGACGGCAAGATCATCCAGGGCATCGACTCGGACAAGGCCAAGGCGATCAGCAAGAAGATCCGCGACGAGGGTCCGAAGGGCGTCCAGGCTCAGATCCAGGGCGACCAGCTCCGGGTCACCGGCAAGAAGAAGGACGACCTCCAGGCCATCATCTCGATGCTCAAGGGCGAGGACTTCGGCGTCGCGCTCCAGTTCACCAACTACAGGTAAGGCGGCCCCGCCCGGCCCGGTCGCCGCGCTGGCCACGCCTTCCTACCTGGGCAGATGTCGTCACCAGTGGTCGTCGTTGGTCGCTCTCGATCGCCCTCTGACGGCCTGGTGACGGCCTGGGCCTGGCCCTCGTCGACCCCTTGACCCCCAGACAACCAACGCGGCGTGCTGACCTGGAACGCCAGGGTGGGCGCAGCGGTGTCGGTCTGGCGGGGATCGCGGGCTGCTCGCGCCCTGACCTGGTTGGTTGCGGTCCTCGCCGGGCCTTGGTGCAGCGTTCTCAGCTCCGGCGTGATCGATGCCCTCTCTACCCCAGTCGCGCATGGCAGGCTCGTAGCCAACGACTCGATCGGCTTGGTCTCCGATACCACCGTCACCGTCGTTACCGGGATCGTGATGGCCTTGTCGGCGTCGGCGTCGGCGTCGGCGTCGGCTGTGGCAGGTGCACTGGTCCTGCTGTCGCTGCCGTCGTCCGGTAGGCACCTTCGCCGCTGGCGATCTGTCGGGCAGCCGTCGGATCCCGTCGCTGCCTCCAACTGAATCACGCACGCGGCAGTGCCGGGCCGGCCGGCCCGGCATGTCTAGCGGACCTTGACGCACGTACGGACGCTGGCGGAACAGACGGAGTCGGCCCTCGTGTCACGGACCTCGCCCTCGACGGACACCGCCACAGTGGCGCAGTTGACCCAACCTCGCCTGGCGCGGACCCGGCTCCCGGGGGCGGAGCTGGCCACCGGCGGGCACCCCTCCCCCTCCCAGGTGGGCGGTTGATCTGACCCTGAGCGGCTGTGGAGCCGGCTCCTGGACGACCGGCATGCCGCCGCGCGGACCCGGCCCCCATGCTTGGGGCTTGCCGCGCGGACCCGGCGCGCGCTCTCCATGCGCCGCGCTGCTCAGGCGCGGCGCGGCCGGCTGCCGGCGACGAACCTCCACCACTCTGAGCTACCCCGTCTGCGGCGGCCCCTTTGGGCTTTCCGCTCTCCGCGCCAGCCGCCGGGCGTGTTGCGTGGCCAGAGTCGGAGCGCCAGCGGAGCGACGGACGCGCGCCCAGGCGGCGGCGCGTGCGGCCCGTCAAGGGCCGCCTTGAAGACGTACAGAAACTTTGAACAGCTTTCCGGCAGCCGGCCGTGTCCTCCGTCGACTAATGCGCGACACTCGTCCGCCAACTGATCTGCGACACCTTCGTGCGCTGATCGCGGCGGAAGCGTGCGTCCTTCTCGACCCCGGTCGTGCACCGGCCGCTGGCGCTGCCTCGCAACGTGGTCGACCTGTCCGAGTTGGCTGCCGCCTCGGCGGTGACGGCGATCTGGCGCCCTCGGGGGATCGTGGGTGCCGCCCATTTCGTCCTACCACTCGACTAGCCTGTCCGGATGATCAATCCGATCGGGCTTGTCATCTTCGACTGCGACGGGGTGCTGGTCGACAGCGAGCGCATCGCGGTCCGCGTCAACATTGCACTAGGTGCGGAACTGGGCTGGCCGCTGACCGAGGCAGAGGTCATCGAACGCTTCATCGGCCGGTCCAGCATGTCCATCGGTGAACAGATCGCGGCCCGCCTCGGACGGGGCGTGGCTGACATTTGGGCGGACCGGTTCGACCTAGCGCACCGCCAAGCGGTGGACGCCGGACTGACCGCCGTCGACGGCATCAACGACGCGCTCGATGAGATCACCCAGCCGACGTGCGTGGCTTCCAGCGGTACGCACGAGAAGATGCGCCACACCCTGGGCCGCACCGGCCTGTATCGCCGCTTTGAGGGCCGCATCTTCAGCGCGACCGAGGTCGCTCATGGCAAGCCCGCCCCCGACCTGTTCCTGCACGCGGCGGCGACGATGGGTGTCCCGCCCGCGGCGTGCGTCGTGGTCGAGGACAGCCAGTACGGAGTCCAAGCGGCCCGCGCCGCCGGGATGCGCTGCTTCGGCTATGCGGGCGGATTGACCCCCGCGCACCGGCTGGAAGGCCCAGACACGGTGGTCTTCGACGACATGCGCAAACTCCCGGGTCTGCTGGACGCAGCCTGACCACGCGCGACGACCACAGCATCAACCGCAGCACGGACCGAGAAGCGTTGAAGTACGTAGTCAACGGTCGTCTCGAACGTCGAAGATCGTGGGTAGCCGGCTCGTCTACGCACTACCCAAGGGTCGCAAGACGCGCGACATCCCGCTGCCTGGGTCTGTTGGTGTTGCGCTTACTCGCCACCTTGAAGAGTTCCCTCCGGTACCCGTGACACTGCCGTGGGAGGTGCCCGGCGGCCCGGCGACCACCGTCAACCTGGTCGTACACGGGCGTACCAACGTCGCGATGGACCGCCACACGTTCAACCGGGGCTACTGGCATTCCGCACTGACGGCCGCCGGCATCCAGCCGACTCGGGCAACCGGCATGCACGCTCTGCGCCACTTCTACGCCTCGGTTCTGCTCGACGCCGGGGAGAGCGTCAAGGCGCTGTCGGAGTACCTGGGTCACGCGGATCCCGGCTTCACCCTGCGCACCTACACCCACCTCATGCCGACCAGCGAGGACCGCACCCGCCGGGCAGTGGACAAGGTGTTCGGATCGACTCCGGACGGCCTGGCGACGGCCTAGCGGCGATCATGGCCCTGTTTCGGCTGCTAGTGGGCGGTGTCTCTCCGGTTCACCAACTACCGCTGAGGCGGCACCCGGATCCCGAGCGGTCGCGCCCCCACAGAAAGCCGCCTGGCGGATCCCGCCGCGAGGGGGCCGCACCCGGTGGAGCCCGAGGGTGCGGTGAGCGCGGTATGGCCGGCCGTCGCGCCTACCTGGGGATTGACGTCCGCCCGTGATGGCGGGCTTACCGACGGCGGTGGACACCTGCGAGTCGATGGACGGCGGGCAGACCGGGGCGGCCCAGGCGTTGGGTTCCGCCCCGTACGCCGGGCGCCCGGTGTGACGCCACCAGAGCGACCCCGGAGTCCGTTACGGCCCCCTCGACGACAGAACGTGCGTCGGGCAAAGCGTTCGGCCCCGCTGGGTCTGATCAACCAGATCAAACCCGGCGGGGCCGGATGGTGCCCGGGTCGGTGGGCCCTACCGACCCGGGCAGTGGCCGGATCCGCGCGGCCGTCCGGCTCCCAGCGGATCCGTCAGGCCGGTTCGACGGGTAGCCAGAGCTCGGTGGTTGCCGTACTGAAGTCAGCCGCACGGTCGAGCACCGCGACGATCGAGGGGCCCGGTCGCAGACGCCACGGGTTGGAGGGGAACCACTCGGTGGCGGTCGCGGCCCAGGTGCTCTGCAGCGCCTGCGGATAGGGCCCGGCGGTACGGAAGACCGCCCACGTGCCGGCCGGGACCTCGATGGCGTCGAGGTCGTCGGGGACCGGGGTGTCCCCCGAGAGGGCGACGCCGTGCAGGTAGGTCAGCTCGCTGCCTTCGGCGGCGTCGGGTTCGACGTCGTCGCAGACCTGCAGCAGGCCGGCCGGCTCGGTGTCGCCGAGAGCCTTGAGCCGGAGATGCTCCTCGGGCGGCAGCGCGGTGATGTGCTGCTGGATGTGCGGGTTGACGCCGTGGTGGATCAGCGGGACCCGGGTCGCGTGGCCGGCGAGCCGGAACGCGGGGCGGTCGGCGATGCGGGTGTCCATGGGGATGCTCCCTTCGACGGTCAGGTGGAACCTGAGTTGCGGCTGTGCGCGAAGGGGGCCGCCGTCCAGGCGTACGTCACCGGGGCCGGCACCGTGGACGGCGCGGAACGCGCGACCGAACGCCTCGGTCGAGCCGTAGCCGTACCGGACGGCGATGGTCAGCAGGTCGTCCTCGCCCCGGACGACGTCGCCGGCGGCGACGGTCATCCGGCGCCGGCGCAGGTACTCCGAGAGCGGCATGCCGGCCAGCGACGAGAACATCCGGCGCAGGTGGTACTCGGTCGTGCCGAGCGATCCGACGAGTCCGTGCAGGTCGAACTCGTCGGTGAGCCGCTCCTCGACGAGGTCGACGAGCCGGTTGAGTGCCGAGATCACGGAACCCCCTTTCGACGTCGAGCCTGGCCGATGCGGCACCGACTCCGCCCGATCACACCGGCCCGATCCGATCGGCTTCCCGGACCGGCGCGGTCCCGAGGCGTCCAGACCCCGGATCGGGGTCCGCCGCGGGTCCGCCGGGTCAGGCGGGAACGGGCTCCTCAAGGCGTACCGAAGCGGTCTCCGCGCGGCGGATGGGCCCGGCGGGCAGGGCGGCGACCCCGGCCCCGACGGCGACCGAGGCCCCGGCGAAGAGGAACGCCCAGGGCACGCCGCCCGCGTGGTCGACGATGAGTCCGGCCACCGCACCGCCGGCCGCGCTCGCCGCGACGGACATGGTGACCACCCAGGTGTACGCCTCGTTCAGCATGCCGGCCGGGGCGATCCGCCCGACCAGGGTGTTCTCCAGGGTCAGCGCGGGCGCGATGGTGGCTCCGCCGACGACCAGGGCGATACCCAGCGCCAGCGGGGTGGGCATCACCGCGAAGACCGCGAAGCTGCCCGCGAGGGCGGCGAGCAGCACGGCGAACTGACGGGTCATGTTCAGCGCCGGCTTGCGTACGCCGAACCAGAATCCGCCGACGGCGCTGCCGATGCCCCAGACCGCGAGCAGCACGCCGGCCAGGCTCTCCGCGTCGGCGGGCCGGTAGTTGCCGGCGAACGCCGGCACAATGACCCCCGCGGCGCCGAACGCGATGCCGAGGCTGGCCACGCAGACCAGCAGGGCCGGGAAGCCGGCGAGCCGCAGCGGGCCGAGGCCGCGGGCGTGGTGCTCCCTCGGGTGGGGTCGCCAGCCGCGCATCACCCGGCCGAGGGCCACCGCCGTCGTGCCGGCGAGGGTGACCACAGCGGCTCCGACCAGTGCGGCGGTCGCGTCGGCCACCAGGACGAAGCCGGCCACCAGCAGCGGGCCGAGCACGAAGACGATCTCGAAGAGTGAGGTCTCCGCGGCCAGCGCCGTGTTGCGCAGGTGGTACCGGCCGGACGCCGGTGCGGTGAGGTCGTTCCAGGCGCCACGGATGGCCGCGGTCAGCGGCGGGTACGTGGCGCCGGCCACCCCGGCGGTCAGATAGATCGCGACGAGCCCGTCGGCGCCGGAGCGGCTGGCCAGCAGCAGCCCGATGAGGGCCAGCGGGTGCGCGACGGCGGTGGTGAGCAGCACCGGGCTGGGCCCGATCCGGTCGGCGATCCGGCCGGCCACGGGGCTCAAGGCGGCGCCCGCCACGGCGTAGATCCCGCCGGCGACGGCGGCGAGGGAGTACCGCCCGGTGACCTGCTCGACGACCAGCAGCAGCGCCAGCGGGGTCATGCCGATCCCGAGCCGGCCGATGATGCCGGTGATCAGCAGCATCGGCGCTCCGGGAATCCGCCAGACACCCAGATACTGGCGCAGCGCGGTCACGCGATCCTCCCAAGGGATGTAATGAGCGGGAAACCTTCCGACCCTAACGCCGTGGGTCAAGCCGCTGTAGCGGATATCCCGCACACGCGCAGCGCCCGCACCCGGGATGCCGGGTGCGGGCGCGCGGGTTGCGGTCGACGGGTCAGCGCAGGTACTGCACCGGACCGGAGCTGCGGGCCATCTGCTCCAGCCGGGCGACACGCTCCTCCATCTTCGGGTGGGTGGAGAAGAGCGCCGCGATGCCGCCGCCCCGGAACGGGTTGGCGATCATCAGGTGCGCGGCACTGGTCAGGTTGCCCTGCGCGGGCAGCGGCCGCTGGCGGGCCACCGCATCGATCTTGCGCAGCGCGTTCGCCAGCGACAGCGGATCGTTGGTCAGCCGGGCGCCGGAGGCGTCCGCCTGGAACTCGCGGCTACGGCTGATCGCCAGCTGGATGATCGTCGCCGCGATCGGGCCCAGGATGATGGTGAGCAGCAGCACGGCCGGGTTCGGCGCGTCCTCGTCGTCGCCGCTGGTCAGCGGGATGAACCAGGCGATGTTCGCGAGCGTGGTGATGATGCCGGCCAGGCCGGCGGCCACGCTGGAGATCAGGATGTCCCGGTTGTAGACGTGGGACAGCTCGTGCCCGATCACGCCGCGCAGTTCCCGGTAGTCGAGGATCTCGGTGATGCCCTGCGTGACGCAGACCGCCGCGTGCTGCGGGTTACGACCCGTGGCGAACGCGTTGGGCTGCGCGGTCGGGCTCACGTACAGCCGGGGCATCGGCTGGCGCGCCTCGGTGGCCAGCTCCCGCACCATCCGGTACAGCTCGGGGAACTGTGCCTCGGTGACCGGTTGCGCCCCCATCGCGCGGAGCGCGAGCTTGTCGGAGTAGAAGTAGCTGATGCCGTTCATCAGCAGCGAGATGATGACGGCGATGACCAGACCACCACTGCCGCCGAACCAGTAGCCCACCCCAAGGATCAACGCGGTGAGCAGGCCGAGCAGCGCGGCGGTCTTGAGACGGTTGTGGTGCACTGTCACTCCTTCGGTGTACGGATCGCCGGGATCCGTCGACCGGTTCAACACTGTGGTACCCGTCAACCATCCGTCATATGGCTGTGAGTTGTCTGGGAGCGTGTCCAGCGCGGGGGTGACGCGCGGAGCCGGGCCTCAGCGGGCGGCGAGATCGAGCACGAGCTGCGGCGCGAACCCCACCACCACGGCGGCCACCGTCGCCACCGCCAGCACCAGGGCCACCGCCCGAGCCGCACCGGCGGCCGGCGCCGGGTTCGAGGCGTCCGGGGCGGCGTAGAGCCCCGCGCCCAGCCGCAGGTAGTAGGCGAGACCGATGACCGCGTTCACCGCCACGACGAGCGCGAGCCAGCCGCTGCCCCCGCCCAGCAGCGAACGGACCACCGTCACCTTGGCGAAGAGACCGGCCAGGCCGGGAGGCAGCCCGGCGAGCCCGACCAGGGCCAGCCCCAGGGCCGCGCCGAGCCACGGGTGGCGGCGGGCCGCGCCACGCAGCTCCTCCAGGGTGCCGCCGTCGGCGTCCGCCGGTCGCAGGGCGGTCACCCCGGCGAACGCCGCGAACTCCAGCAGCACGAAGAAGACGGCGTACGCCAGGGCGGCCGCGTACGCGCCGGCCCGAGCCTCGCCGGTGCGCCCCGCCGCCAGCGCCAACGCGCCGAGCGGGGCGAGGATGTAACCCGCCTGCGCCACCGACGACCAGGCGAGCAGCCGGACCGTACGCCGCTGACGCAGCGCCACCAGGTTGCCGACGGTCATCGTGAGCACCGCGAGCAGGGCCAGCACCGGGCCGGTCAGGTCGGCCGGGAGCGCGGCGGAGGTCACCGCGAGCAGCGCCACCACGCCACCGAGCTTCGACGCCGTCGAGAGGTACGCGGCCACCGGCAGCGGCGCGCCGTCGTAGGTCGCCGGCGCCCAGGCGTGGAACGGCACGGCGGCGACCTTGAACGCCAGCCCGAGCAGCAGCAGCGCGCCCGCCGCCGCGGTCAACGGCAGGTCGTGCAGCTCCGCCCGCTCGGCGAGCAGCGTGCCGAGCCGCCCCAGGTGCAGCTCGCCGGTCACCGCGTAGAGCAGGGCCGCGCCGAGCAGGCTCAGCGTGGTGGCCACCACGCTGACCAGGAAGAACGTGAGCGCCGCCTCGGCGCTGGCCAGACTGCCCCGGCGCAGGCCGACAAGCACGTAGAGCGGCAGGGTGAGCGTCTCCAGCGCCACGATCAGGGTGATCAGGTCCCCCGCCGCGCCGAGCACCACACCGCCGGTCATCGAGCAGGCGAGCAGGAAGGAGTACTCCCCCACCGGCGCGCGGCCCGCCCGCAGGTGCCCTCCGGAGAGGCCGAGCACCCCGAGCGTCAGCAGGGCGAAGAGCACGCCGACCACCGCCGCCCGCCCGCCGAAGACGTACGAGCAGTCGCCGGCCACGCAGAACGTCCGCCGCTCGTCGCCCGCGCCGACCACTGCCGCCCCGACGGCGGTGGCGATCGTGCCCAGCGCCGCCACGGCCAGCGTGGCCCGCGAACGGGCCAGCACCAGGTCGGTGACGAGGACCAGCACGGCCGTGCCGGCCGCCAGGTACGCCGGCAGCAGCGCCACGTGGTCGACGCTCTGCACCACGCTCGCGCTCATCGGAGGACCTCCACCAGGGCGTTCACGGGGGCCTCGGCGACGCCGAGCACCAGCGTCGGAGCCAGCCCGACGGCGAGCGCCAGCAGCACCAGCGGCGTCCAGGCGGTCAGCTCCCCGCCGGCCAGCGTCGGGGCGAGCCGGCCCACCGCGGGGCTCGGCCGGCCGTGGGTGACCCGGCGCAGCAGCCGCAGGAAGTACGCGGCGGTGAGCGCGCCGCCGACCGCCGCCAGCACCGCGAGGGTGGTCCAGAGCGGCCCGCCCACCTCGATCGCGGCGATCACCGCGAACGCCTCACCCCAGAATCCGGCGAGCCCGGGCAGGCCGAGCGAGGCGATCGCGGCGAAGCCGAGCAGCCCGGCGAGCCGGGGCGCGGTCTCCCGCAGCCCGGAGAGCTCGGCGAGCGCCCCGGTGTGCGTACGGTCCTTCACCGCGCCGGCGAGGAAGAAGAGCAGGCCGGTGATCACTCCGTGGGCGACGTTGCCGATCAGCGCCGCCTGGAGGCCGGTGCTGGTGAGCGTGGCGATCCCCAGCAGCACGAAGCCCATGTGTCCCACGCTGGAGTACGCGATCAGCCGCTTCAGCTCGGTCTGCGCCAGGCAGACCAGCGCGCCGACGAGGATCGCCGCGACGGCGAGCGCGCCGAGCACCGGCGCGGCCCAGCGGGCGCCCTCCGGAGCCACCCCGACCGCCACCCGGATCAGGCCGTACGTGCCCATCTTCAGCAGCACCCCGGCGAGCACCACGCTGCCCACGGTGGGCGCCTGGGTGTGCGCGTCCGGCAGCCAGGAGTGCAGCGGCCAGAGCGGACTCTTCACCGCGAAGGCGAGGGCGAGCAGCGTGAACGCGAAGAGCTGGGTGTTCCGGGAGAGCCCGCCACCACCGGTGAGCGTCACGATGTCGGCGGTGCCGGCGGCGGCCACCACCACGTACACGCCGACCAGCAGGAGCACCGAGCCGAGAAGCGTGTAGAGGACGAACTTCCGGGCCGCCCGACGCCGGTCCTCGCCGCCCCAGCCGGCGATGACCGCGTACATGGGCAGCAGGACGACCTCGAAGAAGAGGAAGAAGAGGACCAGGTCCAGGGCGAGGAAGGTGCCCAGGATGCCGACCTCGATCACCAGGAGCAGCGCCACCAGCGCCCGGCCGCTGCCGCCGGCCGGCACCCGGTACAGGCTGTAGGCGCAGCAGAGCAGGGTCAGCAGCGCGGTCAGCACCACCAGCGGGTAGGAGATGCCGTCCACCCCCAGGTGGAAGCGCAGCTCCAGCCCGGGCACCCACGGCAGGTCGAGCTGGTGCCAGGGGCGAACCGCGGGCCCGTTCGCCGACCAGGCGAACCAGCCCCGGTCACCGGCGGCGAGCGGCAGCGCGGCGAGCAGGGTGAGCGCGGCGGTCACCGTGCCGACCAGCCGGGCGGCCCGGTCGGCCGGGGTGGCGGCCACCGCCACCGCGCCGAGCGCCGGCAGCGCCAGGACGGCGACCAGCAGGAACTGCCCGAAGGTCATGCGTTCGCTCCGATCAGCGCGGCGGCCAGCCCGATCAGCAGCGCACCGGCCAGCACCGCCGCGGCGGCCCGGGGCAGCGCCGCCCGGTGCAGGGCGGCCAGCCCGGCGCCGAGCCCGGAAGCGGCCCGCCCGGAGCCCTCCACCGCGCCGTCCACCACCCGCTCGTCACCGGCGCGCGTCACCCGGGCGAGCGCCCGGAAGGGACGTACCACCAGGGCGTGCTGGAGGTCGTCGAGCCGGAACGCCGCCGCGAGCAGCGGCCGCGCCGGGCCCAACGCGGCCGCCGGATCGGCGGCCGGATCGCGACGCCACCGCGCCCAGGCCAGGCCGGCCCCGAGCAGCAGCAGCGCCAGCGGCAGCAGCACCGACGGCGCCAGGTGGACCAGCGGCTCGGGTGGCAGCAGGTTCGACGGCTGCTCCGCCGTGGCCGGCGCGGACGGCCGCAGCCGGTCGGCGAACGGGCCGGCGAAGCCGGCGAACCCGAGCAGCGCCGCCGGCACGGCGAGCAGCAGCACCGGCCAGCGCAGGGTGCCCGGCGGGTCGTGCGGATGGGCGAGCGGAGCCCGGCTCTCGCCGAGGAAGGCGCGCAGCAGGAGCCGGGTGGCGTACCAGGCGGTGAGCGCGACGCCGACCAGCCCGGAGAGCCAGACCAGCCAGGCCGTCCAGGTCGGCGTCGGCCCCTCGCCGTCCAACGCGGCCGCCTGCGCCGCAGCGAGCACGCCGTCCTTGCTCCAGAAACCGGCGAGCGGCGGCAGCCCGGCCAGCGCGCCCAACCCGACCACCGTGCACCAGAAGGTGACCGGCATGCCGCGCCGGAGCCCGCCCATCCTGGACATCAGCGTGGTGCCTACGGCGTGGATCACCGCGCCGGCGGCGAGGAAGAGCAGCGCCTTGAACGCGGCGTGGGTGAGCAGGTGGAACAGCGCCGCATCCGGCGCGCCGACGGCGAGCGCACCCGTCATGTAGCCGAGTTGGGAGACCGTCGACCAGGCGAGCACCCGCTTGATGTCGTCCTGGGCGGTCGCCGCGAGCGCGCCCAGCAGCAGCGTGATCGAGGCGAGCACCCCGAGCACGGTCAGCGCGACCGGCGCGGCCTCGAAGAGGGGGAAGAGCCGGGTGACCGCGTACACGCCGGCCGCGACCATCGTGGCGGCGTGGATGAGCGCGCTTATCGGCGTCGGGCCGGCCATCGCGTCGGGCAGCCAGGTGTGCAGCGGGAACTGCGCGCTCTTGCCGGCGACCCCGGCGAGCAGCAGCAGGCAGGCGGCGGTGAGCGTGCCGGACGAGTGGTCGGCGGCGAGCACGTCGGCGATCCGGAAGCTGCCCGCGGAGACGCCGAGCAGCGCGATGCCGAGCAGGAAACCGACGTCACCCACCCGGGTGACCAGGAACGCCTTCATCGCGGCGGCGGGCGCCTCGGGCAGCCGGCGGTCGTGCGCGATGAGCAGGTACGAGCAGAGGCCCATCACCTCCCAGCCGACCAGCAGCAGGAGCAGGTCTCCGGAGACCACCACCAGCAGCATCGCCGCCGTGAAGAGGCTGATCTGCGCGGCGTACGGCGGGTAGCGGTGGTCGACGTCGACGTCGTCGTGCGGACCGCGCTTCAGGTAGCCGATCGAGTAGACCTGCACGGCCAGCGCGACCGCACCGACCGCCACCGCGACCAGCGCGGCGGCGCCGTCCAGCCGGACGCCGAGGCTGACCTCGAGTCCACCCAGCCGCACCCAGGTGGTGCTCGCCTCGGCCGGCGTGTCCAACGTGGCCAGCAGGGCGACGGCGAGCGCCAGCGCAGCGGCGGCGCCGGTCACGCCGAGGACGATCGCCGCGCGCCGGGCCCACGTCTCACCGGCCGCCGCGTCCCGGCCCTGCGCGGTGAGGGCCCGCGGCGAGGGCGGCAGGAGCAGGCCGAGCAGGCCGGCCACCAGCGGTACGACCGGCAGCAGCGCACCGAGCAGCGTGGTCGTGCTCACCGCGCCTCCCGTACGTCGGCGTCCACCGTCGTGGACGGCTCGCTCAACGGCACCTCGTCCACGGAGACGTCGGCCCGCAGCCGGTAGAGCTGGAGCACGATGGCCAGCCCCACCCCGATCTCGGCGGCGGCCAGCACGATGACGAAGAGCGCGAAGACCTGGCCGCTGTGCGGCAGCGCCGCCCGGACCGTGGTGTCGGCGGTGACGAGGATCAGGTTGACCGCGTTGAGCATCAGCTCGACGGACATCAGCACCAGTACCGCGTTACGGCGACGCAGCACACCGTAGGCCCCGAGGCCGAAGAGCAGCGCCGCGGTGACGTACGGGATGACCGGCCTCACCGGCCCACCTCCGTACGGCCCGGTCGCGTGGTGTCGCGCGACCCGCCGGCCGGCCGGCCGATCTCCGGTCGGGAGAGCACCACGGCGCCGACCAGGGCGGAGAGCAGCAGCACCGAGAGCACCTCGAAGGGGAGCACCCAGCTGCGGAAGATCTCCCCGCCGATCCGCTCGGCCGTGCCCGCCTCGGGCAGCTCCACAGCGGTCCACCGGTACGCGTCGACGAGCAGTGCGGTCAGCCCCAGCCCGACGCCGCCGCCGATCAGCGCGGCCGGCCAGCCGGGCCGGTCCAGGTCGTCCGAGGCGCCGATCGGCGCCCGGGTGAGCATCACCGCGAAGAGCAGCAGCACCACCACGGCGCCCACGTAGATGAGCACCTGGACCCAGGCCACCAGCTCCGCGGTGAGCACCAGGTAGTCACCGGCGAGCGCGCCCAGGCAGACGACGAGGTAGAGGCCCGCCCGGACCAGGTGCTTCGTGGTGACCACCAGCACGCCCGAGCCGACCGCCACCGCGCCGAGCGCGAGCAGCAGCACGTCCGCACCGGTCATGTCGTCGCCTCGCCGGACGGGCCCGGGTCGGGACGTACGCCCGGGGCGGTGGGGCGCGCGGCGGGGACCGTCGCCTTGCGGGCGGCGCTGGTCTCCTCCTTGGCCGGCTCGCCGTTCGGGTCGTGTGCGGGTGGGGGCGGAACGGTGTCCATCCACTCCCCGAGGTGGTCCTTGTCGTGCAGCAGGTCCTTGATGTCGTACTCGGCGTACTCGAACTCGGGCGACCAGTAGAGCGCGTCGAACGGGCAGACCTCGATGCAGATCCCGCAGTACATGCAGAGCGAGAAGTCGATGTCGAAGCGGTCGAGCACGTTGCGCTGGCGGGGGCGGGCGGCGCCGGGCACCGCCACCTCCTCCTTGTGCGAGTCGATGTAGATGCACCAGTCCGGACACTCGCGGGCGCAGAGCATGCAGACCGTGCAGTTCTCCTCGAGCAGCGCGATCACTCCGCGCGAGCGGGGCGGCAGCTCGGGGGCCACGTCCGGGTACTGCTGGGTGGTGGAGCGCCGGGTCATCGTCTTCAGCGTGACCGCCAGCCCCTTGACCAGACCCGCACCGGGCAGGCCGCGGTCACCGGCGACGTCGTCCGGCGTGCGCTCGCTGCGGTCGCTCATGCGGACCATCCTGCCCTGTGGCCCCGGCGCGCGCGACCGCCCCCCGAGCCCGGCCGGCGGTACGGTGGACCCGGGGAGAACGACCGCCTGGAAGGACCCGCCATGACCGCCGCGCTGCAGAGCGACTATCCGCCCGAGGGCGGGTGGACGACAGACGATCTGGATGCGCTGCCCGAGGATGGCCGCCGCCGGGAGCTGCTCGATGGAGTGCTGCTGATGTCCCCCTCCCCCACCCGCACTCACCAGACCATCGCGATGCGTCTTGGCGTCGCTCTCGAGGCCGAGTGCCCCGACGACTACGACGTCACCCAGGGAGTCGAGGTGCGGATAAATCGCACCCGGTCCTTCATTCCGGACGTGCTGGTGACCACGTCGGCCGCGGCGGCACGCGAACCGTCGCGGTACGAGCCGCATGAGGTCGTCCTTGCCATAGAGATCGTTTCCCCGAGCACCCGCTCGATAGACCGGGTGCTCAAGCCGGCGCTCTACGCCCAGGCCGGCATCCCGTTCTATTGGCGGGTCGAGACGGAGGACGGCGCGCTGGAGATCGTCACCTATCGAATCGATGCGGTGAACGAGGTCTACACAGAGACCGGCCGGTGGACGAAGTTCGTCGACACCGGTGAGCCCTTCCCGATCAACCTGCCGATCAGCCGGATCACGCTCCGGGGCCGCTGACCGCCGGGGGGATCATCTCGACACCGAGCTGCTGGAGCACCTGGAACAGCTCGTTGACGCTCCACACGTCGACGATCCGCCCGTTCGTGTCGAAGCGCAGGAACGACGCCCCGGAGTAGCTGGCCACCCGTCCCGTCGGTGGCACCGGCCCGAACTGCCCGACCTGGGTGCCGGCGGCCCGCCAGTGCACGGCCGCCCGGTCCCCGTCGGCGACCAGGTCGACGATCTTGTAGCGGAGGTCCGGGAAGGCGGCCCGACGTTCCCGATGCCACGCCAGGGTGGCCTCCGGGCCGGTGCCGCCCAGCCCCGGGCACTCGGGCGCGATCAGCTCGTACGCGGACTCCTCGCGACCGGCGTTCCACACGTCGGCGATGAGTCGCCGCGCCGCCGCCTCCGTGTCGATCACAGGAGGCAGCGTAGCGCCGGGCTCGTGCCGCGCACGCCGGCGCTCGCGGCGGTCGCCCCGCCGGCAACCGGTCGAGCCGCCAGAATGGGACGAGGCGACAGGATCGGAGGGCGGCGTGGGTACCAGCAGCGAGGCCGACAGGACCGAGACCGACGACGAGGTGCTGCAACGCACCGGCGGCAAGTACGTGGAGCCAGGTGGTGAGTTCACCCGCGACCAGCGCTACATAGCCACGCGGATCACCGCCGACGGGCGGGACGGCTATCCGGTGGAGCCCGGCCGGTACCGGCTCGCGGTCAGCCGGGCCTGCCCCTGGGCGAACCGCCTGATCATCGTCCGCCGGCTGCTCGGCCTGGAGGACGCGATGTCGATGGCGGTGGCCGGTCCGACGCACGACAAGCGGAGCTGGACGTTCGACCTCGACCCGGGTGGGCGGGACCCGGTGCTCGGCATCGAACGGCTCGCCGAGGCGTACTTCAAGCGGTTCCCCGGCTATGAACGGGGCATCACGGTGCCGGCGATCGTGGACGTGCCGACCGGGCGGGTGGTGACCAACGACTACGCGCAGATGAGCCTCGACCTCTCCACCGAGTGGACGGCGTACCACCGGGAGGGCGCGCCAGAGCTCTACCCGCAGCGGCTGCGCGACGAGATCGACGAGGTCAACGACGTGGTGTTCCGGGACGTCAACAACGGCGTCTACCGGTGCGGCTTCGCCGGCAGCCAGGAGGCGTACGAGACGGCATACCACCGGCTCTTCGACCGGCTGGACTGGCTGAGCGAGCGGCTGGCCGGGCAGCGCTACCTGGTCGGCGACACCATCACCGAGGCCGACGTGCGGCTCTTCACCACGCTGGCCCGCTTCGACCCGGTCTACCACGGCCACTTCAAGTGCAACCGGCAGAAGCTCGCGGAGATGCCGGTGCTGTGGGCGTACGCCCGGGACCTCTTCCAGACCCCCGGCTTCGGCGACACGATCGACTTCGACCACATCAAGCGGCATTACTACGAGGTGCACCGGGACATCAACCCGACCGGGATCGTGCCGCTCGGGCCCGACCTGGCCAACTGGCTCACGCCGCACGGTCGGGAGTCGCTCGGCGGGCGCCCGTTCGGCGACGGCACCCCGCCCCCGCCGCCGGCCGAGCGCGTCGATCCCGCGCACACCCCGCTGCGCTGACCGGCATCGCCGGTGCGGGTCCCCTCCCGTCGGAGGGGGCCCGCCCTCACAGGGCGACGCGGACGGCGACGGTGAGGACCAGCTGCGCCAGGGACGCCGGAACGAGGACCAGCCAGCAGAGCCGCTGGAGCTGGTCCTCGCGCAGCCGGGGGTACGACACCCGGAGCCAGATGATCACGAAGGAGACGGCGAAGACCTTGAGCAGCGTCCAGAGCCAGCCGAGTTGGTCGTCGGCGAACGGCCCGTGCCAACCGCCGAGGAAGAGCACGGTGGTGAGCGCCGCGATCACCACGATGCCGACGTACTCGGCCAGCAGGAAGAACGCGAAGCGCAGCCCCGTGTACTCGGTCAGGTAGCCGAAGACCAGTTCGGAGTCGGCGATCGGCATGTCGAACGGCGGGCGGCGGATCTCGGCGAGCCCGGCCACGAAGAAGATGATCATCGCGGGCGCCTGCCAGAGCAGCCACCAGGGCCGCCAGGCCTCGACGATGCCGGAGAGGCTGAGCGTGCCGGCCGCCATCGCCACCGACGCGGCGGCCAGCACCAACGGCAGCTCGTAACCGAGCAGCTGCGCGGCGCCCCGCACCCCGCCGAGCAGGCTGTACTTGTTGGCCGAGGCCCAGGCCGACATCAGCACGGCCAGCACCCCGACGCCCACCACCGCGAGGACGAAGAAGAGCCCGACGTCCAGCGGCTGCCCGACCAGGTCGTTCGGGCCGAGCGGGATCACCAGGAGCACGAGCAGGTACGGCAGCAGCGCGACCACCGGAGCCAACCGGAAGACGGAACGGTCCGCCTCGCGCGGGGTGACGTCCTCCTTCTGCACGAACTTGAGCCCGTCGGCGACGAGCTGCGCCCAGCCGTGGAACGCGCCCGCGTACATCGGGCCGAGCCGGCCCTGCATGTGCGCCATCACCTTGTGCTCGGCCTGACCGACCAGCAGCGGCAGGACGAGGAAGGCGACGAGCACCGCGGCGACCCGAATCAGCAGCTCGACCCAGATCGGCATCAGGACCCGTCCCCGTCGACTTCGGTGCGGTCGGCCGCGTCGGTCGACGGGGCCGGGCGCGCCGGTCGGTCCGTACGCCCGGGGCGGGCTCCCGGCGCCGGCCGGGCGGGCCGGTCACCGGCCGGGCGGGCCGGTGTGCCGCCCCGCGGCCGCTCCCCCGCGCCACCGGCGCCGGCCGGGGTGGGCGTGGTGCCCCACTCCCCCGGCGCGGGCACGCCCGGCGGGCGGATCGGCCGACGTCCACCGCCCGCCTCGGACTCGCCCGGCTCCTTCGCGCCCGGCCAGGGCTTGGCCACCCGGGAGGCCAGCACGAACTCCTTGCGCAGCGGATGTCCCTCGAACTCGGGCGGCAGCAGCAGCGGACGCAGACCGGCGTGGCCGGCGAAGTCGATGCCGAACATCTCGTGCGTCTCACGCTCGTGCCAGTCGGCCCCGGGATAGAGGTCGACCACCGAGGCGACCGTGGACGCCTCGCGCGGCACCCGGGTGCGCAGCAGCAGGCCGTGCCGGCGGCGGGTCGACCAGAGGTGGGCGACCACGTCGAACCCGTCGGCGAGCTCGTCCACGGCCGAGAGCCAGTCGAAGAAGTCGCAGTTCAGTTCCGCGTCGTCGCGGGCCGCCCGGACGGCGTCACGCCAGCTCGCCGCCGGCACGTCCACCGTGGCGCGGGCGTGCCGGCCGCCACCGGAGACCGACGGGGTGGGTTCGGCCGGCGCGAGCAGCTCAGCCATCCGGCTGCCGACCTCTTCCGGAGTCATGCGCTGATCCTAGGGCCTGTCTCGGCGGGCTCGCCCGGCCGAGCGGCTCGCGCTGACCGTGGTCGGACCGGACCGCCGGGACCGGTCGGCACGGGACTCATCTTGCGCTTTGCCCGTCGGGAGGCCGGCAGAGAGGCGAGGATGGGAGTCGTGCGCGCAGTGACTGTGACCCCCGGGACCGCCGACTCCCTGAAGCTGGTCGAGGACTACCCGGAACCGGCCACCGAGGAGGGCCCGATCCTGGTCGAGTCCCTGGCCATCGGGGTCTGCGGCACCGATCACGAGATCGTCGCCGGGGAGTACGGCGAGGCGCCGCCGGGCGAGCGGCACCTGGTGCTCGGGCACGAGTCGCTGGGTCGGGTCCTCGAGGACCCGACCGGCACCCTCCAACCCGGCGACCTGGTGGCGGGGGTCGTCCGGCACCCGGATCCGGTGCCCTGCCCGAACTGCGCGGTCGGCGAGTGGGACATGTGCCGCAACGGCCGCTACACCGAGCACGGCATCAAGGCGCTGCCCGGGTTCGCCCGGGAACGCTGGCGGATCCAGCCCCCGTACGCCGTCCCGCTGGACCGGTCGCTCGGCCAGGTCGGCATGCTGCTCGAACCGACAAGCATCGTCGCGAAGGCGTGGGACCACATCGAACGCATCGGGCAGCGGGCGGTGTGGCAGCCGCGGGTCGTGCTGGTCACCGGGGCCGGCCCGATCGGCCTGCTCGCCGCCCTGCTCGCCGCCCAGCGCGGGTTCTCCGTGCACGTGCTCGACCTCGCCACCAGCGGCCCGAAGCCGGAACTGGTGAACGCGTTGGGCGCGACCTACCACTCGGTGCACGTCAACGAGCTGGACTTCGAGCCGGACGTCGTGCTGGAGTGCACCGGAGCGCCCCGGGTGGTGCTCGACGTGATGTGCAAGGCGGCGCCGAACGGCATCGTCTGCCTGGCCGGAGTCTCCAGCGGCGGGCGGACCATCGACTTCGACGCGGGCGCGCTCAACCGCGAGCTGGTGCTGGAGAACAACGTGGTCTTCGGCTCGGTGAACGCCAACCGGCGACACTGGGAGCTGGCCGCGGAGGCGCTGCACCGGGCCGACCCGCTCTGGCTCAGCTCGCTGATCAGCCGGCGGGTGGCGGTGTCGGATTACGCCGACGCGTACACGAGCGGGCCGGACGACATCAAGGTGGTGCTGGAGTTCGCCGTCTGACCGCACGCCCCGGCGGTCCCCGCCCGGCGGCTCAGATGCCGGGCAGCCGGCCGTTGCGGAACACGTCCACGAAGAGCTGGTGGTCCTCCCGGGCGCGCAGCCCGTACTCGTGGGCGAACTCCACCAGGTGGCGCACGAAGCCCGGCTCGTCCCGCTCCACCGTCGCGGTGATCGCCTCCTCGGTGGAGTAGTCGACCAGGTCGTGGCTGGACTCGTCGTCGGCCACCGAGTGCATCCGGGCCACCGCCCGGCCCAGGTCGGCCAGCACCCCGGCCAGCTCCTCCGGCTCGTTGACGTCCGCCCAGTCCAGGTCGGCGGCGTACGGCGAGACCTCGGCGACCAGTTGGCCGACCCCGCCCAGCTCGGTGAAGCCCAGCCACGGGTCGGCGTGCGCCTGCAACGCCCGCTGCGACTCGGCCGTCCGGTGCCCCTGGTGCTGGAAGTAGGCGCGGATCGACTCGTCGGGGATGTGCCGCGCCACCGCGGGCACCTGGGCCTGCTTCATGTAGATGACGACGTCGTTCTCCAGCGCCTGCGTGTGCCCCTCCAGCAGGAGGTTGTACGACGGCAGTCCGGCCGAGCCGATGCCCACCCCCTTGCGCAGCACCACGTCCTTGATCCGGGTCTCGACCGGACGCAGCCGGGACGAGGAGACGGGCAGCGTGCCGAGGTACGCCGTGAAGGCGGCGGTGACCAGCCCGCGCGTCTCGTCGTCGACCTCGTACACACCGTCGCCGAGGGAGAAGCGCCGCTCGTAGTTGTCGATGGTGGTCTGCGCGGCGAGCAGGTCGACGCGGGTGGAGAGCCGGGCCTGCTGGAGCACCCGGCGCAGCACCCCGTCGGCGTTGTCGAGCGTGATCGAGCCGATGGCGTCGTCGCCGCCCGCGGCGATCGCCCGCAGCTCGGTCAGGTACGAGTGGGCGAAGCTGGTGACCAGCTCGGTGATCACCTGGTCGGAGAGCGCCTTGGCGTAGCCGAGCAGCGCCACGCTCGCCCCGAAGCGCTTCAGGTCCCAGGTGAACGGCCCGACGTACGCCTCGTCGAAGTCGTTGACGTTGAACACCAGCTGTCCCGAGGCGTTCATGTAGGTGCCGAAGTTCTCGGCGTGCAGGTCACCGTGGATCCACACCCGGCTGGTGCGCTCGTCGAGGAACCGGTCGTCGGCGAAGTCGCCGCGCTGGTCGGCGTAGAAGAGCGCGGCGCTGCCCCGGTAGAAGGCGAACGGGGAGGCGGCCATCTTGCGGAACTTGCGGCGGAAGGCGGCGGGGTCGAGCGTCATCGACTCCCCGAACTCCGCGATCAACACGTCGACGATGTGGGCGGCGCGGCGCGGCCCTGAGCTGCTCATGTGCGGAGGCTAGCCCCCGTCCGCCAACTGCTGCTCGCCGCCGGGGCGGACCTTTTGGCGCTGGTGGCGGTACAGACACCGGCACGGGCGGGCCGGGACCGGGGACGGGCTCGCCGGCCGGACGAGAGGTGCGCGGGCGGTCGGGGGTCAGCCGGCCGAGGGCGGGCGTACCGGCGGGGCGGTGAGCGACGCGACCGACCGCGGAAGCGCACCGTCGCTCGGCGGCGCGTCGACGGGAGCGGCGAGCAGGTCGGGACGGGACACCCCGCCGGGGCCGGACTGCTCGGCGGCGATCTTCTCCTGGAGGCGGAGGATGCCGTGCAGCAGCGCCTCCGGCCGGGGCGGGCAGCCGGGCACGTAGACGTCGACCGGGATGAGCTGGTCGACCCCCTTGGTCACCGAGTACGAGTCCCAGTAGGGGCCGCCGCAGTTGGAGCAGGCGCCGAACGAGATGACGTACTTCGGCTCGGGCATCTGGTCGTAGAGCCGCTTGATGGCCGGGGCCATCTTGTCGGTCACCGTGCCGGAGACCACCATGAGGTCGGCCTGGCGGGGGCCGTGCGCGAACGGGATCACCCCGAGCCGCATGAAGTCGTGCCGGCTCATGCTCGTCGCGATGAACTCGATCGCGCAGCAGGCCAGGCCGAAGTTGAAGACCCAGAGCGAGTAGCGGCGACCCCAGTTCAGCACGAACCGGATCGGCTCGCCGAGCACTGCCGGTACCTGCACCTCGGGCCTCCCTCCCCTGTCTCCGATCTGACAGTCAACCACAGCGGCGGCGGCGGAGACCCGTGCAACCGGGGCCGGCATCGAGGCGTGTGATCGGCATCGGCCGCACGGACGCGGCACGCACGGGGAGGACCAGATGACGGTGACGAGGGAGCCACGGCGGGGCGAGCCGCCACCCGGGGTGGCAGCGGAGCGCCCGCAGCCACGTGAGCAGGCCGAGGGAATCGACTTCGACGGCCTCTACCATGCGCACTTCCGGTCGCTGACGCTCCAGCTCGCGGCGTACTGCGGGGATCTGCCGCAGGCGCAGGACCTGGTGCAGGAGGCGTTCTGCCGGGCCTTCGCCCGGTGGTCCCGGGTGTCGCGCTACGACGATCCGGTGGCATGGGTACGGCGGGTCGCCTGGAACCTCGCCACCAGCCGCTGGCGGCGGCTGCGTACCGCGCAGTCCTGGCTGCGCCGGCAGCGTGAGGAGCACATGCCGGGTCCCGGCCCGGAGCGGGTGGCGCTGACCGCCGCCCTGGCGCAGCTGCCGGCCAACCAGCGTCGCGCGGTGGTGCTGCACTACCTCGCGGATCTGTCCGTCGGTCAGATCGCGGAGCAGGAGGGGGTGCCGGAGGGCACGGTCAAGTCCTGGTTGCACCGGGGCCGGACGGCGCTGGCGGTTCAGCTCGCCGGCGAGAACGGGGGGAACGGTCATGCCTGAGTTCGATGACATTCTGGTGAGCGGCGAGTTCTCCGCTTTCCGCGAGGCGTACGCCCCGGCGGTGCAGCCGGCCGGCCCCACCGAGGTGCGACGGACGGTACGGCGACGTCGCCAGCGGGTAGCGGTGCTGACTGCCGCCGTCGCGGTGCTCGCGGTCACGATCCCGGTGGCGGCGAACACGACCCGGGACCGGGGCTCCGCCCCGCCGCCCGGCCCGGCGCAGACCGGCGAGCCGAGCCCGTCGTCGACCGTGCCCCCGACGCCAACCCCGAGCTCGGTGAGCCCCACCGCCGCGGCGCCGGACGGTCGGATCAGCCGGTCCCAGCTCCTCGCCGCCCGCGTCGACCTGCCCGCCTGGCCGGAGTACCTGCACTCCCCGCCGAGCTGCGGCACCGAGGACGTGCGGCTCCGTCCGGGGCCGAACGTGGATTCGGTGCCGGCCCTCCTCGGCGATCCGGGCCACGGCGACCTGGACGGCGACGGTGCGGTCGAGACGGTGGCCCTGCTCGGCTGCCGGGCCAACGGTGAGACCCTCGGGAAACAGGTGGTGGCCTTCGATCGCGACGCCGCCGGCCGGATCGTCACCATGGGCCGGGTGGTCGGCGCCGCCGAGGGGATGGACGACATCGCCGACTTCTCCGTGCAGGACGACGGGAAGGTCCGGGTCCACGTCGCCGACGTACAGCCCTGCTGCGGCCTGCCGTCGTGGTGGCCGCAGGGGCAGTGGCGGACGTACGCGTGGACCGGTGACCGGTTCGACCAGACGGCCGGGCCGACGAAGTTCGGAGTAGATCCCCGGCTGACCGACCTCACCCTGACCGCCGGTGAGCTGGCCCTCGGGCCGCCGGACGGGCAGGGCCGACGCACCGGCACGGTGACGGTCACTGTCGTCAACCGGGGACCTGTGGACGTTCCCCGGCTGGGCTTCGACACGCTGACCAGCATCGGCGAGCCCGACGGAACGGACCTCGACCGGTGCCGGACGGCCGACGCGGGGCCGGTCGCCGCTTGCCTGCTGGATCCGCTGCCGGCGGGCGGGCGGAAGACGTACACGTTCCGGTTCCTGGTCGACCCGCCCGGCGACGACGACCTGCGACCGGTCGTGCACGTGGTCCACTTCGACGCGCAGGACCGGTACTGGGACGACCTGAAGCGGAGCGACAACCGCGTCGAGCTCCGCACGGCCGGCTAGCAGCACGACAACCCCCGCACGGCGCGGCGGCCCGGAGAACCCGGGCTGCCGCGTCGGGCGGCTCACCAGTGGGGACGTTGCAGCAGGCCCACGAACTCCACCAGCAGCCGCTCCCGCAGCGCGGGCGCGGCGGCGTCGAGCAGCGTGTTCACCACCGCCATCCGGTCGGGCGGGGCGGCGGCGGACCCGCCCAGCCCCAGGCCGGCGGCGAGCCCGCCGACCAGTTCGGGGGTGAGCGCGTCCGGGGTGAGCGTGCCGGCGAGGGTGCGCAACTGCTCGGGCAGCACGACCGGGCCGGCCGCCCGAACGGCCTTCGCCGCCTCGGCCAGCGCCGGACTGAACTCGCCCACCCGGGTCGCCACCGCGGCGGTCACCGTGAGGTGCACGCTGGCCGGCAGGCCGGCGTACGAGAGCTGGGGCTGGGTGTGCCAGCCCCGGGCGGTCAGCTCGTCGACCAGCACGAACAGGTCGAGCTCCGGGTCGGTGGCGGTGAAGCAGACGACTGTCGACTCCGGCTCGGCCATCAGCCGCAGCCCGGGTACGCGGCGCACGGCGTCGGCCAGCCCGGCCACGGCGTCCCGGGTGGCCGCCGCCAGGCGCAGGTAGCCGTCGTCGCCGAGGTGCCGCAGGGTGGCGTACGCGGCGGCGATCGGGCCGCCCGAGCGCGTCGAGGCGATCGTCGGATTGATCATCGTGTAGCCGGGCCAGTCGGCGTACGCGAAGTACTGCGGGGCGCGCAGCGCCGGATCACGGTGCAGCAGCACCGAGACGCCCTTCGGGGCGTACGCGTACTTGTGCAGGTCGACCGAGATCGAGGTGACCCCGGGCACCGCGAAGTCGAACGGAGGTACCGGCACGCCGAGCCGACGCAGGTAGGGCAGCGTCCAGCCGCCGAAGCAGGCGTCCACGTGGCAGCGCACCCCCGCTGCGGCGGCCGCGGCGGCGATCTCGCCGACCGGGTCGATCACGCCGTGCGCGTACGACGGGGCGGAGCAGGCCACGAGCACCGTCTCCGGCCCGATGGCGGCGGCCGTCGCGGCCGGGTCGGGGCGCAGCGTGCCCGGGTCGACCGGCACCACGTCGAGCCCCACCCGCAGGTAGTGGGCCGCCTTGGCGAAGGCCGCGTGCCCGCTCGCCGGCACCACGAGCCGGGGCGTGCTGATCTCCGGGTGGGCGTCCCGGGCCGCCTTGACCGCCAGGATCAGCGACTCGGTGCCGCCGCTGGTGACGCTGCCGACCACCTCCGGCGCGGTGCTGCCGGGTCCGCCGCCGAGCAGCTCGGCGGCCGCTCCGACCAGGGCGTTCTCCATGGCCAGCAGGGACGGGAAGGCGGTCGGGTCCAGCCCGTTCACGTGCGCGCTCGCCGCGTACGCCGTGGCGGCCAGCTCGTCCAGGCCGGGTACGGCCGGGTCGTAGACGTACGCGAAGAGCTGCCCGCCGTGCGTCGGCCGGTCCTGGGCCCGCAGCAGGTGGATCTCGTCGAGCACCCGCTCGGCGGGCAGCCCCTGTTGCGGCAGCGCACAGCCGCCGGTCGGCTCCTCGTTCATGGGTCTTCGGCCCTCTCCGTGCGGCTCAGCGGCTGTCGTTGCCCACCACGACCGGTCGGTCGGCGTCGTCGTTCGCGGTGGGCAGGTTGTAGCGGCGCAGCAGGGCGAGCGGCGCGGCCACCAGGAGGGCGGGGAGCACGGTGAAGCCGAGCAGGATGCCGAACCGGGCCGGGTCGGACTGCGCCGCGGCCGTTCCGGTGTCGGAGGAGACGTAGCCCGAGAGCTGGAGCACCAGCCCGTAGATGCCCGGCCCGAGCGCCAGCCCGAGGGTCTCCCCCGCCGTCCACACCCCGGTGAAGACACCGGCCTGCCGCCGGCCGGTGCGCGCCTCGTCCCAGCTGATGCAGTCGGGCAGCATGGCGAGCGCGAAGACCTGCTGGCCCGCGTACCCGGCGCCGACCAGTGCGACCACCGGGTAGATGGCGGCCGCCGGCAGGAGCGGGGCGGACACCAGCGCCGCCACGCCCACCGCGAGCAGCAGCGACGCGGCGACCAGGGCGCGGAGCTTGCCGACCCGGGCACCGATCCGGGTCCAGAGCGGCATCACCAGCAGCGCCGGCCCGACGAAGCAGGCGAAGAGCAGCGTCGCTCCGGTCCGCGGGTCCCGCAGGATCTGGTCGGCGAAGTAGTTGACCCCGGCCAGGATGGTGGCCACGCCGGCGGACTGCACCACGAAGCAGAGCAGCAGCGCCCGGAACGGGCGGTTCCGGGCGGCGACCGCGAGCTGGGCGCGGAGCGTGGGCTCGCTCTCGCGTACCCGCCCGGTGGGCCCGGCCCTGGTGCCGGCGAACGCGCCGACCGCGCCGAACGCGATCAGTGCCGCCACGAAGAGGCCCATCCAGCGGTGCCCGGCGAGCCCTTCGCCGCCCGCGCTCACCACCATCGGGGCGACCGCCCCGGAGACCAGGATGGCGAGGGCCAGCACGGCGATCCGCCAGGTCATCAGCCGGGTGCGCTCGGCGTACTCCTCGGTCAGCTCGGCCGGCATCGCCACGTACGGCACCTGGAAGAAGGCGAACGCGGTGGCCGTGGCGAGGAAGGCGACCGCGACGTACCCCGGGGCCGGGCTCCCCGATCCGAACGGGGCGGCGAAGATGGCGGCGAAGAGCAGCGCGAGCGCCAGCCCGGCGAAGAGCAGGTAGGGGCGGCGCGGACCCCAGCGCGACGCGGTGCGGTCGGAGATGCGGCCGGCCACCGGGTTGACCAGCACGTCCCACGCCTTCGGTACGAGCACCAGCAGCGCGGCCACCCCGGCGGCCACCCCCAGCGTGTCGGTGAGGTACGGCAGCAGCAGCAGGCCGGGCACGGTGCCGAAGGCGCCGGTGGCGAGCGAGCCGAGCGCGTAGCCGAGGTGCACCCGACGCGGCAGACGGCCCGGGGCGGGGAGCGGACCGGCCGGCGGGGCGTTCATGGCGCCGAATGCTACTCACGTTATGGCGCCGGTCACATCCTCTCTTCCGGCGGCCACGCGCCCTCGCCCTCCTCCGGTGACCAGCCGGCCGCCGCCAGGTCCACCCCGGACGCGCGCAGCGGCGTCCCCTCGGCGAGCAACCGGGCCCGGGCCTCCCGCTCGTGCCCCGGCGGCAGCCGCCCGGTCGAGTTGACCACCCGGTGCCAGGGCACCGCCCCGCCGTGCCGGGCCATGATGTTGCCCACCAGCCGGGCCGAGCTGCGACCCGAGCGCTCGGCGAGCGCATCGGCGACCGCCCCGTACGACATCACCCGGCCCGGCGGGATCCGCTCCACCAGGTCCAGCACCGCCTCGACGTACTCGTCAGGTGTCACAGCGCGCCACACTATGGGAACGTCGCGGGGCTGCGCCGCCGTGACCACGCAGAATGGTCGTTGTGCGTGAAGCGGTAACGGCAGCCCGACGCGTCGTCGTCAAGATCGGATCTTCCTCGCTGACCACCGCGACCGGCGGTCTGGCCGGCGAACGGGTCGACGCGCTGGTCGACACCCTCGGGGCGCTCGCCGACGACGGCCGGGAAGTCGTGCTGGTCTCCTCCGGCGCGATCGCGGCCGGCCTGGCGCCGCTGGGGCTGTCCCGCCGCCCACGCGACCTGGCCACCCAGCAGGCCGCGGCGAGCGTCGGACAGGGTCAACTGATCGGCCGGTACGCGGCCAGTTTCGCCCGGCACCAGCGGACGGTGGGGCAGGTGCTGCTCACCGTCGACGACGTGACCCGGCGGGCGCACTACCGCAACGCGTACCGGACCCTGCGCAAGCTGCTCGACCTGCGGGCGGTGCCGATCGTCAACGAGAACGACACGGTGGCCACCGAGGAGATCCGGTTCGGCGACAACGACCGGCTGGCCGCGCTGGTGGCCGCGCTCGTCCAGGCCGACCTGCTCGTGCTCCTCTCCGACGTCGACGCGCTCTGGACGGGCGACCCCCGCCGACCCGACTCCACCCGGATCACCGAGGTACGCAGCGAGGAGGACCTCACGGGCGTCACGATCGGCGGCGCCGGGCGCGCCGGGGTCGGCAGCGGCGGCATGGTGACGAAGGTCGAGGCGGCCCGGATCGCCACCGGGTTCGGCATCCCGGTCGTGCTCACCGCCGCACCGCTGGCCGCCCCGGCGTTGGCCGGCGAGGCGGTCGGCACCTTCTTCCATCCGCAGCGTCAGCGCCCGGCCGCGCGGCTCTTCTGGCTCGCGCACGCGACCTCGCCCCGGGGCCGGCTGCACCTGGACGAGGGGGCGGTCGCCGCGGTGGTCGGGCGACGCAAGTCGCTGCTACCGGCCGGCATCACGGCGGTCGACGGGGCGTTCACCGCCGGCGACCCGGTGGACCTGGTGGACTCCCAGGGGGCGGCGGTCGCCCGGGGGCTGGTCAACTACGACGCGGTGGAGCTGCCCGGACTGCTCGGTCGCTCCACTCCGGAGCTCGCCGCGGCGCTCGGCCCGGCATACGAACGCGAGGTCGTCCACCGCGACGACCTGGTGCTGCTGTGAGGAGTGACGAATGAGCAGATCAGCTCAGGGCGGAGGGTTGACGTGAGCGAGCGACAGCGAGCGAATCATCAACGCAGCGCGGTAGAGCCTCATGACGGCACGGAGCGCAGCGGAGTGGCGGCATGAGCGTGGTGGAGCAGGCACGGCGGGCGCGGGTGGCGGCGGAGGCGCTGGCCCTCGCGACGCGTACGACCAAGGACGCCGCGCTGCACGCGATGGCCGACGCGCTGGTGGCGCGTACCCCCGAGATCCTCGCCGCGAACGCGACCGACCTGACGGCCGGGCGGGAAGCCGGGCTGAGCGCGGCCGTGCTGGACCGGCTCGCCCTCGACGCGGAGCGGGTGGCCGGCATCGCCGACGCGCTGCGGCAGATGGCCGCGCTGCCCGACCCGGTCGGCGAGGTGGTACGCGGCTCGACCCTGCCCAACGGGCTCGAGCTGCGGCAGATCCGGGTGCCGTTCGGCGTGGTCGGGATCATCTACGAGGCCCGCCCGAACGTGACGGTCGACGCCGCCGGGATCTGTCTGAAGTCCGGCAACGCGGCGCTGCTGCGCGGCTCCTCCTCCGCCGCCAACTCGAACTCCGCGCTGGTCGCGGTGCTGCGCGACGCGGTCGCCGGGGCGGGGTTGCCGCCCGACGCGGTCCAGCTGCTCGACGCCACCTCCCGCGACTCGGTCAAGGAGCTGATGCGCGCCCGCGGGCTGGTCGACGTGCTGATCCCGCGCGGTGGCGCGTCGCTGATCCGCACCGTGGTCGAGGAGTCGACCGTCCCGGTGATCGAGACCGGGGTCGGCAACTGCCACGTCTACGTCGATGCCGCCGCCGACGTGTCGATGGCCGTGGCGATCACGTTGAACGCGAAGACGCAGCGCCTCTCCACCTGCAACACCGCCGAGTCGCTGCTCGTGCACGCGGCCGTCGCGGAGACCTTCCTGCCGCCGATGCTTGCCGCGTTCGCCGAGGCGGGCGTCACGGTGCACGGTGACGAGCGGGTCGTCGCGCACTCCGCCGCCGTGCTGCCGGTGACCGAGGAGGACTTCGCCACCGAGTACCTCGCCGCGGAGATCTCGGTCGCCGTGGTGGACTCCCTCGACGCGGCGGTCGCGCACATCCGGCGCTACGGCACGGGGCACACCGAGGCGATCGTCACCGACTCGACCGGGGCGGCCCGCGAGTTCGTGGCCCGGGTGGACGCGGCGGCGGTGATGGTGAACGCCTCGACCCGGTTCACCGACGGGGGCGAGTTCGGTTTCGGCGCCGAGATCGGCATCTCCACGCAGAAGCTGCACGCTCGCGGCCCGATGGGCCTGCCCGAGCTCACCAGCACCAAGTACGTGGTGACCGGCGACGGCCACCTGCGCGGCTGACCGGCGGCCGCGCCCCGTCAGTCGGGCCCGGTGCTCGGGGTGAGGCAGGCGCGGACCGCGCGGAGCGTGGTGTGCACGTCGAACTGGTGGCCGTCGTCGCTGTCCCAGCCGCCGTCGCTGCGCTGGGTCTCGGTGAGCCGGCGGCGGGCGGAGACGAGGAGCCACTGCTCCTCGCCCACCCCGACGCGGCGCAGGCTCGCGGCGAGCCAGGCCGCGTCCGCCGGGGAGAGCTCGGGGATCCGCTCGGCGAGCACCGCCTGGATCCGCGCCGACTCGTCGTACCTGCCCTGCCGGTGCAGCACGGCCGCGCTCAGCCAACCGGCCGGCAGGAACGACGGCCAGCTCCCGTCGGGCCCGAGCCGCTCGACGACGGCCTGGGCCGCCGCCTGCACCACCCCGGCGTACGCCCCGCCGACCCGGTGGTCGAGCGGGCCGGCGGATCGGGCGTCGAGCCCGGCGACGGTCAGCCAGAAGCCGGCGTTGGCGGTGAGGTAGAAGCCTGCCTCCGGATCGCCGGGGCGGGCCCAGTCGGGTGCGACCTCGGCGAGCGCCGGGTCCTCCTCCCAGCCGCCGTCGGCCGACTGCCGGGTGGCGAGCCAGTCCAGGGCGTGCCGGGCCGCCGGTCGGCCGAGCGCGCCCAGATCATCGAGCTCGGCGAGGCGGAAGCAGGTGGCGTCGACCGAGCCGATCGGACCGTCGAGGGTCGCCGGCCAGCCGCCGTCGGGCGTCTGCCCGAACTCGGCCCGCTCGATCAGCTCGACCGGCGCCGGGGCTCCGGTGCGCAGCCGGGAGAGGCGGGCGCGTTCCACCGCATCCCCACGAGCCACCACGAAGCCGATGGCGGCGTCCAAGTCGACCACGGCGGAGACGCTACCTGCGTAAACGCGATTCCGCCTCGGAGGATCGGCCGAGGTCGGAGCGGTTCCAGCCCGCCCCGACCCCGCCCGGTCGGTCAGTACGCGGGCAGCGACGGATCGATCTGCTTGATCCAGGAGAGCACGCCGCCCTGGACGTGCACCGCGTCCCGGAACCCGGCGGCCTTGAGCGCGGCGAGCGCCTCGGCCGAGCGGACCCCGGACTTGCAGTGCAGCACGATCTGCCGGTCCTGCGGGAGGCGGGAGAGCGCCTCACCGGAGAGGATCTCGCCCTTCGGGATCAACGTCGCGCCGGGGATGCGGACGATCTCGTACTCGGCCGGCTCCCGGACGTCCACCAGGAAGACGTCCTTGCCGGCGTCCTGCCACTCCTTGAGCTCCAGCGCGGTGATGGTCGAGTCGACGACCGCCTCCTGCGCCTCCTCCGACACCGCGCCGCAGAAGTCCTCGTAGTCCTCCAGCAGGTCGGTCACGGTCGGGTTCTCGCCGCAGAGGGCGCAGTTCGGGTCCTTGCGCACCTTGATCTTCCGGTACGACATCTCCAGGGCGTCGTAGACCATCAGCCCGCCGACCAGCGGCTCGCCGATGCCGGTGATCAGCTTGATCGCCTCGTTGACCTGGATCGAGCCGATCGAGGCGCAGAGCACACCGAGCACGCCGCCCTCCGCGCAGGAGGGGACCATGCCGGGCGGCGGGGGCTCCGGGTAGAGGCAGCGGTAGCAGGGGCCGTGCTCGGACCAGAAGACCGAGGCCTGGCCGTCGAAGCGGTAGATCGACCCCCAGACGTACGGCTTGCCGAGCAGCACCGCCGCGTCGTTGACCATGTAGCGGGTGGCGAAGTTGTCGGTGCCGTCGACGATCAGGTCGTACTGGGCGAAGATGTCGCGGACGTTCTCCCGGTCGAGCGCGGTGTTGTGGATCTCCACCTGGACCAGGGGGTTGATCTCGCGGATGCTCGCGGCGGCCGACTCGGCCTTGGACCGGCCGACGTCGGAGACGCCGTGGATGATCTGGCGCTGGAGGTTCGACTCGTCGACGGTGTCGAAGTCGATGATCCCCAGCGTGCCGACGCCGGCGGCGGCGAGGTAGAGCAGGGCCGGCGAGCCGAGACCGCCGGCGCCCACGCAGAGCACCCGGGCGTTCTTCAGCCGCTTCTGTCCCTCGACTCCGACGTCGGGGATGATCAGGTGGCGCGAGTAGCGACGGATCTCGTCAACGGTCAGCTCGGCGGCGGGCTCGACGAGCGGGGGCAACGACACGGTGGACTCCCCGGGATCGGCGGTGCGAACCCGGCCATTGTCACTCGGCACCGGACGCGTCGGCCATGAGGGAGGACACGACGCCCGTAATTCGGGAGGGGAATAGCACCGCCGATCGCCGCACCCCGTCGTCGATACCGCCGCCACCGGAGCTGGATCGTGGCTCGACGCTAGGGGATGATCTCGCCCGCGTAGCGGCGGCCGTCGAGGTAGGGCCAGGCGTTGGCGAGGCAGCCCTCCAGCCCGTACGTCTGCTGCTGCATGACCGGCGCCGGGCTGCCCGGCGCCGGGCAGGCCTCGTGCCCCTCGCCGAACTCGTGCCCGACCTCGTGGTTGATCACGTACGTCCGGTAGACCGAGAGCGGGGCACCGTAGTCCGGCACCGCCTCCATCCACCGGGCCAGGTTGATGATGACCTGCCCGGGCAGCCGGCAGGAGGTGTAGCCCTCGGTGCTGAGGCCGCCCTCGGCGCACATGCGCTCCGAGGTGACCGGGGTGGCGAGGTAGACGGTGAAGTCGGCCTCCGCCGCCTCCGCCACCCGCTGCACCCGTAGCTCGCCCGAGGCGATCCAGCTACGTGGGTCGGCGAGGGTCTCGTCCACGCTGGCCGCAAAGGCGTCGACGTCCTGACCGGCCCCCTCCTCCACGACGACGCGGTAGCGGTGCAGCGGGCCGTCCTCGCCGACGACGGGCGTGCCACCGGTGGCGACGACGAATCGGCCCGGACCGTACGAGGGGACGACGACGGGCGGCGCCTCCTGCGGCTCGGCATGCGCCCCCAACCCACCGCCCTCGGGCAGCCGGTCCGCCACGGTAGCGGGCGTGGAGGGTTCGTCGCCCCAGGTGACAACGGTTCCGGCGACGGTCGCGAGCAGCAGCGCCAGCCCGAGCAGAACGGCGCCGCGGCGCCGCGAGCGGGTCCGCAGCAGTGCGGGGGGCCGCTCGCCACGGGAAGCCGGCGGGCCGTAGGGGGACGACGACGTCATGCCCTTCAGCCTGCCAGATCAATCGCTTATTTCCGGATGTTCAAGGCTGATGCCCCGCAGAATCGTCAGACCAATTATTGGCGACGAAAGATGTGATTAGGATGAATACACCTTAAGGCACGCAGACAGTACGAAACAGCGCGTCAGAGCGGCGGGCCGGCGTACCGGCGGCCGTCCCGGTACGGCCAGGGATTGGCCACGCACCCGTTGAGGAAGAGCGTCTGCTGCATCATCACCGGCGCCACCCGGCCCTTGCCCGGACAGCGCTCGTGGCGATGCCCCAGCTGGTGACCCACCTCGTGATTGACCACGTAGAGCCGGTAGACCGAGAGCGGAACCTTCGCCCGCACGAAGTGCGGCACGGAGAGCCGCCACCGGTCGAGGTTGATGATGACCTTCCCCGGCGCCCGGCAGGACGTGTACGGACGCCCCTCGACCCGGATGTCCACCCCGCCCTGCGCGCACATCCGCCCCGCCGTACGGGCCGTCGCCAGGTAGACGGTGAACTCGGAATCCGTTCCACCGGGCACCTGTCGCAGCCGCAGCCGGCCACTGTCCACCCAGCTACCCGGACCGGTGAGCGCGACCTGCACGGCCCGGCCGAACTCGCCCGCCTCCTCGCGGCTCCCCGCCTCGACGGCGACCCGGTACTGCTGGATCCCGCCGGCCCGGCCCAGCACCGGCCCGGTGCGATCGTCGTAGCCGAAACGGCCCGAGCCGGCCGAGGGCACCGGCCCCGGCAGTTGGAACACCGGCGACGGCGAGGCGGAGGGCGAGGCGGTGACCGGCGACGACCCGAGCAACGGCAGCGGCCCCTCGGGGGACGGCAGCTCCGCCGCGCCGACCGGCACCGGCCGGGCCGCGACGTCCTGATGCCGCATGATCACGACGAGCGCCGCCCCGATCGCGAGCAGCACCACCGAGAGCTGCGCGATCAACTGGAACCGGCGGCCGTGCGGACTCCACGGCCCCGCGACCGCGCCGCTGCGGCGGTCACCGCCGCCCGGCCGGCCGGGTGCCGCGCCGCGGACGGACCTGCGCGGCGGGAGCACCGGCGGATCGACCGGCTGCCGGCCGACGGTCGGGTCGCCGGCGGAGCGCGGCGCGGAGCTGGGCATCCGGCTCAGCCTGCCAGATCGTGACGCTGCGCACCCTCCCCCGTTTCGGTGAGTAGTCCCAGCACCGCCCGGGCCACCAGCCGCGGCTCCTCGAGCTGCGCCACGTGACCCACCCCGCCCAGCATCAGCAGCCGACTGTCCGGAATCACCCGAGCCGCCTGCGGAGCGACCCGGACGTCCACGAGACGGTCCCGCCCACCGCCCACCACCAGGGTGGGTGCCCGCACCGACCGGGCCAGCCGCCAGAGCGACCCCGACCCGGGCAGGTACGACCGCAGGAAGCTGGAGACGAGCCCACGAAACGTGCGGACGTACGCGGCCGCGTAGTGCTCGGCCTCGTAGCGCACCCGGATCTCCTCCAACGCCTCCCGCCGGCGCTGCTCGCAGATCCGGCTCAGGTCGGCGACGCACGCCTCCAGCAACTTCTCGACCATCGCCTCGGGCGCCAACTCGGTCAGGCGCCGGGCGGCCATCCGCTCCGCCCCGGGCAGGGCGAGCAGCGGCAGCATCCGGCCCTGCAACGAACGCCCGAAATTGAGGAAGGGCAGGGCCGGGGAGATCAGCGTCAGGGTGCGTACCAGGTCGGGGCGGAGCGCGGCGAGCTGCACGGTGATCGCCCCGCCGAGCGAGTTGCCGAAGAGGTGCACCGGCCCCCGGTCGGAGTGTTCGAGGTAGCGGACCAGCCGCGCGGCGAACGCCGGCACGGTGTAACGGAGGCCCGGCTCACTGCGCCCGAAGCCGGGCAGGTCGATCGCCTGGCCGTCCAGCCTGCCGGAGAGCAGCCCGGCCAGGTCGGTCCAGTTCTGCGACGAGCCGCCGAGTCCGTGCACGTACAGGGCCGGCTCCGCGCCCGGGACGGTGGCCGGGGTCTCCCGGACGTAGCTGACCATGCCGTCGAGCCGGACCTCCCGGCCCGGCCACGGCGGCGGAACCCCGTGCTGCGGGAGCAGCCGCTCCGGGCAGAGGGTGGCGCGCTTCATCGCCTCAGTCTGCCCGGGAACGGCCCGGCCGACAGCGCGTCGCCGAGAGCCGGCGGCCCCCGGCGGATCGCGGGCCGGGCCTACGGCCGGTCGGCCAGCAGCGCCTCGAGTCGACGGTTCACGGCAGCCAGGGTGGCCCGGACGACCGCCTGCCGCGGATCGCCCGCGACGAGCGCCGACCCGGCCAGTTGCTCGACCCAGCCGTCGCAGACCAGCAGCACCACCACGGTGGCCACCTCGCAGTTGCCGAACGGCACGACGGCGGCGTGCTCGACGAAGCACCGCCCGCCCTCGGAGCCGGCCGGGCGGCGCAGCAGTTCGTCGACGGCCGCCGCGGCGGCCACCCCGCAGAGCCGCAGGACGTAGCCGTCGACGGCCGGGCCCGTGGCGTAGCCGGCGGCGGTCTCACCGGCGGCGATGAGCCGTACCTCCACATTGGCGTCGAGGCCGAACGTGCTCACCTGGACGTGATCGATCACCACGCGCGGGCCGGGGACCCCACCGGTGTCCAGTGGACGCGACGGCCCGCTCTCCGTGGTCGTCAACTGCGCGCCGGAGTACGACGCCCCGAGGTTCACCGGGCTCCCGGTGGCCCCGCCGACCGGCGTCTCGTCCACCGAGGCCCGACCCCGGGGCGGTCCGGAGGGACGGCGCCGGCGCAGCGGCTCCGGCTCGGGACGCGCGGGCCGGGCGGGGGCCTCCGCACCGGTCGCCGCCTCGGTCCCGGCGGGTCGATCCGCGCGGACCTCCCGAACGGCACCTGCGGACTGGGCAGGCTCCGGGTCACGTACCGCCGTGCGGCGGCGGACCGGCACGGTGGGCACGCTCGGCGCGGCCGGCAGACCCGGCAGGTTCTGCGGAGCGGCGGCGAGCCCCATCCGCTCCTGGAGCAGGCGGGCGACCTGCCGGCTCACCTCGGCCGGATCCGCCCCGTCGGAGAGATCGAGGCGGAGGCTGTGCGCCCCCGCCGGGGTACGCCGCAGCGACGCGTCGCGGACGCCCGCCACCTCCCGTACCGCGCCGAGGATCGCGTTGACGTCGAACCCCTCGGGGCGTTCCTGGGGCGTCGCGGGCTCGTCGTCACGACGCAGGTGGGTGGCG
>NZ_RAZT01000019.1 GCF_003626635.1 Micromonospora musae | reverse complement strand
ATCAACCGGCTCAAACGCCATCGCGGCCTGGCCACCCGATACGACAAGCTGGCCGTCCGCTACGAAGCCACCATCCACGTCACCGCCATCAACGAGTGGCTACACGCACTTCGAGACAGGACCTAGCCGCTCTCGGCGTCCCCGCGCCCGGCCGGCCGAAGGACCCGCCGATCCGCATCCTCGATGCCGTCGCGTACGGCCACCCGCACGACCCAGTAGAGGACGCCGAAGAAGACGGCGGTCAGCACGCAGGCCAGAACGATGGCGAAGAGCAGCTCGGGGAGTCGATTGCCGGAAGACATGCAGGGACGCTATGCGCCCGGCCCCGTCGGCGCTGTCCCACGTACCCCGTGGTGCAGTCGGGCGGGCCCGCAACGTCGCGGACCCGCCCGAAACCTGTGCCTGCCGGGTTACGTCACTGGCCGACCTTGACGCCCGGTTCGCCGGCCATGAACTGGATGACCTGGCGCGGCTCCTGGCCCGGCCGGTCCGGGGCCCGCATCTTGCCGATCGGCAGGACCACCCGCCGGTACGTCCCTTCCAGCATCATCGCCGTGGCGGTGTACCAGGCGATCACGGCGGAGACGATGAAGATGTAGGCGCCCACCGTCCGCCAGCCCGAGATGCCGGCGATCTGACCGATCGCCTGGCAGGTGGCGCCGGCGGCGAGCGTGGCGAGCACCGCCGCCAGACCGATGCTCTCCGCGAGCGCGGCGAACGTGCCCGACCAGGTGATCGCGGCGAGCGCGATGAACCAGTAGCCGAGCGGGACGAACGGGTTCGGCGGGGTCAGTGCGCCGACCGCGACGAGCAGGAAGAGCACGCCGTAGGCGAGCCAGAACGCCCCCCAGATCCCGTGCATCGCGGTGGCGAGGCCGTCGCGCGCCCGGTACGCCCACATTCCGGCGAGGAACTGGGCGAGCCCGCCGGTGAGGGCGGCGAAGGGGAACAGGAAACGTGGGGTTCCCGTGTCGCCGTACCAGCCGGCCAGGTTCGCCGCGACGACGAAGGTGGCCGCCGCGAAACCGAACAGGCCGAGGATGGACGGCGCGGCCACCGGCTGCAGTGAGATCTGGGCGTGGTTGCGCCAGAACTCGAACTCGCCGTCGTGCGGTTGCGCGTGTGAAACGCGGGACATCTGATCCTCCTCGTCACGACGGCGGACTCCCCGCCGGTCCGTCCGAACGTCGGCGCCGTCTACCCCCTCCGACGGCTCCCATTCACCTGCCTCTTCCCCCGGCACCGGGCCGGGCCACCGTCCGACCCGGTCGCACCGGGCCCCGCCGGACGGAAAATGGCTGGTCCGGTTCGGGTGTCGGGGCGAAAATCCGGCGCATGCCCCAAGCGACGCTGCACACCGCCCGGATCCGCCTCGTTCCGCTCGCCGACGAGCATCTCGACCACGAGGTGGAGCTCGACGCCGACCCCGAGGTGATGCGGTACCTCGGTCCGCCTCGTACCCGCGCGGAGGTGGAGGTCCTGCACGGGCGGCGGCTCGCGGCGGCGCGGCGGGTGCCGGGGCTCGGCTTCTGGGCCGGTCTCGTCGACGGGGACTTCGTCGGCTGGTGGATCCTCGAACCGCCGGAGCGCGCCGACCAGGGCCCGGTGGCGGGCCAGGCCGAACTGGGCTACCGCCTGCTGCGCCGGTACTGGCGCCGGGGGCTGGCCAGCGAGGGGGCCCGCGAGCTGATCCGGCACGGCTTCGAGGAGCTGGGCCTGAACCGGATCTTCGCCGAGACGATGACGGTGAACGAGGGGTCCCGCGCCACGATGGCCTCGGTGGGCCTGCGGTACGTCCGAACCTTCCACCTGGACTTCGACGATCCGCTGCCCGGCACGGAGCTCGGCGAGGTCGAGTACGCGCTCACCCGGGACGAGTGGCTCGCCGCCCGGTCGGCCGAGGCCGCACGACCCTGAGCCGAGCCGCACGACGCCGAGCCGAGCCGGGCCGCGTCGAAGACGCCGGGCCGGGCCACGCCGCATGACGCCGAGCCGCGCCGCACGAGCCGGGCCGGGCCGTACGACGCCGAGCCGGGCCGCGGTGCGGATCAGGCGTGGTCGTTGGGCGCGGGGCCGACGCCGACGTTCAGCCGGTAGATCCAGAGCGGGTAGTCGACGCGGTTCACGCCGCCGGAGAGGCCCGGCGTGCGGTGCAGCTGGGCGGCGGGCAGCCAGAGGTCGCCACCGGAGTCGATCCACATGGCGTCCACCCAGGCCAGGCGGGGATCGGCGACGAGCATCGTCACCACCCGCTCCGAAGTGATGGTGAGGATGCGCCGCCGCTCGGCGTCGCTGAGGTAGATCGTGCCGTCCGCGTCGATGGCGGTGCCACCGGTGGTCGGGGTGTCGAGCCACGGCTCCACGTACCCGGCCACCGTGGCGGGGTCGAGCGTCGGGTCGTCGAGCCAACGGGTTTCGATGCGGGACAGGCCCCCGGAGGCGGGCTGGTAGTAAAGGTGGCGCCCGTCCGGGGAGACCTCGAGCTGGTCGGCGTGCAGGACAATCTCGTCGCCGGCGGAGTCGTGCAGCACCTCCCCGTCGGCGATCAGCCGCCGCCCCACCGTGGTGGGGTGCCCGTCCAGCACCCGACGGGCCCGCCCCGACGCGAGGTCGAGCACGATCAGGCCGGGCGCCCCGGCGTCGGTGAGGTACGCGATCGCCCCGTTGAACCGCACGTCGTCGACGTAACTGTCGTCCCGGACCGCCTCGGTGAGGTGGTAGATCCGGGTCACCGCGGCGGTGGCCGGGTCGGTCACGATCAGCCGGGCGGCGCCGGGGACCTGCGGCCGGCCCGGCCCCGGCGCACCCGAGTCGATGATCCACAGCTGGCCGTCCGGCCCGGTGCGTACGCCGTTGACGTGCACGTACGCCCCGTCGGGGCGGGGCTCGTCCTGGACCGCGTTCCACGACTCGTCCGGCCACGGCACCCGCCGGCCGTCCGGCAGCGCCTCGGCCACCTGCGCTCCCGGTGAATCCGCGGCGGGGAAGCTCACGAAGACGCGTCCCTCGACGGTCGTCACGCCGGTGCAGACACGGTCGTTGCGCACCGTCGGGATCAGGCGGCTGTCCGTCCGGGTCGGCAACGGCATGTGCTCCTCCAGCAGGGCGAGGCGTTCGGTCCCGGCGCGGGACGGCGTCCCCTTCCCACCGCGCGCCCGTCCAAACACCACTCCGACGCCGATCTCTTGACAGATGTCGATCTGTCGACTGGTGTGGGAGGGCAGCGACATCGATTTCCGTCAGGAGGGCACATGATCGTCCCCCGAAGGTGGGCGGCCGCGGCCACCGCAGCGATCCTGGTCAGCGTGGTGCTGTCCCATCCCGGCTCCGGCACCGCCGCGCCGGCCCCCGCCACACCGCCAAGGGTGGCCCTGGCCGACGACGAGACCGCGCTGGTCCGCGTGCAGCTCCGCGACCAGGCGCAGCTCGACCAGTTGGTGGCCCGGGGCGCGGACCTCGCCAACCGTCCCCGGTCGGCGGACGGCCGGATCTTCGCCGACCTGGTGCTCACCGGCGTCCAGCTCGCCGAGCTGACCGCGCAGGGGGCCACCCCGCTGCAGGTGGTGCAGCGCGCGGGCGACGGCGAGCGGCACTTCGCGGAGAGCCTCCGCGCTTCCCAGGCCCGCACCGCCGCCGGGCTGCGCGCCCCGGCCGCCGGCCAGCGCACGGCGAGCGCCGCGGCCGTCGACACGCTCCAGTTCCTCCAGGCGTACTGGTGGACCAGCAACGGGCAGACGTTCGTGCAGACCCAGGTCGCCACGACCGCCACCGACGACCCGGACGTCGAGATCACGGTGAGCTGGCGGGCCGCCGACGGCGCGACGGGCTCGTTCCCGCTCTTCCGGTTCGAGGACTCGGGCGAGTACCAGTACCACTACGCGCAGCCCGTGCCGGTGCCGAGCCGGCCGGTGCAGGTGACCGCCACGTCCAGCCTGGGCGGGGTGAGTCGCCCCGTCACCCCGGCGGTCTGGCCCAACGCCACGCCGCCGCCGCTGCCCGAGGGCTACCAGAAGGACTTCATCGACGCGTACCTCACGCCGACGGACATCCAGGCGCGGATCAAGCGGCTCGCCCGCCAGTACCGCGACCTGGTGGACGTGATCGACCTGCCGAACAAGACCCAGGGGTACCGGCGCACCGCCGTCGCGTACCTCGGTGATCCGGCGGCCGCCGCCGTGGTGGTGGAGTCGGTGCGCTTCGGTGACCAGGGCATGAACGGTGTCCAGGTGCGCACGGTCGATCCCGGTCGGGCGAACCGGCCGCTAACCGCGACCTACCGGGACCGGGTGCTCACCGTCTCCCTCGCCACCGACGGGGCCGGCAAGGTGACGAGCAGCACCGATCAGGTCGCCGCCGTGATCAACGCGCGGTTCGCCAACCGGTTCCAGGCGTTCGTGGAGCAGGGCTCGGCCGGACTGCCCATGCCGGTGGTCGCGCCGGTACGCCTCGACGACGGACTCCAGGGCACGGAGGTGTCGACCAAGCCGTGGACGGTGCAGGCGCTGCGCATCGGCGTGCACCGCGACGGTTCCCGCATCGGCGTCCTGGCCTACTCGCAGGAGCACGCCCGGGAGTGGGCCACCCCGCTGGTCACGTTGGAGTTCGCGGAGCGGATGCTGGCCAACTCGCGTACCGACCCGGCCACCCGCGAGCTGCTGGAGCAGACGGAGATCTTCGTCATTCCGACGGTGAACCCGGACGGGGCGAACTACTCGTTCCACGACTTCGACTTCCAGCGCAAGAACCTGGTGAACCACTGCACCGGCGTCAGCCGGGACCCGGCGAACCGCGACTCGTGGGGCGTGGACCTCAACCGCAACTACACGGTCGGCTCGCACTTCGACGGTTACGTGGGCGCCAGCAGCAACTGCCTCTCCGGCTCGTACGCCGGCACCGGTGAGCTCTCCGAGGCGGAGAGCCGCAACGTCGTCGCGCTGGCCCGGGAGCACGACAACATCCGGTTCGCGATGAACGTGCACTCCTACGGCGGGTACTTCATGTGGCCGCCGGGGGCGTACAAGGCCGACGGACGGGTCACCCTGCCCCGGCCGTCGATCGACGAGTCGAAGCTCTTCCTGGACAGCGCCCGGCGCATCGTCGGCGCCATCGCCCAGGAGCGCGGCACGGTCACCTGGCCCTCGCAGACCGGCCCGGTCGCGGACGTGCTCTACTCGGCCGCCGGCAACTCCGCCGACGAGCTCTACTACGAGCTCGGCATCTTCGCCTGGGACTTCGAGGTGGGCAACGACCGGTGGAATCCGGCCACCGGTCAGTGGGAGGGCGTCGGCTTCCAGCCGCCGTTCGACGAGGCGCACGGCGAGTCCCAGGAGTACGCCGGTGGGCTCGTGGAGATGGTCCGGGTCGCCCGCGACTACGCCGCCGCGCAGGAGGGTTGACGGGACGCCGGCCGGCCGGGACACCCGACCGGCCGGCCCCTTCGAGCTGCGCCGGCCGGCCGCGGATGAACCGCGGCCGGCCGGGTAAGCGGCACCATCCTGGCGGAGGACGACCGGCGTCGCGGCGATTCCGCGACCGGAGGGGCGGGCGGGCGGCGCAGGCCGGCCCGCCCGCCCCTACCGCGGGGGCCCAGAGGGTGTTTGAGAGGCCGTGCCCTACTGCGCCGGCCCCAGACGACGCCCGGCCGCGTTGTCGGTTCGCCCGGATACAACACCGGTATCCGGGCGAACCGCCGCCTTGCCGAACGCCGCCTGGCACCCGGCTCGCTACGGGCGAGCCTCCTCAAACACCCTCTCAGTTTCCGGTGATCCAGTTCCAGGCGGAGACGACCCACTCGGTCTGCTGGAGCCACGCGACGCCCAGCCCGACGAGGAAGACCGCCGTGATCAGGTGCGCGCCCCGCGCGGTCCGCCGGACCCGGCCGAGCTGCCGCTCGATGATCACACGGCCGAGCAGCCGGGAGAGCGCGAAGAGGCCGACCGCGACGAGCAGGCTCAGCACGAAGATCAGGAACGGGCCGGTCAGGTTGCCCCGACCGGAGATCGCCCAGATCCCCCAGCAGACGAAGGCGAAGAGCCCGCCCGCGGCGCTCCACTCGCCACCGCGGCGGAGCTGGGCCAGATGCCAGCTGACCGGCCGCCGCGGCACCGGTTCGCCGGGCCAGCCGGTGCCGGTCGGCTCCTCCACGACCGGGAACGGTTCGGTACGGGGCGTCTGCGGCTGACCGACCGAGGCCACCCCGCGGCGGAAGCCGTCCCGCTGCTGCGGCACCACCCCGGGCTGCGGCGGCACCTCGACGGTCCGCTCCGCCCACGGCTGTGTCTGGTCCGCCATGCTCGTCCCCTCCCCTGTACCGACGGCGCCGTCGGCGCCTCGCTCCGAGGGTAGCCACCCGGCAAATCGGTCGCCGAGCCCGGCAGCACCCGACTGCGGACGGACCGGACCGGCGTCGCCGGACCCACGACCGCCCGGCCGGTCGGAGGAACGACGGGCGGCGGTACGCGGGCCGCGACGGTACGGTCGGGGGATGGGTGATGCGGAGCGACGGCGACGCCGACTGCGACACCAGAACGCCGAACAGCAGACCCGGGACCCCGACGGACCGTCGGCCAGCACCGCGCGGGTGCACGACGGGCCCGAGGTGTCCCGCCGCCGCGGCCCGGCCGGCGACGAGCGGGAGAGCGAGCGCGGGCTCCGTGGTCTGGTCGGCTCCGGCTCTTCGCAGGTGCGGCTCAGCGCGGCGCTGCGGGCGCGGGACGCCGCCCGGCCGACCGAGCAGGACCTGGCCGAGGCCGAGGAGCGGGTCGTCGTCGTCCGGCGCAACTGGGTGCCCCGCGAAGAGCTGCCCCGGCCGCCGCGCTGAGCCGGTCGAAGAGGGGCGCGCCGCCTCGATCGTCGCCGGCCCGGGACCGGCCGGTCGGGACCACCGGGGGTGGCCCCGACCCCGGTGCATCAGGGCAGCGGAGGAAGCTCCCGGCTCGCCTCGTACGCGGCGACCTGCACGATCCGGCGGGCGTGCCGCTCGTTGCCGGAGAACGGGGTGTTGAGGAACGCCTCGACGATGGCGGTCGCCTCGTCCAGGGTGTGCTGGCGGGCGCCGACGGCCACGATGTTCGCGTCGTTGTGCTCCCGGGACAGCTGTGCGGTCTCGATGTTCCAGGCGAGCGCGGCCCGCACCCCGGCGATCTTGTTGGCGGCGATCTGCTCACCGTTCCCGGAACCGCCGATCACCACGCCGAGGCTGCCCTCGTCGGCCACCACCCGGTCGCCGGTGTGCAGGCAGAAGGCCGGGTAGTCGTCGTCGGGGTCGAAGACGTGCGGGCCGACGTCGACCACCTCGTAGCCCTGGTTGGCCAGGTAGCTGGCCAGGTGCACCTTCAGCTCGTAGCCGGCGTGGTCGGATCCCAGGTAGACGCGCATAACGCGCAGTCTGTCAGGCCGCGCCCGGTGACGCTGCAGGGGCGGCGCCACCGGGCGGTTCGTCACAGCTCAGCGCGGCAGCTCGGCGACGACCAGGCCGCCCCGCGCCTTCGGCGTGAACCAGGTGCTCTTGCGCGGCATCTTCTCCCGCGCCAGGTTCACCGCGACGAAGTCGTCCACGGTCACCGGGGCGATCAGGACGGCGAGCTCGGCCCGACCGGAGTCGACCTCGCCGGTCAGCCAGCTCGCCGGATAGTCACCGCCGACGTAGGTGATCCGCTTGTCGCCCGGGTCGAGGCCGAGCGCGTCACGCAGCAGCAGCCGTTCGACCAGGGCGTGGTCCAGGTTCTCCAACCGGTCGCCCGCGACGCGCGGCAGGCGCACCGCGTACCCCTGGCCGGCGAGCCGGAGATGGACGGTGCCGCCGGTGGCCGGCACCTCGACCGGACCGGCGATCGGGGTGACCTCCGCACCGGCGGCGCGCAACCGCTCCACCAGTTCGTCGCCGCTGGTGGTCAGCTCGCTGACCAGCCGGTTGTACGGCTGGATGGCGACCGAACGGGGCGTGGTGACCACCGCCAGGAAACGTGACAGGCCGCCGGTCTGCGCGGCGAGGCTGCGGTGGTTGCCGTCAGCCACCACCAGCTCGCCGCCGCCGGCGAGGCGGGTCAGCTCGTCCTGCTGCGGCCCCGGCCCCACCAGCCAGATCGCATGGGTACGCCCCGCCTGGTCGAGGTCGGTGGCGGCCGGCGCGCCCGCCGCCTCGGTGGCGTCGGCGAGCACCTCGTGCAGCTCCGCACCGCGTCCGGTCTGCAGCAGCAGAACCGGCGAGAGCAGGTGGCCGAGCGACTCGGCCAGGGCGACGCGCTCGCGGACCTTGGCGATGAAGACGTCCTCGTTGCGGATCACCAGACCGGGTTCGTCGGCCCGGGTGGAGATCTGGTCGGTCTCCACCATCGCGAAGAGCCCGTACGCCGGCTCCTCGCCCGGAGCGGTGATCCGGTAGAGCACGACCACCTGCTCGGCCGGGGTGTAGCTCCCGTCGGCCTTCGCCTCGGTCAGCCGGGCCACCGCGTCGGGCAGCGCGTCGAGGAAGGACCTGCCGAGGCTCCCCGGCGCCCGGTGCGGCATCTCGATGCCGAGGGCACTGTGCGGGTTCGCCTCGATGATCGCGGTGATCTCCGCGTCGTCGGCGAACTCGTCGTAGTTCTGCGCGCCGGTGCCGCCAGTGGTGATCCAGGCCCGGGCGATCGGATGCACGACCGTCATGCCCGCTGACGCTACCGTCGCCGGGCCGGCCGGGGACGTGGACCCGGGCCGCCGTCCAACAGGTGAAAGCGGCGGCCGGGGTGGATCGGTCCGCACGGGCGGGCGGTCAGAAGCGGCGGTCGTTGCTCCGGCGGTGCCGGCCCGCGGACGCGGGCGGGCGGCTCTGATCGGCTGCGTCCGCCGGGCGGTTGGTCGGCGGCGGCTTGATCCGCCCGATCGGCGTGCCGGCGGTGTTCGACGATCCCAGCAGGGCCGGCGTGGGCGCCACGCCGGGCGGAGTCCGCCGACCCCGGTTCGGCGGCGCGCCGGGTGGGGTCAGCCGGGACGTCGCCGCCACCCGGGCGACGCCCACCACGATCGGTGGGGCGAGCAGGTCCGCCACGTCCTTGGGTAGGTCGGGTCGGACCGCCGGCCAGCGGGAGTCGTCGACCGACCAGTACGCGGGGTTCTCGGCCGACTCTTCCGACTTCAGCGGATCGTCACCGGGAGCATGGCGGTGCTTGGCCATCGGGATGCCTCCACGAGCTGCGAATTTACCGATTGCGAACGGCTGCGGCGGACATCGGGCCAAACGAGGTCGACGGCGGGGCGGTGACGGGCGAGGTGGCCGAGGTAACGGGTGTTAACAGGGGCTCCCAGCGGCCGGGGGCGGCCTACCGGGAGCCCCTGCCCCCTCAGTCGAAGATCGGGGAGGCGTCGCGGGTCCGCTTCAGCTCGTAGAAGCCGGGCGTGCCGGCCACCAGCAGGACCCCGTCCCACAGCCGCCCGGCGGCCTCCCCCTTCGGGGCCGGCGTCACCACGGGGCCGAAGAACGCGACGGTGCCGCCGTCCGGGCCGGGAGCGTGGATGACCGGGGTGCCCACGTCCTCGCCGACCGGGCGCATGCCGGTCTCGTGGCTGGCGCGCAGCGCCTCGTCGTACTCGGTGCCGTCCGCGGCGGCGGCGAGCGTCGGATCGAGGCCGGCGTCGGCGAGCGCGGCAGCGTAGAGCTCCGGCCCCCGCTCCTGCTTCTCCAGGTGGATCCGGGTGCCGAGCGCGGTGTAGAGCGGGCGCAGCACCTCGGCGCCGTACCGCTGTTCCGCGGCGATGCAGACGCGTACCGGTCCCCACGCGGTGCTCAGGAAGGTCTTGTACTCCTCCGAGAGGTAGTCCCGGCCCTCGTTGAGCACCGAGAGGCTCATCACGTGGAAACGTACGTCCACGTCCCGGACCCGCTCGACTTCGAGCAGCCAACGGGACGTGAGCCAGGCCCACGGGCAGGCCGGGTCGAACCACATGTCAACGGCGACACGTTCGGTCACGGTGAGGTCCCTTCGCAACGAGGACGCCGATCGTCCGGCGTCTCTGCCGATCCTCACCCCGACAGGCATCGACCGGCACCGGGATGAGAGCGTGACCTCGGCCACCGCGGGACGCCGCTGCATGGAAGACTCGTTTCCGGGCCGACCGCCACGAGCGGTCGGTGGACGGCGCCGCGCGGCGTAGAGCGAGTGGGATGGAGACGAACAGTGCCGGGAGTGCGCAACCTGACCCAGGTCGAGGCCACCGAGCGGGCCCGCCTGCTCGAGGTGACCGGGTACGACATCACGCTGGACCTGTCGACCGCCGTGCTGGCGGACGAGGGTCGCACCTTCCGGTCCACCACGGAGGTCCGGTTCCGCTGCGCCGAGCCGGGCGCGAACACCTTCATCGAGCTGGCCGCCGACTCGGTCCGGTCGGCCACGCTGAACGGCACCCCGGTGGACCTCTCCGACTGGTCCGCCGAGAAGGGGCTCGTCCTCGCCGGCCTGGCGGGCGAGAACACGCTGGTCGTCGACGCCGACTTCGCGTACTCCCGCAGCGGGCAGGGCCTGCACCGCACCGTCGACCCGGTCGACGGCGAGACCTACCTCTACAGCCAGTTCGAGACGGCCGACGCGCAGCGGGTCTTCGCCTGCTTCGACCAGCCGGACCTGAAGAGCGTCTACACCTGGCGGGCCACGGTGCCGGAGCACTGGCGGGTCGTGTCGAACATGCCCGTCGATCGGGAGGAGCCGGCGGGTGACGGCCTGAAGGCCGTCCACTTCACGCAGTCGGCCCGCATGAGCACCTACATCACCGCGCTCTGCGCCGGGCCGTACCACGAGGTGCGGGACAGCCACGACGGCATCGACCTCGGCGTCTTCTGCCGGGCGTCGATGGCGCAGTACCTGGACGCGGACGACCTCTTCCTCATCACCAAGCAGGGGTTCGACTTCTTCCACGAGCAGTTCGGCGTCCGCTACCCGCTGCCGAAGTACGACCAGCTCTGGGTGCCCGACTTCAACGCCGGCGCGATGGAGAACTTCGGCTGCGTCACGCACGCCGAGTCGCACTACATCTTCCGCTCGCAGGTCACCGACTTCGAGTACGAGCAGCGGGCCAACACGATCCTGCACGAGCTGGCCCACATGTGGTTCGGTGACCTGGTCACCATGCGGTGGTGGAACGACCTGTGGCTCAACGAGTCGTTCGCCGAGTGGGCGAGCCACTGGTGCAACACCCACGCGACGCGCTTCAACGAGGCGTGGACGACGTTCCTCTCCATCCGGAAGAACTGGGGCTACCGGCAGGACCAGCTCTCCTCCACCCACCCGGTCTACACGGAGATGCCGGACATGGAGGCCGTCGAGGTCAACTTCGACGGCATCACGTACGCCAAGGGCGCGAGCGTGCTCAAGCAGCTGGTGGCGTACGTCGGTGAGGAGCCGTTCCTGGCCGGGCTGCGCGCGTACTTCGGCAAGCACGCCTGGGGCAACGCCACCTTCGACGACCTGCTCACCGAGCTGGAGACCGCATCCGGCCGGGAGCTGCGCAAGTTCGCCGCCCAGTGGCTGGAGACCGCCCAGGTCAACACGCTGCGCCCGGAGGTGACCGTCGGCCCGGACGGCACGTACCAGCAGGTGGTGGTGCGGCAGGAGGCGCCGGCCGACTACCCGACGTTGCGTACCCACCGGATCGGCGTGGGCCTCTACGACCTGACCGACGGACGCCTGGTCCGCCGGGAGCGGCTGGAGGTGGACGTGGCCGGCGAGCGGACCGAGCTCGGCGCCCTGGCCGGCGTCCGCGCCGCCGACGTGCTGCTGCTCAACGACGACGACCTCAGCTACGCGAAGCTGCGGCTGGACGACAGCTCGATGTCCACCGTCGTGCAGCACATCGCCGGCTTCGAGTCGTCGCTGGCCCGCGCGCTCTGCTGGACGGCCGCCTGGGACATGGTCCGCGACGCCGAGCTGGCGGCCCGGGACTACGTGGCGCTGGTGCTGGCCGGGCTGCCCGCCGAGACCGACATCAACCTGGTCACCGCCACCCTGCGGCAGGCCACCACGACGCTCACCCTCTACGCCGACCCGGCCTGGGCGCCGACCGGCTGGACGGAGCTGGCCCGTACCGCCAAGGCGGCGCTCGCCGCCGCCGAGTCGGGCAGCGGCTTCCAGCTCGCCTGGGCCCGGGCGTACGTCTCGGCGACCCGCTCCGAGGAGGACCTGGCGACGCTGCGGGGCTGGCTGGACGGCACCGACGTGCCGGCGGGGCTGAACATCGACACCGAGCTGCGCTGGAGTGTGCTCGCGTCGCTGGTGGCCAGCGGCACGGCCGGCGTCGCCGAGGTGGACGCCGAGCTGGCGCGGGACCGGACGGCGAGCGGCGAGCGGGAGGCCGCGTTCGTGCACGCGCTGGTGCCGACCGCCGAGAACAAGGCCGCCGTGTGGGCGCAGCTCACCGGGGCGGAGGCGCTGCCGAACTGGCGTAACCGGGCCCTGCTGCAGGGCTTCACCCACCCGACGCAGGTGGAGCTGGTCACGCCGTACCGGGAGAAGTACTTCGCGGCGGTCGGCCAGGTCTGGGGCAGCCGGGACAGCGAGCCGGCGCAGGAGTTCGCTCAGCTCGCCTACCCGACGTACCTGGTGGAGGAGGAGACGGTGGCGGCCACCGACGCCTGGCTCGCCGGTGACGGGCACCCGGCGCCGCTGCGCCGGCTCGTCGCCGAGGGACGCGACGGTGTGGTCCGCGCCCTCAAGGCCCGCGAGCGGGACACCCGCAGCGCCTGACGCACGACGTGACCGGCCCGGGGTCGGCGTGGGTGGGAGCCCACGTCGGCCCCGGGCCGTTGTCGTGGCCGTCGGTTCCGACGTCGCGGGCGAGGTGACCGGGCGACGGCCGATGCGTCTCGATCCGGGCGACTGGCCACGCTGACACGAGAAAGCCCGGTCCGCGCGAACGCGGACCGGGCTTTGTCGTACGAGGGTTCAGCCCCGGCCGGCGTGGCTGGCGAGCTGGTCGAGGCCGTTGATGATGCCGCCGGCCAGGTCGCCGCCGCCGAAGGCCGCCACCATGGAGAGCGCGGCAAGCTTGGCGTACGTGTCCGGGATGCGCTTACGCGCGTGCCGGCCGGTGACGACCTCCAGCCGCCGCTGGTTGGGCGACAGCGCGATCAGCACCGAACGGTCCGGGTCGGCGAGCTGGCGGTGCAGCCGCTCGGCGTGCTCCCGGATCGGCTCGTCGAGGCCACCGACGAAGACCGAGAAGACGAGACCGGTGCCTTGGTCGGCCAGGCGCAGCGCCTCGTCGATGCGGAGCAGCTGCCGGGTCGAGAACGGGCCGTCCAGCACCTCCGGCGGGTTGCCCGTGCTGACCTGCGTCTCACCAACGGTCACTTGCGCCTCCGGTTCCACCGGCCGGCGCCTCGCGGCCGGCCTGCTCCTGCTTTCGGCTGGTCAGCGCCGGTGCCTGCGCCCCGGCGGCCAGGGCGGTGCCGGCCGAGTCAGCCAGCTGCTCCGGACGGCCCAGGAACCAGACCGGAGTGAAGTCGAAGGAGCGGCCCGGCCGGTAGCGCTTGGCGCCACCACCGCCGTGACCGCGGCTGCCGGCGTACGCCAGGCCGCCGATCACCAGTATCGCTGCCGCCGGGATGCCGACGAAGACCAGCAACGTGTCGGTAACAGACAATCCCAACGCCCCCAGGCGGAAGAAGAGACCTCAGGCATCGAGGTCGGGTGGACAGGTTCAAGGCGTCAACCGCCCGACTCCGCTGCCTTTCACGTTAGCGGAGTCAACGGCCCGCCAGATCGCGGGGTGCCGATCCCACCCGCCACTGGAGTTCTCCAATTCCGCAGCGGTCGCGATCAGCCGGGCGTCGTCACCGTACCGACCGGTCAGCAGGATCCCCACAGGCAGTCCCGCCGCAGTCGCCGCTACCGGCAACGAGACGGACGGTTCGCCCGTGACGTTGAAAATGGCGCAGTACGGGGAGAAACGGCGCTGCCGATCGAAATCCGCCGCCGGGTCACCGTCCGCGGCGAACCAACCGACAGGTGCCTGCGGAGCGCAGAGGGTGGGGCAGAGCAGCAGGTCGCAGCCGGCCGTGCGGCGGGCGCCGAGGCGTACCTGCGCCTGCAGCTCGCCGAGGGTGGCGGAGAGCGTGCCCGCCGAGACCCCGGCGCCCCGGGCGCGCAGGAACCGGGTCAGCGGCAGCAGCTCGCTCTCCCGCTCCGGCGGCACCGGCGCGAGCGCCAGCACGTACCAGACGATCTCGAAGAGCGGCCACGCCGCAGGCCCGAGCGGCGGCGACACCTCGACCACTTCGTGACCGGCGGAGGCGAGCAGTTCGGCGGCCCGGTCCACGGCGGCGACACAGTCAGGGTGCACCGGCTCCTCGGCGAGCATCGCGGCGGTGAACCGCCCGATCCGCAGCCGGCCGGGGGCCGCCGCGCGTGCCGCGGCCAGGTAGCCGCCGGGCGGCGCCCCGGGCGACAGGTAGGGCTCGCCCGGCACCGGCTGGGCCATCACGTCGAGCAGAGCGGCGACGTCGGCGACCGTACGCCCCATCGGCCCGTGAGTGGGCAGGCCGAACGCGCCGAAGCCGACCGGGCCGCCGGAGACCAGGCCGCGGCTGGGCTTGTAGCCGATCAGGCCGCAGAGCCCGGCGGGGATGCGCAGCGAGCCGCCGCCGTCGGAGCCCTGGGCGACGGGGACCAGCCCCGCCGCCACCGCCGAGGCCGCGCCGCCGCTGGATCCGCCGGCGGTGTACGCGAGGTCCCACGGGTTGCGCGCCGGTGGCGCGACGCGGCCCTCGGAGTAGAGCGAGCAGCCCAGCTCGGAGGTGGTGGTCTTGCCGAGGCTGACGAGGCCGGCGGCCCGGATGAAGCGGACCACGTCGGCGTCGACCGGTGGCACGAAGTCGGCGAAGGCGGCCGAGCCGAAGGTCGTCCGGATCCCGGCGGTCAACGTCAGGTCCTTGATGGCGGTGGGTACGCCGTGCAGCGGGCCGCGCTCGTCGGCCGGCACCGCGTCGGCGGCGCGGGCCGCCTCCCGGGCCGCCTCGGCCGTGACGGTGACGAACGCGCCGACGGTGTCACCGAGCGCGGCCACCCGCCGAAGGTGGTGCTCCACCAGCTCCACGCTGGACAGCTCGCCGCGGGAGATCGCGGCGGCCTGCTCCAGCGCGGTCAGGTCGTGCGGCTCGGCCATGCCCTCATCCTGCCCGCCGCCGTGCCGTGGGGGTGCGAAAGACACGGCGGCCGGCGTCGCCGGTTATCGGCCGAGGAAACGCAGCGCGTTGCGGGACAGCAGCTTCTCCCGCTGGTCGGCGGTGAGGAAGCCCGCCTTCTGCACCACCTGCCCGACGGGCCGCTCGCCCAGCGGATACGGGTAGTCGCTGCCCACCAGGACCCGGTCCTCCCCCACCGTGTCGACGAGCAGTCGCAGCGCCGCCGGGTCGAAGACCACCGAGTCGACGCAGAACCGGTCGACGTAGGCGCTGGGCGGCGCGGTGGAGGATCCGCGGACCAGGTCACCGCGACGGTGCCAGGCGTTGTCGGCCCGGCCGAGCCAGAAGGGGAAACTCCCACCGCCGTGCGCGAAGCAGATCCGCAGCGTGTCGGGGACCCGGTCGAAGACGCCGCCGAGGATCAGCGCCAGCACCGACAGGTGCGTCTCCGCCGGCATGCCGGCCAGCCAGCGGGCCATCCAGCGGTCCAGTCGTGGCCCGCCCGGCATGTCCCACGGGTGGACGAAGACGGGGGCGCCCACCTGGGCACAGTGGGTGAGGAACTGCACGATCCCGGCGTCGTCGAGGTCGCGGTCGCCGACGTGGTTGCCGATCTCCACCCCGGCGTGCCCGGCGGCGAGGCAGCGGTCCAGCTCGGCGCAGGCGAGGTCCGGGTCCTGCAACGGCACCTGGCAGAACGGCACCAGCCGCGACCCGCCGGCCGCGGTGACCTCCAACGTCAGGTCGTTGAAGATCCGGGCCACCTTCGCGGCCTGGTCGGCCGGCCGGTCGTAGCTGAAGAAGACGGGCGTGGGCGAGACGACCTGGAGGTCGACGCCGTCCGCGTCCATGTCGGCAAGGCGGGTCGGCGCGTCCCAGCACTCCGCGCCGACCGGTCGGAACTCCGTCTCCCCCACCATGATCATGGCGGCGCGCTCGGAGTCGACGCGGAGCCACGGCCAGCCGGACCCGCCGCACGCGGCGGTGAGGTCCGGCCACCCCTTCGGTACGACGTGCGTGTGCACGTCGACCACAGGTGTGCGCATCAGCCCCTGCCCGGGTGCAGCGCGCCGCAGTCGGCGCAGGTACGTGCCTTCTCGTCGGCGTAGAACGCCTGGAACACCGGGGGCAGGTCGGCGGCGATGTCGCGCACCTGCAACTCGACCTCGTGCACCTTGTTCCCGCACTCGGGGCAGTACCACTGGAACTTCTCCAGCGTGCCCTCCGCACGGACCCGCTCCACGACCACCCCGATCGAGCCGGCCTCCGGGCGCTGCGGGGAGTGCGGCGTGTTCCGCGGCAACATCCACATCTGCCCCTCGCGCACGTGCACCGTACGCGGCCCCTCCGGGAGCATCAGGTTGATGTGCATGTTGCCCTTGACCTGGTAGAAGAACTCCTCGTACGGGTCCACGTGGAAGTCGGTGCGCTGGTTCGGGCCACCCACCACCATCACGATGAAGTCGTCCCCGCCGGGGAACATCTCCTTGTTGCCCACCGGGGGCTTGAGCAGGTGCTGGTTCTCCGCGATCCAGCCCGGAAAGCTGAACGGCTCGGCGATCTCGCTCACGACTGACCTCCTGAGGGGAGAAGGGCGACGGCCTGTACCTCGATGAGCAGGTGCGGGTGGGGCAGCTGGTGCACAGCGACGGTGGTCCGGGTGGGGCCGGTGGCGTCGAAGAACTCCGCCCACACCTCGTTGTAGCCGCCGAAGTCGTTCATGTTCACCAGGTACGACGTCACCTGTACCAGGTCGGAGAGCTCGGCGCCGACCGAGCGGAGCAGGTCGGCGACGTTCTCGATGACCGCGCGCGTCTGCGCGCGGATGTCCAGGGCGGTGGTGCCGAACTCGTCCACCTCGACGCCGGCGAAGGTGTTGTCCGCCCGACGGGACGACGTCCCGGAGACGAAGACGAACCCACCCGCGACCTTGACGTGCGGAAACGCTCCTCGGGGCACCGCCTTCCCGGCCACCACCTTGGCGCTCGCGCCCCGGCCGGTCACGAGGACGCCCGCAGCGTCGCGGTGCCGAGCTTCTCCACGACCGCGCGCACGTGCGCGCCGGGGCGCAGCGGCACCGCGGCGGTCGCCGCGCCGGCGAGGAAGACCCAGCCCTCACGCAGCCGCACCCCGTGCCGTCCGGCCAGCCGGATCCCCTCGTCGAGGGCGCGGCGCGGATCGCCGAGGATCGCTGCCGTCGAGCCGACCTGGGCGACGCGGCCGTCGATCTCCAGCAGCACGCCCAGGTTCTCCAGCCCGTCCGGCACCGGCGACCAGGGTCCGATCACGAAGGAGGCGGCCGACGTGTTGTCGGCGATCACATCGGGCAGCGAGAAGGTGAAGTCGGCGTACCGGGAGTCGATCAGCTCGATCGCCGGCGCGACCGCGCGGACCGCCTCGCTGAAGTCACCGATCGGCTCGCCCGGCGCGGGAAGGCGGTCCAGCAGGAACGCCACCTCCGGCTCCACCCTTGGGTGGATGTACGCGCCGACGTCGACGGTGCCGCCGTCGGGCACCCGCATCACGTCGGTGAGCCGACCCCAGATCACCTCGTCCACACCGACCTGGGCCATCTTCGCCCGGCTGGTGAGCCCCATCTTGAGCCCCACGAGCCGCTCGCCCCGGTCCAGCCGGCGCCGCAGCAGCGCCGTCTGCACCGCGTACGCGGCGTCCACGTCGAGGCCGGTCTCGGCGGCCAGCTGACCGGTGGCGGTGGCGGTGTCGGCGGCCAGGCCGAGCCGCTCGGCGATTCCGGCGACGTCCGGCCCGATCATGCTCCCGCACCCTTCGCGCGCGGCCGTGCCGCCCTCGACAGCTTCCCCACGTTCACTTGCCCTCCTGGCCGGCGAGGTCCAGCGCCACGTCGACGATCATGTCCTCCTGGCCGCCGACCATCCGGCGTCGGCCCAGCTCGACAAGGATCGAGCGGACGTCCACCCCGTACTTCGCCGAGGCCCGCTCGGCGTGCCGCAGGAAGCTGGAGTAGACGCCCGCGTACCCCAGGGAGAGCGTCTCCCGGTCCACCTGGACCGGCCGGTCCTGCAACGGGCGAACCAGGTCGTCGGCGGCGTCCATCAGCGCGAACACGTCGCAGCCGTGTTTCCAGCCGTGCAGCTCGGCGACGGCGACGAAGACCTCCAGCGGCGCGTTGCCGGCGCCCGCGCCCATACCGGCCAGCGAGGCGTCCACCCGTACGGTCCGGCCGTGCGTCGCGTCCGGGCCGACCGGCGCGGAGCCGGTGACCCGGCCGTGCTCCACGGCGAGCACGCTGTTGGCGACCCCGAGCGACAGGTTGTGGTGGGCGTGGATGCCGATCTGCGTGTCGGCGTCGAGCACCTGCCGGTACGCGTCGACCCGCTGCGCCACGTCGGACATGAGCAGCCGGCCCCCGGAGTCGGTGACGTAGACGCAGTGCGCCCCGTACGACTCCATGAGCTTGGCCTGGGCGGCGAGTCCGGCCGGGTCGTTCATGTGCGACATCATCAGGAACCCGGCGACGTCCATGCCGTTCTCCCGGGCCCACGAGATGTGCTGGGCGGAGATGTCCGCCTCGGTGCAGTGGGTCGCGATCCGGACGCTGGTCACCCCGAGCGCCTTCGCCGCCCTCAGGTCGGCGATGGTGCCGATGCCCGGCAGCAGCAGGGTGGTGAGCTTCGCGTTCGTCAGCACCTCGGCCGCGGCGGAGATCCACTCGGCGTCGCTCGCCGCGCCGTGGCCGTAGTTGACGCTGGACCCGGCGAGACCGTCGCCGTGCGCCACCTCGATGGCGGCCACCCCGGCCGCGTCGAGCGCCGAGGCGATCGCGCGGACCTGGTCGACCGTGTACCGGTGGGCGATGGCGTGCATGCCGTCGCGCAGCGTCACGTCCTGGATGTAGAGGTCGGTCACGCGGTCACCTCCGTGGCCACGGCGGCCCGCCGGGCCGCCAGCCGCTCGGCGGTGCGCAGCGCCGCCGAGGTCATGATGTCCAGGTTCCCGGCGTACGCGGGCAGGTAGTGCCCCGCGCCGGAGACCTCCAGGAAGACCGAGACCTGCAGGCCCGACAGGTGGGCGCCGAGTGACGGCACGTACGTGTCCACCCGGTCGAACTGCACGTCCTGCTTGAGCCGGTAGCCGGGCACGTACTCCTGCACCGTCGCCACCATCTCGGCCACGGAGGCCGCGATCGCCGCGGTGTCGGCCTCCGCGTCCGGGCAGAGGCAGTAGACCGTGTCGCGCATCAGCAGCGGCGGGTCCGCCGGGTTGAGCACGATGATGGCCTTGCCCCGCTCGGCGCCGCCGACCACCTCGATGGCTCGCGCGGTGGTCTCGGTGAACTCGTCGATGTTCGCCCGGGTGCCCGGGCCGGCCGACTTCGAGGCGATCGAGGCGACGATCTCGCCGTACGCCACCGGGGTCACCCGGCCCACGGCCGCGACGATCGGCACGGTGGCCTGACCGCCGCAGGTGACCATGTTCAGGTTGCGCTCGTCCAGGTGCTCGTCGAGGTTCACCGGCGGCACCACGTACGGGCCGACCGCGGCGGGGGTCAGGTCGACGACGGTGCGCCCGTGCGCGGCGAGCACCGCGTCGTTGTGCCGGTGCGCCCCGGCCGAGGTGGCGTCGAAGACGATCTCCACCTCGGCGAACTCCGGCATCGCGACGAGCCCGTCCACCCCGCCCGCGGTGGTGGCCACGCCGAGCCTGCGGGCCCGGGCCAGCCCATCGGAGTCCGGGTCGATACCGGCCATCGCCACCATGCGCAGGCGGTCGCCGAGCCGGAGCACCTTGATCATCAGGTCGGTCCCGATGTTGCCGGAACCGATCACCGCCACGCCGACGCGCTTCGAGCCAGCGCTCACCGGTCAGCCTCCTTCGAGAAGCAGGTACGTACCGAGCCGAGGCCGGAGATCCGCGCCTCGTACGCGGCGCCGGGCGTCACCGGCACCATCGGCCCGAGCGCACCGGAGAGCACCACGTCCCCGGCGCGGAGCGGGTCCCCCGAGCGGGCCAGGGTGCGCGCCAGCCACTCCAACGCGTGCAGCGGATTGCCCAGGCAGGCCGCCCCCGCGCCGACCGAGACCGGCTCCCCGGCCGACTCCAGCACCATGCCGCAGAGCCGCAGGTCGACGTCGCGGAGGCGGCGCGGCGAGGTACCGAGCACGAAGAGCCCGCTGGAGGCGTTGTCGGCCACGGTGTCCACGATGGAGATGTCCCAGCCGGCGATCCGGGAGTCGACGATCTCGATGGCCGGGAGCAGGTGGTCGACCGCGCCGATCAGGTCGGCGGTGGTTACCCGCTCGTCGGGCAGGTCGGCGCCGAGCACGAAGGCGACCTCGGCCTCCACCCGGGGCTGGAGCAGCCGGCTCGTCGGCACCTCGACACCGTCCGGGACCGCCATGTCGTCGAAGAGCACGCCGAAGTCCGGCTGGAAGACCCCGAAGCTCTCCTGCACGGCGCGCGAGGTGAGGCCGATCTTCGCCCCCACCCGGCGGCGCCCCGCGTCGAGCCGCTGCCGGGTGTGGACCTGCTGCACCTGGTAGGCCGACTCGATGTCACCCTCGGGCAGCAGCCGCCCGCGCAGCGGCGGGCACGGCTTCGCGCCGTCGCGCGCCAGCTCCAGTTCCCGGCTCGCCGCTTCGATGTCGACGCTCATGCCCACTCCTCGGCGCGTACGGAGGCGACGTCGGGCCCGGTGCCCGCCGCGCCGGCTCGCGGCGCCCCGCGATCGAGCCGGACGATCCGCCCGCTCACGTGAGGTCCACGCAGACGTTCGTGAGTTCGGAGTAGAAGTCCAGCGAGTGCACGCCACCCTCACGGCCGATGCCGGACGCCTTGACCCCGCCGAACGGGGTCCGCAGGTCGCGCAGGAACCACGTGTTCACCCAGACGATGCCGGCGTCGAGGCGGACCCCGGCCCGGTGCGCCCGGCCGACGTCCCGCGTCCACACCGTGGCCGCGAGGCCGTACTCGGTCCCGTTGGCCAACGCGTACGCCTCCTCCTCGTCGTCGAAGGGCGCGACGTGCACCACCGGTCCGAAGATCTCCTCGCGGTTGGTCCGGGCGTCTGGACCGAGCCCGGTCAGCACCGTCGGCTGCACGTACGCGCCGCCGTCCCGGGCGTCGCCGAAGTGCGGGGTGCCGCCCCCGGCGAGCACCTGCGCGCCCTCGGCCCGAGCCAGGTCGTAGTGGCCGAGCACCTTGGCGCGGTGGCCGTGCGAGATCAGCGGCATGTTGGCCGTGGCCTCGTCGGCCGGCCAGCCGTACGCCAGCTCCCCGGCGCGCTTCGCGAGCCGCTCGGTGAACTCCTCGAAGACCGGCCGCTGCACGTAGATGCGTTCGGTGCAGAGGCAGACCTGCCCGCCGTTGGTGAAGCTGGAGCGGCCCGACCCGGCCACCGCCGCGTCCAGGTCCGCGTCGGCGAAGACCAGCCCGGCGTTCTTACCGCCCAGCTCGAAGCTGACCGCCTTCACCCCGTCGGCCGCGGCGCGCATGATGGCGCTGCCGGTGGCCGACTCACCGGTGAAGGTGATCGCGTCGACGCCGGGGTGCCGGGTGAGGAACTCCCCCGCCGAGTCCGGCCCGAAGCCGTGCACCAGGTTGAACACGCCCGCCGGTACGCCGGCCGCAGCCATCACCTCGGCGAGCAGCGTGGCCGACGCCGGGGTCTCCTCACTGGGCTTCACCACCACGGCGTTGCCGCAGGCCAGCGCCGGCGCCACCTTCCAGGTGAGCAGCAGCAGCGGCAGATTCCACGGCACGACCACGGCCACCACGCCGACCGGCTTGCGGACGGCGTAGTTGAGGGCACGCCCGCCGGTCGGGGTGACGGTGGTGAACGACTCGGTGGGCGCGGTCGCGACGATCTCGGCGAACGCCCGGAAGTTCGCGGCGCCGCGCGGGATGTCGAGGACCCGGGCCTGGGAGATGGACTTGCCGGTGTCGGCCACCTCGGCGGTGACCAGGTCGTCGAAGCGGCGCTCCAGCTCGTCGGCGATCCGGCGCAGCACCTCGGCGCGCTCCCGCTCCCCCATCCGGCCCCACGGGCCACGCACCGCCGCCCGGGCGGCGGCCACCGCGTCGTCCACGCAGGACGCGTCGGCCTCCGCCACCTCGAAGACCGGCTCACCGGTGACCGGGCTGGCCTTCGTGAAGCGGCGGCCGGAGTCGACGAACTCGCCGCCGACGAAGTTGCGCAGCAGAGCCGGCCCGGCCGGGGCCCGCCCGCTCATCAGCCGCGGATCCCACGTGACGCTCATCGACGCCTCCCTCGACCGAGCACCATCCCGACCGCGCCGACCAGCAGGGCCGCCGCGCCCGCGGCGACCACCCCGAGCGCCTGGTGCTGCCGGCGTACCCGACGGGCCACCTCCGCGTACGGGGTGGTGGAGAAGGACACCAGCTCGTAGCGGGAGACGTACCGGCCGGGCAGCGCCCGTTCCAGCGCGTGCTCGACCCTACGGCCGAGTTGGAAGAGCGGCGAGGCGACCTTGTCCCGCATCTCCACGAAGTTCGCCAGCGCCATCCGGGCGATCGCCTCGGCGTTGCCCTGCCGCCGCTGCTGGAACAGCGGCAACGCCGCGGACCAGTCGTCGCCGCACTCGTCCAGGCAGCGGTCCAGCTCGACGACGTCCTCCAGGGCACAGTTCGCGCCCTGGCCGTAGAACGGGACGATGGCGTGCGCCGCGTCGCCGAGCAGACCCACCTTCCCGTTCGCCTGCCACGGTTTGCACCGCACCGTGCCGAGCACTCCGACCGGGTTGTGCTGGTAGTCGTCCACCAGGTTCGGCGCGAGCGGGACCAGGTCCGGGTAGTGCTCGGCGAAGTGCCGTTCGATCGCCGCCGGGCTGCCCAGCGAGGCGAAGGCCGCCGTGCCGTGCGTCGGCCAGAAGAGCGTGCAGGTGAAGGAGCGGTCCGGGTTCGGCAGCGCGATCATCATCGAGGTGCCCCGTGGCCAGATGTGCAGGGCGTCCGGATCCAGCGCGAAGTCGCCGCCCGCCGGGGGGACGGTGAGTTCCTTGTAGCCGTAGTCGAGGAAGTCGAGGCTCTCGGTGAGCAGCCCGTGCGCGAGCAGCTGACCCCGTACGGCCGAGCCGGCCCCGTCCGCGCCGAGGACCACCGGGGCGTTCGCCGTCACCTTGCCCTCAGGAGTCTCGAACGTCAGATCGCCGGTGGCCGGGTCGAGCCCGACCAGGCGGTGGTCGAAGACGGCCCGCACCCCGGGCCGCGCGGTGGCCGCGTCGAGCAGGGCGTTGTTCAGCGCGCCACGGCTGATCGAGTTGATCGCCCGGTCGCCGGAGGAGCTGTAGGACTGGAACTGCGGCTCGCCCGCCACCGGGTGGATCATCCGGCCGCGCATCGGCAGGGCGTCGGCCATCACCTGCTCGTCGAGGCCGATGCGGCGCAGGGCGTCCAGGCCGCGCTCGGAGAGGGCCAGGTTGATCGAGCGGCCCCGCTCGACCCGGCCGGTACGCGGATCCGGCCGCCGCTCGTAGAGCGCCACCCGGTAGCCGCGCCGGGCCAGGAAGCAGGCCAGCAGGCAGCCGGCCAGCCCAGCGCCGACGACTGCGATCTCGTCGTGCTCCCGGTTCATCGGCTCACCTCCGCCACGGTCGCGGCGAGCGCCTCGGCGACCCGCCAGCAGTCGTGGAACGTGGAGTAGAGCGGCACCGGGGCGAACCGGACGACGTCGGGCTCCCGGGCGTCGGCGATCACCCCGTGCTCGGAACGCAGCCGCTTGGCGAGCTCCGCGGCGCTGCCGGCGCCGATGCGTACCGAGAGTTGGCATCCGCGCCGCGCCGGGTCCCGGGGGGTGAGCACGGTCAACGGGCGATCGACTGTCACCTCGTCGAGCAGCCGCTCCAGGTAGCCGGTGAGGCGCAGGCTCCGCTCCCGCAGCGTCGTCATGCCGACGGCGTCGAAGAGCTCCAGCGAGGTGCGCACCGGGCCCATCGAGAAGATCGGCGGGTTGGAGATCTGCCACGCCTCCACGGTGGCCGGGGGCCGGGAGACCGGGGTCATCTCGAACCGGGTGGCCGCCTCCGTGCTCCACCAGCCCTCGAAACGCTGCAGCGTGGGGTCGCCGAGGTGCCGTTCGTGCACGAACGCGCCGGCCAGCGCGCCGGGGCCGGAGTTCAGGTACTTGTACGAGCACCAGGCGGCGAAGTCGACGTCCCAGTCGTGCAGGCGCAGCGGCACGTTGCCGGCGGCGTGCGCGAGGTCCCAGCCGACGATCGCGCCGGCGGCCCGACCGGCCGCCGTGATCACCGGGACGTCGAGCAGCTCACCGGTCAGGTAGTTGACGCCACCGAGCAGCACGAGCGCCACCCGGTCGCCCTCGGCGGCCAGGTAGTCGGTCACGTCCTCGGTGCGCAGGGTCTCCTCACCCGGGCGGGGGCGTAGCCGGACCACCGTCTCGTCCGGGTCGAGGCCGTGGAAGCGGGCCTGGCTGCGCACCGCGTAGCTGTCCGAGGGGAAGGCGCTGTCCTCGATGACGATCCGGGTACGCCGCCCGGACGGGCGGTAGAAGCTCACCATCAGCAGGTGCAGGTTGACCGTGAGCGAGTTCATCACCACGGTCTCCGCCGGCAGTGCCCCGACCAGCCGAGCGGCCGGCTCGGTGAGCAGTTCGTGGTACGGCAGCCAGGGCCGCTGCGCCTCTAGGTGCCCCTCGACACCGAGCCGACGCCAGGCGTCGAGGTCGGCGAGGAGTTCGTCGCGGGTGGCCAGCGGCTGCAGTCCGAGCGAGTTGCCGGCCAGGTAGGCGGCCTGCGGGTAGCGGCCCCCGTCGGCGGGCGGCACGTGGAACAGGTGACGGTGCCCGGGGTCGGCGGCGTCGAGTCGGCGTGCCTCGTCCTCAGACGCGGTCGGGCGGGGTGGAGCGGGGTGAGGGGCGTTCATCCGGTTGACTTCTCGCTTCCGATCACATGCTGGTACGGGCCGACCACAGCTCCGGGAAGACCACCCGGGCCATGCTGCGCTGCAGCCACGCCAACCCGGCGGAGCCGCCGCTGCCGACCTTGGCGCCCATCGTCCGCTGCACCGCCTTGACATGCTGCCAGCGCCACTCGCCGAACTGCTCGGCCACCTCGGTGAGCGCCTCGCCGAGCTGCCGGAGGTGGTTGCCCGGCCCGTCCTCGGCGTAGATCGCCACCCAGGCCGCCTCGATCCGCGGGTGCGTCTCGTGCTCGACGCTGACGTCCCGGTCGAGCACCTCGGCGGGGAGCTCGAAGCCGCGGCGGGCGAGCAGGGCGACCACATCGTCCCAGAGGCTCGGTGCGGCGAGCGAGTCGCGCAGCTCGGCGTAGACCTCGGTGTGCCGGCGGAACGGGCGGATCAACGCCGGGTCCCGGAGCCCGAGCAGGAACTCCAGCTGCCGGTACATGGCCGACTGGAAGCCGGACGCCTCGCCGAGCAGGTTGCGGAACTTGTTGAAGTCGGCCGGGGACATCCAGCGCAGCCCGCGCCACGCCGCGTTGAGCGCCTCCAGGTGCAGGGTGGCCCGGCGCAGCGGCGCGAGCGCGTCCCAGACCTGGTCGGCGCGGATCAGCTGCTGGGCCTGGAGCAGCTCGTAGCGGGTCAGTCCGAAGTAGAGCTCCATGATCTGGCTGACCATGAGGAAGGACATCTCGCCCGGGTCGTCGCTGAGCGGCTGCTGCAACCGGTGCAGGGTGCTGGCGTGGGTGTACACGTCGTACGGCACCTGGCCGGCGAACTCCAGGGTGGGTTCCCCGCCGGTACGCGCCGCCTTGGCCTCGCGCTGCTGTGGCGTGACCGGGCGCACCGCCGCGGCCGGCGCCGGCCCCCGCAGCTCCGTCTGCTTCACCGTTTGTCTCCTCCATGAGCCGGTTCCCGCCATGATGTCGCGCCGCCGACCTTCGCGGAATGCGCGATCAACGGGGCTGACCGCAATCGGCCTGCCGGACCGAAGGCGTGAAGGCCATTCCGGTTCAGGAAAGTAAGGTCGCCTCATGGACGACATGGACTGGGCGCTGCTGCGCGAACTGCAGGCCGACGCCCGCCTCTCCTTCAGCGAGCTCTCCCGCCGCGTGCACCTGTCGCCGCCCGCGGTCGCGGAGCGGGTACGCCGACTGGAGGAGTCGGGCGTGATCACCGGCTACCACGCCCACGTCGACCTGGCCCGGGCCGGACGCAGCGTGGTGGCCCTGATCCGGATGTCCTGCTACGGGTCGCGCTGCATCCTCCACGACCCGAAGGTGCCCACCTGGGCGGAGATCCTGGAGATCCACCGGATCACCGGCGACGCGTGCAGCATGTTGAAGGTGGCGGCCGGGTCGATCGACGAGTTCGAGCGGGTGATCGACCGGCTCGCCCCGTACGGCCAGCCCTCCAGCACGATGGTGCTCTCCACCCCGCTCGACTGGCATCCGGTCACCCCGCTCCCGCGCGGCCCCGGCCCCGACGCCGACCCGGGCGGCCGCCGCCGCTGACCGACGACGGCCGGCGCACGTCGGGCGGAGGACGTCCCGCCGCCAGCGCGGTCGGGTTTGCCGCCAGACCAGGGGGAAAACACCGCGGGTCGCCCCAGCAGGACCGGTGCACCGGTGCCGGGAGGGAGGATCATGCGGGGTCAGCGACCGGACGGTGGGGTGCTTCCCGCCCCGTCGACCATTCTCAGGCTGCTCGGGGCGTTCGCCCTGATCGCGTCGTTCGTCCTGGTCGGCGCCGCGCCCGCCCGGGCGGGCGAGAACGTCTTCGTCGAGGTCACGCCGAACAGCGTGCAGGCCGGCGACAAGGTACGGATCCGGGCGAGTTGCGACAACTCGAACAACCGGCAGGCGCAGGTCGAGTCGGACGCGTTCGGCCGGGTGACGGTACGACCGGACAACGGCTTCCTGACCGGCTCGGCGACCGTGCCGGAGAACAAGGAGCCCGGCGACTACCCGGTCAACCTGCGCTGCCCGAACGGCAACAACGCGTCCACCACGCTGACCGTGCTGAACATGGCCCAGCCGAGCAAGGGCCCGGCGACCGGCGGTGGTGGCACCGCCATGGGCCGCGGCACCGGCACCCTGCTGCTCGTCGGCGGGCTGGCCGCCGTCGGCGCCGCGGTGGCGCTGGGCATGGCGGGCAGCCGCCGTCGCGGAGCGGGTTCCTGACCCGGAGGCACCATGGCCCGCCCGACCGCAGGCCGGAGGCGACCGGACCGGAGCACGTTCCGGACGGCCACCCGCTCGACGCTGCGCGCCTCCCGGTCGACGCTGCGCGCGTCGGGCCGGCTGGCGGCGCGTACCTCGCGCCGGCTGGGCCGGGTCGCCCGGCACACGCTCTCCGCCGGGGTGGCCACCGCCGACCCGGGCAAGGCGCCGCTACCGGCCCGGCCCGGGCGTCCGCGAGTGCGGCACCGGCTCGGAGCGGGAGCCGGACCGGGTCTTCCGGTGCTGCTCGTCGCCGGGCTGATGGTGCTGATCGTCGCGATGCTCGGGGTGGAACGGGTGACCGGGCTCAGCGTCCTACCGGACCAGCTCAGCGCGGGTCTGCGCCCACCGCCGAAGAAGTTCCCGGTGCTGCCGGCGAGCCGACCGGCGGAGCTCTCCATCAACACGATCGACGTGCGGGCCCCGGTGCACAGTGTGGGGATCGCCGAGGACGGCAGCATCGGGGTGCCGGACGCCGGACGGGCCCAGGAGGCGGGCTGGTACGACCAGGGCCCCACCCCCGGCCAGTACGGCCCGGCGGTGATCGTCGGGCACGTGGACACCACCAGCGGGCCGGCGGTCTTCCACGACCTCAAGCAGCTGCGGGCCGGCGACCGGGTGGAGGTGACCCGGGAGGACGGCACCGTGGCGGTCTTCGAGGTGAACTCGGTGCAGCGGTTCGACAAGAACGAACTGCCGGTGGAGGAGGTCTTCCGCGACTTCAGCCGCCCGAACCTGCGCCTCATCACCTGCGGTGGCCGCTGGGTCGGTGGGGCGACCGGCTACGCCGACAACGTCGTGGTCTTCGCGTCCCTGGTGACGGCGCGCCGGTGAGGCTCGTCGGCTCAGGCCGCCTCCGGCTCCCGCAGGTCGAGCCAGTCGGCCCAGCGTGGGTCGGGCGCCCGGTGGCCGAGCACCCGCCAGGCGGCCCCCTTCGGCGCAGCGGGCGCCGAGTGCAGCCGCCAGCCCAGCTCGGCCGGGGTCTTGTCGCCCTTCGTGTGATTGCAGCGGGCGCAGGCGGCCACCACGTTCTCCCACGCGTGCCGGCCGCCCCGGCTGCGGGGGAAGACGTGGTCGATGGTCTCGGCCGGCCCCCGGCAGTAGGCGCAGCGCCAGCCGTCCCGGGCGAAGATCGCCCGGCGGGAGAGCCCGACGTGGGTGCGGTAGGGCACCCGGACGTACCGGGTCAACCGGACCACCGAGGGCACCGGGAGGGCGTCTCGGGCGCTGTGCAGGATGCCCTCGCCGTCGGCGACGCAGACCGCCTTGGCGGAGAGGACGAGGATCGCGGCCCGACGCACCGACACGACGCACAGCGGCTCGTAGGTGGCGTTGAGGACCAGCGCACCGGAGCCCACCGTGGGTCGTATGTCAGGCATCGCGCACACCCTCCCGGTTCAGCGGCACCTTCTGCGCGCCGCCGACCGGGGACGGGCACGACGGCCACCACGGTCGACGCCGGCCGGATCACCGACGTCCGTTGCGCCAATCGTCCCTGATCGGACCCCGGATTGCACGTACTAATCTCTCTTGTGCTATTGCGATCATGAGCAACCGGTCACATCGGCGGCCCCACCTGGGTGAACTCTGCCGTTGCCTGACACCGTTTGACAGCCCTTGTCGGCCTCAGTTGTGCCGGATCTGTGCCTGATGATCTTCCGCTTGACCCTCCCGGCTGCACCCTCTAGCCATCCCGGGTTGCCGGAGCACGCCACCGGACGCAAGCGCTTCACGGCCGCAGATGCCGGCTTCCACGAAGGTCAAGTGTCACGCGCTGTCGATTTGCCGACCTCGAGGATCCGTCGCCTTAGGCAACTCAAGGCCTACCGTCGGTGGTCATCCACGGTCATGATGATGGTCATGGTGATCCCTCATCAGCCCGGACCGGTCGATATCGCCACCTTCAGCCCCAACGGCTCTAAAGCGCGGTTCGGCGTGGCCTACCTCCGCGCGATCTGCAGTCAGGCTGGCGTTGGGTTCACCGAGACCTCGATCGATGAGGACGTGTTGGCTATCGATGGCGCAGTGGACTTCGCTACCGCAAGTGCCCGCGTCCAGGTGAAGTGCACTGGCAAGTTCCGCATCCATGGTGGCAGTACCGCTACCTGGCCGGCCGATGATCGTTGGTGGGCCAAGTGGCACGGATCGTGCGTACCGGTCTACTTCGTCCTGGTCGTGATGGACCCTGACGAGCAGCCTGACTGGCTCGACCACCGAGTCGACGGGACCATGCACCGCGCCGCCGCCTTCTGGGCAAGGGTCGACAAGATGTCTCAGGGTGCGAGTATCACTGTTCCCAAGAGCCAGCGACTGACGGCGGATACCCTACGGCAGTGGTCCTCCGACGTTGATGCATGTTTCCAGCCCCAACTGCAAGGCGGGAACTGATGGTCAGTGAAGCCGCACAGCCCACGCTCGGTGAACTGCGTTCGTATCTGCGCTTCATGGGCTGGACGGAACAGCCACCCGGGCCTGCGGGGGCTCTCTGGACTCGTGGTAGCACCCGTATAGGCGTCCCGTCCACGGCGGACAAAGCATTAATTTCGGGCGTCCTCGCACGATTGGCCGCCGCTGAGCATCGGACACAAAAGGAAGTTTCTGCGGCGGCTAAGTACCTCCTCTTCGACGTGACGCACTTGCGTGCAGCCAACGACGCGAGAATTATTGATGCGATACCACTTGAGACTGGGGTAAAAATACTTGCATCCGCAAGGGCGATGCTTCGAGCTACCGCCACAACGGCTCGGTGGGAGCGGGCACACATTGCCAGTAACTATTCAAAGCTCGGGGACGATGTAGTTCGCCAGGCGTTGATGGGACACACGCAGAAGGGGTCATACGTCATACCGGTGCTCGTGCCGATACCAGAGCCACCTGAGCCAGACCTGCATCAGCCAACGCTTGACCACGCGCATGAAGAACTGCACAGAGCACCGTCGGAACCCTTTGAAAGACGTGTAGTTCGCACTTTCGCACAGTCGATGCAAGCGGTTCGAGAGCTTGTCGTAGAGCCCGCGAAAGCACCTAGCATTAATGATGTTCACGAGTTGGTCTACCGGGGAGTTAGCCGGGAGTTCTGTACGGCACTTGCGAGAATCTTGGAGCAGCGCGCCATCGGGGAGTTCGAGGCTACGGTCGACTGGGCAGCAGCCGTTCCGGCACCTGAGACAATGCCTCGAAGCGTTGCCATCGAGGCGGAGGCAAGCGTTCTAGTGAAGAGCGCGGCGGAGAAACTTCGCCAACAGAAGGTAGACCCTAGCCGCGTCTTCTCTGGCACCATCGTCCAGCTGCGGCATGACCACGCGGACGATCCGTTCGGCGAGATTGCCGTTGCGACCGTTCTCCAAGGCCATGCCGCAGAGGTTCTGGTTCGCCTGCGCCTGCCTCAGTATTTGGAGGCATGGGATTGGCATTCCCAGGGGCGAGCGGTGTTGGTTGAGGGAAACATTAGGCGGGCACCTGGCAAGCCGTTGCGAGTTGATGAACCGACACGATGCCGTCCCGTAGATGAGATGATGCTTCCGCAACATCAGCTTCCGTCTTCGGCAATGCCTATCCCGAGGCAGGCCGCCGATCAACGGCAGTTAGAGCGATAAGCCTGCCTTCACCCCGACCCCGCTGTTCCCCTAGCCATCCCGTCGGCCTTCGTCCGCAGCCCGTGGAGCGGGTGGGGCCTGCTCGGTCAAGGTGGAGCACCCAGCGGCTGAACGACCTTGACCGAGCAGGCCCCACCCGCTCGGCTCTGCCCGGACGGAGGTTGTCGGGATGGCGCCACCATCCCGGAGTGCCCGAAGACCCCGCCGGAGGTACTGCCCTTGTAATGCTCGACATCGAAGCCCCGGATCTGCCACTACGCATGGCGGCCCGGGGCTTCGTCGTATGTCGCGCCGCCGGCGGGCTAACACCGACGCGCTGGCGGCCGAAGGCCAGAGGCGCGGCGGCGGGCCAGCGGCCCGGCCCAGGTTCGGCGGCGCGCGCGGCCTGCGAAGCGGGCCGCCTTGATCTCGTACAGAAAGTTCTCTAACCGCGCGCCACACCGACACCCCCCGCGTCGGAGTCTCGCCGACGCGCCGTGCTAACACTTGCGCCTCACCGGATACTGGGACTATGGACGATCTATATGTTGTGCGGTTCGGACTGCCCGGATTGCCGTTTCAGAAATCGGATGACCTCAGCCACCCCGGCGAGGAGGATGAAGAGACCGACCCAAAAGCAACATTCGCTCACTTCGGTCTGGCCTTCTACCGGGCAGCGGTACTTGAGCACGAGTTGGTTAATGTTCTCGCCACTACTCGACTCGTCGTTGCACGACAAGATGCTGAGCGCATGCTCTCAGACCCCTGGGACGACAAGTTCAAGGCCACGATGGGCAGCCTTGTCAAGCAACTTGGGCCAAAGCTGCAAGCCGACCCCGACCTAGCGGCGGATCTCACGAAAGCGCTAAGGCTGCGAAACCACCTCGCACACGCCTTCTGGCGTGAGCGGGCAGAGGACTTTTGCAGCAACGAGGGCCGGGCGCGGATGATCGATTTCCTCATCGAAGCACGCCAGCTATTTCAAGACGTGGATGAACGGTTGACCTCGACCATCGGCGCTGCCGCCATAACGGAATGGGGCGTGACCCCTGAGGTGGTAGAGGCGTGGTATCAAGACAAGCTGCAAAAGATCGAACGCGGAGAGCTGCACCTGCCACTTGAGGACGTGGAGTCGGCTCGCCAATCCCTCCTAAACCGAATTGAGTCGTCGCCCCCGGACTAAGCTCTACACCATTCCTGCTTGGAGTTGGGGGCAGGTATCACGACCTGGTGAGGACTAGAGAGATGTACCTACACTTGAGGTCGCATGAGGTTTCTGGTACAACAGCACGGGTTCGTTATGCAGATGCGGGCTGATGAGAGGGCTACCCCGCGCGGCGGCGGTAGGGGCCTCACGGAGCTCGGCCGCAACCAGGGACCGGCTACGCATCAACCGGTCTCTACGCAGCCAACCCGGGCTGCCGTACTAGAGCTTTTCAAGTACGGGCACAAGGTCGCGTAAGCGCCGGTAAACATTCGTCGGCCTTCCAAGCCGCTTCTGCGCCTGCTCCAACTGGCTGACTAGTGAATTTTCGCCCACCGCGTAATCAGCGTAAGCGGCAGCACAAGTTAAATACATCAAATCAGTCAGGTCGTTGTTTTCCCACCTGGTGCCAGGGTTCAGATGCTTCTGGTGCAGAGCCTCTCGAAACAGTCCGAGGCTGGGCATCAAAGTGATATCTTCATTGCTGAATTTCTTAAGCCAAACGCTCATCTCTTCCGGTGAGACCCCTGCCTCGGCAGCAGCCTGAGCCATTTCTCTCATGGAGTCGGCAATGAAGAACACGTCAATGCTCTGCCTCTTGCGCTGAGAAGTGCGATTTTCGCCAGCCAACCAGTCTGTAAAGCCTTGAAATTTTGACACCCAGGCTGGAGTAGGCAACATCGGAACCGGCTTCGCATCAAGCATAGTGTCGATAGCCCCTTGAACCGAAGTTAGCGCATCAATCGCTAACTCGATTTCCGGCGAGAATCCTCGTCGTTGGCGAGGAGGACGCGTAGAGCGCCTCGACCCGTGTTTCGCGTGAGGTTCAAGTGTTATGTTGGCCGGCTGATCAAGCGTCTCCCCCTTGAACCTTGCGACTAAAGCACTCCGAATTTCAAAGCGCCTGATGTCGAGAGGGTCACGCATCTGCCAACCTGCACTCAGCTGCACAATAGTAAGCGCGAGTCGGTACCTCTCCTCGTCGTTGGTCCATTTGCATGTTTCGGCCATGTGCGCGGCAGACAATGGGAGGATTACCTTTTTCGCACGCGCAAGAGAGATTAGCAGCTCGGCCGCTTCGCGTTCGGCGGCCGGAAGAACCTTCTCAGGCGCATGTATGCTCTTTGCTAGCGAGCTCCAGTCCTTTTGGTCGAGATAGATGACAGGGCGACCATTCTTTGGAGAGAATTCCTTCCCGAACTCTGGCAGCTCGGCGCCTATCTCATCACCTTTCAGAGTTCGAAAATGAAGGGCATTGAGTGGCGGAGAGTAATTCATGACCGAAATCGCGCTGTCCGGATGGAAGGGAAAGGTCATCGGCAGGGTTGCTATCTTCTTGTCCGATCGAAGGACCGTCACTTGCGAAGTCGCTCGATCAACTGTCATGAGGATTATCTGGTGAGCCGCTCTATTATCGGCGTCACCTCTGGGTATACCGGAACCAGCGCTTGGCATTTCCTGATCGTACGTCCAGCCCAATTCCTAGGCAATAGCGCCAACTGCGGTGAGGTTCGCAGCAAGCCCTATTCCACAAGACCTGGTTGTGCCGGATGATCTTCTTCGGACGTTTCAGCAGGTCAGCGCCGCTTTACTCCCCTCTTTCAGGGATTGCTCGTACTAATCCGGGGTCCCTCGTTAAGCATTTTCCGGCCATGGCAGGATGACCGGTTCACCCCCGCCCGTTCGGGCACTCGCCACCTCACCTCGGGCCCTCCGCCACCCCCCGGATTCCGGATGATCGCCGCAACCGGGCCGCGGGCGCCGCCCGGCGGTGGGTCGGCCGTGGACCTGCCGACGTCTTGCGGTACGAATTCAAGGTGACTGCCTCTGCCCTGACGGCCCTCGCCGCCGCCGCTCCCCCGGACGACAGCCCCAGCCCGGAGTGCCTGAACGAGGCGTTGTGCAACGCCGTCTGGCGGGCGACCCACTGGAGCTGGCTCGCCGAGGGCAGCTACTGGATCCTCGTCAAGCCGCTACGGATCATCCTGATCCTGCTGCTCGCCGTGATCGCCCGCTGGGCGGTGCGCAAGACGATCGACCGGCTGGTCCGCACCACCAGTGACGCGGGCGTGCCGGCGATGCTCCGGCCGCTGCGCGAGCGGGTGCCGACGGCCGCGACGGAGCCCGGCGAGTTCGTCCCGGAGCGGCGCCGGCAGCGGGCCGAGGCGATCGGCTCCGTGCTGCGCAGCCTCACCACCGCGTTCGTCTTCGGCATCGCGCTGCTGATGATCCTGCGCGAGTTCAGCTTCGACCTGGCCCCGCTGCTGGCCAGCGCCGGGATCGCCGGTGTGGCACTGGGCTTCGGCGCGCAGAGCCTGGTCAAGGACCTGCTGGCCGGCCTCTTCATGTTGATCGAGGACCAGTACGGCGTCGGCGACACCGTCGACCTGGGCGAGGCGACCGGGGTGGTCGAGTCGGTGGGGCTGCGGGTCACCACCGTCCGGGACGGGCGGGGAGTGCTCTGGTACATCCGCAACGGCGAGATCGTCCGGGTCGGCAACAAGAGCCAGGGCTGGGCACTGGTCGTGGTCGACCTGCCGATCGGGTTCGCCGGCACGGAGGAGGCCACGGCGGTGCTGCGTACGGCGGCCGCCTCGGTGGCGGTGGATCCGGAGCTCGCCCCGGAGATCGTCGAGCCGCCCGAGGTGCTCGGCGTGGAGCAGATGACCGTGGACGGCGCCGTGATCCGGACGGTGGTGAAGACGACCGCGGACGGCCAGTTCGCGGTCGGCCGGGAGCTGCGCCGCCGGCTCGCCGAGGCGCTGGAGAACTCCGGGATCACCGCGCAGATCGCCGCCGCCCGCCTCTTCCCCGGCATGCCGACCCGGCCGCCGGCCGACGGTGAGACCGGCCAGAGCGGAGCGACCTGAGTCTTTCTCGGCCGTCCATCGACGGAGGGGTCGCGGGCCGCGCGGCCCCTCAGGTATCGTCCGTTCGTTCAGTCGGAGATGCGACGATCTATCCGTTCGCCCTAGCCAGTTGTCAGACGATCGGGCAGAATCCGGGGCACGTGTTCCCGCCAGAAGCGTGTTGCGTCCTCGCTGATCCGCAGATCTGACGAGAGTTCTCGAGCCGGCGCCGCCACCAGTGGCCTGCCCCCTCGGGAGCGATGGAGGCGACGTTGACCGACGAGCGACCCTCTCCGGAAGGGCCGGCGACCTTCCGCGAGGTATTCGCCCAGCGGGAGTTCGGGGCCGTCTTCACGGCGGGTGCACTCTCCTGGATCGGCGACTATCTCGCCAAGGCCGCGGTCACCGTGCTGGTCTATCAGGAGACCCGGTCAGTCGCGCTCTCCGCCACCGCCTTCGCGGTCAGCTTCCTGCCGTGGCTGGTCGGCGGCCCGCTGCTCGCCGCGCTCGCGGAGCGCCACCCGTACCGGCGGGTGATGGTGGCGTGCGACCTGATCCGGATGGCGCTGATGCTGCTCATCGCCATTCCGGGCCTGCCGGTCTACGTCGTGCTGGCGCTGCTCTTCCTCGCGACCCTGGCCAACCCGCCGAGCCAGGCCGCGAAGTCCGCGCTGATGGCGCAGATCCTCACCGGCGACCGGCTGGTGCTCGGGCTCTCACTCAACGCCAGCGCCGGTCAGGCGGCCCAGGTGGTCGGCTACCTGGTGGGTGCCGCGATCGCCCAGTTCGATCCGGCCTTCGCGCTGCTGATCAACGCGGCCACCTTCGCCCTCTCGGCGGCCCTGCTCCGCTTCGGTGTGCGCGAGCGGTCCGCGGCGCTGGACGTGGCGAACCGCACCCACCTGCTCCGGGAGACCGCCGAGGGGTTCCAGATCGTGTTCGGCACCCCGGTGCTGCGGGCTATCGCCGTACTGGTCTTCAGCTCCATGCTCTTCTCGATCGTGCCCGAGGGCCTGGCCGCGGCGTGGGCGGACCAGAAGGCCGGCGGCGATCTGGATCCGGGCCTGGCGCAGGCGGTCATCATGGCCGCCAACCCGGTCGGTTTCGTCCTCGGCGGGCTGCTGATCGGGCGCGCCTTCGGCCCGGCCCGGCGGCTGGCCCTGATGCGGCCGCTGGCCGTACTCGCCCCGCTGACCCTGGTGCCCGCCCTGCTCGACCCCTCCCCGGTGGTGGTGGCGCTGCTCGCCGCCGCCTGCGGCTTCGCCGTCGCGGGCATGCTGCCGACAGCGAACGGGCTCTTCGTCCAGGTCCTGCCGGACTCCTTCCGCGCCCGCGCCTTCGGCGTGATGGCCACCGGGATGCAGGTGATCCAGGGGCTGGCGGTACTGGTCACCGGCGTGCTCGCCGAACGTTTCTCCATCCCGTCCGTGGTCGGCGTGTGGAGCGCCGCCGGGGTCGTGCTGATGTTGGTGGCCAGCCTGAGCTGGCCCAGCCGCCCGACGGTGGAGGCGGCCGTCGCGCTCGCCTCACGCGGAGGCGCCGGCGCGGCCCGGAACCGCTCCGCCGACGCGAGCCGGGTCGGCTCCACCGGCGGTCCGGACGCCCCGGCGGCGGCTGACCTGCCGGGCGGCGATGCCGTCGACGGCGAGCGGGAACGGCACGCGGTCACCTGAAGCGCCCCGGGCGCCCCGCCGCCCGGGGCGGCACGGCGACGACACCGCCACGCCCGCCCTTCGGGGTCTGTTTCACCGGACCGTTCCCGGCCGCGCCGGCGAGCCTGATGAAACAGACCCTGGGTGGAGGCTCGGCGGGGCCGCGCTCCGCTCGCCGGCGGTGACCGGACGCACAGCGCCAGCGGTCTCCTCGGTGCCGGTGCCGGCCGGGTGCCTGGCAGGATGGAGCGGTGAACCCCGCAGGCGAATCCGAGCGCTCCCGGCCGTCGCAGACCCTCTTCGACGCGATCGGCGGCGAGCCCACGTTCCGCAAGCTGGTGGACGAGTTCTACGCCGGGGTGGCGGCGGACCCGCTGCTGCGCCCGATGTACCCGGAGGAGGACCTCGGCCCGGCGGCTGACCGGCTGACCCTCTTCCTCATCCAGTACTGGGGCGGCCCGAACACCTACTCCGCGCAGCGGGGGCATCCGCGACTGCGGATGCGGCACGCGCCGTTCCGGGTCGGGGTGGCCGAGCGGGACGCCTGGCTGCGCCACATGCGCCGGGCGGTCGATCGGCTCGACCTGCCGGCGGAGCACGCCACCGCGCTCTGGGACTACCTGGAACGCGCCGCGTACTTCATGGTCAACGTGATGGAGGACCCGGTCTGATCCGCGGGCGTACCCGCCACCGGGCGGGGCCGCCCGCCGTCGCGGCCGGACCGCTCAGCGGCCCACCGCCAGGGCCCGCCCCGAGCCGCAGGGCCGCCGCCTGGCGGCCGGGCCGCTCACCGGGCCAGGGCCCGCCCGAGCCGGACGGGCCGCCGCCTGGTCGGCACCCCGAGCCCGTGGCCCGTGGCGGGGACCGTCGGGCCCGGAGGCTCAGAGCAGCGCGCCCTCGTCGTGCAGCCAGTCCACGAAGCTCGTGGCCACCGCCGCACCGCAGTCGAGCATCTCGACCAGGAGCGCGTCGTGCGCCCCGGCGCCCATCGGCACCTGCAACTCGGCGTAGATGGGCAACTGGCCACGCTCGGTGGGGTCGCCGACGTACGCCTTGCAGAACCGGCGGGTGTGGTTCCACTCGTTGACCACGCGGTAGGCCCGGTCGGACCAGTCCGGCGGCACCGTCGCGTGTGGACGGGCCCGCATGACCAGAATCTCGTCCTCCGGCCCCTCGAGGGTGACCAGCACGGCGTGCCGCTCCCACATGGCGAGCAGGTTGCCGTCGCCGTCGGCCAGGTAGCGCACGTCGAGCAGGTCGAGCGCGTCGCAGACCCGGCTCAGGGTGACCGGCGCGACGGTCGCCGGAATCTCGGCGAGCACGGACCGGTCGTTGGTCTTGCAGTCGTCTTCCGGTTGGCGCTGGGTCGGCGGTCCGACCCGGACGGTGCCCTCCACTGTGATCCCGCTTCGAGTTTCCGGCTCGCCGCCGTCGGCGGGACCGGGGCGCCATGACCACCACGGCATCGCTCGCGCACCTCACTCCCCAGCGGATCCAGTCGCCTACCGTGCGTTGGATCCGAGGATGGACGGTACCCGGACAGCCGAGTTGAAGCATCCCCCCAACGACCGCCCCAACCCAGAAGGACGATCCCAGCTCAGCCGTTCGGATGAGGCGTGAGGGACATCACGGCAAGATCCGTGCCTTTCTGCAACCAAGCCGCTCCGTACGGTCCCACCAGGCCGACCCATCGGCCCGCGACCCGCACCTGCACGTCGGCCACCGGTCCGGGCTGCTCCGGCGCGCCCAGAAAACCCATCCGGACGAGCCCCTGCACCAGCCGCTGCGGCACCTCGACCGGAGGGCCCGGCGGGTCGTCAGGAGTGACCAGCACGGCCACGTGGTCGAGCAGGGCGTCGCGCAGCGCCCGCTGCCCCACCGCCCGGCCCGCCACGCCCTGCTCGCTCGCCGTCCGCAGGGTGCCGGCCGCCGCCCGGGCGATCCGCCACACCTCGCCGGCGGGCAGGACCTCGATCGGGCGGCTCGCCGCCGGAGGCAGCGGCCAGCGCCACTGTGCGTCCCGGCGGGGCGGGAGCGCCGCACCGGAGCGTTCCAGCTCGGCGAGGAGATCAGCGGCCCCCACGGCCACGTCACCGCCGCCCGAACCCGCCACGGTCCGCACCACCAGCACCTGCCACGGCAAGCGGGCCCAGAGGGCGATCCGGTCCGCCCCGACCGGCCGCAGCCGCACCGGCGCGGAGCGGTCCAGCCGGACGAGCCGGGCCAGGAACGCCCCGGCGTCGGCCGACCCGACGATGCCGTGCCCGCCGCTCGGGATGGCGGCGCGTTCCGGCGGCCCGCCACCGGCGCCGGCCACCGAGCCCGCCGCCTCCGGGCGGGTCACGCGGACCCGCCCGCCGGCGCGTAGTTCAGCAGGAACTCCCGCTCCCGCTCGGTGATCCGGCGTGGCACCTGCCGGCCCAGGTCGAACGGCACCAGCACCGAACGGGCCCGCCCGGCCAGCGTCTCGCCGTCGTAGAGCTCGTAGGCGACGGTGAACCGGGAGGCCCGGATCTCCTCCACCCACAGCTCGATTCGTACGGTCGGCGCGGCCTCGCGCGTCCCCCGGTCGAGGGAGTAGTCGACCGGGCGCAGGTAGTCGACCTCGTGGCGGCGGATCACCACGCCCTCCGCGAACGAGTCCACCCCCCACGCCCGGGCGTCGGCGAACATCAACGCCACCCGCGCCTCCTCGTAGAGCGTGAGGAAGCGCGAGTTGTTGACGTGACCGAAGGCGTCGAGGTCGGACCAGCGCAGGGCGCAGTGGTAGACGAACCGGTCAGCCATGCTCAGTCGCGGGTCAGCTTGCGGTACGTCACCCGGTGCGGGCGCGCCGCCTCGGCCCCGAGCCTGTCGATCTTGTTCTTCTCGTACGCCTCGAAGTTGCCCTCGAACCAGAACCACTTCGACGGGTTCTGGTCGTCGCCCTCCCAGGCCAGGATGTGCGTGGCGACCCGGTCCAGGAACATCCGGTCGTGCGAGATGACCACGGCGCAGCCCGGGAAGTCCAGCAGCGCGTTCTCCAGGCTGGAGAGGGTCTCCACGTCCAGGTCGTTGGTCGGCTCGTCGAGCAGGATCACGTTGCCGCCGATCTTCAACGTCAGCGCCAGGTTGAGCCGGTTCCGCTCGCCGCCGGAGAGCACCTTGGTCGGCTTCTGCTGGTCCGGCCCCTTGAAGCCGAACGCCGCGATGTACGCCCGGGACGGCATCTCGACCTTGCCCACCATGAGGTGGTCCAGCCCATCGGAGACGACCTCCCAGACGGTCTTGTCGCCGTCCAGGCCCTGCCGGTTCTGGTCGACGTACGACAGCGAGACGGTCTCGCCGACCCGGACCTCGCCGTCGGTCGGTTGCTCCAGCCCGACGATGGTCTTGAACAGGGTGGTCTTGCCGACGCCGTTCGGGCCGATGATGCCGACGATGCCGTTGCGCGGCAGCGAGAACGACAGGTCGTCGATCAGCAGCCGATCACCGAAGCCCTTGCTGAGGTCGCGCGCCTCGATCACCGTGCTGCCCAGGCGCGGGCCCGGCGGGATCTGGATCTCCTCGAAGTCCAGCTTCCGGGTCTTCTCCGCCTCGGCGGCCATCTCGTCGTAGCGGTCCAGGCGGGCCTTGGACTTGGTCTGCCGGGCCTTGGCGTTGGAGCGGACCCACTCCAGCTCGTCGGAGAGGCGCTTCTTCATCTTGGCGTCGCGCCGGCCCTCGACGGCGAGCCGGGCGGCCTTCTTCTCCAGGTAGGTGGAGTAGTTGCCCTCGTACGGGTAGGCCCGGCCACGGTCCAGCTCGAGGATCCAGTTGGCCACGTTGTCGAGGAAGTACCGGTCGTGGGTGATGGCGATGACGGTGCCCGCGTACTTGGCCAGGTGCTGCTCCAGCCACTGCACGCTCTCCGCATCCAGGTGGTTGGTGGGCTCGTCGAGCAGCAGCAGGTCGGGCGCCTCCAGCAGCAGCTTGCAGAGCGCCACCCGACGGCGCTCACCACCGGAGAGCTGGGTGACGTCGGCGTCCGGCGGCGGGCAGCGCAGTGCGTCCATGGCCAGTTCGAGCTTGGAGTCGATGTCCCAGGCGTCGACGTTGTCCAGCTCCTCCTGGAGCTTGCCCATCTCCTCCATCAGCTCGTCGGAGTAGTCGGTCGCCATCTGCTCGGCGATCTTGTTGAACCGCTCCAGCTTCGCCTTCGTCTCGGCGACCGCCTCCTCGACGTTGCCGAGCACGGTCTTGGCGTCGTTGAGCGGCGGCTCCTGGGCGAGCATGCCGACGGTGAAGCCGGGCATAAGCCGGGCCTCGCCGTTGCTCGGCCGGTCCAGCCCTGCCATGATCTTGAGGAGGCTCGACTTACCGGCGCCGTTCGGGCCGACCACACCGATCTTGACCCCGGGCAGGAAGTTCAGCGTCACGTTGTCCAGCACGACCTTGTCGCCGTGCGCCTTGCGCGCCTTTTCCAGGACGTAGATGAACTGGGCCACGGTGTGGACTACCTCCGTAGGTTTCGACTGGGAGCCGGCGGCGCGAGCGCGGGGGCGGCGGAAGCTCCCGCGACACCGGCCGGGCCGGCCGCACGCACGCCGTCGTCAATCCTGACAGGTATTCGACGGAGCGCCCACATCACCCCGCCCTGGCGTTCCCACGCGCGTCGCGGCAGCTCGGGACGGACCGCCGCCCCGGCGTCGTGCGGGGCCGCGGCTGTTGGCAAGATCACCGGCGAGATTCGGCGAGCGCGGAGCGGGTAGGGAACTCCGGCACGGGCTCCAAGACCTCGCAGCTACGCTCAGTACGCCCATGCGGTTGATCCGCCCAGCACCGGAGGTGGCCGAACGTGACCGTCCGCAGCTCCTTTGTCGTAGTGGCGAACCGCCTGCCGGTCGACGAGGTGAGCACACCCGAGGGACGGCAGTGGCGGCGCAGCCCGGGTGGGCTGGTCACCGCCCTGCACCCCGTCCTCGCCGAGCACCAGGGCACCTGGGTCGGCTGGGCCGGCGGCACCGGCGCCGCCCCGGAGCCGTTCGACCTGGAGGGCATCCACCTGCACCCGGTGCCGCTGAGCGGCGAGGAGCTCGAGCGCTACTACGAGGGCCAGTCCAACGCGACGATCTGGCCGCTCTACCACGACGCCGTGGAGACCCCGGTCTACAAGCGCCGCTGGCGGGAGACGTACCGCCTGGTCAACGCCCGGTTCGCCGAGGCCGCGGCGGACGTGGCGGCCGAGGGCGCGACGGTCTGGGTGCAGGACTACCAGCTCCAGCTGGTCCCCGCGATGCTCCGCGAGCTGCGGCCGGACCTGCGCATCGGTTTCTTCCTGCACATCCCGTTCCCGCCCATCGAACTGTTCATGCAGATGCCGTTCCGCACCGAGATCCTGCGCGGGCTGCTCGGCGCCGACCTGGTCGGGTTCCAGCAGCGGCTGGCCGCCCAGAACTTCGTCCGGCTGGCCCGGCACCTGCTCGGGCTGCGCTACGAGGGGCAGATGATCCAGGTCGACGGCCGGCAGGTGAAGGCCGGGGCGTTCCCCATCTCGATCGACACCCGGGAGATGGAGCGGATGGCCGCCGACCCGGCGGTCCAGGCCCGGGCCAAGGAGATCCGGGAGGAGCTCGGCAACCCCCGGACGATAGTGCTGGGCGTGGACCGGCTCGACTACACCAAGGGCATCGAGCTGCGCCTCAAGGCCTTCCGCGAGCTGCTGGCGGACGGAAAACTGAGCGTTCCCGACGCGGTCATGGTCCAGGTCGCCACGCCGAGCCGGGAGCGCGTCGAGCACTACCAGGCTCTCCGCGTCAAGGTCGAGCGCGAGGTTGGTCGGATAAATGGCGAATTCGGCAGGGTGGGCGTACCCGCGGTGCATTATCTGCATCAGTCGTACAGTCGCAGCGAACTGGCCGCGATGTACGTCGCTGCCGACGTCATGATGGTGACCCCGCTGCGAGACGGAATGAATCTGGTGGCCAAGGAGTACGTGGCATCGCGCGCCGACCAGGGCGGTGCACTCGTGCTCAGTGAGTTCGCCGGCGCGGCAACCGAGCTGCGCCAGGCGTTCCTGTGCAACCCGCACGACCCCGACGCGGTCAAGGACGCCCTGCTGCGGGCCGTGCATGTCGAGAAGCCGGAGGCACGCCGCCGTATGCGGACGATGCAACGCCATCTGCGTACCAACGATGTGGGTCACTGGGCCCAGTCCTTCCTCACCGAGCTCGGTGCCCCCGAGGCGGAGGCCGCGTGAGCGCCACCCTGCCCGGTGGCGTCGCCACCGACGTCATGGACCCGGAGCTGCGCACCGCGATCGGCCGGATCGCCCGGGTGCCGCAGCTCCTGATCGCCTGTGACTACGACGGCACCCTGGCGCCGATCGTCGAGGATCCCAGCAAGGCCGTGCCCCTGCCCGAGTCGGTGGCCGCCATCCGCGCGCTGGCGGCGATGCCGCAGACCACCGTGGCGGTGGTCTCCGGTCGGGCGCTGCGTGACCTGGCCGCGCTCTCCCGGCTGCCCAGCGAGGTGCACCTGGTCGGCAGCCACGGCTCCGAGTTCGACATCGGCTTCGTCGAGCGGCTCTCTCCCGAGCTGATCGAGATCCGCGCCCGGCTGCGGGACGCGCTGCGCGAGATCGCCGCGGCCCACCCCGGCGTCCGGCTGGAGCGCAAGCCGGCCAGCGTCGCCGTGCACACCCGCGGGCTGGACCCGCAGATCGCGGCGGCCGCCATCGAGGCGGTCCGCACCGGCCCCGCGACCTGGGACGGCGTCACCGTCACCCAGGGCAAGGAGGTCATCGAGCTCTCGGTGGTCGCCACCCACAAGGGCACGGCGGTCGACCAGCTGCGTACCCAGCTCTCCGCCAGCGCGGTGCTCTTCATCGGCGACGACGTCACCGACGAGAACGCCTTCGGCAACCTGCACGGGCCGGACGTCGGCATCAAGATCGGCCCGGGCGACACCCAGGCCCAGTACCGGGTCGCCGAGCCGATCGAGGCCGCCCGCGCCCTCGGGCTGCTGCTGGAGACCCGTCGGCACTGGCTCTTCGGCGAGCGGGCGGTGCCGATCGAGCGGCACTCGATGCTGGCCAACGGCCGCACCGTCGGCCTGGTCACGCCGGAAGCCAAGATCACCTGGCTCTGCCACCCGAAGCCGGACTCGGCGGCGATCTTCGCCGACCTGGTCGGTGGCAGCCCGGCCGGGCACTTCACCGTCTCACCCGAGCGGGGCGGCATCCCGCTGGGCCAGCGCTACCGTCCCGGCACGATGACCGTGGAGACCCGCTGGTCCGGCCTGACCGTCACCGACTGGCTGGACACGCCCGCCAGCGAGACCACCCCGGACGGGCCGGCCGTCATGGGCGGCGACTCGACGCTGATCCGGGTGCTCAGCGGCACCGGGCGGGCGCGGATCGACTTCGCCCCCCGGCCCGAGTTCGGCCAGGTCGCCGTGCAGCTGCAACCGCTCGACGACGGCCTGCTGGTGCTCGGCTCGAACGAGCCGATCGCGCTCTACTCCCCCGGCGTCGAGTGGGAGATCACCAGCGACGGCGTCTACGAGAGCGCCAAGGCGGTCGTCGACCTCCGCGCCGTCGGCGGGCAGGTCGTGCTGGAGATGCGCTTCGGCACGCAGAGCCTGGAGCACCACCGGCTCTCGATCCACGAGCGGCAGGCCGCGGCCGAGCAGCCGTGGACGGACTGGGTCTCGACGCTCCGGCTGCCCAACACCGCCCGTGACCTCGTCGTCCGCAGCGCGCTCACGCTGCGCGGTCTCTGCCACGAGCCCACCGGCTCGATCCTGGCCGCCGCGACCACCTCGCTCCCCGAGGAGCTGGGCGGCGTACGCAACTGGGACTACCGCTACTGCTGGCTGCGGGACGCCGCGCTGAGCGCCCGGTCGCTGGTCGACCTCGGTTCGACCGAGGAGGCCGAGGGGCTGCTGCGCTGGATCGACGGCGTCGTCGAACGCACCGGCGGGCACCCCGAGCGGCTGCACCCGCTCTACACCGTCGACGGGTACGAGCTGGGCGCCGAGGCCGTCATCGACACCCTGCCCGGCTACGCCGGCTCCCGGCCGGTACGGGTCGGCAACCTCGCCAACCACCAGCTCCAGCTGGACGTCTTCGGTCCGGTCGCCGACCTGATCGCGGCCGTGGCCGACCTGCGCGGCTCGGTCCGGGAGACGGAGTGGCGGGTGCTCGAGTCGATGGTCGAGGCGGTCAGCCGACGCTGGCACGAGCCCGACCACGGCATCTGGGAGGCCCGCCTCCCACCGCGGCACCACATCTTCTCGAAGGTGATGTGCTGGATGACGGTGGACCGGGCGCTGCACGTCGTGCGGCAGCACGGCGGCCAGGACCGCCCGGAGTGGGTGGACCTGCGCGACCGGATCGCCGCCAACGTGCTGGAGTACGGCTGGCACGAGCACGCCGAGGCGTACAGCGTCGCCTACGGCGACGAGGACATGGACGCCTCCTCGCTCTGGATCGGCCTCTCCGGCCTGCTCCCGGGTGACGACCCGCGCTTCCTCTCCACCGTCCTCAAGATCGAGGCGGACCTGCGCAGCGGCCCGGTGGTCTACCGGTACCACTGGGACGACGGTCTGCCCGGCCGGGAGGGCGGCTTCCACATCTGCACGGCGTGGCTGATCGAGGCGTACCTGCGCACCGGTCGGCGCACCGATGCCGAGGAGCTCTTCACCCAGATGATCGACACCGCCGGGCCGACGGGTCTGCTCCCCGAGCAGTACGACCCGCTCGCCGAGCGGGGGCTGGGCAACCACCCGCAGGCCTACAGCCACCTGGGGCTGGTCCGCTGTGCCCTGCTGCTCGACAACATGCTCAAGCAGTGAGCTGAACGCCGGAGAACGGCGGCCGGAGATCCCTCCGGCCGCCGTTCGCGTATCCGGTGTGCTCGGCGGCGACCAGGTCAGGCTCCGGCGGTCAGGGCGTTGACCACGTCCCCGACCACCACCACGGCGGGCGGGCGCAGACCGGCGGCCGTCACGTCGGCGGCGACCGTGTCGAGCGTCGAGCGGATCGTCCGCTGCGCGCCGGTGGTCCCCTCCTGCACCACGGCGACGGGGGTTCGCCCGGGGCGCCCGTGCGCGAGCAGGGTCGCGGCGATCGCGGCCAGGTTCTTCAGCCCCATCAGGATCACCAGCGTGCCGCGCAGCGCGGCGAGCGCCTCCCAGCGCACCAGCGAGTCCGGCGAGTCGGGTGCCACGTGCCCGGACACCACCGTGAACTCGTGCGCCACCGCGCGGTGGGTGACCGGAACACCGGCCACCGCGGGCACCGCGACTGCGCTGGTCACCCCGGGCACCACGGTCACCGGCACGCCGGCCGCCGCGCACGCCAGCAGCTCCTCCCCGCCCCGACCGAAGACGTACGGGTCGCCGCCCTTGAGCCGTACGACGAACCGCCCCGCCAGCGCCCGGTCGACGATGATCCGGTTGATCTCCTCCTGGGTGCGGGCCGGTCCGTACGGAATCTTCGAGGCGTCGACCAGCTCCACGTCGGCGCGCAGCTCGTCGAGGAGCAGCCCGGGCACCAGCCGGTCGGCGACCACCACCTCCGCCTCGGTGAGCAGCCGCAGCCCCTTCACGGTGATCAGCTCGGGATCCCCCGGACCGGCGCCGACCAGGGCGACCCGGCCCCCCGGGCGGCTCCGGCCGGCCGCCGCCGGATCCGTCGGAAGGGAGCCGCTCCGGGCGGCCAGCAGGTCACGCACCGCGTCGCGAACTGTCATCGCCCGGCGCGGATCGCCCCCGCCGAGCACGGCGACCGTCACCGGCCCGTGCCGGGTCACCGCCGGCGTCCAGGCCGTCGCCGCCTCGCGGTCGTCGGCCCGCACGCAGAAGATGCGCCGCTCGGCGGCGGCGGCGCTGACCGACGCGGCGGCGGCCGGGTCGTCCACCGCCACCTGGACCAGCCAGGCCCCGTCGAGGTCGGCGGGGGCGAACCGGCGCGCCTCCCAGCGCAGCCGGCCGGCGTCGACGTGCGCGCGCAGGGCCGGCGTCAGCTCCGGGGCGACCAGCAGCACGTCCGCGCCGGCGTCCAGCAACGCCGGCACGCGCCGGGTCGCCACCGCGCCGCCGCCCACCACGACCACTCGCCGCCGGTGAAGGCGCAGGCCCAGGGGGTACGGGGCGGCACCTCCCGGCGCGACGTCCCGCTCGCTCACCTCGTCACCTCGTCGCCGGGCCGGCCGCCTCGCGCGCACCGACGCCCGGCGCTCCCGGACGCCACGCCGGCCGGCGCCCTCACTTCTCCGCCACCCCGGCCGAGTCGAACGTCGCCACCTCGTGCAGCACCCGGATCGCTCCGGTGACCACCGGCAGCGCGAGCAGCGCCCCGGTGCCCTCGCCGAGGCGCAGACCGAGGTCGATCAGCGGTTCGAGACCGAGCCGCCGCAGCGCGAGCGTGGCACCGGGCTCGGCCGAGCGGTGCCCGGCGACCATCGCGCCGACGGCGTCGGGAGCGAACGCCGCGGCGGCGAGCGCGGCGGAGCCCGCGATCACCCCGTCCAGCAGCACCGGTACCCGGCGCGCGGCGGCACCGAGGATCAGCCCGGTCAGCGCGGCGTGCTCCAGGCCACCGACCGCGGCCAGCACCCCCAGCGGGTCGGCCGGGTCCGGCCGGTGCCGCTCCAGCGCGCTCCGGACCACCTCGACCTTCCGCCGGTACGTCGGGTCGTCCACGCCGGTGCCCCGGCCGGTCGCGTCGGCCGCGTCGGCGCCGGTGAAGACCGCGATCAGCGCGGCGGCGGGGGTGGTGTTCCCGATGCCCATGTCACCGGTGAGCAGGATGCCGGCCCCGGCCCCGATCAGCTCCTCGGCGACCCGGATACCCGCCTCCACGGCGGCCCGGGCCTCGTCCCGGGTGAGGGCCGCGGTGACCGTGAAGTCCCGCGTGCCTTGCCGGACGCTGGCGTTGACCAGCCGGGGTACCGCCGGGTCCAGCCGTTCCGCCGCGCCGCCGGCCGGCGCGTCCTGCGGGTCGGCGGGCGAGCCGGGGATCGGGGTGGCCACGCCGACGTCGACCACGGTCACCGCGGCGCCCGCCTGCCGGGCGAACGCGTTGACGACCGCGCCGCCGGCCAGGAAGTTGCCGATCATCTGGGCGGTGACCTCCTGCGGCCAGGGGCTCACCCCCTGGGCGTGCACGCCGTGGTCGCCGGCGAAGACGGCCACCGCGGGGGCGCCGGGCAGCGGGGGCGGGCAGCTGCCCGCGAGGCCGGCGAGGCGTACCGACAGCTCCTCCAGGGCGCCGAGGGAACCGGCCGGTTTCGTGAGCCGCCCGTGCAGCTCACGGGCGTCCGACATGGCCGCCTCGTGCAGCGGTGCGATCGCCGCGATCGTGCTCTCCAACATCATGCCTCCAGGATCTCGCCCAGTACCCGGGTGAACGCGTCGGTGGTGGCCCGGTCCCGGACGGCCACCCGCAGCCAGTCCGGTCCGAGGCCGGGGAAGGTGTCGCCCCTGCGTACCGCCCAACCACGCGCGCGCAGCGCGGCCCGGACCGCTGCCGCGCCCGGCAGGTGGATCAGCACGAACGCGCTCGCCGGTCGGCCGGCGACGCGTACGCCCGGCAGGTCGGCGAGCCGGGCGACCAGGTGGTCGCGGTCGGCGGCGAGCTGCGCGGCGATCTCGCGCTCGGCCTCGACCGCGACGGGGCCGGCGCAGGCGGTGGCGGCCGCCAGCGCCGGGGTGGAGACCGGCCAGAGCGGCTGTACGGCGGCGAGCCGGGTGAGCAGCTCCGGCGCGCCGAGCAGGTAACCGATCCGGAGCCCGGCCAGCCCCCAGGTCTTGGTGAGGCTGCGCACCACCAGCAGACCGGGCAGATCCCGGCGGGTGGCCAGCGACTCGGGTTCGCCGGGGTGACCGGGGGCGGCGGTGGTGTCCGCGAACGCCTCGTCGACCACGAGCACCCGCCCCGGCCGGGCCAGCGCGGTGACGGCCGACGCCGAGTGCAGCACGGAGGTGGGGTTGGTCGGATTGCCGATCATCACGAGGTCGGCGTCGGCGGGGACCCGGCCCGGGTCCAGCCGGAAGCCGTCGGCGGCGTCGAGCAGGACCCGTTCGACCCGGTGCCCGGCCGCCAGGAGCGCCGCCTCGGGCTCGGTGAACTGCGGGTGCACCACCACCGGGCGGTGCACGCCGCGCAGCGCCTGGGCGATCAGCACGAACGCCTCGGCGGCGCCGGCGGTGAGCAGCACCTCGTCCGGGTCGCGGCCGTGCCGGGCGGCGACCGCGGCCCGGGCCGACGCGGCGTCCGGATAGCGGGCGAGATCGGCGAGGGAATCGGTGATCGGCCCGGCGAGCCACTGCGGCAGCGGCGCCCGGCGGACGTTCACCGCGAGGTCCACCAGCCCCTCCCCCACCTCCGCGTCGCCGTGGTGGCCGAGGTCGGGGTCCGGGTGGGAAGTCGCCGCGAAGTGGCTGGTGCGGGCCACCGGTACGTCTTGACCGGCCGGCTCGTCGGCCCGCGGGTTCTCCTCGACACCCGACAGGGTTCCGCTCGGCTGACCACGCATGCCCGCGATCCTGCCGGGAAGGCGGCGCAGGGGACAGCCGGTGACGGCGTGGGCCGCATCACCACTCGCTCGCCGTACGGCCGTTTATGAATTCTTCTCATTTCCGAATCGGAAATGTCATAGCTTGACCCTGTGAGCAACCGACCCCTTGCCTCCGCTGGTCGTGCCGTCCCACTACTCCGCGCCGGGCTGATCGCCGGCATCGTGATCGCCGCCCTCGCCTATCCCATGGTCGCCGTCACCGGACTCGGCGCGAAGGCCACCGCGCACGCCACCGAGCACAAGACGAAGCTGTTGACCAAGGCCCTCCCCGCGGAGACCTCCTACCTCTACCTGCCCGACGGCAAGACCGTGCTGACGATGTTCTACGAGGAGTACCGGCAGTACACGAAGCTGTCGGACATGTCGCCGAACATCCAGCAGGCCATCGTGGCCGCCGAGGATTCGCGCTTCTACCAGCACAAGGGCGTCGACCCGAAGGGCGTCGTACGGGCGTTCGTCGCCAACGCCGGCTCCGGCGGGGTCTCCCAGGGCGCGTCCACCCTCACCATGCAGTACGTCCGGATGGCCCTGCGGGACAGCGCGACGACGCCCAAGGAGGTCCAGGAGGCCACCCAGCAGACCAGCCTGCGCAAGATCAGGGAGATGCGGCTGGCGATGGACCTGGAGAAGGAACTCAGCAAGGAAGACATCATCGAGCGCTACCTGAACTCGGCGTACTTCGGGCACCGGGCGTACGGCATCTACGCGGCCAGCGAGATCTTCTTCTCCAAGACGCCGAAGGACCTCACCCCGGTCGAGGCGGCGACGCTCGCCGGGCTGGTGAAGTCCCCGAGCCAGTACGACCCCGCGACCTCCGACCAGAAGGAGGCCACCGCCCGGCGCAACTACGTCCTCGACCGGATGAGCCAGCTCGGCTACCTCTCCCCGGACGCGGCCACGGCGGCCAAGGGCGAGCCGATCCGGCTCAAGCTCACCGACCCGCCGAACGACTGCGCCGCCGTGCCGGAGAAGTACAACAGCTGGGGCTTCATCTGCGACTACGTGAAGAACTGGTGGAGCGCGCAGCCGGCGTTCGGGGAGAACCGGCTGGAGCGGATGGACAAGCTGCGTCGCGGTGGCTACCGGATCGTGCTCAGCATCGACCCGAAGATCCAGGAGGCGGCCCAGAAGAACCTCGGGGCCGGCACCGGCAGCCCGTTCGCCAACGGCATCGTGCTCAGCGAGCCCGGCACCGGCCGGGTCAAGGCGATGGCGGTGAACCGGACGTACTCGCTGGACCTGGCCGAGAACCCGCTGAGTTCGAACCCGGAGGCCGGGCCGAAGGTGAAGGCGAACTACCCGAACACCGTGGCGCCGCTGCTCGGCGGTGGTGACCTGCCGGGCTACCAGGCCGGGTCGACTTTCAAGATGTTCCCGATGCTGGCCGCGCTCAACGCGGGGATGCCGCTCTCCACCTCGTTCAACGCGCCGCACCGGTATCAGTCGGCGATCTACGACGGGTGGGCGCCGACGAACGCGAGCGGCGCGATGTCCGGCATGCAGACCATGTGGTCCGGCTTCGGCAAGTCCGTCAACACCTACTTCGTCTGGCTCGAGGAGCGGGTCGGCGCGGACAAGGCGGTACGCCTCGCCGAACAGCTCGGACTGCGCTGGCGCACCGACGTCGACCGGGAGCAGGCCTCCCCGTCCAAGGTGAAGAAGTGGGGCGCGTTCACCCTGGGCGTCTCCGACGCCACCCCGCTGGAGATGGCGAACGCCTACGCGGCGATCGCGGCGGACGGCATGTACTGCGAGGCGATCCCGGTGCAGGGGATCTTCAACCGGGACGGTACGCCGACGACGTACTCGACCGCCTCTGGGATCAGCCGGGAGGTCGCCAAGCCGCGCTGCCGGCAGGTGGTCACGGCCGACGCCGCCCGGGCGGCCACCGACGCGGCCCGCTGCCCCACCGGGGACACCCCGGCGCGAGGAGGCTGCGGCGGCTGGTCGACCGCGGACAGCGTGCGGGGCACCGTCGGACGACCGGTGGCCGGCAAGACGGGTACCACGGACAGCACCCGGTCCGCCTGGTTCGTCGGCTACACGCCGGAGCTGGCCGCGGCGAGCTTCATCTCCGATCCGGACAACCCGTTCAACGCGGTCGGCGACGGCCAGTCGCAGATCCCGATCAGCGCCGTGGCGGAGACCCTGCGCGACGGCCTGAAGGGCAAACCCACCCGCCAGTTCACCCCACCCAGCGACGCCATAGTCGGCTGACCCCCACCCACCACCCGCCGGTTGCCCGACCGGGTTGATCAAGAGGTTCGCGTCAGAAGGCGGTTGGTTCGTGACGCGAACCTCTTGATCAACGCATACGGAGTCAGTGGAGGTCGGCGGCTACGAAGGACCAGACCTCCAGGTCGGCTCGGGCGCCCCGGACGTAGCCGGCGTTGCGCAGCAGGCCCTCGTAGCTGAAGCCGGCCTTCTCGGCCACCCGGCGCGACGCCGTGTTGCCCGGCGCCACCCGCAGCTCCACCCGCTGGAAGCCGTGTTCCAGGATCAGCGCGATGGCCAGCGCGTCCACCGCCTCGGCGGCCAGCCCGAAGCCCCGCGCCTGCGGCGCCATGGCGTACGAGATCTCGGTGAGCCGGGCGCCCCAGTCGGTACGCCGGGTCCAGAGGCAGCCGACGAGCCGATCGTCCTCCCGGCGGAGCACCCCGTAGTGGTCGCCGTCGCCGCTGTCGCGGCGCTGCCGGGCCAGGTCGGTGCACCAGGCGAGACCGTCGATCGGGCCGGAGTCGTCGGCGAGCGGCAGCCAGCGCCGGGTCAACTTGTCGGCGAAGATCTCTCCGGTCGCCACCGCGTCCACGTCGCCGAGCTGCCGCACCTCGGTACGGGGCGTGGAGACGGTCAGCGTCGGAAAGCGGCGTACCGCGACCTGGCCGATCACGCCGGCACCCCGCTCGGCCCGGCCGAAACCGTCTCGGGAAGCGGCTCCGCCGCCGCGGCCACCAGTCGGGAGGCGATCTCGGGATGCCCGGCCCAGTGCAGCGCGAGCTGCGAGGCGTGCACGTTACGCCAGACGAAGCCCTCCGCCGAGCCCCCCTCCCAGCTCCACGCCGGGCGCTGACCCGCCCTCGGGGTGAGCACCGCGCGGTGTTCCTTGTGCCCGACCACGACCGCGCCCTCCGACGCGACCACGCTCGTGGTGCGGGCCGTCGCCTCCCGGTAGCCGATGACCAGGCCGTCCCGGCTGGCGCCCACGGCGTCCAGGACCCCGCACATCGGCAGCCCGTCGAGCTCCCGCGCCAGCCAGAGCATGCCGGCCCCCTCGGCGATCACCGGCCGGCCGGTGCGGGCCAGCTCGGCGACCGCGATGCAGAGCCGCCGGTTCGCCGACAGCTGCTCGGCGTACGACTCGGGGAGCGCCCCGCCGACGATCAGCGCCCGGGTGCCGGGCGGCAACGCCTCGTCGCGCAGGGGATCGAGCGTCACCACCTCGGCGCCGGCCGCTCGGAGCAGCTCGGCCGTCTCCGGGGTGCTGTAGCTGCCGCCCGGTGCGCCGGCCAGCGCGACCAGCGGCCGGTCCGCCGGGGACACCGCGCCGGCCAGCGCCTCCGCCGGCGACCACGCCACCGCGGGCAGCGGCGGGGCGGAGCGGGCCAGCCCGAGCAGCCGCTCCAGGTCCACGGTCGCGGCGACCGCCTCCCCCAGGCGGCGTACCGCCCGGCTCGCCTCGCCCGAGCCGTCGAACGCCGGCACCACCCCGTGCCGGCGGTCGGGCAGCACCCCGGGCAGGTCCTGCCGGCGCAACGCGCCGTAGACCGGCACGCCGATGTCGTCGAGCGCCTCCCGCAGCATCGTCTCGTGCCGGGACGAGGCCACCCGGGTGAGGATCACGCCGCCGAGCCAGAGCTGCTCGTCGAACGACCGGAAGCCGTGCACCAGGGCGGCCACCGACTGCCCCGTCGCCGCCACGTCGACGACCAGGACCACCGGACTGCGCAGCGCGGTCGCCACGGCGGCGGCGGAGTCGTGCTCGGGGCGGCCGGTGACGCTGTCGTACAGCCCCATGCTGCCCTGGACCACGGCGAGCCCGGCGCCCGCGGCGCCGTGCGCCACCAGCGGCGCGAGCCGGTCGGCGCCGACCAGGAGGGGGTCGAGGGTGCGCCCGGGACGGCCGGCGGCGAGGCCGAGGTAGGCGGCGTCGACCCGGTCCGGCCCGAGCTTGAAACCGGCGACCTGGACGTCACGGTCGGCGAACGCGGCGAGCAACCCGATGGCCAGCGCGTTCTTGCCATGCCCGGAGGACGGCGCGCTGAGCACCAGGCGCGGCACGACGGTCATCATCGACTCCTCGCGTGCGGCGGGTACGCATTTGCGGGCCCGTGGGAGCGGTCCGCCCGGTGACGATACCGGCCCACGCCGATGGACGAGCGAGGCGCAACGGGCTGTCGCGGCCCGCAGCCGGGCGGTCGCGGGCAGTGGTGTCGGTCATACGAGTAGCCTCGTGGCTGTGTACCGGTTCCTGCTGACCCCGCGCTGGCTCGGCTATCTGGCGCTGGCCCTGGTCGCCGCCGTGGTGATGGTCTTCCTCGCCAACTGGCAGCTGCACCGCTACCAGGGGCGCACCGAGATCAATGAGCGGATCGACGCGGGCCAGCGGATGACTCCGGCCCCGCTGCGGGACGCGATGCCCGGCCCCAGCGGCGGTGCGGGCACGACCGGCCCGGCCCCGGCCAAGGAGAAGGTCTACACCCGGGTCACCGTCACCGGCCGGTACGACGCGACGAACACCGTCCTGGTCCGCACCCGCACCGTGGACAGCCAGGTCGGGTTCGAGGTGGTCACGCCGCTCGTGCTGCCCGACGGCAGCGCGGTGCTGGTCGACCGGGGCTGGATCCCGCCGGCGCCGGGCGGGGCGCTCGCGCGGCCGGAGGTTCCCGCCGCTCCCGGTGGCGACGTGACGGTGGTCGGCCGGCTGCACGAGAGTGAGAGCCGCCCCGACTCGGTGGTACGGCGCGACGGACGGTTGGAGACCCGCCGGATCGCCGTCTCCCGGCTGGCGCCCGAGCTCCCGTACCCGATCTACGGCGCGTACGTGCTGCTCGACGAGCAGACCCCGGCGGCGGACCCGGTCTTCAAGGCGGTGCCGGTGGGGCACACCAACAACTGGCAGAACCTCGGCTACATCGTGCAGTGGTGGCTCTTCGCCGTCATGACGCTCTTCGGCTACGGCTGGGCGGCGCGTCGGGAGGCCCGCCGCGGGGCCGGCCTCGACGACAGGCCGCTCGACCGGGCCGCCGAGCCGATGCCGAGCACGTCGGCCTGACCGGCCCGCCCGGGGCCACCGCGCCCCGGCGGAGCGCCGGTCAGCCGGTGTGGATCGCCCGAACCGCGTCGATGGTGTCCGCCTCGGCGGCCGTCTTGTCGGTGCGGTAACGCACCACCCGGGCGAAGCGCAGCGCCATTCCGCCCGGGTAGCGGGAGCTGGTCTGCACCCCGTCGAAGGCGATCTCGACGACCTGCTCCGGACGGACCCGGACCACCCAGTCGCCCTTCTCCACGGCCAGGTCGAGGAAGCGCTCGGTCTGCCAGCGCAGCAGTTCGTCGGTGAGGCCCTTGAACGTCTTGCCGAGCATCACGAAGTCGCCGGTGCGTGGGTCGCGGGCGCCCAGGTGGAGGTTGGAGAGCCAGCCCCGGCGCCGGCCGCTGCCCCACTCGACGGCGAGCACCACCAGATCGAGCGTGTGCCGGGGCTTGACCTTGACCCAGGCCGAGCCGCGCCGACCCGCGTCGTAGGGCGCGTCCGGCGCCTTGACCACGACCCCCTCCTGGCCGGCGTCGATCGCCGCGGCGAACGCCGCGCCCGCCTGGTCCGCGTCTTCGACCAGCACCCGGCCCACCAGCAGCGACTCGTCGACCGCGCCGGCCAGCGCGGCCCACCGGTCCCGGCCGGGCAGGTCGATCAGGTCGTCGCCGTCGAGGTGCAGCAGGTCGAAGAAGTACGGCGTGAGCACCGCCCGGCCGGTGGTCTCCGCCGCGGCGAGCACTGCGGGGGCGACCGGCGCGCGGCCGGTGGTGCTCGGCGTGGCGCGCCGGGCGGCGCGGCTGGAGGTCTGTTGGAACGGCAGCGGACGCCCGGTCTCGTCGAGCCCGATCGCCTCGCCGTCGAGCACCAACTGCCGGGCCGGCAGGGCGCGTACCGCGGCCACCACCTCGGGCACCCGGGAGGTGATCTCGTCGAGGCTGCGGGTGAAGACGGCTATCTCCTGCCCGGAACGGTGCACCTGGATCCGGATGCCGTCGAGCTTGACGTCGACCACGGCGGGCACACCGGTCGCGGTGAGCGCCTCGTCGACCGACGGCGCGCTCTGCGCCAGCATCGGCGCCAGCGGACGCCCCACCTGGAGCCCGAACCCGGCCAGCGCGGCGGCGCCCCCGTCGAGCGCAGCCACCGCGACCGTGCGCAGGTCGCCGGAGAGCAGCAGGGCCCGGCGTACGGCCGCCACCGGCACCTCGGCGGCTCGTGCGATCGCGTCGGCGAGCAGCCCGGCCTGGGCGCCCTGGCGCAGCTCGCCGCTGAACAGGCCGGTCAGCAGCCGCTGCTCGTCGACGGTGGCCGCGGCGTAGAGCGCGCCGAGCAGCGACCGGCGGCGGGCCTGCGACCCGGGGCCGTGCACCTCGGCGATCCGGTCGATCGCCGAGTCGACGGCCGCGACGGTCAACGTCGGCTCGGCGGCGGGCGGTGGCAGGTCACGCAGGCTCGCATAGCCGACACCGGTCTGGCGTTGCCGCAACTCGCCGGCGAGCCATCCGGCACCCGCCGGCACCTCGGCCGGGTCGAGCGACCGCAGCGCGCCGGCCAGCAACTCCACCTTGGCCCGCCGGCCGCTGGTGGCGGCCACGGCGGCGGAGGTGGCTGCCAGATCGAGGAACCGCACGGGTTCATCCTGCCAGCCACCTCCGACACCACCCGGACATTGCCGTGCCCGGGAGCAGCAGGTCGCCCGGACCGGAGCCGTGCGACTCAGGCCGGAACGGGCTCCTCGATCCGGAGCCCCCGGGCGCGGACCTCGTCGGCGACCCGGCTGAGCATCGAGTCGAGTGCGACCAGCACGGCCGAGAGCTCGCCGAGCTGTTCCTTGAGCGTGTCCTCGGGCCACGCGGAGACGTCGACGTCCCCCAGAGCGCTGACGGTGGCCTGCAACCGGGCCATCACCTCGTTCGTACTCATGTTCGAAAGGCTATAACAACGCCGGGTCCGACACGCCGTAAAGTCCAGAATCGACCCCAGCGTTACGGTTTCGACACCAGGGCGCGCACCGAGTCCCGGCTCAGGCCTCGGCGCGTGCTAGTCGCGAGCCACCTCGGCGACCTTGCCGAGCAGCAGCGCCTCGGCGAGGCAGACCCGGGCGAACTCGCCCAGGTGCAGGCTCTCGTTCGGCCCGTGCGCCCGGGCGTGCGGGTCCTCCACGCCGGTCACCAGGATCGCGGCCTGCGGGAACATCTCCTGGAACGTGGCGATGAACGGGATCGAGCCGCCCACCCCGATGTCGACCGGGTCGGTGCCGTCCCAGGCGGTGCGGAACGCCGAACGGGCGGCGTCGAACATCGGTCCCGAGGCGTCGATGACGCAGGGGCTGCCGTCATGCTCGATGGTGACCGTCACCTGCGCGCCCCACGGCACGTGCTTCTCCAGGTGGGTACGGAGCGCCTCGTACGCCCGCTTCGGGTCGTCGCCCGGCGCGAGCCGTACGCTGATCTTGGCCTTCGCGGACGGGACCAGGGCGTTCGGCGCCTCCCCGGTGGCCGGCGCGTCGATGCCGAGCACGGAGACCGCCGGCTTGGTCCAGAGCCGGTCGGTGAGACGGCCAGTGCCGATGAACTCCACACCCTCGACGACCCCGGCCTCGGCCCGGATCCGCTCCTCGGGGTAGTCGACCGTCGCGCCATCCCGGCCGATCAGCCCCTCGACGGCCACGTCACCGGCGTCGGTGTGCAGCGTGGCGAGCAGCCGCACCAGGGTGGTCAGCGCGTCCGGAACCGGACCGCCGAACATGCCGCTGTGCACGGCCTGTTCCAGGGTGCGGACCTCGACGAAGCAGTTCACGATGCCGCGCAGCGAGGTGGTCAGCGCCGGCACGCCGACGTCCCAGTTGCCCGAGTCGGCGATCACGATGACGTCCGAGGCGATCTCGTCGCGGTGCTCCTCGAGCAGCCGCTCCAGCGAGTCGGAGCCGTACTCCTCCTCCCCCTCGATGAAGAGGACCACGCCGACCGGCAGCCGGTCGCCGTACGCACGCAGCGCCGCCACGTGCGCCATCACCCCGGCCTTGTCGTCGGCCGCGCCCCGGCCGTACAGCCGGCCGTCCCGCTCGACCGGCTCGAACGGATCCGACTGCCACAACGACAGATCGCCGACCGGCTGCACGTCGTGGTGTGCGTAGAGGAGCACCGTCGGCGCGCCGGGCGGGGCCGCCTTCCGACCGATCACCGCCGGCTGCCCGCCGGAGCGCACGATCTCCACGTCCAGGCCGCAGCCGCGCAGCAGCTCGGCGACCGCCTCGGCGGAGCGCTCCACGTGCGAGTGGTCGAAGCCGTCGAAGGCGATGCCGGGGATGCGGACGAGTCGTTCCAGGTCGGCACGGACACCCGGCAGTTCCCGCTCGACGGCGGCCCGTACCTCGGACTCGGACATGATCGGTGTGGTCATGACCGGCATCGTATGCCGACCTTACGGCCGCCACCCGGCCCGGTCGGCGGAAGACGGGGCCCGACCTCAGCGGACGACCGGCGACCCGACCTCAGCGGACGACCGGCGGCCCGACCTCGGCGGACGGCCGGCGATCAGCCGACGCGCACGCCGGCGGTCAGCCGACGCGCAGGCCGACGATCAGCCGAGGCGCAGGCCGGCGGTCAGCCGAGGCGCAGGTAGTAGTGGGCGCGGTCGTGCGGCAGCTCCGGTGCGCCGTCGACCACCAGGTCGGCGTGCTCGGCCGTGGCGTCGGCGGCGAAGTGCACCGCCTCGCCGGCGTGCCAGCGACGCAGCTCGGGAAGGATCGCCGGGCCGTCCCGGGCGACCGCGCGGGCCAGCCGCAACGGCGCGGGCGCGGTCACGAAGACGGCGAGGGTCAGCTCCGGACGCGCCGCCGCGCGAGCCGCGCTCACCCCCTCGACGATCAGCACCGGCGCGGCCGGCACCGCGACCGCGTCGGGCAGGAAGCTCCGCCGCACCCAGCTGTAGCGGTGGTACGCCCCGGCCCGCCCGGCGCGCAGCGGCGCCAGCACCCGCGTCTCCAGCCGGGCCCAGAAAGTGAGCTGGTCCTCCCAGCCGTCGAGCAGGTCGTCGGTGTGCACCACGGGCGGCCGGTCGCCACCCTGGGCCATGGCGAGTGCGTCGGCGAGGTGCGCCGCGAACCGGCTCTTGCCCGCCCCGCTCGGCCCGTCGACCGCCACCATCCGGGTATGCCCCAACCGCGGCGGGCCGGCGAGCACCCGCCGAGCCAGTTCGGCGTACGCCTCGACGATCGCGACCCGGGTCACGCCCACCCCTGCGGCGGCTCGGCGCAGCGGTGGCGCGGGTGGACGGGTCGGGCGAGGCGCGGCACCGCGCCAGTATGCGGGGCACGGGTCGGCCCGGCCGCGGCCGCGCCCCCGGAAACGGGCACGTCCCGGCGCTCTCGCCCCCGTTCGGAGTACCGGGTCGGCGCGCGTCTGTCACGTCCGGGGGAATCACGTCACCCGCCAGTTGGCGCCGACCTGTTCGCCGGGCGGCGCACCGGACGGCTGGGCATGATCGGGAGGTGCTCCGTGACGTGATGAGCCCCGGCGTCGAGGCCCTGCTCGAACAGGCCCGCGCCGGGCTGCAACGGTTGACCCCGCACGAGACCGTCGAGACGGTGCGGGGCGGTGCGCTGCTGATCGACACCCGCGCCGAACGGCATCGCCGGGACCAGGGCGACCTGCCCGGCGCGATCGTCATCGACCGGACGGTGCTGGAGTGGCGGCTCGACCCAGCGAGCCCCTGGCGCATCCCGGAGGCCACCGGCTACGACCGGCAGATCGTGCTGGTGTGCCGGCACGGCTACAGCTCCAGCCTCGCGGCGGCGAGCCTGCAGGCGCTGGGGTTGCGGCGCGCGACGGACATGATCGGCGGCGTCCAGGCCTGGATCGCGGCCGGCCTGCCCCTCTCCGACCGACCCGCCGACGTGCGCCCCTGATCCGGCCGCTCGACCGGGCCGCCGAGCCGATGCAGACCGCCCCGGTCGGCATCGACCGCCGCGCTCGTCGACCGACGGCGGCCTGCGCGCCAACCGGGCGGCCCTGCGGCGGCAGTGGACCCGGACCGACGGCGGCCTGCTCGCCAACCGCTGCTCTCCGGCCGCAGTGCACCGCAGCCGGGGCCGGACACGCACCTCGACGGCGCGGTCGGCATCGCTAGCCGGGCGGGGCCCCTGGCGGGATGAACGGAAGCCCCGGGGGTGGGCCGGTCTCGATGAGGCGCCAGAGCGCGTCGGTGTCCAGGTGCTCCTCGACGAGGTCGCCGAGCAGATCCAGCGAGCGTTCCCGGGCCACCGCGAAGACGTTGTCGGTGGCGACGCGGAACCCGTGCCGTCCGGCGAGCCGGGCCGCCTCGGTGAGGAACCGGCGGCGGAACGCGTCGGACTCGAAGGCGCCGTGCCAGTGCGTGCCGTGCACCGCGCCGAGGACCATCCCCTCGCCGCTGCCGTCGGCGAGGGTGATCAGCGGGGTGACCGTGGGGTCGGCCGACGAGACGTACCCGTGGTGGATCTCGTACCCCCGGACCGGCAGGTCGGGCCCGGCGCTGCCCACCGACTGCCGCACGGTCTTGCGCTGATCGAAACCGACCTCCAGCGGGAGCAGACCGAGGCCGGGCACGGTGCCCAGCCGGCTCTCCACCGGGTCGTGGATCTCCCGGGCCAGCATCTGGAACCCGCCGCAGATGCCGAGCAGCGGCTTCCCGGCCGCGGCGTGGGCCAGCACCGCGTCGGCCAGACCGGTCTCCCGTAGCCAGGCGAGGTCCGCCACCGTCGACTTGGAGCCGGGCAGCACCACGAGGTCGGCGGCGGCCAGCTCGGCCGGCTCCACGGTGAGCCGCACCCGTACGCCGGGCTCGGTGGCGAGCGCCTCGACGTCGGTGGCGTTGCTGATCCGGGGCAGCCGGACCACGGCCACGTCCAGCCACTCGGTGCCGTGCGGGGCGGCGGGTCGGCCGAGCACCCGGCCGTACGCGAGCGAGTCCTCGGCGTCCAGCCAGAGGTCGAGCGACCAGGGCAGCACCCCGTACGTCGGACGGCCGGTGACCTGGCGCAGCATGTCCAGCCCAGGGCGGAGCAGACCGAGGTCTCCCCGGAACTTGTTGATCACGAATCCGGCGATCAGCGCCTGGTCGGCCGGGGCGAGCAGCGCCACGGTGCCGAACATGGAGGCGAACACGCCGCCCCGGTCGATGTCACCGACCACGATGGTGGGCCAACCCGCGTGCCGGGCGAGCCCCATGTTCACGTAGTCACCGGCGCGCAGGTTGATCTCGGCGGGGCTGCCGGCGCCCTCGCAGATCACCACGTCGTACTCGGCTCGCAGCTCGGCGAGGGCCGTGTACGCGGTCTCCGCCAGGCGGGGCCGCAACTCCCGGAAGGTGCCGGCGGTGACCGTCTCGACCGCCTCGCCGAGCAGCACCACCTGGCTCGCCAGGTCGCTGCCCGGCTTCAACAGCACGGGGTTGAACCGCAGGTCGGGGGCGAGCCCGGCGGCGGCGGCCTGCATCGCCTGGGCCCGGCCGATCTCACCGCCGCGCCCGTCCCGCCCGACCACCACCGCCGAGTTGTTGGACATGTTCTGCGCCTTGAACGGCGCCACCCGCACGCCCTGCCGGTGCAGCCAACGGCAGATGCCGGCGGTGAGGACGCTCTTCCCGGCGTCGGAGGTGGTGCCGGCCACCAGCAGCCCGCCGCTCATCGCCGCCACCGCCGCCCGGTCGCCGCCGCGCCACCATCGGTGGCGGTCTTCGGGTCACCGGTTCGCCGGGCCCGCAGCGCCGCCGGCGCGCCGGCCGGTACCGGCCGGGTCCGCGCGCGCAGGGCACGCCGGCCCACGGCGGAGACGAGCCGGCCGAGGGTCACCGGGTAGGCGGCCGCCACGGCGAGGGCGGCCAGCCCGACGGCGCCGGAGACGCGGGTGGTACGCGCGAGGTGCCGCGCCTCGGGACGCGGACCGTCGCCGAGGAACGGCCGCACCTCCGACCGGCCGAAGTAGACGTTGCGCCCGCCGAGTCGTACGCCGAGCGCTCCGGCCATCGCCGCCTCGCACTGGCCTGCGTTGGGGCTGGGATGGTCGTTGCGGTCGCGCCGCCACACCCGCCACGCCTGCTCGCGGTCGCCGTCGGCGATCGGGGCGACGGCCACGGTGAGCAGACCGGTCAGCCGCGCCGGCACCAGGTTGAGCAGGTCGTCCAGCCGCGCGGCGGGTGTGCCGAACCGGGCGTACCGCGGCGAGCGGTGCCCCACCATCGCGTCGAGGGTGTTCGCCGCGCGGTAGCCGAGCAGACCGGGCAGGCCGGCCACCGCACCCCAGAGCAGCGGGGCGACCACCGCGTCGGAGGTGTTCTCGGCGACCGACTCGACGGTGGCGCGGGCCAGCTCCGGCTCGTCGAGCGCCGACGGGTCGCGACCGCAGAGGTGACTCAGCCGCTGCCGGGCGGCCGGCAGGTCGCCGTCGCGCAGCGCCCGACCCATCACCTCGGCCTCGTGCCGCAGGGTGCGGCCGCCCAGCACCGTCCAGGTGCCGGCCGCGACCAGCGCGGCCCGGGCGATCGGCCGCCGCCGGGTGGCCGAGGTCGCCGCTACTCCGAGCAGCACCGGCACGCCGACGGCCAGGGTGGTGAAGACCGCTCCCGCGCGCCGGTCCGGGCGGTAGAGGCGCTGTTCCAGCGCGCCGGCCGCGCGGCCGAATCCCGCGACGGGGTGCCAGCGGCGCGGGTCGCCGAGCAGCCTGTCCAGGGCATACCCCGCCACCAGTCCCGCCGCGTTCGCCAACGGCGCCGCATGCCGCACGCAGACCACCTCCGGCCGGCCAGCCTAGACGAAAGCCTTTCTCGGATTCGCTCGCGCGCACCCTGCTCACGCGGGGTGACGGCGGCCTCTGCCGCCGTCACCCCGCCCCCCGTTGCGGCGGCGGCACCATCCGGTGCGCCGCACCTCCACGCCGCCGGCGTGGTGCCGGGTGCCCACCCGGTCACGCCGGTTGCGGCACCCGTCCACGACGGCCCCGGCCCGCCGCCCGACCGGTCGACGGCGGTTCGTCGCGCTGCGGGGCGAGCTCGCCGTCGCCGTCGTCGGCCCCGTCGCCCAGCGGCGCGAGTTCGTCGGGGTCGTCCTCGGAGCTCCCCGTGCCGTCGGTCGAGCCATCGTCGAAGTCCCCGGCGTCCGGGGCGAAGGAGCCCGCTCCGCTCGCGCCGGACAGGTCACGGGCTGCCCGCGGCAGGGCGAAGTCCGGCAGCTCGAAGTCCTCGTCGAGCGGCCGGTCGTCGGGTAGCGCCGGGGCCTGCTCGTCCGGCACCGGTTCGGTCGGCTCCCCCTTCACCCGGCTCTCCGCCTCCGCGTCCTCGACGGTGCTGGTGGTGACGCTCGGGCGGTTACGCAGGAACCGGGCCCGGCCGCGGGACAGGTCGTGCCCGACGGCCACCGCCTCCAGTTCGTAGAGGGTGCGGTGGTTGCCGGCGTCGTCGGTCCAGTCGCGCGTGTAAAGGCGCCCGCAGACGACCACCGGGTCGCCGACCATCACCGAGGCGGCCACGCCTTCGGCGAGCTTCCGCCAGCAGTTGACCCGGACACGGAGGCTGTTGCCGTCGATCCAGCGCCCGCTCTCCCGGTCGAGGCGGCGGGCCGTGGAGGCGACCTTGAAGTTGGCCACCAGGGTGTTGCTCTGGGTGGTACGTCGCCATTCCGGCGCAGTCAGCACGTTACCGACGATCGTGACGTAGGTGTCGAACATCGTCCCTCCAGGGGATCGGGGCTGCCATCGCGAGTCGACTCGTGCCGAGCCTGCGCGCGGTCGTGATCGCACGCCACCGGCGACGGCCGTACCTGTGGACGACGCGCCCCGCTGTGGAAAACATCCTGATCAAGCTCACATCTGCTAGCCGAGCGGTTTCCGAATCGGGTCGGTCTGGGTAAGGAGTTGATCAAGCGGCCCCGGCACCCCGCCGACCTCGGCGAGGCGCACCGGCGGCACCGTCCGACGAGAGGACAGCGAGCATGACGACGAGCACCAACTCCACAAGTGTTCCGGCGGTGCGGCCATGAGCGCCGTGACCAACCCGGCCACCGTGGCCGAGTGCCTGCGGGTCGGCGCCGGGTTCTCGCAGGGCGACCGGAACTGGATCGTGGAGCAGTTCGCCACCCTGGACGCGCGGCTCGCCGCGTTCCACGCCGACGCCACCGAGCTGGAGGTGTCGGTCAAGGACCGCAACGCCCGTGGGCAGAAGGTGACCCTGGAGTGCTGGATCGCCGGTCGGCAGAAGATCGTCACGACCTCCGCCGAGGAGGACCTGCGGGCCGCGCTCAACGACGCCCGCGACGACCTGCGCCGACGGCTGAACGACGCGAAGACCCGGCAGGAGCCGAGGCACAACAAGCACGTACGTGAGATCGGCCAGCCGGAGGCCGAGGCCCGGCCGGCGGCCGACGACGCCGAGCGCATCGACGCGGAGACCGTCTGAGCCGTACGCCGTGGCCCCCGCCGCCGTCGAGAGCCGGGGGCCACGGCGCGGGCCCGATCGCGGGCTACCGCCCGGTAGCCCGCGGGCGTACCGTCGGCCTGTGGAACCGGACGTGCTGGGCCCGCCCTACGAGCGGCAGACGATCGACCTCGGCGTCGACGACGAGGGACCGGTCGTCGCCACGCTGGTCCGGCGGCGCGCCGAGCGCCCCACCCGGCGGGCCGTGCTCTACGTGCACGGCTTCGTCGACTACTTCTTCCAGACCCACCTGGCTGACTTCTTCGCCGAGCGCGGTTGGGACTTCTACGCGCTCGACCTGCGGAAATACGGTCGAAGCCTGCTCACCCACCAGACTCCGAACTTCTGCCTCGACCTCACCGACTACCACCCGGAGCTGGACGCCGCCGCGAAGATCATCCGCGATGATCACGGGCACGACGTCCTGCTCGCCGTGGGTCACTCCACCGGTGGTCTGATCACCTCGCTATGGGCGCACGCCCACCGCGACAGCGGGCTCGTCGACGGGCTCGTCCTCAACAGCCCCTTCTTCGACATCAACGCCTCCTGGCTGGTGCGGCGCCCACTGCTGGCCGCCGTCTCCCGACTGGGCCGCCGCGCGCCGCGCCAGGTCGTCCCCCTCGACCTCGGCACCGCGTACGGCGAGAGCATCCACTCCGACCACCGGGGCGAGTGGAGCTACGACCTGGCGTGGAAGCCGCTGGCCGGGTTCCCGGTCCGGGCCGGTTGGCTAGGCGCGATCCGCACCGCGCAACGGCAACTGCGTGCCGGGCTGGACATTCCCGTACCCGTGCTGGTCGCCTGCTCGACCCGGTCCTTCCGCGGCCGGCGGTGGCACGAGTCGGCCGGCGTGGCCGATGCCGTCCTCGACGTCGAGCACATGGTCCGGTACGCCCCTCGACTCGGCCGGCACGTCACAGTGGCCCGCTTCGACGGCGGTCTGCACGACCTCACCCTCAGTGGAACCGCCGTCCGGGGGGAGGTCTTCACCGAGATCGGCCGCTGGGCCGAGGCGTTCCTCGGCGCGGGTCCGACGGCCCCGGCCGACGGCGCGCCCCCGGACGCGAGGAAGGGATCGGTGCCGCGCAGCCGCCGCCCCGCCGACTCGGTCGGCGTCGCCCCGAGCTGACCGGGTCGCTCAGCCCTCCCCGGCCGCCGGGAGCATCGCGCGGATCCGGTCGAACGTCGCCACCGGGTGGCCCTCCACCCCCGGCAGGACCAGACCCAGGCAGTGCAGGGAAATGCCACCGTCGGCGGCCGCCTCGACGCCGAAGACCGGCGCGCCGACGTAGCCCGCCGGCAGCCCCGCACCGATCCGCACCTCGCCGCCGACGCGGGCCACCCGCTCGATCGCCACCTCGAGCGGCCGCTCGCCGCCCGCCCGCAGGCCATGGGCGAGCACGAAGGCCGAGCCCGGCGTCGCGTCGATCCGGGCCAGCACGTCGGCGTCCGCCGCGACGACGTCCACCACCGGTTGGGTACGCCACGCCCAGCCACCCGCCGCCGCCACGGCGTGCAGGCCGGTCGTCGGCAACACCGCCACCCCCACCTCCGGGCGGCGGATCCAACCCGCGACGGGCAGGACCGCCGGGGCCAGACCGACCGGTTCGGTGACGCTCGCCCGCAGACTGAGCTCCCCCGCTGCGCCGGCCACCGCGTCGGCGGTCAGCAGGTACTCGCCGCCGGAGTCCTGGAAGAAGAAGATTGTGCCGGCGCCGTCGGGGTCGCCCCCGCCGGCTCGGCGGTACGGCAGGATCGAGCGGCCGACGAGCTGACAGAGTTCGTAGGCGACATCGTTCTCCACGTCCGGGTCGAGCAGCACGCGCCGAGAGTACGTCGTCGCCGGCCCCGCCTCCGGCAGGCGTCCGCCCAGCGGGCGGTGTGCTCCGGCTCACGTCCGGTCCGTGGACGCCGACGACCCGGAAACCCGATGCCGGGCGTCACCGACGCATGCGAACCTTGTCGGCGTACGACGCCAGGACCGTTACGTCGGTCAGCCGGAGAGCGGACGGTACCCTCTTGGCGCGACACCACGCCACGCGCCCGTAGCTCAGCGGATAGAGCAGGGGACTTCTAATCCCAAGGCCGCAGGTTCGAATCCTGCCGGGCGCACCACCATTGAGCAGCGGTCCCGGGCCTGTTGCTCATGTAGCAGCCGATCAACACAGCCCCCGGGTAGCCAACCTTGCCCTCTCGTCGCCGGGCGCGTGGACGAGTCTTGGTCATCAAGAGCGGTTGAGCGCGTTTCCGATCTCGGGCTACGACTCGGCGGTGCCCCAGAACTCGTCGTCCTCCTCGTCGGGCGAGGAGGGGGCGTACTGCCGCAGAGCGCCGTCGCGGATCATCCAGACGCGGAAGAAGAGCTCCTCCTGGTCCATCACGAAGAGCTGCACCGCATTCGGGTTGCGCCAGGCCAGAGAACCGAAATGCGCCACGACAGCAGCGAGGTCGGCATGGTTGAGCGCCCCGGCGTACACATCGCATTCGGGGTTCTTGTATCCACCCCACCGGTTGTCCGCATCGGTGATCAGCCTCACATTGCCGCAGCCGCCCCGGCCCGTGCCGCCGAGGCGTGGGCATTCCTCGTCGAGCCATCCGCTGAACGCCTCGACGGTGCGGCGGTCCTCCGGGCTCACCGACACCATCACGTTGGCAACCCAGCTCATCGCGTCCCCCGATCCACGCCGGGGACCGCACAGCCCTTCGTACAGCCGAGACCATCCACTTACGCCGCACGACGCCGGGCGGGGTGGACGACGTAACCGGCACCGGGACGTACCCGTACCGTCGCCGTGGTCCGGTCAGGCGCGGCTGACCTCGACCCCGCCGATGATGCCGTAGGCGCGGACGCGGACGACGGGGGCCGACGGTGAGGCCGCGGCCGGTTCGATCCGGCGCCCACCGAGCAGGTGGAAGCCCTCGACCTCGACGTCGACCCCGGCGGGCACCCGGAGCTTCACACCGCCGAGAAGCGAGACCTTCGTGAGCGTCGTCCGGGCGGGCAGCTCGGCGTCGCTGAGGTCGACGTCGGCGCCGCCGATCGGGGTGACGACCACGGTGTCGGCGGGCGCGCCGGTGACCCGCTGCTTGTGGCCGCCGAGGAGGGCGATCCGCCAGTCGATCCGCTTGGAGGAGTTCGGGTTCGTCATGCCTGGAACGCTACGGACGCCGCTGCGCCCGTACCCCTGACGATTGTCACGGATCGAGGCCCTCGCCGCGGCAGCCGGCGGCCGCGTCGAGGTGACCCACCACTGTGGCTACCAGGGCTGCTGGCCGGCGTCGCTGAGGTAGCCGCCGCTCGGGCCGTCGGCGGGCAGCGTCGCCAGGTGGACGATGATCCGGGCGCCCTCGGCGGCGGTCCGCGAACTTCCGTGGTGGGTGAGGTCGGTGGCGACGTGGCCGGGCGAGGCCGAGTTGATCTTCAGGTGCTCGTACCCGGGGGTCTGGTGGAACGCCTGCGCGTACCGCACCGTGACCATGTTCAGCGCCGCCTTCGACGAGGAGTAGGGCAGGATGTGCTCCGCCGCGGCGTAGGGCGAGTCGATCTCGCCGGTCAGCGCGAACGAGGCAGTGGTGCTGGCGACGTTGACGATGCGCCCCGCCGCCGAGGCGCGCAGCAGCGGCAGCATCGCGTGGGTCACCTCGGTGACCGCGAAGACGTTCGTCTCGAACGTGCGGCGCATCTGCTCGGCCGAGACGTCCAGGATCGGGGTCTCGTCGATGCTGCCCGCGTTGTTCACCAGGATGTCGAGCCGGCCGTGCTCGGCGCGCAGCCGGTCGGCCAGGGCGCGGACCGCGGCGGCGTCGGTGACGTCGAGGGTGACGGCCGTCACGTCGAGCCCCTCCTCGCGCAGGGCTGCGGCGGCGGCTTCGCCCCGGCCGGGGTCGCGGCTGCCGAGCAGCACGGCCACCCCGCGCTGCCCGAGTTGCCGCGCCGTCTCGAAGCCGAGTCCCTTGTTCGCGCCGGTCACGAGCGCGACAGTGCTGCTGACCATGATCTCCCCTACTTGTCCAATGGATAAGAGGTATGTTAGCCAGCGGACAAGAAGTCACCACGGGATGTGACACGTCTCGCGGAGAAGCTCGCGAACGGAGCGATCGTGCCAACGACGCGGGAGGCCGTCGTCCAGGCGGCCCTGCACGTGCTCGACCAGGACGGCCTGGACGGGCTGACCATGCGCGCGGTCGCCCAGCGGCTCGGCGTGCAGCACAACACCGTGCGGTGGCACGCCGCGAGCAAGCAACGGCTGCTCGAACTGGTCTCGGACGAGTTGCTGGCGCACTGCGCCGACGAGCCGCTGCCCCCGGCCTGGGACGAGCGGATCCGGACGCTGAGCCGACGGTGCCGAGCGGCCCTGCTCGCGCACCGCGACGCGGCCCGGATGCTCACCGTGGCCTGCGGGCCCGAACCGCACTCGCTGCGTTATGCGGAGACCGTCGTCGCCACCCTGCTCGACGCCGGCTTCGACGGGCGGACCGCCGCCTGGGCCCACTGGTCCCTCTTCTACCTCATCCTCGGCATCACCCAGGAACAGCAGGCCGGCACGGCGGTCCCGGTACGCGCCGACCAGGTGCCGCTCGACCGGTACCCGGCGCTGGCGGCGACCCTGCCGCACGTCGGCTCCGGCGAGTTCGACCAGCGCTTCGACTTCGCGATCCAGCTGATCATCGAGGCCCTGGCCGCCCGGCGACAGCCTGCGAAATGACGGCCTGAACCGCGCCCCGCCCCCTCGCAGACCGCTGAAGCCGCCCCTAGTTGCCGGCCACCCCGACCACTGGCGTCTCCGATCGGAAGCTCTGCCCGAGCTGCGGGCCGAGGCCGAAGTAGTGGCGGAAGTTGTAGATCAGCGGACACCAGGCGGTGGGGTCGACGTGCTGCGTACCGGGCACGACGACGGCCGGATCCGCGTGCACCCGGAGCACGTGCGCCTCGACGATCAGGAAATCGTCGTGCAGGTCGGGGGTGATCCGTACGGCCCGCGCCTCCAACTGCAGCGGGCACTCGGCGACCCGCTGCGCCCGTACCAGCTCGGCCGGCTCCGGACGCAGGCCGGCGGCGGCGAACTTCGCCGGCTCGTACCGGAACGCGCCCCGCTTGTGGTCGGGAACCGGGTCGCGGCCGGTGAGCGGGGCGAGCCGCTCCACCGCCGGCCACTGCTCCGCCGTCGGCAGGTTGATCACCAGGTCCGGCCGCTCGCGCAGGTTGTGGGCGGTCTGACCCTCCGCCCCGAGGCCGAGCACCACGACCTGGCCGAGCGCCCAGGCCGACGACATCGGCGCGAGGTTGCTCGTCCCGTCCTCGTTCTCCGTGCTGATCAACACGACGGGCGTGCCGTAGTAGAGGATCTTGGGCTGGATCGTCAGGTGATCATTCGTCTGGCGCACCGCCGGACGGTACGGGCGGAACGTTTCGGTGCGCGGCGAAAGGTGCCGGTCGGCGCACCATGAACACGTCGACCGGATCCTCGGCCTCGATCGTGAATCCGTGCCGCTCGTACAGCCGCCGGGCCGGGCTGCCGTGCAGCACGTTCAGCCGGACCACGGCGCCCTCGCGGTCACACCGCTCCAGCAGCCCGCGTAGCACCGCACCGCCGATCCCGCTGCCCTGCAGATGCGGAGCCAGGTAGAAGTGCTCCAGCCAGTGGGCGTCCTCGGCCGGCCGCAGCGCCACTGAGCCGGCGAACGCGCCGCCCACCTCGATGATCCAGGTGTGCGCCGGCGCGAATCCGTCGCGCAGCCGCCGGCGCACCCGCTGATCGTCGTACCGCCCGAGCCGCTCAAGATCCGACCGCAGCACCACGGCCCGCAACTCGGCCACCGCGTCGACGTCCGCCGCCGAAGCCGGCCGAAGCTCCCAGTCCCCCATGATCGTCAAGCTACCGCGCCCTCCTTCCGCCCTGCGTGGTCTGCTCGCGTCGGCGGCGCACGGCTGCTCGTCCGCCCGCCCTGTGACCATCGACATAGTTCGCCCCGGCCGAGATGTGGCGCATGATCGTTTGGCCGGGTCGGCCGACGACCGGGCACTGCGGGGACGGGACGGCTCCGCCCCCGACGTTTTTCGAAGGAGAGCGCCATGCCCGCCGCCGAGCCCGTACCCGCCCCTGAGCACGTCGCCGTCATCGGTGCGGGGATGGTCGGGCTGGCCACCGCCTGGTTCCTCCAGGAGCGCGGCGTACGGGTCACCGTGCTCGACCGCACCGGCGTGGCCGCGGGCGCGTCGTGGGGCAACGCGGGCTGGCTCACCCCCGGCATCACCACTCCCCTGCCGGAGCCGGCGGTGCTCCGGTACGGGCTGCGCGCCCTGCTCAGCCCGGCGTCACCGGTGTACGTCCCGCCGCGCGCCGACCCCCGGCTGCTGCGGTTCCTGACCTCCTTCGCCCGGCACAGCACCCAATCGAAGTGGCGGGCCGCAATGGCCGCCTACATCCCGATGAACCGGCGCGCCTTCGAGGCGTACGACGCGTTGACGGCCGGCGGGGTCGGGTCGGAGACGTACGAGGCGAAGTCGTTCATGGCGGCGTACCGGACCGAGGCCGAACGGTCGGTCCTCCTGGACGAGCTGGGACACATCCGCGCCGCCGGTCAGGAGATCGAGTTCGACGTCCTCACCGGCGCCGAGGCGCGGGAGGTGGAACCTTCGCTGGCCGACGCCGTCGGCGCCGCCATCCGCCTGCACGGCCAGCGTTTCGTCAACCCGGGGCAGTACGTGCACGGGCTCGCCGAAGCGGTACGCGCCCGCGGCGCGACGATCGTGACCGGTGCCGACGTGGTGGACGTACGCGACGAGGGCAGCGCGGTGCGGGTGGTGACCGCCGACGGCGCCGACGACCGGTACGACGCCACGGTGCTGGCGACCGGCACGTGGCTCGGCGCGCTCGCGCGGCGCTACGGGGTGCGGACCGTCGTGCAGGCCGGCCGTGGGTACAGCTTCAGCGTGGCGATCGAACACCTGCCGGCCGGCCCGGTGTACTTCCCCGCGCAGCGGGTCGCCTGCACGCCCCTGGGTGACCGGCTCCGCGTCGCCGGAATGATGGAGTTCCGCAGCGCGGAGGCGCCGCTGGATTCCCGCCGGATCCGGGCGATCACCGAGGCCGCCCGTCCACTGCTGCGCGGCGCGGACCTGGACGCCCGCGCCGACGAGTGGGTCGGTTCGCGCCCCTGCACCCCCGACGGTCTGCCGCTGATCGGCCGCACCGGCTCGCCGCGCGTCTTCGCCGCCGGCGGCCACGGCATGTGGGGCATCACGCTCGGCCCGCTCACCGGCGAGCTGCTCGCCGAGCAGATCACCACCGGTCGGCAGCCCGCGGAGCTGCGCCCCTTCGATCCGCTGCGCTGACCATCTCCGGCCGACGATGAGCGACCTGCCGGGGAGGGGACCGCTGCCGTAGCGGCAGCAAGAAGCCGCCCACTCCTCGTGGGGCGGGCGGCTTCCGGGTGTTCGGCGGCTAGGGTCTGTTTCATAAGGCTCGCCCGAGCGAGCCGAGGCCCAGGCGGAGGTCCGGCAAGGCGGAGGTTCGCGCGGATACCGGTGTTGTATCCGGACGAACCTCCAACGCCGCCGGTCGCCGCCTGGGGCCGGCGCAGCCGGGCACGGTCTTATGAAACAGACCCTAGTCCCGGTTCAGGTCGACGATCACGCCCTGGTCGGCGCAGGCGGTCTGCAGGCCCGAGATGTGGGTGCCCATCGCGCCGAGGAACGCCAGCGCCCCCATCCCCTGATCCTCCGGCAGGTTCGACACCTGCCACGCGATGTCCATCAGCGCGGTGCCGTGCTCCCGGATGTCCTCGTGACGAGAGTCCTCGAACAGCTCCCGCGCCTCCCGGTACTCGGCCTCGGTCATCTCGTCGTCACCGCTGCGCTCTTCGTTGCCGAGGATGTCCTTGCCGTCGCGCATCGCCTTGCACACGGCGACGCCGGAGTCCTCGCGGATGAAGGTGTCGTAGACGGCGACGCCGGCGGTGACGACCGCCAGCACGGCGACGAGCGAGACGATCCCGGTGATGAGCAGCTTGCGGCCGCCGCGGGCGGGCGCGGCCGGCGGCTGCTGGTCGACCGACGCCTGCTGGTCGGCCGGCAGCTGCTGGTCGGCCGGCGGCGGCAGGTACCCGGCGGCGGTCGGTTGGTACTGCTGCGGCGGGTGGACCGGGGCGGCGCCCTGCGGATCGGGCTGCTGCGGCGGCTGAGTCTGATACGGGTCGGTCATGCTCTGCGCTCCCCACGTGGTGTCGGCGTGTTGATGCTGGTCGGGTCGATGTTGTCGCACTACGCGATGTCGGATAGGTGACATACGGGTATGGCGCGAGCGACGGTCAGCCGGGCGCGTGTACGGCGAGGACGACGAGGGCCGTCGCGGCGGCGAGACCCGCGACCCTCCTTACCCGACCGATCGACATGGCCACATTGAACCGCACCGTTGCGGCCACGATGTCCCCGCGCCGGCCGATGCCACGATGATCGATCCGGCCCGTACCCTCGTGGCCGTGAAGAGGCGCATTCTGCTGCTGGTGGCCGTGCTCGGCGCCCCTGTCGCACTGCTGCCGGCCGGCGCGGTCACGGCCGGCTACCTGGCGGTTCGCAGCGACTGGACACATCAGACAACCTGCCGGGAGTCGCTGCCCATCGAGGAGGCGAAGGTACGCACCGTGCGGTGGGACCGGCCGGAGGATCTGCCGGGCCTCGGCGACTACCCCGCGATTCACTGGCAGGCCCGGGCGAAGGGCGACCCGTGCTCGCGGGGGCCGGGTCCGACGGACTGGGCGTACCAGGGTGTGGTGGAGCTCCGCCCGGAGGACGCGCGCGCGTTGGCGAAGCGGTACGAGTTCGTCGCCTACGACCCGGTCGTCTCCGCGGAATACGCCGCCGAGCGGACCCCCGAGGACCTCTGGTCGGCCCTCTCCGGCTTCCTGCCGCCGGAGACGCGGTGGCTGACCAGCAGGGTCTACGACGAGTTGGACACGTCCAGCCGGTGGCGGATCGCGTACCTCGACGTCGAGCACGCGACGCTTCTGTTCATGCTCGACGACCACTGACCGGCGGCGCGGCTAGCGGCTGACGGTCCTGATGGTCCTGATGGTCACCGTGGCGGCAGGCGGTAGACGGAGACGTGGGAGCGCGAGTCGGCGGTGAACTCGCCGCCGGTCCAGTCCGCGTGCCGGCTCTCCAGCTCGAAGCCGGCGAGCTGGGCCATCAGGTCGAGCTCGGCGGGCCAGATGTAGCGGTGCGGGCTGCGGCTCAACCGCGCCTGCCCGCTCTCGTCGAACCGGAAGTGGTGCGACTCGGCGTACTGGTTGAGCACGTCGTACATGTCCAACCCGACGTAGCCGGGCTCCGAGTGCCAGACCACCGCCTGCTGGCCGGGCGGGAGCTTACGCAGCTCCGGTACCCAGAGCTCGATCACGAACCGTCCACCCGGTACGAGGTGGCGGGCCGCGTTGCGGAAGCACTCGACCTGCTCGGTCTGGGTGAGCAGGTTCGAGATCGTGTTGAAGACCAGGTAGACGAGGGTGTACTCGCCGGGCGCGACAGCCGTCGCCATGTCCCCGACGACCGTCGGGATCGTCGCCTCGTCCACCTTGGTCCGCAGCCGGTGGATCATCGGTTGGGAGAGTTCGATGCCGGTGACGGGTACGCCGCGCTCGGCGAGCGGGACGGCCACCCGCCCGGTGCCGATCGCGAACTCGAGGGCCCGGCCACCGTCGGCGAGCGCGGCGAGGCGCTCGACGGTAGGCCCGACCACCTCCGGCGCGAACATGCCGCTGCCCGGCGTGTCGTAGCGTTCGGCGGTCTCCGCGTCCCAGATCGGTGCCCGTAGCATGCGGACCACCCTGCCCGCGCCGGTGGAACGACTCAACGCATTTACCGCCCCCCGGTGCGGCGAACGCCGTCCGTCGGGCGGTCGGCCGGGCGCCGGTCGGTCGCGCCGGTGCCCTATGCTCCGCCGTGTCACGGGGGACCTGCGGGAGGGTGACACATGCGACGCCGGTGGCTCGCGGCGATATGGGCTGCGCTGCTCGCCGCGACGGTGGGCGGTTGTGCCGCGTCGACCGGCACCGATGGTGACCTGACCGACGACTGGCGGCCGGCGACCGAGGCGCGGCAGTTCACCCCGCGCGTCGGCGAGTGCTATGGGGCGCTGAGTCCGCACACGAGCCACCCGCCGGTCGACTGCGCGGCACCGCACCTGGTGGAGACGTTCCAGGTCGGAACGTTCCCCGCCGATGTGGCGCGGCGGTCGGCGCCACCGCCACCCGGCTCCGCCGCCGTACGAGCGGCCTTCGCCGAGTGCGACCTCCGGGGCCGGGAGTTCGCCGGCGGTGACTGGCGGGGTGGTCGGCTGTCGGTGCGGGTGCTGCCGGTCGCGGCGGCCGGTTGGCGGGTCGGCAGTCGCTGGTTCCGCTGCGACATGTTCGAGTTGAACGCGGTCACCGGCGTCAACGGTGAGGACGACGAGGCGGTCAGTCGGGTCGGCAGCCTGCGGGGCGCGCTGCGGAACGACTCCTCGGTGCGGCTCGGCTGCATGAACTCCGACGAGTGGGCCCGGCTGTCGCCGGCCGCCTGCACCGCCCCGCACCAGTTCGAGTACGCGGGTGTCTGGACCACGCCGGAGCGGTCGTACGAGCAGGCGCGGCGCGACGAGGAGACCGCCCACGATCGCTGTCGTACGGTCGTCGCGCACTACGCCGACGTGCCGGCGGACAGCATGTTGCGCTACCGCACGGGCACCACGTTCCGTTACCCGTCGAAGGAGGCGTGGACGCGGGGCGATCGGGGCGTCCGCTGCTACTTCTGGTCGGGAGGTCGCCAGCTCACCCGGTCGATCGCCGGGGGCGGGCCGGCGATCCTGCCGATCAATTGAGCGCGTGCCGGTTGACGGGCGGTAACCGGTTCCCGTTCGGCGCGAGGCGCTGACCAGCGTCGACGGACAAGAGACCGCTTGTCGCACACCGTGTGTGACGACGCGTATCGCTGCCGTGTTATTCTTCCTCGTCGATCTATGCCGCGCGACCCCGGGTCGGGTCGTTGCCGGAAGGACACTTCTCCCGATGCCGGCCGTTCCCGTTCGGACCGTGCCACCCGCCGTGCTGGACAGCCCGGCCGGCGGCGCGCTCAGCCTGATCTTCACCACGCTGCCGGCCATGCTCCGGCTGACCTGCGGGCTCGTCGGCGCGATCGTGGCCGTCTCGGTCCGTACGCCACCGGTGCAGTCAGCCCTGCTCTTCGCCGGCGTCGCGGCGCTGACCGCCTGGTCGATCTGGTACGCGACGCGCGCCCTGCGGCACGGTGTCACGCCGACCCTGATCGCCGGGGACGTGGCGCTGACCACGGTCGCCTGCCTGCTCATCCCCCGGCTGGTGGCCCCCGAGGTGCTGCCCGGCGAGGGGAGCTGGATCGCGGTGCTGGCCAGCACCACTGTGATCAACACGCAGGTCACCGCGCCGGCCCGCTGGTCGATCCCGGCCGGCCTGCTGGTCGTGGGGGGCTACGCGACCGGCGCGCACGCGGCGGGGAACCCGCGGGAGGCCGCCGCGCACACCGCGACCCTGCTGGTGCAGATCGGCTGCACGGCGATGATGAGCGCGGTGATGCGCCGCCGGATCTCCCGCGCCGACCGGACCTTCGCCGCGCACCAACGGTTGGCCCGGGAGGCGGTGGTCGCCCGGACGGCGTGGGAGTCCGAACGTCGGCAGAACCGCGACCTGCACGACACCGTGCTCGGCACGCTCACCATGGTCGGTCTCGGCGCGGTCACCGGCCCGTCGGCGGAGCTGCGTCGACGCTGCGCCGCCGACCTGCGTACGCTCACCGCTCTCGCCGACGCCCGGACCGTTCCCGCCGACGGCCCGGTGTCGCTGGACGACCGGCTGCGGTCGGTCCGCGACCGGATGCCGGCGCTGCCGATGAGCGTCGAGCTGACGCCGTGCGCGGTGCCGGCGGCCGTGGCCGACGCGGTCGCGGAGAGCGTCTACGCGGCACTGTCCAACGTGGTCCGGCACGCCCCGGGTGCGACGGCCGAGCTGCGTCTGAGCCGGTCCGCGCTCGGCGTCGTGGTCGAGGTCGCCGACGACGGCCCCGGCTTCGACCCGGCCGCCGTCCCACCGCACCGGTACGGGCTGCGCGAGTCGGTCCGGGGACGGATGACGGCGATCGGCGGGAGCGCCCGGATCGACTCCGCCCCCGGCGCGGGCACCCGGATCACCCTGGAGTGGCCCGGTGTCGGCTGAACTCGACGCCGCCGTCCGGCACCGGCACGCCCCGGCCACGGCGCTCACCGTCGCGGCACCGCCCGCCCCGGTCCCGGGTTCGGACGGCGGCGCCACGTCGCAGGCGGCGGGCCAGGTCGCCGCCGCGGTGGGGTGGGCCTCGGACCGCGGTGCCCGCATCGCGGCGGTCGCCATCGCACTGGCCTGGCACTGCGTGATCGGGCTGCCGGCGGTGCTGGCCAACCGGGCGGAGCTGACGGCCGCCGGCGTGGTGCTCACGGCCTGGGCGGTCGTGGCCGTGGTCGGAGTGCTGGCCGGGGTCCGGCTGCTGCGGCAGACCCCACTGCCGGCGTGGCCGTTGGCCGGGCTGCTGCTCGCGGTCGACGCGACGGTCTTCGCCGCCGCCGGCGAGCGGGCGCTCTTCACCACCGCGAACTGGGTCTGGGGCACGCTCGGCTGGTTCTTCATGCTGGCGCTCTGGGGTCGGCGGGTGCGGGGGCTGATCGCCCTGCTCGCCGCGCACTCGCTCATCGCCCTCGTGGCGGTCGTCGGATACGGCGCGACCACCCCCGCCGACCTGGCCCGCCTCGCGATGTACGTCTACGGCACGTCGTCGCTGCCGATCGCGGCGTACGTCGGCAGCGCGGTCGTCGCCGTGCTGGCTCGGGAGCGGGCCACCACCTCCGCGGCCACCCATGCCATGGCGGCGGAGCGGGACGCCGCCGAACGGGCCCGGCGGGACCGCCGGGACCGGCTGGCCCTGGTCGGCGGCGCCGCGGGGGCGGTGCTCGCGGAGCTGGCCGACGGGCGCGCCGATCCCACCGACCCGCTCGTGCAGCGCCGGGCGGTGCTGGCGGCAGCCCGGCTACGGCGGCTGATCGCCGAGTCCGACGACGTGCCCGATCCGCTGCTGCACGAGCTGCGCGCCGCCGCCGACCTGGCGGAACGCAACGGGCTCCCGATCGACCTGGTGACCATCGGTGCGCCACCGCCGCTGCCGGTGCAGGTCCGCCGACAGCTCGCCGACCCGCTCACGGCGACGCTGGCGGACGCCCTGGAGTGGGCCCGGTTGACGGTCGTGTCGGGTCCGGACGAGGTGGTGGTCAGCCTCGTCACCCCCGACCGGAACGGCCCCGACGCGACCGGCCCGCCCGAGTGGGACAACGGTTCGCACGAGGGCCGGGTTGATCGGATCTACGAGCGGGACGGGGAGATCAGATGGGTGCAGACCCGGTGGCGGAGATGAGCGGTGGACGGCCCATCGGGGTCGCCATCGTGGACGACCACCCGGTGGTGGTCGACGGGGTACGCGCCTGGCTGGCCACCGAGCCGCTGCTGACCGTACTGGCCACGGGGGACGATCCGGACGAGGTGCTCCGGGCCGCGCCGGACGCCGACGTCGTCCTGCTCGACCTGCGGCTGCACGGTCGGATGGCGCTGGGCAAGCTGGCCGAGCTGAGCGCCGCGGGACGCCGGGTGGTGGTCTACTCGGAGCACACCGACCCGGAGACGATGCTCGCCGCCCTGGACGCCGGTGCGGTGGCCTTCCTCGCCAAGCACGAGGGTCGGGAGCACTGCGTCGCCACGGTGCTCGCCGCGGCGAGCGACCGCCCGTACGTGCCACCGGCGCTGGCCGGGGCGATGGTCGGTGATCCGCGGCCGGATCGCCCGGTCCTCTCCGACAAGGAGCGCGAGGCGCTGCTGCTCTGGTTCCAGTCGATGTCGAAGGCGTCGGTGGCCCGCCGGATGCGGATCAGCGAACACACGGTCAAGCAGTACGTCGACCGGGCGCGGATCAAGTACACCCGGGCGGGCCGCCCGGCCGCCACAAAGGCGGCGCTGCTCGCCCGCGCGATCGAGGACGGCCTCATCCGGCCGGAAGAGATCGGCATCTACCGGTCGCAGGCGAGGTACGACCGGCCGACCCCCTAACGGGTGTCATGACACCCGTTCGGTGGTCCGCCAGGCTCGAAAGCAGGGGTGAGCTCTGTGGGAGGTCGTGACGATGCAGGCTGACGCGTCGCCCTTCTTCATCGGTCCGCACCGATTCGACGCGCCGGACGATGAGATGGGCCCGTTGCTCGACCGCCGGTACGAACTGGTGCCGACCCTGGGCGAACAGGTGCTCTGGCGGCACCGGGTGGAGGTCTCGGGACTTCTGCTCGGCCCGACCGAGATCCGGCGGGTGTGGACGCTGCCCGGCCCGGTGACCGTGACCGTCACCGATCAGCGGGTCGTCTGGGTGGGCGAGGGTTCGCAGCTCGCCGTGCTGGCCGGTGGGCGAGCCGTCGGCATCGCCCGGCACCGTCCGCCGGTCCGGCTGCCCGGCCTGCTCAGCGGGCAGATCCGCTGGCAGTGGCCGTCTCGCCTGGAGCTGGCGCCGGCCGACCACGACGGCCCGGCCCGGCTGCTGATCGTGTGCGACGCGCTGCGGACCATCCAGCAGCCGGCGCTCGCGTTGGGCGGCCCGGCCGACGAGATCGCCCGGCTGGCTCGGCAGGTGTGCCGGGCGGTCGCCGCCTTCCGGTTGGGCCGGCCCCAGCTGGTCGACCTCTCTCCGCAGGAGCGCGACGTGCTGGCGTTGCGGTCGGCGGGACGCCTCATCGGGGAGTCCCGGATCACCCTGCCGGGGTCGCTCCCGGTCGAGTTCCGGTCCCGGGACGACTACTACCGGCGGGCTGCGGATCCGGCACCCGACGCGTCCGGGCCCGCAGGCGACGCAGCATTCGGGCATCGGTGAACCCGACGGTCCGCGCGGCCGCCTCCACCGTGACGCCGTGCCCGATCAGGTGCTCCGCCCGCTCGACCCGCAGGAGCTGCTGGTAGCCGAGCGGGGTGAGGCCGGTGGCCTGCCGGAAGAGGCGGTTCAGCGTCCGCTCGGCGACCCCACCGGCGGCGGCCAGGTCCGCGAGCGGCAGCCGCTCGGCGTAGCGGCGGTCGATCAGGTTCTGCACCCGGTGCACCGCGTCGGAGAGGTGCGAGCGGTGCCGCAGCATCACGCTGGCCTGCTGTTCGAGACCGTTGCGGCGGGCGTACACCACCAGCTCACGGGCCACGTCGGCGGCGACGGCGGGCCCGTGCCGGCCGGCCACCAGGTGCAGCGCCACGTCGATCCCGCTGGCGATTCCGGCGGAGGTGACCACCCGGTCGTCGACCACGTAGAGCACGTCCTGGACGACCCGGGCGGCCGGATACCGGCGGGCGAGGTCCTCCTGCACGTCGTGGTGGGTGGTGCAGCGCCGGCCGTCGAGCAGGCCGGCCCGGCCGAGGGCGTACGCACCGGCGCAGACGCTCGCCACGGTGCCCCCGGCCGCGTGGTGCGCGGCGAGCCGCCGCAGATCGTCCGGGCCGACCGGGCCCGCCGGCCCGTGCGCGTTCGGCCGCCAGCCGGGCACCACCAGCAGGTCGTCGGGGGTCAGGTCGGGCCACCGGGTACGGGCGACCAGCGGCACGCCCTGCACGGTGGGCACCCGTTCCCGCTCGGCCACGTAGTGCAGCTCGTAGTCGTGGCCGAGGTCGGCCGCGGTGGAGAAGACCTGGGCCGGCCCGGCGAGATCCAGCAGGTGCAGCTGCGGAACGAGCAGGAAGACGACCCGGGCCATCGGTCAGCTCCGCGCGCCGGAGAGGGACGCGCCGGTCACCTCGTCCACCGTGCGTACGGTGGCGAACCGGCCGGCCAGGGCGTACTCGGTGCGGCGGAGGATCTCCTCGTTCGACAGGGTGCGCGGGTCGGCGAGGATCTCCGCCGGGCCGGCCGTCCCCGGGAGGTCCCGGTGCGGGATCGGGAAGGTCATCGTCGCGTCGGTCACGAACGTCATCCGGTAGCCGAGGTCGGAGCCGAGCCGGGTGGTGGTCTCCACGCACTGCTCGGTGCGGATCCCGCACACGGTCACGTCGTGGACTCCGGCGAGGGTGAGCAACTGCTGGAGGTTGGTGGTGGTGAACGCGTTGTGCGCGGTCTTCACCAGCGTCGGCTCCCCCTCGGCCGCCGCCAGCCCGTCGATCAGTCGTACGTGTCCGAGGGCCGGGTCGAAGACGCCGCCGCTGCCGGGCTCGGCGTGCAGGACCCAGAGCACCAGGTCGCCCCGCTCGCGGGCGGCGGCCACCAACCGGTTCACCTGGCCGACGATGTCGGGGTTGGAGCCGTACGCCCAGATCGGGCGCTGGCGGAAGGACTCCTGGACGTCGATCACGACGAGTGCTGTTCTGCTCATGGGAAGGATCCTGGTCGGGCGGGAGCCGCAGGGGCAGACACCATCCTGCCCGGCTGCGGAACGATCCGGCCTCCGGGGTGACCTGGGCACTCTCGCCCCGGGCTCGCTGCTTCAGCCGGCGCCGTCGCGGCATCCACCCCGGCCGTGGATCTTCTGCCGTCAGCGAAGAAACTGGTCGTCGGGGCGGTGCCCGCAGCAGCATGGCGGCATGACCGAACGCGGCGTACTGCTCTGGATCCACGGCGGCGGGTGGCGCGCCCGAGCGAGCGAGGACGGCGCGGCGCTGGCCGCGCACGGACTGCGGGTGGTTCCGGCCGGTTACCGGCTGGTGCACGAGGCGCGCTGGCCGGCCCAGCTGGAGGACGTCCGGGCCGCCGCCCGGCGGGCCCGGGCCGAGGCGGGCGGTCTGCCGCTGCTGGTGGCCGGTGACTCGGCCGGCGGGATGCTCGCCCTGCACCTCGCGTTGCGCGGGGTGGACCGCCCGGACGACGTGGCGGGTGTGCTCGCGTACTGGGCACCGGTGGACCCGCTCGGCACGGACTGGCGGCGGCTACGCGCCGGCGACGACCCATGGGCGGACCTGCTCGGCCACCCGCCCGCGCCCGGCGACCCGGCGACCGTCGACGCGACGGTCACCACCCACGCCGGGAACGGGGTGCCGGTGCTGCTGGTCCAGGGCACCGACGATCGCTCGGTGCCGGCGACTCAGGCCGTCGGGCTCACCGGGGCGCTGCTGGCCGCCGGGCATCCGGTGCACAGCTGGCTCACCCACGGCGGCCACGCGCTCGCCCTGGACCGGCCCGACCTGCACGCGGCCACCGCCGCCTTCCTCGACACCGTCCTGCCGGCGAGCTGAACCGGCGCGGGATCGGGGCCGGGGCGGCGCCGCGGGCGGTCAGTCGATCAGGTTGTGCACCTCCAGCCGACCGCGGGCGAAGGCGTCCACCCGGCCCCAGCGGCCCGGGATGTCCAGCACCTCGATCCGGCCCATGCCGACCGGCAGCCGCGGGTCCACCGAGAGGTGGCCCTCGTGCGGTTCCAGGCCGAGCATGGTCCGGAGCAGCAGCAGCGGGGTACCGGTCGACCACGCCTGCGGGCTGCACGCGGTCGGGTACTCCACCGGGAACTTGGTCAGCTCCCGGTGGTAGCCGCCGAACGCCTCCGGCAGCCGGCCGCTGAAGTACGTGGCCGCGTCCAGGATGCCGCTGGCGATGATGGCCGCCTCCTCGGCGAAGCCGTACCGGCGCAGCCCCCAGGCGATGAAGGAGTTGTCGAACGGCCAGATCGTGCCGTTGTGGTAGCCGATCGGGTTGTAGCGGATCTCCCCCTCGGCGAGGGTACGCACGCCCCAGCCGGAGAAGAGCCGCGGGCCGACCAGGTGCTGTGCGATCTTCTCGGCCCGTTCGTGCGAGACGATGCCGCTCCACAGCAGGTGGCCGATGTTCGAACTCAACACATCGCACTGACGCCCGTCGGGGTCGAGCGCGAGGGCGAAGTACTCGCCGTCCGCCACCCAGAAGTCGCGGTTGAACCGCTCCTTCAGCTGCGCCGCCTCCCGCTCGAGCTGCTCGGCGTACGCCGGATCGTCCCAGAACTCGCGGGCCAGGCGGGCGCCGCGGACCTTCGCGTCGTACGCGTACCCCTGCACCTCGCAGGTGGCCCGGGGAAACGGCGGCAGCTTTCCGTCAGAGTAGGAGATCGAATCCCAGGAGTCCTTCCAGCACTGGTTCTCCAGGCCGGTGTCGGTGTTGCGCCGCTCGTACCAGATGTAGCCGGTGCCGACCAGGTCCGCGTAGTCGTCGATCCAGCGCAGCGCGGCCCGCGACTCCTGTTCCAGCTCCTTGACCAGCGCGGCGTCCCCGGTCCACCGCTCGTACTCGTCGAGCAGGATCACGAAGAGCGGCGTGGCGTCCACCGACCCGTAGTACGGCGAGTGGGGTTGCTCCTCGAAGGCCGCGGTCTCCCCGTACCGCATCTCGTGCAGGATCCGGCCGGGGTCCTCCTCCCGGAAGTCGTCGAACCGGCTGCCCTGCAACGACGCCAGGATCCGCAGCGTGGTCTTCGACAGCGCCGGGGTGAACGGCAACGTCTGCAGGCAGGTCAGGATGCTGTCCCGGCCGAACATGGTCATGAACCACGGCAGGCCGGCGGCGGGCAGGGTCGCCCCGCCCAGGGAGAGCGGCGAGAAGCGCAGCGCGGCCAGGTCGACGAGGCTGCGCCGGTACGTCGAGGAGAGCGCCTCGTGCTGGCTGTTGAGCTTCGGCGCGTTTTTGATCCACTTCTCCAGGTCGTGCTGGAGTGCCAGCCGTTCGGCGCCGTGCGTGCTCACACCCAACCGCAGGTCGCGTCCGCCCGGCCCCACGGCAGTGGTGGAGACGTCGATCCGGGTCTCCCACTGCTCGTTCGGTTCCAGGTGGACGGTGTAGGCGAGCCCGTCTCGGTCGTACCGGGCCGGGGCGGAGGAGACGATGGCGGTCTGCCGTACGAAGTTGCCGCGGCGGTAGCCCAGCCGTAGGCAGTCGGACTCGACCTCGCTGTAGAGCTCGCCCTTCTTGTTCAAAATCTCGTCCTTGACCTGGAACAGGTCGGCGAAGTCGGAGCCGGCGTCGATCCGGACCTCCAGGTCGACGGGCTTCTCGTCGTGGTTGAGGATGATGATCTGTTCCCGGAAGCTGCCACCGACGGCCCGCTCCCGGATGATCGACAGCTTCGCGTCGATGTAGTGCGTGGCCATGCCGGGCACCAGGAAGAACCGCGCCTCGTAGTACTGGAGGTCGTCGAAGGAGAGCGCGTTGAGCCGCTCGCCGTTGACGGTCAGCACCCACTTCGACAGGAACCGCGTGTCCAGTGAGAAGAGCCCGGTCGGCTCGCTCGGCGTGGCCTCGATGTCCCCGGTGTCCTCCGACACCACGAAGGTGTTGCCGTCCAGGATCCGGATCGTGCCGTTCGAAGCCATCACCGCACCTCCCGCTCGAACTTCCGGCGGGGCCCACGGGCGTCCGGGTCGCCGGGGAAGATCCGCTCCACCTGCACCAGCAGGCGCGCGTCGCCGGAGACCGTCATGTCGCCGCGCAGGATCGCCGCGATCCCGTGTTCGCGCCCGGCCGCGATGTCCTCGAAGAGCCCCGGACTGGTGCCGATCACCGTGTCGGCCTCCTGGTTCTCCCGGCTCACCGCGATCCGACCGTGTTCGATCTTCAGGAACCAGTGCGTGGTGTGCGGCCCCTCCTGCAGGTCCACCCGCATGGTGCCGGCGGTCTTGGCTAGCCTCGGCTCGTACCCTCGCCGGTCGATCTCCTCGAAGAACCTCGTGGTGGCGTCCAAAGGTCCCCTCCTCCCGCGGCCCGTCACGCCCGGCGTCCGCCCGGTCTGGGGTGGTCTCCGGCCCTTCCGGGCGGCCGTTCGGCGTCCGAGCACGGGTGCCCGTCCGGCGGGCCGTCAACCTCGCCCGGATCGGGTGAGCCCCGGCCGGGCGCATCCGCCCGCAGCGGACACGACGCGCCGGCCCCCGGTCTCCCGAAAGGCCGGCGCGCGCCCGCGGCGGACGTTAGTTGTTCGGGTCGTCGGCGCTGATGTCGGCGAGCACCGACTGGGGCTCACGCTCGACGGCCAGGTCGCCCATCGAGACGAGGCCGATGAGCCGGCCGTCCTCGACGACGGGCAGTCGTCGCACCGCGTAGGTGCGCATCAGGTCCGCGGCGGCGACCGCGTCGTCGTACTGGCTCACCGTGATCACGTCCTTGGTGGTGATCTCGTTGAGCCGGGTGGTGGTGGGATTTCTGTTCTCCGCCACGGCACGGACCGTGATGTCGCGGTCCGTCACGATGCCGACCACGTTGTCGCCATCGGTGACCACCACATCGCCGATCGCCATGTCACGCATCTCCTGTGCCGCGGCGGTGAGTGTGTCGTTGCCGTCCATCGTCACCAGCCGGGTCGTCATGAACTCTCCGACCGTTGTCATGGTGCCCCCTCTCGGTGTCGGCACCGCGGTCTACCCGCCCCTCCCGAGGGGGTAACGCGCGCCGCCGGTTCGAGCCGCCGGTAGCGCCCGCCGCCGGCTCGCCGCGCCGCGAACGGGTCACCGCCGCAGGCGACGCACCTCTGCCACGCTCTCCGCGGAGAGCGCGAAGATCACCGGCAGGACGAGGAAGATCCCGAGCGCGACCGGCGGGCTGACCAGGAAACCCAGCAGACCGCCCAACCCGAACGCGGCCACGCCGAAGAGCCCGCGCCGGCGCTCCAGTGTGAAGAGGCGCACCGTCACCCCGGGACGCAGCAACCTCCGGTTCCGGACGAGATGGTGGTAGAGCCCGAGCCAGCTGATCGAGATCAGTACCCCGACCAGGCCGAAGAGCGCGGTGGAGATCCGCTCGTCGGCCTGGTTCCCGTGCCGCAGCGACCGGGAGACGACAGCTGTCGCGAAGGGCAACAGCGCGGTGCTGAACAGCACGCCGAGGTTCGTGACGTGCAGCCAGGGATCGCAGCGGTGCACCCGGCGGAACGTGGTCTTGTGGTTGTACCAGGTCACGGCGATCAGGAGATACGACGTGACGTACGCGAGGTACGACGGCCACTGGTCGAGCAGCGCCCGGGCCAGTCCGCCCGGCGGCACCTCCGGCGCGCGCAACTCCAGCACGAGCAGCGTGATGACGATGGCGAAGACCGCGTCGCTGAACGTGAGCAGGCGACCGATCTCCGAGCGCATCTCACCGCCGACGATGCGGTCGGCCGCCTCGGCGTCCACGCCGTACTCGGCGCCGTCGACCGGCTCGTCGCCACCGCTCTGCTCCGCCCGCATCACGCCCCTCCCCCGGCGCGACGCGTATACCCGTCCAGGTCGCCCCTACAGCGCCTGTTTCGCCAGGCGCCTGCCGGTGCCGGCCTGACCGGCGGCGGCCCGGATCGCCGCTCGATCGGCGACCGAGCGGCTCAGGCGCCGCCGGGGCGTCCCATCCCGGGGGCCGCCCCGGCGGCGGGAGTCGGCCGCCGTGAGGTGCTGCGGGTTCGCGGGTCAGTCGCGCGGCGGCAGGCCGTAGACGCGCTCGACGTGCAGGCGCAGCACCAGGCGACCGTCGGCGACCATCGCCCGCCGGTAGTCGTCCCAGTCGGGGTGCTCGCCCTGGAGCGACCGGTAGACCTCGATCAGCTCCCGCACGGTGGCGTCGTCCGGGTCGGTGGCCGCCGGCGTCAGCTCGGCGCGCGCCTCGACCACCGCGTACGCCCAACCGTCCTCGTTGCTCACGTGGAGGGTCGCGCGCGGGTCCCGGCGCAGGTTGGCCGTCTTCGCCCGGTCGCCGGTCACCGAGACCCGGATCAGGCCCGCTTCCCGGTCGAACGAGTAGATGACGGTGGACAACTGCGGCCGACCGTCCCGCTTGAGGGTCGCCAGCACGGCCATCCGGCGCGCGGCGATCAGATCGGTCAACGCCTGCTGCGTACGCTCGTCCGGCACGGTTTCCTCCACCTCGTCCTGCTTCCGGTTTCCCATCCAAGCATGGGCCGGGGGCCGTCTCCCGCGGTGGTCGACCCGGCTGCCTGGTCGACGGCGCCCGGTGGCCCGGGAGCGTCCGGCTGGGCGGATCACCGCGGCGTAGACCCGATCGCGACGAGCCGCCCGACCCGGCCGGCACCCGACCCGGCCGGCACCCGGCCCGGCTGGTGGCCGGGGCCGGGTGGGTGCTCAACCGTCGACGGCGCTCAGCCGAGTTCGGCGGCGACCAGTTCGGCGACCTGCACGGCGTTGAGCGCGGCGCCCTTGCGCAGGTTGTCGTTCGAGCAGAAGAGCGCGAGCCCGTTCTCGACCGTCTCGTCGGCCCGGATCCGCCCGACGTAGACCGGGTCCCGGCCCGCCGCCCGCAGCGGGGTGGGCACGTCGGTCAGCGCCACCCCGGGGGCGTCGGCGAGCAGCTCCCGGGCGCGCTGCGGCGTGATCGGCCGGGCGAACCGGAGGTTCATCTGGAGCGAGTGGCCGGTGAAGACGGGCACCCGCACGCAGGTGCCGGAGACCTTGAGCCCGGGGATCTCGAGGATCTTGCGGCTCTCGTTGCGCAGCTTCTGCTCCTCGTCGGTCTCGAAGGAGCCGTCGTCGACGAGCGCGCCGGCGAGCGGAAGCACGTTGTACGCGATGGGCTCGGCGAACGAGCGCGGCGCGGGGAACTCGACGGCCGAACCGTCGAAGGTGAGCCCGGTGGCGTGCTCGGCTACCTTGCGGACCTGCTCGTCCAGTTCGGCGACACCGGCCAGACCGGCGCCGGAGACCGCCTGGTACGTCGACGCGACCAGGCTGACCAGCTCCGCCTCGGCGTGCAGCGGACGCAGCACCGGCACGGCGGCCATCGTGGTGCAGTTCGGGTTGGCGATGATGCCCTTCGGCCGTACCGCGGCGGCGTGCGGGTTGACCTCGGCGACGACCAGCGGCACATCCGGGTCCATCCGGAACGCCGACGAGTTGTCGATCACCACGGCGCCGGCCTCGGCGACCCGGGGTCCGAGCTCCTTCGAGGTGTACTTGCCGGCCGAGAAGAGGACGATGTCCAGCCCGGAGTAGTCGGCCACGGCCGCGTCCTCGACGGTGATCTCCTCGCCGCCCCAGGGCAGGGTCCGGCCCGCGGACCGCGCCGAGGCGAACAACCGCAACTGCTCCGCCGGGAACTTCCGTTCCGCCAGCACCTGCCGCATCACGCCACCAACCTGCCCGGTGGCCCCCACAATGCCGATCCTCATGCTCGCGAGGCTACCCACGGCGGCACCCGTAGTGGGAACCCTTTCCCCCCGCCGGCGCCGGACGTCACAGCCTCCGACGCGCCGAGCACCCGTCCACCGGCGCCCGCCCGCCCGCAAAGCCCACCGCCGATCGCCCCACCGCCCGGAAGATCCCCAACCGGACCCCGGACCCCGCCGCAGCCCCTCCGCGCCGCCCCACCCCCACCGAGCCGCCACCCACCACCCCCCTGCGACCCACATCACACCCCACCCACCCCAGGCAGCCGGGGCGCACTTTCACGGAAAGAGTGGCCTCCCGTCAGGAAATGGCCACTCTTTCCGTGAAGGTGCGCAGGGGTTAGGAGACGATCTCGCCCAGGTCGGCGGCGGCCAGGTCGTCGCGGATCACAGCGGCGTCGCCCTCGACCACCAGGGTGAGCGAGTCCGGGTGCAGGTGGGTGGCGGCCGCGGCGCTCACCGCGTCGACGTCGGCGGCGAGCAGTGCCTCCCGCAGCCGCGCGTGGTAGTCGTCCGGCAGGTCGTGCACCACCAGCGTGGTCAGCGCCGAGGCGATGGCCCGGGGGGTCTGCAACTCCACCGACAGCTGCCCGGCCCGCCAGGAGCGGGCCACGGCCAGCTCCTCCTCGGTCACCCCGCCGCTGCGGGTACGGGAGATCTCGCCGACCGCCTCGACCAGCGCCGGCGCGGTGACCGCGGTCTGCACGCCGGAGCTGACCCCGAACCGCCCGAACCGTCGCGACGAGGCGAAGTCGCCCCGGATCCCGTAGGTGTAGCCGCGCACCTCGCGGATCAGGTGGTTCAGCCGCGACGTGAAGGCGCCACCGAGGACGGTGCCGGCCAGCGTCATCGCCACATGGTCGGGGTGGGCGCGGTGCGGGGCCGGGTGCCCGAGCCGCAGCGTCGACTGCACCGAGCCGGGCCGGTCCACCAGGATGATCCGCCGCCCGCTGCGCAACGGCGCCTCGACCGGGCCGCCCCGCTCGACCGGGCCACCACCGGTGCCGGCGAAGGCGGCCGCGCCGAGCGCCTCCAGGTCGAGCCGGTCCAGGTCACCGGCGACGATCAGGGTGCCGGGCCGGATGAACCACTCCGAGTGGAAGACCCGGACGTCCTCGACGTCCAGGCCGGCGACCGACTCCGGGTCGCCGTACATCGGGCGGCCCCAGCGGTTCTGCCCGCCGAAGAGGTCGGCGCGCAGCGCCGCGTCCGCCCTCGGCCCCGGGTTGGCCCAGTCCATCCGCAGCCCGGTGGCCTCGTCGTCGCGTACCCGCGCCACGTCGACGGGGTCGAGTCGAGGGGTACGCACGGCCTCCGCGAGCAGCTCCACGGCGGCGGCCAGCCGGTCCACCGGCACCTGCACGCTGACCTGGAACGAGTCCCAGTCCAGCCCGGTCACCAGCTCGGTGCCGAGCCCCTCGACGGCGAGGGCGTAGGCGGCCGCGTCCCGCTGGGCAGTCCCCTCCTCCAGTGCCTTGGCGAGCACCCCGCCGAGCCCCTCCTTGCCGAGCGGCTCCCGTTCGGCGCCCGCGTCGAGCAGCAGCAACGCGACGGCGAGGTTCTGCCCGGGCAGGTGGGCGGCGACGACCTGCCCGCCGGCCACCGCGCGGCGGACGACCGGCGGGAACCGGTACGGGCGGGCGGCGCCCGGTCCGGGGCGCGTGGCGATCAGCGTCATGGCTTCTCCTCGGCGAGGTAGGTCAGGGTCACCCGGTCGTCGGCGGCGAGCACCTCGGCGGCGGTCTCGGCGATCTGCTCGGCGGTCACCGCGAGCCAGCCCGGCAGGCGGTCGCCGGCCTTCGCCGGGTCGCCGAGCTGGGTGGCGTACCTGCCGAGGGTGTCCGCGCGACCGTCCACCGTCGACATCTGGCGCCACCAGGCGGTACTGAGCAGCGACTTGGCCCGGTCCAGCTCGGTGGCGGTGACCGGAACGGTTGTCAACTCGTCCACCACCGCGTGCAGCCCGGCGGCCAAGCGCTCGCCGTCCACCCCGGGGCGGGCCGTCGCAGTCGCGATCAGCGGCGCCGGGGCGTGCGCCAGGTCGACCCCGTACGCGCCCACGAGGTCCGGCTGCGCGATCCGCTCGCCGTCGGCGAGGCGCTGGTAGAGGCGGCTGCCCCGACCGCTGCCGAGCACCGTGGCCAGCACGGTGAGCACGTCGTACCCGGTGCTGCCGAAGGCGTGGGTGCGGTGCGCGACGTACACCCGCGGGGCCGGCACGTTGGTGGTGACCGTCTCGCTGGCCGGCCGTCCGGTGGCCGGCACCGTCCGGCCGTCCGGCGCGGCCGGGATGTCCGCCCGCGGCGGGATGACGCCGAAGTACTTCTCGGCGAGCTTGAAGACCTCGGCGGCGGTGGCGTCGCCGACCACGGTGAGCACGGCGTTGTTCGGCGCGTAGTACGTGCGGTGGAACTCCTGGAACGTGGCGAGGTCGGCGGCGTTCAGGTCGGTCATCGAACCGATGGTCGCGTGGTGGTACGGGTGACCCGGCGGGTAGAGCAGCGGCAGCAGCCGCAGCCACGCGTCGCCGTAGGGCACGTTCTCGTAGCGCTGCCGCCGCTCGTTCTTGACCACCTCGCGCTGGTTGTCCAGCGTCTCCTGGGTCAGGGCCGGTACCAGCCCGCCCATCCGGTCCGCCTCGAGCCAGAGCGCCAACTCCAGGTGCTCGGCCGGCACCGTCTCGAAGTAGTTCGTCCGGTCCGGGTTCGTGGTGGCGTTGAGCGATCCGCCGGAGCCCTGGATGAGCTTCATGTGTTCGGTCTTCGCCACGTTCAGGGAGCCCTCGAACATCAGGTGTTCGAAGAGGTGGGCGAAGCCGGTCTGCCCCTGCGGCTCGTGCCGGGAACCGACGTCGTACCAGAGATTCACCGCGACCGCCGGCGCGGTGCGGTCCTCGCTCACCACCACGCGCAGGCCGTTGTCCAGTCGGGTCGTCTCGATGGGCCAGGGGTAACCGCTCTCGGGCATGGGACGACGCTATCCGATCTCCGGGGCGGAAACGGGACACGACGAGGTCGGGCGAGCCGTCGCCGGCTGCGGTGCTCGCCCGCCACGCGCATCGACCGGGCGGGCCGGGGTACCGCAGGGGCATGTCCGCGCCCACCGCCCGCCCGTCCGCCTTCGCGAAACGCGCGGGCGACGCCGTCTGCCGGGCCTCCGCCTTCCTGACCCGCCTGCGGCGGGCCCGGCTCTTCCATCCCGCCGGCCGGTCGTTCGCGGGTGAGGTGACGATCTGGGGTACGTCGGGCCCGCCGACCGGGGTGGCCTTCCTCGACGAGCCGGGCCGCTACCCGGCGACGATCCGCCTCTCGAAGGGCACGTCCACCCCGGGGAGCTGGCCGGACGTGCTCGGCCTGGCGGTGCGGGTGCACACGGACGGGCCGCGCCCGGTCGACCTGCTGGTCAGCTCCAGCGGCGCGCGGCCGGTGCTGCGGGCGGTGGCGCTGCCCCGTCGACGGTTCGCCGGGACGTACAGCACGATCGTGCCCCTGCGAGCCGATCGTGGTCGGCGGCTCTGGCTGGCCGCGCTGGCCGACCCGGACTCGATCGACCTGGGGCGCAGCCTCGCCGAGGTGGCCGCCGCGACCCGGACGGAGGAGCCGCGCCTGGTGCTCGCGACGGCGTCCGCGGTCGGGCCGTGGCGCCCGTTCGGCCAGGTCAGTATCGGCACCCAGCTCAGCGCCCGGCAGGACGCCGCGTTGGCGTTCGACCCGATCGGCAACCTGCCGGCCGGGCTGCGCGCGGTCGGGGCGATGGCGTGGTTGCGGGGGCAGTCCTACCGGGGTTCCCGCCGGGCGCGCGGGGTCGAGGCTCAGTCCGGCGGCTCGATCGGCGTCACCGTCTGAGCCGACGTCCGGTGCTCCAGCAGCGTGTCGGGTGCCACGTTCCGGTCCTCGCGGGCGTCGGACTCGGTGAGGATGGCGTCGGCCTGCGCCTCGGGGTCGTCGCTGCCCACTGCCTTCTCCTCCGGCAGCAGGTGGGCCCGGGACTCGACGCGCTCCTGCTCGTCGCCGGTGCCACCGCCTGGCTCGCTCATGCCGACGCCCCCCTCCGGTCGGCGGCGCTCTGCGGCTCGCCCGCGCCGTGCCGATTGATTCGCTCGCTCATGCCACCCCTCATACCCCGGCGCGGCGGTCGACACGCCCGCGCACCACCGGCGTGGGACGCCGCGGACGTGGGACTGAACGCCGCGCGATCCGTCGGGTACGCTGTGCACCGTGACGCGGTCGTATCGATGGTTTAGGCAGCCGGCTGGAGGAGCCGGTGACTTCACCATGAACTGACGTCACTCCTCTTCGAGCCGGCTGGGCAGGGCCTTCTGGTCCTGCCCTTCGCGTACGAGCAGCCGGCTCGACCCGGGCACCGGCCCCGGGCACGGTCGGCGGAAGGAAGCCCACCGTGACGACCCCGGAGACCGATCGGGTCAGCGATCAGCGGATCGACCGTGTCGTGCCGTTGACCACCCCCGCCCTGCTGCACCACGAGCTGCCCCTGGACGACACGCTCGCCTCGGCCGTACTGACCGGCCGGCGCGCGGTGGGCCGGGTGCTCGACCGCGCCGACGACCGCCTGCTGGTGGTGGTCGGCCCGTGCTCGGTGCACGACCCGGTCGCCGCCTTGGAGTACGCCCGGCGGCTGCGCGAGGCGGCGGACCGGTTCGCCGACGACCTGCTGATCGTGATGCGCGTCTACTTCGAGAAGCCCCGCTCGACGGTGGGTTGGAAGGGGCTGATCAACGACCCGCGGTTGGACGGCTCGGGCGACGTGAACACGGGCCTTCGGCTGGCTCGCGCGCTCCTGCTGGACGTGCTCCGGGTCGGCCTGCCGGTCGGCTGCGAGTTCCTCGACCCGATCACCCCGCAGTACATCGCCGACGCGGTGGGTTGGGGGGCCATCGGGGCCCGCACCGTGGAGAGTCAGGTGCACCGCCAGCTCGCCTCCGGGCTCTCCATGCCGATCGGCATGAAGAACCGCCCGGACGGCAGCATCGGCACCGCCGTGGACGCGATCCGGGCGGCCGGCGTGCCGCATGTCTTCCCCGGCATCGACTTCTCCGGCACCCCGGCGATCATGCACACGCGGGGCAACGCCGACGGCCACCTGGTGCTGCGTGGTGGCGGCGGCCGGCCGAACTACGACGCGGAGTCGGTGGCCGGTGCGCTGGACCTGCTGCGGGGGGCCGACCTGCCCGAGCGGGTGGTGATCGACGCCAGCCACGCCAACAGCGGCAAGGACCACCGCAACCAGCCGCTCGTGGCGGCGGACGTGGCCGCCCAGCTCTCCGCCGGGCAGCGCGGAATCGTCGGCATCATGCTGGAGTCCTTCCTCCAGCCCGGCCGGCAGGACCTGGACCCGACCCGGGAGCTGGAGTACGGCAAGTCGATCACCGATGCGTGCATCGGCTGGGACACCACCGCCGACGTCCTCGACCAGCTCGCCTCCGCCGTCCGCGCCCGCCGCGCGTCGCTGCCCACCCGCGCCTGACGTCCTGCGTGATCAAGAGCTCGGCGTCACGAGGGCGCGCGGATCCGACGCGAATCTCTTGATCAACGGGACCGGTGCGGGGTCGGCGCGGAACGGGCGGAGGGGTGTGGTGTAGGGCACAGGGGGGGTGCGGAAGAGTCGCGGGGGTGGCGTGGTTGTGAGGGGTGTCGGTGTGTCCAGTGTCCCCGGGCCTCACCCAATTGCCTTCGCGGAATACCGTCCGGCTGGAGCCGCGTCGAGCCACTCGCCGAGAGGCGACCTGCACACCGACGCCCAGCGGCGCCCCGGCCATCCGGCCGGGGCGCCGCTGTTTCCGCCTCCGGGCTCTCGCTCGCGCGCGTGACGTTTGACCGTTTCCGGCACGGGTAGCTGATCGCCGTGACCGACGACGTACCCGTGACCGAGAAGCCGGACACCCGACGCCTCGACGACCTGCTCGAAGACCTGTACCGCGGCCAGGAGCGGGTCAGCCAGGCGGACATCTACCGGCGCGCCGTCGCCGCCGAGCTGCCCTCCGAATGGCTCACCCGGATCTGCGCGCTGCCCGAGGGGGAGTACTCGGTCGACGAGGCGGCCGACCTGCTGGGCGGCACGGTCACCTGAGACCGCCCCCGCTCCCCGGGGGGAGAGGAGAACGAGATGTCCCACGAGCAGCACCACGACCGGGTCCCGGCGCTGGGTCAGCCCCCGGCGGGCGTGGACAGCCTGCCCGAGCCGGACTTCGCCGACGAGCACGACCGGACGGCGGTGGACCGCGAGGTGGTCACCGGCGAGGACAAGGGTGAACGGGAACCGGAGGCGTCCCGTGGTTGGGCGGGCGAGGACGGCGGAACGACACCGACGTGACGAGGACGTTCACCTGACGGGGGGCCGGCGCGAAGCGCCGGCCCCCCGGTCGTCGGTCGAGGTCTACTCCTCGTGCCGCCCGCCGCTCTCGGCGGCCTGCTGCGCGACCGCGTATCCCATCTGCAGGAAGTCGGACGCGGCCACCGCGGTCAGCGCCGTGGCCACCAGGCGGGTGAGCCGCGGCATGAGCACCAGGCCACCGGTCAGTCCGGTGGCGACCCAGACCGCGAGGCAGAACGGACAGCTGAGCAGCTCGCCGATGGCGTGCCGGGTGGAGCTGCCCGAGTCGCGTACCTGTTCCATCACCTCGCCGCTGCCGATGGGCCGGTCGTAGCGGGTGAACGGGGCGCGCAGCGGGCTGGTGACCGCGTCCTTCGACAGCAACCGGCTCAGTTTGTGCGTGGCGATGCTCAGCAGCACCACGTCGGCCGGCGCGGGACGTTCGGGCACCGGCCGACCGGTCGCCCGGACCAGACCCGCGACGGCCCCGGTCACCCCGGCGTACGCGCCCATCGCCGCCAGGTAGCCGCCGAGTGGGCGGTGCTCGTGCGGCGCGTACGCCTGGCGCAGCCGCGTCGCCTTCTTCCTCAAGCCGTAGGGGGTCACCCGGCCTCCTCGATCTCGCCTGCTGCGCTCCGCCGACCGGATCGCCGACGGTTCCGGCCCTGGCGGCCGGCGGGGGTGCTCCGCGGGGGTTCAGCCCGCCTGAAGGTTGTCGGCCACCTCGCGGGCCAGGCTGTCCAGCGCCTCGGCGGCCAGCCGCTCGGCGTCCTGTCCGCCGGACCCGCCGGAGAGGTCGAACCGGATCCGCGCGCCGCCGGCGTTCTCCGGGTCCACCCGGATCTCCGCCGTCAGCTCGGTCGGCGAGGCGATCCGCCACCGGGCGCGGAGCTCCTCGCCGCGGATCTCGGGGGTCGGTGCGCCGTCGGCGCGCAGGAACGGGGGCAACCACGCCGCTGCCCGGTCCGGGTCGGTGGCGGTGTTGAAGACGACCTCGGGCGGCGCGGACATGCCGCGCTCGGCGTGCGCCATCACTCGTCCCGCAGCCGGCTCGGGTCGATCTCCCGGCTCGGGTACCGGGCCAGGTACTCGGTCTCCAGCTCGGCGGTCCGGCGCAGGTGGTGGGCGAGCGCCGAATCGGCCGCGTGCCGCAGCGTGTCGAGCCGGGTCCGGTGCAGGCTGTGGATCTCGCGGATCAGGTCCTCGTCGGGCAGCTCCGCGGGGTCGACACCCAGCTCACCGTCGAGGCCGGGGCCGAGCGTGGTGGGGTCGGCGAGGTGGTCGCCGCTCCACTCGATGACCCGCTCCTCCGGGCTGGCCCCACCGCCCGGCGGGTAGCCTTCCTGTCTCATCTGGCCCCCCTGGTCTCGTCTGGGCTGGCGTCTAAACGGTTGCCCACGCCGGGTGGCACCAAACGTCCCGGACCCATGACAACTACGACACCTCGTCGGAGAGCGCCGGGCGGGCCGGTACCCTCGATGCCATGAAGCGGCTCTGGACCCCGGTGTGGATCGCACGCCACACGGCCATGGTCGTCCTGGTCGTCGCGTTCCTCGCGCTGGGCTGGTGGCAGATCAGCCGGGCCGCCGGGGGCAACACGCTCAGCTGGGCGTACGCCTTCGAGTGGCCGATCTTCGCGGGGTTCGTGGTCTTCGTGTGGTGGCGTGAGGCGCGACACACCGTGCGTGGTGACGAGCCGGAGCAGCGTGTCGAGTCGGTAGCCGAGGTCGAGCCGATCGTCGGCGAGCGCGGTTCGACGACGCGACCGGTGGTACGCCGGCCGGTCCGGGTGACCCGCGTCCCGGCGGTCTTGAACGGCGTGGAGGACGACGCCGACCTGGCCGCGTACAACCGCTACCTGTCATGGTTGAACGCCAACCCGGGCGCTCGGCCCGGTGACTATCCCGGCTGAGCCGGGTTCGGAAGGACGGACAGAGGTGGGCGGAGCCCTTACCCGGTACCGCGCGATCGCCTGGATCGTGGGCGTGGTGCTGATCGTGCTGGTCGTGATCGGTATGCCGCTGAAGTACCTGTTCGACAGCCCGGTCGTGGTGGAGACAGTCGGCCCGGCGCACGGTTTCCTCTACATGATCTATCTGGTGGCCACCTTCGACCTGTCCCGCCGCGCGAACTGGCCGATGAAGCGGATGCTCGGCGTGATGCTGGCCGGCACGGTGCCGTTCGTCTCCTTCTACGCCGAGCGCCGGGCGACCGCCTGGCTGCACCGCCCGGCCGAGCGCACCCCGGAGCCGATCGCCGGCTGAGCGACCGGCCCTCCGGTCAACGGCTCGGCCGCCACGGATCGGCCGAGGCGAGCGGTTCGTTCCACCCGCCGTACCGGTTCATCTCCCGGGCCCGCAGCAGGGCCCGGGTGACCTGTCCGAACTGCCGCTCGTCGTCGGCGCTGAACAGCAGCACCTCCTCGCCCTGGTACACGCCCCACAGCTCGTACGCCGGGGGCCGCCAGCGGTCACCGACGGTCGCCAGCAGCGCCGGCACCAGCAGCACGGCGCCGAAGATGAGGTACGCGCCCGCGGTGAGCCGTTGCAGCCCGCCGGTGAAGCCGAGCAGCAGGCCGACTCCACCGATCATCGCCCCGCTGGTCGCCACCGCCCGTACGGCGATCCGGTCGTGCGGGCCGCGGGTGCTGCGCAGGTGGGTGAGGTGGGCGACCCGGTAGGTGTTGCGGCCGACGGTGAACCTGTCGATCGTCACGACGATGCCGGGGCGGGCGTAGAGCAGGGTCTTCCGGGCGCCGGTCACCCTCGGTGATCCCGGTGCTCGTGTGGTCGCGCCTTCAGGATTCACGGCTTCCTCCCGCGGCGTCCGTCGGGTCGGCCCGTCCCGGCCTCACACCTTCAATGCCGCTTGACGGGAATCCCGGCTACGGCTTCATTGTGTTGCCGTCCTGCCAGCTCAGATCGGGTTTTGCCGGGCCTCGTCGGCAGGCCGGAGCGGTACATGGCCAGGAATGGGAATCCATTTCCGTCTTTATCGGTTATGGGGCGCCGCATTCCGGCGGCATACGTCCAGAACGACGAACTCCATTGTCTGGGCAAAAGCCGCATCCCTGGCGCGCCCCAGGCGCGACCGCCTCGTTAATGATCACAGTGGGTCACCTGCCGCAGGTGGCACTTGCTACCACTTTGCCAACAGACGTCCCGACTTCCACTGCGGATCACTCCCGTCCCGGGTTAGGTTGAGCGAGCCGGCCCGGCCCAGTGCCCACCATCCGGAGGGCCCCGGTCCGGTGCCACCGGGGGCGTCAGCACCCGCCGGTGGCCGTGGGAGAGGAGCCTTCCGCTCTTGTCATCCCTGAGAAAACTGCTGCGCACACTGGCAGTCGTCGGCCTGTCGGCCGCGCTGGTCGCACCGGCCACGGCGGCCCGGGCAGAGCCCTCCCCCGCCGACCTCAACCGCCAGATCGAGCGCTCCTCGACGGAACTGGAACGGGTCGTCGAGTCGTACAACAAGCTCCGTGAGGACATCAAGACCAACAAGGCCGCGGTGGACCGATTACAGGCCCGCATCGGCCCGCTGGAACGGCAGACCGAGCAGGGCCGGGCCGACGTCGCGCAGATCGCCGCGACCGCGTACAAGACCGGCGCCCTGCAGACCGCGGACGCGCTGCTGCGCCCCGGCGGCTCGGCGGCGATGCTCGACCGGCTCGGCACGATCGAGCACCTGACCCGGCAACGCCAGGCGCGGATCTCCGGCTTCACCGAGAGCCAGCGCCAACTGGTCGACGAGAAGACCCGCCTGAACAAGGTGCTCCAACGGCAGGACGCCCAGGCACGCGCGTTGGCCGGCACCAAGTCCCGCATCGAGCGGGACCTCGACCGCCTCTACGACCTGCGCCGCACGGCGTACGGACGGGCGACCGAGGCGCCGGCGGCGAAGCCCGCCGCCGACCACCAGGCGCCCGCCGTCTCCGGTCAGGCCGGCGCCGCCGTGCGGTACGCGTACGGCGCGATCGGGAAGCCGTACGTCTGGGGCGGCTCCGGCCCCAACGGCTACGACTGCTCGGGGCTGACCTCGGCGGCCTGGCGGGCGGCCGGGAAGTCGCTACCGCACAACGCCCGGATGCAGTGGGGTGCGGTATCCCACGTCGGCCGCGGCGAGCTGCGCCCGGGTGACCTGGTGTTCTACCGCGGGCTCGGGCACGTCGCCCTCTACGTCGGCGACGGCCAGGTGATCGACGCGCCGAGCGCCGGTCGCAACGTGCTCAAGCGGGGCATGAACATGATGCCCATCCAGGGGTACGGCCGGGTGCGCTGATCCCACCTGACGGCGAACGGCCGGCGTCCCCCTATCGGACGCCGGCCGTTCGCCGTCTTCGTCGGTGTCTCAGGCCGCCTGGAGCCCCTCCGCCCGGGCCAGCTCACGGAGCCGGCCGAGGGCCTGGATCTCCAGCTGCCGGATCCGCTCACGGGAGAGCGAGAACCGCGAGGCGACCTCGGTGAGCGAGTGCTCGCGGCCGTCCTCCAGCCCGTAGCGGGCCCGCATGATGCCGGCCGAACGGTCGTCGAGGTGGTTGAGCAGACCCTCGATCCGCTGCCGCTCCAGCCCGGTCAGGACGATGTCCTCCGGCGACGGGGCGTCGCTGTCGGCCACCAGGTCACCGAGGTTGGTGTCCCCGTCGTCGCCGACCGGCGTGTCCAGCGACACGGTGTCCTGCGACCAGCGCACCAGCTCGTTGACCCGCTCGACGGTCACGCCGAGGGCCGCCGCGATCTGCTCCGGCTCCGGGTCGCTGCCCAGCTCACGGGTGAGCTGCCGGGCCACGTTGCGCATCCGGTTGACGTCCTCCACCAGGTGCACCGGCAGTCGGACGGTGCGCTCCTGCTGGGCGATGGCCCGGCTGATCGCCTGGCGGATCCACCAGGTGGCGTAGGTGGAGAACTTGTAGCCCCGCTCGTAGTCGAACTTCTCGACCGCCCGGACCAGACCGGTGTTGCCCTCCTGGATCAGATCCAGCATGGGCATCCCCGACCGGACGTACCGGCGGGCGATCGACACGACCAGTCGGAGGTTCGCGCGGATGAAGAGGTCCTTCGCCCGCTCCCCCTCGACGACCAGCCGCTCCAGGTCCTCACGGGCGACGCCGTCGGGGACGCGGTCCTCGTCGAGCAGGTGCTCGGCGTAGAGGCCGGCCTCGATCGCCTTGGAGAGATCGACCTCCTTGGCGGCGTCCAGCAGTGGCGTCCGGGAGATCTCGTGCAGGTAGACGCCGACCAGGTCACGCTCCTCGGCGACCTCGTCGGTTCGCATGCCGATGTTCTTGTCCACGTTGCCCACGGTCCCCTCGCTCGCGCCGGTTGCCCGGTTCCTTGCCATCCCCACGTCCATCAGCCCTCCCCCGCGTACCGCTGTGCCCGTCGGTGGTGACACCTACACAACAGTTGAGACGTGTCGGGGATTCCATGTCGTGAGTCGAAACTGTCACGAATGCCTGAGTAGTAGCTGAAAGCGCGATCCATGTTTGCTGTCAGCACCCCGCCGGGTGGCTCGCCTTGGGCACCACGTACGGGCCGGTGGCACGACCGCTCACCGTCGCCCCTGATATGGCAGCACTGCGGATAGGAGGGGGACAGCGACCCGGGTCACCACCAGGGGTGCGATCCTGGTCACTGCCGAATACGCACCGGTGGACGGGGCGGTTCATCCACGTACTTGGTATTACCCCGCGCCTCGGTGAACAATCCGTGGCCGGGTTCTATGCCCACTCGCCGGACGGGCCCGCGACCAGTTCGAACAAACACCCCCGGGGCGCCCTCCGGCCCGGATCATCCCCGGCGCGATCCTTGCTCCGGGTGAGGTGACGGCTACCGTTCGACGTCGGGTCAGGAGGCGAGCAGGGCGAGCGCTCCGCGTACCTGGTCGTCGGCGCGGGTCAGGGCGGCCCGGGCGGCCGGCACCCCGGCACCGGAGACGAGCGAGACGAGAGCGGTCTTCAGGTCACCGTCGGCCTCGTTGAGGGCCCGTCGGGAGACCTCCTCGGAGCAGCCGGTGGCCTCGATCAGGATCGAGATCATCCGGCCCCGGAGCTTGGCGTTGGTGGCCACCATGTCGATCATGAGGTTTGAGTAGACCCGGCCCAGCCGGACCATGACGGCGGTGGAGAACGCGTTCAGCACCAGCTTCTGCGCGGTGCCCGCCTTCATCCGGGTCGATCCGGTCACCACCTCCGGTCCGGTATCCACCCCGATGAAGACGTCCACCGACCGAGCGGCCTCCGCCTCCGGATTGGCGCAGAGCAGCACCGTCGAGGCGCCCTTGGCGCGGGACGCGGCGAGCGCCCCCAGGACGTACGGGGTGCGGCCGCTGGCGGCCAGACCGACCACCAGGTCACCGGCGCGTACGCAGTCGGCCGCTTCGGCCGCTCCGCCCCGGTCGTCGTCCTCGGCGTTCTCCACGGCCCGCCACACGGCCTGCGGCCCACCGGCGAGGTGGGCGCAGACCCAGTCCCGGGGCGAGTTGAAGGTGGGGGCCAGTTCGGCGGCGTCCAACACGCCGAGGCGGCCCGAGGTGCCGGCACCGAAGTAGTGCACCCGGTGCCCGCCGCGCAGCGCCGTCACGGCCAGGTCGACCGCGGCGGCGATCTCGTCGAGCACCTCGGCGACGGCGGCCGGCACCAGCCGATCCGCCTCGTTGATGACCGCCAGCACGTCCCGGGTGGACATCAGGTCCAGATCGGCGCTGAGCGGATTGCGGCGTTCGGTGGGAGCGCCCACCCGCACGACCGGGCGGGCGTCCGGGGCGGGCGTCGACACCTCATCCGGCTCCACGGCGCCCGTGGTCACGCCCGCCTCCGTCCGCCGCCCACCCGGTGGGACTGGACGGCCTCGGCGGTCGCCTCCAGGGCCTTCTTGGCGCGGGCCCGGTTGCGGGCGGCCACCCCGACGAAGAGGCAGTCGACCACGGTGAGCTGGGCCAGCCGGCTCGCCATCGCCCCGGACCGGTACGTGGTCTCCCGAGCCGCCGTGGTGAGCACGTAGTCGGCGACCTCAGTGATCGGCGAACGCGGGAAGTTCGTCAGCGCGACCGTGGCGGCGCCCCGGGCGCGGGCCTGCTCCAGCACCTCGATGACGTCGGAGGTGGTGCCGGTGTGCGAGATGCCGAGGGCCACGTCGCCCCGGCCCAGCAATGCGGCCGAGGTCAGCGCGGTGTGCACGTCGGGGAAGTAGAAGGCGGTGCGGCCGATCCGGTGCAGCTTCTGCTGGAAGTCGGAGGCCACGAAGCCGCTGGCGCCGGCGCCGTAGACGTCGATCCGGCCGGCGCCCGCGATCGCGTCGACCACCCGCTCGCAGACGGCCGGGTCGAGCTGCTCGGCGGTCTCCTCGACGGCACGCGCGTCGTTGAAGGCGATCGTCGCGATGATCTGGGCCAGGTCGGCGCCGGGTGGGATGTCACCGCCGACCACCCGGGCGTCGGGCGGCTCGATCCGGCGGGCGGCCTCGGCGGCGAGCCGGATGCGCAGCTGCGGGTAGCCGTCCATGCCGACGGAGCGGCAGAACCGGATGACTGTCGCCTCGGAGGTCTCGGCTGCGGTGGCGAGGTCCGTGATGGTCCGGCGCGCGGCGTCCGCGGGGTCGGCCACGACCAGTCGGGCAACCCGCTGTTCGGCCGGCGACAGCGACGGGAGCAAGCCACTGATGTGGACGATCAGCCCACCGGGCTCGTGACTCGCAGAAATCTTCGGACTCTTCGCCACGGATGAAACTTACTTTCATGAGGCGTGAGCGTCAACCATGACTCCCGCGTGTTGAGGGACGGACCACCGACCGCGGCCCACCATCCGGGACAGCGTGCCACCCTCGCCGCGACGACGCGTCAGCCGCCGGGCCGGGACCGCCGTCCCGCGACGGTCGCCGCTGACACGGGCATCCGATCCACTCCAACCGTACGGCGTCACACGGCATCCGGTTCGGCAGTCCGGGATCGGACGAGTCGGCGGCGTCGGCCCGCGCACCCGCGCGACGGGCGCTTCCCGGCGGCGCTAGCGTGTGCCCCATGGCAGGACAGAGTGTGCTCGTCACCGGCGGATCAGGCGGCCTGGGCCGGGCGGTCACCACCGCCTTCGCCGAGGCGGGCTGGCGGGTGGTCGTACCGGTGCGGGGCGGTCGAACCACCGCGGAACCGGCGGCCGACGGCGTGCACCGGCTGGTCGCGGACGTCAGCGACCCCGACGACGTGGCCCGGGCGGTACGGGCGGCCGCCGACGACCCGGATGCGCCACTGCGCGCGGTGGTCAACCTGATCGGCGGGTACGCCAGCGGCGGGCTGGTGCACGAGACGCCGGTCGAGGAGTTCGAGCGGATGCTCACCGCCAACCTGCGCCCCACCCACCTGGTCACCCGCGAGGCCCTGCCGCACCTGGTGGCCGCCGGCGGCGGCTCCGTGGTCTGCGTCTCCGCCCGCGCCGCGCTCAGCCCGTTCTCCGGCGCGGCCGGCTACGCCACCGCCAAGGCGGCGGTCCTCGCCTTCGCGAACGCGGTGGCGGTGGAGTACCGGCGTTTCGGGGTGCGGTGCAACACGGTGCTGCCGAGCGTCATCGACACGCCCGCCAACCGGGCCGCCCAGCCGGACGCCGACCACTCGCGCTGGGTCGCCCCGGCCGAGATCGCCACGGTGATCCGGTTCCTCGCCTCCGACGAGTCCGCGCCGACGAGCGGCGCGGCGGTGCCGGTCTACGGCCGCGCCTGAGCCGGTGTCGGGGCACGGGCGGGGCCGTGGCGGTTCGCCGCCGCGTCCCACCGGTTGGTCACGCCGACTTCAGTGACTCCGGCTGGTTCTCCCGCTCGCCGGTGGTGAGCGGGAGACCGGCTGCGGCCTCGTCGGCGCCGAACCAGTCCGCGAGGTGGTGGCGGATCTGCTTCGACACCTCGTCGGCCGGCCGGCCGGCGTCCACCAGGATGAAGGTCGGGTACTCCGGCAGCGCCCGGTAGGCGGTGTCCGCGGCGGTGAGCCAGCCCAACGTCTCGTGGTCGGTGCCGCGCCGCTCGATCCGCCGGTACGCCTCGGCCGGATCGAGCGAGAGCAGGAAGGTCACCTGCGGCTGCGGGAAGACCCGGTAGCCGGCCCGGGCCAGCCGCTCCCACCGGTGCCCGCCGTGCGCCCGGATGCTCGCGTACTGGCAGGCGGAGTAGCGGTCCATCACCGCCGTCCGGCCGGTGACCAGGCAGCTGATCAGGGCGAGGGCGATGGCGAGCCAGCGCAGCACGGACTCCACGGCGAGCAGTCCGTCCCGCCCGACCAGCCGCTGCGCGTCCGGGCGGCCCAGCCGCTGGGCGATCCGGCCCAGCCAGCGACGACCGCCGGCGTTGCGGTGGTAGGTGGCGGGACGCCCGGCCGCGACGAGCGCGTCGGCGAGTTGGTGCGCCTGGGTGGTCTTGCCCGAGCCGTCGATGCCGATCAGGGCGACGCTGCGCAACCGGCGTCGGCGCCGGCGCGCCCGCAGTGATCTGACCACCTTGCACAGGCTATCGGACCCGCGCTCTCGACTGCAGCGTTATATACCGGTTGCTCCCGTTTCACGCCCGACCGCCACCGGGGCAGGTGTGGGTGACCCGAATGCCGGGTACCGAAGTCGGAATCAACCGCCTGTTACGACCGACGGGAGAAGCCAGATGGCCGAGCGCGGGGACGAGAGTCTTCTGCACACCCTCAAGAAGGTCGCCGCCGTGCTCAAGCAGTCCGAGATTCCCTTCGCCCTCGGCGGCAGCTTCGCCGTGTACGCGCACGGTGGTCACTCCAGCGACCACGACGTCGACTTCCTGATCCGCGAGGTCGACGTCGAGTCGGCGATGACGGCGCTCGTGGAGGCGGGCTTCACCGCCGAGTACCCGCCGGAGGACTGGCTGGTGAAGGTCTACGACGACGAGCGGATGGTGGACCTGATCCACCGGCCGATCGAGACGCCGGTGACCGAGGAGACGTTCGCGGACACCGTGGTACGGCCCGTCGACGCGATCCACATGCCGGTGCTCTCCGCCACCCAACTCATGGTGCACAAGCTGCTCAGCTTCTCGCAGCACTACTGCGACTTCGCCCGCGGCCTGCCGCTGGCCCGCTCGCTGCGGGAGCAGATCGACTGGGATCGGGTACGGAAGGAGACGCAGCACTCGCCGTACGCCGAGGCGTTCCTGGTGCTGCTGGACCGGCTGGAGGTGGTGCCGTACGTCGGCACCCCGGCAGAGAAGGGGAGATCGTGACCCAACACCGTGACACCGGCATCGGGCCACCGGACGAGTACCTGGAGGCGGAGATCCACCGGCTGCTGGCCGAGGACCCGTCCGTCGCCGAGCAGGGCATCACCGTCGTGCGCCGGGAGACCGGCCTCGTGCTCTACGGCGAGGTGGAGAGCTCCCACCGGCGCGAGGAGATTCTCCGCCGCGTCGCGGAACGGTTCCCGGATCTGCCGGTCACCAGCGAGATCGGGGTGATCCGAACCGAGGCGCCGACGCAGATCGAGCAACTGCCCTGAGGAGGGTTCCGTGGTGATAAGGATCGCTGCCGTCGGTGACGTGCACCTCGACGAGGACGTGGTGGGCCGGTTCCGGCCGGCCCTGGAGGAGCTGCCCGACTGCGCCGACGCACTGCTGCTCGCCGGTGACCTGACCCGGCACGGCACCGAGGCGGAGGCGCGTTGCGTGGCCCGGGAGTTCGGTGGCCTGGGCGTGCCGGTGATCACCGTGCTGGGCAACCACGACCACCAGTGCGACCAGGTGCCGCAGGTGATCGAGGTGCTGGAGGACGCGGGCATCACCGTCCTCGAGGGCGACGGCGTGGTGCTCGACTGCGTCGGCGGCCGGCTCGGGGTGGCCGGCGTGAAGGGCTTCGGCGGCGGCTTCGCCGGCCGCTGCGCCAGCGACTTCGGCGAGCCGGAGATGAAGGCGTTCGTCCGCACCACCACCGACAGCGCGGACCGGCTGGCCCACGCGCTCAAGAGCCTGGACTGCGACCTGCTGGTCGCGCTCACCCACTACGCGCCGGTGCCGGACACGCTCGCCGGTGAGCCGCTGGAGATCTACCCGTTCCTCGGCGCGTACCAGCTCGGCCAGGCGATCGACTCGGCGCCGACCGCGCTCGCCCTGCACGGGCACGCGCACGCCGGCAGCGAGCGCGGCACCACCCCGGGCGGGGTACGCGTCCGCAACGTCGCGCACCCGGTGATCAAGCAGGCGTACAGCGTCTTCCACGTGGGCGACGACCTTGATCAGGGTGAGGTTTCGCGTTTGACGGCCTCGGGTACCTGATTCGCCATGGAGCTGATTCTTTGGATTCTCGCGGTCGTACTGGTCGTTGCCGGCATCCTGGCGCTGTTCCGCCGGCAGATCCTCTGGGGCATCGTCCTCATCATCGTCGGACTGCTCGTGGGCCCGGGCGGTGTCAGCATCTTCAATTGACGTCACACACCGCCCCACCATTGGACCCGCCGGGGTCGTCGTGGCCGGTTCTCCGTCCTCCCGACAGGAGCACCGCTCGCGACGGCCCCGGCGCCGTAGCGTCCGGACCCGGGCCGGTCGCCGACGCAGCGCGAAGGGACGACCATGGAGACGTCACGCGGGCACGCCGGCGCTCGTTCGTGGTGGGCGCTGCTCGGCTTCGGCGCGGCGGTCGCGGTGGCCGCGGCGATCGGTGCGCTGGGGGTGCGAGGCACCGGGGCCGAGTACGCCGCACTGGACCGGCCGGCGTGGGCCCCGCCCGGTTGGCTCTTCGGCCCGGTGTGGAGCCTGCTCTACGCGCTGATCGCGCTGGCCGGCTGGCTGGTCTGGCGGCGCGTCGGCATCGGTGCCGCCTTCTGGGCGTGGGTCGCGCAGCTCGCGCTCAACGCGGCCTGGACACCGATCTTCTTCGGCGCCGGTCGCTACGGGTCGGCCTTCGCCGAGATCGTCGTCCTGTGGCTGGCGATCGCGGTGACCGTCGCGCTCTTCGCCCGCGTGTCCCGGGCGGCGACGCTGCTCCTGCTCCCCTACTGGGCCTGGGTCAGCTACGCGGCCGCCCTCAATTTCGCCATCTGGCGGCTGAACCCCTGAACTTCGCGGGCCGTGGCCGCGGCTGCGCGCCGTCGCCTGCCCCGCGGTGACCCGCGCCCGGTGTGCCCGGCCGGGTTCGGCCGGGCACACCGGTCAGCTCAGCAGCGGGGCACGCCCGGGATGAACCCGTCGTGCCCGGTGTAGACGTACGCGTCGGAGATGAACCGGCCGGAGCCGATCCGGTCCCAGATGGAGCTGGTGCCGTAGGTGCCGGTGACCGTGGTGCCCGTGGTCTGGCACTGGATGGTCACCTGGGCGCCGTCGGCGACCGTGCCGACGGCGGAGTGGCCGGTGCCGGGCCCGGAGCGGACGGTCAGCGGGGTGCCGCTGGTGTTGACCGTGCCGGTGGCGGTGCCGCCGGACGAACAGCCGTTGTCGCTGGTGTAGTTCCTCGTCCCCCAGTAGAGGGCGAGCGTGCCGTTGAACCGGACCTGGATGTCGCCGCCGTTGAGGCGCTGCTCGTAGTGCAGGTGTGGGCCGGTCGAGCCGCCGGTGCTGCCGACATAGCCGATCACCCTTCCGTAGCCCACCGACTGGCCGACGGAGACGTTGAACCCGTTCAGGTGGGCGTAGTACGTGTGATATCCGCCGGGATGACTGATCCGTACGTACTTGCCGTAACTCGTGCCGCCGAGGTCGGTCACCCGGTCGACGGTGCCGGGCGCGCTGGCGACCACCGGGTCACCGAGATCGTCGGTGCGGTTGAAGTCGACTGCGTTCGCCGGGCTGTGGTTGGTGCGCGTCTGGCCGGACCAGACCTGACCGCACGGGAAGGGCACCTTGAAGGTCGGGGCGGCCATCGCCGGGGTCGCCGGCACCAGGGTGCCCGCGACCAACAGACCGGCCGCCACCAGGCTGAACCACCGCTTACGCATCCAGCTCCTCCTATGTCGAAATCCTTCAATGGAACACATACAGCCTGACAGATATCGACAGCGATCGAAAGAGGCTGGAATTCGGCTATGGGAGCGTGCCCATATGCGTTCGGAAGGTTTCCGGATCGTTACTCGGTCGTGTCTGACAGGGGGTGGACCGCGCGCCATGCAAGCGCTTACATGTTGTGACGCCCATCGGACCGGCGCCGGTTCACGCAACCGCGCCGGCAAGAAAGGAGGACGGCATGGCGGTCTTTGCCAGACCACGCCAGGCCTTCGTCATCGCCGGCGTACTGGGGCTGGCGCTCAGCGCCAGCGCCTGCGGCACCGGCGACGACAAGGGAAGCAGCAACGCGGACGCGCCGGAGTGCGCCGCGTACGACAAGTACCAGGGCAACGACGGCAAGAAGGTCTCCATCTACGCGTCCATCCGCGACGCCGAGGCCGACCTGCTGGAGCAGTCTTGGGAGCAGTTCACCAAGTGCACCGGCATCGAGATCGACTACGAGGGCAACGCCGAGTTCGAGGCGCAGCTCCCCGTCCGGGTCGACGGCGGCAACGCGCCCGACCTGGCGTTCGTCCCCCAGCCGGGCCTGGTCAAGCGGTTCGCCGACGCCGGCAAGCTGAAGTCCCTCGGCGCCGACACCAAGGCGATGGCCGAGCAGAACCTGCCCGCCGACTGGCTGAAGTACGGCACCGTCGACGGCAACCTCTACGGCGTGCCGCTCGGCGCCAACGTGAAGTCCTTCGTCTGGTACTCGCCGAAGCTCTTCAAGGAGAAGGGCTGGACCGTCCCGACCACCTGGGACGAGCTGATCAAGCTCAGCGACACCATCGCGGCCACCGGCATGAAGCCGTGGTGTGCCGGCATCGAGTCCGGTGACGCCACCGGCTGGCCGGCCACCGACTGGATCGAGGACGTGCTGCTGCGCACGCAGGGCCCCGAGGTCTACGACCAGTGGACCACGCACAGCATCCCGTTCAACGACCCGAAGATCGCCGACGCGGTCGACCGGGCCGGCAGCATCCTGAAGAACGAGAAGTACATGAACGGCGGCTTCGGCGGCGTGAAGAGCATCGGCACCACCGCCTTCGGTGAGGCCGGCCTGCCGATCACCACCGGCAAGTGCGCGCTGCACCGGCAGGCGTCCTTCTACGCCAACCAGTTCCCCGACGGCACCAAGGTGGCCGAGGACGGCGACGCCTTCGCGTTCTACTTCCCGGCCATCGACCCGGCCAAGGGCAAGCCCGTGCTGGGCGCCGGCGAGTTCGTCGTCGCCTACGCCGACCGTCCCGAGGTCCAGGCGGTGCAGACCTACCTGGCCTCCGGCGAGTACGTCAACAGCCGCGCGAAGCTCGGCAACTGGGTGACGGCGAACAACAAGCTGGACATCGCCAACGTCGCCAGCCCGATCGACAAGCTCTCCGTCGAGATCCTGCAGGACAAGAGCGGGGTCTTCCGCTTCGACGGGTCGGACCTGATGCCGGCCGCCGTCGGCGCGGGCACCTTCTGGAAGGGCATGGTCGAGTGGATCAACGGTAAGGACACCGCGTCGGTGCTCCAGGGCATCGAGAGCAGCTGGAAGTGATCTGAGCCGGTGGGCCGGTCCGCACGACGCGGGCCGGCCCATCGTCGGACAAGGACCTGGGAGGGTCGATGGAGTTCGACTTCGCGGAGGAACAGCCGAAGTTCCTCATGCTGATGTACGGGCTGATCGCTTTCGTCGCGGTGGTGGGTGGTCTGCTCCTGCTTCTCGACGTGGTGCCGGCCTGGTTCACCCGCCGCCGGGAGGCGCGGCTCGTCGCCGCCTCCGCCAGCGGTGCCCCGCTTCCCCGCCGCCGCAAACAGCGGGAGGGCACCGTGGCCCTCTTCTTCCTGCTGCCGGCGCTGCTCCTGCTCACCATCGGGCTGGTCATCCCAGCCATCCGCACCACCCTGCTCTCCTTCATGGACTCGGGCAGCACGCACTGGGTGGGGCTGCGCAACTACGGCTGGTTGTTCTCCGAGAACTTCGTCGTCCGGGTGCTGATCAACAGCCTGATCTGGGTGCTCCTCGTCCCGCTCGTGGCCACCGCGTTCGGCCTGATCTACGCCGTACTGGTGGACAAGGCCCGCTTCGAGGCGGTCGCCAAATCACTGATCTTCCTGCCGATGGCGATCTCCTTCGTCGGCGCCAGCATCATCTGGAAGTTCGTCTACGCCTACCGGGGCGACGATCAGGAGCAGATCGGTCTGCTCAACCAGATCGTGGTCAGCCTCGGCGGCGAGCCCAAGCAGTGGCTGCTCGAGTCACCGCTGAACACCCTGCTGCTGATCGTCATCATGATCTGGATCCAGGCCGGCTTCGCCATGGTGGTGCTCTCGGCCGCCATCAAGGCCATCCCCGCCGACATCGTCGAGGCAGCCCGGCTCGACGGGGTCAGCCCGTGGCAGATGTTCTGGCGGATCACCATGCCGAGCATCCGCCCCGCGCTGATCGTGGTGGTGGTGACCCTGTCGATCGCCACGCTCAAGGTCTTCGACATCGTCCGGACCGCGACGAACGGCAACTACGACACCAGCGTCATCGCGAACGAGATGTACAACCAGGCGTTCCGCTACGGCGAGAACGGGCAGGGCTCCGCGCTCGCGGTCTTCCTCTTCGTCCTGGTGATCCCGATCGTGATCTACCAGATCCGCAACCTCCGTCAGCAGCGGGAGGGCTGAGATGACCACCGCCACGCCCACGATCGCCGCCGGCACCCAGCAGACCGACGGGCCGAAGTCCGTCGCCGGCCGGGTCCGCAAGCGGCTGAACAGCCGTACCGCCACCCTGGTGTCGATCATCATCGCGCTGGTCTGGACCGTTCCGACCTTCGGCCTCTTCATCTCCTCGTTCCGGCCGGAGGACCAGATCAAGACCACCGGTTGGTGGACGTTCTTCACCAACCCGCAGTTCACCATGGAGAACTACCAGGAGGTCCTCTTCGGACGCTCCTCCTCCTCCGGCCAGCTCGCCAGCTACTTCATCAACTCGCTGGCGATCACCATCCCGTCGGTGCTCTTCCCGCTCGCCTTCGCGGCCCTGGCCGCGTACGCGCTCGCCTGGATCAACTTCCGGGGGCGGGACTGGCTCTACATCGCGATCTTCGCGCTGCAGATCGTGCCGCTGCAGATGGCCCTCGTGCCGCTGCTGAAGTTCTTCTCCACCGGCGTCACCGTCGCCGGTGTCCAGGTGCTGCCGGCCTGGGACCTGGTCGACGAACAGAAGTTCGCCCAGGTGTGGTTCGCGCACACCTGCTTCGCGCTCCCGTTCGCCGTCTTCCTGCTGCACAACTTCATCTCGCAGCTGCCGGGTGACCTGATGGAGGCGGCCAGGGTCGACGGCGCCAGCCACCCGAAGATCTTCCGCACCATCGTGCTGCCGCTGATCACCCCGGCGCTGGCCGCGTTCGGCATCTTCCAGTTCCTCTGGGTCTGGAACGACCTGCTGGTCGCGCTCATCTTCGCCGGGGGCGGGGACGAGACCGCCCCGCTCACCGTGCGGCTGGCCGAGATGGCCGGAACGCGCGGCAACGAGTGGCAGCGGCTCACCGCCGGTGCGTTCGTGTCGATCGTCGTACCGTTGATCGTGTTCCTGTCCCTGCAGCGCTTCTTCGTGCGAGGACTCCTCGCCGGCAGCGTGAAGGGCTGAGGCACGTCGTCCGCCGCCGCCCGCGCTCGTGGGCGGCGGCGGACGCGGCCACGGAGCTGGGGTAACCGTGACCACGATCGATGATGTCGCCCGGCTGGCCGGCGTCTCCACGGCGACCGTCTCCCGGGCCCTGCGCGGCCTGCCGACGGTCTCGCCCGCGACGCGCCACCGGGTACTCGCCGCTGCCGAGAAGCTGCAGTACGCCGTCTCGCCGAGCGCGTCCCGCCTCGCCGGCGGCCGGACCGGGACGATCGCCGTGGTGGTCCCGCAGATCACCCGCTGGTTCTTCGCCACCGTCGTGGAGGCGGTCGAGAAGTTCCTCCACGAGTCCGGGTACGACCTGCTGCTCTACAACCTCGGTGGCCGCGAGCAGTCCCGGCAGCGGGTGCTGCGCACGGCCAACCTGCACAAGCGTGCGGACGCCATCATGCTGGTGGCCACCCCGCTCTTCGCCGCCGACGTCAGCGCGCTCACCGCACTGGACGTGCCCGGCGTGACGATCAGCTCGGGCACGCCGGTACCGGGGTGGCCCTGCGTACGGATCGACGACCTGAACACGGCGCGGACCGCGACCCGGCACCTGCTCGACCTCGGTCACCGTCGAATCGCGCACATCTCCGGCTACCCCCACGACGAGTTGGCCTTCACCGCCCACGCCGAGCGGCGGCGCGGCTTCCAGGCGGCGCTGCGGGCGGCCGGGCTGCGGCCCGACCCGAGCCTGGACGTGGAGTCCCAGTTCACCATCGCCGGTGGCACTCGGGCCACCGCCGAACTGCTGGCCCGGGGCGAACCGCCCACCGCGATCGTGGCGGCCTGCGACGAGATGGCGATGGGCGCGCTGGCGGCGCTGCGCGACGCGGGGCTGCGCGTACCGCAGGACGTCAGCGTGATCGGCATCGACGACCACGACCTGGCCGGTGTGCTCGGCCTCAGCACCGTGGCCCAGCCGGCGGCCGAGCAGGGCCGGCTCGCCGCCCGCATCCTGCTCGACCCCCTCGGCGGGCACGCCCTCGCCGCGGTCGACGGCCGGCCACTGGCCGCCTCCGGTCCGGCCGGGACGTCGAACCCGCAGAACCCGCCGGTGATCCTGCCCACTCGACTGGTGGTGCGTGAGTCGACGGCACCACCCCGGGCACACTGAACGGACCCGCCCGGCAGCGACGCCGGGGCCCACGCAGCACACGTACGACACACGGGAGAAGGCCCTGAACAGCAACGTGAGCAAGGAAGACCCCTCCGGCGGCCCGATCACCGGCTGGTGGACCGAAGCGGTCATCTACCAGATCTACCCGCGCTCCTTCGCCGACGGCGACGGGGACGGGATCGGGGACCTGCCCGGTATCACCGCCCGCCTCGACCACCTCGTCGAGCTGGGCGTCGACGCGGTCTGGCTCTCCCCGTTCTACCCCTCGCCGCAGGCGGACGCCGGGTACGACGTGGCCGACTACCGCGACGTGGACCCCCTCTTCGGCCGGTTGCCGGACGCGGACAAGCTGATCGCCGAGGCGCACGCACGCAAGCTGCGGGTGATCGTCGACCTGGTGCCCAACCACACCTCCTCGGCGCACCCCTGGTTCACCGCCGCGCTCGCGACCGGAGCGGGCAGCCCGGAGCGGCACCGGTACGTCTTCCGCGACGGCCGGGGCCCGGACGGCGAGCAGCCGCCGAACGACTGGCAGAGCGTCTTCGGCGGACCGGCGTGGACCCGCGTGGTCGACCCGGACGGCCGGCCCGGCCAGTGGTACCTGCACCTCTTCGACACCGGCCAGCCCGACCTGAACTGGGACACCCCCGAGGTACGCGCCGAGTTCCTCGACGTCCTGCGGTTCTGGCTCGACCGGGGGGTGGACGGCTTCCGGGTCGACGTGGCGCACGGCCTCATCAAGCAGGCGGACCTGGCCGACTGGCAGGAGCCGCAGGAGATCCTCTCCGGCAACGAGGCGGACCGGCCCCGCCCGCCGATGTGGGACCAGGACGGGGTGCACGAGATCTACCGCGACTGGCGTCGGGTGCTGGACGGCTACCCGGGTGAGCGGGTCCTCGTCGCCGAGGCGTGGGTGGAGCCGGCCGAGCGGCTGGCCCGCTACGTGCGACCGGACGAGATGCACCAGGCGTTCAACTTCGAGTACCTCCTCGCCGCCTGGACGGCGCCCGCCCAGTACGCGGTGATCACCCGCTCGCTGGAGGCGACCGACTCGGTGGGGGCGCCGACGACCTGGGTGCTCTCCAACCACGACGTGGTGCGGCACGCCTCCCGGCTCGGCCTGCCCGTCGGCACGCCGCGCCCCAACGGCATCGGCATCGGCGACCCGCAGCCGGACGCCGCGCTCGGCCTGCGCCGGGCCCGGGCGGCCACCCTGCTGATGCTCGCCCTGCCCGGCTCGGCCTACCTGTACCAGGGCGAGGAGCTGGGGCTGCCGGAGCACACCACGATGCCCGACGAGGCCCGGCAGGACCCGACCTGGGCCCGCAGCGGGCACACCCAGCGTGGCCGCGACGGCTGCCGGGTGCCGATCCCGTGGGAGGCCGACGCGCCCTCGTACGGCTTCGGGCCGACGGACGCGAGCTGGCTGCCGCAGCCGGCGATCTGGGCCGAGTACGCCCTGGACCGGCAGCGGGAGGTGCCCGGGTCGACGTACGAGACGTACCGGACCGCGCTGCGGCTGCGCCGCGAGCACGGGCTGGGCCAGGGCACGCTGCGCTGGCGGGAGTCTGGCGACACGGTGCTGACCTTCGACAACGGCGACCTCACCGTGCTCACCAACTTCGGCGCGGCGGCGGTTCCCCTGCCGGCGAGCGCCGAGGTGCTGCACGCGAGCGAGCCGCTGACCGACGACGGGGCGGTGCCGACCGACGTGACGGTCTGGTTCCGGGCCTGAGCCGCCGACGCGAGGCCCCGGTCGACGCCCGGCGTCGACCGGGGCCTCGTTCACTCCACCCGCTCGGCGTGCTCTTTCAACCCGGCGCGCTCGTTCACTCCAGCCGCTCGGCGCGCTCGTGCAGCAGGGCGCGTACGGCCACGATGTCGGCCGGCGAGTGGCGTGCCGCGAGCCAGTACATGACGCCGGTCGGCACGAAGAAGAGCTGGAACGCGGCGAGCCCGACGGCGTAGTTCAGCGGCGGCGGGAAGGCCGCCTGGAGCACCGGGAAGGAGACGCCGACCAGCCCGTTGCCCGCCGCCCGGCCGACCCCGTTGACCAGGTTGCCGAGGCTGTAGACCGTGCCCCGGTGCTCCGGCGGGTTGACGTCGGCGATGAGCGCGAACCAGTTCGGCGAGTTGGCCGAGGTGAGGGCGAGCGCGAAGAGGGCGGTCAGCAGGCTGAGCCCGACCGTCGGCTCGGTGACCACGCTGGCCAGCACCGCCGCCACCACCGCGCCGGTGCTCGCGCCGTCCGGCACGTCGATACGCATCGGCACGAAGAACAACACCAGGTAGAGCGGCACCGCCGCGAGGACACCGACCGCGGCGACCAGGCCACGCCCCCGGGGCGTACGCCGCTGCACCGCGTCGCCGACCAGCCCGCCCACGATCGAGAAGACGCCGCCGAGCTGGAACAGCGTGGCGAAGACGCTGCCCACGACCACGGCGGTGGCGCCCGAGAGGCCCTGGGCCTCGGCCCGCTCGGCGAAGAGCACCGGCAGCCACACCAGGGAGCCGAACGCGGCCTGCGCGGTCAACCCCTGCAGGACCAGCCACCGGTTCGTCCGCCGGGCGAGGATCCGCGGCAGGTCGGCCCGGCTGATCCGGTAGTCGTACTCCGCCCCCGCGGCGAGCGCGTCGACCAGCTCCGGTTCGCTCTGGCCGCGCCGGATGTCGTACGTGAACAGGTACAGCACCGTGGCCGCCAGGCCGACGACGGTGAGCAGCAGGAACGGCCGACGCCAGTCCACGCTGCCGAGCAGCCCGGCGACGAGGGTTCCGGCCAGCGTGCCGACCCCCTGGGACAGCCCCCAGAAGCTCATCACCAGTCCCCGGCGGCGGGGTGAGATCAGGTCCGTGACCACGGAGAACCCGACGGAGCCGACCGCGCCCAGGCCGACCGCCGCGACCACCTGCGCGATAAGGAAGGTCAGGTAGTCACCGGCGAGGGCACTGCCTCCGGTGCCCACCGCCCAGATCAGCGTCCCGGCCATGAGCAGCGGTTTGCGGTTCGCCCGGTCGCCGACGTACGCCCAGCCGACCGCCGCCGCCGCGCTCACCACGAACGTCGCGGCGGTGACCAGGCCGAGCAGCCGCTGTGGCACCTCGAAGCCGTCGGCGATCGGGCCGTACAACGGCGGGACCAGCCCGATCGCCACATTGTCCAGCGAGGCGAGCAGCACGAAGACCACGACGCTGTAACCGCGGTGCAGGGGCGTGCCGCCCCAGGCACGCGTCATCCCGCCCCGGCTCAAGGTCATGCGTCGCAGCCAAGCAGCCCGAGGTCACGAGCGGGTGAAGGCCCGCCGTGACGGGTGCTGTCTCACCGGCCGCGGCGGGCGAAACAGGAGCCCGGGGCGGGAGGTGTGGCGGCCCGCCCCGGGCTTCCGTCAGCGCTCGATGACGTGGTCGCGGGCGGCGGCGTACCGCTCCCGGATCGCGGGGACCGGCTCGGCGGCGTACTCCTCGGTGCCGTCGAGGCGCCACGCGGGCGACCCGTCGCCGCCCAGCGCGACCCACGCGGCCTGGCGCGCGGCGCCGTCGGCGACGTACTCGCCGGGCGGGGGCACGACCACGGGGCAGCCGAACACCTGCGGCGCGATCTTCCGCACCGCGATCGAGCGGGCGCCGCCGCCGACCAGGATCACCCGGCGGACCTCGGCGCCCTGGGCGACGAGGGCGTCCAGCCCGTCGGCGAGCGCGGCGAGCATCCCCTCCACGGCGGCCCGGGCGAGGTGGGCCGGGGTCGAGTTGCGCAGGGTCAGCCCGTGCACGGCGCCGGTGGCGGTGGGCCGGTTCGGCGTCCGCTCCCCCTCCAGGTACGGCACCATGACCAGCCCGTCCGCCCCGGCCGGCGCGGCGAGAGCCAGTTCGGCCAGCTCGTCCAGGTCGACCCGCAGCATCGACGCGGCGGCGTCCAGCACCCGCGCCGCGTTGAGCGTGCAGACCAGCGGCAGGTAACGGCCGGTGGCGTCGGCGAAGCCGGCCACGATGCCGGTGGGATCGGCGGACGGTCCCGAGGCGACGCTGAACACGGTGCCCGAGGTGCCGATCGAGACGACCACGTCACCGGGGCCGGCGCCCACGCCGAGCGCCGCCGCGGCGTTGTCGCCGGTGCCCGGCCCCAGCAGCACGCCGCCGCCGGCCGGCCCGGCCGGCGTGCCGTCGGCCGTGAGCGCGCCCGGGTGCAGCTCACCCGCGACCTCGACCGGGCCGAGCACGGTCGGCACCTGGAGGCGCCGGCCGAAGGCCTGCTCCAGCAGGTCGAACCGGTACTTCCCGGTCGCCGGCGACCAGTAGCCGGTGCCGCTGGCGTCGCCGCGGTCGGTGCGCAGGCCGGTGAGGCCGGGCGACCCGGCCAGCCGCCAGGTGAGCCAGTCGTGCGGCAGGCAGACGGCGGCGACCCGGGCCGCCTGCTCCGGCTCGTGCCGGGCCAGCCAGCGCAGCTTGGTGACCGTGAAGCTGGCGACCGGCACGCTGCCCACGGCGTCGGCCCAGAACCGGCGGCCGACCTCACCGCCGCCGGCCTCGTCGACCAGCTCGTCGGCCGCGTCGGCCGAGCGGGTGTCGTTCCAGAGCAGCGCCGGTCGGACGACCTGGCCGGCCTCGTCCAGGGCGACCATGCCGTGCTGCTGGCCGCCGACCGAGACGGCCGCGACGTCGTCCAGCCCACCGGCGGCGGCGACCGCCGCCCGTAGCGCCGTCCACCACGCGGCCGGGTCGACCTCGGTGCCGTCCGGGTGCGGGGCGCGGCCCTGGCGGACCAGTGCGCCGCTCTCCGCGTCCCGGATCACGACCTTGCAGGACTGGGTGGACGAGTCCACCCCCGCTACGAGCGGCATGGCGACCGCCTCAGCGCGCGCCGAGCAGGTGCTCGACGGCGAGCTGGTTGAGCCGGACGAAGCCGAACCCGCGGGTGGCGGCGGCATCCACGTCGAACTCCTCGAACGCCGAGCGGTCGTCGAGCAGCTCGGCGTAGCCCTCCCCGTCGCTCAGGGTCGGGGTGGCCAGCTCCGCCACCTTGCTGGCGGCCAGCGCCTCGGCCACCTCGGGGTCGGCGCGGAACGCCGCGGCCCGCTCCTTGAGCAGCAGGTAGGTCGCCATGTTCGCCTCGGCCGACGCCCAGACCCCGGCGATGTCCTCGGTGCGGGAGGGCTTGTAGTCGAAGTGCCGGGGGCCGTCGTACGCGGGCCCGCCCCCGGGGCCGCCGTTCTCCAGCAGGTCGACCAGGGCGAACGCGTTCATCAGGTCGCCGTGGCCGAAGACCAGGTCCTGGTCGTACTTGATGCCGCGCTGGCCGTTGAGGTCGAGGTGGAAGAGCTTGCCCTGCCAGAGGGCCTGGGCGATGCCGTGGGCGTAGTTCAGCCCGGCCATCTGCTCGTGGCCCACCTCGGGGTTGAGGCCGACCAGCTCCGGGTGGGCCAGGGTGGAGATGAAGGCGAGCGCGTGCCCGACCGTGGGGAGCAGGATGTCGCCGCGCGGCTCGTTCGGCTTGGGCTCGAGCGCGAAGCGCAGGTCGTACCCGCGGTCGATGACGTACTGGGTGAGCAGGTCGACGGCCTCGCGGTAGCGCTCCAGCGCGGCGCGGACGTCCTTGGCGACGTCGTACTCGGCGCCCTCGCGGCCGCCCCACATCACGAAGGTCTTCGCGCCGAGGTCGGCGGCGAGGTCGACGTTGCGCAGCACCTTGCGCAGCGCGTACCGGCGGACGTCACGGTCGTTGCTGGTGAAGCCGCCGTCCTTGAAGACAGGGTGGGTGAAGAGGTTGGTGGTGACCATCGGGACGACCATGCCGGTCTCGTCAAGGGCCTTGCGGAACCGGGCGATGTGCTGGTCGCGGGTGGCGGCGTCGGCGCCGAACGGGATCAGGTCGTCGTCGTGGAACGTGATGCCGTACGCGCCGAGCTCGGCGAGCCGGTGCACCGCCTCGACCGCGTCCAGCTCGGGGCGGGTGGCGTCGCCGAACGGGTCCCGGGCCTGCCAGCCCACGGTCCAGAGCCCGAAGGAGAACTTGTCGGCGGGGGTGGGACGGGGTGCCATGGCAGCCTCCGAGGGGTGGGGTCGGCTATTTGTTCAGCGATTGAATTATTTGGCTGACCTGTGGCACTGTCAAGGGGTGACGCCTACCCCCGGCCCCGGCGGCGCGGTCCGCCAGGGCAGCCTGCGCGAGCTCAACCTCGCCGTGGTGCTCGGCCGGATCGCCGCCGCCGAGCGCCCGCCGTCCCGGGCCGACCTCGCCGCCGAGACCGGCCTCACCCGGGCCACCGTCTCCGCCGTCGTCGAGGACCTGATCACCGGCCGGCTGGTGACCGAGGCCGAACCGGCCCCGCGTACCGGTGCGGGCCGACCGGCCCGTGGGCTCGTGCTGGCCGGCAACGGTCCCGCCGGGCTCGGGCTGGAGATCAACGTCGACTACCTCGCCGTCTGCGTGGTCGACCTCGCCGGGCGGGTACGGCACCACACCGTGCGCCGCGCCGACCTGCGGCCGGTCTCCCCCGCCGACGCGCTCCACCGACTCGTCGAGCTGGCCGGGCAGGCCCGGGCCGAGGCCGCCGCGCAGGGACTCACCCTGGCCGGAGCGGCGCTCGGCGTGCCCGGCCTGGTCGACGACGCCGGCACGGTCCGGCTGGCGCCCAACCTCGGCTGGCGGGACGTGCCGGTGCCGACGCTGCTCGCCGGACTCCCCCCGCTGACCGAACGGGTCGACGGCGTACCCCTGATCGTGGTCGACAACGAGGCGAACCTCTCCGCGCTCGGCGAGCTGCACGCCGACACCGACGGGCCGAGCAGCTTCCTGCACATCTCCGGCGAGGTCGGCATCGGCGCCGGGATCGTGCTCGACGGCGACCTCTTCCGCGGCGCCCGCGGCTGGAGCGGCGAGATCGGGCACATCCCCGTCCACTCGCAGGGGCGCAGCTGCCGCTGCGGCGGCCGGGGCTGCCTGGAGCAGTACGCCGGGCAGGAGGCGATCCTCGCCGCCGCCGGCCTGGACCGGGCCGACCTGCCGGCCGACACGGCCCCCCTCCGGCTGGCCGAACTCGCCACCGCCGGCTCGGCGGACGCGCTGGGCGCGCTGCACGAGGCCGGCACCGCGCTCGGCATCGCGGTCGCCTCCGTGGTGAACCTGCTCGACCTGGACACCGTGGTGCTCGGCGGCGGCTACGCCCCGCTCACCCCGTGGCTGCGCCCACCGGTGCTCGACGAGATCTCCCGCCGGGTGCTCACCGCCGCCTGGTCACCGGTCACCGTCCGACCGGCGGCCCTCGGCGCCGACGCCGCGGCGGTGGGGGCGGCCGGCTCGGTGGTGCGCCGGATCATCGCGCGGCCGGCGGGTTGGCTGGCGCGCACCGGCTGAGCGACCCGCGCCGGGTGGACCCGGCCGATCCCGGGCAGGCGGCCGCGGGTCAGGCCGTACGGGCCACCGGTGATCCGTCCGACCAGTCGCGGGGCGCGGGCAGGGTCGCGGCGTCGCCGTCGAACCCGTCCGGCCGGACCGGCACCGGCTCCACCGGGGCGGACTCGGCCTCCTGCCGGCGGGCGGTCTCGTCGAACTCCCGCATCCCGTGCAGCAGCGCCTCCCGGCTCTCCGCGGTCATCCCGGAGAGGATGCGGGCGAGCTGCTCCCGCCGGTCCTCCCGCAGCTCGGTGAGGAGGCGGCGGGCCTCCGGGGTGAGGTGCAGCGCGATCTCCCGACGGTCGAGCCGCCCCGGCTCGCGCTCGAGCATCCCGGCGGCCACGAGCCGGTCGCAGAGCCGGCTGGCCGAGCTGAGCAGCATGTCGAGCCGGCTCGCGAGCCGGCGGAGATTGATCCCGTCGTGCTGCTCGACCACCATCACCGCACGCAACTGCGCGCCGGACACGCGGCTGGTCGTCCGCTCCCGCGCCGCTTCCCATACGGTGAGTAGGGCACCCGCCGCAGCATCCAGTGCGGCAGCCATACTCGGCGCGGAGTCCGGTGGTTCGTGCAGTTCGGCCATGGTGGCCCGAGAGTACTCCGCCGAACCGGCGGATCGGGCCGCCGAACGAGGAGCGGGGAATGAGCAAACCGGTCAATCGGGCACGAGAGGCGCTTACCGACGCGCCGGCCCACCGGCTGGTCGACGCCGTCGCGGGCGTTCTCGCCGAGACGTACGGGATCACCGCCGCCGAGCTGCTCCAGGTCGACTACCGGCTCGCGGTCCTGCTGCCGCTCGGCGAGGGGGCGGGGATCACCAGCCCCGGGCACCCCGCCTGGCGCTGCTTCGACCACCAGGAGCCGGTGCTGGACGGCCCGACCGGGTACTTTCCGGTGAGCATGCGAGGTGAGCGGCGCGGCGTCCTGCGACTGGCTCCGGTGCCCGACGAGCCGGCCGTACGGGAGGAGCTCGCCCGGATCGCCACCGCGCTCGGCCACGAGCTGGCCGCCGTCTCCGCCGGCACCGACGTCTACCGCACCGCCCGACGCAGCCGACGCCTGACCCTCGCCGCCGAGATGCAGTGGGAGCTGCTGCCGGGGCGCAGCCGCACCCGGGCCGCGTTCCGCCTCGCCGGGCAGCTGGAGCCGGCGTACGCGGTGCGGGGTGACAGCTTCGACTGGTCCGACGACGGGCAGCGGCTCTGGGTGGCGATCATCAACGGGATGGGTGAGGGGGTCGCGGCGTCGATGCTGACCGCGCTGGCCACCAGCGCGCTGCGTAACGCCCGCCGGGCCCGGCTCGCGCTGGCCGATCAGGCCGCCCTCGCCGACCAGGCGATCTACGACCTGTACCGGGGCGACCAGTACCTCTCCGCCCTGCTGCTGGAGCTCGACCTGGAGAGCGGGGTGATGAGCGCCGTCGACGCCGGATCGCCCCAGCTGATGCGCGTCCGCGACGGCGAGGTGGTCGAGCAGCAGCTGGAGGCGCAGTTCCCCCTCGGCATGTTCGAGGCGACCGACTACCGCGAGCAGCGGTTCCCGCTGCACCGGGGGGAACGGCTCTTCGTGCTCAGCGACGGGGTGATCGACGCGGTCGGGAAGCACGCCCACTACGGCGAGACGGCGCTGGAGCGTTTCCTGCGCCGTACCGGGCCGATGGAGCCACTGGACGCCGTCCGCTCGCTCCTCGGCGACCTGCGCGCGTTCGTGGCCGGCGACCTGATCGACGACGCCGTCGTGGTCTGCGTGGACTGGACCGGCAGGCGATCCTGACCCCGCGCGCTCAGTACGCCCCGCGGCCGTTGACCACCGCGCCGAAGGTCTTCCAGAGGATCGTGAGGTCGGCCGCGAGCGACCAGTTCTCCACGTAGTAGAGGTCGAGGCGGATGCCGTCCTCCCAGCTCAGGTCGGACCGTCCACTGACCTGCCAGAGCCCGGTCATGCCCGGCTTGACCAGCAGTCGCCGGGCCACGTCCCCGTCGTAGCGGGCCACCTCGGACGGCAACGGCGGTCGGGGGCCGACCAGACTCATCTGGCCGAGCAGGACGTTGACCAGCTGCGGCAGCTCGTCCAGCGACCACTTGCGCAGCAGCCGCCCGACCCGGGTGACCCGGGGATCGTCGCGCATCTTGAACATCAGGCCGTCGGTCTCGTTGCGGGCGGTCAGCTCGGTCAGCAGGGCGTCCGCGTTGACCACCATCGTGCGGAACTTCCACACCCCGAACTCGTGCCCGCCGCGGCCGACCCGGGTCTGCCGGAAGAAGACCGGCCCGCGGCTGTCCAGCCGGATGGCGAGGGCGATGACCGAGAGCACCGGCAGCAGCAGCGTCAACGCGACGCCGGCGGCGGCCCGGTCGACGAACCCCTTCACCAGCTTGCGCGTGCCCCGGAACTCGGGCGCCTCGACGTGGATCAGCGGCAGCCCGGCGACCGGACGGGTGTGGATGCGGGGGCCGGCCACGTCGGTCAGCGCCGGAGCGACGACGAGGTCGACGCCGGTGCCCTCGAGCTGCCAGCCGAGCCGGCGCAGCCGCGCGGCGGTCAGCTCACCCGACGCGGTGACGGCGACAGTGTCCGCGCCGATCGCGGTGGCGGCCTCGGGAATGCCCCGGAACGACCCGACCACCGGCACGTCACCGAGCCGCTGCGGCACCGGGGCGAGCAGCGCGTCCGGGATGCAGGCGCCGACCACGTGGTAGCCGGCGTACGGCTCACGCCGCAGGGTCTGCACCAGCTCCAGCACGTGGGCGGTGTCGCCGACCACCAGCACCTTGCGGGACCAGCCGCCGCCGTGCGAACGCGCCCGGTGCAGCCGCTTGCGGGCGGCGAACCGGGCCACTTCCAGGCCGAGGGTGCCGACCGCGAACGAGATCGCCAGGAAGCCCCGGGACACGCCCACGTCGGCCACGTAGCCGACGATGGCGATCCCACCGGCCAGGCGCAGGCTTGCGGTGCTCACCCGGCGGTACTCGTCCGCGCCGTAGCCGATCACCCGGTCGTCGTAGCAGCCCAACGCCTTGAGCGAGACCAGCCAGACGAGCACCAGCCCGGGCGCCACCAGCACGTAGGGGACCTTCGAACCGCTCGGCACCTCGTCGCCGAAGCGGGCGAGGTAGCCGACCAGCAGAGCGACGGTCAGAACGACGCTGTCCAGCACGACGAGGGCACGGACGTAGGCCCGCTCGTCGATGCGGGTCGCGGCTCCGGGCGGGGTGCCCTCCGGAGTCCACGGCGTCCTGGCAGGGGTCAACAGCGTAGCCGAGGTCACCAGCCCTCCCACTTCGCTCAGGACGGCCCCGGGTCGACTATCGGGCCGGGCGGGGGCCGACGATGCCGGGGCACGTCGACATCCTCCCTGACAACCATGGTGGCCGATTGCTTGCGACGTATTGCCGTCACTTTTCCTGGCCGTGGGCGCGGATGGAAGAGGGCCCGCCGTACCGATCGAGCGGTACGACGGGCCCCGAGGCTGTCCGGCGGGTCAGCGCGGCGCCGGTGGCCGCAGCGCGATGGCCTTCAGGAAAATGCCCCCGATCTCGGTCGGGTTCTTGGCGACGAAGCTTCCGCCACCGGTCACCTTCGTGATCGAGTCCAGCTCCGCCTTGCTCACGCCGTCGCCGATGCCGATCAGGATGACCTGCACCGGCCGATCCGGGTCGGCGAGGCCCTTCAGGTCGGCGAGGAGCTTCGCCTGGGAGATGCCGGACTTGTCATCGTTCTTGCCGTCGGTGAAGAGCACCACCGAGTTCACCCGGCCCGCCTGCCAGTCGCCCTGCACCCGCTTGTAGGCCGCGAGGATGGTGTCGTAGAGGCCGGTGTCACCGTCGGACGGTCGGATGGTGCTCAGCGCCGACTCCAACCTGCCCCGGTTGCCGGAGAGCGGCGCGATGCCCACCAACTCCTTGTAGTCCCGGGTTCCGACCAGGTTGGTGGAGAAGGTCCAGAGCCCGATCTGCCACGAGTTGTCGAAGAGACCGAGCCCGCGACGGGCCGCCTCGACCGTGACCTCCTCGCGGCTGCGGTTGTTGGCGGCCGGCACCTCCGCCTTCATCGAGCCGGAGACGTCGATGACGGCGAGCATCCGGCCGGTCTGGGTGGCGATGGACCAGCTGGAGACGACCCGGTCGATCGAGTCGCCGTCCAGCCCGCCGGCCGCCGTGCCGCCACCGTTCGGCGCGGCCGGCGTTCCGGCCGGGCTGGGAGCGCCCTGCGGCGCCTCGAACCCCGCGCCCCAGTTGCCGTCCGGCGCCCGCAGCCCGCGCGCGGCCAGCCGGTCCCGGAAGTCGCCGGTGGTCAGCAGCTCGAAGAGCACCCGGGCCGCCGAAGCCTTGTCCGGCTCGACGCCGGGCAGCACGGCGAACGGATAGTCCAGTGGCGCCGGCGCCGGTTCCAGGTAGAGCGCGGCCAGGGGGACCGGCGGCTTCGTCTTGTTGTAGGCGATCACGTCCTCTTCGGAGAGGGCAGCGGCGCCGAGGCCGCTCGCGATCGCCGCCGGATCGGTCGACTTCGGGAACCGCTCGAGCAGGTCGGTGCGGAGGGCGGAGCGACCCGTGGCCAACGCGCGTAGCGCGCCGACAGTCGTCTCCTGGTCGCCGCCCGCGCCGCCCGCGGCCGCGGTCAACGACAGCAGGCCGGAGAGCCCGGCGCTGTCACGGGTGGGCTCGACGATGCCGGTGGAGAGCGGCTTGCTGCTGTTCACCTGCTTGAGCAGGTCGGTCCACTTCAGCTTCGCGTTCGGCCAGTCGAGCCGCATGGCGATCGGTTGGGGCATCGCGACGACCACCGGGCTGCGCGCGATCGACGCGCCGTTGGTCGGCGCGAAGGCGGTCGCCTCCTTCTTGAGCCGGACCAGCCAGGTGGACGAGTCCGGAATCCAGACGTCCGGCGCCACGGCCGTGCCGCTGGCCTGGCCCACGCCGGCCAGGACCGCGCCGTGCTTGGCGGCGACCACCGCCGCGACGTCGACCGGCTCACTGGCGCTGACGTTGACGGCGATACAGGTGCCGCCCACCGCCGCGCCGTCCTCGACCCACTGTGAGGCGGCGGCGTCGACCGCGGGGGCCAGCTCCGCCGACACGGCCACCGAGAGCTGGATCTGACCCGAACACGCGGGTTGTATCAACTCCCGGTAACCGAACCAGGTGCCCGCCGCAACAACGACGAGCGCCGTCGCCGATGCGGCGGCGGCGACTCCGGAAATCTTCGAACGCATGCGATGGCGGCCTGCAGACACGCAGACAATCTTGCGTACCCAGCGGCTGAACTGCCATGACCGTTCGGACGAAAGTTACGGAGGAGAAACAGTTGATCAACGTTTAGGAACTGAGGGTTACCAACCGGCCTCGCGGTGTGGCCGATCCGGTCGCCGTACGCCCCGACTCAGGGCAGCACACACGTCGGGCTCGGCACCGGCAACGGCTCATCGACCGGCTCGGGCGCCCCCGTCGGCGCGTCGACCCGGAAGGTGCGAATCATGTGCGCTCGCTCGTCGGCCACGTAGAGGTGCTCCCCGATCAGCGCGAAGTGACGGGGCCACTCCCCGCCGGTCTCCACCTCGGCCACCAGGTCCGGCCGGTCGCCCCGCAGATCGAAGACGGCGATGGTGCCGACGCCACGATTGGCCACGTAGAGGAAGTTCCCGTCCGGCCGTACCGCGATCTCCGACGGCTGCACGTGCCCGGGCCGGCCGCTCGCGTTCACCCGGCTGAGCTCCCGCAGCGACCCGTCGGCCGTCAACTCGTACGTGGTGACCGTCGCGTCCAACTCGCCCACCAGGTGAACGCGCCGCCCGTCCGGATGGCGGGTCAGGTGTCGAGGGCCCGCGCCGGGCGTGGTGCGCAGCCGCGCGCCCCGAGGCGTCAGTCGGCCCGAGGCGGGGTCCAGGTCGTACCGGTAGACCGAGTCCGTTCCGAGGTCGACCGCGAGCAGCGGGCCGTCGGCGGGCCCCGGGGAGACCATGTGCGCGTGCGCCCGCTCCTGCCGCTGCCGATCCGGACCGTGCCCCTCGTGCGCCACCAGATCGGTGCGCTCGCCGGGCACCCCGGCGGAGTCGAGCGGAAAGACCGTGACGCTGCCGCCGCCGTAGTTGGCGGCCACGAGGTGACCACCGCCCGGGAGCACGGCCAGGTGGCACGGCTCGGCACCACCGGTGGCCCGGCTGGCCAGCGGCGTCAACTCCCCGGCCGGACCCACCCGCCACGCACTGACCGCCCCGTCGGCCAGCTCGTTGACGGCGTACAGCACGGGCCGGGTCGGGTGGCGGGCCAGGAACGACGGCGAGGCGGTCGGCGCGACGGTGTCCAGCAGCGTCAACGTGCCGGACGCCGGATCACGGCGGGCCGTCATGACCCCGATTCCGCGCCCGCCGCTCTCCGCCGTGTAGCACCCGATGTGGACGACCTCAACCCGACCGTTCACCTGATCCGCCCTCCGCCGACGCCTCCGTCAGATCCAACCAGAGACTTCCCCCGTCGCCGCCCGGTCAGCCATCGGTGCGTGATTTCTTTCCCGATGGACAGCCGAACAGCAGGCTTCGACGGCCGACCTCCGGCCGCGGGCTTTCGACGGCCGCCGGGCGGCCGCGGGCTTTCGACGGCCGACGTCCGGCGGTGCGAATGGCGAGGCTCAGGCCACCGGCACCGGCTCGCCCCGCTGCCGGGCGACGTGCTCGACCAGGCCGATCAGCACCAGCTTGCCGGACTGCCGATCCCGCGCGTCGCAGAGCAGCACGGGCACCTCCGGGTCGAGGTCCAGTGCGCGACGTACGGTCGCCAGGTCGTACTGGCGAGCGCCGTCGAAGCAGTTCACCCCCACCACGAACGGGATGCCCCGCTGCTCGAAGTAGTCGATCGAGGGGAAGCAGTCGGACAGCCGACGGGTGTCGGCCAGCACCACCGCGCCGAGCGCCCCGAAGGCCAGCTCGTCCCAGAGGAACCAGAAGCGGTCCTGTCCCGGGGTGCCGAACAGGTAGAGCTGGAGGTCCTCGTTGATGGTGATCCGGCCGAAGTCCATCGCGACAGTGGTGGTGGATTTCCCCTCCACGCCGGAGATGTCGTCGGTGTCGGCCCCGGCGCCGGTCAGGATCTCCTCGGTCTGCAGGGGCCGGACCTCGCTCAACGCGCTCACCAGCGTCGTCTTGCCGGCGCCGAACCCACCGGCGATGAGGATCTTCAGCGCCAGGGGCACCCGGGTACCGGCGCCCGTCCGGTCAAAGCGCACGGAGTCCACTGACCACCGCCTTGAGAATGTCGTCGTCGGGAATGGAGGAGGCGGTGAGCGGCTCGTGCACCGCGATCAGGCCGCGCGCGAGCAGGTCGCCGAGGAGCACCCGGACGACGCCGACCGCGAGATCCAACTCGGCCGCCAGCTCCGCCACCGGCACCGGCCGGTGGGTCAGCTCGACGAGTCGTCGGTGCTCCGGCGCGAGCTGCGGGTCGGCCGCGTTCGCCTGCGGCCCCGCCAGGATGAACGCGACCAGGTCGAACCCGTCGGCGGCGGAACGGACCCGGCCGCCGGTGAGCGTGTAGGGGCGGACGACCGGGCCTGCGGCGTCGTCCAGCCACTCGTGGTGCGGCCGCGGCGGCTCAGCCAGCATCGACGGCACCCGCGGACGGCCGGGCCGGGGCGGTGAGGTACTCACCCACCCGGATCACCAGCATCGCCATCTCGTACGCCACCAGACCCATGTCCGCGTCGGCGTCGCTGACGACGGCGAGGCAGGCGCCCTGCCCGGCGGCGGTGACGAAGAGGTACGCCGACTCCATCTCCACCACGGTCTGCCGCACCGGCCCGCCGTCGACGTGCCGGCTCGCGCCGCGGGCCAGGCTGGCGAATCCGGCGGCCAGGGCGCACAGGTGCTCGGCATCGGCCCGGTCCAGATCGGCGGTGGAGCCGAGGAGCAGCCCGTCCGCCGACAGCACCACCGCCTCGCGGGCGGCCGGTACCCGTTGCACCAGCTCGTCGAGCAGCCAGTCGAGATCGGCGCTCTGCTTCGTCGGTTGCTGCACTAGGCGTCCCTCTCAGGATCGGTCGGTTCTCCGCCGGCCATCGGAGTGCCGGACGGCGGGGCCGGGTCGGGGCTGGTGCCGGGCGCCGGGCCGGTCGACGCCACCACGCGCCCACGGGCCACGTCGGGGCCGATGCCAGGCGCCGGGCCGGTCGACGCCGCGGCGCGTCCACGGGCGGTGCCCGCCTGCAACGCCGCCATCACCCGGCGCACCTCCTCGGGCGGACGCGGCGTCGGTGTGTCGTCGGCCGGGTGCGCCGAGGGGGCGGGCGGGGGCCGTCGGCGGACCCGTCGGGGCAGGCCGTCCAGGTCGCTCGGGGAGGTCTCCCCTGCTTCCGTCGAGGGCGGCGCCTCGACGGGCAATGGCGGCGCGAGCTGCTCGGCCACCGCATCGGAGCCGGCGGTCGTCGGCACCGGTGTGGAGGCGCGGCGGCTCGTGGCCACCCGTGGCCGGGGCGCCGCGCCACTTCGGGCGGCGGTCAGGCGACGCTCGGGCACCCGGCCGACGACGTCCCCCACGCCCGGGGCCGGTTCGTCGGTGACCAGCTCCGCCGGGATGAGCACGACGGCCGTGATCCCGCCCGCCTCCGACCGGCGCAGGTTGACCCGTACGGCGTGCCGGGCGGCCAGCCGCGCCACCACGAAGAGGCCGAGCCGGGCGCTCTCGGCGGGGTCGAACTCGGGCGAGCGGGCGAGCCGCCGGCCCGCGTCCTCCAGCGCGGCGTCGGACATACCCAGACCGCGGTCGGTGACCTCCAGGGCGTACCCGTTGGCCACCCGCTGACCGTTGACGCTGACCCGGGTGGCCGGCGGGGAGAAGGCGGTGGCGTTCTCGATCAGCTCGGCGAGCAGGTGGATCACGTCGCCGACCGCCCGCCCGAGCACTCCGGCCGGCTGCACGTCCACGATGTCCACCCGGTCGTACGCCTCGACCTCGGAGATCGCGCCACGGACGAGGTCCACGACCGCGACCGGATTGCGCCAGCCCCGGCCGGGGGCGGCCCCGGCCAGGATGACCAGGTCCTCGGCGTGCCGGCGCAGTCGGGTGGCGATGTGGTCCACCTGGAAGAGCTCGGCCAGCTCGTCCGGGTCCTCGGTGCCCCGCTCCATCCGGTCGAGCAGGGCGAGCTGCCGGTGCACCAGGCTCTGGCTGCGCCGGGCGATGTTCAGGAAGACCTCGTTGAGTCCACGTCGCAGGGTGACCTCGTCGACAGCCGCCCGGATGGCGGTGCGTTGCACCTCGTTGAACGCCCGGCCGACCTGGCCGATCTCGTCGTCGCCGTACTCCAACGGGGGTGCCTCGCGGGCCACGTCGACCTGTTCGCCCCGCCGTAGCCGGGTCACCACCTCCGGCAGTCGCGCTTCGGCCAACTCCAGGGCCGCGGTCCGTACGCCGCTGAGCCGGCGGGCCAGCGTCCGGCCGACCCGCACCGCGACCAGCACCGAGGCGACGACGGCGACCAGCCCGAGCACCCCGGCGACGGCGAGCCGGACGAGGATCCGGATCGCGTTCGGCACCGAGCGGTCGGCGAGCCCGTCGGCGGCGTCGAGCTCGTACTCCCGCAGCTGCTGCTGCACCTCGTCGTAGCTGGCCTGCCAGCCGGCCGGGTCGACCGACGGCACCGTCCGGGAATCTCCGGCGACCAGGCGGTCCTGCATCACCCGTAGTCGCGCGAAGGCCGGCTGCTCGGTCAGCCGTTGGTAGGCGGCCCGCTCCGCGGCGGGCAGGTCGGCCACCGCGTCCTCGGTGAGGAAGCGGTGGTTGCCGATGATCTGCACCAGCCGGGCGTGCTCCCCCTCGGCGTACCGCCCGGCGGTCACCACCCCGCTGAGCAGGGCGTCGGCCTGCGCGAGCAGTTCCCGGGACCGGCCGAGCTCGGTCAACGCGCGGGACTCCCGGTTGAGTTCCGGCTCGGGCAGCGTCGCGGTGGCGGCGAACGCCTGGAAGGCCGATCCGATCATCCCGTTGTAGAGCCCGAAGGCGCCGGCCCGGTCCAGTCTCCGCTGGTCGATGAAGCCCCGGCCGGCGGGGAGCGCGTCCAGGGCGGTGACGAGTTGGTCGATCCGGGCCTGGAGAGACGCGTCCGCGGCGTCCCGCAGCTCCTCGCCCGTGACCCGGCGGCGCAGCTCGGCGAGCGCCCGGTCGGTGCGTTCCCGCTGCTCGGCGAGGGCGGGCAGCGGCCTGGTGCCGGCGAGCTGCTCGACGGTGAGGCGGCGCTCCCGTTGCAGCTCGGCGACGGCTGCGTCGCCGGGGCGGCCCAGGTCGTAGCGGAACGTACGGGCGGAGAGCAGGTCGAGCGCCGGCCCGAAGGTCAGCGTGGTCGCGAAGATCCAAAGTGCCAGCAGTGCCGTCACCGGCACGACGACCAGCGCCGTCAGCTTCGAGCGGATCGGCCAGTCGCGCGTTCTCATCGGACCTCGCCCGGGCGGTGTGGCAGGAGGAGCGCCGGCGACGGCCGGGCAGCGCTCCCACCGGGCAGCCTCCCGGCACCTGGCGCCGGGCACCGGCACGGGCGCCTTGGGCAGGATACGTAATCGCGGCAAGATGCACTACCGCCCGTTGCGGTCACCACAACGCTCCGATGTGGAGCCGGGCGGGCGCGGGTCGACCGGTGGTGACCGGCGATCGTCGGAGCCGCACGACCGGACGCCGGCCACGCCAGGACCGGGTCCTCGTCGACCCCGCCTCGTCGACCCCGGTTCGCCGCTGGCCCAGGGCTGCTCCCCCGGCGCTCCGCGATCCGGCGACTCCACGGTCTCGACGAGGTCGGGTGCGGCGAGCGGCCCCACCGGCCGCCGCCCCGGTCCGGGAGTCGCCGTGGAATCGGCAACTTCCAGGTCGGAAACCGGACAAGCCGCGCAGCGAGGGCGTACCGGCGCGGCGGAGCGCAGGGATCGCCCAGGAAAGTACGGCGGATCGGGATTGGCGATCGGTGAGGCGAGGGAATACCGGGTGACGAAGGAGGAGCCATGTCGCCCACGCAGATAATCGTCATCCTCGTCGCCGTACTGGTGCTCGTGGCGATCGCCGTCGCCGCTCGCTCGTCGGCGCGCCGGCGGTCGTTGCGCAACCGGTTCGGCCCGGAGTACGACCGGGTGGTCGCCGAACGGGACAGCCGCGCGGCCGCCGAGCGGGAGTTGCGCGAGCGGGAACGCCGGCACTCGGAGTTGGCGCTCACCCCGCTCACCCCGGAGTCCCGGGCCCGCTACACCGCCGCCTGGGAGGAGCTCCAGGTCCGCTTCGTCGACTCCCCGGCCGACGCCGTCGGCGACGCGGACGAACTGGTCACCCGGCTGATCGCCGAGCGCGGGTACCCCACCGGTGACTTCTCCGACCAGATCGCCCATCTCTCCGTCGAGCACGCCCGCACGCTCACCCACTACCGGGACGCGCACGAGATCCACCTGCGCAACAGCCGGGGCGAGGCCGACACCGAGGAGCTGCGGCAGGCCGTCGTGCACTACCGCTCGCTCTTCGCCGACCTGCTCGGCGAGGAGCCGGTGCATCCCCGGCCACCGGAGCAGCGCCGGCCGGAGGAGCACCCCGAGCCGCGCGCGTCGGAGGGCGAGCACCCCGAGCCGCGCGAACCGGAGGGGAAGCACCCGGAGCCGCGCGAGCCGGAGCACCCCGAGCCCCGCGCGTCGGAGGCGGAGCCCCCGGCGCAGCGCCGCCCGGAGCAGGCCCACGACGCCACCAACCGCTGAGGAGGCACCGCGATGCGCCAGGACAAGCAGCAGGTGAGCAACGACCAGCCCGAGGCCGTCCGGTCCGCCCCGGTACCCGTGCCGCCCGGCGGCGACGGTGGTGGGCGGACGGAGGTGCCGGAGGACGCGCTGGACGACCGGGGCACGTTCGACGATCCGTCGGTGACCGGCGACGACGCCCGGACCGGGCGCACCGACGCCGACGACGACACCCGGGTCGCCCGAACGGCGCAGCGGGACGCCGGTGAGGGCGGCTTCCACGAGCCGGGGCCGGTGCCGACCGCCCTCGGCGCCCCCACGGTGGCCGGCGCCGTCGCCGCGTCCGCACTCGCCAGCCCACGTCCGGAGGACGAGCCGGATGCCCGGGAGGAGCGGACGGCGCGACCGGGCGACGGCGCCGAGGAGGGCACCCGCGAGGGCCCGCGGGCCGATCCGACGGCCGAACTGCACCGCCGGGGCACCTCGGTCACCGCGTCGGCCGCGTCCGGGGCGGTCCGGACGGACCCGTCGGCGACGCGCACCGTCGTGCCACCCGGCGCGGTCGAGGGCGGTCCGGAGCGACGGGCGGACCTGACCGCGTCCGGCGGCGACCCCGACGCGGGAACGGTCGACGCGGCCGGCTACGGCAGCCCCGTCCCCGGGGCGGTCGACCCGGACGCGGTCTCGCCCGACGCCGATCCCACCCGCTCCACGGGGCACGAGATGCCGGGCTCCGCCCCGGCCGGCCGGTCCGGCACCCTCGCCTCGGCGGGAACCGCCCGACCGGCCGGCTCCACCGTGGCCGCCGAGCCGGCGAGCCTCTTCGACGCGCTGACCGCGCAGGGGTTCCGCGATCGCTGGCGGGACGTCCAGCTGCGCTTCGTGGACGACCCACGGGCCGCGGCCGGCCACGCCGAGGCGCTCGTCGAGGAGGCGATCGAGGCGCTCTCCGCGGCGCTGGCGGCGCAGAAGAGCAGCCTCGGCAGTTGGCAGGGGGACGGCTCCGCGGACACCGAGGAGCTACGGATGGCGGTCCGTCGCTACCGGGACTTCCTGGACCGCGTGCTCGGTCGTTGACCGTCCACGAGGGCGCCCCGGCCACCGGCCGGGGCGCTTTCGTGTTTCCCGGCCGGTGAACCTCCGATCCAGGCGTGGACTCCGGTGGCCTCGGGTAGTAGGCCGCCCGCGAGACGCGACCGGTGGGACGAGAGGTGACGCGGATGGACGGCGGCGGACTTCGGCTCGACATGAACGCCTTGGACTACGTCCTCCTGGCGCTCTACTTCGTCACGGTGCTCGGCGTCGGCTTCGCCGCCCGCCGGGCGATCCGCACGAGCGTCGACTTCTTCCTCTCCGGCCGGTCACTGCCCGCCTGGGTGACCGGCCTGGCCTTCGTCTCCGCCAACCTCGGGGCCTTGGAGATCATCGGTATGGCCGCCAACGGCGCTCAGTACGGCGTGATGACGCTCCACTACTACTGGATCGGTGCCGTGCCGGCGATGGTCTTCCTGGGCATCGTGATGATGCCCTTCTACTACGGCTCCCGGGTTCGTAGCGTGCCCGAGTACCTGCGGCTGCGCTTCAACCGCCCGACCCACCTGCTGAACGCGATCAGCTTCGCGGTCGCCCAGGTGCTGATCGCCGGGGTGAACCTCTACGCGCTGGCGCTGGTCATGCAGGCGCTGCTCGGCTGGCCGCTCTGGGTGGCCGTCATCGTCGGCGCCGCGATCGTGCTGGCCTACATCACCATCGGCGGCCTCTCCGGCGCGATCTACAACGAGGTGCTCCAGTTCTTCGTGATCCTGGCCGGGCTCATCCCGGTCACCGTGATCGGTCTGGTGAAGGTCGGCGGCGTCTCCGGCCTGATGGACGCGGTCCGCGACTCGAAGCTCGGTGCGGCGGGGTTGCACGCCTGGCAGGAGACCGGCAGCTCGGCCAATCCGCTCGGGGCGCACTGGCTCGGCATCGTCTTCGGGCTCGGTTTCGTGCTCTCGTTCGGCTACTGGACGACCAACTTCGCCGAGGTGCAGCGCGCGCTGTCGGCGAAGAACATGAGCGCGGCCCGGCGTACGCCGATCATCGCCGCGTACCCGAAGCTGCTGATCCCGGTCGTCACCGTGATCCCCGGTCTGATCGCCCTGGTGACCGTGAAGGGCCTGGGCGCGTCGAGCGGCGACCTGCAGTACAACAACGCGATCCCGCTGTTGATGCGGGACCTGCTCCCCAACGGCGTGCTGGGGGTGGCGGTCACCGGCCTGCTCGCCTCGTTCATGGCCGGGATGGCGGCCAACGTGAGCGGCTTCAACACCGTGTTCACGTACGACATCTGGCAGGCCTACGTCCGCCGCGACCGGCCGGACGACTACTACCTCCGGATCGGCCGGTACGCCACCATCGGGGCCGTCGTGATCGGCATCGGCACCGCCTTCATCGCGGCCGGGTTCAGCAACATCATGAACTACATCCAGGCCCTCTTCTCGGTCTTCAACGCCCCGCTCTTCGGCACCTTCATCATCGGGATGTTCTGGAAGCGGATGACCGCGCTGGCCGGCTTCTGGTCGCTGCTCTCCGGCACCGTGGTGGCGGTCGGGACCTATCTGCTGTACCGGGCCGGAGTGATCCACTTCAACTCGGACCTGGAGGAGAGCTTCTGGGGGGCGGGCCTCGCCTTCGGCACGGTGGCCGTGGTCGCCGCGATCCTCACTCCGCTGACCAGGCCGAAGCGCGACGAGGACCTGCGCGGG
>NZ_RAZT01000018.1 GCF_003626635.1 Micromonospora musae | reverse complement strand
GTCACCGCTATGGTGGCCACGAGGTCTCCGGTATTCAGGTTCTTCTTCGTCGATGAACCCTCTACCGGAGACCTCGCTATCTATCGATCACCGACACGCGCCATCTGACTTCGAGACACGACCTAGCCCGCTGCTCTGTCCGATTGAGCTATCAGCCCGAAGGCCTCGGGGGACTCGAACCCCCAACCCGCGGATCCCTGAAGTAACCGTTGCCTGCGCACCGGGTGTGCGGTGTGGTGGCGCCTCCCGAGACCGGAACCCGGTGACGGACGGACTCTTCACCGAGGCCGGGTGGCCTCTCCAAGATGTAACCGTCACCTTCGCACCGGGAAGTGCGTGGATGACGCTAGCCGCGGCAATTGGGGGCGGGCAACAGAATTTGCGGTCCTGTCACAGGCAGAGATCACGCCGCATAACCGAGATCGAGAGTCGACGACGGAAGAGTGCCTATTGCTCTGCCATCTGAGCTACCAGCCCGCAGGCTGGAGGGGACTCGAACCCCCGACCCATAGATTAGAAGTATCCGTCTTCTGCGCACCGGATATGCGGCGTGAACGCTCCCCGAGATCGACGGCAGCGACGGTTTTCGGAAGAGGAAGGATCCGTCACCCTCGCACCGGGAGGCGCGGCAACAACCTACGCGCGACGACACCCGATCGCCAAGAGGATTTCGGACCTCCGAAGCCGGTCACGCCGCATACCCGAGATCAAGGTTGGACACGGAGTTAGCGGATTCGAACCGCGGGGGCTTTACAGGCCCTTTGCCAGAAGTAGCCGTGTCCGTCGCACCGGGTATGCGGCGTGAGCGCCCCTCCCGAGACCAAGGCGGCGACGGCGACTGGCCCTTACGGGCCAAGGTGACCTGGGCCGCTGGTCGACACCGCCGAAAGGCGGCGGCGGGATTCGAACCCGCGTCTCCCCGTTATGAGCGGAAGTAGCCGTTGCCTGCGCACCGGGAGGTGCGAACGAACGATAAAGGCCTACCGCGCGCCTCAGCAACCCCGTTTGCGGGCAGTTCGTTCGGCCGACCTGGCAGCAACCCGCCCGACGCAATCAATGCTGGCGACCCTCTTGGCCGCAACCCTGCTCGACGTACAGCTCCGTCCACAAGGGCTGAGTTCACGCCGACGTTTCCCGCTCGCATGTCGTTGATCTGTCGTTGGGTGGTGATCGCCGCGTGGAGCACACTGACCGCTATGAGCGATCTTTCCTTCGTCGCCGATCCGCCGCAGAGCCCGGCGGTGAATGCCGCCTTCGAGGCCGATGTCGCCTCCGACGGCTACGTCAACAACCTCACTCGCGTCTGGGGCTGGCGTCCCGACGTGCTGAATTCCTTCCAGGCCGTGCGCGCCGATCTCCTGGCTGAGTCCGGCCTGTCGGCTCGGGAAGTGGCCGTCATGGTCGCCGCCACCGCCGCTGCCCGCGGCGACGCATACTGTGCGCTCGCCTGGGGATCCAGGCTGGCCGAGCTCAGCGACGAGGCGACCGCCGCGGGGGTGCTACGAGGCGTCGACAGCGGCCTGTCCGAGCGGGAGGCCGTGCTGGCCGGCTGGTCTCGTCAGGTCGTCCACGATCCGAATGCTACGACTCGGGCCGACGTCGACCGCCTGCGCGCCGCGGGCCTCACCGACCGAGAGATCTTCGAGGCGACGACGTGGATTGCGTTCCGGCTGGCGTTCTCCACCATCAACGATGCGCTGGGAGCCCGCCCCGACACGCAGCTCGCGGAGAAGGCACCGCGGTCTGTCCGCGAGGCCGTCACGTACGGCCGGCCGGCCTGACCGTCGGCACACCCAGCGCCATCAACCGGCAGGGAGCCGCTGCCCCGAGGTGGGGCTTGGCGACCGCTCCGTCGCCACCACCGTCTCTTCTGACCGGTGGTCGTGCGAGGCCGGCCACGGTGGCGGTGCGCTTCAGGAGTTCGTCGCGGCTCGTTCCGACGCGCTGCGAAGAACACAGAATTCGTTGCCCTCGGGGTCGGCGAGGACCGCCCAGCCCGAACCGTCAGGGTTCCGGTGATCGGCGACGAAGGTGGCCCCGAGGCCCAGCAGCCGTTCCACCTCCTGGTCACGGGAGGTCTCCGGGCGCAGACACAGGTGGATCCGGTTCTTGATCTGCTTGGGTTCGGGCACCTGGTTGAAGTACAGCACCGGGCCCTCCGCCAGCTGCACCTGAGTCTCCCGGTCGCCCGGTCTGTCCTCCGGGTGCAGCGGACGGCCGGTCACACTGCTCCAGAACCGAGCCAGCTTGTAGGCATCCGCACAGTCGATCGCCACGTTCTGCAACACCGAAACCATAGGCGCCAGCCTTCCCGACTTTCGCTTCGGACGCCACCGCGCTCGGCTTCGCGCCCGCAACTCAGGCGGGTGGCAGTGCCGGCGAACCGTCCCGGACCGCGGCGAGCCCCGGCGGATCGAGGATCACCACCGCGGCCGGCTCCACCCGCAGCAGGCCGGAGGAGGCGAGGCCCCGGAGCGCCCGGTTGACGCTCACCCGGGACAACCCGATCTCCTCGCCGAGCCCCTCCTGGGAGCCCGGCAGCGGAACCCGACCGACCCGCTCCTGGCCGGCTTCGAGGAGCCAGGATGCGACCCGGAACTCCGGGCGCCCCGTCCGCCGGAGCATGGCCCGCCGGTCCCGGTTCACCTGCTCGGAGAGGTGTCGCAGCACGTGATCGCGCAGCGCCGGCACGGTGTCGATGAGCTGGCGCAGCAGGCTCGCCGGGAGCCGACGGACGCGGCACGGGGTGGTGGCGGTCCAGGTCGCCGTGTGCCGGCCGCCCGCGAGCACCGCTGCCTTGTCGACTACGGCGGGCCCGGTGATCGCCGCGTACCGGACCCGGGACCCGTTCCAGGTGTCGTGGGTGGCGGAGACGGTACCGCTCTCGACGATCACGAAGTCGTCGGCCCGGTCGCCGTCACGGGCCAGCACGACGCCGGCGGGAACCGACCGGGCCGGGTGCCGCCGCGCGATCTCGTCGAGCCGGGCGCCGTTGAGGGTACGGAAGATCGGCACCCGGGCCAGGCCGTGATCCGTCATTCCGGGGACTGTATCCGGCGATACAGCGGCGCGGCCGTCGGCTGCATACCGTACTGGTCATGATCTGTGTCGAGCTCACCTTCACCGACGATCCGCGGCGCCTCGAAGCCCGCCCCGCCCACCGGGAGCGGCTGCACGCCCTCTACGAGGCAGGCGAGGTGCTGGCCTCGGGCCCCTGGGCGGACGACTCGGGCGCGCTGCTCGTCTTCACCGTGGACCGGGCGCGGGCGGAACAGATCCTCGCCGAGGACCCGTACTACACGACGCCCGGCGTCGAGGTGACCTCGGTGCGCGAATGGTCGCCGGTGGTGGGGCCGGCGCGGTCCTGAGCGGCCAGCACCCGCCTCACCTGGGTCTTGCGGCCAGGACCGGCAGCGCGCCGATCGCCACGTCAGAAACGCGCCCATTTCTCCTGGTCAGCGGGGGTGTCAGGCGTACGACGGCCGGTCCGGGTCGAGCAGTTCGGTGACGCGACCTCGGTCCAGAATCTCGATGAGGGCGTTCGTTCCGCGTTCGATCTTGACTGCCACCTCGTCGGGGTGCAGCGGGATCAGCGCGAGCAACTCGATCCGGCTGCCGTCGGGCACCTCGATCGCTCGCGCCTCGGCCGGCACACGCAGCATCGGCGTGACGACGACCCCGGCGAACGGGGTGCCGGTCGCGTAGGGCTGCGCGGGGTCGCCGTTCGGCACCGAGTGCCATTCGCCGATCCAGCTGCCGTACTCGTGCGGCAGTCGAGCGATCTCCTTGATCAGGCGCACCGGCCAGCCGGTCGGCTCCTCGTTCAACCCGGTCACCTCGGTCAGCGGCCAGTCGGCCGGCAGGCTGAGCATCAGTTCGGCGTACCGACTGATGTCGTGGCCGTCCGGGACGGTCATCGGCAGGTCACTCATCCCAGAGGTGATCAGCGTCCGGTACGGGCGTTCCTCGGTCGGCCCCACCACGTAGACGTGCACTCCGACCAGGTGGGAGGCGATCTCGTGGTAGACGAACTCGACCGGCCCGAAGTGCTCCTCGATGTGCCGATCGATCGCCTCGGCGAAGCCCTGCCGGGGCCCCTGCGCCGCCACGAACCCGTCGTGCAGAGACTGATGACGAAGGACCCCTGACCCGCGCGGCTCATCCACGACGACGGAGCCTAGGCCACGCTCCGACAGTGAGCGGAACCGCCCGCGCCCGGAGGTCGGGGGCCGGGCGTCGTGGCGCAATCGATGCGCCACGACATGGACAATTCGCTGGTGACCGCGCACGATGGGCCCCGTGCCGCTCCAGGAGGGATTTCGGGGGCAGCGGTTGACCTCGGTGCCCCGCCCGCTCGTCGCCGAGGCGCTACGGCGCCCGATCACGGGACGGCTCGTCGTCACCGACGCCGGGTACTACCCGGACGCCGCCGACCACCGGATGCATCGTCCCCGAGGCACCCCCGAGGTGCTCCTGATCATCTGCGCCTCGGGCTCGGGCTGGGCGCGCGTCGGCTCGGGAATGCATCGGGTCGGGGCCTGGCAGGCGCTCGTCATTCCCCGTGGCGTCGCGCACGAATACGGTGCCGACGAGCGCAGCCCCTGGACGATCTGGTGGGCGCACCTGATGGGGTCCGACGTCTCCAAGCTCGCTGACTGCCTGGAGGCCACGACCGCGCGGCCGGTGGTGCCGGTGCGCTCCATCGGTCGGGCGGTGGCGCTCATGGACGAGATCGTCACCTACCTCGAGCGCGACCAGTCGCCCGTTCGCCTGCTGGGCGCGGCGGGGACCGCGTGGAAACTGCTGACGCAACTCAGCGTCGACCGGCTGCTCCCCGAACCGGGGGACCCGTTGCAGCGCGCCATGAGTTACCTGGCCGAACGGCTCGACGGGAAGGTGAAGGTGCCCGAGCTGGCGCGACTGGTGGGGGTGTCGCCGTCGCATCTGAGCACCCTGTTCCGCAGGGCGACCGGAGGCGGGGTGTTGGCTCACCACACCGCCCTGCGGATGGCGAGGGCGCGGCAGTTGCTCGACACGACGGACGCGACGGTCACCGAGATCGCATCCGAGCTCGGCTTCGACGACGCGTTCTACTTCTCGCGGGTCTTCCGGAAGCACCACGGGTTGAGTCCGAGCGGGTTCCGCCGCCGCCATGAGGGCTACGAGGTCGCTGATGCTGCCTTCGAGGTGTGACCCGGCGGAACGTTGACTTGTTCTGCGCGGTCACTACGGTGCGGCGCCGGCCACGAGCGCCCGGGCCGCATCCGTCCACCAGTAGAGGACCTCCCGGCCTGACCGGCGTTTCCGGAGCAGACCGGCCTCGGTGAGGACGCGCAGGTGACCACCGACCGTGCCGAGCGGCAGTCCGGTCGCGGCGACCACCGCGGTCGTGCTGATCGGCTCGGACGCCTGGACCAGAATTCTGCTCCGCGCGGTTCCCAGTAGGCGACGCAGCGGATCCGGCGTGTTTAGAGCCGCCTCGGTGAAGATCCCCGTCACCGGATAGACGATCCCGAAGCGGTCGGGCAACCTCCAGGAGATCCAGCCTCCCCGGCAGTGCGCCGCGAAGAAGGTGAGTCTCCTGCCCCGCACGTCGCATGGTGGGTATGGCCGCTCCTCGATCTGCAGCCGACCGTCGCCGAGCCAACGGGTGCCCGGCCGTATGTCGTTGATGACCCCGGACCAGCCGTCTCGGCCCAGGCGGGCGATCCGGGACACCACATCGGCGCGCAGCACCGATTGACGGCGCGGCCAGTCCGGCTCGATCGTGTGGTGCCAGACCCAGCGCAACAGAGCGCCCGTCCGGCGCGCCAACCCGGGGCCACGTAATTCCGGGGCGAGCGGGGAACGTACGTGGGCCAGGTCGGCGCGGATCTGCTCGTCCGGCAGTGACTCCAGCGCCACGAGTTCGTCGTCCAGCGTCATGTCGGGACGCGCGGGCGGCACCGTCAGGAAGTCGGCCATCCAGGAGGACGAGATGGCGTGGGCCACGATGGCCGCGCTCACCGGGTCGTCGTGGAGATAGTCGTGAAAGGCGCCGACGTGCCGGTCGCGCCAGGCCCGGTGCCAGGGAAGTGGTTGACCTCGGCGCAGGATGTTGAGCGCCGCCAACGTCTCGGTGAGCGGTGACGTGCCGAAACGCGCCTCCGCCATCGTTTCGGCGTCGACCAGGAACACCGCCACGTTTCGCCTCCGGTCGAAACTCTAGGGTGACGCCGCGGGGTGCGGCAACCTCCCTGGCCATGCCGACCAACATCCAGCCGGGCGACCCGACGACCGTGGGCGCGCGGAACTTCAGGGCCCTCTGGGCCGGTGCCGCGGTCACCAACCTGGCCGACGGCGTCGTCAAGCTGGCCCTGCCCCTGGTGGCCGTCTCGATGACGGACTCCCCTGCGCTGGTCGCCGGCGTCACCCTGGCCAACACCCTGCCCTGGCTGTTGTTCTCGCTGCCCGCGGGCGTGCTCGCCGACCGGGTGGACCGCCGGCACCTGATCATGACGATGGCCGCCGTACGCGCCCTGGCCCTCGCCGTGCTCGTGGGAGGGGTCCTCGCGGAGCTGCTGCCGCTGGCCGGGCTGTATGCGGGGGCGCTGCTCCTCGGCACCGCCGAGGTGTTCGCCGACACGACCCGGATGTCGGTCGTGCCGATGGTGGTGCCCCGCAACCGCATGGAATCCGCGTTCGCGAAGTTGACGGCGACCGAGACCGCGGCGAACGAGTTCATCGGGCCGCCACTGGGTGGCCTGCTGGCCGCCGCCGGACTGGCCGTCGCGCTCGGCGCCGGCGCGGTGGGCTACGCAGGCGCGCTGCTCGCCTTGACGATCATGACCGGTCACTACCGCAGCGGCCGCCACTCCAGCTCGACGGCGGGCGCGCCGAGCCTCCGCGCGGAGATCCGGGAGGGCGTGCAGTACGTGTGGCGGGAGAGGGCTCTACGGACCTTGCTGCTGGTGGCGGGCGCGGCGAGCGGATGCTGGGCGGCCTGGACGGCGGTCATCGTCGTGTACGCGGTCGCACCCGGGCCGTTGGACCTGAGCCACTCGGAGTACGGGCTGCTGATCGGCGGGCTGGGAGTGGGTGGCGTCGTGGGCGCCTCCGTCGCGCCCGCCCTCATTCGTCGGCTGGGACGGCAGGTCGTCCTCGTCACGTCGATGGCTTGTCTCGCCGTGCTGCTGGCAGCGCCGGCGGTCTCCTCGTCCGCATGGCTGATCGCCGTGACGACCGTGCTGGGCGGTGCCGGCTCCGGTGCCTGGAACGTCACCTACAGCTCGTTGCGTGCGCTCGTCGTGCCCGAGGAGATGATGGGGCGTTACAGCGGGGTCAGCCGGCTGACCAGTTGGGGATCGATGCCGCTGGGGGCCCTGGTCGCCGGGTTGACCGCGGAACTGATCGGCGTACGGGCGGTCTTCTGGGGCGGGGCAGGAGTTTGCGTCCTCGTGCTTGCCGCGACGTTGCGGACGGTCACGTCGCCGGAGTTCCGGCGGGTGGAGGCCCGCGCGACTGCGTTTGACGAACCTGTGCCGGCCCACCCGCACCGATCCTGAACTGTCCGGGTCACGTTCCGGGTCGCGACAGCGCTGCGGTCGCCGGTCGGCGCCTGTCCAGCGCCGACCGACGACCGGTCAGCCTTTCAGACCGCTGCTGGCGATGCCGGAGAAGAACTGCCGCTGCAGCACCAGGAAGATGATGATGAGCGGCAGCGACGCGACGAGCGCGCCGGCCATGAGGGTCGGGTAGTCGGTTCCGAACTGCCCCTGGAGGCCGGCCAGGCCGACGGTGATCGGGCGTTTGTCGCCGCGCGGGGTCACGATGAGCGGCCAGAGCAGGTCGTTCCAGGAGTAGAGCGAGGTGAGGACGGCCAGCGCCGCCATGGTGGGGCGGGCCATCGGGAGCATGACGTACCAGAAGGTGCGCAGGGGTCCGGCGCCGTCGAGTCGGGCCGCCTCTTCGAATCCGGCGGGGATCGACATGAACGCCTGCCGCATCAGGAAGATCCCGAACGCCGAGAACATGCCCGGGATCGCCAGCGCGGGGATGGTGTCGAGCAGCTCGAAGTCTCTGATGATCTCGAATTGTCCGATGAGGAAGAGTTGACTCGGCACCATGAGCATGGCGATGAAGAGCCCGAACAGGAGCCGGCGTCCCGGGAACCGGAGCCGGGCGAACGCGTAGCCGGCGAGGGCGGAGACGGTGAGCTGCCCGATCACGCGGAGCACGAGCGCGGAGACTGAGACGGTGAGCTGCGCCCAGAACGGCACCGAGCCGAAGAACGTGGCGAAGGCGCCGGTCGTCGGGTCGTCCGGCAGGAGCGTCGGCGGCATCTGGGACGCTTCACGGTTGGATTTGAAGATGGTGAGCAGTTGCCAGACGAAGGGCGCCACCATGACGAGCGCTGCGGCGGCGAGGACGAGGTGGATGACCCATTCGCCGTGGCGGGACGCCTTCGATCCGGTCGCCGCCCGGTCCGTGCGCCTGCTTCGCAGGATCTGATCAGTCATAGAACACCCACCGGCGTTGCAGGCGGAACTGGAGGAGGGTGGCAGCCATGATCACCATGAGGAGCACGATGGCGATCGCCGCGCCGTACCCCTGGTCGAACTCCACGAAGGCCTTCTCGTAGAAGAGGTAGACGATGGTCTTCGAGTCGGCGAGCGCGGTGTTGTTGACGCTGCGCAGCATCACGAAGATCAGGTCGAACATCTGCAGCGCCGAGATCACGGTCAGCACGGTCACCAGGAACACGCTCGGCGACAGCAGCGGCAGGGTGATCCGGAAGAACTGGCGTACCCGCCCCGCCCCGTCGAGCGCGGAGGCCTCGTAGAGGTCCTGCGGGATCCCCTGGAGCCCGGCGCCGAGGATGATCAGGTTGATGCCGAGGCTCATCCAGATGCCGACGACACCGACCGCGTAGATGGTGAAGGTGGCGTCGGCGACCCAGTACTGCCCGGGCACACCGACCAGGGAGAGGACGTAGTTCAGCAGGCCGAAGTCGCCGTTGTAGATGAAGCGCCAGACCATGCTGATCGCCACCGGCAGGGTCACCACCGGCAGGAAGAAGAGCACCCGGTAGAGGGCGCGGCCGCGGCCGACCTGCTCGATGAGCGCGGCGAGCACGATAGCGACGGGTACGCCGAGCAGCAGGATCGCCGTGTAGAGCGCGGAGTTGCGCAGCGCCTGCCAGAAGCGCGCGTCGCCCAGCAGCTCGGTGTAGTTGTCGACGCCGGTGAACGTGCCGGGCCCGAAGGCCGGAACGTCCATGAAGCTCTTACCGAACGTGGTGAGGAACGGCCAGACGTAGAAGGCGACGAGGCCGACGAACGCCGGAGCGATCATCAGATAGCCCCAGCCGGGTGCGGGCAGGAGCCCTCCCGCGCGGCGGCGGGTCCGCTGCCGCGCGGGAGGGCTGACGACGTCGGTGGTCACTTCGCGAGGACCTCGTTGATCGCTGTGTTGTACGCCCGGGCGGCTTCGGCAGCGTTCTGCTTGCCCTCCCACGCCGGACCGAGGTACTGGGTCTCCAGGCCGGTCCACTTGGCGGCGTCACCGGCGATCGGCAGCGGCACCGAGTAGTCGACGGCGTCGACGAAGACCTTCAGGTTGAACTCGGGCATCGCGTCGAGCCAGCCCTGCTGCGTGTCCTGGTACGCGGGCAGCACCGCACCGCTCTTGGCCTGGATGACGGCCGCGTCCTTGCCGCTGGCGAAGATGAGGAACTCGGCGAGCTCCTTGGGGTGCTTGGTGCCGGCGTACCCGGCGTTGAGGATGCCGCTGATCATCGTGGCCCGCTGCTTCGCCTTCGGCAGCGGCGCGACGCCGACGTTGGGCCGCAGCGCCTGGTCGCCGTAGAGGCGCTGGGCCCAGAAGGAGCCGGAGAAGTACATGGCGACCTTCTGGTCCATGAACATCTGCACCGCTTCGGTGTCGGAGAGCTGCTTCAGCGTCGGCGAGAGCCCGTCGGCGTGCAGCTGCGTCCAGAACTGCAGACCGGAGACGGCCTCCGGGCTGTCGATGGCGGCCTTGCCGTCGTCGCCGATCACCTTGCCGCCGGCCTGGTAGATGCTGTTGTAGTACCCGCCCTGGCGGTCGATCGGGGCGGCGATGCCCCACACACCCGCAGCGGGGTTCGTGAGTTTACGGGCGGCAGCACGCGCGTCGTCCCAGGTCCAGGTGTCGTCCGGGTAGGCGACGCCGGCCTTGTCGAAGAGGGCCTTGTTGAACCAGATCCCGTTCGTGTCGAAGTCCTTCGGCAGGCCGTAGAGCTTGCCGTCGACGTCGTACAGGTCGAGGACCGCCTTCGGGTACGCGGCCAGGTCCACGCCCGCGGCCTTGACCGCGTCGGTGATGTCGAGCAGCTGCTTGCCCTTGGCGTACGCCGGGAACTGGTCGGCGAGCATCCAGAACGCGTCCGGTGCGGTGCGTCCCGCCGCGCCGACCTGAAGGGTGGACCAGTATTCGGGCCACGGCAGGACCTGCACCTGGACATCGATGTTGGGGTGCTTGTCCTCGAAGGCCTTGGCGATCGCCTCCATGGCCGGCTTCTGGTCGTCACTCCAGGTCGCGTAGCTCAAGGTGACCTTGCCGTCTCCCCCGCCGCTGCCGCTGCAGCCGGTCGCGGCGAGGGCGGCCAGCACGGCCGCGGCGGCGATCCATCTCTTGCCGTGTCGCATGGTTTCTCCCTTGGTGGTGGCCGGGCTTCATTGCTCGGCCGGGGTGGTGGCGGTGTGGTGGTGGAGGCGGCCCGACGCCCAGTCGACGTGGGCCGGCTCCGGGTGCTCGGGCAGGGCGTCCGCCCGCAGGCTGAGCGTGGCGGCGCCGCGGATGTGGAGCTCGATGTCGCGCGGCGGCTCACCCGCGCGGACGTCGACGGCGAACAGCTCGACCCCGTCGGCGTGCACGCTCATCCGGGCGGCGGTGCCCGGGGTCTCGTCGTCGACGCCGATGCGGGCGGTGAACCGGTCGGCGCAACCGCCCGGGTAGAGCTCGATCCGCGACGGCGTGGACGCGCCGAGCCCGTCGTCGAACTCCACCCCGGCGATGCTCATGCGGCGGCCGTCGTCCGGGTTGCCGCCACCGTTGCTCCGGTCGCGTTCGATCGGACCGCTCTCGTTGTTGAACGCGACCATGGTCAGCGCCGACAGGCGATGGGATCCGGGCGTCAGAGGTCGGAACAGGCGGGCGTGCGCCACAACCGGCACCCCGTCCTCACCCGGCGTCTCGACGGTGACCACACCCGCCCGCCCGGGTGCCAGGGCGGCGGGCGCCTCGATCCTCCACCGGTCGTCGGCGAGGCGCTCCGCTGACCAGCCGGGCGGCAGTCGCAGCTGTCCCTCGGTCAGCAGGACGGCCGCGCCGTCCGGGCCGAGCAGTTGGACGGGCGGATCCACCCGCGGTGCGGCGTGCTCGGGCCGCGCGACGGCCCGGTGCAGCCGGGTGCCACGGGCGGCGACGACGGCGACGAAGCCGCCGTTCTCCGCCACGTCGACGACCAGCTTGTCGTCGACCGGGCGCCGGTGGGAGGTCAGGCCGCCCGCCGCGCCGTCGCCGACGATCCACGCGTCGCCCGGTCCGAGCGCCAGGCGGTCGAGTGGGACGGTGAGCCGGCGCGCCGGGCCGGTGGCGATGCCGCCGAGGAACCAACGGTCGCCGTGCCGACGGGCGATGACCGCCTCGTGGTCGGGGTCACCGGCGAGCAGCACCGTCTCCTCCCAGGAGGGTGCGAGTTCCGCGAGGAACCGCGCGGCGTCCGGCCGGGCGAGGTAGGCGTCGACGTCGTCGGCGAAGTGGGTGATGCCGCATTCGAAGGCGACGCTGAGGGCGAGTTCGTGGCCGTCGCTCGTGGTCCGTCCCGGCGCGGCGAACGCGACAGGCGTGTAGTCCATCGCGCCGACGACGTTGCGGGTGAACGGCTGGATCACGTTGTGCACGGCGGTCAGGGGCGTGCCCTGGTAGAAGACGTAGTACTCGCTGCCGCGGACGGCTTCGTAGCCGATGACCTGCGGCCAGGTCCGCGCCCACCCTCGCGGGATGACCGAGCCGTGGAAGTTCACGTGCAGGCCGAGCCGGGCCGTCTCGGCGAGGATCGTGTCGTACCAGCGGTAGCGGTCCTTCGACTCGGACTCCATGAAGTCGACCTTGATGCCGGCGACGCCCCAGGACCGCCACAGGGCGAGCTTCGCCAGCTTCTCCGGCCCGTCGAGGTCGTGCCAGACCACCCACAGGTGCACCTGGATGCCACGGCGACTCGCGTAGGCGACGATCTCCGGTACCCAGGTCTCGTCCCAGCCGCAGTCGATGAGCAGATGCTCCCAGCCGAAGTGGGCCGCGACGTCGACGAAGTGTCGCTGCCGGTGCAGCTGCGCGCCGGAGTAGAAGTCCGACCACCACGACCAGGCGGCCCGGCCCGGGCGCACCCAGCGCAGGTCGCCGGCCGGGTCGAGCGGGGCGGGCGCCAACTCGTCGACGAAGCGGCTCTCGACGATCGTGGCGAGATCACCGATCAGGAACACCCGCCAGGGGGTCACCGGACCGCGGGTGATCTCGACCGACTCGTCGGCCGCCACGAACCGCAGCTCACCGTCGTCGTCGAGCTCGGCGTGGGCGCCGCTGAAACGGCCGTCGATCGCCGCCTCGGTGAGCAGGACGTACGCCCCCGCCCGCGGCAGGCGCACGAGCAGCGGGAAGCCGTACGCCCCGGCGGGCAGCTCGGCCAGGTCGGCGCCGACGCGCGGCGTCTCGTACCAGGTCTGGTAGTCGAGCGCCCACACCCGGGCGTCGGGCTCGAACCGGAGCCGGGTGTGGTCGGCGTCGAGACGGCCGTGACCCTCCAGCCGGGCGAGCGCGTAGCGGACCGCCACCCCATCCCCGCTCGCCCGGACGTGGATCTGCCACTCGACGCCGCTGTCGTGGCGCAGCTCGTGAACCGTCTCGACGTGCGTGTACCGGTGGGTGCCGGTCGCCTTGCCGGAGCGGGCGGTCCACTCGTCGGTGATCTCGCGGACGCGGGACCGGAGAAGGACGGAGCCGGCGTCCAGGTCGACGCCGCCGACGCGGAGGCCCAGCCGGACCCCGTCGAGGACGATCCGTCCGGCGCGCCGCACCGTCAGGACGATGGCGTCCGCTCGCGTCTCCACCTGGGGTTCGACGCGCTCAAGCAGCGCCGCCGGACCGATTTCGTTGGCCACATCGTCTCCGTGCCGTGCGGGAGCCGAACGGGCGGATCCCCTGCTCGGCGGCTTCCGACGCTAGGTTCACGGCAGCCCGGCGGGAATGTTCATTCGGACTCGGGACCTGGACGATTCGCCGCTGTATGAGAGGGCCGCGCGGCGGCTCGACCCCGCCCGTGTCTCCCTCCGCAGGGACGATCAGCGGGTGACGGTCGGGCCGGCGCGCACACCGCGGGACGTGCTCGGATGCCCTTGGTGGCCGCCCAGACGTGTGGGGCTCCGGGCTATACCTGCCCCCGCCCGGAGATCCGCCACGGCCGAAGAAGCCACCTCACGCAACACGACGTGACGAGGGCCTACCGGGAGATGGTGTCCCCCGTAGGGCGCGCTCCGCCCGTCGCTGCGCCGGCGGTACCGGCCGGGCCGGGCCGGTGACCTCGGGCGATGACGTACCCGAAGAGGATGGTCAGGACAGCGACTCCGGCCCACATGGCCTGTCGCCAGCCGTCCACGAAGGAGTCCTGGGCGGCGCGGATCACGGCCTCGGCCTGGGTGCCGGCTGTGTCAGCGGAGGCAATCGCGTTGGCGATGCCGTCGCGGGCGGCGTCGCCGGTGCTGTCCGGCATCCCATCGAGCCGGGAGCCGATGGCGTCGCGGTAGCCGGCGGAGAGCACGGCCCCGAGCAGCGCGACCCCGAGCGCGGTGCCGAACTCCCTGGTGACGTCGTTGAGCGCGGAGGCCACACCTTGACGTTCCCGCGGCAGGGAGGAGGTGATGGCCTCGGTCGCGGGCGTCTGGCTCAAACCCATGCCGAGCCCCATGGCGAGCATCCCGGGCAGGACGGAGAGGTATCCACCGTCGACGGAGACGAAGGTGGCCATCAACGCCAGACCCGCGCCGCCGAGGAGGATGCCGGCAGCCATCGTCGTACGCCCGCCGACGCGCGCGGCCAGTCGTGGGGCGAGGCCGGAGGCGAGCATCATCGTCACCGCCATCGGCATGAGCGCCAGGGTGGCGCGCAGACCGGACCAACCGAGGACCGCCTGGAAGTACGGGAAGAGGACGACGAAGATCCCGGCCTGCACGCCGAAGACCACCAGGAGCGTCATGGATCCGCTGGTGAGCGGCCGCTCACGGAAGAGACGGACGTCGAGCAGGGGAGCCGGCCGGCGTCGCTCCCACAGCACGAACCCGACGGCGCCGGTGACGCCGACGAGCAGGCTCAGAAGCGTCACCGGAGCGCTCCACCCCTGCACCGGGCCCTCGTGCAGGACGACGATGAGCCCGACCGCGGCGATCACGGAGGTCAGCGAACCGATGACGTCGAACCCGTGTTCCGACCTCTCCCGCGAGTTCGGTACGGAGCGCAGCGCCATGGTGATGGCCACGGCGACGAGTACGACCGGCAGGACGAACAGCCACCGCCAGCTGGCGAGGTCCACCAGGGTCGCGGAGAGGTACATCCCCAGGATGCCGCCACCGCCGGCGACGCCGGTCCAGACACCGATCGCCTTGGCGCGCTCGCCGTCGGGAAACGTGGAGGTGATGACGGCCAGGGTGACCGGCATGATCATCGCCGCGCCGACGCCGCTGAGCAGCCGCGCCGCGAGCATGACCTCCGACGAGGTCGCGAGACCGGCCGCCGCGCTCGCCACCGCGAAGACGACCAGGCCGGCGAGGAGTACGGGCCGGCGTCCCCATCGGTCGCCGAGAGCGCCGAGCGGTAGCAGCAGCGCGGCCAGGCTGATCGTGTAGATGTTGATGATCCACAGGACGGTGCTCTGCGAGGCGTGGAACGCGACAGCGATCTCCTGCTGGGCGACGTTCAGCCCGGAGACGGAGGCGATGACCGCCATGAGGGCGACGCAGACCGCGATCAGGATCGCGCGACGCCGGCGTGGGTCGTGGACCGTCGTGTCGACGACTTCCGGCTGAGCGGACAGGTCCGGGGAGAGCGCGCGATTTCCCTTCGAGAAGCGCAGGTTGATACGGCGCCGGAGCGGTGCGCGCCGGCGCTGAGCAGGTGGTGTGATCAGGCGCGCCGGGTGGCGCGGACGACGACGTCGTGCAGCGGGATCGGCCGGCCGGGGATCGTGCGAACGTGCTCCTCGGCGGTGGTGATCTCCCACCGGGTGGGGTCCAGGCCCGCGGTGATGTCCGCGAGGGTGACGGAGGCCTCGGCGGGCGGGTGGTGCCCGTGCTCGCCGGCCGTCGGGGCGTGCAGGTGCCCGACGATCAGCAGGGTGCCGCCGGGCGCCACCCAGGCGGAGATCCGGTCGTAGAAGGCCAGCTGCGGCATCACCGGGTGCGCGTAGTGGGTCGTGACCAGGTCGAAGCGCGCCTCCGGCGCCCAGACGGTCAGGTCCGCCTCGATCCACCGCACGTCCCCGGCCAGTGCGCTGGTCGCGGCGTGCTCGGCGGCGAGGGCGAGGGCTTCGGGGGCGATGTCGACGGCGGTGACCCGCCACCCGTGGGCGGCGAGCCAGATCGCCTCGGCGCCGACGCCGCAGCCGGCATCGAGCACGCTGCCGACCGCCAGGTCCCCGGCTTCCCGGGTGAGGTAGGGGTTCGGGGGTTTGCCGGCCCGCGCGGCGGGCGAGTCACCGTGCCGCTGCTGCCAGTGCTGGTCCCAGTAGTCCTTGTCGAATGCGTGGGTCATGGGGCGATCCTGACCGCGCACCGAACAGATCGGCAAAACTTTTTGCCGAATGGAAAACTGAGGGCATGAACGACGACCTGGACCGCACGCTCGACGCCGTCGGCCCGAGGCTGAAGCAGCTCCGGACCCGCCGCGACATCACGCTCACCGACCTGGCGGCGCAGACCGGCATCTCCGCCAGCACGCTCTCCCGCCTCGAGGCGGGACTGCGCCGCCCCACGCTCGAGCAGCTCCTCCCACTCGCCCGCGCCTACGGCGTCACCATCGACGAGCTCGTCGACGCGCCACCCACCGGTGATCCGCGCATCAACCTGCGCCCCATCGCCGCCGGCGACGGGGCGACCGTCCTGCCGCTGACCCGCCGGCCCGGCGGCATCCAGGCCTACAAGTTCGTCCTCCCCGCCGGGGACGACGACCGCGAGCCCGACCTGCGCACCCACGAGGGCTACGACTGGGTCTACGTCCTCAACGGCACCCTCCGCCTGGTCCTCGGCGAGCACGACCTCGTCCTACGAGCCGGGGAGGCCGCCGAGTTCGACACCCGCACCCCACACTGGTTCGGGTCCACCAGCGCCGGTCCCGTCGAGTTCCTCAGCCTCGTCGGCAGGCAGGGCGAACGCGTGCACGTCCGGGCCGCACCGAGATCAGGTCAGCAGGATTAGCGCCGGGCCAGCGCCAGCACGCTCAGACCGAACATCAACACGCCCAGGGGTAGATGGACCGACGGGATGTGCGCGATGCCGAGCACCACCTGGACCGAGGCAAGTACGAGGAAACCTGACGCCTGCCAGACAGGTCGGAGCGGGCCTCCGCCCGGCTTCCAGGCCAGCACCGCCGCGAGCAGGTACAGCATCGATGCCCCGTACATCACCCGGGCGCCGACGCTGTGCAGCGTCGCCCCGTGGGAGGAGGTCAGCAGCAACCCGGCGGAGACCGCCTGCAGGAAGATTGTCAGGGTCTGCAGGGCGATCGCGCCCCGCAGGAACGAGAAGCTGCGCTGTGCATTCGCCGTCGGCGTCGGCGTCGCCGTCACTTGAGTGGTCATGTCAGGTCCCCTTCACCGCATCGTTAAGGTCTCACCAGCTCGACGACGCGGGCCCGCGAAAGGTAAGGCGAGGGGCGGCCGGAAGCATGGGGAGTGTCGTGACCAGCACAGATGAGATAACCGGCGAGCGGCGCCAACTGATCAATATCGCTTACCGGTTGCTCGGTTCGCTGACCGAGGCCGAGGACGCCGTGCAGGATGCCTACGCACGCTGGTACGGACTGCCGCGAAGCCGGCGGGAGGAGATCCGGTCTCGGGGCGCCTGGCTGACGACGGTAACCAGCCGCATCTGCCTGGACCTGCTCGGCTCGGCTCGGGCCCGCCGTGAACGCTATGTCGGCGCGTGGCTGCCCGAGCCGCTACCCGACCGCACCGAGGCGGGCCAGGCGGGCAGCAGCGACCTCGCGGACCAGATCATCCAGGACGAGTCGGTGGCGATGGCCTTCCTCGTCGTCCTGGAGTCGATGACGCCCGCCGAGCGGGTGGCGCTCGTCCTGCACGACGTCTTCCGGTACCCGTTCGCCGAGATCGCCGACGTCCTCGACCGGACGCCCGCGGCCTGCAAGCAGCTGGCCGCCTCCGCCCGGCGGCGGGTGAGCGTCCCGCGCGCTCCCGACACGGCGGTGGGCCAGGCCGACGTGGTGCGGCAGGTGAAGAGAGCCTGGGAGACCAGGGACATCGCCGCCCTCGTCGGTCTCCTCGACCCGGCCGCCGTGATGACCGCCGACGGCGGCGGCATGGTCGACACCGTTCAGCGCCCGATCGAGGGCGGCGAGCGTATCGCCCGCTACATGATCGCGATCGCCGACCTGGCTCCGGAGTTCGAACTCGTGCAGCGGTCGGTCAACGGGGTGCCGGGCGTGGTGGCCCAGCGCGCCGGCGCCGTCATGACCGTCGCCTCGTTCGACGTCGCCGACGGGCGCGTCACCCGGATCTGGGTGGTCCGCAACCCGGAGAAGCTGCGGCCCTGGGCGAGTTAGCCAGTCCGGTTCGCCTGACGCCGCGATCAGCGCTGGTCGTCGGCGAAGGCCGCCCGCGGATCCAGGAGCTGTCCCTTGGCGTACTCCTCGTCGAAACCGGCCTGGCCCAGTGCCTCGATCGCCGCGGCGCGCATCTTGGCGAGATCGGCCGCGTCGTCGGGGTCCGGGATCTGACCGAGGGCGGCGAACGCGGCGTCCGTGACACCGATCATCCGCGCCGCCCGCCCGGAATCACCCTCGGCGGAGGCCAGCGCGGCACCCGCCACGCAGACGTACGGCACGAAGTCGGCCCACCCGTTGCCGAACACCCGCTCCCTGTTCTCGGCGAACAGCCTCCTCGCCACGTCGAGGTTGCCCAGGCCCAGCTCGCAGAAGGCGAGGTTGTGATACTCCGAGTTGACCGTCTCCGGCCGGCCGAGCTCCTCGTTGAGGGCGATGCTCTCCCGGTACAGACCCCGCGCACGCAGCAGGTCACCGGACATGCGCGCCACCCCGGCCAGGACGTGCCTCGGCCGTTCCTCCAGGCTGCGGTCGCCGGAGCGCAGCGCGACCTCGAGCGCCTCCCGGGCTCGGGCCTCCCCGCCGGGCAGGTCGCCGTCACGGATGGCAACCCGGGCCAGGCTGTAGCGCGCCTCCACCTCTCCCGCCGGGTCGCCGGCTGCCTGGGCCCGCACGATCTCGGCTTCGCTCATGCGCACCACGGCGTCGCTCTCACCACGCCGGAAGGCCGCGCGTACGTTCGCACTGAAGTTCATCTTCTCTTCCACGTTCGTCTCGAGGCGATCAAGTAGGGGTGGTCCGTCATCCGGCCAGGAACACGGTCCAGTTCTCCACGACCCGGAAGCCCATCGACTCGTAGAGCGGCCGGCCCATCGCGCTGGACTGCAGGTAGGCGGCGTCCGCACCGGCGGCGATGCCGTCCGACAGCACCGTCTCGGTGATCGCCCGGCCCAGGCCACGGCCCCGCGCGGACGGAGCGACGGCGATGTTGAACACGCCGATCAGCCCGCTGGTCACGATCCCGAGCCCGGTGCCGGCGGGTTGCCCGGCCTCCTCGGCCAGATAGCCGGTGATGGGGTCGGCGTCGAGCACGCCACCGCCCATCAGCGGGCCGAAGATCCCCTCGGGCGCTTCGAAGCCCTCGGTGAGCACCTCGGTGTAGAGGTCGCTCTCGGCCGCGCCGACGCGCCGGATCGGCTCCCGCTGTGCCGTGGTGGCTCGGAACACCAGGTCCGCCGCGGCGCAGGCGAGCAGCGGCAGCTCACTGCGGTTGACCAGCCCGTGCCGGGCGGCGAGAGCGGCGACATCGTCGTCCGCCTCCCGAACCATGATCGACCAGCGCTCGGCTTGCCTGCCCACCTCGGTCGCCATCTTGTCGAGCGCCCCGAGATCCGGTTCCCGCGTCGTGTCGTAGGCCACGTTGAGCGCCGCGACGCCGGCCTGGGTCACCGCCGCGCGGGCGGTGCCCTGCTCGGCGTACCAGCCCTTCGGGGTCACCCCGCAGAGGAATTCGATGGCGTCGAAGTACGCCGCCGTCATCCGGTCAGCGGTGCTGTTCATGGCTTGCCCCCTCGCGTTTCCCATGGCCACGGCAACGGTAGCCGGGTCGACGCGACCCGCCGGACGTGGGCCAGGGAAGTCGAGTCGCTCGGTAGAGCGCGGGGAAGCGTCGTGGCCCTGGCCAACCCGTGCAGGCCGGCCAGGGCCACGAAGGGAATGGTCAGGGCTGGAGCCACCACGGGCTGGTGTAGGCGACCCCGAAGTCGTTGCACGGGTGACCGGCCGGGCCGGGGCTGCCGTTGGGCTGGGAGGGGTCGGAGACCCGCAGCACCACCCAGTCGCCGTCCGCGACGTCGAGCGGCACCGTGAAGTCGGCGACCTGCCCGCTGACTGTGTCGATGACGTCGACGACGGTCGGCGCGGAGGTGCCCGGACGCAACACCTGGATCCGCAGCGGCATGCCGTCCCAGACCGGGCCGCGGTCCACGTCGAGCAGGAACCGTACGTCGCCGGAGGTCACGTTGAGCACGCCACCCATGCGTACCCCGTTGGCGGTAGCGTCCACCCGGAGCCCCGACACGCGGGTGGCGAAGGACCGGCGGGCGGCCATCGCCTCGAAGACCGCGGCGCGGGTGTTCTCGGTGACCCAGAGGCCGCTGCGGCCCTTGCCCTCGTGGAAGCCCCAGGTCGTGCCGTGCTCGTCGGTGACACCGGTCAGGCCCGGCCGCCAACCGGCGTTCAGGCAGGCCACCAGCGGCGAGGTCATACCCGAGGACCAGCCCTCGAAGAGGTAGTCGTCGGTGCGGTTGAACATCTCCAGCCCGACGAACTGGTTGCGGACCGAGGCGTCGAAGGAGAAGTTGTTGAACCGGCCCGGCTCCCGGCCGGGGTGGTTGAAGCTGGCCAGACCGCCGGCGCGGCCGGTGAGCCAGTCGTAGAGGTTGCCGGGGCTGCTGGCCCGCAGCAGGTCGGCGAAGTCGGAGGTGTTCCAGACGTTGATGTGGCCCTGCAGCGGATGCGACCACTCGAATCCGCGGATCGCCGTGAACTGACCCGGGTCGTTGGCGGCGTTGGCCAGGTCGCCGGTGGTCCGCCACTCCGACGAGCTGAGCCCGTCGATGGCGAAGAGGGTGGCGTGGTCGGTCAGCGCGGCGACGTCCAGACCGGCCTCGCGCATCGACGCGAAGGCGGCGTCCGCGCTGCCGTCGCCATCCGACATGACCGTGTGGTTGTGCATGTCGGCGTGCACGAGCGTGGTGCCCTGGGTGATCAGGGACGTCCGGGCGGCGCCGGCCGAAGCGGTCGCGGTCGGGGCGGTGGCCGTGGTCGTCCTGGCCGCCTGGGCCGAGCCCGGCAGCGCGGCCAGCATCAGCATTCCGCCGGTACCGGCCAGCATCGCACGCCGGCCGAAGGAGCCGACGACGTTCACCTGGCCGTACGGCACCTCGTCAGTCGGTGCGTGGTCGTGATGGTAGTGGTGGGGGTGATGTCCGCTCATAGAAAGATATAAGCATTCATCGATTTGACGGGGACACCACACCGAACCGTCGGCCAGGCGAACAGTGCGGTACGGCTCGACACGACCCCGGTCAGCGCTGCTCGCGACCGGGCGGGCAGGCGGGCGACTGGCCGGCCTGCCCGCACACCATCAACCCTCCTTCGTGCAGGTGAGCACGATCGTCTTGTCGGCGCAGACCAGCACGCCTGCCTTCGCGCTCTGCTTCGTGACCGTCCAGTTCGGCGGGAAGACCGCCCGGAGCGGGATACCTGCGCGGATCCGGGAAGGACGGTAGGAAGGGAGGATGCGCGGGATGGGGCGAGTGCTGGTGATCGGTTTGGATCCCGTCAGGATCCCTGGTTGGGATCCTGAGCCGGTGGTGGCGGCCATCGCGCGCGGCCAGGCCCGCTTCGCCGACCTCGGCATCGAGGCCGACCTGTGTCTGGTGACACCAGAGGAGGACGTCGAAGCGGTGATCGTGGCGGCGCTGACCGGAAAGGATTACGCCTGCGTGGTGATCGGGGGTGGCCTCCGCAACCATGAGCCACTGCTCGAACTCTTCGAGCGGGTGGTCAACCTGGTGGCGCGACATGGGTCAGGCGCGGCCATCGCCTTCAACCGCACCCCCGACGGCAGCGCGGAGGCCGCACTGCGCTGGCTCCGGTAGACAGCCGCGGGCGGCGGGCCGGTGCGGCCGACTTCTTCGAGCAGGGCGTCAGGGGTTCGTCGCTGATCAGGCCGGCGGGCGGGAGACGTCGTAGAGCAGGTGCGTCACCCGGTCGCCCTGCACGACGCGGGCGGGATTGTCGAACGGGACGACGTCGCCGGCACCCATCGCGCCGAAGAACGGACGACCCGATCCGAACACGACGGGTACGACGTTCATCACGACCTGGTCGACGAGCCCGAGCCGCAGCGCCTGACCTCCGATCTGCCCGGCGGCCAGGTCGACGACCCGGTCGTCGCCCGCGAACGCCCGCGCCTGCTTGATCGCCGACTCGACGCCGTCGGTGACGAAGGTGAACGGGGCGGTCTCGGCATGCTTCCAGTCCGTCGGCGCCTCGTGCGTCACGACGAAGACGTGCTCACCGGCGGCCGGCACGCCATCCCAGCCGTCCGTGAGGTCGAAAGTCCGGCGGCCCATCACCACGCAGCCGATACGCGGGTAGACGGATCGTACGAACTCGAAGGAGGTGCGCGTGCTGCGCATCGGGTACTCCTCCGGTTCGCCGCTCCAGGTCCACTCGACGTCACCGTTGGTCGCCCAGTCGAACAGCGGGCCGATCTCGTCGCTGTCGTTGGCGATGAACCCGTCGATCGAGACGGCGGCACAGCCCATGATCACCTTGCTCACTGCATCTCCTCGCGTCGTGATCTGTCGGCACTACGGCGGCAGCGGAACCCGGGACAGGTACGGGGGACAGTATCTCCGCCGGCAGCCGCCGACGTCGTCAACTCCCCGCCACCGCGCGTCGGTTGCTTCGCCGCCTGGTGGCGCACGGCAGCAGGAAACGGCCCCCACCCACGCCGGCTCCCGTGCCAGGTTGTCGCAGGTCACATGGGCCGCCGAGGCGATCCTCGATAAGATCAACGGGTGGAGTCGGTTGACACGTTACTCGCGGCGCACCGGGCGTACCTTCTCGGTTGGAACGTCGGCGAAGCCGGCGACGACGACCTGGTGACCTACCGCAGCGAGGTGCCGCACCCGCCGCTCAACGGCGTGCTACGGCTCGTCGGACGCGACCCGGCGGACGCGCTCGCCGAGGCCCGCCGCCGCCTCGACGGCGTGCCTCGGATCTGGTGGGCCGGACCGGACAGCGACACCGGCACCGCCGACGCCCTGGCGTCCCTCGGCGGCGTCCCGGTCCTCAACCTGCCGATCATGGCGACCTCGATCGACCAGGCCACCCCCGCCCCCACCCCCACCGCTCTGCGCATCGCGGAGACCAGCGACGTCGACGAGTTCGTGACGGCCTACGCCCGGGTCTCCGGCATTCCGGAGGCCGGTGTGCCGACAGCGATCGCGCGGGAGCGGTCGTTCCGCGGTGACGGCACGGTGGTGCGGCTGGCGGGCCGCCTCGACGACGGCCGGATCGTCGGAACCGCCGTCGCCTGGCTCAGCCACGGCCTGCTCACCCTCTACTACGTGGGCACCCAACCGGAGCACCGCCGGCAGGGCATCGGGACCGCGATGACCCACGCCGCGCTCGACCTGGCCCGCGAACGCGGCATCCGCACCGCCGCCCTCACCTCGACCCCGATCGGGGAACCCGTCTACCGGAACCTGGGCTTCCGCACCGTCGGCACCTTCCAGCTGCTGTCGTTCTGACCACCCCGACCGCGCTCCACCGTCGCGGTCAGCGGCCCGGCCGGTGCGATGGTGCGCGCCGGCCCGGACGTTCCGGGCGGTGCAGCCACGGCGTCACCCTGGGGGCCACCGCGATCAGGGCGACCGCGAGCGCGGTGATGACGGCCTGCCCGATCCGGCCGGGCGTGACTCCCGGCGCGGTCTCCAGCACGTAGTTCGCGTATCCGTTCGCCGCCGCGTCGCTGGCGAGCACGGCACAGCCGAGCAGCAGCCCTTCGATCCGGCGCAGCGCCAGCAGCAGCGCCGCGAGCGGGTTGAGCACGGTGAGCGAGGTGAAGTACACCATCAGCCAGGTCGGGGTGGACGGGCTCGGGCCACCCGGCCGGAGGCCGAGCAGGTCACCGAGGTGGACGATCGCGCCGTACGCGAAGACGCACCCAGCGGCGACCACGACGGCCCGGACCCACCGGGGCACGCCGGCCCACCGCCGGGACGCTGTCGGTCTCACCGCCTGCACGCTCCCCGTCCTGGGCGGGCCACCGGGCCCGCCCGCCGGTGCTCGGGAGGCTACCGGTTCAGCGCGCTGGACAGAAGAACGGTGGAACGCTCCGCCTAGTGTTCGATCATGGACTGCTTCACCTGCCGCAACAACGCGCGGATCAACGCGCTGCCGCCCCGTGAGGTGATCGCCGCCGACGACCACTGGCGGGTCGCGCATGCCTTCGACACGGCCCTGCCGGGCTGGCTGGTACTCGTTCCGCGCCGACACGTCACCTCGATCGCCGACCTGACCGACGCCGAAGCGGCCACCCTCGGCACGTGGCAGGTCCGGCTCTCCCGGGCGCTACGGGCCGTGACCGGCTGCGCGAAGACCTACATAGTGCAGTTCGCCGAGAAGGAGGGCTTCGCGCACGTCCACTTCCACGTGGTGCCACGGATGCCCGACCTGCCCGCCGACCGTCGCGGACCCCGCGTCTTCAGCTACCTGGGCGCGACGGAGCAGGATCGCGTCACCGAGCAGCAGCAGGACGAACTCGCAGCCGCGCTCCACGAACACCTCGACCGCACCGACCTCGGATAGGGCCGGATCGCCGCCGCCAGCGCAGGTGACGCCGATCTACCTGATCGGGATTCGCGACGATCCGCATCACCGCCGGAAACCGGCCGGGTCGGCGAGGTACCGGTCCAGGTCCGGATCCTCGTGCACCTCTTCGAAGCCGTCGTCGACGAACCACTGGTCGCCGAGTTCGATGCGCAGTCGGTCAACTGCCCGCCGAACCGCCGCGTTGAAGGTTCGACACTCCGACTCACGCCACGGCCCTGGGTCAGGTGGATAGTCCCAGTTCAACGAGGCGTCGTACCACTCGGCCAGCCGAGCCAGCTCATCCCGAAGGGTCGCGCTGATCGGTAACGCCGCAAGACGTGCTGGGTACCCGTAGGCCTCCTGGTCCGGGGGCTCGGACGGCCACAGGACGCCCGCGGAACCGGCGTCGAAGAAGAACCGAGCGTGCGGCACGGGTAGGAATCCTGGCACGGCTATGCGAGCGGCGTGCCGGGCTGGTCGGTGAAGCCGGCCAGCAGCCGCTCGGCGGCGAGCGCCGGGGTGAGCGTGCCGTCGACGACCTGCCGCTCCACCTCCGGGGTGCGGGCCCGCACCGTGGGGTGGCTGCGGAGCCGGTCGAGCAGCTCGGCCCGGACCATCTCCCAGACCCAGTTGACCTGCTGCCGCCGGCGACGTTCGGCGAGGTCACCGGAGGCGCCGAGGGCATCCTGGTGGCCGCGGATCTGCCCCCACACGTCGTCGAGGCCGGTCTCCTCCAGCGCGCTGCAGGTGACCACCGGGGGTTGCCATCCGCCGTTGGGCGGGTGGATCAGGCGCAGCGCTCCGGCGAGCTCCCGGGCCGCGCGGCGCGCGTCGGTCGCGTGTGGCCCGTCGGCCTTGTTGACGGCGATGACGTCGGCGAGTTCCAGCACGCCCTTCTTGATGCCCTGCAGCTGGTCGCCGGTGCGGGCGAGGGTGAGCAGCAGGAACGTGTCGACCATCTCCGCCACGGCGGTCTCGGACTGGCCGACCCCAACGGTCTCCACCAGGACCACGTCGTAGCCGGCGGCCTCGACCACCACGATCGCCTCCCGGGTGGCCTTCGCGACGCCGCCGAGGGTGCCGGCGGTCGGTGAGGGCCGGATGAACGCGGCCGGGTCGGTCGCGAGCCGGGCCATCCGGGTCTTGTCGCCGAGGATGCTGCCGCCGGTGCGGGTGGACGACGGGTCGACCGCGAGCACCGCCACCCGGTGCCCGTCGGCGGTCAGCCGGCTGCCGAGGGCGTCGATGAAGGTGGACTTACCGACTCCGGGTACCCCGGTGATGCCGATGCGGCGGGCGTTCCCCGCGTGCGGGGTGAGCGCGACCAGCAACTGCTGCGCCGCCGCCCGGTGGTCGGCGCGGGTCGACTCGACCAGCGTGATGGCCCGGCCGATCCAGGCCCGCGAGCCGGCCCGCACCCCCTCGACGTACGCCTCGACCGGCACCGCGCGCATGGCGCCGCTCACGCGTCCGGGTGGCCGAGCCGTCGGGACAGCTGGGCGAGCAGGTCCAGCGCGGCGTCGGCGATGACGGTGCCGGGCGGGAAGATCGCCGCGGCGCCCGCCTCGCGCAACGCGTCGAAGTCCTGCGGTGGGACCACTCCCCCAACGATGATCATGATGTCGTCGCGGTCCAGGGCGGCCAGTTCGTCCCGCAGCGCCGGCACCAGCGTGAGGTGGCCGGCCGCCAGGCTCGACACGCCCACGATGTGCACATCGGCCTCGACCGCCTGCCGGGCCACCTCGGCCGGGGTCTGGAACAGCGGGCCCACGTCGACGTCGAAGCCGAGGTCGGCGAAGGCGGTGGCGATCACCTTCTGGCCGCGGTCGTGCCCGTCCTGACCCATCTTGGCGACCAGGATGCGCGGTTGACGCCCCTCCGCGTCGGCGAAGGCGGCGGTGGCGGCGCGGACTCGCTCGATGGCGGAGACCGCGCCCGCCTCGTCCCGATACACCCCGGAGATGGTACGGATCTGCGCCGAGTGCCGGCCGTACACCTTCTCCAGCGCGTCGGAGATCTCCCCGACGGTGGCCTTGGCGCGGGCGGCGTCGACGGCCAGCGCGAGCAGGTTCCCGTCCAGCCCGGGGCCACGGGTGCCGTCGAGAGCGGCACCGGCCGCCCGCGTCAACGCCTCCAGCGACGCCGTGCAGGCGGCCTCGTCCCGTTCCGCGCGCAGCCGACGCAGCTTCTCCACCTGCTGCGCCCGCACCGCCCCGTTGTCGACCTTCAGCACGTCGATCGGCTCGTCGGCGTCGGGCCGGTACTTGTTCACGCCGATCACCGGCTGCCGGCCGGAGTCGATGCGGGCCTGGGTGCGGGCGGCGGCCTCCTCGACGCGTAGCTTCGGGATGCCCTCGTCGATGGCCCGGGCCATCCCGCCGGCGGCCTCCACCTCGGTGATGTGCTGCCACGCGCGGGCGGCCAGGTCGTGGGTGAGCCGCTCGACGTAGGCGCTGCCGCCCCACGGGTCGATCACCCCGGTGGTGCCGGACTCCTGCTGCAACAGCAGCTGGGTGTTGCGGGCGATCCGGGCGGAGAAGTCGGTCGGCAGCGCCAAGGCCTCGTCGAGGGCGTTGGTGTGCAGCGACTGCGTGTGACCCTGGGTGGCCGCCATCGCCTCGACGCAGGTACGCACCACGTTGTTGAAGACGTCCTGCGCGGTCAGCGACCAGCCGGAGGTCTGGCAGTGCGCCCGCAGGCTCAGCGACTTCGGGTTCTTCGGTTCGAAGTCGCGGACCAGCCGCGCCCAGAGCAGCCGCGCCGCCCGCAGCTTCGCCACCTCCATGAAGAAGTTCATGCCGATCGCCCAGAAGAACGACAACCGGGGCGCGAACGCGTCGATGTCCAGCCCGGCGTCCCGGCCGGCCCGTAGGTACTCGACCCCGTCGGCGAGGGTGTACGCCAGCTCCAGGTCGGCGGTCGCCCCGGCCTCCTGGATGTGGTAGCCGGAGATGGAGATGGAGTTGAACCGGGGCATCCGCGCCGAGGTGTACGCGAAGATGTCGGAGATGATCCGCATCGACGGCTGCGGTGGGTAGATGTAGGTGTTGCGGACCATGAACTCCTTGAGGATGTCGTTCTGGATGGTGCCGGAGAGCTGCTCCGGCGCCACCCCCTGCTCCTCGGCCGCGACGATGTAGAGGGCGAGCACCGGCAGCACCGCCCCGTTCATCGTCATCGACACGCTCATCCTGTCCAGCGGAATGCCGTCGAAGAGCTGCCGCATGTCGTAGATCGAGTCGATCGCCACGCCGGCCATGCCCACGTCACCGGCGACCCGCGGGTGGTCGGAGTCGTAGCCGCGGTGGGTGGGCAGGTCGAAGGCGACGGAGAGTCCCTTCTGGCCGGCCGCCAGGTTGCGCCGGTAGAAGGCGTTCGACTCCTGGGCGGTGGAGAAGCCCGCGTACTGGCGGACCGTCCACGGCTGCGTGGTGTACATGGTCGGATAAGGGCCACGCAGGTACGGGGCGACGCCCGGGTAGGTGCCGAGGAAGTCCAGCCCCGCCCGGTCGGCGCCGGTGTACAGCGGGGCGACGGCGATGCCCTCCGGCGTCGACCAGGTCAGCGCGTCCGGCTCGCCGCCGGTCTCCGCGCGGACCGCGTCGCGCCACCGTTCCAGGTCACCGCCGGCGGGCGGCGCGCCCAACTCGAGGTTGGAGAAGTCCGGAATCCGGCCGTCCATCACGCCACCTCCAGGTCACGCAGCGTCGTCTCCAGCACCGCCACGGCGTCGCAGCCCGCGTACAGGTAGTCGTCCACGCCGGCAAAACTCGCCGGCCGACCGGCCAGCCACACCCGCACCGCACCGGCCTCGGCGAGCGCCCGGGCCACCGCCTCCGCCGACTCCGCGTAACCGCGGTCCGAGGAGCAGAGGCACGCCACCCGGGCCCCGCTGGCGGCGAACTCCGCCGCGAGGCGCGCCGGATCGTCGTCGCCGACCGGCGGCCGGACAGTGGCCACGCCACCGGCCGCGAAGAGGTTCGCGGCGAAACCGGCGCGCGCGTTGTGCACCGCCGCCGGGCCCAGGGTCGCGAGGAACACCGCCGGCCGGTCACCGCTGGTCGCGGTGTGCGCGTCGGCGCGGTCCCGCAGCGCCTCGTAGGCCTCCGCGTACCGGTGTCGGGGCAGCCCGCCCTCCGGCGCGGCGGGCGCGGGCGGACGGACCGGTAGCCGCTCCTCCAGGTTCGGGAACTCGCTCACCCCGGTCAGTGGGTCCCGGCGGTGCGCCAGGTTGTCGGCGCGCTCCCGCCACGTCGCGGCGAGCCGGTCCGCGATCAGACCGCTCTCCAGCGCGGCGCCCATCCCGCCGTGGCGTTCGATCTCGGTGAACCACGCCCAGGCCGCCTGCGCCAGCTCCTCGGTGTAGCGCTCGACGTACCACGAACCGCCGGCCGGGTCGACCACCCGGCCCACGTTCGCCTCCTCGACCAGCAGCGACTGGGTGTTGCGGGCGATCCGCCGGGCGAAGCCGTCGGGTAGGCCGAGGCTGTGGTCGAACGGCTGCACGGTCACCGCGTCCGCGCCGCCGACGCCGGCCGCGAAGCAGGCCAGGGTGGTCCGCAGCATGTTCACCCAGGGGTCGCGGGCGGTCATCATCGCCGCCGACGTCACGGCGTGCTGGCGTTGCGCGCCCGACTCCGGCGCCCCGCACTCCTGCGCGACCCGGGCCCAGAGCCGCCGGGCGGCGCGCAGCTTGGCGATGGTCGCGAACTGGTCGGCGGTGGCGGCGTACCGGAACTCCAGCTGCGCCAGCGCGGACGGCACGTCCAGCCCGGCGGCGGTGAGGTCACGCAGGTACGCCACGCCGGTGGCCAGCGCGCAGCCGAGCTCCTGCGCGTCGGAGCCGCCCGCGTCGTGGTACCCGGTCGCGTCGACAGTCATCGCCCGCAGGCCCGGGAAGCCGGCCGCGCATCGGCGCGCCCACTCGTCGACGGGTCCGTCCCAGCGCCGCCCGGTGCGGGCCTGCCAGCCGAGCGGGTCCACGCCCAGGTTGCCGCGCACCTCGGCCGCCGGCACACCGCGCTCCGCCAGCAGCGCGAACCACGCCGGCACGGCCTCGACCGCGGCGTCTCCGGCGTCCAGCACCACCGCGGCCAGGTCCAGGTAGACGCCCTCCAGGGCCGTCGAGAGGCCGGCCGGCGGCAGACCGCCCTCGCCGAGCACCAGCCACAGCGAGGTCGCGCCGTTCTCCAGGTCGGCGCGGACCGCTTCGCCGGTGGCCTTCGGATCCGGATCGGCGTACCGCTGCCGGACGTCCCAACCTGCCGGGACCGCGCCGGTCGCCCGACCACCCCGGGTGTACGGGAAGAGGCCTGGCGGACCGGGGAACGGGGTGGGATCGTCGGCCGTGTACAGCGGCGCGAGCGTCACGCCGTCGTAGCCGCGTCGGGCCAGCAGCTCCTCGACCGCCTCGACCGGGGTGTCCTCGTCGGCGAGGCCGGCCTTGCGCAGCACCCCGAGAGTCAGCCGCTGCCACTGCTCGTGGGTGGCGGCCGGGAACTCGGCGGCGAGGCGGAGCGTCTCTGACGGCGTCGTCATGCCCGGGATGCTAAGTCCCGTCCGGCTCACCGTCGCCCGGATGTGACGACATCAACTGCACCGGCGCTCACGAGGAGTACCCGCCGGGTCACCCAGCGGCACGCCAGCCGGTGCCCGTGATGGTCGGCGGTGCTGGCTGGGTCGGGCGCGCGGAGGCGGAGTCGGTCGGCGTGCGTCGGGGTGCCATGCCTCCGGGGCGCGCTGGTCGTCGTCCCCACCGATGGGCCGGGTCTCCAGGTCGCGCTTTGGAGCTGAGTCGGTTTCGTCATCGCCTGATGCGGCAACGACATCAGTTCCAGAGGACGCCCGAGGCGCAGTCCCTTCTGCCCGTGCCCGCCGGGACGAGTGCCCGCCGCGCGCGGCGATTCCCCCGCGTCGATCCCATCCGGCCGTAGTCTGACCGTCATGACGACGACACAGACGCACACGCTCGCCCTCCCCGGCGTCGATCTGGTCTACGACGTGCGCGGGCCGCTGCCGCCGGCCGGCGGGCAACCGCCGCTGCTCCTGATCGGGCAGCCGATGACGGCGGAGGGGTTCAACGCCCTCGCCCCCCACCTCACCGACCGCACGGTCGTCACCTACGACCCGCGCGGCCTGGGCCGCAGCACCCGCAGCGACGGCCGGACGGACCATACGCCGCAGCAGCAGGCGGCCGACCTGCACCAGCTGATCGAGGCCCTCGGCGCCGGCCCGGTCGACCTCTTCGGCAGCAGCGGCGGCGCGGTGACCGCGCTCGAACTGGTCGCGACCCACCCCGGCGACGTCGTCACGCTGGTGGCGCACGAGCCGCCGATCAACGGCGTACTGCCCGACGCCGCGAACGGCGAGCGCGCCCGCGCCGGCTTCCACGAGGCCTACCAGGCGAAAGGCTTCGGCGCGGGCATGGCCGCGTTCATCGCGATGACGTCCTGGCAGGGCGAGTTCACCGACGCCTACTTCGCCCAGCCCACCCCCGACCCGGCGATGTTCGGCATGCCGACCGAGGACGACGGCAGGCGCGACGATCCCCTGCTGTCGAAGAGCTCGTGGGCGATCAGCGACTACCGCCCAGACGTGGAGCTGCTCACCGCGGCGTCCACCCGGATCGTGATCGCCGTCGGGGAGGAGTCGGGGCAGACGTACGCGGCACGCACCGGCGTCGCCACCGCGGCGCTGCTGGGGCAGCAGGCCACACTCTTCCCGAGCCACCACGGCGGATTCCTCGGCGCCGAGTCCGGTTACGCGGGCAAACCCGAGGAGTTCGCCGCCAAGCTGCGAGAGGTCCTCGCCACCGGCTGACCGTCGGGCCCACCGGTACCCGACGTTGGCGGATGATGTCGCGGTGTCAAACACTGGGACGACGAAAGCAGCAATAGTCCAACGGTTACGACTCTTCGGTTGGATCGCCGTTCCGCTGGCTTGGCTCGTGGTCGCACGGATCGAGCTGGCGGACGTGCAGAACGCTTCCCTCCTGCTCTTCGTGATCCCCCCGTTCGAGGCCGCAGTGTGGCTGATCGCCGTTGCGCTGACAGTGCTTCTGACGTACCGCTTGTCGAAGAGTCGCTCGGCGGCGCTCGTCGTCGCGACGATCCTTCTCGTGGCATTCGGCTGGTTCACCAACTGGGGACCGTTCCAACCCGCGTCGTACTGGATCACCCATCGCTGGGCGTTCGACGCGGTGGCCGACGGTGTTCGCGACGGCAGGATCGGGGCGTCCCGCGAGTATTACGGGGAGCTTCTTCCTCGTCACCTCCGCGACCTGTCGACCAACGGACGGGCGGCGGTCGTTGGCAGTCAGGACGACAAGCCTGTCGTGTTCCTGCCCCAGTGGCTCGGCATCCCGGACGACGCCGGCGGATACGTCTACCTCGACGCCACACCACGGTCGGACCTCTCTGTCGACCTCTTCGGTGTACCCGTTCGGGTTTCCGGCGGTCAGGAGCTCGGCGACGGCTGGTGGTACGTCCTTCCCGGCGACTGACGACCCTGTATACCCCTCCGACCGCGACGGCGGCCGGGCGTGAGGCACGTCCGGCCGCCGCCGGTCACCGCCGATGTCCGCGTAGGGCCCTTGGGCGAGCGATTTCGCACGGCCCAGGCGCCCGGTGAATCGGGGTCTACCGGCGAGTCAGCGAGTCGAGGTCGGCGCGGTACCAGAACGTCCCCATGATGACGTGCAGCTCCGGGCCACGGCAGAACTTGCGGGCCACCCGTACCTCGATGCCCTCGGGGAGGACGAGCCGCGCCTCTCCACCGCCGGAGACCTTGCCATCCTCGATGCGCAGGACGGTCAACAGGTCGTAGTCGGGTCCGAACCCGCCGACGAGCACGCCGGTCGCGCCGTCGGTCAGCAGGGCGTCGGCACCGCGATAGGGGGCCGCGCCGTGGTCGGTCGGGTCGCCGTCGGTCACGGAGACCAGGTGGAACCTGTTGTACGCGTACGTCCACGCGGTCTCACCCGCCACGTTCAGGGCGTAGCAGTTGAAGATCGGAGGTAGCCCCGCGCCGTGCGGATAGAGCCACTCCGGTTCGAGGTCAGGGGTGAAGCGGGCCAGACCGTGCGTCTGCGGGCCGGTACCGGCCAACGCCTCGTCGAAGTAGCTCACCCAGATCGCCCCGGTCGGGGTGGTCAGCACGTCCTCGATCGCGTCGCCGAGGTCTCCTTCGTGTTCCCGCCGTCCGTCGAAGGTCCACACCTCGGCGTTGGCGCCGCCACGATTTCGCGAGCGGACGAGCAGGATCCGGTCGTCGGGTAGGAGCTGCACGAACCGCGGTTCCAGGCATCCATCGAGCTGCACCGACCGGACCGGATCCGGGCTGCCGTCGTGCACGGTGACCAGGCGCAGCCCAGGCTGCTCCCTGCTCGCCCAGACGGCGAGGCACTGGTTGTCCGGCCCCACCCCGACCGCCTCGGGCGTCCCGTGCCACCGCCCGTCGCCCCAACCGGCCGACAGGTAGCCGGCGTGGCGCAGCGGCGCGACGGGCAGCTTCAGGACCTCCAGCCGTCGCCGCAGGCTCTCCTGCTCGCGTTCCTCTCGGCTCAGGTGCACAGACAATCTCCTCCAGATAGTTCGGATGTGGCGACTGGACCAGCGCGTGGACCAGCCAGCGGACGCTCTGCCGAGCAGCGCCCGAGTCGTGAACGGATCGGCACGCAGCAGAGCCGCATGGGTGCCGGGGGAACGCAGTGCCCCCAGGTGGTCTCGCCGCACGCGGTCGTCGGGGCCGCCGAGGGCGACGACCGCGAGTTCAGCTAAGGCCGGCCGGGCGTCCGGGTGCGAGCAGAGATCGGTTTGGGGCTTCCGCACCGTCAGCCGGATCTTCGCGGCTGGGTCCGCTGCACGGAGGAGGAGATGTAGTACGACGTCGCCGTCGCGCTCCGCCCTGACTTCGGAGAAGACGCGGGACCGGACCGCGCCGTACGTCGCGGCTTCGCCCGCATCGCGGGCTTCGGTCAACCAGGCCGGCTCGGCCGACGCCTTGGTCGGCGGCGGGCCGCTCATCGAGTGGAGGCGGAGTCGCCTTTCAGCTCAGACACGAGCAGATCATGGATCACGGTCACGGTCCGCGCAAGCCGCTACCTCCGCCGATGCCGCTCACCGTCGTTCCTGGACGCCGGGGTGCCGAGCTGAGCTGCACGGCCGCCACCGCGATCGGCCCGCTGGTGGTCATGATCCGGGTAGGGTGCGCGCGGGAGGTGGCCTGGCGATGAAGCTGGATGTCACGCGGTTGCCCGGGCAGGCCTGGGGCTTGGCGTCCCCTGCTTCGACAGGGCCGATCTATCTGACGAGCTATGCCGGCCGCAGCCCGACCGCCCGCGATCTGGACACGACGGTGCTCAGTGCGGTCGACCTGACCGGGGCCACGATCTGGCAGCGCACCTTCACCGGCCATCCCTTCCCGCCCCGGGTCGACGGGGACGGCACGGTGTGGGTGGTCCACCAGGATGGCGGCGACCCACCCGAGTTCACCCTCACCTGCGTCGGCGCGGACGGCGTGACGCTGCGTTCCGTGACCCCGCAGCAGAGGCCTTCGGAGCACCTGGGGGCTGTCGTCCGGGCGCCCGACGGGTGCTACGTCCTGTGGCTACCGACCGGGCGACGATATGTGCTTCCCGACGGCGCAACGGCGCGCCTCGCCCGGCACGACGACACCGGAGGCACCGTCTGGTCCACTCCCCTGCCCCTCGAGAGGGTCTCGTTCGGCGGCGTCGTCGAGGCCTCCGCGACGACGGGATGGCAGTTCCGACCCAAGCGGACGTGGAAGCCCTCCACCCTGGAGGTGTCCCACTGGGAGCCGCTGCTCGTCGCCGGCGACCGCGTTCTGGCAGGGATCACGGACGGGAGCAGCGGGATCGGCGTGTGCTTCATCGTCGACACCGAGTCCGGGGACATCGTCGCGACCACCGAGCCCGGGCCCTACCACCACAAGGCTATCGCCGGGCCGGGCCGTTTCCTCGTCGGCGCTCAGGGCTACGGCGCGTTGACCAGCACTCTCTACGACCATGACGGTCGAGCAGCGCAGACGTGGCCCAGTCACGGTCAGATGCTCGTCGACGCTCGGGGCACGATTCGCGGCCCCGAGTCGGAGAACACGATGCCGTCCCGGTCACGGTTCCGGGTGTTGAACCGTGACGGCTCGATGCGCGACGGGCCGCCGCTCACCGGCTACCACACCACCTATCCCGCTCTCGACGACGACGGCACCACCGTGTTCTGGCGGGACGGGCGACTCCTCGCGGTCGATGAGGAGCTGCGCCAGCGTGAACTTCTCCGCCGTGACGACGACCGTGCTGTCCTAAGCCGCGTCCTCCTGCTCGACGAGGGGGTCGTCGCGTTCAGCGTCGCCGACGAGTTGCTCATCGTCCGCGGCACCGGGCTGGCTCCGCTCGCCGCCGGCCCGTGGCCGTGCGCCGACGGTGGCATCCATGGAAATCCCGTCGTCTCGGTGCGGTGATCGAGCTTTACTGCGCCTTCCATCGCCGCGAGGGCGGCGCCTCGTGTCACGGCAGCTCTGGCCGGCTTCGCGACGACTGGGGAGTACCTGCCTCTTTGTCGCCTTCGCGGATCCCGCCCCTGCCGACGCGGACGGCGTGGCGGTGTCACCGCACCGGGCTCGGGTAGTCCGCCCCATGGGGCGCGCACGGATCGCGGATCACGGCTTCCTGGCCGATGGTCGCAGCGCGGTGCTGGTGGACAGCACCGGGTCGGTGAACTGGTGGTGCCCCGCGCGGTTCGACTCCCCGTCGGTGTTCGCCCGGCTGCTCGACGACAACGCCGGGCACTGGGCGATCCGCCCCGAGGGCCGCTTCAACACCGAACGCGCCTATCTCACCGACACGCTCGTGCTGCGTACCGTCTTCAGCACGGAGACCGGCAGCGTGGCGGTGACCGACGCGCTGGCCCTGGAGCCGGGAGCGCGCAGCCACTCGGTCGGTCTGCACTCGCCGAGGGTGCTGGCCCGGGTGGTGCGGGGCGTCTCCGGCGAGGTGCGGATGCGGATGCACTACCGGCCGCGGTTCGAGTACGGCCGGATGATCCCCCAGCTGGTGCAGGAGGACGACGCACTGACCGCCAGCGCCGCGTCGGCCCGGCTGGACCTGCGTACGAGCATCCCCCTGACCTGCGAGGTCGGGGAGGCGTTCGGGTCGTTCACGGTACGGGCCGGCGAGACGTACCGGTTCACCCTGGGGTACGCGCCGGCGTACGGCTCCGGCCCGCCCGCGGTCCTCGACGCCGAACAGGTGATCGACAACGCCGCCGAGGGCTGGCGTTCCTGGATGGGCGACCACGACTACCGCGGCCTCTACCGGGATCAGGTGCGGCGCAGCTCGCTGGTGGTGCAGGGCATGACGTACCGGCCCAGCGGCGCGGTGGTGGCCGCCCCGACGATGGCCCTGCCCGAGGAGTTGGGCGGCGAGCGCAACTACGACTACCGCTACGCCTGGGTACGTGACTTCAGCTTCACGCTTGAGGCGCTGTGGCGGGTGAGCTGCACCGACGAGCTCAACCTGCACATCGGGTGGTTGACCCGGTCAATGGGCATGAACGAGGGCATCGTGCCGATCATGTACGGGGTGGAGGGGGAACGGGACCTCACCGAACACCACCTGGACCACCTGACCGGGTACGCCGAGAGTCGCCCCGTGCTGGTGGGTAACGACGCCTGGCGGCAGCGGCAGAACGACGTGCACGGCGAGCCGCTGAGCGCCTCCTGGCTGATGCGGGACCACCTCGATCCGATGCCGCCGGGAATCCGGGAGCTGCTCCGCGCGATGACCGAGCGGGCCGCCCGGGACTGGCAGCTGCCGGACGCCGGGATGTGGGAGGCGCGCGACGCCGAACGCCACTACGTGTCGTCGAAGGTGCAGTGCTGGACGGCGCTGGACCGGGCCGTGCGTTTCGGCTCCCACCTGGGCTCGGAGGCGGAGGTCGCCAGGTGGGCGGCGGTACGCGACGAGATCCGACGGACCGTGCTGACCCAGGGCTGGAACGACCGGCTGCAGGCCTTCACCGGCGCGTTCGACAGCCCCGACCTGGACGCGTCGGTCCTGCTGATGCCCCTGGTCGGATTCCTGCCCGCCAACGACCCGCGGATGCGCTCCACCATCCGGGTGATCGAGGAGCGGCTCTCCGACAACGGACTGCTGCGCCGCTGGGAGAGCGACCCGGCCGGCTTCGTGATCTGCTCCTTCTGGCTGGTCAGCTGCCTGGCCCTGGCCGGCGAGCGCGGCCGGGCCGGTCAGATGTTCGAGCGGATCGCCGGCTGCGTCAACGACCTGGGCCTGCTCGCCGAGCAGATCGACCCGCGCACCGGGGAGGCGTTGGGGAACTTCCCGCAGGCGTTCTCGCACATCGGGCTCATCAACGCCGCAGGGGACCTCACCGACCTGGATTCCGGACACCGGGAACTTCCGCTGGCGCCGGGGCGGCTCATCCCCGCCGAGGAGCGGAGCGCTCGGTCGGCGGAAAAACGCTGACGCCGAGCGCCGCCGGCCGCGCCAGCAGCTCGGGCCGGTCGGGCCCGCCGCCGGCGACCCAAGCCCGCAGGTGGCGCCCCCGGTGTCGTCCCGTCCCCGGGCGGCCATGTGCGCGTGGCACGGCATTCATATGGCCTGGCTACGGTACGGGACGCGCTCTTACCCGGGACCAGGGACGGTCGGCACCGCCGTGCATCACGCGAACCACTACTACGGCCACTCACACGTGCTGGCCCGCTACTGCGGGCTGGACGACCGGTCCCCGCAGCGCATCCACGGCTACCTCCAGCACGGCTGGAACATCGGCCACGGGATGGCCCCCGACCACGAGTTCGTACCCGGTCTGCCGCTCTTCGTCTGGTCGGAGCGGACCCGTCGGCGGGCCTGGTCGCTGGGGCGACGCGACACGTACGCCGTCGGCTCGCCCTGGGCGTACCTGCTGGCGATGGAGCCGGAGCCGGACGCGGCCGCACCGCGGGAGGGCACGATCTGGTACCCCTTCCACGGCTGGGAGGGCCAGCACGTGGTGGGGGACCACGACCGGCTCATCGCGGAGATCAAGGCGACCGAACCCGGCCCGGTGACCGTCTGCCTCTACTGGCAGGAGTACCGCGCGACGCGGGTACGCGAGCAGTACGAGCGGGCCGGTTTCCGGGTCATCTGCCACGGCTACCGGGGCAGCAAGTGGGACAGCCTCGACCCGGACTTCCTGCGCCGGCAGCTCGCGGAGCAGCGCCGCCACCGCCGCGTCGCCTCCAACCGGCTCTGCAGCGCCGTGCTCTACGCCATCCTCGCCGGCTGCGAACCGGCCGTGTACGGCGACCCGATGCAGCTGGACGGGGAGGTGCCGATCTGGGGTGGGCAGCCCCGGATCCGCCGGCAGTGGGCGCAGCTGCACGGCCCGCAGGTCGACCCGGTGGTGGCCCGGGAGGTCGCGGTCGCCGAACTGGGCGCCGACATCCTGCTCCCGGCCGCCGCGCTGCGCCGGATGTTCCACTGGCCCGAACCGGCTGCCGCTCCCACCGGGGCCGCACTGTTGGAGGGGGCGCGATGAGCCTGCGGTTGATCGGCGGCGAGATGCCGGTCTGGTCGGACCTGGACGGCCGGCACGGCCCCGGTCCGGTCCGCGGGGAGGTACTGGCCCCGCTGCTGGCCACCGTGACCGGGCGCGCCCTCGTCGTCGGACCACTCGACCCGGCGTTGCTCGACGCGGTGCCGGCGGACGACCTGACGGTCCTGGTGCGAGGCATACCGGACGCGGAGACGCTCGCCGCCCGACTGGCGGCCCGGCCGGGCGTCACCGTGCTCTGCGGCAGCCCGGAGAAGCTCGCGACGGAACCCGCGTACGACACGATCGTGGCGCTCGACGGGATTCAGCGGCTCGCCTCGACCGAGGGCGCCGACCTGACCTGGGACGAGACGTTCGCGCTGCTGGCGGCCGTGCTGCGCCCGGGCGGGCGGCTGCTCCTCGCCGCGGAGAACCACCTGGGGATGCACCGGCTGGTCGCGCTGCCGCCGGAGGTGACCGACTCGGACTGGGCCGAGGCGGGCGAGTACGACCCGGATCGGCCGGCCGGCCTGGAGCGTCTCCGGGACCGGCTCGCCGACACTGGCCTGACCGTGACGCGCACCTACACGGCCTGGCCGACGCCGATCGCCCCCACCGCGCTGGTGACGCCGGAGCTGCTGGTCGAGCCGGAGGCGCGGGCATTCCTCACGGTCGCGCTCGACCGGGCCTGCGAACCCTCGACGACGGTGCTGACCGACCCGCGACGGCTGGTCGCCCAGTCGCTGCGCCACGACGCGGCGACGATCCTCGCGCCGGCCTGGATCCTGCAGGCCGAACGGACCGCCTCCGAGCCGGCTCGCGTCACCGGCCGGCTCTGGTTCGAGGCGCCGGAGGCCGGGCCGGCCCCGTTCGAGGCCCCGGCCGCGCTCCTGCCGTTCCCGCCGCCGCCCGAGGCGATGGTCATGGTCGACGGCGATCGCGTCGAGGTCATGCGTCACCCCGAAGGGAGGTTGTACTGGTACAGCCCGGCCGACGGCACGGCGCTGCTGCCCAGCGGTCACCTCCTCGAACAGCTGCTGATCGTCGCGGCTCTGCGGCGTGACCTGCCCACCGTGCGGGAGTTGCTGCACCGGTGGCAGAGCAGCCCGCACGCGGGTGTCGCCGCCGACCAGATCGTCGTGACGCCGGGCCACGACCTCGCACCGCTGACCCCGGCGGTGCTTCCGCACGCCGCCCTGCGGCGGCTGGCCGTCCGGCTGCTCGACGCCGGGCTCGCCTACCTCTGGCCGTCTCCCGCTGACCCGGCCGAACTGAGTCTGACGCTGGCGGCTCTCGCCGGGCGGGCCCCCGAGCCGGTCGCCGGGACCGGCAACGAGCCGAGCCGGCCGGGCACACCCGGGGTCCGGGAGCTGCTGGCGAGCCGCGACCGGCTGGCCCAGGAGCTGGCCGAGGCCCGCGAGCGGGAGGCCTGGTACGAACAGGCCCTCGCCGACCGGGAGACGGAGCTGCGCCGGGCCCGCGGGCTCGTCGCGCTGCTCAGCGGGTCGCCGACGGCCCGCGCCGGCAAGCTCATGCTCGCCGGTGCCCGGCGGGCCCGCCGCACCGCCGGCGCCGTCGCCCGACGCGTCCTGCCCCGCGACTGACCGCCGGCCCGCACCGGCGCGGCGCTCAAGGCCGAGCCGGGGCGGTGCTCTCCGACGCGGCGCTCAGCGCGGAGCCGGGGCGGCGGCGTCGCCGGTCTCCGGCACGGCCCTCAGCGCGGAGCCGGGCCGGCGGCGTCGGCGCTCTCCGGCGCGGCGATGCGGGACGAGGCGACGCTCTCGTACAGCTCCTCGAGCAGTTGTGTCTGCCGGCGCAGGTCGAAGGTCTGCACGGTGTGCTCGCGGGCCGCCCGTCCGAGACGTTCCCGCAGCGGCTCGTCGGTGAGCAGCCGGCGGATGTTCTCGGCCAGCGCCGCCCGGTCCCGTTCGGCGCAGAGCAGGCCGGTCTCCCCGTGGCGGACCCCTTCCGGAATGCCGCTGTGGTGGGTGGCGACGACCGGCAGACCGAGGCTCGCCGCCTCCAGCACGGTCGTGGGAAGCCCCTCACAGTCGCCGTCCGACGCCGTGCGGGACGGCGCGGCCAGCATCTTGGCCTGCGCCATGTGCTGCAGGACCACCTCCGGCGGCTGCGCGCCCAGGAACGTGGCGTCGACCTGGAGCTGGGCCGCCCGCGTCCGGGTCGACTCCTCCAGCGGTCCCGCGCCGATGAAGAGGGCCCGGGGCCGTAGCGGCGAGATCAGTCCGAGCGCCTCGACGAGGTCGTCGGCGCCCTTCTTGTCGACGAACCGGCCCACGAAGACCACGTCCCAGGTCTTCGGCGCCGTCGACGGCTCGGCCGGGATCGGCACGCCGGTGTAGTGGACGCGTACCTTCGCCGGGTCGGCGCCCAACTCCACCGCGCGGTCGCGGATGAAGCCCGAGACGGCGATGATCACGGCGGCGCGGTCGAACGTGACCCGCAGCTTGTGGCGGTGCCGTGCACCGCGCAGACCGGGCACGGCCGGCTGCCGCGTCACGTCGACCCCGTGCAGGGTGACGACCAGCGGTACGCCCAACTGCTGGGCGGTGCGGCTGATCAGCCATCCGTCGCCGCCGAAGTGGGCGTGCACCACCGTCGGCTTCAGTCGGGTGAGCAGCCGGCGCAGCCGCGCGGAGCGGCCGGTCGCCCGCAGCTGGTGCCAGCCGCGACGGCCGGCGGGCGTGTTCGGGTAGGCGATGACGTCGCTGTCTTCGGCGATCGGTGAGGCGACCTTGTTCGCGCCGAGGTAGACCGGCCGCCACGACGGCAGCGCGTCACCCTGGTTGCGGACGAACGTCTCGGAGACCGGCAGCAGACCGCTGCGCCAGATGACGGCGACCTCAGACGTGGACATCGCTCCCCGGGCTGCTCGTCGGTACCGGCAACGTGGTGGCTGCCGTGCGGACCGTGTGCTCGGCCGTCGACGGCCGGCCGTCGGGCGTCGCGGACGTGGCCGGGGTCGGCTCGACGGCCGGCCCGGGGGCCGGGCGTCGGCGGCTCAGGATCCAGTCGCGCAGGGTGTGCCGCAGCTGCGGCGGGATCAGCCAGATCTGGAAGAAGGTCAGGTAGTCGATCGCGCTCGGGCGGCCGTGCCGCCGCGCGTCACCGAGCAGCATCCGGAAGACGCGGAAGCTCCGCGTGGGCGCCGCCATCGAACTGATGATGCTCATCATGATCGCGGCGTACGCCTTCGGGGTGAGCCGCGGGCGCATCTTGCGCACCCACTCCAGCTGCGCCTCCCACGGCGAGTTCAGGCTGATCCGCGGCCGGTCCTCGTCCTGATGCCACAGCACCAGCGGCTCGGCGGCGATGACCAGGTCGACGCCGTCGTGGTCCAGCGCCCGCAGCGTCCAGTCCAGCTCCTGCTGCCGGCGCAGGCCGACGGTGAACGGGACCCGACGCAGCAGCGACGTGGGCGCCATGATCGTCGAGGTCTGGATGAAGCCGTCGCCGTGGAAGAGGCCACGCCGGACGGTGAGGTACTCGCACACCGGCTCGCCGTCGAACGGGAGGCGGCGGGGCATGACGAACTCCGCGCGCGGAGTCTTGTTGATCAGCCGGCTGGCGATGATCGGCAGCGCGACGGTGGCCGTCCGCGCGTACGCCAACTGCACCGACAGCTTCTCCGGAAGCCACTCGTCGTCGTCGTCCAGCAGGGCCGTCCACGGCGCGGCGGCGTGCTCGACGCCCACGTTGCGGGCGTTCGGCGCGCCGCCCTTCTGCGCGAGCTGCACGAGCCGCAGGCGGTGGTCGTCGATCCCGCTCAACACGTCCTGGGTCGCCTGGTCCGGCCCGTCGATCACGACGATGACCTCGATGTCGGTGACCGTCTGGGCCAGGGCGCTGCGGACGGCCCGGGTGACCAGGTCGGGACGCGCGAACGTGGGAATGACGACGCTTACCTCGGGTGCAGATGACATGATCACCACTCATCCGGCCGGAGACGAACTGTCAGCCGGTGACGCTAGGGAGCCCAGCCGTCGTGCCGGTGAATGGAAACCGGCGTCCAGGCGCACAACGAGAGTGGTGCTGCTGTCACACCGGCGACGCGGCCCCGGCCGATCCCCGCTCCCGGCACCGGCGGTCCCGGCGGCGGACGCATCTCGACGAGCCGGCCACGCAGCACAGCGCCGTGACATATGGTAAAAAACCGGCGCGGCCCGGGTCGTTCGACGACGATGCGACGCGGGCGCCCCGATCAGGGTCGCGCAGCCGCACGCCGGCCAGCCGAAGGACGGACCGATGACCGCGAGAACGCCGCCGTGCCCCGCGCCGACGGCCCCGAACCCGCGCGCCGTCCACCGCCACTGAGATGGACTGGACCGGATGGGCGCTCTTCGGGTTGGTCGCCACCACCGCGCTGACCGCCGCGCTGACCACCGCCCAGCTGGCCGGACTCACCCGCATCGACTTTCCCCTGGCCCTCGGCACCCTCGTCACCGAGGACCCCGACCGAGCCCGCGTCATCGGGTTCTTCCTGCACCTCGGCGCCGGTCAGGGCTTCGCCCTCGGCTACGCGGCCACCTTCGCCCTGCTGCACCGCGCCACCTGGTGGATCGGGGCGCTGCTCGGCTTCGTCCACGTCGCGATCGCGCTGACCGTGCTCCTGCCGCTGCTGCCCGGCGTACACCCGCGCATGGCCTCCCAGCGGGCGGGCCTGGCCAGCACCGCGATGCTGGAGCCGCCCGGTCTGTTCGCCCTGAACTACGGCAACCAGACGCCGGTGGTCGTGGCCGTCGTCCACGTCGTCTACGGGCTGGTCCTCGGGGTGCTTCTCCATGCCGGGTGACCGTCGCACGACAGGTGAGGACCGATCCCCATGACCGGTGGACCCCACCCGGCGTGGCCCCGGGACCCCACGCCGATCAGCGACTACGGGCTGCTCAGCGACACCCGCACCGCCGCGCTCGTCGCCGGTGACGGCGGCATCGACTGGCTCTGCGTACCCCGCTTCGACGGCGAGCCGCTCTTCGGCCGGCTGATCGGCGGCCCCGACGCGGGAACGTTCCGGGTCGGCCCCACCGAACCGGCGCCGCCGGTCGAACGGCGGTACCGGCAGCACACCGCCACGCTGGAGACGACCTGGGCGGTCGGTGGCGGCCGGCTCACCCTAACCGAGGCCATGGTGGCCGAGGTCGGCGGCCGCCTGTTGCCCACCACCCTGATCGTGCGGCGACTCTCGGCCCAGAACGCGCCGATCGACGCCGTCGTCGAGTTCGACCCCCGCCGCGGTGAACATCACAGGCTCCCCCAGATCCAACGGCGACCTCAGGGCCTGGTCTGTCAGTGGGGCTCCCTGGCGGTCTCGTTGGCCGGCACCCCCGAACTCGCCGTCGAACCGGGCCGACCCACCCGGATCACTGTCGACCCCGGCCGCCCGGTCACCCTGGTGCTGGCCGTGGCCCACCGCGAACCGCTGATCCACGTGGAGCCGGGCGCCGCCTGGGACCTGCTCCTCGCCGACGAGCAGCGGTGGCGGGCCTGGACCGCCGAGATCGACGAATCCCTGCCCTTCCGGGAACACGTCGTACGAAGCCTGCTCACCCTGCGGCTGCTGACCTACTCGCCGTCGCGGGCACCGGTGGCCGCGCCCACCACCTCGCTGCCCGAGGACCCCGGCGGGGAACGCAACTGGGACTACCGCTACGTCTGGCCCCGCGACGCCAGCATCGGCGTCAGCGCCTTCCTCAGCGTCGGCAAACCCGAAGAGGCCCACGGGTTCCTCGCCTGGCTGCTGCACGCCAGCCGGTTGCAGCGTCCGCGCCTGCCAGCGCTGTTCACCCTCTACGGGCGCACCGTCCCCCGGGAACGGGAGGTGCCCGGCTGGCCCGGCTACCGCGGCAGCGTCCCGGTACGGACCGGCAACGCCGCCGCCGGACAACACCAGCTCGACGGCTACGGCTGGGTGATCGACGCCGCCTGGGCGTTCGTGCAGGCCGGGCGTCGCCTCAACTCGGAGACGTGGCGGGCGGTACGCGGATTCGCCGACGTGGTCACCCAATGCTGGCGGGAGCCCGACGCCGGCATCTGGGAGGTACGCGAACCGGCCCAACACGTCCACTCCAAGCTCATGGGCTGGCTGGCCCTGGACCGGGCGCTGGCCATAGCCGAGACGCACCCCCTGTCGGAGCGCCGCCGGCGACGCTGGCAGGAGACCCGGGAGGCGATCGCCGTCGAGATCCGCACCCGCGGCTTCGACCCGAGCGCGGTCAGCTACGTACGCAGCTACGGCTCAGCGGAGCTCGACGCGGCCCTGCTCGTCCTGCCGCTGCTGAACTTCGACAGCATCGACTCGCCCCGGGTACGCGGCACCATCGACGCCATCCGCGACCGGCTCTCCGCGAGCGGCCCCTTGCTCTACCGCTACCCGCCGGGACGCGACGGCCTCCCCGGCACCGAGGGGGCGTTCCTACCCTGCTCGTTCTGGCTCGTTCAAGCCCTCGCCCGCACCGGGCGGCGCGTCGAGGCGGTCGAGCTGTTCCAGGCCATGCTCGACCACGCCGGACCCCTCGGCCTCTACGCCGAGGAGCTGGACCCGGCGACCGGCGCCCACCTCGGCAACTACCCGCAGACGCTGACCCACGCCGCGCTCGTCCAGGCCGCGCTCGCCATCCGGGACGCACCCACCTAGGTGTCAGGCTCAGCCGGTGGGGTCGCTTCCTGGCTGCTCCTCGGCGGCGGGGCCGCGGTCCTCGAACTCGTACGTGGTGGTGAGCGCCTCCGGTAGGTCGGGCACCAGGGCGTTGGTGCCGTCGACCACCTGCACGTACCGGCGGCCCTGGAAGAGCGAGTAGCTCCCGTCGGCCTCCTGCTCGATGGTGAACAGCTGCGCCTGCGCGCCCGGATCGCACGCCCGGTTGCGGACGCTGCCCGGCGCGGCGTCGTGCACCACCGTCATGCAGCTCCGGCCGGCGCCACCCGGCTCGGCGAGCGTGATCCGGAATCGGTCCCCTTCGGGCCGCAGCACCCACTGCGCCCGGTCGTCGACACCGGGCGCGGTGGCGGCCCGCACCTGGTCACCGGCGGGGTCGACCGCCAGCACCGCCCGGTTCATCCCGGGCACCACGATCGCGATCCGTCGCCGGCCGGCGAGGATCTCCTGCGGGCCCGCCGACGCGGTCACCGACGGGACGGCCGACGGTGGAACCTCCCCCGCCGGGGCCACCACGCTCCGGTCCGGCTGCTCCCGCGCCTGCAGCACCACACCCCCGGCGACGAGGGCGAGCACGGCCAGGCCGGCGCCGGTGACGGCGGTCCGACGGCGGCGACGCCGCTCGCCACGCTCGCGCAGCGCCTGCGCCGGGGGCAGCTTCGTGACCCGGCGCGCACCGTCGGCGATGGCCGTGAGGTCGTCGCGCTGATCAGCCATGGGACGCCTCCTCCTGGGGCTCCTCGGTCAGCATCCCGGCCATCGCCCTGCGGCCGCGAGCAAGGTACGTCTTGACGGTCCCGACGGGCCGCTGCATCTCGGCGGCCACCTCGGCGACGCTGAGATCGTTCAGGTGGTGCAGCACGACGGCTCGGCGTTCGTCGGCGCTCAACCGCCGCAGCGCCTGCAGCAGCGCGACGTGGTTCTCGTTCAGGCCGGGAACGCTCTGGTCGACGGCGGCCCGGTGGTGCGCGCGGATCCGGTTCGTCGCCTTGCGCCAGCTGCTCACCGCGATCCGGGAGGCGACGCGTCGTACCCACGCCTCCGGGCTGTCCGCCTCCCGCACCGTCTGCCAGCGCTGCCAGGCCCGCGTGAACGCCTCGGCGACGGCGTCCTCCGCCTCGTTGAGGTTGCCGGTCAGCAGATAGAGGTGGCCCACGATCCGGCCGGCGCAGGCCGTGTAGAGGGCGTCGAACTCCTCAGCGTCACGCATCCGACCGGCGCCCCCTCGAAGCCTCGTCCCCTGGTCACCGCCGCATGCAACCCCGTAGGGAGGATCAGCCCCACGCGCGCGGTGCCGATTTGTGACGCCCGTCACACTGTCGATGATCAACCCGGGGATTGGGCCAGACGTCATCGTGCCGACCCGGGATGGACCCGTGGCGGAGAGGACGATGTGCGACGACGGCAACGACGCGCCCTGACAGCCGCAGTGCTCGCGACCGCACTGGCCGCGGCCGGTCTGTCGGCTACCCCAGCCGGCGCGCAGGAGCAGCCGACGGCCCCGGTCACCGGACCCGGCGGCACCTTCACGCTGATCACCGGGGACCGGGTGACGCTGGACGCCGACGGCCACCCGCAGATCCAGCGGGGACCGGGACGGACCGGAATGCGCTTCGTCAGCAGCCGGGAGGGCGGCCACCAGTACGTCATCCCGGCCGACGCGGCACCGTTGCTGCGCGACGGTCGGCTCGACCGGCGGCTGTTCGACCTCACCGTCCTCGGCGAGTTCGGCTACGACGACCGCACCGCCGAGCTGCCGCTGCTGGTCACGTACCCGCAGAACAAGCCGGCGCAGGCGCGCTCCGCCGCCGTCGCGGGCTCCGCCCGGGTACGCGCCGAACTGCCCGCCGCCCACGCGCTCGCCGTACGGGCGGACCGGACCGACCGGGCCGAGCTCTGGTCGTCCCTCACCCGCGCGACGCCGACCGCCCGTACGCTCACCGCCGGCGTCGACGCCGTCTGGCTCGACGGCAAGCGCCGGGTGACGCTGGACCGCAGCGTGCCGCAGATCGGCGCCCCGGCGGCCTGGCAGGCCGGCTTCGACGGCACCGGCGTCACCGTCGGCGTACTCGACACCGGGATCGACGCCGGCCACCCCGACTTCGCCGGACAGCTCACCACGGTGCGCGACTTCACCGGCGGCGACGACCCCGCCGACACGGTCGGCCACGGCACCCACGTGGCGTCGACCATCGTCGGCACCGGCGCCGCCTCCGACGGCCGGTACCGCGGCGTCGCCCCGGGCGCGAAGCTGGTCGTCGGCAAGGTCTGCGCCACCACCGAGTGCCAGGACTCGGACGTCATCGCCGGCATGCAGTGGGCCGCGCCGCAGGCCCGCGTGGTCAACCTGAGCATCGGCGACACCGACACCCCGGCGCTCGACCCGCTGGAGACCGCGGTCCAGGACCTGAGCCGCCGGTACGGCACGCTCTTCGTCGTCGCCGCCGGAAACGAGGGCAAGCCGAAGTCGGTCAACACGCCGGCCTCCGCGGACGACGCCCTCGCCGTCGCCGCCGTCGACGCCGACGACCAGCGGGCCTACTTCTCCGCCAAGGGACCCCGGGTCGGCGACAACCACATCAAGCCCGAGATCAGCGCGCCCGGTGTCGACATCGTGGCCGCGGCCCCCGGCGGCGGCTACGTTCCCATGTCGGGCACGTCGATGGCGACCCCGCACGTGGCCGGCGCGGCCGCGATCCTCGCCGGGCAGCACCCGGACTGGTCCGGCCCGCAGCTGAAGGCCGCGCTGATGGACTCGGCCAAGCCCACCGGCGAGGAGAGCCTCTACGAGCAGGGCGCGGGCCGGGTGGACATCGGTCGCGCCGTCGCCCAGCCGATCGCCGCCGACATCGCCGCGATCGACTTCCCGGTCCAGCGCTGGCCGCACGCCGACGACAAGCCGATCACCCAGGTCGTCGGCTACCGCAACACGAGCAGCGCGCCGGTCACCCTGTCGCTGAGCGTCGCCCCGGCCCCGGCCGGCATGCTCACGGTCAGCCCGGCCACCCTCGTCGTACCGGCCGGCGGCCGCGCCGAGGCGACCATCACCGTCGACACCCGCGTGGACGCCCCCGACGGCGTCTACCAGGGCGCGCTGACCGCGACCGGCGCCGGTGACCTGCGGGTACGCACGCCGTTCGCGCTGAACCGGGAGATCGAGAGCTACGACGTACGGCTCGACCACACCGGCCGCGACGGCCGACCGGCCACCGACTACCGGACCGTGGCGGCGAGCCTGACGACCGGCGAGTTCAGCACTCTCGACGGGCAACCGGGCGGAGGCACCCTGCGGCTGCCCAAGGGCCGCTACGCGCTCTACAGCACCATCAACGACGGCGAGAAGTCGAGCCTGCTCGTGCAGCCGGTGCTCGACGTACGTGGCCCGATCACCGAGGCGATCGACGCCCGCACGGCCCGGCCGGTCTCGCTCACCCTGCCCCAGCACGACGCCGCACCGCTCGCCGTCCACATCAGCGCCAACTGGAACGACGGCCTGCGCTACCCGGGCGTCCAGCTCGACGGAGAGTCGTTCGCCAACGTCTTCTTCGGGCGGGTCGGGCCGGCCGGCACGGCCCCCGAACTCGCCGTGACGTTGGGCATCGGACTCGCCCGCCCCGGCAAGGACGGCACCTTCCGCAACAGCCCCTACACCTACGACCTGGCCTACGTGCTCAAGGGCGACATGTTCACCGGACTGACCCGGAAGCTGTCGCCGAAGAACCTCGCCACGGTCAAGGCGACCTACCGCAGCCAGTCCACCACCGCCACCGGCGTCCGCCTGCACCGCGCGGCAGCCCCCGGCGGCCCCGGCCCGATCGGTTCGAGCACGCCGATCGACCTGCCCTTCCACGGCACCGAGTACTACAACACCGACGGCGGAATCGTCTGGACGTCCACCCTCGCCGAGGGCGACAACGTCACGACCCAGGAATCCACCTTCAAGCCGGGTGAGACGTACACCCGGACCTGGAACGCCGCGCCGTTCGGACCCACCATGGCCGGCGCCCCCGAATGGTCGCCTTTGGGATACGCGGGCCGCGACGGCGACACCATCTCGATCGCGGCACCACCGATGTTCGCCGACGCGAGCGGCCGGCCGGCCAGCCGCGACGACCTGCCGGTCCGCCTCCGACTGCTGCGCAACGGCAAGGAGATCGCCACCGCGGACGGCCCGTGGGCGGACTTCTCCGTACCCGCCGAGAAGGCGACGTACCGCCTGGAGGCGACGGTCACCCGCGCCGCCCCGGACACCCTGTCGACGGCGGTCTCGGTGGCGTGGACCTTCACCTCGGCCCACACGTCGAAGCCGGAGCGGCTGCCTCTGACGACGGCCCGGCCGACGCCGGTGCTCGACGACACGAACACGGCGCGGGCGGGTCGGGTGACGACCATCCCCGTGGCCCTGGATCGGCAGGCGGGCTCGGCCGCCGCCGGCAACCGGACGCTCGGGGTCAGCGCGTCGTTCGACGACGGCAAGACGTGGATCCCGTTGCCGGTGATCCACGATGTCGCAATCGTCGTCCATCCGCGTCGGCCCGGTTTCGTGTCGCTGCGCGTGACGGCCACCGACACCGCCGACAACTCGGTGACGCAGACGATCCAGCGGGCGTACCGGATCGCCTGAGCAGGGCCTGCGACTGCTCGCACTCGGCGCTCTCGCCGCCGGTCGGAGCTGGAGATGCCGGTGAAGTACGACTGCGCGGGGTGAGGGCTCTCCTCACCCCGCGCGGTCGTGTCGGTCAGGCGGCGGCCAGGAAGCGGGTCAGGCCGTCCAGCAGCATGTTGCTGCCCTGCTCGGACTGGTCGCGGTCTTCGGCCCGGTCGAAGGTCTGCGAGAGAGTGATCTTGGTGCGGTCGCCGTCGGGCGTCAGGTCGAGGGCCATCAGGACGGGCTCGTCGCGGCCGGGCACGTTCATCCCCATCACGAGTCGCTCGTTCGGCACGACCTCGGTATAGCTGCCGGTGAGCGGGATGCGGGCGCCGCCCGGGATGACCATGACCGAACTCCAGGCACCGCCCGGCCGTACGTCCAGGACGACCTCCTCGGCGCTGGCCCACTGGCCGTAGCTCTCGGCGTCGGTCCAGGCGGCCCAGACCTTCTCGACCGGGGCGTCGAGGGTGCGGGTGATGGCGTAGTCGTGGCCGGTTGCGCTCATGGCAATCTCCTCCGTCTGCACGGGCTGGCTTGGGGGATCAACTGAGACCACGGTATAGTCATATTCCTTGATAGTCAAGCATCGTGACTAGTTTCGGAGGCGATTCGGTGGACACCGCACAGCACCACCCTGACCTGGGAATGTTGACCGGGCAGCTCATGCGGGCGTTGCAGAACGAGCTCTTCGAGACCCTCGCCGAGCAGGGGCACCCCGACGTCCGCCCACGCCACGGCTCGGTGCTCGCCTTCCTCGACGCCGAAGGCGTCCGCGCGACCGACCTGGCGGCCCGGACCGGCCAACACAAACAGATCATCGGCACGATCGTCGACGAGCTGGTCAGCCTCGGCTACGTACGCCGCGAGCCCGACCCCGCCGACCGCCGCGCGAAACGCATCGTCCCCACCGAACACGGCCTGGACGAGATCGCCAAGGCTCGCGCCATCCTGGCCACCATCGAGCAGCGCCTCGAGCGAACCCTCGGCGAGCAGCGCTTCGCCGCGTTCCGCGAGGCACTACAGGAGGTCACCGGCCACCAGCAGGCCTGGCGGGAGAGCCGTCAAGTCGTCGACTGAGCCGGCCCCCCGCGCCTCAACACTCGACGCGGATCAGCTCGACCGAGGACGGCGAAGGGCTCCGCGCTAGCGGGCGTCCAGCTGTGTTTCCTGTGCGAGCCAGCGGCGCACGGCCGAGAAGTCGGCATCGGTGAGGCCCACGTACTGGTCGACACGGCGGAGCAGAGCCCGCGTCGGATGGTGTGCCGCGACCCATCGCCGATCGACATCTGTCGTCTCGTCGTCGAGCCAGACGAACGGACGTCCCGCCGCCCACCGGACCAGGTGGCGGGTCTTCCAGTGCACGCCGCGCTCCGGCTCCTCGTCGCCGTCCGGCCATTCGACCACCGGCAGGTCAGGGAGCCCGAGCAGTGGCGAGATGACCTCGTTCGCCTCCGCCATCCACGTTGTCGCCCAGACCAGTTGGCATCCGAGGGCCGACAGCCGCCGACCGTCGGCCGGATCGAGCCGATCGAGCAGCGGATTGCCGATGACGTCCCGCGACAGTGCCGGGGCAGGTCTGCGCCGCCCCGGGCGGGCGTTGAACGGGATCAGCGGTCCGTCCACATCGAGGAAGAGCAAGTGACGATTTACCGAGCCGGGCATCACGGGTCGAACCGTATCCGGGACACTCCCGCGCGGTGAACCGGTTCTACACTCGCGGCGGCGGGCCGTAGCGCAGAGGTCGACGCGTCGTACTTCCCAGACGAAGGACGCCGGTTCGATTCCGGTCGGCCCGCTCCTCAGCTTCCCGTCTACACTGCGCGGCGGCGGGCCGTAGCGCAGAGGTCGTCGCACCTCCTGATCAGGGAGGGGAACGCCGGTTCGAATCCGGTCGGCCCGCCCACCGTCCTCCGTCTACACTGCGCCGCGGCGGGCCGTAGCGCAGAGGTCGACGCACCTCCCTGCTATGGAGGGGGACGCCGGTTCGAATCCGGCCGGTCCGCCCGCACGACGGGGAGAGGACGGTCAGGTGCGGCGCCGACGGACGCACGACAGAGAGGTACGCCGGCTCTCGCTGGTGTCGCCGCCGGCCATGGTGGCCTCCATCAGAAAACGTCGGGCCGTCGGGGACTGGCGTGGCGTCTGCGCGGCGGGGATGGTCGACCCGCACGTGGACCTGCCGGACGTGGCCCGCCGGTGGGGCGCGGGCGAGGCGGAACGGATCGAGGCGGAGCTGCACGGCTTCGCGCCGGACCTGCTGCGCCGGTTCCTGCCCCGGATGGACACGCTGGCCCTGGTGCCCCGGCAGCAGGTGGTGCTCTCCCGGCTGAACGTCCCGTTCCCGACCCGCCCGGGCCGCGCCGCGGTGCTGGTGGTGTCGCTCCCGGCGGATGTCAGGGCGCCGCAACGGCTGGGGCTACGGGTGATCGACGCGGCCGAAGTGGGCGACGGCTGGCTGGACCTGCCCGACTGGTGCTGGCACGCGCAGGCGTCAGTGGAGCGGCGGGGGGCGTACGGGGCGTCGCCGGAGCGGCTGCCGTGGCATCACCCGGACGGCCGTCCGTACGCGCCGGACGAGACGAGCCCGGGCGAGCCTGCCGATCGGGCCGCCGCCATGGAGACGCTGACCGCGCTGCTGGAGGCCGGCGAGGTGCTGGCCGCCTACCAGGCTGCCGGCTTCGTCGTCGACCACACCCCACCCCGGTACGGTTCGGCGTTCCTGGTCACCCACCAGCTGACCCGGTCGGCGTCGACGTTGCCGCTGCTCGCGGCGGAGTACCGGCGGCTGGCGCACCGCTACGGCCACCGGTCGCTGCGGTTCGCGGCGCAGCTCGCGGTCGCCGAGGACGACGGCGTGCTGCGCCTGTACGCCCATCCATCGGCGTACAAGCTGCCGGGGCCACTGGTCGGGGTGCCGGCGCCGTCGGAGGCGGCGCTGCTGCGTAGCGGCGCGTTGACCGCAGACCAACTGCATCCGCTGGTGCACGAGGCGCTCTTCCCCGACCGCGACCAGCGTCGCCCGGTGACACGATCGCAGACCGGCAAGGAGTTCCGGGTCCGCTGCGGCGGCGACTGGCATCTGCTCCGGTTGACCGGCGGGCACCTCACCGCCACCCGGCACGACCCGGCGGAGATCGAGCGGGAACTGCTGCTGGCTCAGCTCGGCGGCTCGATCAACGGCTGCGCGAACGCGGTACGCGCCTGGCGGACCGGCGCCAAGCCGGTGCCGAGGGAGATCCGCCGAACCCGCAGCGACCTGCACGCCCGGCTCTTCCACGGCGACACCGACACCGTGTTGGCCTTCGTCGAAGCGGGTCTGGACCCCGAGCTGCGCGACGGAACCGGCAGCACGTTGCTGCACTGGCTGTCGCACCTGGACCACGTCCGGGCCCTGCCGGCGCTGCTGGCCGCGGGCCTCTCGCTCGACGCCCGCGACGGCGAGGGCGACACGCCGCTGCACCGGGCCGCCGCAGCCGGAGCCGAGGACGTGATGACCGCCCTGGTCGACGCGGGTGCGGACCGGCGCGCCGTGAACGGTTCGAACCGCACCCCGGCCCGACTGTTGCAGGAGACCCGCCGCCGGGGCTGATCTTTGTCGGTGCGGTTGGTTATGCTGCCGCGCGGCGAGGCCGTAGCGCAGAGGTCGACGCGCCTTGACATCAAGCTGGAGGACGCCGGTTCGAATCCGGCCGGTCTCGCCGCACAACCCACAGGGAGGCAGGGTGTCTGTCGAACAGGACGAGCTGGCGACCTGCCTCGCCGTGCTGGCCCGTCTCGACGACCCCGACCTCGACGAGCACGCCAGGCAGACGCTCGAACGTGCCGTCGGCGCAGCAGCGCGTGGGGTGAAGAAGCGGGCGAAGGCGCGCCGCGAGGCGGCCACCCGGTCGGCCGACCGGGCGATCCTCGCCGCGGCCACCCGGTTCCACGACGAGATCCCCGACCCGACCCCGCAACCGGTCGAGCCCTCCCCCGGCGACAGCAGCGTCGGCACGTTGCGCCGGGACCGCTGCTGCTACGTCTGCAAGGCCGTGTACCGAAGCGTCGACGCCGACTACCACCTCATGTGCCCCGACTGCGCCCGGGAGAACCGGGTCCGCCGGCACGCCCGCTGCGACCTGACCGGCCGCACCGCCGTGGTCACCGGCGGCCGGGTGAAGATCGGCTTCCACACCGTACTGAAGCTGCTCCGCGACGGCGCGCAGGTCATCGTCACCACCCGCTTCCCGCGTGACGCCGCCCGCCGCTACGCCGCGGTGCCGGACAGCGCCGACTGGGCCGACCGGCTCTACGTGCACGGCCTCGACCTGCTCGACCTGCCGGCCACCCTGGACTTCGTGGCGCTGGTCGGGCAGCGGTTCGGCGGGCTGGACATCCTGGTCAACAACGCCGCGCAGACGCTGTGGCGGCCACCGGCCTACCACCGGGAGGTACGCGAGGCCGAGGCGACGCCGCTGGCCGGGCCGGCCGCCCGGATCGCGGTGGGCGCCGCCCCCGCCCGAGTCGAACCGGCCGGCCTGCCGGCGCTGCTGGCGGCGTACTTCCCAGCCGGGCGGACCGACGAGACCGGGCAGCCGCTCGACCTGCGGGAGGTCAACTCGTGGGTGCTGCGCGACGCGGACGTCACTCCGCACGAGTGGTTGCAGGTGCACGTGGTCAACGCCTTCGCGCCGTTCCTGCTCACCTCCCGGCTGCGTCCGGTGATGGAGGCCAGCCCGCATCCGCAGCGCCACGTCGTGCAGGTCTCCGCGATGGAGGGCAGCTACTCGCGGGCCGGCAAGACGGTCCGCCACCCGCACACCAACATGGCGAAGGCCTCGCTCAACATGCTGGTCCGCACGGTCGCCGCCGACTACCTGACCGGCGGAATCCACATGAACAGCGTGGACACCGGGTGGGTCACCGACGAACGCCCGCACCCGAGCAAGAGCCACCAGCGTGCGCACGGTTTCCGCCCCCCGCTCGACGTTATCGACGGCGCCGCCCGCATCTACGACCCGGTGGTACGCGGGGTCACCGGCGCGCCGGTGAGCGGCCAGTTCCTCAAGGACTACCGGAGTGTGCCCTGGTGACCGATCCGACGCCGGTGCGCTGCCCGATCATCGCCGACCCCACCGCCGGCCTGGCCGACCCGGCCGACTTCGACCCGCTGCTGGCCCGCCTGGCCACGCCCGCCCCGATCGCCGACAGCGAGGTGTACCCACGCGGCACCGTCCGCGCCGACGGCCGCCTCGACCTCTGCAAGCAGGGCGTCGGCCCGGTGCAGACCGCCCGGATCGTGGCGGCGGCTGTCGACTCGCCGCTGGTCCGGCACCTGCTGCTCGGCACCAACGCGCTCGGTGAGACGGGCGCGCGGGCGGTCGCCGACGCGCTGCGCCCCGGCCACCGGCTGCACACCCTCTACCTGGGCTGCAACCTCATCGACTCCACCGGCGTGACCGCCCTGGCCGAGCGGCTGGCTGCCGACGACCAGCTCCGGGCGCTCTGGCTCAAACGCAACCCGGTCGGCGACGACGGGGTGCGCCGGCTCGCCGACGCCCTCCGGACGAACACCACCCTGCGCACCCTGGACCTGGTCAACGTGGGGATGACCGTACGCGGACTGACCATGCTGGCGGCGGCGCTGGCGGAGCGGCCGGTCCCGGTGCAGCGGCTCTTCCTCGGCGGCAACGGCTTCGGCCCGGACGCGGTGCCGGTGCTCGGCACCCTCATCCACGCCGCCGGCGTCCGCGAGCTCTACCTGGCCGCCAACCACCTCGGTGACACCGGGGTCGCCGCGCTGGCCGACCTCGCCGACGGGGTGCCGATGACCCTCGGCCTCGGCGGCAACGGCATCACCCCGGCCGGGGTCGCGGCGCTGACCCGCCACCTGGCCGCCTGGGAGGCGCTGGACCTGGCCCGGCCACCGTCCGAACGAGCCCTCGGCGCGCACGGCAACGTGGTCGGTGACGACGGGGCGGAGGCGCTCGCCGAGGCGCTGCCGGGTGCCCGGCTGCGCCGGCTCGACGTGCGGCGTACCGAGATCGGCGGTCGAGGAGCCCGGCGACTCGTCGCGGCGATCGAGGGACATCCGACGCTGCGCTACCTCGGCATCAACGGCGGGGTGCCCCGCAAGCAGCGCCGCCGGGCCGCGGCTCTGCTCGCCGAGCAACCCGCACCGCTGCCCCATGAGGACATCCAGGCGATCGCGAGCGTCTACCGGTGAACCAACCGACCCTTGCCGAGCTGCCCGTCTGGCAGCGCATCCGCCGGTACGCCGTACCACCGGCGATGATCGAGGCGGCGGCGGCCGCCCGCGCCGACGGCGACTGGCGGGCAGGCTGCGCCGCCGGCCGGATCGACGTCGACCTCGACCTGGCCGAGGTGCGCCGCGCCCACGGGGCCCGGCAGGCCGACCTCGTCGAGGCGGACCTGGCCGCGCTCGCCCCGGACCTGCTGCGCTGGCACCTACCCCGGGTCCTCGGCGGGCGCACCAGCCTCGCCACCCACCACGACTGGCTGCTGTCGACCCGCGCGGGACGGATCGGCGCCGACGACGCGATCCTGGTGCTACGAGCCCCGAAGACGGTGGACGGGTCGCAGCGACTGCGGCTGGAGGTGCGGGCCGGCGCCGAGGCGAACCCCGGCTGGCCGGACCTACCGCCGGTGTTCTGGAGCACCGAGCACGTCGACGGGCTCCGCGCGGCGTACGGCGGCACGCCGCAACGCCTGCCGGGTTTCGAGGCCGACGGGTCGGTGCGGCCGTTCGAGGCGTACCCGACGCAGGTCGATGAGGCGGATCCGGCGACCCGAGCCGAGGTCTTCGACCGGCTGATCGCCGCGGGCGACCCCGTCGGCGCCTGGTCGGCGGCCGGCGTGGACCTCGACACCACCCCACCAGAGGGGCGCCGCCGCAACTACCTCGCCACCGCGCTGATCGAACTGGCCCTGCCGGTGGGGTTGGCCGCCGAGCTGACCCGGCTGCGCGAGCGCTACGACCTCGACCGGCTGGTCATCCGGCACGACGAGCAGCCGACGGCCGAGGTACGCCACGAGCCGCACCGCGTCACGGCGCGACTGCTCGACTACGACCGGCAGCACTACTACTCCCCCGTGCTGGCCGGCCCGGTCTACCAGCGACCGGCGGACCTCGAACTGATCCGGCACGGCCTGCTCGACCCGGCCGAGCTGCACCCCCTGGTCCGCGAGGTGCTTTTCCCGGCCACCCCGGCGGCGCCCGCCCACGACCGGATAGACCTGCGCCGGGACGTCCCGGTGCGGTGCCGGGGCGAGTGGCACACGCTGCGGCACGCCGACGGCCGGCTCGACCCGACGTCGCACCCGCCGGAGGAGGTTCGCCGCGAGCAGCTGCTCGGCGGTCTGGGCGGGCAGGTCGCCGGCTGTTTGAGTGCGGTGGCGGCCTGGCGTGGCTCGACCGACCACCTGCCCCGACCGCTGAAGCAGCTCCGCCGCGAAGTGCTGCTGCGCATCCAGCACGGCGGCACCGCCGCGCTGGCCGCGCTGCTGGACGCCGGACTCGACCCGCGGATGGGCGACGGCCGCGGCGGAACGCTGCTGCACCACGTCCGCTCCCTCGACGACGCCGCCCTGGTCGGCCGGCTGGTCGACGCGGGCGTACCGGTCGACGCGCAGGACCGCCGCAAGCGCACCGCGCTGCACGTCGCGGCCGGCGACGGGGGCACCCCGGAGATGGTCCGCGCCCTGCTGGAGGCCGGCGCGGACCCGACCGTGGAGGACGAGAACGGGTTCGGCGCCGTCGAGGTGGCCGGCTACAAGGTCGAGATGCACGAAGAGGACGACGAGGAGCCTCCGGGCCCGCGCCTGATCCTGCAGATCCTCGAGGAGTGGATGGAGCAGTGAACGCTCGACTCGCCGACGCCGACGCGCTGGTCGCCGCCACCCGCGACTGGCGCTCCGAGCCGGCCCGCGACCCGAAGGTCGAGGCGCTGGCCCTCGCGGTGGCGGCCAACCTGCCGGTGCTGCTCTGGGGCGAGCCGGGCATCGGCAAGTCCGCCACCCTGCAACAACTCGCCGACGGGCTCGGCACCCCGCTGGAGACCGTGATCGCCAGCGTGCACGAGCCGTCCGACTTCTCCGGGCTGCCGATCGTCGGCGACTCCCCCGCCACCGACGGGGTGCCGATGGCGCCGCCCGACTGGGCGGTACGACTGGCCCGGGGCGGCACCGGGCTGCTCTTCTTCGACGAGCTCTCCTCCGCGCCGCCGGCGGTGCAGGCGGCGCTGCTGCGGGTGGTGCTGGAACGCCGGATCGGCAGCCTGCACCTACCGGCCGCCGTGCGGATCGTCGCCGCGGCCAACCCGCCGACCAGCGCCGCCGACGGCTGGCACCTCGCGCCGCCGCTGGCCAACCGCTTCGTACACCTGCACTGGACGCACGACCCCCGCACCGTGGCGCGGGGCCTGGCCGGCACCTGGCCGGCGGTGACCGTGCCGACGGTCGAACCGGCCCGGGCCGCGTCGGCGCTGGCCCGGGCGCGCGGCGCCGTCGCCGGTTTCCTCACCGCCCGGCCCGGGCTGGCCCACCACCTGCCCACCGACGCGGAGGCTCGCGGCGGCGCCTGGCCGTCGCCGCGCACCTGGGAGATGGCGCTGCGGCTGCTCACCTTCCACCACTGCAGCGGCACCGGCCGCGAGGCGTTGTCGCTGACGCTGGTCGGCGCGGTGGGCGACGGCGCCGGCCTGGAGTTCGTCACCTACCTGGACAACCTCGACCTGCCCGACCCGGAGCGGGTGCTGGCCGACCCCGACGCCTTCACGCTGCCGGAACGGGGCGACCGGCAGCTCGCCTTCCTCACCGCCGTGATCTCCGCCGTGCAGGGCCGGGTCGACGAGCGACGCTGGGAGGCCGCCTGGGTGGTGCTGGAGAAGGCGGTGAAGGCCGGCGTGCCGGACGTGGCCGCCCGCGCGGCGATGGACCTCGCCGCCCTCCGCCAACCGTCCTGGCCCGTACCCGCGGCGATCGACGCCTTCGCGGAGGTGCTGCACCTCTCCGGACGCCTGAGCTGATGAGCCCGGCGCTGGACCGGACGAAGCTGCTCGCCGCCCGGTTCCGGGCCGCGCAGGACCGGCCCTACCTGGCCTCGGCGCTCTACAGCGTCACCGTCGTCGAGTCCCGGGCCGTGCCGACGATGGGCGTCGACCGGCGGTGGCGCTGCTACGTCAACCCCGACTTCGTCTCGGAGCTGCCCGTGCCGCAGCTCGCCGCGGTCTGGATCCACGAGGTCGCCCACCTGCTGCGCGACCACCACACCCGAGCCGACCGGCTCGCCGCCGCACAGGGCCGTGACCATCATCGGATCAACGTGGCCCAGGACTGCGAGATCAACGACGACCTCCTCGCCGACCGGCTGCCACTGCCCCCCGGCCGGCTGGAACCGAAGACCTATAGCCTGCCGTCCGGGCTGCTCTTCGAGCGCTACCTGACGTTGCTTCCACCCGAGGTGACCGGCGGGCACGACTGCGGTTCCGGCGCCCACGGGGTCGCCCGGCCGTGGGAGACCGGCGACGGCGGGGGCGAGGGGGTCAGCGAGGTGGAGGCGGGCGCGATCCGCCGCGACAGCGCCCAGCAGATCCGCTCCGCGTCCCGCGCCCGGGGCGACGTGCCGGCGGGCTGGCGACGGTGGGCGGACGCCGTGCTGGAACCCACCGTCGACTGGCGACGGGCCCTCAGCGGCGCGGTACGGGAAGCGGCCGCGTGGGCCGGCGGCGCGGTCGACTACACCTACCAGCGGCCGTCGCGACGCTCCCAGTCGATGCGCGGAGTGGTGCTGCCCCGGCTGCGGCAACCGGTGCCCCGGGTGGCGATCGTGGTGGACACCTCCGGCTCCATGTCGGACGGCCGGCTCGCGGCGGCGCTGGCCGAGGTGAGCGGGGTGCTGCGGGCCGTCGGTATCGGCGGTAACCGGGTCACCGTGCTCTCCTGCGACGCCGCCGTCCACGTGGTGCGCGCCGTGCACAACATCGGCGAGGTGCGGCTCGCCGGAGGCGGCGGCACCGACATGCGGGTCGGCGTCGACGAGGCGCTGCGGCACCGACCGCAGATCATCGTGGTACTCACCGACGGGTACACGCCCTGGCCGGCGGCGCCGCTGGAGTCCGCCCGGCTGATCGCGGGCCTGATCGGGATGGACGCGCCGACCCCGCCGGAGTGGATCGCCACCGTACGCATCGACGAGCTGGCCGAGGCCGGTCGGCCGGCGACACCCTGACCTGGACGGCCCGGGTCGCCGCCGGGGTCGTAGTGCCGCAGCGGGCGCGACACGCTGGGCCTGCTGATCGTTGAGCCAGTACCTCTCCCGACCCAGTTGCTGTGAAACGGAGGAGAAGTGCCGGACTACCCGAGAGCGTTCGTCCCGGACGACCGCGTCGAGCCGGTGCCCCGCCGGCTCCGCGCGTACCTCGCGGGTGAGCTGGTGCTGGACACCCGACGGGCGCAGTACGTGTGGGAGTGGCCCTTCTACCCCCACTACTACATCCCGATCGACGACGTGAACCGCAGCATCCTGATCGACGAGCACCGCACGGAACGGATCCGGTGCGGGACCGGACGGGTGCACGGCGTACGACTGGGCGAGACCTCCCGCCCGTCGTCCGTCCGCTGGTACGGCGACGACGCGCTACCCGGGTTGGCGGAGACCGTCCGGTTCGACTGGGCCGCCCTGGACAGCTGGTTCGAGGAGGACGAGGAGGTCTTCGTTCATCCCCGCAACCCGTACGCGCGGGTGGACGCGCTGCGCTCCACCCGCCGCGTCCGGGTGGAGCTCGACGGGATCGTCCTGGCCGAGTCGACGTCGCCGGTGCTGCTCTTCGAGACCGGCCTGCCGACCCGGTACTACCTCAACCGCACCGAGGTGAACCTCGCGCACCTCGTCCCGTCCGGGACCAGGACCGCCTGCCCGTACAAGGGCCGGACCAGCCAATACTGGTCCGTCCGTGGCAACGGCACGATCCATCCGGACCTGGCCTGGTCGTACGAGTTCCCCACCGGGGCGCTGCTGCCGATCGCCGGGCTCATCGCCTTCTACAACGAGAAGGTCGACCTGATCGTCGACGGGGAGCGGCTGGCCCGGCCGAAGACGCACTTCTCCTGATCGCGTCGGTCCAGCACGCCCCGCCCAAGCGCCATCGGTGATGGCGAGCACACCCCTGTCACAAGTCCCGTACCTGCGCTGTCTCGGCTGCCGACAAGCAAGAGGCGTGCCAGGAGGACATCATGACCAACCAGAAGCCAACCGTGGTCCTCGTCCACGGCGCTTTCGCCGAGTCCGCAAGCTGGGCGGGAGTCGTCGAGCAGCTACAGGCGAGCAGCGTACCCGTGATCGCGGTCGCCAACCCGCTGCGCAGCCTGCCCGGGGACGCTGCCTACCTAAGCGACGTGATCGCCGCCGTCGACGGCCCCGTGGTGCTCGTCGGCCACTCCTACGGCGGCATGGTGATCACCGAGGCTGCTACCGGCCACGACAAGGTCGCGGGCCTGGTCTACGTCTGCGCGTTCGCCCCGGACCACGGCGAGTCCGCGTTCGAGCTGTCGACCAGGTTCCCCGGTAGCACCCTCGGCGAGACGCTGACCGCGCGCCCGGTCACGACCGGCGGAGTCGAGTTGGCTATTCGCCCCGACGCCTTCCACCACCAGTTCGCCGCCGACACCTCAGCCGCTCAGGCCGCCGTGATGAGCGCAACCCAACGCCCGGTCACCGAGATCGCCCTCACCACCGGCCTGCCGACCGACACTCCCGCCTGGAGGGCGCTCCCCTCCTGGTTCGTCTACAGCGACCAGGACCTCTGCATCCCGGTGGCCCTGCACCGGCAGATGGCCGACCGGGCCGGCGCCAAGGACGTACGCGAGATCGCCGGCGCCTCCCACGCGCTCACCGTCTCCCAGCCCCACGCGGTCACCGCCGCGATCCTCGACGCCGTCGCGGCCTGAACCAGAGCCAGCTGGAGCCGGCCACTACGGCCGGCTCCAGCTGCTCGCCTGTTGGCACGGCCGATGTGGACGTCCCTGCTCGGCACTGCGACTGGTCAGGGCCGGCCGGCTGCCTGGCGGATGACGGCGAGCGGGGCGTGCGCGTGGTGCAGCACCGCGTGGCTGACCGAGCCGAGCACCAGGCCGCCCAGCGCACCGCGCCCGTGCGCGCCGACCACCATCAACTGGGCGCTCTTCGACACCTGCGTCAGTGCATGGGCCGCGGTGCCGCGCACCGGCCGGTACCGCACAGCCACCTGCGGATAACGCTCGGCGTAACCGGCGACCGACTCGGCGAGGACCCGACCCACCTCGTCGCCGTACGCGTCCACGTCGTACGTCAGAGGCACGAAGTCGCCGGAACCGAGCGGCGTGGGGTAACGCCAGGCGTGCACCGCGACCAGCGGGACGTCCCGGTAGGCGGCCTCCTCGAACGCGAACCCGACCGCCGCACGGGACAACTCCGAGCCGTCCACGCCCACCACCACCGGACCGTCGGCCCGCGGCTCACCCCGGACCACCAGCACCGGACAGAGCGCCCGGGAAGCGACCTGCACCGTCACCGAGCCGATCAGCAGGCCGGCGAACCCACCCAGGCCACGGTGCCCGAGCACCACCAGCGCGGCCTGCCGGGATGCCGCCAACATCACCGTGGCCGCCTCACCGTCGACGACGGCGCCGGTGACCGGCACCTCCGGCGCGACCTTTCCGGCCTCGGCGACCGCCTCCACGACGTACCGCTCAGCCTGATGCCGCAGACCGCCACCCACCGGACCGCCAGGCGCCGGGCGACCCGACACACCCATCAGCGGCCAGATGAAGGCGTGCACCACCCGCAACGGCCGCCGCCGCTGGGCCGCCTCTCGGGCCGCCACCCGTACCGCGTCCAACCCGACGGTGGAGCCGTCCACACCCACCACGACAGGGGCGCCAGCACTGATCGTCATTACTTCTCTCTTTCAACAGGGGGCATGCCGCGACCTGTCAGTCGTCGTCGACGGAGGTTGCGCGCACGGGGTGGTGACTCGCCTGGACGTGGTCGGTCCGAGCCGCCGCGTCATCGCTGCGGCCCCTGGCCGTCGATCGCCGGCAGAAGCAGTTCGCCGGCGCCGGAGGCCGCTACGACCGGCTCAACGGGAGATCGGGATGCCGGCGCCGGTCAGGGCTGGGTGTATCGCAGGTGCCGCCGCTCGGCCAGCTCCTCGGCGCTGACCACGGTCAGCACCGGGGAGCCGGGCGGCGCGAACATGGTCACCACCAGCTGCGACTGGGCATCCGGGAGGTTGTTGGCGCCCTGGTAGTGGATGACGTCGCCGCCGGGCTCGAACAAGGCGTCACCGGCCTTGAGCACCCGGGGCGGCTGCCCCTCCAGCTCGAAGAGGATCTCGCCCTGGGTCACGTAGCCGAAGAGCGGCCCGGGGTGCCGGTGCGGCGGCGCGCCCGGGTCACCGGGCTGCAGCGTGACCCGGATGGTCCTCGCCTCCGCGCCGGCCGGGATCCCGGCCGTCGCCTCCGGCTGGGTCGTGATCACCTCGACACCCGGGGGCAGGTGTGCGTGCTCACCACTCATGCGTTCCTCCAAACAGAGACTGTCTATCGGAACGACAAGACGGCTTCCCTGTTTGTGACAGCCCGTCAGCGGGGCATGGGGGCGTACTCGGCCGTCAGGTAGGAGCGGTAGGTGATCACCGCCGGGATGGTCACGTTCAGCTTCCCGGCTGTCGTGGTGAGCAGCTCTTCGTACCCCAACAGGGCGCCGGAGCGCGGATCGACGATCACGGTGTACTGGGCGGGCAGACCGTGCGCGTCGGACGTGATCGAGAAGGCCTCACCGACCCGTCCGGCGCGGTCCGTGACGGTGCCGGTCACCGTGATGCCCGGGAGGTCCGCGAGGAGGGTGAGCGCCGCGGCGCGCTGAGCCGGGTTCAGCAGCCGCACGCCGACCAGCTGGGCGACATCCTCCAGGTACTGCACGGGCGCCGGCACCGCCGACGTATCCGCGCTGAGCCAGTGCCGTAGCAGGTCGGCACGCGCCGGCACCTCACCGCGGAGAACGCTGTAGAACTCGCCCGGTGGGTAGTCGCGTACCTCCTCCGACGACCCGAGGCGGCCGCCCCACTTCCGCCACTGCCTGCGGTCGGCGTCGGACCGGAAGACCGGCGGCAGATCCCGTCGGACCATGCGGCCGGCGTCGTCGTCGGTGCGCCAGGACCGCCACTGCTGCGGTACGACGGCAGACGCCGTCCGACCGACCGAGATGGACGAGTTCAGGAACCAGTTCGCCGACTCCAGGTGCTCCACCGTCCCGGCCGGCCGCGCGGGCACCGGCTGTGCCGCCGCCACGGTGGCCAGGCGCCGAAGCCGGATGCTCGCCGGTTCCGTGCTCGCCGGCGGCCCGTAGCTGAGCATCGCCGGGGTGGCCGCGTAGGCGGGCGGCGGCTGGCGGTACGTCTCGACCGCCACCACGGCACCGGCGGCCGCCACGACCACCGCGCCGGCCGCCGCCAGCACGAACCGACGACGGGGAACCGCTCGGCGGCCCGTCTCCGCCGCGCGGTCCGTGGCGAGGATCCGGGCGAGGTCCCGCTCGCGACGGCTCTCTTCGGGAGGCGGGATGTTCCGGGCCGGGTCCAGGCCGCCCAGCATCTGCCGTACCTCGTCGGTGACTTTCACGTCATCCACCTCGATTCGACATCGACGGCGCCGCCGACGGCCTCGGCTCGACCACGTCACTGGTCGCGCCGAGTTGCGCCCGGAGCCGCCGGCGGGCACGCAGCAGCCGCATCGCGAACGCCGCCCGGGACTGGCCGAGCACGGCCGCCGCTTGCGCGGCGGTCAGCCGCTCCCAGGCGACCAACCGCAGGATCTCCTGGTCGCCGCCGGACAACCGGCCGAAGGCCACCACGACGTCGCGTTGGCCGGCCACCCCGTCCGCGTGGTCCACCATGACCAGTCGGTCCGGCTCCGCCGCCACCCGTAGCGTCAACTCCTGCCACCGCCGACGACCTCTGGCCTCGTTCGCCAGCACCAGCCGGGCCACCCCGTACAGCCACGGCAACGCCGACCCGGACGGCACGTCGCCGAACCGACGCCAGGCCACGAGGAAGACCTCGGCAACGACGTCGCCGACGTCGGACGCGACGATCCGCCGAGCGACGTACCGCCACACGTCACCGTGATGACGTTCGTACAGCTCGGTGAAGTGCTGCTTCGCCACGTCCATGGCACCTCCTACGGGCTTATGTCCGGCATCAACCGGAACATCACACCCAGCAACGAAGGAGTTGCCTGTCAGCGGCGCTGGCCTGCCGGAGAACGCGAACCGCTCACCCCGGTGCCCCGCCGACGGGTCGGAACTCGTGGACGACCTCGATCGGCCCGACGATGTGCTGGTTGAACTCGTCGAGCTCCTCGGCCGGCACCCACAGTTCGAGGATGTCGCGACCGCCGGCCTGCCGAACCGGGTACCTGGACGCGAACTCCCGATCGACCTTGAACCGCGTGACGTAGCCGACGCCCGAGGCGGGCACGTTCCAGTCCCGGGCGATCATGATCGCGTACTGCTCGTTCAGTACCGGGTAGAAGATCGGCTGGTCCGGCAGGCGCGGCGGCCACGCTGTCCAGCCGGAGGCGCGTACGAGGTCCAGCTCCTTGGGACCGGTGGGCCGCCACAGGGTCATCGTCTCGCTCACCGCTGTCTCCTTCCTGGTCGGGGCAGGTTAGCGGTGGGATCTTCGCAGCGGCCAACGGTTTCCTGCCGCCCCACCGCGACTTCCGGGTAAGACGCGGTGGCCGGTGCCGGCTCAATGCCTGGCGGCCACCGACCATACGTGGCCGTAGCGGCAAGCGGATGGACGATCACGATCGGCACTGTCATCATGCCCGCGTGGAGATCAGCTTTTCGGCGGCACAGGTGGACGCCGCGCCCGAGGCGCCGCCTCGCGTGGCGCGCCCCGGTCAACACATTGGCGCGCTTGCGCTGGCCGTACTGGCCCTGGCGGCGCTGATCGGCGCCCACTTCCTACCGTGGGTCGCGGTGCTGGCCGGGAGCGCGCTCGATCGATTGTTCGGGCAGGATCCGGAGCAGCCTCTGCGGACGTATCGCCTCCTCGACCTGTCGGAGACGGCAGTTCCGCTGTACGTCGGCTGGCTGATGCTGTTCGGGGCGTTCGCCGCAGGCTGGGTCAAGCCGGGCTGGCGGCGAACCCTGCTTCGTCTCGTCTGCCTCGTCGACCTCGCGATCGTCTTCCTGGTCCTCGACATCGGTCGACCGGCTGTCGAGGCGAGCGGCCTGCGGGCGAGCGACTACCCCAGGGCCGACATCCGGTCCGGGGCGCTGCTGGCGCTGCTCGGCGTGCTGCTGGTGACCGCGGCTGTGGCGGCGCTCACGGCCCCTGTACGGGCCCGCGCGGAACGGTCCACGTCACAGGCATCGGCCCTTCGGCCAGGGTCCGTGTCGGGGTCGGCGGCGCACGCCCCGGAGCCGACGGTCGGTACGCAGGCGCCCGCGTCGCGGCCGCCGGTCACTACCGGATGGTCCGCGCGACCGGTCTGGGTGCCGTGGTGGCGGCGCCGTGGCCCGATTACCGCCCTCGTTCTCGGAGTGGTCGTTGCGGTGGTCGCAGCAGGGGCGAGTGTCTGGTTGGCGCTGCATCGGCCGGCCACGCCTCGGGACCACTCCGGTGACCTCCGGGAATTTCTGGTGACCGCCCCGGTCGGCTCGACCTTCAACGCCGAGGTCCAGGCCAGCGACGGACAGCTCAGCGTGAGCCAGGTGACGCAGCTGATCGATGCCGGGCCGGCAGACGTGTTCACGCTGCTCGGTATGCGTAGCGCCGTGATGGGCGGCTGGGTCGAGCCGGACGGGGTCTCGGTGACGGTGACGCTGATCCAGTTCAGCTCGGACGATGACGCGAGCGGGTTCCTGTACACCTATGGCCTTCGGACGCAGGAGAGAACCGGCAGCGACAGTACGGAGATTCCCGGCCTGCAAGGGGCTCATTCGTTCGTCGATGCGGCCCGCGACGACAAGGACCGGGTCCGGGTCGACGGCGTTGCCCAACGGGGTGACGTGGTCCTGCTCATCACCGAGGCGCAGCCCGGAACGACCGACGTTGCTCGGGTCAACACGCTCTTGCGGAGTCAGTACGACCGGCTTTGAGAGTGCCCGACGGCCGCGCTGAGCATGGCCGCGGGGGTGGTCAGTCGGTCGATACCTCGACGACGAGGTGGCTGGTGCCGGGAACCGGATGGACGCCCGGCACCAGCACGTCAGGCAGGGCGGCGACGGCTTCCGCCGGCAGGTCCACCTCCAGCAGGCCGTCGTCTGGTCGCCGAGCGGCGAAGACCTCCGCCCTCTGCAGAACCACGCGGGTGGAGGTGTTGTCGAGGAGCAGTACGCGGCCGTGGGACAGCCGATCGCGTACCGCTTCGGCCACCATGGTGGTCGTCACGTCCGCAAACCGCAGGCGGACGGTGTCCTGCTCGGCGGTCCAGTCGAAGCCCGCGATCATGAGTAGTCCGGTGGACGAGCCGTCGCGGGCGCGGCCTTCTTCGATCGCGGCCCGCACCGCCGGATCATCCGTGATCGATGGCCTGTCCAGGTCGGTGACGAGCATCGGTACCCGTTCGGCGAACAAGTGCAGCACACCGTCGGTGTCCCACTGCCGAGCTGCCGCATACTCGTCGCCGGTCAGACCGACCACCTGCAGGAACTGCACGCGGCCGTGCGGCGTGGGGATCGTTCCCAGCTCCGGGTCCTCGGTGAAGGCCAGCGCGGTCAGCTCGGTCTCGTAGTCGAGCCGGATGGGTCCATTCGCGTTCATGTGATGGCCCGGCTCGAACCAGTTGCCGCTGCTGAAGACGTAGCGGGCGAGGTTCTGCAGCAGACTCGCCGCCCACATCGGCGGCTCGGTTTCGCCGATGTCGCGGGCGGGCCGGATGGTGAACTCGAAGCCCCAGCCCGACTCGTCGGGGTTGTCGGATTCCTTGGCGTACAGCTCACTCATTCCGTACCCGACGACGTGCCAATGCGGCACCGGCTCGTCACGTGGGTAGAAGCTGACGCCGTCGAGCGGGTCCGGGCCGCCCAGGGCGAATCGGTGCAGCGTGCCGTAGTGCTTCGGCTCGACATCGGGGTAGAGCTCGGCGAGGCGAGCGTCGATGGCGTCCCAGCCGGGCGCTTCGGAGGTCATCGCAAGATCAGACCATGCCGACGGCGGGCGCGACGCCCCGACCCGCTCGGCCGCCAGGCGGCACCGCCGTCGCTACCGGCAGTGTCCGAGGAGGCCGTACGTGCGACCGGAGGGACCGCCGGTCGCGGCTGTTCCGCCCGTCAGCTCGCACCCGTAGGGCCGCAGCGGGGATCGGACCGGACCCCGGTAGAGCTTGATCTTCGGCGTTGTCGATCGCCCAGGCCAGAGCTACCCTACTGGACATGTTTGGACAGGTGCTCAAGTTGAAGCACGAGCGGGTCGCCGAGCAGCTCGCCCGGGAGATCCGCGGCGGCCGGCTGGCCCCGGGCAGCCAGCTGCCCGGGGAACATGCGCTCGCGACCCGGTTCGATGTGAGCCGCAACACTGTCCGCCAGGCCCTGATCGACCTCACCCGGCAGGGGCTGATCCAGACCCGCTCCGGTAAGGGCTCGTTCGTGACCTTCGACGGCCGGGCCATCGACGACCGGCTCGGCTGGTCACGGGCCCTGGCCGAGCAGGGCGTCCCGACAACCGTACGCACGCTCCGCCTCGAGCTGGTCCACGAGCCCGAGCTGGTGGAGCGGTTCGGGCTGCCCTCGGCCGAATTCGTCGCGATCGACCGGCTCCGGTCGCTCGACGGCGGCCCGGCGATCTCGATCGAGCGGAGCCGGATTCCGGCCGTCGGTCCGCTGCGCGACCTGCCCGAGCAGGGTCTCGCCGGCTCCCTGTACGCGGCGCTGCGCTCGGCCGGTCTCGCGCCAGCGCAGGGCGAGGAGTGGGTGGACCTGTCCCCGGTGGCGGAGTCCGACGCGCAGCTGCTCGGCTGCGCCGACGGTGATCTCTTCCTGCGTACCCAGCGGCTGAGCCTGGACGCGCGCGGCGAATTCGTCGAGTACGTGGAGAGCCTGTTGAAGCCGGACCGGTTCCGGCTGCACCTTCGCTTCGGGGAGGCGTCGGAATGAGCGCTCCGAATCCGCACCTGACGATCGAGTCGCGCGCGGTCGGCGCCCTGACCGGGCTCGCCGTCGGCGACGCGCTCGGCATGCCGACCCAGTCGATGCCCCGGGAACGGATCGTCGCCCGCCACCCCCGGTTGGCCGGTTTCGAACCGGGCCCCCCGGACCAGCCGATCGCGCCCGGAATGCCGGCCGGGTCGGTGACCGACGACACCGAACAGGCCCTGCTGCTCGGGCAGCTGCTCGTCGAGGGCCAAGGGCACGTCGACGGGCACCGGCTCGCCCGGGCGCTGCTCGCCTGGGAGGACGACATGCGCCGACGCGGCTCGCTGGACCTGCTCGGCCCGTCGACCCGGGCCGCCGTCGCCGCCGTGGCCGCCGGCCGTCCGCTCGAGGAGGCCGGCCGGTTCGGCACGACCAACGGGGCGGCGATGCGGATCGCCCCGGTGGGGATCGCCGTACCCGCGACCGACCTGGACCGGCTCGTCGATCGGGTCGTCGAGGCGAGCTGGGTCACCCACAACACCGGCGTCGCCCTGGCCGGCGCCGCCGCCGTCGCGGCCGCGGTCAGCGCCGGCCTGGACGGCGCGGACACCGCGACCGCGACCGGCACCGCCGTACGGGCGGCGCGGCTCGCCGCCGGGCGGGGCCACTGGATCGCGGCGGGAGACATCGCCACCCGGATCGGCTGGGCCACCGAACTGGTCGCCGGGCGGACGCCGGAGCAGGCCGCCGACCTGATCTATCGCCTCGTCGGAACGAGCGTGGCGACCCAGGAATCGGTCCCGGCGGCCTTCGCGGTGCTCGCCGTCCACCCCGACGACCCCTGGCAGGCGTGCTTGTTCGCGGCGGGCCTCGGCGGCGACACCGACACGATCGCCGCCATGGTCGGCGCCATCGCCGGCGCCGGCCACGGCGTCGACTCCTTCCCGAGCAGCGCGCGGGAAACGATCGAGAAAGTCAACGACCTTCCCTTGGCAGAACTGGCGACACGCCTACTCACCCTTCGTCAGCGCAGCTGACGCCGGTACGCACAAGAAGGCAGGACGACGATGTCCACGACTGAACTGGCCGGCACGATCCCGGCCGACACCAACCGGGTCGGCACCATCGAGACCAGAGGCATCGAGCCGGTGCCCCCCGCCGAGCGCACGGGCGGCCCGGGCCAGCTCTTCTGGGTCTGGTTCGCGGCCAACATCTCCATCCTGGGGCTGCCCCTCGGCGCCACCCTGGTCGCGCTGCGCGGCATGAACATCTGGCAGGCGCTGCTGGTGGCCGCGGTCGGCTCGTTCGGCTCCTTCGCCCTCGTCGGCCTGATCAGCCTGGCCGGCAAGTGGGGCGGCGCGCCCAGCATGACCTTGTCCCGCGCGATCTTCGGGCCGCGCGGCAACCACGGGCCCACGGTGATCTCCTGGCTGTCCCGGGTCGGCTGGGAGACGGTCAACACCACGACCGCCGCGTACGCGCTGCTCGCCCTGCTGGACATCGCGTTCGGGCTCACCGCGAGCCCCGTGCTGACCGTGATCAGCCTGCTGGTTTTCGTGGCGCTCACCCTGGTCGTCTCGGGCCTGGGACACGCCACGCTCGTCTGGATCCAGCAGTGGGCGACGTACGTCTTCGGTGCGCTGAACATCATCGTCGCCGCGTTCCTGATCGCCCGGGTCGACTGGGACGCCGTCCTCGACGCCCCGGCCGCCCCGCTGAGCGTCGTCATCGCCGGCGTCGGTGTGATCGCCGCCGGCACCGGCATCGGGTGGGCGAACGCAGGCGCGGACATGGCCCGCTACCAGCACCGGAACGTGCGGGGTGGGCGGATCGTCGCCGCGGCCTCGGCCGGTGCCGGAATCCCGCTCTTCCTGCTCATCGGGTTGGGTGGCCTGCTCTCGGCCGGCGACGGCAGCCTCGCCTCCGCCAGCGACCCCGTATCGGCGATCCAGGTGATGCTCCCGTCCTGGATGGCGGTGCCGTACCTGCTCGCCGCGTTCGGTGGACTGCTGCTCTCCAACAACCTCTCGGTCTACTCCGCCGGACTCACGATGATCACCTTGGGGGTCCGGACCCGCCGGGTGGTGGCCGTCGGCCTGGACATCGTGCTCACCCTGGCCGGTGGCGTCTACTTCATGCTGATCGCCGGGAACTTCTACGGCCCGTTCATCACCTTCATCTCGCTGCTCGCCGTACCGATCACCGCCTGGGTGGCGGTCTTCCTGGGCGACATGCTGTTCCGGCGGGAGTACGACCCGCGCGGCCTGATGGACACCACCCGCACGAGCAGCTACTGGTACCACGGCGGGTTCCGCTGGTCGGCGGTGCTGCCGTGGCTCGCCGGCACCGTCGTCGGGCTGCTCTTCCTCACGGCCTCGACCTCGGCCGACGACGTCTGGTTCAGCGGTCCGCTCGCGGACTCCTGGCTCGGCACGAACGGCCTCGGCTGGGTCGCGGCCTTCGTCGTCGCCGGCGCCATGTATCTGCTGCTGGGCGCCAGGAGCGCCCGGCGCGGCAGCCCGACCGGTCAGGTCGGACAGGCCGTCGCCGAGCAGGCGACCGGCGAGCGGACCGCGGGGGCCGAGCGGTGAGCGGCGAATCGCCCCGGCTGGTGCACACCGGCAACGTCGTCGTCGACGTGGTGATGTACCTGCCGCGGCTGCCCGAGGTCGGTGGGGACGTCCTCGCCTCGGGCAGCCGGATCACCGCCGGGGGCGGGCTGAACGTCATGGTGAGCGCGGCGCGTCAGGGGTTGCCCGTGGCGTACGCCGGGTTGCACGGCACCGGCCCCTTCGGGGACCTGGCCCGCGAGCAGCTGGCCCAGGCCGGCATCGAGGTCGTGCAGCCGGCGCTCCCGGACGTCGACACCGGGTTCAGCGTCGCGCTGATCGACCCGACCGGGGAGCGTACGTTCGCCACCAGCGTCGGCGCGGAGGCGCGGCTCGGCGCGGCGGACCTGGCGCGGGTCGACCTGCGACCCGGCGACGTCGTCTACGTCTCCGGATACAGCCTGGCCTACCCGTCCAACGGGGCGGCGCTGGCGGCCTGGCTGCCGACGCTCGCCCCGGAGGTCACCGTCGTCGTCGACCCCGGTCCGCTGGTCGCCGAGATCCCCGGGCCGGTCCTCTCGGCCGCCTTGGAACGTGCCGACTGGTGGAGCTGCAACGAGCGGGAGGCGCGGATCCTCACCGAGCAGGCCGATCCGGAGTCGGCCGCCGCCGCCCTGGTGGCCCGCACCGGGCGGGCCGGGGTGGTGGTCCGCACCGGACCGGAGGGCGCCGTGGTCGCCACCGCCGGCCGGACCGTACCCGTGCCCGCCTTCCCGGTGACCGCCGTGGACACCAACGGCGCCGGGGATGCCCACCTGGGCGCCTTCATCGCGGCCCTCGTCAGCGGTCTCGACCCGGTCCAGGCCGTCCGTCGCGCCAACGCCGCCGCGGCGCTGGCCGTCACCCGGCAGGGGCCCGCGACGGCCCCCACCGCCGGCGAGGTCGACGAGCTGCTCGGTAGCCCGACCGGGTGAACGACGCCCGGTGGGGGCCGTCCGGGGTGGGCGTACGGCATGCTGCGATCGACGATGCCGGCGCGGTTCGGGGCGGCGCGGCCGTGCTCACCACCGGTTGACGGCGACCGCTGTGCGCTCGGCCTCGCAACGGCTGCCTGATCGCGCGGCCGCGGAGAGCAGGGCGGAGAGGAAGTCCAGATGGCAGACGGCGACGTGCCCGAGCGGATGCAGGTCGCGGCCCTCGACGAGTTCGGTGGCCCAGAGGTGATCACGCCGCGCATGCTGCCGGTGCCGCAGATCGCCGACGACGAGATCCTGCTCAAGGTCTGGACCGCCGGCGTCGGGGTATGGGACGCCCTGCGCCGTCAAGGCATGCTGGTGCCCGAGGGCGCGTCCTTTCCGCTCGTGCCCGGCACCGACGCCGCGGGAACGGTCGCCGCGGTGGGCGGGAAGGTGACCGGTCTGACCGTGGGCGACGTGGTCTACGTCTCCGACTCCATGGTGCCGAAGGGCGGCTTCTACGCCGAGTACGCGGCGACCAACGCGCAGTACGTCGCGAAGCTGCCGGCGGGCGTGCCGGTGGAGCACGCGGGGGCGATGCCCACCGACGCGTTGACCGCGTTGTCGGGGTTGGATGCGCTCGCCCTGCCGGCCGGGGCGTGGCTGCTGATCTTCGGCGCGAGCGGCGGTCAGGGACACCTGGCCGTGCAGTTGGCGAAGCGGCAGAACCTCAACGTGATCGCCGTGGCCTCCGGCCGCGAAGGCGTGGCGCTGGTGACCCGGCTCGGCGCCGACGTTTCCCTCGACGGCCACGGCGACCTCGACGACGTGCTCGCACGGATCCGCGAGGTGACGCCGAACGGGGTCGACGGGCTGCTGGCGATGGCGGGCGGCGCGACGTTGGACCGGCTCGCCGAGGCGGTACGCGACGGTGGCACGCTCGCGTACCCCAACGGTGTACAGCCGCAGCCGAGCGAGCGACCCGGCATGACGACCCAGGCGTACGACGGGGAGAGCAACCCCGGGCAGTTGCGGCGGCTCAACGAGCTGATCGAGGCGGGGCCGTTCCAGGTGCACGTCGCCGAGAAGTTCCCGCTGGGACGGGCCGCCGAAGCCCACCGGCGGCTGCAGACCTCCTACCCGGGGAAGCTGCTGCTCACCGTGCGCTAAGCGCTGGTGAGACCGTCTTCGATCGAGCGGGTCAACGGCGGGGCAGGGCTCGCTCCAGCTCGACCAGGGCCAGCGGAGGGCCCTCGCCGAAGTCGTGGTCGTGGGTCCTGCCGGTCTCGACGAAGCCGTTCTTGGCGTAGAAGCGACGCGCCTGCGCGGAGTCCCGCAGCGTCCACAGATGCACGTCGTCGTACCCGGCGTCGCGCGCCCGGTCCAGGACGGCCGTCAACAGGACCTTCGCGATGCCGCTGCCCCAGACGTCCGGGTGGGCGAAGAAGGTATGGATCTCCGCGAGGCCGGGACGGAAGGTGGAGGCACCGAACCGGGCGAAGGCCCCCGGCCGCTCGTTCAGGCGCGCCAGCAGGATCGGGTCCCCGCCCTCGGCCAGAATCCCGTGCCACTTGGTACGCCGCTCCTCGACCCCGGCCGCGGCGACCTTTGGCGTGCAGAACGGGCCGTGCGAGACGCCCCAGGAGAGGGCGTGGATCTCGCCGAGGATGTCACCGTCCCCGGGCTCCGCCGGGTGGACCGTGATCAGGTCAGACATGGCGTAGACGCTACTGCGGGCGACCCCACGAGAAGCGCGCGGGCCGGACGCCAGAGCCGACCGATGCCCTGAGCGAACCGACGAGCTGCCCCGGGCAGATGGATCAAATCGCCGCCGGAACCAGGGTGTCCGGTTCCAAGGGGCAACAGGGACCGCGTGTTGCTGCAATTGTATGTCGATGAGATCTTGGCATCCGGAAGCCGGCCGTTCGGCGCCGCTGCTCAGGCGCGGTCCTGCCCCGTCGGGTGCGTGCGGTGGCGTCCGTCGGCTGTCGCTGCTGCTGATCGTGCTCGCCCTCGCGGCGGGCTGCTCCGATCCGGCAGAGGCGCCCGCCTCGCTGCTCGCCGACGGCACTGTCCCCTGGGCCGACCTGAAGATCACCGCCGAGGACCTCAACGGGCGACCGGCCGCGCCACGGTCTCCGGCAGCCGGGAGCAGGCCGTGCCGGGCGGAGCAGCTGTCCGGCCGGCTCACCGACTGGGTGCGCCCCGGCAACGGCGGTGAGACCCCGCACGGCAGGGACGCCAGGATCGGCAACCTCATCGGTGAGGTGGACGTCCGGAACGCGTCGAAGGTGGAGTGCACGCTGCAGGGCGAGGTGCCCACCACCCTGCTCGCCGGTGGCAGCAGGGTTCCCATGCTGTACACGCACGGCATCAACGAAGAGGGCCGCACCCGGGTGGTCGCCGTGCCCGCCGGTGGCCACGCCAGCCTGCGCCTGGACTGGTCCGGGCCGTTCTGCCAGCCGACCGACGGCCCGCTGGAGCTGGCGATCGAGCTGCCGAACGACGGCGGGACGCTGCTCGCACCGATCAGCGCGGACGGCCGGCCCGGCTGCCAGCAGGGCGAAGGAGTCAACCCGAACGCCCGTGCGGCGCTGTCGGCGAGCGGGTTCACCGAGCCGGTCGCGGTATCGACACCCCCGTCCTCGCCGCTCGAGCAGCTCACCGTCGCGGTCGCCGGGCCTACAGCCGCCGCGGCCGGGTCACGGCTCACCTTCCGCGTGACGCTCGGCAACCCGACCGGCCGCCCGCTCGCGCTGGACCCCTGCCCGGGCTATTCCATGGAGCGCTTCTCCCTCGGCGACGCAACGAACGAGCCGGTCAACACGTTACAGCTGTACCGGCTGAACTGTCGTCCGCTCCCGCAGATCCCGGCCGGCGGCACCTCCGTCTTCGAGATGACGACGGAGGTGCCCGCCTCGATGTTCCCGGGGCGGGAGCTCACCGTCACCTGGAAGCTCTACCTGCCGCACAACGCGCAGCGCGGGAACCAGCTCGGTGCCTTCACCGTGAAGGTCACCTGAGGGGAGTTCGCCGGGGCCGGATCAGAGGTCGCCGTACTCGCCGACCTGCCGGCCACCGACCCAGGTCCGCAGGATGCCGGTCTGCCACATCGCCCGATTGGCCGGCAGGCAGAACGGGTCCAGGTCGGTGAGCACGAAATCGGCCCACTTGCCCGGCTCGAGGCTGCCGATCACCCGCTCCTGGTGGGCCGCGTACGCGGCGTCGAGGGTGAACGACCGCAGCGCCTCGACCGGCGTCATGGCCTCCTCGGAGTACCATCCGCCGGCCGGTCGGCCCTCCCGGTCGGTGCGGGTCACGGCGGCGTGCATACCCTCGAAGGGCAGCGCGGAGGAGACCGGGAAGTCCGAGCCGGAGGCGATGACGGTGCCCTGGTCGAGCAGCTTGCGCCACGCGTACGCGCCCTTGATGCGCTCCGGGCCCACCCGGTCCTCGGCCATGTTCATGTCGTCGGTCGCGTGCACCGGCTGCATCGACGCGATGAGGTCCAGCTTCTTGAACCGCCGGATGTCGTCGAGCGCGACGACCTGGGCGTGTTCGATCCGGTGCCGCAGGCCCCGGTCGCCGACCTTGCGGAACGCCTTGTCGTACGCGTCGAGGACGAGCCGGTTGCCCCGGTCGCCGATGGCGTGAACCGCGGCCTGGTAGCCCTGGCGGAGGATCGCCAGCACCCGCCGGTCCAGCTCCTCCGGCTCGATGCGCAGCAGGCCGGTGTTGGCGGGGTCGTCGCTGTAGGGCTGGAGCAGGGCGGCGCCCCGACTGCCCAACGCCCCGTCGACGTAGAGCTTCACGGTGCGGACGCGGAGCATGTCGGCCGCGAACGAGTCGGTACGGACGTCGGCGCCGACCTCGCTGAACGCGTCCCAGGTCAGGAACGCGTTCACCCGCATGGTGAGGGTGCCGGCCTGGGCCAGTTCCCGCAGCACGAGGTAGCCGGCGGCGTCCGTGCCGGCGTCGGAGACGGAGGTGATGCCGACGGCGTTGAGCTTCTGCTGCGCGATGAGGGCCCGCTGTCGAACGTCCTCGATGGTCGGAGCGGGAAGCTTCGAGGAGACGAGCCCCATCGCGTTGTCGACGAGCGTTCCGGTCGGGTTGCCGTCCGCGTCGCGGATGATCTGGCCGCCCGCGGGATCGGGGGTGTCCCGGGTGACGCCGGCGAGAGCCAGCGCCACGCTGTTCGCGACGCCCGCGTGGCCGTCGACCCGGGTCAGCCACACCGGCCGGTCGCTGACGACCACGTCGAGGTCGGCGGCGGTCGGGAACCGCCCCAGCCCCCAGATCACCTGGTTCCAGCCCCGTCCCGTGACCCAGGTCAGGTCCGGGTTGGCGGCCGCGTACGCGGCGAGGGCCTGCTGCGCCTCCGCGAGGGTCCGGGTGCCGCTGAGGTCCAGCTCGGAGGCGAGGGCACCGTAGCTCCAGAGGTGGCCGTGCGCGTCGTGCATCCCGGGCAGCAGCACGCGGCCCCTGCCGTTGACGCGGCGTACGCCCCGACCGGCGTGGGCGTCGAGCCCGGCGACCTTCCCGTTCGCGGAGATCAGGATGCTGGAGAACTCCCGCAGCCGCCCCTTGCGGGTGAGGGTGTAGCCCCGGACGTTCTCCACCAGCACCGGCCCGCGTCCCGTGCCGTGCGTCGTGGCCGCCTGGGCCGCGCCGCCGGGCAATGCCGGGAGCACGGCGGCGCCGACACCGACGCCGAGCAGTCTCAGGAGTTGGGCACGGGTGAGGGTGGGGGTGGGGGGTGGGGTGGCGCAGGCCTCACACACGGAGACTCCTCGGCGAATTCGAGCGGCGTGAGTCGTCCAGGCGACGGGCGGGCGGCGTGGGCCCGGCAGAGGTCCGTCCCATCGACGGCTTCCTTCCTCGCCGACGCTATCAGCGACGAAGATCGATGGTCAAGATCGGTTCACGGGGTGACCACGGAAGCCGTCATGCGGCCGGGAAGTAGCAATCCAGCTTTCGGCGCAGGTGAGCCGAGTAGACGAATCCGAGGGTTGTGGTGCTGCGGAACGCGCCGGCGGCGCCCGTGCTCGCGTCCACCACCACCGGACGCGCCAGCGCCGCGAAACGGACCTGCTGCTTCTGCTGGGCCCAGGCCAGTGCCCGTGGCTCGATCTGGGTGCCCACCAACGCGGGGAACACCGCGACTCCGCTCTGCAGGCCGCGCAGCTGCCCCTTGCGTGCCAGCACGTAGTCGAAGGCCGAGGTGGTGAACGCCTGCATGGCGCTCTCCGTGATCGAGGTGGCCGGCGCGACGATGGTGAACAGGTGCAGCTTGGTGGCCATCCATCGCAGTTTGAAGTCGGCACGGTAACCGACGAGCACCGGCAGGCCGGCCCAGTCCTCGGTCTTCACCTCGCACCCGTCCGCCCGCAATCGCTGCCCGGTCGTGTCGATATACGCCCGCACGCTCTCCGTCACGGTGGTGTCCATCTCGCCTCAGACCCTTCGCCCGGCCGCCTGGCCGCCTGGCCGTTGATTCAACACCATCGCCAGGCTTGGCAGGGGGCGGTGTCTCCGCGGGCAGGTGCGAGACGCCGACCGCTGTCCACAACCTCCTCGCCGGACAACCGGACCGAAGCGAGCGGGTCGTCGTCATGAGCCGCCGGTCAGCACGGACCCCCGGGCCTCGGCCCGGCCCTCGTCCCGGGCCCGGGCGAGGAGCTGCGCCAGCCGCCGCCGGCGTCGCCGGACGATGACGCGGTAGGCGAGGACGAGCCCGACCAGGACCGCCACGAGGGCCAGCTGCGGCCAGGGCAGGACCCAGACCGTCGCGGTCGCCGAGCCACGGCGGACCTCGGCGCCGGTCGGATCGCCGGCGAGCAGGGCGGGGGTCACCTCCACGGTCGTCCGGACCGGTCCCAGCCCCCACACCCCGCCGACCCGGGCCTCGGTGCTCCTGCTGCCGCCGGGCAGCAGCTCCGCGACGTCGGTGCGCGCGTTCGGTTCGGCGAGGCCGAACAGTTCGGCGGCGGTGACCCGGCCGCCGCCGGTCACCGCGACGTTGCCGCCGTTCGTCGCGGTGTACGTGACGTGGACGGTGCCGGCCGAGAACGGGTTCCACGAACGTTCGTACCGGGTGGTGAGGTCGCCGATCGCCAGGGCCGCCACGACCGTGCCGGTGGCGCGCATCATGACCCGGAAGCCGACCCGGCTCTCGACGGCGACAGTGCCTCCGCTGCTGGTGACCGTGGCCGCAATGCCGGCCGGGTGGTCCCCCGGGCTGGCGTCGCGCGGCACGGTGATGGTGAAGGGCACCACCTTCGTCTGCTTCGGCCCGACGGTGACCTTCTCCTGCACGTCGATCCAGGTGCCGCCGTCCACCGACTCCTGGTTGGACGGCAGCATGTTGAACCGACCCTTGTCGGTGAGGTATCCGTCGGCCGCCTTCAACGCGAAGACCACCGCACCGTCACTGAAGTTGCGCACCGCCAGGTGCTCGGTCACCACCTGCCCGGGGTCGAGGGCGACCTCGACCCAGCGGCGGCCGTCCGGCCCGCTCGCGTTGGCCGGCTGCACCGCCCAGGTCAGGGTGGGGTTCGCCGGCTGCGCCAGCGCGGCGGAGGGCGCGATCGGCACGGTGACCAGCAGCGCGGCCAGCACGGCGAGCAACCGCGGCAGCATCCCTGGCGTGGTTCGGGTCATGACGAGTCCTCCGGGCAGCGGGGGTGGCGGTGGGGGCCGCTGCCGCACGGCCCCCACCATGCTTCTACTCGAAGAGGGACAAGGTCAACGTCGAGGTGTACGACCCGGCCGCGACATCCGCCGGAGTACGCAGGAACAGATCGGCGTTCACCGTGTACGCGTCACCGGCCACGGCGCCGGAGTCGAACGTCGACACCAGCAGCTCCTGGTCGACGAGGCCCACGTTGTTCCCGGGCTGGGTCGGCTCGTCGAGGACGGTCACGACCTCCTCGCCCTCGGTGACCAGGCCGGTGTCGCCGCCGTCGATCAGCTGCGGCTTCCAGCCCAGATGTCCGGCGCTGATCGGCGCCTGACCGGCGCCGCCGACGAAGTCGGTGGCGCTACCGAGCACCGCCCACGCCGCGTTCTCGGGCACCTCGTCGGGGGTACGGGTGTCCGTGACCGTCACCGTCGGCAGCTCACCGACGAACTGACGCACCGTCAGGGTCGAACCGTCCTCCGCGAGCGCCACCGAGTCACCGGCGACCGAGAGCGCGAGCACGCCCGGCTCCTCGATCTCCTCGATGTCGACCGTCACCTGCACGTCGGCGCTGTCGCCGGGCTCGGCGAGGACCGGCGTCTGCAGCGCCACGCTCCCCGCCAGCACCGCCCCCGCGGCACCGGCCGCGACCAACCGTTTCCGATTCCATCTGGTCATTCGACACTCCATACGTTGTCGTTACTGGGCTTGAGAGGTCAGCCGGCGCAGTCCACGCCGGGGTACTCGGCGGTGCGTACGGTTGTCACGTCGGTGCCGTCGATCGACCCGCTGACGCGGACCGTCGCCGAACCCGCCGCCACGGTGGCCGCCCGCACCGCGAACGACTGGTACGCGTTCGCGCCCGCGGCCACGTCCGCGAAGGTGCGCTCGCCATACGCGGTCTCCAGGGCGAGGTCCACGGGCGCGTCGTGGTCGTTGCGGGCCTGCACCGCGACGTACGCCTTGCCGGCGACGCACCGCGCCTGCGCCGTCACGGTCACCGGCAACGCGGGCGGAACACCCGGATCGTCGGCGAAGACCCGCCAATCGGTGACCGCCACCGCCGAGTAGGTGGTGCCGTTGCCGTCGGCCCGGATCGTGGCGCGCACCCTCGGCGTGACGACCGGGTCGAAGGTGACGGTGTTGAAGGCGGTGGTGCTCGTGCCGTACGGGGACGGGTTCGGGACGTCGTGCCAGGCCGAGTCGGCCTCGTCCCAGTACTGCAGCACCCATCCGTCGGGTTCGGCGACGCCGTCGCCGGTGCCCTGGCCGACGTCCCGCCAGAACTTCAGCTCGGTGCCGGTGAGCCGCACCGGTCGGGACCAGTCGTACTGGACCCACTGCGTCGCCGGCCGGTTGCCGGACCAGGTGCCCCAGATCTGCGCCTGGCTCGGGTTCGCCGGATCGGCGCCGTCGTTGAGGGCGGTGACGCTGTTCCAACCCGCCGTGTAGGAGGCGGTCGGCGTCGCGATGGGCGCGATGTTGCCGGTGAGCGGGCCGGAGAGGTCCGCCGGAATGCTGACCGTCTTGGCGGTCTCCAGGTTCCCGGCCGCGTCGAGCGCACGGAACGACACGGTGTGCCGGTTGGCGTCCGGCGCCGCCACCGGCGCGGTGTAGCCGGTCCACGCGCCGGTGCCGATGGCGTACTCGATCCGGGCGACCCCGGAGGTCGCGTCGCTCGCGGTCATGGTGACCGTCCGGGAGTCGCTGTGCACGGTGGCCGCGCTGACCGGCGCCGTGGCGTCGATGCGTACGGCGACGTCCACGGCGGGCGAGGTGTTGCCCGCGCGGTCCGTGGCGGTCGCCGTGACCGTGTGCCGGCCGTCGCCGGTGACGTCCACGTCGACGGAGCGCACGTCGCGTGCGACGACCGGCTGGCCGTCGTCCACCCGGGTCTCGATGCTCAGCCGGCCACCGCGGTCGTCGACGCCGGCGACCCGTACCCGGACCGGAGAGCGGAACCAGCCGGCGCTGCCGGCGCTCCCGCTCGGGGCGAGCGTCACCGTCGGCGCGGTCTCGTCACCGTCGGTGTCGTCCGGTGAGATGACGGTGACCTGCGCGGAGACCCGCCCGGCGGCGTAACCGAGGACGGTGCCCTGGACGGTGAACGTGCGGGGCGTGGCGACGTCCTCCGGCTGCACCGGATCCCAGCGGACCGGTACCCGCAGCGTCTCGGCGCCGAAGGTCACCGGGATGCCGTCGGGTAGCTCGGTCTCCCCCACCTCCACCTTGATCGCCGGCGCGGTGACGGCGGACTCCGGCTGGGCGGCGAGGATCTTCCACTCCTCCACCGCCACTGCGGAGTAGGTGCTGCCGTTGGTGGAGGCGTCGAAGACCGCGCGGACCTGGGTGGTGGTGACCGGGTCGAAGGTGGTGTCCTGGAAGCCCCGGGTGGCGGTCGGGAAGCCGCTCGGGTTCGGCACGTCGGCCCACTGGCCCGCGTCGAGGTCCCAGTACTGGATCCGCCAGCTCGCGGGCGCCGCGACGCCCACGCCGCTGCCCTGCGGGCTGTCGTTCCAGAACTCGATCTGCGAGCCGGCGATCCGCATCGGCTGGTCCCAGGTGTACTGCACCCACTGCTGGGGCGGGTTGTTGCCGGTCCAGGTCCCCCACATGTCCGGCGGCAGCGGGTTCGGCCGGACGATCTCGTCGTTGAGCGCCTTCACCCAGTACTGCGTGGGCACCGGCTCGTTGGAGACGGTGACCTTCGCCGCCTGGGCGATGTTCGGCCGTGGCGTGAGGTCGGGTCCCCGCACCGGTGTGGTGGTGACGGGCTTGATCCGCGGCGGGTTCTGCGTGTCGTCCCACTCCACCGGGTCGATCGCCACAGACCGGCGGAAGTGACCGCCGCCCGCCGCGTCCGCGGTGTGGTACGCGATGTACCAGGAGCCGTTGAACTCCAGGATGCCCGGGTGGCTCGTCGTCGAGGAGACCGGCCGCAGGACGGTCCCCCGGTAGGTCCACGGCCCCAGCGGCGACGACGCCGTCGCGTAGGCGATGCAGGCGTGGTAGTTCGCCGGGGTGCACTGCGAGGTCGGTCCGGCGTTGTTCCCGGCGTACGCCAGGTAGTAGGTGTCGTTGCGCTTGAAGGCCCAGGCCGCCTCGAAGAAGCCGGTCAGCCCGGTGACGGAGCGCGGGGTGGTGACCGGGGTCTTCATGTCCTGCTGGAGCTCGATCATGCGCAGCTGGCTGAACGAACCCCACCAGAGGTACACCCGCTGGTTCGGGGCGGTGCCGTCGACGAGGATCGTCGGGTCGATGTTGTGGATGGTGTTCGGGGTGGGCACCCGCTGGGAGATGATCGGCCCGCCCGCGTGGTCGGTCCACGGGCCGGTCGGGCTCTCCGAGACGGCGACGCCGATCGCGAACTTGTCCGAGGCCGGGCTGTCCCGCTCGTGGATCGGGACGTACCAGTAGTAGCGCCCGTCGACGCCGCGGACCACCTGACCGGCGTACGCGCGCCCCGGGGTGGCCCAGTCGAAGACCTGCTCCGGGCGCATCAGCGACGGGTGGTGGGTCCACTCGCCGGCCTCGACGTCGGCGGTCTGGAACGCCCCCCACTCGTTCATGATGAAGTCGTTGGTGGTCGGTCCCGCCTCGTCGTGACCGGTGTAGATGTAGAGCTGATCCGTGCCGCTGTCGTTGCCCGGGGCGCCGGCCGGCACCACGATCGGCGCGGGGTCCGCCGAGTAGTAGCTGCCGTCGCCGAGGATCGGATTGGTGGTGTTGGTGAAGGTGTACGGGTCGGCCGCGTAGGCCGGTGCGGCGACCCCGACCAGGCCGCCCGCGACGAGCCCGGCGACCGCCGCCACGGCGACCGCCCGGCCGAACCGGCGCGACCGCCGAGGGGTTGGTGGCGCGGCGCCGCGCACCGCTGTGGTGTTCACGGTGTCGATCTCCTCACTGTCGAGCCTGAGGGTGGCGGCGCCGTCCCGGCGCCGCCACCCGTGAAGGGCTAGTCGCAGCTGAGCGCGCCGAATGGCGCCTCGACCTGCTCAGTGACAGGCGCGCCGTCGACGGTCCCGGTGACCTTGACCGTCGCGGTCCCGGCCGGCACCGCCACGGCCCGGCTGGTGAACGCCTGGTACGCGGACTTGCCGGGAGCGACGTCGGAGACCGTGCGCGACCCGTACGGCGTCACCAGCTCGATGGTGAGCGGCACGTCGTCGGCGTTGCGCGCGGTCACCAGCACGTAGACCTTGCCGCCGGTGCACTGGGTGCGGGCCTGCACCTCGACGTCCCACGCCGGCGCCGGGTCGCCCACGGTGAGGGTCAGCGTGGTGCGGGTCGTGCCGGCCTCGCTGACGTACTCGGGCAGGATCAGGTCACCGATGATGGTGTAGCGACCGGGCGTGTCGACGATGCTCTCGTCGAAGTTCCAGTCGACGCCGATGGCCTGGTTGTCCCGCGATCCGTCGTTGTAGGAGACCTCCACCTTGTCCGGCAGGTAGGGCAGCTCCCCCACCTCGACGGCCTGTTCGAACGTCTCGGCCCCCTGGATCGAGATGCCGCGCGGCGCGGTCTCCGGCCGCACGTAGACGCGGGCCTCGGCGATCAGCCCGTACGCGTCGTTCGTGCCGTACACCACGAACGGTTCGACGTTGGTCTCCGCGACCATCTCGGGCGTGATCGGCTGCCAGTTGAACGCGACGTCACCGCGCGCTCCGCTGGCGTAGACCGCGTCGAGCGTGGCCGGCAGGGTCGGCACCTGCCCCACGGTGGTGCGGATGAGCACCGGCGAGCGCACCGAGTCGACGGTCTCGCCGTTGGCGCGCCAGCGCAGCACGCCCGTGCCGGCCCCCTCGCCCATCACGCCGGAGATGCGGATGCGCAGGTAGCTGGTGGTGATCGGCTCGAACTCCAGACGGTTGTACCTGTTGGTGGCCAGCGCGTCGGCGTACGCCGATCCGTTGGTCAGCGTGACCGGCGTCCAGGTGGTGCCGTCCGCGGAGCTCTCGACGGCGTACGTCGTGCCGTTGGGCCGGCGGGTGCCGCCGTTGTCGTCGTACCAGTAGACGTCGGTCGACGAGAGCCGCACCGGCGCCTCCCACCGGTACTGGATCCACGCCGCCCGCTCGGGGCTGGTGCCGTTCTGCGGCTGACCCCAGTTACCCCAGCCGTTCCCGGCGCCCGGGTTCGAGCTGTTCGGGGTGCTGGTCTCGTTGACCCGCTGGTGGTTCTCCCACGACGCGGTGCCGCTCGTGGTGATCGTCGCCGACCGGCCGAACTCGGCGACGACCTCCCGCTCGGCGAGGGTCACCGCGACTGTCGCCTCCGACCGCTTCGCACCGTCGTTGGCGTGGAACCGGAACACGTAGTCGCCCGGTACGGTGCCCGTCACCCGGGTGGCGAGGGCCTTCGCGTCGGCGAAGATGACGCCCGCGCCCTGCGGGGCCGAGACGGTCTCCCAGCCGAAGGTGAGTTCGCTGTCGTAGGGGATGCCGTCGTCGGTCGCCGTACCGACCAGCCGGGTGGAGAGGTTGCCGTCCGCCGAGCCGTCCCGCGCGGCGGTGACGACGGGCGCCTGGTTGGAGACGTCCGGTACGTCGCGGCCGGAGTCGAAGACCTGGATCTCCGAGACGGCGGTGAAGAGGGTGGGGCTGTTCGTGAACGCGATGCGCAGCTTGTCCGACGTCACGCTGTGGAAGAGCGCCTCGTTGAACTTCGCCGAGGGAACCGTCGGGTTCTTGAACTGGTTCGGCACCTCCTTCCAGCCGCCGTCGCCGTCGGGCACCTGGATCCACCAGCGCGCGGGCTCGCGGTAGCCGCCGGCCTGCCGGTCGCTGACGAAGTACACCTTGACGTTGTCGAAGGACTTCGCCGAGCCCAGGTCGAGTTCGACGTAGCCGTTGCGTTCCGTCGTGCCGTAGTTGCCCCAGTACGGCTCGTTGGCGGTGACACCGTCGTTGACCGCGTTCAGCGACACCGGCCGCTCGGTCTCCTTGATCGCGCCGGGCGTGTAGTTCATCGAGGTGCTGCTCCAGCCGGGGGTGTGGAACTGCCGCCACGGCGTCGGCCGTACGCCCTGCTGGGTGTACGACGAGCTGAGCTCGGCGCCCGCCGCCAGGTTCGGCGCGTCCTCGGTGAGGTCGACGCCGGCCGTCTTGAGGTACGAGACGACCCGGTCGTCGGAGATCGGCGTGTTCACCGCGCTCGGGAACTCGGTGCCGTCGTCGGCGGTGAAGGTGACGGTCACACCCTCCTCGGCCTGCACCTGGTTGGTGTTCGGGTCGTAGGTGAGCTTGCCGAGCTTGTCGGTGCTGACCTTCTTCTCGCCGTTCAGGAAGAGGCTGTAGCCGGCGCCCAGGCCGTACTCGCTGCCGTCGGGGTCCCAGACGACGGTGACGTCCTGCCCGTGGTAACGCAGGTTATTGACCATGAAGTGGTCGTAGCCGAACTGGATCGGCCAAAGTTCGATCTTGTCATCGGAGCGTGGCTGGATGCCCGCCATGTCCTCGACGAAGATGTAGTTCATGTTGCCGAGCATCACGTGGTTCGGGTTGTTGCGGTTGTAGGTCTTCGCGGTCGCGTTCCAGTTGGAGTAGTACTCCGCCTGGTTCGGGGCGCGCAGGTCCGCGTTCGGGTAGATGCTCCACGCCATCCAGTCGAGCAGCCGCTTGGCGTAGGCGGGGTTGACGTACTTCTGCTCCGGGTCGTAGTGGCGCAGCGCCGACCGGACACCGCGGTACTGCACCGTGAAGTTGATGTTGGAGAAGTTGTTGGAGCCGCCGATCCCGTAGGCCGTCCGGTCGTACTGGTTGGCGGTGTAGAACGGGAAGATCGGGAAGTTGTCGCCGTAGGTCAGGAAGCGGAACCCGTCGACGTAGGTCTGCCACTGGTCGAACGGGATGAGGTTCTCGGCGTAGACGTCGTAGAGGTTCGACTCCCGAGCCGGGATGAGGTCGCGAGCCGAGGCGGGCAGCGGGTTCGGCCGTCCGTTCGCGCTCGCCGCGCTGCTCGCGCCGTGGGAGGTGCCGGCGAGGAACATCCGCATGTCCGGGCTCCACAACCGGTCCAGGATCGCGTCGCGGATCTCGTTCGCCCCGGTCGCCATCTGGTCGACCTTGGCCTGGTCGGCCCCGGCGATCTGGTAGAGCTGCCGGGCGGCGTCGAACGCGCCCCACACGTACGCCGACTCGGGGCGTTCGATGGTCCGCGCGCCCGGCGCGCCCGCGTTGGCCTTCGGGAAGCCGAAGGTGATCGCGTCGGCGTCGTTGCCGGGCATGTAGTTGGTGTCGTAGGCGATGAGCTTGTCGTCGTTGCCGTCGTAGTGTTCGAGCTGGCCGACGCCGTCGCCCTCGAAGTAGCCGGCGAACTTCCGGGCGATCTCCTTGCCACCGCCGTGCACGTTGTACGCCTCGAGTCCGGCCGTGCCGAGGTACTGCGAGTAGTGGTTGTTCCAGCTGGTGTGCCCCGGGCTGTCCAGGAAGGCCGACGAGCCGGAGAGCTCGCCGATGTTGAGCACCTGGCCGTACGGCAGGTAGGGCGTGCGCAGCCACTTGGTGTCCTGCAGGTGCATCGGCTGGGTCAGCGCGACGGCGTTCTGGTAGAGGTTCACCCCCTCGATCGTCGTGGGGTACTGGTAGACGTGACCGGAGGCGTTCGCGTCGAGGGTGTTGTACCGCTCCCCCCACCACCGGTAGACGATGGCCTTCTCCAGGGCGGGATCCGGGACGTCGATGTAGGGGACGTCCTGCGCCCAGCGGCGGTTGAACTCGGTGACACCGGTGCGCACCGCGTCGGCCGGTGACAGTCCGGCGTACTCCTGGTAGCTCTCGACGGTGGCGGGCAGCGTGGCCGAGGAGACGGCGCCGACCACCGAGAGCGCCACCGAACCACCGGCGGGCACGGTGATCTCACGGTCGAGGTTGGTTCCAGTCCGGCTGAAGCCGGCGCCGGTGAGGTCGACCTTGATCGAGTTCCACGGCGTGTCGACGAGGCCGTTGTTCGAGCCGCTGGTGATGGTGCGCGTACCGGTCAGCTCGGCCGGGCCGGCACCCGCCTGGGTGGCCAGCGGTGAGGCGGCGCGGACGGTGAACGTGGCCGGGCCTTCGCCGGGGTTGTTGAAGGTGATGGCGGTGACGGCGACGTTGTCGTAGGTGATGAACTTGGTCAGGTCGGCGGTGACCCCGCTCGTGCCGACGGTGTACCGGCTCTTCGCGTGGCTGGGCGCGTTGAACCGGTTCGCGTTCACCTCGGTGACGGTCTGACCCGGCACCGTGACGGTGTAGAGGTTGCCGAGGTTGTTGGGGCCGCCGACGAACGCGCTGCCGGCGAAGCCCATGACGGTGAAGTTGTTGTTGCTCGCGCCGCGCATGTACAGCGAGCGGCCCCGGGTCATCAGCACGGCCGAGCCGACCGTTCCCTGGACGCCCAGGACCCGGTCGAGGTAGTAGTCGGTGCCGCCGGCGGCGAGGTCCTTGTCGAAGATGGACTGGTGCATGTTGCCGGCGGTGAAGGGAACGCCGGGCTTGAGCTGCTCGGCGACGTCACCGACGTTGCTGTAGACCGGGTCACCGATCTCCATGACGTGGCTCTGCCCGTCGGTGTAGACCCCGACGTCACCCTCGTTGCCGGGTAGGACCGGGCCGTCGGCGTGGGCCGGGGAGCCCACGCCAACCGTTCCTCCCATCACGAGCGCGGCCAGGGCGACCCAGAGGGGCACCCTCCTCACGCGTCTACGGCTCATGTTCCTTCCTCCTTGTCGTCGGTGCGGCTGGACTGCTGGTGAGGCCGTGCTGCACCTCGGTGGTCGGTCTCGCGCGGTCTGGCGTTGTCGTGGCGGGAGGAGGTGGACGTTGGTGTTAGCGTTAACAAAATCGGGCGTGGTCGGGCCGGTCGGGCGTCGGTGTCAGGCGCGCCGGTCAGCCGGCCTGGTCGGTGAGGACGGGGAGCCAGACGCGCATCGTCGAGGGCCCCCGGTTCGCCCACGCGTGGTACTCCACCAGGGCCACCCCGTCGAACTCCTCGCCCACGACGGGCGTCGACCCGCCGCCCTCGGCGAGGTAGGGCCACTCGTGGTGCTCCGGGTGCACGCGGCGGCAGCGGACCGTCACCCTCCCGTCCACCAGGCGGGGCGGCTGGTCGACGTCGACCCGAAGCTCGTCGACGCTCTCGGCGGCCGGTACGTCCACCGACTCCAGCGCGAGCACCAGCGGCCCCCGCTCCACCGCGACACAGCCGCGGACCGCGTCGATCCGCGCGTCGGGGTAGGTGAACCGGGGCGCCACCGGCAGGGAGAGGACGACCTCGTCGCCGCGCCGCCACCGCCGGTGCTCGGTGACCAGCCCCGGCCCCACCGGCCGGCTGTCGCCGTCGACGGTCAACGTCGCCCCCTGGGCCGCCCAATCGGGCACCCGCAACGCCAGCGACCAGGGGCGCTCGTCGTCACCGTCGATCCGCACCCGGACCTCCCCGTCGTACGGGTAACCGGTCGCGATGCTCACGCTCACGTCCCGCCCGTCGCCGAGCCGGTGCGCCACGGTGGCCGGCAGGTACTGGTGCAGCTGGAGGCCCTCGTCGTCGCAGGTGGCGACGTACGCCGACAGGCTGGCCAGCGTCCGGGCGACGTTGGTCGGGCAGCAGGAGACCTCGAACCAGGGCGCCCGCAGCGAGGAGGCCGCGCGGAGGCTGGGCCGATCGGGGTCGGGAAGGGTACCGAGCTCGCGACGGTGCAGCGTGTTGGTGTAGAAGAAGCTGCGCCCGTCCGCCGCCGGTGACGTCGACACCACGTTGAACAGCGTCCGCTCGATGAGGTCGGCGTACCGGGGATCGCCGTCGGCGAGCAGCAGCCGCCACGCCAGCATCACCGAACCGACCCCCGCGCAGGTCTCCGAGTAGGCGCGGTCGGGCGGCAGCACCCAGTCCCCACCGAAGGCCTCGTCCTGGTGGCGGGAGCCCTGGCCACCGGTGACGTACGTCCGGCACGCCACCGCGTTGGTCCACTGGTTCCGCACGGCCTCCAGCAGGCTGGCGTCCTTCAGCTCGACGGCGACGTCGACCGCGCCCGCGGCGAGATAGTTCGCCCGGACCGCGTGCCCCCGCAGCACCGTCGCCTGCCGCACGGGAAGCTCGTCCTGGAAGTACTCCCGACCGAACTCCACGTCGCTGAGCCGGCCGTGACCACGCCTGTCGACGAAGAGCGCGGCCTGGGCCAGGTAGCGGTCCTCCCCGGTGGTCCGGGCGAGCTCCACCAGCGCCGCCTCGATCACCGGATGGCCGCAGACGCCGTCGATGCCGTCCGGCCCGAACGTCTCGCACACGTTGTCGGCGGCCCGGCGGGCGACCTCCAACAGCCCGTCGTCCGCGCCGGGACGCGTCCGCGCGCGGGCGACCGCGGCCTGGAGCAGATGACCGACGCAGTAGAGCTCGTGGCCCCATTCGAGGTCGGACCAGCGCGGCGCCTGCCCCGGCCGGCCGAAGTTCGTGTTGAGGTAACCGTCGGGCGCCTGCGCCGCCGCCACCCGCCGGACGACGGCTCGGAACCTCGCCTCGAGTTCGGCGTCCGCGCTCCGGCCGATCTCCCACGCCATCGCCTCGAGGAACTTGTAGATCTCCGAGTCGGCGAACTCGCGGCCACGGCGACCGCCCGCGAGGTCACCCCGCACGGCGAGGTCGAAGTTCCGGAGCCAACCCGCCCGCTCCAGCCAGTGCTCGATGTGCGCGAGGGTCGCGGTGGCGTTGACCGACTGACGCCCGGCCCAGAAGCCACCGGTCACCCGGACGGCGTCCAGCCCGAGCGGCCGGAGCCGGCCGCGGACCGGCAGCACGGGCGCGGCCGTGGGTGCGGTGCCGCTCATGGTCATCCCTTCAGCGCGCCGGACATGAAGCCGCGCACGTAGTGTCGTTGGAGCAGCAGGAACAGCACGATGCACGGGAGGGCGAGGACGACCACGCCCGCTTCGGTCGCCCCGTAGTCGACGACACCCTGGACCTGACCGCGCAGGTTCGAGACCGCGAGCGGAAGGGTCATCCGCTCGGAGTCGTTGATGAGGATCAGCGGCGCCATGAAGTCGTTCCACGCGGCGAGGAACGCGAAGAGCCCCACGGTGATCAGGCCCGGCTTCACGGCGGGCAACAGCACCCGCCAGAGCGCGCCGAAGGACGAGCAGCCGTCGACCAGCGCTGCCTCGTCCAGCTCGCGGGGCACCGCCTCGAAGGAGATGCGCATCAGGAAGGTGGCGAACGGCAGCTGGAACATGGTGAGCACGAGGGCCACGCCGACGAGCGAGTTCTGCAACCCGACCTCGTTGAGCAGGACGTAGAGCGGGATCAGCAGCGTCGCGTAGGGGACCATGAGGATGGCGAGCGTGAGCAGGAAGAGGATGTTCCGGCCGGGGAATCGGAACCGGGCGAACGCGTACCCGCCGAGCAGGGACACCAGCAGGGTCAGGGCGACCGTCAGCAGGGAGACGAACGCCGAGTTGGCGAGGTAACGCCAGATGCCGGCCTGGTAGTTCGCCAGCGTCTCGTAGTTGCCCAGCCCCCAGCCGTCCACCTGGTTCGTGCCGGCCTGCGGCGCGACCGACGCCACCGCCGTCCAGACCAGCGGCGCCAGGAAGATCAGCCCAACCGCCCCGGTGAACACCCAGTACGGCGTGCGCAGCGCGATCCCGGCGATGGTGACCCCGGTCGACCTGGCCGGAGCAGCCGGCGGTGTGCCGGGCGAGGCCGGTTCGTCGACGGTGGTCGGGCGGGAACGGAAATCGGCGACCATCCGCGTCACCTCTCCTCGGACCGGAACGCGCGCAGTTGCAGGGCGTTCATGACGATCAGGGCCAGCAGCACGATCACCGAGAGCGCCGCCGCCACCCCGAGATCGTTCTGCCCTTGGAACGCCACCATGTAGATGAGCTGCACGACGGTGATCGTGCTGTTGTCCGGGCCGCCCTTGGTGAGGATGTAGAACTGCTCGAACGCCAGCAGGGAGCCGGTCACGCAGAGCACGGTGGTCAGCGCCAGCGTCGGGCGCAGCAACGGCAGCGTGATCTTCGTGAAGGTCTGCCACCGGCTCGCGCCGTCCGAGCGGGCGGCCTCGTAGACGTCCGCCGGAATGCCCTGCAGGCCGACGAGCATGAGCACCATGTAGAAGCCGGCGTAGCGCCACACGATGAGGAAGGTCGTGGAGAGCAGCGCCGCGGTCGGCGAACCGAGGAAGGTGAAGCCCAGGCTCTCCATCACCGGTGCCAGCGGGCTCGCGTACGGCGAGTAGAGCACGTAGAACAGCAGCGACGCGGACGCCAGGCCGAGCGCGCTGGGGATCAGGAAGGACGCGCGGAGCAGGCTGTTCCACCGGCTCGACTCCTGCACGAGCAGCGCCAGCCCCAGCCCGAGCGCCAGCAGCAGCACGGTGGCGAGCACCGTGTACTTCACGGTGAACACCACCGAGTCGGTGAAGAAGCGGTGGTCGACGGCCTTGGTGAAGTTGTCCGGAGCGTTCATCCCCTGGTCGCCGGTGAGCAGCGGCCATCTCGACAGCGACATCTTGACGACCAGCAGCAGCGGCACGACGAAGAGAGCCCCGACGAAGACCGCTGTCGGTGTCGCGTAGAGCCAGCCGAGCAGACCTCGACGGCCACGGCGTCGGGCGGGGCCCCGCATCGCCGCACTGGGCGGGCGAGACGGCGCGGTGACTGTCATCGGGGACCTTCCGTTTCTTGCGTGAGGTGGGACGGGGCGGGCGACTACCCGGGTGGCATCGGCGTCGCGGGCGTGTGCCGTACCTGCCGGCGCACGCCCGCGACGACGGTCGGCTACTGCTGGAGAACGGCGGTGATCTCGCCGTTGTCCTTCTGCAGGTCGCCGCCGCCGGTGAGCACCTGATTGCGGATGAGGGTCAGCCACGGGCTGCTCGGCGCGTTGAACGCCTGCTGGAAGTTGAGCGCGACGGGGGTGTCACCCTTGCCGGCCACCTCGTTGATGGTGACCAGTCGCGGGTCCTCGGCGGCGTACTTGTTGCTCGCGAGGTCCGAGCGGGACACCACGTCCTTGTTCTTCGCCAGCACCTCGACCTGCGCCTGCTCGGACATCATCCAGTTCAGGAAGTTCCAGGCCTGCGCCGCCTTCTTCGAGTCCTTCGAGACGCCGATCCCATCGCCGCCGACGAAGGTGGAGGCGCCGCCGTTCGGGCCCGGGATGCCGGCCACGCCGACGTCGAACGGAGTCGAGGAGAGCAGCGTGGCCGGGTAGAGCATCAGGCCGATCTTCCCCTCGGTGAACGCGGCGGTCCACGTCGGACCGGTCTCCCCCTCGGAGGCGGGCAGCACGGCACCGGACTTCCACAGGTCGTTCCAGGTGCGGTAGACCTGCTGCGCGGTGTCGTCGGCGAGCTTGGCCTCCCGGCCGTCCTCGCTCAGCACCTCGCCGCCGCTGGCCCAGATGGAGGGGAACCAGGTGAAGACGAGACAGCCACCGCAGTTGAGCCCGGCCGCCGTCCCGTAGACCCCCTCCTTCTTGAGGCCCTGCACCGCCTTCGCGGCGGTGGCGTACTCCTGGAGCGTGGCGGGCGCCTTCTCCGGATCCAGCCCGGCCTCCTTGAAGAGCTGCTTGTTCCAGAACAGCATCGACAGGTCCAGGACGAACGGCAGGACGTGCGCCTTGCCGTCGACCGTGCCGGCCGACAGGTGCCCCTTGTTGATGGAGTCCTTGAAACCGAGACCGTTGATGTTCGCGCTGATGTCCTGGAACAGCCCCTGGTTGACCCAGTTCGGCACGTAGACGATGTCGGCGGCGAAGAGGTCCGGCAGGCCGTCGGCACCGGCTGCGGCGCCGACCTTCGCGACGTAGTCGTCGTTGGGTACGACCGTCAGGTTGACCTTGTTCTGATGGCTGGCGTTGTACGCCTCGACGAGGAGCTTCGCCTGCTTCTCCAGCGGCGCGCGGGTCCACATGGTGAGCTCGCTGCCGTCGTCGACGCCTTCGGGTCCCGCCTCGGCGGCGGTCGAGCCGCCCGGTTCGTCGTCGCTGCACGCGGCGGCGCCGAGAGTCAGCGTCGCCACCAGGACTGCTGCCATGGAACGCAGGGCGGTGCGCCTGCCCAGGGCCTTCCTCATGATTCCTCTCCTCGGGGTCTATCGATCAGAGGGAGCCGCAGCGCGGTTCCCGCGAGTGTGGAAGCTCGATCCGTTCGTGCAGGTCGGGTACGGCGAGGCGGGATCACACCGGCGCGCGGAGCGGCGGTGTGCGCTGCTGCGGCGATGAGGGGCGGGCGACCCCTGACCGCACGACCCCAGCGCGTGATGCTCGTACCTCGCCATCTCGCACCCGCCTCCCGCCGGATCCGGCGCGGCTCGCGCATCGATCGTTACCGCCGCGCCCGAGGTGATGGGTATCACTGTCCGCCGCTAGCGTGTCGCACGAAAACGATTTCGGCAAGGTGTCCAACGGGTAAAACAAGAGCAGCTTTCGGCGGGCCCCGCCATCCGCCCAATGTCGAGTCTGGGCACTACGCCCGCGCCCAAGCGGTAGATTGCGCGCCGCCCGTGCGCCTGAAATCTTTGCGAAAGCCTTTCGGCGGCAGACATCTCGGCCCGGGTGGGCCCGCCGAGCCGAGTCGGAGTCGCACGTCTTCAAGGAAGTCGGGGTGTCTCGCCTAGCCGGACACCCCGACTTCCTTGATACCGGTGTCGATCGGCGCCCAGGCCGTGTTCGGCGGTCGGCACCGCTCACCGTCCCGGCTTCAGGAAGCCGGCCCGGCCGGCGCCTGCGACGAGGGCCCGGCCAGGTAGCCGGCGGCCTGCAGGTCGAAGAGTTCACGGTAGAGGCCGTCCTCGGCCATCAGCTGGTCGTGGTCGCCCTGCTGGATCAGCCGCCCGTCACGCATGACGAAGATCTGGTCGGCGTGCCGGACATTGGCGAGCCGGTGGGTGATGAGGATGACCAGCCGGTCGGGATGGCGGCGCAGGTTCTGGAACATGGCGTGCTCGGCGCGCGCGTCGAGGGCGGCGGAGGGCTCGTCACAGACCAGGAGTTGGGCGTGCCGGTAGATGCTGCGAGCGGCGACGAGCCGTTGCCACTGGCCGCCGGAGAGTTCCTGGCCGTCCTTGAACTCGCGGTCGAGGAGGGTTTCGTACCCGTAGGGGAGGTCGATGATCATCTCGTGCGCGGCGGTGGCCCGCGCGGCGTCCTCCACGCTCGGCCCCGACGAGTGCGGTGCCCGGTCGTAGCGGCCGACGAGGACGTTCTGTCGCGCGGTGAACGGGAACCTCCACCAGTCCTGGCTCATGACGGCGACGTGTGCGGCGAGGCCGTCCCTGTCGAGTTCGGCGGTGTCGGTGCCGTCCCAGCGGATGACGCCGGAGGTCGGCCGATACAGACCGGCGACGAGTTTGGCGAGGGTGGTCTTACCGGACCCGTTCTCGCCCACGAGCGCGACGACCTGACCACGGTGCAGGCTCAGACTGACCTCGTCGACCGCGGGGGTCTCCGTGCCCGGATAGCTCAGGCTGACCCCGTCGAGCTCGATGGTGTCGAAGCCGGTGGTCGACTTGCCACCCGCGGGCGAGGTGCGCAGCCGGGCCCGGTCGATGAAGTCCAGGTAGTCCTGGTAGTAGAGGGCGTCCTCGTAGAGCGAGTTGGTGGCGAAGACGGCCATGCTGAGGCTGGCGTGCGCGGCCTGCAACGCCAGCAACGCGGTCGCGGCGGCGGCGAGGGCGACCCAGCCGGCCAGGAGCAGGCTACCGAGCACGGCGTAGACGGCGAAGGTGGCCAGCCCGGCGATGGAGGCGCCGAAGATCCGGGTGATGGTCTGCGCGCGGACCAGGTCGAAGTCGGCGCGGGTCTCGGCCCGCATCATCCGCCGGTACTCGTCGAGGAGGTACGCGCGCATCTGGTACGTCCGGACCTCGACGGCGGAGCGCCGGTTGGCCATGAGGTTGGCCAGCATCCACATGCGACGGCGGCGCGTGATGCGGCCCAGCAGGTTCAGGTACTGGCGGCGGGCCATCCGCACCGCGGTGATCGCCTGCGGCACGGCCGCGAGGAGCAGGCAGGGCAGCAGGATCGGCTGGATGACGGTGACCGCGGCGGCGGTGGCGAGCACGCCGACGACTCCGGTGACCAGGTTGACGGTGCCGTCGACGATCGCGGCGGCCTCGCGCAGGCCGCGATTGCGGGCCCGGTCCATCTCCTCGGCGAAGCCGGCGTCGTCGAACGCGGCGAGGTCGACGGCGGTGGTGGCCTCGAACATGCGCAGCTCGACCCGGTAGTTGATCTGCGGGATCAGCCGGGCCTGCGCCCAACCGGCGGCGATGGTCAGTCCACCGCGGGCCGAGATGGCCGCCGCGGCGAGGAGCAGCGCCGGCAGGGCGGCGCGGACCCGGTCCGGGGTGGGGCCGGCGGCGAAGAGCTTGGTGAGCACGCTGGTGGTGGCCAACAGCCCGAAGGTGGTCATGACGCCGGCGGCGATGTTGAGGCCCAGCGAGGCGACCGTGTCGAACCGGTTGGTCGCCCAGGCCACGCCGATGGCCTCCCGGACGATGCGGGGCAGCCGACGGGCCACCGCCCAGAATCCCGTCTGGGCGACCTGACGGGCGTGGTGCATCCAGTCGGGGTCCTGCAGCTCCGGCAGGACCGGCTCGGTGTCGGGGTCGGGGCTCTCCTCCTGGACGGGGGAGTCGGGCGGGCGGGTCACGGTCTCCACGGCAGCCTCCTCGATCGGCGGGTGGCGCTCGACGTTGCGGTAGGGCGGTTTCGGACACGAGGCGCCACCGATCGCACGGGCCGTGGCGATCGGGGCGGAGGCCGGAGAGGTCGTTGCGGGGGTCGGCGGGGGGATCCGCGCGCCGAAAAGCCTACGTTCCGCAACCAGATCGAGTCACGCAGTTATCGGCGTGTCGAACAGACGTGTCAACGCCGGCCCGTTTCCCAGGCGTCCGATGACCGAAAGGCGACGAAGCCGCCCCGCCCGGGGCGGGCCGGGCCGCAAGTAGACTTGCCGTCTCCGCAACAGAGCAGGTGCATACGAGATGACCGACGAGGACGTGGACGCCGCGCTGGCCGGGGTCGGACCGCGCCTGCGGCACCTGAGGACCCGACGCAGGCTGACGCTCACGGAGGTCGGCGAACGCACCGGCATCTCGGTGAGCACCCTCTCCCGGCTGGAGTCCGGCGTTCGCCGGCCCTCGCTCGACCTGCTGCTCCCCCTCGCCAAGGCGTACCGGGTGCCGCTCGACGATCTGGTCGGCGCACCCCAGTCCGGCGATCCCCGGATCCACCCCAAGCCCGTCCGTCGGGACGGGATGATCTACATCCCGTTGACCCGCGACGCCTCGGGCGTGCAGGCGTTCAAGCTGATCCTGCCGCCACGCCAGGAGGAGAAGCGGATCGGGCAGCGGGTCCACGAAGGCTACGAGTGGATCTACGTACTCAGCGGGACGCTGCACCTCGCGCTCGGCGACAGCCTCACCACACTCACGGCGGGCGAGGCGGCGGAGTTCGACACCCGCACCCCGCACAGCATCGCCAGCGCCGGCCCGCAGCCCGTCGAGATCATCGCGCTCTTCAGCCCGCAGGGCGAGCGCATCCACATCCGGGACTCGTAAGGCCCGGCCCACGGCCGGCGTTTGCGGGATCAGCAAAGCTGTTTGCGGACGTCCGCGCCGGCGCGGACAGTAGGGCGCGTGAACAGCGATCGCCGCAACGCCGCGCGGATCCCGACGCGCCGTCACCGGCGACACACCGTCGTACCCGCGGGGCCGCCGACCTGACGGAGACCGTCCGCCGGACCACCGCCACCACCCCGACGACGTACGGCGCGAGCCGGCCACGGAGACCGCTCGAGAGCTGAGGCAGCCTCCTGCGCGTCCCGCCCTCCGGCCGTCCCGCCGGCGGAGCCGCACGCCCACGGCCGACCGCCGTCCACTCCACCCGCTCGATCCCGAGCCGTTCGACGCTGCCCACGACGCGCGTCCCGACGGCTCTCCTCATCCGAAGGAACGTCTCTGATGTCCGTGCACCCGACGACCGCGGGCCACCCCCCGCGCAGCACCGCCGAGCACCCCGATCCACGCCGATGGCTCGCGTTGGGGGTCATCGCCCTCGCCACCCTCATGGTGGTGCTGGACGCCTCGGTCATCAACATCGCCCTACCGCGGGCGCAGGAGTCGCTGCACATCTCCGACGCGAACCGGCACTGGGCGGTCACCGCCTACGCGGTCACCTTCGGCGGCCTGCTCCTGCTCGGTGGCCGCCTCGCCGACGTGCTCGGCCGCAAACGCACCATGCTGGTCGCCCTGGCCGGCTTCGCCGTCGCCTCCGCCTTCGGCGGGTTCGCGGCCAACCCCGCCATGCTCGTCTCCGCCCGCGCGCTCCAGGGCATCTTCGCCGCCGCGCTCGCGCCTGCCGCGCTCTCCCTGGTCACCGTCACCTTCGTCAACCCGGCCGAACGGGCCCGCGCGTTCGGTGTCTACGGCGCGGTGCAGGGACTCGGCGGCGCGATCGGACTCCTGCTCGGCGGCACCCTCACCGAATACCTCGACTGGCGGTGGTGCCTGTTCATCAACGTCCCCATCGCGGTGCTCGCCATCCTCGGCGCCGTCCCCACCGTCCGGGAGAGCCGCGTCACCGGCGACCGCCGCTACGACATCCTCGGCGCGGTACTGGCCACGGCCGGCTCGGTGGCCCTGGTCGTCGGTTTCACCATCGCCGGCGACGGCGGTTGGCTGCGCCCCAGCACGCTGCTCACCCTCGGCGCCGCACTGGCGCTGCTGATCGGCTTCGTGCTCCGGCAGGCCCGTACCGACCATCCGATGCTGCCGCTTCGCGTGCTGACCGACCGCAACCGCGCCGGTTCGTTCGCCACCGCCGTTCTCGCCGGCGCCGGCATGTTCGGCATGCTGCTGTTCCTGACCTACTACCTGCAGGTCAACCTGGGCTACTCGCCGATCGAGGCCGGGCTCGCCTTCCTGCCCTTCACCGCCGGAATCATCCTCATGGCGTTGGCGATGCCCGCGCTCCTGCCGCGCACCGGCCCGAAACCGCTCATGGTCACCGGCATGGCCCTGGCGACGGTCGGCATGTTCCTGCTGACCACGATCGACGGATCGCCCGCCTGGCTGGGCGGCGCGCTCCTGCCCGAACTGCTCATGGGCGTGGGCCTCGGACTCGTCTTCACCCCGATGAACAGCGCCGCCCTGACCGGCGTCGACCCGGCCGACGCCGGCGTCGCGAGCGCCGTGCTCAACGCCACGCAGCAGCTGGGCGGGGCGTTCGGGGTGGCTTTGCTCAACACCTTCTACACCATCACCACGCGTTCGGGTCTCGGCGACGACCCGACCGATCGACTCGGCGCGTACCTGGCCGGGTACCGCTCCGCGTTCCTCGCCGCCGGAGTCCTCTTCATCGCTGCCACCGCCGTCAGCCTCACCGTCCTGCGCGGCAGGGCCGCCCGGGAAGGGGGCGCGAACCAGGACGCCGGTGGATCGGCCTCGCCCCTGGCTCCGTGACGTCTCGCCACTGTCGGGTGCCCGCCCATCAGAACGCGGGTGGGCACCTGGGCCGAACCCTCAGTCCTCTCGGTTGCCCTGCTTGAACGCGGTGACGATCCACGCCACGAAGCCGACAGCGGCGAGGACGACCAGCAGTGCGGCGATGTGCCAGGGCTTGATCTCCATCGGCGACCTTTCACGGAGGATCTTCGGTCGATAGGCGTCAGCAGCCTATGGGACATCGCGTCCCCCGGCGATCGCGGAGGCCTCCGGTCACGGTCGACCGGGGCCGATGATCGCTGCCGGGTAGGGTGGAGACAGGTGTGCCGGGAAGTCTGGTCGGCGGTTGATTCAGCGACCCCAGCCGGAGGAGTTCCGCATGGCCATGCCCCCCGCCGACCGCACGCCGCGCCTGCTCAGCCGCGGCAGCTGGCCGGAGGTACGCCGGATCGGCGACATCCTGCGCGCCGAGACCGTGGGCGGGATCCTGCTCTTGGCGGCCGCCGTGATCGCCCTCGTCTGGGCAAACTCGCCCTGGTCGGAGGGGTACCGGCAGATCAGCGACCTCGAGGTCGGCCCGGCCGGACTGCACCTGGACCTGTCGCTGGCGCAGTGGGCCGCCGACGGCCTCCTGGCGATCTTCTTCTTCGTCGCCGGCTTGGAGCTCAAGCGTGAGTTCGTCGCCGGTGACCTCCGCGAACCCCGACGGGCGGTACTGCCGGTCGCCGCGGCGCTCGGCGGCATGACGGTGCCGGCGGTGATCTACACGATCTTCAACGCGCGCGCCGGAGACGGTGCGCTGGCCGGCTGGGCGATCCCGACGGCCACGGACATCGCGTTCGCTCTCGCCGTGCTCGGGGTGATCAACACGCATCTTCCGGCCGCGATGCGGACGTTCCTGCTGACCCTGGCGGTCGTCGACGACCTGCTCGCCATCGTGATCATCGCGATCTTCTACACCAGTTCGCTGCACTTCGGGCCGCTGCTGCTCGCGCTCGTACCGTTGGCGGCGTTCGGGGTCCTGGTGCAGCGGCGCGTCCGTTCCTGGTGGCTACTGCTGCCGCTGGCCGTGGTGACCTGGGCCCTCGTGCACGCCTCCGGGGTGCACGCCACGGTCGCCGGGGTGGCCCTCGCCTTCACCGTGCCGGTGCTGCGCCGCAAGCCGGGGCCCGGTCCCGGCCTGGCGGAGCACTTCGAGCACCGGTTCCGCCCGCTCTCCGCGGGCGTGGCCGTGCCGGTCTTCGCGTTCTTCGCCGCCGGGGTGTCGATCGCGGGCGCGGGCGGGCTGGGCGCGACGCTGAGCGACTCGGTCGCCATGGGGGTGATCGTCGGGCTGGTCGTCGGCAAGGCCGTGGGCGTCTTCGGCGCGACCTGGCTGGTGCAGCGGTTTAGCCGGGCCCGGCTCGCCGAGGGAATCGACTGGTGGGACGTGTTCGGGCTGGCGCTGCTGGCCGGAATCGGCTTCACCGTGTCGCTGCTCATCGGTGAGCTGGCGTTCGGCACCGGCAGCGAGCGCGACGACCACACCAAGATCGGCGTACTGCTCGGGTCGGTGATCGCGGCGCTGCTGGCCACCGTCGTCCTGCGCGTGCGCAACCGCCACTACCGGCGGCTCTGCACGATCGAGGAGCGCGACAGCGACGCGGACGGTGTGCCGGACGTCTACCAGGGGCGGCCCGGCCTGACCTGACCGGCGCGGCCCGATCGGGCCCCTCGGCGCCGCCGCCCCGAGTTCCGGCGACGGTCCCGGGTACTCCTCCGGAACGTGCTGCTCCTCACCCGGGCGACCTCCGGGCCGACAGGTACGGCACCGGGTATGTCGGCTAGACTCCGTGATTGTTGCTGGCGCAAATATAGCGTCGGCAACTATCCAATGAAAGGACTTCTTCGATGACTAAGCTCGCCGTCATCTACTACTCCTCGACCGGCACCATCCACAGCATGGCCAAGCGGCTCGCCGAGGCCGGCGAGAAGGCCGGCGCCGAGGTTCGGCTGCGCCAGGTTCCGGAGCTCGCCCCGCAGGAGGCCATCGCCTCCAACGCCGCGTGGAGCCAGCACTTCGACGCCACCAAGAACGAGCCGAAGGCGACCGCCGACGACGTCGTCTGGGCCGACGCGGTCCTCTTCGGCACCCCGACCCGCTACGGCAACGTCTCCAGCCAGCTCAAGCAGTTCCTCGACACCCTCGGCCCGCAGTGGAGCCAGGGTCTGCTGGCCAACAAGGTGTACGCCGGCTTCACCTCGACCATGACCGCCCACGGCGGCCAGGAGTCGACGCTGCTCGCCCTCTACAACACGATCTACCACTTCGGTGGTCTGATCGTTCCCCCGGGCTACACCGACCCGGTGAAGTTCGCCGACGGCAACCCGTACGGCGTCTCGCACGTCACCGGCGGCAACAACGACGCTCCGCTGGGCGACGCCCAGCTCGCCGCGCTCGACCACATGGCCGAGCGGGTCGTCACCTTCGCCGGCAAGCTCTCCGCCTGACCCGCCCGCGTGGCGTCCGGCTCCCGGCAACCCGGGCCGGGCGCCACGCGCACGGTCGCCTACCTCCCCGACACCCGCTGCTCGATCGACTGGATCACCGGACCCCAGGCGTCCAGCACGTCGGTCAACTGCCGCTGACCCTGCAGGGCCTTGCCGTTGTACCGGTACGGCTCCCACTCCATCTTCAAGAACACCATGTCGTTCTCGATCCGCACGACGTTCGCGTCGACCAGGGCGGTGAGCGCGACGGTGAAATCCGTAGGCGTGAACGGCTGCCGACCCTCGAACTTCTTGATGAACACCCCCCGCTCACCGGAGTGACCGTGGTTGCGGGTGAGATTCATCAGCTTGTTGAGGAAGCGGATGACCTTCTGGTCCGGGCTCGCCTCGTCGACCGGCTCCGACTCGGCCCGGTACTCGTACCACGGGTGGCCCAGCTTGAGGTGCGCAGGCACCCGCAGCTCGAGATCGGACGCCGGCGGCAGCTGCGTCGAGGTGGGCGGAAGCTGCAACGACTCGTACACCTCGATCACGACCGAGGCGTCGTTGTCGCCACCCCGGGTCTCCGCCTCCGACCGCCGGGCGAACTCCAGCGCGGGCCCCTCGAACCGCACCGCGGCGGCGTGCACGAAGAAGTCAGGGCCGAGCACCGTGCCCTGCGGCTTCCCCGGCACCGCGACGGTGCCGCGGCTGCGCACCGAGAGCTCCGCGAGCGGGCCGAGGATCTGCAGCACGCCGGTCGCCTCCGGCATCAGGTCGAAGCGGGTGACGTGCGGCCGCTCGGCGCCCCGCTTGATCGCGAAGGTCACCTCGTAGACGTCCTCCGACACCTCGTCGACGCTGATGCTGGTCATCGATTCGGCCCACTCCGACGCCATGATGGAGGCGTGCAGGGCCGCGAACTGCGACTCGCTGATCAGCTGGTCGCTGCGTGCCCCGACGAAGTCGAGCAGCAGTCCGGAGGCGTGCCCGATCTCGACGATCCGCTCCGGGGAGAAGACCGAACCGTCGAACTCGACCGACGCCACGTACGCCTCGAAGACCGGGCTCGCCCAGTTGTGCTCCGCCCGGAACGGATGCTCCGCGCCGAACGTCGAGATCCGCTTGACGTACTCCTGCCGAGTGCTCGCGCTCGGCAGGTACGACAGGTCGGGCGGTTCGGCTCCGTCCAGGAAGTGGCAGAGCCAGCGGATCTGCTCCCGAGGGGTGTACGTGCGGGTGGCGTCCGCCCCAAGCTCCTCCGCCAGTGGCTTGATCTTGAGTTGCTCCCGTTTCAGCAGGTTGTCGAGGATGTCCCGCAGGAGCGCGATCCGCCCCTCCGCCTGCGGCCCCGCGTCCTCGAACCGTCGCCGGATCTGCAGGAAGTTCGGCCGCCTGATCAGCATCGCCGCGACGGCGTCGAGCACGGGCGCGTAGCCGACGAACGCGTCGGCGTAGGCGCCCTCGGCCGCCCCGCGCAGCGATGCGATGAGCGCGTCGCGCGCGGCACCGTACTCCGCGGCGGCGCAGTCGGTCTGCGGGTCACGGCGCTTCACCACGCCGTCGACGTAGTCGGCGCACTGCAGCGCCGCGAAGTGCGAGATCTCCCACCAGGCCACCGGAAGATCGAGGTCGCCCAGGGTGACCCAGATGTCCTCCAGCGTGCGCTCCCGCCCGAACAGGACGTAGCGCAGGCCCTGCTCCGCGAGGTCACCCAGCGACCCGATGAACTCGGTCCAGGACACGCCGGAGACCCGGGCCCGCGCCTCGTCGAGCGAGTCGATGACGACGATGGGGCGCTGCCTCCCGTCCAGCTCGGCCCGTACGTCGTGCGTGCCCAGGTAGCGCCCGAGCGCGTACTCCAGCGACGTCGCGCCCACCGCCTTGTCCAGGTCCAGCCGCCAGAGCGGTGCGTCGATCCGCGCCGCCAGCTCGAATGCGGTGGTGCTCTTCCCGGCGGCGCCCCGGGCGGAGACCAGCGTCACCAGCGGCTCCGGCTGGTCGTCCTTCTCCAGAAGCATCGGCGGAACGAAGAAGCTCTCACCGGTCCTGAGTGGAATCCCGAAGGCCTCGGTGCCCTTCCCCGGCAACGGGGTGTTGTGCAAGCTGAGGCAGAAGTCGTGGAACGACTCCGTCGGCTCCGAACCCATGCCGCCTCCAGTCCCTCGGTCGTCCTCGCCGGTCTCCGTCCAGCACGCCGACTGCACCGGTCCAATGGAGGTGACCCAGGAAGCAGGTGCGATCGAGGCAGGCTGCCGGGCGCCAAGTCTAGGGGGGCGGCACATCCGGTCGGAGATCCACCGGGGACGATCGGAAGAGCCGAAGGCCCGGGCCCGACCGAGGCTCGACTCCTCCTACCGTGGGAGGAGGCCGACTCGTCCCGCGGGCCGGCGGCCGGGACCGCGGGCGGGCGCTCGAAGGGGCCGGCTCCGCGACCGTGAGAGCATGACGTACTCACCGATCTCGCTGCGGCAGGTCTACCGCTGGCACCGCCCGCTCATGTTCGTGGCCGCCACGATGGTGGCGCTCGGGCTCGTCTCCCTGGTCGGCCTGGTCGTCGACGACCGGGTGCTGGTCGGGGCGCCGATCTGGCTGAAGCCGTTCAAGTTCGCCGTCTCGCTTCTCATCTACCTCGTGACGCTGGCCTGGCTGATCTCGCTGATGCGGCGCGGCCGGCGGATCGGCTGGTGGGCCGGGAACGTGGTCGCCGTGACCGGCTTCGTCGAGGTGGGGCTGATCGCGGTGCAGGCGGGCCGCGGCCGGCAGAGCCACTTCAACGTCGCCACCACTCTGGACACCGCGATCTTCGGGCTGATGGCGCTGCTGATCGCCGTGCTGTACACCGCATCACTGGTCCTCGCCGTACTGCTGATGTTCCAGCGTCTGCCCGATCCGGTGACGACCTGGACCCTGCGCCTGGGCCTGCTCATCGCGCTCGCCGGAATGGGGCTCGGCTACCTGATGGTGATTCCGACAGCCGCACAGGAGGCCGCCGACCCAGTCACCCTCGTGGGGGCGCACAGCGTCGGTGTCCCCGACGGCGGACCGGGTATGCCGATCACCGGCTGGAGCACCACCGGCGGCGACCTGCGGATCCCACACTTCGTGGGGATGCACGCCCTGCAGCTGCTGCCGCTGCTCGCGATCGCCCTCGGCGCGTTGGCCGTGCGTCTCCCCCGGCTGCGCGACGATCGGGTCCGGCTCCGGTTGACCGTGGTGGCCGCGATCGCGTACGCCGGCCTGGTCGCGCTGGTGACCTGGCAGGCGCTGCGCGGTCAGGCGCTGATCCACCCGGACGCCGCGACGCTGGTCGCGGCCGGGGTGCTCGCCACGGTCACGGCCGTCGGTGTCCTGCTGGCGCTGCGCCGGCCCGCCCCGGCATCGTCGACTCAGGACGAGTCGCCGAAGGTGTACGCGTGAAGCGCGCACCCCGGAGCGTCGAGCCCGGCCGACGCGGCGCTCTCCCCGCCGCCGCTGCGACGGGCCTACGCTGACGTGGTGCTCATTCGCTGGGTGTCGCGACTCTTCGACGACCGGTACGCCTGGCTGCGGCTGTCCCTGCTGGCCCTGAGCGGCGTCGGCTATCTGCTGTTCCGCCCGGTCGCCGACGGCCCCTACTCCCCCGTCGACTGGGCGCTCGCGGCGGCCGCCCTCGCGGTGTCCCCGGTGGGCGTGCGGTGGCCGTTCCCGGCCGCGCTCGGCGCGGCGCTGGTCTTCGCCGCGGCGGGTTGGCTCGGTCAGGCCGAGCCGATCGTCCCCCAGGTGGGCGCCACCTGGGCGGCCCTGGAGCTGACCCTGCGGGCGCCGATGCGACAGGTGGCTGTCGGCGCGGGCGCGCTGCTCGTCGGCTACCTCGTCGACTCGGCGCACGAACTGCCGTCGGGCCTGCCGACCTGGTTGTACGGGGTGACCGTCGTGGTGGGGGTGCCGCTGCTGGTGGGCCTGAACGTCCGGGCCAGCCACCGGCTCGCCCGGCAGGCCGAGCAGCGGGTGGCCGTCGAGGCGCGGGCTGCGCGGGCCGGTGAACGCACCGCCATCGCTCGTGAGCTGCACGACCTGGTGGCGCACCACGTCGCGTCGATGGTCCTCCGGGTGGGAGTCGCCCGGCACGTACTGAGCGGCACCGATCCGCGGGTCGCCGAGGTCTTCGACGACCTGCACGCCAGCGGCAGCACCGCCCTCGCCGACCTGCGCCGGTTGGTGGCGGTGCTGCGCAACCCCGCCCTGGCCGACGGCGGTGCGGGGTACGTGCCGATCGAGCCGGGCGCGCTGCCCGAGGCGCTCGCGGAGGCGGTGTGCCGAGCCGTGAAGGGCGGCCTGACGGTGGAGGCGGCGATCGACCCGGAGGTGGCGACCTTGGACGCCGTGCGCGGGTTGGCCGTGCTCCGGCTGACGCAGGAGGGGCTGGCCAACGTGGCCCGGCACGCCGGGCCGGCGGCACGGGCACGGGTCTGCGTACGGATGCGCGACGGAAACGTGCACTGGGAGGTCAGCGACGACGGCGGAGGCCGCAGCGTCGACGCCGGTCCGCGGCGGGGCGGCGACGACGGTGAGGGCCGACGACGCGCCGAAGTCGGCCCGACGATGGTCGAGGCCGGGCACGGGTTGATCGGGATGCGGGAGCGGGTCGAGCTGCTCGGCGGCAGCCTGGTCGCCGGGCCGGACGGCCCGGGCTGGCGGTTGCGGACGGTCCTACCGGCGGGAACGGGCCGGTGATCCGGGTACTGATCGTCGACGACCAGCGGCTGGTCCGCGCGGGCCTGCGCATGCTCTGCGATTCCGCACCGGATCTGACGGTGGTGGGTGAGGCCGAGAACGGGCAGCAGGCGATCCGGCTGGTCGAGCAGGTCGCCCCCGACGTGGTGCTGATGGATCTGCGGATGCCGCTGGTCGACGGCACCACGGCGACGGCGCGGATCCACGCGAGCCGGCCCGCCGTCCGGGTGCTGGTGCTGACCACCTTCGACGACGACGACCACCTCTTCCCCACGCTCGCCGCCGGCGCCTGCGGCTTCCTCGTCAAGGACGCCTCCCCGGACGAGCTGCTCGCCGCGATCCGTCAGGCGGCGGCCGGTGAGACGCCGTTCAGCCCGACGGTGCTGCGCCGCCTCGTCGATCAGGCGGTACGGGCGCGGCTCGGCGACGCCCCGGCCCCGTCGCTGCCGACGACCGTGACGGCCCGGGAGCGGGAGGTGCTCGCCTGCATCGGCGCCGGACTGTCCAACCGGGAGATAGCTGATCGGCTGCACCTCGGGGTGACCACCGTGAAGACCCACGTGACGAGCCTGCTGGCCAAGACGGGCGCGACGAACCGGATCCGGCTCGCGCTGCTCGCCGCGCAGTCCGGCCCGGTCGTCGAGGACTGAACCGCCGCGCGGCCCGGACCTGGACCGGCGCGGCGTCGAGGCCGCGGCGAATCGAGGCCGGCGTCTGCGACGCCGGCGGGTGCGAGGCCGGCGTGTTCGACGGCGGATACCCGACGAATCCGGTTGGTGACAGCGCCTCTCCCTTTCACCTCGACCATCGGCGCTGACACTCTGCTACCGGAATGTCACCTAGCGGATGGGCGGGTCGGGGCGATGACGAAGCGTTGGTTGGTCACGGGATGCTCGAGCGGGCTCGGTCAGGCCCTCGTGGCCCGGCTCGCCGCCGAGGGCGAGCAGGTGGTCGCGACGGCGCGACGGCCGGAGGCGCTGGCCGACCTGTCGGCGCGGCACCCCGGCAACCTGGTGACGGCGGCGTTGGACGTGCGGAACCCGGCGCAGTGCGCCGCAGCGGTCGAGCGGGCCGTCGGCGCGTTCGGCGGCATCGACGTGCTGGTGAACAACGCCGCGTACGGGCAGTTCGGCACCTTCGAGGAGGTCTCCGACGCGGAGCTCGCCGGGCAGTTCGAGACGAACCTGTTCGGGCCGTGGCGGCTGACCAGGGCGGTGCTGCCGCTGTGGCGGGCCCAGGGCTCCGGTCACGCGATCTTCGTCAGCTCGGTGGCCGGCACGGTGCCCTTCCCCGGTCTCGCCGCGTACAACGCGAGCAAGTCCGCGCTGGAGGGCGCGGCCGAGACGCTCGCCGCCGAGGCCGGCCACGTCGGGGTGAACGTGACGATCCTGCAGCCGGGCGGCTTCGCCACCGGTTACAGCGCCAACCTGGCGATCGCGCAGACCCGGATCGCCGACTACACGCCGGTCAGCGACGGCATGCTCGGCGCGCTGCGCGCCATGAACAGCAACGCGGAGATCAACCCGCCGGAGCTCTTCGCCGACGTCGTGTGGCGGCTCAGCCGCCTGGAGGCGCCGCCGCTGCGCCTGCCGGTGGGACCGGACACGGAGGCCTTCCTCGAGGCTTCGTACGACGCCCGTCGCAGCGAGTACGACCAGGTCGTCAAGGCCGGCCACCACCGGCTCGCCTGATCCACGGCACCGCCCGCCGGCCGCTCCCGACGTCAAGGTCACCGATCTTGCGGGCGTACGGGCCGGCGGGCGCCACGATCCCGGACGCCCCGACGTCCCCGCTCTTCCGAAAACCCGCCGAGAGCCGGCTCCCGGCCGACCCGTCGTGAGAGCGGCGTAACAGGTGATCATGCGGCGGACGCGGCCGTAACGGACGTACCGTGAGATCGTGCCGAAAGACGTGATCACGACCGCCGACCTCGCCGAACTCCGCCGCACCGCGCTCGGGGCGGCCGACCCGCTCGGGATCGCCAGCGACCTGGCCGAAGCCGTGGAGCAGGGCCGACTGGCGGAGCCCGACAGCGCCGGGGACGCGCTGACCCTCGCCTCCGAGATCGCCGAGATCCGGTCGCGGCTCGACGCCGCGCTGCGCTACGCGGACCGGGCCGTCGCCGCGTACCCCTCCCCGGACGACCCGAAGGCCGGGATCGCCCGGGCGGTGCGGGCCCGGATCCTGTTCCGCACCGGCGGGCGGGACGACGAGGCGATGGCGGAGCTGACCGCCCTGCGCCCCTTGCTGACCGAGCAGCCCGACGCCCCCGCGTACCTGAGCGCCGCGCTGGAGACCGGCGGCCGGGCGAAGACCTCCGAGGAGTGGCTGAGCGAGGCCCTCGACACCCTGCTCGGCCAGCGCGCCGCGGCAGCCGCGGAGGCCCAGGCCATCACCTCCACCGAACCGGTGGTGGAGGTCGGCCCGCCCGAGGCGCCCGGGGTGACGTTCTTCCTGCTCCAGCAGCGCCACCGGGTACGCCGCAACCTCAACCTGCCGCACGACCGCAACGACGACCTCTCCGACCGGCTGGAGGCGCAGCTCGTCCAGCGCGCCCAGCAGAGCGGGGAGACCGATCTGCTGTTCTTCCCGCAGGCCGAGTTCGACCGCCTGCTCGGCGAGCAGGCCGCGCTCACCGAGACGTACGGGCCGGACTGGGACGCGCACCGGGCCCGGCTGGAGAAGGAGCTGGTCCGGCAGGCCGACGCCGGCGGCACCGGCCTGCACGTGCTGCGCGCGTCGGTGGCCGGGCTGACCGGCTACGCCGACCGGAAGGACGGCGACCCGACGGACCGGCAGACCCGGGTCGGGTACGCGGGTGAGCTGTCGACGCGTTCGGACGCGCGGATCCCCTGGCCACCGGAGCGCAACGACACCTGCTGGTGCGGGTCCGGCCTGAAGTACAAGAAGTGCTGCCTGCCGCGCTCGCGCGGCTGAGTAGCAGCCCCGCCGTCCCCCGCTGCGGATCCGGGTCCCGACTCGGACCCGCAGCGGGGACTGCGACGACGAGGCGGCGGGCGCGCCCCTCCCGTCCGGGCCGCCCGACGTCCCTACCGCGATCCCGCGGATGCGGAGGTCAGTTCGTTCCCGCGCCGATGCGCGGCGGCGTGGCCGTGCCGTGGACCCGCCGGGCGTGCGCGGCGTAACGACGACGCCCGATGATCGGCATGAGCAGCCGGATCGGTAGCGGCGCCTCCGCGAGCACCTCGTTGACCACCTCGCGGTCCCCCTCGTACAGGACCATGCCCACGGCCAGCGGAACGTCCTTCTTCGGGGTGCTCGCCATCCCGTGCTCGCCGAGCTTCTTCCACTCCGCCGCGGTCACGTACTTCTCCGCCAACGGGAGGATCTCCGTCTCCTCCATGGCCATGTGCTCGATCAGCGCGACACGCAGGCGCTCCAGGGCGTCGGCGAGTTCGGTACCGCCCTGCGCGGTGCTCCGCCAGCCGGGCAGCAGCCCGACCACCTCCGCGTGCGCCTCCTCGATGGCGTGGTGCTGCGCCTCCATGGTCGCGACGATGGCCTCGGCCGCCGCGCCGGCACGCTCGTGCAGCCGCGGCCACAGCTCCAGGTCCTCGCCCTCGTGGTGCCGGTGCAGGATGTTGCACAGCAGCTCGGCGTGTTCGGCGACGACGGCGGCGCGCCGGGTGTCCCCGGCGGCGACACCACGGACGAGCTGCGGAAGCAGGCTGAACTCGCGACGCAGCATGGTGTGCGCCATGAACATGTCACGGATGTCGGCCATGGCTTCGTTGTGGTTCCGGTTCACGGCGACCTTTCGGAAGGAATTCGACTGTCTTCACCCCGTGCCCGCCTCGGCTCGCCCGACCCGTGGCGCGACCGCGCCGAAGGCCGGTGACCGCGCAGGCACAGACGAGTTGATCCTTCCCGGCGCCACTTGCAACCGGCTTGGAATCCACCAACGGCCCGGCGCCGGGCCCCCGCGGGAGCCGGTCGTCTCCGGCCCCGATCATCCCGGTGAACCGGGACGTCCCGGCTGGGGGCGGGCCGCGGCCGGCACCGGCGTCAGGCGGTCGACGCGGCCGTCGCCTCGGCCAGCCAGTGTGGTGCGCCCCACCGGCGGGCGACCGTGGCCGCGAGCGTGAAGTGCCGGGTCGCCTCCTCGGTGCGCCCGAGCAGACGGAACAGCTCCCCGAGCGTCAGCGCGACCGGACGCGCCACGAAGGTCGTGGTGGAGAAGCCGGCCAGCTGGTCGCGTACCGGGAGCAGGTCGTCGATCACCGACTGCGCCAGGTCCCGGCGCTCCAACGCCACCACGACCAGCGCGCGCACCGTGAGCAGGAGCGAACGGAAGTAGTCGGGACGGTAGCAGTGCTCGCCGAGCGGCATGGCCCGCGCCTCGTCGGCCCGACCGCTCTCGATCAGGGCCAGCGCCAGCAGGTCGTCGACGATCGGCCCGAACGTCTCGCGCGCCCGCCGGGTCGCGTCCAGATACTCGCCGAGTCGCCGCTGGCCGAGCAGCAGGATCGCCCCGGCGAAGTAGTCGAGGCTCTCGCCGTGCAGCGAGCCCTGCCGCCGCATCTCGGTTGCGGCCTCGCCGTAGTACCGCCACGCCGTGGCGAAGTCGCCGGCCACGTGCGCGAGACCGGCCCGCGAGGTGAGGTGGATCGCCCAGGCCTCGTTGAGCTGGTACGCCCGCGCCATCGCCCCCTGCCGGGCGACGCTGGCGCGTACCTCCGCCGGCTCGTTCAGCGCGGCCGCGGCCTGCCCGATCACCTGCTCGGCCAGCCAGCGGTACGCCACGAGGCCGTGTTCGTCGGCGAGGTCGCGCAGCTCCAGGGCCAGTTCGCGCCGCTGCGCCGCCGCCAGCTCGTACGACAGGGTACGGACCCGGGCGGCCAGCCCGAGGGCACGCAGCTCCGGGTCGTCCAGCCCACGCGAGATCGCCAGCGCCTCCCGGCCGGCCTCCGGACCCCGCGGGTCCGCCTCGCCGTCGAGCTCGACGGTCAACGCCTCCAGCAGCCGGCAGCGAACCGGCGGCTCCAGGTCGCCCCGGCGCAGCAGCCGCGCCAGCAGATCGACGATCCGCCGGTCCACCACACCGTACGGGCGGGTTAGCCACGGCGTGGGCACCGTCCACGCGGTGAACGCCGCGACGAGCAGCTCGTCCCGGCCGGAGGCGACCGCGACGTCGACCACCTCGGCCCGGGTCCGCCGGGCGGCGGTCAACGCTCCGGCCCGAGCCTGCGCGCGCAGCAGCCGGCCCAGCAGGTCGACCCGGAGCGCATCCCGGTCCCCGCTGATCGTCTCCGCGGCGTCCACCGCCCGGCTGAGCAACTCCGCCGCCGCGTCGTGGGCGAACCGCCGCTGCGCCAGCTCCGCCGCCCGGACCGCGTAGTCGACGGCGAGCGGCGCGGTCTCGGGCGAGGCGGCACGGGCGTAGTGGTGGGCCAGGGCCGGATAGTCGCCCGGACGCAGCCGGCGGGTCGCGGCCGCGACCCGGGCGTGCATCCGAACGCGCCGCAACTGGGACAGGTCCTGGTAGACGGTGTCGCGGACCAGGCCGTGCACGAACCGCACCCGCCCGGGCGCCGGCTCGGTGAGCAGCCCGGCGGCCAACCCGGCCTCCAACGCCTCGACAAGCAGGGCCTCGTCGGTGTCGGCGGCCGCCACGAGCGTCGCCACGTCCGCCTCCCGCCCGACGACCGCGGCGAGCCGCAGTACGGCCACCGCCGGCGGCGGTAGCCGGTTGAGGCGCCGCCGCAGCACGTCGCGTACCCCCTCCGGCACCTCCGAGGTCGCCACGAGCGTGCCCTCCGCGGCGAGCAACCGCGCCGACTCGCAGACGTAGAACGGGTTGCCGCCGGTGCGCTCCGCCAGCGCGGCGACCGTTTCCGCGTCGACGCTCGTGCGGGCGACGCTGCCGACCAGCCGTTCGACCTCGGCCGGCGACAGGCCGCAGAGGTTGATCCGGCGTGGGGTCCGGCGGGCCAGCGCGGCCATGGTCTCGGTGAGCCGCTCGCGGCTGTCGGCGGGCCGCGCCGCCGCGACGAACAGCACGGCCCCGTCGGCCAGCTCGACGACGCTGCGTACCAGCAGCAGCGTCTCGTCATCGGCGGCGTGCAGGTCGTCGAGGACGACGGCGATCGGCTGGCGCACGGCGGCAGCACGCAGCCAGGCGACGACGGCCTGGTGCAACCGGAACCGGCCGGCAGCCACGTCCCCACCCAACTCACCCTCGCCCAGCAGCGGAGCGAGGGTCGGCGCGAGATCACCCGGCGGCGCCTCCCCGGCCAGCTGCCGCAGCGCCTCCACCCACGCCCAGGCCGGTGGCGCACCCTCGACCTCCGGGCAGCGGCCCACCACGACCAGCCACCCCTGGGCGGCCAGCTCAGCCCGGAAGCGGGCGAGCAAACTCGTCTTGCCGGCGCCGGCCTCCCCGCTGACCAGCGCGATCCGGGGTCCGGCAATCACCGCCTCGGCGGCGGTCCGCCGCAGCGTGGCCAGCTCCGCCTCCCGCCCGATGAACAGCTCGTCGGAGCCGGCGGGACGCAACGTCGGCGGCTCCGGCCGGCTGGACGCGTCCGCCTCGGTCGGCGCGGCGGCCGCCTCGCCGGGCGGCGGCGCCGGTGTTCCGGGCTCCGCCGTGGCGGGCGGAAGGAGATCGACACGCTGACCCAGGATGGCCAGCTCCAACTGGACCAGCGCCGGCCCCGGATCCAGGCCCAGCTCCTCCGCCAGGACCTCCCGGGCCCGCCGCAGCGCGGCGAGCGCGTCCCCCTGCCGACCCGCACGCCACAACGCCAGCGCCAGCAGCCGCCAGCTCTCCTCGCGCAGCGGCGCCTGCCTCGTCAACACCTCCGCCTCCGCGGCCGCCTCGGCCGCCGCGCCGGAGCGCAGCGTCGCGTCGAGCAGCAACTCCCGAGCGGCGAAGCGCAGCTCCTCCAGCCGGGTCACCTCCGGCTGCGCCCACGGTTCTCCGGCGAACTCGGCGTACGCCGGGCCACGCCACAGGTCGAGAGCCCCGCCCAGCAGCAGGCGGGCCCGGCCCGGATCCGCCGAGCCGACCGAACGCGCCTGCCCGAGCATCGCCTCGAACCGCCCCGCGTCGACGGCGTCGGCGCTCACCCGCAGCGCGTACCCGGGCGGCGCGGTCACCAGCACCCGGGCCGGCACCCGACGCTCCCGATCCGGCTCCAGCAGGCGACGCAGGTTCGACACGTACGCCTGGAGGGAGGCGATCGCCCGGGGTGGCGCCGCACCCCGCCACAAGTCGTTGATCATCCGACCGACGGGGACGACCTCACCGCGCGCCGAGAGCAGCAACGCGAGTACGGCACGCTGGCGGGGGCCACCGAGGTCGACCGTTCCGCCCGTGTCGACCTCGACCTCGAGAGGTCCGAGCACCCGCAGCAGCATGACGGGGTCGATCGTATCGGCGGCGTACCGGGTCCAGGACCTTCCCGCCGGGGAGGTCGCCCACGTCACCGAAGAGGTGACCCGACAGCGGGGCGTCCACCGCGCCCCTGCGGGCCGCGGAGGGTCACCCTTCGTCGATCAGCTTCGCCAGGGCGGCGTCACCCTGCGCCAGCACCGAACCGTCGACCCCGACCACCATGACCCGGTGACAGCCGTCGAGCTCGACATACGTCTGCGGGTCCTCGCCGGTCATGGCCCAGAGCAGCGCGAAACGGCTGGCCTGCTCCGTGCAGACCGCCACCGGCCCGGCTTCCCGCAGCGCCCGCCCGATCGCCGCGCCGCGCTGCGGCGGCAGCACCGTGCCGTGTACGAAGTTGCCGGTGCCCGGCTCGCTCTTGCGCACCTCGTAGACGCAGAGGCGGATCTGCCGGCCGGTGGGGAGGGGCTCCGGTAGCGCCTCGCGCGGGGCGCCTGGGTTCATCGTCGTCTCCAGCGCGATCACGTCCTTCCACTGCTGGCTGCAGCCCGCGGCGGCCGCCTCGGCCGAGACCAGCTCGGCGACGGGCCGCGTCGAGACGGTGGTCGTCGGCAGTGCGGCGAGCGCGTCGCGTACCTCGGCCCGGAGCTTGCGGCACCGGTCGAGCGGCAGGCCGGGACGGATCCAGCGGCCGTCGGCGTCGACCAGTACGAGCCAGGGGGCGAGCGGCATCTCCATGGTGCACAGCCCGTTGGTGGGCGGCTCGTCCGCGAGGCGGAGCGCGGCGGTGAGGGCATCCACCTCCTCGGTACGACGTTCCGTGAGCACCCTGTCCTGGCCGCCGTCGGGACGCTGCTGCGTCTCCTGCCCGCACAGGACCGCCGCGACCGGGGTGAAACCGTCGTCGAGTCGGGGCAGCGCGCCCGCGTCCGGGGCCGTGACCATGAAGCCCACCGTCGTCGTCTCCGGAGCGACCTCGACACACGAGCTCCAGCGCCCCGCCGGATCACCCGCCACCATGCCCACGGCCGGGCCGTGCTGGACAGGGGCGCAGCCCACCAACGCCAGACCGACGAGCACGATCGCTACCCGGCCGCCGACCGTACGCACGAACATCCGACCTCCTTCGCTCCCGACCGTTGAGACGGGCGACGGCTGGCCCCGGTTCCCGTGGCCGGACACCGAGTTCGAGCCCGCCGCAGCTATCCGGCGTGGCCGCGGCCGCCGGCCGAGACGCTCAGGAGCGGCGGATCGCCCGCCAGGCGGCCGTGAGCGCCGCCCGGTCAGCCTCGTCGACCAGCTCCGGCGCGCCGAGTGCCATGGCCGCTTCGATCAGGGCCGCGCCGGCCGTGCTCCACGGCTCCACGAGGAGCTCCTCGTCGTCGTCCTCGTCGAAGATGAAGGCGGCCGACCCGGCGCGCTGCCGGGCGCTTGCTGTCACGCATATCGAGATGGCGGCGAAACCGATACCGATCGGGGACCCGGCGGGACTGGCACCGGGCACCGCGAGCACCCCGGAGTGATCGCCGTCGCGGTAGGCGGCGCCGTTGGGCTGGCCGCTCAACCAGCGCTCCCAGGCACGGCGGTACGCGCCCGCGGCCCCCGGATGTCGCGCCGCGGCCAGGTCACGGGCGACCACTTCGGTGAGCCGGTCGGCCCGGTCCAGGACCTCCACCACGGCGGCTCCGTTCGGGCCGAACAGGAGCGCGGGGGAGAGTTCCGCCAGGACGTCGACGGCGAAGACCCGCCGGTAGCTCGCGTCGGTGCGCAGGTTCCACCCGGCAGCTTCGAGGGCGACCCGTTCCTCCTCGGTCTCCGCGGGGACGCTTCGGACCCGGAACAGCCGGCCCGGCCAGCGCGCCGGGCGTACGACGTCGAGCCGGTGGTGGAGCACGATCCACGGCGGGTCGAACGACGGCAGCCGGACCCGGGCGCCGACCTGCGCGCCCGCCAGCGGATGGTCCGGTTCATTGTTGGCGTACACGAAGCCGTCGACCACGCGGCGCACGATAGCGCCTGTCGATCCCGACGTCGTCGGCCCGCCCCGCCCGGCGGAGCCGGACCGGAACGCGTTGGCGGGGAGCTGTCACCTGCGGCCCGACCAGGTCACCGGCGGGCGGTAGGGTCACGGTGGCCGGCAACCGGCGACCGGGCCACCCGGCGGGGCGGCCACCCGGACCGGCCGACCAGGCTCGAAGGGAAGGCACCTCAACGATGGCGATTCCGCATCTCACCGCCGCCGACGGCACCTCGTTGCCGGCGATCGGTCTGGGCACCTACCGGCTGACCGGTTCCGACGGGGTCGAGTCGATCGGTCAGGCGATCCAGGCCGGCTACCGGCTCCTCGACTCCGCGGTCAACTACGAGAACGAGGGGGCGGTGGGTCGCGCCGCGCGCGCCGCCGCCGTACGCGACGAGCTGATCGTCACCTCGAAGCTGCCGGGACGACACCACCGCTACGCCGAGGCGCTGACCACGATCGAGGAGAGCGTCTACCGCACCGGCCGCGACCGGATCGACCTGTACCTGATCCACTGGCCCAACCCGAAGGTCGACCTCTACGTGGAGGCGTGGCGGGCCCTGATCGAGGCGCGCGAGCGGGGCCTCGTCCGGCACATCGGCCTGTCGAACTTCCTGCCCGAGCACATCGACCGGCTGCTGTCGGAGACCGGCGTCGCCCCGGTCGTGAACCAGATCGAGATCCACCCCTACTTCCCGCAGCAGGAGGCCCTCGACTACCACCGCGCGCACGGGATCCTCGTGCAGGGGTGGAGTCCGCTCGGTCGCGGCAACGACCTGCAGGACAACCAGACCATCGCCGAGATCGCGGCCGCGCACGGCGTCACTCCGGCGCAGGCCATCCTCGCCTGGCACGTGGCCCGCGAGGTGATCCCGCTGCCGAAGGCCGCGTCGCCGAAGCGGCAGCAGGAGAACCTCGACATCTTCGGCATCGAGCTCACCGACGCCGAGATCGCTGCCATCACCGCGCTGGGCCGCCCCGACGGGCGCCTCGCGGACCAGGATCCGGCGGTGTACGAGGAGTTCTGACGGCAGGATCTCCCTGCCGGCGCTGCCCTGGGGCCGACGACGCCGGCCGTTGCAGTAGCAGCTCCACCAACTGCATGAGCGATCAAGGCCGTGACCTGTGGCTCCACAGGTCACGGCCTTGATCGTTCGCGCGCCCGGAGGGCTTCGAAGCCCTACGAGACAGTCTTGTCAACCGATGTAGCCGTTCTCCGTCAACCAGGACTTGGCGACATCCGCCGGATCCTCACCATCCACGTCGACCTTCGCATTGAGCTCGACCATCGTTGCGTCGTCGAGCGCGGCCGCGATCGGCGCGAAGATCTCCTTGATTTCGGGGTGCTTGTCGAGCACCTCGGCCCGAACGTTCACGGATCCGTTGAAGGGCGGAAAGAACTGCTTGTCGTCGGTCAGCACGGTGAGACCGAGAGAACTCACCCGGCCGTCCGTGGAGGTGATCGAGCCGAAGGCACAATCACCCTTGTCGACCTGGTTGAAGACGAGGGCGTCCTGCACGTTGGAGACGTTGCCCGGTGCGAGCTTGAAGCCGTACGCCTTCTCGAGGCCGGGCAGACCGTCGGGCCGGGTGGAGAACTCCCCGCCGACGCAGAAGGTCGCCTCCCCGGGGTTGCTGGCGACCAGCGCGGCGACGTCGGAGATCGAGGCGACGCCGAGCCGCTCAGCGGTCTCGTTGCTCGCCGCGATCGCGTAGGTGTTGTTGAAAGGGGCCGGATCGAGCCAGGCGACACCGTTGGCGGCGTCGGCGTCGCGGACCGCTTCGAACTGCGCCTTCGCCCCGGGGATGCCCTTCTCCTTCTGCAGGTAGGTCACCCAGCCGGTGCCGAGGTACTCCCAGTACAGGTCGATCTCGCCGGAGGTCAGCGCGCCGCGGACGGTCGTACTGCCCTGCAAGCCGATCTGGTCATCCACCTTGGCGCCGGCAGCGGTGAGCGCGAGCTTGGTCAGATTCCCGAGGATGAGCTGCTCGGTGAATTCCTTGGAACCGACGGTCACCGTCGCACCGCCGAGGTCGAACTTCTCGCCGATGCTTCCGCTACCCGCGACATCGTCGTTGCCGTCGCTGCCGCACGAGGCGACGAACATCACCAGCGCGAGTGCGCCGGCGAGCACAGGCCACCGTCCTCGTTTTTTCGTGTTGCTCATGTTTCCTCCTCTGATACCCAACGACATCGGACGAAGCCGCGGTGGGTCAAAGCCCCTTGGGGCGCAGAGCGTCCTCGACGATGCCGGCCACCCAGTCAAGGAGCAGTGCCAGAACGGCGGTGAGGACGCTTCCGGTGATGAGAACGGGCATCCGGTCGAAGCGGATCCCCTGGTCGATAAGGAAGCCGAGGCCTCCGGCACCGACGAAGGTCGCCAGAGTGGCGGTGCCGACGTTGATGATGAGCGCCGTGCGGATACCGGCAAGTAGGACCGGCACGCTCAGCGGCAGCTCGACGCGGCGAAGCACCTGCCAGCCGCTCAAACCCATCCCCCGGCCCGACTCGACGAGCATGCGATCGACCTGGTTCAGACCGACGATGGTGTTACGGAGGACCGGCAGCGCGGCATAGATGACCAGGGCGTAGACAGCCTGGTCGAAGCCGATGCCGACGGTGATCGCCATCAGCACCAGAACCCCGATCGACGGCGTCGCCTGACCGATGTTGGCGACGGCGAGCACTACTGGGGAGAACCTCCGGACCGCCGGCCGGGTCAGCACCACCCCCAACGGCACCGCCAGGAGGACGACGATCACTGTGGAGACGAAGGTGAGCTCCACATGCTCGATCAACTTCTCACGAATAGTGTCGGCGTTGAGGCTCGCCTGGGAGATCCTGTCGAGATCCTGGTTGCGCACGTAGAGGTAGAGCGCCAGGCAGACGGCGGCGAGCAACGCCGGGGTGCCCAACCGACGCCAGAACCGTGACGGTCCGCCGAGTTCGGTGAGGAGTTCGTCGGCGTTGGGCGCGGCCTCGCGGGTCCTGGCCCCGAATGCTGGGATGGCCACCTTAAACGGCCTCCGTCGGCCGACCTGCCGTGTCCCGGTCCCGAGCCTGCACGCCCTCCCGCATCTCGTCGATGGCCCGCATGACTGTGCGCATGTCGACGATGCCCTGGTACCGGCGCTGGTCGTCGACGACGATGGCGCATCCGACCCGTGAGGTGACCATCTCGTTCAGTGCGTCGTGCAGTGTGGCATGTGGCTCCACTGTGGCCGCCGCGGGAAGCCCCACCCGGTCGAGCGATTCGCCCGAACGGGCCAGGTCGTGGCCGGTGACCCAGCGAACCGGTCGCTGGTTCTCGTCGAGCAAGAGCAGCGACGCGTGATCGCCGTCGGCGAGCGTCCGGCGAAGGTGTGCCCGATCGTCGTCGAGCCGGCCGACCGCCCACTGGTTGAGTTCCACGTCCCGGACCCGGCTCAGGCTCAGTCGCTTGAGGGAGGCGCCCGAGCCGATGAAATCCGCGACGAAGTCGTCGGCCGGAGTTGTCAGGATCGCCTCCGGGGTGTCGTACTGCGCGATCTTCGACCCCTTCGTGAGGATCGCGATCCGGTCGCCGAGCTTGATCGCCTCGTCGATGTCGTGGGTCACGAAGACGATGGTCTTGCGAAGGTCGTTCTGTAGGCGGAGGAACTCGTTCTGGAGGCGCTCGCGTGTGATCGGGTCGATGGCGCCGAACGGCTCGTCCATCAGCAGCACCGGAGGATCGGCGCTCATCGCCCGGGCGACCCCGACCCGTTGGCGCTGACCGCCTGACAGTTCCTTCGGGTATCGCTTGCGGTAGGCCGACGGCTCCATACCCACCAGATCCAGCAGTTCGTCGACGCGCTGGGAGATCCGGGACCGGCTCCACCCGAGCAGCCCAGGCACCATGCCGATGTTCTCGGCGATCGTCATGTGCGGGAACAGGCCGATCTGTTGGATGACATAGCCGATCCGGCGGCGTAGCTGATCGGCGTTGACGTCGGTCACGTCCTCGCCGTCGATGAAGATGCGTCCCGAGGTCGGCTCGATGATCCGATTGATCATCTTCAGACTGGTGGTCTTGCCGCAGCCGGAGGGTCCGACCAGAACCACGATCTCGCCCGCCGGTATGTCCATGGTGAGGTTGTCCACGGCCGGTTCGGCCTGACCCGGATAGCGCTTGGTCAACGACTCGAGGCGGATGGGTGCTGCCGCCGCCATGGTCCCTTGTTCATGCTCAGTCATCACAGCCCCTTCGATGTCGTCATCCTCGAGACCACGCCAAGGACGCCGTCCAGCAGCAGCGCCAGCACCGCCACGAAGAGCGTTCCGCTGAAGGCAAGGTTGAATCCGCGCTGGGTGCCGATCGCCGAGAGCCCCTGGAAGATCGGACCACCGAGGCCGGGCCCGTTGACGATGGCCGCGATGGCCGCGATCCCGACGATCATCAGTGTGGACACACGTATGCCGGCCATGATGACCGGCCAGGCGAGCGGTAGCTCGACGCGGAGCAGCCGCTGGCGGCGGGAGAGCCCCATGCCCTGTGCCGATTCGACGACAGCCGGATCGACCGAACGCAGCCCGGTGATGGTGTTGCGTGCGATGGGAAGCAGTGCGTACAGCACCAACGCGACGACCGTGGGCACCGCCCCGAGACCGAAAATAGGTATGAACAGTCCGAACAGGGCAAACGACGGCACGGTCAGGAAGGCGCCGGTCACCGTGAGTACAGTTCTGGCTCCGCTTCGATTGCGATAAGTTGCCAGGCCCAACCCGAGTGCGATCACAGTCGCCAGCAAAATTGTGACGAATACCACAAGCAAATGCTCGACGGTCAGCTCGAGCAGGTCAGGCCACTCTCGTTCCAGATATGCGGGCACGCCGGAGATGTAGTCGAGGAACGTCATTGGCGAGCCAGCTTAACGGATGACGTTTCACGTTTGACGGGGGCCCTGGCCTGCGGCCGGGCCGCTTGTCACGTGGCCGGTCCGTCCGGGCTCGACGACGGCGGCGCACGCTCGTGAAGTGACTACGCAATTACCGGTGCGGGACGTACCCGTGCGCAGCGAGCGACGGTCGCCATTGGACCTCGTGTCATGGGCCGGCCGACGGCTTGATTAACGCATCCAGGTGGAGCCGGAGTAAGTTGTCGAACGTCCCGAGGTATTGAGAGATCCGGACATCTAATACCAGGCGACCGTTGCAACGCATTCGCCAGCCGACATTGGTCGACAATGGTCCTGGTCATATCGGGAAAACTCATTGAGTGTGCAGCCAGGAGGGCCTGGTCCGCACCTCCCGACCGTTTCGACGTCGATCGTGACGGCACATCGCGGGGCAGCCGTGGAGCTCGGCCGCTTCCACGCCCTTGTGGTCCTGACCTCCCGTTCGCCGACGGCGAGGTCGAAGCTGCTCAGTGTGTCAACCGGGGTCCTACCGAGCGCCCCGTCCCGGCTCGGCAGTCCCCGCACCCACCGGGCCGCAAGGCCATCAGGAGGTAGGCCGCAACGGTGGCGCGTCGAATCTCCGGCCGACCAATCAGGTGAGTCCGCTCGTCGGTGGCGAAGGAAGGGCGTACGCGCCGTCTCACCTGGCCGGTGGTGACCCGCACATTTGCGGTAAGCCATCCGAGCCGAGGAACAGCCAGGCCGGCCCCGCGCGGGGCCGGCCTGGACTGTCAGGAGGTTCAGACGAGGTCGAACCGGTCCAGGTTCATGACCTTGACCCACGCCCGCACGAAGTCGTGCACGAACGTCTCCCGCGCATCGTCGCTCGCGTAGACCTCGGCGAGCGCCCGCAGCTCCGAGTTGGAGCCGAACACGAGGTCGGCCCGGCTACCGGTCCACTTGACCTCGCCGGTGGCGTCGCGGCCCTCGAAGGTGTTCGCGTCCTCGGACGTCGCCTTCCACGTCGTACCCAGGTCGAGCAGGTTGACGAAGAAGTCATTGGTCAGCGCGCCGGGGGTGTCGGTGAGCACGCCCAGCGCCGACTGCCGGTGGTTCGCACCCAGGACGCGGAGACCACCGACGAGGACGGTCATCTCGGGCGCGCTCAGGGTCAGCAGGTTCGCCCGGTCGACGAGCAGGAACTCGGCCGGCAGGCGGTGGCCCTTGCCGAGGTAGTTGCGGAACCCGTCGACGGTCGGCTCCATCGCGGCGAACGACTCGACGTCGGTCTGCTCCTGCGAAGCGTCGGTACGTCCCGCCGTGAACGGCACCTCGACGTCGACGCCGGCGGCCCGGGCGGCCTGCTCGACGGCGGCAGAACCGGCGAGGACGATCAGGTCGGCCAGCGAGATCTTCTTCCCTCCGGCCTGGGTGGCGTTGAACGCCTCCTGGATCCCCTCCAGGACGCCCAGCACCCGCGCCAGCTCGTCCGGGCTGTTGACCTCCCAGCTCTTCTGCGGCTCGAGGCGGAGGCGGGCGCCGTTGGCGCCGCCGCGCTTGTCGCCGCCGCGGAACGTCGACGCGGACGCCCACGCGGTGGAGACCAGCTGGGACACGGAGAGGCCGGAGGCGAGGATCCGCGCCTTGAGGGCGGTGACGTCCTCGGCGTCGACGAGCTCGTGGTCCACTGCCGGGATGGGGTCCTGCCAGATCAGCGTCTCGGCGGGGACCTCCGCGCCGAGGTAGCGGACGACCGGGCCCATGTCGCGGTGGGTGAGCTTGAACCAGGCCCGGGCGAACGCGTCGGCGAACTCGTCGGGGTTCTCCATGAAGCGCCGCGAGATCTGCTCGTAGACCGGGTCGACGCGGAGCGCGATGTCGGTGGTCAGCATGCCGGGGGCGTGCCGCTTCGACGGGTCGTGGGCGTCAGGCACGGTTCCGGCGCCGCCGTTGTGCTTGGGCGTCCACTGGTGCGCGCCGGCCGGGCTCTTGGTGAGCTCCCACTCGTAGCCGAAGAGGTTCCAGAAGAAGTTGTTGGTCCACTTCGTCGGCGTGGTGGTCCAGATGACCTCCAGGCCACTGGTGATGGTGTCCGCGCCCTTGCCGGTGCGGAAGCTGTTCTTCCAGCCGAGGCCCTGCTCCTCGATGGGGGCGCCCTCCGGCTCGGGGCCGACGTGGTCGGTGGTGCCCGCACCGTGGGTCTTGCCGAAGGTGTGGCCGCCGGCGATCAGGGCGACGGTCTCCTCGTCGTTCATCCCCATCCGACCGAACGTCTCGCGGATGTCCCGGGCCGAGGCGAGCGGGTCCGGGTTGCCGTTGGGGCCCTCGGGGTTGACGTAGATGAGGCCCATCTGCACCGCGGCGAGCGGCTGCTCCAGGTCCCGGTCCCCGGTGTAGCGCTCGTCGCCGAGCCAGGTGGTCTCGGGGCCCCAGTAGACCTCCTCGTCGGGCTCCCAGACGTCCTCGCGGCCACCGGCGTAGCCGAAGGTCTTGAAGCCCATCGACTCGAGGGCGACGTTGCCGGCGAGGATCATGAGGTCGGCCCAGGAGAGGCTCTTGCCGTACTTCTTCTTGACCGGCCACAGCAGGCGGCGGGCCTTGTCGAGGTTGCCGTTGTCCGGCCAGCTGTTCAGGGGTGCGAAGCGCTGCTGGCCGGCGCCGGCACCGCCACGGCCGTCGCTGATGCGGTAGGTGCCCGCGCTGTGCCAGGCCATGCGAACGATGAACGGGCCGTAGTGGCCGAAGTCGGCCGGCCACCACTCCTGCGAGGTGGTCAGGGCCTGCGCGATGTCCTGCTTGACGGCGGCCAGGTCGAGGGACTTGAACGCCTCGGCGTAGTCGAACTCCACCCCGAGCGGGTTCGCCACGGCCGGGTTCTTGGCGAGGATCTTCAGGTTGAGCCGGTTCGGCCACCAGCCGCGGTTACCGCCGCCCTGGGTCGGGTGGGGGGCGCGTCCGTGCGCGACCGGGCAGCGTGACTCGCTGCCCGCCTCCGCGTCGTGGACGACGGCGTCGTGGTTCTCGGACATCGGGTTCCTTCCGTGCTTACTTTTCAGAGGGATCAGGTGTTGCTCGGGACGGACCGGCCGGGGCGAACGGCCCCGGTGGCCGGCCTGGGTCTCGCCGATCGTGGAGCCGTGGTCGTCGGCGGCGGTCAGGCCGGGTGCGGGTCCGGGTCGGGGCACGAATGCGTATGCACCGCGCGCCCGGGAGTCTTCTTCGTTTTCTGGAATCAGTCAAGATAATGGGCTGGACGTCACTCAGCCTGCCCTGCCGACGCCGGTTGGGAGTCCTTCCGGATCCTCGACGGCCCGCATAGGGTGAGGGCCCGGCGAGAGGATCATGCATGGACGCGGCGCAAGCCATCTCGTTGGTGGCGAACTGGATCCGGTCCCACGGCCTGGACTACCCGACCGAAGGGCTGGCGGCGGATCGCTTCGAGGCGGGCTGGAGCGTGTACGCGCCGGTCATCGTCGACGAGAGTGACCCGATGGCGTTCCTCGACATGCCGGTGGGGCGGTCGGTGTTCCTGGTCGGAGACTCCGGCCGCATCGAGGAGGTCTCCTCCTCCGTCCCTCCCCAGGCGGCGCAGGACCGGTTCACGACGCAGGAGATCGCGAACGCGCACGCCTCCGCCGGGTCGGACGAGGCACAGTTCATGGCCGAGTTCGAGCGGGCGTTCCACCAGGCCGCGGCGGGGCATCCGCCGGCCGTCAGCAGCTTCACCGTGGTCGACGGTTCACCCGACGAGGCCGCCATCGCCGCGGAGGCGTCCCGGCTGCTCGAGCCGATCGCCCAACAGCTGGCCCAACTCGGACCGCCCGGCTGGGACCGGCTCACGGCGGAATTCGCCTTCACCGTCTCCGCCGAGGTCGCCCAGCTGTGGTTCTTCTCCGGCGACAGGTCGGCGGCGGCGCCCGTGCCGTTGAGCATCGGCGAACTGGTTCGCCACCAACGCGACGTCGCCGCGCAGATGCCGGCCGGGCCGTGGTGGCGGCTGCTGCTGACCGTCACGAACCGCGGTGTGCTGACCGTGGAGTACGACTACGGCGACCAGCCCTTCCCCGACGACCAACTGTTGAACGCCGACCACTACCGCAACGACCTGGCCGCCTACCCCCGCCCGCGGGTACCGGTCTGGCTCGCCGGATACGTCGCCGGGCCCGCCGCCCAGGGACGCGATCCGCAGCGGGCGGCCGCCGCAGCCGCCGCCGACGCCGCCACCGGCCGCAACGGCGTCGCCGTCGACGGCGTCCCCCAACTGGCGGACGTCTGGGCCCGATGGGCGGCGCTCTCCGCCGTGTACGTCGGCGTCAGGTCGGATTGGGGTCCGCGGATCTTCCCCGGCCACGCCTGGTACGAGAGCGATCGTCGCAGCGGCTCGGTCCTCTTCGTGCTCCCCGGTGAACGCGCGGTCCTCTCCGGCGGGAAGTGGGACTCTCCCCTGCTCGAAGCCGCCTACAACGGCGGCCGGCCGCTGCCCGACCTCTACTCCGGAGCGCCCGCCTGGGTCACCGACAGCGTTCTCAACACCCGCAACCGCAATGGGCTGTTGACGTTCTGCCTCTGGTGGGTCGGTGGCCGCTGGCACCGGGGAGCCACCGACACGTCCGGTGAACTCGACGTGCCCCTTCCGCCGGTCCGGAGTTTCGACGAGACGGTGCGCGCGATGACCAGCCAGACCGGTCCTGGCACCGACCCCGCCTGCGCGGCCCTGCTGACCGCCATCGGTAACGGCGGGGCGACCGCGCACCACGTGGCGGCGCTCTTCACCCGCGTCCCCGGGGCCGATGTCGGCGCCGCCGTCAACCAGCTCAGCCTCGCCGGGCTGCTGACCGCCTGAGCGCCGCCGACTGCTCGGCGTTCAGGCGGCTCAGGGTCGGCCGGACCGCTCGGCTGGACGGCGCGGTGGACGACGAGCCGCGGCCGTCGGGGTCGGTCGGACCGACCCCGACCACCCACGGCCGGCGACCCGGATCCGGAGATCAGGAAGCCACGCGCTGCGGGCTCAGACGGCGAGACGCTGACCCGGGAAGATCAATCCCGGGTCGTCGCCGACCACTCGCTTGTTGCGCTCGTACAGGGCGTGCCAGCCGCCGGCCACGTGCTGCGCCGCGGCGATCTCCGAGAGGGTGTCCCCCGGCTTCACCACGTACGTCTCGCCGCCGGGGGTCGACGTGTCGTGCCGCCGGGTGCCGGTGGTGGACTTCGTCTCGCCGCCCGAGGGGCGCTTCGACGCGCCGGTCGACTTCGACGACGTCGAGCCCCCCTCCTTGCCGCAGGTCGGCCACGCGCCGATGCCCTGACCGTCGAGCACCTTCTCGGCGATCGCGATCTGCTCGGCACGGGAGGCGAGGTCGGCGCGGGCGGCGTACTTCGTGCCGCCGTACCCCTCCCAGGTGCTCTGGGAGAACTGCAGGCCACCGAAGTAGCCGTTGCCGGTGTTGATGTGCCAGTCGCCGCTGGACTCGCACTGGGCGATGGCGTCCCAGTTGACCGCCGCCTGCGCGGGGGCGGCACCGAAGAGCGCGACGGCGCCGGTGATCGCGCCGGCGGCCAGGGTGCCCACGGCGAGGCGACGGGCGGTGACGGCACGGTGACGGGGATGGTAGGCAGATGCCATTGGTTTCCTCCACGCCGACGAGGTGAGCTGTCGGGTTCGGACTGAGGAGCCCGGCCGCACGATGGGCGGCTTCACCCCGAGGCGCCCCGACACGGAGGGTCGGCGGCGCCGGGAAACGGTGGGTCCCCCGCTCCTGCCCGGGTGACGTTCCGACGGCCGGCGGCAGGATTTGGCGTTACCGGTCGCGGTGTTCGCGTCGGCGAACCCGACCGACGCTAGGCACCATTCGCGACGATTGCCCACTTCCTGTGAAGTTCTTCACCGGGTCGCGCGGGGCGGCCGGCGCTCGAGTTGCGCGCCTCGCCCGGCTGTGCGGCAGTGACGAACCGGACGCTTCCGGCGGGACCGAACCGTCCGACAGGGAGGATGGTCACGACCTGCCCACCGAACGACGACCAGACGTGACATCGCCGGTCGCGCCGCGCGAATCAGATCGCCAGCAGCCGACCAACTCCCGGCACCCCCGACATGTCAAACAGATGCGCATGCTCTGATGTCTTCATGATCAATCCAACTCCCCTGATGAATCTCGTCGCCGGTGTCTGGGGCTTCAAGACTCTCGCCGTCGGCGTCGAGCTCGGCCTGTTCACCCGGCTCGCGGGCGGGCGCACCATCACCGTGGGCGAGGCAGCCGCCGAGTTCGGTCTGGCCGAGCGCCCGGCGGACATGCTGCTGGCGGCGTGCGCCTCACTCGGCCTGCTGGAGCGCTCCGGCGCGGGCTACCGCAACTCCGAACTCGCCGAACAGTTCCTGGTCGAGGGGCGCCCGTACTACTTCGGCGGCCAGATCCGTTACTCCGACCTGCGTACGTATCTGCCGTGGCATCGAATCTCCGAAGCGCTGCGCACGGACCGGCCGCTGACCTGGGACCCGCAGAGCCAGCAGTCGATGTTCGATACCAGCGACCCGGAGATGATCAGCCAGTTCTGGGACGCGATGTACTCCACGTCCAGCTTCACCGCGCGGGCCCTGGCCGGCGCGTACGACTTCGGCGCGCACCGATCGCTGCTCGACGTCGGCGGCGGGGCTGGAGCATTCCCGATCGAGCTGTGCCGGACCCTGCCCGAGCTGCAGGCGACCGTGCTCGACCTGCCGCATGTCTGCGTACGGGCCGAGGAGCGGATAGCGGCCGCCGACCTGAGCGACCGGATCGGCACCGTCGCCGGTGATTTCCTCGCCGCCCCCGCACTGCCGCAGGGATACGACGTCATCCTGCTGAGCATGATCCTGCACGACTGGGACGAGCCCACGAACCGGGCGTTGCTGGCGAAGTGCCACGCCGCGCTGCCACCCGGCGGGGCTGTCGTCATCTGCGAGCTGCTGCTCAACGACGAGCGCACCGGCCCGCCGTCGGCGGCACTGATGGGCATGAACATGGTGGTCGAGACGGAGGGCGGCCGTAACTACTCCCGCGCCGAGTACGCGACCTGGCTCACCGACACCGGTTTCGTCGACATCCGCACGGTGCTGTTCGACGCTCCGGGCGCCAACGGCGCGGTGGTGGCCCGCCGGGCCTGACCGCGGGACGGTGGGTGCGGCGGCCGGATGCTTTCGCCCGGCCGCCGCCGGGCCCACGCGCCTGCGCCACCGGCGATGACCGTACGGCACCAGGACACTGCGGACGGTGATCCGCGGTGGTCATCGGGGCGTACCTCCCGTGATGACTGCGACAGGTGGGCGGTCAGAGCTGGGGTGGACCGGGCCGCGTCGGCAACAATCCGGAACGGAGACCCCGGCAGCTCAGCGCCCAGCCACCGGGGTTTACCGGGGGGAGACAGTGGTGAAGGTAGGGCGGACACGAACCCGAGGGGGACAGCCATGTCCGAAACAAGCCGTAGCGAGGCCGTCACAGATCGCCCTGACGAGGTGACCGACCCGCTGCTGTGGAAGCTCGCGCTCGAGGTGGCCGACGCGCACGAGCCCGACGGCGAGGGCGGCTGCCGCAACCTGCTGTGCGCCGGTGAGCCGTGGCCGTGCACGGCGTGGAACAACGCCCAGCGGGCGCTGAGCGCGGCGCAGGGTGGCCCGGCCGGTGAACCCGCCGTCGCGGTCACCTACAACTCCCCCGCCGCCTGGTCCGGTGTCCCGATGCCGCCGGCGAACCGCCGCACCGCGGCGTGAGGCGGGGCCGCGCCGTCCCGTAGCGCGGCCCGGGAGCGCCGTCGGCGTCGAAATATGAGGTGCGGGCGCGGGGGCGGGGCCCCTACCGTGCGGCCGTGACCATCGACATCGCCAGCCTCGCCGAGCGGCCGGAGCTCGCTGCCCTGCTCGACGAGGACTTCGACGGGGCGTGGCCGCCGTTCATGCTCTGGGATCCGATGGGCTCGGTCTACTACAGCGTCGCCCACGAGCTGTATCCGGAGTTCGTCTTCGCCGCCGTCGATCCGGCGGAGCCGGGCCGGGCGGTCGCCCGGGCGTACGCCGTGCCGCTGCGCTGGACCGAGCCGGAGCTGCCCGACGGCGGCTGGGACCGGATGATCCAGCGCGCCACCGTCGACCGACTCAGCGGCGCCGAGACCAACATCGTCTCCGCGTTGGAGATCTGCATCCGGCCCGACCGGCGCGGCGGTGGGCTCTCCGCGCTGATGCTGGACGCCATGCGTCGGGCCGCCGCGGAGCAGGGGTACGACACGTTGGTGGCGCCGGTGCGGCCGAACGGCAAACACGCCCAGCCCGACCTGCCGATGACCGAGTACGCGAGGCGGGTCCGCCCGGACGGGCTGCCGGTCGACCCCTGGCTGCGGGTGCACGTACGCGCCGGTGGACGCATCGAGCGGGTGGCGACGCGGTCGATGACGATCTCCGGCACGCTCGCCGACTGGCGGCGCTGGACCGGCCTGCCCTTCGACACGAGCGGGCCGGTGCGGGTGCCGGGTGCGCTCGTACCGGTGCACTGCGACGTGGCGCACGATCACGCCGTCTACGTGGAGCCGAACGTCTGGGTCCGGCACCGCCTCTAGCTCCAGCTCAGCAGAGCGTGGCGGTGTGGCCTGGCCAGGCCCGCACCGCTCGTGCTGTCACCGCAGTGCGCGCAGCAGACTTTAGGGTCTGTTTCATGAGACCGTGCCCGGCTGCGCCGGCCCCAAGCGACGACCGGCCGCGTTGGAGGTTCGTCCGGATACCACACCGGTATCCGCACGAACCTCCGCCTCGCCGGACCGCCGCCTGGGCCTCGGTTCGCTCGGGCGAGCCTCATGAAACAGACCCTAGGCCCGGTTGAACCGGGCTGCCCAGTTCCGCAGCAGTTCGAGCAGCTCGGGCGGGTCGAGGACGCGGAAGTCGGCGTCGAGCGTGCCCAGCGCCATGGCCGGCCAGTCCAGAGAGTCGGCGGTCATGAATACCCGGCAGTGCTCGGCGTCGACTTCCTCGACTCTGCTCCACCGGCCGATCCGCGATCTCACGGCCGCGGCCGGGGCGTCGACGAGGGCCTCCACCCGGTACGGGTGGGGCATGTTGCCCAGGCTGGTGCGGACGAACTCGGCGGCGTCGGCGGCGGGCAGGTCGCGGGGTCGGAACCGGGAGCCGGTGCCGTTTGGCGCGGTGAGGCGGTCGACCCGGAAGCTGCGCCACTGATGCCGGGTGAGGTCGTAGGCGACCAGGTACCAGCGGCGGCCCAGGGAGACCAGCCGATGTGGTTCGACATGCCGGTCGGTGTGCTGGCCGTCGGCGGCGGTGTAGGAGAACCGCAGGTGCTCGCTGTCCCGGCAGGCCAACGCCACTGCGGTGAGCATTCCCGGGTCTACCTCCGGCCTGGTCGGGCCGTCCCAGCCGGCGGGCAGGGTCATCGCGCGCAACGCCTCGACCTGGCGCCGCAGCCGGGCCGGCATCACCTGCACCACCTTGGCCAGGACGCGCACCGAGGACTCGGCGAGGCCCTCCACCGCGCTCTGCGCGGCGGCCTGCAACCCCACGGCCAGGGCGACCGCCTCCTCGTCGTCGACCACCAGCGGCGGCAGTGCCGCACCGGCGGTGAGCTGGTAGCCACCGTCCACCCCGCGCTGCGACTCGACCGGATAGCCCAGCTCGCGCAGGCGGTCGATGTCCCTGCGCAGGGTGCGGACGGAGATTCCCAGGCGCTCGGCCAGTTGTTCGCCCGGCCAGTACCGGTGGCTCTGCAGCAGGGAGAGCAGCCGCAGCGTCCGGGTGCTGGTGTTCGCCATGTCCGTGATTCTTCCGCTAATAGAGGTCAGGAAGTGTCCGCAGTGCGCCCTAGCGTGGGTCCTGATACAGGACAACGGAGGGTGAGACCATGAGCGAGACCACGACCGCCACCGAGCGGGCCACCGGTGACCGGGCAGACGAGCCGGCCGCCACGGGTGAGCGGGCCGATCTGCTGGCGATGCTGGCCAAGTCTCGGCACTTTCTGCGCTTCACCACCCGCGACCTCACCGACGAACAGGCCGGGCGGCAGACCACCGTCAGCGAGCTGTGCCTGGGTGGCCTGATCAAGCACGTCACCGCGACCGAGCGGGGCTGGGCTGACTTCATCGTGGCCGGCCCGTCGGCGATGGACGACTTCACCGCCATGACCGAGGCCGACTGGGCCAAACGGGCCGACGAGTTCCGGCTGCTACCCGACGAGACGCTGGCCGGTGTGCTGGCCGACTACGCCGAGGTGGCCCGCCGGACCGACGAGCTGGTCGCCACCCTGCCCGACCTGGACGCCACCCACCCGCTACCGGAGGCCCCGTGGTTCGAGCCGGGCGCGCGGTGGTCGGCCCGGCGGGTGCTGATGCACATCATCGGCGAAACCGCTCAGCACGCCGGCCACGCCGACATCCTCCGCGAGTCCCTGGACGGGGCGAAGAGCATGGGCTGACCAGCAGCACGGTGTGGGGGCTCGGTGAGCCGCGCCCCCACACCGAGCGCGCGGGCGGCTGCGGTGGCGTTCCGACGCCGGTACGGTGAACGCCGTCCGTCCGGCGCTCCGCGCCGCCACCGTGGGGAGGAATGAATGATCTTCATTACCGCGAAGTTCCGGGTGCTGCCGGAGCACGCCGACCGGTGGCCCGAGATCGTCGACGAGTTCACCAACGCCACCCGCGCCGAGCCGGGTTGCCTCTGGTTCGAGTGGTCCCGCAGCCTCGCCGACCCGACCGAGTACGTCCTGGTCGAGGCGTTTCGGGACGCGGACGCGGGCGGGGCGCACGTGCAGTCCGAGCACTTCCGGACGGCGCAGCGCACCCTGCCGCCGTACCTCGCCGAGACTCCGAAGATCGTCAACGTGACGGTCCCGCAGGAGGACTGGTCCGAGCTCGGCGAGATGGCCGTCCCGGACCGCCCCTGACATAGCGGGAGCCCGGCAACGGCCTCCATCGGCGGCGATTACGCCGAAAGCCGATCCCGCCGCGACCCGTGGATGGAAGATTGCCTCGGGGACTGAGGTACGCGCGACGGGAGTCCAGGCGTGCTCGGAAGCGGCCTCCTGGCCTGGGTGCGTCACCGTGACCCGCGGTACGTCGTCCTACGACGTGCCGCCCGGCTGACCCTCGTCGCCTCCGCCGTCTTCTACGGCGGCCGCTACGGCCTCGGCAACCCGACCCTGGCCACGTACGGACTCTTCGGCGCGATCGCGATGGGCGCCTTCACCCAGCTGCCGGGCGCCGCCCGCGAGCGCGCCCGGATCCTGCTCACGGCGCTCCCGGTCGCCTGGGTGCTGATCTCCCTGGGCACCGCGCTGGCGGGGAACCTCTGGGCGGCGGCCGGCGGGATGCTCGTCGTCGGATTCGCCGTGGCGTTCGCCGGCGCCGGCGGTCCGCGCCTGGTCGGCCTGATCAGCGCCTTGCAGCTCTTCTACATTCTCGCCTCCTTCCCGCCGTATCAGCCGAGCACCCTGCCGCAGCGGCTCATCGGCGTGACGGTCGCCGTGCTGCTGCTCGCCGTCGCCGAGATGCTGCTCTGGCCGGACCCGACCCCCGTCTCGTACCCCCGGCGGCTCGTCTCCGCCGCGGACCGTCTCGCGGTGCTGCTCGACGTCGCCGCGGACGTGCTCGCGGGCACCGAGGACGGCCGGCGCGAGCGGTTGACGCGACAGGAACAGGCCGCCGAGGCGGTGGCCCGGCTCAGGCTGGCGGAGTTCCCCCCGGCGGAGCGGCCGACCAGCGCCGCCGCGCGCGACCGTGCGCTGCGGGCCTGCGAGGCGGCGTTACAGGGCGTGCTGGTCAAGGTGACGCGGATCCTGGCGGAAGCCCCACCGCAGCCACCTCCCGGCCTGGCGGCGGCGCGGCTCTTCCGGGCGTGTGCCGACACCACCCGCGCCACCGGCCGGACCCTGCGGCACGACGGGCCGCCGGTCTCCCTCGACGAGCTGGACGCGGCCATCGACGCGTCCGAACGGGCGTTCACCGCTCCGACCGGTCCGGTCACGCAGGCGGACCTGTCGCGACTCTGCCTGGATGCCGGAGCGCTGAGCCTCGCCAACCAGGTGAGCGTTCTCGCCATCTCCGCCCGGGCCGCCGTCGGGTTGACGACCGCCGACACGAATCCCGCGGTGGCCGGCTACACGAGCGTGGTCGGAGACGTGCGGCAGCCTCGGTGGCGGCTGTACTGGCGGCAGTTCGGCGCGCATCTGACGATCCGCTCCGCCCTGTTCCAGTCGGCGCTACGGCTCGCCGTGGCGCTGGCCGCCGCCCGGGTGGTCGCCGGTGTGCTCCCCCTCCAACACGGCTTCTGGGTGCTGCTGGCGACGCTCACCGTGCTGCGCACCTCGGCCATGGACACCCGCACGGCGCTGAAGCCGGCGGTGCTGGGCACCATCGGCGGCGCGGTCGCCAGTGGCGTACTGATGCTCTTCGTCAACCGCTCGATCGTCTACGTCGTCGCGCTGCCGGTCACCATGGTGCTGGCCTTCACCTTCGGCAAGCTGCTGGGGCCGTCCTGGGCGCAGGCGCTCTTCACCCTGCTGCTCACCTTCGTCTTCGCTCAGCTCATGCCCGCCGGCGTGCAGCTCGCCGAGGCCCGTCTCGTGAACGTGTTGCTCGGCGCGGCGGTCGGCATCCTCGCCGGCGTGCTCGTCTGGCCCCGAGGCGCCCGACACGACCTGCGGGAGAACACCGCCGGCTACCTCCGCGCGGTCGGTGACCTGATCGAACAGACCGTGGCAGCGACGCTCGGCGGCCCGCGACCGGATGACGCGCTCCAGCGGGCGCGCCGGGCGGTCGCGTTGGCCGACGCCTCCTACGCCCAGTACCACGGTGAACGCCACGATCCGCCGGCCGGCCAGGTGGACTGGCAGGCGGTGCTCTCCGCAGGGCACCACGCGTTGCACGCCGTGCCGGTGACGCTGTTCCGAAACCAGCCTGGCCGCCTCGCCGGCTGGCCGGAGGCGGCCGCCCAGCTACGTGAGACCGCCGGCCGGGTCCGATCGGCGTACGACGAGGTCGCCGACCAGATCTCCCGTGGGGAGGCGCCGCATCCGATGGTCAGCGCGACCCGTTGCGTGGACGAGCTGAACCGCAGTCGCCCATTGCTCGACGAACGCAACGCGGGCCAACAGGTCCGCTACCTCGTCGAGGTGAACTTCCTGCTCGCCAACCTCGCCGACCACATCGCCCGCATCGGCCGCATCGGCCCGTCCCAGCGTCCCTCGCGGTGACCGGTCGTCTCACTCGGGGGACGGCGCCGTGATGACCCGCGCGAACAGGTCGGCAGCGCCGTCGAGGACGTCCCGGTCACCGGTGATGAGCAGGTCGAGCAGGAGGCCACGGGTCGCGGCCAGGGCGAGCCGGGTTCGCGTGCGGGCCTGCGCCTCGTCGAAGCCGAGCCGGACGAAGAGCTCCTCGACCGGCGCCGTCCAGGCGGCGACGACCGAGGCGCGGAACGGCTCGGTCCAGGATCGGTCGTAGAGGGCGTTCACGTAGACCTCGAAGAAGAGCCGCTCCGCCGGTGCCAGCGCCGGGTCGGCCAGGCGCCGCCAGAATCGCCGGCTGACCTCGGCCGGGTCGTCCGACCCGACCGCCAGCGCGGCGAGCGCCGCCCGCTGCTCCGCCTCGATCCGATCGACGACCTGCGTGAGCAGGCCCTCCCGGCTGCCGAAGTGGTAGAGCAGCATGCGGTGACTGGTGCCCACGCCGGCGGCGATCTCCCGAAGGCTCAGGTGGCTGAAGCCGTCCTCCGTCAGGAAGGCGAGGCAGCGGTCGAGCAGGGCGGCGCGCCGGTCAGCGGCCATCGGCGTCGTCGTCCGGGTGCGAGGCGTCGCCGGCTTCGGCGGCGGCCTTCAGACCCTCCGCCTCCAGCCGTACGTACCGCCGGGTCTTCGCCGACGTCAGCAGCGCGACCAGCCCGGCGAGGAGGCCGGTCTGCCGGATCCCGATGGTGATCCGGGTCGTTCCGCCCGGCTCGGCCTCCACCCGGTGGTACGCGACGGTGTGCACACCGGGGGCGTGCGCCTCCCAGACGTACGACGCGCCCTCGCGTACCTCGCGGACGCGCCACACCGTGACCGGGAGACCGGGCTGCCGGATCCGGAACCGGTTGCCGACGGCGAGCGACGGAGCGTCGAGCGGCTCGACGGACGACATCGAGGCCGTCCAGCGTGGATATGCGGTCACGTCCGCGAGCGCCTTCCAGGCGCGGCCGGCTCCGGCTGTCGTGGCGATGCTCTCCGCGTAGTCCATGTACCAGATGGTACATAGATGACTGTCACCCTACTCGAAGCGGGCGGTGTCCCCGGCCCCGCGACGCAGGATCTCCGGCTCGTCCTCGGAGAGGTCGATCACCGTGGTCGGCTCCTTGCCGCACTCGCCGGCGTCGAGCACCGCGTCGACGAGATGGTCGAGCCGCTCCTTGATCTCCCACCCCTGGGTCATCGGCTCCTCCTCGCCGGGCAGGATCAGGGTGCTCGAGACCAGCGGCTCGCCGAGTTCGGCGAGCAGCGCCTGGGTGACCGTGTGGTCCGGTACGCGGACCCCGACGGTGCGCTTGCGGGGGTGCAGCATCCGACGCGGCACCTCCCGGGTGGCCGGCAGGATGAACGTGTAACTGCCCGGGGTCGACGCCTTCACCAGCCGGAAGACCGAGTTGCTGACCTTGACGAACTGGCCGAGCTGCGCGAAGTCCCGGCACACCAGCGTGAAGTGGTGTCGCTCGTCGAGCTGCCGGATCTGCCGGATCCGGTCCAGCCCGTCCTGGTTGCCGAGCTGGCAACCGAGGGCGTAGCACGAGTCCGTCGGATAGGCGATCAGGCCGCCGCCACGGACCAGGTCGACGACCTGGCCGATGGCCCGGGGCTGCGGGTTGTCCGGGTGCACGTCGTAGTACCTCGCCATGCGTCGAGAATAGTGGGGTGTCCAGGAACGTCGGCCCGGTGAACGACTGGACACCGCACTCGTGCTCCCGGAGCGCCCGCAGCCCACGCGACGTCCCTAGGCCCCGGGCTCGCCGTGACCGGATTGACTTCCGGCTGCCAAGAGGCGCCTGGCCCCAATCGATCAGGCAGGCGCCCTGGAAGGGCGGTGGCGTGTCAGGCTGCCTGACCTGACACGCCGCATCCCTCACTCGCCGTTCGTGGTCTTCGGCGCGCTCTTGGTGTCCGAAGGTGTCACGGTTTCCGCCGGAGTCCAGCTCTCAAGCGGGTCCATCCAGAAGCGGGTGAGCAGCACCGAGTCGATCAGCCACTGCCCGTCGACCTTCTTGTAGGTCTCGCGGTACTGCCCGTAGCCGTGGTGTCCCTCGGGAGCGTCCGGA
>NZ_RAZT01000017.1 GCF_003626635.1 Micromonospora musae | reverse complement strand
CCGCCGAGCAGCGGCTGGCCCTGGCCGAGCTGGGCTGCACCGCGGCCCAGGGCTACCACTTCTTCAAGCCCATGCCGGCCGACAAGATTGGCGCGGTCCTCGGCACCCTGCTGGACGAGGCCCGCCCAACGTCTTCCCGCTTCGGGCCGACGGCGCCTCCTAGCCCCCGGGTCGCCTGGCTATGGTCGTCAGGTGAATCGACTCGCCGACGCCACGAGCCCGTACCTGCTCCAGCACGCCGACAACCCGGTCGACTGGTGGCCCTGGTGCGAGGAGGCGTTCGCCGAGGCGCGCCGCCGCGACGTGCCAGTGATCATCTCGGTGGGTTACGCCGCCTGCCACTGGTGCCACGTGATGGCGCACGAGTCGTTCGAGGACGACTCCGTCGCCGCCGTCATGAACGCCGACTTCGTCTCGATCAAGGTGGACCGGGAGGAGCGTCCGGACGTCGACGCGGTCTACATGACCGCCACGCAGGCCATGACCGGCCAGGGCGGCTGGCCGATGACCGTCTTCGCCACGCCCGACGGCACCCCGTTCTTCTGCGGCACCTACTTCCCGAAGCCGAACTTCCTCCGCCTGCTCCAGTCGGTCGCCGCCGCCTGGCGCGACCAGCGGGAGGAGGTGGTGCGCCAGGGCGCCGCGGTGGTCGAGGCGATCGGCGGCGCCCAGGCCGTGGGCGGTCCCACCGCGCCGCTGGAGGCCGACCTGCTCGACGCGGCGGCCGCACAGCTCGCCACGGAGTACGACGAGACGCACTGCGGGTTCGGCGGCGCGCCGAAGTTCCCGCCGCACATGAACCTGCTCTTCCTGCTCCGCCACCACCAGCGCACCGGCTCCGCGCGGAGTCTGGAGATCGTCCGGCACACCTGCGAGGCGATGGCTCGGGGCGGCATCTACGACCAACTGGCCGGTGGATTCGCCCGCTACTCGGTGGACGCGCACTGGACCGTGCCGCACTTCGAGAAGATGCTCTACGACAACGCGCTGCTGCTGCGGGCGTACACCCAGCTCTGGCGGCTGACCGGAGACCGGCTGGCCCGGCGGGTGGCCCGGGACGTCGCCCGGTTCCTCGCCGACGAGCTGCACCGGCCGGGGGGAGGCTTCGCCTCCGCCCTCGACGCGGACACCCAGGGCGTCGAGGGCCTCACCTACGTCTGGACGCCGGAGCAGCTCGTCGAGGCGCTCGGGGAGGAGGACGGCCGCTGGGCCGCCGACCTGTTCGGTGTCACCGAGTCCGGCACCTTCGAGCACGGTGCCAGCGTGCTGAAGCTGGCCCGCGACGTGGACGACGCCGACCCGGAGATCCGTGCCCGCTGGCGGGGCGTCGTCGGTCGGCTGCTGGCGGCCCGGGACACGCGTCCGCAGCCGGCCCGGGACGACAAGGTGGTGGCGTCCTGGAACGGCTTGGCGGTCACCGCGCTCGCCGAGTTCCAGCAGGTCGCCAGGGTCTACGCGAACCCGGACGAGGAGGACGTCAATCTGATGGACGGCGTCGTCATCGTGACCGACGGCGCGATGCGCGACACCGCCGAGCACCTGGCGACCGCGCACATCGTGGACGGGCGGCTGCGCCGCGTCTCCCGGGACGGCGTCGTCGGCGAGCCCGCGGGCGTCCTGGAGGACTACGGCTGCGTCGCCGAGGCGTTCTGCGCGATGCACCAGCTCACCGGGGAGGGGCGCTGGCTGGAGCTGGCCGGGCAGCTGCTCGACGTCGCGCTGGACCGGTTCGCCGCTCCGGGCGGTGGCTTCTACGACACCGCCGACGACGCCGAACGGCTGGTCACCAGGCCGGCGGACCCCACCGACAACGCCACCCCCTCCGGCCGCTCGGCGATCGTCGCGGCGCTGGTGGCGTACTCGGCGCTGACCGGCCAGCCGCGGTACCGGGAGGCGGCGGAGGCCGCGCTGGCCACCGTCGCGCCGATCGTCGCCCGGCACGCCCGCTTCACCGGGTACGCGGCGACGGTCGGCGAGGCGCTCGTCTCCGGGCCGTACGAGATCGCCGTGGTGACCGACCAGCCGGACGACGAGCCGCTGCTCTCGGCAGCACACCGGCACGCGCCGCCCGGGGCGGTGATCGTGGCGGGTCGCAGCGACCAGCCGGGGGTGCCGCTGCTCGCCGAGCGTCCCATGGTCGACGGACGGCCCACCGCGTACGCCTGCCGGGGTTTCGTCTGCGAGCGCCCCGTCAACGAGGTCGACGACCTGGTGGCGCAGCTCGGCCGGCGCTGAGCGAGGCCGGCCGGGCCGGGCTGCCGGGGCTAGCAGGCTCCGGTGGCCTCCGGCCCGTCGCGGCGGCCGAACGTGCGATTCGCCATCCGGAGGCGGCCCTGAGCAGCCGCCCGGATAGGCTTGCGCCGCTATGGATTCCCGTACCGGTCTGCCTGTTGTCGGCATGGTGGGTGGTGGCCAGCTGGCCCGGATGACCCACCAGGCCGCGATCGCCCTCGGCCAGTCGCTGCACGTCCTCGCCCTGGCCCCGGACGACGGTGCCGCGCTGGTCGCCGCGGACGTGCAGTACGGCGATCACACCGATCTCGCGGCGCTGCGCACCTTCGCGAAGGGCTGCGACGTGGTCACCTTCGACCACGAGCACGTGCCGAACGAGCACATCCGCACCCTTGCGGCGGAGGGTGCGACGCTCTACCCGCCGGCCGACGCGCTGCGGTACGCCCAGGACAAGCGGGCGATGCGGGAGCGGCTGACGGAGCTGGGCGCTCCGGTGCCCGCCTGGCGGCCGATCGGCGAGCCGGACGAGCTGGTCTCCTTCGGTGCCGAGACGGGCTGGCCGGTGGTGCTCAAGGCCGCCCGCGGTGGGTACGACGGCCGGGGTGTCTGGATGGTGACCGACGCGGCGCAGGCCGCGGAGCTGGCGGCCACGCTGCTCGCCGGTGGCACCGAGTTGATCGTCGAGGAGCGGGTGCCGCTGCGACGGGAGTTGGCCGTCCAGGTGGCGCGCTCGCCGTTCGGGCAGGTCGCCGCGTACCCGGTCGTGGAGACCGTGCAGGTCGACGGCATCTGTGTGGAGGTGCTGGCCCCGGCGCCGGACCTGCCGGAGGACGTGGCGCTCGCCGCCCAGCAGCTCGCCATCGACCTGGCCACCTCGCTCGGCGTGGTGGGCCTGCTCGCGGTCGAGCTCTTCGAGGTGACCGACGCCTCGGGGCGGCCCGGCATCGTCGTCAACGAGCTGGCCATGCGGCCGCACAACTCCGGGCACTGGACCATCGAGGGTTCCCGTACGTCGCAGTTCGAGCAGCACCTGCGCGCGGTGCTCGACTACCCGATGGGGGACACCTCGCTGGCCGCGCCGGTGGTGGTCATGGCGAACGTGCTCGGCGGTGAGCCGGGCGGGATCTCCATCGACGAGCGGCTGCACCACCTCTTCGCCGCCGAGCCGGGCGCGAAGGTGCACCTCTACGGCAAGCAGGTCCGCCCGGGCCGCAAGATCGGACACGTCACGGTGCTCGGTGACGACCTGGACGACGTACGGGCACGCGCGGTACGCGCGGCGCGCTGGCTGCGCGAGGGTCGCGAGTGAGCGGACGGGCTTCCGATTCCGTCGATGAGAGGCAGAAGAGCGTGACCGCCGTCGGTTTGATCATGGGTAGTGACTCGGACTGGCCGACCATGAAGGCCGCCGCCGAGGTCCTCGACGAGTTCGGGGTCTCCTACGAGGTCGGCGTGGTCTCCGCCCACCGCACCCCGGTGAAGATGATCGAGTACGGCCAGGCCGCCGCCGGGCGGGGCCTGCAGGTGATCATCGCGGGGGCCGGCGGCGCCGCCGCTCTGCCCGGGATGGTCGCCTCGGTGACCCCGCTGCCGGTGATCGGTGTGCCGGTGCCGCTCAAGCACCTGGACGGGATGGACTCGCTGCTCTCCATCGTCCAGATGCCGGCGGGCATCCCGGTCGCCACGGTGTCGATCGGCAACGCCCGCAACGCCGGCCTGCTCGCGGTCCGCATCCTCGGCGCCACCGACCTCGAACTGCGTGGGCGGATGGCCTCCTTCCAGGAGAACCTCGAGCAGATGATCAACGAGAAGGACGCGAAGCTGCAGGCCAGCCTCTCTTGACCCGCGCTGAGCCCTGCACCGGCCGAAGGCGGCGCAGGGCGTGCACCGGCCCGGCGTGCTCTGCTCACACTCGACGGCGCCCGTTGTGACCCTCCGATGTCATCGCATGCCGCGCAGCGCGGTCTGCAGGCGTTCCTGAGCCCGGCGGCGGCGCTCGTTGCTCGCCCCGAGGACCAGCAGGAGGATCCCGACCGGGATCAGCGCCAGCCACGGACCGAAGGCGAAGAGCGCGTGGATCGCGGTGATCGCGGTGACCGTGGCGCCGACGATCACGGGGGCCTGCTGCCGGCTCGACGAGCCGAAGACGAGCACCGCGACCGCGCCGAGCAGCAGCAGCACCTGCCGGAGCGTGGTCGAGCCGGTGGCGAGCACGATCGCGAGGCTCGGCACGAACGCGGCGAGTAGCGCCGGACCGTACGCCACCCAGCTGCTCAGGTCGGGGCGGTGACGCAGCTCCAGCACCCCCACGAGCAGAGCCAGCGCCGCGAACGGCAGCGTGTACGCCTCGGGCAGCGCCACGTCGGCGACCCGCATGAGGATCCACCAGGCGGTGATCTCGCAGACCACCACCGCCCAGAACAGGATCCGTCGCTCCACCGGCCGCCGGTTGGGTCGCGTCGCGGCCACCCCGAGCACCGCGCCCCACGCCGCCAGCAGCGCGGCGATGTGCCGGGGCGAGTCGAACGCCAGCGCCAGCGCGATGAGCGCGGCCGCGTGCGCGCTCCACTCCACCGTGGCCGCCTCGCGTTGCGCCTCCGGACGGCGCAGCCGGGGCAGCATGGCGGCGAAGACCTGCAACGCGGCGCCGACCGCGAGGACCCCGAACGCCGACCAGACCGCGGCCAGTCCGGCGACGAGACCGGCTGTCAGCACGAAGAGCTGCGCCATCAGCGAGGCGAAGAGCCAGCCCAGGATCCGGGCGCGCTGCGTGGTGCCGAAGAGCGCGGCCACCGTACCGACGCCGACCGCTCCGCCGAGGGTGAAGAGGGTCAGCTCCCGGGTGGCGAGGCTGCCGGCGAGTCCCGCACCGCCCGCCGCCAGGCCGATCACGAAGACCAGCACCCGGGCCAGGCGTAGTGAGCGGGCCGGCTCGACCAGCGGCGGAGGTGGGGTCAGGGCGAGCCCGAGCATCGAGATGGTGAAGACGGCGAGCGCGGCGAGGGCGCTCGCCGGCCAGCCGCTGCCCAACGCTGTCGGAGCGATGAGCAGCGTGATCGCCGCGCCCGGCAGCACCACCGGTACCGCTCGCGCACGCCGACCGCCGCTGAAGCCGGTGGCCGCGAGCGTCGCCGTCGCGGTCAGCAGGAGCGCGGTGAGCACGTGCGTGGGATCCGCCGCCCCCGGCGGCGGGGTGAGCAGCTCCGGCGGTGGGCCCTGCCAGATCCGGGTCAGCGTCCGGTGCGGCTCGACCAGCGCCACCGCCAGGGCCTCGGCGATCGAGGCGAGCGCCAGCGCGGTGGGGAGCACGGCCGCGGCCAACGCCCCGGCGGCCGGGCTGACCCGCCAACGGCGCTGTTCCGGGCCGTCGAACCGGCGCAGCGCCCCGTCCAGCAGCACCGACCACCGTCGTACCGGCTGTGCCGCGCCGGTCGGCGGAACGGTGGCCGCACGGACCAGCTCGGCAAGTACGCCGAGCAGCGCTGCCGCGGCCGCGTACACGCCGACCGCGAGGCCGGTGGGGAACGCGGCCAGGGCACTGATGGTCGCGCCACCGACCACGGCCACGCTGGCCCAGGGCAGGTACTGCGGGATGCGGCGGCGGGCCGCCGCCACCGCCGCGAGCCCGAGGCTGGACGCGGCGAGCGCCGCCGTCAGCACCACCTGCGCCGAGTGGCCGAACTCGGCGGCCAGCGCCGCGAGCGCGCCGGGCAGGGCGAGCAACGTGGCGCCCGCGGCGGCGCCGCCGATCTGCGCCAGGTGCGATGGCATGCCCTCGGTCTCGACGTCCTCCACCAGCGTTCCGGCGAGATTGCGGGCCAGCACGGCCACCACGACGCCGATCAGCGCGATGCTGAAGAGTGAGAGCGCGGTCGTCCATGGCCGGACCAGTCCGGCGCCGGCGGCGTGCAGCGCCACCACCCCGGCGACCGTCGCCCGGGAAAGCGCGGCCCGCGGATCGAAGGACGCCGTGGCGGCCATCCCGTAGACGGCCGCCACCATGCCCCCGACCAGGACCGGCGACCACCACGGCAACGCGAACGCGGCCGGCGCGCCGATGGTGGCCAGCACCACGGCGACGCCGGCGACGTCGTAGCGCCACGGTCGGGGCAGGAGGACGGCGGCCGCGAGGGCGAGCAGCCCCAGGGCGATCGGCGCCTGCCAGGTGGAGCCTCCGGTGGGCGCGGCCGGCCAGTCGGAGAGATCACCGTTCCAGATCGGACCGGGGGTGGCGAGCACACCGACCCCGCCGCGCAGCGCGATCCAGCCGGCCGCCAGACCAATCAGCAGGCCGCCCACGGCGATGCCGAGGATCGGGCCGCGCCGCCACTCCTCGGGCATCGCCCGTGCCGCCACGGCCACCACGAGCACCAGTGCGGCGGTGACCGCGAGCTGCCCGCCGGGGGCGAGCACGGCCGCGATCCGGACCAACGTGGCGATCAGGGCGGCGGTCACCGCGGCGGCCGCGAGGTCCGATCCGTCCACGGTGCGGTCGGAGCGACGGCCCGCGTCGATCGACGGGGCCAGGAAGAGCAGCACCGCGGCGACCAGCAGCAGCGCGCCGACCCAGGCGTCCGCCACGGTGGCCCCGGGAGCACCGAACGCGGCTGCCGTCACCACCAGCGCGCCGAGCCCGGTGCCGACGGCGAGCGGCGCCGGAATGTGCCGCTGCGACACCTGGACGATCGCCGCGTACCCGAGGGTCACGCACACCGCCAGGAAGGCCGCCGCGAGCACCGGGACGGTCGCCTCACGAAGGCTCGCCGGGGTGGGAGTCGGATCCGCCGGGGTGGTGGCGGCGACGAACGCGGCCACCGCCCCCGGCAGGGCGAACGCCGCGCCGCCGGCCGCCCACGCCGAGACGATGTCGGCCGGTGCCGGTGCGATCCGGATCCGGGGGGCCACCGCGACCAGGACGCCCGCGAGGAAGAGCACCACCAGCACGGCGGCCGTCAGCGTGGGCCGCGCCAGGGCGGCGCCCGCCCCGAACAGGCCGACCACCGCCGCGCCGAATCCGTGCACCAGCGCGGCCCGTGGGGTGCGGGCGGAGAGGCCGGCCACGCCGAGGCCGACCGCCGCCAGCACCATCGGCCAGGGCGCGACCGTCCAGCTCAGACCGAACGACGCCGGTACGGCCAGCGCGGTCAGCGCCGCGCCCGCCACCGCGAACTCGCGGCGGATCTCCGGCGGCAGGGCCAGCACCGCGGCGACGGTGAGCAGGAAGGCGCTCGCAGCCAGCTGCCAGGCGGCCGGGCCGACCGCGGCGGCGAGCTCGGCGGGGTAGCGGTCGAGGTCGGCGGTCCAGGCGGGCAGCGCGGCGCGCACCGGTGCGACCCCGGCGCGCAGCGCGTTCCCGGCGACCAGCAGCCCGCTCACCGTGAGCGCCACTGCCGAGGCGAGTTGCGGGCCGCGTCGGGCCGCCTCCGGCAGGGCCCGGACGGCCAGGCCGGTGATCGCGATGACCGCCGCGATCAGCAGGAGCGCGCGACCCGGCAGGGCCACCGAGGCGACCCGACTCAACGCGCCGATGACCGCGAGGGTGAGGATGCCCGCGCCGAGGTCCGGCAGGGGCGGGCGGCGCAGCGCGAGGGCTCCGGCCATCCCGACGACCGCGGCGAGCAGCAACACCAGCCCGGCGGCGGTGGCCGCCGGCACGGTGCTCGCGCGGAGCAGGGCGGTCACCGCGTACGCCAGGGCGATCGCGACGGCGATCCCGTGCAGCACCCAGGTCAGCCCGCGTAGCCCCGGCACCGGACGGGGCCGGGCGTCGACGGCCGCCGGATCCGCTGCCGCGACGGTCTCGCCGGCCTCCTCCGGCGCGCCCTCGGGACGGGTCTCGGCGGGGCGCTGCCGGGGCGCGGGCGGGGCTGCCGGGGAGGTGGGTGACGGCTCCGGCAGGTCGCGCCGGACCGGTCGTTCCACGGCCACCGCGGAGCGGGCCAGCCAGAGGTCGAGCAGCGCCACCACGGTCAGTGCCAGGGCCCAGCCGGAAGGTCCGGTGATCCGGTCGTACGCCAGCAGCGGCACCACCGGCTGGGCGGCGAGCACGGTGGCGAAGCGGGGTGCGCGCAGCCCCGTCCAGGCGGCGTAGCCGATCGAGACGGCGGCGGTCACCAGGAGGATCAGCCCGGCGAAGACCGTGCCGGAGGCGCCCCCGTTGCCGATCCGGTCCACCGCCCAGAGCGCGTACCCGGCGAGCGGCACCAACAGCAGACCGACCGTGGCGATGGTCTCGGCGGTCGAGGTGAGCCCACGCCGGGCCAGCACCGGTGGCGCGAGCAGCAGCAGCACGGTGGCGACGAGCAGGATGCCGAGCCGTACGAGCGCGTCCATCGAACTCGTCGCCACCGCGGCGAAGACCACCGCGGCCACGCCGAGCAGCAGTGCGCCGAGCCCGAGCGGGATGTTCTGCACCTCCCGCGAGGAGGCCTCCGGCGGGTGCTCGGGGTCGTCGACGTCCAGCCAGGTCACCGGCGGTGGCGGCGGCGGTGGTTCGGCGGAGCCGGGTGAAGTGCCCTGCCGGGGGACGCGGGGTGGCGCGCCGGTGGCGGCGGTCGGTGGACGCCGGCCGGGACGGCGGCGCAGCACCCGGTGCGGTCGGGTGGCCTGCTTGGTCCGCTCCTCGCCGGCGTGCGCGAGGATGTCCCGCTGGAAGAGGGCGGCCTGCATCTTCGCGGCGATCTGCCGCTGCTCCCGGGCGATGGCGGCCTCGCGGGCCTTCATCTCCGCGATGGACCGCTCGATCTCCGCCAGGTGCTCGACCCACTGTGGTTGGTCGGCGCCGCAGTGCGGGCACCGGTCGGCTGGTTTGATCTCCCGACCGCACGCCGAGCACTGAAAGGTCGCCACGACATCCCCCCACCCGCACTGTGGACCCTCACTGTCGCAGCATGCCCAAATCCGGCGCGATTTTCGACAGTTGTCGGCGGGTCCAGGACAAACGAGCCGGCCGGGGAGAGGAAACGGCCGGCCGCGGAGTAGCTCCGCGGCCGGCCGTCGTGGCGATCCTGATCAGGGGCGACCCATGCCCCGGTACTCCCAGCCGGCCTGCGTCCACAGTGCCGGGTCGAGGCAGTTGCGCCCGTCGACGACCTTGCGGCCGGCGACCAGCTCGCCGAGCGCGACCGGGTCGGCGTTGCGGAAGTCGGCCCATTCGGTGAGCACGCAGACCAGGTCCGCGCCGGTCACCGCTTCGGTCATGGTGCTCTCGTAGGTCAGCTCGGGCATCGCCCGGCGGGCGTTCTCCATGCCCTGCGGGTCGAAGACGTGCACGTCCGCGCCGGCCTTGCGCAGCAGCCCGGCGACGGCGAGCGCCGGGGCGTCGCGTACGTCGTCGGTGTTGGGCTTGAAGGTGGCGCCGAGCACGGCGATCCGGGTGCCGGAGAGGTCGGGGCCGGCCGGGCCGGTGCGGCGGCTGAGGAGGTCCGCGGCGAGCTGGAGCACGCGGGTACGGCGGCGGAGGTTGATCAGGTCGACCTCGTGCAGGAAGCGCAGCGCCTCACCGGCACCCAGCTCCTGCGCCCGGGCCTGGAAGGCGCGGATGTCCTTGGGCAGGCAGGCGCCACCGAAGCCGAGACCGGCCTGGAGGAACCGGTTGCCGATCCGTGGGTCGAAGCCGATCGCGCGGGCGAGCTGGGTGACGTCGCCGCCGGCGACCTCGCAGACCTCGGCCATCGCGTTGATGAAGGAGATCTTGGTGGCGAGGAAGGCGTTCGCGGCGACCTTGACCAGCTCGGCGGTGGCGAAGTCGGTCACCACCAGCGGCACCTCGCGGTCCTCGGTGGCGGCCAGGTCGAAGACGCCCTTGTGCGCGGCGTAGAGCATGCCGTTGGCCCACTCGCTCTTCACGCCGACGACGATCCGGTTGGGGCGGAGCACGTCGTCGACGGCGAAGCCCTCCTGGAGGAACTCCGGGCTCCACGCGACCTCGACCCCGAGGTCGGCCGGCGTGTGCTTGCCGACGAGCTGCTCCACCCACTCGGCGGTGCCGACCGGAACCGTCGACTTGCCGACGATCAGCGCCTTGCGGGTGAGGTGCTGCGCGAGGCCGGTCACCGACGCCTCGACGTACGACAGGTCGGCGCCCATGCCGTCGGCGCGCTGCGGGGTGCCGACGCAGATGAAGTGCACGTCACCGAAGTCGGCGGTCTCGGCGATGTCGGTGCTGAACCGCAGCCGGCCGGCCGCGAGGTTGCGCCGGAGCAGCTCGTCGAGGCCGGGCTCGTGGATCGGCACCTGACCCGCGTTGAGCATTGCGATCTTGTCGGCGTCGACGTCGAAGCCGAGCACCTCGTAGCCCAGCTCCGCGTAGCAGATGGCGTAGGTCGCACCGAGGTAGCCGGTGCCCAGGAAGGTCACCCGGGGCCGGGATGCGCCCGACGGCGGCGTCACCGCGGCGATGGGATGCACCGGCTGGCTGTTGGGGTACGGAATCGTCACGCCTGTCTTCTCCGCTCGCACTGGGCGGCGCACCGTCGCGTCGCTACTGCTGCGGCGCCTGGCCGGGCACCGGAGGGCACTGCTCGTCTTTCTATGGTTGCCGGGCGGCGGCGTTACCCGTCGAGAACGAGCCTACGCCGCGGTAACTTGTACCTGAACCTTGGTCGCTATCCTTCAGTCTGCGCGGTCCGCGGTCAGGAGACGGTACAGACTGCGCATGATAGCGGTGAAGGGGAGGGGCCGGCATGGCCGCAGAGGAGTCGTTCGACGTCTACCGGTTGCCCGAGGAGCACGAGGCGATCCGCGAGGCGGTCCGGGAGGTCTGTGCGGCGAAGGTGGCGCCGAACGCCGCCGAGGCCGACGAGACCGGTGAGTTCCCGAAGGCGTCCTACGACGCGTTGCGCGCGGCGGACTTCCACGCTCCGCACATCCCGGTCGAGTACGGCGGCGCCGGCGCGGACGCGCTGGCCACGGCGGTGGTGATCGAGGAGGTGGCCCGGGCCTGCGCCGCGTCCTCGCTGATCCCGGCGGTGAACAAGCTCGGCACCATGCCGCTGCTGCTGGCCGGCTCGGAGGAGCTCAAGCGCCGCTACCTGACGCCGGTCGCGAGCGGCGAGGCGATGTTCTCGTACTGCCTCTCGGAGCCGGAGGCCGGCAGCGACGCGGCGTCGATGACCACCCGGGCGGTGCGTGACGGGGATCACTGGGTGCTCAACGGTGTGAAGCGGTGGATCACGAACGCGGGGGTCTCCGAGTACTACACCGTCTTCGCGGTCACCGACCCGTCCGCCCGTTCGAAGGGCATCTCCGCGTTCGTGGTGGAGAAGTCGGATCCGGGCGTGAGCTTCGGCGCGCCGGAGAAGAAGCTCGGTATCAAGGGCTCCCCGACGCGCGAGGTCTACCTGGACAACGTGCGGATCCCCGTGGACCGGATGATCGGTGCGGAGGGGAGCGGTTTCGCCACCGCGATGCGCACCCTGGACCACACCCGGGTCACCATCGCCGCGCAGGCGCTCGGCATCGCGCAGGGCGCGCTCGACTACGCCAAGGGCTACGTCCAGGAGCGCAAGCAGTTCGGCAAGGCGGTCGCCGAGTTCCAGGGTGTCCAGTTCATGCTCGCCGACATGGGCATGAAGCTGGAGGCGGCGCGGCAGTTGACGTACGCGGCGGCGGGCAAGTCCGAGCGTGGTGACGCCGACCTCACGTACTTCGGGGCGGCGGCCAAGTGCTTCGCCTCGGACGCGGCCATGGAGATCACCACCGACGCGGTGCAGCTGCTCGGCGGCTACGGCTACACCAGGGACTACCCGGTCGAGCGGATGATGCGGGACGCCAAGATCACCCAGATCTACGAGGGCACCAACCAGGTGCAGCGCATCGTGATGGCCCGCCAGCTGCTGCGCGGCTGACGCGGCGTACCTCGTCGAACCCGGCCCGCCGCTCGGCGGCGGGTCGGGGCGGGTCGGGGGCGGGCCGGCGGTGCCGGCCCGCCCACGGGTCAGCGGATGCCGGGGCTGTCCTCCGGCTTACGGGGCGGGGCGGACCACGGCGACTCCCCGCCGGTGCGCCGGGGGAGCGGCTCGGTCGGCGTGGAGTCCGGGTAGGCCAGGGTGATCGGGGCGGCGGTGTCCCGCTCCGGCGAGGCCACCGGCGGCCAGTCGGTGAGCGTTACGTCGCTCTCCGTGCTCTTCTCCGACTCGGCGGGCGCCGGCTCGCTCGCCGGTGCCGGCCAGGCCCGCCAACGCTGCAGACTGAACGCCGCCATGATCAGCATCGTGCCGATCAGGAAGAGTGTGCCGTTCTCCACCGGCACCTGCAGCGGCAGCGGGTCGCCCAGCACCTTCCACCCGTCCGGGATCCGGTCGCGTACCTCGTACGGCGCCACGAACATCCCGATGTACGGGACGACCAGTAGCAGCCCGGCCAGCAGCGGGCCGACCGGCGAGAAACGCAGCGTGCCGAGCAGGCCCAGCAGGATGCCACCGGCAGCGAGGTAGACGGCCGGCTCGATCAGGTTGGCCGTGTTGAACTTTCCTATCTCCACCCAGCGGCCGATCGTGCCGCTCGACCCGTCCTGCCCGAGCGTGACCAGCACCCAGGTGACAGGCGCCACCACCAACCCTGCGAGGAAGCTCCAGAGATGTCGCATCCGCGCACCGTACCGTTTTCGTCATGAACGAGCACCCCTCCACCTCGCCGGCGGGCAAGCCGACGTCGTACTCCCGGGTCACCTTGAGCCGGATCATGACCGCAGTGGACGTCAACCTGTACGGCACCGTGCACGGTGGCGTGCTGATGAAGTTCGTGGACGACGTGGCGGGCGCTGCCGCCGCCCGGCACAGCGGCGGAACGGCGGTCACCGCGGCCATCGACGAGATCGTCTTCTCCGAGCCGGTCCGGGTCGGCGACCTGTTGCACGCGCACGCCCAGGTGAACTGGACCGGTCACAGCTCGATGGAGGTCGGGGTCCGGGTGGTGGCCGAGCGGTGGGACTCGGCCGAGGACGAGCCGTTGCGGGTGGCCACCGCGTACCTGGTGTTCGTCAGCGTCGACGTGGGCGGCGCGCCCCGCCCGGTCCGGCCGGTGCTGCCGGAGACGGTCGAGGACGAGCGGCGCTTCCGGGAGGCGGAGATCCGGCGGGCGCACCGGCTGGCCCGCCGCCGCGCGATCCAGGCCCATCGCGCCGGCTGACCCCCGCGCAGGGGCTCCGGCCCGACTCTCCCCGTGGCGCCGGGCCCCGGCGGCCGAGGTGTGAGTGCGCCGGCCGTCGCCCACACCGGTGGCCGCCCCGGCATGTGGCTCGGCCACGCCCCTTCCGGGGCGGCGGGTGCGGAGAATGGCGCTTCGACGTAAGAGGGTGGTTGAGAAGGCTCAACCACCCTCTAAGGCAAGATGGCGCCACGGCCCACGCACAGAGTCGTGTCCGGGCCAGGGGAGGGCAGAGCAGTGGGTGACGTGCTGTGGACGCCGCCGGAGGACGTACGTGAGCGGTCCCGGATCGGGGCGTACCTGCGCTGGCTGCGGGAACACCGCGGCCTGGACTTCGCCGACTACGACGCGCTGTGGCGCTGGTCGGTCACCGATCTGGACGCGTTCTGGCGTTCGATCTGGGACCACTTCGAGGTGGTGGCGCACACGCCGCCGACCGCCACGTTGACCGGCCGGGGCATGCCCGGGGCGCGGTGGTTCCCCGGGGCGACGCTGAACTACGCCGAGAACGTGCTGCGTATGCCCGGCCGCCTCGACGCCGACCCGGTGGTGATCGCGCACGGGCAGACCCGCCCGCCGGTCACCCTCACCGCCGCCGAGCTGCGCGAGCAGGTCCGGCGGGTCGCCGCGGGGCTGCGCCGGCTGGGAGTCGTCGAGGGCGACCGGGTCGCGGCGTACGCGCCGAACATCCCGGAGACGTACGTGCTCCTGCTCGCTGCGGCCAGCCTCGGCGCCGTCTTCACCTCCTGCGCGCCCGAGTTCGGCACGCGGAGCGTCACCGACCGGTGGCAGCAGATCGAGCCGACGGTGCTGGTCGCCGTCGACGGCTACCGGTACGGCCCGAAGGCGGTGGACCGGCGCGCCGAGGTGGCCGCGATCCGGGCCGCCCTGCCGTCGCTGCGGCACACCGTCGGCATCGGCTACCTCGACCCGGCGGCCGTGCCCGAGGGGGCGATCTCCTGGAGCGAGCTGGCCGCGCCCACCGACGAGCCGCTCACCTTCACCCCCGTCGCCTTCGACCACCCGCTCTACGTGCTCTACTCCTCCGGCACCACCGGCCTGCCCAAGCCGATCGTGCACGGGCACGGGGGAATCCTGCTCGAGCACCTGAAGATGCTCGCCCTGCACCACGACCTGGGCCCGGCCGACCGGTTCCTCTGGTTCACCACCACCGGCTGGATGATGTGGAACTTCCTGGTCTCCGGGCCGGCGGTGGGTGCGGCGATCGTGCTCTTCGACGGCAACCCGGGCCACCCGGACCTGAGCGCGCTCTGGCGGCTGGCCGAGGAGACCGGCACGACGTACTTCGGCACCTCCGCGCCGTTCCTGCTGGCCTGCCGGAAGGCCGGGGTGGTCCCGAAGGAGGTCGCCGACCTCTCCGCGCTGCGCGGCCTCGGCTCCACCGGCGCGCCGCTGCCCGTCGAGGGCTTCACCTGGGTGTACGAGACGGTCGGCGACCACCTGCAGCTCCAGTCCCTCTCCGGCGGCACGGACGTCTGCACCGGTTTCGTCGGCGGGGTGCCGCTGCTGCCGGTGCACGCCGGTGAGATCACCTGCCGGGCGCTCGGGGCGAAGGTCGAGGCGCGCGCGGCGGACGGCAGCGCGGTCGTCGACGAGCTGGGCGAGTTGGTGATCACCGAGCCGATGCCGAGCATGCCGGTGGGCTTCTGGAACGACGCGGACGGTTCCCGCTACCGGGAGGCGTACTTCGACGTCTATCCGGGGGTCTGGCGGCACGGCGACTGGATCACGATCAACTCCCGGGGCGGCTGTGTGATCACCGGTCGCTCCGACGCCACGCTCAACCGGGGTGGCGTACGCCTCGGCACGGCCGAGTTCTACTCGGTGGTGGAGGGGCTGGCCGAGGTGGTCGACTCGGTGGTCGTGCACCTGGAGGACGACGAGGGCGGCGCCGGCGAGCTGCTGCTCTTCGTGGTGCTCGCCGACGGGCTGGAGCTGGACGACGAGCTGCGGAAGAAGATCGCCCGGGAGCTGCGTACCGCGTTGTCGCCGCGGCACGTGCCCGACGAGATCCACCAGGTACGCGCGGTGCCGCGCACGCTCTCCGCGAAGAAGCTCGAGGTGCCGGTCAAGAAGATCCTCACCGGCACGCCGGTCGACCGCGCGGCCGCCACGGGAGCCCTCGCCAACCCGGAGTCGCTCACCGCCTTCGCGCAGCTCGCCCAGCGGCGCGCTCCGCAGGACGACCCCACCCCCGCCTGAGCCCCCGCGCCTCGACGGGGCGCGGGGGACGAGGTGTCAGGCGACGGTCCGGGTGACCTTCTCCGCGACCAGCCGGTCGGGGAGGCGGGTCGGGTCCAGGTTGCCGCAGAGCACGACGCTGGCGCCGACGGACAGGGGTGCGAGCAGCCACTCCACCGGCTCGGGGTGACGGGTCACGTCGATCAGCACCCGGTCGCCCCCGGCCAGGCCGAACTCCGTCGCACGCTTCCGCGCCCGGGCGAGCAGGTCCGCGTCGGCCGCGCCGCCCGAGGAGCGCGGGGTGAAGTGGTCGCCGTGGCCGCGTACCTCCAGCACGTAGTCGGCGAAGCCGGTGGGCACCTCGCGCATCGGCAGGGCGAACGGGTCGAGCGCGAGCGCGTACCGCTCACCGGCCGGCCAGGCGTCGGTCTCGGTCACCCGGGTCACGGCCGCGAAGAGCACGTCGACCGGGCCCGGCGCCTCGGCCACGGTGAGCCCGGCCGACCAGCAGCCGAGCAGCACCGCGGCGGTCTGCCAGTGCGGCGGAAGGAGCACCCCGGCGCTGTCGTCGGGCCCCACGGCCACCTCGTCGACGAGCAGGTTGGCCGTCTTGGCCACCCAGTTGGCCAGCGTCGCGCCGGAGAGTTCGGTGCGTTCGCCGGTGGCGTCGTCGTACCAGGTGAGCAGCGGTCGGGTCGGGTCGGGTGCGATCGCGTCGGCGAAGACCCGGGCAATGTTCTCGGCCATCGGCGCGAACGATACGCCGCCGCCGTCCGTACCTGATGGCGATGACAAGTACGCGTACCGTCGGGTCGCAGTCAGCGTCGAAGGTGGGCTGCGGCGTAGGCTTGCCACCGGAGTGTTGTTCCCCACAGACCCGCCAGCAAGGAGTCGCCCCGTGACCGCCGGTCGCCCGCCCCGCGTGCTCATCGACGCCACGAGTGTCCCCGCCGACCGTGGCGGCGTCGGTAGATACGTCGACGGCCTGCTCGGAGCGTTGGGCAAGGTCTGTGGGTCGGGTGTGGATCTGGCGGTGGTGAGCCTCCGCACCGATCTCGAGCGCTACTCGCGGATGCTGCCCGGCGCCGAGATCGTGCCGGCCCCGGCGGCGGTCGCGCACCGGCCGGCCCGGCTCGCCTGGGAGCAGACGGGGCTGCCGATGCTGGCCCAGCAGCTCGGCGCGCAGGTGTTGCACTCGCCCTTCTACACCTGTCCGCTGCGCGCGGGTTGTCCGGTCACGGTGACCGTGCACGACGCGACCTTCTTCACCGAGCCCGAGCACTACGACAAGTCGCGTCGCACCTTCTTCCGCAGCGCCATCAAGACGTCGCTGCGCCGGGCCGACCGGGTGATCGTGCCGAGCAAGGCCACCCGGGACGAGCTGATCCGCCTGCTGGACGCCGATCCGACCCGGATCGACGTGGCCTACCACGGGGTCGACCACGCCGCGTTCCACGCGCCCGGCGAGGAGGAGAAGGCTCGGGTACGCGCCCGCCTCGGGCTCGGCAGCAGCAGCTACATCGCCTTCCTCGGCGCCAAGGAGCCGCGTAAGAACGTCCCGAACCTTATTCGGGGCTGGGCGCGAGCGGTCGCCGACCGTCCGAACCCGCCCGCACTGGTGATCGCCGGTGGTCAGGGGCACGACGACGACATCGACCGCGCGGTCGCCGAGGTGCCCGCGCACCTGCGGCTGCTGCGTCCGGGTTATCTGCGCTACGCGGACCTGCCCGGCTTCCTCGGCGGGGCGTTGGTGGCCGCCTACCCGTCCTACGGGGAGGGTTTCGGGTTGCCGATCCTGGAGGCGATGGCGTGCGCCGCCCCGGTGCTCACCACGCCGCGGCTCTCGCTGCCCGAGGTGGGCGGTGACGCCGTGGCGTACACCAGCGAGAGCCCCGACCAGGTGGCGGCCGATCTGGCCGCCCTGCTGGACGACGAGCCGCGCCGGTTGACGCTGGCCAAGGCGGGCTTCGACCGGGCGAAGGAGTTCACCTGGGAGTCCAGCGCCGAGGTGCACATCGCGGCCTGGACGCGGGCCCGGTCCTGACGTCCGTCGAAACCGCCGGTTGGCACGTGCGTCGGTCGGGCATGATGTGCTGATGCTCTATGCCGTCATCCCGGCGGGAGGCAGTGGCACAAGGTTGTGGCCGCTGTCCCGTGCCGGGCATCCCAAGTTCCTGCACCCGCTCACCGGAACGTCCGCCTCGCTGCTGCAGGCGACGGTGGAGCGGCTGGCGCCGCTGACATCACCCGAGCGGACGCTGGTGGTCACGGGGGCTGCGCACGTGACGGCGGTGGCGCGGCAGCTCGCCGGCCTGCCGGAGGAGAACATCCTCGTCGAGCCGTCGCCCCGGGACTCCTGCGCGGCGATCGCGCTGGCCGCGGCCGTGATCGCGTTGCGGGACCCGGATGCGTTGATGGGCTCCTTCGCCGCCGACCATCTCATCGGCGACCCGCACCGCTGGGCGGAGACGGTGCGGGAGGCGATGCGCGGCGCCGAGCAGGGGATGCTGATGACGGTCGGGATCACGCCGACCCGGGCCGAGACCGGCTACGGCTACCTGGAGTGCGGCGACCTGGTGGGCAACGGCCCGATGCGCATGGTCGCCGAGTTCAAGGAGAAGCCCGCCGCCGAGGTGGCCGAGGCATACTTCCGCTCCGGTCGGCACCTCTGGAACGCCAGCATGTTCGTCTGGCGGGTGGACGTCTTCCTCGCCGAGCTGGCCCGGCAGCAGCCCGGCCTGCACGCCGGCGTCACCGCGATCTCGGCGGCGTGGGAAACCCCGGAGCAGGACGAGGTGCTGGGCGCGGTCTGGCCCACGCTGCCGAAGATCTCCGTCGACTACGCGGTCATGGAGGGTGCCGCGACGGCCGGGCGGGTGGCGACGGTCCCCGGTGACTTCGGCTGGAACGACGTCGGCGACTTCCACACGTTGGGCGACGTGCTGCCGGCCGACCACACGGGCAACGTGGTGCTCGGTTCGGCCAAACCGGGCGTCCTGCTGCGGGACAGCACGGGCCTCGTCGTGGTGCCGCACTCGGGGCGCCTGGTGGCCGCGGTGGGCGTGCACGACCTCATCGTGGTGGACACTCCCGACGCGGTGCTGGTCTGCCCGCGGGACCGGGCGCAGGAGGTCAAGGCCCTGGTCGACGAGCTCAAGGAGCGGGGCGAAGAGGACTACGTCTGAGCGACGCGAGGGCGGGCGCGACGAGCTGGGCGGTCCCGTCGGCCAGCGGCTCGGGCAGCCGCTCCGGCGGGAACCAGCCGAGCGCGGTGGACTCGTCGCTGACTTGCTCCACCGCGCCCGCCGGGGCCAGGATCGCGAACCGGACGTCGTAGTGCAGCGAGCCGCCCTGGCAGCCGACCGGGTGGATGTCCACGTCGATCGGGACGGGGTCGATCCGCAGTCCGCCGATTCCGGATTCCTCGGTCGCCTCGCGCAGCGCGGCGCCGGCGAGCGTCCGGTCACCGGCCTCGCAGTGCCCGCCGAGCTGCACCCAGCGGTGGAACTTCCCGTGCAGGCAGAGCAGCACCCGGCTGCCGGTCGGGTCCAGCACCAGCGCACTCGCGGTGACGTGCCCGGCGCGGTGCTCCCGGCTCATCGCGACCGGCCCGGCGGTGAGCAGGGCCAGGACGCGGTCCCGCGCGGCCCCGGCGGCGGGGCTGGTGGGACGCCAGTCGGTCAGCACCGCGGTCGCGTCGGCGTGCAGCGCGGCGTACCTGTCCTCGGCGTCGACCGTGGTCGTGGCCGGGCTGCTCTGCGAGTCGTTCAGGGCATCGGGCATTCCGACACTGTACGAGTAGATCGGGCATCGAGCTGGCAGGCCACTGCTCCCTGACCAGCCGGGCGGGACGGCCGGGTGGCACCCCTGCGGTGCAAGGGCCGCAGACCCTCGTGGCGCCGCCCGGCCGCCGGTCCTCCCCGGCCCCGGTGCCCGGCCGCGCTGCGCAACGGACGCGCCGACACCGGCGGGCACTGGAAGCATGCCCAACTCGCCCGGCGGACGTCGAGGTTTTTCAGCTCACGCTTAAAGATGGAGATAAGTGCCGGCCGGTAGAGTGCAAATGGTCGCCCGGCACCCCCCTGCCGGGCGAGCTGGAGCGCGCCATGTTGAAGATTTACTTTTCTGGCGAGGACGTCCTGCGGACCAGGGTCGCCCCGGCCGCCGACCCGGTCTGGGAGTTGGTCCTCAGCCTGCACCTCCTGCGAGGTCGCGGCCGGGACCCACTGATGGCCACCTGGCGGCGGACGGTGGCGCGCGGGCTGCGCCAGGAGACCGCCTTCGCGCAGCTGCGTCTGCTGTTCGCGTTGAACCCGCCGACGGGATACTTCCCCGACTTCCTCACCCCGTACGCCAGTGTCGACGGCTTCGAAGCGGGGCTGGAGGCGGTCCGCAGCACGCCCATCCCGCTGCTCCGTCGTGACCTGGCCGTGCTGGCCGGGGAGAATCCGCTGCCGTCGTCGGCATCCGCGCTGGCCAGAGGCGAGCCGGAGGTGCTGCGGGCGCTGACCGACTCGATGGAGCGTTACCGGTCGGTGGCGATCAGCCCGTACTGGGGGCGGATCCAGGCCGCGGTGGAGGCCGACCGGACCCGCCGGGCCCGGGCCCTGCTCGACGGCGGTGTGGAGGGGTTGCTGAGCAGCCTGCGGCCGAGCATGCGCTGGGACTCGGGTGTGCTGGAGGTGCACGACTACCCGGACAGTCGTGAGTTGCATCTGGACGGTCGTGGGCTGCTGCTCGTGCCGTCGTTCTTCTGTGCGCGTACCCCCGTGGCGTTGCTCGACCCGGCGCTGCCGCCGGTCCTGGCCTATCCGGTGGACCGGATGGGTGGGCTGGGGTCGTCCGGCGCCGAGGTCGGATCGGGCCCGGGCCGGGAGGCGCTGGCCGCGCTGCTCGGCCGGACACGGGCGGCGGTGCTGGCGGCCAGCCACGACGGCTGCACCACCGGGGAGGTGGCCCGGCGACTGAACATCTCACCGGCGGCGGCGAGCCAGCACACGGCCGTGCTGCGCAACGCCGGGCTGCTGGTCAGTCAGCGGGACCGCAACACGGTGCTGCACACGCTGACCCCGCTCGGCCGCGCGGTCCTGGACGCCTGACAACGCCGGACCGAGGCCGCCGGGCCGGTGGCGGAGCCGGCCCGGGACCGGTCAGACGGCCAGGGCGGCGCTCGCGGTGCTCGCCGCCGGAGGCGACAGGGCCAGCGACGGCACTCCCTCGACGGCCAGGGCGATCCGCAGCCGGTGCAGGTCGGCGCCGAAGCGGACCAGATCCTGAGCGCTCACCGGGGTCGGCGGCGAGCCGAGGATCAGCCGGGTGGCGCGCGACGGCCAGCCGGTGACGGTGGCGGCCAGTCCCGGGTATGCGTCCTCGTCGACGAGGGTGAAGACCGTCCCGGGCGCGACGGCCTGCGCGACCGCGTCGATCGCCCGCCGGACGGCGTCCGGGTCGGCCGGCTCCGCACCCGGACCGTCCGCGAGGACGGCCCCGGCGGCGAGGCCGGCGGCCCGCGCCTCCGCGGTACCGAGGGAGAAGAGGTCCTGTGCGGCGTCGCGGACCAGTACCGCCGCGCCGGCGCCGTCGTCGTCCCGGGTGGCGCCGAGGTAGCCGCGGATCACGGCGACGGGCACCTGGTCGATCTTGCCCTTGATCAGCTCGCCGGCGCCGGCCAGCTCGTCCACCACCGCCATCTCGGTCAGGGTGAGTTCGTTGCCGTACGGGTCGGTCTCGCCGCGGTGGTCGCGGATCGCGTCCATCCCGGCGACCCCGAGCGCCACGTCGGTGAGCCCGTTGCGCCACGGCCGGCCCATGGTGTCGCTGACGATCACGGCGACGTTCCGGTCGTAGCGCTCGCGCAGCGCGGCGCGCAGCGCCCGGGCCGAGGCGTCCGGGTCCTTCGGCAGCAGCACGAGCCGGGTCTTGTCGACGTTCGAGGCGTCGATGCCGGCGGCGGCCATCACGAAGCCGTGGTGGGTCTGCACGATCCGGGTGGCGCCCCGGCGGGCCACCACCCGGGCGGTCTCCGCGGTCAACACCTCGTCGCGGGCGGCCTGCCGCTCGGGCCCGTCGGCGGGGATGTCCACCAACCTCCCCTCCGCCTTGGACACGATCTTGCTGGTGACCACCAGCACGTCGCCGTCGCGCAGCCAGGGCGCCGCGGTGGCGATCAGCGCCGCCAGGTCGTCGCCCTCCGACACGTGGCCGATGCCGAGCACCGGCAGGATCTCCAGCTTCACCGCAGCTCCACCGCGGCGCGGACCATCGCCGCCGTCGCCGCCTCGTCGGTCATCCGCAGCGGTACCGCGCGGACCGTCACCTCCGGCACGAGGGTGCCCTCGTCCTCCTCCGCGACCAACCATCCGTCCAGCAGGCCACCGGCCGTCCGGCTGCCGTAGAGGCCGCCGACCCCGGCCGCGCTGCACTCGACCCCGAGCACGGCCAGGCACCGGTCGGCCATTCCGCGTACCGGCGCGCCGCCGATGATCGGTGAGACGCCCACCACCGGCGCCGGGCCGTCGGTGACGGCTTCCCGTAGTCCGGGTACGGCGAGGATCGGCGCGATGCTCACGACCGGGTTGCTCGGCGCGACCAGCACGATGTCGGCGGAGCCGATGGCGTCCAACACACCGGGCGCCGGCATCGCCGACTCCGCGCCGACGAAGACGAACCGGTGGGTCGGCACCTCGGCCCGGTGGCGTACCCACCACTCCTGGAAGTGGATCGCCCGCTGGGCGCCGTCGAGGTCGACCACCGCGTGCGTCTCCAGCCGATCGTCCGTCGCCGGCAGCAGGCGTACGCCCGGCTGCCAGCGGGTGGCGAGCGCCTCGGTCACGGCGGAGAGCGGATAACCGCCGCCGAGCATCGTGGTGCGCACCAGATGCGTGGCGATGTCCTTGTCGCCCAGGCCGAACCAGGTCGGCTCCGCGCCGTACGCGGCGAGCTCCGACTTGATCGTCCAACTCTCGCCGACCCGCCCCCAGCCCCGCTCCGGGTCGGCGCCGCCACCGAGGGTGTACATGACGCTGTCCAGGTCGGGGCAGATCTTCAGCCCGTGCAGGTAGAGGTCGTCACCGACGTTGACCACGGCGGTCACCTCGGCGCCCACCTGACGGGCGTACTCGCGTACGCCGACCAGGAACCGGGCGCCCCCGATGCCGCCCGCCAGAACCACGATGCGCATGTCGACCATCCTCCCGCACGCCACGCCTGCGGTCCTCCGGTGGCCCGGGAGACTAGGCTCACGTCCGGCAACTGTCCGCCTCGCCCCTGGGAGAGCTAGTGACCAGCCCCGCCGAGCCCGCGTCCGCCGACGCGACCCGGGCCCGCCAGCTGACCAAGCCGCTACGTGAGCTTGCCGCGTTCGCGCTGCTCGGCGCGAACGCCGTGTTCCTCTTCGTCGGCCTGATCCGGCTGCTGACGCCCACCGACTACGGCAGCTTCGGCGACCGCGCGGGCAGCGCCTTCTTCACGTTCGTCGGTCTCGAGGCGACGGCGCTGCCGCTGCTGGCCGTGTTGCTCGCCACGCACATCGAGCCGGTCCTGACGAAGGCGAAGACGATCACTCAGCTGGCGCTGGGCGAGTACGCCGTCGGCGCCCTCTTCGGCGCGCTGACCTTCCTGATCTGGATGGTGGGTCGGCTGGCCGAAGGGGAGGCGCTCGACGCCCTGCTCGGCCTGCTCAGCCGGCTGGCCTGGCTGGCGATCTTCGCGGTCGGGGTCTTCGCCGTCTACACGATCTGGCGGGCCTTCTACTACGTGCCGAAGCCCAAGCCGCAGCCCGGTGTCTACGGCGCCCCGCAGCCCGGCTGGCCGCAGCAGCCGGGCGGCTGGCCCGGTGCGGGTCAGCCCGGCGGCTACCCGGTTCCCGGCCAGCCCGGCGGGTACCCGGCGCCCGGTCAGGGGAGTGGCTACCCGTACGCCGGTCAGCCCGGCGCGTACGGCCAGCCGACCCCACCGTTCACGTCGGCGCCGCACTCGGCTCCGCCGGCCAACGTCGCGCCGCACTCCGCCCCGCCGGCGGGCCCGGCCCCGTCGGCCCCGCCGTTCGGGCAGCCGCCCTCGGCCGAGCCGACGCAGACGATCCCACGTCAGCCCGCCGAGCCCACCCAGGCGATTCCGCGCCCCGGCGACGGCGAGAGCGACCGGACCCAGTCGATCAACCCGGGTGACGATCCGAACACCCCGCACTGACCCGGGCACCGTCCGGCACCGTCCGCACACGTTCGGCGAGAGAGTGGGCTCCCCGTCGGGAGGCCACCTCTCGCCGAATTTTCTTCGCCGGGGCCGGCGGAGAGGTGTGGTTGCCCACGGTGGCGACGACGACGGCGGGGTGCAGCGGATCACCGCTTAGGCTGAGCGGATGGTTGATCGCACCGACTCCGCGCCGACCGAGGCGAGTGTGCGCCGGGCTCTGCGCCGCGCCGCCACCGGTCGGGCGTTGGACGTCGACGAGGCGACCGCGCTGCTCGGCGCGCGCGGCGACGCCCTCGACGAACTGCTCGGCTTCGCCGCCGGGATCCGTGACGCCGGCCTCCGTGACGCCGGTCGGCCCGGTGTCGTCACGTACTCCAAAAAGGTCTTCATCCCGCTCACCCGGTTGTGCCGTGACCGCTGTCACTACTGCACCTTCGCCACGGTGCCGCACCGCCTCCCGGCGCCGTTCCTCGACCGCGACGAGGTGCTGGCGATCGCCCGGGAGGGGGCGGCGCAGGGCTGCAAGGAGGCGTTGTTCACCCTCGGTGACCGGCCGGAGGAGCGCTGGCCGGCGGCCCGCCGTTGGCTGGACGAGCGCGGCTACGACTCCACACTCGACTATCTGCGGGCCTGCGCGGTGGCCGTGCTGGAGGAGACCGGGCTGCTGCCGCACCTGAACCCCGGGGTGCTCTCCTGGTCGGAGCTGCAACGGCTCAAGCCGGTCGCCCCCAGCATGGGCATGATGCTGGAGACCACGGCGACCCGGCTCTGGTCCGAGCCGGGCGGCCCGCACTTCGGCTCGCCGGACAAGGAGCCCGCCGTCCGGCTACGGGTGCTCGACGACGCCGGCCGGGTCGGCGTCCCGTTCACCACTGGCATCCTCATCGGCATCGGTGAGACGCACGCCGAACGGGTCGACGCGCTCTTCGCGATCCGCCGCGCCCACCGCGAGTACGGCCACCTCCAGGAGGTGATCGTGCAGAACTTCCGCGCCAAGCCGGACACCGCGATGCGGGGTATGCCGGACGCGGAGCTGCACGACCTGGCGGCCACGGTGGCGGTGGCCCGGCTGCTGCTCGGCCCGGGGATGCGGATCCAGGCGCCGCCGAACCTGATCGAGGGCGAGTTCGACCTGCTGCTGCGGGCCGGCATCGACGACTGGGGTGGCGTCTCCCCGGTCACTCCCGACCATGTGAACCCGGAACGTCCCTGGCCGCAGCTGGACGAGTTGGCGCGGCGTACGGCCGACGGTGGGTTCGCCCTGCGTGAGCGGCTGACCGTCTACCCGGAGTACGTCCGCGCCGGCGATCCGTGGCTCGACCCGCGCCTGCTGGCGCACGTGACCGCGCTGGCGGACGGGGTGACCGGGCTGGCCGTCGAGGACGCCCGCCCGGTGGGCCGGCCGTGGCAGGAGCCGGAGGAGGTCTTCGGCGGGCGGACCGATCTGCACGTCACGATCGACACGGCCGGGCGTACCGGCGACCGGCGGGGCGACTTCGACAGCGTCTACGGCGACTGGGCCGAGGTCGCCACGAAGGTGACCGCCGCTCCGGCGACGTCCGGTGCGGGCGACCACGACCTGCGGGCCGGTCTGCGGCTGGCCGCCGACGACCCGGCTGCCCTGCTGGAGCCGCGGCACACCGACGCGGCGCTGGCGCTCTTCGGCGCGGACGGTCCGGGCCTGGACGAGCTGTGCCGGATCGCCGACGACGCGCGCCGCTCGGCGGTCGGCGACGACGTGACGTACGTGGTCAACCGCAACATCAATTTCACAAACGTCTGCTACGTGGGCTGCCGGTTCTGCGCGTTCGCCCAGCGGGAGCGGGACGCGGACGCGTACCGGCTCTCGGTCGACCAGGTCGCCGACCGGGCCGAGGAGGCGTGGGCGGCCGGCGCGACCGAGGTCTGCCTGCAGGGCGGTATCGACCCGAAGATGCCCGTGACCGGGTACGCCGACATCGTCCGGGCGATCAAGGCGCGGGTGCCGGAGATGCACGTGCACGCGTTCTCGCCCATGGAGATCGTCACCGCCGCCGCGAAGGCCGGCGTGCCGGTGCGGGAGTGGCTGACGCAGCTGCGGGAGGCCGGTCTGGACACCATCCCGGGCACCGCCGCCGAGATCCTCGACGACGACGTCCGCTGGGTGCTCACCAAGGGCAAGCTGCCGGCCGCGGCCTGGGTCGAGGTGGTCACCACCGCGCACGAGCTGGGCATCCGGTCCAGCTCGACCATGATGTACGGACACGTCGACCATCCCGCGCAGTGGCTCGCCCACTTCCGGGTGCTCGCCGGGGTGCAGGACCGCACGGGTGGCTTCACCGAGTTCGTGGCCCTGCCGTTCGTGCACACCAACGCTCCGATCTACCTGGCCGGGATCGCCCGTCCCGGGCCGACGTGGCGGGAGAACCGGGTGGTGCACGCCATGGCGCGGCTGTTGCTGCACGGTCGGATCGACAACATCCAGTGCTCCTGGGTGAAGCTCGGCGACGCCGGCACGGTCGCCATGCTCCAGGGCGGCTGCAACGACCTGGGCGGCACCCTCATGGAGGAGACCATCTCCCGGATGGCCGGCTCGGCCAACGGGTCGGCGCGTACGGAGGAGCAGTTGCGGGCGATCGCGGTGGCGGCCGGACGTCCGCCGCGGCGACGGACCACCGCGTACGGGACCGTGCGTTCCTGAGATCGGGCCCTTCCCCGGTGGACCTGCCCGGGGCGCCGGCGGCGACGAGTACCGCCGCCGGTGCCCGGGTGGGACCGGTGGCGGCTCGCGAGCCGGCCTCCGCCCGGAATCGTCCGGCGCGGATCGTGCGATTCGGTGCGGCCGTACGCCTCGACCTCGATCGACCTCCGTCGCTGCTCGCCGGGTGATCCCTTTCGCGACCCTTGGCTCGCCGTCCGTCGGGCCGGGCGCTCGGGCCCGGTGCGGGCCGCTCGACGGGCCGGGTCGAAAAGGGGGTGTCGGGAAGCGGCGGGGAATTCCACTTCCTGATCATCGAGGGGGTGGCTTTCTCGGACCTCTCCGTTCGGCGTGGCGGCCCGTCCGGCAGCGGATCATGATCGGGCAACCAGTTGTTCAAGATGCCGGCCGCAATCGTCGTTCGGAGTAAGCCCGGGGTGGTTCGCCGCTGCCTGCCGCCGGGGGCGGGATCGCGCTTCGGGTCGGTCGAGCCGGGTCGGCCGCGCACTCGCCGGGTGGGCCGTGTGCCGCCCTCCAGCAGGCCGCGCCGCGGCGGCGGGTCGGGGCGACGTACCGCCTGATGGGAAGAGCGGGGGTGCGTCACCGTACGGTTGCCGGCCCCGGGCATGCGGTTCGAGCAGCCCGTCTCCGGCTCGCCCGAACTCCGTCCACACTCGTCCGCGGCTCCACGTCCACATGGTGGACGCGGAGAGGTCGGCGGTGGTCGCTCGACGGGCGGTCCGTCGCGAGTCGCGTTAACCTGTGCCCCACCAAGATCAGCAGTGCTGTCCGGGTGCGCCCCTGCGGCGTTTCGCGACCGCTCCGACGCGGCCGGCGCCGGTACGCCACGGGGAAAATCTCCGGCAACTCGCCGGAGAGGGCGTTACTCGGCCGGGGTCTGAATCGATAGGGCAGGTTGCGAGGCCGGGTGGTCGGATGGCCGTCCGGGTCATGTCGGGAGGACGACTCCATTATCAAGTTTGGCTTGACGGCGCACGTATTACACACGTGTAATTTGAATGGGGTTGTTCGCACGGAACGCATCAAACCGGACCGGACGGACACGCACGCCTTTCGCGTGGGGGGTTGCAGCGGCGATGACGCCGGTGCGCGACAAGGAGGCATTTGATGGACGGCCAGCTTGAGGTGGCCGACCTGCTCGGAAACGCGCCGGAGTGGCAGGAGCGGGCGCTCTGCTCGCAGACCGACCCGGAGGCGTTCTTTCCCGAGAAGGGCGGCTCGACCCGTGAGGCGAAGCGGATCTGCTCGCGTTGCGAGGTCAAAACGGAGTGCCTCGAATACGCTCTCGGCCACGACGAGCGGTTCGGGATCTGGGGCGGCCTCTCCGAGCGGGAGCGGCGCAAGTTGAAGCGGCGGGCCGCCTGATCGACGCGTAGCCCGGGCGGTGGGGGCCGCCCGGGTGAGGCGTCAGACCACGGCCTCGACCGACGGGCTCAGCACGACCGGCTCCCGTGGGGGCGGGACGGTCAGGCCAGCTCGTCCGGGTCGACTCCGAGCAGGTTCGCCACCTGCTCGATGATCACGTCGTGGACCAGGTCGGCGAGATCCTCGCGGTCCATCGCCCGGAACTCCAGCGGGCGCCGGTAGAGCACGATCCGAGGCGGCACCTCCTGCCGGCCCGGCCGTCCGGGCAGCAGGCGGGCCAGCGGCACTTCGCCGTCCTCGAGCACGTCGGAGTCGTAGACGTTCAGGTCGGGCGGGACGTCCTCCACCGCGAACTCGACCCCGGCCAGCTCCTTCGCGAACCGCCGCTCCAGCGTCTCGACGGTGTCCAGGACCAGGTCGTCGAAGACCTCTGCCTTCGTCCTGGCCAGCGGTACGGTGGCCGGCACCAGCCGCCCGCGCAGGCCGCGCCCGTGCCGGTCGCGGTGTGCGCGCCGGCCGGAGCCGGGGCGGCGGTGTTCCGGGCTCGTCATGAGGCAAAGGGTAGCCCCCGGGCGACCCCGCCCTGCGGCACCGCCAGCGTTCGGGCGTGCCGGGACCGGACCCGGGCACCGGCGCGGCGAATTGTGATCACCGTGACGGGCGTGTCGCAACGCGAACCGGTGCGCCGGACCCGGTAATGGAGATACCCTGCCGCCGTGAGGTCACCACGGCGCTGCTCCCGAAACGGCTGCCCCCGGCAAGCGGTCGCCACATTGACCTATGTCTACAACGAGTCGACCGCGGTGGTCGGCCCCCTGGCGGCCTTCGCCGAGCCGCACACCTACGACCTCTGCGAGCCGCACGCCCGCAGCCTGACCGCCCCGCGGGGCTGGGACGTCGTCCGGCACGAGGGCGAGTTCGAACCGCCGCCGCCCACCACCGACGACCTGGTCGCGCTGGCCGAGGCGGTCCGGGAGGCGGCCCGTCCGGCACCGCGTCCGCCCGAGGACGACCAGGACAAGCAGGCGCATTCGACCGGGCGCCGGGGCCACCTGCGGGTCATCCCGCCGAACCTCTGAGCGCCGGACCGCTGAGCGCTGGGCGGTCCGCGCGTCGCGTCTCCGCCGCCCGCTCGCGGCCGGGTCAGCCGAGCGGCACCTGCACCGCTACGTCGTGCCTCGGGTAGTAGTCCTCCACCTGCTCCGCGCCGTACTTCTCCCGAAAGAGCGACACCACGTGGTCGACCCGATCCGGGTCCTCGATGGTGGTCGCGGTCGAGTTCACCGCCGTACCGTTCGCGGAGAGGCGGATCACCGGCGTCTGCCGGACGTTCTTGTACCAGTCACTGTCGAGGCCGGAGACGGGCACCAGGAACATGCTCTGCTCCTCCTGCACGAACCAGACCGGGTGGGAGATCTGCCGCCCCGTCCGCCGGCCGGTCACGGTGATCTCGACCTCGCGCTCGTGGGCGAAGGCGTCCATGGCCTCGGTACTCATGCGGGCCTCCGTCGACGTCGCTGAGCTGCTCCTGCCTGTCAGGCTAGATATCGGGACGCCCACCCGGAGCCGGTTCCGGCAGACCGGCCGATCGACGTACCACCTGATCGGGGTCGAGAATCCTTGCGGTCACTTGGCATAGTGCCCTGTGCGACGCCGACCCCCAGCGGAGGGCTGCTCAGTGGATATCGCGACTGAGATCGGTGCGGAGCACCTCGAAGCGCTCGGCGAGGGCGACCTGCGGCCACTGCGTCGCTGGCTCGCCGGGCGGCTGTGCCGGCCCGGCGGTCTCGCCGCCGAGGAGTTCGACCTGCTCGCCTCCCTCTCCACCTGGGACTCGGCGCGGGTGGAGCAGCCGCAGCTGCGATCGGCGATCGAGCGGGCGTTGGCGGTGGCCGCGCCCCTGCCGGGAGCGGCGCCGGGCCTGCTGCTCTACCTCGAGGCGCTCTTCGAGGAGTACTGGGAAGAGGCCTGGGACATCGAACCGGCGCTGGAGCACATGCGGTTCGTGGGCGAGCGGTGGTCGCGGCTCACGGCGCAGGGGCAGGCCGTCGACGAGGCGACGGCCGGGCTGGTGCTGCAGATGATCGAGCTGCTGGCCGTCGAGATGGTCTGCTACGACGCCGGCTACGCCGGCTCCCTCGCCACCTGGTCGGAGCTGGCCGCCCGGGTGGCCGACCGGGCCGAGCGGATGCTGGCCGACGCGATCTCCTGCCCGCGCTCCCCGTTGGTGTCGTCCGTGACCGAGCAGGCCGGCGGCGACGTCCGTTACTACCGTGCGCTCTCCCTGGCGGCACGGGCGGTCTTCGACCACTTCAGCACGGGCGAGAGCGAGGTGGGCGGTGCGATCCGGGCCCTGCACGACGCGGAGGAGCGGCTGCCCGACGGCATCGACCGAAGCGAGCTGCGGGCCCACCGCTTCGCGCTGGAGACGCTCGCCGCCTCGGTCGAGCGACCCTGGCTCCGGATCGAGCACGGTCAGGTCGTCTACCTGTACCCCTTCGGCCTGTACGAGGACGTGGCCGGTGACGGGACGTCGGCCGGGACGCCGCCGAGCGCGGTCAGCCTGCCCCAGGAGCTGATCAACACGGCCCGCTGGGCCGCGTTCGACTGGACCATCGCGGGCTGCTCGATCAGCGGACATCCGCAGGCGTACGTCTCGGACGACCTCTCGCTGAGCGACATCTGGAAGGGCGACGACCCACTCGACCGGCAGTTCCGCGGCATGACGATCACCCTGCCCGACCTGGAGGTCCGGGACGTCGACCGGCCCGACGCCGAGCCGCAGACCTTCACCGTCGAGCTGCGGCTGTCCGAGTTGGGCAACCACTTCCTGCGTATCGTCGGGCAGCTCTCCGAGGCCACCCCGCCGCAGGTGTACGCGGCGATGGTCCGGGTCGCCCCCGAGGCCGGGAACCTCGCCCAGCTCGGCACCCCACTGCGGATGGCCGAGGCCGGACCGTCGGCTCCGCAGTGGCAGCGACTGTCGGACTTCGCGAACCAGGTGATCTCCGATCTGGCCGGGCAGCTCGCCCGGACCACGGACCGGCAGGTCCGGTGCAGTGGACGTCCGGGCATGTACCACGTGCTGCTCTCCGTCGACCGGGCCGGCCTCGTCTCACCCTCGACCGGCGTGGTCGAGCCGGTTCGTACCGCCGCGGAGCTGCTCTCGGCGTTCGGCGCGCAGCCGCTCTGCAACCCCGTACGGGACGGGATGAGCGCCGTGGCGGAGTGGCTGCGCTATCCCATCGACGCGGCGCGGCTCCCCGTCGTGGACGTGCCCGGCTTCGCCGGTGACCTGCTGCTGCGCAGCTGCAACACGACGTTGATGATGACGCCGGGCAGCCCGAGCTACATGATGCGCTCCCTCGCCGAGACCGCCGAGTTCGTGGCCTCCCTCGAAGGCATGTTCGCCGGCTGGCAGGACCAGCTGGGCGGCTACCACCAGGCCGTGCTGGAGCAGTTGGCGGAGATGACCACACGGCTGGACCGGGGCCGGGCCGAGCTGGACGCGGCCGAGATCTCCTCGGCGGCGCACCGGCGGGACGTCGAGGAGCTGACCGACCTGCAGGGGCGGCTGGAGGCCCAGCAGCTCCGGATGCACGGCTTCGTCATGTCCAGTCGTACCGTCCTGATGTTCCTCACCGCGCCGTCGCTGGTCACCTCCCCGGCGATCCGGGTGACGATCGACCGGCTGCTGGTGGCCGCGCGCTTCGGTGAGCTGCGCGCCGAGTTCGAGGACATGGTCGACAAGGTTCTCGCCGACCGGGTGGGCGCGCTGGTGGAGGCGTCGATGCGTCGTCAGCAGGAGTGGGCGCTCGCGGCGGCCCGGGCCGCGCGGGAGCGCGAGGAGGAGGAGCTGCGGGTGCGGCGGTTCCGCGAGGAGGCGGCCGCGCGGCGGCGCGCCGAGCGCGAGCGGGTGAACCGCCGGCGGATCGACATCCTGCTGGGCGTGGCCGCCGCGGTCGGTCTCTCCGGCGTGATGCAGCTGATCCAGGCGGGGTACGACCTGCACGACCTCTGGGCGCTGTCGCTCGCCGTCGGGGTGCTGCTCCTCGCGGCGGCGTTCGGCTTCACGCTGCACTTCATGTCCCGCGACCGGCGGGGCCCGCGGGCGCGTTCAGCGGTCGGATCGGTGGACGACGCCGGTAGCGTGACCGGATGAGGATCACCCGGGTGACCGACGACGCCACCACCGACCTGCTCTACCGGCAGGTGCTGCTCCCCTCGTTCCCCGACGAGCAGCTGGTGACGCGGGAGAGTCTCCTCACCGACCTGCACGAGGGAGCCGGCGAGGTCTTCGTCGTCCGGGACGAGGCCGGCACGCTGCTCGGCGGGGCCGTCGGATCGTGGTACGAGGACGGCCGGGTGATGCTGCTCAGCTACCTCGCCGTGACCGAGGCGAGCCGGGGTACCGGGGCGGGCACCCTCCTGCTAGGCAACCTCGTGCCCGAGTGGGCCAAGCGGTACGACCCGTGCCTCATCCTGGCCGAGGTGGAGCGTCCGGACCTGCACACCGGCAACTCGGCGCACGGCGACCCCGAAGCACGGCTGCGCTTCTACCACCGGCTCGGGGCGCGGGCCCTGGACCTGCCGTACTTCCAGCCGGCCCTGGATCGGCAGAAGGCCCGGGTCCCCGGGATGTTGCTGTTGCTGCTGCATGCGGCGCCCGAGTTCGCCGGCGAGCGGCCGGAGAGCGTGACGGCGGGCCCGCTGCGCGACTTCCTCACCGAGTACCTGGTCGAGGCGGAGGGTGAGGTCGCGCGGCAGGACCCGGCGATCGGCGCGCTCTGGCAGGGGCTGGAGCGTGCCGGCGGCGTCGCCGTACTGCCGGTCGACCGGTACGAGCAGATCGCCGCCGGCTGACGCCTGTCAGCGCCGCCCGTCCGAGGGCCCGGGTTCGGCGAGGTGGGAGCGGATGAGGAAGCGCACCCCCTCGGGAGCCTCCAGGGAGAAGCCGCTGCCCCGGCCCGGCACCACGTCGACCGTGAGCCGGGTGTGTCTCCACAGTGCCCACTGCGCGGCCGACATCCAGAACTCGACGGGCTCGGGGACGCCGTCGACGTCGAGCGACGCCAGCAGGACGTCCGAGCCGCCGGTGCGGAACTCGCCGGCCGGGTAGCACATCGGGGCGCTGCCGTCGCAGCACCCGCCGGACTGGTGGAACATCAGCGGCCCGTGCTGCTCCCGCAGCGAACGGATCAGCTCCGCTGCGGCCGGCGTCACGGAGACCGGGTCGATCGCCGGCGGGAGCGACACCGGGGAGACCGCACGGGGGAGCGGGACGGGCGCGTGTCGGGTGGTGGGTGGCGCCGCGGCGCCCGGCGAACCGGGCACCGCGTCGCGCGACGGGTGGTCGCCCATCAGAAGAAGCCGAGCTTCTTCGGGGAGTAGCTGACCAGCAGGTTCTTGGTCTGCTGGTAGTGCTCCAGCATCATCTTGTGGTTCTCCCGGCCGATGCCGGACTGCTTGTACCCACCGAACGCGGCGTGCGCCGGGTACGCGTGGTAGCAGTTGGTCCAGACCCGGCCGGCCTGGATCGACCGCCCGGCCCGGTACGCGGTGTTGATGTCCCGGGTCCAGACGCCGGCGCCCAGCCCGTACAGCGTGTCGTTGGCGATCTTCACGGCCTCGTCGAGGTCGGCGAAGGAGGTCACGGAGACCACCGGTCCGAAGATCTCCTCCTGGAAGACCCGCATCGAGTTGTCGCCCTCGAAGATGGTCGGCTCGACGTAGTACCCGCCGGAGAGCTCGCCGCCCAGGTCCGCCCGCGCGCCGCCGGTCAGCACCTTCGCGCCCTCCTGCCGCCCGATGTCCAGGTAGGACAGGATCTTCTCGAGCTGGTCGTTGGAGGCCTGCGCCCCGATCATCGTGTCGGTGTCCAGCGGGTGCCCCTGCTTCACCGCCCGGGTCCGCTCCACCGCGGCGGCGAGGAAGTCCGAGTAGTGGCCCTGCTGGATCAGCGCCCGCGACGGGCAGGTGCAGACCTCGCCCTGGTTGAGGGCGAACATCGTGAACCCTTCGAGCGCCTTGTCGTGGAAGTCGTCGGCGGAGGCGCTCACGTCGTCGAAGAAGATGTTCGGGCTCTTGCCGCCCAGCTCCAACGTGACCGGCTTGATGTTCTCGCTGGCGTACTGCATGATCAGCCGCCCCGTGGTGGTCTCGCCGGTGAACGCCACCTTCGCCACCCGCGCGGACGAGGCGAGCGGCTTGCCGGCCTCGACCCCGAAGCCGTTGACCACGTTGACCACCCCGGGCGGCAGCAGGTCGGCCACCAGGGAGAGCCAGTGGTGGATCGACGCCGGGGTCTGCTCGGCCGGCTTGAGCACCACGGCGTTGCCCGCGGCGAGGGCCGGGGCGAGCTTCCAGGTCGCCATCAGCAGCGGGAAGTTCCACGGGATGATCTGCCCGACGACACCGAGCGGCTCGTGGAAGTGGTAGGCGACCGTGTCGTCGTCCAGCTCGCCGACGCTCCCCTCCTGCGCCCGGATCGCCCCGGCGAAGTAGCGGAAGTGGTCGATGGCGAGGGGGATGTCCGCGGCCAGCGTCTCGCGAACCGGTTTGCCGTTCTCCCAGGTCTCGGCGATCGCCAGGGATTCGAGGTTCTCCTCCATCCGGTCGGCGATCCGGTTGAGGATGCGGGCCCGCTCGGCCACCGAGGTGCGGCCCCACGCGTCGGCGGCGCCGTGCGCGGCGTCGAGGGCCTTCTCGACGTCGTCGGCGGTGCCCCGGGCCACCTCGCAGAAGGTTTCCCCGGTCACGGGAGTGGGGTTCTCGAAGTACCGTCCGCCGTGCGGCTTGACGTACTCGCCGCCGATGAAGTGGTCGTAGCGGGATTGCCAGTGGGTGGGCGCGTCGTAGCGCGTCATGGTTACCTCCGCGTCGAGGTGCGGTGACGGCGGCGACGCTAGTCAGCGGAGGGTTGCATCCACGTTGCGTGGCAGGCCGTACTCCCGCGCGAGCTGGTGGATCCGGGCGACGGCGAGCGGCCGGCGGGGCGCGCCCGGCGGCAGCGCCCGCGCCAACGCCTGCCACGCGGCCAGGTCCTCGGCGCCGGTCGGTGTCGCGGTCCAGGCGAAGATGAGCGCCGGGTCCGCGGTGGCGAGCACGGCCGCCCGGAGGTGGCCGTCGATGAGCCGGCGCAGCCGGGTCACTCCCGGCGCGTCGGAGGCGGGCAGCAGCGGGCCCGGGTACGCGTCGAGCGCGCCCGCCGGGTCGCCCCGGTCGAGCCGGGCGGTGACGGAGCGGAAGTCCGCGCGCACCGTCCCGCGCAGCCGGTACGGTCGGGAGTCCAGCAGCTCCGGGCCGAGCACCCGGCGCAGCCGGGACAGCTCGGCGCGCACGGTGACCGGGTGCAGCCGGTCGTCGCCGTAGAGGTCGAGGCCGAGCTGCTCGCCGGAGCGCCCCTCGGGGTGTTCGAGCAGCAGCACGAGCAGTTCGCTGTGCCGGCGACCGAGTCGGATCCGGCGTCCGTCCACCCGCAGCTCCGCCTCGTCGCGGCCGAGCGCCAGGACGTTGAGCGCGCCCGGTTCGGCCGGCCGGCCGGCGGCCAGCTCCGCCTCGGCGGCGCGGGCGGTGGCCCGGACCAACGCCAGGCTCTGCGGGTTGGCCAGGTGGTCGCCGCCGGTGATGTCGATCGCGCCGAGCAGCCGTCCGGTACGCGGATCGTGGATCGGGGCGGCGGCGCAGGTCCAGCGCTGCACCCGGCGGCTGAAGTGCTCGGTGGCGAAGATCTGCACGCTGTGGTCGACGGCGAGCGCCGTGCCGGGGGCGTTCGTTCCCGCGTGCGCCTCGTCCCACCGGGCTCCGGGCACGAAGTTCATCGCCTCGGCGCGCCGACGCACCCCGGGATGGCCCTCGACCCAGAGCAGCCGTCCGTGCGCGTCGCAGACCGCCATGAGGTGCGCGCCGTCGAAGGCGACGCCGCCGAGCAGGTCGCGGAAGAGCGGCAGCACCCGGGCCAGTGGATGCGCGGTGCGGTGATCGGCCAGCGCGTCGTCGGTCAGGTCGACCGGCGCGGTGGCCTCCGGATCGAGCAGGGCGGACCGTTCCCAGGACCGCCGGACCACCTCGCGGACGCGGCCGGGTGTCGTGCCGGCGGCGAGGAACGCCTCGTGCGCGGCGGCGACCTGCGCGATCCGCTCCGCGGGATCGGCGCCGAGTTCCAGGGCGAGCCACGGGTCAGCCACCGGCGACCTCCTCGCACCAATCGTGACCCACGTCACCCCCGCCCGCCAAGGGTGTGGGAGTGGCGGTGGCGGTCGGTGGCCGGAGTGATCCGGTTCACTCCCGGCGTCGCCCGCCCCGGTGGCGGTGAGGCCAGATCCCCCTATTCGTGGTATTCAGGACGTTCTTCTGGCTGGACGATTCGCCAGCATTTGTTCCTGCGCGCGGGCCGTGGACGATGGCTCAGGCGGGTGCTTACAGAACGCTTATCTCCCGCTTGAGACCGTATGCCGGAGAACGAAGGATCACGGGAGCGGCAAGCGTGCGGGTGCTGGTGGCGGACGACGAGCGGTTGTTGGCGGACATGATCGCCGAGGGGCTGCGTCGGGTCTCCATGGCGGTCGACGTCTGCTACGACGGCGACGCGGCGCTGGAGCGGATCGCCGTGAACCGGTACGACGTGGCCGTGCTCGACCGGGACATGCCCGGGCAGACCGGCGACGAGGTGTGCCGCAACCTCGCCGGATCGGACGCCGGCACAAGGGTGCTGATGCTCACCGCGGCCGCCGGCATCCGGGACCGGGTCGAGGGTCTGGGCCTCGGCGCCGACGACTACCTGACGAAGCCGTTCGCGTTCGCCGAGCTCGTCGCGCGGGTGCAGGCGCTCGGTCGCCGCTCCGCGCCGGCCGTGCCGCCGGTCCTCGAACAGCAGGGTGTGGCGCTCGACGTCGCCCGGCACACCGTCAGCCGGGACGGGCGCGCGGTCAACCTGAGCCCGAAGGAGTTCGCCGTGCTGCACGTGCTGATGCGTGCGGACGGTCGGGTGGTCAGCGCGGAGGACCTGCTGGAACAGGCGTGGGACGAGTTCGCCGACCCGTTCACCAACGCGGTGCGGGTCACCGTCATGACGCTGCGCAAGAAGCTCGGGCAACCGGCGATCATCCAGACGGTGCCCCGGGCCGGTTACCGGATCGGCGGGCCGGAGTGATCCCCCGCCGCCGGATCGTCCTCGTCTGTGTGCTCGCCCTGCTCGCCGGGTTCTACCTGCCCGCACTGACGAGGTGGCTGCTCGGCCTGCTCTGGCTGCCCGCAATGGAGGTCTGCGGCCTGCCGATGCCCGGGCTCGAGGTGGCGTGTGAGCCCGCCCGCCGGCTCGACGTGGCGATCCCGAGGATGGCCGAGTTCGTGCTCCTGCTGGCCGCCCTGGCGGGGCTCTGGGGCGCCGCGGTCTGGTGCCTGCGGCCGGTACGCGACCTCGCCCAGCCGATCGCGCACGTCGGTCCGCAGAACCTCGGCTACCGGATCCGGCGGCCCGGTCGGGACGAACTCGCCCAGCTCTCCGGGGCGATCGACCAGATGATGGAGCGCATCGCCGCCGGGTACGACGGGCAGCGGCGGTTCGCCGCGAACGCCTCGCACGAGCTGCGTACGCCGCTGGCGGTCCAGCGGACGCTGATCGAGGTCGGTATGGCCCAGGCGCTCACCGGCGAGCAGCTCGAACTCCTGACCGCCCAGCTGTTGCAGACCAACGAACGCAACGAGCGGCTCATCGAGGGGCTGCTCGCCCTCAGCGAGAGCGACCAGGGTCTGCGCTCCTCGACCCCGCAGCCGCTCGACGAGATCGCCCGGGGGGTGCTGGCCGCGTACCAGGACCGAGCGACGGCGGCCGGGGTGACGGTGGAGAGCCAGCTCGACCGCCGGATCGTGATGGGTGAGCGGGTGCTGCTGGAGCGCCTGGTGACCAACCTCGTGGAGAACGCGATCAAGTACAACCGTCCCGGCGGCCGGCTCGCCGTGACGGTCGGCCGGTCCCCCGCGCTGACGGTGGCCAACAGCGGGCAGATCGTGCCGGCGGAGGCGGTCGCCGGCCTCTTCGAGCCCTTCCGGCGCCTGGCCCGTGACCGGACGAACCAGAGCGGCGGCGCGGGACTGGGTCTCGCCATCGCCCGCTCGATCACCCAGGCGCACGACGGCATCATCGCCGCCCGCCCCCTCGACGGCGGTGGCCTCCGCGTCGACGTCCAGCTACCCGTTCCCCACTAGTGCGGTGTCGCCGCCGACCAGACCGAACCGATCGGCCCCGGGATCCGTGTGTACGCGGATCCCCGACTTCGGCCTGCCCGGTATTTGAGCGGTCCGCACTCGCGGAGCGCCGGCCCACCCGGAGCCGGAGAGGAAAGGACGTTGTGACACACGGAACCGAAGCGTCGACCGCGCCGGCGGCGCGGACGAGCGCGGGGCGCGAGGGCTGGGCCGACGTGGCCAAGGGCACCTGCATCATCCTCGTGGTGCTCTGGCACGTCGTGGTGAAGGACTACCTGCAGATCGACTGGCGGATCGGCCTGCCGGTGCCGGGCGCGTGGGGGCTGCTCGGCGAGCAGCTGCTGCCGCTGCGGATGCCGCTCTTCTTCACCATCTCCGGGATCTTCGCGGCGAACGCCGTGAACCGGTCATGGCGCGCCTCCCTCCGCCCCCGGGTCGCCGGCAATCTCTACCTGTACGCGATGTGGCTGCTGATCCACACCGCCCTGCTCGCCCTCGCCCCCGGCTTCCCGACCGACCGGGCCACCAGCCTCGGCGGGCTGCTCGGCCAGCTCACCATCACACCGTCCAACCTCTGGTACCTGTACGCGCTGGCGCTCTACTTCGTGCTGGCCAAGGCGCTGCGCCGGGTCCACCCGGCGGTGCTGCTCGGCGTCTCGGGCGTGCTGTCGGCCGTCGCCGCCGCGGGGCTGCTGGACACACCGGGCAACCGGGGCGGGGTCTACCAGAACCTCGTGTTCTTCCTCGCCGGCGTGCACCTGCGGCCGTACCTGATGCGCTGGGCGGCGACCGCGACCCGCCGGCGCCTGCTCTGGACCGCCGCGGTCTATGTGGCGGCCCTGGCCGTCATGGGCTTCGCCGCAGCCGAGCAGTGGTTCGGCGTGTGGCCGGTGGTCTCGGTCACCGCGGTGGCGTTCGGCATCACGGCGGCGGCTATTGTCGCCCAGCGGACGCGGGCAGCCGGCACGATGCTCGCCACTCTGGGGCGCCAGACGTTGCCGGTCTACGTGATTCACATGCCGGTGCTCGCCCTGCTGCACCGGCTCCTCGCCGGTCCGGTCACCGAGCTGAACGGGCCGGGACGGGAGCTGCTGGTGGCCGGATATCCGGTCCTGGTAACCGCGGTGGTGTTGGCGCTCAGCCTGGCCGTTCACCGCGGACTGCTGGCGGTCGGCGCGTGGTGGATGTTCAAGCTTCCACCGCGTACCGCCCCGAGGCACAACCGTGAAGGAGAGATCATGTCGCGCACAGAACAGCCGGCCGAGGTCAAACCTGCGGCTTCGGCGTCGGAGACAGTCCCGATCCAGGCGGTACCGGACCGGGCCCGGGTGCAGGAGGCGGCCTGGTGGCTCTCCGGTCGCGTGGTGCGTACCCCGGTGCTCAACTCTCCGACCATCGACCGGCTGGCCGGTGTCCGGATCCTGATGAAGGCGGAGAACCTCCAGACCGGCGGCTCGTACAAGATGCGGGGCGCGATGCTGGCCGTGGGCCGGCTGGCCGCGGCGGGGTACACCGGGGTGGTGGCCCAGAGCACCGGCAACCACGCGGTGGCGGTGGCGCTGGCGGCCGCACGGCACGGTCTGACGGCGACCGTCGTGCTTCCGGTGGACGCGGCGTCGACCAAGGTGGCCCGGGCGCGGGCCGCCGGAGCGGACGTGGTCTTCGCCGGCAGCACCCTCGACGAGCGGATCGCGACCGCCCGGCAGATCAGCGAGGCGCACGGGCACCCGTTGATCGACGCGTACGACCACCCGGACGTCATCGCCGGGCAGGGCAGCGCCAGCCTGGAGCTGATCGAGGAGGCGGAGCGCGCCGGCACGCCGCTGGACGCGCTGGTGGTGCCGGTCGGCGGCGGCGGGGGCGTCGCGGGCGCGTGCCTGGCGGCGGCGGGGACGTCGATCGAGGTGTACGGGGTGGAGCCGGTCGGCTGCGACTCGCTGGCCCACAGCCTCACGGCCGGCCGACCGACGGCGGTCTCCCCGGCACCCACGATCGCCGACGGGCTTCGCCCGACCTGCGTGGGTGAGCTACCCTTCGCGGTCGCACGCGACGCCATCCGAGGCGTCGTACGGGTCAACGACGACCAGATCGCCGAGGCGTTCCAGATGCTCCTGCTCGAGCTGAAGGTGCTCACCGAACCGTCCGGCGCGGCCGGGCTCGCCGGTGCGCTGCGGCTGGCGGCGGACCTCGGTGAGGCGGTCAACCGGCCCGGCGTCGTGCAGAGCGGCCAGGGGCGGGAGCGGTACCGCACGGTCGGCGTGGTGCTGACCGGCGGAAATGTCGAAGCTGAGCTGATCGCCCAGTTGGCGACCCGGCACTTCGCCGACATGGCGACTATGGAAGGGGTGGCGGCATGAGCACGCCTGTCCGGATCGGAATCCTGTTCGGTGGCCCGTCCGCGGAGCACGAGGTGTCCTGCGCCTCCGCCCTCGGCGTCGCCCGGGCCCTGGCCGACGCCGGCCACCAGGTGGTCGCCATCGGCGTGACCCGTACCGGCGGATTCCGGCTGGTGCCGGAGGCCACGCTGGCGCAGCTGCGCGCCGCCGTCGGGACCGGGCTGGCCATCGAGGACCGGCTCACGGTCACCGGACCGGTGGTGGAGCTGCGCTCCGGTGAGCGCCCCGGCACCCTCGCCGTCACCGCGGCCGACACCCCCGGCACGGTCGAGGCCGAGCTGGACGTGGTCTTCCCCGTCCTGCACGGTCCGTACGGCGAGGACGGCGTGGTGCAGGGGCTGCTCGAGTCCCTCGGCGTGCCGTACGTCGGGTGCGGCATCCTCGCCTCCGCGATCGGCATGGACAAGGTCGCGATGAAGCGCGCGCTGCGGGCCGAGGGTGTGCCGGTCACCCCGCAGGTGTCGTTCGACGCGCAGACCTACCGGGCCGTGGACGACCCGGAGAAGCTGGTGCTGGGGCTGCGCCGGCCGCTCTTCGTGAAGCCGGCCCGGATGGGTTCCTCCATCGGCATCTCCCGGGTGGCCGAGGGCGACGACCTGGCGGCCGCCGTCGAGGCGGCGCTGGAGCACGACAACGTCGTCGTGGTCGAGCAGGGCGTGACCGGCCGGGAGCTGGAGGCCGGCGTGCTCGGCGGCTGGCGGCCGGAGGCTTCCGCGGTCGGTGAGGTCCAGGTGAAGGGCGGCTGGTTCGACTACCAGCAGAAGTACTTCGGGGACAGCGACCCGATGATCGTCCCGGCGGTGCTGCCGGACGAGGTCACCGAGCGGATCCGGGAACTCTCCGTACGGGCGTTCGCGGCGATCGGCGGCTGGGGTCTGGCCCGCGTCGACTTCCTCTACGACGAGGCGAACGGCGACCTGTACGTCAACGAGCTGAACACCCTGCCCGGCTTCACCGCGCACTCGATGTACCCGAAGGTGTGGGCGGAGTCCGGCGTCAGCTACCAGGAGCTGGTGAACCGTCTCGTCGAACTCGCCTTCGTCCGGCACGCGGAGCGTCCGGCGAGCGCGCGGCTGGAAGAGACGCGATGATCCTGCTCTCCGATCCGCGGGTGGCCGCGGTGCGGAGCGAGGACGACGGCGACGAACTGGTCGACCTGCGTGAGGTGCCGGAGCTGCGGCTGGACGCCCGGGCCGCCGACCCCGCCGGTTCGTACGCCCGGGTGCGGCGTGCGGTGGCGCTTCGGCTGCTCGACGCGCAGCGTGCCCTGCCGGTGGGTCTGCGGCTGCTGGTGATCGAGGGCTACCGGCCGTACCAGGCGCAGCTGAAGATCTTCACCGGCTACCGGGACGAGCTGCGCCGCCGGTACCCGCAGTGGTCGCCGGAGCGGCTGCACGTGGAGACCACGAAGTTCGTCTCGCCGGTCGAGGTGGCCCCGCACAGCACTGGCGGAGCGGTCGACCTGACCCTCTGCGACGCCGACGGGATCGAGCTGGACATGGGCACGGTCGTCGACGCCACCCCGGAGGCGAGCGCGAACGCCTGCTTCACCGGGGCGGAGAACATTCCGGCCGCGGCCCGACGCAACCGGGAGATCCTGGTGGCCGCCCTCGGCGGGGCGGGGATGGTGAACTACCCGACGGAGTGGTGGCACTGGTCGTACGGGGACCGGTACTGGGCCTTGATGACCGGAGCGCCACACACCCGTTACGGCCCGTTGTGATCCCGAAGCCGCACTGAACGGTCCGGCCCTGTCGTCCGTACCAGGCGTCGTAGGACGTCACCGGACGAACGGGAGAGACAGTGAAGGTGCAGCGAAGGCATGTGCTGGCGGCGACCGTCGCAGTGGCCGCCGCGGCGGTCGTCGCGGTCGGCACCGGGCTCGGGTTCGCGGACACGACTCCGGGGCAGAGCTCCGTCTGCTCCGGGTCGGTCACCTTCTTCGCGGAGGGGGGCGCTCCGGCGGCGACCAGTGACCGGTTCCCGGTGGGTACCCGGTTGCGGGTGACCAATCTGGACAACGGGCGGTCGGTGCCGGTGACGGTGACCGGCCCGTCGGGTAGCTGCGTGCTGTTGAACACCGCCGCGATGGACGCGATCCGCGAGCCGGGCAAGAACGTGGTACGCCGCAACGTGGTCGAACGCCTCGACGCTCCGGCACCCCCGTCGGCCGGGCCCGGCGGGGGCGAGACCCGGCCCGGCAGCGCCCAACCGGGTGCCGCCCGGCCCGGCGGGACTGAGCCGGCCGTCCCGTCCTCGGTCTGCTCCGGGTCGGTCACCTTCTCCGCCGAGGGAGGCGCTCCGGCGGCGACCAGTGGTCGGTTCCCGGTGGGTACCCGGTTGCGGGTGACCAATCTGGACAACGGGCGGTCGGTGCCGGTGACGGTGACCGGCCCGTCGGGTAGCTGCGTGCTGTTGAACACCGCCGCGATGGACGCGATCCGCGAGCCGGGCAAGAACGTGGTACGCCGCAACGTGGTCGAGCTGCTCGACTGACCGCTCCGACGGGAACGCCGTGGCGCCCCCCCCCGGGGTGAGGGGCCGCCACGGCGTTCCCGTCGGAACCGCCTCCGGTCTTCGAGCTGTTGCCGTCAGGCAACGCGGCGGATCCGGCGTACGGCGAGGTAGAGCAGCACCGCCGCCAGCGCGACGAAGATGCCGGACTCGATGCCCTGAAAGAGCCAGAACCGGTCGGCCGGCTGGAAGAGCTGCCAGTTGTAGGCGCCCTCGCCGAACTCCTCCAGCGGCGGACACCTCCCGCCTGCGGGGCGGGCGGACTCCGCCCCGCACGCCGCCTGGGCGCCGGGCAGCACCATTGTGCCGCCGGCGTCCCGGATGCCCTTGTCGATGATCCAGTCGCCGGAGGCGCCGCCCGGCTCGCCGATGGTGCCCTCGATCGGGATGGCCCGGGTCTCCAGCGGCAGGTAGTGCGGCCGGGCCAGGACGGTCAGCAGGATTCGCAGGCCGATGAACCCGCCGAGCGTCACCGCCATCGCGGGCATCATCCTCGGCCAGTACACGCCCGCGCAGATGCCGAGGGCGACCGCGAAGAGGGTGTACCCGATCGGGGTCACCCCCTGCATGTCGAAGAAGAAGACGTCGAAGCGGTTCTGTTGCGCCGCGCCCGTCAGCGGCGCGACCCACCAGGACATGCCGAGCCCGTAGACCACGGCGACCAGCACCGCGACGACCGCGACGAACCCGAACTTCACCAGCGCCCACTGCCGGCGACCGATGCCCTGGGTCCAGGCGAACCGGTGGGTGCCCTGCTCGACCTCGCGGGCGACGAGCGGCGCGCCCCAGAACAGCCCCACGATCAGCGGCAGGACGAGGAAGAGCACGCCGAGCAGGGACATCGAGTTGAACTGGTCGGCGAACTGGTTCAGGGCCCGGCTGCACGGCCCGGCGCGGCCCGGGTCGGGCTGGACCGCGTTCAACACCCGGAGGCACTCGGCCAGGCCCTTGTCGGCGTACGAGGCGCGCATCATCAGCCCGGTCGGGATCATGAGGGCGGCGAGCGCGAGCAGGGCCACCAGGGTGAAGAGCGCCTGCCGGCGATGCTGTCGCCAGGTCAGCCAGATCACGCGGGCACCTCCCAGTCGGTCCGGGTGACGGTCGTCTCCCCGTCGGCGAGGTAACCGAGGATCACGTCCTCCAGTGTCACGTCATGGACCGTCCACTCCGGATCGACTACGCCGTCGATCCGGGCCAGCAGCGTGGACTGGCGGTCCGTGTGGCGGGCGCGTACCACCGTGCCGACGCCGGCGATCGGCTCGCCGATGTGCCGCGGCCCGACCAGCTGCCGGTGGGCGTCGACCAGGTCGTCGACCGCTCCGGCGAGCCGGACCCGGGAGGAGTGCAGGACGACCAGGTGGTCGCAGGTGCGTTCCAGGTCGGCGAGGAGGTGGGAGGAGAGCAGCACCGTCGTTCCGGAGTCGGTGACGCTGCCCATCAGCGACTGGAGGAACTCGCGGCGGGCCAGCGGGTCGAGGCTGGCGACCGGCTCGTCGAGCAGCAGCAGCCGGGGTCGCTTGGCGAGGGCGAGGGCGAGCGCGACCTGCGCGCGTTGGCCGCCGGAGAGCCGGCCGACCGGCAGCTTCGGCGGGATGCCGAGCTGAGCCAGCCGCTCCCGCGCCAACGCGGCGTCCCAGCGCCGGTTCATCCGGCCGCCGAGCTGCACCAGCTCCGCCGCGGTGAAGTCGCGGTAGAGCGGGGTGTCCTGCGCGACGAAGCCGATGTCGGGCAGGACGGCGGGGTTGTCGTACGGCGAGCGACCGAAGAGCCGAACCTCACCCGCGTCCGGTCGGAGCAGGCCGACGGCGAGGTGCAGCAGGGTGCTCTTACCGGCGCCGTTGGGGCCGACGAGGCCCACGATCCGCCCGGTCGGCAGGCGGAGTGAGCAGTCCTGCAACGCCCAGCGCTTCCCGTACCGCTTGCCGAGCTGCTCCGTCTCCAGTGCGACATCCATGTCCTCTCCTCTCATCCGGCCGAGGCGGGTTGCGTGCGGACCGCCTCGGCGGCGAGCGTGGCCCGCAGCGTGGTCTCGACCAGGGCGATGACGTCCTCGGGGGAGAGGCCGGCCGCGCGGGCGCGACCGAGCCAGGCCACCAGGTCGGCGCGCAGCTCCGCCTGGTCGGCGACGGGTGGGCCGCCGAGGGTGCGGCGGACGAAGGTGCCGACGCCGGGCCGCCCCTCGACGAGCCCCTCGATCTCCAGCTCGCGGTAGGCCTTCAGCACCGTGTTGGGGTTGATCGCCAGTGACTGCGCCACGTCGCGCACCTTGGGCAGTTGGTCACCCGGGACCAGCAGCCCCACCCGCAGCGCCTGCTTCACCTGCTGGATCAGCTGCACGTAGGTGTTCACCTTGGACCGGGCGTCCAGTACGAACTCGATCACCTGAGCCCTCTCTGTTGTACTACGACAGTAGGACTATAGGACAGGAGTGGGTTCCGTGGTGCCCCGAAGCCGCGACGCGACCTCGCCGCGCCCGACCGGGGTCGCCTAGGCTTCGAACGTGGAGTCGAGGGCCTTCTACGTCGCCGGCCGTCCCGCCCACGGCGAGGGCGAGCTGACCATCCACCACCCGTACGACGGGCGGGTCGTGGGACGTACCACCGTGGCCACGCCCGACCAGGTCGAAGCGGCGATCGCGGCCGCGGCGAAGGTGACGACGGAGGCCGCGGCACTGCCCGCGCACGTCCGCGCGGGCGCGCTCGACCACGTCTCCCGTCGGCTCGCCGAACGTGCCGACGAGATCGCCCGGCTCGTCACCGCCGAGAACGGCAAACCGCTGAAGTGGGCCCGGGCCGAGGTGGGACGCGCCGTCGCCACCTTCCGCTGGGCCGCCGAGGAGGCCCGGCGCTTCTCCGGCGACCTGCAACGCCTCGACACCGACCCGGCCGCCACCGGTCGGATCGCGCTCGTCCGCCGGGTGCCCCGCGGCCCCGTGCTCGGCATCACCCCGTTCAACTTCCCGCTCAACCTGGTCGCGCACAAGGTGGCCCCCGCCGTCGCGGTCGGCGCGCCGATCGTGGTCAAGCCGGCGCCGGCCACCCCGCTCACCGCGCTGCTCCTCGGCGACCTGCTCGCCGAGACCGACCTACCCGCCGGAATGTTCTCCGTGCTGCCGCTGCCCAACGAGCGCGCCGCCGAGCTGGTCGCCGACCCGCGCCTGCCGGTCGTGTCGTTCACCGGGTCCGGCCCGGTCGGTGCCGCCATCCGCCGAGTGGTACCCGAGAAGCACGTGACGCTGGAGCTGGGCGGCAACGCGGCGGCCGTCATCTGCGCGGACTGGGCCGCCGACGAGGACCTGACCTTCGCCGCGCAGCGCATCGCCACCTTCTCGAACTACCAGGCCGGTCAGTCCTGCATCGCCGTCCAGCGGGTCTACGTGCACGAATGGATCTACGACGGCTTCCTGCCCCGGTTGGTCGCCGCCGTGCAGGAGCTGCGCACCGGAGACCCGACCGACGAACGGACCGACGTCGGGCCGCTGATCTCCGTCGACGCCGCACGCCGGGTCGAGGCGTGGGTCGACGAGGCGGTCGCCGCCGGCGCCACCATCGAGATCGGCGGCCGGCGCGAGGGCGCCAACCATCCGCCGACCGTGCTCTCCGGGGTGCCCACGGCCGCCAAGGTCAACGCCGAGGAGGTCTTCGGGCCGGTGCTGGTCGTCAGCCGCGTGCCCGACGACGAGGCCGCCTTCGCCGCCGTCAACGACTCGGCGTACGGATTGCAGGCGGGCGTCTTCACCCACGACGTACGCACCGCCTTCCTCGCCGCCCGGGTGCTGGAGGTCGGCGGGGTGATCGTCGGAGACGTACCGTCGTACCGCGCCGACCAGATGCCGTACGGCGGGGTCAAGGGCAGTGGCGTCGGGCGGGAAGGCCTGAGCAGCGCCATGGAGGACTACACCGAACCCCGCGTGCTCGTGCTCACCGGCGTCCGCCTCTAGGGCTCAACGCCGACGCGGGAGCGCGACCGGCCGGTCGCTCACCACGTGCCGTCCTCCCGGACGCGGGACGGCGCCCGCCCGAGCAGCAGCGTGGTCAGTGCCGCGTCGACGTCGCCGCCGAGGAACCACTCGCCCGCCTGGTCCAGCGCGAAGACCCGGCCCTCCTGGTCGACGGCGAGGATGCTCTCGCCGTGCTCCGAGCCGAACGGGAAGAGGTGGCTGCCGAGCACCGTCGCGAAGTCAGCGAGGGTGTCGGCGCTGTGCGCGCCCCGTAGCGGGTTGGTGGTGAACCGGCTGATCCACACCTCCTCGCCCGGGCCGCGCCGCCGGCTGAGCAGCGCCGGGAAGGCGGTCAGCGCGGCCACCGCCGCCGGAAACGGCTCGTGCCGGTGTCGCTGCCCCCGCACCTCGCGGGTCTCCCGGATCGCCCCGGCGCAGAGCACCTCGTTGAGCGGGCCGTCCGCCCAGCCACCGTCCAGAAGGGAATCCGCTACCTCCGCCGGGAACCGTCCGGGCTGGTGCGGCACCTGCCGCTCGGGCAGCCACTCCTGCGTGTAGGCCAGCTCCGACCAGCGGAGAACGTTGAAGTGCACCAGGAAGTTCAGGCACGAGTCGCAGGGGCGCTCGGCGAGCCCACCGGCCGGATCGCCCGGCTCCCGTACCCGGAACACCTCGAACCGGGCCGCGGCGAGCAGCAACTCGGCGTCGCCCATGCCCATCGGGGCGATGCCCTCGGCGGCCCGGCGGTGGTCGTACTCGTGCAGCACGTCGGAGACGACGATCAGCTCGGCGTGCCGGTCACCACCGCGACCGAGGTGACCGACGGGCAGTTCGTCGAGGTAGCGCCGGACCAGCGGATGGTGCCGCAGCTCCACGTCGCCCTTGGCCCCCTGGGCCCGGAACATCCTGCCGTCGAGGGAGAGGTGGGCGATCGCGCCGGGGGTGGGCAGCCGCCCGATCTCCCGCAGCAGTTGGCTCGCCGGATCGACCGTCCGAGGCGCCCGCGGCTCGCTCGGCCGGTTACGTCGGTAGAGCTCCTCGACCACGTTCGGTGGGACCCGGGGCCAGGTCGTCACCTCGCCGGTCTCCCGGTCGACGAACGTCGTCGGCAGGTCACCCGGGAGCGTCCGCGCCTCGACGGACACAGTGGACGATATGACGAACCCCAGGTCGAACTCGTCGACGGTCGGCACGCACTCGTAGCCCAGGCGTTGCGAGTCGCGGCGCGCCCACACCGCGGCGAGTTGCTCGGCCTGATGACGGTCGATCACCCGGCAGAAACTACCGGACCCCACGAGATTCGTCGCGCCCGGTATGGTGCGGCCTACACACGGTGACGGGGGAGGCGGCGTGGCGGAGGAGGCGGACCGGTCGACGAATCACCCACTGCGGGTCAGGTTCGACGAGATCCACGGTCAGTACCAGCGACTCAGGTCCGGTCTGGACGAACTGCGTGAGCGGCTCGCCGACCTGCGGGTGACCGAGCGTTCCGCGGACGGAAGGGTGACCGCCACGGTCGGCGCCCGTGGCGAGGTGATCACCGTGGAGCTGAGCTCCGCCGTCTACGGCGACCGGGACGCCGCCGCGCTGAGCCGGACGATCACCGAGACGGTGCGCCGGGCGAGCACCCGCGCGAACGCGGCCACCCGGGAACTGGTCGCCGGCTATCTTCCGGCCGGCGCCGGGTCGATGGATTTCCTGCGTACGGGTGACTTCGGCGCGCTGCTCGACCGGGCCGACGCGGTCCTGGGAGGCGGCAAGTGAGCGGCGCGGGCGGCGGGCAGCTGTGGCTCGACGCCACCCGGGCCCGGCAGGGCGGCGCGGACCTGAGCGCCGCCGGGGAGGCGCTGAGCGCCCGGCGGGCCGAGGTAGGCGGTGAGATCGCCTCGACCAGCGCGCAGCAGCCCTGGGGGCGGGACGACATCGGGGCGGCCTTCGAGCGCGGCTACCGCGGGTGCGAGGAGATCGTGCTGCGGGCGTGGGAGGGGCTCGGCCGCCACCTCAACGCGCTCGGCGTCGACGTGGTGCGTTCGGTCGACGCCAACGTGAACACCGATGCAACCGCCTCGGGCCGGCTCGCCCGCGTCGACAGCCGCTGACCACGGAGCATCCCGATGAGCCTGCTGCCGAGCCCGGTACCGCACCCGCTCGACTACTCGCCGTGGGACCTGCCCGGTTGGATCTACGAGGCCCTCGACTGGGTGCTCGGGGTCGAATGGCCGGAGGGGAACGAACGCGCCGTCTGGGACCTCGCCGACCAGTGGTACGCGGTGGCCGCCGTGCTCGCCGCCCCGCGCGCCGACGCGGCCGAGGCCGCCGCCGAGGTACGAGGCGGCTACGGCGCGGTCGGCGCGGTCCCCGAGGCGTTCGAGGCGGCCTGGCGGCGGTTGGCCGAAGGCGACGACGCTCCGCTGCCCGTGCTGCTCGCCGTCTCCACCGACCTGGGCCGGCTGGTCGAGGAGTGCGGGTGCGACATCGAGGCCGCGAAGCTCGAGGTCTGGATCGAGCTCGGCATCCTGGTCGTCGAGCTGCTGTCGCTGGCGGTCGCGGCCGCGCTCACCGCCGGCGCCGCCTCGCCCGCGGCGGGCGCCGCGGTCGCCGCCAGCCGGGTGATCGTGCAGCAGATCTTCAAGCGCCTGATCGGGCAGCTCGCCCGTAAGTCGCTGCGCCACGGCCTGAAGGAGGCCGGCGAGCGGGCCGCCCGGCAGGTCGCCGAGGGCGGCGTGCGGGGCCTGGCCCGGCGCTCGGCGCTCGGCGGGCTCACCGAGGCGGGCGAGGAGGCGGGGATCAGCCTCGCCACGCAGGCGTACCAGAACTCCACGGGCCGGCGCGACGGGCTGGACCTCGCCGACGCCGGCACCTCGGCGCTCGGCGGCCTGGCCGGGGGCGCGGCCGCACCGCTGGCCGGGCTGGGCCGGCACGCGACCGGGCCGATGGCCCGTGTCGGCGAGCACCTGACCCGGGAGATGGCCGGTGAGGTGATCGCGGAGAACGCCGCGAGCCTGGCCACCGGGGCGGGTTTGACCTCCGTGGAGGACGCCGCGCGGGCCGCGGTCTCCGGCGGCACGGGCTCGGCCACCGCGCAGGCGGACGCTGCGCTCCGCGCCCGGCTCGACGGCCGGCTCGCCGCGCTGGCCTCGACGGAGCTGGGCGTGCCGCCGGGTCTGGGTGTGTCGGCTGGTCTGGGCGTGCCGCCGAGTCTGGGCGTGGCGCTCGGCCCAGGCGTGGCCGAGTTGCCGGGTGGGCCCGAGTCGCCAGTGCCCGCACCGCGCCCGCCGTCCGACGGAACGTCCGCGCCCGGCGTGTTGCCCTCGCCCGGCGTGCTGCCCTCGTCCAGTGCGCCGATCGAGGTACCCCCTCCCGCCGCGCCCGGTCCGTCCGCGCCCGCGCCGGTGTCGCCCGGGCCGGCTTCGTTCGAGACGGTGCCGGTGTCGCCCGGTCTGGCTTCGTCCGAGGCGTTACCGGTGTCGTCCGCGTCGGCTTCGTTCGAGACGGTGCCGGTGTCGCCCGGTCTGGCTTCGTCCGAGGCGTTACCGGTGTCGTCCGCGTCGGCTTCGTTCGAGACGGTGCCGGTGTCGTCCGGGCCGGCTTCACCCGTGACCGTGCCGGTGTCGCCCGGGCCGATGGATTCCGTTCTGCCGGCCCCCACCGTGACGACTTCGGCGGCGATCGCCGACACCCCGACGCTGAGTGCGCTCGCGGCCCCCGCCCCGCCGATCACCGGGGCACCACCCCCGAGCTCGCCGGTTGTCGACCCGGTGCCGACCGGCCCGAGCCCGACCGCTCCGACCGCGGCGACGCAGCCGACGCCCCCCTCGGCCGGCTCGCTCGCAGCCACCACGGCGGCGGCTCCGACCGTCTGGCCGACCCGGACCCCGACACCCGGCCCCGTAGCACCGACGCCGCCCGAGCCCGCGACACCCGCCGCCCCGGCATCCGGCACTCCGCCGCCGACGCCGGATCCGCGCACCCCCGAGCCCGCCGTCCCGCCGAGACCCAACTCCACCGGGCCGCCGAACGGCGGAGGTCCGGACCGGCCGACGGCGGGCGGGTCGGATGCGCCACCGGCTCAGCCGGTGCCGCCCCGGCCGCCGTCCGACGGTTCGCCGGGGCTGGTGGGCGCCGATGGGCCGCGGCCGAGAACGCCCGAGTGGTACGCCGCGGTCTGGGCGGCCGACCGGGACGCCTTCGAGCGGCGCCGGTACCGGGGCCACTTCGAGTACCAGCGGCGCACCCACGAGGAGAACCGGCGCCGTGACCGGGTCGCGCAGCTGCGCCGAGACGCCGACCGGACGGACGACGAGATCCGCTGGCTGCGCAGCGAGGGCCACGATCTGGCCCGCGCCGGGCGGCACGCCGCCGCCGGGCGGTACCGCGCCGAGGTCCGCGACCGGGAAAGGTGGTACCACCAGCAGCGAGACCTCGCCGAGGAGATCCTGGCCGGGACGGTCGCGTCGCCGAGGGTCGGCCTCGACGAGGAGACCTTCCGGCGCGTCAACGACGACGTCGGCGAGCTCGCCGCCGGCGGGGTCGAGACGGCGGATCGCTCGGCGCTGACCGGCGACGACCACCCCCCACCGATCGACAGGTCACGCCGCTACGGCCGGCCGGGCGGGTTGCGTCCGCCGCTGGCCCTGCACCAGACCGACGTCGAGCGTCGGGTCCCCCGGGAAGCCGACGGGCGGGTCGCACGTACCCCGGATCCGCGCCAGGGCGACTGGTTCCGGCTGCTGAACGACGGTGGGCCGGCGGCCGACCCCACCCGGGGCATCAACTGCGTCGACTGCACGCTCTCGCTCTTCGACACGTGGGCGCACGCCCGCCCCCGGGTGTCGGCGCCGCGCACCTTCGACGCGTACGCGGCAGGCGACGTCAACCGGCCGCTCGACGGCGAGCTGCACGGGCCGCAGCGGATCGAGCAGATCACCGGTGGGCGGTTCCAACGACTCTGCGAGCCGAGGCACGACGTCACGCCGGCGCAGCGGCGGCACGCCATCGATCGCGGGTACCACAACCTGCACGACCAGTTGCTGCTCGGTGGGCACGGCAGCTACGCGTTCGTGATCAACACGTGGGAGGGCGGGGGTGCCCACATCTCCGTGGCGCTCAACCAGAACGGCACCGTGCTCTACCTCGATCCGCAGACCGGCCGAATCGCCACCCGACCGCTCTACCGGCACACCGGGACGGCGAACCGGTACAACTCGGTCGACCTCGAGGTTCTGGTGCTCGGCCCCGACGCCCGGCCGATGCCGATGGCCGGGCTGCGACGGGGATGGCACAGCGCCCTTCCAGACCTGCCCGAATATCCGCCCGCCGAGCGCGACGAGGGGTACGGCCACCCGTACCTCAACCGGCTGCATCTCCTCGCCGCCGGGCCTGGGTCGACCACTGCGGAGCATTCGCCGGTGGAGCGGGTGCTCGCCGACGCGGTGGACCTCACCGGCGCCCTCCGGGCCGGAGTGCCGCCGCCCGAACTGGCCGAGGCGCTGGACGGGCCGACGCTGCGTCGGCTCGTACCGCAGTTGGACGACGCTGCCGCCCGGGACGTGGCCACCTTCTTCGCGGACCCACGGGCGCGCGCGATGCTGGACGGGGCCTGGCGGGAACCGCCGCCGGACGAGCCGCTGCTCGCCGCGACTCTGATTCGGCAGCTGGCCGAGCGGCCCGACCTGGTGCGCCTGATCCTGGCGACGCCGGAGCTCTTCGACTCGTTGACCGCCCGTCCGCTGACGTTGCATCACCTGGCGAGTCATCAGCAGGCGATCGACGTCCTCGGCGACGTGATCGCCGAAATCTCGGAGCGGGGCGCCGAAGCGGTTACGGCGGAGGGAACACCGGCGGCGCCCCGGCCGACCATGCTCACTCCCCGCAACCGGGAGGTGAGCCAGCGGGTGCGCGCCCGGCGGCAGGCGAGCATCCAGAGCGGCTTCGACGTGGAGCGGTGCCACGACGGCCAGTTCCTCTCCGACTACCTGCGACGGCTCTACGCCGAAGCGGCGGCAGCTCAACCGGAGCTGAACAACCTGGTCGTACGACTGGCGGGCGATCGGGGGCTGCCCGGCTGGCGCCGTGGGCCGAAGGAGCGCGGACGCCTCCTGGACAAGCTCGTCGAATACGACAATGACGCGTCGCGTCTGACGGATCTCGCCGCCGCGAAGGTGGAGTTTCACGGGCTGGATGACCTGTACGACGCGTTGGACGAGCTGACCCGAGATCCTGACGTGGTGTTGCTCGATATCAAGGACCGTTTCGTTCGCCCGCAATTGAGCGGCTACCGGGATGTGCTGCTGAGGCTACGTACGTCGAACGGGCACGTCGCCGAGCTACGCCTTCAACTCGTCGCGCTGGAAGGGGTGGCGGAATGGGAGCATGCGCTCTACGAGGTCAGGCGGGACCTGGAGGCGCTTGCTGAGGTGGCGGACCGGCCGTTGACACCGACTGAACGGGCGGTGCGGAACGGGCTGCTCCGGCGCGGACAGAATGCGTACTGGCATGCGTTGGGTTACGACGGAGGCGAGGTGTCGGAGGGATGAACCGGCCCGAAGGTTTGGTGCTCCCGGCATTCTTCAGCCGTTACGAGTCGCCGATCAAGCTTGTGGAGACGGCGGACGGTGGCGTGGCGGCGTGGCGCGTCTCGAAGGAGACCGGCGGTTGGACTCCGGCGAACGAGTTCATCCGCGCGCTGTTATTCGTCGGTGGTGACGACATCGAGGAGTTGACGCGCGAGGAGTTCGTGCAGCAGACGGAGCGTGAGCGCGGGTACTACCTCCGGGGCGAAGGCCCGATCTTCGCTCTGTACGAGACCGTCAGGGCCATCACCGACGCCCAGGCCCGGGAACGCCGCTACCCGACTGCCACCGAGATCGCCCTGATCGAGGGGGTACGCCGCAGGACGTTCGTCATGTTCGAGGAGGAGTTGCAGCGGGCGGGTGATCCGGGGGCCGACCCGTCCCTGGCCCAGCAGCCCTAAACCGCTTGCGAAGGGCGGTGGCGGTGCAAGAGTGTCGCGGTATGTCTGACTCGCCCGCCACCGGCAAGCCTGAGGATCTCCCCGCTCAGGGCTTCGCCTGGTCGAACATGTTCGTCCACCCCGACGCGGACCCCCGTTCCGAGGGCGGCTTCGACGATGAGCGGACGGTCCTCGTCCAGTACCTGCGCGATCAGCGGCTCACTCTGGAGCTGAAGTGCGCGGATCTCGACGCCGAGCAGTTGGCCCGCCGGGCCGTGCCGCCGTCGACGCTGTCGCTGCTCGGCCTGGTCCGGCACATGGCCGAGGTGGAGCGGGGCTGGTTCCGCCGGGTGATGGCCGGCGAGGACGTGCCGCCCGTCTACCGCACGGAGAACGACCGGGACGCCGACTTCAACGGGGCGATAGCGGAGCCCGATGTGGTCGAGGAGGCGTGGCGGGACTGGCGTGCCGAGGTGGAGTTCGCCGAGCGGCTGGTGGAGCGCTCGCCCGACCTCTCTGTCCTGGGCCGCATGCGCGACGGCGAGACCATCTCCCTGCGTGAGCTGCTGGTGCACATGATCGAGGAGTACGCGCGGCACAACGGGCACGCCGACCTGCTCCGCGAGCTGATCGACGGTCGAATCGGGCAGTAGGTGCGGCCGGTCCGAGCTGCGGCCCAGGTGGAGAGTGATCCACTCGAGATCATTGAAGTCGGGCTGTCGAGGGCGGGATGATCGCCCGACTTCCTGGAAGTCGTGTCGATCAAGGGCGGCCGGGGGTGTGCGGCGCGGGCGCCACGGGGGAGGGCGATGAGCGTGCCGGGAGCGGCGGCCACACCGGCCAGTGTGGCCGAGGCGGTGGCCGTCCAGGAGGAGTTGCGGTCGCGGGTGGACCTCGTGGGGCCCGGTCCGGCCGAGCCCGCGACGGTGGCCGGGCTCGACGTCGCGTACGCCGAGAGCGGTGACCTGCTGGCGGCTGCGGTGACGGTGCTCGACACCCGTACGCTCGCGGTGCTCGACCAGGCCGTGAGCGTCGGCCGGCCCGCGTTCGGGTACGTCCCGGGCCTGTTCGCGTTCCGGGAGCTGCCCGCGCTGCTCGCCGCGCTGGACCGGTTGAACACCCGGCCGGAGCTGCTGGTCTGTGACGGGCACGGGTTCGCCCACCCGCGCCGGTTCGGGCTCGCCTGTCACCTCGGGGTGGTGACCGGCCTGCCGGCGATCGGGGTCGGCAAGACGCCGCTGGTCGGTGACTGGGTGCCGCCGGCCGTCGAGCGGGGCGCGTGGTCGGCGCTGCGGGACGGGGGTGAGGTGGTGGGTCGGGTGCTGCGGACGCGTGCCGGGGTGAAGCCGGTCTTCGTCAGCGTCGGCCACCGGATGAGCCTGGAGAACGCCGCCGCCCAGGTGCTCGCGTTGACCCCGCGTTACCGGCTGCCCGAGACCACCCGGACCGCCGACCGGCTCTGCCGGGACACCCTCATCGCGGCGCAAGCCACGGCACCACCCGCGACAGGCTGACCCGCCTCCACACGGCACAAGCCACCGTGCCACGCGCTGGACGTCGCGTGTCGCCGCCGTTCGGATGGCTTCCGGTCGGCGGCGTGACCAGGGGCGGAGGCGCTGGCGAAGGTAATGCGGCGCACATCTGGGCCGCTCTATGACCAGTGCGCCAGGTGGGGCGGTAGTAGCCTGACGCGGGCCCTTACCCGGAGCGAACGGCGAGGTGATCATGGCAGTACGGCGGCACGTGGCGCGGTTCGCGACGGTCGGCGCGGTGCTCGGTGGCCTGGTGCTGCTCGGCGGGTCGCCGGCGTTGGCCGATGACGACTCGGTGCGGGTGGGGGCGGCCAGCAGCTTCCGGGCCGGCGGCTCGGCCCAGGGTGTGAACGTCGAGGTGCGCAAGCGCAGCGACGGTTGCGTGCTGCTGCGTACGACGCTCGGGCTGCGGCTGGACGGCCTTGCGGCGGACCAGGTGAAGGTCCAGGTCAACTACGGTGGGCGCTGGTTTCCGGTGCCTGTCAACGGCGGTGGCGGCGCGGTGAGCACGACGCCGACCGCACCGGCGAAGCCGACGCTCTGCCGGGGCAAGGGCATCACGGTTCGTTACCGGGTCGCCTTCGTGGCCGGAGCACCGGGCGGGCGGCTCAGCGTGACCGGCGAGGCCACCAACGCCACCGGCCGGACGCTGGGCCGGGACTCGGATTCGGCGCGGGTGGAGGGTTCGCGGGTGACGGCGTCACCCACTCCGTCGAAGAAGCCGTCGCCGAGTCCGACGCCGGTGGCCACCGAGGCCACCACAGAAGCTGGTTCGACTCCGGCGGCGCTGGCGGCGCCGACCGGACCGAGCACGACCGACAAGTCCAAGGAGTCCTCCGGTATGTCCCCGATCATGTTCATCGGTCTGGGCCTGGTCGCCCTCGGGGCGCTGCTGATCGGGTTGCTGGTTCGCCGGTCCCGGCAGGACAAGTCGTCCGTCGACGAGCCGGTCATGGCGGCGGGCTACCCGGGTGGCACCACCTACCGCGCCGGGGGCGGCGCGCCGGCACGTCCCGGCCAGGTGTACGGGCAGTCGCCCGCCGGTGGCGCCGTCTACGGCGCGCCCGCGCAGCGGCCCTCGGGCGGCGCCGTCTACGGCGCCCGCCCGGCCGCCGAGCCGGACCGGACCCAACCGGTTCCCGGGCAGCGGGCCGGCAACGACCCTCAGAGCGCGCCGTCGATGCCCGCGCCGGGTGGCGAACACACCGTCCTCATGCCCAGGCTGCCCGACTGACCAAGGCTCGACCGGTGCCCTCCGATACGCTCAGGGTTGCGTGACGACCTGAGGCCGAGGAGTGAACTGGTGTCTGATCTGTCCCAGATCGTGAAGGCGTACGACGTCCGCGGGACGGTGCCTGACCAGTGGGACGAACGGGCCGCCGAGGCTCTCGGCGCCGCGTTCGTCCAGCTGCTGAACGCCACCGACGAGCCGGGCGACGCCGTCGTGATCGGATACGACATGCGCGCCACCTCGCCCGGCCTGGCCGCCGCGTTCGCCGCCGGGGTACGCGCGGAGGGGCGCTCGGTCATCGAGATCGGCCTCGCGTCTACCGACATGCTCTACTTCGCCGCCGGCTCGCTGGACCTGCCCGGGGCGATGTTCACCGCCAGCCACAACCCGGCGCGGTACAACGGGATCAAGATGTGCCGCGCCGGTGCCCGCCCGATCGGACAGGACAGCGGGCTCGCCGAGATCCGCGACCGGGCGCAGGCGCTGCTGGACAAGGAGGAGCCCCGGCCGGCCGGGGAGCCGACGCGTGCCGTGGAGCGGCGGGACATGCTGCCGGGGTACGGGGCGTACCTACGCAAGCTCGTCGACCTGTCGGAGATCCGGCCGCTGAAGGTGGTGGTCGACGCGGGCAACGGCATGGCCGGTCACACCGTGCCGAGCGTGCTCGGTGCCGCCGTGCTGCCGGGGCTGCCGTTGGAGATCGTGCCGCTCTACTTCGAGCTCGACGGCAGCTTCCCCAACCACGAGGCCAACCCGCTGGACCCGGCCAACCTGGTGGACCTCCAGCGCGCGGTGGTGAAGCACGGAGCGGACATCGGGCTCGCCTTCGACGGTGACGCCGACCGGTGCTTCGTGGTGGACGAGCGGGGCGAGCCGGTCTCGCCGTCCGCGATCACCGCGCTGGTCGCGGCGCGGGAGCTCGGCAAGTACCCGGGCGCCACCGTGATCCACGGTTTGATCACCTCCCGTGCGGTGCCGGAGATCATCCGCGAGCACGGCGGGGAGCCGGTGGTGGCGCGGGTCGGTCACTCCTTCATCAAGGCGGAGATGGCCCGCACCAACGCCGTCTTCGGCGGTGAGCACTCCGCGCACTACTACTTCCGGGACTTCTGGTTCGCCGACACCGGGATGCTCGCCGCCATGCACACCCTGGCCGCGCTCGGCGAGCAGTCGCTGCCGCTCTCGGTGCTGGCCGGCGAGTACGAGCGGTACGTCGCCAGCGGTGAGATCAACTCCACCGTGGCGGACCAGGCCGCGGCGATGGCCGACGTACGCGGCGCGTACCCGGACGCCGTCGCCGACGACCTGGACGGCTTGACCCTGCGCTTCCCCGACGGCGCGTGGTTCAACCTGCGCGCGTCCAACACCGAGCCGCTGCTGCGGCTGAACGTCGAGGCACCGAGCCGGGATCGGATGATCTCCCTCCGCGACGAGGTGCTCGACCGGGTTCGCCGATAAGATCGCCTGCGCCGTCGGCACCGCCGACGGTCACGCCGCACACGTGGAAGGAGCCGCGCCGTGGCCCTGGATCCGCAGTTGCTCGAGATACTCGCCTGCCCGGACACGCACCACGCACCGCTGAACTACGACGCGCAGGCGCAGACGCTGACCTGCACCGAGTGCGGCCGGATCTTCGAGGTCCGCGACGACGTGCCGGTGCTCCTGCTCGACGAGGCGCGCGGCGGACCGGGGCAGCAGTCGTGATCGACGGTACCGCCGGAGTCAGTGGTCACCGGGAAGCCGACGAGGCGCTGCTCGACGACGCCGACGCGCTCTCCGAGCGCGACCCGGGCGGCATGCTGCGGCACACAGCCGCGGCGGGTGCGCAGGTCCGTGAGTCGGCCGCGCTCGCCGCCGAGGCGAACCTCTCCGTGCTCGCCGACGAGGGGCGGCCGCGCGCGGTGGTCATCGCGGGCATCGGCACCGCCGGCCGCACCGGCGACGTGCTCGCCACGGTCGCCGGACCGCGCTGCCCGGTGCCGGTGATCGCGCACCGCAGCGCGGGCGTGCCGGGCTGGGTGGGCGCGGCCGACGTGGTCATCGCCGTGAGCGCCTCCGGCCGTAGCCCGGAGGCGTTGGGCGCTGCCGAGGCGGCGCACCGGCGTGGCGCCCGGCTGGTCGCGGTCGGTGCGCCCGACTCGCAGCTCCAGTCGGTCGCCGAGCGGGCGCGCGCGCCGTTCATTCCGGTACCCCGGCGTGCCCCGGCCCGGGCCAGCCTCTGGGCGCTCACCGTTCCGGTGCTGCTCGCCGCGCGTACGCTCGGGCTGGTCAAGGTCAACGAGGCGGACCTGGCCGAGACCGCGGCCCGGCTCGACGCGGACGCCGACCGTTGCCGGCCCACCGCCGAATCCTTCGTCAACCCGGCCAAGTCGCTGGCGCTGGGGCTCGCCGGGTCGATCCCGATCGTCTGGGGCTCGTCGCCGCTGGCCACCGTCGCGGCGCGCCGGTTCGGCGACACCCTCTCGGCAAACGCCCGGTACCCGGTGGTGACCGGGGCGCTGGGCGAGGCCGGGCGGGGCCGGGTGGGCCTGCTCGACGGAGTCTTCGGCGGCCTCGCGGAGGGCGAGCGGGACATCTTCGCCGACCCGGACGAGGAGAGCGACGACGGCACCCGGCTGCGGCTGGTGCTGCTGCGCGACGGCGGGCTGAACGCGGAGGACGACACCGACGAACCGCTCGCCGTGGAGGAGCGACGCGCCGAGGCGGTGCAGACCCTCGCGGAGCGCCGAGGCGTTCGCTGTGACGTGGTGACGGCCGAGGGGGGCTCCGCGTTGGAGCGGCTCGCCTCGCTCACCGCGGTCCCGGATTTCGCCTCGATCTACCTGGCGCTGGCCCACGGGCTGGACCCGATGGCGGTACCGGCCATCACCGAGATGAAGGAGCTGTCGAACCAGTGATCGGACGTTGGTGGTCGGCGCGGGACTCCCGTGGCCGGCGGCCTCGCGCGGCGGAGCCGAGCGGTGGCGTGAGCGTACGCGGTGAGCGGAGCATCCGGCTCGGTGCGGTCGCGGCTCACGGTGTCGCCCGGCGGAGCGGAGCGGCGGCGTGAGCGCCGAAGGCGGGACGAAGGCGATCATCGCCGCCCTGCTGGCCAATGTCGGTATCGCCATCACGAAGTTCATCGCGTTCGCGCTGACCGGATCGTCGTCGATGCTGGCCGAGTCGATCCACTCGGTGGCCGACTCGGGCAACCAGGGGCTGCTGCTGCTCGGCGGGAAGCGGGCCAAGCGGGAAGCCACCCCGCAGCACCCGTTCGGCTACGGCCGGGAGCGCTACATCTACGCGTTCATCGTCTCCATCGTGCTGTTCAGCGTCGGTGGTCTCTTCGCGCTCTACGAGGCCTACCACAAGTACGAGCACCCGGAGGCGATCACCAAGTACCACTGGGTGCCGATCGGCGTGCTGCTCATCGCGATCACGTTGGAGTCGTTCTCCTTCCGCACGGCCATCAAGGAGTCCAACCAGCTCCGGGGCAACCAGTCCTGGGTCAAGTTCATCCGCCGCGCCAAGGCGCCGGAGCTGCCTGTGGTGCTGCTGGAGGACTTCGGCGCGCTGATCGGTCTGCTCTTCGCGCTCTTCGGCGTGAGCATGACCCTGGTGACCGAGAACGGCCGCTGGGACGCGCTGGGCACCGCGATGATCGGCATCCTGCTGGTCACCATCGCCGTCGTCCTCGCCATCGAGACGAAGAGCCTGCTGCTCGGTGAGGGTGCCGAGTCGCACGACCTTGCCGCCATCGAGCGGGCCGTGACCGAGGGTCCCGAGGTCGAGCGGATCATCCACATGAAGACGCTCTACCTCGGCCCGGAGGAGCTGATGGTGGCCGCGAAGGTCGCCGTCATGGCCTGCGACACCGCTGAGGAGGTGGCGCGCGGGATCAACGCCGTCGAGGCGCGGATCCGCGCGGCCGTGCCGATCGCCCGGGTCATCTACCTCGAGCCGGACATCTACAGTGCCGCGGCCGAGCGGGCGGGCACCGGGTCCGCCGCGCCCACCGCGGCACCGCCGACACAGGATGCGGCGGACGAGACGGCCGAACGGCCGGGGAGCTGAAACACGTGGAACTGTTGTACGGCCCTGTTCGGGACTACGCCTGGGGATCGCGTTCGGCCATCGCCGCCCTGCAGGGGCGCCCGGTGCCGACCGAGGGCCCGGAGGCCGAACTGTGGCTCGGCGCCCACCCGGGCGCTCCGGCCGCCGTCGAGCGGGACGGCGAGCGGGTCAGCCTGCTCGACGTACTGGCGGCGGAGCCCGAGCACTGGCTCGGGCGCAAAGGCGTCGACCGGTTCGGCACCCGGCTGCCGTTCCTGCTGAAGGTGCTGGCCGCCGACGGCGCGTTGAGCCTCCAGGCGCACCCGGACGCGAAGCAGGCACGGGCCGGCCACGCCGCCGACATCTCACGTCCGGTGGGGGAGCGCAACTACGTCGACCCGTACCACAAGCCGGAGCTGCTGGTCGCGCTCTCGCCGTTCGAGGCGCTCTGCGGGTTCCGTGACCCGGCGGAGTCCGCGCGGGCGCTCGCCGCGTTCGACGTACCGGCGCTGGAGCCGGTGGTGACGGCGCTGCGTACCGGCCTGGCGGGGCTTCGCACGGCGGTCCGTACGCTGCTCACCTGGCCGCAGGAGGAGCGGGCGGGGCTGGTGTCCGCGGTGGTGGCTTCGCCGGCCGAGGGCCCGGACGCCGATCTGGCCCGGTCGCTGGCGGCGGAGTACCCGGCCGACCCGGGCGTGCTGGTGGCGTTGCTGCTCAACCACGTCCGGCTGGTGCCCGGCGAGGCGATCTGGATGCCGGCCGGCAACCTGCACGCCTACCTGCGCGGCACCGGCGTGGAGATCATGGCGGCCAGTGACAACGTGTTGCGCGGCGGGCTCACTCCGAAGCGGGTGGACGTCGACGAGCTGCTGCGGGTGCTCCGCTTCGAGGTGCTCGACGATCCGGTGGTCGCCGCGCGGCCGGCCGGTGCCGGGGTGGACTGCTGGCGGGTGCCGGTGGACGACTTCGCGCTGCAGCGGGTGACCGTGGGCGGCGAGGTGCCGGAGGCGGAGCTCTCGGTCGACGGCCCCCGGGTGGTGCTCTGCGTGACCGGCCCGCTCACCGTGGACGACGGGACGGGCGTGCTGAAGCTGGAGAGCGGCCAGGCCGCCATCGGCAGCGCGGCCGGCGGGCCGCTGCGGATCAGCGGATCCGGTCAGGCGTACGTCGCGTCGAGTGGCGTGAGCTGACCTCAGGGCGGGGCACCCGTCGGGCGGGTCCACCGGGCTGCTCCGGGCGGTCGACAGGTTCCGGTCGGCAACCTCGACGACGGTTCGCGGCCCGGCGACGGGAATTCCAAGTCCGACTTTCCCGAAATAGCTTGACGCGGGCCTAGCGCAGTGTGACTCTATGAGTACGCAGCGTGATCGCGACGACGGTCCGAGAACGCGCGGGGAACCAAACCGGGGGGATGCACGGGGCGGGCGGATGGTGGACGGAAAGTCCGTTCACGGCCGACCGCCCCGTGCGCTGTCCGCGTCCCGCGCGTCTGCGGGCGGCCGGGGTGCCCACATGCCGGCGCGCGTAAGGTGGAGGGTCGCGCAGCACATCGTCCGACAGGAGCTTCCATGACCAGCACCCTCCCGGCGGCCAGCGGAACGCCGTCCGCGGCCCGGCCGAACACCGTCGCCGGCGGCGACTACAAGGTGGCGGATCTGTCGCTCGCCGAGTTCGGGCGCAAGGAGATCCGGCTCGCCGAGCACGAGATGCCCGGGCTGATGGCGATCCGCAGCGAGTTCGCCGCGGCGCAGCCGCTGGCCGGTGCCCGGATCACCGGGTCGCTGCACATGACCATCCAGACGGCCGTCCTGATCGAGACCCTGGTCGCGCTCGGCGCGCAGGTCCGCTGGGCCTCGTGCAACATCTTCTCCACCCAGGACCACGCCGCCGCGGCGATGGTGGTCGGCCCGAACGGCACCCCCGACGCCCCGGCCGGCGTACCGGTCTACGCCTGGAAGGGCGAGACGCTGGAGGAGTACTGGTGGTGCACCGAGCAGGTGCTCTCCTGGCCGGACGGGCAGGGCCCGAACATGATCCTCGACGACGGCGGTGACGCCACCCTGCTCGTGCACAAGGGCGTCGAGTTCGAGAAGGCCGGCGTCGTACCGCCTGTCGAGTCCGCCGACTCCGAGGAGTACGCGGTCATCCTCGGGCTGCTGCACCGCACGCTCGCCGAGGACGGCCAGCGCTGGACCCGGATCGCGTCCACCATCAAGGGCGTCACCGAGGAGACCACCACCGGCGTGCACCGCCTCTACGAGATGCACCGCGCGGGCACCCTGCTCTTCCCGGCCATCAACGTCAACGACGCGGTGACCAAGAGCAAGTTCGACAACAAGTACGGCTGCCGGCACTCCCTGATCGACGGCATCAACCGCGCCACCGACGTGCTGATCGGCGGCAAGATGGCCGTCGTCATGGGCTACGGCGACGTGGGCAAGGGCTGCGCCGAGTCGCTGCGCGGCCAGGGCGCCCGGGTCGTGGTGACCGAGGTCGACCCGATCTGCGCGCTCCAGGCCGCGATGGACGGCTACCAGGTCGCCACCCTGGACGACGTCGTCGAGCAGGCCGACATCTTCGTCACCGCCACCGGCTGCTACGACGTCATCACCAACGAGCACATGGCCCGGATGAAGCACCAGGCCATCGTCGGCAACATCGGCCACTTCGACAACGAGATCGACATGGCCGGCTTGGCCAAGCGCTCCGACGTCACCCGCGAGAACATCAAGCCGCAGGTCGACCTGTGGCGCTTCGACGACGGCCACGCGATCATCGTGCTCTCCGAGGGGCGCCTGCTCAACCTGGGCAACGCGACCGGCCACCCGAGCTTCGTCATGTCGAACTCGTTCTCCAACCAGACGATCGCGCAGATCGAACTCTTCACGAAGACCGACGAGTACCCGACCGGCGTCTACGTCCTGCCCAAGCACCTGGACGAGAAGGTCGCCCGGCTGCACCTCGACGCCCTCGGCGCGAAGCTGACCACGCTCAGCAAGGAGCAGGCCGACTACCTCGGTGTGTCGGTCGAGGGTCCGTTCAAGCCCGAGCACTACCGCTACTGATCCGACGGGAACCGGGCCGGCCGCGCGAGCGACCGGCCCGGTTCGCGTTCTCGGACGCCCCGCGTCCGTGGCCGGTCAGGGCCGCCGCGTGCCGGGAATCAACCGGGGCCGCGCCGGCTCGGGCGGACCCAGGTCCAGACACACCAGGCGAGCCACGTCAGCGAGACCGCCGTGGCCAGTGCCCGCATCCGCAGCGCGCTCAGCAGGAACACCACGGCCAGCACCGCCAGCCACGGGCCGAAACCCCTCACCGTCGCCGTCCGGGCAGGGCCGGGGCGGAGGCGGCGGAACGGGTGAACAGGTCGTCGGGCATGGTCGTCCTGTCTGCGCGTAGGAATGCTCCGGATCCTTCCACAGCCGCCGGCCGGTCGCGCCGCGCAACCGAGCGGCGGGCGCCTGTCGCGCCCCGGCCCCGCCGGACGGGCACCTGCAACGCCGGCCATCAGTCCGGCCTGCTCGCCTGCGGCCTTCGGTCAGGCACCGTGATGCTCGCCCGCGACGGTCGCCGGACGGACGGTGGGGGCGGTGGGCTGCGCGGGCGGACGTACCACCGGGGGGTTCGACGCGCCCGGCGGCGTGGACTCGGGCGCTGCGGGGCGGATCGCCGCGGTGGGCGGGGCGGCAACCAGCTCCGGCCAGAGCGCCGCGGTGACCGCCCGGCGCTGCTGGAGCCGCTGCACCGCCCGGCGATGCCGTTCGCCGAGCACCGCGGCCAGGTAGACGGTCTCCGGCGCGGCCAACGGCGGAGGCGGCGTGATCACCGCGGCGACCTCGGCCCAGAGGCCACGCGCCAGCCTTGATCGCGCCGGCTCCGCGAACCGGTGCACCCGGGCGAGATACTGCCGCGCGGCCAGCGCCAGGTTGTCGTCGAGCCGGCTCAGGTCCAGCGTGTACGCCCAGTTGACCAGCGCCGGGACCGCGGTCGGGACGGGACGCCACACCGACGCGGTGCGGGTGTGCACGACCAGGGTGCCGGCCACCAGGTCACCGAGGCGACGACCGCGCCGGTCGGTCAGCATCACCGTCACCCCGGCCACCCAGCTGACCAGCGGCAGGATGAGGCCGGGCCACTCCACGGCGACACCGACCAGGGCCCGGGTCAGCGACTGCCGGAGACCGACCGGACCGCCGTCGGCGCTGACCACCCGCAGGCCGACGGCGAGCTTGCCCACCGTCTGGCCGTTGTTGAAGCGCTCCATCAGCACCGGGTAGCCGACCAGCACGAACGCCAGTCCGAGCGTGCCGGTCGCGCTGTTCAACGCCGCGTCGACCAGCTCGAACGGCAGCGCCGTGAACAGCAGCGCGAAGAGCACGGCGAGCAGCAGGGCGGCCACCAGTTGGGTCAGGACGTCCAGCAGCAGGGCGAGCACCCGCGAGCCGAGCCGGGCGACCCGGACCTCCAGCGCCACGGCCTCGCCGCTGACCAGACCGGCGTCGCTCCACGGCACGGCCCGGGCCTCCGGGCGGGTACGGGCCGACGACGGTGGTTGCGCGCTCACCCCGACAGTGAACACTATGATCGCCGGACGGGGGTGCTTGTGGATCTCGACGCGTACGTTGCGGAGCACGGCGGGCAGTGGCGGCGTCTCGAGGCGCTGTGCCAGCGCGGCCGCCTCGACGCCGAGGAGGTCGACGAGCTGATCGCCCTCTACCAGCGGACGGCCACCCAGCTCTCCGTGCTGCGCAGCCGCTCACCCGACCCGGCGCTGGTCGGTCAGCTCTCCCAGTTGGTGCTGCGGGCCCGGTCGCGTATCACCGGCCGCTCGCGCCCGTCCCTGTCGGCGGTCACCCGGTTCCTGGTCGCCGGGTTTCCGGGCGCGGTCTACCGGGCCTGGCCGTGGTGGTGCGGGGTGGCCACCGGCTTCAGCCTGCTCAGCTTCCTCCTGATGTGGTTCGTCGCCGACAACCCGGACACCGCTGCCGCGTTCATCGGTGACGACGCGGCGGCCGAGCTGGTCGAATCGGGGTTCGCCGGCTATTACACCGAGTTCTCCGCGCCGACGTTCGCCTTCCACCTCTGGACGCACAACGCCTGGATCGCCGCGCAGTGCCTGGCGTCCGGGGTGCTGATCGTGCCGGTGTTCTACCTGCTCTGGCAGAACGCGCTCAACGTCGGCGTGGTCGGCGGGGTGATGATCTCGTACGGCCGGGCGGACGTCTTCTTCGGCCTCATCACCCCGCACGGGCTCCTGGAGCTGACCGGGGTCTTCGTGGCCGCCGGGCTGGGTCTGCGTACGGGGTGGGCGTGGATCTCGCCCCCGGCCGAGCTGACCCGGGGGCAGGCGGTCGCCCGGGCGGGCCGCTCCGCGATCGTGGTCGCGCTCGGTCTGGTCGGGCTCTTCGCGGTCTCGGCGCTGGTCGAGGCGTTCGTCACTCCGGCCCCGGTGCCGGTTCCGCTCCGCGTCGGGCTGGGTGCCGCCGTCTGGCTGGCCTTCCTGGCGTACGTCCTGATCCTCGGCCGCCGCGCCACCCACCCCACCCCCACCCCCGCGCCCTCACCTCCACCCCTCCCCGTTGATCATGATGTTGACGGCGTTCTGGATCTCCCGTCGGCCCGTTAACGTCATGATCGACCGGAAGGTCGGGGGTCAGAGTTGGGCTTGGGCTTTGAGGCGTAGGTAGGTGTCGGCCAGCCGGGGGGCAAGGGCGCCGGCGGGGGCGTCCACCACAGTGACGCCGTGGCGGGTCAACGCCGTCCGCACCCGGTCCCGCTCGGCCAGCGCCCGCCACCCCGCCGCCGCCGCGTAGGCGTCCCCCGGTCGGGCCGGCGTGCCGGTGGTCATCGCGGTGAGCACCGGATCGTGGACCGCCGCGATGACCACCCGGTGCCGGGCCGCCAGCCGGGGCAGCACCGGTAGCAGGCCCTCGCCGAGAGCGCCCGCCTCCAGCGCGGTGAAGAGCACCACCAGGCTGCGCTGGCGCTGCCGGCGCAGGATCTCACTCGCGATCAGTTCGAAGTTCGTCTCGACCAGCGCCGGCTGGAGCGGGGCGAGCGCGTGCACCACCCGGGTCAGCAACGCCGGCCGGCCGCTGCCGGTCATCGTGGCGCGGACCGCGGTGTCCGCGGCGAGCAGGTCGACACGGTCGCCGGCTCGTACGGCGAGAGCGGTGAGCAGCAACGCGGCGTCGATGGCGGTGTCCAGCCGGGGCTCGTCGCCGACCCGTACGGCCGAGGTGCGGCCGGTGTCGAGCACGCAGACCAGTCGCCGGTCCCGCTCCGGTCGCCAGGTACGCACCAGCACGTCCGCCTGCCGGGCGCTGGCCCGCCAGTCGATCGACCGGACGTCGTCGCCGACCACGTACTCGCGCAGGGTGTCGAACTCGGTGCCCTGGCCGCGCCCACGGGTGACCTGGGTGCCGTCGATGATCCGCAGTCGAGCCAGCTTCTCGGGCAGGTGCCGGCGGGAGTCGAAACGGGGCAGCACCCGCAGCGTCCACGGTGGCGTGGCGGGGCGGCCGGAGCGTTGCCGGAACGCCAGCCGCAGCGGCCCGTACGAGCGGACGGTCAGGGTCAGCGCCGGCCGGTCACCGCGCCGAGTCGGGGTCAGCCGGGTGGGCAGGACCAGCGTGTCGTCGGGCGCCACCGTGACGATCCGTTGCGGTGGTACGTCGGGGCTTGCGCCGGCCGAGGGCACCCAGGCGTCGCGGACCTGGGCGCGCAGCGTCCGCCCGGAGGTGTTGCCGAGCCGGAGCGCGACCGTGGCGGTGCCGCCGAGCCGGACCGTCCGGTCGCCCTCCCGCTCGGCGGTGAGCGCGGCCGGGGGAACTGCGCAGAGACGGTCCACGAGGACCAGCAGCAGCACGCCACCGGTCATCACCAGGACGCCGACGAACGGCGACGGCCAGAGCGGCAGGGTCAGCGCCCCGGCCGCGAGCAGCAGCGCCGCCCGCCAGGTCATCGCGGCGTCGGCACGGTGGCGAGCACCGCGTCCAGCACCGAGTCCACCCCCACGCCGTCCAGTTCGACCTCCGGCCGCAGGCGCAGCCGGTGCCGCAGCGTGGGCCGGGCCACCGCCTTCACGTCGTCGGGCACCACATGGTCGCGTCCGGCCAGCCAGGCCCACGCCTTGGCGGTGTTGAGCAGCGCGGTGGCGCCTCGCGGTGAGGCGCCGAGCTCCAGCGCCGGGGTTGTGCGGGTGGCCCGACAGAGGTCGACGAGGTAGCCGAGGAGCGGCTCGGCCACGTGGACCTGACCGACCGCGGCCCGGGCGGCAGCGAGGTCCGCCGCGCTCGCCACCGGTCGTACGCCGGCCGCGGCCAGGTCCCGCGGGTCGAAGCCGGCGTGGTGCGCCCGCAGCACGCCCAGCTCCTCCTCCCGGGTGGGCAGCGGCACGGTGAGCTTGAGCAGGAACCGGTCCAGCTGGGCCTCGGGCAGCGGGTAGGTGCCCTCGTACTCGACGGGGTTCTGGGTGGCGGCCACGATGAACGGGTCGGGCAGCGGGCGCCGGCCACCCTCCACCGACACCTGCCGCTCCTCCATGACCTCCAGGAGCGCGGACTGGGTCTTCGGTGGCGTCCGGTTGATCTCGTCGGCGAGCAGGAGGTTGGTGAAGACGGGGCCTTCGCGGAAGGTGAACGCGGCGGTGTGCGGATCGAAGATCAGCGAGCCGGTGACGTCGCCGGGCATCAGGTCGGGGGTGAACTGGACCCGCTTGGAGTCCAGCTCCAGCGCGGTCGCCACGGTGCGGATGAGCAGGGTCTTGGCGACTCCCGGCACGCCTTCGAGCAGTACGTGGCCGCGGCAGAGCAGGGCGATCACCAGCCCGGTGACCACCGAGTCCTGGCCGACGACCGCCTTGGCGACCTCGGCGCGCAGCCGGTGCAGGGCGGCGCGGGCCTCGTCGGGGCCGGCGGTCAGGGATTCGGCGGTTGCGGCGGGTCGGGTCACCGCGGTTCTCCTTCGGTCGGTTCGGTTCGGGTCGGCGTGACGCCGTGCGTCTGCTCGGGCGGGGACTCCGCGGCGGCGCGGGTTAGCGCGTCGAGTGAGCGAGCGAGGTCGAGCAGCTCCTGGTCGGTGGCGGGGTCGTCGCCGTACAGCAGCTCCTCGACCTGCTCCGGCTCGCCGCCGGTGCGCGCCGCGACGGCCGTGGCGACCCGGTCGCGTGGCGTCTCCGCCGGCAGGTTCAGCCAGGGCAGCAGGCGGGCCAGTGCGGCCGTACGCAGCGTCCGCCCGGCCGGTCCGCGGGCGCCGGCCCGTTGGTACAGCCGGGCTCGGCCGAGCGCGGTCTCGGCCGAGCGTACGGCCACCGGCAGTGGCTCCGGCGCGGGTGGTCCGAGCCGGCGGGCCCGCCACAGCGCGGCCAGCAGCAGCGCGAGCGCGAGTTGGACGAGCATCGCCCAGAACCAGAGCGGGAAGGCGCCCCAGAGCGGGTTCGGCGCCGGTCCGTCGTCCGAGTCGGCGGGTCGCCGGTCGTCGGAGCTGTCGCCGGGTCTGCTGGGCCGCCCCTGTGCGGTGCCGTCCGCGGGGGTGGTCTCCGAACCGGGTCCTTCGGTGGAGGAGTCGGTGACCGGCGGTCGGCTGCTGGGGGTCGGCGGGGGTGGTTCGGGCCCCTCCAGGTCCAGCCAGACGACGCGGGTGTGCACGCCGAGCAGCGCGGTGGCGAGCGCCTGGTTGTCGTGCTCGCCGATCCGGTCGTTGCGGAACGGGTCGTCGGCCCCGACGAGGACGGTGTCGACCGTTCCTGGCAGGCGGGCCAGACCGGCCGAGAAGCAGAGATCCAGGGGGATCTCGGTGTCCGACGTGTACCGCTGGCGCTGCGCGGCGGCCCGGCGCACCGGGCGGAGCTCGTCGAGCGGGCAGGGGCGGCCGTTCGCCTGCGGACCCACCACCTTGGTCGCCCAGCGCCGACCGTGCTGCTCCACCGGCAGGCCGGCGGCGTGCAGGACCCGGACGGACGGGTCGACCAGCACCACCCGGGTCCCGGCTGGCAACCGGCTCAGGCGGCTCAGGGTCTCGGATCTCAGCAGGTCGGGCGCCGGCACGAAGAGGGTGGTCGGTGCTCCGGTGCGGGCTGTCAGCAGCGCCGCCCGCACGTCGGTCTCCCGCGCGACGGTGCCGCCGCGCCGGGTCAGGGCCTCGGCGAGCCGGCTGCCGCCGTGCTCACCGGCCTCGACCGGGGAGAGGTAACCCGGATCGTCGGCGTCGGGCCGGTCGAGCGCCTGCGCGACCAGGGTGGTGGTGATCAGGGTGGCGACCAGCCCGAGTGGGATGACCAGCCGATGCCACCGCCGTCGCCGCTTCGGGGCGGATCCGGGCCGGGCGGCGGCCGGACGAGGGGCGGGTGGGGTCACTGTCCGCGCGGCGGCGCTCACGCTCGCTCCTCCCGGGTGCCGGCCGGCCGGCCGCCGGGGGCGGACTGCTCGGGTACGAGACTCGTCGGCCCCCCGCCGCCGGTCTGCCTCGGGTCGGACGGGTCGACGGCTCGTGGTGCGGCGAGCGCCTGGTGCAGCTCCGCGGCGAGTTCCCGCATGCGTCGGTCGTGGTCGGCGGAGGCGGGCCGCTGCGCGTACCAGAGTTCGGAGAAGATCAGGCCGGCGGCCGTCACCGGGGGGCCGGTGGGCGGCAGGTTCCGAGCCGCCGTCGAGCCGACCTCGACCACCGTGAGCCCCGGCTGGGCGGGTACCACCTGCCGTGCCGCCAGTTCGCGGATCATGTCGCGCAGCCGCTCCCGTACCGCCTCGGCGTAGCGCCCCTCGGCGGCCAGCCGGTCGGCGAGCGAGAGGTGGACGGTGAGCGGGTCGGGCGTCTCGTCGGGCAGGGCAGGCGTCGCAGCGGCCGTCGGTGCGGCGTCGACGCTGCGCCGGCGGCGTCGCAGCCGCAGCCGGGGCCAGCGTGGCCGGGGCAGCCGCAGCCGGGGCAGGCGCAGCCGCAACCGGGGCAGGGTGATCCGGGGCAGCCGCACCCGCAGGCGGGGGAGGCGGCGGGGGAGCCAGGCCGGGAACGTGTACCAGGCCAGGGCGGTCGCCACCGCCGCGACGGAAAGCAGGAGCGTGACCAGCCACAGCGGGACGTGGTCGCCGAGCGCCGCGGTGGTCTCGCTCCACCACCGGCTGAAGCTCATCGCTCGGCCGCCAGCAGGGCGGGCTCGGGTGTTCCGGCCGGTGCGCGGGCGAGCAGGATGTCCAGGCCCTCGGTGCGGATCCGGGTCTCCAGGTGCAGCACGGCGTCGAGGCAGGCGAGCGCCGGGTAGGCGATCCCGTTCACCGCCGTCCAGACCAGCAGGGCGACGGGTATCGCCCAGTAATCGTCGACGAGGCCGAGTTGGGTCAGCCCGAGGATGGTCCCGCTCGCCAGACCGACCCGGAGGATCCACCAGCCGAGGTAGCCGAGCAGCCGAATCATGCCGGCGCGCATCCCGGACCGGGTGGCCAGCGCCCCGGCGCGGGGCAGGACGCGGTGCAGCGGCACCCGGTCGACGACGAGCGCCGGCGCGACGGCGCCCAGCAGGGCGAAGCCCGCGAACCAGAGTGGCCCGCAGAACGCCGCCACGGACATCAGGCCGCCGACGACGAGCGCGAACAGGACGGTGCCACCCCAACGGCCACCGGCCAGGTGCAGCACCTCGCCGGGGCGGGCGGTCCGGCCGAGGAGCGCGGCGGCGCCGGCCCGGGCGGCCGGGTTGCCGAGGAGCATGATGATCATTGCCTCGGTCGCCGCGCCGGTCGTCAGCAGCAGCCAGTACGTGGCGAACGATCCGTCGGAGAGCCACCAGATCGGCGGCACGGTGCCGGCCGCGAGGCGAAGCGGTTGCAGCACGAGGAACTGTTCGGCGGCGGCGAGGACCACGGCGATCGGCACCAGTACGCGTGCCTGCGCGCGCAGCAGCAGGACCGCGGAGTCCAGCAGTTCACCCACGGTGAGCGGGCGGTGCGGGAGCACGGCGATCGGGCCGGCGTCGGGCACGCGTACTCCTGGGGACGGGCGATGGTGGCGCGCGGCGGCGCACGCGGGGATCATGGTGTCACGCCCGGCCCGATCCGGTGGACCCGCAGGTCGGCGTCGGCGCGCGGTCGCCCACGGTGGCGGCTGCTGTGGCAAGCTTGCCGCGGCGGTACCGTGCCGGGTGACGCCGGTCCCACCGACATTGAAACGGGGATGGAAGATTAATCCCATGAGAGCCCGGGTTCTGGTGGTCGACGACGACCCCGCGCTTGCCGAGATGCTCGGCATCGTGCTGCGTAGTGAGGGCTTCCTGCCCTCCTTCGTCGCCGATGGGGAGCGGGCGTTGGCCGCGTTCCGTGACAGTCGACCCGACATCGTCCTGCTCGACCTCATGCTGCCCGGAATGAGCGGGATCGACGTGGCGCGTGCGATCCGCACGGAATCGGGCGTCCCGATCGTCATGCTCACCGCGAAGAGCGACACGGTCGACGTGGTGCTCGGGCTGGAGTCCGGCGCCGACGACTACGTGGTCAAGCCGTTCAAGCCCAAGGAGCTGGTGGCCCGGATGCGGGCCCGGCTGCGGCGCGGTGAGGACGTGGCGCCGGAGCTGCTGACCATCGGGCCGCCCGGCAACCAGATCAGCATCGACGTGCCGGCCCACACGGTCAGCCGCAACGGCGACGAGGTGAAGCTGACGCCACTGGAGTTCGATCTGCTGGTCGCTCTCGCCCGCAAGCCGCGGCAGGTCTTCACCCGCGAGGTGCTGCTGGAGCAGGTCTGGGGCTACCGGCACGCCGCGGACACGCGGCTGGTGAACGTCCACGTGCAGCGACTGCGCGCCAAGATCGAGCCCGATCCGGAGCGGCCGGAAATCATCCTCACCGTGCGTGGTGTGGGTTACAAGGCGGGCACCGGATAGCCTGGGGCGCACTGTGTCCTCCCCCGTGCTCCCGACCCCCGAAGCAGCGACGACGCGCCGACGCGGCGCTGGTCGCGAGCTGTGGCGCGCGCTCAGCGGGCGGGCCGTGCGGATGGTCGCCGGGGTGCACCGGACGTGGCGGCGCTCCCTCCAGTTCCGGGTCGTCACCATCACGCTGGTGGCGTCGAGTCTGCTGGTGGGTGGTTTCGCCTACCTGACCGCTGACAAGATCACTGGGATCCTGCTGGAGAACGCCAAGACCGACGTGCGGCTGCGGCTGGAGGGCGGCGCCGAGTACGCGGCCAAACAGGTCGACCTCTACGGCCAGCCGCAGGAGGCCCAGCTCCAGGAGACCATCGAGGGCACGGTCAACTACCTGGCCGGCGGCGACCCGCAGCAGACCAGCGGTGTGGTGGTGGCGATCACCGCGGAGGACCATCCCGGGGTCATCCAGACCCGGGCGGCCCCGGCGATCGACGTCGGGCCGCTGATCAGTCCGGAGTTGCGGGCCGCGGTCGCCAACGGCAACGTGGCCAGCCAGATCGGCACCGGCCGGCTCACCGGCGACCAGGCCACCAAGTACCTGGCGTACGGCTCGCCGGTGCCGACCAAGTTCGGCCAGATCGAGCTCTACTACCTCGTTCCGCTGACCCGGCAGAATGTCACCGCGGCCGAGGCCCGGGCCACCGTGGTCGCGACCGGGGCCGCTCTCGTGGTGCTGCTCGGCCTGCTCGCGGCCCTGGTCACCCGGTTGGTGGTGAATCCGGTGCGGGTGGCCGCCCGTACCGCCCAGCGGCTCTCCGCGGGTCTGCTCGACCAACGGATGGTGGTCAACGGCGAGGACGACCTGGCGCTGCTCGCCGCGTCGTTCAACCAGATGGCCACCAACCTGCAACGGCAGATCCTGCGGCTGGAGGAGATGTCCCGGTTGCAGCGCCGGTTCACCTCCGACGTCTCGCACGAGCTGCGTACGCCGCTCACCACGGTCCGGATGGCGGCCGACCTGATCTTCGCCGAGCGCGACGAGTTCGACCCGGCGGTGGCGCGCAGCGCCGAGCTGCTCCAGGCCGAGCTGGATCGGTTCGAGGAGCTGCTCACCGACCTGCTGGAGATCAGCCGTTTCGACGCGGGTTTCGCCATGCTCGACGCCGAGCCGACCGATCTGGTGCCGATCGTGCACCGGGTGGTGGAGCGGCTGACCGGGCTGGCCGAGCGGGTCGGCGTGCCGATCGAGGTGGAGCTGCCGGAGGACGAGGTGATCGCCGAGGTGGATCCGCGGCGGGTCGAGCGCGTGCTGCGCAACCTCGTCGGCAACGCGGTCGAACACGGCGAGGGCCGGCCGGTGCTGATCCGGCTGGGCCTGGACGAAACGGCAGTGGCGATCACCGTACGTGACCACGGGGTGGGGCTGAAGCCGGGCGAGGAGAAGCTGGTCTTCAACCGGTTCTGGCGCGCCGACCCGTCGCGGGCGCGGCAGACCGGCGGCACCGGGCTCGGTCTGTCGATCAGCGTGGAGGACGCGCGGCTGCACGGCGGCTGGCTGGAGGCGTGGGGCGCGCCGGGTCAGGGCGCCCAGTTCCGGCTCACCCTGCCGGCGCGGGCCGGGGACCGGCTGACCACCTCGCCGCTGCGGCTGGTGCCCGAGGACGCCCGGCTGCCCTTCGGCGGTCCGGGCGACGCCGCGCCGCTGGCGATCGGCCCGGGCTCCGACGGCGCGTTGGCGATCGGTCCGGCGCCGACGGGAGATCCGGACGGTACGCGGGCGGAGGTGCGCACGTGAGGGCACGTCTCGTGGCCGGGGCGCTCTGCGGGGCCCTGGCGGTCGTCGGGTTCACCGGCTGCGGCATTCCGGAGCGTTCCGAAGTGCAGGTCGACCGGCGCAAGGAGCCGGCGACGGAGTCCGGCGCGGTCAACGCCGGACGTCAGGAGCCGCCCACCCGGTCGATGGCCACGAGGCCGGAGGAGTTCGTCTCGAACTTCCTCTCCGCGGCCGCGGGTGAGCCCGACCGCGCCTACAGCCGGGTCAAGCAGTTCGTCGACCCGCAGTACCGCAACCGGCTCCAGGAGAAGCGGGGCAGCGAGGTCGAACTCACCGTCGTCCGGCTGACCGACGCGCCGGTGATCACCCTCAACGAGGACAGCCCCGTCGGCGACGACAGCCTCAAGGTGACGATCGCGGTGCAGCAGATCGGCGTCCTGCGCACCGACGGGACGCTCGTACCGCCGGTCTCCGGCGAGACGCGCTACGAGTTCGGGCTGCGCAGCGCCTCCGACCAGGCCGGCGCGGCCGACGACGCGGCCGGCTTCTACGTGACCGAGCCGCCGAACACTCTGCTGCTCAGCGACGAGGCGCTGCTGCGTTACTACGAGGGCAAAACGATCTACTTCTGGAGTTCGGACCGGACTCGGCTGGTGCCCGACCTGCGCTACCTCCCGGGCACGGTGCCCACCGAGCGGCGGCTCAACGAGGTGGTCAAGTGGCTGGTCGACGGCCCGTCCGACTGGCTGCGCCCGGGCGTGGTGGGGCTGCCCGACCGCACCGAGCTGATCAACAACGCCACCGGCGGCGACGGCCGCTGGGAGGTCAACCTGGACATGCCCGGTGACGACCGGACCCGGGCCGATCAGCTGGTCACCCAGCTCGCCTGGTCGCTCCGCGACTTCGACGGCGAGTTGGAGCTGAAGATCCGCAACAACTCCGTGAAGGTGGAGAACCTGGCCGCGCGGCGCTCCGCTTGGGCCCTGTACCGGCTGCGGGAGGGGCCGCGGCGGTACTGCGTGTTCGAGGGGGCGATCCATCCGCTCACCGTGGACGGTGAACCCTCCGCCGTGGTGCCGTTGGACCCGGCGGCGAACCGGAACGTGGTCTCCGCCGGGCTGGCCCGCTCCGAGGAGCAGATCCTCGCCGCGCTCGTGGTAACCGCGGCCGGCGGGAAGCAGCGGCTCTCTGTGGGCACCGGTCGCGGACCGGTGACCTCCTTCGCCAAGGGCCCGGAGTACAAGGCGATCGGCGCGCCCGTCTGGCTGCGCTCCAGCGACCCGCGCCGACCCCAGGGGCTGGTGGTGGCCGACGGCAAGCTCTACCGGTTCGACGGTAATGCCGAGATGGCCCAGATCGTGCTCAACCTGCCTCCGGGCGTGGTCACCGCGGTCGCCGCCTCGCTGGACGGCCAGCGGATCGCGTTGATCGTCGGCGGCGCGCTCTACGTCGCGGCGGTCAAATTGTTGGACGGCGGCGGGGTGACCGTCGGTCCGTCCCGCCGGGTGAGCACCTCGCTGACCGGCCTCTCGGCGGTGGACTGGGGCGACGAGAACCGGCTGATCGTGGCCGGCTCCGCGGCGCGCCCGGCGATCTACGAGATCGGCGTGGACGGCGTCGTCGAATCGCCGCTCGCGCCCGACACCCGGGCCGAGGTGACCCACCTGTCGGCGTACCCCGTGAACCCGACGGTCGAGGTCCCCTCCGGCGCCCTGATGTACGAGGCGAACGGGGTGGCGTACCGGACCGTCCCGGTCGAGCGGATCCAGCCGGGCCAGGTGGCCGACGCGACGCCGCCGCCGACCGGCGTACGGCCCACGAACCCGTCCGCCCCCTTCTTCCTCTTCTGATCCGGTGCGGGGTCTCGGCGGGCTCTGGTCGGACCTCGGCGACCTGGTGCTGCCCGCCGACTGCGCGGGTTGTCGGGAGCGCCGTCCCGGGCTGCGGCACGGGGTCTGCCCGGAGTGCGTCGGAACCCTCGAGGCGCTGCGCCCCGGCCCGGTGCGGCCCACTCCCGCCCCACCCGGCCTGCCGCCCTGCTTCGCCCTCGGCCCGTACGCCGGCCCGCTGCGGGAGATCCTGCTGGCGTACAAGGAACACGGCCGGCACGGGCTGGCCCGACCGCTCGGCGCGTTGCTCGCCGAGGTGGTAGCCGTGGCGGTGGAACCGGCGCGCCCGGTGGCGCTGGTACCGGTGCCGGACACCGCGGCGGCCGCCCGCGCCCGTTACGGCGACCACCTCGACCGTCTGGCCCGGCACTGCGCCGCGCGGCTGCGCCACGCCGGTCGGTCGGTGCGGGTGCTCCGGCCGCTGCGCGCGCTGCCCCGCCCGGACTCGGTGACGCTGGACAGCGCCGGCCGGGCCGCGGCGGCGGAGGCCGCGTTCCGGTCCCGGTCGACCGGGCGGGGCGGGGTCGACGCGACAGTGGTGGTGCTCGACGACATCGTGACCACCGGAGTGACCCTCGCCGCGGTGAGCCGGGCACTGAGCGCGACCGGACCGGCTCCCGCCGTGGCCGCGGTGCTCGCCGCCACCGAAAAGCGACACCGCTGATAACTCTTCGTGTTTTGGTTTCACCCGATGGTGTACGAGCTGCGAAAAAACGTGGCGCTCTTTGCAACCAGGGGTGACTGCCCGAAGAACAGGAGTTAGCGTCAACGTGTCGGGGGTAGGAGGTCATCCCAACCGCTCCCGGCGGTGGAAGGAGGCGTAGCCGTACTGACCGGTCGACGCCGAGCGGGCCTCATCCCTAGGGGCGATCGACCGGGATACCGATCGAAACTCGTCCGAGCCAGGGAGGTCACGTGGACATCGTGGTCAAGGGCCGAAACGTTGAGGTGCCGGACCATTACCGGGTGCACGTAGCCGAGAAACTTGCCAAGATCGAACGCTACGATCACAAGCTCATCAGGGTCGACGTGGAGCTGTTCCACGAACGCAATCCACGCCAGTCCGACCATTGCCAGCGGGTGGAGATCACCTGCATCTCGCGTGGTCCGGTGATCCGCGCCGAGGCCTGCACGAACGACTTCTACTCCGCGCTCGACGCGGCGATCGCCAAGCTCGACACCCGGCTGCGCCGGGCGGCCGACCGGCGCCGCGTGCACCGCGGCCGGCACGCGCCCCTCTCCGTCGCGGCGGCCACCGCCGACCTGCCCGTCACCGACCTGGCGGCGGACCCGCTCGGCGCGCTCAGCGACAACGGCCGCGCCGCCACCGCGGTCGCGGAGCGGGTCGAGGCCGAGGAGGAGTACGACGACCAGCCCTGGCACATCGCCCGGGAGAAGGTGCACGCGGCCGAGCCGATGACCGTCGACGACGCCCTGTTCCAGATGGAACTCGTGGGCCACGACTTCTACCTGTTCCTGGACAAGGAGTCCGGCCGGCCCAGCGTGGTCTACCGCCGCCGCGCGTACGACTACGGCATCATCTCGCTGGCCGTCTGAGCGATACGCCGATCAGGGGGCCGTCGTCGGCACGGCCTCCTGGTCCGTCAGCGCAGCTCGTCCGGCGTCAGGCCGAAGACCAGGTCGTCGATCCGGGTACCGGCCAGGCCGGGCAGCCGGCCACGGAGGAGACCCTCGCGGCGGAAGCCGACCTTCTCCAGCACCCGGTGCGACGCGACGTTCTCGGGCACCGTGCCGGCGGCGAGCCGGGTGAGACCGGCCGGCCCGAAGGCCCAGCCGGCGAGCAGCCGGACCGCCCTGGTGGCGTACCCCCGCCCGCGCCACTGCGGCAGCAGGGCGTACCCGACGGTGCCCTCCCCGGCCTGCGGGTCGCTCACGGAGAGCCCGCAGCTGCCGGCCGGTTCGCCGGTCGCCGCGTCCAGGATCAGCAGCCGGGCCAGTTCGCCGGTGAGCCACTGGCTCGCCGACAGCCGGCAGCGCCGCTCGATCGCCGCCCGGTCCGGCGGTACCGGCGGGGCCTGGTTCGCCACCACCTCCGGGCGGGTGTGCAGCCGGTGCATCACGTCGACGTCGTCCGGGCCGAGCGGCCGCAGGGTCACCACACCGTCGGCCAGCACACCCTGCGGCAGGTCTGGCAGCTGCCGCGGCGCCGGCCCGGGCGGGTCGTCGGCGAGGCGCACCCAGGCCAGCAGGTCGTGCCGTCCGCCGCCACGGGACGGGTTGGCGGCGAGGCGTACGCCCTCGAAGTGGAAGCCGGCGCCCACCGCGACCCGTTGGCTGACCGCGTTCTCGGCGTGAGTGAGCAGCTCCAGCCGGGCGGTGCCGGTGGCGAAGGCGTGCTCGGTCAGGGCCCGGGTCGCGGCGCCGGCGACGCCCCGTCCCCGCGCGTCCGGCGTCACCCAGTAACCGATCTCGGCCTGGCCGCGGTAGGGCACCGGATTGCTGAGGCCCACCGCGCCGAGCAGCCGATCCGTGGCGGGGTCGGCGACCGCGTAGGCGGCCCCGCCACCGGCCCAGACCCCCGGGGCGCCCACGCCGATCCAGGACCGCGCGTCCGCCTCGGTGTACGGGGTGGGCAGGCCGGAGATGTAGCGCGAGGTCAGCGGGTCGGCGCAGCCGGCCACCACATCAGCGGTGTCGTCGAGCCGGAAGGGGCGCAGCCGCACCCCGTACGCCTCGACCGCGAGCGGCCTCATGTCAGGTCGGCGGGGAGCAGGGCGGCCACCCAGGCGTCCACCCGTTCGCCCCGGTGGGCGAGCCCACCGCGGGCGGTGCCCTCGACGGTGAAGCCGGCCTTCTCGGCGGCCCGACGGGAGGAGGTGTTGCCCACGTGGGCCCGCCACTCGACTCGGGCCAGCCCGAGCGTGGTGAAGCCCCAGGTGCAGAGCGCGGCCAGCGCGGCCGGCATGAAGCCGCGACCCCGAGCTTCCGGGAGGGCCATGAATCCGACCTCGGCCAGCAGCGGGTCGCTGGGGGAGAGCCGCAGGTCTATCGAGCCCGCGTACCGGTCGTCGGGGCCGGTGAAGACGTAGTTGGCGCTGGTGCCGGCGGCCCAGGTGTCCCACACGAAGCCGAGGTAGGACTCGGCGTCCGAGCGCTCGTACGGATCCGGCACGGTGGTCCAGCGGATGGTCTCCGGGTCGCGGCAGGTCTGCACGATCGGGTCGAGGTCGCGCTCCTCCATCCTGCGCAGCCGCAGCTCGGCGCCGCCGGCGGTGGCGAAGAGGACGGGCTGCTGCCGACCGAAGACGGCGGCCCGGCGGGCCTCCAGGGTGCCGGGGGCGGCGGGGCCGGGTTCACCGGGGGCGGGTACCTCGCCGGGCAGGAGCGAGCCGATCCAGCCCTCCGCCCGGCCGCCGGGGACCGGATCGGCGAGCCGGAGCCGTCCCTCGACCCGGAACCCGGCCCGGAGCGCGACCAGCCGGGACGCGTGGTTGCCGACCTCCGCCTGCCAGCTCAGCCGGCGCAGCTTGAGCACGTCGAACGCCCAGCGGGCGAGGGCCCGGGTGGCCCGGGTGGTCACCCCACGGCCGCGTGCCCAGGGGGCCGTCCAGTAACCGACCTCGCCGGAGCCGAGGCGGGTGTCGAGCGCGACCAGCCCGCAGGAGCCGAGCAGTTCCCCGGTGGCGGCGTCGCAGACCGCGAACGGGGCGCCGGTGCCGTCCCGCCAGACGCTCGCGGTGAAGTCGGTGACGAACCCGTGAGCGTGTTCGGGCCGGTACGGGCGGGGAACGGTGGTCCAGCGCTGGATGTCCGGGTCCTGGCAGGCGCGGTAGACGGCCTCCGCGTCGTCGGCCCGCCAGGGGCGTAGCAGCAGGCCGTCTTCGATGATCTCCGTGGGCTCCACCCGAGCATGGTGCCGGATCGTTCGCCCACGGCGTAACCGGATATCCACGGCATCCCGCGTCCGTCGCGCGGTATGTCGGTTTCCGTGGGATCGGGCCGCCGCCACCAGTGACCATCGGCCCGGTGTAGCGCCTACGATGGTTCGAGACTGTCTAGGGGAGCGTTGATCCGTGTCGATTCTGGAAAAGGTCCTTAACGCGGGCGAAGGCCGCATGGTGCGCCGCCTCAAGGCCATCGCCGCCGCCGTCAACTCGATCGAGGACGACTACGTCAACCTCACCGACGACGAACTGAGCGGCATGACCGAACAGTTCCGTGAGCGGCTCGCCGACGGCGAGACCCTCGACGACCTGCTGCCGGAGGCGTTCGCCGTGGCGCGGGAGGCGGCGGCCCGAGTGCTCGGGCAGCGGCCCTACGACGTGCAGGTGATGGGTGGCGCGGCGCTGCACTTCGGCAACATCGCCGAGATGAAGACCGGTGAGGGCAAGACGCTGACCTCGGTCATGGCGGTCTACCTCAACGCGCTCTCCGGCAAGGGCGTGCACGTGGTCACGGTCAACGACTACCTTGCCCAGCGCGACGCCGCCTGGATGGGCCGGGTCCACGAGTTCCTCGGCCTCACCGTCGGCGTGGTGCTGCCCAACCGGCCGGCCACCGAGCACCGCACCGCCTACGAGTGCGACATCACCTACGGCACCAACAACGAGTTCGGCTTCGACTACCTGCGCGACAACATGGCCTGGTCGAAGGACGAACTGGTCCAGCGCGGGCACAACTTCGCGGTGGTCGACGAGGTCGACTCGATCCTCATCGACGAGGCCCGGACGCCGCTGATCATCTCCGGCCCGGCCGAGCACTCCGCCCGCTGGTACGGCGAGTTCGCCGGGGTCGTCGCCCGCCTCCAGCCCGGCACCGACGGCGAGGGCGACTACGAGGTCGACTACGCCAAGCGGACCGTCGCGGTCACCGAGCGGGGCGTGGCCAAGATCGAGGATCGGCTGGGCATCGACAACCTCTACGAGTCGGTGAACACCCCGCTGGTCGGCTACCTGAACAACGCGATCAAGGCCAAGGAGCTCTACAAGCGCGACAAGGACTACATCGTCAACGAGGGCGAGGTCCTGATCGTCGACGAGTTCACCGGTCGCATCCTGCACGGCCGCCGCTACAACGAGGGCATGCACCAGGCGATCGAGGCCAAGGAGGGGGTGGAGATCAAGCAGGAGAACCAGACCCTGGCCACCATCACCCTCCAGAACTACTTCCGCCTCTACGAGAAGCTGTCCGGCATGACCGGTACCGCCCAGACCGAGGCGAGCGAGTTCAACAAGGTCTACAAGGTCGGCGTGGTGACCATCCCGACCCACCGCCCGATGGTCCGGCAGGACCGGCCGGACGTGATCTACAAGACCGAGAAGGCCAAGTTCAACGCCGTGGTGGAGGACATCGCCGAGCGGCACGAGCTGGGCCAGCCGGTGCTCGTCGGCACCGTCTCGGTGGAGAATTCCGAGATCCTCTCCCAGTTGCTGCGCCGCCGGGGCATTCCGCACGAGGTGTTGAACGCCAAGTTCCACGCCCGGGAGGCGGAGATCGTCGCCCAGGCCGGGCGTAAGGGCGCGGTCACCGTCGCCACCAACATGGCCGGCCGGGGCACCGACATCCTGCTCGGCGGTAACGCCGAGTTCCTCGCCGCCAGCGAGCTGCGCCAGCGCGGCCTGGACCCGGTGGAGCAGGAGGAGGAGTACGCCAAGGCGATGGAGGAGGTCCTGCCCAACTGGAAGCAGGCCTGCGACGTCGAGGCGGAGGAGGTCGCCGCAGCCGGTGGTCTCTACGTCCTGGGCACCGAGCGGCACGAGTCCCGCCGGATCGACAACCAGCTGCGCGGTCGTGCCGGCCGCCAGGGTGACCCGGGCGAGTCCCGCTTCTACCTCTCCCTCCAGGACGAGCTGATGCGGCGCTTCCGGGCCGGCGCGGTCGAGGCGGTGATGGACCGCTTCAACATCCCGGAGGACGTGCCCATCGAGTCGAAGATGGTCACCCGCCAGATCAAGACCGCGCAGGCCCAGATCGAGGGCCAGAACGCGGAGATCCGCAAGAACGTCCTGAAGTACGACGAGGTGCTCAACAAGCAGCGTCAGGTGATCTACGCCGAGCGCCTGCGGGTGCTCAACGGCGAGGACCTCTCCGAGCAGGTCCGCAACATGATCGACGACGTGGTCGGGGCGTACGTGCAGGGCGCCACCTCCGACGGCTATGCCGAGGAGTGGGACCTCGAGCAGCTCTGGACCAGCCTCAAGCAGCTCTACCCGGTGGGTGTGAGCATCGAGGACCTCGAGGAGGAGGCCGGCGGTTCCCGCGCCGGCATGGACGAGGACTTCCTCGTCGCCCGCCTCAAGGACGACGCGAACGCCGCGTACGACCGGCGTGAGGAGCAGCTCGGAGAGGAAGCCGTACGGCAGCTCGAGCGGATGGTCCTGCTCCAGGTGATCGACCGCAAGTGGCGCGAGCACCTCTACGAGATGGACTACCTCCAGGAGGGCATCAGCCTCCGTGCGTACGCCCAGCGCGACCCGGTCGTGGAGTACCAGCGCGAGGGCTTCGACATGTTCGCCAACATGATGGACGGCATCAAGGAGGAGACCGTCGGCTTCCTCTACAACCTGGAGGTCCAGGTCTCCGAGCCGGAGCCGGAGGCCGAAGAGGTCCAGCTGCTGGACAAGCCGGTCGAGCTGCGGGCCAAGGGCCTCAACCGGACCCCGCAGCAGCAGGGCCTGCAGTACTCCTCGCCCACCATCGACGGTGAGGCGGGCGCCGGTGGGATCGCCGTCGAGCAGGCCGAGCAGCAGGCTCCGGCCCTCGGCGTCGGACGCCCGGCGAAGGCCGCCCCGGCCGCCCCGGGAACGACCGCCCCGACCGCGCCGCAGCGCCCCGCCAGCGGGATGAACGGGCCGGCCGTCGCGGGCAGCGCCGCCCGCCGACCCGCACCCGGGCAGGTCGATGCCGGCAACGGTCCGTCCCGCAACGCGCCCTGCCCGTGCGGCTCGGGTCGCAAGTACAAGCGGTGCCACGGTGCCCCCGGCGGCGGGGCCTGACAGGTACGACGCTTCATCCGGAACGCCTCGGGGCAGTAACGCCCCGGGGCGTTCCGCCTTTCCGGCCGGGCCTTTCTCGGTCCGGACCTTTCCGGCCCGGGCCTTGCCGGTCCGGGCCTTGCCGGTCCGGGCCTTTCCCGGTCCGGGCCTTGCCGGTCCGGGCCTTTCCCGGTCCGGGCCTTGCCGGTCCGGGCCTTTCCCGGTCCGGGCCTTTCCCGGTCCGGGCCTTGCCGGTCCGGGCCTTTCCCGGTCCGGGCCTTTCCCGGTCCGGGCCTTGCCGGTCCGGGCCTTTCCCGGTCCGGGCCTTGCCGGTCCGGGCCTTTCCCAGTCCGGGCCTTTCCGGTCCGGGCCTTTCCCAGTCCGGGCCTTGCCGGTCCGGGCCTTTCCCAGTCTGGGCCTTTCCGGTCCGCTCCGTCCGTCCGCTCTGTCCGTCCGTCCGGTCCGCTCCGTCCGTCCGTCCGCTCCGTCCGTCCGTCCGGTCTGCTCCGTCCGTCCGGTCTGCTCCGTCCGTCGGTCCGGTCCGCTCCGGTCCTGTCCGGCTCGGCCCGGTTCAGGCCAGCCGACCCCGGTCGGTCGGCCTGGTCGACGTGGCTCGGCTTGGTCTCGGCTCGGTGCGGCTCGGCCTCTTTCGGTGTGGCTTATCTGGGTGCGGTCCGGCCCGATCTCGGTGCGGTGCGGTGCGGTGCGGTGCGGTGCGGCCGCGCTGAGCTCGGTGTGGCTACTATCCAGTCCGATCAGGTGATTTGCCCGGTCTGAGCCTTTTCGGGCATCCTTCGCTTGTCGGCTTCCGGTGATCAACTCGCCTTCAAGGAAGTCGTGCCTTCCGGGGTCCGGGATACCCCGACTTCAAGGAACCCGAGTGGATCACGGCTGGATCGGGTGGGGTCGCGGTTCGGTCAGGGTGGATGAGCCCTGGGACGGAGTGGATCACGTCGGGGACGTTCGGGACGGGACGGGGGCCCCGTCGCGGGCGGAGTGGATCCCCGTCCGAGATGGGGTCGCCGGCCGTCCGGCGGGGGCGAACCGACCGGGAGGTAGCAGGGATCGCCCGCCGGCCGGCGGGGGTGAACCGACCGGGAGGTAGCGGGGATCGCCCGCCGGCCGGCGGCCGGACAGACGGGGTTACAGGACGTGCAGGGCCGTGCAGAGCCAACGGCCCCGGCGGTGCTCCAGGCGCAGGGCCAGGGCCCAACTGCGCCCGGTGGCGCCGGTGAGTACGGCGGCCACCTCGACCGCCCCGGCCCGGGGCTCGCCGGCCCGGACCCGCCGCACCCGGACGGTGGGTCGGGCGGACCGGGTCGAGCGGCGGCGGGGCGGCCCGATGCGGCTGGTCGCCCGCGACAGCTCGGGCAGCAGGTCGTGCGCCCGGGTGGGGTCGAAGAGTGGCCGTAGCTGCGCCGGTGGGCGGTAGCCGTTGAGCACCTCCACGCAGGTGCCGACGAACCGGTGCGCCGCCCGGGTCGCCTCCGCGGTGGCGGTGACCAGGGCGTCGGGCGGGAGTGCCGCGGCAGGGCCCCGCCCGGGGCCGGTGGGTACCGGCCGGAGGCCCGCCCGGCGGGCCGGGGAGGGGCCGGGGGTGGGCCGAAGCGCCGCGAACAGGTCGAGGGCGAGTTGGCCGTGGGTGGGTGGCGACCAGCCGGTGCCGTCGTCGGCGTACGGCGGGTCGAGGGGTGGTGCGGGGCGGAGGCGGATCGGGGGCCGGGACGGCCCGGGACGGCGGTTCATCGGCTGCTCCCAAACCCTACGTTTGCTTTCGTTTGCCTTCGACTGGTTCACATTGTCGGGCAACGTAGAGTCATCGGTCAATGGCAGCCGGCTCCGGGTCGGTTACTCGGCGTCGCGCTCGGTGAGGGGGTTGCTGCGTACCCAGTCGGCGGTCTCCTCGTACTTCCGCTGGATGTACTCCTCAAGCCGGGTGCGCTCGACGCGCCACTGACCACGGCCGCCGATCTTGATCGCGGGCAGTTCGCCGCTGCGCACCATGTGGTAGACCTGCGAATCCGACACGTTCAGCTCGGCGGCCACGTCGGAGAGGAGCAGGAACCTCGGCTCCACGGAAACTCCCTCGGTTGACTTCGGTTGCCTCAGTTTGCCATCGTTCGGCTCCGCACCCCAGCCTCAGCGCCGCCTCGGATCACCTGACACACCGGTGGCGAAACTTCCACCGGCCGGGCGCGAGGTGTATGACGGTCACGGCGTACGGCATGATCTGCGCCCGGGCCGGCCGACGCCGGCGGAGGACCTGAGCGGGGAGACGACCGGTGACCGACCAGCTTGTCCGGGTGTACGTCCCGGCGACCGTACCGATGCTGGGCCGCCTGCGCGAACACGGGCTGGCCGCGGCCGAGGCCCACGCGGTCACCCCCGCCCTGCGGGAGTGGTACGCCGAGGGCGACGAGGAGGAGTTGGAGTACGTCGCCTTCACGCGTGCCGCCCAGGACGCCCTGCAACTGCTCCGGGCCGACTCCAAGGCGCCGCGCCGCCGGGTGGTGGTCTCCGCCGACCTGCCGGCCGCCGCGGTGGGGCGCGCCGACGGGGACCTCGGCTCCAGCACGATCGCGCTGACCGGTCCGGTGCCGGTGAGCGCCGTCGCGGCCATCCACGTGGACGGCGCGGAGGCGGTGGAAGACGTCGCCGCCGCGGCCGAGGTGGTGGCCGAGGCGCTCGCCGGGGACCCGGACGCACAGTTCACCGTCGACGGCGCCGAGGACCACGAGTTGGAGTGGTACGACGCCAGCGAGCTCGACGTGCTCCTGCGTACGGCTTCCTGACCGCCCGGCGGGCACCCTCCACCCGAGGGACCTGCGGCCCGGAGACCCGGGCGGCCTGGCGGCCCGGTGGTCCGCTTCGGTCAGCGCGTGGCGCCGGCTGCCACGGAGTCGTCGGCCGGGTCGTCCTCGGTCTCGGGCGAGCCGAGGGTGCGTCCGAAGGCGATGAGCGCGATCAGCGCCCCCAGGAAGAGCACCCAGATGCCGTTGTCCACGCGCGAGCTGCCGAGCATGGTCTGGGCGACGGAGTCCGCCTCGCTGAGCGCGCCGGCCAGGTCGAGGAGCGAGCGCCCGCCGACTCGGATGATCACCTCGGCCAGCAGCAGGAACAGCCCGGGACCGGCACCGGCCAGGAGGTACGCGGGCCAGCGGGGCAGTGTCGCGGTCGGGTCCTGCCGGATCGTCCGGCGCTTCGACCAGGTCAGGTACGCGAAGGCGAGCAACCCGGCCACCACCCCGGCGAGCACCGACTCGGTGCGCGACACCCACTTGGCGGCGTTCACCAGCGACTCCTGGGTGTCGCCGGCGCCGTAGAGGTCGAAGAGCGGGTCGCGCACCCGGCTGAACGCCACCACGAAGATCAGTACGCCGAGCGCCGAGGCGGAGATCGCCCCGACGACCGGGGCGCTGCGGGCGCCGGCCACCGCCCCGCCGATGATCGCCGCAGCGGCGGTCGTGCCGGCGATGACGTTGGTGGTGGCGTTGTCGGCGTAGGTCAGGTTGATCGCCAGCGCGGCGAGGAGCCCGACCAGCATGCCGGCGCCGATCGCGCCCGCGAAGCGCAGGGTGACGCCGTCGCCGTACCGGCGGGCCAGCAGGTTGCCGGCGGCGAGGGCGACGGCGGCACCGGTGACCAGCGCCGCCGAGATCACTCCGGGCAGCGCGAAGGCCGAGAGGCTGATCACGGTGACCCCGGCCTCCGCCGAGTGGATGGCCTCCCGGGTGGACCAGAGCATCGCGGCCAGCCAGGCGAGGGAGAGCAGCGCGATCACCGTGGCGGCGGGCGCGGGTACCGGACGGGTGCTCGGCTCGAACTCCTCCGCGGCGTCGGTCGGCTCGTCCTCCACTGCCGCGTCGGCGCTCCGGGCCGGCTGCCCGTCGTCGGTCGCCGACTCGATGACCGGCGCGGATGCGGCCTCGCCGGCCCTGGTCTCCGCCGTGTCGGCGACCGGGGGCTGGTCCGGCTCCGCGGCGTTGGGGCCGCCGGGCTGCTTGGTCATCGTCTTCCCTTCGCGGGTCGGCAGGTCACCGGCCATCCAGGGTAGCCGCCTCCGGTGCCCGCGCCGTGCACGCGTCACCCGCGCGGGTGGCCGGTGCCGCGGGGCCCGGTCCTCCACCCGCTGACCCGGCCACGGGGTGCCCGCCCGGTCCGCGCGGGTGACTGGCCACGCGGTGCCCGTCCGGCGCGCGCGGGTGACTGGCCACACGGTGCCCGTCCCGGTAAAGCGCGGGTGGCCGGTCACGCGGTGTCCGCCCGGCCGTGATCGGCGAGGCCGAGCGCTCCCGCCCGGTGCCCGGGTGGCCGGTCGCGTGGCGCTCGCCGCAGCTGGGCGACGGGGAGGCAGGGCGGTCACCTGCCCGTGACAGAATCGCCGCAGGTCCCGTCGTCGTGGCCGGTCAACCCGGTGCGGCGTGCAGCGTCCGACCGTCCGGTCGGTGCCCGCGGGTCCGGTTCCGCCACCGCTGTCGAGATCGCCAGGAGCCTTCATGGACGCCGTGTTCTCCGTACCCGAGCCGCACAACGAGCCGGTACGCACCTACGAGCCGGGTAGTGCCGACCGGGAGCGGCTCCAGCGGCGGCTGACCGATCTGGCCGCCGAGCGCATCGACCTGCCGATGACCATCGCGGGCGAGCAGCGGATGGCCGGCGGCGAGTCGATCAACGTGGTCCAGCCGCACAAGCACGCGCATGTGCTGGGCGTCACCGCGCACGCCACCCACGACGACGCCCGCGCGGCGGTCAGGGCCGCCAAGGACGCCGCCCCGATGTGGCGGGCGCTGCCGTTCGAGGAGCGGGCTGCGATCTTCCTGCGCGCGGCGGAGCTGCTCGCCGGCCCGTGGCGGGACACGTTGAACGCGGCCACCATGCTCGGGCAGTCGAAGACCGCCGTGCAGGCCGAGATCGACGCGGCCTGCGAGTTCATCGACTTCCTCCGGTTCAACGTCCACTTCGCCCGGCGGCTCCTCGCCGAGCAGCCGCTCTCCTCGGCGGGCGTGTGGAACCGCTTCGACCACCGCCCGCTGGAGGGCTTCGTCTACGCGGTGACCCCGTTCAACTTCACCGCCATCGCCGGCAACCTGCCGTCCGCGCCGGCGCTGCTGGGCAACACGGTGGTGTGGAAGCCGGGCCCGACCCAGCAGTTCGCCGCGCACTTCACCATGCGTCTCTTCGAGGCGGCGGGCCTCCCGGCCGGTGTGATCAACATGGTCACCGGCCGCGGCGAGGAGGTCTCGGACGTGGTGCTCGCCGACCCGGATCTGGCGGGTATCCACTTCACGGGCTCCACGAAGGTCTTCCAGCAGCTGTGGCGGACCGTCGGCGACAACATCTCCCGCTACCGGGGCTACCCGCGGCTGGTCGGCGAGACCGGTGGCAAGGACTTCGTCGTCGCGCACACCAGCGCCGACGTCGACGCGCTGCACACCGCGCTGATCCGTGGCGCCTACGAGTACCAGGGCCAGAAGTGCTCGGCGGCGTCCCGGGCGTACATCCCCCGCTCGATCTGGGAGGGTGGCCTGCGGGACCGGCTGGCCGCGACCGCCGACGGGCTGACGTACGGCGATGTCACGGACTTCGGCAACTTCGGTGGCGCGGTGATCGACGACAAGGCGTTCGCCCGGCACACCGCCGCGTTGGAGCTGATCGCCGGCGACGACAGCTGCCGGGTCCTGGCCGGCGGCACCGCTGACGACTCGGTCGGGTACTTCGTCCGGCCGACCCTCTTCGAGTGCGGTGACGCCGCCCACGAGACCTTCACCACCGAGTACTTCGGTCCGATCCTCGGCGTGCACGTCTTCGACGACGCCCGCTTCGACGACGTGGTGGCCCAGGCCGAGTCGATCGCGCCGTACGCGCTCACCGGGTCGATCTTCGCGACGGACCGCGAGGTGGTCGACCGGGTGGCGGAGAAGATGCGGTACGCGGCCGGCAACTTCTACATCAACGACAAGCCGACCGGTGCGGTGGTCGGGCAGCAGCCGTTCGGTGGCGCGCGGGCGAGCGGCACCAACGACAAGGCGGGCTCCTGGCTGAACCTGGTCCGCTGGGTGTCGCCGCGGACGATCAAGGAGACGTTCGTGCCGCCGACCGACCACACCTACCCGCACATGGGCTGAGTCGAAGCCGGAAGGCCCCCTGCTCGGGCAGGGGGCCTTCCGCGCCTCAACGGACTGTCGTCGGCCGACAGTGCACATTGGAAGTCCTTCTCGGGTGGCAAACCGCCAAATCCTGGACGTCGCGTCGGCAAAGTGGCAGCGTAATGGCCATGGCGGATTCCGGAGTCAACCCCACGGCGGCGGCCCTTCTCGGCCTGCTGCACGAGGGGCCGATGACAGGCGGTCAGCTGATGGCCGCCGCTGAGCGCCGTCTGGCGCCGTACTGGTCGATGACCCGCAGCCAGGTCTACCGGGAGTTGCCCGTGCTGGCCGAGCGGGGTCTGGTGCGGCTGGGCAAGCCCGGGCCGCGGCTGAGCCAGCCGTATGCGATCACGGCGGCCGGCAAGAGGACATTCTCCCGGTGGCTGGCGGAGAATCCCGGCCGGGACACCATCCGTAACCCGATCGCGCTGCGGATGGCCTTCGGTGACCTGCACTCGGCGAGCCAGCTCAAGAACCTCTACGCCCAGGCCAACGATTACCACACGGAGGCCCTGGCGCAGGTCCGGGAGCAGGTGAAGAGCGCCCGCAAGGAGGGCGAGGACTACGACGCCAGCGCCCTGGAGTTCGCGGTCGCCTATCACCGGGCGGCGCTGTCCTGGCTGAAGAGCGCCCCGGTCGGGTGATTCGTGGGCGTTTCTCGCCCCCGGCGCAGGCCGCACCGCCCGGTGGCGGCAGGTTTCTGCCGGTCTCCGCGGGGCTCGCAGGCTGACTCCTGATCCTGGCAGTACGCTTGTCTGTCGTGACCGCTGCCGACTTCGCCGAACAGCTCAAGGACCTCGACGCCACCCTGCGCAACATCGAGGCCGTCCTCGATCTTGACAAGCTGCGCGGGGAAAAGGCTCGACTGGAGCAGGAGGCCTCCGCGCCGGACCTGTGGGACGACCAGGCCAAGGCGCAGGTGGTGACCTCGCAGCTGTCGTACGTCAACGGCGAGATCAACAAGCTGGGCAGCCTCCGTTCGCGGCTCGACGACGCCCACGTCCTGTTGGAGCTGGCGGAGGCGGAGTCCGACCCGAGCGTGCTCGGCGAGGTGGAGAGCGAGATCGTCGGGCTGACCAAGGCCATCCAGGAGATGGAGGTCCGCACCCTGCTCTCCGGCGAGTACGACTCCCGGGAGGCGCTGGTCGCCATCCGGGCGGGCGCCGGCGGGGTGGACGCCGCGGACTTCGCCGAGATGCTGCTGCGGATGTACCTGCGCTGGGCGGAGCGGCACGGCTACCCGACGGAGGTCTACGAGACCTCGTACGCCGAGGAGGCGGGGCTCAAGTCCGCGACCTTCACGGTCAAGGTCCCGTACGCCTTCGGCACGCTCAGTGTCGAGTCGGGCACCCACCGTCTGGTCCGGATCAGTCCCTTCGACAACCAGGGGCGGCGGCAGACCAGCTTCGCCGGGGTCGAGGTGCTGCCGGTGGTGGAGCAGACCGACCACATCGACATCCCCGAGAACGAGATGCGGATCGACGTCTACCGGTCGTCCGGCCCGGGTGGGCAGAGCGTCAACACCACCGACTCGGCGGTGCGCATCACGCACATCCCGACCGGCATCGTGGTGACCTGCCAGAACGAGAAGTCCCAGCTGCAGAACAAGGCGTCCGCGCTGCGGGTGCTCCAGGCTCGGCTGCTGGAGCGCAAGCGGCAGGAGGAGCAGGCCAAGCTTCAGGGCCTGAAGACCGACGCGGCGGGCTCGTGGGGCGACCAGATGCGCTCGTACGTCCTGCACCCTTATCAGATGGTGAAGGATCTCCGAACCGAGCAGGAGACCGGCAATCCGAGCGCGGTCTTCGACGGCGACCTGGACGAGTTCATCGAGGCCGGGATCCGGTGGCGTAAGCAGCGGGAGCTTGCCGGCGACAGTGCGTGACGACCCGTGGGCGCAGTGCGTCGTCGATCTCCGGCACAACAGTCTAAATCGATGACGCGCCCCGCATCGGCGGGGCGTGGGGCTTGGCTCCCCGGTTACACCGCGTAGACTCACCACCCGTGATTCAGCTTGAGCAAGTGACGAAGACGTACCCGAAGGCGTCCCGGCCTTCGCTCGACAACGTGTCCGTCTCCATTGAGAAGGGCGAGTTCGTCTTCTTCATCGGCCCATCCGGCTCCGGCAAGTCAACGATCATCAAGATGCTGCTGCACGAGGTCACGCCCAACAAGGGCCGCGTCGTCGTGAACGGCAAGGACGTCACGTCGATGCGTTCGTGGAAGCGGCCGCACTTCCGGCGTTCGATCGGCTGTGTCTTCCAGGACTTCCGGCTGCTGCCGAACCGCACCGCGTACGAGAACGTGGCGTTCGCCCTCGAGGTCATCGGCAAGACCAAGGCGGTCGCCCGCCGGGTCGTGCCGGAGGTGCTCGAGCTGGTCGGGCTCGGTGGCAAGGAGCACCGCTACCCGCACGAGCTCTCCGGTGGTGAGCAGCAGCGGGTCGCGGTCGCCCGGGCGTTCGTGAACCGGCCGCTGATCCTGCTGGCCGACGAGCCGACCGGAAACCTGGACCCGGACACCTCGATCGAGATCATGCGCCTGCTGGACCGGATCAACCGCACCGGCACGACCGTCGTGATGGTCACTCACGACTCCAACATCGTGAACCAGATGCGGCGGCGGGTCATCGAGATCGAGAGCGGCCGCATCGTGCGTGACCAGGCCCGCGGCGTCTACGGGTGAGCCCCCGCTCCCATCTCGCCGTACGACCTGACGACGAACACCTCATGCCGGAGACCCGGAGGAATTCCCGATGCGGATGAAGTACGTCCTGTCCGAGGTACTTGTCGGACTGTGGCGCAACGTGACCATGACCATCGCGATGATCATCACGTTGGCGGTGTCGCTGTTCATGCTCGGCGGCAGCGGCCTTCTGTACCAGAAGGTCGGCGACATGAAGGACCTCTACTACGAGAACGTCGAGGTCTCGATCTTCCTGACCCAGGAAGTGACCGAGCAGCAGCGTACTGACCTGGACGGCAAGCTGAAGAACGACCCGATGGTCAAGGAGGTGTTGTACGTCGACAAGCAGCAGGCGTACGAGCGCTTCCAGCAGATGTACGCCGACGCTCCGGACCTGGTGAACGCCGTCAAGCCGGATCAGCTGCCCGAGTCGTTCCGCCTCAAGCTCAACAACCCGGAGCAGTACAAGAACATCTACGACCAGTACAAGGAGAGCGAGGGGGTCGACGAGATCGTCGACCAGAGCAAACTCCTCGACAAGGTCTTCGGCGTGCTGAGCGGATTCCAGAACGGCGCGCTCGCCATCGCGATCGTGATGGCGATCGCCGCCCTGTTGCTGGTCGCCAACACGATCCAGGTGGCCGCCTACAGCAAGCGGCGTGAGGTCGCGGTCATGAAGCTGGTCGGCGCCTCGAACTGGTTCATCCAGGCGCCGTTCGTGCTGGAGGCCGTGGTCGCCGGTCTGCTCGGCTCCATCCTCGGCCTGGTGGCCCTGTCCGTCCTGAAGGTCACGGCGGCGAGCAGTTCGATGGCGGCTCTGGAGGGCCTGATCTCGCCCGTGTCCTGGGGTGAGATCTTCCTGGTCTACCCGCTGATGGCCGGTGTCGGCGCCGTCGTCAGCGCCGCCACCGCGTGGGTCACGCTCCGCTTCTACCTGCGGGTCTAGCTACCGTACGGGTCGTCCCGGCATCGTCGCGGGGGCCCTTCCGCACCGGAATAACCGGTGCGGAAGGGCCCTTGTGATTCAGTAGCATGATCTCCGCCGTCCGGCCGGAACTCCCTGGGCGGCGGCACGAACGGAAGGGAGGTGGCGCCGATGCCACGGGAAAAGGGACGTAAGGTGGTCGCCTCCAACCGCAAGGCGCGGCACGACTACGCCATCCTCGACACGTACGAGGCGGGTATGGCGTTGACCGGCACCGAGGTCAAGTCGCTGCGGGCGGGGCGGGCCTCGCTGGTGGACGCGTTCGCGCAGGAGCGTGACGGCGAGCTCTACCTGCACGGGATGCACATCCCCGAGTACACCCAGGGCACCTGGACGAACCACGAGCCCCGGCGTACCCGGAAGCTGTTGCTGAAGCGGCTGGAGATCGATCGGCTGATCGGGAAGACCCGGGAGGCCGGCTTGACGCTGGTGCCGTTGCAGGTCTACTTCTCCGACGGCTGGGCCAAGGTGGAGATCGGCCTGGCCAAGGGTAAGAAGTCGTACGACAAGCGGCAGGACCTCGCCAAGCGGGACGCGGACCGGGAGATCGCCCGGGTCAGCGGCCGGCGCGGTAAGGGGATGGACGAGTGATTTGCCCGATATGTCCGGGTCGACTCGCCCGGGTTGAGGCTCGGGATGAAACCCGTTGCGGCAGGCGTTAGGCTTGTCGGTGCCGCCACATCGGCGGCCCTTCGAGGGGGTGACTGGTTTCGACTTCGTACGCAGCGACAGGGGAAGCGAGCCGAGGAAGCCGACGTCGTCTCGAGAATCGGTCGTCGGAAATTTATAAGCGCCAAGAACAATCGCGCTGACTTCGCTCTCGCCGCCTGAGGCGAGTAGTGAGTCTGTCGGCCTGGGAACGCCTTCGTCCCAGTTAGCCGGCATCAGCTAGGAGGCTGGCCAATCGGACCCGGTCGCGGGGTCCGTGCGGCGAGATCAATCAGCGACTGGGCCCGTCACACCAACTTGCTCGCGTGAGCGGTGGGGTCGAGTAGAGGCATAGCGAGCTGCGCTCGGAGAAGCCCTGACAAACCGGCGAAGGACCCGGGTTCGATTCCCGGCACCTCCACCACCCGACCTGTGCGCCCCGTCCACCCGGACCGGGGCGCACAGTTCTGTCCCGGCCCGGAACCGAAAGCCGCGGCGCAGAGGCTCGGAACCGGAAGACCCGCCGTACAGGCTCGGAACCGGACGCCGCGGCGCACCGTCGAACCGGCATGCGCCGTTCAGTCCTCCTGCTGGGTCTGCCACTGCTGATGCTCGCCGGCTGCGCGCCGGCCGACGCCCCGGGTCCGGCCGCCCCGACCGGCTCCCCGCCCGGAACCAGTCCCGACCATCGCCGCGAGGGTTTCGAACAGCGGGCGGCCGAGGCCGCCGAGGCCTGGCATCCCGACCCCGCCTGGACGAAGGGGTACGTGCCACTGCAGGGGCCGACCCTGTTGACCGGCGACCCGGGGTTCACCAGCGACACCGAGGCAGCCTTCCGCAGCGGCTGGTACCGGGAACAGATCAACCTGCCCGCCGCCCGGCCGGCCGACACCGCCATCCGCTTTCCCGACGGCACCCTGACCGTCCCACTGGTCAGTGCGGCCGAGGCGTACCGGGAGCTGGACCAGGGCGATCCGCCGTCCTGCCCGGGACGGCCCAAGGCACCGCCGCGGACCAAGGGCGGGCCGACCATCGAACCCGGACCGGACGGCTGGGTCACCAGCGCACCGGAGGCCGCCTGCACCCCGTTGACCGTCACTGCCGTGCGGCTCGGCACCGCACCCGTACGGACCAGTCGGGGCGAGGCGCAGGTGCCCGCCTGGCTCTTCGACGTCGAGGAGCTGAACAGCCCGGTGGCCCGGCTGGCGGTCGCCGCGCACGCCGTCACCGCCCTGCCGGAACCGGTGATGCCGCCCCGCGCCGCCCCCGACGGGGTGGTCGGCGCGCAGAACCTGCAGACGGTGGTGGACGCCCGGATCTCCTACCAGTTGGGGGTCGGCGCCTGCGACACGGAGATCACCCCGCTGGTGCTGGAGCGCGACGATGTGGTGGTCGTGGGCGGCGGCGTCACCAACACCGCCACCGCCTGCACCGACCAGCTCGTGCTGCATCCGGTCGAGGTCACGCTGAAATCCCCGCTGGGCACGCGGCCCGTGCTGGACGTGCTCACCGGCGCCCCGCTCCACTTCGGCGTGCGCTGAACTCGTCGAGCCAGCGGGCCGCTCCGCTTCGGCGGCCGCTGGCGTACTGAGCCGGTGCCGGCGGTCGGTGCGGCGGCTCGGCCCACCCAGGGAAGCGGGCGTCAGATGATCCGAGGCAGGTCGGTGGTGATCGGCACCGGGAGCACTGTCGGGCCGTCCCGTCGCAGCGCGACGGCGAGCGCGTCGGCGAGCTGCTCCGGTGTCTCCACCACCGCCGTGGCGCAGCCGTACCCTCCGGCGACCGCCGTGATGTCCAGGCCCGGCAGGTCCAGGCCGGGAACCCCCGGCGTCTCCTTCAGCTCCGCGAACGCCTTCAGGATCGCGTACTGCTGGTTGACCGGCACCACGACGACGAGCGGCAGCCGCAGCCGCGCGGCGGTCCAGAGCGCCTGCACGGAGTAGTGGAAGGAGCCGTCGCCGATCACCGCGATCACCGGTCGCTCGCGTCCGGTGTCCCGCTCCGCAAGCGCCACCCCCACGGCGGCCGGCAGCCCGTACCCCAGCCCACCGCTGGCCATGGTGAAGTACGACGCCGGTCGGGTGATCCGCAAATGGCGACGCAGGGCGGGCAGGTTCGACGGTGTCTCCTGGACCAGCACCCCGTCCTGCGGCCAGTTCCGGGCCAGCGCCGCGAAGAGCGCGTCCGCGCTGAGCGGGCGGGTGACCTCCGGCGGCGTCGGCGTCGGTCGGGGCTGCGGCGGCGGACGGTCGGCCGCCGGCAACAGGTCGACCAGCGCGGCCAGGGCCAGTGCCGAGTCGGCCAGCAGGCTGTCCCCGACCGGTGCCCGGGCGGCCTCGTCCGGGTCGTCCGTGACGTGCAGCAGCCGCGCCCCGTCGGGCAGGTAGGACCCCGGGACGTACGGGTAGTAGCGGAAGACCGGGGCGCCGACCACCAGCACGGTGTCGTGACCCTTGATCGCCTCCGCGAGCGGGCCGATGGCGAACGGCAGCACGCCCCGGTAGTGCGAGTGGTCCTCCGGGAAACCGGCCCGCTCGGGTGCCGGTGCCGACCAGGCCGGGGCGGCGAGCCGTTCGGCCAGCGCGGTCGCCAGGGCCCAGCCGTCGGCCCGGTCCACGGCCGCGCCGAAGACCAGCGCGGGGGAGCGACTCGCGGCGAGCACGGCGGCGAAGTGCCCCAGCTGCTCCGGGTCGGGTGCGTACCGGGTGGCCACCGAGCGCAGCGGTGGGGGCGGGTCGGCGGGCTGCGCCCAGTCGTCGAGCGGCAGCGAGAGGAAGACCGGCCCGGCGGGTGGCTGCACTGCGGTCGCGTACGCCCGCAGCAGCGCGGCCGGGATGTCCTGGGCGCGGACCGGCTCGTAGGCCCACTTCACGTACGGCTGGGTGAGCTCCGCGGCCCGGCGGTTCGTCAGCCGGGGTTCGAGCAGCAGCATCTCCCGGGTCTGCTGGCCGGCGGTGACGATCAGCGGCGTCTTGTTGTGCCAGGCGGTGACCAGGTTTCCCATGCCGTTGCCGGTGCCCGGCGCGGTGTGCAGGTTGATGTGCGCCGGACGGCCGGTGGCCTGGGCGTACCCGTCGGCCATGCCGACCGCGGACGCTTCGTGCAGCGCGAGGACGTAGTGGAAGTCGGCGGGGAACTCCTGCAGGAACGGCTCCTCGGTGGAGCCGGGATTACCGAAGACGGTCGTCATCCCGAGGTCGCGCAACAGGTCGTACGTCGTGTCCCGGACCGTTGCCATCGCCACCTGCCTCCGTGTCGCGGCGCGTGCTGCGGCTCGCCGGAGTGGCCGGCTACCCCCGAACCTCTCGAATCTATCGGGACAGCTCGGTTACTTCGGGCAATTCGTCAGCGCTGTGATCCGTCAGGCAGCGCGAAGGGCAGCTCGATCCCGTCGAGCGCGTGCCCGCAGGCGCAGTCCCGTTCGGTCGGGAGCGCGGCGAGCGCGTCGAGCAGCACCGCCCGCAGCCGGTCGGTGTTCTCGCCGAAGACCCGGAACACCTCGGCCTGGGTCACCGACTCGCCGGAGACGAGCCCGGCGTCCAGGTCGGTGACGAGCGCGATCGAGGTGTAGCAGAGCGCCAGCTCGCGGGCGAGCACCGCCTCCGGGTGGCCGGTCATGTTGACCACCGTCGCGCCCATCGAGGCGTACCACCGCGATTCGGCGCGGGTGGAGAAGCGCGGCCCCTCGACCACCACGACCGTGCCGCCGTCCACCGCCGCCACCCCGCGGGCTCCGGTGGCGGCGAGCAGCGTACGGCGGCCGTTCGGGCAGTACGGGTCGGCGAAGGGCACGTGCACCGCGCCCCTGTCGTAGTATGTCTGGGCCCGCCCGCTGGTGCGGTCGACGAGCTGGTCGGGCACGACGAACGTGCCGGGGCCGAACTCCGGGCGCAGGCTGCCCACGGCGCACGGCGCGAGCACCTGGCGCACCCCGAGCGATCGCAGCGCCCAGAGATTCGCCCGGTACGGGATCAGGTGCGGCGGATGCTGGTGATCGCGGCCGTGTCGGGGCAGGAACGCCACCCGCCGGCCGCCCACCTCGGCGATCGTGATCGTGTCCGACGGTGGCCCGTACGGCGTCTCCAGCTCGTGCTCGGCGGCCGCGTCCAGGAGGGCGTAGAGGCCGGAGCCGCCGATCACCGCGAGTTCGGCTGTAGGGCTCATCTGTCGCATCCTCTCCAGCGTCCGATCACCGCCGCTCAGACCTTAGCGACCACCCCTACCGCAAGCTATGGTGCCAGGCATGGCGTTGACAGCGCGGGTGCCGACCGGCGCTAATGGCGACGATTCCTGTGCTGCGGCGCGCAGGTGACGGGTGTGTGAGATGCACGGAGAGGGCCAGGCGATCGGCGGGCGGGCGATGGAGTCGATGACCGGGCGGCTGCTGGTCGCGACTCCGGCGCTGAAGGACCCGAACTTCGACCGTACGGTGGTGCTTCTGGTTGCGCACGAGCCGGGCGGCGCGCTCGGTGTGGTGCTCAACCGGGCCACCGAGGTGCCGGTCGCCGACGTGCTCGGCGACTGGAGCGACCTGGCCCGCCACCCGGCCGTGCTCTTCGAGGGCGGCCCGGTGCAGCCCGACAGCGCGATCTGCCTGGCCCGGATGCGCCACCCCATCAAGCGGGTCAAGGGCTTCCACCAGATCTCCGGCGCGGTCGGCACGATCGACCTCTCGGTCGACCCGGAGCGGCTGCGGGAGAACATCGGCGGGATCCGGGTCTTCGCCGGCTACTCGGGCTGGGGCGCGGGGCAGTTGGAGCAGGAGATCGAGGAGGGGTCCTGGTTCGTGCTCGACGCGCTGCCCGGCGACGCCTTCGTCGACCGTCCCGACGACCTGTGGCCGATGGTGCTGCGCCGCCAGGGCGGAATGATGGCCGCGGTGGCCCACTTTCCGCCGGACGTGGCGCTCAACTGACCTGCGGGGCCGATCGTCAGGTGGTCGGGCCCGGCCTTCGGGCCGCCCCGCCGGTCGGCGCGGACGGGGACCCCGCGAGATGACCCCGGCGGCCGCCATGTGTATAGTTTCGCCAGTGCCCGGGCGACCGGGACAACAGCAAGGGGCCGTGGCGCAGCTGGTAGCGCACCACACTGGCAGTGTGGGGGTCAGGGGTTCGAGTCCCCTCGGCTCCACCCTTCGCGATCAGGGCGTTCGTCTGACAAGACGGACGCCCTTCGTCGTTGCAGACCTCGGAGGTAGCCAAGCAGGAGCGCCGCTCATGTCCATGGAGCGGGCGGAATCTGCGCGTAAAGGACATTCATCACGCGACCATGGTCGGATGGGGCGACCATGGAAGCCGGCGGCGGCCGGGGGCATCCTGCGCGGCGCGGAGGACGCGCAGCAGGCCAGCTTCCTGGAGCTGTTCTTCGACCTGGTGCTGGTCTTCGCCCTGGTCGGGGTCGTCAGCCGGATGGGGCCGGACCTTCTCTCCGACAACGTGAGCGTGCGCTGGTTGTCGCTGCTGTACACGTTCGTTCTGGCCCTGCCGTTGCTGTGGCTGTGGACGACCACGGCGTACGTCACCAGCCGGTTCGACTACCGCAACCGCTGGATTCAGCTGCTGGTCCTGGTCAGCGCGTTCGGCCTGCTGATCATGGCGACGTCCCTGTACGAGTTCGAGCAACGCGGTGCCACCTTCGCGATCGTGTACGTTGTGCTGCACGTCGGACGCCCCCTGGTGCTCCGCCCGTTGTTACGGGAGCACGAGAACGTGCGCGCTCTCTACACCCGCCTGGCCATCTGGGCCGGCATCTCCGGCGTCATCTGGCTCGCCGGGGCGGCGATGCACGGAAACCACCGGATCGCCCTGTGGGCGATCGCCATTACCGTGGACCTGGTCGTGGCACGGTTCAGATGGCCCCTGCCCGGTATGGGCCGACCGCCTACCAGCGCGTGGGCGATGGCCAGCAGTCGACACCTCCCCGAGCGCTACCAGCAACTGTTGTTGATCGCGCTCGGCGAGACGGTGCTGTCCATAGGCCTCACCTACGCCAATCACCCCGCCACGTTCGCCGCAAAGTCGGCCCTGGTGGTCACGTTCCTGTCCTCCGTGCTGATGTGGCGGATCTACTTCTATCGCGCGGGCCAGGTGCTGGCCGAGGCCGTCGAGATGTCGTCGAACCGGGCAGCTGCCGGCGGGATCGTCGGCGTGGCCCATCTGCTCATGGTGCTCGGCATCACCTTGACCGCGGCCGGCTCGGAAATCGTGTTGGCGCATCCCGGGGGGCCCTCCCTGCCGGCCTGGCTCGTGGTCATCCTCGGCGGGCCGGCGCTCTTCCTGTTCGGTCGCAGTCGGTTGGAACGGGTCGTCTTCGACCGGCTCGCCGTGCGTCGGCTCGTCGGCATCGGCGTTCTGGTCCTGCTGGCGCCGCCGCTGTTCTTCGGCCCGCCGCTGCTGGCCGCCCTCGCCGCAGCGGCCGTGCTGCTCGGGGTCGCCGTTGCGGACGCGCGACGCGCCGCCGGCCGCCCACCGGAGGCCCCCTCCCCGTCCGCCTAGCAGATGCGGTCCGCATCCATCCGGTTCAGGCACCGGTCTCGAGCACGGCGAGGTCGCGTACCGCGTAACGGTGATGCTCGGCCTCTTCCTTGAGCACCACCTTGAGGCAGCGGCGCACGACGTACTCCCGGTCCGGATACGGGTCCGCCGGCTTGCGACCACACACCCGATCGAGCTCGGCCTCGGTGAGCCCGTCGACGGCACGCCGCATCGTGGCCATGCGAGCGAACCGCGGTGCGAGTACCTCGTCGAGCGTCGGGCTGGCTTCGAGGGTGAGCCCGAGCTTCGCCGCCGCGTCGGAGGGCATCCCGCCGTGTGGAAGGCCCAACGGGTGGTACGGCGCATCCTCCTCGAGCACGGCATTACCGAGCCAGGCATCGGCGGCCATCAGCAGGTGTCGTTGGGTCTCGACGAACGACCACTCGCCGTTGACCTGCTCGTGCAGCTTGGCCTCGGGCAGGAGCCTGGCGCGGTCGAGCGTCGCCTCCCATTGCGTCTCGATGGCATCCCAAGCGGCCCGGTAGTCGACGGCGGACGCGGCGTCACGCGCCAACACCCGGGTGGGATGCTGCCGGTCGAGCTCGGCCTCGACGTAGGCGGTCACATCGACGTCGTTGACGACGATCCGCTCGAAGGCGCCGGCGAGGTAGACGTCGCTGCCGTAGCAGTCCACGATCTTCAGGCCGCTGACCTCGCAATCGCGAATCTCAAGGCCGGCAAGATCGCTCAGGTGGATGCGGGCACCACGGAACTGGTCACTCTGGGCGTACGCAGCAGGCATCGAGACAGCTTCCCGAATTCGTCCCGCCCGCGTCAACGGGTAGCGCAGCGTGAGGGTTCTGTCAGCCCTAGTGGTCGCGCTCGCGAAGCAGCAGCCCCAGGGCGGTCCTAACCGTGCCGATCTCGTCATCGTCGAGGCCGGTGAGGACCGAGGCCAGCCATTCGCGGCTGCGGCAGAGGTCGGCGGAGGCCTGCACGCCGGCCGGAGTCGCCGCGACCACCTTGACCCGCCCGTCCTTGTCGTCGGCGCGACGCTCGACGTAACCCAGCTCGACCAGCCGATCGACCTTGGCGGTCAGGTTGGAGGGGTCGCAGCCGAACTGCTCGGCGATCTCCCGCATGGAGGACGGCTTCACCGCGGCGAACCCCAGCACCCGTACCTGAGCCAGGCTCATCCCGGCCGCCTGGGCGGCTCGCTCGAAGTCGAGCAGATATTCGCCGACGAACTGCAGCATGGCAAACCGGACCTCGGGGAAGATTCCTCGCGCCAGGTCTCCTTCGAGGCGTTCACCGGTGTAGGGGTGGGTCGGTCGCACCGATTCATCGTAGGTCACCTCCTTCCCAACATACTTGAGAGTCTCAGAGATTCCGGCCACACTCCAGGAAATTGCATGAGAGTCTCAAGTACTGTTCGGGCGGAGCTTCCCCCTCCACCAGGGCATGACGAAAGGACTCCACGATGAGCGACGAGCGCAAGGTCGCCGAGGTATTCGCCCGATACGTCCGGGCGACCGACCGGCGGGACGGCGCGGCCCAGGCCGCACTCTTCGCCGAGGACTCGACGACGGAGATCTACAACAAGGTCTACCCGGACAGCCGGGAGTTCAACTGGGAGCCCAACGGGGAACCACTCAAGGGCCCGGCCGCTGTCAAGTATGCGGTGGAGAACTTCATGGCCCCGCACCCTCCGCGCGGAACCAGCCACCACGTCACCGCCGATCACATCATCGACGTCAACGGTGACACCGCCCACTTCAGCGCCCAGTTCGTGGTCTTCGAGACCCGGGCAGACGAGCGGCCGGCCGGCGGCTGGCCCGAGGGCGCGCGTGGCGTTCAGGGCACCGTGCAGGTGACCGAGAGCGGCTACTACGAGACCGACCTTCGCAAGATCGACGGCGAATGGAAGATCACGCACCACCGGGTCCGCAACGACCTGCCGTTCGCCATCCCGGGCGCCTGACCTCGCCCACAGCCGGCCCGCACCCGAGGGTTGGGTGCGGGCCGGCCACAACGTCATCCGCACGGCCGCTCAGTGCGCCGTGCCGCGTACTCACGAGGGATCACTGTGAAAGCTATCGTCTACCGCCGCTTCGGCGGCCCTGACGTCCTCGAACTCGCGGAACTACCGCCCCCGAAGATGCAGCAGGACAGTGTCCTGATCCGCGTCAGAGCCGCCGGCCTCAACCCGGCGGACAACCTGATCCGAGCCGGGGCCCTGGCCGAGGCGATGGACACCCTCTTTCCGGTCGTACCCGGCTGGGATGTTGCCGGCGTCGTAGAGCAGGTCGGGCCCGGTGTCACCGAGTTCGCCGAGGGCGATGAGGTCATCGGCTACCTCCGCGAGTCGGTCCTGCACCACGGCAGCTACGCGGAACTCGTCTCCGCACCGGTGCACACCCTCGTACGCAAGCCAAGCAACGCCAGTTGGGCGCAGGCGGCCGGGCTGCCGCTGGCCGGGCTCACCGCGTACCAGGGCATGGTTCACCATCTCCGCGTCGCGCCCGGCGAAACCGTCCTGGTCCACGCCGCCGGCGGTGGGGTCGGCTCCATCGCGGCCCAGATCGCCGTCGCGACCGGCGCCACGGTCATCGGCACCGCCTCGGTGGGCAACCACGACTACCTGCGCTCACTCGGCGTCAGCCCGGTCGCCTACGGTCCCGGCCTGGCCGAACGGGTACGCGGCCACGCGCCGGAGGGCGTCGACGCGGTCTTCGACGCCGCAGGCCGGGGTGCCCTCGCGGCCACCTCCGACGTGGGGAAGCCGAACGTGCGGGCGGTCACCATCGCCGACGTACACCCTGGCGCCACCACGGTCTACGCCCGACTCGACCTCGACGACCTGCGCGCCCTGACCCACATGGTCGAAGCCGGCGACCTCACCATCCGAATCGGCGCCACCTTTCCCCTGGAACGCGCCACCGACGCCCAACGCACGCTCGAGTCCGGACACGCCGCCGGAAAAATCATCCTGACGCCGTAGGAGCAGATGCCATGGGGCGCGTCGAGGAGCCCATGAATCCCGCGCCAGAGGGTCTCGGTGAACCAGGCACCAAGAAGCCTGGCACCTGCCCACGCGGACGATCGCGGGACACGGGCACCTGGTCGTGCCCCGGCTCGCCGTTCCGATGACCCGGCCGTGCTGCCCGGTCAGCGGACCGGCGCTTGCCGCGGGGTGGAATACCTCGGGGTGGACCTGGCCCACAGCCTTCTTCGCCGTCGTGCGATCACACCTTGAGAACGTCCACGTCGTACAGCGCTATCGAGGCGTCGCGGGAGGCGAGGGTCAGACTCTCGGTGATCGCTTGCGCCACCAGCATGCGGTCGAAGGGATCACGGTGATGCGGCGCCGGCGGAGGCTCGCGGCAGCGGCTTGGCAGGACCACCGTCAGTTCGCGGTCTGCGAGGTGTTCTCGATCATCTGTCGCAGTACCTTCAGCGCGGTGACGTAGTCGGCGTCGTCGATGCCGTGATGGATGCGGGCCCGGATCGCCGGGGCGTGGGACTTCAGCCGCAGGCGCGCCTGCTCGCCGGCCTCCGTGATCCGGAGTCGGCTCTCGCTGTCCCGGCTGATCCAGCCCCGTTCCAGCAGCGTCTCGGCCTCGGCGTGCAGGTCGTCCTCGGGTCGGATGTAGCTGGCCATCGCCTCCCGCAGCTGCGGAATCGTCCGGCCCTGGCCGTCGGGGGAGATGTCGTTGGGCGACAGGTTCCGCAGCAGCCAGAACTGGGGCTGGGTGAAGCCGTGTTCGGCCTGCCGGGCGCGGGTGAACGCGATGAGGGACTGGTAGGCGACTCCGGTCCAGTAGGCGGCGGGTTGGGCTGCCAGTTCGGCGTCGGTCATCTGGTCGGTCGGCATGGCGCGGCTCCTGGTGGCTGGTCGGCTTCGGGTTGACCGTAGGAGTTCAAGCGAGGTTGAGGTCAATGCCCTCGCCCCACCTGCCGGGCCTCGGGTGACCTGCTGCTACCGTCATCCGTCATGAAAACCGTTTTCATTACGGCTGGCCTCTGCGCGGTGCTGGCCGCCGCGGGCTGCTCAGCCGGGGCTGCCGAACCGGCTGCTTCGAAGAACCCGGCCGGCCCGGTCCACCTGACCAACTGCGGACTCCCCGTCGACGTCGGCGCGCCGCCGCAGCGCGCCGTCACGCTGGAACAGAACGCCACCGAGATCATGCTCAGCCTCGGCCTCGCCGACCGGATGGCCGGCACCAGCTACCAGACCGACCCGGTGCTGCCCGCGCTGCGCCCGGCGTACGAGAAGGTGCCGGTGTTGGCCAAGCTCTACCCGTCGCGGGAGGCGGTCCGCGCGGCCAACCCGGACTTCGTCTACTCGACCTACACGTCCGCGTACGCCCCCGACGCCGCCGGTTCCCGCGCCGACCTGGCCAAGCTCGGCGTGCCGGCGTACCTCTCCGGGTTCGCCTGCGAGAACCCGGCCGACGCGATCCAGACCGTCACCTTCGACGGGATCTTCGACCAGGTTCGCGACATCGCCACCGTCTTCGGCGTACCGGAGCGCGCCGACCAGCTGATCCGCGAGCAGCAGGGCCGGTTGGACGCGGCCCGCGGCGGCGGTGCGACGGCCACGCCGAGCGCCACCGCGGGGCCGAACGCCGGCCCCTCGCTGCTCTGGTACTACTCCGGCACCAGCACCCCGTACGTGGCCGGGCGCGGCGGCGTGCCGGACGCGATCGGCTCGCTGCTCGGCACCCGCAACGCGTTCGGCGATGCCGATCAGAAGTGGCCCGCCGGCAACTGGGAGGAGATCGCCAAGCGCAACCCGGACGTGATCGTGCTGGCCGACCTGACCCGGGGCGGCGACGGCGACAGCGCCCAGTCGAAGATCGACTTCCTGCGTCGTAACCCGGTGACGTCCAAGCTGGACGCGGTGGTCGCCGGACGCTTCGTCATCGTGCCCGGCTCGTCGCTGGACCCGTCGATCCGCAGCGTCGAGGCGGCCGAACTGGTCGGCGCGAAGCTGCGGGAGACCGCCCGATGACCGCGCCCGGCCGCACCGAGACCGCAGCGCTGGACCAGTCGTCCGCCCGCCACCTGCTGAAGCTCTGGAACGAGCAGCAGTCCGCCTACGTGGCCCACCGCGACCACCGGTTCGAGGCCATGTTCGACGTGTTGCGGCTGCACAGCCCGGACGACCTGACGATCCTGGACCTGGCCTGCGGCCCCGGCGCGATCACCGACCGGGTGCTGACCGGCTTCCCGCAGGCCACGGCGATCGCTGTCGACTACGACCCGATCCTGCTGCGGGTCGCCCGCGGCGCGCTCGACGGGTACGGGCCGCGGGCCGAGGTACACGACGTGGACCTGGTGACCGACGGCTGGGAGAACGTGCTGGCCGGACGGACCGTCGACGCCGTACTCAGCTCGACCGCGCTGCACTGGCTGTCACCGGCGCAGCTGCTGCGCGTCTACACCGCCGCCGCGCGGCTGCTGCCGGCCGGTGGGGTGCTGCTCAACGCCGACCACCTCCGGTACGACGGATCGACGCCCACCCTGCGTGAGATCGCCCGCCGGCACGACGCGCGGGTGCAGCGGGAGACGTTCGACTCCGGGGCGCTCGACTACTCCGCCTGGTACGCCGAGGCGCTTCGTCATCCGGAACTGGCCGGACTCGCCGAGGAGCGGGAGGAGCGCTTCGCGGACCGGCCGCCGCAGGCCCTGGCTCCGCTGGAATTCCATCTCGCCGCCCTGCGCGCGGCCGGCTTCGCCGAGGTCGGCACGGTCTGGCAGTACCTCGACGACTACGTGGTGTTCGCCCGCCGATGACCTCGTCAGTCACCTCGTCGCTCGCCCCGACAGGTTCGACGGTCGGGGCCGGGCGGGGCCCGTCCGCCAAGGCGGGCGCCTGGCGATCGGGGCGGTACGTGCTGCCGCTCGCGGTGATCCTGCTGCTGCTCAGCATCGCGGCGGTGACCGTGGGCTCGGCCGATCTGCCCGTGGACAGCGTGCTGCGTGCCGTGGGTACCCATCTGGGCCTGCCGGTCCGTCCGCTGCCCCCGCTGCCGGACAGCATCGTGTGGGACCTGCGGCTGCCCCGCGTGCTGCTGGCCGCGCTGGTCGGCGCGGGCCTGGCGGTGTGCGGCGCGGTCCTGCAGGCGCTCACCCGTAACCCGCTGGCCGACCCGTTCCTGCTCGGGGTCTCCTCCGGTGCCTCAATGGGCGCGGTGGCGGTGCTGGTGCTCGGCATCCAGCTCGGTAGCGGCCCGATCGACCTGACCACCGGCGCGTTCGCCGGCAGCGTGGCCGCGTTCGGCGCGGTGCTGCTGCTGGCCGGTCGGCGAGCCGGCGAGCCCACCCGGATAGTGCTCGCCGGGGTGGCCGTCTCGCAGCTGTTCAGCGCAGTGACCAGCCTGATCGTGATCTCCGACGCGCAGACGCAGGACACCCGCAGCGTGACGTTCTGGCTGCTCGGTTCGCTGACCGCGGCCTCCTGGCCGGCGGTGGCGCTGAGCGCTGCGGTCGCCGGCGTCGGTCTGCTGGTCTGCTGGGCCAACGCGACGGCGCTGGACGCGTTCGCGTTCGACGCGGACACCGCACGGTCGCTCGGCTTCTCGCCCGGGCGTACCCGGCTGCTGCTCTTCGGGGTCACCGCCCTGGTGGCGGCGACGCTGGTGGCGGCGAGCGGGGCGATCGGCTTCGTCGGGCTGACCGTGCCGCACGCGGTGCGGTTCGTGATCGGCTCGCGGCATCGTGCGCTGCTGCCCACCTGCGCGGTGGTCGGTGCGATCTTCCTGATCTGGGCGGACACCGCGGCGCGGACCGTGTTCTCGCCGCAGGAACTGCCGGTCGGTGTGCTCACCGCGCTGCTCGGGGTGCCGATGTTCGCGCTGGTCATGCGGCGTCGGGCGGGCACGTCGTGATCGGCGGGGAGAACGCCGGCCGCGGACGGGATGACCGCAGCGGTGTGGACGGCCACGCCCGGGGCGCGCGGCTGCACGCGGAGCGGATCGGCTGGGGCGTCGCCGGGGTGCGGATCCTGGTCGAGGTGGCGCTCACCGCCGAGCCGGGAGCGACGGTCGGGTTGCTCGGACCGAACGGGTCCGGCAAGTCGAGCCTGCTGCGGCTCCTGGCCGGGCTGGCCCGACCCGATTCGGGGCGGGTGCTGCTCGACGACGTGGCGTTGGGCGCGCTACCCCGGCGGGCTCGGGCGCGGCGGATCGCGGTGGTCACCCAACAGGCGGCCACCGATGTGGAGATGTCGGCGCTGGAGGTGGTCCTGCTCGGCCGGACACCGTACCGGCCGCCGCTGGCCGGGGTTGCGGCCGCCGATCTGGACCTGGCCCGGCGCGCGCTCGCCGACGCCGGCCTGGCCGGCTTCGCGCAGCGCCGCTGGTCCAGCCTCTCCGGCGGGGAGCGGCAGCGGGTCGATCTGGCCCGCGCCCTGGTGCAGGAGCCGGACCTGCTGCTGCTCGACGAGCCCACGAACCATCTGGACATCCGGCATCAGCTGGAGCTGCTGGGGTTCCTCGCCGAGTCGGCCACCACCGTCGTGGTGACCCTGCACGACCTCAACCTGGCCGCGCAGTACTGCGACCGGCTGGTGCTGTTGCACGCCGGCCGGGTGGTCGCGGCGGGTACGCCGGGGGAGGTGCTGACCACGAGCCGGATCGAGCAGGTGTACCGGGTGCGTACCGACGTCGACACGGCCGCGGACGGTCGACCCCGGATCCGGTACCGGCGTGCCTGAGCGATTGACGGCCGGTTGGGCGAATTCGTCGCCCGGATACGGCATCGGCGCCGTCGCTCCTCGCGACGGCGCCGATGCGTCGAATCAGCCCTGGCGGCCCTTCCACTGCGGGTTCGTGCGGTTCACCACGACCACCCGGCCGTGGCGGCGGACCACTGTCGAACCCGGCTTCTGCTTCAGCGAGCGCAGGGAGCTACGTACCTTCATCTCGACCCTCCTCGGGGTGGGGTCTCGTCGGTTCCGTGTATCGAAACGCCGGAGCCCGACCTGGGATTCCCACCCCAGCGGGGCCGCTCAGCCGAGGTGGCTGTCGATCTCGGCCAGCTCCTCGGCGGTGAAGTCGAGGTTCTCCAGCGCCGCGATGTTCGCCTCCAGCTGGGGCACGCTGCTCGCCCCGATGATCAGGCTGGTCATCCGCGGGTCACGCAGCGCCCAGGCGAGAGCGAGCTGGGCCAGCGACTGGCCGCGCCGCTCCGCGATCGCACCGAGGGCCCGGATGGTCGCCATCCGCTTCTCGTCGAGGTCGCTCTCGTTCAGGAAGACGCTGGTGCGAACCCGGGAGTCGGCGGGGATGCCGCCCAGGTAGCGGTCGGTGAGCAGGCCCTGCGCCAGCGGGCTGTACGCGATGGCGCCCGCGCCGGCCTCCTCGAGCGTGTCCAGCAGGCCGTCGTCCTCGGTCCACCGGTTGAGCATCGAGTACGACGGCTGGTTGATCAGCAGCGGCGTACCCAGCTCCCGCAGGATCGCGGCCGCCCGGGCGGTCTGCTCCGAGTTGTAGTTGGAGATGCCGACGTAGAGCGCCTTGCCGGAGCGGACGACGGCGTCCAGCGCGCCCATCGTCTCCTCCAGCGGGGTGTCCGGGTCGAACCGGTGCGAGTAGAAGACGTCGACGTACTCCAGCCCCATCCGGCGCAGCGACTGGTCGAGCGAGGAGATCAGGTTTTTACGGGAACCCCACTCGCCGTACGGGCCGGGCCACATGTAGTAGCCGGCCTTGCTGGAGATGATCAGCTCGTCCCGGTACGGCTTCAGGTCGGTGGCGAGCATCCGGCCGAAGTTCTCCTCGGCCGACCCCGCCGGGGGCCCGTAGTTGTTGGCCAGGTCGAAGTGGGTGACACCGAGGTCGAACGCGCGGCGCACGATGTCGCGCTGCCGCTCGTAGGGGCGATCGGGGCCGAAGTTGTGCCACAGACCGAGGGAGATGGCGGGCAGCCGCACCCCGCTGCGGCCGCTTCTCCGGTAGGTCATGGTGTCGTAGCGGTCGTCCGCGGCGAGATAGTTCACGATCATGAGCCTACGTCGGGTTGCCGGGGGGGGCCGGTGAGCCGCCGAGCGGCGGCGACCCGGCCCGGCCACCCGGCGTCACCCGCCCGCCCGGCGAGGAGTTGACCACCACGCCGGCATCAGAACGGGGGACCAGATGGACGACATCACCGCCATGATCATGGACGACCACGCCGCGTTCCGGCGGGGCTTCGCCCGGCTGGACGACGCCAAGGACGAGCAGGAGCTGCTCGCGATCTGGGAGGCGCTCGCCCTGCACCTCGACATCCACGCCGAGGCCGAGGAGGCCATCCTCTATCCGCACCTGGTGCGCCACGGTGACGACGGCGAGGCCGAGACGGTCGACGCCGTCGGCGACCACAACAAGATCCGGGACGCGATCGCGGAGTCCAAGCTGCACCCGGTCGGCTCCGACCAGTGGTGGGCGGCGGTGTGGCAGGCCCGCCGGGAGAACAGCGAACACCTCGCCGAGGAGGAGGACGAGGCGTTGCCCGACTTCCGCCGGCACGCCGGCGCCGAGCTGCGCGCCGAGCTGGGTCACCGCTGGCTGACCTTCTACGGCGAACACAAGAACGGCCGCAACCTGACCTTCCACGACAAGGACCCGCAGGGGTACGTGCGCGAGCACCGGTAGTGCGGTGTCCAGAACCCTTCACCAACGATCGTGGGCACCGCACTAGATATCCCCGGCGCGGGGGAGTCGCCCGCGGGTACGCCGGCGCGAGAATGAGCCGATGAGGCCCCTGGCACCGCTCGTCGCGGCCAGCACCTGGCGGCGCGGCGTGTTCCTGCTGCTGGGCGGCGTGCTCGTGCTGCCGTACGTGCTGCTCGTGGTGGCGTTCTGGCAGGTCCTCACCGGGCCGCCGATCCCCCGGCCGCTGGCGCTCGGCCTGCTCGTGATCGCCGTCCTGATCGCCGGGGCGCCCCTGCTGCTCAACGGCAGCCGGGCGTTGGAGATCGCGGCGGCCCGGGCGCTGCTCGGCGTGGACCTTCCCGATCCGGCGCCGGGGCACCGTACCGACCGGGAGACTCGGCTGCGCGCCGCGCTCTGGATCGCCACCCACCTGATCGTCGGCGGTCTGCTGGCCTTCGCGCTGCTCAGCACGGTGCCGATGTCGCTGGCCTTCATCGCCCAGCAGTTCGGCGTCGGCGCGGAACTGGTCCGGGATGAGCGGTTCGGTCCGCTCGACGGGCGGGACACGGGCTGGCTCACCCTCACCGGTGTGCTGCTGCTGGTCGGCCTCGGCTACGCCGTCGCCGGGCTCGGCGCGCTGGCCGCGACGATGGCGCCGGTGCTGCTCGGGCCGGCGCAGGCCGAGCGGATCGCCGCGCTGGAGGCCCGCGCGGCCCGGCTCGCCGAGCGCAACCGGCTGGCCCGCGAGCTGCACGACTCCGTCGGCCACGCGCTCACCGTGGCCACCCTCCAGGCCGGGGCGGCCCGCGCGGTGCTGGAGACCGACCCGGAGTTCGTCCGCCGGGCGCTCGCCGCCATCGAGGAGGCCGGTCGCAGCGCCATGGACGACCTCGACCACGTGCTCGGGGTGCTGCGGGAGCCCGAACGCGGTCGTCCCGCACCGGCGCCGCAGCGTACGCTCGCCGACCTGGACCGGCTGGTGGCGGAGAGCCGCGGGGCGGGCCTGACCGTGGACGCCCACCGCACCGGCGACCCGGCCACCCTGCCGGCGGTGGTCTCCCGGGAGGGGTACCGGATCGTGCAGGAGGGGCTGACCAACGCGGCGCGCCACGGCCGCGGGCCGGTCGAGCTGCGACTCGACGTCGGGCCGGACGCGTTGGAGCTGGAGCTGGTCAACGAGGTGCTGCCCGCGCCGCGCCGCCCCGGACACGGCGGAGGCGGCCGTGGCCTCGACGGCATGCGGGAACGGGTGCTGCTGCTCGGTGGACGGCTCACCGCCGGGCCGGAGGGTGGCCGCTGGCGGATCGGCGTGCGACTGCCGTACCGGGAGGCGCGGTGAGCATCGGCGTGCTGCTCGTCGACGACGACGAGCTGATCCGGGTCGGGTTGCGGGCCATCATCGACGCCGAACCGGACCTGCGGGTGCTCGCCGAGGCCGCGGACGGCGCCGAGGTGCTGCCGCTGGTTGCCCGGCACCGACCCGCCGTGGTCCTGATGGACGTCCGGATGCCGGGCATCGACGGCATCCAGGCCACCCGGCACCTGCTGGCCGCCTCCGCCGACCCGCCCCGGGTGCTCGTGGTCACCACCTTCGCCAACGACGAGTACGTCTACGACGCGCTGCGCGCCGGAGCCAGCGGTTTCCTGCTGAAGCGGGCCCGCCCGGTCGAGGTGGTGGAGGCGGTGCGGGTGGTGGCGGCCGGCGAGTCGCTGCTCTTCCCGGCGGCGATCCGGCGGCTCGTCGGCGCGTACGGCCGGGCGGGCGGCGACCGGCTGCGCGCGGCCCGGCTGACCGAGCGGGAGGCCGAGGTGCTGCGGCTGATGGCGGCCGGACTCTCCAACCCGGAGATCGCCGCGCATCTGGTGGTCGGGGTGGAGACGGTGAAGACCCACGTCGGGAACGTGCTGGCCAAGCTGGCGGTGCGGGACCGCACCCAGGCGGTCATCGCCGCGTACGAGTCCGGTTTCGTCACCCCGGCCGGCTGACGGTCGCCTTCGCGGCGCGGACACCGATGTGCGTCCGCCCGGCGGAGCGCCGGCTCCCTCGGGTGGGGGAGCGGGTTCACCGGCGCACGGGAGGGTTTCCACGGCGTACCGGCCGAGGCTGAGCGTATGACGATCACCGATGCGCCACCTCGCCCGACCACCCGCCCGCCCGACCGGCTCGCCCCGCTCGCCGCCGGCTGGCTCGGCCTCTGGGGCGTCCTCGCCCTGCTCGCCACGATCACCGGTGCCGGCTACCCGTTCGGCGCGAACGACCCGCACGGCGACGTGAACCTGCTCCGGCTGGTCCCGGTCGACGTCGGACCGCCGCTCTTCGCCCTCCTGCTGCTCACCGCCGCGGTCGCCGCGCTGGCCATGAGCCGCCCCACGACCAGCACGCCCCGACCGCTGCGACTGCTGCTCGCCGGGTACGGCTGGGCGGTCGCGGCGTTCCTGGCCCTGGTCGTCCCGGATGCCCGGGTGCTGGTCATGCTCGGTTACGCCCCGATGCTGATCATCGGCGCTCCGTTCGGCTGGCCGCCCGTCGACTACTCCGAGGTCTTCACCTGGCCGCTCTTCGCCCGCTTCGCCGCGGTGATCGCGGGCCTGCTGCTGGCCGGCGCGGTGCTGGTCTGGCAGCGGCGCACCGCGGAGGCGTGCCTCGCCTGCGGGCGCGGCGACGCCGCACGCGGCTGGACCAGCCCGGCCGCCGCCGCCCGCTGGGGCCGGTGGGCCGCCGGCATCGCCGCCGCCATCCCACTGGCGTACGCGGTGACCCGCTTCGCCTGGGCGGCCGGCGTTCCGCTCGGCATCTCCCGTGACTTCCTCACCGAGATGCAGGAGAACGGTGCCGTCTGGGCCGGGTTCGGGCTGGGCGCGTTCGCCACCGTCGGCGCCGTCCTCACCCTCGGCCTGGTACAGCGGTGGGGTGAGCGCTTCCCCCGCTGGATGCTCGGCCTGGCCGGCCGCCGGGTGCCCGTCCGGCTCGCGGTGATCCCGGCCACCCTGGTGGTGATCGCGGTCACCGCGGCCACGCTGGGGCTGGTCGCGAACCCTCGGTTCTGGGAGCTGGCCGGAGGTGACGGTCTCAACCTGGCCACCGGGCCGATGCTGCTCTGGCCCGCCTGGGGTCCGGCGCTGGGCCTGGCCACGTACGCCTACCACCTGCGTCGCCGGGGCGCCTGCCGCCGCTGCGGTCGTGGCTGAGGGTGGGAGTGGGGGTGCCCGGCAACGGGCGGGCACCCCCACCCGCCGCGCGCTAGCGTGGGTCGGGTGACTGCGCCCAACCCGGTAATCCCGGTTCCACCGGCCGACCTGCCCCGTACGCTCGGCGAGCTGCGCGCGGCCGGCCACCGATACCGCACCGTCAAGCAGGAACTCCGAGACAATCTCATCGCCCGGATGCGCACCGGCGCGGACCGTTTCCCCGGCATCGTCGGCTACGAGGACACCGTCCTGCCCGAGGTCGAGCGGGCCCTGCTCGCCGGGCACGACCTGGTGCTCCTCGGTGAGCGGGGCCAGGGCAAGACCCGGCTGATCCGCTCGCTCGCGGCGCTGCTGGACGAGTGGACCCCGGTCATCGCCGGTTCGGTGCTCAACGAGCACCCCCTGCACCCGCTCACTCCGGCGTCCCGCGCCCGGGTCGCCGAGGCCGGCGACGATCTTCCGGTCGGCTGGCTGCACCGCTCGATGCGGTACGGCGAGAAGCTCGCCACCCCGGACACCAGCGTCGGCGACCTGATCGGCGATGTCGACCCGATCCGGATCGCCGAGGGGCGGACCCTCGGCGACCCCGAGACGATCCACTTCGGTCTGGTGCCGCGGACGAACCGCGGCATCTTCGCCGTCAACGAGCTGCCCGACCTGGCCGAGCGGATCCAGGTGGCGCTGCTCAACGTGCTGGAGGAGCGGGACATTCAGGTCCGCGGCTACCAGCTGCGGCTGCCCCTGGACCTGCTGCTGGTGGCGAGCGCCAACCCGGAGGACTACACCAACCGGGGCCGGATCATCACTCCGCTCAAGGACCGGTTCGGTGCGGAGATCCGCACCCACTACCCGGTCGAGCTGGAGCTGGAGCTGGCCCTGATCCGGCAGGAGGCCGACCTGGTCGCCGAGGTGCCGGAGCACGTGCTGGAGGTGCTGGCCCGGTTCGCCCGTACGGTGCGCGAGTCGCCGTCGGTGGATCCGCGTTCCGGCGTCTCCGCCCGGTTCGCGATCGCCGCCGCCGAGACCGTGGCCGCCGCCGCGCTGCGCCGGGCCGCCCTGCTCGCCGCCGACTCGGCCTCTCGCTCCGGTTCCGGCTCCGGCCCCGGCGACGAGGCGGTACGCGCCGAGGCCGCCGTCGCCCGGGTCGGGGACGCCGTCTCGGTGACGTCGACGCTGCGCGGGAAGGTCGAGTTCGAGAGCGGCGAGGAGGGGCGGGAGGTCGAGATCCTGGCCCACCTGCTGCGTACCGCGACGGCCGAGACGTTCCGGGCCCGGCTGGCGGGGTTGGACCTCTCCGGCTTCACCGACCTGGTCGCCGAGGGCACCGTGATCGAGACCGGCGAGTTGGTCGGCTCCGCCGACCTGCTGCGGCAGGTGGGTACGGTGCCGGGGCTCGCGAAGGTGCTGGACCGGCTCGGGATGGGCGACGCGCCCACTCCGGCGGAGGCCGCCGCCGGGGTCGAGTTCGTGCTGGAGGGGCTGCACCTGACCCGCCGGCTCGGTAAGGACGTGACCGACTCCGGCCGCACCGTCTACGGCGGTCGGGGCTGAGCATGGCCGGCAACCGGTTCCGGTACGGGCAGTGGCGCGGCGGGCCGGACCCGCTCGCGCCCCCGTACGACGTACGCGAGGCCGTCGACGCGGTCGGCGCCGAGGTGCTGACCGGCGGCAGCCTGCGGGAGGCGCTGCGCGACCTGCTGCGCCGGGGTCCCGACGGGCGCCGCGGGCTGGACGAGCTGGCCGCCCGGGCGCGACGGTTGCGCCGGGAGGCGCTGCGTCGGGGCGACCTGGACGGGGCGGTGACCCGGTCCCGGGCCCTGCTCGACCAGGCGCTCGCGGCCGAGCGCGACGAGCTGCGCGGTCGAGAGGACGACGCGGCACGCTTCGCCGAGGCGGTGCTGGACAATCTGCCCCGCTCCACCGCCCGCGCCGTGCAGGAGCTATCCGGCTACCAGTGGGCCAGCGACGAGGCCCGCCGCAGCTACCAGCAGATCCTCGACGGGCTCCGCGACGACGTGCTCGGGCAACGGTTCGCGGGTCTGCGGGACGCGGTCCGGGCGAGCGCCGATCCGGCGACCCAGCAGCGGCTCGCCGAGATGATGGGCGACCTGAACGACCTGCTGGCCCGGCACGCCCGCTCGGAGGAGACCGCCGACGCTTTCGCCGAGTTCATGCGCCGGCACGGCGAGTTCTTCCCGGAGCAGCCGAAGGACGTCGACGAGCTGGTCGACGTGCTGGCCCGCCGGGCGGCGGCCGGGGAGCGGCTGATGCGTTCGCTCTCCGACCGGCAGCGCGAGGAGTTGGCCGGGCTCATGCGCCAGTCGCTCGGCGAGCGGCTGGCCGGGGAGATGTCGCAGCTCGACGCCCAGCTTCGGGCGCTCCGGCCCGATCTGGGTTGGGGGCGGGGCGAGCGGGTGCGCGGTGACCGGCCCCTCGACTACGGCGAGGCGGCCGGCGCGCTCGAGGAGCTGGCCGACCTGGACGACCTGCTCGACCAGCTCGACCAGGAGCACCCGGGGGCGACGCTGGACGACGTCGACGTGGAGGCGGTCGCCCGTACGCTCGGGCGGGACGCGGCCGACGACGTGCGCCGGCTGCGGGAGCTGGAGCGGGAGCTGCGCCGGCAGGGCTGGGTGACCCGGGACGCCGAGGGGCTGACGCTGAGCCCGAAGGCGCTGCGCCGGCTCGGCGGCACCGCCCTGCGGCGGGTCTTCGCCGACCTGACGGCCGGGCCGCGCGGTCAGCACGACCTGCGTTCGGCGGGGGCCGCCGGCGAGGTGAGCGGCGCCTCCCGGCCCTGGGAGTACGGCGACGAACAGCCGCTGGACGTCGTGCGCACGCTCACCCGGGCGGTACGCCGGGCCGGTCCGTCGGTGCCCGTGCGGCTCGCGGTCGACGACTTCGAGGTGATGGAGACCGAGCGGCGTTCCTCGGCGGCGGTGGCGCTCTGCGTCGACCTGTCGTACTCGATGATCTCGCAGGGGCGTTGGGGGCCGATGAAGCAGACGGCGCTGGCCCTGTCGCACCTGATGGCGACCCGGTTCCCGCAGGACGCGCTCCAGATCATCGGGTTCGGCCGGGAGGCGATGCCGCTGACCCAGCAGGAGTTGGCGGCCGTCGAGCCGGTGATGGAGCAGGGCACGAACCTTCAGCACGCGCTGCGGCTGGCGGGGCGGCACCTGCGCCGGCACCCGGACGCCGAGCCGGTGGTCCTGGTGGTCACCGACGGGGAGCCGACCGCGCACCTCGACCCGGACGACGGGGAGGCGTACTTCCACTGGCCGCCGCTGCCGGAGACGATCGAGGCGACGATCCGTGAGGTGGATCGGCTGGCCCGGTATCGGGCGACGTTGAACCTGTTCATGCTCGGCGACGACCCGGGGCTGCGCCGCTTCGTCGACGCGGTGGCCCGCCGGTCGAAGGGGCGGATGTTCACCCCGGACCCGGACGACCTCGGCGAGTACGTCGTCGCCGACTATCTCCGCTCACGTCAGGGTCGCCGCTGACACCGCCGCCCGAGCCGATCACGTGGTGGTGGCGCCGGGGCCGCCCGTCCGGGTGAACCGGGTGCCGCAACCGCGTGATCGGCGGGCCGGCGCGGGGTTGACTGGGGTGGTGGAGAGCGGGAAGCTGCGGCGCGCGTACGAGGAGGTGCTCGCCGAGGTCGACGCGGGCGGCTTCGGTCCGCCACCGGCCGGGCAGCTGAGCGCGGAGCAGATCGTGGCGCATCTGGCCGCCAACGACGAGCTGATGGTGGCGGCGACCGAGGCGGTGCTGGCCGGCGCCCCGTTCGCCTACTACGACCTGGAGACCATCCACCGCCCGCAGGTGGACGCCCTGGTCGCGGAGCACGGCGGCCTGGACGGGTTGGCCGCGCTGCTGCGCGCCACCAGCGGGAAGCTCTGCACGCTCACCGACCGGCTCGGGCTGGCCGCGGAGACCCCGGTCGAGACCCACTTGCGCGAGGGCTTCGACCTGCGGGTCGAAGACACCCTCCCCTGGGGCAGGACCCTCGACCTGCACACCACCGTGCACCTGCCGAAGCATCTCGCGCAGCTGCGCATGCTCCGCCGCGGCTGACCGGCGGCTGGCAGGCCGGCCGTCACCTGGGGCACGCCGGGCGGCGCCGGCCGCGGCCTGGTGAGCGCGCCGGGGCGGCGGCCGTGGTGGTGGCGTCGCGGTCGCCGAACCGCCGACTTCGCCTGCTTAGGCGGGGGTCGGTTCGGTCGGCGTCGGCTGGCGGAAGGTGCGCCGGTACGTCGACGGGGGCACGCCGAGGCGCTGGTGCAGTTGCTGGCGCAGGGCGGCGGCGGTGCCGAAGCCGGCGCGGCGGGCCACCTGGTCGATGCTCAGGTCGGTGGTCTCCAGCAGCAGCCGGGCGTGGTCGGTGCGCTGCTGGAGCAGCCACTGCGCCGGGCTCAGCCCGGTCTCGGCGCGGAACCGGCGGGTGAAGGTTCGTACGCTCATCCGGGATCGTTCGGCCAGGTCGCGCAGGCTGACCGGCTCGTGCAGCCGCTGCCGGGCCCACTCCCGGGCGGGGGCGGTGCTGCTCTCGGCCATCCTCGGCACCGGATGTTCGATGTACTGGGCCTGGCCGCCCTCCCGCCACGGCGGGACCACGCAGCTGCGGGCCGCCCGGTTGGCCACCTCGCTGCCGTGGTCGGTGCGGATGACGTGCAGGCAGAGGTCGATCCCGGCGGCGACCCCGGCCGAGGTGAGCACCCGGTCGTCGTCGACGAAGAGCACGTCCGGGTCGAGGTCGACGTGGGGGTGCAGCCGGTGGAACTCCTCGGCGTGCGCCCAGTGGGTGGTGGCCCGGCGGCCGTCGAGCAGCCCGGCGGCGGCGAGCACGAAGGCGCCGGTGCAGATCGACATGATGCGGGCGCCCCGCTCGTACGCCGCGCGCAGCGCCGCGGAGACCTCGGGTTCGATCGTGCCGTCGGTCATGGCCGACCCGGCGTGGACCCCGGGCACGATCACCGTGTCGGCGGTCTCCAGCAGCTCCAGGCCGTGTTCGGGGAGCACCTGGAAGCCGGGTGTGGCCCGCACCGGCCGGCGGCCCGGGGTGCAGACCTCGACGGAGTAGGCGCGTCGGCGGTCGGCGTCGCGGGCGGTGCCGAAGACCTGCGCGGGGGTGCCGAGGTCGAGGCCGACGACATGATCGAGGGCGAGCACGGCGATCCGGTGCCGGGAATCGGTCATGGCCCGATTATTGCGCATGATGGCTTTCCGGCCACTCGTCGTGGCGTCGGCCGGTGCCGAGACTCATACCGTGACCACACGCCGCCTGCATCCCGCCTGGCTCGTCGCCGCCGTCGCCTTCGTCGCCCTGGTCGGCGCGGCCGGCTTCCGGGCCACCCCGTCGGTGCTGCTGCACCCGCTGCATGCCGAGTTCGGCTGGCCGCTCGCCACGATCTCCGCCGCCGTCTCGGTCAACCTGCTGCTCTACGGGCTCACCGCCCCGTTCGCCGCCGCGCTGATGGAGCGCTTCGGCATCCGGCGGGTGGTCGCCGTGGCGCTGCTGCTGGTGGCTGCCGGCAGCGGCCTGACCGTGTTCATGACCGCGAGCTGGCAGCTCGTCCTCTGCTGGGGCGTTCTGGTCGGGCTCGGCACCGGCTCGATGGCGCTGGCCTTCGCGGCCACCGTGACCGGGCGCTGGTTCGTCAAGCACCGCGGCCTCGTCACCGGGGTGCTCACCGCGGGCGGGGCGGCCGGGCAGCTGGTCTTCCTGCCGCTGCTCGCCATGCTCGTGCGCGACCACGGCTGGCGCATGGCGGCGCTCGTCGTGGCCGGGGCCGCGCTGGTGGTCGTACCGCTGGTGGTCTGGCTGCTGCGCGAGCACCCGGCGGATCTCGGCCTGCCCGCCTACGGTGCGACCGAGGTCACCCCGCCCCCGACCGCGACCGGCGGGGCCGCCGCCCGCGCGGTCGGCGCGCTCGCCCAGGCCGTCCGGACGCGGCCGTTCTGGCTGCTCGCGGGGGGCTTCGCGATCTGCGGCGCGACCACCAACGGGCTGGTCGGTACGCACTTCGTGCCGGCCGCGCACGACCACGGCATGTCGGAGACCACGGCGGCCAGCCTGCTGGCGCTGGTCGGGCTCTTCGACATCGTCGGCACGATCGCCTCCGGTTGGCTCACCGACCGGGTCGACAGCCGGGTGCTGCTCGGGGTCTACTACGCGCTGCGCGGCGTGTCGCTGCTCCTGCTGCCGAGCCTCTTCGGCGGCTCGACCGAGCCGAGCATGCTCGTCTTCATCGTCTTCTACGGGCTGGACTGGGTGGCCACCGTGCCGCCGACAGTGGCGCTCTGCCGCGAGTACTTCGGTGCGGCCGCGCCTGTCGTCTTCGGCTGGGTCTTCGCCTCCCACCAGCTCGGCGCGGCGCTCGCCGCCAGTGCCGCGGGGCTGGTGCGCGACCGGCTCGGGGAGTACACGTCGGCCTGGTACGTCGCCGGGGCGCTGGCCATCGGCGCGGCCGGGCTGTCCCTGTCGCTGCGCCGCCGCCCGCGCGGCGTCGTGCCCACCCCGGCGCTGGTCACCGCCGGTCCGGCCGCACCGAGGGCGTGGCGCTACCGGGGCTGAGCAGGCGTCGGTGGGGACGGTGCGCCGCAGCGCCGCGGGCCGGTGGCGGTGTGTGCCGGGGGCGGCGCGGGGTCGCCGACGAACGGTGACCCCGCGCCGCGCTGGCGGTCACTCGACGACCTGGACGTCCTTCCAGAAGGCGACCCGGTCGCGGACCATCTCCGCGTCCGGCTTCGGGTCCGGGTAGTACCAGACCGCGTCGGCGCTGGTACGCCCGTCGTGTTCCAGCGAGTAGTACGAGGCGGTGCCCTTCCACGGGCAGACGGTGTGGGTGTCGGAGTCGCGGATCACGTCGTCGCGCAGCGCGGAACGGGGAAAGTAGTGGTTCCCCTCCACCACGACGGTGTCGTCGCTCTCGGCGACGACCAGGTCATTCCAGACGGCCTTTGGCATAGGTTTCACGTTATGTCGCCCGGGCGGCGACGACCACCGCCATCGGCTCTTACCGATGAGGCGCTGGTCAGCGGGTGGGCTCGGGGTCGGTGACGTCGGCGACGGTCGCGCCCAGCACGTCCAGCGCCGCGTCGGCGTCGACCGCCACGGCCAACCCGTGCTCGCCCGCGCCGAGCGTGATGGTCCGGCCGCGTACCCGCTCGTCGGCGATCACCGGCCAGGCCGTGGTCGCGCCGAACGGGGTGATGGTGCCGCGCTCGTAGCCGGTGGCCTCCTTCGCGGCCGCCGCGTCCGGCATGGAGATGCGGTTGACGCCGAGCAGGGTGCGCAGCTTCGGCCAGGAGATGACGCGGCCACCGGGGGTGAGCACGAAGAGGTGGTCGTCCGGGCCGCGCCGCACCACGATCGTCTTCACCACGTCGGGCACGTCGACCCCGCGTACGGCGGCGGCCTCCGCGAGGCTCGCCACCGCCTCGTGCCGGATCAGCCGGTAGGGCAGGCCGGCGGCGTCGAGGGCGGCGAGCGCGGGTGACGGCATGTGGTGCACCGTAACCCCTCTTGAGCTGCCTGGAAGTGTGAAAAGGCCAACGTGGACATCCGGTGCCGTGGCCGCCGACGGGCGTAGAGTGATCACATGGGCGCGGTCCGTGTGGATCTTCAATCGGTCGACCACGACAGTGCGGTCACGACGCTGCGGCACTCGTACGCAGCGGTGCCGCCCGGCGAGCCGATCCGGCTCGCCAAACGCACCTCGAACCTGTTCCGCCCCCGCGCCGACGTGCGGACGCCGGGGCTCGACGTCAGCGGGTTGACCGGGGTCATCTCGGTCGACCCGGCCGCCCACACGGCCGACGTGCAGGGCATGTGCACCTACGAGGACCTGGTCGACGCGACCCTCGCGTACGGGCTGATGCCGCTGGTGGTGCCGCAGCTGCGCACCATCACGCTGGGCGGCGCCGTCACCGGACTGGGCATCGAGTCGACCTCGTTCCGCAACGGCCTGCCGCACGAGTCGGTCACCGAGCTGGACGTGCTCACCGGATCGGGTGAGATCGTCACCGCCCGGCCCGAGGGTGAGCACGCCGACCTCTTCGCGGCCTTCCCGAACTCGATGGGCAGCCTCGGCTACGCCACCCGGCTGCGCATCGAGCTCCAACCGGTACGCCGCTACGTGGCGGTGCGCAACGTGCGGTTCACGAGTCTGGAGGTGCTCACCGACGCGATCGCCGAGGTGACCGCCACCCGCTCCTGGGCCGGCACGCCGGTGGACACGATGGACGGGGTGATGTTCAGCCCCGGCGAGGCGTACCTCGTCCTCGGCAGCTTCACCGACGAGGGCGGGCGGCCCAGCGACTACACCGGGCAGGACATCTACTACCGGTCGCTACGCCGGCGGGTCCGCGACACGCTCACCACGTACGACTATCTCTGGCGCTGGGACACCGACTGGTTCTGGTGCTCCTCGGCGTTCGGCGTGCAGCACCCGGTGGTACGCCGGCTCTGGCCGGCGCGCTACCGGCGCAGCGACGTCTACCACCGGTTGGTCCGGCTGGAGCACCGCCACGGTGTCGCCGCCCGGATCGACCGGCTGCGCGGCCAGCCCGCTCGGGAACGGGTGGTGCAGGACGTGGAGATCCCACTGGAGCGGACGGCCGACTTCCTGCGCTGGTTCGCGGGCGCGGTCGGGATGACCCCGGTCTGGCTCTGCCCACTGCGACTGCGTGAGCCGGCGGGTCCCGGCTCGGCCCGGTCCTGGCCGCTGTATCCGCTGCGGGCCGGGCAGGACTACGTCAACATCGGTTTCTGGGGGAGCGTGCCGATCGCCGAGGGCGCCGCCGACGGCGACGCCAACCGGTTGATCGAACGGGTGGTCTCGGAGATGGGCGGGCACAAGTCGCTCTACTCCGACGCCTACTACGACCGGGACTCCTTCGAGCGGCTCTACGGCGGGGCGACGTGGCGCACCGTGCGGGACCGCTACGACCCGGAGCAGCGGCTGACCGGACTGTACGAGAAGGCGGTAGCGAGAGCATGAGCCTGACCGACCGAGACCAGGGGGCCACGAGCGTCCCCGGCACACCGCCGGCGGGGGGTCGGCACCCGCAGATCACCGTGGCGGATGTGATCCGCGCGGTGACCACCGGTGACCTGCCGCTAAGGATCACCGGCTACGACGGCAGCGCCATCGGCCCGGCCGACGCCGGGATCACCCTTGCCATCCGCACCGAGCGCGGGCTGTCCTACCTGCTCACCGCCCCCGGTGACCTGGGGATGGCCCGCGCCTACGTGAGCGGTGACCTGGGGCTGGAGGGGGTGCACCCGGGCGACCCGTACGAGGCGTTCCGGGTGCTCTCCGACGAGCTGCGGCTGCGCCTGCCGTCGCTGGGTGACGCGCTGACCCTGGCGCGGGGGTTGGGTTGGGAGCGGCTGCGACCGCCGCCGGCCCCGCCGCAGGAGGCCGAGCCCCGCTGGAAGCGCGTGATGAGCGGGCTGCGCCACTCCCGGGCCCGGGACAGCTCCGCGATCTCGCACCACTACGACGTGTCGAACGCCTTCTACGAGCGGGTGCTCGGCCCGTCGATGACGTACACCTGCGCGGTCTTCCGGTCCCCGCAGGACACCCTGGAGCAGGCCCAGGCGTCGAAGTACGACCTGGTCGCCGCGAAGCTGGCGCTCAAGCCGGGGATGCGGCTGCTCGACGTGGGCTGCGGCTGGGGCGGGATGGTCCGGCACGCGGCCCGCGAGTACGGCGTCAAGGCGCTCGGGGTCACGCTGTCGAAGGCGCAGGCCGAGTGGGCGCAGGCGGCGATCGAGCGGGAGGGCCTGGGCGAGCTGGCCGAGGTGCGGTACATGGACTACCGGGACGCGCCCCGGGAGCAGTTCGACGCGATCTCCTCCATCGGGCTGACCGAGCACATCGGCGTGCGCAACTATCCGGCCTACTTCGGGGCGCTGCGGGAGCGGCTGCGTCCGGGCGGCCGGCTGCTCAACCACTGCATCACCCGGGCGGACAACCGGGCGCCGCACCGGTCCGGCGCGTTCATCGACCGGTACGTCTTCCCGGACGGGGAGCTGGCCGGGCCCGGTCGGGTGATCAGCGAGCTGCACGACGCCGGGCTGGAGGTGCACCACGAGGAGAACCTGCGGCAGCACTACGCGCTGACGCTGGCGGGTTGGTGCCGCAACCTCGTCGAGAACTGGGACTTCTGCGTCTCCGAGGTCGGCGCGGGCACCGCGCGGGTGTGGGGGCTCTACATGGCCGGGTCGCGGCTGGCGTTCGAGCGCAACGGCATCCAGCTGCACCAGGTGCTCGCCACCCGCAACAACCCGGACGGCAGCAACGGCTACCCGCTGCGTCCGGACTGGCTGCCCTGACCGGCACCTGATTCCACGAACGGCCGCGCGATCCGCGCGGCCGTTCGTCGTTCGGCTCCCGGGTGTCGTCGGCGAACCGGTCCGGTGAGCCTGTCAACCTTCGGCCTGCGGCCGTCGTCCTTGGTGGGGACGGAAGGAGAGCCGGTGCGGCGGAAGAAACGCTTCGAAGGGCTGGACGTCCTGGTCGCCGAACGCGGACAGGCGCTGCTCGCGACGGCGGTGCTGCTGACGGGCAGCCGGGTCGCCGGTGAGGACCTGGTGCAGGCGGCGCTCGAGCGGCTGATGCGCAACTGGAACCGCGTGCACGGCGATCGGGAGGGGTACCTGCGTCGCACGCTGTACCACCTCGCCGTCGACCGGTGGCGGCTGCGTAGGCGACGCCCGGAGGTGCTGACCGTGGTCGAGCCGCCGAGCCAGGCGGACGGCACCGATGCCCTGCACCTTCGGCAGGCGCTCGTCCAGGCGCTGGCCGGGTTGCCGCCACGGCAGCGGGCCGTGCTGGTGCTCCGGTACTGGGAGCAGCTCAGTGAGGCGGAGGCCGCCGACCTGCTCGGTTGCTCGGTCGGCACGGTCAAGTCCTCGGCCTCGCGGGGGCTGGCGCGGCTGCGCGAGCTGACCGCCGGTTGGGCGCTCGAAGAGACGGGTGTGAGAGGAGCAGGTAGATGACCAGTGATCTCGAAGATCAGTTGATCAGCGGCATGCACGACGAGGTCAGCGGTGTGGCGTTCAGCCGCGACGTCCTGGCGGAGGCTGGCCTGCGGCACCGGCGACGGGTCGCCCGGCACCGCACGGCGTACGCCGCGGGGGTCGTCGCCGTGGTGGGGGCGCTGGTCGCGGTCGCGACCGTCGGCACCGGTGTCCCGGGGGGCACGCAGGACTCGCCCGGCCCGGTCGCGGGACGCCCGCCGGCGGCAGGCGCCGACTCGCCGCAGCTGCGACTGGCCGCCGCCGCGGCGGCCAGTCAGGGCATCAGTTACCGGGTGAAGGTCACGACCACATCGAAGGACGCGGCGCCGCCGGCGGGCGAGCTGCCCGAACCGGTGGGCCGGAGTTGGGTCACCACGGGCGCCTTCGATCCGACGACGGTCACCGGCTATCTGGAATCGCCGTACGGCGGGAAGCTGCGTCCGGTCATCGCCGCGGGTTACGAGCACGAGCGGCTGCTCGGCGGTGTCCACTACACCGGCGCACGGGACGGCGCGGACCCCGAGAACGGCAGGATTCTCTGGAGGAAGCAGCCGGGGAAGCAGGAGAGCCTCGACTACGACATGGCGATGGGCGGCGGCCTGGGCGCGTCGGCGGATCCGCAGGAGCTGTTCCGGCTGCTGCGCCAGGCCGGCGCCACGGTGACGGAGCGGGCTGCCGGCGTGTACCACTTCGAGGTCACCGTGGCTGACGCCGCCGCAGGGATCCTCGCCGATCACCTCGCCGGTGAGGTGACGATCGGCGCGGACGGCCGGATCGCGAAGGTCGCCTACGCCCGCACGGCGAAGACGCGCATCCACGGCAGTGACCACACGTACCACCTCGGCGTGGTCCTCGAACTGTCGGGCTACGGCGCGCCGGTGAGGGTCGAGGCGCCGTCCGGGGCCGACCTGTTGCCGTCCAAGTAGGGCGAAGTCCGACGAAAGGCCGCGCGACACGCGCGGCCTTTCGTCGAACCGATTGACAAACAAGTTTTGTACGTACAAACTGATTTTGCCATGAGAGATGTCCTGTACCTGGAGCAGATCGAGCAGGCCGAAGTCCTGCTCAAGCCGCAACGTGTGGAGGTGTTGCGGCAGCTGGCCGAGCCGCGCACCTGCACCGAGGTGGCCGCCCGGCTGGAGCAGACGCCGCAGCGCGTCTACTACCACGTCAAACAGTTGGTCGCGGCCGGCCTCGTCGACCTGGTCGCCGAGCGCAAGGTCCGTGGCATCACCGAGGGCATCTATCAGGCCGCCGCCCGGTCCTACTGGCTCTCACCCCGGCTGGTGGGTCGCATCGGGCTGCGCCGCGCTCGCGACGAACTCAGCCTCGGCTACCTCCTCGACCTCATGGAGGAGGTCCAGGCCGACATCGCCGCGCTCGACCGGGCCGCGCCCGAGCTGCCCTCGGTCGGAGTCTCGGGCGAGATCCGGGTGCCGGCGGAGCAACGCCAGCAGTTCCTGCACGACCTGCAGACCACTCTGCAGGACCTTTTCACCCGCTACGGCGGCGCCGAGGGAGACGCGTTCAAGCTCGCCGTGGCCTGCTACCCGAAGGGGAAAGACCGTGAGTGAACCGATGAAGCTGCACGCCCGTCTCGCCGCACCGGTCGAGGCCGTCCGCCGGGCCCTGACCGACGCCGCCGAGCTGCGCGTCTGGCTGGCCGAGCACGCCGAGGTCGAGCTGCCCCAGCGGTACGAGTTCTGGGGCCGCTACACGCCCGAGGGTGACGCGCCGCACCAGCGCCCGCTGCACGTCGACGACGAGACGCTGCGCTTCGCGTGGACGCTCGACGGGGTGGAGACCACCACCGAAATCCGGCTGCGGGCCGAGAGCGCCGACTCGACGATCCTCAGCCTGAGCCAGAGCCACTTCGACTTCGCCGACGTGATCAGCGGGGCGCCGCGCGGGGTGCTCCAGACGTACTGGTACCTCTCGACCGCCAACCTCGCCCTGCACCTGGAGGGCCAGCCGCTGCTGCCGAAGGTCGACTTCACCTCCGCCGAGATGCGCAGCGAGATCCTCATCGACGCGCCGATGGCCAAGGTGTTCACCTCGCTGACCGACTCCGAGCAGGCCAGCGCCTGGTTCGGCCACCCGATCGGCATCGAGCCGTGGGTCGGCGGCCGCTACGCGATGGGCGGCTTCGAGTCGGGCCACGCCGCCAAGGTCGTCGACCTGGACCCGGGGCGGATGGTCTCCGTCGACTGGGGCCCGCCCGGCGTCACCACCTGGGAGCTGGCCGAGTCCGAGGGGAAGACCAAGCTCACCTTCGTGCAGAGCGGCTTCGACGAGGCGCACCCGCCGTACGCGGGCTGGGCCGGATCGCTCAGCGGCCTGTACGAGCTGCGTCGCTACAACGAGCTGGCGGACTGGCAGCCGATGTGGCTCACCGAGGAGCCGAGCGCCGAGCCGCAGACGGCGACCGCCGCCGGCTGACCCGTCCGGGCGGGCTGCCAGAGGCAGATCAATGATGTGGCGGTGCCCCCTGGCCGGGGCACCGCCACATCGTCGACCCGGCTCGTATCTCCGCGAGGCGGTGACCGACCACCTGCGCGAGGAGTTCCTCCTTGCCGGCCTGCACCGACTCCTCGCCGCCGGCGCGCCGTACGTACTCTCCCCGGATGTCCTGCCAACGCACATGACCGTTCATGCCGGTCCCCCTCCCGCTGCGCGCGATCCGTCAGGTGCAGCAATGAGTAAACCTGACGGGCGTTGTCGTGGGCGTGGTGAAGAGCCGAGGTATCGGGTACCACTGAACGATGTTCGTCATCTTCGGGTTCCGTACCAAGGTCGACCGGCTCGGTGTCGTCAGCCGGGTCTGTCGCAACTGCGGCAACCACGCCGCGCAGGTGATCAGCCGCCGGTCCACGAAGTTCAGCCTCTTCTTCGTCCCGCTGATCCCGGTGCGGACCCGGTACGGCCAGCAGTGCACGTACTGCGGGGCCGAGTACGACCTGCCCAAGTCCGAGGCCCGGGGGCTCGCGGTCGGCTGACCGCGGCCCGGCGACCGGTGGTCGTCGATTCGCCTCGGCGCGGGGCGTGCTCAACCGGTGCGATCGCGGCCTATCCTGGCGGATCATGACGAGCAGCGAGCAGCGACTGGCCGAGATCCGGGGCGGCGTCCCGCCGCGGCGGCACAACGCCCGGACGATCGCCGCGCTGACCGGCAACCCGGGCTGCACCCGCCGGGCGGTGCTGGACGGCGCGGGAGTCGACAAGACCGGGCTGGCCGAGCGGATCGGCTTCCCCGCCCGGTTCGGCCAGTCCCGGTTCGCGATCACCCGGGGCAACGCGTTCGAGGCGCAGGTCAAGGCCGACGGCGGGGTCGAGCTGCTCCGCCTGGTCGCCGAGCGGCTCGGCGTCGAGCCCGGCGACCGGGCCGACTGGACCGATCTCGGCGCGGCCGACGACCTGCCCGAGCGGCACGCCAGGTCACGCGAACTGTTGACCACGGCCGTGCCGACCGGCCCGCACCAGCCGGCCGCGCTCTTCGACCATCCGCTGCTCAGCCTGGAGGTCGCCGGCCGGCGGGTGCACCTCGAACCGGACCTGGTCGCCGCCCGGTTGGCCGGCCGGTTCCACGTCGTGGAGATCAAGTCCTTTCCGGTGATCGACGGCCAGGCCGACCCGGCGAAGGTCTCGGCCGCCGCGACCCAGTCCGCCGTGTACGTGCTGGCGCTGCGCGAACTGCTCGCCGCCGCCGGGCACGACCCGGAGCTGGTGTCGCACGACGTGGTGCTGATCTGCCCGCGTGACTTCGCCAACCAGCCGGTGGCGAGCCTGCTCGACGTGCGCAAGCAGCTGCTGGTGCTGCGCCGGCAGCTGGCCCGGATGGACCGCCTCGACGACCTGCTCTCCGCGGTGCCGGCGGACTTCACCGCCGACCTGACCACCGACCCGGCGACGCTGACCGCCGCGCTCGCCCGCGTCGAGGCCCGCTACGCGCCGGAGTGCCTGGCCAGCTGCGAGCTGGCGTACTTCTGCCGGCACGAGGCGCGCGACCACACGGGTGCGATGGGCCGGCCGGTCCGGGAGGCGCTCGGCGGGCTCGGCACGGTCGCGGAGGTGGTGGCGCTCGCCTCCGGTGAACGCGCCCCGGAGCCGGAGCAGGCGGAGGCCGCCGCGCTGCTGCGCGCCGCGGCCCGGTTGCGCGCCGACGCCCTCGGCGCCCCGGCATGAGTACGCTGCGCGCGCTCGCGAAGGCGCAGGCCGTCGCGGCCGGGGTGGCCCAGCCGGTGGCCACCGTACGCCACCTCCACCTGCACGAACGTCCACTGGTGCTGGTGCCGCTCGCGTTGGCCGGTGAGGCGAACGCCCCGCTCGCCGCCCTGGTCGGGTCGACGCCGGACGACGCGAGGCTGCTGGTCGTGCCGCAGCCCCGCAACCGGAGCCAACGCTTCGCGTTCGTCGCCGAGCTGGCCTCGGTGCTGCTGCCGTACCTGGACGAGCACCGGGAGGTGAGCGAGGCGGTGGCGGTCGACCGGGGGCGCGACGTCCGCCACCGGTACGTCGACGCGCCGCAGCTGCTGGTGCCGAACCCGGCCGGGATCACCTTCCTGCGGCTGCTCGGCCGGTCGGCGCGGTTCCGCCGTCCGGACGGGGAGTATCCGGTGCACCCGTCCGTGCCGCTGCTCGGGCGCTGGCTGACGTTCTTCGCCGAGCGGGCCGAACACCCGGGCTCGTCGGCGCTGCTCGCGATGACCGACGCGCTGACCCTGCACTGGGCCACCGGGCAGAGCGTGGTCGAGGACCTGCACCTGCCGGCCCTGCTCGGCTGGATCGACCCGCCGGCCGGGCTCACCGGCGCCGAGGCCGCCGCCCACGCCGAGGATCCGTCGAGGCATCCGCCGGCCGGTCCGGCCACCGATCCGGACTTCGACAACCACCGGCTCACCCCGGCCGTCGAGGCGTACGCGGCGACGGAGGACGACCCGTCGGCGCGCGCCGAGGCGTACGCGCAGCTCGAAGGGCTGCTGCGCGACCAGCTCGCGCCCACCTGGGAGCTGATGTGGCGCGGCGTGGGTCTGCTGCGCGGGTTGCCGCCCGGTGCCCGGGTCGAGGGTCGCTGGGCCGGCGACCGGGACGCGTTCACCGCGCACGCCGAGCACATCGACTCCGGCGGCGGCCCGCAGCCTCGGCGGGACGGCGCGGTGGCCGCGGCGGTCCGCCTGCACCGGCTGGAGCGGGCCCTCACCTCGTACGCCGTGCAGCGCGCCTACGACGATCCGCTGGTGATGGCCGAGCACCGGCTGACCGGTGAGGCGTTCGTCGGTGACGTGACGCTGGCCGACCGGAAGCGGGTCGACGACAGCGGGAAACGACCGGTGCTCCGGCCCCGGATCCAGCTGGTCACCACCGAGCCGGTGCTGCTGCCGGTCGGGGCCACGCTGTACTCCCCGGCCCGTCCTGGGCAGAAGGCCCGGGTGGTCTTCGTGACTCCGGGCGCGGACGGTAAGACCGAGGTGGTGCTGGAGCTCTCCGGTGGGATGGGGCGCGGGCTGACCGCCCCGCCGGGCAGCGTGCCGGAGGTGGGGGAGCGGCTCTGCTACACCACGTTGTCCGACGCGTACCTGCCGTCGGGTGCGTTCCCCGCCCCGGAGGAGACGCCGTGGACGCACGGCGGCCCGCCGGGTGCGGCGCCCGGCCCCGCTGAGCTGCCGGCCGTCGACGGCGACCCCGGCGAGGAGTGGGCCTGACCCGGGTGGCCCCCGGGTAGGCGCGCGCGGCGACGTGGCGTAAAGGTGACGCTGCGTGTGTCGGGAACCCACCACTCGGCCGCTGGCGGGGGCAGCCGAACGCTGACTAGGCTTTTCGCGTTTGCCGGGGCGGTCCGCGCCGAAGTAGGTGCCCGCACGGGAGGGAGCCGGAGCGAGCGTGCCGCCGCAGGACCTGAAGCCGGCCACGGCTGCCCACCCCAGTCCGCGCCGCCGACGTCACGGCGGGCTGCTGGTCGCGGTCGGCGGCGTGCTCCTGCTGACGATCTGGTTGGCGGCCGCGCTGCCGGGCGCGGCCCAGGTCGGTGGCCTCGGCTCGCTGCTGGTCTCCGGCTGGGCCGCGGTGGCCTGCGCGGGCGCGGCCCGCCGACACCCGGCCAGGCTGCGTCGATTCTGGACGTTGCTCGCCGCCACCATGGGGCTCGCCGTGCTCGGCCAGGCGTGCTGGGCGTTGCGGCGGCTCACCGGCGACGAACTGCCGTACCTCCCGCTCGTCGCGGCGGCCTTCACCGCCGGGATCGTCACTGGCACGGCCGCGCTGCTCAGCGCGCTCACCGCGCCCCGCAGCCGGGTCGGCCGGGCCCGCATCGTGCTGGACGGGGTGATCGTCGGGCTCGCGCTGGTGCCCGTCGGCTGGGTGCTGCTCTTCCGCGATCTCGCCCCGGCGGACCTGGCCGACCCGGTCCGCACCCTCGGACTGCTCTACCCGGTGCTGGACCTGGTGCAGCTGACCGTCCTGGTGGCGGTGATCGGCATGACGCGCCCGGTCTGGCGACCGATGACCCTCATCGCCGCCAGCCTGGCGGCCCGGGTGGTGGCCGACACCGCGTACGTCGCGCTCGTCGCCCGGGGTGACTACGTCGCCGGTCACCTCGTCGACGCCTGCTGGCCGGTGAGCTATCTGCTGATCGTCGTCGCCACCCGGTATCCGCCCCCGCCGGCCCGCCCCGACCCGGACGACACAACCGACGCTCCGCTGCCCCCGTGGTGGCAGGTGGCCCTGCCGTACCTGCCGGTGGGCGGGGCGATCGTCGCCGTGGTGCTGGTCCGGCAGCCGACCGGCCAGACCCCGCACCTGCTCTTCGTGTGCATGATGGCGCTGCTCGCCGCACTCGCGGTACGCCAGGGGCTGGCCGCCACCCAGAACCTGCGGCTGGTGGCCCGGCTGCGCCGGCTCGCGTACACCGATCAGCTCACCGGGCTGCCGAACCGGCTGATGTTCACCCGACGGCTGCGGCAGGCGCTGCGCGCCGAGGGGCCGGTGGCGGTGCTGATGCTCGACCTGGACGGGTTCAAGCAGGTCAACGACCGGTTCGGGCACGCCGCCGGGGACAGCCTGCTGACCAGCCTGGCGGCGCGGATGCGCGACGCCGTGGCCGGTGACGGCGTCATCGCCCGGCTCGGCGGCGACGAGTTCGCCGTGCTGGTCGACGGTTCGCCCCCGGTGGCACCGGAGCGGTTGGCCGAGCGGCTGCTCGACGCGCTGCGACCCTCCGACGGGGAGGAGCACGCGGGGGTGCATCCGTCGGCGAGCATCGGCATCGCCCAGTACGGCCCGCAGCACGCCTCGCACACCGACCTGCTCCGCGACGCCGACATCGCCATGTACGCGGCCAAGGAGGCGGGGAAGTCGGCGTATCGGGTCTGCACCCCGCAGCTGCGGGAGGCGGCGGTGTCCCGGGCCGAGCTGATCGCCGACCTGCGCCGCGCGGTCGACGAGGGCCAGCTGCACCTGGAGTTCCAGCCGATCGTCGACCTGGCCACCGGGGCGGTGCGCAGCGCGGAGGCGCTGGTCCGCTGGCGGCATCCCCGGCTCGGGCTGCTCAGCCCGGCGCGGTTCCTGCCGTTGGCCGAGGAGACCGGGCTGATCGTGCAGATCGACCGGTGGGTGATCCACGAGGCGTGCCGGGCGGCGGCGGCCTGGCGGGACCGGCCGGCCGAGGCCACCGTCGCGGTGAACATCGCCGCCGCTCACCTGCGCCGGCCGGATCTGATCGCCACGGTCACCGCGGCCACCGCGGCGGCCGGGCTGGCACCTCGCATGCTCACGCTGGAGTTGACCGAGTCGGCGCTGATCGACGGCAGCGAGGCGGTGCTGGAGCGGCTGCGGCAGCTACGTGAGCTGGGCATCCGGATCTCCATCGACGACTTCGGCACCGGCTACTCGTCGCTGAGCTACCTGCACCGCATTCCGGCCACCGAGCTGAAGATCGACCGTTCGTTCGTGGCCCGGCTCGACCTCGACGACGACCGCGCGTACGCCACGGTGGAGATGGTGACCCGCCTCGCCGGTGCGTTCGACCTGTCGGTGGTGGCGGAGGGGGTCGAGACCGAGCGGCAGCACGCTGCGGTCGCCGCGATCGGCTGCGTACACGGGCAGGGTTACCGGTACGGCCGCCCGGGTGGACTGATGCAGCTGAATCCGGCCAGGATTCGGAAAATCGCCTGACCGTCGATGACCCAGCCGTCGGCGGTAGCAGCTATCCCGGGTATGAGGTGTCGCTAATGGTGTCCAGCAGCGTGACGGTGCACGTCCACTTCAATGCCGACCGTTCCATGCGGCTGGTCGTCGCCGGGCCGCACGGTCCGGTCGACGCCGGTGTCACCCGACGCTCGGCCGACCTCGGACGCCTGGCTCGGGAAGCGGCGGCCGCCGAGTACGGGCCCGGCCCGATGGAGGTGGACGTCCTCGTCGATCGGCCGCCCTGGCTCGAGGAAGGCATGATCGTCCGCCCAGATGCCTCGGTCGTCGACCCGACCGAGCAGCCGACGCACCCGTTCGCCCAGATCGTCGGCTTCCTGCCGGTGGGCGGCGTTCTCGTCGTGCACCCCGAATCCGGCGCCGCCGTGTACCCACCCGAGGAACTCGTGGTCTGCGATCCGAGGTCGGTCGGCTCCGGCATCGTCGAGGCGATCGTCCGCCGTACCGGCTTCGCTGCTCCTTGACCCTCACGTAACGGCAGGTGGAAGCCTGGTCTCCGGAAGGGAGGGGACCATGGCGTACACGGTGGGTCAGGTGGCGAAGCTCGCCGGCGTGACGGTGCGGACGCTGCACCACTACGACGAGATCGGGTTGCTCTCGCCGGGCGGGCGCAGCTCGACCGGCTACCGCCGCTACGACGACGCCGACCTGGAGCGGCTGCAACTCATCCGCTACTACCGGGAGCTGGGGTTCCCGTTGGATCAGATCGCCGGGCTCCTCGACGACCCGACGGCCGACCCGGCCGCGCACCTGCGCCGGCAGCACGAGCTGCTCTCGGTGCGGATCAAGCGGTTGCAGGAGATGGTCACGGCGATCGAGTTCGCGTTGGAGGCGAGGAAGGTGAACATCCGGCTGACCCCGGAGGAGCGGTTCGAGGTCTTCGGGGACTTCGACCCGGAGGCGCACGCCGAGGAGGCGGAGCAGCGGTGGGGCGGCGGTGCGGCGTACGCGGAGTCGAACCGGCGGGTGTCCCGGTACGGCAAGGACGACTGGCTGCGGTTCAAGCGGGAGAACGAGGAGTGGGCGCGGCGGATCGTGGCGGCGATGTCCTCCGGCACCCCGGCCGACGGCGCCGAGGCGATGGAGCTGGCCGAGGAGCACCGGCAGATCATCGGTCGCTGGTTCTACGAGTGCTCGTACGAGATCCACACCGGTCTGGCCGACCTGTACCTGGCCGACGAGCGGTTCACCGCGCACTACGAGAAGATCGCGCCCGGGTTGACCGCGTACCTGAGCGAGGCGATCCACGCCAACGCGGTCAGCCGCGCCTGACGCCGGGGGCGGCCCGGCCCGGCGCACCCGAGGGGTGTCCGCCGGGCCGGGTGGAGGCCCTTGCCGTTCCTAGCCATCCCGCCTACTTCTGAAGTAGTGTTGATGTCATGTCGATGCCGGTGGAGTCCGTGCCGTTCTCGGAGCTGCTGCGCCAGCCGGCCGAGACGGCAGAGCGGCTGTCCCGCACCCGCGCGGTGCGGCTGCGTCGCCGTGACGCCGCTGACCTGGTGCTGATGTCCGCCGACCGGGCCGACGCCGAGGGCGAGGTGGTGGACCTGACTGCCCGGCTGCTGGCCAGCGTGGTGCGCCGAGACCCGGGGCTGGTGCGTGAGGCACTGCCCACCGTGCTGCCCTGGGTGCGGTTCCTGCCGCCCGGGGACGTCGAACAGATGGCGGATGAGTTCATCGCCACGGCAGAGGCGGCCGCGGCGTTGGGCAACACCGCGGCGGTGTCGCAGCTGCTCACCGAGTGGCGGCACACCGCCGAGATCCACGCGGATCCCGACCTGCACCGGGTGCTGGCCGCGCCGAGCTCCGGCGACTTCGGGCTGGTGGCGCGCCCGACCGGCGAGTGAGCGCCAAGCGCGGCGACCGGGCCGCGCCGCCACCGCGCCCCGGCGGCTACACCCTCCGCTTCGCCACCAACGACGCGGCCAAGGGCTGGGACGAGCTGTGCCGGCAGGCCGCGGCCAACACCCGCACCGCGTTCGACGCCATCGAGTCCAGCCCCTGCCCGTCCCCGCCGACCGGCCGCCAGCACCCGCTCAGAGGCTCCCTCGCGGCCGCCTCGCACAACGGGAAGACGTTGCCGCAGTGGCAGTACGAGGTCACCGCGGGCGGCCGCATCTGGTACCTGGTCGACCACGACACCCGCACCTGCTGGATCAAGCACGCGGGCACGGGCCACCCCAAGGCCACCGACTAGCACCCTCCACGACCGCACGCCGCGCCTCGACGTGCTCGCGGCCCGGCCCGGCGTACCCGAGGGGGTGGCCGCCGGGCCGGGACGGTTCACTCCTCGGTGGTGCCGGGTCGCGGTTCGACGAGGTAGTCGTAGACGGTGCGGGCCAGTCGCCGTACGGTCTCGTCGCCGCCGGCCATCGGGCCGGAGGTGAGGAACGCGACCGCGACCTGCGAGCCGGGGATGAGGTAGTAGCCGACGTCGTGTGAGGCGTCGGGCAGGTCGCCGGTCTTGTGCGCGACGGGGACCCCGGGTGGCAGCGCGGCCGGGATCTTGGTGTTCAGGGTCTGCTCGGCCATGAAGCCGATCATCAGGTCGCGGGTCGCGGGGGTGAGGATCTGCGCGTCCCAGACCGCGCCGAGGAGCGCGACGACGTCGTCCGGGCTGGTGTAGTTCTCCTCGCCGCGCATGGCGGCCTCGGTGTCGAGCATCTTGCGGGCCAGGATCGTCTCCCGCTGGTTCATCGAGTCGATCAGATCGTTGACCGGCGCGAAGCCGCCGAAGTAGTCGATCAGCACGTTCGCGGCCGTGTTGTCGCTGTATTTGATCATGTATTCGGCGAGCCGGTGCAGGGTGACCACCTGCGGGAAGGTCTCGTGCTGCAGCTCGCCGGTGCCGTTGACGACCTGGGATGGGGTGACCAGCACCCCGTCTTCCAGGGAGACCTGGCCGCAGTCGACCCGACGCAGCAGCTCGACCAGGATCCAGAGTTTGATCACGCTGGCGGCCTTCGGCCGGAACGCGCCGTTGACCGCGATCTGCTGGTCGCCGTACCGGCCGGAGAGGTCCCGCACGGCCACCCCGGCCGGGTTGGCGGTGGAGGCGTCCACGACCTGCTGGAGCTGCCCGGTGAGGGGGAGCAGCCGGCGGCCGGTGGCCGGATCGGTGGGCGGCTGCGGCTCGGTGACCACCTCGCCGACCAGCCCGTCCGGCTCGGCCCCCGGTCGGGTCACCTCGACGATGCCCCGGGTGCGGCCGACCAGCGGCACGTCGTAGGCGTAGGTGGTCCCGTCGACGGTGACCTCGCCGCTGGCCACCCGGCCGTGCACCCGCATCTCCGGGTCGGGCACCCGGCCGGTGTCGGCGTCGCAGGCCCGGTAGCGGACGGTGCGGGTCTCGCTGTCGACGGAGAAGACCCCGCCGGGGAAGGCCAGCCAGGCGAGGGCGCTGGCCGGTGGGCGCTGCTCGGGGGAAGGCCCCGCGCCGGGTCCGCCGCCGTCGGCCGAGGCCACCCCGGACGGCAGTAGCGCGAGGGCGACGCCGGTGGCGGCAAGCTTCGTGAGGCGTACCCGCCACGGCGGCCGGCGGGAAGATGAAGCCTTCTTGTCGGTTTTATTCACGTTCGTACGATAAGAAGTGCGGGCGATCGTGGACGACGACAACCGCTCTGTCACCCGTCCGAGGACGCCGCCGCCCGGGTGGCGGATTCGACCGGCGCGTGGCGGCGGGCGCGGTGGAATCATCGGATCGGGCAGAATCGGCGGGTCGTCGGGACCCGTGACCGGGAGGTCCAGAGTGCTCATCGTTGCCGGCAGCCTCTACGTCGATCCGGCAGGGCGGGAGGCCTACCTGACGTCCTGTCTGGAGACCGTGCGGCAGGCCCGCTCCGCGCAGGGCTGCATCGACTTCGCGATCAGCCCGGACATGGTCGAACCGGGGCGGATCAACGTCTATGAGCGCTGGGAATCCGCAGAGGAACTGCTCGCCTTTCGCGGCTCCGGCCCGGCTGAGGAGCAGACCGTGGCGATCCGCGGCGCCGAGGTGCATCGGTACCTCATCAGTGCCATCGAAGCCCCCTAGGTCGTGTCTCGAAGTCAGATGGCGCGTGTCGGTGATCGATAGATAGCGAGGTCTCCGGTAGAGGGTTCATCGACGAAGAAGAACCTGAATACCGGAGACCTCGTGGCCACCATAGCGGTGAC
>NZ_RAZT01000016.1 GCF_003626635.1 Micromonospora musae | reverse complement strand
CGTCACCGCTATGGTGGCCACGAGGTCTCCGGTATTCAGGTTCTTCTTCGTCGATGAACCCTCTACCGGAGACCTCGCTATCTATCGATCACCGACACGCGCCATCTGACTTCGAGACACGACCTAGCGGAGACCGTCAACGGGGCGCTCGGCCTCGGCGACACGGACTTGGAGATGGCTGCGTGAGCCCAGCACGTTTCGCCTATCAATACCAGACCGATGGTCCGACGGCGGTAGATCGAAATCGGGTGCCGATCGACCGTGGACTTCTGGCAGGGGCCGACGAGCCTCTGCAAGCACTCGCAGAAGTTGCCAGAGAGCGGCCCGTATGGGCCCAAGACCTGGTGCATCTGACCCGGGCCGTCTACCTCGCCGACAAGATGTCGCTCCGAGCTACCGCCGAAGACGGTTGGAGCCGACAGATAGATCTCTCCGTTCAAGTACAAGCGCCCGGGATCTGGGCCGGTCCCGCTCTCGGACTGCTGTCCCGAGTGGCCGAGACGTTGACGGCCGACCAGTGGACGATCAGCCTCCGTCCGGGTGCTTCGGCTTGGCCGCATCAGCAGCGGGCCGTTGCGGACACGCCGGTGGCAGAGGTAGCACTCTTTTCCGGAGGATTGGACTCCTTCGCATACACGGCCGAGCGCTCGCAGGTGCCAGCCGGAGACGTACTGCTCGTCTCGTACTACGAGCCCCAGTGGAAGGGCCAACAAGATCGCGCTCTCGGAGCAATTCGCGCGGTGTCGCGCAGAACCCTCAGACAGCTGCAGGCATCGCAACAGATCTCCGTGCGGCGACAAAAGCTCGAACCATCGGCGCGAACCCGTGGCCTGCTGTATGTGGCCACCGCTGTCTATCTCGCCGCCGCTCATGACGTGCCACGGGTCGCCATACCGGAGAACGGTCAGCTAGCCCTCAACGCCGCTCTGACGCCAGCCCGGGCCGCCGCCTGCTCGACCCGGTCGGTGCACCCCTACACACTGAGTCTGCTCAACCAGATGATCCGGTCTGTAGGCGGATCCGTCGCTGTCGTCAACCCATACCTTCATTTGACCAAGGGCGAGGTCTGCCAGCGCGCAATCGAGGCCGGGCTGCCACAAATGACGCTGACGTCAACCACCCTGAGCTGCGGCCGCCCGCCGAGGAGCCAGCCCGAACTGCACTGCGGATGCTGCTACCCGTGCCTGGTGCGCCGTTCGGGTCTACTCGCGTCCGTTCGAGCCGACGACACGTCGTACGCGAAGGATGTCTGGACTCTTCCCGGTGACGTCCGGGCAGCCGCAGATCGACGGGCGCTGCATCGTTGGCTGGATAACCCGTTCAACCTTCGTGACCTTGTCACCGACATGCCCTTGCCGAACGAGCTGGACCTGGCACCGCTCATCGACGTCGTGCAGCGGGGCCGAACCGAACTGGCGCAGATGTTCGCGCAGCACGGAAAACCGGTCAGATCGTCCACTCGGTGACTCACGCCCCTGGCATGGCCGGAGGCTGCACGGGTATCACCCGTTCATGAGGGCGAGTTTTCGGCTCGGGCGGGTCGCGGGCGTACCGGTCGGGGTCAACTGGAGCGTCCTGGTCATCTTCGCGTTGATCTGGTGGGGGCTGGCCGCGAGCCAGTTCCCCCGCTCCTACCCGGACCGGCCGGTGATCCTGTACGTGCTGGCCGGGCTGGTCGCGGCGGTGGTCTTCTTCGTCGGGCTGCTGGCCCACGAGGTCTCCCACGCGATCGTGGCCAAGCGCAACGGCTTGGAGGTCGGCGGCATCACGCTCTGGCTCTTCGGCGGGGTGGCTGAGCTGCACGGTGAGGCGAAGGACCCGGGGGCCGAGCTACGCATCGCCGGGATCGGCCCGCTGGTGAGCTTCTGCATCGGCGTCGTCTTCGGCGCGTTCGCCATCATCCTCGCCCAGGTCGGGTACCGGGGACTCGCGCTCGGGGTGCTGGCCTGGCTGGCCGGCATCAACATCCTGCTGGCGGTCTTCAACGTGCTGCCGGCCGCTCCGCTCGACGGCGGACGGCTGCTGCGCGCCGGGGTGTGGCGGTGGACCGGGGACCGGACGAAGGCCACGATTGTGGCCGCCCGCGCCGGCTGGGCGCTCGGCGCGCTGCTCATCGCCCTCGGCATCTGGCAGTTCCTGGCCGGCGTCGGGTTCGGCGGGCTCTGGTTGGCGCTGATCGGCTGGTTCCTGATCGGCGCCGCCGCCATGGAGGAGCGGCAGGCCCGGATGGGCAGCGCGCTGCAGGGCGTCCGGGTGAGCGACGTGATGACGGCGCAGCCGCAGACCGCGTCGGCGGACATGACGGTCGCCGACTTCGTCGACAGGTACCTCTTCGCGTACCGGCACTCGGCGCTGCCGCTCACCGAGGACGGGGGGCGGCCGATCGGCCTGGTCACGCTGGACCGGGTACGCGGGATCCCGCCCGAGCGCCGGTCGGCGACCACGCTGGCCGAGGTGGCGTGCCGCGAGGAGCAGCTGGTGCTCGCCAACCCGGACGAGCAGTTGAACGAGCTGCTCCCCCGGCTCAACGAGTGCGCGGACGGACGCGCGCTGGTGGTGACCGGCGATCAGCTGATCGGCATCGTCTCGCCGAGCGACATCAGCCGGGCGGTGCAGCGGGGCAGCCTCCGCGAACACACGGCCGGCGAGCGACGCTGACCCCCGGACGGCCGGCGAGAGTTGCCGACCCCGGACGGCCGCCGCCGAGTGTCCGACGCGGGGATCAGCGGGGGAAGTATTTGTCGAGCTCTTCGGTGCGGAACACGCCCCGGGGATCCAGGCGCGTCAGCAGGGCGGCGAAATCGGCGTACCGGGGGTAGGCGGCGGCCACCCGGGACGGGTCGAGCCCGAACACCTTGCCCCAGTGCGGGCGCGGGTGCCACGGTGCGAGCCGCTCCTCGACGGCGGCCACCACCGGCAGCACCACGGCGGGGTCGTCGACCCAGGTGAAGTGCACGGCGAGGCTTTCCCGGTGGTGGTTCGGGCTGAGCCAGAGCCGGTCGGCGGCCACCGTACGCAGCTCGCAGATCTGCAGCACCGGCGCGATCAGGTGCGCGATCGGGTCGAGCGCGGCGAGCACCTCGGCCGCCGCCGAACGGGGCACGTGGTACTCCGACTGCAGCTCGTCGCCGCTGCTCGGGGTGAAGCCGAGCCGGAAGTGCGGCAGCCGCTCGTGCCACGGCCCGGGCACACCGAGCTGCGGTGTGCAGTTGCGGGCCGGCATGCCGGGCACCGGATGCTGCGGCGCGTCGGCGGGCGTCGTACCGAGCCAGTCGAGCGGCGGCGCGGGCTCACCGGCCCGCTGCTTGCGCCACACCTGGTTGATCCGCGGCGTTCGCCAGTCGGTGAAGAGGCTGACGCTGTACGCCGAGCCGAGCGCCTCGGCGACGTGCTCGCGCGGCAGGTCCAGCCGGACGTACTGCCGCACCTCGAAGGTGGGCAGCAGATCAAGGGTGACCCGGGTGACGACGCCGAGCGCGCCGAGGCCGACCACCATGCCGGCGAAGACCTCCCCGTCGGCGTCCCGGTCGACCCGGCGCAGGTCACCGTCGGCGGTGACGAACTCCAGCGCGGCGACCGAGGTGCCCAGGTTGCCGTTGCGCGCGCCGGAGCCGTGGGTGCCGGTGGCGATCGCCCCGGCGACCGAGATGTGCGGCAGGGAGGCCAGGTTGGCCAGGGCGTACCCCTCGGCGTGCAGCCGGGTGGCCACGTCCCCGTACCGCAGCGCGGCGGTGACCGTGACCTGCCGACGCTCCGGGTCGATGCTGATCTCCGGCGGAAGCCCGGCGAGGCTCACGAGGTCCCCGGGGGTGTCGCCGAACCGGTTGAAGGAGTGCCCGGTGCCGACCACCCGGACCCGCTCGGCGGCGGCGACCAGCCGGCGCAGCTGGTCGACGTCGGCCGGCCGGTGGAACCGTCGCGCCGAGTACCGCACGTTCCCCGCCCAGTTCCGGCGCGGCACGTCGGCCGGCGCACCGGCGGGCGCGGGTTCGGTCAGTTCGTCGGCGCTGGTCACGAGGTGGTCTCCCGGTCGGTCGAGCGGTCCTCGGCGAGGGCTGTGTCGAGCGCGAGCAGCGCCTCGTCGACGTCGATCGTGCTGTAGCCGCGCATGGCGGTGGTCAACCCGCCCGCCCGGGCCCGCTCGACCTCGGCGCGGGCGGCCTGCCGCTCCGGCGCCCCGCCCCAGGCCAGGGCCTCCTGGCCGACCCGGAGGAGCTTGTCGACCTGGTCCGTCTGGTAGCCGCGCAGCCCCACCCCGAGCTCCGGCACGGTGAAGGCGGCACGGCGCAGCTGCAGCGCGTCGGTGAAGCGGGCGCCGGCGTACCGGGTCAGCGCCGCGGAGATCTCGTCCGGCTGCTCCCGCACCTGACCCAGGTCGAGCAGCTCCACCGCGGGTCGGCCGTCCACCGGGTAGCGGGCGTTCGTCGGCACGCCGAGCAGCTGGCCGGGGGTGGGCACCAGCAGCAGCCGGGGCGAGGCGGGGTTTCCCTCGACGGGCAGTGGTTCGTCGAGCACGAGCGCGTCGATCTCCGGCCAGCTGATCACCCGGCGCAGCCCCGGCCGCCGTACGGTCAGCCCCTCGGCGCCGATACCGAACCGGAACGGCCGGAACGCGCCGAGCAGCACCACGCCGCCCAGCACGATGGCGCCGACCGCGACGAGGTTGCGCAGCAACGCCGCCTCCCGGGGCACCACCAGCAGCGCCACGCCCACCAGCACGCAGACCACGGGTAGTACGAGTGAGCCTCGGTTCCGCCGCAGTTCCACGCCCTTCCCCCGTTCTGGCAATGGTCGTCAGTGTGCGCATCCTCCGACAGCCCGGGGCCGGCGGGCACCGGTCATTCGGACACGATTGGCACCGGCGCCTCGGGGAACCCTACGCCCATGAACAGTCACCTCGATCCGAAGCCAGGCGGAGACGCCCTTCCCCGGCCGAGGCGAACCGCCCCGGTCGGCGGCGCGGCGGCGGGGGCGGGCCCGGACGGCTCGTCGCCCGGGCCCCGGCCGACGCCGGCGCCGCCGCCCGCGCCGACGCCGGTGCCGACGCCCTCCCCGCCGCCCCGGCGGGACACGTCAGCGAACGGGCGTCAGACCTTCGGCATCACCTCGGCCGCGACCAGCTCGAGGTGGTCGAGGTCGGCGAGGTCGAGCACCTGGAGGTAGATCCGCTCGGCGCCGATCTCGGCGTACCGGCCGATCTTGTCGATGATCTCGGCGGGCGTGCCGGCCAGGCCGTTGGCGCGCAGCTCCTCGGGCTCCCGGCCGATCGCCGCGGCCCGGCGGTTCACCTCGGCGTCGTCGCGCCCGCAGCAGAGCACCAGCGCATTCGACCAGCACAGCTCGGCCGGGTCACGGCCGATCTCGGCGCAGGCCGCCCGTACCCGGTCGAACTGGGCCGCCGAATCCGCCACCGAGGCGAAGGGCAGGTTGAACTCGTCGGCGTACCGGGCGGTGAGCTGCGGCGTGCGCTTCCTGCCCGTACCGCCGATCAGGATCGGTGGACGCGGAGCCTGCACCGGCTTCGGCAGCGCGGGCGAGTCGGCCACCGGGTAGTAGCGCCCGTCGTAGTCGAACCGCTCGCCACGCGGCGTCGTCCAGAGACCGGTGATGACGGCGAGCTGCTCCTCCAGGCGGTCGAACCGCTCGGCGAGCGACGGGAACGGGATGCCGTAGGCGGTGTGCTCCTCGGCGAACCAGCCGGTCCCGATGCCCAGCTCGACCCGGCCGCCGCTCATCTGGTCGACCTGCGCCACGGTGATCGCCAGCGGCCCGGGCAGCCGGAAGGTGGCGGCGGTCATCAGCGTGCCGAGCCGGATCCGGCTGGTCTCCCGGGCGAGGCCGGCCAGCGTGGTCCACGCGTCGGTGGGGCCGGGCTCGCCGCTCGCCTCGCCCATCATGAGGTAGTGATCGGAGCGGAAGAACGCGCCGTAGCCGGCGTCCTCCGCGCAGCGGGCCACGGTGAGCAACTGGTCGTAGCTGGCGCCCTGCTGGGGCTCGGTGAAGATCCGCAGTTCCATGCCCCGAGCATATGGAGCTGGCCGGACCCGCGAGAAGCGCATGGTCGTCGTCGCGGGCGATCTCACGCGACCACCGTCGACGCCGGCAGCAGCGGCAGCCCACCGCCGGCACCGTCGGTGAGCCGCGGCGGCGCCGGGCCGGTCCGCCCGGCGCCGCCGGCCCCACCTCAGACGTACGGGCGGGTGGCGTAGGCGGCCTTCAGCGCCGACAGGCCCGTCGCCTTCGGGGAGAGTGTGCCCCAGCCGGAGTTGAAGTAGTTGGTCCGCACGATTCGCGGTCCCCGCTCGGCGTTGAGCCTGGCGATCGCCGCCGGCACGGTGGCTATCCAGGCGGCCTGGTTCGGGATCTCGGCCACCCGCACCCCCCACTCGGCGATGATCACCGGGCGGGAGAGCGCGACCGGGCCGAGGTCGGCCACGGCCCAGTCCTTCGTACGCCGGAAGCGGTCGAGCGCGGTGTGGCCGGGGTTGGTCGCGTACACGTTCCACTGCAGGTGGTCGAGGCGCGCCATCAGCGACTCGGGGTGGGTGCGCTGGAAGCAGGCCCGGTCGAAGCCGCCCAGCCCGACGGAGAAGGTGGTGCCGGCGGGCAGTGCCCGGCCCCTGAACCAGTTCACCATGTACGTCACCGCCTGCACCGCCCGGGCGTCCGACTCGGCCCAGGTGTAGGCCTTGCCCGCCTCGCTGGTGCCGAACTCGTGGTCGGTGTCCAGCTCCGAGGCGAGCTGGATGTTCACCGGGAAGCCGAGCGTCCGGTACTGGGACAGGGCTCGGGCGAAGAGCCCGTCGCACTGCCCGGCGAGCACCTGGCCGTAGCCGTACGCCTTGGGCCAGGTCGTCCCCGGACGCTGCTGGATGGTCATCGCGGGCGCGGGGACGGTGTAGGAGGTGCCGTCCACGGTGAAGGTCTGCGGTCCCGCGTTCGGCGCACCGTAGTGCTTCAGCTCCAGCACCATATTGATCTTGATACCCGACTTGCCGAGGGTGGTCAGCCACGGTCGCTGGTAGCCGGGGAAGATGTAGCCGTCGGCGAAGCTGCGGTACTGGGTGAGCGAGCGGAAGTTGCCGCCCGCCATGTCGGCCGTCGGGTCGGCGCCACCGGAGAGGTAGTAGCCGCCGAGCACCGGCTGGGCGATGGTGTAGTCGGCGTTGGCGGTGGCGGTGCGCCCACCGGAGTCGCGCACCGTGACAGTCACCCGGGGCATCACGCCACCGCCCGGTAGACGGCCACCGTGCCGTTGTCCGACAGCCGGGTCCAGGTGCGGCCGGAGTCGTCGGTGACGGTGACGGTGAGCGGGTCGATGACCGCGGCGACGCGGACCGGCGCGCTGCTGTTGCCCTGTGCGTCGGTGACCACGATCGTGAGGGTCAGCGGTCTGGTGTCGGCGTCGCCGTAGGTGACGGTGAGGCTCATCTGGTCACCGGGTGAGTAGATCGATGCGTTCAGGGATGCGGACGCGGTGGGAGCGGCCATGCCGGCCCCTCCTTCCTTGTTCGACGCCGGACCGGCTCGTGACCGGTGCCGGCGGACTGTCGTCGGTTGCGGCAACGACCGGGGCCGCCGGGCGCGTCGGTGCTCCCGCGGGTTCCCCGGGTGGGCGCTACGCGCGTCGGGCCGGCCGGTTCGCGTCGAGGTGTGCTGCGGCGCTGCGCCGGACTCGGATCGCGGTGGCCCCGTTCGGGTCGAGCGGCGTCAGGGCGCGCCCGACGTACGGCGGCGAGGGTGGCGACGTCGGTGTCGAAGGTGGCGGTCCCGGGCGCCCGGGACGGTCTCCACCGGCCGCGACCTCGTCGGTGCGTACGGGCCGGCGCTGCGCTACGCCGGTGCCGCCGCGGCGGCGGGGCCGGGCCCGGTGATCACGGCACCGGCGCGACGCTGCTGTCGCCACCGGGCCGGAGGAATCGGATGTGGCCCGCCATCCGCACGCCTCTCACCTGCTACAACAGTGCGACGCGACGACCCCCGGCGTCCTGTCAGCTATCGGACAGGGCGGGTTGCGACACCGGTCCTGCGGTCGACTTCCGGCCGATCGACCGGGGCCTGACCATCCGAACCGCCGCCGACGGTGACGAGCGGGCGCGCCGGTCGAGGTGTTCTCCGCGCGCCCCGGTTTAGCGGGCCGGCCCGCGGGCAAGCGCTGCCGGCCGGGGGTCGGGCCACTCTCGGTGCGCGTCTCGCCCGGGGCGGCGCGGCGGAGTCGAGCGAAACTGTCGGAGGCAGCGATGAGCCACCCGTCCCGTCCGGGCCCGCACCTGGTCGAGGCGAGCGTGACCATCGAGCGCCCCGTCGCGGACGTCTACGGCTTCTATCACGACCTGGAGAACCTGCCGCGGTTCCTCGGCGACGTCACGGCGATCGAGCGGGTCGCCCCCGCGACGTTCCGCTGGACGATCGCCGGCCCGTTCGGCGTCCGGGTGCGGTCCATGATCCGGCTGACCGAGGGGCGTACGAACGAGCTGATCCGCTACGAGACGACGGGGCCGCCCGGGCTGCGAGCGCGCTGGACGGTGCGGTTCGCCGCCGTCGTCGACCCGGCGCGCACGGAGGTCCACGAGGTGCTGGAGATGCCGCTGGGCAGGCTCGGCCACGCCGCGCTGGTGCTGATCGGCAAGCCTCCGGCCGCCGAGGTGGCCGCCAACTTGCGCCGGCTGAAACAGCTCGTGGAGACCGGCGAGGTGACGGAGACCGCGCACGCGATCAGGGGCAAGTTCGGCGGGCCCGGGTAGCGGCCGACCCCGACCGACTCCGACAGTGCCGGTCACGCCCGCTCGGCGAGCCACTCCTCCAGTTCGCCCACGTACTGCGGCGCGTACTCGGGGGTCCAGCGCAGGAAGTAGACGGCCATCGACAGCGCGTGGACGGCGCGCGCGAGCCGTACCCGCGCCTGCCAGTCGTCCGGCAGCGGGCACACCTCGTCGTACGCGTCGAGGAACGCCCGGCGCCCCTCGGGGTACGCGTCGAAGACGTGCTCGTCGAGCTTGCCGAAGTCGAGGAAACGGTCCGCGTACAGCCCGTGCTCGAAGTCGAGCAGGCAGGCGATCCGCCCGGCGCGCAGGACGACGTTCTGCCGCCACAGGTCTCCGTGGGTCAGCGCCGGTACGCCGTTGGACGGCACCGCGTCGACGGCGCGGTGCAGCGCGGTGGCGAGCCCGTCGCGCCCGGCCGAGGTGAGGTCCGCGGGCGCCTCCGCGAGCCGATCGTCGACGAGGGCGTGCAGAAAGCTCCGGACATCCGGGTGCTTCCGGATGCCGAACACGTCGCCGAACCAGGGGCCGGCGCAGGAGTGGAGCCGCCCCACGAGCTCACCGAGGGCCTCGGCGAAGCTCAGCCGCTGGGCCGAGCTCATCGCCGCCCACGCCTCGTCGGCGGGCACACCGTCCTGGTACTCCTGCACGAGCAGCGGCGCGTCGAGGAGCCCGCTGCGGGGCACGAAAGCGCGGAACCGCACCACGGGGATGCCGCCCTCCGCAGCCCGACGGGTGGTGGCGATCAACCGCCGCAGGTGCTCGGGGTCCGCGTTCCGCACCGGCGTCTTGACGAGCAACGGGCCCTCGTCCGTGTCGGCGACCCACTGCCGGCTGGTGTAACCGGCGTCGAGTCGGCGGATGCCCATGATTCCGATTCCGGGACACGCCTCGGCCAACGCATCGCGTACGACGTCGAGCCCGACCGTCGGTCCTGTCATCGCTCCCACCCGGACGCCCCGGTCGACCCGGCTCACGCCTGGGCGGGGCGGCGGAAGGCGCCGTACCACTCGAGCTGGGCGATCTCCCGCGCCACGGTCTCGTCCTGGCTCTCGGGGCCGCTCAGCACGTGGTTGGCCAGCACCTGGAAACCGCCCCAGGTGAGCACCCGGGCGGCCGTGGCCGGCTCCAGGTCGCGCGCGGTGCGGCCGGCCTCCTGCTCGGCGCGCAGCCACACCTCGGCCAGGTCGGTGAAGCGCTGGATCTGGCTGTTCCAGAACTCCCGCACCACGGCGTCGTAGCCGGCGACCTCGAGCACGGCGGCCAGCAGGTGTCGCCGTTCCCGGTAGTAGCGGATGTCCTGGATCATGACCGCCACGATGCCTTCGAGGCCCATGTCGATGGTGGTCGAGCTGATCAGGTCGAAGGCCCCGTCCGCGAGGGGCTCGATGAGCCGCAGCAGCAGCTCGTTCTTGTCGCGGAAGTGCAGGTAGAAGGTCGAGCGGACGACGCCGGCCTCGGCCGTGATGCGCTGCACACCCAGTTCGGTGAAGCTCGCGCCGCTCGCCAGCAATCGCTCGGTCGCCTCAAGGATCTTGGCGTCGGCGGTCGCCCGGCGGTTTGCCCTGCTTGAGGAGCGACGGGTGACAGAGGCCATAGGGCGAGTTTAGGGGCGAGGCCATACGCTTACGCGAGACACTTTGTCTCGACAGTACGTCTCGTAGATTCCGACCTAATCGCCTGTTCATGCGGAGACAGCATCGTGACCCCTCAGCGGCCCACCCTCGTGCTCGTACCGGGCGCCTGGCACCTCCCGTCCACCTTCGACCTGCTGCGCGGCGAGCTCGACACCCTCGGCTACGCCAGCCGTGCGGTGAAACTGCCGACGACCGGCCCCGACCCGCGTGGCGGCCTGCGGGACGACGCCGAGGCGATCCGCGCGGCGGTCGAGGCGATCGACGGTCCGGTCGTCGTCGTGGCCCACTCGTACGGTGGCATCCCGGCCACCGAGGGGATCGCCGGGCTGAGCAACGTCCGGCACCTCGTCTACCTGGCTGCCTACGTGCCCGACGTGAACGAGTCGATGTTCACCCTGCACGGCATGCCCGACCCCGACTCGGCGGAGGGCCTCTTCCCGATCGGCTCGGACCCGCGCGCCCAGCTCTACGCCGACGTCCCCGATGCGGTGGCCGAGCAGGCCATCAGCAACCTCGTCGAGCAGCGACTCCAGCCGTGGGCCGACCGCGTGACCCGGGCCGCGTGGCACACCCTCCCGTCCACCTACGTCCTCACCGAGCGGGACGCCTCGCTCCCGGTCGAGCTGCAGGAGCAGATGGCGACCCGCGCGAACGCCACCCACCGGATCCCCACGGGCCACTCCCCCCACCTCGCCCGCCCGGGTGAGCTGGCCACGCTCATCGACGAGATCGTCAAGGGCTGACCGAATCGGTCACCGGTCGTCGGGGTTGCCTGAACGGGGCGGCCCCGACCACCGGGGCCGCTCTTCCGCCGCGGAGCAGCGCCGCGGCCCCGTCCGCTCATCGCACCGTGCGCGCCGATGATCGACTCGGTTTCCTTGATGTCGGCGTGTCCCGGCCGCGTGATGCCCCGACTTCACGGAAGCCGAGTCGATCAAGGGGTCCGGCGGGCGCATGATGACCGACTACTTCGCCTCCGGCTCGGAACGGGCCATGACCTTCGCCGAGTGGGGACCGGCCGGCAGGAACGGGTCGACGCGCACGTTGAAGTGGGTGGAGCCGACGGTGCTCGGCAGCGTCCTGTGGGCTATCGGCGGGCATCGCCGCCTATCCTGCTGCGATGCAGACGACGGTGAAGGCGTCGACGGGCACCGGCCGATGGGTCTGGGCAACCGTGTCGGTACAGGTGACCGTCCTGCTGGCCTACGGCTACGCCGTGGTCACGTACCTGGTGACTGACGCCGCCTACTTCCCCGAGCAGGCCCCGCCCGCCTGGTCCTGGCCGGCGGTCACCGCAGTCGGTGTGGGCTTCGTTCCGGGGCTGCTCTGCCTCCTGGTGGCGCTACCGCTGCTGGCTTCGGCCGATTTCCGGGCACGGGACCGCCGATGGCGTCTGCTCGGCGTGGTGAGCATCGCCGGCGTGATCATGCTGCTCGTCATGGCGACACCGCCCGGATGGGAGCTGTTCGACTGGTACGTCGGATAGGCACCGGACCCTTTGAGAGTGCCGCGAAAAATCGGCGCGGCGGCTCGCACGGCTGCGGCAAGATCGCCCGCGGAGGTGATCCACGTGCGGACGCGACTGCGGCAGCTGCGGATCGATGCCCGGACCTTCGTGTGGAGCGCGAGGATCCGGCACATGTCGGGTAGCGGCGACTGCCACCGGTGCATCCGACTCCGGGTCTGGGGAGCGGGAAAGACGAGCCGGGCGCTCCAGGCCGACCTGCTCTCGGTGACCTGGGGCTCACCCTGGGGCGCGTGCGCGACCGACACCGCCTATCCGACGTCGGCCGACGTGCGGGCCGTCATCGACTACGCCCTGCTGCACGGCTGGCAACCCGAGGAGCAAGGTGGAACGTTCGTACTCTCCGAGCAGGAGCACGCGGTTGACTTCGCGCTGCCCGAATTCCTGCTGACCGATCGGCTCCGGACGCCCGAGAGCGCCGATCCCACCACCCGGGTGATCCGCGCCGACGAGGCCCGAAGCATCACCTAGCGGACGCCGCGCAGCGGAGGACGCAGCAACTTCAGGGAAGTTGTTCGGTCGGCCGCCCAGGAGGGGACAACTTCCCCGAACTTGCACGCCCAGAGCGCGACCGGGACCGAAGCTCACCAGGGGTTTCGTGTGGTGGGGCGGGCGGGACTCGAACCCGCGACCGAGGGATTATGAGATCAAGATGGGCGATCCTGCGACCTGCACAAGTGGCCTCCCACCAGCGGAAACACCTCTCGACATCTCTCACCGCTCCCCCACCCCCCGTCGACCTCTTGCGGACCGGATGCGGACTGCTCGCTGCCACGAGGTGGTCAGTTGGCCGGCCTCTGCCTTGCAGGTCGCTGGTCAGCGCCAGTGGCAGCACCCCTGGCAGTCTGGAGGCATGGTGTTCTCCGACGATCAAGAACTGGGCACAGCGATCAGAGATGCCGACTCGCCTACCTGGTCAGTTCGCGCCGCAGCCGGGCGGCATCTTGCGAGATCTCGCGGAATCGACGAGGTAGCCGACATCCTCCACCGCCTTCTCTTAGATCCCCAAGACACTGCGGTGACTTGGGAAACGGCCAAGGCGCTGCTGGAACGCATAGACGCCATGGGCCTACGCCTTGTGCTGTTAGCCCGTAGCTATGCCGCCGACGAAGCCACCGCCGACGAGATCCAGGCTGCTTTGGACTGCAACTCTGACTGGATGACGCCCGCGGGCGCAGACCGCCTGACCAAGCACCTTCGGGACCTAGCGATGGATGAAGACGCCGGGGTGCGCGACGAGGCCCGAAGGATTCTCGACCGCCTACGACCTGTATAGAAGGGCTACGGCGTGCTCGGTCAGGCACTTGAGCCAACCTCTGCTGCCATCCCACCACCCACGAACCGGAAACGTTCGGCAACTCCATCTCGGAGTCGTCTGGCCCCCGCCGGAGGCATGCCCTTCATTCGGCCGGCGCGCGGGCCGATGCCGGCGCTTGCGCCGCCAGCAGGCCGAGCGCGTCCGGCGCGGCCCGCTTGCGGGCCGCCTTGACCGGGCGGCGGGTCGTGCTGCTGCGGACTGAGGGCGTCGGTCCAGACCTCGACGCGGTCCGCCCTGGCCACCGGCAGCATGGCTGACCAGGGAAAACGGTTTGTGGGGCGGGCGGGACTCGAACCCGCGACCGAGGGATTATGAGTCCCCTGCTCTAACCGGCTGAGCTACCGCCCCGGCACCGCGCCGGATTTTATCCTGGCAGGTGGATCATCGGCCAGGGGCGGAACCGGCGCCGTCACTCATCGGCGTCGCCGGAACAGCAGCACGATGGGCAACGCGAGAATAACAGCGCGCAGTGAGCCGACCGGGACGGCGTCCCGCACCCCGCCCTCGCACCCCGAGGACCACGGAAGACGCCCGAGGGCACCCCGGAAATGCCCCGGAAGGCCGCGAGGGACCGGCGGGGAGAGTCAGCGGCCGCGCCCCGGGTCTCCCCCGAACCGCAGCTCCGTGAGGACCGCTCCAGCGGCCCGCCAGCCGCTCGTCAACGCTCCCTGGATGGACGGGCTGTCCCGGTGGTCGCCCGCGACGAAGAGCCCGCCACCGAGCGCCACCGGCTTGCGTAGCCGCCCCTGCGGCGGGGGCGCGGCGGGTAGCGCCTGGGGAACGGTGACCGTGGTCAGGTGGGTCCAGTCGGCTGTGGAGCGTCCGTAGAGGCGGGTCAGTTCGAGGCGTACGGCCGGCTCGGGTGGGGGCGTGGGGCCGACCACCGAGGTGGCCACCAGGTGCCGCCCGGCCGGCGCGTACGTGGGCGCGGCCCGGCTCACCACCACCGTGTTGGCGATCAGCTCCCGGCGATCACCGTCGAGGAGCAGGATCGGCTCGTCGACCGGGGCCTCTTCGGTGCTGTGGTAGTAGGTCGTGTAGCTGTGCATCCGTACCGTCGTCAGGGCCGGCAGCAGCCTGGCCGCGGTAGGCGGGTCGACGGCGACCACGACGGCGCGGCAGCGGATCTCGCCGGCCTGGGTGCGGACCCGCCCGGGAGCGACCTCGGTGACCGGGGTGTTCAGGTCGACGAGGTCGGCCGGCAGTGGCGTGGCGACCGCCCGGGGCAGCGCCGCCATTCCCTCGGCAGGCAGGCCGATCCGGCCGCGGGCGAACGAGCGGAGGATCATCGCGAGGACCCGGCTGGAGGTCTCCAGTTCCCGGTCGATGAAGACGCCGGAGAGGAACGGGCGGACCAGCTCCTCGATGAACGCGTCGGAGAGTCCGGCGCGGCGCAGCGCGACCTCGGTGGTGGTTTCCGGGGCGGCGAGCAGTCGGCCGGCGGGCAGGACGGCGCAGCCGCCGGCCAGCGCGGCGAGCCGGAGCCGGTCGAGCAGCGAACCGATTTCGGCGAGCGCGGCGCCCGGCGCGGCGGCCGGTTGGCGTAGCGGGTTGACGAGCCGGATCAGCCGGTCGCCCTTGCGGACCAGCACACCGGAGGTGAAGTGGCCGAGGCGCAGGCCGGTCACGTCGAGCAGGGCACCGAGCCGGGGGTAGGCGGTGTTCAGCACCTGGAAGCCACGGTCCAGCAGGTAGCCGTCGACCTCGTCGGTGGCGATCCGGCCGCCGAGCCGGCCGCCGGCCTCCAGCAGCCGCCAGGGCACGCCGGCGCGGTGCAGCCGGCGGGCGGCCGCGAGCCCGGCGAGCCCGCCGCCGACGATGACCACGTCCGTCTCAGCCGGCATCACGTCCGCCCTTCCGCACGGCTCGTCCGGGCCAGCCGGCCCGGCCACCAGATGGTCGGCCCGATGTCGTACGCGAGCGCCGGCACCAGCAGCGAGCGGACGACGACGGTGTCGATGAGCACGCCGACCGCGACCGCGGTACCCAGCTCGACCAGGACCACGAGGGGCAGCACGGTGAGGGAGGAGAAGGTCGCGGCGAGCACGAGGCCGGCAGAGGTGATCACGCCGCCGGTGACCGCGAGGCCGGCCAGGACACCGGCCCGGGTGCCGCGTCGCACCGACTCCTCGCGGACCCGGCTCATCAGGAAGATGTTGTAGTCGATGCCGAGGGCGACCAGGAAGACGAAGGCGAAGAGCGGGAACGCGGCGTCGACGCCCGGGAAGTCGAAGACGTGGCGGAAGAGCAGGCCGCAGAGCCCGAGGGTGGCGGTGAACGAGAGCAGCACCGTCGCGATGAGCAGGAGTGGGGCGAGCAGGGCGCGGAGCAGCAGGGCCAGGATGACGGCGATGACCGCCAGCACGACCGGGATGATGACGTTCTGGTCCCGTTCGGCGGCGGTGGTGATGTCCACGTTGGTGGCGGTGAACCCGCCGACCACGGCGTCCGCGTCCGGCACCCGGTGCACCGCCGCGCGCAGGTCGCGGATGGTCCGCTCCGCGCCCGTGCTGTCCGGTGGGTCGGCGAGCGTCACCTCGAGCTGGACCCGGCCGTCGACCACCAGCGGCGGGCCGGGCGGTCCGGAACCCGCCGCCCGCGCTCGGGTGACGGGCCGGACCTCGGCCACCCCGCGGGTGCCCTGGGCCGCCTCGGTGACCCGGGGCGCGGCGCCCTCGTTGACGATGATCGTGGCCGGGCTGCCGGTTCCCGCCGGGTAGTGCCGGGCGATCACGTCCTGACCGGCCACCGAGTCGGTGCGCTTGGTGAAGAGGTCGGACTGGCCCAGCGTGGTGGTGCTGAGCTGGGTGAGGCCGATCGCGAGCACGCCCAGGCCGACGGCGGTGAGCAGCCAGACCGGGCGGGCGCGGCGGGCCACGAAGCCGGCCACCCGGCTCCAGATCCCGTGCTCGAGCTGCGTGGTGGTCGGGTCGTACCGGGGCTGTCGGGGCCAGAACGCCCACCGGCCGCCGAGCACCAGCAGCGCCGGCAGGAACGTGAGCATCACCAGCAGGGTCGCGGCGATGCCGACGGCGGCGACCGGGCCGAGCGCCCGGTTCGAGTTCAGGCTGGAGAGCAGGAGGCAGAGCAGGCTGAGGATGACGGTGCCGCCGGAGGCGATGACGGCGGGGGCGGCGCCCCGCCACGCGGCCCGCATCGCGCCCCACGGGCGCTCGTGCCGGTGCAGCTCCTCGCGGTAGCGGGCCACCAGCAGCAACGCGTAGTCGGTGCCGGCGCCGAAGACGAGCACGGTGAGGATGCCCTGCGCCTGTCCGTTGAGGGTGATCAGGCCGGCGTCGGCGAGCAGGTAGACGAAGAGCGACGCCAGGGCGTACGACATCCCGGCCGCGAGCAGCGGGAAGACCCAGAGCACCGGGCTGCGGTAGACCACGAGCAGGATCACCAGCACCACGCAGAGGGTGACCAGCAGCAGCGCCCCGTCGATGGCGGAGAAGACCTCGATCAGGTCGGCGAGCAGGCCGGCCGGCCCGGCGACGTCCACCCGTAGCCCGCCGCCACCGTCGCCGGTGATGTCGCGCAGCTGCTCGACGACCGTGCCGATCCGCTCGCCCTCGGCGTCGTCGATCGGTACGACGACCTGCAGCGCCTGCCCGTCGGCGCTGGGGATGGGCGGCGGCAGCGGTTTGACCACCCCCGGCACCTGGGCGAAGCGCTCCGCGTCGGCGGCCACCTTCCGCCTGTCCGCCTCGGTGAGGCCGGTGGTGCGTTCGTAGACGACGAGGGCGGGCGTGGTCTCCTGCTGGACGAAGCCGCGGGAGCGCTCCTGGGCCCGGGTGGCCTCCGCGTCGGCGGGCAGGAACGCGGCGTTGTCGTTCGTGGCCACGTCGCCCAGCCGTCCGGAGAACGGGCCGGCGACCCCGCCGACGACCAGCCACGCCAGCACCACGACGAGCGCGATCAGGGTGGCCCGGCTGCGACCCAGCGCTCCGGACATCCGCTCCCACCCGTGAGTCGACGCACCGATCGGCGTGGTCGATCCCTGACGCCGACACGGACCATCGTGCCGGGCCGACCCGGGCAGTTCGGGCGGAACGGGCGAATTGGGCACCAGCACCGAGGGCTGCGAAGTGGCGAGACCCGTTCGGGTGACGGGCAGAACGACGAACGCCCGCCGGCAGGGCCGACGGGCGGGACGGTTGGCTCCCCCGATTGGACTCGAACCAATAACCTGCCGGTTAACAGCCGGCTGCTCTGCCAATTGAGCTACAGGGGACTGCCATTGCTCGGTTTCGGATCTCTCCGGCACCGTGCGACGGGGACAAGCGTACAGGACTCCAGGGGGTGTTGGTCCAGGGGGTTACCGCGCCGGAGGTGCGGGCGGCGGACAGCGAGCCGGGCGGTTCCCAGAAGTAGTAATTCGGGCAAATCGCCATCACGGCACAAGCAGGCATGAGCGCAGAGCAGGATGGGTAGTTAGCTGCGGACGACAGAACGCAGGCGCGAGACGGCGTACGCTCGGGCGCGAGCCCGGGGGCGACGGCGCGTCAGGTACGGAAGGAGCCGCCATGCGCGGAAAACTGATGTTTCTTGGCGGGCTGGCTGCGGGATTCGTCCTGGGTGCCCGCGCCGGCCGGGAGAAGTACGAGGAGCTGATGATCCGGGGCCGTAAGGTGCTCGACCACCCCACCGTGCAGGAGGCGGCGGGCGTGGCGCAGGCCCAGGCGACCCGGCTCTACAGCGAGGGCAAGGACAAGATCGGCCAGACCAAGCTGGGTGAGAAGCTCAGCGGCAACGGCAGCAAGCACGGCATGACCGCCGCCGACGACGCCTTCGCCGGCTCGCCGGCCGCCGTCGGCGCGAAGTCCGGCACCAACTCGTCGGCGGGCGGCGCGGCCACCAGGTCGACCTCCGCCAAGCCGTCCGGCTCGGGCGGCACCGGCAACACCCTCTGATCGCGACGCGTACGGGCCCGGCCGCCAACTCGGCGGTCGGGCCCGTGACGTCTCCGGTCGGCGGCGAGCGCCGGCCCGGACCTGCGGCCTCGCTCAGTCCTTGCTGCTGAACGCGGCGTCGAACGCGGCGTCCGGGGCGTCGAAGGCGAGCCGGCGGACGAACTGGAGCGCCTCCGGGGCGCCCACGAGCCGGTCCATGCCGGCGTCCTCCCACTCGATCGAGATCGGCCCGTCGTAGCCGATCGCGTTCAACGCGCGGAAGCAGTCCTCCCAGGGCACGTCGCCGTGGCCGGTGGAGACGAAGTCCCAGCCGCGGCGCAGGTCGGCCCAGGGCAGGTGCGAGGAGAGCCGGCCGCGCCGGCCGTCACCGGTACGCACCTTCGCGTCCTTGCAGTCGACGTGGTAGATCCGGTCGGCGAAGTCGAAGATGAAGTTGACCGGGTCCAGCTCCTGCCAGACGAAGTGCGACGGGTCCCAGTTCAGCCCGAACGCGGGCCGGTGGCCGATCGCCTCCAACGTGCGCTTCGTCGTCCAGTAGTCGTACGCGATCTCGCTCGGGTGCACCTCGTGCGCGAAGCGCACGCCGACCTCGTCGAAGACGTCGAGGATCGGGTTCCACCGGTCGGCGAAGTCCTGGTAGCCGCGCTCGATCATCGACGGCGGCACCGGCGGGAACATCGCCAGGGTGTGCCAGATCGACGAGCCGGTGAAGCCGACGACGGTCTTCACGCCGAGCTTCGCGGCCGCGCGAGCGGTGTCCTTGATCTCCTCGGCGGCGCGCCGGCGCACCCCCTCCGGCTCGCCGTCGCCCCAGATCCGGGCGGGCAGGATGTCCTGGTGCCGCTCGTCGATGGGGTGGTCGCAGACGGCCTGACCGACCAGGTGGTTGGAGATCGTGTAGACCTTCAGGTTGTGCTTGGCGAGGGTCTCCCGCTTGCGCTCGACGTACGAGTCGTCGGCCAGCGCCTTGTCGACCTCGAAGTGGTCGCCCCAGCAGGCGATCTCCAGGCCGTCGTACCCCCACTCGGAGGCGAGCCGGCACACTTCGTCGAACGGAAGGTCGGCCCACTGGCCGGTGAAGAGCGTGATGGGTCGCGCCATTGTCCTTCTCTCCCCTGTGGTGATGGGGATTCCGTACGGGCGGACCGGGGCGAGGTGACCGGCCGAACCGGTGTCCAGGCGGGGCCGTGGGCGGGGAGCCGGCGGGTGCGGGACACACCTGGGCCCGCCGGGTTGCGCCTCCCGCCGGGTCGCCGGCCACCGTCAACGGTCGCCGTCCCCACTCTATGGCCGCCGGCACCGACACGGAAGGCCCCGCCTCCCCACCCCACCGGCGTTCTCGTTGATCATGAGGTTGGCGGCGGTTTCGATCTCCCACGGCCCCACCAACCTCATGATCAACCACGAGGGGCGGGGCGGCCCCGCGCCGGATGGTACGCCGGCGCGGGGCCGCCCCTCAGGGGGTTACGTCAGGGCAGGATCCACTTCTGGTTCGCCGCACCCGTGCAACTCCACAGGTGCACCGGAGTGCTGTCGGCCGAGTTGTTCCCCGACACATCCAGACACTTACCCGACTGCGGATTACGCAACGTCCCATCCGCCTGCGCCGACCAGTTCTGCGCACCCGAACCATTACACGTCCACAACTGAATCTTCGTACCGTCCGCCGAACCACCACCCGACACATCCAGACACTTACCCAACGCCCGAACCGTCGAATTCGACGTCACCGACCACGACTGCGCCGCACTCCCGTTACACGTGTACAGCTGCACCTGCGTACCGTCCGCCGTGCCGCTGTTGCGCACGTCGAGACACTTCCCGGCGAGACCCCGGACCGGACCCGTGCCGGGCGTGCCCCCGCCCCCCTTCACCAGCGTGAAGTCGTCCACGTCGAAGAGGCCGCCGCCCGACCCGGTGAAGGTCAGGTAGAGGTTCTGCGCGCCGGACGGCACGCCGGAGAGGGTCGTGGTGACATCGGCGAAGGTGTTCCAGCCGCCGGTGTTCGGCACCGCCACCGAGCCGAGCACCGGACCGGTGGTCGAACCGGTCCGCACCTGGATGGTGCCGCCCGGGCCGCCGGAGACCACCCGCGCCCGGAACGACGTCGCGCCGGTCAGGTCGAGCCCGTTGTACGCGGCCCAGTCGCCCGGCTCGACGTAGCCGAGGGTCTGGCCACCGTTCGCGCCACCCTTGCCGACCGCGCTGACCCCACTGGCCGAGCTGAACGCCTCGGCCTGGACGGTGAGGTTGCCGCCCGGCGGAGGCGTACCGCCGAGCTCCTTGATCCGCACGTTGCGGAACGAGACGTCGTCGCCGGTGCCATGGTTCTGCAGGCCGATGTGCCCGGCGAGCGAGCGGGCCGGGTTGGTGTTCGTGAAGTCGTTGATCTTCACGCCGTTGAGGAAGACCTGGAGGCGCTCCCCCTCGACGAGCAGCTCGTAGTTGTTCCACTCCCCCGGCGGGTTCAACGCCGCGTCCCGGGCCGCGAGGTCGGCGGACTTGAAGGTGTAGACCGCGCCGGTGGTCCGGTCGGCCGCGTCCGTGGCGTCGATCTGCACCTCGTACCCGTTGTCGACCGCGGACCACGGGTCACTCGACGGTGGGAAGCCGATGAAGACCCCGGAGTTGTCGTCGCCGGCCATCCGCCAGTCCAGCTTGAGCGAGTAGTTGGTGAACTGCTTCGCGCTGTGCCAGAACAGACCCATGCCACCGACCGAGGTGAGGGTGGCGTCGGTGTTGGTGAAGCTGCCCGGCCCGGCCTGTGACCAGCCGGCGGTCGAGCCGTTGTAGAGCGTGGTGTAGCCGGTCTCGGGCCGGCAGTCGGCCTTGGTGCGGCCGGCCGCGTAGCGGATCCCGCCGAGCAGGTGGGCGCGGAACGCGGGCTCGGCGTACGACGCCTGGGTGTGACCGCCACCGGTGTAGAAGGCCCGGCCACCGTTGTACGTCTTGCACCAGGAGTGCGGGTGGTCGGCGCCCATCCCGCCGCCCGAGTAGGACGACTCGTCGAGGGTGGCCAGCACCCGCGCCGTCGAGCGGGCGTTGGTCTGGTAGTTGTACCACTCGTCGGTGCGGGTCCAGGTCTGCGGCAGGTGCGCGCTCGCCGCGTGCGCCCGGTTCTCCACCTTCACGTTGGCCTGCTGGATGGCCGGGTGCGAGGCGAAGTACGCCCCGACCAGGTTGCCGTAGAAGGACCAGCCGTACTCGGTGTCGGCGGCGGCGTGCACCCCGACGTAGCCGCCGCCCGAGCCGATGTACTGCTCGAAGGCGGTCTGCTGGCCGGCGTTGAGCACGTCGCCGGTGGTGTTGAGGAAGACCACCGCCTCGTACTGGGCGAGGTTGCCGGTGGTGAAGGCGGCGGCGTCCTCGGTCGCGGTGACCGTGAAGCTGTTCGCCGCGCCGAGGTCGCGGATGGCCTGGGTGCCGACCGCGATCGAGTCGTGCCGGAAGCCGGCGGTCTTGGAGAAGACCAGCACGTCGTACGGGGTGTCGGCCGCGCTGGCCGGGGTGGCGGGGCTGGTGCAGGCGATGACGGCGAGGGCGGCGGTGGCCCCACCGAGGACGGATCGCAGAAGTCTGCGCATCTCAGCTCTCCTCAGATCGGTCGGGAGGGGCCCCGGGCACATCGTCGTGCGTCGGTGGGGCCCCTCCGCTCAAATCAGGGCAGGATCCACTTCTGGTTCGCCGCACCCGTGCAACCCCACAGGTGCACCGGAGTGCTGTCGGCCGAGTTGTTCCCCGACACATCCAGACACTTACCCGACTGCGGATTACGCAACGTCCCATCCGCCTGCGCCGACCAGTTCTGCGCACCCGAACCATTACACGTCCACAACTGAATCTTCGTACCGTCCGCCGAACCACCACCCGACACATCCAGACACTTACCCAACGCCCGAACCGTCGAATTCGACGTCACCGACCACGACTGCGCCGCACTCCCGTTACACGTGTACAGCTGCACCTGCGTACCGTCGGCGGTCGCGCCGCTGCGCACGTCGAGGCACTTGCTCGCCAGGCCCCGGATCGGGCCGGTGCCGGGCGTGCCTGCGCCGCCGGTGTTCAGGGTGAAGGTGTCCACGTCGTAGAGCGCGCCGGTGCCCGACCCGGCGAAGGTCAGGTAGAGCGTGGTGGTGCCGGCGGGCGGATTGGCGACGGTGCCGGTGACGGTGGTGAAGGTCTCCCAGCCGCCGGTGACGGGCACCGTGGCCGAGCCGATCACCGTGCCGGTGGCCGAGCCAGTCCGCAGCTGGAGGGTGCCGCCGGCGCCGGCCGACGAGACCCGGGCGGTGAACGAGGTCACGTTGCCGACCTGGTACGGCTCGAAGGCGATCCAGTCGCCGTTGTTGATGTCGCCGACGGTCTTGCCGCCCTCGGCCGGGGCCTTGTCGAAGGTGTTGATCCCCGACGAGGTCTTGAAGTGCTCGGCCTGGCGGTGGCGGGGCTGGAGGATGTGCTGGGTGTGCGTGGTCAGCCCGCCCGCGTCGGTGTACTCGGCGTCGAAGATGGCGAAGATGTTGGCCGCGTAGTCGTGCTCACCGTCGACCGGGATGGTGATGGTGCCGGAGCAGCCGTTCTGCGAGGTGATCTGGTGACCGTGCTGGTCGTGCCCGAGCACGTAGGTCATCTTGACCTTGGTGCAGTCGATCGTGCCGTCCTCCGGGTCGGTGACCGTGATGCTGAACGGCACCGCGTCGCCGAAGGAGAAGAGCTTGCCGTTGCCCGGGTTGATGATGGTCACCGTGGGCGCGGTGTTGCCCACGCTGATCGCCACGCTGGCGCTGCCGGTGGCGCCCTGCGGGTCGCGTACGGTCAGCGTCGCCGTGTACGTGCCGTTGGCGGTGTAGGTCTTCGTCGGGTTGGCCGCCGTGGAGGTGGTGCCGTCACCGAACGCCCACTGGTAGGTCAGCGCCGAGCCCTCCGGATCCGAGGAGCCGGCCGAGGAGAAGGCGACCGTCAGCGGTGCGGCGCCGGAGGTCTTGTCGGCCGCCGCCCGGGCCGTGGGTGCACGGTTGCCGCCGCCGATGTGGTCGAAGCGGTACAGCGCGGAGTTCGCGTCCCCGTTGAAGTAGCCGGTGCCGTAGTCGAGGACGTAGTACGCGCCGTCCGGGCCGAAGGCCGAGTCCATCACCTGCTTGCCGACCCACGGGAAGGTGTCGATGGTGCCCCGGGAGCCGTCGGTGTTGACGTGGATCGGCTTGATCCAGCCGCGGCCGAACTCGGTGGCGAAGAACTGGCCGTCGAAGGACTGCGGGAACTTCGTGGTCGACGGGTTGGCGGCGTTGTACCGGTAGACCGGGCCGCCCATCGGGGACTCCGACCCACCGCCGAACTCGGAGGGGCTGCCGGCGTCGCCGCCGTAGCGGATCCAGGCGGGCTGGGCGGGCGGCAGCGTGCCCCGGCCGGTGTTGCGGAACGAGTTGTTCGTCGGGCCGCCGGTGCAGTTGAACTTCGGGCCGGTGGCGTTGGTGGCGAAGTTCCACTCGTTGTAGGTCTCGGTGCTGGTGTTCGTACCGGTGCAGTAGGGCCAGCCGTAGTTGCCCGGGCCGGCGACCCGGTTGAACTCGACCTGACCGGCTGGGCCCCGGGTGGAGCTGGTCGAGCCGGCGTCCGGCCCGTAGTCGCCGACGTAGACGACGCCGGTGGCCTTGTCCACGCTGATCCGGAACGGGTTGCGGAAGCCCATCGCGTAGATCTCGGCGCGGGCGCCCGTCGTGCCGGGCGCGAAGAGGTTGCCGGTCGGGATCGAGTACGTCCCGTTCGCGTTCACCTTGATCCGGAGGATCTTGCCGCGCAGGTCGTTGGTGTTGCCGGCGCTGCGCTGCGCGTCGAACCCGGGGTTGCGGTTGGTGCGCTCGTCGATCGGCGCGTAGCCGGCGGAGTCGAACGGGTTGGTGTCGTCGCCGGTGGAGAGGTAGAGGTTGCCGGCGGCGTCGAAGTCGATGTCGCCACCGACGTGGCAGCAGAGCCCGCGGTCGGCCGGTACGTCGAGGACGTCGACCTTGCTGGCCTGGTTGAGCGTGAAGTCGGCGTTCAGTGTGAACCGGGAGAGCCGGTTGACGCCCTGCCAGGCGGAGAAGTCGGTGCCGGTGGCCGGGGCGTCCCCGCCGGGGGTGGAGAGCGGCGGCGCGTAGTAGAGGAAGATCTGCCGGTTGCTGGCGAAGTTCGGGTCGACCCCGACGCCCTGCAGCCCCTCTTCGTCGTGCGTGTAGACGGCGATGTTGCCGATCACCGTGGTGGTGCCGTTCGCGTCGGTGCGGCGCAGGGTGCCGTTGCGCGCGGTGTGCAGCACCGAGCGGTCCGGCAGCACGGCCAGCGACATCGGCTCACCCATCTCGGCGACGCCGCGGGCGAGTTCGACCTGCTGGAAGTCGGTGGCGTTGATCGGGTGCGCCTGTGCGGGGGTGGGGCCGCCGAGGGCGGCGGGGCCGGCGCCGAGGGCGACCGTGCCGGCCGCGGCGACCAGCAGCAGGGCCGAACCGGCGGTGAACCATCGTCGGGGGCGGTGGTGGAGGTTGTCCGATCTGGACATGGTTTGGCTGTCCCTTCCTGACGACTGACTGCCAGGGCGGGGCGCGCGCCGACGCGCCGGGGCCGTAGCGGGCTGTGCGGTGGGGGCCGCCGGGGTGCCGGTCCGGCGCGCCGTGAGCACTCCGACGGTGGAGCCACCCGCACGGAGGGTCACCAGTCGATGGGTTACCGCGCCGCCGGTTCACCTCGACGAAACAGTGTGGTATTGACCACGACACTAATTTAGACACTTGAATGTGTCTATACCTTCTGCCGAGCCGAGCCGGACTTTCGCTCGATCGGCGGAAAGTCGACGGGTCGGGGCCGGTCAGGAGCGGCGGTCGATCGCCTGCTCGGCGAGGCCGACCAGAGCCGAACGGGTCTCGCCGTCCACCGGCGCCTGTTCGAGCGCGGTCAACGCCTGCTCGGTACGCACCCGGATCATCTGTTCGATCCGCGTCCGCGCGCCGGTCGCCTCGATGAACTCACGCAGCTCGGCCGCGCCGTCGGCGTCCAGCTCCGGGTTGCCGAAGAGCTCCCGCAGCCGGGCCGTCTGCGCCCGGTCGGCGACGCTGCGGGCCAGCGCCATCATCACCGTCGGCTTACCCTCACGCAGGTCGTCGAGGATCGACTTGCCGGTGACCGCCGGATCACCGAAGACGCCGAGCACGTCGTCCCGGAGCTGGAACGCGTCACCCAGCGGATCACCGAACTCGGCGAACGCCTCGATGAGCTCCGGCGACCCGCCGGCCAACGCCGCACCGATCTGCAACGGCCGGGTGACCGTGTAACGGGCGGCCTTCATCCGGATCACCGTCAGGGCACTGGCCACCGAGCCGTCCCCGACCCCGGAGACGAGGTCCAGGTACTCCCCCGCGATCACCTCCGTACGCATCAGCGCGAACATCGCGTACCCCCGGTGCACCTGCTCGGTGGGGAGGCCGCACTCGTGGAACATCTGGTCCGACCAGGCGGCGCAGAGATCCCCGCAGAGCAGCGCGGTGTTGCGCCCGTACGCCTCCGGGTCGCCCCGCCACGACGAGCGGGCGTGCAGGTCGGCGAAGAGCCGGTGTACCGACGGCTCACCCCGGCGGCGGTCACTGCCGTCGAGGATGTCGTCGTGGATCAGGGCGAACGCGTGGAACAGCTCCAGGGCGGCCGAGGCCATCACGATGGGGACGCCGTCCTGACCACCGCCCCCGCGCCAGCCCCAGTAGCAGAAGAGCGGGCGCAGTCGCTTCCCGCCGGCCAGCACGAACCGCTGCAACGCCGTGAAGACGCCGCGCGGCGCGCCGTCCGGCCAGTCCGGCCCCTGGCGGTCGAGGAACGCGGCCAACTCGGCGTCGAAGCGCGCCCGCAGGCCGCTCACGTCGGTCGGCGCAACCGTGACCGTCACCGGGTGTCCCCCTTCGTGGCCCCGCCCAGCCCGGCGAGCTCCAGCAGCAGCGACTTCACATCCGTCGCCGCGAGACGCTCCCGGGTCGCGCTCGGGTCCGAGCAGAGCAGCACCGGCCCGTCCGCCGGGTCAGCCGGCAGCCGCCCGTGCGAACCACGTACCGCCCGCGCGCCCGCGTCCAGCCCGACCACGCTCATCAGGTAGCGCATGCCGAGCTTCTTACGGGCCAGGGCCACGGCCGCCCGGCGCTTCGCCGCCGCCGGGGCGGCCGGGTCGAAGAAGAGCTCGGCCGGGTCGTACCCGGGCTTACGGTGGATCTCCACGAGCCGGGCGAAGTCCGGTGCCCGGTCGTCGTCCAGCCAGTAGTAGTAGGTGAACCAGGCGTCCGGCTCCGCCACCAGCACCAACTCGCCGGCGCGCGGGTGGTCCAGCCCGTACGCGGCCTTCCCCTCGGCCTCCAGCACCTCCGCCACCCCGGGCAGGCCGGCGCAGAGCTTCGCCACCGCCGGCACGTCCGCCGGGTCCCGCACGTAGACGTGCGCGACCTGGTGGTCGGCGACCGCGAACGCCCGCGACGTCCACGGGTCCAGGTACTCCATGCCGGCCTGGGTGTGCACCCGCAGCAGCCCCTCGGCCCGCAGCAGCCGGTTGACGTCCACCGGGCGGGACACATCGGTGATGCCGTACTCCGAGAGCACCACCACCGTCGCGTCCCGGGCCTGCGCGGCGTCGAGCAGCGGGCCGAGCACCCCGTCCAGCTCCGCCGCCGCGGCCGCCGCCTGCGGCGAGGAGGGGCCGTGCCGCTGCAGGTCGTAGTCGAGGTGCGGCACGTAGACCAGGGTCAGATCCGGCGCCTGGTCGGCGAGGATCTGCTCGGCCGCCCGGCAGATCCAGGCGGAGGAGGCCAGCCCGGCGCCCGGCCCCCAGTAGCTGAAGAGCGGGAAGGTGCCGAGCCGCCCGGTGAGCGCCTCGTGCAGCTGCGGCGGGTCGGTGTAGCAGTCCGGGTCCTTGCGCCCGTCCGCGTGGTAGATCGGCCGTGGCGTGACCGTCCAGTCGACGTCCGCGCCCATCGCGTACCACCAGCAGACGTTGGCCACCGTGTAGCCGGGCTCGACCCGCCGGGCCGCCTGCCAGAGCTTCTCCCCGCCCACGAGGGCGTTGTGCTGCCGCCAGAGCAGCACCTCGCCGAGCTCCCGGAAGTACCAGCCGTTGCCCACGACGCCGTGCCCCGCGGGCGGCTCCCCGGTCAGGAAGGTGGACTGCACCGAGCAGGTCACCGCGGGCAGCACGGTGCCCAGCTCCGCCTGGAAGCCCCGCTCGGCGACGGCCCGCAGCCGCGGCATGTGCGCCAGCAGCCGGGGGGTCAGCCCCACCACGTCCAGCACGACCAGACGACGACTCATGCCGGCACCTCGCTCCGCTCGACGCCGCCGCGCGGCGATCCCTGATCCAGAACTCCCGCCGGACCCGACCGGTCGACGGGCACGAGGCCGAGCGCGGTCAGCTCGGCCCGCGCGAAGGCGAGCTCGGCGGCGATCCCCGAGGCCAGCTCCGCGTCGGTGCGGGGGCGCCGCGCCTGCGGCAGCACCCCCCAGGTGTACGTCTCCACGTCGAGGTGGTCGCAGCCCGCGTCCGGGCCGGTGAAGAGCTCGGCGAGGGCGGCGCGCAGCACGCCGACGGTGGACTCCAGCGGCGCCTCGGGCGGCGCGTGCAGCGGCACGTGGTAGTGCACCCGCCACCGCCCCGGCAGCCGCGCGTCGAGCGCGGCGTCGAGGTCGTCCGCCGCGTACGCCGGATCGGCCGGGTCGTGGCCGCCCGCGCAGCCGTCGGCCCGGGTCTGGTGCAGGAAGCGCGGCTCCACCCAGCGCCGCAGCGCCTCGGCCGAGCCGACCGGATCGGTCGTCTCCAACGCGGCCGACACCTGCACCTTCACCACCGGCAGGCCGGCCGCCCGCAACCGGGCCAGCGCCGCAGCCGGCTCCTCCCAGGCACAGGCGAGGTGCGCGAGGTCGACGCAGACGCCGAGCCGCTCGGTGTCCATCGCGGACAGCAGGGCAGCGGCCTGGCTCGTGCTCTCCACCAGACAGCCGGGCTCCGGTTCGAACCCGACCCGGATCCGCCGGCCGGTCTCCCGCTCCACCTCGGCCAGCCCGGCGGCGAGCTGGTCCAACCGTTCCCGGGCCGCCCCGGCCTGGTCGGCGTCCCACGGCGAGCGCCACGCCAGCGGCAGGGTGGAGATGGAGCCCCGGGCCGCGTCGTCGGGGAGCAGATCGGCGAGGATCCGCGCCAGGTTCAGCGTGTAGGCGAGCCGCTGCGGGGTGGTCCAGTCCGGGTGGTAGACGTCACCCTTGACCACCGGGGCCTGGAAGGCCGCGTACGGGAAGCCGTTGAGGGTGACCACCTCCAGGCCCCGCGCGGTCAGCTCGGCCCGCAGCCGGCGGCGGGCGGCCGGCTCGGCGGCCAGCTCGGCGGCGACCGGGGCGGCCAGCCAGAGCCCCAGGCCGAGCAGGTCGGAGTCGAGCTCCTGTCGGACCGGCAGGGCGTAGGTGTCGAGTTGCGCGAGGATGCCGGCGAGGTCCTCGGCGGGGTGCACGTTGGTGCAGTAGCCGAGGTGGACGAGCTCACCGGACGTGTGTCGCAGCCGCATCAGCTCCCCCCGCGCAGGATCGAGTTACCGGCGAAGGTGGCGCTCGGCGCAGCGAGGTCGGCGGGGTCCAGGTCGAGCCGTTTGGACTGGCCGTAGAACTCCACCGGGTTGCGCCACAGCACCCGGTCGACGTCGTCGTCGCTGAATCCGGCCGCCAGCATCGCCTCGCCGGTGGCCCGGGTGAGCAGCGGGTCCGACCGGCCCCAGTCGGCCGCCGAGTTGACCAGCATCCGCTCGGTGCCGTGCTCCCGCAGGATCTCCACCATCCGCGGTGGTGACATCTTCGTGTCCGGGTAGATGGAGAAGCCGAGCCAGCAGCCGGAGTCCCGGGCCAGTGGCACGGTCACCTCGTTGAGGTGGTCGAGCACCACCCGGCCGGGCTCGATGCCGGATTCGCGGACCACCGCGAGGCTGCGCTCCACGCCCCGGGCCTTGTCCCGGTGCGGGGTGTGCACCAGCGCCGGCAGCTCGTGCGCCACGGCGAGCGCCAGCTGTGCGGCGAACACCTCGTCCTCCTCCGGGGTCATCGAGTCGTACCCGATCTCGCCGACCGCCACCACGCCGTCCTTCTCCAGGTAGTCAGGGAGCAGCTCGAGCACCGGGCGGCAGCGCGGATCGTTCGCCTCCTTCGGGTTCAGCGCGATCGTGGCGTGGTGCCGCACGCCGAACTGCCCGGCCCGGAACGGCTCCCAGCCGATCAGCGAGTCGAAGTAGTCGGTGAAGGAGGCGGGGCCGGTGCGCGGCTGCCCGAGCCAGAACGCCGGCTCCACCACCGCCCGGACGCCGGCCGCGGCCATCCGCTCGTAGTCGTCGGTGGTGCGCGAGGTCATGTGGATGTGCGGGTCGAAGATGCGCATCACGCCTCCCGGGCGGTGGGTCGGCCGGAGCCGGCGGTGAGCCGGTCGAGCAGGTCGGTGGCGTCGGCGGGCATGTCCCGCCCGGCCGCGTGCCGTTCGTCGGCGAGACCGCCGAGCATCACGGCGAGCTCGCCGTCGGCGCGGCTGTCGAGGTCGGCCACGACGGCGAGCGGCACCCCGGTGAAGACGCACTTCAGCACCGCCTGCCGCCACGCGGCGGCGTCGAGGTGCCGGGCGTACGGGCCGAGCGCGGCGGCGACCAGCCGGGTGTCGTTGGTGCGGATCGCGTCGTGCAGCAGGGGCACCCCCGCCGCACCGATCGGCAGCAGCGGCAGCGCCTTGAGCACCGCCCGCTTCTCGGCCGCGTCACCGCGCCGGTAGAGGGCGTCGGCGTACCCGGCGTGGTCGGTGGGCAGGGCGGTGAGCAGCAGCGCGCGGGCGGCCTCGTCGGCGGTCCAGCCGGGCGCGTCGGGCAGGGCTTCCCGACCGCAGCGCCGGCCGGCGGCCGGGAAGAACCGGGTGATCGTGGCCGGGTCGGCCGCCACCTGCCGCAGCGCCTCGTCCAGCCAGTCCGGGTCGGGTACGCCCCCCAGGGCCACCCGGAGATGATCCGCTGTCATCGTGCCTCCCCTCGGCGCCGCTCCGGAGCCGGAGCCTGCGCGGTATCGCCGTGGGTGCCCGGGCGTCGCCCCTTCCGGCCGCAGGCCGCGGCGGTTGCCGTGGCCCGCTCGCCGTGCTGCGACCGGAGAGCCGTCGGCCGCGCCGCGATCGTGCTGCCGGCGTGGGGACGCCTCGGACCCCCTCTGCTCTGCACCTACATACGCACCGGGGCCGTTCCGGTCGACGACACGTCGGTGGGTGCAGAGCTGGGTACGGCCGCGACCGGGCCGGCCGGGGTGGGCACGGCCGGGGACGGACCGGGCGGGTCCGCCTCGGCCGGCAGCGTGCGCGCCCGGGCCGCGGCGGCGCGCAGGAACTCCAGCGAACGCGCGGCGACGGCGGGCGCGGCGTGCGAGTGCCGGGGCAACTCGACGGCGACGAGACCGCGATAGCCGGCATCGGTCAGCGCCCGCAGCACCGGCGGGAAGTCGATCTCACCCTCGCCGAACTCGAGGTGCTCGTGCACCCCACGGCGCATGTCGTCGATCTGCACGTTGACCAGGTGCTCGGCGACGTCGCGGACGCAGCGGTCCACCGGCTGGGGCTCGAGGCAACGGCAGTGCCCGATGTCGAGGGTGATGCCGAAGCAGGGCGCTGCGTCGAGCGCGGCGCGCAGCCGTCGCCAGCCGGCGATGTCCTCGACCAGCATGCCCGGCTCCGGCTCGAAACCCAGCAGCACGCCCGCCCGGTCGGCCGCGTCGACCACCGTCGCGCAGCCGGCGACCAGCCGGTCCCAGGCGGCCCGGGGCGCAACGGCCTCGGGGCGTACGCCGGCCCAGAACGACACCGCCTCGGCGCCGAGGTCCGCGCCGATCCGGACGGCCCGGCGCAGGAACTCGACGCGGCGGGTCGGGTCGTCGTGCAGCAGCGTCGGCGCGTGCTTGTGCCACGGATCGAGCAGGTAACGCGCACCCGTCTCGATCATCACGCCGAGGCCGAGGGCGTCCAACCGCCGCCGGAGCGCGGCGACCCGGTGCGGCAGCCCCGGTGCGAACGGGTCGAGGTGGTCGTGGTCGAGGGTGAGCGCCACCCCTTGGTATCCCAGGTCGGCGAGGACGGCGAGCGCGTCGTCGAGGCGGTGGTTGGCGAAGCCGTTCGTGCCGTACCCGAAGCGGGGGCCCGCATCCACGGGGCGTTCGGTGGCAGGGCCCGGGCCGGGCGCCGGAGCGGTCGGCACGGCGCTCATGTCGGCGAGACCTTCCGGGCCAGCCGCCGCCCGAGCGGCGCCGCGGCGGCGACCACCAGGCCGAGCAGGCCGGCCCCGCCACGTGCGGTGAGCGCGCCCTGGAGCGCGGGCAGTCCGGTGATCCCCGCCCCGACCGCAGCCCGGACCCGACCGGCGCTGGGCTCGGCCACCACCCGGGCCTGCGCGGTGCCGTAACCGACGGCGTACCAGGCGGCGAGCGCCGCCGGCACCAGGGCGGCGAGCGTCCCGCCCCGCGGCTCACCGGTTGCGGCCCCGCGCCGGCTGCGGCCACGACCGAGCAGGGTGGACGGCCGTCCGTTCCGGTGCGGCGCGGCGGAATCCGGCCCGGTGCCGTCACCGGCTCGCCGGTCACGGCCGAGCGGATCGCGGTCGAGGGTGCGCCGGGACGCCCTGGCGGCGGCCGCCGCCACCACCGCGGTGCCGGCGAGGGTGCCGATCGGCAGGGCCGGGTCGGCGCCGCTGACCTCCCGACGGGAGAGCGCGGTGACCGTCCAGGTGTGCGCGGCGACGGTGAGCGCCGCCGGCATCGCGCGGGTCAGCCGACCGCCGCTCGCGCCGAGCAGCACGTCCAGCCCTCGGCAGGCGGCCATCACGGCCGGACCGGCCGCGGTGTTCTTCGCGCGCAGGTCGTATCCCCAGACGGTGGCGGCGAGCGGCACCGCGATCGCGGCGGCGCGTCGGCCCCCGGCCGCGGTGGCCAGGGCCACCCCGGCGGCGGTGAGGCCGGCGGCGAGGCCGACCGCGGCGCCCGGCCGGATCCGGCCGCTGGGGATGGGACGCTCCGGTCGCTCGACGGCGTCCAGCCCCCGGTCCGCCCAGTCGTTGGCGGCCATTCCGGCCCAGTAGAGCAGCACCGACGCGCCGGCCAGCGCGGGCGTACGCCGGTCGAGCGTTCCGGCCGCGGCGGCCCCGGCGACGACGTCCCCGGGTACCGAGAGCGCGGCCGGTGCGCGGACCAGCTCGGCCAGGTCAGCCAGCGTGCTCATCGCTGCCCCCGTGCCCGGCGTGCAGGCCCCGCGTGAAGTTCACGAGCCGGCCCCACTGCTCGGCGAGCGAGTGGGACGGCGAGCCGAGCGGGTCCTTGAAGAAGAAGCCCAACTCGGTCAGCGGGCCGACCTCTCCGGCGGCGTGCGCGGCCGCGGTGAGCCGGGCCAGGTCGAGCACGAGCGGCGCGGCGAGCGCGGAGTCGCAGCCGTGCCAGGTGAACTCCATCCGCATCCGGGTGTCGAGGAACCCGGAGAAGGTGATCAGATCCCAGGCGGTCTTGAAGTCCCCCAACTCCTCCACGAAGTCGATCCGGGTCTCGCCCTGCGGCACGTAGCCCAGCGTCTCGCCGAGCACGCGCTGCTTGCTCTCCACCTTCGCGGCGTTGGCACCCGGATCGACGAGGTTCGCGCCGTCGCCGCCGCCGAGCAGGTTCAGCCCGGACCAGGAGCGCACCCGCAGGTGCCGCATCGCGAACATCGGGGCGAGCACCGACTTGACCAGGGTCTCCCCCGTCTTGCCGTCGTGCCCGGCGTACGGCAGTCCACGTTCGACCGCCAGCGTGTGCAGGGCGGGCAGCCGCGCCCCGGTCGACGGAGTGAAGTCGACGTACGCACAACCGGCCTCCAGGGCCGCGTACGCGTAGAGGGAGCTGGCCGGCAGCACCTCCTGTGGGCCGGTCAGCGCGGCCCGCAGCGCGGTCGGGTCGGCGTGCCCGGGATGGGGGTGGGCGGGCGGCTCGGTGGCCGAGACGTTGACCACGACGACGCGGTCCAGCTGGTGCCGGTCGCGGAAGCCGATCAGGTCCCGGGCGGCGGCGACCGCCCGCACCGCCTGGGTGGCGCCGGTGGGGGCGGGGCGCAGCTCCTCCTCGACCGCGGCCAGTTCGTCAGGGAGCGCGGCGACCAGCCGGCCGGGCAGCACGCCGGCGGCGGCGAGCGCCTCGGCCCGCTTGCACAGCGGCGTGGTGACCACGTCGTGGCCCCCGTAGACCAGGTCGGCGAAGGCAGGAAGGGCAGGCCCGCGCAGCTCGGGAAGTTCGGTGACGCAGCCGGTCGGCCCGGCGAGGCCGGCTCGCAGAGCGAGCCCTCCGACGATGCTCGTGGTCGCGACCGAACCGCGCGCTCCCACCAGCCAGACACCCGTACGCATGGCGCTCCTTCCCCGATCAGGAGGACCGTTGTGCATCGAATTACATTGATATCAGAAGTTGCTTCGGAAAACTATGGGTTCGAGCGGATGGGCCCCGTCCGCCCGTCCGCCGGGACGGTCCGGCGTCGAAGTCGGCGGCGACGACACCGGCCGACCCCCGGTTCGGGTGCGGACGGACGAGGCTGGCAGGCAGGGTCGGTCGGCGTCTCGACCCTGCCTCCCCCGCATCCGCGTCGGGGCGGTGGCCCACCGCCCCGGCCGGACGTCTCAGTGGTGCAGGTTCACCGCGGGCCGGCGGGAACGGTCGGTGACGGTCTCACAAGAGGTGGACGTGCCATCTGCTCCTCCGGATCGTCGACGGTGGTGGCGGCCCTCCGGTGTGGCCGGGGAATCCCGGTCCGGCCGCACCGGAGAGCCGTCCTGCGTGTGCCCACCGGGCACGGGCCCGGGCGCACTCCCTCCGGTCTCGACCTCGTCCCGGCCGCGGGGCGCAACCGCGGCCGGCCCTCGCCGGTCGGAACGGAGGTACTGATCGGGCGGGACGGCGACGCCGCCACCGCGGGCGAATCGGGGGCCGGTCCGGCCGGGCTGCCCGGCCGGACCGGATCGGATCAGACGGCCACCGCGGTGAGCGCGGGTTCCACCTCCGTCCACGACGAGCCCAGCTCCGCCGAACGGGCCACCGCGTCCAGCACCAGCTGGACCTGCAACGCGTCGGCGAAGGAGGGAGCCGGATCCGCACCGGTGGCGATCGCCTCGATGAAGTCGCGCATCTGGTGCGTGAACGAGTGCTCGTAGCCGATGATGTGCCCCGGCGGCCACCAGGCCGACATGTACGGGTGCTCGCCCTCGGTCACCAGGATGCGGCTGAAGCCCTGCTCGGCCGTCGGCCGCGTCGCGTCGTAGAACTCCAGCTCGTTGAGGCGCTCCAGATCGAACACCACGCTCCCCAGCGAACCGTTGATCTCCACCCGCAGGGCGTTCTTGCGCCCGGTGGCGAAGCGGCTCGCCTCGTACGTGGCGAGCGCGCCGCCGTCGAGCCGGGCCACGAAGAGCGCGGCGTCGTCCACCGTCACCGGACCGGTGGCCGGGCCGGCCCCGTCGACGACCTGACCGTCACCGCCGTTCGCGGAGGCGGCCAGCCCACTCGATTCGGCGGAGAGCGGCCGCTCCTTGACGAACGTCTCGGTCACGGCACTCACCCCCGTGATCCGCTGGCCGGTCACGTACTGGGTCAGGTCGACGATGTGCGCGCCGATGTCGCCGAGCGCACCGGACCCAGCCCTGTCCTTCTGCAGCCGCCAGACCAGCGGGAACTGCGGGTCCACGATCCAGTCCTGCAGGTACACCGCCCGGACGTGCCGGATCACTCCGAGCCGTCCGTCGGCGACCAACTGGCGCATCATCGTGACCGCGGGCACCCGGCGGTAGTTGAATCCACACATCGACCGCACACCGGAGGCCTGGGCGGTGGCCGCCGCAGCGGCCATCTCCCGCGCCTCCTGCACTGTGTTGGCCAGCGGCTTCTCGCACAGTACGTGCTTGCCGGCGGCCAACGCGGCGAGTGCGATCTCGGCGTGGCTGTCGCCCGGGGTGCAGACGTCGACGACGTCGATGTCGTCCCGGTTGACCAGGTCACGCCAGTCGGTGGTGTACGCCTCCCAACCGAGCCGGTCGGCGGCCTCGGCCACCTTCCCGGAGTCCCGGCCGCAGATCAACGCCATCCGGGCCCGCGCCGGCAGGTCGTACACCCGGTTCACGGTGCGCCACGCCTGCGAGTGCGCGGCACCCATGAACGCGTAGCCGACCATGCCGACCCGCAGTTGCTTACCTGTAGTGGACAAGGTGGGTCTCCCCCCAATGTGTCAGAACCCGAGCTTGAGGTAGCTGCTCGCGTTCTCCTTCGTGATCGTCTCGGAGGCGAGGATGAGCTCCTTGGGCACCTGGAGCTCCACCAGGTCGGACATGCCCTTGCCCTGGGCGATCAGCCGGGCCAGCGAGATGGCCGAGGACGCCATCGACGGGCTGTAGGTGACGGTCGCCTTGAGCACGGTGTTGTCCGCCTGGATGTCCTCGATCGCCTTCTTCGAGCCGGCGCCGCCGACCATGAAGAACTCCTTGCGGTTGGCCTGGGTGACCGCGGCCAGCACGCCGATGCCCTGGTCGTCGTCGTGGTTCCAGATCGCGTCGATCTTCGGCAGCGCCTGGAACAGGCTGGTGGCGGCCTGCTGGCCGGAGTCGGCGGTGAACTCGGCCGGCCGGCGGTTGTTCACCTTCAGCCCGTTCTGGGCGAGGGTGTCGGCGAAGCCCTTCGAACGCTCCTGGGTCAGCTCCAGGGAGTCGGTGCCGGCGATCTCACCGATGATCGGGGCGCTGACGCCCTTGGCCTTGAGCTGCGCCACGATGTAGTTGGCCGCGGCGACCCCCATGCCGTAGTTGTCGCCCTTGATCTGGAGCCGGTAGGCCAGCGCGTCGGGGAAGGCCCGGTCCAGGTTGACCACCGGGATGCCGGCCTTCATCGCCTCCAGGCCGGCGGCGTTGAGCTCCTTGCCGTCCGCCGGGAGCAGCACGATGACGTCCGGCTTCTGCGAGATCAGCGTGGAGAGCGCGGCCCGCTGGGCGGCGGCGTCCGCGCCGGCCTCGACCGTCTTGAACTCCACATCGGAGTACGCGGCGGCCTGCGCCTTGGCGTTGGTGGTGATCGCGGCCAGCCAGCCGTGGTCGGCGGCCGGGGCGGAGAAGCCGATCGTCACCCGCTCGCCGGGGGCGGCGTTTCCGCCGGCCGCGGCGTCGGCGCCCTTGGTCTGCGCGGTGGTGGGCTGATCGGACTCGTTGCTTGTGCAGCCGGCGAGCAGCACGCCGGCACCGACGGCAGCCCCGCCGAAGAGCAGGCGGCGGCGGGACAGGTCGCGACTGTGCTCGGTCATGACGACCTCCTGAATTCGCGGTGGTGGGAGTGGGAAAAGGGTGTGCGGGGCCCGGTCACCGTCGCCTGCACGGTGACCGGGTGTGCTGCGGTGGGTCAGTTGGTGGTGAGTCGGTTACGTCCGAGGAACTGGGTGAGGCTGCGGAACTGCACCTGCTGGACCAGAACGGCCGCGACGATGATGCCGCCCTTGACCATGTTCTGGGCCTCGGTGGTGAGACCGTTGATCGCGAAGAGATTGGTGATCGTCGAGAAGATGATCACCCCGAGCAGGGAGCCGATGATGGTGCCCCGCCCGCCGCTGAGCAGCGTGCCGCCGATGATCGCGGCGGCGATCGCGTCGAGCTCGTAGAGGTTCGCCATCGCCGCCTGGGCCGAGGTGGCCTGGGCGGTGAGCATGATCGCGGCGATGCCGCAGCAGAGCCCGGAGAGCGCGTAGAGCAGCACCGTGTGCCGCTTGACGTCGATGCCGGCCAGCCGGGCCGCCTCCGGATTGCCGCCCACCGCCACCGTGCGCCGTCCGAACGTGGTGCGGTTGAGCAGCACCCACCCGGCGAGCACCACCGCGGCGAGGATGTAGACCAGCAGCGGGATACCGAACAGGTTGGTGCTGGCGATGCCGTTGATGGTGGCGTTGTCGGAGACCTGGGTCTGCTTGTCGGAGAGCTCGGCGGCCAGACCGCGGGCGGCCACCAGCATCGCCAACGTGGCGATGAACGGCACCAGCCGGCCGTACGAGATGAGCACGCCGTTGACCAGGCCGACGCAGAGACCGACGGCGAGCGCACAGAAGATCATGCCGCCGGCGCCGTAGCTCTGGGTCGCCACCGTGGTCGCCCAGACCCCGGCCAGGGCGACGATCGCGCCGACCGACAGGTCGATGCCGCCACCGATGATGACGAAGGTCATCCCCACCGTCACCACACCGACCACGGAGGCCAGCTTCAGGATGACGAGGATGTTGCTCCACACCCAGCTGGAGTCGCCGTAGAGGTCCGGTCGGGTGATGACGCCGATGACGATCAGCGCCACCAGCACCCCGATGAGCCAGAGATTTCGCCGCGCCCCCTCGCCGCCTTCGCCGCGCCACCAGGAGAGCCGGCCCCCGGCGCGCTGCTCGGCCGCCGCCGTCTCCGCCGGGTCGACCGGAGGGGACTGCGCCGGCAACTGCGCCGGCCGCTCCGGGGTCGAGGTGTCGGTCACGTCGCTCATGCCGCCGCGCCTTCCATCAGGGACCCCGCCATGACGAGGTCGAGGACGGTGTTCTCGTCGAGTTCGCCGGCCGGGGCCTCGCGGACGACCCGCCCCTCCCGCATCACCAGCACCCGGTCGGCCAGGCCGAGCACCTCGGGAACCTCGCTGGAGACCAGCAGCACCCCGACGCCCCGCTCGGCGAGGGTGCGGATGACCTGGTAGAGCTCGGCCCGCGCGCCGACGTCGACACCGCGGGTCGGCTCGTCGAGCAGCAGCAGCCTCGTGTCGCCGAGCAGCCAGCGCCCGACCACCACCTTCTGCTGATTGCCGCCGGAGAGGGTGCGCACCGGACGGCGAACGTCGCGCGGGCGCAGCTCCAGGCTCTCCGCGACGCGGTCCGCCTCCGCGCGTTCGCGGCCGGTGTCGGTGAAACCGGCCCGGGCGTACCGGGCGAAGGTGGCCAGGGTGACGTTGCGGTAGATGGGCTCGCCGAGCAGCAACGCCTGACTCTTGCGCTCCTCCGGGGCCATGCCCATCCCGGCGCGTACCGCCGCGCCGACGCTGCCCGGCCGCAGCGCCCGGCCGGCCATCCGCACCGTCCCCGCCTCCGGCCGACGGGCCCCGTAGATCGTCTCCAGCAGCTCGGAGCGTCCGGAGCCGACCAGCCCGGCGATGCCGACGATCTCACCGGGGCGTACCCGCAGCGACACGTCGGCGAACTCGCCGGCCCGGGTGAGCCCCTCCACCTCGAGCAGGTCGGCGTCCGCCGTGGTGGCGGCCACCGGGCGTTCCGGGAAGACGTACTCGATCGTGCGGCCGGTCATCCGGTTGACCAGGTCACGGGTCGGGGTGTCGCGCGCCGGCAGGTTCGCCGCGGTGGTCCGGCCGTCCTTGAGTACGGTCACCCGGTCACCGATCTCGCGGATCTCCTCGAGCCGGTGCGAGATGTAGATGACGGCGATGCCCTGGGCCGTCAGTTCGCGGATGATGCGGAAGAGGTTGCCGACCTCGTCGTGGGCGAGCACGGCGCTCGGCTCGTCCATGATGATCAGTCGCGCCTCGTGGGAGAGCGCGCGAGCCATGCTGACGACCTGCTTGCCGGCGGCCGGCAGGGCGCGGACCATCCGGTTCGGCGGGATCTCCGCGTGGCCGAGTCGGCCGAGGATCTGCCGGGTACGCCGAGCCATGTGGCCACGGCGCACGAAGCCGAAGCGGCGCGGCTCGTGACCGAGGAAGGCGTTCTCGCCGACCGAGAGGTCCTCGACGAGATCCAGCTCCTGGTAGATGGTGGCGATACCCGCGCGCATCGCGGCCTGCGGATTGGCGAAGGTGACCGGGTCGCCGCGCCACTCGACCTGACCGGCGTCGGGCCGGTGCACCCCGGAGAGCACCTTGATCAGGGTCGACTTGCCCGCACCGTTCTGGCCGAGCAGGCAGTGCACCTCGCCGGCGCGGACCTCCAGCTGCACGCCGTCGAGGGCGCGTACGCCCGGAAAGGTCTTGACCACGTCGGTGAGGCGCAGCACCACCTCGCCCGCGACCGCGTCGGCCGGCGCCTCGACCAGCGGGGCGTCCACGGACCCGCCCTCCGCGCTGCCGCCCGTCGGGCTCGCTTCCCTCTCGGTCACCACGCCTCCTCCCGCTCGGTCACAACCAGTCCACCTACGGCTGCGGGGCTCGCAAACCCGGCTCACTCTCCTCGCGCTCACCACACCCACAGATCGCGACTGCGGGGCTCGCAAACCCGGCTCACTCCTCGCGCTCACCACACCCACAGATCGCGACTGCGGGGCTCGCAAACCCGGCTCACTCCTCGCGCTCACCACACCCACAGATCGCGACTGCGGGGCTCGCAAACCCGGCTCACTCCTCGCGCTCACGATGCCTCCCCGAAAGCGACGTCGCTGGCGAGCACCGCCGCGCCGGCGACCCCGGCCCGTGGGCCGAGCTCGGAGAGGACGACGGGCAGGTTGCCGGTGGCCAGCGGCAGCGACCGGCGGTAGACCACGCTGCGGATCTCGGCGAGCAGGATGTGACCGAGTTGGGCGAGGCCGCCGCCGATCACGATCATGGACGGGTTCGCGAAGCTCACCAGTCCGGCCAGCACGCCGCCGACCCGCCGCCCCCCGTCGCGGATCAGCTGGATACAGGTGACGTCTCCCTCGACGGCGCCCTCGGCGACGTCGAGGGCGGTCACCACGCCGTTGGCGGCCAGCCGGTCGGCGAGCGCCGCCGACGTTCCGCTGCGGGCGGCGGTGGCGGCCTCCTTGGCCAGCGCGGCGCCACTGAAGAGCGCCTCCAGGCAGCCGATGTTGCCGCAGGAGCACATCGGACCGTGCGAGTCGACCTGGATGTGCCCGATGTCGCCGGCGCAGCCGTCCGTGCCCCGGTAGACCTCGCCACTGAGGTAGATGCCGCAGCCGATGCCCGTACCGATCTTCACGAACAGGAAGTCGTCGACCGAGTGCGCGACGCCGCCGTGTCGCTCGCCGATCGCCATGATGTTGACGTCGTTGTCGACCACGGCGGGGCAGCCGTGCTCGCGGCTGAGCAGTTCGCGCACCGGGTAGCGGTCCCAGCCGGGCATGATCGGCGGTGACACCGGCAGCCCGTCGCGGAAGCTCACCGGGCCGGGTACGCCGACACCGACGCCGTCCAGCCGCTCGTACGCGCCGTCGACCTTCGCCTTGTGCAGCAGTTCGTTGACCCGTTGCAGGATCACCTTCGGGCCGGAGCGGATGTCCGCCGCCTCCCCGTACGCCGCGACCGGTTCGAGCCGCCCGTTGACCACCTCGACGTCGATCGAGGAGGCGCCGAGGTCGACAGCGGCGAACCGCAGCCGAGGGTTGAGCTCGACCAGGGTGGACCGCCGTCCGCCGCGGGAGGCGGCGAGCCCGGCCTCGGCGACGTAGCCGAGGTTGACGAGCCGCTCCAGTTCGGCGAGGAGCCGAGGACGTGGCATCTGCAACCGGTCGCCGAGTTCGGCCCGCGAGACGGCACCTTCGTCGCGGAGCAACCGCAGAAGGCGTACGTGCAGTGGGTCGTCGCTCCGCACTGGACTCACCTCCACATCGGCATCCTTCACATCGACGAACCGTCTATGCGTTGTGTCCGACACAGTAGGAGCCTTCCGCGCCGCATGTCCAGGGCTTCGGCTGATCCGTCGCTAACTTTTGCTCATTCGGACAGAAGTTTTGGTAGCAGCGGGCATCGCAAGGTCCCGCAACCACGGCAGAGCCCCTGGGGCCGAACCGGGCCGACCTCTCCGCGTCACCCAACGCCCGCCGCCACGCTGATCATGAGGTTGACGAGGGATCCGATCTCCAAAGAAGCCGCCAACCTCATGATCAGCGCGCGATTACCGTCCCGGCCGGCATTCTCAATCGATTGACATCGATCAACGTGGCGGATAGCGTCCCGAGCGACGGGGGCGAGGTCGCGGACCGCAATTGCTGCATTGCGGCCACCTTCCGTTTTGGCGTGCCCGAACACCCCGGCAGGAAGGAATTCCATGAATCGCAGGACGCGCTTTCTCACGGCCGTTTCAGCGGCGGCGCTCTTCGCGCTCGTCGCACCGTCCGCCGCCGAGGCGGCAGCGCCGGGGTCGGCTTCCGCGACCGGAACCATCGCCCCCGTAACTGCGCCGCAGGCTGCACCGACGGCAGCCGGTGGGGACTTCGCGCCGCTCGGCAACTGCACCGCGGGCATCTTCTGCGGCGAGGTGAAGAACCGACTCGGCCGGTCCGTGAAGATCTCGGGAAACTGGCCGTCGAACACGAAGACCATGATGCTCCCGGCGGGTGCCGGCTCTGGCTCCGATTCCAGCAGCTACTACGAATTCCGGGACACCGACGGATTCCAGGTACCGGCCGGCTATTACTACTCCGACACCGTCGGAAACAGGTACTACCCGGGGTGGCACAAGGTCAACGACCTTCAGGAAATCACCCTGAACGGCTGGTGCGACCTGGACTTCTGCAGCTGACCCGGTCGCATTGAATTGCCGCTGCCTGCCGCGCCGTCCACCGGCGCGGCAGGCGGTACGCCGGCACGCAAGGCGCGCACCGGCTCACCGTTCCGGACGCCGACGCGCCGCCTTGCGGAGCTTGCGGTCGTCGCGCAGCTCCACGTACGGCTCCTCGTCGGCATCGTGACCGGCCGAGATCGCCCGGCCGCGCTCCAGCTCGGCTTGGAACTCGGCCCCGAGCAGGATCGCGACGTTGGTGAGCCAGAGCCAGACCAGGAAGATGATCACACCGGCGAGGGTCCCGTACGTCTTGTTGTACGAACCGAAGTTGCTCACGTAGAGGGCGAAGAGCGCGGAGACCACCAGCCAGATCACCACGGCCAGCACCCCGCCGGGGCTGACCCAGCGGAAGCCGCCGTGCCGGGCGTTCGGCGAGGCCCAGTAGAGGATCGCGAACATCAGGCTGACCAGGATGAGCAGAACCGGCCACTTCGCGATGTTCCAGACCGTCACCGCGGTGGAGCCCAGCCCGATCGCCTCCCCGGCCGACCGGGCGAGACGGCCGGTGAAGACCACGATCACCGCACTGACCAGGAGCATCACTCCGATCACGGCGGTCACACCGATCCGGGTGGGCAGCGTCTTCCAGATCGGTCGCCCCTCCGGCACGTCGTAGATGGCGTTGGAGGCGCGCATGAAGGCCGCGATATAGCCGGACGCGGACCAGAAGGCACCGAGCAGACCGAGCACCGCCCCGGCGCTGGCCAACCCTCCGGACTTCTGCGCCTGCTCGATCGCCCTCTCGAGGATCTGCTGGATATTGCCCTGCGGGATGGCCTGACCCACGGTGTCCTTGACGCCCTCGGTCGCCCCCGGGCCGAGCAGGCCGATGATGGAGATGAGCACGAGCAGGCCGGGGAAGATGGAGAGCACCCCGTAGTAGGTCAGAGCGGCGGCCCAGTCGGTCAGATTGTCCTCCTGGAACTCCTTAACCGTCCGGCGCAGCGCCGCCAGCCACCCGGTGCCCGGCAGTTGAGCGGGGCTTTCCGGGCCCGCCTCCGGCCCGGCCGGCTCCCGGGTTCCCTGGGGGCGGCCGGCGGCTTCCCGCGCGGCGCCGTCGTCACGGTCGGGTCCTCGGCGGGCGGACTCGTCGGCGGCCATTCACCCCTCCTCGTCGTCGCGTGTGCCTTGCGGAGATGCCCCGACGACGCGGTGGGTAACCACCTACCGGTAGAGCAACCGCCCCATCCGGCGCGAGGCCACCAGCAGCCCCAGCGCGACGACGAGGAGCAGGTAGAGCACGTCGATCAGCCAGGACCGACCCGCGGTGCCGAGCGCGACGTCGCGGATCAGGTGCACGGCCCGGTAGAGCGGAGTGACCTCGACCAGCCAGCGCAGCACTGTCGGGTAGGCCTCGGCCGGAACGAACGTGCCGGAGAAGAGGAAGAGGGTGAACTGGGCCGAGCCCATCAGGTCGAAATCCTGCCAACTGCGCATGAACGTGGCGAGCGCCATGCCCGACGCGCCGAACGCGAAGCCGACCAGCACGGCGGCCGGGAAGGCGATCGCCGCCCGCCCGACGGTGGTCAGGTCCATCGCGGTCATCACCACCAGGAAGGCGGCCGAGTAGGCGCTGCCCCGCAGCATCGCCCAGCCCAGCTCCCCGAGGGCGATCTCGAACGGCCGTACGGGGGTGGCGATCACCCCGTCGTACAGCTTCATGTACTTCATCTTTCCGAAGAAGTTGAAGGTGGTCTCGGCGAGCGCCCCCGTCATCGCCGAGGAGGCGAGCATGGCGGGGGCGACGAACGCCGCGTAGCCCACGAGCCGCCCGTCGGGCAGGTTCAGGTCACCGACCAACGCGCCGACGCCCACCCCGATGGAGAGCAGGTAGAGCAGCGGCTCGACGAAACCGGAGGCGAGCAGCAGCCAGTAGACCGATCGCAGCGCCGCGATGTTGCGCTCGGTGACGGAGACCGACCGCCGGGACGCGGCGGAGACGTCGATCAGCCGGGGCAGGACCAGAGCGACCACGATCGGCCCTTCCTAGACGACGAGTCGGCGGCGGAACGCCCGGCGGGCCAGCAGGCCGCCGGCGAGCGCCCAGGCCACGAGGTAGAGCAGGTGACCGGCGACCGACCACTCCGCGGCGACGCCGAGGGTCGCCGCCCGGCACAGGTCGACGGCGTGCCAGAGCGGTGTCGCGTACGCCAGCCAGCGCAGCCCCTCGGGTAGGCCGTCGACCGGGAAGAACACCCCGGCGAAGAGGGTCATCGGGATGACTGCGAAGCGGAACAACAGGGCGAGCCAACTGTCGCTGTCGACGGCCGCGCTGTAGGCGAAGGTCGGTGCGGCGACCGCCAGGCCGAGCAGCGCCGCCACCGGCAAGGTGGCCAGCGCCCAGGGTGATCGCAGCGCGCCGAAGAGCGCGGTGACCAACAGGAAGGCGGCGATCGTGGTGAGCACCCGGAACATCACGTACAGCAGGTGGCCGACGAGGATGTCACCGACCCGCAGCGGCGCGGCGCTCTGCGCGTAGTACGTCTTGATCCATTGAAAGTTGCTGAACACGGGCCAGGTCGAGTCGCCGAGCGCCACCTGCAGCGCCGTCGACGCGATCAGGCCGGGCACCAACCAGTCGAGATAGCTGACGCCGTCGACGCCCTGGTCGACGTAGGTGCCGACACCGACACCGAACCCGAGCACCGTCAGGACCGGCAGCAGGAAGGACGAGAAGACCCCGGCCCGCCAGGTGCGGCGATAGCCCACCAGGAAGAAATTGAGGACGGTGAACGCCGGCACCCGTGGCAGCGGCGGGCGGGTCCGTTCCCGCACCGATGGGGCCACGCCCACCACGACCACCCCCGACCGCTCTCCGCCCGTCGCGGCCTTCGTACCGGAGGGGTACGACAGCCGCCGCCACCCTACGGCCGGCCGGCGTACGTGTCGCGGCAGTTTCCGCCGCGCCGCCCGCCGCCCGCCGGGAGGGTGAGCACGAGTTCGGACCGGTGCGGGAGCATGGCGGGCGGGGAACGAGAAGACAGCGACAGTCTCGGTTCCGCATTCGCTGGACAGGCTTAATCTACATAGGTAGCCTTGATGCGTGCAGCCACTCGAACGCATCGGCGCCGCGACGGTCGACGTACTCCGCGTGCTGCTCGACAGTGACCGGCCCCGGTGGGGTTTGGAGATCATCAAGCTGACCGGGCGCCCCTCGGGCAGCGTCTACCCGCTGCTGGAGCGGCTGGAACGCCACGGCTGGCTGACGTCGCGCTGGGAGGAGACCGAGCGTCGCGGTCCCCGACGGCGGATGTACGAGCTGACCGTCGACGGCGCCGTGGCGGCACGACGAGTCTGCGCGCAGGCCGCCACGCGGAAGGCCCGGCAGCGTCTCACCCGACCCCGGGAGGCCTGATGACGCCGTCCGAGCGCGTCGCGCTCACCGTCGTCCGCTGCGCCACGCGCCTGCTCGCCCGCGAACGGCGCGCCCGCTACCTCGAACAGTGGCAGGCCGACGTGCACGGCGCGACCGAGCTGGGCGTGTCACCGCTACGGCTCGCCGCCGGCATCCTCGGTGCTGCCGCCCTGATCGCCGTCGTCGACCGGAAGGAGACCCGGACCATGCTGCCCATCGGCCCGCTCGCCCTCGCCCTACGTCTCGTCGGCGGTGCCGGCGCACGCCGGCGCGCCGCCGCCCTCGCCGCGGTGTTCACCCTGGCCCTGCTGGCCGGGGCGGGTCTGCTCATCGCCGGCTGACGCCACACCCCGCGCCGGATCGGTCCGTCGCAGAGCGGAGCGATGACCGGCGACGGTGGCGGTGGCGGTGGCTCAGCCGCGGACGCCGCGCACCAGCGACCGGAGGGCGTAGCCGAGCAGCAGGACTCCGGCGCCGGTGCCCACGACCACGCCGGCCGACACCCCCGTCAGCAGCCCGGTAAACAAACCGGCCACCGCCACGGCGCAGGTCGCGACGCCGAGGTGTCGCAGCAGCGGGCTGCCCAGCACGGGTGCGAGCGGAAAGAAGTGCAGCCCCACCACGGCGCAGACCAGCACAGGGATGTACTCCGACCAGCCGGCGACGGCCAACGCCGCCGCACCGAGGCCGGCGAGCGCGAACTCGGCCACGACGATCAGGAGGTAACGGCGGTCATTCGCCCGATCACGCGGGCCGGCGGCCGCACCCCGGGACCGGGCCGTGACGACACCGCCGGCCACCGCGGTGAGCAGCGCCGCCACACTGCCCGCCACCAGCAGGCCGCGCAGTGGCTGCTCCGCGGCCGGGACGCTGAACCAGATGGTGGCGAAGATACCGAGGTATAGAGCGCCCAGCCCCTCCTGGCGTCGCAGGCCGACCTCCACACCGGACACCGGATCACCCCTCGCTCGTACGTTCGCCGAAACCTGCGGAGTTGATCTTAGGGCTGCCATCCCCGCACCGTTGCCCCTAGTCGACGAGGGTGCGGCCGGTGAGGTGCAGGAAGACGTCCTCCAGGCTGCTGCGGCGGACCAGCACGTTGGCCGGGTTGAGGCCGAGCGCGTGCACCTCGGCCACCGCCGCGTCACCGTCGGCGACGTAGAGCAGGATCCGGTCGGGCAGCACCTCGATCCGCTCACCCAGCCCGTCGAGCTTTCCGGCGAACGCCTCCTGCGACTCGGCGGCGAAGCGCAGCTCCACCACCTCACGGGTGGAGTGCCGCTCGATCAGCACGCGAGGCGACCCCTCGGCGACGATCCGGCCGCCGTCCATCACGACCAGCCGGTCGCAGAGCTGCTCGGCCTCGTCCATGTAGTGGGTCGTCAGCACCAGCGTCACCCCCTGCTGCTTGAGCCGGAACAGCCGCTCCCACACCAGGTGCCGGGCCTGCGGGTCGAGCCCGGTGGTCGGCTCGTCGAGAAGCACGATCTCCGGCTCGTTCACCAGCGCGCGGGCGATGGTGAGCCGCCGCTTCATGCCACCGGAGAGGGGCTCGACCTTGCTGTCGGCGCGCTCGGCGAGCTGGACGAAGTCGAGCAGCTCGCCCGCCCGCTGCCGGGCGACCCGACGGGGAATGCCGAAGTAGCGGGCGTAGGTGGTCAGGTTCTCCCGAACGGTGAGCTCGGGGTCGAGATTGTCCAGTTGCGGGCAGACCCCGAGCCGGGCCCGGATCGCCGGCCCGTCGCGGACCGGGTCCATGCCCAGGATGCGCAGCGCGCCCCCGCTCGGCGGGGAGATGCAACCGATCATCCGCATGGTCGACGACTTGCCGGCGCCGTTGGGCCCCAGGAAGCCGAACGCCTCCCCGGGAAGAACCGCTACGTCGATGCCATCGACCGCGGTGAAGTCACCGAACCTCTTCACCAGCCGACGTGCCTCGATGAGTGCCCTGGTCACCGCCCGACCCTAACCGCCGGGTCCGACAGCTCCACCCGATTTACCCGGGCGGCGCCACCCCCGCCGGCCATCAATCGGCGTGTATCTTCCCTTTGTGGCGTCCACCCGCTCTCCCGACGGTTCGCCGCCGGCACCGCGCCGCCCGGCCCCGGAGGAGGCCGTGGACGGCCCGACCGAGGCCGCGACCGGCCCGGACCCGGCCCGCGCGCCCGAGGGATCCGCCGCGCCCGGCGAGACCGCGCGCGCCGCCGTCGACGAGGCTCCGGCCGGGAAGCACAGTGGACGCTCCGGCACAGTGCCGCGGCCCGACCCGGACGGGCTGCCCGAGCTGGCCGCGCAGTTCGAGGACGAGAAGCCCGGCCGGGCGCTCACCGGCACGGTCAACCTGCTCGTCGGCGCGGCGGCGGTGGCCGTCGGCGTGCTCGCCCTCTGGCAGGTCTTCCGGCCGTTGCCGCAGGGCAGCAAGTATTACCTGATCATCTTCCTCGCGGGTGTGCTGCCGCTGGTCTTCCTCGCCTACCCTTCCGGCCTGCGGCTGCGCCGCCGCGCCGATCAGCCCGCCGGATTCCACGCCCGGCCGGGTGCCGAGCCGACCCACGACCACGCCGGGCTGAGTGGTGAGCCGACGCACGACCACGCCGGGCCGAGTGGTGAGCCGACGCACGAGCACGCCGGGCCGCAGTCCGATGAGCGCCCACCGGCCGGGGCCGAACCCGAACCGCGAACCGTACGACCGGGCGCGGCCGGCAGCCGGTCCCGGCCCACCGTGGCGGACTGGTCGCTCGCCGCGCTGGCGCTGGTCGCCTGCCTCTACCCGGTGCTACCGATCCCGTTCGGCTCGGGTGGCGGCGGCTACGACGCCTTCCTCGACCGGCAGGGGTTGCTCGCCCCGGCCGACCTGGCGATGGGCACCGTGCTGCTCCTGCTGCTGCTGGAGGCGTGCCGGCGTACCACCGGGTGGATCCTGCCCGCGGTCTGCCTGCTCTTCCTCGGCTACGGCTACTACGGCGGCCTGCTCCCGCAGTCCTGGCCGGTGGCCCACGCCGGGCTCGACTTCAGCCAACTCGTCGACGCCTTCTACAACTCCGACAGCGGTTTCTACGGCACCCCGCTGGACGTCGCCGCGTCGTACATCGTGCTCTTCACCATCTACGGCGCGGTGCTGGACCTCTCCGGCGCGGGCCGGTTCTTCGTCGAGCTCTCCAGCGCGGCGTTCCGCCGGTCCCGGACGGCCGCCGGACGCACCGCGGTCGCCTCCGGATTCCTGCTCGGGACCGTCTCCGGTTCGGGAGCCGCCACCACGGTCAGCATCGGCGCGGTGACCTGGCCGATCCTGCGGCGGGCCGGATACCCGGCGGAGCGCGCCGGCGGCATGCTGGCCGCGGCCGGGGTGGGCGCGATCCTCTCCCCGCCCACGCTCGGCGCGGCGGCGTTCATCATCGCCGAGTACCTCGGCGTCTCGTACCTGCAGGTGCTCGGCTGGGCCACCGTGCCGACCGTCCTCTACTACCTCGGCATCCTGCTCTCCGTGGAGATCGACGCCCGCCGCTCGGGCGTCCGGGCGGTCTTCGTCGACGTGGCCTCCCCGTGGCGGTTGCTCGGCCGGTTCGGCTACCACTTCGCGTCCCTGGTCGTCATCATCGTGCTGCTCGCCGTGGGCATGTCGGCCACCCGGGCCGTGGTGCTCGCGACAGTGCTCGCCGCCGCACTCTCCTTCCTGGACCGGGCCCACCGGCTCACCCCGGGCCGGCTGACCGCCGCCCTGGTCGGCGGCGTACGCGGCGTGCTGGCGGTCACCGCCGTCTGCGCCGCCGCCGGCATCATCACGGCGACCACCACGAAGACCGGGCTCGGCCCGCAGACGGCGGCGTTGCTGCTGGACGGCGCCCGAGCGGTCACCGACGACCCGGCCGTGGTGCTGGTGCTCACCGCGCTCCTCGCCGCGGTCGCGCTCACCCTGCTCGGGCTCGCCGTGCCGGTCACCGCCTCCTTCGTGATCGGCTGGGTGATCATCGGGCCGGCGCTGCTCGACCTGGGGGTGGCCACGCCGGCCGCCGCGATGTTCGTCTTCTACTTCGCGGTGCTCTCCGAGGCGTCCCCGCCGACCGCCCTCGCCGCTGTCGCCGCGGCGGCGGTCACCGGCGGCCGGCTGGTGCCCACCATGTGGCAGACGCTGCGCTACGCGCTGCCGGCGTACCTCATCCCGATCGCCTTCGTGATCACACCCGCGGGCCTCGGGCTGCTCGGCATCGGCGGGCCGCGGCAGATCCTGACGGCCACCGTGGTCCTCGCGCTCAGCGTCGCCGTACTCGCCGTCGCGGCCGGCGGCTGGCTGCCCGGTGTGGGACCGGCCGGTACGCCGGAACGGGTGCTCGCCGCGCTCGCCGGCGTGGTCCTGCTCCGCCTGGAGCCGGTGTCGGTGGCGATCGGTGTCGGGCTGGCCGCCGTGGCCGTCGCGGGGGTGCTCGTACGACGCGGCTCCGCCGGTCGGTCCGGCGGGCAGGCCGGGACAACTGCTGAGCTGAGGGAGGTAACACGGTGAGCGGGATGAAGGTTCGGCTCCTCGCGGGCGTGGGCGTGCTCGCCGTCGCGGCCGCGGGACTGGCGGGTTGCGGTGGCCGGCAGGGTGGCGCGGCGGAGGACGACACCGCCAGCGAGGTCAGCTGCGAGGTGGACCGGGACACCCGGGTCGGCATCGCGACCGGCAACTCGACAGGCGTCTACTACGTGGTCGGCAACGCCCTCGCCGGTCAACTCCCCGACGCCACCGGCGGCCGGCTGAGCGGCACCGCCGCTGAGACGGGCGCCTCGGTGCAGAACATCGAGCAGCTGGTCGCCGGCCAGTACGACGTCGCCTTCTCCCTCTTCGACACGGCGGTCAACGCGGTCCAGGGCAAGGAGAGCTTCACCGCCGCCCAGCCGGTGCAGGCGCTGGCCCGCATCTACGACAACTACACCCAGGTCGTGGTCCGCAACGACGCCGGGATCTCCTCGGTCGCCGACATGCGGGGCAAGCGGATCTCCACCGGCTCGCCGAAGTCCGGCACCGAGGTGATCGCCCACCGGCTGCTCCAGGCGGCGGGGCTCGATCCGGCGAAGGACATCCAGGCGCAGCGGCTCGACCTCACCAAGACCGTCGAGGGGATGAAGGACGGCAGCATCGACGCCTTCTTCTGGTCCGGCGGGCTCCCCACGGGCGGGGTGACCGACCTGTTCACCACCGCCGGTGACCGGGTGCGGTTCCTCGACATCACCCCGCTGCTGCCGAAGATGGCCGAGCTGAACCCGGCCTACCAGGCCGGCACGATCGGCCGGGACGCGTACCGGACCGCCGCGGACACCCCGACCATCGTGGTGCCGAACGTGCTGCTGGTGCGGACGAACCTGGACGCGAACGTCGCCTGCGCCATCACCCGTACGGTCTTCGACCGCAAGGACGCGTTGGCGCAGGCGAACCCGGCCGCGAAGGGGATCTCGCTGGAGAACGCCCGGCGCACCGACCCGGTGCCGCTGCACCGGGGCGCGGAGAAGGCCCTGCAGGACCTGGGCGCCCGCTGATCCGCGGTCGCCGGCCGCTGCGGCTCAGACGTCGGCGGGGGCGGTGGCGGCCCGGGCCGCCTCCACCAACCGGTCGGTCTCCGCGGTCACCTCGGCGTCGTCGGGTGGGGTCCCCGGGTCGTAGCGGACGGTCCAGGTCAGGCCGTCGACGCCGGGGGCCCGCCGGGCGGCGATCCGGCCGGCGCCGCCGGGCACCCGGTGGTGCTGGGTGTACGCGACCGACCGGGTGACCCGCGCCCGCACCTGGTGCGGCAGGTCACCCGGGTCGAGCAGCAGGTACGTCTGCGGGACGGCGTCGGCGACCACCAGGTAGCCGTCCCGCTCGCCGACGTGCTCGGCCACGGTGAGCGTCAACTCCCGGCCGGACCAGGTCGCCTTGATCAGCTCGTGCCAGCCCACCCGCTCCGACCGGCCGGGCAGCCAGATGCCGAGGTTGCTGGCGACCAGGACTCCGCCGCCCTCGCCGTTCCCGGCCGAGGCCCAGGCGAGCACCCGCTCGTCGCGGGCGAGGGGTGGCCGGTCGGCCGGTCGGAGCTTCGGTCGACGGTTGAACAGTCCCATCTACAGTCCTCCCGCGGCCTGCTCGCGCAGCGCCCGGGCGTGCTGTTCCAGCGACAGCAGTTCGCCGAAGAGCGCGAAGTATTCGTCCTTGTTGCTGATCGGGTTGATCCGCTGGATCCGGGACTTGAGGTCCTTGATCCGCGCGGTCACCGAACCCCACTGCAGTCGGGCCATGGTCACCGAGACGTACCGGGGGTCCGGCTCGCCGTCGATCCGCAGCGGTTCGACGGCGAGCTCCGCGACGAGGGCCTGGCCGGCCAGGTCGGCGCAGGCGTCCCGGACCGATTCGATCCACACCGCCCCGCCGGCCGCCGCCACCGCACCACCGGCCGCCGCGATCGCCTCGCGGACGGCCACGTGGACCGGCTGCCGGTATTCGGGGGCCTCCACCGCGTCGAACATCGGGCCGGCGAGCACCGGCTGCTGGAGGGCGAGCTTCAACGCCTCGCGTTCGACCATCGACTGCGGGCTGTCCACGCCGGGCTCGGCGGCCGGTCGGGGTGTCCGGGCGGGCGCCTCGCGCTCCCCCGCGCCCGAGGCGGCGGCCTGCACGGCCCGCTGCACGGGCTCGATCTCCATGCCGAGGTCGCCGGCGAGCTTGCGGACGTACTCGGGGCGCTTCTCCCGGTCCTTGATCTTGGCGACCAGGGGTGCGGCGCGGCGCATCGCCTCCACCCGGCCGTCGACGGTGTCGAGGTCGTGGCGGCTGATGACGTGCCGCAGCGCGAAGTCGACAAGCGGTTCGCGGCGCGCGACCAGGTCGCGGACGGCGAGGTCACCCTTGGCCAGGCGCAGCTCGCACGGGTCCATATTGTCGGGGCTGACCGCGATGAAGGTACGCCCCACGAAGCGTTGGTCGTCCTCGAAGGCGCGCAGGGCGGCCTTCTGCCCGGCGGCATCCCCGTCGAAGGTGAAGATGATCTCGCCGGCCACCGCGTCGGTGTCGAGCAGGAGCCGGCGCAGCACGCCGATGTGGTCGGCGCCGAAGGCGGTGCCGCAGGTGGCCACGGCAGTGGTGACGCCGGCCAGGTGGCAGGCCATCACGTCGGTGTAGCCCTCGACGACGACGACCTTGCCCTGCTTGGCGATCTCCCGCTTGGCCTGGTCGATGCCGTAGAGGACGTGCGACTTCTTGTAGATCGGCGTCTCGGGGGTGTTCAGGTACTTCGGGCCGTCGTCGTCGTCGAAGAGCTTGCGCGCCCCGAAGCCGATCACGTCCCCGGTGAGGTCCCGGATCGGCCAGAGCAGCCGGCGGCGGAACCGGTCGATGAGCGAGCCCGACCGGGCCGGGCGGGACAGCCCGGCGGTGACCAGCTCGTCGGCGGTGAACCCACGTTGGCGCAGGTGCTTGGTGAGCTGGTCCCACGCGTCGGGGGCGAAGCCGCAGGCGTAGCGCTCGGCCGCCGCCCGGTCGAAGCCGCGCGCGGCCAGGAACTCGCGGGCCGGTCGCGCGCCGGCCGTGGTGAGCTGGGACTGGTAGAACTCGACGGCCGCGGCGTGCGCGGCGACCAGCCGCTGCCGCTGCCCCTGCTGCGGGCGGCTCCGCGACGGGCCCGAGTCCGTCTCCAGGTACCGCAGCTGGATCCCGGCGCGGCCGGCGAGCCGCTCGACCGCCTCGACGAAGCTGAGGTGGTCGGCGTCCATCAGGAATTTGATCGCGTCGCCGCCGGCGCCGCAGCCGAAGCAGTACCAGACGTTGCGCGCCGGGGACACGTTGAACGAGGGGCTCTTCTCGTCGTGGAACGGGCACAACCCCTTGAGGTTGCCACCGCCGGCGGACCGGAGCGTCACCGTCTCGGAGATGATCTCCTCGATCGAGGTGCGTTCCCGGACCAACGCGATGTCCTCGTCCCGGATCCGCCCCGCCATCTCCGCCACCTCCTCGGCCTACATCCTGCCCTGCCGGGCCGACGATCGTGCCCCCGGGGGCACGGCGTGTGGCGGGGGCCGCGAGCGAGTCGCCGGTTCCGCCACCGGGATCGCCCGGCTACGGAAATCATGACCAGGTGCGGACGGTACGGCCCGATGACGGTTCCCGGTGGCGGTGGTTGACCGACCGCCTGGTCCAGAGCCGTCCCGCGGTCCTCGGGGACGAGGCCGGGCACCGGCACGCCAGCTGGCTGGAGCTCTTCTTCGACGTGGTCTTCGTCTTCGCCCTGGCCGCCGTGGCGGGCCGGCTCGGGCACGATCCGACCCCACGGCTGACCAGCGTGCTCGCCGCCGCCGGGATCTTCGTGGTGGTGGAGTGGGCCTGGGTGGGTCACGTCTACTACGACACCCGGTACGACCCGGACGACAGCGTGCACCGGCTGATGATGCTCGGCGCGCTGCTCGGGGCGGGTGCGATCACCCTCGGCGTCGACGAGGTGCCGAAGGGGCTCCTCTTCCCGGTGGGCTACCTGATCGTCCGGGGGGTGCTGCTCCTGCTCTACCTGCGGGCGCGACCGACCAGCGAGGGCGCCCGGATGGTGACCACGGTCTACCTGATCGGGTTCGGCGCCGGTTGGCTGATCTGGCTGGTCTCCCTCTTCGTGCCGTCGCACCTGCGGCCATGGTTCTGGGTGGTCGGCATCTGCGTCGACCTCGCCACCCCGTGGGTGGGCTACCGGCGGCTCAACCGGTTTCCGGTGGACGCCCGTCACCTGCCGGAGCGCATCGGGCAGTTCACCATCATCGTGCTCGGCAGTTCGGTGGCGGACCTGCTCGCGGCGATGCCGCGCTACTCGGACGCGAGCATGGTCCTGTACGCGGCGCTCGCCTTCGTCGTCCCGGCCTCCATCTGGTGGATCTACACGACCTTCGTGGGCACCGGGGTCGGTGTCGATCGGCTCAAGGCCGGGCACGCGTACTCCTACATCCACACCCCGCTGCTCGGCGCGTTGCTGCTGCTCGGCTGGGCCCTGGGCCAGCTGGTTCGCATGGTCGACTCCGGCGCGGGCCGGGTGTCGATCGAGCTGCGGCTGGTGCTGGCCGGTTCGCTCTTCGTCTGGATGGGCTGCGAGCTGGCCCTGCGCGGGCTGCTCGCGTCGATCAGCGGGGAGCGCTGGGCGGTCGCCGCGTACGGAGTCACCTCGGTGGGACTCGTCGTCTTCCTGGTGCCGTCGCCGGCCCTGTTGCTGGCGCTGCTCGCCGCGGCGATGCTCGGGCAGACGGTGCTGCGTACCCGTGAGCTGAACCGGTTGAGCCGCGAACACGCCCACACCGGGGCGTCACCCGGGCGGAGCTGACCCGGTGTGGCGGGCTCACGCCGGGCGGCGCGCCCCCGTGGCGGCGTCCCCGATCCGGGGGAACGGTTCGATCGAGAAGACCACCTCGACCGGCACCTCGAAGTACGCGGCGATCCGCAGCGCCAGGTGCAGGCTGGGGCGGAACTCGCCGCGCTCCAGGTAGCCGATGGTCTGGTAGTGCACACCCAACGCGTCGGCGAGCTGCCGTCGGGAGATGCCCCGCTCGGCCCGCAGCACCGCGAGGCGGTTGTGCACGGTCTCGCTCATCGACGCCCTCTCAGAAGACCTGCCGCATGGCCCGTTCCCGGCGGGCGGCCACCCGCGAGCCGGACTCACGACGGGCCATCCGCCGCAGCACGACGGGCGCCAGCACCAGTCCGAGCACCGCCCACGCGCCGAGCACCCCGAGCGTCTCCAGGTGTCGCCACGACCCGCCGAGCTCGACCGCCGCCAGCGCGTCCGGCAGGAGCGCCGAGCGCATCCCCAACCCTAGCCAGTAGATCGGAAACACCTGCGCGACGGCCTGGAGCCAGCCCGGGTAGCCGTTGATCGGGTAGAAGATGCCGGAGAACGCGATGAGCCCCATCATCGGCAGCATGACCAGCCCGAGGTTGCGGGCGCTCTCGATCAGCGACCCGATGACCGCGCCGAGGGGCAGGGTCGCCACCAGGCCGAGCACCGCCACCCAGAGCAGGGTGAGCCAGGCGCCGGCGCTGGTCAGCCGGAGCCCGTCCACGAGGAAGAGCGACGGTACGAGCTGGATCAGCATGCTCGCCAGCGCGGTCGTCGACATCAGGGTGAGCTTGCCGACGAGGTAGCCGAGCATGCCGTTCGGAGTCGCCTTGGCGCGCAGCAGCGTGCCGTCCTCCCGCTCGACGACGAGCTGCTGCGCCAGCGCGATCAGGCCGCCGAAGGCCAACCCCATGCCGAGGGCGCTGGGGAGTGTCCGGGCGCCGAGCGAGAAGTCGGTGCCGGGCACCGTCGAGCCGCGCATGAAGAAGATGGTGACCACCAGGATCAGAGTGGGAAAGAGGTAGCCCCACAGGTCCTGTGCGTTGGTGAAGGTGTTGCGCAGCTCGATCACCCCGCGCCGGAATCCGGCCCGGACGGCCACTGTGGTCGGGTTCATTCCTGGCTCCCCTGCTGCCACACCCGGGCTGCCCCGCCGTCGCGGGCCCCGGATTCCTGCTCGTAGACCAGTGCCATGTACGCGTCCTCCAGGCTGGGCCGGCGGACCTCCAGCTCCTGCACCTCGTCGCCGTGCTGCCGGAAGAGCTCGCGGAGGAAGGCGGTGGCGTCGGCCGCGGAGTGGACGAACCGGTCGCCGTCCCGGGTCCAGCGGATCTCCGCGTTCCCGGCGATCCGGCGGGACAGCTCGTCCGGCGAGCCCTCGGCGATGATCCGGCCACCGGCCAGGATGAGGATCCGGTCGGCGAGCTTCTCCGCCTCGTCGAGGTCGTGCGTGGTGAGCAGGATCGTGGTGTCGTCCAGGTCCGCCAGCCGGTGCACCAACTCGTGGAACTCGCGCCGGGCGGCCGGGTCGAAGCCGACCGTCGGCTCGTCCAGGAAGAGCAGCTCGGGGCGGCCCACGATGCCGACGGCCACGTCGAGCCGGCGGCGCTGGCCGCCGGAGAGCTGGCTCACCCGCTTGCGGGCGTGCTCGGCGAGACCGACGGCGTCCAGCAGCTCCGGCACCGGCCACGGCCGGCGGACCCGGTCGGTGGAGTACGGGGCGTAGAAGCTGCCCAGGTGGGTCAGCAGCTCCTGGACGCGCCACCTGCCGTGGTCGCGCCAGGACTGGAGCACCACGCCCATCCGGGCGCGCCAGCGTTCGTCGCCCCGGGCCGGGTCGACGCCGAGGACGCGGAGCTCCCCGGCGGAGCGCATCCGGAAGCCTTCGAGGATCTCGATGGTGGTGGTCTTGCCGGCGCCGTTGGGGCCGAGCAGCGCGAGGACCTCACCCCGGCGGGCCGTGAGGTCGACACCGTGCAGGACGTCGACGGTGCCGTAGCGCATGCGCAGGTCGCGCACGTCGAGGACGAGGTCCCCGTCGGGCGGGGGCGGGGCGGCAACGGTTCCGGGGAGCTCGACGGCGGTCATGGCCCTCCCTAACTGACGAATCACTGCGCCAGAATGTAGCAGACCTACTACATCTCGGGGTAGGACCGCTGCCATCGGCGGATCTCCGAACCGCCGCCGGAGACACCGGTGGGGTGGGACCGAAGCCCCACCCCACCGTGCGTACGTCGGCTCAGGCGGCCGCCAGCGCCTCCTCGGCCTCGGCCTGCCGCCGCCACTCGGACTTCCAGGCCCGCCAGCCCTCGTCGTCCATGCCCCGCCGCCAGTAGCCGGAGATGGAGAGCATCTCCCGGGGTATGCCCCGCTCGATGCGCAGCAGCCGGCGCAGCTCCTTCACGAACGTCGCCTCACCGTGCACGAACGCGTGCACCGCCCCGGGCGGGAAGTCGAGCGTCCGCACCGCGGCGACCAGCGCCTCACCGACCGGCCGGGCGTCCCGGTGCAGCCAGTGCAGCTCCACGTTCCCCGGGCTGATCAGGGGCAGCTCGTCGGCCGGGCCGTCGACCTCGACGAAGACCTTCGCGGGCGCACCGGCCGGCAGCCGCTCCAGCGACGCGGCGATCGCCGGCAGCGCGCTCTCGTCCCCGACCAGCAGGTGCCAGTCCGCCTCCGGACTCGGGGCGTACCCGCCACCGGGGCCGATGAAGCGCACCGGGTCGCCGGGGCGCAGCGCCGCCGCCCACGGCCCGGCCAGCCCCTCGTCACCGTGGTGCACCACGTCGACGGTGAGCTCGCCGGCCTCCGCGTCCCAGGCCCGCACCGTGTACGCCCGCAGCCGGGGCCACTGGGCACGAGGGATGTCGCCGAGGTCGAGCGGGGTCGGGTAGGCCACACCGGGCTGCAGGAAGACCAGCTTGATGTAGTGGTCGGTGCAGTGGCCCAGAGGCAGGCCGGTGAGCTCCTCACCACCGAGGACCAGGCGGATCAGGTGCGGGGTGAGCCGCTCGGTGCGCAGGACCCGGGCGGACTTGACCTTCGTTCGGCGCTCCGTCATGCGGTTAGGCTACCCTAACTTTCGATGCCGGTTCGGCGGGGTACCTCATCCGTGACCAGGCGATCGTGCCAGGCCACGGCCGCCGGATCGGTGAGCGAGGCGACCTGGTCGATCACCACGCGCAGCCGCGCGGCGTCGTCCGGGGCCGCCCGCCAGAGCGGGGCGAAGACCGGGTCCAGCCCCTCCGGCGCCCGGGCGAGCAGGGCGGCGACCAGCTCGGCGAGGACCTGCCGCTGCCACTCGTACCGGGCGTGCGCACCGGGGCGGCGCATCACGTAGCGCAGCGCTATCCCCTTGAGCAGCGCGCAGCGGGCTCGCACCTCCCGTGGCACCACCAGGTCGGCCCCGTACCGGCGGTGCGGGCCGGCGCCGAACCGCTCCTCGGTGGCGGCCACCGCGGCGGTGACGAAGCGGCCGGTCAGCACGCTCGTGGTGGCCTTGAGCGCCGCCTGGGCGCGGTGGCTGCCGTCGTACCCGGCGAGCGGGGCGAGCGCCGGGTCGGCGAGGAGCGCGACCAGCACCGCACCGAGATCCGCCGGCGACTCGCCGGAGTAGATCTCCGCCACGTCGGCGCAGAGCGCCGCCCGCTCGTCGGCATCGTCGAGCAGCGGCCGCAGTGACACGTACCCGCCGTGGATGCCGTCCTCGACGTCGTGGACCGAGTACGCCACATCGTCCGCCCAGTCCATCACCTGCGCCTCCAGGCAGCGCCGCTCCCCGGGTGGCGCGCCCGCGCGGACCCAGCCGAACACCTCGGCGTCGTCGGCGTACACCCCGAACTTGCGCCGGCCGGGACTGCGCGGCCAGGGGTACTTGCCGACGGCGTCGAGCGAGGCCCGGGTCAGGTTCAGGCCGGCGGAGGAGCCGTCGGGGGCGAAGACCTTCGCCTCCAGCCGGATCAGCACCCGCAGCGTCTGCGCGTTGCCCTCGAAACCGCCGCACTCCCCGGCCAGGAGGTCCAGCGCGGCCTCGCCGTTGTGCCCGAACGGCGGGTGCCCGAGGTCGTGGGCGAGCCCGGCCACGTCGACGACGTCCGGGTCGCAGCCCAGCCGGGCACCCATCTCCCGGGCGATCTGCGCCACCTCCAGCGAGTGGGTCAGCCGGGTACGCAGGAAGTCGTCGGTGCCCGCCGTGTGCACCTGGGTCTTCGCGGCCAGCCGCCGGAAGGCCGCCGAGTGCAGCACCCGGGCGCGATCCCGCTCGTACGGGGACCGGCCGTGCCCGGTGTCCTTGGGCGTCTCCGCGACCCGCCGCTGCGCGTCCGGCGCGGCGGACGGTTGCCCGCTCAACCGGTCGTCCGAGCGCCCGGGCCGAAGTCCCCGGCCCGGACTTCGACAGCCGACCTAGTCACGTTGCCGCAGCACGCAGAACTCGTTGCCCTCCGGGTCGGCGAGCACGGTCCACTCGACGTCGGCCTGCCCGATGTCGACGTGCCGGGCACCCATGTCGACCAGCCGCTCGACCTCGGCCTCCCGGTCGTCCGGACGCAGATCGATGTGGAGGCGGTTCTTGGTCTCCTTGCCCTCGGTGGCCGGCACGAAGACGATGCCGGGCAGCCGCTGCGACGACTGTCGGATCTCCACCTCGTCGGGCTTCTCGGTGACGAGCTGATAACCGAGGGCCTCGGCCCACCACCGGGCCAGCCGCGGCGGGTCGTGGGCGTCGACGGTCAGGCTCTCCCAGACGCTGGTCATGCAGCCACCCTTCCGCATCGACGGAGTACGAGCGAGCCAAGGTTACGCCCGCGACCGCCGTACGGCGCGCCGGCGATCCCCGCTCGCGGAGTGACAGTTCCCGGGTCGGGGCCGGGTGAATCCGCCTCGGCGACCCGGATCGGGTGGCGTTGAGGACCGCCTGCGGCGGGGCGGACGGCGCCCCGCCGCAGGCGCGGCTCAACGGCTGTCCGAGCCGGCCGCCTCCAGGACGGCCCGGCCGGCCTCCAGCCGCGCCACCGGCACCCGGAAGGGCGAGCAGGAGACGTAGTCCAGCCCGACGGAGTGGAAGAAGTGCACCGAGTCGGGGTCGCCGCCGTGCTCACCACAGACGCCAAGCTTGAGCCCGGGTCGGGCGGCCCGCCCCTCCTCGGCGGCGATCCGGACCAACCGGCCCACACCCTCCGCGTCGATCGACTCGAACGGCGAGATGCCGAAGATGCCCAGCTCCAGGTAGCGCCAGAAGAACGCCGCCTCCACGTCGTCGCGGGAGAAGCCCCAGCCCATCTGGGTGAGGTCGTTGGTGCCGAAGGAGAAGAACTCGGCGGCCTCGGCGATCTGCCCGGCAGTCAGCGCCGCCCGGGGCACCTCGATCATCGTGCCGATCAGCACCTCGACGCCGCTCTCCCCGACCACCTCGGTGATGATCTTTTCGGCCTCGGCGCGTACCGTCTCCAGCTCCTGCACCGCGCCGACCAGCGGCACCATGATCTCCGGGAGGGCCGACCCGCCGTCCCGGACGACCGTGACGGCGGCCTCGACGATCGCGCGGACCTGCATGGCGAAGAGGCCCGGGATGACCAGCCCGAGGCGTACGCCGCGCAGGCCGAGCATCGGGTTCTCCTCGTGCATCCGCCGCACCGCGGCGAGCAGCGCCTCCTCCTTGGCCACGTCCTCACCGCGCTCCTGGGCGACCGCCACGTTCACCGCGAGCTGCTCCAGCGGGGGCAGGAACTCGTGCAGCGGCGGGTCGATCAGGCGGACGGTGACCGGCAGCCCGTCCATCGCCCGGAAGATCTCCACGAAGTCGGCCCGCTGCAGCGGCAGCAGCGCGGCCAGCGCCTGCTCACGCTCGTCGTCGGTGCGGGCGAGGATCAGCCGCTCGACCAGCTCCCGCCGGTCGCCGAGGAACATGTGCTCGGTACGGCACAGGCCGATGCCCTGCGCGCCGAACCGGCGAGCCCGCGCCGCGTCCTCGGCGGTGTCGGCGTTCGTCCGCACGGCCAGTCGCCGCCGCTGGTCGGCGTGGGTCATGATCCGGTGTACGGCCCGGACCAGTGGGTTCTCGCTGCGCTCCGGCTCGAGGTTGCCCTCGAAGTACTGCACCACCTCGGAGGGCATGACGGGCACCTCGCCGAGGTAGACCTTCCCGGTGGTGCCGTCGACCGAGATCACGTCCCCCTCCCCGACGGTGTGTTCCCCGACGGTGAACCTCCGCTGCGGGACGTTGACGTCCAGCGCGTCCGCACCGGAGACGCATGTCTTGCCCATCCCCCTTGCGACCACCGCCGCGTGGCTGGTCTTGCCGCCCCGCGAGGTGAGGATGCCGTTGGCGGCGATCATGCCGTTCAGGTCGTCGGGGTTGGTCTCGCGGCGGACCAGGATCACCGACTCACCCTGAGCGGCCAGCTCGACCGCCCGGTCGGAGCTGAAGACCGCCTTCCCCGAGGCCGCCCCCGGTGAGGCCCCGACGCCCTTCGCCACCGGCTCGAACTCGTGGTCGAGCCGGAACCGCGGGAACATCAGCTGGGCCAGCTGGGCGCCGTTGACCCGGTGCAGCGCCTCGTCCAGGTCGATCAGGCCCTCGTCGACGAGCTGGCCGGCGATCACGAAGGCGGCGGCCGCCGTCCGCTTGCCGACCCGGGTCTGGAGCATCCACAGCTTGCCGCGCTCGATGGTGAACTCGATGTCGCAGAGGTCGCGGTAGTGCTCCTCCAGCCGGGCCATGTAGCTGAGCAGCTCGTCGTAGGAGGTCTTGTCGATCCGCTCCAGCTCCTGGAGCGGGACGGTGTTGCGGATACCGGCCACGACGTCCTCGCCCTGCGCGTTGGCGAGGTAGTCGCCGTAGATGCCCTGCGCGCCGCTGGCCGGGTCGCGGGTGAAGGCGACGCCGGTGCCGGAGTCCGGCCCGAGGTTGCCGAAGACCATCGCCACCACGTTGACGGCCGTGCCCAGGTCGGCCGGGATGCGCTCCTGCCGGCGGTAGACCACGGCCCGCTCGGCGTTCCACGACTCGAAGACCGCCCGGATGGCGAGGTCGAGCTGCTCCCGGGGCGCCTGCGGGAACTCGCGCCCGGTGTGCTTGGCGAAGATCTTCTTGTACGCGTCGACCAGCCCACGCAGGTCGTCGGCGTCCAGGTCGAGGTCGTCGGTGGTGCCCTTGGCGCGCTTCGCCTCGTCGAGGGCGTGCTCGAACTCCTCGCCGGGCACGTCGCAGACGGTCTTGCCGAACATCTGGATGAGGCGGCGGTACGAGTCCCAGGCGAAGCGGTCGTTCCGCCCGGCCTGCGCGCTGAGGCCGATGACGCTGCGGTCGTTGAGACCGACGTTGAGGACGGTCTCCATCATCCCGGGCATCGAGAACTTCGCGCCCGAGCGGACGGAGACCAGCAGCGGGTCGTCCGGATCGCCGAGCCGCCGGCCCATCTCCCGCTCCAGCGCCTCCAGGTGCGCCTCGATCTGGTCGGCGAGCCCGGCCGGCTCCTCACCGGTGGCGAGGTACGCCTTGCAGGCCTCGGTGGTGATCGTGAAGCCGGGCGGCACCGGCAGGCCGAGGTTGGTCATCTCGGCCAGGTTGGCGCCCTTGCCGCCGAGCAGGTCCTTAAGGTCCTTGTTCCCCTCGGCGAAGTCGTAGACGTACTTGTGGTCCACCGTCTCTTGCGCTGCCACCAGAGCCTCCCGCACGCCATCGACACTTAACGAAGGTTCAGTTCGGACATACCCCGGGCGCGATCACCGTTAATCCCGGTGTCGTCAGCAATCGGTGGGCGAAGGCTAAGCGAACAAAGCGTGGACTGGGACCGTTCGGTGACAATAGGCACAGCCATCACCACTATCCGCGTTCGTACCGGTTTTTGGGAACGGTTCCACGCGCAAGATCACGCAGATCCGCCCTTCGCCGTACCCTTGACGGCACAGATTTCGGTGAACGTCATATTTGCCACAACCGACGCAAATACACCCCCGGAGCCGCCGCCGTGTCGTCCCTCCCCTCCGCCGCCGACCGCGAACAGCTGTCGCTGCGCACGCCGGAAACCGGCGACCTCGCGCGCAGCGCCGCCCGAGTCGCCGACGAACTGCTCGCCCCCGCCGCCCCGGTACGCCTCACCGACGTCGTCCCGGCGCCGGAGCAGGTACGCCCGGAGCCGGCCGACGATCACCTGCTGACCGCCGACACGGTGATCCGGGTCAGCGCCGAGAGCGCGCTCCCCGTCGCCGAGCACCTCGCCGAGCTGCTCCGACCGGCCACCGGCTATCCGCTCCCGGTGACCGACACGGCCGACCCGGACTCGGACCGCGGAATCGTCCTCGCGCTCACCGGCGACGAAGCCCTCGGCCCCGAGGGCTACCGCCTCGATGTGACCCGCGACCGCGTACGGATCACGGCGGCGCAGCCGGCGGGCCTCTTCTACGGCGCGCAGACCCTGCGCCAACTGCTACCGCCGGCCGTCGAGAGCCGGACGCCGGTCGCCGGACGCTGGACGCTGCCCGGCGGGTCGATCCTCGACCGGCCCCGCTACGCCTACCGGGGCGCGATGCTCGACGTGGCCCGGCACTTCTTCTCGGTCCCCGACGTGCTCCGGGTCCTCGACCACCTGGCCCGGTACAAGCTCAACCAGCTGCACCTGCACCTCACCGACGACCAGGGCTGGCGGATCCCGGTGCCCGGCTGGCCGCGCCTCACCGAGGTGGGCGGCGCGACCGAGGTCGGCGGCGGGCCGGGCGGGCACTACAGCACCGCCGACTACCGCCGCATCGTCGCGTACGCGGCCGCCCGGCACATCACCGTCGTACCCGAGATCGACCTGCCCGGACACACCAACTCCGCGCTCGTCGCCTACGGCGAACTGGCCCCCGACCGGGTGGCGCCGCAGCCGTACACCGGCACCGAGGTCGGCTTCAGCTACGTCGACCCGGCGAGCGAACGAACCTACGAGTTCGTGGCCGACGTGCTCGGGGAGGTCGCGGCGAACAGCCCCGGCCCGTTCCTGCACATCGGCGGCGACGAGGCGTTCAAGGTCAAGGGGACGGCGTACACCGACTTCGTCGAGCGGGTGCAGCGCATCGTCGCCGACACCGGCAAGACCGTCGTCGGCTGGCACCAGATCGCCCCGGCCGCGCACCTCGACGGACGGGTCGTGCAGTGGTGGGGCACCGACGGCGACGACCCGACGACCGCCGAGGCGGTACGCCGGGGCGCGCGGCTCATCCTCTCCCCCGGCAACCACGCCTACCTCGACATGAAGTACGCGCCGGACACCCCGCTCGGACAGGATTGGGCAGGCCTCATCGACGTGCGCCGGGCGTACGACTGGGATCCGGGCAGCCACCTCGCCGACGTACCGGCCGAGGCGGTGCTCGGCGTGGAGGCGCCGCTCTGGACCGAGTCGGTGACCACGCTGCCGGAGATCGAGTTCATGCTCTTCCCGCGGCTCCCCGCCCTCGCGGAGCTGGGCTGGTCACCACGCTCGACGCACGACTGGGACGGGTTCCGCGAGCGGCTCGCCGGGCACGGCCCACGCTGGGCGGCCGCCGGGATCGCGTACCACGCGTCGCCGGAGCTGCCCTGGCCCGTGGCCGCCGCCAACGCCACCAGCGCATCCGGCGCAGCTCTGTCCAGCGACCCGGCGGCGGCTCTCGGAACGAGCACCGACCCGGCGCCGGAAGCCGATCGGGCGACGGACAGCGCACCGGTGACGGAGACCGCGGCGATCCCCCGCCAGCCAAGACCGGACACCGCGCCCGATCCCGCCTGACCAGCCGCCGGTATCGACCGGCCGCCCCGATCCGGCGACCGGCCGGAACCCCGTCGACCGTCGACGCGGAGGGAACCGGTGGCTGGCGGGCCGTCCACGCCACGATCGACTCGATTTACCGGGATGTCGGGCTGTCCGCCTCGGCGGTCACCCCGACATGCACGGAAGTCGTGCCGGGCCCGCCTGAGCGAGCGCGGCCCGTCCGCGATCCAGGCTCGTACCGCCGACCTGATCCGGTGGCGCGGGCCCGATCCGTGCCATGGTCAACTCGGGTTCCTTGATGTCGGGGTATCCGCCCACCGGGAGACCCCGACATGCGCGTACCCCGAGTCGATCAACGGCCGCCGAAGGTCTGCGGCGGCGAAATGCACCCTGACGTCCATTCTGCGTCCGCCCCACGGGTGCCGGGACACGGGTGCCGGGCCGGGACACGGGTGCCGGGGCCGGGACGCGGGTGCCGGCGGAGGACGCGGGTGCCATCCAGGGACGCCGGTGTCGGGCCGGGGGGACGTCGGCCTAGCGAGTCGGGCGTGCCGAGCCGGCGTCCGGCCGATGATCGACTCGAGTTCCTTGATGTCGGGGTATCCGCGTCATCGGGACGCCCCGACATCAATGAACCCGAGTTGACCATCAGGCGGATCGGGGTCGGGGCCGATTCGGGTACCGGGATGTCGGGCTGTCCGCTTCGGCGGCCACCACGACATGCACGGAACCGCGACCCCGCCGCGCGACGTCCGCAGAGTTTCGCGAGAGATGTCCGGTTCCGACTTGGCCGGCTCCTGCCTGAATAGCCCGGTTCGGGGTCGGCGTCCCGTGGTCGGGGCCACCCCGGCGGCGGAATCATCGCCGGGCCCGGGTCGTTGAACATGGTCGAGGCGCGCGACCCCGGTCGCCGGCCCCCGAGAGACCGGCCCGGCCGGGAATCATCACCGGCCAAGGGTCGTTGAACACCCCGCCGCCGCCAGCCCCGGCACCATCCGCGAGCGCCAGCGTCGGCCCCCGGGAACGACCGGCCCACCGAGGCCGTTGCACACCCCGGCACCGCACCCCATCAGGGCCGCCCCGCCGGGCCCCCGGGAATGACCGGCCGACCGAGGCCGTTACACCACCTCCGGGACGCGCCCCGACCACCCGTCGGGCCACCCAAATGACCGGCCGACCGAGGCCGTTACACCACCTCCGGGACGCGCCCCGACCACCGACGGGCCACCCACACGAGGCCCCCGGAATCACCGGCCGCCCCGCAGCGTTACACCCCGGACCCGCCCGAGCAGGCCACGCCGCCGGGCCTTCGAACCTCCCCCTCACCACACGCGGACCCCGACACACTTCCGCGTGCACCCCCGAACAGAGAGGCACACATCATGCGTACCGATCTGATCCGCAAGACCGTCCTCACCGCCGCCGGCATCGCCGCCGCAGGCGGAGGCATCGCCGGCCCCGCCATCGCCGCCAACGCCGCCCCCGCCGAGTCCAAGCCCGCCAGCCAGGTCCAGGACCGCAAGGGCCACAGCGAGCGTGAGCTGAACGTGCGTTACGAGGCGCAGCCGAACTTCTACTACTGCGGCCCCGCCGCCACCCGCAACGCCCTCTCCGTCCAGGGCAAGGACATCAACGTCGACGCCATGGCCAAGGAAATGGGCACCACCGAGGCAGGCACCAACTCCATCAACGACATCACCCCCGTACTGAACAAGGAGACCGGCAAGAACGCCTACCACTCCGTCGAAATCTCCAGCAAGATGGCCGACGACAAGCAGACCGACAAGCTGCGTGACGACATCGTCCGCACCGTCGACGACGGCCACGCCGTAGTCGCCAACATCGCCGGCACCAGCACCGACACCGACGGCAACACCCACTCCTACGAAGGCGGCCACTACATCAGCGTCATCGGCTACCGCGACGGCGGCAACACCGTCACCATCGCCGACAGCGCCGACCCGAACATGGCCTCCTACCGCATCAGCGTCGAGCACCTCGCCGACTGGATCGCCACCCGCGGCTACTCCACCAACTGACCGCAGCACCAACCGAAAGGGCCGGCCCCAAACGGGGCCGGCCCTTTCGTCGTCTCGCCGAAGGCCGGGTCCGGAACTTCGGCCGGGCGCCGCATCGGATTCTCGCCGACGGTCAGCCGCCCGAGTCGGCCAGCTCGGCGCCTTCCGGCACGGTGTCGTCGTCCCGGCTCGCGAGCCAGCCGTCGGGCAGGAAGACCTTGCCCGGCGAGTTGGTACGGCCGCGCGGCTGGCCCAGGGTCTCCACCGGGAACGGCACGCTCGGGTCGAGCTTGGCGAGCAGGTCGTCGAGCTGGGCGAGGCTCTCGATCATCGCCAGCTCGCGGCGCAGCTCGCCGCCGACCGGGAACCCCTTCAGGTACCAGGCGACGTGCTTGCGGAAGTCGGTGCAGCCGTCCCGCTCGCCCCGCTCCGGCGTACGCGCCCCGGCGCTGAACTGCTCGACCAGCAGCTCGGCGTGCCGGCGCATGGTCGTGGTCACCTCGCCGAGGGTGGGCAGCCGGCGCTCGGGTCGGCCGTTGAAGGCGGCCTCCAGGTCGGCGAAGAGCCACGGTCGGCCCAGGCAACCCCGGCCGACCACCACCCCGTCGACGCCGGTGTGGGCGACCATCCGCAGCGCGTCGTCTGCCTCCCAGATGTCGCCGTTGCCGAGCACCGGCACGTCCAGCGCCTGCTTGAGGGTGGCGATGGCGTCCCAGTCGGCGGTGCCCGAGTAGCGTTGCGCGGCCGTGCGCCCGTGCAGCGCCACCGCGGCCACCCCGGCGTCCTGGGCAGCGAGCCCCGCCTCGACGTACGTCAGGTGGTCGTCGTCGATGCCCTTGCGCATCTTGACCGTGACCGGCACCCCGGCCGGCGACGCGGCGTCCACCGCGGCCTTCACCAGTCGGGCGAAGAGCCGACGCCGCCACGGCAACGCCGCTCCCCCGCCCTTGCGGGTCACCTTCGGTACCGGGCAGCCGAAGTTCAGGTCGATGTGATCGGCGAGATCCCGTTCGACGACGATCCGCACGGCCGCCGCGGTGGTCTCCGGGTCCGTGCCGTAGAGCTGGAGGCTGCGGGGCTGCTCGTCCGCACCGAAGGCGATCATCCGCAGGGTCTTCGGGTTCCGTTCGACCAGCGCGACGGTGGTGATCATCTCGCAGACGTAGATGCCGCCACCCTGCTCCCGGCAGAGCTGCCGGAAGCCGACGTTGGTGATCCCGGCCATCGGCGCCAGCACGACCGGTGGCCACACCTGGTGACGTCCGAGCGTGAGCGGGCGCAGGCGGGGCAGGGTCGGAGCACTCACCGCACAAGTGTACGGGGCTCCGGCCGGCGCTCTCGCGCAGCGCCGGAGCCCCGCAGCGCAGCTCAGCAGCCGGGGAGGCGCTCGATCAGGTAGCGCTCGACCTGGTCCAGGGAGATCCGCTCCTGACCCATGGTGTCCCGGTTGCGCACGGTGACGGCGTTGTCGTCCAGGGTGTCGAAGTCGACGGTCACGCAGAACGGCGTGCCGATCTCGTCCTGGCGGCGGTAGCGCCGGCCGATCGCCTGCGAGTCGTCGAACTCCACCACCCAGCGCTTGCGCAGGTTGGCGGCGAGCTCCTTGGCCTTCGGCGAGAGCGCCTCGTTGCGGGAGAGCGGCAGCACCGCGACCTTGACCGGCGCGAGCCGCGGGTCGAAACGCATGACCGTCCGCTTGTCCACGCCGCCCTTGGTGTTCGGCGCCTCGTCCTCGTCGTACGCCTCGAGCAGGAAGGCGAGCACCGCCCGGGTGAGGCCGGCGGCGGGCTCGATCACGTACGGCATCCAGCGCTCACTCTTGGCCTGATCGAAGTACGACAGGTCGACGCCGGAGTGCTTGCTGTGCGTGGAGAGGTCGAAATCGGTCCGGTTGGCAACGCCTTCGAGCTCCGCGAACTCGGTGCCGCCGAACTGGAAGCGGTACTCGATGTCGACGGTCCGCTTCGAGTAGTGCGACAGCTTCTCCTTCGGGTGCTCGTAGAGGCGCAGGTTGTCCGTCGACAGGCCGAGGTCGAGGTACCAGTTCCAGCGCTCCTGGAGCCAGTACTCGTGCCACTCCTCGTCGGTGCCCGGCTCGACGAAGAACTCCATCTCCATCTGCTCGAACTCGCGGGTGCGGAAGATGAAGTTGCCCGGGGTGATCTCGTTGCGGAACGACTTGCCGGTCTGCGCGATGCCGAACGGCGGCTTCTTGCGGGCGACCGTCTCCACGTTCTTGTAGTTGACGAAGATGCCCTGGGCGGTCTCCGGGCGCAGGTAGTGCAGCCCCTCGTCGCTCTCCACCGGGCCGAGGTAGGTCTTCATCAGGCCGTTGAACATCTTCGGCTCGGTGAAGGTGCCCTTGTTGCCGCAGTTCGGGCAGTTCAGCTCGGCCAGCGAGGTCAGCGGCTTGCCGTGCTTCTCGGCGTACGCCTCCTCCAGGTGGTCGGCGCGGAACCGCTTGTGGCAGAACTGGCACTCGGTGAGCGGGTCGACGAACTCGGCGATGTGACCGGAGGCCTCCCAGACCTTGCGGGCCAGGATGACGGCCGAGTCCAGGCCGACGACGTCGTCGCGCTGCTGGACCATGGTCTTCCACCACTGCCGGCGGACGTTCTCCTTGAGCTCCACGCCGAGCGGACCGTAGTCCCACGCCGACCGGGTGCCCCCGTAGATCTCGCTGGAGGGGAAGACGAAGCCTCGGCGCTTGGCGAGGCTGACGACGGCGTCGATACGGTCGACTGGCATGTTTCCTCCTACGCCGGCTGGCGGTCGGCGGGGACGTGATTTGGGAACGGAACGAGCAGTTCGGGACAACGCTAGCCACGGCGGCGCCCCGAGCCCAGCAGAATACCGGGGACCGTTCAGTTGATCCCGCAGACCTCCAGGCCGCCGGACTGCTGGTCCTGGCCGAGGACGACCTGCTGCCGCTCCCGCCGGCCGCCCTCCAGGGTCACGTCGACCGGCACGGTGAGGTTGTTGGTGTCGACCTCACCGAGCCGGTAGGCGGTCACCTGCGGCTCCGCGGCCACCCGGCGCTCGAAGTCCGTCCGCGACTCGCGCCGCTGCGCGTCGTCGCAGAGCTGGTCGTACGCCTGCCCGAAGTTCCGGTCGACGAGCGCCTGGTAGTAGTCGGTGGAGACCGTCCGGCCCTGCTCACGGACCGCCTGCACGCCGCTCACCGCGAGGCCGACCACTGCGCCGCCGCCACCACCGCAGCAGAGCAGCACGGCCAGCGCGCCGACCCCGAGGCCCAGCCAGAGCCGGGCCCGGCGTCCTTCGGTGGGGGGTGCGGCGAACGGCGGCGACACCCCGGGCCCGGGCGGCGGGGCCGGTGGCCCGGCCGGCGGACCGGGCACGGCGGGAGGTTCTTCGCCGGGGGGCCCGGGCGGCGAGTGGTGCGGCGGTGGGGCTGCCGGTCCGGGAGCGGTCATACGAGCAATCTAGTGCCCGCCGGCTCAGCGGTAAGGACCTGCGGCACGATCGCTGGCGGTGATCACCACCGCCCCGCCGGGCGCGGCGGTGGCGAGCGCCTCGTAGGCGGACGGCTCGTCGAGCGACTGTGCGAGCAGCGGCACGGCGCTGACCTTGACCTCGAAGCCGCCCAGGGCGCGCCGGTACGCCCCGACCGACTCCCACTCGGTGACCAGGCACCAGTGCGCCGGGTCGTCGAGCGCCCGGACCAGTTGGCCGCGCAGGTAGCCGGGGCGGGCGGCCAGCGCGGTGAGGGCGGCGTGCGCGCGCTCGGTGAACTCGTCGGCGACATCGACGTCGACCACGAACCGGTTGGTCACCAGCACGGGCGTCCTCCTCGTAGAGTCTGTGGGATGCAGCGTACGCAGAGCCCCCTGCTGGGTCGGCTGGCCCGGGTGAACCCGACGGCGGTGTTCCTGATCACCCTGGCGCTGGTGCTGGTCGCGCTCTTCGCGCCGGGTCCGGTCGGCGGGGTGCTGTTGCTGGCGCTCGCCGGGGGCCTCGTCGCGCTGCTGGCCAAGACCTGGCCGGTGCAGGCGCCGCAGACCCGCCTGATCCGGCTGCTGATGCTGACGCTGCTGGTGGCGGTGGCCCTGGTCAAGCTGCTGTGACATGCACACATGCGTTTTTGACAATCATTGTCGTTATCGCGGACAGTTGACGACATGAACAACCGCGCCGCTGTCCGCACCCTGGCCGCCACCACCGCCGCACTGCTCGCTCTCGGCGGTGCCGCCGCCTGCTCCTCCGGCGGCAGCGCCGGTGCCGACCCGCAGCGGGTGGACGTGGTGGCCGCGTTCTACCCCCTCCAGTTCATCGCCGAGCGCATCGGCGGGGACGCGGTCCGGGTGACCAACCTGGTCAAGCCGGGCGCCGAGCCGCACGACCTCGAACTCACCCCGAGCCAGGTCGGCGAGGTCAGCCAGGCCGAGGTGGTCGTCTACCTGAAGGGCTTCCAGCCGGCGCTGGACGAGGCGGTCCAGCAGAACGCCGCCGACCGGTCCTTCGACGTCGCGACCGTGGAACCGCTGCGGGACGCCGCCGCCGGTGGCCACCAACACGAGGGTGAGGAGGGCGAGGAGGCCGAGGAGACGGCCGCGCTCGGCGGCAAGGACCCGCACTTCTGGCTCGACCCGACCCGGCTCGCCACCGTCGCCGACCAGCTCGCCGACCGGCTGGGGAAGGCCGACCCGGACCGGGCCGCCGACTTCACCTCCCGCGCCGAGGCGCTCCACGCCGACCTGGCGAAGCTCGACACCGAGTACGCCACCGGGCTCAAGACGTGCCAGCGCCAGGAGATCGTGACGAGCCACACCGCCTTCGGCTACCTGGCGCAGCGGTACGGGCTGGAGCAGGTCGGCATCACCGGCCTGACCCCGGAGAGCGAGCCCTCGCCGCAGCGACTCGCCGAGGTGGCCGAGGAGGCGCGGGAGCACAAGACCACGACGATCTTCTTCGAGACGCTGGTCAGCCCGAAGATCGCCGAGACCATCGCCGCCGAGGTCGGCGCGAAGACCGCCGTGTTGGACCCGATCGAGGGCCTCACCGAGGACGGCGGCTCGGCGGACTACCTTTCAGTCATGCGTACGAACCTGCAAGCGCTGCGTACGGCGCTGGGTTGCTCGTGAACCCACCCGTGATCACCGTCGCACACGCGGCCGTCGGCTACGACGGCCGCGCCGTGCTGCGTGACGTCTCGCTGACCGTCACCGCCGGCGAGGTGGTCGCCGTACTCGGTGCCAACGGGTCCGGCAAGTCCACCCTCGTCCGATCCGTGCTCGGGCTGGTGCCGCTTAGCGCCGGGTCGGTCACGCTCTTCGACCGCCCGCTGCGCCGCTTCCGGCAGTGGGAGCGGATCGGGTACGTCCCGCAGCGGCTCGGCGCGGGCGGTGGCGTACCGGCCACGGTCCGGGAGGTGGTGGCCTCCGGCCGGCTAGCCCGACGGGGCATCCTCCGCCCGCCCGGTGCCGCCGACCGGACCGAGGTCGACCGCGCCCTGCACGCGGTGGGGCTCGCCGACCGGGCGAACGACGCCGTCGCCACCCTCTCCGGCGGCCAGCAGCAGCGCACCCTGATCGCCCGGGCGCTCGCCGGCCGGCCCGAACTGCTGGTGCTCGACGAGCCCACCGCGGGCGTCGACGCGGCCAGCCAGGAGGCGTTCGCCGGAGCGCTGCGCGAGTTCGTCACCGACGGCGGGACGGTGCTCCTGGTGGCGCACGAGCTGGGCCCGCTGCGGCCGGTGATCAGCCGGGCGATCGTCGTCCACGACGGCAGCATCTGCCACGACGGCCCGGTGCCGGAGCCGGCCGGGCACCACGCCGAGCCCGACCACGACCACGTTCACCCACACTGTGACGACGAGCCGGCACGGCTCTGGAGCATCTGACCCCATGGAACTCTTCCAGTACCCGTACATGCAGCGCGCCCTGATCGCGGCGCTGGTCATCGGTCTCGCCGCCCCGGCGCTCGGCATCTACCTGGTGCAGCGTCGGCTGGCGTTGATCGGCGACGGGATCGGGCACGTGGCGCTGACCGGCGTCGGCGCCGGGCTGCTGCTCAACCGCTCCCCGGTGCTGGTGGCGGTGATCGTGGCGACCCTCGGCGCGATCGCCATCGAGCTGGTCCGCTCCCGCGGACGCACCTCCGGCGACCTCGCCCTGGCGCTCCTCTTCTACGGCGGCATCGCCGGCGGCGTGATGCTCGTCGGGCTCTCCCACAGCCCCAGCGCGAACCTCAACGCGTACCTCTTCGGGTCGCTGACCACCATCTCGCCGACCGACCTGACCACCATCGTGGTGCTCGGCGTGGTGATCCTCGTCGCGATGCTCGTGCTGCGCCCGGCGCTCTTCGCGGTCAGCCACGACGAGGAGTACGCCCGGGTCTCCGGCCTGCCGGTGCGGACGCTGAACATGCTGATCGCGATCACCACCGCGGTCACCGTGACGATCGCCATGCGCGCGGTAGGCGTACTGCTGATCAGCGCGCTCATGGTGGTGCCGGTGGCGAGCGCCCAGCAGGTCACCCGCGGATTCCGTAGCACCATGACGGCGGCGATGGCCCTCGGGCTCTTCGCCGCCGGCTCGGGCGTCTGGGTGGCGGCCAACGCCGACACCGCCCCCGGCGCGTCGGTGGTGCTGATGGCGATCGCCTCGTTCCTGGTGATCGCGCTGGCCGCCGCGGGTTGGCGGGTGCTGCGTCGCCGGCGGGTGCCCGCGGCGGCGCCGGCCGCCCCGGAGCCGCACGAGGTCCTGATCGGTTGACCGCGGCGCGCACGAGCCGGGCGGAAGTGGTTATCGTTGCGAGGTGAGCGACGGACCGGGCTACGACGGCTTCGAAGGTGCCAGCGAGCTGCTGCGCGCGCTCTCGGCCCCGATCCGGCTGGCCATCGTCAGCGAACTCGCCGCGGGCGAGCGGTGCGTGCACGAACTGGTGGAGAAGCTCGGCGTGGCGCAGCCGCTGGTCTCCCAGCACCTGCGGGTGCTACGGGGGGCGGGTGTGGTGCGCGGCTCCCGACGGGGTCGGGAGATCGCGTACTGCCTGGTCGACGAGCACGTCGCGCACATCGTGGCGGACGCCGTCAGCCACGCCGGGGAGGGATCATGACGAAGCGACGGGCGGGAGGGGGTCCTCGATGAGCGAGATGAACGCCACCCTGCGCAACACCCGTCAGCGCAGTGCGGTCAGCGCCCTGCTGGCCGAGGTCGAGGGGTTCCACAGCGCGCAGGACCTGCACTCGATGCTGCGCGACCGCGGTGAGCGGGTCGGTCTCACGACGGTCTACCGGACGCTTCAGAGTCTCGCCGACGCCGGCGAGATCGACGTGATGCGCCCGCCGGGCGGCGAACACCTCTACCGCCGGTGCAGCGAGGGACACCACCACCACCTGGTCTGCCGGGTCTGCGGGCGGACGGTCGAGGTAGAGGGCCCGGCCGTGGAGAGCTGGGCCGAGCGGGTCGCGGCCCAGCACGGCTACGCCGACGTGAGCCACACCATGGAGATCTTCGGCACCTGCCCCGGCTGCGCCGGCTGACCCTCGCCGCCGGTCGTCGCCCGTGACACGCTGTCCGGCGTGAAGATCTATGCCGATCGTTTCCCGACCGCCGTCCGACAGTTCCTCACCGACCTGCTCGTCGTCGTCTGGGTGTACGCCGCGATCCGCGGCGCGCTGTGGCTGCACGACCTGGTGCAGAAGCTCGCCGTGCCCGGTCAGAAGCTGGAGGGCGCCGGCGGTGGGCTCGCCGACAACCTCGCCGACGCCGGCGGCAAGGTCGGCCGGGTGCCGCTGGTCGGCGACGAGCTGACCGCTCCGTTCGAACGCGCCGCCGATGCGGCCCGGGCGCTGGCCGAGGCCGGCCGCGACCAGCAGGAACTCGTCGACCAGCTGGCCCTCGCGCTCGCCGTGGCCGTGCTGATCTTCCCGCTCGGCCTGGTGCTCGTCGGCTGGCTGCCGCTGCGGGTGCGCTGGATGCGCCGCGCCGGGTCGGCCGCGAAGCTGGCCGCGGCACCCGCCGGGCGGGACCTGCTCGCCCTACGCGCGCTGGCCGGTCAGCCGCTGGGCCGGCTGACCCGGATCGCGCCCGACGTGGCCGAGGCGTGGCGACGCGGCGACGAAGCCACCGTCGACGCGCTCGCCGCACTGGAGCTGCGTCGGCTCGGCCTGCGGGAGGGCCGCTAAGGTCTTCGGGTGTTCTACTTCCTGGTCGCCATCGCCGTCCTGCTGATCGGCTACGCCGCTGTACTGGTCACCTTCGTCCGCAAGGGTCGTCGCATCCCGCCTGCGGCCTACCTCGTCCTGGCGGCGCTCAACGGGCTGATCCTCGCGGCGATCCTGGCCTGGGCCGTCGCCCGCTGACCCGCGCACGGCCCCCGGACCCGGCGGCCGCATTCAGGGCTCGTCGTCGGCAGCGGATGAATTCATAACGCAGACGTGATGCGGTGGGCTATAGTCCACCCATGGGCAGCTGGGAAGTCAACCTCACTGAAGAGGTCGAGGACTGGCTGCTTGATCTCTCGAAGAGCGATCCCGACTCGGCCAACCAGGTGGCCGCCGCCATCGACATGCTAGAGGCCGAAGGGCCTGCGCTGGGTCGACCGCTGGTCGACCAGGTCAAGGGATCCAACTACCGCAACATGAAGGAACTCCGCCCGGGTTCGGCGGGAACGACTGAAATGCGGATCCTGTTTGCCTTCGATCCCCAGCGGGAAGCCATTCTCCTGGTCGCCGGAGACAAGTCGGGCAACTGGAAGGGCTGGTACGAGAAGGGCATCCTCGCCGCAGACCAGAAGTTCGCCGAACACCTGCGAGAGCTGAAGGGAAGGCAGTGATGGCGCGTAGCTGGCGGGACGTCCGCTCTCGCATGAACCTCGACGAAGAGAAGATCGCGCAGATCAGGGAGCGCATGGTCGCCGAGCAGCGCGGCGCCCGGCTGCGGGAGCTTCGCGAGGGGCGCGGCATGACGCAGCAGCAGGTCGCCGACCGGATGCAGGTCACACAGCCCCGCGTCGCCGCGATCGAGAACGGCGAGTTGCCACGGACAGAGGTCGGCACCGTCCAGCGCTACATCGAGGCGCTGGACGGGCGAGCCGACTTCGTGGCCGTGTTCGACGGCGAACGGCTCGCGTTGAGCTGACTTTCAACCACGCGGCCCGCGCCGCTTCGGTCAGCAAAGCGCCCCGCCCCACCTGGTGCCTCGTGCGGCTGGTGGGCGGGGCGCTTGGCCGTCTTGACCGCCGCCACCTCGGCGGGCTCCGCCGCCGGCCGCCATCTCGGCGGGCTCCGCCACGGGCCAGGCCGAGACCTGGCGGACGGCGCCCCGGGGCGGTGCGGACAGTGGCGGAGGTCACTGGGGTGGCGGGATCCTCCGGCGGGCGTCGGTGGCGGTCGACGGGCCTGCCGACCAGGGGGCCACCCAGGGCAGCTCGTCGGACGGGGTGATCACACCGGACTCCAGATCGGTGTATCGGCCGGCGAGGATCCGCTTCGCCGCCGCGACGTCGACCGAGTCGGTGTTCTCCCAGAGCGACGTGAGGAGCGCGTCGACCCGTACCCGGGCCTGCCGGCAGAAGAGGTCGGCCAGTTCGAGGTTCTCCGGCCGGGCGTCCCGCTCGGCGTGGGCGCGGACGCAGACCGCGGCCATCGCGAACAACTCCGCCCCGATGTCCACGATCCGCCCCAGGAACGCCTGCTTGCGCTCCATCCGCCCCTGCCAGCGCGACATCGCGTAGAACGTCGACCGGGCGAGCTTGCGCGACACCCGCTCCACCTGCCGCAGGTGGCGGGCGAGCGGCCCGAACTCGGCGTACGCCCGGGGGCTCTGGCCCCGCCCGACCGCGAGCGTGGGCAGCCACTTCGCGTAGAAGACCCCGGCCCGGGCCCCCGACTTCGCCTTGCGCCCCAGGCCCGCGTCCGGGTCGATGATGTCCCCGGCGACCGCGAGGTGCGCGTCGACCGCCTCGCGGGCGATCAGCAGATGCATGATCTCGGTCGACCCCTCGAAGATCCGGTTGATCCGCAGGTCACGAAGGATCTGCTCGACGGGGGCCGGCCGCTCGCCGCGAGCGGCCAACGAATCCGCCGTCTCGTAGCCACGACCGCCACGGATCTGGATCAGGTCGTCGACGATCCGCCAGGCCATCTCGCTGGCGTAGAGCTTGACCAGCGCCGCCTCGATCCGGATGTCGTTGCGGTCGTCGTCGGCGAGCCGGCAGCAGATCTCCAGCATGGTCTCCATGCCGTACGTCGTCGCGGCCATGAAGGCGAGCTTCTGGGCGACCGCCTCGTGCTCACCGACCGCCCGGCCCCACTGCACCCGTTCGGCGGCCCACTGCCGCGCCACGTTCAACGACCACTTGCCGGCGCCCACGCACATCGCCGGCAGTGAGAGGCGACCGGTGTTGAGCGTGGTCAAGGCGATCTTCAGCCCCTTACCCTCGCCCCCGATGACGTTCTCCGTCGGCACGAAGACGTCGTGGAACCGGGTGACGCTGTTCTCCAGGCCCCGCAGGCCGAGGAAGCTGTTGCGCCGCTCCACCGTGATGCCCTCGGCGTCGCCCTCCACAACGAAGGCGGTGATGCCGCCGCGGCGCCCCTCGGCGGCCGGCACCCGGGCCATCACGACGAGCAGCGTCGCCACGGTGCCGTTGGTCGCCCAGAGCTTCACACCGTTGAGCCGGTAGCCGGCGCCGTCCTCGGTCGGCTCGGCGGTGGTCGCCAACCGGGCCGGGTCCGAGCCGACGTCCGGCTCGGTCAGCAGGAACGCGGAGACCTCGCCGGCCGCCAGCCGGGGCAGGAAACGCTGCTTCTGCTCCGGCGTACCGAACATCTTCAGCGGCTGCGGCACACCGATGGACTGGTGTGCGGAGAGCAGCGCGCCGATCGCCGGGCTGACCGAGCCGGCGAGCATCAACGCCCGGCAGTACTGGAGGTTGCTCAGCCCGAGCCCGCCGTACGCCCGGTCGATCTTCATGCCGAACGCGCCGAGGCGACCGAGACCCTGGAACACCTCGTCGGGGATGCGCGCGTCCCGCTCGATCGCCGCGCCGTCCACCTCGGTGGCGAGGTACTCCCGGAGCCGGCCGAGGAACTCCTCGGCCCGGGCGTCCTCGTCCGCGTCGGAGCTCGGCCACGGGTTGATCAGGTCGAGTCGGAACCGGCCGAGGAAGAGCGACTTGCCGAAGCTCGGTCGGTCCCAGGTGGATTCTCGGGCCGCCTCGGCGACCTGGCGGGCCTCCTTCTCGGAGACCTGCCCCGCCTCGCTCGGCAGCGGGGCCGCGGTGCCGCCACTGGTGTCGGGTCGCTCCGGAGCGCCGCCGGAGGAGCCCGGCTCGGGTCGGCTGTCCTGCGTCGTGGTCACGGCTGCCCCCTCGAACCTCGGTCCGCTGCGTCAACGTGCTCGACAAACGCCACGCTACCCCCGGTTGTTACCCAGGGGTAGCGCTGCGTAAAGATCGATTTTCGGCGATGGCGTGGGGTAAGCCGGTGAGCCGGCCGGGCCCGGTCACCAGGGCGGGGGTCAGTCGCCGGTGAGCGTACGAGGGTCGTCGTCCTCGTCGTCGATGTCGTCCTCGCCCCAGTTGCGGCGGGCGAACGGCAGCAACGCCCAGAAGCCGAGGAACCAGAGCGCGGTCAGCGCGCTGAGCACGAACGCGAGCGGACGGTCGAGGACGAAATCGGTGATCAGCAGTACCGCGCTGACCATCGAGACCAGCATGAAGGCGAGCCCACCGGAGGCCATCCGGTGGGCGAACCGGACCAGCTCCGGCTTGCGCCCCTGCCGGAACAGCGCCCGGTGGAACGCCACCGGAGAGATGATCAGCGCCGTGGCGGCCGCCGCGGCGAGCAGCGAGACGACGTAGACGTCCTTCTGGAAGTCGGTCGTCCGGGTGAAGCCGTTGCTGAACGGCAGCGTCAACAGAAAGGCGAACAGGATCTGCACCCCGGTCTGCGCCACCCGCAGCTCCTGGAGCAGATCGGCGAAGTTGCGCTGCCAGCGTTGCCGCTCCGTCTCCTTGGACACGCGCTACCTCCCGCTCCGACGCTAATGCCGACGGAGGGCGCCGCCGGCAGGAACGCCAGTGCCCGATGGCCCGTCATCTGAAACCGACTCATGACAGGCCGACGTGCCACGCCGAACGCGGGAGCCGGGTCAGGCGCCCCGGCGGATCCGGCCGGCGTAGCGGGCCTCGAGGGCGTTGTTGTGCTCGTCGCCGCCGGCGATGTTGGCCGACAGGTAGACCGGGGGCTGCTGCCCCTCGGCGAGCAGCCGGGCCACCACCTCGACCGTGATCTGCTGCGCGAGCAGGGCGGCGGTGATCGAGGAGACCGCGCCGACCGCGCCGCCACCGGGCAGCGGCAGCGTCGCGTCGCCGTACGGGGCGCCGTTGTCGAGCACCACGTCGGCGAAGTCGGCGAGCTTGCGCCCGGACGGGTGGCGGGACGTCATCCGGGCGGAGTGCTGCGCCGAGGTGATCGCCACCAGGGCATGGCCGTTCTCCTTGACCACGGAGGCGAACTCCACCATCGCGCCGTTGACCCCCGAGTTCGAGGCGAGCACGAAGACGTCCTGCGGGCGTACCGGGGCCAGCGCGTAGAGGCGGTGCGCGACCGTCGGGTCCCGCTCCAGGGTCGGGCCGAGCAGGTCGACGGGTGCGCCGCCGAGCAGCACCAGGTCCCGCAGCGCGATCCGGTTGGTGGGCACCAGCCCGCCGGCCCGACCGGCGAGCTCCATGGCGAGCGCCTCGGAGTGGCCGGTGCCGAAGGCGTGCACCACGCCGTCGGCGCCGATCGACTCGGCGATCAGGTCGGCCGCGCGGCCGACCGCCTCCCGCTGGCTCTCGGCCACCCGGTTCATCGTCTCGGTCACCATCGCCAGGTAACCCTCGGCGTTCAACGTCACAGCTCCTCCGTCCCATCCGTACGTGCATCGCCGGCGACTCGGGCCAGGATCACCTCGGCCAGCGGCGCGGGCGCCTCGTCCGGGATCCAGTGGCTCACCCCGGGCAGCTCCACGAAGCGGTAGTCGCCGGTCACGTGCCGCGCGCACTCCTCGGCGGCGCCGCGACCGATCGCGGTGTCGCCGTCGCTCCAGACGTACGTGGTGGGCACCGTCACCGGCCCGACGGCTCCCAGCGCGGCCCCCGACATCGCCCGGTACCAGTTCAGCGCCCCGGTCAGCGCGCCGGGCTCACGCATCGGCTCCGCGTACGCGGCCACCCGGGCGCTGTCTCCGACGCCGCTCAGCACCCGGCGCAGCCCGGCCGCCCGCATTCCCAGCAGCATCTTCTCCGCCGTCCCGGCCTGGCGGAAGAGCGCCATGTACGACGAGCGGGCCTTCTGCTTCGGGTCGTGCGCGAGCGCGTGCGCCATGGCGGCCGGGTGCGGTACCGACACGGCGGTGAGCGTCCGGACCCGCTCGGGGTGCGCCGCGGCGAGCGCCCAGGCGACGGCGGCACCCCAGTCGTGCCCGACGAGGTGCGCTGCCTCGACGCCCAGCGCGTCGAGCAGCGCCGCCGCGTCGGCCACCAGCTCCGGCAGCTGGTACGCCTCGACGTCGGTCGGCCGGGCACCGGGTGAGTAGCCGCGCTGGTCCGGCGCGTAGGTGCGCAGCCCCGCGTCGTGCAGGACGGGCACCACCTCGTCGAACTCTCCGCCGTGTTGCGGGAAGCCGTGCAGCAGCAGGACGGGCTCGCCGCCCTCCGGGCCGCCGGCGCGTACCACGAACTCCAGACCACGGGCGTCGATGCGCATGATCGGCAGCCTACCCAGGTCGGGCGGCGTGGCCCGGCCCCTGCCCACGGTGCTAGCGTCTCCGTATCAATTTCACATCCGACAGGGGAGCGCACAGCGCTGAGAGTGCGGGCACGCCCGCAGACCCTCGAACCTGATCTGGGTAATGCCAGCGCAGGGAGTTCGGTCGACCTCCAGCCGCGTCGCCGTCCGGTGATACCGGGCGCGGCGTGCGTCTTCTCCTGGTTCCCTCTGCCGAACTGGGAGTAAACAGATGAAAAGCACCGACACCAATCGCTGGCGCACCATCGACATCGTGGTCGCGTCCGTGATCGCCGTCGCCTTCGGCGTCATCTTCTGGGCCTGGAACCTGGTCTGGAGCGCCACCGACGCGGCGTTCGCCTTCTTCCCGCCGGCGCAGACGCTGATCTACGGCGTCTGGCTGGTCCCGGCCGTGCTCGGTGGTCTGGTCATCCGTAAGCCCGGCGCCGCGCTCTACTGCGAGACGGTGGCCGCGATCCTCTCCGCGCTGCTGGGCAGCCAGTGGGCGAGCATCACGATCGTCCAGGGCGTTATGCAGGGCCTCGGCGCCGAACTGGCCTTCGCGGCGTTCCGGTACCACTCGTTCCGCCTCCCGGCCTCGGTGCTGGCGGGCGCGCTCACCGGCGTCAGCGCGGCGATCTTCGACTTCGTCTACTGGAACACGGCGACCGACCTGGCGAGCTACCGGCTCCCGTACGCCCTGCTCACCGTCGTCAGCTCGACGATCGTGGCCGGCGTCGGCGGCTGGGCGTTGACCCGCGCGCTCGCGAACACCGGCACCCTGGACCGCTTCCCCGCCGGCCGCGAACGCGCCGCCATCTAACCCCCACCCCCGGGCCTCGACCCCGTTGATCAAGAGGTTTGCGTCAACGGGGATCGCGATTCTGACGCAAACCTCTTGATCAACGCTGCTGGTTCGTGGGCCGGAAGGAGGTGAGGGTGGTGAGCGGTGTCACGTTGCGGGGATTCGGGTGGCGGCACGCCGGGCGGAAACGCTGGGCCGTGCAGGGCGTGGACCTGCGCGTCGAGCGCGGCGAACGGGTGCTGCTGCTCGGCCCCTCGGGCGCCGGCAAGAGCACCCTGCTCGCCGCGCTCGCCGGGCTGCTGCCCGAGGACTCGGGCGAGCAGAGCGGCACCGTCGAGATCGACGGACTCGACCCGCGCAAGGCCCGGGAGCGCGTCGGCATCGTCTTCCAGGATCCGGAGAGCCAGCTGGTCATGGCCCGCTGCGGCGACGACGTCGCCTTCGGGCTGGAGAACCGGGGCGTACCGAGCGACGAGATCTGGCCGCGGGTCGACGAGGCGCTGCGCCGGGTCGGCTTCCCGTACCACCGGGACCGGCCCACCGCCGCGCTCTCCGGCGGCGAACAGCAGCGGCTGGCACTGGCCGGGGCACTCGCACTGCGCCCGGGGCTGCTCCTGCTCGACGAGCCGACCGCCAACCTCGACCCGGCCGGCGCCGCCCTGGTGCGCTCGGCGATCGCCGGTGCGCTGGACGCCGACACGACGCTGATCCTGGTCGAGCACCGGGTGGCCGAGGCGCTGCCGCTGGTCGACCGGGTGGTGGTCCTGGAGGCCGGTGGCGGCGTACGGGCCGACGGAACGCCGGAGGCGGTCTTCGACGCGTACGGTGACGCGCTCGCCGCCGAAGGCGTCTGGGTGCCGGGCCGGACCGTGCCGCCGCGCCGCGCCGCCACCACCGCCGGCGCGGCGCTGCTCACCGCGGACCGGCTGGGCCTGCGCCCCCGCCTGGCCGCGACCGACCTGACCGTACGCGCGGGCGAGGCACTCGCCGTGCTCGGTCCGAACGGGGCGGGCAAATCCACCCTGGCGTTGCTCCTCGGCGGCTTGCTCAAGCCCGGCACCGGCACGGTCACGGCGAGCACGGAGCTGGCCGGTCGGGACGCCTCCGCTCCCCCGCACCGCTGGCGCGCCCCGGCGCTGGCCACCCGGATCGGCTCGGTCTTCCAGGATCCGGAGCACCAGTTCGTCACCGGCACGGTCTTCGACGAGCTGGCCCTCGGCCCGCGCCGCACCGGTCGCACCGAGGCGGAGGTCGACTCCACCGTGGACGACCTGCTCGACCGGCTACGGCTGACCGCGCTGGCGCGCGCCAACCCGTACACCCTCTCCGGCGGTGAGGCGCGGCGGCTGAGCGTGGCGACCGCCCTGGCCACCGCGCCCCGGCTGTTGATCTGCGACGAGCCCACCTTCGGTCAGGACCGGCGGACCTGGCTGGAGCTGGTCGACCTCTTCGCCGACCTGCGCGACGCCGGGCACGGTGTCGTCGCGGTGACCCACGACGCGGAGTTCGTCGCCGCGCTGGCCGACCGGCAGGTCACGCTGACCCGCCCCGCGCCGCCCGGTGACGGGCCGGCGGCTCAGGCCGGGGAGTCCTCGTGATCAGCCTCGAACCGGTCGCCGCCCCCGGAGCGCCGCTGGCCCGACGCAACCCGGTCGCGAAGCTCCTCGCTGCCCTGCTCTTCTCCTTCGTCCTGGTCGCCACGCTCGACCCGGTGGCCCCGGCGATCGCCATCGCCGTCGAACTGGCGGTGCTGCCGCTCTTCGGGGTCCGCTACCGGGTGCTCGCCCGGCGGGCCTGGCCGCTGCTGGTGAGCGCGGTCGGCATCGTGGTCACCCTGGTCCTCTTCGCGGCCGAGCGCTCGGGCCAGCTGCTGGTCGAGGCCGGCCCGGTCGTGGTCACCTCGGGTGTGCTGCTGACCGCGCTCGGCCTGGTGCTGCGGATGTTCGCGGTGGCGCTGCCCGGCGTGATCGTGTTCGCCACCACCGACCCCACCGACCTGGCCGACGCCCTGGTCCAGAACGCGAAGGCACCGGCGCGGTTCGCCATCGGCGCACTCGCCGCGTTCCGCCTCGTGCCGCTGCTCGGGCAGGAGTGGCAGGCGATCAGCATGGCCCGCCGGGCCCGCGGAGTGGACGCGGGACGCAACCCGGTGGCGAAGCTGCGGCTCTTCGTCTCGACCGCGTTCGCCCTGCTGGTCGGGGCGATCCGGCGCGGCACCCGGCTCGCGGTCGCGATGGACGCCCGGGGATTCGACGCCGGCATCGCGCGCACCGTCGCCCGACGGCAGCGGTTCACCGCCGTCGACGCGCTGCTCGTGGCCGGTGCGGTGGCGGTGGCCGCGGCCGCGCTCACCACCAGCATCGTGCTCGGGACGTTCCGCCCGCTGATCGGCTGACCGGGCCGCCCGGCGCGCTGGCCCCGGCCCGGTACGGGCGGGTACGGCCCACCGCCGCGACGGTGGACCGCACCCGGGACCGGTCAGCTGCGGCGGAAGGCGTACCGGCGGGGCTGGCCGGCCCGCTGGCTGCCGCGGCCCGACCCCGAACGGCCCGGTACGACCGGGGGACCGGCCTTCGGTGACGCCGTACGCGACACCGGCTCGGCCAGACCGTCGGGCAGCGGTGGCACGGCGGGCGTGACCGACAGCCGGTCGAGGTCGACAGGCGTCAGGGCTTCGACGCTCGGGGCGGGACGGGTCGTACGGGACTTCTTCGCGGTGCGCTTGGCAGGCATCCGGGCCTCCTTCTCCGCGTCCGGCCGGGCGGGAGGTGCCGACGCCGAGGATCGCGGCGCCGCACCGCCCCGGCCGGTCACGGCTGGGCGGGGACCGGGCTGGAGTGAGCCACGGTCGGAACGGGCTGGGACTGGTCCCGGGATCGGCCACGCCCGACACCGCGAAGGCGGCGGGAGGAGATGCGAACGCCCGGGAGCGCACGGACCGCGCGCACGGGCAGCGGGCCGGCTCGGAGCTGGGGCGTCATCAGCGCATGAGGTGAGCGTAGTCACCGGCCCGCGTACGCGCACCCGAATTACGATCGCCCCATGCTGATCGCGTTCTCGATCACCCCGCTCGGGGCCGGTGACTCCGTGGGCGACCTCGTCGCCGAGGCCGTCCGGGTGGTCCGCGAGTCCGGCCTGCCCAACCGGACCGACGCCATGTTCACCACGATCGAGGGCGAGTGGGACGAGGTCATGGCGGTGGTGAAGCGGGCCGTCGACGTGGTCGCGCAACAGGCGCCACGGGTCAGCGTGGTGCTCAAGGCCGACGTCCGCCCCGGGGTGACCGACGCGCTGACCGAGAAGGTCGCCCGGATCGAGGCCCGGCTCGCCGAGGGCTGACCGGAAGCCGTCCCGCTACCCACCGTGACGGGATCACGATCACTGGTCCCCGCCGCCGTCCGTCGCGATAGGTTCGAAACGCGAACAGCGACAGTGAGAGGTGGCGGCGCATGGCCGAGCAGGCGAAGGCGCAGATCGGGGTTACCGGACTCGCCGTTATGGGCCGCAACCTGGCCCGCAACCTGGCGCGCAACGGGTTCCGGGTGGCGGTGCACAACCGCAACTGGGAGCGCACCCGGAGCCTGATCGCCGAGCACGGCGACGAGGGCACGTTCGTGGCCGCCGAGTCGATGGCCGACTTCGTCGCCGCACTGGAGCGGCCCCGCGCGGTGATCGTGATGGTGAAGGCCGGTGCGCCGACCGACGCGGTGATCGACGAGCTGGCCACGCTGCTGGAGCCGGGCGACATCGTGGTGGACTGCGGCAACGCGCACTTCGCGGACACCCAACGCCGGGAGGCGGCGCTGCGCGAGCACGGGCTGCACTTCGTCGGCACCGGCGTGTCGGGCGGCGAGGAGGGTGCCCTGCACGGGCCGAGCATCATGCCCGGCGGCTCGGCGGAGTCGTACCAGAAGCTGGGACCGATCTTCGAGAAGATCGCCGCGCAGGTCGACGGGGTGCCGTGCTGCCGGCACATCGGCCCGGGAGGCGCCGGCCACTTCGTGAAGATGGTGCACAACGGCATCGAGTACGCCGACATGCAGCTCATCGCCGAGGCGTACGACCTGCTGCGGGCCGGTCTGGGCGCGGAGCCGGCGGAGCTCGCGGAGATCTTCCGGGAGTGGAACCGCGGCGAGCTGGAGTCCTTCCTCATCGAGATCACCGGCGACGTGCTGGCGCACGCCGACGCCGCCACCGGCCGCCCGTTCGTCGACGTCGTACGCGACCAGGCGGAGCAGAAGGGCACCGGGCGGTGGACCGTGCAGAGCGCGCTCGACCTGGGCATCCCGATCACCGGCATCGCCGAGGCGACGTTCGCGCGTTCCCTCTCCGGGCACGCCGACCAGCGCGAGGCGGCCCGCCGGGCGTTCCCCGGCGGCGGCGCGCAGCTGAAGGTCGAGGACCGCGACGCATTCGTCGAGGACGTCCGCCGGGCGCTGCTCGCCTCGAAGATCGTCGCCTACGCGCAGGGCTTCGACCACATCAGCGCGGGCAGCCGGGAGTACGACTGGAACATCGACCTGGGCGGCACCGCCACCATCTGGCGGGGCGGCTGCATCATCCGGGCCCGGTTCCTGGACCGCATCCGTGAGGCGTACGACGAGCAGCCCAACCTGCCCACCCTGCTGGTGGCGCCGTACTTCGCCGAGGCGGTCAGCGCGGGCGTGCCCGGTTGGCGTCGCATCGTGGCGGAGGCCGCCCGGGCCGGGGTGCCCGTTCCGGCGTTCGCCTCGTCGCTGGCGTACTTCGACGCGCTGCGCGCGGAGCGGCTGCCCGCCGCGCTGATCCAGGGGCTGCGGGACAACTTCGGTGCGCACACGTACCACCGGGTCGACCGGGCGGGAACGTTCCACACCCTCTGGGCGGGCGACCGCTCCGAAGTGGAGGCCTGAACCGCGCCGGCCGGTCGTCGGTGGTCCCGGCCGCCGGCCGCGGACCCCGTCCGGTCGGCGCGAGGTCGCGGAGGGCTGGTAGCCCGTCGACGACCAGGATGAGCCTGATACCTCAGCGGCATATTGATGCCGCTGAGGTATCGGGCTCAGCGAGAAACACCTGTGGCGGTCACGCCGGACGGCAGGCGGACGGGGCCTGGCGACAGCAGGCCCGCGGACGGGCCGGGGCGACGGCGGGCCCGGTCCTCACCAGGCGCGCTGGGTCTCCTCCGCCGGCGTCGGGGCCCATCCGGCGGCCGGCTCGCCCTGGGCCAGCTCACCGATCTCGCCGGACCGGATGGCGGCGGTGTGACCGAGTTCGGCGCAGTACCGCTCGGCCACGTCGGCGCAGACGTCCGCGACCCGTTCCCGCTGCGCGGCGTCGACCAGGTTCGCGCCCGCCAGCGCGGCCGTCATCTCGAACCGGAGATCCCGCATGACCACCCCCGCGTCAGGGACGCACCCCCGCGACACGCCCCGCGCCTCTCGATCCTAGGCGCGCCCGGGCCGCACCACCCCGGCAACGACCCAGCCCGACCGGCGCGCGGCGGACCGGTCGGGCTCACCAGAAGGTCGGGCTCACCAGAAGGCGTGCCGCTTGGCCTTCTGCGGGCGGAGGCGATCCGCGCCCTTGGCGAGCAGGCGGCTGACTCCGGAGGGGCCGCGACGGGCCTCGATCGTGCGGCTGAGCCGGCGTGCGCCGGCCGCCGCCACCGGAACGGCGATCGCCATCAGCGCCCACTGGACGATGCGCTTCTGAATCATGTGGGTTCACCTCCGTCAGTGGCTCCTGGGAGAACAGATACCCAGGGTGACGGCACGGTAAGCCTGGGCGGCGGCCCGCCCGGCAACGGGCGGACCACCGCGAACGCCGGTTTCAGCCCTGGGTCGGCGGGGCGACCGGGTTGGGCAGGGCTCCGCCGAAGCGCCGGTCGCGCTGCGCGTAGAGCTCACAGGCGTACCAGAGGTGCCGGCGGTCGAAGTCCGGCCAGAGCGTGTCGAGGTAGATCAGCTCGGCGTACGCGCTCTGCCAGAGCATGAAGTTGGAGGTCCGCTGCTCCCCGGACGGGCGCAGGAAGAGATCCACCTCGGGGACCTCGGGGTGGTAGAGGTACTTCGCGACGGTCTTCTCGTTGACCTTGGCCGGGTCGAGCCGGCCGGCGGCCACCTCGCGGGCGATCGCCGCCGCCGCGTCGGCGATCTCCGCCTGACCGCCGTAGTTCACGCAGAACTGGAGGGTGAGCGTCGAGTTGCCGCGGGACATCTCCTCGGCGGTCTGCAGCTCCGAGATGACGCTCTTCCAGAGCCGCCCCGCCCGACCCGACCAGACCACCCGTACGCCGAGGTCGACCAGCTGGTCACGGCGGCGGCGGATCACGTCGCGGTTGAAGCCCATCAGGAAGCGGACCTCGTCCGGCGAGCGCCGCCAGTTCTCGGTGGAGAAGGCGTACGCCGACAGGTAGGGGATGCCCATCTCGATGGCGCCCTCGATCGTGTCGAAGAGGGAGAACTCCCCGGCTTCGTGGCCCTTGGTGCGGGGCAGCCCACGCTCCTTGGCCCACCGACCGTTGCCGTCCATCACCACTGCGACGTGCCGAGGCACCGCGTCGGCCGGCAGTGCCGGCGGACGGGCACCGGACGGGTGCGGCGTGGGTGGCACCGGCTGCCGCCGGCCGGCCCTCATTGATCGGATCACTCGTTACTCCCTGTTCACGCCATCGGCGCCGGGCGTCGAAACGCCCCGGTCTACCAGCGGAAGCGAGCGTAGCGCGCGTTCCAGGTGCCACTGCAGGTGAGCCGCGACCAGCCCGCTGCACTCGCGTCGTACGCCGGCCTCCGCGGCGTCGGCGATCCGCCAGTCACCGCTACTCAGCGCGAACATCAGCTCGATGGTGGCCGGCGCCGGATGGGCCGCGCCGGGTGGTCGGCAGTCCGGGCACACCACACCGCCGGCCGGTACGGAGAAGGCCCGGTGCCGCCCGGGCGTGCCACAGACCGCGCACGCCATCAACGCCGGCGCCCAGCCCGCCAGGGCCATCCCCCGCAGCAGGTACGCGTCGAGCACGAGGGTGGTGGCGTGGCTGCCCTCGGCGAGCGCACGCACCGCGCCGAGGGTGAGCTGGAACAGCCGCAGCGACGGCTCCCGCTCGACCGGGGTGAGCCGTTCGGCCGTCTCGGCGACGGCGCTGGCCGCGGTGTAGCGCGGGTAGTCGCCGAGGAACCGCTTGCCGTAGAGGTCGATCCCCTCGACCTGGCTCACCGTGTGCAGCGAGCTGCCCTGGTTGCCCTTCGGGTCCCCGGCGAGCTGGAGGTCCACGTGCCCGAACGGCTCCAACCGGGCACCGAACTTGCTGGTGGTGCGCCGCACGCCCCGGGCCACCGCACGGATCCGGCCGTGCCGTCGGGTGAGCAGCGTGATGATCCGATCAGACTCGCCGAGCTTCTGCACCCGCAGTACCACCGCGTCGTCGCGGTAGAGCTGTCGGCGGTACCCGGTCATCGGACCATTCTCCCTCGGGGTACGAAATCAGGGTTCCTTCGGGGTCCGGCGGCGGCGGAACCCGGATGTGTCTGGGGCGGTGCCGGCCGTAGCGTTCTCGCCATGACCGCTCAGCGCCCCGTCGGCACCGCCTCCTCCGGTGCCGCTCTGCTCCGCCGCCGTGCCGTGGCACCGGTCGCGTTCGGTGCCGTCACCGCGCTCATCCTGCTCACCGGGTGCGACAACCTCTCCTACCGGCGCCTGGACTTCGACAACACCGAGTCCGCCCGGATCACCACGATCCGGGTGCTGCCCGGCTCGGGTGACGTGATCGTCCGGGCCACCGGCACCGCCACCGAGGTGCGGATCAAGCGGGTGGTCCGCTACCAGGGCGCCGAGCCGCGGGCGAAGTACGAGATCAAGGGCAGCGAGTTGGTGCTGGACACCGACTGCGGGTCCCGGTGCAGCGTGTCGTACGAGGTGACCGCCCCCGAGGGTGTCGCGGTGCGGGGCGAGAGCAACTCGGGCGACGTCGAGCTGATCCGGGTCGGCGCGGTGGAGCTGCAGGTCCACTCGGGGGACGTCCAGCTCACCGGCGCCAGTGGTCCGGTACGGCTGGAGGCCAGCTCCGGCAACATCGAGGTGTCCGAGGCCACCGGTCCGGTCACGCTGCGCGCCTCCTCCGGCGACATCTCCGCCCGGCGGCTGCAGGGCGAGGTGGACGCCGAGGCCAAATCCGGCAACGTACGGATCGAGCTGGACAAGGCCGCCTCGGTCCGGGCGCACGCGAACAGCGGTGACGTCGACCTCGTCGTTCCGCCCGGCCCGTACCGGGTCCGGGCCAACGGCAACTCGGGAGACGAGCACGTCGCCGTCGCCGACGACCCGGCCGCCAAGCTGGTCCTCGCGGTGAGCGCCGACAGCGGCGACCTCAGGGTCGCCCAGCGGTGACCTCCGCCTCCGGGGCGGCCCGCTGCGCGGGCACCTGGTGGCCGGTCGACGTGGGCGGACCGACGGGCCTCGTCCGTCGCCGGCCGCCGGGGATCAGCTCCGGCCGCCGCTGCGCCGCGAGGTCCTCCACCCATCCCACGGCGAGCGTCACCACGCCGACCAGGGCGAAGACCAGCACCACCCGGATCGCCAGCCCACGCGGGTCCTCGTGCGTCCAGCCCAGTGGGTCGAAGAGCGGGGTGATCGCCACCACGAACGGCATGTGCCAGAGGTAGATCGTCAGGGCCCGCCGGTTCAGCACGGTGACCACCCGCCCGAAGAGGGCGCTGCGATCGACCCAGGCCGCGCCGGCCGGTCCCCGGCCGAGCACGACCAGGATGAACGCCGTCGACCAGAGGGCGTTGCCGAGGTGGATGTCGTTGAGGTCGTAGCCGCGTGGGCCGGGATGCGTGAGGATCCACGCGCCGCCCGCCGCGACGAGCACCAGCACCGCCGGGACCAGCACCCGGTTGGCGAGCCGGCGCAGCATGCCCGCGTGGTGCGCGAAGCCCAGCATCCAGGCGCCGAAGTAGAGACCGAACTCCCGGTACGGGCCGGGGGCGTTCGGCCAGATGCCCGACTCGATCACCACGAGCAGGACGTACGGGGCCAGCAGGGTCGGCAGCGGCGCCCGCCGGAACGCCCAGAGCGCGACCGGCGAGGCGAAGACGAACCACAGGTAGTCCCGTAGGTACCAGATCGGGCTCAGGGCCATCGCCCCCCAGCCGTTGGCGGGCGGATCGGCGATCGGGAAGAGCCAGAGCAGCACGCGGGGGGTGAACGGCAGCCCGGTGAGGAGCATGGCCGGTACGAAGATCGCGGCCAGCACCCACAGCGACGGCAGCAGGCGGCGCAGCCGGCGCAGCACCGCAGCCGGCCCGGATCGCTCCAGCGAGGCGGCCATCAGCGAGCCGGCCAGCGCGAACATCACCGCCATGGCCGGGAAGACCAGGGTGAGCGAGGCGAAGCCGGTGACGTGGTAGACGACGACTCGAACGATGGCGAGGAAGCGGAGCAGGTCCAGGTATCTGTTACGCATCAGCCTGCATCTGTCTCGGGGGCGCGGCGGATGTCTCCTACCCTCCGCCGCGTTCCCGGTAAACGGCCGCACGCCCCACCCGGACGTGAATCTAGCCATACGCCCGACCGAGTAGGATCAGCCGCTCTCCCCGTACGGCCCGCCCCGGTCGGCCGTTCGACCGATGCTGATCAGCCGGACGACGCGGCCGTCCGGCTGACCGACGGAACGAACGGGACGAGCCGGTCAGAAGCCGAGTTTGCGCAGCTGCTTCGGGTCGCGCTGCCAGTCCTTCGCCACCCGTACGTGCAGGTCCAGGAAGACCCGGCTGCCGAGCAGCTCCTCGATCTGCCGCCGTGCGGTGGTGCCGACCTCCTTGAGCCGGCTGCCCCGGTGACCGATCACAATCGCCTTCTGGCTGGGCCGCTCGACGTAGAGGTCGGCGAAGATCCGGATGAGCTGCCCCTCGGGGATCATCTCCTCCACCACCACAGCGATGGAGTGCGGCAGCTCGTCGCGCACCCCCTCCAGTGCCGCCTCCCGGATGAGCTCCGCGACGAGCACCTGCTCCGGGTCCTCGGTGAGCATGTCGTCCGGGTAGAGCTGCGGGGAGGCGGGCAGGTACCCGGTCATCACGTCGACCAGGGTGTCGAGCTGGTGCCCGGAGACGGCGCTCACCGGCACCACGGCCGCGAACTCACCCAGCTCGCTCACTGCGAGCAGCTGCTCGGCGAGGCGCCCGCGGTCGACGAGGTCGGTCTTGGTGACCACGGCCAGTACGGTCGCTTTCAGCTCGGCCAGCTCGCCGGTGATGAACCGGTCTCCGCGTCCGATCGGCTCGTCGGCCGGGATGCAGAGCCCGATGACGTCGACCTCGCTCCAGGTCTGACGGACCAGGTCGTTGAGGCGTTCGCCGAGCAGCGTGCGGGGGCGGTGCAGGCCCGGGGTGTCGACGAGGACGAGCTGCGAGTCCGGCCGGTGCAGTACGGCCCGGATGACGTGCCGGGTGGTCTGCGGCTTGTTCGAGGTGATCGCGATCTTCTGACCGACGATCGCGTTGGTCAGGGTCGACTTGCCCGCGTTGGGCCGCCCCACGAAGCAGGCGAAGCCGGCTCGGTAGGGGCGCTCCTCCGGGTCCTTCACTGGACGACCGTGCCGAGGACGGTGCCGTCCGGCGCGGCCACGTGGATCGGCGCGTCGGCGGCGAGGTCGCGGACCGCCGCGTGCCCGGCGCCGTCGAGCGTCGAGGCTTCGGTCACCACCACGGCGGCCTCCAGCCGGCCGGCGCCGGCGGCCACCGCCGAAGCCACCGCCAGCTGCAGCGCGGTGAGCGTCAGCGAGGGCAGCGCGACACTGGCGGCGGCGTACGTCCGACCGTCCTGGTCGCGGACCGCCGCACCCTCCACGGCTCCCACCCGGCCACGGGCGCCTCGGGCCAGGACGACCAACTTGGCGTCCTCGGCGCTCAGCTCCGCCGGAGCGGACGGGGTGGGCCGGGCTGCCGGCACGGTGGGCGACTCAGGCATCGGCGGGTTGCCTCTCCTCGATCGGTTGGTGACTGCCCCGGGACTCGGCGCGCTCGCCACGCCCCGGGCTCTCCTGCTCGTCGGTCGGCACGACCCGGCTGACCAGCACGGTGTCGATCCGGTTGCGTCGGCCGGTGGTGCCCTCGGCGATCAGCCGCAGGCCGGCCACCTCGACCCGGGCTCCCGGGATCGGCACCCGACCCAGCGACTGGGCCAGCAGGCCGCCGACCGTCTCCACCTCGTCGGTGGGCAACTCGATGTCGAACAGCTCGCCCAGGTCCTCCACGGGAAGTCGGGCGGTGACCCGCACCGACCCGTCCTCCAGCTGCTCGACCGGTGGGCGTTCGACATCGTACTCGTCGGTGATCTCACCGACGATCTCCTCGAGGATGTCCTCGATGGTGACCAGGCCGCCGGTGCCGCCGTACTCGTCGACGACGATGACCAGGTGGTTGCGGGCCGCCTGCATCTCGGAGAGCAGGTCGTCGACGGGCTTCGACTCCGGCACGAACGTGGCCGGACGCATCAGCTCGGAGACGGGCAGCTGCTCGGCCGACGGATCGCCGCCGCGCACCCGGCGGATCAGGTCCTTGAGATAGAGGACGCCGAGGACGTCGTCGACGTTCTCGCCTATCACGGGGATCCGGGAGAAGCCCGAGCGGAGGAAGAGGGCGAGCGCCTGCGAGAGCGTCTTGCCCGACTCGATCCACACCGTCTCCGTACGGGGCACCATCACCTCGCGGGCGATGGTGTCTCCGAGGGCGAAGACCGAGTGGATCATCTGCCGCTCGCCGTGCTCGACCACCCCACGCTGCTCCGCGAGGTCGACCAGTTCGCGGAGCTCCACCTGGGTCGCGAACGGGCCCTCGCGGAAGCCGCGCCCCGGCGTCACCGCGTTGCCGATCAGGATCAGCAGCGAGGCGAGCGGGTTGAGCGCGCGCCCCAGCCAGCGGACCAGCGGGGCCACCACCCGACCGACGACGTAGGCGTGCTGCCGGCCAAGAGTGCGTGGGGCGACGCCGACCACCACGAAGCTGACCACGGTCATCGCGCCGGCGGTGACGAGCGCCGCCCGCCACCCCGCGCCGAAGGTGTCCACGGCGACCAGCGCCACCAGCGTGGTGGCGGTCAGCTCGGCGAGCAGTCGCAGCAGCAGGAGCAGGTTGAGGTGCCGGACGACGTCACCGGCGACGGTCTGCAACGTGCGGGCGCCGCGGGCGCCGTCGCGGGCCAGCTCCGCGGCGCGGGCCGGCGAGACCGCGGCGAGCGCCGCCTCGGTCATCGCGATCAGCCCGGCCAGCACCACCAGACCGGCGGCGAAGACGAGTAGCTGCACGTCGGGCAGGCCGGCGGCGGCTGTGGAGGCCTGTACGGACATCACTGTGACCGGCTCGACCGCCAACTGGACAGCAGTCGGGCCTGGAGCGCGAACATCTCCCGCTCCTCCTCCGGTTCCGCGTGGTCGTACCCGAGCAGGTGCAGCACCCCGTGCACGGTCAGCAGGTGCAGCTCGTCGGCGGCCGAGTGGCCCGCCGTGGCCGCCTGCTTGGCCGCGACGTCGGGGCAGAGCACGATGTCGCCGAGCAGCGCCGGCTCACCGGCGGCCGGGGCGCTCTCGCCCGGGCCGTGGTCCACGCTGCCCTCGTCCATGGGGAAGGCGAGCACGTCGGTCGGCCCGTCGCCCCCCATCCAGCGATGGTTGAGCTCGGTCATGTATTCGACGTCGACCAGCAGCACGGAGAGCTCGGCGAGGGGGTTGACCCCCATCTCGTCGAGGGCGTGCCGGGCGACGGCGAGCACGGCGTCGGTGTCGACCTCGACACCGGACTCGTTGGCGATCTCGATGGACAACTGTTTCCCCTGATCTAGCGGCGGCGGCCGGATCGGCCGCCGCCCTGGGCGGTCCGCCCCGGTACGGCGTGCACGCTCTGTGCCTGCTGGTTCTCCCGCTCGGCGTCCCAGCGGGCGTACGCGTCGACGATCTCGCCGACCAGCCGGTGCCGAACCACGTCGGAGCTGGACAACTGGGCGAAGTGGACGTCCTCCACGTTCGTGAGGATCTCTCGCACCAGGCGCAGGCCGCTGGTCGTCCCTCCGGGCAGGTCGACCTGGGTCACGTCACCGGTGACCACGATCTTGGAGTTGAAGCCGAGCCGGGTGAGGAACATCTTCATCTGCTCGGGCGTGGTGTTCTGCGCCTCGTCGAGGATGATGAACGCGTCGTTCAGCGTCCGACCGCGCATGTACGCCAGCGGCGCCACCTCGATCGTGCCCGCGGCCATCAGCTTCGGGATCGAGTCCGGGTCGAGCATGTCGTGCAGCGCGTCGTAGAGCGGGCGCAGGTAGGGGTCGATCTTCTCGTTGAGCGTGCCGGGCAGGAAGCCCAGCCGCTCCCCCGCCTCGACGGCGGGCCGGGTGAGGATGATCCGGTTGACCTGCTTGGCCTGGAGCGCCTGGACGGCCTTCGCCATCGCCAGGTAGGTCTTGCCGGTGCCGGCGGGGCCGATGCCGAAGACGATGGTGTGCGAGTCGATCGCGTCGACGTAGCGCTTCTGCCCGAGCGTCTTGGGACGGATGGTGCGGCCGCGGCGGGAGAGGATGTTGAGCGTCAGGACGTCGGCGGGCCGCTCGGCACTGCCCTGCTCGAGCATGCCGACGGTACGCCGGACGGCGTCAGTGGTCAGGGTCTCGCCTTTCTCGATGAGTTCGAGCAGCTCGGTGAAGAGACGCTCGGCGAGGGCGTTGTCCGCGGGCGCACCGGAGATGGTGATCTCGTTGCCCCGGACGTGCACGTCGCTGTTGACCGAGCGTTCGACGAGTCGCAGGATCTCGTCACCCGCACCGAGCAGGTTGACCATGATCTTCGGATCGGGAACGGTGATCCGGGTCTGCACCTGGGGCGGGCCGGGAGGTGGGGTGCCGGTCATAGCTCGGGCCGAGGGGCCCTGTGCCACCTGCTCTCGATTTCGGCGCCGGCCCTGGTGGCGCGGCGTACGGACGTTCCACTCATCGTATCGGTTCAACAGCGGCGACATCGTCTGCATTTCCCCGCCCCCGGGGCGCGGCCGCACTGACCAACAAAAGCGATAAAAAGGGCGAAAAGCCAGGTCGGCGCGGAGCGGGAGGAACCCCGCCCCGCGCCCCTACCGGGTCACTCCCCGACGCGGAAGTCGTACCGGTCGAAGGTCTCCTGGTTGCGGGTGAACCGGTAGGTCGCCCAGTGCATCCGCACCACCGCGCCCCGGTCGTCCCGGCTCAGCCGGAGCAGCTCACCGACCTCCCGGCCGGAGACCGTGCGGAACACGTCCGGCCGGTCGGGCAGCGGCGTGAAGACCGCCGGCGGCCGGCCCGGCGGATCGCCGGCGCCCCGGGCCCGCAGCGCGCCGTCGTGCCAGGAGAAGACGTACTCGTAGCCCTCCCCCCACCAACGGCCCAGCACACCGCGCAGCGTGGCGGGGGCGGGCGGGCCGGGTCGCCACGGCTCGATCTCCGCCGGATCGTGCTCGACCGCGGCGGCGAGCAGCTGATGCGGCAGATCGAGGGCTTCGGAGGCGGTGCCGGAGGAGACGAGCACGGCACAGCCCATCGCGCCCGGGGTGCCCTCCCCGCCCCGCCGGCCGTAGACGCCGGCCAGGAAGCCGGGCATCGCGCCGTCGTGCCCCACGTGCATCACCCGCTCCCCCTGCGGCACCAGGATCAGACCGAGCCCGAAGCCTCCGCCCCACAGCGCCTCGTCGGTCACCGTCACCGGCCAGCGCATCTCCTCCAGCGTGGCCGGAGCGAGCACCGCACCGGCCGGGTCGACCGCCGCCGGATCGGCCAGGAAGGCCGCCCAGCGAGCCATGTCCCCGGCGGTGCTCCAGAGCTGGGCGGCCGGCCCCACGGCGCCGAAGTCGGTAGGCGGCTCCGGACGCGCCTCGTCCGAGTACGCGTCGACGAGGAAGCCGGTGGCCGCGGCCGGGCCCGGGCTCACGGTCGTGTCGGCGAGGCCCAGCGGCGCCAGCACCCGGTCGCCGAGCACCTCGGCCCACGTACCGCCGCGCAGCCGGCCGACCAGCTGACCGAGCAGCGCCATCCCGAGGTTCGAGTAGTGGTAGCGGCGACCCGCGGGCAGTACCCGCTCGGCCCGGGCCAGGTCGGCCAGGAGCTCTTCGGTGTCGGGCGCGCGCAGGGTGTCCCAGACGTCGCCGTACGGCTCACGTTGCAGGCCCGCCGTGTGCGACAGCAGCCGGCGCACCGTCAGCTCCCCGTGCGCGGGCAGGTCGAGGTGGCGGCCCACCGGATCGTCCAGGTCGAGCAGGCCGTCGTCGCGGCACTGCAGGGTCAGTACGGCGGTGAACGTCTTGGTCACCGAGCCGATCCGGAACTGCGTCCCCGGCCCGAGCGGGGTGTCGTTGCCGGCGCCGCCGACCGCGAACGCCCACAGTGGCCGGTCGGCTCGGTGCAGGGCCGCCGAGACCGCCGGGACGCGGTGCTGCGCCTGCGCCCGGCGCACCAGCCGCTCCAACTTCTCCGGCACGGCGCTCACGCGAGATCCCGGGCGAGCATCGGACCGAGCGGCGCCCCACCGAACAGGTGCGCGTGCACGTGGAAGACCTCCTGGCCGCCGTACGCCCCGGTGTTGAACATCAGCCGGAAACCGTCGCCGAGCAGACCCTCGTCCTCGGCCACCGCGGCGGCCGTGGCGAGCACCTCGCCGGCGAGCGCCGGGTCACCCTCGGCGAGCGTCGCCACGTCGGCGTAGTGCTCCTTGGGAATCACCAGCACGTGCACCGGCGCCTTCGGGGCGATGTCGCGGAAGGCGAGGGTCCTGGGGGTCTCCCGGACGACGGTGGCCGGGATCTCCCCGGCGACGATGCGGCAGAACAGGCAGTCTGATCCCATCCGGGCAGTGTAAGGAACGGCCCGTTGTCAGGGGTTTCGGCGCGGGGAAGGACCGCTGCTCGGCACCGGCGTCCGGTGCGGCAGGATGGCCGGCGTGACTTCACGGGCGGTACTGGTGACGGGAGGCTCGCGCGGCATCGGGCGAGCGGTGGCGAAGGCCTTCGCGGCGAGCGGCGACCGGGTGGCGATCCACCACCGGGACTCGGCGGAGCTGGCCGAGGAGCTGCGCGCGCAGCTGCCCGGCGAGGGACACGTGGTGGTCCGGGCGGACCTCGCCGACCCGGACGCGGTCCGGGCGATGGTGGACGAGGCGGCCGACCGGCTCGGTGGGCTGGACGTACTGGTCAACAACGCGGGCACCTTCGGACCCGCCGACCCGCCGCACCCGGTCTTCGAGAGCACCTACGAGCAGTGGCGGCAGCGCTGGCGTGAGGTGCTGGACACCAACCTCTTCGGCGCGGCCAACGCCGCCTGGTGCGCCGCCCAGCACATGCGCGATCGGGGTGGCCGGATCGTCAACGTCTCGTCCCGGGGCGCGTTCCGCGGTGAGCCGGCGAACCCGGCGTACGGGGCGAGCAAGGCGGGCATGAACGCGATGGGCCAGTCGCTGGCCGTGGCGCTCGCGCCGTACGGCATCGCGGTGGCCACGGTCGCGCCCGGATTCGTCGAGACCGACATGACCAACGAGCACCTCAAGGCCGAGCGCGGTGTCGCGGTACGCGCCCAGAGCCCGTTCAACCGGATCGCCCGCCCCGACGAGATCGCCGCCGCGGTGCACTGGCTCGCCTCGCCCGAGGCCGAGTGGGCGACCGGCACCATCGTCGACCTCAACGGCGCGTCGTACCTGCGCAGCTGACCCGAGTTCCGCTCCCCCCGCGGCGACCCACCCGCGCCGAACCCCGGTTCGGATCACCGATCGCGGGGACTCACCAGCGGGAGAGGCGGGTGGCGAGGACGGTGAGGGCGGCGACGCCCGCCGTCGAGGTGCGCAGGACCGCGGGGCCGAGGCGTACGGGGCGGGCCCCCACGGCGACGAACGCGTCCACCTCGTCCGCCGTGATTCCCCCCTCGGGGCCGACGACCAGCACGATCTCGCCGGCGTCGGGAAGCTCCACGGTGGTGAGCCGGTCGGTGGCCTCCTCGTGCAGCACGAACGCGGCGGCCGACCCGGCGAGACGCCCGGCGACCCGGCCGGTCGACTCGTCCGGCGACCCGGCCACCACCGGCAGCCACGGGCGGCGGGCCTGCTTGGCCGCCTCCCGGGCGGTCGCCACCCACTTCTCCCGGGCCCGTACGCCCCGGTCACCGCGCCACTGCGCCACCGAGCGGGACGCCGCCCAGGGCACGATCTCGTCCACCCCGACCTCGGTCATCGCCTGTACGGCCAGCTCGCCGCGATCGCCCTTGGCGATGCCCTGCACCACGACCAGTCGCGGGACGGAGGCGTCGACGTACCCCCGTGCGGTCAGCTCGAGCTCCAGGCTGCCCCGACCGACCGCCGTGACCACGGCGGTGGCGGTACCGCCCTGACCGTCGGCGAGCAGCAGCTCCTCGCCCACCCGCAACCGCTGCACGGTGGCGGCGTGGTGACCCTCGGGGCCACCGAGGGTCAGCGTGTCAGTGGTGGGCAGCGACTCGACCAGGAAGAGCGGGGCGGACACGGTCAACAGGCTAACCTCCTCGGCACCCGGCCGGGACGGCAAGCCGTCGGCTCAGGCGTGACCGTTGAAGGCGTCGCGCATCCGGGAGAAGAAGCCGCCCTGCTTGCTCAGCTCGGCCACCTCTTCGCCCCGGGTCTTGGCGAACTCCCGCAGCATCCGCTCCTGGTCGGCGTCGAGCTTGCTCGGCGTACGTACGTCCAGGTGCACGTAGAGGTCACCCCGGCCGGTGCCGCGCAGGTGTGGCACGCCCCGGGCGCGCAGCCGCAGCGTGCTGGCCGGCTGGGTGCCGGCCTTGACGTCGACCGTCTCCTCGCTGTCCAGCGTCTTGATGGTCAGCCGGGTGCCGAGCGCCGCCGCGGTCATCGGCACGGTGACCCGGCAGTGCAGGTCGTCGCCCTTGCGGGAGTAGACGTCGTGCGGGCGCTCGTGGATCTCCACGTAGAGGTCGCCGGCGGTGCCGCCGCCGGGGCCGACCTCGCCCTGCTGGGCCAGGCGGATCCGCATGCCGTCCTCGACACCGGCCGGGATCTTCACCGTGAGCGAGCGGCGGGTACGCACCCGACCGTCGCCGGCGCAGGTCGGGCAGGGGTGCGGAATGGTGGTGCCGTAGCCCTGGCAGACGGTGCACGGGCGGGCGGAGACCACCTGGCCGAGGAAGGTGCGCTGCACCGACTGCACCTCGCCCCGGCCACCGCACGCCTCGCAGGTGGCGAGGTGGGTGCCGGCGGCGGTGCCCGCGCCCGAGCAGGTGGTGCAGAGCACGGCGGTGTCGACGGTTATCGGCGCCTCGACGCCGAACGCCGTCTCGTGCAGGTCCAGCTCGAGGCGGAGGATCGCGTCGGCGCCCGGCCGGGTCCGTGGCCGGGGCCCCCGGGAGCCACCGGCCGCACCGCCGAAGAAGGCGTCCATGATGTCCTGGAAGCCGACGAACGGTCCGGCCCCACCGGGGCCGCCCGGGCCACCGGCGCCCCCGCCGCCCGGGGCGAGCGGGTCGCCGCCGAGGTCGACGATCTGCCGTTTCCGGTCGTCCGAGAGGACCTCGTACGCGGCGTTGATGTCCTTGAACTTCTCCTGCGCCTCCGGATCCGGATTGACGTCCGGGTGGAACTGGCGCGCCAGCTTGCGGTAGGCGCGCTTGATCTCGTCGTCGGAGGCGTCCCGGTTCACACCGAGAATGCCGTAGTAGTCCCTGGCCACTGCGTTCCGTGTCCTCATGTTCGGTCGCGTTGCGCCGGCCGGAACCGGCCGGACGGTTACTGCTCTAGTTCTGGGCCAGCAGATCGCCCACGTAGCGTGCCACGGCCCGCACGGTGGCGATGGTGCTGGGGTAGTCCATCCGGGTCGGCCCCAGCACGCCAAGGCCACCGACGATCATCGAATTCGGGCCGTAGCCGGTGCTCACCACCGACGCGGCGCGGAGGTTGTCGATCTCGTTCTCGTCACCGATGCGCACCCGCATCGTGCTCTCCTCGACCTCGCCGATCAGCTTCAGCAGGACGACCTCCTCCTCGAGGGCCTCGAGGATCGGTCGCAGCGAGCCCTGGAAGTCGAGCAGGCCACCGCGGGTGAGGTTCGCCGTGCCGGCCAGCGCTATCCGCTCCTCGTGCCGCTCGACCAGCGTCTCCAGCAGCACGCTGGCGAGGGTGGCCATGGCCGGACGCAGGTCGGGACCGACCTCGTCGACCAGCGCCTGCACCAGCGGCGGGGTCTCCGACAGCCGGGTGTCGACGAGCTTCTCGTTGACCAGGCGGCGCAGGTCGGTGACATCGTCGGCGGGGATCGGGCCGGGCATCTCCACGAGCCGCTGCTCGACCCGCCCGGTGTCGGCGATCATGACCAGCATCAGCCGGGTGGTGGAGATCGGCACCAGCTCCAGGTGCCGGACGGACGAGCGGGCGAGGCTCGGATACTGCACGACGGCGACCTGCCGGGTCAGCTGGGCCAGCAGGCGGACCGTGCGGTGCACCACGTCGTCCAGGTCGACGGCGCCGAGCAGGAAGCGCTCGATCGCCCGCCGCTCGGCCGGGCTGAGCGGCTTGACCCGGGAGAGCCGGTCCACGAAGAGGCGGTAGCCGCGGTCGGTGGGCACCCGGCCGGCGCTGGTGTGCGGCTGCCGGATGTAGCCCTCCTCCTCGAGGACCGCCATGTCGTTGCGGACGGTCGCCGGGGAGACCCCGAGCTGGTGCCGCTCGACCAACGCCCGACTGCCGACCGGCTCCTGCGTGGCGACGTAGTCCTCGACAATGGCGCGGAGCACGGCGAGCTTGCGGTCGTCGAGACCCATCCTCCCCACCTCCTACGCGCATCGGCCGCCGGTGTTCCACACCACCCGCGACATTCCTGGCACTCGACTGTAGCGAGTGCCAGTCTACGTCGGCAGACCCGGCAGCGCGATGATCAAGGACGGACCACGGGTGCGGTCTCCGCCCACCCGGGGCCCTCCGGCCGCCCACCGGCGCTCGGCCCGCCGGCCGGAACCACCCGGCGACGCCGCTCTGGCGCGTCATTGTGGCCGCCCCCTACCGTGACGTTCATGACTGAACCACCTCGCCCTCCCGGCGCGGCTGACCCCGGCGACCACCCGGATCCGACCCCGCCGCCGGCAGCTCCCGGCCCGTCCGCCCCGGACGAGCCCACCGCACCACTGTCCGGGTCACCCGGACCAGCCGGCTATCCCCCGCCCGGTGGCTATCCGCCGCCCAGCGGCGGCCAACCCCCGTCGGGCGGCTATCCCCCGCCGGGTGGCTACCCGCCCGGTGCCGGATATCCGACCGGAGGCGGCTACGGCCCGCCGGCCGGCTACGCCAGCAACGAGGACAAGACGTGGGCGCTGGTCGCCCACTTCGGCGGGGCGCTCGGCGCGCTGATCAGCTTCGGGCCGCTCGGCTTCGTCGCCCCGCTCATCGCCTACCTGGCACGCGGGCAGCAGTCCCCGGCCGTACGGGCGCAGGCGTTGGCGGCGCTGAACTTCCAGATCCTCTGGTCCGGCATCGCCTTCGTGCTGCTCTTCGTCAGCTGGTGCCTGCTCTTCCTGCCCAGCGTGGCCGTCGTGGTGATCCAGATCGCGTTCGGGGTGATCGCCGGCATGAAGGCCAACGAGGGCAACGCCTACCGCTATCCGATGTCCGCGAGCTTCATCAAGTGACCCCGGCCGGCCGACGTCCGGTCGGCCGCCCCGGTCCACCTCCGGGCCCGGCCGGACACCGGCCGGGCCTTCGGCCTACGGCAAAAGGTCCCGGACGACGGCGTCGGCGAGCAGCCGGCCGCGCAGGGTGAGTACGGCGCGGCCGGCCGCGTACTCGTCCGGGGCCAGCAGACCGGCGGCGAGCGCCCGATCAGCCCCGGCCCGCCCCGCGCCGTCCAGCACGTCGAGCGGCAGCCCGCTGGCGAGGCGCAGCCGCAGCATCACGTCCTCCATGTGCGCCTCGTCCGTGCCGAGCACCTCCCGGGCCAGCCCCGGCGACCGTCCCTCGGCGAGGCGCTGGGCGTACGCCGACGGGTGCTTGACGTTCCACCAGCGCACCCCACCCACGTGGCTGTGCGCCCCCGGGCCGAGCCCCCACCAGTCCCCGCCGGCCCAGTAGAGCAGGTTGTGACGGCAGCGGGCGGCCGGGGTGCGGGCCCAGTTGGAGACCTCGTACCAGGAGAAGCCGGCCGCGCCGAGCGCCTCCTCCGCGGCCAGGTAACGGTCCGCGGCCACGTCGTCGTCGGGGTACGGCAGCTCCCCGCGGCGCATCCGGGCGGCGAGCCGCGTGCCGTCCTCCACGATCAGGGCGTACGCGCTGACGTGGTCGGCGCCGGCGGCGATCACCTCGTCCAGCGAGCGGGCGAAGTCCTCGGCCCGCTCGCCCGGCGTGCCGTAGATCAGGTCGAGGTTCACGTGGTCGAATCCGGCGTCCCGCGCCTCGGCGGCGGCGGCGGTGGCCCGGCCGGCGCTGTGCCGACGGTCCAGGATCGCCAGCACGCCGGGCGCGGCGGACTGCATGCCCAGCGAGATCCGGGTGTAACCGGCCGCCCGCAGCGCCTTCAGCGACTCGGGCGTGACCGACTCCGGGTTGGCCTCGGTGGTCACCTCCGCGTCGGCGGCGAGCCCCCAGGTGCGGTCGACGGCGTCCAGGATCCGGGCCAGGTCGTCGGCGGGCAGCAGGGTCGGGGTGCCCCCGCCCACGAAGACGGTGTCGACCTGCCGGGGCGGGCCGTCGCCGAGCACCCGGGCGGCGAGCCGCAGCTCGGCCAGCACGGTGTCGGCGTACCCCTCGCGGGTGGCGCCGCCGCCGAGTTCGGCGGAGGTGTACGTGTTGAAGTCGCAGTAGCCGCAGCGGCTGGCGCAGAACGGCACGTGGACGTAGACGCCGAAACCCCGCGCGCCGACCTCGCGGGTCGCGGTGGCGGGCAGCGAACCGTCCGCCGGTACGGGTTCGCCATCTGGAAGGACGCCGGGCATGGCCACTAGTGTGCCCGGCATGACCTCTCCCGACGCGCTCGTGCGGGTCGCCACGGCCCGCGGGGTGACCACCCTCACCCTGGACAGCCCGCACAACCGCAACGCGCTCTCCACCCCGCTGATGACGCAGCTGCTCGCCGGCCTGGCCGACGCGGTCGCCGACGACGGGGTTCGGGTCGTCGTGCTCGACCACGCCGGGCCGGTCTTCTGCTCGGGCGCGGACCTCAAGGAGACCGCCGCCGCCTACGCCAGCGGGTCGGTGCCGGCCGGGATGCTCGGCGACGTGCTGGCAGCGGTCTGGGAGTGCCCGAAGCCGGTGGTGGCCCGGGTGGCCGGGCCGGCCCGCGCCGGTGGCCTGGGGCTGATCGCCGCCGCTGATCTGGCGGTCTGCGCCGAGGAGGCCACGTTCGCCTTCACCGAGGTGCGGATCGGGGTGATCCCCGCGGTGATCTCGGCGACCGTGCTGCCCCGCCTGTCTCCGCGGGCGGCGGCGGAGCTCTACCTGACCGGGGACACGTTCGACGGCCGGCGCGCCGCCGAGATCGGTCTGGTCACCGCCGCGGTGCCGGCCGAGGAGCTGGACGGCGCGGTCGAGCGGTACTGCGACTCGCTGGTCCGGGGCGCGCCGGCGGCGCTCGCCGGGGCCAAGCGGCTGCTGCGCCGGCCCCCGGCCACGGAGCTGCGCGCCGAGGCCGCCGAGCTGGGCGCGTTGTCGACCGGCTACTTCCTCTCCGAGGAGGGGCGGGAGGGCGTGCTGGCGTTCCGGGAGAAGCGGTCGCCCCGCTGGGTGGCCGCGCTCGAGGAGGATTCCGCGGGCTAGGGCCCGTTTCACAAGGCTCGCCCGAGCGAGCCGAGGCCCGGGGCCGGCGCAGCCGGACACGGCCTTACGAAACGGGCCCTAGGCGAACGCCGCCGCGACCGGCGGGTGAGAGGCCGGTCGGAGCGGGAACGCGAGCGCCGACGTGCTCCGGGACGGCGGCACCGCTTCGGGGCGGACGGGCCGGAAACCGCTCGGACGGCCCGCGCGGGGCCACGGGGGACGTACGCTTGTCGAACTGTCGAACTGGGGGTGTGGGTGCGAACTCGGACCGTGGTGGCGGGTGGCGTCGTCCTCGTACTGCTCGCCGTGGTGGGTGTCCTGGTCCTCCTCCGACAGCTCGGCAGCGAGCTGCGCCTGCCCCTGGCCAACCAGTCCTGCACCGTGCAGGCCGACGGTCGGGTGGTGCTCGACGCCGACCAGATGGCCAACGCGGCGACCATCGCGGCGATCGGCGCGCAGCTGGGCATGCCGGAGCGGGGTGTGGTGGTGGCGCTGGCCACCGCCTACCAGGAGTCCGGCCTGCGCAACCTCCCGAACGGCGACCGGGACTCGATCGGCCTGTTCCAGCAGCGGCCCAGCCAGGGCTGGGGCAAGCCGACCCAGATCAGCGACCCGCGCTACGCGGCGAAACGGTTCTACGGGGCGTTGAAGAAGGTGCGCGGCTGGGAGGGGATGCGGATCACCGACGCCGCCCAGCGGGTGCAGCGCTCCGCCTTCCCTGAGGCGTACCAGAAGTGGGCCGACGAGTCGGAGGTGCTGAGCCGGGCCCTGCTCGGTGACGCGACGCGGGCGGTGGCCTGCTCGGTGGGGCGTACGCCGGTGATGCGGGGCGCGGCCGCGGCGGCGGCGCTGACCCGGAGCCTGGAGCTGGACTGGGGCGTGGTCGGCAGCGCCGCGCCGGCGGAGCTGACCGGGCTCACCCTGGCCGCGACCGGCCAGCGGGACGGCTGGCGGTACGCGCACTGGCTCGTCTCGCACGCCCAGGACCACGGGGTGAAACGCGTCCGGTTCGAGGACCTGGAGTGGACCGCCCGCGACGGCAAGTGGGTCGAGGTGTCCGGGAGTTCGGACGCCGGCGCCCGGGTGGTCGCCGAGGTCTTCGCCGAGGGTTGAGTCGATCCCGACTTCTCTACCGTCGGTTATCGCACAATCCGGCAAACTACCCAAATCGCCGCTTTGACCTTGCGATCGCCACGCTCCGTGATCGACCCACTCCCCATGGTCCGCGATCCGGCAAATCACCGCCTTCCGCCCCTCCCGGCTCACGGGTGACCGCGTTACGATCGGCGCCCTGTGCCAGAGAATGTTTCGCCTCATGGGGAGGGGTACGACGTGGCGTTCGACTACGACGGCCGCACCGGTTACGAACCGATCAGTGACGTAGACCGCAAGGAGTTCCAGGAGCAGGGCTTCCTGCTGCTGCGCAACGTCCTGACCGAGGAGCACCGGGCAGCGCTCGAGGAGGCGGTCGACCGCGTCTACGCCGAGGAGAAGGCGAAGGGCAACACCAAGAAGGACGGCACCCTGCACCTGCTGGGCTTCCTCGACCGGGACGAGCTCTTCGGCGACCTGCTCACCCACCCGATCGCCTTCCCGTACATGTGGGGCCTGGCCGGGTGGAACCTCTACTCCCACCACAACCACCTGGACGTGACCCCGCCGGCGCTGGAGCCGGAGAAGCCGTACTGGGGCTGGCACCAGGACGGGTACCGGCAGAACTCCGACCCGGAGACGATGGACCCGAACCTCCCGCGGCCGATGTTCTCGCTGAAGGTCGCCTACGTGCTCTCCGACCTCTCGGAGACCGGACGCGGCGCCACGAAGGTCATCCCCGGCAGCCACCTGTGGAACTCGCTGCCCCGCCCGGACGACGTGACGGTGCACAACCCCGACCCGGAGGGCACGGTGGAGATCACCGCCAACCCGGGCGACGCGTTCATCTTCGACCGCCGCCAGTGGCACTCCCGGTCGACGAACCTGTCGAACATCACCCGCAAGATGCTCTTCGTGGGCTACACCTACCGGTGGATCCGCCCGCTGGACGAGCTGCACATCGACCAGGACAGCGAGTGGTGGGCCAACCGCACGCCGGTGCAGCGCCAGCTCTGCGGTGAGGGCACCCACACCGCGAACTACTGGGGCATCAACTGGGACGGCTACGTCGACGACGAGATCCCGCTGCGCAAGGAGCTCAAGGAGCGCAACCTCCTCGACCGCAAGATCCCCTGGCTCCGCTGAACCATTGAGAAAGGCCCCCTGCTCCGGGTGGAGCAGGGGGCCTTTCCGCACACCCGGCTCGGGGCCGGCAGCCGGGGATACCCCGTCAGGCCCGTCCGGCGACCACGACCGGCCCGGACCGCCCGGCGACCGCCCCCGGTCAGGCCCGTCCGGCGACCCGGCGGCGCACCTTCTCCCGGGTCTTCTCCGGCAGCTCGGCCACGTCCAGCAGCCGCGGCAGCAGCTCCGGCTCCAGGTTGAGCGCCCGGAACACCTCGCCGACGGTCACCCCGTGCGCGGGCCGCTCCACCACCTGGACGGGATCACCCGCGCCGACCTCCCCCGCGCGCAGCACCCGCAGGTACGCCCCGGGCAGCGCCCGCACGGTGAACCGTTTGATCAGATCCGGCAGCCCCCAGAAACCGGCGAACGTGCGGCACGGCGTACGCGGCTTCGTCACCTCGAGCAGCGCCGACCCGATCAGCCACTGTTCACCGATCACCGCCCCGGTCACGTCCACCCCGGAGGTGGTGAGGTTCTCGCCCAGGCCGCCCGGCCCGACCGGCCGGCCCAGCTCCCCCGCCCACCAGGCCGCGTCCTCCTCCGCGTACGCGTAGACCGCCTGGTCGGGGCCGCCGTGCACGGCCCGCTCGCCGATGAAGTCGCCGGTCACGCCGTCGACCCGGAACAGCACCGGGCCGTCGACCGGCCGCTTGTCGATACCGCTGCGACCGCTCGCGTCGCCCGCCCACTCCGCCACGGTGGCCGCCCCGACGTTCACCGATGCCACTCTGCCCGTCATGGCGGTCAGCCTAACCGCCGTCCCGGTGTGCGAGCCGACGCCGAGGGTTCAGCCCTTGACGGCTCCGGCCACCAGCCCGGAGACCATCCGCCGCTGCACCAGCAGGAAGAAGACGATCACCGGCAGGGTGAAGAGGGTGGACGCCGCCATCACCGGCCCCCAGGCCGTGTCGTCCCGCCCGAAGAAGAACGTCATGGCCACCGGCAGGGTGTACCGATCCTGGTCGTTGATGAAGGTGAGCGCGAAGATCAGCTCGTTCCACGCCGTGATGAAGGAGAAGATGCTGGTGGCGACCAGTCCGGGGGCGACCAGCGGGAAGAGGATCCGCCGGAACGTCTGGGCGCGGCTGGCCCCGTCGATGGCGGCGGCCTCCTCCAGCTCCTTCGGCACCGCGGCCACGAAGCCACGCAGCATCCAGACCGCGAACGGCAGCGAGAAGCCCAGGTAGGTGAGGATCAGGCTGGGCAGCGTGTTGTAGAGCCCGAGCCGCTGGATCATCAGGAAGAGCGGAATGACCAGCGCCTCCAACGGGATCATCTGCACCACGAGCAGCATGATCAGGAAGCTGGTCCGCAGTCGGAACCGGAACCGGGCCACGGCGGTCGCCGCCAGCAGCGCGACGAGGCCGCTGAGCACCACGGTGGCGACCGCGACCAGGGCGCTGTTGAGGAAGAAGTCGGCGAAGGTGACCCCGGGGATCAGGTTGCCGGTCAGGATCTCCCGGTAGTGCTCCAGCGTCGGATGCGTCGGCACCGGCTGCGGGGTGGCGGAGAAGATGTCCCGGCTGGGCTTCAACGACGTGGCGATCATCCAGTAGACCGGGAAGGCCGCGAAGAGCGCCACCAGCAGCCCGGCGCCGTTGAGCGCGACCCGCTTCACAACTCGTCCTCCTGCTTGAGCACCATCCGTACGTAGAGGCCGGTCACCACGAGCAGGATCACGGTGAGGATCACCGCGATGGCCGCGCCGAGCCCGTACTTCGGCGGGGGCGAGAAGGCCTCCGCGTACGAGTAGATGGAGAGCATGAACGTCGACCGGTCCTGGGTGCCGCCGGCCAGCACGAACTGCTGGGTGAAGACCTTGAAGTCCCAGATCGTGGAGAGCACGATGAGGATCCCGAAGACGGGGCGCAGCAGCGGAAACGTGATCCGCCAGAAGACCCGCCAGGGGTTGGCCCCGTCGACCCGGGCCGCCTCGTGCAGCTCACTCGGTACGCTCTTCAGCCCGGCCAGGACACTCACCGCGATGAACGGGAACGAGTGCCAGACCACGACGAGGGTCAGGATCGAGAAGAAGAGCAGCGGGGAGTTGAACCAGCCGTAGCCGGTCCAGTCGCTGCGCCCGAAGAGCGCCTGTGACAGCCCGTCCGGCAGCGCGTTGAAGAGCCAGGTGACCAGCCCGCTGGTGTCGTCGAAGATCCACTTCCAGACGATCGTGCCCGTCAGCGCCGGGGTCGCCCAGGCGAGCATCACGCAGCTGGCCACGAAGGTGGCCATCCTGCGGCCGAGCCGGTTGAGCAGCAGGCCGACCAGGGTGCCCAGGATCATGGTGAGCACCACGTTCGCCGCCGCGAAGAGCACGGTGTTGCGCAGCACCGTGAGGAAGAACGGATCCCCCAGGATCTGGGTGTAGTTCTCGAGCCCGATCCAGGGCCACTCCCGGTCCCCGCGCAGCTGCCGGACGTTGTTGAGCCGGTGGAACGACATGGCCACCACCTGGCCGAGCGGCCAGAGCAGCAGCCCGCCGATGACGACCAGGCAGGGTAGGAGCAGCAGGTACGGGAGGCGGTCGACCGGCCGACGCCGCCGCGCGGGGGTCTCCCGCGCGGCGGACGTCTCCGGAGCGTCGGTCAGCGTGGTCACTTGGCGTTGAGGATGCTTTCCATCTCCGCGGCCGCGTCGGCGGTAGCCTTCTCGACCGTCTTCTGACCCTTCATGACCGAGCTGTTCATCGCCTGGGTCACCGTCTTGGTCCGGCTGACCTCCACCCACTTCGGGGTGACCGGCGTGAGCTTGGTGTTCTGCATCGTGGTCGCGAACGCCGCCATGATCTTGTCATTGGCGTACGTGCCACCGCTCACCAGATCCTGGTAGACCGGGAAGAAGCCGAGGCTGTCCGCGAAGGTCTGACCGTTCTTCTTGTTCAGTAGCACGGTCATGTAGTCCCAGGCGAGGTCCTGGCGCTCGCTGTCCTTCCAGATGGCGATGTCCGAGCCACCGGCGAAGCCGGGCGCCGGCTTGCCGTCCGGGCCGGGGATGGGGAAGGTCCCCCACACCTTCTCGATGTCCGGGTTGTCCTTCTTGATGGCGCCCTGCTGCCAGCTGCCGGCGAACGCCATGGCGGCCTTGCCGGTGGCGAACTGGGTCCGGGCGTCGATCTCGTTCCAACCGGCGGCGGCCGGCGGGGCGACCTTGTGCACGGTCACCAGGTCGGTCCAGAACTTGACCGCCTTCTGCGCCTCCGGCGTGGTGTAGCCGGACTTCCAGGTGCCGCCCTGGTCGGCGGCGATCTCGCCGCCCGCCGCCCAGAGGAAGGAGTAGAACGGCAGCTCCGAGTTGCCCGGAACGGCGATGCCGTACGTGTTCGGCTTCTTGGCCTGCACGGCCTTCGCCACGCTCACCAGCTCGTCCCAGGTCTTCGGCGGCTGCACGCCCGCCTCGGCGAACCAGTCGGTGCGGTAGTAGATGGCGCGCGCACCGGCGTACCACGGCACGCCGTACTGCTTGCCGTCGAGCTGGGCGTTGCGCACCAGGTCCGGCAGGAGGTCCTTGCCCTCCGCCCAGCCGCCCATCCGTCCACTCAGGTCCGCGAGGGCCTCCTGCGCCGCCCAGCCCTGGGTCTCGGTGTTGCCGAGCTCGGTGACGTCCGGCCCCTCACCCCCGGCGAGCGCGGCCTGGAACTTCTTCGGCGCCTCCAGCCACGGGATGTACTGCACCACCACGTCGGTGTCCGGGTGCTTCTGCCGGAACTCGGTCTCGACGCCGTCGAGGAACTTGGTCTGGGCGTCGCCGCCCTCGCCCATCATCCAGACCGTGAGCTTGCTCGTGTCGGCCGCCTCGTCGTCACCCGAGCCGCCACAGCCGGTCAGCACCATCGCGGCCGCAGTCACCACGGCGGTGACCGGGGCCAGCCGCTTCCACCTGTTCACGCCACATCTCCCCTCGCACCGCCTGGCACTAACCTTTACCGCCGCACCTTAGTAGGAAAAAATCCTTTACGACAGTGGGGCGCTTCGTCGGGAGGCGACGCGACCGTATCGCAGGTCGGGGCCGCAGGGCAGGGGTCGCGACAGACGAATCCGGCCGTACCTAACCGAAGGGGCGTCCGACCAGCTGGTCGGACGCCCCTTCGTGAGTCGATGCGTGAACTACCGATGGGTGACGCTGCGGCGTCGGCCCACCCCGGCCACCAGGGCCACCGCGATCGCCGCCAGCACGACCTGCACCAGCAGCTCGCCCCAGTCCACACCCGAGGTCTCCGTCGCGATCCCCAACGCCCGCGCCAGAACGGTGCCGAGCAACGCGGCACCCACACCGATCAGCATGTGCAGCCAGATCGGCATGTCCTGCCGGCCCGGGACGACCAGGCGGCCCAGCGCCCCGACGATCAGACCAACGATCAGCGCAGTGATGATGCCCCAAACGGTCAGCTCCATGGCCGCCCTCCTTCGAAACGTCCCTCACGTCGTGTGCGTGCTGTCTCGACGACTAGGTTCCCGATCGGCCCGATCGGCAAACCGACGTTCCGGGACAGTGCCCGCCGGACAGGTCGAGAAGGCTGCTTTCCACCACGTCCCGGGCTCGCCGCCAGCACCCCGCCGCCCGTGTTCGTCGTCGAGCGGCGGCGACCCCACGCACGCCGACGGGCGCCCGACCCGTTCGGTCGGACGCCCGTCGCGGCACGTCACCGGCCGTACGCCGGCGCGATGGTCAGCGGGTGACGTGGCGGCGTCGGCCCACCCCGGCCACCAGGGCCACCGCGATCGCCGCCAGCACGACCTGCACCAGCAGCTCGCCCCAGTCCACACCCGAGGTCTCCGTCGCGATCCCCAACGCCCGCGCCAGAACGGTGCCGAGCAACGCGGCACCCACACCGATCAGCATGTGCAGCCAGATCGGCATGTCCTGCCGGCCCGGGACGACCAGGCGGCCCAGCGCCCCGACGATCAGACCAACGATCAGCGCAGTGATGATGCCCCAAACGGTCAGCTCCATGGCCGCCCTCCTTCAAGAATGAGCCACACGAGGTGTGCTTCCTGTCGTGGGCGCTAGAGTTCCCGAGCCGCGGAGAGGCCAAACCGGACCGAACGCAGAACGTCCACCGGCTTCGATGCGAATGGTCGGGCCGGAGCACCGTCCACCCAGGTCGAAGCCGGTTGGACGTATCCGCCGACCGAGCGCCCGCCGCCGAAAATTTCCGTCTCGACGGCCCGGAACGCCGACGGCCGGCACCCCGAGACAGCCTGGAACGTCGACGGCCTCGAACGCAGACGGCCTCGAACGCCGACGGCCGGCACCCGCGGCGGAGCGCCGTACGGGTGCCGGCCGTCGTACCGACCGGAGCCGGACTACTTCTTTCCGGCGGACTTGCCCTCGGCGGAGTCCGAGGAGAGCGCGGCGATGAAGGCCTCCTGGGGGACCTCCACCCGGCCCACCATCTTCATCCGCTTCTTGCCCTCCTTCTGCTTCTCCAGCAGCTTCCGCTTACGGCTGATGTCACCGCCGTAGCACTTGGCGAGCACGTCCTTGCGGATCGCGCGAATCGTCTCCCGGGCGATCACCCGACTACCGATCGCCGCCTGAATCGGCACCTCGAACTGCTGGCGGGGGATCAGACTGCGCAGCTTCGCGGCGATCGACACCCCGTAGTTGTACGCCTTGTCCTTGTGCACGATGGCGCTGAACGCGTCGACCGGCTCGCCGTGCAGGAGGATGTCGACCTTCACCAGGTCGGACGCCTGCTCGCCGGAGGGCTCGTAGTCCAGCGAGGCGTAGCCCTTGGTCCGGCTCTTCAACTGGTCGAAGAAGTCGAAGATGATCTCGGCCAGCGGCAGCGTGTAGCGCAGCTCCACCCGGTCGGCGGAGAGGTAGTCCATGCCCAGCAGCGTGCCCCGTCGCCCCTGGCAGAGCTCCATCACCGCACCGACGTAGTCGTTCGGCGTCAGCACGGTGGCCCGCACCGTCGGCTCGTACACCTCGGCGATCTTGCCGGTCGGGTACTCGCTCGGGTTGGTCACCACGATCTCCTGGGCGTCCTCCTGGATGGCCCGGTAGACCACGTTCGGCGCGGTGGAGATGAGGTCGAGGTTGAACTCCCGCTCCAGCCGCTCCCGGATGATCTCCAGGTGCAGCAGGCCGAGGAAGCCGCAGCGGAACCCGAAGCCGAGCGCCCCGGAGGTCTCCGGCTCGTACGTCAACGCGGCGTCGTTGAGCTTGAGCTTGTCCAAGGCGTCGCGGAGGTTGGGGTAGTCGGACCCGTCGATCGGATAGAGGCCGGAGTAGACCATCGGCTTCGGATCCTTGTAGCCGCCGAGCGCCTCCGTCGCCGGATTGGCGTTGATGGTGACCGTGTCACCGACCCGCGACTGGCGCACGTCCTTCACGCCGGTGATCAGGTAGCCCACCTCGCCGACGCCGAGCGCGTCGGCCTTCACCATCTCCGGGGAGATGACGCCGATCTCCAGCAGCTCGTGGGTGGCGCCGGTGGACATCATCTTGATCCGGTCGCGGGCGCCGATCCGACCGTCGATCACCCGGACGTAGGTGACCACGCCGCGGTAGACGTCGTAGACCGAGTCGAAGATCATCGCCCGGGCGGACGCGTCGGCGTCGCCGACCGGCGGCTGGAACTGCCGGACGATCTCGTCGAGCAGGTACGGCACGCCCTCGCCGGTCTTGCCGGAGACCTTGATGCAGTCGGCCGGGTCGCCGCCGATCAGGTGAGCCAGCTCCTCGGCGTACTTCTCGGGCTGGGCCGCCGGCAGGTCGATCTTGTTGAGCACCGGGATGATGTGCAGGTCGTTCTCGAGCGCGAGGTAGAGGTTGGCGAGAGTCTGCGCCTCGATGCCCTGCGCCGCGTCCACCAGCAGGATCGCGCCCTCGCAGGCGGCCAGCGACCGGGACACCTCGTAGGTGAAGTCGACGTGCCCCGGGGTGTCGATCATGTTGAGCACGGCCTGCTCGCCGGCCCGGTCGCCCTCGCGGATCGTCCACGGCATCCGGACGGCCTGACTCTTGATCGTGATGCCGCGCTCGCGCTCGATGTCCATCCGGTCGAGATACTGGGCGCGCATCTGCCGCGGGTCGACCACGCCGGTGAGCTGCAACATCCGGTCGGCCAGGGTCGACTTGCCGTGGTCGATGTGGGCGATGATGCAGAAGTTCCTGATGCGGGCCGGGTCGGTGGCACCAGGAGCGTTCGCGCCGGAATCGAGCGTCGGAGGCACAGCTGTCCGTTCTGGTCGGCTGACGTGAGCAGGCCGGCGCGGAGCCGGCCCCCTATATGCTCCCACGCCGTCTCCGGCGCGGTCGGATCACTCCTCCGGCGGCTCGACGAAGAGCGCGGCGAGCCGCGGCAGCTGGCGCCGCGCCGACTCCTCGTCGTCGAAGTCCCAGAAGTCGAGCTCCGGCGCGGGCCCGGGCGCGGGATCGGGATCGGCCGGCAGGTCGGCGGCGGTCGCCTTCCGGTACGCCTCCCAGGGCACCGCGAGCATGTCCTCCGACTCGAACTCCTCGCCGGTGAGCGCGGCGGACCGGATCTGCGGCAGCTCGGCCAGAGAGTCCGGGTCGGCGACCGCCCGGGCGAAGACCTCCCGTCCCTGAGTCATCAACCAGCCACGGAAGTACTCGAAGCCGTCGTCGGAGGCGCCCCCGTTGATCAGGTACGCGGCCCCCCAGAGGTCCACCGTGCGGGACGCGACGAGCACCCGCCGCTGGTGGCGCGCGTAGCCGACGATCTCCGCCGGGTCGTGCTCGGCCAGCAGCGCCGTCGCCCGCGCGGCCACCGCCGGGGCCTCTCCCCCGCCGCCGGCCCGGGCCCGATCGATCAACTGCCAGAACTCGTCGGTCCTCATGGCCTGGCAGTCTCTCAGACGACCGGGCGGAACGGCGTCGACCGGGCGCGACGCCTCGATCATCGCCGAGGGATCGTCGGCGTGCGCGGCCGGCCGCGCCAGCACGGATAGGACAGCATGGGGTCATGTCGGTCACCCCTCCGCCGTACGACGCGACCGCCGTACGGCCGGCCTGGACGGACCTGCCGCCCGGGCTGCGGTCGGCGATAACCGCGCGGCTGGGCGCTCCGGTCACCGCCACCCGCGTGGCGGGAGCGGGTTTCACCCGGGGCTTCGCGGCCCTGCTGAGCACGGCCGACGGCTCGTCGGTCTTCGTCAAGGCGGCGGCCAGGACGGACCAGCCGCGACTGGTCGACTGGTATGCCCGGGAGGTCGCCGTCCTCGCCCGGCTCCCGGCCGGGCTGCCGGTGCCGCGACTGCGCTGGACCCTCAGCGCGGCCGACTGGTACGTGTTGGGCCTCGAGGCCGTCGACGGCCGTACGCCCGACCTGCCCTGGTCGCCGGCCGATCTCGCGGCCGCCCTCGCCGGGTACGCCGAGCTCGCCGCCGCGCTGGCCCACCCGCCGGCCGAGCTGACCGCCCTCGACCTGCCCCACCTGGCCGACCTGGCGCGCGAGGACATCCTCTGGTGGGGCGAGGTGGCCGCCGGGCGTGAACCGGCGCCGCCGCTGCCCGCGCTGGTGCAGGGGCGGCTGCCCGAGCTGGTCGCGCTGGAGTCACGCCTGCCCGGTTACGCCGCGGCCCGCACCGGGCTGATCCACGGCGACCTGCGCCTGGACAACGTGCTGATCGACAGCCACCGCGTCGCCTGGTTCTGCGACTGGACCTGGCTCTGCCACGGGCCGGCCTGGTTCGACCTGGTCACGCTGCTGCTCACCGCGTACGCCAGCGGGCTGGACGCCGACGGCCTCTTCGCCGAGCACCCGGCCGCCGCCGGCGCTCCCGCGGACGCACTGGACGTGACGCTGGCCGCGCTGGCCGGCTACTTTCTCACCACCGCCGAGGCGACCCCGCCCACCGCCTCTCCGCAGATCCACCGGCACCACCGGTTCAGCGGTGAGACGGCGCTGACCTGGCTCGCCGCCCGGCAGGGCTGGGCCTGACCCGGCCCGCGCCCCTCGCGAGGCGGGCCCGCCTCCCGGGTGGGACGACGGCGCGGTCGGGTGCCGTTTTGGCTCGTCCCGGCCGACCTGGTAACCTGGCTTTTCGCGCGGCGATGACGCATGCTCGTCGTGCGGAGAAGCTGACCAACCCGAGCTATCAAGACGAGGCTGTCGCGTGGCGAACATCAAGTCCCAGATCAAGCGCAACCGGCAGAACGAGAAGCGCCGGCTGCGTAACAAGTCGGTCAAGTCGTCGCTGAAGACCGCCATCCGCAAGTTCAACGAGGCCGCCGAGTCCGGCGACGTCGAGCAGGCCACCGCCCTCATGCGGGACGCCTCGCGCAAGCTCGACAAGGCGGTCAGCAAGGGCGTGATCCACTCCAACCAGGCCGCGAACCGGAAGTCCGCGATCGCCAAGCGCGTCGCGTCGTTCTCCGCCTGACCCTCGCGGCGTCAGACATTGCCGGAAGCCCCGGGCGTTGCCCGGGGCTTCCGGCTGTCCGCGTTCTGGGCCCCGCCCGCTCTCGGTCGACTCGAGTTGCGCCGAGGTCGGGCTGTTCCGGCTGACGGGTCACCCGGCCTCGGGGAGATCGGGTTGATCACGGGCTGAGGCCCGGACGTCGAGCGGGGCCCCGGGACAGACGCTCCGGGGGCGGACGGAGAACGAGCGTCGTCCCGGCGACGGACGGTTCAGTGCCGATCGGGGCCGACGCTCGGACCGATCTCGCGACGGGCGGACCGAACCTCGGATCCGTCCGGTCGGGGTGTGGAACCGGACGGCTCGGCCGAGACGACGATGCCGGAAACGCTGTGGGTGATCCATTCCACCCGCGCCCGTCCGACCACCGGTTCCATCTGTCGGCGGAACCGGTCGCGCTCCTGCTCCGGCACGAGCGCCGCGGACCGGACCACGACCGCGGCCACCATGTCGTTCAGCTTGACCATGACGGCGACGGCGGCCGGCAGGATCAGCACGGCCCACCAGCTGACCAGCTCGGCGAGGGCGAGCAGCACCGCCAGCGCCACCACTCCCTCGAAGAAGAGGAAGCAGAGCACCCCGCCCGGATTGACGAACCGCAGCCCCAGCACTCGCGCGTAGAGCGGGCGGTACTGCTCCTCGTCGGCCGGCAGGGTGGCCCACGCCGTACGAGGAGATCCGGTCACCGGGCGCCGCCCTGCCGGGCGGCGGCCATCGAGAAGACGGCCCGTTCCAGGGCGTACGCCCGATCGTCGGAGCCACCCTTGACGGCCGCGTTGCACTCGGCCGCGGCCTGCATGGCCTGGGCGAGCCCCTCCGGCGTCCAGCCTCGGCTCTGCCGCTGCGCCCGCTCGATCTTCCACGGCGGCATGCCGAGGGTGCTCGCCAGCTGGTACGCGCTGCCCCGCCCGGCGGACGCGACCCGGGCCACGGTGCGCACACCGTCGGCGAGCGCATCGGCGATCGGCACCGGGTCGACCCCCACGTGCAGCGCCCAGCGCAGCGCCTCCAGCGCGGCCGGCACGTCGCCGACCATGGCGGCGTCGGCGACCGTGAAGCCGCTCACCTCGACCCGGCCCCGGTAGTACCGGGCCACCGTGTCCGCGCCGATCCGGCCGTCCGTGTCGGCGATCAGCTGCGAGCTCGCCGCGGCCAGCTCGCGCAGGTCGTTGCCGATCGCCGCGATCAGCGCCTCGGCGGCCTCCTCGGTGCACTTCCCGCCGCCCCGACGGATCTCCTCGCGGACGAAGGCGACCCGGTCACGGTGCCCCTTGAGCTTCGCCGCCGGCACCACCGTGGCACCGGCCGCCTTCAGCCCCTCCGCGAATGCCTTTCCCTTGGCGGCCCCGAGGTGCAGTACTACCAGCTGCACCTCCGGGTCGGGATTCTTCGCGTACGCCAGCAGGGCGGCGACCAGGTCCTTGCGGGCGTCCTGACCGGAGCGGAGCACCAGCAGCCGCCGGCCGCCGAAGAGCGACGGGCTGAGCATCTCGGCCACTTCGCCCGGGGCGAGCGCGCCGGCCTGGTACTCGCGGACGTCGACGTCGGGGTCGACGCTGCGCGCTTTGACGACGGCTTCGGTCACCGCGCGCGTGGCGAGCAGCTCCTCATCGCCGAGGACGAGCAGAATGGGGGCGAGGCTGGCGGGGGTCACGTCGCCCATATTCGCACGGCCCGCTGCGGGATCGTGCCTGCTCACCGGCCGCTCAGGCGGCGGAGCCTGCACTCAGCGCAAATCCAGACATTCGCCTTGTTTATGTATCAAACGACACAAATTCCCCAGCAATAGCGCTTTCATGTCCGAGCAGTTCGCGCCAGCCTCAGGGCCATCGCTACCGGTCCGGCAGTTCGTGCCGGCCCCGAGCGCGCCATCGCTACCGGTCCGGCAGTTCGTGCCGGCCCCGAGCGCGCCATCGCTACCGGTCCGGCAGTTCGTGCCGGCCCCGAGCGCGCCATCGCTACCGGTCCGGCAGTTCGTGCCGGCCCCGAGCGCGCCATCGCTACCGGTCCGGCAGTTCGTGCCGGCCCCAGTGGGCTGTCGCTACCGGCCACCGGCCGGCACACCCCGGGCCACCACCGCGAGACCACGGTCGCCGGAGACCGCGGCCGCGTCACCGTCGGTGTCGGTCCGCAGCACCCGCGCCCCACCACGGGCCAGGTGGGCCAGCAGCTCCGGATGCGGATGCCCGTACGTGTTGCCGGTACCCACCGGCACCAGCGCCACGGCTGGGCGAACCGAGTCGAGGAACGCCGGATCCTGATAGGCCGAACCGTGGTGTGCGACCTTCAACACCTCGGCGCGTAGCGCAGCCGGCGGCAGCCGGTCCAGCAGCGCGCGCTGCTCCTCGGTCTCGGCGTCACCGGGGAGCAGGATCCGCACCCCCGCCACCGTCGCGCGTACGACGAGCGAGTTGTTGTTCGGATCGGATCGAGTGCCGCGCAGCGGATGAGGCGGGCCGAGCACCACGAGCTCCGTCCCGCCCGCGCGATACGCCCAGCCGGCCGAGACCGTCGACAGTCGCGCTCGCCCGGCGACGGCCGCCGCCCGTACCAGTCCCTGCCCGCCCTCCGGCTCACCCCAGGCGGGAGTGACAACGGCCGCCACCCGACGTCCCCGGAACACTCCGGCGACCCCGCCCACGTGGTCAGCGTGGTAGTGGCTCACCACGAGAAGCGGCACCTCGCGCACCCCCAGCCGGCGTAGGCACCCGTCCACCGCCGCCGGCTCCGGCCCGGCGTCGACAACGACCGCCCGCCCCGCCGAGATCGGCAGCACCACGGCGTCGCCCTGCCCGACCGCGCACGCCACCACCACCCACCCTGCGGGTGGCCAGCCCCGGGCGACCAGGCGTACCGGCAGCGCACCCAGCACCGCCGCGACGCTGACCACCGCCACCAGTCGGCGCACCACGGGCCGCCGGACGGCGACCAGCAGCGCCACGGTCGATGCTGCCAGCAGCAGGGCACCCCACACGCCGTCCGGCCAAGGCAGCGTGCCCGCCGGCAGCCGGGCGCCGTGCCGGGCGACCAGCACCAGCCACCAGGCGGGCCAGCTCGCCAGCCAGGCGGCGAACTCGGCACCGGCCGACCAGAGCGGCGACAGAATGGCCGCCAGCACACCGAGGACGGTGGCCGGCGCGATGGCCGGCACCGCCAGCAGATTCGCGGGCACGGCGACCAGGCTGACCGTGCCGGAGATGCCGGCGACGACCGGCGCGCAGGCGAGCTGCGCGGCGGCGGGCACCGCGAGCGCCTCGGCCAGACCGGGCGGCACTCCGCGGCGGCGCAGTCCGTCGCGCCAGCGTGGCGCGAGCAGCAGCAGCCCACCGGTGGCCAGCACCGAGAGCGCGAAACCCGCGTCCCCGGCCAGAGCCGGGTCGACGAGCACCAGCACGGTCACCGCCGCGGCCAGGGCGGGCAGGGCGGCTCGGGGCCGGCCCGCAGCCAGCGCGGCCAGCCCGATCGCCCCCATCGTCGCGGCCCGGACCACACTCGGCGACGGGCGCACCAGGATCACGAAACCCACCAGGGCGACCCCGCAGAGGCCCGCGGCGAGCCACGGGCCCGCCCGGCACCAACGGGCGAGCAGCAGCACCGCACCGACCACGATCGCCACGTTGGAGCCGGAGACCGCGTTGAGATGGGTCATCCCGGTGGCACGGAAGTCCTCCTCGACGGCCGGCAACAGCCGGCTCGTGTCGCCCACCACCAGCCCGGGCAGCAGGCCGCCCTGTTCGTCGGGGAGCGGCGCGCAGGCGCGTTGGAGCCCGGCGCGCAGCGACCCGGCAGCGCGCTGAGCCCAGGACGGTGGACCGTGCCGCAGCGGCGGCCCGTCGGCGCTGAGCACCGCTGCGGTGAGGTCGCCGCCGCGCGGCACGTCGAGTGGTCCCTGCGCGGTCAGCCGCTGCCCGGGCAGCAGCCCCTGCCAGGCCGGATTCGCGGCGAGCACCAGCACCTGGGCCGGCCCGGTGATCCGCGTACCGCCCGGCCGGCGGAGTTCGACCAGCTCCGTGGGGACCAACAGGGTGCCGGGGCGACCGGTCGTGCTGCGGATCGGCCGGGGATCCTCGCGGACCACCAGTTCGGCGCTGACGCTCGCCCCCTGCTCCGCCAGGGTGCGCAGGGCCGCGGCGTCGCGTACGGCAAGCCGGGCGGCGCCGACCGTGCCGCCGCAGACGACGCCGAGCCCCACCGCGACGGCGATCCAGCCGTGCCGCCGGGCGCGCCGGCCGGGCCGCCCGAGCAGACCGAGCAGGTGCAGCGAGCCGGCCACGCAGAACACGGCCGCCACCGCCGCGACCAGCAGCACGGTCGGCGCACCGACGTGCAGCCCGGCCAGCGCCGTGAGCCAGGTCGCCACCGCGAGCCCGGCCAGCCGCAGATCCGGCTCGCCGCCGCCGAGCCCGGTCCCGCTCTCCTCCGGTGGCATGCTCACACCGTCACCAGTTCCTTGAGCTGCTCGTAGCGGGCGTCGCCGATCCCGTCGACCTGCCGGAGGTCGCCGACCGACTTGAAGCCGCCGTGCTGCTCACGGTGGGCGAGGATGCGTTGGGCGAGCACCGGGCCGACCCCGGGCAACGCGTCGAGCTCCGCCAGGGTCGCCGTGTTGAGGTTGACCGGGCCGCCGGCGGCCGGGGCGGCCCCCGCCGCGGGCCCGGCCGCCTGCCCGGCGACGGCGGGCGGCGGCGTCACCCCGACCACGATCAGCTCACCGTCGGCCACCTTGCGGGCCGGGTTGAGCAGGGCGACGTCCACCCCTGGCAGTGCTCCGCCGGCCGCCTCGACCGCGTCCGCGAGGCGGGCACCGGCCGGTAGCCGCACCAGCCCTGGGCGGCGGACCTTGCCCGCGACCGCGACCACCAGTTCGGCGCTCGGGCTCGCCGCCGGCTCGGCGACCTCCTCGGCCGCCGGCACGGTGGCGTCGGCCACCGGCGGGACGGGCTCCGCCTGCGGTCGCGCCCGCCAGGCCCAGAACCCGGCGCCGAGCACCACCAGTACGGCAACGACGGCGAGCGCGCGCACCCCGCGCCGTCCCGGGTCGAACGCGGCTGGGCCGGGCAGCCGGCGGCCGGTCGCGGGCTCCGGTCCGCCCGGGACTGACGACTCGTCGGCAGGTACACGCTCCGTGGTGGTCGACTCCGGCTCCAGTCGGCCGTCGTCGACGGCCGATCGGAGCGGCCGATCGCCGAGCGGGTGCGTTCCGGGCACAGGGTCGACCACAGCGGTTGGCTCGCCGCGCCCCGGGGCCGGGGCGAGCAAGGGCAACTGGCCGGCGGGCAGCGACCCGGTCGGCGGTGGCGCGGTCAACCGCAGCAGGCGGCGGCGTACCACGGTCTCGTCGTCGTGTGACACGGCGCGACGCTACGGTGGCGCTCCGCCTCCGCGCGGTTCCCGAGCCGTCGCCTGTGGACGGAGGGGCCACCTGTGGGAAACGCCCTGATCATGCGGGCGTCTGCTAGCCGGCCCGGCGCTCAGGACCGGAGCGGGTCACCCCGCTCCGGCCGGCCGGCGGTGCACGACGACACAGGCCAGGCCGGGGCCCGCGTGCGCCGCGACGACGGCGCCGGCCTCCGAGACGTACGTCTCGCGCACCTGGTCGCCGAGGCGCTCGGTCAGCGCGGCGAGCAGCGCCTCCGCCCGCTCCGGCGCGGCGAGGTGATGCACGCCCAGATCGACCTCGGCGTCCCCGGCCGACTCGACGGCCAGGTCGACCAGGCGCGCCACACCTCGGCTGGCCGTGCGCACCTTGTCCCGCAGCACGATGGTTCCGTCCGGCATGTGCATGATCGGCTTGACCGAGAGCGCGGTGCCGAAGAGCGCCTCGGCCGCGTTGATCCGCCCTCCGCGGCGGAGGAACTCCAGGGTGTCCACGTAGAAGTAGATGGTGGTCCGCTCCGCGGCGTCGACCGCCGCCCGGCGTACCCCGTCGAGGTCCACGCCCTGCGCGGCGGCGGTGGCGGCCGCGAGCACCGGAAAGCCCAGGCCCAGGCCGGTGGAGCGGCTGTCGACCACGACGACCCGGTCGCCCAGGTCGGCGGCGGCGAGCTGGGCCGCCTCGACCGTGCCGGAGAGCTCCGCCGACAGGTGCACCGACACCACACCGTCGGCGCCGGCGTCGAGCAGCCGGCGGTACGTCTGCGCGAACTGCTCGGGCGCGGGGCGGGAGGTGCTCGCCGAGAGCCGCCGAGCGCCGAGCGCCCGGATCGCGTCGACCGGGGAGATCTCCACCCCTTCCAGCCCTTCCGCGCCGTTGAGCACGACGGTCAGAGGGACGACGGTCAGCCGGTGCGTACGTACCAGCTCGGGCGGGAGGTAGGCGGTGGAGTCGGTGACGACCGCGACGGGCATGCCCGGCACGCTAGCCGATGGCGTTCGTCAGGACGAGGCCCCGCGTCCGGCCGATGTGCGCCGTCGGCCACGACGGGGCCGCGCCTCGACGCCGGGCCGGGCCTCCGGCCGACGGACGGCGGGCCGGGCCTCCGGCCGACGGGCCGGGCCTCCGGCCGACGGGCGGCGGGGCCGGTGCTGGCGCGCGGGGCGGCTCAGACGGCGTCGGCCACCACGGGTGCGGCCACCAGGCCGGCGTTGTGCGCGCGCAGGTGCCAGCCCCGCACGTCGTCGTGGCGCAGCTCCGTCCAGTGGCAGTTCTGCAGGGAACCCACGGTTCGCAGGATCGCGGCGTCCCAGCCGAGCAGGTGCCCCACGCCCTGGCGGGCGCCGCCGCCGTGGGTGGCGACCACGACGGTGCCGCCCGCAGCGGCGGCCGCGGCGGCCCTCAGCGCCGCTCCGACCCGCTCGCCGAGGTCACCCAGCGTCTCGATCTCGGCGCCCGGGTCCGGGTCACCGGCGCGCCAGCGGGCGTACTCGTCGGGGAAGCGCTCGGCGACCTCGGTGAGGGTGAGGCCCTGCCAGTGCCCGAAGTGGCGTTCCCGCAGCCGCGCGTCGGCGGTCACCGGCAGCCCGGTCACGGCGGCCAGCGCGGCAGCGGTGTCGGCGGCCCGGCTCAGGTCGCTCGCCACGATGACGTCCGGACGCAGTGCGGCGAGCAGCGGCGCCGACGCTCGGGCCTGCTCGCGGCCGAGGTCGTTGAGGGGTACGTCGGTCTGTCCCTGGACCCGATCGGCGGCGTTCCAGTCGGTGTTGCCGTGCCGCCAGACGATCAGCCGGGTCATTCGGTGGCGGAGCCGGTGCCGGACTCGGCGTCGACCAGGTCCCGGTCGACGAACGGGATGGTCGGGCAGTCCTTCCACAGCCGGTCGAGGGCGTAGAACTCGCGCTCCTCGGTGTGCTGGATGTGCACGACGATGTCGACGTAGTCGAGCAGCACCCAACGGCCGGCGCGCTCCCCCTCCCGCCGTACCGGCTTGGCCTTCTCGGGCAGCTCCAGCAGGCGTTCCTCGATGGCGTCGACGATGGCGAGCACCTGACGCTCGTTGGGGGCGGCGGCGATCAGGAACGCGTCGGTGATGGCGAGCTGGTCACCGACGTCGATGATGACGATGTCCTGTGCCTTCTTGTCGGCGGCGGCCTGGGCCGCGGCGGTCGCCAGCTCGTAAGCGCGTTCGGAAACTGTCACCGTTCTCCTTCGATCAACCGTGCGACCCCTCAAGCGTCTCACACGTCGCGTCGTCCGGACTTGTCAGTTCTGGTGGATAACCCACCCGATCAGGGGCTCAGAGGGGCATATCACCGCTGATAAAGGCCACGCTTGGCGATGTACTGCACCACACCGTCGGGCACCAGGTACCAGACCGGTTCACCCCGGGCGACGCGATCGCGGCAGTTGGTCGAGGAGATCGCCATGGCGGGCACCCGCACGAGGGTGACCGTGTCGGCGGGCAGGTGCTTGTCGGTGAGCTCGAAGCCCGGCCGGGTCACCCCGATGAAGTGCGCCAGCTCGAAGATCTCGTCCAGGTCCTTCCAGGAGAGGATCTTCTCCAGCGCGTCCGCTCCGGTGATGAAGTAGAGCTGGACCTTGGGGCCGTACTCGGCGTGCAGCTCCCGGAGCGTGTCGACCGTGTACGTCGGGCCGCCCCGGTCGATGTCGACGCGGCTCACCTGGAAGCGCGGGTTGGAGGCGGTGGCGATCACCGTCATCAGGTAGCGGTCCTCGGTCGGGCTGACCGGTGTGTCCGCCTTCTGCCACGGCTGACCGGTGGGCACAAAGACCACCTCGTCCAGCCCGAACCGGTCCGCCACCTCGCTCGCCGCGACCAGGTGTCCGTGGTGGATCGGGTCGAAGGTGCCACCCATGATCCCGATCCGCCGGATATCTTCCTCCACCCCGTGATCGTAGGCCGGACGCCGGCACGGAGACCCTCGATGGTGACGTGGCCCGCACCACGCCGTGGCCGGGTGGCGACCGGCGGGTTACGGCCGGTCGCACACCTCACAGCCCGGTCGTGGCGACGCCGGCCGGGTGCCCCCGCGGCGGCCCGCCGTCCGACGGCGGTCAGGCGGCGGCGGCCGCGATCGCCGTCCGGGCGACCAACGCCCGGCGCAGGTCGTCGTCGGCGTCGGTGACCACCCGGCGCAGGCCGGGCGTCAGGTCGTCGCGCGCCAGCAGCGCCGCGGCCGCCTCCCGGGTGGGCTGCGCCACCGCGTACCTGGGAAAGGCGCGGCCGGCCACCCGGTCGGCCGTCCAGGGCGTACGCAGCCGCGCGGCGGCCGCCATCTCGGCGAAGAACCGTTCGACGTACGGCGCGGTCAGCTCCGCCTGCTCGGGTTGCCAGAAGCCCTCCGCGGCCGCCTCGACCAGCCGGTTGGAGAGTTCCGTGTTGCGTACGACGATCTCCCAGGCGGCGCGCTTGGCGTCCGCGTCGGGCAGCGCGGCACGGCACGCGGCGGCCCGCTCGGCGCCCGCCGCGCTCTGGTCGGCCGCGGCCTCCGCGGCGATCTCCGATTCGCCGGCCGCGCCGAGCACCACCAGCCGGCGCAGCACCGCCCAGCGCAGCTCGGCGTCGACGGCGAGCCCCGCGGGCACCGCCCGGCCGGCGAGCCAGCCGATCAGCAGGTCGGCGTCGCTGCTGGCGTCGATCAGCCCGCGCGCGGCGGCGAGCTGAAGCGATCCGCCGGACGGCGCACCGTGCAGCAGAGCCGCGCAGGCCTCCGCGATCAGGGCGAGCGACGCCTCGCGCGTCGTGTCGTCGAGGTAGCGGTCGACCAGCGAACGGCTCTGCGTCAGCAGGTCCTCCGCGATGATCACCTCGGTCTCGGCGGGGAGCGCTGCGGCGATCAGCGCGACCAGGCCGCTCACCGGCCGCTCCCCGTCGGTCGCCGCGTCCAGCGCCTCGCGCCAGAGCAGCGCCCGCGCCAGCGGGTCGGCCAGAGCAGGCAGCAGCAGCCGCACGGCGTCCGCCGAGGCGGGGTCGAGGCGGACCTTCGCGAACGTGAGATCGCCGTCGTTGGGCAGCAGCAGCCGGGCGGCCGGCACGCCGGTCAGCTCGGGCAGCACCGTCCGGCCCTGCGGCGCGTCGGCGGCGAGGTCCACGTCGATCCGGTCGACAGTGCCGTCGGCGGCGTACCGGCCCACGCCGATCCGGTGCGGACGCAGCACCGGGTGCGACTCGGGGGCGGTCTGCACCACGGCGACCTCCTGGTAGCGCCCGTCCGCGTCGACGGCCACCTCGGCGCGCAGCGTGTTCACCTGGGCCTGCCGCAGCCAGCGCTCGGCCCAATCGCCGAGGTCACGACCGCTCGCCGCGGAGAGGTTGGCGAGCAGGTCGGCGAGGGTCGCGTTGCCGAACCGGTGCGCCGCGAAGTGCCGGTTCAACCCGGCCAGGAACGCGTCGTCGCCGAGCCAGGCGACCAGTTGACGCAGCACGCTCGCGCCCTTGGCGTACGAGATGCCGTCGAAGTTGAGCAGGCCCTGGGCGGCGTCGGCCACCTCGCGCGGGGCGACGGGGTGCGTGGAGGGGCGCTGGTCGGCCGCGTATCCCCACGCCTTGCGGCGCAGCGCGAACGTGGTCCACGCGTGGTCGAACCGGGTCGCCTCGGCGGTCACCCGGGTGCCCAGGTAGTCGGCGAAGGACTCGTTGAGCCAGAGGTCGTCCCACCAGCGCATGGTGACCAGGTCGCCGAACCACATGTGGGCCATCTCGTGCGCGATGGTGTTGGCCCGCCGCTCGCGCTCGGTGTCGGTCACCGCGGAGCGGAAGACGAGGTCGTCGCGGAAGGTGACCAGGCCGGGGTTCTCCATGGCGCCCGCGTTGAACTCCGGCACGAACGCCTGGTCGTACTTGCCGAACGGGTAGCGCTCGGCGAAGAGCTCGTGGAACCGGTCGAAGCTCTGCTTGGTGACGGTGAAGATCTCCTCGACGTCGGCGTCGAGGTGCTCGGCGAGCGAACGACGGCAGTAGACGGCGAGCGGGATCCCGTCGTGCTCGTCCCGCCGGACGTGGTACGGCCCGGCGATCAGCGTGAAGAGGTAGGTGGCGAGCGGCCGGGTCGGGGCGAACTCCCAACGCCCGGGTCGAGGGGTCGCCACGACCCGCTCGTTCGCCGCGACCGTCCACTCCGCGGGGGCGGTGACGGTGAGGCTGAACGGCGCCTTCAGGTCGGGCTGGTCGAAGGCGGCGAAGATGCGCTGCACGTCGTCGAGGAACGACATGGCGTAGAGGTAGGTCTCGCCGTCGGCCGGGTCGACGAAGCGGTGGATGCCCTCGCCCGTGTTCGAATACGCCATCTCGGCCTCGACGGTCAACGTGTTGCGTTCACGCAGCCCCGGCAACGGCAACCGGTTGTCGGTCAGCCCGGCGGGGTCCAGCTCGTCGTCGTTGAGCCGTACCGCCAGCAGCTTCGCCGGCTTGACCTCGGCGAAGGTCTCGGTGCCCGCGGCCGCCCGGAACCGGATCGTCACGTGGGAACGGAACAGCCCCCCATCACCGGTCAGGTCGAGGTCCACTTCGTAGGACTCGACGGTAATCGCCGCGCCACGCGCGGTCGCCTCTACACGGGTAAGGCTGGGCATCCGCTTATCCTGCCCGATAGGGATCGGTATGCGCTCCCCGGCTTCGACGCGTGCACTGGAGGATTGACCATGGCTCAGCACCCCAAGGGAGACTTCGACCTGTCCCGGGCGGTCTGGCAGCGGGCCGAGGGTGACGCCACCGACGGCGCCGTGGAGGTCGCCTTCGTCGACGACCTGATCGGCATGCGCAACTCCGCCGAGCCGGACGGGCCGGTCCTGGTCTTCACCCAGGACGAGTGGGACGCGTTCGTCGCCGGCGCCCAGGACGGCGAGTTCGACCTGGCCTGACACCCGGGCGCGGAGGCGACCGGCGCGGGCCGCCGGAGCGACGGGGTGGACCCGTCGCGACGGCCCCGCGCGGTACGGCCGGTCACGAGTCCCCGTCGCCCCAGCCGAGGCCACCCGGGCCTGCCGCGTGGTGGAAGCCGGGGTGACCGGCCACGTCGACACAGTGTTCGGCGTCCGGGCCGACCGCACCGCAGAAGAGTCGTTCGGCCCGGTGCCAGGCGTCGGCCGGGGAGAGCGCCGCCGCACCGAGCGCCAGCTCGGGCCGGAGCAGGCTCAACGCCTCGGCGTAGCCGACGGCCAGTTCACGGGCCTGCGCCGGGCCCGGCGCAGTGAAGCCCAGGTGCACCGTGAAATGGCGGGGTGGCGGCGCGGGCCGCCGTGGTGGAGCGATCAGCGGCGCCTCCGCCGCGCCCGGGGCGAGGCCGAGCGGGCCCGGGCCCAGGCCGGGCCGGCCGCCGGGCGCCCCGGTCGTCCGCCCCCACCGCGACGAGCTGCTACCCCGCATTGCGCCTCCCCGTGATCCTGCTTCCGCAGGTGCGCCGCACCCCGCGCCGCACCGGGCGACGCTCCGCGAGGCCGCGCCGCTCACCGAAGCGAACCAGGTTTCCGCGCTCCTGGGAGGGGCCAGCGGACGTCGTCGTCCGCTGGCCCCTCCCCCCGACCGTCCGCCGCCGCTCGGCACCCGCAAGGCGACGCACGGCCCGCGGCCGGAGCGGCCGGCCGACGCCGACTCCGGGTGCCGCGCGGGATTCAGCCGCCCCGGACCGGGGTAGACGGCAGTCGGCCGACGGGCCACCCGCCCGGAGGCCCCGCCGCCACCCGCGTCAGGAGGCCCCGATGGCGAGCATCCCGGCCGACCGGAGTCCGGAGAGCTCCCTCGCGCTGCTCCGCGACGGCTACCGGTTCATCGGCTCGCGATGCGACAGGCACGGCGGCGACATCTTCCAGACCCGGCTGCTGCTGCGGCCGACCATCTGCCTACGCGGGCGGGACGCCGCGGCGCTCTTCTACGACACGGACCGCTTCGAACGCGCGAAGGCCACTCCGATGCGCGTGCAGCGGACGCTGACCGGGCGCGGCGGGGTGCAGGGGCTCGACGACGCGGCGCATCGGGCCCGCAAGGAGATGCTCCTGTCGCTGATGACCCCGACCGCGCTCCGCCGCCTGGGCCAACTCTTCGACGACGAGTGGCAGGCCCACCTCTCGCGCTGGGCGGGTGCCGGCCGCGTCGTGCTCTACCCCGAGCTGGGCCGGATGCTCACCCGGGCGGTCTGCGCCTGGGCCGGCGTGCCGCTGCCCGACGCGCAGGTCGACCGGTGCGCCGGCGACCTGCACGCCATGATCGGAGGCGGCGCGGCGATCGGCCCGGGACACTGGCGCGGGCTGCTCGCCCGACGCCGGGGCGAACGCTGGCTGGCCGGCCTCGTCGACCGGACCCGCAGTGGCGCAGTGCCCGCCCCCGCCGGCAGCGCGCTGCGGGTCGTCGCCGAGCACCGCGACGAGCGGGGCCGGGCGCTCCCCCGCCGGATCGCCGCCGTCGAACTGCTCAACCTGCTGCGGCCGACCGTCGCCGTCGACCGGTTCGTGGTCTTCGCCGCGCTCGCCCTGCACGACCACCCCGAGTGGCGGCAACGGGTGCGCGACGACGACGCGGCGACCGAGCGGTTCGTCCAGGAGGTGCGGCGGTACTACCCGTTCTTCCCGGCCGCCGCCGCGCGGGTACGACGCCCCTTCGTCTGGCGGGGCTACCACTTCCCACGCGGCCGTCGGGTCCTGCTCGACCTGTACGGCACCAACCACCATCCGGCGCTCTGGCCCGAGCCGGAGCGGTTCCGGCCGGAGCGCTTCGACGGCGGGCCACCGGACCCGTTCGCGCTGATCCCGCAGGGCGGCGGGGACCACGCGACCGGACACCGCTGCGCCGGCGAGTGGATCACCATCGAGCTGATGAAGCGCGCGGTGACCAACCTGACCAGCCGGATGCGGTACAACGTACCACCGCAGGACCTGGCGGTGAGCCTGCGCCGGATGCCGGCCCTGCCGCCGAGCGGATTCGTCATCACCGGCGTACGCCGCACCGCCTGACCGGACTCGGCACGACGAAACGATCGAGCTGTGGAGCGACGGGCAGGGGGCCGCGCCGCCCGTCGAGTCACCCGTCCCGGCCGCCGCCGTCGTACCTGTTCTCGCATTCCTCTGCGCCACCGGGCACGCCGACTCGAAAATGGGGCATCGCTGGGCCGCGTCACGTCACCGCCTCGGATCGTGAGGTGAACGGTCCGCACGGCCAGCGGCCGGCCGACCGTCGGCGGGTCTGAATCTCCGGAGGTGGCATCGATGGCAAGGGACGCGCGCGCCGGCCGACCGGCACGGCCCAGGCCCAACGTGCAGCTGGCCGCCGTGACGGTCGCCGTGTTCTTCCTCGTCATCGGCGCGTTCGGCTTCGTTCCCGGTGTCACCACCAACTACGACGAGCTCTCCGGCGCCGGGCGCAATTCGCAGGCCATGCTCTTCAACGTCTTCCAGATCTCGATCCTGGACAACGCGGTACACCTCTTCTTCGGGCTGCTCGGCCTCGTGATGGCCCGGACCATCGCCGGCGCCCGGCTCTTCCTGGCCGGCGGTGGAACGTTCTACCTCGGCGTCTGGCTCTTCGGCTTCGCGATCAACCAGGACGGCGCGGCGAACTTCCTGCCGGTGAACAACGCCGACAACTGGCTGCACCTCGGCTTCGGCTTCGGCATGCTCGTCCTCGGCCTGCTGCTCTCCAACCGGTACGGCACCGGCGGGCGCCTGGACGCCCCCGCCGAGCGCCGCTGACGTCGCGCCGCCGCAGACGCCGCTGGTACGCCTCGCGTGCCGCCACCGACCGCTCGGTCGCCCCTGTCCGGCGCCGTCACCCGAACGGGTGCTCCCGCGCCGGGGCGGACTGGTCCGGTTTGCCCGCTGAGCCGGTTGGGCAACGGAGAGTTGCCGGAGCAGCGCCGAGGAGGTCGAGATGCCGCGTTGGTTGCGGAAGAACGCCCTCGCAGTCGCCATGTTCGGCGCGTTCTTCGTCTTCCTGGCACTGCAGAGCGTGTTCGGCTGGCAGAGCCACAACGAGGAGTTGACCGAGTTCGGGGCCGCCCCGTTGAGCTGGCCGGCGTACCTGGCCACCGGGCACTTCGCCGAGGCGGTCTTCGAGAACTGGGAGTCGGAGTTCCTGCAGATGGGCGGCTACGTCCTGCTCACCGCGTACCTGGTGCAGCGGGGGTCGGCGGAGTCGAAGCCGGAGGACGAGACCGACCGCCCCGAGGACGACGAGCGCCGGGCCACCGCGGCCTCACCCTGGCCGGTACGCCACGGCGGGCTACCGCTGGTGATCTACCGGAACAGCCTCTCCATCGCCCTGCTGCTGATCTTCGCCGGCTCCTTCGTCGGGCACCTCTTCGGCGGCACCGCGCAGTACAACGCCGAGCAGGCGCTGCAGAGCGGCGCCCCGCCGATCAGCTCCCTCCAGTTCCTCGGCACCAGCGACTTCTGGTTCCAGTCCATGCAGAACTGGCAGAGCGAGTTCCTGGCGGTCGGCACCCTGGTCGTGCTGAGCATCTTCCTGCGTCAGCACTCGTCACCGGAGTCCAAGCCGGTCACCCGGGCGCACGCCGAGACCGGCGCCTGAGCCGTCGGTAGCAGCCCGAGCGGCGACCCGGGCCCGCACCGGTCAGGCCGGCACCGGCAGCCGCTTGGCGAAACAGACGCTGTACGGGTTGCCGACGTACTCGCCGTAGGTCGGGATGGGCTGGTAACCGCAGGAGGTGTAGAGCCCGATGGCGGCCGGCAGGTACGTGCCGGTCTCCAGGCGGATGGTGCTGTGCCCCCGCTGGTACGCCAACTCCTCCAGCGCGGCCAGCAGCTGGCGGGCGATGCCCCGCCCCCGGTACGCCGGCCGGACGTACATCCGCTTGATCTCGCCGGTCTCCGCGTCGAGGGACTGGAGGCCCCCGCAGGCGACCGCCCGACCGTTGACCACGACGGCGAGGTACCGGATGCCGTCATGGGTCTCGGTCGCCTGCCCGTCCAGCCCGCCGTCCGCCTCGCGCAGCTCACGCTGCTGGGCGGTGACGAGGGCGGCGATCTCCGGATCGATGGCGACGCGGAACTCGATCAGCATCGCTTCACGGTAGGCCGGACGGATTTCCGCCAGGTTTCCATGAAACGACCCGATCGCGGACGGTACCGAGCTATTCGACGTCGTCGACGTCCTCGGCCGCCGTATCGGCGTCGGCGGACGTCTCGGTCCCGAGCTCGTCGGCCGGTCGCTGCCGGCGCGCCTTCCGGGCGGCCAGCCGCTCGGCCGCGTTGGCCCGCGTCGACTTCTCCTCCAGCCGCTGGTCGGCCCCGCGCACGTTGGGAACGAACTCCGCTCCGGCGTAGAGCGTCGGCTGCCAGTCGAACTCGCGCTCGCCGATCCGGACCAGATCACCGGGTTGGGCGCCCGCCTTCGCGAGCTTCTCCTCCACGCCGAGCCGGGCCAGCCGGTCGGCGAGGTAGCCGACCGCCTCGTCGTTGTCGAAGTTCGTCTGGCGTACCCAGCGCTCGGGGCGCGAGCCGCGGACGGTGTAGGAGCCGTCCGACTCCGCCTCGATGGTGAAGCCGGCGTCGTCCACCGCGGTCGGCCGGATCACGATCCGGGTCGGCTCGATGATCGGCGTCGCCGCGCGGTTCTCCTCGACGAGCTGCGCCATGGCGAACGTGAGCTCCTTCAGCCCCTCGCGGGTGGCGGTGGAGATCTCGAAGACCCGGAAGCCGCGCGCCTCGAGGTCCGGCCGCACCATCTCGGCCAGGTCACGGCCGTCCGGGACGTCGATCTTGTTGAGCGCCACCAGCCGGGGCCGGTCCGCAAGGCCGCCGTACTCGCTCAGCTCGGCCTCGAGGGCGTCGATGTCGGCGAGCGGGTCCCGGTCGAGCTCCAGGGTCGCGGTGTCGACGACGTGCACCAGCACCGCGCAGCGCTCGATGTGCCGGAGGAACTCCAGGCCGAGCCCCTTGCCGCTGGCCGCGCCGGGGATCAGGCCCGGCACGTCGGCGACGGTGAAGGTGTGGCTGTCGACCCGGACCACGCCGAGGTTCGGCACCAGGGTGGTGAACGGGTAGTCGGCGATCTTCGGCTTGGCCGCGGAGATCACCGAGATCAGCGAGGACTTGCCGGCCGATGGGAAGCCGACCAGGCCGACGTCCGCGACGCTCTTCAGCTCCAGCACCACGTCGAGGTGCTCGCCGGGCTCACCGAGCTCGGCGAAGCCCGGCGCCTTGCGCCGGGAGCTGGCCAGCGACGCGTTGCCCCGGCCACCCCGACCGCCGCGCGCCGCCTCGAAGGTCGTGCCGGCGCCGACCAGGTCGGCGAGCACGGTGCCGTCCTGGTCGAGCACCACCGTCCCGTTGGGGACCGTGAGTACCAGATCGCCGCCGTTGGCGCCGTCCCGGTTCGACCCGGCGCCGCCGTTGCCGCTCGGCGCCTTCACGTGCGGGCGGAAGTGGAAGTCGAGCAGCGTGTGCACCTGCGGGTCGACGACCAGCCGTACGCTGCCGCCGTGCCCGCCGTTGCCACCGTCCGGACCACCGAAGGGCTTGAACTTCTCCCGGTGGATCGAGACACAGCCGTGCCCGCCGTCGCCGGCCTGCAGGTGCAGGACGACCCGGTCAACGAACGTCGTCACGCTGTCAATCCTTCCAGCGGGGAACGCCCCGCACGAGAAAAGCAAAGCGGGCCGGGACACCAGGTCCGCGGCCCGCTTCGCCGGAAAACTACTGCTGCGGCACGATGCTGACGGTCTTGCGACCGCGCTTGGTGCCGAACTGGACCGCACCGGCGGACAGCGCGAAGAGCGTGTCGTCCCCGCCACGGCCGACCAGGTCACCCGGGTGGAACTTGGTGCCGCGCTGCCGGACGATGATCTCGCCGGCGCTGACCACCTGGCCACCGAATCGCTTCACGCCGAGCCGCTGGGCCGCGGAGTCACGGCCGTTACGCGAGCTGGACGCACCCTTTTTGTGAGCCATCTGAGGACGACCTACTTCCCGCTGGAGATGCCGGTCACCTTGACCTGGGTCAGCGGCTGGCGGTGACCCTGGCGCTTGTGGTAGCCGGTCTTGTTCTTGAACTTGTGGATCCGGATCTTGGGGCCCTTGGTGTGCGCGGTGATCTCGCCGGACACCGCGACCTCGGCGAGCTTGGCCGCGTCGGTCACCAGGTCGTCACCGTCGACGAGGAGCACCGCGGCGAGCTTCACCGCGTCGCCGGGAGCACCGGCGAGCTTCTCGACCTCGATCACGTCGCCCTCGGCGACCTTGTACTGCTTGCCGCCGGTCTTGACGATCGCGTACATCGGAGGCGGACTCCCTGTCGTTGAGGCTGCTGGTGGTCGTCCCCGCGGCGGCTCGCCGGGTAGCAGTGGCACGGCGGCGCGGGCACGCGGGAACTCGGCACACAAGAGTGCGCCGCAGGTCAGCGTACGCCATGTCCGCCCCGCAGCCCAAACCGCCCCGGCGGATCAGCGTGGGCAGAGCCGATCGAGGCGCTGCCGGAGGCGGTCCAGCCCGGTCTCGTCGAACCCGCCCACGTCGGCGACCATCCCCGCCACCTCGGCGCCCAGGTCGTCGAGGAGCGCGCCCAACTGCGGGTCGGCGGCTCGGGTCGACTGCTCACGCAGCACCGCACGCCAGCCGGCGAGGGCGTCCCCGGCACGCCGGCGGGCCGTCTCGGCCGCCGTGGCGTCGCCGGCGCCGGTCGCCGCGACCATCCGGCCCAACTCCTCGTCGTACGTCCGGACCGCGACCTCGCCGGCCCGCCGGACCGCTGCGCACACCGCCGGAGTGTTCCCGCCGGTCGGAGCGCCGCCCCCCGCCGTCGCGGCGGCGGTCGCCCCCGGACCGGCGGGGCTGCTCGGCGCGGCGGCGGGCCGCTCGGAGGTACAGGCGACGGCCGGCCAGAGGCCCGCGACCAGCACGACCACCACGAGCACCCGACGCATCCGCGGTCCTCTCGCCCGGTGGGCCCCGCCGGGAACGAGCCGGGCCCCCACCGGCCTCATGCTGCCGGAGTGGGGGCCCTGCCGTCCACGCGTGGATCGACCGGTCAGGTCACGGGCGGGTACGCCGCCGGGCACCGCCGCGCCGGGAGCGACGCCGGGTGGTGCTCTCCTCGTCGCCCTCCTCGGAGAGCGCGTCCGGATCGTCGGCCCCGGCCAGCCGGGCCGAGTCGCCCTCCTGGCTGTCGGCCACCGCCGGGGCGGCCTCGGTCGCCGTCTCGTAACGGGAGAGGTCGTAGCCCATCGTGTCGTAGTACTCGGTGTCGCGCCCCGCGGTCGTGTCGGCGCCGGTGACGGCGGCCGTGCGGGTGGTGGCGTCCACCTCGGTGGTGGCGGCGCCGGGATCGGTCTCGGTGACCTCGGCCACCGCGCGCTCCACCGGGGCCGCCGACTTGCGCGCCCGACGGCGGGTCGCGCCACCCGACTCGGCGGGCGGGGTGACGACCGCGGAGGCCACCGCCTTGACCTTCTCCCCCGCCCCACCGGTGCGCGGCTTCTCCGGCACCGGCTCGGTGTGGATGATCACGCCGCGGCCCTTGCAGCACTCGCAGGTCTCGCTGAACGCCTCCAACAGCCCCGCGCCGATCCGCTTACGGGTCATCTGCACCAGACCGAGCGAAGTGATCTCGGTTACCTGGTGCTTGGTGCGGTCCCGGCCCAGGCACTCGGTCAGCCGGCGCAGCACCAGCTCCCGGTTCGACTCCAGCACCATGTCGATGAAGTCGATCACGACGATGCCGCCCAGGTCACGCAGCCGGAGCTGGCGCACGATCTCCTCGGCCGCCTCCAGGTTGTTGCGGGTGACCGTCTCCTCCAGGTTGCCCCCGGAGCCGGTGTACTTGCCGGTGTTGACGTCGATGACGGTCATCGCCTCGGTGCGGTCGATCACCAGCGAACCGCCCGAAGGAAGGAAGACCTTGCGGTCCAGACCCTTCAGGATCTGCTCGTCGATCCGGTACTCGGCGAAGACGTCCGTGGTGCCGGCGTGCCGGCGCAGCCGGGGGACCAGGTCCGGCGAGACGTGCGACAGGTACGACTCGACCACGTCGTACGCCTCGTCGCCCTCGATGACCAGCTCGCGGAAGTCCTCGTTGAACAGGTCCCGGACCACCCGGATGACCAGGTCGGGCTCCTCGTAGAGCAGCACCGGGGCGCCGCCCTCGGCCGCCTTGGCCTGGATGTCCTCCCACTGCGCCTGGAGCCGCTTGACGTCCCGGGCCAGCTCGTCCTCGCTGGCGCCCTCGGCGGCGGTACGGACGATCACGCCCGCGCCGTCCGGGACCAGCTTCTTCAGCACGTCCCGCAGCCGCTTGCGCTCGGTGTCCGGCAGCTTCCGGCTGATCCCGGACGCGTTGCCGTTCGGCACGTAGACCAGGTGCCGGCCGGAGAGCGCGATGTGGCTGGTGAGCCGCGCCCCCTTGTGCCCGATCGGGTCCTTGGTGACCTGCACGAGCACCGAGTCGCCGGACTTGAGCGCCTGCTCGATCGAGCGGGCCCGCCCCTCGAGGCCAGTGGTGTCCCAGTTGACCTCGCCGGCGTAGAGCACCGCGTTGCGGCCCCGGCCGACGTCGACGAAGGCCGCCTCCATGCTCGGCAGGACGTTCTGCACCTTGCCCAGGTAGACGTTGCCGGCCATGGTGCCCGACGAGTTGCGCGTGACGTAGTGCTCGACCAGGACGCCGTCCTCGAGCACCGCGATCTGGGTGCGGTCGCCGCGCTGGCGTACCGCCATCACCCGGTCCACCGCCTCCCGGCGGGCCAGGAACTCCGACTCGCTGAGGATCGGCGGCCGGGTACGCCGCTGCTCCCGACCGTCGCGGCGGCGCTGCCGCTTCGCCTCCAGCCGGGTGGAGCCGGAGACGCCCTGGACCTCGTCCACGCTCCGGCGCGGCTCACGGATCTTGACCACGGTCGGGACGCCGTCGTCCGCGCCCGCCTCCACGTCACCGGCACCGCGACGACGACGGCGGCGACGACGACGGGTCATCCCGTCCCCGCCCTCGGCCTCGTCCTCCTCGTCGGCCTCCTCGGCCTCGGACTCGGCCTCGACCTCGGCCTGCGCCGCCTCCTCGGCCTCGTCCTCGTCGGCCTCGTCGGCGCCGCCCTTGCCCCGGCCACGACCCCGACGGCCGCGCCGACGCCGGCGCCGGGCGGCGAGGGTGTCGTCCTCGTCCTCCTCGACCTCGGCGGCCTCCTCGGCCTCGGTGATCTCCTCGGTCGGCTCCTGCTCCGCCTCGGCCGCCTCCACCAGCTCGGCCTCGCGGCGGCCACGCCGACGGCGGCGGGCCGGCTCGGCCGGCTCGGCCGCCTCCTCGGCGGCCGGCGGCTCGGCGGGCGCGGGCTCGGGTGCCCGGACGATCGGCTCCGACTCCGGCTGCGGGGCCATGAACAGCACGGTGGGCGCGGCGAGCGCGGCCCGCCGACGGCGACCACGCGGCAGCTCCTCCGCCCCGGCAGCCTCGGTGAGCTGTTCCTGGGCGGGCGACACGGCGACCCCGGGCGAGACGTCGCCGGACTGCGCCTCGGTGCCGGTGTCGGGCCCGGGCTGCTCCGCGTCCGCCGTCCGCGCCTCGCCGGTCTCCCCCGGCTCCTCGCTCGTCGCGGTCGCCGGCTCCTCGGCCGGCGGCTCCGCCACGGGCTCGGCCGGCGTCGCCGCGGCCGGCTCGACCGCCGGTGTGGCCTTCCGCCGACGGGTACGGGTGACCTTGACCGGCGGGACGAGCTCCGCGGAGCCCTCCTCGACGGCCTCCGCGACCAACGGCTCCTCGACCGCCTTCGCGGCGGTGGCCTTGCGGCGTCGGCGCGGCGTCTTCGGGGCGATGTCGGAGTCACCGGAGATGGGCGCGAGGACCTCCGCCTGCGGAGACTCGGCGCTGCCCACGCTGGTGGTGGACGCCGCCACGGGCGCGTCGGCCTGCTCCGGCTCGGTCACCGGCTTGGCGCGCCGCCGGGTGGTACGCCGCCGGACCGGCGCGGCCTCGGCGGCGCCGGACTCCTCGGCGCCCTCCGCGCCGACGCGGCTCTCCGCGCCGCCAACGTCGACGGCGTCGTGCTGCTGATCGGCGGTGTCGCCGGCCGGCTGTGAACCGGTCCGTTCGCCGCCCTCGGGCTCGTTCTCGAGCATGGACGTTCTCCAGTTCTGGCTACCCCGGGCGCGGGTGAGCGCTGCCACGCAGGGTCGCCGCAAAAGGTGTTCCGCCGGTGCGCAAGGTGCGCGACCGCCGAAGTCTGCCTACTCGAACACCGACCGTCGGTCAGTGTTCGCCGATGGTTGCCCCGTCGCGGTCCGCATCCAACGGATCCACGATCTCGCCCTGCGCGGTCAGCGTGCCCTGAGCCAGCCGGGTCACTCTCGGCGGAACCGGCGGCTCCAGGCCGGCCACCACGCGGAGGCCGGAAAGGACGTCATCGGGTCGTACGGACGGGGTGACCTGCCGCACGACCACTTCGAGTATCGCACACGGTACGGCCGGTGCCCCGGAAGGCGTCTCCGACGGCGAGAGCACATCGATGCCGATGACGGCGGCGCGGCTGTCGAAGGTGCGCCGCCCCTGCTTGGTCATCCGCTCGACCTGGATCTCCTCGGCGGCCGTGAAGGCCCGCACCGCCGGCTCCACCGTCGCCGGGTCGACCTCGGGCAGCTCGATCCGCCACCGGGACGCCTCGATCCGGTCGGCGAGGCTCCCGCCGCCGGCCACCACGGCGTCGAGCACGTCGAGGCCGGGCGAGAGCGCCGCGTCCAGGGCCACGCGCAGCTGCTCCGGATCGACCGGCTCGCGCAGGCCGATCTCCAGGTACTCCGCCTCACTGCCCACGCCGGTGGGCGCGGCGGAGGCGTAGGAGATCTTCGGGTGCGGGGTGAAGCCCTGGGAGAAGGCGATCGGTACGCCGGCCCGGCGCAGCGCGCGCTCGAAGGCCCGGGCGAAGTCCCGGTGCGAGGTGAACCGGAGCGGTCCACGCTTGGCGTACCGGATCCGGACCCGCTGGACGACGGGTGCCTGGCCGCCCTCGGGTTGAGGCTTTCTGGCGATCGTGAGCTCCTCGGGGGTACCTGCGTCTCCGCCCCATCCTGGCGCAGCGCTCTGGGCGGTACGCGGCCGGGGCGGAGACGTCTCGACGCTACTGCTCGGCGCCGGCGGGCAGCTTCAGTCCGTTGACCGGGGTGAGCGGGAGCAGTTTCTTACCGGTTGGCCCGATCTGGATCTCGGTGTCCATCGCGGGGCACACGCCGCAGTCGAAGCACGGCGTCCACCGGCAGTCGTCCTGCTCGTACTCGCCCAGCGAGTCCTGCCAGTCCTGCCAGAGCCAGTCCTTGTCGAGCCCGGAGTCGAGGTGGTCCCACGGGAGCACCTCGAGCTCGTCGCGCTCGCGGGTGGTGTACCAGTCCAGGTCGACGCCGAACCCCGGCAGCACCTCGGCCGCCGCGTCCACCCACCGCTGGTAGGAGAAGTGCTCGCTCCACCCGTCGAACCGACCGCCGTTCTCCCACACCCGGTGGATCACCGCGCCGACCCGGCGGTCACCGCGGCTGAGCAGGCCCTCGATCAGCGACGGCTCGCCGTCGTGGTAGCGGAAGCCGATGGCGCGGCCGAGTGACCGGTCGGCGTTGATCGCCTGCTTGAGCAGCCGGAGCCGGCCGTCGATCACCTCGGGCCGCTCCATCGCCGCCCACTGGAAGGGGGTGTGCGGCTTCGGCACGAACCCACCGATGGAGACCGTGCAGCGGATGTCCTTCGAACCGGTCGCCGCGCGGCCGGCCCGAATGACCTCGTGCGCCATCTCGGCGATCTCGAGGACGTCGTCGTCGGTCTCGGTGGGCAGGCCGCACATGAAGTAGAGCTTCACCTGCCGCCAGCCGTTGGTGTACGCGGTGACGACGGTGCGGATGAGGTCGTCCTTCGACACCATCTTGTTGATCACCTTGCGGATCCGCTCCGACCCGCCCTCGGGGGCGAAGGTCAGACCGGTCCGGCGACCGTTGCGGGACAGCTCCTGGGCCAGGTCGATGTTGAACGCGTCCACCCGGGTGGAGGGCAGCGAGAGCGAGACGTTGGTGCCCTCGTACTGCTGGGCGAGGCCGGAGCACATGTCGCCGATCTCGGAGTGGTCGGCGGAGGAGAGGGAGAGCAGGCCCACCTCGTGGAAGCCGGAGAACTCCAGGCCCTCCCGCACCATCTGTCCCACGGTGGTGATGGAGCGTTCCCGTACCGGTCGGGTGATCATGCCGGCCTGGCAGAACCGGCAACCGCGGGTGCAGCCCCGGAAGATCTCCACCGCGTACCGCTCGTGCACCGTCTCGGCGAGCGGCACCAGCGGCTTCTTCGGGTACGGCCAGGCGTCCAGATCCATCGTCGTGCGCTTGTGCACCCGGAACGGCACGTCCGCCCGGTTCGGCACGACCCGCTGGATCCGGCCGTCGGGCAGGTAGTCCACGTCGTAGAAGCGCGGCACGTACACGCTCTCGGTGCGGGCGAGCCGCAGCAGCAGCTCGTCACGCCCACCCGGGCAGCCCTCCGCCTTCCACTCCCGGACGATCGCGGTGATCTCCAGCACCGCCTCCTCGCCGTCACCGAGTACGGCGGCGTCGACGAAGTCGGCGATCGGCTCCGGGTTGAACGCGGCGTGCCCGCCCGCCAGCACCACCGGGTCGGCCTCGGTGCGGTCGGCGGCGAGCATCGGGATGCCGGCCAGGTCGATGGCGGTGAGCAGATTCGTGTAACCCAGCTCGGTGGCGAAGGAGACGCCGAAGACGTCGAAATCGCGTACCGACCGGTGCGCGTCGACGGTGAACTGCGGCACGCCGTGCGTGCGCATCAGCTTCTCCAGGTCGGGCCAGACCGCGTACGTCCGCTCGGCCAGCACGTCGGGCAGCTCGTTGAGCACCTCGTAGAGGATCTGCACACCCTGGTTGGGCAGACCCACCTCGTACGCGTCCGGGTACATCAGCGCCCAGCGCACCACCGCGGCGTCCCAGTCCTTGACCACCGCCCCCAGCTCACCACCGACGTACTGGATGGGCTTCGTCACCTGGGGCAGCAGCGGCTCCAACCGGGGCCAAACAGAGTTGGCCGCGACCGGGCGCGGCGTCGTGGACTGGACGCTCATGATGCCCAAGGGTACGCGCCCGCCCCGCGCGGCCACGCGCGCGGCGGTGACACGCCGTCACGGTCGTCGTCGACCCGCCCACCTCCGCCCTCGTCGACCGGGAGCATCGCCCCGCACGCGGTGGCCCGACTCCCCGCTCGTGGCGCATCGGTACTAACCTCGGTTCGGCGCGAGAGGAGATTGCCGGATGCCGGAGCCGCAGCCGGAAGCGGACCGACCGGCCCACGAGACGCCCCCGAGCCCGGGGCCGCACCGTGAATCGGCCGCCCCCGGGCAGCAGCAGCCCACCTCCTCCCCCGAACCATCGGAGGCCGCCACCGTGGATCCGACGGCGCCGTCCGACGCCGCGCTCCCCGCCGACGCCGCGCTCCCCGCCGACGCGGACACGACTGCCACCACCGGGCCGGCCGACCGGCCTGTCGACGGCTCCGCACCCGACGAGGTCGCACCGGCGCAGCGGAGCGAGCGCCGGCCCGACGAACCGACCCGGACGGATCGACAGGCGGGCACCGACCCGACGGAGCCCGCTCCGACCGATCGGCTCGAGGGCACCCGCCGTCTCGACGAACCGACAGTGACCGACGACCGTGCGGGCACCGAACCGGCCGGCCCCGACGGCACCCGCCACCTCGGCGAGGCCGCTCCGGCACCCGGGGACGAGTCGCGGGCCGACGGCCCCTCCGGCACCCGGCAGCTGCCCGTCGGCGAGGCCGCTCCGGCACCCCGGGACGAGCCACGGGCCGACGGCCCCTCCGGCACCCGGCAGCTGCCCGTCGGCGAGGCGCCCGATCCGGCACCCCGGTGGAGCGGCTCCGCCCCGGTGCCGCCACCGCCGCCCCGGCGGCGCGCCTGGGGCGAGTCGGCCGAGCCGACCCCCGCGCCGCCGCCACCCGAGCCGCCCGAGCACCGGGTGCCGGTCGATCCGTGGGCCGGAGTGGACACCGGCGGTTGGGAGCTGCCCTCCGGCGAACTGCCGCCGCTGCCGCCCCTGCCGCCGACGCAGCCGTACCCGGCTCCCGCGCCGACCCGGCCCTACTCCGGTCCGCCGGTGCCGGTGTCGCCACCGCCGCAGCCGGTTCCGCAGCCGGCACCCCCGCCCGGCCACCCGCCGCCCGGCCATCCGCTGCCCCCGGCGCCGAACGCGCCGGCTCAGCAGCACACCGCCCGCCCACCGGCGCCGCCACCTGCCGCCGCATCGCGACCACTGCCGCCCCCACCCGCGCCGCCGAAGCAGCGCCGGTCGAAGCGACGCGACACCCCGCCACCGGCCGCGCCGCCGCCCGGCTGGCGAGCACCGAAGGGGTACGTCCCGGTCCCGGTCCGCAAGCGGCGCCGCTGGCCGTGGCTGCTGCTGCTCGCCCTGGCCTGCTGCTGCGGCTGTCCGGCGTACTACGGCCTGCCGATCTGGTCGCAGTACCCGGCCCACGCCGCGCTCCCGGCCCAGGTCTCCGACCTGTCGTTGCGCCAGGACGGCACCAGCACGCAGACCGCCCGGCAGCTGGAGACGGAGGTGCGCAAGGCGCACCTGCTGGCCGAGGACACCTTCGCCGGCGTCTACACGAACCCGGACGGCAAGCAGGTGACCGTCTTCGGCGGCACCGGTTTCCGGCTCGACCCGGAGTCGGCCGCCGACGAAGAGATCGCGCGGCTCGCGCAGCAGTACCAGCTCGGCTCCGCCGAGACCGTCGACACGGGGGTACGCGGCCGGCACCAGCGCTGCGCGGTGGGACGGGCCGACGGGGACGGCGTCGTGGTCTGCACGTCGGTCGACCACGGCAGTATCGCCACCGCAGTCTTCACCCGTCTCTCCCTGCAGGACAGCGCCGGTCTGCTCGACGAGCTGCGCGGCCGGATCGTGAGCCCGGACCGGAACTGAGCCGGCCCCCGCCCGGGCTGCCGGCTCAGGCCGGGCTGCCGGCTCAGGCCGGGCTGCCGGCTCAGGCCGGGCTGCCGGCTCAGGCCGGGCTGCCGGCTCAGGCCGGGTCGGGGCGGGGCTGATCCGGCTGGACGCGCAGCATCGGCGCGTACCGCGAGACGTACTCCTGGCCGGTGAGCTTCTGGATCTCGCTCATCACCTCGTCCGTCATGGCACGCAATGAGGCACTGTCGTTCGGACGCCCGGTGAAGTCCAAGGGCTTGCCGAACCGGATGGTGACCTTACCGGCGCCGGGACGCGGGATCCGGACCCCGACCGGCTGCACCTTCTCCGTACCGATCGTGCCGACCGGGATGATCGGTACTCCCGCACCCACGGCCAGCCGCACCGCGCCCGTGCGGCCCCGGTAGAGCCGACCGTCCGGCGACCGGGTCCCCTCCGGATAGACCACCACCAGCTCACCGGCCTTGAGCGCCGGGATCGCCGCGTCGAACGCGGACAGCGCGGCCCGTCCACCGGTCCGCTCGACCCGGATCGCACCGAGCCCGGTGAGCACGAACTTCGAGAACTTCCCCTTCACGCCGACGCCCTTGAAGTACTCGGACTTGGCCCAGAACGCCAGATGACGCGGCACCACCGAACCGAGGAAGAGCTCGTCGGCGACCGAGAGGTGGTTACCGGCGAAGATCGCTCCACCGGTCTCCGGCACGTGCTCCAACCCCTCCACGGTCGGACGGAACGCCAACCGCATCGCGGGCCCCACGGTGAGCTTGCCGATGGTGTAGAGCAGCGGCACTGGTCCTCCGACAGGTCGTGTACGTGCGGGCGGTGTCACGGTAGCGGACGTACCCCAGATCCCCGAACGGGTGGTGCTCCCCAGGTGCTCGGATGGGGACGGATCGCGGGGTGCGCGTACCTCATCTACCCGAAGCGCCGCCGGCGTCACCGGCGGACGGCGCCCCCGTCACTCGAAGGTGCCACCGAACCACCGGGCGTCGTACGGCCCGACGGTCGGATCCCCCGCAGCCGGCGGTGGCCCGGCGTCCCGGGCCACCGCCGTCGATCGTCGAGCGGATCAGCGCGTCGGGGCCGGGAGCGTCCGGCTCCAGAGCGAGACACCGTCACGGTCGCGCAGGTGGACCGTGAACGCGCCGGTGTCGCCGTCGACCTCCACCTCGCCGAAGTGCTGGAATCCCTCGGCCGGAGAGGCGTTCGCCCGCGGCGGGGCGTGCACGAACACGGCCTCCGGCCCGAACGTGCCGTCCAACGCGTTCGGTCCGAACGCGCCCGCGTGCGCCGGGCCGGAGACGAACTCCCAGAACGGGGTGAAGTCGCCGACCGCCGCCCGGGCCGGGTCGTAGTGGTGGGCGGCGCTGTAGTGGACGTCGGCGGTGAGGAAGACGATGCCGGTCACCCCGGCCCGGTGCGCGCTCCGCAGCACCTCGGCGAACTCCAGCTCCCGCCCGGCCGGCGCGCCCGGATCGCCCTGGGCCACACCCTCCTGGGTACCGGGCCCGTCCGGTACGACCACCCCGATCGGCAGGTCGGCGGCGATCACCTTCCAGGTCGCCCGGGACCGCTTCAGCTCACGGATCAGCCACTCGCGCTGCTCCCGGCCGAGCAGCCCCCGCTTCGGGTCGGCGTACGTGTTGCCGTCGTTCGGGTCCTTCCAGGTCCGCATGTCCAACACGAACACGTCCAGTCGCGACCCGTACGACAGCCGCCGGTAGAGGCGTCCGTCCAGCGGGGTGGGCACCCACTCGTGGAACGCCCGGCGGGCCCGGGTGGCGAGCACGTCCACCCGGCGCTCGGTGTACCGGTCGTCGGTCAGCACCTCACCCGGGTACCAGTTGTTGGTCACCTCGTGGTCGTCCCACTGGTTGACCTGCGGCACCTCGGCGACGAACCGACGCAGGTGCTCGTCGAGCAGGTTGTACGCGTACTGCCCCCGGTACTCGGTAAGCGTCTCGGCGACCTTGCTCTTCTCCGGGGTGACCAGGTTGCGCCAGATTCGGCCGTCCGGCAGGGTCACCGTCTCGCTGAGCGGGCCGTCGGCATAGACGGTGTCCCCGCTGCACAGGTAGAAGTCGGGGCGGGTGGCCCGCATCGCTCGGAAGATCGACAGGCCACCGAAGTCCGGTGCGATGCCCCAGCCCTGCCCGACGATGTCACCGGTCCAGACGAAGCGGACGTCCCGCCGGTCGTGCTCCCGGGCGGCGGTGGTCAGGGTTCCGGTCAGCGGCTCGCTGACCAGTCCGTGCCGGTCGAGGCTCTCCACCCGCACCCGGTAGTGCAGTCGCTCACCGGCAGGGAGCCCACGCAGCCGCACCTTGCCGGTGAGGTCGCCGGACGGGTCGAGCACGGGGCCGGTCAACCGTCGGGCGCCCCGGAAGTCGGGCCGGCGGCTCACCTCCACCAGCATCCGGCCCGGCCGGTCGGCGCGGGTCCACACCAGCGCCGAGTCGGCCGTCGCGTCGCCGCTCTGCACACCGTGTGTGAGCACCGGGCGGCCGGCCGGCCGCCACGCGGGTGCGGCCGTCGCGCCGGCCGCACCGAGCAGCCCGCCGCCGACCACTCCCGCGCCGGCCACCAAACCGGCCCGCAGTACCGCACGTCGATCAAGTTCGGTCATCGTTCCTCCCGGATCGGGGACTGATCCAGTCGGTGTACCGGCCGGACGTGTCCGGTTCCCGGGGCCCGAGTGACCGTGACCGGAACGGCGGCTGACGACCGGCGTCACAGCTGCCGCTGCCACAACCCTTCCGGCCCGCCCGTCCTACCGGCGGCGGAGACGAGAAAGCGCAGGTGGGCACGGGTTCGGACGCGCACCGGCGTCGCGGAACGACGAGTCGAGCCGACGGAGCTCGGCCGTGGCGCCGTGGCGGGGTGGCGCCGTGGCGGGGTGGCGCCGTGGCGGGGTGGCGCCGTGGCGGGGTGGCGCCGTGGCGGGCTCGGCAGCAGCGCCCGTGCGCGGCTGGGCCGAGCCCTTCGGGCTACGTCAGGCGAGCTCGGGGAACCAGAGCGCGATCTCGCGCTTCGCGCTGTCGACGGAGTCGGACGCGTGCGCCAGGTTCTCCCGGTTGGAGAGGGAGAAGTCGCCGCGGATGGTGCCCGCGGCCGCCCGCCGCCCGTCGGTCGCGCCGACCAGGTTGCGGACCACGTCGATGACCTGGTCGCCGGCGAGCACCAGGGCGACCAGCGGACCACCGGTCATGAAGGTCTTCAGCGGCGGGTAGAACGGCTTGTCCACGTGCTCGGCGTAGTGCTCGTCGGCCAGCGCGGCGTCCATGGTCCGGACGTCCATGACCTCGATCCGCAGTCCCTTGCGCTCGAAGCGCGAGATGATCTCACCGACCAGGCCACGGCGAACCGCGTCGGGCTTGATCAGTACGAGCGTGCGCTCCTCGGGGATGCTGCTGGACACGCTGAGTTCCTCCTGTGCGCGGAAGCGGGTCTGGCTGGGTACGGTCAGCCTAGCGACCCGGTCCCGGCGCCGGCGCGGCGGCTGGCCTTTCCCCCGGTGGCCGCTGCGGCCTAGCCTGGCCCTTGACCCCCGGGAGGTCCACTGTGGCGAATGGCGGGAGCCGGCCCATCGCACCGGTACGCAAGCTGATCGGCGCGGTGCTCGGCACCGTGGCGACCTTCGTGATGCTCTTCGGCCTCGGCATGACGAGCTGGCCCATCGTGGCGCTCGGCACCGCCCTCCTGGTGCTGGCGATCGCGCTGGCGACGGTACGCGCCGGTGGGCGCACCTGGGTGATCGGCGTGGGACACGTGCACAGCGCCACCGAGCCCCCCACCCAGTACGCGTTCGGCCGGTGCGAGCTGCAGCTGGTCATCGACGCGCCGGGACTGCCGCCCCGCAGCAAGAAGATCATCGAACCGCGGGTGCCGGTGGCCAAGTGGCCCTCGCTCGGGCAGACCCTGCCCATCCGGGTGGCGCTCGACGACCAGCGGCACGTGCGGGTGCTCTGGGACGAGGTGCCCACGCACGCGGAGACTGCGGCGGCCGCGGCCGACCTGCCGCCCGAGTACGCCGGCCCCGAGCCGGTGGACGAGGTGCTTATCGCCCAGGACGCCCCACCGTGGGCGGGACGCTCCGCCGACGACGACTTCCGCGACCCGCTCGGCGACCCGCTCGCCGGCGACCCGCTGCGCGACGAGCCGGGCGCCCCGCCGGAGGAGCGCGAGCCGGTCGTGGTGCACCAGCGTCCGGGCGGACCGGTCGTGCTGGAGGGCACGCTCGTCGAGCCGACGGCCAGCAATCCGCTCCCGCGCCGCGCCACCCCGGCACCGCGACCACCCGCCGAGGAGGACTTCGACACCGTCGCGCCGACGGCTGCCGCCCCCACCACCGTCCGCGAGGATCCGCTCGACCCGGTCGACCCCCTCGACCCGCTCGACCTGCCGCTGGACGAGCCGACCCCGGCTCGCGAGCCGCGCGACGAGCGGGTCACGCCGGCCGACCTGGACGAAGCGATCTTCGGCGCCGACCCGGTGGACGACCCCTCCGATCCGGCGGCGCCGATCAGCGGGATCGGGCTCACGGTGCTGGTCACCGACCTGTCCCGGTCGCTCGACTTCTATCGGGACGTACTCGGCTTCACCGAGGTCGACCAGGGCAGCGGCAACGCGTTGCTCGCCTCGGGCCCGACCCGGCTCGTGCTGCGCCAGGTGACCGAGGCCGCGCCGGTGAGCCGCCGGCTGGTGCACGTCAACCTGGAGGTGGACGACATCCAGGCGGCGTACGGGCGGCTGCGCGACTCCGGTGTGCGGTTCACCTACGCCCCCCGCGTGGTCAACCGGGGCACCAAGTTCGAGGTGTGGGCGGCGGCCTTCCGTGACCCCGACGGCCACGGCATCGCTCTCACCCAGCTGCGCGAACGCGCCGACGCTTGACCCCCGCCCCGCCCCGAGATGCCTCGTACACGGAAAGAGTGGCTGTTCCGCGCGGAACAGCCACTCTTTCCGTGAAAGCGTGCGCCGTCGTCGGGGCGGACGCCCGGCGCGGACGGGTCAGCCGAGGATGACCCGGCGCACGTGCAGGGCGTAGGCCCAGGCGAGGGCGAAGATGATGCCCAGCACCAGCAGCGACCAGTGCAGCAGACCGGAGAGCAGCAACAGCCCCTGCAGGGCGGTACCGGCGTGCCACGCCCACTGGCGACGCATCATGCCCGCGAGCGCCACCCCCACCAGCGCCAACGCCACCACCACGCCGATCGCGGTGCCGCTGAGGTCACCACCGACCACCCGGATCGGCTGGATGGCGAGCAGCAGCACGAACGCCTCGATGGCCAGCGTCGCGGCACCGAGGCTGCGGACCGACCGCTGCGGGTTACGCAGCCCCGAAGGGCGCGGCTGCTCGGGCCCGGTCATCGCTTCAGCAGCCGGCGGGCGTCGGCCACGGTCACCACCGATCCGGTGATCAACACACCCACCCCGCTCAGCTCCCCCGGCACGTCCTCCTCGGCCAGCGCCACCGCCGTCTCGATCGCGTCCGGCATCTCCTCGGCCACCTCGACCCGCTCGGGGCCGAACACCTCGGCCGCCAGCGCCGCCAACTCCCGCGGCGGCATCGCCCGGGGCGAGCTGTTGCCGGTCACCACCAACTGGTCGACCACCGGTTCCAGCAGCTCCAGCAGGGCCGGGGCGTCCTTGTCGCCGAGCACGCCGACGACCGCGACCAGCTTGCTGAACGCGAACTCCTCCTGCAGGGCGGTTACGGTGGCGGCCATTCCGTGCGGGTTGTGCGCGCCGTCGAGCAGGATCGTGGGAGCGCTGCGTACCCGCTCCAGCCGACCCGGTGAACTCGCCGCCGCGAAACCCTCCCGCACCGCGTCGATGTCGAGCTGCCGCCGGGCTCCGGCACCCAGGAAAGCCTCCACCGCGGCGAGCGCCACCGCCGCGTTCTGCGCCTGGTGAGCGCCGTGCAGCGGGACGAACACCTCCTCGTAGACGCCGCCGAGGCCCTGGAGGGTCAGCACCTGGCCGCCGACGGCGACCGCCCGGCGCAGCACGCCGAACTCCGAACCCTCCCGGGCGACGGTGGCCCCCACCTCGGCGCAGCGCTCCAGGATCGGCCGGGCGGCCTCCTCCTCCTGCGCCGCCGAGATGACGGTGGCGCCGGGGTGGATGATGCCCGCCTTGTGCAGCGCGATGTCCTCGATCGTGTCGCCGAGCCACTCGGTGTGGTCCAGGCCGATCGGGGTGATGACCGCTACGCCGGCCTGCAGCACGTTCGTCGAGTCCTCGGCCCCGCCGAGCCCCACCTCGACCACCGCGATGTCGACGGGCGCGTCGGCGAAGGTCGCGAAGGCCAGCGCCGTGGTCATGTCGAAGTAGGTGAGCGGCTCTGCCGAGCGCTCGTCCACCAGCCGGGCGAGCGGGGCCACCTCCCGGTAGGTGGCGACGAACCGCTCCTCGCTGACCGGCTCCCCGTCCAGGCTGATGCGCTCCCGGACGGTCTCCAGGTGCGGGCTGGTGTAGCGGCCGGTGTGCAGGCCGAACGCCCGCAGCAGGGAGTCGATCATCCGGGCCGTCGACGTCTTGCCGTTCGTTCCGGTCAGGTGAATCGACGGGTACGCCCGCTGAGGGCTGCCGAGCAGGTCGAGCAGGGACTCGATCCGGTCCAGCTCGAAGACCATGCGGGTGAAGCCCCGCTCGGCCAGCTCGGCCTCCACCTCGGCGAAGGCGTGGTGATCGGTCATGGGAGCAGCGCCTCCAACGCGGCGTCGACGCGGACCAGGTCCGCCTCGGCCGCCGCCAGTCGCTCACGGATCTTGGCGACCACGGGTTCCGGGGCCTTGCCGACGAACGCCGGGTTGTCGAGCTTCGCCCGCGCCTGCGCGACCTCCTTCTCGGCGGCCGCCCGGTCCTTGGTGAGGCGCGCCCGCTCGGCGGCGACGTCGATCGAGCCCCGGGTGTCCAGGGCCACGCTCACCTCGCCCGGCATGGCCAGCGTCGCGCTCGCCGTGAAGTCGTCACCGGCCGCGTCCAGCCGCGCCAGGGAGCGGATCAGCGGCTCGTGCGCGGCGATGCCCGCCGGCCCGAGACCGTCGAGCCGGGCGGCGACCCGCTGCGTCGGCTTCAGCCCCTGGTCGGAGCGGAACCGCCGCACCTCGGTCACCACCCGCTGCAGGGTGCCGACCTCCGCCTCCGCGGCGTCGTCGACGAGGGTACGGTCGGCCACCGGCCAGGCCGCGACCATCACGCTCTCGGCGCCGGTGAGCGCGGTCCACAGCTCGTCGGTGACGAACGGGATCACCGGGTGCAGCAGCCGCAGCAGCTGGTCCAGCACGTGTCCGAGCACCCGACGGGAGACCGCGGCGGCCGGTCCGTCCTCGGCGAGCACCGGCTTGCTCAGCTCGACGTACCAGTCGCAGACGTCGTCCCACGCAAAGTGGTAGAGCAGGTCGCAGACCTTCGCGAACTCGTACGCCTCGAACTGCTCGTCGACCTCGGCGGTGACGTGCGCGAGCCGGGACACGATCCACCGGTCGACGGTGGAGAGCTGCTCGGCGGCCGGCAGCGGCCCGTCGGTGTGCGCGCCGTTCATCAGCGCGAAGCGGGTCGCGTTCCAGAGCTTGTTACAGAAGTTGCGGGAGCCCTGGCACCACTCCTCGCTGACCGGCACGTCCTGGCCCGGGTTGGCGCCGCGCGCCAGCGTGAACCGGGTGGCGTCGGCGCCGAACCGGTCGATCCAGTCCAGCGGGTCGACGACGTTGCCGAACGACTTGGACATCTTCTTGCCGTGCTCGTCGCGGACCATGCCGTGCAGGGCGACCACGTCGAACGGCTGCACCCCGTCCATCGCGTACAGGCCGAACATCATCATTCGGGCGACCCAGAAGAAGAGGATGTCGTACCCGGTGACCAGGACGCTGGTCGGATAGAACTTCGCCAGGTCCGGGGTCCGCTCCGGCCAGCCCAGCGTGGAGAAGGGCCAGAGGCCGCTGGAGAACCAGGTGTCGAGGACGTCCTCGTCCTGTCGCCAGCCCTCGCCGGTGGGCGGCTGCTCGTCCGGGCCGACGCAGACGATCTCGCCGTCCGGCCCGTACCAGACGGGGATGCGGTGGCCCCACCAGAGCTGGCGGGAGATGCACCAGTCGTGCATGTTGTCGACCCAGGCGAAGTAGCGCTTGGCCAGCTCGGCCGGCTCGATCTTCACCCGGCCGTCCCGGACCGCGTCGCCGGCGGCCTTGGCCAGCGGCGCCGTGTTCACGAACCACTGGAGCGACAGGCGCGGCTCGACGGTGGTCTTGCACCGCGAGCAGTGCCCGACCGCGTGCACGTACGGCCGCTTCTCGCTGACGATCAGGCCCTGTTCACGCAGCGCCGCGACGATCGCCGGGCGGGCCTCGTAGCGGTCCAGCCCCTGGAACGGGCCGTGCGCGGTGATGATGCCCCGCTCGTCCATGATCGTCAGGGCGGGCAGGTCGTGCCGCTGGCCGATCTCGAAGTCGTTCGGGTCGTGCGCCGGGGTCACCTTGACCATGCCGGTGCCGAAGCTCGGGTCGACGTGCTCGTCGGCGACGATCGGGATCCGCCGGTCGGTGAGCGGCACGGGCACCTCGGTGCCGATCAGGTGCTTGTACCGCTCGTCGTCCGGGTGCACGGCGACCGCGGTGTCACCGAGCATCGTCTCGGCCCGCGTGGTGGCCACGACCACGTCGTCGCTGTAGCGGATCGAGACCAGCTCACCCTCGTCGTCGGTGTGCTCCACCTCGATGTCGGAGAGCGCGGTGAGGCAGCGCGGGCACCAGTTGATGATCCGGTTCGCCCGGTAGATGAGGCCGTCGTCGAAGAGCTTCTTGAACATGGTCTGGACGGCCCGGGACAGCCCGGCATCCATGGTGAAGCGCTCCCGGTCCCAGTCGACCGCGTCGCCGAGGCGCCGCATCTGGCCCAGGATCGCACCGCCGGACTCGGCCTTCCACTGCCAGACCCGCTCGACGAACTTCTCCCGACCCAGGTCGTGCCGGGAGAGCCCCTCGGTGGCGAGCTGCCGCTCGACCAGGTTCTGGGTGGCGATGCCGGCGTGATCCATGCCGGGCAGCCAGAGCGCCTCGAAGCCCTGCATCCGCTTGCGCCGGTTGAGCGAGTCCATGAGGGTGTGCTCGAACGCGTGCCCCATGTGCAGCGAACCGGTCACGTTCGGCGGGGGGATGACGATCGTGAACGGGGGCTTGTCACTCTCCGCCGACGCCCGGAAGTGGCCGGCGGCTACCCACTGCTCGTACCGTCGCTGCTCTACCTCACCCGGCTGGTACTGGCCGGGCAGGGTGGGGGCGTCGGGGCGTCGGGCATCCAGTCTCTCGGTCACCCGAGAAAGTCTACGGAGGGCTTCGGCGGACCCGGCGTGCGCCACCTGCCATTCGCGTACGGTGTCGGCTATGTCCGACGCACATCTCACCGAGCGGCAGCTCTCCGACGGCCCGGAGCCCGTCGAGCTGACCGAGGAGCCCATCCAGCTGAGCAACCGGGACCCCGCCGCCGCCCCGGAGCGACGGGTGGGCTGGTCCCGCCGACGGCGGATCGTGTGGAGTGCGGCGCTCGTGGTGGGCCTGGCGGGAGCGGGCGTGCTCGGGGTTGCGGGCTGGCGGGTGGCTCAGGAGAAGGACACCAGGATCGCCTCGCCCGACCAGGTGGCCGGTCTCAGCAGGGACGACAGCGAGCGGGCCCGGAGCACGGCCGACTACCTGCGGAGCGGCTTCGCCGCGGACATCGAGCTCGACCGCAGCTTCGGCACCGTCTACCGGGACCCGACCGATGAGAAGCGGTCCGTACTGCTCTTCGGCGGCACGACCCTGCTGTGGCAGCCGGAGCGCGACCTGGACAGCCTCTTCGGCCTGATGGCCGACGAGACGGGCAAGGTGACGGGGCTACGCGAGGTGCCGGCCGGCGAGCTGGGTGGGGTCATGAAGTGTGGCACCACCAGCGGGGACGGCGGGGACTTCGCGGTTTGCGGATGGGCCGACCACGGCAGCGTGGTGCTGGGCATGTTCCCCGGCCGCTCGGTCGACGACGCGGGCCAGCTCTTCGGCGACATTCGGAACGTCATCCAGACCCGCGGCTGAACATCGCCGGCCCGTTCGTCGGCGGGCCGGCGCCATCCGCTCCTTCACCGGGGCCGGCGATGCCCGCGCCGTTTCTGAAGACAGCTGGAAACGCGTTCAGGGCCACCCCTGAAAGGGGTGACCCTGAACGGAAAGAATGTCCGGCGGTGTCCTACTCTCCCACACCCTCCCGAGTGCAGTACCATCGGCGCTGGAGGGCTTAGCTTCCGGGTTCG
>NZ_RAZT01000015.1 GCF_003626635.1 Micromonospora musae | reverse complement strand
CGGTCCGGTGATCAGGCCGATCCGGCGGTGCCCGAGCGCCACCAGGTGCGCGACGGCCAGCTCGGCGGCCTCGCCGTCGTCGCAGGAGACGAAGGGTGCGGGCACGTCCGGCACGTAGCCGTTGATCATCACGATCGGCAGTGGCCGGGAGAGCAGCGCCCGGTACCGGTCGTGGTTCGCCGCGGTGTCGGCGTGCAGGCCGGAGACGAAGGCGATCCCGGAGACCTGGCGGTCCAGCAGCATCTCGACGTACTCGTCCTCGGTGACCCCGCCCGGGGTCTGGGTGCAGAGCACGGGGGTGAACCCGCTCTGCGCCAGGGTGGACTCGATGACCTGGGCGAACGCGGGGAAGATCGGGTTGTCCAGCTCCGGCACCACCAGGCCCACCAGGCCGGCGCTGCGCTTGCGCAGCCGGGCGGGGCGCTCGTAGCCGAGCACGTCGAGGGCGGTGAGCACGGCCTGCCGGGTCTCCGGGGCCACGCCGGGGCGGTCGTTGAGCACCCGCGACACCGTGGCCTCGCTGACTTCGGCCTGTTGGGCGATGTCGGACAGTCGAGCGCGCATGGCGGGCACTCTAGCTCAAGGGCAAGTTCTTGCGTACGACGTTGCAAACTCTTCCATTCCTTGAAACGTCTTGCTAGCGTCCCCGCAACACAGGAGCGCAGCGGCGCGGCATCCGTGCGCCGGCTCGGCACGAACCTCCGACCTTCCCCCCCCCCTTTGCGGACGACGCCCTTCCCCCGGCGCACCGCCACGACGACAGGAGTACCGATGCGCATCCGTACCGCGGGTGTGATCGCCGTCTTCACCCTGGCGCTCGCCGCCTCGGGTTGTGGCGGCGGCAGCGACGAGCCGGCCACCGACGAATCCCCCAAGGCGGCCGGCGGCAAGCTGGTGATCTGGGCCGACGACAAGCGGACCGCCGCCCTGAAGCCGTTCGCCGAGACCTTCGGCCGGGAGAACGGCGTCACCGTCGAGGTGCAGGCCGTCTCGAAGGACCTGCAGACGAACTTCGTCACCGCGTCGCAGCAGGGCAGCGGACCGGACGTCGTCGTCGGCGCGCACGACTGGATCGGCAACATGGTGCAGAACGGCGCCATCGACCCGGTGCAGCTCGCCGCCGACCAGAAGAGCGCCTTCAACCAGACCGCGATCAAGGCCGTGACCTTCAACGGGCAGCTCTACGGCGTGCCGTACGCCATGGAGAACCTCGCGCTGATCCGCAACACCGCGCTGGCCCCCGAGGCACCGAAGACCGTCGAGGAGCTCGTCGCCACCGGCAAGCGGCTCAAGGCGGAGAAGAAGGCTAGCGAGATCCTCTGCCTCCAGTCCGGCCAGAACGGCGACGCGTACCACATCTACCCGCTCTACACCTCGGCCGGCGGCTACCTCTTCGGCACCACCGCCAACGGCGACTACGACCCGAAGGACCTGGGCGTCGGCAAGCCCGAGTCGATCGAGGCGTTCAAGAAGATCGGCGCGCTGGGCGAGAAGGGCGAGGGTGTTTTGAAGCGCTCCATCACGCCGGAGAACTCGATCGCCACCTTCACCGGCAAGAAGTGCGCCTTCCTCGTCTCCGGCCCGTGGGCGGTGGCGGACGTCAAGAAGGCCGGCATCTCGTACGACATCACGCCGGTGCCCGGCTTCGCCGGTGGCAAGGAGGCCCAACCGTTCGTCGGCGTGCAGGCGTTCTACGTCGCGTCGAAGGGCAAGAACAAGGCGCTGGCGCAGGAGTTCGTGGCCAACCACGTGACCAAGCCGGACCTGGCCGTGGCGCTGTACCAGGCCGAACCTCGGCCGCCCGCGCTGACCGCCGCACTCGACCAGGTGAAGGGCAGCGACCCGGACCTCGCCAAGTTCACCGAGGCCGGCCGGAACGGCCAGGTGCTCCCGGCGATCCCGGCGATGGCCGCGATCTGGGACCCGTTCGGCAAGGCCGAGGCGGCCGTCATCGGCGGCGCCGACCCGGCCAGGACCATCACCTCCGCAGGCCAGACCATCGCGGGCCAGATCAAGTAATGAGCACGCCGTCGTCCGGCCCGGGGTCCACGCGGGCCCCGGGCCGGGAGCCGGTCGGCTCCCGGCCCGCGAAGAGTCGTACCGCGGGTGAGCACACGCCGATCACCCTGACCGGCCTCGGGGCCAAGGTGATCCTGCTCGGCCTCGTGGCCGGGATCGCGATCTGGGCGGCCTTCCCGCTGGTCGAGGCGGAGCAGTGGGTCGGGCTGGCGCTGCTGGTCGCCACCACGGCCGGGCTCTTCTACCTCTACCTCACCCGTCGGCACGTGCCGGCCAAGTACCTGGTGCCGGGCACGCTCTTCCTGATCGCGTTCCAGATCGTCCCGGTGCTCTACACGGCCAGCACGGCCTTCACCAACTTCGGCGACGGGCACCGCGGCGACAAGCAGGGCACGATCGTCGCCATCCAGACCGCCTCGGTCGAGCAGGTGCCCGGCTCCACCGAGTACGCGCTCTCCGTCGCCACCGAGGGCGACCCCGCCACCGGCCCGCTGGTCTTCCTGGTCACCGACCCGGCCGACGGCGCCGTCTCGATCGGCGACGCCACCGGACTGCGCCGGCTCGACGCCGACGAGGTCACCGTGGCGCCCGGCGGAAAGGTCACCGCCGCCGACGGTTACACCGTGTTGAACTTCGGCCAGGCGAGCGCCCGCAGCCAGGAGATCACCGACCTGGTGGTGCCGACCGCCGGTGGCGCGCTGCGCTCCTCGGGCCTGTCGCGCGCCTACGAGGGCAAGGCGGTTCGGGCGTACGACGCCGCCTGCGACTGCGTGCGGGACAGCGAGACCGGCCGGACGTGGACCGCGGACGAGTCCACCGGATCCTTCGTGGCCGACGACGGCGAGCGCCTCGCCCAGGGGTGGAAGGTCGGCGTCGGACTGCGCAACTTCACCCGGGTGCTCACCGACCCGAACATCTCCGGGCCCTTCCTCGGCACGCTCGTCTGGAACTTCGCCTTCGCCGTCGGCTCCACCGGCGGCACGTTCATGCTGGGCACGTTCGTGGCGCTCGCCCTGCACTCGCCCCGGATGCGCGGCACGAACCTCTACCGGGTGCTGCTCATCCTGCCGTACGCCATGCCGTCGTTCGCGATGCTGCTGGTCTGGCGGGACATGTTCAACACCGACTTCGGCCTGATCAACAACCTCTTCGGGCTCGGCGTCAACTGGTTCGGCGAGCAGTGGTCCGCGCGCGCCGCGGTGCTGCTGGTCCAGCTCTGGCTCGGCTACCCGTACATGTTCCTGGTGGCCACCGGCGCGCTCCAGGCCATCCCGCGCGAGCTGACCGAGGCGACCTCGGTGGACGGCGCGTCGCCGTGGCAGTCGTTCCGCGCGGTCACCCTGCCGCTGCTGCTGGTCGCGCTCTCGCCGCTGCTGATCTCGTCGTTCGCGTACAACTTCAACAACTTCAACGCCATCTACCTGACCACCGAGGGCGGCCCGTTCCCGGCCGACAACCCGAGCAACGGCGCGACCGACCTGCTGATCACCTACACCTACCGGTTGGCGTTCGGCGGGCAGGGCGCCGAGTTCGGGTTCGCCGCGGCCATCTCGCTCTTCATCTTCGCCATCGTCGCGGTCGTCTCGGCGGTCAGCTTCCGACGCACCCGCAAGCAGGAGGAGGTGTACGCATGACCGCGCTCACCGGGACCCCGGTCACCGGCGGCACGGCCGGCGCCCTACCCGCCGACCGGAACGGAAACGGGCGAAGTCGCCGTTGGCTCGTGCGGGTGGGCTGGCGGCACGGGGTGGCGGTGCTCGCCGTGCTCTTCAGCCTCTTCCCGATCGTCTTCGTGCTCTCGGCCGCGCTCAATCCGCTGGGCACCCTCTCCTCGACGGCGCTGGTGCCGAGCTCCGGAGTGTCGTTCGGGAACTTCACCGAACTGTTCGGCCGGACCGCCTTCGAGCGGTGGTTCGTCAACTCCCTGCTCATCGCCGGTCTCGCCGCGCTCGCCTCGATCACCCTCTCGGCGCTGGCGGCGTACGCCTTCTCCCGGATGCGGTTCCGTGGCCGGCGGGTCGGGCTGCTCTCGCTGCTGCTGATTCAGATGTTCCCGCAGTTCCTGGCGATCGTGGCGATCTTCCTGATCTTCGCCACCATCACCGACCTGTGGCCGGCGATCGGCTTCAACACCCCGTGGGGGCTCCTCCTGCTCTACCTGGGCGGCGCGCTCGGCGTGAACACCTGGCTGATGAAGGGCTTCTTCGACACGCTGCCGAGGGAGCTCGACGAGTCGGCCACGATGGACGGCGCCACGCACACCCAGATCTTCTTCCGGATCATGCTGCCGCTGGTGGCGCCGATCCTCGCGGTGACCGGCCTGCTCGCCTTCATCGGCACTGTCAACGAGTTCCTGATGGCGAACGTCTTCCTGACCGACACCGAGTCGAAGACCCTCGCGGTCGGCATGTACGGCCTGCTGCAGGGCGACGAGCGGAACAACAACTTCGGCATCTTCGCGGCCGCCACCCTGCTCACCGCGATCCCCACGGTGGTGGTCTTCCAGTTCCTCCAGCGCTACATCGTCTCCGGCCTCACCGCCGGGGCGGTGAAGGGATAGCGGGCGCATGCCGCTGCAACCGCACCACGACGGCTCCGCCCGCTACGTCCCCGAGCAGGCCCCCTCGCTCGGCGACACCGTCGACGTCTTCGTCCGGGTGCCGGCCGGTGCGGACGTACGCCAGGTGCACGTGCGTACCACCGGTGACGGCGAGCCCCGGTTCACCGAGGCGGTGGTCGACCGGGTCGACGGCGACGACGTCTGGTGGCGGGCCCCGGTCGAGGTCCGCAATCCGGTGAGCAACTACCGGTTCCTGCTCACCGGGGCGAGCGACCAGCGCTGGCTCAACGCCGCCGGAACGGTCGGGCACGACGTGCCGGATCACGGCGACTTCAAGCTCGTCAGCCACGCCCCGCCGCCGGCCTGGGCCCGGGACGCGGTGATCTACCAGATCTTCCCGGACCGGTTCGCCCGCTCGGCCGGGGCCGACGGGCGGGCGCTGCCGGACTGGGCGATCCCCTGCGACTGGGACACCCCGGTCGTCGGCCGCGGGCCCGAGACGCCGTACCAGTTCTACGGCGGCGACCTGGACGGGATCGCCGAGCGGCTGGACCACCTGGACCGGCTGGGGGTGAACACCGTCTACCTGACGCCGATCTTCCCGGCCCGCTCCAACCACCGCTACGACGCGGCGGACTTCGACCGGGTGGATCCGCTGCTCGGCGGGGACGCCGCGCTGGCCCGGCTCGCCGACGCGGTACGCGCCCGTGGCTGGCGACTGCTCGGCGACATCACGAGCAACCACACCGGGGACGCGCACCGCTGGTTCACGGCGGCGGTCGCCGACGTCGACGCGCCGGAGCGGGGGCTGTACTACTTCGACGAGCTGACCGGCCGCGACAACTCCGGCTCGGCGCGCTGCGACCCGGAGCCGTCGTACGAATCGTGGAACGGGGTCAGGTCGCTGCCGAAGCTGAACTGGGGCAGCGCCGAGCTGCGTCGCCGCTTCGCCACCGCGCCCGACTCGGTGCTGCGGCGCTGGCTGCGCGAGCCGTACGGATTGGCCGGCTGGCGGGTCGACGTGGCGAACATGACCGGCCGGAGGGGCGCGGACGCGTACACCCACGAGGTGGCGGCGCTGCTGCGAACCGTCGTGACGCAGACCCGGCCGGACGCCCTGCTGATGGCCGAGCACGGGCACGACCACACCGGCGACCTGGACCGCGACGGCTGGCACGGCACCATGAACTACGTCGGCTTCACCGAAACCGTCTGGTCCTGGCTGCGCCACGGCGAGCAGCCGGTGCCGAACTTCCTCGGGACGCCGGGTGGGGTCCGACGTCGGGACGCCGCAGCGGTGCTGGCGACCATGGACACCTATCGCAGCCTGGTCTCGTGGCGCTCGTACACCCATTCGTGGCAGCTGCTCGGCTCGCACGACTCGGCCCGGATCCGCACGGTGGTGGGCGACGCGGCCCGGCACGAGGTGGCCGTCGGACTGCTCGCCACCATGCCGGGCCTCCCGATGATCTTCGCGGGGGACGAGCTGGGTCTGACCGGCATCAACGGGGAGGACTCGCGTACGCCGATGCCGTGGCACCGGCCGGAGCGCTGGGACGGGGGCACGTTCGCCGCGTACCGGGCGCTGCTCAGGCTGCGACGCGACGAGCCGGCGCTGCGGCACGGCGGCCTGCGCTGGGTGCACCACGACCCAGAGACGCTGGTCTTCCTGCGGGAGTCGCCGGCCGGCACCGTGCTGGTGCTGGCCCGTCGGGCCGCCGGGACGCCGCTGCGGCTCGTCGGCCTGCCGGCCGGGGAGAACCTCTACGGTGGCGCGCCCGCGCTGCGGCCGGACGAGGGCGGCGCGGTCGCGCTGCCCGGCGACGGCCCGACCTTCCAGGTCTGGCGCCTCGCGTGACCGCGGTCCTGGCGGGGCTCGGGTCGCCGCGGCGCGGCCGTGAGACGGTCGGGGAGAAACCTGATACCTCTGGGGCGTCCACATGCCCCAGAGGTATCAGGTACTCGAACGGGTCGGCTCGCAGGAGCGACCGGTCGGGCGAGTCCCCCTACTACGAACTGTCGTTGATGGGGCAGGATGGGGCGCGTGGAAGCTCTGAGGCTGATCCTTCTCTACGTCCATCTGATCGGGTTCGCGTTGCTGCTGGGCGGTTCGTTGGCCCAGTACATCAGCGGGCGGATACGCATCAACGGAGCCATGCTCTGGGGGTCCGTGATCCAGCTCGTGACCGGTATCGGGCTCGCCGCGCCGCTTCGGGACGGCGACGAGCCGGCCCCGGCCAAGCTCGCGACCAAGGGCGTCATCGCGCTGCTGATCTTCGTAATGGTCTTCTTCTCCCGGAAGCGGGAAACGGTCAACCGCGGCCATTTCCTGGCAATTGTGGGGTTGACCCTGGTCAACGCCGCAGTAGCGGTCTTCTGGCGGTAACGTCAGCCTTGAAGGCGCTCGAAAATCGGACTTTCACGACGCCTGGGTGCAGCTCTACCTGCACTAAGAGTGATTTCCCCCACGGGACGGTTACGTAGGGGTAACAGGCACTCAACAGTCGTGCACGATTGGCGGCCGGTGGGTGGGCGCGGGCGTACGCTCCCGTCCGTAACGTGGGACGCCGGCCGCGACATCGCAGGCCGGCTCAAGGGCAGCCACCGCACAAGGCGCGGTGTGCGATGGGAAGGAGACGTCTTGCGCTCGGTGCGTGGGATGCGGATCGCCTCGATCGTGGCGGCGGGTGGGCTCGTACTGAGCGCCGCCGCGTGTGGTGAGGCGCCGGACGAGAACAACGGCGCCGGTGACGGCGGCAAGAAGTTCAGCGCCTGCATGGTGACCGACGTCGGCGGCATCGACGACAAGTCGTTCAACACCTCTGCCTGGCAGGGCCTGAAGGACGCGCAGGCGGCCAACAGCAACATCGACCCGAAGTTCGTGGCGTCGAAGGCCGAGGCCGACTACGAGCCGAACCTGACGCAGTTCGTGAACCAGAAGTGCGACTTCATCCTGGCCGTCGGTGGCCTGATGGGCGACGCGACGAAGAAGATCGCGCAGGCGAACCCGAACCAGCAGTTCGGCATCGTCGACGCCGACCCGGCTGTGGACAACATCTACCCGATGCAGTTCGACACCGCGCAGGCCGCGTTCCAGGCCGGCTACCTGGCCGCCGGGATGAGCAAGAGCGGCAAGGTCGGCACCTACGGTGGTCTGCCGATCCCGCCGGTGACCATCTTCATGGACGGCTTCGTCGACGGCGTGGCCTACTACAACCAGGTCAAGGGCAAGAACGTCCAGGCGCTGGGTTGGGACAAGGCGAGCCAGAAGGGCTCCTTCACCAACGACTTCGCCAAGCAGGATGAGGGCAAGAAGGTCTCCGACACCCTGGTCGCCCAGGGCGCGGACATCATCATGCCGGTCGCCGGCGGCTCCGGCCTCGGCACCACCGCCGCGGCCAAGGCCTCGAACGGCAAGTACAGCGTCATCTGGGTCGACGTCGACGGCTGCGAGAGCACCCCGGACTGCTCGGCGATCCTGACCACCGTGGTCAAGAACATCCCGGAGGCCGTCAAGGAGGCCGTGCTGAAGGCCGCCGGTGGCGAGAAGCTCCAGGCCAAGCCGGGCTTCGTCGGCGACCTGGCCAACACCGGCGTCTCCATCGCCCCGTTCCACGACTTCGAGAGCAAGGTCCCGGCCGAGCTCAAGGCCGAGGTCGAGAAGATCAAGACGGACATCGCCGCCGGCACCATCACCGTCACCTCGAAGGCTCAGCCGACCAAGTGACGACCGGCCGTTCCCCCTGGTGAGAACATCGGGGGGCCGGCGGGCAACACGCACGACCGATCCGGCCGCTCCGGCTCCGCGGAACCTCCCGCCGGGCCGGGGCGGCCGATCGCGCACCACGGAGACCGCCGTCCCCGGCCGGGTCGTCCGGCAGCCGGCCGCCCGCTAGGCTGCACCATCGCTCGCACTCCCGGGAGGTTGCGCTGAGACTCGAACTGCGCGGCATCACCAAGCGGTTCGGTGATCTGGTCGCCAACGACCACATCGACCTGACGGTGGAGCCTGGTGAGATTCACGCCCTGCTCGGCGAGAACGGCGCGGGCAAGTCGACCCTGATGAACGTGCTCTACGGGCTCTACCAGCCCGACGAGGGCGAGATCCTGGTCGACGGCGAGCCGCTGAAGCTGCGCGGGCCGTCCGACGCCATCTCGGCCGGGATCGGCATGGTGCACCAGCACTTCATGCTGGTCCCCGTCTTCACGGTCACCGAGAACATCATGCTCGGCGCGGAGCGGACCCGCGGTGGCCTCGCCGGTTTCCTGGACCGTCGGCGCGCCCGCCGGGAGGTCGTCGAGGTCTCCGAGCGGTACGGCCTGCGCGTCGACCCGGACGCGGTGATCGAGGACCTGCCGGTCGGCATCCAGCAGCGGGTCGAGATCGTCAAGGCGCTGACCCGGGACGTCGACCTGCTCATCCTGGACGAGCCGACCGCGGTGCTCACCCCGCAGGAGACCGAGGAGCTGCTCACGGTCATGCGGTCGCTCAAGGCGGCCGGCAAGTCGATCGTGTTCATCACCCACAAGCTCGGCGAGGTCAAGGCGATCGCCGACCGGATCACCGTGATCCGCCGTGGCAAGACTGTCGGCACCGCCTCCCCGGAGGCCAGCCGGGACGAGCTGGCCGCGCTGATGGTCGGCCGCAACGTCCGGCTCACGGTGGAGAAGGCTGCGGCGAAGCCGGGCAAGCCGGTGCTCGAGGTCGCCGGCCTGGTCGTCGACGACGACCGGCAGATCCGCGCGGTCGACGGGATGGACCTGACCGTGCACGCGGGCGAGGTGCTCGGCGTGGCGGGTGTGCAGGGCAACGGCCAGACCGAGCTGATCGAGGCGATCATGGGCCTGCGCCCGACGCTCGCCGGTTCGGTGACCCTCGACGGGGAGCAGATCGACGGCTGGTCGACGAAGCGGGTGCTCCGCGCCGGCGTCGGCTACGTTCCCGAGGACCGCAGCGTCGACGGGCTGGTCAAGGAGTTCAGCGTCGCCGAGAACCTGGTGTTGGACATCTACGACCGTCCGCCGTTCGCCGGTGGGCTCGCGTTGAAGCGGGACGCCATCGCGGCCTCGGCGAAGGAGCGGATCGAGCAGTTCGACGTCCGGACCTCCTCGGCGGCCATGCCGGTGGGCACCCTCTCCGGCGGTAACCAGCAGAAGGTCATCGTGGCGCGGGAGCTGTCCCGGCCGCTGAAGCTCTTCATCGCCGCCCAGCCGACCCGTGGGGTCGACGTGGGGTCGATCGAGTTCATCCACAGCCAGGTCATCCACGAGCGGGACATCGGCACCGCCGTGCTGCTGGTCTCCAGCGAACTCGACGAGGTGCTCGGGCTGGCCGACCGGGTCGCGGTGATGTACCGCGGCCGCATCATCGGCATCGTCGGCCCGGACACCCCCCGCGAGGAGATCGGCCTCCTGATGGCCGGTATCACCCCGGAGGCGGCGACCGAGCAGGCCGAGGCGCGGCCGGCGACCGATGGCGACGCGCCGACCAGCGAGGAAGAGGAATGAGCGAGCGTCAGCGAGCGAATCATCGAAACAGCGTCACGGTGCCTCTGGCCGGCGTCGAGCGCAGCGAGGTGACGGCATGAGCGAGCGCCAGCGAGCGAATCATCGGTACAGCTGCGTGGTGCCTCAGGCCGGCGCCGAGCGCAGCGAGGTGACGGCATGAGCTCCCCCAATCCGCAGTCGGGGTCGCCGGACAAGGAACCGGCGAGCGAGGCGCAGGCGGCGCAGGAATCGCTCGACAACACCGAGCGGGCCGAGGATGCCACCACGCCGCAGGCGGGATCGGCCACGGCGACGCCCGGTGACGCGGCGGAGCCGAAGCCCAGCCTCGGGCGACTCTTCGTGGCGAACCTCTGGGCCGCGAACACGGTCACGGTCACCGTGCTCTCGCTGGTGCTCGCGATCGTGGTCGGCGCGATCCTCATGATCATTTCTGATCCCGAGGTCCTCTCGACCTACTCGTACATCACCGCTCGCCCGTCGGACGCGCTGAACGCCAGCTGGACGCTGGTGAGTGAGGCGTACGCGAACCTCTTCAAGGGTTCGGTCTTCGACCCGGAGGCGTTCAGCGGGTGGCTGAACGGCAGCAACGGTTGGCAGGCCGTCCTCGCCCCGATCTCCGAGACGCTCACCTACACCGCGCCGCTGGTCTTCACCGGCCTCTCGGTGGCGCTCGCCTTCCGCGGCGGCCTCTTCAACATCGGCGGTCAGGGCCAGGCCACCGTCGGCGTGGTGCTCGCCGCGCTGGCCGGCTTCGCGCTGCCGCTCCCGCCCGGCCTGCACCTGCTCGTCGCGGTGCTCGCCGGTGCCCTCGGCGGCGCGATCTGGGGCTTCATCCCGGGCATCCTCAAGGCGCGTACCGGCGCCCACGAAGTGATCATCACGATCATGCTCAACTACATCGGGACCTACCTGCTCACCTGGCTGATCGTCCAGAACGGGGTGCAGGACCCGAACCGCACGGACGCGATCAGCAAGGCCGTGGACCCGTCGGCCCAGCTGCCCCGGCTGCTCGGTGACAACCTGCGGGTGCACGCCGGCATCCTGCTCGCCGTGCTGGCCACCTGGGCGGTGGCGTGGCTGCTCAACCGCTCCACGCTCGGCTTCGAGCTGCGGGCCGTGGGCGCCAACCCCGACGCGGCCCGTACCGCCGGCATCAGCGTCGCCCGAACCTTCGTCCTCATCATGGTCTTCGCCGGGCTCCTCGCGGGCCTGGGCGGCGCGAACATGGTGCTCGGCTCGACCGCCAGCGCGCTCACGCCGCTGGTGGTGGCGCAGATCGGCTTCGACGGCATCCTGGTGGCGCTGCTCGGCCGCCTGAAGCCGTGGGGGGTCGCGCTCGCCGCGCTGCTCTTCGGCGCGCTGCAGGCCGGCGGCAACCGCATGCAGTCCTACTCGGGGATCTCGTTGGAGCTGGTGACCGTGCTCCAGGCGCTGATCGTCATCTTCATCGCCGCGCCGGCCCTGGTGAAGGCGATCTTCCAGCTCCGGGCCGCACGCGCCGCCCGGTTGCAGACGAGCCTGGCGAAGGGCTGGTAACTCATGTCCACCATGGCTGTCCCCGACGTGGCGGTCGCCGCGGTCGACCAGGGCTTCTGGACCCGTAACCGCAAGGTCGGCCTCGTGCTGCTGGTGCTCGGCCTGCTGGCCGCGGTGCTCTTCGGCGCGCTCGCCACCGACCAGCAGGCCCGGTTCACCCTCAGCGAGGACGCCGCCGGGACCGCGCTGGAGATCAACGGAACCTTCGGCGCGATCCTCTTCGGCGTCATCGCGCTCGCCGCCGGCGCGGCGCTGCTCGCCGCGGTGCCGAAGCGCTGGTTCCTCCTGGTGCTCGGCGTCGGGCTGGTCGCCTTCGTGCTGTCGTTCCTCTGCTGGCAGGTCTCCGCGGCCCCGGCCGGGCAGAACTTCATGCCGCTGGTCAACATCATCCGGGGTACCTTCATCCTGGCCCTGCCGCTGATCTTCGGTGCTCTCGCCGGCGTGCTCTGCGAGCGCTCCGGCGTGGTCAACGTGGCGATCGAGGGGCAGCTGCTGATGGGCGCGTTCAGCGGCGCCCTCTTCGGCAGCATCTCCGGCAACGTCTGGGTCGGCCTGGTCGCCGCCGCCATCGGCGGCGCGTTCATCTCCCTGCTGCTGGCCGTCTTCTCCATCCGCTACCTGGTGGACCAGACGGTCATGGGGATCGTGCTGAACCTGCTCGCGGTGGGCGTCACCGGCTTCCTCTACGAGCGGCTGATGCAGACCAACGCGGAGCGCTACAACAGCGCACCCCGGTTCAGTAACTGGGAGATCCCGCTGCTCAAGGACATCCCGGTGCTCGGTCCGGCGCTGTTCCGCAGCAACATCTTCCTCTACCTCGGGCTGCTGCTCGTCCTGGTGATCCACATCGGGCTCTTCCGTACCCGGTGGGGGCTGCGTACCCGCTCCGTCGGCGAGCACCCGACCGCCGCCGACACCCTCGGCGTACGCGTGCTGCGGGTGCGCTACCGCAACGTGCTGCTGGCCGGGGTGGTCGCCGGCATCGGTGGCGCCTCCTACACGCTGGCGCTCTACTCCTTCACCAAGAACATGATCGGCGGTAAGGGCTTCATCGCCCTGGCCGCACTGATCTTCGGGCGGTGGAACCCGACGGGCGCGCTGCTCGCCGCGCTCTTCTTCGGCTTCGCCGACCAGCTCGCCACCTACCTGGGCGCGATCAACAGCGTGATCCCGAGCCAGTTCCTGGCCATGCTGCCCTACCTGGCGACGATCCTGGCCGTGGCCGGGCTGGTCGGCCGGGTACGCGCACCGGCCGCGGACGGCAAGCCGTACGTCAAGGGCTGACAGCCCGTCGGCGCCAGGAGGCCCGGGACGATCCGCGGATCGTCCCGGGCCTCCTCAGGGGTCTGTTTCATAAGACCGTGCCCGGCTGCGCCGGCCCCAGGCGACGACCGGCGGCGTTGGAGGTTCGTCCGGATACAACACCGGTATCCGGACGAACCTCCGCCTTGCCGGACCGCCGCCTGGGCCTCGGCTCGCTCGGGCGAGCCTTATGAAACAGACCCTTTGTCGTGCCGACCCGATGATCCTGCGATGACCCGCCGATGACGACGATGGTCACGCTCCACGCAGTTCTCCCCCGTCTGCGTGAGGTGACCCATGAAACGGCCTCTGGCCGCGCTCGCGGCACTGCTCGCCGTGATCCTCCTGTCCCCGTCCGTGGCCACCGCCGGACCGGCCCCCGGACGAACTCCGTCGGCCGTCGATCCGCCGGCCGCCACCGCCGACAATGACGAGCCGCGCCGGGGGCCCGATCGGGTGACGGATCCCGACGCCCGGCTCGGCCCCGCCTGGCGTACCTCGACCGACCGTGCCGTCACCACCTCCGGTGACGCCACCGGCCTGCACGTCCTCGTCGCCGACGAGTCGGCCGCCTACGCCTGGCGGACCGCGGCGACCCTCGCCGAGCCCGGCTTCGACACCGACCAGTGGATCGGCCAGGCGTGCGTGACCGGGTCGGGGCGGCGCGCGGTGGTGGTCTACGCCCCCAGAACCTTCACCAACCGGGAAGTGCTCATGCAGCGCGGCGGCTTCGCCGCAGTGGTGGACCTGAAGACCGGCGCGGTGACGAAGCTGCCCGAGCGGGTCTCGTTGGCGTACCACAACCCGGGCTGCGGCAGCGGCGAGAAGGTCGTGCTGTCCCGCCTGGAGGTGGCGGCGCAGCCCGGCCAGGTGGCACACACCTGGCTCGGCACGGTCGACACGAGCCGGCCGGCCGCGGCGGTACGGACGGTCCGCGCCGCCGGTCAGGTCTCCTCGGTGCTGCCGGTGGGCGACGACCTGATCGGTGCGAAGGGCAACAGCCTGGTACGCGTCGGCGCCGGTGGCGGGTTGACCCGGCTGGCGCAGACGCCCGGCACTCCCTTCCGGATGCTCGCCGACGGCCGGGACGCGGTGGCGTTCCAGATCGCTCGCGATGGGCGGACCGAGTTCAAGCGGTTCGCCGCGGGCAGGGTCTCCGACCACGGATCGGTCCCGCTGGGACAGGTCAAGCTGCGCCCCGGCGCGGGCGGCCGGGTGTTCGCCGTGGGCGGTCGCGCCGAGTCCACGCTGACGGCGCGGCTGCCGGGTGGTTGGCGGGCCGTCGACGGGCTGCCCGACGCGGACGTCTCGACCACCGGCGCGCTGGTGGTGCAGCGGGCGACCACGGGCCGGGAGGCGGCCGGGCAGCTGGCCGAGCGCCCGACGGACGGCCTGCCCGACCAGGTGGAGATCCGGTCCAACCGGACGGCCGGCGGCCAGGAGTTGACGTTCTCGGTGGCACCGCAGGTCGACGACGCCGGACGTGCGCCGTCGCCGACCGTCGCCCGGCGGGCGGCGTCCACCCGGTCGCCAGGCGCACGCACCGCCAAGAACCCGGCCGATCCGGACCTGTCGTGGGAGCCGGACGCGGCCTGCGGAGTGTCCCGTAACGACCCGGAGCTGCAGGTCTACCAGCCGACGGTGGCGCAGATGGAGTGGGCGGCCGATCTGGCGGTACGGAACCAGTTGACGTTCCAGCGCCCGGCGAACTGGAACAACAACGGCATGGCGGCCTACTCACCGCAGGGCTTCTTCCCCTCGGCGGCGCTCTCCGGCGGCGGTAACGTGCCCGCGCAGATCTTCCTGGGCATCCTCGCCCAGGAGTCGAACCTCTGGCAGGCCAGCCGGCACGCCGTCGACGCCTCGGTCGGCAATCCGCTGACCAGCCTCGGTTACTACGGCCTGGACCTCCTCGATCCCGACTTCAACGACATCAACTTCGACGAGGACGTCGACCCGCACCCGGACTGCGGCTACGGGGCCGGTCAGGTGACCTCCGGGATGCGGGTCTCCGACCGGGGCAAGACCATCGCCGGGGTGACCTGGAACTACACGAAGCAGAAGGCGGTCGCCACCGACTACGCCACGAACGTGGCGGCCGGGCTGCGGATCCTGCAGGACAAGTGGAACCAGACCCGCGGCGCCGGCCTGATCGCCAACGACGGCGACCCGCGGTACCTGGAGAACTGGTGGTTCGCCGTCTGGGCGTACAACACCGGGTTCTACGCGCAGAATCCGCAGAACCCGTCGGAGCCGTGGGGGGTCGGGTGGGCCAACAACCCGGCGAACACCGACTACCCGGCGGACCGGAAGCGGTTCCTGACCGCTCCGCTCGACGTCGACCTCCCGGGCACCGACGACGACATCGACGACGTGGTCGGCTACGACAACGCCAAGCACCCGAACCACTGGTCGTACCCGGAGCGCGTGATCGGCTTCGCGTACACCTCGTTGATCCGGTACAACTACCGGGCCGGGGCGTACTCGAGGACCTACGCGACGGCCACCGCACGGAACCCGGACATCGCCCACGCCGCCCGCTACACCTTCTGTGAACCGCAGGTCAACGACTGCGACGAGAAGCTGCCGCCGAAGGTGCCGCGCGACTTCCCGGACACGAAGCCGGGCGCCTGCCAGCGCGACGACCTCAGGTGCTGGTGGCACGGCCCGGTGACCTGGACCGATTGTGCGACCCACTGCGGTCTCGAGAGCCGCAAGTACACCTCGGTCGAGCCGCGGCCCTACGCCGAGGACGGGGACAACATCCACCCGACCCCGGTGAACGGCGACGGCAGTTGCCGCGTCTCCGGCCTGCCGGACGGCGTACGGATCATCGACGACATCCTGACCTCGGTGCCGCTCGGTGCGGAGGGCTGTACGCCGAAATTCACCAGGGGAGGGGGATTCGCGCTGAACTTCGCCACCCACACCCAGCCGGACGGTGACGTGGTCACGCCGGGCAAGGTGGACCTGCACCAGATCGGCGCGGGCTTCGGCGGTCACTTCTGGTTCACCCACACCTACAAGCAGGCGGAGGAACCCACCTACCGGGTCACCGGCACGTGGACGATCGATCCGACCAACGCCTGGACCCGGGTCTGGGTGCACCTGCCCGACCACGGCGCGCACACCCGCCAGGCGACGTACGTGATCCGCCGGCCGAACGGGGCGACGGAGAGGCGGATCATCCCCACCCAACTGGAGTCGAACAGCTGGGTCAACCTGGGGGTCTTCGACTTCACCGGCGCGGGGACGCCCAAGGTGGAGCTGAGCAACTTCACCCTCGACGGCACCGGGGTGCAGGACATCGCCTGGGACGCCCTCGCCGTCCAGCCGCTGACCCAGAAGCCGCGGCACTTCGTGGTGGCGCTCGGCGACTCGTACTCCTCGGGCGAGGGGACCGGGGACTACACCCGGGTCAGCAACCAGTACGGCGACGACGCCGCCTCGCGGAACTCCTGCCGGCGCAGCCCGAACGCCTGGTCGCAGCAGGCCACCATCCCCGGCGCGCCGGGCACGATCGCCGCGCTGGCCGAGGGGAACAACGAGGAGATCGACGCACAGTTCGTGGCGTGCAGCGGCGCGACCACCCTCAACATGCTCAGCCCGGCCCTGTTGCCCGACGGCAAGTGGCTCGGTAAGGCGCCGCAGGGCCAGTACGGCGAGATCGCCCAGTTGGACCAGGGCTCGCTGAACGAGAACACCACGGCCGTGATGTTCTCGATCGGCGGGAACGACGCCCGCTTCACCGACGTGGGCAAGTCCTGTGGGTTCGGGTACGACTGCAGCGCCCCCGACTACTACATGGAGGGCGACAGCAAGCCGCTGCGGGACGCCGAGCGGGATCTGATCACCGGCCCGGTCAAGTCGTCGCTGCAGGAGGTGGTCCGGCAGATCAGGGTGCGGGCTCCGAACGCCCGGATCTTCGTGATGGGCTACCCGCACCTGTTCGAGACGCCGTGCGAGTACGGCGTCGTGCTGCCGGGCATCACGGTCGGCATCTCGTGGGACGAGACGATCTTCCTGAACGAGCTGGGTGACCTGCTGGTCAACGAGGCGCTGCCGTCGGACGCGGCGCACGGCGTGCACGGCATGGATCCGCGCAGCGAGTTCACCGGGCACAGCCTCTGCGGCGACGACCTCTATCTCAACGGGTTGAAGGCCGGCGACGCCGTGGTGGGCGACGACGGTGACCCGAAGCAGCTGTTCAGCATGGAGTCGTTGCATCCAAACAAGGACGGGAGCCGGGCCTACGCGCGGATCGTCAACACGTACATGAATGTGTACGGCTATCGGTGGTAGAACCTCCCGCGGGGCCCGGCCGGCGGTCGGGCCCCGCGGGGCCTTACCGGAAGGCGGGTGAGCGGCAATGACCGAACCACGCGGCGTCGCCGCCGTCGTCCCCGCCACCATCGGAGGCGCCGTGCTGGCCGGCCTCTGGCGCGCGGAGCTGACCTTCCAGTCGGGGTGCCGGCCGGAGACGATCGGCGCCTGCCTGAGCTGGCGGATCCCGGTGCTGCTTCTCGGGCCGGTCGTCGTGGCCGTCGGCAGCTGGCTGGTGCTGCGGGCCGCCGGGGCCGCCCGACCGCTGCTCGCCACGTCGCTGGGCGTCCTCGCCACGGCGGGCGTGACGCTGCTGCACCAGGCCGGGCAGAGCGGCTGGAGGCCACCCTCGGTTCCGCTCGCCGCGCTCTTCGCCGCGTTCGGGTTCACCGTCGGCGTCGTCGTGGCCGGCCTCCGGATGCCGGTCGCGCTCCGCGCCGCGCTCGCCGTGCTCCTGGCGGTTCCGGTGGTCCTCTTCCCCACGATCAAGGAGAGCAGCACGCGGGACCGACGGGTCGAGAACTTCGCCCGGCTGGGCCTGCCGCTGCTGGTGCCCGAGGTCGGGGCGTACCGGGTGGTGGCGGCCCGAGCCGACCCGGCCGGCGGTCAGCTCTCGCTGGTGCTGGCGGACGGCCCACGCCGGCTCTCCGTCGACACGATCCGCGTGCCAGCGGACTTCGCCCCGCCGCAGCGGTGCGGGCCGAGCGCGGTCGAGGTGTCGCTGCGGGGCACCGTCTCGTTGCCGCCCTCGAACGGGCCGTGTCAGCGGTTCGCGGCCGACCACTGGCTCCGCAGCGAGAACGGTCACCCCGTCCACCTGCTCCGCCGCGGGGACGCGCTGGTGCTGGTCAGCCCCGGTGTCGACGTACCCGACCGGGACGTCGCGGCGGCCGCGGGGCAGCTGGTCGAGGTGTCGCCGCGGGAGCTGGCCGCACTTCTCGGCTGAACCGGCCGGCCCGGGTGGTCCTCGCCGCCTCCGACCAGCGGTTCGGCACAATGTAGGGGTGACGGAGATCGACTGGACGGGGCTGCGGGCCGCCGCCACCGAGGTGATGCGGCACGCGTACGCCCCGTATTCGAAGTTCCCGGTCGGCGCGGCCGGCCTGGTCGACGACGGCCGGGTGGTGGTCGGGTGCAACGTGGAGAACGCCGCGTACGGTGTGGTGCTCTGCGCCGAGTGCGGCGTCGTCTCCTCGCTGCACGCCACCGGCGGTGGCCGGCTCGTGGCGCTCTCCTGCGTCGACGCGACGGGGGAGCCGCTGATGCCCTGCGGCCGGTGCCGGCAGCTGCTCTGGGAGAACGGTGGCCCGGAGTGCCTGATCGAGACGAAGGGGCGCCCGCTGCGGATGGCCGAGCTGCTGCCGCACGCGTTCGGCGTCGAGGACCTGGAGTCGGTGGTCGGGGAGACCCCGCTGCCGGTGGTGCCGGAGCGGCTGGCCGCCTGGCGGGGTCGGGGCACCGTCTTCGTCCATCCGGACCTCTCCGCCGGCCAGCAGGTCTGGACGGCGTACTGGGAGCGGTCGGCGGGGGACGACGCGGGCGCCGAGACCGGTGTGCTGGAGGAGGGGCCGAGCTGGGACGACCCGGCCGAGGCGATCACCTGGGGGCTGGCCCGTACGCCCCGGGTGGTGGTGGTCGACGCGAGCGGCACCATCTTCTGGGCCGGCGAGGGTGAGCCACCGATGGAGATACCGGTCCGCTGGGGTTGATCGTGGTTCAGCTTGAGAGCCGGGGCCGACCGCGCCCGGCTCCGGGCGGTCAGGCTTGATCCCTCCGCCGGGCGCGGTCGGCCCCGGCCCGTCGTGGTCACCGGCCGCGGGGCGGTATCTGCAACGACTGGAAAGAGATCTTTGATGAGTGGCGCTTTTACGGCGGTTGACGTCATCCGGACCAAGCGGGACGGGGGCGTGCTGTCGGACGACCAGATCGACTGGGTGATGGACGCGTACACCCGGGGGCGGGTCGCCGACGAGCAGATGTCCGCGCTGGCCATGGCGATCCTGCTGCGGGGCATGACCGGTCCGGAGATCGCCCGGTGGACCGCCGCGATGATCGCGAGCGGCGAGCGGTTGGACCTCTCCGCCGTCGACCGGCCGACCGTGGACAAGCACTCCACCGGCGGCGTCGGCGACAAGATCACTCTGCCGCTGACCCCGCTGGTGGCGGCGTGCGGGGCCGCGGTGCCGCAGCTCTCCGGCCGGGGGCTCGGGCACACCGGCGGGACGCTGGACAAGCTCGAGTCGATCCCGGGCTGGCGGGCGACGCTGACCAACGACGAGTTCATCGGTCAGCTGCGCGACGTGGGCGCGGCGATCTGCGCGGCCGGCGCCGGGCTCGCGCCCGCCGACCGGAAGCTGTACGCGCTGCGTGACGTGACCGGCACCGTCGAGGCGATCCCGCTGATCGCGAGTTCGATCATGAGCAAGAAGATCGCCGAGGGGACCGGCGCGCTGGTGCTCGACGTCAAGGTCGGCTCGGGTGCCTTCATGAAGTCCGTCGAGCAGGCCCGCGAGCTGGCCCACACCATGGTCGAGCTGGGCGGGGCGCACGGGGTGCGTACGGTCGCGCTGCTCACCGACATGTCCACCCCGCTCGGCCTGGCGATCGGCAACGGGATCGAGGTGGCCGAGTCGTTGGAGGTGCTGGACGGCGGCGGCCCGACCGACGTCCTGGAGCTGACCCTGGCCCTCGCCCGGGAGATGCTCGACGCCGCCGGCCTCGAAGACATGGATCCGCAGGTGGCGCTCCGCGACGGCCGCGCCATGGACGTGTGGCGGGCGATGATCCGCGCCCAGGGCGGCGATCCGGACGCGGCACTGCCGACCGCGCCGGAGATCGAGACGGTCCGGGCGGAGTCCGACGGCTACGTCGAGGCGATCGACGCGTACGCGATGGGGGTGGCGGCGTGGCGACTCGGCGCGGGTCGCGCGCGCAAGGAGGACCCGGTGAGCGCCCCGGCCGGGGTGCTGCTGCGCAAGCGTCCCGGCGACTCGGTGCGGGCCGGTGAGGTGCTCTACGAGCTGCGGGCCGAGCAGGCCGAGCGGATCCCCCCGGCGATGGCCGAGGCCGCCGGTGCGGTGCGGATCTCGTCGACGCCACCGGTCGACCGGCCCCTCGTCATCGAGCGGATCGGCTGACCCGGCATCGGGCGGGGCGGCATGGTGCAGCCCAGCTGGGATCGCTATTCTCCCTGGCCAGGGGGGACAACCGGCGCTGAGCCGTTGCAAGCAAGGGAATCGCCGTGACCGTACCTGCCCCCGACCCACGTGAGGTGCGTGAGGCGAGCCTGGACGAGTTGTCCCGGCTCGGCCTCCCCCTGCCACCGCCGCAGTTCCCGCTGGTCTGGGAGCCCGGCGACCTGATCGAGCTGCGGCCCACGACCGAGATCGAGGCACGGATCGCGGTGCTGCACCTGATCCTGGCCCGCTGTTTCGGGATGCCGCCGCAGGACGCGATGAGCTGGCTGCTCGCCTCCCACCTGGTGGAGATGGTCACCCCGCCCGAGTGGCAGTTCGTCACCGGCAGCAAGGGTGATCACCGCTCCTTCGTGCTGCACCACGACGCGCTCTTCTCGCTGGCGTGGGTGCTCGGCCTGACCAAGCTGCTCGACCCGACGCTGCCGGTGGACGAGCGGCTGATCGAGCGGATGCCGGACATCGCCCGTGGGGAGAGCTTCACCCAGTGGCGCTCCCGCATCCTCGCCGCGCCGCAGCACCCCGCCGACGCGGCCGCCCTGCTCGACCTGCACTACTGCCTGGACTGGGCGTACCTGGAGCTGGAGCGGGCCGGCCACCGGCCGCCCGGGCTGGTCGACGCGAACGCGATCGGTCAGCGGCGGTGGGCGTTGGAGTGGGCGGTGGTGCTGCGCGGGCCGTACCACGACGAGCCGCCCGGCTGGGAAGAGGTCGACCTCTCCACCTGATAGACCGCCGGGAACCCGGGGTTTTCCGACGGTCTCTGAGCCGGGCCGGTCGCGGTCAGCGCGGCACCGGGCGCCACACGGCGAGCCGGATCGCCGCGGTCACCCGGACCGGCTCGGCCACCGCGGCGACCCGCGCGGCCAGTCCGGCCGGATCGGTGTGCCAGGCGCTCGGACCCATACCGACCAGGGTGGCCACCTCGGGCCGGGTGAGCGTCAACTCCCGGCGGTGCACCGTCTCCTCGGAGCAGGTGAAGTGCCCGCCGAGACTGCCGGCCACCCGGTCCTGTTTCGCCGGGTCGACCCGGAGCAGCCCGAGCGGGCCGATCAGCTCCGCGAGGTGGTCCGCCGCGGGTGTCACCACGAGCAGCGCCCCGGCCGGGTCGAGCACCCGGTGGAACTCGGCGCCGTTGCGCGGCGCGAAGACGTTCAGCAGCAGGGCGACGCTCGCGTCGGCGACGGGGAGGCGCTGCCAGGTGTCGGCCAGCGCGGCCGCGACCCGTGGGTGGGCCCGGGCGGCGCGGCGCAGCGCCGGCTTCGACACGTCGAGCGCCAGCCCCACGGCGTCCGGCAGCGCCGCCAGCACCGCGGCGAGGTGCCGGCCGGTCCCGGCGCCGGCGTCCACCACCAGGGGGTACGCCCCGGCGGTCGGCCCGACCGCCGCCTCCGCCGCGTCGGCGAGCGCCGCCGAGATCAGGTCGTAGTGCCCGGCGGCCAGGAAATCGGCCCGGGCGGCCACCATCTCGGCGGTGTCCCCCGGGTGCGGCGCGCGGCCGGCGAGCAGGTTCACGTAGCCCTGCCGGGCCACGTCGAAGCTGTGCCCGCGGGGGCAGCGCAGCGCTCGGGTGGTGCCGGCGGGCGTCTCGCTCAGCGGCTCGCCGCAGACCGGACAGACGAGCCGCTGGAGGATGCGGGGGTCCATGTCAGGCGTCCAGGTTGGTCGGCGCCGCGGGTGCCCGGAGGTCACCGTCGTGGCGGTGGGGCGGAAGGGCAACCGCGGAGCCTCGGCGATCGCGATCGGGCAGCTCCACGTCGACTACGGTAGGCCCACCCGTCGGTGCGCCGGTCCGTACCCGGCCGGCCGCCGTCCGGGTCCGGCGCGGTCCGGTGACCGTTCTCCGGACGCCGCACTAGGGTCTTGGCATGGTCGCGAACATCCGGTACGAGGACATCGTCAAGGTCCCGAAGGCGTTGCTGCACGATCATCTCGACGGCGGTCTGCGGCCGGCGACGATAGTCGAGCTGGCCGCGGAGGTGGGGCACGAGCTGCCCGCCACCGATCCCGAGGAGCTGGGGCGCTGGTTCGTCGGGGCGGCCGACTCGGGTTCGCTGGAGCGCTACCTGGAGACGTTCGCGCACACCGTGGCCGTGATGCAGACCGCGTCCGGGCTGCGCCGGGTGGCCCGCGAGTGCGCGCTCGACCTGGCCGCCGACGGGGTCGTCTACGCGGAGGTGCGGTTCGCTCCCGAACAGCACCTGGAGCGGGACCTCACCCTGGACGAGGTCGTCGAGTCGGTGCTCGGCGGCTTCGCCGAGGGCAGCGCCGAGGCCGCCGAGGCCGGCAACCCGATCCGGGTGGGCACGCTGCTCACCGCGATGCGGCACGCGGCCCGCTCGCAGGAGATCGCCGAGCTGGCGGTCCGGCACCGGGACGCGGGTGTGGTGGGCTTCGACATCGCCGGCGCGGAGGCGGGCTTCCCGCCCACCCGGCACCTGGACGCGTTCGAGTACCTCCAGCGGGAGAACTTCCACTTCACCATCCACGCCGGCGAGGCGTTCGGGCTCCCGTCGATCTGGCAGGCGATCCAGTGGTGCGGGGCGGACCGGCTCGGCCACGGCGTACGGATCGTGGACGACATCAGCACCGAGGGGCCGGAGCCGGTGCTCGGCCGGCTGGCCGCGTACGTGCGGGACAAGCGCATCCCGCTCGAGCTCTGCCCGTCCTCGAACGTGCAGACCGGCGCGGCCGCGTCGATCGCCGAGCACCCGATCGGCCTGCTACGTGACCTCCGGTTCCGGGTGACGCTGAACACCGACAACCGGTTGATGAGCGGCACCTCGATGTCGCGGGAGATGGCGCTGCTGGTCGACGCGTTCGGCTACGGGTGGGCCGAGCTGCGGTGGTTGACGATCAATGCGATGAAGAGCGCTTTCATTCCGTTCGACGAGCGCCTGAAGATCATCGACGAGGTGATCAAGCCGGCCTACGCGCCGCTGCTGCGGGACTGATCCGGGTGGCTCGGGTGGCCGGCGAGCAGGCCGGCCACCCGGTGCAGCACCTCGCGGCCCCGGGCCGCCTCCGCGCCCAGGTTCGTCTGTCGGCGCAGCACCGTCGGTTCGCTGCGGAGCAGCGCCAGCCCCCGTTGGACCAGCACCCGCGGCGCTTTGCGCTGCTCGGACAGGTCGCGGGCGAGCCGGCGCAGGAAGGTGGCACCGCGGGGCCGGCGCAGTGCGTACGCCCCGGCGAGCACTCCGCGACGTCGGCACTCCCTGACGATCTCGGCGGCGAAAATCCCTTCGGCCACAAAAAGTGGCGATCCGGCTAGGTCAAATGTCCGGGTGGACACCCGGCGATCCGCGCCTATCGCATAGACGGGCACTTCTGCCCGGCCGTCGCGCGCCAATCGCACGATCGTTTCCACCGCGCCCTCGGTGTCCCAGGACTCTGGTGACTCCCAGTCCACCTGCCCGTTTCGCCGTGGCAACGTAGGGTCATCACCGTCCTTGTAGAACTCGTCCAGGCACAGCACCGGAAGCCCGGTTCGCTGCGCTATATACGACTTTCCGGAGCCGGACGGGCCGGCCAGCAGTACGACGCGGTGCGGATGATCCATTACTTTGAGTGACTCCGGCCAGACAGTGTGCTATCAAAAACCTTCAACATCTCACCACACCATGGGCACCAGCCAACCTGGGCTTTCTTCTTGTCGAGCGGCGTGATGGAATCTCGGGGGTCCGACCCGCCGGGTCGGTCGCTGGGCGTTGCCCGGGGCAACGCGCTGAAGCTGTAAATCGCGAGGACGGTGACGTGAGCAAACGGCCGAAGACGGCGGGCTCCTTCCTGTCGCGGCTGCGTCAGCCAGCCAGTCGACTTCGGGACATGCCGATCTGGTCCAAGCTCGGTCTCATCATGATCGTGCCGACCATCGCCACGGTCGTGGTGGGAACCAACGGTCTGGTCGACCACCTGGAGACACTCAACAATGCCAACCGGGCCGGCGACCTTGCCAACCTCTCCGGCTACTCGGGTGACCTGATCAACACCGTGCAGGACGAGCGGACCACCGCCGTGCTGCTGCTGGTGTCACCTCCGGGGCAGGCGAGAGCGCAGTACCAGGAGGCGTACAACCGGGTGAACACCCGGGTCGACCAGTCGAAGGCCCCCTACCTGCGGCAGCGCGCCTCGATCGAGGGGCTCCCGGGCCGGCTCGAGACCCTGCTCGACAAGATCGACCGGAGCCTCACCGACCTGCCCGGCATCCGCAGCCAGGTCTACAACGGCAAGCTCCGGCCGGTCGAGGCGACGCAGGCGTACGAGGGTGTGATCACCGACCTGCTCGCCATCCGCGACTCGGCCACGCAGCTCGCCGGTGACAACAACCTGAGCGACCGGATGCGGGCCGCCGCCGCGGTGGCGCGGGAGAAGGAGTTCCTCTCCCTGCGCCGGGTGGTGGTGCACCAGGCGCTGGCACAGCGGCAACTGACCCCGGCCCTGCGCACCGAGTACATCGCCAGCGGCACCGGCCAGGACCAGGCCGCGCAGAACTTCAAGGCGGTGGCCACCGAGGACGAGGCCCGCTTCCACGACCAGACCATCGCGGGCGGCGACCGGCGCGAGGCCGAGCGCTACATCGGCTGGATCAACGGCAACACCAGCGGCAGCATGGTCGGGGCCCCCTTCGGGCCCGACCAGTGGGACGCGGCCATGGTCGCCAACGCGAAGCTGATCCGGTCGGTGGAGACGAAGCTCGACGGCGACGTGGTCGGCCTGGCCGAGGGCATCCGCTCCGACGTGCAGCGACAGGTGTTCCTGGAGACCGGCCTCCTGCTGAGCATGCTCCTGCTGGCCATCCTCTTCGCCTACCTGGTCGCCCGCTCGATGGCCCGTTCGCTGCGCGAGCTGCGGCAGGGCGCCCTCGCCGTGGCCCAGTACGGCCTGCCGCAGGCGGTGGCCCGACTGCGCGACCCGCAGGTGACCGGTCAGCTCTCCCCGTCCCAGCTGGCGAACCAGATCGCCGAACCGCTCCCGGTGCGCAGCAAGGACGAGTTCGGTCAGGTGACCGAGGCGTTCAACGCCGTCCACCTGGAGGCGGTCCGCACCGCGGCCGAGCAGGCGGCGCTGCGCGCCTCGGTCGCGACGATGTTCGTCAACCTCGCCCGCCGGTCGCAGATCCTGGTCGACCGCCTGATCGGGCACCTCGACCGACTCGAACGCGGCGAGGAGGACCCGGACCGGCTCGCCGAGCTCTTCCAGCTCGACCACCTCGCCACCCGCATGCGGCGCAACGACGAGAACCTGCTGGTGCTCGCCGGTGCCGACTCCACCCGCGTGCAGCGGGAACCCGCCGCCCTCATCGACGTGCTGCGCGCCGCGCAGTCCGAGGTCGAGCACTACACCCGCATCGAGTTCGGCGTCATCGACCGCGACATCGAGATCGCCGCGCACGCCGTCAACGACCTGGTCCACCTGGTCGCCGAGCTCTTCGACAACGCCACCGCGTTCTCGCCGCCGGACTCCCAGGTGCAGGTCGAGGCCCGCCGGGTCGGTGACCGCTCCTCGCTCTACGTCGAGGACCGCGGCATCGGCATCAGCGCCGACCAGCTCCAGGAACTCAACGAGCGGCTCGCCACGCCGCCGCAGGTGGACGTGGCCGTCTCCCGGATGATGGGCCTGGTCGTGGTCGCCCGCCTGGCGTCCCGGCACGGCGTCCGGGTGGAGCTGCGTCCGGGCACCGATCGGGGCACCGTGGCGGAGGTCGTGCTGCCCGCCTCGGTGCTGGTGCCTCGCGCGCTCTCCGGGCGAGTGCAGCAGCCCCCGGCGCTGCCCGCCCCGGCCGGTGCCCCGGCACCGACCGCCCCGACGCCGAGCTTCGGCGCGCTGCCCGCGCTGGGCGTCCGGCAGAGCGAGTCCGGCAACCAGGTGACCCTCGGCGGCCGCGCCTTCGACCCGCCGTCGCAGAACGGTTCGGGTTCGCCGATGCCGGCCGCTCCCGGGCGCGGCATGCCCGCCTGGTCGGATCTCACCGGCGCCGCCCCGGCCAACGGTGCGGGCGCGTTCACCCCGCGTGCCGCCAACGGGCAGCCGATCGACCCGCTGCCGCAGCGTCGGGGCGAGGCCGACCAGTCCGGCGGCCAGCCTCCGGCGATCCCGCGGCAGCTGCCGAGCAGCCCCGAGGTGAACCCCTACTCGCCGCCGGTCTCCGGCGGCCCGGTCTCCGGCTCGCCGGTCTCCGCGCAGCCGTACTCGGGCGCTCCGGTCTCGTCCTCGCCGTACGCGGGTCCGCCGACCTCGGCCTCGCCCTACACGAGTCCGCCGGTCTCGGCACAGCCGTACTCGGCGCCGCCCGTCTCCGGGCAGCCGTACTCCGCGCCGCCGGCCTCCGGGCAGCCGTACTCGACGCAGCCCTACTCGGCGCCGCCGGCCATGCCGCAGCCGTACTCCGCGCCGCCCTTCGCCGGCCAGCCGGCTCCGGCCAACCCACTGCCGTCCCGGCCGGACTCCGGCCCGTCGGCGCCGCCGGCCTGGCCGCCGGTGGCCGAGACGGAGCGAGAGGCGGCCACGCCGCCGGTGCCCGAGCGCCTCGCCGCCGCGCTGGACATGACGACCGAACTGCCGCGGGTGCCCCGGCCGGAGAGCCAGCCGGCCCCCGCGCCGGCCGCGCCGCCGGCACCCAACCGGCCCGCGCCGGCCCAGCCCCAGCCCCAGCCCCAGCCCCAGCCTCAGCAGCGGTACGCGGACGAGACGATGGAGCTGCCGATCTTCCGGGAGCTCGAATCGGCCTGGTTCCGTACCCGCCGACCGGGGCCGGAGGAGACGGCCGGGGCCGCGAAACCGGCGGCGACGAGCGGGGCACCGACCCAGCAGTTCGCCGCGATCGGCGCCAGCGGTCCGGCCGTTCAGACGACCACACCCGGGACGACAGGTAACGCACCGATGGCAGACACACCGACGCCGCGGGAGAACGGGTTGGGCGCGAACGGGGGCAGCCGTCCGACCGCCGCCGAGAGCCTGCCCAACCGCCGGCCCACTCAGCAGGGCAACAGTTGGGAGACCGCTGCCGACGACGGCTGGCGGGCCGCCACCGCCGCCACCGACGTGCCGGTACGCTCGACCACCCCGACCGGGTTGCCGAAGCGCACGCCGATGGCGCAGCTGGTGCCCGGCGCGGTGGAGAAGCCGACCACGTCCGTCCAACGGCGCTCGCCGGAGGCCGTCCGCGGTCTGCTCTCGGCCTACCATCGGGGCGTGCAGCGGGGGCGTAGCAACCCCTCGGAGGGCAACCCGACCAACCCGGAGGCGGCTCCGGGTGGGCAGCAATCCTCGCAGTCTGACTCAGGCCCAGTGGCCGGGAGCGGGCAGAAGGAGCAATAACGATGACTACTACGCAGGATCTCGGTTGGCTCCTCGCCAACTTCGCCGACCGGGTGCCGGGGGTCGCGCACGCGGTCGCCGTCTCCGCGGACGGACTGCTCCTCGCGGGGTCACGGGATCTTCCGCGTGACCGCGCCGACCAGCTGGCCGCGATCTCGTCCGGTCTGGTCAGCCTGACCCAGGGGGCGGCCCGCTGCTTCGAGGGAGGCGCGGTGCTGCAGACAGTCGTGGAGATGGACAACGGCTTCCTGTTCCTGATGTCCATCTCGGACGGCTCGTCCTTCGCCGTGCTGGCGGCCCGCAGCTCCGACGTGGGGCAGGTCGGCTACGAGATGGCACTGCTCGTCGACCGGGTGGGCGACGCGCTCACCCCGGCGCCGCGCGCTGCCGCGGGAATGCTGGGCTGACACCTGCTGACCGAAGTCGGCGGGGCAGCAACGACGACAAGTGGGGCTGCACCGGGTGGAGCCGGTGCCGGGTACGAAGGAGGTGAGCGGCGACATGGCCGATCGTGACGAACCGACCGGAGCGTTGGTCCGTCCTTACGCCGTGACCCGTGGTCGTACCCGCCCCCGACTCGACATCGCGCTGGAGGCGCTCGTCGAGACGACGGTGCGCGGCCGGGCCGCCGCTGCGAACGGCAGTGGTGGCCAGGGCCGCGAGCACCAGTACATTGCCGCGCTGTGTGACGGACGCGTCCAGTCGCTCGCCGAGATCGCGGCGCGGATGCAGCTCCCGCTCGGTGTGGCCCGGGTGCTCATCGCCGACATGGCGACGGACGGCCTGGTCGCAGTCCACGAGCCGACCATCCTGGACGACTCGGACGACGCGGTGGGCACTGAACTGCTGGAGAGGGTGCTGAGTGGACTTCGCAGGCTCTGACATGTCGCACCGCCCGCCGACCCAAAGCGGGCGCGTGACGTCGGCGAAGATCGTTATCGCCGGTGGATTCGGCGTCGGCAAGACGACGCTGGTCGGTTCGGTCTCGGAGATCACGCCGCTGACCACGGAGGCGATCATGACCTCCGCCGGCGTGGGTGTCGACGACACCCGGCAGGTGCCGGGTAAGGCGACGACCACGGTGGCCATGGACTTCGGCCGCATCACCATCGACCGTGACCTGATCCTGTACCTGTTCGGTACGCCGGGTCAGACCCGGTTCTGGTTCATGTGGGACGAGCTGGTCCGTGGCGCCATCGGTGCCGTCGTGCTGGTGGACACGCGGCGGCTCGCCGACTGCTTCGCGGCGATCGACTTCTTCGAGCACCGGCGGCTGCCGTACCTGGTGGCAATCAACTGCTTCGACGGGATGCAGTACCACGACCCGCAGGACGTCCGGGACGCGCTGGCGATCTCGAGCGACGTCCCGGTGGTGGCCTGTGACGCCCGGAACCGGGAGTCGACCAAGCACGTGCTGATCTCGCTCGTCGAGTACGTGCTCACCATGCGGCGGTCCCGCGCGGTCACGCCGGCCTGACCGGCAACCAACCCGTCGACGCGCCCCGGTGCGGCTGAGGCCGCGCCGGGGCGCTCGTCGCTTCTCGGCCGACCACCGCTGATCTCGCGAGCGAACCGACGCTCGTGCTCAGGCACGCGGTTCGGCCCTGGTCGTGCTCGGGCACGCGGTTCGGCCCCGCGCGCTGGCCCCGGCAGGCGCCCTGAGCGGGCCGCTGGCAAGCGAAGAGCCCCTGTGCCAACCCGGAGGGGTCGGAACAGGGGCTCTGCTGCGTCAGCGGATCTAGGAGCGGTACCCGGCCGAGCGGTACTCGTACTCCCGATCGTCGTCGCGGTCACCGTGGTCACGGCTGAAGTCCCAGCCGCCGGCGGCCTCTCGGCCCGGGCGGCCACCCACCGCGAAACCGCCGATCTCCTGACCTCGACGCCAGCCACGGAAGTAACCGGTGGTGTTCTCGGCGAGGCTCGCCGCGTCCCGGACGATCCGCAGCGGTCGCTCCTCCCGCAGCGGCGACCCCGGAACCAGGTTGGCCTGCGGCACCCGCTTGGGCAGCCCGGCCCTGGTCTCGGAGCCGACGGCGGGCTGGGCGGCCTGCTCGGCGGCCTGCCAGCCGGTGTCGGCCAGGCTGGCCCAGTCCAGGTCCACCTCGTCGTCGTGCCCCACGAACCAGGCGGACCTGGCCTGGGCGAAGATCAGCAGATCGCCGTCGCCGCTCTCGTCGGCCACCGGCGGCGGCCGGTGCTCGACCGGCGGGGTCGGTCGCTGTTCGAGCGGCGGGGCCGACCGGCGTTCGAGCGGCGGAGTCGGTCGGCGTTCGAGCGACGGGGTCGGTCGCTGTTCGAGCGGCGGGGTCGGCCGATGCTCGGCGGCCGGCGGCTGCCGGTGCTCGACGGGCGGGCGTTCCGCCCGGGCGGCGGGGCGTCCGTTGCGGCCGGAGTCCGCGCCGTCCACCAGGCGCAGCGACGGCAGCTCCAGCTGCGGGTCGGTGTTCTCGCGCAGCGCCCGGTCGGCCAGCGGCGGCGGCTCGACGAGCCGCAGCATCGGCGGTTCCTGAGGCAGGTCGTCGGCGAGCCACGGCGGGGTGACCCGGCCCTCGCCCGCGCCGGGGTCGGTCGGCGCGTCGACGCCACGACCACCCCCGTACGGGTAGGCGACCGGGTTCTCCGTCGGGCCGTCGGACGGGTCCTCCGGGTTGTTGACCAGCGGCCAGTTGGCCCGCGAGCCGGGTGGGGCGGATTCCTGCTCGGGTCGGGGAGCGGGCACCGGGACACTCAGGTCGGTGGCGCTGAACCCGCCCGTCGGCGGCGCGGCGTCCCCCCCGTTGGTCTTCGGCCGCGGCGGAATCACCGTGCGCTGCCGCTCCGCCCGGGCGCTCTGGATCGCCGCGGTGGTCAACGTCGGTCGGAACGGCTCGCCGGCCTCGGCGGGTGGCACCTTGCCGCGCTGCGCGGGCGCGATCGGCGTGATCCCGGGCGGCGGGGGAGGCGGTGCGGAGACGGGCCGGTTGGTGGGCGCGTCGATCTGGCTCGCCGCGGGCTCAGTGAACGCGGGCGGCGCGGAGACCGGCGGCCCGGCCAGCGCGGCCGGCGTGACCGGCGCCGGGGCGACCGGCGGAGGCGCGACCGGTTCCGGCGCGACCGGTGGCGGCCCGAGCGGTCGGGGCGGCAGCGGGGTGCTGCCCGCGGAGATCGGCTCGGGACGGCTTCGCCGGCCGCCGCCGGATGGCGTGGGCTCGGTGGTGGTCGGGCGGATCGCGCGCAGGCCACTGGTGTTGCCGGTCAGGCCGGGCAGCTCGGTGCGGCGGGCCGCGGCGCGTCGGCCGGCGGCCGGGGCGGGCGTGGTGACCCGGGCGTTGAGCGCGTCGACGAGCGCGTCGCAGCCCGCGTCGCAGGCCCGGACCGAGGCCACCGCCTGTCGGATCGTCTCCGCCACCGCGGCGGTGAGGGCCCGGTTCACCGTGGCCCGCCGGGGCGTCTCGGAGATGGCGACCCGCAGCGCGGTCATCGCCTCGTCGATCTCGCCCTCGTCGGCGACGCCGTCGGCCGCCAGGTGTGCGGTGATGGCGTCCGCGGCGACCGACATCTCCCGGCCCTGCCCGACCGTGCCGGCGAGCATGCTCGGCTCGGGCAGGGCGTCGAGCACGGCCAGCGGCACCGGCTCGGCCGGATCGGGGTACGCGCGCAGCGCGGCCGGGTAGAGCTCCCGGAGCACTTCGCGCAGCGCCGCGGCGGCCGAGTGGCGTCCGCTGGCCAGCGCGGCGTGCGCGGCGAGGACCTGCTTGTAGCCGGCGAGGTCCCGAGGGGCGGGGAGGGTCACCGCGGAGAGCGCGCCGGCCTGCAGCGCCCGGGCCAGGCCGACCGCGCGGCGCTCCGCCGGTGGCGACTGCATCTCCTCCAACGAGTCGTCGTCGGCGAATCGCTCGGCGAAGTCGTCCACCGAGTCGTCGTCCGCGATCGCGAGGGGACGGCCGGCCGCGCTGAGCAGTGAGGTGACGGTGTGGTCGTCGCTGTCGGCGGCGATCGCGGCACCGCTCGGCCCGCCCGACCGCTCCACGAGCAGCGCGACCAGCTGGGCGTAGCCGGCCGGGTCGTCGCTGATCTCGCAGACATGCAGCAGACGGCCCGCGTCATCCACCACAGCGGACGTCAGCGCCGAGCCGGCCGAGGCCGGTCGGTCGGCCGGATCTGCCGAGGCCAGACCGCAGTACACGCGCACGAGCGCCACGGCGTCGTCCTCCTCCCGGGACAGGTGTTCCTCTGCCAGAGACTGATGCTCCCCGGTAAGGGTCAGTCGCGCCAGTCCACGACGGCAGAGATCTTGCCGACAATGGTGCGCCAACCGAGGCTTGCGGTTTGTGCCCCGATTTTCTTGAGTCGGCGTCGACCGAGGAATCCGCCTACCCCGCCGTTGACCGAGGCCCGGAGCGCCTCGTCCAGGTCATCGAGGCTGGAGCCGGCGGAGAGCATGTCGAGTACGGCCGGTAGGTGCAGGGCGTACGACAGGTCACGGGCGGCCTCGCCGGCCTCGATCAGCAGCGTCGGGTCCCAGGTGTCGTGCCCGCCGCGGAGGTTCTCCACCACCAGGTCGAGCTCGTAGGTGTCCTCGTCCAGCGGGGCGATGTCGGCCGGCTCGACCCGTTCGGACAGTTCTTGCCAACTGTCCAGTTGAGACAGGTCGTTGGGCGCACCGGATCGGATGAAACTGACCAGCGACTCCGGGGTCTTGAAGAGCAGCAGCTTCCCCTTGTGGGAGAGGAAGACCGGGACCTCCTCGTCGCCCGCCTCCTCGGCGGCCTCCTCCTCGGCGGTGTCGGCGTCCTCGCCGTCGGCCTCGCGCCGGCCGCGCTCGTCCTCCTCGTCGCTCGCCGCGAACTCGTCGGCCAGCTCCTCGTCGAGGATCACGACGGTCTCGTCGTCCTCCTCCTCCTCGATCACCTGGCGGCGGGCGAGGAACGGGTCGTCCTGGTCCCGCTCGGCGACGTCGGTCGGGGTCAGGTCACGCGCCGACCGGTACGCGCGCAGCGTGAAACCGGTGCCGGCGGGAAGGGCGATCTCCACCGGGTCGATGTCGACCGAATCCCAGAGCGACCGGTCGGCGTTCGCCGAGGGGCGGTCGGCGTCGGCCTCCTCCGGCTCGACCGGCTCGGTGGTGTCGTCGAGCTCGGGCTCGTCGGCGTCGGGCCGTTGAGGCGTCTGGCGGGCCACGCTGACCTCCGTGTGCTTCGGGCTGCCCACTTCCGGCGCTGCTGCCGGTGAGTGACTCTGGGCACATACCCTAGTGGGCCGCTCCGGAACACCGGTGGCCGCACCCCGGTCCGGGACCGCCGGTCGCCGGTGGCGGTACGGCCGTCGGACAAGTAGCGTAGCTACGCATGAAGGCTCAGTCGCTGCACGGACACCTCGACGCCCTGCTGCTGGCGGTGCTGGAAGGGGGCGCCCTGCACGGCTACGCCATCATCGAGGCGCTGCGCGCCCGCAGCGACGGCAATCTCGACCTGCCGACCGGGACGATCTATCCCGCCCTGCGCCGGCTGGAGCGCGCCGGGCACGTGGTCAGCGACTGGAGCACGGTCAACGGCCGGGAGCGGCGCACGTACCAGCTCACCGACGCCGGGCACCGGGCGCTCGCCGGCGAGCGCGCCGGCTGGCACGAGTTCAGCGCGACAGTCGGACGGTTCCTCGACCCCGGAACCCCGCCCGCGCCGGCCTGACGTGGCCGCACCGGCCGGGCGGGCGTCGCCCGGGAGCCGAAACGGACGGGCCGCCTGACCGGGGCTCGCCGGTGGTCGGCCCTGCCGGGCGGAGTTCAGCGGACGGCGAGCACCCAGCCGCGCAGGGCCCGCCCCAGCCAGAGGTAGCCGGCGCCCGCGAGCGTCGCCCCGATGATCATCGGTGGCCAGGTCAGCGCGCCGTCCCAGAGCGCGATCGACCAGGCGAAGAGTGCGGCCCCCGCCGGTACGCCGAGGATCAGCGAGCCGGCGAGCCCGGAGCCGACCAGCCGGACCAGCGTCGCGGCGCCGGAGCCGGGCGACCGGGCGGCCCACGTGACCAGCAGCAGCCCGCCGGCCGCGAAGACGAGCGCGGCCAGCCAGAGCACGCTCACCGACTCGGAGAGGTGCAGGTAGCCCTCCGGCGGGCGGGGCCCGGCGCTCCAACTCGACCCGCGCCAGGTGAGGTCGCCCCCGGCGACCAGGAGCGCCGCCACGGCGAGCACCCGTAGCGACAGGGTGCGCAACGCGCCGGTCGTGAGCTCGGCCTGCCAGGCCGGCACGAGCTGCGCCGCGCTGCCGAACTCGGTCACCGCCCGCCGCTCGGCCTCGACCGCCGGCAGGCCGTCCGCGCGGTACGCCTCGACCGCGTCGAGCAACCCGTGCCGCGCCTCGGTCAGCAGGTCGGCCTTCATCCGGGCCGGCCCGCGCAGCAGCCCGGCCAGCGTCCGCAGGTGGTCCTCCACCATGACGTCGTCGCGGCGTGGCATGGACCCACCCTGCCACGTCGACCGCTTCCGTGCTGTCCGGGACAACCCTGGTCCGTCCCGGAGAACCCGTCAGGGGGAGAGCGCGAGGTAGCCGCGCTCGGCCGCCTCCTGGAGCAGCCACTGGTCCCGGTACCAGCCGGGGGTGGCGAGCAGTTCGGCGTGCCGGCCGCGCTGGGCCACCCGGCCGGCGTCGAGGACCACCACCTCGTCCAGTCCGGCCAGCCCGGTGAGCCGGTGGCTGATGAGCAGCACCGAGTGCCCGGCGGGGGTGGCGGCCAGCGCCGAGGCGAGCACCGCGTCCGCTGCTGTCGGGTCCAGCCCCTCGGTGGGCTCGTCGAGCAGCAGCACCGGCGGCGCGGCCAGCAGCGCCCGGGCCAGCGCCAGCCGCTGCCGTTGTCCGCCGGAGAGCTGACCGCCCTCCTCGCCGACCACCGTGTCCCAGCCGGCCGGCTGGGCGCGTACCCAGTCGAGCAGACCGGCTGCGGCGGTCGCGGTGGCCAACTCCTCGTCGTCCGCGCCCGGACGGCCGAGCAGCAGGTTCTCCCGAACGGTGGCGTGGAAGACGTACGCCTCGGCGAGCAGCCCGCCGATCAGCCGCGGCAGCTCGTCGGCGGAGTACGTCGTCACGTCGCGTCCACCGACGGTCGCCCGCCCACCGGCGGGGCGTACGGCGCCGGTCAGGACGGCGGCCAGCGTGCTCTTGCCGGCCCCGCTCGGGCCGACCACCGCGATCCGTCGTCCGCCCCGCAGGTCGAGGCTCACCCGGTCCAGCGCGGGCGGTGCCCCGGCCCGGTACCGGACCGTCACCTCGTCGAGGTGGACGTCGTGCCCACCGCCCACCGCCGGCCCGCTCGGCGCGGCCGGGGGCGGTAGTTCGGCGCCGGGCAGGGGCTCGGGCCCGGCGGCCCGCCGAGCGTCGGCCGGCGGGGCGGCGGGGGCGGTCTCGTCGAGCAGGACCGCCACCCGGGTCAGCCCGGCGCCGAGCTGGGTACGCTGCCGGGCCGCGCCGACCAGCGCCAACGCGATCTCGACGGCGCTCAGGGTGCCCACGGCCAGCACGCCGACGAGCACGCCGGGCACCCCCGCGGAGAGGGCGACGAGCACCACCGCGCCGGCGGTGAGCCCGGCGACCAGGGTGCCGACGGCGTCCACCGCGAACCCGGCGGCGGCGAGGCGACGTTCCAGCCGGGCCAGCCGTCCGGCGCGGCCGGTCGCGGCCCGCAGCGCGGATTCGGTGGCACCGAACGCGGCGAGGTCGGCGGCGCCGTGGGTCAGGTCGACGGCGTCGGCGGCCAGCGCACCGCGCAACGGCGCCAGCTCGGCGGCGCTGCGCCGGGTCAGCGCGGTGGCCAGGGTGGGCAGGGCCAGCCCGGCGACGAGCAGCCCGACCGCGAGCACCGCCGCGGCGGGGAGCGAGATCAGCGCCGCCCCGGCCACCGCGAGCAGGCTGACCAGCGCCGCCGCCGAGGCCGGTACGAGGACCCGCAGCAGCAGGTCCTGGACCGCCTCCACGTCGGAGACGAGCCGGCTCAACGAGTCGCCGGAGCGTGCCGGGGCGGCACGGCGGGCGGCGAGCGTGGCGAAGACCCGGGCCCGTACGTCGGTGATCATCCGCAGCACGGCGTCGTGCCCGGCGAGCCGTTCGGTGTAGCGGAACACGCCCCGGCTGATCGCGAGCGCGCGTACGGCGACGATGGCCACGGTGAGCCGGTCCAGCGGCGGCCGGCCCGCCGCGCTCATCAGCAGCCAGGTCGCGGTCGCCATCAGGGCCAGCCCGGCGAACTCGGTGGCCGCGGCGAGCAGCCCCGCGCCGACCAGTCGGCCGAGGTACGGCCGGGCCAGGCGCAGCACCGCCCGCTCGGCGGACCCCGTCCGGGTCGCGGAACCGAGGCCTTCGGCCGGGTCGACCGGGCCGAGCGGCGGGTCGACCGTGGCGGGGCCGGCGACGTCGAACTCCGACGGGACGGCCACACCGGCGGCGGCGGGGCCGAGCGGACCGGCCCGACCGGCGTCGAGCGCGGCCGCACCGGTTCCGTCCGGGGCGGGTCCGGGCCGGTCGGCCGGGCCGGGCGCAGGCTCGGGGCGCGGCAGTTCGCTCATCGGGAGGCCTCCCCGGTCGGTACGGGGCTCACTTCGGTGACCCGGCCATCCTCGATCCGCAGGATCCGGTCGGCGTCGGAGAGCAGCGCGGGACGGTGCGCCACGAGCAGTGCGGTCCGTCCAGCCACCAGCCGGTGGGTGGCGCTGAGCACCACCGCCTCGGAGGCGCTGTCCAGCCGCGCGGTCGGTTCGTCGAGCAGCACCACCGGGGCGTCGCGGAGGAATGCCCGGGCCAGCGCCACCCGCTGCCGTTGCCCGCTGGAGAGGCCGTGCCCGCGCTCGCCGAGCAGGGTGTCGAGCCCCTCGGGGAGGCCGGCGACGACCTCGTCCAGCGCCGCGTCGCGGACCGCTCCGGCGAGGGCCGCGTCGGGGGTGTCCGGCGCGCCGAGGCGGATGTTGTCGGCCAGGGAGGCGGCGAAGAGGTGGGCGCGCTGCGGGACCCAGGCGAGCTGGCGACGCCAGGCGTCCAGGTCGGCCTCGGCCAGGTCCACGCCGTCGACAGTGATCCGGCCGCTGGTCGGGGTCACGAAGCCGAGCAGGAGCCCCAGCAGGGTGCTCTTGCCGGCGCCGCTCGGTCCGACGACGGCGATCCGCTCGCCGGGTCGTACGGTCAGCGTCACGTCGCGCAGGGCGGTGGTGCGCTCGTACGCCACGGTCACCGACTCGAACCGGATCTCGCCGCGGCCGTCGGGTACGAGCCGACCGGCCGCCGGTCGCGGGGCGGGTCCGCCCGCCTCCACCGCGAACGCGTCGTTCAGTGCGGCGAGCCCCTCCTGGCTGGCGTGGAACCGGCTTCCGGCGGCCCGCAGCGGCAGGTACGCCTCCGGGGTGAGCAGCAGCACCAGCAGCGCGGTCTGCAGCGCGAGCCCGCCACCGAGCAGACGGATGCCGACCGGCACCGCCACCAGCGCCACCGAGAGGGTGGCGACCAGCTCCAGCACCAGCGCGGAGAGGAAGGCGATGCGCAGCGTACGCATGGTGGCGACCCGGTGTCCGTCGGCCATCCGGCGTACGACGTCGACCTGTGCCCGGGCGCGGCCGAAGGCGCGCAGCGTGGGTAGGCCGGCGACCATGTCCAGGAAGTGCCCGCCGAGCAGCGTGAGCCGACGCCACTGGCGTTCGGTGGCGGCCTGGGCCTGCCAGCCGAGCAGCGCACCGAAGATCGGGATCAGCGGCAGCGTCACCGCGATGATCAGCGCCGAGCTCCAGTCGGCGAGCCCGATCCGGGCGAGGACGGCCAGCGGAACGGTGACGCTGAGCACCAGCTGCGGCAGGTAGCCGGTGAAGTAGGCGTCCAGCGCGTCGAGCCCCCGCCCGGCGAGCGTCGCGAGCTGCCCGGCCCGCTGCCCGGCGACCCAGCCCGGGCCGTTGTGGCCGACCGCGGCGAGCAGGTCGGCGCGGAGCGCGGCCTTGACCGTCGCGGCGACCCGGGCGGCCACCGTGCCCTGCGCCCAGACCAGCAGCGCGCGGGCCGCGACGGTGACGCCGAAGCCGGTGAGCGCGAGGCGGTCCAGCCGCCCGTCGAACGCGGTCGCGAGCAGGGCGGCCAGCGCGGTCGCCTGGGCGACGATCAGACCTGCGGCGAGCACGCCCAGCAGGGCGAGCAGGGCGAGGTCGCGGCGGGCCGCGGGGACCCGACGCAGCAGACGTGGGTCGAAGGGGCGGCGGTTCACCAGTACACCGGTGCTCTGCCGTCCGTCCGTCCCCGGAACACCCACCAACACATCAGTTGGAAGCCTAGTAGGGCCGGCATGAGTGGCAGCGCGAGCCAGCCGAGCAGACGCAGGGTGGGGGTGCTGGCGGCGGCGTCGGCCACGGTCAGCGACGCGCTCGGGTCGGTGGTGGAGACCAGCACGTAGGGCCAGAGGGTCGCGCCGACCAGCGCCACCGGCAGCGCGAGGGTCGCCGCCGTTGCGGTGAAGGCCACCCCCGGGCGCCCTCGGGCGAGCGCCGCGCGGGCCACCAGCAGCGCCGTGACCAGCAGCGCGGGCAGCAGTACGCCGGCGAGCGGCTGCTGCGCGGTCGCCCGTACGCGTTCGGAGAGGAGACCGACGACGGTGGCGACGCCGACCGCGGCGAGCGCCACCGGGAGCAGTCGGCGGGCCAGCCGGCCGGCCCGGTCGGCGTCGGCGGCCGGCAGCCGGAGCGTGAGGAAGGTCGCACCGTGCGCCGCCACCAGCGCGACCATGGCGAGCCCGGCGGCCGCGGCGAACGGGGTGACGAGGTGGGTCAGCCCGACGACGTGCCCGTCGGCGTCGCGCGGTACGCCCTGGAGCAGCCCGGCGAGCAGCGCCCCCCAACCGAGGGCGGCGAGCGCGCTGCCCACGACGACCACCCGGTCCCACCGGGCGCGGACCCGCTCGTGGCTGGGACGGCTGCGCAGCTGCACCCCGGCGGTCACCAGGATCACCCCGGCGAGCGCTCCCAGCACGGCCGGGTAGAACCCGGAGAGCAGTTCGCCCTCCAGCACGGGGAAGGCGCCGAAGAGGATGCCGACGGCCGCCACCAACCAGACCTCGTTGCCGAGGAAGAACGGGCCGACGGCGTTGAGCGCGGCGCGACGGCGCCCGGGGTCGCCGTTGCGGGCGAGCGAGAGGCCGACTCCGTAGTCGTAGCCGCCGAGCACCAGGTAGGTGCCGAAGAAGAGGCCGAGCAGGACGTACCAGGTGAGTTCCACGTCAGCTCCTCACGCGAAGGTGGGCTCGGTACGGAGGTCGAGCGGCTGTCCCGGGGGTCGGCCGAGGGCCGGGTCCTGCGCTCCTCGGGCGGCGTGCCGGGCGATGAGCACCCAGTTGGTGACGGCGAGCGTGCCGAGCAGCAGGCTGAAGCCGATCAGCGAGGTGAGCATGGCCGGGGCGCCGACGGGGGAGACCGCCTGGTCGACGGGGAGCAGCCCGTACGCGACCCAGGGCTGGCGGCCGACCTCGCGCGCGATCCAGCCGAGGATCGCGGCGACGAACGGCAGCGGGAGGGCGAGCAGCAGCAGCCAGAGCGGGAAGCGCAGCCGGATGATCCAGTCCCGCCAGAGCAGCGGCACCAGCAGCCAGAGCGCGCCGAGGGTGAAGCCAATCATGATCATGAAGCCGAGCCCGGCGCTGGCCAGCACCGGCGGCGTGTAGTCGCCGGGGCCGAACCGGGCGGTCCACTCGGCGATCATGGCCTGGGCCTCGTCGCCGCCGCCGCCGAACTTCGTGGGCTGCACGCTCCCGACCGGAGCGAACTGGGCGAACCCGAAGCCCTGCACCAGGGTGATCGAGAGCGCCGCGGTGACGAGCCCGATCCGCAGCGCGGTGCGGTGCAGCGCGTGGTCGGTGGTGCGGCGGATCAGGTGCCCGGCGCTGACCGCGGCCATCAGCACCCCGCCGACCAGCAGCGCCGCCGAGACCACGTGCCCGAAGGCCATGCCGAGGGTGGGGTTGGTGAGCAGCGCCGAGAAGTCGGTGAGGTGTGCGACGCCGTCGCGTACCTCGTAGCCGACCGGGTTCTGCAGCCAGGCGTTGGCGACCAGGATCCAGAACGCCGAGGCGTACGCGGTGAGCGCCACGCCCCAGAGCAGCGCGAGGTGTACGCCGCGCCGCAGCCGGTGCCACCCGAAGATCCACATGCCGAGGAACGTGGATTCGAGGAAGAAGGCGACGAGGGTCTCGATCGCCAGGGGCGCGCCGAAGACGTTGCCGACGTAGCGCGACAGCCCGCTCCAGTTCAGGCCGAACTGGAACTCCATCACGATGCCGGTGGCGATGCCGAGCACGTAGTTGATCACGTAGAGCTGGCCCCAGAACCGGGTGAGTCGCTCGTACTTCGGGTTTCCGGTGATCACCCACGCCGTCTGGAGGCCGACCAGCAGGGTGACGAGGCCGAGCGTGACGATCACGAAGAGGAAGTGGATCGACGTCGTGGTGGCGAACTGCAGTCGGGCGAGGAGCAGGGTGTCCATCCGGCACTCCAACGAGTTGGCTCGCTTTTGGTAGCGAGCCTACACGTAGATTTACTACCTATAACTACTACGCCTTGTCGTAGTCAACTATACGACAAGGCGTAGTAGTTGTTGCGGAGTGGGATCAGCTCAGGAAGAGCGAGACGGGCAGAGTGACCAGCATCGACGCGACGGCCAGCGCGGTGACCACGGTCAGCCGACGCGGCTCGTCCGCGACCAGCAGCCGCTGCACCCGGACGTCGAGGTCCCGGTCGCCCAGGCCGAGCGCGCCGGCCGGCGTGATCCGGTGACCGGCGCTGGCGAACCGGCGCAGCGCGCCCGCCAGCGGCGCCTCGGCATGCAGCTCCCGGGCCTTGTCGTCGGCCCGCATCTCGACCAGCAGGGCGACCCGCTCGTGCGCCTGGCGCACCCAGCGGACCCAGGGCAGCGCCCGGCCCAGCGCGGTGAACGGCAGCAGCACCAGATCGTGCCGCTCCTGGGCGTGCGCCCGCTCGTGGGTGAGCACCGCGTCCAGCTCGGCCGGGTTCAGCAGGCTCAACGTGCCCGCGCTCACCACCACCCGCGGCTTCACCCCCGGCAGGCAGTACGCCGCCGCGCTCGGGTGGTCGAGCACGAGCGCACCGGGCACGGCCGGGTCGTCCCGGGCCACCAGGGCGAGCAGGTCCCGGTGCCGGCGTTGGGCGCGCAGGGCGCCGTGGACGCTGCGTACGGTCGTGGTCAGCAGCACCGCGCCGATCCCGAACCCGATGCCGACCCCGCCCAGGTGCAGCACGTTGACCCCGGCGGGGAGCCGGTCGTGCAGCAGGTCGTCGAAGAGGGCCACCAGCCCGCTGCCGGGAGGCAGGTCGTACGCGCTCAACCCGAGCGCGATCGGCAGTCCCATGGCGGAGAGGCCGAGCGCCAACCCCACCGCCTGCCAGCAGACGATCGCCGCCCGGGGGCTGTGCCAGGACCAGGTCGAGCGGGCCAGCACCTGGGCGGTCCCCCAGCAGGCCAGGATCGTCAGGGTGAAGTGCAGCGCGTACGCCACGGCCGCCGCCCTACCCGTCCACTGCCTCGTCGGCGGAGGTCGGGCGCTCGGCCCGCGTGCTGGTCGGCGCCTCGATCCGCCCGGTCAGCGCGCCCGGCCCGGCGCCGCCGCCGGAGGCCTCGGCGGCCAGGGCGGCGCGGAGCACCTCGGCCTCCGTGCCGGTCACCGAGCGCGCGAATCGCACCAGCGCCGCGTCCCGGCTGCCGCCCAGGTCGAGGGCGTCGAGCATGAGCTGGGCGATGTGCGCCTCGCGGCTCGCGGCGGCCCGGTAGCGCCAGGCCCGCCCCTCCCGCTGGCGCTGCACCATGCCCTTGCCGGCCAACCGGTCCAGCACCGTCATCACCGTGGTGTAGGCCAGCTCCCGGCCAGCCAGCGCGTCTGCGACCTCGCGCACGGTCACGCCGTCGGACGTGCTTGGGACCGAGTCCCACAGCACGTCCATCACCGCACGTTCGAGATCACCGAGCCGAGTCACCCCTCAATCCTACCCCCCGTAGTAGAACCCCCTCCCACCCCTCCCAGCACATGCCTCTTTCACGGAAAGACTGGCCATCCGACGCGCGGAGGCCACTCTTTCCGTGAAAGTGTGCGGATCTTGGGGAGGGGTGTGGGTGCGGGTCAGGTGCCCTTGGGGTGCCAGACCGTCTTCGTCTCCAGCAACGCGGTCATCCGGGTCACCCCGGGATCGGCGAACCAGTCGTGCTCGGCGGGCGCCGGCCGGAGCACCCGCTTCAGGTTCTCCGCGGCCTTGACCTCCAGCTCCACGGCCAGCTCGGCGTCACCCACGCCGGTCAGGTCGACGGCGTTGACGTCCATGTGTGCGGCGAGCGTCGGCGCGGTCTCGCTGATCCGGCCGGTGAGGAGGTTGACCACCCCGCCCGGCAGGTCCGAGGTGGCCAGCACCTCGGCCAGGGTGATCGCCGCCAACGGCTCCGCCGGGGAGGCCGCCACCACCACGGTGTTGCCGGAGACGATGGCCGGGGCGATCACGCTGACCAGCCCGAGCAGCGCCGGCCGCTCCGGGGCGACCACGGCCACCACGCCCGTCGGCTCCGGCGCGGAGAGGTTGAAGTACGGGCCGGCGACCGGGTTCGCGCCGCCGTACACCTGGGCGAGCTTGTCGGACCAGCCGGCGTACCAGACCCAGCGGTCGATCGCCGCGTCCACCTCGTCGCCCGGCACACCGAGCGCCACGAACTGCTCCCGCCGGCCCTCCAGCATCTCGGCGACGCGGTAGAGGATCTGACCCCGGTTGTACGCGGTCGCCCCGGCCCACCCCTTCACGGCGGCCCGGGCGGCGACCACGGCGTCCCGCGCGTCCTTGCGGGAGGCCAACGACACATTCGCGTCCTGCACGAGATACGACCGTCCCGACTCGCTGCGAGGGAACTTCCCGCCGATGTAGAGCTTGTACGTCTTGCGTACCGCGACCCGCTCAGACATTGAGGTACGCCTCCAGCCCGTGCCGGCCGCCCTCGCGGCCGTAGCCCGACTCCTTGTAGCCGCCGAAGGGCGAGGTGGGGTCGAACTTGTTGAACGTGTTGGCCCAGACCACGCCGGCGCGCAGCCGGTCGGCCATCCAGAGGATCCGGGAGCCCTTGTCGGTCCAGATCCCGGCCGACAGCCCGTACGGGGTGTTGTTCGCCTTCTCCACCGCCTCGGCCGGGGTGCGGAAGGTGAGTACGGAGAGCACCGGCCCGAAGATCTCCTCCCGGGCGATCCGGTGCGCCTGGGTGACCCCGGTGAAGATGGTCGGGGCGAACCAGAAGCCCCGGTCCGGCAGCTCGCACGGCGGCGACCAGCGCTCCGCGCCCTCGGCCGAGCCCGCGTCGGAGAGCTCCTTGATCCGGGCCAGCTGCGCCGCCGAGTTGATCGCGCCGATGTCGGTGTTCTTGTCCAGCGGATCGCCGAGGCGCAGCTGGGCCATTCGCCGCTTCAGCGCCTCCAGCACCCGGTCGGCGACGGACTCCTGCACCAGCAGTCGGGAGCCGGCGCAGCAGACGTGGCCCTGGTTGAAGAAGATGCCGTTGACGATGCCCTCGACGGCCTGGTCGACCGGCGCGTCGTCGAAGACGATGTTGGCGGCCTTGCCGCCCAGCTCCAGGGTGAGCTTCTTGCGGGTGCCGGCCACCGAACGGGCGATCGCGCGGCCGACCTCGGTCGAGCCGGTGAAGGCGACCTTGTCCACGCCCGGGTGCTCGACGAGCGTCCGGCCGGTCTCCCCGGCGCCGGTGACGATGTTGACCACGCCCGGCGGTAGGTCGGCCTGCTGGCAGATCTCGGCGAAGAGCAGCGCGGTGAGCGGCGTCGTCTCGGCCGGCTTCAGCACCACCGTGTTGCCGCCCGCCAGCGCCGGGGCGATCTTCCACGCCAGCATCAGCAGCGGGAAGTTCCACGGGATGACCTGGGCGGCCACCCCGACCGGCGCCGGGTTCGGGCCGAAGCCCGCGTAGGGCAGCTTGTCGGCCCAGCCGGCGTAGTAGAAGAAGTGCGCGGCGACCAGCGGCAGGTCGACGTCCCGGGACTCCTTGATCGGCTTGCCGTTGTCCAGCGACTCGAGCACCGCCAGCTCGCGGGAGCGCTCCTGGATGATCCGGGCGATCCGGTACAGGTACTTGGCCCGGTCCCGGCCGGGCATCGGACCCCACACCTTCTCGTACGCCCGCCGGGCCGCCCGGACCGCGCGGTCGACGTCGCCGGAGCCGGCCTCCGCGATCTCGGCGAGCACCTCCTCGGTGGCCGGGTTGACCGACTTGAAGCTGCCGCCGTCGGAGGGATCGACGAACTTCCCGTCGATGAAGAGCCCGTACGTGGGCTTGAGGTCCACCACCGAGCGGGACTCGGGAGCGGGAGCGTATTCGAACATCGGGCTCAGTCCAGGGTGAAGTAGTCGGGACCGGCGTAGACACCGGTCGTCAGCTTGGTGCGCTGCATCAGCAGGTCGTTCAGGAGGCTGGACGCGCCGAAGCGGAACCAGTCCGGGTCCAGCCAGTCCGGGCCGACGGTCTCGTTCACCATCACCAGGTACTTGATCGCATCCTTGGTGGTCCGGATCCCGCCCGCCGGCTTCACGCCGACCTGGCGGCCGGTGGCGGCGCGGAAGTCGCGCACCGCCTCGAGCATCACCAGCGTCACCGGCGGGGTGGCGGCCACCGGAACCTTGCCGGTGGAGGTCTTGATGAAGTCGCCGCCGGCCAGCATGGCCAGCCAGGAGGCGCGCCGCACGTTGTCGTACGTGGCGAGCTCACCGGTCTCCAGGATCACCTTGAGGTGGGCGTCCCCGCAGGCCGCCTTGGTGGCGACGATCTCGTCGTACACCTCCTGGTAGCGGCCGGCCAGGAACGCGCCCCGGTTGATCACCATGTCGATCTCGTCGGCGCCGGCCTCGACGGCCGCCCGGGTGTCGGCGAGCTTGACCTCCAGCGGGGCCTGGCCGGACGGGAAGGCGGTCGCCACGCTGGCCAGGTGCACCTTGCTGCCGCGCAGCACCTCGGCGACGTACGGCACCATCGCCGGGTAGACGCAGACCGCGCCGACGTGCGGGCAGGACAAGTCGGCCGGGTCGGGGCGCAGCGCCTTGGCCGCCAACGCCCGCACCTTGCCCGGGGTGTCCGCGCCCTCGAGGGTGGTGAGGTCGACCATCCGGATCGCCAGGTCGATCGCCTGGGCCTTGGCGGTGGTCTTGATGGAGCGGGTGCCGAGCTGTGCCGCCCGCTGCTCCGCGCCGACCTGGTCCACGCCGGGCAGGCCGTGCAGGAAGGTCCGCAGAGCGGTCTCGGATCGTCCCAGCTCGGAGAGGTCCGACCGGGCCGACGTCGCTGTCGCCGTCATGCAGGGAAGTCTACGCATCCATCGACCCAGTGATCTTGGTCACGTTCGGGTGGTACGGGTGAGCGGCGTCGCCCCTGCGCCGCACCCCGCACGCCGGCGCCGGGCCGTTCGGTAGGTTGAGCGATCGTGGATGTACACGTCATTGACCACCCGCTGGCGCAGTCCCGGCTGACCGCCATGCGGGACGAGCGCACCGACTCCGCCTCCTTCCGGGCGGCGCTGCACGAACTCACCACCATGCTGGTGTACGAGGCGGCGCGCTCCTTCCCGGTCGAGCGGTACGACATTCAGACGCCGGTCACCGGCACCGACGGCACCCGGCTGGCGAACCCGCCGCTGCTGGTGCCGGTGCTGCGGGCCGGTCTGGGGATGGCCGACGCCGCGTTGGGCCTGCTGCCCGAGTCCTCGATGGGCTTCGTGGGGCTGGCCCGGGACGAGAAGACGTTCGAGCCGCGCGCGTACATGGAGTCGCTGCCCCGGGACCTGAGCGGCCTGCCGGTGCTGGTGCTGGACCCGATGCTCGCGACCGGCGGATCGCTGGAGCACTGCTGCCGCCTGCTCGCCGACAGGGGCTGCACCGACATCACCGTCCTCTGCGTGCTCGCCGCGCCGGCCGGCATCGAACGGCTGCAACGCTCCGGTCTGCCGATGCGCCTGGTTACCGCCTCGATCGACGAGGGTCTCAACGACGAGAGGTTCATCGTCCCCGGCCTCGGCGACGCCGGCGACCGCCAGTTCGGCGGCATGCCCCGCTTCTGACCCCCGCGCCGTCACCGCGCCGAGCCGGCGGCGGCCACATCGCACGACAGAGAGGGCTCATTCCACGCTGAATGAGCCCTCTCTGTCGTGAACGAGCGCGCGACCCCGGGGGTGCGACGGCGCGCCCGGTGCGGGGGGTGCGGGGACGGGATAGCGTCTGCGGCCATGACTGGTGTTGCGCTCGCCGAAGAGCTGCTGCTCCTCGCGTACGACGACGAGACGGGCAAGGCGACGATGCCGCGGATCAGCCTCGACCTGGGGATGGCCGCGGCGGTACTGATCGAGTTGGCGCTCGCGGGCCGGATCGCGTACGCCGACGGGAACCTGACGGCGGTCGACCCGACGCCCACCGGGGAGGCGGTCGCCGATGGTGTGCTGGCCCGAATAGCCGAGGACACCCCGCACACCCCGTCCTCCTGGGTGCAGCGGCTCCGGCACGGCCTTCGCGACCGGATCCTGGGTGACCTGTGCAGCCAGGGCGTGGTCCGGGACGTGGAGGAGACCGAACTGGGCTTCATCCACGTGCACCGCTACCCGGTGCTGGACGCCACCGTCGAGGCCGACACCCGGCACCGGCTGGCCGACGCGCTCACCAGCGGGGTTGCCCCGGACGAGCGGACCGCCGCGCTGGCCACGCTCGTCGCGGTGCTGCGCATGGAGTCCGCGCTCGGGGTGAGCGGGGAGGCCGCCGAGACCGCCCGCCACCGGCTGGCCGAGATCGCGACCGGCGCCGGTTTCTCCGGCGAGGTCAGCCTGGACGACTCGGTGGTCCGTCCCTCGGTGGGCCTGGTCGTCGCCGCCCTGGCGCAGGCAGTCGACGCCGCCCTCGGCCCCCGCCGCTAACCCCCACCCCCCACCCCGTCCCCCCCGCCCCCCCGCTTTCCCGGACCCCCGCCCGGTTGATCAAGAGCTTTGCGTCAGGTTCCCCGCGATTCCTGACGCAAAGCTCTTGATCAACACCGACAGGGGTGGGGTCAGAGGTTTAGGGCGGTGGCGATCTCTGTGCGGAGGCGGGTGATTGCCTGCTGGGCGCGGGTGCGGGCGGCGGGGACGTCGCCGCCGGTGACCGGCTCCACCACCTCCAGGTACGCCTTCAGCTTCGGCTCGGTACCGGAGGGACGGATCACCACCCGCGCCGTGGCGGTACGCAGGATCACCACGTCCGCCTCGGGGAGCAGGTCCTCGGCCGTGTCGACCGGCTGCCCGAGCAGCGCCGTCGGCGTGGCCGCCCTGATCCGGGCCATCGCGTCGGCGATCTGCCGCAGATCGTCCACCCGCACCGAGAGCTGGTCGGTGTGGTGCACCCCGAACTCGGCGGCCAGCTCGTCGAGCCGGTCGGTCAGGGAGCGCCCCTGCGCCTTCAGCCCGGCGGCCAGTTCGGCGACGGTCAGCGCGGCGCTGATCCCGTCCTTGTCGCGGACGAGTTCCGGCGCGACGCAGTAGCCGAGCGCCTCCTCGTACCCGAAGACCAGCGGCTCCGTACCGCCGCCCGCCCGGACGATCCACTTGAACCCGGTCAGCGTCTCGTCGTACGGCAGTCCGCGCGCGGCGCACATCGCCCGCAGCAGTGACGACGACACGATCGTGGTGGCGTAGAGCCCCTTGACCCCGCGCCGCATCAGGTGGTCGGCGAGGAGTACCCCCACCTCGTCACCGCGGAGCATCCGCCAGCCGGATCCACCGTCGCGTACCGCCACCGCGCAGCGGTCCGCGTCCGGGTCGTTCGCGACGGCGAGGTCCGCGTCGGTCGCGTTCGCGAGCCCCACCAGCAGGTCCACCGCGCCCGGCTCCTCCGGGTTGGGGAAGGAGACGGTGGGGAACTCCGGATCCGGTTCGGCCTGCTCGGGCACGATCCCCGGCACCGGGAAGCCGGCCCGGGCGAAGGCCGCGGTCAGGACGGCCGCACCCACCCCGTGCAGCGGGGTGTACGCCACGGCGAGGTCCCGGGAGCCGTCCGGCGCGATCACCGACGCGACCTGTTGCACGTAGGAGGCGACCAGGTCGTCGCCGAGCACCTGACCGGGCGGGCCGAGCGGCACCTCGGTCAGCGGGCCGACGGCCCGGATGGCGGCCTCGATCCCGGCGTCGGCGGGCGGCACGATCTGCGCGCCGGCGCCGAGCGACCCGCCCAGCTGCGCGCCGAGGTAGACCTTGTAGCCGTTGTCCTGCGGCGGATTGTGACTGGCGGTGACCATCACCCCGGCCACCGCGTCGAGCCGGCGTACCGCGTACGCGAGCACGGGGGTCGGCAGCGGCCGGGGCAGCAGCAGCGCGGGCCGTCCTGCCCCGGTGGCGATCTGGGCGGTGCGTTCGGCGAACTCCCGGGAACCGTGCCGGGCGTCGTACCCGATCACCAGCGGACCGGTGCCGCCCTGGGCGGCGAGCCAGCCGACCAGCCCGGCGGCGGCCTGGGTGACCACCGCGAGGTTCATCCCGTTCGGCCCGGCCCGCAGCGGCCCACGCAGGCCGGCGGTGCCGAAGGTCAGCGGACCGGAGAACCGGTCGGCGAGGTCCGGGGCGCTCGCCGGCAAGCGGTCGAGGACCGCCTGTAGCTCCGTCCGGCTCGCCGGATCCGGGTCGTCGTCGAGCCAGCGCCGCGCTTGCTCGCGAATGTCGTCGATGTCAGTGGTCTCCGCCGGCATGCCTCTTGATAGCACGCCGGCGGAGCACCGCCGACACTTCCCTCCGGCTCAGCCGGTCACGCCACTGCCGCCGTAGCCCAGCTCAGCTGGCGTCGGTGAGCTTGAAGGTCCGTACCATCTCGTCGAAGATCGGCTTGCTCTCCGTGAACCGGCTGTCGGTCGCGGTCAGGTAGAAGGAGTAGATCTTCCCGTCGCTGACCACGCCGCGCCACACACCGTGCCGCATGGTGTCACCCTCGCCGCAGGTGTACTCGAACTCGGCGGCCGGCTTCCCGGCCAGCTCCTGGTCGGTCATCTCGATCTGGCTGTACGGCTTGGCGCAGCTCTTCGCCGACTTGAGCCCGTTCGCGGCGATCTCGGCCCAGCGCATCGAGCTGTCGCCGCCGAACTTCTCGGTGAGGACCCGGACCTTGCGCCCGCTGTCCTCGGGGTCGATGTAGTCGATGTAGACGCCGCCGGTCGCCTTCTTCCAGCCCTTCGGCACCATCACCTGGACGCCCCGGGCGGCGTGCTCCTGCATCTCGATTCCCGGTCCGGCGGGGGCCGTGGCGGTCGGCTGGGCCTGCGGGGCGTTCGGCGTCTCGTCGTCGCCGCCGGTGGCGACGACGATCACCGCGATCAGCAGGACCACGGCGAGGCCACCGGCCGCCGCCAGCTGGACGTTGCGCGGCCACCCCTTGACCGTACGGACCAGCTCGGCGCCCATCCGGCGGACCCGGTCGCCCAGGCTCCCGCCCTCCTGGGGCGGGTTGCCGGGCGAGGTCCACGCCTGGCCGGTGCCCGGCACCGACCACTGGCCGCCGCCGTAGGTGCCACCCATCCGCTGGGTCGCCTCGGGAGCGGTCGTGTAGGGGACCGCCTGGGTGGCGTCCGGCCGGACGCCCCAGGTCACCGGCTGGGTCGCGTCGGGCTGGGCGGTCACCCGCTGGGTGGCGTCCGGGCCTCCATAGGTACGACCGGCGCTCGGCAGGCCCGGGCCGGGCATCGCCCCGGTGGGCGTGTGCAGCGGCCCCGCCAGCGCGTCGGCGCTGGTCTCGTCGAGGGCTCCCACCCCGGGGGCGGTGGTCGGCTGCGGCCGTTCACCCCGACGCAGCGCGGCCAACCGGTCGGTCAGCGACTCCTCGGGGGCGAGCATGGCCCGGCCGCCGATCTGCGCGCTCGGCTTCGGCTCCGGCTGGATCGCCGGCGGGGGCGTGACCGGCCGCTGCAGCGGCACCACCGAGTACGGGTCGGTCATCGAGTGCACGGCGGCGGCGTTGTTGCTCAGCGCCCCGGCCAGCAGTTCGCGGAGCATGGCCCGGGCGCCGTGCACGTCCAGCCGGCGCGCCGGGTCCTTCTCCAGCAGGCCCATCAGCACCCCGGTCAGCGGGCCGCTGCGCTGCGGCGGGGCGGGCGGGTCCTCGACCACCGCGTGCATGGTCTCGATCGGGTCGCCCTTGTCGAACGGCGGGCGCCCCTCGACGGCCGTGTAGAGCGTCACGCCGAGCGAGAAGAGGTCACTGGGTGGACCGAAATCCTGGCCCATGGCTCGCTCGGGAGAGATGAAGTGCGGTGAGCCGAGCACCATGCCGGGCGTGGTGAGCTGCACGTCGGTGGGCATCCGGGCCACGCCGAAGTCGGTGAGCACGCAGCGGCCGTCGGTGCAGATCAGCACGTTGGCCGGCTTGACGTCGCGGTGCAGCACACCGATGGCGTGCGCCACCTCCAGCGCGCCGAGCAGCGCGATGCCGATCTTGGCGACGACGCGGGGCGCGACCGGCCCGTCCTCGATCACCATGTCGGCGAGGCTGCGGGCGTCGAGCAACTCCATCACGATCCACGGGCGGCCACTCTCGGTGACCACGTCGTAGACCTGCACGACTGCGGGGTGTTGGATCGCGGCGGCCGCGCGGGCCTCACGGAGGGTGCGTTCGTACATGGCGTCGCGGTCGCTGGGGGCCAACCCCGGGGGGAGGACGACCTCCTTCACCGCGACGTCGCGGCGCAGCAGGGTGTCTGTCGCGCGCCAGACCGTACCCATGCCGCCGTTGCCCACCGCGGAGCGCAGCTCGTAGCGACCACCGATGGTGGTGCCGGGTGCCGCGCGTCCGCTGGGGGGACTGACAGGTCCGCCGCTCCAGGTCGGGATCTGAGTCACAGAAAAGCCACCGGGGGATATCGAGGGGGCTGGGACACAACCTCCCTATCTTGCTTGTTCCGACGCCCGATGCGAAAGCCGACGCTCGGACGTTTATCGAAGTCAACGGTACGTACCCGGCCGTTCACGTCCGGTCGAACTTCCGGGACTCGGTGTGCGTGCTCCCTCACCCCCGGCCGTCGTGGCTCCTACCATCCGGTGATGAGCCAACGGCGGTCGAGCGAGTCCGGGTTTCCGATCGAGGACGTCTACCGCTCCGGCGACCTTCCGGAGGAGCTGGACTCCCGGCTCGGCGACCCGGGTGAGTTCCCGTACACGCGCGGGGTCCATCCGACCATGTACACGTCCCGCCCGTGGACCATGCGGCAGTACGCCGGCTTCGGTACCGCCACCGAGTCGAACGCCCGTTACCACCAGCTGATGCGGGCCGGCACGACGGGCCTCTCCGTCGCCTTCGACCTGCCGACCCAGATGGGGTACGACTCCGACGACCCGATCGCGCACGGCGAGGTCGGCAAGGTCGGGGTGGCGATCGACTCCATCGAGGACATGCGGCTGCTCTTCGCCGGCATTCCACTGGACCGGGTCTCCACCTCGATGACCATCAACGCGCCCGGCTCGGTGCTCCTGCTGCTCTACCAGCTGGTCGCCGAGGAGAACGGCGTCGCGGGCTCGGCGTTGAACGGGACCATCCAGAACGACATCCTCAAGGAGTACATCGCCCGGGGGACCTACATCTTCCCGCCGAAGCCCTCGCTGCGGCTGGTGGCCGACACGTTCGGCTACTGCCGCAGCGAGGTGCCGAGGTGGAACACCATCTCCATTTCCGGCTACCACATGGCGGAGGCCGGCGCGAGCCCTGTGCAGGAGATCGCGTTCACCCTGGCGAACGGCGTGGAGTACGTGCGCGCCGCGCTCGCGGCGGGGCTGGCGGTCGACGACTTCGCGCCCCGGCTCTCGTTCTTCTTCGTGGCCCGTACGACCCTGCTGGAGGAGGTGGCGAAGTTCCGCGCCGCCCGGCGGATCTGGGCCCGGCTCATGCGCGACGAGTTCGGGGCGAGGAATCCGAAGTCGATGATGCTGCGCTTCCACACCCAGACCGCAGGGGTGCAGCTCACCGCCCAGCAGCCGGAGGTGAACCTGGTCCGGGTCGCGGTGCAGGGGTTGGCCGCGGTGCTCGGCGGCACCCAGTCGCTGCACACCAACAGCTTCGACGAGGCCATCGCGCTGCCGACGGAGAAGGCCGCCCGGCTCGCGCTGCGGACCCAGCAGGTGCTGGCGTACGAGACGGACCTGACCGCCACCGTCGACCCGTTCGCCGGCTCGTACGTCGTCGAGGCGATGACCGCGGAGGTGGAGGCGGCGGCGACGGAGCTGATGGCACGGGTCTTCGAGCACGGCTCGGCGGTGGAGGCGATCGAGGCCGGGTTCCAGAAGCGGGAGATCGAGCAGTCCGCCTACCGGATCGCGCAGGAGATCGACTCGGGCGAGCGGGTGGTGGTCGGGCTCAACCGGTTCGCCGTCGACGAGGAGGAGCCGTACGAGCCGCTGCGGGTCGATCCGGCGATCGAGTCGGCGCAGGCCGGGCGGCTGGCCGAGCTGCGGCGCACGCGCGACGCCGGGACGGTGCGGCGGACCCTCGCCGAGCTGCGTGCGGCGGCCGCCGGCACGGAGAACGTGCTGTATCCGATGCGGGAGGCGCTGCGCGCCCGGGCCACGGTGGGCGAGGTCTGCGCGACCCTGCGCGAGGTGTGGGGGCAGTACCGGCCCAGCGACCGGTTCTGACCGTCCCGCCGACCGCCGCCGGCAGCCGCGCACCGTCCGGTCGGCTGTCGCGTTTTAGCTGGTCAGGCGCTATTTCGCTGCGTTCGCGCAGCGCTAGAGTCGGGGTAGGCGCATCCCGTCGCCGGCCCCCGGGCACGGTACGCGCGACGCCGTCGTACGTCGCGGGGCGACGCTGCCCCATCTCCGCGTGGTGTGTGCCCGCGGGGTTTGCGGGTACCCCGGCCGGGTGAACGGAACGGACACCGTGTGCGCTTCCGGTGCGCGGGCACATGTGAGCGTCTGTCCGGCTCGTTGCGGAGAGTGGTCGGCTAATTGGCGGAGTGTATGTTCATCAAGCTGACTAATGCGACAATTCGCAACGAAGGCCCTGAGTGGCAGTGCTCGATCTCGTGACCATGGATCGGTTACGCGTTGTAGGAGGTGATGCGGCAGATGGCAGCGTCCGAACGCGATCTACCTGCTGTGCCGCTGACTTCCGAGCGCTCCCAGCAGGGCATTCGTGACTCTGCGCGTTCCGATCACTACCGGAACGAGGTTGCGCAGCGTCACCGGCGGAGGTCTAGGCTGTCTGCTGTTCATGATGATCCATCCATCACTAACGAACGAGATTTCGACGTGACGAGTGCGTTGACGCTGCCCACTGGCAGCCAGCTGGCGTCGTCCTGGCCGGAGACGCCATCCGGGTCCCAACCCCTGCCGTTCGAGCTGGACGATCTGCTCGCCCTTCGCGTACCCGGCCTCATCGCGACCCGCCGTCACATCCACGCCCACCCGGAGCTCTCCGGGCAGGAGTTCGACACCGCGGCGCTGATCGCCCGGGAACTCACGATGGCCGGCCTCAACCCGCGGCTGCTGCCCAAGGGCAACGGGGTGATCTGCGACATCGACGGCCGCCCCGACGGCCCGGTGGTCGCGCTCCGCGCCGACATCGACGCGCTGCCGCTGACCGACGTCAAGGACGTGCCGTACCACTCCACCGTGGACGGCGTCTGCCACGCGTGCGGCCACGACGTGCACACGACGATCATGCTCGGCGTCGGGATGCTGCTCGGCCAGCTCGCCGAGCGTGGCGCGCTCAACGGCCGGGTCAGGCTGATCTTCCAGCCGGCCGAGGAGATCCTGCCCTGCGGTTCCCTCGAGGTCATCGAGGCCGGGGGCCTGGACGACGTGGTGCAGATCTTCGCGCTGCACTGCGACCCCAACCTGCCGGTCGGCCGGATCGGCCTGCGGGTCGGTCCGATCACCGCGGCCGCCGACAACGTCACCGTCCGGCTCACCGGGCCGGGCGGGCACACCGCGCGTCCGCACCTGACCGTCGACCTGGTCGACGCGCTCGGCCGGCTCATCACCGAGGTGCCCGCCCTGGTCAGCCGGCGCGTGCCGGCCAACAGCGGGCTGCTGCTGGTCTTCGGCCACGCCTCGGCCGGCACCCGCTACAACGTCATCCCGTCCGAGGCGTGCGCGGCCGGCACCCTGCGGGTGATGGACCGCGACACCTGGGAACTCGCGCCGAAGATCGTCGGCCAGGTGGTCCGGGACGTGGTCGCGCCGACCGGCGCCACTGTCGACCTGGAGTACCTCCGCGGCCGGCCGCCGGTCAGCAACGACGCCAAGGCGATCCAGATCCTCACCGCCGCCACCAGCGCGGCCCTCGGCTCCGAGGGGGTCGCGGAGACCCCGCAGAGCATGGGCGGCGAGGACTTCTCCTGGTATCTGGAGTACGTCCCCGGCGCGCTGGCCCGGCTCGGCGTCGGCCGGTCCGGACCCAACGTCGACCTGCACCGCGCGTCGTTCGACGTGGACGAGCGGGCGATCCCCGTCGGCATCCGGGTCATGGTGCAGACCGCGTTGCGGGCACTGGAGGCTGCGCCCCGCTGACCTGCGGGGGCTGCGGCCCGACACCCGGCGGAGGGGCCGCGCCGACCGGCGCCGCCGGCGGGTTCCGCCGCCGGCGGCGACGCAGCAGCACGAGCAGCACCGCCAGCGGTACGCCGAGCACGACCAGCCACGGCAGCAGCGCGCCGAGCACGGTCAGCAGGAGGGTCATCGAGGCCAGGAAGACCTTCCAACCGCCGCTCAGCCCGACCGTGAAGCCCAGCTCGGTCTCCTCGTCCGCCGTGCTCACGTCCGGCCCGAGCAGCGTCAGCGTGATGGTGGAGAGCGCCGTCAGGTCGGCCAGCCGGCGCTTCTTCGCCTCCAACGAGGCGAGGTCCGCCTCCCGCTTCGCCAGCTCACCCTCCAGCGACACCAGGTCGCTGATCGTGGTGGCCCGGGCCAGCAGCTTCCGGCCGCTCTCCACCCGGGCGCGCTGGGTGCTGATCCGCGCGTCCAGGTCGATGGTCTCCTCGGTGACGTCCTCGGTGCGGATCTCCCGCCGCTCCTGCCGGCCCAGCCCGGCCAGCTCGTCGACGATCCCGGTGAACCGCGCCGCCGGGACCCGCAGGCTCAACTCGGCCCGGGCGTCGGCGTCGACACTGGTCCGCTGGTCGCCGCCGACGAAGCCGCCGGCCGCGGTGACCGCCGCGACGGCGGAGCGCGCCGCCGCGTCCACATCGTCGACCCGGACCAGCATCGTTCCGGTGTAGATGATGGAGCGCTGCTCCACCTGGAGGTTCGGCGCTCCCGTACCGGCTGCGGCGGGACCACCCGCACCCGCCTGGTCCGGCGCGACCGCCGGCCCCTGCTCCGCCGTCCCCGCACCGGCCGCCGAGGTGGCCTCGTCGCTTCCACCGGACGCGCTGCAACCGCCCGCCGCGAGGGCCGCCACCAGCGCCGCGACCAGCACCACCCGACGCCGCCTGTCCCGTAGGTCCATCTCAGCTCTCCTCCGCTCGCCCGACGGCCGATAGCTCGGACGCGGCGCGTCAGTACGCCGGTTCCGGCAGACTGCGCTGAGGACGTCACGATTCGATAATCGAGGAGTCACGATGCAGCTCACCAAGTACGCCCACTCCTGCCTGCGGGTGGAGCACGACGGGGGAGTGCTCGTCATCGACCCCGGCGGCTTCAGCGATCCCGCGGCGCTGGACGGGGCGGACGCGGTGCTGATCACCCACGAGCACCCGGACCACCTGAACCTCCAGGCGATCACCGCCCAGCTCGACCGGCGGCCCTTCCCGGTGCACGGGCCGGCTTCGCTCTCCGCGCCGCTCGGCGACGCGGCCGAGGTGTTGCGGCCGGTCCGGCCGGGCGAGTCGTTCACCGCCGCCGGGGTGGCCGTCCGCGCCTACGGCGGGCAGCACGCCGTGATCCACCCGGACATCCCGGTGGTGGAGAACCTGGGATACCTGATCAACGACGTGGTCTACCACCCCGGGGACGCCCTGGTGGTGCCGGACCTCCCGGTCGACACGCTCTTCGCGCCGATCCACGCCCCCTGGTCGAAGTTCTCCGAGGTGGTCGACTTCATCCGGGCGGTCGCGCCCCGCCGCGTCTACGCCCTGCACGACGCGCTGCTCAACGAGAACGGCTTCGGCGTGCTCGACCGGCAGTACACGGCCCTCTCCCGGACGGACTACCGGCGGCTGGAACCGGGCACCCGGCTGGACGCCTGAGCCGATGCCCGGCCCCCCGCCCGAGCTCGTCCAGCAGCTCTACCGCACGCCGCCGGACCGGTTCGTCGCGGCTCGGGACGCCGCCGCGGCGGAGGCGCGCCGGGCGGGTGACCCGGCGACCGCCCGTCAGATCGCCCGACTGCGCCGCCCCACGGTGGCCGCCTGGCTGGTGAACCTGCTCGCCATCCGCCGACCCGAGCTGGTCGCCGACCTCGCGCAGCTCGCCGAGGCGCTGCGCTCGGCGCAACGGGAGCTGCGTGGCCCCCGGCTACGGGAACTCTCCGCGCAGCGACGGGCGGTGGTCGGCGCGCTCCTCGCCGAGGTCCGCAAGCTGGCCGCCGAGGAGCCCGGCGCCCCGTCGACCGGGAAGCTGCCCCTGACCGAGGTGGAGGCGACGCTCAACGCAGCGCTCTCCGACACCGAGGTCGCCGAGCAGATACGCGCCGGCCGACTGCTCCGGGCGGCCAGCTACGCCGGCTTCGGTGAGGTGCCCCGCCCGCAGCTGCGCCTGGTGACCGGCGGCGAGGACGAGGAGGAGGAGCAGCGGCGGCAGGAGGCCGGCCGAGCCCCCGCCCAGCGGACACCGGGCGGGCGGGCGGCCGAGCGGGCCGCGGAACGCGCCGAGCGGGAGGCGCGCGCCGAACGGGCCCGGCGACGTCGGGCGTTGGACCGTGAGCTGGCGAAGGCCCGTGCCGACCAGGAGCGGGCCGAGGCGGAGCTGGCCGCCGCGGCGGAGGTCGCGCAGGACGGCGACGCCGCCCTCGGCGAGATCGAGACCGAACTGGCCGAGCTGGAGCGGCGGCGGGCGGTCGCCGAGCAGGAGCTGAGCCGGGCCAAGCTGGCCCGCCGTGGGGCGGAGCGGGCGCTCAGCGCGGCCCGGCGGCGCACCGGTGAGGTGGAGGCGGCCGTGGAGGCGCTCGATGCCGAGGAGGGGGATTCCGGCCCGGGCGCCGGCGAGGCAGACTGACGCCGATGGACTTCGATGTGGTGCGGGCGGGGCGGGCCGGTTCCGACGCGCGCGGGGCGGCCCGATGACGCCGGAGCAGATCGCCGCGACCAGCAAACCCCTGGTGCTCGTCCTGGGCGACGCCTACAGCCGCTGCCCGGTCACCTTGCGTCGGGCCCGGCTGCTCGGCATCTCCGGCTGGGCCTTCTACGTCACCGGCCGGGCCGGAGCGCTCGGCGACGTACGCGCCGAGACGGTCGCCGCCGTGCTCGGCTTCCTCGCCCCCGACGCGGTGGCGGACGGCTGGGACGGGGCCGCGCGCACGGTCCGGCCCTCCGAAGTGGCCGCCGCGACACTCGCCGAGTGCTGCCGGTGGGGTACGCAGCACCTGGACGACCTTCCCCGGATCGACCGGCTCGTCGGGCTGCTCGAACGGGCGGTGCACGCCGCGGACGCCAGCGGCATGCCGCTCTTCGCCGCCGGACGCGCGATGCCGGTGCCGAACCGCAACGCCGGCGCCCGCGCCGCGGTGGCGCTGCGTCTGCTCCGCGAGTACTTCACCGGCGCGCACCTGCTCGCCGTGCGGGCCAGTGGGATGACCCCGCTGGAGGCGGTGCTCGCCGGGCCGGAGGGGGAGGCGGGCGCGATGGCGTGTGGCTGGCCGCCGCCGTACCCGCCGGTGGGTCCGCTGGTCCGGCGTCGGCTCTGGGCCGAGGCGGTGACCCACCGGCTGGCCGCACCGGCGTTCGCGGCGCTCGGGCCGGTCGACGGCGCCGAGCTGGTGGAGCTGCTGCGCGCCGCCCGGGCGCACCTCGGCCCGGCGACCCGCTCCCAGCCCGCCGCCTGAGTCGGAAAATGGGCGGCGCGACGCTGCGCCGCCTGTCAGGATCGGCCGCGTGACGCTCCCCGCCGGTTGGACCGCCCGCCGCCCCACCGCCGACGACGTACCGGCGATCCTGAAGGTGGTGCACGCCGCCGACGTCTTCGCCGTCGGCTACCCCGACTTCGACGCCGAGGACGTCCGGGACGCGCTGACCGCCCCCTTCGTCGACCCGGCCCGGGACTCCTGGCTGGTCACCGATCCGGACGGCACGGTGACGGCGTGGGCGATCCTGAGCAACCCGACCGGCGTGGGCCGCGAGTGGGTGGACGTCCTCGTGGACCCCGACCGTGGGGCCGACCTGCGGGCCCCGCTGCTGGCACGGCTGCTCGACCGGGTCGCCGAGCGGGCGGCCGAGCGGGGCCTGCCCCACCTCACCGCCCGCACCGGGGTCTTCGCCCCGGAGACCCGCTGGGCCGGCGAGCTGGTCGAGGCCGGCTTCACCCGGATCAAGCGGTACGTCCGGATGACCCGCTCCCTCGCCGATCTCCCCGTCGAACCGGCGTCCCCGCCCGGGGTGACCGTCCGTCCGCTGGTCGCCGACGACGAGGCCGACCTGCGCCTGTTCCACCGGATCTTCGACACCGCGTTCCGGGACACCCCGGACTACGAGCCCGTCGGGTTCGCGCAGTGGCGCGAGCAGCTGCCGTCGTACGGCAAGGTCTGGGACGAGTGGTTCGTCGCCGAGGTCGACGGCGTGCCGGCCGGCGCTCTCCAATCCTCCGACCAGGCCCTGGAGCAGGAGATGGGCTGGGTGCGCACGCTGTCGGTGCTGCCCGCGTACCGCCGGCGCGGGGTGGGGGCGGCGCTGCTGCGCCGGGCGTTCGCGGTCTACGCCGGCAAGGGTCGTACCGCAGCCGGGCTGGGGGTCGACCTGGCCAACCCGACCACCCCGGTGACCCTCTACCAGTCCGTGGGGCTGCGCGAGGTGCGCTGGACCGACATGTACGAGCGGACGGTCGCCGCCGCGGGTGTGTGATAGGCGACCCGGGCCGGGGCCGCCGCGCGACCGGGGACCGGCCCGGAGGAGACTGCAGGCGTGCGAACGTTACGCCGAGGCGGTGCCGGTGGGGCGGGACCGCAAATCGGAGACGTAGTCGTCCGGCGCGCCCGCCTTCTCCGCGGCGTTCACGATCTCCGACAGGTACCACGAGGTCGGCAGTCCACCCTCGTAGCCGTCGAAGACGTAGATCCACGCGGTCAGGTCGCCGTCGAGGGTCGAGACGCGGACGTGCAGCTTGCGGTACGTGCCGGAGGTGACGCCCTCGATCTCGTCGAGCTGGGCGGCGTCGTACGGGTGGATGTCGTAGAGCGCCACGAAGACCCGGTCGCCGGGGGACTCGACGAGGGTGCTGACCGCGCCCTCCCAGCCGATGACGTCCTCGCCGGCGAAGGTCAGCCGCCAGCCCTCGAGCCAGCCGGTGCCCACCATCGGCGAGTGCGGGCAGTAGGCACGCATTCGACCGGGGTCGAGGTTTGAGCCGTAGGCGGCGTGAAGACGCACGGCGATGACGATAGCCCGGCGGACGGGTGGGGGAGAATACGACGGTGCGTGTCGGACGCGTTCAGGAGAAGAAAGTCACTGTGAGCATCGACGAAGGGCGAGTGCGGTGAGCCGGATCGTGATCATCGGCGGCGGGCCGGCCGGCTACGAGGCGGCCCTGGTCGCCGCGCAACTGGACGCCGACGTCACAGTGGTGGAGGCCGAGGGGGCCGGCGGAGCCTGCGTGCTCTCCGACTGCGTACCGTCGAAGACCTTCATCGCGAGCTCGCAGGTGGTGACCGGCTACCGGGACACCGAGGAGTTCGGGGTGCACTCCGACGGGCTGGAGGCGGTCACCGTCGACGCCCCCGCCGTGCACCATCGGGTCAAGCGGCTCGCGCTCGCCCAGTCCGCGGACATCCACGCGAAGCTGCTGAAGGCCGGGGTCACCTTCGTGGCCGGCACCGCCCGCCTCGGTGAGGACACGCTCGGTCACACGCACCGCGTGGTGGTCAGCCCCACCGACGGTGCCGACGAATACACCATCGACGCGTCCACGGTCCTCTTCGCGACCGGCGCCACCCCGCGCCAACTGCCGACCGCTCTTCCCGACGGCGAGCGGATCCTCACCTGGCGTCAGGTGTACGACCTGCCCGAGCTGCCCGAGCACCTGATCGTGGTCGGCTCCGGGGTGACCGGGGCCGAGTTCGCCAGCGCGTACCTCGGGATGGGCGTCGAGGTGACCCTGGTGTCCAGCCGGGACCGGGTCATGCCGCAGGAGGACGCCGACGCGGCGCAGGCGATCGAGCGGGTCTTCCGCGCCAAGGGCATGAGCATCCTGAACAACTCCCGCGCCGACGCGGTCCGCCGCACCGAGGACGGCGTCGAGGTCGAGCTCTCCGACGGTCGCAAGGTGTACGGCTCGCACGCGCTGATCACGGTCGGCTCCATCCCCAACACCGCCGGCCTCGGCCTCGCCGAGTACGGCGTCGAGCTGGGCCGGGGTGGCTACGTGACAGTCGACCGGGTGTCTCGGACGAACGTGCCGGGCATCTACGCCGCCGGCGACTGCACCGGTGTGCTGGCGCTGGCCAGCGTCGCGGCCATGCAGGGCCGGATCGCGATGTGGCACGCGCTCGGTGAGGCCGTCCGCCCGCTGCGGCTGCGGACCGTCGCCGCGAACGCCTTCACCTCGCCCGAGCTGGCCACGGTGGGCGTCTCGCAGAACGAGGTGGACGCCGGCACGGTCCCGGCCCGGCAGGTGATGCTGCCGCTGGCGGGCAACGCCCGGGCCAAGATGGACGACCTCGCCGACGGTTTCGTGAAGCTCTTCTGCCGTCCGGCCAGTGGCCAGGTGATCGGCGGAGTGGTGGTGGCCCCCAAGGCGAGTGAACTCATCCTGCCGATCACCATGGCGGTGGAGAACAACCTCACCGTCAACGAGCTGGCCCAGACCATCACCATCTATCCGAGCCTCTCCGGATCGATCACGGAGGCGGCCCGCCAGCTCATGCTCCACGTGCTGGAGTGAGCGGTCGGAGCCCGGCCACCGCCGCCGCCAGGAACGCGATCAGGGTTACCTCGGTCAGGATGAGGACCCGTTCGACCAGGCCGATCAGCATCCGGTCACCCGGGTAGGCCGACCAGACCATGGTCGCCGCGAGCACCAGGCTGGTGAGGGCGAGTCCGCGTACCCAGCGGGCGGCGGGGTGGGGGAGCCGACCGGCCAGCAGCCAGCCGCCGACGGGCAGGGCCAGGAAGGCGACGACCGAGGCGTACCGGTGCACGTACGCCGCCGCGTCCATCGGCAGCCCCGGCTCGTTGGTCGGCACGACCGCGGCGAGCAGCAGGCCCCCGATCCAGGCCAGCAGCAGAACCCCGACCCGGCGGGTCGCGCCCGCTCGGCGCAGCGCGGGTAGCAGGGCTGCCGTGGCGAGGGCCAGCACCACCATGGCGACGTCGATGACGCCGCCGCGGTCGGAGACGGCGTAGTCGCTGACGGTCAGCGACCAGGGCGAGAGATCCTCGTTCACCTCGACGTGACCGATCACGGCGAGCAGCGCCGCGAGGGCGATCCCGCCGAGGGCCAGCAGGCCCGAGTTCCGCGTTCCAGGCATGCCTCAGCCTGTCGCCGGAGGCACCCGAGACGGATCGGGGCGAGCCACCGAATTCGATCCCCGGGACCACCCCTAGGTCGCGGTGGAGCCGCTACGCCACGTTGAGCTGGATGTTGCCGATCCGGGCGACCACGTCGAGATGACCGCCGAGTCCCGTCACGTACGCCCGAAGAGTTTCGAGGTTGGTGTGCTCGCCATTCTCAATCTGGCTGATGCGTGCCTGGGAGAGCCCTGCGGCCTCGGCCAGTTGGCGCTGCGTCATCCCGAGCTGCTTGCGGATCTCAGCCAGTTGAGCTCCGCTCACCGATGCAAGCATCTGCTCGCGCAGGCGACCGCGTCGCGCCACCCGATCAGGGTGATCCCAATCGGGGTCCATCTCGCGTGCCTTGGCCTTGACGTCCCGCCAGTCGGTGCCGTCGCTCATCGCTCCGCCTCCTTCAACGAGGTGAGGTGCTCCTGGAACCGCCCATCCGCCAACGGCACGGCCACCTGGTACCAACTCTGCCAATGGCCCGATTTGTCACCGGCCACCAGGAAGACGGCTTCCCGCAACGGGTCGAAAGCAAAGATCATCCTTATCTCCGTCGAGCCCGTGGAACCCGGCCTGAGTTCCTTCATGTGGTGGAAGGAGCTGCCCTTGAGTCGGTCCACCATCGGACGACCCAATGCCGGACCGTGTTCGGCCAGCAGGTCTATCGCCTCGGCGATCAGATCTGCGCTTGCTGGATCGGTCTTGCATAAGCCGAGGAACCAGTCTTCGACCTCAGGATGCAGTTTCACGCTCCACACGTCATCAATATAAATGCAGCTTATACGAGTCTGCGGCGGCGACACTCAGTCGATGGGGAGTTCGGCGGCGGCCCGGCGGGCGTTGCGGACGCCTACCAATGTCATCGCCCAGCCGGCGGCGCCGAACCCGGCCGCCGCGACGGCCGCGACCAGGGCGAGCCGCCAGGTGGACGAGGCGAGCGCCGCCCCGCCGAGGTGCCCGACCAGCGCGCCGTAGCTGGCCCAGCCCAGCGCCGCGATCGTCTCGTAGCTCAGGAAGAGCCGGTACGGGTAGCGGCTGCGGCCGGCCGAGAAGCAGGCCGCCATCCGGCCGCCGGGCACGAACCGGCAGAGCAGGATCACCATCGGCCCCGGACGGCGTAGGCCCTGGGTGAACCGGGCGGCGGTCCGTTGGGCGCGATTCTGCCGGGTATGTCGTCGTACCCGTCGATCGGGTGCGCTCCGGCCCAGCAGGTAGCAGACGAGGTCTCCGGCGAGCACCCCGAGCGCGCCGACGGCGATCGTGAGCGGCAGGTCCAGCCCGCCGTAGACGGTGAGCGCCCCGCCGGTGATCATGATTGCCTGGGTGGGAATGACCGGAACGAAGGCGTCCAGCAGCAACAGCCCGAGCAGCGCGAGGTACGCCCACGTCGGTGACGTGACGTCAGTGAGTAGTTCGGGCACGCGTGCCACCTCGCCGTATGTGGCCGATCTGATGTACCGAGCCTGACGGCGTGTCCGGCGTCACGACGGACGGCCCCGACAGGCGGTGACCACGGACACGGCAAGGTCACCCAGGTACAACGACGCTCCATAGCTCCCGGTCACGGTCGGCGGATCGGCGTTCGTCGGCGTACCGTTGGCGAGCGCGGCCCCAACGACCGTCGGGTCCCCCGTTCTCGACGATCGGGCCGCATTGGGCCGCCGGCAGGTCCCGTGCCGGCGGCCCGCCCCTGACCCGGCCGGGCCGGGCCTCGGCGGGGCGGTCCGTCGCCGCGCCTCGACGACGTCGCGGTGACCCGTCCGCGCCGACACCCTGACATCACCGCAGACCCAGTCGGTCAGGCGGCCGGGAGCCACGCCGCCTGCGGCGAAAAACGCGGGTGCGCCCGCGCCCGCACCGGGCGTACCGTCTCGGCATGCGCAGCGCGGATCTGACCACGACGCCGGACGACTCCGGCGTGCCGCACTGACGTTTCTGTCCACGAGGCCCCGGGGCGACCGCTCCCGGGGGCCGCGCGGACCTCGGTCACCGGGTCGCCTCCGGGTCGTACGCGATCAGGGAGAGCGACATGATCGACCACCGCAGGCTCGGCCGGGAGCTGGAGCTGTTCGTCTCCGATCCGCTGGCCGGCGCCGGGCTGCCCATCTGGTTGCCGGCCGGCGCCGCCGCCCGGCACGCGGTCGAGGAGTACGTCCGGGAGTTGGAGCGCCGAGCCGGCTACCAGCACGTCTACTCGCCACCGCTGGGTAAACGCGAGCTCTTCGAGCGCTCCGGCCACCTCGGCTACTTCGCCGACGACATGTTCCCGCCGATGCGCCTCTCCGCCGACGACGAGTTCGTGCTGCGGCCGGCGCTCTGCCCGCACCATGCGCTGGTGTTCGGCGCGCGCGGGCGCTCCTACCGTGAGCTGCCGCTGCGCGTCGCCGAGCTGGGCGGGATGTACCGCGCCGAGCGCTCCGGGGTGCTCGGTGGCCTCTCCCGGGTACGGGCCATCTCGCTCAACGACGCGCACAACTTCTGCGCGTTGGAGCAGGTGGGGGCGGAGGTGGCCGAGATCCTCCGGCTGATCCGCGAGGCGCACGCCGCGCTCGGCGTACGCCCGGCCGGGTTCCGGTTGTCGGTACGCGGACCCGGGCAGCGGTACGTCGGCGACGACGCGCAGTGGGCCCGCGCCGAGGAGCTGCTGCGCGACGCGCTGGCCGGGGTGGAGTACGAGGTGGCACCCGGGGACGCCGCCTTCTACGGTCCGAAGATCGACGTCCAGATCGTCGACGGCCGGGGGCGGGAGTCGACCCTGGCCACCGTGCAGCTCGACTTCGACAAGCCGGAGCGCTTCGACCTGGCCTACACCGACCGGGACGGGGCGAGGCGGCGCCCGGTGATGGTGCACCGGAGCCTGGTCGGCAGCATGGAGCGACTCTTCGCCTACCTGATCGAGGTGCACGAGGGCGCCTTCCCCGCCTGGTACGCGCCGGTCCAGTTGGCGGTGCTGCCGGTGGACGCCGGCCAGGCCGGCGCGGCGGCCGACCTCGCCCGCCGGGCCGAGGCGGCCGGGCTGCGGGTCGAGATCGACGCCGCCGGTTCACTGGGTGCCCGGATCCGGGACGCCGCCCGGCGACGCATCCCGTACGTCGCGGTGGTCGGTGCCCGGGAGGCGGCCGACGGGCGGGTGTCCCTGCGGCTGCGCGACGGGCGGTCCCTCGACCCGCTGCCCGTGGCGGACGCGCTCGCCCTGGTGGGCGACGTGGTGGCCAGCCGGACCGGACAGCTGCTGCCCGGCTGACCCGGGCGCGGCGGCAGTCAGTCCGTGGGCCGGCCGGTGCTCGTGCCGGCCGGCCCACGGCCGGTGCCGATGGTCCCGGCCGGGTGGGGGCAGGCCCGCCTGCACCCGGCCGGGAACCTCGCGCGCCTACCCGGCCGGGTGGGTCACGCGGAGAGCGCCCCCTGGGCCGCTGCCGGGGTCCGGGCGGCCTCCTCGCCCTCGTCCTCCTCGGTGATCGCCTGGGTGAACTGGGAAAGGTAGAGCCGGTGGTACGCGCCGCGCGCGTCGAGCAGCTGCTCGTGCGTGCCCTGCTCGACGATCCGGCCGTTCTCCATCATCAGGATCAGGTCGGCGTCCCGGATGGTGGAGAGCCGGTGCGCGATCACGAAGCTGGTCCGGTCCGAGCGCAGCGCGGCCATCGCCCGTTGCAGCAGCACCTCGGTGCGGGTGTCGACCGAGCTGGTGGCCTCGTCCAGGATCAGCAGCGACGGCTCGGCGAGGGCCGCCCGGGCGATGGTGATGAGCTGCTTCTCGCCCGCGCTGACGTTGCTCGCCTCCTCGTCGATGACGGTGTCGTAGCCGTCGGGCAGGCTGCGGACGAACCGGTCCACGAAGGTGGCCCGGGCGGCGGCGAGGATCTCCTCCTCGGTCGCGTCCGGCCGGCCGTACGCGATGTTGTCGCGGATGGTGCCGCCGAAGAGCCAGGTGTCCTGGAGCACCATGCCGATCCGGCCACGCAGGTCGTCGCGGCTCATGCTGGTGGTGTCCACCCCGTCGAGGGTGATCCGGCCGGCGTCCAGCTCGTAGAACCGCATGATCAGGTTGACCAGGGTGGTCTTGCCCGCGCCGGTCGGCCCGACGATCGCCACGGTGTGACCCGGCTCGGCGACCAGCGACAGGTCGTCGATCAGCGGCTTCTCCGGCACGTAGCGGAAGGACACGTGCTCGAACTCGACCCGGCCGCGCGGCTGGGTCACCCGGGCCGGCTCGACCGGGTCGGGGGTCTGCTCGTCGGCGTCGAGCACCTCGAAGACCCGCTCCGCCGACGCCACGCCGGACTGGAGCAGGTTGGCCATCGAGGCCACCTGGGTCAGCGGCTGGGTGAACTGCCGGGAGTACTGGATGAACGCCTGCACGTCGCCGAGGCTCATCGTCCCGTTGGCGACCCGCAGCCCACCGACCACCGCGATCGCCACGTAGCTCAGGTTCCCGATGAACATCATCGACGGCATGATGATCCCGGAGATGAACTGGGCGCCGAAGCTGGCCTTGAAGAGCTCCTCGTTCTTCTCCGTGAACGCCGCCTCGACCTCCCGCTGCCGGCCGAAGACCTTGACCAGCTCGTGGCCGGTGAAGGCCTCCTCGATCCGGCCGTTCAGCTCACCGGTGTGCGCCCACTGGGCGATGAACTGCTTCTGCGACCGCTTGGCGATCCGTTGGGTGACCAGCACCGAGAGCGGCACGGCCACCAGCGCCACCAGCGCCAGCAGCGGCGAGATCCAGAACATCGCCCCGAGTACGCCGACCACGGTGAGCACGGACGTGAGCAGCTGGCTCAACGTCTGCTGGAGGCTCTGCGAGATGTTGTCGATGTCGTTCGTCACCCGACTGAGCAGCTCGCCCCGGGGCTGCCGGTCGAAGTAGGGCAGCGGCAGCCGGTTGAGCTTCTCCTCCACGTCCGCACGGAGCTTCAGCACCGTCCGCTGCACCACCCCGTTGAGCAGCCAGCCCTGCCACCAGGAGAGCACCGCCGCGCCGAGGTAGAGCCCGAGCGCCAGCAGCAGCACCCGGCCCAGCGCGGTGAAGTCGATGCCGGCGCCGGGCACCGGGTTCATCCGGGCGAGCATGTCGGCGAAGGCGTCGTTGCCGCTCGCGCGGGCCGCCGTGACGGCCTGCTCGACGGTGCTGCCCGTTTCGAGCTGCCGGCCGATCACCCCGCTGAAGATCAGGTCGGTGGCGTGCCCGAGGATCTTCGGCCCGGCGACGCTCAACCCGACGCTCACCAGCGCCAGCGCGATGATCCCGCCGAGCTGGAGCTGGTGCGGCCGGAGCCGGCCGAGCAGACGCCGTGCCGACGGCCCGAAGTTCATGGACCGCTCGGCGGGCATCCCGGCCCCGAAGCCCGGGCCGCGGCCACCGCCCGGCCCCCGGCGCGGTGCCGAACCGGCAGCCGGCTTCTGCGCCGGTACGGGTTTCCTGTCGCTCACGCCGCCTCCTCCGCGCTGTGCCTGATGATTCGCTCCCTGCGGTCGCTCATGCCGGCACCTCCCTTCGGTCGGCGCCGGCCTGAGGCTTCTCCGCGCTGTGCCTGATGATTCGCTCCCTGCGGTCGCTCATGCCGGCACCTGCGCGGTCTGCTGCGAGGCGACGATCTCGGCGTACGTCGGGCAGCTCTCCAGCAGCTCCTCGTGTCGTCCCACTCCGACGACTCCCCCGTTCTCGAGCACGATGATCTGGTCGGCGTCGACGATCGTGGAGACCCGCTGGGCCACGATCACCACGGCGGCGTCCGCGGTGACCGGCCGCAGCGCCGCCCGCAACCGCGCGTCGGTGCCCAGGTCGAGCGCGGAGAACGAGTCGTCGAAGAGGTATATCTCCGGCTTCCGGACCAGGGCCCGGGCGATCGCCAACCGTTGCCGCTGGCCACCGGAGACGTTCGTGCCGCCCTGCGCGACGGGCGCCTCCAGCCCCTCGGGCATCTGCATCACGAAGTCCGCGGCCTGCGCGATCTCCAGCGCCCTCCAGAGCTCCTCGTCGGTGGCGTCCGGGTTGCCGTACCGCAGGTTGCTCGCGACCGTGCCGGTGAAGAGGTACGGCCGCTGCGGCACCAGGCCGATCCGTCGCCACAGCTCGTCGGGGGCCAGGTCGCGTACGTCGATTCCGTCGACCAGCACCGCGCCGGCGGTGACGTCGACCAGTCGCGGCACCAGCGACAGCAGGGTGGTCTTGCCGGCCCCGGTGCTGCCGATGATCGCCGTGGTGCTGCCGGGCGTGACCCGGAACGAGATGTCCCGCAGCACCGGGTCGGCCGCGCCCGGGTACTGGAAGCGCACGTCGCGCAGCTCCAACTCGGCCCGTCCGGACACCTCGGCGGTCGGCGTCGCGGGCGGCGCCACGGAGGTGTCGGTGTCGAACACCTCGACGATGCGCTCGGCGCAGACCGCCGCGCGCGGCACCATCATCAGCATGAAGGTGGCCATCATGACGGACATCAGGATCTGCATGAGGTACTGAAGGAAGGCGGTGAGCGCGCCGATCTGGATCGCGCCGGAGTCGACCCGCTGCGCGCCGAACCAGAGCACCGCGACGCTGGAGACGTTGAGCACCAGCATCACCACCGGGAAGATCAGGGCCAGCAGTCGCCCGACCCGCAGCGCGGTGGCGCTCAGGTCCGTGTTCGCCACGCCGAAGCGCTGCGTCTCGTACGGCTCACGTACGAAGGCGCGGACCACCCGGATGCCGGTGATCTGCTCGCGCAGGACCCGGTTGACCGCGTCGATCCGGGTCTGCATGAGCCGGAAGCCCGGCACCATCCGCCGGATGACCAGTGCCAGCGCGATGGCGAGGACGGGTACCGAGACGAGCATCAGCCAGGAGAGCCCGAGGTCCTCCCGCAGCGCCATCACCACCCCGCCGACGCACATGATCGGGGCGGCCACGAGCATGGTGCAGCTCAGCAGCACGAGCATCTGCACCTGCTGCACGTCGTTGGTGGTGCGCGTGATGAGCGACGGTGCGCCGAACCGGGCGACCTCGCGGGCGGAGAACCGGTTGACGTGCCGGAAGATCCCGGCCCGCGCGTCCCGGCCGAAGCTCATCGCGGTACGCGCCCCGAAGTACACCGCGGCGATCGAGCAGACGATCTGCACCAGGCTGACGGCGAGCATCCAGCCGCCGGTCGACATGATGTAGCCGGTGTCGCCGCGCGCCACGCCCTTGTCGATGATGTCGGCGTTGAGGCTCGGCAGGTAGAGCGAGGCCATGGTGCCGACGAACTGGAGCAGCAGGACCGCGGCCAGCGGCTTCGAGTAGGGGCGCAGGTGTTCGCGGAGCAGTCGGATCAGCACTTCTGCCGGCCTCCCGTCCCGTCCGTGGGCACTGTCATGCCTGGTTCCTCTCCACTACCGATGACCTCCAGCAGGAACTCGCGGATCACCGCCGCCTTCTCGGGGTCGGCGTCGACCGAGGTGAGCGGCCGACCCGACCGGATCAGGACGCCCACCCCCGCCAGCCGTTCGTGGCCGGCGGGGGTGATGGCGAGCCGTACGCTGCGCCGGTCGCTGTCGTCGCGTTGCCGCTCGACCAGGCCGTCCCGTTCCAGGGTGTCGACGATCCCGGTCAGCGTGGCGGGCCGTACGAAGCAGCGTTGGGCCACCTCGCGGTGGGGCATCGGGCCGTTCTTGTCGAGCGTCATGAGGGCGACCATCCCGGCCTGGGTGAGGTTGAACTTCTCCGCCAGGAAGCGGTTCCACCGCTGGGTGACCATGTGGCCGGCCAAGGCCAGGAGGCGACCCATCGGCACGTCGTTGAGGGTGACGAGATCCACGGTCTGCAGGTTAGCCCCCTGATAGTCAGGCACCAAACGAAATTGTCGCCGCGGTGACCAGGAATGCGATCTGCATGGCCGTGCGCTGCCCCAGCGGCGTGACCGGCCGTCCGGCCAGGGTGAGCCGGCGCTGTGCCGCGGAGACGTTGGCCGGGAACATCGCGAGCATCAGCAGTCCCAGCCCGGCCGCTCCCCACCGGGCCGTGGCCGGGACCAGCAGCGCCGCCGCCCCGACCAGCTCGAGCACGCCGGTCACGGTGACCAGGAGCGCCGGCCGGGGCAGGCGGGGCGGGACCATGGCGATGAGGCCGGATCGGCGGGGCTCGCTGAAGTGCGCGAGCCCGGTGATTACGAACATGGCGGCCAGCCCGATCCGGAGTGCGTCGGTCGTGCTGTCCAGGGCGTCGAATCCGGCCAGCCCGACGATCCGGGCCACCGCGAAACCGGCGATCAGGGTGATCAGTGGAGCCATGACAACCTCCTCGGGTCGAAACTTGTCACTGGCAAGATTGCTCGTCGAGTGTCATCTTGTCAATGGCAAGATAGGATTACGTCATGACTCCGACGCGTGGCTACCATCACGGCGATCTACGCCGTGCCCTGCTCGACACCGCAGTGGAGGCGATCTCCGAATCCGGCCCCGCCGCGCTCAGCCTGCGTGACCTCGCCCGGCGGGCCGGCGTCTCGCACGCCGCCCCCGCGCATCACTTCGGCGACAAGGCGGGCCTGCTCACCGCGCTCGCCGTACAGGGATTCGATCTGCTCGCCGAGACCCTCGGCCAGGCGGGCGACGACCTGCTCGCCGCCGGCGTCGCCTACGTGGACTTCGCGGTCCGGCATCGCGCGCACTTCGAGGTGATGTTCCGCCCAGAGCTGTACCGGGCCCAGGACCCGCAGGTGCGAGCCGCCAGTGACCGGGCCGGCAATGTGCTGCGCGATCGGGTGGCGGGCCTGCCGGCGCGCGACGGTGGCGCCGGCGAGCCCGGGCGGGACGCCCTCGCCGCCTGGTCGATCGTGCACGGCTTCGCCACCCTCTGGCTCGCCGGTGCGCTGCCTCCCCGCGTCGGCGACGACCCGCGGGAGGCAGCGCGGTACGTGATCAGCCGGCTCGTCGAGTAGGCGAGCCGGCCCGCCGTCACCAGCTGGTCGGCAGCGGCATCCCCTCGGTGTAGCCGGCCGCGCTCTGCACGCCGACCACCGCCCGCTCGTGGAACTCGGAGAGGTTGCGCGCGCCCGCATAGGTGAAGGAGCTGCGGACACCCGCGATGATCTCGTCGATCAGGTCCTCGACGCCCGGGCGGGTCGGGTCGAGGTGCATCCGCGCCGAGGAGATGCCCTCCTCGAAGACCGCCTTCCGGGCCCGGTCGTACGGGCTGTCCTCGGCGGTGCGGGCGCTGACCGCCCGGGCCGAGGCCATGCCGAAGCTCTCCTTGTAGCGCCGGCCGTCCGGATCCGTGTAGAGGTCGCCGGGGGACTCGTACGTGCCGGCGAACCATGAGCCGATCATGACGTTGGAGGCGCCGGCGGCGAGCGCGAGCGCCACGTCCCGGGGATGCCGGACGCCGCCGTCGGCCCAGACGTGCCGGCCGAGCGCCCGGGCCGCCGCCGCGCAGTCCAGCACGGCCGAGAACTGCGGCCGCCCCACCCCGGTCATCATCCGGGTGGTGCACATCGCGCCCGGTCCCACGCCGACCTTGACGATGTCGGCGCCCGCCTCGATCAGGTCCCGTACGCCCTCGGCGGTGACCACGTTGCCGGCCGCCACCGGGACGCCCGGGTCGAGCCGGCGTACCGCCCGCAGCGCGGAGATCATCCGCTCCTGGTGACCGTGCGCGGTGTCCACCACCAGGGTGTCCACCCCGGCCTCCAGCAGGGCGGCGGCCTTGCCGGTTACGTCGCCGTTGATCCCGATCGCCGCCGCGATCCGCAGCCGCCCCTGCTCGTCCACGGCCGGCCGGTAGAGGGTCGCCCGCAGCGCCCCCTTGCGAGTGAGGACGCCGACCAGCCGCCCCTGCGCGTCGACCACCGGGGCGAGCCGGCGCCGACCGGCGGAGAGCACGTCGAACCCGGTACGCGGGTCCGCGTCCGCGGGAACGGTGTGCAGCTCAGTGGACATCACGTGACGTAGCTGGGCGAACCGGTCAACGCTCACGGTGTCCGCCTCGGTGACCACACCCAGCGGTCGGCCGGCCTCGTCCACCACCATCACCGCGCCGTGCGCGCGCTTGGGCAGCAGGTGGATGGCGTCACCGACCGTGTCGGTCGGGCCGAGCGTGATCGGGGTGTCGTAGACCAGGTGGCGCTGCTTGACCCAGGACACCACGTTCGCCACCACGTCGATCGGGATGTCCTGCGGGATGACCGTGACCGCGCCGCGCCGGGCCACCGTCTCCGCCATCCGCCGGCCGGCGACCGCCGTCATGTTCGACACCACGATGGGGATGGTGGTGCCGGTGCCGTCGGAGCTGGCGAGGTCGACGTCGAGGCGGGAGCCCAGGTCGGAGCGGGACGGCGCCATGAAGACGTCGTTGTAGGTCAGGTCGTGCGCGGGAGCCGCGCCGTGAAGGAACCGCACCCGGCAATCATGGCTGCTCGATACGGGTATCGCCGCCGCTGGTAGCGGAAAACACCTTCCCAGGCCCTCCCGCCCCCACCGGCTTCGGTGATCAAGAGGTTTCGGTCGGAAATCGCTCCGCATCTGACGCCAAGCTCTTGATCATCGAGGGGAACGCGGGGGAGGGACGGTCAGCCCAGTAGTAGTGCCAGGGCGAGGAGGGCCATCAACGTGGCGATCAGCCCGTCCAGCAGTCGCCACGCGGTCCGGCGGGCGAGCAGCGGGGCGAGCCGGTGCGCGCCGACGCCGAGCGCCGTGAACCAGACCACGCTGGCCAGGGTGGCGCCGACGCCGAAGAGCCAGCGGTGCGGGTGCTGCTGGGCGATCCCCCCGAGGAGGAGCACGGTGTCGAGGTAGACGTGCGGGTTCAGGTACGTGAAGGCGAGGCAGGCCAGCAGGGTGGCGCCCAGGGTGGCCGGCGGCCGCTCGGTGGGCAGCAGCGCGCCGGGCCGCAGGGCGCGGCGGGCGGCGAGCGCCGCGTAGCAGAGCAGGAACGCGGCGCCGCCCCAGCGGATCGCGGTGAGCAGGACGGGCCGGCCGGTCACCAGCGTGCCGACCCCGGCGATGCCCGCCCCGATGAGCAGCGCGTCCGAGGCGGCGCAGGTGAGGACGACGGGTACCACGTGCTCCCGGCGCAGGCCCTGACGCAGGACGAAGGCGTTCTGCGCCCCGATGGCGACGATCAGGGCGATGGAGACGGAGAAGCCGGCGACGGCGGAGCTGAGCACGTCTCCGACCGTAGGCGGGCTCGTTCCGTCAGTCGAACTAAAGATTCTGACGCCGGTTAAGGTCAGCTGATGGAAGGGCTCGACTTCGTCCAGCTTCGTACCCTCGCCGCCGTGGTCTCGGAGGGCAGCTTCGAGGCGGCGGCCCGACTGCTGCACGTCACCCCCTCGGCCGTCAGCCAGCGGGTCAAGGCCCTGGAGGAGACGGTCGGGCAGGTGCTCGTTCGGCGGGCCCGGCCCTGCGTGGCGACCGAGGCGGGCGCACCGCTGCTACGTCTCGCCGGGCAGCTCGTACTGCTGGAGCGGGAGGCGCTGACCGACGCGCGCGGCCCGCTCACCGGCGGTGGCGCGCGGACCAGACTCGCCGTGGTGGTGAACGCCGACTCGCTCGCCACCTGGTTCCCGGCCGCCCTGGCCCGGCTGCCGGAAGGGCTCGAACTCTCCCTGGACCTCCGTCAGGAGGATCAGGACCACACCGCCGAGCTGCTCCGCGACGGGGTGGTGACGGCGGCGGTGACCGCGCAGCGCGAGCCGGTCCAGGGCTGCCGGGTACGCCGGCTCGGCGCCATGCGCTACCGGGCGCTCGCCGCCCCGGCGCTGGCCGCCGCGCACTTCGCCGACGGGCTGACCGCCGCGGCGCTGGCCGGCGCGCCGACCGTCGTCTTCGACCGGAGGGACCGGCTGCAGCACCGCTTCATCCGTACGCTGACCGGGCGCACGCTCGACCCGCCCGTGCACTATGTGCCGTCGGTGCCGGCGTTCAGCGAGACCATCCGGCACGGACTCGGCTGGGGTCTGGTGCCCGAGCAGATCGCCGAGGACGATCTCGCCTCCGGGGCGTGCGTCGACATCGCCCCGGGCCGGCAGGTGGACGTGCCGCTGTACTGGCAGCACTGGCGACTGGAGTCGGCGGCGCTGAACGGCCTCACCACCGCCGTACGCGCGGTGGCCGCCGAAGCCCTCCGCTGACCAGCCGGGCGGGCCCCCACGCGGAGGGGGTGCGCCCGACCCGGTCTCAGGAGATGGTGCAGATGGGGGCGCCCGCGCTGATCACCGCGCCGACGTCCGCCGTCAGGCCGCTGATCGTGCCGGCCTTGTGGGCGTGCAGCGGCTGCTCCATCTTCATCGCCTCCAGCACCACGATCAGGTCGCCCTCGGCCACGGTGTCCCCGTCCGCCACGGCGATCTTGACGATGGTGCCCTGCATCGGGGAGGTGAGCGCGTCGCCGCTGACCGTGCCGCCGGCCTTCGCACCCCCGCCACCACGGCGGGCGGGCTTACGGGCGGCGGGCGCGGCGGTACCCGTACCGGTGCCGAGACCTGCCGGAAGGCTGACCTCCAGCCGCTTGCCACCCACCTCGACCACGACGGTCTCCCGCTCGGCGGGCTCGGCGGTCGGGCCGGCGGTCGCGGTGAACGGCGTGATCGTGTTGTCGAACTCGGTCTCGATCCACCGGGTGTGGACAGTGAAGGGCTCCGCGGTGAAGGCCGGATCGCGGACCACCAGGCGGTGGAACGGCAGAGCCGTGGCCATGCCGTCGACCACCATCTCGTCGAGCGCCCGGCGGGCCCGCTCCAGCGCCTCGGTCCGCGTCTCGCCGACGATGATGACCTTGGCCAGCAGCGAGTCGAAGTTCCCGCCGATCACGTCACCGGCCGAGATGCCGGTGTCCACCCGTACGCCGGGGCCGGTCGGCAGCCGCAGCGCGGTGATGGCGCCGGGGGCGGGCAGGAAGTTACGACCGGGGTCCTCGCCGTTGATGCGGAACTCGATCGCGTGCCCGCGGGGCGTCGGGTCCTCGGTGAAGCGCAGCTTCTCCCCGTCAGCGACGCGGAACTGCTCGCGGACGAGGTCGATGCCGGCGGTCTCCTCGGTGACCGGGTGCTCGACCTGGAGCCGGGTGTTCACCTCTAGGAAGGAGATGGTGCCGTCGCCGCCGACCAGGTACTCGACGGTGCCGGCGCCGTGGTAACCGGCCTCGCGGCAGATCGCCTTGGCGCTCTCGTGGATCTGCGTACGCTGGGCGTCGGTGAGGAACGGCGCGGGCGCCTCCTCGACCAGCTTCTGGTGCCGCCGCTGGAGCGAGCAGTCCCGGGTGCCCACCACGATCACGTTGCCGTGCTGGTCGGCCAGCACCTGGGCCTCGACGTGGCGGGGCTTGTCGAGGTAACGCTCGACGAAGCACTCGCCGCGGCCGAAGGCGGCGACCGCCTCGCGGGTGGCGGACTCGAACAGCTGGGGGATCTCCTCCATCGTGCGGGCGACCTTCAGGCCGCGCCCGCCGCCGCCGAAGGCGGCCTTGATGGCGACCGGCAGCCCGTGGTCGACGGCGAAGGCCAGCACCTCGTCGGCGCTGCCGACCGGGTCCGGCGTACCGGGCACCAGCGGCGCGCCGGCGCGCTGGGCGATGTGCCGGGCGGTGACCTTGTCGCCGAGGTCGCGGATGGCCTGCGGGGTGGGGCCGATCCAGGTCAGCCCGGCGTCGATGACGGCCTGGGCGAAGTCGGCGTTCTCGGAGAGGAAGCCGTAGCCCGGGTGCACGGCGTCGGCGCCGGCCCTGGCCGCGATGTCGACCAGCTTGTCGATGCGCAGGTAGCTCTCCGCCGCGGTGTCCCCGCCGAGGGCGTACGCCTCGTCGGCCAGCGTCACGTGCAGCGCGTCCCGGTCGGAGTCGGCGTAGACGGCTACGCTCGCCAGGCCGGCGTCGCGGCAGGCGCGGATGACGCGGACGGCGATCTCGCCGCGGTTGGCGATGAGTACCTTACGCACCGTGGGGGCTCCTCCCGGGAGGTCGTTGACCGGGAGTGTATAGGCCATCCCGGCGGGCCCTAACGATCGCTCAGTGTGGGTTGGGGCACGGTCACATCGCGCTCTAGTCAAATTTGCCTAATACGCTTGTGCCGTGTCTGCCACCCGAATGATGATTCTCGGTCTGGTCCGCTGGATGCAGCCCGTGCACGGCTACGACGTGCGGCGCGAGCTGCTCAGCTGGAGCGCCGACAAGTGGGCCAACGTACAGCCCGGCTCGATCTATCACGCCCTGCGCAAGCTGACCGAGGAGGGGCTGCTGCGGGCGGTCGCGACCGAGCAGGTCGGCGGACGCCCGGCCCGCACGACGTACGAGATCACCGAGAAGGGGCAGGACGAGTTCGAGTCGCTGCTGCGCGGCCTCTGGTGGCAGTTGAACGAGCCGGCCGACCCGTTCACGGCGGCCTTCTCGTTCCTGCCGGCGCTGCCGCGCGAGGAGGCGGCGGCCGCGCTGCGGAACCGGGCGAACCTGCTGCGGGCCGGCATGGCGTGGATGCGGACCTCGTTGGAGTCGGACTGGCTGCGCGACACCAAGCCGGTCCACGTGGGTTGGATGTTCGAGCTCTGGACGGCCCGGGCGGAGGCGGAGATCGCGTGGTGCGAGCGCATCGCGGAACGTATCGATTCCGGAGTGTCGTACCTGCCTGCTGGGCTGGAACAGGCGGAGGGTTGGTCCGGGTGGGAGCAGCGACTGCCGGAGCATCCGTCCTCATCTGAATAATCAACGTTGACCAGAAAAGCTATATCGCGTTAGCCTCTTCGCGACGTACGGGGAAGTGCGCCGTCCCACGCTGCCCGCCGCGGCTCGGCGGCCGGCGACCGCGCTGCCTTCCCCGCCGACCCGTGGCCGGGAATACCGGCCCGGACGACCAGGAGCCCGCATGATCGAGACCAGGGGATTACGCAAGTCCTTCCGCTCCCGTGCCGGGCGGGAGACGAAGACCGTCGAAGCGGTACGGGGGGTCGACCTGACCGTCGCCGAGGGCGAGATCTTCGGCTTCCTCGGCCCCAACGGCGCCGGCAAGACGACCACGCTGCGGATGCTCGCCACGTTGATCGAGCCGGACGACGGGGAGGCGATCATCGCGGGCGCCGACCTGCGCAAGGCGCCGGGCGAGGTGCGCCGCCGGATCGGCTACGTGGCCCAGGGCGGCAGCACCTGGGACGAGTCGACCGCCCGCGAGGAGCTGGTGCTCCAGGCCCGGCTCTACGGGATCGGCAAGACCGAGGCGCACCAGCGGGCCGTCCGCGCCCTCGACGCCTTCCAACTCGCCGAGTTCGCCGACCGCAAGTGCAAGACCTACTCCGGCGGCCAGCGGCGGCGGGTGGAGATCGCCCTCGGCATCATCCACGAGCCGAAGATCGTCTTCCTGGACGAGCCCACCACCGGGCTCGACCCGCAGAGCCGCGCACACATGTGGGACGAGATCCGCCGGCTGCGTACCGAGGGGATGACGGTCTTCATCACCACTCACTACCTGGACGAGGCCGACGCGCTCTGCGACCGGATCGCGATCATGGATCACGGTCAGCTGGTCGCCGAGGGCACGCCGGCCGACCTCAAGCGGGAGATCTCCGGCGAGGTCGTCCAGGTCGGCCTCGACGCCGCCGACACCCCGCAGGCCGCGAAGGCGCTCGACGGCGAGGCGTACGTCCGGAAGCTGGAGACCGGCGACGACGGCGGCCTGCGACTGTACGTCGACGAGGGTGCCACGGCGATCCCGCAGATCCTGCGCCGACTCGACCACGCCGGCCTCGCGCTCTCCTCGATCGAGCTGCACCGCCCCAGCCTGGACGACGTCTTCCTCACCAAGACCGGCCGCTCGCTGCGCGAGTCCTGACGAACCGGAGATCGATCATGAAACTCGCCCGCGACACCTGGCTCATCTTCCAACGCCAGTTCCAGCTGCTCGTCCGTAACCCGGTCTGGGTCTTCGTCGGCGTCTTCCAGCCGGTGATGTACCTCCTCCTGTTCGCCCCGCTGCTCAAGCCCGCACTGAACGCGCCGACCCAGGCCGAGGCCTACAAGATCTTCGTACCCGGCCTGCTGGTGCTGCTGGCCATCTTCGGTGGCCTCTTCCAGGGCTTCGGTCTGATCGCCGAGCTGCGCGCCGGGGTGATCGAGCGGTCCCGGGTCACCCCGGTCAGCCGGCTCGCCCTGCTGCTCGGGCGCTCCCTGCGCGACGTCGTCTCGCTGATCGTGCAGGCGATCATCATCACGCTGCTCGCCCTCGCGTTCGACCTGCGGGTCGTCCTGGGAGACCTGCTGCTCGCGTACCTGATGCTCGCGCTGATCGCGCTGATGACCTCGGCCGTCTCGTACGGCGTCGCGCTGAAGGTCAAGAGCGAGGACGCGCTGGCCCCACTGATGAACACCGTCGCCCAGCCGGTGCTCCTGCTCTCCGGCATCCTCCTGCCGCTCAGCTTCGCGCCTGGCTGGTTGCAGGGCGTCGCCGACTGGAACCCGTTCTCGTGGGCGGTCGACGGCACCCGGGCCCTCTTCGCCGGCGACCTGGGCAACGACCGGGTCTGGCAGGGGCTGACCATCATCGCCGTACTCGCCGTGCTCGGCGTCTACTGGGCGGCAAGGCAGTTCGCCCGCAGCGTCCGCTGAAATCACTGGCCGGCTCGCGACTGCTTGCTCGCGGCTCGCGGTCCGCGGCTGGTGGCTCGCGGTGCGCGGCTCGCGGCTGGTGCCTCGCTTGATCCACTCGCCTTCATTGATGTCGGGGTATCGAACGCCGTTCGACACCCCGACATCAATGAACCGGAGTCGATCAGGGTGGCGCCGTCAGTGCACCCGGGCCAGGGTGAGTCCGTCGGCGATCGGCAGCATCACCGCGTCCACCCGGACGTCGGCGAGCACCTCGTCGTTGAAGGCGGCGATGGCCCGGTCGCTCTCGTTCCGTGGGGCGATCACGGCACCGCCGCGCAGCACGTTGTCCACGGCGATGACGCCCCCGGGCCGCATCCGCGGCACCAGCTCGGCCCAGTAGATCGGGTAACCCGTCTTGTCCGCGTCGATGAACGCGAAGTCGAGGTACCGCTCGTGCGGCAGCTCGCGCAGAGTGTCTCCGGCCGGGCCGATGCGCAGCTCGATCCGGTCGTCCACCCCGGCCCGTGCCCAGTAGCGGCGGGCGATCCCGGTGTACTCCTCCGAGATGTCGAAGCAGGTGAGCCGGCCGCCCTCGGCCAGGCCCCGGGCGATCGCCAGCGAGGAGAGCCCGGTGAACGTGCCCACCTCCACCGCCTGCCGTACCCCGAGGATCCGGGTGAGGAAGGTCAGGAACGCGGCCTGCTCCGGCGCGACCTGCATGGTCGCCTCGTCCGGCAGCACCGTGCGGGTCTCCTCCGCGAGGTCGCGGATGATCTCGTCGGGCGGGGATCCGTGCCCGACGAGGTACGCGTGCAGCTCGTCCGTCAGCGGAATCGACTTGGTGGTCATGGTGGCACGCTAACCGAGCGGCTCGACCGACTGGCCGCCCGGCGAGACCTTCGTCCACAGATCGGTGATCCGCAGGTCGAGGTCGGCGAGGAGCTTGCGCAGCAGCGGCAGGGAGAGCCCGATGACGGTACTCGGGTCACCCTCGATCCGCTGCACGAACGGCCCGCCCAACCCGTCGATCGTGAAGGCCCCGGCCACGGCGAGCGGTTCACCGGTGGCGACGTACGTCTGGATCTCCTCGTCGCTGATGTCGGCGAAGTGGACGACCGTGGAGGCGACCGCCTCGGCGCGCCGCACCGCCGTCACGTCGATCAGGCAGTGCCCACTGTGCAGCACCCCGCTGCGTCCACGCATCCGCCGCCAGCGCTGCTCGGCGTCGGCGGCATCGGCCGGCTTTCCGAAGATCTCACCGTCGAACTCGAGCACCGAGTCGCAGCCGATCACCAGGGTGCGCTCCTCGGTGGCCGGCCGCAGCCGGGTGAGCACCGCCTGCGCCTTCAGCCGGGCCAACTCCAGGCAGAGCTCGTCGGCCCGGTCGGTCACCACCAGAGATTCGTCGACGCCGCTGACCAGTACGTCCGGCTCGATACCGGCGGCTTGCAGGATCTTGCGGCGGGCGGGACTCGCGGAGGCGAGCACGAGGCGGAGCGGCAGCTGATCAGGCACGCCGCCGACGTTACCGGCTCAGCCCCTGCCACGGGCCGTGCGGCACCCCCCAACGCCGCCTCCGACCCGGCACCCCGTCCCGCCGGCCCTGTCCCCGACCCGGCGCCCCTCCCGCCGGTCCTGTCCCCGACCCGGCGCCCCTCCCGCCCCCGGAGATCAACTCGCAGATCAACTCGTCTTCCTTGAAGTCGGGGTATCAAGTGGCGTGGGAGGCCCCGACTTCAAGGAAGACGAGTTGACCAACTCGCGGCCGGGCCGCAACCAGGCACCGTTGCAACCGGAACCTCGCGTCGGGGCTCGTCAGCGGCTGATCCGCGGCGGCGGATCGTCCCCGCGCCTGCGTCGACGCACGATCACCGCCCACGTCACAGCGGCCGCCACGATCACACCGAGCGTGGCCAGCCCGCGGACCGTGGCCGCGTTGTCGCTACCGAGACCGTCGCCCGGAGGCTCGGCGGCCGCCGTCGTGCGCGGGCCACCGCCGGCCGGTGCGCTCGCCGTCGCCGATCCGAACCCCAGCGGCGGTACGTCAGCAGTCAACGCCGCAACGATGTCGATCACTCCGTAGCCGTACTCGTCGTCCCGCCCAGGCGGGCCCTTGTCGATGGCGGTCGCAGTGAGTCGATGCACGACCTCCCGCGCCGGCAGGTACGGGTACTTCGACCGAATCAACGCCACAGCCCCCGCAACGATTGCGGTGGCGTCCGACGTTCCAGTGCCCTTGCGGTACTTTCCGTCGATGCTCGTGCTGTAGATGTCGACGGCAGGCGCTACGACATCAATCTTCGGGCCGGTCACCGATACCTCGGCATGATTGCCGGTGCGATCAACCCCGCCAACACTAATGACACCCTCATATAGGGCCGGATACTCCACTGATGTGTCCTCGGGCCGATTGCCGGCGGCGGCTACCACCACTACCTCTGCTGCTAGTGCCGCATTGATCGATTCGGCGAGAGCGGCGTTCGGGCCTCCACTGCTTGAGATGCATATGACCTCTGCGCCGCTTGAGGCAGCGAACAAAATAGCGTTGGCCAGGGCGCCGAACTCGCCTTCATTCTCTTCTGAGGTGAAGGTTAGCGGAAGTACCTTAGCCTTCGGCGCTATCCCCATCGCACCGAATGCGTCTTGACCGTGGGCAGCGATCAATCCCGCCATCCCGGTTCCGTGGCTACTGGGTTCGGATTGCCTGCTCTCAGGGCTTTCGCTGATGAAATTCGCGCTCGGAAGTAGATTGCCCCGCAGATCTGGATGTGGCGCTACGTCGGTGTCGATTACCGCGACGACGACCCCCTCGCCAAGGCTGATCTCGTGCGCTCTCGAGGTCTTCAAGTACTTCAGGTGCCACTGATCGGCTCGAACGTGCTCGCTGCCACTAGTGCTCGGGTCGCTCGGGCTGCTTTCTGGAGTTGTAGCGGCTGTGAGTGTCCCGAGCAGGAGGATGCTGGCCGTCGTACTTGCCCACGCGGCGAGACTCACCGTGTCAGGCCGATGGCCGGTCCGGGGTCTATCGGCCCTTCCTCGTCAGGAGCACGCATCACAGGGGGAACGCCCTTGTCGACATCCCACGGGTGGTCCGGGTCCCAGTTGCGAGACTCCCCGGTCATCTGTCCGGGCTGGTCGAATCGGCTTGGAGAGTGAGCGTCTAACGTTCTCGGGATGTGTGCCGGATGCACGCCGTGAGCGCCTGGGAAGCCGCGGGTACCGCCCGGGCGGGTTCCGGCCGCGCCGGTAGGAGAGGTGCCTGCGCCGCCACCGATGACCCCACCAATCGGATTCACGCGACGTGGTGCGGCTCCGCCACCGACTGGCTGACCCATTCCTGGTCCAGGCATGCCTCCAATCAGGCCGCTGGAAGGCAGTGAATGGAAGGGCGGCGCTTTAGTTGAATTCTGGATTTTGCTCGAGCTTTCGATTGCTGGTTTGGTAGGCGGATGGGAAACGCGTTCTCCGCCTATCGGAGCTTGTGGGCTAAAGGCAATGGGTGCTGTAGGCGAGCGAGGCGCGCTGGCGTCCGGCGTTATAGCAAGCGGCGGTGGCAGTGCGCCGCCGGACGGGAGAGTGGGGGTCGGAGGCGAAGTGTTGATGTTTGCCCCGCCGAGTATTGGACCGACTCTGCCGGGGGTGGACGCATCGTCCTGTTGCAAAGCGGTTGCCGACGGCCGTGGAGACACGCGGGTCGCTGAATTGGTGCCTACTGGGGCGGGAACGATGGCTGGAATTACCGGAACGGCGCCAGCGCCGTATACGTCGGGATCTGCCGTGTCTTTGCCGGAAGGCCTAGGTGCCGGTGGCGGCTGGCGTAGCGCCGCCTGGGCTTGCTGGAGTTCGGTGCTGAGGCCGTACATGATGCCGCGCGCCTGGACGTTCAGCTGCTCAAGGTCGGCGTCGGTGACCGGCCGATCCGTCACGCGGCTGCCCATGGCTGCCTTCGGGTCGGCGGCCGTCGCCTCGTACGCCCGCTTCTGCTGGAGTTTGGCCGCGTACTCCTCGTGGATCTTCTGAAGTCTGGTGCGGGTGCCGCCGATGGCCTGGGTGGCGGCGGCGAGCGCGGTGTAGTTCGTGGCGGCGGCGTCGTGGGTACGGCGCACCTTGTCGATCAGCTCGTCGAGCTGGCTGAGGTACGCGAGGGCGGCCGTGTTGCTGGCCGGCGGCCATGCTGCGGCGAGACCCCGTCGGTACTCCTGGAGCCGGCTGAGGTGGGCCTGCGCCAGGTCGCAGATCTTGCGCCAGCCGGCGACCTGCTTCCAGTGGTTGGCGGTGTCGTGGTCCTGCAGGCAGGCCCACATGCTGTTCACGTCCATCCGGTGCCAGTCGGTGAGGCTGGACGTGCGGCCGCTGCCTCGTTCGATCATCTGTTCACCGCCGGGCCGTTCTCCGGACCGGTCGGGTCTCCCAGCAGCACCGATGGCGGTCCGGCGGCCCCGACGGCGCGGGGGTTGGCGAGCGCGTGCTCGACGTCCGCGACCCTCGCCGCGGAGAAGGCGTCGGCGCCGGCGTACCGGTCGGCGACCGTGCCCGCCGCGGCGGCGAGGTGGCCGGTGGCGCCGCAGACGCCCCAGACCATGTCGACGCTGGCCTGCTGGGTCTCGTGGTGGGCCTGCAGGAAGTGCACCAGCTCGATGAACGCGTCGCAGGGGTTGGGCAGCGGCGCGGTCACGTCCTCGGCGATGCGCGGCAGGTGCGGCGCGTAGTTGCGCTCGACCTCGGCGGTGAGCCGGTCGGCGAACTCTCGCAGTTGGCGGATGTCGGCGTCGATCGAACCGTAGCCGCTCAGCCAGGCCGGCGGGCGGTCCTCTCCAGGGATCATCGACCCTCCCATACCGTCACGACGCCGTGTCCCTGAGTGAGGTTAACGGCTGACAGTCCCCCAGGCAGCCCCACAAGCCCCCAGGCAGCCCCGCGATTGCGGCAATGCCTCATAAGGACATGAGGCCCATGAAGACATGATTGCGGCAGCCCCTAATAAGAACAGTGCCGGGCGAGCGGGGGGAACGGTGAGCGCCTGCCAGGGATCAGCTGGGCAGGCCGGAGGCGCGCCAGGCCCCGGGGCCGGCGGTGACGCCGACGGCCGGCCGTCCGCTGCGCGCCCAGGCGGAGGCGGCGGCGGGGGCGGGCGCGGCGGCCGGACGCGACCGGCTGACGACCGCGCCCACCAGCGCGGCCAGCTCCTCGGCGGTCGGAACCCCGCGGACGACCCGGAGCAGCGGCTCTTCGGCAGACATGAGGTCAGGGTACGCGCCGAGCTTCCGGAGCTTCACCGCAACGTGGCGTGCCGCCGGTGTGGCTGTCAGCGTGGCCGGGTACCGTCTCAGCGATGTCGAACGCGCTTCCCCAACTCGTCGCTGACCGGTACCGGCTGCTTTCGCCGCTCGGTCAGGGTGGCATGGGTCGGGTGTGGAAGGCGCGTGACGAGGTGCTGCACCGCGACGTGGCCATCAAGGAACTGGTCCCGCCGCCCAGCCTCACCGATGACGAGCGTCGTGAGATGCGGGAACGCTCGCTGCGGGAGGCCCGGGCCATCGCCCGGCTCAACCACATCAACGTCGTCCGTATCTTCGACGTGCTGCGTACCGACGGTGACCCGTGGATCGTCATGGAGTACGTCGCGTCGAGGTCGTTGCAGGACACTCTTGCCGAGTCCGGCCCGGTGCCGTCGGCCCGCGCGATCGAGATCGGTCTCGGTGTGCTCGGCGCGCTGAAGTCCGCGCACAAGGCCGGGGTGATGCACCGTGACGTCAAGCCGGGCAACGTGCTCCTCGGCAACGACGGTCGGGTGGTGCTGACCGATTTCGGACTCGCCACCATCCCGGGTGACCCGAACGTCACCCGCACCGGCATGGTGCTCGGCTCGCCCGCGTACATCGCTCCGGAGCGGGCCCACGACGGCACCGCCGGCCCGGAGGCCGACCTCTGGTCGCTGGGCGCCACCCTCTACGCGGCGGTCGAGGGGAAGTCACCGTACGCGCGGCCGTCGGCGATCGCGACGCTCGCGGCGCTGGCCACCGAGCCGTTGCCGCCGCCGAAGAACGCCGGTCCGCTGAAGCCGGTGTTGCAGGGGCTGCTGCGCAAGGACCCGCGGGAGCGGATCGACGCGGAGACGGCGGAGCGCATGCTGCGTCGCGCCAACGGGCGGCGGGCGCGGGGAATCTCGCTGCTCGACGGCGTACGCAGGCCGGGGCCGAACGGCCCGCGACTGCCGCGCCCGACCGTGGTGCCGGCCCCGCGCCCGGCCGAGCCGCCGGTCGCCCCACCGGCGCCTCGCGCGCCGTCGGCGGCGGCTCTGGCGGGGCCGGCGGCGGAGGCCACCGCGAAGGTTCCTGCCGGCGCCGACGCCGCCCCGACCGCGAAGGTCGAGCGGTCCACCGTGGACGCGGAGCCCACTACGAAGGTCGACCGGCCGACGCCCGTCGTGAGCGCCGACCCGACCGCGAAGATCGACCTTCCGGCCGGGGACGCCGAGCCGACGACGACTGTCGACCGATCGACCGCAGACGACGCGCCGACGGCCAAGGCCGACCGCGCGACGACTGACGATGTGCCGACGGCGAAGGTCGACCGGTCGACGCTCGACGCCGACCGCACCGCCAAGATGGAGCGTCCGGCCACCTCCGCGCAGAGCCGGCCCGACACGAAGGCCGGCGGCTCCGGGTCATCGGTCGAGGAGTCGAAGCCGGCCGACGGTCGGCGGACCGAGCGACCCGTCGCCGCGCCGCGCCGGCCGGCCAATCCGACGTCGGTGTTGCCGGTGAGCCCACCGGCCGGGCCGACCGGGCGTGCGCCGATCCCGGCGACCGGCGGCATGCCGGACGATCGGAAGCGACGCAACCTGCTGGTCGGCGTGCTGGTGGCCGTGCTTCTGGTCGGCCTCGCGGTGGCCGTGCCGCTCTTGACCAGTGGCGACGACCCCGAGGACGATGGCCGTCCGGCGGCCGGGTCGAGCGTCGGCTCCGTCTCCGCGCCGCCAGGCTCCGCGCCCGCCTCACCGCCGCCGACCAGCGCCGCGCCGAGCGTGACGCCGAGCGCCAGCCTTTCCCCGAGCACCTCCCCGAGCAGCGGCATTCCGGCCGGGTGGTCGTTGCGCAAGGATCCGGTCGGCTTCTCACTGCCGATTCCGAAGGGGTGGACCCGCAGCGCCGGCGAAACCTGGGTGCGTTACGCGGACCCGAACGGCGTCGGGGAGCTGACGATCGACCGGACTAACACTCCGGGGTCGAACGCTAAGAAGGCCTGGCAGGACATCGAGCCGGCCCGGAAGCGGCTGGTGAACAACTACGAGAAGCTCAGCCTGGAATCCATCGACTGCCGATGGCGGACCTGCGCGGACTGGGACTGGCTGGAGACCCGCGACGGCACCCGGATCCACGTCCGGAACCGGGGCTTCGTGACCGCGCACAACCGGGGCTTCGCCCTCCGCTTCGAGGTCGCGCAGAAGGACTGGAACGCCAGCCTGCCCAACTTCGAAATGATCTTCCGCGAGTTCGTGTCGGACCGGCAGGACTGACCACGCGAGTCGCACCGGTGTGAGGCTTCCTCGCATGACCTTCCGCCGTCCGGGGTAACTGGACCTTGACGACGGAAGGAGGTACGACATGGGTTACCGACGGAGGGACGCCCGGCCGCGGCTGGCACTGTGGATGCTCGTGGCGTTCGGCGACGCGGTCCTGCTCCTGGCCGGTCTCGGGATTCCGGCGCTCGTCGCGCTGGTCAGCGTCGTGGCCGTCACCGTCGCCGGGGTGGGTGCCTGGCTGGTGGCCCGACGGGCCGCGCTGGTCCGGGAGGAGACGATGCCCGCCCGGGTCGCGGTGCCGGTCCGTTACCGGCGGCGGGTCTGACGTACACGCAGGTGGCCGTGGCGGCAGCCGGACCGGTTGTCGACCGTACGGTGACAGTCGATCCCGCTGCCGCCACCTGCCCGTTCACGGGGTGTTGTTCGCCAGCGCGATCAGGCGTGAGCGGTCGCCGTTCCAGTAGTTGCGGTCGACGTTGCCGCTGATGCCGGCGACGCTGCCGGTGCTGGTGTACTGCCAGAAGCTCCAGACCGGGGCGCCGGCCGGCAGGGTGCCGGGCGCGCTGGCCCAGCGGGCGATCCAGAGCGGGTGGTTGCCCCACGGCCCGCTCCAGCTGCCGGTGCACTGGTTCCACCAGCTGGTGGTGGTGTAGATGACGGCGTAGCGGCCGGTGCGTGAGCGGTAGGTGTTGAGGAAGTCCTGCACCCAGTTGCGCATCCCGGTGGTGCTGAGGCCGTAGCAGTAGCCGCCGCTGTACGGGTTGGCCTCCAGGTCCAGGGCTGCGGGGAGGGTGCGGCTGTCGGCCGACCAGGCGCCGCCGTTGGAGGCCAGGTAGTTGGCCTGGACGGCGCCGGAGGAGATGTTGGGGCGGGCGAAGTGGTACGCCCCGCGGATGACGCCCGCGTTGTAGGCGGCCACGTAGTTGGTGTTGAAGCGCGGATCCTTGTAGCTCGTGCCCTCGGTGGCCTTGATGAAGGCGAACTGGATGCCCGCGTTGCGGACGCTGGTCCAGTTGATGACGCCCTGGTAGTGGGAGACATCGATGCCGGGAACGGTGGCGGCGGCGGCCGGGCCGGTGGTGGCGACGAGCGTCGCGGCCGCAGTGGCGAGGACGGTGAGGCCGGCTGCGAGGAGACGGCGCAGCGGTGATCCGGTGCGGGACATGGATACCTCCAGGAAGCGGGGGCATATCTATTGATGGAAATCTTTGGAGCTAATCACCCAAGATCGCAAGGGGGGCAAAAGAAACTTTCAGCGGCGGTGCTATGGCGCCCGGCAGCCAGCACGTGACGTGCTCGGTACGCGACCATGCGTGACGGAGGTGATCTCCGGTGCCCCGGGCCGGTAGGCTCGCGCCCCATGGTGTCGTTCGACGGGCTGACCGACCTCTGGGACCGGCTGTTCGGTGCACAGCCCGACCCGCCGCCGCTGCTGGTCGTGCTGACCGGTCTCGCCGCGCTGGTGGTGGTCTCCACCCGGCTCCCGTGGCGGGTCGCCCGCAACGCGATCACCATCGCCCACGAGGGCGGTCACGCGCTGATCGCCCTGCTCACCGGCCGCAAACTGCGCGGCATCCGGCTGCACTCGGACACCTCGGGGCTGACCCTCTCCGCCGGCCGTCCCACCGGGCTGGGCATGATCCTCACGCTGCTCGCCGGGTACGTCGCCCCGCCGCTGGTCGGGCTCGCCGGGGCCTGGCTGCTCGGCGGCAACCGGATCACCCTGCTGCTCTGGGTGGCCGTCGCGCTGCTGCTCGCGATGCTCGTGATGATCCGCAACGCCTTCGGCGTGATCTCACTGCTCGTCACCGGCGGCGTGGTGCTCGCCGTCTCCTGGTACGCCTCGCCGCAGGTGCAGGCCGCGTTCGCGTACACCGGGGTGTGGTTCCTGCTGCTCGGCGGCGTACGGCCGGTGGTCGAGCTGCAACGGCTGCGCTCCCGGGGCCGCATGCCCGCCTCCGACGCCGACCAACTCGCCGGGCTAACCCCGTTCCCGGCGTTCTTCTGGGTCACCGTCTTCGCCCTGGTCAACCTGGCCGTGCTGGCCGTGGGCGCCGCCCTGCTGGCCGATCCCCTCCTGGACGGCACCCCACTGCCCACCCTCTGACCGGGATCGACCGACCGCAGGGCCTGATCGGCACCGGCCGGGGCGGGGGCAGAATGGGCCTCATGCGGTACGTGATCATTGGGGCCGGCGCCGTGGGCGGGACCATCGGCGCACGACTGGCGACGGCCGGGCAGGACGTCACGTTGGTGGCGCGCGGCGCGCACCTGACCGCCCTGCGGGAACGCGGCCTCACCCTCCGACAGCCGGAGCAGGAGCGGACGGTACGGCTGCCGGCGCTCGACGGCCCGGACGGGCGGCCGTTGCCGGCCGACACCGTGCTCGTGCTCGCCGTCAAGTCGCAGGACACCGCCGGCGCCCTGGCGGCCTGGGTCGACGCCCCGGTGGTCGGCGGCGGTACCGCAGGTGAGCGGCTGCCCCTGTTCACCGCGCAGAACGGGGTGGCCAACGAGCCCGCCGCCCTGCGGCTCTTCGCCCGGGTGCACGGGGTGTGTGTCTGGCTCCCCGCGACCCATCTCGAACCGGGCGTCGTGGTGGCCAACGGCCACCCGCATCCCGGGGTGCTGCACCTCGGCCGCTACCCGTCCGGCCCGGACGACACCGACCGGGCGGTCGCCTCCGACCTCACCGCCGCCGGTTTCGTCGCGCCACTGCGGCCGGACGTCATGCGCTGGAAGTACGGCAAGCTGCTGGGCAACCTCGGTAACGCGCTTCAGGCGCTCTTCGGTCGGGACGTCCCCGAGGACCTGGCCGGCCGGATCCGGGCCGAGGGCGAGGCGGTGCTGGCCGCGGCCGGCATCGCGTACACCAGCCGGGCGGAGGAGGCGGCCGAACGCGGCGACCTCGTGCAGCACCGACCGGTTGGCGGCGAGCAACGGTCCGGCGGATCCACCTGGCAGAGCCTGGCCCGAGGCGCCGGCGCGGTCGAGACCGACCACCTCAACGGGGAGGTCGTGCTGCTGGGCCGGCTGCACGGCGTACCGACACCGGCCAACGCCGCCGTGCAGCAGGCGGTACGCCGCGCCGTGCGGGAACGGATCCCGGCCGGCGGATTCCCGCCGGACGAGCTGGCGAAATTGCTCGGCTGACCGGGGCAACCGCGTGCACCGTGCGGCGCGTGTCCACTGCGACCGCACGGGGGAGGTGGCCAGGTGCCGGACGTCGAAGGGTTCGACGAGTTCTACCGGGGCAGCCGGCAACGGTTGCTCGGGTTCGTGTACGTACTCACCGGCAACCTCGCCGAGGCGCAGGACGCGGTGCAGGAGGCGTACATCCGGGCCTGGCAGCGCTGGTCGACGGTGAGCGGCTACGACGACCCGGAGGCGTGGACCCGGGTCGTCGCCAGCCGGATCGCGGTGAGCCGCTGGCGCAGCCTGCGCAGCCGGGCCCGGGCGTACCTGCGGCACGGTGCCGTCGAGACCACCCCCGGCCCCGGCACCGAGACCGTCGACGTGGTGGCCGCGCTGCGCCGGCTCCCCGAGGAGCAGCGCACCGCGATCGCGCTCTACTACCTGCTCGGCATGCCGGTCGCCGAGGTCGCCCGGGAGACCGACGCCCCGGTGGGGACCGTCAAGGCCCGGCTCTCCCGTGGGCGCACCGCGCTCGCCGGGCTGCTCGCCGTCTCGGACCTGGAGGAGGCCGCAGATGCGTGACTATCCGACGTTCGTCGAGAAGGTGCAGCGGGACCTGCGGGACGTGCGCTGGCCCGACCCGGACGAGATCCGCGCCCGCGCCCGGCGGCGCAGCCGGCGCAACGTCGCTGCGGTGACCGCCGTGCTGGCGCTCGCCGGGGTCTCCGCCATCACGCTCGTCGCACCGGACCACTCCTCGGCACCCCCGGCCGCCTCGGTCGATCCGAGCGGGCCCGTCCGTGCCGAGATCACCACGGAGGCGCTGCTCCGGCCGGCCGACCTCGGGCTCGAGTCGGCGGAGAGCCAGCTCACCGAGTCGGGGCTGGCGGAGCCGATCCGGATCGACGACATGCTCGGCGCCTGCCGGACGAGCCAGGGGCTGTCGCAGACCTGGCCGTCCCGTTGGTCGCGGTCGCAGACCCTCCTGGCCGAGCGGCCGGCGAGCGTCGCCCTCGCCCCCGGTGACGTGCAGGCGATGCAGGACGTCTACCGGCTCACGCCGGGCGGAGCCGAGGCGTTCCTCGCCGACCTCGACCAGATTCTCGCCCCGTGCGTGCAGTGGCGAAGCGTCGGGCCGTACGACTGGAAGGGCCGGGCCGGCACGGCGGAGGCCGTACACCAGTGGCGGATCGTCCGGCGGGACTTCGCGGGGGACGGCGCCGCAATGGTGCAGCACGTCGTGACCCGGGCCCGCGACGTGAAGACCGGGGAGCCGTCCGGCGAGGTGCCCCAGCCCACCTACAAGGCGATCATTCGGGTCGGTGACCTCATCGCGGTGCTCGGCCTCGGGCGGCACGGCACCGAGTCCGAGCTGCTCCAGCTCTCCACGGTGGCGGCCGGCCGGATGTGCCAGGCGGCGAACCCGGGCTGCTGAACCGACAGTTGATCCGAGCAGTTTCAGGGATGTCGTCGCCTCCCGCCGTCAGGAGGCGACACTTTCCCTGAAACTGCTCGGATCCTGGAGCCGGCGTCGGCCACCGGCGGCGAGCGTCGGCTCAGAGCGGGATGTTGCCGTGCTTCTTCGGCGGCAGGGTCTCGCGCTTCGTCCGCAGCACCCGCAGCGCGCGGACGATCTGGCCGCGGGTCTCGTGCGGCGTGATGACGGAGTCGACGTAGCCCCGCTCGGCCGCGACGTATGGGTTGGCGAGGGTGTCCTCGTACTCGGCGATCTTCTCGGCCCGCAGCGCGGCCGGGTCCTCCGCACCCGCCAGCTCCGAGCGGTAGAGGATGTTCACCGCCCCCTGCGCCCCCATCACCGCGATCTGCGCGGTCGGCCAGGCGAAGTTCAGGTCCGCGCCGAGGTGCTTCGAGCCCATCACGTCGTACGCCCCGCCGTACGCCTTGCGCGTGATGACGGTGACCTTCGGGACCGTCGCCTCGGCGTACGCGTAGATCAGCTTCGCGCCCCGGCGGATGATGCCGTCCCACTCCTGCCCGGTGCCGGGGAGGAAGCCGGGAACGTCCACGAAGGTCAGCACCGGAATGTTGAACGCGTCGCAGGTGCGGACGAAGCGGGCGGCCTTCTCCGAGGCGGCGATGTCCAGGGTGCCGGCGAAGTGCATCGGCTGGTTCGCCACGACGCCGACCGGCCGCCCCTCGACCCGGCCGTAGCCGACGAGGATGTTCTGCGCGTAGAGCGGCTGGACCTCGAGGAACTCCCCGTCGTCGAGCACGTGCTCGATCACCCGGTGCATGTCGTAGGGCTGGTTGGCCGAGTCGGGGATCAGCGTGTCCAGCTCCCGGTCCTCGTCGGTCACCGACAGCTCGGCCGGGGCGTCGTAGACCACCGGCTCGTCCAGGTTGTTCGACGGCAGGTACGACAGGAGGGCCTTGACGTACTCGATCGCGTCCTCCTCGTCAGTGGCGAGGTAGTGCGCGTTGCCGCTGCGGGTGTTGTGGGTGTGCGCGCCGCCCAGCTCCTCCATGCCCACGTCCTCGCCGGTGACGGTCTTGATCACGTCCGGGCCGGTGATGAACATGTGCGAGGTCTGGTCGACCATGACGGTGAAGTCGGTGACCGCGGGGGAGTAGACGGCGCCGCCCGCGCACGGCCCCATCACCAGCGAGATCTGCGGGATGACGCCGGAGGCCCGTACGTTGCGGAAGAAGATCTCCCCGTAGAGGCCGAGGCTGGCCACGCCCTCCTGGATGCGGGCGCCGCCGGAGTCGTTGATGCCGATCACCGGGCAACCGATCTTCATGGCGAGGTCCATCAGCTTGACGATCTTCTCGCCGAAGACCTCGCCGAGGGAGCCGCCGAAGACGGTGAAGTCCTGGGCGAAGACGCAGACCTGCCGGCCGTCCACCGTGCCGTAACCGGTCACGACACCGTCGCCGTACGGGCGGGACCGCTCCAACCCGAAGTTGGTGGAACGGTGCCGGGCCAGCTCGTCCAGCTCGACGAAGGAGCCCTCGTCGAGCAGCAGTTCGATCCGCTCCCGGGCGGTCTTCTTGCCCCGGGCGTGCTGCTTCTCGACCGCCCGCGCCGAACCGGCGTGCACCGCCTCGTCGACCCGGCGCTCCAGGTCGGCCAGCTTGCCGGCGGTGGTGTGAGTGTTGGTCCCGGTGTCGGTAGTCACCCACGGAATATAACGATGGTTCAGGACCGCGCCGCTGTGCAGTACACCTCAGTACGCTTGCTCACCCCCGGCCGTAGGCTGGCGGAATGCCGGGCTCTCCGTACACGGATCTGGACCGACCGCCGCTCTCGGCGGCGCGACTGCGCCGGGCGCTGGTCGCCCCGTACGGCCCGTGGGCCCGCCTCGAGCTGAAGGCCGAGACCGGCTCCACCAACGCCGACGTCGCCGAGGCGGCTCGGGCGGGCGAGCCCGAGGGGCTGGTGGTGGTCGCCGAGCAGCAGAACGCCGGCCGTGGTCGACGCGGCCGGGTGTGGCAGTCGCCGCCGCGGGCCGGCATCGCGACGAGCGTGCTGCTCCGGCCCGGGGAGGCGGTCGCGGAGCGTGATTGGCCGGCGGCGCCGCCGAGTGCGTACGGCTGGCTGCCGTTGCTGGCCGGGGTCGCGCTCGTGGAGGCGGTAGCCCGCCTGGGCGAGCTGGACGCCACCCTGAAGTGGCCCAACGACCTGCTGATCGATGGGGCGAAGTGCGCCGGTCTGCTCGCCGAGGCGGTGCCGGGTGTGGCCGGGGACCAGCCACCGGCCGTCGTCGTCGGCATCGGGCTCAACGTCACGCTCCGCGCCGACGAGCTGCCCGAGAATCCGACCGGGCTGCCGGCCACCTCGCTGCAGCTGGCCGGCGCGGCGACCACCGACCGTGACCCGCTGCTGAGGGCGCTGCTGCGGGCGCTGGCCGACTGGTACGACCGGTGGCGTAGCGCCGGGGGCGACGCGGTCGCCAGCGGCCTGCGGGAGGCGTACGTGGCCGCCTGCGCCACGATCGACCGGCCGGTACGGGTGCTGCTTCCCGACGGCAGCGAGTTGACCGGCACCGCGACCGGGGTGGACCGGGACGGCCAGCTGGTGGTCGAGACCTCGGACGGCCCGCGCCAGGTGGCCGCCGGCGACCTCCTGCACCTGCGCTGACGGGTTCGGCCGGTCAGCTCGCCGGCCGTCAGGGTGGGCCGGTGCCGAACGGCAGGATGGTGGGGGGTCAGTGACGGCCGACCGCGCGGCTGATGGTCGGATGTGCGGTGGCCGGTTACGGTCACCGCGTCCGTTTCTGCGAGGAGGTTCGCGTGGCGTTCCCTGAAGACGTGCTCACCGAGGACGAGCACGTCGTGTTGCACCTGCACCCGCACTGGAAGGCCCTGATCCGGCCGGTGGTGGTGCTGGTGCTGGCCGTCGCCGCGGTGGTGGTCGGTACGGTACTGCTGCCCGCCGGCACCGGCGGGTCGGTCGGGCTGGCCGTGATCGGGGCGCTCGCCCTGGTGGCGGTGGTCTGGTTCACGCTCTGGCCGTTCCTGGTCTGGCGCACCACCCACTACCTCTTCACCAACGAGCGGGTGCTGCTCCAGCACGGTGTCTTCTCCCGCGACCGCCGGGACATCCCGCTCACCCGGGTGAACGACCACTCGATGAGCCAGAAGTTCATCGAGCGGCTGCTCGGCGCGGGCACGCTGACCATCGAGTCCGCCGGTGAGCGTGGCCAGTCCGTCCTCGCCGACGTTCCCAATGTCGGTCAGGTGCAGACGAAGCTCTACGAGTTGGTCGAGGAGCAGCACGACAAGCACTCGCTGGGTGACGGTGAGATGCGGGACATCCTGGCCGACATGCGCGAGGGCAAGCCTCTGCGCGACCCCTCCGCCTGATCCGCCTGCGTCAGGCTCGTCGGCGAACTGCCGTCGATCATGAGGTTGTTGTCGCGACACGCCGAGCGCGGCGGCAACAACTTCATGATCACCCCCATCGCCCCGGGTTGCCCCCACCGGGGGAGGGTGGGTGCGGGGTTTAGCGGCGGGGGCGCGGGTGGGTGGTGCGCTCGAGCTCGGCGGCCAGGGCGGCATCCAGGTCGTCGGGGAGCCGCGGGTTCAGCCGCTTCTGGGTCGGTGTCGTGTGGCCGTTCGTGGGCCTGGGGTGGTCTTCGGAGGACGAGGCCTCGGCCTCCTCGAGCTCGGAGACCGACTCGGCCAGCTCGGCGACCGGGTCCATCTCGGCCATCGTGTCCCACTCGTCACGCGGCACGCTGTGCCAGGTCTTCTCCTCCGCGGCCGGCGCGGGCTGGAAGACGAAGGTGCGGTAGGACCAGAACCGGAACATCGTGGCGAGCAGCACGCCGCCGGTCTTGGCGATGTTCAACGCCAGCAGGCTGGTGACACCGAGGCCGTACTTCGCCGCGGCCAGCACACCGAGTTCGATCAGCAGACCGGTGGCGTTGAACAGGAAAAACAGGACATATTCGCGCCGTAGTGCCGATTTCGGACGATCGCGGTACGTCCAGTGGCGATTCATCAGGTACGACGTGATGGTCGCCACCACCGTCGCGATCACCGTCGCCTTCAGCTGACCGTCGACGAAAACGGTCAGTGCCAGCGCATTGAACACGGCGTAATTGATGACGGTGTTGATGCCACCGACGATGCCGAATTTGAGCGCCTCGTGGATGAACTTCTGCCAGCGCTCGGGCAGCAGACGGACAAGACGCATGCGGAACACCTTAAGACAGTGGTCTGGGCCGGCAGGCTCCGGCCGGACAGGATGGGCGGCAGGTCACGCCCCGTGGTCTCGGTCGTACGTCACTTCCGGAACGGCTGGGGTTCCCGCTTCCGGGAAGACGAACCGTCGGTAGGACCAGAACCGGAAGAGGGTCCCGAGGCCGGTGCCGACGATGAAGCTCGCGATGTTGTCCGCCAGCGGGGTGCGGAACACCTCCGGCCAGAGGCTGCCCAGCCCGTAGCGGCTGATGGCGAGACACGCGACGGCGATGCCCAGGCCGACGCCGTTGAAGAAGAAGAAGAGCGCGTACTCGCGGGCCGGGTTGTTGCGCTGGCGGTGCCGCCAGGTCCAGAACCGGTTGCCCACGAAGGCGATGGTCGCGGCGATCACGGTGGAGATCGTCTTCGCGGTGACCTGCTCGAGCCCCTGCATCACCGTCAGGTAGTTGAAGAGCGCGAAGTCGAGCAGGAAGGCGATCCCGCCAACCGTGGCGAACTTGCTCATCTCGTGGATGAGGTGACCGAAACGGTCGAACAGCGCCCGGAGCGGGCCGGAACGGGTCGGTCGAGAGCCCTTTTGCTCTCCCGTCATCGTCGCGGCCACACGCGGAGCCTACCGGCTGAGGACACGCGGCACCGGTAGCAACGACGAGCGGGTGCGGCCGGCATGGGCGGCACCCGCGGCGACCGCGGTCGACATGGACAGAGCGTAATCGCCGGGACGGCGGTGCGGGGTCGAACGGGGGAGGCCATCGACGCCGTGCCGACGATCGCCGGCGCCCCGGGGACGCCCCGGCGAATGCCGCGCCGTCGAAGGTTTTCTCGAAGATTTGCGTGAAACTGCGCGCAGAAACGGGTATCAGATCGCGATGCCGCAGCGTGTCCCTACCTTGTGCAGTTCTTCACAACCAGTCCCACTGACTGGGGAGGCTGCCCGGTTTACGCTGAGCCCAATCCCAGGTTTCCACAAGGCGAAGCGGCTCCCGCCCGCCCAGACTCGTGCATCCCATAGATCGGTCAGCGTCGACCACAAGGAGATGTGTCATGGTTGCTCCGGCTGTTGTTCGGGGTATCGATCAGGCCCCGACGTCCCATCCCAAACTTCTCGCCTGGGTCCGTGAGGTCGCAGAACTGACCACCCCGGACCGGGTCGTGTGGGTGGACGGGTCCGACGAGGAGTGGCGTCGTCTCACCGACGAACTCGTGGACGCGGGCACCCTGATCCGGCTGAACCCGGAGAAGAAGCCGAACTCCTTCTACGCCCGCACCGACCCCTCGGACGTGGCGCGGGTCGAGGAGCGCACCTTCATCTGCTCCGTTGACGAGGCGGACGCCGGCCCCACCAACAACTGGATGGCGCCGGCCGAGATGAAGCGCGTGATGACCGACCTCTACCGGGGTGCCATGCGTGGCCGGACGATGTACGTCATCCCGTTCTGCATGGGACCGGTCGAGGCGGAGAACCCCATGTTCGGGGTGGAGATCACGGACAGCCCCTACGTGGTCGCCTCGATGCGCATCATGACCCGGATGGGCAGGTCGATCCTCGACGCCATGGGCGACGACGCGGACTTCGTGCGCGCGCTGCACTCGATCGGCGCGCCGCTCGCGCCCGGTCAGCAGGACGTGGCCTGGCCGTGCAACGAGACCAAGTACATCTCGCACTTCCCGGAGACCCGGGAGATCTGGTCGTACGGCTCCGGCTACGGCGGAAACTCGCTGCTCGGCAAGAAGTGCTACTCGCTGCGTATCGCGAGCGTCATGGGGCGCGACGAGGGCTGGCTCGCCGAGCACATGCTGATCCTGAAGATCACCTCGCCGGAGGGGCGGGTCTACCACATCGCGGGCGCCTTCCCGTCGGCCTGCGGCAAGACCAACCTGGCCATGTTGGAGCCGACGATCCCCGGCTGGAAGGTCGAGACGATCGGTGACGACATCGCCTGGATGCGGTTCGGGCCGGACGGCCGCCTCTACGCCGTCAACCCGGAGTACGGCCTCTTCGGCGTCGCGCCCGGCACCGACTGGAAGACCAACGCCAACGCGATGCGCACGCTCGACCGCGGCAACTCCGTCTTCACCAACGTGGCCCTGACCGACGACGGGGACATCTGGTGGGAGGGGATGGGTGAACCGCCGGCGCACCTGACCGACTGGAAGGGCAACGACTGGACGCCGGAGAGCGACAGCCTCTCCTCGCACGCGAACAGCCGGTTCTGCACTCCCATCACCCAGTGCCCGATCCTCGCCGAGGACTACTACGACCCGAACGGCGTGCCAATCGACGCGATCCTCTTCGGTGGCCGCCGCCGGGACACGGTTCCGCTGGTGACCGAGGCACGCGACTGGGTGCACGGCGTCTACCTGGGCGCGACGCTCTCCTCGGAGACCACCGCCGCCGCATCCGGCGCCGTCGGTGTGGTCCGGCGTGACCCGATGGCGATGCTGCCGTTCATCGGCTACCACGCCGGCGACTACTTCCGGCACTGGATCGAGATGGGCAAGGGCGCCGACGGCGACGAGTCGAAGCTGCCCCAGATCTACTACGTCAACTGGTTCCGCAAGGACCCGGACGGCAACTTCCTCTGGCCCGGCTTCGGTGAGAACTCCCGCGTTCTCAAGTGGGTGGTCGAGCGCATCGAGGGGCGCGCCGAGGCGGTGGAGACGCCGATCGGCATGGTGCCGGCGCAGGACGCGTTGGACGTCGAGGGCCTGGACATGACGCCCGAGGACGTCCGGATCGCGCTCAAGGTGGACCCGGAGGAGTGGCGTCAGGAGCTGCCGCTCGTCACCGAGTGGTTCGAGAAGTTCGGCGACAAGCTGCCCGGTGTCCTCTGGGCCGAGTTGGACGCGCTGCGCGCCCGGCTCGACGCGGCACAGCCGCAGCGCTAGGTGTAGCGCGCCCCGGGTAGGGGCATCATCGGATGTCATGAGGACGGCCGCCGCGACCGAGGTCCGGCGGCCGTCCGCCGTCCGGTCGTTGACCTGGATGTTGGCGGCCGCCGCGGCGGCCACCGTCGTGGTCGAGGTGCTCAACTGGTGGTACGCCCCGGAGCAGGGCTTCGGGCTGGCGGTCCGTACCGGCTGGGCGTTGCTGCGCTCGCTCGGTTTCCTGGTGCTGATCGGGCACGTCCGTCGGGGCAGGACCATCGCCCGGCCGTTCGGGCTCATCCTCGCCGTCACCACGGTCTTCGCGGTCGGCCGCCTGATCGTGCCCCGGCAGGGCGTGCCACCGGCGCCGGGAGTGGCCGGCTTCGCCCTGCTCACCGCACTCTGCGCGGCCGTGGTCTGGCAGCTCTACCGCTCGCCGGCTCTCGCCGAGCACCTGGTCCGGCATCGTCGACGGCTGGTCGTCGACCGCAACGGCATCTTCTGGCGCGAGGTGGCGCCGCGGCGGCCCGAGGCGAGCGGCTGGCTGCTGACGAGCCGGGTGGCCGCCTTCACGTACAGCCCGCTCATGCTCGTGCCGGCGCTGGCCGCCGTCGGCGCGGTGCTGGACGGGCGGCTGATCGCCGTGCCGGCGGTGCTGCTCTGGCTGGGCGCCGGGATCGCCGCCAGCTACCTGGTGCTCTTCTGCACCGCCTTCCTGCTCCGTGGCCGGCGCTGGGCCCGCCTGCTCCTCGTCGTGGTCACGGTCCTGGTGCTCGCCGTCGACCTTCCACTGTGTCTGTGGCTGCTCGGCCTGGACGGCCTGATCCGGGACGGTGGGCCACTGCTGGTCGCCGCCGGCGTGGCGCTGTACGGCGTCTGGCGTGCCGATCGCGCCGCCGCCGAATCGCCGACGGACGGGGATGTGGGCGTCGCCTGACGCTGTCGCGCTGCCTCTCCGGCGAGACCGGCCGGTGGTTCGGTTCCGCATCCGAGCCTGCCGGGTGATCTGGTCACCGCGAAACCAGGGGCGCCCGATTCGAATGGCCTGAGCCCGACCGGGCGCGACGGGCCGGGCACCCGACGGCGGACGCGCCCGGCGACGCGGTGTCGGCGGTCGAGGGCGCGGAGCGGGCAGGATGGGGGAGTGAGTTTGGTCACCTGAACGGCTCGTGCGGGTGCGGCCGGGCGAGCGCGACCCCGATCAGCAGGCCGGAGGAGGGCGACGCGATGAGCGACGAGTTCGACGTGGTGGTGGTCGGGGCGGGACCGGCGGGGGCGGCCGCCGCCCTGGCCGCCCGTCGTGCCGATGCCCGGGTGCTGCTGCTCGACCGGGCGGACTTCCCCCGGGACAAGGCGTGCGGGGACGGGATCGCCGCGCACGCGGTGGACGTCCTCGCCGAGCTGGGGGTGCGGGACGCGGTCGCCGGCTATCCGCCGCTGCCGGCGCTGCGGCTGGTGGGGCCGGGTGGCGGCACCGTCGCCCGGGAACTTCCCCGCCCGGCGTACACGGTGCCCCGGGAGGTCTTCGACGCGCGGCTGGTCGCCGCGGCGGTCTCGGCCGGTGCGCAGCTGCGCCGGCACACCGTACGCCGCTTCGAGCAGACCAACGGCCGGGTCGTCCTCGACGGTGAGATCGCGGCGCGGGTCGTGGTCGGGGCGGACGGGGCCGGGTCGGTGGTCCGGCGGCTGCTCGGGCACGCGGTCAACCCGGACCGGCATCTCGCGCTGGCCATCCGGGGATACGCTCCGGCCCTTCCGGGGCCGCCGGAGCAGCTCATCGTGACCTCCGGTGCCCGGTGGCCCGCGTACGCCTGGTCGTTCCCGATCGGCGACGGGCGGGCGAACGTGGGGTACGGGGAGGTGCTGCGGGGGGAGCCGTTGAGCCGGGCGTACCTGCTCGACCGGCTCGCCACGCTGCTGCCGGGGACCGATCCGGCCGGGGTCGGGGCGTTGCGCGCGCATCATCTGCCCCTGTCGACGCACCGCCCGGCTCCCGGCAGCGAGCGGGTGTTGTTGGCCGGCGACGCGCTCTCGATGATCAATCCGTTCACCGGCGAGGGGATCTTCTACGCCCTGCTCTCCGGGGCGCTCGCGGGCGCCGCGGCGGCCCGAACGCCGGAACGGGCGGTGCGACGCTACGCCGACTCGCTCCGCCGTCGGCTCGGCACCCACCTGCGGCACAGCTCACTGGCGGCCTGGCTGGCCCGGCGACGGCGGGTGGTGGACGCGGCGGTCCGGGCCGCCCGGCGCGACGACCGGGTCTACCGGAGCGTCGTGGAGCTCGGGCTGGGCGACGGACGGCTGGACGCCCGCACCCTCGCGATGATTGGGATCGGTCTCCCGGCGCGGGATGAGGCTCCGCGGCGCTGATGCCTCGGGTAGGTCGCTACGCTGCTAGGTGATGTCTCTGCGGAACCTTGTCTACTCCGTGTACGAGCGCCGCCTCAAGGCGAAGCTCGTGGGTAAGCCGGTGCCCCGGCACGTTGGCGTCATGTGCGACGGCAACCGCAGGTGGGCCCGGGACATGGGCTTCGTCGACCCGAACGACGGCCACCGGATGGGCGCCGAGCGGATCAAGGAGCTGCTGCGCTGGTGCGATGCGGCCGGCGTGGGGCATGTCACACTCTGGCTGCTCTCCACCGACAACCTCACCCGGCCGGCCGCCGAGCTGGACCCGCTGCTCCAGATCATCGAGGACCTCACCACGGAGCTGGCCGAGGAGGGCAACCCCTGGCGGCTGCGGATGGTCGGCGCGCTCGACGTGCTTCCGGCGCACCACGCCGCCGCGCTCAAGGCGGCCGAGGAGCGCACCCGGGGGCGTAGCGGTGGGGCCCAGGTCAACATCGCCGTCGGGTACGGCGGCCGGCGGGAGATCGTCGACGCGGTGCGCTCGCTGCTGCTGGAGCACGCGGCGACCGGGGGCGGCATCGAGGAGCTGGCCGAGGTGCTGGACGTCGAGCACATCGCCGAGCACCTCTACACGCGCGGCCAGCCGGACCCGGACCTGGTGATCCGGACCAGTGGCGAGCAGCGCCTCTCCGGGTTCATGCTCTGGCAGTCGGCGCACTCGGAGTTCTACTTCTGCGAGCTGAACTGGCCCGACTTCCGGCAGGTCGACTTCCTCCGGGCGCTGCGTTCGTACGCCAACCGCCAGCGGCGCTTCGGCGGCTGACCCTCCGCCCGAGCAGGCACCGGCCGGGTCAGGTGAGGTGCCGGCGGTATCAGGCGAGGTGCCGGGCGGCCTCGGCGAGGAAGTCGCCCAGCGCGGCGGGTGAGTCGATGGTGAGGTCGGCGGCGTCGGCCACCTGCTGACCGGTCTCCGGGTTGGCGACCGCGACGCAGACGCCGAGGAAGCTCGGATCGGCGGCGGCGCGGGCGCGCAGCGCGGCGAACGCCTTGATGTCGGAGACGTCGTCGCCGAAGTACCAGGCCGCGTTCACGTCCCGGACCGCCTCGCCGATCACCATGCCCTTGTCCCGGTCGACCGGTGGTTTGAGTTCGAGCACCATCCGCCCGCCCTGCACCCGCAGCCCGAGCCGGTCGGCCTGGGCCTGGCCCCACTCCTGGACCGCCTCGCCGAGCTGGGGCGCCGTACGCCAGTGCAGCGCCACCGAGAGCCGCTTGAACTCGACGAGGGTGCCGGCGGGAAGTTCGGTGCGCGCCAGCTCGGCCAGCTCGGCCATCGTGGGCACCCACGGCAACGCGGCCGGCTCGGTCACCGTCTCGCCGCCGGAGTGGCTGTGCTCCAGGCCGTAGAGCCCGTAGAGGTCGACCCCGGCGAGGCCACCGAGGCGATCGCGGAGGAAGTCCACCGGTCGGGCCGAGACGATCGCGATCCGTCGGACGAGGGGGGCGAGCGCCTCGATCGCGCCGAGCACCCTCGGTGCGGGCTGGACCGCGGTCGGGTCGTCGCCGACGGGCGCGAGCGTGCCGTCGAAGTCGAAGAAGAGCACGGTTCCGGCCGCCCGGTCGGCGTTGGCGCGCCAGGCGTCGTCGGCACTCAAAGGGGTCCTCGGCTGCTGGTTTCCCAGATTCAACGGCGGCACGCGCGTCAGCGTACCCCGGCATCGCGGGCTCATTCGTGGCTGAGCGGGGCCCCTTCGCGGGGCGTCGAATCAGCGTTCGGCGGCTCCCCTTCCCCTTCTCCCGAACGGCACGACCGCCGCGTCCTGGCCGTGGTTGAGCAGGTAGCCCTCCACGAAGCCGGTGTTGCGGTCGCCGGCGCGCGACTCGATCTCGTCCAGCCGGGCCACGAGGAACTCGGTGAGTGCGCTGACCCGGTTGTTCAACCGCTCGTTCAGCTCGGCCAGCACGGCCAGAACGACCGCTGTGCCGGCGGTGGTGAGCGTGAAGAGGTTGACGAGCAGGGGAAGCTGCCCGCCGTCGACCACGAGTGTCACCGCGTTGCCGGTGACGCACAGTGTCATCGACACCGTGGCCACCACGACTGCCAACCATTTCAGGGTCATGGACAGACCCCTCCTTCTGTCCCGCAGGGCTGGGTTCGGCCTTGTCCCGTCCCCCCGCCGACGACGAGCCCAAGCAGTACGAATAGGGACGCTAGCGTGCCCGTTCCGGCCCCGGAGCGAAACGAATGAGGCTGACCTGCTGTTCTTTCGCTATCTGAGGAACTACCCGGCCTGTTTCCCGCGCTTTCGGACATCCACCCGGAGGGTTGGGCGATAAGCGAGGTACCGAATGGTTTCTCGAATATGGAACTTCTCCGCGTCCGACACGTTCGGGTCGACGAGTCGGCGCAGTAGCGCCTCCACGTCCGGGTCCATCGGTGGGCCGGGCTGGCCGGCGTGCGGGGCGGTGGCGGCGCGTTCCCAGCCGAGCGCGGCGAACGCGGTGGCCGGGTTGAGGCCCAGGCCCTCGCAGAAGGCGACCACCCGTTCGGCCTCCGGGTCGCTGGCCCAGTCGCCCCGCACCCAGCGGTTGATGGTCTGCCGGGAGACGCCGGTGCGTCGGGAGACCTCTGTGCCGCTCCAGGCCCGGGTGGCTCGTGCCTCGTCGAGCGCGCGTCGGACGAAGGTGGCGAAGGCGATCTTCCGGGCGTTGGCGGTCTCGGTCACCTCGTGACGGTACGGCCACCCGGACGTGGAAGCGGTCCCTGGCGCGCGACTGTCACGTGAAAGTGACGGCTGGCTCGGCTTTGGGGTCAACGATCCAGCTCTGCTTTTGAGGGGTGTCACCTGGGCAGAATAGATGACCATTGGTGGCGCCGTAAGCGGACGAAAAGCTGATACTGTCACGCCCATGGGACAACCTACGGTGTGTCACGTGCCTGAGACGATTGGTGCTCACATGCGTCACGCCCCCGGTGCGAGGGGGGTGTGGTGACCGAACTCGCGACGCGTGCCCAGGCCTTCGGTCTGATCGCCGAGGGCGTCGCCGCCGGCCTGAGCGCTCCCTGGCGCCTCTACCTCGCCCGGGGCTGCCGTTACCTGTCGCTGAGCGTCGGCGACCGGGACGAGTGGAACGCCTGGCGTACCCACCTCGGCTGCCCCGAGCTGAGCGTGCGGGTCTACGAGTCCGGCGGGGAGATCCGCCGGTCCTCGGTGGCGGAGGTGGTCCTGGACTGCTGCCGGATCAGCGTCGAGCTGGTCGAGGAGGTCAGCACCGGCGACCTGGACCAGCTGCTGGTCGCCGACCCGGCCTCGGTCGACCCGGAGGAGCGATGACGCGGCACCGGCGGCGACCGGGAGCCGCCCGATGAGCCCCTTCCTCGCCATCTTCCTCGTGCTGGTGCTCGGTGCCGCCAGCTACGCGGCCGGCCGGCTGCACGGCCAGCTGAGCTACCGCATCGGCTACCGGTTCGGCTACCGGCAGGGCTACTTCGACGGCGACCGCGGCGCCTGGAACCGGCGTCGCCGGGACGCGCAGGCCGCCATCGCCTCGGCGCTCTCCGCGCCCGAGCCCGCGCCCAGCACCATCCGAGTGGCCGGGACGGTGCCCCGCCCCGGCACCACGTACACCGGCTCGTCGTTCTCGGCGCCGGCCGCCCCGGTCACCGGGCGGCACCCGACCGGCACCCTGGTCAGACGAACCGGTTGAGACGGCCGAGGCGGCTCGCCGGCCGGCAGCCGACCGACCGGCACGAAGGCGCGGTGCGTCGTCCGCGGCGGACACGCACCGTCGGGGCCACGTCAGACCGGTGACCGTGGTCCCACCGGCCGGGATGCGCGCAGGGGGCATGCATCCCGGCCGGCCCCGCCGCCCCCGGCTCGGCAGCCGGCGTGCCCGATCGCGCCGGCTGCCGCGGGGGCGTTCCTGGCGGCCGGGCGCACCGGCGACCGGTGCGATGACAGGCCGTTCATGTACCGGTCGGCGGAGAGCAACCTGCAACCTCTAGCCGGGATGCCCGAGCCCGGCTAGCGTCTAGGCATGGCACGGGGTTCTCCCGGGCCAACCGGCAAGCCCGGACCTGCGACCCACGCGCATGGGGCCCGCATCCGACCCCGTGTCCCCGGGCACCGGCGGTGGCGGAACGCGGATGGCCGGGTGCACATCCGCCGGAGCAGGCCTGTGACGACTCGCCGTACCACTGCCGGTGCCGATCAGACCCCGGCCGCGACTGCCGTGACCCGCCGAGCCACCCGGAGCCGCCGCACGGCGGCCACCGCGCCGGCCGACGCCAAGGAGCCCCGACCAGCCGGCCAATCCTTCGTTCTGGACACCTCGGTACTCCTCTCCGACCCGGCGGCCTTCCACCGGTTCTCCGAGCACGAGGTGGTCCTGCCGCTGGTGGTGATCTCCGAGTTGGAGGGGAAGCGCCACCATCCGGAGCTGGGCTGGTTCGCCCGGCAGTCGCTGCGCATGCTGGACGAGCTGCGGGTGCGGCACGGCCGGCTGGACCGGCCGGTGCCCGCGAACGACAGCGGCGGCACGCTGCGGGTGGAGCTCAACCACACCGACGACGGGGTGCTGCCGCCCGGCTTCCGCAACGAGAGCAACGACGCCCGCATCCTCTCCGTGGCGTTGAACCTTGCCGCCGAGGGGCGGGCGGTCACGCTCGTCAGCAAGGACATGCCGCTGCGGGTCAAGGCCGCTTCGGTCGGTCTGCGCGCCGACGAGTACCGGCACGGCCAGGCCAGCGACCCGACCTGGACGGGCATGGCCGAGCTGGAGCTGAGCGAGGAGCAGATCGGCCAGCTGTACGCCGGTGAGACGCTCGACCTGGACGAGGCGGCGGGGCTGCCCTGCCACACCGGCCTGGTGCTGCACTCCGGGCGGGGGTCGGCGCTCGGCCGGGTGCTGCCGGACAAGACGGTACGGCTGGTCCGCGGCGACCGGGAGGCGTTCGGCGTCCACGGTCGCTCGGCGGAGCAGCGGATCGCCCTGGACCTCCTGCTGGACGAGTCGGTCGGGATCGTGTCGCTGGGCGGCCGGGCGGGCACCGGTAAGTCCGCCCTCGCGCTCTGCGCCGGGCTGGACGCGGTGATGGAGCGTCGCCGGCACAAGAAGGTCGTCGTCTTCCGCCCGCTGTACGCCGTGGGCGGCCAGGAGCTGGGCTACCTGCCCGGCACCGAGTTGGAGAAGATGTCGCCCTGGGCCCAGGCGGTCTTCGACACCCTCGGCGCCGTGGTGCACGAGAACGTGCTGGAGGAGGTCACCAGCCGGGGGCTGCTCGAGGTGCTTCCGCTGACCCACATCCGGGGCCGCAGCCTGCACGACGCGTTCGTCATCGTGGACGAGGCGCAGTCCCTGGAGCGCGGTGTCCTGCTCACCGTGCTCTCCAGGATCGGGCAGGGTTCCCGGGTGGTGCTGACCCACGACGTGGCGCAGCGGGACAATCTCCGGGTCGGCCGGCACGACGGGGTCACCGCGGTGATCGAGGCATTGAAGGGGCATCAGCTCTTCGCCCACGTGACGCTCAGCCGTTCGGAGCGTTCGCCCATCGCGGCGATGGTGACGGACCTGCTGGAGGACAACCCGTTGTGATGACCCCTTAGTGCCAATTCATCCCGATTTACGGTGTGGTCCAAGTCACAAATCCGTCCCTTGGTTTCCCATCGGCCTCACCGTGCGCGATCGTGTCCCACGAGCGCTCACGCACCGAAGAGATCGTCAGGGATCATTCGTTACACCTGTCACGACACCGGTGCGTCGGCTGCGACCGGACGACGGTCGGGGCGCTCACGGCGCGGCCCGGCCGTTGACGACCCGGGCACCCGCCGTGTCCTTGCCCCCGACGAAGGGACCACTTCGTGAGTCGGCTGTGGAGCCGGTTGGGTGCCCGTACGGCCGCCGTCGCGCTGCTCTCCGTGGGCGTTGCCGGCGGCGTCTATCTCGGCGATGACCGGGAAGCCCAGCAAGAGGGCCTGACAGCACAGGTCAGCGCAGAGGTCGACCAGGCGGAGCACGAGTACCAGCGCGAGCGCCAGGCCGTCCACCAGGTGCAGTCCGCTCGGCAGCGGGCCGCCGAGTACCAGGCGAAGCTGCGCGCCGCCGAGGCCGCCAAGGCCGCCGCCGAGCGGGCCAAGCGGGCCGAGGAGGCGGCGGCGTCCCGCAAGCGCGAGCGCGAGAAGGCCGAAGAGGCCGAGAACGCGGCCGCGAAGCCGTACGACGGGCCGATCCCCGCCTCGTGCGAGGAGTACAGCGGCAACCGGAAGATCGGTTGCGCAGAGATGATCAAGGCGGGCTTCCCGATCAAGGAGTTCCCCTGCCTCGACAAGCTCTGGACCAAGGAGAGCGGCTGGAACCACAAGGCCCGCAACGCCTCGTCCGGCGCGTACGGCATCCCGCAGGCGAGGCCCGGCGACAAGATGAGCTCGGTGGCGGACGACTGGCAGACCAACCCGGCCACCCAGATCGAGTGGGGGCTGGGCTACATCGAGGGGCGGTACGACACCCCCTGCGGCGCCTGGGCGCACTCCCAGAGCAGCGGCTGGTACTGAGCCGGAAGCGTTCGGAAGCGGGGCGGGTGCTGAACACCCGCCCCGTTTTCCGTGCTCGGTACGAGACGTGAGTGGCGGTCGGGCGGGATTACTGATAGCAGTGGTGGGGTGACCCTGCTCTCCGGAAGCAACGACCCCCACCGGTTCGGCACCGAGGCGTTCTACGCCGCGCTCGGCCGTGCCTTCGTGGCGATGTGCGCGGTGGTGCCGTTCCTGTTCCTCATCGAGGTCGCCGACCAGGGTCTCTCGTTCGGTCTGGACGCGGCCGCGGGCATCATCCCGAAGCGGATCGACGGCCTGGACGGCGTCTTCTTCTCGCCGTTCCTGCACCACGGCTTCGACCACCTCTACAGCAACAGCATTCCGCTGATCCTGCTCGGCACCTTCGTGCTCGCGGCAGGCGCCCGCCGCTTCCTCTGGTCCACCCTGTTGATCATCCTGGTGAGCGGGCTCGGCGTCTGGTTCACCGGCTCGCCCAACTCGGTGGTGGTCGGCGCGAGCGGCGTGATCTTCGGCTACCTGGGGATCCTCTTCACCCGCGGCATCTTCGAGCGCAGCTGGTGGAACTTCGCAGTCTTCCTGCTGGTCGGGCTCCTCTACGGCTGGCAGCTGGTGGGCGTCCTGCCCACCGACGAGCGGATCTCCTGGCAGGGGCACCTGTTCGGGCTGCTCGGCGGGGTGGTCGCCGCCATCCTGTTCCGGCGTCGCCGGCACGACCCCAGCCGCTCGGAGTCCACCTTCTCCATGCCGTGAACAAGCCGGCCCAGGCCGCCGACCGCGCCGTGAACGGGCCGGGCCGGGCCGCGGACCGCGCCGTCGCGGAGCACGACGCCGGGCCCGCGTACCCGCCGTGACCTGCCCGCGCGCCACCGGCGGGACATGCTTGCCCCGGGCCGGGCGAGGGCCATACCGTCGACATCAGCACGCGTTGATCCGCGAGCGGGAAGCGACGGTACGCCATGCGCGAGGTCGATGTCGCCGTGATCGGAGCCGGTCCGACCGGCCTCTTCGCGGCGTACTACGCCGGTTTCCGCGGGCTCTCGGTGGCGGTGATCGACGCGCTGCCGGAGCCGGGCGGCCAGGTCACCGCGATGTACCCGGAGAAGCTCATCCTCGACGTGGCCGGCTTCCCGTCGGTCAAGGGCCGCGACCTGGTGGCGAACCTGCTCGCCCAGGCCGCGCCCTTCGACCCGTGCTACCTGCTGGGCACCCGCGCCGAGAAGCTCACCTACGCCGATGAACGTCCGGTGCTCGGCCTCGCCGGCGGCGAGCGGCTGCGCTGCGGCGCGGTGGTCGTCACCGGCGGGCTGGGCAGCTTCACCCCACGGCCGCTGCCGGTCGCCGAGGAGTTCGTCGGGGCCGGGATCGTCTACTTCGTGCCGCAGCCGACCGAGCTGGCCGGCCGGGACGTGTTGATCGTGGGCGGCGGTGACTCCGCCTTCGACTGGGCGCTGACCCTGCACCCGCTGGCCCGCTCGGTGACGCTGGTGCACCGGCGGGAGAAGTTCCGGGCGCACGCCGCGACCGTCTCCCGGGTTCTGGCGTTGCCCATCCGGGTGGTGGTCAACGCCGAGGTCACCCGGCTGCTCGGTGCGGAGGTGGTCACCGGCGCGGAGATCACCGTACGGGGCGGCGCCCCGGAGACCCTGCCGGTCGACACCGTCGTCGCGGCGCTCGGTTTCACCGCCGACCTCGGCCCGCTCGCCGAGTGGGGACTCCGGTTGGACCGCCGGCACATCGTCGTCGACAGCACCATGGCCACGAATCTGCCCCGCGTCTTCGCGGCCGGCGACATCACCGAGTACCCGGGCAAGGTCCGGTTGATCGCCACCGGCTTCGGCGAGGCCGCCACGGCGGTGAACAACGCGGCCGTGGTGATCGACCCGAAGGCGCACCTCTTCCCGGGCCACTCCTCGGACGGAAGCTGACCGGTATCCGATGCTGTTCCCCGCGTGGTCGCATCGTGATGTGCCACTGCCAGCCTGGGCGAATGTCGGAGCTCTATCCGCCACCGCGTGACAGCGCCCCGGCCATGCTGGCCTGGCTGGGGCACCCGGTCTCGGTGGCCGCCCTCATCCTGCTCCTGGTCAACGATCGGTTGCTCAAGGCGGAGTTCGCCGGGCCGATGACCGGCAAACTCAGCGACGTGGCGGGTCTGGTGGTCGCGCCACCGCTGATCGCCGTCCTGTTCACCCTGCTGGCCCCCCGCCTGCCGAACCGCGCGGCCGTCGGGCTCGGTCTCGGTCTGGCCGGGGTCGTCTTCACGGTGGTCAAGTCCCATGCCGACGCCGCTGCCGCGGCTTCGGCGGCCTGGAGCGTCGTGAACGGGCCGTCGCTGGTCCGGGCAGACCTCACCGATCTGCTGGCCCTGCCCGCGCTGGCCTTGGCCGCCTTCAGCTGGACCCGGGCCCGACGTGAGCGGGTACGGCGACGTACGGCACGGCTGGTTCGGCTGCTGGTGCTGCTGCCGGCGGCGACGTTCGCGGCCGCGGCCACGAGCGCGGTGCACTACCCGGACGCGGTGCGGGTCGCGGTCGTCGACGGTCGTCTCGTGGCCGAGATCGGCAGCGGTTACGGCGACTACGCCACCGATGCCGGCTCCTGGCGGGTCAGTGACGACGACGGAGGCAGCTGGCGGGACGCCACCGAGGCGGAACAGGGCGCGCTGCGAAACCGGGTAAGCCGAGAGGGCGAGCCGGCGCGGCAGGCCTGTTCGTCGGCGAACCCCTCGCACTGCTACCGCCTGGTCACCGGGCGGCTCCGGGTCGACGAGAGCGATGACGCGGGCCGGACCTGGCGGACGGCCTGGGAGGTGACCGAGCAGCAGCGGGTGGTGCTGATTCGGCAGTACGAGGAGTCCGGGGTCGGCGGTCCGCGGGTGAGCGGGCAGGAGTTGGTCGTACGGGACACGACGGACGGCCGGCACGTCGTGCTGGTCGCCAACGGCCGGGACGGCTTCGCGCTCCGGTACAGCGACGGCGCCTGGGAGCGGATCGGCTTCGCCGGGGCGGAGGTCGGGAATCATCCGTTCGGCGGACGGGCACCGACGCTGGGAGAGAGCAGCCCCGCTTCCCGGGGTCAGGATCCGCTGCGGGTGACGCTGCTGTTGGCCGGACTGGCGGTACTGGTCCTGGCAGTGTCCGGTGCCCGGGCTGGGAAGCGGGCCGGTACGGCGCACTGGCTGCCCATCACTCTGGGGCACCTCGGAGCGCTGCTGGTAGGGATGCTGCTGGTGGTCTGGCTCGACACCGCCCTGCTCGGCGCGGTGGCACCCCTCGGGCTCGGGCCGCTGCTGATCGGGACCGCCGCGTTGGCTCTGGTTCCGGCCCGAGCCCCGAACGTCCCCCGCCGCTGGGCGCTGGAGGTGTCCCTGGCCGCCGCGCTGACCGCGGCGATGGCCGCCCTACCCCTGGTCGGGTGGCTCTACGGCCGGCCCGTGTACGTGTGGACGGCGCTGCTGCTGGCGTTCCTGGCCGGCGTGCCGGGACTGCTGCTGGGATGGCGCACGGCCCGCCTCGTCGGGGCACCCACGCTTCAGGCCGATCCGCCGTACCCGTCGGTCCCGGTAAGGCCGCCGACCTGACGGCGCGCCCGCTGCTCAGGCCGTCAAGCCTGCGCCGACCGCGACGGGGCCAGGGCGGCGACGAGCACGGCGACCAGGGTGAGGGCGGCCCCGCCCAGGGTGGTGAGGCTGGGGTGCGAGGCGGCCGTCGGCACGACCAGGTCCACCAGGACGGCGCCGACGACCTGACCGGCGATGGTGGCCAGGCCGAGCAGCAGCACGCCGGTGAACCGGACGATCGCCGCGGCGACCGCGATGAAGACGATGCCGATCGGCCCACCCAGGTAGAGCCAGGGCTCGGCGGGCAGGCTTCCGGCCGGCCAGCCGCGTACCGCCACGTCGATGGCGAACGCGACGAGCAGGGCCACGGTACCGACGGTGAAGTTCACCAGGGTGGCCGTCAGCGCGCTTCCCGAGGCCCCGCGAACCCGCCCGTTCACCGCCTGCTGCCAGGCGATGCCCACGCCGGCGAGCAGCGGCAGCACGGCGAGCACCAGCGTGTCCGGCTGGTCGAACCGGTCACTGACGGAGAGCAGCACCGCGACCACGGCGAGCGAGGCCCCGGCCAGCCGCTGGCCGGTGATCGGGTGCGCGCCGGCGGGGCCGATGCCCGCCCGGTCGACCGCCAGGCTGCTGCCGGACTGGCCGGCCACCACGGCCACGGTGAAGACCGCGACGCCGAGCGTGCCGATGGTGAGCCCCTGGGTGGCGACCAGGAACGCGCCGAACACCCCGCCCAGGCACTGCCAGGGCCGCAGCGCGCCGCCGCGCAGCGCCGTGCGCAGGGCGGTCAGACCACGCCGCCCGGTCGGGGAGGCGGGAACCAGCACCAGCAGCACCAGCAGCCCGATGCCGAAGGAGATCACCGCGGCGCCGAAACCGTCGCGGAGACGTACCCCCAGCTCGCCGTTGATCCGCGACTGCACGGCGACGGCGACCCCCGAGAGGGTCGCCAGACCCACCCCGGCGATCCGCTGGGTCGCCGGCAGGACGGGCCGTTCGGTGGTGGCGGCGCTCACTCCTGTTCGGCCAGGGGGCGGCCGTCGAAGTCGACGGCCGAGTAGAGCGCCAGCTTCTCCAGACGGTGGTACGAGTCGATCACGCGGATCGTGCCGCTCTTCGAGCGCATCACGATCGACTGGGTGTACGCCCCGCCGGCGCGGTAGCGCACCCCCCGCAGCAGGTCCCCGGAGGTCACCCCGGTGGCCACGAAGAAACAGTTGTCCCCGGTCACCAGGTCGTCGGTGAAGAGCACCCGGTCCAGGTCGTGCCCGGCGGCGAGCGCCTTCTCCCGTTCCTCGTCGTCCTTGGGCCAGAGCTTCGCCTGCATCATCCCGCCCATGCACTTGAGCGCGCAGGCGGAGGTGATCCCCTCGGGGGTGCCGCCGATGCCCATCAGCACGTCGACGTCCGACTCGCCCCGGGCCGCCGCGATGGCGCCGGCGATGTCCCCGTCGGAGATGAACCGGATGCCCGCGCCGGCCCGCCGGATCTGGTCGACCAGGTCCTTGTGCCGGGGCCGGTCCAGCACGCAGACCGTCACCTCGGAGACGTCGGTGCCCTTGACCCGCGCGATCCGCCGCAGGTTGTCGGCCACGCCCGCGTTGATGTCCACCACGTCCGCGTAGGCCGGGCCCACGGCGAGCTTCTCCATGTAGAAGACGGCGCTGGGGTCGAACATCGCGCCGCGCTCGGCGACCGCCAGCACCGCGAGGGCGTTCGGCATCCCCTTGCTCATCAGCGTGGTGCCGTCGATCGGGTCGACCGCGACGTCCACCTCCGGACCCGTCCCGTCGCCGACCTCCTCGCCGTTGAAGAGCATCGGGGCGTTGTCCTTCTCGCCCTCGCCGATCACCACGACGCCGCGCATCGGAATCGAGTTGATCAGTTTGCGCATGGCGTCGACGGCGGCCCCGTCGCCGCCCTCCTTGTCGCCACGGCCGACCCACCGGCCGGCGGCCATCGCCGCCGCCTCGGTGACCCGGACCAGGTCGAGGGCGAGGTTGCGGTCCAGATTCTGCGGGACGCGGGTCCTGGTGTTCGTCATGACGGCTCCTCCTCGCGACGGTGCGGGGTGGGCCGGGCGTCGCGGGCGTGCTCCGCTGCCGGCTATGTCGCTGATCCTCACACGATCGCGGATGCGGCGCTGGGGCGGGGCGGTGATGGCCCGGATACCGCCGGTCGGGGCGGCTGCGAGAATGGCGGGGTGGAACCCGCACAGCCAGCCGACCGCGTACCCACCGACCGGACCCCGACCGACGGCCCCGACCCGGCCACCGCCGGACCGGCGGACGCCCGCGCCGAGATCGACGGGCAGCCCGCCGAGACCCCGGTGGCTGCCGCCGACCGAGTGCCGGCGGCCGGCGAGCCGGCCCTGGTCGAGGCGAGCGCCGCGCTGCAGGATCCGCCCGAGGCCGGCCGGCCCGAGCCGTCGACGGCAGCCGCGCGGGAGTCTGCCGCGTCGCCGGTGGTGGCCGCCACGCGCCGTTCCGAGCGGTCACCGAAGGACATGGCGATCTCGCTGCTGGTGCTGCTGGTCCCGATCGCGCTGCTGTTGGCGTTCTACCGGGGCTTCCTCGGCGGTGACCAGCCGACCCCGGTCGACCCGGCGCCCGCCGTCGAGCAGGCCCAGGCCGCGAACGCCTTCCCGGTGAGCCAGCCGGCCGGTCTCGGCGAGGAGTGGCGTCCGGTGAACGCCCGCTACCAGGCGGCGGAGGGGGGCTCGACGCTGCGGATCGGCTACGTGACCCCGGAGGGGAAGGGGGCGCAGCTGCTGCAGAGCAACGTGCCCGCCGAGCAGTTGATCCCCACCGAGCTGACCGACCGGGCGCAGCCGCAGGGCCAGACCGAGCTGGCCGGGCGGAACTGGCAGCGGTACACCGCCCGGGAGAACGAGCAGGCGCTGGTGCTGCTGGAGCCCGGCCGTACGGTGATCGTCGTGGGCGACGCCCGGGAGAACGAGCTGCGCGAACTCGCCGGCTCGCTGCGCTGAGCCGACCACCCGGTCCCGAGGTCGATCGGCGATTTGTCGTCCCCGTTCCCGAAAAGGGGAAGCCGGGCGATTGCCCGGACCGTGGGCAGGGAACAGAGGAGGGGCGAGCGGGTCTGCCGATTTCTCGGCGGGGCCGGCTCGCGCGGCGTGGCCGAGGATCGCTGCGCCGCCCCGTTCCGGCGCACGAGCCCGCGTCGGGTGACCTTCTCGGGAGACACGGATGACTGTTCGACGACGACTCGGCGCCGGCCTGGTGGCTGCCGCGCTCTTCACCCCGGGCCTCGCCGCGTGCAACGCCGAAGCCCCGGGAGGCGCCGCCTCGCCGACCGCCTCCGCAACGGCCACCGCCACCGGCAGCGCGTCGCCGGGGAGCGGTGACGCGAAGCAGGCGCTGCTCGCCTCCACGGCGGCGATCCGCGACGGCAACTTCCGGTTCAGCATGACCGGCGCCGGGAGCACTGCCGAGGGGCAGGTGCACGAGCCGAGCCAGAGCGCGCGGATGAAGGTGTCGATCGGTGACGCCTCCTCCGACCTGTCGATGACGCTCGACGTGATCCACTCTCGGCCGGACAGCTGGGTGAAGGTCGACCTCGGCGGTCGGGCGGCGCAGAGCGTACCGGGGCAGGAGGCGCTGAACCTCGGCAAGTACCAGCACCTCGACCAGACCCGGATCAAGGGCAACCGCAATCTCGGCTTCGACTTCGACCGGCTCGACCCGGCCGGCAGTGAGGTGCTCACCCAGGGCGTCACCGAGGTACGGCGTACCGGCGAGGGCGCCTACGCCGGCACGATCGACGTGTCGAAGGCGGCCGAGGCCGGATCGCTGGACGCCACCATGATCACTGCGCTCGGGCCGCAGGCGAAGTCCGTCCCCTTCACCGCGCGCGTGGACGCCCAGGGCCGGCTCAGTGAGCTGGTGATCCAGGTCCCGGCGGCCGGTCAGCAGAAGGCTCAGGACGTGCGGATCACCTACTCGGACTACGGCAACGCCACCGCTGCCCAGAAGCCCGCGCCCGACCAGGTCGTCGAGGCCCCGGCCGAGCTGTACAACCTCTTCAACTGATCCGTCGCGGTTCTCGAGCCCTCGATCGCGCGGCTGCGGTTGCGGCACCCGTTCCGGGTGCCGCAACCGCGTCTCCGGCGGGTGGGCCCGGGGTGGGCGAGGTCAGGAGGTCTCGGCTTCCCGGGCGGCTTCGATTCGTGCCCGGGCGCCGTCCAGCCAGCGCTGGCAGATCACCGCCAGCGCCTCGCCCCGCTCCCAGAGCGCGAGCGACTCCTCCAGCGACGTGCCACCGGCCTCCAGGCGCTCGACCACCGACGCCAGCTCCGCGCGGGCCTGCTCGTAGCTGAGCCGCTCGTCCGGCCCGGCCTTCGTCTGCTCTGTCATCGGCTCCATCCCAGCACAAGGCCGTCCCGTGCCACGAGCGGCTTCCTGTCGTTCCGTAACTCGGCGCGGCTCGCAGGGCCGCCGCGGCAGATCGAGCGGGTCACCCGTCCACCGTCGCGGCCAGCTCGCCGTCGGCGAGGCGTACCCGCAGCGGGTCGCCCTTGCCCACCTCGGAGGCGGCCCGGACCACATGCCCGTCGGCGCGTTGGACGATCGCGTACCCGCGATCGAGCGTGGCCGCCGGAGAGAGCGCGCGGAGCCGGGCCAGGGTGTGCCGCAGCTCGTCGTCGGCGGCGGTGAGCCGGTGGCGCAGGCAGCGCCCGGAGCGCTGGCGGAGCAGGGTCAGCTCGGTGCTCCGCTGGTCGATCATGACCTGGGGGCGGGCCAGGACCGGCCGGGAGCGCAGCGCGTCAAGCCGGTGCGCCTCGCGGTCGATCAGGTTGCGTACGGCGCGTTCGAGGCGGTTGCGCGCCTGCCCGATGAGGCGTACCTCCTCCGACAGGTCCGGCACGACCCGCTTGGCCGCGTCGGTCGGTGTCGAGGCGCGCAGGTCGGCGACGTAGTCGAGCAGCGGCGCGTCGGTCTCGTGGCCGATCGCGCTCACCACCGGCGTGCGGCAGGCGAAGACCGCCCGGCAGAGTGCCTCGTCGGAGAAGGGGAGCAGGTCCTCGAGGCTGCCACCGCCTCGGGCGATGATGATCACGTCGATGGTCGGATCGGCGTCGAGCACCTTGAGCGCGTCGACGATCTGCGGCACCGCGCCGGGCCCCTGCACCGCCACGTTGACCGTGCGGAACTCCACTGCCGGCCAGCGCCGGCGGGCGTTGGTGAGCACGTCCCGTTCGGCCGCCGAGGCGCGGCCGGTGATCAGACCGATCCGGTTGGGCAGGAACGGGGTGCGGCGCTTGCGGGCCCGGTCGAAGAGCCCCTCGGCGGCGAGCAGCTTCTTGAGCTTCTCCAGCCGGGCCAGCAGCTCACCGAGGCCCACCTGGCGGATCTCGTCGGCACGCAGGCTCAGCGTGCCGCGGGCGGCGTAGAACTCGGGCTTGGCGTGCAGCACCACTCGGGCGCCCTCGCGCAGCTCGGGTGCGCCGGCGTCGAGAACGTCGCGGTTGGTGGTGACGGTGAGGCTCAGGTCGGCCGACGGGTCCCGCAGGGTGAGGAAGACGGTGCTGGCGCCGGGGCGGCGGCTGATCTGCGCCACCTGCCCGTCGACCCAGACCCAGCCGAGTCGGGCGATCCAGGCGCCGATCTTCTGGCTGACCACCCGGACCGGCCAGGGCTCCTCCGACGTGCTCCGATCCACCTCACCCGTGCTCACCCGCCCACCCTACGGCCCACCCCCGACCATCCTGCTGTTGATCATGGGGTTGACGGCGGAGTCGAGCTCCGGAACCGCCGTCAACCTCATGATCAACAGGGTGGGTGAGGCCACGGGCAGGTGGCACGGGGGGGGTCGCAGCGGGAGCCCGGTCCCGGGCGGGCACGTACGATGGACGGGTGACTCAGGATGAAGCGACTCCCCGGACCGGTAAGCGCGTGCTCCTGGCCAAGCCCCGCGGCTACTGCGCGGGAGTCGACCGCGCGGTGCAGACCGTGGAGGAGGCGCTGAAGCTCTACGGCGCCCCGATCTACGTCCGTAAGCAGATCGTGCACAACAAGCACGTGGTGCAGACGCTCGAGGCGCAGGGCGCGATCTTCGTCGAGGAGAACGAGGAGGTGCCGGAGGGCGCCACCGTCGTCTTCTCCGCGCACGGCGTCGCGCCCGAGGTGTACGAGCAGGCGAAGTCGCGCTCACTGAAGGCGATCGACGCGACCTGCCCACTGGTCACCAAGGTGCACCACGAGGCGAAGCGCTTCGCCGCCGAGGACTACGACATCCTGCTGATCGGCCACGAGGGGCACGAGGAGGTCATCGGCACCTCCGGCGAGGCCCCCGAGCACATCCAGCTCGTCGACGGCCCGGACGCCGCCGACCAGATCACCGTCCGCGACCCCAACAAGGTCGTGTGGCTCTCCCAGACCACCCTCTCCGTAGACGAGACGCTGGAGACGGTCGCCCGGCTCAAGAAGCGGCTGCCGCTGCTCCAGTCCCCGCCCAGCGACGACATCTGCTACGCCACGTCGAACCGGCAGCACGTGGTCAAGCAGATCGCGCCGGACTGCGACGTGGTGCTCGTCGTGGGTTCGCGGAACTCGTCCAACTCGGTCCGGCTCGTCGAGGTCGCGCTGGACGCCGGCGCCCGCGGCGGCCACCTGATCGACTTCGCGCACGAGATCGACGACGCCTGGCTCTCCGACGCCCGTACGGTCGGCGTGACCTCCGGCGCGAGCGTCCCCGAGGAGCTGGTGCAGGAGGTGCTCGAGCACCTCGCCGCGCGGGGCTTCGGCGAGGTCGAGGAGATCACCACCGCCAACGAGCGGCTCACCTTCTCGCTCCCCCAGGAGCTCAAGCGGGACATGCGGGCCGCCGCCGCGGCGCGTGGCTGACCCGGGAACTCCCGGCCGTCCCGACACGTCCGATACCGGTATGAGGACTCTTCGGCTCGCCGCCGTCGCCCTGGTCGCCGTCGCCGCGCTGAGCGCCTGCGGCGGTCAGGACGGCACCGGCACCACGACCACCACGCCCACCGCCACGGGAGCAGCTCCGGTGACCGACCAGCCCGCGACCCCGTCCACCTCTCCGACCGACCCGGCCACGCCCAGGCCGGCCTCGACCCCGCCGCGCGGGACGATCAAGCCGGGCGGTCCCACCCTGCCGCCGCCGGTCGGCGGCACCGAGCTGACCGGCACGATCGTGGCCGGCGTCGAGCCGAACTGCCTGCTGCTCGACGGCTACCTGCTGATAGGTGGCCCGCGCGACGTCCTCGCCGTGGGTGCCGAGGTGACCGTCAGCGGACGCGTCCAGCCCGGCATGATGACCACCTGCCAGCAGGGCACCCCGTTCGTCGTGGAGGCCGCGCGGCGCTCCTGAGGCGGGTGCCCCGGCCGCCTCGGCGAGCCGGGATCAGCGCGACGGCAGCTCGTTCTCGGCCGCGTCGAGCAGCTCCGGCGCCTGCGGCTGCCGGGGCGCCAACTCGACCTGCGCCGGGGCCTCCAGCTCCCGGTCCGAGACGCCCAGCTCGGCGAGCTTGCGGGCACTGACCAGCACCCGCGCCTCCAACGAGCCGACCGCCCGGTTGTACGCGGTCACCGCGCCGCCCAGCGCCGTACCGAGCTTGGAGACGTGGTCGCCGAGCGTGGCGAGCCGGCCGTGCAGCTCCCGGGCCAGCGAGTGCACCGCCGCCGCGTTGCGGGCCAGCGCCTCCTGCCGCCAGGAGTAGGCGACGGTACGCAGCAGCGCGACCAGGGTGGCCGGGGTGGCCAGCACCACGTTGCGGGCGAAGGCGTGCTCCAGCAGCGTCGGGTCGCGCTGGAGGGCCACGTCGAGGAAGGGATCCGCCGGCACGAAGAGCACCACGAACTCCGGTGTGCTGTCGAACGCGGCCCAGTAGGTCTTGGCGGCCAGGGCGTCGACGTGCGCCCGCAGGTGCCGGGCGTGCGCGTCGAGGTGGGTGTCCCGGCTGCGCTCGTCGCGCGCCTCCATCGCCGTGAGGTACGCGTCGAACGGTGCCTTGGCGTCGACCACCACCGAGCGGCCGCCGTGCAGTCGTACGACCAGGTCGGGGCGGACCACCTGGTGATCGGTGGCTGCCGTGACCTGCTCGGCGAAGTCGCAGTGCTCCAGCATGCCGGCCGCCTCGACGATCCGGCGCAGCTGGTGCTCGCCCCATCGGCCGCGGACCTGCGGGGCGCGCAGCGCCGCCACGAGCTGCTTCGTCTCGGTGCGCAGCTCACCCGAGACCACGCTCATCGAGCGCACCTGCTCACGCAGCTCCGCGTACGCGTCGACCCGCTCGTGCTCCAGGTCGGCAACCCGCTGCTCGTAGCGGCGCAGGGTCTCGTGCAGCGGCGCGACGGCCCGGGAGACCGCCTCCTGGGACTGCGCGGTCGCCTCGTAGCTCAGCGCCCGGAGGGACTGCTCCAGCCGCCCCTCGCCCTCGCGCGTGGCGCGCAGGGTGGCGTCCAACCGGGCGATCTCGGCCGAGGCGCGGGACCGGGCGGCGAGCCACCCCACCGCGCCGCCGGCGCCGAGACAGACCACCACCACGGCGAGCGTCGGGAAGTCCATCACCGAAGCTTGCCAAACGCGTACGACCTTGCCGGCTTCGGTACCGTCGTGGCCATGAAAATTCTGCTCGTGGTCGTCCTCGTGGCGGTGGTCGTGGGTGCGTTGGTCTGGTGGCGGCGCGAGACGGCTGCCCGGCACGCCCGCGAGCTGGCTGACGTGCGCGCCGACGCCCAGCGCTGGTACGAGCGTCTCGGCGGCCAGGTGATGAACCTGCACGGTGACGAGCCCGCGGTGCGGCAGGCGCTGGTCGACGCGTCCGAGCGGTACAACGCCGCCGGAAGTCAGCTGGAGCAGGCCGCGACGGTGCACCAGTTCCGGCTGGCCCGGGAGACGGCGCTGGAGGGGCTCGCCTACGCGCGGGCGGCCCGGATCGCGCTCGGCATCGATCCCGGCCCCGAGCTGCCGCCGCTGACCGCCGCGGCGGGCACCGGGGAGCTGACCCGGGAACGGCAGGTCGAGGTGCAGGGGCAGACCTTCAAGGCGGGGCCCCAGCCGGGCCGGGATACGCCGTACTACTACCCGGGCGGCCGGTTCCAGGGGCGGCCGGTGCCGGCCGGCTGGTACTCGACGCCCTGGTGGAAGACCGCGCTCGGCGCCGGAGCGGGGGTGCTCGGCGGCGTGCTCATCGCCGACGCCCTCTTCTCGCCCGCCTTCGCCGACCCGGGTTACGGCTACGAGGCCGGCTACCAGGAGGGCTTCGCCGACGGCAACGACTTCGGTGACCAGGGCGGCGCGGACCAGGGCGGCGGCGATTTCGGCGGTGGCGGCGATTTCGGCGGGGGCGACTTCGGCGGCGGCGACTTCGGGGGTGGCGGCGACTGATCCCGCCCCGCGCGGCGCGCGCCCCGACCGGCGCGGAAGAGCCTGATACCGCTGCAGCAATTTATGACTCAGCGGTATCAGGCTCTCGTCGGTGAGTGTGCGAATCCGGAGGCCCCAGCTTCCGACGCGCGCCTGGAAGCGGCGCCCCTGCCGGAGACCTGGCAACTCGTCCGCGCGCCCTCCGGGCCGGCCCGAACGTGCCGCGCGGCGGTCAGCCCGTGTTGCGCATCCCGGCCGCGATCCCGTTGACCGTGGTGAGCAGCGCCCGCTCCAGCGCCGTACCGTCGCTGGGAGCCCGCCGACCGCCCGGCGCGGTGGCGACCGCCCGGCCGGCGGCGCCCGAGTCGCGGTACTGACGCAGCAGCGCCACCTGGAGGTGGTGCAGTGGCTCCAGGTAGGTGTCCCGCACCGCGAGGGTGCGCTGCAGCACCGGGGAGCTGTCGAGCAGCGCGGGGGACCCGGTGACGGCGAGCACCTCACGCCGGGTCAGCTCGTACTCCTGCTCGATCTTCTCGAAGATCGGGTGGAGCTGCTCCGGTACGAGCGTCTCGACGTAGCGCCGGGCGATGCCGAGGTCGGTCTTGGTCAGCATCATCTCCACGTTCGACAGGAACGTGCCGAAGAAGTGCCAGTTTCGGTGCATCTCGGCCAGCACGTCGGCGAGGCCGGCCTCGCGGGCCGCGGCCAGCCCGGAGCCGACCCCGAACCAACCCGGCACGATCTGCCGGGTCTGCGTCCAGCCGAAGACCCACGGGATGGCCCGCAGACCGGCCAGGCCCGCTCCCGTGTTCGGTCGCTTCGCCGGGCGGGAACCGATGTTGAGCGCGCCGAGCAGCTCGGTCGGCGTGGACGCCCAGAAGTACGCGGGCAGGTCCGGATCCTCCACCAGCGACCGGTACGACCGGTACGCCGACGCCGAGACGACGTCCATGGCGGCGTCCCACCGCTCCAGCATCTCGGCGGGCTGCCGCGGCGCGGTGTGCAGCAGGGTCGCCTGGAGCACCGCGGCCAGGGTCAGCTCCAGGTTCTCCCGGGCCAGCGACGGCAGGGTGTACTTGTCGGAGATGACCTCACCCTGCTCGGTCACCTTGATCGCGCCGTCGAGGGTGCCGTACGGCTGGGCCAGGATCGCCTCGTGCGTCGGCCCGCCGCCGCGCCCCACCGTGCCGCCACGACCGTGGAAGAGGCGCAGGTGGACCCCGTGCCGGGCGGCCACGTCACGCAGCGCCCGCTGCGCCCGGTGGATCGACCACTGGCTGGTGGTGATGCCCGCCTCCTTGTTGGAGTCGGAGTAGCCGAGCATGACCTCCTGCACGTCGCCGCGGGCCGCGACCAGCGCCCGGTAGGCCGGCAGGGAGAGCAGCTCGTCGAGGAGCTCACCGCCGGCGTTCAGCTCCGCCGGGGTCTCCAGCAGCGGCACGAAACCGACCCGGGCCCGGCCGCTGTGCACGTCCACCAGGCCGGCCTCGCGGGCGAGCACCACCGCGGCGAGCACGTCGTCCACGCCGAGCGTCATCGAGATGATGTACGACTCGATGACCTCGTCGCCGAACCGGTCCTGCGCCTCGCGGACGGCGCCGAAGACGTCGAACGTCTTGCGGGCCGGCTCGGTGAGCGGGGTGTCCAGGGTGGAGAGCGGCCGGCGGCCGGTCAGCTCGTCGGCGAGCAGCTTCGTCCGCTCCAGCCGGCTGAGCGCCGGATAGTCCGAGACCTCGCCGACGGCGGCGTAGAGCTGCGCCAGCACCGCGTGGTGCGCCTCGGCGTGCTCCCGGACGTCCATCGTGGCCAGGTGCAGACCGAACGCGGAGACGGTGCGGATGGTCGAGGCGAGCCGTCCCACGGCGGTGAGCTGGCCGGAGTTGCGGGCCAGCGAGGCGCGCAGCAGCTCCAGGTCGGCGATCAGCTCGCTGGAGCCCCGGTAGTCGCGGCCCGGCACGTGCGGCGTGCCCTGCCGTAGCCGCTCGCGGGTGTTGGCCAGCTTGGCCTTCACACAGCGCGCCTTGAGCCGGTACGGCTCCTCGGCGTTGACCCGGCGGAACCGGGGTGCCACCTCGGGCAGCGCGTCCAGGTCGGCGGCGAGGCTCGCGGAGAGGTCCAGCGACACCCCGCGCAGTCGCCGGGAGACCGACACCTCGTTGATCAGGTGCTCCATGGCCGTCTCGGTGGCCTGGATGCCGTGCTCGTGCTGGATCCGCAGGACCTCGCGGGTCACGGTCGGGGTGACGAACGGGTTGCCGTCCCGGTCGCCGCCGATCCACGTGCCGAAGCTCAGCGGCCGGGCGGTCGGCGAGGTCTCCACGCCGAGGGCGCGCAGCGTCTCGGCGAGGTCGTCGAGGACCTGCGGGGCGGCTTCGGCGTACAGGTCGCGCAGATAGTAGATGGCGTTGCGGGCCTCGTCGGTCGGGTCTGGCCGATCCAGCCGCAGCTCGTCGGTCTGCCACATGAGGTCCAGCAGCTCGGCGAGGCGCCGGTTCGCCGGGCCCTCGTCGCTCGCCCCGTAGAGGATCGCGTTGGCGGTCTCGGCGTCCAGTTCGTCGGCGATCGCGCGCAGCTTCGACAGGATCGACCGGCGGGCCGCCTCGGTCGGGTGCGCGGTGAAGACCGGCCGGACGGCGAGCCGGCGGGCCACGGCGGCGACCTCCTCGGCCGGCACCCCGCGCTCGGCGATCATCTTGGCCGCCTGGTCCAGCCAGCCGCCGTGCGTGGCCCGGCGGCGGCGCAGGTCACGGGCCCGGTGCACCTGCTCGGTGATGTTCGCGAGGTGGAAGTAGGTGGAGAAGGCCCGGGCCAGCTTGGTGCCGGTGGTCACGTCGAGCGTGGCGAGCCGCTGGGCGGCGGTGGGGGCCTCGGAGCGGACCAGCGCGCGGATCTCCTCGACGAGGTCGAGCAGCGGGCGGCCCTCCTGGCGGGCGAGGGTCTGGCCGAGCAGGGTGCCGAGGCGGCGGATGTCGGCTCGCAGGGCGGCGTCGGGGCCGTCGTGGTCGTGCTGGTCGGTCACGGGGCGCTCCTTACGTGGCGTACGAAGGACAGCGCTGTCCGACTTACTGGATCGTATCCGCGTGGACGTGGATGTAAGGAGGGGACCCTGGCTATCGCTTTTTTCATAGCCGGGGGCTCTTGCCATCGTCGCGGGCCGGTCGTAGGTGAGGCTCGGACGCTCTCCACCCGTGGAAAAGGGATTGTCGAGCCGACTAGCGTTCGATCATGCCGCCGTTGCGTTATCCGCCGAAACCGAAACCGGGCGACCGCGTCGCCGTCGTCTCGCCCTCCGCCGGGCTCCCGGCGATCTTCCCCCACGTGTACGAGCTGGGGCTGCGGCGCCTGCGGGAGGAGTTCGGCCTGGAGCCCGTCGAGTACCCGACCACCCGGGTGATGGGTGCCGACCCCCGGGACCGGGCCCGGGACCTCACCGCCGCGTTCGCCGATCCGTCGATCACCGCCGTGCTGGCGACCGTCGGCGGCGACGACCTGATCACCGTCACCCCGCACCTGGACGACGCGGTGCTGCAGGCCAACCCGAAGCCGTACTTCGGGTACTCCGACAACACCAACGTCCTCAACCACCTGCACCGGCTCGGGTTGGTCGCGTACCACGGTGGGTCGGTGCTGGTGCACCTCGGCCGTGCCGGCGCGCCGCACCGGCTGACCTTCGACTCGCTGCGCGCCGCCCTCTTCACCTCCGGCTGGTACGAGCTGACGCCCGCGCGGGAGTGGGGCGACGAGCCGCGCGACTGGCGTGACCCGGCGGCGCTGGCCGAGGAGCCGGTGATGTTCCCCGGCGAGGGCTGGCGCTGGCAGGGCCCGGAGCGGGTGGTGCAGGGGCCGACGTGGGGTGGGAACCTGGAGATCCTGCACTGGTTGCTGGCCGCCGATCGGGTCCCCTCGGCCGCCGAGCTGGCCGGCTCGGTGTTGATCCTCGAGACCTCCGAGGAGCTGCCGCCCGACACCGAGGTCTTCCGGATCGTGCGGAACATGGGCGAGCGCGGCCTGCTCGCCGGGTTCCCCGCCATCGTGGTCGGCCGGCCGAAGGCGTGGGAGTTCGACAAGCCGCACACGCTGGAGCAGCGGATCGCCTGGGGCGAGGCGCAGCGGGCGGCGGTCACGAAGGCGCTGGCCGCGTACCACCCGGACGCCGTGGTGGTCTTCGACGTCGACCTCGGTCACACCGACCCGCAGTTGATCATCCCGTACGGCGGCGAGATGCGGATCGACGCCATCGAACGCCGGATCAGCGTGCGCTACTGAGCCCCCGGCCGGGATCCCCGCAGCCTCCCGGAGGTCGCCGGCTCCGCCTCGCCCGAGGCGGCGACCTCCGGGCGGTCGTCGCGCCGGGTGTCAGGCGTCGACCACCGCGAACGCGCGGACCGGGAAGGTGCCCATGCCGGCGACCCGGGGCGGGGCGGCGGTGAACCGGAAACCGTCCGGCGGCAACGCGTCGAGGCCGGTCAGGTGCTCCACGATCGGGATGCCGGCGGCGAGCAGGGCGGTGTGCGCCGGGCGCTCGCCGTTCGCCGCCGGGCTCATGTCGTCGATGTTGATCGAGTCGATGCCGACCAGCGCGGCTCCCGCCTCGGCGAGGGCCCGTGCGGCCTCCCCGGTCAGGTGGGGCGCCTCGGGCGCGCCGTACCGCGGGGTGCCGAAGTGGGCGGCCCAGCCGGTGTGCAGCAGCACCGCCCTGCCGGCCACGTCGTACGGGGCGAGCATCAGCCGGTCCAGCGCCCGGGCGCCGGGCGGCACCCGGACCACGATCCCGGGCAGGTCGGCGAGGCGGTCCAGCGGCACCCCGGTCAGGTCGGCCCCGTCGGGGAAGCGGTGCGCCGGGGTGTCCAGGTACGTGCCGGTGTTGGCGATCATGTCGATCCGGCCGACCTGGAACTCGGTGCCCGGGGCGTAGTTCGCCCGGGACGCCTCCCGGGTCAGCCACTCGCTCACCCGGGGCGCCGGCCAGCCAGGCAGGGTGACCAGCCCGTCGTGGATGACGTGACTCAACTCGACGAGCCGGCGGCCGCCGGGCGCCGCGCCGGCCACGCCCCGGCCGCCCTTGTGCGGCTCCTGGATGATCGTCACGTTGCTGATCCGTACCTCGGCCACCATCAGCAGGCCGAGGTGGCGGACCAGGAGCGCCGCCAGGTCGGCGTCGCTGATCTTCCGGCCGGGGAGGTCCAGCCGGAAGCCCTCCGTACGCAGCCCGCCGCCGTTGGCGAAGCTCACCTCGGCGTCGAACTGCGCCCGCCACTGCTCGCTCATCCCGAAACCCGACCACGGCGCCCCGCGCCCGGTCAAGATCCCCACCCGTCCTCGAGGATCCGCGCGACTCCGGGGAGGCCGCAGCTGCGGGGAAGTAGCGGCCTCCGCTGGCCCGGAGACCACCACTTCGGGGAAGTTGCGCGGATCTTGCTGGATCGACCCGGCGGTGCGCCGTCGGCCGGCGGGGTCGCAGACGGGTGGGCAGGTGACGGGCGGGGCGGAACGGGGCCACCGTCGGTCGGCGGAGATAGGCTGGTGGTCGTGCACCCCCCGTCCGGCTGGACGCGGGGTCTCTGTCGTGTGCCCCGAGCGCACCACACGCGTCGACTCCTCTGGAAGTGATCGCAGATGCTCACCGGACTCTTCTCCGCCGCCCTGGCCGACCCCGGGCTGGCCCGGGCGCGTGACCTGGCGCGCTCCGGTGCCGCGCACGCCGACGGCCTCGACATCACCGCCCCGTCGGCGCTGCGCCCGTTCGCGGTGGCCGCCGTGGCCGCCGACGCCGGTCCGGAGGGCGCCGGTGGCGCCGGCCGGCCGGTCCTCGCGGTCACCGCGACCACCCGGGAGGCCGACGACCTCGCCGCCGCCCTGGGCAGCCTGCTGCCGGCGGAGCAGGTGGCGGTCTTCCCGTCCTGGGAGACGCTGCCCCACGAGCGGCTCTCGCCCCGCTCCGACACCGTCGGCCGACGGCTCGCCGTGCTGCGCCGGCTGGCCCACCCGGAGGCGGCGGACGCGCACGGTCGTACCGGCCCGCTGCGGGTCGTGGTCGCCCCGGTGCGCTCGTTGCTGCAACCCCAGCTCAAGGGGCTCGGCGACCTGGAGCCGGTGCAGCTGGCCCCCGGCGCCGAGGCGGACCTGGAGGAGGTCGCCCGCCGGCTCACCGACATGGCGTACGCGCGGGTCGACCTGGTCACCAAGCGCGGCGAGTACGCCGTGCGCGGCGGCATCCTCGACGTCTTCCCGCCCACCGACGAGCACCCGTCCCGAGTCGAGTTCTGGGGCGACGAGGTGGAGGAGATCCGCACCTTCGCCGTCGCCGACCAGCGGACCATCGAGCAGGTCGACCAGCTCTGGGCGCCGCCGTGCCGGGAGCTGCTGCTCACCCCGCAGGTGCGGGAGCGGGCCGCGGCGCTGGCCGAGCAGCACCCGGAGCTGGCGGAGATCCTCGACAAGCTCGCCGAGGGCATCCCGGTCGAGGGGATGGAGTCGCTGGTCCCGGCGCTGCTCGGCGACGAGAGCCTGGAGCTGCTGCTGGACGTGCTGCCGGCCGGCACCCACGTGCTGCTCTGCGACCCGGAGCGGATCCGCACCCGGGCGCACGACCTGGTGCGTACCTCCGAGGAGTTCCTCCAGGCCAGCTGGGCCGCGGCGGCCGTCGGCGGTCAGGCGCCGGTCGACCTCGGCGCGGCCGCCTTCCGCAGCCTCGCCGAACTGCGCGCCGCCGCCGGCAAGCTGGGCCAGGCGTGGTGGACGCTCTCCCCGTTCGGCCTGATCGAGGCGGAGGCCGCCCCGGCGCGCCAGCCCTGGGAGGACGCGCCGGACGAGGCCACCGTCACCCCCGACGACGCGATCTCGGTGACGCTGGCCGCGCAGCCGGCGCCGCTCTACCACGGCGAGACCGCGCGGGTGGTCGAGGACCTGAAGCGTTGGGCCGGCGAGGGCTGGTCGATCGCGCTGGTCTTCGAGGGGCACGGTCCCGCCACGCGAGCCGTCGAGGTGCTTCGCGACGCCGGGCTGGGCGCCCGGCTCACCGAGCAGGTGCCCGCCGCGCCGACCGCCGGTGAACTCCTGGTCACCTGCGGCTCGCTCAGCGCCGGCTTCGTCGACGAGGCGTCCCGCTTCGTGCTGCTCACCGGCAACGACCTCACCGGCGGTCGGGGCACGTCGACCCGCGACATGCGCAAGATGCCGAGCCGGCGGCGCAACACCATCGACCCGCTGGAGCTGAAGGCCGGCGACTACGTGGTGCACGAGCAGCACGGCATCGGCCGCTACGTCGAGCTGGTGCAGCGCACCGTCAACGGGGCCAGCCGGGAGTACCTGGTCATCGAGTACGCCGCGAGCAAGCGCGGCCAGCCCGGCGACCGGCTCTTCGTCCCGACCGACCAGCTCGACCAGCTCAGCCGGTACGTCGGCGGTGAGCAGCCCACGCTGCACAAGATGGGTGGCTCGGACTGGCAGAAGTCCAAGGCCCGCGCCCGCAAGGCGGTCCGGGAGATCGCCGCCCAGCTGATCCAGCTCTACGCCGCCCGGAAGGCATCCAAGGGGCACGCGTTCGGCCCGGACACGCCGTGGCAGCGGGAGCTGGAGGACGCGTTCCCGTGGCAGGAGACGCCGGACCAGCTCGCCGCGATCGAGGAGGTCAAGCGGGACATGGAGCAGACGGTCCCGATGGACCGGCTGATCTGCGGCGACGTCGGCTACGGCAAGACCGAGATCGCGGTACGGGCGGCGTTCAAGGCGGTGCAGGACGGCAAGCAGGTCGCCGTGCTGGTGCCGACGACGCTGCTCGTGCAGCAGCACTACAACACCTTCGCCGAGCGGATGGGCCAGTTCCCGTTGACCATCCGGCAGCTGTCCCGGTTCCAGACCCCGAAGGAGGCCGAGCAGACCCTCGCGATGGCCGCGGACGGGACGGTCGACATCGTCATCGGCACCCACCGGCTGCTCCAGGCGGCGACCCGGTTCAAGTCGCTCGGCCTGGTGATCGTCGACGAGGAGCAGCGCTTCGGCGTCGAGCACAAGGAGCACCTGAAGACGATGCGCGCCTCGGTCGACGTGCTGAGCATGTCGGCCACGCCGATCCCGCGCACGCTGGAGATGGCCATCACCGGCATCCGGGAGATGTCCACCATCGCCACCCCGCCGGAGGAGCGGCACCCGGTGCTCACCGCCGTCGGGGCGTACGACGACCGGCAGGTGGCCGCCGCCGTGCACCGGGAGCTGCTCCGCGACGGGCAGGTCTTCTACCTGCACAACCGGGTCGAGTCGATCGAGCGGGCGGCCCGACGCATCCGGGAGCTCGTGCCCGAGGCGCGGGTCGCGGTGGCGCACGGGCAGATGAGCGAGGAGGCGCTCGAGAAGGTGATGGTCGGCTTCTGGGAGAAGGAGTTCGACGTACTGGTCTGCACCACGATCGTCGAGTCCGGTATCGACATCCCGAACGCCAACACCCTGATCGTCGAGCGCGCCGACCTGCTCGGCCTGGCCCAGCTGCACCAGATCCGGGGCCGGGTCGGCCGGGGTCGGGAGCGGGCGTACGCGTACTTCCTCTACCCGCCGGAGAAGCCGCTCACCGAGCACGCGCACGAGCGGCTGGCCACCATCGCCCAGCACACCGAGCTGGGCGCCGGCATGTACGTGGCCATGAAGGACCTGGAGATCCGGGGCGCCGGCAACCTGCTCGGTGGTGAGCAGTCCGGGCACATCGAGGGCGTGGGCTTCGACCTGTACGTGCGGATGGTCGGCGAGGCGGTGCAGGCGTTCAAGGGCGAGGGTCCCGAGGAGGAGACCGACGTCAAGATCGACCTGCCGATCGACGCGCACCTGCCGCACGACTACGTGGGGGTGGAGCGGCTGCGGCTGGAGATGTACCGCAAGCTCGCCGAGGCGCGCGACGAGGAGCGGCTGCGCGAGGTGGTCGCCGAGATGACCGACCGGTACGGCGAGCCGCCCGTCCAGGTGCAGAACCTGGTCGCGGTGGCCCGGTTCCGGCTGCTGGCCCGCCGGTACGGCCTCACCGACGTCTCCATGCAGGGCAAGCACCTTCGGTTCAGCCCGCTGCCGTTGCCGGACTCGAAGCAGCTGCGGCTCAAGCGCTACCACCCGGACGCGGTCTACAAGCAGGCCGCCGACCAGGTCAGCGTGCCGCGGCCGAGTACCCGTCGGGTCGGCGGCGAGCCGCTGCGCGACCAGGCCCTGCTGGAGTGGTGCGCCCAGCTCCTCTCCGACGTCCTCGGCGAACCCGCCCTCGCGGCCACCCCCGCCTGACCCTCCGCCCCTCCGCCCCTCCGCGTCGATCATGAAGTTGTTGCTGCGACACACCGCCACCACGCGCAACAACTTCATGATCGCGGGTGGTGGGGCCGGGCCGGGTGGGGGGCGTCACAGGTGGATGGTCGGCGTGAGAGAGTGACCTTCATGCGTGCTCGCCGACTCATCGCCGCCGCCAGCGTCGCGGCCCTCGCTGTGCTCTCCCTCGCCGCCTGCGGCCGGTCCGCGCCCGACGTCGCCGCGTACGTCGGTGACGCCACCTGGTCGACCGAGCGGGTCGACGCGATCTACGACGACGTCCAGGCGGATTTCGGTGAGGCCGTGCGCCAGGAGCTCGGCCGCACCGGGGTGAGCCCGTCGCCCGAGCAGCTGCGGTCCACGGTGACCCGGCAGGACGTGCTGAACCTGCTGGTCAGCCTCGAGCTGGGCAAGCGCGTCGTGGCCGAGAAGAACCTGCAGGTCGCGGACAACGTCAGCGCGACGCAGCTGGAGAGCGTGCTGCGGGTGCCGGCCACGACCGAGTACACCCGGCTGTGGAGCGAGTGGATCGACATCCTCGAGGCGCTGAACCAGCAGCTCCCGCCGGCCGAACTCAGCGACGACTCCGTGATGGCCGTCTACCACGCCATCGCCGAGACCGGCGCGATCGACAGCGGGCTCTCGGTGGCGGAGGTCCGCCAGGCCTTCGGCGACGGCGGTTTCGTGCGCAGCGCGACGGCGGTCAGCGTCGCCCTCCAGGAGGAGGCCGAGCGGGCTGACGTGTCGGTCAACCCGCGGTTCCGCTCCCTCGGCGTGCCGTCCTTCGTGAGCGGCCCGCAGGGCCCCATCGTGTACGCGTTGCCGTACGTCGACGAGGATGGCCCGGTGACCGACATCTCCACCCCGGAGCCGCCCCAGTCGAGCGAGCCGGCCGAGCCGGTCGACCCGAACGACCCGGCCGGAGTGACCGAGCCGGTGCGCAACTGAGCATGTCGGCCCGGATCGTCCTGCTGGTCACCTCGCCCCGGCTGCCGGCCGGGCTGCTGAGCGCGGCCGCGTGGGACGTCGTACGCTCCGCTCCGGTGCTGACCGGCGCGGAGAGCGAGTCGACGGTGGCGATCCGTGCCGTCGGCGGTCGGGTCACGGTGGTCGACGGCCCGGCGACGCAGGCGTTGCTCGACGCGGTCCGCGAGCACGGCACCGTGGTCTGGTTGGCCGGGCCGAGCGGTGACGAGGCGCTCGCGCGGGAGCTGGGGCTGCGGCTGGCCCGGGAGCCCGGCCTGGCGGAGCTGGAGCTGATGTACGGCTCGTGGGACCCGCCCGGCGCCCGGCTGCTCGACGCGGTCGCCGTGATGGACCGGCTGGCCTCTCCCGGTGGTGATCCGTGGAAGCGGGCGCAGACGCACGAGAGCCTGTCCCGGTTCCTGCTGGAGGAGTCCTACGAGGCGTACGACGCGATCAGCGCCGGTGACACCGACGCCCTCCGGGAGGAGCTGGGCGACGTGCTGCTCCAGGTGGTGCTGCACGCCCGGCTCGCCGAGGAGCTGCCCGAGGGCGAGCGGTGGAACGTGGACGACGTGGCGGGCGGCCTCGTCGAGAAGATGATCCGGCGCAATCCGCACGTCTTCGCCGGTGTCGAGGCGGAGACCCTGGAGGAGATCACCGCCAACTGGGACCGGATCAAGCGGGCCGAGAAGCCGAACGGTTCCGTGCTGGACGGGGTCGCCCTCAGCCAGCCGGCGCTCGCCCTGGCCGCGAAGATCCTGGAGCGCGCCGAGCGGTTCGGGTTGGCCGTGCCGCCGCCGCTCGCGCAGGGGCAGGTGGACGCGGAGGCGCGGCTGGGTGCCGGTCTGCTGGCCACTGTCGCCGCCGCCCGCGAGGCCGGTCTCGACCCGGAAGCGGCTCTCCGCCGCGCCGCCCTCTCCTACGCCGAAGCCATCCGCGCCGCCGAACCCCCCACCCCCGAACCCCCCACCCAGCCAAGTTGATCAAGAGGTTCGCGTCAGAAACGGCCACCCCGGTGACGCAAACCTCTTGATCACCGCGGCTGGGGCCGGGCGGGGGTTCGGGGGGAGTGCGGGCCGAGTCGGTAGGGTCGGCGGGTGGAATCGTTTGCCCCGCTGGCCGAGCGGATCGTCGAGGCGCTGCTGGAGAGCCGACCCGATCTGGCCTCGTCCGCCGGTGACCACCGCTTCGACGACCAGCTGCCCGACTTCTCGCCCGATGGGCGCACGGCCGACCGGGCCATGCTCACCGACGCCGCCAACGCGCTCTCCGAGATCGACGGGGACGCGCTGGAGGACGAGGAGCGGGTCGACCACGCCCTGCTCAGCGCCCTCGTCGACCGGGAACTCTTCGAGCTGACCGAGATCCGGGCGTACGAGTGGGACCCGCTCCGGCACAACCCGGGTCCGCTGCTGCACGCGATCGTGGCCCGCCCGTACGCCCCGGCGGACGTGCGGCTGACGCAGCTCGCCGGGCGGCTCGCCGCCGTACCGGACACCCTGGCGATCGCCCGGGGGACGCTGCGTGACATGCCGCGGATCCACGCGGAGACCGCAGTCGGTCAGTTCACCGGCACGGCGGCGCTGATCCGCGACGAGGTGCCGGCGCTGCTCGCCCAGGCCCCGGAGCTGTACGACCGGGTGGAGCCGGCCGCCACCGCGGCGATCGCGGCCGTGGAGGAGTTCGTCGCCTGGCTGCGCACCGGACTCGCCGCCGACGCCGGCCCGGGACGTGATCCGCGGCTGGGCCGGCGCCGCTGGGAGGCGCGGCTCTGGCACACCCTCGACACCGAGCTCGGTGCCCCGGAGATCCTGAAGCGGGCCTGGGCCAACCTGGACCGGATCACCGAGCAGATCCGGGAGGCGGCGGTCGAGCTGGTCGGTGGTCCCGCCGACGACGAGACCGTACGCCGGGCGCTGGGTCTGCTCGCGGCCGAGCATCCGGACGACGCGACCATCGTGGAGCTCGCCTCGAACACCCTCGACGAGGCGACCGACTTCGTCCGCGCCCACGACCTGGTCACGCTGGTGGACGACCGGTGCGTGATCCAGGAGATGCCGGAGTTCGCGCGGGGCGTGGCGGTCGCCTACTGCGACGCGCCCGGGCCGCTGGAGGTCGCCGACGTCCCCACCTTCTACTGCCTCGCGCCGACCCCGGCGAGCTGGTCCGCGCAGCGGGTCGAGTCGTTCTACCGCGAGTACAACAACCACATGATCCGCAACCTGACGGTGCACGAGGCGATGCCGGGGCACTTCCTCCAGCTCGCGCACGCCCGCCGGTACGCCGGTGGAACCCGGGTGCGGGCGCTCGCCGAGTCCGGCCCCTTCATCGAGGGGTGGGCGGTCTACGCCGAGGAGGTGATGACCGGGCTCGGCTTCGGTGGCGTGCCGGTGCGGTTGCAGCAGCTCAAGATGCAGCTGCGGATGACCATCAACGCGCTGCTGGACCAGCTGGTGCACTGCGAGGAGCTGTCCGAGGCGGAGGCGATGGCGCTGATGACCGAGCGGGGGTTCCAGGAGGAGGGCGAGGCGGCCGGAAAGTGGCGGCGGGCCCTGCTGACCTCCACCCAGCTCTCCACGTACTTCGTGGGCTACACCGAGGTCGCCGAGATCGCCGCGGCCCGGCCGGAGGGTGTGCCGCTGCGGGACTGGCACGACGCGATGCTCGGCCACGGCAGCCCACCGCCGCGCCACCTTCGGTCCCTGCTCGACCTGTAGGGGCCTCGCCCGGGTGCTCCTGGCGAGGCGCCTAGCGCCGCGTCCCAGCGCGGGTCGCGTCGATCAGCCAGCGGGAGATGGAGTACGCGGGCGGCAGCTCGGCCGGCAGCGCGTCGAGTGGGAACCAGCGGGCCGCCACCAGCTCCCGGCCGTCCACCACCGGCTCGGCGGTGGGGTCGGCCGAGGTGGCGGTGAATCCGGTGAGCAGCACGCCCGGGCCGGACATGGCCCACGGCTGGCTGCCGAAGTAGACCGGCTCGGTCAGCGTCAGCCCGACCTCCTCGCCGGCCTCGCGGTGCACCGCCGCCTCCAGCGTCTCGCCCGCCTCGACGAAGCCGGCGACCAGCGCCCACAGCTCGGTCGGCCCGTACGAGTGCCGCACCAGCAGCAGCTCGTCGGGGCGGCCGGCGGGGCCGGGCCGGGTGACCGCGACCAGCACTGCGGGAGAGAGCTGCATCGGGACGTAGAGACCGCAGTCGGGGCAACGGCGGGCGGGCTCGCCCGGCACCTCGGCCAGCTCGGCTCGGCAGGCACCGCACCAGCGGTGGCTGCGCCGCCAGGTGATCACCTGGAGCGCCCGCCCGGCCAGCGCGGCGAGCGGCGCGGAGACCTCGGCGGCGAGGGCCGGCCAGCCCGTCCAGCGACCCGGCTCGTCGGTGCGGGCCCCGTCGGCCGCCGGCTCCTCGCCGTCCGGCTGCGCGCCACCCCAGGCCGGTACGCCGTCGAGCGTGCCGAGCGGCACCCAGTCCGAGCGGGCGGGCAGGTCGCGGATGCGGGGAAACCGGCCGTCGGCGCCGAGCAGCAGCCGCCGGCCGGCCACCACCAGCGCGAGATGGTGCGGCTCCGGCGGCCCCGGCACACCCGCACCGGGCAGGAAGAGCGGCTCGGGCCCGGTGGCCGGGGCGGGGACCGGCTCGGCGTCGGGGACGGGCACCGGCGCGGTGGTCACGAGGTGGTCGAGCGCCGGTCGACGATGCCGGCGCCGGGCGGCAGGTCGAACGCCGAGCTGTCGATCGTCTCCGAGTAGCGGTTCAGCGTCACCTCGACCGGCTCGCCGTCGACCTGCCCGGTGAAGCTGCCGAGCACGCCGTCCGTGGTCACGCAGGCGACGAAGTCGTCGCCCGCCCGGTCGACGTCCACGCAGGTGGCGTGGTGCCCCGCCACGGTGGTGTCGTCCTGCTTGATGATCGCCTCGGGTTCGAGCGCGGCGGCGGTCAACATGCCCACCACGACCGGCGGGGTGATCAGGCCGCGTCGTTTCGCCTCCGCGAAGACGGCCACCGAGGGCTTGCTCCCGGCGGCCGGGGGCGGGGCCAGCGTGCAGACCGTCCGGCCGCCGGTCGCCTCGCACTGGGTGGTCGCCTCGCCGGTGACGGTGAGCTTGCCACCCGGGTAGCTGTACGCGGAGCGGGCCGGATCCTGCGCCTGGGCGATCGAGGCGCTCTGCCCGCCCGGCAGCTGGTAGTCGGCCGAGTAGGTCAGTTCGAGCGCCCGGTCCAGCCGGGCGGCGAGGTCGTTGACCAGATCGGCTCGCCCGACCACCCGTCCGGCGTCGTCCAGGGTCTGGCATCCGGTTACCGTGAGCGACGCGATGACCGACACGGCGAGCACGCGGAGTTTGGTCGAGGCGGCGGGCATGGTGCCCAGCCTTATAGATCGGGTCCACCCGATGCAAACCCGTTGCCGGTTGAGGCCGGAGAATCCGGGAATGTCCGGGCACGGTGCCGCGAAGGTCAGGTGGCGGAGAGGCCCGCGTACGCCCGGACGGCCCGGGCCCCAGGGTCGCCCGCTACGCTGCGTTCAACACCTGCCTCAGCCGCACCGTCGCGGCCGCACCCGAACCACACATACGAGGAGCGACTCAGTGGCAACCATCGAGGGAATCGTCGCCCGGGAGATTCTCGACTCGCGGGGCAACCCGACCGTCGAGGTCGAGGTCGGTCTGGACGACGGCACGGTGGCCCGCGCCGCGGTGCCCTCCGGCGCCTCCACCGGCGCCTTCGAGGCACTCGAGCTGCGCGACGGTGACGCCGACCGGTACCTGGGCAAGGGCGTCGAGAAGGCCGTCGCGAACATCGAGGACCGCATCGTCGATCAGATCATCGGCTTCGAGGCCAGCGAGCAGCGCCTCATCGACCAGAAGATGCTCGACGTCGACGGCACCGACACCAAGTCGGAGCTGGGCGCCAACGCGATCCTCGGCGTCTCCCTGGCGGTGGCGAAGGCCGCCGCGGGCAGCGCCGAGCTGAGCCTGTTCCGCTACCTCGGTGGCCCGAACGCACACCTCCTGCCGGTGCCGATGATGAACATCCTCAACGGTGGCGCGCACGCCGACTCCAACGTCGACATCCAGGAGTTCATGATCGCGCCGATCGGCGCCCCCACCTTCCGTGAGGCGCTGCGCTCGGGCGCGGAGGTCTACCACGCGCTGAAGTCGGTGCTGAAGAAGAAGGGCCTGTCGACCGGGCTCGGCGACGAGGGCGGCTTCGCCCCGAACCTGCCGACCAACGCGGCGGCGCTGGACCTGATCGCCGAAGCGGTCGAGAAGGCCGGCTACCGCCTCGGCACCGACATCGTGTTCGCGCTCGACGTGGCGGCCACGGAGTTCTTCGAGAACGGCACCTACACCTTCGAGGGCGCCGCGAAGTCCGCCGAGGACATGAGCACCTACTACACGAAGCTGGCCGACGAGTACCCGATCGTGTCGATCGAGGACCCGCTGGCCGAGGACGACTGGAGCGGCTGGCAGACGCTGACCGCCTCGATCGGCGACCGGGTGCAGATCGTCGGTGACGACCTGTTCGTCACCAACCCGCAGCGCATCGCCCGTGGTATCGCGGAGAAGGCGGCGAACGCGGTTCTGGTCAAGGTGAACCAGATCGGTTCGCTCACCGAGACCCTCGACGCCGTGGACCTGGCCCACCGTGCCGGTTTCAAGTGCATGATGAGCCACCGCTCCGGCGAGACCGAGGACACCACCATCGCCGACCTCGCCGTGGCGACCGGCTGCGGCCAGATCAAGACCGGCGCGCCGGCCCGATCGGACCGTGTCGCCAAGTACAACCAGCTCCTGCGGATCGAGGAGGAGCTGGCCGACGCGGCGCGGTACGCCGGCGCCGGCGCGTTCCCGCGCTACCGTTCGGCCTAGACACGCGAGGCCTCGGGGGAGGGGTGTGACGATGCAGCAGCGCCGCACACCGGGTGGTCAGCGTCCCGCCCGCCGGCCCGGCCAGTCGGGTCGGCCGGGCGGGGCCCGCGCCCGGGGGTCGCTCCGGGAGGCCGGCGTCCGCGCCGAGCCGAGGAGCGCCGCCGGTCGCGCTCCGGGCGTCGCCCGGGGCACCGAGGGCGTACGCTCCGCGAGCCGGCCGGCCGCGGCCCGGCGCACCGGCGCCGGCGGTCCGGTCAAGCGGCTCTCCGCGCCCCGTCCCCGACGCCTCACCGGGCGGGCCACCGTGCTGTTCGCGGTGCTCATCGCGCTCGCCCTGGCCTACACCTACCCGGTCCGGGTCTACCTGGAGCAGCAGGCCGACATCGAGCGGATGGAGGCCGCGCAGGCGGCGCAGGAGGAGCTGATCGCCGACCTCTCCGAGGAGGCCGCCAAGTGGCAGGACAAGGCCTTCATCGAGGCCGAGGCGCGGGACCGGTTCTTCATGGGCCGGCCGGGGGAGAAGCTGGTGATCGTGCTCAATGACCCGGAGGGCGCGGCCCGGGACGCGGGGAAGGCCGGGCCCGGCGCGCCGGCCACCCCGGACCCCTGGTACGACACGCTCTGGTCGAGCGTGCGGGCGGCCAACGAGCAGCCCGCGAAGTGAGCACCGGCCGAGGTCGCGAACGAGAGATGGGGACAGTGACTGTCGTACCACCGCAGCAGCCCGCGGCGGATTCCGTACCCCCGCCGCAGCGGGAACCGGCCACCGAGGCCGACCTGGCGGCGGTGGCCGCGCAGCTCAGCCGCCCACCCCGCGGTACGCGGGCGGTGGCGCACCGCTGCCCGTGCGGCCTGCCCGACGTGGTGGAGACGACGCCCCGGCTGGCCGACGGAACTCCCTTCCCGACGCTCTTCTACCTCACCTGTCCCCGGGCGACCGCGGCGTGCAGCCGGCTGGAGTCGGCCGGGCTGATGAAGGAGATGGCCGACCGGCTGGCGGCCGATCCCGAGCTGGCGGCCCACTACCGGGCCGCGCACGAGGATTACCTGGCCCGGCGGGAGGCGATCGGCCACGTGCCGGAGATCGACGGGATCTCCGCCGGCGGGATGCCCGGCCGGGTGAAGTGCCTGCACGTGCACCTCGGGCACGCGCTCGGCGCGGGGCCCGGGGTGAACCCGTTCGGCGACGAGACGTTGGCCCTGGTGGAGCCCTGGTGGACGACCGGACCCTGCGTGGACGTGCCGGCGGCGGAGTGAGCGCGGTGACCGACGAGATCGTGGTACGGCGGGCGCGCACCGGGGACGTGCGCGGGATCCGTCGGCTGGTGGACACCTACACCGATGACCGCCGACTGCTCAGCAAGGCCACCGTCACGCTCTACGAGGACGTGCAGGAGTTCCGCGTCGCGGTACGCGCCGACGACGGGACGGTCGTCGGCTGCGGTGCGCTGCACGTGATGTGGGAGGACCTCGCCGAGATCCGGACCGTGGCGGTCGACCCGTCGTACCGGGGGTTGAAGCTCGGACATCGGATCGTCGGCGAGCTGATCGACTCGGCGCGCGAGCTGGGCGTCGCGCGGATCTTCGTGCTCACCTTCGAGACGCGCTTCTTCGGCTCGTTCGGCTTCACCGAGATCGACGGCGCGCCAGTGCCGCAGGCGGTCTTCGAGCAGCTGCTGCGCTCGTACGACGAGGGTGTGGCGGAGTTCCTCGACCTGGAGCGGGTCAAGCCGAACACCCTCGGCAACAGCCGGATGCTGCTGCGTCTCTGACCGCCGCCGAGGTCGGTCCCGCTCAGGAGCGGCGCGGGTGGGCGGAGAAGAACTCCCAGATCAGATCGGTCGCCTTCACCCCGGCGTCGGCGGCGGCGAGCTGCCCGGCGGCCGCCCCGGGCCACGAGTGGCCCATCTCCGGCAGCGTGTAGACGGTGACGTCGCTGCCGTCGGCGCAGCGGGCGTCCGTGCGGGTGACTCCCGGCGCTCCGGTGTTCCCGACCGGCGTCGGCTTGCATCCGAGCCGTCGCTGCCAGGTCTGCACTCCCGTGCGGAAGATGTCGAAGTACCGGTCCTGGCCGCCGATGAAGGTGATCACCGAGACCGGCTGCTTCGGCACGAACTCCTCCGACTCGGTCAGCTGGCCGCTGTAGCCGCCGCTGACCACGCCGATGGCGGCGAAGACGCCGGCCGCCTCCACCGCGGCGCGGAAGCTCATGTCGCCGCCGTTGGAGATGCCGGTCAGGTAGACCCGGTCGGCGTCGGCACCCCAGGTGCTCACCAGGTGCTCGGTGAGGGCGGTGAGGAAGCCGACGTCGTCGGCGGTGCCGCAGCAGATCAGGGCGTTGAAGCCGCCGGAGAGCCCGTCCGGGTACGCGACCAGGATGTTCTCCCGGTCGGCGAGGGCGTCGAGGCCCACCATCTCCTGCATCACGGTGCCCTTGCCGGGGTAGGGGTGCAGCGCGACGACCAGGGCGCTGGGCTTCGTCCGGTCGTACGTCGGCGGGGCGTGCAGGAGGTAGCTGCGCTCCTGCCCGCCGTGCGTGAGGGTCAGCCGGTGGTCCCCGGGGGCCGGCTGCGCGGCCGCACCGGAGGGCGACGATTCCGGCGTTGCGGCGCCCCCGTCACACGCGGTACCGAAGAGCATCAGTCCCACCGCCGCTACCGCCAAGAACCGTCGCATGCCTGTCCCTTCGTCCTCGATCGCGCACACCCTCGGCCACCGTGCGTTACCCGGTCAACCCTTTCGGTCCTGCCCGAAGGCGGGCAGGCTGCTCGCATGCTTCGCCTCCGGCTCCGATCGGCGGACCTTCGCCGGATCCGTTTCGCCGACCGGCTGCATCCGGTGGGCACGGCGTTGCTGGCCAGTCAGGCGCTGCGTGGCCCGACGGTCGCCGCGAACGCGCCTGCCCTGGTCGACCGGGTCGGCGGGGTCACCAGCGGCGACTTCCGGGCCGCGACGGCGGCGCTGGCTCACCTGCTGCCCGCCCGTGGCCGGCTGCCGGATTTCCTGACCCCCTTCGACGGACTCGAGTCGTTGGAGGCGGGCCTCGACGCGATCCGGGCGGTGCCGGCCCGGCGGGTACGGGCGGACGTCACCGCCGCGTACGCCGAGCTGCCGGCCACCTCGTTGCGGCGGCGCTTAGCGGCGGCCGATCCGGAGGTCTTCGACCTGCTCGTGCGGGCGACGCGCACCTGGTTCGAGGCGGTGCTCGCACCGCACTGGGCGCAGCTGGTGCTCGCCCACCAGCGGCAGGTGGAGACCGCCGCGCAGCAGTACGCGTCGACGGGGCTGGACGGCCTGCTCGACGGGTTGCACCCGCTCATCCGGTGGCGGGCGCCGGTGCTCGACGTCGAGACGTGGTGGAGCGGTGACCTGCCCGGTACCGGGCAGGGGCTCATTCTGGTGCCGTCGCCGCTGGCCGGTATGCGGCCGCGGGTGCTGGTCGAGCCGGACCGGCCGGTGCTGCTGGTCTATCCCGTCGCGGTCGGTTCGGCGTTGATCGCCGCACCAGAGGTGGATCCCCTCGCCCGGCTGCTCGGTCGCACCCGGGCCGCCGTCCTGCGCCGGCTGGGCGAGCCGGGCGGACACACCACCACGACGCTCGCCCGGGCGACCGGGATCAGCCTCGCGTCGGCCTCGGAGCACGCCACCGCCCTGCGCGGCGCGGGCCTGCTCAGCACGGATCGGACGGGTGGAGCAGCGCGGCACCGACTGACGCCGCTGGGCGCGCACCTGCTCGGTGCGCCGCCGGCGGCGTGACCGCCGGTGACCACGGTTGCGGCCCGGCGGCTGCCGTAGGGTTGCGGGCGTGACGACGCGCGTGGCCGCCATCGACTGCGGTACCAACTCGATCCGGCTCCTGGTGGCGGACCTGCCCGATCCGGCGGCCGGGGCGGAGAGCCCGCTCATCGACCTCAGCCGGCGGATGGAGATCGTCCGGCTCGGGCAGGACGTGGACCGCACCGGGCGCCTGGCGCCCGAGGCGATCGAGCGGACCCGGGTCGCGCTCGTCGACTACGCGGCCGAGATCGAGAAGCTCGGCGCCGAACGGGTGCGGATGTGCGCCACCTCGGCGAGTCGGGACGCCGAGAACGCCGACGAGTTCCGGGCCATGGTCGAGCGGACCCTCGGGGTCGCCCCCGAGGTGGTTAGCGGGGACGAGGAGGCGCGGCTCTCCTTCACCGGCGCGGTGCGTGGGCTGCCGGCCGACGCGAAGGCGCCGTTCCTGGTGGTGGACATCGGTGGTGGCTCCACGGAGTTCGTGGTCGGCGACCGTGTGAACGGTGTGCGGGCGGCGGTCTCCATGGACATCGGCTGCGTCCGGATGACCGAGCGGCACCTGCACGGCGACCCGCCGAGCGTGGCCGAGATCGCCGCCGCGCAGGCCGACATCGCGGTCGCCGTCGACCGGGCGCTGGCGGTGGTGCCCGGTCGCGAGGCGGCCACCCTGGTCGGGCTCGCCGGGTCGGTCACCACCGTGGTGGCGATCGCTCAGGGCCTGCGGGCGTACGACCCGGCGCGCATCCACCACGCCCGGGTGTCGTACGAGGCGGTCGCCGAGGTGACCGCCGATCTGCTCGGGAAGACGCGGGAGCAGCGGTTGGCGATTCCGGTGATGCACCCGGGCCGGGCCGACGTCATCGGTGCCGGAGCGCTGGTGCTCAAGGTGATCATGGAGCGGGCCGCGATGCCCTCCGTGGTCGCGTCCGAGCACGACATCCTCGACGGCATCGCCTGGAGCCTCGCGCCGAGCGTCGGCTGACCCCGCCGGCCCCGGTCCGGGGCGATCATCATCCGCGCCGCCGTGACGGCGTGCCGAGCCGGCCTGCGTTCGTTGACGCTATTACGCAAAACACAGTAGTGTGCGATACGTGGATACGACCCAGCTCCTCAAGGGCGTGCTGGATCTCGCCGTGCTCGCCGTGCTCCGCGACGAGGACGGCTACGGCTACGACATCCTCCGCCGGCTCCGGGAAGCCGGTCTGGAGGAGGTGGGCGACGCCTCCGTCTACGGCACCCTGCGCCGGCTCTTCGCCGCGGGACTGCTGACCACCTACGTCGTGCCGAGCGAATCCGGCCCGCACCGCAAGTACTACTCACTCAACGCCGCCGGGCGGGACCAGTTGGCCCGCTCCGGCAAGCTGTGGCGCTCGTTCGCCACCACGATGGACGCACTGCTCGACGAACGGGGGGCGGCGGCATGACCGTCACTGAGCAGGAGATCACGGAGTACGTCGCCCGGGTCCGGGCCGCGCTGGCGGACCTGCCGCCCGCGCTGCGCGAGGAGTTGACCGAGGATCTGCCCGAACACCTGACCGAGGTGGCCGCCGAGGGCGAGGGCGCGCTGGTCGACCGGCTCGGCACCCCCGAGGCGTACGCCGCGGAGCTGCGGGACGCCGCCGGGGCCCCCGACCTCAAGCGGCGGAAGCTGGACCAGCGGGTGGCCGGCCTGGTGAGCGGTGCCCTGGGTCGGCTGCGTGCGCTCGACCGGCGGCTCGGCCCGCCGCTGGGGTACCCGAGCGGGAGCGACTTCCTACGGCTGCTCCGCCCCGGCTGGTGGGTCCTGCGCGCCTACCTGGCCGCCATGCTGGTGACCGTCGTGACCACCGGTGGCTCGCTCGGTCTCCTTCCCCGCTTCGGCGGCGAACTCCTCGCCGGCGTGGTGATGCTCATCGGGTTCCTGTTCGGCTCGATCTGGCTGGGCCGCCGCTCGGAGCGGCTGCGTCGCTGGCCCCGGTTGGCCCTGCACGCCAGCAGCATCGTGCTGGTCGTCTTCGGCCTGGCCGGTCTGGCCGACGGCGAGCGGCGGGCGGGTTACGGCGGCTACGACCCGATCGCCGTCGTCAACCCGTACGACCAGGTCCGGGACGTCTTCGTCTACGACAGCGAGGGGCGGTTGGTGCAGAACGCCCGGCTCTTCGACCAGAACGGGAACCCGATCCGGCTCGGCTATCCGGACTGCCTCGACGAGTTCGATCCGCAGGGCGGAACCCAGCCGGGCAACCCGTTGCTGCGTCCGTACCCGTACTGCCCGGACCAGGCGCCCTTCGCGCCGCGGGCACCGGTCGGCGCCTCGCCGGCACCGGCCCTTCCACCACTGTCGAGCCCCTCCGCGACCGCGGCTGCCTCGCCGACGACCACCCCGGAGGCGACGACCACCTCCGGGCCGTCGACCACCCCGGAGGCGTCGATCACTCCGGAGCCGACCGCAACCGCCGATCCGGGTGGGCCGGCGAGCGTGACGCCAACGCCGAGCGTCACGGGTTGAACGCCTGCGGAACCCCTGGCCGCCCTCCGGTGGCGACCGGGGGTTCCGCCCGTACGGCTGAAGCTGTGAGGTTGCTGTAAATGCTGAGAAATAGCTGAACGGATGAGGTTCGTGGGGCGGCGGACGGCGTTCATGATCGCTAGCGTGTCGTCTGCTCATTCACCCCCCGGAAGGAACCCCCGTGTCAGAGCAGGTCGCACCGCCCCCCTCGGCCACTCCTGAGCAGCCGCACCCGGCGCCGCAGGCCCCGTCGGCCGAGCAGGTCCCGCCAGCCGGGCAGGTGCCGCCTCCGGCCGAGCCGGAGACGAAGAAGTCCGGGGGCAAGAAGGCCCTCGGCATCATCGGCGCGATCGTCGTGTTCGTGGTCATCGCGGGGCTCAAGTTCGGTCTCGCCAGCGTGATCAGGAACGTCTTCGACAAGGACGCCACCGCCGAGGCCAAGGTCGGCGACTGCATCGCCGAGCTGCCCAAGGTTCTCGGCACCGAGGAGGAGGAGGTCGACGACGCCAAGATCGTCGACTGCACCTCGACCGAGGCCGTGTACAACGTGGTCGGTCGCGTGGACGGGCAGACCGAGGCGCAGGCGCAGGCCGGCACCGCGTGCGAGCCGTTCTTCAAGGAGGGCCAGGACGGCTACCTCTTCTACAGCATCGAGCCCGGCAAGACCGGCTACCTGCTCTGCCTGACCGACAAGGCCTGATCGCAGCAGGCCTGCCAGGACATCCGGCAGACACTTCCGACGGCGGCGCGAACACTCGCGCCGCCGTCGGCGTATGCCGAACGCACAGCGAGGGAACAGGAGGTGAATACCACTGTTCCGGCATCTTCCCGGCGCGGTCGCGGCGTGGCAGGCTACCGGCACTGGGCGACCAGCCAACGATGACTGACCGCTAGGAGGAGCGCCGATGGGCGAAATGGTGAGCTATCGCAGCCAGGGCGCGGCCGAGGGATATCTCGCGATACCCTCCGGCGGTGCGGCCAGCCCCGCGGTCATCGTCATCCAGGACTGGTGGGGACTGGTGCCCCACGTACGGGCCGTCGTGGACCGGTTCGCCGAGGCCGGATTCGTCGCCCTCGCTCCGGACTTCCGCCACGGTGAGCCGGCCAGCAGACCGAGCGAGCCGAGGCAGATGCTGAACAGCGTGCAGATGGACGAGGCGGCGGCCGACATCGCGGCCGCGGCCGACTACCTCGCCGGTCGTGGCGAGGTGGCCGGCAAGGTCGGCTGCGCCGGTTTCTGCGCCGGAGCCAGCCTGGCCCTCTGGTCGGCAACCCGATCGGAGCGGATCGTCGCCGCTGCGGCCTTCTACCCGCGGCTGCCGTGGGACGGGATGAGCGACGAGTGGAACGACTACGCGGGCAAGGCGGCGGTCATCCACTGCTCCGAAGCGGACGGCACCTCCTCCGACGACGGCGTCCAGACCGCACGCCGGGCCATCGAGAACGCCGGCGGTACCTGCCAGACGTACGACTACCCGGGCACCGCCCACGCCTTCTTCAACGAGGACCGGCCGGAGAACTACGACCAGCGCGCCGCCGCGACCGCCTGGGCCCGCACCCTCGAACTCTTCCGGGCCAAGCTTGGTTGAGTTCCGTACGCCGGAGGAGGTGGTCGAGCGCGCCGCGCGCGCGACCGACCTCGCCGACCTCGACTCGGCGGTGAGCGACTGCTTCGCCTGCCCGCGTCTGGTCGACTGGCGGGAGGAGGTGGCGCGGACCCGCCGCGCGGCGTTCCGCGACCAGCGGTACTGGGGTCGCCCGGTGCCGGGTTTCGGCGATCCGGACGCCCGGATAGCCATCCTCGGGCTCGCGCCCGCCGCACACGGCGGCAACCGCACCGGCCGGATCTTCACCGGTGACCGCTCCGGCGACGTCCTCTTCGCAGCGCTGCACCGGGCGGGTCTGGCGAACCAACCGACCAGCGTCGCCCTCGACGACGGGCTCACCCTGCGCGACACCCGGATCTTCGCCGGGGTGCGCTGCGCGCCACCGGAGAACAAACCCACCCCGCAGGAGCGGGACAACTGCGCCCCCTGGCTGCGCCGGGAGGTGACCCTCATCCGGCCCACGCTGCGCGTCGTGGTCGCGCTGGGCGCGTTCGCCTGGGCCGCATGGTGGCCGACGCTCCGCCAGGTGTACGGCCTGCGTCCGCCCAGCCCGCGACCCGCCTTCGCGCATGGGGCACACTGGTCCGGCACGGCCGTACCGGATCTGCTCGGCTCCTACCACGTCAGCCAGCAGAACACCTTCACGGGACGGCTGACACCAGGAATGCTGGACGACGTGTTCGCCCGGGCGAAGCAGCTGGCCGGAGTGGACTGAACCTGCGTGGGACGGTGGCGATGACGAACGGTGCGCGTCAGCCCACGACGTACGCTCCGGGCGAGGACGCCGCCCCGCGCAGCGGTACCGGCCTGATGCGTCGCTGGTGGCCGGTGGTCGCGGTGGTGCTGCTGTTGGGCGTCGCCGCGGTGGCGGCCGGTCACTCGTCGATCGGTGCGAGCCGGATCCCGCCGGCCGCCAAGGAGCTCCCGTTCCTGCCCGAGTACCCGTCGGCGCAGCCGTCGATTCCCGTCGAGCCTCGCGACACCGGCCAGGCCAACGCGCGGGAGATCCCGCAGTGGATCGTCACCGTCGCGATAGTGCTCGGCGGGCTGGCCGTCGCCGCCGCCCTCGGCTACCTGTTCTGGATCCTGCTGCGCGGGGCGCTGCGGCGACGGACCCGCGCGCTGCCCCGCCAGCGACGCCGGCACACCGCCCAGGGCACGGCCCGGGACGTGGTGGCCGCGGTCGACGCCGGTCTCGTCGAGCTCGACGACCAGGCCATCGACCCGCGGGTCGCGGTGATCGCCTGCTGGGTACGGCTGGAGGAGGCGGCCGGCGCGGCCGGCGTGCCCCGGCTGGCCGGCGACACCTCGACCGACCTGGTGCTGCGCCTGCTTCGCGGCGACCCGTCGGCCGGGGTGCCGGCGATCGCCAGCACCGACGTGCTGGCCGAGTTCGCGCACGTCTACCGCGAGGCGCGGTACGCGACCCGTCCGGTCGACGAGCGGACCCGCGACCAGGCCCGGGCCGCGCTGCGGCGACTGCGCGGCGAACTCACCGCTGAGCGCAGCGAGGCGGCGTCATGAGCGAGCGTCAGCGAGTGAATCATCGTTGCTGTGCTGTGGTGCCTCATGGCGACGCTGAGCGCAGCGAGGCGGCGTCATGAGCGAGCGTCAGCGAGTGAATCATCGTTGCTGTGCTGTGGTGCCTCATGGCGACGCTGAGCGCAGCGAGGCGGCGTCATGAGCGGTAGTGCCAGCATCGACGACCTGCTCACCTTCGAGGAGGAGCGGCCCCGGCGGGAGGAGCAGGGCGGGCGCGGCCGGCTCGGTGGGCTGCTGCGCCTGCTCCTCGGGGTCGCCGCGGTCGTCGTCGTGGTGATCGTCGGTCTGCGCGCGGTCGGTCTGCAGGTCTCGCTGCTGATCCTGATCACCGGGGTGCTCGCCCTCTTCGTCGTACGCCGGATCGTCGCCGCGCTCGCCCCCGGACCGCTCCCACCCCCACCCCGGCGCCCGGTCACCCGGGCGGACGACGGCACCTGGAACTGGACCGCCCAGGACGCGCTGCGTCGAGCCATCGACGGCTGGGCGACGCCACTCGAGTGGTCGAACACCCGGCCCGAGCGGTTCACCGGGGTGATCCTGCCCCGCCTCGTCGAGCTGGCCGACGAGCGGCTACGGCTGAGGCACGGCGTCACCCGCGAGTCGGACCCGGCCCGCGCCCGCACCCTGCTGGGCGAACGGCTCTGGACGTTTCTGGAGACTTCCCCCCGCCGCACACCGTCGCCGCGCGACCTCGCGGCGATCGTCGCCGAACTGGAGAACATCTGATGAACGACGTGGACCGGAGCATGCCCGCCGTCGAGGTGGGGCACCTGGCCCGGGCGGTGCTGGACGCGGTCGGCACGGTCGTGGTCGGCAAACGGGACGCGTTGGAGCTGGTCCTCGCGGGGATCCTGGCCGGCGGGCACGTCCTGCTGGAGGACCTGCCCGGGCTCGGCAAGACGCTCACCGCGCGTTCGTTCGCGCAGGCGCTCGGGCTGGACTTCCGCCGGCTCCAGTTCACCCCCGACCTGCTCCCCGCCGACGTCACCGGTTCGTTCCTCTACGACCAGCGCAGCGGCGACTTCTCCTTCCGGGCCGGGCCCGTCTTCACCAACCTGCTCCTCGCCGACGAGATCAACCGGACGCCGCCGAAGACGCAGTCGGCCCTGCTCGAGGCGATGCAGGAGAAGCAGGTCTCCGTCGAGGGCGTCACCTACCGGCTGGACGAGCCGTTCCACGTCCTGGCCACCGCCAACCCGGTCGAGTACGAGGGCACCTACCCGCTGCCCGAGGCGCAGCTCGACCGGTTCCTGCTCCGTGTCTCGTTCGGTTACCCCGACCACGAGGAGGAGTGGGAGGTGCTGCGCCGGCGGATGGCCCGCCGCCGGGAGGAGGCCGAGATCAAGCCGGTGGTGGACGCGGCGACGCTGCGCGCCATGCAGTCGGCGCTCGAGAACGTCGTGGTCGAGGACTCGATCGGGCGGTACATCGTGGCGCTCACCGCGGCCACCCGCGAGCACCCGTCGGTGCTGGTCGGCGCGTCGCCACGCGGTTCGCTGGCACTGCTGCTGCTCTCCCGGGTCCGGGCCGTCTTCGGCGGTCGGGACTACGTGGTGCCGGAGGACGTCAAGGAGGTGGCCGCCCCGGCGCTGGCGCACCGGATCACGCTCCGGCCGGAGATGTGGCTGCGCCGGGTCGATCCGTCCTTCGTGGTCGGTGAAGTGCTGGAGGGCACCCCGGCACCGGCCAGTGGCGCCCTGCCCAGCTACGCGGCGGGCGGGCACAGTCGCTGATGGCCGAGGCGAGCGTGCCGGACCAGCAGCCGGCGGCGACTGGCTGGGCGCCCACCCGGGCGCTCGGCCGCGCCGTGCTGCTCACCGGCCTGCTGCTGGTGGCGGGGGTGGTGCTCGGCCGGATTGACCTGATCGTGCTGGCCGCGCCCTTCGCGCTCGGCACCGCGTACGCGCTGCGCCGCCGGCCCGCCGCCCTGCCGCAGGTGTGGGTCGAGACCGACGATGGGCACCTGGTCGAGGGGAGTGATCTGGCCGCCGCGGTCGCCGTCGGTAATCCGGACACCGTCGACTACGAGGTGGTGGTGGTCCGGAGCCGCCTCTCGCCCTGGTTGCGGATCGACCGGGCCGGGTTCGCCAGCGGCGTCCGGGCCGAGGGGCGGGCGGCGACGGAGCGGCCGTTCGTGACGTCGGTGCCCACTGCGGCGGCGGTCGACCTGGAGCTGACCGGCACGGCGCTGCGCTGGGGGCGGCATCCGATCGGCCCGGCCGGCGCGCGGGTCGCCGCGGCCGGCGGCCTGCTGGTCTCCCGGGCGGTGGTCACCGAACCGGTCAAGGTGAAGGTCTACCCGAAGACCGAGCCGTTCGAGGCGGTGGAGGCGATGCCCCGGGCCGCCGGCCTGGTCGGCGCGCACCGGTCCCGACGGCCGGGCGAGGGCGGTGAGCTGGCCGGCGTACGGGTCTTCGCGCCCGGGGACCGGCTGCGCCGGATCGACTGGCGGGTCTCCCTGCGGGCGCGGCAGCTGCACGTGGCGGCCACCCTCTCCGACCGGGACGCCGAGGTGGTGGTGCTGCTCGACGTGCTCGCCGAGGCGGGCCGCTCGGGCGGCGTCGACGGCGCGGCGTCCGTGCTGGACACCACGGTGCGGGCGGCGGCCGCCATCGCCGAGCACTACCTGCACCGCGGTGACCGGGTGTCCCTGCTGGAGTACGGTCCGGCCGCCCGCCGGCTGCGCCCCGCGACCGGTCGCCGGCAGTACCTGACCGTGCTGGAGTGGCTGCTCGATGTGCACGTCGACGGCGGCGGCCCGCACGAGCCGTACGACCAGGTCTTCGGCCCGCAGCTGCTCTCCTCGGACGCGCTGGTGGTGGTGCTCACCCCGCTGCTGGACGAGCGCTCCGCGCAGATGCTGGCCCGGCTGACCCGTTCGGGCCGGTTCGTGGTCGCGGTGGACACGCTGCCCGGCGACCTCGCCCCGCCGAAGGACCGGGGCTGGGCCGAGGTGGCGTACCGGCTGTGGTGGCTGGACCGGGACACGATGATCGCCCAGCTCCGCGAGCACGGTGTGCCGGTGGTGCGGTGGGCCGGCGCGGGCAGCCTGGATCAGGTGCTGCGCGACGTGGCCCGGCTGGCCACCGCGCCTCGGGTGGGCGGCCGGTGAGCGCGGGAGGCCGGCCGGTGGACGGAGGTGGGCCGCGATGATCGACGCCCTGACCACGCGGGTGCGCACCTTGGCGTCGGCCGCCACCCGGATCAGCCTGCCGCCGCTGCTCGTCCGCGCCGGCGTCTTCCTCACCGTGCTGGCCGGCTTCGTGCTCGCCTACCCGGTGCAGGTGCTCTCCGGCCGGACGCTCGGCCTGCTGGCGCTCGCGGCGCTGCTGCCCGCTGTCGGCCCGCGCCGGGTCTGGCCGACCTTCGCGGCGCTCGTCGCGGTGGGCGGATGGCTGCTCGCCGCGGACGGGTACGACCGGCCGGTCGAGTTGTGGCGGCTGCTCGCCCTGGCCGCCCTGCTCTACCTGGCGCATACGCTCTGCGCGCTCGCCGCGTTGCTGCCCTACGACGCCGTGGTGGATCCGGACGTGATCACGCGCTGGCTGCTGCGGGCGGGTGCGGTGGTGCTGGCGGCTTCGGTGCTCGGTGTGCTGGTCATGGTGGCCGGTGGGCTGGGCGGGAATTCGGGGCATCAGCTGGTCACGGTGGGTGGACTGCTGGTCGCCGTGGGTGTGGCCGCGTTGCTCGGCTGGCTGCTGAGGCGGAGGTGAAACCAGGGGTCTGAGAACGTTGCGCAGGTCACAGCGGTTGTGCTCCGTCACAGAAGAGGGGCGCGATCGGGATTAGCCGAGCGGCCCGGGGAAAGATAGCTGGCGTGAATCCGAAGCGGATCCTTGTGGTGGGTGCTGGTCACGTCGGCCTCTACGCGGCCCTGCGCCTGTCGAAGAAGCTCAGCTCCCTCGAGGCTGAGGTCATCGTGGTCGACCCCCAGCCCCACATGACCTACCAGCCCTTCCTGCCGGAGGCCTCGGCCGGCAACATCTCCCCCCGGCACTCCGTGGTGCCGCTGCGCCGGGAGTTGCGCCGCTGCACGGTCGTGTCTGGTGCGGTCACCCGGATCGAACACGCCCGTAAGGTCGCGACGGTTCAGCCGATCGCCGGGCCGACCCGGGAGATCGCGTACGACCACGTGATCGTGGCCCCCGGCTCGGTCTCCCGTACCCTGCCGATCCCGGGCCTGCACGAGCACGGCATCGGGTTCAAGACCATCGGTGAGGCGATCTACCTCCGCAACCACGTGCTGGCGCGGCTCGACCTGGCGGCCGCCACCTCCGACCCGGACGTCCGTCGGCGCGAGCTGACCTTCGTCTTCGTCGGCGGCGGCTACGCCGGCATCGAGGCGCTGGCCGAGATGGAGGACATGGCCCGCGACGCGCTGCGCTACTACCCGGAGCTCAAGCCGGAGGACATGCGCTGGGTGCTCGTCGAGGCGACCCAGCGGGTGCTGCCCGAGGTGGATCGGGACATGGGCGCCTACACCGTGCAGCAGCTGCTCAAGCGGAACATGGACATCCGGCTGGACACCCGGCTCGAGTCCTGCGTCGACGGGATCGTGAAGCTCTCCGACGGTGACAGCTTCCCGGCCGGCACGATCGTCTGGACCGCCGGTGTGAAGCCGTCGCCGCTGCTCGCGAAGACCGATCTGCCGCGGGGCGAGCGGGGCCACCTCACCTGCGTGCCGACGCTCCAGCTGGTCGACGGCGACAAGGTGGTCGAAGGCGCCTGGAGCGCGGGCGACTGCGCCGCGGTGCCGGACCTGACCAAGCCGGCGGGCGCCTACTGCTCGCCGAGCGCGCAGCACGCGGTGCGGCAGGCCGCCCGGATGGCCGACAACATCGCGAACGTGATCCGCGGGCGCGAGCCGGTCGAGTACAAGCACAAGCACGCCGGCAGCGTGGCCAGCCTCGGTCTGCACAAGGGTGTCGGCCAGGTGTACGGCATCAAGGTGAAGGGCTGGCCGGCCTGGTTCATGCACCGGACGTACCACATGAGCCGGATCCCCTCGTTCAACCGCAAGGTCCGGGTCGTGGTCGACTGGACGCTCGCCTTCTTCCTCAAGCGGGAGGCCGTCGCCCTCGGTCAGCTGCACGAGCCGCGCGAGGAGTTCCTCGAGGCGTCGGCGCCGGTCGGTTCCCGCCAGGGCTGACCCGGCTCTCGTGTGCGACCCCTTCGGCCGGCTGGCCGGGGGGGTCGCGTCGTCTCCGTGCCGCTGACCGTGCCGGGCGGGCGGGCCGGGCCGGTCACACCCGCCAGGTCCAGGCGTCCGCGATCCGGGTGGCCGGCCCGTAGAGCTGTTCCAGGACGATCCGCAGGCTATTCGCGTGCGGGGTGCCGTCGGTGAGCGCCACGCAGGAGGCGTTCCAGAAGTCCACGTCCCGGGCGGCCTGCTGCCGCTGCTCGGGCCCGATCACCGGGCGGTCGCCCCGCTTGGCGACCTCGGCGAGCAGGCGCGACGTGGGCCGCGGGTAGGTGCCGAACGCGGCGGTGCCGCGACGGCCGTACGGGCCGATGAAGAAGCCCTCGGGCAGCCCGAACGCCGGGTCGGCGGCGGCCCAGCGCATCGGCCAGGGATCCTTCGGGCTGGGCAGCGGCACCGGAACCAGCACGCCTCCCGGCTCGACGCACGCCCGCCAGTGCCCGCCGGTGACGAACTCCGGCAGCGGTGGGCGTTCGACGGTCGGCAGCGGGGTGGGCAGCAGCGGGAGCAGGGCCGCGCCGACCGCCGCCGGAACCAGCCGCCGGGCCCGCCCGGTGCCGCGCAACGCCCGGTCGACCGCCAGCACCAGTAGCGTCCCGACCAGCGGCAGCACGGCGAGCGCGAACCGCATCGGCAGCGCCCCGTCCACCACCGGCAGCCCGGCCAGCAGGGCGTACGGTCCGGGCACCCCGGTACGCGTACCGCCGAGCACCAGCGCCGGCCCGAGGGAGAGCGCCGCCATCACCACCGCGGCGACCACGCAGGCGGTGGCCACCATCCGCCGGCGGCGGCCCAGCCAGACGGTGCAGCCCACGGTGACCAGCAGGAGGGGCCAGCCGAGGAAGGTGTTGTACTCGGCCGGTCCGGTGGTCAGCGCGGCCGCGCTCTCGGTTCCGCCCAGCGAGAGCGGGGAGATCGCCCACCAGCTGTGCAGGTCGGCCGAGAAGTGCAGCGGGTTGAAGACCCCGTCGGCGACGCCCTGCGGGCCGGCGAACTGGAACCACAGCGGGTACGCGAGCACCAGCGAGGCGAGGCCGGTGGCGAGCGCCATGCCGCCGGCGAAGCCGGGCAGGGCCCGGCGGGCCAACTCCCGGTCCACCACGACGCAGGTCACGGCCATGATCAGCAGAGTGACCGCAGCGAGGAAGAGCACCTCCTCGCCGATGAAGACCTGGGCGCTGACCGTGACGGCGAGACCCACCGCGGAGCTCACCATCCGGCGGCGGTCCGCGCCGAACCTGACGACGCCGCCCGGTGCAGCGGAGGCGGCCAGCCGGCGCGGGTCGGCGGCGCGCAGCAGCCGGACCACCAGCCACACGATCACGGGTACCAGCCACTGCGCCGTCATGTGCAGGTGACTGTTGGTCTGCGACACCATTCCCGGGCCGAAGCCGCACAGGCCGGCGCCGAGCCCGGCGGCGAGCCGGCGGGCGCGCAGGACCCGGGTGAAGAGCAGGTACCAGGCGATCGCGGTGCCGGCCACGTTCGCCGCCGCCAGCAGTGCGAACGTGACGGGCGCCCCGAGCAGCAGGGTGACCGGGGCGAGCACGATGCCGAGCGCGATGACCGAGGTGTTGGTCATCAGGTTCACCCCGGCCGGCGCGTTCAGCCCGTCGCTGAGCAGACCGAAGTCGCCGAGCAGGGCCCGCGCGTCGATGGCCAGGAACCACTCGTAGAGCGCCTGGTCCGCGGGGTTCAGTGCCAGCGTTCGGGTACCGGGGTTCGGCCACAGCCCCTGGGTGAGCCAGCCGGCGAGCAGGACGAAGAGGAGCGAGACCGCGAGGTCGCTGCGGTGCCGGCCGAGGGCGGCCCGGATCCGGGCGGCACGGGGGCGGCTCGCGGCCCGCTCGGCGGGGCCGGGGGCACGCTCGGGGACGACGTCGGTTGCCGTGGTGGCTGCGCTGCTCACAATCCGGCAACGGCGACGGGGTGCGCCGAGTCGCGGGCGACCGGTTAACGTGGCATTGCACCGCCGCGTGTCGACGCGCCGGTGCCGCCCGGCCCGGGTGGTGGAACGGCAGACACGGCCGCCTTAAAAGCGGCTGCCGCAAGGCGTGCGGGTTCGACCCCCGCCCCGGGCACCGACACATTGCGATCCCCCTCATCCGATCGATGATCTCCACGGATGGGCGTGGCGGTTTACTCTTGGGTGTGCGCGTCTACGTGCATGACGACCCCCTGAGGGAGGCCAGACAGTGAAGACCTCGAACCCGGTGCTCGCCCGGCTCGGCCAGGCGGCCGAGCGTGAGCGCTCCGCCGGGTACGCCCCGACCGGGCCGTACGGCGCGCCCGGCGTTCCGCAGCAGTACCCGAGCCAGGCCGGTTACCCGGCGGCGCCGCCCACCGTGGCGCCCATGTCCATCGACGACGTGGTGGTCAAGACCGTCACCCTCCTCGGCATCCTCGGTGTCTCCGCCGCGGCCGCCTGGGTGCTCGTGCCCGACGCGCTGGTCGGCGTGGCCTGGATCGGCGCGGCCGTCGTCGGCCTGGTCCTCGGTCTGATCATCTCGTTCTCCCGGATGGCGAACCCGGCTCTGGTCGTCACCTACGCCGTCGTCGAGGGTGTCTTCGTCGGCATGGTGAGCAAGGCCTTCGAGCGGGCGTACGACGGCATCGTGCTCCAGGCCGTGGTCGCGAGCTTCGGCGTCTTCTTCGTGATGGCGATGCTCTACAAGGCGCGGGTCATCCGGGCCACCCCGGCGTTCGTCAAGGGCATGGTCGCCGTGATGGCCGGCCTCTTCGCCGTGATGCTGATCAACCTGGTGCTGGCGCTCTTCGGCGTCAACACCCACCTGCGCGACGGCAGCAAGCTCGCCATCGGGTTCAGCCTGATCTGCATCGTGGTCGCCGCGCTGAGCTTCGTGCTCAGCTTCAAGGAGGTCGAGGACGGCGTCCGGATGGGCCTGCCGCAGCGCTACTCCTGGGTCGCCGCCTTCGGCATCCTGGTCAGCCTGGTCTGGCTCTACCTGGAGCTGCTGCGCCTGCTCAGCTACTTCCAGGGCGACGACTGACAGTCCTCGTCCACGTCCGACCGGCGCCCGTACCCGCACCGCGGGGCGGGCGCCGTCGCGTTGGGTCACGTCCCGCTGGGGCGTTTACCCGCCGCCGTCCGACCCGCCGGTGCAGAGTGACTGCGAGGGGTACGGCGGCGAGGGGGTGACGCGGTGCGCAGCAGCAACCCGGTATTGAACCGGGTCGACGAGACCACGCGGCTACCGGGCCAGGGGGTCGGCGTCGCGGACGCGATGACCGTCGACGACGTGGTGGTCCGTACCGTCGGGCTGCTCCTGCTCACCGGCGTCACCGCGCTGATCTCCTGGATCTTCGTGCCGCCGGCGGTCTGGGCGCCCTTCGCGCTCGCCGGCACCGCCCTGGCGGCGATCGTGCTGGCCCTGGTCATCTCCCTGCGCGCGATCACCAACCCGATACCCATGATCGCGTACGCGGTGATCGAGGGGCTCCTGCTCGGTGTGGCGAGCCGGGCGTTCGAGCTGGTCTATCCGGGCATCGTGGCGATGGCGGTGGCCGGGACGTTCGGTGTCTTCCTCGGCATGGCGCTGCTCTACCGGGCGAGGCTGATCCGGGCCACGCCCCGGTTGGCGCGGCTGGTCATCGGCACCCTGCTCGGCGTCGTCGCGATCGGCCTGGTGAACCTGGTGGTCTACCTGGTCACCGGCCGGCAGGGCCTGGTCGTCTACAGCCTCACCGGCGAGGTCGGCGGGTGGGCGTACGGCTTCGCCATCATCGCGATCATCGCGGGCGCCTTCAGCTTCATCCTCGACTTCGACCTCATCGAACGCTCGGTCCGCGCCGGCCGGCCCCGCCGGTACGCCTGGCTCTGCGCGTTCGGGCTCCTCACCGGCCTGGTCTTCCTCTACTGGCAGCTGCTACGGCTGCTCAGCTACCTGCGCCGCTGAACCCGGCGACGCGCGCCGCCACGGCGCCGGCCGGTCCGTAGACTCGGCGCGGTGAGCGCAGCGGAGTTGGAACGGGCGGTACAGCTGCTGGTCCGTCAGGTCGGGTACTGGGAGCAGCCCCGGTGGGCGGCGACCGGGGAGACCGGGAACGTCTCCCGAGCGGACGTGGTGCACCGGTTGGTGCAGGAGGTCGCCAACCTCGGGGCCGACGCCGAGGGCGAGCCGCGCCGCACGGTGCCCAGGCTGACGAACGACCTGGCCCTGACCGACCAGCTCCGGGTGGTGGCCACCGACCTCATCGCGGCCGGCGCGGCACCCGAGGTGCTCGCCCGGGCCGCCGCCGAGGTGACGGCGACCCGCAGCGCGCTCTGACCTTCCTCGGCGGCGGGCCGGCTCAGCCGAGCCGCTCGATCACCATGGCCATGCCCTGACCGCCACCGACGCACATCGTCTCCAGGCCGACGGTCTTGTCGTGCCACTCGAGGGCGTTGAGCAGGGTGCCGGTGATCCGCGCGCCCGTCATCCCGAACGGGTGCCCGACGGCGATCGCGCCGCCCATCACGTTCAGCTTCTCCAGCGGGATGTCCAGCTGCCGGTACGAGGGGATCACCTGGGCGGCGAACGCCTCGTTGATCTCGACCAGGTCGACGTCGTCGATGGTCATCCCGGCCCGCTCGAGCGCCTGCCGGGACGCCTCCACCGGGCCGAGGCCCATGATCTCCGGAGAGAGCGCGGTGACCCCGGTGGAGACGATCCGGGCCAGCGGGGTGATGCCCAGGTCCCGAGCGCGCTGGGCGCTCATCACCACGACGGCCGCGGCGCCGTCGTTGAGCGGACAGCAGTTGCCGGCGGTGATCCGCCCGTCCGGCCGGAACACCGGCTTGAGCCCGGCCACCCCCTCCAGGGTGACCCCGGCGCGCGGGCCGTCGTCGGTGCTGACCACCGTGCCGTCCGGAGTGGTCACCGGGGTGATCTCCCGGGCCCAGAACCCGTCCGCGATGGCCTTCTCGGCGAGGTTCTGGCTGCGTACGCCGAACTCGTCCATGTCGGCGCGGGTCACGTCGTACACCTGCGCCAGGTTCTCGGCGGTCTGCCCCATGGCCAGGTAGATGTCGGGCAGTTCGCCGGACTCGCGCGGGTCGGTCCAGACCTCGGCGTCGCCCTGGGCCCGGGTCTTCGACCGGGCACGGGCGGCGGCGAAGCGGGGGTTCTCCCATCCGCCGCCGACCAGCGCCTGCGCCTCCGCCGGCAGGCCGTCGGAGCTGCCCCGGGCGTACCGGGAGACGGTCTCCACGCCCGCGGAGACGAAGACGTCGCCCTCACCGGCCCGGATCGCGTGCATCGCCATCCGGGTGGTCTGCAACGAGGAGGCGCAGTAGCGGGTGAGGGTCGCACCGGGCAGACCGTCCAGGCCCATCAGGGTGGCGACCACCCGGGCCATGTTGAAGCCCTGCTCGCCGCCGGGGAGACCGCAACCGAGGTAGAGGTCGTCGATCTCGCCCGGGTCGAGTTCGGGGAGCTTGTCGAGGGCGGCCTGGACGATGGTCGCGGTCAGGTCGTCCGGGCGTACCTCACGCAGGGATCCCTTGTGGGCCCGGCCGATGGGGGAGCGGGCGGTGGCGACGATGACGGCGTCGCGGGACGACTCAGTCGGCATGGCGCAACGTTAACCCGCCGGTAACTTCGGGTGGAAGCCGGCGACGCAACGAGAAATGTCACTACCGGTCAGTGCGGTGAGGCGACCGCCGCCGCCGCGGCGACCGCCGGCAGCAGCGCGTGCGCCCAGACCCGGTAACCGTCCGCCGAGGGGTGGTAACCGTCGTGGCAGAGCGTCCCGGCGTCGGCCCGGAAGACCGGCCCGGTCTCGGTGGCCAGATCGACCACCGTGCCACCGGCGTCCAGCACGGCGGCCGTCTGGGCGCGGGCGATCCGCCGTCCCGACCAGCCGACCACCTGCCGCAGCGGCGGTGCGATGGCCCGGGCCGCGCCGAGATCCGGGCAGGTGCCGACCACGACCTCCACACCCGCCTCGCGCAGCCGATGCACGGCAGCGGCCAGGTAAGCCGCCGCCTCGGCGGGTCGGCGCAGCCCGGTGGCGTCGTTCGCCCCGATGAGGATCAGCGCCACGTCGGGCCGCCTGCCCAGCAGGGCCCGGGCAACCTGGGTGGCGAGGTCGGTCGAGCGGGAGCCGCTGACCCCGACGCTGGAGAGGTGCACCAGCCGGCCGGTCGGCCCCTCGGCGAGCAGGTTCGCCAGTTGGCCGCCGATCGTGTCGTCGAGCCGGTCGACGCCGACGCCCAGGGCGGACGAGTCGCCGAGCAGGACCAGCCGCAGCGGCGGCGCGCCGGTCCGGCCGACCGTCGCGCGCAGGGCCAGCCCGAGTTCGGGCTCGGCGTAACGCCGGTGCCGGGCGATGAACGCCTCGCCGGCCAGCACGGCGGCGCCCCCCACCGTGCCCGCGACCAGGGTGAGCAGCGCCGCGCGGCCGAGCCGCCCGGCGAGCCTGGTGGCCAAGTCCCGCTCGCTCATGCCGCCGCCTCGCTGCGCTCGCCGCCGTCCTGAGGCACCACCGCGCTGTGCTGATGATTCGCTCGCTTGCGCTCGCTCATGCCGCCGCCTCGCTGCGCTCGCCGCCGTCCTGAGGC
>NZ_RAZT01000014.1 GCF_003626635.1 Micromonospora musae | reverse complement strand
TTCAACCGGCTCAAGCAGTGCCGCAGCGTCGCGACCCGCTACGACAAGACCGCGACGTCGTACCAGGCCACGGTAACCATCGCCGCGCTACTGCAGTGGTTGTGAACCTTTGAAGACACCGCCTAGTCCTGCAGGAGATTGCGCACGTACCGGAGGACCAGGAACCAGGTCGACTCGGCATGCTCCAAGGCGGCCGCGTCCGCCCGGCGCATCCGGATCAGAAGCCTCCGCTCGGCGCCCTCCGGGTCGACGCCCTCGTCGGTACAGGCCTCGACGTCGTAGTCGGGTCGCTCCTCTTCGAGCGCGTGCAGGAAGTACGCCAGCGCGTCGATGCTCGTGTTGAGCAGGTGCGGAGCGCCGTCCTCCGGGATGGAGTAGACCAGCCCCGTGGCCGTGTCCACGATGACGTCGTCCATGCCGATCCCGCCCAGCGTCAGCCAGGCCGACATGTCGAACGGACAGCTCGGATACCTCCGCGACACCGCCCGCCACGCCTCGCCACCGATCCGCAGGTCACCGTCGAGAAGGAGCCGGTCCGCCTGGAACCAGCCGACCTGGTCCGGAAGCCCGACCACCCGCAGGAAAATCCGCGTCGGCTCGTGCGCGATCGTGGCGAGCGTGCGGTCGTCCAGGGTGACCAGCTCATCGGCGGGAAAGACGGACTCCATCGCGGTCCGGTCGATCAGGGGGCTCATGGGTCGACATTCTCGCGCTGAACGATTTGCCGCGGCGACCAGCGGGGCGATCGACGGTACCGGCGCCCCGAACGCCGACTGGCATGTCCTCGGATGCCGCCAGGGGCGGAACCGCTACCGCCCGGCGACCCACCGCGAGCTGGTCACCCTGCATGTCTGGAGCGAAGGTGGGCGCGTTCGAACGGCACTGACCGACCTACCTGGAGAGCCGGCACCGTTCGGCGCTGACCCTCCGTCGTGTTCACCGCAGTCGTCTGGACCGCCGCTCATTTGCGCAGGTAGCCGATGAACGCCCTCACGACGGCTACCGCAAGCACAAGCAGGATGATCCCCACGCCAATGGGCAACACCGAGTCGAGAATGAGATCGCTGCGCTGCTGCGCATCGGTCACCGGAGGGCCGGAGGGCGAGCCCCACGCGAGACTCTGCGGTTCGAAATTGATGATCGCCTGAACCGGAATCCAGATGAGCGCGGCACCTCCGGCGCTAAGGAGACCCACCAGCGCCACGATGGAGACCGTCGCCACCGCCTTGCGCACTCCCGTAGCAGACACGTCGCCCTCCTGCACGATCTCGGCTTGCCCTGACGCTACAAGCCGAGGGCCTCGGCCGCCCGCCCGACATAGACGTACGTAAGTTGTCGAAAGCTGACAAGGCACGTCCCGTCAATTTGCGCGTCGGTTCGTGTGCGGCAGCAACGTCGAGGTCCGCAACAGCCGGTTTCCGGACGGCCCGGCCTCGGTCCGGTTCGGCTGGGTGGGTTGCCGCACTTGGCTGCGGTACTGCTGGCATCAGACGAGGCGTTTTACGCGTACCTTCGGGTGCTCGTTCTTGAGGTGACCTTGCTTGTGCTGGCGGACCTGTTCGTTCCAGACCTCCTGGTCGTAGTCGGGACCCGGCGGGATCCACTTATGGGAGCCGTCGCTGTAGTGGAACTTCTCGTCGCCGGGCCGCAGGATGCTAATCGGATCCAGCCCAGGAAGCGGTGGTGCAGGTAGCCGGCGGGGAGGTGAGCCAGGTCTTCGGCGGCGTCAACGAACTGGGCGGCCAGGTATAAGGCGAGAGACACCGGGGTGCCGCCATACTCCACCCGCAGCTCCCGCCGCCGAGTCTGGCAGGGCCAGTCGGCACCGCAGCAACCGCAGGTCGAGGCCGGGGCGACCGGCAGGTGTGTCGTCATCGCGGCGTCTCACGCGCCGCCGGCCAGGCCACTGGCGGGGCACTTCGCCGAGCGGGGTCTAGCGGCCAGTGATCTCGGTTGATTGGGATTTGATGTCTCTTGCGGCGGGGCAGCTCGCTTCCGCATCGGCAGACCTACCGCCACCGCTCCCATGACCAGACCGGCCGATGCCGCCTGGCCAGGGTGAGCGCGACGGCCACCAAGCACTGCTCGTACGAGACACCAGGCACCGGAGCTCCCTCAGGGGTGGGTCATCGTCATTGGCGTGGGGCGCTGTACCCGCCTCTCGACGTAACGCCGCAGGTCGTATCACCGTAACAACGTAGGACTGTAGGTACAGTAAGATGTAGAGCTGTTGGACACGTAGCGTCACATTCGTGATCGACCCCAGTGCGGATCGCGCCGTGTTCCGGCAGCTCGCAGACCTCCTGCGAGACCGGATCACGTCCGGCGACCTTGCGCCCGGGGCATCGCTACCGAGCGAGCTGCGGCTGGCTCAGGAGCACGGGCTGAGCCGCACGAGCGTCCGACAGGCGATAGCGCTACTCAGGTCGGAAGGGCTCGTGATCGTGAAACCGCCGCGCGGCACATTCGTTCGCGCCGTCGAGCCGACCGAGACGGTGACTCTCCTCAAGGGCGACACCGTCACCGCTCGGATGCCGACGCCCGCCGAGCGGCGCGAGCTGGAGATCGGTGAGGGCATCCCGGTCATCGTGATCTTCCGCGCCGACGGCTCGCGCGAGGTGTATTCCGCCGACCGCGTCCGAGTCGGCCGCTGACCCTCGGCGCAACCGTCGGCACCCGCCGGGGGTACGGCCTCAGCCGTACGAGGCCGCCAGCTGATGACGGTCGGCGTCGACGAGCAGGGACCGAGCCTGTCGGTGGAACTGGAGACGTGACGGTGCAGGATCCGTGGTGGACGTCGCTGGCCTCGCAGGTGCGCGAGCAGATCGATGAGCAGCTTCGCCAACGGCGGCTGATACATGCCGTCGTTCTGTTGCGCTCAGCTGACGGCCTTGATCCGCGACCGGGCCTGTACGAAGCCCAGGACATGTTGGCTGAGCGCTTGGCATGGCTCCGTTCGGAAGGATTGGTTGAACCCGACGCGCCGCCGGTCGAGGTTCCCCGACTGAGGGAGAAGGTCATGGCGATGACGGACCCGGTGGTCGCCGTGGAAGCCCTGTGGGATGGAGACACCCAAGGTTGGTTTGTGCGGCTGTACGCGATTACGCAACGGCCGAGCCCTCACCACCCCCGCTTCGACGAGCAGCCGCTGGCGGGTTTCCGCCACGGCAGCGATCTCCGCCTGTTCAGCGGTGAGGTTCCGCCATGGCCAGAAGCTGCGGAGGCGACCGAGAAAGGTCGGGCGTTGGCAGACAACATCGGGGTGCCGTTCTACTTCGCCAGCCCGGACGTTCCAGACGACGACCTGCCCCGCTGGTGGGACTTGCAGGCTGATCCACCGACGTAGTCCGGGCATGCATGCCCACCCGGCTCGAACTCCGGACGGGGCAAATGGGCCTTGAGAACGCCGGGCAGGGGCTCCGAGGCGGCCGTTGACGTAGCGGCCCGCCGCTGGCATCCAGGAGAAACGGACGACGCAAGATCTCACCGTGGCCACCCTCAGGGTGTTCAAGCGGCTGGGTCGCGCCGGAACCGGGGGCTCGTGACTCGTTTACGTCATCAGGTCCAAAGGCGGCTACTGGCGAGCCAGATGCCGGCGCCGCCGACGAACGCTTCGCTGCCGAACCACCATGATCCGGGCTCCACTGGCTGCACAACGGGCAGCTGACCTGCGGAAGAGTGGGCCGCCAGGGACTCGAACCCTGAACCTATGGATTAAAAGTCCACAGCTCTGCCATTGAGCTAGCGGCCCGACGACCCATTAGGCTACCCGACCGCCAGGGCGAAGCGCGCGGCTCTCGGGTTCGCCCTGGCGGCCGGACCGCCACGGAGATCCCCATCCGCCCGCAGAGACGTGATTGGAAGAAGAGTCAACACAGAATGTAGTCATGGGCATCACTCATGGTAGGCATTGACCATTCGGCCGATCAGTCGGCTCGGCGGCGACGGCCACGCTCCACCGGCGGGCCGATGACGAGCCGTAGCGGGACCGGCGCCCCGCGAGCGCCGGGGTCGTGCCGTTAAACCGCCACGACGAAGCCCGCTACCGTACCCGCGCGGCGTACACCGCTTGCCGAACGGGCAGCCGCGTCTTTGTCGGAGGTCCGATCGTGACGGGTCAGAGGATCTACGAGTGCTGAGCTTTTCGTTCGAGCTACGGCCCCTGGCCGAGGTTGCGCCATGGGGCAGCGCGCGACCGAACCTGCACTGGTTCGGGTTGACCGACGGCTGGTACTGGATCGACGTCGAGGGTCACGAGCTGCCGCGCTACCGCGACGAGGCCGTACACCGCTGGAACCTGGAGCGGCCGTACCCCGATTACTACCTGGCGCGGTTCTGGGAGGACCTACTCGTGCTGCGCTGGGCGTTGCAGGTGGCTGTCCCCGACGACCTCGTGCCGTTCGTCGACGGGACGTTTCCGCCACGCGAGTTCCCGGACGACGCGATCAGCGCCGAGGTCGAGGTCGCCTTCAACCTGCAGGGAGACCACCACCTCGACTTCGGTTACCTGACGGATGCCCCGACCGTGAGCTGTTACCGCCACAGCGTCGGCGGCGAAGACGTGGTGGCGCTCAGCCAGCTGATCCCGCCCGGCAAGCAGGGCACCTTCGAGGGGCCGGAGCGGCTGGACGTCGCAGTGCCGGCGAACGAGTTCTTTGCGGCGGTCGCGGACGTCGACCGCCGACTCATCGCCGCTATGGGAGAGCGCGTGACCGCGCTGGAGCGCAGCGGCCCGCCGTCCGGTATCGAGCTGGACCTGGCACAGCTACGGACCGAACATCTGGGCCGAAGTCGTTGGCTGGCCCACCGTCTGGCCTCTCCACGCCATGTCGACTGGGCGCGGGTGCGAGCGGGGGTCGCGGAGATTTCGACCTGGCCGGTGGAACCGGAATGACCCCCGCTCGGCCGGAGCCGAGCATTGATCGGCAGCGAGACCGGAGCCGGGTGGCTTCGTGACGGACTGGAGGATGGGCCTCGTGAGCTGGAGTCTTCTGATGTTCCCGCTGCACATCGCGGTCGAGAAGGGCGGGTGGGAGTGGGTTGCGGGCGCGGAGTCCTTTGGTTTGCCCGATGAGCCGCCGCCACCCCGTGAGCTGCCGACCGTCGCGCAGGTGCTCTCCGCCCTGCGGGAGACCGCGAGCCACGGGACGCCCTGGTTCGAGGTCGTGGACCAGGACGTGACGAGCTACCTTCCGCCCTGCCCGACCCCGGCGACCTGCCACTTCGCTGAGGGAGCAGATGTGGGCGAGGTCAGCCTCGGAGGCAACGGCGGCCCCTGGGAGCTGGACCGGACGGTGACGGACGTCAGGTTCCGGAAGCCGTACGGCCGGGCTGTCCTGGCGGTGGCGCTGGCGCTGGCCGAACTGGCCGGCCCGATGCTGGTGGTTGACAGCGGCGGTGAGCAGGTCTTCGTGGTCTCGCCGGGGGACGAGTCGACGCACCTGGCTCCGCATTGGCCGTGGTAGCCCGTCGTCCGGCGACGCATCGAACCAAGGGTTACCCGTCAGACCAGGAGCTCGGCCTGTGCCACGGTGGCCCGAAGGTTCCGCCGACCGAAGACCGGCGCGGAGGGCGGCTGCGCGAGGACGGCGTCCAGGTCGGCCACGCACTGCGGCGCGAGCCGGTAGATGCCCTGCACACCGAGGGAGTGGACCAGCCGCCCGTCGGCGTCGACGTGCTTGACGGTGCGGGTGCCGCGCAGAGAGCGGTACGTCAACCGTTGCAGCAGCTCGGGCGGCATGGCCGCGTCGAACCGCAGCGGGGTGCCGGCCTCGCCGAGGACGATCTCGCTGAGGCAGCTGTCGGCTGTGGACCGCCAGTCGGGGAAGCGATCCAGGTGGCCGGTGAACTGCTCGTCGGTGCCGGCGCTCCACTCGATGATCTCGGTGACCCGAACCCGGCCCAGCACGTAGAGCCGCTGGTCGTGCACACCGACCGGGTAGACCAGGTCGCCGGGGCGGACCTTGGCCCGTACGAAGCTGGGCATCGAGATGTGCGGGCCACCGAAGAGGACCTGCAGGGGCAGGTGGGCGGCGGCCGCGGGAGCGGCGGCCTTGCAGCGGTCCTTCGCCCAGAAGGCGGTGTACGCGTCGCTCACGTCCCGGAGGCTACGGCGCACCTGGGACACTCCCCCGGATTCGGCGATGGCGGTCGAGCGGCGCCGCCCGGTCACCCCGCGCGAGGATAAGGGCCGACGCCCTGTCGCCCGGTTGGGATAACGTGTCGCCCGTCGATCTGGGGAGATCTCCAGGGTCCTTCGGGGAAAGAAGCTGTCAGTGTCAGTTTGGAAGAAGACCACGATCGTCGCGGTCTCCGCGTTCACGGCGCTCGCGATCAGCGCCTGCGGCTCCGACTCGGGGTCGTCGGAGCAGCCGAAGCAGCCCAGTGCGCTGGAGCTGCTCGCCACCGACCTCAAGGGTTCGTTGCAGAAGATCGTCGACACGACGGACAAGAGCGACTCGGTGACCGTGTCCATGGAGGGCACGGCGGCCGGCGAGAAGCTCACCATGCAGGGTGTGCTGGATCTGCGCGACCCGCTCAAGGCCGAGATGAAGACGGCCGGCCCGGACGGCACCCCGATGACCGTCCGCATGATCGGCACCGCCGTCTACGTCGAGATCCCCGAGGCGGAGCGCGCCAGCGCCGACGGGAAGCGCTGGATGAAGCTGGACCTCGCTGCCGCCGGTGCCCCGGCGGGGATGGACTTCTCGAAGCAGTTCGAGGACGTCGACCCGACCAAGCAGGTCAAGACGCTGCTGGCCACCGAGGGCGTCAAGGTCGTCGGTGAGGAGACGGTCAACGGGGCGCGCACGGTCCACTACAGCGTCACCGCCCCCGTGGCGACGTACCTCGGGCAGGTCGACGCGAAGATGCGGCCGCAGGTCGAGGAGCAGCTGGCGAAGCAGGGCGTCAAGGAGGTCACGGTGGACCTCTGGGCCGACGAGCAGTACCGGCCGCGCCGCATGCACATGGTCATGGGCACGATGAGCGACATGACTGTCGACTACACCGACTACGGCAAGCCGGTGAACATCGAGACGCCGCCGCCGGCGGAGACCGCCGACCTCGCCGAGATGCTGAAGGGCCTGGGCGACCTGACCGCCGGGGTCTGATCGAAACCGAACCTGCCCGGCCGGTGACTCTCGTCGCCGGCCGGGCAGTGCCGTTTCCGGGGACGAACTCGCGCTCCGGACGCTGCCGGCCGGCCACTCCGAGCCACAGTGGAGCCGTTGCCACGGTGACGCTTGTCACTGTCTGCTGTAGACCGGTCCAAATGCGTAACGGACCCTATCCCCGGGACGCCGAGTGAGTGGTGGGGTGATCTCCACCTCGGCCCTCCGTGCCGGAGTGGCCGATCCAGCGACGTGAGGACCTCATGCGACCCAGTGCAACCTCCCGCTCGATCCGTCGTGCCTTCGCCACCTCCGTGTCCGCGCTCGCCCTCGCCGGGGCCTCGGCGGCGCTCGTCCCGGCCGACGCGGTGGCGGCCGGACGTACCGAGCCCGACCTGTTCGTCAACCTGATGACGGTCGACGCGTTGAACCCGGCGGAGGGCGAGACCTTCCGCACCCAGATCGACGTCCGCAACGGCGGCACGGGCACGTCGGGCCCGGTCAGCCTCACCGTGTCCGCGGCTGCGGGGCTACGGGCGGCCGAGCCCGGTTGGTCCGACGGTGCGTGGACCTGCACGGCGGTGGGCGACACGAGCTACAGCTGCACCCACGCGGAGCTGGCCCCCGGATGGGCGGAGCGGGTCTGGCTGCCGTTCGTGGTGGCGGGCGCAGAGCCCGGCTCCCGGGTACCGCTCACCGCCACGGTCGAGCCGCAGCGCAAGGAGAGCAACACCGAGAACAACACCACCTCGGTGCCGGTGCCGATCTCCGGCACCTGTGTGGTGCGGGGCGTGATCTGGCACGACCTGGACCGGGACGGGCAGCGCGACGAGGGCGAGCCGGGCATCGCCCCCGGCCCGGACGGCGTGCTGAGTGTGAAGGTCGGGGCCCGGCAGAACGGGACCACCGGCGGGGGCACCGCCACGGTCAACCCGGACGGGACCTGGTCGCTGACCACCCGTACCGAGCTGCTCTACCAGGTCTGGATCGAGGCTTCCAGCACCTACGACACCACCGCCTCGAACGTCGGCGACGACGCCACCGACTCGGACATGGTGACCACGTACCAGCGGGACCCGATCCTGCTGACCTCCAGCGCCGAGTTCAGCGCCACGAACGGCGGGGAGTACGTGGTCGACGCCGGCCTGGTCACCCGTAGCTGACCGGCACGCGCCGACACGCAACGGCCCCGGTGCGCCCGCACCGGGGCCGTTGCCTTTCCCGGGCAGCACAGCCGGCCCGGGAAAGGGAGCCGTCAGTGCTGGTCGAGCCAGATCACGATGCCGGTCAGGTTGTTGAGCACGGCCGCGACGCCCGCCCGGATGGCTGCCGCGCAGCGTTCGGGCGTGAAGGAGTTCGGGTCGTACGTCGAGGACATGCCGAGCCCTTCGCCGCGGAACGACGCACCGGACCAGTCGGCCGCCGTCACGTTGTGGGTGGGCTCGGCGACCTCCGCACCGACGACGAGGAACTGCTGTGACAGGTGGCTCGCGGTGACCATCGCGAGCGGGTCGATGAGGTCGTTGCCGGCGCTGACGATGAGGTCCGGGGTCATCTTGACGGCCCGGTCGATGCTCGGCACGAAGTCGTGCGCGTCCTTGGGGACGATCGTCCGGAGGTCGACGTCCTCGTCCTCGGCCCACTCCTCGACCGCCTTGACGAGGGCCTTGGTGGGGCCGTCGTCGCCCGTGGTGATCAGCACCACCCGGTAGTCCTTCGGCGGGTGGACCGCGTTCCATGACCCGGGCCGCGGTGTGACGGTCCCCTCGGGCTTGGGCGGGTCGGTGGGGTCGACGAACCCGGCGCCGAGGGCGCCGACGGGGCTGGGTGTGGGGCGGGGCTGCGACCAGTCGTCGCCGGTGCCACAGCCGGTGAGCAGGGCGGCGACCGCGGCCAGGGTCGCAACGGCCCGAAGCGGGGGACGCAAGATGATCGCTCGTCCTCTCGAGGCGTACGGAAAGTGCGGGCTCCTTCTTATCCCAGGTGGTGCCGGATGCCGCCATCGGAGGTCTGACCTGCGACTTTGTTTGCCAATGGTTCTTCGTTCGACCGGTTGCCGTTCATCCGCGACATGCACCGTGCACTGGCCAACCGAAGGAAGAGCATGTCGCAACGTATTCGCAGAAGCCTCGCCGCCGTGGTCGTCGGACTCGCCGCCGTGGTGATCACCTTGCTGAGCACCGGGCCGGCCTTCGCCCACGGATTCACGTCGACCGTGTACGGCGACGTCACAGCTGGTGATGAGGGCCACGTACGGACGAAACTGGAGTTGGAGTACGACCTCTTCGTCGTCTCCACCGCCGACTACGAGAAGGACGACCCGCTCTTCCAGCAGGGGCAGCCGGCCTTCGACGACCGGGACATGCCCGGCATGGCCGCAGCGCTGAACGCTCACAAGAAGTCGGCGGTCGGGTACGTCACGAACCGGGTCTCGGTCACCTCCAACGGTGCGACCTGCGCACCGAGCCAGCTGGGCGACTTCACGATGGGCGTACGCGAGGGCGTGCCGTACGCGAACGTGCTGCTCGACTGGGCGTGCGGCGAGCACGGCGAGGCGCACGAGGTGCGCGCTGCGCTCTTCCCCGACTCGGAGGGCTACGTCAAGGGCACCAAGACGATCCTCACGTACGACGTCGACGGCAGCTCGGGCAGTGCCGCGCTCGACGCCGAGCATCCGTCCTTCTCGACCGGCCAGGCGTGGTACGAGCGGTTCTGGGAGTTCCTGCGCCTCGGCGCCGAGCACCTGCTGACGGGGCTCGACCACATCCTGTTCCTGCTGGCGCTCATCGCCGGGTCGCGGCGGTTGCGCGAGATCGTGCTGGCGGCCACGAGCTTCACGCTGGCGCACTCGGTGACGTTCATGCTCGCGGCGCTGGGTCTGGTCGACGCCCCGGCGGGGATCGTGGAGCCCGTCATCGCCCTGTCGATCGCCGTGGTGGCCGCCTGGCACCTCTTCGGGATCTGGCGGCGCGGCGACCACGCCACGGAGCTGGAGACGGCGGGGCACGGACACTTCAGTTTGGACCGCGCGGGTTGGCTCCGCCTCGCGGTGGTGTTCTGCTTCGGTCTCGTACACGGTTTGGGCTTCGCGGGCGCACTGGGCATCGATGAGGCTTGGTCGTGGCAGTTGCTGTGGTCGCTGCTGGTGTTCAACGTCGGAATCGAAATCGTTCAACTCGCGATTATCGCCGTCGTCTTTCCGCTGCTGGCGGTGCTTCGCCGACGGTCGCCGAAGGTCGGGCTCTGGGCCACCGGTGCGGTTTCCGCAGGTGTGGCCGGTATGGGTCTTTTCTGGTTCGTGCAGCGCGTATTCGGATTCTGAGAGAACGCTGGTCTTCCTGGGAGCGATGCCAGCCGGCCCGGCCCAATTCATGATCGGTTCACCGGACACCGCCAGGTTGAGGACGCTCTCGCAGCACCTCTCATCCGAAAAGGACGGAAATTGATGAGAATGAGCACCTCAGCGCAGGCCGCTCGGCTTGTGCGGCGTCGCGTGGCCACCGGGGCCGCTGCGGCGATCTTCGGTCTGGGCGTGGCCCTCAGCGGTGGCCTGACCACCGCCGCCAGCGCCGCCGACGCCACCTCCTACAGCGGCATCGTCCTCGGGGTGGGCGCCAACGAGACCCAGCGCATCGTCACCTGGTACTCCTCGGGTGACACCGCGCAGAAGGTCCAGGTCGCCCCGACGGCTTCGATCGTCAACGGCGAGTTCCCGGCCGATGCCGTCACCGTCGACGCCACCGGCGCGGCGAACACCTCCACCACCGGCTACAACCGGCACGCCACGATCACGAACCTGAAGGAGAACACGGGGTACTCGTACCGCGTCGGCTCCGAGGGCAACTGGTCTCCGGCGTACGCCTTCAAGACGCACGACTTCGAGGGCGACTACGACTTCCTGTTCTTCGGCGACCCGCAGATCGGCTCCTCCGGCGACGTCGCCAAGGACGGTGCCGGCTGGGCGGAGACGCTGCGGTACGCCACCGCCGCGAACCCGGACATCGAGCTGCTGGTCTCCGGAGGTGACCACGTCGAGTCCGCGAACAACGAGGCCCAGTGGGACGCGTTCCTCGCCCCCGACCAGCTGCGGCAGTACCCGGTCGCGGCGACCATCGGTAACCACGACGTCGGCGGCAAGTCCTGGGAGCAGCACCACTTCACCCCCAACACGGACCGCTCGAGCCAGTACTACAACGGCGACTCGGCGACCCGCTCCGGCGGTGACTACTGGTACATCTACAAGGACACGCTCTTCATCGACCTGAACAGCAACAGCTACGTGAACCCCGCCGACGGCTCGCTCGGTGGCGACACGGCGCACGTCGCGTACGTCACGGACGTCATCAACAAGCACGGCGCCGAGGCGAAGTGGACGGTGCTGAACTACCACCACGCCATCTACTCGCCGGCCAGCCACTCCGGTGACGGCGACAACAAGCAGCGGCGGAAGGACTTCACCACCGCCTTCTCCGAGCTCGGCGTCGACCTGGTGCTGCAGGGTCACGACCACAGCTACTCGCGTAGCTACTCGATCAAGAACGGCCAGAAGCAGAACCCGGCCGAGCAGCCGGGTGCTGCCGACGTGTACCCGGGCCCGGGCGGCGTCATCTACGTGACGGCGAACTCGGCCTCCGGCTCGAAGTACTACGACATCAAGAAGCCGAACGCGGCGGACACCGACCCGAACGGCCAGCGCCCGGACCCGCTGAACCCGGACAGCTTCTGGTACAACTCCGTGCAGAACCAGGAGCACGTCCGGACCTACGTCAAGGTTCAGGTCAAGTCCGACAAGCTGGTTGTCGAGAACATCCGCAGCGGCACCTGCGCGGCGCCGAACGCGGCTGTCGAGAAGGGCCTGTCCTGCACCAACACCGCCGACGGTCAGCCGGTGGGCTCGCTCGTCGACAACGTGACGATCCACCCGTACAACGGTGACGGCCAGGCCATCCAGGTCAACGTGCCGAACGCGACCGGTGAGTTCGGCTGGACCATCGACGGCTACAACGGCCTGGTGAACCTGGGTACCGCCCAGGAGCACGACGGCTGGTACTTCGAGGCGAACGGCAAGATCAACCCGATCGTCGTCTCGGACAGTCGCTTCTCGCTCGCCCCGTGGTCGATCTCGGCCAACGTGAGCGACTTCAAGGACGGCGACAAGACCCTCGCCGGCTCGTACCTCGGTTGGTCGCCGAAGATCGTCGAGTCCGGGGCCGGTGCCCAGGCCGGCGCGCCGGTGGTCTCCGGCTACGACGACCAGGGCCAGGGCCTCGCGGTCTCGCGCGGCCTCGGTGCGGCCGACCAGGGCCACGCCCGTGGCACCGCCAAGCTCGGTGCCGACCTCGACCTCAAGTTCCCGAACGAGGTCGCGAAGGGCAGCTACCGCGCCACCCTCACGATCACTGCCCTGAGCAGCTGATCGGATCCGCTTGACCGGCGGGGTAGGCACCTTCGGGGCCTACCCCGCCACCCGTTTCGAGCCACCCCAAGATCACCCGAGGACCAGAGATGCACGCGCCCGCAACGCGCTGGAAGACCAGGACCGCCAAGCTTCTCCGTACGACCGCCCTGTCCCTGCTCGCCGCCGCCGCGGTCGCCGGTGTCGGCGCCGGACCCGCTCTGGCGGCGGATGGCGACGTCACCTGGACGGTCAGAACGGCCTCCAACAGCTACGGCGCGACCCGGTCCAGCTACAGCTACAACGTCAACCCCGGCGGCACGATCGAGGACGGGATGGTCGTGGCCAACCGCGGCACGGCCCCGCTGAACCTCACCGTCTACGCCGCCGACGGCTTCACCACCGAGTCCGGCCAGCTCGACCTGCTCACCCGGGACAAGAAGTCCGTCGCCATCGGCGCCTGGGTGCACGCGAACGCCGCGAGCGTCGCGATCCAGCCGGGGAAGACCGCCACCGTCCCGTTCAAGATCAGCGTCCCGGCGAACGCCACCCCCGGCGACTACGTCGGCGGCGTCCTCACCTCGCTGACCCAGCCCGACCAGGCCGAGGGCATCAACGTGGACCGGCGGCTCGGCATCCGGATCAAGCTGCGCGTCGGCGGCGAGCTGAAGCCGGCTCTCGCGATCGAGGACTTCGACGTCGACTACAAGGGCACCTGGAACCCGTTCGGCAGGGGCGACGCCACCATCAGCTACAAGGTCCACAACACCGGCAACGCCGCCCTGTCGAGCCAGCAGGCGGCCTCGGTCTCCGGCCCGTTCGGGCTGCTGCGCACCAAGGCCCGCGACCTGCCGAAGACGCCGGAGCTGCTGCCCGGTGAGAGCTGGCAGGTCACCGTGCCCGTCAAGGACGTCAGCCCCGCGATCCGGCTCGCCGCGACCGCCGGCCTCACGCCCCTGCTCACCGACGCGTCCGGCTCCGTCACCCCGCTCGACAAGGTCGAGAAGACGACCCACGCCTGGGTCCTCCCGTGGACGCTGCTGCTCCTGCTCCTCGTCCTCATCGCGATCGTCGTGCTGGCGATCCGGCTCGGGCGGCGCAACCGCACGGCGCGCAAGCAGCGTGAGGAGGCCCGCGTGCAGGAGGCCGTCGAGCAGCGGCTCCGCGAGCAGCAGCAGTAGCGGTGACCGCCGCAGGGCCGGGACGCGGCGGCCGGACCGGCGCACGCGCCGCGCTGTCCCGGGACGGACGATCCCGCCGCCGGCGGGCGTAGCGGCGGCTGCCCGGTCAGCCCGGCGCGAAGACCCGGGCCCGGTCGAGCACGGCCACCGCGACGAGGACGGCCGTGGTGACCGCGGTCGCCACGAGCAGGGGAAGATCCGCCGCCACGAGCCCCACGGCGACCAGGACCGGCAGCCCGAGCAACCGGGGCAGCGAGATCCGCCGATTGATGGCGGCGGAGAGCAGCAACCGCCCAGCCAGGAAGAGCGCCGGACCGGCCACGACGACCGCCACCGCACCCGGCTCGCCGGGGTGACCGATGACCACCTCCGCCGCCACGGCGGTGGAGACCACCCCGGCGATCATCACGAGGTGCAGAAGGTTGGAGGCCGTGCCGAGTCGCGTCGGTCTGGCGCGCTCGATGGCGGAGGCCAACTGCCGCCCGCCCGGCGTGACGTACAGCAGCCCCAGCAGCACCGCCGTGGCGAAGATCAGCAGGAAGGCGCCGGTCTGCGCCGGGCTCGTCTCGCTCTCGGCGTACGCGAGACCGGCCGAGAAGATCAGCTCGCCGAGCGAGATGATGAAGACCTGCCGGAACCGCTCGGCGAAGTGGGCGCCGCGAAGCCGCAGCTCCTGCGGCCGCGACCGTCCCAGCCAAGGCGTCGGCCACCCCACGCTCGGCCCGGCGTACTCGACGAGCAGGGCGAGCCCCCAGAGCGGTACGCGCGCCGCCGGCAGGAACAGCCCGGCCAACCACAGCACACCGCTGGCGGCGAACCAGCACAGGATCCGGCCGATGCGTCGGCGCAGCGGATGGCCGCGCAGCACGACGAGGCCGAGCAGGCCCCGGCCCGCGTTGACCACGAGGTAGGCGCCGACGAAGAGCGCGGACCGGTCGTCCAGCGCCGCCGGGACCGCCACTCCCATGAGCAGACCGGCGAGCGCCGCGCCGATCCGCACCACCCGCACGACGGGCGCGTCCGGGGCGTACCAGTCGGCCGACCAGGTGGTCGTCACCCAGAGGAACCAGACCGTGGCGAGCAGCAGGGCGGTCCGCAGGGCCCCGTCGATGCTCGGGTCGGCCAGCAGGACGGCGCCCACCTGGTTGAGCGTGAACACGAACGCGAGGTCGAAGAAGAGTTCCAGGAAGGAGGCGCTCACCGGGTCCTCGCGGTGCCGCAGCAACCGTTCGCGACTGCCCGCCATCCTGCTCCTCCGGCCGCTCCGCCACGACGATCATGCGGCTGTGGCGTCCGGATCGGCGTTCCGCGCCGGCCCGGTGACGCACCACAAACTGCATGATCGGGCACTCGCGGCGCGGCGAGGTGCGCGTCCACGAGGATCACCGGAGAGGACGACCCGGCGGCCCGTCCTGTCGTTGATCCGGCTGCAACCCCCGCCGCCGGCGGCCCACGGTGGGGGCAACCGTCGAGGAGGGACGCCGATGACCAGTCAGCGGGAGACCGTACGGGTCGAACCGGACCTGTTCCGTGCCGTCTACGACTCGCCCGCCGCGCTGCCCGGCCGACAGCGCTGGACCACGCCCGAGTCGGATGTGCGGCGGCTGGAGAAGCTGCTCGGCATCCCGCCGCGCAGCATCGGCGCACCGCTCTGGGTCAGCGGCGACGAACCGGACTGCCCGAAGTGCGGCCGACGGGTGACCTGGTACGACATCGTCTCGTCCGCCCTCGACGGGGTGCACGACCGGACGATGATCGCCATGGTGATCCTCGGCGACCACAAGTACGTCAACACCGAGGTGCCCGACGCGATCCCCGGCGTCCGCTGCGCCGACTGCCACACCGCCATCGACGGGCTGCGCAGCTTCAAGTGCCACAACTGGGCGTACGCCTTCGAGGCGCTGGAGGAGGTCCGGGAGCGGATGTCCGGCGGGCTTGAGACGTTCTGAGGCTCAGCCTCAGCCACCGGCCCGGCGCGGCGGACGCCGACCCGGCGGAGAGGGCGGCTCGGGCCCGGGATCGGGCACCGAAGGCATCGGCCGGAGGCACGGCGCGCCACCGCCGACGGCGAGCCGTTCGCCGTGGTGCCACAGCTCGACCGTGGTCTCCGGCCCACGGCCGTCGCGTCGGCCGCGCCGCGCCGCGCCTCCGGATCATGGCAAATCCAACCTGTGAGATCACTGGGACGAAAGTCAGTTCGCACTCCTTCCCTTCGCCACTGCCGTTGAATCTGGGTTATCTGTACCTTTCTTCCAGGTGAACGGGGCATGAACGAGGCGTGGGGTGATTGATGGTGGAGAACGGCACGATCGACGTACCGGAGATCAGCGCCGACTGGTACCAGGACGTCGTCGACGCGGCGGCGAGCAGCCCGGAGCCGGTGCGGTGGTTCGCCGGGCACTTCACCGAGGGGGCGATCGTGCTGCTCGGCCTGCTGCTGCTGGCCGCGGCGCTCACCCGCCTCGGCGGCGGGCCACGGGACCGGGCACTCGCCCTGGTCGCGCCGATTCCGGTCGTCCTCGCGTACGGCGGCAGCGAGTGGCTCAAGACGATCGTCGACCAGGATCGTCCGTGCCGTGCCGCCACCGAGGCGATCATCGCGGGCTCCTGCCCGCCGACCGGCGACTGGTCGTTCCCGAGCAACCACTCGACGGTCGCGGGGGCGCTGGCGGTCGCCACGCTGCTGCTCGCCCGCCGGATCGGCCTCGTGGCACTGGCCCTGGCCGCGCTCGCCGCGTTCTCCCGCGTCTTCGTCGGCGTGCACTATCCGCACGACGTGGTCGCCGGTCTGCTCTTCGGCGCCGGCGTGGTCCTGCTGCTCGTTCCGCCGCTGCGGCGGGCGGTGGTCGTGCTGCTGCGCCGCCGGGCACCCGCCGAATCGCCGGTGGCCGACCCGATCGGTGGCACCCGGCACTAGCCCGACAACAGCAGCGCGGCGAGGGTGCCGAGCACCAGGAACGGGCCGAACGGCAGGTGGCTGGACCAGCGGGCCCGACGGGCGGCGAGCAGCCCGAGGCTCACCAGGGCGGAGAGCCCCAGCGCGAGCAGCAGCCCCGCCACCAGCACCGGCCAGCCGTGCCAGGCGAGCAGCGCCCCGGCACCGAGGGCCAGCTTGGCGTCGCCCAACCCGAACCCCCGCGCGCCGAGCAGCAGGGTGGTCGCGGCGAAGAAGAGCGCGAGCCCGGCTCCGCCCAGGACCGCCCGCAGCCAGGGACCCGCACCGGCGCCGGTGAGCGCGGCGAGCCCGAGCAGCAGCCCCACTCCGGCCGCCGCCGGCCAGGTGAGCCGGTCCGGCAGCCGGTGCAAGGCGAGGTCGATGAAGCAGAGCGGCAGGACCCAGCCGAGCCACCAGGCGACCGCGGCCAGCTCGGCCACGGGTGGACCCAGCAGCACGAGCAGCGCGACCGCCCCGACCGCGGCCAGCTCGACGGAGCCCGGTCGCGGCCCCGTCCGGGCTGAGCATCGGCGGCAGCGGGCCGTCGGGCCGAGCGCGGGCCACGGGTGCCGCAGCTCCACCACCGCGCCGCAGGCCGCGCAGCCGGCGCGGAGGATGGATCCAGCCGGTACGGCGTGCCGCACCACCGCCAGGCGCAGCAGCGGAGTGAGCAGCAGAACCGCCACCGCGGCCCGCGCGACGCCGGAGCGTCCACCGTCACCGGGCGCTGGTGAGCTTTCCGGGGCGGGTTGTGGTGGGCGAGGGCCGGTCAGTGCCATGCGCGCCGTCCGGCTTGATCACCCGAGCCGCCGAACGTGAACACGGAGCGTGACTTAACGAACGCTCGGGTGTAGCGGATGGCGCAGAAAGCGACCGGCCGACCCCGGTCGGCGCCAAACCCCGGGGACGCCAGATCTCGTGGCGACCGGCGCGGCCCCGGCGAGCGGCGACGAACGGACGGATCGGACGAGATGCCGCGAGTGGGTCGACTCGCCTCCCCCGTCCGGCCAGCGGAGACCGCACCCGGCGCCGGTCCGCGCCACCGCTGGGCGCAGGGAGCGACCCGTCGGGACGCGATCGGGGCGGACTGGACTGTCGCCACCCGCCACCACCACCTGTCATCACTCAGCGTATTCAAATGAATTTCCTCTGTTGCATCGGCGGACGTCAGCTTATGCTCCCCCCTTGGGTGTGACGCAAGCCTCACCGAGACGATTGGAAGGCATCGAGCTTCGCTTTCGTAAGAGATCCGTGAAGGTAAATGCGGTAGCGCATTCAAGAGCTCCGGATGTGACCATTCGGGCCCGCTTCCGCATGCCCGACGGCGACGAGGAGGTTGCGGTCGGGTCGCCATCGAGGAGGCACGGCGGTGCGAGGACGGCAGTTCGGCCGAGCGGCAATCTGCCTGATGACGATCGCGGCAACGGCGTCGATGACGGCGTGCGGCAAGAGCCGGGAGGCGACCGTCCGGCCGCCGGCAGCCCCGGCCGCCGCAGCCGACGCCGACCGGGAGCCCGATGAACAGGCGGCCGGAAAAGCCGCCCTCGACGCGTATTCCGGTTATCTGACCGCGTCCCGTACGGCAAGTCGGAACAGCGATCCGCACGCGCCGGAACTGTCCCGGTTCCTCGCGGACCCGCTGTTGACCCGGGTCCGAGTGGCCATTCGCGAGGCGAAGGAGCACGGCGCGATGCGTACCGGAACGTTGAAGTCGGACCCCACGGTGACCGCGGTGAGCCTGAACACCGTGCCGGCCACCGTCGAGATCCAGGACTGCCTCGACGCGACCGGATACCGCCTGGTCTACACCAAGGACCGACGGGTGGTTCCCGGCAGCGGCGGGAAGCGGTACATCGCCACCGCCACCGCCACCCGCTATCCCGACGGCCGCTGGCTGATCAGCGCCGGCACCGCACACCAGGACCAGCCGTGCTGACCCGGGGAGGCAGGGGTGCCCCGGCCCGACCCCCGCGGGCCCGGGCACCCCGTCGGCGGCCCACCCGAAGCCGGAGCGCCGCCCGCGTCGCCGGTCTCGGTCTGGTGGTCGCGCTCGTCGCCGCGGGCATCGCCCCGGCCGGCGCCGCCAGACGGGCCGACCCGGGCGGTTCCTGCCCGCCCGAGCAGCACGACTGCTCCGTCTGGGACGACGACCCCGGCACGCCCGGCGGCGGCGGGGACGGCGGCGGCGGGGACGGTGGCGGCGACGGCGGCGGTTCCGACGGCGGCGGCGGTGGCGGCAAGTGCCAGTGGAACGGCCGCACCGTGAAGTGCTACGACGAGTTCCTCGGCTGGTTCAACAACGCCGACGGCTGCTACTACAAGCTCGAGGAGCCACAGCCGCCGGACACCCCCGAGGGCAAGCAGTGGTACCTGCTCACCTGCAACGGCGGCGACCTCGGCGACCAGCGCGAGGAGCTGCTCGACGGTCCCCCGCCCGGCTACGGCGCCCCACCCGACCCCGAGGAGCTGGCCCGCCGGGCGCTCGCCCAGATCGGCATCCGGCCGCCCCGGATCGCGGTCGCACCCCGCAAGGCCACCGGCCCCGGCCTGGTCGGCCTGCCGGTCTGGATGTGGGGCGAGCGGGCCGCGCAGACCTTCGGTCCGGTGATCTCCGACGACGAGACCGAACGGGGACTGACCGTCGAGATCACCGCCGTCTTCGACCGGATCGTCTGGGACATGGGCAACGGCGAGAAGGTCACCTGCACCGGCCCCGGCACGGAGTACAAGGTCACCGGCCGGTACGCCGGCAAGCCCTCGCCGACCTGCGGCTACCACCGCGGCTACCCGAAGGCCGGCGCGTACGCGGTCAACGCCACCACGTACTGGACGGTGACCTGGGAGGGCGGCGGCGAGTCGGGCGTGATCCCGGTGCAGCGGACGACGGGAGACGTCGCGATCCAGATCAACGAACTCCAGGTGGTGACGCGATGAGCGCCAACGACGCTTCGATCGGAACGGATGTGAACCGGTGAGCCTGGCGACGCGCAACGGAACGAGCCCGGCCGAGGCGCCGGTCACCCCGCCCAGGGTGGTACGCCAGCGCCGGATCCGCCCGGGGCTGCTCGGCCTGGCGGTACTGCTGATCGCCCTCGGCGGGCTGGGCGCCGCGTTCGCGGTCACCTCGGTACGCGCCACCGGCAACTACCTGGCGGTGGCCCGCCCGGTCGAGGTGGGCCGGCAGCTCAGCGCCGACGACCTGCGGCCCGTGCAGGTGGCCGGCGGACAGGGACTCGCGCCGGTGCCGGCCGACCGGATCGACGAGGTGCTCGGCAAGCGGGCCGCGGTGTCGCTGACGCCCGGCACCCTGCTGACGATGGGGCAGCTGACCGACGCTCCGCTGCTCGGCCCCGACCAGCAGCAGTTCGCGCTCGGCCTCGACCCGGCCGAGGTGCCCGCCCGGCAACTGCACCCCGGTGACAAGCTGCTGCTGATCAGCACCCCCGACGACAACGCCGACGGCTCCGCCGCGGCCGGCGGTACCCGCTTCCAGGCCACCGTCATCGACACCAGCACCTCCGAGACGAGCGACGACATCGTGGTCTACCTGGCGCTGGCCGTCCGGGACGTACCGGCCGTGGTGGCGTTGACCGCGCAGGACCGGATCGCGGTCGTGCTCACCGGGGCGGCCTGAGCATGGCGATCATCGCGCTGGTCTCCGCGAAGGGATCCCCGGGCGTCACCACCGCCGCGCTGGCCGCCGCGCTCACCTGGCACCGACGGCTCGTCCTCGCCGAGTGCGACCCGGCCGGCGGCTCGATCCTCGCCGGCTTCCTGGGCGGCACGCTCGACGGCCCGCGTGGCCTCGGTGAGCTGGCCGTCGGCGAGCTGCGCGACGGCAACCTGGAGACCGCCTTCTGGTCGCAGCTGGTCGACCTGGACGCGCCCCGGCGGGAACGACTGCTGCTGCCCGGCGTGGTCGACCCGGCCCAGTCCGGCAGCGTCACCCCGCTGTGGCAGCGCTTCACCGACTTCTTCACCGGGCTGGAACGCGGCACACCCCCGTACGACGTGCTGGTCGACTGCGGTCGGCTGCACGTGGCGAACCCGCCGTGGCCGCTGCTGCGCGCCGCCTCGGTGGTGCTCGTGGTGACCCGCGCCGAACTGCCGGACCTCTCCGGCGCGCAGGCGACGGTCAGGGCGATCGAACGGGACTTCGCCGAGCACCGGGTGCCACCGGGCAACCTGCGGCTGCTGCTCGTCGGCGACGGGCACGGGCGCACCGAGATCAGCCGGGTGCTGCGCCTGCCGGTGATCGCCCGGCTGCCGGAGGACCCGCGTACCGCCCGGGTGCTCGGCTTCGGCGGCACCGTGCGGGCCGGACGGCCGCTGATGCGCGCGGCGGCCGCGCTGGAGGTTCCGGTCGGCGCGCTGCTGGACCGGCGCCGCGCCCGGCTGGCCTGGCCCGTCCCGCAGGGAGTCCCGGATGCGCTTTGAACCCGTCTCCACCGACCCGCGCCGGCAGCCGCCGGAGACCGACCCGGTCACGCCACCGAGCGCCACCCCACCGAGCGTCACCTCCGTCACGCCGCCGCTCGCCCCGGCGAACGACCGGCACCACGCGCCACCCGTCGCCCCGGCGCCGCGGCCACCCCGGCCCCGGGTCGACTTCCAGGTGGTCCGGGACCTGCGCCGCCAGCTCAGCGAACGACTCGCCCTCTGGCAGCGCGGCCGGGAGTTCAGCCACGACGAGGAGGACACCGAACGGGCCCGGCTCGCCGTGGCGGTGGTCTCCGAGTACGCCGACTCGGTCCGCCGGGCCGGCACGCCGATGCCCGCCGACGAGGAGCGGCACCTGCTCGACCAGGTGACCGCGGAGCTGGTCGGGCTTGGTCGGCTGCAGACGCTGCTGGTCGACGAGACCATCGAGGAGGTGCACATCCTCGGCTGCGACCAGGTGCGCATCACCCGCCACGGCGGCGGGATCGACTGGAGCGAGCCGATCGCCGACAGCGACGCCGAACTCGTGGAGATCCTCCAGGCGGCGGCCCGCCGGGCCGGGGCCACGGAACGCTCCCTCTCCACCTCGAAGCCCACTCTCGACCTGCAACTGCCCGACGGCAGCCGGCTCGCCGCGGTGTTCCTGGTCAGCCACCGCCCGTACGCGGTGATCCGCAAACACAACACGCTGGACGTGAGCCTCGACGACATCGCCGGCTCCCGGCCCGACCTGGACGAGATGGTCGATCCGCTGCTGCGCGACTTCCTCCGCGCGTCCATGCGGGCCGGGTTGAACATCATGGTCGCCGGGCTCGCCGGCGCCGGGAAGACCACAGTCATCCGGGCCCTGATGAACGAGATCCCGCCGGACGAGCCGTACGTGCTGCTGGAGGAGAGCCGGGAGCTGCTGCCGGCCCGCCGTAAGGCGCGGCACCGGGCGGTGATGAGCTTCGAGGCCCGGGAGGGGCACGGGGAGCGGGGGCTGGACGGTCGGCCCGCCGGGGAGGTGACCATCGCCGACCTGATCCCGGTCTCGCTCCGGATGGGCGTACTGCGGATCATCGTGGGCGAGGTCCGGTCCCGGGAGATCGTCCCGATGCTCCAGGCGATGACGACCAGCCGGGGCTCGATGTGCACCATCCACGCCCGTACGCCGGCCGGCGTCGGCGAACGCATCGTCGAGCTGGCGCTGGCGCACGGCCGGGAGATGACCGTCGACCAGGCGCGCCGGATGGCCGGCAACGCGCTCGACCTGATCGTCTACGTGACAGTGGAGGACGAGACCGCGATCGGCGGTCGCAAGCACCGGTTCGTCTCGCACGTGGAGGAGGTGATCGGCGCCGGTGACGCCGGCCGGATCACCACGACCACGGTCTTCGGCCCGGGGCCGGACGGCCGGGCGGTCCCCCGTCACCTGCCGGAGCGGGTACGCGACCAGCTGCTCCGGGTCGGCTACGACGCGCGCCTGCTGAGCCGCTGGATCGAGGCGGGCACCGGGGCCTGGCGGCGGCCACGGCAGACCCGACTGGCCCGGCGGTGACGGCGTGCGCGACGACGTCGAACTGATCGCGGTGGTCTCCGGGGCCGCCTGCGTGGCCGGGCTGATCCTGGCGGTGGTCGCGCTGGTCGGCACCCGGCGACCGGCCGGGCCCGCCCCCGGCGCCGGTCCCGGTCTGAGCCGGCTCTGGTACGGGTCGGGCAGCACCCCCGCCGAGCGGCGGAGCCACCAGGCCCTGCTGGTCGGCGCGCTGTTGGCCGGGGCGGCGGCGTTCCTGCTCACCGGCCTGCCCGTGGTCGGTCTGCTGGTCGCGGTCGCGGTGCCCGGCACCCCCTGGCTGTTCAATGTGGGCCGGGCCGAGCAGCGTGCCATCGCCCAGATCGAGGCGGTCGGCGAGTGGACCCGGCGACTCAAGGACGTCTCCGCCACCGGGCAGGGGCTGCAGCAGTCGATCATCCACACCGTCGGCACCGCGCCGGAGGAGATCGAGGAGGAGGTACGGCTGCTCGCCGCCCGGCTCCAGGCCGGCTGGCTGGGCCGTTCCGCCCTGCTCGCGTTCGCCGACGAGATCGGCGACCCGGTCTGCGACCAGGTGGTGGCCGCGCTGATCCTGCACCTGACCGACCGCGGTGACCGCCTCGGTGACGTGCTCGGCTCGATCGCCACCGCCGCGGCCGCCGAGGTCGCCACCCGGCGGGAGGTCGAGGCGAAGCGCACCCAGCCACGGTTCGCGGTGCGCTTCCTGACCGGGATGACCCTCGCCACCCTGGTCTACGGGCTGCTCAACACCGAGTACATCCGCCCGTACGCCACGCCGGTCGGTCAGCTCGTGATGGCCGCGCTCGGCGCCACCTTCGTCGGCCTGCTGGCCTGGGTTCGATCGATGAGCAGGCCGCAGCGGGCCGCCCGCTTCCTGCCCGCCCCCGATCCGGAGGAGGCGATCGCGTGATCACGTACCTCAACTGGCAGCTCGGGATCGCGGTCGGCGGGGGCGCGGCCGTCGGGCTCGGCCTCTTCCTGGTCGTACGCGAGTTGGCGCCGGCCTCCCCGGCGCTCGGGCCCGCGCTGCGCCGCCTGCACCAGCCGGCGGGGGCCCGACCGCCCACCACACCGGCCGGACGGCGGCTGGAGTGGCTCACCGGCCTCTCCCGGTGGCTGCGCCCGCCGCACCGGCAGCTCGCGCTGATCGACCAGGCTCCCGAGCAGTACGCGCTGTCGCTGCTGCTCTCCGCGCTGATCGGGCTCGCCACGCCCACCCTGCTCGGGGTGGCCTGCTTCGTGCTCGGCATCTCGCTGCCGCTGGCGGTGCCGGTGCTGGGCAGCCTCGGGCTCGCCCTGGTCGCGGCGTTGCTGGCGCACCGGTCCGTGCTCGCCCGGGCCGCCAAGGCGCGGGAGGAGTTCCGGCAGGCGGTCTGCACCTACCTGGATCTCGTGGCGTTGCAGCTCTCCGCCGCGCACGGCCCGGTGCAGTCCCTGGAGCGGGCCGCCGCGGTCTGCGACGGCTGGGTCTTCGACCGGATCGCCGAGGCGCTGCGGATCGCCCAGATGCAGATGCACTCCCCCTGGGACGAGCTCCGCGACCTCGCCGACCGGATCGGCATCCCCGAACTCGGCGACGTCGGGGCGATCATGCGCTCCTCCGGCAGCGAGGGCGCGCAGGTCCACGAGACCCTGCGCAGCCGGGCCGACTCGCTGCGCGACCAGATCCGCACCGACAACCTCGCCCGGGCCGAGGGGGTGACCAGCCGCCTCGACATCCCGGGCGCGTTGCTCGTCTTCGTCCTGCTCGGTTTCGTCGTCTACCCGTTCATCGCCCGCATGTGACCCGACCTGAGCCCGCTGTGACCCGACCTGAGCCCGCATGTGACCCGACCTGACAAGGAGCACGCCATGTCCCTCATCACCTACGTGCACGTCGCGTTGACGACGCGCCTGGCCGAGCTGCGCCGCGACGGCGAGCGCGGCGACAGCCCGGTGCCGACCGCCGTCATCATCTTCGGCCTGGTCTTCGTGGCGACGATCGTCACCGGCCTGGCGCTGGCCAAGGCGGAGGACTGGATGAACGGCATCCCGGCCCACAGCAACCCGACCAAGCCGTAACCGGCGATGCATCGAGCCGCTCACCGCCGGGGGCGCCGGGCGACACCCGCCGTCCGGCGCCCCCGCGCGTCCGGGCCCGGCCGGCCCCGGCGCGGTGCCGTCCGCCGGGCGGTCGACGCGGTGGTACGGCGGTCCGCCGCCGGTGCAGCGGATCGCGGCGCCAGCCCGGTCGAGTTGGCGGTGGTGATGCCGCTGATCCTGGTGCTGCTCTTCGCCTCGGTGCAGGTGGCCGTCTGGTTCGTGGCCCGGTCGACCGCGCTCAACGCCGCGCAGAGCGCGGTGAACGCGCAGCGGGTGCACCAGGCTCCCGCGGACGCCGGCACCGAGCGGGCCACCCGGTTCCTCCGGGCCTCGGGTGACTGGCTGGTCGGCTGGGACCGGCCCGCCCCGACCTGCCAGACCACCGCCACCGAGGTGACCTGCACGGTGCGCGGCCGGTCCCTCTCGGTGATCCCCCTGGTGAGCTTCCCCGTGCGGCAGACCGCCCACGGCACCGTGGAACGGTGGACCACGTCGTGACCCGCGACGGGCGACGGGGTTCGGTCTCCATCGAGGTGGCGGTGCTCGCCCCGGCGTTCATCGCGCTGATCGTGCTGGCCGGCGTGACCGGGCGCAACGCGGTGGCGGCCGAGGCGCTCGAGGCCGCCGCGCACGACGCGGCCCGAGCCGCCTCCATCTCCCGGGACGCCGAGACCGCTCGCGCCGAGGCCCGCGACGCGGCCCGCCGGCAGCTGGACTGGCGGGGCCTCGCCTGCACCGGCGCGCCGACGCTCATCTTCACCGGTTCGGTCGCCGGGCGCTCCACCACCTTCAACGCGGCCTTCGGCAGCCGGGCCGGGCAGGAGGCCTCGGTCACCGTCCAGGTGAGCTGCACCGTCTCCTACGAGGACCTGCACCTCTCCGTGCTGCCCGGCATGCCGGCCGGCGACGCGATCTCGGTGAGCTTCACCTCGCCGCTGGACCGCTACCGGAGCAGAGGATGACCGCCGGGTCGGGCCGCGACGCGGGGCGGGTGAGCATCTTCCTCGCGGTGGCGATGGTCGGGGTGCTCGCCGTCATCGGGCTCTCCTACGACGGAGCCGGTCAGCTGCGTACCCTGCAACGCGCCGACAACCTGGCCGCCGAGGCGGCCCGCGCCGGCGGGCAGGCCGTCGACCGGGCCACCGCGATCGCCGGCGGGCCGAAGCGGATCGACAAGCGGCTCGCCCGCGCCGCGGTGGTCGACTACCTCGCCGCCGCAGGCGCCGCCGGACACACGGTCAGCTTCCCCGTCGTGAACGGCGAAACCTTGATCAGGGTCCGGGTCACCATCACCTACCGCCGGTCGATGCTCGGCCTGTTGGGCTTCGACGACACCATCACCGTCAGCGGTGAGGCGACCGCACGCGCCCTCACCGGACCGTAGGGAAGGAAGGCAGCCATGGGTCGCTCCGCGGTACGCCGGACCGGACGGATCCTCACCGGGTTCGGCGCGCTCATCCTGCTCGGTACGGTGCTGGTCGGCGCCCCGGTGGCGCTGCTCGCCCTCGCCGGCAATCCGCTACCCGACCACGTGCCGACCCTGGCCGAGGTCGGCGCCGCGTTGACCAGCCGCGACGACGGGCAGCTCTTCCTGCGGGCGTTGGCGCTCGTCGGCTGGTTCGGCTGGGCCACGTTCACCCTCTCGGTGCTCGTGGAGCTCGGCGCGCAGGCGCTGCGCCGGCCCGCGCCCCGGCTGCCCGGCATGAGCCGGCAGCAGCGCGCGGCGGCAGCGCTGGTCGGCTCGGTCGCGCTGATCGTCGCCGCCGCCCCGGCGGCGAGCGCGGCCACGACCGTCGGTCAGGCGTACGCCGGGCCGACGCTGAGCCACCCGGTGGTCTCCCAGGCGTACGGCGCCCCGGCCACCCCGCTGGTGACGGCACCGGTGACGACGGGTGCGCAGGTGCGGGAGACGCAGGCCGGTGACCGGCCCGTGTACCGGGTCGCCAAGGGCGACTACCTCGGCGCGGTCGCCGAGCGCTACCTCGACGAGTTCGCCGACTACCGCGAGCTGGCCCGGATCAACCGGCTCGCCGACCCCGACCGGATCCGCCCGGGGCAGCTGCTCAAGCTGCCGCGACAGGCGGTCGACCGGGGCGTACGGCCGCACGCGACAGGTCGTCTCGTACAGCGTCCGGCACCCCGCCCCGCGCCGGAACGGGTCGCCGGGGCTCACGGCACTCGGCCGGCGCCGACCACACCGGACGGCCAGGAGGGGAGCGGCACCGCCGCCCGACCCGACGGCGGAGCGCCCGCGTTGACGGTGGGGGCGGCCCGGGCGGTTGAGGCGGACCGGCTGAACCGGCCGCTGGCGGTCTCCGCCGTACTCGCCGTCGCGAGCATCGTCGGCGCGCAGATCGGTGCCGTGCTCGGACTGCGCCGCCGCCCGGTCACCGCCGGAGCGCGGGCGGGTGCGGGCGGTCAGCTGCGGGCGCTGCCCAGTGGCCAGGCCGGCGCGCACGCCCGGGCCGCCGGTGAAATGCCGGTGGGGCGACACCGCCGGGACTGAAATCGACCCGGCCCGGTGGGCGGCCGCCTCAGGGCAGCCGCGCCTCGATCATGCCGTTGCGGATCCGGGTGGGCAGCACCTGACCGTCGCTGCCGGACGGGCCGTGCACCACCTCGCCGCCGTTGAGCCGGAACGTGCTGCCGTGCCACGGGCAGACCACGCAGTCGTGCCCGTCGACCTGCTGCACCTCGCCCTGCCCCAGCGGGCCGCTCTGGTGCGGGCAGCGCTCCAGCATCACTGTCACGTCGTCGCCGTGCCGGTAGAGGATCACCGAGACGTCGTCGATCTCCTTGGTGATCAGCTGCCGCTGCGGGACGCTCGACAGGTCACCCAGCGGGTGCCAACCCTGGCTGATCAGGTGCAGCTCGGAGATGCTCTGGCTGACCTGCGCCCCCTGCTTGTACGCCAGGTGCCCGCCGATGTACGCGCCGATGCTGGCGATGCCGAGGCCCGCCATGCTGAGCGCGCGACCGATCCCGTGCCGGCCGGAGAGGCGGGCGGCCAGGGAGCCGCCGTAGCAGGCCACCGCGACGGTGTTCGCGGCGGCGTGCACCAGGCCGACCCGGCGCTGGTCGGGGGCGAGCGCCGCCCAGTCGTTGAGCCCGGCGACGGCCGCCGGCAGGGCGCTCACCGTGCCGAAGGCGGTGAGGGTCGTGGCGGCCCGGCGCTGCCCGGGCATCAGGTCGAGGACCGCCGCGCCGATCCAGGAACCGACGGGCACCTGCACCATCGCCGGGTGCAGCGGGTGGCCCAGCGGCACACCGTGCAGCAGGTCCCGGACCCGCTGCGGTCGCAGGATCGCCTGGACCGCACGCTGCAGCGGGTCACCCACCCGGTCCAGCCGGGTGTTCTGCTCGATTCTCGTCAGTAAGGCTCGCACGGGTACCGACTTCCCGGTCCTCGCCGTCGCAAACCGGTCGCCGGGGACGGATCTGTCGCGGAGCGTGGCCGGCACCCGATCCCACTGTGAGGGCGCACGCGGCCGTGGCCGACCCCGGCCGCCCCCTGGCGCGTTGGCACCCGCGCGGGCATCCTGTGCCGATGGGCGTACGGGTCGAGCGGCGCGGAGCGGTGACCACGGTGATCCTGGACCGGCCAGCGGCGCGTAACGCCGTCGACGGGCCGACCGCGCGGTCGCTCGCCGACGCGTTCCGCGCCTTCGACGCCGACCCGGACGCCTCGGTCGCCGTGCTCTGGGGCGAGGGCGGCACGTTCTGCGCCGGCGCGGATCTGAAGGCGATCGGCACGGCGAGCGGCAACCGGGTCGAGCCGGACGGGGACGGCCCGATGGGCCCCACCCGGATGGTCCTCGGCAAGCCGGTGATCGCGGCGATCTCCGGGTACGCCGTCGCCGGCGGTCTGGAGCTGGCGCTCTGGTGCGATCTGCGGGTCGCCGAGGCGGACGCGGTGCTCGGGGTCTTCTGCCGGCGTTGGGGCGTCCCCCTGATCGACGGGGGCACGGTCCGGCTGCCCCGGCTGATCGGCGAGAGTCGGGCGATGGATCTGATCCTCACCGGCCGGGCGGTGCCGGCGCCGGAGGCGTACGTCATGGGGCTGGTCAACCGGCTGGTCGCCCCGGGCGCGGCGCGGGCGGAGGCCGAGGAGCTGGCCGCGGAGCTGGCCCGGCACCCGCAGGCCTGCCTGCGCAACGATCGGGCGGCGGTGCTTGCCGGTAGCGGGTTGCCCGAGCCGGCGGCGATGGCGACCGAGCTGGCGTACGGCATGGAGTCGTTGGCGGCGGATGCGGCGGCCGGCGCGGCCCTCTTCGCCGCCGGGGCCGGCCGGCACGGCGCCGCGGCGCAGTGACCGCATCGGCGGACGCCGCCGGGAGGGTGGGTCCTCCCGACGGCGTCCCGGTGCGGATGGTCAGTTCCGGATGATGGTGAAGGTCGAGGTCGTGTTCCTGATGTCGACGTCGTTGTCGGTCAGTCGGAGGTTGTTGAAGGTCGCCGAGCCGACCGCCGGGCCCTGACCCGGCTCCGGCATCTCGTTGACCCAGATGGCGAAGCCGGACTTGGCGTCGAAGGCGTCACCGCTGCGCCGCGCCCCGGAGATCGACACGTTGGTGAAGACGGTGTCGGTGACCGGGTTCTCCGGCTGGCTCCCGGTGTACTTGGTCTGGAACATGATTCCGGAGTAGGAGGGGTCGACGATGTCCACGTCGGTGACGCGGATGCCGCGGAACTCCTTCGACGCCGAGAAGATCCAGATCGCCGGGAAGGTCTGCGCGCCCCAGAAGTGGCCGCCGGACCGGATCAGTGAGATGTTCTCGAAGCGGGTGGGTGGGCTGGCCCCGAACCCGATGAAGGGGTAGCCGAAGTCCAGCGAGCTGATGGTGAGCCCGGAGTAGGTCAACTGGTCGGCGATGTAGAGGTTGCGGAACACGTTGTCGTAGCCGCCGTAGACGGCGATGCCCGCCGCCCGCCAGGTGAGCGTGGCGGTCAGGTTCTCGAAGACGTTGCCGTGGTTGGACGTCGACGCCCCCTGGTCGATCGCGGAGAAGAGCGCGAACGCGTCGTCCCCGTTGGAGCGCCCCTCCGAGTTGGCGATCAGGTTGTTCGTGCTGCCGTTGGTCATGTTGACCGCGTCGGCGAAGGTGTTCCGGAACCGGCTGTTCGTGATCTTGAGGCCGCTGACGCTGACCCCCCAGTAGCCGCAGACGGTGTGCTCGACCCAGACGTTGTCCAACGTCATGTTGTCGACGTCCTTCAGCTCACCCCAGACCTTCCCCGGCCCGTCGATCCGGTTCGTGTAGTTGCCGAAGAAGGCGAGGTGCTCGAAGGACGACCCGCTGGCCGAGGGCTCCACCCGGAAACCGGCGTCGGTGTTCTGCTGCGACGTCGGCGTCTGGAAGCGGGTGAACCACATGCCCGCGCCGACGACCTTCACCGGCTTGCCGTAGACCTGTAGCTTCTGCGCGGTCTCGTACGTGCCGGCCGGCAGGTAGACGCCGGTCAGGTTGCCCGACGTGTCCATCCGGACCGCGTCGAGCGCGTTCTGCACGTCGGAGTGGCTGAACCCGTTCGGCACCGCGTACCGGGCCGGATCCGGGTTCGCCCGCGGCGACACCTGCTCCAGGTTGATGAAGTCGATGGCGTACGTGGTGTTGTTGGCCGGGTCCTTCTGGAGGCGGATCCGGCTGCCCGCCGGGATCGTGGAGTTCAGCAGGACGTTCGCCTCGTCGTAGAGGTGCCGGGGCGGGCCCGCGCTCGGCGAGTCGCTCGGGCTGGCCTCCGCGCCGTACAGCCAGATGTGCTTCGAGGTGAGGCTGATCGGCTTGTGCAGCACACCGTTGACGTAGATGTTCAACGTCGAGTTGATGCCCCCGCCGCCCGGCGCATCCGGGATCGAGAAGCGGGTCACCAGGGCGTTCGCCGGCGCCTTCGTGGTCCACTCGACGAAGGCGCCGTTGGTGTTGAGGGTGACGGCCCGCCGGCCGGAGGCCTCACCGCCCAGGTCGCCGATGATCCGGTTCGGCCCGACCGTCTGCGCCCCGCCGCCGATCGTGCCCTCCTCGGCCTCGTACATGTCGTACGGCAGGTTCGCCCCACGCCCGACGAAGAACGGCCGCTCGCTGGTGTTGTTCTGCCGCTTCACCGGCAGCTCGTTGGCGTCGTCGGCGAGCACCACCCGGACGGTGTACCGGCCGTTCGCCGCCGTCCAGCTGCCCAGGTTCACCGGCCCGGCGCTCGCGCCGGCCGCGATGGTGCCGCTGTACGAGCCGGTCAGCGTACGGACCACGGTGCCCGAGTCGTTGACCACGGTCAGCGTGATGCCGTGCGCGCCGCCCGCCGAGGCGACCGTGCCCTGGTTGCGGATGGTCACCGCGAAGTTGACCGTGGCGCCCGCACTCGGCGTGCCGGGCGACCAGGTGACCGCCGAGGCGACCAGGTCCGAGCTGGCCACCGGATTGACGGTGAGCGCGTTCGGGCTGGTGTAGCTGTTGTTCGCCTCGTTCTGCTCGATCACCGTGTTCGCCTCGTCGACCTTGGCCACCAGCTCGTAGCTGCCGGCGTTACGCGGGCCGATGTTCGCCGAGACGGTGGTCGACGCCCCGGCGGCGAGCGCGCCGACGTTCGCCGTGCCGACCTTCGTCGTACCCAGGTAGAGGCCGACGGCCGTGGCCGCCGCGCCCGCGGTTCCCGCGTTGCGGACCGTGGCGGAGAGGGTGATCGCGTCCGTCTCGACCGGCGTCGCGGGTGACGCGGTGAGGGCGGTGACGGTGAGGTCCGGGTTCGGGGCCGGTACACCGATCACCTGGAGCTCGGCGACCTGCCCGTTCGACGAGCCGGAGTTCGCGGTGAACTGGAGCCGGATGTCGGCGGCGGTCGCCGAGACCGGGATGGTCACCGTGTTGCCGCTCGCCGGGCTGAACGAGTAGGTGGCCGACCCGACCAGCGTGCTGAACCCGGCGGCCGACTGCTCCCGGCCGAACACCTGGAACGTCTGGGTGCGCGGCCCCCAGGCCGGGTCGGGGTTGAGCTTCACCACCAGCGAGTTGACCGTCGCGTTCGCGCCGAGCGCGACGGTCAGCGTGCTCGGGTACGCCCCGGGCGCGCCCTCCCAGTAGGTGGTGACGTCGTCGTCGTTGGCGTTGACGGCGTTGAAGATGTGCACCACCGAGGAGGCGGTGATCGGCTTGTCGACGGCCAGGTTGGTGCCGCCGGGTGTGCTGCCGGGGCGGGTCACCGTGTTGCTGTTCGCCGACACGTTCCCCGCCGCGTCCCGGGCGCGGACGAAGTAGGAGACGGTGGCCGAGGCCGGCTGGCTGTCGGTGTAGGTGAGGGTGGAGCCGTTGACGCTGCCGCGCAACGCGCCGTTGGCGTACACGTCGTAGCCGGTCACCCCGACGTTGTCCGTGGACGCCGTCCAGGTCAGCCGGATCTGCCCGCTCGCCGGCTGGGTGTAGGCCAGGTTGCCCGGCGCGGTCGGCGCCACGGTGTCACCGGTGCTGCCGGTACGGGTCACCGAGTTGCTGTTCGCCGACTGGTTGCCGGCGGCGTCCCGCGCCCGGACGTGGTAGGTCACCGTCGCGGAGGCCGGCTGGGTGTCGGTGAAGGTGAGCGTCGAACCGCCGACGCTGGTGCGCAGCACCCCGTTGGCGTAGACGTCGTAGCCGGTCACCCCGACGTTGTCGGTCGACGCGGTCCAGGTGAGCCGGATCTGGTCGGGCGCCGGCTGGGTGAAGGCGAGGTTGCCGGGCGCCGAGGGCGGCTGGGTGTCGCCGGTCGCCGGGCCGTAGACCTCCAGCTCGGAGAGCTGCCCGGCGGGCCAGCCGGTGTTCGCCGTGAAGAGCAGGCGGACGTACCGGGTGGCGGCGTTCGGCACGGTGACGGTGACCGAGTTGCCGGAGCCGGGGTTGAAGGCGTACGACGCCGAGCCGACCAGGGTGTCGAAGCTCGACCCGTTGGTGCTGCCCTGCACGGTCAGCGTCTGGCTGCGCGCGCCCCAGCCGCCGGGCAGCTTGAGCACCACCCGGTTCACGTTCACCGTGGCGGCCAGGTCGACCTGGATCCACTGCGGGAAGGCGTTGTTGGCGCTCTCCCAGTAGCTGCCGGCGTTGCCGTCGTTGGCGTTGGCGGCGCCGTAGACGTCGGAGTGGCTGCTCTCCGCCATCGCCTTGCCGAGCGCCAGGTTGGTCGACGAGGTCGCCGCGCCGTACACCTCCAGCTCGGCGAGCTGGGCGGCCGACCAGCCGGTGTTCGCGGTGATGTGGACGCGGACGAAGCGGGTGCTGGTGGCGGGGAAGTTGATGGTCACGGAGTTGCCGCCGGCCGGGCTGAACGAGCGTCCGGCCGAGGAGACGATGGTGCTGAAGCCGCTGCCGTCGGCGCTGCCCTGCACGGAGAGCGTCTGGGTGCGCGCCTCCCAGCTGCCGGGCAGCTTGAGCGTCACCTGGTCGATCGACTGGCTGGAGCCGAGGTCCACCTGGGCCCACTGCGGGAGGGCGCCGCTGCTCTCCCAGTAGCTGCCCTGGTTGCCGTCGGTCAGGTTCGCGGCGGCGTAGGGCGCGTTGGTGCTGCTAGCGGAGGCGTTCTTGCCGGCGGCGAGGTTCGGGCCGCCGGCCGCTGCGGCGGGTGGCGCCGGGGCCGCGGTGACGGCCAGGCCGATCGCGGCGAGCACCGCGACGGCTCGGGTACGGAATCTGGACATGGTTGCGGACACCTTCTTCCCGGGGGACGTGGAGAGGCGTGTGCGGTGGTGCGGGGGGTGCGGTGTGGAGCGGGGGTGTTACGGGCGCGTCGGTGGGGCCCCGATCGGCGGCGGAGCCCCACCGGCGCACGTCAGGTGGCGTAGACCTCGAACTCGGCGAGCTGCCCCGCCGGCCAGCCGGTGTTGCCGGTGAGGGTCAGCCGGACGAAGCGACGGTCACCGGCCGGTACGGGGATCGACACGGTATTCCCGGACGCCGGGTCGAAGGTGTAGCCGGCCGAGCTCTTCAGCGTGCTGAACGAGGAGCCGTCGGTGGAGCCGAGCACGGTCAGCGCCTGCGTACGGGTCTGCCAGGCCGAGGCCGGCGGCAGCTTCAGCACCAGCCGGGACACCGGTCGGGCGCTGCCCAGGTCGACGGTCACCGACTGGGGGAAGGCGTTGTTGGCACTCTCCCAGTAGGTGTTCGCGTTGCCGTCCACCGCGTTGCCGGCGACGTACACGTCGGAGTGGCTGGTCGCCGAGATCGGCCGTCCGGCCGCCAGGTTTCCGGTGGGCGGATTGGTGGGCGGCGGGGTGGAGCCGTCGCCGTACACCTCGAACTCGGCGAGCTGCCCCGCCGGCCAGCCGGTGTTGCCGGTGAAGGTCAGCCGGACGAACCGGCGGTCACCGGCCGGCAGGGCGACGGAGACCGTGTTGCCCGACGCCGGGTCGAAGGTGCGCCCGGCGGACCCGGCGAGCGTCGTCCAGCTCGATCCGTCGGTGGAGCCGAGTACGGCCAGGGTCTGCGTACGCCGCTCCCAGCCGGCCGGCAGTTTCAGCTGTACCCGGTCGACGTTGCGCGCCGTACCCAGGTCGACGGTGATCGACTGCGGGAAGCTGTTGTTCGCGCTCTCCCAGTAGCTGGCGGCGTTGCCGTCCACCGTGTTGGCGGCCACGTAGTTCTGGGTGGAGCTGGTCGCGGTGACCGGTCGGCCCAGCGCCAGGTTTCCGCCCGTCGGCGGCGGATCGGTGGGCGGCGGATCGGTCGGCGGCGGGTCGGTGGGGGGCGGGTCGGTCGGGCCACCGCCCCACCGCGGCTCCGGCCAGGGGCCGCAGTACGGCCTGGGCGTGTACCAGCCGGAGTTGCCGGGGCCCTGGGTGATCTGGAAGCCGCTGCCGACGCAGTTGTGGATCGGGTTCGACTGGGCGATCCCGGTGGCCCGCACGTTGGTGAACGACACCTGGCTCGGTGCCTGCACCTGGAGGGCGTACGTGCCCGCCCCGTCGATGCGGACGTTGCTGAAGTTGATCCCGCTGGTGGCGCCCTCGATCCAGTGCAGCGCCGCGTACGAGCTGTCCAGGATGTCGGTGTCGGTGACGTTGATGGTCGCGTTCTGGATCGGTTCGTTCAGCGCGGAGAACCAGATCGCGCCCACGCCGAACCGCCAGTTGTAGTCCGAGTTGCCGTTGCGGATCAGCGTGTTCCGGGCCACGGTGATCGTTCCGGAGACCGCGGTCGGGCCGTTCACGCCGGGATACCGGTTGGCGACGTGGATGCCGCCGCCGTTGGTGACCGAGTCGGCGGTCACGTTGTCGGTGATCTTGATGTCCCGCCCGCCGTACGTCACCAGGTGGTTGGCGAGGACGGTCACGCCGATCGTGTTGAAGGTGAACGAGTTGTTGACGTTCGGCACGCTCTGCGCCCACATGGCCAGCGCGTCGTCACCGGTGTTGCGGACGAACGTGTTCGTCACCGTGGAGTTGGTGACGCCCCAGTGGAAGTTCACCCCGTCAGCGGTCTGGTCCAGGATCCGGCTGTCGCGGATGGTGAAGTTGTCCATCGGGCCGTCCATCCAGGCGCCGACCTTGGTGTGCTGCATCCAGACGTTCTGCACCACCGAGTTCGACATCGCGCCGCCGATGGCGTTGACCTGGTGCTCGTCCACCCGCTCCCGGATGTCGCCGATGATGGCGAAGTCCCGCAGGGTCACGTTGCGGCTCGGACCACCGGCCTCGTGGGCACGGATCTCACCGCTGTAGCCGCCGCCGGGGACGTACTTGCCGTAGATGCCGGCGGCACGTTTGCGGTCGGTCGGGTGCCGGCCGCCGAGCACCGAATACCACGGTCCCGCGCCGCGCAGGGTCACCCCGTCCACCACCACGTGGTCCCAGAGGGTGAAGGTGCCCGTCGGGATCCAGACCGCCCGGCCCTGCGCCCGGCCGGCGTCGACAGCCGCCTGGAACTTGGCTGTCGAGTCGGTGGCACCGGTCGGGTCGGCGCCGAAGTCGGTCACCACGTCCAGCACGTTCGCGGGCTTGCCGATCGCCGGCGCGACCAGCTCGAAGTCGGCCAGGTCGATGGTGAAGGTCGGCGACTGGGCGGTCGAGGAGACCTGCAGCCGGATCTTCGTACCGGCCGGGTAGGTGGTCCCGAACATCGTCCGGGTCTCGTCGTAGAAGTGGTGCGGGTTGGTGTCGCCCGGGTTGTTGTTGAACGGATAGCCGCCGTAGTACCAGCCGTACCGGGAGGTCACCGGGACGGCCTTCACCAGGGCGCCGTTGGCGCGCAGATCGATGCTGGCGTCCCGGCCGGTGCCGGCGGCGTTGTCCGGGAGGCTGTACCGGAAGGTCACGGCGTTGGCCGGCTCGGTGAGGGTGAACTCGACGTACTCGCCGACGGAGTCCAGGGTGACCGCCTCGCGGCCGGACGCCTCGGACGGCAGCGCGCCGTAGTACCGGTCCGGGCCGATCTTCGTGCCGGTGTGCGCCACCTCCTCCGCCTCGTGCTCCACGAACGGGACGTCGGCGCCCCGCCCGGGAATGTCGAACGGGGAGAGGCCGGCCGCCTGGGCCGGGGTCGCGGTGCCGGTCAGCGCGAGAACGGTGAGCGACGTCGCGGTGAGGGCGGCGGCGGCGAGGGCGGCCACCCCCGCGCGGGCGCGGACTCTTCGGGGTGGGTGGGCGGTGGCGTGTTCGGGCATGAGCTGGGCTCTCCCTCTCGTCGGTGGTCCAGATCCCCCCGTGCGTTGCGGTCCCCCCGAGGCGGTGCGGTTGCGGGCGACTACCTCCGTTTCGGTCTCGGCCGGCGGTGCCGGCGGGCGAATCCGGGGCCGGCGGCGGGACGGTGCCGCCGGGTGGTGCGGGCGCGGTGCCGGCGGCGGGACGCCAGCCGCCGGCACCGGGCGATCAGGCCGGGTCGGACCCGGCGGAGACGGGTTCGGCGGTACGCAGCCAGACGGCGGTGTCCGGCGGCAGCAGGTCGTCGTCGAGCGGGCCGCTGGCGAGCAGCCTCTCGGTGTGCGGCGGCAGCGGCACTGCGGCGCCGGAGAGGTTGACCAGGCAGGTGAAGCCGGCCGAGCGGCGGTACGCGAGCACCCCGTCCGGCGCGGGCAGCCAGGTCATCTCCCCGTCGCCGAGCGCGGGCTCGGCCCGGCGGATGGCGAGCGCGGCGCGGTACAGCTCCAGCATCGAGCGCTCGTCGCCGGCCTGCGCCTGGGCCGTCCGGTCCTTCCAGTCGGTCGGCTGCGGAAGCCACGGCGCCCCCGTCGTCTCGTCCGGGCTGAAGCCGAACGGCGGCGTCTCCCCGGACCAGGGCAGCGGGACACGGCACCCGTCCCGGCCGGGGTCGACTCCGCCGGAGCGGAAGTGCATCGGGTCCTGTCGCAGCTCACGGGGAATGTCCTCGACCTCCCAGAGGCCCAGCTCCTCGCCCTGGTAGACGTAGGCCGCACCGGGCAGCGAGAGCGACAACAACGCGGCGGCGCGAGCCCGGCGGGTGCCCAGCTCCAGGTCGGTCGGGGTTCCCTCCCGCTTCGCGGCGAAGCTGAACGTGGTGTCCGCCCGGCCGTAGCGGGTGACGTGCCGGGTCACGTCGTGGTTGGAGAGGACCCAGGTGGCCGGCGCGCCGACCGGGGCGTGCGCGCTCAGCGTTCCGTCGATGCTCTCGCGCAGCGCGGCGGCGTCCCAGGCGCAGCCGAGGAAGTCGAAGTTGAACGCCGCGTGCAGCTCGTCCGGACGCAGGTAGTTGGCGAACCGCTGCCGGTCCGGCATCCACACCTCCCCGATCAGCGCCCGATCGGGGTACTCGTCGGCCACCCGCCGCCAGGCGCGATAGATCTCGTGCACGCCGTCGAGGTCGCGGAACGGGTGCGGCCGCCCGGGCAGGGTCTCCGGCAGCGAACCGTCCTTGACCAGCAGCCCGGCCGAGTCGATCCGGATGCCGTCCACGCCCCGGTCGAACCAGAACCGCAGGATGTCCTCGAACTCCGCGCGCACCTTCGGGTGGTCCCAGTTGAAGTCGGGCTGCTCGGCGGTGAACAGGTGCAGGTACCAGTCGCCGGGGGTGCCGTCCGGATTGGTGGTGCGGGTCCAGGTCTCACCGCCGAACTCGCCGACCCAGTCGGTCGGTCGTTGGTCGCCGTCGGGGCCCCGGCCCGGACGGAACCAGAACAGCTCCCGCTCGGGCGCGTCCGGTCCGCCGTTGAGGGCCGCCTGGAACCAGGGGTGTGCGTCGGAGCAGTGGTTGGGCACGACGTCGACGATGATCTTTAGGCCGAGCGCGTGTGCCTCCGCGATCAGCGCCTCCGCCTCGGCCAGCGTGCCGAAGACCGGGTCGATGTCGCGGTAGTCGGCCACGTCGTAGCCGGCGTCGGCCATCGGGGAGGGGTACCAGGGGCTGAACCAGATCGCGTCGACACCGAGCGTGGACAGGTAGTTCAGCCGGGACCGGATGCCGGCGATGTCGCCGATCCCGTCGCCGTCGCCGTCGGCGAAGCTACGCGGGTACACCTGGTAGATCACCGCTCCACGCCACCACGGACTGCCGTCTGCTGTGGACACGAGCACCTGCTTTCTGCGTTACGTCGGCGGGTTCGCCGGACCTGGATGTGGATCGGGCGCACGATCTTCGAGCGCCGCGCGGCAGGTTACGCCGGATGGGGGGCTATCCCTTGAGGCTCCCCGTGGTCAGACCGGACATGATGTTCCGCTGGAAGATCAGGAAGATGATCACGGTCGGGATGGCGGCGATCACCGAGGCGGCGATCACCACGTTCATCGGCGTACCGCCCGCGAAGGCGTAGATGCCGACGCTGACCGTGCGCGTCTCCGGTGACGGCATGACCAGCTTCGGCCAGAGGAAGTCCTTCCACACCGCGGTCACGGCGAAGATCGACACCACGCCGAGGATGGGGCGCGACATCGGCAGGATCACCGACCAGAGCGTGCGCAGCGGCGTCGCCCCGTCCATGAGGGCCGCCGCCATCAGGTCCTCCGGGATCGAGTCGAAGAACCGCTTGAGAAGGAAGATGTTGAACGCGTTCGCGACCAGGGGCAGCCAGATCGCGAACGGGGAGTCGAGCAGGTTGACGTGCAGGAACGGCAGGTCGATCACCGTGACGTACTGCGGGACGATGAGGACCATCGCCGGGATCATCAGCGTCGCCAGCATCATCGCGAGGATCGCGTTGCCGAAGATCGGACGGAGCTTCGACAGCGCGTACGCCGCCGCGGTGTCGAGGACGAGCTGGAACACCACCGCCCCGGCCGCGTAGTAGAAGGTGTTGAACAGCAGCTTGGCGAGGTCCAGGTTGTGCCACGCGTTGACGTAGTTCTGGAACTGCGGATCCTGCGGGACGAGCGACGGCGGGGTCTGCGCGATCTCCTGGCCGGACTTCAGCGCTCCGGTCACCATCCAGTAGAGCGGCCCGAGGAAGACGAGCGAGAACCCCACGACCACGACGGCGAGCAGCGTCCAGTAGATCGCCCTGCCGCGCCCCCGCCGGAGCTGGGCGTGCGAGATCAGGGTGCGGGTCCCGGAGTCCTGTGCCATTCCTCGTCCGTCCTAGTCCTGTTTCGCCGTCAGCCGCAGGTAGACGGCGGAGAAGCCGGCCAGCACCACGAGCATGATCACGCCGAGGGCCGCAGCGCCGTTGAGGTCGTTCTGGAAGAACCCGTGCTGGTAGATGAGGTACGCGACCGAGGTGGCCGAGTCCTCCGCGCCGGCGCCGTTGGCGAGGATCAGCGGTTCGATGAAGAGCTGCATGGTGGCGACGATCTGCATCATCGCCAGGAGCGCGAGGATCAGCCGGGTCTGTGGGATGGTCACGTTCCAGATCCGGCGCCAGATCCCGGCGCCGTCGAGCTCGGCCGCCTCGTAGAGCTCGCCGGGGATGTTCTGCAACGCCGCCAGGTAGATGAGCACGGCGCTGCCCATGTTCATCCAGGTCGACGCGATCACCATGGCCGGCATCGTCATCTCGGGCGACTGCATCCACTGGGACGTCGGCAGGTGCAGGGCCTTGAGGATCGCGTTGAAGAGCCCCGCCTCGCTGGGGTCGTACGCGTAGAACTTGAAGAGGAAGAGCGCGGAGGCCGGCGGCAGCATCACCGGCAGGTAGACCAGGATCCGCAGGTACCCCTTGGCGTGGCGCAGCTCGTTGAGCAGGATCGCCACGAGGAACGGCACCGCGTACCCGAGGACCAGCGCGAGGGCCGTGAAGTAGAAGGTGTTCTTCCAGGCGGTCCAGAAGCTGGGGTCGTCGAGGATGCGGAGGTAGTTGTCCCAGCCCACCCAGGTGGTCACGCCGCGCCGGGTGCGCTGGAAGCTCATCACGATGCCGCGGATCATCGGGTACCAGGAGAAGACCGCGAAGCAGAGGACCGCACCGATCAGGAACGCGTGCCCGGTGAGGTTGTCGCGCAGCTTGCGGCCGAGGCCCGCGCGCCGGGGCCGAGGCGCGTACGGCGACGTGGGGCGGCCCGGTCTGGTGGTACCCGGAGCGGTGGTGATCGCCAAGGCAACTCCTGGTGGGTCAGGCACCGGTCGACGGCGTGCCGGTGGGGTGGGGGCCAGCGGTCCGGCCCCCACCCACGGGGTCAGCTCTCCGCGGCGAGGAGCTGGTTGACCTTCTCCTCGGCCGTCTTCAGCAGCGCGTCGAGGTTCGCGTTCGGGTTCGTGAGCACCCCGGACATCGCGGCGTCGAGCACCGCGTAGATCGCCTGCGCGTTGCGCGGCTCACCCTTGATCGGAACCGGGTTCGCCTCGAAGAGCGCGAAGTTGGCGGTGTCGAGGTTCGCGTTCGCCTTACGCAGCTCGAACTCCTGCTTCTGCGCCTCGCTGCCGTTGGCGAAGAGCAGCGGCTGCGGCAGACCCACCGGGTAGTTCTGCGGCTTGGCCCGGACGTAGTCGAACTGGCCCTTGCCCGGCGTCAGCTTCTGGTACGCGATCCACTTCAGGCCGGCCTTGACCTGCTCGGGGGTGAGGCCCTTCTTGAAGAAGTAGCCCTCGCCACCGCCGAGCGTCCCCTTCGCCGCGCCGTCCTGGCCGGGCAGCGGGCCCATCGCCCAGTCCTGGAACTTGCCCTGGAACTGGCTGACGATCGCCTGGGTGGTGTCCGGCGCGCCGATGAACATGCCGACCTTGCCCGCGGCGGCGTTGGTGAGCAGGTCACCCCACTGGAGCAGCTGGCGGCTGCCCATGCTGTTGTCGCCGTACCGCATGTCCTTGAGGTTCTGCAGGACCTGCTTGCCCATCGGGTTGTTGAAGTCGGCCTTCTTGCCGTCCTCGCTCAGCACCTGGCCACCCTGGGAGTAGAGCAGGGAGGTGAAGTGCCAGCCGCCCGTGTTTCCGGCGCTGTACTCCGCGTAGCCGGCGATGCCGTCGCCGAGCGCGGCGATCTTCTTGGCCGCCGCCCGGACCTCGGGCCACGTCTTGGGCGGGTTGTTGACGTCGAGCCCCGCCCGCTGGAACAGGACCTTGTTGTAGACCAGACCCATCGAGTAGTTCTTCACCGGGACGGCGTAGAGCTTGCCGCCGTCGGTGAAGACCTCCTTGAGCGCCGGGTCGACGCTGTCCCAGGTGGAGACCGAGTCCTTGTTGGCGTGCTCGGTGATCTCCATCGCCTGACCGGAGTCGAGCACCTGCTGGAGATCCGTCATGTAGCCGTAGAACACGTCGGTGACGGTTCCGCCGGCCAGGCGGGCGGTGAAGTCCGGCGGGTTGTTGCACTGCTCGCCGACGCTCACGCTCTTGATGATGATGTCGGGGTTCTGCCGCTGGAACTCGACGACGTCGGCGTTCCAGTTCTGCAAAAGCTCCTTCTGAGCGCCGACCGGCTGGCAGTCGACCGTGATGGTGACCTTGCCGCCTGCCTCGTCCGACGCGTTGTCACTCTTCGTGGAGCAAGCCGTGAGGCTGATTCCCAGGCCGGCCACGAGCGCTAACGCCGCAACCTTCCGGTACTGCGGTACGGACATCTGTCCATCCCTTCGGGAACGGGTGTCTCCATGACCTTCGCTGAGCTGCGGTGATCACCACCGCGGCGATGCCCTGCTACTGATCTGCATCCGCCATACGACCCGACCGCGGTAGGTGCGTCGCGAGTCAGGTGTGAGTGGAGTCACTGTAACTACGTGGCTTCATGGCGGCAAGGTATGGATACCGCCTTGCAAAGAATCGACTTTGTAACGAGAGATCAAGACAGCGTTCTGAAAGCGGCCCGATAACGCGGGGTTTCATCCACTTTGGGCGGCCGGGCGTTCGAGCCGATCCCGCAATCGACAACGGTCGACGGGTGTGCTCTGCGGGCCCGCCGGAGACGAGACCGGCCGCCGACCGCGGGGAGCGGTCGACGGCCGGGATGCCGTGCGAGGTCGGCTACGCCGTGGCGCGGCCGGGGGCCGGGGCGGTGGAGCCGCGCACCACCAGTTCGGGCTCGAAGAGCAGTTCGTCGTGCAGCACGCCGGCCCCCTCGATCTGGGTGACCAGCAGGTCCACCGCCGCCTGCCCCATCGTCTCGATCGGCTGCCGGACAGTGGTCAGCGGCGGGTCGGTGCAGGTCATGAACGCCGAATCGTCGTAGCCCACCACCGACACGTCGCCGGGCACCGAACGGCCCAACCGGCGTACCGCCCGGATCGCCCCGAGCGCCAGCACGTCGCTGGCGCAGATGATCCCGGTCACGCCCCGGTCCACCAGCTTGCTCGCGGCCACCCGGGCGCCCTCCATCGAGAAGCTGGAGCGCTCGACCCACTCGGTCGGGTCGGCCCAGCCCGCGATCCGGGCCACCGCGGCGAGCTTGCGCCGGGACGGGACATGCCCCTCCGGCCCGAGCACCATGCCGATCCGCTCGTGCCCGAGCGAGCGCAGATGTCCGTACGCCTGCTCCACCGCGACCGCGTCGTCCGTGGAGACCCGGGGGAAGCCCAGCTCGTCCACGCCGGCGTTCACGAGCACCACGGGCAGCCCACGGTCGGTCAACCGTCGATAGTGGTCGTGCGGCGCGTCGGCGAGCGCGTACGAGCCACCGGCGAAGATCACACCGGAGACCTGGTGGTCCAGCAGCATCTCGACGTAGTCCGACTCGGAGACCCCACCGATGGTGCGGGCGCAGAGCGCCGGGGTGAATCCCCGCTGGGCCAGCGAGCCGGTGACCACCTCGGCGAGGGCCGGGAAGATCGGATTCTGCAGCTCGGGGAGGACCAGCCCGACCAGCCGGGCGCGCTCGCCCCGCAGCTTGGTCGGCCGTTCGTAGCCGAGCACGTCGAGGGCGGTGAGCACCGCGGTGCGAGTCGTCTCGGAGACGCCGCCCCGCCCGTTGAGCACCCGGCTCACGGTGGCTTCGCTGACGCCCGCCTTGCGGGCCACCTCGGTCAACCGTTTCGTCACGGCGCAATGCTATGCCAGTCGGCTGCAAGAACTGAACAGCCTTCTGTCGACAGACGTCAGATCAGCGCAGTCACCGCAGGTTCCGCAGCGCGTCCTCGATCGCCCGGTGGAAGGTCGGGTACGCATAGATCATGTGCCGCAGCTGGCTGAGCGGCACGGCCGCGTGCACGGCGACCACCAGCCCGGAGAGCACCTCGCCACCGGCCGGTCCCGCCGAGGTGGCCCCGATCAGCACGCCCTCGTCCGCGTCCGCGATCAGCTTGATGAAACCCTCGTCGCCGACCCGGTGGATCCAGCCCCGGGTGGACTGGCCCAACTTGCTGAAGCCGACCTGGACGTTGATGCCCCGGGACCGGGCCTGCTCCTCGGTAAGGCCGACCGCGCCGATCTCCGGATCGGTGAACGTGACGCGGGGCAGCGCGCGGTAGTCGGCCCGGGGTACGGTGCCGGCCGTGCCACTCGACCCGCTGGCCCCGAGCGCGCTGGCCGCGCCCATGGCGCCCCCCACCACGCTCGCCGTACCGCTGGGATCGGCGCCCGGCCGGGCGTGCCGGGCCCGGTCGAGCACGTCCGCGATGACGATCGCCGCCTGGTACATCGCGATGTGCGTGAAGGCGCCCTCGCCCGTCACGTCGCCGACCGCCCAGATGCCGTCGGCGACCCGCATCCGGTCGTCGACGGGCAGGTAACGCTGGTCGGCGTCCACCCCCACGGCCTCCAACCCGAGCTCGTCCAGGTGCGCCCGGCGGCCGGTGACCACCAGCAGCCGCTCGGCGGTGAACTCCGCCCCACCATGGGCCCGGAGGCTGAACCGCTCCCCGTCGTGGTCGACCCGCTCGGCCCGTACGCCGGTGTGGACCTCGACTCCGTCCGCGCGCAGGGCGGAGGCGGCCGCCTCCGACGCCTCCGGCTCCTCCACGGCGAGCACCCGGTCCAGCGCCTCGACGATGGTGACCCGTACGCCGAACCGGGCGAAGACCTGCGACAGCTCCAGCCCGATCGCCCCGCCGCCCAGCACCAGCAGCGACCCGGGCAGCTCCTCGACCTCGATCGCATGATGGTTCGTCCAGTACGGCGTGCCGGCGAGCCCCTCGACCGGGGGCACCGAGGGGCGGGTGCCGGTGCCGATCACGACCCCGTAGCGGGCCTCGAAGAGCTGGTCACCGACCCGGACGCGACCGGGCCCGTCCAGCCGGCCGCTGCCCCGCACGAACCGACCGCCCCGGCCGACGAACCTGTCGACCGCGGCCCGGTCGTTCCAGGTGTCGGTCGCCTCTTCGCGGATCCGCCGCGCCACCGGCGCCCAGTCCGGCCGCACCTGCGCGCTGCCGGCGAGCCCGTCGATCCGGCGCGCCTCGGCGAGGGCGTTCGCCGCCCGAATCATCATCTTGCTCGGGATGCAGCCCCAGTAGGGGCACTCGCCGCCGACCAGGTCCCGCTCGACGCCGACGACGCTCAGCCCGGACTCGGCGAGCCGACCGGCCACCTCCTCGCCGCCGACGCCGAGCCCCACCACGACCACGTCAACCTGCTCCGGCTCCGCCACCCCACCAGCATCCCCCGACAGGACCGCGAACGCCGCGTTGATCATGAACTTGTCGCCGATCGGCACGGCGTGTCGTGGCGATAACGTCATGATCGAAGCTGCCGGACGGGACGACGTGCCGACTACCGTGAGCAGGTGCACGACGTACGCTTCGCCGCCGTCGACGACCGCTTCCGCAGCCTGCTCGCGGACGGTCGGGAGACCGGGGCCGCCCTGACCATCTGGTACGACGGCCGGATCGTCGTCGACGTCGTCGGCGGCGAGCGGTCGCCGGGCCGGCCGTGGCTGCCGGAGACGCTGGTCGGCGTCTACTCGGTCGGCAAGCCCGTCGCCGCGCTCTGCCTCCTCGTGCTGGTGGACCGCGGCCGGCTCGACCTGGACGACCCGGTCGCCGAGCACTGGCCCGGCTTCTGCACCCCGGCCACCGTCCGGCAGGTGCTGACGCACACCGCCGGCCTGCCCGCCTTCCCGGCTCCCCGGCCCGCCGAGGCGGTCGCCGACTGGGACCTGCTCTGCGCCGACCTGGCCGCCGCCGACCCGGAGTGGGCGCCGGGGTCCGTCGCGGGCGAGCACGCCTGGACGTACGGGCACCTCGTCGGTGAGCTGGTCCGGCGGGTGGACGGCCGGACGCCGGGCCGGTTCCTGGCCGAGGAGATCGCCGGCCCGTGGCGGCTCGACCTGGGCTTCGGTCTGAGCGCGGCCGACCAGCGGCGCTGCGCCGAGCTGCGGTACGGCGACCCGGCCTGGCCGGACCGGGTGGCAGGCGAGCCGGGTTCGCTGCGTCACCGGGCGGTGTCCAACCCGGCGGGCGGGCTCGACCTGGCCGTGCTGAACAGCCCGCTCTGGCGTGGCAGCCAGGTGCCGGCGGTCAACCTGCACGCGACCGCTACCGGGCTCGCGCGGCTCTACGCCGGTCTGCTCGCCGGTGGCACCCTGGACGGCGCGCACCTGATCGGCCCCGAGCTGGTCGCCGAGGCGACCCGGGTCCAGTACGACGGCGACGACCTCGTGCTCGGCCGGCGGGCCCGGTGGACGTTGGGGATGCAGTGGGAGGAGGACGGCAGCTGGGGCATGGGTGGTCTCGGCGGCAGCTCCGCCTGGGCCGACCCCGGACGCGGCTACGCCTTCGCGTACGCGACCTCGCACCTGGCCGACCACGATCGGGTCGACGACCTGGTCGACGTCCTGCACGACTGCCTCTGAACCGTCACGGGCACAACAGCTGCCCGGCGGCTGCTCGGCGGTGGGGCCGGCACTCAGGAGGCGGTCGGCCCGGGCAGCGGGAGTCGGGCCGCCGCGTCCCCGGGCAGCGGCGGCCCGGGCAGGGACACCGGCGTGCCGACCGGCGCGAGCAGGGACCGGGCCGCCACGGCGAGCCGGCGCCGCCGAGGCACCACGGCCCGCCGGGCGAAGACGTCGTAGTCCTGCGCGGCGACCTCGTCGAGGATCCCGCCGTAGAGGGCGTACGCGGTCCGCATGCAGGCCTGCGAACCCGGCGCGAGCATGGTGATCCCGGGGGCCGCCGCGGCGTAGTGCGCCTGGGCCCGGGCCACCTCGAAGGCGATGAGCGCCCGGATCGCCGGGGTGGCCTGCCCTCGTGAGCGGGCCTCGGCCAGCTCGTGCCGGGTCACCCCGAACCGGTCCAGGTCCTCGTCGGGCAGGTAGGTCCGCCCCCGGTCCAGGTCCTCGGCGACGTCCCGGATGAAGTTGGTGAGCTGGAAGGCGAAGCCGAGCTGCCGGGCCGGCTCCCGAGCGGCGGCCGGATCGGCGCTCCCCAGGATCGGCAGCATCATCGTGCCGATGGCCGCCGCCGAACCCTCCATGTAGTCGAGCAGGTGCCGATAGCTGGGGTACGAGCTGACGGTCAGGTCCATCGCCATGCTCTTGAGGAACGAGGCGAAGTCGTTCCGGTCGAGGTCGAAGACGGCGATGGTGTGCAGCACGGCCGGGAGCAGCGGGTCGTCGACCTGTTGGCCGTGCAGGCCGGCGAGGAAGCGGCCGCCCCAGTCGTCGAGCCGGCCGGCCCGCTCGGCCGTGGGCAGACCGTCGGTCCGGTCCACGATCTCGTCGGCGTACCGGGTGAAGCCGTAGAGGGCGTGAACGTGCCGCCGTTTCCACGCGGGGAGCAGCCGGGTGGCGAGATAGTAGGTGCGGCCGTGGCGTCTGTGCAGCTCACGACATCGGTCGTAGGCGTGGGCGAGTTCCGTGTCCACCGGCGCCCTCCTCCATAATCGACGCACTAATCGACGCAACTCGTTACTCTAGGGTACGCTCGGCCGCATGGCCAAGGATGCGGACAGTACGGACACCCCCCTCGAACCGGTGACACGCCGAGGCGGATCCGCAGCGGCCACCGTCACCATCGATCGGCAGGCATGATGGGCGGTCTCGGGCGAGGAGGTGGCGCCATGCGGACGGTGGACGGCCGGACGGATCGGGTGGTCGTCGTCGGCGCCGGTCTCGGCGGCCTGGCCTGCGCGCTGCACCTCGCCGGGAGTGGCCGGCAGGTGACCGTGCTCGAACGCGAGCCGGTGCCCGGCGGGCGGGCGGGCCGGCTCGGCGCCGACGGCTACGAGTTCGACACCGGGCCCACCGTCTTCACCATGCCGGAGCTGGTCGCCGAGGCGCTCGGCGCGGTCGGCGAGGAGCTCGGCGACTGGCTGGACCTGACCCCGCTCGACCCGGCCTACCGGGCGCACTATCCGGACGGCTCGACGCTCGACGTCATCACCGACACCACCCGGATGGCGGCGGAGATCTCCCGGGTCTGCGGCCCCCGCGAGGCCGACGGCTACCTGCGCTTCGTCGACTACGCCCGACGTCTCTGGCAGCTGGAACGGGCCGACTTCATCGAGCGCAACCTGGACACCCCGGCCGACCTGCTCACCGGCAACCTGCTGCGGCTGCTGGCCGCCGGCGCCTTCCGCCGCCTGCACACCAAGATCGGTCAGTTCTTCCGCGACCCCCGTACCCAGCGCATCTTCTCCTTCCAGGCGATGTACGCGGGCCTCGCCCCGCACGATGCCCTGGCGATCTACACGGTCATCGCGTACCTGGACTCGGTGGCCGGGGTCTGGTTCCCGCGCGGCGGCATGCACAGCGTCTCCCGGGCCATGGCGGGCGCGGCCGAGAAGCACGGTGTGCAGATCCGCTACGACACGACGGTGACCCGGGTGGAGACGGCGAACGGCCGGGCCACCGGGGTGGTGACCAGCGACGGCGAGCTGATCCCGGCCGACGTCGTGGTGCTCAACCCGGACCTGCCGGTCGCCTACCGCGACCTGCTGCCGCCCGGGCCCCGCCGCAAGCTCACCTACTCACCCTCCTGCGTCGTGTTGCACGTCGGATCGACCCAGGGTTATGGAAAAATCGCTCACCACAACATCCACTTCGGACGATCCTGGAGGGGAACCTTCGATGAGGTCATCCGCCGGGGTCGGCTGATGTCCGACCCGTCCCTGCTGGTCACCAACCCGAGCCGGACGGACCCCTCGGTCGCGCCCCCGGGCCGGCACAGCTACTACGTGCTCGCGCCGGTGCCCAACCTCGACCGGGCCCCGCTCGACTGGCGCGGCGGCCTCTCCCGCCGCTACGCCGACCAGCTCATCGGCACGCTGGAGGAGCGCGGCTACGTCGGCTTCGGCTCGGGCGTCGAGGTGCTGCACACCGTGACCCCGGCCGACTGGGCCGAGCAGGGGATGGCCGCCGGTACGCCGTTCGCGGCGGCGCACAGCTTCCTGCAGACCGGGCCGTTCCGCCCCACCAACCTGCACCGGACGCTCTCCAACGTGGTCTTCGTCGGCTCGGGCACCCAGCCCGGCGTCGGGGTGCCGATGGTGTTGATCTCCGGCAAGCTCGCCGCCGGCCGGATCACCGGAGGCATCCAATGAGCGAGAGAGGGAGGCGGGCATGAGCGAACGTAGTGAGCGAATCATCAGGCACAGCGCGTTTGAGCCTCATGACGGCACCGACCGCAGGGAGGAGCCGTCATGAGCGACCGTGAGTCGCACCTGGTCGAGCTCGTGGACGAGGCCGGGCGGGCCAGCGGCGAGATGAGCGTGGCGGCCGCCCACCAGCCGCCGGGCCGGCTGCACCGGGCCTTCTCCGTCATGCTGGTGGCGCCGGACGGCCAGGTGCTGCTCCAGCGCCGCGCCGCCGTGAAGACCCGTTTCCCCCTGCGCTGGGCCAACTCGTGCTGCGGTCACCCGATGCCCGGCGAGTCGCTCACCGAGGCCGCGAACCGCCGTCTCCACGAGGAGCTGGGCGCCGGCCCGGTCGAGCTGACCGAGGTCGGGGTCTACCTGTACCAGGCCGAGGACCCGACGACCGGCCGCGTCGAGTTCGAGTACGACCACGTCCTCCGGGGCGAGTTCATTCCCGGCGCGCCGCTGGCGCCCGATCCCGCCGAGGTCGCCGAGCTGCGCTGGGCGGAGCCGGCCGCGCTGGAGGTGGACCTCGCCGCCGATGCGCGGCCGTACGCCCCCTGGCTCGGCGGGGTGGTGAGCCGGCTGCTGCGGCCCACCGTCCCGGACGCCTCCGTGACTCCGTCGGCCGCCGCAGGTCTTCCGGTCGAGCCGGCTACCGCCCCGGTCGGACCGGGCGGACCGGGCGATGAGGCGGCGGAGCGGTCGGGTGGCCGTTGAGGCGCTGACCGCGGGGGCGGTGGCCCGCAGGCTCGGGGTCGCGGTGACCACGCTCCGCACCTGGCACCAGCGGTACGGGCTCGGGCCCAGCCAGCACACACCGGGGCAGCATCGCCGTTACACGGCCACCGACCTGGCCCGGCTCGAGGTCATGCGACGGCTCACCGCCGACGGGGTCAGCCCCGCCGAGGCGGCTCGCTGGGCTCGGCAGGACCCCGGGTCGGTACGCGCCGACGAACCGGGTCGAGCCCGACCGGCCCCGGCCCGCGACGGTGGTGGTCAGACCATTCCGGTGGGTCGCGCCGGACCGGCCGCCCGGGGGCTGGCCCGCGCCGCCATGCGGCTGGACTCGATGGCGGTCGGCGACGCGATCGCGCGCACCCTGACCGATCACGGCGTGGTCCACACCTGGGACAGCCTGCTCCGGCCGGTGCTCGCCGGCGTCGGTGAACGGCACGCCGCCACCTCCGCCCTGGTCGACGTGGAGCATCTGCTCTCCCGCTGCGTCTCCGAGGCGTTCGCCGCTGTCACCCGAACCGCCCCGCCGGCCGGGCCGCAGCGGGTCCTGCTCGCCTGCGCCGACGAGGAGCAGCACACCCTGCCGCTGGAGGCTCTCGCCGCCGCTCTCGCCGAGGCCGGGGTGGGCTACCGGATGCTCGGGGCTCGCGTTCCGCTGCCGGCGCTGCTGGAGGCGGTCGACCGGACGGGGCCGGCCGCGGTGGTGCTCTGGTCACACACCTCGGCCACCGCCGACCCGGCCCAGCTCCGGGCGCTGCTCGCCGCCCCGCACCGGCCGCTGCTGGTGCTCGCCGCCGGCCCCGGCTGGTCGGCCGGGGCGCTCGCTCCCGGGATGATCCGTCCCACCCGGCTCGCGGAGGCGTTGGCCCTGCTCGCGGCGGTGCAGGAAGCGCTGGAGCAGCCGACCGCGGGCTGACCGCGAGATGTCGCCCGCGAGGGTTGTGAACTAGCGTCGGGTGGTCCGCGTACCCCGACCCCTTGCGGGAGCGAACAGATGAAAGCCCGAGCCGTGCTCGCGTACGCCCTGGGCCTGGTCCTGCTCCTCGGCGGTTGCGCCGAGTCCGGCGGCCGCACCGGCGCCAACGGCCCCACCCCGAGCACCTCGACCACGCCACCACCGGCGCCCAGCCCGAAGCCGTCCGCGTCGCCGAAGCCGACCCGGACCAGCCCGACCAAGCGCCCGCTGCGCCCCAAGCCGACGACCATGCCGGCCGGCCTGCGCCGCACCACGGGCGTACGTTCGGTCGCCTTGACCTTCGATGACGGGCCCAGCCCGGCGTGGACGCCGAAGATCCTCGACCGGCTGCGGGCGGCCAAGGTGACCGCCACCTTCTGCGTGGTGGGGATGGAGGCGAAGCGCCACCCGGAGCTGGTCCGCCGGATCGTTCGGGAGGGTCACCAGCTCTGCAACCACAGCTGGCGGCACGACGTCGACCTCGGCCGGCGGCCGGTCGCCGAGATCCGGGCCGACCTGGAGCGTACGAACAAGGCGATCCGGGCAGCCGTCCCGAACGCCAAGATCAGCTTCTACCGCCAGCCCGGCGGGGTGTGGACCCCCGAGGTCGTCGGGGTGGCCAAGCAGCTCGGCATGAGCCCGCTGCACTGGAACGTCGACCCACAGGACTGGCGCAGACCGCCGGCCAAGACGATCAGCAAGCGGGTGCTGGGCGCCGTCCACCCGGGCTCCATCGTGCTGCTGCACGACGGGGGTGGAGACCGGGCCGCCACCATCGCCGCCTGTGTCGGAGTAATCGGCGAGCTGAAGCGCCGGTACGGCATAACTCGGCTCGACCAAGCGTCCTGACCTGCGGTTTCTTGGGCCGTCACGGATAGAGCGATACCGGTTTGGTCGAGCGCCCGAGCATCACGTATGCTTTCCAAGCCTCCGGCGGGGCCGGATGGGAGCAAGTCCGCTTGACCTTGCGAATGTGCAATGATGGCGGGGCCGCCCTCATCGTCTAGCGGCCCAGGACGCCGCCCTTTCAAGGCGGTAGCACGGGTTCGAATCCCGTTGGGGGCACTGCCGGCGCAAGCCGGTGCAAGAGAGCTAGGTCCTGTGGAGCAGTTGGAGTGCTCGCCGCCCTGTCAAGGCGGAGGTCGCGGGTTCAAGTCCCGTCAGGACCGCAGCGCTAACGCCGCGCGAGACATGCGCGGCGTTCTGCGTATCGGACCAGGATGCCCTCCAGACGGTTCAGCCGTCCTCCGGGTAGCATGGTTCGAGCGACCTGGCCAGGTAGCTCAGTTGGTACGAGCGTCCGACTGAAAATCGGAAGGTCGGCGGTTCGACCCCGCCCCTGGCCACATAGCCTTTCGCCGGGCTACAGAGATCCCCACCAGCGGAAACGCGGTGGGGATCTTGCTTTTGCGGCCGAGCCGCCTCGACCGTCTTACGGCCGTGGTCGCCCGCGCTGGAGCATCGGCTAGATCGACTCGATTTCCTTGAAGCCGGGGCTTCCCTGTCGTTGGACACCCCGATTCCAAGGAAGTCGCGCTTCTCACTCCGTCTCAGCGCTTCGACTCGGGTCCGTGCTCGGACATGCTGGCGCGGATCGCGTCCCAGACGCTCCGACCCGCCTGCCGCAGCACCTCACTCGCCTGCCCGGCGAGGTCAGCCGGGTTGGGCACCGGCCATCCCGGCCCACCCGCCTGCCCCTCGCCCGGCTCGGCGCGGCCCGCCTCGCGTTCCCGTGCCCCGGCACCGCCCTGCGGGCCCGCCGCTCCCTGGCCACCGCCGGCGCCCCGCTGCCCCGCACCACCGGCCTGCCCACCCGACGGGCCCCGATCGCCACCGGCGGCCGGCTGCCCCTGCCCCTGCCCCGCGCCGCCCGCCTGCCCACCCGACGGGCCCGCACTGGCGGTAGCCTGCTGCCCCGCGCCACCGGCCTGCCCACCCGACGGGCCCTGAGCGCCGCCGGCGGCCCGCTGCCCCTGACCCGCGCCGCCCGGCTGCCGACCCGACGGGCCCGCACCGGCGCCGGCCTGCGGAGCCGACGGCCCCGGCCCGCCCGCCGCCTCGCCCGGTTGCTCCAGACCGGCTCGCGGCCGCTGAGCGCCCCCGCGCGGTCGCTGCCCGGCGGTCTCGCCAGGTCGCGCGCCCGGCTGCCGCTCGCCGGGCCGCGACGGCTCGAACATCTCCCGAGCGACCGGCGCCTCCCCGGTCCACTCGGCCCGTGCGCTGATCGAGCCGACGTCCCGCCCGAGCCGGTCGGCCACCCGGTCGAGCTGCTCCGCGCGACCGGTCACCTGCTGAGCGGCCCGACCGGCGTCGTCGAGCGCCGCATGCGCGCTCTCCGCGATCGCCTCGACGAGCTGCGGGTTCCGGTCGAGAGTGTCCAGTGCTCGTTCGAGGATCTCCGCCAGCCGCTCCAGCCGCACCTTGAGCAGCACTTCGGCGAGTACGTCCTTGACGTCGAGCTCGACCGCCTCCAGCCGCACCCGGACGCCGGCGTCCAGCACGATGAGGTTCGCCAGCCGCGCCCGGAGGGAGAGGTCGGCATCCAGAGCGTCGACGGCCAATCGCAGCTCACCGACGCGCAGCTCCGGCACGTCCAGCAGAACGTCCGGTTCCCCGGGCCGCAGCCTGCGTTCGGCCTCGGTCGGCCAGCGGCCCTCGCGTACGTGCCGTTCCGGCCCGTCCTCCTGGTGCCCGGTCGCGGCGCCGCTTCCCTGTCCCTGGTCCGGCCGCTTCGGATCCCGGCCCACCTGCCCGCGCTCGCTCCCGCTGCTCATCCCGCCCCGCCCCCGGCTCGGCTGGCCCGGCCCACCCCGGCCCCGACCGGGCGCGCTTACCCGCTTCCTGCCGTGCCATCCCTGTTCCGGCCACGCTCCGGCCGCCGCGATGCCCCGTTGGCCGAGGCGCAGCCCGACCCGTCAGCCACGCTCCGGCCACCCGGCCGAGAGCCCACCCTCCGGCAGTCAGGCAGCCCGGCAGTCCGGCAGTCCGGCAGTCCGGCAGTCCGGCAGTCCGGCGAGGAGCCTGACCCGGCAGCCACGTTTCCCGGCCCGCTCGGGAGCCCGAGCCCGCCGGCCACGCTCGAGCCGCTTCGGGGGCCGTTCGCGCCGCCATGCGTCGGGGTCCCGCAGTGCCGCGCACGCCCGCGCGTCCGGACCGAAACTTTCGCCCGCTGCACACCCGGGCATCAGCCGGTATGGTCCGGACCTATGGGACAGGAGTTGACGGACCCAGCCGACATCCGGCAGGACGTCGAGCGGTTCCACCTGCGGTGCAGCCTGCTCATCTCCGCCCCCACCGAACGGGCCTTCGCGGTCTTCGCCGGTGCGCTGACCGACTGGTGGGTCAGGGAGTACACCTGGTCCGGCCCGGAGGCGCTCTCCGAGCTGGGCATCGAGCCGTGGGCGGGCGGGATGCTCTACGAGATCGGCCCGTACGGCTTCCGAGCCGACTGGGGTCGGGTGCTCACCTGGGATCCGCCCCGTCGACTGGTCTTCACCTGGCAGATCGGGCCGGACCGGGTACCGGTTCCGGATCCGGCGCGGGCGAGCGAGGTCGAAGTGGTCTTCCTCACCGCGGCGCCGGAGCAGACCCGCGTCGAGCTGGAGCACCGTCACTTCGACCGGCACGGCGAGGCGGCCGAGGGCTACCGGCAGGCGCTCACCGCCGGCTGGCACGAACTGCTCTCCCGCTACGTCGCGACGGTCGACGGTCGCCGTCCGCCGCCGGGCTGACCGCGACCGGCGCGGCGGCTCGGCCCCGGCCCGGCCCGAGCCGCGGTAGGCACGCCCGACCTGCGGTAGCCACGTCCGGCCCGAGCCGCAGTAGGCACGCCCGGCCCCGAACGGAGCCACCGTTCAGCGGCTGAGACGGCGATCGGGGCGCAACCCGGGGTGCACCTCCCGGCCGCCCAGGTCGGCCCGCTGCCCGGCCTCGGCGCCCGAGGCGAATCCGGTACCGGCGAGCCGTCGGCGCGGCGCGGTGCGTAGGCGCGGGTACACCTCGGCGAGGCGGCGCTGCACCCGGTCGGAGCGGTCGGCCAGGACCAGCGCCACGCCCGGTTCACCCGAGCCGGCCGCCGCCTCCGTCTCGGCGGCCCGCAACCGCGCCCCGATCACCTGGGCGAACCCGGCCAGCCACGAGCGGCGAAAGGTGCCGGGTTGCTCGCCGGGCGGTACGGGCGTACCGGCCAGCCCGTGCGCGGCCTGGACCAGCAGCGAGGTGTAGAGCAGCTCGGCCCGTTCCAGGTCGCTCGCGAAGCCGAACAGGTGCATCGCGAAGCCGCTGCCGTGCCGGCGACGTACGCAGCGGCAGCGCAGCGGATCGGCGACCGCGGCGAGCAGTCCGGCCTTGTCCCGGGCATACGGGGCGGCCACCTCGACCAGGCGGTCGCCGACCGGGTCGGTGGTCGGGTCCCGGGCCGCGAGCAGCGCCCGGTCGACGCCGTACCGGGCGATCAGCTCCGTCGCCTTCGCCATGAACGCCGCCGACTCGGCGGGGGTGCAGGCCGGGTCCTCGGCCTGGGCCAGCAACTTTCGAACCTTGCTCAGCATGGCCTCGGACATGCCCTCAGAGCTATCACACGCGCCAGCCGGGTGGCCGGGTCACCGGGCGCGGCTGCGCAGCGTGGCGACGGTCGACCCGGCGAGGGTGAGCAGGCAGTCGGGGAGGAGGCCGTCGTCGGCCGCGGCGCCGAAGAGCGCCTGGCCGGTGTCGGCGTCCCGGTTCGCGTACGCGCTGACGAAGCGGGCCACCCAACGGGTGTCGTAGCCGGCCTCGTCGATGCCGGGGAAGTCCAGTGCGCAGCCGCCGGCCGGCCCTGGATCGCCCACCATGGTGGCCGCGAGACACCATGCGACCCCGTACGCCCCGGCCAGGCCGGACCGGTCGACCACCTCGTCGAACGCGCCCACCACGGCGTCGCCGTCTCCGGCCAGCGCCGAGCGGAGCACGGCGGTCGCGTCGTCGAGCGTCTGCTGTGGCAGTTCCGTCACGCAGGGCACAGTAGGTGGGCGGGTCAAGGCGGGGCAGGCACCACCATCGATCGCTACTCTCCGTAGCCAGTGGGGGCGACCTGGGGAATGACCCGGCTCCACGGTCCCGCGGCCGACGTGGGCACGCTATCGTGCGCAGCGGACCTTCGCCGATGGAAGGACGACCATGCTCGTATCGCGCGGCTCCCGGACGGCCGCCCTGGCCGCCTGCGCCACTATCCTGCTCGCCACCAGCGCATGCGGGAGTGACAAGCCCGAGGAGGGGACGGCCCAACAGGTACGCCTCTACGGGACCGACGGCAACATGCTCAACTCGTTCCCGGCGGAGTTGAAGGATCACGCCGACCTCGTCGACGGCATGAAGGGCACCACGCCGTTGACGCCGCTGCCTGACGAGTTCAAGACTCGACTACGGTCCGTCGCTCCGGATCTGGGCGACTACCTCTACGCCGGTGAGACGTACGACGCCGTCATGATCAGCGCGCTCGCCGCGCAGTTGGCGGGCAGCACGGACTCTCCCGAGATCGCGAAGCAGGTCGTGGGCGTCACCAACGGCGGCGAGCGGTGCGAGGACTTGGCGACCTGTCTGAGCATGGCTCGGGAGGGGCAGGACATCGAGTACCGCGGCGTCTCGGTGACCCGCTCCGGCTTCACCGAGGTCGGGGAACCGGCCACCACGAGCTACGGCACCCTGCACTTCGACGGTCAGCAGCTCAACGACGGCAAGACCGAGTTCGTCGGCGCCGGGGACGAGTCGGCCGCGAGCACCAAGGCCCCGCCGAAGGGGAAGAAGCAGGGCGACGGGGCGGCACCCGGAACGCCGCTGGTCATCGCCGGCCTCTGGCCGAAGACCGGTGACCTGGCTCTGGCGTACCCGCCGATGGCCGCCGGCGCGGCGCTGGCGATCAAGGAGATCAACGCCGCCGGTGGTGTGCTCGGCAAGAAGGTGACCTGGATCGAGGGCGACGACGGCACCAGCGCCACGAAGGCGAAGGCGACCGTGGCGGAGCTGATCGATTCCGGCGCGGACGTCATCATCGGCGCCGCGAGCTCGGGGATCTCCCTCGCGGTGCTGCCCGAGACGGTCCAAGCCGGCAAGATTCTCTTCTCCCCGTCGAGCACCGACGACGGCCTGACCACGGCCGAGGACAAGGGTCTCTTCTTCCGCACCGCTCCGCCGGACAGCCTCCAGGGCCGCGCCCTGGCCGACGTGATCCTCCGGGACGGCTCTCAGCGGATCTCGATCGTCGCCCGTAAGGACTCCTACGGTGAGGGTCTCCAGGCCGTGGTGAAGGCGGAGCTGGAGAAGGCGGGGATCGGCACCGACCGGCTCAAGCTGCTGACCTACGAGCCGCCGGAGGGCGAGTCCGCGCCGCAGCTGGACTTCGGCGCCGGGGCCAAGGAGATCAAGGACTTCGGCTCGGACGCCGTGCTGGTGATCGGCTTCGGCGAGTCGGCTCAGGTGATCCGGGCGCTGGCCGACGCGGGCGTGCAGATCCGGCACTGAGCGCGGCAACGCGATCGACGAGAACGGCCGCACCGGGCAACCGGTGCGGCCGTTTCGTCGTCCGGCCCCCGGACCGCTCGACGTGGCGGCGGAGGGGCCTGGCGGGTGTGTCAGCGGGCGCTTCTGCGCTCGAGGAACTCGGTCATCCGGCGACGCTTCTCCTCGTCCTCGAAGAGCACCGCCTGGCTGACCAGGTCGAGCTGAGGATGAGCGGCCGTAGGGGCGTCCACCGCCAGTTTGGTCAGCCGCAGGGCGAGCGCGGAACCCTTGGCCATCTCGTCGAGCAGGCCGTGCGCGGTCGGCAGCAGCTCGCCCGGCTCCGCGACGACCCGGTTGACCAACCCGATCCGGAGCGCCTCCGCCGCGTCGACCCGCCGCCCGGTGAAGAGCAGCTCCTTGGCTCGGGCCTCACCGATCAGCGCGGGGAGCCGGTGGGTCGCGCCGGCGCCGGCCAGGATGCCCAGCCGCACCTCGGGCTGGCCGAAGACCGCACGCTCGGTGCAGATCCGCAGGTCGCAGGCGTACGCCAGCTCGGCCCCACCGCCCAGCGCCGGCCCGTCCACGGCGGCGACGGTAGGCATCGGCAGCGCCCGGATCCGGGCGAAGGCGGCCGAGTTGATGGCGGCGAGGGCGTCCAGCCGGCCCCGCTCACGCAGCTGCCCGATGTCGGCGCCGCCGGCGAAGATGCCCTCCGTTCCGCCGGTGAGCAGCAGCAGCCGGGGGCGGGCCTCCAGCTCGGCGCAGACCGCGTGCAGCTCGGCGATCAGGTCGGCGTCGATGGCGTTGCGCTTCTCCGGCCGGTCCAGGGTCACCACCAGCCGGTCGGGGTGTTCCTCGATCCGTACTCCGCTCACCGCGCCCACCCTCCGTTCGCGACTGCGGGGCTCGCAAGCTCACTCCTCGCGCTCACTGCTTCACGCCGCCTTCCCAGGAGTAGAAGCCCTGGCCGGACTTCTTGCCCAGCCGTCCGGCGGCGACCATCTCCACCAGCAGCGGCGGCGGCGCGAACCGGTCCCCGTAGGCGGCCTGCAGGGTGCGGGCGATGTCCAGCCGGACGTCGAGCCCGACCAGGTCGGTCAGCTCCAGCGGCCCGATGGGGTGCCGGTAGCCGAGCACCATCGCCTTGTCGATGTCGGCGGGGCTGGCCACTCCGTCGGCGACCATCCGGATCGCCTCCAGGCCGAGCGTGACGCCGAGCCGCGAGGTGGCGAAGCCCGGCATGTCGCGTACGACGACGGGGTCCTTGCCGAGCCGACCGGCGAGCGCGACGGCCGCCGCGGTGGTCTCCTCGGTGGTGGCCGGGCCGACCACGACCTCGAGCAGGGCCATCGCCCAGACGGGGTTGAAGAAGTGCAACCCGACGAAGCTCTCCGGGCGGGTCAGGTCGGCGGCGAGCGCACCGATGGCGATGCTCGACGTGTTGCTGCCCAGCAACGCCGGACGCAACGTCTCGGCGTCACGCAGCACCGCGCGTTTGAGGTCGAGCCGCTCCGGCACCGCCTCCACCACCACGTCCGGCCCCTCGGCCGCCTCGGCGAGGGCGGCGCGCAGCGTCACCCGGGCGCGGTTCGCCTCCGCCTGGTCGGCGGTGAGCTTGCCGCGCTCGACCGCCCGCTCCCACAGCCCGCCGAGCCGGGCGACGGCCGCCGCGCCCCGGTCGGCGTCGACCTCCACCAGCTCGACGGCGTATCCGGCGCCTGCCGCCACGTACGCGATGCCGAGCCCCATCGTGCCGGCTCCGATCACGACGAACCGATCGCTCACCATGCCTCCCCGCTGCGCCCGACGGCGGCGCGGGGATCACCCGCGACCGACGGTCCGCTCCACTGCCTCATGGTGCGACCCTAAGAGCCCCGATCGCGGCGCCCCGCGTGGGGGCGCGGCGGATCGGGTACGAGAGTGCCGTCAACTTCAGGGAAGGACCAGCCGATGACTGAGGCAACCAAGGGCGTCGCGGACGCGGAGACCACCGAGACGGTGGAGACCCGGGGGAACGAGCGGGTCGACCTGCTGCGTGCGGACACCAACAACGACGGCCGGACCGACGTGTGGGTGGCCGACACCGACGGCGACGGGAAGGCCGACCTGTTCCAGTTCGACACCGACCACGACGGCGCGGTGGACGTCACCATGGTGGACCTCGATGAGGACGGCACCCCGGACGAGATCGTCGACGGCGACGGCGGCATCCCGCCGGAGCCGCTGCCCCCGACCGTCCAGGTCTGAGTCACCGGGCAGACCGGCGGCGGAGCCCTCGTCCAGATCAGCCGAGCGCCGAGGGTTCCGTCGCAGGTCAGGCCCTTCTCGACTGGTACGCGGCGCGCCGTGACACGGTTCGGGCTATCCGGTCGGTCAGTCAGCCGTACGGCCTTATCCTGGCGGCGTGGAGATGCTGGATCGCCTCTCGGCGGAGAAGTACATCCTGCTCACGACGTTCCGCAGGGACGGTCGGGCGGTCTCGACTCCGGTCTGGTCGGTGCGCGACGGCGACGGCCTGGCGGTCTGGACGGCTGCGGATTCCGGCAAGGTGAAGCGAATCCGCAACAACGGCACGGTGACCGTGGGGCCGTGCGACGTACGGGGGCGCCCGCAGGGCAGCTCGGTGCCGGCTCACGCGAGCCTCTACGACCACGCGGGCAGCCTTCGGATCCGTGGCCTGCTGAAGCAGAAGTACCGCCTGCTGGGCCGGCTCACGCTGTTGGGCAGCCGGTTCCGCCGGGGCGAGGCCGGCACGGTCGGCATCCGGATCACCTTGACCGAGGCATGAACACGAGTAAGGGCGGCGGACCGAGGTCCACCGCCCTTGTTCGTCGACACGTGGTGCCGGCTCAGTCTCCCTGGCGCTGCTGGGGAATCTGCCCCTGCAGCAGGGCCCTGACCTCCGACTCGCGGTACCGGCGGTGACCGCCGAGGGTGCGGATGGCGGACAGCTTGCCCGCCTTGGCCCACCGGGTCACCGTCTTCGGGTCGACACGGAACATCGACGCCACCTCGGCCGGTGTGAGTAGCGGCTCTGGTTCGTGCGTTCGCGATGCCATCGGTCACTCCTCCACATGTATAGACATCGGCCGGGGTCCCGCCGGCCGACGCGTCTCCCATGGTCCGGCTAGTCCCCGATGTCCGACATGGGCCGAACGGCCGAACGTCCCTAGACGGACGGATGAACCATGCCCGATTTATGCGACTTTTATGCGGCAGAAAGTACCTTATTCGGACTCATGATCACGGTTCGTGAAGCATCAACTACGAGCACTCCTCGCCTTGGGAGCGCTCTGTGACTGATATGTCTTAGTTGCATCTCTCCAGCAACTGCACGGCCCGCCACCGCGCGACCAGCTTGTCGTACGCGGCCGACGCCTCCTCGGCCTCACCCCGGGAGAGCCCGGCCAGACCCGCCGCGACCAGCTCCGGCGAGTCGTCGGCGGAGAGCGTCTCGTCCGGCAGCAGCTCGACCAGGCCGCCGTAGTCCAGCTCCACCATCGACCGCGGGTGGAACTCCTCCAGCCAGCGAGCGGCCTCCTCGACCGCCTCGGTGATCGGCGCCTCGCCGACGGACTTGCGCAACACCGCCAACGCCCGCGACGACCGCCGCCGCGCGTTGGAGATCTCCGTCCGGTAGCGCAACGCCCGCCGGCCCGGGCCGGTGACCAGCTCCCGCTCCTCGGGGTCGAACAGGACGAACCACCGCAGCGGCACTCCCCAGGTGGCGATCTGCTCGTGCAGCCGGGGCACACCGTGCTCCAGCACCCGGGCGCCGCTGCGCCAGTCGTCCACCACCGCTTTGGCCTGGCCGGCGAGCACCGGGGGCACGAAGGCGTCGGCGAGCACCGGCGGAACACCGTCCCGGGCGCTGAGCGCCGCCTCGGCCACCCGGATCCGCAGGTTCCACGGGCAGACCAGCAGCGTCTCCTCCGTCTCCAGGACGTACGCCTCCTCGGGCAGGTCCGGCAGGCGCGTCCAGCCGGCGCCGAGCGCCTCGATCACCGCCGTCCGCTGCCGGCCCGGCCCCTCAACCGGGGCGACCGCCCGCCCTTCGGACACGTATCGCCGCCAGTACGACTGGCGATCCCGGTCGAAGGCGGTCAGCGGCTCGTACACGCGCAGGTAAGAAGCGAAGAGCGACGGCACGGCGCGATCCTCCCATGAACACCGCCCTCACCGCGGCCAGCGCCCACCAGCACGCCGTGGGCGAGAGGCTGCCGGCGGCCGATATTAGGCTCAACTCACCGGCAGTATCCCCGCCGGCGTCCGTCAGGTCCGCGTCCCACAAGGACGCACCGAAACCAGGAGCCAGTCATGGGCGTATTCGCCAGCACCGACGACCCCGGATCGACCGGGCACGAAGAGGTCGTCTTCTGCCAGGACAAGCAGACCGGCCTCAAGGCGATCATCGGGATCTACTCCACCGCGCTGGGGCCCGCGCTCGGCGGCACCCGCTTCTACCCGTACGCGAACGAGGAGGCCGCCCTCGCCGACGTGCTGGACCTGTCCCGGGGCATGGCGTACAAGAACGCGCTCGCCGGGCTGGACCTGGGCGGCGGCAAGGCCGTCATCTGGGGTGACCCGGAGCAGATCAAGTCGGAGGCGCTGCTGCGCGCGTACGGCCGCTTCGTCGAGTCGCTGGGCGGGCGCTACTACACCGCGTGCGACGTCGGCACCTACGTGCCGGACATGGACGTGATCGCCCGGGAGACCCGCTACGTGACCGGCCGCAGCGTCGAGCACGGCGGCGCCGGTGACTCCTCCATCCTGACCGCCTGGGGCGTCTTCCAGGGCATGCGGGCGGCCGCCGAGCACGTCTGGGGCGCGCCCACGCTGCACGGCAAGCGGGTCGGCGTGGCCGGCCTGGGCAAGGTCGGCAAGTACCTGGTCGGGCACCTGCTCGACGACGGCGCCGAGGTGGTGGCCACCGACGTCAACCCGCGGGCGCTCGAGTGGGCTCGGACGACCCACCCGCAGGTCACCCTGCTGGACGACATCTCCCTGCTGGTCGCCTCGGACCTCGACGTGTACGCCCCCTGCGCGCTCGGCGGAGCGCTGAACGACGAGACCGTGCCGGCCCTGCGGGCGAAGGTGGTCGCCGGTGCGGCGAACAACCAGCTCGCGCACTCCGGGATCGAGAAGCTGCTGGCCGATCGGGGCATCCTCTACGCGCCGGACTACGTGGTCAACGCCGGTGGTGTGATCCAGGTCGCCGACGAGATCGAGGGCTTCAACTTCGAGCGGGCCAAGATGCGGGCCACCCGGATCTACGACACCACCCGGGAGATCCTCAAGCTCGCCGACGCCGAGGGGGTCCCGCCGGCGGTGGCGGCGGACCGGTTGGCCGAGCGGCGGATGGCCGACGTGGGCCGTCTGCGCACGATCCACCTGCCCTGAGCCCGGTGTCCGGGGGCGGAGCGGGTCCGATCCGCCCCCGGAAGGCCCCGAACCGTACGGCGGGCCGTTACGCTGAGGCCGAGGTCAGTTTCGTGGCGCTTTGCCCGGTGTCACGGGCGCTCACGATTCCGCTCCTTACCGGGTACACTGGGTGACGGCCGGACCACCGCGACGCGCAGGGCCGGTAGACGGTAACCCGAGGTGCCGAACGGTGGCATCCCCATGTACCGTAAGAGCCACGAGAGATGCCTGACGTCATCGGGGCCCGCCTTCGGGCTGCCCCGCATTCTGTGCGAGGGGGTCGAGCCATGGGGCGCGGCCGTGCTAAGGCCAAGCAGACGAAGGTGGCGCGGGAGTTGAAGTACCACTCCCCGAACACCGACCTCACCGCCTTGCAGCGTGAACTGGCGGGTGCTGGTAAGTCTGAGCACAACTTCGACGACGACTACAAAGAGTATGTCGACGACGATGATGAGGATCACGCGGACGACGACCCGGATCCCTGGGTCCGTCCGACCCGCTGACCTCTCGACGCAGCTGAGCACGCGGTAGCCCCGCGTGCTCACGCATGTGCCCGCTCGCAGCGGTGTAATGACCGACGATCAGGGACCTGCCGTGCCGACACGCCGGACAGGCCCCTGATCCCGGTATCGCGCTTATCAGCGCGGCCGGTTGTTCCAGTTGTAGAACGTCGGGATGTTCTCGAAGTGGTTCCAGGCGCAGACAGCGCCCGACTCACTCGCCCCCGCCACCTCCGACCGGAGCTGACGCGCGGTCTCCGCCTCGCGCAGCAGAGCGTTGAGCCCCGGGGCGGCGTCCCGCACCCGCTCGGCAACCCCTGTGGGAGCGGCAACCGCCGCGCGCTCAGGCTGCCGGTGACTGGTGGTCTCGGGCATGCTCCAACACTCCCTCCAATAGGCGGATCTTGCTGTTGCGGCAGTGCTCGGTCTCCGTACCGTCGAAACGCCCCAGCTCGAAGTAGCGGTTGGCGGCGTGGCCACCACCACAGAAGCCGAAGTAGGGACAGCTGGAGCGGCACGCCTCGACACCGTCGAGGAACTCGCCCACCCAGGGCGTCCGCTCCGCGCCGGCCAGGATCTCGGCCAGCGGGGTCTCCAGCACGTTGCCGCTGCTGAAGTCGTCGTACCTCGGGTCGGTGAAGCCGGCCAACTCCGGTGAGAGCACGGTGACCGAGCCGTCGTGCCCGATCGTGGGGATCGGATCCAGCTGACGGGGCAGCACATCGTCCGCCACACCGTCCAGGACCGCTGCCGCGTACCGCAGGGTCCACTCGACCTCGCGCAGGTGGATCCGGGGCTCCCGACGCCACGCCGCCACCAGCTCGGCCCAGAAGGCCGTCACATCGGCCGCCTCGTGCGCGTTGTCGCGGGTGTTGACTCCCTCGGTCTCCTCGATGTTGACGCCGAGCACGTCACAGCCCAGGTCGAGGAAGTACTCGTACAGCTCCGCGGCGAGCCCGGGCGTCGGACGGGAGACGACCGCGAGCGCGGAGAAGGGCAGCCCGCGCCGGCGCAGCGCCGCCACCCCGCGCAGGATCCGGTCGTACGCCGGCCGGCCGCCCCGGGTGACCCGGTCACCGTTGCGCTCCCGGGGGCCGTCCACGCTCACGCTCACCCGCACCTGGTGAGCCACGAAGAAGTCGCACCACTCGTCGTCGATGAGCGTCGCGTTGGTCTGCACGTGGTGCTCGACCCGAGGATCGAACGGCGCCAGCAGCGCCGCCAGGTGCTCCCGGCCGGCCGCCAGGGGCTCACCGCCGTGCCACACCACCGAGAACCGCCCGGAGGCCGACCACGGGTTTACCGACGCGGCCACCGCCTCGGCCACCGAGACCGGCATCCGCCGGTCGGCGGCCCGCAGCGGCAGGTAGCAGTAGGCGCAGTCCAGATTGCAGAGAGTGGTCGGCTGCATCACGACGTACGACGGAACGGCGGCCACGCCGCGCATCCCGCTGGACGACGATTCCCGAGCAGCCATCGACCTCCCTTGCCTGGCATGAGGGTGCCCTACAGGCTAGGCGGCGATGGCTACTCGGGTGAACCCCTGATCAGGTGGTCGTATGATCAGCGGAGCGTGATCAGCCGCGGGTGTGCTGGCCGATCATCTGAACGTTTCCGGTGCCCTCGATGATCTCGCCGGCCTGCCACGCCTCGACCCCGCGACCGGTCAGCGTGGCCAGGGCGCGGTCGGCGTCCTCGGCGGAGACGATCGCGAACATGCCGACGCCCATGTTGAACGTCGCCTCCATCTCCGGGTCCTCGATCCGACCCTTCGACTGGACGAGGTCGAAGATCGGCTGCGGACGCCACGTGGAGCGGTTCACCACCGCGTCGACGTTCTCCGGCAGGATCCGCACCAGGTTGCCCGGGATGCCGCCGCCGGTGACGTGGGCGAACGCCCGCACCTCGGCCTCGGCGATCAGCTTGAGGCAGTCCTGCGCGTAGATCTTGGTCGGGGTGAGCAGCTCCTCGCCGAGGGTGCGCTGCCGGCCGAAGTCGTCGATCACCACGTCGAGCCGCATCCGCCCCGCGCCGAGCAGGACGTGCCGGACCAGCGAGTATCCGTTCGAGTGCAGGCCGGAGGAGCGCATGGCGATCACCACGTCGCCCACCTCGACCCGCTCCGGGCTGAGGATCTCGCTCTCCTCGACCACGCCCACACCGGTGGCGGAGATGTCGTACTCGTCGGGGCGAAGCACACCCGGGTGCTCGGCCGTCTCACCGCCGAGCAGCGCGCAGCCCGCGTAGCGGCAGCCGTCCGCGATGCCGGCGCCGATCTCGGCGACCTTGTCCGGCACCACCTCGCCGGTGGCGATGTAGTCCAGCAGGAAGAGCGGTTCCGCGCCGCAGGCGACCAGGTCGTCGACGACCATCGCGACCAGGTCGATGCCGACCGTGTCGTGGATGTCCATCTGCTGGGCGATCACCAGCTTGGTGCCGACACCGTCGGTCGACGAGGCGAGGATCGGGTTCTTGTACTTCTTCGTGTCCAGCCGGAAGAGGCCGGCGAAGCCGCCCAGGTCGCCCAGCACCTCGGGCCGCCGGGTCTGCCGCACCTTGGACTTGAGCAGCTCGACGGCGCGGTCGCCCGCCTCGATCGACACGCCCGCGTCGGCGTACGAGGCCGAGCGTTTGCGCGCCTGGCGTCCGGCACCCGCCGTCCAGGGCTGGCGGTCGCCGCCGGCTCCGGTCGGGCTGGTACCTGCGCCACTGCGCTCGGACACGTGCGTCACGGTTCTCCCCTTTGTGTTTCTGGCGCCGCCGTTGCGGCGGCGACGCCCCGTGGTGCTACGGGCGTTGGACGGAAGCGCCGCTCGGAGTGGCGACGAGCGGAGAGGTGGTGTGCTCCGGGGCGTCCGGGGCGCTGGCGGCGACCCGACGACCCACCCCTTCGAGCACGTGCTTGCCGATCAGGTTGCCCGCCGGCAGCTCGATGGGGTACTCCCCATCGAAGCACGCCCGGCAGAGCCGGGTCTTCGGCTGCTCGGTCGCGGCGATCAGACCGGACAGCGAGACATACCCCAGCGTGTCGGCGCCGATCGAACGCCGGATGCCATCGTTGTCCAGCCCGTTGGCCAGCAACTCGGCGCGGGTGGCGAAGTCGATGCCGTAGAAGCAGGGCCAGCGGACCGGCGGCGACGAGATTCGCACGTGCACCTCGAGGGCGCCCGCCTCGCGCAGCATCCGCACGATGGCCCGCTGCGTGTTGCCCCGCACGATCGAGTCGTCGACGACCACGATCCGCTTGCCCCGGACGTTCTCCCGCAGCGGGTTCAGCTTGAGCCGGATGCCGAGCTGCCGCAGGGTCTGCGACGGCTGGATGAAGGTCCGCCCGACGTACGGGTTCTTCATCAGGCCCTGGCCGTAGGTGATCCCGGACTCCTCCGCGTAACCGATCGCGGCCGGCGTACCGGACTCCGGAACGGGAATGACCAGGTCGGCGTCGACCGGGTGCTCCCGGGCCAGCTGACGGCCGATCTGCACCCGGGCGGAGTGCACGTTGCGGCCGGCGATGGTGGCGTCCGGGCGGGCGATGTAGACGTACTCGAAGAGGCAGCCCTTCGGCTCGGGCGCGGCGAACCGGGTCGAGCGCAGGCCGTCCTCGTCGATGGCGATCAACTCACCCGGCTCGACCTCGCGGACCACGCTCGCGCCGACGATGTCGAGCGCGGCGGTCTCGCTCGCCACCACCCAGCCACGCTCGAGGCGGCCGAGCACCAACGGGCGTACGCCGTGCGGGTCGCGAGCCGCGTAGAGCGTCGACTCGTCCATGAAGACGAAGCTGAACGCGCCCCGCAGCTGCGGCAGCACCTCCAGCGCGGCCGCCTCGACGGAGAGATCCGGCCGGCTGGCCAGCAGCATGGTCACCAGGGAGGTGTCGTTCGTCGAACCGTCGGTGGCGACACCCCGCTCGGTCACCTCCCGCTGGAGCTCCGCGGTGTTGACCAGGTTGCCGTTGTGCGCCAGCGCGATCGTGGTGCCGGAGGTGGTCGAGCGGAGGGTCGGCTGGGCGTTCTCCCAGGTCGAGCCGCCGGTCGTCGAGTAGCGGGCGTGCCCGATCGCCACGTGCCCGCGCAGGCTGGCCAGCGTCGGCTCGTCGAACACCTGCGCGACCAGGCCGAGGTCCTTGTAGACCACCACGCCCGAGCCGTCGCTGACCGCGATGCCGGCCGCCTCCTGGCCACGGTGCTGAAGAGCGTAGAGGCCGAAATAGGTCAGATTGGCGACTTCTTCCCCCGGAGCCCAGACTCCGAAGACGCCGCACGCGTCCTGGGGGCCCGGTCGCTGGGGGTCAAGGTCGTGGCTCAGCCGGCCGTCGCCTCGGGGCACCTGCCGCTCCCTCTTGCTGGGGTCTGTCGGGCCTGGCGGGATCACGGGTGGGATCCGCACCCTCGGCCGCGACCACTGGTTTCGCCTGACAGTGTACGCGAATAGCAGTCAATACAGAAAGTCACGAAAAGCGTGCGACCCGTTACCGGCCCCGCTCGTCCGCGCAGCTAGAGCGGCAGATGGGGGCTGAGATCCGCTCGGATACCGCTCACCCGTACGCGACCCTCCGTAACCGCCTCCGCCCAGTCGAGCCGGCCGGTGGCGACCGCCAGCCAGGTCTGCGGGTCCATCTCCACCACATTCGGCGGGGTGCCGCGGGTGTGTCGGGGACCGGGCAGACACTGGATCGCGCCGTATGGTGGGACGCGCACCTCCACCGATCGGCCGGGGGCACGCTCCGCAAGGGCGGTCAGCAGCGTCCGGACCGCCTCCCGGAGGACCGGCCGTTCGGCGACGCGCCCCTGGTCGAGGGCCGACAACGCCGCCGCCACTGCGGCGGACTTAATGTGCGGAGAGGACACGACGGGACGATACGACCTCAGCCCATCAAGTCTGACGCTGGCCCTGGGTCGCGCCGGGACAGCCGGACAAGGCATAGTTGCCGACGGCGTATTCGAACCGTGATGATCCCCCGGCCCGGCACCCGCCGGAGCGGGAAGTCAGTCCGGAAGGCGGTGGACGTGTCAACACACCGACGTGCCTGGAAGCAGCGGGCCGGTGTGGTCGTAGCGCTGGTTACCGGCGCCCTAATCGCCCTCCCCGCCACACCAGCCTCAGCCGCGAAGATCACCTCGGCGGGTGACTCGGTCACCATCGACGCGGGCCGCAGCGGCAGCGTGCGGGTCGAGGTCTCGCCGGACGGTAACGAAGAGTCCGCGCAGATCAGCGTCAACGGCCTCCCGCAGGGAGTCAGCTGCACCGGCGGCTGCGGCACGATCGAATTCGAAGGTGGGCTGGGCGGGCCGAGACCCGCAACGGTCACCCTCACCTTGACGGCGGCGGGCAACGCGCCAGCGGCGAACGGCACGCAGGCGACGATCCGGGTCGATGGCAACCCTTCCGACTCGGAGAATCTTCGGGTCACCGTGAAGGCGGCCGCGCCGCCCGAGGTGCAGACCGTGCGGTCGGTCTCCGGCAAGGTCGTGATCCAGGCGAACGGCAAGCCGGTGAAGGGCGCATACGTCGCACTTCAGGACAGCGGCGGCCACCGGTACGAGACCACCTCGGACAGCGACGGCAACTGGCGCTTCACCGGCACCAGCTCCAAGCCGATCACCCCGGGCCGGATCGACGTCGGCGCCAGCTTCGACGGGGTCCAGAAGGTCAACAGCTTCAACGCCGGGCCCAACCAGTCGATCAGCGGCCAGCGGATCAACCTGGCGGTCAAGGTGGAGGTGACGCCGAGCGCCACCCCGTCGGCCAGCGAGTCGGCCGTGCCCACCGAGGAGCCGACCGACGAGGCCACCGACGAGGCCACCGACGAGACGCCCGAGGCGACCGAGGGCGCGGCGGCCAACGCCTCGAACGAGGACTCGGGCGGCGGCTTCGGGCAGTACGTGATCATCCTGCTCGGCGGCCTGCTCGTCGCCGCGGGTGTGGGCACCATCGTGCTGCTCTGGATGAAGCGCAAGGAGAACCCGGACGACGCCGACGACGACGCTCCCGCCGGTGCGGGTGCCGTGCCGGCGGCCCGGGGCGGCGGCTTCCGCAGTGCCGACGACCAGACCCGGGTGGTCAACCGGGTCGGCGGTGGCCCGGACCCGACGATGGTCGCGGGCGGCGGCGCGGCGCTGAGCGAGGCGCCGACGATGATGCACCGTCCGGTCGTCGACGACGTACCTCCGGACCCGTACGGCGCGCCACCCTCGCAGGCGTACGGCGACGGCGGACCGGGCTGGTCCGGCAACGGGTACGGCGACGAGCCCGCCGGCTACGGCGCGGGCGGCTACGGCAACGCCCCCGCCTCGGGCGGCGGTTACGGTGCCGACGGTGGTTACGGCAGCACCCCCGGCTCGGGCGCCGGCTACGGCAACGCCCCGGGCTCGGGCGGCGGCTACGGTGCCGGTGCCGGCGACGCGGGTTACGGCGACGGCGGATACGGCAACGCCCCCTCGTCCGGCGAGGGCTACGGCAGCCGTGACTACGCTGCCCCGGCCGGCGGCGCCGGCTATCCGCCCGCCTCCGGCAACGCCGGGTACGGCGAGCAGCGCTACGACGAGCCGACCGGCCGCTACACGGGTGACAACAACACCCAGTACCCGGCGCCGGCCGACCCGTACGCCACGGGCGTCTACGAGCAGGGTCAGGGGCAGGGCTACGGCCAGCCGGACGCTGCGCCGTACGGCCAGGGCGCGGAGTCGACCGCCGGCTACGACCAGCGCGGCGGCTACGACCAGCAGGGCGGCGGCTACGACCAGCAGGGCGGCGGGTACGACCAGCCGGCTGGCGGGTACGGCCAGCAGGGCGGCTACGGCCAGGAGCCGCCGACCCAGCGCGGCGGCTACGACGACCCCGGCTACGACCAGGGCGGCTACGGCCAGCCCGGTTACGGCCAGCAGGGCGGGTACGGCCAGGAGCCGGCGACGACGCACGGCGGCTACGGTCAGGAACCCCCGACCCAGCGCGGCGGCTACGAGCAGGAGCCGCAGACCCAGCGCGGCTACGACGATCGTGGCTACGACCAGGGTGGCTACTACGGCGACCAGCAGCAGGGTGGCCGGAGCCGCGAAGGGGACCGCAGCGGTCGCCGGCTGGACTGGCTGGACGACTGAGCCGGCGGGCTCGCCGGTTCGCCGGTCGAGCCGACCCGGGGTGATGTGACAGCCGCCCCGGCAGAGCGACGAGAACGGGTCGTCCGGAGCAACCGGGCGGCCCGTTCTGCGTAGCTGACGGCCGGAACCGGATGGAACCCGCCCGGCGGGGCGGAACAGGTGGGCCGGTCCAGTGCGCGGTGAGCCACCCGGACCGCTGCGGAAAGCCGCGTGCCGGCACGCCGTCGGGCGGCCGGCGGACGAGCCGGCGCCGGGTCGGCGGTGACCGCTCAGGCGGCGGAGAAGACCCCCTGGCGCAGCACCGGCACCACCTCTGAGACGTCGACCTGCACCGCGACCTCCACGTCTCCGGCGAAGCCGCTCTCGGCGAGTTCCTTGCCGGAGACGCAGCCGCGGACCGCGGCGGGAACGTCAGGAGTGCTGGCCAACGCGGCGAGCGCCATGGCCGCCTCGACGGAGAGCCCACCTGGTACGCCGGAGAGGGCGTCCAGCACACTGGCCGCGCCGAGCTGGTCCTCCACGCCGGGGCGGAGTGAGCCGTCCGGCCAGCGTTCGCCGGCCGCGATCACGCCGACCGGCGCGGCCGTCGAGCCGTACCCCTGGCGGCGCAGCCATCGCCCGACGGCGCGGGCGTTACGCAGACAGGCCGCCACCACCGGCAGCCCGGTGGCGCTCGCCGCGGCGCTGATCGCCGAGCCGTTCGGCGACGGCAGCACCAGGTCGGCGACGACCGGAGCCGTGCTCAACGACGCCGGCGAGAGCGACCACGGCTGCTCCGAGCTGGTCTGCCGGCGGCCCACCGCGACGGTGGCGCCGATCCGGCTTCCGTACTCGGCGGCCTGCTCGCCCCACGGGAACGGGTGCACCCGCATCCCCCGGCTGACCGCCACCTCGACGGCGGTGGTGAACGAGAGGACGTCCACCACCACCAGCGCGGCGCAGACCCGGCCGAGCTCCGCCGCCCCGGTCAGGCCCCAGTCGAACCGGGCGCCGGATCCGGGTTGGGCGTAGACGGCCAACGCCAGCGCCTCAGCGCTCGTCAGGCGTCGTCGGCTGCTCGGTGTCACCGGAGTCGGTGTCGGACGCGGCACCGTCACCCGGCGTCTCCGTCCCGGCCGATCCGGCGGAGACGTCCGCCACCGGCGCGACCGGGCCGGCCGAGGCGATCGGTTCGGACTCGACGCTCTCCGGGTCGATCGGCGCCACCTCGGCGTTCGGGTCGCTGACCGGCAGCGGCACCGCCTCGACGGCGCCGGCCACCCCGGTCGCGGGGGCCGGCACCTCGACCGCCGCCGCACCGCCGAAGAGCCGCGGCAGGGTGCCGGTGTGGGCGCTCCGCAGCTCGTCCAGCCCGATCCGGAACTGGCCGTGCACCTCAAGGGCACCGCCGGTCGGGTCGGTGACGCCGATCCGCTCGGCCGGCACCCCGTGCTCCGCGCAGAGCGCCGTGAACGCCTTCTCGTGCCCGCGCGGCACCGAGACCAGCACCCGCCCGGCGGACTCGCTGAACAGGTAGACGAACGGCATCGAGCCGCCGGTGAACTGCTCCGGGAGCGCGATCCGGGCGCCGACCCCGCGACGCAGGGTGGACTCGACCAGGCTCTGCGCGAGCCCACCGTCGGAGAGGTCGTGCGCCGAGCTGAGGTGACCGACCCGGGCCGCCGCCGCCAGCAGGTCCGCCAGCGCCTTCTCCCGGGCGAGGTCGACCTGCGGCGGGATCCCGCCGAGGTGCTCGTGGGTCACCCAGGCCCACTCCGAGCCGGAGAGCTCGACGTGCGTCTCACCGAGCAGGTAGAGGTGGTCGTGGTCACCCTCGGGCCGGGGCACGAAGCCCATCGGCACCCGGTCGGCCACGTTCTCCAGCACACCGAGCACGCCGACCACGGGGGTCGGGTGGATGGCCGCGGCGCCGGTCTGGTTGTAGAAGCTGACGTTGCCACCGGTCACCGGGATGCCCAGCTCGGCGCAGCCGTCCGCGAGGCCGCGGACGGCCTCGGCGAACTGCCACATCACCGCCGGGTCCTCGGGGGACCCGAAGTTCAGGCAGTTGGTGACCGCGATCGGCGTCGCGCCGGCCACTGCCACGTTCCGGTACGCCTCGGCCAGCGCGAGCTTGGTGCCGTGGTACGGGTCGAGGCGGGCGTAGCGGCCGTTGCCGTCCACGGAGAGCGCCACCCCGAGCCCGGTGCGCTCGTCGATGCGGATCACGCCGGAGTCCTCCGGCTGGGCGAGCACGGTGTTGCCCAGCACGTACCGGTCGTACTGCTCGGTGACCCAGGTCTTGTCGGCCAGGTTCGGTGAGGCGATCATGCGCAGGACGGTCTCCCGCAGCGCCTCCGGGTCGGTCGGGCGCGGCAGGGTCTCGGCCCGGTCGGCCTGGAGCAGGATCAGGTCGGCCGGCTCCCGCATGGGGCGGGCGTAGACCGGACCGTCGTCGACCAGCGAGCCCGGCGGCACATCGACCACCAGCTGGTCGCGCCAGGTGATGACGAGTCGGCCCGGCTGGCCGTCCGGCGCCGGCGCGGTGACCTCGCCGATGGCGGTCGCCCAGACGCCCCACTTCTCGGCGGTCTTGAGCACCGCGTCGAGCTTCTCCGGCTCGACGACCAGCAGCATCCGCTCCTGCGACTCGCTGGCCAGGATCTCGTGCGGCTCCATCGAGGGCTCGCGCAGCGGAACCCGCTCCAGCCAGACCCGCATGCCGGTGCCGGCCGCCGCGGCGGTCTCGGTGAGCGCGCAGGTCAGACCCGCGCCGCCCAGGTCCTGGATACCGACGACCAGTTCGGCGTCGTACAGCTCAAGGCAGGCCTCGATGAGCAGCTTCTCCATGAACGGGTCGCCGACCTGGACGGACGGGCGACGCTCCTCGCTGCCCTCGTCGAAGGTGGCGCTGGCCAGCACCGACACGCCGCCGATGCCGTCCCGGCCGGTCTTGGCGCCCATCAGGACCACCACGTTGCCGGGGCCCGCGGCGGCCTTGTTCTGCAGCCGGTTGACCGGCAGCACGCCGAGGCAGAGCGCGTTGAGCAGCGGGTTGCCCTGGTAGGACGGGTCGAAGACCAGCTCGCCGCCGATGTTCGGCAGGCCGAGGCAGTTGCCGTAGCCGCCGACGCCGGCGACCACGCCGGTGAGCACCCGCGCGGTGTCCGGGTGATCGGCCGCGCCGAAGCGCAGCGGGTCCATGACCGCGACCGGGCGGGCGCCCATGGCCAGGATGTCGCGGACGATACCGCCGACGCCCGTGGCCGCGCCCTGATACGGCTCGACGAAGCTCGGGTGGTTGTGCGACTCGACCTTGAAGGTGACGGCCAGCTCGTCGGAGACCTGCACCACGCCGGCGTTCTCACCGATGCCGGCGAGCAGCCGCTCGCTCGGCGGAGCCTTCTCGCCGAACTGACGCAGGTGCACCTTGCTGGACTTGTAGGAGCAGTGTTCGCTCCACATGATCGAGTACATGGCCAGCTCGGCCTGGGTGGGCCGCCGGCTGAGGATCTGTCGGATCCGGTCGTACTCGTCGTCCTTGAGGCCGAGCTCGGGGTACGGCTGGAGTTCGCCCGGGGTGCCCGCGGCGCGCGGGACGGTGTCCACGCTGTCGGTCCACGCGGCGGGGGCCGGCTGGGCCGGAGCGGTCGGCGGCACGGCGGTGGCCGCGTCCGGCTCCGCCGCCTGAGGCGCAGCGGCCGGGAAGGCCTCCGGTGTCTCGCGTACCGGATCCGGATGGGTGGTCATGACCTCTCCTCGCTGCGCTCGTGGCCGCCCGCCGGGCGGTTGAGCTGACCGATGATCCTGTCGCCGACGGTCACGCCGGCGCCCCTACCAGGTGCTTGAGGGCGGAGGTGAAGAAGCCGAGGCCGTCCAACGAGGGGCCGGTGAGCTCCTCGACGGCGTGCTCCGGGTGGGGCATGATGCCGACCACGTTCCCGGCCTCGTTGGTGATCGCGGCGATGTCACGCTGCGAGCCGTTCGGGTTGCCACCGAGGTAGCGCGCCACCACCCGACCCTCGGCCTCGAGCTGGTCCAGCGTCGCGGCGTCGGCGACGTAGCAGCCCTCGCCGTTCTTGACCGGGATCAGCACCTCCTGGCCCGGCTGGAACGCGTTCGTCCAGGCGGTGCCGACCGTCTCGATCCGCAGGACCTGATCCCGGTTGCGGAAGTGCAGGTGCTGGTTGCGGGTGAGGGCGCCCGGCAACAGGTGCGCCTCGCAGAGGATCTGGAAGCCGTTGCAGATGCCGAGCACCGGCAGGCCACCGCGGGCCGCGTCGACGATCGACTCCATCACCGGGGCGAACCGGGCGATCGCGCCGCAGCGCAGGTAGTCGCCGTAGGAGAAGCCGCCCGGGAGGACGACCGCGTCGACCCCGTGCAGAGCGGGATCGCCGTGCCAGAGCCGGACCGGCTCGGCGCCGGCGATCCGCACGGCGCGGGCGGCGTCCCCGTCGTCGAGCGAGCCGGGGAAGGTGACGACGCCGACTCGCGCGGTCACGACCGGGTGCCCGCGGTCTCGTCGGCCTCGACCAGGCGGACGGTGAAGTCCTCGATGACCGGGTTGGCGAGCAGCTTGTCGGCGATCTCCCGGGCCCGGTCCAGGTCCGGTTCACCGGTGAACTCGATCTCGATCCGCCGACCGATCCGGACCGAGGCGACGTCGCTGACGCCGAGCCGCGGCAGCGCGTTTGCGACGGCCTGGCCCTGCGGATCGAGGATCTCGGGCTTGAGCATGACGTCGACGACGACGCGAGGCACTGGGCACTCCTGACTGTGTACGCAGTTGGGTGCCGACCCACTAGGGCGTGTGTCGAAGTCCTCGGTCGAGCCGAGGCGGAGTCCAGGCGGCGCTCCGGCAAGGCGGGGATTCGTTCGGATACCGGTGTTGTATCCGGACGAAGCGCCGACGCCGCCGGTCGTCGTCTGGGCCCGCCGCAGGCCGGCCAGGGACTTTGACACACGCCCTATGGGCGAGCGCAGCCAGCCTACCTGGCAGATGGCGGTGCGCCCGCACCGGCCGGGCCGCGCCCCGGCCACGCTCCGGACAACTCCCCGACAGACGTGGCGTGGAACACGCCCCCGCTCCCGGCACGGCCCTCACCAGGGCATATACGACTCACGCTATGGCCGAATCGTTATGGCGCAGAGTCCAAAAGGAAATCTTGAAAACGTCTTCCGCTGCCCCTACTCTACATCGACAGAGCTCGATGATACGGCGGCCTGGGATCCCGCGCCGCCGGTTGCCCCCGCCCGGCGACCCCCGGGTACCACCTCCCCCAAGGAGTCCACCCCATGCGCATCCGCTCCCTGCTCGTGGCGATCAGCACGGCGATGATCGGCGTCGTCGGCGCCGCCTCCGGCGCGACCGCGGCCCCGGCGGGCCCCCAGCCCATCATCGGCGGCGGCACCGTCTCGTCCGCCCCGTGGGCCGCCGCGGTGCTCAGCAACGGCTCGTTCACCTGCTCCGGCAGCGTGATCGCCTCGCAGTGGGTACTCACCGCCCGGCACTGCATCAGCGGCACGATGTCGGTCCGCATCGGCAGCGTCAACCGCACCTCCGGCGGCGTGACCCGCACCGTCTCGGCCACCTACACCCGCTACGACCTGGCCCTGATGCGCCTCTCCAGCGCGGTGAGCACCTCCACCGTGACCCTGGCCACCAGCAACCCGCCCATCGGCTCGACCAACTCGATCTACGGCTGGGGCATGACCTGCTACAGCGGCTGCTCGGCGTCGACCGTGCTGAAGACCGCCAACGTGCAGGTGACCAGCAACAGCGCCACCGACGCGTACGGCGGCCAGGCGATCCGCAGCTCGCGGATCAACGGCAACGCGTGGCGGGGCGACTCGGGCGGCCCGCAGTTCTACAACGGCCGGCAGGTCGGCGTCGCCTCCACGGCCGACGGCGTGAACATCCAGAACTACGGCAGTGTCGCGTACAACCGGTCCTGGATCACCTCGGTGGCCGGTGTCTGACGGTTAGCGCCCCGGGCGGCGCGGATGGTCGGCGAAGCGTCGACCGTCCGCGCCGCGCGGTTTTTCAGCATCCGATCAGGTGAACAAGGCTCGCGATCGGGGTGTCGCTCGCCCTGACAGCATCGGAACCGTGCTGGTCGTGACGACGGACCAACTGCCCGGCTACGAGATCCGCCAGATCCTCGGCGAGGTGGTCTCCTCGATGGCAAGGACCAGGAACCCGTACCGCGAGGGTGTCAAGAACCTGCGCGGTGGCGCGTACGACCCGTTGGCGCCGGACAACCTCACCCGGTGGCGTACCGACTCGGTCGCCCGGCTCGGCGAGGAGGCCCGCCGGATCGGTGCCAACGCCGTGATCGGCATGCGGTTCGACAGCCGGGACTGCGGCGAGATGTGGATGGAGATCTGCGCGTACGGGACGGCGGTGATCGTCGTACCCAAGGTGCCCGACGTCATGCCGGCCGATCAGCCGCTGGTCGCCGCGGAGACCGCCCACGATCCGGCCATCGCGGAGGAACCCGGCGGGATCGCCGAACCGGCGAGTGCCCCCAACCTACGCACCGCCGCCGAAACCCCCACCCGCGACTCCTAACCCGCCAGCCCCTCCCACCCCGGCCCCGCTTTCCCGCCTCGTTGATCAAGAGGTTTGCGTCAGGTTGGAGATCGAACATGACGCAAACCTCTTGATCAACGAGGCAAGGCCGGGCGCTGGGGGCGGGGAGGGTCGGGGGTGGGGTGGGTGGGTTAGAGGATGGGGGGTGGGGAGTAGGTGGCGGCCTGGGGGTGGGCTTCGACGATCTTGGTGATGCGGCGGGTGACCGCCTGGACCTGAGCGGGAGCGGCGCCCACGAAGGTGGCCCGGTCGGCCACCAACTCGTCGATCTCGGCCCGGCTCAGGTTGAGCCGGCCGTCGGCGGCGAGCCGGTCGAAGAGGTCGTTCTCCAGCGCGCCCTTCTCCCGCATGCCCAGCGCCACGGCCACCGCGTGCTCCTTGATCACCTCGTGGGCGACCTCCCGGCCGACACCCCGCCGCACCGCCGCCACCAGGATCTTCGTGGTGGCCAGGAAGGGCAGGAAGCGCTCCAGCTCCCGGTTGATCACGGCCGGGTACGCGCCGAACTCGTCGAGCACGGTGAGGAACGTCTGGAACAGCCCGTCGGCGGCGAAGAACGCATCCGGCAGGGCCACCCGGCGGACCACCGAGCAGGAGACGTCGCCCTCGTTCCACTGGTCGCCGGCGAGCTCGCCGACCATCGACAGGTAACCCCGGATGATCACGGCGAAGCCGTTCACTCGCTCCGACGAGCGGGTGTTCATCTTGTGCGGCATCGCGCTGGAGCCGACCTGACCGGGCTTGAAGCCCTCGGTGACCAGCTCCTGGCCCACCATGAGCCGGATCGTGGTGGCCAGCGAGGAGGGGCCGGCGGCGACCTGGGCCAGCGCGGCGATCACGTCGAAGTCGAGCGAACGCGGGTAGACCTGGCCGACGCTGTCCAGCACCCGGGCGAAGCCGAGGTGCCCGGCGACCCGCCGCTCCAGCTCGGCGACCTTCTCCGCGTCACCGTCGAAGAGGTCGAGCTGGTCGGCCGCGGTGCCCACCGGCCCCTTGATCCCGCGCAGCGGGTAACGAGCGATCAGGTCCTCCAGCCGCTCGTACGCGATGAGCAGCTCCTCCGCCGCCGACGCGAAGCGCTTGCCGAGCGTGGTGGCCTGCGCCGCCACGTTGTGCGAGCGGCCCGCCATCACCACGCCGGAGTACTCGTGCGCGTGCCAGGCCAGCCGGGCCAGGGTGGCGACCACCCGATCCCGGACCAGCTCCAGCGAGCGGCGCACCTGGAGCTGCTCGACGTTCTCGGTGAGGTCCCGCGACGTCATCCCCTTGTGCACGTGCTCGTGCCCGGCGAGCGCGCTGAACTCCTCGATCCGGGCCTTCACATCGTGCCGGGTGACCCGTTCCCGCTCCGCGATCGAGGCGAGGTCTACGTTGTCGACCACCCGCTCGTACGCCTCGACGACCCCGTCCGGGACCGGCACCCCGAGGTCGCGCTGGGCCCGCAGCACGGCGAGCCAGAGCCGCCGCTCCAGGCGGATCTTCTCCTCCGGCGACCAGAGGGCGACCAGTTCGGGCGAGGCGTACCGGTGGGCGAGCACGTTCGGGATCGTTGTCACGTACCTCAGTCTTTCATGCCACGGACCTGCGCCCCTCCGGCAGCGCGGCCCGTCCGGCAGCGCGGCCCGTCCGGCAGCGCGGCCCGCCCGGCCACGGCGGAACGGACGGTATGCGCACCGCTGGGAATCGCTCAGCCCCGTGCGAGCCGGCCCGACTCCGTTCCCTGCGCGTTCAGGAGCACGAGCACCTCGCCGTCCATCCCCGCCCGCGTGGCCTTGGCGAGCCAACTCGCCAGCGGCACGTTGTCACAGCCGATCAGCGTGCTGGGCCCGGCCGTGGCGAGCAGGGCACCCTCAGCTCCGGCGACCCACCGTCCGCTCTGACCGTTGCAGCCGTCGGAGCCCCGCCACTCGCCGTCGTCGCGCAACTCCACGTGGGCGCGGCCGCTGTCGCGACCGGCCGGCACCCATCGACCGCGGAGGTCGTCGCGGCTCACCGGCCTCAGGTCCGCCGGCAGTACGGCGGCCGGCGCGAAGGCCTGCCGGACCTCGGGAGTGATCACGGGCGGCTCTGCCAGCGACGGCAACAGGTTCGGCCCGGGAGTGGGCTTCGCACCCGGCAGCAGCCGGGCGACCTGCCGGCCCTGCCCGTCGAGCAGCACCGGGATGTCCTTCTCCAACCGGAAGGCGGTGCTCTGATGCAGCCAGGCCGGCGTGCGCCCCGGACCGGGCCGGCACTCCGGCGCGTCGGACACCAGGTGTTCGGAGAGGTCGGCGACGAAAAGGCCGTCCGCGCCGGCCCGCCACATGCCCGACGACACGCCGCAGGGACCGAACCAGGAGAGCCCGCCCTGGTCGGCGGGGGCGATCCGCAGAATCCCGCCGGCAGCGCCGGCAACCTCGGTGACCGTCCAGGAGCCGATCAGTCCGACCGGGTCCGCCTGTGGTTGGTTCGCGGTGGGTCTCGCGCCGACGGAACGCGTCTCCTCGGGGAGCGCAGGTCCCGGTACGGACCCGTTCGCGCAACTCGTCAGCAGCAGGCCTGCCGCGACCACAGCTACCAGGTATCTGCTCCGGCCCATCGCCTCTCCTCGTCCACCGGCCCGACCCATGGATCACCAGGCGTATGGCGGGTTGGACGAAGAGCCTCGACGATCCGTTCCGGCGTCCCCCGCACCGCTGAGACGGCCGCCGTCAACGCTCCAGGATCGCCGTCACGCCCTGGCCACCGGCGGCGCAGATCGAGATCAACCCGCGTCCGCTGCCCTTCTCGGCCAGCAACTTCGCCAGGGTGGCCACGATCCGGCCGCCGGTCGCCGCGAACGGGTGCCCGGCGGCGATGGAGGAGCCGGTGACGTTCACCCGATCCCGGTCGATCGCGCCGAGCGGGGCGTCCAGCCCGAGCCGGTCCGTGCAGAACTCCGGCGACTCCCAGGCGGCGAGGGTGGCCAGCACCTGCGAGGCGAACGCCTCGTGGATCTCGTAGTAGTCGAAGTCCTGAAGGGTCAGCCCGGCTCGGGCGAGCATCCGGGGCACCGCGTACGCCGGGGCCATCAGCAGCCCCTCGTCGCCGTGCACGAAGTCCACGGCCGCCGTCTGCGACCAGGTGAACCAGGCCAGCACCGGCAGGCTCCGTTCCCGCGCCCACTCCTCCGACGCCAGCAACACGGTCGACGCGCCGTCGGTGAGCGGCGACGAGTTCCCCGCGGTCATGGTGGCCTGCTCGGCGTCCGGCCCGCGCACGCCGAAGACCGGCCGCAACGCGCCCAGCTTCTCCAGGCTGCTGTCGGGGCGGAGGTTCTGGTCGCGGGTCAGCCCGAGGTACGGCGTGATCAGGTCGTCGAAGAAACCCCTGTCGTACGCGGCGGCGAGCCGCTGGTGCGAGCGGAGCGCGAGTTCGTCCTGGGAGCGCCGGTCGACGTTCCAGCGCAGCGCGGTGCGGGCCGCGTGCTCCCCCATCGACAGGCCCGTGCGCGGCTCGGCGTTGCGCGGGATCTCCGGTTTGAACGGCTGGAGCGGGCGCAGCTTCGCAGCGACCTTCAGCCGCTCGCCGAGGGTGCGGGCGCTGTTGAGCTTGAGCAGGGTTCGGCGTAGCTCCTCGTTGACCGCCAGCGGCGCGTCCGAGGTGGTGTCGACCCCGCCCGCGATGCCGACGTCGAGCTGCCCGAGGGCGATCTTGTTGGCGACCAGGATCGCCGCCTCCAGGCCGGTGCCGCAGGCCTGCTGGATGTCGTACGCGGGGGTGTGCGGGTCGAGCCGGGATCCGAGCACCACCTCGCGGGTCAGGTTGTAGTCCCGGGAGTGCTTCAGCACCGCCCCGGCGATCACCTCGCCGACGCGCTGACCGGCCAGGCCGTACCGGGCCACCAGGCCGTCCAGCGCCGCGCCGAGCAGGTCCGCGTTGGACGCGTCCGCGTAGCGCGAGTTGGAGCGGGCGAACGGGATGCGGTTGCCGCCGATGACCGCGACCCGCCGGATGTTCTGCACGATCCGCCTCCTCGACAGTGTTGCCCGTACCCTACTCGCCAGTAGGCTACGCCTATGACCGACAGGTACGCGAGCTTCGTCCAATCGGCGGCCGGACGCGCGCTGGTCAAGCGCCTCGGGCTGCCCGACCCGCCGCGGCTGCGCCGGCACCGACCCGGCGACCCGCTCCTGCCCGGTCCGGTCCTGCTGGGCGCGGCCGCCGACGGCCGGCTCGCCGGCCCGGTGGGCGAGCTGCTCGCCGCCGCCGGGGTCGAGCTGCGCGAACCCACCGCCGCCGCCGACGCCCGCTTCGGCGCCCTGGTGTACGACGCCACCGGCATCACCGACTCGACCGGCCTGCGGCAGCTCTACGACTTCTTCCACCCGGTGGCCCGCTCCGTCACGCCGAGCGGCCGGGTGATCGTGCTCGGCACCCCGCCCACCGAGTGCGCCACGCCGCGTGAGGCGACCGCCCAGCGGGCCCTGGAGGGGCTGACCCGCAGCATCGGCAAGGAGTTCGGCCGGGGGATCACCGCCCAACTGGTCCACGTCACCTGCGAGGCGGACGAGGGCAGCCGGGTCAGCCTCGAAGCCACCCTCCGGTTCCTCCTCTCCGGGCGGTCCGCGTACGTCTCCGGGCAGGTGATCCGGATCGACACCGGCAAGGCCACCGCCCCGGCCGACTGGGAGCGCCCGCTCGACGGTCAGGTCGTCCTCGTCACCGGGGCGGCCCGTGGCATCGGTGCGGCGCTCACCCGGGTCCTCGCCCGCGACGGCGCGCGGGTGGTGGCGCTGGACGTACCGGCCGCCGGAGACGCGCTGGCCGAGGTGGCGAACGAGGTCGGCGGCACCGCCGTACAACTCGACCTGACCGCGCCGGACGCGCCGACCCGGCTCGCCGACCACCTCGCCGGCCGGTACGGCCGCGTCGACGCGGTCGTGCACAACGCCGGCATCACCCGGGACCGGACGCTCGGCCGGATGGACGCCGACCGCTGGGACCAGGTGATCGACGTCAACCTCTCCAGCCAGGAGCGGATCAACGACGAGCTGCTGGCGCGCGAGCTGATCCCGACCGGCGGGCGGATCATCGCGGTCTCCTCGATCGCCGGGATCGCGGGCAACCGCGGCCAGACCAACTACGCCACCAGCAAGGCGGGGGTGATCGGGCTGGTCGACTCGCTCGCCCCGGCGCTGCACGGACGGGGGATCAGCGTCAACGCGGTGGCGCCCGGCTTCATCGAGACCCGGCTGACCGCCCGGATCCCGCTGGTGATCCGCGAGGCGGGACGCCGGATGAACAGCATGGCCCAGGGCGGTCTCCCGGTGGACGTCGCCGAGACGATCGGCTGGCTGGCCTGGCCCGCCAGCGGCGCGGTCAACGGCAACGTCGTACGGGTCTGCGGCCAGAGCCTGCTGGGGGCGTGATGAGCGACCACACCACCGAGCCGCCCGCCGGCGGATGGGCCACCGTCGAGCTGCCCGGGATGCCGGCCGCCGGGGCGCTCTACCGCCGGGCGCTCACCGGCGCGCTCCCCGGGACGGGTGGGCGGCGGGCCACCCAACCGCCGCCGGTCCGGCTCACCGTCTCCGGCGTGCCGGTCGACCTGCGCCACCTGGCCGAGTACGACCGGGTCTGCGGGTTCCGGCTCACCGACCGGCTGCCCGCGACCTATCCGCACGTGATGGGCTTCCCGCTGGCCCTGCGGCTGATGACCGCGCCGGAGTTCCCGGTGCCGCTCACCGGCGTGGTGCACGTGGCCAATCGGATCACCGTGCACCGCCCGATCCGCAGCGACGAGACGCTCGACTTCTCCGCGTACGCCGAGAAGCTGCGCCCGCACGACCGGGGGCGGCAGCTGGACGTGGTGCTCGTCGGGGCGGTCGCCGGGGAGGAGGTGTGGCGGGGCGTCTCGACGTACCTCAGCCGGGAGCGGCGGGGCGGCGGCGGTGAGCGGCGGGACCGAGGCGCGTCCCCACCGCCGCCGGCCCCCTCGGCGACCTGGCGGCTGACCCCGCGCGTCGGCACCGACTACGCCCGGGTCTCGGGTGATCACAACCCCATCCACACCTCGCGGCTCGGGGCGCGGCTCTTCGGTTTTCCGCGCCCGATCGCGCACGGCATGTGGAGCAAGGCCCGCTGCCTCGCCGCGCTGGAGAACCGGCTGCCGGACGCGTTCACCGCGTCGGTGGCGTTCAAGCTGCCCGTGCCGCTGCCCGGCTCGGTGGCCTTCACCGCCACTGCGGCGGACGCCGGCTGGACGTTCGCGCTGCACGACGCCCGCACCAACCGTCCGCAGCTGGTCGGAGCCGTGCACGGCTAGGAATGGCGTCTTTTGCCGGGGAAGCGGCCCTTTCTTCCGGTCTGCCCGGAAACATGAGGGCATGGACGGCGTCCTCGACCTGCTCCGGGAGACGATCACCTCACCGTGGGTGTACCTGATCCTCGTCGGAGTGACCGCGCTCGACGCGTTCTTCCCGGCCGTGCCGAGCGAAGCCGCCGTGATCACCGCAGCCGTCGTCTCCGCCGGCGGCGGACGACCCAACATCATCGCCGTGGTCGCCGCGGCCGCGATCGGCGCGCTCATCGGCGACCACATCTCGTACGCCATCGGTCGCGGCGGTGGGGCCCGCCGCCTGGCCCGCCTGCCGGAACGGAGCCGGCGACGAGCCGGCTCGGAGTGGGCCCGGCGCGCGGTCGACCGGCGGGGCGGGGTCATCCTGACCACCGCCCGCTACATCCCGGGGGGCCGGACCGCCGTCACGCTCACCATGGGTGCGGTCCGGTATCCGCGCCGCTCCTTCCTCCTCTTCGACGCGATCGCCGCCTCCACCTGGGCCGTCTACTGCGGCCTGCTCGGCTACTTCGGCGGCCTGGCCTTCGAGCGCGACCCGATCAAGGGAGTGATAGCCGGCGTCGGCCTCGCGGTCGCCATCACCCTGGGCATCGAGGCCATCCGCGTGCTGCGCCACCGGGTCGCCGCCCGCCGCGCCGCAGCCCGACGGCCCCCCGCCCGCTGAGCCGCCGGGCGGCTCGGAGCAGGTCGGCTCAGAGCAGGTCGGCGTCGTGCACCAGGATCGCCGCCTGCACCCGGTTGGTCAGCCCGAGCTTGGCCAGGGCGCGGCTGACGTGCGCCTTGACGGTGGCCTCACTCATCCCGAGCCGGCGGGCGATCTCACCGTTGGCGTGCCCGCGCGCCACCTCGCGGACGATCTCCAGCTCCCGGCCGGTGAGCAGCTCGAGCCGGCCGCGGGCCGCCTCCCGCCGGGCCGGGCCCCGGTCCACGAAGGAGCTGATCAGACGCCGGGTCACCGTCGGGGCGAGCATCGCGTTCCCCGCCGCCACCGTCCGCACCGCGGCGGCCAACTCCCGGGGCGGGGTGTCCTTCAACAGGAAGCCCACCGCCCCGGCGCGCAGCGCCTCGTGCACGTACTCGTCGAGATCGAACGTGGTCAGCATGACGACCTTCGGCCCGGCGGCCACCACGGCCGGTGCGGCGGTCAGCCCGTCGGTACCCGGCATCCGCACGTCGAGCAGCACCACGTCGGGCCGGAGCCGTTCCGCCTCGACCAGCGCCTCGGCACCGTCCGCCGCCTCGCCCACCACCGTGATGTCCGGTGCCGCCTCCAGGATCAACCGCAGCCCCGAGCGGACCAGGTGCTCGTCGTCGGCGACCAGGACCCGGATCACGGCGTGCCCGTCACCGGGATCAGGGCCCGGACCAGGAACCCGCCCGCCGAGGGCCCGGCCTCCAGGCGGCCGTCGAGCAGCTCCACCCGCTCCCGCAGACCGAGCAGACCCAGGCCCGCGCCGGGCAGGCCCGGGCCCGCGCCGGATCCGGACGGCCCGCCCACCGGCGCCGTGTTGCGGACCACGACCTCCACCCCGTCCGGCAGGTACCGCAGGCAGACCGTCGTCTCGGCGTCCGGGGCGTGCTTGCGCACATTGGTGAGCGCCTCCCGGACCACCCGGTGCACGGTGCGGGCCACGGTCGCCGGCAGGGCACGCGGGATCCCCTCGTCCTGCCGCTCGATCCGCAGGCCGGCGGCCCGGGACTCGTGGACCAGGTCGTCCAGCGCGGCCAGCGGGTCGTCCTCGTACCGCGGCGGGCTGAACCCCGGCGGGGTGTGCCGACGCAGCACACCGAGCACCTCCCGCAGGTCGGTGAGCGCCTGCCGGCCGGTGGACCGGATCAGCGCGGCCGTCTCCACGGTCGCCGGGTCGCCGGCGGTGACCTCCAGCGCGCCGGCGTGCACCACCATCAGCGACACCCGATGCGCCACCACGTCGTGCATCTCCCGGGCGATCCGCGCCCGCTCCTCCGCCCGGACCCGTTCGGCCCGCTCCTCCTGCTCGCGTTCCAGCCGTTCGGCCCGATCCCGCAGGGCGGTGAACACGTCGCGCCGGGACCGGACCAGGAGCCCGGCGACGAGCGGGAACGCGACCAGCCAGGCGGCGGTGGCGGCCGCGTTGGCCGGGGTGGCCGTGGTGATCCGCCGTACCCCGCCCACCGCCAGCCCGACGAGCACCCCGACCGCCATCACCAGAACGGCGCCCACGACGTACGCCGTCAACCGGCGTCGGTCCCGCAGCCGGAGGCCCGCCTGGAAGGAGGCGACCAACCCGGCCGGCCAGGCGGCGAGCACGAGCCAGCCCAGGGCGGCGGCGAGGAACAGCGGCCAGCGGCGCGTCCGGACGGTGGCGACCGCCCAGCCCGAAGCCACCGCGATCACCAGCAGCAGGCCGCCGGGGAGCGACGAGCGGAGACCGAACGCACCGGCACCGGACGCCAGGACGGCGGCGGCGACGACCACGGCGGCCACCGGCGGCGCGTACCGGTCGACGACGCGCCGGGGCACGACGGTGCTGAAGGCCACGAGCCGAGCCTATGGTCCGTACGCCGGTCGGGGCACCCGGGCAACCGCGGGACCCGGGTCGGTTGGGGGGTCTCCCCGATCGCCCTCAGGGCCGGGCGCTACCAAAGTCGCACCCGCGGGCTCACCAAGGGCCGATGGCAGGAGCGGACGGCCGCACCAGCATCAGAGTCATGGACCTGCTCGATCTTCTGCACCAGACCATGTCCTCACCCTGGGTGTACCTGGCGATCTTCGCGATCGCGGTGCTCGACGGGTTCTTCCCGATCGTGCCGAGTGAGACAGCGGTGATCACCGCGGGCGTCTTCGCCGCGTCCGGCGCGCCGTACCTCCCGGCCGTGATCGTGGTGGCCGCCGCCGGCGCGCTCGTCGGCGACCACGTGTCGTACGCCATCGGCCGGACCGGCGGCTCCCGGCTGTTCGACCGGTTGCCGGCGGGCGGGAGGCGGCGGGCCGGCGTCGAGTGGGCTCGGCGCGGCATCGCCCTGCGTGGCGGGCTCATCCTGACCGTCGCCCGGTACGTGCCGGGAGGACGGACGGCCGTCACGCTGACCATGGGCGCGGTCGGATATCCGCGTCGGCGCTTCCTCGCCTTCGACGCTCTCGCGGCGGGCTCCTGGGGCCTCTACTCGGCCCTCGTCGGTTACCTCGGCGGGCTCGCCTTCGAACAGGATCCGCTGCGTGGGCTGCTGCTCGGCCTCGGGCTGGCGCTGACGGTGACCGTCGTGGTCGAGGGGGTGCGTGTGCTCCGACGACGTCGGGCGAAGCCAGCGCGGTCGATCCCTCCGGCGGCCGACCGGTCGCCGGAGGCGGTGCGGTGACGGCGTCCGGCCGTGCCGGGTTCGCCGCCGTGGCCTCAGCCGGCGGACGGGTGCCAGGTGACGCCGTTGAGCAGCTGGTCCGCGCCGAGCCAGGCGACGTTCATCATCCGCGTCGCGGTCCGCTCCGGGTCGGCCTCCGGATGGTCGGCGAGCCAGTCGGCCAGCGACTCGCTCGCGCCCACCAGGGCGTACGCGACCACCTCCAGCTCGGTGCCGGGGATCTCGCGCCCCTCGGCGCGCAGCGCGTGATCGAGCATGCCGGCGACCACCTCGACCAGCCGGGCCCGCATGGCGGCGAGCTCCCCGGCGAACGGCTGCTCGCCGCGGGCCTGCCGGTAGAGCACCGCCCACCCGTCGCGGTGCGCCCCGACGAAACCGAAGAACGCCCGGAGTCCTCTCCAGAGCCGCTCGTCGGCCGGCAACTCCGGTGCGGCCGCACCGGCGATCGCCTCCGTCATCCGGGTGCCCTCGCGCTGCAGGCAGGCGACGAAGAGCTCCTCCTTGGTGCCCAGGTACGCGTAGACCATCGGTTTGGAGATGCCGGCGTCCTCGGCGATCTCGTCCATGCTGGCCGCGTGGTAGCCGCGCCGGGAGAAGACCTTGACGGCCGCGTCGAGCATCTGCTGCTCGCGTACGGCCCGGGGCAGGCGCTTGAAGCTGGGTGCGCTGGACACCTTGCGAGCATACCTACCCGTGCGTAAGGTTACGCCGGAGTAACCAAAGTGGCCTGCCCGGAAGGTGATTCGCATGACTGACTTCGACCCGGCCAACTTCGCCAACGTCGGCCCCAAGGAGTTCGCCCAGCTGGTCAAGTCCACCTCGGACGACAAGATCGCCCAGGTGATGTCCGGCGAGATGCGCGGCAAGGTCCTCGGCGAGGTCTTCAACCGGATGCCGTCGCTCTTCCGGGCCGACCGGGCCGGCTCCACCAACGCGGTCATCCACTGGGACATCACCGGCCGGCCGGACGGCGGCAGCGACACCTACGAGGTGGTCATCGAGAACGGTGCCTGCACCGTCTCCGAGACCCCGCAGCGCGAGCCGAAGCTCACCCTCACCATGGGCCCCGTCGAGTTCCTCAAGATCGTCTCCGGCGGGGCGAACCCGGTCATGATGTTCATGACCGGCAAGCTGAAGGCCAAGGGCGACCTGGGCCTGGCCGCCAACATCGCCAACCTGTTCGACATCCCGAAGGCCTGACATGCCCGAGTTCTCGCTCGACCTGTCCGAGGAACAGCGGGACCTCCGTGACTGGGTGCACGGCTTCGCCGCCGAGGTCGTGCGCCCGGCCGCAGCCGAGTGGGACGCCCGGGAGGAGACCCCCTGGCCGATCGTCCAGGAGGCCGCGAAGGTCGGCCTCTACGGGTTCGAGTTCCTCGCCACCTGCTGGGCCGACCCCACCGGGCTCTCCCTCCCGATCGCCAGCGAGGAGCTCTTCTGGGGTGACGCCGGCATCGGCCTGAGCCTCTTCGGCACCTCACTCGCCGTGGCCGCCATCTACGGCGCCGGCACCCCGGACCAGCTCGTCGAGTGGGTGCCCCAGTGCTTCGGCACCGCCGACGAGCCGGCCGTGGCGGCGTTCTGCACCACCGAGCCGGAGGCCGGCTCCGACGTCGGGGCGATGCGCACCCGCGCCGTGCACGACGAGACCACCGACGAGTGGGTGCTGACCGGCCAGAAGGCGTACGCCACCAACGGCGGCATCGCCGGAGTTCACGTCGTCACCGCCGCGGTCGACCCCGCGCTGGGAGCCCGAGGGCAGGCCGCGTTCGTCGTACCGCCGGGCACCCCAGGGCTCACCGCGACCCGCAAGCTGCGGAAGCTGGGTCTGCGCGCGTCGCACACCGCAGACGTCTTCCTCGACGACGTACGGGTGCCCGGGCGCTGCCTGCTCGGCGGCAAGGACGCCCTGGACGAGCGGCTGGCCCGAGCCCGCTCCGGGCAGCGGGCCTCCGGCCAGGCGGCGATGCGTACGTTCGAGCTGTCCCGCCCCACCGTCGGCGCACAGGCGCTCGGCGTCGCCCGCGCCGCCTACGAGTACGCCCTCGACTACGCCAAGGACCGCGTCCAGTTCGGACGGCCGATCATCACCAACCAGGCGGTCGCGTTCGCGCTGGCCGACATGAAGATGGAGATCGACGCGGCCCGGCTGCTCGTCTGGCGCGCCGCCTGGATGGGGCGCAACAACCGGCCGTTCGCGGCCGGCGAGGGCTCGATGTCCAAGCTCAAGGCCGGCGAGGTGGCCGTCTCGGTGACCGAGAAGGCGGTGCAGCTGCTCGGCGGCGCCGGCTTCCTGCGCGACCACCCGGTCGAGCGGTGGTACCGGGACGCGAAGATCTACACCATCTTCGAGGGCACCTCCGAGATCCAACGGCTGGTCATCGCGCGCGCGATCTCCGGCCAGCGCATCTGAGCCCGTAGCACCACCGCTCAGTCCCTTCCCCGGCATCCTCGGCTGCACCTCGCCGGGCATCCCAATGCCGGTGCGCTGCGGGTCGTCCGTCGCCCGCCCGCGATGCGGCTCCCACCTACCGTGCCGACTTCGTCACTTGACGCACCCGCTCGTTGTGCCGAGTCATGGTGCCCCGGGCATGATCAGGACAGACACCCGGACGGGAACGCCTTCCTCCAACCCGTCCTGCCACACCCCTAGGAGGTCTGCGGCATGGACCTGCCCTTCATGGTCACCACGATGACCCGGCGAGGGCTGCTCACCCCCGGCCAGCCGATCCGGATCGCCTCGCAGCTCAACGCGCTGCGGCGGTGGGGTTGGAGCCTGGCCGGCGAGCTCCGCCAGGCCGCCGCCCGTGACCCCGGCCGGACCGCCGTCATCGACGAGCACGGCACCGAGCTGACCTACCAGCAGCTGCTCGACCGGGCGGAGCGGATGGCCCGTTCCCTGCGGACCGGGCACGGCCTGCAGGCAGGTGAGCGGATCGGCGTGCTCTGCCGCAACCACCACGGTCTGATCGAGACGATCGTCGCAGCCACCCTGCTCGGAGTCGACGCGGTGCTGGTCAACACCGGGCTCTCCGCCGCGCAGCTCGCCACCGTCGCCGAGGAGCAGCGCCTCCGTGTGCTGGTGCACGACGACGAGTTCACCGAGCGGGTGCTGGGCCTGCCGCCCGAACTGCCGCGCCTCGACGAGCGCGCCCGCGAGGAGCTGGTCGCCGGTGCGCTCCCCGGCGACCTGCAGCCACCCGAGCGGGACGGGCGGATCATCGTCCTCACCTCCGGCACCACCGGCGCGCCGAAGGGCGCCCGCCGCCCCACCCCGAGCGGCTTCGGCCCGCTGGTGTCCATCATCGACCGAATCCCGCTGCACACCCGGGACCGGGTGATGATCGCCGCACCGATCTTCCACACCTGGGGGTTCGCCGCCCTCCAGGTCTGCTTCGCGCTGCGGGCCACGATCGTGCTGCACCGCCGCTTCGACCCCGCCGCCACGCTGGCCGCGCTGGTCGCACACCGGTGTGACGCGCTCTTCGCCGTACCCGTGATGGTGCAGCGGCTGATGGAGGTGCCACCGCCCGCGCCCCGGCCCCAGCTCAAGGTCGTGGCGGTGAGCGGCTCGGCGCTGCCCGGCCGGCTCGCCACCGGGTTCATGGACGTCTACGGCGACGTCCTCTACAACCTGTACGGCTCGACCGAGTGCTCCTGGGCCTCCATCGCGGGACCGACCGAACTGCGGGCGGCACCCACCACCGCCGGCCGACCGCCGCACGGCACCCGGGTGTCCATCCTCGACGCCGCCGGGCGACCCGTGCCGGACGGGCAGGTCGGCCGGATCTTCGTCGGCAACGAGATGCTCTTCGAGGGCTACACCTCCGGTGCGAGCCGGGAGAGCCGCGACGGGCTGCTCGATAGCGGCGACCTCGGGCGGATGACCCCCGAGGGCCTCCTCTTCGTCGACGGCCGGGCCGACGACATGATCGTCTCCGGTGGCGAGAACGTCTTCCCGTCCGAGGTGGAGAACCTGCTCGCGCAGCTGCCCCAGGTACGCGAGGTGGCCGTCATCGGCGTGGCCGACCCCGAGTACGGCCAGCGCCTCGCCGCGTTCCTCGCCCTGCACCCCGCGGAGACGCTCGACCCGGAGGCCGTACGCGAGTACGTCCGGCACTACCTCGCCCGCTTCGCCGTACCGCGCGACGTGGTCTTCGTGAAGTACCTGCCGCGCAACGCCACCGGCAAGGTACTGGCCCGGGAGCTGCGCCGCTACTACGGCTGAGCGGGGCCGAGCGCCGGCGTGCTCGGGGACCGGAGAGGTCGAACCGGCGCGCCAGACGGGCCCCGACCGGCGGGTGGACGGCGTGCTCGTGGAGCAGCCAGGCAGGCAAGGCCGGCCGTCAGGCCCTCCGCAGGGTGCTCGGTGCCCCGTTCACCGGCCGGGGCTGCCGCATCTCCGGGCTCAGCCGGGGATCTCGACCTGCCCCTCGGCAGCGGCGGCGGCGATGTCGGTACGGTGCTGCGAGCCGGCCAGCCCGATGGCGCGTACCAGGTCGTAGGCGGCGTCCCGGGCGGCGGCCAGGTCGGGGCCGGTGGCCGTGGCGGAGAGCACCCGCCCACCGGCGGAGAGCAACGCCCCGTCGTCGGCCCGGCGGGCGGTGCCGGCGTGGATGACGCCGGGGCGGTCCGCGCCGGTGATCACGTCACCGGTACGCGGCGTGCCGGGGTAACCGGGGGAGGCGACCACGACGGTCACCGCGGCGCCGTCCCGCCAGCGCAGCGGCGGGTGCTCGGCCAGCGTGCCGGTCGCCGACGCGTGCAGCAGCCCGGCCAGCGGCGTCTCCAGCAACGCGAGCACCACCTGCGTCTCCGGGTCGCCGAAGCGGGCGTTGAACTCGATCACCCGGGGGCCGTTCGCGGTGATCGCCAGCCCGACGTAGAGCAGACCGGAGAAGGGCACGCCCCGACGGCGCAGCTCGGCCAGGGTCGGGTGGACCACGTCCCGCATGACCTCGTCGACCAGGTCGGACGGGGCCCACGGCAGCGGCGCGTACGCCCCCATGCCGCCGGTGTTCGGGCCGGTGTCACCGTCCCCGATGCGCTTGAAGTCCTGCGCCGGCAGCAGCGGCACCGCGGCCTCGCCGTCGGTGACCACGAAGAGCGAGACCTCGGGGCCCGCCAGGTACTCCTCGATCACCACCCGACCGCACTCGCGCGCGTGCTCCTCGGCGAGCGCCCGATCGTCGGTGACCACGACGCCCTTGCCGGCGGCGAGCCCGTCGTTCTTCACCACGTACGGCGCGCCGAACTCGTCCAGGGCGCGGGCGACGCTCTCCGGATCGGTGCAGGTGTAGGCGCGGGCGGTCGGCACACCGGCGGCGGTCATGACGTCCTTGGCGAACGCCTTCGACCCCTCCAGCCGGGCCGCCTCGCCGGACGGTCCGAACACCGCGATGCCCTTGGCCCGAACGGCGTCGGCGACCCCGGCGACCAGCGGCGCCTCGGGCCCGACCACCACGAGGTCGACCCCGGTCTCCACCGCGAGCGCGGCCACCGCCACCGGATCCGTCGGTTCCACCGCGCGCAGCTCGGCCACCTCGGCGATACCCGGATTGCCCGGCGCCGCGATCAGCTGCGTGACCGCCGGATCGGACGCCAACCCGAGCGCGAGCGCATGCTCACGCCCGCCACCACCAACCAGAAGAACCCGCACGCCCCCAGATCCTACGCACCCCACCCCCACCCCCACCGCCGCCTGTCGCGTGATCAAGAGGTTTGCGTCAGCGATGGCGCGATTGCTGACGCGAATCTCTTGATCACCGGCGGCGGGCGGGGGGATATGCGTTGATTGCTTGGCGGACGGTCCAGGGGATGTAGTCGGGGCGGAGTGTGTCGGCCCAGGTAAAGCGGAGGACGGTCCAACCGGCGTTGACGAGACGGTTCTGCCGGCGGCGATCGGCGAAAACCGCGGCCGGAGTGTCGTGCGCCTCTCGGCCGTCAGCCTCGGCGATCACCTTCGGCCCGCGCCAGCCGAGGTCCCCGACCCCGAGCAGGTAGCCGTCGTCATCGCGTACCTCCAGCTGAAGGGTGTCCGGCGGCACCCTGCCGTCGACACACCGCAGCCGGGCACGCGTCTCCAGCGGCGACTGCGCCCGGCCGTCCGCCTCGGCGAGGTGACAACGCGCAGCCCCCGCTCCGCGCCGCCCTCGGATCAGGGCCGAGACCAGTCCCAAACGCTCGGAGGCGAACCTGCCCGAGTTGAGCGCCGAGTCGAGAACCGATACCGCGGCGTAGCGTCGGTTCTGAGGATGACGTCGGAGACCGTACGCATCGCCGTGGTGACCGGGATGCCGGCGACCGTGGACAGGTCACGCGGCCCGACGGTCAGCTGATGTACGACCAGCCACGGCACCGGCGCACGCTGGGGCCGAGGTTGATCCACCGGTACCGACACGTGGACCTCGGAGGTGCGACGTAGACCCGCGACGCCGTGCAGTTCCAGTGCCGTGTCGAGGACGGCGAAGGCACCCGGCCCGAGGCTAGCGACAGCGGCCCGGATCAGAGCGCGACGCCGAGCTCGCGGGTGCGACTCTCCGTCGAGGAGGAAATACCCACGCAACAGCCGTACCCATCGACCGGATCGGCACAGCTGTCGGACCTGATCTCTGCTCAGGCCCGCCCGAAGCGCCTGCCCGAGGCTGACCAGACCGTCCTGCTCGGCAGCCACCTCGCGAAGCATGTCATGTGGTGTCACCGCCCCACGATGCCCAGTTATCCACAGCGCCCGAAACCCCTGTGGATAACCACCCACCCCCTGTGGACAACCCTCCGTCCCCCGTCCCCGCCCCTCCCTCCGCCGAATCAGTTGATCAAGAGGTTTGCGTCAGATCGAAGCGCAATCTTGACGCAAACCTCTTGATCAACGGGGCGAACCGGCGGGGGCGACCGCCGAGGGCCCCGGGGGGCCGGGCGGGTTAGGGGATTAGGGGGTGTTGGACTACGTTTTCTTCGCGGCCGGGGCCTACGCCGATCACGCTGACCTGCGCGCCGCAGAGCTCCTCGACGCGGGCGATGTAGCGGCGGGCGTTCTCCGGCAGCTCAGCCACGGACCGGGCCTTGGTGATGTCCTCCCACCAGCCGTCCATCTCCTCGTAGATGGGCACGGCGTGGTGGAAGTCGGTCTGCGTCATCGGCATGTCGTCGACCCGCTTGCCGTTGATCTCGTACCCGACGCAGATCCGCACCTTCGGCAGGCCGGTGAGCACGTCCAGCTTGGTGATCACCAGGTCGGTGACGCCGTTCAGGCGGCAGGCGTACCGGGCGACGACCGCGTCGAACCAGCCGCACCGACGTTCCCGGCCGGTCGTGGTGCCGTACTCGTGGCCGATCTTGCGCAGGTGCGCGCCGTTCTCGTCGAAGAGTTCGGTGGGGAACGGCCCCGAGCCCACCCGCGTGGTGTACGCCTTGCTGACCGCGATCACCTTCGTGATGGCGGTCGGCGGGATCCCCGCACCCACGCAGGCGCCGCCGGCCGTCGGGTTCGACGAGGTCACGAACGGGTAGGTGCCGTGATCCATGTCGAGCATGGTGGCCTGGGCGCCCTCCAGCAGGACCGTCTCACCCCGGTCCAGCGCGTCCCAGAGCAGCCCGCGGGTCTCCGTGATGTACGGCTTCAACCGCTCCGCGTACGCCAGGTACTCCTCGACGGTCGCCTCGACGTCGATCGCCTTGCGGTTGTAGACCTTGAAGAGGATCTGGTTCTTCTCCCGGAGCGCGAGCTCCAGCTTCTTGCGCAGGATGCCCGGGTCGAGCAGGTCCTGCACCCGGATGCCCATCCGGGCGACCTTGTCGCCGTAGGCCGGGCCGATACCCCGGCCGGTCGTGCCGATCCGGGACGAGCCGAGGTAGCGCTCGACCACCCGGTCCAGCGCCCGGTGGTGCGGCATGATCAGGTGCGCGTCGCCGGAGATGCGCAGGCGGGAGACGTCCACGCCGCGCTCGGCGAGACCGTCGATCTCGGTGAGCAGCACCTTGGGGTCGACCACCACACCGTTACCGATGACGATCTTCGCGGTCGGGGAGAGCGCGCCCGAGGGCATCAGGTGCAGCGCATACTTCTGGCCGTCCGGGGTGATCACCGTGTGACCGGCGTTGTTGCCGCCGGAGTAGCGCACCACGTAGTCGACCCGCTCACCCAGCAGGTCGGTAACCTTGCCCTTGCCCTCGTCGCCCCACTGAGCGCCGATGAGCACGATCGCTGGCATCTTCTCCGCCTCCAGAAGGCTCGGGTGCCAGGTGGCGACCGGTTGGCGAGCCCGGGGTGTCAGGCTAACAAGAGGTTACGGCGCGTCCGGCAGGGGTCGCGTCGAGAGGCAGGAGGCTCCTTCCGTGTACGACGTGGTGCTGCTCACCCTCGGTTCGGCGCGGGACGCCGCCGCGGGCTGCGGCAGCGGTGGAGCCTGTTGCGGCGGCGCCGACGAGGCCGCCGAGGAGAAGCCGGAGCGCTGCGAGACGCCTCGGGTGCCGGTGCTGGCCTGCGCGGACGCGCTGACCAGCCGCGGCGCCCGGGTGGAGATGGTCACCGCCCGCTCCGACGCGGAGATCGACGAGGTGCTGGCCCGGCTCGACGGCCCGGCCCGCCCGGACGGCCTCACCTGGCCGGACCCGGACTCGAAGACCCGGCTCGTGGTCGCCACGGCCAGCGACGCGCAGCTGCGCGCCGTGCTGCGCCGGCTGGTCCGGCGGTACGCCCCACCGCCGAGCCGCCGCCCGGAGGAGCTGCCCGGCAACCGGACGGTGCCCGACCTGCCGCCCGTCGGCGTACTGCCGCTGGATCCGGCCGGCAGCACCGGGCACCGTGACCTGGTCGCGCAGCTCGGGCTGCCGCGCGATCCGGCGGAGGTGGCCGCCGCGGTGCTCGACGGCGCGCCTCGCCGGCTGGACCTGCTGCGCAACGACGGCGGCTCGGTGACCCTGGACGGCGCGCTGATCGGCGCGGCCGACGACGCCGGTCGGCCGCTGCACTGGCGCGGGCGCGTCGAGGTGGACGACACCCTGCTCTCCGACGGCGACGAACCGCTGCTGGCCTGCGCGATCGGCAATGCCGGGGGGTACGCGACGTTGGACGACGTGACGCTGCTGGGCCGGCCGGACCCGACCGACGCGCTGGTCGAGGTCGCGGTGGCGGTGCCGGTGGTGACCCGCTCCGCGTTCGGCCGCAAGCGGGTACGCCTCGAGGTGCGCCGGGCCCGGGGACGGGCCGTCTCCGTGCTGCCCCGGGACGAGAAGGTGCCCTTCCTCGACGACGGTGCCGAGGGCGAGCTGAACCGGAAGCGCTCCTGGTGGACCGAGCCGGGCGCCTGGGCGGTGTGGGCCGCCTGACCCCCCGGCGCGCGCCGCGCTGACCAGCCATCGGCGACCGTTGCGCCTATCCTCGGCAGGAGACCTGGGGAGGGACCGTGGTGGACGACAACGCCGACCGGGTACGCGTACCCGGCCAGCAGCCGGTGCCGGAGCGGGACATCGAACCCCCCTGGCCCTCGGATCCGACCGAAGCCACCGCCGCGCCCTGGGCCACCGTGGGCGCGCCGACCTCCGCCGACGTGACCGCAGCCCGACCCGACGCACCGACCGCCGATCCGCTCCCCGGGCAGCCAACCTCGCACACGCCGACCGGGGCCGACACGGCCCAGCCGATCGCCGGGGCGGACGCCTACCCCTCGTTGACGAGCGCGCTGCCGCCGCACAACGGCTGGGCACCGCCCGGCGTCGCCTGGGCCCCCGCCCAGCCGGGCCGGCAACCGACGGCGGCCGACCCGCAGGTCGCCGGCACCGCCGCGACGCGCGACAGCGCCGGTGGCAGCACCCCCGGTACGGCGGGATCGGCCGGCGATGGTGACCGTTCCGGCGACAGCCCCCCTCAGCCCGGCGATCGTCTCGGCGAGGGCCAGCTCGCCGCTGCGGGACGGAGCAACGGCTCCACGGCCGGGCCCCACGCGGCGTTACACCCCCCGGCAGCGAAGCTCTCCCCCACGGCCGGTCCTGCGGCGACGAACGGCGTCCCGGCAGCTGCCGAGCACCCGCAGCTGCCCGGCACCGGGACGGCGAGCGGCCGGTCGACGGGCGCCCCGGCGGCGAGCAGCGGCTCCACGGCCGGAGCGGCCGCATCGGACGACGGGCACGGCACGGGCGCGGCGGCGGCCCGTGGGCCGGGCGGCGGCCGCGCGGCTGCCGGTGGCGTCGACCTCAACCTGCCGTTCTCGCTCGACCCGGCCCCCGGTCTGGGTAACGGCCGCGCGGTCGTCGATCAGCCCTCCGGGCCGCCCGGGGCGGCCCAGCCATCGCCGGCGGCCGGGATGGCCCGGCCGTCGCCGTCGGACGGAGCGGCCCAACTGTCCGCCGGAACAGCCCAGCCGCCGACCGGAGCGGCCCAGCCGTCGGACGGGACGGCCCAGCCGTCGGACGGGACGGCCCAGCCGTCGGCCACGGCCCAGCCGTCGGGCGGGGCGGCCGGCGGCGGGGCCGGCACCGACGTGGCGACCCGCACGCCGGGCACCGGTGGGTCGGCGTCGACCGACGAGGGGCACCGACCGCCTGGCACCCCCAACGGATCGGCCGGCTCCGGCCGGGCCGGCGAGTCCCCGTGGGCGTACCCGCCGCAGCGGGTCAGCGCCGAGACCGAGCCGAACGGGTCCACAACCGCACCGGCCGCCCCCGCGGTTCCGGCTGCGGCCGGCCCCGCAGGCACCAACGACGACCCGACCGCGGCCGGAGGGCCCGGCGCGAGCCCGAACTCCGCCGACCCCGCCTGGTCCGACGTCGAGGAGGTCGAGCCGACCTCGGGGGACACGCCGGCACCGCCCGGTCCCTTCCCGCCCGATTGGCAGCCACGGCAGTGGCAGCAGGACACGGCCGGAGTCGCGGCGCAGCCGTACCAGCCGCAGCCAGCCGGGCCGGCCCCGACACCCGCCGGCTACCCGTCCGCCGGCCCGACACCGACGGCGGAGGACTTCGCCCGGCGGCGGCAGGTGCGTCCCGCCGACCCGCTCGCCACGATGGGCGTACGGGCGGTGGTGAACAAGATCGGCCTTCGGCTGCCCCCGGGGCGGCACGAGCAGGAGCTGAAACGGGACATCGAGACGGTCCGCCGCAACTTCGGCGGCCTGCGCCAGGTGACCGTGGTCAACCCGAAGGGCGGCGCCGGCAAGACGGTGGCGATCCTGCTGCTCGCCATGACGTTCGGGCAGAAACGCGGCGGCTACGTGCTGGCCTGGGACAACAACGAGACCCAGGGCACCCTCGGGATGCGGGCGCAGCAGGACTTCCACTCCCGTACGGTGCGGGACCTGCTTCGCGACCTCGGCCAGTTCCAGGCCGCGCACGGGCGGGTCGGCGACCTGTCACAGTACGTCCGTTCGCAGGGCGAGGGGATGTTCGACGTGCTCGCCTCGGACGAGTCGGCCACCGGCGGGGAGATGCTCACCGCGTCCGCCTTCGCCGAACTCCGCGAGGTGGTCAGCCGGTTCTACAAGCTGATCTTCGTAGACACTGGGAACAACGTCCGGGCGCAGAACTGGCAGGCCGCCATGGACGCGACGGACCAACTCCTGGTCACCATGTCGGCGCGCAACGACTCGGCGGAGACGGCCGCCCGGATGCTCGACCACCTGGAGCAGAGCGGCCGGCAGCGGCTGGTCCGGCAGGCGGTCACCGTGGTGTCGATGCCCCCGTCCCGAAAGGACATCGACCTGCCCGCGATCCAGGCGCACTTCGCCGCCCGAACCCGATCGGTGCTGTTGGCACCGTACGAGCGGCTCATCGACAGCGGCGAGCCGATCCGGTACGCCGGCCTCTCCACCGCCACCCGCGACGCCTGGCTGAAGATCGCCGCCGCGGTGGCCGAGGGGCTGTAGGCGCACGCCGGCCCGCGGTGGCCGGCGCGGCGCGCACCGGCCACCGAAGCGGGTTCAGTTGCTGGACAGGGCGTCCGCGGCGGCCGGGTCGCAGTCGCGGAGGAACTGGGCGCACCGGGCCGCCTCGTCCGCCTCGCCGATCTCGTCGGCGGCACGGGAGAGCACGTAGAGGCAGCGGAGGAAGCCCTGGTTCGGCTCGTGCGACCACGGCACCGGGCCGTGCCCCTTCCAGCCGCTACGCCGCAGTTGGTCGAGGCCGCGGTGGTAGCCGGTGCGCGCGTACGCGTACGCCGGGACGGCCTGACCCGCCGCGAACGCGCGGGCGGCGAGGGCCCCCCACGCCGCGCTGTACGTCGGGTACCGCGCCGCGACCTCGGCGAACGCCTCGTCGCCGCCATCGGTCTCGGCGGCGGCCAGCGCGGCGTAAGCCTCGTCGTGCGCGGGGAGGAGGGTGGCCGGTGGCTCCGGCATGAGGTTCTGCATCGCCCCATTCAACCCGCTTCGCACTGCGACACGCGAGCGGGTCGGTCCAGCTCGCTGGCTGAACGGCTGAGGAGTTGGTCACGCCTGCGGCCTATGCCGAAGGAGAGTGTTTTCCGTTACAACTATTGGTCCGGAGCCTCCCCAGGACCCGGTTACGCAGGAGCCCGACGGCCGCGGCCGTCGGGCTCCTGTCGGTCCGGGCGGAACGCGGGTGAGCTGCGGACACGGAGATCGGCGGCGCGTCGCGGTGGCGGCCCTTCCGAGCCGGTGGTCGTCCCGCCGCCGTTCGCGGGCCTGGACCGGCGGGGGCAGTATGGCCAGGTGCCCACGCCACCACCCGCGGATGTCATCGAACCGCAGCCCACGAACGAGATCGAGACCCGCGACGAGTTCGACCGGCGGCTGGCCGGTGGGGACCTGACCGGCCTGACCGTGCAGGGCCTGCGTCTCGACCTGGACCCGCCGCCCGACCTGACCCGCGTCACGGTGACCGGGACGCTCTTCGTCGGCTGTCGCTTCGCCTCCCGGGAGGTCGGCGCCGACCTGGTCCGGCGCGGCGCGAACGTGGTCCCACCGTTCTCCGGGCTGCCCTACCCGACCCAGCCGAGCCACCTCTACACGCCGGAGGAGCTGGCCGCCGGCTTCGCCGAGGCAGGGTTCACCGGGATGTACGACACCCGGGTGTACGCGCACTTCCGGGCGCACGGCGGCGCGCTGCCGGACGTCCGGGAGGCGCTCGGCCAGCGACTGCACGACCACGGGGTCGACAACGCGCTCGCCGACGCGACCCGCGCCTGGTTGGCCGCGCACGGGCCGCAGTCGGTGGTCGGGGTCATGGGCGGGCACGCGGTGCCGCGCGGCAGCGTGCCGTACCGGATGGCTGCCGTGCTCGGCTGGCAGCTGGCACGGGCCGGCCGGCTCGTGGTCACCGGCGGCGGTCCGGGCGTGATGGAGGCCGCGAACCTCGGCGCGTACCTCGCCGACCAATCGGCGGAGGAGTTGACCGGAGCGATCGACCTGTTGGCCGCGGCACCCGACTTCACCGACCACGACCGCTACACGAAGGCGGCGCTACAGGTGCGCGAGCGCTACGCCCCACCGCCGGTGCCGCGGCCGCGCGGTGTCGACGACCTGGCGTGGGCGCGGGCGGGTGGGCTCGCCGTGCCGACCTGGCTGTACGGACACGAACCGGCGAACCTCTTCGCGGGCCGGATCGCCAAGTACTTCTCGAACGCGATCCGCGAGGACACGATCCTCCGGCTGGCCCGGGGCGGGATCGTCTTCGCGCCGGGGCGGGCCGGCACCGTGCAGGAGGTGTTCCAGGCGGCGACGAAGACCTTCTACGGCACCGACGGCTCCAGCGGGGCGTACGTCTTCCTCGACCGCACGTTCTGGACGACGGAGCTGCCGATCGAGTCGCTGCTGCGCCCGCTGCTGGCCGCCTCCCCGTTCGGCGATCTGTCGCCGACGATCCACCTCACCGACGACGTCCACGAGGCCGTCCGGGTGCTGACCGCGGGGTAGCGAGGGCGACCGGCGGAATACGCCGACGGCCGGCCCCGGTGGGGGCCGGCCGTCGTGGTACCCGTCCTACTTGCTCATCTTGGTGCCGGTCGAGCGCAGCGCCTCGCAGGCCTCGACGACCCGGGCGGCCATGCCGGCCTCGGCGGCCTTGCCCCAGACCCGGGGGTCGTAGAGCTTCTTGTTGCCGACCTCGCCGTCGACCTTCAGCACCCCGTCGTAGTTGCGGAACATGTGGTCCGCGGCCGGGCGGGTGAAGGCGTACTGGGTGTCGGTGTCGATGTTCATCTTGACCACGCCGTAGTCGAGCGCCTCGCGGATCTCGGAGAGCAGCGAGCCGGAGCCGCCGTGGAAGACCAGGCTGAGCGGCTTCTCCTTGTTGTACTTCGCGCCGACGGCCATCTGGATGTGGTTGAGCACCTCCGGACGCAGCTTCACGTTGCCCGGCTTGTAGACGCCGTGCACGTTGCCGAAGGTCAGCGCCGCCATGTAGCGGCCCTTCTCGCCCAGGCCGAGCGCTTCGACCATGGCCAGGCCGTCCTCGACGGTGGTGTAGAGCTTGTCGTTGATCGCGTTCTCGACGCCGTCCTCCTCGCCGCCGACGACGCCGACCTCGATCTCGAGGACGATCTTGCCCTTGGCGGCCTCGGCGAGGAGCTGCTCGGCGATCTCCAGGTTCTCCGCCACCGGCACTGCCGAGCCGTCCCACATGTGCGACTGGAAGAGCGGCTCCTCGCCGCGCTTCACCCGCTCCTGCGAGATCCCCATGAGCGGCCGGACGAACTTGTCCAGCTTGTCCTTCGGGCAGTGGTCGGTGTGCAGGGCGATGTTGACCGGGTAGTTCTTCGCCACCTCGTGGGCGTACGCGGCGAAGGCCGCCGCGCCGCTGACCATGTTCTTCACCGACGGGCCGGAGAGGTACTCGGCGCCACCGGTGGAGACCTGGATGATGCCGTCGCTCTCCGCGTCGGCGAAGCCCTTGAGCGCCGCGTTGAGCGTCTGCGAGGAGGTCACGTTGATCGCGGGGTAGGCGAACCGGCCGTCCTTGGCGCGGTCCAGCATCTCGGCGTAGGCCTCGGGGGAAGCGATGGGCATGTCGAACGCTCCTTCTTACCGCTCTCGGCCGTGCTGGCCGCTGTTGTCCATTGGTACGCCGGACCGCACTGTCCTCCGCCGGGCAGTATCCCGCAGTGCGGCCGGCCGGCCGTCACCGACCCTGTGTGGGTCCACCGGTCGGTGACCGTCGGCGCCGGTGGTCACCGGCGCCTCCGCCGGTCCGGGAGCACGACGCTGATGAACCAGGTGACCACGGCCATCACGATGGCACCCCAGAACGCGGCCCAGAAGCCGTCGATCCGGAACGGGAGGTCGAGCGCGTGGGCGATCCGATCGGTCAGCAGGAAGAGCAGCGCGTTGACGACCAGCGCGAACAGGCCCAGGGTCAGCAGGTAGAAGATGCAGCCGACGACCTTGATCACCGGCTTGAGGACCGCGTTCACAAGGCCGAAGATCAACGCCACGACGACCAGGGTGAGCACGGTGTTGGCGCCCGACCGGCCGCCGACGTGGACCCCGGGCACCACCACCGTGGTGATCCAGAGCGCCACCGCGGTGATCGCCCACCGGATCAGGAAGCCCACGGCCCCATCCTGGCATCGGCGGCAGGCCCCGGTGGGCCGATTCCGTCGACTCGGCCTCGCCGTGCGGACGCGCCGGGAGCGGTCCCGCGGCAGGCGTGGGTGGTCGCCGGCGGACCACCCACGCCCTCGATCCGGGTGACGCCCGAAGCGGCGAGGCCCGTTTCGTCAGCGGAGCCGGTTGACCCCGTCCGGATTCGCCGCGGCCCACCGGTCCAACCGGTCCTCGCGCAGCGCGTCGAGGAAGGCCGGTGCGGCCCGGGGATCGGCACGCAGGCGTGGGACGTCGTCGACCACCGGCAGGCTCAGCCCGACCGGCTCGACCGACGCGAGCTCCGGCACCACTCGCAGCAGGTCCGGCACCGAGGCGCCGGCCACCGTGAGGTCCGGTCCGACCGCGGCGAGAAGTCGGGAGATCTGCACCGGGTCGGTCAGCACGCCCTTCTCGCCGGCCTGTCGCACCAGGCCGGCCACGAGGCGCTGGGCGTTGCGGTCGCGGTCCTGACCGCCGTCCGGCAGCCCACGCCGCTGCCGCAGCAGGTCCATGGAGGCGGGGCCGTCGAGGTGTTGACAACCGGCCGGGAAGACCCGACGGGTGTGGACGGAGCGCACCTGCTGCGGCAGGCAGACCTCCACCCCACCGAGCACGTCGGTCACCTTCCGCAGCGCCGGGAAGGTGAGGACAACGCCGGCATCGACGGGTACGCCGATCAGCTCGGCGACGACCCTCCGGGTCAGGTCGTACCCCTTGCTCCGGTCGGGGTGTTCGCGCCCGGCGCCGTACGCGAAGGCGGCGTTGAGCTTGTCCCGACGGAATCCGGGGATCTCCACCTCCAGATCCCGGGGGAGCGAGATCAGATAGGGCCGGCTGCGATCGGCGGGAAGATGCACGATCATCACCGAGTCGGCCGCCGGTGCGGCCGCGCCCGATCTCGTGTCGAGGCCGAGCACCAGCAGGTTCAACGCTCCGGTGGGCAGCCCCGTCGACGGCCCGGCGACGGTCGTGGCGTCCTGCGGATCCGGGCGGGGCGCGAGCTGCGGTATCCCGACTCCGAGCGCGCCGAGCACGGCGAGCGCGACACCCGCCGCCCCGAACCGCTGCCTGCGGCGGCGGCGCACGACGACCGCCCGGTCGATCGCCGCGCGTACCGGGCCGGCCGGCGGGGTCAGCGCCTCGTGCCGGGCGAACGCGGCACGCAGCTCGTTCTCGGTCACGAGCAGACCTCCACGTACTCGTTTCGAAGGGTCGCCAGGGCGCGGGATATCGACGAGCGCACGGTCCCGACGGCGCAGCCCAGGATGTCGGCGATCTCCGCGTCCGGCAGGTCCTCGTAGTAGCGCAGCACCAGGGTGGCCCGCTGTCGGCGGGGCAGCCTGGCCAGCCAGGACCAGATCTCGTCCCGGTCCACCGAGGACTGGGCGTGGTCGGTGCCGACGGGTGTCGACTCGTCGGGCTCGGCGCGCAGCAGCACCCGCCGCATCCAGGAACCGCGCCGCCAGTCGATGTGCTGGTTGGTCAGCATTCGGCGCACGTAGCGCTCGGGCGAGTCCGCCCGGGCCACCCGTCGCCAGTGCAGCTGGACGCGGACCATCGTCTCCTGCACCAGGTCCTCAGCCTGATGCGGGTCACCGGTCAGCATGACCGCGTACCGCAGCAACGCGGCCAGACGCGAGTCGGCGAAATCCTCGTACGTCACCACACCTCCCGGTCTCCTGCTCCTGATGACGGGTACGGGTGGGCGGAACGTTGCGGTGATCTTGATCAGCCGTTCGGTTGATATCCGCGGTGGGCGGCTGACCTGGGACAGCGGCGGACCTTAACGGTTCCTTAAGATCGGTTGGCTGCTTCTTCAGCCCCCGACACACGAGGGAACCCCCAACATGCTCAACCACTCCACCCGGCGCTTGCTCGCCGGGCTGGGCGTCGCAGGCGCGTTCGTCGCCGCCTCCGCCACCCCGGCCGTCGCCGCCGAGGCACCCTTCAAGATCACCGCCCAGGACGTGCTGGTCGCGCCCGGCTTCGTGAAGCAGGGCTGGATCTATGTGAGCCCCTCCGACACGGAGAGCGAGCCCGCGTTCGGTCACACCACCCTGGACGTCGACCTTTCCAAGGTCGCGGACTTCGCCGTCGTCGAGCCTGCATGGGGTTGGACGTGCGACGTGTCACCGACCAAGCTGCACTGTGAAACCGACCTTGCGGAGAACGAACAGCCCTCCTTCGACTACAACGTCACCGCGAAGGACGACGCCGAGCCAGGGCAGCAGGGCGACCTGACGGTCACCCTCACGTCCGGCGGCAAGTCGGCCACCGGTACCGCGGGCATCACGATCGCCGAGGGCGTCGACCTCGTCAGCGACGAGAAGATCGAAGTCAGCGGGGCCCCCGGTACGCGGGTGGGAGTGCCGGCGGTCGTCCGCAACGTCGGCGAGGCCGCAGTCGACGGAGCGGTTCTCGTGGTGCAGGCCGAGTGGCTCGCCGGTTACGGCGGCGATTTCTCGAACTGCAAGTCCAGCGACGAAGGCGCGATCACCTTCTGCACCTTCGACACGAAGATCGAGCCGGGCAGGTCGTATCAGCTCTCGGAGGGGCTTCCCCTCAAGCTCCGGCCGGAGGTGCGGACCGGAGCCAAGATCCCCGCCCACCTCGACTGGTGGACCACCGACGACTGGGCACTCACCAGCTGGCCTGAGTCGGACGTCAAGCCCGGTCAGGGCGACGAGCTCCGCCTGGTCGAGCAGAAGACGCTCACTTCGCGCACGCCGCAGACCGACGTGGAAGGCATGAACAGCAGCACCATCGCGACCGTCCGCGTGACCGGCGACAACCCGGCGGACCTCGCAGCCAAGGGTGCCGCCGCGACCGGCAAGAAGGGTGACATTGTCACCGTCGAGCCGAGCTTCACCAACCTGGGCCCCGCCGTGCTGGAGTACCAGGGGCAGGGGACGCCGGAGATCCGGCCGGAGGACCTGCCCGTCCGGATCTCCATTCCGGAAGGCACCACGGCGGTCGGGGCACCCTTTGACTGCGTGCCCTACCTGCCGAATGAGGAGTGGGACCCGTGGAACGCGGGCTGGGGCGAACCGGGCGCCAAGGAGTACGCCTGCCAGGTCACCGAATCGCCGGAGGGCATGAACAACCCGTACGGCTTCGAGCTGCGCATCGACGAGGTACGTGCGGACGCTACCGGCACCATCACGACGAAGCTGGCCGGTGACCCGAAGTCGCAGAACGACACCGCGAAGATCATCATCAACCCGACCAACCCGGGTGGCGGCGACGGCGGACAGGGTGGCGGCGACGGTGACGGCGGTTCGCTGCCGATCACCGGTGAGTCCACCGCCCTGATCGGCGGCATCGGTGCCCTGCTGCTCGCCGCCGGTGTCGGCGGCTACGTGGTGGCTCGCCGCCGCAAGACCCGCTTCGTGGCCTGATCCGTAACACCACTGGTGCCCCGCCGACCGTCCGGTCGGCGGGGCATCGCCGTTCCCGGCCCGGCGGAGTCTCGGCAGCCCGGGGGCCCGGGCCGGCAGCGTGAGCTGCGACGGCCGACACAGGTGTGACGTCGAGCACCGGACGTTCCGGACGGCCACCTAGACTACGGACGTGCCGTCGCCGCCGGCGACTGAACGCCCCCACCGGTAGATTCGGAGGTCGCTCGTGCCGACGCCCACCACCACCCTGGCCCTGGGCCCTGACTGGCTCGACCCGGAGTGGTTGATCTCGACGTTCGGGCTGCTCGGCATCCTGGCCATCGTCTTCGCCGAATCGGGTCTGCTGATCGGCTTCTTCCTGCCCGGCGACTCGCTGCTCTTCACGGCGGGCCTGCTGACCGCGGACGGGCAGTACATCACCTACCCGCTCTGGCTGGTCTGCCTGCTGATCACGATCGCGGCGATCGCCGGTGACCAGGTGGGGTACGCGTTCGGCCGCAAGGTCGGGCCGTCGCTCTTCCGCCGGCCGAACTCACGGTTGTTCAAGCAGGAGAACGTGCTTAAGGCGCACGAGTTCTTCGAGAAGTACGGTGCCCGCTCGATCGTGCTGGCCCGCTTCGTGCCTATCGTGCGGACGTTCACGCCGATCGTGGCCGGGGTCAGCCGGATGAACTACCGCACCTTCGTTACCTACAACATCATCGGCGGGGTGCTCTGGGGCACCGGTGTGACGGTGCTCGGCTACTTCCTCGGCCAGATTCCGTTCGTGAAGGAGAACATCGAACTCATCCTGATCGCGATCGTTGCGATCTCGGTGATTCCGATCGCCATCGAACTGCTCCGGGCGCGGATCGCGGCCAAGCGCGGCACTTCCGCCGCGGAACGGGCCGCCGCCGAGGAGGCGATTCGGGAGACCCGGCAGCACTACGGCAAGCACTGACCGGAGAGACGCCGACCGCCGGCCGTCCGGCGCCGTCCCTGTTGAGGGAGGGCACCGGACGATCGGTAAGGCTCAGCGAGCCTTCTTGGTGGCCCGCTTCCGCGGCGGGGTCAGCAGATCGGCGATCGTGGCGATCGCCGACGGCACCAGCCGGTAGTAGGCCCACACACCGCGCTTCTCCCGCTCCAGCAAGCCGGCCTCGGTGAGGATCCGCAGGTGGTGGCTGACCGTCGGCTGCGAGAGGCCGAGCGGCGCGGTCAGGTCACAGACACACGCCTCGCCCTCGGGAGCCGATTGGATCAGGCTCAGCAGCCGCAACCGGGCAGGGTCGGCGAGGGCCTTGAGGACCCCGGCGAGACGCTCGGCATCGGCACGTTCGATCGGCTCGCCGGCGAGCGGCGAGATCTGAGGCATAGTCATTTCAGCCAACGCAGTTCCCACGTTTTCCATCCTTCCACCAGGAGCATCGATCCGCCTGCATATCAGCAGATCCGAATCGGCAGACTTTTACGCCACAAGGCCGAGGTCAGCCAACGTAAAGGCCGCCCGATAAGGCAGTCCGGCGGCTCGCACCGCGTCGCCGGCGCCTCGATCAACAATAACCGCCACACCGATGACCTCGGCCCCGGCCTCGCGTAGCGCCTCAACCGCGGCAAGCACACTCGACCCCGTCGTCGATGTGTCCTCGACCGCGAGTACTCGCCGACCCGCGACATCCGGACCCTCGATCCGTCGCTGCAAACCGTGCGCCTTGCCGGCCTTGCGCACCACGAAGGCGTCCAGAGGCCGGTCGGTCGGAGCAGCGGCGTGCAGCATCGAGGCCGCGACCGGATCGGCGCCCAGGGTCAGGCCACCGACCGCGTCGAAGTCCCAGTCGGCGGTGAGGTCGAGCATCACTCGACCGACCAAAGGTGCCGCCTGGTTATGGAGCGTGACGCGTCGCAGATCGACGTACCAGTCCGCCTCGATGCCGGAGGAGAGCACCACCCGGCCGTGAACCACGGCCAGATCGGTGATGAATTTACGCAGGTCGTCGTGGTCCCCCATGGCGATAGAGGGTACTGCTCAAGTCTGTGAGCCGCGTGCGGGGTCCACCGGTATCCATCGCTCGGGCGACCGATGCATGGCGATGTACGACTACTCTGCGCGATCAGACCCGACCCGATCGCCACTGGCCCAACGGAGGCCGGACGGTGCCGGCGCCTCGCGAGGGGTCAGCGTTCCTCGCGGCCGATCCGGCCCCGGGTGTCGCGTGCGACCGCGTGCAGCAACCGCCGCGGCGCGTGGCGCAGACCGGCGACGGCGAACTTGTACCTCCACGCCGGAACGCTTACCGGCTTACCTTTTCGCAGGTCACGCAAGGCTTCGTCGACCACGTCGTCGGCCCGCAGCCACATCCACTCGGGCGTCTTCGACATGTTGATGCCCGCCCGCTCGTGGAACTCCGTCCGCGTGTAGCCGGGGCAGAGCGCCATCACCCGTACGCCGAACGACCGGGTGGACTGCCCGACCGACTCGCTGAAGTTGGTCACCCATGCCTTGCTGGCCGAGTAGGTCGAGCCGGGCATGACGGCACCGAAACCCGCAACGGAAGAGACATTTATCACTGCCCCACGTCGCCGCTCGGTCATTGTTCTCAGTGCGGCGAGGGTCAGGCGCATCACCGCGTGCACGTTGAGCCGCAGCAAGCGGGCCTCGGCCTCGGCCGACGAACGCAGGAACGGCTTGTTGAGGCTGATCCCGGCGTTGTTGACCAGCAGGTCGATCGGGGTCCCGCCGGCCAGCCGGCCCTCCACCACGGCACAACCGTCGTCCGTGGACAGGTCGGTCGAGATGATCTCCACCTCGCGCCCGTGGTGCTCCCTCGCCTCGGCGGCGACCTCGGCCAGCCGATCGGCGTCGCGGGCGACCAGCACCAGGTGCCATCCGTCGGCGGCCAGCCGACGGGCGAACGCCGCGCCGATCCCGGCGGTCGCACCGGTGACCAGGGCCCGCTGCTCGGTGGGCGCGGAGTGCAGCGTCACTGGCGGTCCTCAACTGGCGGGTGCGGCGGCATGATCGGTAGCGATTGCTGCGGGTGCGGTACGGGTCGGGTGGGGAACCCGGGGTGTGCGACCGGCGCGGGTCGACGGTGGAACCATGCGTTCGCCGCCGGCAGCGCCAGCAGCGCGGCTACCACAAGGTAACCGAGTGTTTGGCCGACCGAAAGCCCCCCGCCCAGTGGGATCCACCATCCCGGATAAGCATCGGCGATCAGGCCGAGGAGTTCGGTGGACGCCGGATCGTCGGCGCCCGGCTGCAGCGGCACCGACCGCTGGCCGACCAGCAGCGCCAGGCCGCAACAACCACCGAGGACTCCGAGCCCGCAGACGACCCAGACCGCCACCCGGGCACCGGCTCGCCCGCTGCCCAGACCGAGCGCGAGACCGGCGAGGAGCACTCCGACCAGCAGGCTGACCACCGCGGAGACCACGGCGGTGGTGTGCAGCAGCGCGACCGTACCGCCGACCTGATCGGCGGAGGCGGCGGTGCCGGTCGCGGCGGCGCGGAACCGGTCCACGGTGCCGCCGACCACCAGCAGCCCGGCCACGGCGTACCCGATGGCGACGACCGCCATCAGCAGCAGTGCCGCCATCGCCAACCTGACCGTCGTGGGACGGCGGGCCGGAACCGGATGCGGGTACGACACGACGGGTCCCTCCGATAGGCGTCGACTGCAACCTATCGGAGGGACCCGTCATCGTCGGTCTTCTCGGGCCGTCAACTCATCGGCGGCGGCGGGGTCGTGCCGGGCCGGTCCGACGGAGGCGCCTGGTCGCCGGGCTGACCCGGGACCGGGGGCTGACCGGCCGGCGGCTGACCCGGAGTAGCCGGATAGCCGGGCGTCGACGGGTAGCCGGGGTCGCCGGAGGACGGGTAGCCGGGCTGGCCCGGAACCTGCGGGTAGCCCGGGTAGGCGGCGCCGGGCACCGGCGGCTCCCAGGCGGGCTGCGGCTTGCGGAAGAACTCGTTCGCCTTCGGAAGCGCGAGCAGGATCAGCGCGGCGAGCAGCGCGAGCACCCCGATCAACGAGAGGGCGGTGCTGAGCGGAGTGAACCAGCCGGGCAGCGCCGCGTCGAGCTGACGCTGGACCTCGTCCGCGCTCGGCGCGTTGGCGCTGGTGCCACCGGTGGCACCACCGGTGAAGCCACCTGCGGCGCCGCTGACCAGGTTGCCGCCGCTGCAGCAGATCATGATGCCGCCGAGGACCCAGGTCGTGATCCGGGAACCGTTCTTGCCACGGTTGTTGAGCAGCGCCAGCACCACCAGGCCGACCGCGATGAGCAGCGCGAAGATCGCGCCACCGATGCCGATCGCGTAGGTGATGCCACCGACGGCGTCGGCGGCCTCGGGATCCGTGCTGGCGTACGCGTCGCGCAGCACGTCCCGGATGGTGCCGATGGTGGACAGCGTGATGATGAGGCCGACGAGCTGAAGAACGGCGAAGAGGATCAGCAGATAGCTGGAAATCGTCACTACGCCCGGCCGTGACCGGGCCGGCGTGCTGGGGGAATCGACCACGATGCTCCTTCCCTAGGTCGGGTCCACACCGTATCGGCAATCGGCCAGCGCGGCAGGCCGCGACGCCACCGCGCGGCGTCCGACGTGATGCCCAGGCGGCCAGGCTCAGTAGCCACGCCACTCCATCCGGGCGTACTCGAGGACCCGGGGTCGCAGCAGGGTCGACGCGGGCACCACGACGCGATCCCGGTCGGCGGGGAAGGTGGCCGCCGCGGCCAGCGTCGCCGGGCTCAGGAAACGCAGCTCCGGCCCGTCGGGCGGCAGCGCCAGCGCGGGCGCGACGGCGGCCGGGGCGGCGAGCACGAAGCCCCAGTCGCCGAAGGACGGCACGTCCACGTGGTACGGCACGGTGGCGAAGCCGGCCTCCCGCACGGACGCCTCGATCGACCAGTAGGACCGGGGCGCGAAGTACGGGGATCCGGCCTGCACGACCAGCCTGCCGTGCTCGGCGAGCACGGCCCGGATCAGGGCGTAGAACTCGACCGTGTAGAGCTTCGCGGTGGCGGTCTCGTCCGGGTCGGGCAGGTCCGCGACCACGGCGTCGAACCGGCGCGGATTGCCGCGCAGCCATCCGAAGGCGTCCCCGTTCACCACCTGGACCCGCGGATCGTCGAACGCGTCCGCGTTGAGCCGGCGCAGCTGCGGCTCGGCACGCGCCAGCGCCACCACAGCCGGATCCAGATCGACGACCGTGATGTGACGGATGTCGGGATAGCGGAGCAGCTCCCGTACAGCGAGGCCGTCGCCCGCGCCGAGCACCAGCACCTCGGCGCGCGGGCCGTTCAGCACCGGATGCACGAGCGCCTCGTGGTAGCGGTACTCGTCCACCGAGCTGAACTGGAGGTCACCGTTGAGGTAGAGCCGCAGATCGGTCCCGGCGTGGCCGACCTCGCGTACCGAGCGGGTCAGCACGATCTCCTGGTAGCGGCTGCGCTCGGCGTGCACCACCGGATCGCGGTAGAGCTGCTGGCGGGCGGTCACCTCGAAGTCGTGCGCGGTCACCCAGGCGTACCCGAGACAGAGGGCGACCGTCAGGGCGCCCGCGCCGAGCGCGACCCGAGACCGGAATCCCAGCTCCTTGCGGAAGACCGTGCCGACCAGGGCGAGCCCGGCCAGCGCGTTGACCGCGCCGACGACGATCGCTCCCTTGAGCTGACCGAAGACCGGCAGCAGCAGGAACGGGAAGGCGAGACCGCCGAGCAGCGCGCCGACGTAGTCGGCGGCGAAGAGGTCGGCCACCGCGCTGCCCGCCGCCTGTCTCCTGATCCGCTGCAGCAGCACCATGAGCAGGGGGATCTCCGCGCCGATCAGGAGGCCGAGCAGGAACGCGGTGCCGACGAGCGCCGGGCCGTAGAGGTCCAGCCAGGCGAACGCCGCGTACAGGCCGAGCACGGAGAGGCCGCCGAGCAGCGCGAGGGCCAGTTCGATCGCGGCGAACGTCGCGGCGGCCCGGGATTGCAGCGGCTTGGCGGCGAGCGCGCCGACCCCCATCGCGAAGACCATCACGCCGAGCACGATCGACGCCTGGCCGACGCTGTCCCCGATGAGGTAGCTGCCGAGGGCCACCAGGGCCAGCTCGTACACCAGGCCGCAGGCGGCGCAGACGAAGACCGCGGCGAGCACCGCCACCCGAGCCACCCGCCGCCGGGGAGGCTCCGGCGCGCCGGTGGTCACCGAACCCCCGGCGTACGTCCGGACGCCGCGCCCGTCCTGGGCGCCACCCCGGCTCGTTCCCGACGCCGCTGCACCAGCCCGACGGTGACCAGCAGCACGGTGACCAGCAGCATCCCGGCTGCGGCGAGCAGGTAGCCCCACCGGTCCCGCCACAGGTCATTACCGGCGGCCGGCAGCGGCGGTGGCGGACCGGCCGAGGTGGCCGTGGTGACCGGCACCGGAGACACCCCGCCGGCCTCGGCGAGCAGCAGCGGCAGGCTGACGGCGGCCCGGGTCACCGCCCAGCCGGGGTCGTCGAGGAACGCGTCCTCGGTGAGCCCGAACCGCTCCAGCCCGGAACCGACGGCGAGCAGGCCGCTCGGATCCAGGTCGGCGGAGCCCTCGACCGTCACGTACGCGTAGTCGTTCGACTCACTGCTCTCCGAGACGTAGGTGACGTCCGCGACGACCCGCACCCAGCTCGGACACCGAGGGTCGCCCTCGACGCCCACCCCTTCGCCCAGGTTGGAACCGGCACTGACCACCTCGGCGGCGGCCTGAAGCGTCCAGCCGTAGCAGATCCCCTGCACGGCGGTCGCCTGCTGAAGGATCGGCACGGTGTCGGCCCGCTCAGTGCTGGTCGGCGGGGCGACGGCGAGACCGTCGTCCCCGCTCAGCGCGCCGGCGACGCAGATGCCCACCAGCACGACCACGCCACCGAGGCCCGCGGCGATCTTCCACCCGATTCGTCTCGCCGGTCCGCCCGTGGCCTGCCGTGCCGGTCGACCGCCCGCCATCAGCTGATCGCGGCAGCGATGATCGCGCCCGTGGCCAGGTGCACGACGGCCGAGACCCAGACCGCCGGGTGCGGCTCCGGGTCGACCAGGATCTGCCCCAGTCGTCCCGGGGTGAGGGCGTCGAGCAGGAGGAACGCGGCCGCCATGATGACCAGCCCGAGGATCCCGTACGCGGTCGCGCCGACGATCCCGAGCACGAAGTCGTCCTCGCTGGCGGCGATCGCGGCGACCACGATCACGCCGACGGCGGCCAGATTCGAGGCGAGCAGCACCGCGGCGTTGCGGTTGCGATCGGTCCAGATCAGCTCCTTGAGCCGGCCGGGGGTCGCCAGGTCGACCAGGACGTAGCCGATGCCCATCAACAGCACGCCGATCATCCCGTAGGCGAGGGTGACCAGGAGGTCGGTGACGAGGGTCTGCACGGGCGCTCCAGGGGTGAGGGGGGTTCGGGTTCACCGCTACTTGCCGGCGCCGGGGCCGCCACCCCGGACGGTGCTGCCACGCCCCCAGCCCCAGTACGAGCCGACCGTGGAGTGGTAGCGCGGATACGCGGTCCGGAGAGGTTCCAGCAGGATCACCGAGCCGGTGGCGATCGGCAGGATCACCACCGAGTCGTCGTCGTAGCGCAGGTAGACCCCGCTGCCGTCGACGTACTGGTCGGCCGGCTGCCAGGCGTCGGTGATCTCCTTCGCCACCCGGCTGGGCGTACCGGCCGAGGTGTAGGCGACCGCCTCCCGGCCGATGTCCCGGCCGGCGTCGCGGCCGTAGTGGTCCTCCACGTAGCCGCGTGGGGAGAAGCTGCCGTAGAAGATGGCGAAGGCGGCGACCAGTGCCCCGATGACCGCGAAGGCCAGGCCAACCACGAACCAGCGCCGGTACGTCATCGCAGCGTCACCACCGTCTCGGTCAGGACCAGTTCGTTTGTCTGCGGGTAGGCGTGCCAGGTCCGCCAGGCCACCGCGCCGCCGCCCGGCTCGGGCCGGACCGCGAGGGCGGTCACCGCGTCCGCGTCACCGGGGAAGACACCGACCAGGGCGAACGCGTCGTCGGCCAGCTCCGCGCGGAGTGCGGCGACCCGATCACGAAGACCAGCGGCGGGCGGGCGGAGCACCGTCGCGGCGAACCGGTAACCGGCCGCCTCGTCGAGCACCGTCGCCGGCAGCTCCGGGGGTCGTCCGGGCAGGCAGGCCACGGTCTCGGTCAGCACGACGTCGCCCGCGCGCAGCACCACCTGGTGCGAGGCGCCGAGCAGCCGCAGCTCGAGCCGGATCGCTCCGGGCAGATCGAGGTCGAGCACGTGCAGCGCGGGTCGCTCAGCGTCGTCGCGGGCCAGGCTAAGGTCGGCCGCGCTGGTGTCGACGTACGGGGCGTCCAGAGTGACCAGCACTCACTGCTCCCCGGTCCGGTCCTCGCCTGCCTGCGGATAGATCATCACTTCGGCGCGGTGCAGAAGCTCGCCGCGCGCCACCTCCCAGCCCGCCTCTCCGTACGCCTCGAAGGAGAGCCGTGCCCCGCCGGTCGCCTGGTAGTCGTGGTACCGCATCGTGCCGGCCGGGTCGAGGCCGGTGGTGCCGGTAGCCGTGAACCTGGCCTGACCGGACTCCTTCCAGCTGTAGGTCCGGCCGGCGAAGTCGATGGTCGGCGCGCCGGGCGTCACGGTGGCGCCGGGCTCGGCGTTCCAGAGCACCAGTTCCAGCTCCGGATCCTCCTCGACGGAGAGCCAACGCCGTACGCCCTGCGCGTCGTCGAGCAGGTGCTCGACCCAGCTCCAGCCACCCTCGACCAGCCGGACCGTGCCGCGCACCAGGTAGGACACCTGGCGGATCTCGACGAGGTCACCGGGGCGCAGCCGGCGCGGGTCACCACGCAGCGCGTCGGCGTCGTGGTCCCGAAGTGGATCGGTCGGCGCCGCCTCCGGCGGTCGCTGCCGGGACCGGCGCAGCGCCACGACGGCGAACGCCACCCCGGCCGCCCCGACCAGGCAGCCCACCGCCGTCACCAGCCACGCCACGGACCCGTTCACCAGCACCCTCCCCGGTACATCGGCGCGAACGGTAACAAGCCCGCGCACCTGAGTGAGGTCGGCGCAGTTCGAGTGAGCACTCAGTCACCCGAGCGTGAATTCACGCCTCGGTGAGGCGGCCCGCGGCGTACTCGCCCAACGACGAACGGCCCATGAGGCAGCCGCTGTACGTGGTGAACTCGCCCGGGTCGCCGCGCATCACCGTCCATGCCGCCCGCGCGGCCGCCGGATCGACCTGTTCCAGCAGCGTCGCCGCGTACGCCCGACCGGCCGGCGAGCCGTGCGTGAGCAGCCGATCGAGCTGCTCGCGTACGACTTCGGGCTGCTCGGCGAGGACGGCCTCGACGGTGCCGTACGCCTCGGTCACCGGCAGCAGCGTTCCGGCGAAGCCGACCCCGCCGAAGGCGAGCGTGTCCGCCCGCGCCAACTCCTCGACCGCGTCCGCGATCTCACGGTCGCGCTTCTTCCCGATCCCGAACATGCCCCCTACTTTCCCCGCCCCCACCCACCCCACCCTGTCGATCAAGAGGTTTGCGTCAACGGAAGACGGTTCCGCGACGCAAACCTCTTGATCACGAGGGCTAGGGGTGGGGGTGGGGGGTGGGGGTTAGGCGGGGGTGACGGTCAGGGCTTCCTTGGTGGGGGTCAGGTCGACCTTGACCGTCTGACCGTCGCGGATCTGACCGGCCAGCAGGGCCTTGGCCAGCTGGTCGCCGATTGCCGTCTGTACCAGGCGGCGTAGCGGGCGGGCTCCGTAGATCGGGTCGTAGCCGTGCTCGGCCAGCCAGCCGCGCGCGTCGTCGGTGATGTCCAGCGCCAACCGGCGATCGGCGAGGCGGCTCCGCAGCCGGGACAGCTGGATGTCCACGATCGAGCGCAGATCGTCCCCGCGCAGAGCGGGGAAGACCACCACGTCGTCGAGCCGGTTGAGGAACTCCGGCTTGAAGTGCGCGCGGACCACCGACAGGACACCCTCCCGACGCTGCTCCTCGGCGAGCGTCAGATCGCTGATCACCGACGACCCGAGGTTGGAGGTGAGGATCAGGATCGTGTTGCGGAAGTCGACGGTCCGGCCCTGGCCGTCGGTGAGCCGGCCGTCGTCGAGCACCTGGAGCAGGATGTCGAAGACGTCGGGGTGGGCCTTCTCGACCTCGTCGAGCAGGATCACCGAGTACGGCCGGCGGCGCACCGCCTCGGTGAGCTGACCGCCCTCCTCGTAACCGACGTAGCCGGGCGGAGCACCGACCAGGCGGGCGACGGAGTGCTTCTCGCCGTACTCGCTCATGTCGATGCGGACCATGGCCCGCTCATCGTCGAAGAGGAACTCGGCGAGCGCCTTGGCCAGCTCGGTCTTGCCGACGCCGGTCGGGCCGAGGAAGAGGAAGCTGCCGGTGGGCCGATCCGGGTCGGCGACGCCGGCCCGCGCCCGGCGTACGGCATCGGAGACCGCGCCGACCGCCTCGGGCTGGCCGACCACCCGCGCCCCGACCGACTCCTCCATCCGCAGCAGCTTCGCCGTCTCACCTTCGAGCAGCCGGCCGGCCGGGATACCCGTCCAGGAGGCGACCACGGCCGCGATGTCGTCGGCACCGACCTCCTCCTTCAGCATCGCGCCGTCGGCCTGGAGCCGGGCCAGCTCCTGCTCGGCCTGCGTCAGCTCGGTCTTGAGCGCCGGGATCCGGCCGTACCGCAGCTCGGCGGCGCGCTCCAGCTCGCCGTCGCGCTCGGCCCGCTCGGCCTCGCCGCCCAGCCGCTCCAGCTCCTCCTTGGCCGTGGAGAGCTTGGTGATGTGGCCCTTCTCGAGCTTCCAACGGTCGGAGAGCGCGGTCAGCTGTTCGCGCTTGTCGGCCAGCTCCCGGCGCAACCGCGCCAGCCGCTCGACGGAGGCGTCGTCCGGCTCCTTGGCGAGCGCCATCTCCTCGATCTCCAGCCGGCGGACCGCCCGTTCGATCTCGTCCACCTCGACCGGCCGCGAGTCGATCTCCATCCGCAGCCGGGACGCCGACTCGTCGACCAGGTCGATCGCCTTGTCAGGCAGGAAGCGGTCGGTGATGTAGCGGTCCGAGAGGGTCGCGGCGGCGACCAGGGCGGCGTCGGTGATCCGTACGCCGTGGTGCACCTCGTAGCGCTCCTTGAGCCCGCGCAGGATCCCGATGGTGTCCTCGGTGGTCGGCTCGCCAACCAGCACCGGCTGGAAGCGCCGCTCCAGCGCCGGGTCCTTCTCGATGTGCTCGCGGTACTCGTCCAACGTGGTGGCGCCGACCATCCGCAGCTCGCCGCGGGCCAGCATCGGCTTGAGCATGTTGCCGGCGTCCATCGAGCCCTCGCCCTTGCCGGCGCCGACGACGGTGTGCAGCTCGTCGAGGAACGTGATGACCTGCCCGTCGGAGTTCTTGATCTCCTCGAGCACCGACTTCAGCCGCTCCTCGAACTGCCCGCGGTACTGCGCGCCGGCCACCATCGCGCCCAGGTCGAGCGAGACGAGCTTCTTGTCCCGCAGCGACTCCGGCACGTCACCGGCGACGATCCGCTGGGCGAGCCCCTCGACGATCGCGGTCTTGCCCACGCCGGGCTCGCCGATCAGGACCGGGTTGTTCTTGGTACGCCGGGAGAGCACCTGGATCACCCGGCGGATCTCCGAGTCCCGGCCGATCACCGGGTCGATCTTTCCTTCGCGGGCGCGAGCGGTGAGGTCGACGCCGTACTTGGCGAGCGCCTGGTAGGTCTGCTCCGGGTCGGCGGTGGTGACCCGCCGGTCTCCGCCGCGCACCGTCGGGAAGGCGGCGACCAGGTTCTCCTCGGTGGCGCCGGCGGCCTTCAACGCGTCCGCCACCGCGCCGCCCACCCGGGCCAGACCGGCCAGCAGGTGCTCGGTGGAGGTGTACTCGTCGCCCAGCGGCCGGGCGATCTGCTCGGCGGCGCCGATGGCGTTGACGAACTCGCGGGCCAGGGTCGGCTCCGCGATGCTGGAGCCGCGCGCCGCGGGCAGGGCGTCGACGGCGCGCTGGGCGGCCCGGCGCAGCTCGACTGGTTCGGCCCCGACGGCACGCAGCAGGCCGGCAGCGGTCGAGCCCTCGGTGTCGAGCAACGACAGCAGCAAATGCCAGGGCTCCACGGTGGCGTGACCGCGCTGATTCGCCAGGGCGACGGCACCGGTGATGGCTTCGCGGCTCTTGGTGGTGAGACGTTCCGTGTTCATGACTCCCCCGGATCGACAGGTCCGCTAGGAAGGACACAACCAGACTTGAGCCTATTCCGCTCAACTCTACGGATGTGACTCCCGTCACCTCCGGAGTCGCAGTCGCCGGCCTGGCCCGCGCCGCCGGCCACGGGATTCAGGATCTGAGCAGACGGTGCGGCCCCGGGCCCAGTTCGGCGAGCGCGTCGCCCGGATTGACCAGGGCGCACTCGTCGAACGACAGGCAGCCGCAGCCGATGCACCGGGTGAAGCGGTCGCGCATCCGCTCCAACCGGGCGATGCGTGCGTTGATCTCCTTGCTCCAGCACTCCGATGCCCGCTCCCAGAACTCCTTCGACGGTGACGCGCCGGCCGGCAGCAGCGCGAGCACCTCACCGATGACGGCCAGCGGTACGCCGGTGTGCTGCGAGGCCCGGATGAACGCGATCCGGCGCAGCGTGCCACGGTCGTAACGGCGCTGGTTCCCGGTGGTCCGCCGACTGTGGATTAGCCCCTGCCGTTCGTAGAACCGCAGGGCGGTGTGCGGCACGCCGCTGCGTCTGGACAGCTCGCCGATGGTCAACAACTGCGCGCTCGTCGGAGCCGAATCCGTCACGCCGACCACCGTAGCTTGACCTCCACATTTGTGTAGGTATCAGCCTTGGCGGGTGGCCGGATCCCGGCCACGATCCACTCGTCGACGTCGGGAGTCGCCATGACGCGTCAATCACTGCAGCTCGCGGTCATCCTCGGGAGCGTTCGCCAGGGCCGCTTCGGCCCGACCGTCGGGAACTGGTTCGTACGCCAGGCCCGCGAGCGCGACAACCTCACTGTCGACCTCATCGATCTCGCCGAGGTCGCCCTACCGATGACGCTGCCGGCGTTCGGCGCGCAGCCCGCGCCGGAGGCGCTCCTCGCGCTGCAGGACCTGACCCCACGACTCTCCGCCGCCGACGCGTTCGTCGTGGTCACTCCGGAGTACAACCACAGCTTTCCGGCGGCGTTGAAGAACCTCGTCGACTGGCATCACGAGCAGTGGCACGCCAAACCGGTCGGCTTCGTCTCCTACGGCGGGATCAGCGGCGGGCTGCGGGCGGTCGAGGCCCTGCGCCTGGTGTTCGCCGAGCTTCATGCCGTGACCGTTCGGGAAACGGTCAGCTTCCACGACGCCTGGCGCCAGTTCGACGCCGAGGGGACACCGCTGAGCCCGGACGGGTGCAACCGGGCTGCCGGCAGCCTGCTCGACCAGCTCACCTGGTGGGCCCATGCCCTGCGGGACGCGAAGGCGCTCGTTCCGTACCTGGGCTGATCCAGCCGAGACCATCCGGACCGTTTCAGAGGAGACCACATGGAAGCCCACGTCCCCGCATCCGCGCAGACCGCCCCCGCCCACCCGGGCGTGGTGGTGACCAGCCGCTGGCAGGTCGCGGATCGCCACGCTCAACGCGCCACCGCCGACAGCGCGATGGCTCGGTGGCGGCACCTGCCCTGGCCCGAGGGCTGCCTCTCGGTGACCTGCCTGCTGAGCACCGACGGCCACCTCGTCATGTTCTACAGCCGATGGGAGAGTGAGCAGGACTACCGGCTGCACGCCGGGAACGTCGGCGAGCGGGACACCGCGGACCGGGTCGCGGCGCACGGCTCCGGCGTCACACACCTCGACGCCGTCGTCTCCAGCCTCGCCACCCCGCCGGGCAGCCTCTCCGGCGACGCGCCCCACCCCGGTTGCGTCGCGCTGATCAGCATCGCGACCGACGGCCCCGAACTCCAACAACAGGCCGCGGAGCGGATCGCCACCTTCCGGGCGGACGCGCACCCGGGCGCGATCGGCGGGCACCTCCTGTTCAGCCTCGACGGCACCCGGCTGACCCTCTACGCGGAGTGGACCAGCGAGGAGGCACACCGGGAGGCGATCGCCGGCTCCAGCTTCGGCGGCGAGCGCGGGATCTTCGACGGTGTGCCCGGCATCCGCGGGCTCAGCATGCACCGCTACCAGCGCTACCGCACCGCCGGCCGGTGACCGCTCCGAGCGGGCGGCCGAGGGCGCGAGACGAGCCGTCCCGCCCGTCGACCAGGGAAGAGACATCGGCTGACGTCAACGGGGCAGGGATAGACGGGCCTGGACGCGGTAGCGTTGGCTGGGTGCGAGTACGTGTCGAACAGACCGCGCTGCCGGGTATCGGCGTACGTCATGACCTCGTGACGGAATCCGGACGCCGCGTAGGCGTGGTCTCCCACCGCAACGGTCGTCGTGACCTTGTCCTTTACGACCCGGATGATCCTGATTCGTGTCAGGCCGACATCCCGCTGACCGACGACGAGGCGGAGGCGCTCGCCGACATCCTCGGCGCGTCGCTGATGCTCGGTCAGCTCTCCGGGCTACGCGAACAGGCCGCCGGGCTGCTCACCGAGCAGATCCTCATTCCGGCGGGCTCTTCGTACGTCAACCGGAAGCTCGGCGACACCAAGGCTCGCACCCGGACTGGAGCCTCGATCGTGGCGGTCCTCCGCCAGGGCGAGGTGATCGTCTCGCCGGACCCGGCCTTCCGTTTCGCCGCCGGTGACGTGGTGGTCGTGGTCGGGACCCGCCAGGGTCTCGACGGAGTGACCGCCATCCTCGCCGACAGTGACCCGGACGGCTGAGGCGCGGATGCACGAGACCAACACCCTGCTCATCGAGGTCGGCGCACTACTCTTCCTGCTGGGTCTGCTCGGCCGGTTGAGTCGCCGGATCGGCCTCTCACCCATCCCTCTCTACCTGCTCGCCGGGCTCGCGTTCGGGCACGGTGGGCTGCTGCCCCTCAACGCCAGCGAGGAGTTCTTCGCCGTCGGCGCCGAGATCGGCGTGATCCTGCTGCTGGTGATGCTCGGCCTGGAGTACTCGGCCAACGAGCTCGTCGGAAACCTCCGCTCCGCGGCGCCCGCCGGGCTGATCGACGCGCTGCTCAACGCCCTGCCTGGGGCGGCGTTCGCGCTCCTGCTCGGCTGGGACTGGGTGGCCGCGCTGGTCCTCGCCGGCATCACCTGGGTCTCCTCCTCCGGGGTGATCGCCAAAGTCCTCGGCGACCTGGGCCGGCTCGGTAACCGGGAGACCCCGGTGATCCTCTCGGTCCTCGTGATCGAGGACCTGGCCATGGCGCTCTACCTGCCGCTGGTCACCGCCGTACTGCTGGGTGCCGGCCTGATGGGCGGCGGTATCGCGCTCACCATCGCGGTCGCCACGGTCCTGGTGGTGCTGGTGGTCGCCATCCGCTACGGCGGGCTGATCTCCACCCTGATGTCCGCGAAGGACGCCGAGGCGCTGCTGCTCGGGGTGCTCGGGTTGACGCTCCTGGTGGCCGGCTTCGCCGCCGAACTCCAGGTGTCGGCGGCGGTCGGCGCGTTCCTGGTCGGCATCGCGCTCTCCGGTCCGGTGGCACACCACGCCACCCAGCTGCTCACCCCACTGCGGGATCTCTTCGCGGCGGTGTTCTTCGTCTTCTTCGGGCTGACGACCGACCCACGGGAGATCCCACCCGTGTTGCTGCCGGCGCTCGCGCTGGCGATCGTCACGATGGCGACGAAGACCCTCACGGGCTACCTGGCCGCGCGCCGGGTCGGCATCGCCGAGCCCGGTCGTTGGCGGGCCGGACTCGCCCTGGTGCCCCGGGGCGAGTTCTCCATCGTCATCGCCGGGCTCGCGGTCTCGGCCGGCAGTGTCGAACCGCGGTTGGCCGCGCTGGCCACGGCGTACGTCCTGATCACCGTGGTGACCGGGCCGCTGCTGGCCAGATTGCCGGACTTCCCGTGGTTCAAGCGTTGGCTGCGCCGTCGCGCGTCGGTGCAGCGGCGGGAGCCGGTGCGGGTCGCGGACTGATCCTGCTCGATAGGTGCGGAGCCGGGTCGACCGTACGGTCGGCCCGGCTCGGCCGACAGTCGGCCAATTGCTCCTGGAGGGTCTACCCCTACTGACCGGTACCGCGTTACCGTGTCGCCCCAGCAGCCAGGTCTGCGGGCGGCCGCGCCAGCAGCGGGCAAGATCGGAAGGTTGGCCGGTGAGCGTGCAGGAGTCGACGTTCCACGGTTTCGCCAACCCTGTCGACCCGTCGCCGGCGGAGATGCGTGCGTGGGCGTACCACCCCGACTCGGTTCCGTTGAGCTCCATGCCGCCGGACTGGGACCTGTTGGTCTCCGGTGACCGGCTGGTGATGACGCTCTTCGACCTGGCCATCGACCCCTCGTGCCCGGCCCGCCGGTTCGCCCTGCACTGCCTCTACATCTACGCCGCGGACGGCATCCGGACGAACTTCAGGGCGCACCCGAAGCGCCGCTTCCGGAAACTGGTCGAACAGGCCGAGAAGAACGGCGACGAGCTCATGCGGGTCTGGGCGCACAACAGCCGGGTCCTCCTGGCGCGGCCGGAACTCTTCGTCTACCGCGACTGGTGCGAGGGCGGGCTGGTCCGGGAGAACCGCCGCCTAGCCTGAGCCCGCCCCACCAGCGCCTTTATCCCGCCGCCCGGTCGCCGGTCGCGTCGCCGGGTTGATCATGAGGTTGACGGGACCTCAGGCGTCCGTTCGCCCCGCAAACCTCATGATCGACGCTCGGTTAGCGTCGGGCGCCGGCGAACGGGCCGGGACCCCCCGTGGTTCCCGGCCCGTTCGTCGGTGTCCGGTGCTCAGCCCGGTCCGTCCGGTCTTCCCTGACGGGTCTCCGCCCTCTCCCGGTCCGACTCCTGGTCGGGCCGGTCGGCGAAGAGCCCCTGTTGCGCCAGATCGGCGAAACGCCGCTTGGTGATCTCCTCGAACTGCCCCCGGACCGTCTCGGACACCTTCTCGAGCCGGTCCTCCGTCCGCTGGGCAAGCTGTCTCGCCGCCTCCGTCATCGCTCCCCCTGCCATGCCGGTAGGTCCACATTTGCGCGGAAAGGACCTCATTTGCAGGCTAACGGGAACGGCCCGGCCCGCGCCGGAAAACCGGCGAGCGGACCGGGCCGTCAGGCTCCGGGAGAGAGGTGGATCAGCGATCGGGCCCGCGGCGCGGGCGCCAGACCACCAACGCCGTGGAGGTGCGGTTGGTCGGCACCAGGTCGCGCCCCGGGAAGCGGGCCAACGTCTCCAGCTCGGCGATCCGGTGGTACGCGGCGTCCAGCTCCGCCTCGAGCCGGGCCACCCGCTGCTGGGCCTCCTCGAGCAGACGTTCGAGGCCGATGATCCGCTTGACCCCGGCGAGGTTGATGCCGTCGTCCTGACTGAGCCGCTGCACCTCGCGCAGCAGCACCACGTCCCGGACGCTGTACCGGCGGCCACCTCCGGCCGCCCGCCCGGCCTGCACCAGGCCGAGTCGGTCGTACTGGCGCAGGGTCTGCGGGTGCATACCCGCCATCCGCGCCGCGACCGAGATCATCAGCACCTTGGCCTCGTAGGCAGGGTCATTCGACGAAGCGGCGTACTCGCCCGACATCCTGCTCACCTCCGCCTCCATCCACCGCGTCAACTGACTCGACGCACCCGGGCGTCGAGATGTTCCCGGCCCGCCGGCGGCGTCTGCTCGGCGAACGTCTCCAGCGCCGCCCGCGCCTCGTCCGACAGCCGCGCGGGCACCACCACGTCCAGTGTCACCAACAGGTCGCCCGCCTGCCCGTCCCGGCGGACCACTCCCTTGCCCCGGGCGCGCAGGATTCGCCCGCTCGGCGTACCCGGCGGAACCCGCAGGGTCACCGCTCCGTCGAGCGTGGGCACCCGCAGGTCCGTACCGAGCACGGCCTCCGCGTAGGTGATCGGCACGGTCAAGGTGAGATCGTCGCCAGTACGACCGAAGATCTCGTCGGGCCGCACCTTCACCTGCACGAACAGGTCGCCGGGCTGGCCGCCACGCTCACCCGGCTCACCCCGCCCGGCCAACCGGATCCGCTGGCCGTCGGCCACACCCGCCGGGAAGCGGACGTTCATCGTCCGGGTCTTGGTCACCCCGCCGGTGCCGTGGCACTCCGGGCACTTCTCCTCGACGACCGTGCCGACGCCCTGACAGTTGCGGCACGGCTCGGAGAAGCTGAACGACCCCTGATTGCGGTTCGTCACCCCGGCACCGTGGCAGACCGGGCAGGTACGCGGCTCGGTGCCGGGCTTCGCCCCGTTGCCGTGGCAGGTGTCGCAGACACCGGGGGCGCGCAGGGTGAGCGGCAGGGTCACGCCTCGTACCGCGTCACCGAAGTCGAGCGCCACCTCGGTCTCCACGTCCCGCCCCCGGGCCGGGCCGCGCGGCGCGGTCGGGCCGGCCTGGCCGCCCGAGAAGATCGAACTGAACAGGTCGGAGAAGCCCGCGCCACCACCGAAGCGGCGCTCCCCGCCGCCGGCGGCGCCACCGAAGAGGTCGGAGACGTCGAACGGCACGCCCCCCGGCTGCCCCGCGCCCCGCGCGTTACGGCGGAACGCGCCCGAACCGAAGAGCGAGCGCATCTCGTCGTACTCCCGGCGCCGGCCGGAGTCCGAGAGCACGTTGTACGCCTCGGAGACGGCCTTGAACCGCTCCTCGGCCGACGGGTCACCCGGGTTGTGGTCCGGGTGCGACTCCCGGGCCAGCTTGCGGTACGCCTTCTTGATCTCGTCCTCGGAGGCGCTCTTCTCCACGCCGAGCACGGCGTAGAAGTCCTTCTCGATCCAGTCCTTGGAACTCACCGGTCCACCCCCTCCCCACCGGTTCGCCCGGGTCGCCCCGCCCGTCGCCGTGCGGCGACGGGCGGGGCAATCGGGTCACTGCCTGGCACTATTCCGGGTCCGCGACCGCAACCAGCGCCGGCCGCAGCAGCCGCTCACCGAGCTGGTAGCCGCGCCGCATGATCTGCACGCACGTCGGCTCGGTCACCTCGTCGGAGGTCTGGTGGGCCACCGCCTCGTGCCGGGTCGGGTCGAACGGGTCGCCCTGTTCGCCGAACGGGGTCAACCCGAACTTTCCGAGCGCCGCGGTGAGCTGCTCCGCCACCGATCCGAACGGCCCGACCAGGTCGCCGTGTTCCCGCGCCCGGTCCAGGTCGTCGAGGATCGGGAGCACGGCGGCGAGCACCGAGCCGGTCGCCTGCTCGGCGACGGTGGCCCGGTCCCGCTCCACCCGCTTGCGGTAGTTGGCGTACTCCGCCGTCACCCGCTGCAGGTCCCGGGTCCGCTCGTCGAGGTCGGACCGGAGCGCCTCCAACTCGGCGCCGAGGGTCGAACTGGTCGCGGCGTCCACCGGCTCGGCGGGCGCGTCGACCACGGGTGGACCGTCGGGCGTGGCCCCGTCCACCGTGCCGGCCTCGACCTCGATCTCGTCGACGACGATCTCGGCGTCCTCGATCAGCCCCTCCGCCGGGACATCCGTCCCGGCGTCGGCGGCCGTACCCTCCGGTTCGGCGGGCTGGCTGAGCTTCCGGTTGTTACGGATGACGACCCGCGGCGCGTCGCCGGTTGCCGGCTCGGCGGGCGCGGAGCCACCCGGCGTCGCCCCGGTGTCGCCCGGGTCGGCGGCTCGTGGCTTCTGCGTCATGCGGCTACCTCATCCCTTCGCCGTGAGTCCGCGGGGATCGGGACGTCACTTCTTGTCCTCGTCCACGATCTCCGCGTCGACGACGTCGTCGGCGCCACCGGCCTTCGCGCCGCCGGTCGCACCGGCACCCGGGCCGGCCTGGCCGCCCGGCTGCTCGCCGGCCGGGCCGCCCTGCTCGGCCTGCTGCTGCGAGTAGAGCAACGAACCGGCCTGCTGGGAGACCTGCGCCAGCTTCTCGTGCGCGGCCTTGATCTTGTCGATGTCCTGGCCGCCGAGCGCGCTGCGCAGCTCGCCGAGCGCCTCGTTGAGCTGGTCACGGTTCTCCGCGGGCAGCTTGTCGCCGCTCTCGGCGAGGAACTTCTCGGTCTGCCACTGGAGCGCCTCGGCCACGTTGCGGGTCTCGGCGTCGTCGCGGCGGCGCTTGTCCTCGTCCGCGTGCTCCTCGGCGTCCCGGCGCATCCGCTCGATGTCGTCCTTCGGCAGCGAGGAGCCGCCGGTGATCGTCATCTTCTGCTCCTTGCCGGTGCCGAGGTCCTTCGCGTGGACGTTCACGATGCCGTTGGCGTCGATGTCGAAGGTGACCTCGATCTGCGGCACGCCACGCGGCGCCGGCGGGAGCCCGGTCAGCTCGAAGGTGCCGAGCTTCTTGTTGTAGGCCGCGATCTCGCGCTCACCCTGGAAGACCTGGATCAGCACCGACGGCTGGTTGTCGTCCGCCGTGGTGAAGACCTCGGAGCGCTTCGTCGGGATGGTGGTGTTGCGCTCGATCAGCTTGGTGAAGATGCCGCCCTTGGTCTCGATGCCCAGGCTCAGCGGGGTCACGTCGAGCAGCAGGACGTCCTTGACCTCGCCCTTGAGCACACCGGCCTGCAGCGCGGCGCCGACGGCGACGACCTCGTCCGGGTTGACGCCCTTGTTCGGGTCGCGGCCGGTCAGCTGCTTGACCAGGTCGGTGACGGCCGGCATCCGGGTCGAGCCGCCGACCAGGATCACGTGGTCGACGTCGGAGACCTTGATCCCGGCGTCCTTGACGGCCTGCTCGAACGGGCCCTTGCAGCGGTCCAGCAGGTCCTGCGTCATCCGCTGGAACTCGGCGCGGCTCAGCGTCACGTCGAGGTGCAGCGGGCCGGCGGCGCCGGCCGTGATGTACGGCAGGTTGATGTTGGTGGTGGTGGCGGCGGAGAGCTCGATCTTGGCCTTCTCGGCGGCCTCCTTGAGCCGCTGCATGGCCATCTTGTCCTGGGAGAGGTCGATCCCGTGCTCGCCACGGAAGGTCTTCACCAGGTGGTCGATGACCCGCTGGTCCCAGTCGTCGCCACCGAGGTTGTTGTCACCGCTGGTCGACTTGACCTCGATGACGCCCTCGGCCAGCTCCAGCAGGGAGACGTCGAAGGTGCCACCGCCGAGGTCGAAGACCAGGACGGTCTGCTCCTTGGAGCCCTTGTCCAGCCCGTACGCCAGGGCGGCGGCGGTCGGCTCGTTGACGATCCGCAGCACGTTGAAGCCGGCGATCTCACCGGCCTCCTTGGTCGCCTGCCGCTGGCCGTCGTTGAAGTAGGCCGGAACGGTGATCACCGCGTCCGCGATCTGCTCACCCAGGTACGCCTCGGCGTCCCGCTTGAGCTTCATCAGCGTACGGGCGGAGATCTCCTGGGGGGTGTACTTCTTGCCGTCGATGTCCACGGTCCAGTTGGTGCCGATCTCCCGCTTGACCGACCGGATGGTCCGGTCCGGGTTCGTCACCGCCTGCCGCTTGGCGACCTCACCGACGAGCACCTCGCCGTTGCGGGCGAACGCGACGATCGACGGAGTCGTCCGCGAGCCTTCGGCGTTGGCGATGACGGTGGGCTCACCGCCCTCGAGAACGCTGACGCAGGAGTTCGTCGTGCCGAGGTCGATACCGACCGCACGTGCCATCTTCGCTTCCTCGCTTCGTAACGTTTGAGCAGGTGACGGGCACCGCCCGCAGCACACCCACCACAAGTTGAGTGAACTTGACTCAATAGTGCCACGCCCGCGCAGATCGTCAAGTCGGCCTTGAGTCGACCCGGCGCAACCCCTGATGCTACTGATCGGTTGTCGTGAGTTGCGTCGGTCGGGCACGCTTTAGCGGTGACGACGCACGGCGACCCCGCCAGCCACTCCGGCACGCCCGCCGTCGCAGCCCGCCCCGGCCCGCCGGACCCCCCGGCGGACCCGTCCGCCGCCACCGGCGAGGAGAGCCTCCCCGCCGCCCTGCAGGCGCTCCGGGCCGCGATCGGGGCAGCCCGGTTCCCGCTGGCCCTGCCCTCGGCCGAGCCGGCCCGACGGGCCGCCGACTCGCTCACCGACCAACTCGACGACTACCTGCTCCCGCGGCTCTCCCGACTCGACGCGCCCCTGCTGGTGGTGGTCGGCGGCTCCACCGGGGCCGGCAAGTCGACGCTGGTCAACAGCCTGGTCAAGGCCCGGGTGAGCGCCGCCGGTGTGCTTCGTCCGACCACCCGCTCACCGGTGCTCGTCTGCAGCCCGCCCGACACGTCGTGGTTCCGGCAGGGGGAGCTGCTGCCCGGCCTCACCCGTACCAACGAGCCGAGCGAGGACCCGGGCACCCTCCAGATCGTCACCGCCCCCGCCCTCCCGGCCGGGCTCGCCCTCCTCGACGCGCCGGACATCGACTCGGTGGTGGACGCCAACCGGGCGCTCGCCGGCCAACTGCTCGCCGCCGCCGACCTCTGGCTCTTCGTCACCACCGCGGCCCGCTACGCCGACGCCGTTCCGTGGGAGCTGCTGCGCGGCGCCCGCGCCCGGGGCACGGTGATCGCCATGGTGCTGGACCGGGTCCCGCCGGAGGCGGTCGACGAGGTCTCCGCCCACCTCGCCGAGATGCTGGCCGAGCAGGGGCTCGGCCAGGCACCGCTCTTCGTGCTCCCGGAGACCCGGGTCGACGGTCAGGGGCTGCTCCCCGAGCGGGTCACCAGCCCGCTGGCCGACTGGTTCACCCGGCTGGCGGCCGACGCCAACGCCCGGGCCGCCGTGGTCCGGCAGACCCTGGACGGGGCGCTGGCCGCGCTGCACCCGACCGTCGAGGGGCTCGCCGACGCGGCCGCCGAGCAGCTCACCGCCGTCGACGCGCTGGACGAGCGGGTACTGGCCGCGTACCGGGGCGGGCACCGCACGGTCGAGCAGGGGCTGAGCGACGGCCGGCTGCTCCGCGGCGAGGTGCTGGCCCGCTGGCAGGAGTTCGTCGGGACCGGCGAGTTCTTCCGCACCCTGGAGGCCCGGATCGGGCGGCTGCGCGACCGGATGGTCGCCGCGCTCACCGGCCGCCCGGCACCCGCCGCCGGACTGCGCAGCGCGATCGAATCCCAGCTGGTCACGCTGCTGCGCGGGGTGGCCGCCGAGGCGGCCGAGCAGGCGTACGCCGGCTGGAACGCGCATCCGGCCGGGGCGGAGCTGCTGGACCCGTCCCTCGGCCGCCCCGGCGAGGACCTGCCCGCCCGGGCCGAACGGCTGGTCCGGGAGTGGCAGCGCGGGGTGCTGGAACTCGTCCGGACGCAGGGCGGCGACAAGCGCTTCGTGGCCCGCACCGCCGCGTACGCGGTGAACGCCACCGGCCTGGCCGTGATGATCGCCGTCTTCGCCTCGACCGCGTTCATCCCGACCGGCCTGGAGGTCGCCACCGGCGCGGGCACCACCGTCGCCGCGCAGGCCGTGCTTCAGGCGATCTTCGGCGACCAGGCGGTGCGTACCCTGGCCCAGAAGGCCCGGGCCGACCTGCTGGAGCGGGTGCGGGCCCTGCTCGACGACGAGGCCGAGCGCTACCTCACCCGGAGCGCGGCGGCCCGGCTCGACGCGGAGATCGTCGGCGCGCTGCACACCGCCGCGGACCAGGTGGAGAGCGCACGGCGGCGCAGCGGGCTGACCACCGGAGGGGCGACCCGGTGAGCACGAGGGGCAGGAGCGCGAACCCGGCGGTCACGAGCGGAAGGTCCGGGCGGTGAGCAACGTGGTCGGCCGGATACGCGAGGCGTTCCGCGGCGGCGACCAGCGGGTCGACCCGGACGTGCTGCTCGCCCGCCTGGAGGCGGTGCGCCGCTTCCTCGCCGCGGCCGACGGGCGCCTGCCGGCCAGCCGGCTCGTACCCGCGCACACGCTCGTCGAGCGGGCCGGCACCCGCCTGACGCTCTCCCGCGACCACACCGTGGTCGCCCTGGCCGGCGCCACCGGCAGCGGCAAGTCCAGCCTCTTCAACGCGCTGGCCCGGCTGGATCTCTCCCCGGTCGGGGTGCGCCGCCCGACGACCGGGGTCGCGCACGCCTGCGTCTGGGGTCCGCAGGAGGGTGCGGCCCGGCTGCTCGACTGGATCGGGGTGCTGCCCCGGCACCGGTTCGTCCGGGAGAGCGCCCTGGACGCCGACGACGAGGCCGCGCTGCACGGCCTGGTCCTGCTGGACCTGCCCGACTTCGACTCGGTGCAGTGGTCCCACCGGCTGGAGGTGGACCGCCTACTCGGCCTGGTCGACCTCGTGGTCTGGGTGGTCGACCCGCAGAAGTACGCCGACCGGGTGATCCACACGAACTACCTCGGCGAGTTCCACCGGCACCGCGACGTCACGCTGGTCGTGCTCAACCAGGCCGACCGGCTCCCTTCGGCCGAGCTGCCCCGGGTCGTGGCCGACCTGCGCCGGCTGCTCGACGACGACGGGCTGGACGGCGTACCCCTGCTCGCCACCACCGCGACCGACCCGGACGGCATCGTCGAGCTGCGCGCGGCGCTGGAGCGGACCGTCGCCGAGCGCCAGGCGGCGCTGCGTCGCCTCGCCGGTGACGTGGAGACGGTGGTCGCGGGGCTGGACGAGCTGGTCGGCCCCGACCGCCCGGCCGCCGGCCCGGACGAGGCCACGGCCGGGGAGCTGACCCGGGCGCTGGCGGGCGCTGCCGGCGTGCCGGCCGTGACGGAGGCGGTGCGGGAGGCGTACCGGCACCGTGCGGTCGCGAGCACCGGGTGGCCGCTGGTCCGTGGCTGGCGGCGGCTGCGACCCGACCCGCTGCGTCGGCTGCACCTGTCGGGCGCACCGGTCGAGGTCACCGACCCGGCGGAGAGCCTGGTGGGGGCGACCTCGGTGCCGGATCCGACCGCCGCGCAGCGGTCCGCGCTCGGGCTCGCGATCCGGGCGGTGGCCGATCGCGCCGCGGCCGAGCTGCCCGCCGGCTGGCCGGCCGCGGTGACGGAGGCGGCCCGGTCCCGCCTCGCCGACCTGCCGGACGCGCTGGACCGGGCGGTCGCCGCCACCGACCTCGGCCTGGGGCGTCGACCGCTCTGGTGGCGGTTCGTCGGAGTAGTTCAGTGGCTGGTGACGCTGGCGGCGTTGGGCGGGCTGGCCTGGCTGCTGCTCGGCTACGTGCTGCGCGCGCTCGGGCTGCCCGACCCGGAGCCCCCGATGGTGGGCGTGGTGCCGCTGCCGACGCTGCTGCTGCTCGGCGGCCTGCTCGCCGGTCTGCTGCTCTCGGCGCTGACCCGGCCGATCGTCCGCTGGGCGGCCGGGCGGGCCCGCCGCCGGGCGGAGCAGCGGCTCGCCGCAGCCGTGGCCGCGGTCGGCGACGAGTACGTGCTGGCCCCGGTCCGGGGCGTCCTCGCCGACTACGCGGTGGCGCGGGAGGCCCTCCGGGACGCCGCCCGGCGCTGATCGTTCCCCTGTCGCTACCGCTGCCCGGTACGCCGGAACGAGCGTAGGGTCGGGTGCATGGCCCCTCCCCGGACCCCGTACGACGCAGTTCTGCACGCCGCGCGCGACGTGACGCGGCTGGACAGCGCCCTGGACGCCGAGATGCTCGGCGCGGCGTTGCTCGGCAGCGTCTACGCCATCGCGGAGAGCGACCGCAACGCCGCCATCCGGGAGTTCGTCACCGGCTTCCTCGCCGCCACCGCCCGTCGGCGTACCGCCGCGGCGACCACCATCCGTTCCGTCTTCGCCGCCCTGGTGCCCGACGCCGACGGCGCCGAGCGGGTCCGGCCCGGCAGCCAGGCGCCGGCCTGGTCCGGCCAGCTCGGCCGGGTGCACCTCACCGGCACCTGGGCGTACGGCGACGTGTACGGGGACCAGACCTCCTACCTGGCCACCTTCGCGTACGACGACGCGGCCGGGGGCCCGGAGCACGCGCTGGTGGCGCTGGTCGACCACAACATCGGCATCACGAAGGACGTCTTCGTCGGTGGGCCGGCCGGCCAGATCCTCGAGCAGGTCCGGCAGATGTGCGCGTCCGACGAGCTGACCTGGTTCCGGGAGGAGGATCCGGCCCGGATGCGCGGCGAGGTGGTCCGCCACCTGACGATCACCGACGACCTCAGCGAGCTGCCCAGCGCGGGGGCCCTCGCCACCGACCGGGCGCTGGCCGGCGCACGGCTCGCGGTGCTGCCCACCCAGTCGGTGCCGGCGGCCCGTGGCGCCGAGCCGCTCTCCACCGCCGACCGGACCGACCTGCTCCGGAGCTTCCTCGCCTCGCCGGAGGCCGCCCGCGCCGGGCTGGACACCATCGACGGTCCCGAGCTGGCCTCGCTGCATTTCTGTCTCGGCCTTCTGCTCGACCACGCGGAGAGCTTCCCGGACGCCGACCCGCTGCGGTGGAGCCCGGCGGTCGCGGGCCTGTTCCTGCTCGACTGGGTGCACCGGCGGGCCGTGCTGGACATGGACGACGCCGCGATGCTGCCCCGGGTGCTGCGCGCCTGGGCGGCGTACGCCGCTCGCCGACGCGACCTGCCGGCCGTCGCGGTGACACAGACCGACGCGGCCATCGAGGAGATGGTGCCCGAGTTCGCCCGCCTCTACAGCACCGGCGAGCGGCGCAGTCCGGCCACCGCGGCCGTGGCCGAGTTGATGGCCGACGGCGTGGACCCGGACGATCCGGAGGCGCTGAACACGTGGATCGAGGCGAACCGGCACCGCCTCACCGACCTCGACTGAGCCGGCCGGGCGCGGCCCCGGCCGGCCTCCGGTGCGGGGCCCGCGACGGCGGTTCCGGTTCGGTCGCCCACGCTCAGTGCAGCGCTGCGAAGACCACGCCGGCCACCAGGCCGCCCACCAGCCCACCGACGACCACCTGCGACACGGTGTGATCGCGCAGCCGCACCCGGGACCAGCCGACCAGGGCCAGCAGCGGCGCGCTGAGCAGCAGCCGGGCTCCGAAGGTGAGGGCCAGGATCACCACGGTGCCGGTGGCGACCGCCGAGTGGATCGACATCTTCCACCAGTGGCTCACGGTCACCGCCACCACCAGGCCGATCGCCCCGGCCGCCGCGAGCGCCACCACAGGTCGGGGCGCGCCGAGCGTGACCAGCAGAATCAACCCGACGACGACCGAGCAGAGGCCGACGAGCAGCGGAACGCGGCGCTGTTCCCGCTGTCCCACGTGGTGATCGGTGAGCCGCCCTCGGCGTACGCCGCCGACGATGTACGCGAACGGTATGCCGATGACGAAGACGACGGCGAGCAGAGCCCAGCCGAGCCCGGCCACGCCACCCTGGGCGCTGTGCCAGCCGACGGCGATCATCAGCACCGGGACCAGCACCGCGGGTGCGGTCAGCTCGGTGACCAGCCGGGCCAGCCGCAACGTGGGACCGGGTCGGGGCGCGGGGGCCTGACCGGATCGCGCACCGCCGCCCACGCTGTCTCCTCGAAGTACCTCGGCGGGGCCACCGCCTCCGCCGCCAGCGCGGCGTCGATCATCACCTCGTCCGGGCGGTCCGGCCGCTCCTGATCATCACCGTAGCGACGCCGGACGGCGGCGACAATCGTTCGACGGTTCCCGGGACGACGGGATGACGGGGCCGACCACGAGGGGTGTGAGGTGACTGACGTGGCGCGGACCGAGAGGTGGGGTGGGGCGGGTGCCGACGGACGGCCGGGGGGCCACGGTCATGGTCGGCGATTCGTCCGGGTCGGGCAGGTCGTCCGGAGGCGTCGAGTCGTCCGGCTCCTCGGTGGGGAGCGAGGTGGGTTCGGTGGGCGGTACGGAGATCGTTCCGGACGGCGACGGGCTGGCTGTCGGGTCGTCGGTCGGATCGTCGCTCGGTGACGTGCTCGGACTCGGCGACGCGGTCGGTGACGGCGGGCGCGAGGGCCCCGGTGGGCTGCTCGGTGTGGGGCGCGGCGCCGAGGGCGGAGGCAGGGGCCGGCGGGTCGGCTCCGCGCCCGTCCCGGTGTCGTCCGATCCGTACCGGGGCGGCTCCGACCGGTCGGGCCCGCCCAGCGGGAAGCCGGCCGACCAGCCACTCACCGCCGACGGGCTGGAGGTCGGCCGGGCGGACGGCTGGCTGGACGTCGGCAGGGGGACGACCACCGGCCCGACGGAGGGCGTCGGGATGAACGGGGTGCTGCTGTCCGGCAGCGCCGTGCTGCCGACCGTGGCGGAGCCGGTGCTGATCGCCGCGAGGATCGGCATCGAGGCGGTGCCGGCCAGCAGCGCGACGGTGAAGAGGTAGCCCCGGGACGGACCGGAGGCGCCGGGGGCACGGTGCGCGCCCACCACCCGCCGGTAACCGCCGTAGACCGCGCGGTGCTTCCCGAGCAGCGGCGTACCGGGTCCGTCGGCTGGCTCGGACACCAGCGCCTCCTCAGCGTTGACAGTGGACTGATCGGCACGGTGGTCAGGCCGGCGCATGCCGCAAATCGCCCCGATCACGGCGATCCTGCGGGAATCAGCCTGGCTCAGTGACGCTCAGTGCGCCAGCCCCCTACAGCGTGTCGACACGGTCAACTACCCGAACGGTGACGAACCATCACCGGATCGGCGGCGGGCACTCCACATGCCGACATTGACAAAGCCCCCGAATCGATCAGGCCTCATCGACCAGGCCGGGCGTACTGTGGGCCCACTCACCTCCTCTGCGAATATGGAGCACGACGGCAACGCAGCCGCGGCCTCCGCGCACCCTCGCGGCAGGCTCGGCGAACGCCGGCGCTCCCCGATCCGGGTTCGGCCAACTGAATCCGGCTCACGCCGCGCGGCAACCCTCACCGGGGCTAGGCGCGGCCGCCAGGACCGGTCCGGCACCGCCGGGCCGGCGCAGGATTTGCGCGGCCGGGTGACCAGCCGGTGCCGACGCAGACACGACAGGGAGAGACGGATGGCAAAGGGCGACCCCGGGGTCAGCACCCGCAGTAGGCGGGCCGCACCCCGTTCCAGGAAGGCCACGGGCGCAGACCCGGACCTGGTGCAGCTGCTCACCCCGGAGGGCGAGCGGATCGACAGCGTCACCGGGCCGGACGGCACCGTGTACCGCGCCGACCTGACCGACGACGAGTACCGGAGCCTCTACCGCGACCTGGTGCTGGTACGGAAGCTGGACGCCGAGGCCACCGCCCTGCAGCGCCAGGGTGAGCTGGGTCTCTGGGCGAGCCTGCTGGGTCAGGAGGCGGCGCAGGTCGGCTCGGGGCGCGCGCTGCGGACGCAGGACATGGCCTTCCCGACCTACCGGGAGCACGGCGTGCTCTACTGCCGGGGCATCGACCCGATCATGCCGTTCGGCCTGTTCCGCGGCGTCGACCAGGGCGGCTGGGACCCGAACGAGTTCAAGTTCAACATGTACACGATCGTCATCGGGGCGCAGACCCTGCACGCCACCGGCTACGCCATGGGCATCACCATGGACGGCCGGATGGGCGGCGACGACGGCGAGGCGGTGATCGCCTACTTCGGCGACGGCGCCACCAGCCAGGGCGACGTGAACGAGGCCTTCGTCTGGGCGAGCGTCTTCAACGCCCCCATGGTCTTCTTCTGCCAGAACAACCAGTACGCGATCTCCGAGCCGCTGGAGCGGCAGACCCGGGTGCCGCTCTATCAGCGGGCGGCCGGCTTCGGCTTCCCCGGCGTACGGGTGGACGGCAACGACGTGCTCGCGTCGTACGCGGTGACCCGTACCGCGCTGGACAACGCCCGGCACGGGCAGGGGCCGAGCCTGATCGAGGCGTACACCTACCGGATGGGCGCCCACACCACCTCGGACGACCCGACTCGCTACCGGATCGCCAGCGAGGTCGAGGCGTGGCAGGCCAAGGACCCGATCGCCCGGATGAAGGCCTTCCTGACCAAGCAGCAGATCGTCGACGCGGACTTCTTCGCCGAGGTCGACGAGCAGGCCCGGAGCGAGTCGCTGCACCTGCGCGAGCGGGTGCTGGCCATGCCGGATCCGCAGCCGGTCACCATGTTCGACAACGTCTACCCGAACGGTTCGCCGCTGCTGGACGAGCAGCGCGCGAAGTTCAACCGCTACATGGAGTCGTTCGAGGGGAGCGCCCACTGATGGCCACGGAGACGCTCAGCATCAGCAAGGCCCTCAACATCGGTCTGCGGCGGGCCCTGGAGAACGACCCGAAGGTCGTCATCATGGGCGAGGACGTCGGCAAGCTCGGCGGTGTCTTCCGGGTCACCGACGGGCTCCAGAAGGACTTCGGCGACCAGCGGGTGATCGACACCCCGCTCGCCGAGTCGGGCATCATCGGCACCGCCGTCGGCCTCGCCATTCGCGGGTACCGGCCGGTCTGCGAGATCCAGTTCGACGGCTTCGTCTACCCGGCCTACGACCAGATCGTGTCGCAGGTGGCGAAGATGCACTACCGCTCGGGCGGCAAGCTGCGGATCCCGCTGGTGATCCGGATCCCGTTCGGCGGCGGCATCGGCGCGGTGGAGCACCACTCCGAGTCGCCGGAGGCGTACTTCTCGCACACCCCCGGCCTGAAGGTGGTCTCCTGCGCCAACCCGCAGGACGCGTACGTGATGATCCAGCAGGCGATCGCGTCGGACGACCCGATCGTCTTCCTGGAGCCGAAGCGGCGCTACTGGGAGAAGGGTCCGGTCGATCTGGACGCGCCGATCGCCGACGCGTACCCGCTGCACGCCTCGCGGGTGGTCCGCCCCGGCACCGACGCGACCGTGCTGGCGTACGGCCCGATGGTGCGGACCTGCCTGGAGGCGGCGACCGCCGCCGCCGAGGACGGTCGTGAGCTGGAGGTCATCGACCTGCGCTCGATCTCGCCGCTGGACCTGGGCATGGTGTACGAGTCGGTCCGGCGCACCGGCCGGGCCGTGGTGGTGCACGAGGCGCCGTCCAACGTCGGCGTGGGCGCGGAGATCGCGGCCCGGATCACCGAGGAGTGCTTCTACTCCCTGGAGGCTCCGGTGCTGCGCGTGACCGGCTTCGACACCCCCTACCCGGCCGCCCGGGTGGAGGAGGAGTACCTTCCCGACCTCGACCGGGTGCTCGACGCCGTCGACCGCTCCTTCGGCTGGTGAGTGACATGTCCCGACTCAAGACGTTCAACCTGCCCGACCTGGGCGAGGGGCTCACCGAGGGCGAGATCCTCAGCTGGCTCGTCAAGGTCGACGACATCATCGAGCTGAACCAGCCGATCGTCGAGGTGGAGACGGCCAAGGCGGCCGTGGAGATTCCGGCGAAGTGGGCCGGCCGGGTCCAGGCGATCTTCCACCCGGAGGGCACCACGGTCGAGGTCGGCTCCCCGATCATCGCGATCGACACCGACCCGGACGCCGGCCCGCTGGACACCACGGCGTCGTCCTCGGCCGGCGGTGACCTGCCCACCCCGTCGGCTGCCGCGCTGGCCGCGGTCGAGGTGGCACCGGCCGAGGGCGCGGTCGAGCCGGGTCTGGTCGGCGGCCCGGCGCCGGGCGGGCGGACGCCGGTGCTGGTGGGCTACGGCCCGCGTACCACCAGCGCGAAGCGCCGCCCGCGCAAGAGCGCCGTACCGACGCAGGCGAGCGCGGCCCCGGCGATCCCGGCCCAGGCCACCGCGGCGGCCCCGGTGGTTCCGGCGCAGGCCGCCCCGGCGCGGGCCGTGCCCGCGCCCAACGGCCACGAGGCGGGCGCGGCGACCGGTGTACTGGCCAAGCCACCGGTGCGCAAGCTCGCCAGGGACCTCGGCGTCGACCTCCGTGCGCTGACCGGTTCGGGGCCGCTGGGCTCGGTCACCCGGGAGGACGTCCAGCGGGCCGCCGCCGGTGCCGTCGCCGAGCCGGCGTCGGTCGGGACGACCGCCACCGCGGCGGCGAGCTTCGGCGCGGACCGCGAGCAGCGCATCCCGGTCAAGGGGGTACGCAAGCTCACCGCCGAGAACATGTCCCGTTCGGCCTTCACCGCCCCGCACGTGACGGAGTTCCTGACCGTTGACGTGACCCGGGCCATGAAGGCGCTCGACCGGCTGCGCAACCGCCGGGAGTGGCGCGAGGTGCGGATCTCGCCGCTGCTGCTGGTGGCGAAGGCCGTGCTGCTCGCGGTGCAGCGGCACCCGATGGTCAACTCCACCTGGGCCGGCGACGAGATCGTCGTCAAGGAGTACGTCAACCTGGGGATCGCCGCGGCCACGGATCGCGGGCTGATCGTGCCGAACGTGAAGGACGCCGGGCGGCTCACGCTGCGCGAGCTGGCCGACGCGCTGACCGAGCTGGTGCAGACGGCCAAGGCCGGCCGCACCACGCCGGCGGACATGTCCGGCGGCACCCTGACCATCACCAACGTCGGGGTGTTCGGAGTGGACAGCGGAACGCCGATCCTGCCTCCGGGCGAGTCGGCGATCCTGGCCTTCGGCGCGATCCGGGAGATGCCCTGGGTGCACAAGGGCAAGGTGCGTCCGCGCCAGGTCACCACGCTCGGCCTCTCCTTCGACCACCGGATCATCGACGGTGAGCTGGGGTCGAAGTTCCTCCGGGACATCGGGGACTTCCTCACCGATCCGGAGGCGGCGCTGCTCGCCTGGACCTGACCGGTTCGTTCCACCAGGCCACGGCCGGTGTGCCACGGGTTAACGCCCGGCACACCGGCCGTGGCAGTTGGGCGACGAAAACGTCGGCGCAAGCCCGGAGAAACCTTTGATTATTCGGCTCGTGGTGCAGCTCACCTAAGAATCGATGGAAGTCTGCGGCTGCTTCCTGTTAAATAGAGGCATCAAGGGGCTGACAACCGAATAGCCGGAGGAGAGACCGACCGTGAGCATGATCGAGCGAATCAAGACCCGCCGCGACGCCAACCGCCGCGCCCGTGCCATCGAGCACGCGCTGCGCTCCGCCAACTCGCCGGCCGTCCGCGAGGAGCTCCTCGCGATCGCCCAGCGTCACATGAGCTGACGCACCAGACCTTTCCTCACCTCCTCCAGATCGATGACCCGCCCGGGAGCACCGGGCGGGTCATCGGCGTTTCACACCCATTGACACCGGGATTCCACCTAGGCGCAGCGCCCGGTACGGTGGGCTTCGGTCGTCGCCACCGATTCGGGACAGGTCGAGCCGACTAGGAGCAGTTCGACACCAGCCGACCACGTGGAGTGACGACCGATGCTCCCCGGACGCCATGGACGGCCACCGGATACGGTGCGGGGAGCCCGGCACGGCCGGTACGCCGGCAACGCCGGCAGCCAAGCCGAGGAGACCGATCGGCACCGGCGGCCGACATGTGATGAGGAGGCGCACCGATGACGTCCGAGGGCTCGCACCACCCCGGCCAGGAGCCGGACGAGGTGCCGCCGGGCGCCGGCGGACCGACGCCGTACGGCGACCGCGCCGCGCAGCCGGCCAACGGCTACGGCGCCGGCCCGGACCTGGGCTGGGCGCCCCCGCCACCGGCCGGACCCAATCCCGCGGCCCCCACCTGGGCGGCGCAGAACGAACAGCCGCCCGCCGCCTGGGGCTCGGCACAGACTCCACCGCCGGCCGACGCGGGACACCCCGCGCCCTGGCCCGCGACCGGCGCACCCCAGCCGGCCTGGGGCGGGCAGCCCGAGCAGTCCGGCCAGGGCTGGGCCGGCGCGCCCGAGCAGCCGGCCTGGGCACAGTCCCAGCCCGCCGCCCGCGGCGCGGCCCAGGTTCCCGCGCCCGCAGCACCCCCGCAGGCGTGGCCGCAGGAGGACCCGGCGCGCTCAGGCGGGTGGACTCCGCCGCAGCCGGGTGACGCGTCACCGCAGACCGACCAGGCCGCCGCGGGCTGGGGCGCTCCGGCGCAGCCCGGCCCTGCCAACGGCTGGAACGACGGCGGGCAGCAGCCGGGGCAGCCGGCACCCGCCAACGGCTGGAACGACGACGGGCAGCAGGCCGACCAGCCGGCCTGGGCACCGGCCGAACAGACCGCACCGGCGTGGGCGCCGGCCGAACCGCCCGTCCGCGGCGCCGCGCAGGTGCCGACGGTTGACGACGGCGCCGGCTGGAACCAGCAGCAGGAGACCGGCTGGTCGGGCGCCGCGAACCAGACCGGCCAGGCCGACAACTCCGGTGGGTGGGGCGCGGGCGCTCCGGGCCAGCCGGATCAGTCCGCACAGTCCTGGGGCGCGCCCCCGGAGAGCCAGCCGCAGCAGCCCGACTGGATGCTCTCGCCGGCCCAGGAACAGCCGCAGGGCGGCGCGCCGTCGGGCGGCTGGCAGGAGCCGCCGGCCGACCCGGGTCGCTCCGGCGGCTGGCAGGCCGAGCCGACCGGCACGCCCGCACGGGCCAGCGCCAGCGTGCCCGGCGCCGGGAGCCTGCCACAGCGCAACCCGGGCGAACGGGCGGGCGCGTCCGAGGTGGAGCCCTGGGCGCCCGGCGAGGCGTGGGGCAACGCCGACGCCGACGCCGCGAGCCGCCCCGCCGAGAACGCACCGATCTACCAGCCCGGCCCCGCTCCGGGGATCTCCCCGGCGAACGTCGTACCGCTGCCTCCGCAGGAGCAGCGCGTGCCGGGCGCCAGCCTGGCCGCCACCCCGCCGGGCGACTACGTACCGGCGGCCGACTTCCCGGCACCGGCTACGTACGGCGTGCCCGCGGGACAGCCGGCACCGGCTCCGTTCGGCGCTGCGTCCGGGCAGGCGACGCCGGTCGAGCGGGCCGACTGGCCACCCGCGGAGGCGACCGGGCAGGGGTACGAGCCGGAGCAGCCCGCCTGGGCGGCCGAGGCCCACTCCGACGAGCAGGCGGCACCGGCCGGTCCGGTGGTGCCTGCGCCACGCACCTCGCCCGAGTCCGGCGCGGCCGGCCGCACCACGGCGAGCGCTGCCGTGCCGCTGGCCAGCCGGGTGCTGCCCCCCGCCGATCAGCCGCTGCGGCCCGACAGCACGTCCGCCCCGCAGCCCCGGGTCTACGGTCGCCCGGCCCGGCCCGAGCCGGCGGACGAGCCGGAGCAGGCTCAGCCGGACGGTTACGGGGTCGACGCCCGGCCCGAGCCCGGGCCGCGCTTCGACGACCGGGAGCCGACTCCCGCGCCGAGCGGCTACGCCGAGCCGGCCCCGATGAGTCCGGGCCCGCCGGCCCCACCGGCCTTCCCGCCAGGGGTGCCGAACTTCGTCGACGCCCCCAACAACACCCGCCCGATCAACGGGAACCGGCCGCACCCCGGCGAGCGTCCGGCCGACCCGTTCGGCGGACCGCCGGTACCCCACGATCCGGGGATGCCAGCGGTCGCGGGCTACGGGCCGCCGGCGCTGCCCGACACCGAGCCCGCACCGACCAGCACGTTCCCGTCCGCGTTCCCGCCGCCCCCGCAGCAGCAGGCCGTTCCGTCCTGGGGGCAGGGCGGGCCGGGCCAGCCCGGGTCCGTCCCCGCCTGGGGGCAGAACGAGCCGGAGCAGCAGAACTGGACGCCGGGTGCGGCGGAGGCCGACCAGGACCGGTTCGACGCGTTCAAGCCGGACGCGGAGCCGAAGTCCGAACCGCCACCGGCGAAGGTCCGCAACGGGCGGGTGCTGGCCGCGGTGCTCACCGCCGCGGTGCTCATCCTGGCTGTGCCGCTCGGCCTGCTCTTCCTGCTCGGCAAGGTCGGCGGCGATCAGGCGCCGTCCTTCGACCCGGCCGTCGGCACCTGCGTGAAGAAGTCCGGCGAGACCGCCGTCGCGGCCGACTGCGGTGAGGCGGAGGCGTTCACCGTGGTCTCGAAGGTCGACACCAACGACAAGTGCGGCGACCCGACCCTGCCGCACGTCGTGTTGCAGGGCGACGGGCCCAACAGGGTCCTCTGCCTGAAGCCGGCCGCCAGCCAGTAGCCGCCTCGACGACGGGGGCCACGGTCGTCCGTGGCCCCCGTCGTCGTGTCCGGGGTGCCGCAGAGGTGTGATCGAGGCCGCGCGGGGTACCGCCGGACCCGGCCGGCCGGGTCCGGCAGACTGGACGGATGAGCGCACGAGTACGGGCTCCCGAGCTGCGCGGTCGGGGCTGGTTGAACACCGGCGGCCGCGACCTCACCCTCGCCGACCTCCGCGGCAAGATCGTTCTGGCGGACTTCTGGACCTTCTGCTGCATCAACTGTCTGCACGTGCTCGACGAGCTGCGGCCGCTCGAGGAGAAGTACGGCGACGTGCTCGTGGTGATCGGGGTCCACTCGCCGAAGTTCGAACACGAGAAGGACGCCGAGGCGCTCGCGGCGGCGGTCGAGCGGTACGGGGTGCACCACCCGGTGCTCGACGACCCCGAGATGGACATGTGGCAGCAGTACGCGGCCCGCGCCTGGCCGACCCTCTCGGTGATCGACCCCGAGGGGTACGTGGTGGCCACCATGGCCGGCGAGGGTCACGCCGAGGGGCTGGCTCGGTTGATCGACGAGCTGATCGCCGTCCACGAGGCGAAGGGCACCCTGCACCGGGGCGACGGGCCGTACGTCCCGCCCGCCGAGCCGGAGACCACGCTGCGCTTCCCCGGCAAGGTCGTGCAGCTGCCCGACGGCAACCTGCTCGTCTCCGACTCGGCCCGGCACTCGCTGGCCGAGCTGGAGCCGGACGGCGAGACGCTGGTACGCCGGATCGGCTCGGGCGACCGGGGGCGGACCGACGGCCCGGCCGGGGTCGCCACCTTCTCCGAGCCACAGGGGCTCTGCCTGCTCCCCGAGCAGGTGGCCGGGGTCGTCGGCTACGACCTGGTCGTCGCGGACACCGTCAACCACCTGCTCCGCGGCGTACGCCTGGCCACCGGCGAGGTGGTCACGATCGCCGGCAGCGGGCGGCAGTGGCGTTCGACGGTCGACGACCACTCGCACGACGCGCTCTCGGTCGACCTCTCCTCCCCCTGGGACCTCGCCTGGTACGACGGCAAGCTCGTCATCGCGATGGCCGGCATCCACCAGCTGTGGTGGTTCGACCCGATCAAGCGGACCGCCGGCATGTACGCCGGGACCACCGTCGAGGCGCTGCGCGACGGCCCGCTGGACGAGGCGTGGATGGCCCAGCCGTCCGGCCTCTCGGTCTCCGTCGACGGTTCCCGGCTCTGGATCGCGGACAGCGAGACCAGCGCGATCCGGTACGTGGAGAACAGCGTGATGGGCACCGCGGTCGGGCAGGGGCTCTTCGACTTCGGCCACGTCGACGGGCCCGCCGCGTCGGCGCTGCTCCAGCACCCGCTGGGGGTGTGCGCGCTGCCGGACGGCTCGGTGTTGATCGCGGACACGTACAACGGCGCGGTGCGGCGTTTCGACCCGCTGACCGACCAGGTCTCCACCGTCGCCGACGGGCTGGCCGAGCCGAGCGACCTGGTGCTCACCGCTGAGGGCGAGGTGCTGGTGGTGGAGTCCGCCGCGCACCGGCTCACCCGGCTGGCGCCCGGGGCGCTCTCCGCGGCCGGTGCCAGCACGGTGGACGGTCCCCGGCACCGCACCGAACGCAAGCCGACGGACGTGACGCCCGGCGAGCTGACGCTGGAGATCATCTTCAGCCCGGCGCCGGGGCAGAAGCTGGACGAGACGTACGGTCCGTCGACCCGACTGGTGATCTCCGCCTCGCCGCCGGAGCTGCTCGTCGAGGGGGCGGGTACGACCACCGAACTGTCCCGGCGGCTGGTGGTCAACGGCGAGGTGACCGGTGGGGTGCTGCAGGTGACCGCCCAGGCGGCCACCTGCGACGTCGACGTCGAGCACGCCGCCTGCCACCTGACCCGGCAGGACTGGGGCGTACCGGTCCGGGTGGTGGAGAGCGGCGCGGCCCGGTTGCCGCTGGTGCTGCGCGGTCTGGACGCCTGAGGTCGTTCGCGGGGGCCCGGGAGCGGGGCTCCCGCGCTCAGGCCGTGAAGGGCGTGAGCGCGACGCCCGCGTCGATCAGCGCGGCCCGGACCATCTCCGCCGAGGCAACCGCGCCGGGAGTGTCCCCGTGCAGGCAGATCGACTCGACCGGGCAGGGCACAACGGTGCCGTCCACCGCCACCACGGTCCGCTCGGTGGCCATCCGCACGGCCCGCTCGGCGACCTGCTCCGGGTCGGTGACCAGCGCGCCCGGCGCGGAGCGGGGCACCAGCTTGCCGTTGGGCAGGTAGCCACGGTCGGCGAAACCCTCGGCGACGACCCGCAGTCCGGCGCCGACGGCGAGCTGGGCGAGGACCGAACCGGGCTGGCAGAGCAGCGGCAGCCGGTGGTCGTACTCGTCGACCGCCGCCACCAGCGCCGCCGCCTCCTTCTCGTCGCGCGTCGCCGCGTGGTAGAGCGCCCCGTGCGGCTTCAGGTAGCGCACCCGGGTGCCGAAGAGCCGGCAGAACGCGTCGAGCGCGCCGAGCTGGTAGATGACCTCGTCGCGTAGCTCGGCGAAGTCGTACGCGACGTGCCGGCGGCCGAAGCCGGCGAGGTCCCGGTAGCCGACCTGCGCGCCCACCGCGACCTCGCGGCGGGCGGCCTCTTCGCAGACCCGGCGCATGGTGGGTGCGTCGCCGCCGTGGAAGCCGCAGGCGACGTTCGCCGAGGTGATCAGGCTGAGCAGCGCGTCGTCGTCGCCGAGCCGCCAGATGCCGAATCCCTCGCCGAGGTCAGCGTTGAGGTCCATGGAACCTGACGGTAGTGCCTGGGCGGGCCTGCGCGAGCGGGGTCACGTCGGCGACCACCCCGACGACCGGGTACCCGCCGGTCGTCGGATGGTCGGCCAGGAAGATCAACGGTTGGCCGTCGGCCGGCACCTGCACCGCGCCGAGCACGATCCCCTCGCTCGGCAGTTCACCGGCGACCGCACGGGGCAGCGGTGCGCCGGCGAGTCGCGCGCCGACCCGGTTGCTCACCGGGCTCACCGTGTACGCCGTGCCGAGGAGCCGGTCCAGCGCCGCCGGGGTGAACCAGTCGTCGCGCGGGCCGAGCCGTACGGCGAGCCGCAGCTCGTCGCGCTGGGGTGGGCCGACGGTCAGGTCGACCGGCGCGGGCGGGCCGGTGGGCGTACCGAGGGGCAACCGGTCGCCGTCGCGCAGCGGGGGCGGGCCGAGCCCGGAGAGGGTGTCGGTGGCCCGGCTGCCCAGCACGGGGGGCACGTCGATGCCGCCGCAGACGGCCAGCCAGTTGCGTACGCCGCCACGGGCGGGGCCGATCCGCAGGACCGTCCCGGCCGGTACGGAGAGCGGCAGACCGGTGTCGCCGGGGCGGGCTCCGACGCGGATCTCCGCCTCGGCGCCGGTGACGGCGACGCTGGCCGCCCGGCTGAGCCGCAGCACGCAGCCGGTCACCGTGATCTCCAGCCCGGCCGTGTTCTCGGGGTTGCCGACGAGCCGGTTGGCGAGCCGTAGCGACGCCGGGTCGAGCGCGCCGGAGCGGGGCACGCCGAGGTGCGCGTAGCCGGGCCGGCCGAGGTCCTGCACGGTGGTGAGCGCCCCGGCCCGGAGGACGACGAGTTCGCCGGTCATGCCGGCACCAGCCGGACGTGGGTGCCGGGGGTGAGCCGGGTCGGCGGATCGGCGGTGACGTCGAAGAGCGGTAGCCCGGTCCGGCCGACCAGCAGCCATCCGCCCGGGGACGGGCTCGGATAGATCCCGGCGTAGGGACCGGCCAGCGCGACCGAGCCGGTCGGGACGCGGGGGCGGGGGGTGGGCAGCCGGGGCAGCGCCAGCTCGCCCGGGAGGCCGGTGAGGTACGGGAAGCCGGGCGCGAAGCCGCAGAAGGCCACCCGGAAGTCGGTGCCGGCCAGCCGCTCCACCACGGTGGGGACGGTGACGGCCCAGTGCTCCGCGACGACCGGTAGGTCCGCCCCGTCGTAGGTCACGGGGATCTCGACCGGACCGGCGGCGCTGCGGGCGGCGGCGGGCCGGGGCGTCCAGCCGGCGATCGATCCGGCGGCCGCCTCCGGATCGGGCACACCGTCGAGCAGTACGGTGGTCGCCGCCGGGACGATCTCCAGGGCGGTCAGCTCGCCCAGGTCGCGGCGGTGGGCCAGCTCCGCCCGCCAGGCCTCGACCTGAGCGGCCGCGTCGGCCGGGGTGGACCCGTTCCCGGGCGCGAGGTCGAGCAGCAGGGCGTGCGCCCCGACGGGTCGGATCCGCATGCCGCCATCTTGGCCCACCGGGCCGGGTTCCGGGTACCCATCATCGTCGATGAATCGGCGTGACGAGGCGCACTACCTCCAAGTAACCTACGGTGCCGTAACCTGTTCGCGTGACCACCTCCGCACCGCCCCGGCTCAAGCCGGTCGACATCGGTAAGCCCCGGATGCGCGGCTGGCTGCACACGTACGCGTTCTTCGTCGCCGTGGTCTGCGGCATCGTGCTCTGCTCGATCGCCGCGACCCGTCCCGGCTGGGCACCGCTGGTCAGCTGCCTCATCTACAGCCTGACCGTCTGCGGGCTCTTCGGCACCAGCGCGCTCTATCACCGTCGAGTGTGGTCGGAGCGCGGCTACCAGGTCATGCGCCGGATGGACCACTCGATGATCTTCGTGTTCATCGCCGGCACGTACACGCCGTTCTGCGTCCTGCTCCTGTCGGCGCGCCCCGCGACGGTGATGCTCGCACTGGTCTGGGGCGGTGCGCTGGCGGGCGTGGCGCTCAAGCTGATCTGGCCGCACGCTCCGCGCTGGGTCTCCGCGCCGCTCTACCTGGCGCTCGGCTGGGTGGCGGTGGCGATGCTCCCGCAGATCCTGCACGAGGGCGGGGTGGCCGCGCTGGTGCTGCTGCTCGTCGGCGGGGCCGTCTACAGCGTCGGGGCCGTCTTCTACGCGCTGCGTCGTCCGAACCCCTGGCCCACCGTCTTCGGGCATCACGAGTTCTTCCACGCCTGCACGCTGCTCGCCGCGATCTGTCACCACATCGCGATCTACTTCGCCCTCTTCGCCTGACCGCGTTCGCAGGGCCCGGGGGGGGTCGTGGGGCCCTGCGAACGCGGTGCGGCGGATCAAATGGTGCGGCCGGGCCTACGCACCTCGCGGTACTCCTCGACGACCCGGCCGTCCTGTGCCGGCACCACCCGGTCGGTCACCACCCGCTCCGTCCGGGCCGGGCCGGCCGCGACCACCGTGCGCCGCCGACTGTTCCAGAAGTAGAGGGTGACGAGCAGCAGGGCGACGCCGGCGAGCATCAGCACCCAGCCGACCACGGAGAGGTCGAGCCAACCGAGGTCGGCCTCCACCGCGAACGCGAAGATCGCACCCAGCGCGATCAGGAAAATGCTGCCACCAATGCCCATCGGTCGCCTCCTCGGCTCTCAGCTGGCGATAGCCTCCGCCGCGGCCATTCGTGAGGTTGCGGCATCCATCGACTTACCCCGGCACCGTGATCGCCAATCGGGCAAGCTGAGGGCATGACGGACGCGTACGCCGGGGAACGGACACTGGTGCTGCTGCGCCACTCGAAGGCCGAGCAGTCCGAGGAGGGCCCCGACGCGGACCGGCCGCTCAGCACCCGCGGGCGGGCCGACGCCGAGTCAGCCGGCGCCTGGCTGGCCAAGCACGGGCTGCTGCCGGACGTGGTGCTCTGCTCGACCGCCCGGCGCACCCGGGAGACGTGGCACGGCGTCGCGATGGGGATGACCGGTTCGCCGCCGGAGGGCGGTACCGCCGGTCCCCGCCCGGACGTCCAGTACGAGCCGGACGCGTACGAGGCGCACCCGGATGACCTGTTGGCGCTGGTCCGTCGGGTGGACCCGGCAGCTCGCACGGTGCTGCTGATCGCCCACAATCCGGGCGTATCGCTGCTCTCCGCGCTGCTCGATCCGGGACAGGGCGACGCGGAGGAGCTGCGGACCACGGAGCTCGCGGTGCACCACGGCCCGGCCCGGTGGGCGGAGCTCGACCGCGGCGGCGCACCCCTCTCCCGCCGGTACACGGCACGAAGTTGAGCCACCCGCCCGGATGGGCGGGTGGCTCGGCGTTGCACGGCTCAGGAGGGCGGCGCGGTGGGCGGCGGCGGGTCGGGAGGTGGCGGCATCATCGCGGTGGGATGGGAGAGCCGGTTCTCCTCGACGATGAGGGTTCGTGCCCGCTTGCGCCGATCCTGCCAGTACCAGAGCGTGGTGAGCAGGACGGTCAGCCCGGCCAGGATGAACACCCAACCGACCGCGCGCAGGTCGACCCACCAGACGTTGGCTCTGATGGCAAAGGTCAGGATCGCGCCGACCGCGATCAGGAAGATGCCGCTACCAATGCCCATGTCCGCTGGACTCCCCCGTGCGATGGGTTCGGGCGTGTTCCGACGTGGTCTCGGGACGGTTACCCGCCACGGCTATGGGCTACCCGGCCGGGATCGCCGAATGCCTGCCGAGCCCCGGCCCCGTCGCCGACACGGCCGGCCGCCCGGAAGGCCCCCACGACGCCGACGGCCGGCGGGATCGTCCCCGCCGACCGTCGTGCCGGTCATAAACCGCGATGGGTGCGGCCGTCCGTTGTGTACCTCTCAGAACGCCTCTTCCGGCAGCGCCATGATGTCCAGATCGGCGTTCTCGACGATCCGCCGATCGGCACCGATGCGGGGCAGCACCTCGCGGGCGAAGAACCGGCCGGCCGCCACCTTCCCCGTGTAGAACGCCCGGTCGGCGGAGGAGAGCTCACCGTTCAGCGCCCGCAGCGCCACCTCGGCCTGCTTCTGCAGCAGCCAGCCGACGACCAGGTCACCGATCGCCAGCAGGAACCGCCGGCTGCTCAGCCCGACCTTGTAGAGGGCCCGGGCGTCGCCGCCCTGCGCCTCACCCAGCCAGCCGGTCATGACGCCGAGCATCGTCTGGACGTCGGCGAGCGCCTTGCCGAGCGCCTGCCGCTCCTCCTTGAGCTGCCCGTTGCCGCCCTCGGAGGTGATGAAGTCCTGGATCTCACCGGCGACCGTCGCCAGGGCCCGCCCGTTGTCCCGGACGATCTTCCGGAAGACCAGGTCGAGGCTCTGGATCGCCGTGGTGCCCTCGTACAGGGTGTCGATCTTCGAGTCGCGGACGTACTGCTCCAAGGGGTAGTCCTGGAGGAAACCGGAGCCGCCGAAGGTCTGCAGGGACTCGTGCCCGAGCAGCTCGTACGCCCGCTCCGAGCCGACCCCCTTGACCAGCGGCAGGAGCAGGTCGTTGACCCGCTTGGCGAGCTTGGTGGCCTTCTCGTCACCGGCCGCCTCGGCGGTGGCGACCCGGTCCTGCCAGGTCGCGGTGTAGAGGACGAGCGCACGCAGTCCCTCGACGTAGGACTTCTGCAGCAGCAGCGAGCGCCGCACGTCGGGGTGCTCGGTGATGGTGACCCGAGGCGCGGCCTTGTCGGTCTGCCGGATCAGGTCGGCGCCCTGGACCCGGTTCTTGGCGTACTCGAGGGCGTTCAGGTAGCCGGTGGAGAGGGTGGCGATCGCCTTGGTGCCGACCATCATCCGGGCGTACTCGATGATCATGAACATCTGGCGGATGCCCTCGTGCTTGTCGCCCATCAGCCAGCCCTTGGCCGGTACGCCGTGCTCGCCGAAGGTCAGCTCGCAGGTGTTGGAGACCTTCAGGCCCATCTTGTGCTCGACGTTGGTGGCGTAGACGCCGTTGCGCTCGCCCAGCTCGCCGGTCTCCTCGTCGAAGTGGTACTTCGGCACCACGAAGAGCGAGAGGCCCTTCGTGCCCGGCCCACCGACGCCCTCGACGCCGACCGGGCGGGCCAGTACGTAGTGGACGATGTTGTCGGTCAGGTCGTGCTCGCCCGAGGTGATGAAGCGCTTGACGCCCTCGATGTGCCACGAGCCGTCCGGCTGCTGGACGGCCCGGGTACGCCCGGCGCCGACGTCCGAGCCGGCGTCCGGCTCGGTGAGCACCATGGTCGAGCCCCACTGCTTCTCGACGAAGAGCTTGGCCCACGTCCGCTGCCGCTCGGTCCCCTCGACGTGCAGCACGTGCGCGAAGGACGGGCCGGAGGCGTACATCCAGACCGGTGCGTTGGAGCCGAGCACCAGCTCGGCGAGCGCCCACCAGAGCGCGCGCGGCGCGTTCGTGCCGCCGAGCTCGGGCGGGAGGTCGAGCCGCCAGAACTCCGACTCCATGAAGGCCCGGTACGACTTCTTGAACGACTCCGGCAGCGGGGCGGTGTGGGTGGCCGGGTCGAAGACCGGCGGGTTGCGGTCGCTGTCCGTGTAGCTGGCGGCCAGGTCCTCCCGGGCGAGGCGGTCGACCTCGGCGAGGATGCTGCGCGCGGTGTCGGCGTCGAGCTCGGAGTACGGCTCCTGGCCGAACGCCCGGTCCGCCCCGAAGACCTCGAAGAGGTTGAACTCGAGATCCCTCAGGTTGCTCTTGTAGTGGGTCATGCTCACTGGCCCCGCTTCCGGACAGGTGTTACCGATCAGTAACTCCGACTCTATTACCGGCAAGTAGACAGCGACAAGTCGATCACCGAAGTGACGGCGATTACACAGTCGCGAGCGGCGCCCCGGCGGCGGTCGGGGCGCCCGTCGTCGGGAGCCGGTGGCGTCAGCTCTCGGCCGCGCCGACCTCCCAGCTCGGCACGGCCGCGCCCGCCCCGGTGCGTGCACCCGTGTACTCCATCAGGACCAGGGCGATGTCGTCGTCGAGGCGGCCGTGCACCCACTCGACCAGGGCCGTCTCCAGCGAGGCGAGCCCGTCGGCGACGGTGCCGTGGCCCAGCAGCCGCCAGGCCCGGTCGGCGGTCGGGAAGAACTCCCCGTCGCGGCGCGCCTCACCGAGGCCGTCGGTGAAGAGCAGCAGGCGGTCCCCGGGTTCCAGCCGCTCGACCCTCGGCCGCACGGCCGGCATGAACCCGAGCGGGGGCGCCGGCGCGGGCGGTTCGAGCGGGATCACCGCGCCCCGCCGGAGCAGCAGCGGCGGCGGATGTCCACAGTTGACGATGGTGAGCGTCCCGCCCCGCTCCTCGACGATCGCGGCGGTGACGAAGTCCTCGTCACCGACGCTGCGGGCGACGGCCCGGTCCAGGTCGGCGACGACGGCGCGCAGGTCCGCCCGCTCGAACGCCACGTGCCGGTACGACCCGAGCACGATGCTCGCCAGCCGGACGGCGTCCAGCCCCTTGCCGCGCACGTCGCCGATGATCATGCGGACGCCGTACGGGGTGTCGAGCGCCTCGTACAGGTCACCGCCGATCTCCGCCGTGGCGGTCGACGAGATGTAGCGCCCGGCGACCGAGAGCGTGCCGACCTGCGGGCCGAGCGGGCGCAGTACCGCCTGCTGGGCCACCGCCGCGAGCTTGGAGAGCTCGGCGATCCGCTCGGCCTGCCGTTGCCGCACCGAGGCCACCGCCGCCGCGATCCCGGTGGCGAGCGCGATGCCCGCCACGTTCACCCCGTTCATCAGGGAGACGGACTTGTCGCAGGCGGCGTCGGCGGTGCCGATGGCGGTGGCCGCGAACGTGGCTCCGATGGCGGTGGCCGCGACGCCGACCCCCAGCACCACCCGCCAGGACGCCAGCGCGGCGGCGAGGAAGGGCGCGGCCACCATCAGCGCGATGTAGTGCGCCGCGCGTCCGTCCGCCAGCTCCACCGCCGAGACGATCATGAGCAGGACGACGGCCGCGCCGAGACCGGCGCGGGATCCGGGGCTCAGCGGGCCGCGGCCCGACTGGAAGGGATGCGTACGTACGAAGGACAGCATGCCTGATCGACGTGAACGGGTGAATGAACCTGGCCCGTCGTCCGAGCAGGTTCTGTCCGGCCGGGTCGTGACGTCGGCCGTATCGCCGCCGAACACCCGCTCAGCCGAGCACCTCGTAACGGACCGTCATCGCGCCGACGTCGAGCGAGGCGATGTCGGCGAAGGCGGCCCGGGACAGATCGAGGCAGCGTCCGTCGACGAAGGGGCCACGGTCGTTGATCCGTACGACGACGGACTTCCCGTTCTCCGGGTTGGTCACCCGGACCTTGGTGCCGAACGCCAGGGTCTTGTGCGCCGCGGTCAACGCGTCCGGGTTGAAGTTCTCCCCGTTCGCGGTCAGCTGGCCGTCGGAGTAGAAGGAGGCGCCGCAGGAGCCGCTCTGCAGGACGCTCGGCGCGGGCGTGGTCTTCTTCGCCGTCGGCTTCGGGGCGGCCGTCCGCGCCTTGCCCCGGGAGGCCGCCTGGGTACGCGTCGGCGTCGGGCTGGCGGTGGCGCTCGGCGTGCTGCTGGGGCTCGGCGACGCAGCCGGCGAGCTGGGCGCCGCGCTGGTCGGCAGGGCGCTGGGGGTGAGCTCGATGGCGACCGGACGGGCGTCCGTACCCGAGGTCAGGTGCACGGCGCCGAAGGCGCCCCCGACGGCGAGTGCGACGCCGAGCGCCGCCGTCGCCGCGATACCGGCCGGTGAGGAGATCCTGCGGGTACGGGAGTGCCTACCAGTCACCAGCCCGGTCCTTTCGTCCGCTGAGCAAGCCGGGTCGGACCGTAACGAGAGAGGTACTTCCGAAGTCAACGTGATCATGGTGGTATGCCCGCAATTGCAGGTATACGTGTAGCCGATCATCCGACCCGTGATCCACCGGGCGGCCGGGCTCTCCCGGCCCGGCCGAGCCGCTCCGCACCCCGGCCGCCGACCCGCTCCACCGCCGCCCGGGCCGCTGCCGGAGGATGGGCAGATGCCCGCCGAGCTGAGGGAACGCCTGATCGAGCTGTTCCGCTGGATCGACCCGGGGCCGGGCTCGACACACCTGGTCAGCGACGTCTCCGGCTGGTGGCGGGACCCGGAGGTGCTGGCCGGGCTCGGGCCGGCCCTGGTGGCGCCGTTCCGCGCCGCCCGTCCCACCGTGGTGCTCGCCCCCGCGGTGACCGGCCTGCTGGTCGGCCCCCTCGCCGCCACCGCGCTCGGAGTCGGCTTCGTACCGGCGCACAAGCCCGGCGACGGGCGGCTGCCCGCCGGAGCGCTGACCTGGGCGCAGAGCCCGCCGGACTTCCGCGGCCGCCAGGTCGACCTGGCCGTCCGGGAGCGGCACCTCGACCCCGGCGACCGGGTGCTGGTGGTAGACGACTGGGTGGCGACCGGCGCGCAGGTACGCGCCCTCTACGACATCTGCGCGGCACGCGGGGCCGAGCCCGTCGGCACCGCCGCCGTCGCCGTCGACTGCACCCCGGAGACCGCCGCCGAGCTGCGGATACGCGGGCTGGTCACCGGCGCCGAGCTGCACGGTTGACCCCGGTCGAGCCGGCCGTCGGCGCACCGACCGAGGCCGCCGCCGAGCGGGCGTCCTACGCCGCCCAGATCACCTGGACGAACTCCTCGACGGCGGTGCAGACCCGGCCCAGCGCCTCAGCCGAGCGGACCAGCGGCCCCGGCAACATCAGCGAGTGGTCCGCCTCCGGGATCTCCACCAGGTGCGGGGTGAGCCGGCGGGCCGCCACGCTGTCCCAGGTCCGGTCCGCCGCGCCGCCGATCAGCAGGAACGGGGCCTCCGCCCGCCGCAGGGCGTCGACCACCTCGGGCAGGTGCAGCAGCGGGGTCAGCCAGATCGCGGGCAGCGCCCGATCGGCGGCCACCGGAGCCGCCAGGCTGCCGAGCGACTTGCCCACGAACAGGTCGGTCGGCTCGGTCAGGGTCGGCAGGACCCGGTCCGCCACCCACGGGCCACGCTGCTCGTCGGCGAGCCCGGCAGGGTACTCCCAACTGATCTCGTGGAGCTCGAACCGGGCCCGGCGCAGCGACTCCCCGACGTACGCGAACAACGGCGCCCGGGTGTCGTACCCCATGCCGGGGATGAGGACGGCGCGTCGCTCCGCCATGGTCGCCTCCTGATCGTCGACTGCCACCCCCGTCACCGTAGCCCCGAGCGCAGCGGTCCGGGGCCGGCCTGCGACCGCGCCGGGGCCTCCGGGGAAAACCAGCGGCACGGCGAACCACCCTCGCCTAGCCTCGGCAGGATGTGGCCTCGGATCGGCGAACTCCGCACGCTCGCCCTCGGCACCCCCGGTGAGCTGCGCAGCACCCTGAACGGCCTGGTGCTCGCCGGCGTGAAGACGGCGACCGCGGGTCTGCTCAGCGAGTACGCCGAGGAGGGCGAGGAGCTGGAGCGGGTCGGCGAACGGCTGGTGCTGGTCGACGACGACGATCGCCTGGTCGGCCTCGTACAGGTCACCGGCGTCGAGGTGCTCCGCTTCGCCGACGTCGGCTGGGACTTCGCCCGCTCCGAGGGCGAGGGGGACCCCTCGTTGGAGGACTGGCGCTCGGGTCACGCCGCGTACTGGGCCCGCCTCGGCACCCCGGTCACGGACGACACCGACGTGGTCTGCGTGCGCTTCCGCCTCATGCCGACCGACGACGGAGTTCTCGGCACCTGAGCGGCCCGCCCGCCCCGGACCGGCTCAGGCTCGGCGCGGCTCAGGCCTGTCCGCCCCGGCACGGCTCAGGCTCGGCGCAGCTCCGGCAGCAGCCGGGTGGCCACGTCCACCAGGGTCTCCTCGTCGCCCGCGTACCAGCTGCTGGCGCGCGGCCAGTGCGTCACCACGTCGGTGAAGCCCAGGTCGGCGGCGCGCCCGACCTGATCGGCGAAGAACTGGGCGCTGCTCAGCGAGAAGACCGGGGCCGCGTCCATCGAGAGGTAGCGGTCCAGGGTCGCCGGGTCACGACCGGCCTCGTCCAGCGCCCGGTCCAGCCGGGCCGAGAGCTTCGCGACCCCGGCCCACCAGGCGTCCAGCTCCTCCTCGCCACCGCCGGTGGTGACCCAACCCTCGCCGAAGCGCGTCACCAGCCGCATCGAGCGCGGCCCGTTCGCGGCCACCACGAACGGCACGCGCGGGGTCTGCACGCAGCCGGGGTTGTTCCGGGCGTCGACTGCGGAGAACCACTCGCCGCGCCAGGTCGCGCCGTCCTCCCGCAGCACCAGGTCGAGCAGCTCGACGAACTCCGCGAACCGGTCCACCCGCTGCCGTGGGGGCAGGGTCTCCCCACCCAGCACCGCCGAGTCGAAGCCGATGCCGCCGGAGCCGACGCCGAGCAGCGTACGGCCGCCGGAGATGTCGTCCAGCGCGGTGATCTGCCGGGCGAAGGCCGCCGGGTGGCGGAAGTTCGGCGAGGCCACCAGCGTGCCGAGCTTGATCTGCGACGTCACGGTCGCCGCCGCGGTGAGCGTGGCCATCGAGTCGAACCAGGGGCCGTCGACCAGGTCACGCCAGCCCAGGTGGTCGTACGTCCACGCGTGGTCGAAGCTCCACTCCTCCGCCTGCCGCCAGCGCCGCTGCGACTCGGCCCAGCGCTGGTCGGGGAGGATCACGATGCCAATACGCATGATCGCAGCCTAGCCGCGCCACCGGTGATCCCTTGACCGCATATTGATCATCGATATACCGTCCGGCGTGCGCGAACGCCTGGGCCGACCGGAGAGTCGTACCGTCGTCGTCTGGGCGGCGCTCACGGCCCTGATCTGCGGCCTCTTCAGCGCCGCGCTCGCCACCTGGGGCGCCTGGCACACGGCGCGGCCGCTGCCGGACGCCGCCGAGACCACCTCGCTCGTCGCCGAGCTCCTACCGGGGTACGAGGTCAACGAGATCGATCCGGGGGCCGCCCTCTTCACCTTCTACAGCCAGCCGCTGCGTCCCCGGAATCTGAAGTCCCTGCTCCTCCTCGACGGCGGGGAGTACCAGCAGGGCTCGTCCGTGGCGACCGTCCGGACCGCGCCCCGCGCCGCCCAGCAGGAGATGGTGGCGCTCGCCGAACGCCGGCTCCGGGAGACCGGCTGGCGCACGTTCCCGCCGCACGTCACGCCGGAGCTGACCTGCCGCGCCGGCGGTGGCTGCACGCCGGCCGGCGGGCCGGACAACGTCAGCGTCGTCGCGCGTCGCGACGACACCGGCGTCGACATCCATTGGCTCGCGAACCCGTCGATCGACGGCACGCACCTCACCGTGGCCGTGTACCGGGACACCCCGCCCGCCGTGCTGCCCGCCGGCATCGGCGGTGGCCTGGTCGGCGCCCTCCTCGGCGGGCTGGTCTTCGCCTGGGCGAGCCGCCGGACGCGGCGCCCGCACCCCGCCGCCAACGGCGTGACCGTCCTCTACGCGGTCACCATGCTGTTCTGGTGGGCACCGGTGCTGCTCGCCGCGCCGCAGCTGCTCGGGCACCACCGCGACGAACCGCACCCGGTGTGGCATCCGCTCTGGGAGTGGCTCGGCCAGCCCGCGCTCTCCCTCTTCTTCGTGGTCGGGGCGGGCTGCGCGCTCTTCGCGCTGGCCCTGGCCATGGTGCCCCGACGCGACACCGATCCGCTCGCCACTCCCGCCCCGGAGTTCGCCCGATAAACCGGTGACGCGGATCGGACCGGCGGCTAGGTTGGCGCGGTGCCCGAGCTTCAGCTACTGACCATCGGCCACGCGGACGCGCTGCTCGACTTCGAGCGAGACAACCGGGAGTTCTTCGCCCGATCCGTGCCGGACCGGGGCGACGACTACTTCACGGGGTTCGCCACCCGCCAGGCCGAACTGCTCGCCGAGCAGGCCGCCGGGCTGTGCCACTTCCACGTCCTGGTCGACGCCGACGGGTCGGTGCTGGGTCGGTTCAATCTGGTCGACGTCTCCGCCGACCGCAGCGCGGATCTGGGCTTCCGGGTGGCGGAGCGGGTGACCGGTCGCGGAGTGGCCACCGACGCCGTCCGCCGGGTCTGCGCGTTGGCCCGGGAGGGGTACGGGCTGCACCGGCTGTACGCCTCGGCCGCGCTGGAGAACGCCGGCTCACTCGGGGTGCTGCGGCGCACCGGCTTCGTCCCCGTCGGCGAGGTCGTGCTGAGCGGCCGCCCCGGGATCAGGCACGTCCTCGAGTTGACGGCCTGACCGGACACGCTCCGCGCTCAACGTCCGGCGCGCCGCTTGTGCTTGGACCTGCTCGTGAACGCACCGCCGACGGCTGTTCGGGCCCGCCGCGGTGGCCTGCGCCCGGGGAACCAGCGCCGCCAGGGAACTCGGGACAGTGTCAGCAGCACCCCCAGGAGCAGAATGGCGAAGCCGGCTGCCCCCAGCACGCCCTGTAGCCGGCCGCGATGCCCACTGAGCTGCTCGAAGTCGGTGACGAAATCACTCGGATCAGCGCGGTTCACCCAGATCCGCACCTCGTCGCCGTACGACCGGCAGACCTCGACGCAGGGGACCTCCTGCTCGTACGTCCGGCCGCCGAGGTCGTAGCGGAAGTACATGGTGGTCTTGCCGCGGCCCTTCGTGATCCGGTCGTAGATGATCGCCTGCGCAGGCTCTCCGCCGGCCCGCAGTTCGACGGCCCATTCGTCGAGCTTGTTCTGGGTGTGGATCGGCAGCCAGAGCAGGAGCCCGCCGACCACCAGCAACAGGACGCAGCCGACCGCTCGCCAGGGCGGGGTGTTCAGCCGGGTGAGCACAGCAAGCACGCGATCATCGTGCCGTCCTGGTGCAACCGCCCCGACCTCTCGGACGACCGGCGCCACGACGGGCGGGCTGCGGCGGGCCCGACCCGCCGCCGGCGACAGCTGTCGGCCGCCTACCGGACCGGAAGGGCCGCCAGCTTGCCCAGCATCCGGTTCAGGTGCGGTTCGACGGTCGCCGGGGCGGCGGTGGCCACCTCCTGCGGCGTCCACCACCGAACGCCGTGGAACTCGCCGAGGTCGGGGCGAAGCTCCTGACCCCGGTCGCCGCTCAACACGAACCAGAGACTCACGTCGACGTGCTGCTCCTCCGGCGGGCCGACCGTCCGGCTGACGGTGACGAAGACCGGCCGCTCCCCGAAGCGCGGGTGGAAGACCGCCGGGACTCCCAGCTCCTCCAGCACCTCCCGGCGTACCGTCTCGGCCGGATGCTCCCCGGGCTCGACGTGGCCGCCGCTGGGCAGCCACATTCCGGCACTGCGGTGGTCGACGAGCAGGACGCCTCCGTCCGTCTCGTCGCGGAGGAGAAAGTACGCCACCAGGTGCGGCGACGGGGTGCGCGGCTTCGCCCGGCGGAAGATGTCCTCGGTCCCGGCCAGCCAGGCGCGGCACTCCGCGCGGTGCTGCGCCTCCAGCTCGTCCACCGGCACGATCGCGTCGACCATTGCCCGAATCTCGTCGTGTACCCGCACCCGGCGGATGGTGCCAACTCTGCGCACCCGCGGTCAACGCCGGCAGCGGCCGGCAAGGCTCGACCCGGAGCGCTGCGGCCCGACCGTCGATAGACTCGGAGGTACGAGAGCTACGGAGGCGTCCGATGCTTGAGACAGCAGTGGTCGTGGTGCTGGTCGCACTCGAGGTGCTCTTCTGGGCCGGGCTCGTCACCGCGGTCCGTCGCGGCCACCCGCGCAGGCGGCCGACGTTGTAGGCACGGCCCGCCGCTTCTTGCGCTCTGCTCAGCGAGTTCTTGCGCTCTGGTCAGCGAGCGAACTTCTCGATGGCGGCCGGCGTGACCGGGGTGAAGAAGTTGACGAGGTTGCCGTCCGGGTCACGGAAGAGCAGCGAGCGGTTGCCCCAGGGCAATGTGGTGGGCTCGTTGACGAAGTCCTCGACGAAACCGGTCAGGTTCTGATGCACCCGGTCCACGTCGTCGACGAGGAACTCGATGATCACGGAGTGGTTGTCGGCCGGGCGCGCGGAGCCGGGCGCGAAGAGCGGGACGGTGCGGGTGCTGCCGATCGCGAGGGTGCCGGAGGCGGTCCGCAGCTCGGCGAAGTCTTCGGTGGCCCAGTCCGCCTGCACTCCGGTGACCCGCTCGTAGAAGTCGACGAGGCGCGCGATGTCGCCGGTGATGATGCGGATCGAGACGAGGTTCATGTTGATCTTTCCTTGATAGGCGGAGCCGTTCGACTTGCCCACGTTAGACCCGATACCGGACAGAATCGGTCCAGTATTCACGCTAGGTTCAGGGCGTGGCTCGACCTACTGCTCAGGTCCTCACCCTGCTGGAGCTCCTGCAGTCGGGCGGCATCCGGACGGTGGCCGAGCTCGCCGACCGGCTGGGCGTCGACGGGCGCACCGTGCGGCGGTACGTGGGCCACCTGATCGACCTCGACGTGCCCGTCGAATCGGTGCGCGGTCGCTACGGCGGGTACCGACTCGCTCCCGGGTACCGCATGCCCCCACTCATGCTCAGCGACGACGAAGCCCTCGCCGTACTGCTCGGTCTGCTGGCGGGTCGCCGAAGCGGGCTGATGACCACGGCCGGCACGGCGAGCGAGACGGCCGCAGCCAAGATCCGCCGGGTACTGCCCGAGCGCCTCGCCCGCCGGCTCGACGCCGTGCTCGAGACCCTCGCCTTCACGGCTCTGCTCGGCGAGTTCGCCGCCCCGCAGACGGCCGTCCTGCTCGCTGTCGCCGATGCGGTCCGCTACCACCGGCCGATCTCGATCAGATACACCGCCGCCGACGACCGACGCAGTCAACGCACGCTGCACCCGTACGGGCTCGTCGCCCATTCAGGCCGGTGGTACGTCACCGGCACGGATCCCGAGATCGGCGAGGACCGCACGTTCCGGCTCGATCGCATCACGGACGCGCGGACCCTGCCCGGCTCGTTCGAGCCGGTCGCCGGACTCGATCCGGCGCAGCGCCTCCTCTCCGCGCTCGCCGAGGCCCCGTACCGGCACGAGGTGACCCTGCGGATCCAGGCGACGGTGGAGCAGATCCGCACCCGACTACCCGCCAGCGTGGCGAGCATCGAGGAGCCACCATCCCGGGCGGGCACGGATCCGGAGGCCGAGGGCTGGCTCCGCGTCGAACTGCGCGCGGAGCGGCTCGACTGGCTGCCTCCGCTGCTCGCCTCGCTCGACCGGCCGTTCGTCATCGAGCGGCCGGACGAACTCCGCGGCCTCGTCATCGCGCTCGCCGACCGGCTCGCAGCCTCCGCCCACAGAGTCCGTCCCGCACCCGACGACAGCCCCTGAGGCCTGGTCGCAGGGCCCTTGGCGTCGAGCGCTTATCGGTATGGCGAGCGAACGGCGATAGACAAAGCGAAGGCCCAGCGTCGGGAATTGCTTCCTGACCTGGGCCTTTGCCGTTGGAGCGGGTGACGGGAATCGAACCCGCACTGTCAGCTTGGGAATCGCACAAGATCGGCTGTGAGCGGGGCTCGGCGCCTGTTCGGCGCGCTCTCAGATGGCCTGGTTTGGCCCCCGGCGACACCACCTTGTGTCCCGTGGATGGCCCGTCAGGCCCTCTGATCCGTAGGAGCGTCCCGCACCCACCGTCACCCGCCTAGCCTCCCCGCTGGCTCGTGGCCAGCGTTCATCTAGTGGCGGCCGTTGGCGTCGTGCTGGGGTCAGGCTGGGGTCAGAGATCTGTGCCAGAATCGGCCGATGCACAAAATCCCAGGCTATGAAGACGACCCCTTGGTCGATGGGGCGTACCTGGTAGACGAGCCACTGTTCTGGGCGAGCCACTTGTTGCAATGCACCAACGGCGTCGAAGAGCCGCTGTGTGCGGGATTCGGGGTCAGCAAGGCCGACCTGTTGCAGTTTTTCGAACGGGTCAGCGATGAGCGCCAGTGGCCAGTGCTGTCAGTCCCACTCTCGGCAGGGCACCTGCTCCATGTCGTGTACCGCAACCTTCCCGGGGAAGGAGGGTACGACTACCTGCTGCACCATCCTGAGTGGAAGGCGACGGTTCCCTTGGCAAGGGTCGAAGGTTGCTTCAGGGGGCCTGGGCTGTGCTGGCCAGAGTTGCTGACCGTCGCGCATACGGCAGCCGAAGCCGGATCGGCCCCGCGCCTCGACCCCCACACCTTCCTTCTGTTGTTGCCGATCATGAGTGACGCGGACCTCCCCTTAGACGCGGACGACGTCCTCGCTGCGATGTTGAACGCCTGCGGCGCCGCTGGAGAGACCGAGGCGCTGGCTCGGATACTCCTTGAGGAGCAGGGCTCCTGGGGTCCGCAGCACTGGACTCTGACCCCGGCCGGGCGGATCAGCGAGGCTAGGCATGCGTTCCGCCGCCCTGGGGCTATGTCGCCAGACACGTTGGCTCAGGTCAGCTTGCTGCTCGGGTCCGGTGGCAACGCTTGACAACCGCGCTGCTGCGGCGGATCTCCTCGTCGGGCAGTCGTAGACCGTCCAGCCTCCCCGGACGGGGACAAGGTGGAGCGCCTCACCAGCCGAACGACCTTGGCCCCGTCCGGGGAGGCTGGTAGCCCTTGTGGTGCCCGGCGAGGTGATCCGCTCCCGGCCGATCTCTGAGGAGGGCCGGGGTTCGGGGCAGCGCCCCGAGGTCTTCCAAGGTTCTGGTCGTCCTCATGCGTGGCCGGCCGGCCCGGCCGATGCCGGCCGGAGGTCGCCAGCAGGCCGGGGCCGGGCCGGCGCGGCCCGCGTGCGGGCCGCCTTGATCCTTGAGAGGGGAATTCGGCAGTCAACGGGTCCATCTATGTGATGCCCCTGGCAAACAGCGCCACCACAGTCGGGTTTTTCGTGCTGAGGCCGATTCGCTCGGCCCAACGTCCGAGGCCGATGAGTCCAATCTCGTGGGCCTCTTGTTCAGTGACGGCCGTGACCACCGCGCTCAGGGTGGTCGCACGATCGCCAAGTTTGGAGATGGCGATCGGGTGTACCCGTGGGTCGTCCGTGTCGCCGTCATTCTCGCACCAAGCGGGCGACGTTCCGGCGTACTCCACTGTCAGGGTCCACGTCAGGGTGGCTGCTGATTTCATGGCTGTCCTTTTGAAGCGCAATTCGGCAGTCTCAACAGCAACGCTATGCGTCGAGTAGTTGCGTGCAGTAGGCGGCGGTCGCGTCGTCGTGAGCCTTCCCACGGGGCCAGCGCTCGCCCTGTAGGTCGGAGTCTTCTGCGGCGGATCAGCTCGGCTGGGCCGTGGTCGTGCAGGATCGTCAGGAGGCCGGTCCAGTCGGTGAGGCCAAAGCGGTCGGTAAGCCGGCTAACTCCGTCACTGAGCAACGCTGCGGCTGTCACGTCCTTGATCGATCGGCTTCCCACGATCGCCTCGTCGGCGGCTCGTGGGTCGGCGGCGGCAACCCAGAATCCGCCTGACTTGTTGCGGTGGGGGCGGAGTGCCTGCACGTAGTCGCGGCGGGCCTGGTCGTGTTCCGGTGTGCCGTTGGCGAGGTTGTCCATTGCGGCCCGGTAGTGCTGTCCAATCTTTGCCTCGCGGTCGTCGCTGATGACGAGTGGCGCGTCGTCGGCCTGGTCGAGTATGAGCACGGAGTCGGCGAGCACCAGGTACTCAAGGTGGTCACGATTGGTCCGGAGCATGATGACCGTCGCGGACGGGGTGCCCAGCTCGTCTAGGTGGCAGGTGTCTTCGTGTAGGGCGGCTGTCTGCTTGATCGCCTCGGAGAGGATGGCGGGTAGCTTCTGGTCGCTGTCGTCGGCGAGGCCGGCGATCAGTGCGCCTCCCAGTTGGCGGGTGTACCAGGCGACGCCGTGCGAGCAGCGCGAAGTGGTGCCGGACAGGCCGGCGCCATCGAGGAGGACGACGCCGCTGGGTGTGGCGGCGGTGAAGTCCTCGTTGGCCTGGTCGGGCTTCGCGGGGCTGGTTGCCATGGTGACCTGCATCAGTTGTCCTCCAGCCGGTGAAGCGGCGTCAGCAGCTCGACGTGGAGTGGTTCGCGGGTGTCGGGGTCGTACTCGGTGCCGACCAGCACGGAGAAGTGCGCGGTCTTGACCTCGTTGAACAAGTCGCTGATACGGGTGCAGAGCAGGTGGACGACCCCGAGGGAGCCCGGCGGGTGGATGCCGGTGAAGACGATCAGCGAGCCCTGCCAGTCCGGTCGCGGTAGGCGGCCATGATCTACCAGCACGCCACCTCGGAGGCGGATCGGGCCATCGCCCAGGCGGTGAGCGACGCAGTGAGGGCCGAGCGGAGAAGGCCAAGAAGTCGGCGAACGGTCCCTCGGGCAAGGGCAAGGGCAAGAATGCCGGTAAGAAGCGTGGCTAGGCAGTGTCTTCAAAGGATCTTGGTGTCGGATGATGTAGCGCGTGGGTCGTCGCTACGAGTTGTCTGACGTCGAGTGGGAAGCGCTGTCGCGGTATCTGCCGTCGGCGGTGACCGGTGGTCGGC
>NZ_RAZT01000013.1 GCF_003626635.1 Micromonospora musae | reverse complement strand
AGATCGTCCGGCCCGAGCCCCACAGATGCTCCAGCACCTGCCGATGCCCGAACGTCAACACCCCCGGCCTGGCCACCCACACCCCCAACACAACCAAGATCAGTTGCACTGAACCCTAGAAACCGCCGGCCCCAGCTGACGCAAACCTCTTGATCATCGGGAGTAGAGGGGGCGGGAGGAGGGGGAGGGAGGGAGGGGGTGGGGGTGGGGGTGGGGGGTTAGGAGAAGAGGCCGCGGCGTTGGAGGGACTGGCGTAGCCAGCCGTCGAGCTGGGCGGCCCAGTCGACACGGTCCATCGTGGCGTAGTCGACGCTGAACCGGCCGAAGGCGTCCCGCCCCTCGGTGAGGAGGCCGCCTCGCTTGTCCAGCTCCAGCACCACCTGCATCTGCCGCGAGTCGGCGATGAAGGTGACCTCCAGCTGGTTGATGGCCCGGCCGTACTGCGGCGCCGGATAGAACTCGATCTCCTGGTAGAACGGCAGCGACTGCCGTACGTCGTAGATGTGGCCCCGCTCCACGTCCGCCCGGGCGAACCGGAAGCCCAGCCGCAGCAACGCCTCCAGCAGACGCTCCTGCGCGGGCAGCGGATGCACGGCGACGGCGTCCAGATCACCCTTGTCGACCGCCCTCGCCACCTCCAGCTCCGTACGCAGACCCATGGTCATCCCGTGCAGGTGTCGCCCGTACAGCTCGGTGACCGGCGTCTCCCACGGCACGTCGAAGCGGAACGGAATGTCGTGGCGCTGCCCCGGCTCCAGCCGGAACGCGCCGGTGGCCCGCTGCCGGTGGAACTCCTGGTTCGTGTCGTACTCGTTGTCGCCGCTCTCCACCTCGACCCGGGTGACCAGCCCGAGCGCCACGTACTCGATGTCGACCTGATGGTCACCCCCCGTTACCTGGATCCGGCCCTCGAGCTGGCCGCCGGGGCGGCAGTTCGGGTTGGTCAGCACGGTTTCCACCGACGGGCCACCCACACCCATCGCCTGCATGAGCCGTTTGAAGACCACTGCGCGCCTCCGTAGCCTCGCGGGCCGGCCTCACCGGCCGATCGATCGCACGGTAACCGGGTCGGGCAAAGCAGTCCGGTCGACACTCCCGACCCCGCTCACGCCCCGCCGGGTCCACCGACCCGACCGGATTGCTGTCGGGTCCCCGATCGCCTCACTCCCGTTTTACGCCCCGCCCGCCAAGCTGTTTGTCACCGGCGGTACTGGGCCGGGAACGCACGACACGGACACGGGGAGAGACGAAAGATGGCCCTGCAGATGACGGAGCACCAGATGCGCCCGACCGCGGGCACGGACACCGACCTGAGCGCCGAGGTCCTCACCGACTTGGACGCCACCGACGAGCGGGGCGTCTCCACGGACCTCGTCCGGGCGTACCTCAACGGCATCGGTCGGACGAAGCTGCTCACCGCGGCGCAGGAGGTCGAGCTCAGCAAGCGGATCGAGGCCGGGCTCTTCGCCGAGGAGAAGCTCGCCACCTGCACCCCGGTCTCCGCGCAGCTGCGGGCCGACCTGGAGCTGATCGCCACGGAGGGTCGGGCCGCCAAGGACCATCTGCTCGAGGCGAACCTGCGCCTGGTGGTGAGCATCGCCAAGCGCTACACCGGTCGCGGCATGGCCTTCCTCGACCTCATCCAGGAAGGCAACCTCGGCCTCATCCGCGCCGTCGAGAAGTTCGACTACACCAAGGGCTACAAGTTCTCCACCTACGCCACCTGGTGGATCCGCCAGGCCATCACCCGCGCCATGGCCGACCAGGCCCGCACCATCCGCATCCCCGTACACATGGTGGAGCAGGTCAACCGGATGGTCCGGGCCCGCCGCGAGCTGTCGGTGGCGCTGGGTCGCGAACCCACCGTCGCCGAGGTGGCCCGGGCGCTCGACGTTCCCGAGTTCCAGGTCATCGAGCTGATCTCGTACGACCGGGAGCCGGTCAGCCTGGACCAGGCGGTCGGCGAGGACGGCGAGAGCGCGCTCGGCGACTTCGTCGCCGCGGTGGACCCGCGCCAGGAGCCCGGCGACGCGGCGGCCCAGGGCGAGCTGCGTAACGAGGTCCGGATCGTACTGGCCACCCTCTCGCAGCGGGAGCAGGCGGTGATCCGGCTGCGGTTCGGTCTCGACGACGGCCGGCAGCGCACGCTCGACGAGGTCGGCCGTGAGTTCGGCCTCTCCCGGGAACGGATCCGGCAGATCGAGAAGGTGACGCTGCTGAAGCTGCGCGCCCCGGAGCGAGCGCAGCGCCTGGAGGCGTACGCCTGCTGACGGCGCGTGGTGAGAGGCCCCGGCGGTTCGCCGGGGCCTCTCGCATGCCCCGCCGGGCGCGGCGGTGATTGACTCGACGGGTTCGGTGGGCTACTCAGGGCGTGACCAGCTTCACTCGCGGCTTGAGAGGACGCAGCATGAACTGGACGTTGGAAGTGGTGGTCGTACCCGTGTCCGACGTGGACCGGGCGAAGGCGTTCTACGCCGACCAGCTCGGATTCGTCGTCGACCATGACACCGCCATCGGCGGGCTCGGCCGGATCGTGCAGCTGACCCCACCCGGTTCCAGCTGCTCCATCGTCTTCGGCGCCGGCGTCGTCCCGGAGATGCCGCCGGGTTCGCTCAAGGGACTCCAGCTGGTGGTGCCCGACCTGCGCAAGGCCCACCTGGAGCTGGTGGAACGCGGCGTCGAGGTCAGCGACGTCCAGGTCCTCGGGGAGAACCCGGGGCCGGTGCCGGACCCGCTGGACAACGTGGGCTTCGTCTTCTTCTCCGACCCGGACGGCAACTCCTGGGCCGTCCAGCAGATCTCCAGCCGCGCCTGACCCCGCTCTACGCACCACCGCCCCGCGAGGGTGAAAGGGCCAGCAACTACAGGCGGCGAGGGCCGGTGTCCGGTCGGTCGGTGGCGGCGCCGAGGCGCACGGTGGCGTGCAGCACCGAGAGTCCGTCCGGGCGGGCGAGCACCGGATTCAACGTCAGGGCGCGCACGCGAGGCTGCTCGTCGGCCAGCCGGCCGACCCTCAGCAGCAGCTCGGCCAGGGCGGACCGGTCCACCGGGGCGGCTCCGCGATGCCCCCGCAGCAGCGGGGCGGCCCGCGGCTCGTCGACCAGCTCCTCGGCATCGCGATCGGTCAACGGCACCGCCCGCCACGCCCGGTCGCCGAGCAGTTCGGTGGCGACACCCCCGACCCCGAAGCCGACCACCGGCCCGAACGCCGGATCCTCCACCAGCTCGACCACGCAGGCCACCCCGGGCGGCACCATCCGCTGCACCAGGACGTCCGGGCCGAAGGCCGCGGCCAGCTCGGCGTACGCCCGGCGGAGCGCGGCCGGGTCGGGCAGGTCGAGGCGTACGGCACCCAGGTCGAGGCGGTGCCGCAGCCCGTACGCCGCCGCCTTGAGCGCCACCGGGAAGCCGAGCCGGGTGGCCACCTCGACCGCCTCGTCCGCCGAGCGCGCCGACGCCGACTCGACCAGGTCGATTCCGTACGCGGCGAGCAGACCGGCGGTGTCCACACCGTCGCGACGCAGCGCGGCCTGACCGGCGGCGGGGTCGATGCCGGTCAGCTCCGGCAGCGCACCGGGCGACCGGCGGAGCCAGTCCGCGTACCGGTGCACCCGGGCCAGCGCCCGGATCGCCTCCTCGACACCCGCGTACGCCGGCAACCCGGACACGGTCCGTCCCGCCAGTACGGTCACCACGACCGGCTTGCCGGGACGCAGCGCGGCGGGCAACGCGACGGCGAGGTCGGCCTCCGCCGGTTGACCGGGCAGCGGCGGGGCGAGCATCACCGCGAGCGCGTCGACCCGGTCGTCGCCGGCCGCCGCGGCGAGCGCGGCGGCGAACTCCGCGGCGGTCGCGTTGGGCCCGACGTCGCGGGAGCCGCCCTCGGCCGGCGTGAGTCCCTGGGCGACGCAGGCGCGGGCGGCGAGCCCGGTCAGCGCCGACGAGTTGCCCACCACCGCCACCCGCGGGCCGGCGGGCAGCGGCTGGTTGGCCAGCAGCAGCCCGACGTCGAGCAGCTCGCCGACGGTGTCGACCCGGATCACTCCGGACTGGGCGAAGAGGGCGGCCACCGCCACCTCGTCCGGGCCGGCGGAGCTGGCCGTCCCGACCGGCCGGGCCGGCGACGCGAGCGCCACCACCGGCTTCGTGCGCCCGATCCGCCGGGCCAGCCGGGCGAACTTCCGCGGGTTGCCGAAGGTCTCCAGGTGCAGCATGACCACGTCGGTGCCCGGGTCGTCCTGCCAGTACTGAAGGAGATCGTTGCCGGAGACGTCGGCCCGGTTCCCCGCCGAGACGAAACCGGACAGGCCCAGGCCACGGCGGTCCGCCTCGGCCAGCAACGCCACCCCGAACGCCCCGGACTGGCTGAAGATGCCGACCCGGCCGGGCGGTGGCAGCACCGGCGCGAGCGTGGCGTTGAGGCGTACCGCCGGATCGGTGTTCGCCACGCCGAGGCAGTTCGGCCCGATCACCCGCATGCCGGCGGCGTACGCGGCCCGGACCAGCGCCCGCTGCGCGGCGGCGCCCTCCGCGCCGGCCTCCGCGAATCCAGCGGAGATCACCACCAGCCCGTGCACCCCGGCGGCAGCCGCGTCGGCGACCACCGCCGGTGCCGCGTCCGGCGCGACCGCGACCACCGCGAGGTCCAGCGGCACCCCGGCGTCGACCGCGTGCGGATACGCGGGCAGCCCGGCGACGGTCGCCGCGGTCGGGTGCACCGGCACGACGGCGCCCACGAAGCCGCCGTCGCGCAGGTGCCCGAGTACGGCGGCACCGACGCCCTGCCCGGTGGCGCTGGCACCGTAGACGGCGACGCCTCTCGGCGCCAGGAGACGGGCTATCGAACGCGCCTCCGTGCGGTGCTCCCGGCCACGCTGGACCGCCAGCGTCGCCTCGGTCGGCGCGATCGGGAAGGTCAGGTGCACCACCCCGTCGGCGAACTGCCGCCGCACCTGGTAACCGAAGTCGGAGAAGACCCGCAGCATCGTGCCGTTGGCGGGCAGCACCTCGGCGACGAAGTGCACGATGCCCACCCGGCGGGCCGCGTCCGCGAGGTACTCCAGCAGCACCGAGCCGATGCCGCGCCCCTGGTGGGCGTCCTCGACCACGAAGGCGACCTCGGCCTCGGGGGCCGCCGGGCCGAGCCGCTCGTACCGGCCCACAGCGACGATCCGGCCGCTCGCCAGGACCACGAGCGCCTCCCGGTCGCGGTGGTCGACGGTGACGAAACGCCGCAGGTCGCGCTCCGGGATCCGGGGGTACGGCGAGAAGTAGCGAAGGTAGCGGGTGCGCTCGGAGAACCGGCCGTGCATCGCCACGATCTCCGGCGCGTCCTCGGGACGGATCGGTCGCAGTTGGACGGTGCTACCGTCGCTGAGCAGCACGTCCACCGGTCGGTCCACGGTCGTCACGGGCCCGGCTCCCGTGCGCTCAGTCGCGTGGGTCGTACGGGTCGAGCCCGAGCAGCGGAAAGACCGTCTTGCGGGTCGCCGCGATCGCCCGGTCCACCGCGGTCGGCTCGCCGCTGGGCTGCCACGGCTCGTACGACGGGTCGACGTCATCGGTCATCCGCAGCGGCACGTCGCGGCCCGGCCCGCGCGCGGCGGCCAGCTCACGCCAGGCGAGCGGGGTCAGCGTCGCCGGTTCGATCGGCTCGCCGGTCGCGACCGCCAGCAGGTGCGTCCAGGCCCGGGGCACCGCCTCGATGAGGGCGTACCCGCCCCCGCCGGTGGCCACCCAACGGCCTCCGCAGAGCTCGTCGGCGAGCGCCCGCAGGGCGAGGTAGGTGGCGCGCTGGCCGTCGACGGAGAGGTGCAGGTCCGCGAGGGGGTCGAGCCGGTGCCCGTCCGCGCCGCACTGGGTGACGAGCACCTGCGGCCGGAACGCCCGCAGCACCGACGGAACGACCGCGTGGAACGCGCGCTGCCAGCCCGCGTCGCCGGTACCCGGCGGCAGCGCCACGTTGACCGCGCTGCCCTCGGCCTCCGGGCCGCCGGTCTCGTCGGGGAAGCCGGTGCCGGGAAAGAGGGCGAGCGGGGTCTCGTGCAGGCTGATCGTCAGCACCCGCGGATCGTTCCAGAAGATCTGCTGCACGCCGTCGCCGTGGTGCACGTCCACGTCGACGTACGCGATCCGCTCGGCACCGAGGTCGAGCAGGCGGGCGATCGCCACGGCCGGGTCGTTGTAGACGCAGAACCCCGAGGCCCGGGCCGGCATGGCGTGGTGCAGCCCACCGGCCACGCTCACCGCCCGGCGCGCCTCGCCCCGCCAGACCGCCTCGGCGGCGGCCACCGTGGCCCCGGTGACCAGGGCGCTCGCCTCGTGCATCCCGCCGAAGATCGGGTTGTCCGAGGTGCCCAGCCCGAACCCCGCGAAGAGCGGGTCGGCGGGTGCGGCCCGGACCGCCGCCAGGTAACGCGGATCGTGCACCCGGGTCAGGAGCGCGTCGTCGGCCGGTTCCGGCTTGACCAGGCGCACCCGGGGCCGGTCCAGGACTCCGAGCTCCCGGGCGAGCGCGACGGTCAGCTCCACCCGGACCGGGTCGAGCGGATGGTCGCCCATGTCGTAGGCGAGCAGGGACTCGTCCCACACCACCACCGTGTCGTCGGACATGCGCCCATCGTCGCACGTGGACCGGCCCCCCGCGCCGGACGCGCGGGGCGTCGCCGTGGCACCGGTCACATCCCCGGTCGTGGCCCGCGTGGGGGTCTCACGCTCCGGTGGCCACCGGGCGCTCCGGGTCCGCGACCCAGTTGCTCCACGAGCCGACGTAGAGCGCGGCGTCCGGCCGGCCGGCGAGGTGCAGGGCGAGCACCGCCTGGGCCGCGGTCACCCCCGATCCGCAGTACGCCCCGACCGCCGTGCCCTCGGCGACCCCGACGGTGACGAACCGGTCCCGCAGCGCCTCGGCGGCGGGGAAGCGGCCGTTCGTGACGTACTCCGAGGCGGGCACGTTCACCGCGCCCGGCACGTGCCCGGCCACCGGGTCGATCGGCTCGGTCTCCCCCCGGTAGCGGGGCGCGGCCCGCACGTCGATCAGCACCGCGCCCTGCGCGGCGGCCAGCCGGGCTGCCTCCCCCGCGTCGAGCACGGGCAGCGCTCCGGGTCGGACCCGGACGTCACCCGGCACCGGCGCGGGCACGTCGGCGCCGACCGGCAGGCCGGCGGCCGTCCAGGCCGGATAGCCACCGTGCAGCACGCGAACCGGCTCGTGCCCTGCCCAACGCAGCGTCCACCAGGCGCGGGCGGCCGCCATGCCGTCCCCGCCGTCGTACACCACCACGGGGTGACCGGCCCGGACGCCCGCGGCCCGCAGCGCGGCCTGCAACGCCGCGGGATCGGGCAGCGGGTGCCGGCCGGCGGCGCCGGGCGCTCCGCAGAGCTCGGTGTCCAGGTCGACGAAGACCGCGCCGGGCAGGTGGCCGACGGCGTAGTCGTCCCGGCCGGGCGGCCCGGTGAGCCGCCAGCGGATGTCGAGCACGGTGGGCGGGTCGGCGGATTCGAGCTCGGCGGCGAGTCGTTCGGGCTCGACCAGCAGGTCGTCGGTACCGGACATGGCGACCAGTCAACACCATTCGGTGAGCGGACTCGCGTTTCGGCTTCGGTCGTTACACCTGCGACGCGGTAACATCGATCACCGGAGGGCCGCTGACGTGAAACACGACCTGGTCGACACGACGGAAATGTACTTGCGCACCATCCTCGAACTCGAGGAGGAGGGGGTGCCGCCGCTGCGCGCCCGGATCGCCGAGCGGTTGAAACAGAGCGGTCCCACAGTGAGTCAGACTGTCGCGCGGATGGAGCGCGACGGCTTGCTCACGGTCGAGGGTGACCGGCACCTCACGCTCACCGCGGACGGCCGCAACGCCGCCGTCTCCGTCATGCGTAAGCACCGGCTCGCCGAGCTGCTGCTGGTGAACGTGATCGGGATGCCCTACGAGGAGGCCCACGAGGAGGCCTGCCGGTGGGAGCACGTGATGAGCGACGCGGTCGAGAAGCGGGTCTACGACCTGCTCAACCGGCCGACCCGCTCGCCCTACGGCAATCCGATCCCCGGCCTGGAGGAGCTCGGCTCGCCGGAGCCGGAGGACGCCGCAATCCTCGACGGTGAGCGGAACCTGGCCTTCCCCGGCCTCTCCGGGAAGGTCGTCGTCCGGCGGATCTGCGAGAGCGTGCAGACGAACGCGGACGTGCTGCGTCAGCTGCACGCCGCCGGCGTCGATCCCGGTGCCATCGTGACCGTGGCCCAGGAGCGCGACGGGGTGTCGATCGATCGTTCCGGCGACCGGGTCCGGCTTCCGCGCGAGGTCGCTTCCCGGGTCTTCGTCGCCGCCGGCTGACCTGGTCGGCCGGGCTACCCGGCCGGCCATGCTCACCCCGCGCGCCTCGCTGCGACCGGTGCCTGGTTCACGGTGTTTGCCGCCGGGCGTCCGGTCCGCACGGGTCCGTCCGGTGCTCGGGGGCAGCGAGTTCATCACCCGCGACCGGCGTCACAGGGCGCGGGTGTTGACCTTCTTCGCCAGGGCGGCGAGCTGAACCGCCACCTTCTCCGCCGCGGACTTGGCGGTTCCCTTGGCGGTGGTCCAGCTCAGGACGGCGAGCCGACCCTCGGTGGAGAGCCAGCCCACCTCGGCGACCGGGCCGTGGCCGTCCGCCGCGCCAGTGGTACGCCGGTAGGCCTGCTGGCCCAACCCGGACACCTTGCCGGCCGAGTCGGGCACCACGTCGGCGGCGAAAGTGGCCTTGTCCATCGACGTCTCCGTGACCGTCAAGGTCAACTCCGGCAGAGTCGCCTCGCCGGCCCGGGTCACGCAGGTGTGGGTGTCACCGCGCTCGCTCGCCGCGGCCACGTCGAGACGGACCTTCACGTGCTGCTCGATGACGGCGAAGTCGAGCAGCCGGCAGGCGCCACCGGAGGAGGCGGCGGCCACGTCCAGGGCGATCGGCGCCGGGGGCGGCACCTCCACCGGTTCCCGCTCTGTCGAGCAGCCCGCGGTCAGCAGTACGGCCGCGACGACGGGCAAAATCCGGGAACGCACGTGGAACCTCCGCGGTAGTCGGCGGGGGCGGCCGCCGGATGTCCGTCGGACACCGTACGGAATGTCCGGGCCGGACGGAACCCCTCACCCGTCGCGTCGTTGCGGCGTCACGTCCGCGTCACCGGACGGATCATCGACGTACGGGCAGTGACGGCAGCCACGGCCGCAACAGGTTCCGCGGCGGGCGAGGAAACCGGCGGTGAGCACGAAGAGACCCGACTCCGGATCGAGGTAGCCGGCCTCCCCGGCGTCGAGCGCGGCGGCGTGGGCGGCGAGGACGCGTTCGCGGTCCGGGTGGTCGAGCGGCAGCCGGGACGGGTGCGGCTCCGTCAGCGGGCGCGCGGCCAACGGTCGTCGCTCCCCGGTCACCGCCGCAGTCTAGGCCTGTTCCGTGAGGCTCGCCCGAGCGAGCCGGGCCCCGGCGGACCGACAATGCCGTCGGCCGTCGCCCGGGGCCGGCGCGGCCGGGCACGGTCTCCTGACACAGGCAGTGGGTACGGCGGGCCCGGTCAGCGGAACCGGGCCAACGCGACGACCAGCGCGTCGGCGTCCAGGCCGGCGGCGAGCAGGAGCCGGAGCAGCACCCGCCCCTTGTACGGGTCGAGCAGCCCGCCGTTGAGCAGACCGCGCCGCTGCAGGTCGGTCTCCGAGCCGACCGCCCCGTACGTCTGGCGCAGCACCGACCCGGCGCCGGTGCGGGAGGTGAGCAGCACCGGCATCCGCCCGGCCAACTCCCCGAGCCGCGGCGCCAACGCGGCGGGCACGTGCCCCACGCCGAAACCGGCGACCACCAGCCCGTGGTGCGTGTCGGCGACACCGGTGAGGAGCAGACCGTCGTCGTCCAGGGTGACCGGGTAGAGGGCGACCCGGGTGGCGTCGAGCCGTCCCCGGTCGACCGGCGGCAGCGGGTCGCGCCGCCGCGGCCGCACGAGCACGCGAACCTCGCCCTCGATCACCTGCCCGAGCGGACCGGTGTTCGGCGAGGCGAAGGTCGCGGTGCTGGTGCTGTGCGTCTTGCGTACCCAGCGGGCCGCGTGCACCTCGTCGTCGAGGACCACCAGCACGCCCAGACCACGGGCCTCGGACGCGGCGGCGACCCGGATCGCCGCCAGCAGGTTCGCCGGACCGTCCGGACCGGCCAGCGTGGGATTGCGCATCGCACCGGTGAAGACCAGCGGGGCGGCGTGCGGCCAGACCAGATCCGCCAGGAACGCCGACTCCTCCAAGGTGTCGGTGCCCTGGCTGACCACCACACCGCTCGCCCCGGCGGCCACCGCGGTCGAGGCGACGTCGACCACGTCGAGCACCTGTCGGTAGGTGAGGCTCGCGCTCGGCACCGCCTGGACGTCCCGGACATCCAGCGGCACCCCGAGCTCGGCGAGGCCCGGCACGGCGGCCGTCAGGTCGGTGCCGCTGAGCCGGGTGACCACCCCGGGCCGCCCCCGGTCCACCCCGCCCATCGCGATCGTGCCGCCGAGGGTGATGAGGACGATCGACATCGGGTGGGCCTCCGTTCCGCCGCCCGTCCGGGCGGGCCCTCGGACCGTACCCGGGCCGATATCGGGTGGCGCGGGCGGCAGCAACGGCGGCAGGCTGGCGCGGATCTTGTGACCGCCCCCATCGACGCTTCGTTCGCACAGACAGGCAGACCCGTGAGCCAGCACGTCGCCGATCCTCCGGCGCCCGCGACCGTCCGACCGCCCTCGCTGCTGCGCAGCCGCAACTTCCTGCTGTTGTGGAGCGGGCAGACGGTCAGCGAACTCGGCACCCGGATCGCCGGCGTGGCGGTTCCGCTGCTCGCCGCGGAGACCCTGCACGCCAGCGTCTTCCAGGTCTCGCTGCTCACCTTCCTGGCCTGGCTGCCGTACCTGCTCGTCTCGCTGCCGGCCGGGATCCTCGCCGACCGGGTGGACCAGCGCCGCCTGATGATCCTCTGCGACCTCGGCCGGGGCGCGCTCATGCTGTCGCTCCCGACCGCCGCGCTGGTCGGGCAGCTCACCCTCGGCTACCTGTACGCGGTGGTGGGGCTCTCCGGCGTGCTCACCGTGCTCTTCACCGTGGCGTACAAAAGCCTGCTGCCGGGGCTGACCCCGGCGACGCAGCTGGTGGACGCCAACGCCAAGCTCATCATGAGCCAGGACGCGGCCGAGCTGATCGGTCCGACGGCCGGCGGCGTCCTCATCGGACTGGTCGGGGCCGCCCGGACGTTCCTGAGCAACGGGCTGGCCTTCCTGGTGAGCGCGCTGACCCTGCTGCTGATCCGCCCGGCGCCGCGCCCAGCGGAGAAACGGGAGCGGATGCCGCTGCGGGTGGAGATGACCGACGGGTTGACGTTCATCCGTAGCCAGCCGATCCTGCTGAGCATCCTGGCCTGCACGACCACCTCCAACTTCTTCGTCATGGCGGCCAGCTCGATCGAGGTGACGTTCCTGCTGCGCGAGCTGCACGCCTCGCCCGTGCAGGTCGGCCTGGTCTTCTCGATCAGCGCGATCGGCGGACTGGTCGTCGGCACGTTCGCCGGACGGCTGTCGGCGCGGATCGGCTCGGCCCGGGTCATCTGGGTCGCGATGGCCGCGCCCGGACCGTTCTACCTGTTGATGCCGTTGGCGCAGCCGGGCTGGGGTGTGCTGCTCTACGGCGTCGGGCTGGCCGCGTTCTCCGCCAACGCGGTGCTCTACAACGTGGCGTCGACGAGCTACCGGCAGCGGATCACCCCGTCGGCGATCCTCGGCCGGGTCAACGCGGCGTTCCTCTGGATCTGCTTCGGGGTGATCCCGCTCGGCGCGCTGCTCGGTGGGGCGCTCGGTACGGCGCTGGGCCTGCGGACGGCGCTCTGGATCTGCGTACTGGGCACGTGGAGCGCATGCCTCTTCGTGGTCTTCTCACCGCTGCGGGGAATGCGGGACACCCCGGAACCGGGGCTTGCGTCGTAGCGGACAGACATACTCGACCGGGACGTCCGCGCCGGAATCCCCCGGTCACGCGGAGATGGGCCGCCGCCTCACCGCCGACCCGGTGGACCACCAGCGTCGAGACGGTGGGTCAGCCGAACCAGAGCATCGACTGGCCGTGCCCACGGGACCAGGCGAGCGGCGTGCCGTCCAGCGCGAGCACGTTGTGCAGCCCCGCGTCGGGCGGATCGGGCAGCCCGCCGTACGGCAGCACGTCGGGAGCCTCGTTGGAGATCCAGTGACCGGGCAGTCCGCGTACCAGGTCGACGAAGGCGTCGCGCCGGCGTCGGGGCACCTGGTAGAGCACCGAGGTGTGGAACACCACGAGCGTCGCGCCCGCCGGCGCCTGCGCGGCCAGCGCCGGCAGGTCGTCGACCAGGTCGCCGCGGACCAGCAGGGGTGGTTCGGCGGCGGCCACGGCAGCGGCGGCCCGCAACCGCTCCCGGCGGTGGGCGTGCTCCGGCCAGATGAGGGCGTCCAGCCACGCCACGTCGGCGGGGTCGGTCACGTCGAGCGGGTTCGAATCCAGGCCGGCCCGCCACACCACCTCGGGCAGCCGGGTGGGCGGCACCGGACCGTCGGCCGCGCACTCCAGGACCGGCTCGCCCGCGCCGAGCCGCCGGTCGCCGTAGCGGTACGCGTACCGGTCCGGGTAGAGGCAGAGCCCGGCGGACGCGCCGACCTCCAGCAACGCGAGCGGCTGCGGCAGCGCTGCGAGCAGCGGCAGCAGCACGGCGCAGCGGCCGGCCTCGTTCGTCTGGGTGGCCCGGACCCGCAGCTCCGCGTCGACCGCCGACCAATGCGTCACCGTGAAGTCGTGGAACGCCGCCGGGTCCTCGACCGGGCCACCGAGCAGTCGTACGACCCCGAAGAGCAGGTTCGGCTGCCGCTTCGCCGGCGGAAGCGTGCCGAGCAGGTCGAGCAACTCGTCGTCCGCGGAGACCGCGAACGCCAGGCGTTCGTAGACGGGTGACACCCCGCGCAGCTCGCGGGCGGCGAAGTTCGCGTAGTCGCCAGCTATGGACATCTGTCGATCCTCGCAGTGGGCGGCGCTGGACGGGAACCCCCGCCGGACGTGACGGACGGCGCAGTGAGTCGAAGGGCACATCCCTTCCCGTGGGAACGACGTGGGGCAGCGCCGCCGGTGCCTCGTAGAGTCTGCGACGGCCGGGGCGGCTCAGCCCGGCCCAGGCGCAGCGGGGAGGACTGGTCGTGCGGGGTGAAGGTGTCCGGGTACTGATCGTCGGCGGCGGTGTCGCCGGACTGGCGACGGTCGCCGCACTGCGGGACTGGGGCGCGACGATCGACCTGGTCGAACGGACCGAGGCTCCCGCCGACTCCGGCACCGGCATCTACCTGACCGGCAACGCGACCCGGATGCTCGACGTGCTGGGGATGCGGGAGCCGATCGCCGACGTGGCCGTGGAGGTCAAGCGGCAGCGCAGCGCCAACCAGCGCGGCCGCCGCCTCTTCGACATCGACGTGGCCGCGCTGTGGCACGGCGTCGGGCCGTGCGTCTCGCTCCCCCGGGCCGAGCTGCACCGGGCGCTGCTCGCCGGCGTCGGGGACTTCCCGATCCGGTGGGGCCGCCGGCCGGTCGCGCTCACCCGGGAGGGAGAGCGGGTCGCGGTCGAGTTCGACGACGGCACCACGGAGTCGTACGACCTGGTGATCGGCGCGGACGGGGTGAACTCGGCCGTGCGGCGGCTCGCCTTCGACGGGCAGCCGGCCCGGCCCCTCGGCCAGCACGCGTACCGGTGGCTCGCCCCACGGATCGACGCCGAACCGGTCTGGTCCGTGCAGTTGGGGCGCGGCACCCAGTTTCTCACGATCCCCATCAACGACGAGCTGACGTACTGCTACTACAACGACGGCGCGGTCGCCGACCGGCCGGGCTGGCGCGACGAGCTGCGGGCGACGTTCGCCGGCCCGGCCGCCGCCATGCTCGACGCGCTCGACGCCGATGCCTCCACCCTGCACACCGGCCCGAACCAGGAGGTCGTGCTCGACTCGTGGTCGCGCGGCCCGGTGCTGCTGATCGGCGACGCGGCCCACGCCACCTCCCCGAACATGGCGCAGGGCGGCGCGATGGCGCTGGAGGACGCCGTGGTGCTCGCCGACTCGCTCGCGGCCGCCGACAGCCTCACCGAGGCGTTGCGCGGGTACGAGGCACGCCGCCGGCCGCGGGCCGACTGGGTGCTCGGTCAGACCCACCGGCGGGACAAGGCCGTCGGCCTGCCGCCCGTCCTGCGCGACACGGTCATGCGCCGCCTCGGCGAGAAGATGTTCCGCGCCAACTACGGGCCCCTCTTCGCCCAGCCCTGAGCACGACTTCCGCTCTCCGCCCGACGGGCTTGATGTCGGGGCGTCCCCCGCACCGGAGACCGCGACATCAAGGATGTCGGGTCGATCACCTGAATACGGCGCTGCCCCGACCCCCTACCGGGGATCGGGGCAGCGCCGTTCGTGCGTAGGTCAGCTGCAGCCGCTGGTCGAGCCGCAGCCCTCGCAGACGTAGCAGCTACCGGCGGGGCGCATCTTCGTACCGCAGGTGAAGCAGAGCGGGGCGTCGGCGACCTGGCCCAGCACGGCCTCCAGCAGCTCGGTGCTGGAACCCACCGACGGCGCCGGCTTCACGGCGGCCACGTCGGCGGTCTCCAGCGCCGGCTGGGCGACCGGACCGGTCTTCGGCTCCTCCACCACCTTGACCTCGACCGGGGCGGAGGCGGCCATCGCGGTGAGGTCCGCACCGCTCGCCTCCGCCTCCGCCTCGGCCTGGAGCTGGGCCGCCCGCTCCTTGGCGGTGAAGATGCCCAGCTCCGCGCGGCGCTCGTACGGCAGGAAGTCCAGCGCCAGCCGACGGAAGATGTAGTCCATCACCGAGGCGGCCATCCGCACGTCCGGGTCGTCGGTCATGCCGGCCGGCTCGAAGCGCATGTTGGTGAACTTGCTGACGTACGTCTCCAGCGGGACGCCGTACTGGAGACCGATGGAGATGGCCACCGAGAAGGCGTCCATCACGCCGGCCAGGGTCGAGCCCTGCTTCGACATCTTGAGGAAGACCTCGCCGAGGCCGTCGTCCGGGTAGGACGACGCGGTGAGGTAGCCCTCGGCGCCACCGACCGAGAAGGAGATGGTCTCCGACGGGCGCTTCTTCGGCAGCCGCTTACGCACCGGCCGGTACTCGACGACCTTCTCGACCACCTTCTGCACCTCGGCGGTCGGGGTCTCGGCGACGGCCTTGTTCGGCTTCGCCACGGAGAGCGGCTGGCCGACCTTGCAGTTGTCGCGGTAGATCGCCAGGGCCTTGAGGCCGAGCTTCCAGCCCTCGAAGTAGATCTTCTCGACGTCCTCGACGGTCGCCTGCTCCGGCATGTTGACCGTCTTGGAGATGGCGCCGGAGATGAACGGCTGGACGGCCGCCATCATCCGCACGTGCCCCATCGGGGCGATGGAGCGCTCGCCCATCGCGCAGTCGAAGACCGCGTAGTGCTCCGGCTTCAGACCGGGGGCGTCCACCACGTGACCGTGGTCGGCGATGTGCTCGACGATCGCCTCGACCTGCTCCTCCGGGTAGCCGAGGCTACGCAGGGCGCGCGGCACGGTCTGGTTGACGATCTGCATCGAGCCGCCGCCGACCAGCTTCTTGAACTTGACCAGCGCCAGGTCCGGCTCGACGCCGGTGGTGTCGCAGTCCATCATCAGGCCGATGGTGCCGGTGGGGGCGAGCACGCTGGCCTGCGAGTTCCGCCAGCCGAACTTGTCACCGATCTTGTTGCCCTGCGTCCACTGCCTGGTGGCCTCCCGCTGGATGGCGGTGGCCACCGTGCCGGCCGGCTTGATCTCGTCGTTCGCGGCGGCGTGCTTGCGCATGACCCGCTTGTGCGGCTCGGCGTTGCGGGCGTAGCCGTCGTACGCGCCGACGATGCCGGCCAGTTCGGCGGAGCGGCGGTACGCGGTGCCGGTCATCAGCGAGGTGATCGCGGCGGCGACCGAGCGGCCCTGCTCCGAGTCGTAGGGCAGGCCGGAGGCCATCAGCAGCGCGCCGAGGTTGGCGTAGCCGATGCCGAGCTGCCGGTAGGCGCGGGTGGTCTCACCGATCTTCTCGGTCGGGAAGTCGGCGAAGCAGATCGAGATGTCCATCGCGGTGATGACGAACTCGACCGACTTGACGAACTTCTCCACCTCGAAGCCACCGTCGGCGCGGAGGAACTTCATGAGGTTCAGCGAGGCCAGGTTGCAGGAGGAGTTGTCCAGGTGCAGGTACTCCGAGCACGGGTTCGACGCGGTGATCCGCCCGGTCTCCGGGCAGGTGTGCCAGTCGTTGATCGTGTCGTCGTACTGCAGACCGGGGTCGGCGCACTCCCAGGCGGCCTGGGAGATGGTGCGGAACAGCTTCTTCGCGTTGATCGTCTCGATCACCGCGCCGTCCAGCCGGCCGCGCAGGTCGAAGCCGCCGTCCTTCTCCACCGCGGTCATGAACTCGTCGGAGACCCGGACCGAGTTGTTGGCGTTCTGGTACTGGACGCTGACGATGTCGGCGCCGCCCAGGTCCATGTCGAATCCGGCGTCCCGCAGGGCGCGGATCTTGTCTTCCTCGCGCGCCTTGGTGACCACGAACTCCTCGATGTCCGGGTGGTCGACGTCGAGGATGACCATCTTGGCCGCGCGCCGGGTGGCGCCGCCGGACTTGATGGTGCCGGCGGACGCGTCCGCGCCGCGCATGAAGCTCACCGGGCCGGAGGCGGTGCCGCCGGAGGAGAGCAGCTCCTTGGAGGAGCGGATCCGGGACAGGTTGACCCCGGAGCCGGAGCCGCCCTTGAAGATCAGGCCCTCTTCCTTGTACCAGTCGAGGATCGAGTCCATCGAGTCGTCGACGGCGAGGATGAAGCACGCGCTGACCTGCTGCGGCGACGGCGTGCCCACGTTGAACCAGACCGGCGAGTTGAAGCTGAACACCTGGTGCAGCAGCATCCAGGTCAGCTCGTGGGCGAAGATCTCGGCGTCCGCCGGGCTGGCGAAGTAGCCGTACTCCTCACCGGCCGTCCGGTAGGTGGTCACCACCCGGTCGATCAGCTGCTTGAGCGACCACTCCCGCTCCGGGGTCCCCACCGCTCCCCGGAAGTACTTGGTGGTCACGATGTTCGCCGCGTTGACGCTCCACGACTCGGGGTACTCCACCCCGCGCTGCTCGAAGTTGATCGAGCCGTCCCGCCAGTTCGTCATCACGACGTCCCGGCGCTCCCAGGTGACCTCGTCGTACGGGTGGACCCCCTCCGTCGTCCAGACCCGCTCGACCTTCAGCCCTGCGCCTGCCTTGCTCCGCGACCTGCTCGTCGTCACGCCGTCGCCCCCCTTGTCTGCGCGGTCACCCACCACGCGTCCCATACCGATATAGAGAAAACCGAAAAGTCAGTTGGTGCGGCCCGCGGTCTCGACCGCGTCGGCCCCGCCGTTCTCGCGGGCGCGGGCGGCGGCCCGCAACGACTCGATCTCGCGCTCGAAGTCGGCGAGGGAGTCGAAGGAGCGGTAGACGCTGGCGAACCGCATGTACGCCACCTCGTCCAGGTCCCGCAGCGGGCCGAGGATCGCGAGCCCCACCTCGTGGCTGGGGATCTCGGCGGCGCCCTTGGCGCGGACCGTCTCCTCCACCCGTTGGGCGAGCAGCGCGATCGAGTCGTCGTCGACCGGCCGGCCCTGGCACGCCTTGCGCACCCCACCGATGATCTTCGTGCGGCTGAACGGCTCGGTCACCCCGCTGCGCTTGACCACCGCGAGGACGGCCTCCTCGACCGTCGTGAAGCGCTTGCCGCACTCCGGGCAGGACCGCCGCCGCCGGATGAGCTGGCCGTCGTCGGCCTCCCGCGAGTCGACCACGCGTGAGTCGGCGTGCCGGCAGTACGGACACCGCATCGCTGACCTCCTTGATCGACCACTGTCGCACCGGGGATTCCCGGGCACGGCTCACCACGGCGGAGCCATCACCCGATGGCCGCCCGCCGTGACACTGTACGGGAGTGCGGTCGGTAGTCGGACCCAACCTATAGGCAACTTACGCCCGTGTGACTACTACATCTAGGGGTCGACCGTATGTCGCCAGCCGACCCCGGTCAAGTTGGCGGCATGTCCCGCGTGTCACTCCCGCACCTGCCGCCGGCACCCGCCGGGACGGACGAGCGGACCCGGTCGAGCGGCCCGCCGGGGCGGGCCGATCGGCCCGCCCGCGCCACCGGTGAGCCCAACGGCCGGGGGCATCCGGAGTTACCGTCCGCCCGGTCGGGATTCGGCCGACGGACCGACAGAATTCGAACAGGAGTGCCAACTGACGTAACATTTAGCAGAACAGCAGTACGAAAGAAGCACCTTTGCCCGCGACACGCCGGTGACAGGTCGTACAGATGTTTGAAAATGGCTGATCTCACCTATACGGTCATGACCAACCGGTCGGGGCGGGATTCCGCCGCACCGGTACGCACACCGGCATCACCGCACGCAGCACGGGACGCCGGGCGCACCCAGCGCCGACAGGGAGGACGGACGTGACCGACGACGGGGCCAGCCGGCCGAAGAACCCGCAGCAGGTCGCCGAGGCGGGTCCGCCGGCCACTCGGCGCCGGAGCGCCGCACGCAGCCGGACGGGGCAACCCACCGTACGGCCCGTCACCCCTGTGGTCAGCAGCTTCCCCGACCCGGCCACGGTCGATCTGACGGCTCGGCAGCGGCGGATCCTCGAGTTCATCCGCACCTGGGTGGAGCGGCACGGCTACCCGCCCAGCGTCCGCGAGATCGGCGAGGCGGTCGGGCTGGTGTCGCCCTCCAGCGTCGCCTACCAGCTGAAGGAGCTGGAGAAGAAGGGCTTCCTGCGCCGGGACCCGAACCGTCCACGCGCCGTGGACGTCCGCTCCCCCAGCGACGCGCTCGACGACGAGCTGACCCGCTCGCAACGGCCCACTCCGGCGTACGTGCCGATGCTGGGTCGGATCGCCGCCGGTGGCCCGATCCTCGCCGAGCAGGCCGTGGAGGACGTCTTCCCCCTCCCCCGCGAGCTGGTCGGCGAGGGCGAGGTCTTCATGCTCCAGGTCAAGGGCGACTCGATGCTCGACGCGGCGATCTGCGACGGCGACTGGGTGGTGGTTCGGCAGCAGCCGATCGCCGAGTCCGGTGACATCGTCGCGGCCATGCTCGACGGTGAGGCCACCGTCAAGACCTACCGGCGCCGTGACGGCCACGTCTGGCTGATGCCGCAGAACCCGGCCTTCGACCCGATCCCCGGTGACGACGCCACGATCATGGGCCGGGTCGTGGCGGTGCTGCGCCGGATCTGACAGGCGGCGCCCACCCGGTCGGCCGTGCCGCCGGGTGGGCGCGCCGCCCTGCTCCGTCCCTTCGCCGCAAACTCAGCCGGCGCCGCGAGCTCAGCCGGCGCCGAGGGGATCAGTAACGGTCCCCGCCGCGGTAGCCGTCGCCGCCACCCGGGTACTGGCCGTACGGGTCGTCCTCCTGGCGTCGGCGACCGCCGCGTTGACCCCGGTAGTCCTGGTCCGGTCCGCCGCGTCGAGGCGGTTCGGCACGACCGCCACCGCGGCCGTAGCCACCACCGCCGGGCTGCCCGCCGCCGTAGACGCCGCCGCCCTGCCCGCCGCCGGGTTGTCCGCCACCACCACCGGGTCGGCCACCAGCCGGAGGTCGGCCACCGCCGGAGGGCCGGCCACCACCGGAGGGCCGGCCACCGCCGGAAGGCTGACCGCCACCGGGAGGCTGGCCGCCACCGCCGTAGACGCCGCCACCACCACCGCCGGCCGGGCGGCCGCCACCAGCGCCGTTACCCCGGCCACCGCCGTAGACCCCGCCGCCGGCCGGCGCGGCACCACCCCGGCTCGGACCACCGCCGTAGACTCCGCCGCCCGCAGGCGCGGCACCACCCCGACTCGGACCACCGCCGTAGACCCCGCCGTCCGCGGGCGCGCCCCGATCACGACTCGGGGCGCCGCCGTAGACACCACCCCGACCGGGGTCGGCCCCCGGAAGCTCGTCGGCCCTACGGCCGCCGGGCGAGCCGTCGCCACGGTCTCCGCCGGAGGCGTCGTCGCCGGCCCCCTTACGTTTGCGGGACCGGAGGATCCCGACGATGCCGGCGCCGACCAGCAGCAAGCCCACCGCGCCGATCGCCGCGACCAGGTAGGTGATGTCCTCGATGCTGAGGTCGGAGAACCACGAGCGGCTCGCCGTCGCCTCGACCTCCGCGTCCTCGGCGATCGGCTCGGCGCCCTTCGCGGAGGGGGTGTAGCCCAGGATCTCGACCTTGGCCTCGTCGTCGTCGAGCTTCCCGACGTCCGAGGCCGTGAGGAAGCTCTTCCCGTCCGGGGTGTAGGTGATCGCCTCACCGAACGGGTCGGTGAGCGGCGTCACCCGGGGCTCGTTGGAGAGCGCCTTGACGATGTCGCCGCCCGTGACGTCGTACTCGAAGGCGTCCGCGTACGTCCGCAGCACCACCCTGCTGCCGTCCGGCGAGCGCGCCGCACCGGTGATCGCCACCCGGCCCATGACGCCGAGCGGGTTCTCCGTCTGCGTCTTCGGCAGCTTGACCGTGCCGACCTTCTCCATCGGCACCGGGTCGCCGTCGCCGGCGGTGAGGGCCGCCGTCGGACGGTAGATCTCGGCCGCGCCCGAGGTGACCTTCGTGATGATCAGCGGCAACTTGTCGTCCGCGATCAGGAGCGCCTCGGCGTCGTGCGGCTTCCCCTGCGGGTAGGTGAGACGGTACTGGGTCGGCTTCTTGCCGCCGCTGACCGGCATCGTCCAGACCGAGACCGACTTTCGGCGCTCGCCGATCGGCTCGTCACCCGTGTCGGCGATCCAGAGCGTCTTCTTGTCCGGGGAGAGCGCCAGATCCTCCGTGTCGGTCGGCCCGTCGCCCGAGTACGACACCGGGTCCTTGGCGATCTCGCACTTGCTGTTCAGCAGGAAGACGCGCTCGCGCGACTCGATCTCGCTACCGTCGTTGATGACGACGTATCCACTGCTGGTCGCCACCAGACCGGAGAGCTGACGGGCCCGCTCGTCGGTGATCGTGCACCGCTTCTTACCCGGAACCGGGTCGACGGCGGTCGAAGCAGCGGGAGCCGCCAGCGCGACTCCGTGAAGCGCCACGGTCGCCCCGAATAGTCCGAGGGCGACCGTGACCAAGGAAACAGCGCGGCGCATTGCGCAAGTGTCGCATGCCCCGGTTTCGACCGGGTGACGCCCGCAAGGCGACTCGGGTGACGCCGGCAAGGCGGCTCGGGTGGTGCCGGCAAGGCGGCTCGGGTGGTGCCGGCAAGGCGGCTCGGGTGGTGCCGGCAAGGCGGCTCGGGTGGTGCCGGCAAGGCGGCTCGGGTCCGCTTCACAGGGCTCGCCCGAGCGAGCCGATGCCCGGACGGCGATCCGGCAAGGCGGAGGTTCGTCCGGACACAACACCGAGTATCCGGACGAACCGCCAACGCAGCCGGCCGTCACCGGGGGCCGGCGCAACCGAGCACGATCTTGTGAAACGGACCCTACGGGCGCGCGGGCGCCAAGCTCTGCTCCGCGTACGGGGCCAACTCCGCGGCGAGCGCCTGGTTGACCCGGACGTGCACCCGGGTGCCCTCCGGCAGGTGCGCGGTGCCGAGCATCTCGCCGAGGCGGTGCACTCGGGCGACCAGGTCGCCCCGGTCGTACGGCAGGACCGCCCGGACCTCCACCGCCGGCCTCGGCAGCCGGTCCTCGATGGCGGCGCGCAGCTCGTCCATCCCACGCCCGGAGTGGGCGGAGACGAAGATCGCATCCGGCCAGAGGCGCTTGAGCCGCAGCAGGGTCTCCTCGTCCGCCGCGTCGGTCTTGTTGACCACCAGCAGCTCGGGCAGCCGGTCGGCGCTCACCTCGGCGAGCACCTCACGCACAGCCCGGACCTGCTCCTCCGGATCCGGATGGGCGCCGTCAACGACGTGCACCACCAGGTCGGCGTCGGCGACCTCCTCCAGCGTCGAGCGGAACGCCTCGACGATCTGGTGCGGCAGGTGCCGGACGAAGCCCACCGTGTCGGAGAGCGTGTAGACCCGCCCGTCGGTGGTGGTGGCCTTGCGGATGGTCGGATCCAGGGTCGCGAAGAGCGCGTTCTCCACCAGCACGCCGGCGCCGGTCAGGCGGTTGAGCAGGCTCGACTTGCCGGCGTTCGTGTAGCCGGCGATTGCGACCGCGGGCACCGCGTTGCGGGTACGGCGGGCGCGCTTGGTCTGCCGTACCGTCCGCATGCCCTTGATCTCGCGGCGCAGCCGCGCGATCCGGGTGCGGATCCGGCGCCGGTCGGTCTCCAGCTTGGTCTCACCGGGACCGCGCAGACCCACGCCACCGCCGGCGCCGCCGCCGCGCGCGCTACCGCCGGTCTGCCGGGAGAGCGTCTCACCCCAACCGCGCAGGCGGGGCAGCAGATACTCCAGCTGGGCCAGCTCGACCTGAGCCTTACCCTCTTTGCTCTTCGCGTGCTGGGCGAAGATGTCGAGGATCAACGCCGTCCGGTCGACGACCTTGACCTTGGTGCGCTGCTCGAGGTTGCGCAGCTGGGACGGGGAGAGCTCACCGTCGCAGATGACGGTGTCAGCGCCGGAGGCGAGCACCACGGAGCCCAGGTCGGCAACCTTGCCCCGACCGATGTACGTCGCCGGGTCGGGCCGGTTACGCCGCTGGATCAGCCCCTCCAGCACCTGCGAGCCGGCGGTCTCGGCCAGCGCGGCCAGCTCGGTGAGGGAGTTCTCGGCATCGATCTGCGTACCCTCGGTCCAGACCCCGACCAGCACCACCCGCTCCAGGCGGAGCTGCCGGTATTCGACCTCGGTGATGTCCGTGAGTTCGGTGGAGAGGCCGGGGACCCGCCGCAGCGCCTGCCGCTCTGACAGCTCGAACTCGCCCGTGGTGGCGTCGAGTTCCTCGTCCTCGAAGGGGACGACGACGGTGTCCTGGTCGCGCAAGCCGATCTCCTGTCCGTTCTGTTCGGGTACCAAGCAATCCTGACATGTGTCAACGCCCGACGCACCTGCTATATGCCCGCGTGGCCGCTTCTCAGCCCGGCCACCCGTCCCCGAGTTCATGATCGTCGGCCGTCGACCACGGGCCGCACCAGGTGCGCGAGGTGTGGCCGTACCAGCCGGTAGCGGGGCCGGATGCCGGTCGACCTCGGCGAGCGGGTAGAAATGCGAGTCGAGCCGCTCAGCGTTGACGGAGGAAAGACCTGTGGCCATCACCCGACTCCCGAGTGCCGGATTCTCCATCACGATCCGGATCGCCGTACCGGCGGACGCCTCGTCGATCGGGCGGCTGACCACCTCCGTCGGAGAGGCCGGGGCGATCGTCACCGCGCTGGACGTGGTCGACTCCGACCCCACCCACGTCCTCGTCGACCTCACCTGCGACACCGCCGACGCCGGCCACGCCGACCAGGTGGTCCAGGCGATCTCCGCGCTCGACGGGGTCGACGTGCGGAAGGTCTCCGACCGGACGTTCCTGCTGCACCTGGGCGGCAAGATCGAGGTCAGCTCGAAGGTCGCCCTGCGCACCCGTGACGAACTGTCCCGCGCATACACCCCCGGCGTGGCCCGGGTCTGCATGGCCATCGCGGAGAACCCGGCGGACGCCCGGCGGCTGACGATCAAGCGCAACACCGTCGCCGTGGTCAGCGACGGCTCGGCCGTGCTCGGCCTGGGCAACCTCGGGCCCGCCGCTTCGCTGCCGGTGATGGAGGGCAAGGCGGCGCTCTTCAAGCGGTTCGGCGGCGTGGACGCCTGGCCCGTGGTGCTCGACACGCAGGACACGGACGAGATCGTCTCGATCGTCAAGGCGATCGCGCCCGCGTACGGCGGCATCAACCTGGAGGACATCGCCGCGCCGCGCTGCTTCGAGATCGAGGCCCGGCTGCGCGAGGCGCTGGACATCCCGGTCTTCCACGACGACCAGCACGGCACCGCCATCTGCGTGCTGGCCGCCCTCACCAACGCGCTGCGCGTCGTGGGCAAGCAGCTCGCGGACGTCCGGGTGGTCGTCTCCGGCGCCGGCGCCGCCGGCACCGCGATCATGAAGCTGCTGCTGCGCCAGGGCGTGGGCGACATCATCGCGTACGACCGGCAGGGCGCCCTGCACCGTGGCCAGACCGACCTGAACTCGGCCTGGCAGTGGCTGGCGGAGAACACCAACAAGGAGAACTACTCCGGCGACCTGCGCGGCGCGATCCGGGACGCCGACGTCTTCATCGGCGTCAGCGCGCCGAACCTGCTCACCGGCGAGGACATCGCCACCATGGCCAAGGACTCGATCGTGTTCGCGCTGGCCAACCCGGACCCGGAGGTGGACCCGCGGGAGGCGCGCAAGCATGCCGCGATCGTCGCCACCGGCCGCTCCGACCAGCCCAACCAGATCAACAACGTGCTGGCCTTCCCCGGTGTCTTCCGCGGCATGCTGGACGCCCACGCCGAGGAGTTCACCGAGGAGATGGCGATCGCGGCCGCCAACGCCATCGCGGACGTGGTCGGCGAGGACAAGATCAACCCAACGGTGATCGTGCCGAGTGTCTTCGACTCCCGGGTCGCCCCGGCCGTGGCCGCCGCCGTACGCGCCGCCGCGCACAACCCGGCCCCCGCGCCCGCGGCCGACCCCGGCCCGGCCGACCTGCCGGAGATCGCCGCGGAGGCCTCCGCCAACCCCTGAGCTACCCGACCCTCGCGGGTCTTGCCTGAGATGTCGGAAGGGCGGTGCCTCTCACGGGGCACCGCCCTTCCGACATCAGCTGAGCGTCGGCGCACGGAGGCGTGCATGTTGGCCTGGGTCAGCCGTGCAGGTTGGCCGGGTCCAGCCGGCCGGTGGCCACGAGCACGGCGGGACCGGCGAGCCAGCAGCTGTCCGCGGTGACGGTGACGGTGACGCGTCCGCCGGGCACGTCGACCGCGACCACCCCGGTGTCCCGGTGCGCGTCCCGCAGAGCCACCGCCGCCACCGCGCAGGTGCCCGTGCCGCAGGAGAGGGTCTCGGCCGAGCCGCGCTCGTAGACCCGCATGAGCACGTGCCCGTCCGTTCCGTCCACCGGGCCTCCGGGAGCGGTGAACTCGACGTTCACCCCGGCCGGGAAGACCACCGGATCGAACTCGGGCGCCCGGGTCAGGTCCAGCGCCGGCAGGTCGAGACCGGCGGGCAGCGCGCAGACCAGGTGCGGGTTGCCCACGTCCACGGCGGTACCGGCCAGCGTGAGCCCGCCCAGGGTGGCGGTGGAGGTGTCGTAGAGCCGGGGGCGGCGCATCTCGACGGAGATGGTGTCACCGTCGACGAGGGCGCGTACGACACCGGCCCGGGTCGCCACCGGCAGCCCCTCGTCGGTGACCGTGGCCAGGTCGGTGTCGATCAGGTAGCGCACGAAGACCCGGGCGCCGTTGCCGCACATCTCGGCGGCGGAACCGTCGGAGTTCCAGTAGTCCATGAACCATTCGGCCTCGCCGGCGAGCGCCGCGCCCTCCGGGTGCTTGGCGGCCCGGACGACCCGCAGCACCCCGTCCGCGCCGATCCCGCGCCGCCGGTCGCAGAGCGCGGCGACCAGCCCGGGGGTGAGGTCGAGCGCCCCGTCCGGGTCGGGCAGGATCACGAAGTCGTTGCCGGTGCCATGTCCCTTGGTGAACTCCACGCCCCCATCATCGCGCAGCGGCGGGGACCAGCCGCAGGGCCTCGACGACCAGGCCCGGATCGGCCGAGTCCAGCCAGTGGACCCGGGGGTCACGCCGGAACCAGGAGCGCTGCCGGCGGACGAAGCGCCGGGTCGCGCGGATCGTCTCCTCGTACGCCTCGGTCTCGGTCAGCTCGCCGGCGAGGAAGCGCAGCACCTGCTGGTAGCCGAGCGCCCGGCTGGCCGTACGCCCCTCCGGCAGACCGTGCCCGACCAGCTCACGGGTCTCGGCGATCAGCCCGTCGGCCCACATCCGGTCCACCCGCAGGGCGATCCGCTCGTCCAGGAACGCGGTGTCCAGATCCACACCGACCTGCACGGACGGGTAGTACGGGATCGGTTCGGGCAGCGCCGCCGTGAACGGCGCCCCGGTCAGCTCGATCACCTCGAGGGCCCGGACGATGCGGCGACCGTTGCCCGGCAGGATCCCCTCGGCGGCGGCCGGATCGGCGGCGCGCAGCCGCGCGTGGAGCGGCGCCGGCCCGACCTCGGCCAGCTCCCGCTCCAGCCGCTCCCGGATCGCCGGGTCGGTGCCCGGGAACTCGAACTGCTCCAGCACCGCCCGGACGTAGAGGCCGGAGCCGCCGACCAGCAGCGGCACCCGTCCCCTGGCCAGGATGTCGTCGATCGCCGTACGGGCCAGCCGCTGGTACTCGGCGACGCTCGCCGGCTCGGTGACGTCCCAGATGTCCAGCAGGTGGTGCGGAACACCTTCCCGCTCGGCCGGGGTGAGCTTCGCCGTGCCGATGTCCATACCCCGGTAGAGCTGCATCGAGTCGGCGTTGACCACCTCGCCGTCGAGGGCGTGCGCCAGCGCGATGCTCAGCGCCGACTTGCCGGCCGCCGTCGGCCCGACCACGGCCACCACCGTCCCGACCGGCGGGCGGCCGCCACCGGCCTCGACCGGCCCGCTCACGCCGCCTCCCAGCCGGCCACGAAGTAGGCCACGCCGTAGGGGGCCGCCGCGTAGTGCAGCTCGCCGCGCCAGTCGCCGCCCGCCGCGCGCACCGCACCCGCGAGCACCTGCCAGGGCGCGCGGCCGGCGACCTTCAGCTCCGCCGACAGCACCGGGTCCAGGCCGAGCAGGGCCTCGGCGTCCGCGCTGGCCAGGGCCGTGGCCACCGATTCGTCGTACGCCTGCGCACGCGGGTCGTCGTAGCCGGGCGCCTTCTGCCCCCGGCAGGCCGACCCGTCCCCCATCGTCAGCAACCCGACCCGCGGTCGGTACTCGTCGACCTCCTCCGCGAGCCGGGTCACCTCGTCGGCTGACGCGGCCGGCGCCACCTGCACGCCGACGACCCGCGCGCGGACCGGGTGTCGGGCGAGCAGCCACGCTCCGATGGTCAGGCTGATCGGGAGCACCGCGCCCCCGCCCGCCTCCCCCAGCGTCGGAGCCAGCGGAACGGTCAGGTCGACGCCGAACGGGCCGAGCGTGCCGATCGCCGGTGGGATGATCCACTCCGTCGACGGGCCGGAGCCCAGCACCACGACACAGTCCGGCTCGGCGGCGAGCAGCCGGCTCAGCGCGGCGTCGCAGGCGGCGCGGAGCGCGTCGAGCTCGGCGGCGGCGGCACCGGCCACCTCGGGTACGAGCAGGGGCGGGTGGGGGCAGACGGCGGCGGCGACCAGTGGCACCCGTTCACGGTAGCGGGACGCGCCGGTGCGTCTGTGCGCCGATCCGGTCATCCGGGCGCTAGGACACCGTATGGTCACGGTCGGCGATAGGCGCTCGACGGGGACGGGGTCGTACCTGTGACAATGCCGGGGAGAAACTTGGCTGCGCTGTGGCGGCGATCGGGACACTGCTCTCCCGACGCCGGGAGAACGAGGATGGGCACATGAGCGACTGGACTGCCTTCGGACGGGTGGACGCGGACGGCACCGTGTACGTCAAGACCACCGAGGGCGAGCGGGTGGTCGGATCCTGGCAGGCCGGGGCACCGGAGGAGGGGCTGGCGCACTTCGCCCGCCGCTTCGCCGACCTGGTGACCGAGGTGGATCTGACCGAGGCCCGGCTCAACTCGGGTGCGGCGGACGCCGGCCACTCGCTGAGCACGATCCGCCGGATCCGGGCTTCGCTCGCCGAGGCGCACGTGGTCGGCGACATCGACGCGCTGGCCGCACGGCTGGACCGGCTCGCGACCGTGGCCGAGGAGAAGGCGGGCGAGGCCCGTGCGGCGCGGGACGCGGCGCGCGGCGAGGCGCTGGCCCGCAAGACCGCGCTGGTCGAGGAGGCGGAGAAGCTCGCCGCCGAGTCGACCGGGTGGAAGACCGCCGGGGACCGACTCAAGGAGATCCTCGACGAGTGGAAGACCATCCGCGGCGTCGACAAGAAGGCCGACGGGGAGCTGTGGAAGCGGTTCGCCGCGGCCCGTGACGGCTTCACCCGCCGCCGGGGCGCGCACTTCGCGTCCCTGGACGCGCAGCGCAAGCAGGCGCAGGCGGAGAAGGAGGAGCTGGTCACCGAGGCCGAGAAGCTCAAGGACTCCAGCGACTGGGCGGCCACCGCCAACCAGCTCAAGGACCTGATGACGCGGTGGAAGGCGGCGCCGCGCGCGTCCAAGGAGGCCGAGCAGCGGCTCTGGGAACGGTTCCGCGCGGCGCAGGACGACTTCTTCACGCGGCGCAGCGAGGTCTTCTCGGCTCGGGACAACGAGCTGCGGGGCAACCTGGAGCGCAAGCAGGCGCTGCTCGCCGAGGCGGAGGCGCTGGACATCGACAGCGACCCGAAGGGTGCCCAGGCGAAGCTGCGGGACATCCAGGCGCAGTGGCACGAGGCCGGCCGGGTGCCCCGCGAGGCGGCTGCCGGGCTGGAGCGTCGGCTCCGGGTCATCGACGAGAAGGTCCGCGAGGTGATGGACTCGGCCTGGCGGCGGACCTCCAAGGAGGACAGCCCCCTGCTCGCCCAGATGCGGGCGCAGGTCGCCGAGGCGGAGGAGCGGCTGGCCCGGGCTCAGGCCGCCGGTGACGCCCGCCGGGTCCGCGAGGCCGAGCAGGCGCTCGCGTCCAAGCGGCAGTTCCTTCAGCTCGCCGAGCAGTCCAGCTGACCTGATCCAACCCGAAAGCCCCGGTCCCCTCGCGGGACCGGGGCTTTCGCGTCGCGGTCACCCGGCACGCCGGTTGACGTCGACGGGGGCCCGCTCCAGCTCAGTGCGCGGCGCAGCCGGAGGTGGGGGCGGGCGGGGCCGCCGGCGCCCCGATGGTGGGCAGTCCGAGCAGTACGCCGGGGGTGCGCGGTGAGCGCCCCGCCTCGAACGCGTCACCGGCCCGGGTACGTCGGTGGGAGAGCGGCTCACCGTCGGCGTTCAGGTGGTGCGGGGCGGCGTACGTGACGGTGGTGTGCACGATGTCACCCGGGCGGAGCTGCCCGGCGAGGGAGCCCGCGTCGAAGTGCACGAGGCGGCCGTCTCGGGCGCGGCCGGACATCCGCCCGGTGCGCTCGTCCTTGCGGCCCTCGCCGACGGCGACCAGCACCTCGACGTTCTCACCGACCAGCTTCTTGTTCTCCGCCCAGGTGATCTCCTCGACGCAGGCGATCAGCCGGTCGTAGCGCTCCTGCACCACCTGCTTGGGCAGCTGCCCCTCCATCGTTGCGGCGGGGGTGCCGGGGCGCTTGGAGTACTGGAAGGTGAAGGCCGAGGAGAACCGGGCCTCCCGCACCACGTCGAGGGTGCGCTCGAAGTCGGCGTCGGTCTCACCGGGGAAGCCGACGATGATGTCCGTGGTGATCGCCGCGTCCGGCATCGCCGTCCGGACCTTCTCGATGATCCCGAGGTAACGGTCGGCCCGGTAGGAGCGGCGCATGGCGCGCAGCACCGTGTCGGAGCCGGACTGCAGGGGCATGTGCAGCGAGTGGCAGACGTTCGGCGTCTCGGCCATCGCCGCGATCACGTCGTCGGTGAAGTCCTTCGGATGCGGGCTGGTGAAGCGGACCCGCTCCAGCCCCTCGACCTCGCCGGTGGCGCGCAGGAGCTTGCCGAAAGCGAGCCGGTCCCCGAACTCGACGCCGTACGAGTTGACGTTCTGCCCGAGCAGGGTCACCTCCAGCACGCCCTCGTCGACCAGCGCCCGGACCTCGGAGAGGATGTCGCCGGGACGGCGGTCCTTCTCCTTGCCGCGCAGCGACGGCACGATGCAGAAGGTGCAGGTGTTGTTGCACCCCACCGAGATCGACACCCAGCCGGCGTACGTCGACTCGCGGCGGGTCGGCAGCGTCGACGGGAAGACGTCGAGGGATTCCAGGATCTCCACCTCGGCGGCGGCGTTGTGCCGGGCCCGCTCGAGGAGCACCGGCAGCGAGCCGATGTTGTGCGTGCCGAAGACCACGTCCACCCAGGGGGCCTTGCGGACGATGTCGCCGCGATCCTTCTGGGCCAGGCAGCCGCCGACGGCGATCTGCATCTCGGGGTGCTTGTCCTTGACCGGACGCAGCCGGCCGAGATTGCCGTAGAGCCGGTTGTCGGCGTTCTCCCGGACCGCGCAGGTGTTGAAGACGACGATGTCCGGGGTGTCGTCGCCCCCGGCGGCGCGCACGTAACCCGCCTGCTCCAGCAGGCCGGAGATGCGTTCCGAGTCGTGCACGTTCATCTGGCAGCCGTACGTCACGACGTTGTAGGTCCTAGCCACCTGCTCGGCGCCCCTTTCTTCGGGGTACCAGGGTAGCGGCCCGCTCGGCCGAGCCGATCGCCCGGCATTGGCCCGGCGGCCCATGGCGGGGTCACCCGGCGGGCAGTACGCTGCACACCAGGACTGTGTTCTGGGTGGTTTCGGGGGCTTTGCACTCAAGACCCACCGGTGTGCGTTCGGGGAAGCACATGACGAAGCCGCGGGAGGCCACCGTGACGCTAGAAAACGCGGCACAACACACCGTCGTCACCCGCGACGGGCGGCGGCTCGCGGTGGAGACCTCCGGTGCTCCCGACGGCCCCGCGGTCTTCCTGCTGCACGGCACCCCCGGCAGCCGCAGCGGACCCCGCCCCCGCCCGGTCGTCCTCTACCGCCTCGGCGTGCACCTGATCTGCTACGACCGGCCCGGCTACGGCGACTCCGACCGGCACGAGGGCCGTCGGGTGGCCGACACGGCCGCCGACGTCGCGGCGATCGCCGACGCCTTCGGCATCGACCGGTTCGCCCTGGTGGGCCGCTCCGGCGGCGGTCCGCACGCGCTGGCCTGCGCCGCGCTGCTGCCGGACCGGGTGACCCGGGCGGCGGTCCTGGTCGGGCTCGCCCCGGCCGGCGCCCCCGACCTCGACTGGTACGCCGGCATGACCAGCGAGAACGTCGACGAGCACAGCCTCGCCGACGCGGACGCCACCGAGCTGCGCGACCTGCTCACCGTGCGGGCCAAGGACGTCCAGCGGGATCCGATGACCCTGCTGGAGTTCCTCCGCCCGCAGCTCACCGAGCCGGACATCCGGGTGGTCGACGACGTGGCGATCCGCCGGCTGCTCACCGACATGTACGCCGAGGCGCTCCGGCACGGTCCGGAGGGCTGGATCGACGACGTGCTCGCCGTCCACCGATCATGGGGCTTCGACCTCGGCGCGATCCGGCTACCCGTCCGGCTGTGGCACGGCGAGCAGGACCGCTTCTCACCGGTGGCGCACTCGCGGTGGCTCGCCGCGCGGATCCCGAACGCCGAGGTCCAGGTGCAACCGGGGGCGGCGCACTTCGGCGCGGTGGAGATCCTGCCGCAGACCCTCGCCTGGCTCAGCACCCCCGAGCTGGCCGCCGCTCCGCGGCTCTGAGCCCACCTGCGCCGGTCCCCTCCGGACCGGGCGCCCGCCCGAGCGGGCACCCGGCAGGGCGGTCCGTCCCGCGGTGATCGCGGCCACGGCGCTTCCCGGTCGGCCGCCGGACACCCCGCACGACCGACCGGTGAAGAGCCGCCCCGACCTGGCGGCCGGTCAGAACGCGTTCGGGTCGATCACCCGGGCCACCAGCCGACCACCCCGCAGCGTCTGCACGCTGGGGTGCTCCTGACCGATCACGTCGGCCAGCCGATCCGCAGCCGCACCGGCGTCGGCCTCCGCTCCGGCGGCGCCGATGCGTCGGGTCACCACAGCCAGGTCGCCGAGGCAGCGCAGCGTGTCGGGGTGGTCCGCGCCGATGGCCAGCGCCAGCCGGTCGGCGGTGTCTCGCAGCCGCTGCCGGGCCGACTCCCACTCGCCGTCCTCCGCGAGACAGACCGCGTGGTTGACCTCCGCCGCCAGGGTGTGCGGATGCTCCGGGCCGAGCACCTTGCGCAGCTCGTCGGCGGCGTGGGCGGCGGTGGCCCGGGCCGCGGGCAGCTGACCGAGGGCCCGTTCGGCCGCCGACCTGTTGCTCAACGTGGCCAGCGTGTGCGGATGCGACGGGCCGAGGCCCAGCGCGTCCTCGTACGTCCGGCCGACCGCGACCATCTCGCTCAACGCCCGGTTCCCCTCGCCGATCGCCAGCAGGTTCGCGGCCCGGCTCGACCGGCAGGCCACCGTGTCCGGGTTGTTCGGACCGAACCGCTCCTCCAGCTTCCGGTAGGCGTCCTCGAAGATGGGCATGGCGTCGGCGGGCCGGCCCACGCTGCGCAGCGACACCGCGACGTTCACCTGGGCGGTGACGGTCAGCGGATCGTCCGCGCCCAACACCTCGACGAAGCTGTCGAACACGCCGCGCAGCAACGCCACCGCGTTCTCGTACTCGCCGGCCTCCCGCAGGTCGCTGCCGAGCCGTACGGCCGACTGCAGCGTGTACGGGTCGGTGGGGCCGAGAACGGCCCGCCGCCGCTGGTGCACGTCCTCGTCCCACTGCCGGGCCGAGCGGTAGTCGCCGACCAACCGGTACGACACGGCGAGGTTGTTGGCCGCGCTCAACGTGCGGGGATGCTCCTCGCCGAGCAGGTCGACCCAGGAGGCGTAGGTGGCGCGGTCCCGCTCCAGCGCCTCGCCGTACCGGCCGAGGGCCCGCAGGTCGGCGGCGAGGCTGCCGGCCGTCATCAGGGCGTGCGGGTGGTGCAGCCCGAGCCGGCGCTGCTGGTCGTCGAGGACCTGCTTGTCCAGCTCCCACGCCTCGGCGAACCGGCCCATGGTGCGCAGGATGTTCGCCCGGTTGAACCGCAGGTGCAGGAGGTGCTGGTCCGGCTCGACCTCGCCCCCCGCCCCGGTGAGCTGGGCCGACCAGATCTCGTCGACCTGCCGGGTGAACTCCTCGGCCTGCGTCAGGCCGCCCCGCTGCCACAGGTACCGGGCCCGGTCGATGAGCAGCTGGCGCGCCGACTCTTCGCGGCAGCTCAACGCGTCGGAGACCTCGAGGTGCGGCCAGAGCATCCGCAGGCGCGGCCAGGTCGCGGGGTCGTCCACGTTCTCGCGCGGCCGGGACGCCGCCAGCACCAGGTGGACCTGGTGCCGAGCCTCGGTGATCTCCTCCGCGTCCATCCGCTCCCGGACCACCGCCTGCAACAGCCGGTGCACCTGGATCCGGCCACCCTGCACGTCCAGCTTCAGCAACGCCAGCCGGTTGATCTGCTGGACCAGGGCGCCCCGCACCAGCCGCTCCGACACCGCCGGGTCGTACGGCACCAGCGCCGCCGCCATCTCGTCGCTGTAGATGAGGTCCAACGCGATCTCCGGCGCCAGCACCGAACAGAGCTGCAGGAGCCGGTACGCGGCCGGCGCCTGGGCCCGCAGCCGGTTGAGGGAGAGGTCCCAGGTGGCCTCGACCGACAGGGCGCTGGGGCCGTGCCGTTCGATCAGCCGCAGGTACTCGGGGACCGGCGTGCCGGTGTCGGCCAGCCAGGCGCCCGCCGCGGCGACGGCGATCGGCAGGTCGCCCAGCGCCTCGGCGACCCGGTCGGCCTCCTCGCGGCTGATCGCCGGCACCCGCTGGGCGAGGTGCGCGACGCTCTCGGACCGGTCGAAGACGTCCACCTGGACCGGGGTCGCCCGCTCCCCCCACGCCCGGTTGCGTGAGGTCAGCAGCACGTGCCCGGGCCCCTGCGGAAGGAACTGCTCGACGTGTTCGATCTCCTCGGCGTTGTCGAAGACGATCAGCCACCGCTCGTACGGCTCACCCCGGCCGAGGGCCTGCAGCACCGCCTGCACGGTCTCGGGCAGGGCCGGACTCGCGGGCAGGCCGAGGCGGGTGCCCAGGTCGGCCAGGGCGGTGTCGACGAACTGGGGCGGGTCCGCCACGACCCACCAGACCACGTCGTACGCCGACCGGAAGCGGTGCACGTACTCCAGGGCGACCTGCGTCTTACCGACACCGCCCATGCCCTGTAGGGCGACCGGGAGCACCACCGCGCTGCCCCCGCTCTGCAGCTGCCGGCGCAGCTCGGCGAGGTCGTCCTCGCGGCCGGTGAACCGGGCGTTCCGGTTCGGAGCGTTGAAGATCAGCGGCTCGGCGCCGGGGAAGCGGGTGGCACCGGCCGGGGCGCCCTGCGCGGCCGGCGGCACCGGCCGGCCCACCAGCCGCAGCACCCGCTCGACCGCCGTCTCCGCGGAGACGTTGACCAGATGGGCGGAGACCTGCGCCGGGAACTCCGCCAGCGGCCGTAGGTCCGCGACGTAGACGGCGAGCGCCGTCGAGCCGGTGCTCGACTCCCGGGGCGGCAGCCCGCCGGTCGGGGTCGCCAGGTAGGCCGGCGAGATCACGGTGAGTGTCCGCGGGGCGGGGGTGGCCGCCGAGCCGACCGCGGCAGCGGGGGCCACCACCTGCATTCCGGCCGCGCTGAGCACCCGCTCCAGCCACTCCGCCCAGACGGTGTCCTCGGGCGCGTGCCGGAGCACGATCTGGTCGTCGACGGCCTCGGCGCGGCGGCGGAACCGGGCCTTGCCCCGCTCCCGGACCGACTCGTCCATCACCGGCAGCGCGGCCACGTCGCTGTCGGTGAGGATCCCGGTCAGCGTCTCGAACGCGGAGAGCAGGGAGGTCGGCGAGCCGGGCGGGTCACCGAAGGTGGCGAGGGTCTCCTCGTACGCGTAGAACGGCCGGTACGGCACCTCCACCGCGGCCCAGTAACGTCGGCGCTCCGCCTCGGTCATGCCGGTGGGCAGGCCGGCGAAGCGGCGCATCGCCAGCGAACGGCCGGCCTCCGCCTTCTCCTTCTCCGCCTGGTCGACCCGCATCGGCACCGGCAGGATGCGGATGTCGCGGCGGCGGAACCGGTCCCGCACCGAGTGGGCCACCCGGGCCGCCCCCTCGATGCCCTGGTCACTGAGGGTGAAGCAGTCGACCAGGGTGTCCGGCAGGTGCAGGGTGCAGATGTCGGCGACGTCGCTGAGGCCCGTCCGGCTGTCGATGAGCGTGTAGTCGTACTCCCGCTTCATGTCCGCGCGCAGCGCCTCGAAGAACTGCGCGCCGCCGAGCCGGTTGTAGAAGTTGTCCCAGTCCAGGCCGCTCACCGACACCGCGTAGTCGCTGTTCTGCCGGCCGGCGGAGAGGAAGTCCAGGCTGCCGCCGTCGGGGAAGTTCCAGCGCAGCGAGAAGGCGTGCCGGCGGACCCGGGCGAACTGCTCGACCCAGCGGTCCGGCCGGTCCACCGTGCGGGTGGTCTCCCACTCGTAGTCGCGGATCATGTCGATGACCCCGCTGGTGCTCTGGATCGCCTCGGCGTCCAGGAACGGGTGGAAGAAGCGGTGCAGGCCGGGGGATTCCAGGTCCCAGTCGGCGACCAGCACCCGCCGGCCGTTGGCGGCCAGGATCCAGGCGACGTTCGCCAGCGCCATCGTCCGGCCCGTACCACCCTTGAACGAGTAGAACGTGACGACCTGACCTTCACGATCGTTGCTCATCGGTTCTCTCCGTGGGGACGCGGCGACGCCGGATCGTCGTGGGCGGGCGGCGGGTCAAACGACGCGCCGGGGCGCGGGCGCGGCTCCCGCCCGTGCCGGAGGCTGGGCGGCGGTTCGGCTTCGGGGAACTCCGTCACCGGACCGTGTTTCAGGTACTGCCGGCGGGCCTCGGTCACCAGGGCCGGCATGAGGTCCACGAACTCCTGGACGCTGCTGGCCCGCTTGACCTGCCGTACGCCCGCATTGTGCAGCACGTCGGCGACCTCCGCGGCGTGCCGCGTGGCGTCCTGCGGGTCGTCGCCGTCGGTCACCACGATCGGCACCACCCACGGGCGCAGGCCACGCACCGCCTCGAGGGTCCGGGCGGCGTCGGGCGCCGCGGCCGCCCACGGGTCGATGAGCAGCACGGTGGGCCGGCGCTCGATCAGGTCACCGGCGTCGTCGAAGTCCGCGGTACGCGCCGAGAGCCCGAGCCGTTCGGCGGTGCTGGCCACGTACTCGGCCGCCGGGAGCTTCTGCCGGCCACCGAAGGGCCGCCACTGGCGGGCGGTGCCCGCATATCCGCTCTTGGTCCGGCCGGAGGGCAGTCGCCCTCGGGTGGGTGCCAGCACCGCCACCACGAGGTCCGGGTCGGCCGGCGCGGGTCGGCTCACCTCGTCCAGGCCCGGTGCCCGGGACGGGCCGAGCGGGTGCCGCTCCGCGGTCGCCACGATCCGGCGGGCCAACCGGTCGAGCAGTTCTTCGTACTCCTGCCGGTAGGCGGCGAGCATGCAGAGCGCGCGCAACCCGTTCTCGGCGTACTCGGGGAGGTCCCGGCCCAGCGCCAACGCGTCGTCGAGCTCGGCACGGCTCTCCCAGCTCGGAAACGGGATCCAGAGGACCGGCAGGACGTGCGCGGCGGTGTCCGGCGCGTTGGCGCTGGCCAGCCGAGCGCGGAAGGACTCCTGCTCGCCGAGCGCCCAGGGGCGCCGGAAGTAGCCCGGGGAGTAGAGCGGCACGAAGACCTCGACGCCGCCGAGCGCCTCGGCCAGCGCGGCCTTCCAGTCCGCGTTCGCTGGGATCTGCTGGTCGAAGAAGCCGATCCGCATCCCGGCCACCGGCCTGGCGTGTCGAGCCACCTCCGCCGACAGCTCGGCGAAGAACTGTCCCACCCAGATGTCGGGGTCGGTGCCCGCCCCCTGCGGCGGGGCGGAGTGGGCGTAGCTGAGGAAGAAGTAGGTGCCGCGTGCCGCCGGCCGCGCGCGCGGCGTCGTGCCGGGGCGGCTCACCCCGGCTCCTTGGCGAACAGGTTGCGCAGCTCGCCGACGCCCGACGGCACCAGGGGTTCGACCCGGTACGCCCGATGGATCGCGACGATGCGCTGGGCGAGCCGCCACACCACCGCCCGGTACGCGTTCTCCATCTGCAAGGTCAGCAATCCGTAGACCCCCTCCCGCTGGTACTGGGCCACGATCTCCGCCGGCATCGGGTTGGGCGAGAACCGTTGGATCTCGCGGACCGCTTTGGGTAGGCGCGCACCCTCCGTCGGTGACCAGGTGACGGGGACGATCGCCGTCTCGTGCGCCGAGACGTCGTCGCGTCGCCGCTCGATACGCCGGCGCGAGAAGGCGTGCCACTCCATCCCGCACCAGTCGCTGCCGAGCAGCGCGCTGGAGAGCAGGGGCACGAAGACCTGGCAGGTCCCGGCGGCGCGCAGCAGCTCCGGCGTCCACCGCTCCCCGCCGGTCATCACGGTGTCCATGAAGCCCGGATCGACCCCGGTCTCCGGACCGACCAGCTCGCTCACGTGCACCGAAAGGTCGTCGTAGAAGCGGAGCAGGTCCTCTGAGGGGCCCACGGCGGCCCGGCGGGCGGGCGAGCGGGAATGGCTCAGGAAGAACAGCGGGGCCCGCATGCCGACGGGCATGTCCACTGTGCTCACCCGTGTGCCTCCGCCCCTCCCCGCGCGGCCGAACCATCAGCCTAGTCCCCACGTCAACGCCCCCGATGCGATCGATGGACGCTGAACCAGTCGACCGCGAAGTCCACTGTGTCGCGTACCGGCAGCAGCCTGGCGTCGGCCCTGCCGACCCGGCCTCGGCGGACGAATTGCTCCTGGTCGAGGGCCTGCCCGGCGACGGGGAAGTCGCTGTCGTCCAGGTCGAGCGCCTCGAAGTCCAGGCGTACCCGCTGCCCGGAGATCTGGCGGTAGCAGCGGTACGGCCGGCGGGGCGGTGACACCGGTAGTCGGTACTCCGCCAGGTGCAGCGCCGTGCACGCCTGGTAGCCCACGCCGAGCAGCAGGATCCAGCCGCCGGCGGCGTAGAGCCGGCCCAACGGTGACCGCTCCCCCAGGTGGCAGTCCAGCTCGTGGTCATCGGTGAGCTCGACGGCACGGGGGCCCAGCGCGGCGAACGAGGTCTGCGGATGGTCGCTGCGGACGGCGTCCGGGGCCAGCCGGACGTGTTCGGCGAACGCCCCGGTGCCCTCCGAGGGTGTGCCGGCGCGGTCCCAGCCGGGCATCGTCGTGTGGAAGGCGGCGAGCTGCCGCGCGTCCATCCCCCGGGTCGCGGCCAGGTAGGTCCGTGAGCTCGTCGAGTTGCCGGCGTTCTCGGTGGGCACGAGCACCGTGCCGGTCGGGCCGAGAACCTCCCGCAGCGCCGCCGCCAGGGTGGCCGGGCCGCCTGCCGGCCGTCCCAGCTGTCTCAGCGAGGAGTGCACCAGCACGTCGCGGCCGGCGGCGAGGCCGAGCGCGCGCAGGTCGGCCACGAGGCGCGCCCCGTCGACGTCGCCACGCACCGCCTCGACCGTGTGGTCAGTCCGGGTCGGCACGGAGCCCCTCCAGGGCGTGCCGCATCCGCCGGACGAACCGCTCGCCGAGATCGGTGAGCGCCCCGGAGCCGAGCAGGGCGTCGACGGCGTCCCGGGTCCAGTCCCGGTAGCGCAGCGCGTGTTCGCGGGCGGGCCGCGCGTCGGGCCGGTCGGTCGCGGCTCGGGAGTGCCACACCTCGGCCACCGCCAGGTGCGCGTAGACACCCTGGAGCACCCCCTCGACGGGGCGCGGATCGGGGCGCCAGGCCACCGGGATGAGCACCGTCGACGCCGGGTCGACGAGGTCGTAGAGGTCCAGCAGGGCACCGAGCTTGCCGTGCTGCCACTCGTGCACGAGCAGCACGGCCAACGCCTCCGCGTCGGGCGTCCTGGTCACGGCGACCGCGCCGAAGGCCTCCCGGGCGGTGGCGCTGCGCAGCGGTGCCCCCGGATCCGGCGCCAGCGGCACCACGGCCCGCAGCCCGGTGTCGAGCGCGGCGCCGTGCGCCGGCACGTCACGGTGCACGACCTGCCAGGCCCGGGCGAGCGTACGCCCGAGAGCGACGGCCGCCGGCTCGTCCAGCGTCGGCGCGACCGGTTGGCCGTAGCAGTTCCGTTCGGGGTCGACGTCCTCGATGGCGAGCGCCGCGCCGACGACGGGCGCGCGGCGGACCGGCTGCCAGCCGACCCGCGCCGCGGCGTCGCCGTCGAGTGGGACCATCCGCTCGACCGACCCGGCGCGGACCCGCAGCCCACCGGCGACGGTGCGGACCGTGGCGGTCCGCCCGCCGGCGAGCGTCAACCGGCCCAGCGTCGGCAGCACGAGCGCGTCGCCGCGCGTCGGCACCTCCACCACCGTGTCGACCCCGGCCCGTACGGCGGCCACGACGGCGAGCGCCGGCAGGAGGTCGTCGTCGGGCGTGCCGGGCCGGGCGAGCCGGCGCACCAGCCAGGGGCGGAGGAACGGGTGCGTGAGCACGGCGTCGACCGCGTCGCCGGCGGTCGCGTCGAGTTCGGTGAGCAGCTCCCACGCGACGCTGTCGCCGGTGGTGTCCCGCCAGGTGGCGAGCAGCGCCCGGGTGATGGAGAGCTGGGTCTGCGCGAGCACCCCCAGCGCCCAGGAGTCACCGTGGCCGCCGGCGATCTCGGTGAGCAGCCGGTCGGTGGCCGACTCCACGGGCCGGTCCTCGGCACTCCCGGCACTCTCGCCAGCCCGCGGTGCGGGGATGCCCGGCCGGCGCGGTGGTTGACCGTCGGCCGCGGCCGGAGCCGCACCGGAGCCCGACTCTGGGGCGACGGCCCGATCCGGCCGCGGACGGCTGTCCACGGTGGCGATGAGCGCCAACAGATCCGCGCAGTAGACGGAGGGATTGTCGAAGCCGGTGCCGGTACGCCAGCGGTGCGGGTACAGGCCGCCGCCGCAGCGGCTCACCACGGGGCAGGCGCGGCAATCGGCGCAGAGCCCGGGGAGCCCGACCTGGCGGATGGCCACCCCGGGGTGGCGCGCGGCGACGTCGACCGGATGGGAGAAGACGTCCAGGCCGGTGTCGGGCGCCCCGTGGAAGGCGACCTTCAACGAGTCGACCTGCTCCCAGCTGCCGTCGGTCTCCACCACCAGCAGGTCGGCCGGGGCGAGCCCGACGGCCTCGGTGCCGCCGCCGGGCTGCCCGGGGGTCAGGGCGTCGAAGAGCCGGATCGGCACCGGCCGCCCGTCGTCCACCCAGCGCTGGTGGATCCGGCCCAGCCAGTCGGCGTAGGGGGTGGCGACGCCCGGAGGGCGCCAGGGTGGCCGGTCCCAGGTGGCGTGCGGCAGCAGGAGGTCGATCCGGGGTGGCGCCTCGGCCAGCAGCGCCGAGTAGACCTCGTCCGGGTCGTTGCGCACGTCGACCGTGCAGAGGATGCCCGCGTAGCTGCTGCGGAACTCGGGGCGGCGGAGCAGGGCCAGCGCGCGTCGCGCCTGGGAGTGGCTGCTTCCGCCGTGGGCGAAGACCCGGTGCCGGTCGTTGGCCGCGCGGTCGCCGTCGAGCGACACCCCGACCTTCACGTCGTACGCCACCAGCAGGCGGCACAGCTCCTCGTCGAGCAGCACGCCGTTGGTCTGCATGCGCAGGTCGAGCACGACGCCCGGGGTCAGCGCGGCGCGCAGCTCGGCGAGCACCTCACGCAGCCCGGCCGGACCGAGCAGCAGCGGCTCGCCGCCGTGCAGCACCACGTGCACGACGGGGAGGGCGTGCGCCCGGGCGTGCTCGGCGATCCGGTCGGCGGCGGCCCGGACGGTCGACGCGGCCATCCGGATCGGCCTGGTCTGCCAGGTCTGGTCCGCCCCCTGGTAGACGTAGCAGTGGTCGCAGCTGAGGTCACACCGGCTGTGCACCTTGAGGACGTACTGGCTGATCGGCCGGCAGGGCGCGGCCGAACCGGCGGCGCCGCACCGACACGTCATACCTCAGATGGACGAGTTGAACGCGGCGACGGGCACGGTGCCCGGCTGGGCGGCCTGGCCCGCCAGGACGCGCCGGCGGACGAGCGCGAGCGTGTCGGGGTGCTCGGTGGCGACCCGACCGAGCGGAGTCCGCAGGCTACGCGTCAGGAGGTCGACGGACGGTGGGCTGTGACGAGGGGCTGTCTGGTCCACAATTGTCTCCGGGGGCCCGAGGCGCGACGGCGCAGGCGGCAGCATGGCTCGAAGGGCTCTGATCCGTGACCAGAATAGACAAGTCTCGACCGCTTGTCACCGTCGGTGCGACACCGAGCACCGCTTGTGCAGACCGTGGTCGGGCGAGGAGGAGCTAAGCATGTGCCGGAGCATCAAGACCCTGCGGGAGCCGTACGTCCCGGACGTGACGCCGGCGGACATCGACGCCGCCGCGCTGCAGTACGTCCGGAAGATCTCGGGCTTCCGCGCACCGGCCCCGCACAACGCGGAGGCCTTCGACGCCGCGGTGGCTGCGGTCGCCGCCGCCACCGCCACCCTGCTCGACCAGCTCGTGGTGCGCGGCGCACGGTCGGGCGGGGCCACCGCCGCGGCCGGATCCTAGGGCGTGTGTCGAAGTCCTCGGTCGAGCCGAGGCGGAGTCCAGGCGGCGGTCCGGCAAGGCGGGGATTCGTTCGGATACCGGTGTTGTATCCGGACGAAGCGCCGACGCCGCCGGTCGTCGTCTGGGCCCGCCGCAGGCCGGCCAGGGACTTTGACACACGCCCTAAGCACCCCGGCCGGTTCCACGCCCTTCCGACCGTCATCCCCGCCCGGATTCGCCGGGCGGGGATGCGCCGGTCAGGCCGCGGCGAGCGCCGGGGCGACCGTGTCGGGGGCCCACCGCGAGCGGTGGCACTGCGACCAGCCGCGGCAGCCCGGATCGGCCTCGGTGCAGAGGCGCTGATTGGTGAGCATCTCGCCGTCGTCGGTCTCCCGGACGTCGAAGTGCACCGGTCGGATCGTGCCGTCGGGGGCGACGAGCAGATGCCGTCCGGCGTCGAGCGTGTCGTCGCGCAGCAGGCAGCTGTGGTCCAGCAGCCGAGCCAGCGCGGCGATGCTGGCGTGCTCGGAGAGCCCGTCGGGCACCCCGTAGCAGTCAACGATCGTGGCGAACTCGCCCGGTGCCTGCCAGACGTCGCAGATGACCGCGTACGCGGGCAGTCGAGCCGGGTCGGCGATCGCCAGGGGCATCACCACCCGGCCGAGCGCCTCGGCCAGCGCCGGGTAGACCTCCACGGGTCGTACCTGGTCGATTCTCCAGTTCCACAGCTCGGTCATGCCGCCTCCTCGCTGCGTTCGTCCCACCGGCCTCCGGATCGGGCCTTACTGACGATGGTGCGGTGCATTTGACCCCAGCCGTGGGCAAGTTACCTGTCTGTGACCATTCCGGGCAAAATTTCCCGCCACCGCATCGCTCGGAGTAGCGGGAAGATGACAGTTTATCGGGTATGGTGCGGCTTCCCGCGCCGCCGCACCGGGCCGTCAGACGCCCGGAATCACGTCGGACGAGCCCCCCGGACACCCCTCAGCGGAGGACGACCAGCTGCTCGCCGCGCGGCAGCAGTTCACCGACCACCGCGGCACCGGGCAGCTCCCCCGCCACCAGCAGTCCGCCGGAGGTCTGGGCGTCGGCCAGCAGCAGCCGCTCCTCCTCTCCCGCCGCGCCGAAGTCGGTCCACGGGGTGACCCACTCCAGGTTGCGGCGGCTTCCGCCACTGACGTATCCGTCCCGCACCGCCTCTCGGGCGCCCGCCAGGTACGGCACCCGGGCCGCGTCGATCGCCACGGTGAGGCCGCTGGCCCGGGCCAGCTTCGAGGCGTGCCCGAGCAGACCGAAGCCCGTCACGTCCGTGCCGCACCGGATCCCCGCGGCGACCGCCGCGCGGGCGGCGTCCCGGTTCAGCGCGCTCATCGAGGCGACCGCCTCGGCGAACACCTCACCCGTGGCCTTGTGCCGGGTGTTCAGTACCCCGACGCCGAGCGGCTTGGTCAGCGACAACGGCTGCCCCGGCCGGCCGGCCTCCAGCGTGATCAGCTCCTCCGGCCGGACCACCCCGGTGACCGCCAGCCCGTACTTCGGGCCGTCGTCGTCGACGCTGTGCCCGCCGGCGAGATGGCAACCCGCCTCGCGGGCCACGTCCTGCCCGCCGCGCAGCACCTCACGGGCCAACTCCATCGGCAGTACGTCCCGGGGCCAGCAGAGCAGGTTCAGCGCCACCAGCGGGGTACCGCCCATCGCGTACACATCGGAGAGCGCGTTGGCCGCGGCGATACGCCCCCAGTCGTAGGCGTCGTCGACGACCGGGGTGAAGAAGTCGGCGGTGGCGACGAGGCCGGTCCGCTCGTCCAGGCGGACCACGGCGGCGTCGTCGCCGTGGTCCAGGCCGACCAGCAGCTCGGCGGTGCCGGTCGCGGGTGCGAGCCCGGCGACCATCGCTTCGAGCTCACCGGGTGGGATCTTGCACGCGCAGCCGCCGCCTCGGGCGTATCGGGTCAGCCGTACCGGTTCGGTCATTCACACATGATCGCCGCGTCGGAAGGTCACCGCTACAGGTGCCGGACAAGTCGCCTGGTCGAAACCGGACACTCGACGCCGGCCGCGGTGGGTGTTACCGCTCCGTGACCAACTGAGTTGCATTCCGCCACAACTCGCCGCCTACAGTTGCCCAACCAGGGGTCAACCGGCCCCGAGCGGGAGACGACAGGGACGGTGGACTACGTGACGACGGGCGAACCGCTCATCGTGCTGGACTCGGTCAACAAGTGGTTCGGGCCGCTGCACGTGCTCGACGAGGTCTCGCTCTCGGTCGGCCGCGGCGAGGTGGTCGTGGTGATCGGACCGTCCGGCTCGGGCAAGTCGACGCTGTGTCGGACCATCAACCGGCTGGAACCGATCAACTCCGGCGCCATCACCTTCGACGGGCAGCCCCTGCCGGCTGAGGGCAAGGCCCTCGCCAAGCTGCGCAGCGAGGTCGGCATGGTCTTCCAGTCGTTCAACCTCTTCGCGCACAAGACCATCCTGGAGAACGTGACCCTCGGTCCGATCAAGGTCCGCAAGGAGAAGCCCGCGGTGGCCCGGGAGCGCGCCATGGCGCTGCTCGACCGGGTCGGCATCGCCAACCAGGCCGACAAGTTCCCGGCCCAGCTCTCCGGCGGCCAGCAGCAGCGGGCGGCGATCGCCCGCGCGCTGGCCATGCAGCCCAAGGCGATGCTCTTCGACGAGCCCACCAGCGCGCTGGACCCGGAGATGGTCGGCGAGGTGCTGGACGTGATGACGTCGCTGGCGAGCGACGGCATGACGATGGTCGTGGTCACCCACGAGATGGGCTTCGCACGGCACGCGGCCAACCGGGTCATCTTCATGGCCGACGGCCAGCTGGTGGAGGATGCTCCGCCGGCCGAGTTCTTCGCCAACCCGCGCAGCGAGCGGGCCAAGGACTTCCTCTCCAAGATCCTCACGCACTAGGCGTCCACCCAGGAGCGCGCCATCCGTCGGCGGGCTTCGTCGAAGAAGGAGAAGAGTATGCGTATGAAGCGCGTGGCGGCGGTCGCGGCGGCCGCGACCCTCGCCCTCGGGCTGGCTGCCTGTGGCGACAACGGGTCCGGTGAAGGTACCGGCAGCGGCGGGGAGACCAAGTCGTTCGCGGCCGGCAGCACGATGGAGCGGCTCAACAAGGCCCAGGCCATCAAGATCGGCACCAAGTTCGACCAGCCGGGCTTCGGCCTCAAGGGCCTGTCGGGCAAGCCGGAGGGCTTCGACGTCGAGGTCGCGAAGATCATCGCCAAGGAGCTCGGCATCCCCGAGGACAAGATCGAGTGGGTCGAGGCCCCCTCGAAGGTCCGTGAGGACGTCATCGTCAACGGCACGGTCGACCTCGTCGCCGCGACCTACACGATCAACGACAAGCGCAAGGAGCGCGTCGCCTTCGCGGGCCCGTACTACGAGGCCGGCCAGAACATCATGGTGAAGAAGGACGACACCACGATCACCGGCCCGGACTCCTTCAAGGACGGCGCCAAGAAGGTCTGCTCGGTCACCGGCTCCACCCCGGCCGAGGAGATCAAGAAGCACGTCAAGGACGTCGCCACCCAGCTGGTGCTCTTCGACACCTACGACAAGTGCCGGGACGCCCTCAAGGGCGGCCAGGTCGACGCGGTGACCACCGACAACGTGATCCTGCTCGGCTACATCGCCAAGGACGAGGCCTCGTTCAAGCTGGCCGGCGAGAACTTCACCAAGGAGCCGTACGGCATCGGCGTGAAGAAGGAAGACACCGACTTCCGCACCTTCGTCAACGACACGCTGGAGAAGGCGTACGGCGACGGCAGCTGGCAGAAGGCCTGGGACGACACCGCCGGCAAGTTCGGCGCCGAGCTGGGCAGCGCGCCGACCATCAACCGCTACTGATCTGACCCGTTGATCCGGAGGGTGGGGAGGAAGTCCGACCCGTGAGTGTGCTCATCGACAAGTTCGACGTCTTCGCGGGGGGCTTCTGGCTCACCCTCCAGATCTGCGTACTCGCCGCGATCGGCGCCCTGATCCTGGGCGCCGTCGTGGCGGTGCTCCGCATCTCACCCGTACCGCCGCTGCGAGCCGTCGGCACCGCGTACGTGAACACCTTCCGGAACCTGCCACTCACCGTGGTCATGTTCTTCGCCGCGTTCGGCCTGCCGGCGCTCGGCTCGAACGCGGACTTCCTGCGAATCCCGGTCCTCGACTCGCTCTTCAACCGGCTCGGCACGGACCTGCCCTACTTCCGCTTCGCGCTGATCGCGCTGGTGCTCTACACCGCGGCGTTCGTCTGCGAGGCGCTGCGCTCGGGGGTCAACGCGGTGCCGGCCGGTCAGGCCGAGGCCGCCCGGTCGCTGGGCCTGACCTTCGGACAGAACCTGCGCTACGTGGTGCTGCCCCAGTCCTGGAAGGCCTCGATCGTGCCGCTCGGTTCGGTGATCATCGCGATGATCAAGAACTCGGCGCTGATCGGCTTCTTCGGCGTGGTCGGTGATCTGTCGGCCACCGCCGACCAGCTCACCGGGGCCGAGGGCTACGCCTTCATCCCCGTCGCCATCGGCATCTCGATCGGATACCTGATCATGACCGTCCCCCTCGGCGCGCTCCTCGACCGGATCGAGAAGCGGCAGGCGGTGGCCCGATGAGCCAGCAGACCGTCCTCTACGACGTACCCGGGCCCCGGCAGCGCCGGATCACCCTCGTCAGCAGCCTCGTCGCCATCGTGCTGGTGGCCGTCGGCGTGTACTTTCTGATCTACCGGCCGTTGGACGACAAGGGCCAGTTCTCGATGGAGCTGTGGGGGCCGCTCGTCGACCCCTCCAACGAGAACTTCTCGCTGGTCTGGAAGCGGATCGGGCTCGGCCTCAAGAACACCCTGATCGCGGCGGTGCTCGCGATCGCCTCCTCGCTGGTGGTCGGCACGCTCCTGGCGGTGCTGCGGATCCAGCTCAAGAGCCTGACCCAGCGCCGGTTCACCGGGCTCGCCACGCCGCTGTCGTACCTGCTGCGCGGGCTGAGCCTCGTGCTGTCGGCGGTCACCCGGGTCTGCGTCGAGGTGTTCCGCGGGCTCCCCGTCGTCATCACCATCTTCTTCGTGGCGCGCGGCTTCCCCGAGTTCGGCGTCACCTTCGAGACGCTCTGGTACCTGGTCATCGGCCTCACCATCTACAACTCGGTGGTGATCGGCGAGATCCTCCGCTCCGGCATGGAGGGTCTGCCCGGCGGCCAGGCCGAGTCGGCCGCCGCGATCGGTCTCTCGCCGCTGCAGACGACCCGGATGATCCTGCTGCCGCAGGCGTTCCGGATCATGCTCCCCGCGCTGATCAGCCAGCTGGTCGTGGTGCTCAAGGACACCTCGCTCGGCTTCATCATCAGCTACGAGGAGACCCTGAACATCGGCAAGCAGATCATCGGCGCCCTGGAAAACCCGATCCAGGTGTACGTGGTGATCGCCGTGCTCTTCATCGCGGTCAACTACTCGCTGTCGAAGCTCGCCCAGTACGTGCAGCGCCGCCTCGCCCGGGGCCGCAAGACGGCCGGCACCCCGGCGCAGAACCCGCCGCCCGCGGCGCTGGCCTCCCAGTCGGAGAGCTCCGGCCAGGGAATCTGACGCCCACCTGACGGCGTGAAGGGCCGGCCCGCAGTTCGGGGCCGGCCCTTCACGTATCTGTTCTCCCAACCCGGGCACCCGCCCTACGACTGAGCGCCCCACGCGGGAGGCAGAATCCAAGTCGATGAACACTGTCGCCCGGGTCGCCCTCGGAATGGTGGCGGCGCCGTCCGCTGCCGTAGCCGTCTACCTGCACGGAGTGTGGGCGGGGCACTTCCTCGACCTCCGTGCCACCAGTGAGTACTGCCCCGCCAAGCCATTGGACTCCACCTCGACCAGCGCCGACTGGCTGCCACTGCGGCACCTCTGCCGCTACGCGGACGGCACCACAACGGATCTGGTTCCCGCGTACGTCAACCCGATCGTGTTCCTCTGTCTGGCCGTCGCGGTGGCCTGCACGGCGCTCACCCTCCGGTCCGCCCGCCGTCCATGATCATCGGCACCGCCGCTCCCGCACCAGGGCAGCGGCGGTGCCGACGAGCGGCTCAACCGGCTGCACACCGCTGCGGAGCGCTGCCGGGCTCCGGCATGTCCGGGGAGCCGCCGTGGTTCTTCAAGGGCGCCCCGTCAGCGGGCGATCTCGGTGACCCGGGACTCGCGGACCACCGTCACCCGGATCTGACCGGGGTAGGTCAGCTCCTCCTCGATCTGCTTGGCCACGTCCCGGGCGAGCACAGCCGCGCCGATGTCGTCCACGTGCTCCGGCTTGACCATCACCCGAATCTCGCGGCCGGCCTGCATGGCGAAGACCTTCTCCACCCCGCCCTTGCCGCCGGCGATCTCCTCGATCCGCTCCAGGCGCTTGACGTACGCCTCCAGGCTCTCCCGCCGCGCGCCCGGCCGACCGCCGGAGCAGGCGTCGGAGGCCTGGGTGAGCACCGCCTCGATGGTCTGCGGCTGCACCTCGTTGTGGTGCGCCTCGATTGCGTGCACCACCTCTTCGCTCTCGCCGTACTTGCGGGCCAGGTCGGCGCCGATGATGGCGTGACTCCCCTCCACCTCGTGGGTGAGCGCCTTGCCGATGTCGTGCAGGAACGCGGACCGCTTGATGAGCGGCACGTCCAGGCGCAGCTCGGCGGCCATGACGCCGGCGATGTGAGCGGTCTCGACGAGGTGCTTGAGCACGTTCTGCCCGTACGACGTCCGGTAGCGCAGCCGGCCCAGCAGGGTGATCAGCTCCGGGTGGATCTCGGTGATGCCGACCTCGACGAGCGCGTCCTCGGCGGCCCGCCGGCAGAGCTGCTCGACCTCCTGCCGGGCCAGGTCGTAGACCTCCTCGATCCGGTGCGGGTGGATCCGCCCGTCGAGCACCAGCTTCTCCAGGGTGAGCCGCCCGACCTCGCGGCGGACCGGGTCGAAGCAGGAGAGCAGCACCGCCTCCGGGGTGTCGTCGATGATGAGGTTGACGCCGGTCACCGACTCGAAGGCGCGGATGTTGCGCCCCTCCCGGCCGATGATCCGGCCCTTCATCTCGTCCCCGGGCAGGTGCAGGACGCTGACCACGCTCTCCGCGGTCTGCTCGCTGGCCACCCGCTGGATCGCGTCCACGACTATGTGGCGGGCCCGCTGCTCGGCGGTGCCCCGCGCGTCGGCCTCGATGTCGCGGACCAGCAGCGCCGCCTCCCGCTTGGCCTGGCCCTCGATCGCCTCGATCAGCTCCGTTCGGGCGGCCTCGGCGGTGAGCCCTGCGACCCGCTCCAGCTCGCGGCGACGATGCAGCTCCGCCTCGGCGAGGCCGGCCTCCCGCTGGTCGAGCGCGGCATCTCGGGCGGCCAGCGCGGCGCTCGCGGCGCTCAGCTGCCGCTCGCGCTCGGCGAGCCGCTCGACCTCCTCGGTGTGCAGGCGCTCCCGCTCGTCCATCCGGGCCGCCCGTCGGTCCACCTCGGCGGCCTGCTCGCGGGTGGTCGCGGCGAGCACCGCGACCTCCCGCTCGCCGCCGCGGCGGGCGGCCGTGCGCAGCTGCTCCGCGTCGGCCTCAGCCTGCTTGTGGGCACGCTCCAGGACGGTGTCGGCCTCGGCGCGGGCGTCGTCGAGCATCCGGCGGGCCTCCGCCCGAGCCGCCTTCGCCTCCGCCTTCGCGGCCGCGGCCTCGGCGCGCGCCGCAGCCGCCGCGGACTTCGCCACGTCGATGGTGCTGTTCGCCTCGTCGGCCGCGTTGCGCAGCGCCGCCAGGGACTGCTCCTGGCGGTCCTTCTCGGCGATGAAGGCCGGGTCCGCCGGTCGGGCGCCGCCCAGCTGGCGCAGGGTCCGCAGGCCGACCGTCAGCGCGCCGACGACCACCAGGGTCAGGATCAGGACCACGACCAGGAGCACCGTGTCGAAGGCGCTCATGCGGGGACTCCGCGCGGACCACCGGTCAACCTGTGCCGTCCCGCCATGGCCGCCTCCCCTGAACGTCGGCGCCGCAGCAACCGTGCCGGAGGCACGCTCCTGCGGCTTCGGACGCCCGACCGGAGCGACTGGCCGTGGGTAGCTTCCTCCACCGGCGGTGCTCGCGGGCATCGCCGGTGGCCTGGTGCAGTTGTCGCTTCAGCTCCGGACCGGCCTGTCCGGAGCTGCCGCCATAGGTCGGGCGAGCCGACCAAAGTGTTGTTCTTCCGTTACGCGATCTATGTTGTGCGCTTAGCCTGCGCTGGTCGGGCAATGTGAGCCTGTATGGCGAGGCTAGGTCGCCAGGGGTGGTCTGGTCAAGGAGTGATGATCAAACCCCCCGAACGGAGAGAAGTTGCCCCGTCACCCAGCGCTCACCATGCGCCGGACACCAGCGGACAAACACCACCGGCGGTCGACCATCGCCCCGTCACCGTCGCTCGCCACGGCGCCGAGCATGACGTCACGTCCCGCCAGTGGGCTGATTCCGCGCGTGATCGACTCAGGTACCGCGGAGGTCGGGCAGCTCGCTCGCCGGTCACCGGGAGTTCACTGAGGACGAGTCGAGACGCCACCCGCCGGACCGGCGCCCCGGCCACGATTCCGGCCTGAGGATGCCACCCGTCACATCCCGAACCGCCAGCCGCGACTCGGGTTCCTTGAAGTCGGGGCATCACGCGGCCCAGACACCGCGACATCAAGGAAACCGAGTCGATCACCGCGCGCCAGCGCGAGACCGGTCAGCCGGTCGCCCGACCGTCGCGCTCGATCTCACCCTCCGCCTCAGCCAGGGCGTCCGCGTCGATCTGTTCGGCGAACTCGGCGGCCTCGGCGCTCTGCGCGGCGAGCGCTTCCTTGACGGCTCGGATCGCCACTCCCGGCGGGTAGCCCTTGCGGGCCAGCATCCCCACCAGGCGGCGGAAGACCGCGTCCGGCTCACCCCGGGCGGTGCGCAGCTTCCGCTCGACCAGCGCCCGCGCGGTCTCCGCCTCGGCCTCCTCGCTGAGCTCGCCGAGCGCCTCGCTCGCCACCTCACCGTCGACGCCGCGTTGGCGCAACTCGTTGGCGAGCGCGCGGCGAGCCAGGCCCCGCCCCGCGTGCCGGCTGCTCACCCAGGCCCGGGCGAACGCGGCGTCGTCGATGATGCCGACCTCGTCGTAGCGGTCGAGGACCTGAGCGGCCACCTCCTCGGAGATGCCCCGCTTCGTGAGCGCCCCGGCCAGCTCGGCGCGGGTACGCGGCCGCACGGCGAGCTGCCGCAGGCAGATCTCCCGGGCAACCTCGGCCTCGTCCCGGGGCGGGGCGGGCGCAGCCGCCGCCGCCTCCGGATCAGACTCCTCGGCCCTGCCCCGCCGACCACGACGAGGGCGCGGCGTGCTGGGGTCGTCGCCCGGGCGGGGTGGGCTGGCATCCCAGCCTCGCCCCGCACGGGCTCGTCGTCCTGCCACAGTTCAGGTCAGAAGTCGACCGGCGGCAGCTCCGGGCCACCGGCGGCGTCGCCCGCGCCGACCCCGACGCCGAGCTTCTCGAGGATCTTCTTCTCGATCTCGGCCGCCACGTCCGGGTTCTCCTTGAGGAACTCCCGGGCCTTCTCCTTGCCCTGGCCGAGCTGGTCGCCGTCGTAGGTGTACCAGGCGCCGGACTTGCGGATGATCGCCTGCTCCACACCGACGTCGATCAGCGAGCCCTCGCGGGAGATGCCCTTGCCGTACATGATGTCGAACTCGGCCTGCTTGAACGGCGCGGCGACCTTGTTCTTCACGACCTTGACCCGGGTGCGGTTACCGACCACGTCCGTGCCGTCCTTGAGGCTCTCGATGCGGCGGACGTCGAGCCGGACCGAGGCGTAGAACTTCAGCGCCCGTCCACCGGTGGTGGTCTCCGGGCTGCCGAACATCACACCGATCTTCTCGCGGAGCTGGTTGATGAAGATCGCCGTGGTGCCGGTGTTGCTGAGCACACCGGTGATCTTCCGCAGCGCCTGGCTCATCAGCCGGGCCTGGAGACCCACGTGGCTGTCGCCCATCTCACCCTCGATCTCGGCGCGCGGCACCAGGGCCGCCACCGAGTCGATCACGATGATGTCGAGCGCGCCCGAGCGGATCAGCATGTCCGCGATCTCCAGCGCCTGCTCGCCGGTGTCCGGCTGGGACACCAGCATCGCGTCGGTGTCGACGCCGAGGGCCTTGGCGTACTCCGGGTCGAGCGCGTGCTCGGCGTCGATGAAGGCCGCGATGCCACCGGCCCGCTGGGCGTTGGCCACCGCGTGCAGGGCCACTGTGGTCTTACCGCTGGACTCCGGGCCGTAGACCTCGATGACCCGGCCACGAGGCAGGCCGCCCACACCGAGCGCCACGTCGAGCGCGATGGAACCGGTCGGGATCACGGCGGTCTGGACGACCGGCCGCTCCCCCAGACGCATCACCGAGCCCTTGCCGAACTGCTTGTCGATCTGAGCGAGAGCAAGGTCGAGTGCCTTCTCCCGGTCAGGCGCTGCCACCATCGTTGCCACCCCTGCCTTCGCCGGCGTCTTTGCTGAGCTTCGCGTCACGCGGACACGCTAGGCGCTGGGTCCGACAGAAAACCAGCCGACGGGCCGCGAGCTGTGGACGAGCACCCCGCTGTGGACAATAGCCGAACAGGTGTACGAGTCGGCAAGCGACACGCGGACCGGTGGAAAACGCTGCTCAGCGTAGTCGCGCCGGCACCCGGTCGGGGTAGGCCGCGCAGACCGCCCGCCACACCACGTGCGTCTCCTCACCCCCGGCGAGGGCCTGCTCGATGGTCCGTCCGCCGAGCTGGGAGAGCACCTGGTCGCTGGCGATGCTGGCCGCGTAGCCGGGGCCGAAGGCCTCCTCCAGCCGCGTCCAGAAGTCGGTCAGCCGCACGTGATCACTCCTCCTCGTCCGGTGCCCCCGCCGGCACCGGCCGCAACGCTAGCGCCACCAGGGGCACCGTGGCGACCGCGGCGAGCAGGGTGAGGACGGGATAACCGGCGGCCCGCATGACAAACCCGCTGACCGCCGCGGCCACGGCGCCGGCCAGCCCCATCGTCAGGTCGGAGAAGCCCTGCACGCTCGGCCGGACGGCCGCCGGCACCGACTCCGAGAGCAGCGTGGAGCCCGCCACCATGGTGCCGGACCAACCCAGCCCGAGCAGGACCAGACCGATCGAGAGGCGGGGGGTGTGGTGCCCCGCGGTACCGGCGACCGCGCACGCGGCGAGCAGCAGCGCGACGCCGACGAGGATCACCGCCCGCCGACCGAGCCGGTCGGTGAGCCAACCCACCACCGGCGAGAGCGCGTACATCCCGGCGATGTGCAGGCTCAGCACGATGCCGACCACCCGCAGCACGTCCGCGTCGCCGTGCGACTCACCGAGGCGGACCGGGGTCATCGACATGACCGCCACCATCACCGTGTGACCCACCGCCACCGCGACGATGCCGAGCCGGGCGGCGGGCAGGCCGCGTACCACCCGCCAGGCCGCACGCATCCCGGCACCGCGCCGGGCGGTCCTGGCCGACGCGGAGGTGGCCTCGGCCGGCGCGGAGGTGGCCTCGGCCGGCGGGGGGAGCTCGGCCGCGGCGCCGGCCGCCACCGGCGCAGCGGGCGTGGCCAGCCGGCGCGCGGTCAACAGCGGATCGGGGCGCAGCAACGCCAGGAGCACACCGGCGGCGAGCACGAACGCGACCGCGCTGAACGCGAACGGGCCGGCCAGCGGGGGCAGCCCCCAGCCGGTGGTGGCGTGGTCGGCCAGGTCGGCGAAGTTCGGGGCGGCCACCGCGCCGATCGTGGTGGCCCAGACGATCAGCGAGAGCTGGCGGCCCCGCCGAGCCGGCTCGGCGAGGTCCACGGCCGTGTAGCGGGCCTGGAGGTTGGCGGCGGTCCCGCCGCCGAAGAAGAGCATGCCGACGAAGAGCAGCGGTACGAAGCCGGTGACCGTGGCGAGCACGACCAGCACCGCCCCGACGGCGCCGGCCAGGTACGCGACCGCGAGCCCGGGGCGGCGGCCGTGCCCGTTCATGATCCGGGTGACCGGGACCGCCAGCAGGGCACCACCCACCACGGAGGCGCTCTGCGCCACACCGGCCAGCGCGGTGCCGGCGACCCGCGCCGCGAGCAGGGCCCCCACCGAGATGCCGATGGTGACACCGATCCCGCCGACGATCTGGGTGCCGAAGAGCAGCCGCAGCGTACGCCGCTGAATAGGCGCGACGTCCGGGCGGACCGGCGTCGACGCGGTCAGTTCGGTGGCCATCGGCGGCTCCGGGGTGGGTACGGCGGTATGACGCCGCCCATCCTCGCGCACGACCGGCGGTCGCCGGTGCCCGGGCGAGGGCCGGGCCGACGCCCGCCCGGTCAGGTCGCGAGGGCGCGGGCGGCGACGGTGAGGTCGGTGACCAGCCCCTCGTACGCCTTGTCGTGATCGTCGGCGCGCAGCACCGCGGAGGGGTGGATGGTGGCGAGCAGCTGGGCCGGCGGAGTGTCGGCCCGCTTCCCGGCGCTGTCCACGGGCACGCCCCGGAAGTCCTCGGGGTGCTGGGCGGAGTCCGGCCAGGGCAGCAGCTCGCCGCGCTGCCGGGTGACCCGGAACGCCGGCCCGAGCAGCGCCTTGGCGGCGGTGGCGCCGAGCACCACGACGACCGCCGGACGCAGGCGGGCGAACTCCGCGACCAGCCAGGGCCGGCAGGCGGTGATGTGCACCCGGTCCGGCGTCTGGTGGATGCGCCGCTTCCCGCGCAGCTCGAATCGGAAGTGCTTCACGGCGTTGGTCAGGTAGATCGAGGCGGGGTCGAGGCCGGCGTCGTCGACGGCCCGCCGCAGCAGCCGGCCGGCCGGGCCGACGAAGGGCAGCCCCTTCTGGTCCTCCATGTCGCCGGGCTGCTCACCCACGAACACCACTCGGGCGCTCTCGTCGCCCCGGCCGAAGACGGTCTGCGACGCGTCGCGGTAGAGCTCGCAGCCGTGGCAGTCGGCGGCCGCCGTGCGCAGCTCGTCGAGGCTCTCCGCCCCGGGCGGGATGAACCGTTGGGCGCCGGGGGCGTTAGCGGTCTGCTCGGCCATGCCGACTGTTATATACCCGTTCCGGGATCGATGCCGGATACCCGACCGGTGGGCGTCCGGCGCGGACGCCCGGTCGTCCTCGTTCAGGGGCGGCCGCCGGCACCGTCGGAGACCACCACGACGATCACGATGATGATCGCGATGACCGCCACGGCGATCGCGACCCAGATTCCCTTCCTCGCTCCCGAAGACGCCATGGACGCCCACCTCCCGCACCGCGGTTACCCGCCCGTTCCCGCCTGACGCCCCCGTGGCGGGTCGACCACGGTGACCTCGCCCCTCCCGCCCGCTGCGCTCGCCGGCCGGCCGGCCCGCCCGCGCCGGGGCCGGGTGCGGGGGCGACGTCGGCGCGGCCCGGTCAGGCGGTGAAGCCGCCCGGGTGCGGCGGTCGGACGGCGCGGGCCAGCGCGTCGGCGAGCGGGGTGACGTCGGTGTCGACGAGCGGGCTGACCGTGATCCGCAGGCCGGGCTCGGCGGCGATCCGGTAGAGCGCGCCGGGCGCGACCGACCAGCCGGCGTCGCGCAGCGCGGTCACCGCGCTGGTCTCCTCCGGGACGGGCAGCCAGACGTTGATGCCGCTTCGCCCGCGCGCCTCGATGCCCCGCTCGGCGAGCGCGGCGAGCAGTGCCGTACGCCGCCGTTCGTAGCTCTCCGCCGCGCGGTCGACCTGCGCGGCGACGGCCGGGTCGCGCCAGAGCGCGAGCAGCAGCCGTTGCAGCACGGTGGAGACCCAGCCCGCGCCGACCCGGGTCCGGCCGGCGACCCGGGCCACCGTGGTCTCGTCGCCCACCAGCACCGCGAGGCGCAGGTCCGGGCCGAAGGGCTTGCTGGCCGAGCGAAGGAACGCCCAGCTTCGCGTCGCCCCGGCGAGCGGGTGCAGCGGTACGCGGGCCAGTTCGGCGGCGTGGTCGTCCTCGATCAGCAGCAGCTCCGGCCAGCCGGTGAGGAGTTCCCGCAGCGCCGCGGCGCGGGCGGCGGAGATCGCGGCGCCGGTCGGGTTCTGCGCGCGGCTGGTCAGGATCAGCGCGCGGGCCCCGGCGCTGAGCGCGGCCGAGACCCCGGCCGTCAGTGGCCCCTCGTCGTCGACCGGTACGCCGATCGGGCGCAGCCCCAGCGCGGCGATCAGGTCGAGCAGGTTGGCCCAGCCCGGATCCTCGACGGCGACCGCGTCACCGGCGCGCAGGTGGGCGCCGAGCAGCCGTTCGATGCCGTCGAGCGCGCCACCGGTGAGGGTCAGTTCGCCGGCCGGTACGCCGTCGGCGGCGAGCCGGGCGCGGGCCGCCTCGGCCAGCTCGGGGAGGACGCCTCCGCCCGAGTAGCCGATCGAGGCTCCGGCGTCGGCGGCGAGGGCGGCCAGATGCGGGCCGAACGGCGGCAGCAGCGACGGATCGGGCTCACCGGCGGAGAGGTCTCGCAGGCCGGGCGACGGGGGCGGGCGCAGCGCCGAACGGCGGGCCGCCACCGGCGGGCGGGGACGGACCCGGGTGCCGTGCCGGCCGGCGGTGGCGACCAGCCCGCGCTGGCGGAGCTCCTGGTAGGCGCGGGAGACGGTGGCCGGGCTGACGGCCAGTTCGGCGGCGAGCGCCCGGACCGGTGGAAGGGCGGCCCCGGGCGGCAGGGCTGCGGTGCGGATGCCGGACTCGATGCTGGCCGAAATCTCGACGGCCGTCGCCCCGGTCACCTGATAGCGTGCTGACACAAATATGGGATTGTACTAGAACAAAGGCGGATCGCGATGGCCACCCCTGGAACCGACCCGACCACCTACCCCCGGACCACGCGGACCACCCCGAACCGCTCCCGCGACCGGATGAGCTACGACCGGGCGGGCGTGCACGCCGTGCTGGACGAGGCGTACCACTGCGTGCTCGGGTTCACCGTGGACGGCGAGCCGCGGGTGCTGCCCACCCTGCACGTACGCGTCGACGACACCCTCTACCTGCACGGCTCCACCGGCAGCCGGCCGCTGCTCGCCGCCCGGGGCGACGGGCTGCCGGTCGCCGTGGCGGTCACCCTGCTCGACGGGCTGATCTACGGCCGGTCCCAGTTCCACCACAGCGCCAACTACCGGTCCGTGGTCGCCCACGGCACCGCCCACCTGGTGACCGACGAACGGGAGAAGGCCGCGGCGATGACCGCCCTGGTGGAGAAGGCCGCCGCCGGGCGCAGCGCGGACAGCCGCCCGCCCAGCCGCAAGGAGCTGGCCGAGACCGCGGTGCTGGCGCTGCCGCTGCACGAGGTCTCGCTCCGCCGCCGCGTCGGCGGAGTCCGCGAGGAGGAGTCGGACCTCGGCCTGCCGCACTGGGCCGGAGTGGTGCCGCTGCGGCTCACCCGGGGACGTCCCGAGACCGACCCGGCCGTGACCGCCCCGATCCCGGCGTACCTGTGGCCGGAGCGCTCGCCCTGGCTCGACCCGGTGGTGCTGCGCGGCGAGCACGTGACGCTCGAACCGCTCGAGCTCGCGCACGCGGGCGAGCTGCACGCCGCCACAGCCGACCCGGAGGTCTGGCGGCACCTGTCGCGGGCCGTGCCGACCGACGCCGCCGCGACGGCCGCGGTGATCACCGAAGCGCTGGCCGCCCACGACCGCGGCGAGCGGGTGCCCTGGGTGCAGCGCTGCGCGGCCACCGGCGCGGTGGTCGGCAGCACCTCCTACTACGAGGTGGACCCGCAGCGCCGTTCGGTGGCGATCGGCCACACCTGGCTCGGCCGGCCCTGGTGGCGTACCGGCATCAACACCGAGGCGAAACTGCTGCTGCTCACGTACGCCTTCGAGGAACTGGGCGCGGTCCGGGTGGTGTGGCACACCGACATCCGCAACGAGCGCTCCCAGCGGGCCATCGAGCGCCTCGGCGCGACCCGCGAAGGGGTGTTGCGCATGCACCGGCAGCGCCCGGACGGCTCGTGGCGCGACACCGTGCAGTACGCCCTCACCGTCCAGGAGTGGCCGAACACACAGCAGGCGCTGTGGGAAAGGCTTCGTCGCACGGCACCGGCGGCGTGATGATGGCCGGCGTGCTGGGGATCACCGACATCGGAACGTACGTGCTGGGCACCGTCGCCATCATCCTGCTGCCCGGACCCAACTCGCTCTTCGTGCTCTCCACCGCCGCGAAGCGCGGCGTGGCCGCGGGCTACCGGGCCGCCGGCGGGGTCTTCCTCGGCGACGGGGTGCTGATGCTCCTCTCCGCCGCCGGGGTGGCGTCCCTGCTGAAGGCGTACCCGCCGCTCTTCCTCGTCATCAAGTACGCGGGTGCGGCGTACCTCGGTTACATGGGTCTGACGATGCTGCGTGGCGCCTGGCGGCGCTGGCGCGACCGCAACGACCCGACCATGCCGCGGCTGATCGACGCGGCACAACCGGCGGAGCTGCGCAGCCCGTTCCGCAAGGCGCTGGTGATCAGCCTGCTCAACCCGAAGGCGATCCTCTTCTTCGTCTCGTTCTTCATCCAGTTCGTCGACCCGGCGTACCACTGGCCGGCGCTCTCGTTCCTGCTGCTCGGGCTGATCGCGCACCTGACCAGCGCGCTGTACCTGACCGCGCTGATCTTCACGGGTACCTTCCTGGCCGCGCAGTTCCGTCAGCGCCGACGGCTCGCGGCGGGCGCCACCACCGGCATCGCTGCCCTCTTCCTGGGCTTCAGCGTCAAGCTCGCGACCGCGAGCATCTAGGGTCGGGGGCGTACGGCCGGCTCAGGTGCCGTCGCCGCCCCCGCCCCCGCCGCCGACCCCCGGGCCCCCCGCGGTCCCGCCGAGCCCCGTCCCCGGATGGACTGGCTCGTCGGGCGGGCGGCTGACATGCGCGGACTCGGTGATCTGGGCGGACCAGTCGGAGTGCGCGGCGACCGCCGCGTGCTGATTGATCGCCGTACGCAGCCAGCCGTCCACAGTGCTCACCCAGTCCCGCTGCTCGGCGCCGGTGTGCCAGATCCGGAAACGGCTGATGCTCTGATGGGTCACCCCGGCCAGGGCGAGCCGGCGGTCCAGCCAGAGGATCACCTCCAGGCCGGCTGAGTCGGCCACGAAGATCAGTTCGAGCTCCGTGATCGGCCCGGCGTAGAGCGGGGCGACCCAGAAGCCGATGCGCTGGTGCAGCGGCAGGGTCTGCTGCACCCCGGGCAGCCGCGCGTCGAGCAACCCGGCCTGACGCAGGGTGAACCCGAGGGTGTCCAGCGCCGCGAGCACGTGCCCCTGGGTGGGCAGCGGATGCACGAAGACCGGCACCATCGCGCCCTGGTCGAGCTCTGGCTCGATCGCGACCTCCGTACGCAGGCCCATCCTGAGGCTCAGCAGCGGCACGCCGCCGAAGATGGTCACCGGGGTCTCCCAGGGCATCGGGAACTGGAACGGGATGGTCCGTCCCCGCCCGGCCCGGAGCACGAACGCGCCGGTCAGCGCCGCGCCGTGGAACTGCACCAGGCGGCGCGGCGCCGACGGGTCGTCCGGCTCGGCCGTGGTCACCAGACCGAGCCGGACGTGCCGCACCGGCACGTCCGTGGAGCCGGCCGTCACCGTCACCCGGCCGGGCAGCCGCAGCCCCGGCCGGGTACTCGGATTGGTGAGCGCCGTGGTCACGGTCAGGCCGGTCCAGCTGGACTCCGGTGACACCCCCGTGTACGGCACCGGACCTCCTCCCGCCGCTCGCGCCTCCACCCCCACTGTGGCGGAACGCGCCCCCGGTCACTCGGGGTTCGCCGGAAGCGCCGGTTCCGCCGCCCGGATCGCGGCGTGCGGAACCGGCGCCCGGCTCACGGTGATGTCAGACCCGGGCGGGCCGGCTCATCTCAGCCGGCGGCCGCGCGGCACCGGGTCGGTCTCGTCGTCGAACTCGCCGATGACCTCCTCCAGCAGGTCCTCCAGCGCCACGAAACCCACCGGCCGGGTAGGCCCGCCGCCGTTGCGCACCAGGGCGAGCTGGGACTGGCGGCCACGCATGGCAGCCACCGCCTCGGTCACCGTCGCCTCCGCGGGCAGGGTGAAGGCGCTGCCCATCAGCTCACCGGCGGTGCTCCGCTGACCCGTGGTGACGGCGCGCACCGCCTCCCGGACGTGCACCAGACCGCAGACGTCGCCGGCCGCGTCCAGCACCGCCAGGCGGGACCGGCCGCTCTCGCGGCTGACCTGCTCGATCCGCTCGGCGGAGTCGTCCCGGTGGACCGTCACCATGGTCGAGAACGGCTCCATCACCTGGGCCACCGTGGTGCCCTGCAGCTCCAGCATGCTGGTCAGCAGCTGGTGTTGCTCGGCGCCGAGCAGCCCGTGCTCCCGGGACTGCTCCAGCAGCATCCGCAGCTCGTCCGGGCCGTGCACCTGCGCCAGCTGGTCCTGCGGATTGACCCGGGCCAGCCGCAGGATCGAGTTGGCCAGCGCGTTGAGCGCGCTGAGCACCGGCCGGGCGACCCGGGCGAACGCCCGGAACGGCAGCGCCAGCAGCATGGCCGAGCGTTCCGCGTCGGTGATCGCCCAGGACTTCGGCGCCATCTCGCCGACCACCAGGTGCAGGAAGGTGACCAGCGCCAGCGCGAACACCAACGCCACGATGTGGCTGGCCGCGTCGGGCAGCCCCACCGCGTGCAGCACCGGGCTGGCCAGGTGCTCGATCGCCGGTTCGGCGAGCGCACCGAGACCCAGCGTGCACAGCGTGATGCCGAGCTGCGCGCCGGCGAGCATCAGCGACAGTTCGCGTACGCCGTCCAGCGCCGCCCGGGCGGCCCGTCCGCCACCGGCCGCCGCCTGCTCCAGGCGGTACCGCTTGCTCGCGACCAGGGCGAACTCGGCGGCCACGAAGAAGCCGTTCAACGCCAGCAGCACCACCGAGGTGACCAGCGCGACCCCGGGGCTCATCGCAGCCCTCCTTCGTTCGCGACTGCGGGGCTCGCAAGCTCACTCCTCGCACTCACCGCACCGCCTTCGTTCGCGACTGCGGGGCTCGCAAGCTCACTCCTCGCACTCACCGCACCGCCTTCGTTCGCGACTGCGGGGCTCGCAAGCTCACTCCTCGCACTCACGCGGACACCTCCGGGCGCTTGCCGGACTCGGTGACCCGCAGGCGTACGGAGTCGGCCACGTGCCGGTCGACGGCGAGCACCTCCACCAGCACACGCGGCTCCGCCGCGCCGTCCTCGGCGTCCGCGGCCGGGCCGATCTCGAGCCGGTCACCAACCTCGGGCACCCGCCCCAGCTCGCGCATGACCAGGCCGGAGAGGGTGTCGTACTCGGGGGCCTCGGGCAGCAGGATGCCGGTGCTGTCGGCCACCTCGTCGATCCGCCAGCGGGCCGGCACGACCCAGGAACCGTCGGCCTGCCGGGCCGGCGCCCGCTCCGGCGGGTCGTCCTCGTCGCGGATCGGGCCGACCAGCTCCTCGGCGATGTCCTCCAGGGTGATCACCCCGGCGAAGCCGCCGTACTCGTCGACCACGCAGGCCAACTGCCGGTGCCCGGACCGCAGCCGGTCCAGCACCGTCGGCAGCGGCAGCGTCTCCGGGACCAGCAGCGGTGGTCCGGCCACCGAGCCCACCAGGGTGGTGGCCCGCTCGTGCGACGGCACGCCGAGCACGTCGGCGATGCCGACCACGCCGACGAGGTCGTCCACCCCCTCGGCGCCCCGGACGGGGAACCGGGAGTGCCCGGTGTCCAGCAGCTCGACGACCCGGCTGACCGGCTCGTCGGCGCGTACGGTGTGCACGTCCACCCGCGGCACCATGGCCTCGCCGGCGCTGAGCTCGCGGAAGTCGAGCCCCCGGTCGAGCAGGGTGGACATCTCCGCGTCCAGGTGCCCCTCGTTCCGGGACTCGGCGATGATCTGTTCCAGGTCCTCCGGGGTGGCGCCGCTGGGCAGCTCCTCGATCGGCTCGATGCCGACGCGACGCAGCAGCCGTACCGCGGCCTTGTCGAAGAGCCGGACGACCGGTCCGGCCACCTTGAGGTACATGAGGGTCGAGCGGGACAGCGCCCGGGCGACCGTTTCGGCGCGGGCGATGGCGAGGTTCTTCGGAGCCAGCTCACCGAGGACCATCTGCACCACGGTGGCGATGACGAGCGCCAGCACCACGGAGAGCGTGACGCTGAGCGTCTCGGAGACGCCGGCGACGCCGAGCAGGTCGGCCAGGCCGGCGCCGAGGTACGGCTCGGCGGCGTAACCGACCAGCAGGGCGGTGACGGTGATGCCGAGTTGGGCTCCGGAGAGCATGAAGGAGAGTCGGCCGGTCACCTCGAGTGCCCGGGCGGCCGGCTGGTCGCCGTCGTCGGCGAGCTGGCGCAGCTTGCCTCGGTCCACGGCGACGAAGCCGAACTCCTGGGCCACGAAGTAGCCGGTGAGTGCGGTGAGAACGATGATCAGGACCAGGCCCAGGACGATCAGCACGGGAGGCTCAGGGCTCCTCGCAACCACGTCGGGGCCTTCGAATGCCGGGCACGACCCGGCTGGCTACTGCTGCCCTCCTGGGCAGAAGAGTCGATCATGCGGGTCATTTTATCGGCGTTGGCTGTACGCCCGCTGAAGGTGCGGCGAAGCCTCCCCGTTGTCCGGTTCGTCCGGCGACGAATCGGCCGGGAAGGCCGGTTCCGGGGTCTCACCGGTCGGCGAGTTCGTCGACGTCGAGGAGGGTGGGGTCCACGCGGCCGGCGCGGTAGGCGGAGCGCGCGATCATCTGGGCGGCCACCGGAGCGGTGGCCAGTTGGAAGACCGCGACCAGCGCCACCATTCCGAGGTCGGCCGGCGTACGCAACCGCAGGGCGACCCCGGCCAGCAGGAGGAGCACGCCGAGCGTCTGCGGCTTGGTGGCGGCGTGCATCCGGTCCAGCACGTCCGGGAAGCGCAGCACGCCGATCGCGGCGGCCAGGGCGAGCAGCGCGCCGGAGACCAGGCAGGCGGCGCCGAGCCAGTCGGCGACGGTGGCCGGCATCAGGCGCCCTTGCGGGCCGCGAAGCGGACGAGTGAGATCGAGCCGACGAAGCCGAGCAGCGAGAGCACCACCAGCACCGGCAGGGTGGTGGCGTGCCGGTTCACCGCCGCCTCGGCGGCGACCGCGCCGACCATCGTGGCGAGCAGCATGTCGGCGGCGACCACCCGGTCGAGCAGCGACGGGCCGCGGTAGAGCCGGACCAGCACGAGCAGCGCGGCCGCCGAGAAGAGTCCGGTGAGGACGACGGCGAGGAACGTGGTCACGGTTTTTTCTCCCTTTCGTCGGGTTCGCTGTCCAGCCGGCGTACCTCGGCGGCCGAGCCGACCGCCCGGACGATGCGCCGCTCGATCTCGAGGACCCGCGCCCGGTTGTCGGCCAGGTCCTGCGGCCGGCGTACGTCGAGCACGTGCAGGTAGAGCACTCCCGCCTCCCGGTCCACCTCGAGGATGAGGGTGCCCGGAACGAGCGAGACCAGTTCGGCGGTGAGCGCCAGATTCAGGTCGGTGCGGACCCGCAGCGGCACCGCGATGATCGCGCTGCGCGGCTGGAACCCGGGCTGCACGGCGATCCGGGCCACCCGCACACTCGCGACCACCAGTTCGACGACGAAGCGGGCGACGAGCACCAGCAGCGCCCGGGGCCGCAACCGGCCGCCGAAGGTGACCGGCGGCAACGGGAAGAAGACCAGCACCACGGCCCCCACCAGCACGCCGCCGAGCAGGTTGCCCCAGGTGAACTGGCCCCAGAGCAGGTTCCAGATCAGCACCAGCCAGCCGAACGCGACGCCCTGGTCGCGCCAGGTCGCCGCCCGGCCGCGCAGCCGGCCGGCCGGCCGCCCGCTGGTCCTGCCGGACCCGCCGGTCACGGCGTACCCGCCGGGAAGACGGCGCGGAGGTACGGGGTGCGGTCGCGCAGGTCGTGGGCGGCGTCGGCGGTCACGTCGAAGAGCGGCCCGCCGGCCACGGTCAGCGCCAGCCCGAGCGCGACGAGGGCGACGGTGGCCCCCACCATCAGCGCGGGCAGCCGCACCGCCGGCTCGTCGGTGGCGAGCCGGGGCGACCGCCAGAAGGCGATGTTCCACACCCGGGCGGCCACGTAGAGGGTGAGCAGGCTGGTGAGCGTGCCCGCCGCCACCAGCGCGGCGGGCAGCGCACCGCCGTCCGCGACCCCGGCCTGGAGCAGACCGAGCTTGCCGAGGAAACCCGAGAAGGGCGGCACCCCCGCGAGGTTCATCGCCGGTACGAAGAAGAGCACGCCCAGCAGCGGCGCCAGCCGCGCCAGCCCGCCGAGACGCCGCAGGTCGGTGCTGCCGGCCCGGATCTCCACGAGACCGGCGACCAGGAAGAGGGTGGTCTGGATGGTGATGTGGTGTACCACGTAGAAGATCGCGCCGGAGAGCCCGGCCACGGTGCTCAACGCCACCCCGAAGATCATGTAGCCGATGTGGCTGACCAGCGTGAACGAGAAGAGCCGCTTCAGGTCCGACTGGGCGACCGCGCCGAGGATGCCGACGAGCATGGTCAGCCCGGCCACCACCATCAGCAGCGGGGCGACCTGCCCGTCCGGGAAGAGCAGCGTCTCGGTGCGGATGACCGCGTACACGCCGACTTTGGTGAGCAGGCCGGCGAAGACGGCGGTGACCGGGGCCGGCGCGGTCGGGTAGCTGTCCGGCAGCCAGGCCGACAGTGGGAAGACCGCCGCCTTGACGCCGAACGCGAGCAGCAGCATGAGTTGCAGCGCCAGGCGGACGTCGTCCGGCAGCGCGTCCAGTCGCTGGGCGAGCTGGGCCAGGTTGAGCGTGCCGGTGGCCGCGTAGACCAGCCCCACGGCGGCCAGGAAGATCATCGAGGAGAGGATGCTGACCACCACGTACGTTGAGCCGGTCCGGATCCGGACCTCGGTGCCGCCCAGCGTGATCAGCACGAAGCTCGCGGCGAGCAGGATCTCGAACCCGACGAAGAGGTTGAACAGGTCACCGGCGAGGAACGCGTTGGTCACGCCGGCGGTCAGCACCAGGTAGGTGGGGTGGTAGATGGTGACCGGGGCGCTCTCACCGGCATCCGCCTGACCCTGGCCGATCGAGTAGAGCAGCACGCAGAGGGTGACCGCCGAGGAGACCACCAGCATCAGCGCCGCCAGCTGGTCGGCGACCAGCACGATCCCGACCGGCGGCGGCCACCCGCCGACCGCGAGCACCACCGGTCCGTGCCGGTACGCCTCGACCAGCAGCACCGCGGCCACCGCCAGGGTGGTGGCCAGGCCGACCACGCTGATGCCCCGCTGCAGCCGTGGCCACCGGCCCAGCACCAGGGTCAGCGCCGCGCCGAGCAGCGGCAGCACCACCGGCAGCGGCAACAGCCGGTTCACCGGGCCACCCCTGCGGCCGGGTACCCGATCACTCGACGCCCTCCCCGCGCCGCAGCCGGCGGCGCGCCGGCTCGGGGTCGACCTGCTCCGGGTCGGCGTCCGCCCCCTCGCCGCCGAGGTCCTCGGTGGTCACCTCGTCCCGCTCGGCCCGGCGGATGATCTGCCGGTCCTCGATGTCGTCCGGCACCTCGTCGTCGCCGGTCAGGTACCAGCTGCGGTAGCCGACCGCGAGCAGGAACGCGGTGAGCCCGAAGGTGATCACGATCGAGGTCAGCACCATGGCCTGCGGCACCGCGTCGCTCATCTCCTCGACCGCGCCGGTGCCGACCACCGGGGCGACGCCCGGCCGGCCCCCCAGCAGGATCAGCAGGTTGACCCCGTTGCCGAGCAGGATGACGCCGAGCAGGATCCGGGTCAGGCTCCGCTCCAGCAGCAGACTCACGCCGCAACCGACGAGCACGCCGACGATGACCACCAACACCAGCGTCGGGCCCGCCCCGCCGGCGCTCACGCGCCCTCGCCCCGCTCGACGGCCAGCCGACTGGTGGCGCCGCCGGCCGCCTCGATGTGCCGATCCACCTCGGCGCCCAGGCTGCGCAGGATGTCCAGCATCAGCCCGACCACCACGAGGTAGACGCCGATGTCGAAGAAGATCGAGGTGACCAGGTAGAAGTCACCGACCCCGGGCAGGTACAGGTCGACGCGCGCGCTCTGCAGCACCGAACCACCGGCCAGCAGCGAGACCACGCCGGTGCCGACCGAGACGGCCAGCCCGGCGCCAAGCACCGTACCGGCGCCGATCGGCGCCGCCTCGGCCAGCTCGTACCGGCCCCCGGCCAGGTAGCGCACGACCAGCGCGAGGCCCGCCACCAGCCCGCCGGAGAAGCCGCCGCCCGGCGCGTTGTGGCCGGAGAAGAGCAGGTACAGCGAGAAGAGCACGACGGTGTGGAAGATCAGCCGGGTCATCACCTCCAGCACGATCGACCGGCGCCGCTCCTCCAGGCGGGCGCCGCCGCGCAGCCAGACCGGGCGGCCGGGACGCTGCGGCCGGGCTCCCCGCTGCTGCCGTCGCGGTCGAGGCCCGGTCCGCGAGCGCTGGAAGACGAGGCTGGCCACCCCGGTCGCGGTCACCACGAGCACCGCCATCTCGCCCATCGTGTCCCACGCCCGGATGTCCACCAGGGTCACGTTGACCACGTTGCGGCCGTACCCCTCGGCGACCGCCAGGTCGGGGAAGGCCGCCGAGATGGTGGGTGCGTTCCGGGCGCTCGCGGCGACCAGCGCGAGGCCGGCGGTCACCAGCCCGACCGCGGCGCCGACCGCCCGGCGCAGCCACCGGCTGCGGCGCAGCGGCCGGGCCGAGAAGCGGGCGGGCAGCCGGCGCAGCACCAGCACGAAGACCGCGATCGTCGCGGTCTCCACCAGGAACTGGGTCAGCGCCAGGTCGGGCGCGCCGTAGAGGACGAAGAGCATGGCGGTGCCGTAGCCGGTCACCCCGACCAGCAGCATCGCGGTCATCCGGCTGCGCGAGCCCACGGCCAGCACCGCCGCGACGGCGAGCACCGTGGCGACCACGAGTTGCAGCGGGGTGTCCCAGAGGGCGATCCGCTCTCCCCACGGCCGCGCGGCGAGCATCGCGCCGCCGGGCAGCAGGACGAGCACGACCAGGATGGTGCCGAGGTACTGCGGGAGGGAGCCGCGCTGGGTGGCGCCGGTGACCTCGACGGCGAACCGGTCGAAGCGGCCGACCACCCATTCGTAGCCGGGGTTGCCTCCGACGGGCGCGCGCAGCCGGGCCAGCAGCGGGGTGAGCGGACCGCGCAACGCGAAGAGCGCGCCGCCGGCGACCAGCACCAGCGCCGAGAGGCCGAGCGCCGGGGTCGGGCCGGGCCAGAGCACCAGGTGCGCGTGGACCGCGCCGAAGAGTTCGGCGTACGGCCGCAGCACGCCGTCCAGGCCACCGGCGAGCGGACCGGCGACCAGCCCGGCGACGGCGAGCAGGGCGGGGGGCAGCAGCAGCGGCGCGGCGATCCGGTCGAGCCGGGCGGGCGGCACGCCGGGCCGGTCGGCGAAGGCGCCCCAGAGGAAGCGCGCGCTGTAGGCGACCGTGAGGACGGTGCCGGCGACCAGTCCGGCGAGGATCACCGGCCGGTCGAGAAACGCCGCGAAGACGGCCTCCTTGGCCACGAACCCGATCAGCGGGGGGATCCCGGCCATGGAGGCCGCCGCGAGCAGCGCCACGGCGACCAGCGGGGTGGCGCCGTGCCGGAGCCCGGACAGTTCGCGCAGGTCCCGGGTGCCGGCGCCGTGGTCGATGATCCCGACGACCAGGAAGAGCGTCGCCTTGAACAGGGCGTGCGCGAGCAGCATGGCGATCCCGGCGAGCGCGGCGTCCGGGGTGCCCGCCCCGGTCAGCACCACCAGCAGGCCGAGCTGGCTCACCGTGCCGTACGCCAGCAGCAGCTTCAGGTCGGTCTGCCGCAGCGCGGCCCAACCACCGACGATCATGGTGGCCAGCCCCGCGCCGAGCACCACGGGACGCCAGGGCCCGACGGTGGCGAGCGCCGGCGCGAGCAGCCCCACCAGGTAGACACCGGCCTTCACCATGGCCGCCGCGTGCAGGTACGCGCTCACCGGGGTGGGCGCCGCCATCGCCACCGGCAGCCAGGAGCTGAACGGCAGCACCGCCGACTTCGACAGCGCGCCGATCAGGATCAACACCACGGCGGTGATCAGGTAGCCGCCGGCGGGCAGCGAGCCGGCGGCGATCTCCGACCATCGGTAGGTGCCGGCGTGCTCGCCGAGCAGGATGAAGCCGATCAGCATGGCCAGCCCGCCGAGGGTGGTGACCATCAGCGCCTGGGCGGCCGCCCACCGACTGGATCGACGTTCGGTGCTGTGCCCGATCAGCAGGTAGGAGAAGATCGTGGTCAGTTCCCAGCCGACGTAGAGCAGCAGCAGGTCGTCGGCGAGGACGACGCAGAGCATCGCCCCGGCGAACGCGACCAGCACGGTGGCGAACCGGGCCAGGCCGAGCGAGCCGGGGCTGAAGTAGCGGGCGCAGTAGACCAGGACGAGCGTGCCGACCCCGCCGACCAGCAGGGTCATCAGCCAGTTGAGCGTGCCGAGCCGGAACGCGAGTTCGAGCCCGAGCTGCCCGACCCACGGGTACGTCTCGACCACCGCCCGCCCGTCGCGGACGGTCGGGGTCTGCGCCAGTGCCCAGCCGAACGCGGCGGCCGGCGCCAAGGCCAACGGGTAGCACGCGCGCGGACCCCACCATCGCACGAAGAGCGGCGCGAGGAGTGCCGCCACGAGGTGGAGGATCAGCAGTACGAGCACCCGCACTCCCGGTCGTGGTGGCAGCGGCGGACGCCTCCGGCGGGTCGGCGCCTAGGGCGTGTGTCGAAGTCCTCGGTCGAGCCGAGGCGGAGCCCAGGCGGCGGTCCGGCAAGGCGGGGATTCGTTCGGATACCGGTGTTGTATCCGGACGAAGCGCCGACGCCGCCGGTCGTCGTCTGGGCCCGCCGCAGGCCGGCCAGGGACTTTGACACATGCCCTAGCTGCGATCAGACGCCAGTTCTGCGCGCTTCGGGCGTGTTTACGCAAAGTCGCCTGCGTTGTCCGTGTCCCGGGTTCACCCGATGCACCGGCCCGGACCTGCGCCGGGCGTTGATCGACTCGACTTTCTTGATGTCGGGGCGTTCCTGCGGCGTGGATGGCCCGACATCAAGGAGGTCGAGTTGGTCTTGCGCTCCCAATCGGGGCGAGGCCACCAGACCGAGCAACGGGCGGCACGGCCGGGGCCGGGCGGCTCAGCCGGGGCCGGGCGGCTCAGCCGGGGCCGGGCGGCTCAGCCGGGGCCGGGCGGCTCAGCCGGGGCCGGGCGGCTCAGCCGGGGCCGGGCGGCTCGCCGAGAGGGTTTGGTCGTCGGCGCGGGCGCGGCGACGACCGGGGCCGGGCGGTTCGGCGCAGGGGTCTGGTCGCCGGCGCGGACGCGCGGCCGGCCCGGTGGGTGCCGGCGAGGACTCAGCGGGTGACGGCGCGGCCGACGGGGCCCGGGTCGACGGCCCGCCCCACCCCGGCGCCGCACGACTCCGCGCCGGGCCGGTCGTCGAGCGGCAGCTCGGCCAGCAGGTCGGCGCGCCCGAGCTGCTCGGCGACCCGCCGCACCACCCGCTCGGCGGCGGCCAGCGAGCGGACCGAGAGCAGCCGGCCTCGGCTCTCGCGGCGGAGCACGAAGTAGTGCACGGCCGCGCGGACCTGCCCCCGGTCGGCGGCGCTGGCGTGTGCGGTGGAGACGACCAACTCGCGCAGGCAGCGGCCCAGCCGCTCGGCGAGTTCCAGCTCGGCGCCGCGCAGCCCGGCGCGGACCGCGGCGAGATGACTGTCGACCTTGCGGATGAGCACGTCGGTGCCGGGCTCGAGGTTCCGCTGTTCGACGGTCATCCGATCCCCTCCACCCGCAGCGTGTCGTGAGTGAAGTTACTTTATGTTGCTCAACCCAAGCAAGCAGTTAAGTGAGACTTAATACGTTAAGTGTCATATTCACGGTTGAAGCTCTTGTAGTCGGACAAAACCATTGCCCGCCGCTACGGCTTGTCAGAGGCGCGCGGCAGGATAGAGAGATGGCGGAGATGGCAGCCGGCCCGGCAGCGGGCGGCACAGACACGCTGGGCGAGTTCGGCCCGGCGACGCGCGAGTGGTTCAGCGCCGCCTTCGCCGCACCCACCGCCGCCCAGACGGGGGCCTGGCGCGCGATCTCCGCCGGCCACAACGCGCTCGTGGTGGCGCCGACCGGCTCCGGCAAGACCCTCGCCGCGTTCCTCTGGTCGCTGGACCGGCTCGCCCGCGAGCCCGCCCCGGCCGACGCCCGGCAGCGCTGCCGGGTGCTCTACGTCAGCCCGCTCAAGGCGCTCGCCGTCGACGTGGAGCGCAACCTCCGTGCCCCGCTCGCCGGCCTGCGCCAGGCGGCCACCCGGCTCGGCATCGCCCCGCCCGAGATCACCGTGGGGATGCGCACCGGCGACACCCCCGCCGACGAGCGGCGGGCCTTCGCGCGCACCCCGCCGGACATCCTCATCACCACGCCGGAGTCGCTCTTCCTGCTGCTCACCTCCGCCGCCCGCGACTCGCTGCGCGGCGTGGAGACGGTCATCGTCGACGAGGTGCACGCGGTGGCCGGCAGCAAGCGCGGCGCGCACCTCGCGCTCTCCCTGGAACGCCTCGACGAGCTGCTGCCCACGCCCGCCCAGCGGATCGGCCTCTCCGCCACGGTCCGCCCGATCGACGGCTGCGCCCGGTTCCTCGGCGGCGCCCGGCCCGTCGACGTCGTCCAGCCGGCGACCGCGAAGACCATCGAGGTCACCGTCCAGGTTCCGGTCGAGGACATGACCCGCCTCGACGAGCAGGAGCAGCCCCCCGAGGACGGGCTGGGCGGGCCGGGGCCACGGCGCGCCTCGATCTGGCCGGCCGTCGAGGAGCGGGTCTACTCCCTGATCCGGGCGCACCGCTCGACCATCGTCTTCACCAACTCCCGCCGCGGTGCCGAACGGCTCTGCGCCCGACTCAACGAACTGGCCGCCGACGAGCTGGCCGGGGGCCCCGACGGCGAGCCCGGCAACGCCCGCGAGGCGCAGGCACGGACGACCGGCCCGCTGCGGGCGCCCCGCCCGCCGGCCGAGGTGATGGCGCAGTCCGGCGCCGCCGTCGGCGCCGCGCCGGTGATCGCCCGGGCCCACCACGGGAGCGTCTCCCGGGAGGAGCGCAAGCACATCGAGGAGTCGCTCAAATCCGGGCAGCTCCCCGCCGTGGTCGCCACCTCCAGCCTGGAGCTCGGCATCGACATGGGCGCCGTCGACCTGGTCGTGCAGATCGAGGCGCCGCCCAGCGTCGCCGCCGGGCTGCAACGCGTCGGCCGCGCCGGGCACCAGGTCGGTGCGGTCTCCCGCGGGGTGGTATTCCCGAAACACCGTGGCGACCTGCTCTCCTGCGCCGTGGTCGCGGAACGGATGGGCGCGGGCGCGATCGAGGAGCTACGCCTGCCGCGCAATCCGCTCGACGTGCTGGCGCAGCAGATCGTCGCGATGGTGGCGCTCGAACCGTGGGGCGTCGGGGACCTGGCCGTCCTGGTCCGCCGGGCGGCGCCCTTCGCCGAGCTGCCCGACTCGGCCCTGCACGGCGTGCTCGACATGCTCTCCGGCCGCTACCCGTCGACCGCCTTCGCCGAGCTGCGCCCTCGGCTGGTCTGGGACCGGGCCACCGACCTGCTCACCGGGCGGCCCGGGGCGCAGCGGCTCGCGGTGACCAGCGGCGGCACGATTCCCGACCGGGGTCTCTTCGGCGTCTTCCTGGCCGGGGCCGAGCGCGCCGCCCGGGTCGGGGAGCTCGACGAGGAGATGGTCTACGAGTCGCGGGTCGGTGACGTCTTCCTGCTCGGCTCCTCCTCCTGGCGGATCGAGGAGATCACCCCCGACCGGGTGCTCGTCTCCCCTGCGCCCGGGCAGGCCGCCCGGATGCCGTTCTGGAAGGGCGACACCGTGGGGCGCCCCGTCGAGCTGGGTCGGGCCATCGGCGCCCGGGTGCGTACCCTGCTGCGGCAGAGCGACGAGGCGGCGATCACCGCGCTGCGCGCCGGCGGGCTCGACGACTGGGCCGCCGGCAACCTGATGGCCTACCTGCGCGAGCAGCGGGCGGCCACCCGATCCCTGCCGGACGACCGGACGATCGTCGTCGAACGGTTCCGCGACGAGCTGGGTGACTGGCGGCTCGCCGTGCACAGCGTGCTGGGGGCCCGGGTCAACGCGCCCTGGGCGCTGGCCATCGCCCGGCGACTGACCGAACGCTACGGCGTGGACGCCCAGGTGATGCCCTCCGACGACGGCATCGTCGTACGCCTGCCGGACACCCTCGACGAGCCGCCCGGCGCGGACCTGGTCGCCTTCGAGCCCGACGAGATCGGCCAGCTCGTGGAGGATTCGGTCGGCACCTCCGCGCTCTTCGCGGCCCGCTTCCGCGAGTGCGCGGCCCGCTCCCTGCTGCTGCCCCGCCGCGACCCCCGTCGCCGGCAGCCGCTCTGGCAGCAGCGCCAGCGCTCCGCCCAGCTGCTCGACGTCGCCCGGGAGTACGCGGACTTCCCGGTCACCCTGGAGGCGGCCCGGGAGTGCCTGCAGGACGTCTTCGACCAGCCCGCGCTGGCCGACGTGATGCGCGACCTGGCCGCCCGCCGGGTCCGCCTGGTCGAGGTGGAGACCAACCAGCCGTCGCCCTTCGCCCGCTCGCTGCTCTTCGGCTACGTCGGCGCGTTCCTCTACGAGGGTGACGCTCCGCTCGCCGAACGGCGCGCCGCCGCGCTGGCGCTCGACTCGGCGCTCCTCGGTGAGCTGCTCGGCCGGGTCGACCTACGGGAGCTGCTCGACCCGACGGTCCTCGCCGAGTCCGAGCGGCAGCTGCGGTGGCTGACCGAGCAACGTCGCCCGCGCGACGCCGAGGACGTGGTCGAGCTGCTGCGGGTGCTCGGCGACCTCAACGCCGCCGAGCTGGCCGAGCGCGGCGTACCGGACGGCTGGCTCACCGAGTTGGCGGCGGCCCGCCGGGTGCTGCGCGTACGCATCGCCGGTGAGGAGCGCTGGGTAGGCGTCGAGGACGCCGCCCGGCTGCGCGACGCGCTCGGGGTGGCGCTGCCGGTCGGGGTGGCCGAGGCGTACCTCGCCCCGGTCGCCGACCCGCTCGGCGATCTCGTCGCCCGGTACGCCCGTACCCACGGTCCGTTCGCGGCCGCCAGCTGCGCGGCCCGGTTCGGGCTCGGTGTCTTCGTGGTGGAGCAGGCGCTGCGCCGGCTCGCCGCCACCGGCCGGGTGGTCTCCGGTGAGTTCACCCCGGAGAGCGTCGGCACGCAGTGGTGTGACGCCGAGGTGCTGCGGCTGCTGCGCCGCCGGTCCCTGGCCGCGCTGCGCCGCGAGATCGAACCGGTGCCGCCGCGAGCCCTCGCCGCGTTCCTGCCCCGCTGGCAGCAGGTCGGCTCGTCCGCCCGTGGCGTGGAGGCCCTCGCGGCCACGGTCGAACAGCTACAGGGCGCGGCCGTGCCGGCGTCGGCGCTGGAGCGGCTGGTGCTGCCGAGCCGGGTCGCCGACTACTCGCCGGCCCAGCTCGACGAGCTCTGCGCCAGCGGCGAGGTGCTCTGGGCCGGTTCCGGCGCCATCTCCGGCGGGGACGGCTGGGTCACCCTCGCGTACGCGGACACCGCGCCGCTGCTGCTGCCCCCACCGGACGAGGCGCTGACCCTCACCCCGCTGCACGAGGCCGTGCTCGACGCGCTCTCCGACGGGCAGGCGCTCTTCTTCCGTCCGCTCGCCGACCGGGTCGGCTCGACCGACGACGCCGCGCTGACCGGCGCCATCTGGGATCTGGTCTGGGCCGGTCAGCTCACCAACGACACGCTCGCCCCGCTGCGGGCGGTGCTCGGCGCCGGCGGAGCGCACCGCTCCCGGCCGTCCGCCCCGCGCACCCGCTACCGGCGTCCGGGCCGGGTGGCGCTGCCCAGCCGCGGCGGCCCACCGACCGTGGCCGGGCGCTGGTCCCGTCTCCCGGAGCGGGACGTCGACCCGACCCGCCGGGCGGCGGCCCTCGCCGACGTGCTGCTGGAGCGGCACGGCGTGGTCACCCGGGGCGCGGTCGTGGCCGAGCAGGTCGTCGGCGGCTTCTCGGCGGTCTACCCGGTGCTCTCCGCGCTCGAGGAGCGGGGGGCGGCCCGGCGGGGCTACTTCGTCGAGGGGCTGGGCGCGGCGCAGTTCGCGGTGCCCGGCGCGGTGGAGCGGATCCGGGCGCTGGCCGAGTCGGCCGACGGCGAGCGGGGCGGGCGGGGCGGGGCGACGCTGGTGCTCGCGGCGACCGATCCGGCGAACCCGTACGGCGCCGCGCTGCCCTGGCCGGATCGGGCGGTCGACTCGGGCGACGGCGACACCCCGGCGACCGGGCATCGGGCCGGCCGCAAGGCGGGTGCCCTGGTCGTCCTGGTCGCCGGCGACCTGGTGCTCTACGTGGAGCGGGGTGGGCGCACCCTGCTCTCCTTCACCGACGACGCGGACGTGCTCGCGGCGGCCGGCAAGGCGCTCGCCGACGCGGTCCACTCCGGCGCGCTCGGGGCCATCTCCGTGGAGCGGGCCGACGGCGAGGCGGTGCACGCCTCGCCGCTGCGCGACGCGCTGACCGCCGCCGGTTTCCGGACCACCCCGCGGGGCCTGCGGCTACGCGGCTGACCCGGCGACGACGCGCCGCGGGCTCCGCGGCCCGACCACGAGAGACCCGACGCAGAGGCCGCGGTTGACCACGGGACGACGCGGCGCAGAAGCCCGCAGCTACCCGCCCGACCACGGGATGACCCGGCGCAGAGCCCGCGGCCGACCACGGGACGGCGCGGCGCGGGCGGATCGGTCAGCCGAGGCCGGCGAGCACCTTCTCGTAGCGTGGCCGGTCGGCGGCCGGGGTGCGGGCCGCCAGGTAGTTGAGCACCACCGCGCCCCGCCGGTACGACTGACCGCTCCAGGTGTCGGCGATGTCGCTCGCGCTGGTGGCGTCGGGGAAGACGTACACCGTGAGCGCATCCGTGGCGACGATCTCCGAGCAGCCCAGCCCGAGCCCGTCCGGTCCGCAGTCGACGGAGCGGTCACGGGGGTTGGGCACCTTCAGACCCGCAGCCCGGAACGCGTCGATCACCTGCTTGGCACCCGGGGCGCCGGCCGGACGGCGGGGCAGCACCACCGGTGGCGGGCTGGCCGGGCGGCGCTCGGTGGGCTCCTGCACGGCGGGTGCGTCGCCTGCCGGCGGCACCGCCGGAGCAGTGGGGCTCGACCCGGCGACGGACGGGGTCGGCGAGAGCACCGGGGACGGGCTGGTGGTCGGGGTGCTGGACGTCACGGCCGCCGCCCCCGTGGGCCTGTCCCCGTCGCCGCATCCGGCGATGAGGGAGACAGCCACGACGAGCACCGCGACCGCGGGCAGGCTCCGATGTGTCACCAGGGCAGTCTCCCGAACGGTGGCGGAGGGCGGCAGTGGCCGGTCGGTCAGTGGCCGTGTCCCATATCCGGCACGAGACGCCGCTGTCGCACGCAGGCACCGGGTGCTTCGGCGCGGACGGGCGAGCGCGCTCGCCGACGCGGAACTCGCGGGCGCTCGCCGGGTGTCCCCGCTAGCATCGCCGGCTGACGTGACACCGGCGGATGAGGAGACGGCATGGGCGAGGTCACCGTACGGGAGGCGGAGCGCGACGACCGGGCGGGCGTGGACGCGCTGCACGACCGGGAGTGGGGCGGCCCGTACGTCATCGCCCACGACGTCCGCTACGACCTGCGTACCGTGCCGACGCTGGTGGCGGTGGACGGCGCCGGCGCCGTGGTCGGCGCGCTCGCGTTCCACTGCGACGCCGACGGGCTGGAGGTGGTGAGCGTGGTGGCCGCCGTCCCCGGCGAAGGGGTCGGCACCGCCCTGCTGGAGGCGGCCGCGACGCGGGCCCGGGCGGCGGGCCTGCACCGGCTCTGGCTGATCACCACGAACGACAACCTGCGGGCGCTCCGCTTCTACCAGCGGCGCGGCCTGCGGCTGGTCGCGGTGGACCCGGGGGCGGTGGACCGGGCCCGTCGCCTGAAGCCGGAGATCCCGTTCGTCGGCGAGGACGGCATCCCGCTGCACGACGAGCTGATCCTGGAGCTGCGTACCGCCCGGTGAGCGCGGCGGCGCCGGGTCGGATCCCGGGCCGACGTGCCCGCCCGGGAGTTAGCCTGCTCTCCATGCCCGGCACGCCCTGGATCTCCCTGACCACCGACTACGGTCTCACCGACGGCTTCGTGGCCGCCTGCCACGGAGTGATCGCCCGGCTCGCCCCGGCCGCCCGGGTGATCGACGTGACGCACCTGGTGCCGCCGGCCGACGTACGCCACGGCGCGGCCGTGCTCGCCCAGACCGTCGCGTACCTGCCGGTCGGGGTGCACGTCGCGGTGGTCGATCCGGGTGTCGGCACCGCCCGTCGCGGTGTCGCCCTGGCCGCCCCGGACGGGCTGCTGGTCGGGCCGGACAACGGGCTGCTGCCCGACGCCGCGGACGCGCTGGGCGGGGTGACCGCCGCGGTCGAGCTGACCAACCCGGCCTGGCTGGCCCCGCGGGTGTCCGGCACGTTCCACGGCCGGGACGTCTTCGCACCGGTCGCGGCGCGGCTGGCGCTCGGTGCGTCGCTTCACGAGGCCGGACCCGCGATCGACCCGGCGGGGCTGGTCCGGCTGCCCGAGCCGATCGTGGCGGCGGACCCCGCCGGCTTCACGGCGGAGGTGTTGACCGTGGACCACTTCGGCAACGTGCAGCTCGCGGCCGCGGCCGAGCTGCTGGACGGGCTCGCCCCGACGGTGCGGGTGAGCGCGCCGGCCGCCGCCCCGCTGCCGGCGCCGGAACCGGTCGAGCAGAGTGCGTCGGGCCGGGTGGCCGTGCGGGGGCGGACGTTCGGCGACGCCCGGCCGGGTGGGCTCGTGGTGCACCCCGATTCGGCCGGCCGGGTGGCGGTGGCCGTGAACGGCGGCCGGGCCGTGGACCGGCTCGGCGTACGCCCGGGGGATCTGGTGCGGATCAGCGGCTGAGCGTCGGTCGGTCGACGCCGGGCGCCGGGCCGGGACACAGGGTCCCGGCCCGGGGCGTGCTCAGCAGCGTGGCACGGTGCCGCCGTAGACGGCGGAGATGTAGCCGTGGCTGACGTACTGGCCGGTGGCGAGGCGGTTCCACCGGTTGGTGGTGCGGAACGGGCCGGCGACGGTCTGGCCGGTCACGTAGCACTGGATCGGCACGTTCGCGTAGCGGGCGGCGAGCCCTCGGGACGCGTACGTGGTGCTCGCGCCGGCGCGGATGTTCAGCGGGCCGTCGCCGACGACACCGTGCGGGCCGGAGCCGGTCCACAGGTAGGCCACGTCGACGAAGACGTTCGTGGTGAGCAGCAACCCGTCCCAGAAGGTCCCGTCGGCGAGGTCGATGCCGGCCGGGTTGAGCACCACCCGGCCGAACTGGTCGCGCCCGCCGTTGTAGCCGTTCTGGTAGGCCGCCTGCGCCTGCGGCCGGCCCTGCGGCAGGTCCTTCCAGTTCTCCCGTACGGCGCTGGGGTTCCAGTAGTCGTCCCGGGTGTTCCACGGTCCGACGTCCCACACGGGGGCGTAGGTACAGCGGCTGCCGCTGGTGGTGCAGACCCGCACGGTGTAGTCCCCGGTGTTGTTCGGCGCGAGCCCACGCCGGGAGGGCAGCGCCACGAAGTGGTCGCGCGGCTGGATGGTCCGCCCGTTGGCGGTGACCTCGCCGACCAGGCCGATCCGGGTGGCGAAGACGCGGTAGGTGCGGCCGGGGCTGGCGGCCGTCACGGCGGCCCGCGCGTCGGCGGTGAGTCGGACTCCACGGATCGTGGCGACGGCCCGGGCGTCGCGGGCGGTGAGGACCAGCCGGGGCTGCACCCTGGTCACCGGTTGGTCGAAGACGGCGGTGGTGGCGCGCCACTCGGTCCAGCCGCCGACCGTGCGCCAGCCGCGCACCTGCGTCTCCACGGTTGCGCCCGGCGGGACCGCCGCGGTGACCTCGGCGTGCACCCGGGTGGCCGGCCTCGCCAGGTTGTGCGGCGCGCCGAGGAGCATCCCCTCGGCGGTGGGCCGGGTGGACCGCGCGACTCCCGATCGGGGGTCGCGCAGGCGGAGCCCGGCGGGAGTGCGCCGGACGTTGACGTCGTCGCCGCCGACGACGGAGAGGTCGACGCTCCACCGTTCGGCGTCGCCCGGCGCCGCGGCGGCGAAGGCCGTGACGAGCGGTGGGGCCGCCGGCACCGGGCCGGCGGCGGGGAGCAGTGCGGCGGTGAGGAGGACGGTCAGGGAGGCGACGACTGCGAATCGGGTACGACGATGACGGTGTCTCATGGGCATTCTCCTCAGAACTCCCTGATAGTGCCCATGTCAGGAGATCAAGCGTAACCACGGTACAAATAGCGATACATGCGAATCAGGCTCGGCCGAGGGAGAATGGCAGGATGCCCGAAGGCGACACCGTCTGGAACACCGCCCGCGTCCTGCACCGGGCGCTGGCCGGCGCGACGCTGACGGCGAGCGAGTTCCGGGTGCCGCAGCTCGCCACCACCGATCTCGCCGGTTGGACCGTGCGCGAGTCGGTCGCCCGCGGCAAGCACCTGCTGCTCCGCCTCACCGCGCCGGCGGGCGGCGACGCCACCCCGGCCGGCGGCACGATCGGCGCCGCCCCGGTCGCCGCGACCGCCGACGGGAGCACGCCCGCAGCGAGCTGGACGCTCCACTCGCACCTGCGGATGGACGGCGCCTGGCGGGCGTACGCGCCAGGGGACCGCTGGTCCGCCCGCCCCGGCCACCTGATCCGGGTGGTGCTGCGCAGCACCGAGGCGGTGGCGGTCGGCTACCACCTGCACGAGTTGGCGCTGGTGCCCAGCGCGGAGGAGGAGCAGCTGGTCGGTCACCTCGGCCCGGACCTGCTCGGTCCGGACTGGGATCCGGCCGAGGCGCTCCGGCGGCTCGCCGCCCACCCTGACATCCCCGTCGCCGAGGCGCTGCTCGACCAGCGCAACCTCGCCGGGGTCGGCAACCTCTACAAGTGCGAACTGCTCTTCCTGCGCGGCGTCTCGCCGTGGACGCCGGTGCGCGCGGTGCCCGACCTGCCCGGCCTGGTCGCCCTCGCGCAGCGGCTGCTCGCCGCCAACCGGGGCCGCTGGACGCAGAGCAGCACCGGCTCGCTGCACCGGGGGCAGACCACCTACGTGTACGGGCGGCGGGCCCAGCCGTGCCGCCGGTGCGGCACGGCGATCCGCAAGGAGGAGCTGGGCGAGCGGGTCACCTACTGGTGCCCGGTCTGCCAGCCGGACCCGGCCCGCTGACGCGACGGCCGCCGCGCCCCGCCGGGTCGGCCACCGGGTTGACGAACACGCGCCCGCTGGTGACGTGCCCCGCGACGCTTCACCGTGGCCTGCCGATCCGCGCGCCACGGGCTACGCCACCCGTTGCCCAGAATGGGACGATTGGGTAATTCCTAACCCGACCCCGAGGTCGCATGCTGCGATTGGGCGTTCACCAGACGTCAGCAGAGCCGGCCCGACCGGGTCCGCCACGCCGGGGTGGCGGCGGTCGTGCCCCGACCCCGGGGAGAGCCATGGCGATGTTCCGCAGACTCCGGACCAGCTGGGCGGAGCGGGCGACGCGCGGCGGCACCGACCGCTCCGCCGACAACGGTGCGGCGACGACCGTCCCGATGGCCCGCGCCGCCGAGGAGACGGTGACGGCCGCACCGGCCAGCCTGGATCCCGCCGCCGTCCCCCGCTGCTTCGGTCCGGTGCCGAACTTCGCCCGCAGCCCGCTGCCGATCCGCGAGCCCGACGGCAAGGTGCTGCCCGGCACCGGCCTGCGCAAGTTCGTCGACCCGCTGCCCGGGCCGGGTCCGCTGCACCGCACCGAGCTGGGCGGCTACCTGCCGGTGGCGGTACCGGACACCATCACCTACCCCGGCTGCGACTACTACGAGATCGGCCTGCAGCAGTACGCGCAGCGGCTGCACCGGGACCTGCCCGCCACCCGGTTGCGGGGTTACCGGCAGCTCAACCTCGGTACCGACCGGTCCGGGCACAACACCGTGGCGCCGCCGGGCCGTCCATGGCACCTCGGCCCGCTGATCCGCGCCCGGCGCGGCCGACCGGTGCGGATCAAGTTCATCAACCAGCTCCCCACCGGCCGGGCCGGCGAACTCTTCCTGCCGGTCGACGAGTCCGTCGAGGGCGCCGGCCTCGGGCCGTTGGACGGCCCGGCACCGTACCCGCAGAACCGGGCCGTGCTGCACCTCGCGGGCGCCCAGACCGGCTGGATCAGCGCGGGCAACCCGCTGCAGTGGGTCACGCCGGCCGGCGAGATCACCCCGTACCCGACGGGCGTGTGCCTGAACCACGTGCCGGACATGCCACCACCCGGCACCGGCGCCACCACGCTCTACTACCCGAACGAGCAGAGCGGCCGGTTCCTGTGGTTCCACGACAACACCCTGGGCCTGTCCCGGCTGACCGTCTACTCCGGGCAGCTCGCGCTCTACCTGCTCACCGACCCGGTCGAGGAACAGCTCGTGGCCGACGGGGTGCTCCCCGGCGACGAGCTGCCACTGGTGATCCAGGACAAGACGTTCGTGCCGGACGACACCCAGCTCGCCGCGGAGGACCCGACCTGGGACCGGGACCGCTGGGGAGCGCGCGGCAGCCTCTGGTTCCCGCACGTCTACCAGCCCCGGCAGAATCCGTACCGCGGCGAGGGGACCAACCCCACCGGCCGCTGGGACTACGGGCCCTGGTCGCGGGTCGCCGATGACGACCGCGAGCTCGACCAGGACGGCGGCTCGACGCGTCCCGGGCCGGTGCCGAACCCGCACCACGACCCGGTCGCCGCGGCCGAGGAGCCGCCGCTGGCGCCGGGGGTGCCGCACCCCAGCGCGGTTCCCGAAGCGTTCGGTGACACCCCACTGGTCAACGGGGTCGCCTACCCCTACCTGGAGGTGGAGCCGCGGGCGTACCGGTTCCGGATCCTCAACGCCTGCCTGGACCGCGGCCTCAACCTGCAGCTCTACCGGGCCGGCTCGGACGCTCCGATGTGGGACGACGAGGGCGGCCTGCTCGACGCCGACGCGGGCGAGGTGCCGATGGTGCCGGCGGCGCGGGCACCCGGCCGGCCGGTGGACTGGCCGGCCGACGGGCGCGACGGCGGGGTGCCCGACCCGCGCGCGGCCGGCCCGGAGCTGATCCAGATCGGCAACGACGGTGGCCTGCTGCCCGCGCCGGTGGTGATCCGCAACCGTCCGGTCGGCTACCGGTACGACCGACGCGATCCGACGGTGCTCAACGTCGACGGGCAGGCGCTGCTGCTCGCCCCCGGCGAGCGCGCGGATGTCGTGGTGGACTTCTCCACCGTGCCACCGGGCGGCACGCTGATCCTCTACAACGACTGCCCCGCCCCGCTGCCCGGCTTCGACCCTCGCTACGACCACCACACCGACGCGCCCGACCGCACCGCCGAGGGCGGCTCACCGCCCACCCTCCCCGGGTACGGGCCGAACACAAGGACCCTGCTCCAGTTCCGCGTACGCGGCACCCCGGCGGCCCCGTACGACCTGGCCCGGCTGCGGGAGCGGCTGCCCCGGGCGTACGCGGCCAGCCAGCGCCCGCCGATCGTGCCGCAGCCGGCCTACGACGCGGCGATCGGCACCCGCGCGCCCCGGGAGACGGTGGTGCCGGTGCACGCCGCGACGGTGACCTTCACCCCGGCCGGCGGCGCCGTGCCGGTCGCGGTTCCGATCGCGGTGAAGGCCGTTCAGCAGGTCTTCGAGCCCGGGTACGGTCGGGCCGCCGGCCGGCTCGGCGTGGCGCACCCGCACGCCGGGCCGCTCTCCCCCGCCACGCTGCCGCTCGGCCCCGACGACCCGGCCACCGAGATCCTCTTCGCGGCCGACCCGGCGGTGCCCATCGGTGCCCCGGCCGACGGCACTCAGCTCTGGCGGATCGTGGGCAGCAGCCGGCAGACCGAGGCGCTGCGTCTGGACGGCTGCGACCTGCAGGTGGTCAACCGGGTCGGGTGGGATGGCACGATCCGCCCGCCGGAGCCCGGTGAGCTGGGCTGGAAGGAGGTTGTTCGGGTCAACCCCCGGGAGGACCTGGTCGTCGCGCTGCGTGCGGTCGCCCCGACCCTGCCCTTCAAGATCGGCGACAGTGTCCGGCTGCTCGACCCGACACGACCGGCCGGCACCCGCACCGGCTCGACCCCGGTGAGCCCGTTCGACGGGCGGCCCGCGGTGGTCGTGAACCAGTTGGTGAACCTCGGCTGGGAGTACCGCTGGCACAGCCAGCTCGGCAGTCGCCGCGACCTGGGGATGAACCGTCCGCTGGTGCTCCGCGTCTCGCCGAAGGCGCCCACCGGGCTGACCGCCACCTCGGCGCCGGGCTCGGCCACCGCGCTGCCCGCCATCGCCCTCACCTGGACCGGCAACGGCGGGCGGCCACCGGCCACCAGCCACCTGCTGCAACGGGCCACCGACGCGGCCTTCACCACCGGGGTCACCACGATCACCGTGGCGGCCACCGCCACCCGGTACACCGACGCCACGGTCACACCGGGAATCACCTACCACTACCGAATCCGGGCCGAGAACGCCGTGAGCTGCTCGTCCTGGTCGAACAGCGTGCCCGCATCGGTGCGGCTCACCGCCCCCGCCGGGCTCGCCGCGGCGATCCCACCGGCCGCTCCGCTCCGGGTCGCGCTGCGCTGGTCGAACCGCTCCTTCGCCACCGGGATCGACGTGCAGCGGGCCACCAACCCGACGTTCACCAGCGGACCGGCCACCACCGCCATCGCGGTGGGCGACAACCACCTGGACACCGCGGTCGCCCCGGACACCACGTACTACTACCGGGTGCGGACGACCTATCTCGGCGCCGCCTCGCCCTGGTCGACGGTGGGCACGGTCACCACCCCGCCGGCTCCGGCGACCCCGACCACGGTGACCGTCGGCGCCGACGCGCCCGGGCCGGACACGGCGACGGTGCTGTTGGGCTGGTCACCGGGGACCGCGCCCGGTCCGGGCGCCGGGTTCATCGTCCAGCGCGCCGTCGATCCCGCGTTCAGCCGCGAGGTCGCCACGTTCACGGTCACCGGGCCGAGCTTCACCAACACCGGGCTGGCCCGCGGCGTCACGTACCACTACCGGATCCGCGCGTTCAACGTGGTCGGCAGCTCCGCCTTCACCGCCCCCGCCACCATCACCACCCCGTCCTGACCCCGGATCGGGTGCCGCACTTTCACTGAAAGAGTGCTCATTCCGCGTGGAACAGCCACTCTTTCCGTGAACGAGTGGCCCGGACCTGGCCGGGGGGTCAGGGCAGCGGGGTGCGGAGGGGGTCGGCGGCGGTACGCAGCTCCGCCAACGCCCCGGCGACGCCGTGCAGCAGGTCGGTCGCCTCGGTCAGCCGGGCGGCGGCCGGGTGCGGGGCGTCCGGCCGGGCGTCCTCGGCGACGTAGCCGGCCGCGGCGACGACGAGCCGCTCGTACGCGGCCACTCCGCTCTCCAGCTGTTCGGTGAGGATCCGGTGTGTGTCGCCCAGCGGCGCCCGGGCGTCGACCGGGGCGAGCCGGAGCGCCCGCTCCACACTCGCCACCCGGTGCGCGAGTTCCCGCAGCGAACGGTCGGCGGCGGTGGCCTCCTGCACGGCCGGCTCGGCCGGGCCGGTCAACCGCTGCGTCATCCCGCCCAGGGTGAGCGTCGCCCGGTCCAGCCGGGCCCAGAGCTGCGCCGCGCTGGTGCCGCGCAGCGCCACCCGGGCGCGCACCCGGCGTACCTCGGCGACCACACCGGATCCGGCCGGCAGTCGCTCGACGGCGGCGATCAGCCGGGCCCGGGACCGGGCGGCGGCCTCGACCGGGTCGACCGGCGGCGGCGCCGGCTGGGCGGCGAGGGCCCGCAGATCGATCCAGCGCCAGGCGGCGAGCGCCACCGCGCTGCCCGCCGCACCGGCCCAGGCCGCGTCCGGCAGCCCGAGCCCGGCGTACGGGGTCAGCACGGCGGCGGCGCCCCCGAGGCCGCCGGCCAGCACGCTCCACCGTCGCGCCGACCGGCGAAGCCGGGTCAGCCGCCGGAAGTACCGCGTACGCTCGTCTGCCACCCTGACCTCCTCTGGCCGCCCGCTCAGCCGGCGGGGGTGGTGTCCCCGGTGCCCCGTTCGCGGGCCATCGTCGCGCGGAGTTCGTCGAGGCGGGCGGCGGCGGCCGGATCGGCCGCCGGAGGCGCGGACTGCTCGGCGCTCTGTCGCTGCGCGCCGAGCTGCTCGCCGGCCATGCTGGAGCGGATCTGCTCCAGCCGGGCCGAACCCGCCGAGTCGAGACTCGCCTTCTGGATCTCGAGCATCCGTCCCTCGTTCGAGTTGCCAGCCAGCTCGGCGCGGCCCATCGCGTTGGCGTAACGGCGCTCGATCCGGTCGCGAACCTCGTCGAGCGAGGGGGTGGTGCCGGGCGCGGTGAGCGCCGACATCGACTCCAGCGAGCGGGCCACGCCCTCCTGCATCTTCGCCTGTTCCAGCTGGCTGAGCAGGCGGGTGCGCTCGGCGAGACGCTGCTGGAGGATCATCGAGTTGTTCTCCACCGCGCGGCGGGCCTGCCCGGCTGCGGCGAGCGCCTGGTCGTGCAGGGTCTTCAGGTCCTCGGCGGACTGCTCGGCGGCGACGAGCTGGGTGGCGAGGGTCTGCGCACTCTGCTCGTACCGCCCGGCCTCGGCCTCGTCGCCCCGGGCGCGGGCCTGGTCGGCGAGGACCAGCGCCTGGCGGGCGTTGGCCTGGAGGCGCTCGACCTCGGACATCTGCCGGGAGAGCTTCATCTCCAGCTGGCGCTGGTTGCCGATCACCGCGGCGGCCTGCTGGACGAGGGCCTGGTGCTGGCGCTGCGCCTCTTCGATGGCCTGCTGGATCTGGACCTTCGGATCGGCGTGCTCGTCGATCCGGGCGCCGAAGAGCGCCATCAGGTACTTCCACCCCTTGACGAACGGGTTCGCCATCTCCGCGGTATCCCCTCAGTAGCGTCGCTGCGCCTGCTCGAGCCGGACGCGACGACGGACCACCGGCGCGGCAGTTCCTCCATCGTCCCAGGCGGGCGCCAGACCGGCACCCGTACCGGCGAGCAGGCGGCCGACACCGTCTGCGATCAACCCTACGCGGACCGCGCGAGGGCGGCTACGGCGCTGCGAAGGAGACTCAGGCGGCGCAGACGACGTCGCGGTCGCGCTCGGCGGGGCGGACCCGGGTGCTGCGCAGGGTGGCCTTGAGCGGCGAGTCCTGGCGGACGGAGACGGCGACCGTGCCGTCGGAGCTGACCTGGCGTACGGCCCGACCGGTGGCCTTGGCGGCCGCGGCCGGCGAGACCGGCGTGGAGTCGGCCGGCTCGTCCTGGACGGGGACCAGCACGTTCGGCATCTGCTCGGCGAGCGCGACGGTGTCGCTCACCTCACGCAGCAGCTCGGAGAGGCGGGCGCCCAGCGCGTCACAGATGGCGGCCAGCAGCTCGCTGGAGGGTTCCTTCTGGCCACGCTCGATCTCGGAGAGGTAACCGAGGCTGACGTTGGCGGCGGAGGAGACTTCACGCAGGGTGCGTTGCTGCCCCTGCCGGCGTGCCCGCAATGCGTCCCCGACCACTCGGCGTAGCAGGACCATCGCACCTCCCCCTCTCCGGCCGCACGTCTCCCGGCTTCACGGGCCGAACGTGGCGGACCAGACCGGCACCGACCGACGGAGCCTTTCCGCAACGGTACCCGGTACCCGGCCCGGCGACATCCCGCCCCGCCCGTCGGATTGCCGGCGCCGGTGTGCACACCCGGCCGGCCTCGGCCCGTCAGCCGGCGAGGGCGTCGGCGTCCGCCCCGGCAGCGGCGTCGGCTCGTCAGCCGGCGTCCGCAGCCGGTCGGTGTCGGCTCGTCAGCCCGCGACGGCGTCGGCTTCGGCGGCCTCGGCCTCGGCGGCGTCGGCCTCGTGGATCCGCTCGGCGAGCAGCCGCAGCGCCTCGATAACCGCGGCGGAGCGGATGTGGTCCCGGCCACCGGTCAGGTCGAGCTGCCGCACGGCGGTGCCGTTCGGCCCGGCCGCGGCCACGTAGACCAGCCCGACCGGCTTGTCGTCCTGCGGCTGCGGGCCCGCCACCCCGGTGGTGGCCAGCCCCCAGTCGGCGCGGCAGCGGCGCCGGCCGCCCTCGGCGAGCGCCACCGCGACGTCGGGGTCGACGGGGCCACGCTGGGCGAGCAGCTCGGCCGGTACGTCGGCCAGCTCCGACTTCAGCTCGGTGGCGTAGACCACCAGGCCGCCCCGGTAGATCCCGCTCACACCCGCGATCTCGACCACCGAGGCGGAGAGCAGGCCACCGGTGAGCGACTCGATCGTCGCCAGCGTCTCGTTCCGCTGGGAGAGGCTGTGCACCACCCCTGCCGCCGGGCTGCCGACCGGCCGCTCCCCGTTCGCGTCGCTCTCCATGCCCCCATCCTTCCCCGGCTCCCGCCGAGCAACCGCCGACCCCCGCTCCGACCTCGGCGCTCGCCGTCGATCACGAGGCTGCCGACCGGCAACCTCATGATCACCGGGGCTGGGCGCGGGAGGGGTCAGGCGTCGGGACGGGGGCGGCGCAGGCGCACGGCCTGGGCCAGGTAGTCGAAGCCGGTGGCCACGGTCACCACCACGGCGGCCCCCATGATCCACGGACCGACCGGGGCGAGGACGGCCGGCATCGGCCAGAGGTACCAGGCGATGGCGAGGATCTGGAGCGCAGTCTTGATCTTGCCGCCCCGGCTCGCCGCGATCACTCCGTGCCGGATCACCCAGAACCGCATCGCCGTGATGCCCAGCTCACGCAGGAGGATGAGTGCGGTCACCCACCAGGGCAGCCGGTCGTACCAGGAGAGCAGCACCAGGGCGGCGCCGGTGAGCGCCTTGTCGGCGATCGGGTCGGCCACCTTGCCGACCGAGGTGACCAGCCCGAACCGGCGCGCGATCCAGCCGTCCACCAGATCGGTCACCGAGGCGAAGGCGAAGATCAGGCAGGCGGCCATCCGCCAGCCGGCGTGCGTCATGGCGGAGGCGACCACCGTGGCGGCGAAGACCGGCACGAGCAGCAACCGCAGCGCGGTGAGCGCGTTGGCCGCGTTGAGCAGTGGCACCGGGCGGGCCACCCGGGCCGGCGTGGAGTCGGTCGCCTCGGTCACCGCCGCACTCCGCCCGGCCGGCCGTGGCGTCTCCCGTACCCCACCACGTGGCCTCCCCGCTCCGTCCGGGCCCGCCGTCACCGTGCCGCGCCGGGCGCCGCCGAGATCATCCCATCCGGCACGGCGAACAGGTCCACTCCTTCGGTGCCCGTCACCGTGGCGCGTACCAGATCGCCGGGGCGCAGCGCCGCCAGGTCGACGCCACCCTCCTCGGGGGCGACCAGGGTGGTGGAGCCGTCGACCTCGGGCGCCTGGTGGGCCGCCCGGCCCTCCACGACACCGCCCTCGACCGAGTCGACGAGCACCTCGACCGTCGAGCCGAGCCGCTCCTCGGCCCGCTGGGCGCAGAGCTCGTCGGCGAGCGCGCTGAGCTTGTCGTACCGCCGCTTGATCGTCGCGGCCGAGACCTTGCCCGGCAGCCCGGCGGCCTCGGTGCCGTCCTCGTCGCTGTAGTCGAACATGCCGATCGCGTCGAGCCGCGCCGCGGAGAGGAACCGGACGAGCTCGTTCACGTCGGCGCGGGTCTCGCCCGGGAAACCGACGATGAAGTTGCTCCGGGCCCCCGCGTCGGGCGCGAGCGCCCGGGCGCCGGCCAGCAGCTCGAGGAACCGGTCGGTGGAGCCGAACCGGCGCATCCGGCGCAGCACCGGCTCGCTGGAGTGCTGGAACGACAGGTCGAAGTAGGGCGCCACGCCCGGTGTGGTGGCGATCGCCTCGACCAGGCCGGGCCGGGTCTCGGCCGGCTGGAGGTAGCTCGCGCGCACCCGGACGATGCCGTCGATCGCGGCGAGCTGCGGCAGCAGCTTCTCCAGCGCTCGGGGGTCACCCAGGTCCTTGCCGTACGAGGTGGAGTTCTCACTCACCAGCACCAGCTCACGGACGCCGGTCTTGGCCAGCCACTCGGCCTCGGCGAGCAGCTCGTCGGGCGTACGCGAGACGAAGGCACCCCGGAACGCGGGGATCGCGCAGAACGCGCAGCGCCGGTCGCAGCCGCTGGCCAGCTTGAGCGAGGCGACCGGGCCGCTCTCCAGCCGGCGACGCAGCACCGGGCGCAGGTGGGCGGGGGTGTGCTCGTCGGTCTCCACGACGGCCCGCAGCGGGGTGCCGTGGCCGGGCAGCGACACCGCCGCCGTACGGCGGTTGACCGGGGTCAGCGGAAGCAGCTCACGCCGGTCGCGGGGGGTGTGCGCGTCGACCTGCTCGCCGGCGAGCACCGCGTCGAGGCGGGCGGCGATGTCCGGGTAGTCGTCGAAGCTGAGCACCGCCTGCGCCTCCGGCAGGCTCTCGGCCAGCTCCCGGCCGTACCGCTCGGCCATGCAGCCGGCCGCCACCACCTTGGCGCCGGTGTCCGCGGCGGCGAGCAGGGTCTGGATCGAATCCTGCTTGGCCTTCTCCACGAAGCCGCAGGTGTTGACGAGCACCACGTCGGCGCCCTCACCGTCGGTGGTGACCTGCCAGCCGTCGGCGTGCAGCCGGGCGGCGAGCTCCTCCGAGTCGACCTCGTTGCGGGCACAGCCCAGAGTCAGCAGGGCTACACGGCGGCCGTCGGTGGCAGGGGAGGTGGCAGAGGTGGCAGACACCATCCGAGGGTACCGGGCCGCTCCGGGCCGCCCACCAACGGCGGCCCGCCGAGCCCGCAGGCGCCCATTGATCACCGCCCCCGCCGGGCACCGTGGCGCGGGCGGCGGCTCAGACGGTGGCCGCGCCGACGCGGACCAGGCGGTCGAGGAGGAAGACCTCGGTGCCGGCGAGGCCGACCGAGCAGAAGACCGAGATCTGCTCCGGGGCGGTCCGGCCGGGCACGGCGCCGGCGAGCACGGCCCCGAGGTCGTGCAGGCGCTCGACGTGCGGCGGCTCGGCCGCGAGCATCGGCGGGCTGTACGCGTGCGCCTGGGCCGGTGAGTCGGTGGCCAGGACGTCGGCGACGGCGAGCAGGTCCGGCCCGAACTCGGCGCGGTCCTGCTGCTTGAACCCGACGGCGTTGACGTGGGTGCCCGGCGAGACGTCGGCGGCGTCGAGCACCGACGTGGGGCTGGTGGTGGCGAGCACCACCACGTCCCGCCCGGTGACGGCGCTCGCCGGATCGCCCACCGCCCGAGCTGTCACGCCCAGCTCGGCGCCGACCCGGGCGGCGAACGCCTCCCGCCGGGCAGCCGAGCGGCTGTAGACGGTGACCTCGCGCAGGGGGCGTACCGCGGCGGTGGCCCACACCTGCGTCCAGGCCTGCCGACCGGAGCCGATCACGCCGACCGTCTCGGCGTCCGGACGGGCCAGGACGTCGACCGCCACCGCGCCGAGGCCGCCGGTGCGCCGGGATCCCAGCTCCTCGCCGACCGCCACCGCCCGCACCGCGCCGGTCCGCCCGTCGTGCAGCACCACGAGCTGCTGGGACTCCGGGTGACCGAAGGTGTCGTACGAGCGGTAGCCGTACCACTCGCCGGTGAGGCAACCCGCGGTCAACACCATCCGGCCGCCGCCGAGCGGCGCCGAGGTCCGCGGTGGGGCCGTCAACCGCCTGTCGTACGCGGCCAGCAGGGCGCTCCGCATGGCATCGACCGTGGTGGGGGCGTCCAGCGCGGCAGACACCTCCGCGTCGGAGTAGAAGAGGGTCATAACCGCAAATACTGCAAGCTGAAGCGAGGTTCAAGTCAACCCTCCGCCGCCCGATCCGCGCCCCCCACCCGGCAGACGCCCGGATCACCGGCACGGCCCGGCACACGGTGCTAGCCTCGGCTCCGGTGGCCCTCGTGCGGCCGCCCCGGACGAGCGGTGGGCGTACCCGGTCAGGCAAGACGCCCCGATCAGTGTGAAACCGACTCGTCCCGGCCCCGGTGGTCCGGGCGCTCACCGAAGGTGGCGGCAATGGCCTGGATCGTGCTCGTACTCTCCGGACTGCTCGAGACGGCGTGGGCGATCGCCCTGGACCGCAGCGCCGGCCTCAGCCGGCTCGTACCCTCAGTGATCTTCGTGGTCGCCCTGGTCCTCAGCATGGGCGGCCTGGCCTACGCGCTTCGCGAGATCCCCGTCGGCACCGGCTATGCGGTGTGGGTCGGTATCGGCGCGGTGGGCACCGCCCTGGTCGGCATGCTCGCGCTGCACGAATCGGCCAGCCTGCCCCGGATCCTCTGCCTCTTCCTGGTGATCGCCGGCGTGGTCGGTCTGAAGTTCTTCCACTGAGCGCACCGGCCGCCCCGCCGGGCCGCCCGCAACGCCCCACCGGTCCCGGGTAACCCGCCCGGCATCGGCCCGCATGAGTACATCGAGGTCCGGCTGGGTAGTGATCGGCCGACAGTCACGGCTCTCACCACGGAGGACGTCATGGCCGACATTCCGAGCACCGCCCGCCCGCGCAGCAGCGCGGCCCGCGTCTGCACCATCCTGGGCTTCGTCTTCGCCGTTCTCGCGATCTTCCTGCCGCCACTGATCTTCGGCGTGCTCGGCGTGATCCTCGGCATCGTCGGCGCGGTGCTCGGCGACAAGCCGCTCGGCTGGTACGCCGCAGCGGCGAGCGTTGTCGGCGCGCTCCTCGGCATGCTGCTCTTCGCCGCGCTCGTCAACTCCTGAACCGCACCGCTCCGGGCCCGTCGGTCGACCGGCGGGCCCCCCCGCGCTGATCCACCGGCCGGGCCGGTCAGCCCCGGTCGGCCACCAGCACCCGGTTGCCGTCCGGGTCGAGCACGACCGCCATCCGCTCCCCCCACGGCTGCGCCGCCGGCTCGGCCACCACCCGGACGCCGGCGGCGCGTAGCCGCCGCACCGCGGCCGCGCAGTCGGCGACGTACACCCAGAGCGTCACCCGGTCGTTCTCCAGCCTGCCCGGCTCGTCCTGCCGACCGAGACCGAGCTGCGCGGCGCCGAGGCGGAGCGTGACGTACACCGGCTCGCCCTCCTCCGGGAACCGGTAGCTCACCGTGCCACCGAGCAGCTCACCGTAGAAGCGCAGCGCCGCCGCCAGGTCGCCGGTGGTGAGGATCGGGAAGAGCTCCTCCGCCAGCGGGGCGTCACTCATCGCCACCGCCCCGGATGCCGGCCATGACCTCCTCCAGCTCGTCCGGCTTGATCAGCACGTCCCGGGCCTTGGAGCCCTCGGAGGGCCCGACGACGCCCCGCGTCTCCATCAGGTCCATCAGCCGGCCGGCCTTGGCGAACCCCACCCGCAGCTTGCGCTGCAACATCGAGGTGGAACCGAACTGCGAGGTGACCACCAGCTCCACCGCCTGCAACAACAGGTCGAGATCGTCGCCGATGTCCTCGTCGATCTTCTTCTTGCTCTCCTGCGCGACGGTCAGCACGTCCGAGCGGAACTCCGGCTCACGCTGGTCCTTGCAGAACTTGACCACGTCGGCGATCTCACGCTCGGTGACCCAGGCACCCTGGATCCGGATCGGCTTCGACGCGCCCATCGGCAGGAAGAGCCCGTCACCGCGGCCGAGCAGCTTCTCCGCGCCGGGCTGGTCGAGGATGACCCGCGAGTCGGCCAGCGACGAGGTGGCGAAGGCGAGCCGGGACGGCACGTTCGCCTTGATGAGGCCGGTCACCACGTCGACCGAGGGGCGCTGGGTGGCGAGGACCAGGTGGATCCCGGCGGCCCGGGCGAGCTGGGTGATCCGGACGACGGAATCCTCCACGTCCCGGGGCGCGACCATCATGAGGTCGGCCAGCTCGTCCACGATCACCAGCAGGTACGGGTACGGCCGCATCTCCCGTTCGCTGCCCGGCGGGGCCTTGATCTCGCCGTTGCGCACCTTGCGGTTGAAGTCGTCGATGTGCCGGACCCCGTTGGCGGCGAGATCGTCGTAGCGCATGTCCATCTCGCGGACGACCCACTCCAGCGAGTCGGCCGCCTTCTTCGCGTTGGTCACGATCGGCGTGACCAGGTGCGGGATGCCCTCGTAGCCGGTCATCTCGACCCGCTTCGGGTCGATCAGCAGCAGCCGCACCTCGTCCGGCGTGGCCCGGGTCAGGACCGACACCAGCAGCGAGTTCAGGCAGCTCGACTTACCGGCGCCGGTGGCCCCCGCGATCAGAATGTGGGGCATCTTCGCGAGGTTGGCCACCACGAAGCCGCCCTCGATGTCCTTGCCGAGGGCCACGACCATCGGGTGGTGGTCACCCGTGGCCGCCCGGGAGCGCAGCACGTCACCGAGCGCCACGTTCTCCGGGTCGGTGTTGGGGATCTCCACCCCGACCGCGCTCTTGCCCGGGATCGGGCTGAGGATCCGCACGTCCGGTGACTTGACCGCGTACGCGATGTTGCGGGAGAGCTGCGTGATCCGCTCGACCTTGACGCCCGGTCCCAGCTCCACCTCGTACCGGGTGACCGTCGGCCCCCGGGTGAAGCCCGTCACCGCCGCGTCCACGTCGAACTGCTCGAAGACCCCGGTCAGCGCGGCGATCACCTCGTCGTTCGCCTTGCTCCGGGTCTTCGGCGTCGCACCGCTGCCGAGCAGGTTCGCCGGGGGCAGCGTGTAGTCGCCCGCCATCCCGGTCAGTGCGAGCTGCTCGGCCCGGGTGGGCAGCGGCGAGTGCTCCGGCGGTTCCACCGGCTTGCGACTGACCGGCACCTTGGTCGGGGGCGTACGGGTCAGCACGAGGGTTTCCTGCAGGTCGACGCCGTCCAGGTCGTCGAAGTCGTCCGGGTCGACGGGCGAGGGCGTACGCTTCGCCGGCCGCTTGCGGGCCGGCTTCGCCGGGGCCTCCTCGGCCTCCTCCTCCTTCGTGGACGGCGCGACGAGCGTGCCGGCCAGCAGCCCGAGCCGCTCCGGGATCTTGTTGATCGGGGTCGCGGTGACGACCAGCAGTCCGAAGAGGAGCAGCAGGACGAGCAGCGGCATCGCCACCCAGGCGGTCACCGCCCGCTCGAGCAGGCCGCCGATGCCCGCGCCGATCAAGCCGCCCGCGTAGTCGCGCTGCGCCGGGTCGACCGGCTCCTGTCCGATGTGCAGCATGGCGGCCGTGGCGAGCAGCATCGACCCCCAGCCGACGAGCCCCCGGCCGCGGTGCTGCGGATCGACCGGCTGGCGCATCAGCCGCCAGGCGCCGATCCCCAGCAGCACCGGCACCACGACGGCGATCGCGCCCAGGAAGAGCCGGACGGTGTCGGCCAGCCGCTCCCCCACCGGGCCGGCGCCGGAGAACCAGATCCCCACGGCGCTGAGCAGTGCGAGGCCGAAGAGCAGCAGCCCGGCCCCGTCGCGGCGGTGCTCCGGGTCGAGTTCCCGGGCCGAGGCCGCCTGGCGACCGGCGGCCCGGACGGCCCACCCCATGCCGTGCGCCAGACCCATCCACAGCGCACCGACCGCGCGTCCGACGTAGACGGCGGGGCTGGGGCGGGCGGGCCGGGTTCGGCGGCGGACCGGGGTCCGGGTCTTCTTCGCCGGTTGACGTGCGCGGTTGTTCGTCGCACCGCGCGGCGACGCGCCGCGCCGCCGGCTCGCCTGAGAGGTACGGCCCGCCATAGCATCACCGTAACGGCGCGGCCCGGCGGATCGCCGCTTTTCCGGGTCGTGTCCGCGCGTCGCAGCACGGACTCCGCCGCATGACGTGATATCTGCCTCAGAAGGGATGCCCGATGGCGTCGCCGGGAATCGAGGACGGTCCGGACGATCCCCTGGCCGGGCACCCGCGACAGCTGCGACCGCTGACCCGCGAGCTGATCGCCGCGGTGCTGGGCAACCGTGGGTACGCCGTGACCGCCGACGCGGACGGCGACCTGGTCGGTCGCTGGGGGGAGAACCTGGTCTGGTTCCTGCGGCTGGGCGAAGCCGGGGAGCTGCTCCAGATCCGCACCCTGATCGCGTCGACCTTCCCGATCGAGCAGGTCCCCGGGTTGCACGCCTTCTGCAACTCGTGGAACCACGACCGGCTCTGGCCGAAGGCGTTCGTGCACGTCGACGACGACGGCCGGGCCCGGGTCTGCGGCGAGGTGATCACCGACCTGGAGCGCGGCGTCACCCCGCACCAGCTCGACCGGTTGCTCGACTGCGGCATCTCCACCGGATGCCAACTCGCCACGGCGGTCGGGCAACTCCCCCGGGAAACCGCGCCGTGAGTGGGCCCGGCGGGCGGCCCCGTCGTGAGGTGAGCGGGCCCGGTGGTCCGCGCGGCGGCGACTCCAGCGGCCCCGTCGGTCGCCCGGACCGGGGCGCGCGGGGGCCCGGCGTACGGGCCACGCCGCTCGGTGACGTCGGCCTCGTCGGGCCCGGTCGCGCGCCGGCGGGCCGCAGCCGGGAGCTGATCAGCGCGCTCGCCGAGGCCCGGGACCTGCCCGACGGCCCGGAGCGGATGATGGAGTTGGAGCGCATCGCCACGGCGGCCGACGCGGCCGGCGACGACCGGTCCGCGGTCGACGCCCGGCTCGCGCTGATCGAGACGGCCCTCGTCCAGGGTGAACGGTGGCGACTCGTCGAGCCGGCCCGGCGCTGCCTCGCCGTGCTCGACCGCCGTCCCGAGATCTTCGCCGAGGGCGAGGGCGAGTTGCTGACGCGCTACCAGCGGTACGCGATCGAGGCGCTGCTCGGCACTCCGCGGGTCGGGCTCGACCAGCTCCGCGCGGTCGACGACCTGGCCCGACGGGTCGGCGCCGACGCCGAGGCGGTGGCCGAGCTGCGCTGCCGGATCGCCGACCACCTGGGCGACGAGCCGACCGCCCGCGAGTGGTACGAGCGCTGGGCGGGCGCCGATCCCGACGTGACGGGTGGCTGTCCCGGCTGCGCACCCGTCCGGCGGGCGGAGCTGCTCGCCGACTGGGGCGACCAGGCCGCCGCGCTGGCCGAGCTGGCCGACCTCCTCGACGGCGCCGTCGACTGCACCGACCAGCCGGAGCGGTCGCTCACCGCGGCGCTGCTGCCGTGGCTGAGGAGCGGCGAGCCGGAGCGGGCCGGCGTCGCGCACGTGCGGGCGTACCGGCGGCACCGCACCGAGCGCGGGTCCTTCCCGTACCTCGCCACCCACCTGCGCTTCTGCGCGCTCGGCGGGCACCCGGGTCGGGCGCTGGAGATCCTCGCCGAGCAGCTGCCCCGGCTCGACCACCCGTACGACGACCTCTCCGCGATGGAGTTCGCCGCCGCCGGGGCGCTGGTCTGCCACCTCGCCGTCGAGGCGGGGCTGGGCGGGCGTACGGTGCGCCGGCCGGCGTACGGGCAGCGCTCCGCCGCCGACCTGGAGATCGGGACGCTCGGCGCGGTGCTGCTGGCGGTCGCCACCGAACTGGCGGGCAGCTTCGACGCCCGCAACGGCACCGGGCACCAGTCGGGCCGGATCGCCGCGTGGCTGGCCGAGCGGCCGGTGGCCGGGGCGGTGCCGCTCCCCGCCGACGACCCGATCGACGAAGCCGAGGGACCGGAGGACGATCCTGGGCCGGCCGACCTGGAGCCGGCGCCGCTGACCCTGGAGATGATCACCAGCGCGCTGGACCGGCGCGGCGACCGGTACGCGGTGGAGCCCGGCGCGACCGTGGTCGGCCGCTGGGGCGACGCGGTGATCCAGTTCCGGCGGCTCGGGGAGCGGGGCGAGATCCTGCACGCCCGGTCGCTCGCCACCCGCCGCCTGCCCGCCACCCGACGCGCGGAGGCGTACGCGTTCTGCAACGGGTGGAACCACGACCGGCTGCTACCGAAGGCGTACGTGCACGACCCGGGCGGTGAGTTGGTGCTGGCCGGCGACGTGAGCACGGACCTGGCGCACGGGGTGACCCCGGCGCAGCTGGCCGTGCTGCTGAACGCCGCCATCACCACCGGCGTCGCCTACGCCGACGCGGTGGCGGCCCTGCCCTGACGGCGACCGGCCCGCGCCGAGGCGTCGGGCCGGTCGCAGGCGTCGGTCGGGTCAGACCTCGACGACGGTGGGCACGATCATCGGACGCCGCCGGTACGCGTCGTTGACCCAGCGCCCCACCGTCCGGCGGACGATCTGCTGGAGCTGGTGGGGGTCGGTGATCCCGTCCGCGGCGGCCCGGTTGAGCGCCTCGGTGACCAGCGGGACCACCGCGTTGAACGCCTCCGGGTCCTCCGAGAAGCCCTTCGCGGAGACGGTCGGGCCGGCGACCACCTTGCCGGTGACCGAGTCGACCACGACGGTGGCGGCGATGAACCCGCCGTCCCCGAGGATCCGCCGCTCGGTCAGCAAAGACTCGCTCACGTCACCGACGGCCAGACCGTCCACGTAGACGTACCGGCTCTTCACGCGGCCGACCAGGCTGGCCCGCCCGTCGACCAGGTCGACGACGTCGCCGTCCTCGCAGAGCACCACCCGGTCCGCCGCCACCCCCGACTCGATACCGAGCCGGGCGTGCGCGCGCAGGTGACGCCACTCGCCGTGCACCGGCATCAGGTTGCTGGGGCGCACCACGTTGAGCAGGTAGAGCAGCTCGCCGGCCGGGGCGTGACCGGAGACGTGCACCTTGGCCACGTCCTTGTGCACGACCACCGCGCCGGCCCGGGCCAGCCGGTTGATCACCCGGTAGACGGAGGTCTCGTTCCCCGGCACCAGGGAGGAGGCGAGCACCACGGTGTCGCCGGGGGCGATGGTGATGTGCCGGTGGTCGCCGCTGGCCATCCGGCCCAGCGCGCTCATCGGCTCGCCCTGCGAACCGGTGGACATGAGCACGATCTGCTCCGGCGGCATCGCGGTCGCCTCGTCGAGGCCGACGACGAGACCGGGCGGGATGTTGAGCAGACCCAGGTCACGCGCGATGCCCATGTTGCGCACCATCGACCGGCCGATGAGGGCGACCTTGCGGCCGTGCTCGGCGGCCGAGTCCATCACCTGCTGCACGCGGTGCACGTGCGAGGCGAACGAGGCGACGATGATCCGCCCCCGCGCCTTCCCGAAGATCGAGTCGAGCACCGGACCGATCTCGCGCTCCGGGGTGACGAAGCCGGGGATCTCCGCGTTCGTGGAGTCCGACAGCAGCAGGTCCACACCCTCGGCGCCGAGCCGGGCGAACCCGGCCAGGTCGGTGATCCGGCCGTCCAGCGGGAGCTGGTCCATCTTGAAGTCGCCGGTGTGCAGCACCAGGCCGGCGGGGGTACGCACGGCCACCGCGAGCGCGTCCGGGATCGAGTGGTTCACCGCGAAGAACTCGCACTCGAACGGGCCGAGCTGCTCCCGGCCGCCCTCCCGCACGGTCAGCGTGTAGGGCTGGATGCGCCGCTCGGCGAGCTTCGCCTCGACGAGGGCGAGGGTGAACTGCGAGCCGACCAGCGGAATGTCCGGCTTGTGCGCGAGCAGGTACGGCACCGCGCCGATGTGGTCCTCGTGGCCATGGGTCAGCACGATCGCCTGCACGTCGTCGAGCCGGTCCAGGATCGGCCCGAAGTCGGGCAGGATCAGGTCCACGCCGGGCTGCTCGACGTCGGGGAAGAGCACCCCGCAGTCGATCACCAGCAGCTTGCCGTCGTACTCGAAGACGGTCATGTTCCGACCGATGGCGCCGAGTCCGCCGAGCGGAATGATCCGCAGTCCGCCCTCCGGCAGCGGTGGGGGAAGCTCCGCCTCGATGTGCGCCTCGGTCACGCGTTCACCTCATTCTGCGACGCCGTCATAGGGCGTCCGTCGTGTCGTTCGATCATTCGGGCAGTGCGAGGCCCGCCGCGGCGCAGTCGGCGCGCAGCTGGGCGATCTCGTCGTCGGTGGCGTCCACCATCGGGGGCCGTACCGGGCCGGCGGGCAGGCCGGCGGCGTTCAGCCCCGCCTTCACCAGGATGACCCCCTGGGTGCGGAAGATGCCGGTGTAGAGCGGCAGCAGCCGGCGGTGCAGGGCGAGCGCGGCACCGTTGTCGCCGGCGTCGTGAGCCTCGATCATCTGCTTGGTCAGCGCGCCGGTGAAGTGGGTGGAGGTACCGACCACGCCGACCGCGCCGACGCCGAGGGCGGGCAGGGTGAGCGAGTCCTCGCCGCTGTAGAAGGCCAGGTCGGTGCGGCTGGTCACCCAGCTGGTAGCGGTCAGGTCGCCCTTGGCGTCCTTCACCGCCACGATTCGCCCGTGCTCGGCGAGACGCACCATCGTCTCGGTGGCGATCGGCACGCCGGCGCGGTGCGGGATGTCGTAGAGCATCACCGGCAGGCCGGTGGCGTCCGCCACGGCGGTGAAGTGGCGCAGCAGGCCGCTCTGCGGCGGCTTGTTGTAGTACGGCGTGACCACCAGCAGCCCGTGGGCGCCCGCCTTCTCGGCCGCGGCGGCCAACTCGATGGTGTGCCGGGTGTCGTTCGTCCCCACCCCGGCCACGATCCTGGCCCGGTCGCCGACCGCCTCCGCGACGGCCCGGATCAGGCGCTCCTTCTCCGCGTCGCTGGTGGTGGGCGACTCGCCGGTGGTGCCGTTGATCACCAGCGCGTCGTTGCCCTGCTCGTCGACCAGGTGGTTCGCCAGTCGGGCGGCACCGTCGAGGTCGAGCTCGCCGTCAGCGGTGAACGGAGTCACCATTGCCGTGAGCACCCGCCCGAAGGGGCGGGACGCCGCCCGGGCGGGGGTGTCAGGGTGGTCGTGCGTCATCCTCCTAACCTAGCGGACGACCCGGGAGCACCCGCCGGGGAAGGGCTCAGGAGAGCGCGGCGTACGGGCTCGACGCCACCTCGGTCGGTGCCGTCCCGGCGTAGTGGCGAGCACCGAGTCGGCGAAGACCCGGCACGGACCGGCTGCCCGCCGAGGGTCAGACGTACAGCGAGGTGAACGGGGCCAGCGGAAGGTTGCGCAGCACCGAGAAGGCCAGCCAGGCGGCGAGGAAGCCACCGATCAGCTTGTTGCTGACGCGCAGCTCCGGCAGCCGCCAGCCGAACGCCTGCCGGCCCGCCCAGGCGACGAAGAGGTACGCCAGGAAGGGCAGCGCGAAGACCAGCAGGAAGTGGTGGCGGGCGGCGGCGGGAACGTCGCCGTGCAGCACGTACCAGAGCGCGCGGGTGCCGCCGCAGCCCGGGCAGTCCAGGCCGGTGGTCAGCTTGAGCACGCAGCTGGGCGCGGCCGTGGGGTCGGACCGGGTCGGGTCGGTGATCAACGTGTAGCCGATGCCCAGCGCGACGCAGCCCAGCGCGGCCAGCGGCACCGCCCACCGGGGCGAGCGGTCGTAGAGCCGGACCACGAACCGGGTGAAGCGGTCCGGCTCCGGCACCGGATAGGGCGGGATCGGATAGGCCCCGGCGCCCGCGTCCGTCGGCCAGCCGGCCGGCGGGATCACCTCGGGTGCCGCGACAGCCCCGTGCGCGGCGGCCGTGCCGGGTGGGGGGACCGCACCGGTCGGCGGCTGCGGTGGAACGGCGGGCCCGTCAACGCTCGACACGCGAATCACCGTACACCCGCGACGCCCACCAGGGCGGCGGCGAGCGGGGCGGCCAGGTCGCCCGCGACGGGCGGGGCCACCGAGTCCAGGCCGAGCCAGCCGGCGAGCCGGTAGAGCTCGGCGGCGAGCGCCACGGCCGTCTCGCCCGGGTCGGCGCCCGGCTCGACCCAGGCGGCGGGCACCAGCAGCGCACGCGCCTTCCGATCGGCCTTCAGGTCGACCCGGGCGGTGAACCGCTCCCCCTGGAGGAAGGGGAGCACGTAGTAGCCGTGGACGCGCTGCGGAGCCGGCACGTAGATCTCGATGCGGTAGCTGAAGTCGAAGAGCCGTTCGGCCCGGTTGCGCTCCCAGACCAGCGGGTCGAACGGGCTGACCAGGGTGTTGCCCCGCACCCAGCGGGGTAGCCGGGCCGAGGCGTGCAGCCAGGCGGGCTGCCGCCACCCCGACACGGTGACCGGCAGCAGCTCACCGGCCTCGGCGAGCTCGGCGATCGCCTGGCGGGCCCCGGCGACCGGGAGCCGGAAGTAGTCACGCAGCTCCGGCTCGGCGGCCACCCCGAGCGACCGGGCGGCGACCGCCACCAGCGCCCGGTACGCCTCGGCGTCGGTCGGGGTCGGCGCGTCGAGCGCCGCGGCCGGGAGCACCCGCTCGGGCAGGTCGTAGCGGCGGGCGAAGGAGCTGGTGCGCTCGGCGGCGCTCACCTCGCCGGCCCAGAAGAGGAACTCCAGGGCGCGCTTCACCGCCGACCAGTTCCAGCCCCAGTTGCCCGTCTCCCGGGGGGCGTCGTGCTCGATCTCGGCGGCGGTCAGCGGCCCCCGGGCGGCCACCTCGGCGCGGACCCAGGCGACCAGTTCGGGCTGCTCCTGGGCGATCCGGCGCATGCCGCCCCAGGCCTCGCTGTGGGCGCGGGCCATCCGCCAGCGCAGCGCCGCGTGCAGCCCGACCGGGACCAGGGACGCCTCGTGCCCCCAGTACTCGAAGAGGTCGCGGGGCCGGCGGTAGGCCGCGGTGTCGAGCAGGGCGGTCGGGTAGGGCCCGAGCCGGCTGTAGAGCGGCAGGTAGTGCGCCCGCTGCAGCACGTTGACGGAATCCATCTGGATCAGACCGACCCGGTCGAGCACCCGCCGCAGGTGGCGGCGGGTGGGCACGCCGGCGGGCGCGGGATCGGCGAAGCCCTGTGCGGCGAGCGCCACCCGGCGGGCCTGGGCGAGCGAGAGCGATTCCGGAGCGGCCATCGCGGCGACCCTAGCTCAGCGGTCCGACATCCCGGCGCGGACGCTGGACGGCTCGCCTATAGGGGCATAGAACGGACCCGTGCTGACGATCCGACCCGAGGAGCCCGATGACGCCGAGGCGATCGCCCAGGTGCACGTGCACGGCTGGCAGGCCGGTTACGCCGGCATCATGCCGGAGGAGGTGCTGGGGCGGCTGAACGTCTCCGCCTGGGCACAGCGTCGACGTGACCTGGGCACCGCCGACCCGGAGCATCCGTTCACCACCCTGCTGGCCGAGGCGGGCGGCTCGAAGGTCGTCGGGTTCGCCTCCTTCGGGCCGTACCGGGTCGACCAGGATCGCGCCAACCTCGACCCGACGCACGGCGAACTCCTCGCCCTCTACGTCGAGCCGGGGCACTGGGGCGACGGCACGGCGACGGCGCTGCTCGCCGCCGCCCGCGAGGGGCTGGCCGCGCGGGGTTTCCCGACGTACCGGGCCTGGGTGCTGGCGGAGAACGAACGGGCCCGGCGGTTCTACGCGCGGGCCGGGCTGTCACCGGACGGAGAGTGGACGACCTATCCGGTGCCGCTCAGCGGCGGGCGCCCGCCCGTCCGGCTCGTCGAGCTGCGGTACGCCGGACCTCTCGGCGGTTGATCCGGGCGCGACCAGCCGGCGGCGGACCGGCAGGAAGGCCAGCAGCGCGAGGCTGATCCACACGTACGTGTTGCTGCCGAGGAAGCCGTCCAGCCCGGTGAAGTCCTGCTCCCAGGCCCAGACGATCCGGCTGGTGAGGAGCGCGTACCCGGCGAGCGCGGCGGCCAGCAGCAGCCGGCGCCGGTGGGTACGGGCGGGCGCGGCCATGGCGTTGTCGACCAGCAGGATGAGCGCCGGCAACAGCCAGACCAGGTGGTGCACCCAGGTCACCGGGCTGATCAGGCACATCACCGCGCCGGTCAGCGCCAGCCCGGTCGCCTCGTCGCCGGCGGCCGCGGCGCGGCGGGACCGCCACGCCCAGAGCGCCAGGGTGCCGAGGGCCAGCGCCAGCCAGGCGAGGGTGCTCGGGTGCTCCGGGTCGAGCCGGGCCACCACCCCGCGCAGCGACTGGTTGGAGACGAACGCCAGCTCGCCGACACGGCCGGTGTTCCACAGCGCCTCGGTCCAGAACTCCCGCGAGGCGTCGGGGAAGAGCGCGCCGGCCACCAGGCTCGCGGCCGCCGCGGTGGCCATCGACGTGACGGCCGCCCGCCAGCGCCGGGTCACCAGCAGGTAGACGATGAAGATGCCGGGAGTCAGCTTGATCGCGGTGGCCAGCCCGATGCCCACGCCCGCCCAGCGGCTCCCGGCCGGAAGCAGCCGCAGCAGGTCCACCGCGACCAGGAAGAGCAGCAGCATGTTGACCTGGCCGAAGTTGACCGTCTCGCGCATCGGCTCGTACGCGGCGACCAGGCAGAGCGCGACGGCGAGCGCGAACCAGCGGGTCCAGCCCGCGCGCACCGAGATCGGGTCGATCAGCCACCAGAAGAGCACCGCGGTCACGGCGACGGTGGCGATCACGCTGACGACGATGGCGGCCAGCCACGGCAGGTACGCCATGGGCAGCATGACGAGGGCGGCGAACGGCGGATAGGTGAAGCCGTACTGGGTCAGCGGCCGCAGGTAGTCGTAGATCTCCCCGCCGTGCACCCACCAGGTGAGTGCCCCGTAGTAGACCTGGAGATCGAAGAAGCCGTGCCGGACGGCGGCGACGGAGAGGAAGGCCGCCACCGCGACGGCGAGCAGGAGCACGCCCACCACCTGCGTGACCGTCCTACTGGCACCCTGCAGCACCGTCGCCTCCCTCGCCCTGCGTAGGCTCACGTCCCATGGCTCTCGGGTACGTCCGCCCGGCGCGTCCGGAAGACGCCGGCGAGATCGCACGCATCCAGCTCGCGACCTGGCGGGTCGCCTACCGCCGGATCCTGCCCCGGCACGTCCTCGAAAACCTGGACGAGGCGTGGCTGGCCCGGCGGTGGACCGCCGCGGTGCAGGAACCGCCGTCGGCCGCCCACCGGGTGCTGGTCGCCGTCGAACAGGCCGAGCAATCGTATCTGGTGGGGTTCACGGCGTTCGGTCCGGCCGATGCCGAGGCGCTCGCGCCGAACGAGCCGGCCGAGGCGCTCGGCGCCGACGTCGCGGCGGTCACCGACCTGCTCGTCGAACCGCGGTGGGGCCGGCGTGGGCACGGCAGCCGGTTGCTCGCCGCCAGCGTCGACCTGTGGCGCTCGGACGGCTTCGCCAGCGCGGTGGCCTGGGCGTTCGACGGTGACGAGGCGACCCGCAAGTTCCTGACCAGCACCGGTTGGGCGGCCGACGGGGCGGCCCGGGCCCTCGACGTGGAGGACATGCTGGTCCCGCAGCTCCGGCTGCACGTGGCGCTCCCCGCCGAGCCCGCGCCCACCCCGCCGGCGCCAGCCGCGCCGGTCGACTGAGCGCCGCCTCCGAATGGAGTGCGTCGCGGGCCTCCGGGTGCCGGAGGCCCGCGAACCGGGCGGGGCGGCTCAGCCCTTGTCGGAGCCGTCGTTGGCGTCACGTACGAAGTAGCGCTGAAACACCACGAAGATGATCGCCACGGGGATCGTGGCGAGCAGGGCGGCACCGAGCTTGAGCGGGTACTGACTGCCCTTGCCGAGCGACCCGCTCACCAGGTCGGCCAGACCGCGCGGCAGGGTGAACAGATCCGGGTCCTGCACCGCTACGAGGCTGTGCGGGAACTCGTTCCAGGAGCCCTGGAACGACAGGATCGTCAGGGTGATCAGCGCAGGCTTCGCCATCGGCAGCACCACCGACCAGAAGGTGCGGAAGACGCTCGCCCCGTCGATGCGGGCCGCCTCCTCCACGCTCACCGGGATCGACTCGAAGAACTGCTTCATGATGAAGACGCCTGCCGCGTCGGCGAGCAGCGGCACGATCAGCCCGCTGTAGCTGTTGTAGATGCCGAGCTGGTTGAGGACCAGGAACTTCGGGATGAGCAGCACCACAGGGGGCACCGCCATGACCGCGACGACCATGGCGAAGAGCCAGGAGCGGCCCCGGAACCGCAACCGGGCCAGCGCGTAACCGGCCAGCGAGTCGAAGAAGACCCGGCCGACCGTCACGAGCACGGTGACCAGCAGCGAGTTGCCCAGCCAGAGCGGGAAGTTGGTGCCCGCGAAGATCCGCTCGAAGCCGGCCAGCGTGAGCGGGTCGGGAATCGGCGAGAGCGGGTTGGCGGCCGCGTCCGGCTCGGTCTTGAACGAGTTGCCGAGCTGGATCACGAACGGGTAGAGGAAGACCAACCCGAAGAAGATCAGCGTGGCGTACCCCAGGACCCGGGAGACCAGGCTGCGGCGGGCGCGACGCCGCCGCGCGGGCTTCGCCGCGACCGGCGGCCGGTCGGTCAGCACGGCCATGTCACGACCCTTCCGGTACGCGTCGACGCCACCGGCCGCGTCGCCGGGCGACCGGATCGCGGTCGGCCATCACGCGGCGCTGGATCAGGGTCAACACGATGATGATCAGGAACAGCACGAACGAGATCGCCGCTCCGGAGCCGTAGTCGAACTCCCGGAACGCGGTCCGGTACGACAGGTAGGCCGGGGTGAGGGTGGTCTTGGCGGGGTCGCCCTGGCTCATCACGTACACCTGGTCGAAGACCTGCCAGGAGCCGATCAGGCCGAGCGTCACCACCAGGAACATGGTCGGCCTGATCATCGGCAGCGTGACGTACCGGAGGCGCTGCCAGCGGCCGGCGCCGTCAAGGGTGCTCGCCTCGTCCAGCGTCACCGGCACGTTCTGCAGCGCGGCCAGGAACATCAGCATGAACGTGCCGCTGGTGGTCCAGACCACCAGCGTGATGATCGAGACCATCGCGACGCTCGGCCCGGAGAGCCACTCCCACCAGCTCAGCCCGAACGGTCCGCCGCCGGTCAGCGCGGCGGGCGGGTCGTCCACCCCGAGCGCGCCGAGGAGCAGGTGCAGCACGCCCCGGGAGTCGGCGAACCACTGCGGGCCGGCGACACCGAAGAGGCTGAGCAGCTTGTTGACCGCCCCGGAGTTGGCGAAGAGGAAGAGGAAGACCACGCTGATCGCCACCGAGCTGGTGACGGAGGGGAAGTAGAAGGCACTCCGGAAGAAGCCCTTCCCCTTGAGCATCCGGTTGTTCACGACCAGCGCCAGGCCGAGGGCGAGGATGGTCTGCGCCGGCACGACGATCCCGACGTAGTAGATGTTGTTGCGCAGGCTCGTCATCAGGTCGCGCCGCGCCAGCCCGTCCTCGGCGAAGAGCCGGGTGTAGTTCTCCACCCCGACGAACGGCACGTTCCGGGTGAAGGGGCTGCCCTGGCCGTTCCAGTCGGTGAGGCTCACCCAGAGCGCCATCAGGATCGGCAGCAGCAGGAAGAGCCCGAGGATCGCCACGACCGGCGCGACGAAGAGCCAACCGGCGAGGTTCTCGCTGCTCCGGGTGCCACGCCCACGCCGTCGAGGCGCGCCGCCGCGTACGACCACCCGAGCCGCCGGTGCCTCCGTTGCCATTGTCCCTCCCTCACGAGAAAGGAGGTGCGGGGCGAGGGCCCCGGCCGAGACCGGGGCCCTCACAGCACACCTCAGTCGCCGAGCGCCGCCTTGGCGTTCTTGTCGAAGTTCGCCAGGATCGTCTTCGGGTCGCCGGTCGAGAGGGCCTGCAGCCCCGCCTCGAGGTCACGCAGGACGCTGTCCATCTTCGGCGCGTTCACCGGGCCCTGCGCGTACTCGACGCCGTCGATGAAGGGCTTGTCGGCGGGGAAGGCGCTGACGTACTGGTCGTGGACCGACTGCCGGGAGGGCATCACGCCGAACGCCCGCGCGAAGGCCATCTGCTGCTCGCCGGCGGTCATCGCCTCGACGAACTTGATCGCCTGCTCCTTGTACTTCGACTTGGCGGCGATCCCCCAGCACTGCGTGAAGGAGAGCGTGCCCGGCCCCTTCGGACCGGCCGGCAGCGGGACGACCTGGTACTTCACGTTCGGGAAGTCGTTCTGCAGGGCACCCTTGATCCAGTTGCCCTCGATGGTCATCACCGCCTTGCCCCTGCCGAACGCCTCGCCGGACCACCCGGCGTCCAGCTGCTTCGGGTACTGGGCCAGCCCCTTGGTGACCAGGTCCTTCACGTACTGGAGGGCGGCCAGGTTCTCCGGGGTGTCCGCGGTGGGCTGCTTGCCGTCCTCGCTCATCAGCCAGCCGCCGTTCTGCACCATGAACGCGCCGACGCGGTCCCGCGTGTCGCCCAGCGCCAGCGGCACCTGCCCCTTCGCCTTGATCTTCTGGGCGGTGGCGGTGAGCTGGTCCCAGGTGGTGGGGATGTCGGCGTCGGTCAGACCGGCCTTGGTCCAGAGGTCGGTGTTGATCTGCAAGGCCAGCGTGGAGAAGTCCTTCGGCGCGCAGTAGAGCTTGCCGTCGTAGGTGAACGCGGTGCGCAGGCTCTCGTAGAAGTCGCCGGTGTTACTGATCTTGTCGCCGTAGGGTTCGAGCGCGCCGACGCTCGCGTAGTCGGCGAACTGGGCCGCGTCGACGTAGAAGACGTCCGGCGGCGTACCGCCGGCGAGGCCCTGGCCGAGCTGCTGGGTGAGGTCCTGGGCGGGGGTCACGGTGGCGGTGTTGCCCGATTCGCCGGCCCACTTGGCCGCCGCGTCCTGCACGGCCTTCGTCTCGGCGTCGCCGGACGAGCCGATCAGGATCTGCAGGCTGGCCGGGCCGCTGGACTGGGCGGTGCCCTCGGAGCTGTCGTCGAAGCCGCTGCCACAGGCGGCGGAGCCGAGCAGTGCGACGGCGGCGAGGCCGGCCACCGCCACCCGGGCGAGGGGTCGAGGTGCCATCTGGTTTCTCCTGTTCGGGGATGGGTTACGCGGTGTGCCGGAGCACCAGCGAGGGCTGGAGCAGCACGGGTTCGGGAGACTGCTGGTCCCCGTCGAGGACCGCGGTGAGCAGGTCCACGCAGCGGGCGGCGGCCTCGCCGAGGGGTTGGCTGACGCTGGTCAGCCCGGTCGCGGCGGCGACGGGGGTGTCGTCGAAGCCGACCACCGCGACGGCCGGGTCGCTCGCGCGTACCGCCTGGAGTGCGCCGAGGGCGAGGGAGTCGCTGGCACAGACCACGGCGGTCGGGGGTTCGTCGGCGTTGAGCAGGTCACGCATCGACCACTCCCCCTCGGCGATGCCGTCCTCGACCGCCCGCTCCAGCCCCGCCGGGTCGATCCCGGCGGCGTGCAGGGCCGCTCGCCACCCCGCGCGGCGGTCGTCGCCGACGCCGGAGGGGGCGGGCCAACCCAGGAAGCCGATCCGGCGGTGGCCGCGTTCGAGCAGGTGCCGGGTCGCTCGGGCGGTGCCCGCCGCGCCGTCGACGTCGACCCACGGGTGGGCGGTGAGGTCGTCCCAGGGGCGGCCGAAGGCCACGAACGCCACCTCCCGTTCGGCCAGCCAGGCCGTCCGGGGGTCGCCGTGGTCCGTCCCGGTCAGCACGAAGCCGTCCAGGTCGTACGCGCTGAGCAGGTCGTCGTAGGCGGTGATCTCCCGCTCGGTGTCGCCGGCGGTGTAGAGCATCACCCGGTAGCCGGCGACCTCCGCGCTCTCGGTGAGGCCGTGCAGGAAGCGGTCGAGCACCGAGCCGTTGATGCCGTCCCGGGTCGGCTCGATCCTCATGGCGATGAGACGGGAGCGGCCGGTGCGCATCTGCCGGGCGGCCTGGCTGACGCGGTAGCCGAGGGCGACGATCGCCTCCTGGACCCGCTGCCGGGTCTCCTCCCGCACGATCTGCGGCGTGTTGAGCACGTTGGAAACCGTCTGGCGGCTCACACGGGCGTGTCGGGCCACCGTCGCGATGGTCACCTTTTCAGCCACGAAATCCCTCTCGCCATCTTGAACGATCCAATTTGGATAAGGCAGGATTGGATCGTTCAAGTTTCTGGAATGTTTCGCACTTTGCACCGGACGGAGCGACTTGTCAAGACGTCGTTTCGCAGCTACAGGATCTGGAGCAACATCGTGACCGAGCGCCAACTGCAACCCCTGCTGCACGAGTTGGTCGGAGTCGTGCTCGCCCCCACCAGCGCGCTGGGGGACGCGGCCGGGCAGATCCGCCCGACCGGCGTCCAGGGCGTTTTCCACGCCGATGCCCGGGTGCTGTCCCGGGCCGAGCTGCGGGTCGACGACCGGCAACCGGAGAGCCTGGCCCGGGGATCCGTGGGTCCGCACGCCGTACGTTTCGTCGGGCTGACCCGGTGGCTCGGCGACCCCGGGCCGGACCCGACCGTCCGGGTCGAGCGGCTCCGCCGGGTCTCACCCGGCGGACTCACCGAGGAGATCCAGGTCGTCTCCACCGCCTCAGTGCCGGTCCGGGCCGTCGTGAGCGTCGAACTCGCCTGCGACCTGGCCCCCATCGAGGTGGTCAAGTCCGGCGGCGCCACCGAGGCGCTGGAGGCGAAGACGGGCGAGCCCGGCGAGCTGGTCTGGGCCGCGGCCGGCATCACGGTCACCGTGACCGGCGACGGCGCCACGACCGAGACGGGCGGCGGGTCCGCCGCGCCCCGACTCACCTGGCCGGTCGAGCTGCCGCCCCGCGGTCGGGTGGAGCTGAGCTGGCGACTCGACGTCGACGACCCGCGGGCCGTGGTGGTCTGCCCACCGGGTGAGCCCGCCTGGTCCCGGCCGGGCCTGCACGCCGACGACCGCCGGCTGGTCCGGCTGATCGACCGCAGCCTCGACGACCTGCGCGGCCTGCGGCTGGCCGAGGCGGGCGCACCGGAGGACGTCTTCCTCGGCGCCGGAGTCCCCTGGTTCCTCACCCTCTTCGGGCGGGACAGCCTCTGGGCGGCCCGGATGATGCTGCCGCTCGGCACCGACCTGGCCGGCGGCACGCTGCGGGTGCTCGCCCGACGGCAGGGCGCCCGCGTCGACCCGGCGTCGGGCGAGGCGCCCGGCAAGATCCTGCACGAGCTGCGCCGGCACGAGTTCGCCCCGGGCGACGGCCTGCACCTCCCGCCGGCGTACTACGGCACCGTCGACGCCACCATGCTCTGGGTCAACCTGCTGCACGACGCGTGGTGCTGGGGCCTGCCCGCGGAGCAGATCGAGCCGCTGCTGCCGCAGCTGGAGGCGGCGCTGCACTGGGTCGGCGAACACGCCGACGCCGACGGCGACGGCCTGGTCGAGTACATCGACACCACCGGGCGCGGCCTCGCGAACCAGGGCTGGAAGGACTCCGGCGACGCGGTCCGGTTCCGCGACGGCACCCTGGCCGCGCCGCCGATCGTGCTCGCCGAGGTGCAGGGGTACGCGCACGAGGCGGCGGTCAACGGCGCCCGGTTGCTGGACGCGTTCGGCCGCCCCGGCGGCGACCGCTGGCGCGAGCACGCGGCCGGATTGGCGCGCCGGTTCCGGGCGGCGTTCTGGGTCGACGGGCCGTACGGGCCGCAGCCGGCTCTCGCGCTGGATCGGGACAAGCGGCCGGTCGACTCGCTGACCAGCAACATCGGCCACCTGCTCGGCACCGGGTTGCTCAACGGCGAGGAGGAGGCGCAGGTGGCCCGCCTGCTCGGCACCGACGCGCTGGCCGGCGCGTTCGGGCTGCGCACGATGTCCACCGACGACGCCGGGTTCAGCCCGCTGTCGTACCACTGCGGCTCGGTCTGGGCGCACGACACCGCGATCGTGCTCGGCAACCTGGCCCGCGCCGGCTTCCGGGACACCGCCCTCACCCTCGCCGACGGCCTGCTCGGGGCGGCCGAGGCGTTCGACTACCGCCTGCCCGAGCTCTACGGCGGCGACGACCGCTCGCTGCTCGGCCGGCCGGTGCCCTACCCGGCGGCGTGCCGGCCGCAGGCGTGGGCCGCGGCCGGGGCGGTGCTGCTGCTCCAGGCCGCCACCGGGCTCTACCCCGACGTGCCCGGCGGCACGGTCCGGCTCGCCCCGCTCGCCGGCGCGCAGCTCGGCGCGGTCGCGGCGGAGCACCTGACCGTCGCCGGCGCCCCGGTCGACGTGGCGGTGGACCGGGCCGGCCGGCCGACGATCACCGGCCTCCCCGCCGGCCTGACCGTCACGGTGGACGCGACGCCGACCATCCCGACCCCCCGCCGCTCGGCCCCCACCGACCACCCGGTCGGTGGCTGACCCACAACGTTGATCATGAGGTTGGCGGTGACTTCGATCTCCCGGAGCGCCGCCAACCTCATGATCAGCTGGACGACAAGGGCGGCGGCGGGGCGGCCAGCTCGGCGATCAGCTCGTCGTCATCCACCTCGCCGGTGGGGTGGAAGCCGAGGGACGTGTAGAGGGCGGCGGCCGCCGTGTTCCCCGGGTGGTACGACAATCGCACCGGCGGCCTCCCCTCCCGGCCGGCCAGCCACCCGGCGAGGGTCGCCACGGTGACCCGCCCGACGCCCCGCCCCTGCTCAGCGGCATCGATGATCATGCCGCCGATCCAGTGCGAGCCGTCGTCGTCGACGCCCCACATCACGTGTCCGACGACCGTCTCGTCCGCGTACACGGCGAGCGACCTCCACACGTCGCCGCGCATCGTCAGCAGCAGGTAGCGCGCGGCCAGCGCGGCCACCCAGTCGCGCTGGTCGTCGCGGGGCGCGACGTCGGCCACCGCCCGCCAGTTGTCGTCGTCCACCGGACGCAGGGTGACGGCGCGTCCGCTCCGATCCCGGTAGCCAGCATTGATCATCGGGGCAGCCTAGGCGGACGCCGACCCGGCGGCGAACCGATTTCCGCCGGTGGAGCGCTCAGCCGAGCAGCGGGTCGAGACCCACGGTGAGGCCGGGCCGGTCGCCCACCGCGCGCACGGCGAGCAGCACGCCCGGCATGAACGAGGCCCGGTCGTACGAGTCGTGCCGGATAGTCAGCGTCTCGCCGGTGGTGCCGAAGAGCACCTCCTGGTGCGCGACGAGCCCGGTGGCGCGTACGGCGTGCACCCGGATGCCGTCGATCTGCGCACCTCGGGCGCCCGGCACCTCGTCCTTCGTGGCGTCCGGCACCGGACCGAGGCCCGCCTCGGCGCGAGCCTGCGCGATCTGCCGCGCGGTGTGCGTCGCGGTGCCGCTCGGCGCGTCGAGCTTCCGGGGATGGTGCTGCTCGATGATCTCGACCGACTCGAAGTGCCGGGCCGCCCGCGCGGCGAACTGCATCATCAGCACCGCGCCGATGCCGAAGTTCGGGGCGATCACCATGCCGACTCCGGGCTTGTCCGCCAACCAGCCGCGAACCTGCTCCAGCCGCTCCTCGGTGAAGCCGGTGGTGCCGACCACGGCGTGGACGCCCTGCTCGACGCACCACCGCAGGTTCTCCATGACGACGTCCGGGGTGGTGAAGTCCACGACCACCTCGGCGCCGGCCTCGGCGACGGCAGAGAGGTCGTCCCCCTGGTCGACCGTCGCCACCAGCTCCATGTCGGCGGCGGCGTCGACCGCCTTGCACACCTCGAGGCCCATCCGGCCCCGCGCGCCCAGGACGCCGACCCGCAGCGGCTCGGCCGGGTTTCTCTCCTGCTCGTCAGTCACGGGGCACAACCTATCCCAATCGGGACGCGACCCAGCCCGGCACCCGGGGACCCGGGCACCCGCCCGGTACGGCTGCCCCGGGCGGCCGGGCCGGCCGATCCGTGCCTTGGTCGCCTCGCTGGATTCCCGGGGGCGCCTGGTCAGGCGGTGGCGAAATCGCCGGCGCCGAACGGGCCGACCACCGCCAGGGACATCGGCCGAGCGAGCAGGTCGGCGGCGAGGGCGTTGACGTCGTCCAGACTCACCGCGTCCACCCGGGCGAGCAGCGCGTCCACCGGCATCAGGTCGCCGTAGAGCAGCTCACCCTTGGCGAGCCGGCTCATCCGCGAACCGGTGTCCTCGAGTCCGAGCACGAACGAGCCCTTCGACATGCCCTTGCCGCGAGCGATCTCCGCCTCGGTCAGCCCGCCCGCGGCGACCCGGGCCAGCTCGGCGCGGGTCAACTCCAACACCTCGTCCACCTTGCCCGGTGCGCAGCCCGCGTAGACGGCGAAGAGGCCGCTGTCGGCGTACTGGCTCGCGTAGGAGTAGACCGAGTAGGCCAGGCCACGCTGTTCACGGATCTCCTGGAACAGCCGGCTCGACATGCCGCCGCCGAGGACGTTGTTGAGCACCCCCAGGGCGAACCGCCGCTCGTCGGTCCGGTCGATGCCCGGGGAGCCGAGGATGACGTGCGCCTGCTCGGTCTCCTTCGTCTCCACCAGCGTGGTGGCGGGACGGGTGCGTACCGCCGGGCTCGCCGGCCGGTGCGGGGCCGGCGTGCCCTGGTCGGTGTCGAGCGGCGTGCCGTGCAGCGCCTGCCGGACCAGGTCGACCACGGTCGTGTGGTCCAGGTTGCCGGCGGCGGCGATGACGATCTGCGGCGCGGTGTAGTGCCGGCGGTAGAAGTCCCGGATCTGCGGCCGCGTCATCGGGGTGACCGTCTCCTCCGTGCCGGAGATCAGCCGGCCCAGCGGGTGGTCGCCGTAGACGGCCCGGGCGAAGAGGTCGTGCACCTCGTCGCCGGGCTCGTCGTCGTGCATGGCGATCTCTTCGAGGATGACGCCGCGCTCGGTCTCCACGTCCGCCGCCTCGAGCACCGAGTCGGCCACCAGGTCGCACATCACGTCGATCGCCAGCGGCAGGTCCTCGTCCAGCACGCGGGCGTAGTAGCAGGTGTACTCCTTGGTGGTGAAGGCGTTCGTCTCGCCGCCCACCGCCTCGATCGACGAGGAGATCTCCAACGCGCTGCGCTTACGGGTGCCCTTGAAGAGCAGATGCTCCAGGAAGTGCGCGGCCCCGGAGTCCGGGCCGGTCTCGTCCCGCGAGCCGACCGACACCCAGATCCCGAACGACACGCTGCGCATCGTCGGGATCGCCTCGGTCAGCACCCGCAGCCCGTTCGACAGCACGGTACGGCGCACGGTGCCACCCAGCGGGTCCTCGCTGATGGTCCGGGTTACCGCCTTGCCGGCGCCGCCGGAACGCGCGGCCCCGGACGCCGCCACCCCCCGTCGACCCGCAGGAAAAGGCGCACGCTGGGCCCGACTCACGGAAACCTGCTCTCACTTCGACGAGGGGTGGGTGGTACGAAGAAAACCGGCCGGACGGCACCCGTCGGGGCGCCGTCCGGCCGGTCGGTGATCAGCTGTGCCGGGTCCGGCGACGCGGACGCGAGTCGCCGCCGCCCTCGCCACCCTCGCCCCGCTCCGAGCCGCCGCGGCCACCGCGCTCGCGGTCACCACGCTCCCGCGGAGCCCGCTCGCGGCCGGCCGGACGCTCGCCACCGGCGGCCTCCGGAGCAGCCGCGACCGGCGCCTCGGCGCCCTCGGGGCGCACCTTGTCCAGGTAGATCTTGCCGCGCTGGTCGATGTCGGCGATCTCCACCTCGACGCGGTCACCCACGTTGAGGAAGTCCTCCACCTTCTCGACCCGCTTGCCGTCGCCCACCTTCGAGATGTGCAGCAGGCCGTCGCGGCCGGGCAGCAGCGAGATGAACGCGCCGAACGCGGCGGTCTTGACCACCGTGCCGAGGAACCGCTCCCCCACCTTCGGCAGCGTCGGGTTGGCGATGCCGTTGATCCGGTCCACCGCGGCCTGGGCCGACGGGCCGTTGGTCGCGCCGACGTAGATCGTGCCGTCGTCCTCGATCGAGATCTCGGCGCCGGTCTCGTCCTGGATCGCGTTGATGGTCTGACCCTTCGGGCCGATGACCATGCCGATCTTGTCGACCGGGATCTTGACGGTGGTGACCCGCGGCGCGTACTCCGACATCTCGGCCGGACCCTCGATCGCCGCCTGCATCACGCCGAGGATGGTCTGCCGGGCCTCGTTCGCCTGCTGGAGCGCGGCGGCCAGCACGTCCGACGGGATGCCGTCGAGCTTGGTGTCGAGCTGGAGCGCGGTGACGAACTCCGACGTACCGGCGACCTTGAAGTCCATGTCACCGAAGGCGTCCTCGGCACCGAGGATGTCGGTCAGCGTCACGTACTGGGTCTTGCCGTCGACCTCGTCGGAGATGAGGCCCATGGCGATGCCGGCGACCGGCGCCTTCAGCGGCACACCGGCGCTGAGCAGGCCCAGCGTCGAGGCGCAGACCGAACCCATCGAGGTGGAGCCGTTGGAGCCGAGCGCCTCGGAGACCTGCCGGATGGCGTACGGGAACTCCTCACGCGAGGGCAGCACAGGGATCAGCGCCCGCTCGGCGAGCGCGCCGTGGCCGATCTCGCGCCGCTTCGGCGAGCCGACCCGGCCGGTCTCACCGGTGGAGTACGGCGGGAAGTTGTAGTTGTGCATGTAGCGCTTGGACTTCTCCGGGGAGAGCGTGTCCAGCGCCTGCTCCATGCGGAGCATGTTGAGCGTCGTGACGCCCAGGATCTGGGTCTCGCCGCGCTCGAAGAGCGCCGAGCCGTGCACCCGGGGCAGCACGCCGACCTCGGCGGTCAGCGGACGGATGTCACGCGGGCCGCGGCCGTCGATGCGGATCTGCTCGCGCAGCACCCGGTTGCGGACCTCGGACTTGGTGAGCGACCGGAAGGCGGCGCTGAGCTCCTTCTCCCGGCCCTCGAAACGCGGACCGAGTTCCTCGGCGACCCGGGCCTTCACCCGGTCGAGGGCCTCCTCCCGGTCGGCCTTGCCGGCGATCTGAAGCGCTTCGGCGACCTCGGCGCGAGCCAGGTCGGCGACCGCCGCGTAGGCGTCGTCCTGGTAGTCCAGGAAGACCGGGAACTCGGTGACCGGCTTGGCGGCCACCTCGGCGAGCTCGCTCTGCGCGCGGCACAGCTCCCGGATCGCCGGCTTGGCGGCCTCCAGGCCGCTGGCCACGATCTCCTCCGTCGGCGCGGTCGCGCCGCCCGAGATCAGGGTGACGGCGTTCGGCGTCGCCTCGGCCTCGACCATCATGATCGCGACGTCGCCGTCCGGCAGGGCGCGACCGGCCACGACCATGTCGAAGGTGGCCCGGGCCAGCTCCTCCAGGGTCGGGAAGGCGACCCACTGGCCGTCGATGTGCGCGACCCGGGTCGCTCCGATCGGGCCGGAGAACGGCAGGCCGGAGAGCTTGGTCGACATCGAGGCGGCGTTGATCGCCACGACGTCGTACGGGTGCTGCGGGTCGAGCGCGAGGACGGTCTCGACGACCTGGACCTCGTTGCGCAGGCCCTTGACGAACGACGGGCGCAGCGGCCGGTCGATCAGCCGGCAGGTGAGGATGGCGTCCTCGCTGGGCCGGCCCTCACGGCGGAAGAACGAGCCGGGGATCCGGCCCGCGGCGTACATCCGCTCCTCCACGTCCACGGTCAGCGGGAAGAAGTCGAACGACTCCCGCGGCTGCTTGCTCGCGGTGGTGGCGGAGAGGACGACGGTCTCGCCCAGCTGGGCGATGACCGAACCGGCGGCCTGACGGGCGAGGCGGCCGGTGGAGAAGGTGATCTCACGGGTGCCGAAGGACCCGTTGTCGATCACGGCGGTGCGGGTTTCGGTGCCGAGTTTGGTCTCGGTCATGGTGCGGTAGTGCTCCTTCGCATCGGAGGGCTCGCGACGCGGGAAGCTGCTCAGAAGGCCGGTCTTCGATCGAAGCGCCCGGGCCACGGCGGTAAGCCGGGTACCCCGGGGGCCACTACCGGAGACCGGTACTGACCGGCTCCCCTACTTGGTTGGTCGCGCTGCCCTGTTCTCTTTCTGCGGTACCGGAGCGGGGGAGCGGCCGGATGGCCACTCCCCCGTCACGTCACCGACGCAGACCGAGCCGCTCGATGAGCGACCGGTAGCGGTTGATGTCCTTCTTCTGGACGTAGTTGAGCAGCCGACGGCGACGGCCGACCAGCAGCAGCAGCCCACGGCGGCTGTGGTGGTCGTGCTTGTGCACCTTCAAGTGCTCGGTGAGCTCGGCGATCCGCTTGGTGAGGACCGCGACCTGCACCTCGGGCGAACCGGTGTCGCCCTCGGCGGTCGCGTACTCCGCGCGGATCTTGGCCCTGGCTTCCTGGTCGAGCGCCATGTTCTCCCTGTTTCGATGGGTTGATCACTGATGTCCGTCGCTCCGGTCGATGGACCGGAGCCGGACCGGCACCTCGCACCCGCGGCGTCGAGCAGGCACGCGAGGCCCCGTCGGTCGTCCGACGTCCCCGCCAGACTACCAGCCGCGGCCGCGCCCACCGGTCAAGGGCCGTGCGGCGCTACGCGGGTGCCGCACGCGGACACCCCGTGCCGAGCCCCCGACGCCGGTCGCCGACCTGGTCGAGGGCGGTTCAGCCGAGCGCCTTGCGGGTCCGCTCCACGTCCTGGTGCATCTGGGCGATCAGCGGCTCGATCGAGTCGTAGCGGATCTGGCCGCGCAGGTGCGCCACGAAGTCCAGCGCCAGTCGCTCGCCGTAGAGGTCACCGTCGAAGTCCAGGGCGTACGCCTCCACCCGCCGCTCCCGACCGGAGAAGGTGGGGTTCGTGCCGACCGACACCGCCGCCAGCAACGGTTCCCGCCGGCCCCGACGGACCAGCCGGGCCGCGTACACCCCGTCGGCGGGGATCGCCGCGTACCGGTGGCAGAGCAGGTTGGCGGTGGGGAAGCCCAGCTCGCGCCCGCGCTGGTCGCCGCGGACCACCACCCCCTCCACCCGGTGCGGCCGGCCCAGCGCGGCCGCCGCCGCGCCGACGTCCCCGGCGTCGACGCAGGAGCGGATGTACGTCGAGGAGAAGACCGTGCCCTCCTCGGCCACCAGCGGGCCGCCCTCGACGGAGAATCCGAACGTCGCGCCCAGCCGCTCCAGCAGCGCCACGTCACCGGCGGCCCGATGCCCGAAGCGGAAGTTGTTCCCCACCACGACCCGGGTCGCGTGCAGGTTCTCGACCAGCACGTCGTGCACGAACGCCTCGGCCGGCAGCCGGGAGAACTCGGGTGTGAACGGCACCACGCAGAGCACGTCGACGCCGAGCTCCTCGATCAGCTCCGCCTTCCGGGCCGACTCGGTGAGCACCGCCGGGTGCGAGCCGGGCCGGACCACCTCGGCGGGGTGCGGGTCGAAGGTGAGCACCACCGACTGCACCCCGAGTTCCCGCGCGCGCGTCACGGCGTGCCCGATGGTCGCCTGGTGCCCCCGGTGCACACCGTCGAAGACACCGATGGTGACGACCGACCGCCCCCACCCACCGGGTGCCGCGTCGTACCCCCGCCACCGTTGCATGCCGATCCTCCCCTTTTCCTCCGCCGGTTCCTCCCCGGCGGCCACTGCCTCGCCCGACGCCGACCACCGCCGGCCGCCGCCCGTCAGGCCGGCGCGAGCACGATCTCCGCGCGGGCCCGCCCCTCCCGCTCGCTGACGATAGCGATCAGGCCGCCGGCCGGGTCGAAGACGGCGTACGGACCGGCGATCCCGGCCGGATCCAGCGGCCCGCCGTGCGAGAGCACCGTCGCCTCGGCGGCGCTGGCGTCGCGACGCGGGAAGAACCGCTCGGCCGCTGCGGCGAGCGGCAGGGTCACCACCTCGGGCGCGCGCCGCTCCAGCTCGTCGAGGGTGACGGCCTCGGCGAGGGGGAAGCCCCCGACCGCGGTACGCCGCAGCGCGGTCAGATGCCCGCCAACCCCGAGCGAGAGGCCCGCGTCCCGGGCGATGGCCCGGATGTACGTGCCGGAGGAGCAGGTCACGTCGACGTCCACGTCGACGACGTCGGGCTGGTCCCGCCGGACGGCGAGCAGGTCGAGCCGGGAGACGGTGACCCGGCGGGCCGGCAGCTCGACGCTCTCCCCCTCGCGTACCCGCTTGTACGCCCGCTGACCGTTGATCTTGATGGCGCTGACCGCGCTGGGCACCTGGTCGATCTCCCCGGTCAACGCGGCGAGCGCGTCCCGAACCGCCTCGTCGCCGACCTCACCGGCGGGGACGCTGCGGATCACCTCGCCCTCGGCGTCGTCGGTGACGGTCGCCTGACCGAGGCGGATGGTGGCGGTGTAGCTCTTGCCCGCGCCGATCACGTAGGTGAGCAGCCGGGTCGCCCGTCCCACCCCGATGACCAGCACACCGGTCGCCATCGGGTCGAGCGTGCCGCCGTGCCCGACCCGCCGGGTCCGGGCCAGCCGGCGCACCCGCGCCACCACGTCGTGCGACGTCATGCCGCCCGGCTTGTCCACCACGATCAGACCGTCTGCGCTCACGACCGACAAGCCTGCCAGAAGCACTCTTCGGGGCCCGCGTCGACACCGGCGGCGGCGGCGGACGTCACCGGGACCGCTGCGGGGCGGCGGAGGCGAGCGGGGCGGGACGGCTGCGGTCAGCGGACCGCGCCGACGACCGCCCATCTGCCGGAGCGCAGCCGCAGCAGCAGCGCGATCAGGCGGAGCACCACGAAGAGGGTGAGGCCGGCCCAGATCCCACCCAGCCCGAGGTCGAGCCCGTACGCGAGCCAGATCGCGGGGAGGAACCCGCCCAGCGCCGCCACCACTGTGAGGTTGCGCAGGTAAGCCACGTCCCCCGCGCCGATCAGCACGCCGTCGAGGGCGAAGACCACCCCGGCCAGCGGCTGCATCGCCGCGAACCACGGCCACGCCACCATGGCCTGCTCGCGTACCAGCGGATCGGAGCTGAACAGGGCCGGGACGACGCCCGCGCCCGCGCCGATCAGCACCGCGAAGGCGACCCCGCAGGCACCGCCGAGCAGGCCGATCCGGCGGGCCAGGGCCTTGGCGCCCGCCTCGTCACCGGCGCCGAGCGCCGCGCCGACCAGCGATTGTGCGGCGATGGCCAGCGCGTCGAGGACCAGCGCGGTGAAGAACCAGAGTTGCAGGGCGATCTGGTGCGCGCCCACCGCCGCCGCACCGAAGCGGGACGCCACGGCCGTGGCGGAGAGGAAGCTGGCCTGGAAGGCCGCACCTCGGATCAGCAGGTCCCGGCTGAGCACCAACTGCTGGCGGATCTGGTGGAGCCGGGGCCGCAGCGGGACCCGTTCGCGGACCAGGGCCGCGGCGAAGAGTGCGCCGCCGAGGGTCTGGGCGACGACGTTGGCGACCGCCGAGCCGGCCAGGCCGAGCCCGACCGGGTAGACCAGCAGCGGGCAGAGCACCGCGGAGAGCAGGTTGGGGCCGAGCACGAAGAAGAGCGGACGGCGGGTGTCCTGGACGCCGCGCAGCCAGCCGTTACCGGCCGCGGCGAGCAGCAGCCCGGGGGCGCCGAGCGCCGCGATCCGCAGCCACTGGGCGGCAGCGTCGGCCACCTCGCCGGAGCTTCCGACGAGGGTACGCGCCAGCGCCCCGCCGCCGAGCTGCATGGCCAGGGCGACCAGCACTCCGACGCCGAACGCGAGCCAGGACGCCTGCACGCCCTCGGCGACGGCGGCCGCCCGGTCCCCCGACCCGAACCGGCGGGCCGAACGCCCTGTCGTGCCGTACGCCACGACGGTGCCGAGCCACGCGGTGAGCGTCATGACCGTGCCGCCGACGGCGAGCGCGGCGAGCGGGGCCCGGCCGAGGTGACCGACCACCGCGGTGTCGACCAGCACGTAGAGGGGCTCGGCGGCGAGTACGACGAGGGCCGGCAGGGCGAGCCCGGCGATCCGGCGAGCCGCGGCGGGTGGGGCGGGGGCGGTCTGTGTCATCGCCGCCGATCCTGGCACGCGCGACGTAAGGATCGCAAGACAGGTGAGAACTTACCGCGCGGGGCGACTTCGGGGCGCGGCGCGGCCGGGTCCGGATGATCGACTCGACTTCCATGAAGTCGGGGTCATCTCCCGCCCTCGACACCCCGACTTCAATGACCTCGAGTGGATCATTGAACCGCCGAGGTGCCTTCCGGCCGGGCGGTCGGGCCAGCCCGGCGGTCGGGCGATGGGCGCGCCCGGGGCGGTGACGCGGTCGGCGCGGGACGCCGGTCGCGTCACCACCGGCCGGTACGGGTCACTGACGCGTGTCCATCGACGTCTGCAGCGCGCGGCGGAGCTGCTCGCGGGCCTCGTCGACGGGCTTGGGCTCGGGCTTGGGCTTGCTCGACATCGTGGTCTTCCCTTCCAGGGTGTGCGCCACCGACAGGCGGCGGCCCGCACGGGCGATCCTGCGAAGCGCCGTGACGGCGGTCCGGGGTCACCGGAGCGGCCGGTCGGGCGGCGCGGGCCCGGGTCTGTCGACCCTGGAGGGAGGCGGGGCCGGGTGCGGCACCACCCCCACGACCTGCGCCGATGAGCACGACGCCGGCCGATTCCCAAATTAGCGTTCAGTCAGCCGCGTCCGCGTACGGTTCCCGGCATGCGGACGGTCGGGTCTGCGCGTTCAGCGGGCCAGGAAGTGCCAGCCCAGCCACCACCAGAAGCCGAAGAGTCCGATCCGGCCCACCGGAACCGGGCCCACCTCGTAGCGCATCACGTAGGCGCACAGGTCGCCGAGCGTCGGGATCCGCGACCCCTCCCGACGAGCCAGCCACTCCATCACCGCGAAGAGCGCCAGCGCGGCGAGGAAGCCACCGATGGCCAACGCCCGCATCATCGCCGCACCAGCTCCCAGAACGCGGCCAGCCAGGCGAACCAGGCCACCGAACGGAGCAGATGATCCTCCAGCAGCGGATCGGCCAGCCGGGAGAAGGTGGGGAAGTCGTCACCCGCCGCGACCACGAAGGTGACGCCCTCGAAGATCCCGAACACCACGATCGGCAGGCTCCACCACACGGTGCCGGAGCCGAGCCGGGTGGGAGCCGGGCGCCGCGGCACCCGGTTACTCAGACCGAGCCAGATCAGCAGGCCGCCGGTGCCGAGGATGTAGAGATTGGCCTCGGTGGAGAAGGAGGCGAACCGGCCACCCACCAGGGAGAGGCAGGCCAGCACGGGAATGGAGACGGTAGGACGGTCCCAGGCGCGGGGCGCCTCGACGGTGAGCTCGTTCGGCTGCTCCATCCCATGATTCTCCCCGCGCCGGGCCGCTGCGGAAAGGCCGGCGTTTTCCCGGCGTGCCGCGCGGCGGCACGGGGCGGCGAGCCGTCCCGGATCAGGACCCGGCGGACGGGATCACCGCGGCGTCGAGCTGGCCGCGGATGCGGTCGACGACCTCCTCGGCCGTGCCCCTTCCGGTGAATCCGGCGGCGAACCGGTGCCCGCCGCCGCCCAGCGCGAGCGCCACCCGGCTGACGTCCACCGCGCCCTTGCTGCGCAGCGAGACCGCCCACTCACCGGGCGCGGTCTGCTTCAACACGCAGCTGACGTCCGCCTCGGCCGTGCACCGCACCGAGTCGATCAACGCCTCCAGCACGTACGGGCGCTGATCGTGCCGGACCAGGTCGTCCAGGGTGGCCCACGTCCAGACCAGCCCTCGGCCGTCGGCCGCGACCGGCTCCAGCCGGGCCCGGCCGAGCACCTCGCCGAAGAGCCGCACCGCGCCGAACGGCCGGGTGTCGAAGACCCGCCGCGAGATGTCGCCGGGACGGATGCCGGTAGCCAACAGCCGGGCCGCCAGCTGGTGCACGGCCGGGGTGGTGGCCTCGAAGCGGAACGAGCCGGTGTCGGTGGTGAGCGCGACGTAGAGGCACTCGGCGATCCCGGCGTCCAACCCGACGCCGAGTCGGGTCAGCAGCTGCTCGGCCACCACCGAGGTGGCCGCCGCGTACGGGTCGACCAGATTCACCTCGCCGAAGTGGGTGTTCGAGGCGTGGTGGTCGAGCACCAGCGACGCACCGGCGGTGTCCAGCCGGTCGACCAGTTCGCCGAGGCGCGACTCACTCGCCGCGTCGAAGCAGATGACCAGGTCCGGGGCAGGGTATGCCTCGGTCGCCGGCACCAGCAGATCGAGCCCCGGCAGTCCCTGCAGCGGCACAGGCACCTCCGGAGGGCCCGGGAAGGTGGCCTGCATCCGGCGTACGCCGAGCCGTTGCAGGCCCAGCGCGAACCCGAGCATGCTGCCCAGGGCGTCGCCGTCCGGGTTCACATGGCAGACGAGCAGCACCCGCGCCTCGGGAGAGAGGTTGCGCAGCAGCGACTCCGCCGCCGCCCAGTCGCCCGCGCTCGGGCCGGAGTCGGCCGGCGCCGCCTCGACGACGGAGCCGGCCGTGCCGGACGGCCCGGTCACCGCCGGTCCCCGCCGGCGGGCGGGGTGTCCTCGGCGTCCTCGGTCTCCTCGGCGTCCTCGTCGTCCTCGTCGAGCCGGTACGGCTGCGCGTCGCCCGCGTACTGGGCCTGGGCGGCGATCCGCTGCACCTCGGCGTCGGCGTTGCGGGCCGCCGCGAGCAGGTCGTCGATGTGCTTGACCTGATCCTGGACGTCGTCGAGGACGAAGGTCAGGGTCGGGGAGTGCCGCAGCCCGAGCGCCTTGCCGACAGTGCTGCGCAGCATGCCCTTCGCGCTCTCCAGCGCGGCGGCGGTGCCCGCCTGCGCCGCCGCGTCGCCGAGGACCGTGTAGAAGACCGTGGCGTCGCGCAGGTCGGCGGTGATCCGGGCGTCGGTGATGGTGATCATGCCGAGGCGCGGGTCCTTGATCTGGCTCCGCACCACCGACGCGACCAGTTCGCGCACCCGCTCCGCGTGCCGGCGTACCTTGGCCGGATCCGTCATCTTCGCCACCTCCACGGTGTCCCGCTCCCGGCCGGGACGCGGCCAGCTGACGCACCGCCGGCCCGACCGGCCAACATCTCGAACATTACCCGCGCGGTGTGACCCGGCGCGCGGAGCCGGCGGCGGCCCCACCGCGGGGCGACGCCGTTCACAGCCGTCAGTCGTCCTCGCCGTAGAGCCGACGACGGACCGAGAGCAGCTCGGTCTCGGGACGGTTGGCGACCAGACGCTCGCAGGAGTCGAGCACCTCGTGGACGTGTGCCGCCTCGGCGGCCACCACGGCCACCGCCAGTTGGGCTCGACCGTGCAGGTCGAGCGCCCCCACCTCGGCGGCGGAGACCTCGAAGCGACGCAGCGCCGCGACGATGGGTCGTACGTACGATCTCTTCGCCTTCAGCGACCGGGAGTCGCCGGGCAGCAGCAGGTCGAAGACCACGGTTCCGGTGAACATCGCCCCGGACGATACCCGCAGCCCACCCCACATGATCAAGGGGTTTACGCCGGACGGCGTAAACCCCTTGATCAGCGTGTCAACACGGGATCAGGCGCGCGGCTTCTCCCGCATCTCGAAGGTCTCGATGATGTCGCCGACCTGGAGGTTGTTGAACCCACCCAGAGTCAGACCACACTCGAAGCCCTCCCGGACCTCCGTGGCGTCGTCCTTGAACCGCTTCAGCGAGTTGATCGTGAGGTTCTCCGCCACGACCGCCCCGTCCCGCAGCAGACGCGCCTTCGCGTTGCGGCGGATGAGTCCGGAGCGGACGATACAACCGGCGATGTTGCCGATCTTGGACGAGCGGAAGACGTCGCGGATCTCCGCGGTGCCGAGCTCGACCTCCTCGTACTCCGGCTTGAGCAGCCCCTTGAGCGCCGCGTCGATCTCCTCGATGGCCTGGTAGATGACGGTGTAGTACCGGATCTCCACGCCCTCGCGGTCGGCGATCTCCCGGACCTTGTTGGCGGCCCGGACGTTGAAGCCGATGATCGTGACCGCCTCGGTCGAGGCGCTCGCGAGCATGACGTCGCTCTCGGTGATCGCACCGACGCCCCGGTGGATGATCCTGAGCTGGACCTCCTCGGGGATGTCGAGGTTGAACAGCGCGTCCTCGAGGGCCTCCACGGAACCGGAGACGTCGCCCTTGAGCACCAGGTTGAGCGAGGTCTTCTCGCCCTCCTTGAGCTGCTCCATGAGCGTCTCGAGGGTGGCCCGGCCGCGCGAGTTGGCGAAGGACGCCGCCCGCCGCCGTGCCTGCCGCTGCTCGGCGATCTGCCGCACCGTGCGGTCGTCCTCGGCCGCCAGGAACGTGTCGCCCGCCCCCGGCACCGCGGTCAGACCGAGCACCAGCACCGGACGGGCCGGTCCCGCCTCGGCCACCGCGTTGCCGTTCTCGTCGAGCATCGCGCGGACCCGGCCGTGCGCCCCACCGGCGACGATCGAGTCGCCCGCCCGCAGGGTGCCCTTCTGCACCAGCACCGTCGCCACCGCACCGCGGCCCTTGTCCAGGTGCGCCTCGATGGCCACACCCTGCGCCGGCCCGTCGATCGGAGCGGTCAGCTCCAGCGACGCGTCGGCGGTCAGCAGGACGGCCTCGAGCAGGTCGTCGATGCCGATACCGGGCTTGGCTGCCACGTTGACGAACATGGTGTCGCCGCCGTACTCCTCGGCGACCAGGCCGTACTCGGTCAGCTGCTGGCGGACCTTGTCCGGGTTCGCCTCCGGCTTGTCGACCTTGTTGACCGCCACCACGATCGGCACGTCGGCCGCCTTGGCGTGGTTGAGCGCCTCGATCGTCTGCGGCATCACGCCGTCGTCGGCCGCCACCACCAGCACCACGATGTCGGTGACCTGGGCACCACGGGCACGCATGGCGGTGAACGCCTCGTGACCCGGGGTGTCGATGAAGGTCACCGCCCGGTCCTCGCCCTCGTGCGGGACGTGGACCTGGTAGGCGCCGATGTGCTGGGTGATGCCACCCGCCTCGCCGGCCACCACGTTCGCCTTGCGGATCGCGTCGAGCAGCTTGGTCTTACCGTGGTCGACGTGACCCATGACGGTCACCACCGGCGCACGGCTGACCAGGCGGTCCTCCGCAACCTCGGCGTCGAGGTCGATGTTGAACTGCGCGAGCAGCTCGCGGTCCTCGTCCTCCGGGCTGACGATCTGCACGTTGAAGCCGAGGTGCTCACCCAGCAGCAGCAGGGTGTCGTCAGAGCAGGACTGGGTCGCGGTGACCATCTCGCCCAGGTTGAACATCTCCTGGACCAGCGAACCCGGGTTGGCGTTGATCCTGTCGGCGAAGTCCGAGAGCGAGGCGCCACGGGAGAGCCGGACGACCTGACCCTGACCCCGGGGGGCACCCGAGCTCATGGTCGGGGCCGACAGGTTGTCGAACTCCTGTCTGCGCTGCTTCTTGGACTTGCGGCCACGGGTCGGCCGACCACCGGGACGCCCGAAGGCACCCGCGGCGCCACCGCCACGGCCACGACCGCCGCCACCGGGACGACCGCCGCCACCGGCCGGGGCACCCGGACGGAAACCGCCGCCGGGAGCACCGCCGCCGCCACCACCGGGACCGCCGCGGTAGCCACCGCCACCGCCGCCGCCACCGGGGCCACCGCGGTAGCCACCGCCACCGCCGCCGCCACCACCGGGACCGCCACGGAAGCCGCCACCGCCGCCGGGACGGCCAGCGCCGCCACCGGGGCCGCCACGACCGCCACCGGGACCACCGGGGCGACCCGTGGTGGGGCGCTGGCTCGGCATGGAAGCCGGGCTGGGCCGCGGCGGCATGGAGGCCGGGCTGGGCCGCGGCGGCATGCCGGCCGGGCTCGGCCGGGGACCGCCGGCACCGGCGGCCGGCGGCCGCTGCTGCTGGCCGCCCTGGATACCGAACGGGTTGTTACCGGCGCCGCGCGCCGGCGGACGACCGCCCGGCCGGGGACCGGGGCCCGGGGTCGGGCCACCGGGACGACCGGCGGCCGGGGCGCCCGTACGCGGCGGCGCCGCGTTCGGACCCGGACGCGGACCCGGACGGGGACCGCCCTCGGCCGGGGGCTCCCGGCGGACGTTCTCCCGCTGCTGCTGGCGGGCGGCCTGCGCGGCCTTGACCGCGGCCTCCTGCTCAGCCTTGAGGGCGGCGGCGCGCGCCTCGGCGGCCGCCACCTCGATGTCGTGCGCGCTCGCCGGCTTGGCGACCGGAGCCGCCGGCTGCGGCGGGCCGGGGACCGGGCCCTTGGGCTTCGGTCCCGGGGTCGCCGCGGCCGGACGCCGGGGCGGCATGGGCCGGGCCGAGACCCGAGGGGCACCCGGGGTCGGCGTCGGCGAGGGTGTCGGGGTCGGAGTCGGCGCCGGGCTCGGGGCCGCCGCCGGAGCGGACGGCGCCGACGAACCGCCGGCGGACGCGACGAATGCGCCCCGCAGCCGTCGGGCGACAGGCGCCTCGACGGTGCTGGACGCTGACTTCACGAACTCGCCCATCTCCTTGAGCTTGGCGAGAACGGTCTTGCTTTCGACCCCGAGCTCTTTCGCAAGCTCGTGTACGCGGGCCTTACCTGCCACTGCACTCCTCACTCCGAGGTCGTGCGGGCAGCACCCGCAGCGACCTCACTCGTGCACTTGAAGCCTGGTCATTTCTGCGACTTCATCGTGTGCTCATGTCGGTCGTCCTACCCTGCTAGCGACCCGCGCCCGGTCGGGTTGACCGGACGTCGTGGTTGGCGCATCGATGTGCTCCGCAAGCTCACCGTCGTCAAGGACCCCGGTGACGCGCAGCGCCCGCCCGAAGGCGCGTCGCCGCACTGCCAGCGCGAAGCAGGCCGGATCCGGGTGCATGTTCGCTCCCCGACCCGGCATTCTGCGGTTCGGATCGGGCCGGAGGCTGTGACCAGCCCCGTCGCCGACCGCTATCACCCGCAGTAGATCACCGGCCGGCGCTCGCCGCCGGCAACCCACACAGGTGCGCTCCGGCTGCGCGCGTCGTGCCACTGAGAAAGTCTACCCCTAGCTGCCGGAGATCGCGCTGCCCGGCTCCCGCACGTGATCAGCTCCGCTCCGGCCGGCCGGCGCGGCCTGCTCCGCATCTGAACGGATGTCGATGCGCCAACCGGTCAGTCGGGCCGCCAACCGGGCGTTCTGCCCTTCCCGGCCGATCGCGAGGGAGAGCTGAAAGTCCGGCACGGTCACCCGGGCGGTCCGGGTGGCCAGGTCGACCACCTCGACCCGCAGCGCCTTGGCCGGCGACAACGCGTTACCGACGAAGTTGGCCGGGTCGTCCGACCAGTCGATGATGTCGATCTTTTCGCCGTGCAGTTCGCTCATCACGGCCCGGACCCGCTGACCCATCGGGCCGATGCAGGCGCCCTTGGCGTTGACGCCCGGGGCGGTCGAGCGTACGGCGATCTTCGTACGGTGACCTGCCTCACGCGCGATGGCGCCGATCTCCACGGTGCCGTCGGCGATCTCCGGCACCTCCAGCGCGAAGAGCTTCTTCACCAGCGCCGGGTGCGAACGGGACAGGGTGATCTGCGGTCCGCGGACGCCCTTGGCGACGTGCACCACGACGCAGCGAAGGCGCTCACCGTGCACGTAACGCTCGCCGGGCACCTGCTCGGACTGCGGCAGCACGCCCTCCAGCTTGCCCAGGTCGACGCTGACGATGCCCTTCTCGGCCCGCGCCTCGTGCGCCTGCACCACGCCGGTGACCAGGTCGCCGTCGCGGCCCACGTACTCACCGAAGTGAGCCTCGTCGGTGGCCTCCCGCAGCCGCTGGAGGATCACCTGCTTGGCGGTCATGGCGGCGATGCGGCCGAAGTCGTGCGGAGTGTCGTCCCACTCCCGCACCACCGCGCCCTCGTCGTCCAACTCCTGCGCGTACACCGAGGCCGCGCCGGACTTGCGGTCGATCTCCACTCGTGCGTGCGTTTCGGCGCCTTCGGTGTGCCGGTACGCGGTCAGCAGCGCGGTCTCAATCGCCGCGAGGATCGTGTCGAACGGGATCTCCCGCTCGCGCTCGAGTGCGCGCAGCGCCGCGAGGTCGATGTTCACCTCTCCTCGTCCTCCACATCTTCGTCGTCGATCTCGTCTGAATCACCGGCATCGCCGGCCTCACCGAACTCCGCCTCGTCGATCTCGTCGAGACGGTTGAACTCGACCTGCACCCGCCCCGGGCCGAGCTGGGCGTAGGCCCACTCGGCGCGGCCGGTGTCGGTCTCCAGCGCCACGCGCTCGTCGTCGGCCGAGACGATCCGGCCGGTGACCTGCCGGTCACCGGCGGGCTGCTCAGCGCGCTGCTCCGGCAGGGCCGCAGCGGCCCGGGTGGTCACCTTGACCAGCCGGCCGACGTTGCGCCGCCAGTGCCGGGGCAGCGTGAGCGGCCGGTCCACGCCCGGCGAGCTGACCTCGAGCTGGTACTCGCCGGCGACGATGTCGCCACCGGTCTCCTCCGCGGCGTCGAGCGCCGCGGAGACCGCCCGGGAGACGTCCGCGACGCCGTCCAGGTTGATCCCACCGTCGGCGTCCACGATCACCCGGACCACGTGCCGCCGGCCGGCCCGCGAGACGGAGAGGTCCTCGAGGTCGTAGCCCGCGTCGACGACCACCGGCTCGATCACAGCCCGCAACCGGTCACGCCGGGCGGCGAGGTCGCCACCGCGGGGGCGCTCCGCGCCGCGGGGCCGCCCAGTCGGCCTGGTCGCACGGCCACGCTGCGTCATCTCGCACTCTCTCCCACTCGACGGCGACCCTTGTCCCGCCCCATGCCGGCACGCCACCGGGGCGATCGCGCCCGGTGGCTGCGCAGAGCGTAACGCGCCGGGCCACCCCCCGGCCGAGCGGCGCACCGACGGCGATGACCCACGCACCGCGACGGATGGTGTTGACTTGTGCGGTGGCCAGAGGCACGACAGCACAGCGTATCGACGCAACCCGGCATTCCCGGCGCCATCTACTGCGCGTCGGAGGGCTGCTGGCCCTCGGTGCGGCGGCGGGACCGCTGACCGCCTGCGACCCGTTCGGTCGCGACGAGACGCCGCCGCCCCCCGATCCGCTGCGACCGCTGCTGGACGAGTCGCTGGCGCTCGCCACCGCGTACCGCGACGCCGCCGCGGCGCACGTCGACCTGGCCGCGCGGCTCACCCCGATCGCCGACGCGCACCAGGCGCACGCCACCGAGCTGGCCCGGCTGCTCGATGTCGACCTCCCGTCGACCGGGCCGACGCCGGGCGGCGCCGCCCTCCCCGACCCGGACGCCGCCCTCACCGACCTGCGCCAGCGGGAACGCGTCGGGCGGGACGCCGCCGTCACCGCCTGCGCCTCGGCGCCTGCGGCGCGGGCCGCGCTCGTCGGATCGATCGCCGCCGCCCGCGCCACCCACCTGGAGGCACTGAAGTGAACGAGCGCGCGGCACCGCCGACCTCCGCCGAGGCACTCGCCGCGGCGCTCACCGCCGAGTACGCGGCGATCTACGCGTACGGGCCGATCGGCGTGCGGCTCTCCGGCAGCGCGCGTACGGCCGCCCGGCAGGCCGAGGCCGCGCACCGGCGTCGCCGGGACGCGCTGGTCGTGCAGCTCACCACGGCGGGCGCCAGCGTCCCGCCGGGCCAGGCCGGGTACGCGCTGCCGTTCCCGATCACCGACCGGGCGAGCGCGCTGCGGCTCGCCGTCGAGGTGGAGGAGCGCACGGCGGCGCACTGGCGGGCGGCGCTCGCCGCCACCACCGGCGCTGACCGGGACCAGGCGCTGGACGCCCTGATCGACTACTCCGTACGGGCCACCCGCTGGCGACGAACGGCGAAGATCAGCCCGCTGACCGTGCCGTTTCCCGGTCGCCCCACCTGAACCGGCCGGCGCGGCGCAGATCACCTTCGGTTGCGAGTCGCATACCAGGTATGCATACTCCGGGCCATGTCCATCCGTCACGGGCTGCTCGCCCTGCTCGAACGCGGCCAGATGTACGGCTACCAGCTGCGCGCCGCGTTCGAGGAGTCGACCGGCTCGACCTGGCCGCTGAACATCGGGCAGGTGTACACCACGCTCGCCCGTCTGGAGCGGGACGGACTGGTGCGTTCCCTGCCGGAGAGCGAGGCGGGGCAGCGCCCGTACGAGATCACCGACGCCGGCCGGGCCGACCTCACGCTCTGGTTCGCCACCCCGGTGAGCCGCACCGACCGGCCCCGTGACGAGCTCTCCATCAAGCTGGCCCTGGCGCTCACCACCCCCGGGGTCGACGTCCGGTCGGTGGTGCAGACCCAGCGCGCCGCGACCATGCGGACGCTGCAGGAGTTGACCCGGTTGAAGTACGCCAGCGACCAGCCGGAGGAGCTGCCCTGGCGGCTGGTGCTGGACGCGATGGTCTTCCAGGCCGAGGCCGAGGTGCGCTGGCTCGACCACTGCGAGACCAGCCTCGTGCGGTACCGGCCCACCGTTCCCGGGCGGCGACCACCGGTCGCCGCGGACGGCTCCGCCGAGGCGGTGGTACCGGCCGACGAGGAGGCGCGGCGGTGAGCGGAGCGGACGGCACGATCCTCGACGTACGTGACGTCCACCGCACCCACGGCGCCGGACCCGCGGCCGTGCACGCCCTGCGCGGGGTGAGTCTGGCCGTCCGGCCCGGCGAGCTGGTCGCCGTGATGGGCCCGTCCGGCTCGGGCAAGTCGACCCTGCTGGCGCTCGCCGGCGGTCTGGACAGCCCCACCGCCGGTGAGGTGCGCGTCGACGGGCAGCCGCTGGCCGCGCTCGACCGGCGGGGGCTGGCCCGGCTGCGCCGCCGACGGGTCGGCTACATCTTCCAGGACCTGAACCTGCTGGGCAGCCTGACCGCGGTGGAGAACGTGGCACTCCCCCTCGAACTCGACGGCACCGGCGTACGGCGTGCCCGCGCGCTGGCCCTCGCCGCGCTCGCCGAGGTGAACCTCGCCGAGCTGGGCGACCGTTTCCCGGACCAGCTCTCCGGGGGCCAGCAGCAGCGGGTGGCGATCGCCCGGGCGCTGGTCGGCGAACGGCGGCTGGTGCTCGCCGACGAGCCCACCGGCGCGTTGGACTCGCAGACCGGCGAGGCGGTGCTGCACCTGCTGCGCCGCCGTGTGGACGCCGGAGCGGGCGGGCTGCTCGTCACCCACGAGGCGCGGCACGCCGGCTGGGCGGACCGGGTGGTCTTTCTCCGTGACGGGGTGCTGGTCGACTCGACGGCGCCGCTGGGCAGCGTCGAGCAGCTGTTGAGTGGCAGCGGCCGGTGACGCTCCGACCCGCCGGCCGCCTCCGGGCCGGCTCGCGTCCGGCGCGCACGCCCGAACCACCGCCGCCCGCTCTCGGCCGGCGGCGGCACGCGGCCGAGCTGATCGCCTCGTGGCGGGCGGCGCTGCGGATCGCCCGCCGGGAGGCCCGCCGGGCCCGCGGGCGTACCGCCCTGGTGCTGGCAATGATCACGCTGCCGGTACTGGTGTTGACGTTCCTCGCGGTCAGCTACGACATGTCGGAGCTGACCCACGCCGAACGTGTCGACCGCCTGCTCGGGGCCGCCGACGCGAAGCTGACCTGGGTCGGCGACTTACCGGTCACCCAGGACGAGCGAGGCGAGAACTGGTCGCCCCGGGACCACGGGCCCGTGGGCGAGGGCCCACCGCCCACCACCGGTCAGATCACCCAGCTGCTCGGGCCGGGGAGCCGGGCCACGGAGACCCGCGGCTGGGTGCCGCTCGCCCTGCGGGTGGCCGGCCACCGCAAGGCCGCCAGCTTCAACGGCCGGGTACTCGACCTCACCGATCCGCTCACCCACGGCACGTTCCGGCTGCGGCAGGGCCGGGCCCCGGTCGCCGCCGGCGAGCTGGCGGCGAGCCCGGTCGCGCTGCGCGAGCTGGGTGCCCGACTGGGCGACACGGCCACCGCCACCGACGGCAAGAACACGTACCGGATCGTCGGGGTGGTCGAGTTCCCGGACGACCTGGGTCCACTCGTCGCCCTGCACCCGGCCGCGGACCCGCGCGCCGAGCGCGCGACGGCGGAGACGAGCTGGCTGGTCGACCTGCCGGCGACGATGGACGCCGACCTGGTCCGCCGGCTCAACGAGCACGGCGTGGTGGTGATCAGACGCACCGCGGCCCAGGAGCACACGGCCCTGCGGGGGTGGCCCGACGCCGGCGCCACCAACCTGGACGAGCTGGGCAGCGGCGTACTGGTCAGCGGGCTCGGTCTGCTGGAGGTGGTGCTGCTCGTCGGGCCCGCCTTCGCGGTCGGGGTACGTCGGCGGCGGCGCGACCTCGCCCTGGTCGCGGTGGCCGGCGGGGACGCCGCGCAGCTGCGCAGGGTGGTATTGGCCGACGGGGTGGTGCTGGGTCTCCTCGGCGCCGCGGCCGGCCTGCTGCTCGGCGTCGTCACGGCGTTCGCCGCCCGCCCCCTCGTCGAGGAGTACGTCTTCTCCGCCCGCTTCGGCGGATACCGCTGCTGGCCGGCGGCGCTGGTGGCGATCGGCGGGGTCGCGGTGCTGGCCGGGGTGCTCGCCGCGCTGGCGCCCGCCTGGACGGCCGCCCGGCAGGACGTGGTGGCCGGGTTGGCCGGCCGGCGCACCCCGCCCCGCAACCGCGGCCGGTGGTTGGCGCTCGGCCTGGCCCTGACGGCCGGCGGCGCGCTGATCGCCGCGTTCGGCGCCGCCCGCAGCGTCCCGTCGCTGATCCTCGTCGGTCTGATCCTCGGCGAGCTCGGCCTGGTCTTCTGCACCCCCACCCTGATCGGGCTGCTGGCCCGGCTCGGTCGGCTGCTGCCGTTGGCGCCGCGGATCGCCCTGCGCGACGCGAGCCGCAACCGGGCGTCCGCGGCGCCCGCCATCTCCGCCGTGATGGCCGCCGTCGCCGCGAGCGTCGCGCTCGGCACCTACCTGACCAGTGACTCGGTCCGCAACGTCCACAACAGTCGGCCCACGCTGCCGGCCGGAACCGCGCAGCTCTACTCGACCGAGCAGCACGCCGAACCAATACCGCTGGCCGCGGTCGTCTCGGCGGCCGGCACCCACCTCCGCGCGGGCGCCGTCGCGCCGCTGAGCTTCGCCGAGTGCGATCCGGGGCGCGAGCCCGCCGGCGCCTGCTCCGTCGACGCGGTTCTCCCGCCGGAACAGGTCTGCCCGTGGCGGCCGAACGACCGGATGACCGTGGAGCAACGCCGTCTCGCCCGCGCCGACCCCCGCTGTCAATTTCCGTCCCCCGACTTCTACAGCCCCTACCTTCAGATCCTGGTGGACGACGGCACCGGGCTACCCGTCCTCACCGGCGCGTCGCCCGCACAGACGGCGGCGGCCACCGCCGTACTACGGGCCGGTGGCGCGGTGGTGACCGATCCGCGCTATCTGCACGAGGGCTCGGTGGCGGTCGCGGTGGACCGGAGCGCCGAGAGAGCGGGCGCCGAGACCACGGACCGCACCGTGAGCGTGCTGACCGGGTACGCGCTGCCCGACGCGGTCGGCTCCCCCCGGCTGCTGCTCTCCCCCACGGCGGCCACCCGGCTCGGGCTGACCTCGTTCACCCAGTCCTGGGCGATCACGGTGCCCGCCGCACCGGACGAGGAGCAGCAGCAGCGGCTCGCTGACGCGCTACGACCGTACGGCGAGTTCGTGCTGGATCTGGACCAGGGCCAGACCCCCTCGAACGACGCGCGGCTGCTGCTCCTGCTCGCCGCGGCGGCCGGGGTGATCACCGTGGGCGCGGCCGGGATCGCCACCGGGCTCGCCGCCGCGGAGGGCCGCGGTGACCTCTCCACCCTCGCCGCGGTCGGGGCCAGTCCACGGGTACGTCGGCTGCTCGCGCTCTGCCAGGCCGGGGTCATCGCCGGTCTCGGTTCGGTGCTCGGCATCGGGGCCGGCCTCGGCACCGCCGTCATCATCCTGACCTCCATCAACCGGCAGTACGCGGAGAGCTGGCCGGTCATGAATCCGTACCCCCTCGTCGTGCCCTGGGCGACGCTCGGCGTGCTGGTGGTGGTGCCAGTGGTGGCGATGCTCGGCGCGGGGCTGCTCACCCGGTCGCGACTGCCGATCGAGCGGCGTCTCGACTGAACCCGCGCGCCGCCGCGCGCCGGGCCTCGCGAGCCCCGGCGCGCAGAGGGGTGTCGCCGTGACGTGACAGGCGGCAGACTGTGCGCGTGTCCGTGCTCGGAACCATCACCCGCCGCGTCGGCCACCATCGCTGGTTCGGCGCGGTCGCGCGTCTCCTGGTCCCCGCCGACCGGGCCGTCGGTCGACTCACCCGGGGTCGGGTGGTGGCGCTCGGCCTCGTTCCGTCGCTGATCCTGACCACCACCGGCCGACGCTCCGGCAAGCCCCGCAGCAATCCCCTGCTCTACGTGCCGGACGACGACGCGTACGTGGTGATCGGCTCGAACTGGGGCCAGACGCACCAGCCCGGCTGGTCGATGAACCTGCTCGCCGATCCGGCGGCGGAGGTGGCCGTGAAGGGCCGCCGGATCCTTGTGCGTGCCGAACCGGCCGAGGGCGCCGAACGCGACCGTCTCTGGCGGCTGCTGGTCACCGAGTGGCCCGCGTACCGGACGTACGAGCGGCGGGCCAGCGGCCGGGAGATCCGCGTCTTCCGGCTGGTTCCGGTCGGGCGGGACGCGTCGCTCGGCGGCCGCGGCTAGCGCGGTGCGCGGTGACGTCGGCGGCGACGCGGCGACGTCCGGGCGGCGCGGCCCGCCGAACATCGCCGGAGACCGCACTACTGTGATGCGCAGCGGGGCGGACGGGTGTGGCCGGCCGGCGGCACCCGAGGTCGGGGCGAGCGGCGCGGGCCGCGCATCGACGTCCTGACCGGCAGCGGACGCGGCGCGCGCGTCCACGATCGTCGCGGGAGTGGCGGGCTTGAATGCCAACAGCGAGGCCGATTCGCACCTGACCGATCCCCGGTGGACGGTCGCCGAGCGGGTGGCGCAGGCCGCGCTCCGCCGGTTCCCCGCCGACGTGCTCGCCGTCGCGGTACACGGCCCGCTGGCCCACGGTGACGACGACGGCGGCGGGGACGGCGAGGTCGGGATGCTGGTGGTGACCTACCGCCCGGGTGCCGGACCGGCCCCCTGCACCCGTCGAGTCGACGGGGTGCTCGTCGACCTGACGGTGGCGGGCGCCGAGGACTACCTCGGTCAGGCCCGCGTGATCAACTCACTGTGGCCGCTGACCGCCGACCGGTACGTCACCACCCGGCCGCTGCACGACCCGACCGGCTGGCTGCGCACGCTGCGCGACGAGCACCTCGGTCGGTTGGCCCGGGCCCGGCCCGCCGAGTTCAGCGCCGCCGCCCGACAGGCCTGGTACCGGGGCTACGCGGCGCACGCCCGGGCCGCCAAGCTCGCCGAGTGGTACGAGACGGACCAGGCGCTGCTCATGCTCGGCGAGGCCCGGCTGGCGGCGGCCACGGTCAACGGCCTGCTGGCCCGCACGTACTTCCGTGACCCGGGCGACGCGGTCCGGCGTACCGGCCTGGCCGGTGCGGACATGACCGAGGTGGGCACGGTGCTGGCCCGGCACTCCGAGGAGCTGGCCGCCCGCGGTCAACCCGTCGACGGCACCGTCGAGGATCTCCTCACCCCGTGAGGGGGCCGGGCGGACGGGGTCAGCCGATGCCGCCCTGGACGCCGATCAGGGTGCCGATCGCGTACGTGGCGGCGGCGGCCAGGGCGCCCAGCAGCAGCTGACGCAGCCCACCGGACCACCAGGGTCGGCTGGTGAACCGGGCCACCACCGCGCCGGCGAGGAAGAGGCCGAGCCCGCCGACGCCCAGTGCGAGCCAGAGGCTCGTGAAGCCGAGCAGGTAGGTCAGCAGCGGCACGAACGCCCCGACGGAGAAGAAGAAGAACGAGGAGACGGCCGCCGCCCACGGGCTGGGCTGGTCGTCCGGGTCCACGCCCAACTCCTCCCGGACGTGCACCCGCAGCGCCTCCTCCGGGTTGCGCCGTACCGCCTCGGCGACCTGCTGGGCGAGGTCCCGGGGGAGCCCTCGGGCCACCCACGCGTCGGCCAGTTCCCGGGCCTCCGCCTCGGGGTGCCGCTCCAGCTCCCGCCGCTCCTTGGCCACCTCGGCGGCGACCTGCTCGTTGGCCGACCGGACGCTGGTGTACTCGCCGAGCCCCATCGAGATCGCGCCGGCCACCAGCCCGGCCGCGCCGGTGAGCACGATGCTGCGCGGCGACACCCCGCCGCCGCCGACCCCGGCGATCAGGGCGATGTTGGTGACCAGCCCGTCCATGGCGCCGAAGACGGCCGGCCGGAGCCAGCCACCGGAGACGTCGGCGTGGTGCGCCTCGCGCAGCGCGGCGGGAGCGTCGGTCACGGCAGGGTCAGGATCTCGTGGCCGTCCTCGGTCACCAGGATGGTGTGCTCGAACTGGGCCGTCCACCTACGGTCCTTGGTGACCACGGTCCAGCCGTCGTCCCACATGTCGTACTGGTAGGTGCCGAGCGTGATCATCGGCTCGATGGTGAACGTCATGCCCGGCTCGATGACCTCGGTCGGCCGCGGGCTGTCGTAGTGCGGCACGTAGAGCCCGCTGTGGAAGGCCTCGCCGATGCCGTGGCCGGTGAAGTCGCGCACCACGCCGTAACCGAACCGCTTCGCGTACGACTCGATGACCCGGCCGATCACGTTGATCTGCCGGCCCGGGGCGACCGACCGGATGCCCCGCATCATCGCCTCGTGGGTGCGCTCGACCAGCTGCCCGGCCTCCTCGCTCACCTCGCCGACGCAGAAGGTGGCGTTCGTGTCGCCGTGCACCCCGTTGAGGTACGCGGTGACGTCGACGTTGACGATGTCGCCGTCCTGCAGCGCCGTCGAGTCCGGGATGCCGTGGCAGATGACCTCGTTGAGGCTGGTGCAGCAGGACTTCGGGAAGCCCTTGTAGCCGAGCGTCGACGGGTACGCGCCGTGGTCGCAGAGGAACTCGTGCACCACCCGGTCGATCTCGTCGGTGGTCACGCCCGGCTTGCAGTGCTCCCCGGCGAGCTGGGTCGCCTGCGCGGCCAGCCGGCTGGCGACCCGCATCTTCTCGATCGTCTCCGGGGTCTGCACGTGCGACCCGCGCCACTGCTTGGGCGCCTTCTTGCCCACGTACTCCGGGCGGGTGATGCGGGCCGGAACCGCTCGCATCGGGGAGAGCGTGCCTGGGGTCAGCGGCGCACGGACGGTCATGGTCCAAGCCTATCGCCGCGACCCGGCGCGGTCCCTCGCGGTGGACGTCCGACGGTGGTTGCCCTGTCTGCCCCGGTGTGCCATGGTTGCGGGGTGGATCTAGGGGCCCCGCCGCCCGTCTTCTCGGCCACCGTCGAGAGCACCGGCGACCACGTCCGGGTGACGGTGACCGGCGAGGTCGACATGGCCACCGCGGACACGATGTTCCAGACGGCGCTGCGCGAGCCCGCCGGCCGGGTCACCCTCGACCTGCGTGCGGTCACCTTCTTCGACTCCGCCGCGATCCACGCGCTGGTCCGACTCGCCCGGCAGCTCCCGAACGCGCTCACCGTGCTGCCGTCCCGGCAGGTCCGGCGGGTCCTCGATATCTCCGGCCTCGGCGAACAGGCCTGGCTACGCCCGGAGTGACCCCCGCCCGCCCGGCCCGCCGCCGTGCCGTCGGGGACCTCGGCCGCCGATAGGGCCGCCGCTGCGAGCCTTCGTCGGCGGCCGCTCACTCCTGCAACCGCCGGCGCAGCGTCACCTCCGTCCCCGTCGGGGTGCGCCCGACGGAAAGCTCCCCCAGCGCCCGGATCAGCGCCAGCCCCCGGCCCCGGAAGCCGGTACCTGTCGACTCCCGCCACCGTCCGCTGTCGCGGACGGTGGCGACCACCGTGCGGTCCTCGATCGCCACCTCGACGCCGATGGTGGGCTCCGCCGGGTCGACCGGGTGCTCGATCGCGTTGGCGGCGGCCTCGGAGATCGCCACGGTCAGGTCGAACAGATCCGTCTCGCCGACGTCGTGGGCCACCAGGAAGTCCTCCAACCGCTTGCGCAGCAGGCTGAGCCGGGTCGGGTCGGCCGGCAGACGCAGGCTGAACCGGTGCGGCTCGGCCGCCTCCAGCGCGAGCACCGCCACGTCGTCGCGCCGCGGCCGTCCCTCCACCCGCCCCAGCACGGTGTCGATCAGGTCGGCCAGGTGCTCGCTCGGGCCGGCCGCGTCGGCGCGGAGCTGTGCCAGCGCCTCGTCGAGGTCGAGTTGCCGCTCCTCGATCAGGCCGTCGGTGTAGAACAGGATCCGGCCGCCGACCGGCAACTCCCCCTCGATGCTCCGGTACGCGGCGTCCGCCACCGCGCCGACCGGCGGGCCCAGCGCCCGGTCGTAGAGGAGGGTCACCTCCTCCCCGCCGATCAGCAACGGGGACGGGTGGCCGGCGCTCGCGTACCGCACCCGTCCGGTGTCCGGGTGGAACAGCAGGCAGACCACGGTGGCGAAGGAGTTGTGCCCGGTCGACCCGACCAGGCGGTTCAACCGGGTCAACGACTCACCCGGGCCGTAGCCCTCGAGCAGGTAGGCGCGCAGCGCGTTGCGCAGTTGACCCATCGCGGCCGCCGCCTGCACGCCCTTGCCGACCACGTCCCCGATGACGAGCACCAATTCCCGCTCGTCCAGGACCATCACGTCGTACCAGTCACCGCCGACCTCGACATCGGTGGTGCCCGGCAGGTACCGGCTGGCCACCAGGGCGCCGGCCAGCTGCGGCAGCGACCGGGGCAGCAGGCTGTGCTGCAACGTCGTGGCGACCCGGTGCTCGGCCTCGAAGAGCTGGGCGTTCTCCAGCCGCACCCCGACCAGGCGCGCCAGCTGGGTGAGCGCCGCGTCGTCGGTCCTCGCGCCGTCGGTGGGCGGACGCCATACCCGCAGCTCTCCGAGCGGCGCGTCGCCGGTGTCGGCGAGCGCCAGCACCAGCGAGGGGTCTGCCGCGGCGTCGCCCCCGGCGTCCGCCTCGACGCGGTGCTCACCCGCGGTGATCAGCACCCGGACGGCGTCGACGAGGTCGAGGGCGTGCCGGGCGGCGACGCGGAGCACGTCCGCGGTCGAGCGGGCGGTGTTGACCGCCACCGCCGCGTCGGCGAGCAAGCGGAGGCGGCGGACGACCTGGCCGCGCTCCACCGCGCGGGAGATCTGGACCGCCACCAGGTCGAGGAAGTCGTGGTAGCCCTCGGTCGACGGGAGCCGGTCGGACACCCCGACGACCAGCGCACCCACGGTCTGGTTCGTCGCGGTGATCGGCAGCAGGAGCGCCCGGTCGCCGGCTTCGGCCGGCGGCGTGTCGAGCAGGTCACTCACGGGGGCGCTGCGGCGGGAGTCGCCCAGCGCCCGGTCGAGCACCGCCTCCGCCGTGACCGGTGGCACCCCGCCGCTGCCACCGGCGAGGGTGAGCCGCTTCGCGTCGTCACGCAGCCAGATCTGGGCGAAGGGCACGTCCGCCCGGTACCGGTCGAGCACCGTGGCGGCGGCCCCGCCGAGCGCGGCAGCGGTACCGACATCGGCCAGTTCGGTGCCGAGTTCGGCCAGCAGGCGCAGCCGTCGCTCGCCCAGCACCCGGCCGGTGGTCTCGTTGACGATGCAGAAGACGCCGCCCACCGAGCCGTCGGCCACCCGGATCGGGTCGTACGAGACGGTGAAGTACGTCTGCTCCAGGAACCCGTGTCGGTCGATCAGGAACGGGTGGTCCTCGGCGTGGTAGGAGCGTCCCGTGCGGCGTACCCCCTCCAGCAGCGGAGCGAGCACGTCCCAGGTCTCGGCCCAGTGCGTCCGGGCGGGCCGGCAGAGCACGTCCGGGTGCTTGCCGCCGATGGTGGGCCGGTAGGCGTCGTTGTAGAAGGCGAGCTGCTCATCACCCCAGAACATGACGATCTGCGCGCTGGAGGCGAGCATCATGCCCACCGCACCCACGAGAGCAGCCGGCCAGTCCCGGGGGTGTCCCAGTGGCGTACCCGACCAGTCGAAGGTCGCGAGACGGCGACCCATCTCACCGCCATCGGCGAACATCGCAGCCAACGGTGGGGGCAGTTCGCCGTCGGCGGCGCGTAGTCGCCCCGCGCCCGCGCCCCCCAGCGCCGAACTCATGCAGCCTCCCGGTCCGGCCTCCACGCGGATGATCTTCACTCCCCTGTGCATCGCCTTGTACCCCCGCGGGAACACGACGTAACACATTCGCCGCGCGGCGCGCTGCTATCGGTCTCCGCCCGGCCCGCGCCGCTGACCGTGAACTCCGCCCGCCGGGCGGGGCGGCCGTCACCCGCGGCCTCGCCGAGAGGCGCCCGGGGGTGACGAGGATCTCAGAGCGGGGTGACGTACGCGCCCGTGATGCCACCGTCCACCACGAACTGCGCGGCGGTCATGAAGGACGCGTCGTCGCTGGCCAGGAACGCCACCGCCGCGGCGATCTCGTCCGGGCTGCCGAACCGGCCCATCGGCACGTGCACCAGCCGGCGGGCGGCTCGTTCCGGGTCGGCCGCGAAGAGTTCGAGCAGCAGCGGAGTCGCGACCGGGCCGGGACAGAGCGCATTCACCCGGATCCCCTCCCGGGCGAACTGCACCCCCAGCTCCCGGGTCATCGCCAGCACCCCACCCTTGCTCGCGGTGTACGCGATCTGCGAGGTGGCCGCTCCCATCAGCGCCACGAACGAGGCGGTGTTGATGATCGAGCCCTTGCCCTGCCGGCGCATGTGCGGAATGACGTACTTGCAGCACAGGTAGACGCTCGTGGTGTTGACCCGCAGCACCCGCTCCCAGGCGTCGAGCCCGGTCTCCAGGATCGAGTCGTCCTCCGGCGGGGAGATGCCGGCGTTGTTGAACGCCACATCCACCCGGCCGTGCCGCGCCACCACCCCGTCGAAGAGGTCCCGCACGGCGTCCTCGTCCGCCACGTCGGCCACCACGGCCTCGCCGTGCGCCTCGGCAGCGGCCCGCTCGCCCGCCTCCGCGTCGATGTCCACGCAGACCACCAGGGCGCCCTCGGCGGCGAACCGCCGCACCGTGGCCAGCCCGATCCCGCTGCCCGCGCCGGTGACGACGGCCACCCGGTCCCGCAACCGATCACGCACTTCGCTCACTCCTCCGCCGCGATGAAGACGTTCTTGACATCGGTGAACGCGTGCAGCGCGTCGGGGCCCAACTCCCGGCCGAGGCCGGAGTGCTTCATGCCGCCGAACGGGGTCCAGTAGCGCACCGAGGAGTGCGAGTTGACGCTGAGGTTCCCGGACTCGACGGCCCGGGTCACCCGGATCGCCCGGCCCACGTCCCGGGTCCAGATCGAGCCGGAGAGGCCGTGGTCGCCGTCGTTGGTGAGCCGGATCGCCTCCGACTCGTCGTCGAACGGCAGCACCGACACGACCGGGCCGAAGATCTCGTCCCGCCAGTGCCGGTCCGCCGTCGTGTCGGTCAGCAGCACGGTCGGGGCGTACCAGAAGCCAGGGCCGGCCGGCCGGGAGCCGGTGAAGGCGACCCGGGCGCCCTCGACGTAGCCGGCGACCCGGTCCCGGTGGGCCGCCGAGATCAGCGGACCCATCTCGGCCGTCTCCCGGGCCGGGTCCTCCACCCGGAATGCGCGCACCGCCGGTTCGAGCAGCTCCAGGAACCGGTCGTACGCCGAGCGCTGCACGAGGATCCGGGAACGGGCGCAGCAGTCCTGGCCGGCGTTGTCGAAGACGGCGTACGGGGCGGTGGCCGCCGCGCGTGGCAGGTCGGCGTCGGCGAAGACCACGTTGGCGGACTTCCCGCCCAGCTCCAGCGTCAGCCGCTTCACCTGCGCCGCGCAGCCGGCCATGATCCGGGTGCCGACGGCGGTGGAGCCGGTGAAGCAGATCTTGCGGACCGCCGGGTGGGTGACGAGCCGCTCGCCCACCACCGCGCCCTCGCCGGGAAGGACTGTGAACACGTCGTCGGGCAGGCCTGCCGCACGGCCCAACTCGGCCAGGCGCAGCGCGGTGAGCGGGGTCAGCTCGGCCGGTTTCAGCACGACGGTGTTGCCGGCGGCGAGGGCCGGAGCCAGCGCCCACGCGGCGATCGGCATCGGGAAGTTCCACGGCACGATCACCCCGACCACGCCGAGCGGCTCGTGGAAGGTGACGTCGAGCCCGCCGGGCACCGGGATCTGCCGGCCGGTGAGCCGCTCGGGCGCGCCGGCGTAGTAGTCGAGCACGTCCCGGACGTTGCCGGCCTCCCAGCGGGCGTTGCCGATCGTGTGCCCGCTGTTACGAACCTCCAGCTGCGCCAACTCCTCCCGGTGCGCGTCGACGACGGCCGCGAACCGGCGCAGCAGCCGCGCCCGCTCCCCCGGCGCCGTCCACCGCCACCGCTCGTACGCCGCCGCGGCCCGGGCGACGGCGACGTCGACCTCCTCGGCCGAGGTGGCCGGCACCTCCCCGATCTCCGTCCCGGTGGCCGGGTCGACAAGCGTCGTCACGCCCACCGCCCCGGCCCGTCGATCCGGCGCTTCAGTGCAGCCCCGCCCGGACCTCCGCGACCGCCGGGCCGGGTGGGCCGGTCAGCAGCGTTCGAAGCCACGGAAGAGCTCCCGGTCGGTGACCGCGGGGTCGAAGGCGGCGAGCTCGATCCGTCAGAGGCGTTCGAAGCCACGGAAGAGCTCCCAGTCGGTGACCGCGGCGTCGAAGGCGGCGAGCTCGACCCGAGCGTGGTTGGCGTAGTGGGCGACCACCTCGGGGCCGAAGGCGTCGGCGGCCGGCCCGGAGGACTCCCAGAGGGCGAGCGCGTCGCGCAGCGTGCCCGGCACCCGCTCGACGGACGGATCGTCGTAGGCGTTGCCGGTGCACTCCTCGCCGAGCTCCAGCTCCCGCTCGAGGCCGTACACCGCCCCGGCGACCAGCGCGGCGATCGCCAGGTAGGGGTTCACGTCCGCGCCGGGCACCCGGTTCTCCACCCGCAGATCCGCCCCGTGCCCGACCAGACGCAGGGCGCAGGTGCGGTTGTCGGTGCCCCAGTGCAGCGCGGTGGGTGCGAACGAGCCCGGCTGGTAGCGCTTGTACGAGTTGATGTTCGGGGCGAAGAAGAGGCTGAACTCGCGCATGGTGGCGAGCAGCCCGGCGAGCACCCGTCGGCCGGTCACGCTTAACCGGGCCGGCCCGTCGCCGAGCAGCGCCGGGTCGCCGTCGGCGTCGCGCAGCGAGAAGTGGATGTGGCAGGAGCTGCCCTCCCGCGCGTTCGGCTTCGCCATGAAGGTGATCGCCATGCCCTCCTGGGCGGCGATCTCCTTCGCGCCGTTCTTGTAGACGACGTGATGGTCCGCGCAGGCGACCGCCTCGTCGTAGCGGAAGGCGATCTCGTGCTGGCCGAGGTTGCACTCGCCCTTCGCGCTCTCCGGGGTCAGCCCGGCGCCGGCCATCTCGAGGCGGATGCGTCGCAGCGGCGGCTCCACCCGGGCCGTGCCGAGCAGCGAGTAGTCCACGTTGTACTGGTTGGCCGGGGTCAACTCCCGGTAGCCGCGCTGCCAGGCGTCCTCGTACGAGTCGCGGTAGAGCACGAACTCCAGCTCGGTGCCGGCGTACGCGGTCAGCCCGTGCCGGCTCAGCCGGTCGAGCTGTTGGCGGAGGATCTGCCGTGGCGAGGCGACCACCGGCCCGGAGCCGTCCAGCCACTCCAGGTCGGCGAGGAGCAGCGCCGTCCCCGGCTGCCAGGGCACCCGGCGCAGCGTGCCCAGGTCGGCCTTCATCGCGAAGTCGCCGTAGCCCCGCTCCCAGCTCGACATGGCGTAGCCGTCGACGGTGTTCATCTCCACGTCGACGGCGAGCAGGTAGTTGCACCCCTCGCTGCCGTGCCCGACCACGTGCTCGAGGAAGTAGGGGGCGTGGAACCTCTTGCCCTGCAGCCGGCCCTGCATGTCGACGAGCGCCAGCACCACGGTGTCGATCTCCCGCTCGGCGACGGCGACCCGGAGCTGCTCCAGCGTCAGGGGTGCTCTCATCGGCGGGCCTCCATTCCCAAGGTCTACTGGCAAACCCGACGGCCGTCAATGCCCATGCCGCCAGGCGGAGCGGAATTCCGGTTGCCCGCGGGCTCGCCGCGGCGCATCCTTGAGCCTGTGACCAGGCCCGATCGCCACGGGCCAGCGCCGGGCGCTCGGACCGCCCGGCAGCGCGGCGACGCGGGGCGGTCACCTCTCTCTCACCCGTACGGCGATCCGCCGTACGCGACGCAGGCCCCGCGTCGCCGCCGTCTCCTCGGCAGCCGCCATCCTTTCGCTTTCCTCGGCCGCTGTGCCGGGCAGACGGGCGACCCGGCCGGCGGCCGCGCCACCCGGGTCAGGTGAACAGCAGCCCGAGCACCCAGAGCACGGCGATCACCAGCCCGGAGAGGAACTCCAGCAGCATCGACAGGCCGGCCGCCGCGACCGCCCGCTTCGTGGCCGGCCAGGCGAGCCGCGAGTCACCGAGCCGCAGCCGCTCCGCCACCCAGACCCCGGCCACGAAACCGAGCACCAGCCCGATCACGGGGATGACGAAGAAGCCGACCAGGCCGAGCAGCCCTCCGGCGAGCAGTGAGGAGGTGGGCACGCCGCTGCGTTTCAGGTTGCGCCCCGGCCAGGCGTACTTGACGACGGTGCCGCCGACGGCGACCAGCGTCGCGGCGGCGAGCACCAGCCACCGCCCCCCGCCCGTGCCGCCGACGATCGCCCAGAGCAGCACCCCGGCCCAGCAGAGCGGCAACGCGGGCAGGCCCGGCACGATCACTCCGGCCAGCCCGGCCAGGATCGCCAGGGCCGCGACCACCGACACGGCGGTCTCGGAATCCGTCAGGCTCATCGGAGCCACCCTCCGTTCGCGACTACGGGGCGGGCGAGCGCGGCACGCCCGAACGCCCGAGCCGTTGCGTCAGTGGTCGCCGGACGCGCCGACTCAATCCTCACCCGTACCGGCGGCCGTCGGGTCCTCCCCCGCTCACCCGGGACCATCGCCGCACCGGCCGGACGCCGGCGGGGCTCACGCCGCCTCCGCGCCGGCCAGCCGGGCCGCGATCCGGTCGGCCGGCATCGGCGCGCCGAAGAGCCGCCCCTGACCGGTGTCGCAGCGCAACGCCCTGAGCCGCTCGGCCTGCACGCCCGTCTCCACCGCCTCGGCGGTCACCCACAGCTCCAGCGCGTGTGCCAACCGGACGAGCGCGTCCACGATGCGCTCGTCCCGACGGTCGGCCACCGCGTCCGCGTCGTCACCCCGGATGCCCTCGACGAACGGGCCGGCCAGTTTCAGGCAGTGGATCGGCAGCCGACGCAGGTACGCGAGGTTCGAGTAACCGGTGCCGAAGTCGTCGATGGCCAGCCGTACGCCCAGCGCCGCGAGCCGGTGCAGCGCGCGCAGCGGCTCCCCCGCGGTGCCCATCACCGCGCTCTCGGTCAACTCCAGCTGCAGCAGCTCGGCCGGCAGCCCGCTGGAGGCCAGCGCGTCCGCGACCGTCTCCACGATCGTCGGGTCGTCGGTCTGCCGGGCGGCCAGGTTGACGCTCACCACCAACCGGGCGTCCGGGAAACCGCGCCGCCACTGCTCCGCGTCACGGCAGGCCCGCCGGAGCACCCACTCGCCGAGCCGGACGATCAACCCGGTCTCCTCGGCCAGCCCGATGAACCGGTCCGGTCCGAGCAACCCCAGTTCGGGGTGCTGCCAGCGGACCAACGCCTCGACGGCGAGCATCCGACCTTCGAGCAGAGACACGATCGGCTGGTAACGGAGCACGAACTCGCCCCGGTCCAGCGCGGTGGGCAGCTTCGCGGCCAGCGACGAGCGGGCGATCTCCCGGGCGCTGCGTTCCGGGTCGTAGACGGCCCACCGGCCGCGCCCCTCGGCCTTCGCCCAGTAGAGGGTGGTGTCCGCGGCCTTCATCAGATCCGACGCGTTGGTCTCGCCCGCCGGGCACTCGACGATGCCGACGCTCGCCGAGACGGTGAGCTGCTGGTCGCCGATGTACACCGGGGTGGCGACCGCGGCCAGCGCCGCGTCCGCCACGGCCACCGCGTCGTCGAGCCCGTCGCCGCCGTCGACCAGGATGACGAACTCGTCGCCTCCCATCCGGGCGACGAGGTGTCCGTGGTCGGCGACGCAGTCGGCGAGCCGGCGGGCGATCACGACGAGCAGGTTGTCGCCCAGGTCGTGCCCGAGGCTGTCGTTGATCGCCTTGAACCCGTCGAGGTCGAGGAAGCAGACGCCGACCCGCTGCTCCGGGCCGGCGGTGTCGAGGAGCCGGCCCAGCGTCTCGAAGAAGAGGGTCCGGTTGGGCAGCCCGGTGAGCGGATCGTGCAGCGCCTGGAAGCGGAGCCGCTGCTGCAACGCGTACCGCTCGGTGATGTCCTCGATCATCGCGACGGTGAACCGTGGTCGGCCGTCGTCGTGCCGGACGAGTGAGACGGCCAGGTCGGTCCAGAGGCTGCTGCCGTCCTTTCGGTGGTAGCGCTTCTCCACCCGGACCGAGTCGCGCTCGCCGTCGATGAGCCCCTGGTAGAGCTCCCGCATCCCGGCGGCGTCGTCGGCGTGGAAGAGCGAGGCCACGTTGACGTGGCGCAGCTCCTCCACCGCGTACCCGAGCATGTCCGCGAACGACTGGTTCACCTCGATGATCCGGCCGTCGAGGTCGGCGATGCCGATCCCGATCGCCGCGCCGGTGAAGACCGCCCGGAACCGCGCCTCGCTGTCGCGCAGTGCCCGTTCCACCTGGTCGCGCGCCTGCCAGGCCGAGCGGGCGATCCGCTCCTGCTGGGCGAAGGTACGGTCGCGCAGCGCGCGGGCGAAGCCGGCGGCGAGCGCGCCCTGCAGCCCCGCGACCCGCTCGGAGGTGTCCCGCGCGGCCGCTCGGGCGGGCAGCGCCCGGGCCGCGAGGTTCTCGCCGAGGGCGCGAACCGACCACTCCAGCAACCGCGGTTCGGTCAGGTGCGCCTCGACCAGTGCCCGTCCGACGTCCGCGGCCGGCTGGTCGGAGAAGGGCTCGGCGCGCAGCGCCTGCGCGAGCCGCACGGTGTGCACGAGCAGCAGCCGCTCGGTCTCGGTCGCGCTGAGCGGCACGAAGCCGAAGCGGCGTGCGGCGCCGGCCCACTCGGCGGCGTACCCCTGTGCGCCGGAGAGGCTGACGTCGTCTCCGGTGGAGTCCGGGACGCCGGCCACGACGGTCAGCCCGCGAGGGGCCGGTCGTGGCGCGCCACCCCACAGAACGCGCCGAACCGCTCGGGGTGATCGTCCACGTCGGACGGGGCGTCGGGACGCCAGAGGGGCATGTGCACCACGCCGGGATCGAGGAGCGTCCAGTCGCCGAAGAGCCCCGTGACCTCGGCCCGCGAACGCAGGGTGATCTCCGTGTCGGTGCGCGCCGACAACCGCTGCGCGTCGAGCATCTCCTGCGGCTGGTCCTCGAAGGTCGAGTGGGAGATCACCAGGTGGCTGCCGGGCGCGGCGGCGGCCCGCAGGGTGGCGAGGAGGTCGGCGGGGCGGTCCGCGTCCGGAACGAAGTGCACCACCCCGGCGAGCAGGATGCCGACCGGACGGCCCAGGTCGAGCAGGCCGCGAGCCTCGGCGAGGATCCGCTCCGGCTCCCGCAGGTCCGCGTGGACGACGGTGGTCAGCTCGTTGCCGGCGAGCAGCTCACGGCTGTGCGCGACCGCCACCGGGTCGATGTCCACATAGACCACTCGCGCCTTCGGGTCGGCCCGCTGGGCCACCTCGTGCACGTTGCCCACGGTGGGGATGCCGGAGCCGATGTCGAGGAACTGGTCGATGCCCGCGTCCAGCAGGACCCGCACTGCCCGGCGCAGGAACTCACGCCCCGACCGCATGGTGGCCGGCAGGTGCGGCGTCATCGCCGCGATCTGCTCGGCGAGCCGCCTGTCGATCTCGAAGTTGTGCGCCCCGCCCAGGAAGTAGTCGTACACCCGGGCGGCGCTCGGCCGGGTCAGGTCGATCTCGGTCGAAGGTCCGTCCGGCATCTGCGCGCTCCCCAGTTCTTCGCCGCGCGGGTCGGCACCGGCCTCGGGATGCGCGCCGGCAGGCGGCGGCCCACGGGCCGACCCGCTGAGGGTGTGGTGAAGAACACTCTAGGCTGCGAACTCCATCATCAGGGAGATCCCTTGCCCGACCCCGATGCACATGGTGGCCAGCGCCCGCCGTCCACCCCGGCGACGCAGTTCGAGCGCGGCGGTGAGCGCGAGCCGGGCACCGCTCGCGCCGAGCGGGTGACCGAGGGCGATCGCGCCGCCGTTCGGGTTGACGTGTTCGGCGTCCTCGGGCAGGCCGAGTTCGCGCAGCACGGCGACGGACTGGGCGGCGAACGCCTCGTTCAACTCGATCACGTCGACGTCACCGACACCGAGACCGAGGCGGTCCAGCAGCTTGCGGGTCGCCGGCACCGGCCCGACGCCCATGATCCGGGGCGGCACGCCGGCCGCCGCGGCGCCGGTGACCCGGGCCAGCGGGGTCAGGCCGTACCTGCTGACCGCCGCCTCGGACGCGACCAGCAGCGCGACGGCGCCGTCGTTGACGCCGGAGGAGTTGCCGGCGGTGACGGTGCCACCCTCGCGGAACGGTGTGGGCAGCGCGGCGAGCTTCTCCAGCGAGGTCTCCCGCGGGTGCTCGTCGACGTCGACCAGCTTCGTCTCCCGCTTGCCGGCCGGCACCGTGACCGGGACGATCTCCTCGGCGAGCCGGCCGTCGGCCTGCGCCTTCGCCGCGCGCTGCTGCGAGCGGAGGGCGAACTCGTCCTGCGCCGCCCGGTCGACGCCGAACTCGGCGGCCACGTTCTCCGCCGTCTCCGGCATCGAGTCGATGCCCCACTGCTTCTTCATCAGCGGGTTGACCAGCCGCCAGCCGATGGTGGTGTCGTAGATCTCCGCCGCCCGCGAGTACGCCGTGCCGGCCTTCGGCATGACGAACGGCGCCCGGCTCATGCTCTCCACACCGCCGGCCACGATCAGCTCGGCCTCGCCGGCCATGATCGCCCGGGAGGCGATGGCGAGAGCGTCCAGGCCGGAGCCGCAGAGCCGGTTCACGGTGCTGCCGGGCACCTGATCGGGCAGCCCGCCGAGAAGCGCGGCCATCCGGGCGACGTTGCGGTTGTCCTCGCCGGCCTGGTTGGCGCAGCCGAGGATCACGTCGTCCACGCGCTCCCAGTCCACCGTCGGGTGCCGGTCGGTCAGTTCGCGGATCACGTGCGCGGCGAGGTCGTCCGGGCGTACCCCGGCGAGGCTGCCGCCGTAGCGACCGATCGGGGTGCGGACACCGGCCACCAGGTATGCCACGGTCATCGCGAGTCCTCCGGGGGTGGGAGAGGCAGGTCCTCGGGGTGGGGGGACGGGGGTCGAGCGTCCACCGGGTCGCGGGGAACGCCCGGCCGCCAGGATATCGGCGGCCGGAACGGATAGGTTGACGGCATGGCCCGGGCCCAGTTCAACGCGGAAGTCGGTGCGAGCGGCGAGTTCGTCCGCCAGGCCAACCGGTTCACCGACCGGGTCACCCCGCACTCGACGTCCCCACCCGGTGGCGGGCCGGACGAGCAGGGGCGTTGGCCGCTGGAGGCCGGCCGTTACCGGCTGATCTGGTGCCGTGCCTGCCCGTGGGCGCATCGGGCCCGGATCGTCCGGAGCCTGCTCGGCCTGGAGGACGTCATCTCGCTGGGCACCGTCGACCCGATCCGCGACGAGCGGGGCTGGCGGTTCGCCCTCGACCCGGACGGGTTCGACCCGGTGCTCGGTATCGGCTTCCTCTCCGAGGCGTACCTCGCCACCGACCCGGACTACTCCGGTCGGGTGACCGTGCCCGCACTGATCGACACGGTCACCGGGCGGGTCGTCACCAACGACTACCCGCAGCTCACCCTGGACCTCTCCACCGAGTGGCGGCGTCTGCACGCCCCGGACGCGCCCGACCTCTACCCGGTGGAGCTGCGGCCGGAGATGAACGCGTTGATGGCGGAGATCCACCGGGACGTCAACAACGGCGTCTACCGGTGTGGCTTCGCCACCTCTCAGGAGGCGTACGACGAGGCGTACACGGCGCTCTTCGCCCGGTTGGACGCACTGTCGGAGCGGCTGGCCGGGCGGCGCTACCTGATGGGCGACTCGATCACCGAGGCCGACGTCCGGCTCTTCACCACGCTGGTCCGCTTCGACGTGGCGTACCACGGGCACTTCAAGTGCAACCGGCAGAAGCTCACCGAACTGCCGGTGCTCTGGGCGTACGCCCGTGACCTGTTCGCCACGCCCGGCTTCGGCGAGACGGTGGACTTCGACCACATCAAGCGGCACTACTACGCCACCCACCGCGAGATCAATCCGACCGGGATCGTCCCGCTCGGCCCGGACACCTCCGGCTGGACCACGCCGCACGGGCGTGGCTGAGCCGGACCGGCCCGGGCCGCCCACGCCGCGTGCCGCCGCCGCGTCGGCCGCCGCCGGCTGCATCCTCGCCGGGACGGCCGCCGTCACCATCGCGGTGCTCGCCGGACCCGGCCCGGGTTTCGTCGGGTACGTGAGCGAGGCCGGCATCGCCGGCAGCGGCCATGCCCTGACCTACCGGATCGGGGTGTACGCCCTCGCTGCCGGCGTGCTGCTGCTCGCCGCCGCGTTGCCGCCGCAGCTGCGGTTGGCCGCCGCGCTGCTCGGTGCCGGCAGCCTGAGCACGGCGCTCTCCGGCACGGTGACGTGCAGCGTGGGCTGTCCGCTGCCGCCGTTCGAACGCGCCACGGTCGGCGACCTGGTACACGGCGGCGCGAGCATCACGGCCACCGGCGCGATCGTCCTCGCGATGGTCGCGGTCGCCCTGCACCGGGACGCCGACCGGCGGCTGCGGGGGCTCGCCGCCGGTGCGGCGGCGGTCGCGCTGCCGCTCTGCGCGACGGTCGGTCTGGCGATGCTGCTGGTCGGTCGCGGGGGCCTGGTGGGCGTGCTGGAGCGGGTGGTGCTCGCCGTCGCGGTGCTCTGGGGAGTGGCCACGGCCGTCGTGCTCGGCTTCAGGGGTCCCCCGGTCGGGCTCGTCAGAACGGGCGGGGCCGGCGCAACGGGCGACGGCGACCGGGATCCACCCTCGTCAGCGGGTGTCGACCATCGACGGCCACCTTCGTAAGGTTCGTCACGGCGCTCGCCTCTTCCGCCTCCGGGGTCCCGGGCGTATCGTCGGGCGGCGATGACCAACATCTGGTGCCTGACCGTTCGCCTGTACGTCGATCTTCGACTGCAGGCCAGCGGCGTCTGTCCGGCGCAGCCTGCTCTCTGACGCTGCCCCCGACCGACTCACCAGACCTTGGACACATCTCCATGCCTATCGCCCTGCGCAAGATTCCCTTCTCCGTGCAGATCCTTCTCGGCCTCGTCCTCGGCGTGGCGCTCGGCTTCCTCGCCCGCTCCAACGACCTCGGCTGGCTGACCGAGACCCTGCACACCATCGGCAGCCTCTTCGTCCAGCTGCTGAAGCTCGCCGTGCCGCCGCTGGTCTTCACCGCGATCGTGGTCAGCGTGGTCAGCCTGCGTGGCGTGGCCAACGCCGCCCGGCTGGCGGTCAAGACGCTGCTCTGGTTCGGCATCACCGCGCTGATCGCGGTGGGCGTCGGCATCGGCCTCGGCCTGCTCACCAACCCGGGCCGGGGCGTCACGCTGGACCTCGCCGGCGCCACCGAGCCGAAGCACACCGGCTCCTGGACGGACTTCCTCACCGGCATCGTGCCGACCAACCCGATCGGGGCCTTCGTCGAGGGCAACGTGCTCCAGATCGTCTTCCTGGCGCTCGTCGTCGGCGCGGCCGCGATGCTGATCGGTGAGAAGGCCGAGCCGTTCGTGGCGCTCAACCGCTCCCTGCTGGAGATCATCCAGAAGGCGCTCTGGTGGGTGATCCGGCTCGCCCCGATCGGCACCCTCGGCCTGATCGGCAACGCCATCGCCTCGTACGGCTGGGACCTGCTGGCCCCGCTGGCCAAGTTCACCACGGCGGTCTACATCGGCTGCGCGATCGTGCTGCTGGTGGTCTACCCGCTGGTGCTGCTGGGCGCCGGCCGGCTCAACCCGCTGCGCTTCTACGCCGGCGCCTGGCCCGCCATCGAGCTGGGCTTCGTGTCGCGCTCCTCGGTCGGCACCATGCCGGTCACCCAGAAGGCCGTCGAGCGGCTCGGTGTGCCCCGTGAGTACGCCTCGTTCGCGGTGCCGTTCGGCGCGACCACCAAGATGGACGGCTGCGCCGCGATCTACCCGGCGCTCGCCGCGATCTTCGTGGCTCAGGTCTTCGGCATCCACCTCGGGGTCGGCGACTACCTGCTGATCGCGTTCGTCTCGGTGATCGGTTCGGCGGCCACCGCCGGTCTGACCGGTGCGACGGTGATGCTCACCCTGACCCTCAGCACGCTCGGCCTGCCGCTGGCCGGCGCCGGGCTGCTGCTGGCCATCGACCCGATCCTGGACATGATGCGCACCGCCACGAACGTGGCCGGTCAGGCGCTCGTGCCGACGGTCGTCGCGGCTCGCGAGGGCACCCTCGACCGGACCGCCTACGACTCGGCCGGCCGGCGCGAGCTCGTCGACCCGGAGCCGGCGGAGAGCGGCCGCACGGAGGGGCTGGCGCCGGTACCGGCCTGATCCGTCGCCGTGCCGGCCCGGCGGTGTGGCCGGGGCCGGAGTTGTGCGGCAGCACCCGCCGGCAACGGGGCCGGGAAGAACTGAATCGGAGGAGGGCCCCTGAAGGGGTCCTCCTCCGCGCGTTTCGAGAGGGTGTGGCATGAGCAAACTCTTCGCCCCGCTCGCCCTGCGCGCGGTCACCCTGCCGAACCGCATCGCGATGGCGCCGATGTGCCAGTACACGGCCGGTCCGGACGGCCTGCCCAGCGAGTGGCACCTGGTGCACCTGGGCGCCCGCGCGGCCGGCGGGGTCGGCCTGGTGCTCAGCGAGGCGACCGCGGTCCTGCCCGAGGGGCGGATCAGCCCGCAGGACACCGGCATCTGGTCCGGAGCCCACGTGGACGCCTGGCGTCCCGTCGCGGCCTTCCTGACGGCGCACGGGGCGGTACCGGCCATGCAGCTCGCGCACGCCGGTTTCAAGGCCTCGACCTACCGGCCGTGGGCCGCCGAGCGGGGCGGGGTCCCGGACGCCGACGGCGGTTGGACGCCGGTGGCACCGGGCACCACCCCCTTCGCGCCGAACTACCGGACGCCGACCGCGCTGGACGCGACGGGGATCTCCGAGGTCGTCGAGGCGTTCGCGGCCGGCGCCACCCGTGCGCTGGACGCCGGTTTCGCCGCCGTGGAGATCCACGCGGCGCACGGCTACCTGCTGCACGAGTTCCTCTCCCCGCTCACCAACCACCGCACGGACGAGTACGGCGGTGACCGGGCGGGCCGGATCCGGCTCACCCTGGAGGTCGCCCGGGCGGTACGCGCCGCGGTGGGCGAGGAGGTCCCGGTGCTGGCCCGGATCTCCAGCATCGACTGGGTGGAGGGCGGCTGGACGGTGGACGACAGCGTGGTGCTCGCCGCCGAACTGGCCGGCGCCGGGGTGGACCTCGTCGACACCTCCTCGGGCGGCGTCAGCCCGGCCCAGCAGGTGCCGCTCGCCCCGGGATACCAGGTGCCGGCGGCCGCGCGGATCCGGCGCGAGGCCGGCGTACCGACCGGTGCGGTCGGGCTGATCGTGGAGCCGGAGCACGCCGAGCAGATCGTCGCCGACGGCGAGGCCGACCTGGTGCTGCTCGGCCGGGAACTGCTGCGCGACCCCTACTGGCCGCTGCGCGCCGCCGCCAAGCTGGGCGCCGCTGCTACCTGGCCCAACCAATACCTCCGCGCCACCTGACCCCCCATTGCCGTGATCAAGAGGTTTGCGTCACCGGAGCAGCCGGATCCGACGCAATCCTCTTGATCGACACGGTGGGGTCGGCGGGTCAGCCGGCCAGGTGGGACCAGTCGGGCGCCAGGTCGCGCCAGGGGCCCTGGGCCGCGACCGTGCCGTCGATCAGCACCACCACGTGGTCGGCGCGGACCAGCGCCGCCCGCTTCGAGGTCGAGCCGACCACGGTGACCCCGTGCTCCCGCAGCGCCGCCCAGAGCGCCAGCTCGGTCGTGACGTCCAGCGCGGAGGAGACGTCGTCGGCGACCAGCAGCTCGGTACGCGGCGCGAGGGCCCGGGCCAGCGCCAGCCGCTGCAACTGCCCCCCGGAGAGCCGGGTGCCCTTGTGCCCGATCAGCAGCCCCAGCCCACCGCCGGCCGCGGCCAGGTCGTGTTCCAGCTGGGCGGTGGCGACCGCCGCCGACGCGTCGACCTCGTGACCGAGTGCGATGTTCTCCGCGACGGTGCCGGAGAGCACCCGGGGCAGCTGTCCCACGTACCCGACCTGGTTCGGTCGCAGGAACAGCTCCGGCTCGGTGACCGGCTCCCCGTTCCAGCTCAGCCGGCCGGTGTGGTGCACGATGCCGGCCAGGGCCCGCAGCAGCGACGACTTACCCGCGCCGACGGGGCCGACGACCAGCACCAACTGTCCCCGCTCGACGGTGAGGTCCACGTCCCGGACGGCGAGCGTCCCGTCGGTGTGCAGGGCCCCGAACCCGGTCAGCTCCAACCGGCGCAGCGGACGCCGCGGCGGCACCTCCGGCGCGGGCGCCGTCCCGTTGGTGAGGTCCACTCCGGGCACCGCCGCCGTGTAGTCGGCGATCCCGCTCATCGCCACCGTCCGTCGGGTCCAGACCCGCGCGGACGGGTAGTGGGAGACCAGCGAGGCCGTGGTCCAGGCGAACCAGCGGGCCGCGCCGAGCGTGGAGACGGCCACCAGCGTCGCGCCGGCGGAGAGCCCGCCGGCCAGGTAGAGCCCCCACGCGCCGATCGGCAGCAGCCCGCTGACCACCGACGGGGTGGAGCGCGCCCACACCTGCATGGAGATCTCCCGGCGCTGCCGGTCGCTGCGTACCGTGTCCAGCTTCGCCAGATGGTTCAGCACCGGCGCGCTGGCGCCCGCGAGCTTCACCGTACGGGCGGCGGAGAGCGCGGAGACCAGGGCGGTGGCGAACGCGGCGCGCGCCTTGACGGTGCCGCCGGCGGTGCGCTCCAGCCGGGGCCCGAAGAGCGTCGCCGCCAGCCCGGAGACCACCATCGTCCCCAGGAAGAAGAGCGCCGGTACGAAGCTGCCGGTCACCACTGTCATCGCGACCACGATCACCAGCGAGATCAGCTGGTCCATCAGGTTGTCGGCGAGCTGCACCACGCGCTCGGTGTCACCACCCTGGGCGACCACCTCGGCCGGGGTGTGGGCGCTGACCCGGCGCGGCCCGGTCTGCCCGTGCACCAGGCGCAGGCTGATCCGCAGCAGCTGGCGGATCCACCACTGCGGGAACCACAGATTGGTCAGGTAGGGCAACGGCAGCACGACCAGCAGCGCGGCGGCGATGCCGAGCGCCGGCAGCCAGGGGTCGCCGCCGTCGACCACGTCCGCCCAGAGCCACGGCAGCACCGACCCGTCCAGGCCGAGCAGGGTCAGCACCGTGAACATGGCGATGGAGACCAGCCCGAACCGCGGGTCGTTGACGCCCAGCCGCAGGATCTGCCGCATGGTTCGCGCGGGTGGCGGCGCGGCGGCCGGCGGCGGGTCGGTCCTCGGTACGGCGACCGGCCGCTGCGCCGTCGCCGGCTCGACAAGTCCGCTCGGCTCGACAGGTCCGCTCGGCTCGACAGATCCACTCGGCTCGACGGATGCGCTCGGCTCGGCAGGTCCGGTCGGCTCGGCGAGATCCCATCCCGGGTCCCGCGCCGGCAGCAGGTCCACCCCGCCCCGCCCGCCCGTTCCGGCGTAGGCGCTCGCGCCCGCGGTCGCCAGCAGCTCGGCGAAGCGCGCCGACTCCCGCAGCGGCCCGGCCTCCAGCACCGCGCCGTCGGCGAGCACCACCACCTCGTCGCAGCGGCGCACCGACGAGAGCCGGTGCGCGATGACGATGCCGATGCGACCGGCGAGCAGCCGTTCGGTGGCCTGCCGTACGCGGGTCTCGGTGACCGGGTCGAGCCGCGCGGTCGCCTCGTCGAGGATCACCACCTGGGGGTCCCGGACCAGGATCCGGGCGAACGCGACCAGCTGTTCCTGCCCGGCGGAGAGCACGTGGCCGCCCTCGCCGAGCCGGGTGTGCACCCCGTCGGGCAGCTCGGCGATCCACCCGGCCAGCCCGAGCTCCGCCAGCGCCCGCTGCGCGTCGTCGAGCAGCTCCGGGTCGAAGAGCGCGACGTTCTCGGCCAGCGTGCCGGCGAGGATCTCGGTGCGCTGCGGCACCACGGCGATCCACCGGCGCAGCAGCTCGACGTCGAGGTCGACGAGGTCGGTGTCGCCGAGGAAGACGGTTCCCCGGGGCACGTCCACGGCGCGGGTGAGCACCTTGGCCAGCGTCGACTTGCCCGAGCCGGTGCGCCCGACCAGGGCGTACGACCGCCCCCGGACGAAGGCCAGCCGGACGTCCCGCAGCGCCGCACCCCGCTCGTCGTCCGAGCCGTAGCGGAAGGTGAGGCCCCGGAGGCTCAGGTCGCCGTCGGTCGGCGTCACCCCACCGGTCGGCTCCTGGACCGCGGCGGAGAGCAGCTGCACCCGGGCCCAGGCGCCGAGCGCGTACTGCAGGTGCGGCACCCAGCGGGCCATGTGCTCGACCGTCGCGCCGAAGGCGATCGCGAGCAGCCAGATGGCGGTCAACCGGGCGCCGTCGACGCGGCCGCTGGCCAACGCCCACGCTCCGGCGAGCACCACGGCGGCGATGCCGGCCCGGATCCCGCCGGCGGCGATGGCGGTCACCCGGGCCGACATCCGGAACACCCGGCCCGCCCGGGCGATCACCTCGGCGGCCCGCCGGGCGTAGAGGCGCAGCACGTAGGGCCGGGCCAGGCTGGTCCGGACGTCGTCCTGCCCGTGCACCGCCTCCTCCATCACGGCGGCGAGGTCGGACCAGGCCTCCTCCTCGGCCATCCGGGCCGGGGCGATGCGCCCGGTGGGTCGACGCAGGACGAGCGTGAGCAGGGTGGTCAGCACGACCATCCCCACGCCGGCCGGCCACCACACGAAGAGCGCGCTCACGGTCGCGAGCAGGCACACCGCGACGCCCTGGACCAGCCGTACGCCGGTGTTCCGCAGCTCGGCGGCGACCTGGTAGACGTCGTTGTCGATGCGGTCGAGCAGTTCGCCGACCGGGGTGGTCTCCAGGGTGGGCAGATCCTGCCCGAGCGCCACCCGACACAGACGCCGCCGGACGTCGGCGGACCAGTCGGCGGTCACCCCGGCCATCAGCAGACCGACCACGACATCGGTCACGACCGCGGCGACCAGCGCGACGGCCAGACCGGTGAACCAGCCGGAGGAGTGGTGCACAAGCACCGGACCGGCGAGCGCGGAGGCGGCCGCCTGACCACCGGCGCCGACCACGACGAGCAGGAGAACCGCCCACATTCGGCGCGGTGCGGTGGCCCAGAGGTCTCGGAGCAGGCGCATGACAGTCCTCCGGACTCTGCTGGGGTGGGGGCGGTGCTGCCAGACTCACTCAGCCGAGCCGGGCGTTCAACACATTTTTCGCAGCTCCGGACCCGCGCACGGGCCACGCGATCGACGTGGATCAGCGTTCGGCGCACCGGACGAGGAGCCGCCGACGGGGCGAGCGCCGGCGGTCAGAAGAGCACGGTGGCGAGCGTGCCGACCGGGCGGAAGCCACACCGTTCGTAGACCCGGCGAGCGGGCAGGTTGAAGTCGTTGACGTAGAGGCTGACCGTCGGCGCGACGCGCAGCAGGGCGTCGCGGACCACGGCCGCCATGGCCGCCGTGGCGATGCCTCGCCCCCGCCACTCGGGGGCCACCCAGACGCCCTGGATCTGCGCGGTCCGCCGGGTCACCACCGCCAACTCGGCCTTGAAGATCACCCGTCCGTCGACGAAGCGGGCGTACGCCCGGCCGCCGCGGACCAGCTCGCTGACCCGCCGGCGGTAGCTGCGCCCGCCATCCTCGGCCAGGGGTGAGACCCCGACCTCCTCGGTGTACATCGCCACGGCCGCCGGGAAGAGCCGGTCGACCTCCCCGGTGCGGACGCGGCGGACCTCCGGGTCGGCGGGGACCACCGGCAGCGCCTCGGTGGCCAGCAGCGGTTGGTTGGGGCGTACGTCCCGGGCCGGCCCCCACACGTCGCAGAGGCGGTCCCAGAGCCCGAGGACAGCGTCGGCCCGACCGACGATCGACGAGCAGAGCCGCTCCTCGCCGGCGAGCAGGTCGGCGAACGCGTCGACGGCCGGGTCGGTGGCGAGCACCGGGGTCAGGTTGCCGCCCAGCCAGCAGATCGATTCGAGGTTGCGTCGGGCGCCGTAGCCGAGGATGCGACCCTCGGCCCGCCACCAGGAGAGCCCGCGCGCGGCGATCCGCTCGGCGACCTGCGCGCCCGCGTACGGGTCGAGGTCGAGTAGGCGCTCGACCGCGCGTCGTTCCGATTCCCCCAGTTGCCGTACCGGCACCGTCAGCACGCCTCCAGCGTGCCAGATCCGCCCCCTGGCCCGCGGGCTGAGTACCGACTCCGTGTCACGCGGCCACCGGCTGCGCCACCCGGGTGCCCTCGGCCCACCGCACCACCGGGGGCACCAGGGCACCGACGGACAGGAAGAACACACCGAGGACCAACCAGCCCGGTACGCCCCAGCCGACCGCGAGCGTGGTCACCACGGCGGGTGCCACCATCGACCCGAGCTGCATGCCCATTCCGTACGCGCCCTGGTACTGACCCTGCGCGTCCGCCGGGGCGAGACCGAACGAGATGCCCCAGCCGGCCGCCGAGTGCCACAGTTCGCCCACCACGTGCACCAGCGACCCGGCGAGCAGCAGCGCCACGGCGGCCGGTCCGGGGACGGTGCCGCTGGCGGCGAAGAGCAGGCAGGCGGCGGCGATCACCACCCCCGCGCGGCGGGCGGCGCGGCCGGCTCCGGCCAGCTCCTCGGTGCCGCGGGAGGCACGGACCTGGAAGAGCACCACCATCACCGTGTTGACCAGCATGCAGGCGGAGATCAGCCAGTGCGGCGCTTCGGTGTGCTCGGCGATCCAGAGCGGCAGGGCGATGTTCAGCAGCCCGAAGTGCATCGACATCAGCCCGTCGAGCACGGTGAAGGCGAGGAACGGGCGGTCCCGCAGGGCCACCAGCCGTGGCCCGTGCGTGGGCGCGGGGACCGGCGGTACGACCGGCAGGCGGAGCAGGATCGCCGCCGCCAGCAGGTAGGTCGCGCAGTCCAGCAGGATCAGCGCCACGTACGCGGCCCGGGTGTCGGCGGCGAGTCCGACACCGGCGACCACCGCGCCGACCGAGATCCCCACATTGGTGACGGCGCGCAGGTAGGCGCGGGTGCGTACGCGCTGTTCGGCGGGGACGGCACCGGCGATCAGCGCGCCTCGGGCACCCCGGTTCGCCGCGTCGGCGATCGCCATGAGCATGCCGACCAGCAGGAAGGTCGGGAAGGACCGCACGGTGACCAGGGCGGCGGTGCACGCGGCGGAGGCGAGCAGCGCGGCGAGCTGGACGCCGCGCGGGCCGCGCCGGTCGGCGAGGTAGCCCATCGGGGTGCTGGCGATCAGGCTGACCAGCGCCGTGAGGGTGAGCCCGAGGCCGACCTGGGCCACGGTCAGTCCGACCGAGCGGGTCAGGAACAGGGCGCTGGCGGTCAGCCAGGTGCCCCGGCCGACGGTGTTGATCAGGGTCGAGAGGGCGAGGGTCCGGGCCGGTCCGGGGTCGGGAAGCAGTCGCACGGTCGGCAGCCTAGCAAGACGTACGTACGGTTTGCAGGCTCACCTTGTCGCCGACACATTGCCGATATATCGTTGATGCATCAGCGATACTTAGACAGGGAGCGGAACATGAGATTCCACCGCGGGCACCACGTGATGCACGAAGCGATGCACGAGGCGATGCACGGCGCGATGCACGGGGCCGTGCACGGCGCGATGCGGGAGGTCCGGATGCGGGGCGGCGGCTTCGGCTTCCCACCCGTGCCACCCATGCCGCACGGGCACGGCGGCGGCCACGGCTGGGGCGGACGGGGCCGTGGCAGGCGACGTCGGCCGAACGTGCGGGCGGCCGTGCTGGCGCTGCTCACCGAGCGCCCGATGCACGGCTACGAGATGATCCAGGAGATCGACTCCCGCACCGGGGGCGCCTGGCGGCCCAGCCCGGGCTCGATCTACCCGACGCTCCAACTGCTGGAGGACGAGGGCGTCATCGCCGCGGCCGAGGACTCCGGCGGCGGGCGGAAGCGGTTCACCGTCACCGAGGCCGGCCGCGCCGAGGCGACCGAGGCAGCCGAGAACCCGCCGTGGTCGGAGCTGGCCCAGGACACCGTCAACAGCTGGCACGACATTCGTGACGCCGGCGGGCAGGCGATGCAGGCGCTGCGGCAGGTGATGATGACCGGCACCGACGACCAGCGCGAGCGGGCCGCCCAGGTGCTCGACGAGACCCGGCGCAAGCTCTACGCCATCCTCGCCGAGTCCGACTGACCCCTCGCCCCGAGCCGCCGCGCGCATGCCACGGGGCAGGTTGGGGCAAATACACGGAAAGAGTGGTCATTCCCGCGGGAATGGCCACTCTTTCCGTGTAAGCGTGCCCTGCCCTTCGGGCGTGGGGCGCGGAGGCGGGAGGTCAGTGGACGGTGACGGTGGGGCTGGTGACCAGGCCGCGCAGCTCCTCGGGCAGCTCGGCGCCCATCTCCTCGGCCAGCCGGAGCGCCTCCTCGATCAGCGTCTCCACGATCTGCGCCTCGGGCACGGTCTTGATGACCTGCCCCTTCACGAAGATCTGGCCCTTGCCGTTGCCGGAGGCGACGCCGAGGTCGGCCTCCCGGGCCTCACCCGGACCGTTGACGACGCAACCCATCACGGCGACCCGCAGCGGCACCGGCAGCCCCTCCAGGCCGGCAGTGACCTCCTCGGCGAGCTTGTAGACGTCCACCTGCGCGCGTCCGCAGGACGGGCAGGAGACGATCTCCAGGCCACGCTCCCGCAGCCCCAGCGACTCCAGGATCTGGCTGCCGACCTTGACCTCCTCCACCGGCGGCGCGGAGAGGGAGACCCGGATGGTGTCACCGATGCCCTCGGCGAGCAGCGCGCCGAACGCCACCGCCGACTTGATGGTGCCCTGGAAGGCGGGGCCGGCCTCGGTGACGCCGAGGTGCAGCGGGTAGTCGCACTGCTCGGCGAGCTGCCGGTACGCCCGGATCATGACCACCGGGTCGTTGTGCTTCACCGAGATCTTGATGTCCCGGAAGCCGTGCTCCTCGAAGAGCGAGCACTCCCAGAGCGCCGACTCGACGAGCGCCTCGGCGGTGGCCTTGCCGTACTTGCTGAGCAGCCGCTTGTCGAGCGAGCCGGCGTTGACGCCGATGCGGATCGGCACCTTGGCCTCACCGGCCGCCTTCGCGATCTCCTTGACCTTGTCGTCGAACTGGCGGATGTTGCCCGGGTTCACCCGGACGGCCGCACAGCCCGCGTCGATCGCGGCGAAGACGTACTTCGGCTGGAAGTGGATGTCGGCGATCACCGGGATCTGCGACTTCTTGGCGATCGCGGGCAGCGCCTCGACGTCGTCCTGGGAGGGCACCGCGACCCGGACGATCTGGCAGCCGCTGGCGGTGAGCTCGGCGATCTGCTGCAGCGTGGCGTTGACGTCGGCGGTGAGGGTGGTGGTCATCGACTGCACCGAGACCGGCGCGCCACCACCGACTGGCACGGAGCCGACCATGATCTGGCGGCTGGCCCGGCGCGGCGCGAGCGGCGGAGGCGGCACGGGAGGCATTCCGAGGCTGACTGCGGTCACTTCAAACACTCACCTTGAGAAGAGCGTGATCGGGTTGACCACGTCCGCGGTGATGGTCAGCAGCGTGAAGACGCCACCGATCAGGATCACCGCGTACGTGAAGGGCATGAGCTTGAGGTAGTCCACGCGGCCCGGGTCCGGGCGGCGCAGCCGCGCGAACAGCCAGGAGCGGGCCCGTTCGAACCAGGCGATGGCGATGTGGCCGCCGTCGAGCGGGAGCAGCGGCAGCAGGTTGAAGACACCGATGAAGAAGTTCAGCGAGACGAAGAGCATGAAGAAGACCAGCCAGGCGTTGTTCTCCACGGCCTCGCCGCCGAGCCGGCTGGCGCCGACCACGCTGATCGGGGTGTCCACGTCCCGCTCGCCACCGGTGATCGCGTGCCAGAGCGCCGGAACCTTCTGCGGGATCCGCTGCAGGGCCTGCACGGTGCCGACCGCCATCTCGCCGGTGAAGTCGGCGGTGGCGCCGAACGCCCCGACCGGCCCGTACGTCACCCGGGTGGGTGTGCTCGGGATGAGCCCGACGCCGAGCGCGGCGACCGGGCCGACCGCGCCCTCCGGGTCGTCCAGCGGCGGCCGCTCGGTCCGGGCGAGCGTCGCCCGGGTCTCGGCCGGCTGCCCGTCGCGGACGTAGCCGATGGTCGCGGTGCTGCCGGGCTGGACGCCGCGCAGCGCGGTGAGCAGCTGGCCGTAGTTCTCGATCGGCTGACCGTTCAGCGAGGTGATCCGGTCACCGTCGCGCAGCTGGGCCTGCGCGGCGGGGCTGGCGGCGTCGCCGGGCGCGCAGGCACGGGCGGCGTTCTCGGGCACCACGCAGTCGCTGAGCGCGACGACCGCCGGCTCCTGGCGGACCTGCTCCTCGGTGCTGGGGAAGTTCGGGTTGGGCAGGCCGGCGGAGATGGCCAGGATCCAGAGCGTGACCAGCGCGATCGCGAAGTGGGTGATCGAGCCGGCGGACATCACGATCGTCCGCTTCCAGACGGGGTAGCGCCACATCACCCGCTTCTCGTCGCCCGGCTCGACGTCGTCGTCCTGCGGGGTCATCCCGACGATCTTGCAGAAGCCGCCGAGCGGGACGCCCTTGAGGCCGTACTCGGTCTCACCCTTCCGGAAGGACCAGACGGTGGGGCCGAAGCCGACGAAGTACTTGGTGACCTTCATCCCGAACGCCTTGGCGGTGATCATGTGCCCCGCCTCGTGCAGGCTCACCGAGATGAGGATCGCCAGGGCGAAGAGGACCACCCCGATCAGGTATGCCATCAAGCTCCTTCCACCGCCTCGGCGATGATCTCCTGCGCATGCGTACGCGCCCACGACTCGGCCGTCAGCACGTCCTCGACGGTACCTGGTTCGCCGAAGTCCGGAGCGTCGTCCAGGACCCTGGCGAGGGTGTCCACGATGCCGAGGAAGGGCAGCCGGCCGGCCACGAACGCGGCCACGCACTCCTCGTTCGCGGCGTTGTAGAGGGCCGGGCGGCAGCACCCGGCCTCACCCGCGGCCTTGGCGAGGGCGACCGCCGGGAACGCCTCGTCGTCCAGCGGGGCGAACTCCCAGGTGTGGCCGGTCGTCCAGTCGACTGCGGCGGCGGCGTCCGGCACCCGATCCGGCCAGCCGAGGCCGAGGGCGATCGGCAGCCGCATGTCCGGCGGGCTGGCCTGCGCGAGGGTGGAGCCGTCGGCGAACTCGACCATCGAGTGGATCACCGACTGCGGGTGCACCATCACCGTGATGTCGCCGTACGGGACGTCGAAGAGTTCGTGCGCCTCGATCACCTCGAGCGCCTTGTTGACCATGGTCGCGGAGTTGATCGTGACGACCGGGCCCATGTTCCAGGTCGGGTGCGCCAGCGCCTGCTCGGGCGTGACCTGGGTCAACTCGTCGCGCCGCTTACCCCGGAACGGGCCGCCGCTCGCGGTGACCACCAGCCGGCGCACCTCGCCCCGCGTACCGCCGCGCAGGCACTGGGCGAGCGCCGAGTGCTCCGAGTCGACCGGCACGATCTGCCCCGCCCGGGTCACCGCGGCCTTGACCAGCGGGCCGCCGGCCACCAGCGACTCCTTGTTGGCGAGCGCGAGCGTACGGCCGGCGCGCAGCGCCGCGAGGGTCGGCGCCAGCCCGAGCGAGCCGACCACCCCGTTGAGCACCACGTCACAGGGCCACTGGGCCAGCTCGGTCATGGCGTCCGGCCCGGCCACGATCTTGGGAAGCTTGAAGTCGCCGCTGGCCCAGCCACGCCGGCTCGCCTCGGAGTAGAAGGCGAGCTGGAGGTCCTGGGCGGCGGAGGCCTTCGCCACGCCGACCGCCTCGACGCCGAGTTCGAGGGCCTGGGCGGCGAGCAGCTCGACGTTGCCGCCGCCCGCGCCGAGCGCCACCACCCGGAACCGCTCCGGGTTGCGCCGAACGATGTCGATGGCCTGCGTGCCGATCGAGCCGGTGGAACCGAGCAGGACGAGCTCTCGCACGGAAGTCACCCGGCCATTCTTCCCCAGCCGCGCTGTACGTCCGCTGAGAGCCTCAAACTTCGCCGTTGACCTGCTCCGGAGCTGCCCTCGCGGCCTAGCGCGGCGGCGATGATCGACACGAGCTCATGGAAGTCGGGGCATCCACCTGCCCCGGATACCGCGAATTTCATGAAATCGAGTGGATCACCCCTGAAGTCGGGTGGATCGCTGCTCAGCCCTCGGCGTCCCGGCCGCCCGCCGGGAGGCTCGTCGTGCCCTGCTGCAGCACCTCCCGGAACGCCCGGTAGCGGTCCGCACCGATCGCGTCGGAGAGGTCCTGTTCGATCTGGTTCACGAGGGCGTCGGAGACCTCCATGAACCTGAGTCCACGCTCGGTCGGCATGATCAGCCGGGCGCGGCGGTCGGCCGGGTCGGGGGCGCGCCGGACGTACCCCAGGCGCTCCAGCTCGTCGAGGATCGCCCCCATCGTCTGCTTGTTGCGGCCGGCCAGCCGGGCGAGTTCGCCGGGGCGCGTGCCCTCGGCGTCCAGATACGCCATGACCGCCCCGTGCCGGGGCCGGACGTCCTCGAATCCCTGTTCCGCGGCGCGGGCGAAGAGCGCGCGCTGGACCCGCGCGGAGAGCTGGACGGCCAGGATGCCGAGGTCGGGATCCTGCTCCTTACGTGTGCTGCGCCTCATCTTTAGTCCAATCATTGGACGGTCTAATATTTGGACTATACCGTGGTCGACGGCATCACCGCCCGGACCTGCCTGACAGTAGGCGGCCCGGTGCCACGTGACAGCGGCCACCCACTCGCCCCCGGCCGATCCGGGCCGGCGCGGGGCGGCACGTAGCGCAACCCGCCGCGGACCAGCCGCAGCAGGATCACGACCCGGGTAACCGTGGAGGAGAGAGTCATGACCATTCTGGTGACCGGCGCGACCGGCATGGTGTCGAGCGAGGTCCTCCGGGCGCTCGCCGGCAAGGCACCGGTACGCGCCCTCGTTCGGGACAAGTCACGCGCCCCCCAGATCGACGGCGTCGAGTACGTCGAGGGTGACCTCGACCGCCCCGCCACGCTGCCGGCGGCGTTCGACGGCGTGACCACCCTCTGGCTGCTGACGCCGATGGGCCCGCTCGCGCCGAGCCAGAGCGCGAACGCGGTGTGGGCCGCCAAGCAGGCCGGGGTGCGGCACATCGTGCGGCTCTCCGCGATCGGCGCCGCGCACGACGCCCCCACCCGCAACGGCCGGCTGCACGCGCTCTCCGACGCCGAGCTGCAGAACTCGGGTCTGGGCTGGACGATCCTGCGACCCACCAACTTCATGCAGAACCTGCTCTCCACCCTCAACGGCGAGGAGCTGTACGGACTCTACGGCGAGGGCCGGGTCAACGGCATCGACGTCCGGGACATCGCCGAGGTCGCCGCCGAGATCCTCACCGCGCCCGAGTCACATGCGGGCAAGATCTACACCCTCGCCGGCCCGGCGAGCATCACCCTGCATCAGGCGGCCGAGGAGATCAGCCACGCGGTCGGGCGACCGGTGCGGTACGTGTCGCAGACCCCGGGCGAAACCCTCGACGGCCTGCTCCAGGCGGGGCTAGACGAGTGGATGGCGGAGGCACTCGCCGAGTACAACGCCGCCTACGGCATCGGATTCGGTGACGTGACCAACGACCATGTCAGCAGCGTCATCGGCCGGTCGCCGCGGAGCATCGCGGAGTTCGTCCGCGACCACCGGCAGCACTTCGCCGGGGCCTGATCGACCACGGCCCCGGGACGGCCCTTCGGTGTGGGTGCGAGCACCGAAGGGCCGCCCCGGCCGCCGGTACGGCGCCGCGCCCTGCCACGGCTTCGGACCAGCGCGCCGATGATCGACACGTGATCGCTGATGTCCGGCATCCAGCCGCCCGGGACACCGCGACGTGGATACATCGACTGGAACAGGCTGCAGCTGCGCCGGCGACACCCCGGACCACGCGGCCTTTGCCGTCAGCCCGTGATCGCGGCGCCCTCCGGAAGCAGGCCGCGGCCACGGAGATAGCCGGCGAGCGTCTCGCGGTCGACCGGGGTCAGCCCGGCGATCGTGACCGGAACGACCTGCTGCCGGTTGATCTTCAGAAGCAGCTGGCCGGGAATGGGTTCGACCGACTCCAGCGCCTCCCACCGGATCAGGCTTTCCATCAGCGCCGAGTCCATCCGCACGCCGGCGTCGGAGAACTGCCAGGCGATCGGGATGCCGTACCCCTTCCAGCTCGCCTGGACCGCGCTGCGAACCACCACCGCCGGCAGCGCCCAGAAGACGACGGCCCCCGCCAGCCATCCCAGCCCCACCAGCGGATCGTCGGTGAGCAGCGCGGCCGCCGCCGGCAGCAGGAGGATGAAGCCGCAGAGCGTGAAGAGGCGCAGGCTGCGACGGAGCGTACGGCGCAACGCCTGCGTCAGCAGCCGCCGGTCCGGCCGCGTCTCGAAACTGATCATCACGACCCCAGACGATACGACCTCCCGCCCTTCCCCCGGTGATCATGAAGTTATCGCCCGTTGGGAGCGCTCCGTCGGGCAACAACTTCATGATCGCGGGGCTCGGTGGGGGGCGATTCGGTCTAGGGTGCGAGGGCATGAGGAGTGAGATCCCGGCTCGCGCCGACGTGGTGATCGTCGGCGCCGGGCACAACGGCCTGGTTTCCGCCATCCTGCTGGCCCGCGCCGGGCTCGACGTGCTGGTGCTGGAGGCCGCCGACGTGATCGGCGGGGCCACCCGCACCGAGAACCCGTTCCCGAAGGTGCCGGGGCTGCGCCACTCCACCGGCTCGTACCTGCTCGGGCTGATGCCGCCGGAGCTGCTCGCCACGCTCGACGTGAAGATCCCGGTGCTGCGCCGCGACCCGCACTACTTCCTGCCCACGCCGGGCGGCCTGGGCTCGCCGTACCTGCTCTTCGGCAGTGACGCGGCGGCGAGCCGGACGCAGCTCGCCGAGTTCTTCTCCCCCGCCGACGCCGCCGCCGACGACGCCCTCCAGACCGAGCTGGCCGCGCTGCGGGAGGACCTGGCGCCCGCCTGGCTCAGGGAGCCGCTGCCCGTCGAGGAGACCGCCGAGCGCCACGTCCGTCCGGCGCTGCGACAGGTCTTCGTCGACCTGGTCCGCGGCTCCGTCGCCGACTACCTGGCCCGGTTCGACTTCCGGTCCGAGCTGCTGGTCAGCATGTACGCCGTCACCGACGGCCTCTCCGGGCTGAACGCCGGACCGGACGACCCGGGCACCGGCCACAACTTCCTGGTGCACAACATGTGCCGCCTCCCCGGCTCCGGGGGCACCTGGATGATCGCCGAAGGGGGCATGGGCACGGTCTCCCGTACCTTCGCCGAGGCCGCCCGGGCCGCCGGGGCGCGGATCGTTCCCAGTGCGCGGGTCGACGCGATCACCCTGGACGGCGGCGCGGCGAGCGGCGTGGTGCTCGCCGACGGCCGGGAGGTGGCCGCCCGGGTGGTGCTCGGCGCCTGCGACCCGTACCGGCTGATGGAGCTGCTGCCCGACGGCGCGCTCCCGGCCCCGCTGAGCGCGCGCATGGCGGCGGTACGGCGACCCGGCACCACCCTCAAGCTGAACCTGGCGCTCACCGGGCTACCCCGCTTCTCGTGCCTGCCGGCGGACGCCCCGAGCCCGTTCGGCTCGACCATCCACCTGCTGCCCGGCTCCACGTCGCTGGTGGGCGGCGGCGGGGAGTCACCGATGGCGGCCCTGCGCGCCATGTGGGCGCAGGTGCAGGCGGGCCACCTGCCGGCGGAGCCGACCATCGAGTGGTACCTGCACACCACGGTCGACCCGTCGCTCTCCGACGGCCAGGGGCACCACTCGTCCGCGCTCTTCGTGCAGTCGGTCCCCTACGAGCTGGCCGGCACCACCTGGGACGCGGCGCTGCCCGGCTACGTCGACCGCCTGGTCGGGATCTGCGAACGGTACGCGCCCGGCACGGCCGACCTCATCGCGGACGCGGTGCCGCTGCCGCCGCCGGGCATCGAGGCGCACTTCGGCATCACCGGTGGGCACATCCACCACGTGGACAACACGGTCTCCTTCACCGACCGCATGCCGCACGCCACCGGCGTCGACGGGGTGTACGCGGGCAGCGCCGGCTGCCACCCGGCCGGCAGCGTGATCGGTGCGGCCGGCCACAACGCCGCCAACCGCATCCTCGCCGACCTGACCCACTGATCCGGCCCCGGAGCGGTGCGTCGGCGTGGCCGTACACCACCACGGCGATCCCCGGCAGTGGTCAGCGGGCGTAGGAGGGGAGGTCGCCGGGCCCGCGAAGCAGGTAGACGCCGACCAGCACCAGGTAGAGGCTGAGGCTGAGGATCGGGTTGACGAAGACGAAGGCGAACGCGATCAGGTAGAGCAGCGGCCCGAGCAGGAATCGGCGGGCCACCAGCCGGGCCAGCCGGGGATCCAGGTCGGGGTGCAGCAACCCGCGTCGACGCGCCCACCACCAGCTCAGGTTGAAGAAGAGCGCCTCACCGAGCACCGCGCTGACGTAGAGCCCGGCGCTCAGTCGCTGGTCCGCGGCGGGCCCGCGCAGATGGTCCGCGAGCAGGTCCGCGGCGAACGGGATGGCCGCCACGAAGAGCAGCAGGGCCAGGTTGAACACGAGCAGCACCTGGTCCACCCGGACGACGTACCGCCACATGTTGTGGTGGGTGAGCCAGACCTGACCGACGATCGCGAACGTGATCACGTACGCGAGGTACGCCGGCCACTCATGCCGGAGCGCGCCGACCAGGCCCGATCCGTCGGTGCGGGCCGGGCCGAGCTGAAGCAGGTCGACAGCCATCAGCGTCAGCACGATCGCGATGACCGCGTCGCTGAACGCCTCCACCCGGGAGGCGTCCCGGGCCATCTCGCGGTTCCGTCCGTACCGGTACCGCGCCTCGTCGTCCCCCTCGGTCACGCCCCGCTCCCGCCGATCACCCGGAGGTGGCGTCCACTAGGCGTTCCCGTGGTTCACCACAGCTCCAGGATCGGCCCCGGCGGGGCGGGACGGGACCGAAATCAGCTCGCGGCCTCGGTGGCCTGTGCGGCGTCGGCGCGGTGCGCACGGATCTTGTGGCCCACGCTGGTCAGGCAGCGGCCGCTGGCGAGGTCGAATCGCCAGCCGTGCAGCTGGCAGGTCAACTGGTCCCCGTCGACGATCCCGAACCGGCTCAGGTCGGCCTTCAGGTGTGGGCACCGCCGCTGCACCACCCAGTCGCCGAGGGTGATGTCCTCCGCGTCGACGGCTCGCTCGTGCTCGTCGTACCAGCCCTCGGCGTACTGGAGCCGCTCCTCGGAGAGGCACTTGAAGAAGGCGTAGACGAACTCGTTGTACTGGCCGATCCGGGCCGCCGAGAAGCGGCAGGAGAGGAAGAGCGAGTTGACCCAGTCCACCTCGTCGATGAAGAGCAGGTGCTCGATCAGCGACCGGTCGGTGCGGAACCGGTAGCGGACCTTCTCGTCCGCGTACGGCCGCACCTCCTTGCCCGGGAAGTCCACCACGATGGATTCAACGGCCTCCCCGCCCGAGCTGTCAGTGCCGACCAGGTCGAAGCGGACCGGACCGCCGACGCCCTTGGCCAGGTAGATCGACTCGTCCAGCAGCGGCTCGATCCGGCGCTTCATCTCGCCGAGCACGTCGACCTCGGGGTGCCGCCAGGACGCCTTCTCCGCCTCGATGATCGGACGCTTGCGCTCCCGCATCTCCTCCAGGTGGGCGACCTTGTTCGCGAAGAACTCCTCGACCGGCACCGGGTGGATGGTGGTCGCGCCCTCGGTGGTGACCTCGGCGACGCTGCCCGGCAGCAGCACGATGCCGTTGGTGCCGCCGACCTTGGCGTACTCGCTCAGGAACACCGACTGGTCGGGGAAGATGTTCCCCTCGTCGCCGAAGATGTCGTTGAACTGCCACAGCTCGTCGTCGAGGAAGCACGGCGGGCCGGCGATCGGGAAAACGTGCGACGCCTTCAGGTCGTCGATGTAGCGCCAGGTGCGGTCGAACTGCCGGTCCCGCTTCTGCTTGCCGAACGCGGTCTTGGCCGCCTGCGGCAGCTCGTAGACCATCGGGTACCAGATCGCGCCGGAGAACTGGAGCAGGTGCGCGTGCACGTGCCCCAGCTTCGCGAAGGCGGTCAGGTCGGTGGGGCGGGCGTCGTTCTGGTTGAGCAGCCGCACGCCGTCGTACTCGACCCAGAGGGACGAGTCACCGATCGGTCCGTCGGTCGGGCTGGTCAACGCCTGGATCATGATCTTCAGGCCGCCCGGAAGCTCGACGACCTGCTCGTTCGGCGCCTTGATGAACTTGGTGAAGCCCAGCGCCCGGAACTCGTCCTCCATCTCCGAGGTGGGGAACTCGGGAAGCAGCACGGTCGCGTCCTTCGACACGAAATCCCGCAAGTGCTTCGCGTCGAAGTGGTCCCGGTGCAGGTGGGAGACGTACAGGTAGTCGACCTGGCCGAGGGCCTGCCAGTCGAGCAGCGAGTTGTCGGGAAACGGGAACCAGGAGGCGAAATAGGCCGGATTGACCCACGGGTCGCACAGGATGCTGCCCGCGGCCGTGTCGATCCGCATGCTGGCGTGCCCGGTACCGGTCACTCGCACCGCAGTTTCCCCCTCAAAAAGACGTATCAAGGTGTACGCCAAACGCTACCGGAGTGGTCGGGGCCCCCGGTCCGCGACGCCGGTAGTGCCGTCGTACCCGCCCGGACACCGCGCCGGCGCGTGCTCGTACCGTCTCGCGGCGGGTTTCCCGCACCTCGCCCGCCGCCTCCGAACGGTGTCCGGTCGTCCTCGCGGGTCACCTGCGCCCCATCAGATCGGACCCTGCGCCACGGCCGGTACGGGGCGTGCCAGACTAACCGGAGATCCGATCGCGAGGGAAGGACCGACAGTGGCAGGAAGCGAGCCGGTAACCGCGCCAGATCAGCACAAGCCCGGACACCGCAAGTCCGGACGGATCGGGGCGGTGCTGTCGGCGGCGGTGCTGGTCCTCATGGCGTTCTGCGGCAACCATGAGGGCAAGGTCGAGGAGATCTGGCTGGTCGGCCTGGCCGCCGTACTTCTGATCATCGTCATCGGCGACTCCGTGCTGCGGCGCAGCGGCCTGCGGTCCTGACCCGGGCGCCGGCGCCGGGTCCGCCCGGTGTGTGACCATGCGCGAGGGCCCGCCCTTCCCGATCGGGAAGGGCGGGCCCTCGTCGTACGCGGCGTGGCCGTCGCGCCGCCGGAGCGTCAGCGGCCGAAGAGGATGTCCTGCACGTCCTTGAGCGCGGCGTCGACCTCCGCCTCGAAGTAGCCGCCGGGTACGAGGCCGAAGCGCAGGGTGTCCAGGTCCTTCGGGTTCACCGGCATCTGATTGCGGCCGGCCATGCCGCCGAGCAGGCTCTCGAAGAACCGGTCGACCTGGTCCGGGTCGTATCCGCTGCCGAAGCGGCGCACCTGGAAGCGACGGCGGATCTGGTCCACCCGGTAGAGGTCACTCCCGGGCGGCCCGGCCATCGGCGGGCCACCCGCCGGGGGACCACCGACCGGGGGGCCGCCCATCGGCGGACCACCGACCGGGGGGCCGGCCATCGGCGGCGGGCCGGGCACGGCGGGCGGACCGCCCATCGGCGCGCCACCGTAGCCCTGGTGAGGCATCGGCGGCGGGCCGGCCGGGCCACGGCGCAGGTCACGGGGGTCCCGCTCGGGCATCATGTCGCGCGGGTCCCGCTCCGGCATCCGGATCTCCGCGGTCATGTCGGGGCGGGCCCGCCGGCCGGCCTCGAAGCCGTCGAAGCGCGGTTCGTCCTGGCCGTAACCGCTCGGGCCCGCGGGAAGGCCACGCTGCGGGAGGGGCGCTCCACCGCCCGGGCCGCCCATCGGCATGCCGGGGCCGGGGCCGGCCGGCGGGCGCGGGCCGTCGAAGCCGCCGCGGGGGGCGTCGTACCCGCCGGAGAAGGCGCCGGTCGGCTCGTCGTAACGGCCGTAACGATCGGTGGGCGGGCCGGCCTGCGCGGGCATCGGCCGCGGCGGAAGCGGCTGCGGGACCGGAGGCATGCCCCGCTCGTCGCGCATCGGTGGCCCCATCCGGTCGGGCGGACCCATGCGGTCCGGCGGCCCCATCCGATCGGGCGGCCCCATCCGGTCCGGCGGACCCATCCGATCGGGCGGCCCCATCCGGTCCGGCGGCCCCATCCGGTCCGGCGGCCCCATCCGATCGGGCGGCCCCATCCGATCCGGCGGACCCATCCGATCGGGCTGACCCAGTCGGTCGCCCATGCCGGAGTCCCCGCCGCGTCCGAGGGCGCCGCCGCGCTCCTCCAGCTCGGCCAACTGGCGCTCGACCCGGTCGAGGTGCAGGTCGACCTGCCACTCGTCGTAGCCGTTGAACCGGACCCGGAAGACGACGTCATGGACCTCCTGCGAGGCCACGGGCGCGCCCACCGGCTGGCCGGCGAGCGTCGCCTCCACCCGGTCGAGGAAGGCGTCCACCTCGTCGACCTTGTATCCCCGGCGGACCGCTTTACGCCGGAAACGCTGACCCTGACTCGCCACTATGTCTCCTGGTTTCCTTCGCCACGCCTGGTCACGCCGATGCCGCTGCGGCGCGGTCGATGTCGCTGTCCTCCGCGGCGGCGAGCTGCCCACACGCCCCGTCGATCTCACGCCCCCGGGTGTCCCGCACGGTGGTGGACACCCCGGCGGCCCGCAAGCGCCGGACGAACTCGCGCTCGACCGGCTTCGGGCTCGCGTCCCAGCGGCTACCCGGCGTCGGGTTGAGCGGAATGAGATTCACATGTGCCAACTTGCCGGCCAGCAGCCGGCCGAGCAGGTCGGCGCGCCACGGCTGGTCGTTCACATCCTTGATCATCGCGTACTCGATCGACACGCGGCGTCCCGTCCGGGCCGCGTAGTCCCACGCTGCGTCCAGCACCTCGGCCACCTTCCAGCGCTGGTTGACCGGCACCAGTTCGTCGCGCAGCTCATCATCAGGGGCGTGCAACGACAGCGCAAGAGTCACCGACAGGTCTTCGCTGGCCAGTCGGCGAATGGCCGGCACCAGGCCGACGGTGGAGACGGTGATGTGCCGCTGGGACAGGCCGAGCCCCTCGGGAGCCGGGGCGACCAGCCGGCGGATCGCCGCGACCACCCGGGAGTAGTTCGCCAGCGGCTCGCCCATGCCCATGAAGACCACGTGCGAGAGGCGGGCCGGGGACCCGGCCACCGCGCCGGAGGCGGCCACGCCGGCGAGGTAGACCGCCTGGTCGACGATCTCGGCCGTGGAGAGGTTACGAGTCAGCCCGGCCTGGCCGGTGGCGCAGAACGGGCAGGCCATGCCACAGCCCGCCTGGCTGGAGATGCAGACCGTCACCCGGTCCTCGTACCCCATCAGCACGCTCTCCACGAGCGAGCCGTCGTGCAGCCGCCACAGCGCCTTACGCGTCGCGCCGTCGTCGCAGGTCAGCTCCCGCACCGCGGTGAGCAGCCGGGGCATCAGCCGCTCGGCCAGCCGCTCACGGGCGGCGGCGGGCAGGTCGGTCATCAGCTGCGGGTCACGGACCAGCCGGCCGAAGTAGTGGTTGGAGATCTGCTTCGCACGGAACGCCGGCTCGCCCAGCTCGGCGACGAGCGCCTGGCGGCCCGCCAGGTCGAGGTCGGCGAGGTGCTGCTGGGGCAGGGCGGCGCGGCGCGCGGGCTTGTCCGGCACGGCGGGGATCAGGGGCAGGCTCGTCATGGCGGGTCCAGTCTGTCACGCCGAACGGCGTACGCACCTGTCCGGAGGTGCCGAACCGACCCCCGCCCTCCGGTCAAGGGGTCCTCCTGGTGGCGGAGCACTCCGCCTCCGTCCGACCGGTCCGCCCCGCCGGCGCTCGGGCAGCTCACCCGGCCACCGGCACGAGGACGGCCAGCAGCAGGTACGCGGTCGGCACCGCGAAGAGGATCGAGTCGAGCCGGTCCATCAGCCCGCCGTGCCCCGGCAGAAGGTTGCTCATGTCCTTCACCCCGAGATCCCGCTTGATCATCGACTCGGCGAGATCGCCGAGTACGGCCGCGCAGGAGATGGCGACCCCGAAGACCGCGCCCCACCACGGGGCCACGTCGAACACCAGCCAGAGGAGCAGCGCGCTGCCGAGCGCCGCGGCCGTGACGGAACCGCCGAAGCCCTCCCAGGACTTCTTGGGGCTCACCGTGGGGGCCATCGGATGCTTTCCGAGGAACACGCCCGCGGCGTACCCACCGGTATCGGAGAGCACCACCGCGATCAGGGCGGCCAGGATCCGCCACGGACCGTCGTCGGGCGCCGCCGCCAGTAGCGCCGCGAACCCGCCGAGGAACGGCACGTAGACCGCGATCAAGGTGGAGGCGGTCAGGTCGCGCTGGTAGCCGGCGGGCCCGTCCCCCAGCCGCCAGATCATCACCCCGAGCACGGTCACCAGCAGACCGAGGCTGAGCGCGTCCGGGCCGGCGAACCAGGCCAGCCCCACGGTGAGCGCGCTGCCGGCGACCAGCGGGACCAGCGGTGGATTGGCGCCGCTGCGCCCCACGGCCCGGGTCAGCTCCCAGACCCCGATGCAGACGGCGGCGACGACGACCGCCAGGAACAACGGCGGGTAGAGGAAGAGCGGCAGCAGGATGAGGGCGCCGAGACCCAGCCCGACGCCGATGGCGGCCGGCAGGTTACGTCCGGCCCGGCCGGAGGCCTGCAGGGTGGCGGGACGATCCGCGCTGGCGCGCCGCTTGCCCGGGCCGCGGCGGCCCGGCGTCCGCTCCGGCTCAGGGGCCGGGGCGAGGTCGGCCCGGACCGGGTCCGGAGCGAGGTCGGCCCGGATCGGCTCCAGCTGCGCGGTCGGGAAGCCGGACTCGTCGTCGTACCGTCCGGTCCGCTCGTCGGCGTATCCCTGCTCGTCGGCGTATCCCTGCTCGTCGGGATACCCGCGCTCGCCGGGATGGCGGCGCTCGCCGGGATGGCGGCGCTCGTCGGGATACCCGCGCTCGCCGGGGTGACGGCGCTCGTCCGGATACCCTCGCTCGTCGGGCCGCTCCCGGTACGGGTCACGGCCACGGTCGTCGTCGTAGCGGTCGGCGTACGGCTCGTCGGAGTACCGCTCACGGAGCGGGGCGGGCGGGCCGCCCTGGTAGCGCTCGTCGTCACCGTACGGATCGGCCCGCCGGTCCCGGTACCGGTCCCGCTCGCCGTGCGACGGTCCACCCCGCCCGGGGCGCGCCGGGCCCGAGTGCCGCCCGTCGTCGTACGGATCCGGCGGGTACGGCCCGTCACGGTCGTCGTACGGGCCCGCCGGGTAGGAGCCGCCGTCGTCGTACGGGTCGGCCGGTGGCCGGGAACGGGTCCGAGGCTCGGCGTAGAGCTCCGGCCCGGGTGCGGGGTTGCGCGTCCACGGCCCCGGATCGATCTCGGGATCCGGCCACGGCAGGGCCGCCGGCCGGTCCGGCCGGTCCCAGCCTCGGGGCTCAGCGCCGCTGTAGGGGTCGAGGGGGGACATCACGCACCGCGACGCGGCACGAGGACCACCACATGACGCAAGACCACAAGCATCCCCTACACACGTGCGACGGCTTCTTCGGATTGACCGACCCGACGGGCGGTCGATCCCCGGCGTTCACCGTCAGGTGGCCGGGAATCCTGCCGAGCCTACTGCACCGGCCACTCCGGCACGGCGGACGAGGCTCGGCCGCAGCGGTGCGCCCGGGGCCGACGACCGCTGGGCGGCGCCACTGACCCCCGCGACCACCAGGACCGTCCGGAGCCCCGCCGCCGAACAACCGAGGCCCGCCCCCGCGATCGGGGACGGGCCTCGTGACACCTCCGACGCCCAGCGGGCGACGATTCAGACCTCGAGCAGCTCGGTTTCCTTGTGCTTGACCAGCTCGTCGACGCTCGCCACGAAGCGCTGGGTGAGATCGTCCAGCTCCTTCTCGGCGCGACGACCCTCGTCCTCGCCGGCCTCGCCGTCCTTGACGATCCGGTCCAGCTCCTCCTTGCCGCGGCGGCGGACGTTGCGGATCGCCACCTTGGCCTCCTCGCCCTTGTGCCGAGCCACCTTGATCATGTCGCGGCGGCGCTCCTCGGTCATCTGCGGGAGCACGATGCGCAGCTGGTTGCCCTCGTTGTTCGGGTTCACGCCGAGGTCCGAGTCGCGGATCGCCTTCTCCATGGCGTTGATCTGCGAGTTGTCGTACGGCTTGATGATCGCCATGCGCGGCTCGGGGATCGCGACGGACGCCATCTGGGTCAGCGGCGTGGGCGTGCCGTAGTAGTCGATGATGACCTTGGAGAACATGGCCGGGTTGGCCCGACCGGTCCGGATCGCGCCGAACTCCTCCTTGGCGTGCTCGATCGCACGCTCCATCTTCTCCTCGGCCTCGAGGAGGGTGTCGTCGATCACCGGTCTCCTCGCCTCCTTCTGTGCTCGTGGTGGGCTCTGCTGTGTGTCGGAGGACCGCTGCCGTCGCCAGGGGGCGACCGCTCAGGCGGTGATCAGGGTGCCGATCTTGTCGCCACCGACGGCGCGCACGATGGTGTCCTCCCCCTGCGCGCCGAATACCAGCATCGGCAGGCCGTTCTCCATGCAGAGGCTGAACGCCGCCGCGTCCGCCACCCGAAGATTGCGGCGCAGCACCTCGGAGAAGGTGATCGAGTCGAACTTGCTGGCGGTGGGGTCGATCCGGGGGTCGGCGGTGTAGACACCGTCGACGCCGTTCTTGCTCATCAGGACCACGTCGGCGTGGATCTCCAGAGCGCGCTGCGCCGCGACCGTGTCGGTGGAGAAGTACGGCATGCCGGCGCCCGCGCCGAAGATGACCACCCGTCCCTTCTCGAGGTGCCGGATGGCGCGCAGCGGGATGTAAGGTTCGGCCACCTGGGCCATGGTGATGGCGCTCTGCACCCGGGTCTCGATCCCCTCCTTCTCCAGGAAGTCCTGGAGGGCGAGGCAGTTCATCACGGTGCCGAGCATGCCCATGTAGTCGGCGCGCGCCCGGTCCATGCCACGCTTCTGCAGCTCGGCGCCGCGGAAGAAGTTGCCGCCGCCGACCACCACGGAGACCTGCACACCCCGACGGACCACCGTGGCGATCTGCCGGGCGATGGCCTGGACGACGTCCGGGTCGACACCGATCGCGCCTCCGCCGAAGACCTCGCCGGAGAGCTTGAGCACCACCCGACGAGCCCGGCCAGGCGGCGGGGCGGTGGGGTCTTCCACCGCCAGCGTCCGGTCACTCACAACCTGCGTCATCCGCCCGCCCTTTCCCACACCGGCGCGTCGTGCGCCGCGAAACTGCCGTTGCCGACCCTATGGGACGAGGAGGCCGCGGTGCCTGTCACGTACACCGGCGACCTCCTCGTCGACGTTCCTGCCCACGGGCGCCGAGGCGCCCGTGGCGGCTCAGGCCTGGCCGACCTCGAACCGCACGAAGCGGGTGACCTCGATGCCGGCCTCGGCCAGCACCTGCTTCACCGACTTCTTGTTGTCGGTCACCGACGACTGCTCCAGCAGGACGAAGTCCTTGTAGAAGCCGTTCACCCGGCCCTCGACGATCTTCGGCAGCGCCGCCTCGGGCTTGTTCTCCTCGCGGGCGGTCTGCTCGGCGATGCGGCGCTCGGACTCGACGACCTCGGCCGGCACCTCCTCGCGGGCGAGGTACTGCGGGCGCATCGCGGCGATCTGCATGGCCACACCGCGCGCGTCGGCGTCGCCCGCCTCGTCGGTCTTGCCGGCGTACTGCACCAGCACACCGACCGCCGGGGGCAGGTCCTGGGCCTTACGGTGCAGGTAGACGGCGGTGGTGCCGTCGAGCTTGGCGAACCGGTTGAGCACCAGCTTCTCGCCGATCTTGGCCGACTGCTCCTGGATCAGGTCGGCGACGACCTTGCCGTCCAGCTCGCTGGCGAGCAGCTCCTCGGCGTTGCTGACACCGGAGCGGACGCCGTGCTCGACCAACTGCTGGGCCAGCGCGATGAACGAGTCGGTCTTGGCCACGAAGTCGGTCTCGCAGTTGAGCTCGAGCAGCGCCTGGCCGGAGTGCGCGATCAGACCGTTGGCGGCCGTACGGCCGGCCCGCTTGCCGACGTCCTTGGCGCCCTTGACGCGCAGGATCTCGACGGCCTTGTCGAAGTCGCCCTCGGCCTCGGTCAGCGCCTTCTTGCTGTCCATCATGCCGGCGCCGGTGAGGTCGCGGAGCTTCTTCACATCCGCGGCGGTGAATTCAGACATGGCTCTCTCTTCGATGTTGAGACGGCGGGTGGATGGTCGGAGGTGCCGATTACCCGGATCCGGGCCGAATGTGCCCGACCGGGCCGCCGCTGCCCGCCGTCGTCAAAGAGCGGACGGCGGGGCAGCGACGCGCGGTCACTCGGCGGCGGCCGCCGCCGGCTGCTCCTGCTCGTCGGCCTTCTTCGGCTCCTCGAGCAGCTCGCGCTCCCACTCGGCCAGCGGCTCGTCGGAGGCGACACCCGGCTCGGGCTTCTCGTCGGTGCCCCGGCGACGGCCGGAACGGGCGATCAGACCGTCCGCGACGGCGGCGGCGACGACCTTGGTCAGCAGCTCGGCCGAGCGGATGGCGTCGTCGTTGCCCGGGATCGGGAAGTCGACCTCGTCCGGGTCGCAGTTGGTGTCGAGCACGGCGATCACCGGGATGCCCAGCTTGCGGGCCTCGTCGACGGCGATGTGCTCCTTCTTGGTGTCGACCACCCAGATCGCGGCCGGGAGCTTCTGCATGTCCCGCAGACCACCCAGGGTGCGGGAGAGCTTGTCCTTCTCGCGGGAGAGCTGCAGGGTCTCCTTCTTGGTGTAACCGGCGGCGGTGCCGCTCAGGTCACCGAGGGCCTCAAGCTCCTTCATCCGCTGCAGCCGCTTGTACACGGTCTGGAAGTTGGTCAGCATGCCGCCGAGCCAGCGGTGGTTCACGTACGGCTGGCCGACCCGGGTCGCCTGCTCGGAGATCGCCTCCTGAGCCTGCTTCTTGGTGCCGACGAAGAGGATGCTGCCGCCCTCGGCCACCGTGGTGCGCACGAAGTCGTACGCCTTCTCGATGTAGTCGAGGGTCTGGCGCAGGTCGATGATGTAGATGCCGTTGCGCTCGGTGAAGATGAAGCGCTTCATCTTCGGGTTCCAGCGCCGGGTCTGGTGCCCGAAGTGGACACCGCTCTCCAGCAGCTGACGCATGGTCACGACGGCCATGTTGGTACTCCTTGTTGTCCCTGGTTGTCCCGCCCGGCCGGCGGCCGGGCGTCCTGGCGCCCGATCGCCGGCCATGATGGGCCCGACCAAGATCGGGACCAGGGAGGCCGTCGCCCCACGACGAACCGTGGAGAGGGCACGCGAGGTCGACCGCGCGTGGCGGTCGCCAGTCGACCAGTGTACGCCCCTTGCCCGCTGCGCAGCCCGCGGGTGCGCGGCAGGGAGCGCCGCGTTCCGGGGCACGGCGCGAGCCGCACCGGAGCCCCGCGAGCGCGGTACCGGTCAGCCGGCCGCGAGCGCGGCCGCGACGAAGAGCACCAGGGCCACCGTCAGGTAGGCCGTCGGTGGCCGCAGCCAACCCCGGCTCCCCTCGGCCAGGGACAATCCGCCGGTACGGAGCCCGTACAGCCCGATTGCGAAGATCGGCAGCCCGGCCACCAGGAACGTTCCGGCCACCACGTTCCCCGCGGAGACCGGATCTCCCGTCACCCCGTGCGCCAGCAACCGCAACGCCGGGGCCTCGAAGACCAGGACCAGCAGCGCGAAGAAGACGGCGAGAACCGGACGACGCGTCCGATAGACCCCGTCGCCGGTCGGCCGGGCGCCCGGGTCCGGCACGCCGCTCGCCAGGTAGGGCAGTTCGCCTCGCGGACCGACGGACGGCATCGGGCCGGTCGGCACGTCCAGCGCGGGCGACGGTTCCCCCCGGCCGGCGTCGACGATCGGGTAGCCGGCCAGCGGGGACGACGGCACGGACTCGACGGCCTCGGCCGGGGCGGCGCTCGCGCTCTCCCACGCCGCGTCCGAGCCCGCCACCTCCCGGAGCGCACGACGCCCGCTCAGGTCACCCGAGTCCGACGTGTCCGAATCAGTGCCCGAGGCCTGCTCCGCCCGGTAACCGGACGACTTGGCTCGCTCGTCGCCGGCCACCCCGAGCTGCGCCGCCTCGAACCGGCCCGGCTCGTCGAGACGCGCGTTGACCGGAAACCGTGCCGACTGGTCCTCCGCGCGCGAACCCGCGCCGGAACGCCCCGGCTCGACCTCCCCGCGCGAGCCCACCGGCAACCGCACCGCCTCGCCGGCGGCGCTGAACCGCTCGGGCTCGGCGGCGGCGCTGAACCGCTCCGGCTCGACGGCGGCATGCCGCCGGGACTCCCGCTCCGGCGCACCGTGGCGCGAGTCCGTCGTCCCGAGCTGGCCGGTCGCCGGCTCGGGCCGCCCACCGTCGGAGTTCACCGCGGGGAAACGCAGTGAGTCCGGATCGTTCGCGCCGAACCGTCCGGCGTCCGACTCCCCCGCCGCGAACCGGCCGGACTCGCCCCCCGGCGCCCGCCCCGGCAGGTCGGCCGGAGCGAACCGGGCGGGCTCGGCGTCCGCGCCGAAGCGGACCGGCTCGCGGTACGGGGTGCCGTCGCCGTACCGGGGCTCCTCGGTGGCGCCGCGCTGCTCCGGCACGCGGGACTCCTCGTCCCGCTGGCGCTCCGCAACGCCGGGCCAGTCCGGCTCGTAGTCACGGCCGCGCTCGTCGGCGTACCAGCGCAATTCCTGATCGTCGGGGAAGCTCCGTCGTCCGTCCACGTGCCGCACCGTATGCGAAGTGTCTCGGCGGCCGTCAGCCCACCCCGGCGCGCGGCGACCGCGCACACCTGGTTCGCATCCGGCGGCGTCCCGCCCGGCGCACGGCGTCCCACCCTGCACGTACCGGCGTGAGCGACGGTCCCCTGTAGCACGAGACCAGCATGATCATCCGGTTGTGCACAGCGCGGCCGTCGTCCACAGGCGGGCTCGCCCGGGATCGCCGAGCACGTCCCCGGAGCGGCATCGTCGCGGCCATGACGACGCGGAACCAGGCGGTCGGCGCGTACGGCGAGCGGTGCGCCCTCCGGCACCTGATCGCAGCGGGGCTACGCCCGGTGACCCGAAACTGGCGCTGCCCGAGCGGCGAGATCGACATCATCGCCTGGGACGGGCCGGTGCTCGCCTTCTGCGAGGTGAAGACCCGGCGGGGCGGCGAGTTCGGCAGCCCGGCGGAGGCGGTCGTACCGGCCAAGGCCCGGCGGCTGCGCGGCCTCGCCGCCCGCTGGCTGGCGCAGACCGGTACGACGGCCGACGAGATCCGCTTCGACGTGCTCTCGGTGCGACTTCCCGACGCCGGCCCGGCCCGGGTCGAGCACCTGAAGGGGGCGTTCTGAGATGGGCGCTCGCACCGTGGGCGCGGGTGCCCGATGAGCTACGCGAAGGTGCTCTGCGTCGGGTTGGTCGGGGTCGCCGGTCACCTCGTGGAGGTGGAGGCCGACCTCGCCGCGGGACTGCCCGCAGTGGTGATCTCCGGGCTGCCGGACACCGCACTGCACGAGGCCCGGGACCGGGTACGGGCGGCCGTGGTCAACTCCGGTCAGCGCTGGCCGAACCGCCGCATCACCCTGAACCTCCTGCCGGCCACCCTGCCGAAGTTCGGCTCGGCGTTCGACCTGGCGATCGCGGCGGCGCTGCTCGGCGGCTCGGGTGAGCTCCCGCTGCTGCCCCTCGATCGGGTGGTGGTCCTCGGTGAACTGGGGCTGGACGGCACCGTCCGCCCGGTGCGCGGAGTGCTGCCGATGGTCGCCGCCGCGGCCCGGGCCGGGATCGAGCGGGTGATCGTCCCGGCGGGGAACGCGGCCGAGGCGGCCGTCATCCCCGGCGTGCGGGTACGTGCCGTCGACACGCTGCACCGGCTGGTCACCTTCGTACGCGACGGCGCGCCGTTGATCGAGCCACCCGTCGGGGAGTCGCCGCCGATCGGCGACGGGCCCGACCTGGCCGACGTGGCCGGGCAGGAGCTCGGGCGACGCGCTCTCGAGGTCGCCGCGGCCGGCGGACATCACCTGGCGCTGCTCGGGCCCCCCGGCGCCGGCAAGACCATGCTCGCCGAGCGCCTCCCGTCGATCCTGCCGGAGCTCGACGACGAGGCCGCGTTGGAGGTCACCGCGCTGCACTCCATCGCCGGGCTGCTCCCACCGGGGGGTCGGCTGCTGCGCCGGCCACCGTTCCAGGCGCCGCATCACACCGCGACCGTGCCGTCGCTGGTCGGCGGGGGCTCCGGTCTCGCCCGTCCGGGCGCGGTGTCGCTGGCCCATCGCGGGGTGCTCTTCCTCGACGAGGCGCCCGAATTCGGCAAGGGGGCCCTGGAGGCGCTGCGTCAGCCGCTCGAGCACGGCCGGGTCCAGCTCGCCCGTACCCGGGGCGGCACCGAGTACCCGGCGCTCACGCAGCTGGTGCTGGCGGCGAACCCGTGCCCGTGCGCGAAGCCCGCCGGCGACGCGTACTGCGAGTGCAGCCCGCTCGCCCGGCGGCGCTACCTCGGCCGGCTCTCCGGGCCACTGCTGGACCGGATCGACGTGCAGGTCCGGCTGCCGGCGGTACGGGCCGCCGAGCTGCTGGCGGGCGCGGGTGACCGGGAGTCGTCGGCGGTGGTGGCGGGCCGGGTGGCGGCGGCCAGAGCGGCGGGAGCGGAGCGCTGGGCGGGCCTCGGCCATCAGCTCAACGCCCAGGTTCCCGGGCCGCACCTGCGCCGGCCGCCGTGGCGGCTGCCCGCGCCCGACACGGCCGAGTTGCGTGCCCGACTCGACTCCGGCTCGCTCTCGGCGCGGGGCTTCGACCGGGTCCTCCGGCTGGCCTGGACCATCGCGGACCTGGACGGCCGGTCCCGACCGGCCCGCGACGACGTGCTGGAGGCGATTCAATTGCGAACGGGAGACGCGACATGAGCGAACGATCCATCCGACCCGGTGCTCGTGCCGGCACGCAGCGCCGCGGAGCGCCGACATGAGCGAGCGGATCTTCGGACCCGGCACGGACGTGCCGCAGGCCGGCACGCCCTCGAACCCGTCGGACACGACGCAGCGCAGCGGAGCGCCGACATGAGCAAGCGGATCATCAGACCCCGTGCGGACGTGCCGCGGGCCGGTGGAGCGCCGGCATGAGCGGGCGAGAGGAACGGACGCTGGCCCGGATCGCGCTGGCCTGGCTGACCGAGCCGGGCACCCGGTCGGTGCACCAGCTGGTGGACGAGCTTGGGCCGGTGGCCGCGCTGGAGCTGCTCCTCGACGGTGGCGCGCCGGACCGGAAGCTCCGGGCCACGGTGGCCGCGCGGATGGCCGGCGGCGATCCGCGGGCTTTGGCGGCCGAGGCGGTGGAGCGCACGGCGCGGCTCGGCGCGCGCATCGTCACGCCGGAGGACGAGGAGTGGCCGGCGCGCGTTGCCGACCTGCACGGCCTCCAGCTGCCCGAGGCGTATCGCCGGGTGGACACCGAGACCGCGCCGCCGCTCTGTTTCTGGGTGCGTGGTGCGTGGCCGTTGGCCGAGGCGCTGGAGCGCTCGGTGGCCGTGGTGGGTGCGCGGGCCGCCAGCGGCTACGGCACGCACGTCGCCACCGAGCTCGGCTACGGTCTGGCGGACCGGGACTGGACGGTCGTCTCGGGTGGCGCGTACGGCATCGACGCCGCCGCGCACCGGGGCGCGCTCACCGCGGGTGGGCTCACCGTCGCGGTGCTCGCCTGCGGGGTGGACCGGCCGTATCCGATGGGCAACGCCGCCCTCTTCGAGCGGATCGCGGAGAGTGGGCTGCTGGTGAGTGAGTGGGAACCCGGGGCGGATCCGCTGCGGTCCCGGTTCCTCATCCGCAATCGGGTCATCTCCGCCGGGACGCTCGGAACTGTGGTCGTGGAGGCGGCGGCGCGCAGCGGTGCCACCCAGACCGCGCACCGGGCCCTCGCCATGGAGCGTCCGACGATGGCGGTGCCGGGGCCGGTCACGTCGGCGATGTCCGTGGGGGTCCACGAGCTGATGCGCGAACATCCGAAGACCCGCCTGGTCACCGGCGTGGCGCACGTGCTGGAGGAGGTGGGTCGGATCGGGGTGGACCTGGCGCCGCCGGCGCGTGGCCCGGACCGGCCGACCGACCCGCTCGACGACGAGGCCGGGTCGGTGCTGGAGGCGATGCCGCGCCGCGGCACGGCCGGGGTGGAGCGGCTCGCGGCGCGGGCCGGCCTGGACCTGCGGACCACGCTGCGGAAGCTGTCCCTGCTCGAGGAGCTGGCCCTGGTGGTGCGCCGCGAGGAGGGTTACGCCCTGGCTCCTCCGCCCCGGTCGACAGCTGTCCGGGCGGCGGGCCCGTAGGCTCTGCGCATGCCAGCCGACGATCGGGCGCACGCCGAACGGTCGCGCTCCGGGCACTTCGATGGCGCGGGGGCGGTGAGCGGGGCGGCACGCGGCACCCGCGCCCTCCACGCGGCGCTGCCGCCGCCGCTGCGGGACGCCGTGGACGACTTCGCCGACCACCTGGCCGGGGTTCGTAACCGCTCCGCGCACACGGTGCGGGCGTACGTCACCGACGTGGTCTCGCTCCTCGACCACGCCGCCCGGATGGGCTGCGCTGACGTCGCGGCCGTGGACCTTGCGGTGCTGCGCAGCTGGTTGGCGCGGCTTCGGACGACGGGGGCCGCCCGCAGCTCGCTGGCGCGGCGGGCGGCTTCGGCCCGGGTGTTCAGTGCGTGGGCGCACCGGTCCGGCCGCTCGCCGTCCGATGTGGGTGCGCCGCTGGCCAGCCCGCGCGCGCATCGGGAGCTGCCCGGGGTGCTCCGCGCCGACCAGGCGGCCGCGCTGGTCGAAGCCCCCGGTCGGCTCGTCGACGACGCGGCGCCGCAGGGTCGCCGACCATCCGCCGGCGGGGTGGCGGCAACCGACGGCTCCGCGGCGACGGGTTCGCGCACCGGACGCGACGCCGACGGCGCAACGGCCGACGCCACCGACCCGGCCGGCGCCGGTGACACCGACCTCGGCTCCGCCGATGGCCGCACGGGTGGAGGGCCAGTAGACGGCGTCGACGAGGCGGTGCTGTTGCGGGACCGGGCGCTGCTGGAGTTGCTCTACGCCACGGGCGTACGGGTCAGTGAGGCGTGCGGGCTGAACCTCGCCGACGTCGACCACACGCGCCGGGTGATCCGGGTGCTGGGCAAGGGCGGCCGGGAGCGCGTCGTGCCGTACGGGGCGCCAGCCCAGCGTGCGCTCGACGACTGGCTGCGGCACGGTCGCCCGACGTTGGCGGCGCGGCACTCGGCGGACGCGCTCCTGCTCGGCGCGCGCGGTGGCCGGCTCAACCCGACGACCGCCCGACGGATCGTCGGTGGCTACGCGGAGGCGGCGGGGCTCCCCCGGACCAGCCCGCACGGGCTGCGCCACTCGGCCGCCACCCATCTGCTCGAAGGCGGCGCGGACCTGCGCGCGGTGCAGGAGCTGCTCGGGCACTCCTCGCTGGCCAGCACCCAGATCTACACGCACGTCTCGGTGGAGCGGCTGCGCTCCGCCTACCGGCAGGCCCATCCCCGCGCCTGACCGATCCCCGCCGTCGATGATCGACCCGCCGTTACGATCACCGGGTGAGCGTCCCGCAGCCACCGGAGCCGATTCCGGGCGCCCGTCTGCTCTTCTCCCTGGATCCGGCGGTCAGTCACCTCAACCACGGCTCGTTCGGTGCGGTGCCGATCGTCGTGCAGCGTGCCCAGCAGCGGCTGCGCGACGAGATGGAGGCCAACCCGCTGCGTTTCTTCACCCAGGGACTCAACGATCGGGTGGCGCACGCTCGCCGGCACCTGGCCACCTTCCTCGGCGCGGACCCCGACGGCACCGCGCTGGTCGGCAACGCGACAACCGGCGTCGCCGTGGTGCTCCAGTCGCTCGGGCTGCGTCCCGATGACGAGATCCTGAGCACGGACCACGGGTACGGCGCCGTCACGCTCTCCATCGACCGGGAGTGCCGCCGCACCGGGGCGGTGAGCCGGGTGATGCCGGTGCCGCTGGACGCGACGAACGAGGAGGTCGTCCAGTCCGTGCGGGACGCCCTGCGCCCGGGCCGGACTCGCCTGCTCGTCGTCGACCAGCTCACCTCGGCGACGGCCCGGCTCTTCCCGGCCGCCGCCATCGTCGCGGTGGCGCACGAGCAGGGAGTGCCGGTCCTGGTCGACGCGGCGCACGTGCCCGGGATGCTGCCCACGACCGTGGCGAGCGTCGGCGCCGACTTCTGGGTGGGCAACCTGCACAAGTGGGCGTACGCCCCGCGCGGCACCGCGGTGCTGGTCGTGGCGCCGTCGTGGCGGGAACGGATCGAGCCGCTGGTGGTCTCCTGGGAGCAGGAGGCCGGGTTTCCCGCCCGACTGGAGTGGCAGGCGACCCAGGACTACACCTCGTGGCTGGCCGCCCCGGTGGGCGCGTTCGCGCTGCGCAGCCTCGGTGTCGACCGGGTACGCGCCCACAACGCCCGACTGGCCCGGTACGGCCAGCGGGTGGTCGGGGACGCGCTCGGGGTAGCGCCGGAGTTGCTGCCGGACCCGGGCGGGCCCGAGGTCGCCATGCGGCTCATCCCGCTGCCGCCGAACCTCGCCACGACCATCGAGGCAGCGCGGACGTTGCAGCAACGCATCGCCGAACGGCTCGCCACCGAGGTGGCGGTGATGTCCTGGAACGGCGAGGGCTGGCTGCGCCTCTGCGGGCAGGTCTACAACTCGCCCGACGAGTACGAGCGCCTCGCCGTTCGGCTGCCGCCGCTGCTCGCCCAGCGCTGAGGGGGCCGCACCGGCGGGCTGCTCGGCGCTCCCGATCGGCGAGCCGTTGAGAGGAAGCAGCCGGACCGGCCCGAGGCCGAGCAGCGCGAGCGGGTCGAGGTACTCCGCGCCGCGGCGCAGTCCCCAGTGCAGGCAGGCCGCCGCCGGGCAGCCCGGATGGCCGGTCTCCAGGACGCCGAGCGGCGCCCCGGCGGGGACCGGGTCGCCGGGGGTGATCGACGGCCGCACCGGCTCGTAGGTCGTCCGCAACCCGTCGGCGTGCCCGACGGTGACCACCGGCCGCCCGGCCACCATCCCGGCGAAGAGCACGGTGCCCGGCCCGGCGGCCCGCACCGGCGAACCCGCCGCGACCGCCAGGTCGACGCCCCGATGTCCGGGCAGCCACGGCCGCGGCGGGGGGTCGAAGGGGCGTACCGGCCGGGGCGGCCCGTCGACCGGCCACCGGAACCCGCTCGCGGCCGGCAGCGGCGAACGTCCTGCCACGGTGGTGTCCGTCGATGGGCGGTCGCCGTCGCTGGGCGCGGCCACCGCGGCCGGCGGCGTGGCTAGGAGGAGCATGACGCTGAGCGATATCGGCAGCCTGCACCAGGCGGCCCTGCGGCACGACCGTGGCGCGGTACGGGGGTGTGCCGGGGCGGCATGACGCGGCGGCGCGGTACGGCGGAGCGCGGCGGTACGGATCGGCGGGGGCGGTCGCATGAGCCGCAGTTTGCCGCGCGTCGACGGGCGGCGACGCGGCTCCCACCTCCCCTGTGGACGGGCAGGCGTCTTGTGGACAGTGCCCGCCCGATGCGGTCGCCGTGCTATGCGCCTCGCCTAGGCTGACGCGATGAGTCGGGACTGGTACGCGTGGCACGACGACTACGACCGGCCGGGCTCCGCACTCGCCCGACGGCTGACCGAGGTACGACGGCACCTCCGTGACGCGCTGGACCAGGCCCCGGCCGGCCCGCTGCGCGCCGTCAGCCTCTGCGCCGGTCAGGGGCGGGACCTGATCCCGGTGCTCGCCACCCATCCGCGCCGGGACGACGTGACGGCCCGCCTGGTCGAGCTGGATGCCCGCAACGCCGAGATCGCGGCCGCCGCCGCGACCGCCGCCGGCCTGCCCGGGGTGCAGGTGGTGGTCGACGACGCCGCCCGCACCGATGTCTATGCGGACCTCGTCCCGGCCGATCTCGTGCTCATGTGCGGTGTCTTCGGCAACATCTCCGACGCGGACGTCCGTGCCACCGTCCGGCACTGCGCGTCGCTCTGCGCGACCGGTGGCACCGTCTTCTGGACCCGGCACCGACGCGCGCCCGACCTGGTTCCCGCGATCTGCGACTGGTTCGCGGAGGAGGAGTTCACGCCGGTCGCGGTGATCTCCCCGGCCGACCGGGTCGGCGTGGGCGTGCACCGTTTCCTCGGCGAGCCTCGGCCGCTCCCCGCCGGCGAGCGGATTTTCGAGTTCGTCGATCACGGCTGAGCGAGACCCGGGGATGAGACACCCGGCCCGGGTGTCCCGGCGGCGATCGGCTCGGACGCGGGCCATGGCGACCGTCACACCCGGGAGCAGGTGCACTCCGGTCCCCACCGGCCCCGAGGGCGCGGGTGCTGGACGGCGGCGACCCGGCCTAAGCTGGGGCGGCACGGTGGAGCAGCCGCCGTGGGGACGGGGGTACACCATGACCGCGGTCGACGACCTGGACCGGCCGGCCACGGCCGAGGTCAGCGGGCCCTCCCGGCTTGCCGAGCGCGGGGAGGGAATCAGCGGCGAGGAGCTGCAGCTGGCCGCCCGTAACCACGGCATCCCGCTGGAGGCGCTGCGCTACGACGTCACCCCGGCCGGGCTGCACTACCTGCTGATCCACTACGACATCCCGGAGCTGGACGGGGCGACGCACGCGCTCACCGTCGACGGCGTGGTGGACCGGCCGCTGACGCTGAGCCTGGCCGAGCTGCGCGAGCGTCCCCGGGTCACCCGGCGGGTCACCCTCGAGTGCGCCGGTAACGGCCGGGCGCTGCTCGACCCCCGGCCGGTGAGCCAGCCCTGGCTGGTGGAGGCGGTCGGGAACGCGGAGTGGACCGGTACGCCGCTCGCACCGCTGCTGCGTGCGGCGGGGATCTCCGCCGACGCGGTCGACGTGGTGTTCACCGGCGCCGACCACGGCATCGAGCGCGGCGTGGAGCAGGACTACCAGCGGGCGCTGCCGGTGGCGGAGGCGCTGCGCGAGGAGGTGCTGCTTGCGTACGAGATGAACGGTGCTCCCCTGCTGCCGCAGCACGGCGCCCCGCTGCGGCTGATCGTTCCGGGCTGGTACGGCATGGCGCACGTCAAGTGGCTCCACTCGATCAGCGTGCTGACCGAGACGTTCGAGGGCTACCAGAACGCGCAGGCGTACCGGCTGCGGCAGAACGCGGACGACCCGGGTGTGCCGGTGACCCGGATCGAGCCGAGGGCCCTGGTGCGGCCGCCCGGCTTCCCCGACTTCATGTCCCGCGCCCGGGTGCTCCGGCCGGGACTGTGCACGCTGGACGGTCGGGCCTGGTCGGGCCACGCACCCGTGGTGTCCGTCGAGGTGACCACCGACGGCGGCGAGACCTGGGCACCGGCCACTCTGGACGAGCCGACCGACGGCGACTTCGCCTGGCGGCGCTGGCGCTACGAGTGGTCGCCGCAGCCCGGCCGCTATGTGCTCAGCGCGCGGGCCACGGACGCCTCGGGGCGTACGCAGCCGGTGGAGCAGCCGTGGAACCGGGGCGGTTTCGCCAACAACATGGTCCAGCGCGTCGCGGTGACCGTGGTTCCGGAGTAGCTGCCGGTGGCCGGGGCCGGCGGGCTAGGTCGTCCGCCGGTGCCGGCGGGCGGGGGCCGGAGTTGCCGATGGCACGGAGCGCGAGGCTCGGGTTCGGGAGTGCTCCGGCGGCGGGTGGGGACGCCGACGTCGCGGTGACCGGCGGCGAGCCGCCGGTGGGGGCGTACCGGTCAGCCGCCGAAGCCGGAGTCGGCGGGCAGCGAGATGTCGGGCTTCTCCAACTCCTCGACGTTCACATCCTTGAACGTCATAACCCGGACGTTCTTCACAAACCGGGCGGGACGATACATGTCCCACACCCAGGCGTCGTGCATCTCGACCTCGAAGTAGACCTCGCCGTCGGAGTTGCGCACGTGCAGGTCGACCTGGTTCGCCAGGTAGAAGCGGCGCTCGGTCTCCACGACGTAGGAGAACTGGCGGACGATGTCGCGGTACTCCCGGTAGAGCTGCAGCTCCATCTCGGTCTCGTACTTCTCGAGATCTTCCGCGCTCATCGCTCTCCGCCTTCCATGACCACATCTTCCCCCACCGGCGCCGACGGTCGAGGCCGCTCGCCCAACGCCACGCCGACGGTACTCCCTGCCGGGCAAGAGCGCTCCATCGGCTCGTGCGCCTCGTCGGCGGACGACGCCGTCCCGTCGCCGGAAGGCGCCCCCGGATCGGCGCCGGGGCGCGTACCCGGTGCCGCGCCGAGCTCTCCGCCGGCGTGGGCGAGGAACGCACCGGGATCGTCGCCGAAGAGGGTCTCCGGGGCCTCGGGCACGCTCGCCCGCCGGCCGGCGCTCACCGGCCGCCGGGCACGCGGCGGGCTGCCGTCCCGACCCGACACGCTCGCCACGTTCACGTACGAGAAACGGTGCTCTCGGCACGGGCCGTGCTCCCGCAGCGCGGCGGTGTGCTCGGGCGTGATGTAACCCTTGTGCTCGGCGAAGCCGTATGCCGGGTACGTCCCGTCCAGCTCCACCATGATCCGGTCCCGGGTGACCTTCGCGAGGACGCTGGCGGCCGCCACACAGGCCGCCACCCGGTCGCCCTTCCAGACCGCCAGGCCCGGCACGTCCAGGCCGTCCACCCCGAAACCGTCGGTCAGCACGTACTCCGGCCGGGTACTCAGCGAGGCGAGCGCCCGGCGCATCGCGGCGAGGTTGGACACGTGCAGCCCTCGGGCGTCGACCTCCTCGGCCGGAATGATCACCACGGCGTACGCGAGGGCCCGGGCCACCACCTCGTCGTAGATCCGTTCCCGGCTAGCCGGGGTGAGCAGCTTGGAGTCGGCGAGGCCCTCGATCTCACCGCGCCGTCCCTCGGGGAGGATCGCGGCGGCGGCGACCAGCGGGCCGGCACAGGCGCCCCGACCGGCCTCGTCGGCACCGGCCACGTACCGGAAGCCACGCCGTTGCAGCGCCCGCTCCAGCGCGTACAGGCCGGCCTCCCGGCGCACGATCGTGCGCGGCGGGGTCAGCACGGCGCACCGCCCACGCGGTCGCCGGCCGCGTCGGCCGCGCTCGACCCGCCGGCCGGGGTGTTCGCGCCGGTGGTCTCCTCCGCGACGGTCGCGCCGGCCGGGTCGCCCGGGGCTGCCACGCGGGACAGGATGGCGGGCAGGTCCCTCGGGTAGTACACCTCGTCGCTCGCCGTCAGCTCGGCGGCCGACCACCAGCGGTGCCCGGTGACGCTCGCCTGCTCGATGTCGTTGAAGCCCGCCGTGTCCACCTCCCACGACGACACCCGGACCAGGAAGAACTCCTGCTCCTGGCGGTACCAGACCCCGTCGAAGGGGTACTCGACCGTCTCCCGCCAGACCGGCTCACCCAGCTCGGCCGGGGGCAGCCGGAGCCCGGTCTCCTCGGCCAGCTCCCGCGCCGCGCCGGCCGCCGGGGACTCGTCCGGGTCGAGCCCGCCGCCCGGCGTGAACCAGTACCGGTGCTCGGGACGAGCCGGATCGAAGCCGGCGAAGAGCAGCACCCGGCCGTCCGCGTCGACCAACAGCACCCGGGCCGCGTGTCGAGGGGTGTAGACGGTCACCGCCCCAGCCTGCCAGACCGGCCGCCGAACGCCCACGCCCGCCCGGGGTCAGGAGTTCGGGATGCCGTCGTACTGCTTCGGCACGCTCAACCACTTCGCCCGGTTGACCGGCCAGAAGATGGTGAAGGCCCGCCCGACGACCTCGTCCTCGTCGATGGTCGCGGCGTCGATGTCCTGACCGGACTGCTGCCAGTGCTCCAGCGAGTCGCCGGAGGCCGAGCGGTGGTCGCCCATCACCCACAGCCGGCCTTCGGGCACGGTGATGTCGAACTCCTGGTCCGCGGGCCGGTCCTGCTGCCCGTTGGCGGAGAAGATGTAGGGCTCGTCCAGCGGCTGACCGTTGATCGTCAGGCGGTCCTGCTCGTCACAGCAGATCACGTGGTCCCCGCCGACGCCGATGACGCGCTTGATGAAGTCCTCGCCTTCCCGGCCGCTCCACTCGACCGGCGCCTTGAAGACGACGATCTCGCCGCGGTGCGGCGCCCGGAAGTCGTACACCAGCTTGTTGACCAGCACCCGATCGTCGATCTGGAGGGTGTTCTCCATGGACTGGGAGGGGATGAAGAAGGTCTGCAGCACGAAGAAGCGCACCAGCACCGCGACCAGGATCGCCACACCCAGCAGAATCGGCAGCTCCTTCCAGAAGGAGCTGCGCGGCTTGTCGGTCTGCTCGTCAATCACGCCAAGGAGCCTACGACGCCCGGCTGAACGGCACCGACCGGAACGCGCGAGAACGGCCCAGCGCGATCGCCAGCGGCAGGACCAGCAGCGCATCACCCTGCGGGGTCGGCCGCACGGGAGGCGGGCCGGAAGGGGACGCGACGGCCGGGCCCGACACGTCGTCGAAGGTCGCCGGGACCGAGAGGTCGTTCCACCGGGACGACGGCCAGACCACCAGGAAGGCCCGTCCGATGACGTTGTCGATCGGCACCGGCCCCTGGCAGCGGGCGTCCTGGGACACCAGCCGGTGGTCGCCCATCACGAAGATCTGGCCGGGTGGGACCACCACCTCGTCGAAGCGCCGCGACCGGCACTCCTTCGGGTTGGGCGGGACGTCCAGTGGTGAGTCCTCCAGGACGTACGGCTCGTCCAGCGGGGTGCCGTTGACGGTCACCCGGCCCTGCTCGTCGCAGCAGCGCACCCGGTCCCCCGGCACGCCGATGACCCGCTTGATGAAGTCCTTCTCGCCGGGGCGGCTCACCCCGACCAGGTCACCCACGGTACGGCCGAGCTTGCCGACGAGGCCGATCTGCTGCTCCCCGTCGACCTGCGGCGCCCACCTGTCGGTGCCCCGGAAGACCACCACCTCGCCGCGCACCGGGTCGCGTACGTCGTAGACGACCTTGTTGACCAGTACCCGGTCACCGACGAGGAGGGTGTCCTCCATCGAGCCGGAGGGGATGAAGAAGGCCTGGAGGAGGAAGGTGCGGATCAGCACCGCGAGGCAGAACGCGACCACGAGCAGCAGCGGCAGCTCCTGCCAGAGCGGCATCTGGCGGCGGCTGCGGCGGACCCGGCGGCGCCACGGGTCGACGGTGCCGTCCTCGTCAATCGACTGCGCCACGCCACTCCCCAGTCCCCAGAAACGACACCACCGCCCGGGAGCCTCGGTGCGGCTCCACGGGCGGCAGTGAACGACTCCCCGCGACGTCGCGGGGTGATGGCCTCGCTGCGCCCGCGCCGCCCAGGGTAGTGCGACCGGTCCGGCGCGGCATAGCTGCAGCTCAGGCGTGGCGAGCGGGAAGTCAGCTCGGCTGCTTCTCCCGCTTCTCCTTGATCTTGGCCTTCTTGCCCCGCAGCTCGCGGAGGTAGTAGAGCTTGGCCCGGCGGACGTCACCGCGGGTCACGACCTCGATCCGGTCGATGGCCGGGCTGTTCAGCGGGTAGGTCCGCTCGACGCCGACACCGAAGCTGATCTTGCGGACCGTGCAGGTCTCGCGCAGCCCGTCACCCTGGCGGCGGATGACCACGCCCTGGAAGATCTGGACACGGGACCGGTTGCCCTCGACGACCCGCGCGTGCACCTTAACGGTGTCACCGGCACGGAAATCGGGAAGGTCGACCCGCTTCGACTGGGCGTCAAGGGCGTCCAGGATGTTCATCGCTGCGTCCTCGTAAGGCTCACGGCGCACCGTCAGTCGGTGCGCGAATGGGTGATTCTGATCCTCGGGTGGCGGTCGGTCGAGCCGACCCCGGTCGAGGATCCTCGCAGCCGCCCGCGGCGCGGCCGGCTGCGGCAACCCCTCTACTTTGCCACATCCCCCGGGGGCAGCTGAAATCCGGCCCGGTCCAGCGCCGCGCGGTCCCGCTTGTCCAGGCTCTCCGGGTCGATCTCGGCGAGCATGTCCGGGCGGCGCGCGGCGGTACGCAGGAGCCCCTCCTCGCGCCGCCAGCGGGCGATCCGACCGTGATCGCCGGAGCGGAGCACCTCGGGCACGTCATGCCCCCGCCAGCCCGGCGGCTTCGTGTAGACCGGCGCCTCCAGCAGCCCGTGGGCGTGCGACTCCTCGTCCAGCGAGCCCGCGTTGCCGAGCACCCCGGGCAGCAGCCGGGTCACCGCCTCCAGGATCACCAGCACCGCTACCTCGCCGCCGAAGAGCACGTAGTCGCCGAGGGAGACCTCGGTGACCGGCATCCGCGTCGCCGCGTGGTCGAGCACCCGCTGGTCGATGCCCTCGTACCGGCCGCAGGCGAAGAGCAGGTGCTCCTCGGCGGCGAGCTGGTGCGCCATCGCCTGGGTGAAGGGCGCGCCCGCCGGCGACGGCACCAGGAGCCGGGGCGGGGACGCCTCCGGCGGAACGAGGGCGTCGAGCGCCTCCCCCCACGGCTCCGGCCGCATCACCATGCCCGGTCCGCCGCCGTACGGGGTGTCGTCGACCGTGCGGTGCACGTCGTGGGTCCAGGTCCGCAGATCGTGTACGGCCAGCCGCAGCGTGCCGCCGGCCCGGGCCCTGCCGATGAGCGACAGCTCCAGCGGCGAGAAGTACTCGGGGAAGATCGACACGATGTCGACGCGCATGACGGGGTGCTCCAGCGGGTCCAGGGCCGGCTACCGGCCCTACAGGTCGAGCAGGCCGCCGGGCGGGTCGACGACGACGCGACGGTTGGCGAGGTCGACCTCGGGAACGATCGCCTTGACGAACGGGATCAGCGCCGTCTTCCCCTCCGGGCGGCGCAGCACCAGCAGGTCGGAGGAGGGCGCGTGGTCGATGCGGGCCACCTCGCCCAGCCGTTCACCGGTCGGGGTGACCACACTCAGCCCGACGAGCTCGTGGTCGTTGAACTCCTCCGGGTCCTCCGGAGCGGCGACCTCGGAGCTGTCCACCCCGATGAGGGTGTCGCGCAGCGCCTCGGCGACGTCACGGTCGAGGACACCCTCGAACGCGACCAGGAGCCGCCCCTGGTGCCAGCGGGCCGACTCGATGACCAGCTCGGCCGGGACCCGGAACGGCACCCCGGGGCCGGCGTCGGGCGACGTGCGGGGCGTCGCCCCCGGCTCGGTGCGAAGCACTGAGCCGGGGGCGAACCGCGCGTCCGGTTCGTCGGTCCGCACCTCCACGGTGACCTCACCGCGGATCCCGTGCGGCTTACCGATCCTGCCGACGATGAGCAGCATCAGTACGAGTCGACGATGTCGACGCGTACGCCGCGCCCGCCGATGGAGCCGATGACCTGGCGCAGCGCCTTGGCGGTCCGGCCGGACCGCCCGATCACCGTGCCGAGGTCCTCCGGGTGCACGCGGACCTCGAGCCGCTTGCCCCGGCGAGAGTCGATCAACCGGACGCGCACGTCGTCCGGGTGGTCGACAATCCCCTTGACGAGGTGCTCCAGTGCGGGACGCAGTGCCACGTCAGGCCTGCTCGCCGGAGTCCGCACCGGCCTGCTCCTCGGTCTGGGCCGGCGCCTCGGCGGTCTTGGCCGCCTTCTTCGCCGGCTTCGCCTCGGGCTCGCCCAGCCCAGCCGCGGCCTTCGCCTCGGCCTCGTAGGCGGCCGTCCGGTCGGCCTTCTCGGCGGCGACCTTCAGCGGCGGCGGCGCGGGGAGGCCCTTGAACTTCTGCCAGTCACCGGTCAGCTCCAGCAGCCGCTGCACCGCCTCGCTCGGCTGAGCGCCGACGGACAGCCAGTACTGGACCCGGTCCGACTTGACCTCGATCACCGAAGGGTCTTCCTTCGGCTGGTAGATCCCGACGAACTCGATCGCCCGGCCGTCACGCTTGGTGCGCGAGTCGGCAACGACGATGCGGTACTGCGGGTTGCGGATCTTGCCCATCCGCAGAAGCCGGATCTTTACGGCCACGGTTGTTTCGCTCCTGTTGCGATCTCACCTGCCCCGGTGGGGCGGTGTGCACGGGTGAGCGCCGACCGGCACAGTGGGGTTGGGCCGGAGACTACTCGGTGGACTGGCGACGCGCCCGGGTTAGAGGGCGCCGGAACGCGCGCCGGATACCAGCGCCCCATTCTGCCAGATCCGACGCCGATCTCTCACACCGGAGGCGTTACGAGCCTCTCCGGGTCGCGTCGGGGGTGAGGCGTACCACAGCGACCCGACCTGGATCGGCCCTCCGACGCCCCGTCCCGGCGCACCGCCTCCCGGGAAGAGGGCAGGCCGTGGCCGGAGGATCGGCCGGTCAGCGCACCGGGGGACGGTCCCAGCCGGCCGGCAGCGCGTCCTGCACGCCCCACTCCGGGGGTGGGGTGAAGTCACGCCACGTCCCGTCGAAGGGGAAGTCACCGGCCTCGGCGAGCGCGATCACCCGCTTGCCCTCGGCGCGGACCGCCGCCTCGTCGGTCACCCAGTAGTCGTCGGGGTAGGCGAGCCGCTCGACGAACTCGTCCTCGTCCTTCCACTGCCAGCTCCGGTCCGGGTAGATCACCACGTCCAGGTCCTGGTCGACCACGTCCACCCCGGCGACGGCGCCGTCGTCCCAGCGCACGCCCGGTTCCTCCAGGTTGACGTACCAGTGGGCGAATCGGCCCCGCGCGTCCCGGAACCACCAGACCGAGTGCGCGGCGCCCGTCGGCAGGAACTTCAGCAGCGGCGGTCCGTGCCAACGTCCGACCTCCAGCCGGTACGTCGAGGTGATCCACTCGGCGAACGGCATCGCCCGCATGCCCCGCCCCGCCTCGGTCACCTCACTGGCGACCGGCGTGTCGCGGGCCAACCAGAGCAGCAGGCCCCGCTCGTCGTCGCTGACCACCCGCACCGGGCGGACCCAGCCGATCCGGCCGTGGCGGACGTTGCGGTGCACGATCAGCCGGCCCGGCTCGAAACGCACGCCAGCCACCCCCGTCGTTGACAGGGCCCCCGCCCGCCGCCGGAGGCGTCGGGAAGGGGCCCTTTCGGCTCAGTAGGAGCGGGCGAGGATCGCGACCAGGTCGGGCTCGTCCTCGGTGTCGGGAACCGAGCCGTCGGCGCGCAGCAGGCAGCGCACGGTGACGCCCTGGCCGTTCGCCTCGGCCTCGCCCTCGGCGCCGACCGCGGACCACGGCACCCGGGCCCAGCCGGTGGCGGCCGCCTCGATCGCCTCGGCGAGGGTGTTCACCGCGGTGGTGTGCGACTCCCGGAAGGCCAGCGCCTCGTCGTGCAGCGCCTGCTGGTCGCTGTCGAGCGCGGCCAGCACCGCGCCGACCACGTCGGCGACCGGCGTCGGCGCCTTCGTGCCGTCGATACGGCGGACCACCACGGCGTTGCCCGCGGCGAGGTCACGCGGGCCGACCTCGACGCGTACCGGGTAGCCGCGCAGCTCGGCGTCGACGGCCCGGCGGCCGAACGGGGTGTCGGTGCGGTCGTCGAGCGCCACCCGCACGCCGGCGTCGCGCAGCGCGTCGCGCAGCTTGGTGGCGGCCTCGCCGACCCCCTCGCCCTCCTTGACCACCATGACGTACGCCTGCACCGGCGCCAGCCTCGGCGGCACCCGCAGGCCGTTGTCGTCGCCGTGGCACATGATCAGACCGCCGAGCATCCGGGTGGAGGTGCCCCAGGAGGTCGTCCAGGCGTGCTCCCGGCCGCCCTCGGCCGAGGAGTAGGTGATGTCGAAGGCCTTGGCGAAGTTCTGGCCCAGCTCGTGGCTGGTGCCCAGCTGCAGCGCCTTGCCGTCGCCGGTCATGCCTTCGCAGGTGTAGGTGGCGATCGCCCCGGCGAACCGCTCCCGGGAGGTCTTGAGCCCGACGAGCACCGGGATGCCCAGCACGTTGACCATCAGGTCCTCGTACGCCTCGTGCAGGATCCGCCGGGCGTACGCGCGCGCGTCCTCCCGCGTGGCGTGCGCGGTGTGCCCCTCCTGCCAGAGGAACTCGCTGGTGCGCAGGAAGATCCGGGGGCGCAGCTCCCAGCGGACCACGTTCGCCCACTGGTTGAGCAGCAGCGGCAGGTCGCGGTACGAGTCGACCCACTTGGCCATGAACTCGCCGATCACCGTCTCGCTGGTGGGGCGCACCACCACCGGCTCGGCGAGCTGCTTGCCGCCGCCGTGGGTGACCACCGCCAGCTCCGGCGAGAAGCCCTCGACGTGCTCGGCCTCGCGCTTGAGGTAGTTCTCCGGGATGAAGAGCGGGAAGTACGCGTTCTCCGCGCCGGCCGCCTTGATCCGCGTGTCCATCTCGGCCTGCATCCGCTCCCAGATGGCGTAGCCGGCCGGTCGGATCACCATGGTCCCTCGGACCGGGCCGTTGTCGGCCAGCTTCGCCTTGGCGATCAGGTCCTGGTACCAGCGGGGAAAGTCCTCCGCACGGGGAGTGAGCACGCGTGCCATGACCGCACATCCTATGCGCCCCCACCCCCGGCATCGGGCACGCCCCACCCACCCCGCCGACTCGCGCCACCCCGCCCTCAGCCCGCCCAGCTCGTTGATCAAGAGCTTCGCGTCAGGACCACGACGGATTCCGACGCGAACCTCTTGATCACCGGGGTGGGGGCAGAGGGCAGGGGGTCAGCGGATCACTCGGCCGCGTAGCACGATGCGGGTGGGGGTGCGGACGACGCGCAGGTCGGCGCGTGGATCCTCGGGGTAGACGACCAGGTCGGCGAGGCCGCCCTCGACCAGGCCAGGGAAACCGAGCCACTCCCGGGCGCGCCAGGAGGCCGCCGCGAGCACGTCCACGGCGGCCATCCCGGCCTGCTCGTGCAGGAGCAGCATCTCCTCGGCGGCCAGCCCGTGGTCGATGCCGCCACCGGCGTCGGTGCCCACGTAGATCGGCACGCCCGCCTCGTACGCGGACCGGACCACGGTCGGGAAGCGGTCGCGCAGGGCCAGCATGTGGTCGGCGTACCCGGGGAACTTGCCGCGCGCCTGGTCGGCGATGCCACCGAAGGTGCGAATGTTGATCATCGTGGGGACCAGCGCGGTGCCCTGCCGCGCCATGAGGTCGACCAGCTCCACGCTCAGGCCGGTGCCGTGCTCGACCGAGTCCACCCCGGCGCGCACCATGATCTCCACGGCCGACTCGGAGAAGGTGTGCACCGCCGCGCGCGCTCCGGCGGCGTGCGCCGCCTCGACCGCGGCGGTCATGGTCTCCGCGTCCCACGCCGGCGCGAGGTCACCCACTCCCCGGTCGATCCAGTCCCCGACCAGCTTCACCCAGCCGTTGCCGGCCCCGGCCTGCTCGGCCACGGTGGCGGCCACCTCGCCGGCGCCGACCTCCACCCCGATGTCCCGCAGGTAGCGCTTGGGCGGGGCGACGTGCCGGCCGGCGCGGGCGAGGCGCGGCAGGTCCTCCGCGTCGTCGAGTTCGGGGTACGGGTACGGGGAGCCGGCGTCGCGGATGGCGAGCACCCCGGCGTCGCGGTCGATACGGGCCAGCTCGCGGGCCTGGTCGACGGAGGTGATCGGAGCCCCGCCGCGGGCGATGCCGATGTGGCAGTGCGCGTCGGTCAGCCCGGGCAGCACGAAGCCCCCGTCGGCCACCGTCTCGGCGCCGGGCACCGGCTCGAAGGTGACCCGGTCACCCACCAGCCACAGGTCGCGGACCTCGTCGTCCGGAAGCAGCACACCGCGCACATGCAGAGCCATGTGCACAGTCCTACCGGATCGTCCTGGGCCGCGGCCGTCGGGTCCGCGTTCGTACTCACCCGCGGAACTTCGAACCCGGGGAGCGCGCGGACGACGACGCGGGAAGCGCCCGACGATCATGGTGGACCCGATACGGCCGGAGTCCGGCCGGAATGCTCCTTCGCCAATCGCGATCCGAAACAAGTGGCTGCCTGTCGAATATCCGACAAGGGCGGCAATAATCGCGGGTTCCCGTCGCGGCCGCCATTGAGTCACGTCACGCGCATTCCCGACTGTTCCGGGACGCCTTCCCTGGTGGCGGCGCGGATCAACGTCCGGGCCAGCGCAGCTCGACAACGCGAGGCTTTCTTCGGGTCGCGCCACTCGGTAATGTTGCCTCCGCGCACCATCCACCCCTTCCCGCCCTTCCCGCACGACTGGCCCAACGGCCACCAGTGACCGCAGAAGAATCGGATGCCCGGCACCGGAGCGCGACGCGCGTTCAGGCTTCCCCTCGGCGTTTCCCCGATATCCGCGCCGGGACCGGCGGCCCCGACACCGATACCGCGCCGATCGCCATCCACGTCGACCGTTCAGGAGGCGCGAAATGATCGAGGCCATCGTTGCCGCGGCACTAGTCAAGATCGCGGAGGGTTCGGGGGCCGCCCTCGTCGAGGCGATTCGACAGCGCTTCACCAGGAAGGACGAGCCGGAGGAGGTCGTGCGCGCCCTCGACCGGACCGCGCAGGGAACCCCCTCGGAGGAGGAGACCGCACGGCTCGGCGCGGTCCTCACCCGGTACGCGGCCGAGGATCCGGAGTTCCTGCGGGCGCTGCGGCACGTAGCCGCCCCGGCCGCAGCGACCAACACGGTGAACTCCAGCAACGTCGGAAAACTGATCCAGGCCCAGAACGTCGGAGACGTCACCATGTAGTCGGGCGCGCGGAGCGAGCGCCGTCGATCGTCGCGAAAGGACGCTGCACCGGGAGGACAGAGGCATGGACCCCGTCGCCGAGAACTCGCCGCAGAACGTTGCCAGAGGAGTCGCGGCGAACCAGGTCCTCCAGGTGGGCAGCTCCGGCGCGATCTACGTTCAGCAACCGCATTCGACGGTCTGGTCGGCCAATCGGCCGCACATGCTCCCGGGCGGCATCGGAAGAATCGTCGGCAGGCACCATCTGCTGCAGGCGATGGACGAGGCCATGGAGGGCACCGGATCCCGCTCCTGCATGCTCTGGGGCCTGGCCGGGTCGGGGAAGACGACGCTCGCGCTCGCGTGGGCGAGTTCGCGCATCGACAACTACCCGGACGGCCAGTTCTTCGTCGACATGCGCGCCTACTCGGGGACGCCACGGATCGAGGCCCGGGACGCGGTCCGCACCTTCCTGGCCACGCTCGGGATCAAGCGGGCCGACCTGCCCGACAACGAGGACGAGTGGGGCGGGGTGTTCCGGGCTGCCACCGCCGGCAGGCGTTGCCTGGTCGTCGTCGACAACGTGGGCTCCTACGACCAGGTGCGGGACCTCGTTCCGGGCTTCGGCTCCGGCCTGGTGGTCACCAGCCGTCGCGCCATTCCGGAGATGAGTGTCCGGCACGAGGCGAAGGTGCTCAAGCTTCCCCTGCTCACCACCGACGAGGGGGTCGAGCTGCTCGCGGAACGGGTCGGCTTCATCCGCGTCACGAAGGGCGACAGCAGCGCGAGGCGCATCGTCGAGCTCCTGGAGGGCCATCCGCTGGCGCTCGCCATCGTCTCCGCGAAGCTCGCCATCCACACCAGCTGGACGGTCCGGGACGCCGTACGCGGAATCGAATCGGAGCGCAGTCCGCTCCGTTTCCTCGACGGGGCCGGGCTGGGCATCGAGGTCGGTCGGGTGATCTCGTGGTCGGTGGAGGACCTGGACGCGTCGACGAAGCGGGTCCTCTACATCGCGTCGATGCTGCCGAGCAACGAATGTTCGCTGTCGGTGCTGGCCCTGATCCTCGACGTGCCCACGCGCGACTGTGACCGCATGCTCCAGGCCCTCTGCATGGCCTCCCTCGTCGACGAGGTCACCGTGGGCCACTACCGCATGCACGACATCATCAAGGCCTACCTCGCCGAGACGCGTTCGCGGGTGATGAGCGACGAGGAGCAGGCCGAGGTCGGCCGGCGAGTCCGCACGGTCTACCTGGCGCTCAGCTACGCCGCCGACTCCGCCGTCGACCCTCACCGGCACCCGCTGCGACTCGACGAGGAGACGGCGGGCATCGCCGCCACGGCACGCTTCACCGTGGCCGAGGCGCTGGCCTGGTTCGAGTCGCTCACTCCCGCGATCAACCACCTGATCGAGGAGGCCGAGTCAGCCGGGGAGTTCCCGTTCGTCACCCGGTTCGCGCGGTCGGTGAACACGTTCCTCTACTGGCGGCAGGACGTGACGAGGACGCTCTCCGTCCAGGAAGCGGCCGTCGCCGCGGCGGTCGCGGGCGATACGGCGATGGAGGCTCTGTCGCGGCGCGCGCTCGGCCGGGCCCTCGCCGACGCCGGGCGGCTCGCGGAGGCGAAGGAGGAGTTGCACGCCTCGATGGCGCTGGACGCCGCGCAGGGCGACGAGACCGGGGTGGCCTCCGCCCAGCACGCGATGGCGGAGCTCGCGCTCCGCTCGGGTCAGCACGGTGAGGCGCTCCGGTGGGGCGTACGCGCGGCCCGCGAGTCCCGCCGGACCGACAATCCGGTACGCGAGGCGCGTGCGCTGTACGACGCCGCCCGCGCGCTGAACGAGTTGGGGCATCACGCCTGGGCGCAGGCGCTCGGGCTGCGCAGCCTCTCGATCTGCGAGGACCGGGGCAACGCCTACGGCCGGGCGCTGGCGCTGCGCCTGCTCGGCGAGGTGGGTCTGCGCTCCGGCGACCTCGAGGAGGGGTGCACCTGGCTCGAGCGCGCCTGGCGGGTGGAGGAGTCCCTCGGTAACGCCCGGTCGGTGCGGACGATCCTGCAGCAGCTCGAGAGCGCCTACGGCGAGCTGGGCGACGAGGGCGCGGGCGACGAGGTTCGACGCGCCCTGGCGGGCCTCGAACGCTACCCCGACCTGACCCAGTCGACGGTTGTGATCGGGACGGTGACGCCATGAGTCCGCGCTACGCACCCCTCGTCCCGGCCGAGGAACTGGCCAGCCCGATGGCGTACCGGCAGCTACGCCGGCCGCGGGAGAGCGCCGACTTCCGCCGCGAGGTCGAGGAGCTGGTCAGGCAGGCGTGCCGGGAGCAGGAGGCGGGAGACCTCCTGGCGGACGCGTTCGTCTCGATGAGCGCGAACCTCGCCGGCGAGGGCGCGCTGAGCTTCACCGGGCTGGTGCCGGCACCACGGTTCGTGCGGGCGCGAACGGCGTACGACTCGGCGATGCGTGCCGAGGGCAGCCGCGGTTCGCTGCACAGCTACCTGAACGCGGCTCAGTCCAGCCTGCTGGTCGGCGATCCACACTTCCGGGAGGCCTTCGCCCATCCGCTCCTGGTGGCGCTCATCGCCCACATCCTCGGCGGGCCCGTGAAGATCGTCGACCTGCGCGCCAAGGACACCCAGCCGCTCGACGTCGTCGCCCGGGACAACACGCTGCACATCGACAACAACCCGTTCATGGACGAGTTCAAGGTGATCGTCACGTGGACGTCGGGAACGGAGCGCGGCCCCGCCGGGCAGGGGCTCACCTATCTTCCGCGCACGAACCGGCTCTTCCGGCAGTGTCAGGTGGGGCCGCGGGGTGAGGCGTGGAGCGACGAGGACAGCTGCATCTTCCCGACCCGCACCCGGGTCGACGAGGCGCTCGAAGCCCAGGCGCGCTTCTACGACGACCGACTGCCCCGGGTCGTCCACCTCAAGGACCTGCCGTTTCCGTGTCACACCATCTTCGCTGCGAGCCGACTGGTCCATCACCGCTACCGGACCTCCACCGGAGCCCCGCGAAGCGCGATCATGGCGTCCTTCCACCGCACCGACGACGGCGCGGACCGGCTCGGGGTCGGGGACCTGATCGGTACGGACCTCGACAGGTCGTTGCTCTCCGGGGTGGTCGGCCCCGGCTTCCTGGCGGCGCTGCGCAGCGAAGCGACGGAGATCGTCGACGCGTTGCGGCTCTCGGTCAGCCGGCCCGACCTCGTGGTCGATCCGGACCGGCACCTCCTCGAAGGTGACGGCCTGCACGGCTGGTACGCGCGCCTGAGCGAGGGGGTCTCGCTCAACCGGCTTCGCGAGGCCACCCTGGCCGGCTCCCGGGACGGTGACGCGCCGGCCGTGGAACGACTGGTGCTGCGCGTGCAGTACGACCTGCAGGGCCCGCTCAGCATGCCGCTCTACGCGGACCTGAGCGAGGAGGACCGTAAGCGAGCCCGCATCGTGATCCGGGAGTTGGCACCGGAACGGATCCGTCACTTCGTGACGCGGCTGCGGGCTGACCGGATCGGGCGGGGTGCGCCCGCACCCGTCCGCCTGCCGTTCGACCGGAGCGTCGAGGAGCTGCTCCACGGTCTGCGGACCCTGGACCGGGCCATGGGGAGCGCCGAGCCCTCCGGGTACGTCGACCCGGTCTGGGGGCCGACCGACGGGCACCGGGTCGTCCGCTCGCTGCACCGCTTCGTCGTGGATCTCGCGCGTACCGCGGAGCGCACCGAGGACGAGGACTCCCTCGTCACGGCGAGCGCGTTCGGTGCGCTCAGCGCGGCCCTCGCCACCGACCTGCTCGTGCTCGGCGCGCAGGGCCGGGACCTCGCGGCACGCTTGTTCACGCTGTATCTGGGCCTGGTGGCCCCGGACGTCCCGGAGCGCGAGTCCGATGCGCCCTGATCGGCGGGGGCTCGAGTCGTACCTGCGGTGCGTGAACGAGGAGATGCAGACGGCCAAGTTGGCGTCCGAGGTGTGGCTGCGCAGCGCCCCGGCACAGGTGGTCGTGGAGAACGACCACTTCGTACGGTCGCTGGTGCGAAGCGGTCTGCCGCCGGGCGACCCAGACCGGGATCCGGACGGCCTCGACGCGATCGCCGCGGATCCGGTCGTGCTGCGGGAGCAGTACTGGCGGCGGGTCGTGCGGGCGAAGCCCGTGGCGGTCCATTTCGGAGCGGCCGACCACGACGACCTGGACGACTACTTCACCGTGGCGGCCGAGCGGAGCACCCGGGCGACGCTGGAGCGGGCCCGCACGACGACCGGTCCGGGTTCCCCCGCCGATCTCCTGCTCCGCAGCATCGACCTGCTGGCTGCGAAGAAGGGCAGCTCACCCTCCGAAGCGTGCCGGGACGCGATGCGCCTGCTCGCCACGGCCTGGCCGGAACTCGTCGAACGTGCCCGTCCGGCACCGGAGGCCGCGACCCCCACCGTGGAGAGCGTCCTCGCCGCGTTCCACGACGACCTCCGCGCCGGTCACCTCGGGAAGGGTCCCGCGGCCGGCCGCGCGGGGGCGCACGACGGGCCGGTCGACGCGCGGCTCACCCGGGTCGAGGTGGGGGAGTTGGCCCGTCTGTATCTGCTGGCTCGGCTGTGCTTCACGGACGAGGAGGTGCACCTGGCCCAGCGGTTGGCCCGGCACCCGCGCCTGCGGTACGCATTGCTCGCCACGCACCTCCGCCTGGTCGCCGAGTCCTCGGCGACGGCGGTGCGGCTCGTCGCCGACTGGGGTACGACCCGGGTGCTGCTGCCCTTCACGGAGGCCTTCGTGAACCGGGCCGGGTACGCGTCCCCGGTCATCGACCTGGCACCCAACCCGAAGCTGATCACCGTGCTCTGCAACAACGTCCTGCCGGCGGTGGCGGGCGAGTTGATCGGCAGGAACGCCGACGAGGACGCCCTGGATGCCGAAGTGCTCGCCGCCGGCGTCCAGGCGGCCGCCCGGCGGGGCGTCTTCGCCGTCACGATCGGGCTCTTCGGGGAGACCGAGCGGCGGGACGTCGCCTCGCTCTCCGGCTTCAGCCGGCGGGTCTGCCCGGCCGCCACCCCGTTCGCCGCGTTCTGCCGGCAGTGGCTGCCGTACTACTTCGACCGCTGTCCCGGCGCGTCCGCACGCCGGGAGCCGTCACGGCCGGACGCGCCGGAGACGTCGATCAGCCGCGCTTCTCCCCCTTGCCGAACTTGTTGAAGTCGATCTTCGGCAGCTTGAAGCCGGGCGGCAGCCCCTGGTTCGCGAGATCGTTCGGGTCCATCCCGGCCGGCAGCTGCGGCATTCCGCCCGGGAAGCCGCCGGGCAGCCCGGCGCCGGTGCGGGGACGACCGCCGCCCTTCGTGCCCTTGCGCTTGTTCTTCGGCGACTTGGTCGCCTTGCGCCGCCCGCCGGGCAGGCCCATCATGCCGCCCATCTGCTTCATCATCTTCTGCGCGTCGGCGAAGCGGTTGAGCAGCTGGTTGACGTCCATCACGGTGACCCCGGAGCCGTTGGCGATACGCGCCCGGCGGGAGCCGTTGATGATCTTCGGGTTGGTGCGCTCGGACGGGGTCATCGACCGGATGATCGCGGTGACCCGGTCGAAGTGCTTGTCGTCCAGGTCGGCGAGCTGGTCCTTCATCTGCCCCATGCCGGGCATCATGGCCAGCACGTTGGCGATCGGGCCCATCCGACGGACCGCGATGAGCTGATCGAGGAAGTCCTCCAGGGTGAACTGCTCCCCGCCCATCAGCTTGGCGGTCATCTTCTCCTTCTGATCGGTGTCGAAGGCCGCCTCGGCCTGCTCGATCAGAGTGAGAACGTCGCCCATGCCGAGGATCCGGCTGGCCATTCGGTCGGGGTAGAAGACGTCGAAGTCCTCGAGCTTCTCACCGGTGGAGGCGAAGAGGATCGGCTGCCCGGTGACCTCCCGGACGGAGAGGGCCGCACCACCGCGGGCGTCACCGTCGAGCTTCGACAGGACGACGCCGGTGATGCCCACCCCGTCGCGGAACGCCTCGGCGGTACGCACCGCGTCCTGACCGACCATCGCGTCGATGACGAAGATGACCTCGTCGGGGTCGACCGCGTCGCGGATGTCGGCGGCCTGCTGCATCATCTCGGCGTCGATACCGAGCCGACCGGCGGTGTCGACGATGACGATGTCGCGGGCCGCCCGTCGGGCGTGCTCGATCGAGTCCCGAGCCACCTGGACCGGGTTGCCGACGCCGTTGCCGGGCTCCGGGGCGTACACCTCGACGCCGGCACGGCCACCGAGCACCTGGAGCTGCCCGACGGCGTTGGGACGCTGCAGGTCGGCGGCGACGAGCAGGGGCTGGTGCCCCTGGGCCTTGAGCCAGCGGGCCAGCTTGCCGGCGAGGGTGGTCTTACCGGAACCCTGGAGACCGGCCAGCATGATCACGGTCGGCGGCTGCTTGGCGAACTGGAGCCGCCGGCCTTCGCCGCCGAGGACGTTGACCAGCTCGTCGTTGACGATCTTGATGATCTGCTGGGCCGGGTTCAGCGCCTGCGAGACCTCCGCGCCGCGCGCCCGCTCCTTGACGTTGGCGATGAAACCCTTGACGACCGGCAGCGCGACATCCGCCTCCAGCAGCGCGAGGCGGATCTCGCGCGCGGTGGCGTCGATGTCGGCGTCGGTGAGCCGACCCTTGCCGCGGAGCTTGGTGAAGATCCCGGAGAGGCGGTCACTCAAGGTGTCAAACACGCGAACATCCCGTTTGTCAGTGTTTCGGCGGGTACGAGCCGGCCGGCGCGCACGTGGCCGGCCACCGCAAGGGTAACCGTCCCGCCTTCCCGGTGCTTCCCACCGGCCCAGCCCCGCGATCGGCCACCGCCCCGGCCTCGTCGCGGTGAGCCGGTCACGAACGCACCAGGCCGGACTGGTACGCGAAGACGACCAGCTGAGCCCGGTCGCGGGCGGCGAGCTTGACCATCGCCCGACTGACGTGGGTACGCGCCGTGGCCGGGCTGACCACCAACCGCCCGGCGATCTCCTCGTTGCTCAGCCCCTCACCGACCAGCCCCACCACCTCGCGCTCCCGGTCGGTCAGCGCGCCGAGCCGAGGGTGCGGGCGGGGCGCCCGGGCGGGGCGGGTGGCGAACTCCCGCACCACCCGCCGGGTCACCGAGGGCGAGAGCAGGGCCTCCCCCTCGGCCACCAGCCGGATCGCCCGGAGCAGCTCGGCCGGCCGGGTGTCCTTGGTGAGGAACCCGCTCGCCCCGTGGCGCAACGCGTCGAAGACGTACTCGTCCAGCTCGAAGGTGGTCAGCACGATCACCCGGGTACCGGCCAGCTCCCGGTCGGCCACGATCCGGCGGGTCGCCTCGATGCCGTCCACCCCGGGCATCCGGACGTCCATCAGGACCACGTCGGGGCACTCCCGCCGGGCGACCTCCACGGCGGCCAGCCCGTCCGCGGCCTCTCCCACGAGAGCCAGGCCCTCCTCGCTCTCCACCAGGGCCCGCAGCCCGAGCCGCACCAGGTCCTGGTCGTCGGCGATCAACACCTTGATCATGAGCGCTCCTCCAGCGGCAGCCTCGCGTGCACCCGGAAACCGCCGTCGGCGGCGGGGCCGGCCGCGAACGACCCGCCCAGCGCGGTGACCCGTTCCCGCATGCCGGCCAGCCCGGAGCCGGCCGGAACGCGCCCGGCCTCGGCGACGCCGCGACCCGTGTCGGTCACCTCCACCTCGACCTCCGTCGGGGCGTACCGGATCCGCACCGCGGCGGTCGCCGGGCCGGCGTGCCGCAGCACATTGGTCAACGACTCCTGGACCACCCGGTAAGCGGCCAGGTCCAGCGCGACCGGCAGCGCCGACGGCTCCCCCTCGGTCCGCACGGTGACCGGCAGCCCGGCGCCGGCCAGCCGCTCCCGCAGCGCCGGCACCTGACCCAGCCCCGGCGCCGGTGCGCGCTCGGCCGCGTCGCCGCCCCGGCGGACCACCGCGAGCGTGACCCGCAGCTCGTCGAGCGCCTCCTTGCTGGTGCCGCTGATCGCGGCGAGCGCGGTGTGCGCCTGCTCGGGCCGCTTCTCCAGCAGGTGCAGCGCGATCTCGGCCTGCATGTGGATCGCGGCCAGGCCGTGCCCCACCACGTCGTGCACCTCCTGGGCCACCCGCAGCCGTTCCCCGTCGGCCAGCCGGCGGGCCTCCTCCGCCCGGCCGCGGGCGGCGGCCTCCCGGCTGAGCCGCACCGTGCTCCCCACCGCGAACGGCACCACCACCCACGCCGCGGCGGGCATCAACCCCAGCAACCCCGGCGAGCTGGGACCGACGAAGACGTGCACGGTCAACAACGCGAGCGCGACCGCGGCGCCGATCGCCGCCGGCCGCAGCGCACGGTGCGCAGCGACGGTGTAGACCGCGACGAGCAGCGACAGCAGGATCGGCCCGTACGGGTAGCCGAGCACCAGGTACGCCGTGGCCGCCAGCACGGTCACCGCCAGCGTGCCGAACGGCCATCGGCGTCGGACGGCCAGCGCCAGCGCGGCAACCACCACCGGCGCGTACGCCGCGCCGTCGGCCGTCACGCCCTGCTCGGCGGTGGCCGGCCCGGTGCCGACCAGCCCCACGGCGAGCAGCGCGAGGGCGAGCGGTACGTCGGCGGCGGTCTCCCGCCACCCGGAACGTCTGCGCTCCACGCCGCTCCTCCCGTCCAGCCCCATCGTGCCCACCCGTCAATCGATGCCCGGCCGATCTCCGAGACGTCCGGCGCTCCGGCGTGCGAACCGGGGTGGCTCCTGCTGCGCCGACCGGCCCGGCCGCGGCGGGCGGTTGAGCAGATTCTGCACCCCGGAGCGCCCGGACCGGCGGCGCCGACCATGCCGTAAAGGGTTCCGCGCGTCGGATTCGCGCGCGTCGGCCGGTGGGCGGCTCTTCGACTACGCGCCACGACGTAGCGGCCGGCGGAGGTGAGGTCGGTTGCGGCCTGTGGCGCACCGCGCCGACGAGGCGGTCGCCGCCTCAGACCGCACCCAGCACGGCGACCTCCAGCCGCGCCCGGGTCGCCTCGTCGGGCCCCTCCCCGACCAGGTAGAAGACGTCGACCACGGACCCGCCGAGGGTGGCGATGCGGGCGGCCCGGACCTGAGCGCCCGCGTCGTCGAGCGCCCGGGTCACCCGGTAGAGGAGCCCGGCGGCGTCGGCGGCGCGCAGCTCCAGCAGTACCGCGTCGGTGGCGGCCTCCCGGTGCCAGACCACCCGGGCGGCGGCGCCCGACGCCCGTCCGGCGAGAGCCCGGCCAGCCAGCCGCCGGAGGACCGACACGTCGCCGGCGACCGCCCGGCGCAGGTCGGCGCCGACCGCGACCGGATCGGGCGCCAGCCCGTACCGCGGCTGCACCCGGCACTCGACCAGGGCCCGCCCGTCGACCGCCGTGGCGTCCGCCGCGACCACGTCGAGCCGGTGCAGGGCGAGGCAGCCGGCCACCGTGGCGAGCAGGCCGCGCCGGTCCGCCGCGGCGACGGCCACCCGGTCACCGCCGACCTGGATCACGGGCAGCGGTTCGGCCAGCAACGCCGGGTCGGGCGCGGGCGGCGCGGGCAAAGCACCGGTGTCGAGCACGGTCCTGACCCGGGCGACCAGCTCGGCGACGAGCCGGCCCTTCCACCGCGACCAGGCGGCGGGTCCGGTGGCGGCGGCGTCCGCCCGGACCAGCGCGTGCAGCAGGTCGAGGGTCGCGGGGTCACCGACGGCGGCCGCCACCGCGGAGATGGTGACCGGATCGGCGAGATCCCGCCGGGTCGCCACGTCGGGCAGCAGCAGGTGCAGCCGGACCAGCGCGCCGATCAACGCCACCTCCGGCTTGCCCAGTCCGATCCGGGCCGCCACCGCCTCGGCGATCGGGACGCCCGCCGTGCTGTGGTCCTCGGCGCCCGCACTGACGACCCCCTTGCCGACGTCGTGCAGCAGCGCGGCGAGCAGCAGCAGGTCGGGGCGCTCCACGTCACGGGTGTACCGGCTCGCCTCGCAGGCGGTCTGCACCAGGTGCCGGTCGAGGGTGAACCGGTGCACCGGATTGTGCTGGGGCAGGCTGCGCATCCGGGTCCACTCCGGCAACCAGCGGTCGACCAGCCCGTACCGGTCGCAGGTCTCCCAGGCGGGCACCAGGCCGGGACCGGCGCCGAGCAGGGTGATCAGGGCGGTCCGGGCCTCCGCCGGCCAGGGGGCGGGCAGCGGCGGGCAGTACGCGGCCAGCCACTCGCAGGTGGCCCGCGCGATCGGCAGCCCGGTGGTGGCCGACGCGGCGGCCACCCGCAGCGCCAGGCTGGGATCAGGGCGGGCGTCGATGGCGGTACGGGCCAGCACCAGCTCCCCGTCGTGCTCGACGACGTCCCGGGCCACCGGGCGGCGTACCGGGCGGGCGACGCCGCTCCCCGACCGGCCGGCGCGCAGCCGCTCGGCGGCGCGGAACGCGTCGTCGAGGGCGTGGCTGACGGTCCGGGCGTCCCCGGCGACCCGGCGCAGCAGGACGTCACCGTGGTGTCCGCCGAGCCGGGGGTGCCGCAGCCCGAGCCGGTCGGCGACGCCGTCGCGTTCCTGGGCGACCAGCCGGTCCACCCGGCGGCCGGTCTGCTCGTGCAGCGCGTCGCGGACGTCCAGCAGCCGCAGGTGCGCGGCCCGTACGGCGGGGCGCAGCGCGTCGGTGACCCCGGCGGTCGCGATGGCGCGCAGGACGGCGAGGTCGCGCAGCCCTCCGGCGGCCTCCTTCACGTCGCCCTCCAGGAGGAAGGCGAGTTCGCCGTGCGCCTGCCACCGGGCGGTGGTGATCTCGCGGAGACCGGGCAGTCGACGTACGGCGGTACGCCGCCACTGCTCCGCGGCGGCGTGGACGAGGGACTCGGCGAGCGCCGCGTCCCCGGCGACCAGGCGGGCGTCGAGCAGGCCGAGCGCCACCTTGAGGTCGTCGCGGGCCACCGCGAGCGCCTCGGCGACGGTACGCACCGAGTGGTCGAGCCGGAGACCGGCATCCCAGACCGGGTACCAGATCGAGGCGGCCAGCTCCTCGATGCCGGGCACGCCGGCGTGCACCAGCACCAGGTCGAGGTCGCCGTGTGGGGCGCACTGGCGGCGGCCGAGCCCGCCGACGGCGATCAACGCGACCCCGGGGCGCAGTGGCGAGAGGGCGGTGAGGAACCGGTCGTACCCGTCGGCCCGACGCCGTCGGGCCTGCTCGCCGACGCCGGATACGACGACGACCTCGCCGCCCGGGCGACCGACGGCGGCAGCGGGGGCTGCCGGCGCGCCACGCCCGGTCGACGAGGTCATCGCGTCCGTCCTCTACACGGCGTCGAGGCCGCGCTCGCCGGTACGCACCCGGACGACCTCGTCGACCGAGGTCACCCAGACCTTCCCGTCACCGATCTTGCCGGTGCGTGCGGCGCCGACGATCGCATCGACGATCTTCTCGACGTCGATCTCGTCGGTGAGCACCTCGACACGGATCTTCGGCAGGAACTCGACCGTGTACTCGGCACCCCGGTAGACCTCGGTGTGCCCCTTCTGGCGCCCGTACCCCTGGACCTCGCTGACGGTCAGCCCGGCCACGCCGAGGGCGTGCAGGGCCTCCTTCACCGCGTCCAGTTGGTAGGGCTTGATGACCGCGGTCACCAGCTTCATGTCCAACCCCTCCATCCGAGAACGTTAACCGGCGACCTTCTCGCCGACCGGCGCGGCGGTCTCGCCGGCCGGCTTGCCGCCGCCCGCCGTGGGCGCCCCGATGCCGGCCATCGCGAACGCCCCGCCGCTGCCGCCGGCCGGGGAGAGGTCGTACGCGCTCTCCGCGTGTTCCGCGATGTCGATTCCGTCGGCCTCGGCCTCGGCGGCCAGCCGGAACCCGACGGTCTTCTCGATCAGGAAGGCCAGGGCGTAGGCGATCACGAAGGAGATCACGGTGACGATCAGCGCGCTCAGCGCCTGGACACCGAGTTGGGTGAGCCCACCGCCGTAGAAGAGCCCCTCGCGGGAGACGAGGGAGCTGACCGAGCTGGTGCCGAAGAAGCCGATCCAGAGACAGCCGATCCAGCCGCCGACGAAGTGCACGCCGACCACGTCGAGCGAGTCGTCGTAGCCGAGCCGGTACTTCAGGCCGATCGCGAGCGCGCAGACCGTGCCGGCCACGAGGCCCAGCAGGACGGCGGCCCAGGGAGCGACGAAGGCGCAGGCCGGCGTGATGGCGACCAGACCGGCGATCGCGCCGGAGGAGGCCCCGACCAGGGTCGGCTTGCCGTTGCGCAGCCACTCGACGACGATCCAGCCGAGCACTGCCGCGCCGGTGGCCACCTGGGTGTTGAGGAAGGCGATGGCGGTGGTCGAGTCGGCGGTCAGCTCCGAACCGGCGTTGAAGCCGAACCAGCCGAACCAGAGCAGGCCGGCGCCGAGCGCGACCATCGGCACGTTGTGCGGCTTCATGGCGTCGCGGGGCCAGCCCACCCGTTTGCCGAGCACCAGCGCGAGCGCGAGCGCCGCGGCGCCCGCGTTGATGTGTACGGCGGTGCCACCGGCGAAGTCGAGCGCGCCGAGCTTCGCGCCGATGAAGCCGCCACCCCAGACCATGTGTGCGACCGGGAAGTAGACGAGCGTCGCCCAGCCGAAGGCGAAGAGCAGCCAGCCGGAGAACTTCGCCCGGTCCGAGACGGCGCCGCTGATCAGCGCGACCGTGATGATCGCGAACATCATCTGGAAGGCCATGAAGACGTAGAGCGGGATGCCGGTCTCACCCCACAGGTCGGTCTCCGCCATGAACGTCTTGGTGCCGAGGTACTGGCCCGGGTCGCCCCAGATGCCGTTCTGGTCGTCGCCGAAGGCGACCGTGAAGCCGTAGAACAACCAGAGGATGGAGATGAGCCCCATCGACGAGAAGCTCATCATCATCATGTTCAGGACGCCCTTGGACCGGTTCAGCCCGCCGTAGAACAGCGCCAGACCCGGCGTCATGAGCAGCACGATCGCGCTGGAGATCAGCAACCACGCGGTGTTACCGGTGTCGATCGTCGGTGCGTCAGGCACGCTGGCCTCCTATAGGTGGAATTCCCTCCTTAGCGGCTTCCGGGGCAGCGTCGCCCGTGGGCCGGCTGCGGGAAGCCTCGTCGTCAGCTGTTTCACCCGGGGGCTCCGACGGGTTTCCGTTCCGTGACGGGTTGTTTCGAGCCTGTGACGGCAGGTGTCCGCCCGGGAACACAGGCGGATACCTGGAACACAGGCGGATACCTGATTGCCGGGGCTCGACGCGCGGTCGCGGCACCCCACCGAGGGGCCGGCCGGGGTGCCGTGGCGCTGGTCAGCGCAGCGCGTCCTCCAGGACGACCCGCTCGTAGTCGAGCAGCCGCAGGTCCCGCATCGGCCGGCGCAGGTGCCCCTTGTGCACGATCCGTACGAACGCCGGGTCCCCGGCGGCGGCCATCCGGCGGATGCCCTCCACGTGGTCGACGATCCGCTTGCGGATGGTGCGGATCAGCCGGTGCCGGTCGCGGGGGATCAGCCCGTACGCGTCGGCGAAGAGGCGCAGCCGGCGCGGCCGGTCCGGATGCTTCCAGCCGAGGGTGATCGAGTCCCGGTCGGAGAAGATGGGCACCCAGGTCCACGCCGCGTAGGCCACGTCGTAGATCCGGGCGCCGGGCGAGGCGAGGTCGAAGTCGATCAGACCGAGCGTGCCGTCCGGCCGCCAGATGACGTTGTGCGGCGCGGCGTCGTGGTGGCAGATCACCTCGGTGTCCGGCGGTGGCGGCCCGAACGAGCGCCACACCGCGTTCGGTGGGGGCACGAAGCCGTACTGGGCGTCGTGGAACATCCGCAGCATGGTGGCGACGGTCACCAGCGCCTCGTCGGTCACCCAGTGCCGGGCGAGCGGGTACTCCCCGCACTCCCCCTCCAGGTACGACAGGACCTCCCGGTTGCGCTCGTCCATGCCGAGCGCGCGGGGCGCCCCGGTGAACCCGACGTACTCCAGGTGGCGCAGCAGGGCGTGCACCGACGGGGTCCACGGCCCGGCGTTGCGCCGCACCGTGTCTCCGACCCGGACGACGGTGCTCACGTTCCCGCCGTGCAGCGGGATCTCCTGTGACGTCACGTACGGTCTCCCCAGGCGTCGCGAGGAGTGGCTCGGGTCCCGCCAGTCCAGGTATCCGCGATCGTCAGTGCCCACCGAGCCTACGCGTCCCGTGCGGCGGGCTCGGTACCCAGAAGCGCGTCGACGAACTGGGCCGGGTCGAACGGCGCCAGGTCGTCCGGCCCCTCGCCGAGGCCGACCAGCTTCACCGGAATGCCGAGCTTGCGCTGCACGGCGATCACGATGCCGCCCTTGGCGGTGCCGTCGAGCTTGGTGAGCACCACGCCCGTCACGTTGACCACCTCGGTGAAGACCCGCGCCTGCTCCAGGCCGTTCTGGCCGGTGGTGGCGTCCAGGATGAGGATCGTCTCGTCGATCGGGCCGTGCCGCTCCACCACCCGCTTGACCTTGCCGAGCTCGTCCATGAGGCCGATCTTGTTCTGCAGGCGACCGGCGGTGTCGATCAGTACGGTGTCCACGCCGCTGTCGATGCCGCGCCGGACCGCGTCGAAGGCGACGCTCGCCGGGTCGGCGGCCTCCGGGCCGCGGACCGTCTCGGCGCCGACTCGACCGCCCCACGTCTCCAGCTGGTCGGCGGCGGCGGCCCGGAAGGTGTCGGCCGCGCCGAGCAGCACGCTGCGGCCGTCGGCGACCAGCACCCGGGCGATCTTGCCGCAGGTGGTGGTCTTGCCGGCGCCGTTGACGCCGACCACCATCAGCACCGCCGGTACGCCGTCCTTGCGGGCGGTCTTCAGCGAGCGGTCGAGGGTCGGGTCGAGCGCGTTGACCAGCTCGGCGGCGAGCAGCGCACGCAGTTCACCGCCGGTACGCGTGCCCAGCACCCGGGTGCGCTCGCGCAGCCGGTCGACGATCTCGCGGGTGGCGTCGACGCCGACGTCGGCGGTGATGAGGTTGTCCTCGATCTCCTCCCAGGTGTCCTCGTCGAGGTGGTCGCGGCTGAGCAGGCCGAGCAGCCCCTTGCCGAAGACGGTCTGCGAGCGGGACAGGCGGGTGCGCAGCCGGACCAGCCGGCCGGCGGTCGGCTCCGGGACCTCCAGCGCGGGCGGGGCCTCCACGACGGGCGGCGCCTCGACGAGCACGCCGGTGGCGAGGTCCGACTCGGGGGCCTCGACCGGCGGGCCGGCCAGATCCTCCTGCGCCCGTGTGTCGATCTCCGTCGTCGGTAGCGGTGGCTCCGGGCGGCGGCGCAGGCGCGGCACGACCAGCCCGAGCGCGCCGAGGATCAGCACACCGAGCAGGGCGAGTGCGATGAGGAGGTAATCCGTCATGCCGAAATCCTGTCAGATGCCGGCGGCGGCGTCCCAGCCACCGCACCCGGGCCCGCCCGGCGACGCCGGTAGTCTCGGTCACAACCAGCAGTGGTGCGACCGTTGGCCGGGTAGGGAAAGATGAAGTCCGCTCATCTCGGAGGTTCCCGCCATGCCTGCCGCCCACCTGCTCATCGGCCCGCTGCTGCGGCGGGTGGTCGGGACCCGCGCCACGATCTGGGTCGAGACAGCCGCACCCGCCGTGGTCACCGTCCGGACCGCCGACGGGGCCACCGGCAGCGCGCACACCTTCACGGCCTTCGACCACCACTACGCGCTCGTCGTCGTCGAGGGGCTGAACCCTGACAGCGCCACCACGTACGAGGTGCTGATCGGCGACGAGGTGGTGTGGCCGGTGCCCGACTCCGGGTTCCCGCCGAGCGTGATCCGCACCCGGGCCGCCGACGACCTGGACCAGCCGGTCCGGCTGCTCTTCGGCTCCTGCCGGGAGACCACCCAGCACGCCACCACCCGGAAACTGCCGCCGGACGCGCTGGACGCGTACGCCCGGCGCCTGATGGCCGACTTCGAGCCCGCCGCCCTGCCCGACCTGCTGGTGCTCCTCGGCGACCAGGTCTACGCGGACGAAACCTCACCGACGGTGCGCCGACTGCTCAAGCGGCGTCGGCGGCGGCCGCGCGGGGCGCCCGCCGACCAGGTGGTCAGCTTCGACGAGTACACCAAGCTCTACCTGGAGTCCTGGCGCGACCCGGAGATCCGCTGGCTGCTCTCCACCGTGCCGAGCGTCATGATCTTCGACGATCACGAGATCATCGACGACTGGAACACCTCGGCGTCCTGGCGGGCCGAGGCCCGGCGGCAGCCGTGGTGGGCCGAGCGGATCGGCAGTGGGCTCGCGTCGTACTGGGTCTACCAGCACCTCGGCAACCTCGCCCCCGAGGAGATCGCGGCCGACCCGCTCTTTGCCAAGATCGCCGCGGCCGAGGACGCCACCGGGCTGCTGCGCGAGTTCGGCGAGCGGGTCGACAAGGAGTCCGACCTGGCCCACGACACCGAGCGCTGGCGTGCGGTGCAGTACCAGTGGAGCTACGCGCTCGACCTGGGCCGGACCCGGCTGGTGATGCTGGACAACAGGTGCAGCCGGGTACTCGACCGGAACAACCGGGCGATGCTGCCGCCGGGTGAGTGGTCCTGGTTCCTCGACCAGGCGCACGGCGTCTACGACCACCTGCTCGTCGGCGCCTCGCTGCCCTGGCTCCTGCCGCCGGGCATCCACCACGTCGAGGCGTGGAACGAGAAGCTGGCCGACTCCCGGCGCCCCTGGGTGGCCGGGGTCTCCGAGAAGCTGCGCCGCGGGCTCGACCTGGAGCACTGGGCGGCGTTCCGCCGCTCGTTCGAGGGCCTCGCCGCGACGTTCGCCCGGATCGGCAGCGGCAGCCCGGGGCACACCGGTGACCGGGTGGGCGCCGGGCCCGCGTACGCCCCACCCGCGTCGATCAGCGTGCTCTCCGGCGATGTGCACCATTCGTACGTGGCGCGGGCCCGCTTCGACGATCCGGCGATCACCACGCCGGTGCACCAGCTCACCTGCTCCCCGATCCACAACCAGGTGCCGGCCTTCATGCGCCCGTTGATGCGGCTCGGCTGGTCCCCCGGGCCGGCCGGGGCGACCTGGGCCCTGGCCCGCTCGGCGGGCGTACGCAGCCCCGGTGTGCGCTGGCGCAAGCTGGCCGGGCCGTACTTCGGCAACGCCATCGCCACCCTCGTGCACCGGGGGCGCGACGCCGAGGTGACCATCGAGGGCACGACGAGCGACGGGCACCTGCAACAGGTCATGCGTCAGCGGCTCACCGACACGAACTGACCTCGGCCCCGTACCCTCTAGGCCGTGGACGAGCACGCGGAGACGCTGCGGGCGGTCGAGCACGAGCTGACCGCCCTACTACGGCGCGGTCGGGCGGTCTCCTGGGAAGTCGCCCGCGAGGTGCACCAGAACCTCGAACCGAACGCGTACGGGCTGCTGCTGTGGCTGCGCAGGTACGACTCGGTCCGACTCACCGACCTGGCGAGTCGACTCCGCATCGGCAAGGGCACGTTGAGCCGGCAGATCCGCGGCCTGGAGGCGCTCGGTCTGGTCCGCCGCACGCCCGATCCGACCGACCGACGCGCGTCCCAGCTGAGCCTGACCGAGGAGGGTCAGCAGCGCTTCGACGCGGCGCGGGCCGCGCGGATGGATCACATCCGGCGGGTGCTGGACAGCTGGCCGGCGCAGGACGTGGCGGAGTTCGCCCGCCTGCTCGACAAGTTCAACAACGCCTGGTCCTGACCTTCCCCGGAGCGGGAATATCGGATACGCCCGGATTGGTTGTTGCTTCAGGCAACCAGAAGTTGCCTCAGGCAACTCCCCGCGCGGACGCCACCGCCGCCATCCGCCGGGCGTCGCCCCCCGCATCCCCTCGAAGACCCCGGAGGCCCGGACAGATGAGCCAGGCGACAGCGTCTCCACCGGCGACCGCCCTGAACATGTCCCACCGCCAGATCCTGCAGGCCCTCTCCGGCCTGCTGCTGGGCATGTTCGTCGCGATCCTCTCCTCGACGGTCGTCTCGAACGCGCTGCCGCGGATCATCACCGACCTGGGCGGCGGCCAGTCCGCGTACACCTGGGTGATCACGGCGGCGCTGCTCGCGACCACGGCAACCACCCCAATCTGGGGCAAACTGGCCGATTTGACCAGCAAGAAGGCGCTGGTCCAGCTCGCCCTGCTGATCTACGTCCTCGGCTCGGTGCTCGCCGGCGCCGCGCAGGGCACCGGCGAACTGATCGCCTGCCGCGTGTTGCAGGGCGTGGGCGCCGGTGGCCTCACCGCCCTCGCACAGGTGATCATGGCGACGATCATCGCGCCCCGCGAGCGGGGCCGCTACAGCGGCTACCTCGGCGCCGTCATGGCCGTCGGCACCATCGGCGGCCCGCTGGTCGGCGGCGTGATCGTCGACACCTCGTGGCTCGGCTGGCGCTGGTGCTTCTACGTCGGCGTCCCGTTCGCCATGGCCGCCCTCGTCGTGCTCCAGAAGACGCTGCGCCTGCCCGTCGTGAAGCGCAAGGCACAGATCGACTGGTGGGGCGCCACGATGATCACCGCAGCCGTCTCGGTGCTGCTGATCTGGGTCTCCCTCGCCGGTGACCAGTTCGCCTGGGCGTCCTGGGCGACCGTGGCCATGGTCGGTGGCGCACTGCTGCTCGGCGCGCTGGCGATCCGGATCGAGACCCGGGCCGCCGAACCGATGATCCCGCCCCACCTGTTCCGTTCCCGGACCATCACCCTGGCCACCGTCGCCAGCATCGCGGTCGGCATCGGCATGTTCGGCGCCTCCGTCTTCCTCGGCCAGTACTTCCAGCTCAGCCGCGGCGAGAGCCCGACCATGGCCGGCCTCATGACGCTGCCGATGATCCTCGGCCTGGTGGTCTCCTCCACGCTCACCGGCCGGGTGATCAGCCGGACCGGCCGCTGGAAGCGATTCCTGGTCGTCGGCTCGGCCCTGCTCACCGCCGGATTCGCACTGCTCGGCACGCTCCGCGCGGACACGAACTTCGCGCTGCTCAGCTGCTACATGGCGCTGGTCGGCATCGGGCTCGGCATGACCATGCAGAACCTGGTGCTGGCGGTGCAGAACACCGTCAGCCCGCGCGAGCTCGGCGCGGCCAGCAGCGTGGTCGCGTTCTTCCGCAGCCTCGGCGGCGCGGTCGGGGTCTCCGCGCTCGGCGCGGTCCTCGCCCACAAGGTCACCGGCTACCTGGCCGACGGATTCGCCCGGCTCGGCGTCCCGGCCACCGGCACCGGCGGCGGCGCCCTGCCGGACCTGCACACCCTGCCCGCCCCGATCCGGACGATCGTGGAGAACGCGTACGGCCACGGCGCAGGCGACATCTTCCTCGCAGCCGCACCGTTCACCCTGCTCGCGCTCATCGCCGTGAGCTTCATCAAAGAGGTGCCCCTGCGCCGGCACAACGACGAGATGCCGAACGTTGACACGGAGAGGAAACTGGCGGTGGCCACCGCCACGCGTACCGACGAGCAGAGGTGAGGGAGAGGTCATGAGCGTCGGAGCCCCCGACCGTGAGCAGTACGGCCCGCAGGCCCAGCCCCGGCCCTTCGAACGCGGCACCGACGGCCCCCGGGTGGTGCTGGTCGGCGTCGACGGCACCCGCACCTCCGAGCGGGCCGGCTGGTACGCGGCCGGCCTCGCCCGCCGGCAGGGAGCCTCGCTCGTGGTGGTCTTCGTCAACGCGCCGAACGGCCTCGTCGCCATGATGCCCGGCGTGGACGCCGCCGCCGTGCAGCGCACCCAGGACGAGCTCACCGCGGAGCTGCGCAAGGACATCAAGCGCGCCGCGCACGAATTCGGCCTGCCCATCACCTTCGAGTGCCGGCGCGGCGACCCGTACACCGAGCTGCGCGACGCCGCCGACGAGTTCCGGGCCGACATGGTCGTCGTCGGCGCGTCCGAGCAGGCCGGCCACCGGCTGGTCGGCTCGGTCGCCACCCGGCTGGTCCGCAGCGGCCGCTGGCCCGTCGTCGTGGTGCCCTGAACGAAACCCGCTCGCCCGGCCACCGAGGCGCCGGGAAGGATGCCGGCATGACGTGGACAGCACCGGACGTCGTCCGGACCCCCGAGATCACCGTCGGCGACGAACGCGCCATGCTCGAGAGCTGGCTCGACTACCACCGCCAGACGCTACTGCTCAAGTGCGCGGGACTGACCGCCGAGCAGCTGCGCACACCCAGCGTCGAGCCCTCCGGGCTGACCCTGCTGGGGCTGGTCCGCCACCTCGCCGAGGTGGAGGCCTGGTGGTTCCGGGAGAACTTCGCCGGCCAACAGGTCGACTACCCGTACTACACGCCGGAGCATCCGGACGCCGACCACGACGTCAGCAACGCCGATGCCGAGGCCGACCTCGGCACGTTCGAGCGGGAGGTCGAGCTGGCACGGGCCGCCGCGGTCGGCCGGTCCCTCGAGGAGACCTTCACCGAGGTGGGTCCGAAGCAGCGCACGTTCAACCTGCGCTGGATCTACCTGCACATGATCGAGGAGTACGCCCGGCACAACGGCCACGCCGACCTGATCCGCGAGCGGATCGACGGCGTCACCGGCGACTGACCCACCGCCACGGGCAGCGTCGGCGCCCCGCGGCACCGACGCTGCCGATCCTCAGGAAACAGACCCTAGAACGCCAGCGCGGCGCGCAGGTAACGCAGGTCGCCGGGGCCGTTCCAGCGGTGGGCGGAGAGCCCGGCCGCCCGAGCGCCCCGCACCGACCAGTCCTCGTCGTCGACGAAGAGCACCCGGTCGGGCAGGGCGGCGACGGCCTGGCAGGCGGCCTGGAAGTACTCCTTCGCCGGCTTGTTCACCCCGAGCCGGTACGAGCTGATCACCGCGTCGAACTCGCCGGTCAGATCGAGCGCGGCCAGGTCCTCCTCCAGCCGGTCGGTGGCGTTGGTGGCCAGGCCGACCCGAATGCCCCCGGCCCGCGCCTCGCGGACCAGGCCGAGCACGTCGGTGTCCACCTCGCCCCGGTAGCTCTGCCACTCCTCGACCGCCGCCCGGGCGCGCTCCGCGCCGCCGGCCGGTTCCGTCAGGGCGTCGACCACGCTGGTCATCCAGTCGGCGTGGCTGACCTGCCCGGTGAGCACCGGCTGGAGCCGCCCCCACTGCATCGCGATCTCGACGAGCACCCCCGCGGCCAGGCCGTAACGCTGCTCCACCCCGGCGGCGACCGCCGGATCCCAGCGCCGCAGTACGCCGTCGAAATCCACCAGGAGCGCCGTCGCGCGTTGCCGACTCACTCGTTCTTCTCCTGCCCGTCATCGGCCCGGTTGAGCCGCTGGCTGATCACCTGGGTCACCCCGCCACGCATGGTCACTCCGTAGAGCGCGTCGGCGATCTCCATGGTCCGCTTCTGGTGCGTGATCACGATGAGCTGGCTCTTCTCCCGCAGCTGGGCGAGGAGCGTGATCAGGCGACCGAGGTTCACGTCGTCGAGGGCCGCCTCGACCTCGTCCATGATGTAGAACGGGCTGGGCCGGGCCCGGAAGATCGCCACGAGCATCGCCACCGCGGTCAGCGACCGCTCCCCGCCGGAGAGCAGCGACAGGCGCTTGATCTTCTTGCCCGGCGGCCGGGCCTCCACCTCCACGCCGGTGGTGAGCAGATCCTCCGGGTCGGTGAGCACCAGCCGCCCCTCACCGCCGGGGAAGAGCACCTCGAAGACCTGCTCGAACTCCCGGGCGGTGTCGGCGAACGCGTCGGCGAAGACCTCCAGGATCCGCTCGTCGACGTCCTTGACCACGGTGAGCAGGTCCCGGCGGGTCGCCTTGAGATCCTCCAGCTGCTCGGAGAGGAACTTGTACCGCTCCTCCAGCGCCGCGAACTCCTCCAGCGCCAGCGGGTTCACCTTGCCGAGCAGGGCCAGTTCGCGCTCCGCCTTGGCGGCCCGCTTCTCCTGCACCGGACGCTCGTAGCGGACCGGCTCCGGCACCGGCAGGCCGTCCCGCTCGGCGGTGTCGACGTCGACCTGGGTGGGCGGCACGAGCTGGCCCGGCCCGTACTCGGCGACCAGGGTCTCCACGTCCAGACCGAAGTCCTCCGCCGCCTTCGCCTCCAGCTGCTCGATGCGCAGCCGCTGCTCGGCGCGGGCCACCTCGTCCCGGTGCACCTGGCTGGTCAGCCGTTCCAACTCGGCGCCGAACCGCTTGGCCGCGCCGCGTACCTCCTGCAGCTCCGCCTCCCGGGCGGCCCGCTCCCGCGCCACCTCGTCGCGCCGCTCCTCGGCCGCGGCGATCGAGGTGGTCAGGCGGACCAGCGCCTCGCGCGCACCCCCGGCGACCGCCCGCGCGATCGCCGCCCCCCGGGTCCGCGCGGCGCGCCGGGCCGCGGCCCGCTCCCGCGCCGCCCGCTCCGCGTTGGCCTGCCGACGCAGGGAGTCGGCCCGGCCGGCGATGGAGGCGACCCGCTCCTCGGCGGTACGCACCGCCAGGCGGACCTCCATCTCGTTCTGCCGTGCCCGCGGCACCATCGCGGCGAGCTGGTCCCGCTCGTCGGTGGAGGGCTCGGCGTCGATCGGCGTCTCCTCGGCCAGCCGGAGCCGCTCCTCCAGCTCAGCCAGGGCCAACAGGTCCCGCTCGCGGGCCGACTCGGCGCGGGCCCGGGACTCGCCGAGCCGGTCGCACTCCGCCTTCGCCGAACGGGCTGCCGCGCCCAGCTCGGCCAGCCGTCTCGCGGCGGCGTTGCGGTGGCTCTCCGCCTCCCGCTTGGCGGCGGCGGCGTGCTGCACCACCTCCTTGGCGGCGGCCACCTCGGTCCGCGCCTCGACGAGCTGCTCCCGCAGCTCGGCCGCGGAGTGCTCGGCCACCGTCCGGTTCGCCCGGGCCTCCTCGACGGCGGCCTGCACCTCGATGTAGCTGGGCGCCTTGGCCGACCCGCCGGCCGCCGCGTACGCCCCGACCACGTCACCGTCGGGGGTGACCGCGCGCAGCTCCGGGTTCTCGCCCACCAGCTCGGCGGCGGCTTCGAGATCGTCGACGAGCACCACGTCGCGCAGCGCGCGGTGCACCGCCGGCCGGAGCTGCTCGGCGCACTCGACCAGGTCCGGGGCCCAGCGGGCACCGTCGGGCAGCTTCGGGCGCAGCGCGTCCGCCGGGCCGTCCATTCCCGGGCCGGCTGGGCCGCCGACCAGCAGGCCGGCCCGGCCGGCGTCGGAGATCTTCAGCAGCCGCATCGCCTCGACGGCCTCGTCGACGCCGGTCATCGCGACCGCGTCGGCCAGGCCGCCCAGCGCGGCGGCGAGCGCCGCCTCGTGTCCCGGCGCGACGGTGAGCAGCCCGGAGAGGCTGCCGAGCAGGCCCGGCACGTCGCCGGCCCGGGCGAGCAGGGCGCCGGCGCCGTCCTTGCGGCGCAGGCCGAGAGCGAGGGCCTCCTCCCGGGCCTTCCAGGTGGCGGCGTCCTTCTCCGCGGCGCGCTCGGCGTCGGTCAGGGAGCGGACGGTCGCCTGGACCCGTTCGTGGACGGCCACCGCCTCGGCGTGCCGCTCGTCGAGATCCGCGTTGTCCCGGTCCGCCTCGGTCGACTGGGCGGCCACCGCGTCCAGGTCGGCCTGGGCCTTCTCGGCTCGGCCGAGCGCGTCGGCGTGGGCGGCGGCGAGTCGTTCGATCTCCTCGCCGGCGCTGGTCGTCCGGGCCCGGGCGGAGTTGACCTGACCGGTGAGGCGGGCCAGCCCCTCTCGCCGGTCCGCGATCGCCTTGGCGGCGGCGACCAGTTCGCGTTCGGCGGCGGCGAGCTGCCGCTCCAGCTCCTGCCGGTGCTCGACCGCCTCGGCGAGCCGGATCTGGTCGTCGGTGAGCGCCGCGCGCAGCTCCTCCTCCTGCTCGCGTACCCGCTCGGCCTCCGCCTCGAGCTGGTCCGGGTCGCGTCCGGGGCGCTCGTCGTCCGGGGTGGCGCTGAGGTGTCGCAGCCGCTCCAGCGCCAGCTGCTCGATGGAGCGGAACCGCTCCTGCAACGCGGAGAGCTTGTACCAGGTGTCCTGCGCGGCGGCCAGCAGCGGGGCGTCCTCGGCGAGGGCGGCTTCCAGCTCGGCGAGGCGCCGCTGCACCTCGGCGTGCTCGGCCTCGACCTGCTCGCGTCGCTCGCGTACCGCCGTCTCGTCGGCGATCTCCCGATCCAGGGTGGTACGGAGCGTGGCGAGGTCGTCGGCGAGCAGCCGCAGTCGGGCGTCGCGCAGGTTCGCCTGGATGGCCGCGGCGCGGCGGGCCACCTCGGCCTGCCGGCCCAGCGGCTTGAGCTGGCGGCGCAGCTCGGCGGTGAGGTCGGTGAGCCGGTTGAGGTTGGTCTGCATCGCGTCGAGCTTCCGCAGCGCCTTCTCCTTGCGCTTGCGGTGCTTGAGGACGCCGGCCGCCTCCTCGATGAAGGCCCGCCGGTCCTCCGGCTTGGCGTGCAGCATGCCGTCGAGGCGGCCCTGCCCGACGATGATGTGCATCTCCCGGCCGATACCGGAGTCGGAGAGCAGCTCCTGGATGTCGAGCAGGCGGCACGAGTCACCGTTGATCTCGTACTCGCTCTCGCCGGAGCGGAACATCCGGCGGGTGATGGAGACCTCGGTGTACTCGATCGGCAGCGCGCCGTCGGTGTTGTCGATGGTGAGGGTGACCTCGGCCCGGCCGAGCGGTGCCCGGCCCGCGGTGCCGGCGAAGATGACGTCCTCCATCTTGCCGCCGCGCAGCGCCTTCGCGCCCTGCTCGCCGAGCACCCAGGCGATGGCGTCGACGACGTTGGACTTGCCGGAGCCGTTCGGGCCGACCACACAGGTGATCCCCGGCTCCAGCTTGAGCGTCGTGGCGGAGGCGAAGGACTTGAATCCCTTCACCGTCAGGCTCTTGAGATACACCTTCTCGATCCTCGTCCGTTGGCCGCCGTACCGTCGCCGGCTGCGCGGACCTGGTGAACTGGCAGACTAACCCGGCGGACCCGGGGCTCGGGTACGCGACCCGCCCCGCTACGCGCGCCCGGCCCGCAGAGGGGCCGGCCGGGATCCTGTGGCGGGCCCGGCGCGACTGCCATCGTCTCCCGACCGCCGGTAAAGACAAGTGCTATTCGCACGGCGGATTCAGCCACCGTTTCCCTCGGTGACGAGTGCCACACGGACCGGTACGACGGCAAGATCGAGAAATGGGAGATCGGAAAGTCGCGAAGACAAAGTTGCGCGCCGGCACAGTCGTGTCGGCGCGCTTTTTGCGTGGTGCGATTCAGTTTTCCCGACGCGATGATCAGGTGAGCGCGGGCTCGGCGAGCCGGAGCAGATCGTCCGCCTCGTTGGCGGCGGCGGCGAGCCGATCATTCTCGGCACGCAGTCGCGTGAGCTCGAACTCCAGGGCCTGAACCCTGGCACGCAGTCGGGTGACCTCGTCGAGCAGACGCCGGTCGGGCGCTGCACCTACGTGGCCGTAGAGGGCCTTCGCCATGCTGACTCCTTGATATGCGCTGCCGGAAAGGCCGGCCAACGCGCGCCCATGTGTCCGCGACTACCATTCCAGGCTGTATCTGGGCATGGCCGGGCGCGACTGGCGACACCTATATATTGGCCGCAAAGCCCCTAGTCGTCAAGTTTTCGCAGGCCGTAGATCATCTCTACGTCGACCTGTCCACTCGCTGGGGGCTGCCACGAGGCACGGACACGCTCTGTCCGGACGCCTTAACGGTACGCCTACGTTGTCTCCGAAGTCTGCCCCGCGGCGTCCGCTATCCCCTTAACTCTTTCTTAGCCACGTTGCCGCAGGTCGTAGCGCACCCGTAGCGTCAGCGCGGCCCGCAACCGACCCGTGGAGGCGACAGGCGTGTACCGCTGGACCGACCCGAACGACCCGGAGGGCGCGAAGCGGCGCCCGGAGACACCGATCGAGGAACCGGCCTGGCTGACCGACCGTCCGGCACCACGGTCGGCGTACCTCTTCGGCGACGACCCCGAGGGGCCGGCCGACGCCTGGCCAGAGCGGCACCCCGCGGAGACCTGGCGCGACGACCGGCCGACGGCTGGGTGGCAGGACGAGCCGACCACCAACTGGGCGGCGGCCGGGCCGACGCCGCAGGGCCTGCAGTCGGACCCCTACCGCGACCGGCCCGAGCAGGCCGCGCCCTGGTCCGCGTCGCACCATGGCTGGTCGGCGGAGGAACCCACCCAACGACCGGCGGACCGACCCGGCGGGTGGCCTGTCGAGGAGACCGGTGCGAGCGCGCCCGCCGGCTGGACCGGCGAGATCCGGCCGGACGAGCACACCGCCGGCTTCGGCGACCGGCCCGGGGAGCCGAGCGGCTGGTCCGGGGAGCCGGTCGGCCGTACCGACGGCTGGTCCTCCGGTCACCCCGGCGAGCACTCCACGTACGGCGTACGGCCGGAGCGGTGGGGCGTCGAGCCGGCGACCGGTTCCCGACAGCCCGCCGTCGACGACACCGCCCCGCTGTATTCGATCCCGGCGGACGGCACCGGCGGGCCGGAGCACGACGCCGTCGCCGGAGAGAGCGGCGTCGAGGGGCGGCACCGCTCCAGGCGGCGGATCCCCCGGCCACTGATCATCGGCGGCGCCGCAGCGGCCGCCACCCTGGTGGTGAGCCTCGGCGTCGGCGCGCTCGCGCTCCCGGGAGGCGGCGGCACCCCGGCCGACCCGACGGCCGTCGACGACACCGTCGCCGCCGCACCGGCTCTGCCCACCGACGCGGCCCCGGTCCCGGCGACCACCTCCGCGGCCCCGACCGCCTCGCCGAGCACCGCCCGCCCCACCCCCTCGGCGAGCCGAACCACCCGGCCCACCCCGTCGGCGAACCGGACCACCGCCCCCTCCCGGCGCAACGCCGAGCGGAGCAGCGCACCGAGCACCGGCGGCGGCACGACGACCGCCCCGAGCGGCGGCGTCAGCGCCCAGGCCCGTGAGGTGGTCGACCTGGTCAACGCCGAGCGGGCCAAGGCCGGCTGCAAGGCGCTGACCATCGACGACAAGCTGATGACCGCCGCCCAGCGGCACAGCCAGGACCAGGCCGACCACCAGAACATGTCGCACACCGGCAGCGATGGCAGCGACCCCGGCGACCGGATCGACCGGGTCGGCTACCAGTGGCGCACCTACGGCGAGAACGTGGCCTGGAACCAGAAGAACCCGGCCGCCGTGATGGACGCCTGGATGAACAGCCCCGGGCACAAGGCCAACATCCTGAACTGCGCGTTCACCGAGATCGGCGTGGGGATCGCGAACAGCAACGGACCGTACTGGACGCAGGTCTTCGCCGCGCCGCGCTGACCGTCGGCGAACACCGGCACGACGCCCCACTCGACTGCGAGTGGGGCGTCGTCGCGTGCACCGGCGAGTCGTACTCGGGTCCGCGCTCGTTTCACCCGGTGAGGTACGCCCGCGTGAGGCGGCGTACCGGTGCGGGCGGCGAGGGCGCCGCCCGGGACCCGGGAGCTGCCGATGCGGATCCGGCTGCGACGACGCGCCGTCCGGCTACGCCGAGCGCTCTCCGCTGGCGCGACGCTGATCCTGCTCGTCCCGGTCTGCGCCTGCCGGGTCGAGCTGACCCCACCCGGGGCACCGACCCCCTGGCCGGCCGCGTCGGCCCGCCACTGGCAGTGGCAGTGGCAGCTCACCGGCCCGGTCGACCCGGACGTCGACGCCGACGTCTTCCTGCTCGACGCGGCCCGTACCACCTCCGCCGAGACCGCCGAGCTGCGCGCCCGGGACCGGCGCCTGGTCTGCCAGGTGCACGTCGCGTCGGTACGATCCGACGACCCGGACGCCGACCGCTTCCCGGAGAGCGCCCAGGGCGCGGCCGGCCGGCGCCCGCAGAGCCGCTGGCTGGACGTACGGCGCTGGGACGCGCTCGAACCGGCCCTGGCCGACCGGTTGCGGCTCTGTCGCGGCAAGGGCTTCGGCGCGGTGGCGCTGGCCGACGCGGACGCCTACCTGTACCGCTCGGGCTTCCCCCTCGGCTTCGACGACCAGCTGCACTTCAACCGCCGGCTGGCAGCGCTCGCCCGGTCCCTGGACCTATCCCCCGGGCTGATGAACGACGTGCCGCAGCTCGCCGCGCTCGCCCCGGACTTCGACTTCGCGGTCAACGAGGAGTGCGTACGGCTCGACCAGTGCGAGAAGCTGTTGCCCTTCGTCGACGCCGGCAAGCCGGTCTTCCACGTCGAGTACACCGGCTCGACCGAGGAGTTCTGCGTCGTCACCGTCGGCTACGGCTTCGCCTCGATCCGCAAGCAGCCCGCCCTCGATGCCTGGCGCGACCCCTGCGTGACCCGCGGATACCCCGACGGCTGACCCTGCGGCGATCAGCCGCGGAGCGACGCTCGGGGCCGCGGCTGGCAGCGCGGGCAGCTGTACGAGGAGCGGTTCATGAACGGTTCGCGGCGGATCGGGGTGCCGCAGCGCGGGCACGGCTCGCCCTCCCGCCCGTAGGCGTTGAGCGCCCGTTCGAAGTAGCCGCTCTCCCCGTTCACGTTGACGTAGAGGGTGTCGAAGCTGGTGCCACCGGACTTGATGGCCTCGCCGAGCACGTCGCGGACGTGCCCGAGCAGCCGCTGGGCGGCCGGACCGGTGAGCGTGTCGGTGGGCCGGGTGCCGTGCAGCCGGGCCCGCCAGAGCGCCTCGTCGGCGTAGATGTTGCCGACGCCGGAGATCAGCGTCTGGTCGAGCAGCGCGCGCTTCACCTCGGTACGCCGCCGGCGCAGCGCCGCCACGAAGGCCGCGTCGGAGAAGAGCGGGTCCATCGGATCCCGGGCGATGTGCGAGATCTCGGCGGGCAGCTCCGCCCCGCCCTCGCTCACCGCGAGCCCGCCGAACGTGCGCTGGTCGACGAAGCGCAGCTCCGGGCCGCCGTCGTCGAAGCGGAACCGGACCCGCAGGTGCGTCTCGTCGGGCGCGTCGGCGGGCTGCATCAGCAGCTGACCGGACATGCCGAGGTGCCCCACCACCGCGTCGCCGCTGTCCAGCGGCAGCCACAGATACTTGCCCCGGCGGCGTACGTCCAGCACCGTCCGTCCCGCCAGCACGTCGGCGAAGTGCACGCCGCCGGGAACGTGCCGCCGCACGGCCCGCGGGTGGCGTACCTCGACGGTGCTGATCCGGCGTCCGGTCACCCACTGGGCGAGCCCCTGCCGGATGGTCTCGACCTCGGGCAGCTCAGGCACGGGGCGAGTCCGTTCCGGCGGCGTCGCCACCCGCCCGGTCGGCCGCGACGCTCTCCGTCTCGGCGCGCTCGCCGTCCGAGTCGCCGTCGGAGTCGCCCTGCCCGGTCCGCTCCGCCTGCTCGGTGAGGGTCCGCCAGGCGGCCTCGGCGGCGCGCTGCTCGGCCTCCTTCTTGCTCCGCCCCTCGGCGCCGCCGTACCGGTTGCCCGCGACCACCACCCAGGCGGTGAACGTCTTCAGGTGGTCCGGCCCGGTGCCCTCGATCCGGTACTCCGGCACACCCAGCCCGAGCGCC
>NZ_RAZT01000012.1 GCF_003626635.1 Micromonospora musae | reverse complement strand
TCCGGACGCTCCCGAGGGACACCACGGCTACGGGCAGTACCGCGAGACCTACAAGAAGGTCGACGGGCAGTGGCTGATCGACTCGGTGCTGCTCACCCGCTTCTGGATGGACCCGCTTGAGAGCTGGGTTGCGAATGCCTGATCGGGATCCGGCACGCCATCGGCGCATGGACGAGCAGCAGAACCAGAGCCGGCCGAGCACCGCGCCACCCTTGGACGGTGTGGCCGGCGTCCGCGCGGACGCGCGGCACAACCGACGCCAGCTGATCGCAGCGACACGGGAGGCGATCGCCTCCCGTGGGCTCGACGTGTCGGCTTTGGACATCGCGAAGGCGGCGGGCGTGGGGGTAGGCACGTTGTATCGGCGCTTCGGCACCAAGGAGGCGCTACTCGACGCCGTCGTGCTCGGCCTCTACGACGAGTTGTGCGATACCGCGCAGGTCTGCATGGAGCGCCCGGATCCCTGGGACGGGCTGGCGGAGTTCATGATGGAGCTGGCCGGAGCACATCGGGACAGCCGCGGACTAGCCGAGGTCACCGCTGAGTGCGAGGGGCCACCGTCACCCGAGCTCGCACAGCGGACCGCCGCACTGCAGGACGCGGTCATCTTGCTCACCGAGCGGGCGCGCGCGGCAGGCTACCTGCGCGAGGACGTGACCTGGCAGGACGTCTTGATCTGCTCACGCGCGTCGCTGGACACCGACCACTGCCTCGGCGTCGACGCAGGGCCGGACGGGTGGCGTCGAGTCGTCACGATCCTGCTCGACGGAATGCGCGCCCCCGGGCGAACCCCTCTTGAGGGGCCGGGGCCGCAGGTCCACAGCGCAGGATGACCGAAGAGCTGCACGCTCCGGCAGACAAAGGAAACCCTTCAAGGAATGAAGAATATGCACATCGAAATTTGGTCAGACATATCCTGCCCGTGGTGTTTCATTGGAAAGGCCCGGTTCAACAAGGCACTTGCCACGTTCTCTCACGCGGAGCATGTGAAGGTAGCGCACCGTTCCTTCGAGCTCGACCCCCGGCTGGCCCAGACCCGCCCGACAACCGGCGCGGCGCACGCGGAGAAGTACGGCATGACCCCGGCACAGGCCCGAGCGGCCGAGGCGAACCTCGCGGGCATCGCCAGGAAGGAGGGCCTTGAATACCTCGTCGAGTTCCGGGACCACGGCAACACCTTCGACCTGCACCGACTGCTTCAGTTGGCCGCGACCCAGGGCCTGGAGCACGAGCTGCTGACACGGTTCTACGAGGGCAACTTCGCATCGGAGCGGACCATCTACGACTCCGAGCATCAGGTGGAACTCGCCGTCCACGCCGGACTCGACGAAGCCGAGGTAAGGACGGTCCTCGCCGACAAGCGGGCGTACGCCAACAAGGTACGCAAGGACGAGGCCGAGGCCGCACAGCTGGGCATAAACGCTGTACCGTTCTTCCTGATCGACCGGAAGTACGGGCTCTCCGGCGCCCAGCCGATCGAGGTCTTCTCCGAGGTGCTGGGGCGCGCCTGGACCGATCGCCAATCCGAACTGACAATCGTCGGCGCAGCCGACCAGGCCGGGTGCGACGCGGACGGCGCCTGCGACCTGCCCGGAAGAACAGGCGTGGGGGGGGACCGTCGCGCGACCGGCCGCCTGCTGACGGACCCCGGGTTCACCTATTAATCGGCGACGGACCCGGCAGTACCGCAGCGCGTGCATCGGCTGCTTTTCACTGGGAAGCGTCGAAGGTCGTCCTTGACTCCTGGATACCGGCGGCGTTCTCCACCGCCCACCCAGCGAGATTCCGCGCGACGGCGAGCAGGCTGAGGCCGCGCGAAGTCAGCGCGTAGTCGACTCGAAGGGGTTTGGTGTCCCGGAGGGTTCGGGTGACCAGACCGTCCCGCTCCAGCCCGCGCAGCGTGGCGCTCAACATGCGTTGAGTGATCGGTTCACTGAGCCGGCGCAGCTCGTTGAACCGCTTCGTGGTGTCGCCCAACTGGCAGATGACGACCACGGACCATTTGTCGCCGATTCGTTCGAGTACGTCCCGCACCAGCTCCCGGCCCTGCCCACACAAGGCCAAGGCCGTGTCGTCCGCGGATGTGATCGGATGCGCCATAGTCCAGAGTATACGAGATATACCAGGTGCCCAGGCTGCACTCATTTGGCACGGGTGGTTCCCCTCGTGATACCTGGGCACCTTGAGGTGCCTTCTTGTCGCTATACCCAGTTTTCCGCATACTCGTTCGGGTCGTTCGGATCCGATCCAAAGTGCGTGAACTAGACCATGAAAGGAATGCATTCGTGCGAGCTGTTGGTCTTTACAAGTTCGGCGGACCGGAGGTGCTGCAGGCGATCGAACTGCCGGATCCGCATGCTGGCCCGGGCGAGATTCGGGTGCACGTACGTGCGGCGGCGGTGAACCCGTCGGACACGCTGCTGCGGTCGGGTGCCCACGCACCTGCGCTCGCCGGGGTGCCGGGGCCCTACGTGCCCGGGATGGACGTCGCGGGTGTGGTCGACGAGATCGGCCCCGGAACGGAGACCGACCTGTCGATCGGTGACCCGGTGATGGCGATGCTCCTACCAGTGACTCCGGCCCCCGACGGCTCCCTCCAGAACAGCGGCGGCGGTTATGCGGAGTACGTGGTACGCCCGGCCAACTGGATCGTCCGTGCGCCTGCGGGCACCAGTCATGAGGCCGCCGCGACGCTGCCGATGAACGCATTGACCGCGATGCTGGCGCTCGACCAGTTGAATCTTGCGCCAGGCTCGACCCTGGCTGTGGTCGGGGCCGCCGGGGCGCTCGGTAGCTACCTGATCCAGATGGCCAGGCAGGCCGGCCTGATCGTGATTGGCGACGCTGCTCCGGCCGATGAGGCTCTGGTCCGTGAGTCCGGCGCGATCGACATCGTGGCCAGGGGCTCCGATGTCGCTGGACGCCTCCGGGCCCGCTATCCCGATGGCGTGGACGCGGTCGCTGACGTGGCGCTGTTCGGGTCGCGGCTCTTCGACGCCATCCGCGATGGGGGCACGCTGGTCCGGTTCCGCCAGAGCGACGAACCCGGCGGCTATCAGGCCGACAGCACCCGCGGGATCACGGTACGGACGCCGTTCGTGCCCGAGTACGCCGGACGGGCGGACAAGCTGGACGAGATCCGCCGTCTCGCCGAGTCGGGTGTGCTCATCCCGCGGGTCGCGAAGACCCTACCCGCCGCCGAGGCGCACGACGCGCACCGCCTGTTCGCAGCCGGCGGCGTTCGCGGCCGGCTCGTTCTCACCTTCTGAACCACCCACTGATCTGCCAACCCAGAGACTGAGACAAGGATCCATGATGTCCACCCGCTTCACCGACAAAGTCATCCTGGTCACCGGCGCCACCTCCGGCATGGGACGGGCCCTCGCAGAGCGGGTCGCCGCCGAGGGAGCGAAGGTCGTCCTGGCCGCACGCGGCAAGGACGCCGGCGAGACACTCGTCGCCGAGCTGCAGTCCGCCGGGCGAGAAGCGATCTTCGTGCCGACCGATGTGACGGTCGGCAGCGAGGTCGAGCAGCTGGTCCGGCAGGCGGTCGACCACTACGGCCGGCTCGACGGCGCCTTCAACAACGTCGGCGCGGCCACTGCGCACGGTCAGATCCACGAGGTCGACGAGGACGCCTGGAGCGCCGAGTTGGCACTCAACCTCAACAGTGTCTTTTTCGGACTGAAGTACCAGATTCCCGCGCTGCAGGCGTCCGGCGGCGGCGCCATCGTGAACAACGCCTCCAACGTCGGTGTCACCGGTGCGGCCGGCATGGCCGCCTACAGCGCCGCCAAGCACGGCGTCATCGGGCTTACCCGGTCGGCCGCACTCGACGTGGCCGAAACGGGTGTGCGGGTCAATGCGCTTGTCACCGGCGGCGTCGACACCCCGCTGCTACGGGGCGCGATGGGCCCGAATCCGGAGGAGGCCATCCGCGCTGCGGGCGCTATGCACCCGGTGGGCCGGATCGGGCGGCCCGATGAGATCGCCGCTCTCGCGGCCTTCCTTCTGAGCGACGAAGCCAGCTTCATCACTGGAGCCGCGCTCGCGATCGATGGCGGCCTGACCGCCGCCTGAGGACCCGGACGTCGATCTTCGGTGGGTGTGACGCCCCTGGCTGACGCGGTCACAGCCCTGAAAGGCTCACCGCCGGCTTCGTACGGGCGGCAGCTGATCGATCCAGTTGCCGGTCGGCCCGAGAAGGGGTCGAAGGGCGGCAGACCGCCGCCCTTCGACCCCCAGAATCACGAGAAACGTCACGCTGCTGGACGCGGCACAACGGTCACCTCGCGCGAGGCGTACCGGTCACGGGCCGAACCGAGCCCGCAGGCGAGGGTCGGCACGCCGAGGGCGATCAGCGCCGCCAGCGGAACGGCCCAGCTGCGGGTGGAGTCGTGTAGCGCCCCGAGAGCGAATGGGCCGACGGCCGCGAGGATGTATCCGGAGCACTGCGCCATACTCGACAGCTGAGCGGCGTGCCGGGCGTCCGGCGCGCGCAGCACGATGAACATCACCGACAGGCTCAGACCGGCACCCTGCCCCACACCCATCAGCGCCATCCACAGGTAGGTGTTCGCATCCGGCGTCACCAGGAGCCCGGCGAAAGCGGTCATGGTCAGCAGCGCGCTCAGCAGCACCAGCACGCCGGGGTGGAGCCAGCGGTTGGCCAGCATCGGCGTGAACAACGCTCCGACGATGGCGGACAGGCTGGAGAAGGAGAGCATCCAGCCGGCCGTACCGGACGACATCCCCGTGCCGGTGAGAATGGTCGGCAGCCAGGCCGCCGCGGAGTAGAAGACCAACGACTGCGCCGCGAAGTAGAACGCCACGAACCACGCCACGGGATGCGTCCAGAGACCCCGTACCAGCTGGTCACTGACGTCACCGCCGCGCGACCGGGACAGGCCCGCGCTCTCGTCCGCCGTCCGGCGGCGCAGCTGCGGCAGCCACACGAGCACGGCCAGGACGGCGAGGACACCCCACATCGCCAGCGCCGGTCGCCAGCCGAGGTGCAGGGCGTTGCGGACCGGCAGGGTCACGCCGGCGGCGAGCGCCGCGCCGATGAAGAGCGACATGGTGTAGATGCCCGACATGAGGGCCACCCGGGACCGGAACTCCTGCTTGATCACACCGGGCAGCAGCACGTTGGCCACAGCGATCGCCGCGCCGACGATGACGGTGCCGGTCAGCAGCGCGCTCGTGGGATGCAGCAGCCGCACGACGGTTCCGGCGGCCAGCAGCAGCATCATGACCAGGAGCACGGGGTTCACCCCGAACCGGCGTCCGAGGCGGGGCGCGAGCGGCGCGAGCAGGCCGAAACAGAGCAGGGGAAGCGTGGTGAGCAGACCGGCCAACGCCGTCGACATGCCGGTCTCGGCGCGCATGGTGTCGAGCAGCGGCGAGACGGCCACCACCCCGGGACGGAGGTTGATCGCCAGTAGCACCAGCCCGACGGCGAGCAGGACTGCCGATCGTCGGGGGGCCGAGCGATGGTGGCCGGCGTCGACGGTTGACACCCCCTGAGCGGGCGATGCACCGCGCTCCGCGGCCACTGGTGGATCGATGGACATAAGGCTTCCCCTCGAGCTGTGACTGCCGGCCGCACGCCGACATTTGATTGATGTATATCGATATATCGGCTCAGACGAACCCCCGTTCCGCAGGGTTGTTTCTCGACCGGGCCGCTCAGAACGGCGTGACGACTCCGGGCACGACGAAACGCGGCGCGTCCAGGAGGGCGGTAGGGCGCGTCGGACCGAGCGGACGCGAACGCCCGTCCATCAGGCACCGCCAAGGGTTACGGGGCGAGTCACCGCCGAGCGGGGGATCGATCAGCCAGCAACAGCCGCCGCACGCTGCGGCTCCGCGCCGGGCCGCTGACCGCGCCGCTTCCCCGCCCCCGCGGCGGCCGGCTCACCCGGCATTAGGCACCGAGGCCCTGAGCAGCGCCAGGGCGCCCCGGACGGCACGCTCGTACGGCACGACGGACTGTTCCGCCCGGGCCAGGGCGTAGCCACCCTGCACCACGGCCGCCAGCGCGGAGGCGGTCTCGTCGGCGTCGATCTCCGGGGCGAACTCACCGGCCGCCCGACCCTCCTCGATCACGTCGACGAGGAACCGGTGCAGCAGCGCAAAGGTCTCCCGGACCGGCTCGCGGAGCTGGTCGTTGACGACCACCTCCGGGTCGGCGACGAGCCGGCCCACCCGGCACCCGCGGAGCGCGTCGCGCTCCCGCAACAGGTACGCCGAGATCCGTTCGAACGCCGTCCCGTCGCCGGTGAGGACGGATCTCAGCTCTTCCTGCATCAACGCGGCGCTGCGCTGCTCGGCGGCCAGTACAAGGTCCCCCTTGCCCTGGAAGTGGTGGTACATGCTGCCCTGTCCGACTCCGGAGCGACGCAGGATGGCCGCCGGGCTCACGCCGACGTACCCGCGTTCCCAGAGCAGCTCGGAGGTTCCCTCGATCAGACGCTCACGCGCGTCGTCCTGTTGTCTGGCCACTCCACGACCATACCTACTAGTACGTATGTCGACCATGTGACGTGCCTCGCGGCGGTGCCGGCGCCCCGCCCTACCCGTCGTACCGGCGGATCGACGGCGTGTCGTTCACGTCCGGGCCGAAGAACTTGAAGATCACCAGATCGCCGTCCCCGGTGTTCTCCACGGGATGGGCGGCGGTCGCCGCGGCATGGCTCACCAACAGCTCGTCCCGGTCAGCATCACCACCACGCACGTCGTGCCCGCAGTACGTTCCGGAACCCGACCAGACCAGGATCGAGTACACCCCGTTCTCGGCCGCCGTGTGCCGCCGCCCGGGTGGCACGACGAGCTTCTTCCCGCTGAACTTCGGGGTGTTGTAGAAGATCCACCACTCCTCGCCACCGCCGTCGGTCTCGACCCGCTGCGGACTCAGGTGGTTGTTCTCGTAGAAGAACGGATCGCCGTTGAGCTCCCACTCCACGAAGTTGAGCGGGAAACGCTCGCCGTGCGCCTCCCGGTCGGCCGCGCGCACGTCGTGGAAGAGCAGCTCCTTGTCGATGATGCGACCGGCGTTGAGCGCCTGGAACATCGCGAAGACGTCCGAGTCCTCCTGCAACTCCACGGTGAGCGCCGTACCCGGCCCGTGCAGCACCCCCGACGGCACCTGGAAACCCTCGTCCGGCACCTGCAGCTCGGCCCGGGAGTGCCGCAGGATCAGGTCGCTGTCCCAGTCCACGAGGTACGGCAGGAGCACGTCGTACGCACGCTCCCGGACGATCCACGGGTGCACCCCGAAGAACGTCTCCGGGTGCGGGCCGGCATCGACGCCCGCCGGGAAGTAGTACGCCTCGTCCTTCGACCGGCGGCCCAGCAGCTCGGCGAAGCGCTGCGGCGGATGGATGTGGTACGGGATTCGCGCCCCGTAGTCCAGCAGCTTCGCCAGCCGTCCGAGACCCTGCGGATGACTCGCCGCGTACCCCGCGCCCATGATCGCGGCCGGATCGGCCGCCACGGCCTCGCGCAACGTCAGCCGGGGCCGGCCCGACGAGTCGACGATGCGGCTGAGCCCCTCGTCATCCGGCCCGATCCGGTTGTCCGCCTTCGTGGTCGAGCCCAGCCACCGCTCACAGAGGTAGCCCCGCTCGCCCAGGTCGTACGCCTCCTCGGGCAGGCCGAACCGCCGTCCGGGCGGCACCAGGTCCCGCGCCACGAACGCGGGCGCGAGACGCAGCACTCCCCCGCCGTCGTTCAACAGCTCCTCAACCAGCTGTCGGGGCGAAGCCTCGGTCACCCCTTGACCCCGCTCAACGCGATGCCCTGGCTGAATCGGTGCCGGAACAGCGGGAACGCCACGATCATGCGGAGGGTAGCGACCACCGAGCCGGCCGTCAGCCCGTTCCACGGCGTCCGATTCTTGACCACGCACAATGCTAGGCCGAGCGGCGCTGTGAATTTGTCGGAACCCGAGACCACGACGAGCGACCGCGAGTCCGTGTACCTCCGGTAGCCTGCCGGGCCGTGACCGACTGGGACGAGATCTACCGCAGCGACAGCACTCCGCCCGCCGGAGCCGACCTGGACGACCTGACCACCGAACTCGCCACGTGCCTCGGCGACGCCGACCCGGGCATACGCGACGGCACGCCGCACGCGGTGCTGCGCACCTGGATCGCCCGTGACGTCATCGCCGGCGAACGGCGTGCCTGGCTCGGCGACCAGATGGCGTCACGCTTCGCCGATCCGCGTATCGAGGCCCGCACCTTCGCACCCTTGGTCCTGGACATGATCGTCAGCCGGGGCGACCTGCGCCCAGGCTGGCTGGAGTCATTCGTGCGCTGGTACCCGGCCGAGACCGACCTGCGCGGCTACGACGACGAACTTGGCTGGCTGCACGCGGTCGCTCACGGCGCGGACCTGCTCGGCACACTCGGCCGCCATCCTGAAGTCGACCCGGCCGGAATGCTTGACGTGGCGGCCGCGCGGCTGATCGCACCCACCGACCACCTCTATGCCGAGCGTGAGGACGAACGGCTCGGCCACGCGATCGCACTGACCCTCACCCGCCCTCAACTGACCCCACGGCAATCGCTGGGCTGGCTCGAAACGATCGAGGAAGAGCTCAACAGCTTCACTCCAGGCATCACTCCGGCCCACGTCAGCAACACCTTGCGCACCCTGCGCATGCTCTACCTACTGACTCACCTCGGCGTACCCGACGGGCACGGCGGGGCGCGCATCCAGCTGACGCACCGCGACTCGATCATGGGACGGCTGGCCGCTGTGCTGTCCTGAGGTTGCAACGCCGAATCCTCGCTCGGCAACGGTCAGCAACGACCGATCCGTGCCCCGGACGGCGCCGCGTCGAGGATCGTCAGATAGTGGTCGATGAAAGCCTCCGGCCGTACGCCGACCGCCACCTCGTGCGGCCCCGTCCCGCCCTCTTCGGCGGCTCGCCAGGTCGTCACGCCCGCCGCCGGCCCGGAAGACCGGTCGACCGTCACCTCACCGGCGGCGAACACGCAGAGCGCCGGGTCGAAGAGGGTCGCCGCGGCCAGCGGGTCGTGGAACGTGATCTCGGACCGCTCGGCGAACCACGACGCGGCCATGTCCGCGACCGGCCGCAGCAGCGGACTCGTGCAGTGCTCCAGGAAGGCCTCGGCCTCCATCCGCACCCGTGTCGTCGCGTCGAGGCCGATCGAGCGGTGCACCGGCACCCGGGCCGCGTACACCCGGGCCGCCGCATGCGGATCGCAGCGCACGTTCCACTCCGGGCCGGGCACCGTGGTGAACGCCCCACCCATCAGCACCAGCGACCCCAGCAGCGACGGGATCTCCGGATCCACCGCGAACAGCAGCGCCACGTTCGTCAGCGGGCCGATCGCCAGCAACGTGACCTCGCTTGGACGCTCCCGGATCGTCCGCCGCAGGAACTCCACCGCCGCACCGGCGGGGAACGAGGTCTCGTGCTCCCACCGGGCCAACGCGGCCGCCTGCGTCGGCGGCCCCTGAACGGACGGGCCGGCCAGCGGCTGCGCGGCTCCGGGAAGGATCGGCACCGTGCGCCCCGCCGCCCGGCACAGCACGCTCGCCAGGGCGGCGCGCTGCTCGGGCTCGGCGCTGACCGTGGTGATGCCCAGCAGCTCGCACCGGGGCTGCGCGAGCAGGTACGCGAGGCAGGCGGCATCGTCGATGTCGTTGCCGATGTCGGTGTCCAGCAGGACCGGGGTGCTCTCCATGGCGGGATCGATTATCCGAACTGCCGGCCCGGGAAGCAGCGGAAGCAGGCGATGCCGCCGCCGGCTCGGCCAACGTACGAGCCGATGCGGTGAACGGGCGGTTCCGGACGGTGAGCGGCACGCCACACCGGCCGGATCTGCCTGCACCGCAACGCGTGTCGCGTATCGACGGTGTGAAAACCCGGCCCCGCCGCGTACCGAACACGTCAAGATCCTTGCTCGCCGCCACGAGGTCGAGGTGTGCTGGTCACGTCGGGGCGATCGAACCCGACGGGGTGAAAGGAAGACGTGGGTCCCCTCGAAACGGCGAGCCCTCCAACCGCCTGACCAGGTCGATGCGGTCCAGACAGCGCAGCGACCCCCCGCGGCGGCGGGAGCCCGCCACCCGTCCCTTTCCGCCTCCACGCGGCAGGTCCTCGCCGGTTCGGCCGGGACCTGCCGCGACCCCATTCGACAGAGAGCAACGACCGTGCACGAGATCATCGAATCGGGCGTCACCGCCGCCGATGCCGCCGGCTACGTCGAGGCCACCATCCGGCCCGACGGACGTCTCGCGGCACTGCGGATCGACCCCCGCGCCATGTACGACCTGACCGCCGCCGAACTCGCCGGCGCCTGCATCGAGGCGATCCAGCGCGCCTGCTCGGCGCGGGCCGATACCACCCACCACACCGCCTGAGGCGAGAAGAAGATGCCTGCCATCACCGTCGATCACCCAGCCACCACCAGCGCCGGCCGTAACCGGTCGGCGGAACTCCGCGCGCACCGCCCGCGGACCGCGCTCGTCACCGGCGCCGCGGGAGGCATCGGCCAGGCGGTCGCCGCGCGGCTGACCGCCATGGGATGGCGGGTGCTGCTGCACGCCCGCACCAGTGCCGAGGGCGCGGTCGCCGCCGACCGCCTGATCAGTCAGGGCGCGGACCCGGAGCGGCTACGGCCGGTCGCGGCCGACTTCACCCACCTGGCGGAGGTGCGCGACCTCGCCGACCAGGTCACCTCCCCACTGGACCTGTTGGTGAACAACGCCGCCGTCGCCGGTGAGATGCGGCGCGCGGAGACCGTGGACGGCCACGAGCTGACCTGGCAGGTCGACTACCTCGCCCCGTACCTGTTGACCCGGTTGCTGCTGCCCGCGCTGAGCGCGGCGGGTGGGTCGCGGGTGGTCAACCTCTCGTCGAGCCTGCACCGGATGGGAGACCTGCGCTGGGACGATCTCGACCGCACCGGACGGTACTCGCCGGTCGCGGCCTACGCCCAGGCGAAGCTGGCCCTCACCATGTTCGGCGCCGAACTGCCCGAGCGCGTCGACGGGGTGGCCGTGGTGAACGTGCACCCGGGCGTGGTGCGCACGTCCCTGACGCGCCTCTACAGCCGCAGCGGCGCCCCCGTCGAGGACGGCGCGTTGGCGGTGCTGCGCGCGGCGGTCAGTGACACCGTCAGCGGCGGATACTACGAGGGCACCCTGCGAGCCGTGCCCGCTCCGATCGTCGCCGACCGTCCGAGCGCGCGGCGGCTGTGGCGGCTCAGCGAACGGCTGGTCGGCCTGGACGTGCTCAGCCGCGCCTGACTCCCGGGTGGGAGCCGGACCCCGCGCTCCACGGGGCCCGGCACCGACCGGGGCGGTCAGCCCTCGGCGCAGCACGAGTGGCGGCCCGCCTCGACGTAGTGCGGGTCGTGCCACCAGTACCGGGCGTTCTCCGGATGCGCCGGCAGCGGCGGCAGCACCCTGCTCGCCGCGATCGTCGCCCTGGGTTCGCCGGTGAACGGTGCGAGCAGCTCGTCAACGCTGTGCAGCACCCCGTTGACCATGGTCAGCCGCACGTTGGCCGCTTGGTCGATGTCGGTGAGCGGGTCGCCGCCGAGCACCGCCAGGTCCGCGTACCCGCCGGGCACGAGCTGACCGATCGGCTCCTCGAGGAACTCTCCCGCCGCCCGGGTGGCGGTCGTCAAGGCCTCGTACGGCGTGAGCCCGTACTTCACCATGGCGCGCAGGTTGAGGTGCAGGCTGACCGCGTTGAACGCGATGGGTGAGTCCGTACCGGTGAGCACCCGCCCGCCGCCGCGGATCATCGCCGCCGCCTGCGCGACCTGCCGGGCCAGGTTCTCCCGGTTGGCTCTCTGGTCGGTGGTCTGCGCGGCGGTGGCCGCGGCTTGCAGCGCGGCGTACTGCCAGGACGGGTAGAGCGTGCGGACCCGCCGGTCGGTGACGAGCGAGGTGTCCTCGCGCAGCAGCGTGTTCGCACCGAACAGGGTGGGGGTGCGGGCGGCCCGCGAGGTGTTGAAGATGTCGATGACGTCCTGGTACCCGGCACCGATCGCCGTGACGGTGCGGGAGTAGCCGAACCGGTTCGTCGCGCCGGTGTGCTCCATGCCGTCGCTGCCGAACGCGAACGCCGGGTAGTGGTAGTGCGAGGTGGAGTGCACACCCCGCCGGTGCGCCCACGCGACCACGGCCCGCTGCCATTCGACCGGCAGCCGGACGTAGGCCTTCATCAGGTCGTAGTCGAGCGCCCCGGCCCGCTCCAGCTCCAGCTCCAGCTGCCGCTCGTCGAAGGTCGGCCGCATGAAGTTGTAGTAGATCCGGGGCCCGTCCACGGCCTCACCGGTGCCGAAGTACCGCGGCCCGATCCGGGCACCGGACTGGATCGACTCCCGCTCCTCCACCATGTGATAGGCGGGGCTGCCGGGCGAGCGGGTGGTGGTCACGCCGAGGGAGAGCCAGAGGCGGTTCTGCCGGGCGCCGTAGGCGTAGCCCTGCATCTCCCGGTGGTGGTGCATGTCGATCAGGCCGGGGATCACCACCCCGTCGCGCGCGTCGACGAGCCGCCCGTCGCGACCCGGCCGGGACGACTCGACGGCGGTGATCCGATGCCCCTCGACCACCACATCCACGTCCGTGCGCAGCCGCCGGCCGACGCCGTCCCAGAGGCGTCCGGCCCGGATCACCGTACGCCCGCGCGGCCGGCTGTTGGCCCAGCTCAGACCGACCGGCACGGTACGGGGTGCGCCGCCGCCGGCCGACACCAGCCGCAGCCGCCCGTTGTTCAGGTAGAGCAGCCGCGTCGAGTCGCCGCTCCAGCTCGGCGCGTCGGTGACCTCGTTGGTCACCTGACGGGGCGGGCCGGCGAAGGTGCCGTCGGGGTGGACGTCGACCACCCAGAGCACGCTGGCCACCACGAAGGCCATCCGCCGGCCGTCGGGCGACCAGACCGGCCCGTCGTCGCCCCGGGTCTGGATCGACCGGTGCGGCATCGGGTCGACGTAGCGGGCGGCTCCGGACGTCCGGTCGACCAGCAGGATCTTGCTGAGACCCTCCCGGTAGCGGGCGGAGTAGGGCACCACCGCGGCGAGGGCGATCACCCGGCCGTCGGCCGACCAGGTGGGGCGGCCGGGTTCGAAGGTCGCGCCGAAGACCGGCTGTACCTGCCCCGTGGCCACTTCGACGGTGTAAAGCGCGCCGTTCTGGTCGAGGAACGCCAGGCGGTCGCTCTGCGGTGACCAGGTACCGGAGACGGCGGCAGCGTCCGGCAGATCGGTCAGCTGCCGCTCCGCGCCGGTGCGCAGGTCACGCAGCCAGATGTCCAACTTCCCGCCCCGGTCGGTGGAGTACGACAGGTACCGCCCGTCGGGCGACCACGCCGGGTCGCACTTCCACCACTGGTCGCGGGTGAGCGGGCGGGGCGGCTGCCCGATCGTCAGCAGGTAGATGTCGTTGAGCGCGCGGAAGGCCACCTGCCGGCCGTCCGGGGAGAGCACCGGGCTGCCGATGCCGACGACCGGCCTGCGGGTCGTCGAGTCGAAGTCGCGCCGCCGCTTGCGGTACCGGGGCGTGGCGACGGTCACCGGGGCGACGAAGCCGATGTCGTGGCGGCGGTCGCCGTCGAGCCGGCGACGCCGGATCCGGCCGTCCGCCGTGTAGACGAACTCGCGGTCCGAGCGCCAGGAGACCCGGAACGGGTAGGCGTCCTCGCCGGTGACCAGCGGCGCGTCGCCCCGCCACAGCTCGCTGCGGCCGTCGAGCAGCCGGTGGTAGACCAGGTCACGGCCGTCCGGGGTCCAGGCCGGGCTGTGCAGCACCGCGCCGGTCGGCCCGGTGACCGCGGTGCTCCGCGCGCCGCTTTCGACGTCGACCACGTCGATGCGGGTGTTCGCAACCACGAACGCGATCCGGGTGCCGTCCGGCGACCAGGCCGGCTCGTACTCCTCCAGTTCGCTGTCGGCGACGACCGCGGTCTGCCCGCTCTTCAGGTCGAGCAGGTGGATTCCGTAGCTGCCGGAGCGGTCGGAGGAGAAGGCGATGCGTCGCCCGTCCGGGGAGAAACGCGGCTCGCGGTGGTCGTACGGGCCGTGGGTGAGCTGCCGGAGACCGGAGCCGTCCGGACGGATCAGCCACAGGTTGAAGTTGCCGTCCCGGTAGGACTGGAAGGTGATCGTCGAGCTGTCCGGCGCCCACTCGGGCTGCGCGATGTCGAACAGGTCGCTGGTGAGCCGGCGGGCCGGACCGCCCGACGCCGGTAGCACCCACAGGACGCTGACCAGGTCCATCGCGATCGTCCGGCCGTCCGGCGAGAGCTGGGCCGCCACATCGGTGCCCTGCCGCAGCGAGATCCGGCGTTCCCGGTCCGCCGTCTCGTCGTGCCCTCCGGCCAGCGCCGGGCTCGCGATCGCTACCCCACTCCCCGCGAGCGCCGCCGCGCCGGCCGTGCCTGCCAGGAGATCCCGTCTCCGTACGCCCGTCATCGTGCCTCCCCGCCGAAGCCTCCATCGAATATCTCCGATGGTTGTCCTGCTTCGGAACGCGGGGCAGCTCCCACTCGCCCGCCTGCGGCCAGCGGACCGGCAGCTGCGGCGATCGGCTCGTTTCCGGCGTTCAGCGGCACGCCGGCCGCCGAGCTCAATGCCCTGCGGGAACTCCTCCGACGCCACGGACCGCCCCAGGACCCCGCGGGGTAGGCGCTGATCATCCTCCTTATGGGTGCCATAAGTGCGACGAATAGCGGCGTGCAGCGACCGCCGACTAGCGTGAGTCGGGCATTTTGACCAGGTGCCCCTGACAACCCACCTGCGCCGCCGCCCGACATCTCCCAAGGAAGCGGAGCCATGAGCACCCCGAACCGCACGCTGCAGAGCGACATCCTCATCATCGGCTTCGGAAAGGGCGGTAAGACCGCGGCCGCCACCTTGGGCCGGTCCGGCAAGCGGGTCGTGCTCGTGGAGCAGTCGGAGCGCATGTACGGCGGCACCTGCCCGAACGTGGGGTGCGTACCGACGAAGGGCCTCGTGCACAGGTCGCAGCGACGCCGCCCCGAGGACCCCGCGCAGGACTGGTACGCGCGCTCCGTCCAGGAGGTCCAGCAGACCCGGGAGATGATGCGCCGGGGCAACTTCGACAACTTGAGCAGCATCGAGACCGTCACCGTGATCACCGGGCGGGCCTCCTTCGCCGACCCGCACACGGTCACCGTCGTCACCGGCGACGAGCACCTCACCGTCACCGCCGACACCATTCTCATCAACACCGGGTCCGAACCGGTCGTCCCCGACGTCCCCGGCCTCGCCACCAGCAGGTACATCAGGTCCAGCACCGACCTGATCGAGACGGCCACCCTGCCGGAGCGGCTCGCGATCGTCGGCGGCGGGTACCTGGGCATCGAGTTCGCCGCCATCTACCGCCGGTTCGGCTCGCAGGTCACCCTCTTCGAACGCACCGCCCGGATCCTCGGCCGCGAGGACGACGACGTCGCCGCCGTGGCCACGCACATCCTGGTCGACGAGGGCATCCACCTCGTCACGGCGGCCCAGGTGACGGAGGTGCGCGACGGCGACAACGGCGCGACGATCGGGTACGACAAGGACGGCGAGCAGCACACCCTCGAGGTCGACGCGATCCTCGCCGCCGCCGGCCGTGCACCGGCGACCCGTGACCTGAACCTGGCAGCCGCTGGCGTCCGCACCACCGCAGCGGGAGCGGTCGAGGTCGACGAGCACCTGCGGACGAGCCAACCCCACATCTTCGCCCTCGGCGACGTGCGCGGCGGGCCGCAGTTCACCTACCTCTCGCTCGACGACAGCCGGGTCGTCCTCGACCAGCTCACCGGCGAGGGCCTCCGATCCACGGCCGATCGCATCGTCCCCCGCACGCTCTTCATGACCCCGCCCCTGGCGACCGTGGGCATGACCGAACGGGAGGCCCGGAAGGCGGGACACCGGGTGAAGATCGCCCGCGAGGCGGTCGCGGAGATCGTGGCGATGCCCCGCGCGTACGCGGTGGAGGAGACCCGCGGCGTCATGAAGTTCGTGATCGACGCCGCCACGGACCGGATTCTCGGTGCCGCGATCCTCAGCATCGACGCTCAGGAGATCATCAACACCGTCGCGCTCGCCATGCGGCACGGAGTCACCGCAGCCGAACTCCGCGACGCCGTCTACACCCATCCGAGTTCGACCGAGGCGTTCAACGAGGTGCTCGCCACCATCGTGCGGGCCGACGAGCCGTAACAGCCCCGACCACTGGGCCCAGCAGTCCCCACCAGGCACGCTGTGATCCACATCACCCCGGCTCACGATCCAGCCGCCCCACCCGTCTCGTGGTCGTCACCGACACGAAAGAGGGCGGACAGATGAACAGGATCGTGATTCTCGGCGCCGGGTACGCGGGCCTCATCACGGCGGTCAGCCTCGCCGGGCGCACCCGGCGGCGCGAGGACGTCCAGATCACCATCGTCAACGCGGAGGAGCGGTTCACCGAACGGTTGCGGCTGCACCAGACCGCATCCGGCCAGCGGCTCGCCGACCTGCGCATCCCGGAGCTGCTGGCCGGAACCCGGGTGGAGTTCGTACGCGGCTGGGTCACCGGCATCGACACCGCCGCCCACCGCGTCCGCGTCGACGACGGGCGGGAGATCGAGTACGACCGGCTGGTCTACGCGCTCGGCGCCACCGCCGACACCGACACCGTTCCCGGCGTCGGCGAACACGCGTACACGCTCGACAGCGCGCACGACGCCGAACTGCTCGCCCGGAAACTGGCGAGCCTCGGCCGCGGCACGGTGGTGGTCTGCGGCGGCGGGTTGACCGGCGTCGAGGCCGCGGCCGAGGTCGCCGAGCAGCACCCCGGCCTGGACGTGGTGCTGCTCGGCAGGCAGGAGCCGGGATCGATGATGGCCCCCAAGGCCAAGGCGCACCTGCACGCCGGTCTCGCCCGGCTCGGCGTCCGGGTCGTCAACGGCGTGGAGATCGTCAAGGTACGCCCCGGATCGGTCGACCTTGCCGACGGCACCAGCGTCCAGGCGGACGCCGTGCTCTGGACCAGCGGCGTGCGGGTGCCGGTGCTGGCCGCCGCGGCAGGCCTGCGGGTCGACGGCAGCGGCCGCATCGTCACCGACCCGGCGCTGCGCTCGGTGTCGCACCCGCAGGTCTACGCCGTCGGCGACGCCGCCGCGATCCAGCAGGGCTACGGGGTGCTGCACGGCACCTGCGGGAGCGGCCTGGCCAACGGCGTGCACGCGGCGACGTCGATCGTGCGGGAGCTCGACGGCGGAGAGCCCCGAACCTTCCGCTTCGGCTACATCCACGCGGCCGTCAGCCTCGGCCGCCACGACGCGGTCATCCAGTTCACCCACCCCGACGACAGCCCGAAACGGTTCTTCCTGACCGGCCGCCCTGCGGTCTGGTACAAGGAGACGGTGAGTTCGATCGCGTGGCCGTCGTTCGGCCAGCTCAAGACGTTCCCCGCAATGGGAGCGTTCGTGTGGCGCCGCGGCGGCCGGTTCACCCGATGACCGACGAGCCGGGCGGTGGGGCCTTCGACAAGCACCGCAACCTGCTCTTCTCCGTCGCGTACCGCGTCCTCGGCGTCGCCGCCGACGCCGAGGACGTCGTGCAGGACACCTGGCTGAAATGGTCGGCGGCCGACCGCTCCCAGGTCGCCGACCCGAAGTCCTACCTGGTGCGGATCACCACGAACCTGGCGATGGACCGGCTGCGCTCGGCGCAGACCCGACGCGAGACCTACATCGGCCCGTGGCTACCCGAGCCGATCCTCACCAGCACCGACGCGGCCGACGACGTGGCCACCGCCGACACCGTGTCGATGGGGCTGCTGGTCGTGCTGGAGACGCTGACCCCGCTCGAACGCGCGGTCTTCGTGCTCAAGGAGGCCTTCGGTTTCACGTACGCCGAGATCGCCCAGGCCGTGGAGCGCTCCGAGGAGACCGTACGCCAGGCCGCGCACCGGGCACGCGGGCACGTACGAGCCCGCCGGCCGCGATTCCCGACCGATCGCACCCGCCAGCGGGCGGTCACCGAGCGTTTCCTCGCCGCCGCGGCGGGCGGCGACATCAACACGTTGATGCAGCTGCTCGCCCCGGACGTGACACTCTGGACCGACGGTGGCGGCAAGGTCCGCCAGGCGATCCGCCCGATCACCGGCGCGCAGCGGGTGTCCACCTGGTTCGCGGCGGTCGCGGTCCAGCCCTACCAGGGCATCGAACCGGTCAACATGGCCATCGAGGTGGTCGAGCTCAACGGGCAGGTGGGTCTGGTCTTCGGCGACGGTGGGCGGATCGTCGCCACCGTCACCTTCGACCTGAACGACGACGGCGTGATCACCGGCATCCACGACGTCGCCAACCCCGACAAGCTCCGCGCCGTCACTGCCCGGACGGTCCACCACCTCTAGAGGAATGAGTCCGAAGTGCGGGCTGGTCAGTGGTCGTAGGCGTCAGTGTTCTGCACCTTGCCGAACCGAGGAAAGATCTTCTCGATGGTGAAGTTGTGTTCCTCGGCGGCGAACCCGGACATCGCGTCGGCGACGAACTCCAACTCGTAGCCGTAGTCGCTGGCCGCCCGTGCCGTGGACTCCACCCCCATCGTGGTGACCAGCCCAGCGAGGACCAGTGTGTTCACCCCACGACTCTGCAACTGGTCGTGCAGGTCGGTGTTGTGGAATGACCCGATGGTGCGCTTGACCACCACAATGTCGTCGGGTTGGACCAGGCCATCGGCGAAGTCACTGCCGGGTGGCTGCTCAGACACGTTCGGCCGCTCCACCCGGACCAGAACCACCGGATGATCGTTCGCGCGGAACGCCGTGGCCAGCCGACCGCAGCGTTCAAGAACCTGTTGGCCGGAGTGGGGGGCAACAGGCAGAGCGATGATTCGCGGCATCAGGTCGATCAGTACGAGAGCGGTGGTCATGGAGATGATCATAATTGGCATCGTGACCCGTCCGGCGACCCTCGACTCGATTGACCGCACGGCGAAGGGTGTCACTGTTTCCGTGTGACAGCGAACCTTGACAGCCTCCTCACGGCACTCTACGTGTTCTGTGACGAGCACGTCATCGGGCGTCGCCGGATCGGACGCCCGCCGTAAATGCGTTGCCCGCTCTCGTCACCATGCCTAACGTCGTCGTCAACAGATCAGGAAGGAGCAGCCGGTCATGATGAGCCACCCGAGCCCCGCACCGCAGCAGCGAATGTCGCCGCGCGGGCGAAGCCGCCGAGCCATGGCCGCCTCCTCCGTTCCCAGCCGCCCGAGCCGGTGGCGCGACTGACCGCGACCGAACCCGCGGAGGCCGCCCACCCAGCGAAGGGAACGGGCGGCTTTTTCGTACCCGGGAAACCAAACCCGCTAAGCACCTGACGCCTCGGCCAGCCGGCCGGAGGAGCAATGGTCATTGTCAACTTCACAGGGAAGAACAATCGGCGATCCGGCCGGCGGTAGCGCATCCCCGCAGCCCACCGGAGCGTCACGATGGGCCTGTGGCGCAGTCGGTAGCGCACCTGCTCGGCAGGCAGGAGGTGCCCGGTTCGAATCCGGGTAGGTCCACGCATGGTCCGGCGCGCGACGTCGCCCGGCCCGTTCCCGGATGGTCCAGTCGGCAGGACGCCGCACCCTGGATGCGGAGAGCTGGGTTCGAATCCTGGTCCGGGAGCTGCTCGACCCCCTCAGCCAGAGGGGATATCACGAAGGGTTGGCCGAGTGGCCTAAGGCGCCGCGGTGCTAACGCGGAGCGGGTTCACCCCCGCCGGGAGTTCGAATCTCCCACCCTTCGCCACGCCCCCGTAGCTCAGCGGAGAGAGCGCTTGATTACGGATCAAGAGGCCGGACGTTCGAATCGTTCCGGGGGCACGTACGCCTTTCCCGGCCGTCCTCACGACGGCCGGGAGGGAGCCGGCACCGCCGGCTCCGACGGGTAGTGGCGCAGCTTGGCAGCGCGCTTGCTTTGGGAGCAAGAGATCGCAGGTTCGAATCCTGTCTACCCGACTCCTGGTGAGGCCACCCGATCTGGTGCCGGGCGCCGTCTCGAAAACGGTCTGGGCCGAGAGGCCGTGTGGGTTCGACTCCCACCCTCACCGCCGAGCTGCCGGCCGGGCTCGTGCCCGCACGGATTGCGGCCCCGATGCGAGCGCCGCAATCCGTGCCGGGTGTCGACCGTCCGGCGGGTCCTCAGCTCGGGACGGACCGCCAGAAGGCGACCTGGTGTTCCCGGGCGAAATCGGTGCGGCCGACGCCGCCCGGCCCGGTGGCGAGTCGCTGCACGTAACCGGATCGGGCGTCGAAGCGGGTCCAGGAGGGCAGTCCCCGCCGGTTGGGGTCCCCGTGGTGGGCGAACGTGGTCCAGTAGCCGGCCAGCACCGCGGAGAGTCGCTGCTGCGCGGCGGAGAGCGGCCGCGCGTAGTCGACGGCGAACAGGTACGGCAGCTCGGCGGTGTGATACGCGCCGGTCGGGAAGCTCACCGGCGCCGCCTCGGTGAAGAACGGCGCCTCCCGGTCGGCGAACTCGTACATGAAGGTCGGAACGTACCGGCTGAACTGTGCGGCGGTCTCCAGCACCGGCTGCGCGTACTGGAAGTCGGTCATCGCGGCGGAGAGCGCCTCGGAGGGCGTGCCGTAGGTCGCCAGCGGATAGCGGGCGGCCACCTTCGACGCCTGCGCGTCGAACGTGGCGCCGAGCTGCTCCCGGTGCTGCTCTGCGGTGAGCGCGCACGGCATCTCCTGGCCCGGCGCGCAGAGCATGCCGGTGCGTTCCATGCCCCAGACCTGCGCGCGGTACTCGTCCCGGGTCACGCCGATGAGGATCGGCACCCGATGGAACCGGCCCGTGGCGACCGCCTCCGCCGGGTCGACCGGCAGCATCGGCCCGCCGGCGACCGGGCCGGACTCCCACGCGGACTGACCCGGGTAGCCGGCCGCCTCGATCAGTTCCTGCGCCGACCGGCCGCGTAGGCAGGCCGCGACGCCGGCCGCGTCCCCGTCGCAGCCGACAGCCGCGACGAGCGCGTCCGCGCCGGCTGCCGTTTCCCGGCGGGTACGCAGCGGGGTGCTGCACGAGTTGCTCTGCAGGATCGCGCGGTGGAACAGTCCGGCGGAGTCGGGCGCCGCGAGGTGGGCGCAGACGCTGGTGGCGCCGGCCGACTGCCCGGCGAGGGTGACGTTGCGCGGGTCACCGCCGAACGCGGCTATGTTGGCCCGTACCCAGCGCAGCGCCGCTTGCTGGTCCTCCAGCCCGAAGTTGCCTGAACCGCCGACGTCGGGGCGGGTCAGGAAGCCGAGCGGCCCGAGGCGGTAGTTCACCGTCACCACGACCACGTCGCCCCCGACCGCCATGGTGCGCCCGCCCCAGGTGTCGCCCTGGCCGAGGAAGAAGTGCCCGCCGTGCAGCCACACCACCACCGGCAGCGGCTTCCCGCCCCGCCGGGTCGGCGGCGCGGTGACGTTCAGGTAGAGGCAGTCCTCGCTGACGCTGGGCCGATCCGTCGGTAGACCGGCCAGTTGGGCGCAGCCCGGCCCGGGTCGGGTGGCGTCGCGCACTCCGCTCCACGCCGGGGCCGGTTGCGGCGACCGCCAGCGCAGCGCACCGACGGGCGCGGCGGCGTAAGGGATGCCCCGGAACGACAGGTGGTCTGCGGTCACCGTGCCCCGCACCAGCCCCTGGCCGGTGCGCGCCACACCCGACCCGCGCTCCGGGCCGGTCGTGCCGGCCCCCACAGCGCCCACCGAAACCAGTGCCGCGACGGCGAGTGCCGTGACGGCCCACCAACGCTTCCTCGACTTGGCCACCTGTCGCCTCCAGAATCGCTGTGTACGTGGTACCTGTCCGGGCCGAGCCTCCGTCCATCCGCCAGTCCCCTCAACCAGGGCACTAGTGCGCCCGGCGGGCCGGTCGGGACGGCGGCGAGGCGCACTAGTGCAGCGGGAGGGAGACGGTGTGACGTCCAGCGAGGCCGCACCGGTGTCGGCACGCATCAGCGCGGAGCTGCGTAGGCGCATCGCCGCCGGTGAGCTCCGGCCGGGCGATCACCTGCCCTCCACCCGGCAGCTCGTGCGGGACTGGGGCGTGGCGATGGCCACCGCCAGCAAGGCCCTGGCCGTACTGCGGCAGGAGGGGCTGACCGAGACGGTTCCCGGCGTGGGCACGATCGTCGCGCCCCGCCGAGCACGTCGCAGCGGCGATTCGCATCCCGGGCGGCGGGTGGCCGGCGACGCCGACGTCTTCCGCGATCGGGTCGTGCGTACCGCCATCACGATCGCCGACGTCGAAGGCCTCGCGGCGACCACGATGCGTCGCGTAGCGACGGAGCTGGAGGTGGCGACCGTGGCCCTCTACCGTCACGTACGCGGCAGGGAGCACCTCGTCACCCTCATGGCGGACGCGGCGTTCGCCGCCCACCCCCTGCCCGCGAAGCCGATCGGTGACTGGCGTAGCCGGCTGGAACTGCTCTGCCGCACCCAGTGGGCCATGTACCGGCGGCATCCGTGGCTCGCCCATGTCGTCTCGCTCACCAGGCCGCTGCTCACACCGCACGCGATCGCACACACCGAATGGACCATGCGTGCGGTCGCCGACCAGGGGCTCGGCCCCACCGCTCTCATCCACGTGGCGGCGACGGTCGCCAACTTCGTCCGCGGCACCGCCGTCGGCCTGCAGCGGGAGGCCGAGGCCGAACAGGACACCGGCCTCACCGACGACGAGTGGATGCACGCCCAGAGCAGCGAACTCGCTGCGGCGCTGCGCAGCGGCCGCTATCCGATCCTGGCCCGCATCTCCGCCCGTGACGACGTCGACCTCACCCTCGACAGCCTCTTCGACTTCGGCCTGCAGCGCATGCTGGACGGGATCGCACTGCTGTGCGGGGTCCGGCCCGGCCCCGGTTGAGCGACACCAACTCCTCGACGTCGGGGTGTCCGGCTCGGCGGATGCCCCAACGTCGAGCAGGTCGAGTGGGAACCAGCGCTAGCCGGTGATGTGCAGGATCGCGTCAGCGCCGTCGATCGTCGCCTGTTCGAGCGGGAAGTACCCCTGCTGCGGGGTGGTGTCTTCTCGCCTGCGGGCCGGCGACACCTCGGCCGCCGGGAGCAGGCCCCAGTCGGTGATGCGGCGTTGCAGGAGCCCCTCGAAGGTGTCCGGCGCGGGCTCGCCGAGCTTGAGGGCCGTGCTGCGCCCGAGGCTGCCCGCGATGAAGGTGTAGTTTCCGATCCCCAGGGAGTCGACGATGGCCCCGGCGCCGTACCAGTCGGCGCTCAGGTCGCCCAGACGCCAGGCGCTCACGTTTCGTTGCAGGTGCGAGTTGTGGGCGCAGAGCATCGTGGGGCCGCGCTCCGCCTCCACACGGCGGATGTCGAGCAGGTTGCGGGCCATCAACGTGTCCCGAGTGGTCAGCAGGAGGCAGATCCGCTCGCTCTGCGGGAGGGGCCGCGCCGCCTGCCAGTGGTAGTGGAGCAGCCCGAGGCCGGCGTCGAGGTGCGTCCTGGCCCGGAGCCACTCGGCACGGGAGGTCCGGGCGATCAGCTCCGGTGCGCGGGCGTGCAGCCGGGTGAGCAGGTCCTCGCCGATGCTTCGCAGCCGCTCGGCTTCGGGCGTACGGCCCATGGACCTGGCGAAGTCGAGGATCGCCTCGTCGCGGCTCCAGCGGTGGTCGTCCCCGGCGATCTCCGCGAGGTCGAGGTCCTCGATCTGAAGGTAGTCGCGGGCGTGCTCGAAGTAGCTTCTCGGGCTGGGCGCGCTGGTGTTCTCGGTCGGAGCGTCGAAACCGTGGAACGTCACGCGCTCCTGCGCGGGCCGGTGCCGGTTGTGCTCCCGCAGCCAGGCGACCAACCGCCGGTTGGCGTCCAGGGCGCCGAAGTCGTGGGAGAAGCCTTCGGCCAGCACCGTGGCGAGGTTTCCGGTGCCGTGCAGTACGTGGTCGTTGACGGCGAGCGCGGCCACCCGATCGGTTTCGAGGGCGATCGAACGGAAGCCGAGCTGGACCAGTTGGGCGAAGAGTTCGTTGCGGACCGCGCCGAAGGCGGGCTCCTGGTGGGTGGGCTCGCCGAGGGCGAGGAGGTCACCTGGTTCGGGTACGAGGTCGCGAATGTGCTGGCTCATGTGGCTCAACCGTACCGTTGAAACCTCGGTGGAGACTTTCTGCGGCGAGCGACGAGGTACGCCGCGCGAAAGCCTCAACCGACTGTTCAGGCGAGTGCTGGAGCGGGGCGCTGCGACCCGACGGCTCAGCGGTGGCCGGTCGGCTGCGGGAGCGTCGTGTCCGGGTAGACGATGAGCGGCTCGTACGGCGAGGTGCGACGCCGCCGGTAGAAGGCGTTCGCGGCCGGCAGCGCGAGCAGGACGAGGGCGACGAGCAGTGCGGGGGAAGCCACGAAGCCGGAGACGGCGTCCACGGGCTCGACCCATCCGGGCATGAGCCGGCCGGCGATCGCTTGGACGCTCTCCCAGTCGGTGGTGTCCCGAGCCGGATCGGCACCGCCGGACGGCAGGAGCCTCAGCGCGAGCCAGAAGCCCGAGAACGCCAACGTCACCCCGCCGAGGGCCCAGGTGACGATCCGGGTCCAGTTCCATCCGCCGAGGTTGGCCAGCGCCAGCGCCAGGAGGGCGAGCGCGGAGAGCGCCACGACCAGACCGACGACCATGAGGAAGACCATCGGTAGGGCGGCGAAGCCGTTGGGCGTGCCCACCCGCTCGTGAGCCCTGAGGTAGACGTTCTGCGACACCGCCTCCGCCGCCACCTGCGCGAGCCGGGCCAGGCCGCTGAGCGCCAGCAGCAGGCTGGACGCGAGAACGATCGGATGCGGGCGTCGGCGGGCCGTGCCGGTCGTGTCGATCCCCGTGTTCATGTGCATGAATGCTAGTCAGCGGTCGCTGGTGGAGGGCACCCGCCGTTGGTCGGCGGCGGGTGCCCCCACCGGCCTACCGCTCGGCGGAGTGGACCGCCGCGCCGCGTCCGGTCCCCAGGGCGTCCAGCAGCATCGGCAGCGCCCGGTGCAGTTCGCGCTGCCAGTACGGCCAGCTGTGCGTGCCGGGGCCGTAGAAGTCGGTCTCGACGGAGACACCCACGTCGCGCAGCCGGTCGACGACGTCGAGGTTCTCCTGGTGGATGAGCGCCTCCAGGCTGTCCGTCGCGCCGGGCTGATCGAACGGTCCGCCCGCGGTGCCGTCACCGCTGGCCACGAAGAGCGCCGTGTGGCGCAGCCGCTTCGCGAGGTGGTACGGGTCGTGTGCCGCCCAGATCCGCCGCTGCGCCACCGGGTCGCCCCAGAGGTCGTACGGGTCGAGCCCGGTGCGCCCGAAGAACGGCAGCCAGAACGAGGCGTCCCGCAGCGGGTGCAGGACGCCGCTGAACGACGCGGCGGCCCGGAACATCCCCGGGTTGCGGGCCGCGTACGACAGGGCGCCGAAGCCGCCCATCGACAGCCCGGCCACGGCGCGCTTCGGGCCGGCGCCGTATCCCCGTTCGGTGAGCTGACGTACCTCGCGCAGGTGGAAGGTCTCCCAGGCCGGGGTGCCGCCCCGACCTGCGTTCCACCAGTCGCTGTACCAGCCGGCGGCACCGGCCTCCGGCATGACGACGAGGACGTCCCGCAGCTCGGGGATGCTCGCGACGTCGGTCGAGCGGGTCCAGCTCAGGTAGGAGTCGCAGCAGCCGTGCAGCAGGTAGAGCACCGGCCACCTGTCCCCGCGCCTGCGCTGCTCCCAGCCGTCGGGGGTGAGCAGCCGTACGTTCGCCGTCGTGCCGAGCGCCGGTGACTGGATGGTCAGGTCGACCAGACGTGGCCCGACCGTCGTCTCCCGCACCACGTACGCCCCATCGGCGGCCCGGACGGGCGCGGCGGTGGCGGTTGTCGCGGCGAGGGCCGGCGTCGGTGCGGAGAGTCCGGCCAGCAGGAGCCCGGCCGCGAGGGCGGCGCGGAGCACCGATGATCTGTTCATGTCCTCTCCCCCGTTATCGGCAGACGGCTCTGAGGTCCACGGCCCGCGCCATGGCGGTGAAACCGGCGTCGCCGGGGTGCAGGTGGTCGCCCGAGTCGTACGCGGGGTTGATCCGGCCGGGGTTCGCCGGGTCGCGGGTGGCGGCGTCGAGGTCGACCACCGCGTCGAACTCGCCGGAGGTGCGGATCCACTGGTTGACGGCCTGCCGGTCGGCCTCACCGGCGGCGCTGTAGTAGCCGGCGCCCTCGTACGGCAGGATCGTGGCGCCCACGGCGCGGATGCCGGCCTGGTGTGCCCGGGCGATGAACTGCCGGTACACCCCGATGAGCTGCTCCGGTTCGAGGGCGCCGCGGCTGTTGCCGATGTCGTTGATGCCCTCCAGCAGCACGACCGAGCGGACGCCGGCCTGTCCGAGCACGTCACGGTCGAACCGCGCGAGAGCGGAGTCGCCCGCCGAGCCGGCGTTGGCCAGCAGCCGGTTACCGCTGATGCCGGCGTTGAGGACGCCGCAGCGCCGGGCCTCGGGCAGCCGCGTCAGCCGGTCGGCCACCTGATCCGGGTAGCGCAGGTTCGCGTCGACGGTCGAGACGACCCCGTCGGTGATGGAGTCGCCGAAGAAGACCACCGATCCGGCCGCCCGGGAGACGACGTCGACGCCGGAGAGGAAGTACCGCGCGGTGTCCAGCGGAGTGAAGGCGCCGCCGGCGTCCGTGGTGGCGTCGCCGGTGGCGCGGAAGGAGGTGGCGTAGCCGGCGGGGTGCCAGGTGGTCGGGCCGGTGGGGCCGGGCAGGTACGTGCTGACCACCAGGTCGGAGTTCGCGGCGACCTTCAGGCGCAGCGGATCGGACCACCACTCGGATCCGGCGGGGATCGTGACCGACCGAACGCCCGCGAACGTGACGGGGCGCAGGGCCCGCTCGGTCACCTGCGGCGTTCCCGATCCGCCGGAGCGCGGGGCCACGGTGACCGCGCCGACGGTCAGGGGTGTGGTTCCGTAGACGTTGCTGAGGCGTACCCGGATGCTGTCGCCGCCGATCGACAGGTGCGCGACCTGCCGCAGCGTGGTGTCGGTGAACCCGGTGGCCGACGTGCCGGTGGTCCTCGGCTCGGCCACCGCCACCGTCCAGCTGCCGATCCAGTCGGCGCGGGCGTGCGACTGCGCGGTGGCGCTCGCCGGCAGGAGGCCGATCACCGCGGTGAGCGTCGCGGCGGTGGTGAGGCGTACTCGTAGACGTTTCGATGTCACACCCAGCTCCTCGTCTCGAGTTTCATGAAGGGGTCGCCGGCCGGCGGGGCCGATGAAATCACGTACCGTGATCATCCGATAGCGCATCGACGGTCATCGGTACGGTCAGCGCGACGAGCGGACGGTTGGCTGAGCCGAGCGGCGAGCGGGGCTGCGATCAGCGGCCGCCATCTTGGCGCGCCTCCGCCGCCACCCGGTCCCGCAGCGCGGCCAGCGCCGGGCTGACCAGAACGGTCAGCGGCTGCGGCTGAGCCAGCCGTCGCGCCGACCCGGGCAGCCAGGTGAGTTCCGCCTCGAATCGCCGCCGCGCGGCGCGCACCAGGTCGGCGGGGGCACCCGTGTCGAGGCGGCGTCCGTCGCGCATCACCGGCACCAGCAGCGGCTCCCGGTCGGCGGGTACCGGCTCGTCGCGGAGCCCGATCACGTCGCACGCGACACCTGTCGCATCCCGGAACACCTGCTTCGGGCCGGGGAGCGTGGCCTTGCCGGGGGAGAGTTTCAACACCGGCCGGTCACCGATGGAGACCAGCTTGTACGCGCTGTCCAGCGACGGCGCGTCGTAGGAGACGCCCATCTTCGTCCCCACGCCGTACCCGTCGATGGGCGCGCCCGCCGCGACGAGGCCGGCGATGACGTCCTCGTCGAGGCTGCCGCTCGCCACGATCCGGGCTCGGCTCAGCCCCGCCTCGTCGAGGATCGCCCGGGTCTGCCGAGCCAGCGCCGCGAGATCACCGGAGTCGAGCCGGACCCCGAACGGGCCGGTCAGCCCCAGCTCCTCCACCACGTCGACGGCGGCCCGCACCCCGTCCGGTGTGTCGTACGTGTCCACGAGGAAGATCGGGTCGACCGGGAAGTCGGTGGCGAAGGCCCGGAACGCGGACCGTTCGTCCGGGAACGCCTCCACGTAGGAGTGCGCCATGGTGCCGGACGGGGTGAGGCCGTAGCGGACGGCCGCCTCGACGTCGCTGGTCGCCGCGAAGCCGGCGATGGCCGACGCCCGGGCGACCCCCGCCCCGGCCTCGAACCCGTGCGTACGCCGGAACGCGAAGTCGATCAGTTGAGCGTCGCCCGCGGCGATGCGGCAGCGGGCGGCCTTGCTGGCGATCGTGGTCTGGAAGGTGATCAGGTTGAGTACCCCGGTCTCCACCAGCTGCGCCTCGGCGATCGGCGCGGTGACCTCCAGCAGCGGTTCGTCGGCGAAGACCACGCGGCCCTCCGGAACGGCCCAGACGTCGCCGGTGAAGCGCAGCGTCGACAGCGCGGCCAGCGTCGACCGGTCGAAGCCGCCGACCCGGCGCAGGTAGTCGAGGTCGGCGGCGTCGAGCGAGAAGTCCTCCAGGAAGGTCAGCGCCTCGGCCAGTCCGGCGGCCACGAGGAAGCCCCGCCGGGACGGAAGCCGGCGGGAGAAGAGGCTGAACGTCGCCGGCCCGGTCATTCCGTGCCGCAGGTAGCTGGCGGCCATCCGCAGCTCGTACAGGTCGGTCCGCAACCCACTCATGTCGCCTCCTCAACCACGGCACCACTGTGGTGGACGCGGAGTCGGGATGTGTGGGAAACGGGAGATCCCGGGCGGCGCGTCCCGACCAGCGGGCGTCGAGGTCGGCTACGGGCCGGTAGGCGGTTGTCCCGGTCGATGTCGACAAGCATGATCGTTCTGTGCGGCCTTGGCGCGGCCGGGCCTGGAGGCTCGGTAGGCCGCACCGGTGGGTACCAGTCCACCGTGTGAGGTCCAACGAGGAGGTGACCGGAGGAATGTCATGCAGGATGAGTTGCAACGCCTCGTCGACGCGCTTGCCGCGTATGCAGGACGACCCGCGCTGATCGAGGACCGGCGCCAACGGGTGGTGGTCTACAGCGAGCACAACGGACCGATGGATGACGTACGGCGCGCCTCGATCCTGCGCCGGCAGACCACCCCGGAGGTGATGGCCTGGTTCCGTAACGTCGGCATCATGGACGCCCGGGAACCGGTACGCACACCGGCCTCCGGGGAGCTGGACCTGCTGCCGCGGGTCTGCGTACCGATCCGTCACCAGGATCTGCTGCTCGGGTTCGTCTGGTTCATCGACCCGGAGGGCACCATGGCCGACACGGACATCGCCGCCACCGGTCTGATGAGCGAGCTGTCGCTGGCGCTCTACCGGGAGAACCTCCTCGGCGAGCTCGCCTCGCAGCGGGAGACCGAGGCCGCCCGAACGCTGCTCTCCGACAACGAGGCGACCCGGGTCCGGTCGGTACGCGCCCTGCGTGAGGCCGGCATGATCGCCGACGGGTCGGCGACCGCCCTCGTGGCGCAGCTCGTCGCCTGCGACGGGGATCCGCTCGACGAGCTCGCCCGGCTCGCCCTGGAGCAGGCCCTGGTCACCACCCGGCGGTGGGTCGGCACCCGGGAGGCGCTGCACCTGGTCCGCGACGACCACGGGGTGCTGCTGATCGCCGGTGGTCGGGGCGCGGGACGCCCCTCCCCCGAGGTCGCCGCGAAGCTACTCGACGACAACCTGCGGCATACGACCCGGGGCCTCGGCTCGATCGAGCGTGCGGTGGTCGGGATCGGGCAGACGCGGCCCGGCCTGGCCGAGGCCTTCGGGTCGTACGGGGAGGCGTTGCAGGCCGCCCGGGTCGGCGTACGGCTACCGGCCCTCGGCGGCGTGGTCTCCTGGTCGGGTCTGGGGATCTACCGGGTGCTGTCCCGGCTGGAGGGGCGGCACCTCGACATGGCCGACGTGCACCCGGGTCTGGAACGGTTGCTGCGCGAGCAGCCCAATCCGGTGCTGTTGCGGACCCTGGAGCGCTACCTCGACCTGGCCGGCAACGCCCACGCCACCGCCGAACAGCTCCGGCTGCACCGGACCACGCTCTACTACCGGCTGCAACGGATCGAGGAGCTGGCCGAGACCGACCTGAAGAACGGCAACGAGCGGCTCTGCCTACACCTGGCGCTCAAGCTGGGCCGGCTCACCGGCGCGTACCACCCGGAGGACTGACGGAGCGCGCCGTGCCGGGGCACGGCGCGGCGTCACTGCCGCCCGTCGCGGCGGATCGTCCGCACTCCGAGCCCGATCGTGGCGATCACGAGCAGGGCGCCCAGGAGCTGGAGGCCCGGGGAGTCGTCGGCCTCGCCGTACACGACGGCGGCGACGCCGATCACGACGGCGAGGAGGGCGACGGGGGCGAGGATGACGTACCTCATCGGGTCTCCTTCCGGCGGCCGAGGCCGGCGGCGGTCTCGTGGGTGGGCGCGTCGACGGTCGACGTCGCCGGCAGGTGCGGCGAGGTGCTCATTCGTCGACCCATTCGAGGAGGTCACCGGGCTGGCAGTCGAGCACCCGGCACATGGCTTCGAGGGTGCTGAACCGGACGGCCTTGGCGCGACCGTTCTTCAGCACCGCGACGTTGGCGGGGGTGAGCCCGACACGTTCGGCGAACTCACCGACGCTCATCTTGCGCTTGGCGAGCTGGACGTCGATGCGCACGACGATCGGCATCAGATCACCGCTTCCATGTCGGTACGCAGGGTGGTGGCCTGGCGCAGCAGGGCACGCATCACGACCATCAGCAGCCCGATCACCGCGACGCCGATCAGCAGCAGGAGCAGCACGAGCGGAGCGCCAGGGTCGTCCGCGTTGATCCCGACCCAGAGGAACACGCCCAGGAGCACCACCCAGGCGGCGGCGATGGCCCACACGATGGCGTCGACCCAGGCCAGGGCGGGCTGGCTGAAGATCCGGTCGTTCTTGACCATGCTGAGCAGCTTCCAGGTCGCCACGATCACCACCTGGACGCAGAGCACCCAGAAGACGGTGATGGCGGTCAACGGCCACCTGAGGTAGGCGTCCTGCGGGGACTCCTTGGCCATGTGGGCGAACTGTCCGGGCAGCGACAAGGTCTGGAACAGGACCAGGATCCCGAACAGCAACACGAGGAAGACTCTGAGAGCGGCTACCGCCCGATGCTCTGTGACCATGCATCGACTATCACTCGTTACCTATCGAAAGTCAATAGGTTCAAGGATTCGGCAGGGCCGGCAACGGCACGCCGACCTGTCGTGACCGCCGGTGGCGTCCGGAGGTCCGGACGCCACCCGATCCGTCGGAGCCGGGCCCTCAGCCCTCGATGTCGCGCGGATCCCGGCTACGCGGGTACGTGTTCTTCTCCCCGATCGTGCCGTCCTGCTTCTTGATCACGTGCTCCGTGCCGCGCTCGACAGCCGTGTCCCGGCCGGCGGCCGCCGCCTCCGACTTCGTGTCGTGCGTGCTGCTGGCGCGCTCGTTGCCCTCGGGACGGTTCTTCCACTGCCCGTCCTCCTGGTACGTCTCGACGTCGCCCTTCGACATGACCTGACCTCCCTCGATCGCATGGTCGGTCACGAATACCTGCCCGCGGCGGACTCCGCCAAACGTCCGCCCCCGCTTCACCTGGTTTCGCGGGCCGGTCGCGGTAGGTTGCACAGTCATGGCCACGGTCGCCGACATCCGTCACGAACTCGCCGACCTCGCCGACCCACTGCGGGCGGCGAGGCTGAGCCGGTTCCTGCAGATGGTCCCGGGCGGGTACGGCGAGGGCGACCGGGCCATCGGCGTCTCCGTGCCGGACCAGCGCAGGGTGGCCGCCCGGCACTGGCGCGACCTGCCACTGGCGGAGACGGTACGGCTGCTGACCAGCGGCGTGCACGAGGAGCGGCTGACGGCGCTCTTCATCCTGGTACGGAAGTTCGGCAACGGGAGCGACGACGAACGGGCCCGGATCTTCGACGTCGTCCTGGCCCACACCGGCCACATCGACAACTGGGACCTGGTGGACTCCTCGGCGCCGTACATCGTCGGCCCCTGGCTGATGGACAAGGACCGCGACGTCCTCGATCGGCTGGCCCGGTCGAACCTCGTGTGGGACCGGCGCATCGCCGTCATGGCCACCTTCGCCTTCATCAAGGCCGGCGACTTCCAGTGGACCTTCCGCCTCGGCGAGCAGCTCCTGCGCGACCCGCACGACCTCGTGCGGAAGGCGGTCGGCTGGATGCTGCGCGAGGTCGGCAACCGGGACCGGGCGGCGGAGGAGGAGTTCCTGGCGAGTCGTTACCAGGTCATGCCGCGAGTCATGCTGCGCTACGCGATCGAGAAGTTCGAACCGCAGCGACGCCGGGAGTACCTGACGGGCGCGGTCTAGCGCCGACCGGCCGGCGCTCCCCCGCGGACCGAGAGAGGGCGGGGCGACACACGCCGCCCCGCCCTCTCGTCACTCGATCCGGTCTCCGGAGGTCACAGACCGGCCTTCTCGGCGGCCCTCCGGCCGCCGACGACCGGCAGCTCGATCCGGCTGCTGTCGAAGTGGACAGTGATCTCGGCCTGGTTCTGCTTCGCCCGGCTGCTGTAGCCGGAGTACGAACCGAGCAGCACCACACCGATCTGGTTCCCGGCGTCGAAGACGTAGTCCTCGGGCAGCAGCGGCACGTCGACGCTGTTCTTCTTCCCCGGCCGCAGCGGGGTCGACTTGGACAGCGAGTCCAGGTTCAGGCCGTCCAGGATGCCCTTGGTGACGAGCGCCTGCGGATCGGTGGCCACGTTCTTGGCGGTCTCCCGGTAGCAGGCCTCCTCGGCGTACCCGCCCCAGTTGGCCTGCTCGCCCCAGCAGTCCTCCTCGGTCAGGGTCCGGATGCCGTCGCCGGCGGTGCTGAACCGGGGGCGGGTGCCGTAGTCGACGAGCAGGCCGGCGAAGCTGGTGTCCTCGCCGTTCACCGACGCCTTGATCCGTACGACCGGGGTGCCGGAGATGTGCAGCGGCGCCCGCAGCGGCTGCGACAGGAACACCAGCCGGTTCGCCGTGTTCGCCGCCGGGTCCGACGGGTGCCGGATCGCGTTGGTCTGGCTCATCGACGGCGTGTCCTGGAAGGTACGGGAAACCTTGCCGTGCTCCGGCCTGACCGAGAGCGCACCCGCGGCACCCTCAGCGCCCGGGCGCAGGAACACCGAGGTCTTCTGGCTCGTGGGGATCGGCCAGTCGCGGTGGGTCTCCCAGACGTCCGGCGCCCGCTCGATGTCGGCGCGCGGCTCGTTCATGATGCCGTTCTTGACGCCCTGCAGCCAGAAGTCGAACCAGCGGTGCAGGGTGTCCACCCACTCACCCCGCCGGAAGTCGAACGGGTCGACGTGGCCGGTGCCGGTCATCCAGAGCTTGCGGGGCACGTTGTTCTTGGCGAGGGCGTCCCACCACTTGCTGAAGTGGTCCGCGCGGACGTTGTCGTCGTTGATGCCGTGCACCACGAAGACGCTGGCGCGCACCCGCTTGGCGTCCGGCACGTAGTCACGCTCGGCCCAGAAGTCGCTGTAGTCACCGGTGGTGTCGTCGCCCTCCACCCCGAGCTTCTCCCGGACCGGTGCGCAGTACGCCCGCCGCTCCGGGTTCGTGACGGTGTTGGAGAGGCTGCCCGAGTAGTTGTTGCCCCGGGTGACCAGGCCGTTGCTGCGCGAGTAGTCGTACCAGCTGGAGATGGCCGAGATCGGCACGATCGTGGAGAGCCCCTTGACGCCGGTCGCGGCGGCCGCGTTGGCGAGGGTGCCATCGTACGACTTGCCGATCATGCCGGTACGGCCGTTGTGCCAGTCGGCCACGACCCGCTCGCCGGCGGCGTTGGTGCCCTTCCGCCGACCGTTGAGCCAGTCGATCGCCGTCGGCGCGCTGATGTTGTCGCCCCGTCCGCCGGTGACCGGGCAGCCCGTCGAGTGGTTGGTCCCGATCATGTCGAGCAGGATCACCGCGTAACCACGCGGGACGAAGTAGTTGTCGTAGAAGAGCGGCCACTTGTCGTTGAGGCCGTCGCCGTCGACGTCGTCCTTGCACTCGCTCTCGTTGCCCCGGCACACCGTCGAGTAGTACGGGCTGGCGTCCATGATGACCGGAACGTCCAGCCCACGCTCGCTGGCCTTGGGCCGCATGATGTCCATGGCCACGACGTCACGGGCGCCGTCGCCGTCGGTGTCCACATCGGAGGTGACGAATACCCGCTCGCGGATCGCGTCGGCGTACCCGAACACCGGTTGGGTGACTCCGTCCCGGACGACCGGTCGGAGACGATCCCCGGACGGGCTCGCCGTCGCGGCGGCCGCCGGCAGGCCCACGGCGACGGTCAACGCGACCACCACCGACGACCGCCACCAGCTCCTCGTGGTTCGCATGGTGCTCCTTCCCTGATCCGGCACCGGCGCAGTCGCCGGCCGTTCCGGGCAGGGACGGCCGGCCGCGGGTGCGGCATGCATCGAACCCTAGAAATCCAGCCGGGACCGGTCATCGGACAGGTGCGGGAGTTGATCGTTCCCGGCTCCTACGTCTGTCGCATACCTTCGCTACCGGCCGTGACCGGCAGCCGCGCAGGCCACCGGCGCGCTGCCAGACCTGCCGGAGTGCGACAGGCGTAGCAGCGCCCGGGGGGTGATTCCGTCAGGTGCCCGATGACGCACACGCCCGGCCGCCATAGGTTCGGCCGCACCAGCACGCCGAACGGTCAACCCGGCGGGCCCTGTCGCCGGTGTCGACCCGGGCGGGGCACGCCGACCGGTGAGAAGGGCAGGATGTGCGGTCCGAAGGCGCCGTGGCACTGCGGTTCGTCGGGCGGTTCGTGGTGCCGGCACTCTTCGCGGCGCTCTTCACCGCCCCGCTGTGGTTCATGGTGGTCGGCTCGCTGCGGCCCGTCGGAGAACCACCGCCGCGCACCCTGGAGCTGCTGCCGCCGGACCCGACCGTGGCCGCGTACACCCGGCTGCCGGAGCTCATCCCCCTCTTCCGCTACCTGGCGAACTCGGCGCTGGTCGTCGCGATCGCCGTGCCGGTGACCGTGCTCGTCGCGTCGCTGACCGGCTTCGGGCTGCGCCTGCTCAGCCCGGCGGCCCGTCGTCGCGCCGTGCTCGGCCTGCTGGCGGTGCTGCTCGTACCGGTCACCGCCGTCTGGGCCACCCGCTTCGAGCTGTTCCGGCTCGCCGGCGTCGTCGACACGTACGTGCCGCTGCTCGCCCCGGCGCTGCTCGCCGGCAGCCCGCTGCTCGTGCTGCTCTACGCGTGGGCGTTCGGCGGCGTACCGGAGAGCCAACTCGGGGCGGCCCGGCTCGAAGGCGCCGGCTGGTTGACGATCTGGCGGCGGGTGGCGCTGCCCCAGGTGCGCCCGGCGACCCTCGCGGTCGCCGTGCTCGCCTTCACCCTCCACTGGTCGAACCTGATCGACCCGCTGCTGTACCTGCACAGCGGCGACCGCTACACGTACCCGCTGGGCCTGCAGTTCCTGCGGCTGCTGAACCCGACCGACTGGCCGCTGCTGATGGCCGGCTGTGTCGTGGCGACCGCGCCGTGCGTCGTGGTGTTCCTGCTGGCCCAGCGCATCCTGCTGAACGACGATCCGCTGGCCGCACTGAGATCTGGAGGTCGTAGGTGAACCGATTCCGCCGGTACGCCGCCCTGGTCACCGCCGCGCTGCTGCTCGGTGTCACCGCCTGCGACAGCGGCGGCGAAGCGGAGGACGACGCGGGGATCACCATCGTGCTCTTCGGCGACGCGGAGGAGATCGCCGGCTACCGCAGCATGATCGACGCGTTCGGCGACGCCCAGCCGGACGTCCCGGTGACGCTCTCCCCGGTCGCCACCCAGGACGAACTGATGGCCCGGCTGACCACCTCGTTCGCCGGCGGGCAGCCACCCGACGTCTTCCTGCTGAACTACCGCCGGTACGGGCAGTTCGCCGCCCAGCAGGCGATCGAACCGGTGCAGTCGTACCTCGACCGCAGCAGCGTGCTGAAGGAGAGCGACTTCAGTCCCCGGGCGCTGGACGCGTTCCGGTTCGACGGCGAGAAGCTCACCTGCCTGCCGCAGAACATGTCCTCCCTCGTCGTCTACTACAACGCCGACCTCTTCGCGAAGGCCGGCGTGCCCCTGCCGAAGGCGGGCTGGACCTGGGACGACTTCCTCGCCGCCGCCCGCGCGCTGACCGGCGACGGGAAGTACGGCCTCGGCGTCGAACCCTCGGTTCCGAGGCTCGCGCCGTTCGTCTGGTCCAACGGCGGCGAACTCGTCGACGATCCGAACCGACCGACCGCGCTGACCCTCACCGGCAACCCGCCCACCCGCCGGGCCGTCGACTGGTTCCTCGACCTGCAACTGAAGCACCACGTCGTACCGCCCGACGCCGAGGAGCAGAGCGAGTCGAGCGAGGACCGGTTCCTGCGCGGCACGCTCGGCATGTACCTCAACAGCCGCGTCGCCGTACCCACGCTGCGCACCATCGAGGGCTTCACCTGGGACGCCGCACCGCTGCCGGTCGCGCCCGGCGGGGTACCCGCGTCGATCCTGCACAGCGACGCCTACTGCATGAGCGCCGGCGCGCCCAACCACGACCGGGCGTGGCGGTTCATCGAGTTCGCGATGGGTGCGCAGGGACAGCAGATCCTCGCCGGGTCCGGCCGCACCGTGCCGTCCCGCCTCGACGTGGCGAACTCCCCCGTCTTCCTCGACCCGCAGGAGCCGCCGCGGTCGTCCCAGGTCTACCTCGACGCCGAACCGCACCTGCGGGCCACCCCCCGCACCGGCACCTGGTCCCGGGTGGAACGGGAGGCGGACGCCCTGCTCGAGGAGGTCTTCTACGGCCGGGTCGGCCGCGAGGAGGGGCTGCGGAACCTGGAGGAGAAGATCCGCCCGCTCTTCACCCTGCCGGTGGGTGCGGGTGGGTGAGCGCGGCACGATCCGGATCGAGTCGCTGACCAGGACGTACGGGCGGGTCGTCGCCCTCGACGGCGTCGACCTGGAGGTGCGGGCCGGGGAGCTGATGACCCTCGTCGGCCCGTCGGGCTCGGGCAAGTCCACGATGCTGCGGCTGATCGCCGGCCTCGACCGCCCGGAGCGCGGCCGGATCCTCGTCGACGGGCAGGACGTCTCCCGGGTCCCCCCGCACCGGCGGTCCGTCGCGATGGTCTTCCAGGACTACGCGCTCTACCCGCACCTCACCGTCCTCGGCAACCTGCTCTTCGGTCTGCGGGTACGCCGGGTCCGCCGGGACGAGGCCGAACGGCGGGCGCGCTCCGCCGCCGAGCGGCTGGGCCTCGCCGATCTGCTCGACCGCTACCCCGACCAGGTCTCCGGCGGGCAGCGTCAGCGGGTCGCGCTGGCCCGCGCGCTGCTGCGCGAGCCCGCCGTGTACCTGCTCGACGAGCCGCTGGCCAGCCTCGACGCGCCGCTGCGCTTCGCCACCCGCGCCGACCTGCTCGCGCTGCACCGGGACCTCGGCAGCACCACCGTTCACGTGACGCACGACCAGGCGGAGGCGATGACCCTCGGCGACCGGGTCGCCGTCCTCGACCGCGGCCGGATCCGCCAGCTCGGGCCACCCCAGCAGGTGTACGACGAGCCCGCCGACACGTTCGTCGCCGGGTTCCTGGGCAGCCCCCCGATGAACCTGGTGCCCGGCGGTGGTCTGCTCGGCGGCTCCCCCGGCCTGATCCTCGGCGTACGTCCGGAGGACCTGATCCTCGACGCCGACGGGCCGATCGAGGTCAGCGTCGACGCGGTGGAGGCGCTCGGCAGCGAGAGCATCCTGCTGACCCGGGCCACCGACGGCACCCGGCTCACCGTACGGGCGGCGGCACGGTGCGGGGTACGGCCCGGTGACACGGCCCGACTGCGGCCGGACCCGGCTCGCCTGCACCACTTCGACGACGAGACGGGACGGCGGAGGTGACCTCGGACCGCGGTCGCAAGCCGCTGACCGGGTGGGCGTTCCTCGCCCCGTACGCGATCGCGGTCGGGCTCCTGATCGCGCTACCGGCGCTGCTCAACGTCGGCTACGCCTTCACCGACCACACCGGACTGACGCGTGATCCGCAGTTCGTCGGCCTCTCCAACGTCCGCCGGATGTTCAACGACGGTTTCCTGCTCGACAGCGTGCGGGCCTCGGCGATCCACCTGGCGCTGGCCGTACCGCTGCGGCTGCTCGCCGCCGTCGGCCTCGGCCTGCTGCTGGCCGCGCCGCGACCGGGCGGACGCTGGTTCCGGGCCGCCGTGTACCTGCCGACGGTCGTACCGGACGTGGCCCTCGCGGTGCTCTTCCTCTGGGTGCTCAACCCGCTCTACGGCCCGCTCAACCAGCTGCTCGGTCTCTTCGGGCACTCCGGCTTCACCTGGCTCTCCGACCCCGACACGGCCCGGCTCGGGGTGGCGCTGATGCTGATGTTCCCCATCGGTGAGGGCTTCCTCGTCGTCCTCGCCGCCCGCCGGATGCTCGACGGCCGGCTCTACGAGGCGGCGGCGCTGGAGGGCTGCGGGCCGTTCGGCCAGCTGCGCCGGATCACCCTGCCGTTGCTCGCCCCGGTCCTGCTGCTGCTCGCCGTGCGGGACACGATCCTGACCCTGCAGGTCAACTTCGTGCCCGCCTACATCCTCACCGACGGTCGACCCGCGAACGCCACGCTCTACCTGCCGGTCTACATCTTCGACCAGGCCTTCGAGTTCTCCGGCTTCGCGTACGGCGCGCTGATCACGACCGTCCTCATGGTGGTCACCGCGATCGTCATCACCGCGCTGCTGCTCGTCGTACGACGGTGGCGGGTGCTGCGCTGAGCGTGCCATGCTGCGACGGTGAGACTCCGGATACTCGCCGTCGTCGTCACCATCCCGCTGCTGCTCGTCGCCTGCGGCACGGACTCCGGTCCCGGGCAGCGGCCCGCCGGACGGGGGCCGGAGATGCTGGCGAACCTGCCCAGCTGCGACCGGGTGCCGTTGGACACCGGCGCCGAGGTGCAGGCGCGGGTCTCCGGCCTGCTCCTGCCCGAGGACGCCCGGGTGACGTCCGTCGTGGAGCAGGGCGCGCTCACCACGGTCGAGGCGACCGTCCGGATGACACCGCTGGACGTCCGCGCCCATTACGAGCAGCGCGGCGACCTCGACCTGCTCCGCATCGAGGACGAGATCTTCGAGACCGAGGTGCTGATGCGGGCGCAGCAGCGACGAACGTACCTTCGTGCCACCGCCCTCTGCGCCGACGGAACGACGCTGACCGCGGTGGTGGGCCCGGACTCGGAGGACGCGGGCCTGCCCGAGTTCCAGAGCCGATAGCGTCGCCGTGCGCTGCCACGCCGATGGCCGCCGTCAGGCGATCGACGCCTGTGGCGGGAGAGCGGCCTCCGGTTCGCCCCGGGAGGCGCGTCCGGCATTGATCACGTACGCGAGCGCGTACGGAGTGATCGCCAGGTAGAGGACGGCCTCGGTCACCACCACGTCCGTGATCAGGAAGATCTCCCACGGTGTCGGCCTCGGCAGGCCGAACGACCAGTCGGTCCAGGTGGTCAAGAGCCAGAGCGGCGCGGACACCCGATCGACGGTGTCGTACTGCGCCATACCGTCGATGATCGTGCCCGGTCCGGCGGGGATCTGGTTCACCACGGTGAGGACGACGGCCAGGTCGGCGGCGACGAGCGCACCGATGACGCCGAAGCACCATGCGGCGCGGACCCGGCCCCGTCCGGCGAGCGCGGCCGCGCCCCAGAGCACCAGCGTCAGGAAGGTCAGCCAGCTCAGCAGGCCGGGGGCGGCGCGGACCAGACCCTCGACGCTCATCGCGTACTCGATGCCGACGATGACGACACCGACCGGAAGCATGATGCCGAGCGCCGTACGCAGCGGCCCGGTCAGCGCGGAGCGGCGACCCCAGCGCGCCGCGAACCGGGCCAGGAGCACCGCCAGCCCGGCCGTCATCGCCGTCCAGAGCGGCATCTGCGCCCGCGTCCACCAGGCGAAGGCGGTGAGCAGAAGCTGGCTCACCACGACGTTCATCACGATCCCGCTGATCACCACGATGGCCACGCCGCCGAACGGGGCGAGCAGCAGCGCGGCCGCGGTCCGGCCGACCGGTCCGCGTACCGGCTGCCGGCCGGCGAGCGGGCCGTCGGTCCTGCTCAGCGCGAGGCTCGCCGCGAAGCGCAACATCCGCAGTCGCCGCCGCCGCGTGGCGAGGACGTGCAGCTCGGCGCTCCACTCCCGCCGCAGGTCGTCGCGGAGCGCGGCCGGCCAACGCCGCGCGGCCGCGTCCAGCAGGGCGTCGGCGAGCCGGCGGGTCACCACGCGGCCGCGCCCCTCGGCTCGGCGTTCCCCCGGGCCGGCCGCGCGTCCCGGTTGAGGGCGTGCAGCTCGGCGAGGGCCTGGCGGGCGGCGGTGGCTCCTTCTGCGGTGAGCCGGTAGTAGCGGCGCGCGGGCCGGCCCTCGGTGGCGGGGTCGATCGTCTCCCAGTCGGCCTCGACCCAGTGGGCGCGCTGAAGCCGGTGCAGCACGGGGTAGACGGTGCCGCTGGGCAGGCCGGTCAGCTTCATGAGATCCAGCCCGTACCGCTCTGCGTCGGGCTCGGCCAGCAGGGCCGAGAGCACTTTCACCACCGGAAGCGTCAACCGCACCCGGGCAACTATATCGGTTGTCTACATAGGGTGTTCCCCCCCATCCGAACCGCCGGCCGGCCGGCATGTGTGATGGGCGTCACAGCACGGCGCGATAGGCCGATGGACGTCGGCTCCGACCAGTTGATGAGCGGACGGTGCCGCCCGAGGAGAGGAACGACAATGACGAAGGTTCCGAGCATGGGGTTCGACGGCTGGTGCGACGAGATCCTCACCCAGACGCGGTTGCTGGCCGCGCACCTGCCCGGCACCGACCTCCGCACGCCGGTGCCGTCCTGCCCCGGCTGGACGGTCGGCCAACTGGTGCGGCACGTCGGCGCGGGACACCGCTGGGCGGAGGAGACCGTACGCACCAAGGCCGCGTCACCGCTGCCCGACACCGAGCTGCGCGAGCTCTCCGGGCACGTGGACGGCGACCCGGCGACTCTCGGACCGTGGCTCGCCGAGGGCGCCGCCCGGCTCACCGAGGCGCTGCGCACGACCGGGCCGCAGACCGAGGTCTGGACGCCGATTCCGGGCCGGACGGACGCGGCCTTCTACGCCCGCCGGTTCGCGCACGAGACCCTGGTGCACCGCGCCGACGCCGCACTGGCGTTGGGCGTGCCATTCACCGCCGATCAGGAGGTCGCGGCGGATGCGCTCGACGAGTGGATGGAGCTGGACACGCTGCCGGTCATGCTGGAGATCAAGCCCGAGCGGCGGGAGCTGCTCGGGCCGGGGCGCACCCTGCACCTGCACGCCGTGGACACCGCGCCAGATCTAGCGGCGGAGTGGCTGGTCGACCTCACCGGCGAGGTCGTCACCTGGCGGCGCGCGCACGAGAAGGCCGCAGTCGCCGTGTGCGGCCCGCTCATCGAGCTGCTGCTCACGGTCTATGGACGCCGGCCGCTCGGGGACGGCACGGTGCAGGTCATCGGCGACCGCGAGCTGCTGGAATCCTGGCTGGCCAAGGTCAGCTTCGGCTGAGTGCCGCCAGATCCTCAGGCGTGCCTGGCGGCGGACCGCCGACCGGCGGCTCGGATGACGTCGCGGTAGACGGCGAGGGCGGGCTTGGCCCGGTAGGTGTCCGTGACGATCCCCAACGTTCCGGTGGGCTGGGTGGAACCGCTGTCGGCATCGCGCAGGCTGAACAACTCGTACTGGGCGATGTTCAGCGACTCGGCAGCGGCGAGGATGGCGTCGAGCATGTCCGACAGCGAGTCGCACTGCGCCTGCTCGGTGCGCGGCGCCCCGCTCGGGCTGCCGTTCTCCGCGATGTGGATCGGGACGCTGGGCGGGATGTGAGCGCGAGGCAGCGAACGGCTGCGCAGGTGGTGGAGAGCGTGCGTGGTGAGCGACGCGGTGTCCCCGGGGGTGCCGCGTGGAGCGACGGGTGAGAAGGCGTCCGGGTAGAGCCCCAGGCCGACGTAGTCGACGTGGGCCGCGAAGTCCTGGTAAGGCAGGGCCGACAGGCGCCGCCAGAACTCGTCGTCGCCGCCCAACCACTCCGCCGGTTCGGCGACGGAGAAGCCGACCCGTACGTCGTGCAGGCCCCGCCGGTCCAGCGCGCCGCGCGCGTACGGGAGACCGAGGGTCAGGGCCTCGACGACGCCCGGGGCGCTTCCGTCGATGAGTGGGATGGGGAAGTTCGGCTCAAGCGTCACCTGGAGAAACCGCGTCAGATGACCGTAGCGCTCGATCACCGTGTCGAGGAAGGCCAGCCAGCCGGGCACGTCGGCGACCGCCGGAAGGTAGCTGACCACGAGATCCAACTCGCGGCGGTCCTGGACGTACCACTCGTCGGGCATCGTCAGCTGGACGAGTTCCTTGTCGGCTCCGAGTGAGGTCACGACATCCGGCGCGGTCGCGTCGCCGAAGAAGTGCACGTACTCGCGGATGACGAAGGGTCTGCCGTCCGCCAGCATCTCCACCAGATCGCTGGTCGCGACCGGGTCGGGCGGCCGCGAGCAGAGTGTCCCCACCCGACCACCGGGATAGATCCCGAATTTCACGCGTCGGTCCCCTTCACCTCGTCGGGCTGCCGCCCGGCCAGTCGATGTCGTGTGATCGGATCCGCCGCACCAGCGTCCTGGCCCAGGCGACTTCGGCGGCGACGACGGCGCGCCAGTAGGCCACTTCGAGCATGTGCACCTCGAGCACGCCGTGCGGCTCTGCCCGCAGGGCCGCCAGCTCGTGGTCGAGCCGGTCGGCGCGCTCCTCCAGCACGGACGCGGCCAGGTCGGCCGGGAGGATCGCGACGTACGCGACGGCCATGACGAAGTCCAGGGAGGCCACCGCGGTGTCACGCAGCCCCGCCTCGACCCGCTGACGGAACTCCGCCACACCCGCCTCGGTCAGCTCGTACGTCGTACGTGGCGGCCGGTTTCCCGACCGCTCGGCAGGGCGCGCAGAGAGCAGACCGGCCCGGTCGAGCGCTTTCAGCAGGGAGGTCACCGTGCTGCGGGTGACTGACACCTGCGCATAGCGCTCGTGGAGGCGCCTCGTGAGGTCGTAGGCGTGTGCCGGCTGCTCGACGAGGAGGCCGAGCATCGGCAGCACCAGGCTGTTCCGTGTGGCGTCCAGAGGCACCGATCCAACCTATAGACGTATACGTCTAATCGCAAGAGCGGAGATCGGCATCGACAGCTGTCCTAAGCAGAGGGTGCCAATCGGCGACAGATGCCCGGTGACGTACGTCACTCGACTGTCTAGCTTGAATCGATGGAGACCGCTTTCCCGGTCGTCACCACGCGTGGACAGGGAGACACCGCATGAAGCTCACGCTCGTCCGAAGATATCGCGGCCTCACGATGACAGTGGCGGTCGCGCTGCTGGCCACGGTCGCTCTCACCGCCTCCTCGGCACCACGGCCCGTAGCGGAGGTGTCGCTCTCCACCAACACCCCCACCGGGCCGATGGAGCTGCCCGACGAGTGGATGACCGCCCAACGGATGAGCGACGGCAGCACCGAGCTCTCCACCGCCAAGTACGCCAGCGCCCGCGGCGAGGCCGTGAAGGTCGCCGGTCACACCCGCAAGGCGTACCGCCACCTGGCCGAACGGAAATGGCACTTCTTCGGGCCCAGCAACATCGGCGGCCGGGTGGTCGACATCGCCCTCGACCCGCACGTGCCCGACCAGGTCTTCATCGCCGCCGCCTCCGGCGGCATCTGGCGCTCCAGCGACGCCGGCGCCACGTTCGAGACGGCATGGCCGGACGGCTGGACGCAGAGCATGGGCGCAGTCGCGATGACCAGCAAGGGCGTCCTGCTCGCCGGCACCGGCGAGGCGCAACCCGGCGGCGGCTCGATCACCTTCGGCGGCGACGGCATCTACCGCTCCACCGACCGCGGCAAGAGCTGGCGCTACGTCGGCCTGCGAGGCAGTCACGCCATCGCCCGCTTCGCGATCGACCCCGGCAACGAGAACCGGATCTTCGCCGCCGCCGCGGGCAACCTCTTCGTGCCCGGCGGCGAGCGGGGCGTCTACCTCTCCGAGAACGCCGGAAAGAGCTGGCGACGGGTACTCGCGCCACCGAACGCCACCACCGGCGCGACCGAGGTCGTCATCGACCCGAGCAACCCCCGCCGGGTGTACGCCGCGATGTGGGACCACCTGCGCGAGCCGCACCAGCGCACGTACGGCGGCCCCGGCTCCAGTCTCTGGCGCTCCGACAACGGCGGCCGTACCTGGCAGCGGATGACGACCGGACTGCCCACCGACGCCGACCAGGGCCGGTGGGGCCTCGCCCTCGCGCCCAACGACCCGCAGCGGCTCTACGCCTACGTCGGCACGGCACTCGGCCCGTTCCGCGCGTTCTACCGCTCCGACGACGGCGGAGACAGCTGGACCCAGACGCCGGTCACCGCCGGCCAGGCCTCCCAGTCCACCTTCAGCTGGTGGTTCGGCAAGCTCTTCGTCGACCCCACCAACGCCGACCACGTCTTCCTCACCGGCGTGAACCTGATGCGCTCCACCGACGGCGCGCAGAGCTTCAGCTCGGTGGGCGGAGTGCACGCCGACCAGCACACGATGCGCTGGGATCCGAAGGTGCCCGACCGGGTCTACCTCGGCAACGACGGTGGCTTCTACCGGTCGCAGGCCAACGGCGCGAGCGGCTGGGTGAAGTCCACCTACGAGCCGTACACGCAGTTCTACACCGTCGACGTCGCCGAGACCGACCCGGTGCTGAAGGTGGGCGGCGCGCAGGACAACGGCTGCAACCGCGGCTACACCGGCGTCGGTGGGCCGTGGACCGCGATCGGCTGCGGCGACGGACTCCAGGTGATCATCCACCCGGAGCAGTCGAACATCGTCTTCGGGTGCAGCCAGTACGGCTCCTGCTACCGCTCGGAGAACTCCGGCGCCGCCCCGCGCCAGACCATCGGCGCCGGGCAGACCACCTCCGACCGACGCAACTGGCTCACGCCGCTGCAGTTCGACCCCACCGACCCGAACGTCATGTACTACGCCGGCAACATCGTCAACCGGTCCACCGACAACGGCCGCACCTGGACGCCGATCAGCCCCGACCTCACCGGCGGCGGCCCCAACGACCCGTCCGGCTACCCGTGGGGCACCATCACCACGATCGCCGCGGCGCCCACCGACGGGAACAAGCTCTACGTCGGCACGGACGACGGACGGCTCTGGTGGACCGACGACCTCGGCGGCACCTGGCACCAGGTGAACCCGGGGCAGCTGCCCGGCACCTGGGTGACCCGGGTGGCGGTGCACCCGACCGACGAGAACATCGCCTACGCCACCTTCTCCGGCTTCCGCTCCGGCAGCGATCGCGCCCACGTGATGATCACCCGCGACGGCGGGTCCACCTGGCGCGACATCGGACGGGGCCTGCCGGACGCGCCGGTCAACTTCGTCGAGCCGACCACCGACGGTCTGCTGCTCGTCGGCACCGACGTCGGGGTGTTCATGTCGGCGTGGAACGGCGGCGAGTGGGCGGCACTCGGCGCCAACCTGCCCCAGGCCGCCGTGATGTACCTGCGCTACCACGAGACCAGCCGGCAACTGACCGCGGCCACGTTCGGCCGAGGCGTCCACGACCTCACCGTCCCGAAGTGCCCCGCGGCGTCGACCCGGCTGCCGCTGAAGCCCACCGGGGTCGGCGTGGTCGGTGCGCTCGCCTCCTGTCGCAAGGGCTGACCGCACGCCGGACGGATCGACCGGCCGTAACGACAGTGCGGCCCCGGCACATCGTGCCGGGGCCGCACCGCGTACGCGAGGACGGTCAGTCGGCCTTGTATGCCCGGATGATCGTCTGGTCGATGCCGCTACCACCGCTGGCACCGGCCTTCACCCGCAGGGAGACGGCCTGACCCGCCGCGGGAGCCGGCAGCTCGACGCGGTACGCGTCGTCGTGGCGGCTGGCCCGGGCCACCTGCCACGTCTTGCCGTCGTCGGTCGACGTCCACACCTGGAAGGAGGTCACCTTCTGCGTGGGCACGCCCTTGGTCTGCCGGACGGTGAACTCGCCGGTGCCACCGGTGAGGTGGTTCCCGGCGTCCATCGGCAGCGCGTAGTCGACCGCGAGCAGCGGCAACGGCACGCTTCCCGTGCCGGTCGGGCCGGCCGAGCGGAACGTCCAGGAGGTGTTGACCTTCGTCGAGATGGGCAGGATCAGGCTCGTGTCGAGGTCGAAGGTCACCCGGTAGTCCGCCGCCTGCTGCGGCACCGTGAAGTCGGCCCGCGAGGCGTTGCGCTCCTCGACCAGCTTGCCATCGCGGTAGAGCGACAGCTTCCGGTTCAGGCCGATGCCGCCACCCTGGAGGCAGTCGGCACGCCCGTGCTGGTCGGTGAGCATGGCCAGGTCGACGTGCAGGTTGCCCCGCGTCCGCGACGGCGCGGTGGCGCACGTCTGTGCGTCGCCCTTGTTCACGATCCCGTCGACCCAGTCGGAGTGCAGCGGCTGCCGCGCCCAGACCTTGGAATCCCGGCTACCGGGCTGGTAGCTGCGCACCTGCTCCTGGGCGGGCAGGCCGCCGTAGACGGCCTCGTCCATGTAGAGGTAGCCCGGCGACAGGTAGGAGGTGCGGTTCGTCGGCAGGTCGAAGTTGCGGAGCTGGGTCAGGTACACCCCGTCGGGCGCGAACATGGCACGCCGCAGCGAGGTGTACATCTCCGGCGAGTCCATCTGGTTGAACCGCTCGTCGACGCGGGCGAGCTTGGCCTGCTCGGCCTTGCTCACCCGGTACGTCGGGTCGGCCGGAACACCGCCGGTGTACTCGTGGGCCAGATCGTAGGCGTACGGGTCCGCCGTGCCCTGCGGTGACTGGAGGAAGAAGGCGGAGTACGCCCGCAGCGAGCCGATGCTCGGCTTGCGCAGCGGCGACACCGAGACCTTCGCCCCGCCGCCGAGGCCGGTGACGCTGTTCCACCAGAACTGGCCGTTCTTCGCGGCCTGCTGGTAGATGAACGAGGCGAGGATCGGCGTGGTGGGCGCCCCGTCGACGATCGCCGTCACCGGCCGGGCCGTCGCCGGGTCGAGGGTGATGCTCCGGTTGCCGCGGATCGCCACGTCGGTGTCTCCGACGTACGCCCCCGCCTGCGCGTCGGTGGCCGGGTCGTACGAGGTGTACGCGGCGGTGACCGCGTACCGTCCCTCCGCGACCCGCACCGTCACCGACTCGCCCTGCGCGAAGAACGCGCCGCCCGCGGAGATGAGTGGGTCGTCGAGGTTGGTCACCAGGACGCCGACGTAGCTGTCCGCGCCCTCCGGCACGTCGGCCATCGGCTTGGTGTTCACCGTCAGGTCGAAGCTGCGCGGCTCGACGTAGAAGCTGACCGGCGTGGTGGCGACCGGCTTGTGCCCGGCGGCCCGGGCGGTGACGGTGGCGAGGTAGTAGCCCGGCTTGCCGGCCAGGGCGGCACGGTTGATCCGCAGCGTGGTGCCGGCGGTGGAGCCGCGCTTGACCTTCACCTTGTTCGCGGTGAGGGTTACCGCACCGCGCGGCGCGACGGTTCCGTCGTGGTTGACGGCGGTCACGTCGAGGTCGAGGTTGACCGTGGCCGGCGTGCTGTCGCCGGTCCAGGTCAGCGTCGTCGCGGCGGTGCCGGACTGCGGGTAGCCGAAGGTGCCGAGGTCGACCGTCGGCTGATCGCTGGTCGGGCCGGAGAGCGCCCGCTCGGCGTTGAGCCGGCCGGCGCCGACGGCGTACGGGTCGACGGCGGTCATCGGGTCGGCGGCGCCGACGAGCGCGGCCTTGAGCCGGTCGGCCTTCCAGTCCGGGTGCCGCTGGACCAGCAGCGCGGCCGCGCCGGCCGTGTGCGGGGCGGCCATCGACGTGCCCGTGAGGCCCTCGTAGTACTGGTCGATCGGGTCCTGCAGGTTCGTGCCCGCGGCCCGGGCGGCCACGATGTCGACGCCCGGCGCCACGACCTCCGGCTTCGCCACGGACGTGTCGACGAGCGGCCCGCGGCTGGAGAAGACCGCCAGCTCGCCGTCGCGGTCGACCGCACCGACGGTCAGCGCCGTCGCGGCCGATCCCGGCGCGGAGATCGCGCCGCCGTTGTTCCCGGAGGAGATCACGAAGAGCGCGCCGGTCTTGCGGCTGGCCGCGTCGACGGCGAGCGCGAGCGGGTCGCTGCCGTCGTCGGCGGACTCGCCACCGAGGCTCATGTTGATCACGTCCGCGCGCTCCGCCGCCCACTCGACGGCCCGGATGATCTGCGAGTCGTCGCCGAATCCGTTGTCGTCGAGGACCTTGCCGATCACGAGCTGGGCGTCGGGCGCGACCCCACGCCGCTGCCCGTGGGCCGCGGCGCCGGTGCCGGCGATGGTGGACGCGGTGTGCGTTCCGTGGCCGTTGTGGTCGACGGCGTCGCCGCCCTCGACGGTGAAGTCGGCCTTCTCCACCACGCGACCGGCGAGGTCGGGGTGGGCGAAGTCGGCGCCGGTGTCGAGCACCGCGACGCGCACACCCTTGCCCGTGTACCCCGCCTTCCAGGCGTCGGGCGCGCCGATCTGCTCCAGGTTCCAGTCGAGGTCGCTGCCGTGCTGCTTGCCGGCGATCGGCGCGACGCCGGTGGGCCGGGTGGTGCTCAGGCCGGTGGCGCGGACCTTGCGGTCCAGCCACACCTTCTTCGCCCCCGCCAGCAACGAGTTCGTCGCCAGCTTCGCCGTCGCCTCGCTCTTCTTGGGCACGTGTCCGGCGACCGCCTCGATGAGCGGTAGCTGCTGCACGTCGGCGAGCGCGGCCACCCGGGCGGCCTTCACGGCCGGCTGCACGATCACCGGCAGCGTCGTGGTGCTCTCGTCGTCGTAGCCCTCGGCGATCAGCGTGGTCACGTCGAACAGGTCCGGATCGAGAATCGCGCCGATCTTCGACGCGACGCTCGCCGGAGTGATGTGCAGGTGGCCGTCGGGGCCACACGACTGGTGGAACACCGCGTTCGGCTTCGCGGGCTGCACGGACGCCTGCGGGCACCCGGAGCCGTTGCTTCGTACGGTCACCACGTCGCCGGTCAGCAGCGTGATCGTGTGGGTCGTCCCGCCGGCGTCGGCTCTCACCGCGCTCGACGCGGCGAAGTGGCCGGGTTCGGCTGACGCCGGCCCGCCCGGCACCGCGCCGAGCGCCGTCGCTGTCACCGCGGCGGCCACCAGCCAGCGTGTTCTTCTGAGCATGTCGCTCCTCACAGGATTAGTCGCCACTTCTCGCTCAAGGGGGGTCGAGAAGTTGATCACACGCTAATCCTGGGGGAATTCGGCGGGAAGACGGGGTACGCAGCCGGTCGTGTGAGGTGATCGGTCCTGGTGGTGGCGGCCTCGGACGTGATACGGCCAGGAAAAGTCAGGGCAGATCGCACCAGCACGCACGATGCCGGACAGGCGACGGCCGCGGCGCCCGAGGGAGCGCCGCGGCCGTCGTGGTACGGCTGTGGTCACCTGCGCGGCAGGACCGCCTTACCCTTGCGGTAGTTGTTGCCCTTGCCGTCCGGACGGTAGTTCTTCTCCACGTTCCCGGCGGCGTCGACGGAGAACCAGTGGACCTCCGTGCCGGCCCGGACGGTCAGCGTCTCGCCGCCCTCCCGGATGCCGGCCGAACCGTAGAGCGTGGAATCGTACGTCGGCTTGGCGCCGTCGAGGGTGTAGAAGACCGCCGCCGGCTCGGAGACGTCGAACGTCACGTTCACCATGCCCGGGCTGGAGCTCGGTGCGACGTTCATGGTGCTCTCCGGGCGCTTCTTGTCCGAGTCGAAGTCCCGCGCGACCCGCATCAGCTCGACCAGTCCGTTGGAGAACTCCATCGCCTCGGCGTGCGCCTCGTCCCACTCCGGCTGGAAGGACGTGCCGACCTCGAAGTTCCAGGCGTAGATGCCGTACTTGTACCAGAGCATGTCGCCGGAGTTGCCCGCCGCCGAGTAGAGCACGTCGGAGATCGGGCCGGTGCGGGCCGGGGTGACCGCCATGTTCCGGTGCTGCTTGATCGCGGTGAGGATCCGCGAGGAGGCGCCCCAGAAGAACGACTCGTCGGCGAGCGACGGGCGCGGCGCCGAGGTGCGGTCCGGCAACGCGTACGCGCCCGGCGACCACATGAAGTAGTTGCCCGACGAGTGCAGGTTCATCGAGAACTTGATGTTCGGCCGGGAGGCCAGCCAGTCGAGGTTCCGGTTCTCCGGCTCCGACAGCTCGCTCGGGCCGGCGTAGGTGCCGCTGGTGCAGCTCGACGAGGCGCCCGAGTAGCCGTCGAAGAGGCTGTACTCGGTGTAGTTGCGGTTGTTGTCCACGCCCCAGGAGTCCCGGCCGAGGAAGTCGGCCGCCCCGGTCGTCGGGCAGTGGTTGGTCATGTTCTTGCGCTGGGAGTTGAAGTCGTAGAACGAGTAGTGGCCGCCGTCCGGGTTGATCGACGGGGCGATCCAGATGTCCAGGTCGTTCAGGAGCTGCTTGGTCCGGCCGTCGTGGTCGTAGTTGCGCAGCAGCCGCTCGGCGGTCTCGATGGTGACCAGCGGCGGCACCCACTCGCGGGCGTGCTCCTGGGCGTACGCGAGCACGCCCAGCTTCGAGCCGTCGCGGTGCTTGCCGATCCGGATCGCGTACACCGGGTGCGGGTCGCGGGAGACCGAGGCGGGGGCGCTCAGGTCGTCGGTGAGCTGGGTCCGCGGCGCGGAGACGACCACGCCGTCGCCCGGGCTGCCCCGGTAGGTGTACGCCCGCACCAGCGTCCCGGCGTTGGCGTTCAGCGCCGCCGCCACCTGCGCCGCGGTGCTGATCACCGCGCCCGTACCGTCGGTGGCGAGGTTGACGCGGATCGCGTTGCCCGTCACGGTCACGCCCAGCGCGGCGTTACCGGCGCCCGGGTCGGCCAGCTCGACGGAGACGTCGTTGCCACCTTCGTGACCCCAGGCGAGCGAGTCCACCGCGACCCGGCTGGCGTTGGCGGCGCCGAGCACCGCCTGGGCGTGCCGACGGTAGCCGTTGGTCTTGTACGGGAGCTCGACGACCTCGGCCAGCTTCGGGAACTCGGCGGCGAGCTGCTGGATCCGCGCGTACAGCTCGGTCGGCGTCTGATAGCTGGTGACGAAGTCCTTCTGGTAGCCCGGCCCCTCCGGGTCGGTCCGCGGCGTGGGCAGCCACTCCCGCACCTTCGCGACGGCGACGTCGCCGGCGGGGCTGGTGATCCGGACGTACTGCGGGCGGCTGGTCACCGCCGCGGCGCCCCGGTGGTAGAGGTAGACGCCAGCGTCGACGAAGCGGGAGATGGTCTGGGTGCCGCCCGAGCCGATGGCGGTGCCCGGCCCGCTGTCCCGCTCGACGGTGAGCGTGTTCGTGGCGGTCTGGCCCTGCGCCCACTTCGCCTCGACGGAGAGGACCTGGCCGGTGCCGGAGGTGTAGTAGTCCGCGCGGATGATCTTGACGTCGGAGGCGTCTGGCGCGGTCGGGTCGGCGGCGGTGGCGGCGAACTCCCGGTTCTCCGACCGGTGCTCGGCGATGGTCGCCTCGCGCTCCGCGACGCGGTCACGGGCGTCCGCCGGACGGTGCAGCACCTCACCGAGGGTGAAGCCCGCGGCGGTCAACCGGTCGGCCTCGCTCGGCGTGATCACGGCCTGCGCGACGACGCCGGTCTCCGTGCGTTCGACGTGGTGGTCCAGGTCGACGCCGGTGGCGACGAGCGCGTCCAGCTCCGCGGTGCCGTCGAGCAGCACCTCGACGACGCTCGCCTGCTGCCCGGCGATCGGGTCGGCCTCGGCGGGGGCGGTGGCCTGTGGCGTGACCGCCGAGGCCGGGCCGACCAGCAGTACGACTGCCGTCGCCGCGGCCAGGGCCACCGGTACGGGAAGGCGGCGTCGCCACCTCGGGGACATTGGGTACGGCAATGTTCTCTGCCCTTCTGGCTGTTCGGCCGGGAGGCCGAAGGTGATTGCCGAGGGGCACGCCCGGGGTGCGCGGCTCCATCCGGCGAGTCGGGCGCGGCCGTTGCGGTGACCAGGCGCACGACGGTGATCGGGAAAGGTGGTGGGGAAAGCCGACCGCCGGGGTGGACGCCGCGCATCGCCGAATGTGCGACAGCGTCACGGGTTGGTGATGACGTGGTGGCGGTCGGTGAACTGGGATCATCCTCAGCGCCGCAACAGGTTCTGTCAATCCCTCGGCGGGACCGTCGAGTTCGGACCGACGGCGGTGTACGTCAGCGGTGCGCGGTCCCGTCCTCCTCGAGGGTCCTGGCCATCCACGCCTCGTTGGAGACCGAGATGATCCGCTCCGACTCGGCCACGAACGCGTCGTCGTCGGACCAGCCGGCCCCGTCACGCCGCAGCCGCCCGAGCCGGGTCAACTGGTCGGCCGTGCGGGCGTACTCGATCTGGTGGGCCTCGAACTGCTGGGCCGCGCCGTAGCCGACCAGCGCCGTGGTCACCGTGGCGACCACCCCCACCCAGGCGGCCAGCCCGAGACCGTCACCGAGCACCCCGACCACGCCGGAGAGCACCGCCCCGACGACGGTCAGCGCGGTGGTCGCCAGCCGGATCCGGGCCGCCCGACGGGCCATCTGCCGCGCGCCGGGAAGGTAGTACGCCTCCACCTGCTGCACCAGGCGGTGCGTCAGGTACGAGTCGACGCCCGCGACCGTCGGCAGCTGTCGACGGAGGAGCGGCAGATCCACCGTCAGCCCGACGAGGTCACCCACGTCGTCGACCAGGGCGTCGAGCCGGCGCAGCAGCACGACGTCCCGCTCGGGCCCGGAGAACGGCGCCACCCGGGCCAGGTGACGGTAGACGTCGGCCTTGAGCGCCTCGGAGACCGACCGCAGCCGGGTCCACGCCTGTACCGCCTCCCGCCCGGTCGCCCGGGCCGCCACCGGGACCAGCGCCAGCGCCACGGCGGCGAGCACCGCGAGGACGCGACTCACGCCGGCCTGCACCCCGCCGAACTGGGCGGCGGCGGTCCCAGCGACGGCCGCCGCGATGGTCAACCCGGCGACCGCGCGACGGCCTCGGATGATCCGACCCTGCGCCCGCCCGGCCGCCCGCGACCAGACTCCCTGCTGCTGCCAGACCGCGTCGACGGCGGTCGGCGCATCGACATCCGCCACGCCCGCATCGTAGGGCAACAACGCCGGGGGCGGGCCGGCCCGACGGCGGGCGGCCGGGCCGCCTCAACGCTCCCCGTGCCGGTTCACCCGACGGTTGACGGCGAGGAGGTACTCCTTCCGGTCGCCGGGATCCGGGGCGTCGCGCGGACGCCGGGGCGGTTCGCCCCGGACCGGCCGGTGATGGTCGAAGGTGGACTCGAAGATCCCCTCTCCCCTGGTCAACGCGGGCAGCCGGCGCTCCACGGCGTGCACCTGCCGCGCCGGGACCACGCCCGTCACAACTGCCGAGCCGTCCTGGGCCGCCGTGCTGTGCGGCACCGCGTCCAGCCGGGCCAGCACGGGCAGCACGGCGGCGAGGAGATCGCCCGGGGCCTCCAGCCGAAACCGGTGCATCGGCTCCTCGGCCCGGGTACCAGCTTCCCGCAACGCCGTCACCAGCACGAGCGGGGTCAGGTTCCGGAAGTCGCCCGCCGTGCTGGACATGCTCTTGTCGAAGGTGCCGTGGGCGTGGCTCTGCCGAGCCCAGTAACCGGCGTGCGTCATGGTGACAACGCAGTCGAGGACCTGCCAGCCGTACAGGCCCTGGCGCAGCGTCTCCCGTACGGTCTCCTCGACCGCGGCGAAGAAGGCCGGAGGCATCGAGCCGAGTTCGACGCCGAGCCGGAACACGGTCCCGCTGCCGGGCCTGCCCGCCGCGACCCGCAGCCCCACGGTGGCCAGGAACGGGTTGGGCTCCACGCCGATCAGTTCGACCGCCGCTCCTGTGCCGCGCAGCCGTTCGACGTGCACGGTCGTCGTCTCCCGGAACGTGACCACCAGGCCGTACTCGTCGGCGAGGGTCGCCCCGACGACCTCCTTCTGCACCTCGCCGTAGAGCGACACGGCGATCTCCCGCCGGCTGGCGTCCCGCCGAACGTTGATCAGCGGATCCTGCTCGGCCAGCTCGCTGAGGGCGTCGTGCAGGGCCGCCCGGTCCGAAGCCCGCTCGGGCACCACGACGGTCTCCAGGCTGGGCAGGGCGAAGTGCCGGGCCGGCGCACCGGGGCGTGCGACGCCGACCGGATCGCCGATCCGGACGTCGCCCAGGCCGCGCAGCAGGGCGATCCGTCCGGCGTCGACGGCGTCGACGGGTACCGTCGAACCTCGGTCGAACACCTGGATCCCCGTCACCGTGGCGACCCGCTCGCCCACCGGCAGCCGGTCGCGGAGCCGGACCGTGCCGCCGAACATCCGCACGTAGGCGACCTTCTCGCCGGACGGAGTCCGTTCGATCTTGAACACCGTGCCCGACGCCGGGGCGTCCGCGTCGGGCCCGGCCACCGGCAGCAGTTCGGTGAGACCGCCGATCAGCGCCGCCACCCCGGCCCCGGTGATCGCGGAGCCGGCGAAGACCGGGTGCACGACTGCTCGTCGGCTCTGGTCCGCGAGCGCGGCGCGCAGCCGCGGACCGGTGAGGCGACCCTCGTCCTCGACGTACTCCGCGAGCAGCCGGTCGTCGCCTGCGCTGAGCAGGTCGCGCAGTCGCCGGACGAGCCGCGGGTCGCCGTCGCGGTGGGGCACGAAATCCGCCTCACGGGTGCCCGCCGCCCGCACCCGACCCGTCGCCACCACCGACGGCGTCAGCCGGTCCGCGATGTCACGCAGCACCCGGTCGGGCTCCGCGCCGGACCGGTCGATCTTGTTGATGAAGAGCACTGTCGGCAGGCGCAGGCGCTGGAGCGTACGCATCAGCACCCGGGTCTGCGCCTGGACTCCTTCGACGGCGGAGACCACGAGCACCACGCCGTCGAGCAGGTCCAGGACGCGTTCCACCTCGGCGATGAAGTCCGGGTGGCCGGGCGTGTCGATGAGGTTGACCGTCACGTCGTCGACGACGAACGAGACGACGGCGGAACGGATGGTGATCCCGCGCCGTCGCTCCAGCGCCAGGCTGTCGGTACGGGTCGTGCCGTCGTCGACGCTGCCGAGTTCGTCGATGACGCCGACGGTGTGCAGCAGGCGTTCGGTCAGGCTGGTCTTGCCGGCGTCAACATGCGCCAGGATCCCGACGTTGAGAGTTGTCACGAAGCGTCATGTCCTTCGGGTCGATGAGCATTCCCAGGTGGTCGGACATGAACGCAGCGCGCATCTCGGTTTCCTCTCGATCGGTAGCGGTTGCCCGCCCAGTCGAACAGCAGCGACGTGGGCGGGCAACCGAAATAGCCATCAAGGCGGGCGGCCGTCGTCGGCCGCCCGCCCCGATGTGGATCAGGCGTGGGTCAGGGCTCAGTGCCCCCGGTCGTGCGGCACGGTGACGGTCACCGTGCAGCCGGCCGGCCGGCCGATCTCGTCGTGCCCGGCGTACGTCAGCGTGTAGACCCGGTCCCCGCCGTTGCCGGCCCGCTCCGCGCGGAGCCGACCGGTGGTGTCCGGGGCGCCGGTGGTGAAGCCGTGCACGTCCGTGGGGTCGCCGCCGGTCACGCCGGTCAGCGTGAAGGCGTTCGGGCCGAGCACCCCGTCGGGAAGGTCGACGCGTACGGCGACGTCGACCAGCTTGTGGTTCGGCGGCCAGAGCACCGGCCGGTCGACGGTGCAGTCCAGCTGCCGGGTGGGCAGCGGCTCGGGCAGGGTGGCGACGGCGTGCCCGATGGTCGCGGTGAGCCGACCGCCCGCCTCGTAGTACATGTGCGCGCTGCGGCCGTCGAAGTAGAAGGTCGGCGCGGCGGAGCGGCCCAGATCCGGGGCGGCCGTCATCGAGTCGTGCACGACGCCGAGGTGGAGCTCCTGGTCGAAGTTCTCCCCCACGTCGACGGCGTGCATGTTGCCGTCGGCGGCGTGGTAGATCACCAGGTTGCGGCCCTGCCAGCGCAGGAAGAAGGGGCCGGAGGCGTTCGCGCCCTCGTCACCCTGCGGGGTGACCAGCGGCTCGGGCTGGATGGTCCATGTGCGGGCGTCCGGGGAGACCGCCCAGCGGATCCGCCGGGCCACCGGGCCGGTGGGCCCGGGCGGCGCGGCGGTCGGGTTGTCCATGAAGACCATCAGGTAACGGCTGCCGAGCCGGGGCACCGCCTGCTCGAACACCCGGGCGTACGAGGTCTCACCGCCGGTGCTGGCGTCCCGGCTCACCGCCGTGCCGCCGTAGTCGAAGTGGATGCCGTCCGTGGAGGTGGCGTACCGGGTGATCGAGTTCTCGCCGTGGAAGTAGAGGAAGAGCTTGCCCTCGCCCTCGATCCAGACGGCGTGCGGTGAGGAGACGTGGCTGACCGTCGGGTAGTGCGGCAGCCAGGTGTTGCCGATCAGCGGGTTCGCCGCGTACTCGGTCCACGGGCCGTCGATCGAGTCGGCGTACGCCAGGGCGATGCCGCCGGGCCGCTCGTGCGGGGCGTAGTACAGGTAGTAGGTGCCGAGCGGGTTCGGGAAGTAGTCGGCGGCGCGGATGACGCTCGGGAAGATGAACTCGCCGGTGGGGTTGTAGGTCAGCTCGGCCTTGTCGAAGGCGGTGCCCACGTAGTCGAAGTGCGGGAAGTCGAGCGTGGGGGCGTCGGCGGCGGCGGGGGTGCCGGCGACGGCGGCGATCAGCAGGCCGGCGCCGAGCGCGGCGGCCGTACGGCGGGTTCTCGTCATGCCTCTTCCTCTTCTCGGGACGGGATCGGAGGCCGGCCGGTGCGGACGGCCGGACGTGGCGAGCCTGCGGCGACCCGAGGGCACGGGTCGTCGCCGGACGGGCACTGTGGACGGTCCGGGGGTTCCCGACCCACGAGGACCGGGACGGGAGTGACGCTCAGTCAGATTGATGCGGTGGGGGTGTGCCGGGGCGGGTGCCACCTCGACGTGCTAATACGTATTAGCGATCATGTTTCTCGAATGTTGCTCGCCACCGGCCGCGCCTGTCAAGAGGGGCGGTCGAATCCGCCGGCAACCGGTCGCTGATCGGCCGCTCAGTCGGTCACGATTCGGCTAATACGCATTACTCCTGCGGGTTCATCTCCCGGAAATCTGCCGCCACCCTCTTGACACCCGGCGGGCCGGGCGGCCAGAGTCCTCCCTACACCGAGCGCTAATGCGTATTAGCGCCGCCGGAAGGACTCCCGTGACCGCAACCCCCCGCCGCGTCACTCAACGTGACATCGCCCGGATGGCCGGCGTCAGCCAGGCAACGGTCTCCCTCGTGCTGAACAACCGGGCCGATGCCGACGTGCGGATCGCCCCGGAGACCCGGGACCGGGTGCTGCGCGTGATCGCCGAGACCGGCTACGCGGCCGACCCGGTCGCCCGCCGGCTCGCCTCCCGCTTCAACCGGATCATCGGCGTGTTCACCTACGAGCCGGCCTTCCCCAGCGGCAGCCGGGACTTCTTCCACCCGTTCCTGCTCGGCATCGAGGAGTACGCCGAACGGGTCGGCTGCGACCTGCTCCTGTTCACCAGCGCACCCGTGATCGACGGCCGACGGCGCATCTTCCACCAGGACAACCGGCTGCGCCTGGCCGACGGCTGCCTCCTGCTCGGCCGCGAGATCGACGCCGACGAGCTGCACCGGCTCAACCGCGACGGCTACCCGTACGTGGCGGTCGGCCGGCGCGACGACGCCGGCGGCCCGGTGCCGTACGTCGGCGCCGACTACGCCACCGCCGTCGGCCGGCTCGCCGAGCTGGCCATCGCCCGCGGGCACCGGCGGATGACCTACCTCAGCATGGGCATCGACGCCGAGTCCTCCGAGGACCGCCGGCGCGGATACCTGGCGACCGCGTCCGCCGCGGAGAGCGCCCGGCACCGCCCGGCCACCGCAGCGGACGCCGAAGCCGTCCTCGACGACCTGCTCGCCGACGGCAGCACGGTCGCCTTCGTCGAGGACTTCGCCACCGCGGTGGCGCTCGAACGAGCCGCGCGGCGGCGCGGGCTCTCGGTGCCCGGCGACCTGTCGCTGCTGACCCTGGGCGACCCGACCGTCCCCGTCCCCACCGAGCTGGCCTTCACCGGGTTCCGCATCCCCCGCGAGGAGATGGGCCGGCAGGCGGTCGAGGTGCTCACCCGGGTCATCGACGGTAGCGCCAGCGGTGTCCAGCAGCGACTGCTGCCCTGTGAGCTCGTCGAGGGCGCCACCCTCGGCGCCCCTGAACCGGCGGTCGACCGCCCGTGAGCGGCGACCGCGCAACCGGAAGGAAGCAAGTGGTACAGATGCGTGCGGACGTCCTCGTCGTGGGTGGCGGGCTGGGCGGCGTCGCGGCGGCTCTCGCGGCGGCCCGCGCCGGCCGGTCGGTCATCCTGACCGAGGAGTTCGACTGGCTCGGCGGGCAGCTCACCAGCCAGGCCGTACCCCCGGACGAGCACTCCTGGATCGAGCAGTTCGGCGCCACCGCCAGCTACCGGGCGCTGCGCAACGGGATCCGGGACTACTACCGTCGGCACTACCCGCTCACCGAACAGTCCCGCGCCTGGACCGACCTGAACCCCGGCGCCGGCTGGGTCAGCCGGCTCTGCCACGAACCCCGCGTCGCCGTCGCCGTGCTGGAGGGCATGCTCGCGCCCTACCGGGGCGCCGGCCGGCTCACCGTGCTCCAGCCGTACCGGCCGGTCGCGGTGGCGACCGACGGCGACCGGGTGGTCGGTGTCACCGTGGCGCATCGTGACCGCGACGAGCAGATCGACCTCACCGCGCCGTACGTGCTGGACGCCACCGAGGCCGGCGACCTGCTGCCGCTCTCCGGCACCGAGTACGTGACCGGCTTCGAGTCCCAGGCGCAGACCGGCGAGCCGAACGCGCCCGCCGAGGCGCAGCCGATGAACATGCAGGCCGTCTCGGTCTGCTTCGCCATCGACCACGTCGACGGCGACCACACCATCGACCGCCCGGCCGGCTACGACTTCTGGCGCGACTACAAGCCCGACTTCTGGGGCGACCGGCTGCTCTCCTGGCGCTCCCCCCACCCGCGCACCCTGGAGATCGTCGAACGCAGCTTCACCCCCAACCCGGACGACGACCCGCTCGCGGTCAACGCCGACCAGCGCCTCAATCCCGGCGACGGCAACCTGTGGACGTTCCGGCGCATCGCCGCCCGGCGCAACTTCACCAGCGGGGCGTACGGCAGCGACATCACCCTCGTGAACTGGCCCATGATCGACTACTTCGAGGGCCCGGTCATCGACGTGCCGAACGCGTCCTGGCACCTGGCCAAGGCGCGCGAGCTCTCCCTCTCGGTCCTGTACTGGCTGCAGACCGAGGCGCCCCGACCGGACGGCGGGACCGGCTTCCCGGGGCTGCGCCTGCGCGGCGACGTGACCGGCAGCCGGAACGGCCTGGCTCAGGCGCCGTACATCCGTGAGGCGCGGCGCATCCGCGCCGAGTACACGGTGGCCGAGCAGGACCTGTCCCTCGCCGTACGCGGTGAGCGCGGCGCGGTGCACTACCCGGACTCGGTCGGCGTCGGCATGTACCGCATCGACCTGCACCCGTCCACCGGCGGAGACAACTACATCGACGTCGGCTCCTGCCCGTTCGAGATCCCGCTCGGCGCGCTCATCCCGCAGCGGGTGGAGAACCTGCTGCCGGCCGGCAAGAACATCGGCACCACGCACATCACCAACGGCAGCTACCGGCTGCACCCGGTCGAGTGGAACGTCGGCGAGGTAGCCGGCCTGCTCGCCGACTTCTGTCTGGCACGGGGCGAGTCCCCGCGCGCGGTCCGCAGCACCCCCCGCCTGCTGGCCGACTTCCAGGACCGCATCTCGGCGGCCGGCGTGGAGCTGCGCTGGCCGACGATCGCGGGCTACTGACAACCCCCGGTGAGGAGATGATCGTGAAAACAGGAAAGGGACTGCGGTTCGCCGCGGCGGCCCTGGCCGGCGTGCTGGCGCTCTCCGCCTGCGGCGGCGGTGACGAGGGCTCCGACGGCCCGGCCGACCTCCGGATGACGGTCTGGTCGGCCAACGAGGCGCACCTGAAGCTGCTCAACGAGATCGCCGACGAGTACCGCAAGAACCACCCGGACGTCAGCGCCATCACCTTCGACCCGCTGCCGTTCGAGAACTACACCACCACGCTGACCACCCAGATCGCCGGTGGCAACGCCCCCGACATGGCGTGGATCTTCGAGAACTCCGCCCCGGACTTCGTCTCCTCGGGTGCGCTGCTGCCGCTGGACGACACCCTCAAGAAGGCCGAGGGTTACCAGTACGACGACATCTCCCCGGCCACCCTCAAGCTCTGGCAGGACGGCGGGAAGCTCTACGCGTACCCCTTCTCCACCTCGCCGTTCGGCGTCTTCGTCAACACCGACCTGCTGAAGCAGGCCGGGCAGAAGACCCCGGCCGAGCTGATCGCCGCCGGCCAGTGGACGTGGGACGCGGCGCTCGCCGCCGCCGGCGCCACCCAGCGGACGACCGGCAAGGCCGGCCTGGTCATCCGCGACTTCGACTACAAGGGCTGGGACAACCTCTCCACCTTCTGGACGGGTTGGGGCGCCCAGGCGTGGAGCGAGGACGGCAAGTCCTGCGGCTTCGCCGCGCCCGAGATGGTCGACGCGATGACCGCCCTGCACAAGGCGATCTTCACCGACAAGGCGCTGCCCGGCCCGGGGACCACTGCCGACTTCTTCGCCGGGGACGCGGCGATGACGGTCACCCAGATCTCCCGCGCCTCGCTGCTGAAGGACGACGGCTTCGCCTGGGACCTGGCTCCGCTGCCGGCCGGCCCGAAGGGCGACTACGCCGTGGTCGGGCAGGCCGGCATCGGCGTGCTGAAGAAGAGCAAGCACGCGGACGCCGCCGCCGACTTCCTCGCCTTCCTCACCAACCCCACCAACTCCGAGAAGCTCGCCCAGTTCTTCCCCCCGCCGCGGCAGTCGCAGCTCACCGCGGAGACGCTGGCGAAGACGAACCCGAAGCTCAAGCCGGAGCAGCTGCAGAAGGTGGTCATCGACGGCATCACCAGCGGCGTGGTGAAGCCCAACCACGCCGGGCAGGCCGAGCTGAGCCAGCAGGTCCGCGCCGGTCTCGACCCGCTGTGGAAGCCGGACGCGGACGTGAAGGCCGTCCTGGACGGCGTCTGCGCCAAGATCCAGCCGCTGCTGGCGAAGTAGGGCAGCCGGACCATGTCCCAGACGGACATCCGGGTGGGCGGGGCGCCGGCCCCGCCCACCCCGGGCCAGGCGTCGCGCCCGTGGTGGACCAGCCGCCGCCGCGACCAGCTCGCCGGTTACCTCTTCATCGCCCCGCAGCTGCTCGGCAGCCTGCTCTTCGTCTTCCTACCGCTGGGGCTGGTCGTCTGGTACAGCCTGCACGAGTGGAACGTGCTCGCCGGCACCTTCGACTTCGTGGGCGCCGACAACTACACGGCGCTGGCCGATGATCCCAACCTCGGGTCGGTGCTGCGGGCCACCGGGCTCTTCTCCGTCGGCCTCGTGGTGTTCAACCTCGCCCTGGCGCTGCTGCTCGCCGTCCTGCTCAACCAGAAGCTGCGCGGCACCATCGTCTTCCGCACCATCTTCTTCTCCCCCGTGGTCGTCTCGCTGGTCGCCTGGACGATCGTCTGGGGCTTCCTGCTGCAGGACAACGGCGGCGTCAACGGCCTGCTCGACACCATCGGCGTGGACGGGCCGAACTGGCTGCGCGGCGAGGGCAGCGCCATGCTCTCCGTGATCGTCGTGCAGGTGTTCAAGAACGTCGGCCTGAACATGGTGCTGTTCCTGGCCGCCCTGCAGGGCGTACCCGCCGAGCTGTACGAGGCCGCCGAGGTCGACGGCGCCAGCCGGATGCGCCAGTTCTGGCGGATCACCGTGCCGTTGATCAGCCCGACGATCCTGCTCACCTCGATCATCACCGTGGTCGGCTCGTTGCAGGTCTTCGCCCAGATCGCGGTGCTCACCCAGGGCGGGCCGGGCACCTCCACCACCGTGCTCGTCTACTACCTGTACCAGCAGGCGTTCCAGTTCCATCACTTCGGCTACGGCGCGACCCTGTCGATCCTGCTCTTCGGCATCGTCCTCGCGCTCACCGTGCTGCAGTGGCAGATGCGCAAGAGGTGGGTCTTCCATGAGTCGTGACCTGTCGCGCCGCACCAAGCTGGTGCTCTACGGAGTGCTGCTGGTGCTGGCGATCCCGTTCGTCTTCCCCACCTGGTGGATGGTCACCTCGTCGCTGAAGCCGGTGGCGGACATCTTCGCCTTCCCGCCGCAGCTGCTGCCGGTGCATCCGCAGCTCGACGCGTACCAGCGGGTCTTCGAGCTCCAGCCGTTCGGCCGGCAGTACCTGAACAGCCTCTACATCGCCCTGGTGGTCACCGTCGGCACGCTCGCGGTGTCGGCGCTCTCCGGGTACGCGTTCGCCCGGATCCGGTTCCGCGGCCAGAACGTGCTCTTCCTGGTCGTCCTCGCCGGTCTGCTCATCCCGAGCGAGGTCACGATCGTTCCGCTGTTCCAGATGTTCTTCAAGCTCGGCCTGATCGACACCCACTGGCCGCTCATCCTGGTGCCGATCCTCGGCGCCCCGAGCGTGCTGGCGACGTTCATCATGCGGCAGTTCTTCATCAGCCTCCCCGGTGAGCTGGAGGAGGCCGCCCGGGTCGACGGGCTCGGCCGCTTCGCCACGTTCTGGAAGGTGGCCCTGCCGCTGTCCCGGCCTGCCCTGGGCGCGGTCGGGATCTTCACCTTCCTGCACAGCTGGAACCTCTACCTGGAGCCGATCGTGTTCCTCTCCACGCCGGAGAAGTTCACCCTGCCCCAGGCGCTCACTCAGTTCGTCGACGCGTACGGCGGCCCGATGTGGAACGTGCAGCTGGCCGCGGCGTCACTGACCGCGCTGCCGGTCCTCGTGGTCTTCGTCATCGCCCAGAAGCAGTTCGTGGAGGGCCTCGCGCACACCGGCCTGAAGGGATGACCGGCCCGGCCGTGGTGGGCCTGGACATCGGCGGCACCAAGACGGTGGCCGTCCTGGTCGACCGGGACGGCACGGTGCAGGACCGGCGGCGGGCGAGCACCCCCGCGCGCTCCGGGCCCCGCGCGGTGCTGGACACGGCCGCGCGGCTCGCCGCCGACCTGCTGCCCGCGGCGGGCGGCGGACCGGTGGGCGTGGGCACGGCGGGCACCGTCGACCCGACGACCGGCGTCATCCGGTACGCCACCGACAGCCTGCCGGGCTGGACCGGCACCCCGGTCGCCGATGCGCTGGCCGAACGGCTCGGCCGGCGGGTACGGGTCGGCAACGACGTGCACGCCGCCGCGCTCGGCGAGTGCTGGTCCGGCGCCGGCCGGGGCGACGGGCACCTGCTGCTCGTCGCGGTCGGCACCGGGCTGGGCGGGGCGATGGTCCGGGCGGGCCGGCTCGACGCCGGCGCCCGCGGTGCGGCCGGCGCGGTGGGGCACCTACCGGTGCCGGGCGCCGAGGGGCTGCGCTGCGGCTGCGGCCGGTACGGGCACCTGGAGGCGATCGCCTCCGGCACCGGGCTGGCCGCCGCGTACGCCGCGCGGACCGGGGAGCGTTGCACCGGACGGCAGGTGACCGAGCGGGCCGCGTCGGGTGACCCGGCGGCGCGGGCGGTGCTCGATCGGGCCGGCGAGGCGCTCGGCGCGGCAATCGCCGGGCTGGTGGCCCTGCTCGACCCGGTGACGGTGCTACTGGGCGGCGGGGCCGCCGAGTCCCTGCTGCCCGCCGCGACCGCCGCCTACGCCGCCGAGCTGCCGCCGGCCTGGGCCGACGTGCCGCTGCGCCTCGCCGCCCTCGGCGAGGACGCGGTCGCCGTCGGCGCCGCCCGGCTGGCCTTGGCGGAGCAGCCGTGACGGCGGCGGCTCTCGAATCCAACCGACCGGCGGCCCGCCCGTCCCGGACGACGCGAAGAGGAGACCCAGACCGGTGAGCGTGCTCGACGACCTGGCCGGCGGGCTGGTGGTGTCCTGCCAGCCCCTGCCCGACGATCCCGACGACCCGATGCGGGACCCGTACGTGCAGGCGCGGGTGGCAGCCGCCGTGGTCCGGGGCGGCGCGGTGGCGGTGCGCGCCAACGGTCCCGCCGACGTACGCGCCATCCGCGCCGCCGTGGACGTGCCTCTGATCGGCCTCTACAAGCACGGTGCCGCCGACGTCTTCATCACCCCGACGGCCGAGCACGCCGTCGAGGTGGCGCTCGCCGGTGCCGCGATCGTCGCGGTGGACGCCACCGACCGGCCCCGCCCCGACGGACGTACCTTCGCCGACACCGTCCGCGCGCTGCGGGAGCAGACCGGCGCCCTGGTCCTCGCCGACGTGTCGACGCTGGCGGAGGGCGTGGCCGCGGTCGAGGCGGGCGCCGACGCGGTCGCCACCACGCTCTCCGGGTACACGGCGGCGAGCGCGGACGCGGAGCGCCCGGACCTGGCGCTGGTCGCCGCGCTCGCGGCCGGCGTGCCGGTGCCGGTCTTCGCCGAGGGGCGCTACCGGGACGGCGAGCAGGTCGGGCGCGCCTTCGCGGCCGGCGCCCACGCCGTGGTGGTCGGCAACGCGCTCACCTCCCCGCTCTGGCTCACCCGCCGGCTGGTCTCGGCGCTCCGGCCCGGTCCGGGGAACCGCTGACCCTGGGGTGCCCGAGGAGGCGCCGGTGCACAAGCTCCGGCACCTCCTCGGCTCTCCCGGCCGGCGGTACGAGCCGGCGCGGGAGCGCCGTCAGCCGGCCGTTCCGGTCGTCTCCAGCTCGGCGGTGAGGGCGTCGAGCTGGGTCGCCGTGCCCTGTTCACGCCAGGCCGGCTGCTCGTGACCGTCCAGGTAGGTGCCCTGCTCGGTGAGGACCAGTCGGGTGCCGTCGCCGTCGGGCACGAACTCGACGGTGGTGATGGAGAGGGTCGACAGAGTGCCGTCGAAGGAGAGCGCGGAGCTGCACACGATCCGTTCGTCGGCGACGATGTCCTGGTACTGCGTGTCGTAGGTCAACGCCCGGCCGTCGTGCTGGCCGAGCACCCGCTCCCGACCGCCGACCCGGAAGTCGAGATCGTGCTCGGCGTGCTGGCCGGCGAACCAGCGGGCCTTCACCTTCGGATCCGCCCAGGCCGAGAAGACGGCGGCGGGCGGTACGGCGTAGTGGCGCTCCAGGGTGAAGGTCGAGTGGGCGGTTTCGGAGTGGCTCATGCTCGATCGTCTCCTTCTGCTGCGGGATCGCCGGATCGGTGCGCCAGGATGTCGTCGAGCCGGTCCAGGCGCTGCTCCCAGTTGGTGCGCTGGGCGCCGAGCCAGCTCTCGGCCGCGCGCAGCGCCGCCGGCTCGACCCGGCAGGTGCGCACCCGGCCGGCCTTCTCGGAGATCACCAGGCCGCTGCTCTCGAGCACCTGGAGGTGCTGAAGCACGGCCGGCAGCGACATCTCCAACGGGCGGGCCAGTTCGCTCACCGAGGCGGGCCCGCGGACCAGCCGCTCGACGATGCCGCGTCGGGTCGGATCGGCGAGGGCGTGGAACACCAGGTCCAGCGATCCCTGATGGTTAGGCACATCCTTAACTTTCCACGTCGAGCGCCAATAGTCAAGGACTTGCTTAACCATCACCGCGGCGCACCGCATCCGGCGTTTGTCCGCCCAGGTCGCGGGAAGACCCGGCCGACCACACCGACGGGACCTCTCCTGGCCGATCACCGGTGGCAGGGGATTCGGGGCAGACCTGAGGAGGAGCGAGGATGACCGCAGGCAGGACTTCCGTCCCGCCGGGGAGCCGCCCGACCGGGGCCCGCAAGGCCACCGGCGCGAAGAAGGCGCCGATGAACCGCAAGGCGGCGGCGAAGAAGGCCACCGCCGCCACGAAACGGGCGACCGGCGCGAGCGCGGCCAAGTCACCCGGCGCGAAGCCCACGACGACCACGGCCCGAGTCGCACGGAAGAAGAGCACCTCCGCCACCACGGCGACGCCCACCCGCCGGCCGACGGCGAAGGCGGCCACCGCGAAGAACGCGCCACCGAAGAAGGCGCCGGCCACCCGGGCCGCCGCGAAGAAGGCGGCGAAGAAGGCGCCGGCCCGGACCCGGACCACGTCCGCCACCCGGGCGCCGGCGAAGAAGGCCACCACCATGGAGTCGTTCGGCAACCGGCGCACGGCCCGCAAGGCCTGACCGCCGACGCAGCAGTGCCGGGTACGGAGGGTGGGTCCTCCGTACCCGGCACGCTTTGGGGTTACAGCTCGCGGACCCTCACGTCACGGAACTCGATCAGGTCGTTGGTGCCGTGGTTCTGCAATCCGACGAACCCGCTCAGGAACTGCCGCAGGTCCGTGGGCGGGTCACCCGCGCGCGACGAGTTCTTGCCCGGGGTGTTGTCGAACTCGTTGATCACCACGCCGTTGCGGATGATCGTGTAGTGCTGGCCGACGACCCGGACCTCGTAGTCGTTCCACTGGCCCTTCGGGGTCACCCGCGCCTGGTCCAGCGTGTTCGGGTCGAAGTTGTAGATCGAACCGGTCTTCTGCGGCTCACCGGTCGGTCCGTCGTAGATCTGGATCTCGTGGCCGCAGAAGATCGCCACCCACGCCGGTGAGCCCGCGGCCGAGCCGGTCCGGCCGCACTCCGGCCGCTCGTCGACCGGTTGGCGCGGGTCCGGGAAGCGGGTGAAGACGCCGGTGTTGGCGTACGTGCCGGCCGGCGACACGTCCCGGAACTTCATCCGGACGGAGAAGTCACCGAACTCCTTGCCCGCGTACCAGAGCATGCCCAGCCCGCCCGAGCTGCGGATCGAGCCGTCACTGCGCAGCGAGAACGATCCGCTGGGCGCCTGCCGCCAGTCGACGAGGGACTGCGCGGACCCGTCGAAGATGGTCTGGTAGCCGGCGGTGGTGCCGACCTCCGACCGCTGGGCCGCCCGGTTCAACCGGTTCGCGTCCTGCTTGTCGATCTCACCGTCGGCACGCAGCTGCGCGACGACGTCCTCGACGTGACCGACGAACTGGGCGTGGTTGGCCCAGTTGCGCTCATCGTCGATGAGGTCGTTGACGGTGCACCCGCCGCCGACCGCGTAGTTGGGCACTCCGGTGTCGGTGTCGAGCATCCGTACGGTCGACCGGCCGTCAGGCGCGACGCAGCCGACGCTGACCGGCAGCACCGACATCGCCACCTCGCCGTTGGCGTAGGTCACCTTGAGGGTGGCCTGGTAGCTGCCGTAGTCGGCGTACCGGTGGGTGGGGTTGGCCGCCCGAGACACCGGGCTGCCGTCGCCGAAGTTCCACTCCCAGGCCACGCCGCCGACCTTGGCGCCGGAGAACTGGACGTTCTTCGGGTCGCTCTGCGCCACGGCCCGCGCGCCGGCGTCACTCGGGTTCGGCGTCGCCGGACCGCCGGTGTAGGCGATCCGGATCAGCTTCTGGTTCGAGTGCAGGCTGAAGAAGCCGCCCGCGTAGTCGAGCATGTACAGGGCACCGTCCGGGCCGAACTTCGCGTCCATCCAGGACTGGAGCTGGGTACCACCGCTGCCCGAGCGGATGATGGAGCGCAGGTCCTCGGCGAACGCCGGCGGGCCGTGGCTGTCGACCTTGCTCTTGTCGACGGTCACCGCGATGCGGTTGCTGGCGTTCGACTGGTCACCGATGAACCACTTGTCGTCCCAGTACTCCGGCCACGCCACCCCGCTGGTGGTGTCGACGTTCTCCCGCTGGTAGGTCGGGCCGTCCATGATGGCCTGACCGCCGCCCTTGAGGTACGGCTCGGTGAAGGTCTCGTCACCCGGCTCGTACGTCGGCAGGCCGCTGCCGTCGGTGCGCTCCGGGAAGACCGGACCGCCACCCTGCGGCGAGTACCAGATCATGTTGTCCTGCACCGGCGGGAGGTTGACCAGACCGGTGTTGCGCGGCGACTCGTTCTTCGGGGCGTCGCAGTCGTACCAGCCGGTCAGCACGGTCGCGTCGGTGTTGCTGCGGTCCCGGTACGGCTGCCGGTTACCCATGCAGTACGGCCAGCCATGGTTGCCCGCGGACTTGATGATCGTGGCCGTCTCGTACTTGGCCGGGCCGAGCTCCGGGTTCGGGCCACCGGCGTCCGGGCCGACCCACGCGGCCGTCAGCCAGTCGTTGACCGGGTCCCAGGCGATCCGGGCGATGTTGCGCACGCCCATCACGTAGATCTCCGGACGGGTCTTGCCGCCGCCCTCCTCCTGGCCGGTGAAGAGGTTGCCCTTCGGGATGGTGTACGTGCCGTCCGCCTCGGGGTGGATCCGAATGATCTTGCCGTTGAGGTCGTTGGTGTTACCGGCCGTACGGCGCGCGTCCTGGAACGAGACACCCTTGTAGTCCTGGGTCCAGTTGTTGCCGGAGTAGCCGTCCGAGCCACCCGACGAGTTGCTGTCACCGGAGCCGATGTAGAGGTTGCCGGACTCGTCGAAGGTCATGCCGCCACCGGCGTGGCAGCAGCTGTGGATCTGCGTGTCCCAGCTCAGCAGGTCCTTGCGGGTCGCCTGGTCGATCGTCTGGTTCGCGGCGTCGTAGGTGAACCGCGAGACGGTCCGCTTGCCGATGCGCAGGTCACGGTCGATCGACTCGTGCGGCATCCAGTAGACGTAGATCCAGCCGTTCTGCGCGAACTTCGGATCCAGCGTGATGCCGACGAGGCCTTCCTCGTTCTTGACCAGCTCACTGCCGCTGCCCCGGTTGCCCATCACACGGAGGGTGGTGAGCAGCTTGACCTGCTTGGTCTTCGGGTCCCACTGGTGGATCGTGCCGCAGCCGAGACCCACGTTGGGGTCGTCCCAGTTGGCGATCGGCCCGGTGGCGCAGGCCGCCTTGCCGATGTAGAAGACCTTGCCGTCCGGGTCGATGGTCAACCCGTGCGGTTCACCGATCTGGTCGAGCTGACCGGGCTGGTTCGTGGCGGTGAGCCGCTCGATGCGGTAGTTCGAGGCGATGGTCGCCTGGCAGTCGCCGCGCACCATGCCGGCCGCCCACTTGATGGCCCCGGCCAGGTGGCTCTGGAACTGCGTGTCGTCGGTCCAGCTGGCCGCGGTGCGGCCCATGCCGGTGTAAAACGACCGGCCCCCGTCGTAGTCCTGGCACCAGGAGATCGGGTGGAACGCGCCGTTGCCGCTCAGGCCGGGGTTGTAGGTGCCCTCCTCGACCTGGGCGACGGTGTGCACCCGACCGATCGGGTTGGAGTCCCAGTTGATCCACTGGTCGGACCGCTTCGCGGTCAGCGGCGTCCCCTTGTTGGCCGGGTGCTGGCGGTCGGTGAAGTCGACCACCGCCTCCTGCACCTGGGTGTCCGGGGTCGGCCCGGCGTCCGGGCCGATGAGCCACAGCTCGGCGAGCTGGATCAGCGGCTCGCCGCTGTTCGCGGTGATGTTGAGCCGGTAGTGCTGGTAGGCGGTGGTGTTGGTGAAGCTGTACTGCTTGGTCTGGAACCGCTGCGGGAAGGTCTCGTCGGTGCGGGTGTCCAGGTCGGTCCAGCTGGTGCCGTCCTGGGAGCCCTGCAGGGTCCAGTTCTTCGGGTCGCGGCCGGGGAAGTCGTTCGCCGAGGTCAGCGCATACCGGCTGACCACCACCGGCGCGGCGAGCTTCGCCGAGAGCCAGCCGGTCGTCGTCCGGGCCAGCCACTTGGTGCTGGTCGACCCGTCGATGGCCATCGCCGCGGTCTCGTTCGGCGGGTTGTCCCCGCTGGCGGCGGCCGAGACGGGCTTCTCGGCGTTGGGCAGGCCGGCCGCCGGACGGGCGCCGACCAGCCCGGTGAACCAGGAGGAGTCCGGCTGGGCGCGCACCGCGTCGTGCACGCCGACGAAGCCGCCGCCGCCCTTCACGTACGCCTGGAAGGCCGCTTCCTGGGCGTCGCTGAGCGTCACACCGTTCGCGGAGAGGAAGACCACGCCCCGGTAGCGGGCCAGGTTGTCGACGTTGAACACGTTGGGGTCGGTGGAGACGTCGACGGCGAAGTCGTTCTGCCGACCCAGCTTCTTGATCGCGGTGGCGGCCCGGCCGACCGGGTCGTCCTGCTCGGCGGCCGGGCCATGGAAGACCAGCACCCGCACCGAGGCGGCGGCTGCGGCGTCGGCGGCGGCGGGAGCGCGGGTGGGCGCCGCGCTCGCGGGCACGCTCAGCATGCCGAGCGCGAGCACCGCACCGCTGGCCAGGGCACCGAGCCGGCGGGGTACGCCGGTGCGGTGCCAGAGGCGTCTGTGAGCCATCTCGACTCCTTCTCAGGTTTGAGGCGGACCTGCGTTGACGGGGTTCGGGGCGTGGGGGTGGCCGCCGGAGCGGTTCGGCGGCCACCCCACGCCGTCGGCGATCACTTGTGCTGGTGCACTCCGGCGCCGCTGCCCGCCGGGGCCGCGCCGCTGCTGGTCGCGCTGTGCTCGTGGCCGCCGCCGGGCGGCATGTTGCCGTTCTCGTCCAGGACGTGCATGGTCGTGTACATCCCGGCGTCCGAGTGGAACTGCATGTGGCAGTGGATCATCCAGTGGCCCGGACCGACCGAGTCCCCGGCGATGATCTGCACACCGAACGAGTCACCCGGCCCGACCGTCTTGTTGTCGATGGTCTGCACCTGGTCGGTCTCGGCGTTGGTGCCGGTCAACACCCCGGTCCGGGTGTCCGCCCACGAGTGCCCGTGGATGTGGAAGGTGTGCATGTCGTTGCCGATGCCCACCACGATGAACTCGACCCGCTCCCCCTTCTTGGCGACGATGCAGGTCGGGCCGGGCACCGGGTTCACCGGATCACAGGTGTCGGCGGCAGCACCCCGGCGCAGGTTGATGCTCTGCTGGTCCCCGAAGACGGACATGTAGGTCCGGTCCGGCTTCGGATCCCCCACCCGCCGTACGACCAGGCCGCCGAAGAGCCCGGAGCCGATGCCCTTGGTGCCGTGCGGGCCACCCACCACGTGGTCGTGGTACCACCAGTAGCCGGCCGTGCCCGGGGTCCCGGCGGTACGGTCGCGCTTCTTGGCGTACCAGGTGTAGGTGCGCGACTGGCCGGGCGGGACGTACGAGAAGCTCTGCGCCGTGCCGTCGGAGAGCTGCGTGTACTTCACGCCGTGCACGTGCAGCGAGACACCGAGCGGATGGGTCGGGTCGGTGCGCAGCTGCTCCAGGGTCGCGGCGGGCACCTGGTTGTGCAGGGTGACGGCGAGGCACTCCCCCTCGATCATCTCCATGGTGGGGCCCGGGTAGGAGGCCGTCTGCGGGGTGAGGCCGTAGCCGAGCCGGATCTGGTTGCCGTCGCGGGGCAGCTCTACCGCGTAGAGCGTGACGGTACGGTCCGGCTGGTTGCAGCCCTCGGGGCGTTCCGGCAGGAGCGCGGCGGCCCCGCCCGCGACGGCGAACCCGCCCGCGCCGACGAGGCTCAGCACCACGATCGCGGCGACCACCAGCATCCGGCGGGTGGTGGAGCCGGAGCGGGCCGGCGGCGTGTCCGGTGTGGCCCCGGACTCCGCCTTCGGCCCGGGTTCCGGTGCCGGACCGCCGTCGGTGAGCCGCCAGGCGGAGGCGGTCACTTGGTCCCCCGCAGGTTGCGCATCCGCCGGTAGCTGCGTGCGGCGGCGCCGAGCGAGCCGGGCGGGTTCGGCTGGGCGTTGGGCGCGCTGTCCTGCTCCCAGAGGTACTCGAACCGGCCCCGGTGCTTGAGCTCACCGAAGAACTCGGTGAACGGGATGACGCCGGCGCCGAACTCCACGTCGAGGTAGGAGTTGCCCTGCTGCGGGTCGGGCAGTGGGACGCCGTCCTTGACGTGGAACATCGGGAACCGTTCGGGGTGGGCGTTGACGTAGTCGACCGGCCGGAAGCCGGGGTACTTGCGCGCGCCGCCGTACGCCCACAGGATGTCCAACTCCAGGTACACGAACCGCGGGTCGGTGAGCTCCAGGAACAGGTCGTAGAGCCGGACGTCCGGTCGGTCCGTGGCGAAGCTGAACTCGATGGTGTGGTTGTGCTGGTAGAGCTTCAGCCCGCGAGCGGTCGCGGCGGCCCCCCACGTGTTGAACTCCTCCGCCGCCTTCTGGTAGCCGGCGATGGTGCGGTCGCCGGTGGGCGCCTCGGCCGTGCCGATGTTCGGCATGCCGAGCGTCTCGGCGATGTCGAGCTCCTGCTCCAGGTTCCGGCGGAAGTCGCCGAGACCGCGGTGGCTGCCGACCGCCTTGAGCCCGTTGACGTCGAGCAACTGGCGGATCTGCTGCGGGGTGATGGTGCCGACGTTGCCCTGGGTGTAGCCGGCGAACTCGACCTCGCGGTAGCCGATCCGGGACAGCTCGTCGAAGACGTACGCGAATCCGAACTCGTTGATCTTGTCGCGGACGCTGTAGAGCTGGATGCCCATGTGCCCCTGGGGAATCAACCGGCCGGCCGCCGCGGCGACGGGGAGGGCGCCGGTGAGGCTGGCCGCGCCGACCGCGACGGTCGTGCCGGCGAGACCACGTAGCAGGGCCCGACGGTCGATCTTCTGCTTTGCCATTGGTGGTTCCCTTCGCTCAGTTACCGGCGGCGGCCGGCGTCAACGGGGCGATCCGGACGTTGCGGAAGCTGATGACGTCGCCCTCGCCGTGGTTCTGCAGGCCGATGTATCCGCTGGCGCTCTGCCGTCCGGCGCCGCCCGGGTCGTCGGATCGCGGCGGGCTGAAGACGGCGTCCGGGGTGTTGACGTACTCGTTGATCAGCTCGCCGTTGCGGAAGATGGACCAGTGCTGGCCGACCACCCGGATCTCGTAGTCGTTCCAGGTGCCCTTGGGCGTGACCCGCGAACCGGAGAGGTCGACCTGGTCGAAGCCGTACACCGAGCCGGACTTGTACTGGTCGCCGTCGGGCCGGTCGTAGATCTGCAGCTCGTGGCCGTACTTGATGGCCACCCACTCCGGCCGGGACTCGTCCGGGTGGTCGTGGACCTGCGGGAAGCGGGCGAAGACCCCGCTGTTGGCGCGACCGTCGCCCGGGGCGTCGTCCCGCCACTGCAGCTTCAGCGAGAAGTCCCCGTACGCCTGCTCCGGGAACCAGAGCATGCCCATGCCCGGGACGGCCTTGCTGGTGATCGATCCGTCGGCGTTACGGAGGAAGCCGCCTCCACCGACGTGCTCCCACCTGTTGAACGACGCCTTGCTGGAGTCGAGCAGCGGCTGGTACCCGCTGCGGGCCTCCGGCTTGCCGACGCCCGAGTTGCGGGCGGCCTCGATGAGCTGGGTGCGCTGCTTCTTGGTGAGCACCTCGAGGTGGCCCAGGTGCTCGGCGACCACCTTGACGTGCGCGACGAACTCGGCGTGGTCGATCCAGGTCCGCTGCCCCTCGAAGAGGTTGTTGATCGTGCACTCGCCGTAGACCGGCTTGTTGGGTACGCCGCTGTCGAGCGTGCCGAACCACACCGTCGCCCGGGTGTCGGGCACCAGGCAGTTCGCACCCGAGCCGTTCCCGATCACGGTGAAGGTGAGCGAGCCGGTGCCGGAGGTGTTGCCGACCTTGTCGGTGGCCCGGAAGCTGAGCGTGTAGTCGCCCGGCTGGTCGATGGTGACCGGGCGGGTGTAGCGCTGGTACTCGTCGCCGTCGAGGGCGTACTCGATCCGGTCGACGCCGGTGCCGCTGTCGAAGGCGAAGAGCGTCACGCTGGCGCTGCCGAGGTAGGCGCCGTCACCGTCGACCTGGCCGGTGATCGACGCGGTCACGGTCGGTGCCGTGATGTCGTCCGACGGGGGTGCGACCACCGTGAAGGAGACCGTCTTCACCGCCGAGGTGTTGCCCGCCTTGTCGGTGGCCCGGTAGTTGACCGCGTGCGCGCCGGGCTGGTTCACCGTCACCGGCGCCGAGTAGACGGCGTAGGGCTGCCCGTCGAGCGAGTACTCGATCCGGTCCACGCCCGACCCGGTGTCGGTCGCCGTCACCACGACCGTGGCGCTGCTGACGAACGCGCCCTCGGCGTTCTTCTGACCGTGCAGCACGGCCGAGGTGGTCGGGGCGGTGGTGTCCTGCGGCGGGGGCGCGACCACGGTGAACGACACCGCTTGCACCGCCGAGGTGTTGCCGGCCTTGTCGGTCGCCCGGTAGTTGACGGTGTGCTGACCCACCGTGTTGACGCTCACCGGCGCGGAGTAGACGGCGTAGGCGCCGCCGTCGAGCGAGTACTCGATCTTGTCGACCCCGGACTCGGTGTCGGTGGCCGACACGGTCACCGTGGCGTTGCCGACGTACGCGCCCTCGGCGTTCTGCTGACCCGCCACGGAGGCGGTCGCGGTGGGGGCGGTGGTGTCGTCCGGCTCGGACTCGGCGATGGTGAAGGACTCGCTCTTCACCTCCGAGGTGTTGCCCGCCTTGTCGGTGGCCCGGTAGTTGACCGCGTGCGCGCCGGGCTGGTTCACCGTCACCGGCGCCGAGTAGACGGCGTAGGGCTGCCCGTCGAGCGAGTACTCGATCCGGTCCACGCCCGACTCGGCGTCGGTCGCCGACAGCATCACCATGACGCTGCCCACGTACGCGCCGTCGCCGTTCTGCTCGCCGTGCAGCATGGCGGCCGTGGTCGGCGCGGTGGTGTCCTCGACCTGGGGCGGCACCACGGTGAACGACACCGACTGCGGCGTCGAGGTGTTACCGGCCTTGTCGGTCGCGCGGTAGTTGACGGTGTGCTGACCCACGGCGTTGACGCTCACCGGCGCGGAGTAGACGGCGTAGGCGCCGCCGTCGAGCGAGTACTCGATCTTGTCGACCCCGGACTCGGTGTCGGTGGCCGACACGGTCACCGTGGCGTTACCCACGTACGCGCCCTCGTCGTCCTGCTGACCGGTCACCGACGCGGTCGCGGTGGGGGCGGTGGTGTCGTCGGACTGGGGCTCGGCCACGGTGAACGACTCGGTCTTCACCTCCGAGGTGTTGCCCGCCTTGTCGGTGGCCCGGTAGCTGACCGTGTGCGCACCCGGCTGGCTCACCGTCACCGGCGCCGAGTAGACGCCGTAGGGGCCGCCGTCCAGCGAGTACTCGACCTTGTCGACGCCCGAGCCGCTGTCGGTCGCCGACAGGTTCACGGTGGCGCTGCCGACGTACTCCCCGTTGTCGTTCTGCTCGCCGGTCACCTCGGCGGTCACGGTCGGCGCCGTGGTGTCGGAGCCTCCGCCGGAGACGACCAGGAGCCCGGTCATGCTGCCGTGGCCGGGGATCGCGCAGAAGTACCGGTAGGTGCCCGGGGAGAGCGTCACGTCCACGCTCCACCGGCCACCGTTGGCGTCGTTCGGGTCGGCCAGGATGTTCACGTCGACGTCGGTGTTGTACGCCGGGTTGCCGGTGTCGAACGTCAGGGTGTGCTGCATGCCGGTGGTGTTGCCGGTCGCGGCGCTGTTCTCGAAGACGAGCGTCGCCGGGCCGGCCACCGCGGTGGTGGGCGCGGAGCGGTAGGCCAGGAAGTCGTCGCCGGCGGTCCAGGTGAGCACCTGGGCCTGCAGCTGGCGGGGCTGGGCCGCCGCCGGAGCGGTCGGCGGTTCCGTGTCGACCGGTTTCGCGCTCGCCGGCACCGCCACGACTCCCGCGGTCAGCCAGACGAGAGCGGCCGTGGCAACGGCCGCGATCGATCTCCGGAGCCGGCCCGCCCGGAGCCGGCCAGGGGGTGAGTAGCCTTTCATCGATGCCTCTCTCCCAGGTCCGAGGCGCGCATCCCCGGGGCCAGGCATCCCCCGTGAATGTCAGCTCACCTCTTGTCCAGATATGTCGCCGTTCGGCGGTACCGTGGGCCCCCTCCTTGGCCGCACGGAATCCCCGGCCGTGGCGGCGCCACGGTCGTCCTGTGTGAGGTTGGAGCTCGCCCGTCGAGGGCGGGCGAGCCGGATCACCCGAGTCACCGGGCAGCGTTCAGCGTGGAGCCGAACGGGTGGTCGGGCCGCCTCGGAGCTCACGAGGCGGGCATCGGGAGCGAATCGGTTACGCCCTCGGCACTTCGCAGCGCCGGGTCGCAGGGCGCACGCCGACCCGGGGTGTCGTCCCTGGCCGGGCCGGTGACCGCCGGACGTGCTGCGCCGCCTGGGGTCACCGTTCGAGATTCACCGCGCGGCCGGTTCATCTCGCTGAAACATATCGATGGATCCCGACAGTACTAACTTGGCCCGAACGTGTCCAGAGCTTTCGTTGCCCCCGGCTCGACTTTCCTACAAACCAACGAAAGTCACCGACGCGCTGCCCGGCGTGAGCAGCACAGGTGTCGCGAAAGTCCTAAGAGGACAGCGGAGAAAGTCCGAGTCCGACCCGCTCGACCAGCGAAGACGGGCCGCCTCGGGACGCCTGCGGCGCCGGCGCGGGCCACCCGCGACAGGTCCGCCCGCGGCCCACCCGCCATTCCCGGCGACCGACCCGACGGGGAGGGGTATTGACATGCCTCGACGGTCAGGACTTGACTTCGGGGGTACGTCACCCCGTCCGGGCAACGGCCGTCACCGCCGCCCGGCCGTGCGAAACGAGAGGACAGACATGACGTTGAACCGTCGGTCCTTCCTCATCAGGACGGGCACGGTCGGCGCGGCCGCCGCCGTCGCCCCGGCGCTCGCCCTCTCCTCCGAGGCCCACGCCGCCACCTGGAAGAAGCGCCTCACCGGCGCCGACCTCGACACCAACGGCCGGTGGCAGGTCGCCGGCACCGACCTCGGCATCCCCTACGTGCTGGAGAACGGCTCCATCGGCTACCTCTTCGGCGACACCTTCAACACCCCGTGGCCGGAGGGCCCCCCGCTGCCCAACGACTGGCGGTCACCGGTGATGCTGCGCTCCGCCGTCCACCCGGGAGCGGCCGGCGGAGTGGTCTTCGACAGCGCGGCCCGGGTCGCCGGCAACGGCCGCGCCCCGGAGCTGATGCACAACGGCCACAACGGCATCGGGATCGACGGCCTCTGGGAGGTCACCGTCATCCCCAACGACGGGATCAGCTTCCCGGAGACCGGCCGGCAGCTCATCTCGTACATGAGCATCGAGAACTGGAACTCCGCCGGCCCCGCCGGCCCGCACTGGCGGTCGCGCTACGCCGGCCTGGCCTACAGCGACAACGGCAACGACTTCGTCCGTACGCCGCTGAAGTGGTGGAACAACGCCGGCAACAGCGACCCGTTCCAGATGTGGACGATGCAGCGCGACGGCGACTGGGTCTACGTCTTCTCCGTACGCGCCGGTCGGCAGGACGGCCCGATGATGCTGCGCCGAGTCCGCTGGGACCGCCTCTTCTATCCCGAGTCGTACGAGGGGTGGGGGTGGAACGGCAGCAACTGGGGCTGGGGCCGCCCGTGCACCCCCATCCTGACCGGCCGGTTCGGCGAACCCTCCGTACGCCGGCTCACCGACGGCACCTGGGTGATGTCGTACCTCAACTGCGCCAACGGCTGCATCGTCACCCGTACCGCCACCGGGCCGGATCAGGTCTGGAGCGGCGAGAAGGTCCAGGTCACCTCCTGGCAGGAGCCCGGCCTCTACGGCGGCTTCGTCCACCCCTGGTCCAGCCGGCAGCCCAACGACCTGCACCTGATGGTGTCGAAGTGGACCCGGACGCCCGACGGTCGCAGCACCGCCTACCACATGAGCCAGTTCACCGGCTCGATCTAGGGTCTGTTTCATAAGACCGTGCCCGGCTGCGCCGGCCCCAGGCGACGACCGGCCGCGTTGGAGGTTCGTCCGGATACAACACCGGTATCCGGACGAACCTCCGCCTTGCCGGACCGCCGCCTGGGCCTCGGCTCGCTCGGGCGAGCCTTATGAAACAGACCCTAGTCACGACTTCCACCGCCGGCCGGCGGGACACCCACGCGGGGGCGCCGCCGACCGGCCGCGGACGGCTCAGACGGTGCGGGAGAGCCGCTCGGCGAGGAGCCGGGTGAAGCGGGACGGATCGGCCAGCTCACCGCCCTCGGCGAGCAGCGCCATCCCGTACAACAGCTCGGCGGTCTCCCGCAGCTCCGCCTGGTCACCGCCCTGCTCGTGCGCCTTGCGCAGCCCCGCGACCAGCGGGTGCCCCGGGTTCAGTTCGAGGATCCGCTTGACCGAGGGCACCTCGTGCCCCATCGCCCGGTACATCTTCTCCAGCGTCGGGGTGAGGTCGTGCGCGTCGCCGACGACGCAGGCCGGCGAGGTGGTCAGCCGGGAGGAGAGCCGCACCTCCTTCACGTCCTCGGCGAGCACGCCGCTCATCCAGGCGACCAGCTCGGCGTGGTCCTTGCGCTGCTGCTCCCGCTCCGCCTCGGCCTGCTCGCGCTCGTCGTCGGTGTCCAGGTCGACGTCGCCCTTGGCGATCGAGCGCAGCGGCTTGCCGTCGTACTCGCCGACCCGCTCCACCCACACCTCGTCGACCGGGTCGGTAAGCAGCAGCACCTCGAGGCCCCGCGCGCGGAACGCCTCCATGTGCGGCGAGTTCTCCAGCATGGCCCGGGACTCGCCGGTGGCGTACCAGATCTCGCCCTGGCCGTCCTTCATCCGGTCGACGTAACCCCGCAGGTCGGTCGGCTCGGCCGGGTCCTGGGTGGAGGCGGCGCTGACCAGCTCCAGGAGCGTGTCCCGGTTCTCCGTGTCGTCGATGAGCCCTTCCTTGACGACCGCGCCGAACTCGCTCCAGAGCGTGCGGTACCGCTCGGCGTGATTGGCCTTCAGATCCTTCACCGTGGCGAGGATCTTCTTTACCAGGCGTCGCCGGACCACCTGGATCTGCCGGTCCTGCTGCAGGATCTCCCGGGAGATGTTCAGCGACAGGTCGTGCGCGTCCACCACGCCCTTGACGAAGCGCAGGTAGTTCGGCATCAACGCCTCGCAGTCGTCCATGATGAACACCCGCTTGACGTACAGCTGGACGCCGCGCCGCCCCTGCGGCGCGAAGAGATCCAGGGGCGCGTGCGCCGGGAGGAAGAGCAGCGCCTCGTACTCGAAGGTGCCCTCACCCTTCATGTGCACGATCTCCAGCGGATCCGCCCAGTCGTGCGCGACGTGCTTGTAGAACTCGTGGTACTCGGCCTGCTCGACCTCGTCACGGGAACGCGCCCAGAGCGCCTTCATCGAGTTGAGCGTCTGCTCCTCGCGCGTGGTCGCGCCCTCCTCGCCCGGCCGCTCGACGGTCATCCGGATGGGCCAGGCGATGAAGTCGGAGTAACGCTTGACGATCTCCCGGATCGTCCACTCGGCCGTGTAGTCGTGCAGGCTGTCCTCGGTGTCGGCCGGCTTGAGGTGCAGGGTGACCGAGGTGCCCTGCGGGGCCGTGTCGACCGACTCGATCGAGTAGCTGCCCTCGCCGGTGGACGACCAGCGCGTCCCGCCCGGCTCGCCGGCCTTGCGGGTGAGCAGCTCCACCGCGTCGGCGACCATGAACGCGGCGTAGAAGCCGACGCCGAACTGCCCGATGAGCTCCTGCGAGGCGTTGGCGTCGGCGGACTCCCGCAGCGTACGCAGCAGCTCGGCGGTGCCCGACTTGGCGATGGTGCCGATCACCGAGACCACCTCGTCGCGGGTCATCCCGACGCCGTTGTCCCGGACGGTCAGGGTGCGCGCGTCCCGGTCGACCTCGATTTCGATGTGCAGGTCGGAGGTGTCGACGTCGAGGTCCTTGTCGACCTGGGCGGCCAGCCGCAGCTTGTCCAGCGCGTCCGAGGCGTTCGAGATGAGCTCGCGGAGGAAGACGTCCTTGTTCGAGTAGATCGAGTGAACCATCAGCTGAAGCAGCTGACGCGCCTCGGCCTGGAACTCCAACGTCTCGACCTGGCTGGCCACGCCGTCTCCCTTCTGCCACACATCGGGTTTCGGGCACAGGATACGGACCGTCACCCGGCGTTCGAGCCGGTCCCCGTCCCACACCCACCCCGCGGACCCCACGGACGGCATCCGGCAGCGCCACGGACGCCGGCTCCGGCCTATTCCCGAACCCGGCGGGCTCCGGCGTGACCTAGCTGACTTTGCTTAACCTAAGTCAGCCTGGGTAACGTGGCCGGCATGACGGATCTCCTCGCCGACCGGGACGGCTGGCTCATGACCAACTGCTCGATCGCCCGGACGCTCGACGTGGTCGGCAACCGCTCGACGCTCCTGCTGCTGCGGGAGGCGTCCCTCGGCACCCGGCGCTTCGACGACTTCGCCGCCCGGGTGGGCATCAGCGAGCCGGTCGCCGCCGCCCGGCTCAAGCAGCTCGTCGCCGACGGACTGCTCGAGCGGCGCCCCTACCAGGAACCCGGGAAACGCACCCGCGACGAGTACGTGCTGACCGACAAGGGCGCACAGCTCGTCCCCGTGCTGGTCGCGCTCCGGCAGTGGGGCGACACCTGGGCCGCCGACGACGCCGGTCCGTCGGTACGGCTGGAGCACCACGACTGCGGCGCGGAGGTGCACGCCGTACTGCGCTGCGCCGGCGGGCACGACGTCGAGCCCGACGAGCTGGACGTACGCCCCGGACCGGGCCTGCTCCGCGTCGACAGCGAATGACCTCCGGGCGGCGCCACGCCGACCCGTCCCCTCTCCACCAGATGCTCTAGGAGTAACCGCATGAAGATCGCCGGAAGCACCGCCCTCGTCACCGGCGCCAACCGGGGCTTCGGCCGGCACCTCGCCGCCGAACTCGTCTCCCGGGGCGCCACCGTCTACGCGGGGGCCCGCAACCCGGAGAGCATCGACCTGCCCGGCGTCACGCCGGTCCGGCTCGACATCACCGACCCCGCCTCGGTCGCCGCCGCCGCCGAGCTCGCCCACGACGTCAACCTGCTGATCAACAACGCCGGTTCCGGCACCGGCGCCGACCTGCTCGACGCCGACCTGGACCCGATCCGGCTGGAGCTGGAGACCCACTTCTTCGGCACCCTGTCGATGGTCCGGGCGTTCACGCCGGTCATCGCCGGCAACGGCGGCGGCTCGATCCTCAACGTGCACTCCGTGCTCTCCTGGCTGCACCCGGCGGACAGCGGCGCGTACAACGCCGGCAAGGCGGCCGAGTGGGCGCTGACCAACGCGGTGCGCGGCCCGCTCGCCGAGCGGAACATCCGGGTCGTCGGCCTGCACGTCGGCTACATGGACACCGACATGACCGCACACATCACCGCGCCGAAGTCCGACCCGGCCGACATCGCCCGGATCACGCTGGACGCCGTCGAGGCGGACGCGTACGAGATCGTCGCCGACGACATCAGCCGACAGGTCCAGGCCGGCCTCTCCGGCGGCATCGCCGCGCTCTACCCGCAGCTGCCCTGACGTCGGGCTGCCTGCCCGTCACCGGCGGGCACGAGCGGGTGCGGACCAGGTTCGCACCCGCTCGCTCGCGACGTCTCGACCGGCGATCGGCGTGATCCGCCGCTCGTCACCGACTGTCGGAGTGGGCGAGCCAGCCATCCCGCTCGCAGGCCCGGCTCAGCCCGCCTGGAGCGTCACGTCGTCGACCACGAAGCTGGTCTGCAACGAGGAGTCCTCGGTGCCGGTGAAGGTCAACGTCACCGTCTGACCCGCGTACCCGCCGACGTCGAGGGTGCGCTGGAGGTAGCCGGAAGCGGCGTCGAGGTTGGACCAGGTCGCCAGCGTCGTCGTGCCGAGCCGCACGGTGAGCCGGTCGTACGCGGTCGTCCTGGTCGTCTCGGCGGTGTCGATGTGCAGCCAGAACGCCAGCGTGGCGGCCGTGCAGCCGGCCGGCAGCGTCACCGTCTGCGCGAGGGTGTGGGTGGTGGTCCGGCCGCGCCCGTCGAGCCAGGCCTTCCAGGTGCCGGTCCGGGCGGGCTGCCCGCTCGAATTGGTGATCACCCCGGAGCTGGCCGTCCACGGGCTGCTGCCGCTCTCGAAGCCGCCGTTGGTGACCACCTGCCCGCCGGAGCAGCCGCCCGTGCCGTCGCCGACCGCTAGCTGCCAGAGCGCGTACGCGATGCCGTCCGCCGCCCGGTTCAGGACCGTCGAGCTGATGTTGGCGGTGGTGTCGCAGGACCGGTGGTAGCAGGGGTCGTACGCGGCGTTGGCCGTGCCGCCCCACTTCGTGGCCTGGGCGCTGGTCTTGCGGGCACTGGCCCCGGCCGCGTACCCGGAGGTGGGGATCCCGGCCTGCTGGAACGGATAGTCGTCGGAGCGGCCCTGACCCTCGACGTTCTCCTCCGGCCGCAGCCCCAGCGAGTCCCAGTACGCCTTCAACGGCGCGGCGGTCGTCGAGCTGAGGCGGTTGATGAAGTAGCCGCCGTTGGTCGAGCCGACCATGTCGAAGTTGTAGTAGCCCTTGATGTAGCCGCGCTGCGTCGCGCTCAACGAGTTGACGTAGAAGCGGGAGCCGTTGAGCCCCTGCTCCTCGTCGGTCCACCAGGCGAACCGCACCCGCTTCGTCATCGTCGGGTCCTGCGCGGCGAGCACCAACGCGTTCTCCAGCAGCGCGGCGGATCCGGAGGCGTTGTCGTTGATGCCCGGTCCCGCAGAGACCCCGTCGAGGTGTGCCCCGAACATGACCACCTGGTCGGCGGGGCCGCCCGGCCACTCGGCGATCAGGTTGTTCGACGGGTACGTGCAGGAGGTGCAGCGCTGCTCGGTGACGGTGTAGCCGGCCGCCTGGAGGCGGGTCTTCACGTACGTGACCGAGGCGGTGTAGCCGGCGGAGCCCGCTCGCCGGTTGCCACCGTTACTGCTCGCGATGCTGTTGAACTGGGTCAGGTGCGCCTGCACGTTGGCGATGGAGATGTCCGGTGCGGCCAGTGCGACGGCGCCCGGCGCGGCGGCGGCTGGCCCGACAGGTGCGGCCGGTACGGCGGCACCCGGCGCGGCAGGTGCGGCCGCGACAGCAGGCGGCGCGGCAGGTGCGGCGACGGCCGATAGCGCGGGCGGGGACGCGGCGAGCGACTGGGTGGCGAGCGTCAGCGTCATCCCGGTGCATACGACGAGCGCGATCCGCGCGCTCAACGTTCTGCCTCTCATCGGGGGCTCCTCGGGGTCGGAGGGAGCTTGACAGTGACACTTATCGATTCCCGTCCGCAACGGCCGTTCGTCCGGAACCGACACCGCCGACGTCCGGACCGAGCGGCGGGCGATCAGGCTGTGGGTGCCGTCGACCAGCGCCGCGGCGACCAGCGGCGTCGTGCCGCCGAAGAGCGCGGGGCGATGCCTGGGCCGATCGGTCGACGCCGCGCGCCTTGCGGAAATCGACGCGAACCCTGGGCGGCCCGGTCGACACCGCGCGCCTTGCGGAAATCGACGCGAGCCCTGGGCGGATCGGTCGACGCCGCGCGCCGCGCCGTCTGGAAGGATCGGTCGACGACGGGCGCCGCGCGGAGATCGATGCGAGGCCTGGGGGGATCGGTCGACGACGGGCGCCGCGCGGAGATCGACGCGAGGTCTGGGCGGATCGGTCGACGACGGGCGCCTTGCGCGGAGATCGACTCGACTTCCATGAGGTCGGGGTGTCCGCCGCCGGATTCACCGCGACTTCAATGAGGTCGAGTGGATCATCCGCCCGTCCGGGTGTAATGTCCGGTTTAACCGGGCCGGTTGGCCCACCGGTGTCCGGTTCGAGACCGGGCGTCCCGTGGTCGGGGCCACCCCGGCGGCGGAATCATCGCCGGGCCCGGGTCGTTGAACATGGTCGAGCCGCGCGACCCCGCTCGCCGGCCCCCGAACCACCGGCCCAGCCGGGAATCATCACCGGCCCCGGGTCGTTGAACCCCCCGCCGCCGCGAGCCCCGCACCACCCGGGCCACCCGCGACGAGCCCCCGGGAACGACCGGCCCACCGAGGCCGTTACACATCCCGGCGACGCACCCAATCAGGGGCCGAGCAGGGCGGCCCCGCCGGTGAACACCCCGGCAACGCACCTCACCAGCGCCGCCCCGCCGGGCCCCCGGGAATGACCGGCCCACCGAGGCCGTTGCACACCCCCACGGGACGCGCCCCGACCACCCGTCGGGCCACCCGCACGAGACGCCTCGGAATGCCGGCCGACCCGGCCGCGTTACACCCCGGACCCGCCCGAGCAGGCCACGCCGCCGGGCCTTCGAACCTCCCCCTCACCACACGCGGACCCCGACACACTTCCGCGTGCACCCCCGAACAGAGAGGCACACATCATGCGTACCGATCTGATCCGCAAGACCGTCCTCACCGCCGCCGGCATCGCCGCCGCAGGCGGAGGCATCGCCGGCCCCGCCATCGCCGCCAACGCCGCCCCCGCCGAGTCCAAGCCCGCCAGCCAGGTCCAGGACCGCAAGGGCCACAGCGAGCGTGAACTGAACGTGCGTTACGAGGCGCAGCCGAACTTCTACTACTGCGGCCCCGCCGCCACCCGCAACGCCCTCTCCGTCCAGGGCAAGGACATCAACGTCGACGCCATGGCCAAGGAAATGGGCACCACCGAGGCAGGCACCAACTCCATCAACGACATCACCCCCGTCCTGAACAAGGAGACCGGCAAGAACGCCTACCACTCCGTCGAAATCTCCAACCCCACCGCCGACGACAAGCAGACCGACAAGCTGCGTGACGACATCGTCCGCACCGTCGACGACGGCCACGCCGTAGTCGCCAACATCGCCGGCACCAGCACCGACACCGACGGCAACACCCACTCCTACGAAGGCGGCCACTACATCAGCGTCATCGGCTACCGCGACGGCGGGCACGAGGTGAAGATCGCCGACTCGGCCGACCCGGCCACCGCCTCCTACTGGGTGAGCGTGGACCACCTGGCCGACTGGGTCGCCACCCGCGGCTACTCCGCCAACTGACCCGAGAAGTAACCGAAAGGGCCGGCCCCGCACGGGGTCGGCCCTTTCGTCGTCACCATGTCTCGAAGGGTCGGCCCGCACCAGGGGTCGGCCCTTTTCGCCGCCTGGCGCTTCACGGTCGGGCACGTATTGACAATTGTCGACGTCGGGTTGACGCTGGATCGAGAGAGCGCTCTCTCACCTGCTCGCGCAGCACCCACCACCAGTCCCGGCCAGGGATCTCCGATGCCTTTCGGCGGCGGCGCCGGACCCGTCCCTGACCCACCCGACAGGAGTTCCGCGATGGACAGGGCCTCACCCCGCTCCGGCATCCGCCGCCGGCTGCGCCTCGCCACGGCGCTCGGCGCCCTGCTGGTCCTACTCGGCACCTACGGCATCTCCACCACGGCGCAGGCCGACACCGCACAGGCCGACACCAGCCGGGCCGACGCCGCCCCGGGCGTCAACGCGATCCGGGTGGCCGAGTTCCCCGCCGACTGCTCGTACAGTCACCGGCTGCCGGACGACCCGATCATCTTCCCGGGCCTGCCCGGCGCCTCGCACATGCACAGCTTCTTCGGCGCCACGGTCACCGACGCCTTCACCACCCTGCCGGATCTGATCAACTCACCGACCACCTGCAACCCCCAGGTCGACGTCTCGTCGTACTGGGTGCCGACGTTGTACCGCAACAACGTGGCCGTGGAGCCGATCATCTCCACCTTCTACTACCTGGGCGAGGGCGTCCGCAGCGACGTCGTCGCCCGCACCGAACCGATTCCGCAGGGGCTGCGGATCGTCGCCGGCAACGCCCGGGCGACCGGCCCGAACGACAGCATCGCCCGCTGGTCGTGCCTGCACGCCGGGCAGGTCCCGCCGTCGAAGGACTTCGTGAACTGCCCGGCCGGCACCATGCTGGAGTCGTACCTGGACTTCCCGCAGTGCTGGAACGGCCGCGACCTGGACTCCCCCGACCACAAGAGCCACATGGCGTACCCGGTCAACCAGGCCTGCCCGGCGACCCACCCGGTGCCGGTGCCGAAGCTGCGGCAGGTGCTCCGCTATCCGGTCAGCGGCGACCCGGCGCAGTTCCGGCTCGCCTCCGGGCCGGGCTACACGATGCACGGCGACTTCTTCAACGCGTGGCCGGTGGCGGAGATGGCCCGCCGGGTCAACGACTGCATCCGCCCGGTCATCAAGTGCGGCCACGACGGGCGGCCGCTCTGATCCGACCCGCTCATCCGCAAGGGAGCGGACCCACTGGCACGGGGTCCGCTCCCCACGGCGGAAAGGAGGTGCGATGCGCCCGAGCCTCGCCGTACCGTCCGTCCTGCTCTGCCTCGCGCTGCTCGGCGCGGGGTGCGCGGCCGCCGGACCGCCGCCACCGACCCGCCCCGACCTGGCCGGCGAGACCCCCGCCGCGGCTGCGACCACCGGTGCGTTCAGCCCCACCGACGTCGCCTGGCTCCAGCTCACCGTGGCGATGAGTGAGCGACTCCTGCCGGTGCTCGAGCTGGTGCCCGCCCGGACCACCGATCCGGCCTGGCGTGCGCTGGCCGGCCGGGTCGAGGAGAGCCAGCAGGCCGACCTGATCCGCTCGCGTGGGCTGCTGGCCGAGTCGGGCGCGCCCGCCACCAACCCGCACGAGGGCCACGACATGCCCGGCATGATCACCGAGGCGGAGCTGACGGCGCTGCGAGCGGCCCGGGGCCCGGCCTTCGACCGGCTGGTCGCCCGACACCTGCGGGCACACCTGTCGCAGGCCGTACGGATCGCCCGCGCCGAGCAGGGCTCCGGCGCCCACCCGGCGACCACCGCTCTCGCCGCCACCGTCGTCCGGGACGGCTCCGCCGAACTGGCCCGGCTCGACCGGCTCGACCCGCCCACGCGGGCGCGGTAGCGAGGCCGACCTCCTCGGTCCGGGCGACCGAAGATCCCGTCCGGTCCTCGGCCTGGGGCTCCGAGCCGGAGCCGCGATCAGGGCCGCCGAAGCCGGGAACGTCAGCTTCTCGGACGCGGAGGATGGTCGCCGCCGCCCGGGCAGCTCGGACGGCCCGTGTCGGGCCGGCTCAGAAGAGCGGTTGGAGGAGCCGGTGCGGGCGCTGGCGCAGCGCGACGCTGACCGGGTCCCGGCGCGGCCGGGCCGGTAGGCGGGGCCCGCTGTGCGCCTCGACGTCACCGGGTGACACCTCACCGCCGCAGGCGGGGCAGCGGCCCGCCGGGTCGAGTTCGGTGCCGCAGGCGACGTGCCGGAAGGTGCGCAGCGGCTCCTCCTCGCCGAAGTGCCGCTCGCTCCAGCTCCACAACGGGTAGATCACGGACCAGAGTTCGACGCCCCGGTCGGTGAGCAGGTACTCGTCCCGGGGTGGGGAGTCCTGGTAGCGGTGGCGCTGGAGGACGTTCGCCTCGACCAGGGTGGCGAGCCGGTCCGCGAGCACGGCCCGGGGGATGTCCAGGTGGGCGAGGAAGTCGCCGTAGCGGCGTACGCCGTAGAAGGCGTCGCGGACGATGAGCAGCGTCCACCGCTCGCCGACCAGCTCCAGCGCCCGGGCCAGTGAGCAGTTCTGCCCCTCGTAGTTCTTCCCCAGTGCCATGCTGTGATCCTACCCCTAGTCAGTTCATTCAACGAACCAACCCTGTTACTGTCGGTTCGCTCACCGAACTGAGAGGCCTCCCCGCATGTCGACAACCGCCGGCGTCACCGCGCCGTCCGCCGCCGCGCCGCCGGACGCGTCCCGCTCCGACTCCCGCACGCTCTTCGCGGTCTGCGCCGCGACCCTGCTCGTCCTCATGAACTACACCGCGCCGGTGGCGGTCCTGCCGCAGACGGCGCGGGGCCTCGGCGCCGGCCTCACCACCCAGACCTGGCTGATCAACGCGATCACCCTGGGGCTCGCGGCCACCCTGCTGGTCGCCGGCAGCCTCGGTGACGACTTCGGGCGGCGGCGCATCTTCCGGGCCGGCCTCGTGCTGCTCGCCGTCGGCACGGTCGGCAGCGCGGTCGCGCCCAACGCCGCCACCTTCATCACCGCCCGGGTGGTGCAGGGCGTGGCGAGCGCCGCGATCCTCGCCGCCGGGCTGGGCCTGCTCGGGCACGCCTTCCACACCGCCCAGGGGCGGTCGCACGCCACGGCCCGCTGGGCGTCGATGCTCGGCGCCGGCATCGCCCTCGGCCCCCTGGCCTCGGCCGGCCTGACCTCGCTCGCCAGCTGGCGCTGGTTCTACCTGATCCTCGCGGCGCTCGCGGTGCTGCTGGCGGCGCTCGGCGGACGGCTGCTCACCGAGTCCCGCGCCGGCCGCGTCGCCCACATCGACGTCCCCGGGGTGTTGACGCTCGGCGCCGGCCTGGCCCTGCTGCTCGTCGCCGTCACCGCCGGACGCAGCGGCTGGCTCCGGCCCGGGGTGCTCGTCCCGCTGGTGCTCGGGGTGCTGCTGCTCGCCGCCTTCGTGGTGGTCCAGGCCCGCGGCCGCGCGCCGATGCTCGACCTGGCCCTGTTCCGCCGGCCGGACTTCCGGGTCGCCACCCTCGGCGCGTTCTTCACCGGGCTCGCCGCGCTCGGCCCGAGCACCGTCCTGCCCACCCTGGTGCAGCAGTTGATCGGCGTGAGCGCGCTCGGCGCGGCCGGGCTCGCCTTCGTCTGGGCCGGATCCTCGTTCGTGGTCAGCAACCAGATGCGTCACCTCGGCACCCGCACCACGCCCACCCGGCAGCTCGCCCTCGGATTCCTCCTGACGGCCGTCGGCTACCTGGCCATGCTCGGCTACGCCGACGCTCACTCCTGGGCCCGCACGATCCCGGGCCTGATCCTCGCCGGCGCGGGCAGCGGACTGCTCAACGCGGCGCTCGCCCGGCTCGCCGTCGCCAGCGTCCCGGCGGACCGGGTCGCGATGGGCTCCGGCGCCAACAACACGGCCCGCTACGTCGGTTCCGCCCTCGGGGTGGCCGGCGCCGTCACGATCGCCTCCAGCCTGCTGCCGGCCGGCCAGACCGCCGGCTTCTCGGCGCACGGCGCCGACGCGGTCCTGCTGATCGGCGGCGCGGTGGCGGTGCTCGGCGCCGCGATCACCCTGATCCGCCGGCGGGCAACCGCGCCGGTGCCGGTCACCGGCTGACCGCCCACCCCGCGTCGCGCGGGACCCGGCTGCTCACCGGGCCCGCGCGACGCGGACAGACCCGCCGAACGTCGCGCCGTCGAGACGTTCGGCGGGGGCCTTTCAGCTCGCGTAGCGAGCCGACAGGTCGACGACGCGCTGCGCGGCGGCCACCATCGCCCGGTCGGCGAAGCGACCGTCCGGAAGCACCACGGTCCCCGAATCCCGCCGCTGCGCCTCGGCGACCGCGGCCAGCAGCTCGACCGCCCGGGCCACCTCGCGCTCGGCGGGCCGGAACGCCTCGACGATCACCGGCAACTGCCGTGGGTGGATCGCGGACCGGCCGAGGAAACCGAGCCGCCGGCCCACCGCGCACGACGCCGCGAGCCCGTCGGCGTCGACGACGTCGGCGAAGACCGACATGGCCGGCGGCCCGAGGCCGGCCGCGCGGGCCGCGACCACCACCCGGCCGCGGGCCCAGGCGAGCCCTGCGTCGTCACCGACCCCGAGATCCGAGCGGAGATCGGCCTCACCGAGACCGAGCGAGGCGACCGCCGGGTGGGCCGAGGCGACGGCGTACGCGGCCTCCAACCCCAGCGCGGACTCGACGAGCGGGTGCAGCGGCACGTCCACCCGGCCGGCGACGGAGACGACCGTGGCGGCCGACTCGACCTTCGGCAGCCGGAGCCCGGCAAGCCCGGGTCGGCCGGCCACCGCGGTCAGGTCGGCGTCGACATCCGGCCCCGTCAGCTCGTTGACCCGCACCTGCACCGGCACCGGTTGCTCCTCGGCGAGGAACTCCGCGACCGCTTCCCGGGCGTACGCCTTGCGCCCGGCGACCACCGCGTCCTCCAGGTCGAGGATGACCGCGTCGGCCCCCGAGGCGACCGCCTTGGCGAACCGGTCCGGCCGGTCACCGGGCACGTAGAGCCAGGTGAGCAGCATCAGATCACCCCGCGCGCCCGAAGCTCGGCGAGTTCGTCGGCGCTGAGCCCGAGTTCGGCGAAGACCGCCTCGGTGTCCTGCCCGTGCCGGCGCCCAGCGTGGCGGATCTCCCCCGGCGTCTCGGAGAGCCGGAACGGCACGTTCTGCATCCGTACCTGGCCCAGCTCCTCGTCCGGCACGCTGCGCACGGTGCCGAGCGCCGCGTACTGGGGGTCGGCGAGGATGTCCCGCACGTCGTAGACCGGGGCGACCGCGGCCTGCGCCGCCTCGAAGGCGGCCACCACCTCGTCCCGGTCCCGCTGCGCCACCCACGCGCCCACGGCGGCGTCCAGCTCGTCGGCGTGCGCGGCCCGGCCGCTGCCGGTGGCGAACCACCGCTCGTCGACCAGCTCCGGGCGGCCGACGAGCCGCACGACCCGCTCGGCGATGCTCTGCGCGCTCGTGGAGATCGCCACCCAGCGCCCGTCCGCGCACCGGTACGTGTTACGCGGGGCGTTGTTGTTGGAGCGGTTGCCCAACCGCGGCTGGATATAGCCGAGCTGGTCGTACCAGGTGATCTGCGGGCCGAGCATCGCCATGATCGGCTCGATGATGGCGAGGTCGACGACCTGCCCGACGCCGCTGGCGTCCCGGGTGCGCAGGGCCAGCATCACGGCGTACGCGGCGGCGAGCGCGGTCACCGAGTCGGCCAGCCCGAACGGAGGCAGCGTCGGCGGGCCGTCGGGCTCACCGGTCGCCGCGGCGAAGCCGCTCATCGCCTCGGCGAGGGTGCCGAAGCCCGGCCGGCGGGCGTACGGGCCGACCTGACCGAAGCCACTGATCCGGGCGATCACCAGCCGGGGGTTTACCTCGTGCAGTTCGGCGGGGCCGAGGCCCCAGCGCTCCAGCGTGCCCGGGCGGAAGTTCTCCACCAGCACGTCGGCGTCGGCTAGCAGCCGCCGCAGCAACGCCGCCCCCTCCGGGTCGGAGAGGTTGCACGTCACGGTCCGCTTGTTGCGGCCGAGCACCTTCCACCAGAGCCCGACGCCGTCCTTGGCCGGGCCGTGCCCACGCGACGGGTCCGGCTTCGCCGGGTGCTCCACCTTGATCACGTCGGCCCCGAAGTCACCGAGGAACGCCGCCGCGAGCGGTCCGGCGAAGAGGGTGGCCAGGTCGACGACCTTCACCCCGTGAAGCGGCGCGCTCACCGCGTCACCTCCCCCGGTGCCGACGCCGGCGCGAGATCCGCAGCCACCCGGAAGCCGATCTGGTCGGAGCGGGTGAGACCGGCGCCGGTGAGCAGCAACTTCACCGACACCTCCGGCGGCTGCGGGCCACCGTCGAAGTACCAGTCCGAGCCCTCGGCCTGGTACGCGGCGCCGCCCTTGAGGATCACGAAACGGGTCCGCCCGTCGGTGTGCTCGCTCTCGGTCAGGTTCCACACCAGCGGCTCCCGGCGGGCGAGCAGGCCCGCCTCGGCCGCCACCTGCCACTCGTCCTCGGTGGGCAGCCGCAACCCGGCCCATTCCGCGTACGCCCGCGCGTCGGTCAGGTCGACGCCGGTGACCGGGGCGTCCACCCGGCCCTGTCCGGCCGTGAACCGCTCGGGGCGCACCGGCCGGTAGCCGGTGGCGCGCAGGAACTCGGCGTACTGGCCGTGGGTTACCTCGTCGACGGCGATGGCGAACCGGCCCATCGTCGCGGTGCGGTGCAGTGTGCCGGTGTGGTGCAGGCGCGGGGGCAGCGGCTTCCACTCGTCGACGTACGGCGTCTCCCCGTACAGCCCGGTCTCCCGCACCCGGTGCCGGACCACCAGCTCGCGCCGGCCCGCCTCGACGGCCACCAGGCCCGCCGGCGGCTCGGTGCGGGGCGCCCACGGGGCGCGGACGCGGACCGCGGCCCGGGCCGGGAACGACGGGTCGCCGCCCGGCGGCTCGTGCCGGTCGACGGTCGTGCCGGTGGCGACGACCGCGGCGATCGCCCCGGCCGGCAGGGCGCCGCCGACTGCCACCCGGCCGTCACCGGTCTCGGTGACGGTCAGCTCGGCGCCGGTGACCAGGTCGACGAAGCGCCGGCCCGGCCGGGCGTCGGTCACCAGCCAGGCGCCGTCGTGGTCAAGGCCCCGATTCACCACTGTCCACAGCGGCTCGCCGTCGTGGGTCCACCGCGACGCGTACACCTGGCCGGAGCCGGGGTGGTCGGCGAGCGGAACCCACTCCTCGGCGCGCAGCCACGCGGCGTGGCTGGCCTGCACCCGGCGCATCGCCCGCAGCACCGCGCGGTCGCGCTCGTTCCAGCCGACCCAGACGCCGAAGACGCTCTCCCAGACCAGCACACCGACGCCGTTGAGCCAGGCGGAGTGCAGCTCGTCGAGGTGGTCACGGTGCCAGCGACGGGTGTGGTGCAGGACGTGCCGGCGCTCGAACCACTTGGCGCGCAGCACACCGGGCACGTCGGAGTCGGCGAACCACTGCGCCCAGGACATCGCGTGGTCGCCGATGCGGGCCAGCGGCACCCGGCTCTCGCCCTCGAGGACCATTCCGGGGCGGACGGCTTCCAGCGCGGCCCGCAGCTCACCGGCGCCCTCCTTGAGGGTGTCCAGGAAGACGCCGTCGACGCCGAGCTTGCCGGCCAGCGCGGCGACCTCCTCGGCGTCGCTGCCCGGCTCACGCCGCGTGCCGGTGTCCCACGGGTTGTAGTCGACGAAGACCCGCACCCCGCGCTCCTGGAACGCCCGCACCACCTCCGGCAGCTCCGGCACGTCCCGGTACCAGTCGAACTGGTTGCGGTCGTCCAGGCCGATCACCGGGTACGCGTGCCAGAGCACCACCCCGTCGAAGCCGCCGAAGTCCCGCTGAGCGGTGTCGAGGAACTCCTCGACGGTGAAGACGCCCCGCTCGTGGTCGTAGAGCGTCTCGTCCCAGAGCCAGGCGAGGCAGATCGAGAAGCAGTCGCCGCTGATCTCGTCGTAGTGGGTGCCGGTGTCGCCGAGCCGCTGCCGGGCGTCGGCCCGCCACCGGGTCAGCTGCGCACGCCAGGCGGGCCACTGCGCCGGGTCGTCCGGGGCGGCGAAGATCTTCGCCTCGTCCAGCGTGGTCAGGTCGGTGTCGTCGGCGAGCGGTACCGGGGTGGGCCGGTCGATCGGACGCGGAACGTACGGGTTGAAACTCACGATGCACCTCGGTAGGTCGCGTCGTACAAGGCGTCGATGGCGGTGCGTTCCGGCAGTGCGGTGGACGCGCCGGGGCGCCGGGCGCAGGCCGCACCGGCGGCGCACGCCCAGCGCAGGCTCGCCGCGACGCTCTCCTCGCTGACGGCGCCGCCCCGCTCGGCCCAGGAGACGGCGAGCGCGCCGGTGAACGCGTCACCCGCGGCGGTGGTGTCCACCGCGTCGATGAGCGGCGCGGGGACATCGAGCCGCAGGCCACGCCGGTCGGCGTAGGCCGCGCCGCGCGCGCCGAGGGTCAGCACCACCCGGGGCACCCGCTCCAGCAGGGCGTCGAGCAGCGCGGCCGGCTCGTCGGAGACCAGCCCGGCCACGGTGGCGGCCTCGTGCTCGTTGACGACCAGGACGTCGACGAGGTCGAGCAGTTCGGCCGGGAGTTCAGCGGCCGGGGCGGCGTTGAGCACCACGGTGGTGCCGGCGGCCCGGGCCCAGTCGGCGGCGCGGACCACGGTGGGCATCGGCACCTCCAACTGGAGCAGGAGCACGTCGGCCGCGGCGATGGTGGCCCGGTCCTCGGCGCTCAGGTCGGTGAGCGCGCCGTTGGCGCCGGGGGCGACCACGATGAAGTTCTCCGCCGAGCGGTCCACCGCGATCAGCGCGACACCGGAGGCGCCGGGGACGGTACGCAGCCGCCCCACGTCCACCCCGGAGCCGACGAGACTCGCGCGCAGCTGCACGCCGAACTCGTCGTCGCCGACCGCGCCCACGAAGTCGCAGGCCGCGCCGGCCCGGGCCGCGGCGACCGCCTGGTTGGCGCCCTTGCCGCCGGGGACGGTGCGGAAGTCCTCGCCGAGCACCGTCTCGCCGGGGCGGGGCAGCTGCGGGGCCGTCACCACCAGGTCCAGGTTGGTGCTGCCCACCACCACCACGCGTGCGCTCATGCCGTCCTCCCTGCCATCCTCGTTCCCGCACCGACCGGAGCGCCGGGACCGTTCACGATCCGGCCCCGGCCAGCGCCCGGGTGCGCTCGGCCAGCTCGTCAAAGCCGATCCCGTCGAAGCCGGCGATGCTGCTCGCCAGCCGGTTGCGCAGCGGAGCGACCCAGCGGGCCGGCAGCTCCGACGCGCCGGTGAGCGCGCCGGTGACCGCGCCGACGGTGGCGCCGTTCGAGTCGGTGTCCCAGCCCCCGCTGACCACCGCGCAGATCGACGTCTCCAGATCGCCCCGCCCGTACGCGAGGGCGGCGGCCACCAGCGCGGCGTTGTTGCGTACGTGCACCCAGTGCAGGTGGCCGTGCCGGGCGTAGAGCTCGTCGACGACCTTCTCCCAGTCGTCGGCGTCCGCGCCGAGGGCCCGGGCCTCACGAACGGCGGCCGCGAAGCGGCTGCGCGGCGGCAGGACCGCCTCGGCCGCGTCGAGCACCTGCTCCACGTCCGTGGCGACCGGCGCGGCGGCGGCGAGCGCGGCGGCCCAGATCGCCCCGTGCACCCCGCCCCGGACATGACTGACCTCGGCGTCGCGGACGGCCAGCTCGGCGGCCCGGTCCGGCCGGCCGGGGTTGACCCAGCCGTACACGTCGGTGCGGATCTGGGCGCCGATCCACTCGCGGAACGGGTTGTGCCGCCGGGCGCTCTCCGGCGGGGCCAGGCCGAGCAGCAGGTTGCGGTAGGCGACCCGCTCGGCGGTGAAGACCCGCCCGCCGGGCAGCCAGTCCAGCCAGGCCTGCGCCACGTCGGCGCTGGTGAAGTCCCGCCCGTGGGTCTCCAGCACCCGCAACGCGAGCAGCGGGTAGTTCAGGTCGTCGTCCTCGGGCATCCCGTCGATGTTCTCGGCGAGGCTGGTCGGGGCGCTGCGCCGGTTCCACGGCCAGCGGGCGGCGACCTCGGCGGGAAGTCCCTGCGCGGTGAACCAGTCGCGCAGCGGCCAGCGGCCGGTCGCGACGAGGATCTCCCGGATGCCCTGCCGGGGAATCTTCTCCACCGGCTTGCCGAGCAGGCAACCGGCCGCCCGGCCGAGCCACCCGCCGTGCAGCCGGTCGTACGACGCCCCGGTGGGCAGGGACCACTCCGCCGGCCAGCCGGACCGCAGCCCGGCCAGGTCGTCCGGCTCGTCGCCGCCGCCGACCGCCGGTAGCGCGTCGGCGGCGTCGAGCAACTCCACAGCGAGGGCCCGCAGCTGCGGTGCGGCCGGGGTCGGCGAGGCGCCGGTGACCGGCGGGGTCAGGTCCCCGCCGGCCGCGCTCCACCGCCGCGCGAGGGCCGTGACGTCACGTCCCTCGTCGCGACTCGCCGCCAGCTCGTGCGGCAGCAGGTCCTCCGGCTGTACCCAGGTGATCCTCATCGGGCCGGCGCCCCGTCGACGGCGGACGTGCCGCTCGTCAGTCCGGCGAAGCGCTGCACCCGCCGGGCGAACCGGCTCCGGTCCCGCTCGAAGACCTCACCGGCCACGGCCGCGAGCACCCGCGCCGGCTCGACGAGATCGGTACGGGAGGCGGTGGCGACCGTCTCGGCCCAGTCGGCCGGGACGGCGGCGAGGCCGCCGAGCGCCCCGGCGATCGCGCCGGCCATGGTGGCGGTCGAGTCGGCGTCCCGGCCGTAGTTCACCGCGCCGAGCACCGCGGCGCGGTACTCCCCGCCGGCCACGACCAGCATGCCGAGCGCCACCGGCAGCTCCTCGATGGTGTGCAGGCGGCTCGGGCGACGCGCGCCCAGACCGGGGCTGCGGTACTCCTCCCCCACCGTGTCGTACGGGGCCACGGCGGCCCGCAGCGCGGGGATCGCCGCCTTCCAGTCCTGGTGGGCCCGGGCCTCCTTGACCACCGCGTCGATGGCCGCCCGGGTCCCGTCGCGGGCCAGGTCGAGCGCCGCGGCGATCACGTCCTCGACGGTCGCGCCGGCGGTGGCGGCCGCGGCGACGGCGGCGGCGAAGACCGCTGCCGCCTCGCGCCCGTAGCTGTGCTGGTGCGCCCCGGCGATCTCCACCGCCTCGGCGTACGCGCCGGCCGGATCGCCCGCGTTGACGATGCCGACCGGGGCCATGTACATGGCCGCACCGCAGTTGACGATGTTGCCGACCCCGGCCTCGCGCGGATCCACGTGCGCGTGGTGCAGGCGGGTGACCAGCCACCGCTCGGCGGCCGCGAGGCGGTGGAAGGTCACCCCGTCCCGCTCCAGGTCGGGGATGTAGACCACCCGCTCGATCAGGTCCGGCACCAGCAGGTCCACCACGTCGTACGCGTCGAGGTGGTCGCGCTTCGCCGCGTAGGCGCGGACCAGGGCGTGGGTCATCAACGTGTCGTCGGTGATGTGCCCGTCGCCCTTGTGGTACGGCGCGAGTGGCCGTGCGGTGGCCCAGTCGGCGTGGTACGGGGGCACGATGCCCTCGACCCAGCCGCCGAAGCGGGCACGGATCTGTTCCGGCAGGGCGGTTTCGGTGGCGCCGCCGAGGGCGTCGCCGACCGCCGCGCCGACCAGAGTTCCGACCGATGTGTCGAGCAAGAGTGACATGTGCTTTACCTCAGAACCTGCTTGCCACCGTCGACCAGCTGCGTGGCGAGCTGGTCCAGGGTGATCTTGTTGGCGAAGTACTGCTGGAGGGCCGGGGTGGCGTACTTGGTCTTCCACTCCGGGTAGCCGTCGGCCATCTGGAACGGGGCCACGGTCAGGTCGGCGGCGCTCTTCGCGGCGACGTCCCAACCCTGCTTGCCGCCGGTGAGCTTGATGAGCTCCTGGTTGGCCTGCTTACCGGTCGGCACCAGCCAGTCCCCCTTGGCCAGGGCGGCCATGTTGGTGGGGTTCAGGAAGTACTCGAGGAACTGGGCGGCCTGCTTCTTGTGCTTGGAGTCCTCGGAGACCGACAGCGTCTGCGGGTTGGCCGCCTGCATGGCGGAGAGGCCCTTGATCGGCGGGAGGGTGACCCACTCGAAGCCGGCGGGCGCCTGCTCGACCATCTGCTGGCGCAGCGAGACCGAGCCGGGCAGCATCGCGTACTTGCCGCCGAAGAAGCCGGGCAGCGTGTCCGCGCCGCTCATGCCGAGCGCCTCCGGGGAGGCCGACTTCGCCGTGTAGAGCATGTCGTGGATGCGCTTCGGCACCTCCTTCTCCGGGTCACCGACCTTGACCTCGGTACGCCCGCCGTCGGTGTAGAAGAACTTGCCGTCGAAGTTCAAGGCGAGGTTCAGCACCCGGTTGGTCGGCGACTTGAGCGCCCAGGCGGCACCGAACTGGCCGGGCTTGGTGAGCTTCTGGGCGTTGGCCTGGAACTCGTCCCAAGTCCAGCCGCCGTCGGCCGGGGGTACCGCCACGCCGGCGGCGTCGAGCAGCTTCTTGTTGGCGACCACGACCTGCGACTCCAGCAGGAACGGCACGCCGGTGACCTTGTCGTCGAAGGTCGCGGTGTCCCAGATGCCCTTGTCGATCTGGCCCTTGAAGTCGTCGGAGAGCAGGTCGGAGAGGTCTGCCAGGTAGCCCTGCTTGCTGAACTCGCCGATCGACGCCGCCTCGTAGTGCACGATGTCCGGCGCGTCGCCGCCCTCGAACGAGGTCAGCAGCTGGTCGTGCACCGAGTTCCAGTCACCCTGGACGTACTCGACCTGGATGTCCGGGTGTTCGGCGTTCCACTTGGCGACCAGGTCCTTGTTGGCCTTCAGCGACTCCTTCTGCCAGGCGAGGCTGAGGAAGCGCAGCTTGACCGGACCGGATGTGACCTCGTCGTCGCCGCCGTTCCCGCAGGCGGCGATCATGCCGAGGCCGACGACCGCGACCGCGGTGGCCGCGGCGAGTCGGCGGAATCTCGTGCGAAGCATGGGGGGTGTACCTCCTTGGGTGGTGGTGGGGGACGGGATCAGCCCTTGACCGCTCCGGCGAGCGAGCCGGACGAGAGCCGGCGTTGCATGAACGCGAAAAAGATCAGGCTGGGCAGCGTCGCCAGCAGTGAACCGGCGGCGAGCGGGCCGAGGCGTGCGGTGCCCTCGATGCCGACGAACCGGGCCAGTGCGACCGGCAGGGTCGCCAGCTCGGGCGTCTTGATCAGCACGAGGGCGAAGAAGAACTCGTTCCAGGCGGAGATGAAGGAGAAGAGCGCCGTCGCCACCAGACCGGGGGCGAGCAGCGGGAAGACCACGCGGCGCAGGACCTGCGTCCGGGTCGCGCCGTCCACGGACGCGGCCTCCTCCAGCTCGCGTGGGATGTTGCGGACGAAGCCCTGCAGCATCCAGAGCGCGAACGGCAGCGCCCAGACCACATAGATCAGCACCAGCCCGGCGTGCGTGTTGGCCAGTCCGACCTGCCGCAGCACGAGGAAGATCGGGATGATCAGCAGCACGAACGGGAAGAGCTGGGAGAGCAGCACCCAACCCAGCGCCACGGTGCCGAGCTTCGAGCGGAACCGGGCGAGGGCGTACGACGCCGGCATGGCGACGAGCACGGTCAGCACCGCCGAGGCGAGTGAGACCTGGAGGCTGTTGAGGGCCGCCCGGCCCAGCTCCTGCTCGGTGAAGGCCTGCACGAAGTTCTGCAGGGTCGGGTTGCTGGGGATCAGCGTGGGGTGCAGCTGCACCAACTCCCGCGGCGGCTTGAACGCCGTCGAGAGGAGCCAGACGAGCGGGAACCCGAGGAAGATCAGGTAGCCGGCGAGGGCGAGGTACTGGAAGGCCCGACCGGTGCGGCTGGGTTTACCGAACATGACTAGTTCGCCTCCCTCATGCGACGGCGGAGATAGATGGCGAGCAGCGCCACGATGATCACGACCATGGCGTTGCCGAGCGCGGCCGCGTAGCCGTAGTTGCCGTAGCGGAACGCCTCCTCGTAGGCGAAGAGCATCGGCAGCATCGTCTTGCCACCCGGGCCGCCCGCCGTCAGCACGTAGACCAGGCCGAACGAGTTGAAGTTCCAGATGAAGTCCAGCGAGGTGATCGCGACGATGACCGGGGCCAGGGCGGGCAGGGTGACGTGCCGGAACCGGTGCCAGGCGCTGGCGCCGTCGACCGCCGCGGCTTCGTGCAGCTCGCGGCCGACACCCTGCAACCCGGCGAGCAGCACGACGGTGGTCTGCGGCATACCGGCCCAGACCCCGACGATGATCACCGCGGGCAGTGCCGTGCTGAAGTCGCCGAGCCAGTTGGCGCGCAGCCCGTCGGCGCCGATGCGGTAGAGGAACTCGTTCAGCAGACCGGCGTCCGGGTGGTAGACGAGCTTCCAGAGGATGCCGACCACGACCGGGGGCATCGCCCACGGCACCACGGAGAGCACCCGCGCCACTCCCCGGAACCGCAGCTGCTGGTTGAGCAGCAGGGCCAGCCCGAGGGCGAGCACGAACTGGAGCGCGGTCACCCCGAAGGCCCAGAGCAGACCGATCTTGAACGAGTTCCAGAACAGCTCGTCGCCGAGCAGCTGCCGGTAGTTCTCCAGGCCGGTGAAGTTGACCTCGACGTTGCGTCCGGCCCGGGCGTCGGTGAAACCGAGGTAGATGCCGCGCAGCAGCGGGAAGACCGACAGCACCAGGATCGGCAGCAGCGACGGCAGCAGCAGCAGGTAGACGGCGGTCCGGTCGGAGCGGGCGCGACCCGACCGACGGGATCGCCCGCCGCGTTCGACGTCGGAGCGTTCGGCCAGCGTGGTCATGAGGTCACCCCTTCGCGGTACGGGTGGGCGGGCGTGGGCTCGAACGGGTCGGCGCTCGGCCGGGGGGACGGTGGCGTCGCGGCGCTGGAGGCGCGGACGGCGAGGCTGGGCTGCACCTGCTCGCGCCGGGGCGGCAGGGCCGGGTCGGCGATGCGCTGCAGCAGCAGTTCGGCGGCGCGACGACCGCGCTCGGCCGAACCGAGGGAGACGCTGGAGAGCTGGGGGAACATCATCTGGGCGAGTTCGGTGTCGTCCATGCCGATCAGCGCGACGTCCTGGGGCACCCGCCGGCCGGTGGCGAGCAACGCGTGCAGGGCGCCGACCGCGATGAGGTCGTTGGCGCAGACCAGCGCGTCCGGCGCGGCCCGGGCGAGCAGTCGTACGGCGGCGGCGCGGCCGGCGGCGTACTGGAAGTCGCCGACCTCGACGAGGTCCTCGTCGAGTTCGATGCCGTGTCGGGCCAGCGCGGCGCGGAAGCCGGCGTCCCGGGCGGCACCCGGGACGGTGTCGAGCGGCCCGTTCACGAAGCCGATCCGGCGTCGGCCGATGGCGAGCAGGTGGTCGACGGCGAGCGCGACGCCGTGCCGGGAGTCGGTGCGTACGTTGTCGACCGGGGCGTCGGCACCGAGTTGGCCGACGACCACCACCGGCACCGGGCTGCCGACCAGTGCGCCGAGGTGGTCGTCGGTCACCCGGATCGGCGAGATGATCATCCCGTCGACGTAGCGGTTGGCGAGCCGGCGCAGCAGGGTCATCTCGTTGTCGATCCGCCCGCCGGTGGCGTGCACCACGAGTTGCCGGCCGGACGAGGCGACCACGGCCTCGATGGCCCGCATCATCTCCACGTAGACCGGGTTGCCGATGTCCTCGACGGCGAGCGCCACCAGGCCGGTGCGCTGGGACTGCAGCGAGCGGGCGATCGCGTTCGGGACGTACCCCACCTCAGCGGCCGCGGCGCGCACCTTGCGGATGGTCTCCGGGCTGCCGCCGACGCCGTTGAGGACGCGGGAGGCGGACGCGATGGAGACGCCGGCGCGGGCGGCCACGGTGTGGACCGTTGGTCGGCCGTCCGCCGGCTCTTGTAAACGTTTACGACCCACGTACCGTACCTCCGCCCGATCGCTGTAAACGTTTCCGGGGAGTCTGCCCCCGGCTTTGCCGAGAGGTCAAGGGCTCGTTACGAAAACGTTTCCAACCGCCGTGACCAGCGCCGACGTCGATCCGACCGGGAAGCGCCAAAGGACCAGGGGACCGACATTTCGCCGCAATTACGGATGAGCTGGACGACCGAGCGACGGGAGACCACGCGGCTCGCCCCGGCGCACGCGACCGCGCCGCAGGTGGCTCATCGATCCGGGCACGCCGAGGTCGAGCCCGACCGTTCAGGCCGGAGCGCTCCCGCGGGAACCGCCTCGATCAGCCCCGGGCGCGCGGCTCAGGAGCGGCGCTCGCGCTCCTGGGCGAGCCGCTCGTCGAGGCGGCCCAGCTCGTAGATCGCATTCAGGTTCGTGGGAAGCCTGGTCACGTTCTCGGTGCCCTCGTCCGGCCCGGGCGGCACGGGGCCGCCGCGGGCCGGCACCGGGGCCGGTGCCACGTCGGCAGGCGCCGGGCGCCGCCGCACGAGCAGGACCACCGGCAGCGCCAGGACACCGATGGAGAAGAGCAGCGCGGCCCAGCGCAGCACCGGGTCGGTCCGGACGACGGTCGGCACCGCGAGACTCTCCGAGGTGGACGGTGCCACCTCGGGCGCACCCGCGGGCTGCGGCACGACGGTCACCACGACGTCGGGCCCACCGTCGCCACCGGGGCGCACCACGCGGCCCGGCAGGCCGTTCGGACGGGCGTCACTCGGCACCGCCACCGAGGGGACGATCGGACCGGGCACGGGAACCGACGTGACGGACGGGCCCGGCGTCGTCGGGGCCACCGACGGCGGATCGGAGGGCGGGGTGGTCGGCGGGGTGGTCGGCGGGGCGGTCGGGTCGTCGCCCGCGCCCAGCAGGCCGTCCACCAGGTCTCCCAGCCCAGCCACCAGACCGCCCAGCAGGCCGCTGGGCACCGATGGGGACGTCGACGGCTGCGGCGCGGGCGCCATCGCGAGAGTCAGGGCGAGCGCGGCCACCACACGCATGGGTTCACCTCGGGAGGGTTCGATATGGGAGGCACGCTACCGCACACTGCGGACGCCCGGGATTCCCCCGTACGGCGACCCTCCGTCGACCACTCTCCGCGCGGATGCGGGGGACGTCGTGGCGACGCCCCCCATCATCCGGTTTGTACTGTCCGGTCAGGACGGCAGGCCACCGACCTGGGTGTTGATCCAGCTCCGGATCGCCGTCAGGTCGCCGTAGACGGACGGACCCGTGGCGCAGGTCGGATTGTTGTTACCGGCCCGACTGGTGGCGCCGATCAGGCTCCACACTCCGTTGACCCGGCGCACCTGCGGGCCGCCCGAGTCGCCGTAGCACGCGCCGGAGTTGCCGTTGGTGTTGTTGGTGCAGATCTCGTACGGCCCGTTGATGCCGAGGCAGCGGCTGTCGGACACGATCGAGGTGTCCAGCTCGTACGCGATGCTCGGCGCGGAACCGCAGCCCCGGGTCGGGCAGGTCTGACCCCAGCCGATGATCCGGGTGGCCGTACCGACCGCGCCGGAGCTGGTGGGGATCGGGGCGGGAGCGTGACCCACCGAGCCGGACAGCTGCAGCAGCTTGACGTCGATGCTCGGGTGGTTGACCGCTCTGCTCACGCCGACGACCGTGCCGCCACTGGTGCGGTTGGTGCTGCCCACCCGTACGGAGGACGGGGTCGGGCAGTGCTTCGCGGTGACCGCCCAGTTGGCCTTGATCAGTGAGCCGGTGCAGCCGGAGAGGTAGACCAGGAAGGAGTAGTTCTCGCTGGCCGGCCGGCCGCCGACCACCAGCGGCGCGACGTCGCCCGCCCCGTCCCAGGTGTACGTCGTCCCGGCCGGCGCGGACCGGCCGCCGGCGAAGAGCTGGTTGACCCGGCTCGACTCGGCCGAGTTGGGGACGGCGTTGGTGCACGACACGGGGGCGCTGCTGCCCGACATCAGGTCCGAGCAGAGCCCGGTGCGGCGGTCGGGCAGGCCGAGGATGTGCCCGAACTCGTGGGTGGCGATGCGGGTGCGGTGGTAACCCTGGTTGACGGCGGTGCGGCCCATCCAGATCCGGCCCGAGCCGAGACCGGTCACCTGAGCCCGGGGCCAGCCGTCGTCGACGTAGACGGTGATGGTGGCCGGGGTCCCCGGCAGCAGCCGGACGGTGCTGACCCGACTGTTCCAGATCTGCGCGGCCTGGTCGAAGTTGGTCCGGAACTCACCGGTCCGGCTGGCGTCGTAGTAGACGGTGCGTACGGCGGAGGCCCCCGCACCGGTGGCGACCTGCACCCCGGCCACCGCGAGGACGCCCACCAGCGCGGACACCGCCGCGCGTAGCAGCTGTCGTCGGAACATCACGCACTCCCCTGGTTCCCGGCGGCAGCGCCGCCATCCATCGATGTACGTGAATGTTAGATCGACGTACGGCGATGTCCGTCATAACGGATCCGTCATAACGGATCCGTCATAACGGGCGCGGCCGGCGGGCTCACCTCCGGCGCGCTGTAACTCGGCTGTTACCACGCGGCGAAGCTGCCGTGGCATCGCCGGCCGACCGTCGACGTCGAGGCGGGAACACCGGCGACGGAGCCGGTGACCGCCGGCCGAGGAGGCAGTGAGGGGAGACGACGATGAGGATCAGGAACACACTGGTGGTACTGGCCGTCCTGACCGCCGCGCTGATGGCGGGCGGGAGCACCGGCACCGCCGCCACGACGACGAGCCGAGCGGCGAAGACCACCGCACCGTACTGCGGGATCACCTGGGGCAGCGGCCCGAAGGCGGCCGGCACGCTCAGCACGGACCCACTGATCGAGGTACGCACCGGCCGCCACGACTGCTTCGACCGGGTGGTGTTCGAGTTCGCCGGCCCGGTGACCGGCTACACGGTCGGCTACGGCGAGACGTGGACCGAGGGTGAAGGGCTCGCCCTTTCGCCGTACACCGCCGGCGACGCGCTGCTGCGGGTCTCCCTCCAGGCGCCCGCGTACGACGACGAGCACCTCGCCACCGTCCCGTACCGGGTCGGCGAGCACGCGGCGATCGTGCTGCGCCACCGGACGCTGCGCGACGTGGTCTTCGGAGGCAGCTTCGAGGGCTACACCACGTTCGCGGTCGGGGTGCGGGCCCGGCTGCCGTTCCGGGTCTTCGTCCTGGACGGCCCCGGCACGCACAGCCGGATCGTGCTCGACGTCGCCCACCAGTGGCAGTCGTGAACCGTCCGCACGGTGGAGGGCCCGAGCCCGGCCGGGCCCTCCACATCGTCCGTCGGGGCAGGTCGACGAGGCGAGCGGCGGCGCTAGGCTCGGATGATGGAGGGCCGCCTGCTGGTGGTCGAGGACGATGCCTCCATCCGGGAGGTCACCGCCCTCGGACTCCGCCGGGCCGGATTCCGGGTCACCACCGCCGTCGACGGCCGCGAAGCGCTCACCGCCTGGCGGGCGCAGCCCGTCGACCTGATCGTGCTCGACGTCATGCTCCCCGGCCTCGACGGACTCGAGGTCTGCCGGGAGGTCCGCCGCACCAGCGCCGTGCCGATCCTCATGCTCACCGCGCGCACCGACACCATCGACGTGGTCGTCGGCCTGGAGTGCGGCGCCGACGACTACCTCCGCAAACCGTTCGACCTGCCCGAGCTGGTGGCGCGCGTCCGGTCGGTGCTCCGCCGGGCCACCACCCCGGCCGAGCGGACCGTCCTCACCATCGGCGGGCTGGAGATCGACCCGGCCGGCTTCGTCGTCCGCAAGGCCGGACGGGAACTGCCGCTGACCGCGACGGAGTTCCGTCTCCTGCTGGAGCTGGCCCGCCGCCCCGGTCAGGTCTTCACCCGCGAGCTGCTGCTCGACCGGGTGTGGAACCACAGCTACCTCGGTGACTCCCGCCTCGTCGACGTGGCCGTTCAGCGGCTGCGCGCGAAGATCGAGGACGACCCCGCCCACCCCCGGCTGGTCCGCACCGTACGCGGCGCCGGCTACAAGATGTCGACGGGGTGACCGCGCGATGGCAGCGGATCACGTACGCCCGGGCCGGCTCAGACGCCGGCTGACCGTCGCGTTCGTCGTCGTGGCCGGAGTCTCCGCCGGATCCCTCGCCGGCGGCTCCTACCTGCTGCTGCGCCAGTCCCGGCTGGACGCGTCCGTGCAGCAGGCCGCGGCCGACGTCCGCTACCAACTCGTCCTCGCCGGGCAGTTCCAGCCGTTGACCGAGCAGCGCCGGGCCGAGCTGCTGCGCAGCTTCGAGGGGAGCGGCCGGCACGTGCTGCTGACCGGCGGCACGGACGTCCAGGCCTCCAACCCGGCGTACGCACCGGTGCTCGGACCGACGCTGCGGACCACCGTCGCCGCCGGAGAGCTGGGGTACGAGCGCTCGACCCCACCCGTCCGGCCGCGGCTGCTCGTGGTCGGCGGCCGGATCCCCGGCTCCACCGACGAGCTGTACGTGGTCACCGCCGAGGAGGAGCTGCACCGCGACCTCGACCAGCTCCGCAACGCGCTACTGGTCGGCTGGGCGCTGGTCGTGCTCACCGCCGCCGGGATCGGGCACACGCTGGCCCGGCGCACCCTGGAACCGGTCGGCCGAGCGAGCCGGGCCGCGCGCGCCGTCGCCGAGGGCCTGCTCGCCACCCGTCTGCCCGTGCACGGACGCGACGAGTTCAGCGCCTGGGCGACGTCCTTCAACAGCATGGCCGAGGCGCTCGAGGCGAAGATCGAGGCGCTCTCCCGGGCGCAGGCCCGGGAGCGGCGATTCACCGCCGACGTCGCGCACGAGCTGCGTACCCCGGTGACCGCCCTGGTCGCCGCGGCCTCGCTGCTGCGCGAGCACACCGACCAGCTCACCGGCGGCGCGCGCCGCCCCGCCGAGCTGCTGGTGGCCGACGTGATCCGGCTGCGCCGCCTGGTCGAGGAGCTGATGGAGATCTCCCGGCTGGACGCCGGCCAGGAACCGCTGGCGATGGGCACCGTCGATCCGCTCGCCCTGCTGCACGCCCTCGTCGCGGCGAGGGGCTGGCCCGACCGGGTGACGGTCGCCGGCAGCGCCGTCGCACTCCGCACCGACCCGCGCCGGCTCGAGCGGATCCTCGCCAACCTGGTGGGCAACGCGGTCGAGCACGGCGGCGGCGAGATCCGGGCCACCGTCGAGCGGGACGGGGCGGAGGTGCTCTTCGACGTCACGGACCGGGGACCGGGCATCCCCGCGGCACATCTGTCACGCCTCTTCGACCGCTTCTACAAGGTCGACCCGGCCCGCGCGGGTGCCGGCAGCGGCCTCGGGCTGGCGATCGCGCTGGAGAACGCCCGGCTGCTCGGCGGGCGCCTGACCGTCCGCAGCGAGCCGGGCCTCGGCACCCGCTTCCGGCTCGCCCTGCCCGCGGCCGGCCCCGTTGCCGAGCCGGAGCAGGCCGGCACGAGGGTTCGCGAGGACGCGCCATGAGGGCCGGCCGCCTCCGCTCGCCCGGCCGCCGCACGCTGGCCGGTCTGCTCCTGGCCGGCCTGCTGCTGCCTGCCTGCGCACCGCCGCGCTCCGGCTCGCTCGGCCCGGCCCCGACCGCCGTACCGCCGCCGGCCGCCACACCCACCCCCACCGGCCCCGCCGTCGCGACGCCCCGTCCCACCCCGGCGCCGACCACGGCCGGACCGACACGACCGGGTACGCCACCGGCCGCCGCCCCGACCTCGGCCGCCACGATCACCGTCGAGCTCTGGTTCGTACGGGACGGGCGGCTGGCCCCGACCCGGCGCACCCGTCCCGGCACCCCGGCGACCTCCCGGCTGGCGCTCACCGAACTGGCCGTCGGGCCGACCCACGCCGAGGCGGCCACGGGGATGACCACGCTCCTGGGCGGCGGCGCCGAGCCGCTCGGGATCGCCGACGGCGTCGCGACCGTCCGCCTCGCCACGGCGGGCGGCGACCCGACGACCGAGCGGCTACGCCGGGCCCAGGTGGTCTGGACCCTCACCCAGTTCCCCACGGTGCGGCGGGTGCGCTTCGACCCGGCGAGCGCGGACTCCGACGGTCCGGTCGGCCGGGCCGACTACAGCGACCTGCTCCCGCCCATCGTGGTGACCGGGCCGGCCGTGGGGCAACGGGTCACCAGCCCGTTGACCGTCGCCGGGAGCGCCGACGTGTACGAGGCGACCGTGAGCCTGCGCGTCCTCGACGCGGGCGGCCGGGAGATCGCCACCACCTTCACCACGGCCAGCTGCGGCACCGGCTGCCGTGGCGACTACCGGGCGGTGGTGACCTGGCGGGTTCCCCGGGAGCAGCGCGGCACGATCGAGGTGTACGAGATCTCCGCCGACGACGGCAGCCGGGTGAACCTGGTCCGCGTACCGGTGACGCTCGTACCCGGACGCTGACCCCGGCGCGACCCGACCGGGGACGGATCTCCCAAGCCGCTGCGCGGCCCGGATTCCGCCGACTAGCGTCGGACGCGAACGTGTTTCGCGGAGGGTGGGGAAGGCGGAGCCGGCAGCCGGACGCCGGCCCGTCGAGGACCTGATGTCGACCGCCGCCGGTCGCCCGGAGCACGACCATCCCGACGCGCAGAGCCGGTACCGAGTCCGCACGGAAGGCTTCGCCATGCCCGGAACGACCTCGATGAGCCCTGGCGCGTCCGGCGCCGGGGCGGAGACCGGCGGGCACCCGCAGCGCTGGGCCGCGCTGGCGGTCATCGCCATCGCCCAACTGATGGTGGTGCTGGACGCCACCATCGTGAACATCGCGCTCCCCCACGCCCAGGCCGACCTGGGCATCACCGACGCCAACCGGCAGTGGGTGGTGACCGCGTACACGCTGGCCTTCGGTGGCCTGCTGCTGCTCGGCGGCCGGATCGCCGACTACTGGGGCCGCAAACGCGCCTTCATCGTCGGCACGGTGGGGTTCGCGCTCGCCTCCGCCGTCGGCGGCCTCGCCGGTGACGGGGCGATGCTCTTCGGCGCCCGCGCCCTGCAGGGCGCCTTCGGCGCGCTGCTCGCGCCGGCCTCGCTGGCGCTGCTCACCGTCCTGTTCACCGAGACCCGGGAACGCGCCAAGGCGTTCGCCGTCTACGGGGCGATCGCCGGTGGCGGCTCGGCCGTCGGCCTCCTGCTCGGCGGCGTGCTCACCGAGTACGCCAGCTGGCGCTGGTGCCTGCTGGTCAACATCCCGGTCGCCGCCGTGGCGCTGATCGCCGCGCTACCGCTGGTGCCGGAGAGCCGGGCACACGGCGACACCCGCTACGACGTACCGGGCGCGCTGGTCGTCACCGCCGGTCTGGTGAGTCTGGTGTACGGCTTCACCCGCGCCGCCGAGGACGGCTGGACCGCCGCCGCCACGCTCACCTTCATCCTGGTCGGCGTGGCGCTGCTCGCCGCGTTCGTGCTGATCGAGCTGCGTACCAGGAATCCGCTGCTGCCGATGCGGATCCTGCTGGACCGCAACCGCGGCGGGGCGTACCTGGCCTCCGCGCTGATCGGCGCCGGCCTCTTCGGAGCGTTCCTGTTCCTGACCATCTACCTGCAGACGGTGCTCCGCTACACGCCGCTGGAGGCCGGTCTCGCCTCGCTGCCGGTCACCGCCGGCGTGCTGATCGCCGCGGGCAGCGCCAGCCAACTGCTGCCGCGCATCGGGGCCAAGCCACTCATGCTCGGCGGCGCGGTCCTCGCGGCGGGGGGCATGGTGGCGCTCACCCAGGTGGACGTGGACACCTCCTTCGTCGCCCTCCTCCTGCCCGCCCAGATCGTCCTCGGCCTCGGGCTCGGCTTCACGTTCGTGCCCCTGTCCAGCCTCGCCCTGTACGGGGTACCCGAGCACGACGCGGGCGCGGCCAGCGCCACGCTCAACGCCACCCAGCAGGTCGGTGGGTCGCTCGGCACCGCCCTGCTCAACACGCTGTACACCAGCGCCGTCACCGGCTACCTGGCCACCCGTACGCCCGACCCGATCACCCAGGTCCGGGCGCTGCTGCACGGCTACTCGGTGGCGTTCGCCTGGGCCACCGGGCTGATCCTGCTCGCCGGCCTCACCACCCTGTTCCTGATCCGGGTACGCCGGCAGGACGTCCCCACCGGCGGCCCGGCCCACCTGGGCTGACCCGCTTCGCGCGTCCTCCCCTCGGCAGCGAGCGGTGATCGACCCGGAAACTACGGGGCCGCCGTCACCCGATCGCGTCCGACCTCGCAGGTTGGCCTGCGGCATGGTCGGATGCGTCCGATTCTTGACCTGGCCGGCGCGGTGCCCAGGTTCCGCGCCGGAGGTACGAACGGCGGTGGCGGGCGAGGAGATCACGTGGCGACCTACGAGTACCGGTGTCCGCGTGACGGTGACTTCGAGGTGCGCCTCCCCCTCGGCGAAGCCGGAGCAGCGGTCGACTGCCCCGGCTGCCACGAGCGGGCCACCCGGGTCTGGTCCGCCCCGCGGCTGGCCCGAACGCCCCGTGCGCTCGGCGCGGCCCTCGACGGGGCGGCGCGGAGCGCGGAGACGCCCGAGGTCGTGTCGCGAATTCCGGCGAGGCGGCCCGCGGCGGCCATGCCGGCCCACCCGGCTCACGCTCGGTTGCCCCGGTTGTGACAGCGCCGGCGGCCCCGTAGCCACGGGAGCCCGCCGATCCAGACCGAAGATCACCACCGCGGCGGACGGTGTGACGAAGGGAAGCGGCAGATGCCCGAGGTCATCTTTTCCTTGGACTCGACGAAGAGGTTCACGGAGCAGGAGAAGATCGGACACAACAGGTGGCACCCCGACATCCCGCCCGTGGCCACCGTCAAGCCGGGCTCGACGTTCCGGGTGCACTGCCGGGAGTGGTTCGACGGAGAGATCCACAACGACGACTCCGCGGACGACGTCCGTGACGCGCCGCTCTCCATCGTGCACGCCCTCAGCGGCCCGTTCGCCGTGCAGGGCGCCAAGCCCGGCGACCTGCTGATGGTCGACATCCTCGACGTCGGGCCCATCCCGCAGGAGGACTCCGGCCCGCTCGCCGGGCAGGGCTGGGGGTACACGGGCATCTTCGCCAAGCAGAACGGCGGCGGGTTCCTCACCGACCAGTTCCCCGACGCGTACAAGGCGATCTGGGACTTCAGCGGGCAGCGGGCGACGTCGCGGCACATCCCGGGGGTCTCCTTCACCGGCATGGTCCACCCGGGTCTGATGGGCACGGCGCCCTCCGCCGACCTCCTGGGCAGGTGGAACCGGCGTGAGCAGGCGCTGGCCGAGACCGACCCGGACCGGGTGCCGCCGCTGGCGCTGCCACCGTTGCCGCAGGACGCGGTCCTCGGTTCGCTGACCGGCAACGACTACGAACGGGCGGCCGCGGTGGCGGCGCGGACCGCGCCGCCGCGGGAGAACGGCGGGAACCAGGACATCAAGAACCTCACCAAGGGGTCCCGGATCTTCTATCCGGTCTACGTGCCCGGCGCCAACCTCTCCGTGGGGGACCTGCACTTCTCCCAGGGAGACGGGGAGATCACGTTCTGCGGCGCGATCGAGATGGGCGGCTTCGTCGACCTGCACGTCGACCTGATCAAGGACGGGATGAAGACGTACGGGGTGTCGGAGAACGCGATCTTCCTGCCCGGCAACAACAACCCGCAGTACAGCCAGTGGCTCGCCTTCTCCGGGATCTCGGTGACCCTCGACGGTGAACAGCGTTACCTCGACTCACAGCTGGCGTTCCAGCGCGCCTGCCTGCATGCGATCGACTACCTCACGAAGTTCGGCTACAGCCCGGAGCAGGCGTACCTGATCCTGGGGGCGGCACCCATCGAGGGCCGCTTCTCCGGGGTGGTGGACATCCCGAACTCCTGCGCGACGGTCTACCTCCCCACGGAGATCTTCGACGTCGACGTCCGGCCCTCGGCGGCCGGCCCGACCCGCGTCAAGCAGGGCGCCAAGGCGCCGAAGTCGAGCTTCTGAGCGCGGCGACCCGACCCGGAAGGGTCCGATCGCCCGGATCACTCCACCCTCCCGGCCGAGTCGATCAGGGCCGGCTCGGACCCCCGTCGACCAGGACACACCGCTAGGGCGTGTGTCGAAGTCCTCGGCTCGACCGAGGGCTTCGACACACGCCCTTGGGGCGGGCTGGAGGCCGACGTCCCCGAGTGCCAGACTTCGAGGCCGGGCGGTCCGGTGAAGACGTGCGGTTCAGCAGCGACCGACGACCGGAGCCGTGGACGGGGAGGGAAGTCGCTGTGAGTGACCAGTTCGAGCCGGGTGCCGAGTCGGCGGACGCGACCGCGCCGGTCGACCCTGCCGTACCGCCGAGCGGCACCGGCTGCCTGGAGTGCGACTCCTCCGGGGGATGGTGGTTCCACCTGCGTCGCTGCGCGGCCTGCGGTCACATCGGCTGCTGCGACTCGTCGCCGAGCCAGCACGCGACCGCGCACGCCGCCGCGACCGGCCACCCGGTCATCCGGAGCTTCGAGCCCGGTGAGTCGTGGTTCTGGGACTACTCCGAGAATCAGTTCCTCACCGACGGGCCGGAGCTGGCCGAGCCGCAGTCGCACCCGCTCGACCAGCCGGCGCCCGGTCCGCGTGGCCGGGTACCGGAGGACTGGAAGACCCGGCTGCACTGAGTCCCACGTCGCCCGAAGCATCGACTACCGGCGCCGGGAGCGGGAACGCCGAGCGAGCGCCTGACCCAAGTGGCTCCACGTCTCTCGGCGTGGAGCCATTTGCATGACGGCGATCACCCGGTACGCGGTGGTAAGCGGACCCGGGAGTCCGGTACCGTCGGGGACCAGCAACCGGACCCCCTGGTCCGGTACGTCGAGTCGCCCGACAGAAGGAGCTTCGAGTGCCCACCCAGGTGCACCTCAGTGACGCCCTCAACGAGCTCGCCCTGGCGCCGACGCGCGCACTGGACGAAGCCGTGGATGCGTACTACGCGCCCGACTACACCCACCGCAGCGACGGCAGGACGCTCGATCGCGCCGGGTTCGCCCAGATGGTCGCCGGGATGCGCGAGCGGGTCGTCAGCGGCACGGTGACCGTGCTCGACGAGTTCCGGGACGGCTCCGCCTACGCCGAGCGGCACGTCTACGAGATCACGATGGCGGACGGCTCCACCATCCGGCGGGAGATCTCCGTCTTCGGCTCCTACGCCGAGGACGGCCGGTTCCGACACCTCAGCGAGACGGGATTCGACCTCGCGCCGGACGAGACCACCCCGACCGCCTGACCAGATCGGAGACGACATGCCCCGCCTCAGCGATCCCGACCCGAAGAACATCCCCGACGAGGTGCGCGAATTCCTCTCCGCCCTCCCGCCGGACCCGCTGGTCAAGATGCTGAGCCACTCGACCGGCACGGTGAAGCCGTTCATCCAGTTCGCGCGGACGCTCTTCAGCCAGCTGGAACTCTCGGACCGCTCGCGCGAGCTGGTGATCCTGACCGTGGCCGAGCAGACCGACTGCGAGTTCGAGGCGGCCCAGCATCAGCCGATGGCGGCGGCAGCCGGAGTGCCGGAGCAGGTACGGGAGATCATCGCCGCCCGGGAGGTCGAGAGCGCCGAACTCTCGCCGTACGACCGGGCGCTGATCCGGTTCACCGCCGAGGTGGTGCGGCACCCACGCATACCCGACGACCTCTTCGACGAGGTACGACAGTTCCTCAACGAACGCGAGATCGTCGAGGTGCTCCAGGTGATCGGCTACTACTGGGCCTTCGGCCGGGTCTGCACCGTGCTCGACGTCGAGCTCACCAAGGTGTACTCCGACGACACGGTGCTGGCCGACGACTCGGACAGCTGAGTTCGCCCACGGCCGTGCACCACCGCTGAGGCACACTGAGCCTCATGACCTCGCCCGGCAGCAGCCCGAGCCCGACCGGGGCGGAGCCCTCCCATCGGCGCCTCGACGCGCGCCGCAACCACGAGAAGATCATCGCGGCTGCCCGGGAACTCTTCGGCGAACACGGGCTACAGGTCACGGTGCCGCAGGTCGCGGAGCGGGCCGGAGTCGGCCGGGCCACCGTGTACCGCAGCTACCCGAGCAAGGACGATCTGATCCTCGCGCTCGCCCGGGAGCAGCTCCAAGCTCTGGAGCGACTCACGCTCACCGCTCTGGACAGCACCGACGCCTACCAGGGGCTGCGCGACTACGTACCCGAGCTCTTCGAGCGCCTCGCCCACGATCGGGTGCTCGCCACCGTCTTCTTCGAGGCGCGGCTCTCCCCGGCGAGCCACCTGCTGGACCTGGTCGGCCGGCTCGTCGAGGCGGCCATCCCGTCGGGGCGCATCCGCGCGGACGCCGACCAACTCGACGTGCGGGTCGTCCTCTGCGGAACGGTCCGGCAACTCATCGCGCTCGACCAGTGGGATCCCGCGCTGTGGCGTCGCTACGGCGAGATGGTGCTCAACGCGTTCCACCCCTGAACATCCCGGTCCGCGGCACCGGCGGCCCCGGCACCGTGGCAAAGATCATTGCTCGGCCGGCGGGAAGGTCGGGTAGCTTCCGACCACGTGACAGCACCGAACGCGCAGGTGGCGGCCACGATCCGCGTGATGCGCCAGGACGATCTCACCGCCGCCGCCGACCTGCTGGTCCTCAGTGCGGGCGACGACAAGCGGCACCGGCTGCTGGAGCGGCTGGCCAGCACGGAGCCCGACGAGATCCACCACGCCCTCGTCGCCGAGCGCTCCGGCGTGATCGTCGGCGCCGGAAAGATCATCGCCGAGCCGGCCTGGCCGGGCACCGTGGCCGCGCTGGTGGCCGTCGCCCCGCACGAGCGCGGACGCGGGATCGGCACCGCGCTCGCGGACGAGCTGGCCGCCTGGGCGCGGGACAACCTGGGGCCGCGGCACCTGGTGACCAGCACGCTCCGGGACGACCTGGAACGCGGCCGGAAATTCGCCGCACGGTACGGCCTGACCGTCACCCACCACAGCGTCGGCTGGCGGTTCGACCTGGCCGGGCGCGCCGACGAGCTGGCGGAGCGCGCCGCGCGCAGCGCGGAGACCGCGGGAGTACGCGTCCGCGTCGCCGACTTCCGGGCCGAGGAGGCGGTGGTCCTCGACTGCATCACCCGCAGCCTGCCCGGTCTGCCGGTACCCGGCGCCGAGGATCAGGACGTCGACGTCTCGCAGGCCCACCGGCTCTTCACCGACGACGCGGTCGTGCTGCTGGCCGAACCCCGTGACGAACCCGGTGCCCCGCCGTGCGGGCTGACCATCGTCACGCCCCAGTCCGACGGCGGCGACTGGTACACGGTCTACACCGGCGTGGTGGTCGATCACCGCGGCCGGGGAGTGGCGATCGCCCTGAAGGCCGCCGCCCTCCTGGAGACCCACCGGCGGGGCGCGACCGCGGTGAGCACGCACAACGACGACGGCAACGAGGCGATCCTGCGCGCGAACCGGGCGTTCGGGATGCAGCCGAGCGTCGGCTACTGGAGCCTCGCCCGCCGGGACGACCTCAGCCACGACTGACGCCGGAGCGGGTGGCGGCCCAACGGCCGCCACCCGCCTCAACCCTTCACGCAGACCACCTGCTTGAGGTGCGCGACCACCTCGACCAGGTCCTCCTGCCGGGCCATCACCTCGGTGATGTCCTTGTACGCGCCGGGGATCTCGTCCACCACCCCGGCGTCCTTGCGGCACTCCACACCCGCCGTCTGCGCCGCGAGGTCGTCGGTGCCGAAGGTGCGCTTCGCCTGCGCCCGCGACATCCGCCGCCCCGCCCCGTGCGACGCCGAGCAGTACGCGTCCGGGTTGCCCTTGCCCCGCACGATGTACGACCCGGTGCCCATCGAGCCCGGAATGATGCCCAGGTCTCCCTGGCCGGCCCGGATCGCGCCCTTGCGGGTCACCAGCACGTCCACCCCGCCGTAGCTCTCCTCCGCCACGTAGTTGTGGTGGCAGGAGATCGGCTCGTCGTAGCGCACCTGCGGGAACCGGTCCCGCACCACGTTGCAGAAGACCGCCAGCATCACGGCCCGGTTGCGCCGCGCGTACTCCTGCGCCCACCACAGGTCCCGGCGGTAAGCCTGCATCTCCGGCGTGCCGGCGAGGAAGACCGCGAGGTCCCGGTCGGGCAGGTCGGCGTTGTGCGGCAGCCCGCGCGCGACCCCGATGTGCCGCTCCGCCAGCTCCTTGCCGATGTTGCGGGACCCGGAGTGCAGCATCAGCCACACCCGCCCCTCGTCGGCGCCGCCCTGCTCGAGGCAGACCTCGATGAAGTGGTTACCGCCGCCGAGCGTGCCGAGCTGCCGCTGCGCGCGTACCTCCAGCTGCGCCACCCGGCGGTCGAGGTCCGCGAAGCGCCGCCAGAACTCGTCCCAGCCGCGCTGCTCCAGGCCGCGTACCCGGCGCGGATCGACGGCCTTCTCCCGCTGCGCGAAGCCGACCGGAATCGCCGCCTCGATCGCCGAACGCAGACCCGCGAGGTCGTCCGGCAGGTCGGCAGCGGTGAGCGAGGTACGCACGGCCGACATCCCGCAGCCGATGTCCACACCGACCGCCGCCGGCGACACGGCCTGCCGCATCGCGATCACCGAACCGATCGTGGCGCCCTTGCCGAAGTGGACGTCCGGCATCACCGCGACGCCCTCCACCCAGGGCAGCGCCCCGATGTTGCGCAGCTGCTTCGCCGCCTGCGGCTCGATGCCGTACGGGTCGGTCCAGACCCGTACCGGGGCTCGGGTGCCGGCCAGCGTGTGGAAACCCATCGTCGTCTCCTCGTCTCGTTCTCGATCGTCTCGGAGCGGCTGGCCGGATTCGAACCGGCGACCTTCACCATGGCGAGGTGACGCGCTGCCAGGCTGCGCTACAACCGCGTTACCGTCCGGCGCCGCGCGCCGGAACGTAGGCCGTACGGGATTCGAACCCGTGACCTCCCGGGTGAGAACCGGGTGAGCTTCCGCTGCTCCAACGGCCCGTGCCGGACGGGTGACCCCCCGACCCGCCCGGTGCCGGGGCCACGGACGAAAAAACCGCCCGGACCCCGGCGGGGTGGGCGGCTGCGTGTGTGCGCGGGCGCGTCAGTCGCGCCGCCGCCTACCCCGATACCGGCCCCCCACGAACCGGCCCCGACAAAGGGATTCCTCGCCTGTGGTCAGCCACGCACCGCCCTGCGGCACGGGCCGCACGGCTCGGGTGTTGGTGCGTTGCGACACGGCGTACTCCCTGGTGAATCGCTCGGTTGACCTTGCGGGAACGACGGTATGCGGACCGTGCGCGGGCCGCAATCGGTATTACCGGCGACCGTCGCCGCGTGGCCCTGATCCGCGTCGACGTCAGGCGCCGACGGTCCCGTCGATCGCCTCGCGCAGCAGGTCGGCGTGCCCGTTGTGGCGCGCGTACTCGTGGATGAGGTGCAGCATCACCAGCCGCAGCGACACGTCCTCGCCCCAGCGGACGTTGTGGGCGGTGACGTCCAGCGACTCCGCGGCCCGCTCGATCCGCCGGGAGTGCTCGACCTCCCGCTGCCAGGCGCCGAACGCCTCCGCCCGGCTCGACGAACCGGCGTCGTACGCGACCTGGTAGTCGCCGCTCTCCGACCAGACCAGCGGAATCTCCTCGGCGTTGATCACCTTCCGGAACCAGGTCCGCTCGACCTCGGCCATGTGCCGGACCAGCCCGAGCAGGGAGAGCGTCGACGGTGGCGACGACTGCCGGCGCAGCTCCTCGTCGCTGAGCCCGTCGCACTTCATGGCCAGCGTCGCCCGGTGGTAGTCGAGGTACGCCCGCAGCGTCTCCCGCTCCCCGCCGGTCAACGGCGGCCCGATCCGCTCCGTGGTCACTGTCGTCCCCTCTCCCGGCCGGCGACGGCGAGGCGTGGGCGCCGCCGGCGCCGCGCGCCAGGAAGGGATCATGCCGGATCCGCAGGCGGGCCGGTCACCCGACCGACGAGCGGGCCACCGGGGCGTCGAAGAAGGTGTCCGGGTAGGGCTCGTCCTCGTACCGGTAGTGCCACCACTCGCCGGGGTAGTTGACGAACCCGGCGTCGGTCATCAACCGTTCGAGCAGCCTGCGGTTCTCCCGGGCCGGGCCGCTGACACCCGGGGCGGCCGTGTGCGCCGACGGGTCGAAGCAGTCGAAGCCGGTGCCCATGTCGATGCTGGCGTCCGGGAAACGCTGGGCGCGCGGCGCGGTGCAGGAGACCAACGGGCGGCCGGGCGCGAACGGCGGCTCGCTGGCGGCCGTCGCGGGGACCAGAGTCAGGTCCATCGTGCTGCCCCGGCTGTGTGCGGTCGGCGCGCCGATGTATCCCTGCGCGAAGAGCTTCGACTTCTCGACGTGCGGGTAGAACTCGGCCTTCGTCTGCTGCTCGCCGGGCCGCTTGGACCACGCCACGAAGTCGTCCACGGCCGGCACCGGCCGGTAGCAGTCGTACACCTTGAGGCTGTGCCCACCGGTCAGGGCGGCGTCCTGCACCCGGCGCAGGGCCTCCGCCGCCTGCCGGGTGAGCAGGCACAGCGACTCCTGGTAGCCGGTGATCGGCCGTCCGACGAAGTTGTGCGCGGTGGCGTACCGGATGTCGGTGCGGATGCGTGGATCGACGTCGCCGAGCACCACGAAACCGGGCAGCCGCGGCCGGCCGGTGCTGGACGGGGAGGGCGGGCCGCTCGGCGACGGTTGCGGAACCGGGGGTGTCGGCGCGGGCCGCGGCTCCGGCCGCGAGCAGCCGGCGGGCAGCATCCCGACCAGGAGCAGCGCGGCGGTGAGCCGAGCCGTCGCCGCCCCGACCCGCCCCGCAGCCGACCTGCCCATCCGTCCTGTCTATCAGTCGCCGCCGGCCTCCGGTGCCGGGTCGGCGTCGACCGCCAGGTGCGTGCCGAGGAACCGCAGCGCCGCCGCGTCGTCCTCGATCCCGCCCGCCTCGTGACCGTTGTAGCGCCACAGTGACAGCTCGGTCGGCCCGGCGTGCGCGTTGACGGCGGCGAAGACCGTCGACGGCGGCACGATCTCGTCCATCAGCGCCACCGAGTACCGCGCCGGGAGGCGGCAGCGGCGGGCGAAGTTCACCCCGTCGACGTACGCCAGGGTCGTCAGCACCCGCTCCTCGGCGTCGCGGTGGACGGCCAGGTAGTCGCGCACCTCCCGGTACGGTCGGGCGTCGGTGACCACGATGGCGCGGGGGATGTCGCAGAGGAACGGCACCCCGGCGACGACCGCCCGCAGGTCGGGCACGAGCGCGCCGGCCGCGAGCGCCAGCGCACCGCCCTGGCTGTGCCCGAGCACCGCGATCCGCTCCGGGTCGACCGCCGGCAGGGTCCGGGCCGCGTCCACCGCCCGGACCGCGTCGGTGATCAGACGCCGGTAGTAGTACGTGCCCGGCTCGGCGATGCCCCGGGTCATCACCCCGGGGGCCTCCGGTCCCGCCTCGGCGGGGTCGGGGGTCGCGCCCCGGCTCCACCCGGCGCCCTGCCCTCGGGTGTCCATCTGCAGGTGCGCGTACCCGGCTGCCGCCCAGAGCAGGTTCTCCAGCGGGTGGCCCCGCCCGCCGCCGTAGCCGGCGTACTGCACGACGGTCTGCAGGGGCGTCCCGGCGTCGCCGGGCACCCGCAACCAGGCGCGGACGGGCTGGCCGGCGAAGCCGGGAAAGGTCACGTCGTACACGTCGATGCCGGCCAGCCCGGTCGGCACCGGCTCGACCCGCAGGGCGAGGTCGGCCGACCGGGCCTCGGCGAGGGTGGCGGCCCAGAACCTGTCGAAGTCCTCCGGGTCCCGTACGCCGCTGCGGTAGCCGCGCAGCTGCTCCTCGGGCAGGTCGGTGTACACGCCAGGTCAGCCCTCGACCGGGCTGACCGTGAACTCGGGGTGCAGCCGCCGCGTGTGGTCGACGTACCGGACCGGGCCGCGCAGCTCGACCGGGGCGACCAGGCGCGCGTCGGTGCTCGACGCGGCCAGCCGCAGCTCCAGCTCGCCCGGCTCGACGATCCGCCGCCCGTTCTTCCCGGTGAAGGAGAAGAGGTCGGCCGGCACGGTCAGCTCGATGCGGCAGGCGGCGCCGGGGTCGAGCCGCACCCGTTGGTAGCCGATCAGCCGCTGCACCGGCTGCACCACCGAGGCGACCGGGTCGTGCGCGTACAACTGGACGACCTCGCTGCCCCACCGCTCGCCGGTGTTGCGCAGCGTGAAGCTCAGCCGCAGCTCGCCGTCGGTCTGCGCCACCCGCTGCTCGACGGTCAGCGCGGACCAGTCGAACCGGGTGTAGCTGAGCCCGTGGCCGAATCCGTACGCCGGGGTCGGGTCGACGTTGGAGACGTCGCTGAGCTGGCCGAGTCGAGCGGTCAGGTACGTCCCGGGCTGCCCACCCGGCCGGCGCGGCACCCCGATCGGCAGCCGCCCCTGCGGTTCGACCCGGCCGCTGAGCACCCCGGCGATCGCCGCCGGACCCTCCTCGCCGGGGAAGAAGGACTGCACGATGGCGGCGGCCTCGTCGATCGCGCGACCCAGCGCGTACGGGCGACCGGCGATCATGGTGACGATCACGGGTGTCCCGGTGTCGAGCAGAGCGTCGAGCAGCTGCTGCTGCACACCGGGCAGGGCCAGCGACTCGGCGTCGCAGCCCTCGCCGCTGGTGCCCCGGCCGAAGAGTCCGGCCCGGTCGCCGAGCGCGGCGATCACGACGTCCGCGCCCCGGGCCACCTCGGCGGCCGCCGCGAAGCCGTCGGTCTCCGGGCCGTCGACGCCGGCGCCGGCGGCCACCACCACCTCGCTTGCCGGGAACTCGGCGCGCAGCGCCGCGACCAGCGTGGGCAGTTCGATCCCGAGCGGCACCTCCGGGTGCTTGGCGCCGACGTGCACGGGGAACGAGTAGCAGCCGAGCACCGAGAGGGCGTTCTCCGCCTGCGGGCCGACGACCGCGATCCGGGCCGGCGCGGCCAGCGGCAGGACGTCCGCGTTGCGCAGCAGGACGACCGCCTCCTCGGCCACCTGCCGGGCCAGCGCCCGGTTGGCCGGCGGGTCCAGGTCTACGCTGCCGCGCACCGCCGCCGGGTCGTCGAGCTCGACGCCGTCCAGGGCGGGCGGCACCGGGCTCCAGCCGGCGTCCAGCAGTCCGAGCTGGGCCTTCTGCAACAGCACCCGGCGCAGCGCCCGGTCGATCAGCGTTTCGGGCACCGTGCCGGCGGCGAGCGCCGCGCGCAGCGGCTCGCCGAACGTCTTGACGGTGGGCAGCTCGACGTCCACCCCGGCGGCGAGGGCGACGCCGGCGGCCTCACCCCAGCTGCCGGCCACCCCGTGCAGGGTGTGCAGGAACGCGATCCCGAAGTAGTCGGCGACGACCGTGCCGGTGAAGCCCCAGGTTTCCCGGAGCAGACCGGTGAGCAGCTGCTCGTCGGCGGCGGACGGCATCCCGTCGGTGTCGGTGTAGGCGTGCATCACCGAACGGACGCCGCTCTCGCGTACCGCCATCTCGAACGGCGGCAGCATGACGTCGGCGCGCTCGCGCGGGCCCATGCCGACCGGGGCGTGGTTGCGACCGGCCCGGGAGGCGGAGTAGCCGACGAAGTGCTTCAGGGTGGCGACCACGCCCGCCGACTCCAGTCCCTGGATGTACGCGGTGGCGACCGTCCCCACCAGGTACGGGTCCTCACCGACGGTCTCCTCGACCCGACCCCAGCGGGCGTCGCGGACCACGTCGAGCACCGGCGCGAGCCCCTGGTGCACGCCGAGCCGGTGCAGGTCGACGCCGATGGCCGCGGCCATCCGCCGGATCAGTGCCGGATCGAAGGTTGCCCCCCAGGAGAGCGGCACCGGGTACGCGGTGGCGCCCCAGGTGGCGAAGCCGGCGAGGCACTCCTCGTGCGCGAGAGCCGGAATGCCGAACCGGTTCGTCCCGGCGATCCGCTGCTGGGTACGCAGCAGCGAGAGCGCGCCGAGCGCCGGGTCCACCGGGGCCGTGCCGAACGGCCGGGTGAGCTGCCCGAGGCCGGTCGGCAGCAGCGCGTCGAGGTCGACCGGCTCCTCCATCTCGTGCTGGTACGGAGCGACCTCACCGCCGTCGGCGGAGGCACCCACCCAGACGCCGTAGAGCTGGGCCACCTTCTCCGGCAGGGTCATCTCGGCGATCAGGGCGTCGACGCGGGTGGGCAGGTCGTAGGAGGGGTCGTTCCAGATGGAGGTGCTCGGTTCGATGTCCACGGTCACGTTGTCGGTCACTTTCCTCCGACGCCCATCGGCCCGGGCAGCGCCCGGTGGGCATACAGGTAAACGGTCATCTGGGTCTCCTCTTCCGCGGCTCGCGGGGCTGCTGTTCAGCCCTTGACCGCGCCTTGCAGACCGCCGACGATCTGCTTCTCGGCGAAGGTGAAGAAGAGGAGTGCCGGCAGCATCGCCAGCGAGGTGAAGGCGAGGATTCCGGCCGTGTCGGAGGTGTACTGGCTCGAGAAGTTCTGCACGCCCAGCGGCAGGGTGTGCAGGTCCGCGTCGCCGAGGACGAGCAGCGGCAGCAGGAACGCGTTCCAGCTGGCCACGAATGCGAGGACCCCGACGGTGACGAGCGCGGGCCGCGACAGCGGCAGCAGGATGCGCCAAAGGAACCCCAGCCGCCCGGCACCGTCGATGGCGGCGGCGTCTTCCAGTTCGCGGGGGACGGCGGAGAGGAAGGGGCGCAGGATGACGATGGTGAGGGGCAGGGAGAAGGCGATCTGCGGCAGGATCACCGCGTAGTAGGAGTTGATGAGGGTCAGGTCGCGCAGCATCAGGTACAGCGGCAGGATCGCTGCGCCGGAGGGGAAGAGCAGGCCGAGGGTAAAGAAGGTGTAGAGGCCCTCGCGCCCGCGGAAGGTGTATCGGGCGAGCACGAACGCCGCGCAGACGCCGAGCACCACGACACCGACCGTGGTGCCGAGCGCGATCACCGCGCTGTTGAGCGCCTGCTTCCAGAAGTCGCTCTGGGTCAGCACTCTGGCGTAGTTGTCCCAGACCCAGGGGTCGGGCAGGCCGGCCGGGTCCGCGGCGATCTGCGGGGTGGTACGGAAGCCGCCGATGATCACGTAGACCACCGGGGCGATCGACACGGCCGCGACCGCGAGTGCCAGCGCGTAGGTGAGGGGGGTGCTCCACGCCACCGGGCGTCGGGTCACCGGCGGGGACGGGACTGGGCCAGCGGTCACTGTCAGTTCACCCTTCCGGTGACGGCGCCCTCGATGTCACGGCGGAGCAGGAAACGCTGGAACAGCAGCGCCGCGACGAACGAGATGACGAAGAGGATCACGGCAACCGCGTTGCCGTAGCCCCAGAGCCGGGCGAAGAAGCCGTTGTCCACCATGTACGTGGCCATGGTGGCCGAGGCGCCGAGCGACCGTACCGCCGGCACCGAGGTCACCCAGATGACCTCGAAGGCCTGCAGCGAACCGATCATCGAGAGGAACATCCAGATCCGGATCGTCGGCCCCAGCAGCGGGACCATGACGTGACGCTGGGTCTGCCACCAGCTCGCGCCGTCGATCGCGGCGGCCTCGGTCAGCTCCTGCGGAACGTTCGACAGGCCGGCGAGCAGCAGGATGATGGCGAAGCCGACGTACTTCCAGGTGAGGACGAAGAGCATCGTCCAGATGACGACGTCGAGGTCGGCGAGCCACGCCCGCACCAGGCTGCCCAGCCCCAGCGACCGCAGCAGCGCGTCGACGGTCCCGTTGTCGGTGAGGAGCAGCTTCCACATGATGCCGGCGGTGACTTCGGCGAGCACGTAGGGCACGAAGACGAGCAGGCGGAACACGGCGCGTCCACGGAACCGCCGGTTCAGCAGCAGGGCCACGGCCAGCGCGATGGGACCTTGGACGAGCAGCGATCCGACCACGATGATGGCGTTGTTGCGCAGCGCGTCGAGGAAGATCGGGTCCTGGAAGGCGAGCACGTAGTTGTCGAATCCGACGTAGTCGGTCGGCGGTCCGATCCCCCGCCAGCGGAAGAGGCTGTAGTAGACCGCGAACCCCATCGGGACCAGCACGAACATCACGTAGACGATGACCGCGGGCAGGGTGAGCCCGACGATCTCGTACCACTTGCGCCGGGTCTGCACGGCGCGGATGGAGGTGCGCCGGGAGGGCCGGAGGCCCGCCGGCGGCGCGGACGCGTCGCCGGCGGGGCTCAGGGTCGGGTTGGTGGCGGTCACTTCTTCGCGGCCGCCTTCATCGCGGTGACGACCTGCTCGGCGGTGCCGTTGCTGGCGAACATCGCGACGACGGCGTCGTTCATCGCGTTGCCGACGGTGCTGCCGAAGGCCGTGTCCAGCCAGAGCTGCACATAGGTCGCGTTGGCGGTGGCATCCAGGATGGCCTTCAGGGAGGGGTCGGTGACGCCGGCGCCGGCGGCCTTGCTCACGGGGAGACCGGTGCCGGTCTCGGCGTATCCCTTCTGCACCTCGGGGCTCACCAGGTACTTGATGAACTCGACGCACTCGGCCGGGGCCTGCTTGGCGCAGGCGAATCCGTCCCCGCCGCCGAGGGCCGCCTTCGGGTCGCCGGCGGAACCGGAAATCGCCGGCACGGGGAACCAGCCGAGGAACTTCCCGAGCGCCGCCCGGTCCTCGGCGACGGTGTCCAGGGTGCCCCGGTTCCAGTCGCCCATGAGTTCCATCGCGGCCTTGCCGTTGGCCAGCAGACCATTGGCGCTGGTCGCATCGTTCTGGCCAGGGGTGGCGATGTAGTTCGGCTGGAACGGGTTGGTGCCGATGAAGGTCTTCAGGTCCTGGCCGGCCTTGACGAAGCAGGGGTCGTCGAAGACGAGTTCGGTGGACGCCTTCTTGAGGGTGTCGACCGAGCAGGCGCGCAGCGCGAAGTTGTACCACCAGTGCGCGGCGGGCCACTTGTCACCGGCGCCCAGGGCGATCGGGATGACGTTGATGGCCTTGAGCTTGGTGACCGCGTCGTTGAGCTCGTCGAAGGTGGTCGGAGGCGCGGCGATGCCCGCCCTCGCGAACATCTCCTTGTTGTACCAGACACCTTCGATGCCCATCCGGTACGGCAGCCCGTACTGCTCGCCGTTCACCTGCCAGATCTCGGCGGCGCTGCCGATGTCGGCGATCTCCGTCTTGGCCTGCTCGGTGAGGTTCTTCAGGTAGTCGGCCTCCACCTGCTCGCGCATCTCACCGCCGCCCCACGCCTGGAAGACGTCCGGCGGGTCGTTGCTCAGCAGCGCGGCAGGCAGCCGGGTGCGCTGGAGCTGGTTGGTCTCGATCGCCTCGATCTGGACCTTGACGGTCGGGTGGAGCGCGGAGAAGTCCTTGGCGACCTTCTCCCAGTAGGTCTTCAGGGGCCCTTCCTGGGAGGCGTTGTGCCACCAGGTGAGGGTCACCGGGTTCTTGTAGAGCTCGCTCTCGGCGGGGGCTTCGCTGTCGCCGCCGTTACACCCGGCGACGAGCAGTGCGGTGGTAAGGAACAGCGCCAGGCCGGCGCCCGCGCGGTGCTTCATCGCCATCGACACGTCTCCTCGACTAGCAGTGGCGGGGATTCAGGTGCGGCGAGTTTTACAGCCCCGTAACCACGTGTCAACCGTTGTCGATAACGTTTTCGAACCGTGCCGAAGAGTCGCGGCCGGCCCTCTATCATCGTCGGCGTGACCTTCCCGGAGCGTGTGAAAATGGCGGACGTGGCCCGTACGGCCGGCGTCTCGGTGGCTACCGTGTCGAAGGTCGTCAACAATCGGTACGGCGTGGCGCAGGCGACCGTGGAACGCGTACGGCAGGTCATCCACCAACTCGGATACGAGGCCAGCCTGGGCGCGCAGAGCCTGCGCAGCCACCGGACGAACGTCCTGGGCATCCTGGTCGCCGAGTTCGAGCCGTTCTCGACCGAGCTGCTCAAGGGGGCGTCCAAGGAGGTCGCCGGCACCGGCTACCAGCTGCTGGCCTACTCCGGCGGCGACGGCGACGGCACGGCCGTCGGCTGGGAGCGGCGCTCGCTGGCCCGCCTCTCCGGCACCCTCATCGACGGGGCCGTGATCGTCACGCCGACCGTGGTCGAGACCAAGCAGGGCTTCCACGTGGTGGCCGTCGACCCGCACACCGGCCCCTCCGGCCTGCCCACCGTCGACTCGGACAACTTCGCCGGTGCCGTGATCGCGACCAACTACCTGCTGTCGCTCGGTCACCGCCGCATCGGACACATCAGTGGACGCCCGGACCTGGAGTCGGCCCGCCTGCGCGAAGCGGGCTTCCGTAGGGCCATGGCCGACGCCGGCGTGCCGGTGGACGAGAGACTCGTGCGCGTCGGGGGATTCCGGATCGAGAGCGCAGCCACCACCGCTGCCGAACTGCTCGCGCTCCCGGACCGGCCGACCGCCGTCTTCGCCGGAAACGACCTCTCCGCGATCTCCACAGTGGACGTGGCGCGGAACGTCGGCCTCACCGTGCCCGAGGACCTGTCCGTCATCGGTTTCGACAACATCCCGGAATCGGCGCTGGTCAACCCGCCGCTGACGACGATCGCGCAGCCCCTGCAGCGGATGGGCGCCGAGGCACTACGGCTGCTCATCGACCTGATCGGTGGCGTCGAACGCGACCCGCACGTCCGGCTGCCCACCGAGCTGGTCGTCCGCGCGTCCTGCGCTCCGGCGCCGAGGTTCCCCCGACCGGGCCGGCCCTAGCCGCCACACGGCTGGGCGCGGACCGGCGACGCCGCCCGCTCGACCCCCGGGACCAACCCCGGCGGTGACGGCGGGCTCCCCGCTCAGGCGCTGGTCATACCGGGCCGCGCACCGGTGGGGTACCTCGCTCATGTCGTAGCGAGGTACCCCGCCTGCACGGGTGTCAGCGGTGGTGCCGGACGGCCTTGCAGATCTCCACCGGCAGGGCCGGCGCACCGTCGACCGGAGCCGGGTCCTCCTCGGTCGGGGCCACTCCCCCGGCCGCGATCCGGTCGAGCGTGGCGAGCCCGGCCGCGTCCACCGAGCCGAAGACCGTGTAGTTGGGCCGCAGCGCCGAATCCGCGTACACCAGGAAGAACTGGCTGCCGTTGGTGTCCGGGCCGGCGTTGGCCATGGCGAGCGTGCCACGGGCGTAGAGCCGCCGCTCGCCCGTCGGGTCCGTCGGCGCCGGGGGCAGATCGGTCGGCAGCTCGTCCCGGTAGCGGTAGCCCGGCCCACCCGAGCCGGTGCCGGAGGGATCCCCGCACTGCAGGACGCTCAGCGTCGGGTACGCGGTCAGCCGGTGGCACGAGGTCCGGTCGTAGAAGCGGTGCCGGGTCAGGTGCAGGAAGCTCTGCACCGTGCAGGGTGCCGCCGCCCGGTCCAGGGTCAACCCGATCGAGCCGTGGTTGGTGCGGAGCGTGACCCGCACCCGGCCCTTGTCCGGGGTACGGCGGGGGTCGGGCGGCAGCGGAACCGGCCGGGCCGCCGGATCCTCCGGCGTCGCCGTGTAGCCGCACGGGCCGGGGGTGGTACGCGGACCCCCGGGCGCGGCGGCAGCCGGTACGACGCCGGCGCCGTTCGCCGTGGCGGGCGCGGCCACCGCGGCGGTGGCGCCGGCGGCGAGGAGCGCACCGGCGAGCAGCGCCACGCCGCCGACACGCGGAAGGGTGCGCCGCGCGCGACGCGGGGCGGGAACAGGCAGCGGTCGAACTTCACGCGACACGGGCATCCTCCTGGACTCGTCGTACCGGAGCGACCGGAGTCTATGGATATCCGTCGGCGGTTGTCGATCCGTCGCCGCCCCCGGGCGAGTCGGGCGAGCCGCGTGACCGACTGCTTTGGGCGCGCGCATCGCTATGGAGCTGTCCTGGCTCAGGCGCCGCCTCGGCGGCGGGCACGGCGACGCCACAGCACGCCGGTCAGCAGGACGACGCTCACCGTGGCGACGAGCACCCCCACCGGCCAGGAGTTCGACCTCTCCTCGCCGACCGGGCGACTCGCGGCGGCCGGCCGCGCCTCGCCGGTGGCGGCAGTCGGGCTCACCTCCGGCGTCGCCATCAGCTGCCCCGGCTCGACCAGCCGACCCACCGAGGTCGTCGCCGGCAACGAGAAGCCCCAGTCCAGCAGCGCCGCGCCCTGCTCCCAACCGCGCTCCGGTCGGGACTCGGCGCCGAGCAGCGTGGCGACCAGGCGACGGCCCCCGCGCTCGGCCGCGCCCACGTAGGTGTGCCGGGCCAGATCGGTGTAGCCGGTCTTGCCGCCCAACGCGCCCGGGTAGTCGAAGATGAGCTGGTTCTCGTTCTGGAACTGGAAGCCCTTGGTGCGCTGCGCCGGCTGGGCGGGGATCCGAGCCAGCTTTGTTAACGCGTACCGCCGGAAGGTCGGGTCGGCGAAGCAGGCCCGGGCGATCAACGCCAGGTCGTACGCGCTGGTGAACTGCCCACGCCCGTCCAGGCCGGAGGGGGTGACCGCGTGCGTCTGGAGCGCGCCGAGCCGGTGCGCGTACTCGTTCATCTCGCGCACCCCGCCGGCCGCGCCCTCGGTGCCCCCACCGAGGCGCGCCAGCACGTTGGCCGCGTCGTTGCCCGAGTTCAGCAGCAGCCCGAGCCAGACCGTCTCGACGGTGTACCGCCCGCCCTCGACCAGGCCGACCGCGGAGGAGCCGGCCTCGAAGTCCATGTCCTCCTCGGTGACCGTGACGACCTGCTTCGGGTCGAGCCGGGGCAGCATCGTGGCGGCGAGGAGGAGCTTCTGCACGCTCGCCGGTGGGCCGTACTCGTGCGGGCCGCAACCCCCGAGCACCTGACCGGTGTCCAGGTCGGCGACGAGCCAGGAGGTGGCGGTGAGCCTCGGCGGCCGAGGAGTCGCGGGCGGCACGACCAGCCCCGCGGTGGCCAGCGCCGTACCTCCGACGGCGCGCTCCCGCGCCGACGCCGGTGGTGGGGACGGGCGCGCGGGCCGGGAAGCCGCCGGTGCCGCCGCGCGCGGGCACGGCACGGCCCCCGCGCCCACCGAGAGGGCACGCCCAGCGCGGGCGGTGGTGGGCGGCGCCGCCGGAGCGGGAACGGCCGCGCCGACGGTGAGCAGCGCGGCGGTCGCCGTGGTGGCCAGCAGCCGATCTCTCATGCCAGCACCCTAATCCGGAAAACGGGCAAACCGGGGCCGGACGGGATGCCCCGCCTCCCCCAGACTCCCCGCCTTCCGCGGGGCTGTCGCCGTCCGGCGTTCGCACGCCGCGCTCACGGCATGCCGAGCGGCTCCCGCTCCCGCAGGTAGTCGTAGAGGGCCGCGGAGGCGCGCAGCCGGCGCAGGCTGCGCCGATGCAGCTCCTGCTCCCGGCGGGCCAGCTCGGCCCGGACCCGCTGCGGGCTGCCGGTCGTCCGCAGCTCGTCCAGCACCGCCGTGATGATCTCGAACGGGTACGCGCCGCGCCGCAGCAGCGCGACCACCTGGGCCGCCCGCAGCTCCGCCTCGTCGTACACCCGGTAGCCGGCGCCGGGTGACCGGGTCGGACGCAGCAGGCCGCGAACCTCCCAGAGCCGCAGCTGGGAGGTGCGGACCCCGACCAGGGCCGCGACCTCTCCGATGCGAGCCGCGCGACGCGGCACCGGCACGGAAGCCGCCGGAGCACCGACCACCGTCTCGAACGCGCCGAGCGCCCGCCGGATGTCGGCCCGCTCGCGGTCGAGCTCGGCGTGCCCGCCGTCGAGCAACGCCAGCGCCGCCGGCACGAGGCGCAGCGGGTGAAGATGGTCCGGCACCTCGGCTCCAGCCTCTCCGACGTGACGTACGTCTTCGACGAGCCCACCGTCGGCCTGCACCCGCACGACATCGCCCGGATGAACGACCTGCTGCTCCGGCTGCGCGACAAGGGCAACACGGTGCTGGTGGTCGAGCACAAGCCGGAGACCATCGCGATCGCCGACCACGTGGTCGACCTCGGCCCCGGCGCCGGCACGGCCGGCGGCCACGTCTGCTATTCGGGAGACGTCGCCGGTCTTCGCCGCTCCGGCACCCTGACCGGCCGGCACCTCGACCACCGGGTCGGCCTACGCGGCGAGGTACGCCGCCCGACCGGACACCTGCCGATCCGCAACGCCGACCTGCACAACCTGCGAGACGTGAGCGTCGACGTCCCACTCGGCGTACTGACCGTGGTCACCGGCGTGGCCGGCTCGGGCAAGAGCTCCCTCATTCACGGCTCCCTGCGGCGACGCGCCGGGGTGGTCATCGTCGACCAGTCGCCCATCCGCGGTTCGCGCCGCAGCAACCCGGCCACCTACAGTGGCCTGCTCGACCCGATCCGCGCCGCGTTCGCCAAGGCCAACGGCGTGAAGGCGGCCCTGTTCAGCGCGAACTCCGAGGGCGCCTGCCCGGCCTGCAAGGGCATCGGCCTCATCTACACCGACCTGGCCATGATGGCCGGCGTGGCCACCGTCTGCGAGAAGTGCGAGGGACGGCGCTTCACCGCCGAGGTGCTCACCTACACGCTGCGCGGAAAGAACATCAGCGACGTGCTCGCCATGCCGGTCACCGAGGCGTACGACTTCTTCCCCAGCGGTTCCGCCCACGTCATCCTCGGGCGACTCGCCGACGTCTGCCTCGGCTACCTCAGCCTCGGCCAGCCGCTCAACACCCTCTCCGGCGGCGAGCGGCAGCGGCTCAAGCTCGCCATCCACATGGCCGAGAAGACCAGCACGTACGTCCTGGACGAGCCGACGACCGGGCTGCACCTCGCCGACGTCGACCAGTTGCTGGCCCTGCTCGACCGGCTCGTCGACGCCGGCAACAGGTCATCGTCATCGAGCACCATCAGGCGGTGATGGCCCACGCGGACTGGCTGATCGACCTCGGCCCGGGCGCCGGCCACGACGGCGGCAAAATCGTCTTCACGGGTACGCCGGCCGAGCTCATCGCCCGGGGTGACACCCTGACCGCCCGACACCTACGCGACTACGTCGCGCCCTGACCACCGGCGCTGCACGCCTGACTGCCGGCCCGGGGCGGCTCGCCCCATGGCGGCCTCCGGTTCGGCCGCTGGCCGGAGCCGGCCTGCGCCGTCACCCGAGGCGATGCAGCCACCGGCGCTGCCAGGGCGTCTCCACCGCCCGGGGCCGGTAGTTGGCGCGTACCCACTCCACCACCTGCCCGGCGGGCATGCCGTCGAGCACCGCGAGTGCGGCCAGGGCGGTGCCGGTTCGGCCCTGGCCGCCACGGCAGGCGACCTCCACCCGCTCGCCGTCCTGCGCGCGGCGCAGCGCCTCACCGAGGGCGTCCAGCGCGTCGGCACGGTCGACGGGGATCCAGAAGTCGGGCCAGCGGATCCGCCGGTGCGGCCAGGCAGGTGCCGGACCGGGGGCCAGCAGCAGCGCGAAGTCCGCCGGGGAAGCGTCGTCGCCGATTCGTCGGCCGCGCACCGCGGCGCCGCCGGGCAGTACGACGACACCTGGCTGCCCGGCCCACGACGACTCGACGCTCATCCCGGCATTCTGCCGTCTCAGCGTTCGGCTGTCCGACCCCAGACGAAAGCGCCGCCCCCGACCAGGTGGTCGAGGGCGGCGCTCGGGGTGTCGGTGTGTAGGTCGCCTCGCGGCGAGTGGCGCAACGCGGCTCCAGCCGAACGGTATTCCGCGAAGGCATTTATCAGGTGAGGCCCGGGGACACTGAGCACACCGACACCCCACACAACGTACCCGCGCCCGCGCTTCTTCCCACCTCCCAGCACCATTTCGTCAGCGGCCGTACGCACGGATTTCGGACACTTCACGTTCCCGGCGAGCGGTAACCGGCCAGGATTCGGTGTCTGCGCCGGCTCCTCCCGTACGCCCGACCCGCAGCGCGTCCGTTCCGGTTCTTCGGGGCGCTCCGTTGGTTTAACGCGGGGTATGCCGCTGGCCGGCGCCCGTGTGGGGTGCCGGCCAGCGGTCAGGTGATGCTCTGTGGTTGTCAGCTGTTCCAGTACTGGGCCACGAGGTCGGCGGCCTGCTGCTCCCACTGCGCGTAGGCGTCCGGGTAGGCCGACACCTGCACGGTCTGGGCGGCGTCGGTCAGCGGCATGTCCTGCCAGCCGTCGACCTGCTTCAGACCCTTGAGGAACGCGGTGGTCGAGTACTGCGGGTCGGTGATCTGCTCCGGCGTACCCCAACCCGAGGTCGGGCGCTGCTGGAACAGGCCCAGCGAGTCGTGGTCGTTGGCGTCACCCAGGTGACCCAGGTTCTCCAACTTCGACTCCTGCAGGCTCGTCGCGATCGAGATGACCGCGGCCCGCTCGTTCATGTCCGACTTCTTCGTCGCGGCGATGATCGCCTTCACATTGGCGGTCTGCTCGTCGTCGAGGTTGATGCGGGACTGGGCGCCGTGGGTGCCGTTGGGCATCAGCTTGCCCTTGTCCACGCCCGGCTTGTCGACGTGCACGACAGCGACGGGCTTGGCGTCGATGGTGGGGGTGGCGGCGTGGGCGGCGACGGGGCCACCGATGACACCACCGGCGAACGCGAGACCAGCGATACCGAGAACGCTCTTACGCATGATCGTGTTCATGTCAAAGCTCCTTCGGGGGTGATGACCCACACCCGGGGGGGGTGTGCAGGTCAGCGCCACGCTCGGGCGCTTCACAGAAAGGGGGGAAAGTCTGAGTGGGCGCTTGCGCGAGAGGGGGTTCGCGGGGCCCGGTGTCCCGGGGCGAAGTTGGGGGGCTTCACCACGCCGGGACGGTGTTCAACGGTCGACGGCCCGCCATCATTCCCGGCGACATGCCCGGGGGGCTTGGTGACTGACCGTGGTCCGCCGCGACCCGGGAGGGGGTCGTGCGGCGGGACCGTGTTCAACGACCGGCGGCCCGCCATGATTCCCGGCGACGTGCCCGGGGCTTCGGGAGGCTCGGTGACCGTGGCCCGCTGCGACCCGGGAGGGGGTCGTGCGGCGGGACCCGGTTCAACGACCGGCCGGCCACCGTCATTCCCGGGGAGCCTCGCGGCTCGGTCCGGGCGGACGGGCCATCGGGCGGGGCTGCTACCTCGGCCGTCGGGGGTGTTCAACGCCCGCGACCCGTCCACGATTCCGGCCTGAGGATGCCACCGGTCACACCCCAAACCACCCAAACCATCAACCTGGGGTGGCCGCACCCCAGGCTGCGCGCACGCGAACCGGACACCGTTCGCCAATCACCCCAGGCGCCGCTCGTGATCGACTCGGGGTCCTTGAAGTCGGGGCATCACGCGGCCGGGACACCCCGACATCAAGGAACCCGAGTCGATCATTGGCGCGCTTGGGGCGATGAGCGCGATGTGTCCGGTTTGCGCGCCTGGAGGGGCTGCGGGGTAGTGCCCAGCGCCGGGCTCTGCCCGGGGGTGCCGGCCCGATCCGCGCGAAGGTCCATTCGATGGCCGCGCGGGCCGTAAACCGGACACCACTCGCCAACCACCCCAGCCGCGACCGGTGATCGACTCGGGCTCCTTGAAGTCGGGGCATCACGCGGCCGGGACACCCCGACATCAGGGAAACCGAGTCGATCATCCGCGCGCTTGGGGTGATCGGGGTAATCTGTCCGCGTTTGGGGGCCCGCCGCGGCGGTGCTCCCGCGCGGCGACCGAATTCTGCCCGGGACGCCGGCCCGCCCCCTCAGGTTGACTCGCGGCCGTCCGGTCGCGGGCCAAGCCGCCGGCTTCAAGGTCGACTCGGGGTCCTTGAAGTTGGGGCATCAGCACGGTCCGGACACCCCGACATCAAGGAAATCGAGTCGATCATCGGCACGCCTGGGGCGATCGGCGTGATGTGGCGGGCTGGCGGCGGCGCTGCCGGCCGGCCCGCCGCGAGGGGTCAGGCGGAGAGATAGCGGAGGATCGCCAGCACCCGGCGGCTGTAGCCGGTGACGCCGGACAGGTCGAGCTTGTCGAAGATCGCGTTCACGTGTTTCTCGACCGCGCTGAGCGATACGTGCAGCCGTCCGGCGATGGCGGCGTTCGTATGGCCCTGCGCCATGTGGTGCAGGACGTCCCGTTCGCGCTCAGTCAGCCGGGCGAGCGGATCGGTACGGTCCGAGCCGGAGACGACCTGGCGTACCACCTCGGGATCCAGCGCGGTCGCCCCCGCGCACACCCGGTCCAGGGCGTCGAGGAAGTCGTCGACCTGGGCGACCCGATCCTTCAGCAGGTAGCCGACTCCCTCGGGACGGTCGGCGAGCAGCCGGGCGGCGTACCGCTTCTCGACGTACTGGGACAGCACGAGCACGGCGGTGTCGGGCCACCGGCGGCGGATCTCCAACGCGGCACGCAGACCGTCGTCGGTGTGGGTGGGGGGCATCCGGACATCGGTGACGACCACGTCGGGACGTTCCCGGTCGACCGCGGCGAGCAGCTCGTCGGCGCTGCCGACCGAGGCGATCACCAGGTGGCCCTCCTCGACGAGCAGTCGGGCCAGCCCTTCCCGCAGGAGCGTCGAGTCCTCGGCGAGCGTCACGCGCACGGAAGCTCCGCCAGTACGGTCGTCGGTCCGCCGGTCGGGCTCTCCACCCGCAGCCGCCCGTCCAGCGCGGCGACCCGGCGGGCCAGCCCGGACAGGCCACGGCCCGAGGGGTCCGCGCCACCCGTACCGTCGTCGCGTACGAGCATCCGGACCGTCCCCTCCGCCGCCTCGATGTCGATCGTGACCAGGGTAGCCGCGGCGTGTTTCGCGGCGTTCGTGAGCGCTTCGCAGGCCACGAAGTACAGCACGGTCTCGACCTGCCGATCGGGCCGTACGGGCAGGTCGCACCGGATCCGCACCGGCACGGCGGAGCGCTGGGCGACCATGCCGAGCACCTGGCCCAGGTCGCTCTCCTCGAGCGCCGACGGGTAGACCCGCCAGGCCACCTCGCGCAGCTCCTCGAGTGCCCGCTGCACATCCTCGTGGGCCTGCGTGACCAGGGCGTACGTCCGTTCGGCGTCCCGGCCGCGCCGGGCCCTGCCGAGCAGCATGCCGAGCGCGACCAGCCGCTGCTGCAGCCCGTCGTGCAGATCCCGTTCGATGCGCTGGCGTTCGGCGTCCACGGCGGCGATCACACCCGCCCGGGTGCTGGCCAACTCGCGGACCCGGTCCTCCAGCGCGGCACGGGCGCCGCGGTCGAGCAGCCACCGGGCGATCCGGACGTCCAGCGCGCCCACGCTGGCGATGGCCTGCACGTTCAGCATCAGCAGCACCGTGCCGATGACGACCTGCAGCAGGAACTCCGCCACGGACAGCTCGCCGCGCACGGTGGCGGACAGCAGGATCCAGGTGAGCACCGCGCCGATCGCCAGCAGCAGGTACGCCAGCGCGCCCAGCGCACCCGGGAGCAGCCGGGCCGCCAGATAGGCGACGTGCCGCCAGCCCGCCGTACGGATCGGCGGCAGTTCGTCCGCGCCGAGCAGCCCGGCGAGCCGGCGACGTTCCAGCCGTACCAGTGTCGTGGCGTACCGCGTGATCAGCGTGCCGATCCGGCGGCGGGCCGGTGGCAGGGGCGCGGACCCGGCGCCGGCGACGGCGGCGACCAGCAGGAAGAGCAGGTCCCCGGCGGCGGTCAGCACACCGGCGCCGACGCCGACGCCGACCCGGACTGGGTGGGTCAACGCGCCCCGCCGCGCCCGTCGTCGCCCCAGCCGCCGGTGCGGTAGATGGTGCCCCGGCCGCTCGGGTCGGGGACGCCCGCGCCCGAGCTGTTGAGGGTCGCCGATTCCGGCTCGCGACCGGCGCGTCGGGCCCGCCGCACCCGGGTCACCACGAACCAGGCGACCGCCGCCGCGCACACCACGATGACGACGTTCTGGAGGATGCCGACGTACCCCTCGACCAGGTGCCAGTTGTCGCCGAGCAGGTAGCCGGCGAGCACGAACGTGCTGTTCCAGATCAGGCTGCCCAGCGTCGTGTAGAGGGCGAAGATGGTGATCGGCATCCGCTCCACGCCGGCCGGGATGGAGATCAGGCTCCGGAAGATCGGGATCATCCGCCCGAAGAAGACCGCCTTGACCCCGTGCCGGATGAACCACGCCTCGGTCCGGTCCACGTCGCTGAGCTTCACCAGTGGCAGCTTCGCGGCGATCGCTCGGATCCGGTCGCGGCCGAGCGCCGCTCCGATCCCGTAGAGAGCCAGGGCGCCGAGCAGTGAGCCGAGCGTCGTCCAGAAGATCGCCCCGACCACGCTCATCCGGCCCTGCCCGGCGACGAAACCGGCCAGCGGCAGGATGACCTCGCTCGGGATCGGCGGGAAGAGGTTCTCCAGCGCCACTGCCAGGCCGGCGCCCGGCCCACCGAGCCGTTCCACCAGGTCCGTGACGTAGCCGACGATCCCGTCCTGCGGCGGTTGGGAGTCCGCCGCGAGACCTCCGGTGGCGAGTAGGGCGTGCGGGGTTCGAATCATGGGTCAACGCTACGAAGTGATCCTGGGAGGCGGCCATGAGGATGGCCTCCGTAACGGGCGGTGAAGCCGCACGGCCGGGATGCGGAGAACCGCACCCCTGCCACCCGGCGTCCGTGGGGCGGAGATCAGCGGCGGTTAGGGTGGGCGCGTGCAGGCTGAGCAGGCGGAAGGGCGGGTCGCGCAGCTCTGGCGCTACCCGGTCAAGTCGATGCTCGGTGAGCGGTTGACCACGGCAGCGATCGGCCCGAGCGGCGTCCAGGGCGACCGCCGGCTCGCACTGCTGCACCGCGAGACCGGGCGGGTGGCCAGCGCGAAGGACCCACGGCGGTGGCGTGACCTGCTCACCCTTCAGGCCACCGGCGGCGCCCCGGAGCCGGTTCGGATCACCCTGCCCGACGGTCGCACGGTGTCCGGGCCGGACGAGCAGGTGGACGATCTGCTCTCCGCGGTGCTCGGCGCGCCGGTGACGCTCACCGGCACACCACCCGCGGCCGCGACCCTGGACCGGGCCGTCCCGGAGGCCGTACTCGCCGCCGGCGTCACCGCCGTCGTGCCGGTGGAACCGAGCCCGCTCGGAGGCGCCGCACCCGACACCTTCTTCGACTTCGCCCCGATCCACCTGCTCACCACCGCCACGCTCGATCGGCTCGCCGTCGAACTGCCCGGCGGACCCCCGCAGGTCGAGCGCTACCGACCGAACCTGGTCGTCGCGACACCGGGCGCCGGCTTCGTGGAGAACAGCTGGGTGGGCCGCCAGCTGCGGATCGGTGCGGAGCTGGTGCTGCGGGTGCTCGCCCCGACGCCGCGGTGTGCCGTGCCGACCCTGGCGCACGGCCGGCTGCCCCGACAGCCGGACGCGCTGCGGGCGCCGGCCCGGCTGAACCGGATCGAGCCGCTGCCCGGCCTCGGGCCGCAGCCGTGCGTCGGCGCGTACGCCCAGGTGGTCACGCCGGGTCGGGTCGCCGTCGGCGATGCGGTGGAGCTGGACTGAGCGCCGGCCGGGGCCGCGCGGCGACCCGGCCCTGGTCGATTCCGGACCGGATCGAGAGCGTCACCCGTTGTCGCGGCCGACGTGCACCTCAACCCGTTCGAGGAGGTCGTCGAGCCGGTCCGCCGTCCCGGACGAGAGCTCCTCCCGCTCGGCCGCCTCGGCGACCCGCTCGCGCAGCTTCTGGACGTGCTTGGCCCGGTCCTTCGGCTTGCCGCGGACGAGGTCGGTCAGCTCGTCGCGCAGGTCGTCGGCGGTCCGCCGGTCGACCTGCCCCTGCGCCTGCGCCTTGACGAGCAGCGCCACGAACTCGGTGGCGAGCTGCCGCAGGTCGAGCGGGCCGGGCGCCTCCGTGGTCGCCGCGGGTGGGGACTTCGACGGTGACGGGGGCTTGGGCGCGGCGGGGCTCGACGGTGAGTGCGGCGTGGCGTTCGCCGTGCCGGCGGCCGACGGGTTGCCCCGGTCGTCGTCGAGAGCGAGCAACACCCCCACGGCGAACACGAGCACCAGGGCCGCGGCGGCGATGGCGGTGAGGGGACTGCGGGACCGCCGCCGGGGCGCCGGCACGGGGTGCCGTGGTGCCACGGGCCGCCGCTCGATCAGGGTGGGGGCCTGCGCTGACGCGACGGTCGCCCGCCCGGCGGGACGGGGCCGCAGCGCGACGGTCGCCGGATCCGCCGGGGCGGCCCGCACCTCGGTGGGCGGTTCGGCCGCGTCGGTCCGCAGGAGGGTCGCGAGCTGCGCGGCGGTGGGCCGCCGGCTCGGATCGGCGGCGAGGCAGGCCACGATCAGGTCGGCGAGGTCGGCCGGCAGTCCGGGTACGCGCGGCGGCGGCACGGGACTGTGCCGCTGGTGCACCTCGACCGCGTCCTCCCAGGTCTGCACGGGCAGCGGCGCCCGCCCCGTGAGCGTGCGGTAGAGCAGCGCGCCGAGGGCGTAGACGTCGCTGGCCGGGTCGGGTGGGCCGGCGGAGAGCCGCTCCGGGGCGACGTAGGCCGGGGTGCCCATGAGCAGTTCGCCGGTCTGCCCGGCGAGCGGGTGGTGCGGACCGGCGAGGGTGGCGATGCCGAAGTCGAGCACCTTGGCGCCGGTCTCGGTGAGCATCACGTTGCCCGGTTTGACGTCGCGGTGCACCACCCCGATGCGGTGCGCGGCGGCGAGAGCGGAGGCGACCTGCCCGGCGGTCCGGACCGCCTCGCGCCACGGGAGCGGGCCGGCGGCGAGCCGGTCGGCGAGGTTCTGGCCGTCGACCAACTCCATCACCAGGTACGGCACGACCTCGCCGCCGGGCAGGGTCGCCTCGCCGTAGTCGTACACCTGGGTGACGTTCGGGTGGGTCAGCCGGGCGGCGGCGCGGGCCTCGCGCTGGATGGTGGCCCGCAGCTGCGGGTCGGCGGCGAGTTGCGCGGCGAGGGCCTTGACCGCGACGGACCGGCCGAGCACCTCGTCGTCGGCGCGCCACACCTCGGACATCCCGCCGAGGCCGATGCGCTCGCGCAGGACGTACCGATCGTGCAGCCGGAGTGCGGGCGTGAACGGCGACATGGGCGTCCAGTCTGCCCCGCCGTTGCCACCCGCCACCACCTTCGATGCCCGATTCCGCACCGGCGGGCTCGATCGTGCCCGAATGGCCGGTGCGGAACCGGTTCGAAACGATCGTGGGCGACCCCGAGAAGGGGCTCCGGGCTGCGGATCGGCGGCCGGTACGCACCGTCAGGAGCAGCGAGCCGCCGGGGTCGGCTGGGGCTGGATCCGGTCGGCGAGACGCCGCAGGACGACGGCGGCGGCGAGCCGGGTGGGGGCCAGTCGCGGGGCACGCGGCCGGTCGAGCCGGACGGGCGCGTCGGGGCGGGCCGAGTTGACGTGCCGGGTGACCGCGTCGATGGCGGTGACGAAACCGGTCGAGTGTTCCATGGTCAGCTCCTCGGTACGGGTCGGGTGGAGGTGCGCACGACGAGTGCGGTGGGCAGGAGCACGTGCCCGGCCGTGGGGTCGGCAGGCGGGTCGAGCAGCAGTTCGGCGGAGATCCGGCCTTTCTCCTCGGCCGGTTGGCGCACGGTGGTGAGACCGACGGCGGCGGCCTCGGCGATGTCGTCGAAGCCGGTGACCGACACGTCCGGGCGGTCGGCGTCTTCGCCGAGGGCGTCGAGCACGCCGAGGGCGAGCACGTCGGAGCAGGCCAGGACGGCGGTCGGCGGGTCGGGCCGGTCGAAGAGCCCGGCGACCGCCGCAGCGGCGGCCCGCCGGTCGTTGCCGGTGGCGGTGAGCACGGTGAGGTCGGACCAGGCCACGCCGACCTCGGCGAACGCGTCGGCGAAGCCGGCGAGCCGACCCCGGGTGGTGGGGTGCGGGACCTGGTCCACACCGGAGAGTCGGAGCGGGCCGGCCGGCGCGTCCGGCAGCACGGCGTCGCCGAGCAGCGCGACCCGCCGGTGACCGAGGCTCGCGACGTGCGCGGCGACACCCCGGGCCGCGGCCCGCTCGTCGATACCGACGTAGCGGTCGTCCGGGCCGGCGTCGTCCCGCGGCGCGGTGGTGACGAAGGGCAGCCCTCGGGCGTTGATGGCGTCCAGCGCCCACGCCTCGTCGCCGACGCAGTAGACGCAGAAACTGTCGACCGAGGCGTTCTCCACCGCTCGGCGGGCGTCCTCGAAGTCGCTCGGGATCGGCACGAGCAGCAGGCTGACGCCGTGTCGCTCGGCCGCCTCGCTGACCCCGGCGAGGAAACGGACCGCGAAGGGGTCGGTGAAGGCGTACGACAGCCGCGAGGTGAAGAGCACCCCGATGGAGCCGACGAAGCCCCGGCGCAGCGAGCGCGCGGTCGGGTTGGGGCCCGGATAGCCGATCGCCTTGGCGGTCTCCAGGATCCGTCGGCGCAGCGCCGTCGAGAGCTGGTCGGGGCGGGCGTACGCGTTGGAGACCGTGCTGCGGGAAACGCCCACGGCGTCGGCCACGGCCTGGAGGGTCGGCTTCATCGCTCCCCCTTCTGGATCGATTCAGTACTGGATCGATTCAGAGACTAGTCGAACACTTCTATCCCGGTCAACGGAGAAGCGCCGACCCGGCGGATCGGATCGGCGCTCGACAGGGCGCGGGGATCGTCGACGCCGGTCGGCGGCGGGCCGACGCGCGACGGTCGGCGGACGGGTCGACGTACGTCGGTCAGGCCGGATAGAGCTCGTCGCGTAGGCGCGTGAGCAGCTCCGCAGTGCGCTCCGGCGGCTCGGCCTCGACGCAGAGCCGCTCCATGGCCAGCGCGTAGTGGTCCAGGTCGTCCCGCTTGTCGAGGTAGATGGCGCTGGTCAGCTGTTCGATGTAGACGATGTCGGGCAGATCCTGGTCGCCGAAGCGCAGGATGCTGAACGCCCCACCGGCGGCGGCGTGCCCCCCGGCGGTGAACGGGACGATCTGCAACCGGATGTTCGGCAGTCGGGTCGCCTCGACGAGAGCATCCAACTGGCCGCGCATGACCTCCGGGCCACCGAGCGGGCGACGCAGCGCGGCCTCGTCCAGCACGGCCCACAGCTGTGGTGGGTTCGTCCGGCGCAGCAGCTCCTGGCGCCCCATGCGCAGGCCCACCCGCCGGTCGATCTCGTCGGGCGTGGCCGCACCGTGCCCGAGCAGCACCACCGCCCGGGCGTACGCGGACGTCTGCAACAGCCCGGGAACGAACTGCACCTCGTAGGTGCGGATCAGCGCCGCCGCGGCCTCCAGGCCGAGGTAGGACTGGAACCAGCCGGGCAGCACGTCGCCGTAGCGGTGCCACCAGCCGGGGCTGTTGGCGTCGCGGGCGAGCTTGAGTAGCACCTCGCGCTCCGCGTCGTCCTTGACGCCGTAGAGGGTGAGCAGGTCGGCGACGTCGCGCTCCTTGAAGCCGACCCGGCCGAGCTCCATCCGGCTGATCTTCGACTCAGAGGCGCGGATCTCCCAGCCGGCGCCCTCGCGGGTGACGCCGCTGGACTCGCGCAGCCGGCGAAGCTGGGCGCCGAGCAGCATGCGCAGCACGGTCGGCCCGGTCGTCGGGCCACCGTCGGTGGGAACAGTCATCACGTGCCGACCTCCGGGTGCCAGCTCGGCCGGCCGGACACCCGGCCCGGCCGACCAGTAAGCATGCCACGGACTCACGCGGAAGGTGTACCAGCCGCGCACCGGCGGTGACGGTCAGGCGATCAGGTGGTCGAAGTCGCCGTCCCGAGCACCGAGCACGAAGGCGGCGATCTCGTCGACCGTGTAGATGAGCGCCGGTCCGTCCGGGTAGCGCGAGTTGCGTACGGCGACGCCACGTCCCCCGGGTAGCTCGGCCAGCTCGACGCAGTTGCCACTGGGGTTGCTCCGGCGGCTCTTCCGCCAGTCCAGCGCGGGGAGCTGGTCGGCGGGGACACCGTTTCTCGGCTGCTGCATGAAGAGGGGTCTTTCTGTTCAGGAGCCGGCCGATGCCGTTGGGGAGGAGCGGTGGCGGCGCGGAGAGAGAGTCGACATCGGACGCTGCTGCACGTGCATCTGCTATTGCATCTGCATCGGACCGCGAGCATGATAACCCACGTGAACGGTACTTATCTGTTCACATTGAGTTACCTAACCTGGGCCATGACCAGGGATAACAGGGGCCCGCCCGGGTGTGTCAGGACCCGGGAGCTGGCGTGACGGGAGGCTCGGGTGCCGGATCCGGTGAGTGTGGCGTCCGGCATCTGCGCCGCGGGGGCGTTGTTCTCGTCCTGGCAACTGCGCCGCCGGGCGATGCGCGCGGAGGCGGAGCTCGAGCACCTGCAGGCGGAGCTAGCGGCGGAGCGGCACGCCGCCAGCCACGACCCGCTGACCGGCCTGCCCAATCGACGCGCCTTCTACCGGCTGGCCGCCACGCTGCTCACCGACTCCTCCGGGCGGTCGCTGGTCGCCGTGGTGCTCGACCTCGACGACTTCAAACAGATCAACGACCAGTACGGGCACGCCGCGGGCGACCAGGTGCTGATCAGCGTGGCGCAGCGGCTGGCCGCCTTCGCGGGCGACAACCCCGTCGCCCGGCTCGGTGGCGACGAGTTCGCCGGCCTGCTGGTCACACCCACCGTCGACCGGCGTTGGATCGACCATGCCAACCGGCGTCTCTACGAGATGCTCTCCGCGCCCATCGCGATGGGCGGCTTCAGCCTGCGAGTCACGGCTTCGGTCGGCCTCGCCCCGGTGACCGGCGCGGCCCAGCTGACCGAGGCGCTGCGCCGGGCGGACGCGGAGATGTACCGGGCGAAGAGCCTGAGCCCGGGGCGGCAGGCTCGGCAGCTCGTCGACATCGGACACCTGCCCGAGTGACCCGTACGCCTCGGACCGCGCAGGGGCCACGCCCGTTCAACGCGCCGGAACGGCAAACGCGACGGCCACGGCGTCGATGCCTCAAGCCGCCGTCCCCTCTCGCACCGTCGGCGAACAATCGTCGCGAAAGTGCACGTAACTGACGAGCTGTTACCTACCTGCCTGTAACGGGCGAATATCAACGTTTGCGGACGTCCCTACCGGTCAATCCGGTTGTTCGGAATATGAAATCCCGACCATCCCCTCATCCCCACAAAGTGGACATAAGCGGCTTTCCTCCTCCCTAGCCTCGTCCGGGTGGTCGTTCACATTCACGCCGGCAACTCGCCCGCACCCCCCGGCCAAAGCGCCGCTTCCCGCATCCCGATGCCGATCTTCGTGGACGCGACCGGACGACGTGCGCGCCTCATGCGGTGGTGTGGTGTCCTCCTGGCCGCAGGCACCCTCGCGTACGTGCCGATCGTCGGCGTCGCCGTCCTGACTGGACCCTCGCTGCCCCGCTCCGCGCCACTTCTGGACGACGAGACCGGCATGGAGACCGGTGACCAGCCGCCCGAGCAAGTCGGCCCGCGGGCTCTGCCCGTGTCGGCCGGCGACGAGTCCGCGGGCCCCGTCTCCGCGCTGCCCAACGAGGCACTTCCCCGACCGTCCCTGCTGCCCGAACCGGAGCCGGAGCGTGACCGACCGGTCCCGGCCCCACCACCGCCGACGTCCGACGGAGAACCGTCCCCGCCGTTGCCCTCGACCGCGGCGCCCACCCCGCCGCCCCCGTCCGTCGCGGCCCCGAGCCCGTCTGCCCAGACTCCCCCGCCCGCCGTGACGCCGACCGCGCCCGCTCTCCTCCACGCCGCCGCGAGGGCCCGATGACCGGGACGACGGCGGCGGCGTCCGCGCTGCCCAGAAAGCGACGTCGGCTCCGGCTTCCGCTGCGGACGAGCTGGGTGGTAACCGGGACCCTGGTCACCGTCCTGCTCAGCCTGCTGCTGGTCGAGGCCTACGCGAACTCCGAGTTCACCCCGGACCACTTCCGGGAGGTCGGCGATCAGAGTTCGGTGCCGGCCGAGATCATCTCTGGCGGGCCGGTGATCGACACCACCGGAGGCCGGACGCAGTCCTACCGCATGCCACCTCGCACCATCGCCCTCACCTTCGACGACGGTCCCGATCCGACGTGGACGCCGCGAATCCTCGACGTGCTGCGACACCACCAGGCAAAGGCGACGTTCTTCGTGGTCGGCAGCCAGGTGGCGCGCCATCCCGACCTGACCGGACGGGTCGCTGCCGAGGGTCACGAACTCGGGGTACACACCTTCAGCCACCCGGAGGCGACCCTGCTGCCCAGTTGGCAACGGCGGCTCGAGTACACCCAGACCCAGATGGCGATCATGAACACCACGGGGGTCCGGACGAACCTGCTGCGCTTCCCGTACTCGTCGCGGGCCGACGCCGTGGACAACGAGGCGTGGGCGGCCATCCGGCAGGCCGGAGGCCTCGGTTACCTCACGGCGGTGAACGACACCGACAGCCAGGACTGGGCCAGGCCCGGGGTTGACACGATCGTGCGGAACATGACCCCGCCGACCGGGCAGGGCGCCGTCGTGCTGCTGCACGACGCGGGTGGCGACCGGGCCCAGACGGTCGCCGCGCTCGACCGGTTCATTCCGGCGATGCTGGCCCGCGGCTATGACTTCGTCACGGTCGGAGAAGGCCTCAACCAGACCCGGGACGAGGCAGACGACGACGGCGTGGCAGCGGTCCCCGCGAACCGGCCGGTGTCGGAGGCCGAACGCTGGCGCTCCGGGTCGGCCGTCATGGCGGTGCGGGTCGCCGACCTGTTCATCGCCACGCTCCGGGTGCTGTTCGTGGTGGCCGGGCTCCTGATGCTGCTTCGTACGCTGCTGCTGCTCGTCCTGGCACCCCGGCTGGCCTGGCGTCGTCGGCGCGGGTACTGGGGGTCGCCGGTCACCGAGCCCGTGTCGATAATCGTGCCGGCCTACAACGAACAGGCCGGCATCGTCGCGAGCGTCCGGTCACTGGCCAACGGCGACCATCGCGGAATCGAGGTCATTGTCGTCGACGACGGCTCGACCGACGGAACAGCCGACCTCGCGGAGGCGCTCGGACTGCGCAACGTGCGGGTGATCCGCAAGTCCAACGGCGGCAAGCCGAGCGCTCTCAACACCGGCATCGCCCACGCCAGCCACGAGATCATCGTGATGGTCGACGGCGACACGGTGTTCGAGCGGGACTCCGTACGCCGGCTGGTGCAGCCGTTCGCCGACCCGTCGGTCGGTGCAGTCGCCGGCAACGTCAAAGTGGCCAACCGGCGAGGCCCGCTCGGGTGGTGGCAGCACATCGAATACGTCATCGGCTTCAACCTCGACCGCCGCCTGTACGAGACGCTCGGTTGCATGCCGACCGTGCCGGGGGCCATCGGGGCGTTCCGCCGACGGGTGCTGCTCGCCGCGGGCGGCATGAGCGACGACACCCTCGCCGAGGACACCGACATCACGATGGCGATCCTCCGAGCCGGCTGGCGCGTGGTGTACGAGAAGCGGGCCCGAGCATGGACCGAGGCGCCCGCCTCCCTGACACAGTTGTGGCGCCAACGGTATCGCTGGAGCTACGGCACCATGCAGGCGATGTGGAAACACCGCCGGGCGATGTTCGACACGGGGCCGTCCGGCCGGTTCGGCCGATTCGGTCTGCCGATGCTCGCCCTGTTCGGTGTGGTCCTGCCACTGCTCGGGCCGGTACTGGACGTGATGGCCCTCTACGGACTGTTCTTCCTCGGCGCCACCGAGACCGCCGTGGCGTGGCTGCTGATGCTGGCCGTACAGGCGGTCACCGCCCTGGTGGCCTTCCGCCTCGACCGTGAGCGCCTCCTGCCCCTGCTGGCGCTCCCTCTGCAGCAATTCGCATACCGGCAGCTGATGTACCTGGTCCTGCTCCGGTCGACGATCACCGCGCTGACCGGCACCCGGCTGCGGTGGCGAAAACTGAAGCGTGCCGGTGACCCGCCGACCGATCGCCGCGGGCACGTAGTGGACGGGAGCCTGATGCACGCAAGCGTGGCACGACCAGAGGAGACCGATCGCGCCACCGAGCCGCCCGCCGCCCGAGCAGGCCGTGACCGCTGGTTCGACACACTCCGCGCCCTGGCCCTGACACGGGTGATCACGTACCACATGTGGGGCTACGCCTGGATGAGCTTCGCGTTCCCCGCCATGGGCGTCATGTTCGCGCTCGGCGGCTCGCTGATGGCCCGGTCCCTGGACCGTACGTCCGTTCAAGCGGTCAACAGCCGACTGCGGCGGCTGTTGCCGGCGATGTGGATGCTGGGCGCGGTGCTCGTGCCGGTGATGGTCTGGCAGGGCTGGCCCGATCGCCCGGCGTGGCCCGGGCTGTTGACCTGGCTGATACCGATCGCCCAACCGGCGGGCAGCGCCTGGGCGCAGGACGTGACCGGTGTGCTGTGGTACCTCGTCACGTACCTCTGGCTCGTCCTGCTCTCCCCCGTGCTCCTCGGGCTCTACCGCCGATGGCCGCTACCGACCGTGCTGCTGCCCCTGGCCGCCGTCGTGATGCTGCAGACCACGTCGCCACCGCTCAGCGGCGGCGTCCACTCGGTCGTCGTCGACCTCGCCACCTTCGGCGCATGCTGGCTCGTCGGATTCGCCCATCGCGACGGTGCGCTGCACCGCATTCCCCTGCCGGCACTGGTCATCGCGGCGGCCGTGTGCCTGGGGATCGGGGTCGGGGCCGGGTGGACAGTGGCGGGTTCCGCGGGAGGCATGGACCTGAACGACATCCCGGCCGCGCAGGCGTTCTACTCGCTCGGCTTCGTGCTCCTGCTGCTCCGGGCCCGCCCCCCGATGGCGTGGCTGGCCCGGGCCCGACCACTGGACCGCCTGGTCACCTGGCTGAACAGCCGGGCCCTGACCATCTACCTCTGGCACAACGCGGCGATCGCGGTCTGCTTCGTCGTCGGCGACCGGATCGACGCCTGGCGGCTCGGGCAGGTCGGATACCTGGCGGTGGCGCTCGTACTGCTCTTCGTCGTCGTGCTGCTGGTCGGCTGGATCGAGGACGTCAGCGCTCAGCGGCGTCCCCGGCTGGTGGGATGGCCGTCCCGCACCCCCGCGGCGACCCCGCGCGCCCGACGCGCGTCGGTCCCCGCCACAGCGCGGCAGGTCCGGGCGAGCACCCGGACCTGACCACGGGTCACAGCAGGAAGGAGGTGCACGCGGAACGGGCTCCGACCGGTGGGCCGGAGCCCGTCCGCCCGTCAGAAGGGGCGTCGCTGGCGGGGAAGCCAGCCCGTGAAGCGTTGCTGCAGTACGTCCACCGGAACGCGGCGCAGCTCCGCGGACGCCGCGGCGAGGCAGCTCGCCAGATAGACACCGAGCGCCGCCCGGTCGTGCCCGTACTCTTCCAGCAGCCGACTCTGCTTGGTGGCACAGGGCCAATCTGCACCACAGGTCGAGCAGATCCAGTCCGCCGTGACCGGCAGATGATCGTCGGGGGAGGCTGGGTGTGGACGTGTGCCACCGTTCATCGCGGCATCCCTCTCCGTCTCCGACGGCGATCCCCTCGCCGTCCCCGTGCGGAACCCGGAACGCCTCCCCAGTGGCATAATGAGCAGCGCTCGCGATCCGGTAGGCGTTACAGCACCATCCGACAGAGACGGATCGGGCACGGCGGGGCACCCCGTCGGATGCCCCGCCGTACGTCAGACCAGGGTGGCCAGGTGCCGCTCCAGCGCGGCGTACGACTCGGCCGCACCCTGCGTCATACCGGTGTCGAGCATCCCGTCGCGCTCCTGCTTCGTGTCGAAGCGGCTGGTGCTGGAGACGACGGTCCGCCCGTCCTGCTCGGTGAAGGTGAGCGTCTCCTCCAGCACGTGCCCGGGCATCCCCTCGTACTCGAAGGTCTGCACGATGCGCTCCGGCGCCACGATCTCCCGGAACTCGCCCCGGAACGCGTAGGAGTTGCCGTCCTGGGCGTGCTCCACGAACCGGTACCGGCCGCCCACCCGGAAGTCGATCTCGATGTCGAGCGGGTTGCCCCGCCCCCACCAGTGCTTCAGGTGCTCCGCCTGCGAGTGCGCGGCGAAGACCAGGTCGCGCGGCGCGTCGAAGGCCCGGGTGAGGGTGATCTCCAGGTCCGACGGCAGTTCGATCACGAGGTCACTGAGCTGGCTCATCGTCTTTCCCCTTCAGGTTGTCGAGGTATGCGTCCAACGTGTCGTAACGGTCGTCCCAGAGTTTTCGGTACTGGTCGACCCACTCGGCGAGGGTGCGCAGCGGGGCCGGCTCCAACCGGCACCGCCGCCACTGCGCCTCCCGGGTACGCACGATCAGCCCGGCCCGCTCCAGCACGTTGAGGTGCTTGGAGATGGCCTGGACGCTGACCGGGAACGGCGCCGCCAGCTCGTTGACCGTCGCCTCTCCGGCGGCCAACCGGGCGAGGATCGCCCGGCGGGTCGGGTCCGCGAGGGCGGCGAACACGGTGCTGACCGGATCTGCTGTCATCGCCTTCTCTCAACCACTTGGTTGATAAACCGATGAGTTGAATATACGCCGACCCGGCACGCCGTCAAGCCGAATCGCGCAACTTGGTGCCTCAGGTGTTTCGGACGTCCGGGCGGGTAACAGACACAGAACGCGACACCGGGGAGGAACGAACGTGGCGACGATCCGTGCCCTCGTCCTCAACTGCACGCTCAAGCGGTCACCCGCACCGTCCAGTTCGGAGGTGCTCGGCCGCGAGGTGCTCGACGCCCTGGCCGAGCAGGGTGTCGACGGTGAGCTGATCCGAGTCGTCGACCACGACGTACGCTTCGGGGTCACCACCGACGAGGGCGACGGCGACGGCTGGCCGGCGATCCGGGCCAAGATGCTGGACGCCCGGATACTCGTCATCGCCACCCCGATCTGGCTCGGCCAGCCCTCGGCCGTCACCAAGATGGTGCTCGAACGCCTCGACGCGGAGCTCTCCGAGACCGACGACGAGGGGCGTCTGCTCACGTACGGGAAGGTGGCGGGCGTCGCCGTGGTCGGCAACGAGGACGGCGCCCACCACACCATCGCCGAGGTCCAGCAGGCGTTGAACGAGGTCGGCTTCACCTGCCCGGCCGCCGGCGCCACCTACTGGGTCGGCGAGGCGCTGCAAACAGTCGACTACCTCGACGCACGCCCGAAGCCGGACACCACCGACCGCACCACCAGGGCCCTGGCGCTCAACAGCGCACACCTGGCGCGGTTGCTGGCCGAGCAGCCGTACCCGCCGCCGGACGCGCGGTCCGCTGCGGTCGGGTCGAGCCGCGAGCCCGCCTGACACCCGCGGCCGCGAGGCCGCGGCCCTACTTCCCTACCGGGTTGATACCTCAGAGTCATAAAGATGCCTCTGGGGTATCAAGCTCACAGCGATGCGGGACCCCAGAGCGAGGCCGGCAGAGCCTACGGTGACGCCGCGGGTCGCCGTCCGGGGAGCGGTCCAACAGCGGCCGGGCAGCGACCGGTCGACCAGGATCAGCGCCAGCCGTAACCGGCGCGCAGCGCCCTGCCGATCCGATCGAAGCGGGTCCGGTCCAGGATCGCGCCCTCGCGGCGGATGCTGTCCTCCCGCATGGTGAGCACCCGGTCCAGCCGGATCCAGCTGGGCCGCTTGTCCCGGTCCCACTCGCCGGGGCCGAGCGCGAGCCAGTGCCGCTGCCCGTCCCGGTCGCTCTTGCTGGAGAGCATCAGCCCGAACAGCGTCCGGCTCTTGCGGCCGACCACCAGCACCGGACGATCCTTGCCCTGGCGCGGGTCGTCCTCGTACGGCACCCAGGTCCAGACGATCTCGCCCGGGTCGGCCTGCCCGTCCAGCTCCGGCGCGTACGACAGCTCGCGGCGCTGCAGCGCGGCCACCTGGCGTCGGCGCGCGACCTGGGCCGGCGTGGGCTCGGCGCGTCGCTGGCGGGGAATGACCGCCCCGCCCGCCCGGCTGATGCGTGCCGCCACGTTCCTCAACAGACCTGCCACGGCCAGGAAGCCTATCCGCCCGGTCCGGGCCCTCCGCGCCCAGGGACACGCGACGCCGGCGGGCGGGCGAGCCCCGACCACGCTGATCAACTCGGGCTCCTTGAAGTCGGGGTGACGCTGGGCCCGGGACACCCCGACTTCACCGAAGCCGAGTTGATCTTCGCCAACGACCGTCCCGGGACGGTACGGCGGGGCTGACGGGAGCGCCGGCAGCGGGCACAGTGGAGCGGTGATGTCTTCCACCGGGCCTGTGGTCCGATACGCGGAACAGATGCACCGTCTGATCGGCGGCGAGCACCACATCGCCTCCCCGCTCGGCGCCTGGCTGCTGCTCGCCCTGGTCGGCCCGGCCGCCGCCGGCGGCACCCGGGCGGAGCTGGAGGAGGTGCTCGGCGCCGACGCGGACCGCGCCGCCGCGACCGCCCGCGCGCTGCTGGACACGCCGCACCCGCTGGTCGCCTCGGCCAGCGCGCTGTGGGAGCGTGCGGCGATCGAGGCCCTGGCCCAGTGGCGGGCGGCGTTGCCCGAGAGCACCGAGACGGGTCCGCTGCCCGACCAGCCCGCGTTGGACGCGTGGGCGCGGGAACGCACCCTCGGCATGATCGAGAAGTTCCCGCTCACGGTCGGCCCGGAGACCCTCCTCGTCATGGCCACGGCCCTGGCCACCCGGGTCGCGTGGGCCACCCCGTTCCAGGTGTCGCCCGCCGACGCGCTCGGCCCGGCCAGCGCCTGGGCAAGCGAACTGCGGCAGGTGCTGCGGACGCCGTGGCACGGCCACACCTGTTGGATCGCCGGCACCGCCCGGGCCGGCGACGTCGCCGTGCACGCCGCTGAGGCGAGACCGGAGCGCGTCGACGGCCGGGAGTCCGGGCTCCTGGTCGTCTCGGTCGCCGCCACGCCGGACGTACCCGCACCGGACGTGCTCGCGGCCGCCCACGAGGTGGCGACGAACGCGACGACGTTCCCCGGGCGGGGGCGACGCTCCCTCTACGATCTGCCGCTGGGCGAGACGCCGCTCTGGACGATCCGTGAGGAGCACACCCGGTCCTTCGGGCGTGAGGAGCTGTTCAGCGCCCTGCTGCCGTGCTGGAAGGCGGAGAGCCGGCACGACCTGACGGCGAAGGGGCTCGGCTTCGACACGGCGGTGCGAGCCCTCGGCGAGCTGATGGGCGCTCCGGACCTCGCCTACGAGGCGACTCAGGCCGCGGTCGCCCGCTACGGCCGGTACGGCTTCGAGGCTGCCGCGGTGACCGCGCTCGCGGCGGTGGCCGGTCTGCCACCGGAGGCCGTCGTCCGCGCCGCCGAGCTGCGCTTCGGTCACCCGTACGCCGTCGTGGCCGTCGCCACCGACACCCGCGACGGCGTGCCCGCCGGCCCGTGGCACGGCCTGCCGGTCTACTCGGCGTGGGTGGCCCGGCCGGAGGAGCTGCCCGCTGCGGACCTGTCCGATCGGCCCGACCTGCCTTGACCTGCCGTCGCCGCCGCCCGTCGCCGACGATCGGCGGGGCTGCGGTGGGCCTCCGGCCACGGCCGGAGGCCCACCGCTCACGCGGCTACCGGAACCTTCTCCTCCTGCTCGGCGGCGCGGGCGGCGAGCCGCCGCTCCCGCTCCTGCGCGCCGATCAGGTCGTCCGGCAGCGAGTCCTCGACCTCGAGGTCGAACCGGCGCAGCAACCGGATGGCGAAGCCGCCGACGGTGATGAGTACCAGCATCGCGCCGAAGCAGACGTACGCGAACGCGGTCCCCCGCCCCGGCCCGGTGCCGATCACCGCGCCCACCGAGTCGGCGAGCGCCCCACCGGGGGCGAACATCGGCTCGAAGAGGCCGGTGGCGGCCGGTGCGAGCAGCGCGAACCCGATCGGCAGGGTCGACCAGGAGATGGTCTGGTTCAGGCTGAACACCCGGCCGTGGAAGCGCTGCGGCACCTTGACCTGCACGATGGTGGCGTAGATGGACTGCGCCGTGGTCATCGCCATGGCCAGCCAGAACACCCCCACGCAGATCATCGCGACCGAGGCGTCCAGACCGATCAGGATGCAGCCGATCGCGGTGCCGAGGTTACCGACGAGCACGCCGATCATCCGCCGACGCCGAGGCCCACCCCAGAGCGACATCAGCACACCGCCGGCCACCGCGCCGAGCGCCTCCGCGAGCGCCACCTGCGCCACCTGGGTCGCGGTGCCGAACGACAGCACCAGCGGCGTGATGAGCACCAGCGCCGGGGCCAGGAAGATGTTCCCGAGCGCGAAGTAGCCCAGCATCAGCCGGAACCCGCGGTGCTGCCACGAATAGCGCAGCCCGTTGGCGATCGCCACCAGCAGCCGCTCCCGCGGTCGCCAGCCCAACGCGTCCGGGAAGCGGACCAGGGCGAGGGTGAGTACGGCCACGACGTAGCTGGCCACGTCCAGCAGCACGATGCCCTTCAGCTCGATGGCGGCGAGCAGACCGGCGGCGAAGACCGGCATGAGCAGCATGGCGAAGCCGTTGGAGAGCTGCGTGATGCCCATCGCGTGGCCGAGGTAGCGCTTCGGCACCAGCTGCGGCACGGCCGACTGGAACGCGATCCGCTGGAAGGAGCCGGCCACCTGGCTCAACGCCACGAGACCGTAGATGTGCCACAACGCCAGGCTGTCCGTCCAGAGCAGGGCGGCGAGCACCACCTGCACGGAGCCGGCGCTGCTGCTGGCGATCATCATGATCTTCCGCCGGCTCACCCGGTCGGTGATCGCCCCGGCGATCGGCAGCATCAACACGCCGCAGATCAGGGCCAGCGCCCAGAGCATGCCCAGGTTCGCCACCGACCCGGTCTGGTTGAACAGCCAGATCGGCAGGGCGAAGGCGGTCAGCGCCGACCCGGTGGTGGAGACGAGCTGCCCGGCGGTGACCGCGACGAAGCGGGCCATGCTCGGCTTGACCGTCTCCGCCCGCGGCTGCTCCTCCACGCCGACGCGCAACGTGTCGTGCACGGCCCAGCTGGCGTCCTCGCCCCGCTCCTCCCGGCTGAGTTCGGCGGTGGTCCCGTCGCCGACGGCCCGGTGCGTACGGGTGACGATCTCCGCCAGCTCGTCCGCCCGGTACTTCAGGAAGAAGTGCCCGGCCTGGTCGAGCACGACCAGCGCCAGCGTGTCGCTGAGGAACCGCCACTCCGTGTACCGCTCGATGTAGTAGTCGGTGACCGGATCCTCGGAGCCGACCACCGAGACGATCGGGGCGCGCAGCTTCGTCGCCTGCCGGTCGAGCAGTCCGGTGAAGTACTCCTCCGAGGCGCGGGAGTCGGCCCGCATGTTGCTGATGATCCGGTCGGCCTGCTCCGGATCCAGCTCGTCGGTGTCGACCCCCATCGACTTCAGCCAGCTCGCGTAGTGCCGGTTGCTGCGCAGCGCCTCCAGCCGGGTGCGGATCGCCGCGAAGATCCCCTTCGGGCGGGCGAACGGGAACATCGCCCCGATGTAGAGCGCCTCCAGCTCACGGCCGGCGGCCTCCACCTTGCGCGCCACCTCGGTGACGATCGCGCTACCGACCCCGCAGTGGCCGTAGAGCACCAGCGGGCCCTCGACCCGTTCCAGGATCTCCTCGGCCACCCGGGTGGTCAGCTCGTCGAAGGGCAGCGCCTCCTCGGTGAGCCCGACGTCGTGCCCGGGAATGGCGAGCGACCAGAGCGCGTGCCCGGCCGGCAGGGCGTCGGCGAGGGGCTGGTAGACGATCGCGCTGCCGCCGCCGTACGGCACGCAGACGTACGAGACGACGCGCTGGTTCGCCGGAATCGGCTTGGTCAGCTCGTAGAGCAGCCGGCGGGGCCCCTCCTCACCGGTGGCGCCGGACATGAAGGCGGCCAGTTCCCGGATGGTGCGCTGCTGGAACAGGTCCATCACACCGACCGGCCGGCCGCCGTGCTCCGCCTTGCGGATCTTCGCGACCACCTGGGTGGCGAGCATCGAGTGCCCGCCGAGGTCGAAGAAGTCGTCGTCGATGCCGAGCGTCGGCACGCCGAGCACCTCCGACCAGATTCCGGCGAGCAGCCGCTCGGTGTCGTCGCGCGGCTCGACCAGCGCCACCGACGCCTCGCGGGTCACCACCGGCGCGGGCAGCGCCTTGCGGTCCAGCTTGCCGTTCGGGCTCAGCGGCAGCGCGTCGAGAGTCACGAACGCGGCCGGCACCATGTACTCCGGCAGCGTCTCCTTCAGCGCCGCCTTCACCTCGGTGTGCTCGGCCGCGCCCACCAGGTACGCGGTCAGCCGCTTGTCACCCGGGGTGTCCTCCCGGACGATCACGGCGGCCTCGGTCACCCCGGGCTGCTCCCGCAGCGCGCTCTCGATCTCGCCCAGCTCGATCCGCAGGCCGCGCAGCTTGACCTGGTGGTCGATGCGGCCGAGGAACTCGATCACGCCGCCGGTCGCGGTGGCGTCGCCCGCGGCGGGCGCGAGCCGCCAGCGGGCCAGGTCACCGGTGCGGTACAGCCGGGCGCCCGGCTCACCGGAGAACGGGTCGGGCACGAACCGTTCGGCGGTCAGCGCCGGCCGGCGATGATAGCCGCGGGCCAGCCCCACCCCACCGATGTGCAGTTCGCCGGCGACCCCGACCGGGCACTCGTTCCCGGCGGCGTCGAGCACGTGCAGCCGCAGGTTGGCGATCGGCGCGCCGATCGGCACGCTGCTCAGCCCGCCCAGCAGCGCCGGATCGCAGTGCCACGAGCTGACGTCGATGGCCGCCTCGGTGGGGCCGTACAGGTTGTGCAGCCCGCACCACGGCAGCCGGGCGGTGAAGTCGACGGCGGTCGCCACCGGCAGTTCCTCGCCGGAGCAGATCACCTGCCGCAACGCGGTCGCGGCCTCGACGCCCTCCTCACTCAGGAAGACCGTCAACATCGACGGGACGAAGTGGGTGGTGGTCACCGCCTCGGCGACCAGCAGGTCCCGCAGGTAGCCGGCGTCCTTGTGCCCACCCGGCTTCGCCAGCACCAGCCGGGCGCCCTCGCGCAACGGCCAGAAGAACTCCCACACCGACACGTCGAAGCTCGCCGGGGTCTTCTGGAGCACCGCGTCGGCGGAGCCGATCAGGTACCTCTTCTGCATCCAGTCGAGCCGGTTGACGATGCCCCGGTGGGTGTTCGGCACCCCCTTCGGGCGGCCGGTCGAGCCCGAGGTGTAGATGACGTACGCGAGGTGCTCGGGGCCCGCCACCGGGGCCGGATCGGTGGTCGGCTGATCCGCCCAGGCCCGCTCGTCGTCGAGGACCAGCACGGTCGCGCCGGTCTCCGGCAACACGTCGCGCAGGTGCTCCTGGACCAGCACCACGGGGGCGGCCGCGTCCGTGACCATGAACGCCAGCCGGTCGGCCGGGTACTCCGGGTCCAGCGGCAGGTACGCGCCGCCGGCCTTCAGCACCGCGAGCAGCGCCGCCACCAGCTCCACCGAGCGCTCCGCGCAGACCCCGACCAGGGTCTCCGGGCCGACACCGGCCGTACGCAGCCGGTGCGCGATCCGGTTCGCGGCGGCGTTCAGCTCGGCGTACGTCACCGAACGGCCCTCGAACCGCAGCGCGACCGCGTCCGGGGTGCGGGCGGCCCGCTCCTCGATCGGCGCGTGCAGCGTCTGCGTACGCGGGAAGTCGGCGGCGGTGTCGTTCCAGCCCGCCAGCAGCTCCCGTTCCGCCGGGGCGAGCAGCCCCAGCGCCGAGATCGGGGTGTCCGGGGCGGCCACCACGGCCCGCAGCAGCGCGCCGAGCCGGCCGGCCATCCGCGCGACGGTCTCCCGGGTGAACAGGTCGGTGTTGAACACCAGCTTGCCCCAGAGCCCGTCGACGGTCTCCACCGCGTGCAGCTCGAAGTCGAACCGGGTGGCCCGCAGCTCCATCGGCGTCCAGTCGAACGCCACGTCGCTCTCCCCGGGCACCTCCGCGTACCGGCCCATGTCGTAGTTCTGCAGCACGAACATGGCCTGGAAGACCGGCGACCGGCTGACGTCGCGGGGCAGCCCCAGCTCGTGCACCACCTTCGCGAACGGCACCTCGCCGTGCTCCAGCGCGTCCAGCACACTGCGCCGGGTGCGCTCGAGCAGCTCCGCGAAGGTCGGGTCGCCCGCCAGCTCGGCGCGTAGCGGCAGCATGTTGATGAACATGCCGACGACGTTCTCCAGCTCCGGCGCGGAGCGGCCGGCGACCGAGGCGCCGACCGCGAAGTCCTCCTGCCCGGCGTGCCGGGCGAGGAACACCTGGTACGCCGCGAGCAGCGTCATGAACAGCGTCCCGCCGTAGCCGCGGGTGAGCGCGTTCAACCCGTCCGTGGTCGCCTTGTCGAGGGTGAACTCCACGAAGTCGCCACGGTAGGTCTGGGTGGCCGGTCGCGGCAGGTCCAGCGGCAGCTCCAGCGGGGTGATCCCGGCGAGTCGCTGCTTCCACCACTCCAGGTGCCCCTGCGCGGCCGGACCGGCCAGCTCCTCGGCCTCCCAGACCGCGAAGTCGCCGTACTGGACCGGCAGCGCCGGTGGCTCGCCGCCGCGGTAGAGGGTGATCAGGTCACGCAGCAGCAGGTCCACCGACCAGCCGTCACCGACGATGTGGTGCTTGCCGAGGAAGAGCACGTGCTCCTCCGGGGCCAGCCGGATCAGCAGGGCCCGCAGCAGCGGCCCGTGCGCCAGGTCGAACGGCTCGGCGGCGGCCGCCTCCACCAGCTCCTGCGCGGCCGTCTCGTCGGCGGCGTCCACGATGGTCAGCGGGACCTCGACGGTCTCGTCGACGACGACCGTCGGCCGGCCGTCGGCGTCGGCCGGGAAGCGGGTACGCAGCGACTCGTGCCGCCGGGTCAGGCCGTCGAGCGCCGAGCGCAGCGTCGGCACGTCCAGCGGGCCGCGTACCCGCATCGGCACCGCGATGTGGTACGCCGCCTCCCCCGGGGCGAGCTGGTCCATGAACCAGACCCGTTCCTGGGCGTACGAGAGCGGCACCTCGGCGTCGGTGGGACGCACGGTGATCCGCGCCGCGGGAGCGGCGGCCTGCCGCCGCCGCAACCGCTGCGCGATGAGGGCCTGCCGGGCGGCATCCCGCGCGGGGTCCTTCAGGTCGGTCATGAGGGCTTGTCCTTCTCCGCCGCGAGCAGCGCGGCGACCTCGGTCTCGGAGAGCCCGTCGAGCTCGGCGGCGATCCGCTGCTCGATCTGGGCGGCCAGGTCGGCCACCACCGGGCTGGTGAACAGGGCCCGCATCGGGAGTTCCACCTCCACCTCGGCCCGGATACGGGCCATCGCCCGCATCCCGCGTAGCGAGTTGCCGCCGAGGGCGAAGAAGTCGTCGAGCGCGCCGACCTTGTCCACCTGCAGGATCTCGGCGTAGACCTCGGCGACCAGCGCCTCGGCCTCGGTGCGCGGGGCGACGAAACCGTCGGCGGTGGGGGTGCCGGCCTCCGCTGCGGGCAGCGCCGCGACGTCCAGCTTGCCGTTCGGGGTGAGCGGCAACGCGGGCACCGCCACGAAGGCGGCCGGCACCAGATGTGCGGGCAGCTCCCGGGCCAGGTCCGCGGCGAGCGTCGCCGGGTCGGCGGTGCCGACGAGGTAACCGACCAGCTCCGGCTCACCGGAGTCGGATCGGACCACCACCGCCGCCTCGCGCACGTCCGGCCGGGCCAGCAGCGCCGACTCGATCTCGCCGAGTTCGATGCGCATGCCCCGGATCTTCACCTGGTTGTCGCGCCGACCCAGGTACTCCAGCGTCCCGTCCGGCCGCCGGCGGGCCAGGTCCCCGGTGCGGTACATCCGCTGCCCCGGCGCCCCGTACGGGCAGGGCAGGAAGCGCTCCGCGGTGAGGCCGGGCCGGCGCAGGTAGCCGCGGGCCAGCTGGTCTCCGGCGATGTACAGCTCGCCGACGACACCCGGCGGAACCGGGTTGAGCCCGGCGTCGAGCAGGTACGCCTGCGTGTTCCAGGTGGGCCGGCCGATCGGCACCGGGCCGGCGGGCACCGGCTCCCCCGGCGCGATCCGGGCCGCGACGCAGCCGACGGTCGCCTCGGTCGGGCCGTACTCGTTGATCACCGCGACGTCCTCGTGCCCGGCCCGCCAGCCGGCCAGCTGCTCCCCGGTGAGCGCCTCGCCCCCGATCACCAGGTCGGTGGTGGGCGACAGCTCCGCCTCCAGCAGCGGCAGGTGGCTCGGGGTGACCTTGAGGAACGTCGGGCGGCCGCCGGTGCGGGCGGCGGGGTCGTCGAACGCGGCCAGCCGCACAGTGCCGCCGGCGGTGAGGGTGCCGAGCAGCCCGGTGACGGTCAGGTCGAACGAGACCGGCGAGTGCAGCAGCGCGGTGCCGGCCAGCCCCGGATAGGTGTGCCGGGCCCAGGCCAGGTACGCGGCCACCGCCCGGTGCTCGACCACCACACCCTTCGGTCGTCCGGTCGAGCCCGAGGTGTAGAGCACGTACGCCGGGTGCTCGGGACGCAGCGGGGCGCGCCGCTCGGCGTCGGTGAGGTCCCCGCCGGCCAACTCCGCACCGGTGCCGGCGTCGAGCACCAGCGCCCCGGACGGGACCAGACCGGCGGTGGCGGAGGTGGCCAGCACCAGCGCCGGTTCGGCGTCGTCGATCAGGTACGCGATCCGGCCGGCCGGATACCCGGTGTCGACCGGCACGTACGCGGCGCCGGACTTGAGCACCGCGACGATGGCCACCACCAGCTCCGCCGAGCGGGGCAGCGCGAGCGCCACCCGGGTCTCCGGTCCGGCGCCCCGCCCCACCAGGAGCCGCGCGAGCCGGTTGGCCCGGACGTTCAGCTCGGCGTAGGAGAGCGCGACGCCGTCGTGGACCAGTGCGGTGGCGTCCGGCGTGGCCGCCGCCCGCCGCTGCAGCTCGTCCACCACAGTGGTCGCGGGCACCGCCTGCGCGGTGTCGTTCCAGGCGGTCAACGCCCGCTCCCGCTCCGCGTCGTCGAGCAGCGGCAACGCGGAGACCGGCCGCCGCGGTTCGGTCACCGCGGCGTCGAGCAGCCGGACGTAGCGGGTGGTGAGCGACTCCGCAGTGCCCCGGTCGAAGAGCGCGGTGCGGTAGACCAGCCGGCTGGTCGTGGTGGTGATGTCGAAGGCCAGGTCGTCCTTCGTGGTGCCCAACGCGACCGGGTCCAGGCCGGAGTCGGGGATGTAGTTCAGCGCCGTCTGGAAGATCGGCTGCACCGACGGGTCCCGCTGCGGGGCGACCGCCTCGACGAGCCGCTGGAAGGGTGTCTGCCCGTGCTCCATCGCGTCGACCAGCCCGTCGCGCACCCGGGTCAGCAGGTCGGCGAAGGTGGGGTCGCCGGCCAGGTCGCAGCGGAGCGCCACCGGGTTGACGAACATGCCGATCAGCGGGGCCAGCTCCGGGTTGTCCCGGCCGGCGGTGGAGACCCCGACGACCACGTCCTCGTCGCCGGAGATCCGGGACAGCAGCGCGGCGAACGCGGCCAGCAGCACCATGTACGGGGTGGCCGCCGCGCCCGTGGCGAGCGCGGTCACCCGGTCGAGCAGCCCCTCGGGCAGCTCGAAGTGGACCTCGTCGCCGGCGAAGCCGAGCTGGGCCGGCCGGGGTCGGTCCAGCGGCAACCCGGTCGCGGCGGGCGCCCCGGCCAGCCGCTCCCGCCAGAAGGTGAGCTGCCGCTCCAGCTCCGCGCCGGTGAGCTGCTCGCGCTGCCAGACCGCGAAGTCGGCGTACTGGACGGGCAGCTCGGGCAGCTCGGCGGGCGCGCCGGTCAGCGCGGCGCGGCTGAACGCGGCCAGTTCGGCGGCGAGCAGCACCGCCGAGTGGCTGTCGAAGACCGCGTGGTGCACCACGAAGAGCAGCCCCACCTGCTCGTCGGTGAACCGGAGCAGCCGAGCCCGCCACAGCGGCGGGGCGTCCAGCGGGATCGGCGTGCGACCGAGCGCGGTCAGCTCGGCGTCGTAGCGCCGCGCCTGCTCGGCGCCGTCGAGGCCACGCAGGTCGACCTGGGGCAGCTCGAAGCGCTCCGCCGCGCGGACGACCTGCACCAGCGCGCCGTCGTCGACCCGCAGGTAGCTGCGGAGCGCCTCGTGCCGGGCCACCAGCCGGTTGACCACGTCCTCGGCCTGCTCCGGGGTGATGCCGACGGGGAACCGCCACGGGTTGGAGACGTTGTAGACCGGCGAGGCCGCGTCGAGCTGGTTCGCGATCCAGATCCGCTCCTGGGCGAACGACGCCGGGAAGGCCCACTCCTGGGTCATGACGCCGTCTCCCGTACGCTGCGCGGCCGCATGTCGGTCCAGACGGTGTCGACGTGTGCCAGGCACTCCTCGCGGCTGCCGGTGAACCCGGCGTCGTGCCAGCCCGCGGGCAGTTCCCGGTCGGTCGACCAGATCGAGTACTGCTCCTCGTCGTTGCGGACGACGAGGAATCGGGGTTCGGCCATCACTTCGCTCCGTTGCTCTCAGGGGTGTGCGGCTCGGCCATCGCGACGGCGATCTTGCGGGGGCCGGTGAACGGCTCACGGCCGTGGGCGGCGGTCATGTTGTCCACCACCAGCACGTCGTCGCGCTGGTAGTCGAAGCGGACGCTGGCGGCCCGGTACGCGGCCCGCAGGTGGTCCATCACGTCGGCGGGGATCTCCCCACCGTCGCCGTAGTAGGTGTTCGACGGCAGCTGATCGGCGCCGAACATGGCGAGCAGCCCCTCCTGGTAGTCCTTCGGGAGGGTGCTGAGGTGGAAGAACGTCGCGTGGTTGAACCAGCGCGGGGTCTCCGAGCCGGGGCGCAGGTGCACGGCGTCGCGTACCGCCCGGGTGCGCAGCCCGTTCCTGCCGCGCCACTCCAGCTGGATCCGGTTCGCCGCCGCGTACGCCTCGACCTCGGCCCGGTCGTCGGTGTCGAAGACGTGCTGCCACGAGGTCCCGAAGTCCTCGTGGAAGTTGCGCACCAGCATCCAACCCCGCCGGACGAACTCCTCCCGCACCTGCGGGTCGATCTCCCGGTACACCTGCCGCACATCCGCCAGGGGCGTCGCGCCCTGCGTCTCGGGCGCGGTGACGCAGTAGAAGAACAACGTCAGCGGCCAGCGGGCCTGGTACGAGTTCTCGTTGTGCAGGAAGATCTCCTCGTCCGGCGGGTAGTCGGTCGAGGTGTAGACCTTGCCCTTGATGGCGTGCCGGGGGGACGAGCGCTCGGTGTAGGTCAGCGGCTCCCCGGAGAGGGCGCGCACGACCTGGTCGAATCCGTCCACCCCACCCACGTCGAAGCCGCGGAACAGCAGTCCGCCGTGCTCGACCAGGGCGGCGCGCAGCTCCACCCGACGGTCGGCGATGAGTTCGGTGAGGGCGCGGCCGTCGTTCTCGACGACCACCGGCAGTGTGGCGATCGTGTCGCTCATGGGTTCTCCAACTCCTGTTCTCGTGGTCAGGCGCGCGGCAGTCGCGGGATGGCGGGGATGGCCGCGGGGGTCGGCGGCTCGTCGGTGGCGGGAGCGGCGGCGCGCAGCTCCTCGATCCGGGCGGCGAGGCCGCCCACGGTGGGCGTCTCGAAGAGGCTGCGCATCGGCAGCCGGACGCCCGTGGCCTTGCGCATCGCCGCGATCAGCTGCACCGCCACCAGCGAGTTGCCGCCGAGGGAGAAGAAGTCGTCGTCGACCCCCACCTCGGCCACCCCGAGGGCGTCGCGCCACACCTGGGCGATGGCGATCTCCAGCTCGCTGCTCGGGGCGGCGGAGCCCGCGCCGGACGCCACCGGCGCGGCGGCCGCCTCCGGCTCCACCTCGAGGCTCTCGGTGGTGACCCGGCCGGCCCGAGCGCGGATGTCGGCCACCGGCCGGGTGGCGATGACCACCTGCGCGCCGAGTCCGGCGGTGAGCGTTCGGCGGAACGCCTCCGCCCCGTCCACCGGACGGATGTCCTCGGCCGGGCCGGCCGGCGTCGCCTCGGCCGGTGTGGTCGCGGTCAGCCCACCGGTGACCGCGCCCCGGTCCACCCGCCGCAGCACGAAGTCGCTGATCGCGACCAGTTCGTGGCCGGTCTCGTCGCGCAGCGTCAGGTCGGCGGCGACCACCTCGTCGGTGGCGGCCGCCCGGTGCCGCAGGTGGCTGGTGAAGCGCGCCGGCAGCGGTCCGCGTACCACGATCCGGCCGTACGACAGCGGCAGGTAGGTGCCGGAGCCCTGGCCGCGGCCGAACGCCGTGGCCACGTCGAGCAGGGCCGGGTGCAGACCCCAGGCCGGCAGGTCGGCGGCCGCCTCTGCGGGTGCCTCGACGCGCGCCAACTCCTCCCCCGCACCCAGGTGGTGCTCCCGCAGCGACGTCCAGCGTGGACCGAACGTCAGCATGCTGGTGCGGCCCCGGCCGAACGACGCGTCGTCGTCGACCCGGCGGCCGTCGACGGTCACCTCCCGGGCGGGCGGGGCCGGTTCGGCGGTCCAGCCGGCGCTGCCGTGCACGTGGGTCCGTAGCTGCCCGCCGGCGAGGCTGCGCACCGTGAAGTCGACGCCGTCCTCCGTGGGGGTGAGCTCGACCCGGTACTGCGCCAGCGTGCCGTCCGGCACCGCGAACGGCTCGAGGAAGGCGACGTCGCGGAGCTCCACCACGGCGTCGGCGGCGGGGGCGGGCACGGCGGCGACCACCGCGGCGCGTACCGACTCCAGGTGCGCGGTGCCCGGCACCACCGGCACTCCGCCGATGCGGTGCTCGTCGAGCAGCCAGTGGGTGGCGGCGGAGACCAGCCCGTGCAGCACGGTGCCGTCCGGCCCGGTGACCCGGGTGGTGAGCACCGGGTGGTCGACGCTGCTGGTCACCGTCTCCCGACCGGCGGCCCGGAAACCGGCCGGCATGTCGGTCTCCACGGCCATGCCGACCTCCGCCCAGCCGCCCCAGTTCTGGGAGAGCACCGGGGCCTGCCAGCCCTGGCCGGAGCGGGCGTGCGCGTCCAGGAAGGCGTTGGCGGCGCAGTAGTCGACCTGCCCGAACCCGCCGATCACCGAGGTGATCGACGAGCAGAGCACCACGAAGTCCAGCGGCAGGTCGCCGAAGACCTGCGCCAGCGCGAGCGTCCCGGCGATCTTCGGCGCGAGCACCCGCTCGGCCTCGGCCCGCTCCTTGACCTCGGCCATGCCACCGCCGGGCAGGCCGGCCGCGTGCACGATACCGTCGATCCCGCTGTACGCCTCTTCCGCGGCGGCCCGTACCCGGCGCAGGTCGTCGGGGTCGGTGACGTCGGCGGCGAGCACCAGCACCTGGGCGCCGGCCGCCTCCATCCGGCGGATCGCGGCGATCGCCCGCCCGGACCGGTCGTCGCTGCCGTGCACCGCGAGGTGGTCGTCCCACTGCTCGCGCGGCGGCAGTCCGGAGCGGGCCAGCAGCACCAGCCGCGCCCGGGCCCGGCGGGCGAAGTCCTCGGCGAGGGTGATGCCGATGCCGCCCAGACCGCCGGTGATGACGTACCGGCCGCCGTCGCGCAGCGCACCCGGCTCGCCCTCGGCGTCCAACGTGACCTGCTCGTACTCGGCCACCCAGCGGCGACCGCCGCGCAGCGCCAACTCGGCCCGCGTCGGGTCGTGCGGGCGGCGCAGCTCGGCCACGAGGGCGCGTCCGCCGTCGTCGGTCGGGTCGGCGTCGAGCAGCCGGACGGCGAGCCCGGGGAGTTCGGCGGGGAGCACCCGCGCCAGCCCCGCGAGGGTGGCGTGCTCCGGCCGGACCAGGTCGTCGCCGCGTACGTCGCCGACGCCGGCGGTGACCAGGTCCAGCGTGACGGTCTCCTCGGCGGCGGTGAGTCCGGCGCCGGCGAGCGCCTGCACCAGGTGCAGCGCGCTGAAGAAGCCCAGCTCCTGCGCGGCCCAGGTCGCCGTGAGGTCGGTGCCGGCCGGCTCACCGTCCAGGGTGAACGCGTGCACGATCCGGGTCGGTACGCCGTCGGCGGCCAGCGCGGTGACCAGCGCGTCGTGGTCCTCCCGCGCTCCGGGGCGCAGCCGGTAGCCGTTCGGGGTCGCGGCGAACGCGTCGCCGGGGCGTACCTCCACCGGGTCGGCGCCGGCGGCCCGCAGCCCGGCCAGCAGCGCATCGCCGCGCGGACCGGCGACGAGGACCAGGCAGCGGCCCAGCGGCTCGGTACCCGGCTGCGGGGCGGCCTGCCGCCAGACCGGCACGGCGAACCACTCCGGCAGCGGCCGCGGCCCGGTCTCCACCGGCGTCGCCACCTGCTGCTCCGGGTCCGGGTCGATCCAGTAGCGGCGCCGCTCGAACGGGTAGGTGGGCAGCGGCACCCGACGCGCCTGCGGGTCGACGCCGAGCCGCACCGACGTGCCGGAGCACCAGAGCACGGCGGCGGCGCCGAGCAGGGTGGCCAGGTCGCCGGTGGTGTCGCCGGGGCCGGGGAGGCTGCCCAGCGGGGTGAGTCTGCGCTGCGCGGCCGACGCCTTGGCGACCTGCATGCGGGCCAGGTTGGCCAGCTGCTTGCCGGGGCCGCACTCGACGAGCTGCCAGGTTCCCTCGGCGAGCAGGGTCGCCACGCAATCACCGAAGCGCACCGGCCGGCGCAGGTGCGACGCCCAGTACGCCGGATCGGTGGCCTGCTCGTCGGTGATCCAGGTGCCGGTGACGTTGGAGAGGAACGGCACCGCGGGCGGGCGCAGGGTCACCGACGCCATCAGCGCGGTGAACTCGTCCAGGATGGGCTCCATCATCGGCGAGTGGAAGGCGTGCGAGGTGCGCAGCAGCTTGCTCTTGCCCTTGAGCAGCTCGGCGAAGGCGGCGACGGCCTCGGTCTCGCCGGCCACCACGCAGGTGCCGGGGCCGTTGACCGTGGCGACGGCGAGCCCCTCGGGGAGCCGCTCGGCGATCGCCGACTCGTCCAGCGAGACGGCGAGCATCGAGCCGGCCGGGAGGGACTGCATGAGCCGGCCGCGGGCGGCCACCACCCGCAGCGCGTCGGGGAGGGTGAGCACACCGGCCACGGTCGCGGCGACGTACTCGCCGATGGAGTGCCCGATCATCGCCGCCGGCCGCGCCCCGGCCTCCTGCCAGAGCCGGGCCAGCGCGTACTCGATCACGAAGAGCGCGGGCTGGGTGTAGCGGGTCTGCGTCAGCTTCTCGCCCGCCTCCGGCTCACGGCCCAGGATCAGGTCCCGGATGTCCAGCCCCAGCTCGGGGTGGAGCAGTTCGGCGCACTCGTCGACGGTCGCCGCGAAGCCGGGCTCCTCGGCGTAGAGCTGCGCGCCCATGCCGGCGTACTGGGAGCCCTGCCCGGAGAAGAGGAACGCCAGCCGGGGCGCGGACCCCTCGACCACTCCACGCTGCACGCGGCGCGGGTTGCCGAGCGCGGCCACCGCGTCGGTCAGGTCGGTGACGGCCACGGCCGCCCGGTGCGGGTACTCACGCCGGCCCACCCGCAGTGTGTGCGCGACGTCGGCGAGGTACTCCGGGCCGGCGTCGGCGGCCTCGCCGAGGCGTGCGGTGAGCCGCCGCACCGCTTCGTCGAGCGCGTCGGCGGTCTGCGCCGAGACGTGCAGCAGCTGCGCCGGACGCACCCGGCGGGCGCTGCGGTACGCCGCCGGCGCCTGCTCCAGCACCACGTGGGCGTTGGTGCCGCCGATGCCGAACGAGCTGACCCCGGCCCGGCGCGGACCGTCCTCCGCGTCCCACTTGGTGAGCGTGTTCGCCACATAGAACGGGGTGTCGGCGAAGTCGACGGCCGGGTTCGGCGTCTCGTAGTTGATCGTCGGCGGGATCAGGCCGTGCTCCATCGCGAGCACCGTCTTGATGACGCTGACGATGCCGGAGGGCTGGCTGAGGTGGCCGATGTTGGACTTCACCGAGCCGATGCCGCACCAGCCCCGGTCGTCGGTCTCCCCGCCGTACACCGCGGAGAGCGCGGTCACCTCGATCGGGTCACCCAGGGCGGTGCCGGTGCCGTGTGCCTCGACGTAGCTGATGGTGCGCGGGTCGATGCCGGCCATCGCGACGGCCTGGGCGATCGCCTCGGTCTGCCCGTCGATGCTCGGCGCGGTGAAGCCGACCTTGCCGGCGCCGTCGTTGTTGATCGCGTTGCCGAGCACGACCGCTCGGATCGGATCGCCGTCGGCGATGGCGTCGGAGAGGCGCTTGAGCAGGGTGACCCCGACCCCGCTGCCCCACACGGTGCCGTTCGCGCCGGCGTCGAAGGGTCGGCACCGGCCGTCGGGCGAGGTGAAACCGTCCATGCCGAGGTAGCCGACGTGCGGCAGCTCGACGTTCACGCCGCCGGCGAGCGCCATGTCGCACTCGCCGTTGCGCAGCGCCTCGCAGGCCAGGTGGAACGCGACCAGCGAGGTCGAGCAGGCGGTGTGGACGGTGAGGCTCGGCCCGCGCAGGTCCAGCCGGTACGACACGTTGGTCGCCACGTAGTTCGGCGAGTTGCCGGTGGCGATGGAGACCGCGCTGTGCGGGCTGCCCCCGACACGCTTGTTGCGCAGCACGTAGCGGTGCAGGTACGTGTTGCCGCCGGTGCCCGCGTACACGCCGACCGCGCCGTCGTAGCGGGACGGGTCGTAGCCGGCGTCCTCCAGCGCGGCGTGGCAGGACTCCAGGAAGAGGCGGTGCTGCGGGTCGGTCATCGCCGCTTCCCGCTCGGTCATCCCGAACAGCCCGGCGTCGAACTCGTCGTACCCGTCGATGAGCGGAGCCCGGTTGACCCAGCCGGGGTCGTCCACCTCCTCGACGGTGGCGCCTCGGGCCAGCTGCTCGTCGCGGGTGAGCTCGGTGACCGACTCCACCCCGTCGACCAGGTTGCGCCAGAACTCGTGCACGTCCGCCGCGCCGGGCAGGCGGGCGGCCAACCCGACGATCGCGATCGGCTCGATGCCGTCGCCGTCGCCGGACACTTCGGTTGCGGTCGAAACGTCCATCAGTTGTCCTTCAGTGCGTGGTGCCGCCGGGGCGGCGGGGTGGGTTACGACGGGTACGGCTGCGTCGGGCGGCGGCCCGCAGGGCGGCGCGGGCCAGCTCCGGCCGGTCGGCGGCGCCGTCCAGGCCGGCGGCGAGCGCCCGGATCGTGGGGTGGCGGAACAGGTCGAGCATCTTGATGGAGCGGCCGGTGGCGGCGGTCAGCCGGGCGTGCACCTCGGCCAGGGCGAGCGAGTGCCCGCCGATGTCGAAGAAGTTGTCGGTGACGGCAACCCGGTCGCGTTCCAGCACCTCCCGCCAGATGCCGGCGATGAGCTCCTCGGTCTCGGTGAGCCCCTCCGGGCCGGTCGGCAGCACGACCCGGGGCGATTCGGCGGCGGCCACGGTCATGGCGCCGAGCTGGGCCACCCGGACGGTGGGGCGGGGCAGCTCGGCGGCGACCTGGCGGGCCGGCGCGTCGGGGTTGGCGGCGAGCACGCCGACCAGGGCGGCGAGGTCGGCGAGGAGCGCGTCGATCCGCTCCCCGTCGAAGAGGTCCGGATTGTGCACCACCTCGACGCCGACCCGCCCGGCACGCTCGACCACGTAGACGGTGATGTCGAAGGGTGAGCCGGGCTTCGGCACCGGCGCCGGCTCGGCGGCGAGGCCGGTGAGCGCCAGCCGGGGCGGCGCGAAGTTGAGCACGTTGAAGAGCACCTGCACCAGCGGCGCACGGGAGGTGTCCCGGCCGACGCCGAGCGCCTCGACGATCCGCTCCAGCGGCGCGCCCGGGTGCGTGGTCACCTCGTGCAGCTCGGCGGCGCACCGGTCGACCAGCTCGGCGAAGCTCGCGCCGCCGGTGCGTACCCGGACCGGCACGGTGTCGATGAAGAAGCCGATCACGTCGTCGAAGGCGGCGAGCCGCCGGTCGGCGACGATCGCCCCGAGCACGTGGTCGTCCCCGCCGGTGAGCCGAGCGAGCAGCTCGCCGAAGCCGGCCAGCAGCACCGCGGCGACCGTGGTGCCCAACCGTTCGGCCAGGGTCCGCACCGCCCGATCAGTCGCCTCGGGCAACCGCACGGCGGCCTCAGCCCCGACATAGGTCTGCACGGCCGGGCGCGGGCGGTCCCGCGGCAGCTCCAGCACGGTCGGCGCGCCCTCGAGGTGACCCGTCCACCAGGCCAGATCCGCCTCTCCCCGGCGCCGGTCGCGCTCCGCCCGCCACACCGCGTAGTCCGCGTAGCCGGCGCCCAGCGCCGGCAGCCGCGGCGTACGCCCCGCCACCGCCTGCTCGTACGCGGCCCCGAGGTCGTCGTAGAGGACCGCCTCGGACCAACCGTCGAAGACCGCGTGGTGCAGGGTGATCGCCAGCACGTGCTCGGCCGGGCCGAGCCGGTAGACGGTGACCTGCCAGGGCGGCCCGGTGGCCAGGTCGAACGCGTGCCCGGCCCCGGCGGCGAGCATCTCCGCCAGCTCCCGCTCGCGGTCGGCGCCACCGGTCAGGTCGACCACCGGCACCGCCACGTCCGTCGGCTCCTCACGGACGGCGTACGGCACGCCGCCGGTCTGCGGGATCCGCCAACGCAGCACGTCGTGCCGCTCCGCGACCGCGCGCAGCGCCACCCCGAGCGCGGTGACGTCGAGCGGGCCGTGCAGCCGGTGCGCCACCGCGATGTTGTACGGCGCGCTGGACGGGGCGAGCTGGTCGACGAACCAGAGCCGTCGTTGCGGCGGGGAGAGCGTCGGCGGGTTGCCGGTGGTGAGCCCGTCCCCGTCGGCCGCCGCGGCGGCGGCGACCAGTTCGAGCAGGCCGGCGAAGGTCCGACCGGTGAGGACGTCCCGGGTGTCGACGTGCCGGCCCAGCTCGGCCCGCAACGCGGCGACCAGCCGCATCGCCGCGATCGAGTTCCCACCGGCGGCGAGGAAGTCGGTCTCCGCAGTGGGGGCGGCACCGAGCAGCCGCGTCCAGATGCGCCGCACCGCCGCGTCGAGCGGTTCGTCCGGGTCGACCGGCGACCGCGCCGGATCGTCGGCCCGGTCGGCGGCGGCGCGCGCACGCAGCGCCGCGCGGTCCACCTTGCCGCTGATCGCGCTGATCGGCAGGTCGGCCAGGCGCAGCACCCGGGCCGGCAGCATCGCGGCGGTCAGCCGGGGCCCGGCGTGGCCCCGCAGCCGCTCGTCGTCGGGAGCGTCCGCCGGGGTGACGAACGCGACCAGCTCCGCGCCGGAAGGGCCCGGCACCGCCTCGACCACCACCCGGTCCACCCCGGGCAGCTCGGCCAGCACCGCCTCCACCTCGCCCAGCTCGATCCGCTGGCCACGGATCTTGACCTGCCGGTCGGCCCGCCCCAGGTAGACGATCCGGCCGTCCGCGGCCTGACGGACGAGGTCACCGGTGCGGTAGAGCCGCGCCCCCGGCTCGTCGGAGAACGGGTCCGGAACGAACCGCTCGGCGGTCAGCCCCGGGCGGTTGAGGTAGCCGTCGGCCAGGCCGGGGCCGCCGATCAGCAGCTCGCCGGTCTCCCCCGGCGGCACCGGACGCAGGTCGGCGTCGACCACGTAGGCGCGGTGGTTGGGCAGCGGCCGGCCGATCGGCACCGGATCGGTCACGTCCGCGGTCAGCGGTCCGCTCACCGCCAGCACCGTGGTCTCGGTCGGCCCGTATCCGTTGAGGAAGGTACGCCCCGGCGCCCAGCGGGCGGCCAGCTCGGCCGGCACCGCCTCGCCGCCGCAGAACACCACCTTCCAGTCGGGAAGCTCGGTCGGGTCCAGCATGGCGAGCACGGTGGGCGTGATGAAGCCCCAGTTGACCTGGTGCGCGGCGATGAACCGGGCGAGCCGTACCGGGTCGGCCCGGTCGTCCGCGCCGATCAGCTGCACCGAGCCGCCGAGCAGCAGCGGGACGAACAGGTCCATCGTGACCGAGTCGAAGCCCAGCGACGCGACGCCGAGGCTGCGCACCCCCGCGTCCGCACCGCTGATGGCGGCCACCCCGTGCACGAACTCGACCACGTTCCGGTGGGTGGTGAGCACCCCCTTCGGACGACCGGTCGAGCCCGAGGTGAAGAGCACGTACGCCGGGTCGCCGGGCCGCGCCGGGCAGGGTGCGAGGGGCGCCGGGCCGGGCAGCCCGAGCGCCGCGATCCCCGGCGCGTCGGCGAACTCGGTCTCGGCGGCGTCGCCGATCACCACGGTCACGCCCGCGTCCGCGGCGATCTCCCGCAGGCGGCGGCGCGGGCCACCCGGCTCCAACGGCACGTAACACGCCCCGGCGAGCAGCACGCCGAGCACGGTGGCGACCAGCTCCGGCCGGCGCTGTCCACAGACCCCGACGCGGCTCTGCCGGCCGACGCCGCGGGCCCGCAGCGCGGCCGCCACCCCGGCGGCCCGCTCCAGCAGCTCCCGGTAACTGAGCCGGTCGTCCCACTGGCGCACCGCCACCGCGTCGGGGGTACGGGCGGCCTGCGCGACGACCAGCTCGGCCAGCGTCGCGTCCGGCCAGGGCAGTGGTTCTCCCTGCACCGCGCTGATGGACAGGATGTCGGTCACCCGTTCTCTCCCCGGTAACTCATCGGATCGGTGATCTGCAGACGCAGCTCGCTCACGTGACCGCGCCCGTGCGCGTCGGTCACCCAGGTGTCGGCCGGCTCCGGGAGCAGTTCGCTCACCACCACGGAGACGTCCGGCCCGCTCTTCACCGCGGCGTCGACCATGGCGCAGAGCGACTGGGCGTACAGCGGGCCGGTGAAGTCGACGTAGCAGGGCTTGACCTCGGTGCTGATCTTCACGAAGACCCGCTCCGGCAGGTCGAGCCGCTGCCGCCAGCGTCGTACGGCTAGGAACCGCTCGTCGTCGGCGGTGAGGCCGGCGAGCCCGCAATCCCCGACCGTCGAGCGCCAGGTGCGGCGCGCCACCACCAGCCGGTCGATGGTGATCCGGGGGGTGTGTGGGGCGGGCGCGACCAGCTTGAAGCTGTCCAGCAGCAACGCGCCGAGCAGGTGCCCGAAGATCTCCACCAGGGGCCAGCGGCCGCCGTCGGGCAGGACGGCGACCAGCTCCATCCCGTCGGGTTCGACCCGCACCTCGGTGGCGGCGACGAGCCGCTCGACGTCCGCGCCGCGCGCGGTGTCGATGCCGAGCTGCCGGTCGGCCGGCCCGACGGAGGCGTACGTGGTGCGGGTGGTGATCCGCGGAAAGCCCTCCGGGTAGAGCACCCGCACCCGGGCCGGCCCGAGGTCCGCGTCGAACCCGGCGCGCAGCGCCGCCGGATCGGGGTGGAACGGGGTGAAGACCGCGCTGTCGAACGGCGTGTACGCCGGGTGCAGCTCGCCGAGCACCAGCTGGAACTCACCCCGGTTGATCGCGTCCACGTCGGCGGCGGCGATCGTCACGTCGGGGCTGTGGATCCGGGCCGACGGCCAGCCGGGGCCGGACGCCGCGAAGATCCGCGCCGCCGGTCCGGCCAGGTCCGCGCTGCGCAACCGCACCTCCGCCCGGTCGGCGCTGAGCGCGTCGAGGCCGAACAGCTCCGCCCAGCGGGCGGTGAACTGGGTGCTGGCCTCGGCGAACGGGCCGTCCGGGGCGAGCAGCAGCCCCTGCGCCAACGACCAGACGTCCGCCAGCCGCACCGGTCCGTCGCCCCGCAGCTCGGCGTGCAGATCGTCGAGCAGCCGGCGCATCGCCACGCCGATCTCGGCGGTGAGCCAGCGCGCGGCCTGCAACACGATCGCCAACGGCTCGGCGAGCGCGTCCAGCACCGCCGCGCCGACGGTGAGTTCGAGATCCCGTTCGGTCTCCTCGTAGAGCACCGTGCGGCCCGCGTACATCTGCCCGCTCTGCCGGACGGCCGGCCGGCCGGTGACGGCGGTGAACTCGGCGTTCAGCGCGGTGAGCGCGGCGCGGAGCCGATCCGGGTCGCCGGCCGCGTCGGCCACCACGTCGCGCGCGGCGCAGAGCCGGTCGAATCCGGCGGTCACCTCGACGCGCACCGCCGGTTCACCGATGGCGGCCAGCCGGTCGCGCAGCACCCGCTCGGCCTGCGGACTGATCGGCAGTCCGGCGTCCCAGGTCAGCAGGGACCGTTCCACCAGCCGGTCCAGCAGCAGGAATCCGTCGGCCGCCGAGCGCAGCGGGCGCTCGGCGTCGTGCAGGGCCCGGTCGACCACCGTCGTCGCCGGGGTCCGCCCGTCGCAGTACGCCAGCAGCCGCGCCTCGGCGACGTTGAGCTCCACCGGCGGGTGCAGCGGCCGGCGCAGCTGCCGCCCGGAGACGCTCAGGTGCGGGGGGAGCGCCGGCGCCCACCACCGCCGCACCGCCAGGTCGTCGGCGAGCCGGTCGGCGTACGCGATCAGCGCCCACGCCTCGAAGTGCACCTCCCGCCGGGCGAGCGCCGCGGCGCCGGGGCGCACCCGGGTGGCCGGCTCCTCCGGGTCGAGGCGCCCCCAGCAGACCGGGCCGAAGAAGCCGATGGTCTCCGCCTTGCCGCAGTAGCGCTGCCAGTAGCGCAGCAGCGCCGACTCGCGCCTGCGCCGACGCCAGTTACGGGCCGCCGGGTCGGTGCGCAGCAGCCCGTCGAGCGCGATCAGCATCTCCGGGTTCTGCCAGGTCACCGCCTCGCGCAGCAGCGGATCCGCGGCGATCGCATCGGCCTGCGTGGACGCGTCGAGCTGGGCCCTCTGGAACTCCTTGTCGAACAGCTCGCCGGTGCCCGCGCCGGCCAGCAGCCCGTCGGCGGCGGCCGCGGCCTCCGGCGCGGCGAACGCGTCGAGCCCGGCGGCCGGGAAACCGGCGGTACGCAGCACGACGTCGCGCCACACCCACCAGCCGGTGTCACCGAGCGGGATCCGGTGGCTCACCTGGCCACCTCCACGGCGTCGTCCACGATGTGCAGCCGCAGCTCGCTGAAGTAGCGCCGGCCCTGCCCGTCGGGCACCCAGGCGTCGTCGGGGCTCGGCAGCATCTCGCTGACCACCAGGGACACGTCGTCACCGCCGTCGCCGCGGGCGGCCCGCACCATCGCGCAGAACATGTTGGCGAACGCCGGGCTGCTCAGGTCCACGAAGCAGGGCTTGGTCTCGGTGCCGAGCTTCACGTACACCTGCTCGGGCAGGCCGAGCCGCCGACGCCAGGCGCGGACGGCCAGGAACCGGCCCCGCTCGCCGGTGACCGCGCCCAGCCCGCTCTCGCCGACAGTGGTCCGCCAGGTCTGCCGGGCCACCACGAGCCGGTCCAGCGTGATCCGTGGCGTGTACGGCGCGGCGGCGACCAGCTTGAACCCGTCGACGGCGTGCGCGGCGAGCAGGCCGGAGAAGATCTCGGTCAGCGGCCAGCGCGCTCCGTCCGGCGCCGTCGCGACCAGCCGACCCGCCTCCTCGGCGACGGTCACCGCCACCGTGGGCAGCACCCGCTCGGGCTCGGCGCCGGGCGCCGGGAGGAACGCCAGTTGCCGGTCGGTCGGGCCGATCAGCGCCTCGGCGACCCGGCTGGTGCGCCGGGGCCAGTCGGTGGGGAAGAGCAGCCGGATCCGCTGCTCTCCCAGGTCCTCGGCGAGCGCCGCGCGCAGCCGCTCCACGTCCGGGTGGGCCGGGGTGAACACCTGGCAGTCGAACGACGGCCAGGCGGCGTGCAGCTCACCGAGGACCACCGTGAAGTCACCGCGGCCGAGCGCCTCCGCGTCGGCCGCGCAGATCTGCAGGTCGGGGCTGTGCAACCGGGCGTTGCTCCACTTCGGCCGGACGGTCGGGAACGCCTCGGCCACCCGCGCGGCGAGGTCCGCCACGCACAGCCGGACCTCTGTCGTCCCCGGAGCGAGGGCGTCCAACCCGAACAGTCCCGCCCACCGGCCGGCGAACTCGGCGGCGACCTTGTCGACCGGACGCTCCCCCTCGCCCCAGAACATTCCCTGCGCGAGGAACCACAGGTCGGACAGGGCCACCGGCCCGCCGCCCGCCTCGGTGCGCAGCTCCTCGTGAAGCTCGCGGAACACCGCCCCGTACGCCTCTTCCAGCGCGGCGGCGAGCCACCGCGCGGCCGGGAGCAGCACCCCGAGCGGCCCGGCGATCAGGTCGAGCAGCGGTCCGCCGAAGACGACGTCGAGCTCGCGGCTGGTGTCCTCGTAGCAGAGCGTCCGCCCGGCGTACATCTGGCCGTCGCGTCGGTGCGCCGGCAGGCCGGTGAGCGCGGTGAACGTCTCGTCGAGCGTGTCCAGCGCGACGCGCAGCCGCTCCGGGTCGCCGGCCGTGGCGGCGACCTCGTCCCGAGCGGCGCAGAGCCGGTCGAAGCCGGCACGGGCCCGCTCCCGGGCCTCGACGTCACCGACGCGTTCGATCCGTTCCCGGAGCACGCTCTCGGCGGCGGGGCTGACCGGCAGCCCGGCGTCCCAGGTGATCAGTTCCCGCTCCACGAGGCGGTCGAGCAGCGCGTAACCGTCCTCCGGGCGGCGCAGCCCGATCGCCGGATCCGTGACCAGGTCCCGCGCCGGGCGGTGGCCGTCGGCGGCGGCGAGCAGCGCCGCCTCGACCGGGGTGACCGGCACCGGCGGGCGGCCGGGCCGCTGCACCGCGCGGTCGACCAGGCGCAGGTGCGGGGCGAGAATCGGCGGCCACCAGGCACGCACGGCGAGGTCCGCACCGATCCGATCGGCGTACGCGGCCAGCGCCCACGCCTCGAACAGCACCCAGCGGCGGCGGGTGAGCGTCGGGCCGGGGCGCACCTCGGCGGTCACCGGAAGGGTCGGGTCCAGGGTGACCCAGCAACTCGGACCGAAGAAGCCGACTGTCTCGTTCTTGCCGCAGTAGCGCTGCCAGTACTTGAGCAGGGCCCGTTCCCGGTCCCGCCGGCGTACGTTGCGGGGCGCGTCCGGGCCGGCCCGGTGCAGCCCGTCGAGGGCGAGCAGCACGTTGCGGTTCTGCCAGGTGACCGCCTCGCGCAGCAGCGGGTCGCCGGCCAGCTCGGTGATCTGCCGGGCGCCGGCCGTCACCGCCTCGGCGAACTCCTTGTCGAACCGGTCTTCCCCGGCGCCGGTGGACAGCAGCTCGTCGGCGGCGGCCGCGGCCTGCGGGGCGGAGAGCATGGTGAGCCCGTCAGCCGGGAAGCCGGTGGTCCGCAGGATGGCGTCCCGCCAGACCGACCAGCCGGTGTCACCGAGCGGCACCCGGTGCCCACCGGTCACCGGGGAGGTCACACCGGCGGTGGCGGTTGCGGCCGGCGCGCCGTGCGCCCGGTCCCGCGTGACCGGCTCCGTCGGAGCGCCCGGCACGGCAGCGATCGCGGCGAGCGCGGCGTCCAGGTCGGCGCGGATCACCGCGAGCAGTTCGTCGACGGCGTCGTGCAGGAAGAAGTGCCCGCCGGAGATCTCGTGCAGCGTGCAGCCCGTCGCGCTGTGCCGGGCCCACGCCTCGCTCTGCTCCCGCGTCACCGCCCGGTCGTGCCGGCCGCTGAACACGACGATCGGCACCGGCAGCGGATCTTCCGCCACGTACCGGTAGCTGTCGACCCGGCCGAAGTCGGCGCGCAGCAGCGGCAGCAGCAGCTCCACCAGCTCGGGGTGGTCGAGGACCTCGGCGGGCAGGCCGCCGCCGCCGCTGAGGCGACGCAGCAACTCGTCGTCGTCCACGGTGGAGAGCCCGTCGAAGAGGCTGGGCGCGCTGACGTGCGGGGCGCGGGCGCCGCCGACGTAGAGCCGCAGCGGCAGCGGCAGCCCCTCGCGGCGCAGCTCGCGGAGCACCTCGAAGCCGAGCCGCCCGCCCATCGAGTGGCCGTAGAGGGCGTAGGGGCCGCTGACCCGCCCGGCGATGGCCCGCGCGACGTCCGCCACCTGGAACCGGGGATCCTCGGTGATCCGGTTCTCCCGGCCCGGCAGCTGCACCGGCAGCACCTCGACGCCGGGGCCGAGACCGGCCGACCAGTGCCGGAACGCGCTGGCCCCGGCACCGGCGTAGGGCAGGCAGAAGAGCTGCACCGGGGCCACGCCACGGCCACCGGCGGAGACGAACCAGTTCACCGCATGCCTCTCTGAGGGGGATCGATCCAGTACCGCTGCCGCTGGAAGGGGTAGGTGGGCAGGCCGGTGCGGCGTACCGCGCCTTCGGGGTGCAGCGCCGCCCAGTCCGTCTCCTGCCCCGCCACCCAGGCGGCGGCCAGCTCACGCAGCTCTCCGGGCTCGCCCGCGACCCGGACGCCGCTCTCCAGCAGGTCGTCGAGGGCGGCGACCGCGCCCGCCAGGTCGGTGACCACGACCGCCGCCCGGTACGCGAACACCCGCCGGCCGAGCGCCAGCGTGGCGGCCACCTCGGCCAGCGCCGGGGCGGCGCCGGAGAGGTGCGCCCGCAGCCGGATGAGTGCGTCCCGCAGCGCGGCCGGTGTACGCGCGGAGACCGGCAGCAGGTGCGCCGTGGGGTACGGCTGCTCGTCGACGGGTTCGACAGGCGGCGGCTGCTCGACCACGACGTGCGCGTTGGTGCCGCCCAGCCCGAACGAGCTGACCCCGGCGACGCGGCGCGACGCCTCCGGCCAGTCCCGCACCTTCGTCGGTACGTAGAACGGGCCGGCGGCCAGGTCGATCTCCGGGTGCGGGCGCGTGTAGTGCAGGTTCGGCGGGATGGTCCCGTGCTGGACGGCGAGCACCGTCTTGATCAGGCCGGCTATCCCGGCACCCGCGTCGAGGTGCCCGATGTTGGTCTTCACCGAGCCCAGCGCGCAGCTCTCGGCCGGACCGCCCGCGTAGACCTCGTGCAGCGCGGCAACCTCGATGGCGTCGCCGAGCGGGGTGCCGCTGCCGTGCGCCTCGACGAACCGGACCTCGCCGGGCGCCACCTCGGCGGCGGCGAGCGCGTTCGCCACGGCGGCGGCCTGCCCGGCCGGGCCGGGCACCGCGTAGCCGGCGCGGTCCGGGCCGTCGTTGGTGACCGCCCAGCCGGGCAGGATCGCGTAGATCCGGTCGCCGTCGGCCTGGGCGTCGGCGAGCCGGCGCAGCGCGACCACCCCGACTCCCGAGCCGAATCCGGAGCCGCCGGCGGCCTCGTCGAAGGCGCGGCACCGTCCGTCGGGTGAGGCGAGCCCGCCGGGGGTGTGCCGGTAGCGGGGACCGGTGACGTTGACCCCGCCGGCGAGCGCGATGTCGCACTGGTAGTCGGCGAGGCTCTGCGCGGCGAGGCAGACCGCGACCAGGGAGCTGGAGCAGGCGCTCTGCACGGCCACGGCCGGCCCGGTCAACCCCAGCCGGTACGCCACCTGCCCGGGAAGGTGGTCGGTGAACTGCCGGCCCAGCAGCCGGGCCTCCCAGTCGTCCGGGTCGACGTCGCCGACCACCGCCGGGTTGTCCATGAGGTGGAACAGGAAGTAGCGGTTGGCGGAGGTGGCCGAGAAGACGCCGACCAGGCCGGGGAAGCGGGCCGCGTCGTGCCCGGCGTCCTCCAGCGCCTCCCAGGCGGTCTCGAGGAAGAGCCGGTGCTGCGGGTCGGTCCGGGCCGCCTCCTGCTCGCCGAAGGAGAAGAACTCCGCGTCGAAGTCGGCGACGCCGTCGAGCCGGCCGGCGGCCCGTACGTGCCGGGGGTCGGCTCGCAGCGTCGGTCCGATGCCGAGCGCGGCCAGCTCGGCGTCGCTGTGGTCGTGGATCGAGTCGACGCCGGCGCAGAGGTTCCACCAGAAGGTGGCCACGTCGGGCGCGCCGGGGAAGCGGCCGGCGAGGCCCACCACGGCGATCTCGTCGCCGGTGTACTCACGGGCGGCCACCGGAGGCGCGGGCGGTGTGGCCAGCGCGGGGGCCGGTGCCCGGTCGGCGGGCGGGTCGTCGAGCAGCCGGGCCTGCGCGGCCACGGTGGGGTGCTCGAAGAGCCGCAGCATGGGCAGCCGCACCCCGAACCGTTCGGCGATGCGCTGCTGCACCTGACCGAGGAGCAGCGACTGGCCGCCGACGTCGAAGAAGTTGTCGGTCCGGCCGACGGCCGCGCGCCCGAGCACCACCCGCCAGATGTCGTGCACGGCCTGCTCGGTGGGCGTGGTCGGGCCCGCGCCGGGCGCCACGGTGTGCTCCGGGTCCGGCAGCGCCCGCTCGTCGACCTTGCCGCTGACGGTGAGCGGGAACTCGTCGACCGGCACCACGGCGCGGGGCAGCGCGTACTCGGGCAGTTGACGGGCGAGCGCGGCGCGCAGGGCGGCCGGGTCGAGCGGACCGGCGGCCGGCCGGACGTACGCCAGCAGGGCGCCGTCGCGGGCGACGGCCCGTACGCCCGCGACGCCCGGTTCGGCGGCGAGCAGCGCCTCGACCTCGGTCAGCTCGATCCGGAAGCCGCGCACCTTGACCTGCCGGTCCAGCCGGCCGAGGCAGCGCAGTTCGCCGGTGGGCAGCCGCTCACCGAGGTCCCCCGTCCGGTACGCCGGCACCCCGTCCGCGTCGGTGAAGAACCGGTCGCTGTCCTGGTCGAGGTAGCCGGGGGCGAGGTGGGCGCTGCGTACCACGATCTCGCCGTCCTCGGTGAGGCGCAGCTGGTAGCCGGGGAGCGCGGCGCCGATCGGCAGCGGCCCGGTGCCGCTCGGGTCCGCCTCGGCCAACGGCAGCGCGTACCGGGCGGCGAAGGTCAGCTCGGTGGCGCCGTAGCCGTTGACCAGCAGGCATCCGGGGGCGAACCGCCCCTGCCCGCGGGCGGCGTCGGCGTGGGTGGCCTGTTCCCCGCCGAGCAGCACCACCCGTACCCGGTCGAGCCGCTCGACGCCGGGGGTGTCGAGCAGGAACCGGTAGACCGTGGGCGTCGAGTGGTAGACGGTGACGTCGTGCCGGGCGAGCTGCTCGACGGCGTGCGCGAGCCCGTGGCGGCGCAGGTCGACCGGGATGACCGCGGCGCCGGTGAGCAGCGCCGGGTAGAGGTCGGGGATGGCCGCGTCGAAGCTGAACGAGGCGAGCAGGCTGAGCCGGTCGTCCGGCCCGATGTGGAGGGTGTCGATCTGGTTGCGCACCACGTGCAGCAGGTTGCGGTGGGTCTGCCCGACCGCCTTGGGCACGCCGGTCGAGCCGGAGGTGAAGAGCACGTAGGCCAGCGCGTCGGGGTCGACCCGCACCGGGCGCAGCGGGGCGGGGCGCGGGTCCGCCTGCACGAGGACGCGGGTGGCGGGCCGGTCGGCGACGAGCGCCCGCGCGAGCTCCTCGTGCTCGGGCGCGCAGAGGACGGTCGTCACCGCGGCGCCGCTGAGCATGTGGCGCAACCGGCGGTGCGGGAAGCCCGGGTCGAGCGGCACGTACGCGCAGCCGGCGGCGAGCGTGCCGAGGATGGCGGCGATGGTGGGTGTCCCGTGCGTGGTCAGCAGGGCGACGCGGTCGCCCGGCTCGGCCCCGGCCGCGAGCAGCGCCTCGGCGTACCCGCCGGCGAGGCCGGCGAGCTGGGCGTAGCTGAGCTGCCCGGTCTCGGCGAGGACGGCGGGGCGGTCGGGACAGGCGGTTGCGACCTCGCCGAAGCCAGCTATCAGCGTTTCGTTCGTCATCTCGGGATGTCGAGCTTCATCCACAATGGACGGACGCGCAGCAGTAATCGACAGTGATCATGATCCCCCCCAGGACTTCACATTGACAGCAGCATAAGTCTCAATACCTGGGAGAAAAGTTCATCGATGAGAGTCCGCCCGAAGAGCCGATCGGGGCCTCAGACGAGGGGTCGGGGAAACAGACCGATCATCCCTCTGGCACCTAGAGTAGTTGTCGCATAGAGCGCGACGGGCGGTCAATCTTCCGGCTAACCCGGCCGACCACCGGCAAATTTCCGGAACTTCGGCGAATGTCGGACCTTGGACAGGAGCGCGCGGCTGGTCCGGGCTCAGCCATCGTACGTCGGCGGGAGCGGCTGCACAGCGCCGTCGGCGCGCGTCGGCAGCCGGGCCACCATTTCCTGGAACTCGGCGACGGTGACCGCCTCCCGCAGGGTCGCGAAGACCGCTCCGGTGCCCCGCCGTGCCGTCGCCTCGTCCACCCCGGCCCGCTCCCCCACCCGGCGCAGGAACTCCGCGGGGCCGGCGGGCCCCGACGCCGCGTCCGTCCCCGCCCCCGCCCCCGACAGGTAGCCGTCCAGGTCGTCCGGCAGTCGCCCGGCCAGATCGTCCGTCGGACGACCCGTCACCCGCTCCGCCATCGTCTGCAGCACCGCACGGGCGACGTCGGCCGCCTGCTCCGGCGGAAGCCCGGAGCGCCGGGAGACCGCGTCGATGAAGCGGGGAAACCGCACGCGCGCCTCCTTCGTCGCCGGTCCGGCGCATACCCCGGCCCGACGCCGACAAACCGGCCCCGGATCAGCGCAGCAGCGCCTCGGCGCGCAGCTGGTCGACAAGCCGGTGAGACGCGCTCGCGGTCGGCGTATCCGAGCCAGGCGGCTTCGGCGACCTCACTGGCCGGATGGATCGAGGCGACCTCGTCGATCCCGGTGAGGTCGTCTCTCCGTCGAACGGATACCACCGGGGTCGTTCCTGGGAGCAGTCCCCCGGGCCGGGCCCACGATCGGTCGGCCGCCGCCGTTCACGGACGAGACCGTCCCCAACCAGCGGCCCGCTCGGCACTGTCACGAATGGACGTCCTGGCGGATGGCGGGAAAACCCTCCCCGTTCTCGACCGCGCGAGGGACAACACCCCGACCCGCTCTGGCGCAGAGTGACGGTACCCGTACGCAACGAGAAGGGGAGACGCATGGGGCGCGCAGACCGGATCCGGGGCAGGCTCATCCGTCTGGCGATCGCGGCAGCTCTCGTCGCCGGGCTCGGCACGTTCGGAGCCGGGACGGCGTCGGCCTCACCACCGGCCGACGAGCCACCGGCCGGCAAGCCACCGGCCGGCCCGCCGGCGACCGTAACCTGGCGGGATCTCGGCACCCTCGGCGGCAGTTGGAGCACCCCCACCGACGTGAACGACGCCGGCCAGGTGGTCGGCACCAGCGCGACCGCCGACGGCAGGTCCCGCGCCTTCCGCTGGCAGCGAGGCGTCCTCACCGACCTCGGCGCACTCGGCGAGAACAGCGCGGCGACGGCCGTCAACGAACGCGGCGAGGTCGTCGGCAGCAGCGACGGCCGGCCGGTGCGGTGGCGCAACGGCAGCCCGATCGACCTCGCCGCCGTACAGGGCCCGGCTCAGGCGCTCGACGTCAACGATCGTGGCGAGGTGATCGGCGTCCGGTACACCGAGACCAGCGGCATGTACGGCCAGGGATTCCTCTGGCGGGACGGACGCAGCGTCGACCTGCCGGGCCTGGGCGGTGACAGCTACCCGGTGACGATCAACAACCGGGGCGAGGCGGTCGGGTTCGTCACCACCGCGACGACGAGCGAGGCGGCGCTCTGGCGCAACGGCCGACTGATCCGGCTGGGCCCGCCCGACGCGCTGGCCAGCATGGCGCACGACATCAACGATCGCGGTCAGGTGCTCGGCAGCATGCGCCTCGACGGCGACCCGAACTGGCACAACTTCCTGTGGCACGACGGGGTCCGCACCGACCTCGGCGCCATCACGACCGTCGGGATCAACAGCCGGGGTGAGTTCGCCGGAAACCCCGACGGGCCGGTCGGCACCCGCCCGGTGCGCTGGCACCGGGGCACCAGCACCGAACTCGCTCCCCTCGGCGGCGACTTCGCCCAGGCCTCGGCCATCAACAGCGCCGGCAGCGTGGCCGGGCAGTCGAGCACCGCGGACCAGCAGACCCACGGGGTGGTCTGGACCCGCAACCGGGTCATCGACCTCGGTCCGCTCCAGCACGGTGCCTCCATCGGCGGAGTCCAGTCCATCAACGACCGGGGGCTCGTCGTCGGAGTCCTCAACCCGACCGGGGAGGGTTACCGGGCGGTGGTCTGGGACACCGCCCGCCGGTAGTCTCCCGCGACCGACCTCCCGGGGTCGACGCCGGCCGGCTCCGGGTGTCCTGTGTGCGCCATGACGCAGACCGGTCACCGTCGACCGCCCGACCCGAACGGTCACCTGCTCGATGCTCCGTTGCGTACCACCGCGACCGACCCCGGACCGTCGTCCGGGAACTCGCCAGCGGTGGCACCCACCGGGCGGGCACGGGCGCTGGGGGCTCGCGCCCGCCCGGTGTCCCGGCCGACCGTCAGCCGTCCGCCCTGATCACCTCGTAGAGAGCGGTCCAGTTCCTCGTGCTGTGCCCGGCGGCGATCGCCCGCTCGTAGTGGGACCTGACCGCCTCCGGCAACCGGACGTCGACGCCGGCCCTCGCACTGGTCCGCACGATGTGATCCGCCGTGGCGCCCATCATCAGGGTGGTGCTGAGGTCACCGGGGTGCTCGCCGGCCTCCAGTTGCCGGGCCAGCTGCGACCCGTCGCCGATCATCTCCGGAATGTCGGTGAGGGTGGCGAGCGCGCCCGGCAGGAAGTCGGCCGCCGGCACGCCGGCCGCGGTGACGAGGGCCGTGGCGTGCAGGAGGCTCGACAGCGCGGTGAGGAAGACGTCGAGGTGGGCCTGGTAGAAGAGCTGGGCCAGCCCGGGATCCGCGCCGAGGTACTTCGGCTGCCCGACGACGCTCAGCGCCGGTTCGTGCACCTCGAAGACGTCCTCGGGCCCGCTGTAGAAGACGTACGACCCGGGGTGGCCGATCGCGGGAGCCGGCACCATCACCCCGCCGGTGAGGAAGCTCGCGCCACGGTCGGCGGCCCACGCGGCCGCCTCCCGGGACGCGTCGGGCGTGTCGGAGCTGAGGTTGGCGAGGGTCCGGCCGGCCAGCACGCCGGGCCGCCGCCGGTCGTCCGCCACCGGGCCGAGAATGTCGTACATCGCCTGGTAGTCGGTGAGGCTGAGGATGGTCAGACCGCTCGCGGCGACGGCGTCCGCGGGGCTGGGCGCCCGCCTGGCCCCGGCGGCGACGAGGTCGTCGGCGCGACCGGGCGTACGGTTCCACACGGTCACGGCGTGCCCGGCCCGCAACAGGGCACCGGCCATCGCCCGGCCCATCGGGCCGAGACCGATCACGGTGACGGCGGTCGGCGTGCCGGGGCGGCTCATCGGGTGCTCCTCAGCGCCTCGAAGATCCGGGCGGTGCCGTCTTCGCCGTGGCCGGCGGCGATCTGCCGTCGGACGACGTCGTGCACCGGCTCGAGCACCACCGGGTCGACACCCTGCTCGTCGGTGGCTCTCAGCAGCGTGGCCAGGGCGGTTTCGGTGAACCGCAGGCTCTGCTGGCCGTCGCCGGTGTAGTCCTTCGCGTCGATCGTCGCGGCGAGGCCGGCCAGCTGACCGACCATGGCGGCGAGGAACGGTGCCTGCCGCTGGGCGAACTCGGCCGCCGGGACACCCGCCGCGCCGACCATCGCCGCGCCGTGCAGGAAGCCGGCGAACATCGTGTACATGCCGGCGAGCATCGCCATGTCGTGGAGGGAGGCCATGCCGGCGTCCGTTCCGAGGAAGCTGCTGGTGCCCCAGAGGTCACGCAGCGCCCGGTGCTGCGCGAAGGCGGTGGGCGAGCCGCTGTAGAGGATCGCCGAGCCGGGACTGCCGATCATCTCTGGAACGGCCATGATCGCGCCGTCGAGGAGGGTGACGCCCAGCTCGGCGGCCCAGGTGGCGAAGTCGCGCGACTCGTTTGGCGTCGTGGTGGTCAGGTTGATCACGGTTCGTCCGGAAAGACCGGCGGCGACCGGGTCGAGTACGCCGTGCACCGACTCGTGGTCGAAGAGGCAGACGACGATGACGCCGTCGCCCGCGATCGCCTCCGCCACGGTCGCGGCCACGGTCGCGCCACGCCCGGCGAGCGCCTCTGCCCGGTGTGCGGTGCGGTTCCAGACGACGGTGGGTCGGCCGCCGGCGATCGCCGCCGTGGCCAGCGCGCTGCCCATCGCTCCCAGTCCCAGAAACGTTGTGCTGGTGGTCATCGGAGATTCCTCTGCTCTGCTCGGTGAGTTGACGGGCGCGCCGATGACCATCGTTCGCGAGTACTCTCCGGTGGACAAGTACTCACTAAATTGTTCAATACTTACCTTCTGGTAAGTATTGGCGTGGCTCCTGGCCAGGGGAGGGTGCGGTGGCATCGAGCAGCAGGCGCGGTCCCTACATCTGCGGCATCGATGCCGCGATGGACGTGGTCTCGGGAAAGTGGAAGTCGCTGATCCTCTGGGAGCTGGACACCTACGGCACCCGCCGCTTCGGGGAACTCAGACGAGGCCTCCCCGGCGTCAGCGAGAAGATGCTCATCCAGCACCTGCGCGAGATGGAGGAGGACGGGCTGATCCACCGCGAGGTCCACCGGGAGGTTCCGCCCAGAGTGGAGTACTCCCTCACCGAGCACGGCAGGTCCCTCAACCAGGCCCTCCGCCCGCTCGGCGAGTGGGGGACCCAGCGCGCCACCCGCCTCGCCGCGGAGAGCGCCGGTACGCCCGCGTGACGCCGGGCCGACCGCCGGCCGCTCAGATCACCGGAGCCGGCTCGCGCGTCTCGGCCAGCAGGTCGAGCAGGAGCGCCGCGGTCCAGCCGAAGGCCGGCGAGCCCAGCCCGGCCCCCGTGTCCGGATGGAAGTACTCGTGGCAGCCGGCGGTCGCCACCAGCCCCACCATCGAGCGCGCCAGCCCCTCGGCCAGGTCGGCGCGCCCGTGGCCGAGCAGTCCACAGCGGACCCACCAGTTGACGTTCATCCAGCTCGGGCCGCGCCAGTAACGCAGCGCCTCGAAGTCCGGCGCGGTGCGGTCGTGGCTGGGCAGCGGTCGGGCCATCCGGAGTGCCACGCCGAAGCGGGCCGAGCACGCCTCGGCGACGACCGTCCGGGCCTGCGGCGTCGGTAGGTCGGGCAGGATCAGCGGCGCCAGGCCGAGCACCGTCCGCGCCGGTATCAGCCGCCCGGTCCGCAGGTCCCGAGGCTGGAACGTCCCGGTGTTCGGGTCGTACAGCCGGCGCACGAGCGCCTCGGTGATGCGGGCCGCCCGGTCCCGGTGTGGAGCCGGGTCGGCGCCGACCAGCGGCGCGATCCGGGCCAGCGCGTGCTCCGCCGCGCCCGCCGCCGCGTTGAACAGCGGGCACTCCACCAGGAAGGGATGCCGGCCGGGCAGGTCCTCGTCCCGGTAGCCGCCTTCGCGGTAGGAGGCGACGACCGCCACGTACCGCGCGTAGTCCAGATCGGTGGGGCGGTGCGCGGGGGCGGCGTGCGCGGTGTCGTGCCGGTGGTACGCCCGCATCACCGCCGCGTCGGCCGGCACCGCCGCCAGCGGCGCGTCCCAGGCTGGGCTGTTGTCCAACCCCGACTCCCACGGGTGCACCACGCAGGCCAACCCGGCGCCGCCCACGTTCCGGCGGGTCGCCAGGTAGCGCTGCTGGGCCACGAGCCGGGGGTAGAGCCGGCGCATCGCCGCGCGGGCCGCGTCCGAGGGGGCCCGCCGGTACGCGAGCCAGGCCGCGAGGGCGTGCACCGGCGGCTGGACCAGCCCGGAGGTGGCGGCGGCCGGCGCGCCCTCGGCCCGCGCCGACGCCCAGAACTCGGGCCCGGGGAAGTACGCCCCGACCGGCAGCCGCGGATTGAACACGATGTGCGGCACCCGCCCGTCCGCCCACTGGGCGCGGAACAGGCTCTCCAGCTCCCGCCAGGCGCGCTCGGGACGGGCGTGGGCCCACCCGATCGCGATGAACGCCGAGTCCCAGCTCCACTGGTGCGGGTAGAGCGTGCGCGAGGGCACCGTGTGGTCGTGTTCCCAGTTCGCCTCCAGGGTCGCCACGGCGAGCCGGCGCAGCCGTTCGACGTCGCCACCCGGCCCGCCGACGGCGCCGTCGTCACCCGGCCCGCCGACAGTGCCGTCGTCGCCCGGCCCGTTCGGCTCGTCGGTCGACTCGCCCCGATCGGACCCGCCCGGCGCCGCGTCGAGCGCGCCCTCGGGCCGCAGGCCGCCGGTGTTCACGCCGCCGCCCGGCGCGGCTCGGCGTGCCGCAGCACCGTGGCGGCCTGCTGCAGGGCCCGCACCGGATCGCCGCGGAGCCGACACTCCAGCGCCAGCCAGCCCTGGTAGCCGAGTTCGAGCAGGGTGCGGACCAACGCCGGCCAGTCGAGGTGACCGGCGCCGGGCTGGTACCGGTTGGAGTCGCTGACCTGGACGTGCCCCAGGTACGGCGCGGCGGCGCGCAGCGCCCGGTGCACGTCGTCCTCCTCGATGTTCATGTGGAAGGTGTCGGCGACCACGCGCACCGAGGGCAGCCCGACCGCCGCGCAGAGCGTCATCGCCTCGTCGAGGCGGTTGACCATGTGGTCCTCGTACCGGTTCAGCGGCTCGAGGAAGAGCACGACCCCCTCGCGGCGGGCGTGCTCGCCGAGGAGGCCGAGCGCGTCCACGAGCACCTGCCGGTCGCCGGCCGGCGGCCGGGGCGGCTCGAACGGCGGCAGCCGCCGGGAGAACATCCCCCAGGCGGCGGGGGTCATCACGCCGACGCCGCCCAGCTCGGCGAGGACCGAGAGCTGCGAGCGCAGGTTGCGTACGGCGTCGGCGGAGCGCGCCGGGTCGAAGTCGCCGATGAAGTGGTCCATCTCGACGCAGACGGTGGGCATCACCACGCCGGCGGCGCGGGCCCGGCGCAGTTCGGGAAGCCGCTGGGCGAAGGCCAGGTCGCCGCGTCCGCGCAGCTCGATCCCGTCGTAGCCGAGGGAGACGGCGAGCGCGTACTTCTGGATCAGGTCGGTGCCGGGCAGGAGCTGCTCCTGGCAGGCGATCGGAATGGTCATGGGAACCTCAACACGACTTGGAGGACGTCACCGTCACCGCGGTCGAGCAACGCCAGCGCATCGGCCACCGCGCCGGCGTCGACGACGTGAGTCACCAGCGGCAGCGGGTCCACGTTCCCCTCGGTCACCAGCTCCATGAAGGTCTGGGCGACCCGGGTCCCGGTCCACCGGCCGGCCATGCCGGGCGCCGGGGTGGGCCCGGAGACCTGGGCCGCCACCAGCTGGATCCGGTTGTGGTGGAACTCCTCGCCGAGGCCGAGGCCGTCGGCCTGCCCCTGGTAGAAGCCGGCGGCCACGACGCGGCCGGCGTGGGTGGTGGCCCGGATCGCCTCGTGCAGCGCCGGGTACGCCCCGGCCAGCTCGAGGCAGACGTCGGCGCCCCGGCCACCGGTGGCGCCGCGCAGCACGGCCGCGGCCGATTCGACGCCCGCGTCGACGGTCGACCGGGCGCCGTAGCGGGCGGCGTGCACGAGCCGGCCGGCGACCCGGTCCACGGCCACGACGCGGGCGCCGGAGAGCACCGCGAGGCGGGTGGCGAGCAGACCGATCACGCCCTGGCCGAACACGCCGACCCAGTCCCCGAGGTGCAGGTCGCCGGCGAGTACGGCGGTGAGCGCGATGGCGCCGGGGCGGGCGAAGACGCCCGCCAGCGGGTCGAGCCCGGGGGCCAGTGGCGCGACGGCGTCGGCGGCGAGGACCGCCTCGGCCCGGTGGCCCCAGATGCCCCAGACGATCTGCCCCGGGTGCCGGTCGGTCACCTCGGGTGCCACCTCGACGATCTCGCCGACCTCTTCGTAGCCGAAGCCGACCAGCGGATAGGGCACCGGGGTCTGGCGCGGTACGAACATCCGGCTGATGTCGTCCCAGTCCTTGCTGAGCCGGGGGTTGCTGCCCCGGTAGAGGGTGAGCTCGGTGCCGGCGGAGATGCCGGAGTAGCAGGTGCGGACGCGGACCTGGCCCGGACCGAGTGGGTCCACGGGGCAGGGCTCCAGGCTGATCCGTCGGGGCCCGGCGAGAGAGACAACCCAATTGACCATGAGTCACATCCCGGTAGCGCCGGGCTCCATCGTAGAACAAAAAATCGGCATATGTCTTGTAATTGATCAATCGAAGGCGTTGAATCCCCGATGTACCCTTCGAGAGGAGTGCCGCCGATGTCATTCACTCCGATGCGGACGCTCGCCGCCACCCTGATCATGGCACTGGCCGGGACCACCCTGCTGGCCTGCGGCGCCGACGAGCCCGACAGCAACGACAAGAAGATCACCGTGTGGAGCCTGGAGGACGTCGCCGACCGGGTGACCGCCACCAGGGCGATCATCGCCGACTTCACCGCGACGACCGGAATCCAGGTCGAGCTGGTCACCGTCAACGAGGACCAGTTCCCGGCCCTCATCGCGTCCAGCGCCGCCGCCGGGGAGCTACCCGACGTGGTCGGCTCCGTCTCACTCGCCGGCGTCCGCACCCTCGCCGGCAACGAGCTGCTGCACCCCGACGCCAACGGCGAGATCGTCGAGAGGCTCGGCCGGCAGACGTTCTCCCCCCGAGCCCTGGAGTTGACCAGCGAGCAGGGCCGGCAACTCTCCGTCCCCAGCGACGGCTGGGGACAGCTGCTCGTCTACCGCAAGGACCTCTTCGACGCGGCCGGGCTCCCCGCGCCGGACACGTACGAGCGGATCGCCGCCGCGGCGGCCCGGCTGAACACCGGCGGGATCGCCGGCATCACGGCGTCGACCGCGCCCGGCGACGTCTTCACCCAGCAGACGTTCGAACACCTGGCACTCGCCAACGGCTGCCAACTCACCGACGACTCCGGCGCGGTGACGCTCGACTCGCCGCAGTGCGTCGAGGCGTTCCGGTTCTACGGCGACCTGATGCGTGACCACTCGGTCAAGGGCGCGCAGGACGTCGACACCACCCGCGCCACGTACTTCGCCGGCCGCGCCGCCATGGTGATCTGGTCGCCGTTCATCCTCGACGAGCTGGCCGGGCTGCGCAACGACGCCAAGCCGACCTGCCCGCAGTGCACGGCCGACAGCACCTTCCTGGCGAAGAACAGCGGGTTCGTCACCGCGATCAAGGGCCCGAACGGCGCCGCGCCCGCGCAGTACGGCGAGATCAGCTCCTGGGCGGTGCTCGACGGCGCGGCTGCCACCCCCGCGAAGACCTTCGTCGAGTACCTGCTCGACGACGCCTACCCACGCTGGTTCGGCATGTCCCCCGAGGGCCGGTTCCCCGCCCGCAAGGGCACCACCTCCGAGCCGGAGAAGTTCCTCACCGCCTGGAACAGCAGCCAGGCCGGCGTGGACACGAAGAAGCCGCTCACCGAGGTCTACGGCGACCAGGTCCTCGACGGCCTGCGGACCAGCCCGGACACCTTCCAGCGCTGGGGACTGACCCAGGGGCAGGGCAAGCTCGTCGGCGCGATCCTCGGTGAGCTGCCGGTGCCGAAGGCGCTCAACGAGTTGATCACCGGCAAGTCAGACGCCGCGGCGGCCGCCGGCCGCGCGAAGAAGGACGTGGAGGCGATCAAGGCAGGCGTCAATTGACCACCACCGCGCCGGGCACCGGCCGCTCCCCCACCCGGGAGCGACCGGCCGGCCGGGCACGCCGCAGACCGTTGACCCTGCGCCGACGCGAGTCGCGGGCCGGGCTCGCCCTGGTCGCGCCCACCCTGCTCGTCGTGGTCGCCGTGATCGGCATCCCGATCGTCTGGACCGTGGTGCTCGCCTTCCAGCGGGTCCGGCTGGCGACGCTGCGCCGCACCGGGCTCTTCGGCGAGTTCACCCTGGACAACATCGACCGGGTGCTGCACACCCCCGGCTTCGCCGACACGCTGGTCACCACGCTGATCTACAGCGTCGGCAGCACCGCCGGGTCGATCGCGCTCGGCCTGGTGGCGGCGCTGGTCGTCCGTCGTCCGTTCCGGGGCCGCACCCTGGTACGGGCGTCGATGCTGCTGCCGTACGTGGCGCCGGTGGTCGCCATGACCTTCGTCTGGCAGGTGATGCTCGACCCGCAGCTCGGCGTCGTCAACCACTGGGGTCAGCGGCTGCTCGGCTGGGACGCCCCCGTCCCGTTCCTGTCCCAGCAGTCCACCGCGCTCGCCACCGTGATCGCCTTCGAGACGTGGCGCTACTTCCCGTTCGCGTTCCTCTTCCTGCTGGCCCGCTTGCAGGCGGTGCCGGGTGAGCTGGAGGAGGCCGCCCGGGTCGACGGCGCCACCCCGACGCAGCGTTTCCGGCACATCCTGCTCCCGCAGCTGATGCCGGTGATCGCGCTGCTCGGCGTGCTGCGGTTCATCATGACGTTCAACAAGTTCGACGACGTCTACCTGCTGACCGGGGGCGCGGCCGGCACCGAGGTGGTCAGCGTCCGGGTCTACGAGTTCCTCACGGCGCGTACCGACATCGGCGCGGCCGCGGCGCAGGCTGTCGTACTGGCCGTGGTGCTCGTCGTCTTCGTCCTGATCTACCTGCGCTTCTTCGGCCGGAGGGTGGAGTGATGGATCGCGACCGGGTCGAGACGGTGGGGCTGCGCTGGCTGCGGCGGCTGGTGATCGCCGGGTTCCTGCTGGTCACCGCCTTCCCCTTCTACTACATGCTGGTGCTCTCGGTGCGCCCCATCGAGCGGCTGCTGCTCGACCCCGGCGCGCTGGTGGTCGGCCTCGGCGAGCTGACCGTGAGCACGTACGCCGAGGTGCTCAAGGCCACCGAGGACGGCGGGCAGGGTTTCCTCGCCTTCATCGGCAACAGCGGCCTCGTCGCCGTCGCCGCGACAGTGCTCACGCTGATCGTGGCGATCCCCGGCGCGTACGCGGTGTCCCGGCTGCGCTTCTTCGGCCGCCGTCAGGTCGACTTCCTCTTCCTGGCCGTCTACCTCTTTCCGTCCATCGTGATCGCCATCCCGCTCTTCGTGGTCTTCACCCGGGCGGGGCTGCGCGGCTCGCTCTTCGGGCTGGTGCTGGTCTACATCTCGCAGACCCTGCCGGTCTCGGTCTACATGCTCAAGAACTACTTCGAGACCATCCCGGTCAGCCTGGAGGAGTCCGCCGCGATCGACGGCGCGGGTCGCATCGGCATCATCCGCCGGGTCAGCCTGCCCCTCGCCGCCCCGTCGATCATGGCGGTCGCCCTCTACGACTTCATGATCGCCTGGAACGAGTTCCTCTTCGCCCTGCTCTTCCTCGTCGACAAGCCACACCGGTGGACGGTGTCGCTGGGGCTCGCGCAGCTGGCCGACGGCGTGGAGGTGCCGAAGACGGTGCTGATGGCCGGCTCGGTGGTCCTCACCCTCCCGATCGTGCTGCTCTTCTTCGCCAGCGAACGCCTCCTCACCGAAGGCCTCACCGCCGGCGCCGAGAAGGGCTGACCCCGCTCCCGGCCCGCACTTCCCCACTCCGCCCCGCACTTTCCCGGAAAGAGTGCCCATCCCGCGTGGAATGGCCACTCTTTCCGTGAAAGTGCGCCGAGAGCGCGTGCGGGGCCGGGCATGGGGCTGGTTACGGTGGGCGGATGCCAAACCCGACGCGCTGGGTGACCGACACCGGTCCCGAACACTCGCAGTGGTACATCGACCGGTTCCGCCGGCTCGCGGCCGAGGGGGCGGACCTCACCGGCGAAGCTCGGCTGGTCGACGCGCTGGTGACGCCCGGCTCCCGGATCCTCGACGCCGGCTCGGGCACCGGCCGGGTCGGCGCCGCACTGGCCGCGCGGGGGCACACCGTCGTCGGCGTCGACGCCGATCCGGCGCTGGTCGAGGCCGCCCAGGCCGATCATCCCGGCCCGCGCTGGCTCGTCGGTGACCTCGCCGAGCTGGACCTGCCCGCGCGCGGCGAGCCGGAGCCCTTCGACGCGGCGGTGCTGGTCGGGAACGTGCTGACCTTCGTCGCGCCGGGCACGGAGCGGGAAGTGCTGCGCCGCATCGCCGCGCACCTGCGCCCGGACGGCGTGCTGGCGGTCGGCTTCGGCACCGGCCGCGGCTACCCGCTGCCCGACTTCGACGGCGACGCGGTCGCCGCCGGCCTGCGACTGGAGCAGCGCTTCGCGACCTGGGACCTGCGTCCCTGGCGGGACGACGCGGACTTCGCCGTCACCCTGCTGCGCCGCCCCGCCGACTGAGCGGAGGCCGCCCCACCAGGTGCAGCGGGCCGCTCGACGTCGACCGGTCAGCCCGACGCGGCGGCGGCCCGCGCCGCCGCCGGATCGAGCGTGGCGCCGGCCGGCACCAGGCTCACCACGCCGGCCGGCAGCCGGGCGGGCGGCATGTCCCGATAGCCGAGCATGGCCAGCACCCCACGGTCGGCCACCACGTGCCGCCGGCCGAGGTCGGTGACGACCGAGAGCGACCCGCCGGTGGCGCCGGGCGCCGCCACCGCCTCGACGACAGCGCCCCGGCCCGGTGCCACCACCACCTGGTCGGCGCGCGCTGCGCCACCCGCCCCGTCGGTTCGCGGCACGGCCGCCAACTCCGGCAGGCGCGCCCCGACGCGTACCTCCGCCGCCCCCGCCTCGTCCCCCACCCGGGCGCAGAGCCCACCGCCGTCGACGCCGGCCAGCCGGGGCGGGGCCGCCGGCGGGGCGGCCGGGCCCGACGGGGTCAGGTCGGCCACCTCGGGCAGCGCGGCGAAGCGCCCCAGCGTCATCGGCTCGGGCGCGCCCTGACCGGTACGCGCCAGCAGCAGGCTCGCCTGCAGCTCGGTGATCCCGGCCAGCCCGTCGCGGACGGCGACCGCGAACTGCCTACCGCCACCGGAGTTGCGCACCAGGTAGACGTCGCCGATCTCCGCGCCCGGCACCCGGGTGGACCTCCGGCCCAGGTCGGGCAGCTCGGGCGGCGCGAGATCGACTCCGGCCGCAAGCGTGTTGAGCAGCGCCGGAGCGACCGGGACGGCCCGCGCCCGGGTGGTGGCCAGCGCGGCGAGCACCCGGGCGGGGTCGCGGATCAGGTAGCGCCGCTGATGCCACACCAGGTGCAGCCCGCCGTCGGGGTCGCGCAGCAGCAGCGCCTCGTCGCCGAGACGCCGCCCGCCGCCCGCGTCCTCGCCGATCAGCAGCACCGAGCGGGTGACGGCGCGGCCGGCCTCGACGGGGGTGACCGAGCAGACCGTCCAGGGGGTGGTGGCGAGCCGGGCCGGGGCGGGCAGCGAGTCCGGGGCGTCGGCGATGCCCAGCGGCAGACCGCGCGGCACGCCCTCGATGGAGCGGCGGGACACCAGCACCGTCCGGGGCCGCTCCGCCCCGACGATCAGCAGCGCCGAGGCGTAGTTGAGGACGGGGTGCAGCTTCTGCTCCCGGTAGACGTACCGGGCGCCGGACTCCTTCTCCACGATGACCGCGCCGCTGTCGCGCCAGTTGCTGCCCCCGCCGGCGAAGAGCCCGTACAGCGCGAAGCCCCCCAGCCCGATCACGGCGACCAGCACGCCGGCCAGCGCCGCGCCGGCGAGCCGCCGCAACGGCGACTGCGTCGGGTCGGTGTCCCGCATGACCAGCGCGGCGACCGCCCGCTGGACGGTGAACTGGTACGAGTGCAGCTGGTCCTGCCGCGACGGCATGGGCGTCCTCTCCGATGCTCGGCCGGGGCACAGGATATGCGCTGCGTCGATCCTCGGTGAACCCTCGGTAGTCGGGGGCCGCCGCAGCACCTTCCCCGGCGTACCGTCACCGCCGTGCACCCCTCTGACGGCCGACGCCCATGGCAGCGACCCGACCGCGCCGATCCGGTGATCCCCGGGCCGGCGCCCGGCCCCGAGGCGCTGGCCCTGCTCTGCGCGGTCGTCGCCCCGCCGGGCTGGCTGGCGGTGGCCATCGGCGTCGCGGCGCTCCACGACCCGCAGCTGCCGCGGGCCGCGGGATACGTCTGGGCCGCCGCCCTGGCCGCGTTCGCCTCGGCGGTCACCGGCGTCCTGCTGGTCGTGCTGAAACGGCAGGCTCCGCTGCGTCGCCCGGTCGCCGTGGTCACGGTCACCGTGGCGGCCGTGGTGGTGACGTGCGCGCTCGCGTCGGGCTGACCCGGGCGCCGGTAGCATCCGGCACGGAACCGACGAGATGAGGACCGGGTGGGCGCGCGCTTCGAGGAGTTGGCCTGGCGGCAGACGCCGATCGGCCTGATCAGCCTGCGCCGGCGACGCGACCCGGCACTTCACACCGAGGTGTACGAGGTCAAGCTCGACGACGAGTTCCTGATGTCCAGCCTCTTCCCGGTCGCGGAGATCGAGCTGGCCCGGCTCGGGCTGGCCGCGCTCGCCGACGCCGAACTCGACGTGGTCGTCGGTGGTCTCGGTCTCGGCTATACCGCGCGCACCGCGCTCGCCGACGACCGGGTGCGGTCGCTGCACGTCGTGGAGGCGATCGAGGACGTCATCGACTGGCACCGGCGCGGTCTGCTGCCGTTCGCGGCCGGCCTCGCCGACGACCCGCGGACCCGCCTCGTCGAGGCCGACTTCTTCGCGGCCGTCGACGGCGACGGGTTCGACCCCGACCGTCCGGGGCGCCGCTTCCACGCCGTGCTGCTCGACATCGACCACTCTCCGCGGCACGTGCTGCATCCGCGCAACGCGGCGTTCTACACGCCGGCCGGGCTGCGTCGGCTCGCCGGTCACCTGCACCCGGGCGGGGTCTTCGCGCTCTGGTCGGACGATCCGCCCGAGCCGGCGTTCGAGCAGACCCTCGCCGAGGTCTTCGCCACCGCGCGGGCGCACGTCGTGCCGTTCGCCAACCCGCTGACCGGTGGCGAGTCGGCGAACACGGTCTACGTGGCCCGCCACGCGGCCTGACCGGCGAGGGCCCGCCGGGGGACCCGACCAGAACGAGGCCGGACCGGCGAAGACCCGACGAGAGATCGGTCAGAACCAGGCGTCGCGCATCTCCAGCGTGCTCCGGTCCAGGCTCGCCAGCAGGTCGAACTGAGGCCCGGTACGGGGCAGCTCGTGCCGGAAGAACCAGCGCGCGGCGTGCCGCTTGCCGGCGTACAGGTCGGCGTCCGGGGCGGCGGCGCCGGCGGTCTCGACGACGAGCAGTTGCTCCAGCCACATCCAGGCGACCACCACGTGGCCGGCCGCCTCCAGGTAGACGGTGGCGTTGGCGAGCGCGAGCTGTGGGTCACCGGCGCTCCAGAGCCGGCGGGTGACGTCGGTGAGCCGCCGCACCGAGGCGGCGAGCCGCTCGGCCGGCTCGGTGCACTCCCCACCTGTCTTGCCGGCCCGCTCGACGGTCGCGCCGATCGCGTCGACCAGCGCGGCCAGTCCCGCCCCGTCGCGCATGGTGACCTTGCGGCCCAGCAGGTCCAGCGCCTGGATGCCGTGGGTGCCCTCGTGGATCGGGTTGAGCCGGTTGTCCCGCCAGTGCTGCTCGACGTCGTGGTCGCGGGTGTAGCCGGCGCCGCCGTGCACCTGGATGGCCAGGTCGTTCGCGGCGAGACACCACTGGGCGGGCCAGCTCTTCACGATCGGGGTGAGCACGTCGAGCAGCAGGTCGGCGCGGGCCCGGTCGGCCGGCTCCGGGGCGCTCCTCGCCTCGTCGAGCAGCCGCCCGCAGTAGAGCACCAGCGCCAGCGCGCCCTCCACGTAGCTCTTCTGCGCGAGGAGCATCCGCTTCACGTCGGGGTGGGCGACGATCGGCACCTGCGGCGTCGCCGGGTCCTTCGCGGCCAGCGGCCGCCCCTGCGGCCGCTGGCGGGCGTACTCCAGGGACTTCAGGTACCCGGTGTAGCCGAGGGCGGTCGCGGCGGCGCCCACCCCGATCCGCGCCTCGTTCATCATGTGGAACATCTGCGCCAACCCCTGGTGCGGCTCACCCACCAGGTAGCCGACCGCGCCGGCCCGGCCGCCCGGCCGGTGCGCACCCTCGCCGAAGCCGAGCAGGGTGTTGGTCGTCCCCCGGAAACCCATCTTGTGGTTCAGGCCGACCAGCACGACGTCGTTGCGGTCGCCGGGCGTGCCGTCCGGGCCGAGGAGCACCTTCGGCACGATGAAGAGCGAGATGCCCTTCACCCCGGGTGGGCCACCGGGCAGCCGGGCCAGCACCAGGTGGACGATGTTCTCGCCCAGCTCGTGCTCCCCGCCGGAGATCCACATCTTGGTTCCGTACAGCCGGTGGGTGCCGTCGGCCTGCGGCTCGGCGCGGGTGGTGATGTCCGCCAGCGAGCTGCCGGCGTGCGGCTCGGAGAGGCACATGGTGCCGTGGAAGCGTCCCTCGATCATCGGGCGGGCCCAGGTGTCGATCTGCTCGGGGCTGCCGTGGGCGAGCAGCAGGTTGGTGTTGCCGAGGGTGAGCATCGGGTACGCCGAGGTGGCCACGTTCGCGGCCTGGCACCAGGCGAAGCAGGCGGCGGCCACGACGTGCGGCAGCTGCATGCCGCCGACCGACTCGTCCAGTGTGGACGCCAGCAGGCCGGTCTCGGCGAAGACGTCCAGCGCCGCCTTGACCTCGGGAATCATGCGTACCCGCCGGCCGTCGAAGGTGGGTTCGTCGAGGTCGGCGGCCCGGTTGTGCGGGGCGAAGTGCTCGGTGGCCACCCGCTCCGCCAGTTCGAGCACCGCGTCGAAGGTCTCCCGGGAGTGCTCCGCGTAGCGTGGCCGCTCGGTCAGCCGGGTCACGTCCAGCCAGTCGTGGAGCAGGAACCGCAGATCACGTCGGGACAGCAGGGTGGACGACACGGGTCTCCTCTCGCCGTCCGCCCCCGCGACGGCAGGGGGTCGGATGGTCGGTGGGGCGGCGCTTCGCCCTCCCGTCATCCTGTCCGATCGGCGCGCCGGGCGCAGCACCGCCTCCGGGCGAGGAGACGCCCACCGGCCGGATCCGGGGACCCGGTACGGGGGTGGACGGCCGACGCCGGGCCGAACTGATCGGGCCCGGCGCAGCCGCGGTGGCTCAGCGGCCGAACGTGCGGTCGAAGAGGTCGAACATGGCGGCCCAGTGCCGCTTCTCGGCCGCCTCGTCGTAGGCGGCCGTGTCGGACATGGTGAAGCCGTGGGTCGCGCCCTCGTACACCTCGGAGCGGTACCGGACCCCGGCGGCGTCCAGCGTCCGCTCCAGGGTGGCGATCTGCTCCGCGCTCATCGAGTGGTCCTGGTCGGCGTGGGCGAAGTAGAGCTCGCCGGTGACCGAGCCGACCCCGAGGTGCGGGCTGTCGGCGGCGTCGGTGACCACCCGTCCCGCGTGGAAGCTGCCGAGCGCGGCGATCCGGTCCGGGTACGCCTCGATGGCCCGCAGCGCGTTCATGCCGCCCATGCAGTAGCCGACGACGGCCACCGGCCCGTCCGCCACGTCGTCGGTCGCGGCCAGGAAGTCCAGGTACGCGCCGGTGTCGCGGGTGACGACCTCCGGGGTCAACGCGGCCATGTACGGCCCGATCTTCTCGAAGATGGCGCCCCGCTGCTCCGCGTCGGCGAGCATCGAGAGGTCGAACAGCGGCGACCGGCCGGCCCGGTAGAAGAGGTTCGGCATCAGCACCGCGTACCCCTGGCCGGCGATCCGCTCGGCCATCTCGACCATCCGGGGCCGCAGCCCGAACGCGTCCATGAAGACCAGTACGGCCGGGAAGGGGCCCTCCCCGTCCGGGCGTACGAGGTAGGCGTCCGCCACCCCGTCGCTGGTCTTGACGTCGACAGTCGTCGTCCGCACCGCAGCCTCCTCAGGCGCAACCGTGTCTTCGCCGCAGACGCTACCTCCCGGGTCGTTGCCTCTCGCAACGAATCCCGCTGTTGAGATGATCACCTGAACCGGCCGAACCGTGGCCCGGCGGCCGCCCCACGCCCCCACCGGCGGCGACCCGGTGCCGTACCCTGGCACGGGTACGCGTCCGGCCGCTCGCACCGCGGCCGGACGCGTACTTCTCACCTTCCCGGTCGGCCGGCGAGGTGCCGGTGGCGCCGCCGGACGACGAGCGAGCCGAGCACCGCCGCGACCTGGCCCGGATGGCGTGACGTGCGGCGGGACGGCGAGTCGCCAGCGACGCGGCGGAGAAGCCCGAGCAGACGCAGACTAGCCCCCGACTCGCCGCAGATGGCCCGATCAGGGCGCGAATAGTGACCCTGTTTACATCGATGAACCGACCCTTTTCGGGCTCTGCGACACCGACGTGACCCGAACCGGGGCCACTCCGGGGCGGCGGCGGACCGTTGACCGGACGCGCACGGGGGCGCAGTCGAAACGACTACGCCCCCGCCCGCCACGGCACCGACCGGTTCAGCGGTGCCACTTCTGGTTGGAGGTGCCACCGCAGGACCACAGCTGCAACCGCGTGCCGCTGCCGGTCTGCATGTCCGTGGCGTCGACGCACTTGTCCGCCCGCTTGTTCACCAGGTCGTGCGCGTTGTTCAAGGTGAACTTCTGCGAGGAACTGCCGTTGCAGCCGCTCAACAGGATCCGCGCGCCGTTCGCGGTCGAGCCACCCGCCACCGTCATGCACCGGCCGAACGCCCGGACGGTCCCGTCGCTGTAGATCGTCCACTGCTGGTTCGGGCCACCGTTGCACGTCCAGATCTGCAACTGCGGGTTGCTCTGGTACGCGCCGTCGGTCACGTCGATGCACCTGCCGCTGCCGTACCCGATGATCGCGCCGGCCCCGCCGACCGGCTTAGGCCCCGGATTCGCCGGCGGCGTGCTGGTCCGCGGCGGCGGGGGCACGGCCGACTTCGTCCCACCCGGCTGAGCCGGTGCGCCGGTGCTCGTACCGCCGCTGCTCGTGCCGCCGCTGTTCGTGCCGCCGGTGCTCGTACCACCGCCGTTCGTGTCGCCGCCGTTCGTGCCACCCTGGACCGGCCGGCTCGGCGCGGTGCCGCCCGGCCCGGCGGGCGAACGCGACGGACCGCCCGCCGGCTTCGTCGGGCGCGGGCCCGGCAGCCGTGAGTCGCCCTGGTAGCGGGTGGTGTACGCCTCGGTCAGAGCGATCAGCCGGCGCACCGCCGGCGAGTCCGGAACGCCACCGGCACGCTGCACCGCCTCCGGTCCCCACTGGAACGCGGCGAGCGCCTTCTGGTACGCGTCGCCCTGCCCCGAACGGCCCACCTCGTCGACCAGCCGGCACATCACCGCACCGAGCGCCGCGATCGCCTGGTGCGGGTCCCACGGCGACGCGGCCGTGGCGTTCGGGGCGTACCGCGCCCACACCTCGGGGTTGAACTGGGCGATGCCCTGCGCGCCGGTCGAGCCGAGCAGGTTCGGGTTGAACGCCGAGGCCGCCATCAACTGGGCGGCGATCCGCGTCGACGGCACCGCCGAGCAGGCCTTCCCGGCGGCCACGATCGCCGGCAGGTACGCCTCCGGCACGGGCGTCACCGGCGTACCGCTGCTCGGCTCCACCCCGCCGACCGGCCCCGGGGAACGGCTCGGGCCGCTCTGGGTGAACTCCGGCTGACGCGCGTACCAGCTCGCGTAGCCGGTCACCACGCCGACGTACCCCTCGGCGTCGTCCGGCACCCGGCCGGCGTCGCGGACCGCGGGCAACCCGGAGTGGTACGCGGCCAACGCCAGCCGCCACCGGTCACCGTCCAGCTTCGTCTGCCGGACCTGCCCGGCCAGGTCGCACATGTAGTGCGCGAGCGCGACGATGTTCGCCTCCGCGTCCTCCCGCTGCGCGTCCGCGCCCGGCTTCCACTCGTCCCACACCGCGTCACGCAGACCGGCGACACCCGCGCCGCCGCCCTTGGTGCGGGCGGCGGGATCGAACCCCGACTCGGCCATCACCTGCCCGGCGAGGCGTGCCGGGGTGAGCGCCGGGCAGGCCAGCGCGGCGGCGGAGATGATCTGCACCTGGCTGGCCGGCACCGGAAGGCCCGTGTGCACATCCTCCGCGGTGGCGGCGCCGAACCCCGACACGGCCGCGACCCCGGCCGCCGCGGCCAGGGAGAAGACGGCGCCCGCCGCCACGCCCCGGCGCACCGGCGTGTCCAGCCGCGCCCATCCGCTGCGCAGCACCCGCGCGGCCGGGGGCGGCAGGCCGCGTCGGACCCGACGGGACACGTCGGTGAGCAGGCCCCGAAGCTTCGACGAGCCACCGGTGCCGGGCGTGGGTCGCATCCTGTTGTTCCTCCCTGCGTACCGTCTCCGCAAGCACGACGGCGCGCCGGCCCGGCTGGTTCACCCGCCGCCCGATCTGTTTCGCCGCGCGGAGGCGCCGCGACCCGGCCCGCCGCCTCCGCCGCGCCCGGGCGGCGGAGGGCGGACCGCGAGGAGGGTCAGCCGTGCAGCTCGGCGGCGTCCACGGTCTGCGCCAACAGCGTCGCGATGGTCATCGGGCCCACCCCGCCCGGCACCGGCGTGATCAGGCCCGCCCGCTCGGCGGCGGCCGCGAACTCGACGTCGCCCACGTTGCCGGGGTTGTAGCCGGCGTCCACCACCACCGCCCCCGGCTTGATCCACTCTCCGCGTACCAGCTCCGGCACGCCCGCCGCGGCGACCACCACGTCGGCCTCCGCGACGTGCGCGGCCAGGTCGACGGTGCGGGAGTGGCAGTACGTCACCGTCGCGTCCCGCGCCAGCAGCAGCATCCCCACCGGCTTGCCGAGGATCGCGCTGCGCCCCACCACGACCGCGCGACGCCCGCGCAGCGGTACGTCGTACGCGTCCAGCAGGCGCATGATGCCGCCCGGCGTGCAGGACACGAACCCCCGCTCCCCGAACGCCGTCGCCGCGAACGACGCCCCGGTCACCCCGTCGACGTCCTTGTCCGCGGCGATCGCCTCGAACGCGGCGCGCTCGTCGATGTGCCCCGGCACCGGGTGCTGCAACAGGATGCCGTCGACCGTGCGGTCCGCCGACAGCTCCCGCAGCAGCGCCACGAGCTCGTCGGTGCTGGTCGAGGCCGGCAGGTCCACCCGCCGCGACTCGATCCCCACCGCCGCGGACCGGTTCACCTTCATCCGCACGTACGTGTGCGAGGCCGGATCGTCGCCGACGAGGACCGTCGCGAGGCAGGGCCGGCGCCCGTGCGTACGCGTGAACGTCGCGGCGCGCTCCGCGGTCTCGTCGAGCAGCGTCCGGGCCAGGGTCTGCCCGTCCATCAACGTCGCGGTCATGTGCGGCTCCTCACCTCGTGGTGAGGAGCACCCAGGCGGACGATGCTCCAGCAGACAGCGCTCCCCGGTGGTGGACCACCCTCGCCAGTCGCGCGTTCCCAGGCTACCCCGACCGTTTCGCCGCGTCCGGCCGCACGGCTGCGGCGACACGGCGGCGTCCCCGACGAGGCGCCGACCGCAGGCGTCGAGGTCGACCGGCTTGACCCTGACACTGGTGTCAGGCCCCTAGCGTTGCCGAGTTCCTGGCGATGATCTCGACAGTGGGAGAGGCGGAGATGCGGGTTTCACCGGAGTGGGACGGACGGGTCGTCGTGGTGACGGGCGGCAGCACCGGTATCGGTAGGGCGACGGCTCATCTCTTCGCCGCTCGCGGCGCGCAGGTCGTCGTCACGGGACGCCGCCCGGACCGGCTGGCCGAGGCGGCCGAGGGACAACCGCGGTTGACGTCGATGGTGAGCGACGCCCGGGACCCCGAGGACGCCGAGCGGACCGTCGCGGCGATCACGTCGCGCTTCGGGCGGCTCGACGTACTGGTCAACAACGCCGGCATGTTCGCGGCGCTGCCGCTCGCCGAGGCCGACGCGACGACGGTGGCGGACCTCTTCGCGGTGAACGTGATCGGTCCCACGGTGCTGACCCGGTCCGCGTTGCCGCACCTGCGGGAGAGCCGCGGCTCGGTGGTGAACATCTCCAGCGCGTTCGGGACGCTGCCGGCGCCCGGCTTCGCCCACTACGGGGCGAGCAAGACCGCCATCGACGCGTTGACCCGCAGCTGGGCGCTGGAGTTGGCGGCCGACGGGATCCGGGTGAACGCGGTCGCCCCCGGCCCGGTCTACAGCGACGCGCTGGCCGCCGCGGGACTCCCGGCCACCGTGATCGAGCAGATCCACCGCGACGAGGCGGCCCGCGTGCCGTTGGGGCGGCGCGGCCAGCCGGCGGAGATCGCCGATTGGGTGGTGGCCCTGGCCGACCCGGGGGCGGCCTGGGTGACAGGTCAGGTGATCGCGATCGACGGTGGGCTCACGCTGACGTAGTTCAGCTGCCCCAGTGGCGCAGCTGCGACGCCAGCCGCGTGTGCACCTGGTCGAGGTCGTCGCGGCGTCGCCGCACGGTCGCGAGCCGCCGCTGGTAGACCTCGACGGCGGGCGCGCAGACCGGCTCCTGTGCCAGTTCGCGGTCGAGGCAGGGCAGGAACGTTCGCACGTCGTCGACGGTCAGTCCGTCGGCGAGGAGGCGGCGCACGTTGTCGACCCGGACGACCGCGTCCTCGCCGTAGTCGCGGTAGCCGGTGGCGGTGCGGCCCGCGTGCAGCAGCCCCCGCTGCTCGTAGTAGCGAAGTGAACGTTGGCTGGCGCCCGTACGGGAGGACAGCTCGCCGATCCGCATCCGGGGCTCCTCGTTCGTCTCGCTCCCCCGCTGGTCGCCGCCCAGACTATCCGGAAATGCCGGAACCCTCCCACCAGCAGAGGTGACCGTCACTTCCGCCGGCGGGCCGGCCGAGCCCCCTACCGTCCGGGCGCCTCAGGCGTCAGGTCGGCGCGGGTGAGCAGCGCACGCAGCGCGATCCCCTCGACCGCCAGCGCCTCGGCGCCGCCCTCCTGGCGGTCGATCACGCAGACGGCGGCGTCGACGCGCGCGCCGAGCTGCCGCAGCTCCCTCGTCGAGGCCACCACCTGCCCGCCGGAGGTCACCACGTCCTCGACCACGAGCACCTGCCGACCGGTCACCTCCGCGCCCTCGGCCAGCCGCGCGGTGCCGTACGGCTTCGCCGCCTTCCGGACGAACGCGCACGGCAGCCCGGTGTGCCGGCCGAGCGCCGTCACCACGGCGATCCCGCCCATCTCCAGGCCGGCGAGCACCTGCGTGCCGGCGGGCACCAGGGCGGCCAGCTGCTCGGCGAGGGCGTCCAGCAGCGCTGGGTCCGCCTCGAACTGGTACTTGTCGAAGTACTCGGTGGCCACCCGCCCGGAGCGCAGCACGAACTCACCGGTGAGCCGGGACCGGTCGTCGACCTGGCGGGCGAGATCATCGAGATTCACGGCAGGATCCTGGCACGGCACAGGCACGCCGACAAACCCGTGTCGGCCCCGGCCCCGCCGGGCCGATCGCACCGTCCACGCATCGACCCGGCGTCACCCCGGCAGGCGTACCGACGACCCGTCGGGGCGACGCCAGTCCGGTCAGGAGGAGCAGGTGCTCAGCATGCTCTGCAACGCCGACTTCTCCGCGCTCTGCAGCTTCAGGTTCCAGGTGAACTTGGTGCGGATCCACATCTTCGCGTAGGTGCAGCGGTAGGCGGTCCGCGACGGCTTCCACGTCGACGGGTCCTGGTCGCCCTTGGCCTGGTTGACGTTGTCGGTGACCGCGATGAGCTGCGGACCGCTCAGGTCGTTGGCGAAGGACTGCCGGCGGGCCGTCGTCCACGAACTGGCTCCGGACCGCCACGCCTCCGCCAACGGCACCACGTGGTCGATGTCGACGTCCGCCGGGTTGCTCCACGTCGCACCGTCGTACGGGCTGTACCAGCTGCCCGACGTGGCCGCGCAGGCCCCGTCGACCTGCACGCCGCTACCGTCGCGCCGCAGTACCGTCTCGCGGGTGTTGCAGCTGCCCGAGATCGTGATCCAGTGCGGGAACGCCTCCCGGCTGTAGCCGCTCATACTGCCTTCGGCGGCGACGGTGAGGCTGTTCAGATTGCTCTGCGCGGTCGCCTTGCTCGGAATGCCGGGCGGGGCGGCGGCGGCCGGTCCGGCGATGAGGGTCGTCGTGGCCGCCGCAGCGGCGGCGGCGAGGGTTGCGGCGAGGAGCCGGGTACGGCGTCGCACAGGTGCCTCCCGAGGCGTTGGGTGCGGGACACTCAACGTCGTCGATCGGTGTGATCGCCCCGCAACGGGCAGGTGACCGGACCTCTACGCACACCCGAAGCTCCGGGGTCGGCGCCGGCACCTCGACCTCCCCCACCCGCGGCTGGTGCGGCGCTAGCCTGACGGGCATGGCCGTCGACCTGTTCGCCGGGATCCCCGTCACCGACTACCCCACGGCGCTGAGCTGGTACGAGACGCTGCTCGGCGCCCCGCCGGCGTTCATCCCGAACGACACCGAAGCCGTGTGGGAACTCGCCGAACACCGCTACGTCTACATCGAACTGCTCCCCGAGCACGCCGGCCATGCCCGGCACACCGTCTTCGTGGGCGACCTCGATGCCCGGGTGGCCGCGACCGCCGAGCGCGGACTGGAGCCGGCGAGACGGGAGACGTACGACAACGGCGTACGGAAGATCACCTACGTGGATCCCGACGGGAACGAGATCGGGTTCGGCGGCGAGCCGCGCTGACCGGGGGCCGGCTCGACACCGGCCACCACTCGCCGGTTCGACGGCCACCCGCCGGTCTCGACGGCCGCCCGCACCCACCCGGCTCGCCGCGGCCGCGGCTAGACTCGCCGCCGCCCCTGCGGGAAGGACCGGCGTGGTGATCGAGATTCGACAGTTCGGCTGGCCGGACCACGAGGCGGTGGTCGGGCTCTGGGCGTCGGCCGGTCGCGACGTCGTACCCCGCGACGAGCTGGCCGCGAAGCTGCAGCGCGACCCGCAGCTCTTCCTCGTGGCCGTGGCCGACCAGACGGTCGTCGGAGTGGTGCTCGGCACCTACGACGGCCGGCGCGGCTGGATCCTGCGCCTGGCGGTCGACCCGACACGCCGCCGGCAGGGCATCGCCAGCGGCCTGATCGGCGAACTCGAGGCCCGGTTCGCGGCCCTCGACTGCCCGAGAGTGAACCTGCTGGTCCTGCCGGAGGACGCCGGGGCGCTGCGGTTCTGGCAGGCGCTCGGCTACCTGCCCTGCCCGGACGTGCTCTGCTCCAAGCCGATGACCACCCCCGAGATCAGGATCACTTGACGGCGACCGGCCGAACCGGCGCCCGTCCTCCCCTCGTGGGTGCGGTGACAACGCCGCACACGTGACCGGAGGAGAGCCGACATGGCCAACCAGATCTTCAGGAGGGTGGCCGGGATCCTGACCGGCCGGGCGGCGCGCACCGCCGCCGGCGCGACGCTGGTCGCCGACGGGCTGGTCGGCATCGACGTTCCGGGCGGACGCAGACGCACCGGCATCGTCGGATCCCTCGTGGTGGTCGCCGTCGGTCTGCTCTTCGTCGGGCTCGGCTGGTGGTGGCACGGCCAGCACCAGCCCTACCCGGACGGCACCTCGGCGACCGCCACCGTCACCCGGATCACGACCTCCCGCGACAGCGACGGCCGGACCATGTACTCGCGGGTGCTCACCTTCACCGCCTCGAACAACCAGCCGGTGGAGTTCACCGAGCCGGAGAGCAGCACCAACCGCCCGACCATCGGCTCCACCGCCACCGTCTCCTACCGCCCGCAGGACCCCGGCTCGGCGCGGGTCATCCCGGAGACCGACTGGATCCCGTACGGCATGATCGCGCTCGGCGCGCTGGCCGCGCTCATCGGAGCGGTGACCTTCCTCGTCCGCCTCGTCACCCTCGTCGCCGGCATCTACCTGCTGGCCAGCGCGGCCCGCCGCCGCGTCGGCGGATGAGGCGAATCTGACCCCGGCCCCGGTCGGCGTCGCGCAGATCACTCGAACCCTCGCCCGCGATCCCTCGTGCTAGAGACGCGCCCGACCGTCTCGGGCCCCGACAGCACGCAGACGAAGGAGCTCCCATGGCCAAGGTGATAGTCGGCGCGACCCCCTTCCAGGGACACGTGAACCCCGTCCTCACCGTCGCGGCGGACCTGGTCAAGCGCGGACACGAGGTCGTCGTCTACACCGGGTCCCGGTTCGAGGAACGCGTGCGGGCGCTCGGCGCGCGGTTCCGGGCGCTGCCGCCGGAAGCCGACCTCGACGACCGGGAGTTCGACAAGGCGTACCCGGTGCGGGCCACGCTGGCACCGGGGCCCGATCAGCTGGCCTTCGACTTCGAGAACATCTTCGTCGGTCACCTGCCCGCGCAGGTGCGGGGACTGCGGGAGCTGCTGGCGGAGTTCCCCGCCGACGTGATCATCGGGGAGCTCGGATTCCTGTCGATCCCGCTGCTCAGCCTCTCCACGGCCGCCGAGGACCGCCCGACGCTCGTGACGCTGGGCAGCATTCCCCTGCTGCTGCCGCACGGCGAACCCGCCCCACCCGGCGCTGGCCTCGAAATCCCGCAGGTCCTGGTCGAGCTGCAGAAGTTCAGCGAGGCGACGTTCGAGTCGCTGGGCGCCACCCTCGCCGAGCCGCTCTTCCACGCCCCGGTTCACCGTACGGACCACTACCTGCAGCTGACCGTGCCCGGCTTCGAGTACCCCCGCAACGACCTCCCGGCGAACCTCCGGTTCGTCGGCACGCTGCCCCCGGCCACCGGCGGCGACCACCTGGAGCCGGCCTGGTGGCCGGAGCTCTCCGCCGACCGGCCGGTGGTCGTCGTCACCCAGGGCACCGTCGCCAACGGCGACCTGCACGAACTGGTCATCCCCACGGTGCGCGCCCTGGCCGACCTCGACGTCCTCGTGGTGGCCGCCACCGTACGCGAGGACGGACCGGACCTGGTACGCGAGGCCCTGACCGAGGTGCCGGAGAACGTGCGGCTCGCCGGCTTCGTGCCGTTCGACCGGCTGCTTCCGCACGCCGACGTGCTGGTCACCAACGGCGGTTACGGCGGTGTGCAGACCGCCCTCTACCACGGCGTGCCGCTGGTGGTCGCCGGCGCCAGCGAGGACAAGCCGGAGGTCGCCGCCCGCGTCGAGTGGAGCGGCACCGGCCTCAACCTGCGCACCGGCACCCCGGCGGTGGCCGACCTGCGCGCCGCCGTACGGACCGTGCTCGACCAGCCCGGATACCGCACCCGGGCCAAGGTCCTCGCCGAGGAGATCGGCGGGTACGACCCGTTCCAGGCGATCGCCGAGATCGTCGAGACGGCCGCCCGCCGCTGACCGGCCGAAACGGCAGCTGAGCTCCGAACTCGCGCGGCCCGCCCGGGCCACAGCCGCACCACCGTGGCGACGGCCACCACCCTCGATCTCCACGCTCCGTCCGGGGAGCACCGGGCGGTGGCCGTCCGACCGCACGAACCGCGTGCGCGCGTCGCCCCCAGCACGCCACCCACGACCGCCTCTTGACCTGAACCAAACTTCAATTCCTAGCCTCGTGGCATGACAGGCTCCATGCTCGACGAGGCGTACGAACGCGTGCAGCACACCGGACCGGAGCGGAACGGCTGGCTCTCCAACCACGCCCCCATGGCGGTGGAGGCACTGACCCACCGCGGCCACGGAGAAACCGTCCACCGTTGGCTCGACTCCTACCTCACCCAACTCGAAGACCGCCCACGCGGCATCTCCGCCATCTCCCCCGAACAGTGGCGGGACCCGCTCGGCGACCCGGTACGCACCGGCGACTGGCTGAACTACTTCGACCGCGAACTCGCCGACGAGCCCTGGCGCGACGTACTCGCCCGCTGGTGGCCACGCCTGCTCCCCGGCATCGCGGCCGGCGCCACCCACGGCGTCATCCGGGTCGGCCACGCCGCACGCGCGCTCCTCGACCAGGAGACCGGCCCGCGCATCACCGAACTCGGCCAGGGACTGGCCTACTGGGCCGCCCGCTGGCAACCGCTCGCCGCACCCGGCAGCGGACCGTACCCCAGCACCGATCCACGGTCGGCGCTCGACGCCGTCCCCCTCGTACCCGACCAGCGCGCCGGCATCCGCGCCCGCCTCGCCCAACTGGCCGAGCTGCCCGCGTGGCCGGCAACGGCCGGCGCGGTGCCCGGCGGCGACAACGACGACGTCCGCACGCGCCTCGCCGGGATCGTCGACGCCGCCGTGATCCGCCACGGCACCCACGGGTACGCCAACCCCGTCATGCTCGTACACGCCGCCACCGCACCCAACGCCGTCCTGCGCGCACTGCCCGCCCTGCCGGAGGCCCTCTGGGCGCCGAGCCTCGCCGCCGCCTGGGCCGCGACAGCCGCCGTCACCGCCGCCTACGCCCCGCCCGTAGCGCGCCCCGCACCGGACGTCCACCCCGGCCTCACCGTCGACGAGGTCATGCAACAGGCGACGGCCAGCGCCGACGCCCACGCCATCAAATTCGCCGACACCGCAGCCGACACGTACGGCCGCAGTGGCGACCCCGCCGTCCTCGCCACCGCCGCCCGAACGACAACGCAGATCGCCGACGACTGACGACCCGGCAGTCCAACGCCAACGGCCCTGGCAGCCACCCGTGAGCACCCCCTAGCCTGAGCCGGTGCCCGATCACACCCCACGCCGGTCGCGCCTGAGCGGCCTGTGGGCCTGCTTCGTGGGTGGCGCGCTTCTCGCGCTGCTGTTGGCGATCCTCGACCCGATCACGCGCAGGGAGGACTGCCCGAACTACGGCGGAAACGGCAACGCGAGCTCCTACGCGAACCCCGCCTGGGACCTCTACCTGCCACTGCTGCTGCTCGTCTGGATGGTGCTCATCGTCGTCGAGCAGGCTCTCCCCATCACCCGGCGCAACCGCGATCGGTTCGATGTCGCGACGCGGGCGGCCGCCGCGGTCGGGATCTCGCTGGTCAGCTCGTGCTGCTTCATCCTGCCGATCCAGATCGTCTGCCACTGACCGCGAACCACAACAACCAGGGCTCGTTCCAAGGCTCGCCCTATCGAGCCGAGGGCCGGGCAGCCGGTGTCGTCACCACGCGCAGATCCCGGTTGCCCGCTCCTCCTAGCCTGCGGCCATGGCATACGAACCGATCATGGTGCCGCCGAAGAACCCGCAGCGAAGACGGACCGTGCTCGTCGTCATCGGTGTGGTGCTCTCCCTCTGCTGCCTCGGCGGTGTCGTCGGCGGCTTCGTCCTTCGAGACGTGTTCCAGCAGGCCACCGGGCCGGCCCGGGACACTGTGGACACGTTCGCCGAAGCGATGATCGGGCGGGACTACCCGACGGCCTACGGGCAACTCTGCGGCCAGCTACGGAACCGGCAGAGCCAGGCCGACTTCGCCCGCGAACAGGCCGAAGCCTTCACCCCCACCGACTACGAGATCGTCGGCCTGAGCGTCGTCAACAACAACGGCCGGCTCAACGGGCGAGCAGATGTGCGCTGGACCCTGCCGAACGGCACCAGCGGAACCCAGGTGCTCACCCTGGTCAAGGAAGACGGCGACTGGCGCATCTGCGGCTGAGACCACGCCCTCCCGGCGCCCGATGGCACACAACGGAAGTGGAGCCACCACCTACGGCAATGGCTCCACTTCCGTTGTCACAGTGCCTCGCAGTCCGGCGGCCGCTGACCTCGAGTCGAGGCGTCCTGCCGCCGCGCGTGCCCTCTCGTACGCGTGCTGAGCTTCCGGTTCACCCGCGTCAGACGATGCAGATCTTGCGCACCTGGGTGTTGCCCTTGGTTTCGACGTACACCTGGTAATCGCCGACGCGGTAAACGCCAGAAGCGTTGTTGTGGATGGTGAACGTGGCCGTCACCGCAGACTTGCTGCCGTTGACGTGCGTCTGCTGAACCGTGATGGTCAACTCGTTCTTGCTGCCCTTCAACTTCCTCACCACCGCCGACGGCTCGGCATCGACGACCGCGTTGGCGACCGTCACGTAGACCGCATCGGGCGAGGAGAACTCCGCGTTCTTCTGTCCGTCACCGAACACGAAGAAGCCCCGTTGTTCGATGGCTCCGCGCCCGGGGAACGGATCCGGGTTCGAGGCCAGGTACGTCGGATTGACCTTGTACAGGTCCGTCTTCGAATCCGCGAGGACGGGCTTCACCCCGGTGTACGGGGCATCGGTGATCCCGAGGTTGACCGACAGGTAGATCGCGTCGGGGTTGTTGGCCGAGATGCGCGAGGAGAAGTACTTCTCCGCACTCTGCCCCGCGGGAACGGCCAGCGGCACAACCCTGTCGCCGACGAGGATGTTGAACTGGAAGTCGCCGTAGCCGCCGGCGATGAACTTCGCCCAAGCCGCGTCCGACATGTGGTCGGGGCGCTCCACCTTGAACTCCAGGCGCATCGGCGCCACGTACGTGCTGTTCAGGTACTCGGTGTCGGTCAGGGGCAGGTAGACCCCGCCTGGGGCGTGCCCCAGTGCGTAAGCCGAGGCCGTCGGGGTCGAGTTGCCGCGCCCGTTCCACATCGGGATGTTGAACGAGGTGGCGCCGAGCAGCGCCTGGTTGCCCAACTGGCTCGTGCCGACGGCGGCCGACGCATCCTTGTAGGTGCCGATCGTGACGTCGAGCAGGTCGAGGTCCGCCCGGTCGGCGTTCAGCCCCGGCATGTCCGCCCACATGAACTTGGCACCCGCAGGCCCGGAGTACCGGGCCATCTCCAGCATGCCGTCGGCCATCATCTTGGTCATCTGCACAGCCGAGTCGACCTTCATCCGCTCGTTGGCCGTGTGCCACCAGCGCTCGTTACCCGGGATCACCGCGCCGAAGGCGGTCATCTTGTTGCGGAAGCTGCTGGCCAGGGTGCCACCGGTCGTGCCCTGCGGATAAACCACGTCCCGCAGGGAGTACGGATCCGCGAACTCCTTCGGGTTGCGGTTGATCGAGGCCTGGTAGCTCCCGAACTGAAGAGCCGTCAGCGGGTTGTCGTGCGTGACGTACAACCCGGCGCCGACGGGCGAGCCGAGGTCGCCGATGGTGAACCCCTTGGCCTGGAAGGCGGCCGTGACCGCCGCCGTCGCCTGGCCGGAGTCAGCCGCGTTGACGTGCATGCTGCGCACGAACATCGGAATGCTGAGGCTGCCGGTGGCGTCCGTGTAGAAGCTCGTCGGGGTCTCCGAGTTGATGCCCCCCATGAGGGCGAACGTCAGGTTCGGCGTGCCGTTGCTCGGGTTGCGCAACAGGCTCGCCGGGATGCCCATGTACTTGCCGAGGTAGGCCTCGCCTTCGACACCGTCGCGGAAGAACAGGTCGGCGATGCCGTCGGCGGCCTTCTTCAGCTGCAGGTCGGCGGCCGTGATCTTCAGTGCGCCGAGCCCCTCGGCGAGGAGGAACATTCCCCACACGACGGCATTCTTGCCGTACTGCGGGGTCGGCATCTCCATCGCCACATCGGTGTTGATCTCCAGCGTGAGCGAGTCGCCGGTGATCGTGGTCCGCACCTTGGGCGTGCTGCGGGGAGCGGCCGGAAGCCAACCCTTCGAGGTTGCGGCAGCCTTGATCGCCGATACGAATCGGTTGCGCTCGGCGGGGCCGGCCTTCGCCAGGTCGAGGGTGAAGATGGCCCGCGAGGCGATCTGCGTGGTGCTGCCGTAGGCGATGTCCTTGAGCGTCGGATCGCCTTCACGCAGGGTGACGCCGGCTGTGGCACCCGTCAGCCGGAAGGCCTTGGTGCTGTCCGCGGACAAGCTCATCGACACCGACGGCGTCACCGACCCGGAGTTGCCGACGATGACCGGGAACCGCGAGTCGGAGGTGTAGCCCGCGATCGGGATCTCTTCCCGGTTGAGGTTCTTGTAGGCCCAGTTGTCGTAGAAGCTCGGGTTCGAGTTGTACGGGATGGCCTGGAAGGTGGCGGTGTTCGTCGTCGAGGGGGTGCCGGGGCCGCCGTCCTCGTAGATTCCCATGACGATGCGGATACGTCGGTCGAGGGGCAACCCCGCCTCGAGCAGCGCCTTCGCGGCGAGCAGCGTCGCCAGCGTCGGGCCGCTGTCGTCCTGCAGGCCCGCCCCGTAGACCCAGCCGTCCTGGACATAGGGCGAGTGGTACGCACCAGGAGTGCCGAGGTTGCCATCGGCGTCCCGCCAGCGCGCCAGCTGAGCCGGCGAAACGGAGGCCGTCGGCGAGTCGAGATGACTCAACGCCATGACCATCTCCGGCGCGTCCGGGTCACCGATCTCCGCGTAGACGTACTTGTCCGCCTGGCGTTGGACGACCACCGGGAAACCAAGGTCGGTGGCGAGCTTGACCACCCAGGCGAGCTTGGCGACCTTGCGGTCGTACTCGTACTGGTTGGCTTCGGTGTTGCTGACCGGGAAGGGGTACGCCGTCGCGGCGGTGCCGCCTCGCGAGATGGAGTCGTAGCTCGACCCGTCCAGCATCGCCCCGATCAGACTGAGCGAGTCGTAGGTGCCGTCCCCCGCCCGCGCGCTCTTGACGCGTCCGGCCAACGCCTCGACTTCCGCGTGGATCGCGTCGCGCTCGGCGTTGGTCACCGACAGGTCGTAGGTGACGCTCGGCTGGAAGCGTTCCTCGCCGGAGCCGGTCGCGGACGCGGACGCGGGCCCGCTAGCCGCTACACCTGTGGACAGGAGCAATGACATACCAAGTGTCAGTGCGAGAGGTTTCTTCCGCATCCCCGTGATCTCCCTGAATGGTCAGACCCAAAAAACGTCGGATGATCTTCGTAGGCGAGACCCTTTCAGGCTCTTCCAAGCTTGTCAATGAGCCTTTCCGAGCAACGGTTCGTGGCGCTGCGTGGTCCGGTGGCGCAGTGGTGTCCGACGTGGAGGACGACGAGCGCCGCCCGGGCTCTTCGTGCGGCCTGGCCGCCCGCGGGCTGTCACCGGTGCGCTGGCCGGCGATGGCCAAAGACGCGGCGGCGGGCCGTCGGCCAGGCCCCGGTTCGGAGGCGCGCGGCCTGCGACGCGGGGCCACCTTTATCACTCCACAAAGGACACGCAAATACCATCCGGGCCACCACAATGAGGCGAATGTCGATGGCCCACACCAACGGCGCCATCTCAACAAGCGTCAGCCCATTCCTGCCAAGTGCCGATGGAGCCCACTCCCCCCGCCGAGGGACGTTACCGCGTCGGAGTCAGGCGATCGACAGGCCAACAGGCAGTAGTCGTTACACGTCCACGGTGAAGACCGGCCTAGGCTCATGTCCGACCGGCCCGAATGTCGAGGCGAACCGGGCCGGGGCCGTCCTGTGGAAGCGGCCCCGGCCCTGACGGTTCAGCCGAGTTGGTCGGTCCAGCCGGTGCGGAGGATCAGCTGGTACATGCTGATCCGTACCGGCGAGAGGCTCAACACCTCGTAGGCGAGCAGCTCCCCGGTCTCCGGGGCGAAGATCAGAAGAGACTGCTGGTCATGCTCGCGGTCGTCGAAGGTGATGGCCACACCCTTGCGGCCGGCGCGATCGACCACCTGACCGCGCCACCGGAACCCGGGCACGTCGGCAAGGACCCGCAGGATCTCGGCACGGGTGCGGCGCGGAACGACGTACAGCCCGTACACCCCGCCGACCTGCTTGGTGACGGCGCCGCCGCCGTACTTGATGTGGAGCAGCCTGGTCAGCTGGACACTGCCCGATGGCAGCGGCGCGAAGTCCATCGGTGGCAGTGGGATGCTGGAGGCCGCGGGGGTTCCGGAGGCGGCAGACTCCGGCTTGCGGCGGCGCTGCCAGCAGTCCCGGGACTCCTGGTCCGGAGCAGCGTCGGTCATCGGCAGTAGGTCCGGCGCGGCTCTCCGAGCCCGCCATTCGTTCGCGAGCAGGCGACGAGCCACCACGTACAGCCAGGGCAGGCAGCGGTCCGGGACGTCGCGGCGACGCCGCCAGGCGATGACGAACACCTCCTGGGCAAGCTCGACGGCCGCCTCCCCGTCGGCGAGCCGCCGCTGGCCGTACCGCACCACGTGTCCGTACTCGGCCGCGTAGACCCCGGTGAACCAATCCTCATCGCGTTCCCCCGGTGGACCCATCCAAGACTCCCGCCTGGTCGACGAACTCCCACCCTGGCTTGTGTCACCTCCGGCCCGATGATTACCGCTGATCACCTGTGCGAAATTTGATGGTTGTAAGCGCTTTTGTCGCGTTCGGCGGGTCTCGGCCGCAGCGGGGCCGCTGACCCCAGCCGCTTCCCTCTGCACCCCTCGCGGAATACCGGAGACCCATCTCCGTTATACAGTGTGACGGTGATCCGGAGACAGCTCTCCGGTACAGGCAAGGAGGCGGCCGCCACGGCGGCGTCCCAGATCACCGGCCTGCTCGGCGAGATCTGACCCACCGATCGGCACCTCTGCACCGATCAGAAGACCGCACACATCCCCCCGAAATTAGGAGAACCCTGATGACCGAGAACACCCAGCCACGCCCGACGGTCGTGGTGCTCGGCGGCGGCTACAGCGGGATCACCGTCGCGAAGGCTCTCGACGACATCGCCGACGTGACGCTCGTCGCCCCCTCGGACGCGTTCGTGCACAACAACGCGGCCTGGCGCGCCCTGGTCGAACCGGAATGGGTGGACCGGATCTTCCTGCCCTACGAGCGGCTGCTGAACCGCGGCCACTTCCTACGGGACCGCGCGGTGTCGGTCGACGGCCGGCGGGTGACGCTCGCCTCCGGCCGGCAGCTCGAGCCGGACTTCCTGATCCTGGCCACGGGCTCCAGCTACCCCTTCCCCGCCAAGGTCGACGAGCCGAACGCCGAGACCGGGCGGGCGAAGTTCCGCCAGGCGCACCAGGCGCTACTCGACGCCGGTCGGGTGCTCGTGGTCGGCGCCGGCCCTACCGGACTGGAGCTCGCCGGGGAGATCAAGGCCTTCTACCCCGACAAGCACGTGACCATCGTGGGCGTCGCCTCCGACATCCTCGTCGGACCGTTCGACCAGGAGTTGCGCGACGAGCTGCGGCGACAGCTCGACAAGATGGGCGTCGAACTCAAGCTCGGCAGCCCGTTGCTGAGCCTTCCGGCGGCAGCCCCGACCACGGCGGCCTCGATCGTCGTGACGACCGAGGCCGGCGATGAGCTGAGCGCTGACGTCTGGTACCAGTGCTTCGGCATCACACCGGAGACCGGGTACCTGCGCGGTCCGCTGGCCGCCGCTCGACGCGACGACGGGTACGTCCACGTCGACGAGTACCTGAGAGTCGGCGGCCAGGACGGCGTCTTCGCGGTCGGCGACATCACCGACGCCGACCGCAACGGCACCGGTACCGCCGCGGCGCAGGCCAACCTGATGGCCGCGAACCTTCGGGCGTTGATCACCGGCACCGGCGAACTCACCGCATACCGCCCCGGGCCGCTGGCCATCGCGATCCCGCTGGGCCCCGAGGGCGGCGCCGGACAGCTCCCCGGACTCGATGGCGTCGCCGGAGCCGAGGTCATCGCCGACCTCAAGGGACGCAACATGCTGGTCGAGCCGTGGGCCGGGCTCTTCGACGCGTCGGCCGCGACCGACCACCACTGACCGCCGACCGGGCGGCCGGCGACGCGCCGGCCGCCCGGCACCGAAACACGACGATCATTTGGGAGAAGCTATGGGACGGGTCGACGGCCGGGTGGCCATCGTCACCGGCGGTGCACGCGGAATGGGCGCCGCCATCGTCAGAGCCTTCGCGGCCGAGGGCGCGAAGGTCGTAATCGCCGACATCCTGGACGCCGAGGGCCAGGCCCTGGAGGCCGAGCTGGGCGACCGGACACGGTACCGGCATCTGGACATCACCGACCACGCACGGTGGCAGGAGCTGGTACGCGAGACCGAGGAGCAGCTCGGCCCGCTGTCCATCCTGGTCAACAATGCCGCGGTTCAGCTCCCCGGCACCATCGTCGACCAGGACCCCGACACCTTCCGCAAGGTCCTCGACGTGAACCTGTACGGCACGTGGCTCGGCATGCACAACGCCGTGCCTGCCCTACGCCGCGCCGGCGGCGGGGTTGTCGTCAACATCTCCTCGCTGGCCGGTCTCGCCGGATTCGAGCGCCTGGGTGCGTACGTGGCCAGCAAGTGGGGCGTCCGTGGACTGACCAAGACGGCCGCCCTCGAACTGGCCCGGGACAACATCCGGGCCGTCTCCGTACACCCGGGTCCCATCCGGACCCCGATGCACCCGCCGGCGGCCGACCCGATGCTCGCCGCGCTGCCCATTCCCCGGATCGGCGAGCCCGAGGAGGTCGCCAGCATGGTGCTGTTCCTGGTCGCCGAGGCCACCTTCTCCACCGGCTCCGAGTTCGTCATCGACGGTGGCGCGGCCATCGGCAGCCCCGGGCAGAGCCCCGTCGGCAACGGTTGATCCAGGCCCGGGACGGTCACCGGACCGTCACCGGTCTCCGCTGATCAGGAAGGGCCGTCACCTGGGGGCTTGTCCCCCGGTGACGGCCCTTCCAGAGCGAGCCGTTCGGCGTCAGCCTGTCGATCTTTCGTGGCCCGATGTTCGGCGTCACGTCGATTTTGATCGAAATCCTTCGCTCGCCGCCACCGACGGCGGTTCCGTGCGAAGGGGAATCGATGCGCAAGACAACACACTTGTCGGCCCACGCCGTGGGGGCTCTCGCGGGCGCGGTCGCGCTGGTGGCCGCCCTGCTGCCGGCCACACCGGCCGCCGCGGCGAACGTGCCCTTCACGGCGGCGACGTTGAACATCTACAACGGGCTGAGCCAGGCCGACTTCGTTCACGACCTGAACCTGATCACGGCCAAGGCGGACCTCGTCGGTCTCAACGAGGTCGGCAATCGCAAGGCTTTCCTGGAGAGCTGGGCCGCGCAGAACGGCTGGTGGTTGTACGCGCCGGGCGGAGTCAACCAGGCCGGCGAGGCACTGATCGCCAAGAAGAGCATGTTCGACGTACTCGACAGCGGTTCGATCTTCGTCTGTGACACCAACGGTCCGGGCGAGGTGCCGCCCGCGCGGTACAACAACTGGGTCAAGTACCGACACAAGGCCAGCGGCCGCAACGTGACCCACATCAACGCCCACGCGGTGGCCAGCATCGAGAACGCCGGACGGCCGGAGGACCTGCCGCGCACCAGGTGCGCCGAGGCGCAGTTCCAGGGCCTCAAGGACCTGGCGGTCGACAAACAGGACGAGGGCCAGGTCATCGTCAGCGGTGACCTCAACGTCGACTTCAGCGCCGACCGCAGCTACGGGTACACGAAGTTTCCCTGGCAGGTCTTCGAGGCCAACCAGCTGCCGAACCTGCGCTCCAACTACAACCTCTACGGCGAGATGGGCACCGGAACGCACGGCAACCGGCACATCGACTACGTCTACTTCTGGAAGCGGCTGCCCGAGTACCAGCTCATGTGGATGACCGGCTACGACATCGTCGGCGGCACCAAGTCCGACCACAACGGGGTCGTCGCGACCTTCTCCATCCAGAACTGACGCGCTCGCCTTTCCCGCCGGCTACGAGCCCTCTTCACGCTCCCGCTTCAGGCGGGTGGGGCCGGCCCTCGTCGCCGGCGGGATCGCGAGCAACACGACGCAGGTGGCGACGACAGCCACGCGTTAAGCCGGGAGTCGTAGATTCCCGAGATCATTCGCGCACCCGGTATCGCGGATCTCCTCGTCGGGCAGTCGCCAGACCGTCCGGCCTCCCCAACGGGGACCAGGTGGAGCGCCCTACCGGACGAACGACCTGGGCCCCGTCGGGGAAGGCTGGTAGACGTTGTGGTGCCCGCAGACACCTCGGAGGGCGCCTCAACGAGCACCAAGCCAGCCATGAAGCCCCAGCTCAACAGCGACCGAGCTTCGACCAGGACCGTCACTCATCCCGCCCCGCGAGGAGCCCATGGCCCGGCCCATGACAGTTGCAGGCATCGATGAGGGCGTCGCTCAAACCGCTTTTGGTGGATAGAAGTTGCCCTCTTGACGAGGCACTTCTGCCGCAGTCTAATTGGTGATCATGTAGGGAGGCCACGCGTGGGAGAGGTCCAGTTCGCCGTTCTGACGTGGCACGGTCCTCCTTATTTTTGTCTCGACCAGCGCGTGTGGATAATCGGGCTCGGACGCAACAGACCGCACCCGCTCATTAGAGACGTCGCCCTTTTGGGAAGGAGCCGGGAATGAGCATGAGGTCCACGAATCGAAGGCAGTTCCTGCGACGACTGGGAGGCACCCTTGCTGCCGGAGCAGGCATCGCGTTGTTTCCGGCCGGGTTCGCCTCGGCATCGCCCAAAACTGGTCCGACATCGACCCCTGGGCATACTGGCGGCGGGCTGGCGTACCCGAAAGGCTGCGCGCAGTGTTCGTACCCGGGAGATCCCGGCTTTGTCGCCAGGAGTCCAGGCGAACTAGATGCGGCTAAAGCCAGTTGGGAAACTCCCGAGTATGGCTACTACACCGGCCACAATCCTTCTAATCCTGGCACAGCGGTCGATTCTCCCTGGCAGCTCGTCGCGGTAAACGCGTCCACCGCCTATGCCTTGGGGTACTGCGGGCAGGGCGTCGCGCTGGGCATGATGGACTCGGGCTACAGGACTACACACGAAGCATTTCAAACCAGGCTTATCGTTCCGGTGAGAGCCGCGGGCGTCTACGGCACGTCCGGCTTCGGGTACCGAAACGCAGCAACCCCGGCGAACCCGTTCACTGCGGGCGAGCCGTTCACTGTGGCCGGTGATCAGGCGAGAACAACTGACTACTCGCACGGGACCGGCATGCTCGGAGTCACCTCCGGCATCCGCGATGATAAAGACCAGCACGGCATCGCCTTCGGATCGGTGATGTATGTTGCCAAGACCGGCGGTTCCGATACCCAGTCCCACGGCCCCTTCCACGATTACGTGTACTGGCACACCGCGAACAAGGCCCTGGTCGACGCGGGCGCCCAGGTCATCAACAGCAGTTGGGGCTCTTATGTCCAAACTATCGACAGAAGTCGCTTCGACGGCCTAGGAAACGACCTCGGAGTCAACGGCAACCTCGCCAACGCCTACCAACTGCGTGGCAAAGACAGCGCCAGCGCCACGGCGATGGCGACCATCCTCCCCAACGAGTACCTGAAGGATCTGGAATACCAGTATTTCCTCTTCAAGAAGAGCTACTCGGAAGGCGGCATTCAATACAACCCGAACCACCCCGGGCGCTCCTTCATGGACGCCATCTGGGACGCCATCAAGGACAGCGGTACCGTCAACGTAAGGTCGGCCGGTAACAACGACTGGAGCAACCCGTTTTACCGCCCGGCGTACCCCTTCTTCAACCCCTTGGCGGAGAGGCAGTGGGTATGCGTCGGCGGAGTGCAACCGCCCACGGCAGCCAATCCTGAATACACGAAGCAGTCCGGGTACAACGAGGCGGGGCTCGCCAAATGGTGGACCGTGTCCACCCCTTCAAACAGCGTTCGGACCACGAACAGCGGTGGTGACACCAACTATTCGAACTCGAGCGGCACGTCACCGGCAACGCCCGTTGCGACAGCAGTGATGGGGGTTCTGCTCTCCCGCTATCCGAACATGGACGCCAAGCAGGTTCGTGAACTGATGTTCACCACGGCGAACAACAAGATGTCCGACGGCGTGAGATTCCTCGGCACCGGGCAAACCTCCCCCTCCGGGGCATCCATCGCCTGGACCGCTCCCGACGGCCTTCCGGACGACCGCTGGGGCTGGGGGATCCCGGATCTGGCCAAGGGCATGTACGGCCCCGGCCAGTTCCTGGGCCCCATGACCTACAACATGGACAAAGCGCCCCTGGACGTCTGGTCGAACGACATCAGCCAGATCGCGATCAAGGCGAGGGAGCGGGAAGATCTGGAGTGGCTGGCCGGCTACAAGAAGCAAGGCATCGCCTACGCCGGTGAATTCGGTCCCAACGTGCTGAACCCGGACGGCACGCTCAACGAACAGTCCTTCATGCTTCAGGGCATCTTGGCTGATCCTTACATCCAAGCCATCACCAACGGCCATCCCGAGCTGTACGACAAGATCACCTATGGGGACGCGGTCAAGTGGCGCAAGGAGTGGATGGACAAGCGCGCCGCCTACATTCAGAACAACATCAAAAAGAACCTCTACACGGCATCTCTGACCAAGCAAGGCTCCGGGACGCTGGTCATGACGGGCGACAACACCTACAAGGGCGGCACGACGGTTGAAGGCGGCAAGCTTTCGATCACCGGCTCGCACGCAAGCTCGATCGACGTCAAGGGCGGCACGCTCGGTGGCACCGGTTTCGTGGCAGGCAGCATCGACGTCGACCGCGGCGTGCTGCAGCCCGGTCTGTCGTCCAAGGAAGCGGCGTCCGCGGCGTCCATCACCCTCACCGACGTCGCGCCCGGCAACGTTCTGAAGGTCGGCGGCGACGTGACCGTCAGCCGAGCGGGTCGCCTCGCCGTCACCATCTCCGGCGACCACGACTACACGAGCGTGCGCGCTGCGGGTGACCTGAAGCTGGACGGCAAACTCGCCCTGGACGTTCGCGCGCCCCTCACTCCGGGCACGGTACTGACGATCATGAGCGGAGACTCGATCAAGGGCAACTTCCATTCCCTGCCGGAACGGCGGGTCCTGAACACGGGCCGTCACCTGTTCCGGGTGTCCTACCGAAACGGCAAAGTGACGCTGACCGTCGTGCGGAGGCTGCCCGGGGCAGGGGTCGACCGCGCCTAGGGTCTGTTTCATAAGGCTCGCCCGAGCGAGCCGAGGCCCAGACGGCGGGCCGAACGGCGGTCCGGCAAGGCGGAGGTTCGTGCGGATACCGGTGTTGTATCCGGACGAACCTCCAACACCGTCGGTCATCGCCTGGGGCCGGCGCAGCCGGGCACGGTCTTAGGAAACAGACCCTCGCCGCACGTGGCCTGGTCAGCCAGGCTCAGGGTCGCCTGAGCCTGGCTGACCAGGCCTTCGCCCAGGTTCAGCCGCTCTGACCGCCACGGTCGACAGACCTGCCGAATCTATCCAGAACCCGGTCGTAGGCCTGCGCCACGGCGTTGGCCCCGAGAACACGGCGAGGAATTCTGCGAGCAGTGCCGTGACAACCACGGCATCAACCTCGTCATCGACAAGCAGCTCCAGCGGGTACGCGGCCAGCTCCTGCACCGGGCCACCAAGACCGAGGAGTCCGACGCTCGCCTACCGCTGCCGGCCATCTGCGTCACCGCGCTGCGACTCCGCTATCGGCAACAGGCGGCTGCCAAGGAAAAGGCTGGCGAGACATGGCACGACACGACACGACACGACACGGGCATGATCTTCAAAACCCGCTACGGACTGCCGGTCGAGCCGCGGAACTTCAACCGCTCCTACGACAGCCGCATCGCCAGCGGCGGCGTTCCTAAGATCACGGTCCACGATGCCCGGCCACCTGCGGTTCTCTCCTGGTCGACCTGGACGTCATCCCCGGGTCGCCATGGCGATCCTGAGACACGCGGACTTCTCGATCACAATGGAGATCAACAGCCAGGTCTCATCCAAGGCGACCCGCGAGGCCCTGCGGAAGTGCGGCGAGAGCCTCGATCAATGAGCCGTTGCTGTACTTCGCTGCCGTACAAGATCAGAAAAAGCCACCTGGAAGAATCCAGATGGCTTCTGACCTGCGTCGGGACGGCCGGATTCGAACCGACGACCCCTTGACCCCCAGGACGATTCGCTACGCGTTCCTGCACGTCACACACGCTATCCCCAAGATCAAGCCATGCAGCCGACGACATACCCGGCCACCATCGCGCGCACCGTGTGGTCCCCGTCTGGTCCCCGGCATCGGTACGGGTGGCGACGACAGCCACACGGCTTGGGAGTGTGGTCACCGCCGGGAGTCGGACGGCAATGACCTGGCTTGACCTGCCTCATGACACCGGCAGTCACGTCCAGGAGCTGACCGAGGTTGACCCTGGATCCCGTCCCATCGGGCACGCAACGGGCACGCCGCACTCCCTTGATCCCGATCCGGCTGCGCTAGGTTGCCGGGATGAGCGGTGGAGAGGTCATCCTGAAGCTGAGCCACGACCAGGCGCTGGTGCTCTCGGATTGGCTTGACCGCATGGAATCCTCGCGGGCCTTCGCTCAAGTGGTCGACGACCGGGCCGTCTGGTCTGCACTGCACGCCATCAGCGGCACCCTCGACAAGTCTCTGGTCGGCACATTCAGCCCCGACTACGTGCAGCTCCTTGAGGCTGCTCGCCAACGGTTGCTAGAGACGCTGGGCGACTTCGATCCGATGACCGACGAGTTATGAGATCAAGATGGGCGACCCGGCGAGCTGTGCGGATGGGCTTCTAGCAGCGGAAACACCTCTCGACATCTCACACCACTCCCCCGTCGTCCGTCGACCTCTTGCGGACCAGATGCGGACCGCTCACCTGGGCCCGGGTCGGCCCTACGGATACCCTCGACAGAGTGGAACCAGATCCTCAGGACGCGCAGCCACCTGAGTCTCGCTCGAACGTTCATCGCCGATGCCCCGAATGCCGTGGGGCTGCGCGGCTTCCAGGCATGGTGAAGACCACCGGCATGAGTAAGAGGATGGGAAGCGTTTTCGGGCCCTGCCCCACCTGCGATGGTGTTGGCTACCTGGTCGAGGACGACCTGGCGGACTGACAGCTTGGGAATTGCCGATATCCGCCTGTCTACTGGGTCGGCGGCCTAGTCTCGGCGGTCCCTTGTGGCCGTGGCTTACCCCTGCTGTCCCGGCTCAATGGCACGCTAATGGCACGCGACTGCGCTCCTCGGCAGTAGCCGTCCGATCATGCCGGGCCACCTTCGTACGGAGGTTTTGTGAGTAGGACGTGCTTCGTCGAGTTCAATCGCTCGGGCTTCTGGGCGTTGAGCGACAGCCTTGCTGTCCTGCTCGGTCAGGCCGTGGTGGTGGCGGAGGAGATGGCGGCTGATCGGCACTCGGCGGCCTTTGAGGACGTGGTTGACCAACTTCGTGCGAGTGCGGTCGTGACGGACCTTGGCCTACTTGTCGCCGAGGACTGGCGCGGTGATCGACTTGATCTGCTCATCCAGCTGATCGAGGAGGCAAACCGGCGACTGGGTGAGCGTGGGCGCGTGACAGCATCCGAGGTGAGAGGCTGGACGGCGCTTGGCGACGACGTGATCGAGCTGCGGCGCGACACGGTCGATACGGCGCCGGTGGTCGAGCTTGGGCAGGCCGTGTTGCAGCTGCTCCGAGAGCATCTTCCGCCCGCCCCAGAGGGGACGTGGTGGTTCTACGGCGTGGAAGGTGGCCGTCAGACCATCGTCATGCGGAACGTGGAGAGCTGACCCGCCTTGCAGGTCGCCTCGCCCGTCGCCTGGCTACGCTCCTGTCCAGATGCCGGAACCTCAGTTTGGAAGAGCGTGATCAACCGACCGCGATGTCCGAAACGCCTGCGGCCGGCGGTTCACCCGATTGCTTCTCGTGCCCGCTCGTGACCGCTGCGCGCCCCGGTTACTGGCCCATGGATGGCCCGTGACGGCCTCAATCGAGAAGCTGAGAAGATGCGGGCGTGGTTGCTCCCGGATGTGCCCTTGGCGACGCTGGCGCGTCGCCACTTACCTGCTGCTGTCGCCGACGAGTGGATCGCGCTCATCCGTCCTGCCCTGCACCTGCGACCCGCTGAGTCTGGAGAGCCCGAGGTCGCTCGCTTAGGTGGCCTTCCCGCTCTGCCAGAACACGTTACGTGGCCGCTATGGGAGGGCCACGGGCCGTTGAGCTTTGTCGCGAGCATCGATTGCGAGCGGTTGCCCTCCGATGCGCTCGACATCGCTCTGCCAGCGGAGGGCATTCTCTTGTTCTTCTACCGTCACTCCAGGTGGGAAGACGGAACGGTGATCGAGTCGTCCGCACCAGAGACACAGGCAGGCGCTCGCGTCGTCTACCTACCGCCAGGAACGCAGACCGCCGAGCGCGAGCCGCCTGAATCCACCAACCCGTATCCCCTCGTTCGACTCGCCGCTGATGTCATCGCGAGCGGGCCGGACTGGGAACACCCAGCCCTTCGGGCGGCGCTCGACCGTGTCTCCGACGAAGACCGAGCGTTCATGGATGATCCGATGAACAGTGACCCGTTCCGGATGGCAATGGGCGAAGTCAACTTGGAGCTCGGCCCACAGCACCGGGTCGGAGGTTACGCAGACCCCATTCAGGGCTCGGTCGAGGTCGACGTCGCACGAGCGCAGCTCGGTGGCCGGGTGGCATACGACGATCCGGCCCTGCATGAGGAAGCGCAGCGGTGGACGCTGCTCGCCCAAATAGACAGCGACGACAACGCGGACATGGTGTGGGGTGACCGCGGAGCGTTGTACTGGCTCATCCGTCGCAAGGATCTGGCCGCCGAGCGATGGCAGGCGGCATCGTTTACATGGCAGTGCTACTGAGAGCGGATCTCCTCGTCAAAGAGTGGCCGGCCGGCCCGGCCGATGCCGGCCGGAGGTCGCCAGCAGGCCGGAGCCGGGCCGGCGCGGCCCGCTTGCGGGCCGCCTTGATACGGCAAGCGAAAAATTCGGCAACCAACGGCAGTGGCCGCTAACGCTTGACCGACGGTCAAGGAGCGCTACGTCCAGCCAACTTCACCGATCTTGGTCCCCAGAACGCCAAGAAGGGCCGATCCGAGTACCGAATCAGCCCTTTGACCTGCGTCGGGACGGCCGGATTCGAACCGACGACCCCTTGACCCCCAGTCAAGTGCGCTACCAAGCTGCGCCACGTCCCGATGCTCCCGCGTGGTCTCCCCTGCGGCAGCCGGTACAGCTTAGCGCAGGTTCCTCACGCCGTCCGCACAGGCCCCACCGGCCCCGTAGGGTTCCTCGCCCCTGCGACTGGCGTGACCGACCGCACCACCGCTTGGGCGTCCTAGGAAGATAGGTGGGCAGTCAACGCTGATCCACTCGGGGTCCATGAAGGCGGGGTGTCCACGCGGGTTGGTTGGGCCGACTTCAATGAAGTCGAGTGGATCAAGCAAGCAAGGCGGGTGGGGCGGGATGATTCCCAAAAGACGCGGGCCGGGTCGAGGAATCTCGACCCGGCCCGTTGACGGATCCGGTGGTCAGCCGTGCGCCTTGCCGCGGCCGCCGGGGCCGACCTTCTTGCGCGGGCGTACCGAGATCTCGATGGGGCTGCCCTCGAAGCCGAACTCCTCGCGCAGCTTGCGCTCGACGAACCGCTGGTAGCCGGCGTCCAGCGGCCCGGTGGTGAAGAGCACGAAGCGCGGCGGGGCCGCGCCGGCCTGGGTGGCGAAGAGGATGCGCGGTGCCCGACCGCCTCGCACCGGGTGCGGGGTGGCCTGCACGAGCGCCGTGAGCCACTGGTTGAGCCGCGACGTCGGGATCCGGGTCTCCCAGCTGTCGAGGGCCGTGTGCAGCGACGACGCCAGTTTGTCGACCGCGCGGCCGGTCAGCGCCGACAGGTTGAGCCGGATCGCCCAGGGAATCCGGCGCAGCTCCCGGTCGATCTCCTTGTCCAGGTAGTACCGGCGGTCGGCGTCGACCAGGTCCCACTTGTTGAAGGCGATCACCAGGGCCCGGCCGGCCTCGGTGACCATCGACAGGATCCGCTGGTCCTGCTCGCTGATCGGCTCGCTCGCGTCGAGCAGCACCACAGCGACCTCGGCCGCCTCGATGGCCGAGGCGGTACGCAGGCTCGCGTAGTACTCGGTGCCGCTGGCCTTGCCGACCCGCTTGCGCAGCCCGGCCGTGTCGACCAGGTGCCAGGTCTCGCCGCCGATCTGCACCAGGCTGTCCACCGGGTCGACGGTGGTGCCGGCGACCGAGTCGACAACCGCCCGCTGCTCACCCGAGAAGCGGTTCAGCAGGCTGGACTTGCCCACGTTCGGTCGGCCGACCAGCGCCACCCGGCGTGGGCCGCGCGGGCCGTGCTCGACGATCGCCGGGGCCTCGGGCAACGCCTCCATGATCGCGTCGAGCAGGTCGCCGGAGCCTCGGCCGTGCAGGGCGGAGACCGGGATCGGCTCGCCCAGGCCGAGCGACCAGAGCGAGGTCGACTCCATCTCGATGGAGGTGTTGTCCGCCTTGTTCGCCACCAGGATGACCGGCTTGGCGCTGCGCCGCAGCATCTTCACCGCGGCCTCGTCCACATCGGTCGAACCGACCATCGCGTCGACCACGAAGAGCACCACGTCCGCGGTCGCCACGGCCGTCTCGGCCTGCGCGGCGATCGCCGCCGCCCGGTCCTTCGCGTCCGGTTCCCACCCGCCGGTGTCCACCACGGTGAACGCCCGGCCGGCCCACTGGGCGTCGTACGGAACCCGGTCCCGGGTCACCCCGGGGACGTCCTCGACGACCGCCTGCCGACGGCCGATGATCCGGTTGACCAGCGTCGACTTGCCCACGTTCGGTCGGCCGACGACCGCCACCACCGGCTGCGGACCGGTGGGCTCCTCAGTGGCGAGGTCCGGCTCCCGCAGCTCGACCCAACCGCCCGGCTCGCTCATGCCACGCCCCGCTCGGTGAGCAGGGTGTGCAGCTGCTGGACTACCTCGTCGATGCCCAGCTCGGTGGTGTCCAGCACGACCGCGTCCGACGCCTGCTGCAGCGGCGAGGTCCGGCGGGTCGAGTCCAGGCGGTCCCGGCGGGCCAGATCGGCGGCGGTGACCGCCGCGTCGGTGGCGTCCTCGGCGCTGCGCCGGGCCGCCCGGGCCGCCTCGGACGCGGTCAGGTAGACCTTCAGGTCGGCGTCCGGCGCCACCACGGCGCCGATGTCCCGGCCCTCGACCACGATCCGGCCGGCGTTCACGATCATCTCCTGCTGACGGGCGACGAGCAGCGCGCGGACGGCCGGCACGGCCGCCACGGCGGAGACCGCCTGGGTCACCTCGGGGCCGCGGATCTCCGCGTCCACGCTGACACCGTCAGCGGTCACGCCGTACCCCTGCGGGTCGGTGCCGATGCGCAGGTCCACCTCCTGGGCGACCTTGGCCACGGCCTCCGCGTCGGAGAGGTCGACGCCGGAGCGCAGCACGGCCCAGGTGATCGCCCGGTACATCGCCCCGGTGTCCAGGTAGCGGGCACCGAGTCCGGCGGCCAGCCGCCGGGAGACGGTGGACTTTCCCGAACCGGACGGCCCGTCCACAGCGACCACGCACCGCCCGGTCCGCTCGTTTTCCTCCACCGTCGTCCTCCTCAGCCCGTACCTCACGGATCGCCGGCCTTCCGGCGCCGTGAGCGGATGTTCCTGGTCAATGATGCCCGCCGCTCCGAGCGGAGCGCGCGCGACGCCGCCGGGCGCGACCCGCGCCACCGCGCGGCCGTCACCCGACCGCCACGGAGCCTACCGGCAGCCGTACCCCGTCCGGCGGGGTCAGTCACCCACCGCCTTGAACAGCGCTGCCACCTCGGCGTTGGTGAGTCGCCGGGTGCGCCCGGCGCGCAGGTCACCGAGGCGGATCGGCCCGATCGAGGTACGAATCAGCCGGGACACCGGGTGTCCGACCTCGCCCAGGATGCGCCGGACGATGTGCTTGCGCCCTTCGTGCAGGGTCAGCTCCACCTGGGCGCTACGCCCCAGCGTGTCCACCACCCGGAAGGAGTCGACCTTCGCGGGGCCGTCCTCCAGCTCCACCCCGGCCATCAGCCGCTTGCCGAGGTTGCGCGGAATCGGCCCGGCCACCTCACAGAGGTACGTCTTGGGCACCCCGTACGAGGGGTGCATGAGCCGGTGCGCCAGCGTCCCGTCGTTGGTGAGCAGCAGCAGGCCCTCGCTGTCGGCGTCGAGCCGCCCGACGTGGTAGACGCGCTGCTCGACCCGGTTGCCGAGGAAGTCGGCGAGCGCCGTGCGACCCTTCTCGTCCGCCATGGTGGAGACGACGCCGCGCGGCTTGTTCATGGCCAGGTAGACGAGGCGGGTGTCGGTGACCACCCGTTCCCCGTCGACGAAGATCACGGCGGTGGTCGGGTCGACCTTGTCGCCGAGCTGCGCGACCTGCCCGTTCACCGTGACCCGGCGGCGGAAGATCAGGTCCTCGCAGGCGCGCCGGGAACCCACGCCGGCGGCGGCGAGCACCTTCTGCAGGCGCTCGGCGTCCTCCGGGACGTCGGTGCGGGTGGTGCGGTCATCGCGTGGCATCGCTCAGCTCTTCCACATCATCGGGCAGGAACGGCGCGAGCGGCGGCAGCTCGTCGACCGTGTTCAAGCCCAGCTTCTCCAGGAACAGGGTGGTGGTGCGGTAGAGGAAGGCGCCGCTCTCAGGCTCGCTTCCGCACTCCTCCACCAGGCCGCGGGTGACCAGGGTACGGATCACCCCGTCACAGTTGACACCCCGGATGGCCGAGATCCGCGAGCGGGTGACGGGCTGCTTGTAGGCGACCACGGCGAGGGTTTCCAGCGCGGCCTGGGTCAGCCGTACCGACTGCCCCTCCAACACGAACCGTTCCACGTACCCGGCGTATTCCGGCCGGGTGTAGAGACGCCAGCCACCGGCCGCCCGGCGCAGCTCGAAGCCGTACCCGGAGGCCGTGTAGCCGGCGGCGATCTGGTCGAGCATCGCGCCGACGCGGGCCGGCGGCTGCTCCAGCACCTCGGCCAGGGTCGCCTCGGCGACCGGCTCGTCCACCACCAGCAGGATCGCCTCGAGCGCCCCACGCAGCTCGGCGTCGTCCAGCTCCGGTGCGGGCTCCGGGGCCACCACCACCCGCCGCCGAGCCCCCGGCTGCTTCTTGGGTACGCGACCAGCCGCCCCCTCCCCCGCCACGCCCCCGACACCGGCGTCGGTGTCGGTGTCGGTGTCGATGTCGGTGTCCTGCGCGATCTTGGAAACTCGCGGCCCCTCCACGGGCACCGCGTTTCCAAGATCCACCGCCTCCGCCTCCGCTGCCGCGTCGGCGTCGGCGTCGACTGCGGTGTCCTGCGCGATCTTGGAAACTTCCGGCCCCTCTGGGGGCGTTTCGGTTCCAAGATCTTCCTGGCGGGGCTGTTCGTCGCCCGTTTGCCGGGGTGGGGTGGGGCGTTGCCAGGGCGGGACCCAGGCGGCGGCCTGGTCGGCCAGTGAGTTGCAGGACTCCTCGTTGCTCATCGCGTCAATCCTCGCTCGTGCCCACGTCGCGGCTGCCGGTCGGGCCGGCCTCGGGATCCCCGGCGGCGGCAGGTGCTGCGGCCGGAGCGCCGGCTTCGGCAGGCGCTGTGGCCAGGGTGCCAGGTCCGGCAGGCGCGGTAGCCGGGGCGCCAGGCCCGGCGGGTGCGGTAGCCGGGGCGCCAGGCCCGGCGGGTGCGGTAGCCGGGGCATCAGGGCCGGCCGGCAGGGTGGCCGGGGCACCAGGCCCGGCGGGTGCGGTGGCCGGAGCGGGTGCTGCGGCCGGGGCGCCGGGTTCAGCGGGGGTGCCGGCGTACTCGTCGATCTGCAGGTCCGGACCGCCGTCGGCGGGACCCGTCCAGCGGACGGTCAACTCGTCGAGCGCCTGCTCCTGGACGAAGGCCACCAGCCCCTCCCGGTAGAGCTCCAGCAGGGCCAGGAACCGGGCCACCACCTCCAGGGTGGCCTCGCAGTCGGCGCAGAGCGTCGAGAAGGTGGCGGTGCCCGCCCGGCGCAGCCGATCGCTGATGATCGCCGCGTGCTCGCGGACGCTGACCCGGACCATGTGCACGTGGGCGATGGAGACCTCGGGCGTCGGCTTCGGCGTCATCGCCCGGATGACGAGGGTACGCAGCCGCTCCGCGCCGATGCCGAGCACGAGCTCGGGCAGCGCCTCGGCGTACCGGGGTTCGAGGGAGACCGCTCGCGGATACCGCCGGCCGCCCACCGCCTCCAGGTCGGCGATGTGCGCGGCGGCCTCCTTGTACGCCTTGTACTGCAGCAGCCGGGCGAAGAGCAGGTCCCGCGCCTCCAGGAGGGCGAGATCCTCCTCGTCCTCCACGTCGGCGGCGGGCAGCAGCCGGGCCGCCTTCAGATCCAGCAGGGTCGCGGCGATGAGCAGGAACTCGCTCGCCTCGTCCAGGTCCCACTGGTCGCCCATGGCCCGGATGTAGGCGATGAACTCGTCGGTGACCTGGTGCAGGGCCACCTCGGTGACGTCCAGCTTGTGTTTGCCGATGAGCTGCAGCAGCAGGTCGAACGGCCCGGTGAAGTTCGCCAGCCGGACGGTGAAACCACCGCTCTCCCCCGACGACTCACCCTCCGACGCCACCTCCGGCGACGACGACTCACCCTCCGGCGCCGACGACGGCGCGCCCACCAGCTCGGAGGAGCCGGCCGCCGGGAGCGCGCTCCCCGACCCCGGCTCAGCCGCAGGCGCGGCCGACGGCCCCGGTACGGACTCCGGCGATTCCGCCTCCCCCGAGAACCGATCTCGCGGCGCACCGGACGCGGCGGCGCCGGGGCGGGCGGCGGACCCGGACGGCGGCTGCTCGGGCGCGGCAGGCTGGTCGAGGGGCGGGGCGGTCACCCGACGACCGTAGTTGACGGGGCGCGAAAGAGCACCGGCACCTACCGCTCGGCCTGCGCGGCGATCACCTCGCGGGCCAACTGGCGGTAGTTGCGCGCGCCGGACGAGGCCGGGTCGAGCGTGGTGATCGGGGCGCCCGCGACTGTCGACTCGGGGAACTTGACCGTCTTGGTGATCACCGTCTGGTAGACCTTGTCGCCGAACGCCTCCACGACCCGCTGGAGCACCTGACGGCAGTGGGTGGTGCGGCTGTCGTACATGGTGGCGAGGATGCCCTCGAGCTCCAGGTCGAAGTTGAGCCGTTCGCGGACCTTGTCGATGGTGTCGAGCAGCAGCGCCACCCCGCGCAGGCTGAAGAACTCGCACTCCAGCGGGATGAGCACACCGTGCGCGACGGTCAGCGCGTTGATGGCGAGCAGGCCCAGCGACGGCTGGCAGTCGATCAGGATGTAGTCGTACTCCTTGCGCACCGAGCGCAGCACCCGGGCCAGGGCCATCTCGCGGGCGACCTCGTTGACCAGCTGGATCTCGGCGGCGGAGAGGTCGATGTTGGCCGGCAGCAGGTGCAGCCCCGCCACGTCCGTCTTGATCAGGACGTCCTCGGCGGTGACGTCGTCCTGCATGAGCAGGTTGTAGACCGACAGGTCGAGGTTGTGCGGGTTGACCCCGAGCCCGACCGAGAGCGCGCCCTGCGGGTCGAAGTCGACGAGCAGCACCTTGCGGCCGTACTCGGCGAGGGCGGCACCCAGGTTGATCGTCGTCGTGGTCTTGCCGACGCCGCCCTTCTGGTTCGCCATCGCGATGATCCGGGCCGGTCCGTGCCGGTCGGTGGGCATCGGCTCGGGGATCGGCTTGCGCATCGTGTAGGCGGCGGGATCTGCCGGTCCGAGGTCGTTGCCGAGCGCGGCCTGCTGCTCACGGAGTTCCGACGTCCACGTCTCGGCACGGTCCTCGTTGCCAGCCATGTCCTCGTTGCCCCCTCCCGACAGCCACCCGGCGTCGGAGCCCTCCGACGTCCTTCGCGGCGCCGCTGCGCGCCCCGGCCCGAGAACTCCAGGCGATCCGCGCCGATGCCGACTGTACGCCACCGGCCAGCAGGCGGTTCATTACCCGTTCGGCGTGTCGGGCGGGGCCCGGCCCGACCTGCCCGACAGTCAGCCGCGGGCCCGTGGATGGGCCGTGGCGTACACCTCGCGCAACCGTTCGACGGTGACGAGTGTGTACACCTGGGTGGTGGTCACCGAGGCGTGACCGAGCAGTTCCTGCACCACCCGCACGTCCGCGCCGCCGTCGAGCAGGTGGGTGGCGTACGAGTGGCGCAGCGTGTGCGGGGAGACGGCGGCCGGGCCGTCGACCGGCAGCCCGGCCCGTTCGGCGGCCCGGCGCAGGATCGTCCAGGCCCCCTGCCGGGAGAGCGGACCGCCGCGCGCGTTCAGGAAGACCCCGGAGCTTCCCCGCCCGGCCCTGGCCAGCGTCGGCCGGGCCCGCACCAGGTAGGCCCGGAGCGCCTCGACCGCGTACCCGCCGACGGGCACGAGCCGGGTTCGGCCGCCCTTGCCGCGCAGCAGCACCGTGCCCTCGTCCGGGTCCACATCGTCCACCGCGGCGCCGACCGCCTCGGAGATCCGCGCCCCGGTGCCGTACAGGAACTCCAGCAGCGCCCGGTCGCGCAGCACGAGCGGCGCCGCCGCGCCGGTCACGGCGGCGGGGCCGGCGGTTTCCAGCAACCGGAGCACGTCCTCGACCGACAGCGCGCGGGGCAGCCGACGCGGCGGCGTCGGCGGGCGGACGTCCCGGCTCGGGTCGGCGCCGGCCAGCCCTTCGCGCAGCGCGAAGCGGTGCAGTCCACGCACTGCGCTGGCGGCGCGGGCCGCCGAGGAGACGGCCAGTGGCGGATGGTCGTCGTCTCCGCCGCGCAGCCGGGCCAGGTGCGATTCGAGGACGCCGGCGCCGACCGACGCGAGGTCGGTGACGCCGGCGTCGGCGAGGGTCGCCAGGTAGCGCTCCAGATCGCGGCGGTACGAGGCGAGCGTGTTCGTCGACAGTCCTCGTTCGACGGTGAGGTGGTCGAGGTAGCCGCGTACGGCACGGCGCAGGGCCGGCGCGGGCTCCACGCCCGCGCCGGCCCGCTCCGCCGTTGCGCTCAGACCGTCGCCTCGTCAGGCGAGCACGTCGGCCAGCGGGAGGACGCCCATGCCGTGCGCCTCGGCCACCGGGCCGTACGTGACCTGACCGTCGTGGGTGTTCAGGCCCAGCGCCAGCGCCGGGTCGCGGCGCAGCGCCTCCCGCCAACCCTGGTTCGCCAGCTCCAGGGCGTACGGCAGGGTGACGTTGGTCAGCGCGTAGGTGCTGGTGTGCGGCACCGCGCCGGGCATGTTCGCCACGCAGTAGAAGATCGAGTTGTGCACCCGGTACGTCGGCTCCGCGTGCGTGGTGGGCCGGGAGTCCTCGAAGCAACCGCCCTGGTCGATCGAGATGTCGACGAGCACGCTGCCCGGCTTCATCCGGGAGACCAGCTCGTTGGAGATCAGCGTCGGGGCCTTGGCGCCGGGCACCAGCACCGCGCCGATGACCAGGTCCGCGTCGAGCACGGCGCGCTCGACCTCGTACGCGTTGGAGGCGACCGTCTGCAGGTGGCCCCGGTAGATGGCGTCGGCCTGGCGCAGCCGCCCGACGTTCTTGTCCAGCAGCAGCACCTCGGCCTGCAGGCCGAGCGCGATGGCCGCGGCGTTCATGCCGGACACGCCGGCGCCGATGACCACGGTCTTGGCCGCGTACACGCCGGAGACGCCACCCATGAGGATGCCGCGCCCGCCGCCCTGCGCCTGCAGGTGGTACGCGCCGACCTGCGGGGCGAGCCGGCCGGCCACCTCGGACATCGGGGCGAGCAGGGGCAGCGACCGGTCCGGCAGCTCCACCGTCTCGTACGCGATGCCGGTCACCTTGCGGTCCAGCAGCGCGTCGGTGCACTCCTTGGACGCGGCCAGGTGCAGGTAGGTGAAGAGCACCTGCCCCTCGCGCATCCGGTGGTACTCCTCGGCGACCGGCTCCTTGACCTTGAGCACCAGCTCGGCGGTCTCCCACACCTCGTCGGCGGTGGCCAGGATCTTGGCGCCGGCCGCGGCGAAGTCGTCGTCGCTGATGCTGGAGCCGACGCCGGCACCGGCCTCGACGAAGACCTGGTGACCGCTGCGGACGAACTCGTTGACGCCCGCCGGCGTGATCGCCACGCGGTACTCGTGGTTCTTGACCTCGCGTGGGATTCCGACCTTCACGATGCAGACACCTCTCTTCGGGGCGGCGCGCTCCCCCGACTGCGCGGTGCGCGACGGCCCCATTGCCGACGCGGTCCACCGGTCCCGCCGGCGGCAGTCTAGGCGCGCCGTGGCCCCGAGCGGGCCAGCAGAGTGACATCCGGTGCCGGAGCCCGCTGACGGACTGTCAGGTGTCGACCCGGGTCGGCGGTGGATGTCGGCATCAGCCGTCAGGACAGTGTTCGGTCCTCATCGTCCCATCACCGGGGTGCCGCTGCGGACAGGACGGCTGTGGATCACTATGGTGTCCGCTCATGACCACTCCTCCTTACCAGCCCGGGTACCCCCAGGGACCCGGATATCCCCAGGGCGTTTCTGACAAGAGCAAGGTTGTGGCCGGCATCCTCGGCATCCTGCTCGGCACGTTCGGTGCCGGTCGGTTCTACACCGGCCACACCAAGATCGCGGTCCTCCAGCTCGTCGTGAGCTTCGTGACCTGCGGTCTGGGCGCCCTCTGGGGCCTCATCGACGGCATCCTGATCCTGGTCAACGGCGGTACCGACGGGCAGGGTCGCCCGCTGCGCGACTGACACCCGGCGACAGGAAAGGGGCCGTGCGGCGTACCGCACGGCCCCTTCTCATTGCGAAACTCCCGGGTCAGCGCACCAGCGGCGCATCCGCCCTCCGCAGCAGCGACCAGCCGGCGTCGCGGGCCCGAGCCGCGGCGAGCAGCCCGGCCACGCAGGACGCGTTGGTGATCTCACCGGCCAGCACCATGGCGACCGCCTCGTCCAGGTCGATCCGTACGACCTGCAGGTCGGCCTCCTCGTCGCGCCGCTCGTGCCGCTGCTCGGGCGGCACGTCGGCCAGGTCCCGGGCCAGGAAGACCCGGACCAGTTCGTTGGTGAACCCCGGCGAGCTGTGCAGGTCGACCAGCACGTCCATCCGCCCGGCGGTCAGGTCCGCCTCCTCGGCCAGTTCCCGCGCCGCCGCGGCGGGCAGGTCCTCACCGGAGACGTCCATCAGCCCGGCGGGCAGTTCCCACAGGTGCCGCCCGACCGGATGCCGGTACTGCCGGATCAGCACGACCTGGCCGGCGTCGTCGAGCGCCACCACGGCCACCGCGCCGACGTGCCGGACGATGTCGCGCAGTCCGGTTCCGCCGCCCGGCATGGTCACCTCCTCGGTGACCACGTCGAAGATCCGGCCGGACCAGCGCTGCTGGCGGGAACGGACCTCGTAGCGGTGCTCGACGGCGCTCACGACGACGACGCCGCCTTCGCCGCGGCCCCGTTGCGGGCCGCCTGCTCGGCGGCGGGCGCGTCCAGGTCGACCGGGAGCTGGTCGGCCTGGGAGTAGGTGATCGCGGCCTTGACGAACGAGGCGAAGAGCGGGTGCGGTCGGGTCGGCCGGCTCTTCAGCTCCGGGTGGGCCTGGGTGGCGACGAAGAACGGGTGGACCTTGCGGTCGAGTTCGATGAACTCGACGAGGCGGCCGTCCGGGGAGGTGCCGGAGATGCGCAGGCCGGCCTTGGTGAGCTTGTCGCGGTAGGCGTTGTTCACCTCGTAGCGGTGCCGGTGTCGCTCGCTGATCTCGGTGGAACCGTACGCTTCGGCGACGATGGAACCGTCGGTGAGCTTCGCCGGGTACGCGCCCAGGCGCATGGTGCCGCCCAGGTCGCCCTTGCCGGCGACGATGTCCTGCTGGTCGGCCATCGTGGCGATCACCGGGTGGCGGGCGTTCTCGTCGAACTCCAGGCTGTTCGCGGCGTCGAGGCCGGCCAGGTGCCGGGCCACGTCGATCGTCATGCACTGCAGGCCGAGGCAGAGCCCGAGCAGCGGGATGCGGTTGTCCCGGGCGTACCGGGAAGCGCCGATCTTGCCCTCGATGCCGCGGACCCCGAACCCACCCGGGATCACGATGCCGTCCACGCCCGCGAGGGCGGCAGCCGCCCCGGCCGGGGTCACGCACTCGTCGCTGGGCACCCACCGCAGCTGCACCCGCGCCCGGTGACCGAACCCGGCCGCCCGGATCGCCTCACTGACCGACAGGTACGCGTCCGGCAGGTCGACGTACTTGCCGACCAACGCGACGGTCACCGTGTGCCGCGGCTGGTGCACCCGCTCCAGCAGGTCGTCCCAGCTGGCCCAGTCCACGTCCCGGAACGACAACCCGAGCCGGCGCACCACGTACGCGTCCAGGCCCTCACGGTGCAGCACCTTCGGAATGTCGTAGATGCTCGGCGCGTCCGGAGCGGCGGTGACCGCCTCCCGGTCCACGTCGCAGTACAGCGACAGCTTCTCCTTCACCTTGTCCGGGATGTCCCGGTCGCAGCGCAGCACCAGCGCGTCGGGCTGGATACCGATGCTGCGCAGCTGCGCCACCGAGTGCTGCGTCGGCTTCGTCTTCAACTCCCCCGACGGCGCCAGGTACGGCACCAGCGACACGTGCAGGTAGAAGCAGTTGTCCCGGCCCAGGTCGTGGCGGACCTGCCGGATCGCCTCCAGGAACGGCAGCGACTCGATGTCACCGACCGTGCCACCCACCTCGGTGATCACCACGTCCGGCACCTGGCCGTCGGCGTCCGGGTCGGCCATCCCCAGGATCCGCGCCTTGATCTCGTTGGTGATGTGCGGGATCACCTGCACCGTGTCACCCAGATACTCGCCGCGCCGCTCCTTCGCGATCACCTCCGAGTAGACCTGCCCGGTGGTGACGTTCGCCTTGCCGGAGAGCGCCCGGTCGAGGAACCGCTCGTAGTGCCCCACGTCGAGGTCGGTCTCGGCGCCGTCCTCGGTGACGAAGACCTCACCGTGCTGGAACGGGTTCATCGTCCCCGGATCCACGTTCAGGTACGGGTCGAGCTTCTGCATCACCACGCGAAGCCCACGCGCGGTGAGCAGATTGCCGAGACTGGAGGCGGTCAACCCCTTACCCAGCGAGGAGGCGACGCCCCCGGTGACGAAAATGTGCCTGGTCGTCCGTGCTGAAGGGGCCAAGGCCTGCTCCCGTGTCGTCCGTAGCGGTCGTGCAGAACGCCGAGCCGATCAGCAAAGTGATCACGCGATCCACGGGATTCCACGGTAACACCTCGACGGCGGGGGGAAGCAGCCCGTACCGAGGTCACCGGCCGACGCCGGAGCGCCGGAGCACGGTCGGTCAGCGGGTGGTCACCTGGCGCGACGTACCCGGCGTCGGTCGTGGTCCCGGAACCGTCCCCGGCCGGTCGGCGCGGGCCTCTCCCGGCTCCGCGGCCTCGCCCACGTTCCCGGCCGAGGCGGCCGTAGCTTCCGGGGCGGCGCCACCGGCCGGCCCGTCCGACGTCGCCGTCCCGGACGGGGCGGATCCGGCGCCCCGGCTGCCGGTCGTACCACCCGCGCCGCTCGGTCCACCGTCGCCGAGCGGCCCGTCGCCGCCGGTGCCGCCGCCACCGTCGGCGCCCGGCCCGTCCTCGCCGGCCACCCCCGAGCCCACCGGGCGGGGACGGCCGGTGGCCGGCACGGTCCGGTCGGTCGAGTGATCCAGCACCCGCAGTGCGGCGAGCGCCGCCATCGGCACCACCAGCGCGGCCGCGGCGCCCGCCACGTCCAGCGCCACGCTGCCGAGCACACCGCCGATGACGGCCGCCACCGCCGTGCCGGCCATCGCCGCCCGCATCGCCGGGTAGATGCCGAAGAGCCGCATCAGCCCACCCCAGGGCTGCAGCAGGGCGAACCACACCAGCAGCGCGCCGGCCAGGGCCAGCACGGTCAGCGGACTGCTCACCAGCGTGTCGAAGTTGGCGGTGCTGAAGCGGTGCAGGGTGAGCCCGCCGGTGCCGTCGCCGAAGGCGGCCAGGAAATGGCCCAGGCTGCCCCGCTCCACCGCCGGACGGCGCAGGTCCAGCACCGCGAGACCGATGGTGACCCCGAGCGCCGCCATCACCGCCCAGGCCAGGCGGCTCACCGTCAGCCAGCCACCGGCGCTGATCACCGCCGCGACGCTCAGCCCGGCGGTCAACGCGATCGCCCCGATCGGGTCGGCGCCGAGGTACGGGCTGCCGATGATCACCACGGCGAGGCCGGTGACCCCCACCATCACCGCCGGCCGCCAGCCCCGGCGTACCTGCTGGGCGAGCCAGCCCGCGCTCAGCAACGCGGCGGCCAGGAAGACCCCCAGCCCGACGGTGCCGAGCCCCGCGTACCGGCCGCCCGCCTGCGCCGAGTAGCCGACCACCCCGTTGAGCTGCAGCCGCGCCCCGGTCAGCACGTCGACACCCACGACGAGCGCGGTGAGCCCGGCGACCACGCCCAACGGTCCGAGGGTGCTGTGGTAACCCCGCGCGAACCGGACCGTGGCGGTGCCGGCGACCACCAGCAGGGCGGTCACCCCGGCGAACGTCAGGCCGGGCCGCTCCGCCCGCCACCACGGCACCGCGTCGGCGAGCAGCGCGGCCGGCACCGCGAGCGCAGCGGCGACGAGGAGCAGCTCCACCACCGCCACCACCCGCTGCGGGACCGGCGCCGGACCGTGCGGGCCGGCGTGCCGGCGGGCCCTGCGCAGCAGCGGCAGCACCACCACGGCCAGCAGCATCAGGGCCGCGGCGAGCAGCGTGTAGAACCAGGCGGCGACGCCCCGCTGGTTCGCCGCCTCCCGCTCGGCGTCCAGCGGCTTGGCGATCGCGTCGGCCAGGTCGGGACGACCGTCGACCGCGAAGGCCGGGCGTCCCACGAAGAGCCGCTCCGGCATCGGGCGGCCCAGCGCGGCCAGCGCCGTCGGCGCCAGGTCGACGAGCTGCAGGTACCCGTCGCGACCGGTGGTCGCCGAGGTCAGCCAGCCCCGCTCCCAGCCCGGGCCGTCGGCCACCGCCACGTGCAGCCGGGCCGACCGGTCGGTGTCCGACACCCCGGCGACCACCACCAGCGAGTGCGGCGGACGGGCGGCGAGCACCCGGGCCAGCTGCGCGTCGGCGGTACGGGCCGCCGCCGCCCGCTGCTCCTTGGTGTTGCCCGTTACGGTGCCGAGGTCGACGATGCTGAGCACGCACGAGCCGAGCAGTGCGGTCGGGTCGTCCGGCAGCGCCGGCGCGTACCGGTCCACCCGGCCGAACGGACGGGCGGCGGCCACGGCCGCGCCGGGACCGACCGCCACCGAACAGCGCACCGACTCGGCGAGCGATCCGGGCACGGCGCCCCAGGGCAGCTGTTCCTGGTTGTAATGGACCACGCTCTCCTGCTCGGGCAGGTTCGCCCCGGTGCCATCGGGCCGCTCCACCGCCACCGTCCGTGGCGGGCAACTGCCGGCGGGCCGGTTGCCGTTCCACGAGGCGAAGCTGCCCGCACCGAGGGTCAACCAGCCGTCCTCCGGGCAGGTGGGGCGGTGCGCCGAGCGGACCGAGAGGGAGCCGATCGAGCCCCGCTCGGCCATCCGCCACAGCGTGGGGGTGGTCCGCGGGTCCACGTCCTCCCAGCGCAGGCCGGCGACCCCGGCGACGACCACGAAGTCGGCGGTGCGGGGCGGGGCGCTGCGCTGCGGCCGCGCCGCGAGCGCCGTGACGCCGAGCACCACCACCAGCAGGCTCAGCACGACGGGGGCGAGTCGGCGCAGCATCAGCGCGATCCCGTCCCGGGTGCGTCGACGTCCGCGCCGGCGGGGCCGGGGCGGGCGGTCAGCTCGGCGTAGAGCGCCGCCAGGGTGGCGACGGTGTCCGCCTCGGTGGGCCAGGTGGCCGCGTGCTCCGCACCGCGGCGACCCAGTTCGGCCCGGCGGTCCGGGTCGTCGAGGAGGTCCCGCACCGCGGCGTCGATCGCGTCAACGTCGCCGGGAGGCACCAGCGACGCCGCGTCGCCGACGAGGTCCGGCAGGCCGCCGACCGCGGTCGCCACCAGAGGTATGCCGGCGCGCAGCGCCTCCTGCGCGAAGAGCTGGCGGGCCTCCCAGTCGCTGGAGACCACGGCGAGGTCGGCGCCGGCGAGCAGGTCCGACACGTCGGTGCGGTGACCGAGCAGGGTCACCGGCGCCCGCTGCGCGGAGATCCGCGCGGCCAGCGGCAGGTACGCCGGACCGCTGCCGGCGATCACCACGACCGGCGCCGGGTCGCGGGACCGCCAGCGCGCCGCCGCGTCGATCAACACGTCGTACCGCTTCTGCGGGTGCAGCCGGCCGACCGAGAGGATGAGGGGCTGCTCGGCCCGGACGCCGAACTCGGCGCGGACCGCGGCCCGGCGGCGGCGCGGGGCCGGCAACGTGGGGGCCGCGACCGGGGCCAGCCGGGCGTCGGCGGCGCCGAGCGCGGCGGCACGGTCGACCAGGTCGGCGGAGGCGCCGAGCGCGACCCGGGCACCACGAGCGACGATCCGCTCGACGAGCCGGGAGAGGGCGCCGCGCACACCGCCGGCGAGGACCGCGTTGTGCCAGGTGACCACGACGGGCGCCGCCGGCCGCGCGAGCACCGCGACCAGCCCCGCGCGCAGGCCGTGCGCGTGCACCACGTCCACCGGCGTGCCGGCCAGGGCGCGGCGCAGGGCGGCGACCGCCCGGGCGTCGCCCGGGGTGGGCTTGGCGGGGATCTCGACCGGCTGGAAACGTGCGCCGACGCCGGTGAAGTCGAACTGCTCCTGGGTGGCGGCCGGCCCGCAGACCAGCACCGTGGCGCCCCCGGCGGCGAGCCCGCGGGCCACCGACCGGACGTGCTGACCCACGCCACCGGTGCTGGAGGCGAGCAGCAGCGCCACGCTGCCCGGCCAGCCGGGTGTCGGTTCCGTCGCCGCGCTCACCCGGACACCGTCTCCTTCCCGTCACCCCGCTCCGGAGGGCTGCCGTCCTGTTCCCGTGCCGTGCCCGCGCTCTCCCGCCCACCGCCGCGCCGCAGGCGTCGCAGCACCCCGGCGAGCAGCGGTCGGACGGCCTGCCGGTCGACGAGCCAGACCACGGTGAGGAACACGACGCCGACCAGAACTCCGGACAGCATGCCCTGACCGAGTGCCGCCCCGACCGTCGGGGTGCCGTCGCCCGGCGTGTCGAGCCAGCGGAGCACGCCCACGCCGGCCAAGGCCCCGGCGAGCCCGCCGAGCAGCCCGGCCACCGCCGCCCGGGGCGTCCCGGCCAGCGCCGCGGAGCCCGCCGTGCGCCGCACCGCGACGACCAGCAGGCCGCCGAGCAGCAGCATCCCGACCGAGTTGGCCAACGCCACCGCCAACACCCGGTCCCCGGTGGGCAGGAGCGCGGCCAGCGGAAGTGCCGTGACCGGTACGGCCAGCCAGCCCACGGTGATCGCCGCGGTGGCCGGCCGGGTCGCCCCGCGGGCGTAGAGGGCGCGCGAAAGCACCGCGAAGAGGCCGTACCCGATCAGCCCCGGCGCGAATCCGGTGATGGCCGCCGCCGTCGAACCGGGATCCGCGCGATAGAAGAAGGCACCGATCGGCCCGGCGGTGCCGGCCAGCGCCGCCGCGCCGAGACAGCTGAACAGCAGCACACCCCGGACGGTCGATGACAACGTCTCCCGGAACCGCTGCTCGTCCCCGCCGGCCGACGCGTCGGCGAGCGTCGGGTACGCGGCGACGGCCAACGGCACCGCGAGCACCGCCCACGGCAGCAGGTACATCGTCTGAGCCAGGTTGAACACCTGCGGCGAGCCGGTCGGGCCGCCGGAGACCCGTTTGAGCACCACCACGAGGGCCAACTGCTGGGCGGTGACGGTGACCGCCCCGGCCACCGCGAGCGCCCGGATCCGCGCCCGTGCGTCCGGCGCGAAGGCGTAACCCGGGCGTATGCGCAGGCGTAGCCCCCGCAGCGGGATGAGCAGTGACAGCGACAGCACCACCACTCCCAGCGTGGTGCCGCCCGACAGGATCAGCTCGCCCCCGCGACTCGCCTCTCCGATGCTCGCTCCGCGCCCCTGTGTGCCGACGAAACCGAGGTAGACCACGATCACCGTCAGGCTGGACAGCAGCGGCGCGATCACCGGCCACGCGAACCGGCGGTGCGCCTGGAGCACACCGGTGAGCACGATCCCGATGCCGTAGAGCGGCAACTGCGGGGCGAAGACCTGCAGCATTCGGGCGCCGGTGGCGAGTTCGGCGTCGGTGCGTCCCTCGCTGACCAGTCCCACGATCGGGCCGGCGAAGACCGCGACCAGCACGGCCAGCGGCACCAGCAGGGTGACCGTCCAGGTGAGCAGGGCGCCCGTGGTGGCGGCCACCGCCCGCCGGTCACCGGCGGCGATCGGCCCGGCGAGCATCGGTACGACCAGGCTCGCCAGGGCCCCACCGGCGACGATCTCGAAGATGATGTTCGGGACCGTGTTGGCGATCACGTACATGTCGCCCAGGTCGCTCTTGTCCATTACCCAGGTGAAGACGGCCGTGCGGCCGAAGCCCGCCAGGCGGCTGACCACGGTGAGGACGGCGATGAGCGCGGCTGCTCCGGCCACCCGGCCGGCGCCGGCGAGGGGGGCCGGTCTGGTCACGTCAGTCGGCGCGTCGGCCCAGCGCGTCGAGCTCACGCAACCCCGGCGTCCGCTGGATCACCTGCGTGAAGCTGACCTTCTCACTGGCGGCGGTGAGGCCGGCCAGCACGGCGAGCAGTCCGGCCCGGCCCAGCGGGCCGGTGCGGGCGGCGAGCGCGACGCCGAGCACCGCGCCGAGGGCGTTCGCACCGCTGTCCCCGAGCATCACCTCCTCGCCGAGGTCGTCGGGGAGCAGCCCGGCGGCCGCCCCGGCCGCCCCGGCGGCTATCCCGCCGTGCGGGCCGCCGGCCAGCGGGGCGCCGAGCAGCAGGCCGGACTTGAGCGCCCGCCCGGGGCGCAGGTCGAGCAGGTTGAGCAGGTTGGCGGTGCCGGCTACCACCCCGGCGCCGAGCAGCACGTCCGCGCCGCGGCCGAGCGCGCCCAGCCGTTGCCGGCGGCGGTGCCCGGCGACCCGGGGGTCGGCGGCGAGCAGCGCGGCCGCGCCGAGCCCGGCGGCGCCCACCCCGACGATCTTGACGAGGCCGGCGGTGACCCGCCCCTCCCGCAGCGCGGCGAGGTGACCGGCGAAGCCCTTGGCGGTCTTCTGCTCCGGACGGGCGCCGACCACGTCGTCGTAGAGCCCCACCGCGCCCGCGCCGAGGCCCGCCACGATCGTCGCGGCGCCGGAGGCCGCGCTGGTGGCGCCGAGCGCCGCGCCGCCGGACGCGCCGACGGCGAGCGCCGGCCCGGCCGCGAGGCTCACCGACCGGCCTCGGAAGTTGGTACGTGCCAGCGCCGGCCCGGCCGGCGAGGTACGCACCTCACGCAGCGCGTACCGGGCAGCGACCGCCCCCGCGCCGGCGGCCAACAGCCGGCCCAGCATGCTCACGCGGTCACTCCGATCGGCTCGTCGACGTCACATCCGGTCCGTGATTCGGTCACTGGGGCAGTTTAGGCAGCTGCGATTCGGCGTTGTCGCCCATGCCGTACTGACCGGCCTTCTTCTCGGTGAGCTGCTGCACCAGCGCGAGGGTGGTGACCAGCTGCCCCTGGATGGTGTTCGCGTTGTCGACCGTGGAGATCGACTGGGAGAGCACGGCGTCGCCCCGGACGATCGCCACCAGGTTGCCGCCGTCCGACCCGTTCCCGCCGACCACGATCGCGCCGGTCCGGTCGAACTGCTCGGCGACCTTCACCACCGACTCGTCCTTCTTCGCCGAGTCCTTGTCCACGTACGGCTGGCCGCTGACCACCACGACCGCCTCCGCCGGACCGCTGATCCGGTCCTCGGTGGTGAGGTAGCCCTCGTTGGTGTACGCGGCCAGCACCGCCCGGCGGTCGGCGTCGCTGACCGCCGGGACGCCCGCGCCCCGGTCGAGCAGCACGCTGGCCAGCAACGCGCTGGAGGTCTCCACGCCCTGCCCGTTGCCGGGCAGGGTGCTGGTCTGCGCGCTGGTCGGCCGGACCGCGGTCACCGCCAGCTCCAGCAGGTTGTTGTTGTTGTCCGGGTTGATGAACTTGTCCTGCAGGTCCACCCGGCCGGTGAGGTTCGCGCCGGCCATCTGGAGCATCTTCAGCACGCCCTCGGTGTGGTCCCGCCCGGTGGGTAGGCTGAGCACCAGGACCCGGCGGCCGGTGAGCTTGCCCGGGAGGACGACCTGCGACATCTCCGCCGCGAAGCCCTCCTCCGACTCCAGCTCCTTCTCCATGTTGTTGTACGCCTGGCGCATCTGCTGGTTGTCCTTGCGCAGGGCGGTGACCTGCTCCTTGAGCGAGTCGGCCACCGGCCCGTTGAGGGCGGCGGTGCCGACCACCAGGCCGATGGCGAGCGCCAGGAACACCGCGGTCAGCGACACCACGTGGTAGCGGAAATTGATCACGCTTGCAGCCTCTTGATCGTCGGAGCTAGAAGAGCTGGCCGAGCTGGAAGACGAAATTGTCCCACCACTCGGAGACCACGCCCAGGTACGCCTTTCCGACCGTGGAGACGGCCACCGCGGAGGCCATCGCGGCGACCGCCGAGAGCACCAGCAGCAGCAGCGACGAGCCGGAGATGCTCTGTCGGTAGAGCCGGCTCACGCCCTTGGCGTCGACCAGCTTGCCGCCGACCTTCAGCCGGGTGAGGAAGGTCGAGGCCATTCCGCCGCGGCCCTTGTCGAGGAACTCCACCAGGGTGGCGTGCGTGCCGACGGCCACCAGCAACGAGGCGCCCTTCTCGTCGGCGAGCAGCATCGCGAGGTCCTCGCTCGTCGCGGCGGCCGGGAAGGTCAACGCCGGGACGCCGAGCGCGGTCACCCGGGGCAGGCCGGGCGCCCGCCCGTCCGGGTAGGCGTGCACGATCACCTCGGCGCCGCAGCGCAGCACGTCGTCGGTGACCGAATCCATGTCACCGATGATCATGTCGGGGGTGTAGCCCGCCTCGACCAGCGCGTCGGCCCCGCCGTCGACGCCGATCAGCACCGGCTTGAACTCCCGGATGTACGGGCGCAGCACGTCGAGGTCGGCCTTGTAGTCGTAGCCGCGGACCACGATCAGGCAGTGCCGGCCCTGGATCTGGGTCTGGATCTCGGGTACGCCCACACCGTCGAGCAGCAGGTCCCGCTCCTGCTTGAGGTAGTCCATGGTGTTGGCGGCGAACGCCTCCAGCTGCACCGACAGCCCCTCGCGGGCGTCGGCCATCGCCTTGGCGACCGTCTCGGCGTCCTGCAGGGCGCCGTGCGCCACCGGCTCCTCGCCGACGTAGACGGTGTTGCCCTCGATCCGCACGGTGTCGCCCTCGCGGATCTGCTCGAAGATGCTCTCGCCGAGGTCGTCGAGGAGCGGGATGCCCGCGCCGATGAGCACCTCGGGGCCGAGGTTCGGGTAACGCCCGGAGACCGACGGCTTGGCGTTGAGCACTGCCGCGACGCCGACGGCGACCAGCGAGTCGGCGGCCACCCGGTCCAGGTCGACGTGGTCGATCACCGCGATGTCGCCGGGGCGGAGCCGGCCGACCAGCCGCTTCGTACGGCGGTCCAGGCGCGCGGTGCCGAGGACACTGCCCGGTTCCGCGTTCCGGGTCCGGCGCAACGTGGGTAGACGCATCGTGACCATCCTGGCATGTGAGGCAGGGTTTTCTGTCGCGACATGCCTGAGCAGGGCCGCCTACCCAGGGAAGCACACCGGAGCGCAGGCTGGTGTGCTTGCGCTCACAATACCGGCGGTCACGCCCGCCTTTCCTTGGCCGCCACGGCCAGGAGCTCCTCGGCGTGAGCGATACCCAGATCCGAGTCGGGCAAACCTGCCAGCATGCGGGCGAGTTCCCGCGCCCGCTCTGTGTCCTCCACCACACGCACCCCGCTGGTGGTCACCGCACCGCCGGTGTCCTTGGCCACCACCAGATGCCGGTCGGCGAACGCGGCGACCTGCGGCAGGTGGGTGACGACCAGCACCTGGTGACTGCGGGCCAGCCGGGCCAGCCGGCGGCCGATCTCCACCGCCGCGCGACCGCCGACCCCCGCGTCGACCTCGTCGAAGACCAGGGTGGGCGGGCCGCCGGAGCCGGCGAAGACCACCTCGATGGCGAGCATGACCCGGGACAGCTCGCCGCCGGAGGCGCCCCGCTGCAACGGCAGCGACGGCGCGCCCGGATGGGCCAGCAGCCGCAGTTCGACCTCGTCGCCGCCGTCCGGGCCGACCCCGACCTCGGCCCCGTTGACCGTCAGCGTGGGCTCGGCGCGACCGGCCGGCCGGGGCAGCACCGCCACCTCGATCCGGGCGTGCGGCATGGCCAGCCCGGCCAGCTCGACGGTGACCTGCTCGGCGAAGCGCTGGGCCGCCTCCTGCCGGGACGACGACACCCGACCGGCCAGCTCCGCCACCTCGGTGGCGAGCCGCTGCCCCTCCCGCTCCAACTCGTCGAGGAACTCGTCGGAGGTGTCCAGCTCGGACAGTCGGGTGCGGGCCCGCTCCGCCCAGGCGATCACCCCGTCGACGTCGTCGGCGTACTTGCGGGTCAGCGCGCGCAGCGCCGCCCGCCGCTCGTAGAGCGTCTGCAACCGGGCCGGGTCGGCGTCGAGCGAGGCGAGATAGGTCGACAGCTCAGCGGAGACATCGGTGACCAGGGTGGCCGCCTCCTCCAGCCGCGCCGCCAGGTCACCCAGGGACGCGTCGGTGCCGGCCTGCGCCTCCAGCGCCCGCCGGGCGGCGCCGAGCAGCGCCGTGGCGTCTGGGCTGTCGTCGGCCGCCTCCGCGCCGCCGGCCACGCACTGCTGCGCGAGCTGCGCCGCGGTGCGCAGCCCCTCGGCGTGCTCCAGGCGCTGCGCCTCGGCCTTGAGCTCGTCGTCCTCGCCGGGCTGCGGATCCACTCGGGTGATCTCGTCGAGCCCCAGCCGCAGCAGATCGGCCTCCTGGTGCCGCTCGCGGGCGTTGCGCCGCCGGTCGGCCAGGTCGTCGACGACCCGCCGCCACCCGGTGTACGCCTCGCGCAGCGTCTCGAGCAGCTTCTCGTGCTCCGGGCCGGCGAACCGGTCGAGCGCGGAGCGCTGCTCGGCCGGACGCAACAGCCGCAGCTGATCCGACTGGCCGTGCACGGCCACCACCTGCTCGCCGACCTCGGCCAGCATCGACACCGGCATGCTGCGGCCCGCCACGTGCGCACGGGAGCGGCCCTCGACCGTCACCGTGCGGCTCAGCAGCACCGCGCCGTCCTCGTCCGGTTCGCCGCCGGCGTCGGTGACCCGGGCGTGCACCGTCTCGGCGACCCGGCCGGCCAGCCGCAGCCGCCCCTCCACCACGGCGCGGCCCGGCTCGGCCCGCACCCGCCCGGCGTCGGCCCGACCCCCGAAGAGCAGGCCGAGGCCGGTCACCACCATGGTCTTGCCCGCACCGGTCTCGCCGGTGATGACGTTCATCCCGCCGGTCAACGGCAGCGTGGTGTCCTCGATGACGCCCAGTCCGGTGATGCGCAGCTCGTCCAGCACAGCACCCGACAGTAGCCGCGTGGTCCGACAGTTGACCAGCCGACGACCCCACGTCGTAGTGTTCAGCCCCGTGTTTGAGGTGATCGGCCTGACCCCGGACGAGGAGCGGCTCTACCGCGCGCTCATCCAGCTCACCGCCGCGCGGGTCGACCAGCTGGTCGAACGGCTGGGCCGGCCCCGTACGGAGGTGTTGGCGCTGCTGGAGGCGCTGCGCGGCAAGGGGCTGGTACCACCGGCCGGCCCGGACCCGGACGCCCCGCTGCGTCCGCTCGCACCCGACGCGCCGCTCGGCGCGGCGCTGCTGCGCCGGCAGGAGGCGCTGGAGTCCGCCCGCGCGGCGGTCAACCAGCTGACCGAGGAGTACCGGGCCGGGATGCGCCGCCACGACGCCGCGCACCTGGTGGAGGTCGTCCACGGCGCCGCGGCGCTCCGGGAACGCCTGCGTGACCTGCAGAACGGCGCCCGCCACGAGGTGTTGTGGTTCTGTCGGGCCAACCCGCTGGCCATGCCCGGGCAGGACAACCTCGAGGAGTTCGACGCACTGGCCCGCGGGGTGCGCTACCGGGCCGTCTACGAACGGGAGATGCTCCTCGAACCCGGCGCGCTGGAGGACCTCGAGCGGGGCGTACGCGCCGGTGAGCAGGCCCGCCTGCTGGACCGGCTGCCCGTGCGGCTGGCCATCGTGGACGGCCGGACGGCGATCTGCCCGCTGGTGCCCGACCGGGCCAGCGGCGAGACGAGCGCCGCGGTCATCGGCCGCAGCCAGCTGCTCGACGCGCTGCTCGCCCTCTTCGAGAGCCACTGGCGCATCGCCACGCCGCTGCGCTCGACCGGCACACCACCGCACGAACCGGGCGGCGACGACTACCGGCCGGACACCGACGAGATCCGGCTGCTCGCGCTCTTCGTGGCCGGCGTACCGGACAAGTCCATCGCCTCCCAGCTGGGGGTGAGCCGCCGTACCGTCCAGCGGCGGCTGGCCGACCTCATGACGGCCGCCGGGGTGGACACCCGGCCGGGGCTGGCCTTCCAGGCCGCCCGCCGCCGCTGGCTCTGAAGACCGGTCCGGGGGCGGGACGGTGACCGTCCCGCCCCCGGTCGCGTCAGCGCAGGCCGTACGCGTCGATCACGGTCTGCTCGACCGTGCTGCCGGCGCGGTCGCCGGCGTGCACCCGCAGCGACACCGTGCCGTGCCCGGCCGGCACCGTCGCCGTGAACCGGGTGCCCGAGCCCTTCACCGGCACCGACCGCCAGCGGTGGCCGCCGTCGAAGGAGACCTCCACCCGCAGGCTGGTGCCGGTCGGCCCGGCCACACCCGCCGGCTGGCGCAGGGTCAGCCCGAGCTTGTGCGCCTTACGGCCCGACACCTCACCGTGCAGGTCGGCCGGGACGTCGTAATCCACCTGCAGCAGCGGCAGCGGCTTCGCCGCGTCCCCGCTCGGCCGGGCCGACGTGAACTGCCACGCCGTCTCGGTACGCGTCGCGTACCGCCACTCCTCCGAGGAGCGCCCGGTGGTGACGTCCAGCCGGTAGCGCGCCGGGCCCGGGGTGGTCTGCACGGGCGCCCAACCAGCGGAGAGGTCGGCGATCTGCTCGCCGTCGCGGCTGAGCCGGGCCTGCCTCGTGTCCTGCTCCTCGCCGGCGCCCGCCGGGCTGAAGTGCCCGTCGGCGTCGACGAACTCGAACACCCGCAGGTCGAGGTTGTCGCCGGTACGCGTCGGCGCCGGCCCGGTGGCCGGCACGGCCGGACGCACCACCGGGGCGTACCAGCTCGTGTCGATCCGGTCGTCCGCCTCGTACCGGCGCGGCTGTTCGATCAGACCGCCGAGCAGCGGCCCCCAGGAGTACTGCGTCTTGTGCAGCACCCGCTGCTGCCACCACGAGTCACCGGAGCTCACGAACTCCTGCCGGGTGGTGCCGGTACGCACGATCCGCTGGTCGTCGTTCCAGGAGTACTCCTGCCACGGCCGCCAGCCGAAGCGCTGCTCGGTCGCCCAGTCGAACCCGCCGGTGTCGCCGTAACGGGCGGTGACCTCGGCGGTGTTCGCCGCGGTGACCTTGTGCACGATCTTCTCCGGCACCCGCCCCTTCGACACCTGCCACACGTCGTACAGGTAGGGGCTGTCCACCGTCAACGTCAGCGCCACCGTCGCCCGGCCGCCCCGCGCCGCCGCGATCAGCTTCTGCCCGTCGTCGTACGCCACCGCCATCGCGGGGATCGGCAGGCGCTCCCCCTGCGGGTTCCAGACCGTCCAGGCGCTGAAGTCGACCGGCCGGATGATGAAGACCGCGGCCGCCCCGGCCGCCGCCGCGGCGGCGATCTGGTCGTCCTCGGCGCGGTCCGGGCTGCCCTCGACGAGGACGGCCGCGCCGCGGGCCCGGGTCAACTCGGCGGGAGTTCCGCCGCCGCCCCAGACGACCGGCAGCTTCCGCCGGCCGGCCGGCGCCGGTGAGGTGTGCATCAGGTTGATGTCCAACGGCCCGGAGACCTTGCTGAACTCGGCGTCCACCATGGGCGCGACGAGCTGCCAGCGGGAGGAGAACTCGAACTCGCCCTGCCGCACCGGCCGGGTCGGCGTGACGTTCACCTGCTGAACCGTGCTGAACGCCATCGTGCCGTGGTCGATCTGCCGGCCGTTGCCGAAGACCCGGTGCTCGTAGAAGCTGATGATCGCGCGCTGCTCGGTCGGCTTCGGCGTCTCGATCCGTACCGGGGTGCCCTTGCGCGGGTCGAGCACCACCGTGAGGTCCCGGTCGACCGTCAACTCCGGGTCGGTGACCAGCGTGAGCTGCTCGTCCAGCGGCGCGCCGTGCTCGATGAGGCCCTGCAGCAGGTACGGGCCCTCCTCGACCTGTACCTGCGACTCGCCGGGAACCCAGCCGAGGTAGTCGGACTCGGGGTGCTCGCCGAACAGGGTGAGCACCGTCGCCACGCCGGGCTGCCCCGCCATGTCCAGCGAACGCAGGGTGACGGTGTGCACCGGGCCGCTGATGGTCAGGCCGACGGCGGTGCGCACGGCGACGCCGTCCGCGCCCGTGGCCACCAGCCAGCCGCCGTGCGGGCCGCGGTCCAGCTTCGCCGGGTCGGCGCGCAGCACGACGGGCACGCTGCCGCCGGCCGGCACGGTCACCTCGGCGGCGCCGACCGACACGCCGTCGCTCTCCACCGCGCCGCTGTCCAGGTTGCGCAGCTCCAGCGCCAGGCGCAGGGTCTGCGCCGCGCCGGTGCCGTTGGTGTACGTGACGGTCCGCTCGGCCGCCGCGCCACCGGTCGCCACCCGGCCGAAGTCGGCGGTGGCCGACCCGTACACCCGCTGGCCCAGCGCCCGGGCCACGTCCACCCGGCCGCCTCCCTGCTCGAAGACGGTCAGCTCGGGGTTGCCCTTCGCGGTGCTGACCAGCGCGTCCTTGAGCTTGCCGGCGGTCCAGTCGGGGTGCTCCTGGGCGAGGATGGCGGCGGCGCCCGCGACGTGCGGGGTGGCCATCGAGGTCCCGGACGCGGTCGTGTACGCGTCGCCCACCGGCGTACCCATGGTGGTGCCGGCGGCGCGGGCCGCCACGATGTCGACCCCCGGGGCGGTGATCTCCGGCTTCAGGCCGTTGTCGCCGAGCCGCGGCCCACGGCTGGAGAAGTCGGCCAGGTCGTCGTTACGGTCGACCGCGCCGACGGTGAGCGCCGAGGTGGCCGCGCCGGGGCTGCCGACGGTCCGCGCGGCGCCCTCGTTGCCGGCGGCGATCACGAAGAGCGTGCCGGTCTCGGCGGTGAGATCGTCGACCGCCTGGCTCATCGGGTCGGTGCCGTCGGTCGGCGCGCCGCCGAGGCTCATGCTGACCACCTTCGCGCCGGAGTGGGCGGCCCACTCCATGCCCGCGATGATCCCCGAGTCGTAGCCGGAGCCCGAGTCGTCGAGCACCTTGCCGATCAGCAGCTTCGCGCCGGGCGCGACGCCCTTGCGCAGCCCGTCGGAGGCCGCGCCGCTGCCGGCGATGGTGGACGCCACGTGGGTGCCGTGCCCGTGGCCGTCCCGGGCGCTGCCGGTGCCGGTGAAGTCCTGCGCCTCGGCGATCCGCCCCGCGAGGTCGGGGTGCGTGGCGTCCACACCGGTGTCGAGCACCGCGACCTGCACGCCCTCGCCGTTCCGGCCGGCCGCCCAGGCCGTCGGCGCGCCGATCTGCGGCACGCTGTGCTCCAGCGCCGGGTGGACCCGTCCGTCCAGCCAGACCCGCTCGATGCCGGCGCCGAGCTTGGCGGTCGCGCCGGCGGTCGTACGCCCACCCGGCGTGCTCCGCAGCGCGCCCCACAACTCGTCCAGGTCGTCCTTGCCGACCCGCAGGGCGGCGCCGTTGATGCTCTCCAGCGGCCGGGCGGTGGTGGCCCCGGCGAGCGGCCGGACGCGGCCGGCGGCCGGCTGCTGGTAGCGGACGATCAGCGGCAGGACGCCCTGCGCGCTGTCGCCGTACCCCTGCGCGGCGAGCTCCTCCACGTCGAACAGGTCCGCGTCGAGCACGCCCGCGGAGACGTACGGCACGACGTCGCTGGGCAGCACCCGCAGCCCACCGTCGGCCGACACCGTCTGGAACGTGATCCGCTCGCGGCCGGGGCCGGGGCGAACGGTGGCGGCGACCCGGCCGGGGGCGGCCGGGGCGAACTCGACCTGGTCACCGGTGATCAGGGTGACGCGGGTGGGCGCGGCGCCCGGGGCGAACGGGGCGGGGTTCCCGCCGGCCGGCCGGGCGGGGTCGGCGGACGCCGGTGCGGCGAACCCGACCACCAACGCCCCGACCGCGCCGGCGGCGAGCCAGCGTGAGGGCCAGTGCATGCGATGCGCTCCTCTACTCCAGAATCGGCGCCCTCGGAGGGCGACCGATCGGAGTCTGCGACGGAGATCACCAGGCGGTCACTAGCTGACGCACGCCGCACCGGCGACATGTCGCCAGGTGGACATCTTGGCCACCCTTGGAACAACCACCACGTGTCCGGCGGGTTACCGACGGCACCTGTCGCGTCGTTCAGCTACGCGAGCCCCGCCAGCCCTGCACCGGCAACCCGAACTTGGCCACCATCCGGTCGGTGAACGGACGGTCCCGCAGCCGGACGATCCGCACCGGCAGGGCACCCCGACGCACCGTCACCCGGGCGCCCGGCGGCAGGTCGTACACCCGGCGCCCGTCGCAGCTCATCACGGCGAGGGTGGTGAACGGGTCCACGGTGATCGCGAACGTCGAGGTGGGCGCGGTGACCAGCGGCCGGCTGAACAGCGCGTGCGCGCTGATCGGCACCAGCAGCAGCGCCTCCACCTCCGGCCACACCACCGGCCCGCCCCCGGAGAAGGCGTACGCCGTGGAGCCGGTGGGGGTCGCGCAGACCACCCCGTCGCAGCCGTAGCGGGACAGCGGCCGGCCGTCCACGTCGACGAGGAGTTCGAGCATCTGCGCCCGCTCCCCCTTCTCGACGCTGATCTCGTTGAGCGCCCAGGACTCGATCGTCGGTCCGCCGTCGAACTCGGCCGTGACGTCGAGGGTGAGCCGCTCGTCCACCGAGTAGTTACGCGCGACCACGTCGCGAACCGCGCTGTCCAGGTCGCCGATCTCCGCCTCGGCGAGAAAGCCGACCTTGCCGAGGTTGATGCCGAGCAGCGGAACCTTGGCGGGCCGCGCGAGCTCCGCCGCGCGCAGGAACGTGCCGTCCCCGCCGAGCGCGAAGACGATCTCGGCGCCCTCGGCGGCCTCCAGGCCGGTGACCGGCACGACACCGGGCAGATCGAGGTCGTCGGCCTCCTCGGCGACGACGCGTACCTCGAAACCAGCGGCGATCAGGTCGGCGGCGACCGCCCGGGCGTGCTCGGTGCTGCGTCGCCGACCGGTGTGGGTGACCAGCAGCGCGGTCCGGGTCATCGGGGCCGCCTCGTCGTTGCGCGACGCGAAGGGGCACCCGCGCACGCCCTGAGGCGGGCCGGCCGGCCCGCCGCGCGCCCTGCACTGCTCATGCTCACCCTGCGACCTCCTCCGCCGCCGTTCCCGGCACGTCACCGGGCGTCGCCGGGCCGAGCGGCCCGGCCGCCACCACCGCCCGCACCCGCTCCGGGTCGGCCACTGCGGCGTCCCGGCGTAACCATACGAAGAACTCCACGTTGCCACTCGGCCCCGGCAGCGGACTCGCGGCGACGTCCGCCAGGCCCAGGCCGAGCTGCGCGGCGGCCGCCGCCACGTCGAGCACCGCCTCGGCGCGCAACTCCGGGTCGCGCACCACCCCGCCGGCCCCCACCCGCTCCTTGCCGACCTCGAACTGCGGCTTGACCATCAACGCCAGGTCACCGTCGGGCCGGGTGCAGCCGGCCAGCGCCGGCAGCACCAGCCGCAGCGAGATGAACGACAGGTCGGCCACCGTCAGGTCGACCGGACCGCCGATCGTCTCCGGGGTGAGGGTGCGCACGTTGGTCCGCTCCAGGACCCGCACCCGTTCGTCGGTGCGCAGCGGCCAGGCGAGCTGGCCGTAGCCGACGTCCACGGCCACCACCTCGGCGGCGCCCGCGCGCAGCAGCACGTCGGTGAAGCCACCTGTCGACGCGCCGGCGTCCAGGCAACGCCGGCCGCTGACGGCCAGCCCGCCGAACGCTTCGAGCGCGCCGGCCAGCTTGTGGCCGCCCCGGGAGACGTACTCCGAGGTCGGGTCCGCTCCGGTGACCAGCAGCGGATCGGCGGGGTCGACCATGGCGGCGGGCTTGCGCGCCGGTACCCCGCGCAGCTGGACCCGGCCGGCCGCCACCAGTTCGGCGGCCTGCTCCCGGGAGCGGGCCAGACCACGGCGGACGAGTTCGGCGTCCAGCCGGTTGCGACGTGCCATTCGTTCTCCGGTCTCAGGCCTGGTCGATGCTGGCCAGGGTCTCGCGCAGCGTCTCGTACGCCGCCTCGTACTGGGCGATCTGGTCCGCCGGGGCGAGCGACGAGGCGTTGATCATCGCCTGCACGGCCGCGTCGACCGCCGGGTGCCCCGGCCCGTCGAGCTCCTCGACGGACGGCTGCGCCGGGCGTACGCCGGGCGGTGGGCCGGGCCGCGCGGCCGGGAGACCGCCGGGGGGCGGACCGGGCCGCGGTACCGGCGAACCGCCGGGCGGTGGACCCGGGCGGTACGGGCCGCTCACGACCGGCTCCCCGCAGCGGTCGGCCGGTTCACTCGGCCCCACCCGGCTGCTGCTTGCGAACGGCCTTCTTCGGCGGGCGCGCCGGCTCGGCGTCCCCGCCGGTCGGGCTGACGGTGCCCGGCGAACGACGCATGACGGTCTTGCCGGGCTCGGCCTTCTTGGCCACCGCCTTCTTCGCGACCGCCTTCTTCGCGACGACCGCCTTCTTCGCCGGCGGCGTGGCGACCGGGGCGGAGAGCGACCCGCTGGACGGCACCGGACCGGCCGTGGGCGGCGCCGCCGGCCCACCGGCCGCCCCGGAGTCCTGGCTTGCGGTCACCGGTGCCGGCGGCTGCGGCGGGCCGCCAGGAGCCGCCGCCGGCCGGCTCGTGCCGGCGGCGGCCGACCGCGCCTCGCGCAGCTGCCGCTCCAGCTCCTGCACCCGCCGGGTCAGCTCGGCGACCTCCTCGGCGGTGGCGAGCCCGACCCGGCCGAGCGCCCGGTCGACCTCGAAGCGGACGAGCTTGGTCAGCGCGTCGCGGTTCGCCATGCCCGTGGAGATGAGCTCCTCGCCGAGCGCCTGCAGCTGGGCGGCGCTCGTGCCACCCGAGCCGGCAAGCCGGCGCACCACGTCCTGGGCCTTCTTCCGGGGCGCCTCCGTCAGGCCCATGGCCAGCTCGAGGTAGGCGCGCCACGCGTCCTGCATGCCTGAGTCCTTCCGCGGGGCGGGGTGTGCAGGTGTCACGCTACCGGGCACCGGTGACCGGCCCGTGCGGTACGGTGCCGAGGACGGTGTGGCGCACGGTGAGGAGGCGGCGGGTGGCCAGCGTGGACGAGTGTCGACAGGCGTTGCAGGAGCTCGCCGGCCGGCTGGACCGCAACGCCGAGACGGTGCGCGAGCGCGTCGACCTGGACCGGACGCTCGCCTGCCGGATCACCGACCTGGACACCGCCTTCCACGGTCGCCTCACCGGCGGCCGCCTGATCGACCTGACCGACGGCGACGACCCGAAAGCCAAGATCGTGCTGAGCACCAGCAGCGACGACCTCGTGGCGCTCGTCGACGGCGGACTCGACATCGCCCGGGCGGTCGCCTCCCGCCGCGTGTCGATCAAGGCCAACCCGTTCGACCTGATGAAGCTCCGCAAACTGCTCTGACTCGCGCCGAGGCGTCGCTCAGGCCGAGAGGCCGAACGTCGCCAGCACCCGGGTCGCCTCCGGCGACATCGCGCGGATGGGCGGCACCGTCGACGCCGACCAGGCCGCGGCGCAGAGCGCGGCGACCGCGTCCAGCGGGGACCCGGCACCGCCGAGCTCCAGCCCGCCGTCGCGCGCCGTCACCGTCCAGCCGCCGGCCTCCGTCGGGCCGGGCACGCGTACCACCGCCGCCGGGTCGAAGAGCCCGGCCAGGTCCCGCGCGAGGTACGTGGGCCGGCGCGCCGGCTCAGCGGCGAGCAGCTCGGCCACGTCGCTGACGCCGGTGAGCACCAGCAGGCTCTCCAGCCCGGCCCGGCGGGCGCCCTCGATGTCGGTGTCCAGCCGGTCGCCGACGACCAGCGTCCGGCCCCCCTCGACGCGCCGGGCGGCGGTGGCGAAGAGCTCCGGCTCGGGTTTGCCCACCACGACGTCCGGGTCCCGGCCGAGCGCGGTCCGTACGACGGAGACCAGTGCGCCGTTGCCGGGCAGCGGACCTCGGCCGCTGGGCAAGGTGCGGTCGGTGTTCGTGGCGACCCAGATCGCACCGGCACGGATCGCCACGGTCGCCTCGGCCAGCTCGACCCAGCCGACCTGCTTTCCGTACCCCTGCACCACCGCCTGCGGCGAGTCCTCGGCCCGGTCGACCGGCACGAGCCCGACCGCGGCGATCTCGGCGCGCAGCGCCTCGGCGCCGACCACGAGCACCGGGGCGCCGGAAGGCAACCGGTCCCGCAGCAGCTCCGCAGCCGCCGCCGCGCTGGTGAGCACCTCCGCCGCCGAGGCCGGCACACCCATGCCGGTGAGCAGCTCGGCGACCTCACTCGACCGGCGGGAGGCGTTGTTCGTGGCGTACGCGACCGCCCGCCTCTCGGCGTGCAGCCGACCGACGGCCTCGACGGCGCCGGGGATCGGCCGGTCGATCAGGTAGATCACGCCGTCCAGGTCGAAGACGACCTGGGCGTACCCGTCGACCAGCCGCGCCCCGACGTCTCCCGTCACCGGCTGACCGGGCCCGTCTCGTCATCGCCCACCGGGGCCTCCGCCCCGGCGCGTGCGCCGAGATCGGGGTCGTCCGGACCGCCCCGGCCGACGACGTCTTCCCGGCTCACCGGCTCGACCCCGGCCTGTCCGGTCCCGTCCTCGTCGTCGTCGTCCTCGTCCGAGTCGTCGTCGTCCTCGTCCGAGTCCTCGTCGTCCTCGTCCGAGTCGTCGTCGTCCGAGTCCTCGTCGTCGTCCGAGTCCTCGTCGTCCGAGTCGTCGTCCTCGTCGTCCGAGTCGACGTCCTCGTCGTCCGAGTCGTCGTCGTCCTCGTCCGAGTCGACGTCCTCGTCGTCCGAGTCGTCGTCGTCCTCGTCGTCCTCGTCCGAGTCGTCGTCGTCCGAGTCCTCGTCCTCGTCCGAGTCGTCGTCATCCTCGTCGGCGTCTTCGTCATCCGAGTCGGCGTCAACGTCGGCGGCGTCCTCCTCGTCGGCGTCGCCCTCGATGACCACGCCGTCGAGCTCCAGCAGCCGCTCGGCCGCGTCGGTCTCGCCGTCGGCGTCCAGCTCCGAGGCGCGGGAGAACCACTCCCGTGCCTCCTCGCGGCGGTCGACCGCGAGGAGCGCGTCGGCGTACGCGTAGCGCAGCCGCGCCGCCCACGGCTCGGTGGCGTCGCCGGTCAGCTCGCGCACCTGGAGCATCGCGACAGCGGCGTCCTTCTGCCCGAGGTCGCCGCGCGCCCCGGCGGCGACGATCAGCAGCTCGATGGCGGTGGCCGGGTCGAGAGCGTCCCGGTCCGCGCCGCGGAACAGGTCGATGGCCCGCTCCGGGCGGCCGAGCGCGCGCTCACAGTCGGCCAGCACGGCGATGTGGCTCTGCACTCCGGTCATCCGGTGGTACGTCCGCAGCTCGGCGATCGCGGTCTGCCACTCACCGGCGTGGTAGGCGGCCAACCCGACCGCCTCCCGTACGGCGGCGATGCGGGACGCCAGCCGGCGGGCCGCCAGCGCGTGCGCCAGGGCCTCGGCCGGGTCCTCGTCGATCAGCACACCGGTCGCGACCAGGTGCCGGGCGACCGTCTCGGCGACCGGCTTCGCCAGCGACAGCAGCTCCGCCCGGACGTCCTTGTCGAGATCGGTCGCGACGATGTCGTCCGGCAGCGCGGGAGCGGCACCGCGTTCACCCGCGGCCCGCTCCGGCCCGCCCTCGGTGCGCCGATCTCCCTCGTCGCGCCGGCCACCGAAGCCGCCCTCACGCCGCCGGTCGTCGAACCGACGCTCATCCCGCTGCGACCGCTCGCCGCCACGGAAGCCGCCGTCCCGGTCCCCACCGCGGAAACCGCCCTCGCGGCGGTCACCGCCACGGCCCTCACGGTCGCCGCCACGGAAACCACCCTCACGGCGGTCACCGCCACGGAAACCACCCTCACGGCGGTCGCCGCCACGGCCCTCACGGTCACCACTACGGAAGCCACCTTCGCGGCGGTCACCGCCACGGCCCTCACGGTCGCCGCCGCGGAAACCACCCTCGCGGCGCTCACCGCCCCGGAAACCACCCTCACGACGGTCACCGCCACGGAAACCGCCATCGCGATCGCCGCCCCGGAAACCACCCTCGCGACGGTCGCCGCGCGGACCCTGGTCCCGGTCACCACCGCGGAAACCGCCCTCACGGCGATCCCCGCCGCGGAAGCCCTCACGGTCGCCGCCGCGGAAGCCACCCTCACGGCGCTCGCCGCCACGGAAACCGCCCTCGCGGTCGCCGCCGCGGAAGCCACCTTCGCGACGGTCGCCGCGGGGACCCTGGTCCCGGTCGCCGCCACGGAAGCCACCCTCACGACGGTCCCCACCACGGAAGCCACCCTCGCGACGGTCCCCGCCACGGAAGCCCTCACGGTCACCGCCACGGAAACCGCCCTCACGGCGCTCGCCACCGCGGAAGCCCGAACGGTCGCCGCCGCGGAATTCGGCGTCCCGGTCGGCAGGTCGGAAGCCGCCGGGCCGATCCCCGGAGCGGAACCCGCCGGCGCGGTCACCGCCGCGGTAGCCGCGCTCGCGGTCACCGCCCCGGAAGCCACCTTCGCGACGGTCGCCGCGGGGACCCTGGTCCCGGTCGCCGCCACGGAAACCACCTTCGCGACGGTCCCCGCCACGGAAGCCCTCACGGTCACCGCCGCGGAAGCCACCTTCCCGGCGCTCGCCGCGGGAGTCGTCCGGCCGGCCACCGCGGTAGCCCTGGTCGCGGTCGCCTCGGAAGCCACCGGAACGGTCCGTACCACGGAACCCGCCCTCACGGCGCTCCCCGCCACGGAAACCGCCCTCGCGGTCGCCACCACGGGAGCCGCCGCGGGGACCCTGGTCCCGGTCGCCGCCACGGAAACCGCCCTCGCGGCGGTCGCGGAAGCCACCCTCACGATCGCCGGCGTACCCGCGTGAGCCGCTCCGGTTGTCGCGGTCGCCGCGGTACGGCGGCCGATCGCGGTCGTCACGCCGCGGCGACCGATCACGCCCGTCCGACCGATCCGTACGGTCGTCCTGACGACGGGGGCGGTCGCCGCCCTGCGGTCCTGAACTCACGGGGTACATCCTTCCTGATTGCGCCACCTGTGGCGCCACGCAGTCGAGGGCCGACCCGGATGGGGCGGCCCTCGACTGGAAAAATGTCCGGCGGTGTCCTACTCTCCCACACCCTCCCGAGTGCAGTACCATCGGCGCTGGAGGGCTTAGCTTCCGGGTTCGGAATGTGACCGGGCGTTTCCCCTCCGCCATGACCGCCGTAACTCTAT
>NZ_RAZT01000011.1 GCF_003626635.1 Micromonospora musae | reverse complement strand
GCACCCTGTTGAGTTCTCAAAGAACAACCACACACCATCCGACAACCCCCACCAGGGGAGCCCATCATCCGGGGCATTTCGCTCCGCGTCCCGCCGCTCTCGCGCCGGGCACTTTTACTACGTTACCTCACCGTTTCCGCCGTGTCAAACCGGTCTGTGCCGGTCTGTCGTGCTTCGTACGGGTTGGCACCGTCGATCACGCGCAGCAGCAAGCCGCTGAGCTTGATCGTCGGATTCGGCAGGCCGGCCGCTGCGGTCTCCCGCTAGCTCGCCCGGTGCCCTGCCGGTCGTCAACCTTACCCGGTCGGTTTCGCCGCACCAAATCCGCCTCGCGGCGAATCCGGGGCACCGCCCGGAACCGGTCCCGGAGTGGCCTTGCGGCCGCTCTGATCCCGATACCATCCCGATCCGAGGCCCCCGGGCTTTCGTCCCGTTTGCCCCGTTCCGCGCTGGCAGAGAGAAAGTTACGCGGCTTCGGGTTTGATCGTCAAATCGGGGGCGGGCGGCGCGCGTCACACCATCACCACCGGCCTATCTTCGCTGATCAGAGCGGGTCACCCCAGAGCCGGCCCGCTCTCGTCGAGCCTGAACGCCGAGTGAACGCCGCGTTCGGCGGTCTGCCGCGACCGCCCGGACACTCCGCGCGGGACGGCTCAGAGACGTCGGAACGCAAGGCCGTTCGCCCGCACGATCGGCGACCTCGGTGCGGCGAGCGGCGTCCCAGCTGAACTTCCGGTAGCCGGCCGCGTCAGCGAGCGCGCCCGCGCGCCGCGAACCACGCGCGAACGCCGAGCACTCCCACGACGGTGCCGATGGCGAGCGATCCGCCGATCAGGAGGGCGTGCACCCAGAGGAAGGCGGTCGGCGACCCCTGGGCGGAGACACCACCGGACCACGACCGGGGGTCGTCCCAGATCGCCACGGCGAACCTCGGCCAGATCACCCACATCCAGACCCCTACGCCCGTGAGGAAGAGGGCCCAGCCACGCGACAACACCATGGCAGCCGAGTATGCCAGCGGTGGCCGGGCAGCCGACCTGATCAAGGGGCTGGCCATCGCGCTCGGAGGTGCGGCCGCACTGACTCCGGTCGATCAACTCGGCGTCCGGGCAGACCACTGGACGTGTACGGTGAGGCCATGGCCCGGCCGAGCATCCCCACGCCGGAGGTCGTCACCAGCAGCGACGACCTCCCGCTCGGCGTATCCACCGGCCCGGCCCACCGCGGCGACGGCCGCGAGCAGATCCTCGATGTCCTTCGTGCCGGCGGACTGCGGTTCCGCGACGGCGCGCGATGGCGGACGGCGTACTGACCCGATCCCGCTGACCGGTCCGGCGACGTCGCCGCGACCGGCGCACCCGCGCGTCAACCCACTCTTCCCAGGCACGAGAGGCGTACCACCATGTCCGTTGCACGGATGCTCACCGGGGACCGCCCGACCGGGCGGCTGCACCTCGGCCACTACGTCGGCAGCATCGCGAACCGCGTACGGCTGCACCAGGGCTACGACAGCTTCTTCATCGTCGCCGACCTGCACATGCTCACCACCAGGAACACCCGCGAGGACATTCAACGGGTCGCCGACAACGCCCGCGAGATGGTCACCGACATCCTGGCCGCCGGCGTCGACCCGGCCCGGGCGACGTTCTACCTCCAGTCCGCGATCCCCGAGGTCGGCGACCTGAACACGCTCCTGCAGAACCTGGTCACCGTGCCCCGGCTGGAGCGGGTGCCGTCGCTCAAGGACATGGCCCGGGACTCCGGCAAGGAGGAGATGCCATACGGGCTGCTCGGCTACCCGGTGCTCCAGGCCGCCGACATCCTCTGCGTGAAGGGGCAGGTCGTACCGGTCGGGAAGGACAACGCGGCCCACGTGGAGGTGACCCGGGAGATCGCCCGGCGGTTCAACGGCCTCTACGGGACGGTCTTCCCGGTCCCGGAGCTGATCCAGGCGGAGACACCCTCCCTCGTCGGTACGGACGGGGCGGCCAAGATGAGCAAGAGTCGGGGCAACACGATCCTGCTCTCCGACGACGAGGCCGCCGTACGGCGGAAGGTCATGGGCATGTACACCGACCCGAACCGGGTGCGCGCCGACGTGCCCGGAACGGTCGAGGGGAATCCGGTCTTCGCGTACCACGACGTGTTCAACCCGGATCGGGCACAGGTGGCGGAGCTGAAGGAGCGCTACCGCGCCGGGCGGGTGGGCGACGTCGAGGTCAAGGAGAAGCTGACCGACGCGTTGAACCGCTTCCTGGACCCGATCCGGGAGCGCCGGGAACGGATCGAGGACGACCGCGGCCTGGTCGACCAGCTGATCTTCGACGGCACCGAACGGACCCGTCGGGAGGTACGGCAGACGATGCGCGAGGTGCGCCGGGCGATGGGCCTGACCAGCGCGTACACCCGGATGCGCCGCCGGGCGGAGCGGGCCGGACGGGTCCTGGCCACCGAGGGTTGAACCGCGACGGCTGCGGAAGACCCGGCCGGTCGCGGAACGAGGAGACAAATCCAGCTGTTCGGTGGCGTAGCCGTCGGCGCTCGCATCGATAGGCTCACTCCTTCGTGCGCAGAACCCGGTTCAGCGGGGCAGCGGCTGGAACACGTACAAGATCATCATCTGATCCGGCGCGCTCACCCGACCGCCCCCCGTACGCCCCGCGTGCGGAGGGCGGTCGGCATCCGGGCACCATCGGCCGGTCCGCCGAACGAAGACGCCGCTCGGCGGCCGGGTAACCGCCCACCCCGGGCTTGACCTGCGGAAATACGACTGACCCCAGAGTGGACGAGGGCTTCGGGCCAGTGATACGACTTGTCTATCGGCCCGTCAACGGCGCCGCGTCGTACCCCCCACTCGATGCCGTCCGTTCAGTCGGGCCTCCAACCGGGTCGCGCAGCCGCGAGGGCACCACCATCGGCGCATCTGTCGCCGCTCGGCTGATCACCCGGGCACCGCCGGATGGAGGCGGCAGAGTCGCCCGAGGAGTACTCGTGCCGCACAACCGGATCCGCTCCCGGCGCCAGCCGTTCGAGGTCGCCGTCCTCCTGGCCGCCCCGCCCTGCGGCCTCTTCCTGATCCTCCTGGACGTCCGACCACAGTCGGTCACGCTGGCGATGCCACCTCCGCTCCAGGCCGGCTGGGAGACCGGCCTGATCGTCGGTGGCCTGGTCGGTCTCGCGGGGATCCTCTGGCCCGGACGGCTGTCGACGGGTCTCGGGATCGAGCTGGCAGCGCTGCTGCTGCTCGGCTCGATCACCGGCATGTACGCGGTCGCCATCGCGGCGGTCTCGGGCGCGCAGGGAGTGGCCGCGATCTCGTTCGTGGTCGCCGTGTCGGCCGGATCGTTCTGGCGCTCCGGGCAGATCGTCGTCGATCTCCGGCAGATCGCCCTGATCAGTCGCGAAACCAGCACCGAGCTTCCGAACGGAGAGGCGGCATGAGCAGCGCGCCACCATCACCAGCCGCCCCGCAGTGGCTGCAGACCGTGCTCTCCGCGCTCGGCGTGCTGGGCAGCGCCGGAGGACTCGCCGCGATCGTCGCGGTGATCATCCAGCGGGGCAAGTTCAAGGCCGACGCCGCGGACACGCTCACCGACGCCGCGCTCACCCTGGTGCAGCCGCTGCGAGCGCGGGTCTGCGAACTCGAACGCGAGGCGAACGCCTCCCGCGAGGAGCTGGCCACGATGCGCAGCAGGGTGCATCAGTTGGAGGCCGCCGTCCGGTCGCTGCGCCGGACACTGGAGAAGTGGCGGGCGGCGGTGATGGCGCCCGATGCCACGCTGCGCCGGATCCGGGCGACCGTGGCGGAGTCCACCGAGAGAGGCGACCAGCCACACGACTCCTGACCCCGTGCGGTCGGCACGGCGACCGGGTCAGGAGTCTGCGCAGGACCGGCGGTGGAGCTACCTCGATCCGCTCCACCGCCGGTCCGCGTCCTCGGGGAAGGATCGGCGGGCACCAGGGCGGTATGCCGGCCGAGTCGTCAGGCGGACGCGGCGAAGTCGGCGGACCGGGTCAGCTCGGCCCACTTCTGCGCCTCGGTGATCTGGTTCCTGGAGTGGTCCAGGGCGATCTGGAGCGCGTCGGACCCGAGCAGCAGCCGCAGCGGCGGTTCCTCGCTCGCGGCGATCTCGACGATCGCGTCGGCGGCCCGCGCCGGGTCACCCGGCTCGTTGCCCGAGTAGTCGGCAAACATCCGCAGCCACCTGCCAACGGTGTCGTCGTACTCGGCGCGGACCGGCACCGAGGGCTCCGCCGCACCGCCGGCCCAGTTCGTCCGCAGCCCGCCCGGCTCGATGATCGTCACCTTGATGCCGAGCGGCGCCACCTCGCTGGCGACGACTGCGGAGTAGCCCTCGACGCCGTACTTGGCGGTCTGGTAGGCGCTCAGGCCGGAGGTACCGCCCACCCGGCCCCCGATCGAGGAGACCTGGATGAGGTGGCCGTAGCGCTGGCGACGCATGACCGGCAGGGCGGCCTTGGTCATGTTGACGACGCCGAACAGGTTGGTCTCGACCTGGCGGCGGAATTCGTCCTCCGGGAAGTCCTCCGCGGAGGCCGTGGTGGCGTAGCCGGCGTTGTTGACGAGCACGTCGAGGCTGCCGAAGCGCTCGACGGCGCTGTTCACGACGGTCCGGGCGGCGGCCGGATCGGTGACGTCCAGGCTCACGGCGAGCAGGCGTTCGCCGTGACGGAGCGCCAGGTCGTCGAGCTGCCGCGGAGAACGACTGGCCGCCACCACGTTGTCACCGGCGGCCAGCGCCGCTTCGACGAGGTGCCGGCCAAGGCCCGCGGAGCTACCGGTGATGAGCCACGTCTTCGACATGATCATTTCCTTTCTCGGGGCCCGCCAGCGGCATACGCCTGGGACCCACCTCAGCCTTACTGCCACACCAACGTAGCACTTCCATCGCTTCATGCCTCCTGCTCGTGGCATTAATCGAGTGAGCTGCCGCACAGGTGTAATCTCGGCAGGGTCATGAGAGCTGATGCGGCGCGAAACCTCGATCTGGTCCTGCGGACCGGAGCACGCCTGCTCGCCGAAGATCCGGCGACCAGCATGAGCACCATCGCGTCCGCGGCCGGGGTCGATCGCCGCACCGTCTACCGGCGCTTCGCCACCCGGGAAGCTCTGCTCAGCGCCGTCTTCATGGCCAAGCTCGACAACGTCGACCTCGTGTTCGAGCAGGCACGCCTCGACGAGGCGCCGGTACAGGTGGCGCTGCACCGCTACGTGGAGGGGATCGTTCCGGTCAGTCGGCAGTGGCCGGTCGACATGCACCGGATGATGCGCGGCGATCCGACCGCGTATGCCCGGGCGCGGGAGCAGAGCCGGCGGCTCGACCGGTTCGTCGAACGAGCCGTGGACGAGGGGCTGTTCCGGGACGACCTACCGGTCGGGTGGCTCCGCGCGCTGCTCGACCAGGTGGTCTCCACCGCCGCTCACCAGTTCACCGATCTCGCGCCGCCCGAGGCCGCCGACCGGGTCGTGGAGTCGCTGCTCAACGGCATCGGTTCGCACTGACCCGGGCCCGCGGCGCGCCCGCGCGACACCAGAGTTCGGCCCAGATCACACCGAAGGCGGCCGGACGGACGTCCCGAGCCGCCCGCCCTACCCTCGACAGGGTGAGGCGACCGGAGTGGGTGCATCAGCGTGCCGCCTAGCGATCGGACCAGGAGCAGGACGGCCCGGCGTCCGGCGATCGCCGCCACGCTGGTGCTGGAACTCCTGCTCGTCGCGCTCGCCTTCGGCGTGGCGCAGCGGGTCGAGGTGGGCGGGGACGCCCCGCCCACGCCGGTGGCGAACCTCCTCGGCCCCGACTTCGTCGACATCAGGTCCGTACCCTCCGGCCCCGCCGCTCCCGCGACCGCACCGGGCGCGGCCACGGGCACCTTCACCTGGGACTGCGGCCGCAACGAGAACGGCCACCGCAACACCGCCAACATCGTGATGGCACCGGGCTTCCCCGGCCAGCCACACCACGTGCACGACTACGTCGGCAACGTCTCCACGGCCGTCGACTCGACCCCCCGTACCCTCGCGGCCGCCGCGACCACCTGCCCCAACGGTGACCGGTCGACCTACTTCTGGCCGGTGCTGCGCACCGTCGCGGCGGACGGGGCCGGTGCGACCGACGGGGCCGGCGCCACCGGCGAGGCGACGAGCCACCCCGGGCACGAGGGTGAGATCCAGGTGCCGGTCGAGGTGGCGCTCACCTTCACCGGCAACCCCCGCGGGAACGTGGTGGCGATGCCGCAGCAGCTCGCCGGCACCGTCGGGGACGCCGTGGCCGTGACCAACGGCGGAGCGAACGCGGCGGCGACGTGGACCTGCGCCAGCACGCCGGAGCGGCGCACCACCCGTTATCCCGCCTGCCCGGCCGGTGACCGGGTGCTGCGCGTGTACGACTTCCCGAGCTGCTGGGACGGCCGGCGGACGGACAGCGAGAGTCACCGTTCGCACCTGGTCTTTCCCACCGGGGAGGGCGCCTGCCCGCACGGCACCTTCCCGGTGCCGCGGCTGCGGATGACCCTCGCGTACGACCTTCCACCGGGCGTCCGCTTCCAGATCGACGCCTTCGACGGCCAGCGCAACAGCCCGCTGACCGATCACGCCTTCTTCGTCAACCTGATGCCGGAGCCGCTGATGGCGAAGGTGGTGACCTGCCTCAACAGCGGGCAGAGCTGCCGGGAAGGCTGAGCTCCGCCGGGACGGCGGGCCGCTTCGGGCCCCCGTCCCGGCAGCCCGGCCGCCGGCGCCCGGACGGGCCGGTGACGTCGATCCGGAGTACGCCCCGCCGCCTCACTGCGGCCGTCCGACCTCGAAGCGACCGTCGGACGACTTCACCGTGACGCTGATCGTCTTCGGCACCCCAGCGACCTGGGCGGAGCAGGAGAAACGGTGCTCCACCTCCACCGACTGGCCCGTCGGGCAGGCGACGTTGTTCGCGTCGAGCTGGTAGTCGTCGCGCAGCACCGTCAGCACCCCCTGCTGTAGCGCCGCCGTGTCGAAGACCTTCTGGTTGAGGAAGCCGGGCCAGGCCAGGCCGAGCACGGCCACCAGCGCGACGACGGCCACGACCGGGCCGGCCACAGCCACCACGAGCTTCGGAGAGAACCGCCGCTGGCGTGCGGGGCGGGCGGCGGGCGTCGCGGCCGGCCCCCACTGCGGCGGTGGGGCGGGCGCCCAACGCGGGGTGGGCGGGGCCGCGCCGTTGTTGTCGGGACCCCCGTACGGGTTGGTCATCGTCGTCTCCTCCGGGCTCAGCGGGCGGCGGCCGGGGTGGGCATGCCGATCACCTCGGGCAGCGGCTTGGTCTTGCCCCCGGTCGGGTTGATCGCGAACCAGGTGCCACCGACGCCCTGGCCCTTGATGTCGCCCGGCTCGGTGTCCTTGGCGAAGAGGTAGACCGGCCAGCCGGCGATGGTCACCTGGCAGGTGCCGTCGGCCCGCTCCACGTAACCGATCAGCTGCGGGTTGATCCCGCTCGGATAGATCTGGCCGGGCGACTTGATCAGCAGCGGGGGCCAGGTCTTCGCGCAGTCACCGTTGCAGTTGGACTTCGACGGCTTCGCCTTGTCCTTGTCGAACCGGTAGAGGGTCATGCCCTTGCCGTCGGCGACGTAGGTGCCGATGTCGGCCGACGCGGTCCCGTTCAACTGCACGATGTTGCTGCCCTGACCCTTGTCCGGCGCCGGGGAGAGCGAGGTGTTGGCCGGGCCGCTGTAGATCTGCACCCGGCGCTGGGTCTTCGCCACCGTGGGCGTGGGCAGCGGAGTCGGGGCCTCGACCACCTCGGGGTTCCGCTCCGGGCTCGCCGCGGTCGAGACGGTCGGGCTCGGCTGCCCGCCCGCCGTCGAGGCGGCCGGCGCCGCCGTCCCGGACTGCTGTTCACCACACGCGGCCAGGGCGGCCAGGCTGGTCAGTGCGATCGCGGTCCGCGCGATCCGGCTGCGCAACAACATCTCTGCTCTACCTCGTGTTCGGGGAGAACCGTGCCCGTACGCGCGGTTCGGCTCCCACACGGCCGGATCGGCGAAGTGGTTCACCGGGGTGCCGGAGAGAGGCTCCCATCACGAAGCCCGAACTTCCACTGAACCGTTCCGGGGCACCGTCCGTGTGGGTGGCGGCAACGGCGAAAGACGGTCCACGAGAGACCGCCTCACGAGCCGGAGAGACCCGAGGACACGAGGGAGCGGAAACGTGGCTACTTACCACATCGTCAGCGAGGACATCCAGGAGTCGGCGAGCTGGCTGCAGCAGAACATGCAGACGCTGCTCGACGGGATGACGCAGGCCAAGAGCAAGATCGACACGCTGATCCAGGGCGGCTACAACACCCCGGGCGCGCAGCAGCAGTTCGGGCCGTACTTCGAGGAGTACAAGGGCAGCGTGGACCAGACGCTGCACGGCATGGAGGGCATCAGCCAGTACCTCACGCAGGTCAGCGACGCCTTCACCGACACCGACACGCAGACCGCGAACAGCCTCAGCCGCTGACGACCGGACGGCGTCGGGGCCGCGTGGTGAGCAGATCACCACGCGGCCCCGACGTTTTGTTCTGACGGACCATCCGACCAGGAGAACCACGTGCGTCTGTTGCTCACCGTTGCGGACCCGTCCACCGCCGTCACCGACTACCAGGTCGACGCCAGCCCCGAGAACACCGTCGCGGAGCTCGCCGAAGCGCTGGGCGCGCGCCGTGCGGCGCCCGGTGACACGCCCCCGACGATCTTCGTCGCCGGGGCGCCGCTGGACCCGCGGCTCACCCTCGCCGAGGCGCCGCTGCGCCAGGGCACCGTGCTCGGCCTGGACCGGCCCGCACCCGAGGCGCCCGCGCAACCTCCCGGCCTGCTGGAGGTACGGGTGGTCAGCGGAACCGACGCCGGCAGCGTGCACCAGCTCGACATCGGCGAGCACTCGGTCGGCGCCGCGAGCACCAGCCGGGTCCGTCTCACCGATTCGTCGCTCGCCGCCGTGATGGCGTGGATCCGGGTCACCCCGGACGGTGAGTGTCGTCTGCGCCCAGCCCAACCCGGGCTGCTGCTCGACCGCGCCGAACTCGACGGCGAGCAGGTCTGGGCTCCCGGCGCGCAGCTCGCCGTGGGCTCGTCCATGCTGGAGCTGCGTCGCCCGGCCCGGGCGGAGGCCGCGCTGCAGATCTCCGAGGACCGGACCGGCCTGGACTACAACCGTCCGCCGCGCCTGCTCCCCGCGGCCCGCACCACCCAGTTCACCCTTCCGGGGGTGCCGGCACCGCCCGATCGGCGACCGATCGCGCTGATCACCGTGCTGGCCCCGCTGGTGGTCTCCGGGGCCGCGTACCTCGTCACGCGGAACCCACTGACCCTGCTCTTCGCCGTCCTCTCGCCGGTGGCGTTGATCGCCAGCCAGGTCGGGGCCCGCCGCCAGGGGAAGGTCACCTACCGCACCCGGCTCGCCGAGTACGAGGCGAAGAAGAAGCGGATCAGCGCCGAGGCACAGGAGGCGCTGACCGCCGAACGGTTGGCCCGGCGGGAGAACTTCCCCGACCCGGCGGCGGTACGGCTGATCGCGGTGGGGCCGCAGCGCCGGCTCTGGGAACGACGCCGCACCGACCCCGACTTCCTGGAGCTGCGCGCCGGCAGCGCCGACCTTCCGTCCGAGGTGGTGCTCCGGGATCCGAGTCAGGACGAACACCGCCGGGAGATCCGGTGGAGCGCGCTCGACGTGCCGGCGACGGTGCCGGTACGCAAGCACGGCGTGGTCGGCGTCGCCGGCGGTGCCGTCGCCCGCGCCACCGCCCGGTGGATGGTGGCCCAGGCGGCCGCCCTGCACAGCCCGGAGGACCTGCAGATCTACCTGCTGGCCGGCGCCGGCGACGAGGAGGGCTGGTCGTGGGCCGGTTGGTTGCCGCACGCGGCACCCCGCGACGGCCAGGACACCCTCGCCACCGTCGGCGCGGAGACCCAGACCGTGGCCCGGCGGGTGGCGGAGCTGGTCGCCGTCATCTCCGCCCGCTCCGGCGAGCGGGCCGACGGCGCGTTCCGCGACATCCTCGTGGTGCTCGACGGGGCGCGCAAACTGCGCTCGCTCCCCGGGGTGACACAGATCCTGCGGGAAGGGCCGTCGGTCGGGGTGCACGCGATCTGCGTCGACGCGGAGGAGAAGCTGCTGCCGGAGGAGTGCCAGGCGGTCGTCGCCGAGCAGGCCGACGGGACGTTGCTGGTGACCCGGACGCTCGCCGCCCCGGTCTCCGGCGTCCACCCGGACCTGGTCTCCCTGGACTGGCTGCGGACGGTCGCCCGCGCGCTGGCCCCGTTGCGGGACACCGGTGGCTCGGACGACGGGGGAGCGCTGCCGGACGCGAGCCGGCTGCTCGACGTACTGGGGATGGAGCCGCCGGAGTCGGACGCGGTCGCGGCGCGGTGGACCACCGGCGGCCGGACCACCGAGGCCGTGCTCGGCATCTCGCTCGACGGGCCGTTCGCCCTGGACCTGAAGCGGGACGGGCCGCACGCCCTGGTGGCCGGCACCACCGGCTCCGGCAAGTCGGAGCTGCTGCAGACCCTGGTCGCCTCGCTCGCGGTCGCCAACCGGCCGGACGCCATGACCTTCGTACTCGTCGACTACAAGGGCGGTAGCGCGTTCAAGGACTGCGTCCTGCTCCCGCACACCGTCGGCATGGTCACCGACCTCGACACCCACCTGGTGAGCCGGGCGCTGACCTCGCTCACCGCGGAGCTGAAGCGGCGGGAACACATCCTCGCCGAGGCGGGGGCGAAGGACATCGACGACTACGTCGACCTGCTGCGCCGCGAGCCGACCCGGACCGCCATGCCCCGGCTGCTGATCGTGATCGACGAGTTCGCCTCGATGATCCGCGACCTGCCGGACTTCGTGACCGGTCTGGTCAACATCGCTCAGCGGGGACGGTCGCTCGGCATCCATCTGGTGCTGGCCACCCAGCGCCCGGGCGGCGTGGTGTCGCCTGAGATCCGTGCGAACACCAACCTGCGGATCGCGCTACGGGTGACCGACAGCAGCGAGAGCCAGGACGTGTTGAACGCCCCGGACGCCGCCTCGATCTCCAAGTCGACGCCCGGCCGCGCCTTCGTCCGCCTCGCGCAGTCGTCGCTCGTGCCGTTCCAGGCCGGACGGGTCGGCGGGTTCCGGCCGGGGGCCCGGGCCACCACCCGGCAGGTGCCGTGGTTGGCGCCGCTCTCCTGGCCCGACCTGGGCAAGCCGGCACCGAGCCGCCCCGGCGGCGGCAACGCCGAACCGTCCGCGGAGCTGACCGACCTCGCCGTGCTGGTGCAGGCGATCCGGGGCGCCAGCACGCAGCTGGCCATCCCGCCGCAGCACAGCCCGTGGTTGGCGGCGCTGCCGGAGACGTTGACCGTGGACGCGCTGCCCGCCGCCCGAGGCAACGGCTACCACCTGCCCCCGGTGGCGTACGGCCTGGTCGACCTGCCGGCGCAGCAGGAGCAGGTGCCGCTGGAGCTGGATCTGGGGACGCTCGGGCATCTGCACGTCATCGGCTCGTCGCGCAGCGGGCGGTCGCAGACGCTGCGGACGATCGCCGGAACGGTCGCCCGTACGCACTCGGCCGCGGACGTCCACCTCTACGGCGTCGACTGCGGCAACGGCGCGTTGCTGGCGCTCAGCGACCTGCCGCACTGCGGTGCGGTGGTGCAGCGTACGGAGGCGGAGCGGCTCGGTCGGCTCTTCGGTCGGCTCGTCGCCGAGCTGGGGCGACGGCAGCAGCTGCTCGCCTCCACGGGCTCGGCGAGCCTCGTCGAGTACCGCGGCGGTGCGGCCGAGGCGGATCGTCCGCCACACATCCTGCTGCTGCTGGACCGGTTCGAGGTCTTCGACAAGACCTTCGCCGACTACGACAACGGCAACATCATGGCGGCTCTCCTCACGCTGCTGCGGGAGGGCGCCGGGGCCGGAATCCACGTGGTGCTGGCCGGTGACCGGAGCATGTTCTCCACCCGGATCTCCTCGACCACCGACGACAAGCTGGTGCTCCGGCTGACCGAACGCAGCGACTACAGCATGGTCGGCATCAACTACCGGCAGCTGCCCGACGAGATCGAGGCGGGGCGGGCGATCCGGGCGGTCGACAGCGCGGAGGCGCAGATCGCGCTGCTCGCGGAGGACAGCTCCGGTCAGGGGCAGGCGCGGGCCCTCGCCGAGATCGCCGAAGCGGCCCGGCTGCGGGACGCCGAGCTCGCCGACGCCGCCCGACCGTTCCGGATCGACGTGTTGCCGGACGAGTTGACCCTGGCGGAGGCCCGGACGCTGCCACGACCGGCCGGACCGCTCTGGACGATGGTCGGGGTGGGCGGCGACGAGCTCACGGCGATCGGCCCGGACCTGGAGAACATCCCCACCTTCGTGCTGGCCGGACCGCCGCGCTCGGGTCGGAGCACGACGCTGCTGACCATGGTCGCAGGCCTGCTGGAGAAGGGGACGCCAGTGGTGATCGCGGCACCCCGCCGGTCGCCGCTGCGGAACCTGGCCGGCCTGCCCGGGGTGCTCGATCTCGTGACGAGCGAGAACTTCACCTCGGCGGGGCTCGCGGCGGCCCTGGACGGGCGGACCGGACCGGCCGTCGTCGTCCTGGACGACGCCGAGCTGCTGCTCAAGTGCGATGCCGGCAGCGACCTCGGAGAGATCGCGCGGACCGGGGCGGAGAACGGCCTGGGATTGATCATGGCGGGTTCCATCGACGGACTCGCCGGCGGCTTCGGCGGCTGGCACGTCGACGCCCGACGCAACCGGCAGGGCGGACTGCTCAGCCCGCAGGGCCTCGGCGACGGGGAGCTGATCGGCGTCAAGCTCTCCCGCGGCCAGCTCGGCGGCGGACGGGCGGGCCGGGTGCTCGCGCACTTCGGCGACGGCAAGCTGCACCTGGTGCAGGTGCCCCGGACCGAACCCGCCGCGCTGCGGGCACCGTCGGCGGACGGAGGTTCCCCGGTCGACGAGCCGGCGTAACGATCACGCACACGCCGGCAGGTCACGCCCCGGAAGGGCGTGACCTGCCGGCGTATCCGTAGCTGAAAAAGGTCGGGGGGACACCGCCCCCGGTGTCCCCCCGACGTGAAGCCGGCAGCTACCCCCTAGCCGCCGACTCCGACGGGAGACGCCGCCTGCGGCGTGAGCGCGCGGCCGTCCCCCTCCCAGGTGAAGATCAGTGTCGCGGTGATCGTGGCGAAGAGCTCGAAGAGCTCCTCCGCCTCCGCGAGGTTCGGACTCGAACCGGTGACCAGCAGGACGTTCGCCGAGCCCGGCAGCGGTACGACCGTGTGCATCACGGCACAGCGCATGGTGGCGCCGTCCTGGGTGACGTTCTGGATGCCGTGCACCCGGCCGACCGTGCCGATCGTGGGAATCTGGGCGGTGCTCACCCGACGCCAGGTCCCGTCGGGTCGGGCCGGCTGCCCGACCGCGGTCAGCGCGCCGAGGATGTCACCGGTCGCCGGCGGGGTGACCACCGAGACCAGCACGGTCGCGGTGAGCGGACCGTCCTCGTAGACCTGGAACGTGCCGGCGGCGTGCACCGCTCCGGCGGCGCGGGCCTGCCGCACCGAGCGGCGTAGCTGCTCGGCGTACTGCCCGGCCTGGTCCTCGGTGAACCCGCCGTCGCGGGCCCGCGTCCACACCTCGTTCGCCATCCGGTTCTCGCTCGCCTCGTCGGCGACCGAGTAGTCCACCCAGTCGTCCGGGGTTCGCAGCTCGAAGCCGGTCGGGGTCGGGGACGTGGTTGTCGCGCCGGTCACTGTGCTGGCTCCCTCGTTCGTCAACTCGTCGCCTCGTCCGGGTTCGTGAGGGCGTTGACCGTCTGCTCGTCCGTCTCGCGGAACGCGTCGGCCACCGCCTTCGAGGCGTCGCGTACGCCTTCCAGGTCCTTCGCCACGACGTGCCGGCCGTCGCCCCACCGCTTCTCGAACTCGTGGGCGGCCTTCTCCAACTCCCGCTGCCCGAGGGTGTCGACGACGGACCCCATCGACCTGATCGGCGCGCTGTCCATCAGGTCCTTGGTGCGCTGCAACAGGTCGTGCACCCGCTCCAACTCCACACCGGGTACGTCGATCACGCTCATTCCGACGCTCCCACGCCGCGCCCGCTCATGGCGGCACCCCCGCTCCGCTTCCTGCCGTGACGAGGCAGCAGCACACCGAGCCTGACCATCCGCTCGCTCATCTCCGCCCTTCCTCCGGGAGCCGTGAACGGCTCTGCGCGGTACACGGACGGTCGGCCGGAGCGGTTCAGACCGCCTGAACCGATCTCCTGCCCGCTACGTGTGCGAGCCGGCTCCCGGCATTCGACCTGATGCCGGATGCCCAGACAGTGCGATGGGGAGGTTGGTCATGGCACGTCCAGGAACGGCCGAGTGGTCGGTGTTGGAACTCGACTCGGATCCGGTGCCGGGTGATCCGGAGTCCTTCGAGGAGATCACCCGCGCCTACCAGGAGTTGGCCCGAACCACCCAGGAGGCACACGACCTGCTCGCCTCGGGCGGCCAGATCGACGTCGGCCAGGGCAAAGCCATGGAGGCCTTCAAGGACCTGATCGGCAAGCTGCCGCCCCGCCTCGACCGCATGGCCCACTCCTACGCCTCGGCCGCCGAGGCCTACCTGCGCTACCTGCCGTCTCTGGAAGAGGCGCAGACCATGTCACTGCGCGCCCTCGAACAGGCTCGACAGGCCTCCGGCGACCAGGGTGCCGCGCAGGCCGCGCTCTCCTCGGCGCAGGCCGCGCTCACCGCCCTCACCGGGGACACCGACGCCGCCAAAGACGCCAAGGACAGGGCCGACGACGACCTCGCCGCCGCCCAGCGCCGAACCGACGACGCCCGACAAGCCCTCGACCAGGCGAAGTCCCTCCTCGGTCAGGCGACCGCCCTCCGCGACCAGGCCGCCCGCACCGCCGCCGAGACCCTGCGGCAGCTCGCCAAGGACGCACCCCAGCGATCCCTCTGGGAGAAGATCGCCGAAGCGTTCCGCGCCTTCATCGAATTCCTCCGCAGCACCGTCATCGAGTGGATCACCACCGTCCTCGACGTGCTCTCCACCATCGCGTTCTTCATCTTTCCCCCGCTCGGCGAAGCGATCGGGCTCCTCTCCGGCGCAATCGAACTCGGCGCCGCCATCCTCACCGGAAACCCCGCCGAGATCGGACTCGCCGCCGGTGGACTCGCGCTCGGACTCGTACCCGGCGGCCGGCTCGTCGGCAAGGTCATGAAATTCGCCCTCAAAGGCACCATCAAAGACGGCATCAAGACCGGCACCAAACAACTGACCAACGTCAGAACCCCACCCAACGCCGGCGCGAAGAGCCTGGACACGGGCGCGGTGAGCTACGGCCCCGGCAAGACGATCAAGGGAGCGTTCACCTCCGCCGGAAAGAACCTGGGCGATCTGGCGGCACGGTTCAAATCCCGACCCCCGGCGAACGAGAACACCATCGTCGGCAGGAACCGCTTCGGCATGAAGACGCGTTTCGACATCGGCGACGTCCGGGCCGAACCGGTGCTCAACGGTGACGGCAAGCAGATCGGCGTGAGTTTCCCGTTGAGCGCCAGCGACACCAAGAGCCGCGCCGAGTGGGCGAGCGTGGACACCAACCTCTCCACCGGCAAGTACCGGGGCCCGGATCTGGCCCCCGACGGGCGAGCGGTCTTCAAGAGCGTGCCCGGCGAGCGGCCGACCGAGGCGGTAGGTGGAAAGCTCGGTCAGCCGCGGCCGGACTTCGAGTTCGACCAGCTCCGCCGCGCGCCCTGGGCCGGGGAGGCCAACGACCCGATGTTCGTCATGGCGCACAGCAGCGCGAAGGACGTCGGCCTGCAGTTGAAGAACGGCAAGGTGGTGAACGTCTCCGGTGGGGAGTTCGCCAAGGTCCTGCACCACAACTCGGTGTTCAAGGACGCCGCCGGAGCGAACCCCGACAGCTCCATCACCATGATCGCCTGCAGTTTCGGGGCGAAGGACGGCAAGGTCGCCCCGCAGTTCAGCCAGGTGATGCAGGACCTCGGCAACGGCCGGCAGATCTACGCGGCGACCGACACCGTGTGGACCACCCGGCCGAAGGACTTCCAAGGCAAGGTCAACGTCCCCGGCGGAGACTTCGCCACCATCGCGGTCTCCAACAAGGGCGAGTTCCGCCCGCTGGTCTCGCCCGGAGCCGGCCACCCGTCACCTCCGCCGGCAGCTGCTCCCCCGGCAACCACTCCGCCGCAGCTTCCCCCCTTGGACTTCGGCGACCCGTTGCCCGACTTCAGCAGGTAGGCGTCCCGATGTACGGCCGGAGACCGGCGAACAGGAGCAGCCGGCGAACCGTTCGCCGGACCCGGGCGGCGAAAGAGCGCCACCGGAGCCCGCGCCGCCCAGGGGCACCTGGCCACCCGGGTGGCCAGATCGAGGTCGGGAGCACGGGCAAGTTCGTCGAATCGAATACCAGTAAGGGAGTGGGCAAGTGAGCGAACAGGACGACACCGGTCTTGACCGTAACTGGATGCTGCTGCTCGACAGCGACTGGTCGCCGCCCCCGGAGGCCGACGACCAGTCCGGTGCGGTACCGCCGGTGGAGTCGATCGTCGGCGGCTGGCTCGTCGACGACGACGGAACGGTCGGCGCGTTCGAGCCGAATCCGCTCTACCTGCCCAGCGGCCAGGACGCGCCGACCGGACCGGTCGACGCGGCGGCGAAGTTGGTCGTGGCAGGGCGTGCCGAACCGGGCCTGGTGCTGCTCGCGCTGCGGGACAGTCTGACCGAGGTCGCGGTCGACGACGAGGATCGCGTCATCGTGGCACCGGCCCCCGACGGGGCACCGTGCGTGCTGGTCGTCACGGGTGCGGCGGACCGGCTTCGGGTGCGAGCAGCGGGCTGGCGGCAGGTCAGTAGCGCCGAGCTGGTGGAGCTGCTACCCGAGGGCGTCGACGTGCTGCTCAATCCGGGCGGTCCCGCCTCGATGCGGCTCTTCGCCGACGTGCTGCGTGAGGCCGTCACCGAAACCGAGTGACTCCGGCGGATCGACCTGCGGGAACGGGGCCCGGGAGCCCGCCACCGATCCGAGCCCGCGATGAACCCGTTCGGTCCTGAGTACGTGTTCGGGTCGGCCGACGTCCACGCGTCCGGCTCACCCGCAGGAGCGGGCGGCGGAAAGCCGAGACGGTGCGATAGGGGAGGTTGGTCATGACGCGTCCAGGTGACGCCGAGTGGTCGGTGTTGCAGCTCGACTCCGACCCGGTGCCGGGTGATCCGGAGTCCTTTGAGGAGATCACCCGGGCCTACCAGGAGTTGGCCCGATCGACTCAGGAGGCGCACGACCTGCTCGCTTCCGGCAGCCAGATCGACGTCGGCCAGGGCAAGGCGATGGAGGCCTTCCGTGACCTGATCGGCAAGCTGCCCGGGCGGCTGGACGGGATGGCGCACTCGTACGCGGCGGCGGCCGACGCGTACCTGCGCTACCTGCCGTCGCTCGAAGAGGCGCAGAAGATGTCGGTGCAGGCCCTGGAGCAGGCCCGGCAGGCCTCCGGGGACCAGGGTGCCGCGCAGGCGGCGGTCTCGGCGGCGCAGGCCGCGATCACCGCGCTGGGTGGCGACCCGGAGGCCGCCCAGGCCGCGAAGGACAAGGCCACCGACGACGCCACCGCCGCCCAGAACCGCGCCGACGAGGCCCGGCAGGCGCTCGACCAGGCGAAGGCGCTGATCGGTCAGGCGACCGCGCTGCGCGACCAGGCCGCCCGTACGGCAGCCGGGACGCTTCGACAGTTGGCGAAGGACGCGCCACAGCGGTCGCTCTGGGACAAGATCGTCGAGGCGTTCGAGGCGTTCATCGAATTCCTGCGCAGCACGGTGATCCAGTGGATCACCACCGTCCTGGACGTGATCTCGGTGATCGCGTCGTTCATCTTCCCGCCGCTCGGCGAGGCGATCGGCCTGCTCTCCGGCGCGATCGACCTCGCGTCGGCCGTGCTCGGCGGAGACCCCGCCGAGATCGGATTGGCCGCCGGCGGGCTGGCCCTCGGCCTGATCCCGGGCGGCCGGGCCGGCGCGCTGGTCATGAAGTTCGCCGCCAAGGGCGGCAAGGCCCTCGGCCTGGCCGGCGACGGCGTCAAGGGAGCCACCCGCGGCCTGAACGGTGGCGGCGGAAAGACGATCGGGGGTGCGCTGCCCGGCAAGGGCGCGGGCGCCAACCGGCCCCCCGTCCCGAAGGACACCTCCCTGTCGATCGACGTACGCAAGTGCGTCACCGACCCGATCGACGTCGCCACCGGCGAGATGGTGCTCTCCCAGATCGACCTGGAGCTGCCCGCGCCCTTCCTGGTGCCGCTGGAGCGGACCCACCTCTCGTCGTACCGGGCGGGCGGTTGGTTCGGACCGAGCTGGGCCTCCACCCTCGACCAGCGGCTCGAATTCGACGCGCAGGGCGTCTGCTACTTCGCCCCCGACGGCACGATCCTGGTCTACCCGCCGGGAACCCCGGGCGAGCCGGTCCTCCCCGTCGAGGGGCCGCGATGGCCACTCACGGTGCACGCGGACGGCACCGCCGTGGTGACCGACCCGGTAGCCGGCCGGTCCAGCCTCTTCCTGCTCTCCGGCGCGGTCAGCCGGCTCGCGGCGGTCGTCGACGGTGACGGCAACCGGCTGGAGGTGGCGCGGGACGCGCGGCAGGCGCCGGTCGCGTTGCGGCACGCGGACGGGCAGTGGATCGCCGTCAGCACCTCGGGCAACCGGGTCACCGCCCTGCACCGGACGGATCCGGGCGGGCGGCCCACCGAGCTGATCGCCCGCTACCGCTACGACGAGCAGGGCCGGCTCGTGGAGGTCGACAACACCTCCGGCCGACCGATGCGCTTCGGGTACGACGAGGCCGGCCGGATCACCGGCTGGCACGACCGCAACGGGGTCGAGTACCGGTACACGTACGACGCGAGCGGCCGCTGCGTACGTACCGAGGGCGCGGACGGATTCCTGAACGGCACCCTCGCCTACGACCCCACCGAGCGGACCACGACGTACACCGACTCGCTCGGCAACGTCACCGTCTACCGGCTGGACGACCTGCGGCACGTGGCGAGCGAGACCGACCCGCTGGGCAACACCACCCGGTACGAGTGGGGCCGCTACAACCAGCTGCTGGCCCGGATCGACCCGCTGGGCCGGACCACCCGTTACGAGTACGACGCCGACGGCCGGCTGAGCACGCTGATCCGTCCGGACGGCACCGAGGCGCAGGTCACCAGCGGCGGCGACGCCGCGGCCGGCACCATCGCGGTGCAGGTCGGCGAGCGGCTGCTCACCCGCAGCTACGACACCGCACCGGACCCGGACGGCGGGCAGGTCGGGGTGGCCGAGCCGTTCGACTACGACCGGCTGCGCGCGGACGACCCGGTCCGGGACGCGGCGCTCGCCGGGCGCCGGGCCCACCGGCTCGACGCACGCGGCCGGCTCGAACGGGTGCGCTACGACGACGAGGGCAACCCGATCGAGCGGACCGACGCCGCGGGCCACGTGACCCGCACCGAGTACGGACCGTTCGACCTGGTGCTCGCCACCGTCGACGCCACCGGCGCCCGGACCGGCTACGAGTACGACGCCGAGCTGCGGCTGACCCGGGTCACCGATCCCCGTGGCCTGCAGTGGCGCTACACCTACGACCCGGCGGGCCGGCTGGTCGAGGAGGTCGACTTCAACGGCCGGGTACGGCGGTACGACTACGACGCGGCCGGTCAGCTGGTCCGGTCGACGAACGGGCTGGGTGAGGTCACCGAGTACGAGCACGACCTGCTCGGCAACGTGGTCGAGCGGCGAACCGGGTCCGGCACCACCCGGTACCGCTACGACGCGGTCGGCCGGCTGGTGGCGGCCGAGAACGCCGACGCCGAGCTGGTGATCGAGCGCGACGAGGCCGGGCGGGTGGTGGCGCACACCACGAACGGCCGGACCCTCTCCTTCCGCTACGACGACCGGACCGGCGCCCGGCACCGCCGCACCCCCCACGGGTCGGAGAGCGTCTGGGCGTACGACCCGTTCGGCAATCTCGACTCGTTGGTCACCGCGGGGCACACGCTCGGCTTCCGGCACGACTGGCAGGGCCGGGAGCTGCGGCGCAGCCTCGACGGTCAGGTGGTGCTCGAGCAGACCTTCGGCGCCGACCGGCAGCTCGCCGCGCAGGTGCTGCCCGGCCTGCGGCAGCGCCGGTTCGACTACCGGGCCGACGGCCTGCTCGCCGGCATCGACGAGGACGTGACGGGCCGGGTCGACTTCACCCTGGACGAGGCGGGCCGGGTGCTCGCCGTCCGGGGCACGGGCCGGGTCGAGGACTACCGGTACGACGCGACCGGCAACCTGACGTCGGCCCGGGTGTCCGGCCTGCCGTACGCCGGGGAGCTGCGCTACGACGGCAACCTGGTCACCGAGGCGGGCGGGGTCCGCTACCGGTACGACGCGCAGGGCCGGATGGTCGGCCGGACGTTGACCGACCCGGCCGGTGGGGACCGTACGTGGCACTTCGAGTGGGACGCCCACGATCGGCTGGTCGGGGTGCGGACGCCGGAGGGCGACCGCTGGCGTTACCGCTACGACCCGCTGGGTCGCCGGATCGGCAAGCAGCGGTTCGTCGGCGACGACCCGGCCCCGGTCGAGCAGGTGGACTTCGTCTGGGACGGGTCGCTCCTGGTCGAGCAGGCGCAGACCGACGAGCACGGCCGTACCCGGGTGACCAGCTGGGAGTACCACCCGCAGGAGCAGCGCCCGGTGGCGCAGACCGTCCGGGACGAGCGGGACGAGCTCGGCGAGCGCTTCTACGCGATCGTCACCGACCTGGTCGGCACACCCACCGATCTCGTCGACGCCGACGGCGCGCTGGTGTGGCGCAACGACGCCAGCCTGTGGGGTGTGGCCCCCGGCGCCGACGCCTCGGGCATGATCCCGCTGCGCTTCCCCGGGCAGTACCTGGACCCGGAGACCGGTCTGCACTACAACGTCTACCGCTACTACGACCCGATCAGCGGCCGGTACGTCAGCCAGGACCCGCTCGGCCTCGCGCCGGCACCGGATCCGGCCGGCTACGTGCCGAATCCGTACGCGGCGGCCGATCCGCTCGGCCTGGCCTGCACCGCCGGCTCGTCGAGCGGTACCCCGGGCTCTCCGGGCGGGGGCACCGACGCTCGGAGCCTGCCCGACACCGCTGGTTCGTCGGGCGGGAACCGCCCGCTTTTCGGGGGCGAATCCCTCGACAACGTCGACGACACCTTCCCGCCCATCCCCAACCGCCCGCGTCCCGACCAGCGGCCGGACGATCTGGGTGCCCCGGACGCCGAGCTCTACGACCTGAGCAATCCGATTCACCGCGCGCGGCCGATTCAACCGAACCCACCGCGACCGTCCGCCCTGTTCCACGGTTCGAGCGCTCCGCCGGACGTCGTCTTCCAGGACGGGCTGAAATCGCGGCACACGCAAGAGGTTCTGGGCACGCCAGAAGGCGACTACGTGCAGCCGCACTACGACCTTTTCAAGCACATGCACAACGGCAAGGGCAGCGGGTTCGTCTCGACCACCGGCAGCCAGGACGCCGCGCTCTCATTCGTGCGTCCGACGCCGCTTCCCGACCGTCCGGGCTTCAAGAAAGGAACCGCGGCGGACGGCAAGCAATACGATCATCACGACGGTTATCTCTATGTGGTCGACAATGATCTTCCGGCTATCCACGCGCCGTCCCAGAATCTGCCACCGGTACTCGATCGCGTGAGGTATCAGGACGAGTGGTCCGTGGTCGGGGACATTCCGCCAGACCGAATCATCAAAGCTATTCATGTCGAGGGTTACTACAACACGAATAGCGGGACGATGCCGGATCCGTACCGGCCCGGCCAGACGATTCCTACGGTGTCCCTCGAATTCCCGAACGACCCGAAGCTCGGCACGGTCCAGACGGTCGAGCACAACCCCAACTACGGCAGGCGGCGGTGAACGCCGGTTTTCAACAGATCACGCACCGGGACGCCATGCACCAGCCCCGGGATCCCGCGATGAGTGAGCACGAGAGGAGCTGGAGACAGCGATGACGACAGCGCAAATCCCAACGGTGACTTCGGAGATGCGTGACCGGGCCCGGCGGGCGCCGGACAGCTGGATCTACACCGTCGATCCGGCCTTCGAGGGGGCCGGGGACGTGCCCGGCTGGGCCGTCATCGGCGCGTTCCGGGTGGACGAGCGGGGTGAGATCGGCGACGAGTTCCGGCGGAACCCGAACTACCGGCCCACCCCGGTCGCGCTCGGGTTCCCCGTTCCGGCGAACGAGCTGGAGAACGCGTTGCAGTTGGCGGTCACCGGCCTGGGCGGGGACGAGGAGGTCCGCAACGCGCTGCGCGAGGCGACGGTTCTCGTACCCCACGTGCCGGAGGTCGGCGTCGCCGACCTGGACGCCGGCCTGGACCGGCCGGTGGTGCACGCGTTCACCTCGGACCAGTACCTGCCCGACCCGGCGCAGTGGCAGTACTGGGAGCGGTGGCCGGCCCGGGAGCTCGCCGCGTCCATGGGTGACCGATACCTGGTGCTCAACCCGGGCAGCGCGCTGGAGCTGCGGCTTCCCGCGTCCGACCTCGCCTGACCGCCCGCGGCCCGGCCCGCCCGGCCCGCCCGGCCCGCGTTCCCTCGGATCCCGCTCGGTGTCACCACGCCGTCACACCGAGCGGGCCGGGGAGGCGGACCGATCCACGCCCGGCACTGAACCTGTTCGGGCCCCGCTTACGTGTACGCGTCGGTAGCCACCGTCTCCGAGTCGCGGGCGACCCGTACATGTCACGACAAAGGTGTGAGTGAGGTAGTTCATGCGCAGGCTGCTCCGCGCCGCGTTACGCCGGTCGTCCCGGCCGGCGAAGGGCCGGTTGCTCGCCACCGGCGCCGCACTGGTGTTCCTGCTGCTGCCGCTGACCCCGGGCACGGCGAGCGCCGTGGAGCCCTCGGTGCCGTACTGGGTGGTGCCGGGGCAACCGGGCACGGAGAGCGACCTGACCCTGCCGGGGGTCGCCGACCGGGTGCTCGGCGACAGCCGGCGCTGGCCGGAGATCTTCGAGCTCAACCGGGGGCGGACGCAGCCGGACGGTCTCGTGCTGACCGAACCGGCGCAGTCGATCCGCGCCGGCTGGGTCTTCGTCCTCCCCGAGGGCGCGACCTCCGGCGAGATCCGGATCGGCGCACCGCCGACGGCCACGCCGCCGGCGGGTCAGCAGCCCGCCGGCCAGCAGCCGGAGGCGCCACCCGCCGACCGGCCCCAGCCGGCCGCGGTGCAGCCGGCGCCACCCGTCGACGGCGAGGAGACCCTGATCCTGGGCCTCCGGCCGATCACCGCGGCGCTGCTCGGCGTGGGCACGCTCCTGGTGCTGGCCGTCGTCGTACTGGTGCCGATCCTGCTGGGACAGCGCCGCCGCCCGGCGGAGTCCGCACACCCGGCGCCGGCGTCGGGCTCCCGGGCGGTCGTGGACCGCGCGTTGCGGCAGCTCGCCACGCAGGCCGGCCAGGCGCAGGTGTACGCGGCACTGATCGGCCCGGACCGGGTCTCGCTGCGACTCGCCCCCGCGCTGCCGGAGGCCCCACCACCGTGGCAGGCGCGGCAGCAGGGTGCGATCTGGGAGGCGCCCAGCTGGCAGCTCGACCAGAACCTCGACGACAGCGGTGAACTGCCGCTGCTCGCCACCGTCGGCACGGTCGGGGGCGAGCTGGCCGTGGTCAACCTGGGCCGCGCCCCGGGCATCGTCGCGCTCACCGGGGAGCCCGCGGCCGCGATGCGCGTGGCGGTTTCCTTCCTCGACGAGATCGCCCGGCATCCGGCGGCGGCGTCCGTGGTGATCAGCGTGGTCGGCACGCTGCCCGCCGCGTCGACGGCTCCGGAACGGGTCCGGGTCATCGCCGACGCGGAGTACCTGCTGACGCCGTCCGGCGACGGTGGCGAGGTGCTGCGCGACCACCTGGTGGTGGTGACCGCCCCGATCCCACCGGCCGAGTTGGAGCGCCTCGGCGCGCTGGCGGCGGTCTCGGAGGGTACGGCCGCCGTGCTCGTCGTCGGTGACGCCCCGAACGCGGCCTGGCGGTTCGCGGCCGACGCCGACGGGTCCCTCGACGTCGGAGTGCTCGGGCTTCACCTGGACCGTCCGACGCCGCGCGGCCGGCTCGTCCCCGGCCGCCGCGGTTGACCGGCCCGCTCCTGTCCGAACCCGTCGATCGATTGGTGTGGCGATGAAAGCTCGCATCCCCCGTACGCTGCTCGGCTCGGTGACGCTCTCCGTGGCGCTGCTCGCGACCGGGTGCACCACCACGGTGACCGACCCGGTCGCCCTGCCCCAGCCGGACTCCGGCAACAGCACGTCCCGGCCGGACTCCGGCAGCAGCGCGTCCCAGCCGGACTCCGGTGCCGCGCAGCAGCCGGCCGGAGCCGGTCCGCAGGACGATCTGGGCAAACGCAGCCGCGACGGCGGCTACTGGCCGGCGTCGGTACAGCTCGGCGAGAACCCGGAGCTCGGTCCGGTGATCCTCGACGGACAGGGCTTCACCCTTTACCGGTTCGACAAGGACGACTCCTCGCCGTCCCGGTCGAACTGCACCGAGGGCTGCCTCCTGCAGTGGCTTCCGGTACTGGTCAGCGAGAAGATCAAGTTCGAGAACCTCGATCCCGCCGGACTCGGCGCGACGGCCCGCCCGGACGGCACCCAGCAGGTGACCGTGGGCGGCTGGCCGGTCTACCGCTACGCGGAGGACAAGGTGCCGGGCCGGGTCTCCGGGCAGGGCGTCGACGGGCTCTGGTTCGTGGTGGGCCCGGACGGCAACAAGGCCGCCGCGCCGGCCGGGCAATAGTTGACGGCGCAACGACGTGAGCAGAAATACACATTCGCCCGCGATCTCCAGTAAACGGGAACGCAGCAGGCATCCTGGTGGCCTGTGGGCACCGGTGGGGACCGGCGTCGTGAGGCCAATAAAGGGTGGTACGTATGGCGGGGTTGAGGCCCGTTCGTCAGCAGGCAGTAGCAGACGAGGCCTTGGTCCGATCCCTCTACGAGGAGCACGGCCGCGCGATGCTCGCTTATGCGACGCAGCTGACCCGCGACCGCGCCGCCGCGGAGGACGTCGTCCAGGAAGCCCTCGTGCGGGCCTGGCGTCACCCGGACAGTCTGGTCAACGGCAAGGGTTCGGTTCGGGGGTGGCTGCTTACCGTGGTACGCAACATCGTCACTGACACGGTACGTGCCCGGAAGGCGCGACCGGCCGAGGTTCCGGAGAGTCCGACAGACGTCGCTGTCGAGCGCGACCACGCCGATCAGGTGGTCAATTCGATGGTCGTGATGGACGCTCTCAACCATCTCTCTCGCGAGCACCGCGAGGTGCTTGAACAGGTATACCTACTCGGGAGTACAGTCGCGGAAGCCGCGAAGGCGCTGGGTATCCCGCCGGGCACGGTCAAGTCACGCTCCTACTACGCACTCCGGGCGCTCCGCGACATCGCGGGACGCCCAGCCGGGGTGGAACGGTCTGCCTCATGAAATCCGACAGCTCGATGCCGACCAGTGACCACGTGGACATTGGCGGCTATCTGATGGGCGCGCTCGACGAGGAGCAGGTCCGGCAGGTAGAGGAACACCTGGCGGGCTGCGCGGAGTGCCGGACAGAGGTCGAGTCGCTGCAGGAATGGACGATGGCGCTCCAAGCGGTGCCGGACGCGATGCTGCTCGACGGCCCGCCGGAGGGCGGGGACCTGCTGCTGCAGCGCACCCTGCGGCAGGTGCGGAGCGAGTCGTCCGGCCGGCGTCAGCGCCGGGGCGTGATCTTCAGCGCCGCCGCGGCGGTGGTCATCGCCGCCGCCGTCTCGGGCGGCGTCGTCCTCGGCCGCACGACCGCCGACGCTCCGCAGATCGAGGCCCAGCCCGGGCCGTCCGCCTCGGTGACCGCCGCCGGTCCGGGAGTCCGGAACGTCAGCGCGTCCGACCCGCAGACCGGCGCCCGGCTGACCGTGGCCATGACCCCGGCACCCGGTTGGGTGCGGATCAACGCCGCGATCACCGGGATCCCCCGGGGAGAGCGCTGCCGCCTCCTGGTGGTCGGCAAGGACGGCAGCACCGTGCTGGCCGGCAGTTGGCTGGTGTCCGAGAAGGGCCAGGCCGACGGCACCACGCTCGACGGCAGCGCCCTGATCGACCCGGAACAGGTCGACAGCATCCGGGTGGAGACGGTCGAGGGCAAACCCTACGTCGGCGTGAAGCTGTGACCCGAAGGGCCCGCCCCGGCCGATGACTCGGCCGGGGCGGGCCCTCGTGGTTCTGCTGACGACCGCGGAAGCCGCCCTACCGGTACTTCTCCAGACAGGGCACGATCGCCCCGGCGGTGAAGCCGTCGCGGAACGCCTCGACCCGGGCGAAGCCGGACGGGATGCCGGCGCCGTTGGCGTCCGCGGCAATCAGGCTCCGGGGGGCGAGCATCTCGGCCACCGCCTCGTCCAGGTCGCCCGGGGACAGCTGCAGGACCGCGCCCCGGCCCACCACGATCGTCGCCGCCCAGACCCCGGTCATGCAGGCCGTACGCTGCGCCGTGGCCAGCCCGGTGAGCGGATAGCCCTCCGCCTGCTGCCTCGCCAGCGCGTACCGGGAGGCGACCTCGGCGAAGGCGGCGAAGTCCCCCAGACCACCCTCACCCTGCTCCGGGGCGGTACCGAGGCGACCCAGCTCGCCCAGGTCCAGCCCGACGGTGTTGGTGGCCGGGCAGTACGAGGCGGGCGTCGTCGCGGTCGCACCGGGGCACGGCCCCCCGGAGCGGCTGATCGCCGGCCACTGGGCACCCGGTCGACCGAAGGCGGCCCGCAGCGTCTCCTGCAGGGCGAGCAGCGAGTCCTGGTCGTCCACCGGCAGGTTCCCGGCCGTCTCGCCGGCGGGCGACGCCTGGCCGCTGGCCGGCTGGGTGATCCGCCGCCGCACCTCCGCCTCGTCGATGCGGGCGCACCGCTCGGGGCCGTCGCCGAAGCCGAACTGGAACGCCGAGACCCGGTCGAACGCGTTGCCGTGCGCCCCCTCGGCGTCGAATCCCGTTTCAACGCCGTCGCGGATGAAGAAGAGCGTGGCGAGGATCTGGTTGAGGCCGGGCCCGGTGGAGAGCCGGAAGTGTGGGGAGTTGCCCTCCGCCACCCACCGGAAGAAGTTCCCCGCGTAGCAGTCGGCCTGCTGCTCCTTGACGATGGAGCTGGTCCGCCCGCCGGCCGAGCCGAGCCGGAACTGCACGGCGTGCCCCAGCTCGTGTGCGAGGACGGCCACCACCGCCATCGGCCCGAACGAGTCGTCGAGGGTGGGAAGCAACTGCCCCCGGTCCCAGGCGACCGAGTCGTCGAGCGAGCAGTAGAACGCGTTCACCGCACCGGCCGTGCTGCTGTTGCAGACGGTGACGGCCGGGCCCGTCGAGTCGTACGAGATGAGCCGACTGACGGGGTCGAAGCCGCGGTCGAAGGCGGCGGGCAGCTGCTCCCCCCAGTACTTCTGCAGGTCGTCGACGGCGTTGCGGGCGAGCCGATCCAGCTCGCCGCCGTCGCTCCCCTCGGCGGTCAGGCGGGTGTCGGGCACCCCGGGCCGGGGCCCGCTCTCACCTGTGGTGATCTCCAGACCGGCGACCTTGGTGGCGCTCCACCGCTCGGCCGCGCCGGTACCGTCCACGGTCCGGGTGCAGCCGGCGAGCAGGGCCGCCATCCCGAGGGTCACCCCGCCGAGTGCGAGCGCCCGCCTTCTACTCACCGCCCGTACGTTGCGATGCGTCATCTTCCAGCACCTTCTTGATGTCGCGGCGCCGCCGTGGCACCGCTGTCGGGGGAGGCCGGCCGGGAGCGCGTCGGGAGGCCACCGGCGCGGCGCGGGTACGAAAACGGGTGTGCCGGCCCGGCGAAGAGCCGGACCGGCACACCCGCTGTGTGTGGTCGGACGATCAGCTGAAGCGGATCGAGGCGACGGCGTCGTCGAACTTGAGGGCCGCCAGGTTGGTGACGTCACCGTTGATGATCTGGGACTTGCCGGTGCAGTCCGGGCCGGTCCAGATCTTCAGCGAGCCGTTGGTCGCGATGGAGGAGGCCACGCGGGGACGGGGCACGTTCTGGCAGCCGGGGCCGGCGACACCCTGGGAGGCGCCGCTGTCGCTGAAGTTGGCGTCGTCGAAGAGGACGGCGCTGGTGGCGGGCGGAGCGGTCGCCCCACCGTTGTCCGGAGTGCCCTGACCACCGTCGTTACCACCGTTGTCGATGCCGGCCTTGCCGCCGGTCGGGGTCACGCCGAACCAGGTGCCACCGACGCCCTGGCCGAGGGTGTCACCGCGCTTGGTGTCCTTGGCGAACCGGTAGACCGGCCAGCCGTTGATGGTGACCTGCCGGGTGCCGTCGGAGCGCCGGACCGTGCCGACGGCCGACTTCTTGATCCCGGCGATGAAGATCTTGCCGCCCGGCGCGACGGTCACCGGCGGCCAGGTCTGCGCGCACTCGCCCTCGCAGTTCGAGGCGGGCGGGTTGTTGCTGTCCTTGTCGAACCGGTAGAGCGTCAGCCCGGAGCCGTTCACCACCACCGGGTCGAGGTCGCCGGCCTTGCTCGCGGTGAGCTGGACCCACTTCTGCGCGTTCCGCAGGGTCTCGCCGCCCGCGACGCCGCCGTTCGGCACGGCCCAGTCGCCCATGCCCGGCGCGGAGTTGTTGGACTTCGCGGTGCCCGGGAGCAGCGAGAGGTCACCGGCGCCCGCGCCGTCGGCCGGCGGAGCGGCTTGGCTGCTGGCCGGAGCCGAGGCCTGGGCCGGCGCCGGCGCCTCCGGGGTCGAGCTGCACGCGGTCAGCGCCGCCAGGCCGGCCGCCAGCACGGCGACGAGGGGCACCAGGTGCTTGCGCATCATGTGGAATCTCCAGGTTCTAGCCGGCTCCAGCGCGTTCCGGAGGCCGTTCGGCATCCACACGGAGCCCACCGGGAAACGGTTCAGCCCACTTCTGATCACCCGTCGTCACGCATGACAAGATCAGCCATGCCCGTGACCAACCCCTGGCTGGCCGGCCCGTCGCCCACCCGACGGCTCGACCGGCACCGCCTCGAGGAGCGCATCCTCAACCTGCTGTCGGCGCAGAACATGTGCGTCCTCGCCACCTCCGGGCCGGACGGCCCGCTGGCGACGCCGGTGCGCTACTTCCACCTCGACTTCGCGCTGATGTTCACCGCCGCCGCCGCGTCCCCGAAGATGCGGAACATCGCCGCGGACCCACGAATCTCGGTCGGCGTCTTCGCGCCGCTCGTCGGCCAAGCGAGCAGCCGGGGAGCCCAGCTCTTCGGCCGCGCCCGGGTGCTGGCGGCCGGCGACCCCGAGCGGGAGCGGTACTGGCCGGCCGTGCGTTGGCAGTCCGATCACGTCGAACGCTCCCGGGCCCTCGACGAGCCGCCGACGGACCCACTCGTGGTGGTCGACGCGGAGCGCATCGTCTACACGGAACACTGGCTGCGCCGGGACGGGTACGCACCACGGCAGTTCTGGCGGCGCGAGCCGAGCTGACGACTGTCGGTTCGGCCGCGGTGGTCCCGGCATGGGAGTGGCCGGGGACCGTCCGGGTACGACAGCGGGATGACGGATCGACCTCGACTGGTCCTGACCAGCACGGTGCTGGACTCTCCCGATGCCCAGGAGCTCGCCGCGTTCTACGAGCGTCTGCTCGGTTGGTCGCGGGACGAGGACGAGCCCGACTGGGTGACCCTGCGCGCGCCCGGGGGTGGGGCCGGGCTGGCCTTCCAGAGTGAGCCGGCGTACGTCCGGCCGGTCTGGCCGGCCGATCCCGGCCGGCCGCAGATGATGGCGCACCTCGACATCAGGGTCGAGGACCTCGAGGCTGCCTCGGCCCACGCGCTCGCCGCAGGTGCCACCCGGGCGGACTTCCAACCGCAGGAGCATGTTCGGGTGCACTTCGACCCCGCCGGTCACCCCTTCTGCCTGTACCTCTGAAACCCGGCGTCCGGCCGGTCTAAGCGCGGACCGACTGGGCGCGTGCGCCGGCGGCGCTCGAACGCGCCCAGTCGCCGTCGTCCGGAGGGTCAGGCCTTACGCAGGGACGCGATCACCGCCGCGGAGTGGGCGCGCATGGCGGGAACGCCGGCCTGGGCGGGTGCGGGCAGCGCGGAGAGGATGAGCGCGACCTCTTCCGGCGTGCCGACCTCGTCGAAGAAGCCGACGAGCAGGCTGGCGCCGACCGGCGGGGTGGTGGTGATCACCCTGAGCGCGAAGGCCTCCCACGTCTCGGGCGACACGTGCTCCTGCAGGGCGGGGAAGAGCAGGGGCTCCTCGTGCGAGAGGTGCGTGTGGACGAGGTCCCGCAGGGCGGCCGCGGCGGTGGCCAGCTCCCGCCGGTCGCCCTCGGTCGGCACCGGCATTTCCTCCAGCGCGTCCAGGGCGGCGTCGAGGGCGTCGTGCTCGTCGCTGAGGGCCTTGAGGGGCTCGGAGGCGCCGGGCGAGACGGCCTCGATCATCGGCCAGAGGTCGTGGTCCTCGCTCTCGTGGTGGTGGCGCAGCGTCGCCACCAGGAAGTCGCGGAGTTCGGTGAGGTGGGCGACGTCGGCTTCCCGGCGCGCTGCGGCCTCGGCCAGCAGGGTCGTCGCCTGGCGGTGCATGTCGTGGGTGAGCCGGGTCTCGATGACGGAGCGGGGCTCCTGTGCCGTGGTCATGCGAGCCAGAGTAGTTCGCTATAGGGCAATATGCTGAATAAAGCGTCCTCGGTGTGGCCTGAACTACACGGGGCGGCATCATCACACGCCGGGCCACCCAGGAATAGCGCCCGTGACGAATCCGGTTCGTTCGACACACCCGAGAGTTCACCGCATCGGCACACGTACCCCAGTCGGTTCCGGTTCATCATTCGAGCAAATTACCTGGTCAGCCGCCATCGGTCGGCGGAGACGCGATTAGCACGAAGACTCGGACGAGCCTCATCGGTGAGCGTCGGCGTATTACGCCCGTCACGTTGCTCAATTGTGCGGAAGTCGTTAGCTTTTTTCTGCTGCTCGGATGCCGCCCGTCCGAAGGGGACGGACGCACCACTCGGCGCCAGCCCGATCTGACGCAATCCTGATCGCTCTCCGCAACGGCTTTCATCCGAATCGGAAGGTGAAGTGTGGTGGCTACGAAGTGCCACCCGAGCATTCAGCGAATGGAGTTCTCCGCATGACTCGATCTGTCAGGCGACGCGCGCACGGACCTGGTTCCCTGCTGGGGGCCGCGCTGGTCGCGCTGCTCGGCGCGTCCGTCGCCGCACCGGCGGCACAGGCCGCTTCAGAATCCGCCTCCGGCAAGCCGGCCCCGAACTGCGCTCCTGGAGCCAGAGCTGTGGGGTTCAGCGACGCCCTGGACAAGGTCACCGTCAAGGGTGTGCAGGTCGGCGGTCTGTCCGCCATCACCTACGACGAGCGCAGTCACGGTTACGTCTCAGTGGTCGACCGCAGCGGCACGCTCCCTGCCCAGCTGTGGTTCTTCCGGGATCCCGGCCACCCACGCGTCACCGGGTCAACCCTGCTGACCAAGGCGGACGGCACCCCGTACGACGGCACGAACTTCGACGCCGAAGGGCTCGCCGTCCTGCCTGACGGCCGGTTCCTCGTCAGCTCCGAGTCCGAGCCCTCGATCCGGATCTTCGGACGTGACGGGGTTGAGCGCGGCGAGCTGCCGGTGCCGGCACGTTTCCGGGTCTCCCCCGCAGGGGAGGCCACCGACAACGGCACCCTCGAGGGGCTCGGCATCTCCCCCGACGGTCAGTACGTCTACGCCGCCATGGAGGACACCCTCAGCGGTGACGTCTCGCCGACGGGCGAGGCGGTCTGGCGGCGGATCCTCGTCTACCGGGCCGATCGGCACCACGACTACCGGCTGGTCCGACAGATCGGGTACAAGGTCGACCAGGGACTTCGGATCGCGGAGATCGCCCCGTACGGCGACGGCCGGTTCGTGGTGCTCGAAGCCGCCTTCACCGCCAACGTCGGCAACACGGTCCGGCTGTACGCGGTGACCGGCGCGGACCGGGCCGGCGACGTCACCTCGATCCGGAATCTCTCCGCCGCCCCCGGCCGGGACGTGATCGGCAAGCGGCTGGTCGCGGACCTGGTCAACTGCCCGACGCTGGGTGCCACCAGCCCCGAGCCGCAGATCAACCCGCTGCTCGACAACTACGAGGCACTGACGGTCGATCGTGGGCGTGGCGACGGGAAGGCCGAGATCCACCTGATCAGCGACGACAACTTCAACCCGATCCAGGTGACCCGGGTGCTGACCCTGCAGGCGCGGCTGCCCTGACCCTCGCTGCCGCCGGTGATTGACTAAGGGATCAGGGGAGTCGGGGGTCCGGCCGACCTGGATGCCCCGACTTCAAGGACGTTGAGTCGATCACCGGCGGCCGCGGCGACGCACCCCGGGATCACTGCAACGGGAAGTCGTGACCCGCGCCTCGCTCGTCCTCCTGCCGTGGCCCGAAGTAGCGCCGATCGGCCGCACTGATCGGCACGTCGTTGATGCTGGCCTCGCGACGGCGCATCAGCCCGTTCTCGTCGAACTCCCACAGCTCGTTGCCGTAGCTGCGCCACCACCGATCCTCGCGGTCGCGACACTCGTACTGGAAACGGACGGCGATCCGGTTCTCCCGAAAAGACCACAGGCCTTTCCGCAGCACGTAGTCGAGTTCGCGCTCCCACTTGGCGGTGAGGAACTCGACGATCGCCCGACGACCGGTGATGAACTGGTCGCGGTTACGCCAGACGGAGTCCTCCGTATAGGCGAGGCTCACCCGCTGCGGGTCGCGACTGTTCCACGCGTCCTCGGCGGCCTGCACCTTGGCCAGCGCGCTGTCGAGGTCGAACGGCGGAAACGGTGGGCGCGCCTCGCTCATGGTCCTGTCCCCTTCCGCGGTCCCCAGGACGGGCTGCGGCATTCCCGGCGGGAGCAGGGCCGAAACGTGGCCCCCTCCCGCCGGCTGGGCCGGGCCCGCAGCGGGTTCAGCGGGTCTGATCGGTCGGTCGGATCAGGATCTCGTTGACGGCGACGTGCTCGGGCTGGGTGAGCGCGTACAGGACGGCGCTCGCGATGTCCTCGGGCTGGAGGGTCCGCATCGACTCGGCCATGCTCTTCGCCATGGCCTGGATGGCCGGATCGCTGATGTGGCTGGCCAGCTCGGTGTCGACGAATCCGGGTTCGATGACGATCACCCGTACGCCCTCCGCGGTGACCTCCTGCCGCAGCGCCTCGGAGAAGGCGGTGATGCCGAACTTCGTGGCCCCGTAGACGGCGCTCGCGGCGGAGGCCGTACGCCCCGAGGTCGAGGAGATCTGCACCACGGCGCCCTTGGCGGCGAGCAGGTGCGGCAGGGCGGCGTGCACCGCGTACATCGAACCGAGCAGGTTGGTCTCGACCATCCGCGTCCACTCGGTGAGGTCCGCGCCCAGGATCGGGCCGCTGAGCATGACGCCCGCGTTGTTCACCAGCACGTCGAGGGAGCCGAATCGGTCGACGGTCGCCGTGACGGCGTTCTGCACGGACTGGCGATCGGTGACGTCCAGGTCGAGGGCGAGGATCTCGCCGGGGGCGTCCTGGGTGAGGGACTTCAGCCGGTCGGCCCGGCGGGCCCCGACCGCGACCCGGGTGCCCGCCTTCGACAGGGCGAGCGCCGTGCCCTGACCGATGCCCGAGGACGCGCCGGTGACGAGGACGACCTTTCCGTCCAGTGCGTTGCTCATTGTCCTACCTCCGGGGTGGGTTCGGAATGACTGCTCCGCCGGCCGAAGGGCCGGGCGGTGACCGGCGGAACAGAAAATGACCGCCTGGTCATGTTGACCGTAGCAGAGAAAATGACCGACCGGTCATGTTGGTGGTAGGGTCGACCCCGGGAGGGGGTACGCGTGACCGAGACGACAGCCACTCCGGGCCAGCGAGCGGACATGGTGCGCAACCGGCGCCTGCTGCTCGACGCGGCGACCGCGGCGTTCGCCGAGTGCGGGGTCGACGTGTCGATGGGGGAGATCGCCCAGCGCGCCGGGCTCGCCAAGGGCACGGTGTTCCGGCACTTCGCCTCGAAGGAAGACCTGCTCGCGGCGATCATGCTTCAGCTGCTCGACCGACTCACCAGCACGGCGGACCGCCTGGTCGACGCCGACGACGCGGCCGCCGCGCTGCACGAGTTCATGACCGCCGGGGTCGAGGTGCTCGCCGCCGACCGTGCGTTCTGCGAGGTGATCGGGCGCCCGTCGCTGCAACTCGCCCAGGTGCGGTCCGCGATCGAGCGCCTCGGCCAGACCGCCGAGACGCTCACCGCCCGGGCCCGCGAACAGGGCACGATCCGCGACGACGTCACCGGCATGGACATCGTGTTGCTGCTCGGCGGCATACATCAGACGGCGGCGCCCCTGCTGGACGCGCAGCCGCAGGTTTGGCGCCGCTACCTCGAACTGACCTTCGACGGGCTCCGCGCCACGAACGCCCGGAGCCTGCCGCACCCGCCGTCGCGCCGGCTCCCCACCGCCCAGTCCGACTGACCTCACCGGGCCCGCGCCGCTCGTCGTTCGCGAGCGACTCGGCCGCCCGTCCGGGGGACGGCGGAGGAACGCCCGGCGGCCCCGAAACGAGGACCGCCTCCGGAGGCCGCGCTGGGGTCCGGGGGCGGTCGACGGTACGACCCGATCAGATAATGATCTTGTACATGTTGAGATCGCCGATCGCGACGACGTGCTGCCGAACTGCTTCAACGCCAGGTCTGCCACACCCCGGGCTGGGGACTCCGCTCACTTGACGACCGCTCGAATTTAGTCATAGTTTTGGACGGTCAAGAAATTGGACTAACTCCGGTGAGGGAGACCCGACATGCGCGCAGCCTGGTACGAGAAGCAGGGTCCGGCGGCCGAGGTGCTGCGGCTCGGCGAGATGCCCGACCCGCAGCCCGGCCCCGGCGAGGTCCGGGTACGCATCACCGCATCCGGCATCCACGTCGGCGACATCGGCAAGCGCCGCGGCTACTGGGGCTCGACGATGTCGTACCCCCGGGTGATCCCGCACGGCGACGGCAGTGGCGTCATCGACGTGGTAGGCGAAGGCGTCGACCCGGCCCGGATCGGTGAGCGCGTCTGGGTCTACCTCGCACAGTCGTACCGCCCGTTCGGCACGGCCGCCGAGTACACGGTCGTGCCGGCCGCCCATGCCGTCCCGCTGCCGTCGGCGGTCCCCGACGAGCAGGCGGCCGGCCTCGGCATCCCTGGCATCACCGCGCATCGCGCGATCTTCGCTGACGGCCCGGTGACCGGGCAGCGCGTACTGGTGACGGGTGCGCTGGGCGCTGTCGGACGGGCCGCGGTGGCGGTGGCCCGGCGGGGCGGGGCCACGGTCGTCGCGACGGTGCGGCACCCCGAGCAGATCCCGGCGGCCCTCGCGGCCGGCGCCCACCACGTCGTCGACGTGTCGAGCGGTGACGCGGCCGAACGGATCCTGGCGGCGACCGGCGGGGAACCCGTCGACCGGGTGGCCGAGCTGGCCTTTGACGCCAACCTCGAACTCAACGAGAAGATCCTCGCCTACAACGGCGTGATCGCCACGTACGCGACGGGCGACAGCTCGCCGCGCATCCCGTACTGGCCATACGCCTTCAAGAACATCACGGTGCGCTTCCTCAGCAACGACGACTTCCCCGAGGAGGCGAACGAGGCGGCCGCCCGGGCCCTGACCGAGGCCCTGGTCGCCGGCGACCTGGTCTATCCGATCGCCGCGGAGCTGCCACTGTCGGAGATCGTCCGGGCCCACGAACTGGTCGAGGAGCCGACCACCGTCGGCCGCGTCGTCCTCAAGCTCTGACGACGGGCCGGGCGGCCCGGCCGGTCAGACGGAGGTTCCCTCCTCGGCGCTGATCAACGCGCCGATCGCGTCGAAGAACGCCGCGATTCCGGGGAGGTTGGCCCCCTTGGCCCGGGACGCGGCGAAGTCCTCGGGGGTCTCCCAGAGCACGATGTCCAGCCACTCGTCGTTCGGAAGGCGCACCAGGCGCGCCTCGATGAAGCCCGAGCGGTCCGCCTGGAAGTCGGCGAGCATCTGCGGCCGGGCCTGCAACAGGTCGTTCTCGCGGGCCGGGTCGACCCGGAAGCGAGTGAGTTCCACGGTGGGCATGAGTTCCTCCGGTTGGTTCGGTAGCACGATCGTATAGTCCAATTTATGGACTATCTATTCCCCGGCCTCTAACGGGGATTACACGAGACGGAGCAGCCGCGCTGTGGATCTCGGCATGCTCGCCACCCGACTCCTGTTCGGGCTGCAGTCCGAGCTGTTCCGGCGCGGCGCCGAGGAGGGCTTCGACGACCTCCGCCCCCGGCACGGAGCGGTGTTGGCCCACCTGGACGAGGACGGCCTGCGGCAGACCGACCTCACCCGGCTGGCCGGCCGGAACAAGCAGACCATCAGTGAGCCCAGGGGTTCGTGAAGGTGGTCACAGATATTGACTGTCCAGTCTTTGGACTGTCAAGATTTTGGACGTTACCGAAACACCTCCACCGCCGTCCCGCTGCCTCGAAGCTGAGACGGGCTGGATTCGCGGAGCCCCGGCGGCACCCGCGAAGCATCGTCCCGCCCGCTACGTGAGCGGCACCGACCAACGGAGCGACCATGACCTGGACAGCCGGTTTCCGTACCGCCGTGATCAACCCGCACGACCAGCTCCAGCTCAGCGAACCCCGTGGCTTCGCCGACCAGACCGTACGACAGGTGCTGCACCTGGCCGGCGGTGGAGAAGCCTTCCGCGTACGCCTGACGAACCGCTACGGCCGGGCCCCGTTGACCATCGCGGCGGCCACGTACTCGGTCGGCCGACGGCAGGGCGCTCTCACCTTCGACGGCATCGGGCAGTGCGTCATTCCGGCGGGCGAGGAGCTCGTCTCCGACCCGGTCGAGCTTCCCGTCGCCGCCGGCACGGACCTGGTCGTCGACCTCTACCTCCCGGAGCGGACCGGCCTCGCCACCTACTCCCACCGGCCGGCGGAGGTCGCGCGAGTCGTCGACGGAAACCACGTCGGCTCGCCCACGTTCGCTCGGGCCGCGCAGGTGGAGGCCCGGTTCTACCTCTCCGGGGTCGACGTGCTCGCCGCGCCGGGGACCGCGATCGCGGTGGCCTTCGGCGACTCCTGGTTCGAGGGCGTCGGCACCACGACCAGCGCGAACCGCCGCTCCGTCGACTACCTCAACCGCCGACTCGATCGAGGGTGGGTCGTCAACCAGGGCATCGCCGGGAACCGCCTGCTGCGCGACGAGGTCGGCGAACACGCGCTGACCCGCTTCGACCGCGACGTCCTCCCGGTACCCGGAGTCACCCACGTCCTGCTGCACTTCGGTATCAACGATCTCGTTCTCCCCACCATGCTGGGCGAGCCGCTCCCCACCGCCGCCGCCCTCGTCGAGGGCTTCACCAACCTGGCCGACCGCGCCCACGCCGCCGGCCTGAAGGTCATCGGAGGAACCATCGGCGCCTTCGGGGGCGCTCCGATCAGCACGCCGGAGGGCCTCGCCGTCCGGCGCCAGGTGAACGACTGGATCCGTACAACCGACGCCTTCGACGGTGTCTTCGACGTGGCCCGGGCCGTGGCGAACCCGCAGGCCCCCGACCACATCCACCCCGCGCTGGACAGCGGCGACGGCATGCACCTCAACGACCGGGGCGCCAAGGCCATGGCCGACGCCGTCGACCTGGCGGACCTCACGCTCTAGCTGCCCCCGCCGCCCGCCGCCCGTACGCGACGGCCCCGGCCAGCCCGCGCTCATCTGCGTTCGCCGATCCTGGACGCGTACACGGAGGCGGCGCCGTCGGAGAGCGTGGGAAAGACGACGGGCATGAAGTCCTCGCTGAAGGTCACAGGAGCGCCATTCGAGCACCCGACCGACCACAAGGGAGGGAAACACCGCGGGCCTGATCTGCCATATCGGCAGTTCAGGGTCGCGGTGATCTTGGCGCCCGAAGGGACTCGACTCCCTAACCTTCTAATTTGTAGGAGCATCCTGCACCCGGCGGTACCCGCCTCGCCTCCCCGCTGGCTCGTGGCCGACGTTCATCCGGTGGCGGCCGTTGGCGTTGTGCTGGGGTCAGGCTGGGGTCAGAGACTCGCAGCTTGGGAATCTCACAAGATCGACCGTGGGTGCGGCCCTACGCCTGCTCGGCGCGTTCTCACGTGGCCTGGTTTGGCCCCCCGTGCCATCGCCTTGTGGCCCGTGGATGGCCCGGCCACACCTCTGACCGGGGATGGTCGCCCAGCGGCTTCGCCCTTGACCGGAGCATGTCAGGCCGCGCCACTACGGTTCATCGCGTGATCCAAGAGACGACGGAGAAGCTGAACCGGTGCCGTGAGAAGGCGCTCGCACGCGATATCCCCACCGTTGACGTGGAGCGGTGGTTGGGCGTCGTACGCCGGTGCGCCACGCTGTCGCCGCAGGCGAATGGGCCGGTCGTGGGCCGCCTCGGCGGTCCACTGATGCTTCCGCCCGACGTCCCCGACCCTGAGTATCCCCTCATCGCGTCCCTTGACCTCGCGGCGCTGCCGCAGGACGCGACAGACCTCCCATTGCCGCCCGACGGCCAGCTTCTGTTGTTCGCCTGTCCCGAAGCCTCGGCATGGGGCAGCGAGATCCCCCTCGGTTCTGCGGCGTACGTCCCTGTCGGCACGACCGTCGAGGAACGCTGGTTGGACTTCAGCGACACGGGCGAGGAGTTTGCCAGCTATCAAGAGGTATCTGAGCTGCAGGGAGAGCTGCGACTGAGGTACGACATCTCGCTCCCGGACCATGACGACATCATCGACAAGGCCGAGCACCCCCACGCCGCCGAGCTGCGCGAGGTGTGGGGACAGGTGCGAGGCGAAGGTCTGAAGGTCATCGGCTGGGATCGGCTGCAGATCGGCGGATACGCCACTGACTGCGGTATGGACCCCGTCACCTCATCTGCGGTGTCGGCAGCGCGAACAGAGAGGGCCGGCCTACGACCGGGGACCGGGGAAGCGACACACCCGGAGGACTGGGTGCTTCTCGCCGAATGGCATCCTTCCCTCCCTGGCTGGGAAGACGCAGTTGCCCACTGGTCGATCAGGCGGCAGGACGCGGCGGCGCGACGCTTCAACCGGGCGTACGTCTCCGTGTTCTGGTTTTGACCGTCGTGCACCACGTCGGCGGTCTTGAGGATCTCCTCGTCGCGGTTCTTGAAGGCTGCGCGGGATGACCGGTGGTATGCGCCGTACTCGGTCGCCTTGGCGCTGGGGCTTCGCCGCGGTGAGGCGTTGGCGCTGCGGTGGGTCGACGTGGACCTGGTCGATGGCGTGCTCCGCGTTCGGCAGTCGTTGCAGCGCACAGGCGGACAACTCCGGTTCGGGCCGGTGAAGACGGACGGGTCGGAACGGGCGGTGGCCTTGCCTGCCGGGCTGGTCGACGTGCTCCGTGGTCATCGGGTCTTGCAGCGGACGAAGCGGGAGGCCGCCGGTGATCGCTGGCAGGAGCATGGCCTTCTGTTCACGACAAAGATCGGCACACCGATTGAGCCGCGCAATATCAATCGGCATCTCGACCAGCTCTGCGAGCGGGCAGGCGTTCGTCGTATTCGGGTTCATGACCTACGCCACGTAGGGGTCAGCCGTGGGGGTCAGAAAGGTCAAGGGCCAGTCTCCCATGATGGGAAACCGGCCCCTGACCTGCTGTGCGCCCGAAGGGACTCGAACCCCTAACCTTCTGATCCGTAGTCAGATGCTCTATCCATTGAGCTACGGGCGCTGGTGCTCAGCCAGCCTACACGACCGACTTTCGCGCGGAGACTCCGGGATTCGAACCCGGGAGGGGCTTTAAGACCCCAACCGCATTAGCAGTGCGGCGCCATAGACCAGACTAGGCGAAGTCTCCTCGGTGACCCGCAAGTCACCGCGCCCGAGGATACAGGGCCGCACCCATCGGGGGCAAAGCGACCTCCTCGGCGACTCCGTCCGGTCTCCGCCTCGCTGTACTTCCACGCTGTGCGGCGGCGTGTTCACGGCTACGCTCCATCGATATGCACGAGCAGCCCCCGAGCGAGCCGACCCGCCGCGAGCCTGCTGACGGGGCCCGGCGGCGTTTCCCCGAGGCGACCTTCACTCCGCCCGACGACCCGCCCGCCGCTTCTGACCCGGCGCCGCCCTCGGCGAAGCCGAAAAGATCCCGCCGCGCGAAGGCGGCACCGGCCGTGCTGTTCCAGCCGCCCGAGCCCGACGACCCGGCGCCTCCCCCGGTGCCCCGGCGCGCGACCGCCGGGAAGTCCAGACCACCCGCGACCATTGCCGCACCGGCGACCGAGGCGGACCGGTCGGCGGGGACCGGGGCAGCAACAGCGCGGCCGGAGGCGGTATCCGCTCGGGAGACGCCCGCGGAGACCGGAGAGCCGGCAGCGGACACTCCGAAGGCCGTTGAGCCGGCAGCGGGAATCGCGAAGCGGGCAGCCGGCACCAAGAAGGCCGCCGGAACCGCGAAGCGGGCGATAGGCAACACAAAGGCCGCGGACACCGCGAAGGCCGTTGGGCCAGCAGCGGACACCCCGAAGCAGGCGACGGCCCCGAAGGAGACGACGCCCGCGAGGAAGGCGACCGCGGCGAAGAAGGAGACGGTCGGGAAGCGCGCCCCGGCGAAGAAGGCCGCCAAGAAGGTGCCCGCCCCGCGTGGGAACACGCCGGAGGAGGCCGTCCCGCCACGACCCGCGCGGGTGGCGACCGCCGCAGCGCGACCCCAGCGACAGGCGGCCGTACCGGCGCCGACGACCGAGCTGTCAGCTCTCCGGAGGACCACCGCCCGGGTGTTCGATCATCCCGGTTTCGCCCCGGAGCTGCTGGCGCTGGCCGCGGTGGAGGCGCTCGGCCCGAACGCGCGGGAGTGGGCGGAGCGGTTGCGGTCGGCGTACCCCGAGGCGTCGCCGGAGGCGCTGGCCCGGCTCGCCACCCGGCGCTTCGTCCGGCTGGCGGGCGCGGGCGGGGCCGTTTCGGCGCTCGCCGGCGCCCTCGCCCCGTTGGCCGAGCTCACCTCGGTGCTCTGGACCCAGGCCAACCTGGTGCTGCACCTCGCCGCGGCGTACGACCGCGATCCGGTCCATCCGGATCGGGCCGTCGAGCTGCTGGTACTGACCCAGGTGCACCCGGACGCGGAGAGCGCGCGTACCGCACTGGACGCGGCGCGGGCGTTGGACGGGCCGGGGGAGGCGCCGTGGCCCCGCGCTCTGGAGGCGGCGTGGCGGCTGGCGATGCCGCTCGCCGCTCAGGCCGCCGGTTGGCTGGTGCTTCGACTGGCGTCCCGGCTGCTTCCGGGCGCGGCGGTGCTCGCGGCGGCGGCCGGGGACGCGGCGGCTGCCGAGCGCCTCGCCGCCCGCGCCGTCACGGCCTACCGATCGGGGCAGATCTTGGCACGATAGCGCCCCTGGAGAGGCCACTCGGTTCCAAGATCCAGAAGCCCAGGGTCAGAGCCAGTCGAACCACGAGTCGGGCAGCAGCGCGTACCCCACGAAGGCGACCACGTCGAGCAGGGTGTGCGCGACGATCAGCGGCATCACCCGGCGGGTACGCAGGTAGAAGAGGCTGAACACGACACCCATCACGACGTTGCCGAGGAACGCGCCGAAGCCCTGGTAGAGGTGGTAGCTGCCGCGCAGCACGGCGCTCGCCGCGATGACCGCGCCGATCCGCCACTGGAGTTGGCGCAGGCGGGTGACCAGGTAGCCGACCACGATCACCTCCTCCAGCACGGCGTTCTGCGCGGCGGCGAGGATGAGCACCGGCACGGCCCACCAGGCCTCGGGCAGCGCCGCCGGCACGAGGGTCGCGTTGATGCCGAGCTGCGCCGCCACCCAGAACAGCGCTAAGCCCGGCAGCCCGATCAGCGCGGCCAGACCGGCGCCGCGCGCCAGGTCGGCACCGGGCCGCCGGGCGTCCAGGCCGAGGGTCCGCGCCGGGTCACCGGGATCCCGGCTCAGCAGGTGTACGGCGAGCAGCACCGGCAGCAGCGCGAAGACGATGCCGAGCAGCTGGTACGTCAGGTCCAGGTACGGCCGGGAGGACGCCGAGGTGTTCAGCGCGGCGGTCTGCTTGGCGAGGCCGCCCTCCGCGGTCAGCTTCGCGATGATCGAGACGACCGCGTAGACGGCGGACTGGCCGAGGGAGAGGCCGAGGACCAGCAGCGTCTCGGTCCCCAGCATCCGGCGGGAGACCGGGCGGGTGAGCTCAAGAGTCACCGCACCACTCTGCCCGACGGAAGCGGCTACCGACCGCCCGAGGACCCCTTGTGAGCTGATCGCACATTCTGTGCGACCGGTCAACACGCTCCGTGGACATTCTGTGCTCGCCCCATTCGCCGTCAGGAGAGGGAGCGACCGGCATGGAGAACTTCGCGCGACTGCTGAAGGAGAGCTGGACCCTGGTCGAGGAGCACCGGGAGCGGCTCAGCGAGCACTTCTACGCGCGGCTGTTCCTGCTCGACCCGGAGCTGCGGCAGCTCTTCCCGGTGCAGATGACCGGGCAGGGTGACCGGCTGCTGGAAGCGATCATCACGGCGATCCACACCGTCGGCGATCCGGAGAGCTTCGACGAGTTCCTCCGCGCGCTCGGCCGCGACCACCGCAAATACCACGTGGCGGCGGAGAACTACGCGACGATGGGGGTCGCCCTCATGGACGCGCTCCGCAGCACCGCCGGCGACGGCTGGAACCTGGAGTACGACCAGGCGTGGCGGGACGCGTACGCGGCGATCTCGGAGAAGATGCTGGCCGGCGCGGCGGCCGACGAGAACCCGCCGTTCTGGCACGCGGAGGTGCTGACCCACGAGCGGCACGGGGCGGACACGGCGGTGCTGACCGTACGCGCGCTCCAGCACCCGATGGCCTGGAAGGCCGGCCAGTACGTGAGCCTGGAGGTTCCGCGTTACCACCCGAGGGTGTGGCGGACGTACTCGGTGGCGAACGCCCCGAACGAGGAGAACGTGCTGGAGTTCCACGTCCGCTCCTCCGGCGCCGGCTGGGTCTCCGGGGCGCTGGTTCGCCGGGTGAAGCCGGGGGACCTGCTCCGACTCGCCGCTCCGATGGGCTCGATGACCCTGGATCGGACCTCCGAGCGGGACCTCCTCTGTGTGGCCGGTGGGGTCGGGCTCGCTCCGATCAAGGCGCTGGTTGAGGAGCTGGTCACCTACAACCGCACCCGCTGGGTGCACGTCTTCTACGGCGCCCGGCAGGAGGCGGATCTCTACGGTCTGGCCGGGCTCCGCGAGCTGGTCGCCGCGCACCCGTGGCTGTCGGTCACTCCGGCGTGCAGCGAGGACCCGGACTTCGACGGTGAGCTGGGCGAGATCGCGGATGTGCTCGGCCGGTACGGCCCGTGGACGGGGCACGACTGCTACGTCTCCGGGTCGGCGCCCATGGTCCGGTCGACGCTGCGGGTGCTCGCGGCGGACGACGTACCGCCGCCGCACATCCGGTACGACACGTTCGGCGAGCTCTGAGACTTTCCTCCCCCCATCCGGGGTGCGTGCCCCTGCCCCCTGGGGCACGCACCCCGGCCCCCGCCCCCGCCCCGGCTCGCCACCGGGTGCGGAAGTCAGTACCGCCAGGGACGGCCGGTCTCGCGGTACTCCTCCACCGGGACCAGCGGCACGCCTGGCGTCATCCGGTCGACGTAGAGCCGCCCCTCCAGGTGGTCGATCTCGTGTGCGACGAGCCGAGCCATCCCGTACTCGAACGAGGTGATGATCCGGCTGCCGTCCCACTGGTCGTGCTCCACGTCGATCCGCAGCGGCCTCGGCACGAGACCGCGGTGGTCGAAGAAGGAGAGGCAGCCCTCGTACTGCTCGTCCGTGTCGGGCGACACCTCGACCACCCGGGGGTTGAGCAGTACCACCGGTTCGGCGTTCCGGTCCGGGGGCCGGACCACGGCCACCGCCCGGGCGACGCCGAGCTGCGGAGCGGCGATCCCGACCCCCTTGCTGAACGGATGCAGTTCGTCGAGGCGGACGAGGGTGGCGCTGAGCCGGTCGACGATGCCCCGGGCGGCGGGCTCCTCGGCGGGCAGGTCGAGCGGGCGGGCCGGTTGCCGCAGCTGGTCGTCGCCGCGCTGCACCACCCCCAGGGCACGCATCCGGTCGCTCGGGCGGATCCGGCCGTCCAGCGGGCTGTCGTGCTCCGGCTCCGGCCGGGCCCGGAACCGCCACTGCATCCGGTAGCGGGCGTTCAGCGGCGGGTCCTCGGTCTCCCACTCGAAGATCGCGCGGTGGCCCTCGTCGTGCCGCTGCACGGGGGTTCGCAGCGGGCCCTCCTCCGCCGAGAGCGAGGTCTCCGCGCCCCAGACCTGCGGGTCGAGGGCCGCCGGAAGATCGAGGCGTACGGCGAGGTGCCGGGTGGGTAGCCGGACCGCCCGCTGGAACCAGGGTCCCCACTTCTCCGCCCCGACGCGGTAGGCGTACTCGATGGTGGCGCGGTCGCCCGGGTAGAGCGGGAAGCGGCGTTCGCCGTTGTCGAAGAGGAGCCAGACCTCCTTGAACGCGTCCCGGTCGTGCTTGGCCCGCCAGTGCATCGGCTCGCGCTCGCCGCCGTCGTCCCGGTACGCGCGCAGTTGAAGCTCCGCGAAGGTGAGCGGATGTTCCCGGTGGTGCCGATTGGAGCGCCCGGGGTCGTTCGGGTAGCGGTCGACTGCCACCCGCACCAGGTAGCGGGTGACGGGCTCGGTGCCGGCGTTGTAGAGCTCCCGCCGGATCACGCACCGGTAGCCCTCGTCGCTGTGGCTGAGGGTGGCGGATTCACGCTCGACGATCAGGCCGGTGCCGGGGGGAAGCCACTGACCGGGCAGGGGCAGGTCCCGGTGCGCGTGTCCGTTGCGGGCCTGCCGTGCGTCGTCGTACTCACGGAAGCGCTGCCAGATCGCGCCGCCGGCCTCCAGGACGGCCTCGGCCCGCCGGGCGAAGTCCTCGGTCGGGCGGTGTCGCCGCCCCTCGACGTGGCTGACGTACGAGGGGTCGAAGCCCATCAGCACGGCCAGCTGTTTCTTGGACAGCCCCCGTCCGGTTCGGTGCCGCGCGAGTTCGGCGGCGAAGGAGTCGACAGCACGATCGAGGGGTGAGGTGGTCATCGGCTTCCTCGTGGCCGGGAGTATCAGTTTCACGTTCCGTGGCCGAACAAACACAAAACTGCCACCTTGCCGACAATGTGCTTGACAATGCACCGACAACCGTCGATCCTTCGGCGCCGACCGGCGGGCACCGTGCGTTTTTCCGGTACCGGCGGGGGTAGTAACGGCGGGCACGAACGCCGCGACCTGCGCGTACAGGGATTCGCCGAGGTGACCAAGACCTCTGGATCCGCCGGAATCCGACCTTCCCGGGAGCGGCGAGCTGTGGTTAGGCTAGCCTTAGCTCAACTGATGACCACGGGGGACGGGGATGATCGAGTGACAGCGGTGATGCCGAGCCGCGATCTCGCAGCCGCCCCGCTGGCTCCGGTCACGGCGGCGCTGCGCGCCATGTTCGGCACCGACGAGATCCCCGGCCTCGCGCCCGGCCTCACGGTCGCCGACGAGCTCGGCTGGATTCCCGCCACCACTCTCGTCGACGGTTCCCGGCTGCCGGATTTCCTGCACTCGGCCGCCCAGCGCTGGAACGGCACCCCGCACGCCTGCGCCGCGCTGGCCTGGAAGTCCTACAGCTACTGGTGCAGTCTGCCGGCAGCGCTCGGCTGGGCCTCGGCCCGGCGGGTGCCGCTGCTGGACCCGTCCACCGTCCTGGTCCACTTCGACGATCCCAGCGCGCTGCTCACCTTCGGCCTGCGCCACTCGACCACCGTGGCGGTGCTCCCCGGCGACCCGCTCGCGCTGACCGGCGGCCCCCGGGTGCGGGTGGTGGCCGACGAGACCGAGCTGCTCGACGTGCTCCGCGCCTCGCTGCTCGACGCCCACCTGCTGCCGATGATCAGGGCGATCCAGGCGGAAGTGCGGATCGGCACCCGTACGCTCCTCGGCTCGGTGGCCTCCGGCATCTCGGCCGGGATCCTGCGCGCTGCGGACGGGCTGCCCGGCCCGTCGGCGGAGACGATCTCGACCCTGCTCGACGCCCTCGGCGTGCAGGACCTGGTCGAGCTGGTCCCCGGGCCCGGCGGCGAGCCGACCGTGCAGCGCCGCACCTGTTGCCTCGCCTTCACCCTGCCCCAGCCGAAGGTCTGCCGGGGCTGCTGCGTCCGCGACGCCTGACCGCGCTCAGTCGGTCAGCGGGCGGACGTCCCAGAGCCAGACGCCCCTGGTGAAGACTGGCTGGATCCCGGTCAGTTCGGTCATTCCCCGGCGGAGCGCGTCGGCGTTGCGGTGCCGCCCGAGGATCACCACGCCGGCCCGCCAGTACCGCAGGTCGTCCACCGCGTTCACCCGGCTCTGCGGGGTTATGGGCGGCACTGCCCCGGTTTGCCGGATCACCGTGAAGAAGCTGCTGGTGGGGCGCGGCGGCGCGGTGAAGAGGGCCGCGCCGCGCTCCTGCGCGTGCGGCCGGTCGTCCGGCCCGAGGAAGTAGCCCCGCGCCAGGGGCATCTCCAGTCGGGTGACGGCCGACCAGCGCAGCGGCTCGGCGTAGTTGGTGTCCGGCAGCGGCAGCGTGACCACGCTGCGGCCGCCCGCCACGTACGGGCGCCAGGCGCCGGAGGTGACGAAGGTGGGGACCGGGTCGAGGTGGGTCGCCGGCAGCGGGGTCGGCAGCAGCGGCAGCAGCGCCATGGCGAGCACCGTCACCGTCCAGAAGCGGATCCGGGGTCGCGCCCGCGAATGTCGTACGGCCAGCTGCCGGGCGCGCTCGGCACCGAGCGCGAGCAGCAGCCCGATGATCGGGGTGAGCGCCAACGCCCACCGGGTCGGCACCACCGAGTGCAGGATCGGCAGGTCCTCGAGGAGGGCCCAGAGGCTCGGCACACCGGTCTCCCGGCCGTCGAAGATCACCTCGCGGCCGAGGGAGAGCACCGCGAAGAGCAGTCCGAGCACGGTCAGGGCGAGCGCCAGCACGTTGCGCCGCAGCCACCAGACCAGGGCGATCACCAGCACCACGAGCGCCCAGCCGAAGAAGCTGTTCTCCTCGGTCGGGTTCTTCGCCAGCCCCTCGGCTGTGCGCGCGCTGCCGGCGAGCGACTCGCGGGAGTAGGCGACGAACGACGCGAGGTCGCTCGAGTAGCCGCGGATCAGCCGGGACAGCCCCTGGTACGACCCCGGCCCGAAGAACTGCACGTAGAGCGGGTACGCGAGCGCGACCGCGGCGAATCCGGCGGCGACACCGAGGCCGGCGAGGAAGGGGCGGGCGCGGTGTCGCAGGTCCCGCCGGCGGAGGGCGAACAGCGCCACCACCACGCCCAGCCCGATCGCGGTCATCAGCAGGATCTCGAGGTTGAGGAACGCCTGCCAGACGATCACCAGTGCGAGCAGGACCCCGTTGCGCAGCCAGCGACCCGGCTCGGCGAGGCGCAGGGTGCGCCAGATGATCAGGGGGACCACGAACTGCGACACGATGTTCGGGTGCGAGTTCGCGTGGGAGATCATCGCCGGCGCGAACGCGCAGAAGGCGGCACCGAGCCAGGCCGGGCCACGCGACCCGATCAGCACCCGGGAGAAGAGGAAATACCAGGCTATTCCGGTCGCGATCATTCCGAGGGTGAGGAAGAGCAGAAACGAGGCGCGGGGCCCGAAGAGCAGGGTGACCGGCGTCAGCGGCAACGAAACGGATAATACGGACGTGTTGGCCATCAAATTGACGCCGTCCGGCACATTCATCCGATCCGAGTGGAACGGATATGCGAATTGCGTGATGACCCGCGCACCGTGCGCCATCATCCACTCGAACTGCGCCTGATCCGACCGGTTGTCCCGAATGCCATTTCGCGGGTCGAGCCAGAGCCGCGCGGTCACCCAGAAGCCCAACGCCACGAAGCTCAGCGCGGCGAGAAGGTCGATCCGACGCCCCCGCCCCGAGCGCTCCCCCCGGTCGACGCCCGCTGACGCACCGGCCACGGTGTCGCCTTCGGGCTCGCCCCGATCAGGAGTAGTCATAACAATTCGGAGCGTAGTCAGCGTAAGACGTGCACGTGGCACGTTTCGGGGTACTGCCGTACTATGTGCCGGGTTCGCCGACCGCCGATCACGCGCCACCCCCGACCGCAATTCGGCCATCAGGTTCCCCCGATTCTTCTGCCGTCCGCGCGGATGATTCACTCTGTCGGTCCAGGCGCGGGTCGAGTTCATACCGTGAGGAATCGACGCATGGCAGAAATCACTGGTGATCAGCGCGTCCAGTCCGAGGTGCTGGAGGGTCTCGCGACCGCGGTCAATCACCGCCGCTGGTTCGTCGAGCTGGCCGTGCCGTACCTGGGCGACGATCCGATCGAGATCGGCAGCGGGCTGGGCGACTACGCGTTGGAGTGGGCCGAGCACGCGCCCCGGTTCACCGCTACGGAGGCGGACCCGGACCGCCTGGTCCGGCTGAAGGAGCGCCTCTCCGACCAGCCGAACATCGACGTTCGGGAGATGCTGCTGCCGCACTCGGAGCGGGGCAGCTACAGCGCGGCGGTCTCGTACAACGTGCTCGAGCACATCGAGGACCACGTGCTCGCGCTGAGCAGCATGCGTGAGCTGGTCCGGCCCGGCGGCGCGGTCATCATCATCGTGCCGGCCTTCCAGTTCGCCATGAGCCCCGCGGACATCGCCACGGGCCACGTCCGCCGGTACACGAAGAAGACGCTCGCGGCGGCGATGACCGAGGCCGGGCTGACCGTCGAGAAGATGCACTACGCGAACGCGCTCGGCCTGCTCGGCTACTTCATGGCCACCAAGGTCTTCCGGCTGATGCCGAAGGAGGGCCCGATGGTCAAGATCTACGACACGCTCGTGCTCCCGGCGACGAAGGCCGCCGAGCAGCTGGCCCGTCCGCCGTTCGGGCAGTCCGTCTTCGCCGTGGCGCGCGTACCGGCCTGACTCCGCCCGCTCGGCGCTCCCTCCCCGTGCTCCCGGGTCCGCGGTCCCGCGTCGCGGGGCCACGACGGGAGCACGGGGAGGGCCGGCTCAGCTCACTTGCTCTGGTACGTCGGGCGGATCACCGCTCGGGCCAGGGTGTGGAAGGCCAGGTTGAAGCCGACGTACGCGGGGGTGGCGTCCGGGGTCAGGTCCAGGCGGTCCACGTCCAGGGCGTGCACCGCGAAGACGTACCGGTGCGGCCGGTCGCCACTCGGCGGGGCGGCGCCGCCGTAGCCCTGCTCGCCGTAGTCGTTGCGGACCGAGAAGGCCCCGCCGAGATCGGCACCCGTGCCGCCACCCGCGCCCCGCGGCAGCTGGGTGACCCCGGCCGGCACGTTGACCAGCACCCAGTGCCAGAAACCGCTGCCCGTCGGGGCGTCGGGGTCGTAGCAGGTCACCGTGAAGCTCTTGGTCTCGGCCGGGAAGTCCGACCAGGTGAGCTGCGGGGAGAGGTTTTCACCGCCCATGCTCGGGTGCGTGTGCCGTACGTCCATCGGCTCGCCGTTCTGCACGTCGTCGCTGGTCAGCGTGAACGACGGCACGGTCGGCAGCAGTTCGTACGGGTCCGGGGCGATCGGTCGTTCCAAGGTCATCGAGACGCGTCCTTCCGACGTGCGCGCGAACGTCCTGTGATCTTCTTACCCTGCCCCGTCGCGGCAATCGAGCGGAAGCGGCAGGTGCGGATGCGACGTTCGGCTCACTACCGTTGGTTGTAGGCAAACCTCCCAGGAGAAAACTCTTGACCAGCATGTGGCGTGACTTCTTCGCAGCGGTCGTGACCGCCCTCCGGCACCGGCCGGACGAGCGGGCGATCGCCGAGGAGCGCCGCCGCGCCGTCCAGCGACTGGCCGAGGAGAAAATCCGTGAGCAGCGTCGCGAGACCGAGGCGCAGGAGTGACCCCGCGCGTCCGCGAACCCCGCATTCCACGCCGCTGACCTCGGTAAAGTCTGGTTTCGCGGTCGCCTCCTCGTGCGCGGCGACCCGGACCGGGTGGTCGAGCGCGCGGCCGGCGAATGCGATGGACACCGAAGATGACTCGGGCAGGTGGGTCGGAAGATCCTGGCGCGGCACAGCGGCACCCCGGCCCGCACCTGCCCGCCCAGCCCTCGGGTAGCCAGCCGACCCTCGGCCTGGCCGGGCTGACCTTCGTCGTACCGTTCTTCTTCCTGCTCGCCAACGCGCTCGGCGCCGTGGAGGCGACGCTGCTGGTGCTCGGGCCCCTGACGACCTTCGCGCTGCCGATGATCGCGACGGTCGCGTTCTGGTGGCAGGACTGGCCGGGCAGCCGGCTCCGGCCGGGCTGGTCCGGGATCACCGACACCGTCCTCATCGCCGTCGGCGCGGTGCTGGCGACCATCCTCGGGCAGGCCGTGACCAGCCGGGTCGACCTGCGCGGCATCTTCTACCCCGACCCCGGCCCGGGACATCCGCCGACCTTCCCGGTGACGCTCGCGCTGGGCGCGGCAGCGTTCACGATCATCCTGCACCTGACACTGGTCTGCGAGGGCTGGCCGATCCGCAGGCTCGGCTGGTTCCGGGGCGGCGTCGTCGCGCTGGTCGTGTCGCTAGTGATCGCGGTGGTCGCGTACCTGCTCCTGGTGAACCTGGACGACGTACCTGCCGCGGTGCGGCACGCCCAGCGGCTGCGAAATCCGGGCGGGCCGGTGCCGGTCGCGGCGTACAGCGCGGTGCTGCTCGTCCTCGGCGTCTGGCAGGTGCTGCTCTTCGTGGCCCTGCGCGGCTGGCCCTTCACCCGGATGCGGCGACCGGGGCTGCGGCTCGCGGCCCGTAACGCAGCGGTCGTGATCGGTACCGCGGTCAGCTTCGCCCTGCTCTGGTGGGCGACCGGTGGCGACGTGGACCTGATCAACGCCATCGCCGGCACGGTGATCGCCGGGGCGCTGCTGGTCTCCATGCTCTTCGACGGCTGGCCGACGGCGCGACCGGGCACCGGCGTCCGGCAGCTCACCGTCCTGCCGGTGGTGGCTCTCGTCGCCGCGGCGCTGTACCTGGCGCTGTCGGCGTACGCCCGGGGGATCGACTGGACCCGGACCACCGCCGACGGGTGGGTGGCGCTCGCCGCGCTGAACTACCTCGCCCTCGGGGTGGTGGTGCACGTCGCCGTCTGGCGGCGCTGGCCGGTCGTGGTCACCACCGCCCGGTAGCGCGCTCCGACCCCTCGTGGGGCTTGTGGGGCGAAGCAACGACAAATACTGTCCCGATGTATCGGCTTGATATATCGGGACGACACCCTCGTCGCCCGGTCGACGCTGGAGGTGCGATGAGGTCGATCGACTACGACACCGAGCAGTACCAGGACTACGCGCGTGGCCGGGCGCTGACCGCCCAGCAGACGCAGGTATGGATCGACGCCTTCGCGGCGGTGCTCCCCGAGCGGCGTCCCCTGGCGGGGCTGGACGTCGGCTCCGGGACCGGAAGGTTCACCCCCGCGCTGGCGGAAGCGTTCGGGCCGGTCACCGGCATCGAACCGGCGACCCGCATGCGCGAGATCGCACAGGCGCACTCCGCGCACCCCGACGTGCGTTATCTGGCCGGCGCCGCCGAGGAGCTGCCCGTGCCGTCCGGCAGCGCCGACTACGCGCTCATGTTCCTGTCCTGGCACCACGTGAAGGACAAGCCGCAGGCAGCCCGGGAGCTGACCCGGGTGCTCAAACCCGGCGGGCGGCTGCTGCTGCGCGGCAACTTCCGCGACCACCACCCCCGGCCCTGGTGGCTGGAGCATTTCCCCCGCGGTTACGAGGTGGACGCCGCGCTCTTCCAGCCGCTGCACGAGGTCATCGCGATGTTCACGTCGATCGGCTGGCGCGTCACCGGCTTCGGCACGGTCACCGAGCCCTCCGTGGGCAGCTACGGCGACATGCTCGCGCGGCTGCGTCTGCGTACCCTCTCGTTCTTCGGGCAGCTCGGCCCCGACGACCTGGCGGCCGGCTTCCGCCGGCTGGAGCAGGTCGTCGCCGCGGACCCCGACACGCCGGCGCCCGTCTTCGCCGAGCCGCTGCTCACACTCGAACGGCGCTGAGCACCACCGCCTCCTGACCGGCGTTCGCGCTGGTCAGGAGGCGTTCGTACTGCTGACAGGGCGGAGTATGGGATTCGAACCCACGAAGCCCCCTGCTGCTCGGCACGAGGAGGGCTATTACGGCGAGACCTAGCCGAGCGCGGCGGGCACGCCAGCGCGTGGCGACATGTTGTGACTGCGATTGCACGCAGGGTGCGCGCTAGGACGACACATTGGTCGTAGTCTCGCCTCGTGCTGCTCACGTACGTCGACGAATCCTTCACCGCGCGGGTCTACTGGATTGGTGCGCTGATGGTGCCCGACGCTGCGGCTATCCCGCTTAGCGAGGCCCTCGACGCCGTGGTGGCCGACGCCGTGAAGACGTTCGGCGTGCCGGTCGACGTTGAGTTGCACGGCTACGACATCTTCCACGGTCGCAAGGGATGGACGGGTGTTCCGCCCCGCGCGCGAATCGCGGTCTACAAGGCCGCGATGGCGGCGATCGGCGCGCAGGAGGATGTCGCGATCACCCTGCGCGGGGTGAAACGGGAGCAGCTGGTCAAGCGGTACGCCTATCCGAGGCCGGCGCACGAGGTGGTGCTGTCGCACGTGCTGGAGCGCGTCGACGGGTACGCCGCCTCCCGGGAGGAGTACGCGCTAGTGATCGCCGATGAGGTGCACGACCAGGCCGGCCATCGGGCTGACCTCGACCGTTACCGGGTGTCGGGCACCGGCGGGTACCGGTCGCGGAAGCTGACCCGGATCGTCGACACGCTTCACTTCGCGCCGTCTCACGCGAGCCGGCTGGTTCAGGCCGTCGACCTGGTGACGTTCCTGTTCCAACGGCTCGACATCCCGGGCACCGACCCGCGGGCCGCCGTGATCAACGAGCAGCTGTGGGCGCTCGTCGAGCCTCGGCGCTACCACTCGCACTGTTGGAATCCGATGGCCAACCAACGCTGACCCTGGATGCACGAGAGGCCCGCGTGAGCGGGCCTCAAGGCGGGCGCGGGAGCCCGAAGGCATCCTGCGGTGTTCAGGCTAGCAGGATTTCGTGGGTGACACCCGAACTCCCGCAAGTCATGCGCGCCCCTGACCGGCGCTGCGCTGCCGCTGGTCAGAGGGCGGTTTTGCTGCTCGGGTTGGCGGAGGGTGTGGGATTCGAACCCACGAAGAGGTTGCCCCCTTACCGGTTTTCAAGACCAGCGCCATCGGCCACTAGGCGAACCCTCCTGAGCCGCGAACCAGAGGCGCGCGGCCGTGCCTAGTCTGCCATGACGACCGTCCGGAACGACTGAGGGCCGCAGCGCCGCCGGCGTACCGGAAATGCTGCCGTCCACCCTGCGGCGGCTGCCTTCCGATCCCGGCGCGCAAACGGTGCGAGGGCCGAGACTTCCGGCCGGCGCGTGGAGGGCGGGACGGATCGGGTAAGACTGGGCCATGCACGCGATCACCATTTCGGAACCTGGCGGCCCCGAAGCACTGGTCTGGGCCGAGGTGCCCGATCCCGAGCCCGGCCCCCGCGAGGTGGTGATCGACGTACGGGCCAGCGCGGTGAACCGGGCCGACCTGCTGCAACGGCAGGGGCACTATCCTCCGCCGCCGGGCGCGCCCGCGTACCCCGGGTTGGAGTGCTCCGGCGTGATCAGCGCCATCGGGTCCGACGTGACCGACTGGGAGGTCGGCCAGGAGGTCTGCGCGCTGCTGGCCGGCGGCGGGTACGCCGAGCGGGTGGCCGTGCCCTCCGGTCAGCTGCTGCCGGTGCCGGTCGGCGTCGACCTCGTCGACGCCGCCGCGCTGCCCGAGGTGGCCTGCACGGTCTGGTCGAACATGGTGCAGCTCGCGGAGCTGCGCTCCGGCGAGACGCTGCTCGTGCACGGCGGCGGCAGCGGAATCGGCACGTTCGCGATCCAGCTCGGCGCGGCCCTCGACGCCACCGTGCTGGTGACCGCGCGGGCCGCGAAGCACGACCGGCTGCGGGAGTTGGGCGCCGCGCACGCCATCGACTACCCCGAGCAGGACTTCGTCGAGGAGGTTCGGCGCTTCACCGACGGTCGGGGTGCCGACGTCATCCTCGACATCATGGGCGCCGGCTACCTGGCGCGGAACGTCGCGGCGCTCGCCACCGGCGGTCGGCTCGCGGTGATCGGCCTCCAGGGCGGGCGCAAGGCCGAGCTGGACCTCGGCGCGCTGATGACCAAGCGGGCCACGATCACGGCGACCACCCTGCGGTCGCGGCCGGTGGCGGAGAAGGCGACGATCGCCTGGGGCGTACGGGACGAGGTGTGGCCACTGGTCGAGGCGGGCCGGATCCGACCGATCGTCGAGCGCCGCCTGCCGATGACGGCCGCCGCCGAGGCGCACCGGCTGGTCGAGGGCGATCACTTCGGCAAGATCGTGCTCACGACGCCCTGACGTCGACCTCCGGCTCTCCTTCGGTGCGCGGCAGCACCAGTCGGGCACCCGGCCCCTCACCGCCCAGGCTGTCGCCCGGGTTGTAGAGGGCGCAGCGCTGCAACGACAGGCAACCGCAGCCGATGCAGCTGTCCAGGTCGTCGCGGAGCTTGGTCATCAGCCGGATCCGCTCGTTGAGCCGCTCGCGCCAGACGCTGGAGAGCCGCGCCCAGTCCGAGGCCGTCGGGGTACGCGAGGCGGGCAGCGAGTCGAGGGCCGCGCGGATCTCGTCGAGGGAGATGCCGACCTGCTGGGAGATCCGGATGAACGCCACCCGTCGCAGCTCGGAGCGGGCGTAGCGGCGTTGGTTGCCGCCGGTCCGCTGGGCGTGGATCAGACCGAGCCGTTCGTAGAAGCGCAGCGCGGACGGTGCCACGCCGCTGCGGGCGGAGAGCTGACCGATGGTCAGGGACTCGTGCATGTCGTCGCCTTGAGTTGAAGTTCACTTCAACTCAAAGCTACCGGCACGACGACGAGCACCGCCACCATGCCCTGTATGGAGGTGGTGGTCGACGAAGCTTCTCAGGTCAGCGGGACGCCGCGGAGGAGCGGCGGCGGGTGCGCTCGCGGCCGAGGATCCAGATGGCCTCGACGCCGTCCTTCCAGGTGATCTTCTTGCCCTCTTCCCGCCCACGAGCCCGGTAGCTGATCGGCACCTCGTACGGGCGGATGCGGCGGCGCAGCAGCTTGCCGGTCACCTCGGCCTCCATCCCGAAGCCACGGGAGCGGACGTCGAGCGAGCGGTAGAGCGACACCGGCATCAGCTTGAAGCAGGTCTCCAGGTCGCCGATGTAGGAGTTGAAGAGCAGGTTGGCCGCCATGGTGACGCCCTTGTTGCCCATCACGTACCAGAAGCTGTAGGCGCTGTGGCTGCCGAAGGTGCGGTTGCCGTAGACCACCGTGGCCCGGCCGTCGAGCACCGGGTCGAGCAGCTTGGGGATGTCCTGCGGGTCGTACTCCAGATCGGCGTCGAGGATGACCATGTATTCACCCTCGGCGTTGTCGACGGCCGTCTTGATGGCCGCGCCCTTGCCGGCGTTGCGCTGGTGGGTGATGACCCGGACCCGCTGGTCGTCGGCGCGGTCGAGCACCTCCGCGGTGCCGTCACGGCTGCCGTCGTCGACCACGACCAGCTCGATCTCGCACGGGTAGTCGACCGCGAGCGCCTGCTTGAGGGCATCCGCGATGCGATCTTCCTCGTTGTATACGGGCATGAGGATCGAGAGCTTCACGGAAATCTCCACGGTGGGGACGGCCTGTCGGGCCTAGCGTAGCCTGGCTGGTCAGCGCAGTGGTGGCCCGTACCGTAGGGCGTCCGGCGTGGCGTGGCCGTCCGGATGGTGTTTACTTCCGCCATGTCGGCAGCTGGCTCCCTGCTCACGGTGGCGCCCGTCGCCGCGCTGCTCCTGCTCGTCCACGCCCTCAGACCGCGCGAAGCCGTGACCGCGCCCCTACGGCTCGCTGTCGTGCGGGCGGCGCTGGTGACCGGAAGCTTCGCGGTGCTCACAGTCGAGGTGCTCGGTGCGCTGCACGCGTTGACACCCACCGCGTTCGCCGTCACCTGGCTGCTCTTCCTCGCCGTCACCGCGCTGGCCGCCGGCTGGCGGCACCGGCGGGACGCCGCGCGCAGCGGCGACGCGCACGCCGCCACCCCGGCTCAGGCGCTGGTCGGCGCATCCACCGCGCCCACCGCTCTCGACGTCACCTCCCCGGGCGCTCCGCCACCGGCGGCCGACGACCCCGAACCCGGCCCGGAACGGGAGGGCCGGTGGACGCGGCTCACCCGGCCCTGGCGTACGGCGAGCCGGGGCGAACGGATTCTCGCCGCCACTGTGGGCGGGCTGCTCCTGGTCGAGCTGGTCGTCGCGCTCCTCGCCGAACCGAACAACTTCGACTCGCAGACGTACCACCTGCCGAAGGTCGAGCACTGGGTGCTCCAGGGTGGCCTCGAGTTCTGGCCGACCGCGATCCACCGGCAGGTGACCATTCCGCCCGGCGCGGAGTACCTGCTGCTGCATCTGCGCCTGCTCACCGACGGCGACCGGCTCTACAACCTGGTGCAGTGGGGGGCCGGGGTGCTCTGCCTGCTGGTGGCCGCCCGGATCACCGCGCAGGTGGGCGGCGGGCGGCGCGCCCAACTCCTCACCGCCTTCGTGCTGGCCACCACGCCGATGGTGGTGCTGCAGGCGACCAGCACCCAGACCGACCTGGTGGTCGCCGCCTGGGTCGCCTGCGCGGCGACCCTCGCGCTGGACGGGCTGCAGCGGCGTACCGGGCTTGGCACGCTGCTCGGGCTCGGGGCCGCCACCGGCCTGACCGCGGTGACGAAGACGAGCGGCCTGATCGGGGTGGGCCCGCTGCTGGTGCTCTGGGGGCTGGCCCAGCTCCGGCTGGCCCGGCGTCCGCAGACCCCGCAGTCCACGCCCACCGGTGCGGCGGGCAGCGCCGCCGCCCGTCGGGTCCCGGCCGTTCGGACCGTCGGCGCCTCGCTGCTGATCCTGCTGGTCGCGGCCACAGTGGTCGGGCCGTTCCTGGCCCGGGTCACTGTGGAGTTCGGGCACCCGCTCGGGCCGCCCCGGCTGCGCGAGTCGATCCCGATGGAGCGCCACGATCCCGCCTCGATCCTGGTCAACGTGCTGCGGATCGGGCATACCGCGTTCGACACGCCGCTCGCGCCGCTGCGCCACGCCGCCGCCACCGCGATCGTCGAGGGGGCCGAGGCGATCGGCGTCGACCCGCAGGACCGGGAGATCACGTTCGGCCGGGAGATCTTCCCCGAGCCGGCCTGGTACCCGGACGAGGACCGGGTGGCGTTCCCGCTCGCCGGATCGCTGGCGCTGCTCGGCGCGGTCTTCGCGCTGGCCCGCCCGGGGCGGATCAGCCCGACCCGCGCCGGGTCGCTGCGGGCGTACGCGGCGGTGCTGGTGACCACCGTGCTGCTGCACACCGCGATGATCAAGTGGCAGCCGTGGGGTAACCGGCTGCTGCTCTACGCCCTGGTGATGGCCGCGCCCCTGGCCGGTGTCTGGCTGGACGCCGTGTTCCGCCGGCGCGCCGCCGCGGCGGGTGCCCGGCCCCGCAGGTCGATCGCCGTCCTCACCGCGGTGGCCGTGCTGGCCACCTCCGCGCTGGCCGGCGTGCTGGCCGTGTCGTACGGCTTCCCGCGTCGGCTGGTGGGCACGGGTTCGGTCTTCACCACGGCGGAGTGGGACACCCGGTTCCTGCGCCGGCCCGAGTGGACCGACGAGTTCCGCTGGGCGGCCGAGGCGGTACGCGCCAGCGGGGCCCGCCGGATCGGCCTGGTCGAGCAGAACGACAACTGGGAGTACCCCTGGTGGCTGTTGCTGCGCGACGCGGACGGCCGGCCGCCCGAACTGGTGGCGCTCCAGTCGGTGCTGCCCGAGCGGCCACCGGCGGAGCCGTCCTCGGTGGACGCCATCGTCTGCACCGGCCCCGAGGCGGCGTGCACCCGCCTCGTGCCGGCCGGTTGGCGGGTCGAGTACCGCGACTACGTCGGGTACGCGCTGCCGCCCGGTCGCTGACCCACCGTCGTCGACCGGCGCCCCTGTCGGGGCCGCCGGTCGCGGTGGGGGCGCCCGGCGGGTCCGGTCACGGCTTTCTCCGGCCGGGCGATGCCGGTCGCGGCGTGGGTGCCGGGCGGGTCCGGTCACGACTTTCTCCGGCCGGGCGATGCCGGTCGCGGCGTCCACGCTGGGCGGTCCGGTTCGCCCGAAGGGTGCGGTTCGGCACTCCGCGCAAGGATCACGAGACGCATTCACATAGCCATCCCCGCACGTTACTTTCTGGTAACTCAATCGACGCCCAGCGATTGAGCCGAAAGGAGTGCGTCGATGCCTGTCACCTCCGCCAGGCGCGAACGGACCAAGCGGCGGCGTTTCCTCGCCGCCGCCGTCGCCGCCGCTCTCGCCCTGCCGATGCTCCCCGGAGCGGCGGCCCCCGCCGCCGCGGCCGACCGACCGACCATCCAGCCGCTCCCGGCCGCCCTCGAAGCCGTCCGTGCCGCCGAGGCGACAGCCCTCTACGGCGCCCCGGCGATCCGCCCGATCGAGCAGCGGCGTACGTCGCTGGTCACCATGGGGGACAGCGAGATCTCCGGCGAGGGCGTGGGCAACTACGTCCCCGGCACCCACGAACCCGGCAACTGGTGCGACCGCTCGTACGACCAGGCGCTCTTCCGCACCGGCATCCCGGCCGACGAGCGGTACAACATCGCCTGCTCCGGCGCGACCCCGTGGAACCTCGTGGCCGGCGGGCCGACGCAGCACAACGAGTTGAACCAGGGCGACCACCTGGCGATCAAGGCGCGCAACACGCACGTACGCCTGATCTGGGTGGTGGTGGGCGCCAACGGTGACGGCACCATCCAGTTCGGGCCGGTCGCCACCGACTGCGCCATCCGCCGGGTCTTCTTCCAGGGCCCGTGCTACCCCACCTACACCGACCAGTGGACGGTCCGTACGGACGGCAGCCGCCAGGCGGTCGAGGAGGCGCTCACCGACATCCGGAACACCATGACCGGGGCCGGCTACCTGGCCACCGACTACGAGCTGGTGCTCATGTCGTACCCGAGCCCGGCCAGCCCCGACGTCGAGGACAATCCGGACTTCCCCGGCTGGTACGCGGGCGGCTGCCTGCTCTACCTGGCGGACGCGGCGTTCGCCCGGAACAAGGCGGTGCCGCTCTTCGAGTCGGCGCTGCGGGCGGCGGCCGCGAACACCGGCACCCGCTACCTGGATGCGAGCCGCCTCTTCCACGGCCACGAGGTCTGCACCGACAGCACCTCGGTCCGCGGCCTCTACATCGAGCTGGGCATCTGGGACGAGAACGCGGCCCGCCAGTCGTTCCACCCGAACTACCGCGGGCACGGCATGTTCGCCCAGTGCATCACCCAGTTCTGGAACTCCGGCCAGGCGCAGGCCACCTGCGTCGACCCGGCCAGCACCGGCGCCGGCGTGCTGTACAGCGGGCTGTTCGAGTTCAAGCAGCTCCGCAACGTGGCCACCGGCACCTGCGTGGACAGCAAGGGGTACGACTCCCGCAACGGCACGCGGCAGCAGTCGTACGCCTGCCACGGTGGACGTAACCAGGGCCTCTGGTACGACCCGACGCGGCAGTCGCTGCACTCGGAGCTCTCCCACGACCGGTGCCTCGACGTCGCGAACGGGTCGCTGACCGCCGGCACGGCGGTGAACCTCCACGACTGTCACGCCGGCGCGAACCAGAAGTTCGTCTTCGCCGGCAACCAGCTCAGGCCGGCCGGCAACGGCAACCTCTGCGTGGCCTTCGACAATCCGCTGCTGGGTACGCCCCGGCTACGGCTCGCCACGTGCTCGACGAGCAACCGGCAGCGCTGGACCTTCGAGTCGCGAAACTTCGCGAACCCGGTGGGCTACGGCCACGACGACTTCATCGGCTCACGCGTCTACTGACCGGTGACGGTCAGGGCCCCCGGTCATGGCACGACCGGGGGCCCGGCCGTCACCTCCCGCGCGGCACGACTACCAGGCGCGCGACCCCGGCGTCGCCGTCCTTCGCGCCAGCCACCCCCACCGCCGTACCGACGCGTACGTCAGCGGGCTGGATCGTGGTGCGCCGTTCGAGCACCCGCAGGTCCGGGCCGAACCGCCAGGTCATCGTGAAGCCGTCGGTGGACTTCACCGTCATCGAGTCGCCGTCGATCGCGGTCACCTCACCACGCTGCACGGTCACCGTCTGCTTGGCGCCGTCCTTGGTCTGCACCACGGCCTCGCCGTGCAGCGTGTTCCGGCGCAGCAGGACCCGGGCCTTGCGACGCTCGCGCCGCTCCTCGGCCCGCTCACGTCGTGGCTTCTCACCCTTCTCACCCTTCTCGCCGGGAGCGGACGAGGCGGACGTCGACGGGGCCGGCGCCGCGACGCCCAGCACGTCCAGCTCGTCCGGGTCGAAGCCCATCGCGGTCAGCGCCTGCCCCTCGACGCCCATGGCGGCGGCCACCTCGACGGCCACCTCCCGGGCCGGCTGACTCGCCACCTGGGCGGCGCCGCATCCGCTGACCCCGAGCGCGACCGCGGCGAGCAGCGCCGTCCCGGCCACGAAACCCCAACGTGCCATGACTCTCCCTCTCGTACGTCGGTGGGCTAGGGCGTGTGTCGAAGTCCTCGGTCGAGCCGAGGCGGAGTCCAGGCGGCGGTCCGGCAAGGCGGGATTCGTTCGGATACCGGTGTTGTATCCGGACGAAGCGCCGACGCCGCCGGTCGTCGTCTGGGCCCGCCGCAGGCCGGCCAGGGACTTCGACACACGCCCCAAGCCTTCCCGGTCTCCGCCAGCGCGACGTCAGACCGATGTTCGGATCAGGTAAGCGAGGCAGGCAGCCGGACGGTGAAGGCCGCCCCACCCTCGGGCGCGTGCGTCGCCGTGATCTCACCGCCGAGGCGGCGGACCAGCCCGGCGGCGAGCGCCAGGCCGAGGCCGCTGCCCACCTTCCGCACCCCCCGGTACCGCTCGTGCAGCGCACCCCGGTCGAACGCCACCGCCAGGTCGTCGTCGGTGAAGCCAGGGCCGCCGTCCCGAACCTCGACCAGACCACCGGCCGGCTGCTGCGGGCCGACGCGACGGACGGCGATCACCACCGGGGCTCCCGGTGGTACGACGCGCAACGCGTTCTCCAGCAGCCCGTCGACCACCTGCCGGATCCGGCCCGGATCGGTGTACGCGGGGACGGGGCCGTCCGGCCGCTCCACCTGGAGCACCACCCCGACGGCCGCGCACCGGGCGGCCCAGGTCCGCTCCGCCTCGTCGGCGAGCCCGACCAGGTCGACCGGGACCGGCTCCAGCGGGAAGTCGGCCGCCTCCAGCCGGGCCAGCGCCAAGAGGTCGCTCACCAACCGGTCCAGATGTCGGGCCTCGGTGAGCACCGTACGACCAGCCGCCGGCACCTCGTCGGGTTCGATCACACCGTCGGCCAGCGCTTCGGCGTACCCGCGGATCGCGGTCAGCGGGGTGCGCAGCTCGTGCGAGACGGAGAGGAGGAACTCCCGTTGCCGCCCCTCGCTGGTGGCCAGCGCAGCGGCGAGCCCGTTCAACGCGTCCGCCAGGTCGGCCACCTCGCCGGGTGGCTCGACCGGCACCCGGACCGCCCGGTCCCCGGCGCGCAGCCGGGCGGCGGCGCTCGCCGCGTTACGGATCGGCCGGGCCAGCCGGCGGGCGAGCAGCAGCCCGGCGACGACACCGGCGGCCAGCCCGGCCAGCAGCGGGGCCCAGAGGCCACGCAGCACGCCGCTCCAGAGCCCGGTGGTACGCGTCCGGGACAGCACCACCCCGTTGCCGCCCGGCAGGGCCCGCCCCTCGATCAGCGCCGGCCGGCCGCCGACCCGGCGGGTCGTGGAGACGTTGCGCCCCTCGGCGATCCGCTGCACCAGGCGCGGTGGCAGGCCGGCCCGGTCCACCGCGCCGCCCCTGATCAGGTACGCGTCGATGCCCTGGGCCCGCAGCTGGCGGATGAGCCGCTCCTCGTCGGCGGTGCGACCCCGATCGAGCCGGGTACGCAACACCTCGGCGGCGAGCCGGGCCTGGGCGGCCAGCGCTTCCTGGTCGCGCCGTTCGGCGCCGCGCACCGCGAGCGGCACCGCCACGAGCGCGGTGACCAGCACGGAGACCATCGCCACCGCGCAGGTGACCAGCACCGCCCGGGCGGTGAGGGTCCGCCCGAAACCGGTCCGGGACGGCGCGCCGGGCGGCTCCGGCCCGAGGATCGGCAACGCCACGGTCGGCGGGTCGACGTGGGCCGGAGGATGCGGATCGGCCGGGTCCGGGTCAGGCATCGGCGGAGTACCCCACGCCCCGATGGGTCCGGATCACGCCGGCTCCGCCGAGCTTCGCGCGGACCTGCGCCACGTGCACGTCGACGGTGCGGGTGCCGGAGTGTGCCGCGTACCCCCAGACCGCGGCGAGCAGCTCCTCCCGCGTGAAGACCCGGCCGGGCCGGGCCATCAGGTGCGCGAGCAGATCGAACTCGGTCGAGGTGAGGTGCACCGGGACGCCGTCGGCGAGCACCGTGCGGCGCGTCGGGTCGAGGCTCACCGCGCCGACGATCCGGGGCCGGTCGTCTCCGCCCGGCGGGCCGGCCGCGCGGCGCAGCAGCGCCCGGACCCGGGCGACGAGTTCCCGGGGGCTGAACGGCTTGGTGACGTAGTCGTCCGCGCCCAGCTCGAGGCCGACGACCCGGTCCACCTCGTCGTCGCGGGCGGTGAGGAAGATGACGGGCGTCCAGTCGCCGGCCTCGCGCAGCTGCCGGCACACCTCGGTTCCGGCCAGCCCGGGCAGCGCGATGTCGAGGACGCACACCACCGGACGCAGCCGGCGGGCGGCGGCGAGACCGGCCGTCCCGTCCCGCTCCACGTGTACACCGAACCCGTCGCGGGCCAGGTAGAGCCGGACCAGGTCGGCGATCGCGGGCTCGTCCTCCACCACGAGGACGAGCCCGCGGGGGGGTACGTCGACGCTCACCGGCCCATGATTGCCCACCGTTCGGGGGCGGTACCGGCAGGGCGTGTTCGGATCAGGTAAGAGAAGTGCCGCCGGCTCGGACGGTCAGCGGACGGCCGCGGGGCGGAGGCTGGCCGGCATCGTGTTGGCCGACGGTTCGCCGATGGTGGCGACGATTCGCTCCTGCGCCGGCCGGAGGCGGGTGCGGAAGGCGTGGTTGAGCAGTGTGTCGAGCTGCCACAGCTGCTTCGGCTGGCTGGGGCGGACCAGGAAGTGCTCACGGACTCCGTCGATCGCGGTCGCGGCCAGCTCGATCGAGTGCGTACGCGGGTCGGGGCTCCACGTGACGTTGCTGAGTTCGCGCAGCTCGGTGTTGAGGTGCAGGCGGAGCCGGTGCAGCACTCGGGTCTGCTGGGTGACCACGAGTCGCCGGTGCGTGAGCAGGAGCAGGTACTCGCCGCCGGCCGGCCGTTCGGGACGGCTGCACCGGGTCACCAGGATGGTGGCGTCGCCCGAGCCGACACAGCGGCGGAAGACGGGCATGTGCCGGGTGACGGTCTGCATCGCCAGGCCCGCCTCGGCGGCGGCCGGAAGGAACGTTCGGGAGAAGACGTCCATGCCCTGCCCAACGACAAGCGTCCGGGAGTGACGTGGGTCACGTCGAAGTTGTGCAAGTTCCACGGCCGCCGTCGCACCGGGTGTCCGACTTCCGGTGCCGCCCGGCTCCGCAGCCGGGCCCGCCTGTCCCGGTCGAGGTCAGAGCAGCTCGACGATGGTGGCGTTGGCCATCCCGCCGCCCTCGCACATCGTCTGCAACCCGTACCGGATCCCGTTGTCCCGCATGTGCTGGAGCAGGCTGGTCATGATCCGGGCGCCGGAGGCGCCGAGCGGATGCCCGAGGGCGATGGCCCCGCCGCGCGGGTTGAGCCGCTCCGGCTCCGCCTCGGTCTCGGCCAGCCACGCCAGCGGAACCGGGGCGAACGCCTCGTTCACCTCGTACACCCCGATCTCCTCGATGCCGAGCCCCGCGCGGCGCAACGCCTTCGCGGTGGCCGGGATGGGCGCGGTGAGCATGGTGACCGGGTCGTCGGCGGCGGCCACCGCGGTGTGGATCCGGGCCAGCGGGCGAAGCCCGTGCCGGCTGGCCCACTCGCTCGTGGTGACCGCGAGCGCGGCCGCGCCGTCGGAGATCTGGGAGGCGGACCCGGCGGTGACCACGCCGTCGGCCCGGAACGGGGTGGCCAGCTCGGCCAGCTTCTCCAGCGAGGTGTCGCGGCGGATGCCCTCGTCGGCGGCGAACTTGCCGCCGTCGGCGAGCGCGACCGGGGCGAGTTCGGGGTCGAACGCGCCCGCGTCCTGCGCGGCGGCCGCCTTCTCGTGGCTGGCGAGCGCGAACTCGTCGAGCTGGGTACGGGAGAAGCGCCACCGCTGCGCCATCAGCTCGGCGCCGACGCCCTGGTTGAACGGGAGCGGGGCGTCCTCGGCGAAGCCCTCGACGCCGCGGTAGCGATCACGGATCGCGTCGCTGAACGGCATCCCACCGGCCACGCTGGAGCCCATCGGCACCCGGGTCATCGACTCGACGCCGCCGGCGACCACCAGGTCGGCCTGCCCGGAGAGCACGGTGGCCGCGGCGAAGTGCAGGGCCTGCTGGCTGGAGCCGCACTGGCGGTCCAGAGTGGTACCGGGGACGGTCTCGGGCCAGCCGGCGGCGAGGACGCCGTTGCGGGCGATGTTCCAGGACTGCTCACCGACCTGCGACACGCAGCCCCAGAAGACGTCGTCGACGAGCGCCGGGTCGACGCCGGCGCGCTCGGCCAGGGCCCGCAGCACGTGGGCCGACAGGTCGACCGGGTGCACGCCGGCCAGGCTGCCCTTGCGCCGCCCGACTGGGGTACGTACCGCGCCGACGATGACCGCGTCACTCATGACTACTCCCCGGTAACTTGGCTGCCCCGATCCTACGTCCTCCACCGCCCCCACGTCCCGGGCCGGGTCGTCGGGTCCCGGCGCTCCGGCGGGGCGTACGGCCGGGCGCGCCGATCTCCGCGAGCGGGACGACGGGCGGTGCCACCGGCCGGGGCCCGCTGGCATGCTGGACGGGTGGAGGAGACATTCCCGGTACGACAGTGGCGGGTGCCGGCGAGCCTGCCCGCCGCGAAGGTGGCCGGCGCCGTCCTGTTGATCTCGCTCGGCCTGCTCTTCGCCGACGGCGACCCGGTACGCCTCGCACTGGCCGGGCTGGTCTCCGCCGCGCTGCTGGGGTGGGCGGCGCGCGACCTCGTGGCGCCGGTGCGGCTGGCGGTGGACGCCGCGGGGCTCACCGTGGTGCACGGGTTCGCGAGCCGTCGGGAGCTGCCGTGGGCGACGATCGAGGCGATCAGCGTGGACCGGCGACCCCGGCTGGGCCTGGCCACCGAGATCCTGGAGATCGACGCCGGGCAGGCGCTGCACCTCTTCGGCCGGTACGACCTCGGCGACTCTCCCGGCGACGTGGCCCGGGTGCTGCACACGGCCCGTACGGCCGCCGGCGCGTGACCCGACCGGACGCGCGGTCGCGGGACCGCGCGGGCCGGGCAGCGCCGAGCCGCCGGTCAGCCGGCCAGGAGTTGGGCGCTACGGATCAGGACCAGGCCGATCAGCGCCAGCACGATGATCGCGCCGCCGACGACCTGCACCAGCGTCCGACGCCCACGCGGGGCGTACGCCAGCACCAGCCCCATCAGCGCGCCGATGACCAGGCCGCCGAGGTGCCCGGCCTTGGAGATGCCCGGCACGGCGAACGTGAAGACCAGGTTGACCACGAGCACCGGCAGGATCGCCGAGGTGTCCCGGCCGAGCCGGCGCATGATCACGAAGATCGCCGCGAACAACCCGAAGATCGCCGTCGACGCGCCGGCGGTGGCCGAGTTCTGGGCGCTGAACAGGTACGCGGCGACGTTTCCGCCGAACCCGGCGATCAGGTAGAGCCCCAGGAAGCGCAGCGGGCCGAGGTTGGCCTCCAGCGAGCGGCCGAGCACCCAGAGCGCCCACATGTTCAGCAGCAGGTGGAGCAGGCCGTAGTGCAGGAACATCGCGGTGATCAGCCGGTACCACTCGCCGTCGGCGATGCCGCCGACGCTGCCGTCGGGGAAGACCGCCAGCCCCAGCACCGCGCCCCAGTCGGTGAGCGGCGTGTTGCCGCCGAGCAGCCCGGCGAAGCCGGAGCCGCCCACCGCCGCGTCGCCGCCCCGGTCGGAGGCGATGGAGAGCAGCATCAGCAGCACGTTGACCGCGATCAACGCCTTGGTGACGTAGCCGTGCCGGCCGGCGGCACCGCCGCCGAAGGCGGTACGCGCCGGCCGGACGCTACGACGCCCCTCACTGGTGCACTCCGGGCACTGGTGCCCGACCGACGCCTCGCGCATGCAGTCCGGGCAGATCGGCCGATCGCAGCGGGTGCAGCGGACATACGTCTCCCGGCCGGGGTGCCGGTAGCAGACCGGGGTGGTCGGCGGCGACTCGCTCACCGCTGCCACCCTCCGGAGCGCTCAGTCATGCGAGCAAAGGTACCTCGCGCGCGCCTCAGGCGGCGGAGCGCTCGATCTCGACCCGCTCGATGACGACGTCCTGGAGCGGACGGTCGCTCGGGCCGGTCGGGGTGTTGGCGATCGAGTCGACGACCTTCGCCGACTGCTCGTCCGCCACCTGACCGAAGATGGTGTGCCGGTTGTTCAGGTGCGGCGTCGCGCCGACGGTGATGAAGAACTGCGAGCCGTTGGTGCCCGGCCCGGCGTTCGCCATGGCGAGCAGGTAGGGCCGGTCGAAGCGCAGCTCCGGGTGGAACTCGTCGGCGAACTTGTAGCCCGGGCCACCACGCCCGGTGCCGGTCGGGTCACCCATCTGGATCATGAAGCCGGAGATGACCCGGTGCGAGATGGTGCCGTCGTAGTACGGCCCCTTGCCGGGCTGACCGGTGCGGGGGTCGACGTACTCGCGCGTCCCCTCCGCCAGCTCGATGAAGTTGTTGACGGTCTTCGGCGCGTGGTTCGGGAAGAGCTCCAGCCGGATCGGGCCGGCGTTGGTGTGCAAGGTGGCGTAGATGGCCTCGGCCACGGGTACTCCTCACTCGTTGGTCAGTTCCATGCGGATCCTCCCATGTGCCCGATCTGGCATCGCGGAGGCATCCGAAGGTGGAGGATGACGAAGGAACAACTCCCAGGAGGTGGGACCGTGTTTGGAAGGGGACGGCGTAAGTCCCAGGGGCAGCTGGCAAAGGCCGAGTTGAATCAGGGCATCGGTCACCTGCTGCAGGCAGCCACGTATGCCGCGAGGGGCGCGGGCGCGACGGTCGGTCCGCGTGTCCAGGCCGCTCGGGACCACGTAGGACCGACGGCGACGATGCTGCGCGATCGCGCCGCGACCGGCTGGGACACGACCCTCACCTCGCTCGCCCCGCTCGCTGCGGCCGCCCGCGACGGTGCCGCGCAGGCGGGTTCGATGACCAGGAAGGCGAAGTCGAGGAACATGCGGATCAGCGGGAAGAAGCAACAGCCGCGCCGTCGCCGCCGGATGATGACCGGCCTGCTGGCCGCGGGCGCGATCGCCGGCGTGGCCGGGATGATGGCCGTACGGCGTCGGCGGGAGCAGCAGGAGTGGGCCGAGTACGACCCCACCCGCACCCTGGAGCCGATGCACGACGAGATGGACACGATCGAGGTCCGGACCCGGTCGACGCCGGCCGGCGCGAAGATGGCCGAGGCGTCCACGCCCCGGACGTCCGGTGGCTCGACGGGCGCCGGCAGCTCGGCCGTGGCGGGCGGCGACAGCGCCACCACCATCCCGGCGAGCGGCGGGTCGAAGATCCAGCCGACCGACAAGGTCCCCTCGGTCGCCGAGGGCGCGACGGACGCGTCCGGCCGTCCGGCCGACGACGTGAGCAAGGCGACGAGCAAGGCCCGCACCAACGGGCGCCGCTGACCGACCGCTCATATCTCGCGGACAGCGCCGGCACGGCGGGAACCGACCCGCGTTCGCCGGCGCTTCCGCATGTCCACGGCCGGGCCCGAGCCGTGCGGCCGGCGGCAGCGGGCGGTGGCTCCGGTCATCGCGGCCGAGGCGACCGCCGCCGGTCACCCGGCCGAGGCGACCGCCGCCGCGGGATGCCGGTGGGCGTCAGAGCCAGCCGTTGCGGCGGAACCAGCGGTAGAGCAGCCACGAGCAGCCGAGCATCAGCGCCCAGATGACCGGGTAGCCGTACTTCCAGTCCAGCTCCGGCATGTATTTGAAGTTCATGCCGTAGATGCCGGCGATGGCCGTCCAGACCGCGGCGATCGCCGCCCACGCCGCGATCTTGCGCATGTCGTTGTTCTGGTCGACGGTGACCTGGGCGAGCCTCGCCTGGAGGATCGAGTTCAACAGGTCGTCGTACGAGTTCACCTGCTCGACGGTGCGGCTGAGGTGGTCCTGCACGTCGCGGAAGTAGCGCCGGATCTCCTTCGGCACCTCCCGGTTGACCTGCGAGGTCAGGTTCAGCAGCGGGCGTTGCAGCGGCACGACGGCCCGCTTGAACTCCACCAACTCCCGCTTCATCTGGTAGATCCGCTGGATCCGCCCGCTGCCGTTGCGGTCGAAGACCTGGGCCTCCAGGGTGTCCAGGTCGTCCTCGATCTTGTCGGCGACCTCCAGGTACAGGTCGACCACCCGGTCCGTGATCGAGTACGCGACCGCCCACGGGCCGTGCAGCAGCAGCTCCTGCTTGCTCTCCAGGTCGGCCCGGATCGGCGAGAGCCGGCCGGCGTCCCCGTGACGGACGCTGATCAGGAAGTTCGGCCCGATGAAGAGCATCACCTGCCCGGTCTCCACGACCTCGGAGTGCTCGGTCAGCTCCGCGTGCTCGCAGTAGCGGGCGGTACGCAGCACCAGGAAGCTGACGTCACCGAACCGCTCCAGCTTCGGGCGCTGCGCGGCCTTGACCGCGTCCTCCACGGCGAGTTCGTGCAGCCCGTAGGTGGCCGCGATGGCGCTCATCTGCTCCAGCCCCGGCTGGTGCAGCCCGAGCCAGACGAAGCCGTCCTCGTTCCGGGCGGCGGCCAGGGCATCGGCGTAGTTCCACTCCCCGGGCTGTCGTTTCCCGTCGACGTAGAGCGCGCAGTCGACGACCGCGTCGTGCCCCGCCTCGACCGGCTCCGGGGGGCGCTGCGCGCCGTCGGTGCTGAGGATCCGGGTCATCGCCCGTACCGGCGCCGCCCAGGATCGAGGCATCGGCAGCCGGCCGCCGTGCTGCGGGGTCGTCCGGCCCCGCTGGTCACGACCTGTCATCGCACACCCCCTCACCACGGTGAGCCGCGCTCGTCGCGCCGGCTCCGCACCCGCACGGCCCAGAGACGGTCGGGAAACCCCGGGGCCGGCGAGGCGGAGCCGCCGCCGCCGCAGGGTTTCCCGACCGTCTCGCGAGCCGGATTGCAGGGTACGCCGAACCGGACCGTCACGCCCTGTGACGAAGGAGTCTGGGCGGCGCCGGGCGGGCCGGGTCGCATCGGGGGGTGAGGGGGACGACACGGCCCACCCGGCGCCCTGTGGGGGCGAGGGTTCTGCTGGCCGCGTCACTCGTCACGGGTGCGACCTGGTCGATGCGAGCCCCCGGTGCCGGCTCGGCCGGGTCAGGAGGCGGGCCGACGGCCGCCACGCGACGTGAGTGACGCTCGCAGCATTGTGGGCCGCCGGCCGCCCGGGCGGGAGCCCCGGAGCGGCCGGTCGAAGCCTTCTGTCAGGAATCCGACAGAATTCACCCACGGACCGTCTTCACGGCCTCCGCCAGCCGGCGTACGCCCTCATCGATCTTGTCGACGGTGACCGCCGAGTACGCCAGCCGCAGCGCGTGCCGGCCGCCGTCGAGAACGAAGTCACTGCCCTTGACCACCGCCACGCCACGCTCCGCGGCGGCCGGGGCGACGCGCTCGACCAGGACGTCCTCGGGCAGCTCCACCCAGAGGAAGTAGCCGCCGTCCGGCTCCACGAACCGCGCCTCGGGCAGGTGGCGACGCAGCGACTCGGCGAGCACCCGGGCCCGCTCGCCCAGGGCGGCCCGGACCGTCTCGATCGAGCGGTCGATCTCGCCGGAGACGCAGAACTGGTAGACGATCGCCTCGGAGACCATGCCGGGCGAGATGTAGAGGCTGGTCGCCTTCTTCGCGATGTCCGCGATCAGGTCCGTCGGTCCGACCAGGTAGCCGACCCGGACGCCGGGGCAGACCGTCTTGGTGAAGCTCGACGCATGCACCACCACGTCGCGGGTGTCCAGCGAGAGCATCGACGGCAGCGCCTCGCCCCGGAACCGGATGTCCGCGTACGGGTCGTCCTCGAAGATCGTGAAGCCGTACTCGGCCGCCAGGTCGAGCAGCTCGTGCCGCTTCTCCAGGGAGAGCGTCACGCCGGCCGGGTTCTGGTAGTTCGGGATGATGTGCGCCAGTCGGGGACGCACCCCGGACTCCAGCAGCTTGCGCAGCTCGGCGGTGTCGACGCCGTCCGGCTGGATGGTGACGCCGTGCAGCTCGCCGCCCATCTGCTTCAGGTTGAGCAGCGTCCGGTCGTAGGTGGGCCGCTCGACCACCACCGCGTCACCCGGGCGGACCAGGTGGTCAAAGAGGAACGCGTCGGCCTGCAACGAGCCGTTGGTGATCAGCACCTGCTCCGGCGTCACCCCGTGCTTCTCGGCGATCCACCGGCGCAGGGGCGGGTACCCGACGGAGGTGCCGTACGCCGTGACCCCGGCGGGGTCGGCGTCGAACGCGCGGACGGCGGCGGCCTTGAGCCCCTCGACATCGACGATGTCCAGCGAGGGAGCTCCGCGGGCAAAGGAGATCAGCTGCTCGGCGGTCATGGCTGTTGAGCGTACGGGCGGCCACCACGGCCGCGCCGACGGCACGGCGATGTCCGTATCCTGAGCCACCGGGTCGGGTGACCTGGGCCGGACCGGCGGCGGAACAAGTCGGGCCGGAAGGGCGAGCGGGTCGTGCTGCACCAGACCGACCCGTTGTGCCCGCCCCGAGCTGATCTGCCCGGTTCGACTCAGCCCGTCGACACCATCCGACCGGCGGCCCAGACCCGCATGATGTCCCGTACCGAGATCACCCCGGCCACCTCGCGGCCGTCGAGCACCACCAGGTGCCGGAACCCGCCCCGGGCCATCGCCACCGCCGCCTCCTCCAGCGTCCACTCCGGTACGGCGTAGACCACCTCCCAGGTGAGGTGCGCGGCGGCGCGCTCCACGTCACAGTCGAGACCGGCGCCGATGGCGTTGAGCACGTCCCGTTCGGTCATGATCCCGATGCCCTCGGAGTCCGGGTCGATCACCACCGCCGAGCCGACCCCACGAGCCGACATCATCCGGGCCGCCTGCCGCAGCGTGTGCTCCGGACCGACCACGAGGACCTCGCTCGTCATCGCTTCCCGTACCTGCATCACGCATCACTCCTTTTCGGGACGGTGACCTCCGGTACGGACATAGTGGTTCGTCGATGTCGCCGGAACAAGACCTCGGCATCGCCGAGACGTCGGTCGGCTCGCTACTGTCGGGGCGTGTCCACCGAGCCCCTGCGCTGCGCCGGCGCCCTGATCGTCGACGACGACGGCCGGCTGTTCTTCCAGCGCCGATCCCCGCACCGGCGCCTCTTTCCCAACTGCTGGGACGTGGTCGGCGGCCACCTGGAGTCCGGCGAGGACGTCGAGACGGCGCTGCGCCGGGAGGTGACCGAGGAGACCGGCTGGACCGTCGCGCGGCTGATCCGCCCGGTCAGCGAGTACCGCTACGTCGGCGACGACGGGCTGGAACGGATCGAGAACGACTGGCTGGTCCAGGTCGAGGGGGACCTCGACCGGCCCCGGCTGGAGGCGGGCAAGCACACCGAGTACCGGTGGCTCACCGAGGAGGACCTCCCCCTGCTGGACGAGCACCGGGACGTCAACGACGGCCTGATCCGCCGGATCGCGGAGGAAGCCTTCGCCGCCCTGCGTGCCATGGGTCGGTGAGCCACGCCGTCGAGCTGGCGCCGCACCGGTACGCCGGGCTGGTCGCACCCGCGGTCGACCGGACCTTTCTCGCCGGGATGGCCGCCGGCCAGGAACGCGGCACCGAGCTGAGCCGTCGGTACGGCGGACCGGCCGCGACCGGCTTCCTGGTGGAGCTCCGCACCCGGCTGGCCGAGCCCGGCGGCGTGGTCGACGACCCCGGGTTCACCGCGGTGACCCGCTACCGGGACGCGGCCGAGTGCCGGCGGGCGCTGGACAAACAGGTCGCGTACGGGATGCTGCACCGCCGACCGGACGGCGGGCTGGCCGCCACCGAACGCGGGCTGGCGTTCCTCGCCGAACTCTGGCGGCTGCACGCCGACGTCACCGGCGAACTGTGGACCGGGCACGAGGAGCGGGTGGTCCGCCTGGTCGAGGCGCTCGGCCGGCTCCTGACGTACGCGCTGGTGCTCGCGGCCGAGGAGCCGGACCCGGCGGGCGCCGCATTCGCCGCGGTCGCCCCGCCCTACGAGCCGGACGGCACCCCGCCCGGCGTCCTGCTGCTCAACCGGCTCGGCACGCTGCGCCACCACCGCTCCGACGCGCACGCCGCCGCCTGGGCCGTCGCCGGGCACACCGCGCTCAGCGTGACCGCCCTGCCGGCGGGGCCCGAGCGGCTGGCGATCGAGCAGGAGACCGACCGCCGGGCCGCCGGCCCGTACGAGGCGCTGACGGCGCAGGAGCGGTTGAGCGTCCTCGCCGATCTGGCCGCGCTCCCCGGCTGAACAGCCGATCCGTCCGCGCTCCCCGGGTGAACAGCGGGCGAAGCCCGGTTGACGGGAGACGGTCTCGGACACGGCGCTATCCTCCAGCGGTGACCGGAGTCGTACGAGGGAGGTTGCCGGCATGATCGGGATGGTGCTCGCCGCCGGGGCGGGGCGCCGGCTGCGCCCCTACACCGACACACTGCCCAAGGCGCTCGTGCCGGTCGACGGGGAGATCACCATCCTCGACATCGCGCTGCGCAACCTCGCCGAGGTGGGGCTCACCGACATCGTGATCGTGGTCGGCTACGCGGCCGACGCGGTCCGGGAGCGGCAGGCCGACCTCGAGAAGCGGTACGGCGTCAACCTCACCCTCGTGCACAACGACAAGGCCGAGGAGTGGAACAACGCCTACTCGCTCTGGCTGGCCCGCGAGTACTTCCGGCAGGGTGTGCTGCTGGTCAACGGCGACACCGTGCACCCGGTGAGCGTCGAGAAGACGCTGCTGGCCGAGCGCGGGGCGGGGATCCTGCTCGCCGTGGACACCCTCAAGGCGCTCGCCGACGAGGAGATGAAGACCACCTTCGACGCCGCCGGCCAGCTCACCCGGATCACCAAGCTGATGGACCCGGGCGAGGCGTACGGGGAGTACATCGGCGCGACCCTCATCGAGCCGCAGGTCGCCGACGCCCTCGCCGACGCGCTGGAGGCGACCTGGCGGCGTGATCCGAACCTCTACTACGAGGACGGCTACCAGGAGTTCGCCGACCGGGGCGGCGAGGTTCGGGCGGCGCCGATCGGGGACGTCTCCTGGGTCGAGGTCGACAACCACGCCGACCTGTCCCGCGCCCGGGAGATCGCGTGCCTCTACTAGCCCGGTCCGTACTGACTCCACTGCACATCGACGTACGGCACGGGGCGGTGGCCGACCTGGCCACGATCCTGGCCGACGGACGGATCTCCGCCGGCGGTGACGTGGCGGTGGTGGTCGGCCCCGGCCAGGGCGAGCGGATCGCCGAGCTGATCCGGCCCACGCTCGGGTCGGCCGACGTGTTCACGGTGACGGGCGGCACCCTGCAGGCGGCCGACGACCTGGAGGGCAAGCTCCGCACCCGGTCGTACGACGCGGTGGTCGGCATCGGCGGCGGCAAGACCATCGACGTGGCCAAGTACGCGGCGACCCGGCGGGGCCTACCGATGGTCTCGGTCGCCACCAGCCTCGCCAACGACGGGATCGCCTCCCCGGTGGCGAGCCTCGTCACCGACGGGCTCAAGGGCTCCTACGGCGTGCACATCCCGATCGCGGTCGTCGTCGACCTGGACTTCGTGGAGAGCGGTCCGGAGCGGCACAACCGGGCCGGGATCGGCGACGTGGTGAGCAACATCAGCGCACTCGCCGACTGGGAGCTGGCGCGGGTGGTACGCGGCGAGCCGTTCGACGGGCTGGCCGCCTCGCTCTCCCGGGCCGGCGCCGAAGCGGTGATCAACCATCCGGGCGACATGGGCGACGACGCCTTCGTCACCGTCCTCGCCGAAGCGCTGATCTCCAGCGGCCTGGCGATGGCGATCGAGGGCACCAGCCGACCGTGCAGCGGCGGCTGCCACGAGATCATGCACGCGGTCGACGCGCTCTTCCCCGACACCGCCTCGCACGGCGAGCTGGCCGGGCTCGGCGCGCTCTTCTGCACCTGGCTGCGGGGGGACGCGCACCGCTTCGCCCAGATGGTCTCCTGCCTGGCCCGGCACAACCTCCCGGTCACCCCCGCCGAGGTGGGGTTGACCGACGACCAGTTCGTCGACGCGGTGATCTTCGCGCCGCGGACCCGGCCGGACCGGTACACCATCCTCGAACATCTGGCGCTGTCGCCTTCCGACGTCCGAGCCCGGCTGGCAGACTACGCCGGTGCAATCCACGACCACCTTGACTGAGCCGTTTCGTCCCACCGTCGCCGATTTCCACCGGACAAATCGGGGCGGGGGCCTCTTCAGTGAATCGATCAGTCAGTGGCTGGGCGCCACCTTCGCGCTCGCGGCGTACCGGCTGGGCCTGCGCCCGACCGCACTGACCGTCGCGAATCTGGTGCTCGGGCTGGCCACCTCGGTCACCGTGGTCGCGCTCGCCGGTCGGGTGGCGTCCGGCGAGGTGCCGGCCTGGGTGGTGGGGCTGCTGGCGCTGGTCGGCTGGCAGGTGGCGTACGCCCTGGACTGCGCGGACGGCCAGCTCGCGCGGGTCACCGGCACGGGCAGCCCGGCGGGTGCCCGGGTCGACGTGCTCTGTGACGTGGCGGCCCAGATCGCCCTGGTCGCGGCGCTCTCCGCGACCGCCGTGGCGCAGTACCCGTCGACCCCGACCTGGCTGGTCGCGGCGTTCGCCGGCACCTGGATGGTCAACCTGGTCACCTCGGTGATGCAGGCCGGTCCGAACGCGGCGAGCATGGTCACCTCGACCTCGCTGCCGGTACGCCTCGCGAAGCTCGTCCGCGACTACGGCGCGGTGATCTTCGTGGCCGCGCTGGTGCTGCTCCTCGCCCCCGCCGTGACGCTCTGGGTGATGGTGGCGTTCACCCTGGTCAACGGGGGCTTCCTGCTGGCCAGCATCGCCTTCTCCGCCCGCGCCTCCCTCCGCTGACCCACCCACCCCACCCCACCCCGCGCCCCGTCGCGCCGCCCCGCGCCCCGTCGCGCCGCCCGCCCCACCCCGCGAGCTCTTTCACGGAAAGAGTGCCCTCGGGCTCCCGGACAGCCACTCTCTCCGTGAAAGAGCGGCCTCGATGCGGGGTGGGGTGGCGTGGTGGCGTGGGAGGTCGGTGGGGGGGTCAGTGGGTGGGGGTGACGCTGGTGTAGACGTCGATGAGCTGGCCGGTGACCACATCGGGGTGGAAGGTGCGCTCGTAGCGCGAGCGGGCCGCCGACGCGAGCGAGGCGGCACCCGTCCGGGCCAGCGGCAGGGCCGCGGCCAGCGCGGCCGCCTCGGGCGGCACCGCCCAGCCGGCCTCGCCGGTGACGATGCCCGCCGGCACGGCGGACGTCCCGGAGACCGGGCCCGCGAGCGGCACCGAGGTGGCCGAACCGGTCGCGGCCGAGGCCTCCTGCGCCGAGCCGGTTCCGGCCGGTACGCGCGCGGTGTCCGCCCCGACCAGGTACGGGATGCCGCCCAGCGCGGTGCCGAGCACCGGCCGGCCACTCGCCAGCGCCTCGATGATCACGGTGGGCAGCACGTCGTGCCAGGTGGAGGTGGCGAGCACCACCGCGCTCGCCTCCAGCGCGGCGCGCACCCCGGCCCGGTCCAGCGTGCCGAGGTAGGTGACGTCCGACCGTTCGGCGGCCGCCGCCTCGACCAGCGTGCGCAGCTCGCCGTCCCCGGCGATGCGCAGCGGACCGAGCGCGCCGTCCGGGTGCCGGCGCCAGGCGTCGAGCAGCAGGTCCAGCCCCTTCTCCGGGGAGAGCCGGCCGAGGAAGAGGAAACCGTCGCCGAGCGGGGCGGGTTGCCCCGGGTCCGGGATTCCGTTCGGCTTGATCACGATCCGGTCCGCCGGGATGCCGTAGTCGCGCAGGTGCGCGGCGACCGCCGAGGTCAACGCGACGTACCGGTCGACCGACCGCCAGGTCGGCCGGTGCACTGCCAGCGTGGTGGCCATCAGGGCGCTCTGCGCGCGGGAGTTCCGGTAGCAGCGGTGCACGATCGCCGGTACGCCCAGCGCCCGGCCCCGGCAGTCCTGGCAGATCATCCCGTCCCGGAAGTAGAGCCCGGAGGAGCAGACCTGCCGGTAGTTGTGCACCGTCTGCACCACCGGCACCCCGTGCTTGTGAGCGGTGCGGACCACCCAGGGCGAGAGCAGCGGGTACGGGTTGTGCAGGTGCAGGACGTCCGGCCGGTGTTCGGTGAGCAACCGGCTCAGCTCCCGCTGCGCCTGCGGCGCGTAGATCGGTGAGACCGGCAGCAGCGCCTTGGCCGTACGCGGCATGGTGGGGATCTCATCGGAGCTGCGGATGAACGGCAGCACCTCGACGCCGGCCGCGGTGAGCTGGGCGATCTCCGCATCGACGATCGTGTTCTCGCCGGACGGCTGAGCCTGGCGGTACCGGTTGTGCGCCACCACGATCTTCACTGAGCTCGCCCTCTGTTCCCGGTTGCCGGACTCGCGAGCTCATTCCTCGCGCTCACGGGGCCCCCATTGTTCCCGACTGCGGGACTCGCAAGCTCATTCCTCGCGCTCACGGAAAAGAAGGCTACCGTTGTCTGATGCCCGAGCTACCGGAGGTGGAAGCGCTCGCGGGTTACCTGCGCCAGCGCGCCGTGGGGCGGCGGGTCGACCGGCTGGAGGTCGCCGCGATCAGCGCCCTCAAGACGTACGATCCGGCGCCGAGCGCCGTGACCGGCCGTGCCGTGGTCGACGCGCGCCGGCACGGCAAGTTCCTGGACGTGGTCTTCGAGGGCGACCTGCACCTGGTGATCCACCTGGCCCGGGCCGGGTGGCTGCAATACCGGGAGGCCTTCCCCAGCGCCGCCCCGCTGCGCCCCGGCAAGGGTCCGATCGCCCTGCGGGTACGCCTCGACGACGGCTCCGGCTTCGACCTGACCGAGGCCGGCACCCAGAAGAAGCTGGCCGCGTACCTGGTGACCGACCCGGCGACGGTGCCGGGGGTGGCGAAGCTCGGCCCGGACGCGCTCACCGCCGACCTGCCCGTCTTCACCGAGCGGCTGCGCAGCCGGCGGGGCCGGGTCAAGTTGGTGCTGACCGATCAGGCGGTGCTCGCCGGGGTGGGCAACGCGTACTCCGACGAGATCCTGCACGCGGCGAAGCTCTCCCCGTACGCGCTCACCGACCGGCTGACCGACGACCAGTTCGCCGCCCTGCACGCCGCCACCCGGCAGGTGCTCGGCGACGCGGTCGCCCGGTCGCTGGGGCAGCGGGCGGCGGAGTTGAAGGGCGAGAAGCGCTCCGGGTTGAAGGTGCACGCGCGCACCGGGCTGCCCTGCCCGGTCTGTGGCGACACCGTTCGGGAGGTCTCCTTCTCCGACTCGAGCCTCCAGTACTGCCCCACCTGTCAAACCGGCGGCAAGCCGCTCGCTGACCGTCGGCTGTCCCGGCTCGTACGGTGAGTAACGACACGCGGGAGCTACCGAGGGGAATCGTCCGGAGAACGCGGAAGGTCCTGCTCGGCAGTTCTACCAACCGCATCATCCATCGGTATAGTGGCCCGGTCCCCGGCTTCTGATATGGCGTGGAGCCGGCCAGATCCCGCCGGCACCAGCGGGGCGCGATGTCCTTCGGGTCCGGCGCCCGGTCCGGTCCGCCGTGGGAGACTGGGACGGTGGGCGACCCGGGTCCTCACGATGAGTGAGCGGCCCGCGTCATGCGGGAGGACATGGGTGAGGTGACGACAAGCCTCCAGCGCCCGGTAACCAACACAGGCCGGAGCAAACTCGTGCGGCACGTCGACAGCTTCGAGATCCAGCCGCCGACACCGCCGACACACAACGGCGTTCCCCGGTCGGCGTGGGCCCGGGCACGTCGGCGGGTCTCCCGTTGGCACCGTCCCTACATCGCCATTCTCCTGCTGCTCGACTTCGCGGCCGCCGCGTTCGCCAGCTTCACCGCGATCCACACCTTCGACCAGGCCGCCGCGGGTTTCTACAACGCCCAGGAGGACCCGACGTGGTTCTTCACGGTGGCGTTCGTGCTGCTGCCGCTGGGCTGGGTGATCATCCTCTGGGGCAACCGCGCGTACGACCGGCGCTATCTCGGTCTGGGCCCGGACGAGTTCAAGCGGGTGATCCGGGCCGGGGTGGCGGTCGCCGCCACCGTCTCCTTCCTCGCCTTCGCCACCAAGACCGACCTGTCCCGCTACACCGTCGGCACCGCCCTGCTCGGCGCGCTGCTGCTGATCCTGCTCGGCCGCAGCCTCACCCGGTTCGTGCTGCACGTGGTGCGGCGCAACATCGGCCAGGGCGGTCACCGGATGATCCTGGTCGGCACCCTGCCGGAGTGCCTCGAGGTGTACCGCGCGGTCACCCGGAACCCGGCGGCGGGTCTGGTGCCGGTCGCCATCCACCTCACGGACGGCTACGCGGCCGCCCGCGGTCTGGAGACCCCCGTTCCGGTCTACGCGGGCCGCGACGTGCTCGCCCTGGTCCGGGAGGTCGGCGGGGACACCATCGCCGTCTGCGGGTCGGCCAGCGCGGAGCCGGGCGAGCTGCGCCGCCTCGCCTGGCAGCTGGAGGGCTCCGGCGTCGACCTGGTGGTCGCCCCGCAGCTCACCGACATCGCCGGCCCCCGGGTGCACATCCGCCCGATCGAGGGGCTGCCGCTGCTGCACGTCGAGGAGCCGACCCTGTCGGGTCCGGCGCTGCTGGCCAAGAACCTGATGGACCGGGTCGCCGCCGGGCTGGGGCTGCTGGTGCTGATCCCGGTCTTCGTGGCCATCTCGATCGCGATCAAGATCTCCGACGCCGGGCCGGTCTTCTTCCGGCAGCCGCGGGTGGGTCACGAGGGGCGCACGTTCCGGGTGTGGAAGTTCCGCACCATGTACGTCGACGCGGAGGATCGGCTGGCCAGCCTGGTCGACCAGAACGAGACCGACGGCATGCTCTTCAAGATGAAGCAGGATCCCCGGGTCTTCCCGGTGGGCCGCTTCCTGCGCGGCTCCTCGCTGGACGAACTGCCGCAGCTGATCAACGTGCTCTGGGGGGAGATGTCGCTGGTCGGGCCGCGTCCGCTCCCGGCCGACGACGGCGACTTCCTGGGCGACGTCCGCCGGCGCCTGCTGGTGCGCCCCGGCATGACCGGCCTCTGGCAGGTCTCCGGCCGCTCCGACCTCTCCTGGGACGAGGCGGTCCGGCTGGACCTCTACTACGTCGACAACTGGTCGCTCGCATACGACCTGAGCATCCTCTGGCGCACCGTCGGCGTGGTGCTCGCCCGCAAGGGCGCGTACTGACCCCTTGGCTGCGGGGCCCGGAGCCGACAGGATCTGGGCGTGGGTGGCAACCTCTCGGCAGTTCTCGCCGTCGTCTTTCTGGTCAGCGCGCTCGCCGCTGCTCTCTTCGCGGTCGGCCGACTGCGGGCGCGCCGGGGCATCGCCACCGCCACCCAGCGGGCCACCTACGAGGTGCTGCACACCGCCGGGCTGGCCGCTGAGCCGCTGCGCGCGGGGTTGAGCGCGGCGGGCGCCGCGAAGTCCGTACGTCATCTGCGGGCCCTGGTGGGCGCGCCCGGGCTGGCCCTCACCGACCGGGAGAAGCTGCTCGCGCTGGACGGGCGGGGCGGGCACCACGGCGAGCAGCTGCTCGTCGCGGCGCGGCGGGCGGTGACGTCGGCACGGTCGACGGTGCTGGGCGAGGCCGAGCTGCAGTGCGACCGGGTGGACTGCCCGGTACGGGGCGTGGTGGTCGCCCCGCTCACCGTCGCGGACGGGGAGGCCGTGGGCGCCCTGCTGGCGATCTCCGACGGGCCGCCGGCGCCCGGCCTGGTGCAGGCGACCCTGGAGACCGCGCACTGGGCCGGCAACCAGCTCGCCCTCGCCGAGCTGGACTCCTCGCGGGAACGGCTGGCCCGGGCCGAGATCCGTGCGCTGCGGGCCCAGATCAGCCCGCACTTCATCTACAACGCGTTGACCGCTATCGGCTCGTTCGTGCGGACCGACCCGGAGCGGGCGCGCGAGCTGATTCTGGAGTTCGCCGAGTTCACCCGGTACTCGTTCCGGGCGCACGGCGAGTTCACCACGCTGGCCGAGGAGCTGCGCTCGATCGACCGCTACCTGACCATCGAACGCGCCCGGTTCGGCGACCGGCTCCAGGTGCGGTTGCAGATCGCCCCCGAGGTGCTGCCGGTGACCCTGCCGTTCCTCTGCCTGCAGCCGTTGGTCGAGAACGCGGTCCGGCACGGGTTGTCCCGCAAGCCCGGCACGGGCATGGTGAGCATCGAGGCCCGGGACGCCGGCGCCGAGTGCCACATCACGGTGGAGGACGACGGGGTGGGGATGGATCCGGCCACACTGACCACCGGCATCGCCGAGCTGGCCCTGAGCGTCGGCGACCCGGGGGAGGATTCCGGCCAGCACGTCGGCTTCTCCAATGTGGACGAGCGGCTCCGCTCGGTCTTTGGGGACGGCTTCGGGCTGGTCGTCGAGACCGGGCTGGGCTCGGGCACGAGGGTGAGCATGCGGATTCCGAAGTTCCATCCTGGGGTACGGGCGGGCTCGTGAGCGAGCAGGCCGGCCGGGTCGCCCCGGGGAACGCGTCCGGTTTTCTCCGGGTGCTGGCGGTGGACGACGAGCCGCCCGCCCTGGACGAGCTGGCGTACCACCTACGGGCCGACCCGCGGGTGGCTCGGCTGCACACCGCCGCGGACGCGACGGACGCGCTGCGGCTGCTCCGCGACGCAGATGTGGACGTGGTCTTCCTGGACATCCGGATGCCCGGGCTGGACGGGATGGAGCTGGCCCGGGTGCTGCGCCGGTTCGCCCGGCCGCCGGCGATCGTCTTCGTCACCGCGTACGACGACGGCGCGGTCGACGCGTTCGACCTGGGCGCCACGGACTACGTGCGCAAGCCGGTACGCGCCGAGCGGCTGGCCGAGTCGCTGCGCCGGGTGATCGGTTCCCGGGTGGTGCCGTCGCACCCGGCGGCGCTGGCCCGGGCCGAGGAGGATCCGACGATCCCGATCGAGCTGGCCGGCACCACCCGGATGCTGCCGAGGTCGGCGGTGCGCTGGGTGGAGGCGCAGGGGGACTACGCCCGGCTGCACACTGCGGACGGTTCGCACCTGGTCCGCGTCTCGCTGGCCACCCTCGCGGAGCGCTGGGCGGACGCCGGCTTCGTCCGCATCCACCGGTCGTACCTGGTGCAGTTGAAGCTGATCGCCGAGCTGCGGCTGGTGAACTCCGGCTACGTGGTGGTCATCGACGGCACGGAGCTGCCGGTCAGCCGCCGGCACACCCGGGAGCTGAAGGACAAGCTGGTCCGGGCGGCGAAGCAGGACTGGAGCCGCTGACCCCACCGCTGCCCTTGACGCCGGCCGAGCAGGCACGCGCCGCCGAGATCTTCTTCGGAAACCGGGAATGGCCGCCGCTCGTCGTACGCTGTACGGTGGGCTGTACGACTTCGAGGAGGCCGCAGTGACCGACGCCCCGTACGACGCCGCCGCCGAGTTCGACCGTCAGGTGGAGCGCCTGGTGCGGCTCGGCTATCCCGAGCTGGCCGCAACAGCCGAGAAGACCTTCCGGGACCTGGTCGCCCCGCTGCGCGCGGCCGCCGTCAGCGGCGCAGCCGGGCTGCCGGCCCCGACCGCGGCGCGAGTGCCGTTCCTGCTGGTCATCACCCGCGAACTGATTCCGGTGGAGGCGCGCCTGCCGCTCACCACGCTGGCCGGCAAGCGCAAGCCCGGCTTCCTCGACCAGCACTACGCCGACGGCGACCTGGCCCGGTTCGACCCGATCAAGGAGCTGGAGGTGCCGGCCGGGCCGGCGTACCTGCTCTTCGACGTCGACCGCGGCGAGGAGACGCTGAACCTGCCCCCCTCGTCCGCGCTGGAGGTCATCACCGGTCAGGACCGGCTGCCGCTCACCATCGACGAGGGGCTCGCCTTCGTCACCCTGCACCCCGCCGCGCTGGCGAAGAACAAGTGCTTCTCCCTGGTCGGATCGCGCTGCGGGGACAAGCGGGTCCCGGCGCTCTGGATCAGCCAGGGCGCGCCGAAGCTCGGGTGGTGCTGGTACGGCAACCCGCACACCTGGTTGGGCTCCGCCTCCGCCCGCCCGGAGCGCGTCGGCCTGCCCTGACCGCCCGGCTCGACGAGAACAGCCGGCACGACGCGTTCTCCACCGGGTTATCCACAGGAGTGACCCGTAATCCACAGGTTGTGCACAACCCCTTCCTGAGCTCCACGCCGGCGCCCGCACGCCGGCCCGCTGCTGGTCACGGCCGCGGACGACCACCGCGCCCTTGACAAACCGATCGATCGGACAAGACTGCCGGGGATGTCCGCCACCGACGATCACGCGCCGAGGTCCGGGGTCGAGGAGCGAGCAGGGGCACCGGACCAGGTGCGCCGGCCGGTTCCCCAGCCGCGGACCCGGATCGTGCTGGCCGAGGTGTCCCGCCGCGAGGACCGGCACGAACGGACCCGCGCCGAACTCGCCGAGCAGACCCGGGTCGGGGAGGCGCTCGTCCGAGGGCTCGTGCGGGCCCAGCTCGCGCTGGCGCTGCGGCTCTCCCTGGTCGTGCTGATCGGGCTCGGCGGCCTGCCCTGGCTCTTCGCCATCGCGCCCGCGGTGGGTCGGGTCACCGTGCTCGGCGTGAAGCTGCCCTGGCTGCTGCTCGGGGTCGCGAGCTTTCCGTTCCTGATCGGGGTGGGCTGGGCGTACGTGCGGCTCGCCGAACGCAACGAGCAGGACTTCACCGACCTGGTCCAGCGGCCGGAGCGCTGAGGTGGAGAACGGCCTCGTCATCCCGGCGATCGTCGCCGTCACCCTGCTCACCGTCGGCATCGGCTTCTGGGGGCTGCGGCTGGCCCGCACCACCTCCGACTTCCTCGTCGCCTCCCGGGCGGTCAGTCCGACGTGGAACGCGGCCGCGATCGGCGGCGAGTACCTCTCGGCCGCGTCTTTCCTGGGCGTCGCCGGGCTGATCCTCAAGTACGGCGTGGACGTGCTCTGGTACCCGGTCGGCTTCGCCGCCGGCTACCTGGCCCTGCTGCTCTTCGTGGCCGCCCCGCTGCGCCGCTCCGGAGCGTTCACCCTGCCCGACTTCTGCGAGCTGCGGCTGGGCTCCCGCCGACTGCGCATCCTCGCCACCGCCTTCGTGATCTTCATCGGCTGGCTCTACCTGGTGCCGCAGCTCCAGGGCGCGGGCCTCACCCTCGCCACGGTCACCGGCTCCGCGTATCCGGTGGGGGCCGTGCTGGTGGCCGTCGTGGTCACCGCGAACGTGGCGCTGGGCGGCATGCGGGCGATCACCTTCGTCCAGGCGTTCCAGTACTGGCTGAAGCTGACCGCGCTCGCGGTACCCGCGATCTTCCTGGCCCTGCAGTGGCAGGCCGACGCCCGGCCGGCCGTCACCCCGCCGGACGGTCCGACGTTCCGGACCGCGATCAGCGTCGTGGTCGAGCATCCCGCGACCCTCACGTTCCCCGACGGCGAGGTCCGGGGGGTACGCGCCGGCGAGACGGTCGTCTTCCAGGCCGGCGACCCGGTGCCGGAGGTCGCCGGCGTGACCATCGACGCCGCCGACTGGCTGCTGCCGAGCACGGCCGGGGCCGACGACCGGGGCCTGTTCGCCACGTACTCCCTGATCCTCGCCACCTTCCTCGGCACCATGGGGCTGCCGCACGTGCTGGTGCGCTTCTACACGAATCCGGACGGCGCCGCGGCCCGCCGGACGACCCTGGTCGTGCTGGCGCTGGTGGGCGTCTTCTACCTGCTCCCCACCATCTACGGGGTGCTCGGCCGCATCTACACCCCACAGCTGCTCGTCACCGGGCAGACCGACGCGGTGGTGGTGCTGCTGCCGGAGGCGGCCCTCGGCCACGGAACGACCGGCCGGCTGCTCGCGGCGCTCGTCGCGGCCGGCGCGTTCGCCGCCTTCCTCTCCACCTCCTCCGGCCTGCTCACCAGCGTGGCCGGGGTGATCTCGACGGACGTGCTCGGTCGCGGCTCGGTACGCGGCTTCCGACTGGCCACGGTGATCGCCGGCGTGGTGCCCGCGATCCTCGCCCTGAACGTCTCCGGGCTGGACGTCTCGCAGGTGGTGGGGCTCGCCTTCGCCGTCGCCGCGTCCAGCTTCTGCCCGCTGCTGGTGCTCGGCATCTGGTGGCGTGGGCTGACCGACCTCGGCGCCGCCGCCGGGGTGCTCGTCGGCGGCGGCGCCGCGATCGCCGCCGTACTGGTGACAGTGGTCGGTCCGCCGCTGCACGGCTGGCCGGCGACGCTCGTGGCGCAGCCGGCCGCGTGGACGGTACCGCTGGCGTTCGCCGTGACGGTGCTGGTGTCGGCGGCCTCCCGACGTCGGGTCCCCGCCGACGTCGGCGCCACGATGCTCCGGCTGCACGCCCCGGACACCCTGCGGCTGTGACGGTCAGCAGGCGTCGGTACCCGCGCAGAGCCGGTCGGCCACCGGTCGGACGAGCTGGGTGGCCTCCTGTGGCGTGGTGTCCTTGTCCACCCTGAGCTGCGCCACCAGGTCACCCTGCCGGACGAGGATCCACCGTGCCGGCCGCCCCTCCATCACGGAGCCCACCAGCATCGACTCGTCGCCGCCGAACCCCGCGGCCAGGACGGTCAGCGAGTCACCGGACCGGTGGGGGTCACACTCCTCGACCTGCTCGCGCATCGCGTCCAGGTGGGCCGCCGCGGCCTCGCCCGAGTAGCGGGTGACCCGCTGGATCAGCGAGTCCGTGGGCGAGTCGAAGACCCGGAACCGCTCGGCGACCTGGCCCCTAGCCAGTGACGCCGGCTGGTTGCGGCAGTTGGCGAAGACGGACTCCAGGGTCCAGTCCCCGTCCGGTTCGCCGTTCGTCATCGTGAAGCCCTTGGGCAGGTCGGCGAGTTGCATCATGGCTGCGGCCGGGATGCTCGTGTCGCGGCTCGGCGCGTTCGGTCCATCGTCGTTCGCCGGGCTCGACGGCGTCCCACCGGTGGGGCTGCCGCTGTCGTCCGGAGTCGGGTCGGCGCTGTGGCTGGGGCTCGTCGAGGGCGTCGGCGTCCGGTTCGGCGTCGGCGTCGGCGAGCCGGTGGCGGGCACCACCGGCGGCGCGGCATCCGGGTCGGCGCCCAGGGCGACAGCGCCGGCCGCGACCGCCACGACGGTCACCACGCCCGCCAGGCTCGCCGCGACACGGGTACGCCGGCTCCGCTGCCTCCCGCTACGGCGCACCTGCTCCACCGGCGCCCAGGCGAGGTTCTCGGTGTTCCGGTACAGATCGTCGAAGAGCTGGTCAGGCATGAGCGGCCTCCTCCGGCAGAGCGGTGTCGAGCATGGTTGCCAGGGCCTTGCGACCTCGGGCGAGACGGGCCTTCACGGTTCCGCTGGGCGCACCGGTCTGGGTGGCGATCTCGGCGACGGAGAGGTCGGCGAGGTGGTGCAGCACGACGGCCACCCGCTGCTCCTCGGGCAGGCGACGCAGCGCCATCACCAGAGCGACATTGTTCTCGTCGGGCGGCCCGGCGGACGGCTGGACGCCGTGCCTCCGGTAGGCGGTCAGCCCGTTACGGATCTTCCGCCACCGGTTGAGCAGCAGTCGCTGACCGACGGTACGGACCCACGCCTCGGCGTCCTCGTACTCGCTGATCCGGCGCCAGCGTTGCCAGGCGCGGACGTACGCCTCCTGCGCGGCGTCCTGCGCCTCGCCGAGGTCGCCGCTGAGCGCGTACAGCACGGTGACCACCCGATGTCTGGTGGTCCGGTAGAACTCCTCGAACCCCTCGTCCGTCTCCATGACCCTCCCGTCAGGTTCCTGCGTCCATCACCCGTGAGCGAGTGGACCGGTTGCAGGTGACCCGAATCCGTCCGGGGAATGACGGGCGGAGGTCCGGGTCGCCGGGCGGCGGCGTGCCATAGGAGGACCGGTACGTCGCGGGTATGACGGGAGGTCATCCCCCGGCGGGACTACCGGATCGCGGTCAAGGGATAGGTTCTGGTGCATGACCGATGAGCAGACGGCGCTGTGCCTTCGCGGCCTGGCCAAGCGGTTCGACGGCAAGGTGGCGGTGGCCGGCGTCGACCTGGACGTACCGGCCGGCTCCTTCTACGGCCTGCTCGGGCCGAACGGGGCCGGCAAGACCACCACGCTCTCGATGGCCGTCGGCCTGCTCCGGCCGGACGCGGGCCAGGCCCGGGTGCTCGGGCAGGACGTGTGGGCCGACCCGGTCCGCGCCAAGCAGCTGCTCGGCGTGATGCCCGACGGCGTACGCCTCTTCGACCGGCTCAGCGGCGCCGAGCTGCTGGCCTATCACGGTCTGCTGCGCGGAATGGACCCGGCGGTGGTCGACCAGCGGGCCGCGGAGCTGCTCGACGTGCTGGCGCTCACCGAGGCGGGCCGCACCCTGGTCGTCGACTACTCGGCCGGGATGAAGAAGAAGATCGGCCTGGCCTGCGCGCTGCTGCACGGGCCCCGTCTGCTCGTCCTGGACGAGCCGTTCGAGGCGGTCGACCCGGTCTCGGCGGCGCTGATCCGGGACATCCTGACCCGCTACGTCGGCAGCGGCGGGACGGTGGTCTTCTCCAGTCACGTCATGGAGGTCGTGGAGCGGCTCTGCTCACACGTGGCGATCCTCGCCGAGGGTGCGATCAAGCGGGTCGGCGCGATCGACGAGGTACGCGGGAAGCGCTCGCTCGAGGAGGTCTTCGTCGAGGTCGTCGGCGGCCGGACGGCGACCGGTGAGGAGCTGGCGTGGCTGTCGAACTGACCGCGCCGACCGGGCCGGTCCGCCGGGTTTCCGCCCGGCACTTCGTCCGGCTCAAGCTGCGGGTGATGGGCAACAACTTCCGTGGCCAGGGCTGGCGGGTCGCGCTCTTCCTGGGCGGCGCGCTGCTCGGGCTCTGGTTCGCCGGCAGCGGCTTCTTCCTGTTCGCGAGTCCCGGCCTGGCCGACACCGACCGGTACGCGACGATGGTCGCCGCCTTCGGTGGCGGCCTGGTGGTGCTCGGCTGGGTGCTGCTGCCCCTGATCTTCTTCGGCGTGGACGAGACGCTCGACCCGGCCCGCTTCGCGCTGCTGCCGCTGCCGCGCCGGACGCTGGTCACCGGCCTGCTCACGGCCGCCCTGGTCAGCGTGCCGGCGATTGCGGTGCTGCTGGCCCTCCTCGGGCTGGTCTTCACGGCCGGTGTGCTCGGCGGCTGGTCGGCCGCGCTCGTGGCGCTGGTCGGGGTGCTCCTCGGGGTGCTGCTCTGCGTGGCGGCCGCGCGGGCGGTCACCAGCGCCTTCGCCTCCATGCTCCGCTCGCGGCGGGTCCGTGACCTGGCCGCCGTGCTGCTCGCGGTCGCGGCCGCGCTGCTCGGCCCGCTGCAGCTGATCGGTGTCTCGGCGCTGCAGGATACGGAGTGGGAGCGCCTCGACGGGGTCTCGGAGGTGATCGGCTGGACTCCGCTCGGGGCGCCCTGGACGGCCGGTATCGACCTGGCCGAGGGGCGCGGCTGGGCCGCGCCGGTCAAGCTGCTGATCAGCGCGCTCACGGTGCTGGCGCTGCTCGCCTGGTGGTCCCGTTCGCTGGAGTCGGCGATGGTGGGTACGGCGAGCGGTGGGGGCACCCGGGCCAAGGGCGGCCCGGCCGGTGGTGCGGTGAGTCAGCTCTTCCCGCGCGCCGTCGGCTGGGCGCGGCGTGACCAGTTCGGCGCGCTCGTCGCCCGGGAGGCCCGCTACTGGTGGCGGGACGCTCGCCGGCGGGCCAACCTGATCACCATCGGGGTGGTCGGCATCTTCGTCCCGGTGCTGGTCAACCTCGGCGGCTCGGGCTTCGGCACGAACAGCGGGCAGGGCTTCGGCCAGGGCGCCGCGGAGCCGTCTCCGGTGCTGGTCAGCCTCTCGATGCTCTTCGTGGGTGTGGTCGCCGCGGTCACCCTCGCGAACCAGTTCGGCTTCGACGGCAGCGCGTACGCCGCGAACGTGGTGGCCGGGGTACGCGGTCAGCAGGAGCTGCGGGCCCGGATGACCGCGTTCTCGATCTACGTGGTGCCGATGCTCGGGGTGGTCTCGATCGTGATCGCCGTGGTGCTCGGCCGCCCGGGGTGGATCGGGCTGACCGCCGGCAGCCTCGTCGCCAGCTACGGCGCGGGGCTCGCGGTGAACTGCTTCGTCTCGATCCTCGGGGCGTACGCCCTGCCGGAGACGAGCAACCCGTTCGCCATGAACAGCGGCGGCGGAGTGGTCAAGAGCTTCCTCACCCTGCTCGCCATGCTGGTGACGGCGGTGGCGGCCGTGCCGATGGTGGTGGCCGCCGCGCTGCTCGGCGACGTCTGGCACTGGCTCGCGCTGCCGGTCGGCGTGGCGTACGGGCTGGGGGCCGCGCTGCTCGGCGCGTACCTGGCCGGGGACGTGCTGGACCGGCGGCAACCCGAACTGTTGGCCACCGTCACTCCGCGCCGCTGACGGCGACCGCCGACGGTGCCGCCGTGATCCGCACGGCGGCACCCGATCCGGCGGTGTGCCCGGGAATCCCGGCTCCGGTTCACAGCCGGTGGCTACGGTGCGGTGAGCCGTGACGAGGAGCCCCCATGAGCGAGCGCAGCGAGCGAATCATCCGGCACAGTGCACCGGTGCCTCATGACGGCACGCAGCGCAGCGGAGTGCCGGCATGAGCGAGCAGCCCCGCTACCGCACCGTGGTGGTCGACGGGCTCTCCGTCTTCTATCGGGAAGCGGGTCCGGCGGACGCGCCCGTCCTGCTCCTCCTGCACGGCTTCCCGTCCTCGTCCCGGATGTTCGAGCCGCTGTTGGGTCGGCTCGCCGACCGGTTCCGGCTGATCGCGCCGGACTATCCGGGGTTCGGGCACAGCGACGCTCCCGAGCCGGGCGGCTTCGCGTACACCTTCGACCGGATCGCCGAGGTGATGGCCCGGTTCGTGGCCACGATCGGGGTCGAGCGCCATCTGCTGTACGTCCAGGACTACGGCGGTCCGGTGGGCTTCCGGATGGCGCTGGCGGAACCGGGTCGGCTCACCGGCCTCGTGGTGCAGAACGCGGTCGCCCACGAGGTGGGGCTGGGGCCGCTCTGGGACGTCCGCCGGGAGTACTGGCGGGACCGGGCCGGCCATGAGGCGGCCGTGCGGGAGAATTTCCTCTCCCTCGCTGCGGCGCGTACCCGGCACGTGGGCGACGACCCGGATCCGCAGCGGTACGACCCGGACCTCTGGACCGACGAGCACGCCTTCCTCAGCCGCCCGGGTCAGGCCGCGATCCAGCTCGACCTCTTCTACGACTACCGGACGAACGTGGCGTCGTACCCCCGGTGGCAGGAGTGGCTGCGCCGTGAGCGGCCACGGCTGCTCGTCCTCTGGGGCCGCTACGACACCTCGTTCCAGGTGGCCGGGGCGGAGGCGTACCGCTCCGACGTGCCGGACGCCGAGGTGTACGTCCTGGACGGCGGCCACTTCCTGCTGGACACCCGGGCCGACGAGGTGGCCTCGCTGGTGCGGGGCTTCGCGTCCACCGGCCGCTGAACCCGGCCCGCGGGCACAATGTTTCACGTGAATCATGAGCCTGGCGCCGAGATCCACCACACCGATCCGTTCGCCGTACCGGCCGGCCAACGCTCGCCCGTACGCCGGCTGCGCGGCCGCCTGGCCTCACCGGTCACGCTCTGGACCGCGCCCGGGCCGGTCGGGCTGACGGTGTCGTCCACTCTGGTCGCCGAGGGCGAGCCGGATCGGCTGCTCGGACTGATCGACGCGGAGTCGGATCTGTGGGCGGCGGTCGAGTCGGCCGGCCGGTTCGCGGTGGCGCCGCTGGGCCCGGCCCACCGGCAGCTCGCGGACCGTTTCGCCGGCCTCTTCCCGGCCCCGGGCGGCCTCTTCGCCACCGGCGACTGGACCGAGACGCCGTACGGGCCGGTGCCGGCCGATGCCGGCGGATGGGCCGGGTGCCGGCTCGACGCCGCTCGCGAGTACGGCTGGTCACTGCTGGTCGAGGCGACCATCGAGGCGGTGGAGATGGTCGAGGAGGCGCAGCCGCTGCTGCACTACCGGGGCCGCTACCGGGAGCTGACGTGACGAGCACCGACCGCTCAACGGGGTGACCTGCGTCACTCGGCGCAGCCATCCCGCCGTTCGGCGCAGCCGCCGACCGAGGACGATCTCGGCCTTCCGCGCCGGGGAGCGCGCTTTCTAACGTGCGCGAAAATCCCCGACGCCTGTGAAGGTGGTGATCCACAAATGTCCACGGACACACCCGCGCCGGCCGCGTCCACGCCGGACCGGTACCTCGCCGTGCAGCGGTCGGACGAGTTCGCCGGGCTGCGGCGCGCCCTGCGCGGCTTCGTCTTCCCGATGACCGTCGCGTTCTTCCTGTGGTACGCGCTCTACGTCATCCTCTCCGCATACGCACGGGACTTCATGGGCACGAAGCTCTTCGGCAACATCAACGTCGCCCTGATCTTCGGGCTGCTCCAGTTCGTGTCCACGTTCCTGATCGCCTGGCTCTACTCCCGGCACGCCGACCGGAAGATCGATCCGGTCGCCGACCGGATCCGCGACGAGATCGGGGAGGTGACCCATGGATCAGATCCTCGCGGCTGAGGCGGGCAGCACCACCGCTCGCAACCTGACCATCACGCTCTTCCTGATCTTCGTGGCGGTGACCCTGGCGATCACCATCTGGGCCAGCCGGCAGACGAAGACCGCCACCGACTTCTACGCCGGCGGCCGGTCCTTCTCCGGCTTCCAGAACGGCATGGCGATCGGTGGCGACTACATGTCGGCCGCCTCGTTCCTCGGCATCGCCGGTCTCATCGCCCTCTACGGGTACGACGGCTTCCTCTACTCGATCGGGTTCCTGGTCGCCTGGCTGGTGGCGCTGCTGCTCGTCGCGGAACTGCTGCGCAACTCCGGCCGGTACACGATGGCCGACGTGCTGGCCTTCCGGATGCGCCAGCGTCCGGTGCGTACCGCCGCCGCGGTCTCCACCATCACCGTGTCGATCTTCTACCTGCTGGCCCAGATGGTGGGCGCGGGCGCGCTGGTCGCGCTCCTGCTCGGCATCAAGCCGGGCACCACGTTCCTCGGCATGGACGCGGACGCCGCCAAGATCGCCACCATCATCCTGGTCGGCGCCCTGATGATCATCTACGTCACGGTCGGGGGCATGAAGGGCACCACCTACGTGCAGATCGTCAAGGCGTTCCTGCTCATGGGCGGCGCCGTGATCATGACGCTGCTGGTGCTCGCCAAGTACAAGTTCAACCTCTCCTCGCTGCTCGGCGACGCCGCGGCGTCCTCCGGAAAGGGCGCCGCCTTCCTCGAACCCGGCCTGCGCTACGGGGTCGAGGTCGCCGGCAACTCGACGCAGACCTTCTACAACAAGATGGATCTGCTCTCGCTCGGCATCGCGCTGGTGCTCGGCACCGCCGGTCTTCCGCACATCCTGATCCGCTTCTACACCGTTCCGACGGCGAAGGCGGCCCGCAAGAGCGTGCTCTGGGCGATCGGCATCATCGGCACCTTCTACCTGCTCACCCTTGCCCTCGGCTTCGGCGCGGCGGCCCTCGTCGGTGGCGAGGCGATCACCGCCCAGGACCGGGCCGGCAACACGGCGGCCCCACAGCTCGCCCAGGTGCTCGGGGTGGACTTCCTCGGCGGCGACCTGGGCGGGGCGACGCTGCTCGCGATCATCGCCGCGGTCGCGTTCGCCACCATCCTCGCCGTGGTGGCCGGGTTGACCCTGGCCTCCTCGTCGAGCCTCGCGCACGACTTCTACGCCAACGTGCTGAAGAAGGGGGAGGCGTCGGAGCGGCAGGAGGTCCGGGTCGCCCGGATCTCCGCGCTGGTGATCGGCGCGGTGTCGATCGCCCTGTCGATCTTCGCGCAGAACCTGAACGTGGCGTTCCTCGTGGCGCTCGCGTTCGCGGTGGCCGCCTCCGGCAACCTGCCGGCCATCCTCTACAGCCTCTTCTGGAAGCGGTTCAACACCTCGGGCGCGGTCTGGGCCATCTACGGTGGCCTGCTCGCCGCAGTGGTGCTGGTCTTCTTCTCGCCGGTGGTCTCCGGAGCACCGACCGCGATGTTCCCGGACCACGACTGGCAGTGGTTCCCGCTCTCCAACCCGGGCCTGATCTCCATCCCGTTCGGCTTCCTCTGCGGGTGGATCGGCACGCTCATCTCCAAGGAGCGTGACGACGAGAAGTACGCGGAGCTGGAGGTGCGTGCCCTCACCGGGGCCGGCGCCCACTGACCGCGACGAACAGGAAAGGGCCTCCTCCCGAGGGGGCCCTTTCCCATGCCCGCACCGCGCCCGCGAGCGACGGTCGGGGCCGCCAGGCGGGACGCGAGCCGGGTCGACCCGCGTGGCCGGAGGCTGACGAACAGGCGACGCTAAGTAAGCTGGCGGGCATGAAGGTCGCTCCCCGCTTCGGCACCGGTCACCGCATCCTCGTCACCGGCGGCGCCGGCTTCGTGCCGTCACACCTGGTGGACGCCCTGATCGCGCGGGGTTGCACGGTGGTCGCGCTGGACAACTTCGTCACCGGGTCGAAGGAGAACGTCGCGCACCTGCTGGACACGCCGACGTTCACCCTGGTCGAGGCGGACATCTCCGACGGGCTGCCGGCCCACCCGGCCCTGGCCGAGCGGTTCGACGCGATCCTGCACATGGCGTCCCCGGCCAGCCCGACCGACTTCGAGAAGCTGCCCGTGGAGATCCTCCGGGTCGGTTCGGTGGCGACCCTGCACCTGCTGGACCGCGCGCTCGACGACGGCGCCCGGTTCCTGATGGCCTCCACCTCCGAGGCGTACGGGGACCCGAAGGAGCACCCGCAGCGCGAGTCGTACTGGGGCAACGTCAACCCGATCGGGCTCCGCAGCGTCTACGACGAGGCGAAGCGCTTCTCCGAGGCGGCGACGATGGCGTACCACCGCAGCCGGGGGCTCGACACGGCGATCGTGCGGATCTTCAACACGTACGGCCCACGGATGCGGCCGGACGACGGCCGGGCCATCCCCACCTTCATCTCCCAGGCCCTGCGCGGCGAGCCGATCACCGTGCACGGGACCGGCGACCAGACCCGGTCGATCTGCTACGTCGAGGACCTGGTCCGGGGCATCCTGCTGCTGCTCGACTCGACCGAGACCGGCCCGATCAACTGCGGGACCGAGCACGAGATGAGCATGCGGCAGCTCGCCGAGACCATCATCGGGCTCTGCGGCAGCAAGTCCGAGGTGACCTACATCACCCGCAGTGCGGACGACCCGGAGATGCGCCGGCCCGACCTGACCCTCGCCCGGAAGCTGCTCGGCTACGAGCCGACGGTGACGCCCGAGGACGGCCTCCGACGCACGATTGAGCACTTCCGCAGCCGTCTGGGCTGACTCCGGTCGGCACGCCCGAGGCGAACCTGGGCGTCGCCTGAGGGCGGCGGTGGCCGAACGTACGTACGCTGACTTACATGTCAGCCACCTCGTCCGCCGGCGTCCCGCACCCCTACCTGCACCGCAGCTCCGGGCGTGCGCCGGCGCCCGGCTCCGGGCGCGCGTCGGTGCCCGGCAACGCTCGCGGGGCCACCGCGCGCGTCCGGGCCTCCGACGGGTATCCGTCGTACGACGAGGTGCCGCAGGGCGGCGGGCCGGGCGGGCCCACCGGGCCGGGCGGACCGGGCGGACCGGGCGGCCCCGGCGGCGGTCGACCCGGCCGGCGCGGGCCGCGGCCGCGGTGGGGGCGCATCGCGCTCGTGGTCGGCGTGGCCGTGGTGGTGCTCGCGCTGCTCGGCGGCGTCGGCGCCTGGCTCTACGTGCGCAATCTCGACAAGGACCTCGCCCGGACCGACGCGTTCTCGGGGATCACCGAGGGGCGGCCGAGCAAGCAGGTGGAGGGGGCGCTCAACATCCTGCTGGTCGGCAGCGACTCCCGGGACCCGGACGCCCCGGTGGACCAGGCGGGCAAGTGGCGGGCCGACACGATCATCGTGATGCACATCCCCGCCAACCACCAGGAGGCCTACCTGGTCTCCATCCCCCGCGACCTGTACGTACCGATTCCGGAGAGCGCCAGCGCCAGCTGTGACTCCGGCCGGCGGGCGAAGATCAACGCAGCCTTCGCCTTCGGCGGTCTGCCGCTCGCGGTACGCACCGTCGAATGCTTCACCGACGTCCGGCTGGACCACGTCATGGCGATCGACTTCGCCGGCTTCAAGCAGGTCACCGACGCGCTCGGTGGGGTGGACCTGAACGTTGAGCGCACCGTCACCTCGATCCACAAGCCGTACCGGACGTTCACCAAGGGCATGAACCACATGGACGGCGCCGAGGCGCTGGACTGGATCCGGCAGCGCAAGCAGTTCCCGGACGGTGACTTCGCCCGGATGCGTCACCAGCAGGAGTTCCTCCGCGCCCTGATGGACAAGGCGGCGAGCAGCGGCACGCTGAGCAGCCCACGGAAGCTCAACGCCTTCCTCCAGTCGGTGACCGACGCCGTCACCGTCGACCAGGGCTTCTCGTTGGTCGACATGGGATTGCAGTTCCGCAGCCTGCGAGGTGAGAACCTGACCTTCGTGACCAACCCGAACTCCGGTAGCGAGACGATCAACGGAGAGTCGGTGGTGGTCTCCGACCGGGAGAAGGCCCTCGCGATGTACCGGGCCATGTCGGCCGACACGATGGCCGACTGGGTGAAGGCCAACCAGCAGAAGAAGAGCGACGGCGGCTGACCAGCCGCTCGCGCGGCGGCCGGCGGCCCGGTGTCGGCGGGAAAGTTCGCATTTCCTGAATACCAGCCACTGACCGGTCCCAATCTAACTGGCTGATCGGTCAGTATCCCTGGTGTCCCGCTGGGGTCGCGGAATTTGCGGCTGGACGAACTCGCCATGACCGCAAAGTGTCCGTACAGTGTTCTCGCCCCCTGATAACGCGAGCTGGAGCACGCATGCCGGTTCAGACCAGCCGTCGCCCTCCGTCGCTGGATCGCTCTCGTCCGCCTGCCGGCGGTTCCGCGGCCATCCCCTCCCAGGCCCGCGGTCGCCCGGGCGACCCGATCGCGCCCAAGAAGAAGCGCACCCGGCGCAAGGATCCGCTCTGGGCCCGCCTCACCGTCGTGTTCGGCGCGGTGCTGATGCTGACCAGCGGCGTCGCGATCGTCGGCAGCAAGGCCCTGATCAACCAGGCGACCGGCGAGATCGCTCAGCGCAACCTGCTCGGCGACGCCGGCAAGACCGACGCCGAGGGCGGCGCGAGCCTGGACGGTCCGATCGACATGCTGCTGCTCGGCGTGGACGCGCGGGAGCGCTGGGCGGCCGACGACGTCCGGTCGGACTCGATCATCATCCTGCACATCCCCGCCACGCACGACCAGGCCTACCTGATCTCGATCCCGCGGGACACCGAGGCGCACATCCCGGAGAACAAGAAGGCCGGCTGGAACGGCGGCACCGACAAGATCAACGCGGCCTTCCAGATCGGCGCCCGCAACGGCGGCGGCTGGGAGGGTGGCGCCCAGATGATGGCGAAGACCATCAAGGAGCTCACCGGGGTGAGCTTCGACGGTGGCGCGATCATCAACTTCGGCGGCTTCAAGAACGTGATCGACACGCTCGGCACGGTTCGAATCTGCGTGAAGCAGGAGGTCGAGTCGATCCACATGTCGTACGTGGACGGCAAGCCGATGTGGAACGCGGACGCCAAGAAGACCGGTAAGCAGATGAAGCCGGTGGTGCACAAGAAGGGCTGCCGGGAGATGGAGGGCTGGGCGGCGCTGGACTACGCCCGGCAGCGCAAGACCCTCACGAACGGCGACTACGACCGGCAGGCCAACCAGCAGCAGCTGATCAAGGCGATGGCCCGCAAGGCGACCGACAAGGGCATGCTGACCAACCCGCTCAAGCTCCAGCAGCTGATCAAGGCCGCCGGCAAGGCGTTCGTGCTCGACACCGGCGGCGCCAAGATCGAGAATTTCGTCTTCACCATGCGCGGCGTGACGGGGAACGAGCTGATCATGCTCAAGACGAACGCCGGCACCTTCAACGGCAACGACAGCGGCCGCGAGGAGCTGAGCGACGACTCGCTGGAGATGTTCAAGGCGGTCAAGGAGGACCGGCTCGCCCAGTACGTCTTCTACCACCCGGAAGTCATCTCGAACCGGAAGTGATCCGGGCGGGATCCGCGAAACGGACCGATCGGACGTGGCCCCACCCGTAGCCTGATCGTGAGGAGAACTCACGAATCGGCGACGGGGAGGGGCCACGTCCAGGTCGGGCGGGGACGGCGAGGAGCGGACCGAGGCGCACACGGCCATCCGGCCGCACCGCGCCCGCTGGCCTCGCATCCTGCTGGGGGTCGGCCTGACCCTCGTGGTGCTGGCCGGGGTCACCGTCTTCGGGCTCCAGGCGCTCACCGACCGGTACGACCGCACGGTGATCAAGGAGCAGCTGCTCGACGCCGGGTCCCGCAACGATCGTCCCGACCTGGACGGGCCGCTCAACTACCTGCTGATCGGCACCGATCGCCGACCGGGGGACAACACCACCGAACAACGCGCCGACACCATCCTCATCGTGCACGTGCCGACCGGACTGCGGGAGGCGTACCTGGTCTCCATCCCCAGGGACCTGCTCGTCGCGATCCCCGCCGGGAGCGGCTACGCCGGAGGCGAGGACAAGATCAACGCGGCGTACGAGCACGGTCGAGGTGGCGAGCCCGGCGCCCAACTGCTCTCGGCCACGCTGACCCGGCTCACCGGGATCCGCTTCGACGGCGCAGCCCTCGTCGACTTCTCCGGCATCCGGAAGGTGGTCGACCTGCTGGGCGGAGTCCGGATGTGCGTGGAACGCGAGGTTCGCTCGATCCATACGGACCGGGTGTTCAGCCCCGGCTGCCGGCAGATGAACGGCGCCGAGGCGCTGGACTACGTCCGGCAGCGCTACGACCTGCCGGGCGGCGACTACGACCGGCAGCGCCACCAGCAGCAGCTGCTCCGGGCGATGCTGGACCGGGCGGGCGAGACGCGGCTGCGCACCAACCCGATCAAGCTCGACCAGGTGATCCGGGCCGTCGGCAGCTCACTGACGGTGGACACCAACGGAGTCGCCCTGGAGGACCTGCTCCTCGCCCTGCGCGGGCTGCCCGCGAACGCGCTGCGCGGAGTGCAGGTGCCGTCGCACTCGCAGACCATCGACGAGGTCTCGTACGTGGTGCTGGAGAACGGCGGGAACGGCCTCTTCGACGCCGTCCGGGGCACCCGGATGCCGAACTGGACCCAGGCCAATCCGCGCTGGGTCGTACGGCTGTGACGATGCCGATGGCCCGGACCGCAGCGATCGACCCCGCGAGGTTCTAGGCTTGGTAGCCGTGTTCGGACCCCAGGTACCCACCGTGACCGTGCCCCAGATCGCCGACGACACCTACCTGCTCGACGTCCGCGAGGACGACGAGTGGGCCGCCGGCCACGCGCCCGGCGCCCACCACCTGCCGATGACGGAGCTGCCGGCCCGGATCTCCGAGGTGCCGACCGATCGGGACGTGGCCGTCATCTGCCGCTCCGGCGGCCGCTCCGCCCAGGTCGTCGCCTACCTCTCCCGCAACGGCTGGGACCAGGTGCGCAACGTGGCCGGCGGCATGGGCGAGTGGGCCGCCGCCGGGCGGCCGGTGGTCGGCGAGGACGGACAGCCGGGCCGGGTGCTCTAGAGGATGTTCGAGAAGACCATGCCCTACTGCGCCGGTCCGGCTCGCGATGGGCGAGCCTTCTCAAACACCCTCTAGGCGGCCGGGATGGGCGAACAACCCCTGGTCTTCGCGCACCGCGGTGCCTCGCACGACCTGCCCGAGCACACCCTCGCGGCGTACCTGCGCGCGCTGGCGGAGGGCGCCGACGGGCTGGAGTGCGACGTACGCCTGACCCGCGACGGGCACCTGGTCTGCGTGCACGACCGGCGGCTGGACCGCACCAGCAACGGCCACGGCCTGGTGAGCGCCCGCACCCTCGCCCAGTTGGAGGAGCTCGACTTCGGTTCCTGGCATCCGGGCTGCGTACCGGGCGAGGGGGACGAGCCGCCGGACGAGTCGCACACCCGGCTGCTCACTCTGGAGCGGCTGCTCGACGCGGTGCTGGCCGCCGGCCGGCCGGTCCGGCTGCTGGTCGAGACGAAACACCCGTCCCGCTACGGCCGCGACGTCGAACGGCGACTGGTCGCGCTACTGCGCCGCTACGGGCTGACCGAGCCGACGCCGGACGACCCGGTCCAGGTCACCGTGATGTCGTTCGCGCCGCTGGCCGTACGCCGGATCCGGGACCTCGCCCCCGCCCTGCCCACCGTGCTCCTGCTCGAGGTGCTGCCGCGCTGGCTGCGGCTCGGCCGCCTGCCGTTCGGCACCCGCATCGCCGGACCGGGCATCGCGCTGGTGCGGGAACGCCCCCAACTGCTGCGGGCGCTGCACGACGCCGGCAACCAGGTGTACGTCTGGACCGTCAACCAGCCGGAGGACCTGGACCTCGTCCTCACCGCCGGGGTGGACGGCATCATCACCGACCGGCCCGCCCAGACCCTGGCCCGTCTCGGACGCTGACCCCGCCCGGGCGAGGTGTTCGGACGGTTCGGCCGGGGGTACGCGGGGGTGCCCAAATCCGGGCCGGCGGGGCAGACTCGGGACATGCCGGAGCGCATCGATTTCGCCGCTCTCATCGCGGGGCACACCGTGGTGATCGAAATGATCAACTCCGGTGACGCCGGACTGCCCGTCCTCACCCAACTCCTCCGGGTGGCCCAGCCGGCGCTCGGCGCGGCCGGCATGGCGTTCGTCGAGTTCGGCCCGACCGGCGGGCGGGTGATCTCAGCGACCGGCGCCACCGAGTGGACCGTGGGCCGCCCGCTGCCCGCCGACGACCCGGTCACCGTCTGCCTGCTCTCCGGTCCCCGGGTGCAGCAGCTGCGGGCCGACCGGCTCGCCGGTGCGTTCCCCGGCGAGCTCGCCGACCGGGGCCTGCGCCGAATGGTCGTCTCCCGGGCGGAGATCGGCGGACACACGGTTGGCAGCCTGCACGCCGTCTACGCCGACGACGCCACCGAGCCGGACGACCAGCACCACGGCGTGATCGCGTACCTCGCCTCCTGCATCGCGCACATGTACGGCGACCAGACCGGGCTGCCGGTGCACGGCGACGGCCCGGTCGTGGCGGCGCTCGCCGACGGGCTCGCCGTGGTCGACCGCGACGGCCGGGTACGGCTCTGGAACCCGGCGGCGGCGCAGGTGACCGGCCAGGCCGCCGCCCAGGCGCTCAGCCGACCGCTCCCGTTCCCGATCCCCCCGTCCGGCCAGGTGCTCGACCACCGCCTGCCGGACGGTCGCTGGCTGCGGATCACCTCGGGCGACGTGCCCGGTCCCGGCGCCCTGCGGGTGGTCACGTTCCGCGACATCACCGACCAGCAGCGCCGCGACCACGAGCGCGACCTCTTCGTGGCGGTGACCAGCCATGAGCTGCGGACCCCGGTCACCGTGATCAAGGGGTACGCGGACACCCTGACCGACCACTGGGAGTCGCTGACCGACGCCGACCGACGGCAGGCCGCCCGGGTGATCGGTCAGCGGGCGAACGAGCTGGCCCGCCTGGTCGACCGGCTGCTCTCCTCCGCCGCCGAGGCGGGACCCGGCGACGAGCCCCCCGCCCCCTTCGACCTCGGCGACGCGCTGCGGGCCGCGGCCGGCGATCTCCCCGCGGAGCTGCGTTCCCGGCTCGCCCTCTATCTGCCGGTCGACCTGCCCAAGGCGCTCGGTCACCGGCCGAGCCTCGCCACCGTGTTGACCGAGCTGGCCACGAACGCCGGCAAGTACTCCGCGCCGGGCAGCCGCATCGAGATCAGCGCCAGGCCGGACGGTCAGATGGTCGCGTTCCGGGTCAGCGACCGGGGCATCGGCATCCGGCCGGAGCATGTCGAGCGGGCCTTCGACCGGTTCTGGCAGGGCGAGTCCGGGGACCGCCGCGGCTATCCGGGGGCGGGGCTCGGTCTCTATCTCGTCCGCCGGATCGTTGAACAGCAGAATGGATGGGTATCCCTCAGACCGAGGGCCGGTGGCGGTACGGTCGCAGAGGTGCGACTGCTGCGCGGATGACCGGCGACGGCACGGGGCACGAAGGGGCGACGGTGGCGACGGGAAAGGGCGAACGGGCCTGGTGCGTGGTGGTCCCCCACCACGCCAGCGGCGCGCGGCTGGCCCGGCACCGGCTCGCCGACGAGCTGACCGGCCTGGTGCAACCCACCCTCCTGGCGGATCTGGTCGCGGTACTCGCCGAACTGGTGGGCAACGCCGTCCGGCACGCCCGTCCGCTGCCCGGCGGGGTGGTGCGGGTCGCCTGGCGGCTGCGCGGCCCGGTCGACGCCCCGCACGTCCAGCTACGGGTCACCGACGGCGGTGCCGCCGAGGGCCCGCGGATGCGGGCGGCGAGCCCGGACGCCGCCGACGGGCGCGGGCTGCACATCGTCGCGGGCCTCTCCAGCCGGTGGGGGGTCGAGCAGGACGGGCTCGGGCAGAGCGTGTGGGCCGAGTTCGAGCCGGCGGTGGCCGATCTCGTCGTCGCCGGCTGAGCCCTCGTTCCGTCCCGGTGGTCCGCGGCCCCCGATCGAGCCGCGACCGGCCGCCCGCCGGCCCCCGCCCGGGGCGGGTCCTCCCCCCGGCGGTCCCGTCGGGCCTCTAGGCTGTCTCGCCGTGAGCAAGCGTCGAAAGAGCCAGCGGGCCGCCGAGACCACCCCGAAGCGCGAGAAGGTGCGCGACATCTTCGTACCGCGCCCCTTCGAGGGGCTCGTCGACGAGCCCGAGTGGATCGCGCTGCGCGAGCTGGTACCGGCCGCGTCCGCGCCGCTGCGGCTCGCCCCCGCCCTGGTCGAGGAGTTCGGTGAGCGTCAGGTGACCCTGGCCACGGTGCTGCCGCTGGCCGCGCCCGCCATGACGAAGCCCGACGGGCGGGTGCTCGTCGGGCTGCAGCGGCACGACCAGTCCGGCGACGTCTCGCGCGACCTAGCCGAGGCGCTGCTCTGCGCCCTGCGGGCGGAGCCGGGCGAGCCGGTGTCGGTGCCGCCGCTGCCCGGGCCCGGCGCCCGGCTGCAGGACCTCCTGGTCGACGGGCCGCTGGAGATCAGCATGCACGACGGGTTCGAGTTCTGGCTCGACCCGGGTGCGACCGAGGACGCGAACGTGCAGGCGTCCCTGGAGCGGGCCAACGCCGCGATCTACCCGACGGTGCGACTGAGCGCCGCGAAGGCGGCGTACTGGTGTCAGGTGCCGGAGAAGGCGCACGTGCGCTGGGTGCTGCCGGAGGACGAGGACACCGCTTTGAACGCGTTGGCCCGGCTCGGCGCGGCCGGCACGCTGCCGCTCGGCGACGACACCCGGTTCGCCGGCATGTTCCGGGCACACGGCCGGCTGGTGCCGGTCTGGGACCTGCCCGAGCGGACCCCCGCCGCCGAGTGGGAGGAGCCGGTGGCACAGTTCGCCAAGCGGTACGCCGAAGCGCTCGCCGACACCGCCCCGCTGGACGCCGCCGGCCGCCGCGCCCGGCAGGGCCTGCTCGGCCGACAGCTCACCCTGCGCTGACCCGCCGGTCCCCCGCACCGCCTCGTTCACGGAAAGAGTGGTCATTCCCGAAGGAATGACCACTCTTTCCGTGTTTTTGTGCGGGAGTGCGAGGCGCTGCGGTCAGCGTCGCAGCGGGTCGCGGACGATCGGACAGGACATGCAGCGCGGTCCGCCCCGGCCGGAGCCCAACTCCGAGCCGGCGATCGGGATCACCTCGATGCCGGACCGTTCCAGCTGCGCGTTGGTCTCCACATTGCGCTCGTAGCCGACGCAGAGCCGCGGCGCGAGGGCGAGGGTGTTGTTGCCGTCGTCCCACTGCTCGCGCTCGGCGGTGACCGGATCCAGCCCGGTGTCGATGACCCGGAGCTGGTCGATGTCCATGGCGTCCGCGGCGGCCCGCAGGAACGGCGCCGGGCCGTCCACCCGCGGGTCCTCGCCGTCGGCGCCGGCGATCACGGTGTACGCGGAGAGCGCGTCGGCGACGTTCGGGTACATCAGCACGGCGTCGACGTCGACCATCGTGCAGACGGTGTCCAGGTGCATGGTGGCGCGCTCCTGCGCGACCGGCACCACCAGGATGGTGTGCGCCAGCCCGGCGGCGAAGACCTGCCGGCCGAGCCGCTCCGCGCCGGCGGGCGTGGTCCGCTCGCCCACCCCGACGGCGAGCACACCGGGGGCGAGCAGCAGGACGTCGCCGCCCTCCAGGTGCTCCAGCCCGGGCCGGTAGACGAACTCCGTACCCGCGAAGCGGGGGTGGTGGCGGTAGATGGCGTTCGTCAGGGTGCTCTCCCGGCGGCGGGCCGGCATCGCGAGGCTGGTCACCCCGACCCGGTCCCTGATCCAGAGCGAGGAGTCCCGGGTGAAGAGCAGGTTGGGCAGCGGCTCGATGACGAAGTCGTGCCGGTCCATCAGCGTGTAGACGAGCCCGCCCGGCCGCTCCGGGCTGATCCGCAGCTCCTCGTGGGCGAGGCCGGCGATGAGCACGTCGGCGAGGGCCGCCGGGTCCAGGTACGCCAGATGGTCGGCGACGCGGGCACGCAGACTGTCGCCCAGCCGGGGCGAGTCGAGCACCTGATCGGTGAGTTCGGCGCGCGCGTCGGCCACCGCGAGCGTCTCGGCGAGCAGGGTCGCGAGGTAGAGCACCTCCACCCCGCGCTCGCGCAGCGCGGCCGCGAAGGCGTCGTGTTCCTCCTGGGCGCGCCCCACCCAGGGGATCGCGTCGAACAGCAACGAGTCGTTGTTGCGGGGGGTGAGGCGGGCGAGTTCCGGGCCGGGACGGTGCAGGAGCACGGTGCCCAGCCGACCGACCTCGCTGTCCACGTAGTGGGTCACCCTTGGCAGCGTAGGGCAGGGTTTGGCGGCATCCGGGAAAAGAACTGAGGGTGAATATGGCATTCATCCACAGTCACTCCGGCGCTCCACCTTGCCGAGCCCCCGGAGGGTCAACGTAGGGTAGTGGGGACATAACTTCGAGGGACCTTTTGCCGGAGGTCGCGATGACTGTCTTTCCCGCTCGCCGGGCCGCACCCACCACCCGGGCGCTGCCTGGCACGGTGCCGCATCCCCGAGTGGAGCCACCCGGGCTACTCGAACCGGTCCGCCCCACACCGTTCGAGTGGGCCCGCCGTCGGCGGGCGGAGCGTGGTGCCCGACGCCTGGAGGCGGCGGGAGCCCGCGCCGTCGGTCAACTCGACCATCTCGGGCCGGCGTGGCACGTCATCGACTGGCCCCGCACCGACGCCGCCGACGACCTGCTCGACCGGGGGCACGACGAGCGCGCCGGGTTCCTCGCCATCGGGCCTAGCGGTCTCTTCGCGGTCACCGTGGCCGACCACGGCCGAGCCCGGGTGCTGGTCGCCGGCGACGTGGTGCAGATCAACGGCAAGCGGCCGCCGTACGTGGCCGAGGCCCGGCGGGACGCCAGGCGGGCGGGCAAGGCGCTCTCCGACGCGGTGGGCCTGCAGATCCCGGTGACACCGGTGCTGACCTTCGTCGGCTCGGGCGTCATCAGCGTCTACGGCCTGCCCAAGGACTGCCTCATGGCCACCCACCGCGAGCTGGATCGGCTGCTCGTGGCCGGTGGCAACCGGATCAGCCCGGCCACCGCCGAGAAGCTCTCCCGCGTGGCGCAGCACCCGGCCACCTGGCTGAACGGCACGTACCGCCCGGTGGCCGACTACCGGTGGTACGAGGACGGCCGAATGGCCGCTGACAAGCCGGCGAACCGTCGGTAACGTCTTCGGCGACGTCTCGTGGGCCGGTAGTCACCGGCGCCGCGGGTCCGCGCCGCGGCCATCGATCACCAGCTCTGCTCGCGCAGCGGCGGTCGGTGGCCGGGGCGCGGTCGCCGACCGGCTAGCGTGGACAGTCCGTCGGTGTACATAGGAGGCTCGGTGGCCCACGTCGAACTCTCGCTCTCCGAAGTGTTCGTGCCGGCGGGACGGGCCTCGACAGAGCCGGAGCTCGACAATTTCGAGCGATGGTCCTCGACGGTCACCAACGCCGACGAGCCGTGCCTGCTGATCGACGCCGACACCAACGTGATGGCGATCTCCACCGCAACGTGCGAACTGCTCAGCCTCGGCGAGCCGGAGGCCGTGATCGGGCTGCCGATGCTCGACGGCGGGCTGCGTCTGCTCGACTTCACGGCGAACCGCGGCGAGCTCACCCAGCAGGAGATCGACAAGATCCCTCCGCTGCTGGCGCTCTCCTCCGGCCGGCTGGCGCGGGGCCTGCTCCGGGTGCAGGCGACCACTCCGAAGGCTCCGGTCTGCACGGTGGACGCCATCTCCACTCCGGTCTTCACCGACGGCGCGGTGGCCGGCTCGCTGACCTTCTTCTCGCCGGTCTGAGCTGCGACAACGTCTGGCTTTCGCCGCACGCGGCAAAGCCGGGTCCACCACCGGTCGAGGCCGTAAGGTGCCCTCATGCTCGATATCGCTCTGCTGCCGGGGGAGTACGCCGTGTGCCGGATGGCCGCCGGCTCCGCCCTGCCGCCCGCGCTGTCGGGTGGGCTCGGCGCCACGGACGTGGTGACGGTGAGCTGGACCGCTGACGGGATCTCGGTGATCTGCCCGATGGATCGCGCCCCCGCCCAGGCCGTGCTGGAGACCGCGTGGCGCTGCCTGCGGGTCGGCGCGCCGGAGGACGTGGCCGTCGGCGGCACGCTCGCCGCCCTGGTCGATCCGCTCGCCGGCGCCCGGGTGAGCGCGGTCGCCTTCTCCACCTTCGACACCGACTACCTGCTGGTCCCGGCGGTACGCCTCGGCGAGGCGACCGCCGCGCTGGAGCGGGCCGGGCACCGCCTGCTCGGTTGACTTCACCAACGCCGCCGATGCTCCTACGATGGGCTCGGCCACCCCGGCCGTAACGTCCCCGCAGCCCCCAGGATCGGCCCGTGCCGCCCACCCCGCCCCGTCACACCGCGCCTCCAACCGTCGACCCGACGCCTCCGGGCAGCAGTCCGGGCCTCCCGGTCCTCCGCCCGGTCCGGGCCGGCACGCGCGCGACCGTACCCACCGGACGGCCGGCCCGGCTCGGCGTGGCCGCGCATCTCAGCGCTCCCGCGACGGCACCGGGCCGGCGAGCCCGCGCCGTGGTGGCCGTGCTGACCGCCCTGGCGGTGGCCGGCTGCGGCGTGCCGCCCGAGCTGCACCAGTCGGAGTCGCCCAGCTCGCCGGGCGCACCGTCGGCGCCGACGTCGGTCCCCACCGCACCGGCACCGCCGGCCACCGGCCTGCCGTCGACCACGCCGGGCCTGTCGTCCCCGTCGGCCGATGCCGGGCTGGTGGCGACGCCGTGCCGCGGCGGGCCGACCGGCGAGCGGGTCATCAACGTGCTGCGGGGCGGCGCCGCAGTGCTCCCCGACGGCGTCCGGGTCAAGGTCGGCACCGAGCCGCTCTGCGCCGCCGACTGGCAGTACACGGTGCTCGAAGTGACCGGGCACGAGGAGCTCCAGGTCGTCACCCGGGGCCGGCCGGCCGCACCGCAGCTGGTGACCGCCGGCACGGACGTGTGCAACGCCGAGGTGCGGGTGGTCGCCCCGCCCGGCATCCGGACCTTGGCCTGCGACAACGGCACGGTGGGCATACCGGGTGCGTAGGCTGGTCGGCATGCCAGGAACTCCGCCGACCCGTTTCGTCTACCTCGGCCCCGAGGGCACCTTCGCCGAGCAGGCGCTGCGTACCATCCCGGCCGCCGAACGCGGCAGCCGTACGCCCGCCCGCAGCGTGGGAGAGGCGCTGGAGAACGTACGGGCCGGGGAGGCCGACTCGGCGCTGGTGCCGTTGGAGAACTCGATCGGTGGGGCGGTCGGGGTGACCCTCGACGAACTGGCCGAGGGGGAGCCCTTGGTGATCACCCGCGAGGTGATCCTGCCCGTGGAGTTCGTGCTCGGCGCGCGTCCCGGCACCGAACCGGACGCGATCGGCACGGTCGCCGCCCACCCACAGGCCTCCACCCAGTGCCGGAACTGGCTGCGCGCCAACCTGCCCGACGCGGTGGTGGTCGACGTGCTCTCCAACGGAGCCGCGGCCGCGGGCGCCGCCACCGGCGAGTACGACGCCGCGATCTGCGCCCCGATCGGCGCCACCCGCCACCGGCTGGCCGTACTGGCCGACAAGATCGCCGACCACCCTGACGCGGTGACCCGCTTCGCGCTCGTGTCCCGCCCCGGCCCACCCCCGCCGCCGACCGGGGACGACGTCACGTCGCTGGCGGTCTACATCGCACACGACCGGGTGGGCGCGCTGCTGTCGGTGCTGATGGAGCTGGCCGTACGCGGGGTCAACCTGACCCGCATCGAGTCCCGGCCGACCGGGGAGGCGCTCGGCCGCTACGTCTTCTTCCTCGACTGCACAGGGCACGTGGCGGACGTTCGGCTGGGCGAGGCGTTGCAGGGCCTGCGCCGGGTCTGCGCCGCCGTGCACTTCCTCGGCTCGTACCCCCGACACCGCTGGCTGGAGACGGGCGGTGAGCGCCCGGTGCCGCCGCCGCCCGGTCTCTCCGACGCCGACTACACCGACGCGAGCGCCTGGCTGGCCCGGTTGCGCACCGGCGAGCTGAGCTGAGCCGACACGGTGGCGCGCCGGTGAGCTGAGCTCGACCGGCGCGCCCCGGGTGCCGTCAGCTCAGCAGACCGCCGAGCAGACCGCCCTGCTGCTCCTGCGCGCCGCTGCCCATCACGGGCGGCTCCTCCGAGGGCTGCACCACGACGAAGCCCTGGCCGGCGAAGCTCATCGTGAACGCCTCACCCGTACGCCGGCCGAGCAGCGTGCCGAGGCCGAGCTGCTCGGCCCGGTGGTAGCCGGTCTGGAGGCTGGCCGACCAGCAGACCGCGGCCTGCGGGTCGACGTAGGTGGGCTGGTCGACGTTGAGGACCACCGGGGTGCCCCGGGTCGTGATCGCGATCCGGCCGTGGCCGCTGAAGACGCAGTTGAAGAGGCCGGAGGCGGCCATCCCGGTGCCGCCGACCATGCGGATGTCGTACTGGAGGGTGGAGTCGAAGGCCAGCACGCTCGATCCGTTGATGGAGAGCGCATCGCCGGGCTCCAGGTCGATGATGTGCACGTCCTTGGCCAGCTCGGCCAGGAAGACGTCACCCTGGCCGGTGACCTTCATGAGCGGCACGCCCTCGCCGGTGAGCTTCTGCTTGAGGAACTTGCCGAGCCCGCCGGAGCCGAGCGCCTGGAACTGCACGTTCCCCTGGTAGGCGACCATCGACCCGACCCGGGCCATCGCCTCCCCGTTGAGCTCGATCTTCAACAACTTGGAGTTCTGCAGCCGCATGCCGGGCTGCGCGGACTCCTGCTCCAGGTTCTCGGCGGAGAAGAGCGAGCTGCGCATGTAGTGCCTCCTGAGATCGCAACGCCTGCCACGACGGTAGGGGACCGTCGCAACGACGGGCCGGCGGACCGGTCGGCCTGTGATCGGCGGCTCGATCGCCTGTCGCGGAGCCGAACGGCCGGGTCAGGCCCAGCCCAGCGCGTGCAGTCGCTCGTCGTCGATGCCGAAGTGGTGGGCGATCTCGTGGACCACGGTGACCGCGACCTCGTCGACGACGTCCTCCTCGTCCTCGCAGATCCGCAGGATCGGGTGGCGGTAGATGAAGATGCGGTCGGGCAGGACCCCGGCGTAGTCCCAGCCCCGATCGGTGAGCGCGTGCCCCTCGTAGAGGCCGAGCAGGTCGTCCTCGCCCGGCGGCGGGTGGTCCTCGACCAGGATCACGACATTGCTCATGAGGCCGAGCAGCTCCTCGGGCACCTCGTCGAGCGCGTCGCCGACCAGCTCCTCGAAGCGCTCGCGGCTCATCTCCACCGGCACCCCGCCATTCTGCCCGACGCCGTGTCGCGCCCGGTCGGTCGAGATCGACGCACGTTCACGGAGAGGGTGGCCGCCCGTGGGCCGGCCGAGGGCTCTCTCCGTGAACGCGCGCTCAACGAGCTGTCAGGAGGAGAGGCGGGCGGTGAGGGTGATCTCGGCGCCCGGGGAGAGCAGGCGGGAGATCGGGCAGTTCGCCTTGGCGGCCTCGGCGAGCTTCTGGAACTCCGCCTCGTCGATGCCGGGCACCTCGCCGACGGTCTCCAGCTCGATCCGGGTCACGGTCATGCCGGCGTCGGTCTTGTCCAGGTGCACCTTGGCGGTGGTCTCGACCGAGGTGGCCGTCGAGCCGGCGTCGGCGAGCGCCTTGGAGAAGGCCATCGAGAAGCAGCCGGCGTGCGCGGCGCCGATCAGCTCCTCGGGGTTGGTGCCCTCCCCCTCCTCGAAGCGCGACTTGAACGAGTAGTTCCCCTGGAAGCCGCCCTTGCCGGTGCGGATCGTGCCGGACCCCTCGGTGAGGTTGCCCTGCCAACGTGCGGAAGCGGTACGGATAGGCATGGTCCGACGCTATCGGAAAGCCGATCCGCCTGCGACGGGCTCCGCCGACGGCCAGCGTGCGATCCCCGTCACCGGTCGTCCCCTGTGCCATTATTCGACCAGTCGCGCGACCGCGGGAAGGATGGCGGATGTCCCGAGAGCTTCCCATCCAACGACAGGACGACCGGGACGGCATGGCCGTCATCGAGTGGGGCACGGCCGAGCCCGAGGCGCCGGAGCGGCCCCGACGCTCGCTCGCCGGCTTGGGGCGGGATCGCCGACTTCCGCCGCTGGTCGCCGGGCTGGGTGCGGTGGCCGCCGTCGGCTCGCTGGTCGGCGAGTGGGTCGTCATGACCCTGCCGGAGGGCGGGCGCGACGGTCCACTCGAGGTTCCCGCCGGAGTGGCCGACGTCAACGGTTTCGGGGTCGGCTACCTGGTCGGCCTGCTCGTGCTGGTCGGCACGGTGGCGCTGGCGCTGCGCGGCACCCCGGCCGTCCGGCCGAACGCCCGAGTGCTGGGACTCGCCCTCGCCGGGGCGCTGCTGGTCCTGGTGGCCGCCGCCGCGTTCGAGCTGGACGAGTCGACCCGGCGTCTCTTCTACAGCCCGGACGCGGGCCTACGGATCGAGTACGGCCGGGGCCTCAGCATGGCCTTCGTCGCCTGCGTACTGCTCGGCGTGGCGCTGCACCTCTCCCCGAACGCCGCAGCGCTGGACGACGACGCCGCACCCCCGCCGGTGTTCGGGCGACGCCGCCGGCCCGATCGGGACGAACCGGACGAGGCTCCGCCGCCGACCGATCTGACAGTGCAGCCGACAGTTCCGTTCGCCCGCCCGGAATCGCCGAGCTGAGGCCGGGTCGGAGCGGCCGTCAGGGCGTGGCCCAGCGCAGCTCGCCGTCGACCAGCACACCGGTGGCGTGCATGCCGAGCCGCTCGGCGACCCGCGCCGAGGCGCGATGGTCGGGGTGGACGTGGGCGATCAGCCTCCGCACCGCCTGCCGGTCGAGCCAGCCCGCCATGCCCAGGGCGGCCTCGACGGCGTACCCGCGGCCCTGCTCGGGCACGGCGACGACCCAGGCCAGCTCGGCGATCCGGTCGTCGCCGTCCAGCCGAACGGTCGCCTGCACGGTGCCCACGGCACGACCGCTGCGGCGATGCCGGACGATCCAGTTCAGCCAGCCCAGCACCCCGTCCGGCGAGTGCCCGACCACCTGCCGCGCGTACCGGGTGCGCAGCCGCGCCAGGTCGACCGGTTCACCGCCGATGAACTCGTGCAGCCGCTCGTCGTGCAGGAGGGGGGCCATCTCCTCGGCGTGCTCGACCCGCAGCGGTTCCAGCACGAGCCGGTCCGTCTCGATCGGTTCGGCCGCCGGCCAGTCGGGTGCCACCACCGGCCAACCGTACGGCGGTACGGGTTCCGGCGGGGAGCGGGCGCCACCGGGGGTGTGCCGGGGATTGGCATCCGATTCGCCTGGAAGCCATGGTTGCGCCCCGTTCCGCGAGGTACGGTTGCTGCCCGCCGTCACTCCGGGTCGACGATCGACCACTGAAACGGCTGGTTGCGGCGGCGGCGGGCGAAGGAGGAACGATGACCCGCCCGGGACTGCCCAAGCTGATCGCGACCGATCTCGACGGCACACTCGTCCGCAGCGACGACACCGTCTCCGCGTACACCCACGGGGTGCTCGACCGGGTGCGCGCCGCCGGGATCCCGGTGGTCGGGGCCACCGGCCGCGGTCCGCGGCTGACCGAACTGACCCGCAACGACATCCGCGCCGCCGATTTCCTGGTGATGGCCGGCGGCGGTCGCGTGGTCGACCAGAGCGACCCGGCCGGCCCGGTGGTGCTGCGTGACGAGCGGCTCCCCGCCGAGGTGCTCGCCCGGCTCCTGGCCGACCTGGAGGCCGAGGTCGGCCCGCTGACCGTGATGGTCGAGGCGTCCGACGAGCACGAGGCCCCGCTCTGGGGCGACTACCACCCGAGCTGGCCGTATCAGGACCGGTTCGAGGCGCGTACCCGCGCGGAGTGCCTCGCCACCGACGTGATCAAGGCGTTCGCCCGGACCGCCGACCACCACGTGGACGAGCTGCTCGACGTCGCCCGCCGGATCGTCCCCGCGGAGGTGGCCACGCTCACTCAGGCCGGGCTCGGTTTCGTGGAGATCTGCCCGCCCGGGGTGGACAAGGCGACCGGGCTCGCCGTGGTGGCGCAGACCCTCGGCGTCGACCCGGGCGACGTACTGGTCTTCGGCGACCAGCCGAACGACCTGCCGATGTTCGAGTGGGCCGGCTGGTCCCGGGTGGCCGTCTCCAACGCCCACCCGGCGGTCCGCTCCGCCGCCGACGAGGTCACCCTGCGCAACGACGACGACGGGGTCGCGGTCTACCTGGACCGACTACTGTCCCGGTGATGGAAGAGACCCCTCGGCTCGTCGCCACCGACATCGACGGCACCCTGCTCCGGGAGGACCGGACGGTGAGCCCGCGTACCCGTTCCGTACTGGCCCGGATCGCCGCGTCGGGCACGCCCGTGGTGCTGGTCACCGGCCGGCCGGTCCGCTGGCTCAAGCTGGTGTACGAACAGCTGGCGGAGCCGCTGCCGGCGATCTGCGCGAACGGCGCGGTGGTGTACGACCCGGCCGGCGACGAGGTGCTGCGGGCCGACCCCCTGGCACCGGAGCTGCTGGCCGAGGTGGCCCGGCGGCTGCGGGCCGAGGTGCCCGGGGTGACCTTCGCCGTGGAGGTCACCGACAGCCGGCAGATGCGGCACGAGACGCACTACCCGTTGCGCTGGGACGCCGACCACGACGCGATCCGCGCCGTGGAGTCTCCGGAGGAGCTGCTGGCGGCACCGGCGGTGAAGCTGCTCGCCAGAGCCGGCGAGCAGGACCCGGACGCGTTCGTCGAGCTGGTGGCCGCGGCCCTGCAGGGGCTGGCCGAGGCCACCCACTCGTCGTACTCGGGGCTGGTGGAGATCTCCGCTGCCGGCGTGACCAAGGCGGCGGGCCTGGCCTGGTACTGCGCCCGGCTCGGCATCGACGCCCGGGACGTGGTGGCCTTCGGCGACATGCCGAACGACGTACCGATGCTCACCTGGGCCGGTCGGGCGGTCGCGGTCGCCAACGGGCACCCCGCCGTGCTGCGGATCGCGCACGAGGTGACCGCCCCGAACACCGAGGACGGCGTCGCGGCGTACCTGGAGAAGGTCTTCGACCTGGGCTGACGGGTCGGGCCGTGACTTCGCGTCACGGCCCGACCCGTTCCGTCCCGCCGGCGCGCGCCGGGCGCGGCCCGTCGGCTCAGAGGTACTGGCCGGTGCTGTGTCCCTCGCCGCCCTGCCCCATGCCCGGCATGCCCGGCGCCACCGCACCGGGACCGCTCGGCAGCGCGCGGCCGGACCGCATCTGCTCCAGCTGCACCCGGGCCGCCATCTGCTGCGCGACCAGCGCCGCCTGGATGCCGTGGAAGAGACCCTCCAGCCAGCCGACCAGCTGCGCGTGCGCGACACGGAGTTCGCTCTCGCTCGGCGCGCCCTCCTCGGTGAAGGGGAGCGAGAGCCGCTCCAGCTCCTCGCGCAGCTCAGGGGCGAGCCCCTCCTTGAGCTCGACGATCGAACGTTCGTGGACCTCGCGCAGCCGGTGCCGGCTGGCGTCGTCGAGCGGGGCGGCCTTGACCTCCTCCAGCAGCTGCTTGATCATGCTGCCGATCCGCATCACCTTGGCGGGCTGCTCGACCAGGCGGGTCGGATCCTCCCCCTGCCCCTCGTCGGTCTGCACGGTGCCGACCGGCCGGCCGTCGGGGCCGACCACCACCACGGTGCCGGGGTGGGGGGCGTCCTCGTGGCCCGGCTCGTCGTTCTGTCCAGCGGCGCTCGCTTCGGTCATGGGGTCCATCTTGGCCCAGCGCACAAGGTCCACGCTCGCCGGGACCGACTCCTCGGACGCGGATCACCCGCAGGGCGCGCTACCGTCGCGCCATGCCCGCCGACCCGCGCGCCGTCCTGACCCGACCCGCTCCGGATCCCGACCACACCGTGGCGTACGGGGAGCACCCGGACCAGATCGCGGACCTCCGGGAGCCGGCGGGCGGCGGGCCCGCGCGACGGTTGGTCGTGGTGGTGCACGGCGGCTTCTGGCGGGCCGAGTACGACCGGCGGCACACCGGGCCACTGGCCGCCGCCCTGGCCGCGTCGGGCCGTCCGGTGGCGCAGCTCGAGTACCGGCGCACGGGTCAGCCGGGCGGCGGCTGGCCGAACACCCTCACCGACGTGCTGGTCGGCGTGGCGGAGCTGCGCCGGCTGGCCGCCGCGGCGATGCCGGGCCGGGTGAGCACCGCCCCGCCGGTGATCGTCGGCCACTCGGCCGGGGGGCACCTGGCCCTCTACGTCGCCGCCACGGCACCGGAGACGGTGGGTGGGGTGCTGGCGCTGGCCCCGGTGGCGGACCTCGTCGAGGCGCACCGGCTGGACCTCGACGGCGGCGCGGTGGCCGAGCTGCTCGGTGGCGGGCCCGACGAGGTGCCCGACCGGTACGCGACGACCGATCCACGATCATTGGTGCCTGTCAGGTCACGCACAGTAGTTGTCCATGGTGAGATGGATCAACAAGTGCCGGTGCGCATGAGTCGCGACTTCGTGGCGGCCGCCCGGCTGGCGGGCTCCGGAATCGCCTACTTTGAGCTGAGTGAGTGCGAGCATTTCGGGCTTATCGACCCCGAGTCTGCAGCCTGGCCAACGGTGGCCGCCGCACTGCGATCACTCGAAGAAGATCAGCGGCCGATTGACGCAGCGTCGCCGACCAGGTAGAACGCCGGAGGGGCGACGCGCCCTCCAACCCTGCTGGAAGGATTCGGTGCCGCAGATGAACCGCCGACGGGCGCTCCAACTCCTGGCCGCGCTCGGCACCACCGGGCTAGTCGCGGCGTGCGGCAACGACCCCGACGGAGGCGAATCGGGTAGCACCGGGGAGCCGATCAAGATCGGTCTCATCGCCCCCAAGGCCGGCGGCCTCAAGGCGATCGGCGACGAGATCGTCAACGGTTTCCAGCTCTTCCTCGACCTGAACGAGCAGCGGCTCGGCGGGCACCCCGTCACGCTGATCACCGCCGACGAGGGGGACGACGCCAGGTCCGGCAAGGCCGCCGTCGACGAGCTGCTGCACCAGGGCGTGCTCGCGCTGACCGGCGTGGTCAACTCCGCCGTGATGCTGGGCATCCGGGACACCGTCGAGAAGGCCCGGGTGCCGCTCATCGGCTCGAACGCCTCGCCGAGCACGCTGCAGAGCGTGGTCTACATCTGGCGGACCTCGTACGTGCTGGACGAGGCGGGACGGGCGCTCGGCGGCTACCTGAAGAGCCGACTGCGGCCCGGCTCCCGGCTGGCGATCATCATGCCGGACAGCGTCAGCGGGGAGGACGTCGAGCGCGGTTTCCGGGAGGAGTTCGGCTCCACCGACCCGCGCATCGCCGGCCGGGCCATCTGGACCACCGCCGCCGCCAACCCCAGCAAGACCGCGTACACCCAGGACATCGGCAAGGCGCTCGACGAGAACCCCGACGCGATCCTCTGCTTCTTCACCGGTGAGGCCGGGGTCGAGTTCATCAAGCAGCTGCGCCAGGCGGGCTACAAGGGCCCCGTCTACGCCCCGGGCTTCCTCACCGAGGGAACCGCCCTGGAGAACATGAAGAACGACGCGCTGAACATCCAGACCGCGCTGAACTACTCGGCCGACCTCAGCAACACGGCCAACCGGGTCTTCGCCTCCGAGTACCGCAAGAAGCTCCACGTCTCGCCGACCACCTACGCCATGGCCTCGTACGACGCCGCCCAGGTGCTGCACCAGGCCATCCAGCTGGCCGGTGCCAACCCGAGCTCGCAGGAAGTCAACCTGGCGCTCGGCAAGCTCGGGCAGATCGACAGTCCGCGCGGGATCTGGCAGTTCAACCAGCCGCGTACGCCGCAGCAGAAGTGGTACCTGCGTCAGGTGCAGCGCGACGGTCAGGTGCTGTCGAACGTCCTGATCAGCGAGCTGGCCACGCTCGGCTGAGCCGCCGCGCCGACTCGTACGCCGAGGGGCCGGTCTCCGTGCGGAGACCGGCCCCTCGCTCGTGCGCGGGCACGCGGCCCGAGGCGATCGGCGCACCCGTGGGCGGGGGCACCGGCGCCGTTCAGTGCCGCAGCTCGGCGATGCAGCACTTCACGCTGCCGCCGCCCTTCTTCAGCTCGGCCAGCTCTACCGGCACCGGGTGGTAGCCGGCGGCCTTCAGCTTCTCGGCGAGCCCGGTGGCCTCGCTGTTCAGCACCACGTTCAGGCCGTCACTGACCAGGTTGAGCCCGAAGGCCATCACATCGGCGTCGTCGGCGATCACCGCGTCGGGAAAGAGCTGGGCCAGCACCTTCTGGCTGGCCGCCGAGAAGGCGCCCGGGAAGTAGACGACGTTGCCGTCGTCGATGGCGGCGAGCGCCACGTCCAGGTGGTAGAAGCGCGGATCGACCAGGCGCAGTGAGATCACGGGGCGGCCGAGCGCCTCCTGCGCCTCGGCGTGCGCCGGAAGTTCGGTGCGGAACCCGTGCCCGGCGAGGACGAGCCCGCCGTGCGCGTCCGGGACGTACGCGAAGTCGCCCTCGCCCTCATTGGTCTCGCTCGGTGCGATGAACCGCCAGCCCTGCGACTCGTAGAAGGCCCGGTGGGCCGCGGCCTCGGCGGCCCGCTGCTCGTGCTTGAACTGCGCGCCGTAGACGACGCCGTCCACCACGAAGGCGCCGTTGGCCGCGTAGACCATGTCCGGCAGGCCCCGCTCGGGCGTCAGCAGGTGCACCTCGTGGCCGAGCTGCACCAGGGTCTCCCGCAGCCGGTCCCACTGCTTCACGGCCAGCTCGGGGTCGACCGGGGCGGTCACGTCCATCCACGGGTTGATGGCGTACTCGACCGCGAAGTGCTCCGGAGAGCACATGAGGTATGTCCGCTTTCGCGGCACTCGCTGGTGGTTCACGGTCACCAAGAGTAGGTATCGTAGAAGTTTGGTAACAGCCACAAATATTGCTTCCCAGGGGCGGAACGTTGCAGATAGACGCCGTAGACCAGCGGATCATTGCGTTGCTCGTCGCCGACGCCCGAGCCTCGTACGCCGACATCGGAACCCGGGTGTCACTCTCCGCCCCCGCCGTGAAGCGACGGGTCGATCGGCTCCGGGCCACCGGGGTGATCCGGGGATTCACGGCCGTCGTCGACCCGGCCGCCGTGGGCTGGACCACCGAGGCGTTCGTGGAGCTCTTCTGCGCCGGACGGACCACCCCGGCGCAGATCGGCGCGGCGGCCCGCCGGCACCCCGAGGTGGTGGGCGCGTACACCGTCTCGGGCGAGGCCGACGCGCTGGTGCACCTGCGCGCCGCAGACATCGCCCACCTGGAGGCCGCCCTGGAGCGGCTGCGCGCCGAGTCGTTCGTGACCTCGACCCGCAGCACCATCGTGCTGTCCCGGCTGGTCGAGTCCCCCGGCGTCGGGCCGTCCACCGGCTGACCCGGGCTCCGCGGCCGCCGCCCTCGTCACCGGGCGGCGGGGCGGGCGACGACGACATGATTCGCCGGTGCGGGTGGGAACCGGCACGAACGACGGCCCGTCGAACGGCCATGACACGGGGAACCCACCTCGCCGCCGCCGGTGCCCTGGCCGCGCTCGCCCTGCTCGCCGGCAGCGGCCCGCCCGCCGCCGCGCCCACCGCCCCCGACGCACCAGCCGCGCCCGCGCCCCCCGAAACCCGGCTGGTGGGGTACGAGTCGTGCGGCGAGGCCCTTGCCGGGCTGCGCGCCGCCGCCGGCGCCGCCGTCGGGCCGTGGGGCCTGAACGACCGGGACGTCGCCTGGGTCGCGAAGGCAGGCACCGGAGAGGCTCGGCTCGACGTGGCAGCGGCGCCCGCGCCCGAGCACTCCACCACCAACGTCCACGAGGTCGGGGCGGACGAGCCGGACCTGGTCAAGACCGACGGCCGGCGGATCGTGACGATCAGCCAGGGCGTGCTCCGGGTGACCGACCCGGCGACCCGGCGGACCACCGGCCGGCTCGACCTCGCCGACGACACCCTGGTGGACCAGCACCGGGAGCGCAGCCTGCTGCTGCACCGCGACCGGGCGCTGGTGCTGAGCGGGCCCGGCGGGATGCGGTTCCGCACGGCCGATGAACAGGCCACGGGCGAGGGCACCCGGCTGACCCTCGTGGACCTCACCACGACCCCCGCCGTACTCGGCACCTACTCGATCGACGGCGCCCTGATCGACGCGCGGCAGAGCGGCGCCACGGCCCGGGTCGCGGTCCGCTCCGACCCCCGACTCGACTTCCGTCTCGACCCGCGCGCCGGCGACGCCGAGCGGATCGCCGCGAACCGCTCGGTGATCGCGTCGGCCCCCATCGACGCGTGGCTGCCGGCGTACGAGTGGAGCGCCGGCCAGGAGCGACACCACGGGCGGGTCGGCTGCGAGCGGCTGAGCCGACCGGCCGACGCCACCGGCACCTCGCTGGTGACGGTGCTCAGCTTCGACCTCGCCGCCGAGCGGATCGGCGACGGTGACCCGGTCAGCGTCGCCGCCGACGCCGCCACGCTCTACGGCACCGCGAACAGCCTCTGGCTCGCCGGTGAGCGCCGCCCCGTCCACCGACCCCGGCCCAACTTCTGGGGTGGGCGACCGGCGGAGGTGAGCACGGTGATCCACCAGTTCGACACCGCGAACCCGGGCCCGCCCCGATACCTGGCCAGCGGCAGCGTCCCCGGCTGGCTCGTCAACCAGTACGCGCTCTCAGAGTGGCAGGGCGATCTGCGGGTCGCCACCACCGTCGACGGCGCCCGCGGCCGCTCGACCTCCGAGTCCGCCGTGTACGTGCTGCGCCGGCAGGGCGGCACGCTGCAGCAGGTCGGCGCCGTCAGCGGCCTGGGCCCCGGCGAGCGGATCCACTCGGTGCGCTTCCTCGGCGGCATCGGCTACGTGGTGACGTTCCGGCAGACCGACCCGCTCTACGCGCTGGACCTGACCGACCCGACGAAGCCTCGGGTCACCGGCGAACTGAAGATCACCGGATACTCCGCGTACCTGCATCCGCTGCCGGACGGTCGGCTGCTCGGCGTCGGGCAGGAGGCCGACCGGCGGGGTCGTACGCAGGGGCTGCAGGTCTCGCTCTTCGACGTCCGGGATCCGGCCCGACCGCTACGGCTCGACCGGTACCACGTGCCCCGCGCCTGGTCGGCCGTGGAGTTCGACCCGCACGCGTTCCTGTACCACTCGGAGACCGGCCTGGTCGCGCTGCCGGTCGACCGGGGCGTACGGCTGCTACGGGTGACCGCCACCGGCATCGGCGAGCTCGGGCAGGTGACCCACCCGGGCGTCGGCGAGGGAACCCTCAACCGGGCGGTGCTGGTCGACGGCACGCTCTGGACCGTCTCCGCCGCCGGCCTGCGGGCCAGCGACCCCACCAACGGACGGAGCCTCGCCTGGCTCCCGGCGACCTGATTCTCCCTCCCCAGCGGGTGGGGCCCGGCAAGCCGGGGCTTCCGGGCCCCACCCGCCTCGACCCGAGGGTCCGGCCCGCACGGGGCCGGGACGCCGGTCAGAGGTACATGCCGGTGCGGTGCTCGCCGTCGCCGGCGCGGGTCGCCTTGTCACCGTCGCCGAAGAACCGCTTCCCGCCGAACTCGCCGTGCAGCCGGTCGTCCAGCTCGTCGGCGAGCCCGGTCATCACCTGCACGGCCAGCATGAGATGGGTGGGCTGGAAGTTGCGGCCGAAGACGGGGATGGAGGCCCAAACCGTGTCGTCGGCGCAGTAGAGGCGGCCGATCGGCATCCGGTTGGTCAGTTCGGAGAGCTTGACGTAGAGCCGCTCGGTCGGCTCGACCTGGGTGAGCACCGGGGAGAAGACGTCGACCAGCGGCGGGTTGTCCCGGACCCGGACGAAGACCATCGCCGAACCGGCCCGGATGTTGATGTCGCCGTCCGAGTCCACCTGCAACCGTTCGGAGTCGGACTTCAGCATGGTGGAGACGACGGTGCGGACGCGCTCCTCCAACGCCAGCACGTCGTTCTGCTCGCTCTGGGCCGCGACGGCCTCGACCAACGCCTCGTCCAGCTCCTCCTCGGAGACCCGGCCAGGACCGAACTCGCTGCGCGCGGTGCCCAGCGGCACGTCGGGCAGCGGCTCCCCCTCCGCGTCGTGGATCAGGTAGACGAGGAAAGCCGGGTGCGGCGCGCCGTAGACGTCGCGCAGGGTGCGGGCGAGCAGCGCCGAGATCCGGCCCGACTGAGCCATGCTCGCGTCCAGCCCGAAGTACTCCCCGGATCGGTCGAGAACGCCGGGCGGGGCCCAGCCGAGCGCGACCATGTCCGCCACGGCCGCCCGGTCCAGCCGGTAGCCGTCCGGCAGGCCGGCGTTCCCGACGGCCCGCGCGGAGAGCCGCCCCTCCTCGGCCACGTCGATCCCGATGGAGTAGACCGCGTCACCGGTGCCGGACGCGGTCGGGTCCAGAGTCAGCTCGACGTGGGTGCCCGACGGGAGCGTGGGCAGCCGCTCGGCGAGCGCCCGAGCGAACTCCTGCCACGCCTGGGTCACCTTGGCCCGCAGGTCCGCGGTGCTCGGCTCGTCGAGCAGGATCGACTCCGGATGCTCCGGCTGGGTCGTGGCACCGGCCGCCTGGGCCGTGGTGACCTCCGTCCGCCGGGCCGAGGCGGCGCCGGCTGGTTCACCGGGCGGCGCCGAGGGGTGGTCTGCCGTCATGATCGCCTCCGTCCGTCACGGCCACCCTACCCACGCGGTCCGGAGGACGAATCAGCGCCGACAGCGATCGGACATACCGCCCGAGACTGGTCAGGCAGACGTCTCGGTACCCAGTTCGACAGGCCAGGACGCGGCGAGGGCGCTGAGCCGTTCGGCCGTCTCCGTCGGGTCGGCGCCGCGTCCCACGGCCAGCCCGAGGAGGAACGCGGAGACCGGCGCACCGGGCCGGAGCACCTGATGGGCGACGTCCTTCGCCAGGTTCAGCACGGCCGGCACCGGCACCTGCGCCGGGTCCAGGCCCAGCTCGGCGCAGGCCGCCGTGACCCAGTCGTCCATCACCGTCATCGCACCCACTCCTCCGCCCGGCGTACGTCCTGGTCAGTGTCGCAGTCGAACCACGGCGGCGGGCCGGCACCGACCCAGGCCACCTCACGCACGGTCAGCCCGCCGAGCAGAGCGCGTACGGGGGCACCGGCCAACCCACCCGCACGACCGCTCGCGAGCCCGGCCAGTGCGCCCCGAAGCGCGGGAACCCGCCACACCCCGCAGAGCGTCTGCCGCCGCCCTTCCTCGTCGACGTAACAGGCACCGTCGGCACCGGTCGAGGTCAGCTCGTGCAGCAGGACGGCGACCGCCTCCCGGGTGAGCAGCGGCAGGTCCGCCGCGAGCAGGGCGACGAGGGCGGTGTCGGGGTCGAGCAGAGCGAGACCGGCCGCCGTGGCGGCCACCGGCCCGGCCCCGGCCGGCTCCTCCCGGGTGACCCGTACGCCGGGCGGAGCCGGGTCGGCCGGCCCGACCAGGACGCGCGGGGCGGCGTCGGCGACGGCGGCCAGCACCCGATCCCGCATGGACCGGCCGCGGACCCGCCGGGCGGGCTTGTCCACACCGCCCATCCGTCGGGCCGCGCCCCCGGCGAGCACCACCGCCGCGTACGTCTCCATCGGGTCCGTCCCGACCTGAGCGGCACGGCCGTCCGAGCTCGCGTGCCCCGGAACGGCGGCGGGAGATCGGAACGGGCCCATCCGGTCACGGTAGCCGTGCGGACGCCCCGGCGTCGGGTGCAGGATGTCGGGGTGGGACGGGCGACAGAGCGACGTGGCGTGATCCGGATCGACCTCGACGCGGTGCAGGGCCGCACCTCGGTCCGGCGGCCGGACAACCTCTCGGTGGAGGAACCGCTCGAGATCCGGGTGGGCCCCGCCGGCCCCGGCCGACGCCGGCCGCTCGCGGTGACCATGCGTACCCCCGGCGACGACCTCGACCTGGCGATCGGCTTCCTGCTGACCGAGGGTCTGATCCGCTCGGCCGACGACGTGCACACCGCCCAGCTCTGCGCCGGGGCGGAGACCCCCAACACGTACAACGTGGTGGACGTGGTGCTCGCGCCCGGCGTGCCGGAGCCGGCGACCGACCCGGCCCGGAACTTCTACACCACCAGCTCGTGCGGCGTCTGCGGCAAGGCCAGCATCGACGCGGTCCGGACCCGATCGCTCTTCCCCGTCCACGACGACCCGGTGACGGTGCCGGCCGCGCTCCTCGCCGAGCTGCCGGAGCGGCTGCGCGCGGCGCAGCGCGGCTTCGAGCGCACCGGCGGTCTGCACGCGGCCGGCCTCTTCACGTCGGACGGGGAGCTGGTGGTGCTCCGCGAGGACGTGGGCCGGCACAACGCCGTGGACAAGGTGATCGGCTGGGCGGTACGCGAGCGACGGCTCCCGCTCGCCGGGCACCTGTTGATGGTCTCCGGGCGGGCGAGCTTCGAGCTGACGCAGAAGGCGTGGATGGCGGGTCTGCCGTTGCTCGCGGCGGTCTCCGCGCCGAGCAGCCTCGCCGTCGACCTCGCCGAGGAGGCCGGGATGACGCTGGTCGGCTTCCTCCGGGGCCGGACGATGAACGTCTACGCGCGCCCCGAACGGGTGGTCGTGAGCTAGGGCGTGTGTCGCCGGCCGACCGAGCGGCGGGCGGGCAGCCGCCGGACCCTCGCCGCCCGGTCGCCTCGCGGGGCCCGCGGCCTTCCGTCAGCCGAACAGCTCGAGCCGGGCGAGGGCGTCGCGGGCCAGCAGGAAGCCGGCGATGCCGAGGACCCAGCCGAGCATGCTGCCCGACTTCTCGGTGATCCAGGTGTTGAGCCGGTTGAGCAGCGGCTCGACCCGCGCCGGGAACGCCACCCGGACGCCGAGCAGCAGCACCGCGGGCACCACCATGATCAGGCAGTAGCCGGCCAGTACGGCTACCACTGCGGGACCGCCCACGTCGGCCGATGCCAGCAGGCTCACCGCGCCCAGGTACGGCAGCATGGTCGCCACTTCGGCCAGCGCGGCGAGCAGCGCCAACCCGACCAGCCACCGGGGGGAGGAGTCGCCGGAGGTGGCCCGGTCCCGCCAGCGCAGCACCCCGCCGGAGCGGCGTCGCCGCTTGCCGTCGTAGCGGAAGCTGATCGCGAACAGCCCGACCCCGAGCGCGAGCTGCGCCCAGAGCACCGGCCGCTGATCGAGCGCGCCGCCCAGCGCCTCGGCGAGCCGGGTGCCACCCCAGACCAGCAGCAGCCCGACCAGCAGGTAGAAGCCGGCGATCGTCCCGAGGTACGTGAGGATGCGCGCGACGTTTACCCGGCCCGGGGCGAGCAGCAACCAGACCGGAATGAAGAGCGTGCCGATGCTGGTGCTGTCGATCAGCGCCAGCCCGGCGAGCGCCAGCAGCAGGCCGACGCTCATCGGGGTGTCGAGGGGAGTCTGATCACGTATCGATTCTCGGGCGGGCCCACCCCTGTCGAGTCGGCCCGGGGAACGAAGACGGCGTACATCGTTCGGGGGACGGCGTCGCGCTCCGCGGAGACTCGGGCGGAGCGGATCTGCGCCTCGGCCACGGCTTCCTCCGGCGGCGACGGAGGCGCGTTCCGCCTCACCGGGCCGGGCGACGCCTTCTCCGCCGGCTGGCGACCACCCCCGGCGGCCCGACCACCGGCCAGCCGTCCAGCTCCGAGGGGGGTACGCCGCGACGGAGCAGGTCGTCGAGGAGCAGCGCGAGCGAGTAGTCGGGGTGCTCGGCCAGCGCCCGTTCCAGGGCGACCGCCGCCAAGGCCCCCTGGCCCGCGCGCCAGGCGGCGAAGGCCAGCAGACTCGCCGGGGCGGCGATCAGCTCCGGTTCGGCCCGGCGCAGCACATCGGTCCAGAGCCGGATGTCCCGGTCCCGCCCGTCGGTGCGTTCCCAGGCGTGGTCGCGTACCGACACCCGGGTCAGCAGCAGGCTGAGCCAGGCCACCTCGTCGTCGCCGAGGCGCTCACCCCGACGCTGCCGGCGCAGCGCCTCCCGAACGGCGGCCACCCCGGCCGCCCGCACCGGGCCCCCGCCGAGCGGGTCGTCGGCGGGGGCCTCCCCGAGCAGGCGCGCCAGCCGCTGCTCCGCCTCGGCGGTGGCCCGCCGCATCGCCTCGCGCGCCGCCCCGTCCACCGGCGCCACCTGCGCCACCAACGCGTCGCGGTCGGGGAGGGCCACCTGGCCGGCGTAGACGGCCGAGGCGGTGATCTCACTGGCGCCCGGGTCGTACCGCCGGCCCTCGGGTGGGCAGCAGCCCGCCTCGTCGCAGAGGTAGGACCACCACCGGCCGTCGGTCACGCGCAGCGCGTCGAGCAGGACCAGCCCGGCCTCGGCGAGCGCGTCGCGGGCCGCATCGACGGCGGGAGTGACCCGGTGGGCCGGCCCGTAGCCGACCACGGTGGCGGCGTCGGCGCGTTGCCGCCCGACGACGTGGGCGAGGTGCCGCAGCGGAGCGCCCGGATCCTCGGCCGGGTCGGGCAGGTCAGCCCGGGCGGCGAAGACGACCCGTCGGCCGCGCATCGCCACCACGACCACGCTCTCGGCGGGGTGGAAGCCGAGCAGGTACGGCACGGCGGCGATCAGGTCGGCGGGCGAGCGTACGGCGAGGCGGGGAAGTTCGGTCGAGGCCATGTCGGCAGCCTGCGACCGGGCGGGTACGCTCCGCAGCCCCCTGTGGACGACACGCCCGTCGTCCACAGTCACGCAGCGTGTTTTCCCAGCTCAGTCCCGATCACGACCACTCATCCGGGTGCGCCTGCCGCACCCGGGTACGAGGGCGCGCGGAGCCGGGCGGGCGGCTCTGCGCAGCGGCAGCGGACCGGCCGGTGGCGGGCGGAAGGTCGGTCGGACAAGTTACGGTGCGGTAATGGACCTCGCGTATCTGCGGGCGCACCCGGCCCAGCTGCCGACCTTCCTCACCCACCAGCGGATCCGCGAGACCCCGGTCTCCGGCGGTGACATCTGCGCCGCGTCCCGGCTGACGCTCGACGACGGTCACTCGATCTTCACCAAGACCTGGCCGGAGCGGACCGACCGCCCCGCCCCGGACGGCTTCTTCACCGCTGAGGCCGCCGGGCTGCAGTGGCTGCGGGACGCCGCCGCGGTCCCGGTGCCGGAGGTGATCGTGGCGCTGCCGGAGCTGCTCGCGCTCGCTTGGGTAGAGCCCGGTGAGCCGACCCCGGAGGCGGCCGAACGCCTCGGGCGGGACCTGGCCGCCCTGCACCGGGCCGGCGCGCAGAGCTTCGGAGCGCCCTGGAACGGCTTCATCGGGGCGTTGCCGCAGGACAACACCCCCGACCACGGCCCCTGGTCGCAGTGGTTCGCGAACCGGCGGCTCACCCCGTACCTGCGCCGCTCGGTGGAGAACGGCGCACTGACCGCCGCCGAGATCTCCGTGGTGGAGAAGGTCGTCGAGCGGATCGGCGAGTTCGGCGGCGACGAGCCGCCGGCGCGGATCCACGGTGACCTGTGGCCGGGCAACGTGCTCTGGGCCGCCGACGAGCGGGCCTGGCTGGTGGACCCGGCCGCGCACGGCGGGCACCGGGAGACCGACCTCGCCCAGCTGGCGCTCTTCGGCGGGGCACCCTACCTGGACCGCATCCTCGACGCCTACCAGCAGGCCTGGCCGCTGGCCGACGGATGGCGGGAACGCGTGCCGCTGCACCAGCTGCACCTGCTGCTCGTGCACAGCGCCCTCTTCGGCGCCACCTACCGCGATGCGGTCAACCGCACCGCCCGTTCCGCCCTCACCGGGCTCAACCACGCTACGGTCGACCGGTGAAGGCCGCCCACCCGCGCGACGGCGTCCTCGTCGACCGGTACGACCGAGTCGCCCGGGACCTGCGCGTTTCGTTGACCGACAAGTGCAACCTGCGCTGTACCTACTGCATGCCGGCCGAGGGGCTGCCCTGGCTGGCCGGGCCGGAGCTGCTCACCGACGACGAGATCGTGCGGCTGGTCGGCGTGGCCGTGCGGCGGCTGGGCGTGACCGAGGTGCGGTTCACCGGCGGCGAGCCGCTGATCCGCCCCGGGCTGGTCGGCATCGTGGCCGCGGTGGCCGCGCTCGACCCGCGTCCGAGGATCTCGCTGACCACCAACGGCATCGGCCTGGACCGGCTCGCCCCGGCGCTGCGCGCCGCCGGTCTCGACCGGGTGAACGTGTCGCTGGACACCCTGGACCCCGACCGGTTCACCGAGCTGACCCGCCGTCCGCGTCTCGACGCCGTACTGGCCGGCATGGCCGGGGCGGCGGCCGCCGGCCTCACCCCCGTGAAGATCAACAGCGTGCTGATGCGCGGGGTCAACGACGACGAGGCGCCCGCGCTGCTCCGCTTCGCCCTCGCCCACGGCTACGAGCTGCGGTTCATCGAGCAGATGCCGCTGGACGCGCAGCACGGCTGGGACCGGGCCGCCATGGTCACCGCCGACGAGATCCTCGCGTCGCTGCGGCGCGAGTTCGACCTGCGTACCGATCCCGCCGAGCGGGGGTCGGCACCGGCCGAGACCTGGCTGGTCGACGGCGGCCCGGCTCGGGTCGGAGTGATCGCCAGCGTCACCCGCCCGTTCTGCGGCGACTGCGACCGCACCCGGCTCACCGCCGACGGACAGGTCCGCGCCTGCCTCTTCGCCACCGAGGAGTCCGACCTGCGTGGCGCGCTGCGTGCCGGGGCGGACGACGAGGACCTGGCCGACCGCTGGCGCCGGGCGATGTGGGGAAAGCGGGCCGGTCACGGCATCGACGACCCGACCTTCCTGCAACCTGCCCGGCCCATGTCGGCGATCGGAGGGTGACCGTGACCGACCGGATGTCGCCGACCACCACCGCGACGCTCACCGTCCGCTACTTCGCCGGGGCACGGGCCGCCGCCGGCCGGAGCGAGGAGCTCGTCCCAGCCGGGGAGTCGCTCGACGGCATCGCCGCTGAGCTGGCCTTACGTCACGGTGAGCGGCTCGCGGCCGTACTGCGGGTGGCGAGTTTCCTCGTCGACGGACTGGTCTGTCATGATCGACGCACACCGCTGCCGGCCGGGGCGACGATCGACGTCCTGCCCCCTTTCGCGGGCGGCTGAGGGAGGACGTGTGCTGTCGGCTCTGGGGTTCGTGGGCACCCTCGCCCTGATCACCGGCCTGCTCCATCTCTACCTGTGGAAGCGCCTGGTCCGGGACACCACCCGGCCGGGGCGCTGGCGACGCATCGGCGGCATCGTCGCCGTGGTGCTCGCCGTGCTCGTGCCGGCCACGATGGCGGGTACCCGGGCCGAGCTCTACTGGCTGGCCTGGCCCGGCTACCTCTGGCTCGCGCTGATGTTCTACCTGCTGGTGCTGCTGCTGGCGCTCGAGGTGCCGATGCTGGCGGCCCGGCTGGCGCTGCGCCGCCGGGTGGTCACCGCCGAGCCCACGACCGCCGCTCCTGAGCCGGTGCTGGTGGGCGGCGCCGGGCCCGCCGACCCGCCGGCCGCCGCGGCGGTCGACCAGCCCGACCACGACCCGTCGCGCCGGTTGCTGCTGTCCCGTGGGGCCGCCATCTTCGCCGGGCTCACGGCCGCCGGGATCACCGGGTACGGCGTCCGCACCGCCCTCGGCCCGCCCGAGCTGGACCGGGTACGCATCCCGCTGGCCAAGCTCCCCCGCAGCATGGACGGCCTGCGCATCGCCACGGTCTCCGACATCCACCTGGGACCGCTGCTCGGCCGGGCGCACACCGAACGCATCGTGGCCACGATCAACCGGATCGACGCGGACCTCGTGGCGGTCGTCGGTGACCTCGTCGACGGCACGGTCGCCGAGCTCGGCGAGGCGGCGGCGCCGCTGCGCGATCTGCGTTCCCGCTACGGCAGCTACTTCGTGACCGGCAACCACGAGTACTACTCCGGGGTGGAGGAGTGGGTGCAGGAGCTGGACCGGCTCGGGCTGCGGGTGCTGCAGAACCGGCGGGTGGAGGTCCCCGCCCAGGGCGGCGTACTGGATCTGGCCGGCGTCAACGACGTCTCCGGCAGCGGTACCGGCCTCGCCGCCGGTCCCGACTACGGGGCGGCGCTCGGCGACCGGGACCCGTCCCGCCCGGTGGTGCTCCTCGCACACCAGCCGGTCGCGGCGGTGGAGGCGGCGAAGTACGGCGTGGACCTGCAACTGTCCGGGCACACCCACGGTGGACAGATCGTGCCGTTCAACCTGGCGGTCGGGCTGGAGCAGCCGATCGTCTCCGGCCTGGGCGAGGTAGACGGCACGAAGGTGTACGTCACCAACGGCGCCGGCTTCTGGGGCCCGCCGGTCCGCGTCGGCGCGCCACCCCAGATCACCCTGGTGGAGCTGCGCACCCCCTGACCCCGCGCCCCTCCCCGCTCCCGCCTGTTGATCATGAAGTTGTTGCTCCGACACGCCGATGCAGCCGGCAACAACTTCATGATCAACTCGTTGAGGGGCGGGGTGGGGTGGGTCCCGGGTGAATTGCGCTTGTCACGTGTGTGCGTGGCGGCGGGCGGGCTCCGGGCCGGACGTGACAGGATGCGGCGTGCCTCCGTTCAGCGCCGTACCCTCCGGTGGCCGCCCGCCGTTCGTCGCGGACCTGCACATCCACTCGAAGTACTCCCGCGCCTGCAGCCGCGACCTCACCCTGCCGAACCTCGGCTGGTGGGCCCGGCGCAAGGGCATCGGACTGCTCGGCACCGGCGACTTCACCCACCCCGCCTGGTACGACCACCTGCGTGAGACCCTGCACCCGGCCGAGCCCGGTCTCTACCGGCTCAGCCCGGAGGCGGAGCAGGACATCGCCCGGCGGCTGCCACCCCGGCTGGCCGGTGCGGCCGAGAGCGACCCGGTCCGCTTCATGCTCAGCGTGGAGATCTCCACGATCTACAAGCGGGACGACCGCACCCGCAAGGTGCACCACCTGATCTACCTGCCGGACCTGGACTCGGTGGCCCGGTTCAACACCGCGCTCGGCCGGATCGGCAACCTCGGCTCCGACGGCCGGCCGATCCTCGGCCTCGACTCCCGGGACCTGCTGGAGATCACCCTGGAGGCGAGCGCCGACGGCTACCTGGTGCCGGCGCACATCTGGACGCCGTGGTTCTCCGCCCTCGGCTCGAAGTCCGGCTTCGACGCCATCGCGGACTGCTACGCAGACCTGGCCGACCACATCTTCGCCGTGGAGACCGGCCTCTCCTCCGACCCCGAGATGAACTGGCGGGTCGGCAGCCTGGACGCGTACCGGCTGGTGTCCAACTCGGACGCGCACTCGCCGCCGGCGCTGGGCCGGGAGGCGACGCTCTTCGCCACCGACCGCGACTACTTCGCGGTACGCGACGCGCTGCGCACCGGCGACGGCCTCGCCGGGACCGTGGAGTTCTTTCCCGAGGAGGGGAAGTACCACGCCGACGGCCACCGGCTCTGCGGGGTCAACTGGGCTCCGGAGCAGACCCGCGCGGCCGACGGACGCTGCCCCGAGTGCGGCAAGCCGCTCACCGTCGGTGTGCTCAGCCGGATCGAGGAGCTGGCCGACCGCCCGGCGGGGCACCGGGCGGAGCAGGCCCGCCCGGTGACCCACCTGGTGCCGCTCGCCGAGATCCTCGGCGAGTTGAACGGGGTGGGCGCCCGCTCGAAGAGGGTCGACGGGAAGCTCAACGAGCTGATCGCCGCCCTCGGACCGGAGCTGGAGATCCTGACCGGCACGCCCCTCGACGAGATCGCCCGGGTCGGCGGCGAGTTGCTCGCCGAGGGGATCGGCCGGCTGCGCCGGGGCGAGGTCCGCCGGGTGCCCGGCTACGACGGCGAGTACGGCGTCATCACACTCTTCGATCCGGCGGAGCTGCGCGGACGGGCCGGCGGAGCGCAGGCGGAGACGCTCTTCGACGTACCGGTGCCGGTGCAGCGGCGGCCCGCGGAGCCGGCCGCGAAGGCACGGGCCAAGCGCCCGGCGGCGGCCAAGGCCGAGCCGAAGCGGAAGGCCGCGCCGCCGCCCCCACCGCCGATCGCCCCGCCGCCCTCACCACACGAGCCGTTCGAGCCGATGCTCGCCGGGATGGAGGAGGTCGGCACCGGGCTGCTGGACCGGCTCGACGCGATGCAGCGGGTGGCCGCCTCCGCGCCGGGCGGGCCGCTGCTCATCGTGGCGGGGCCGGGGACCGGCAAGACGCGGACGCTGACCCACCGGATCGCGTACCTCTGCGCCGAACTGAACGTCTTCCCCGAGCGCTGCCTGGCGATCACGTTCACCCGGCGCGCCGCCGAGGAGCTGCGGCACCGCCTCGACGGCCTGCTCGGGCCGGTCGCCGAGGACATCACGGTCGGCACGTTCCACTCGCTCGGGTTGACCATCCTGCGGGAGAACACCGCCGCCGCCGAGCTGCCGCCGGACTTCCGGATCGCCGACGACGCCGACCGCGCGGCGGCCCGGGTCGAGGCGGGTGACGACGCGGCCGCGTACACCGCGTTGCTGCGCAAGCAGGGTCTGGTCGACCTGGACGAGCTGCTCACCCTGCCGGTGGCGCTGCTGCGGGCGGACCGGACGCTCGTCGAGCGCTACCGGGACCGCTGGCAGTGGATCTTCGTCGACGAGTACCAGGACGTCGACGCGGTGCAGTACGAGCTGCTGCGGCTGCTCAGCCCGCCGGACGGCAACCTCTGCGCGATCGGCGACCCGGACCAGGCCATCTACTCGTTCCGGGGCGCCGACGTCGGCTACTTCCTGCGCTTCTCCCAGGACTTCACCGATGCGCGGCTGGTCCGGCTGAACCGCAACTACCGCTCCTCGGCGCCGATCCTCGCCGCCGCCGTGCAGGCGATCGCGCCGTCGTCGCTGGTGCGTGGCCGCCGGCTGGACCCGGCCCGCCTCGACCCGGAGGCCCCGCTGGTCGGACGCTACGCGGCGGCCTCCGCCGCCGACGAGGCGGACTTCGTCGCCCGTACGACCGACGAGCTGGTCGGCGGGCTCTCCCACCGGTCGCTGGACTCCGGCCGGATCGACGGCCGGTCCACCTCGCTCTCGTTCGGCGACATCGCGGTGCTCTACCGCACCGACTCCCAGGCAGCGCCGATCGTGGACGCGCTCACCCGGGCGAACATCCCGGTCCAGAAGCGCTCGCACGACCGGCTCCGGGACCGGCCGGGCGTGGCGGCGATCGCCCGCGAGCTGCGGCACGCGTCCGGGCTCGGCGGCGGCCTCGCCGCCCGGGTACGGCTGGCCGGCCAGGTCGTGGCGGAGCGCTTCGCAACCCCGACGCTGGACGGCGCGGGCACCGTACGCCCCGAGGACGTCCGGACGGCGGTCGACCTGCTCACCCCGCTCGCCCGCCGCTGCGGCGACGACCTGGAGCTCTTCCTCTCGCAGTTGGCGACCGGCGCCGAGGTCGACGCGCTCGACCCGCGCGCCGAGGCGGTCACGCTGCTCACCCTGCACGCCGCCAAGGGGCTGGAGTTCCCGGTGGTCTTCCTGGTCGGCGCCGAGGACGGGCTGCTGCCGCTGCGCTGGCCGGGCTCGACGCCGGACGAGGAGGCCGTCGCCGAGGAGCGCCGGCTCTTCTTCGTGGGCCTGACCCGGGCGCAGGATCGGCTCTACGTGAGTTCCGCCGCGCGCCGCATCCGGCAGGGCACGGAACGGGATTGCGCACCGTCGCCCTTCCTGGACTCGATCGACCCCGGCCTCTTCGAACGCTTCGGTGACGCCGAGCCCCGCCGCCCCAAGGACCGCCAGCTCCGCCTGCTCTGAAGCATCCGGCCGCCCGGGCCGGCCGCGTCGCCGTCGATCCGGGCGGCGGGCACGACGGGCGGCAGGAGGGGCGGGCGGTCGCTCAGGCGAGGAGCGCCGCGAGCCAGGCTCCGGTCAGGATGGCCGGACCGAACGGCCACCCGGTGTCCCGGCGGATCCGCCCGGCGAGCAGTTGCGCCAACGCCCAGAGCCCGCCCAGCACATGCGGCAGGGCCAGCCCCCAGGCGAGGGCCGGCCAGCCCAACCAGCCGAGCGGCAGGCCGAGCGCGGCGGCGAGCTTGACGTCGCCGAAGCCGAGCCGCGAGCCCGGGAGCAGCGCCAGGAGCACGTACCCGGCGAGCGAGATCGCGGCGCCGGCCAGGGCGGTCGAGAGCCGGGCCGCCTCGCCGCCGGCCGCTGCCACCGCGCCCAACCCGAGCGCACCGGACGCCGCCGCCGTGGCGACCAGTGGGTCGGGCAGCCTGAGGCAGTCCAGGTCGACCGCGGCGAGCACCAGGCCGACGGCCGCGATCACCAGGAGGACGGGCAGCGCCGGGTCGTCGCCGCGGGCGGCGACGAGCCCACCGAAGGCCACCCCACCGGCGACCGCGAGGCCCAGGCGAGGCCGCCTCGGACGCGCCACCCGCGGGTTCGGGACGACGTAGCGGCCCCCGAGCGTGGGGGCGACCGATCCGGCGAGCACCCCGAGGAGCACCGCGACGGTCAGCGGGCCGGCGGACACCGGCCGGACGCTACCGGCGGGATGTCTCCGGGGTCGCCCCGGCCGCCGAAGGCGCGGTATCCGGTCTGCTCGTCGCGCCTCGACCCGGACGCTCGGTGCTCACCACCAGGGCCACCCCGGCCACGATCACCGCGCCGCCGAGCAGCACCTGCGCGGTTACCGGCTCGGCGGCCAGCACCGCGCCGAGGGCCACCGCCACCGCCGGGTTGACGTAGGCGTACGTCGAGACGAGCGAGAGCGGCGCGTTGTGCAGCAGCCAGACGTACGCGGTGAAGGCGACCAGCGAGCCGGCCACCATCAGGTAGCCGAGCGCGAGCCAGGAGCGGCCGCTCACCTCGGCCGGGTCGAAGCCGCGCAGCTCGCCCCGGCCCACCGAGAGGACGATGAGCGCCACCGCACCGGCCGCCATCTCGTAGACGGTGGCGACGAACGGATCGGCGGGCATCCGGAGGCGGCCGGAGAGGAAGGAGCCGATCGACCAGCTGGCCGCCCCGGCGACCACGGTGAGCGCCCCGCCCAGGGGCACCGCGTCCGCGCCTCCGCTGGGCAGCACGAGCAGGACCAGCCCGACGAATCCGAGGCTGACTCCGGCGAAGGTCCAGATCCGGGGGCGGTCGCCGGTGGCCGAGCGGAGCAGCACCACCAGCAGTGGCACCGTGGCGACCAACAGTGCGGCGATGCCGGAGGGCAGCGCGACCCCGGGCGGCCCGGACTCGGCGAGCACCACGAGCCCGTTGCCGCCGGCGAGCAGGAGCAGCCCGACCAGCCCCGCCGAGGCGAGCTGCCGCCGGTCGACCCGGAGGGCGCCCGCGCCGCGGCGGATCCGCAGGACGAGCGCGAGCACCAGAGCGGCGGCGGCGAACCGGGCCGCCGCCGAGGCGAGCGGCGGCATGGTCTCCACCGCGATCCGGATACCCAGGTACGTGGAGCCCCAGAGCAGGTAGACCAGGAGGAGCGCGGTCCAGACCAGGGTGGGGGTCGCGGTCACGGCCCGGCCGGACGGATCGGCGGCAGGGGACGGACGAGAGGGAGTCGAGGCCATCGTCGGTCCACGCTACGGTGACCTCGGTGTCGGCGTCCCGCCTTGGTGGCCGGCCTCTCACCACTGTCCAGGAGGGCGTTCATGGCGAACTACGGATCACCGGGTGGCGAACCCCCGGACCCGTGGCGCGGGCAGCGACCTTATCCGGGGTACCACGGTCAGGAGGCGCAGCGGCCAGCCGGACCCGAGCCGCACCACGACGAGCCGCAGTACCCCGAGCCGCCGTACGGCGAGCCGCGCCGCGACGGCCGCTACGACGCCGAGCCGCGCCACGGCCGCTATGACGCCGAGCCGCACCGCGACGGCCGCTACGAGGAGCAGCCCTACCCGAACGGCGGGCACGCCACGGCGGGACCGCAGCGGGCGTACGAGCCCGCGCCCGAGTGGGACCCGGTCGGCGGCCCGGTGCCGTACGCCGGGGCGCCGGCTCCGGCGCGGCGTCGTCGCGGGCCGCTGATCGTGGTCTCGGTGGTCGTGGTGCTGCTGGTGCTGGCCGCCGGTTCAGCGCTCTACCTCCTGGCCGACGGGGACGAGCCGCCGCCGGTGGCCGCGCCGACCAGCGCGGTCCCGTCCCGGGCAGCGGATCCGGACGTACCCGCCCCGACGGCCCCGGCGACCGCGGCGGCACCCGAGTCGTCGGCGGACCCCCGCTTCGCGAAGGTGGGGCAGTGCGTCCGCCACGACGGCACCGCGAACGGGAAGCCGAAGCTGCTGATCGCCGGCTGCGCCGCGAACACGTACGAGGTGCTGCGCCGCTTCGACGGCACCACGAGCGGGGAGAAGGACGCCGAGACGAAGTGTGCCCAGGTCCGGGGCTACACCAACTGGTACTTCTACGACAGCGAGCTGGACACCCTCGACTTCGTCCTCTGCCTGAAGCAGCGGTAGGGCACCGTCGCAAGGCGCGGGGTCGCCACCGGTAGCCGAAACTAGGGCTTTCTAGCATGGACGCTAGAGAGCCCTAGTTTTATGTCGAGAGTTCTCGACACGCCGGTAGCCCCATCTATCCATGTCTAGCCTCGCAGCTAGACAGCCCGATACTCTGCGATGCGTGGATCCGGTCCGCAACCCGTACGCCCCGGGCGCCGGTCAGCGTCCGCCCGAGCTCGCCGGGCGGGGGCGAGAGCTGGACGTCTTCGACATCGTGCTGGAGCGCATCGCCCGAGGACGGCCGGAGCGGAGCCTGATGCTCACCGGCCTGCGCGGCGTCGGCAAGACGGTGCTGCTCAACACCCTGCGCTCGCAGGCCATCAACCACCTCTGGGGCAGCGGCAAGATCGAGGCCCGACCCGATCAGTCGCTACGCCGCCCGATCGCCGCCGCGCTGCACATGGCGGTCCGGGAGCTCGCACCCCGGCACCGCGCCCCGGACCGGATCGACGACTTCCTCGGCGTACTCAAGGCGTTCGCGATGCGCGCCGCACCGACCGCCCGCGGTGGCGCCGCGCCGAAGTTGCGCGACCGCTGGCAGCCCGGCATCGACGTGCCCGCGAGCAGCGGCCGGGCGGACTCCGGCGACATCGAGATCGACCTCGTCGAGTTGCTGACCGATGCCGCAGCGGTCGCCAGCGACGTGGGCACCGGTGTCGCCATCTTCATCGACGAGATGCAGGATCTCGGCCCCGAGGACGTCTCGGCGCTCTGCGCCGCCTGCCACGAGCTCTCCCAGCTCGGCGCACCGCTGATCGTGGTCGGTGCCGGTCTGCCCCACCTGCCGGCCGTGCTCAGCGCCGCGAAGTCGTACTCCGAACGCCTCTTCCGCTACCAGCGGATCGACCGGCTCGACCGGATCGCCGCCGACCAGGCGTTCTGCGCCCCGGCCGAGCGCGAAGAGGTCGAGTACGAGCCGAAGGCGCTCGACCTGCTCTACGAGAAGTCCGGCGGCTACCCGTACTTCGTGCAGGCGTACGGGAAAGCCACCTGGGACCATGCGCCGCGCTCCCCCGTCACCGCGGCCGACGTCCGGGTCGCCGCCCCCGAGGCCGAGGCCGAGTTGGCGGTCGGCTTCTTCGGGTCCCGCTTCGAACGGGCCACCCCGGCCGAGCGCGAGTACATGCGGGCCATGGCCACCCTCTCGCTGGTGGAGGCCGAGTCGGGGGGCGAGGTCCGGGACGACATGGACGCCGCCGTGCCGACGGCGGAGATCGCCCGCGCGCTCGGCCGCAAGCCGGCCAGCCTCTCCCCGGCCCGGGACGCCCTGATCAAGAAGGGGCTCATCTACTCCGGCGAGCGGGGCACCGTCGCGTTCACCGTGCCGCACTTCGGCCGCTACCTGCGCACCCAGCCGGCCTGAGGCCCACCCCATCGGCCAGGCGGCGAGTCAGACCTTCGCCCAGGGCGGCGGAAAGACCACCTCACCCTGGGGCGGTGCGGCCGCGTCACTGGTCGCCGGCGGCAGCACCAGCGCCTGCCACGGCTCGCCCAGCCCGGACCAGGGGCTGGTCAGGCCCATCCGATCGGCCCGGCTGAAGCCGAAGCGGCGGTAGTAGGCCGGGCTGCCGAGCACCACCACGAGCCGCTCACCCAGTTCGGTCGCGGCGTCGAGGGCCGCCTGCACCACGGCCGTGCCGTGACCGACCTTCTGCCGGTGCGGCGCCACCGCCACCGGGCCGAGGGTCAACGCCGGCGCGGAACCCCGATCGGATTTCACCCGTACGCGGGTGAGCAGCGCGTAGCCGACCACCTCACCGCCGTACTCGGCGACCATGGCGAGTTCGGGCATCCACGCGTCGCTGTCACGCAGCTCGTTGACGAGCCCGACCTCCGGCGGCGCGGCCACGTCCGGGCGCGCGAACGCGGTAGCCAGCACCCGGCGGACCGGGCCGGTGTCGGCCGGGCCCTCGGGTCGAAGCCGCAGCGTGGTCACCCGCGCGAGGTTACCCGTCGGGAGCGGTCCATCAGCGACGGTCGCTCGAATCGGCGTGGCGCGACGTGCACGTACGCCGATCCGGATCGGCCGTTGCCGGGGTGGCCAGGGCCGCGACGGGGTATGACTGAGCCATGAAACCCGTACGCTCCCTCGCCCGCGCCATGTTGAGCGGCATCTTCGTGGCCAGCGGGTATAGCAACTTGACGAATCCCGGCCGGTTGGTGCCCGCCGCCAAGCCGATCACCGACCGTGTGGAGCCACTGCTCGAGCAGGTCAACCCCCGCATCCCGACCGACACCGCGACGTTGATCCGGGCCAACGGCGCGGTGCAGATCGGCGCCGGGCTGCTCTTCGCCACCGGAAGGCTCACCCGACCGATGGCGCTGGTGCTGGCCGGCACGCTGGTGCCGGTGACGCTCGCCGGGCACCGGTTCTGGGAGAACGAGGACGCCGCCGCGCGGGCCAACAACCGGGTGCACTTCCTGAAGAACCTCGGGCTCTTCGGTGGGCTGCTGCTCGCCGCCGCCGACACGCAGGGCAAGCCGGGGCTCCGCTGGCGTACGGGCCACCGGATCGGCCACTCCCGTAGCTCGATGCGGAGAGCCGTCCGCACCGCGCGGCGGGAGGCCCGGGTGGTGACCGCCCGGGCCGCGAGCACGGCCCGTCGACTGCCGGGCTGACCTGCGTCGATGCCTCCCCTCGACACCACCGCACCCCACCCAACACCACGAATCACCTGAACCGCCCGCTAGGCGTTAACGCGGTGGAAATGTCAAAAACATGTGTGGGATCGGACACGGTCGCATAACGCGGGAGGCACTAACGTGAGTCGCCGTTCTAGGCTCCGTGCGGGACCTGGACGGGTAGGACGAGCTTGGTACGGGGGTGGCCACGCCATGCCGGCGACCGTCGGGAGACGGGCGGACCGCCTCGCCACAGTCCGACGCGTGACGAGCCGCGTCGATCGCGGAATCGTCGTACGGGTCAGCATCGTGGCCGCCGTCGCCTACGCCGCCTGGCTGGCGATCGGCGCCTTCGGACGGCCGTACAACTTCTTCGACATGAAGATCTACCACGGCGCGGTGGTGTGGTGGGCGACCGGACACGAGCTCTATGAGTTCGTCGCGCCCGAGACCACCCTCGGTTTCACCTACCCGCCCTTCGCCGGCCTGGTCATGCTCCCCATGGCGCACCTGCCGATCGAGGCCGCCGGGATGGTGAACGCGCTGGCCAGCCTCGCCGCCCTGGCGGTGGTGCTCGCCGGCCTGCTGCGCCCGATCGTGGACCGGCTCGGCTGGTCACTGTGGTACACGGTGGCCCTGGCCGTACCGCTCGCCGCCGCCATCGAGCCGTCCCGGGAGACCCTCGGCTACGGCCAGGTCAATCTGCTGCTCTTCGCCCTCGTCATCGCCGACCTGATCGGCCTGCGGTGGCGCTCCCGCCGGGGCACGCACGTCGCCCCCGAGGACGGCCCGTTGCTGCGCTTCGTCTACAGCGGGGCGTGGGCCGGTGTCGGCATCGGACTGGCCACCGCGGTGAAGCTCACCCCGGCCCTCTTCATCGTCTATCTGATGATCACCCGGCAGTGGCGGGTGGCGACGACCGCGATCGCGACGACGATCGGGGTGACGGTCGGCAGCTTCGCCATCGTCGGCGTCGAGTCCCGCGCGTACTTCGGCGGCGTCCTCTGGCAGACCGAGCGGGTCGGCGCCGCCGACATGACGCCGAACCAGTCCCTCGCCGGCCTGCTCGCCCGCCTCTACGACTCGATCGAGACCCCGGGGCTGCTCTGGTTCTCGTTCTCGGTGCTGATCCTGGCGCTGGGGCTCTCCCGGGCCGCGCACTCGCACGCCGACGGTGACGAGCTGACCGCGTTCACCCTGGTCGGGCTCACCGCCAACGTGATCAGCCCGATCTCCTGGACGCACCACCTGGTCTGGGTCATCCCGGCCATCATCGTGCTGGCCGACGCCGCCGTACGACGACGCGACGCGAGCCGGGGGCTCGCCCACCGCTCCGGGGCGGGCGGGCCGTACTCCGGGCTACCCGGGGTCAACGGCCTCCGCCCGCCGATCTGGTATCCCACGTTGACCGGGCTCCGCCACGGTGTCGCCGCGATCGCGCTCTACCTGCTCGTGCTGATCTCGCCGATCTGGCCGTACGAGCACCAACTGCCGGAGGAGTCGCACTACCAGGACGGTCTCTTCGGCGCGCTCATGGAGAACTCGCTGGCGTTGGCCCTCATCGTGCTGGTCGCCGCGATGCCCTGGCGGCCGGGGGCCGAGCCGGTCTTCTACGCCGACCGGTTGGGCCGGCAGCCCGCCGCCGCCCGCCGCTGACCTACCCGCGCCGCTGCCGGTGGCCGGCGTACCGCCCGGCGGATCCGCCGACAGACCGCGGGGCGGCTCGGTGGCGACCCGTCAGGGGCAGTTCACCCACTCCTCGCTGCCGTCGGCGAAGACCTGGTGCTTCCAGATCGGCAGGCGGGCCTTCACCTCGTCGACCAGCCGTGCGCAGGCGGCGAAGGCGGCGGCCCGGTGCGCCGTGCTGACCGCCGCGACCAGGGCCGCGTCACCGATGGCCAGGGCACCGATGCGGTGCGAGACGGCCACCGCGTACACCTCGGGGTCCGCGGCGATCTCGGCGGCAACCTCGCGCAGGATCCGTTCGGCGCTCGGGTGCCCCTCGTACTCCAGGCTGGTCACCGCCCGGCCGTGGTCGTGGTCGCGGACCACGCCCTGAAAGGAGACCACCGCGCCGGCGCGCGGATCGGCGACCGCCGCCTCGTGCGCGGCCAGGTCGAGCGGCTGGTCGGTGACCGTGCCGTGGGCGAGCGTCGGCGCGGTCATGCGGCACGCTCCCCGCTGCGCAGCGGCAACGGCACCACGGGGACCCGACTCCCCACCTCGCCGCTGCCGCCCGGCCCGATCACGGCGAAGCCGTCGGCCCCGGCGAGCCCCCGCAGCATCGCCGAGCCGACGTGCCGAACCGGATGGGCGGTGCCGGCGACCCGGTCCAGGCGGACCAGGGCGAGGTGGGTGTAGTCGCCCCGCCCGGGCACCGGCTCGGCCAGCGTGGCGTGCGGCAGCTCCGGCAGCTGCCGGCCCTGGAGGCCGGCAAGCAGCGGGGCGACCAGGGAGACCAGCGCGACGATCGCCGACTGCGGGTTGCCCGGCAGACCGGCCACGAAGCGGACCCGCCCGTCCGGCCCGGTCAGCCGGGCCAGCAGCATCGGGAACCCGGGCCGGACGGCCACGGTGTTGACGACGTACTCGGCGCCCAGCTCCTCGAGCGCCGGGTGCAGGTGGTCGACGGGGCCGTGCATGGTGCCGCCGGTCGTGCAGACCAGGTCGGCGTCGGCGAGCGCCGCACGCAGCGCCGCGACGTGCGCGGGGAGGGTGTCCTCGACCGGGCCGATCACGTCGGCGGGGCGGATCTCGCAGCCGTACCGGCGCAGCCAGGCCGGCAGCGACGGCCCCAGCGCGTCGCGGACCTGCCCGGCCGCGGGCGGGCCGGCGGTCAACAGCTCGTCGCCGAAGACCAACAGCGCGGCGCGTGGCGCGCGCCGCACCGGCAGCGTGTCGTATCCACAGGAGGCGGCGAGGCCGATCACCGCCGGGTCCACCGACGTGCCGGCGGGCAGGAGCTCTTCCCCGGCGTACGCCTCCTCACCCGGCTGCCGCCACTCCGGGGCGCTGCGGGGGGTGCCGACGACGCGGGCGTCCGACGTCCGTTCGGACTCCTCGATGCGCAGCAGCGCCGTGGTGCCCTCCGGCACCATCGCGCCGGTGGCGATCTCCACGGTGGTGCCGTCCTCGGTCAGCGCCGGCGGAGTGCTGCCGGCCAGCACCCGACCGACGACCCGCCACGGCCCGGATCCCCGTACCGCCCAGCCGTCCACGCTGGCGGTGGGGAAGGCCGGAAGGTCGGTACGCGCGGTCAACGGCTCGGCGAGGGTCAGTCCGTCGGTCTCGGCGAGCGGCCGGGCGACGACGGGAAGCGCGGCGGCGAGCCCGACCGCGTGCACCCGGGTACGCGCCTGTGCCCACTCGGCCGGCGGCGAGGCGACGGCGTGCTCCGCCGTCGCTGCGGTTTCCGTGCTCACCGGCCGAGCCTATCCGGGTGGGGGCCGCTGCGCCGGGGCAGTCGACGCGCCGGGCCGCTCGGTGGCCGCCACCGCGCGGCTTGTCGACGGCGCGCGCTCGACCCTTCGCCGCCACGCAGCCGGCCGCGGCACGCGCTCACTGGTCGCCGCGCGCAGCCGGCCGACGGCGTGTGGTCGGAGGCCGCGGCCGATCCACGGCGTGCGCTCAGTGGTCGCCGCCGCGCAGCTGGTCGACGGCGTGGGCGAGGATCGGGCCGAGCACGGCCAGGCCGTCGCGGGCGCCGCCGGTCGAACCGGGCAGGTTGACCACCAGCATGCGGCCGGCCACCCCGGCCAGCCCCCGGGAGAGCGCCGAGGTGGGGACCCGGTCCCGGCTGTGGGCGCGGATCGCCTCGGCGATTCCGGGAATCTCGTAGTCGAGCAGCGCGCGGGTCACATCGGGGGTCCGGTCGGAGGGCGTGATGCCGGTGCCGCCGCTGGTCAGCACCACGTCGATGTCGTCGGCGAGCGCGGCGCGCAGCGCCTCGCCGACCGGCTCGCCGTCGGGCACCACCACGGGATCGTCGACCTCGCAGCCCAGTTCGCGCAGGCCGGCGACGAGCAGTGGACCGCTGGTGTCGGCGTAGACGCCGGCGGCGGCCCGGTTCGAGGCCACGATCACCCGGCCCCGGATCACGGCCGCTCCTCGGGGCGGACCCACTCGCCGGTCTTGCCACCCTCCTTGCGCAGGACGCGGACACTCTCGACGGACGCCGCCGGGTCCACCGCCTTGACCATGTCGATGAGGGCGAGGCCGGCGACGGCCACCGCGGTCAACGCCTCCATCTCGACGCCCGTCCGGTCGGCGGTGCGCGCGGTGGCGGTGATCTCGACGGTGTCGGTGGTGGGCTCCAGCTCGACGGTCACGGCGTGCAGCGCGATCGGATGGCAGAGCGGGATCAGGTCGGGGGTGCGCTTGGCGCCCATGATGCCGGCGAGGCGCCCCACGGCCAGCGCGTCGCCCTTCGGCAGGCCGTCGCGCCGCAGCAGGTCGATCACCTCGGGCGTCGTTCGCAACCGGCCGGCGGCGACCGCCGAGCGCCCGGTCACCGCCTTGGCGGAGACGTCGACCATGCGCGCCGCACCGGCGGCGTCGACGTGAGTGAGCTGCGCGGATTCGGTCACGGCCGCGAGCCTATCTTCCGGGTACGACCGCTCGGGGCGCGCGTCGCCGTCCTGTCGGCTGGAGAATCGCGCTGCCCGCTTCGGGCCGGGCCGCAAACAGCAAGTGATCGACGCCGGGAGGTGGCCGACGGTAACGGATGGGCGACAGTTCATCCGCCGGTTTCTCGACCGTAACCGAGGACCCGTACCGAATTGCCGGTCAGCACGGGCCCGGCCCGCTGCTCAGGCCCCGCCGCGCCGGTGCACCGTGCGCCGAGAAAGTTGCGCCACCGGACGCATCCGCGTGGCGGGTGCCGCCGGTCGCGGAATCCGAATCCGATGGGCGTTCATCTGAGCCGATCGAATCCGGATACTTTCCGGGTCACGATTGCGGCCGGGGCGGAGAGGACGTAAATGTGGTTCAGGCCGACTGCGGCGCAGGTCAGCCGCGGGGGCGTGCGGGATGTCCGAACTCGCGGTGATTCGGCGAGCCCATCTCACCACAGTTGGGACAAGACGTCCGCACCTCACCGACCAGCACCGGCAGCGTTGCGCGACAAAGCAATCGCATAGCGAAAAGGGTCGACAGCGCTCCGCACAGGCGCGATGGACAGACCGTCACAAACCCTCTTCCTCTTGGCTAATGTTGCGCATACCGACATTTATTTCTTCTAATCATCTCTAGTTGCTCCTAAGCTGCCGTTTCAGAGGGACGAGGACCTCCACGGGAAAGGTCCCGGAATGGCATCGGTACGAAAGGAGCAACGCGATGCGCGGCAGCGACTGGAACTGAGGCTGGGACGGGACTTACCGGCGCCCCGGGAGTAGGCTGCGAACGGCTGAGGCAGTCACCTGGAGTGGTATGACGCTTCCCCCACGACGCGAGAATGAGACCGATCGGCGGCTGATGCTGCTCGTCGGTCTCGTCGTCGTTCTGGCATCCGTCATCGTCGTCACCACACTGCGGCCCGCCCTGACGAGCGCCGCACCGAGATCGCTGAACGACGCCGCCACCCTCGTGATGCTCGCCTTCATGATCGCCGTCGGCACCCTGGTCAAGGCGCGGGTACGCATCAGGTCGACCACGCACTCGATCAGCTGGAACGAGACGGCGATAGTCATCGGCGTCGCCATCGCCCCGCTGCCGTGGGTGGTGCTCTGCACCGTGGTCGGCATCGCCCTGGCGTCACTGCGCCTCTCGCCGATCAAGGTGGCCTTCGGCGTCGGCAAGAACGTCATCGTCGCCTGGGGCGCCGGCACGACCCTGACGGCGCTGGGCTGGCCGTCACCGTCCGGCGACTGGCGGTGGGTGCTGCCGCTGGCCGGCGCCTACCTGGTCGCGGCGCTGCTGGACGACCTCCTGGCGATCCCCGTCATCGCGCTCGCCTCGGGCACGAAGATCGCCCGCAACTTCCGCAGCAACCTCGACCTACGGCTCGGCGGCTTCGCCGTACGCTTCCTGGTCGCCGTCTGCACCCTGCTCATCCTGCAAGCCTCCCCCCGGTTCCTGCTCGCCGTGCCGCCGTTGGTGCTCAGCCTGCACCTCACCTACTCCGCCCGGATCCGCGCCCGGACCGAACAGCAGGCCTGGCAACGCCTCGCCCGGGCCACCGACGCCCTCAACGTGGTCGACCTCGACAACGTCCTCACCACCGCGGTCACCCAGGCCGCCGAACTCTTCTCCGCGGACGAGGTGGAGATCGAACTGCGCGAGGGTGACCGGACGGTACGCGGCGGCGCCGACGGCGTCATCGCCTACGACGGGCGGGCCGGCGAGCCCACCCCGGTCGACGGGACGGTGGTGCCGGCCGCGCTGGAGGGGCACGATCGCACCGCCGACGTCGGCGTGCTCCGGCTGCGGTTCCGCGGGCCGGTGCAGCTCTCCGAACGGGAGCAGTACACCCTCCGCACCTTCGCGTCGGCGCTCTGCACCGCCGTACGCAACGCCCAGGCGTACGCGCAGCTCGCCCGCGTCGCCGACGAGCACGCGTACGCCGCCAGCCACGACGCACTGACCGGGCTGGCCAACCGGCGGCAGCTTCTCGAACAGGGCACCGAGCAGCTCAGCACGAAGCACGCCGACGGCGTGACCGCCCTGATGCTGATCGACCTCAACCACTTCAAGGAGATCAACGACACCCTGGGGCACGCCGCCGGCGACCAGGTGCTCGTCCAGGTGGCCGAGCGGCTGCGCGGCGCCGCCCAGGGCGACGAGCTGGTGGCGCGGCTCGGCGGCGACGAGTTCGCCGTGCTGCTGCGCGGCCTGCCGGCGCCGGCGATCGCCGCGCACCGGGCGGAGACACTGCTCGCCGCCCTGCACGAACCGATCGACCTGGACGGCATGCGGATCAGCGTCGAGGCGAGCGGGGGCATCGCCGCCGCGCCGACCGCCGGTGGGATGCCCGAACTGCTCCGCCGCGCCGACGTCGCCATGTACCAGGCCAAGCGGGCCGGCCAACGGATCTCCACCTACGCGCCGACCCGGGACACCGCCGACCTCAACCGGCTCACCCTCGGCGGAGAGTTGCCCCGTGCGGTCGCCGACCACGAGTTCACCGTCAACTTCCAGCCCATCGTCGACCTGGCCTCCGGCGAGATCACCAGCGCCGAGGCGCTCGCCCGCTGGCACCACCCCACGCACGGGCTGATCGACCCGCTGCGCTTCCTGGAGGCCGTCGAGCGCTCCGGGCTGCTGCCGGCCTTCGCCGAGGCGATCCTCGACCAGGCCCTCATCGCCGCGAAGACCTGGCGGGAGGCCGGCTTCGACGTACCGATCGCGGTGAACGTCTCCCCGCGCAGCCTGCTCGACGCGCGTTTCCCCGGCTCGGTGCTGGCCCGACTGCGCGCCCACGACCTCCCCCCGGACCAGCTGGTGCTGGAGCTGACCGAGACCCTCACCCTCAGCCAGCTCGACGTGGTCGACCGGGTGCTCAGCCGGCTCCGCGACGAGGGCGTACGACTTGCTCTGGACGACTTCGGCACCGGCTACTCCTCGCTGAGCCTGCTCTCCCGAATCCCCGTGCACGAGCTGAAGATCGACAAGAGCTTCGTGACCGCCATGGAGAACTCGGCCGAGGCCGCCGCGGTCATCCGCTCCACCCTGGATCTCGGCCGCAGCCTCGACCTGACCGTGGTGGCCGAGGGAGTGGAGAGCGAACCGCAACGCCGGGCCCTCTGGCAGCTCGGCTGTGCTGCGGGCCAGGGTCACCTCTTCGCCCGGCCGATGCCCGCCGGCATGCTCCTGGCCGCGCTGCAGCGCGGCGCCGGCGGCGGCCCCGGCCTGCTGGCACCGCCGCTGCACGACGCCGGCGCGGTGATCCGCCTCAGCCGCCGCACCGGTGGACGCGGCCGGGACCGGCTCCCGCACCAGCCCGCCTGACCAACCGGTGGCCCAACCCCCGGCCACCTCGACGCGCGACCCGAGCCGGTACGTCGACCGTCTGCCACACTTGCCCGCGTGACCGCCGCAGCCCCGACTCCCCGCCCCCGTGGCTGGCACGCCCTCAGCTCCGCCGGAGGCGGGCTCCCGCTCGACCTCGCGCTCTACGCCGTGTCGGCCGTCTTCGCCGCGATCACCGCGGTCACCTCGACGCTGCTGCCGCACCGCGCCTGGGGTGGCACCGCGGCCGTCGGCTACCTCGTCGCAGCGCTGGCCGTCACCGTCCAGCTGCTGCTCCGGCACCGCCGACCCGACTCCGCACTGACCGGCCTGTCGGCCCGCTGGGCGATCACCGCCTTCGCGTGGGCGACGACCACCCTGCTACCGCTGGCCCGGCAGAGCGCCGAACGTGCCGCCGGACGCACCGACCGGGCGCAGGAGGAGGTCCTCGTCGTCGAGCAGGCCGGCGCCCGGCTCGTCGAGCACGGCACCCCGTACCTCGGCCACGACGCCATAGCCGCCCTGCCCGCCGACGAACGACTGCTCGGCTACACCCCCTACCAACCGGGCATGGCACTCTTCGGACTGCCCCGAGCGGCCGCCGCCGGCTGGTGGACCGACGCCCGGGTCTGGTTCGCGGTCGGCACCGCGGTCGCCCTCGTCCTCGCCGTCGCAGTCCTGCGCCGTGCCGGCACCGGCCCCGCCGGTCGCCCGGCCATCGGTCACGCCGCCGATCTGCTCCGCGGCGTGCAGGCCGCCACCGTGCTGCCGATCTGCGCCCTGACCCTGGCCACCGGCGGCGACGACCTTCCCGTCCTCGCCCTCTGTCTGCTCGCCCTCTCGCTCGCCGCCACCGGGCGGGCCGGATGGTCCGGCCTCGCCGTCGGCCTGGCCGGTGCGCTCAAGCTCTTCGCCTGGCCGGTCGCCCTCGTCCTCATCATCTGGGGCGCGACCCGCCGGGCCGGCCTCCGGGTGGCCGCCGGGGCGATCGGGCTGCCCGTCGCGGCTCTGCTGCCCGCCCTGCTGGTCGACCGGGACGCCCTCGTCGAGAACGTGCTCCGCTTCCCCCTCGGGCACGGCCTGGTCACCAGCCCCGCACAGTCGCCCTTCCCCGGTCACCTGATCGCGAGCGGGCTGCCCGGCGGCCGGCTGATCGCCGCCGGCCTGCTCGTCGCCGCCGGGGCGGCGATCGCCGGGTGGCTCTTCCGCCGGCCGCCGCGCACCGCCTTCGCCGCCGCGCTCGTCTGCGGGTACGGGCTGCTCGCCGCGATCGCGCTCATGCCGTCGACCCGGTTCGGGTACCTGCTCTACCCGATCGCACTGCTCGCCTGGGCGGCCGCCGTGCGGGACCCGGACCGCGCGGACGCGAACCCGGCTCTTTCCGTCAACTGGCAGGCGATGGAGCGCGGCAGGGCGTAGACCTGAGTCATGACGACCTACCGCGACCGCGCCGAGGCGGGTCGGACGCTCGCCGACGAACTCACCGGGCTGGCCGGCGAATCGGGCGTCATCGTCCTCGGCCTCGTACGCGGCGGAGTGCCGGTGGCGCAGGTGGTCGCCGAGCGGATCGGCGCGCCCCTGGACGTGCTGGTCATCCGGAAACTCGGCATGCCCTGGGCCCGCGAGGTCGCATTCGGAGCGCTCGGTCCGGGCGGCGTGCAGGTGCTCAACGAGCATGTGGCCAACCAGCTCAGCGAAGACGACATCGCCGACACCAACCGTCGCGAACAGGCCGAGCTGGAGCGCCGCGACGAGCTCTACCGCGCCGGGCGGTCACCGTTGGACCTCACCGGCCGCACGGCCGTGATCGTCGACGACGGCCTGGCCACCGGCGCCACGGCCCGCGCGGCCGTCGAGGTGGCCCGCCGGCTCGGTGCCCGGCGGGTGGTGGTCGCGATACCCGTCGGCTCACGGGAGGCGAAGGAGACGCTCTCGGCCGAGGCGGACCAGGTCGTCTGCGTACAGTGCCCGCCGGAGTTCATCGCGGTCAGCGCCTACTACGAGGACTTCCACGAGGTGGACGACGACGAAGTCGTGCAGGCGTTGACGGCAACTGCGTGACCCGACCGGGTACCTTCGGGTGATGAGTCTCACCTGTCCCAAGTGCCACGGAGAAATGCGCCAGTACGAACGCAGCGGCGTCGTCATCGACCAGTGCGGCGAGTGTCGAGGAATCTTCCTCGACCGCGGCGAGCTGGAAAACCTGTTCGCGGCGGAGGCGAACTGGAGCAACCAGCAGGCCGGCTCGGCTGCCCACGGCCAGCCGGCCCATCAACCGGCCCACCAGCCGGCCGGTTACCCGCCGCCCCCGGCCCCCGCCCCGCACCAGCCCGGCTACGGCGCAGTGCCGCCGCCACCGCCGGCGCACGGCTACCCGCCGGCCCCGGCGTACGGCCACGGGCAGCAGCACCACGGCTACCACGGCCACTACCGGAAGAAGAAGCACAAGAGCTTCCTCGACGACTTCTTCGGCTGAGGTCGCCACACGAGCGGACGGCCGGCCCGGCGAGTGCCGAGGGCCGGCCGTCCGGTCGTGACCAGCGGATTAGCGGCCTCCGTGCGAGGCCGACCCGATGAGCAGTGGTGCCCTGGTACGCCTCCGCCAACGCCTCGTGTTGCGCCGCGATGCTCTCCGCTGCTCGGCTGAGGTCGACGGAGCCGGCTCTCAGACGATCGCCATGTCGACGAAGCGGGACAGGTGCAGCTGGGCCGCGACGGTCACCGTGTCAGTCGGCCCGTTTCGATGCTTGGCGACGATGAAGTCCGCCTCACCGGCCCGAGGCGACTCCTTGTCGTAGTAGTCGTCGCGGTGCAGCAGGATGACGACGTCAGCATCCTGCTCGATCGAGCCCGATTCACGAAGATCGGACAGCTGGGGCCGCTTGTCCGTACGCTGCTCCGGGCCACGGTTCAGCTGGCTGACCGCGATCACCGGGCACTCGACCTCCTTGGCCAGCAGCTTCAGGCCACGGGAGAGGTCCGCGACCTCCTGCTGGCGGCTCTCGGTGCGCTTCGGTGAGGTCATCAGCTGGAGATAGTCGACGACGATCAGCTTGAGGTCGTGCCGCTGCTTGAGCCGGCGCGCCTTGGCTCGGATCTCCATGAGGTTCATGCTCGGCGTGTCGTCGACGAAGAGCGGGGCCTCGCTGATCTCACCCATGCAGCGGGCCAGCTTGGTCCAGTCGTCGTCGGAGAGCTGGCCACTGCGCAGTACGTGCAGCGGGACGCGCGCCTCGGCCGAGAGCAGCCGCATGACGATCTCGACCTTGCTCATCTCCAGCGAGAAGATGGCGGACGCCTGGTTGGCGCGGATCGCCGCATTCCGGGCAAAATCCATGCTGGCCGTGCTGTTGTGGGTGGGAATCATTGCTCTGCTGGCGAGGTAGAGATGCTCGGGATTGTCAACGGTGACGCACCGGACCGGCACGCTCGGAACCGGCCTGACGTCGACGATGAACCGCGATGTCGTGCGGACGTCGGAGACCGTTCGCCGGCGCGCTTCGTGTGCCGCCCGCTTCCGCGCCAAACGGAAGATCGGATCTGGGGTGGAGAAGTTCAGGGTGTATGCCGTGGAGGAGGCCTCAGTGCGTCCACGCACGGACTTCGTGTTGACCGTGCAGCGGTAGCCGAGACCGACCACCAGTTCGCGTACGTCCTCGGCAAGCCGCTTCGAGGTGGAGGTGTACTGAAGGTTCCCGGCAGGAGCGACCGTTCCGTCGGTGTCCATCAGCCCGGCGAGCAGCGCTCGTCGTTGTGCCTCCGAGGCGCGCAGGTACGTACTGGGAATGTGCTTGTCATCCGTGACACCGGCCTGTCGAAGCAGGCCGAGGAACGATCCGTTCCGCTTGTGACAGCCGGCGCACCGCCGCGTCGTCGCGTTCTCACGCAAAGCTCGGGTGGACTGGCCGCAGTCAACGCAGATTCCGGCCCTCAGCGAGGTGGGCGGGTTGGGCAGCAGGATGGTGTAGACCATCGGGCCACTGGGGCGGATGACATACCCGTCCGCCTCCACGTGCGCGAGCATCTCGGCATCGGCGGTAGTGAAACGGCTCGCGTCGGCGTGTCCGTCGCCGAGCCAGACCCCCAGCGTGTACGGCGATATCGGCAGGTCGCGCTCCGGCAGGCGTAGCGGCCCGCAGTTGCTCACGGCGTGATTGAGCCGTCGGTCTGCGGTAGCGGTACGCAGCGTCGCAGCGATCTCAGCGGTGGTGACCACGCTCTCGTGGCGGGCTCGGTTGCCCGCGTTGACCGGGCGCTGGACGCGTTCCAGCAGCGCGGTCAGCAGCGGCCGGGCCGGGTATCCCGGCGCTGTCCAGTTGCGCTGCTGGCCCGCCCTGACAACGGGACGGCTGATCCGTGCCGTCGAGCCGACCTCGCGGGCGACGGTGTGCAGGGTGTGCCGAAACTCCGGACCGACGTGCTCAAGCACCCGGGCCAGGGTGATCGGCTCGTTCCCGTCGCCGACGAGTGTGGCCTGCGCCGTCCGTACCTTGGTCAACGAGGACTCGGCCCAGTGCCGGCTCGGATGCTCCGGGCCCTGCCGGCGGCTCGCCCGGGTCGTGGTCTTCCACAGGTGTTCCGCGTCCGCCACGATCACCGTGCCGTCGCTGAACTCGACCTCGTAGCAGGGGCGGTCGTACATGACGTCGAAGGCGTGTGTGACCGTGGTAGGGCTGCCGTCCGCCGCCAGTAGTTCGTCGCCTGCCTTCACCTCGCCCATGGTGGTCCAGCCCTCGGGGGTTGGAAGCGGGGTGTCGAGTGCGAGGGCCTTCCCCAGACCAGGTCGCCCGGCCACGATGATCAATTGCCCGCCGTGCAGGCCGTTGAGCAGTCGGTCCAGATCGGTGAAGCCGGTCGGCACGCCGGTCATCACGCCGCCCTGCGCGCCGACCGCCTCGATCTCGTCCAGGGTCGGCTGGAGCATGTCGGCCAGGACGGCGAAGTCCTCGGTGACCCGGCGCTCGGTGACGTCGTAGACCGCCTGCTGGGCGAGGTCGACGATGTCGTCGACCTCGCGGCTCCCGCCCTGGGCGGTGCCGTAGCCGAGCTGCACGATCTTGGTGCCGGCCTCGACCAGCCGGCGCAGCACCGCCCGCTCGCTCACGATGCGGGCGTAGTAGGCGGCGTTCGCCGCGGTCGGGACGGCCGCCATGCAGGTGTGCAGGTACGGGGCACCGCCGATACGGGCGAGATCACCCGAGTCGGCCAGCGCGGCGGCCACGGTGATCCCGTCGGCCGGCTCGCCCCGGCCGTAGATGTCGAGGATGGCGTCGAAGATGGTGGCGTGCACCGGCCGGTAGAAGTCGTTGGTCTTGAGGATCTCGACGACGTCGGCGATGGCGTCCTTGGAGAGCAGCATGCCGCCGATGACGCACTGCTCGGCCGCTATGTCCTGGGGCGGGGTGCGTTCGAACTGACCGCTCTGCTGGGCAGGCACCTGAGGTTGCCCTCCGGCGCGCGACTCCGCCCGCATGTCGTCGGTGACCGACACGGTCCCCCCTCCGCTGCGTCGGATCCTCGCCCCGGCTTTTCCCTCCGGGTGCGACACTCCTGTCGACCGGACCCGGCGCGATCGGGGGTCATCGCGCGGACGGTCGGGGGCCAACCATACGGAACCCGAGGTCAGCGACTCAACACCGGCGGTGGACGAGCCTCGGGACAACCTGTGGACGCCGGTGGGCGGACATGTGCGCAGGGTGTGCACAGGCTGTGGACAACCGTTGGGGAATTCGCCATGACACCCGCGTTGAGCTGGGATTACGCGATCCCCAGCCTGTGGATGACAAGTTTTCGGTCAGATCGGGCCGTCCTCCGTCCCGTACTATCTCCACCGGATGGCTACACCTGCGCAGCGCATTGCGCCAACGGTTGAGAAGGGTCACGCTCCGGCCGTGAGTTACCGGGACTGGGGACGCGGGGAGAGCCGCCCGCGCGCGCGTGAACCGATCGCCTCATGGGACGAGAGCGTGGCGCCCGACCCGGTCGCCCCCTACCGCTCCGACGCGCGCGGGCAGACGCCGAGTCGTCGCCGGCCACGCGACCGGGGGCAGGACGAGCCCGTCGACGCCTACCTGCCGGGCTGGGCTGTCGATTCCGGGATTCGCCGGGCCGACGGCGGTGGACGGCACGCCGCGCCCGACGACGATGACGAGGCCGTTCGGCCGAACTCCGGAAGGGGTCGGCGCGCCGTCGACAGCACCGGCAGCCGGCGGGAGAGGTCATCGACCCCCACCGGCTCGGTCTCCGACCACACCGCGGAGTGGACGCTCGACCGCCCCCAGGACCAGGGGTATGTGGGTAGCCGGCGAGCCGACCCGGCGCAGGACGGGCCGACCTCCGGCCCGATCGCGTCGCGCCGACCTCGACGGTCGTCCGCCGGGCGGCCTCAGGTGATCTGGTCGGGAGGTGGGGAGTCGGAGGAGCCGGCCGCTCCCGCGGAGCGGGCGCGGCCCACCCGGCGGGCCAGGCGGGCGGCGGAGGAGGAGCCTCGGCCCGCCGTCGACCCGTGGGAGCCGACGACGGCGCGGCGGGCCGACCAGACCGAACCGACGTATCCACCGGCGGTGGATCCGTGGGACGCGTCCGGGCCGCAGCCGACGCCGAAGACGGTCGAGACGAAGCCGTGGGACGCCTCGGGGGTGCACGTCTGGCCGACGGTGGGCGGCGTCGACCGGTGGGACGACACCGGCCAGTGGGAGCGGTCGGAGCTCACCGGCCGCTGGGCGGAGCCGGACCACACCGGCGAGTGGGACCGGCACGGGGCCGGGTGGGACCGGGAGGCGGGCGGGTGGGACCGCACGGAGCCGCCGCGCTCCCGACGGGTCGCCGCCGAGGAGGGTCCGGGCGGGTCCGGCGAGGACGAGGGTTTCTGGGCGGGTACCCGACTGGCGGGTGACGACCCGCGCTGGATGGATCCGGCGGCGTCCGCGCCGCGCTCACCCGTGGTGGCGTATTCGACGCCGCGGCCGCGAAGCGCGCCGGGTGCGTACGGGCCGAGTCGGCGGCGCACCGACCCCATCGGGGCGCCCCGGGGCACGGGCCGCACGCCGCCGCGCCGGCAAGTCGACCCGGTCGGGTCGTCGCGCACCTGGACGCGGCGTCTCGAGGACGATCTGCTCGACCCGGATCCGGGTGGAACGCTCCGCTCGCTGCTCTACACCGCGGCGTGTTACCTGATTCCGGCCGTTCTGGTCCTCGCGTGGTTGCTGACCCTCGACGCGCGGCCACCGGCGGGCTGCGTCACCGACATCACCGGTGGAGGCTGCGATTCGGACCGGGCTCACGCGCTCGGCTCGCTACTCGCCGGCGCGCCCCGCTTCGGGGTGGCGCTGGCCAGCAGCCTCGTGGTCGCGGCCCTGCTGCGCAAGGTCGGAACGACGTGGCGCTCCACGATGATCGCGCTCGCCTCGGCGGTGGTCGGCGGCGGCCTGTCGACGGTGTTGATCAGCGTCGTGACGGGTCAGCCGATCGGCTGACCGGCCGGGCTCGACCCGCCGCCGCGCGCCCTACCGGAGTCGCGCTGCGATCTGCTCGGAAAAGGCCGGAGCCCGCACCGAGCGATCGGTGCGGGCTCCGGGTGGTGCGTGATGCTTCAGGACGCGACGACGTTCAGGTTGAACGAGGCCGTGACCTCCGGGTGCAGCTTGATCCGCACCGGGTAGGCGCCGGTCGACTTGATGTGACCGGGCACCTCCAGGCGACGCCGGTCGAGAGCCGGGCCGCCGGCGGCCTTGACCGCATCGACGATCTCGGCCGGGGTGACCGAGCCGAAGAGCCGTCCGCCGTCGCCGGCACGGGCCTTGAGGCTCACCTTCAGGCCTTCGAGCTGGCCCTTGACCTCGTTGGCGTGGCCGAGGTCGCGGATCTCGCGGGCCGAACGGGCCCGCTTGATCAGGCTGACCTGCTTCTCCGCGCCCTTGGTCCAGGCGATCGCGAAGCCCTGCGGCAGCAGGTAGTTACGGCCGAAGCCGTTCTTCACCTCGACGATGTCGCCAGGGGCACCGAGGCCGGAAACCTCCTGGGTAAGGATGATCTTCATTTCGGCGCCTCCTCTCAGCGGGTGGTGGCCGTGTACGGCAGGAGCGCCATCTCACGGGCGTTCTTGACCGCACGGGCGATCTGCCGCTGCTGCTGCGAGGTCACGCCGGTCACCCGCCGAGCGCGGATCTTGCCGCGGTCGGAGATGAACTTCCGCAGCAGCGCGGTGTCCTTGTAGTCGATGTAGGTGATCCCGTCCTTGTCGAGCGGGTTCACCTTCTTCTTCGGCTTGCGAAGTGCCGCAGCCTTGGCCATTGCTCTTGCTCCTGGTTTGCGATCACGGGCGCTCGGCGCCATTAGAACGGGGGCTCCTCGTCAAAAGATCCGCCGCCCGAACCGGAACGCGAGGGGGCGGGCGCGGCCGAAGCCCAGGGGTCGTCGAAGTTGCCTCCGCCGCCACCCTGGCCGCCACCACCGCCACCACCGAAGCCGCCGCCGCTGCCGCCGGAGCGGGCCATCTTCTGCACCTTCGCCGTGGCGTAGCGCAGCGACGGGCCGATCTCGTCGACCTCGAGCTCGATGACGGTGCGCTTCTCGCCCTCGCGGGTCTCGTAGGACCGCTGCCGCAACCGGCCCGACACGATCACCCGGGCGCCCCGCTGGAGCGACTCGGCGACGTGCTCGGCGGCCTGGCGCCAGACGGTGCATGCGAGGAACAGCGGCTCGCCGTCCTTCCACTCGCCGGACGCCCGATCCATGAACCGGGGCGTCGAGGCGACGCGGAACTTGGCGACCGCAGCCCCGGAGGGGGTGAACCGCAACTCGGGGTCATCGGTCAGATTGCCGATGACCGTGATGGTGGTGTCTCCTGCCATGACCATCTCCTCGCGCACTCATCGTCTCGCCGTACAGGCTCCCAGAGCCGTACGACAGCGTGGATGAGGCTGATCCGGGCGAACCGGGTTGGATACGCTCAGCGCATTTCCGGCCGAATGACCTTGGTACGCAGCACGGACTCGTTGAGTCGCAGCTGACGGTCCAGCTCAGCCACCGCCGCAGGCGTCGCCTGCAGGTCGATGACGGCGTAGATGCCCTCGGCCTTCTTGTTGATCTCGTACGCGAGGCGCCGGCGGCCCCACACGTCGGTCTTCTCCACCGAGCCACCCGCGGTCCGGATCACGTTCAGGTACGTGTCGAGCGACGGGGCGACGGTGCGCTCCTCGAGGCTGGAGTCGAGGATCACCATGATCTCGTAATGACGCAAGACGTGCTCACCTCCTGTGGGCTAAGCGGCCACGGTCCTTCCGTGGCAGGAGGTCGTGCGTCGTGGACCGCGCCGGAGTCGGGGGAACCCGCCCGGACGCGGACAACCGGACCAGGATACCCGGTCTGGACGATCATGCCCGGGCGGCCGTCCGCTGGGCTGGGCGCGGGTCGCCGCCGGCCCACAGCCCCGGCTCGACGACGGAGTGCGCCGGTCGGGGCAGACGGCGGCGGGGCAGACGCCGACGGGCAGACGGCGACAGGCAGACGGCGACGGGGGCCCGCGCCGAGCACCAGGCTGGCAGCGGACCCCCGTCGAAGAGGCCGCGGGGCGTCCCGTCCGCATTCCTTGGGTGGGACCTGGGGAGGAACGACCACACCGATGAGGTTGGACCGGAGACGCCCCGCGGAGCTTTATCGTGTTGTTACCTGACGATACAACGGCTCTCGTCACTTGTTGGGGGGATTGGCGTAATTTCTCGCGAAAATTCCGGTGCTTCCCGGCCTGGCCGGGCAGACCCTCGCCACGCCGGGCCGCGCGACGAGGGAGCCCCGCATCAGGGAAGGCGGACTGCCGTGGTCCCGATGTACGACAGCGGCGACGCCGACGAGTCAGGGCAGCGGATCACGAACTTCCCTCCCACCTCATCAACGACCGCCGGGTCCGCGGGTGACGACGTCCGGCAGCGACTCGGTCCCGCCGTGATTCCCCGCGTCGAAGCCTCGACGTAGGCTCGCCTTCATGCGTATCGGAGCCCACGTCGATTCGACAGACCCGCTCGCGGAGGCGTCCGCCCGAGAAGCCGACGCCGTGCAGTTCTTCCTCTCGGACCCCCAGGGATGGAAGGCCCCCATGCCCCGAGAGGACGCCGCACAGCTACGCGACGCCGAGGTCGACGTCTACGTGCACGCGCCGTACGTCATCAACGTCGCGACCCTCAACAACCGGATCCGGATCCCCAGCCGCAAGCTGCTGCTCGCCCACGCCGGCGCCGCCGCCACGGTCGGCGCGAAGGGGCTCGTCGTGCACGGCGGGCACGTCAACGCCGGCGACGACCTGGCGGTCGGCTTCGACAACTGGCGCAAGACCTTCGCGTACGCCGCGGACTCGGGCGGATTCGAGGTGCCGGTGCTGATCGAGAACACGGCCGGCGGTGAGAACGCCTGCGCGCGGCGGCTCGACGCGCTCGCCCGGCTCTGGGACGCCGTCGGTGAGTACGAAGTGGGCTTCTGCCTGGACACCTGCCACGCCCACGCCGGCGGCGAGGAGCTGCTGGGCCTGGTCGACCGGGTCAAGGCGATCACCGGGCGGATCGACCTGGTGCACGCCAACAACTCCAAGGGGGGCTTCGGCTCCGGGCAGGACCGGCACGACAACCTCGGGGGCGGCACCATCGACCCCGACCTCGTGGTGGCGGTGATCCGGGCGGCCGGGGCGCCGGTGGTCGTCGAGACCCCCGGCGGCGTCGACGGCCAGGCCGACGACATCGCCTTCCTTCGTGAGCAGCTCGGGACGGAGCGCCCTGCGGCATGACGACCGGACAGTCGGAGACCGGTGGCGCCCCCGCGCCGGCCGGCGACAGCCAGCGACCCACCAGCGGACCGGCACCGCACCCGACGGTCGAGGACGGGGGGAGCAAGGGCCGCGCGGGCACATCCGGTAGCGATGACCGGACCGCCGACGGCGCCGGCCGGACCCACCCGACGACCACCGCTCACCCGGAGCCCGCCGCCGACGGCAACGGCGCGGAGCGCGGAACCGGCGGAGCCAGCACGGCGGCCGACGCCAAGAGCAGCGCGAGCGGCACCGCAGCCGAGAAGAAGAGCGGCGCGAACGGCACGGCGGCCGACGCCAAGAGCAGCGCGAGCGGCACCGCAGCCGAGAAGAAGAGCGGCGCGAACGGCACGGCGGCCGACGCCAAGAGCAGCGCGAGCGGCACCGCGGCCGACGCCAAAACCGGCGCGAACGGTACGGCCGGCAACGGGAAGAGCGGCAGCTCCGGCGGGGCCGGCGACGGTGAGCAGACGAAAACGGAGCTCGACCCCGGTGCCAGGGGCAGCTCGGGCGACCGGCCGTCCGGAAAGGACGCCGCCGCGGACGCGGAGCAGAAGGCGGGCGAGAAGAAGACGGGCGACACGGCCGTGGAGGCCAAGGACCCGTGGACCGCCTTCGGCCCGGCTCCCGAGGCGACCCCCGGCCGTCCCCGCCGGATGGCCCGCGCGGTCGGTCGGTCTCTGATTCACGAGTGGACCCTGGCGACGCTCGGGTCGCTCGCCCTCGCGGTGCTGATGACCTGGCCGACGCTGCGCTATCCGCTCTACACGATGCCGCAGGACACCTGGGATCCGAGCCTGCAGGCCTGGCAGATGGCCTGGTCCGGGCACATCCTGCTGGCCAACCCGGCCCAGCTGTGGCAGTCGAACAGCTTCTTCCCTGAGCTGTGGAGCTTCGCGTTCTCCGACACCCTGCTCGGCTACGCCCCGGCAGGCATGATCGGTACGGGCCCCGAGGCCGCCGTCCTCCGCTACAACATCATGTTCGTGCTGGCGCACGCGCTCGCCACGTTCGGGGCGTACGCGCTGGCGCGGCAGCTCGGCTCGGGGCGCATGGGCGCGGCGGTGGCCGGTGTGGCCTTCGCGTACGCCCCGTGGCTGCTCTCCCAGGCCGGGCACCTGCACGTGCTCTCCAACGGAGGTATCCCGCTGGCGCTCGCCATGCTGGCCCGGGGCCACGGCTGGTCGCTGCGGCACGGCTACCGGCCCGAGCTACGGCACGACGGCTGGGTCTACGCCGGCTGGCTGGTGGCCGCCTGGCAACTGAGCCTCGGCTTCGGCATCGGCCTGCCGTTCGCGTACTTCCTCGGCGGTGCGGTGCTCGTCGCGGTCGTCACCTGGTACGTCCGGCGGACCTGGTTCTGGGCGGTACGGCGGCCGTTCGGGATCCGGCTGCTCGTGGCCAACCTGGTCGGCGGGGCGCTCTTCGCCGGTGTCGGCCTGCTGATGGCAATCCCGTACTTCAAGGTGACCGAGCTGCACCCGAACGCCGAGCGTTCGGTCGGCGACATCGGCCTCTTCTCCCCGCCCGCCTCCGGGTTCGTCACCGCACCGGCGGAGTCGCGGATCTGGGGTGGGTTGCACGAGGGCGCGCGAGCGGCGCTGCCCTGGCATCCGGAGATGACGCTGCTGCCCGGGTTCGTGCTCTACGCCCTGGCCGCCGGTGGCCTCCTCTTCTCGGTCTGGAAGCTGCGGCAGCGCCTGCTGCTGCTCGCCGGGGTGGTGGGCACGATGGTGCTCGCCATGGGCACCCGCTTCTTCGGCGGCACCTGGACCTACGTGCCGCTCTTCGAGCACCTGCCCGGCTGGAACGGCCTGCGTACGCCGGGTCGGCTGATGCTCTGGGTCACGCTGCTGCTCTGCCTGCTGGCGGCGGGCGCGGTCACGGCCTTCACCGACCGGGTGTACGAGCTGGCCCGGCAGCGGATCCCGTCCTGGCCGGGCCCGTGGCTGCGGCTGGCCGCCGTGCTGCCGCTGCTGTTGGTGGCGGTCGAGGGGCTGAACACCACGCCGCACCCGGTGGCCCCGGCCCAGCCGACCGCCCTGCGCCTGGTCGACGGTCCGATGCTGGTCCTGCCGAGCAACCAGAGCCTCGACCAGCACGTGATGCTCTGGTCCACCTCGCACTTCCAGGACGTCGTGAACGGCGGCAGCGGCTTCACCCCTCGCCAGCTGGACGACGTCCGGCGGGTGACCCAGTCGTTCCCCGACCAGACCAGCGTCGACTACCTGCGCACGCTGGGCGTACGCAACGTGGTGCTGCTGCGGGACCAGCTCGCCGGCACCCCGTGGGAGATCTCCGTCGACCTGCCCGTGGACTCCCTCGGCATCACCCGGGAGGAGATGGGCGACGCGGTGGTCTACCGGCTCTCACCGGGGGAGCCGGGGTCCGCACCTCAGCCGCAGCCGACGCAGTCGGACCAGCCGGGGCTGCCCACTAACCTGCCCACGGGGCTACCGACGAACCTGCCCAGCGGGCTACCCACCAACCTGCCCACCGGGCTACCCACGAACCTGCCCAGCGGGCTGCCGACGAGCCTGCCGACCGGGCTGCCCACGCGGTGACGGTGCGGTGATCCGGCCGTGGTGACGCGGTGCCGGGTGGTGTGAGGCTTCCCGCGACGAACGGGCCGGCAGCAGGACGGGCCCGCGGAGCAGGAGGAACCACGCAATGAGAGCACGTATCCGAACCATCGTCGCCGGGCTGGCCACGCTGGCCGCCCTGGCCGTCGCCATCCCGGCACAGGCGGCGACCGCCGCTGCCCTCGGCACCGCCGCGAACCCCTTCACCATCGCGGCCAACTCGGGCTGCGGCTCGAGCTGCGACGGCAAGGACCCCTCCGTCTACGCGATCTACTACTCGGGCCGGATCACCACCTGCTCGGCGGACGCGATCACCGCGCGGGTCAACACCAGCGCCGGCATCACGTTGGAGCTGCGCTACAGCCCGATCTGCCGTACGGCCTGGACGCGGGTCCCCAGCGACTACTACTACCCGTACATCCGGAGCTACTACCCCGACGGCCGGCTCCGCGTCGAGTACAACGGCTTCAAGGGCGCCTACTACTCGCAGATGGTCAACGACGCGAACCTGCTCGCCGAGGCGCGGGCCTCGGCCGGCCCCACGGTCTGGACGACCGGCCGGTACTGAGCCGGTAGCCGGAACACGGGACCGGGCGGCGCGACTCTGCGCCGCCCGGTCCGTCGTCGTACCCCCCGGGCGATCGGCTGCGCGACAGTGGTCCGGCGATGTGCCGACCGTGATTCCGCGGTGAGCGCCCCGGTGATGCTGCCCCTCACTGGTAGCGCCGTCGGCACCTCCCGTCGCGGCGCGACCGATCTCGACCAGAGGGGATCAGTTGAAGCAGCGGATAGGAACAAGACGATGGTTGACGGCGGCGTGCCTCGCCGCCACCATCCTCGCCGTCCAGCCGGCGTCGGTACACGCCGAGCAGCGGCACGCGGCCGCCCCGCCACCGTCCGCGCCGACGACCACGGCGGCGTCGGGCTCCGGCGAGCACTCCGTCACGCCCGCCCAACGGGCGCGGATGGCCAGCGAGGAGCCGCTGGTGAAGGCGGCGCTACGGATTCGTACGGCGGCCAAGGCCGCCAAGGCGCCCGGCTTCGCCGGGGTGGCGTTGCGCGACGGCACGGTGACCGTCTACTGGAAGGGTCCGGTGCCGCCGTCCAGCCGCAAGACGATCGACCAGGAGTCGGCCAAGGTGCCGGTCGTGGTACGCCCCGCCGCGCACTCCGCCGAGGAGCTGGGCCGGGCCGCCGACGAGATCCGCCGGAAGCTCGCCGCCTCCGGCGACCGCTCGGTCGTCTCGATCGGCTACCCGGTGACCGGCAGCGGCATCACCGCCACGGTGACCGGCGCGAAGACACCGGCCGCCCTCGCGAATACCCCGGTGCCCGTGACACTGGCCCGGACCACGCCGAAGGCCACCAAGCCCGCCACGTCGGCCTCCGGGTCGGGCCGGACGGACGCACCGGCCGCTCCGGGTACCGCCCGCACGAGCGGCACCGGCGGCTCGATGGGTGCGCTGGCCTTCGGTGACTGGCCGAACCCGAGCCGGCAGGACGACGCCGTCCCGGCGTGGGGCGGGGCGCACCTCATCAACTCCGAGGCGACCGGGGGCAACGAGGGCTGGCAGGTCCGCGACGACGAGACCGGCAAGGTGGTGCGAGCCGACGACAAGTGGCACTGCACCTCCGGCTTCCCGGCGATCTTCAAGGGCACCGGCCAGGAACTCATGGTTCAGCCGCTGAGCTGCGGTGGGCCGCAGCGGCAGTTCGTCGACGCGAGCGGCGACCCGGTCAACGTGAAGAGCACCAGCATCGGGGTGGTGGCGTCGTCCGGCGTCTCGCTGACCGTTCCGGTCGGCGGCGCCGAGCCGTTCCTCTACGACGGGGATCCCTGGACGCAGGTCGGCTGGCAGATCAGCGACTGGGCGGAGCCGGTGGCGGGGCAGAGCGTATGCGTCTCCGCGGCCGAGTTGGGATCCTTCTGCGACGCCACGATCGGCGACGAGGTCGGCACGGAGAGCGCGCTCATCCAGACCTCGCAGGGTGACTCCAACCTGACGCAGAACATGACCAACCTCGGCACCCACTACGAGGACGGGCCGGTGCACCCCGCCCGCCGGCCCTACGTGCTGGCGGACGGCAGCGTCTGCAACACGTTCGACTTCATGGACAACACGGACTGCTCACAGTTCGCGTTCGCACCGGGAGACATGGGCGCCGCCGTCTACACGGTGCCGGCCGACGGTGACGACACCGGCGTGACCATCAGGGGCCTCCTCGTCCACCAGCACGACGGCTACCTGCAGAACCCGACCAACTTCCACATCATCGGGGCCGACCAGATCTTCGCCGCGTACCCGGACATCACTTTGCTGACCTCAAGGAACGACCGGCCGTGAAGAACGGGGGAACGATGAGTTTGATCGGCAGGAGCGGGGCCCGCACCGGCAGACCGGTGGCGTTGGCCGCGGCCGGCGCGGTCGGCCTCGCGCTGTTGTGGGTCCCACCGGCGCAGGCGAAGCCACAGCCGACCCGTGAGCCGGCCGGCGTCGCGGCGGTCGCGGAGGCGGAGCGGGACCGGGTGATGGGTACCGGGTGGCAGTCGTCGCCGGACCGGGCCTGGACCACGGCCGGGGACGCGGAGGGTTTCCACGTCCTGGTCGCCGACGCGGCCGAGGGCTACGCCTGGCGCACCGTCGCCACCCTCAGCGAGAGCGGGTTCGACACCGACCGCTGGATCGGCAACGCGTGCGTCACCGGCTCGGGGCGGCGGGCCGTGGTCGTGTACGCGCCGCGGACCTTCACCAACAAGGCCGAGCTCAGTGCGCGGGGCGGTTTCACCGCCGTCGTCGATCTGGAGACCGGCGGGGTGACGAAGCTGCCGGTGACGACCAGCCTCGCCTACTTCAATCCCGGCTGCGGCACCGGAGAGGCGGTGGCGCTGACGCAGGAGGGCGACGAGCAGCGGCCCGGCACGCGGCTGCTGCGGCTGGATGCCGAGCGGGCGAAGCTGGGGCCGAAGATCACGGTGAAGGGCCAGCTCACGTCGACCGTTCCGGTCGGGAACGGTTTCGTCGGCGCGCGCGGGGCCTATCTCACGAAGGTCGACGGCAAGGGCGGTACGACGGACCTCGCCGAGGCGAGCAACGTGCCGTTCGCGATCCGGCCGGACGGTTCGGGTGGGGTCAACTACCTCGAACTCGACGGCGCCTCGATGCGGGCTCGCCGGCTGACCGGTGGCCGGCAGGTCACGTTGGCCGAGGGCGGGGTGGGTGCCTTCGGGCTGGAACGCGGTGCCGGCGGGCGCGTCTTCCTGACCGGTAAGCCGTCCACCGTCGCGGCGCTGCCGGCGACCGTGCAGCGGCTCGACGTGCCGGCCACGGCGGAGGTCTCCACGACCGGCCGGCTCGCCTTCGAACGGACGATGACCGCCGAGGAGACGCTTCCGGGCGGCACCGCTTCGGCAGTCGCGGCCCCGGTCCGGTTGACGGCGGTGGTGCCGCAGACCCGTAAGGCGGTCTCCTTCCAGGTGGCGCCGACGCACACCGCCACGGCGGGGGCGGCAGAGGGCAGCCCCGCGTTGGGCCGTCCGGGCGCGACCGCGGCGGGTACGACCAGCCGGGCGAAGGTCGCCCCGGCCGCCGCGGACGACGACCTGATGACGCGCTTCGACCCGGAGGACCCGGATCCGTGGTGCGCGGTGCCGCGCAACGACATGAAGACGATGGCGTACCACCCGCGCCCCCGGCAGATCGAGTGGGCTGTCGACTACGCGATCTTCGGGGCGCTCACCCAGTCCCGACCGGCGAACTTCAAGAACTTCGGGTTGCCGGCGTACTCCCCGCAGGGGATGTTCCCGCCGCGCACGCTGGCCGGCGGCGGCCACGTCTCGGCGCAGATCATGCTCGGCATCCTGGCGCAGGAGTCCAACCTGTGGCAGGCCTCGCAGACCGAGTCCGGCGAGTACGGCAACCCGTTGATCGGCAACTACTACGGGCGTAACTACTACGACGAGGACACCAGCGACGACTGGCGGATCCACTGGGACGAGGCGGACTGCGGTTACGGCGTCGGTCAGGTGACCGACGGGATGCGTAAGGCCGGCAAGGAGAAGCCGGGCGAGGTGGCCCGGCCGGCCGTCCAGCAGCGGGCCATCGCGCTGGACTACGCGGCCAACATCGCCGCCTCGCTGCAGATCCTGCAGGACAAGTGGAACCAGACCCACTCCAACGGTCTCGTCATCAACAACGGCGACCCGACCATGGTCGAGAACTGGTACTTCGCGGCGTGGGCCTACAACAGCGGCTTCTACCCGTCCAAGGGAGACGGCGGGCCGTGGGGGGTGGGTTGGAGCAACAACCCGATCAACCCCCGGTACGACCCGGCGCGGCACCCGTTCCTGGACGTGCGGAACCCGTTCGACCTCGATGACAACGTCCCGGTCTTCAGCGACGCGGCGCACCCGCAGGACTGGCCGTACCAGGAGAAGGTCATCGGCTGGGCGGCGCAGTCGATCGACACGGGCGACGACGGGGTCGGCTTCCGCACCGCGTTCTGGATCGGGGAGCCGCTGGACGCACGGATCCGACGGACCCAGCAGAAGCCGGACATGCGGCTCTTCTGCGACAGCTCGAACAACTGCGACCCGCTGGCCCGGGTGCAGCCGAACGAGCCCGGTCTCGAGCAGGAGCCGCCGGGTCCGTGCCTGCACAAGAACGGCTCGGGTCAGTACGACCTGAAGTGCTGGTATCACGCGCCGGTCACCTGGAAGGGCGACTGCGAGGAGAGCTGCGGCTTCGAGGGAATCCGGTACGACGTGCCCGACAACTACGCCGAGCCCGTCGACGGCACGCACAACCCGCCGCAGTGCACCGCGGCGACGCTGCCGGCGAACGCCCTCATCGTCGACAGCATCTCCTCCGGCACCTCCATGCCGCGCTGCGGCAACGCGCCGCGCAACGACGGAACCTTCGTCATGGAGTTCGCGGAGGGCTGGCCCGGCGAGTACACGTCGAAGATCGACACGCATCAGCTGGACAACGGATTCGGCGGCCACCACTGGTTCACCCGGGCTCGCGGGTCGGCCAAGTTCCGGGTGGTGGCCACCTGGGCGCCACCGTCCAGCCATACCGGCCGCAGCGGCGTCTTCGTCTACGTCCCGCCGACCGGCGGTCGGGTCAACGACGCGTACTACGAGGTCAACACCGGTGACGGCCGGATCCGGATGCTGAAGGTGGACCAGGAGGCGTACCACGGCAGGTGGGCGTTCCTGGGCAACTACCAGCTCCGCTCCGGCGCCTACGTCCGGCTGGACACCAGCCGCTCGGCGGCGTCGGAGAAGACGATCAGCATGGACGCCGTGGCGTTCGTGCCGGGCGGCATCTGACCGGACGACCCGCCGGGGGTATGCGAGCCGCGTACCCCCGGCGGCGTTCCGGCGCAGGTCAGCCGGCCACCGGCAACGGTTCGGCCGGCAGCTGGTCGCGCCGCCGCCACCGGTCCAGCCATGGGGCGTCGGGGGCGCCGTCGAGCACCCCGCCGTCCGGGTCGTCGGCGTAGGTGGCCCGGACCGCGTCGCGCTCGGGGCGCAGGATGTCGCGCACGATGAGCCCGCAGAGCACCACGACGGTGACCAGCCGCAGCGTGGCGGCGAAGACGAAGACGCCCTCCGGGAAGACGGCCCGGCCCGTCGAGGCGCCGAGCAGTTCGCCGTAGAACGCCGCGAAGTAGCAGACCTCGGCGAACTGCCAGGCGAGGAAGGCCCCCCAGCGCGGCCGGGCGAGCACGGCGAGCGGCAGCAGCCAGAGCACGAACTGCTGGGACCACACCTTGCTGAAGATCAGGAAGGCGGCGACCACCAGGAACGCGAGCGCAGCCAGCCGCGGGCGGCGGGGCGCCAGCAGGGCCAACGCGGCCACCCCGAGGCAGGCAAGCCCGAAGAGGGCGTACGAGAGCAGGTTGAGCGTGGGGATGTTGCCGTTCAACCAGTCGAACGGGCCCTCACCACCGACCTTGCCGTCGAGGTAGCGGCCGATGTACCAGAGCGTCCCCCAGTCGATGGCGCGCGTGCTGTTCAGCTCGAAGAAGCGGTCCCAGTTCTCCCAGTACGGCACGGCGGCCGGCAGGTTCACCACGATCGCCGCCACGACGGCGGCGCCGACGGCGCTGAGCGCGGCACGGAGCCGGTTGGCGCGGGCGGCGAGCACCAGGATCGGGCCGAGCAGGAAGAGCGGCCAGAGCTTGGCGGCGCCGGCCAGCCCGAGCAGCGCGCCGGCCAGCACCGGCCTTCGTCTCGCCCAGGCGAGCAGACCGAACGCGGCGATACCGATGGCGAGCAGGTCCCAGTTGACGGTGGCGGTGAGCACCAGCGCCGGCGCCAGCGCGAAGAGCGCGGCGTCCCAGGGTCGTCGGCGGCGCAGGGCCAGGATCACCGCAACCGTGGCGACGGCGAGCGCGCCGAGCACGAGCGCGTTGAGGTTGTAGAACCACTGGCCCTGGTTGATGCCGGGGTCGTCCTGACCGAGGGCGTGCACCGGCAGGCCGAGCGCGCCCATGAAATACCCGGTCAGCACCGGGTACTCGACGGGGTGGTCCCGGTAGGGCACCTTGCCCTCGTTCAGCCCCTCGGCGTAGTAGAGGGCGAGCACGTCGGTGTAGCAGAACCGGGTGTACTGCACGTTGTTCTGCCAGGCGCCGTCCTGGCACGGGGACTTCTGCACCCAGTGCAGCGCCAGGGCGAGGCAGGCGAGGGCCAGCACGATCCGGGCCGCCGTCCAGAAGCGCCGTTCCCGGCCGGCGGGGCGGTCGAGGGTCACGGCGTGATCGCCCAGCGGGCCGCCGATGAGCCCGGAGACCCCACGGACGAACCCGTCGGAGCGGGACGGGTGGTCGCTGCTGCCGGCATCGCCGTGGCCGGGTGTCGACTGGGTGCTCATGACAAGGCATCCTGCCGCATGCCCCACCTGCGCTGAAGTTCATCCAGGTCGGGACGCGTCCGCCCGCGCGTCCTCCGTTCACGGCGAGACCGCACCCGAGCGGCACGTCGCGTCCGGGCGGATCACACAAGTGGCGATAACCGAAATCGGGGGCGTACGTCCTGAAAGGGTAAGAGAGCCCAAACCGGTTCTCTTGACAAGGATCGAAACCCGGCTATTCTGTGCAAGCGCAATTAGCAGCACTCGGGGGAAGAAAATGGAGTTCGGCATCCTCGGCCCCCTGTCGATCAGATCCGGGCCGTCCGCTATCCATCTTTCCGGAGACCGCAACCGGAAACTACTCGCCGCACTCATCCTGAATGTCAATCGGGCGGTCCCCATCGATCGACTGATCGATGTCGTCTGGGACGAGCAACCGCCGGTGACCGCCCGTCAACAGGTACAGAATCGGCTGGGTCAACTCCGCTCGATGCTGGCGCTCGACGACGCCGGACAGCGGATCATCCGGCACGGCACCAGTTACGTGCTGGAAGCGGCCGAGGAACGGGTGGACGCATTCAGGTTCCGCGCAATCTGCGCGGAGGCGAATTCGACGAGTCACGGCGGTGAATTCGAACGGGCCATCGGGCTCCTGCGGGACGCCCTTTCCCTCTGGCGTGGCCCCGCCATTCAGGACATCACCTCCCCCACCTTGAACGCGGAGAAGTCCGCCTGGGAGGAGGCCAAACTGCGGGCCGTCGAGCGCCTCGTCACGCTTGAATTCGCCCGCGGTCACCACAGTGTGCTGATTCCCGACCTCCATGCCTGGGCGAGGCAATATCCGTATCACGAGAAATTGCACTGCCACCTGGCGGAGGCGCTGCACACCGGTTCCCGGACCGCCGAGTCGCTGCAGGTCCTGGCCCGACTCCGAGCGACGCTGCGCGACGAGTTGGGCATCGACGCCGGGCAGGAGGTGCACGAGTTGGAGAGCCGGCTCACCGGGCGACCGGGGGAGTTCCCAGCACCTGTCGACGTGCCGGTGAACCTCCAGGCGGTCGAGGCCCTGCAGCGAGCCCTGACGGAGACCACCCGAGCCCTGCAACTGCTTCAGATCCTTACCGGCTGAAGCCGCACGTCAACTGCCGGGCGTCGTCGACTCCCCTTGATCGTCCCCCGAGCGACCCGTCGCGCTCGCCTCCCCAGCACGTGAAACGCCGCCGGCGGCCGGAGAGAGGTCCGGCCGCCGGCGGCGTCAGGTCGGGTCAGTAGCGATCCGGGGGTGTGCTGGGTAGCAGTCCGCCCCCACGGCCACCACCGCCGGGGAAGAGCGGATTCCCGCCGGGATCACCGCCCCCGGGGTTACCCCCACCAGGGTTACCGCCGCCGGGGTTGCCGCCACCGGGGTTACCGCCCCCGTTGGGCGGGCAGAGCACGCCGAACGGATCACTGCACGGCTGGTCGGGCGGGGTCGGCGGCGGCTTCGGCATCTCGCCGTTGCCGGACTCCTTGTCACCGATGTTCGCCGCCGGCGGGAAGTCCAGCTTGTCCATCCCCTTCACCGCCTTGTTCATGAACCGTTCCCAGATCTCACCGGGCAGGCCACCACCGCTGATCCGGGTCCCGTCCTTCGTCTTCAGCGCCTTGCGGTCCTTCACGTTGCCGACCCAGACGGCCGTGGCGACCTGCGGGGTGTAGCCGACGATCCACGCGTCGCCGTTCTCCGGGCTGTCCGCCTTCTGCTCCCACGTTCCGGTCTTCTGGGCCGCCTTCCGGCCGTCGGCGAGCTCGTGGTGCGTCCGGGCCGGGTAGTCCTCCAGGACGGAGGTCACGTCGGCCACGATGTCCTTGTCGATCCGCTGCTTCGGATCGAGCTTCTCGCCGCCGACCGTCTTCCACTTCCCGGCGTCGTCCTGCTGCTGCACCGAGACGAGGAAGTGCGCCTTGTTGTAGACGCCGCCGTTGGCGAAGGTGGCGACGCCGTTGGCGTGGTCCAGCACGGTGATCGGGTACTGGCCGTAGCCGAGCACGTTGAAGAACGGACCGTTCGGGTGCGCGATGTCCTTCGGGTCGGACTTGACCAGGTCGTACGGCTTCTGCGGGCTGGTGTCGGTCCGCCACATCGTGGTGACGCCCGCGTCCCGGGCCATCTCGATGACCTTGCTCGGATTGAGCTCCTCGGTGACGTAGTAGAACGGCACGTTCAGCGACATCAGCGTGGATTCCCGCAGCGTGCAGGAGTTGTGGCAGCTCGGGTCGTCGTTGCCCGCGTTGCTGACCTTGAACTTCACGCCGTCGGGCGTGAAGCCCTTGCCCTTCCAGCGCGACTGGAGGGACTTGCCCGCCTTGAGCGCCGCCGCCAGCGTGTAGATCTTGAAGCTGGAGCCGGGCGAGTGGCCGCCCGTCACGTTGCCCATGGTGTCGGTGTTCTTGCCGGCGTAGTCGGTGCCGACGCCGGTGTCACCGCCGTAGTAGGCGAGCACCCGACCGTTCTTGGGGTTGACGGCCACGACCGCGGCCATCAGGTTGGACGGCTGGCCGGCGAGCTCCGAGCCCTTGGTCTTCCGCTGGGCGACCTCGAGCGCCGCCTGCTGCATCTTGGTGTCGATCGAGGTGCGGATCCGGTAACCGCCCGACATCAGCGCCTGCGAGCAGAGCGGCTTGGCCTCAGTGGCGGACGCCTCGTCCTCGACGCAGATGCCCTTCTCCCGCATCTCCTGCCGGACATAGTTGATCACGTTGCCGTACGGGGTGTTGACGCCGAAGTCGATTCCGACGCCACCCTTCTTCGGCGGCTTGAGGGTCTTCGTCGGGTACTCGGTCGGCGCCGGCTCCTTGCCCGGGGCGTTGAGCCAGCCCTCCTCGACCATGCCCTTGATGACGTAGTCCCAGCGGCCCTTGGCGTCGACCTCGTTGATCGCCGGGTCGTAACCCTGGTGCGTGGAGCTCGGCTCCGGCTGCTTGATCAGCGCCGCCAGCACGGCGCCCTCGGCCGGGGTGACCTTGCTGATCGACTTGCCGAAGTAGGTCTGCGCCGCCGCCTCGATGCCGTACGCGCCCCGCCCGAAGTAGATCACATTGAGGTAGTGCTCCATGATCTTCTCTTTCGAGAACTGATCGTTGAGCTTGGAGGCGAAAATCGCCTCCTTCACCTTCCGGGCGTACGTGTCGTCCTTCAGGTTGTCGTACGCGTTGCGCGCGTACTGCTGGGTGATCGTCGACGCGCCCTGCTTGTCGCCGCCGGTGAAGTTGTTCCAGGCGGCGCGGGCGATGCCCTTGTAGTCCACACCGGAGTGCCGGTAGAAGTTCCGGTCCTCGGCCGCGGCCACCGCGTCCTGCACGTACTTCGGGATCTGGTCGATGGTGACCAGGGTGCGGTTCTCCTGGCCCACCTTCGCGATGATCGTCTTGTTGTCGGCGGCGTAGAGCGTGGTCGCCTGCGGCGGGTTGAGCGCCTCGGGCAGCACCACGTTGGTGGAGTAGTAGGTGAAGCCCACGACGCCGATGCCGGCGAGCATGATGAGCACCGCGAAGCCGGCGATGACGATGTTCATCCGCTTGCGCTTCTTCGCCCGCGCCGCGGCGGCGGAGTCACCCGCACCCCGGCTGCGACGCGGTCCGGTGGGCCCACCGGGGCCGCCCGGGCCACCCGCGCCCGGCGGGACACTCGCCCGGGCCACCGAGGCCCGACCGCCGACCGACGCCGATCCCACGCTCGCTCGCCCGGCGGAGGCCGCGCCCACGGCAGCGGCACCGACGGTGGCCCGACCCGCCGGTCCGGCCGGGGAGACCGGAACCGAGGCCCGGCCGGCGCCTCCGCGACCGAACGCGCCACCCGGCGCCGGTGAGACCGGGACGGACGCCCGGCCGGAGCGACCTGTCGAGGCCGAACCGACCGAGGCCGAGCCGACGGACGCCGCGCCCGAGGCACCGCCCCGGGGCGAGACGGAGGCCCGCCCGCCCGAGCTCGTGCCGCGTGGTGTCACCGAGGCGCGTCCGGGGGAGGCGGATGCCTCCGGGGCCGACCAGCCGTCACCGCGCGCGTCCTCACGCCGGTAGCCGTCGTCCGCGCCCCGCCCGGGGCCTCCGCTCGGATTCGGGATCTGTGCCCGCCCGCGCGAACTGGGATCGCCGTACGAGTTCATTCCTCACACCCTGCCGGTCGCGGTGGGGCACCGCTGCGCCACCACCGGGTTGCCGTGAGCTGATTCACGCATTTCCACGACACGAACGTGCCGGACGCGTGACGTCGTTTCCCGATCAATCGGGCCTATCGGACCAATCACCGTCGTCCACCCTGGCGATCCTGCGTGACGCCGGGAACGGGCGACCGGTGTGGACTCACCGTTGGGCCTCTCGCCTTCGGTGCACCGGGCCGGAGGCATCGCCACCCACCGCTTCGGCCTCCGATCCGGCCTCGGCCAGACCGTCCCGGCCGAGCAGGTACTGCTCGACGAGATGGTTCCAGTCACAGCCGAGGCACACCTCCACCACAAACACCTGGAACTCACGTAGCGTCATCGCCAGCACGGGCAGCTCCGCCAGTGTGCGGGCTTGGCCGGCCGACTGCTTGAGTTCGTCGCCGTAAATGTAGTGGACGTGGATGAGGTTCTCGCTCCGGCAGATCGGGCAGCGCTCGTCGGTCGGCTCGCCGTGGAACCGAGCCGCGTTCTTCAGGTACGGCGAGGCGTCGCAGACGTCGTACGTGCCGACCCGGCCGGCCAGGAGCTCACGCAGCACCGCTCGCTTCCGGAGCGAGTAGTCGACGACCTGGCGCTGCGTACGCATGCGGAGAAGGGTACGCGCTCCGGCCGACCGAGGCGACCGGGGTCACTATCCGTAGTTGAGGGACCCCGAATTCGGGATTTGCCCTGATCGGAGTCAACGACTAACGTGCGATGTATCGGTCCGATACATCGCGGCGGTTGTCAATCCGCGCAGGGGGTAAGAGAGGGTGGCCCGTGCTCGAGCTCGCCATCCTCGGCCTCCTGCAGGAGTCTCCGATGCACGGCTACGAGCTGCGCAAGGAGTTGGCTGCCAAGCTCGGCGCGATCCGAGCGGCGATCAGCTACGGCTCGCTCTACCCGACCCTGCGCCGGCTGCAGGCGGCGGGCTGGATCACCGAAGCTGCCGAGTCACCCGCCACCACCGAGGAGATCCCCGCGCTGACCAGCCGACGTGGTCGGGTGGTCTACAAAATCACCGCGGAGGGCAAGGAACGCTTCGCCCAGCTCATCGCACAGACGGGGCCCGAGACGTACGACGACACGGGCTTCGGCGTGCACTTCGCGTTCTTCGCCCGGACCGACCAGGCGACCCGCCTCCGCATCCTGGAGGGTCGCCGCCGCAAGATCGAGGAGCGTCGCGAGGGACTTCGCGACGTGCTGGCACGGGCTGCCGAGCGCCTCGACGCATACACCTTGGAACTGCAGCGCCACGGACTTGATGCCTGTGAGCGCGAGGTCCGCTGGCTGGAGGAGCTCATCGCCAACGAGCGCTCCGGCCGTGCCCCGACGGTCCCGCGAACCGGGACGGCCGGCGGCCGACGAGAAGAGATCAGCCCGCCCCCGCCTGGAGAGTCCAGGAAAGAGCGGCCGTGATGAAAAAGAAGGAGGCAGACGCTATGGGCTCCGTCCGCGTCGCCATCGTCGGTGTGGGTAACTGCGCCTCGTCCCTCGTGCAGGGCGTCGAGTACTACCGGAACGCCGACCCGAACGACCGCGTCCCGGGTCTCATGCACGTCACCTTCGGCGACTACCACGTCTCCGACGTGGAGTTCGTCGCGGCGTTCGACGTGGACGCCAAGAAGGTGGGCATGGACCTCGCGGAGGCGATCGTCGCCAGCGAGAACAACACCATCAAGCTCTGCGACGTGCCGCCGACCGGCGTCACCGTGCAGCGCGGCCCGACGTTCGACGGTCTCGGCCTGTACTACCGCGAGATCGTCCAGGAGTCGGACGCCACCCCGGTCGACGTGGCGCAGGCGCTGCGCGACGCGCAGGTCGACGTCGTGGTCTCCTACCTGCCGGTCGGCTCCGAGCAGGCCGACAAGTTCTACGCCCAGGCCGCGATCGACGCCGGCTGCGCGTTCGTGAACGCCCTGCCGGTCTTCATCGCCTCCGACCCGGAGTGGGCGCAGAAGTTCACCGACGCCGGTCTGCCGATCGTCGGTGACGACATCAAGAGCCAGGTGGGTGCCACCATCGTGCACCGCGCGCTCGCGAAGCTCTTCGAGGACCGCGGTGTCGAGCTGCTGCGCACGTACCAGCTCAACTTCGGCGGCAACATGGACTTCATGAACATGCTGGAGCGCAACCGCCTGGTCTCGAAGAAGATCTCGAAGACCCAGTCGGTGACCTCGCAGATCCCGCACGAGATGCAGAAGAGCGACGTGCACATCGGCCCGTCGGACCACGTGCCGTGGCTGGACGACCGCAAGTGGGCGTACATCCGCCTGGAGGGCCGCTCCTTCGGCGACACCCCGCTGAACGCCGAGCTCAAGCTCGAGGTGTGGGACTCCCCGAACTCGGCCGGCGTCATCATCGACGCGGTCCGCGCCGCGAAGATCGCCCTGGACCGGAAGATCGCCGGCCCGATCCTCTCGGCCTCCTCGTACTTCATGAAGTCCCCGCCGGTGCAGTACGCCGACCACGACGCGCACGCCGCCGTCGAGGCGTTCATCGCCGGTGAGATCGAGCGCTGACGCGCTGACCTCAGCAACGCAGCGAGGGCCGGGTCCGTGCGGACCCGGCCCTCGCTGCGTCCGGCCCGCCCCGCGATGACCGGGCACTAGGAGTCACGCCGTCGAGCCGGGCCGTTCGACTCGCCGAGAGTGGGTGAAAGCGGGGCACCGAGGCAGTGGCGCTCCTCGCGGTGGTCAGGACCAGGCGCGTTGCAGCGCGAACCGGGCCTCCAGCTCCAGCAGGTGCACCTTGCGGTCGAGCCCGCCGCCGAAGCCGACCAGCTTCCCACCGGCACCGACGATGCGGTGGCACGGCACGATCACCGGGATCGGGTTGCGGTTGCAGGCGACCCCGACGGCCCGGGCGGCACCGGGGTCGCCGACCCGATGGGCCACCTCGCCGTAGGTCAGCGTCTCGCCGTAGGGGATGCCCACCATCTCCCGCCACACCGCCCGCTCGAAGTCGGAACCGCGCGGGATCCTGACCGGCACCGCGAAGTCGGTGAGCTCGCCGGCGAAGTACGCCCGCAGCTCGGCGACCGCCTGCCGGGCCAGCTCGTGGTCGGGCTCGTCGACGGCCCCCTCGACCCGGGCGAAGGCCGTCCCGCAGACGCCTGTCGCGTCGGTGGCCACGGAGAACTCCCCGATCGGTGAGTCGAGCACGGTCCAGCGCATCCGTCCATTCTCCGTGGCGGTACGACAACCTCGCCGCGCGGGACCGCCGGCCGTCCCGCCACGTCGGGTCAGAGCAGGTTGATCCCGAGCAGCAGCGAACCGGCGACCAGGCTCGCGCCACCGGCGACGGTCAGCCAGATCAGTTTGTTGGGGCGGGTGTCCTGCGGGCGTACGACCGAGAGGAAGAAGCCCAGCGGCATCAGGATCGGCGGCGCGACCAGCAGTGCCCGGATCAGGGTGCGGGTGCCGTCGGAGGCGTCGGCCTGGTCGACGTAGGGCAGGACGGCGAGCGCGAAGAGGACCAGCACGCCGGCGTGGGCGTGGCCGGCCGTCCAGAGGCCGCGGCGCACCGGGTTGTCGAGGTATCCGGTCTTGCGGCGGGCGACGTGCATGAGCAGCGTCAGCCCGCCGTAGGACACGGCCACGACGGTGATCAGCAGGATTCCGGCGGTGGTCAGGGTTGCCGAGGACATGGGCACCTCCATCTTGTCGCCGCAAAGATTGCCTCGCCGACCCCTATCTTGTCAATGGCTAGATTGCTGCGGGCATCCCGTCCGCCCAGCCTTCACCGACGCGCGGCTCCCCCGACCGGCACGTTGCGGAACGTCGATACCGTGCCGAACGTGGCCACGGGGACGTTCATCTTTCTGATCATCGGAGGCGCGGGCCTCGGTGTGCTGGCGCTCGCCCTGCTCGGCACGGAACTGCTCCACTTCGGCGGCGTCGACGTCGACGGGCCGATCTCGATCGAGAGCGTCGCCGGATTCGCGGGCGCGTTCGGCTTCGGCGCCGCGATCGTCAACGAGCTGGTCGGAGGCCGGACCACCGGCGCGGTCGCCGCCGCGGCGGCCGGCGGGGCCCTCGCCGCGCTCCCCTTCGCCTGGGTCGCGACCCGGCTGGGCCGCGCCGCCCGACGGATGCCGACCGACGCCACCCCGACCCGGAGCGACCTCGTCGGCTCGGTCGGGCTGGTCGTCTCCCCGGTGCCGCTGAACGGCTACGGCGAGGTCCGGGTACGCCTGGCCGGTCAGCCGGTCAAGCTCAACGCCCGCGCCGACCAGCCCATCCCCGTCGGCGCGCGAATCTTCGTGGTCCAGACGCTCAGCGAGACGAGCGTGCACGTCGAGACGTACTGACCGAACCCCCTCGCAGACAGGACACCTGCATGCCCCTGCTCATCGCCATCGGAGGCGCCGTCCTCCTCGTCATCGTCCTCGTGCTCTTCGTGCTCTCGCGGATCAAGGTCGCCGGGCCGAACGAGGCGTTCATCGTCACCGGTCGCAAGGGCCGCACCACGCAGACCGCCGACGGCAGCCGGTCGACGGACATGTCCGGACAGAAGGTGGTGCTCGGGGCGTCGGTCTTCGTCCTGCCGGTGGTGCAGAAGCTCCAGTCGCTCGACCTCTCCAGCCGGCGGATCGACGTCGGCATCAAGGGCGCGGTGAGCAAGCAGGGCATCCGTACCGACCTGCACGGCGTCGCCATCGTCAAGGTCGGCGGCACCGAGGACGCGATCCGCGCCGCCGCCCAGCGCTTCCTGCACCAGCAGGACGAGATCGAGGACTTCACCCGGGAGGTGCTCGCCGGCGCGCTGCGCTCCATCGTCGGCCGGCTCACCGTCGAGGAGGTCATCCGCGACCGCGCCGCGTTCGCCAGCGCGGTGGCCGAGGAGGCCGAGCACTCGATGACCAACCAGGGCCTGGTGCTGGACACCTTCCAGCTCCAGGACATCCTGGCCGAGGGGACCTACCTGCAGGACCTCGGCCGACCGGAGGCCGCCCGGGTGCTCAAGGACGCGGCCATCGCCGAGGCCCGGGCCCGCCAGCAGGCGGAGCAGGAGCGGCTGCTCGCCGAGGGGGCGATCGCCGAGGCCAACCGGAACCTCGCCCTCAAGCAGGCCGGCATCCAGGCCGAGATCGACGCGGCGAAGGCGAAGTCCGCCGCCGCCGGGCCGCTCGCCCAGGCGGAACGCGACCAGGCGATCCTCTCCGAGCAGCAGAAGGTGGCCGAGCGCAACGCCGAGCTCAAGCAGCGCCAGCTCGACACGGAGGTGCGCAAGCCGGCCGACGCCGCCCGCTACAAGGTGGAGCAGGAGGCCGAGGCGGCCCGCAACGCGGCGGTGCTGCAGGCCGACGCCCAGCGGCAGTCGGTCATCGCCGCCGCCCAGGCCGCCGCCGAGCAGTCCCGGCTCACCGGTGAGGGTGAGCGCGCGCGGCGGGCCGCGCTGGCCGAGGCGAATGCGATCGAGGGCGCCAAGGAGGGTGAGGCGGAGCAGCGGCGGCGCTCGGCGATCGCCGAGGCGGTCGAGCGGGAGGGGCAGGCCGAGGCCGCGGCCATCCTCGCCAGGGGTCAGGCGGAGGCGGACGCGATGGCCCGCAAGGCCGAGGCGTTCGCGGCGTACGGCGAGGCCGCCGTGCTCGACCTGCTGGTCAAGGTGCTGCCCCAGGTGGTCGAGGCGGCCAGCGCACCGATCAGCGCCATCGACAAGATGACGGTCATCTCCACCGACGGCGCGTCGTCGCTGACCAAGTCGGTGGCCGGCAACGTGGCCCAGGGACTGCAGCTCGGCAGCGACCTCACCGGCATCGACCTGGCCGGGCTCCTCGCCCGGCTCGGCGCGGCCGCCGACAACGGCAAGGCGAAGCCCGCCGTCGAAGCCTGAGCACGAGGAAGGGCCCCGAGTCGACGCGTCGCGTCCCCTCGGGGCCCTTCGTCAACTCCGTCAGGAGACGATGCCCTCGTCGCGGGCCCAGCGGAGCAGCTCCGCCTCCGCGGCGTCCCGGTCCAGCGGACCGCGCTCCAGCCGCAGGTCCTTCAGGTACTTCCAGGCCCGACCCACCACCGGCCCCGGCGGTACGCCGAGCAACTCCATGATCGCGTTGCCGTCCAGGTCGGGGCGTACCCGGGCCAGGTCCTCCTCCGCCGCGAGCCGGGCGATCCGCTCCTCCAGCGCGTCGTAGTCGGCGGCCAGCTGGGCGGCCTTACGACGGTTGCGGGTGGTGCAGTCCGAACGGGTCAGCTTGTGCAGCCGGGGCAGCAGGTCGCCGGCGTCGGTGACGTAGCGGCGCACCGCGGAGTCGGTCCACTCGCCCCGGCCGTACCCGTAGAAGCGCAGGTGCAGCGAGACCAGGGCGGTCACCTTGGCGGTGACCTCCTTCGGGTAACGCATCGCCTTCATTCGCGCCTTGGTCATCCGGGCACCGACCACCTCGTGGTGGTGGAAGCTCACCCGGCTGTCCGGCCCGACCGACTTCGTGGCCGGCTTGCCCACGTCGTGCATCAACGCGGCCATGCGGAGGATGAAGTCGCAGCCCTCCTCCTCGAAGCCGATGGCGTTGCCGACCACGGTCAGTGTGTGCTCGTAGACGTCCTTGTGCTGGGCGTGCTCGTCGATCTCCAGCTTCAACCCGGTCAGCTCGGGCAGGAAACGCTCGGCCAGCCCGGTGTCGACCAGCAGCCGCAGCCCGGTGATCGCGTCGGCGCCGCAGAGCAGCTTCGTGAACTCGTCCCGGATCCGCTCGGCGGTGATCCGGTCCAGGTCGGCGGCCATCGCGGTCATCGCGGCGCGTACGTCGGGGTGGACCGCGAAGCGCAGCTGCGCGGCGAACCGGGCGGCGCGCAGCATCCGCAGCGGGTCGTCGCGGAACGACTCCTGGGGTGAGGCCGGGGTACGGATCACCTTGGCGGCGAGGTCGTCGAGGCCGCCGTGCGGGTCGGTGAACCGGTGCTCGGGCAGGCTCACCGCCATCGCGTTGATGGTGAAGTCGCGCCGCTTCAGGTCCTCGACGAGGCTGGTGCCGTACTCGACCACCGGGTTCCGGCTGACCTGGTCGTACGCCTCGGCGCGGAAGGTGGTGATCTCCAGCCGGAGGCCGTCGCGTTGCGCGCCGATGGTGCCGAACTCGCGACCGGTCTCCCAGATCGCCTCCGCCCAGCCCTTGACGATGCGCAGTGTCTCGTCCGGGTGGGCGTCGGTGCAGAAGTCGAGGTCCTCGCCGAGTCGACCGAGCAGGGCATCCCGTACGGATCCGCCCACGAGGTGCAGTTCATGACCGGCCTGGGCGAAGCGGCGGCCGAGCTCGTCGGCGACCGGGGAGACGCGGAGGAGTTCGGCGACGGCGTTGCGCTGCGCGGCGGTGAGGTCGCGGCGGTCGGCGGCGTGCGGTGCGGAGGCTTCGGACATGGGATCGCCAGACTATCGGGCCGGGTCTGGATCTCCTGCGGCGGGCGCGGGTAACGACTTCGCGTTGACTAAGGTCTGTGACGTGCGGGCGGGCGCCCGGCGCGAGGTATCCGGGGAGGCTGAAGATGAGCGGCGGGCTCTACCGCAGCGCGAACGCCATGCCGGACGGTGCCATGCCCCCGCCCGACGGCGCGACCTTCATCTCCGCGGAGCCGCTGAACCAGCCGGGAGCGGAGGCCGTCGCGCCTCCGCAGGAGATCGTCGCGGAGACGAGCGCCGCCGCGAACAGCGCCGTGATGGCGATCGGCAGCCTCGTGAGCCGGGGCACCGGTTTCCTGCGCACGCTCGTGCTGACCGCCGCGCTCGGCGGCGCGCTCGTCGGTGACGCGTACACCACCGCGCAGATCCTGCCCGGGATGGTCTACGAGTTCCTGCTCGGCGGCATCCTCACCAGCGTCCTGATCCCGGTGCTGGTACGCCGACGCAAGGCGGACGCGGACGGCGGTCAGGCCTACTCCCAGCGGTTGCTCACCCTCGCGGTGGTCACTCTCGCCGCGGCCGCGCTGATCGCAGTGGCTGCCGCGTCGCTCCTGACCAGGCTGTACACCAGCGACAACCGTGGCACGGACTACCAGGACCTGGTCACCAACCTGTCCTACCTGATGCTGCCGATGATCTTCTTCACCGGCCTCAGCGCGCTGGTCAGCGCGGTGCTCAACACCCGGGGGCACTTCGCCGCACCGATGTGGGCGCCGATCCTGAACAACATCGTGGTGATCGCCACCGCCGGGATCTACATCGCGATCTACGGCGCGGAGATCGTCCAGCCGGCGGAGATGACCACTGGTCGGATCGTCCTGATCAGCGGCGGCACGCTGCTCGGCGTCGCGATCCAGGCCGCCGGCCTGCTTCCGGCGCTGCGCAAGGTCGGTTTCCGGTGGAAGCCACGGTTCGACTTCCGCGCTCTCGGCCTCCGCGAGCTGGGCCGACTCGGCGCCTGGATGTTCTGCTACGTCGCGGTCAGCCAGGTCGGTCTGATCGTGCTGTTCAACCTGTTGAACCGCGCGGGCGACGGGGACGCGGGCGCGCTGATCTACAACAACGTCTTCCTGCTGCTGATGATGGCGCACGGCATCATCGCCGTATCGATCATCACGGCGCTGATGCCCCGGATGAGCGCCGCCGCCGCCGATGGCCGCTACGGCGACGTCGCCGCCGACCTCTCCCGAGGCACCCGAACGGTCTCGGCCGTGCTCGCGCCGATCGCCGTCTGCTACGCGGTGCTCGCCACACCGCTGGCGGTGGTGCTGTTCCGCTACGGCGCCTTCAGCGAGGAGAGCGCCTCCGACACCGCGCTGGTGCTGCTGCTCGCCGCGCTCGCTCTGGTGCCGTTCGCCATCAGCCAACTCTTCACGTTCGCGTTCTACGCCCTGCCGGACACCCGCACCCCGGCGCTGATCAACATTCCGGTGGTGGCGCTGCGGATCGGTGTGCAGATCGTGCTCTTCGTTGCCTTCGCCGCGCACTTCGCCGCCGCCGGAATGATGATCGGCAACGCCGTCTCCTACCTGGCGGCCGCGATCGGCTCCGCCTGGCTGCTCCGCCCCCGGGTCGGCCGGATCGGGCTCGGCGAGATTCTGCGTACCCTCGGCCGGGTCCTCGTCGCCGCTCTCGGCGCGGCACTGGTCGGGCTGCTGGTCGTCAAACTGCTCCCCGGCGACGGCGTCCCGAGCCGGGGCGAGGCGATCCTGCAACTGGTGATCGGCGGTGGCGTGATCGGCGTGACCTACCTGGGCCTCGCCATGGCGCTGCGGATCGGTGAGATCACCGAGGTGGTGGGGATGGTCCGCCGCCGGCTGGGCCGCTGACCGCAGCTTCGCACCCCGCCCGCCCCGCACAGTCCGTGACGGTGGATCACCAGCCTGGGGATGCGGCTGTGGATAACTCCGCGATTCACTAGCCAGCCACCGGATCGGCCTGTGGATAACCAGCCGTACGGCTGAGCTTGGCCACCCGTACGGTGGGAATGACCGAGCTGGGCGCGAACCGCCACCCGGTCGAGCCCCTCCGTCGGCCTCTTGCGGTGAACCCGTAGATTGGCCAGTACATGTGCCAGCAACGTGGCTGACAACGGTCGTAACCGGACGAAGCGTTCAACCCCCGGCGCCCCGCAGGGTACGGCGGGAAGATGACATGTCGGGGAGGCGGGCAACCCGGGTAAGGTCGCTCTCGACGGGTACGGCAGGCGGCGGCGCTCGCGCCGACACCGGTCGGCCGGTTCCTTCGAAGGCAGAGCGGGAAGCCACATGCCCAGCAGCGCGGGTCCATCGATCGACACGATCACCGAGGGAGGACGGGTGACTCAGGTCGGCGAGGGTCAGGACGCGGACGAGAGCGCTCCGCCGGTCATGACCTTCGGTGCTCCCACGACCGGTGAGATCCTCGCCGAGCGTTACGAGCTGGTCGAGCACATCAACAACGACAGCGCCGGGCGGTTGGTCTGGCGAGGTGTCGACGTCGTGCTGCGCCGCCCCGTCGCGGTCGTGCTGCGCTACCCGGGCGGCGACTCCGCCACCGAGATGCTTCAGGCCGCCGTCGCGGCCAGCCGGGTCATTCACCCCAACCTCGTCGGCGTCTACGACGCGATCGACGAGGACGAGCGGGCGTACGTCGTGCGCGAGTGGGTGGACGGCCAGTCCCTGCGCGAGATGGTCGCCGACGAGCCGCTGGACCCGGCTCGCGCGACCGCGATCGGTGCCGCCGTCGCCAGCGCCCTCGCGGCCGTCCACGCCACCGGAATGGTGCACGGGAACGTGCACCCGGGCACCGTCATGATCTCCGACGACGGCCGGGTGGTCCTGGCCGACGCGCGTACCGATGGCGACGACAGCCAGGAGAACGACGTCCGCGCGGTCGGCGGCCTCCTCTACTTCGCGCTGACGGGGCACTGGCCGCACACCGAGGCTCCGTTGCGGGGTGCCACCGCCGGACACGGCCGGGCCGGCATCGCCGACGCGGTCCGGGACGCCGACGGCGCGCTCGCCGCGCCCCGGCAGGTACGCGCGGGCGTGCCCGCCTACCTGGACGACCTGACCATGGACCTGCTCGACACCGAGATCGCTCCGCCGTCGTCGGACGTGCTCTCCGCCGAGCTGGCCCGGCTCGACGTGCCGGCCGAGGATCAGTTCCTCGAGAACAGCGGCCCGCTGCGCTTCTCGGCCGAGGCCGGGGAGGAGCCGTCGCCGCTGGCCGCCGCGGGCGGCCGCAAGGTCGCCATCGGCATCGCCGGGCTGCTGGCGGTCGCCCTGGTCGGTCTCCTGATCGGCATCAGCACCCTGGGCGGCGACGACAAGGACCCGCAGACCAACCCGGTGGCCGCGCCCAGCTCCAGCGCGCCCGCCCAGGCCGACCCGCCGGCCGCGGCCGTCGGTCCGCTGCGCATCGAGGACGTCCGGATCATCGACCCGGACAGCACCAAGCGCGACGAGCTGGATGACGCCGACAAGATCACCGACGGCGACAAGGACAAGGGCTGGCGGACCGACAACTACCCGAACAACAAGTACGGCAACCTCAAGCGCGGCATGGGGGTCTGGCTGGACCTCGGCGCCCCGCACACGGTGAAGTCCGTACAGGTCACCCTCTCCGCCACCGGCGCGACCGCCGCGCTCTACGCGGGTACGACCAACCCGCCGTCCACCTCCTCCGGTGACAAGCAGGTGCTGCGCGACTTCAAGACCCGGATCGGGCAGCCGTTCGAGGAGCACGACGGCACCACGATGGCCTTCGACGGCTTCAACGCCGACCAGAAGTACCAGTACCTCTTCTTCTGGGTCACCCAGCTGCCGGCCGAGGACGACGGCGGCTTCCGGCTCGGGGTCCAGGAGATCACGGTTCAGGGGTCGTGAGCCGGCCACCGCGCTCCGGGCACCGCCTCCGCCGGACGTGGTGATGGAGGAGCGCGAGACCCGTACGACGACCGCGCCTTCGGCGGGTCCGCCCACTCCGGCCGGGCCCGCCGACCCGTCCGACGACCTGGCGCTGCTGCGCGCGCACGTCGCCGGCGACCGGGATGCCTTCGCTCAGCTCTTCCACCGGCACCGCGACCGTCTCTGGGCGGTGGCGCTGCGGACGATGGGCGACCGCGAGGAGGCCGCCGACGCGCTCCAGGACGCCCTGCTCTCCGCCCACCGGGCCGCGAGCCGGTTCCGCGGTGACTCGGCCGTCACCACCTGGCTGCACCGGATCGTGGTGAACGCCTGCCTCGACCGCATCCGCCGCCGGCAGGCTCATCCGACGGTGCCGCTGCCCGACGGGGTACGCACCGACAGCGGATCCGCCACGGGAGGTGTGGAGCCGGCCGCCCCGACGCACGACCACGACACCGCGCTGGTCGTACGGGAAGCGCTCGCCGCGTTGCCGGCGGAGCAGCGTGCCGCGCTCGTCCTGGTGGACGTGCAGGGTTACCCGGTCGCCGAGGTGGCGAAGATCCTCGGCGTGGCGGAGGGGACGGTGAAGAGCCGCTGCTCCCGGGGCCGGGCTCGGCTGGCCGTGCTGCTGGGTCACCTCCGCCCCACGGCGGGTGACGCGGCGACGCCGGTCGGCGGCGGCTCCGACGTGCCCCCGGTCACGCTGGGGAACCCGCGCCGGGCCGACGGCGTCGGATCGGGGTCGGGGCGATCCCGGCGGGACGCCAAGCAGGAGGACTCGTGACGGTCGGGCGGTTCCGGGAGGTCGACCACGACCTGCTCGCCGACTACCTCGGTGGCGCGCTGGACGGCACGCCGGAGCACGTGGTGGTCGCGCGGCTGGTCGCCGAGGACGTCGCCTGGGCCGAGGCGTACGCGCGGCTCGCACCGGCCGTGGCGGCCGTCGAGGGGGACCTGGCCCGCTGGGGGGAGCCGGTGGCCGAGATGCCGCCGGAGGTCGTCGACAGGATCACCGGGGCGCTCGCCGCGGCACCTCCGCCAGCCGATGAACTCGCGACCGGCCGATCCGCGATCGACGACGCCCCCACTCAGCCGGACCTGGACGCGGAGACCGCTCCCGGCGAAGGCGCCGGGTTCGACGGAGGCGCGACGTCCGGTACGCCCACGGAGGAGCCCTCCAGGCCGGGCGGAAGCCCGCTCGTTCCGGCGCAGGGCGGTCCGCGAAGGCCGGCTGCCGGCGTACCGCGCTCGGATCGGGGCGTGGCCACCGGGCCCGGCCGCCGGCGGCGGCGTCTGATCCGGATGGCCGGTCCGGTGGCGCTGGCCGCGGTCGCCGTGGTGGCCGTCGGCATCGGCCTCGACCGGCTGGCCGGCGGTGGCGACGACACCGGGACCTCCGGCACCGCGCTGGAGGCGCCCGCGAACGCTCCCGAGGCGGCGGCCGCGCCGGTCCGGACCACCGGGCCGTCGCTGCGCAGCGGCACCGACTACACACCCCAGAACCTCGGCTCGGTCTTCGCCTCCGACCTGCCCAAGACCCTGGAGGGCAACCCCGCCCCGACCAACCGGAGTGCCGGCGACGCGAACGGCGACCGGATGTCGGCGCCCGACGGAAGGGACCGGCTCGTCCGGCTCGCCGACCCGGCGGCCCTCAACACCTGCCTGGGCGAGATCGCCCTGGAGCATCGGGGGGGTCCGCTCGTGGCCGATCTGGTCGACTACGCGGCCTTCCAGGGGGAGCAGGCCCTGGTCGTACGCTTCACCGACGCGGCGGGTGCCCGGTGGGCCTGGGTGACCGGACCGGAGTGCGGAGTGCCGGGCTCCGGCGCGGACACCCGCTACCGCACGCGGGTAGGGTGAGTTCACGGTCATCCGGGCGTTCGGGCATCCGCGTGACCTGACCCACCGAACGACCGGCGCGGGAATTCCCGGTTCGTACGATGACGTTTCGCAAGTAGCTGCCGGCACCTTCAGGCGCCGGTAACTCGGATCGGCATCGTGCGCGCGTCGATGCCGAAACACACACAACTCGGGAGACGGCAGTGGACGAGGTCCGCAACCTGATCATCATCGGCTCCGGGCCGGCCGGTTACACGGCGGCGGTCTATGCCGCACGCGCCAACCTGAAGCCCCTCATCATCGAGGGCGTGCAGTCGGGTGGCGCGTTGATGACGACGACCGAGGTGGAGAACTTCCCCGGCTTCGCCGACGGCATCCTCGGCCCTGAGCTGATGGACAACATGCGCAAGCAGGCCGAGCGGTTCGGCGCCGAGTTCCTGACCGACGACGTGACCCGGGTCGAGCTGGTGGACACCGGCGACACCGGCTCCGGCGCGGTCAGCACCGTCTGGGTCGGCGAGACCGCCTACCGGGCGCACGCGGTCATCCTCGCCACCGGTTCCGCCTGGCGGCCGCTGGGCGTGCCGGGCGAGCAGGAGTACCTCGGCCACGGCGTCTCGTCGTGCGCGACCTGTGACGGTTTCTTCTTCCGTAACCAGCACATCGTCGTCGTCGGCGGTGGTGACTCGGCGATGGAGGAGGCGAGCTTCCTCACCCGCTTCGCCGACTCGGTGACCATCATCCACCGGCGTGACTCGTTCCGCGCCAGCAAGATCATGGCCGACCGGGCGCTGAACAACGACAAGATCAAGGTGGAGTGGGACACCGTGGTCGAGGAGGTCCTCGGCGCCGACGGCAAGGTCACCGGCGTCCGCCTCCGGAACGTGCACACCGGGGAGACCAAGCAGCTCGACGTGACAGGCGTCTTCGTGGCGATCGGCCACGACCCGCGCAGCGAACTCTTCCGTGGGCAGGTGGAGGTCGACGACGAGGGGTACGTGAAGGTGCAGGACCCCAGCACCCGGACCAGCGTGCCTGGCGTGTTCGCGGCCGGAGACCTGGTAGACCACACCTACCGGCAGGCGATCACCGCCGCCGGTACGGGCTGCGCCGCCGCCCTCGACGCCGAGCGCTTCATCGCGACTTTGCAGGGCTGAGAACCGAAACAACCCCCGGAGGAGGGCCATAGTGGGAACAACCAAGGCGGTCACCGACAAGAGCTTCGTCAGCGACGTCCTGCAGTCCGACAAGCCGGTGCTGGTCGACTTCTGGGCCGAGTGGTGCGGCCCGTGCCGCAAGGTGTCGCCGCTGCTCGAGGAGATCGCCGGCGAGATGAGCGACCAGGTCACCATCGTCAAGGTCAACATCGACGAGAACCCGGAGACCGCGCGGGCGTACCGGGTGATGTCGGTGCCGACCCTGACGATCTTCAAGAACGGCCAGCCGGTGCAGTCCGTGGCCGGCGCCAGGCCGAAGGGCGAGCTGCTCAAGCTGATCGAATCGGCGCTCTGACCACCGCTTACGCCGCGACCCCGTACCCGGTTGACCCGGGTGCGGGGTCGCGTTTTTTCGCCGGGCGAGCCACCTCACCGGGCCGGAACGCATAACCTCAAGCACGGGCCGCCCGGCCAGCCAGCATCCGTGCAGAGGGGGTCGTGCGTGCGTCCGATCCGTCCCGGTGACCGCGGGCCTGCGGTCACGGAGATCCGTACGGTCCTGGCCGGTCTCGACCTGCTCCCGCCCGCGGACGGCGCGCAGCTCGACGAGTTCGACAGCACGACCGAGCGGGCGGTACGCGCCTTCCAGCAGTCCCGCGGTCTGAGTGTGGACGGCCGGGTCGGCGCGGAGACGTGGCGAGCCCTGGAGGCGGCCCGCTGGCGGCTCGGCGCGCGCACCCTCTACCACGCGGTGCCCGAGCCGCTCACCGGCGAGGACGTCCGTTCCCTGCAGGAACGCCTGCTGGAGATGGGGTACGACGCGGGCCGGGCGGACGCCATCTACGGCATCCGGACCTCCCGGGCGGTCGCCCAGTTCCAGCGGGAGGTCGGCCTGACCCCGGACGGCGCGTGCGGGCCGCACACCATGAACGCGCTACGCCGGCTCGGCCGGAAGGTGGTCGGCGGGCGCCCCCAGTGGCTTCGCGAGTCCGACGCGATCCGGCAGTCCGGCCCGACCCTCGTCGGCCGTACCGTGGTCATCGACCCGGGGCACGGCGGCACCGACCCCGGCGTGGTGGTGCCGGACGGGACGCTGCGCTGGACCGAGGCGGAGCTGGTGCACGACCTGGCGAGCCGGCTGGAGGGGCGGCTGGCGGCCTCCGGGGTGCGGGTACAGCTCACCCGCGGCCCCGCCCCCGGCGAGTGCCTGCCGGACACCGACCGGGCCCAGCTGGCCAACGCGCTCGGCGCCGACGTGTTCATCTCGTTGCACACCGACGGGCACGTCAATCCCGCCGCCGACGGCGTGGCGACCTACCACTACGGCACCGACAACGGGGTGACCTCGGCGACCGGTGAACGGCTGGCGGGGCTCGTGCAGCGGGAGATCGTGGCGCGTACCGGGCTGCGGAACTGCGGCACCCACGCCAAGGCGTGGGACCTGCTCCGGTTGACCCGGATGCCGGCCGTCCGGGTGGAGGTCGGCTACCTCACCTCGCCGACGGACCGCGCCCGGCTGGTCGACCCGCGGTTCCGCGACCGGGTCGTCGAGGCGATCGTGGCGGCCGTGCAGCGGATGTACTTCCCGATCGAACGGGACGTGCCGACCGGCTCGATCGACGTCAGCGAGCTACGGGCCGTGGTGGCGGCCGGCACGGTGGTCGACTGACGAGGCGCTGCTCAGTTCGTGCCGGACCGGGTGGCCGCGGCGGGCCGGACGGGGCGGAGCAGGCTCTCCGGGCTCATCGAGCCGAGCAGCTTCTCCAACGCGTACTCGACGTCGGACTTCCAGCTCAGCGCGGTACGCAGCTCCAGGCGGAGCCGCGGGAAGCGCGGATGCGGACGTACCGTCTTGAAGCCGACGGAGAGGAAGAAGTCGGCCGGCGCGACGCAGGCCCGGGAATCGTCCGGAGCGTCACCGAACTTGGCGTCACCGAACGCCTCGATCGCCTTGATCCCGCGCTTGGTGAGGTCCCGCGCGACACCCTGGACGAGCATCCGCCCCAGACCACCACCGGCGAACGACGACACCACGTTCGCCGTCATCAGCAACGCGGCGTCGGCGGAGACCGGTGAGGTGGGGAAGGCCATCGAGCGGGGAACGTACGCCGGCGGGGCGTACATGACGAAGCCGGCCGGCATGCCGTCGACGTAGGCGAGCTTGCCGCACGACCCCCACTCGAGCAGCGTCTGGGAAACCCAGGCCTCCTTCTCCAGGCCCGGGTCACCGGCGGCGCAGGCCCGATCGGCGGAGACCGGATCCAGCTCCCAGTAGACGCACTGTCGGCAGGGGCGCGGCAGGTCCTCCAGCGTGTCCAGGGTCAGGTTGACCAGACGTCGCGACATTGGCGCACCCCACACTAGGCTCGGTGGTGAACCGGCACGGAACGACAGCGCCGCCTTCCTGCCCCCGACGAGCGATCGTACGCCGCCGGCCGACCGTACGGGAGGGGACGCGCAAAGGGCCCCCGCGCGGGTGACCTGTCCGGGGAGTGGACGCACCTGATGTCCGGTGCCCAGCTCCGCCCCGGCGGTCTAGGATCGAAAATCGGCGTCCCCTGCCGCCATGGTCGCCGGTGTCCGGGGTACGCCTGGGACGGAAGTCCGCCTTAGCGATCGAGGTGATGTCATGGCCGGCACGACGCTCGACGACTACACCGACCGGTACGCCCGGCGCGTGCGCGGCATGACGGCCTCCGAGATCCGGGCCCTCTTCGCGGTGGCGAGTCGTCCCGAGGTCGTGTCGCTGGCCGGAGGCGCCCCCTACATCGCCGCGCTGCCGCTGGACGCGGTGGGCGAGATGCTCGGCCGCCTCGGCTCCGAACACGGCGCGACGACCCTCCAGTACGGCATCGGTCAGGGCACGCTGGAGCTGCGCGAGGGAATCTGCGAGGTGATGGCCCTCTCCGGAATCGACGCCGCCTGCGGCGCGTCGCCGGACGACGTGGTCGTCACGGTCGGCGGGCAGCAGGCGCTCGACCTGGTGGCCCGACTCTTCCTCGACCCGGGCGACGTGGTGCTCGCCGAGGGCCCGACCTACGTCGGTGCGCTCGGGGTGTTCCAGGCCGCCCAGGCCCAGGTGGTCCACGTGCCGATGGACTCCGACGGGCTCATTCCGGAGGCGCTGGAGACCGCCATCGCCGAACAGGCCCGCGCCGGGCGGCGGGTCAAGTTCCTCTACACCATCCCCACCTACCAGAACCCGGCCGGCGTCACGCTGACCGAGGAGCGCCGGGAACGGGTCCTCGACATCTGCGAGCGGGCCGGTCTGCTCGTGATCGAGGACGACCCGTACGGCCAGCTGGGTTTCGAGGGCGAGGCGCCGGCCCCGCTGCGGGCCCGGCGGCGGGAGGGCGTCTTCTACCTCAGCACCTTCTCCAAGACCTTCGCTCCCGGCCTGCGGGTGGGCTGGATCCTGGCGCCGCACGCAGTCCGCGACAAGCTGGTGATCGCGAGCGAGGCGCAGATCCTCTGCCCCAGCGGCTTCGCGCAGGCGGCCGTGGCGACGTACCTGAACACCATGCCGTGGCGGGAGCAGCTGAAGGTCTACCGGGAGGTCTACCGGGAGCGTCGGGACGCGCTGCTCGACGCGCTCGCCGACCTGATGCCGGCCGGCACCAGCTGGACCAGGCCCGGCGGCGGTCTCTTCGTCTGGGCCACGCTCCCCGACGGCCTCGACTCGAAGGCGATGATGCCGCGTGCCGTCGCCGCCCGCGTCGCGTACGTGCCGGGCACCGGCTTCTACGCCGACGGCTCCGGCGGCGGCCACATGCGATTGAACTTCAGCTTCCCGCCGCCGGAGCGGATCCGGGAGGGCGTTCGTCGGCTCGCCGGGGTGATGGAGCAGGAGATCGCGACGCGGCAGGTCTTCGGCGCGGTACGTGGCGAGGGTCCCCGCCGCCGGGCCGGTTCGGACGCGCCGGGTCCGGCCTTGGCATGATTCCGGCATGGGTAAGACCGCTGCCGAACGCCCCGAGCTGACCGAACCCGCCGGAATCGACGACCTGCACGTCCTGGTCCTCGCCGGCGGACTCTCGTACGAGCGGGACGTCTCGCTGCGCTCCGGCCGCCGGGTGCTCGACGCGCTCCGGGCTGTCGGCATGGACGTCGAGCTCCGGGACGCCGACATCGCGCTGCTGCCGGCGTTGGCCGCCGACCCGCCGGACGCCGTCGTCATCGCCCTGCACGGCGCGACCGGGGAGGACGGGTCGCTGCGCGGTGTCCTCGACCTCTGCGACGTCCCGTACGTCGGCTGTGACGCCCGCGCGTCCCGGCTGGCCTGGGACAAGCCCTCGGCGAAGACGGTGCTCCGCGAGGCGGGCATCCCGACCCCCGACTGGGTCGCTCTGCCGCACGACCGCTTCTCCGAGTTGGGCGCCGTGGCGGTGCTCGACCGGATCGCCGACCGGCTCGGACTCCCGCTGATGGTGAAGCCGGCGCAGGGTGGTTCCGGCCTGGGTGCTGCCGTGGTCCGGGAGAGCGCGGCCCTACCGGCCGCCATGGTGGGTTGCTTCGCGTACGGCTCGACGGCGCTCGTCGAGCGGTACGTGCCGGGGATGGACGTGGCGGTCTCCGTCATCGATCTCGGCGGCGGCCCGCAGGCCCTGCCGGCGGTGGAGATCGTGCCCCGCAACGGCGTGTACGACTACGCCGCCCGGTACACCGCCGGCCGGACCACCTGGCACGCGCCCGCCCGTCTCGACTCCGGGGTCGCGGCGAACGTGGCGGAGGTGGCCCTCGCCGCGCACCGCGCCCTGGGCCTGCGGGACCTGTCCCGGGTCGACCTCATCGTCGACGCCGACGGGCAGCCGCACGTGCTGGAGGTCAACGTGTCGCCGGGGATGACCGAGACGTCGCTGCTGCCGCTCGCCGTCGCCGCCTCGGGGCTGGATTTCGGGCAGGTGCTGAGCGCGCTCGTGGCCCGCGCAGCCGCCCGTCGGCCCTGACCTAGTCGTCCCAGGCGCACCGTCGCGGGCGGTCCTCGGCTCAGTGCGGCTAAGGCCTCGTCCCCCGCCGTACGACACCGGGGGCCGCACGGTGGCCCGGTTGCGGCCCGGGCCGAACGCTCGCGGCCGGATCCGCGCCGATCCCGCGCACTCGGCCCAGGCCGACGGGTCACACCGGCGCGACCCGTGTGCGACCCGGCCGACGCGATCGACGCGGTCGAACCGCTACCGACCAGACCGAGGCGGGCCGGCGCCGGCGAGTTCCGGCAGGGTCTAACTGGCGGTGGTCGGCTTCGCCGCGGCTACGTCGTCGTCGGGGCGCCTCGGTGACGGCACCTTCGGCTGCTGCCCGGCATCCCCGTCCGAGGCGTTCTCCGCGGCCGCAGAGCCCGCCACAGGCGTCGGGATCTCCGTCGCCTCCTCAACCACCGGGCGCCCCGTTTCGACCCCGCTGACGGGCACCTCGCCCGGGGAAAGCGCCTTCGCGTCGCCGTCGTCCCAGCCGTCCTGGGCCGCGCCGAGGGCCGAGCGGTCGGCACCCAAGTCGGCGTCAGCGTTCCCGTCGGCCGGCTCGTCGTCGATCGGCCTCTCCTCGGCTGCCTCGATCACCGAGGTCTCCGCGGCGGCCTCGGCGTCCGTGTCGGGAATCGACGAGGCGATGCTGGACGGCGCCTGCCACTGGATCCGGGGCGGCTCCGCGAGCGGGCGGCCGCCGAAGTCGGCGAGCCAGGCGGCGACCAGCGCGAGGTTCTCTCGCCACTTGGCCTCGGGAATCGGTGGCAGGATCGAGTCCCAGAGGGACAGGAACGTGCCGCGCAGCTGCAGATAGCCGCGTGGGCGGGCGAGGAACCACAGGTGCAGGTGGGCTGAGCCGTCGCCCCACCGGTTCACGTGCACCCGGGCCACATCGTCCAGCGACCGGATCGCGCGCTCCAGCCGTACCGTCATCACACCCAGCTCGGCGGCGAGCAGGTTCGGCAGGTCGCCGAGGTCGAGGTGGGATCGGGTCTCCAGGATGAGGACCATCGGCAGACCGGTGGGCCGGTCCATGGCGCGTACCCGCCACCGCTCGCCGACCCAGATGTACGCCTCGTCGGGAGCGCTGCACGTGATGCACTCCCGGCTGCCCTCGCCCTTGCGAGGCGGCTCGACCGGGACCGGATCGTCGAGTTGCTTGACGCGAAGATCGCCCTCGAAGGGGAACGAGGGCCACTGGGTGAAGTCCGGAACTGCGGGAGGGGTGTCTTGCACGAGGGTGACCCTAGTCGAGTCCGGCACCGCTGTCCCTACTCCGCACCGACCGTTGTGGCGGGCCCTCCAGAGCCTTCCCGGCGGGCCCGAGACGGGGATATCCACAGGCCCCCGGAGGCTCCGTGTTCGGGCGTAATCCACAGGTACGCAAGGGGTTCCACGCGCTGTTTCACGTGAAACGGCAGTCGCCTGTGGATAACCGGTGTGGATAAGTTCGCCCGCTGCCGTCGCCCCGGCCGCACCCCGCTCCGGAGGCCCCGGGCGCCTCCGTTTCACGTGAAACGAGGAGGGTCGCGGTGGGTGCCCGGGCGTCGCCCCTCCGGCCGCATACGTCACTCGTGAGGGCGGCATCATCGCGGGTTCAGGGCTGCCGTTCGCTAGGTGGGCAGGCCGACCCGGGGCCGCGTACCTTCGCGGGGCGCGGGACCGAACGGCGCTGCCGAAGCTCGGCCTGACCGTTCCGGCTTCGCCGGAATACGCGCGGCAGGGCAGCAGGGGCGGGTCCGTGGCTGCCCTGACAGCCTGACGGCCGCACACCCGGCGAGGGTATGCGGCCGTCAGGTGCGTTCAAGTCAGGACTCGGGCGTCTCCTCTTCGACGCCGATGATCCCGACGATCCGCTCCAGGTCGTCGACCGTGGCGAACTCGATGGTGATCTTGCCCTTGCTCCGGCCGATGTCCACCTTCACCCGGGTGTCGAAACGGTCCGAGAGCCGGTCGGCCAGATCGTTGAGCGCAGGCGCGTGCGGCTTCGTACGCGCTCTCGCCGCCGGAGTCTTCGCCGGCCCGTCGCTCAGGGCCAGAGCCACGATCTCCTCGGTCGCGCGTACCGAGAGACCCTCGGCGACGATCCGCTTGGCCAGCTGCTCCTGAGCCTCGGCGTCGTCGAGGCTCAGGAGGGCCCGGGCATGCCCGGCGGAGAGGATGCCGGCGGCCACCCGGCGCTGCACCTGAGCGGGGAGGTTGAGCAGCCGGATGGTGTTGGAGATCTGCGGTCGACTACGCCCGATCCGGCGGGCCAGCTCCTCGTGGGTGGCCCCGAACTCCTCCAGCAGCTGCTGATAGGCCGCCGCCTCTTCCAGCGGGTTGAGGTTCGCCCGGTGGATGTTCTCCAGCAGGGCATCCCGGAGCATCGCGTCGTCCCGGGTGTCCCGCACGATCGCCGGAATGGACTCCCGGCCGACCGCCTGGGCGGCACGCCACCGGCGCTCGCCCATAACCAGCTCGTACTTCTCGTCGTCGAGCTGGCGTACGACGATGGGCTGGAGGAAACCGACCTCCTGGATCGAGGTCTTCAGCTCCTCGAGCGCCTCCTCGTCGAAGACCTGTCGGGGCTGCTTCGGGTTCGGCACGATCGCGTCGACCGAGATCTCGGCGAACCGTGCTCCCGGCACCGGGCTCAGCGTCGAATCGGGCTGCGCCGGAACGACCGGGGCTTCCGAGATCGGCACGCCGGTGGCCGCCGGCTCCGCGGCCGGCAGACCGTTCGGCGGCTCGGCGAGCTCCGTGCCGGTGCCCGCCACCGGGCCGGTCGGAATGAGCGCCCCCAGGCCTCGACCCAGGCCGCCCCGAGGACGGTTCTTCATGCCACGCCTCCAGACGACTTCCCCGCACTACGCATTGCGGCCCACCGGTTCCTTGACACCGCGCTCGGCGATCTCCTGGGCCGCCTCGAAGTAGCTCGTCGCGCCCCGCGACCCGGGATCGTAGGTCATCACCGACTGGCCGTAGCTGGGCGCCTCGGAGACGCGTACGTTCCGCGGGATGACCGACCGGAGGACCTTGTCGCCGAAGTGGTTACGGACGTCCTGCTCGACCGCGTCGGCGAGGCGGGTACGCCTGTCGTACATGGTGAGCAGGATCGTGGAGACCTCGAGCCGCGGGTTGAGGTGCTGGCGGACCAGGTTGATGTTGTTGATGAGCTGGTTCAGCCCTTCGAGCGCGTAGTACTCGCACTGGATCGGGATCAGCACCTCCTGCGCGGCCACCAGAGCGTTCACGGTGAGCAGGCCGAGCGACGGCGGGCAGTCGATGAAGACGTAGTCGAAGTGGCCCGGGTACGCCTCGATCGCGCGGGAGAGCCGGGACTCCCGGGCCACCACTGAGACGAGCTCGATCTCGGCACCCGCGAGGTCGATGGTCGCCGGTACGCACCAGAGGTTCGGGATGCCCTCGACCGGCTGGGCCACCTCCTCCAGCGGCAGGCTGTTGATGAGGCAGTCGTAGACGTCCGGCACACCGGTGTGGTGCGGCACGTTCAGGCCGGTCGAGGCGTTGCCCTGGGGGTCGAGGTCCACCACCAGCACCCGATTGCCGTGCAGCGCGAGCGCCACGGCCAGGTTGACGGTGGTGGTCGTCTTCCCCACGCCGCCCTTCTGGTTCGCGACGCACATGACCCGGGTCCGCTCCGGTCGAGGCATCGTCACCTCGCCACTGGGGTTCAGGATCTGCACGGCGCGCATCGCCTCCATTGCCAACGGTGGGTCATCATCTTCGGCTGTTTCACGTGAAACGTACGAGGGGTCAACCGGCTCGGGCTCGTACGGCTCGGCCGGAACGGTGGGGGCGTCGGGCGCGACGGCCGCGTCCCGTACCGCGTCGGGGGTGGGCTGCTGCGGGACGGCCTGCTCGAATCGGGCCGACGCCGTGGTGTTGCGCCGGTTCGCGGCGGACCGCGACTCCGACGGTGCGTTCACCGGCCGGGCTGCGGGGTCGGCCGGGCGATTCGCCGCCTGCTCCGACCCGGACCCGTCAGGGGACCAGCCGGGGTAGCTGGTTTCACGTGAAACATGGTCGTTGGCCGACCTGTTCGCTCGTGGGTCGTCGTACCTGCCGTCGTCATGCACCTGTCATCCCCGCCCGCTCCGGATGGTCGGTCCGCACCCGTCAACTGGCCACGCCCTCGCACGCTTCCGCGGTGTCCGTAGCCAGCGGGAGCGGCCGGGACCGTCAACGTCCGTCGCCATCCGCTCCACACTATCGACGCGCGGTCAGCCTACGGCGCACGGGCGCGGCCGGTCCACGTCGGGTTCTCATCCCTTCCCTCCACCCGCACCGGTTCAACGACCAAGGCACCAACCGGGAAAGGCTTGTGCCACAACGGATCCGCTGGTCATTCGCCGCCCTGCGGCGCGCCCGAGGCGCCTCCACCTGCAGGGGGGCGACAGGCGTCACAGCCGTGCAGGCATCAGGACCGGCAGCCCCACGCGGCGGCATCCGGGCGCGCCCCTCAGCGACGGCGGGAGCGTCCGCCCTGGGACCGTTTGCCGGCCGCCGCGCGGGCCCGACCTACCAGCCGTTCCCGCACCACCTCGACGACCGTGGTCGGCGGGTCGATGACGCCGACGCCACACCTGTGCACGGCAGGCTCCCCGCCGCCGAGCTTCGCCACCGCGGCCGCGTGCTCGGCGATCTCCTCGGCGGCCGACGCCCCCTTGAGCGCGACCAGCCGTCCGTTCGGCACGGCGAGCGGCAGGCACCAGGCGGCGAGCCGATCCAGCGGGGCAACCGCGCGGGCGGTGACCACGTCGGCGCGCAGTGGGGCAAGCCCGGGCGAACCCGTGGCCGCCTCCTCGGCCCGACCACGGAACACGCGGACGGTCCCACCCAGTCCGAGCCGCTCCACCGCCTCGATCAGGAACGAGGTGCGCCGGGCCAGCGGCTCGACCAGCGTCACGGCGAGGTCGGGACGCGCGATCGCCAGGACGATTCCGGGCAGGCCGGCACCCGACCCGACGTCCAGCACCTCGACCCCCTCCGGGATCCGCTCGGCCACCGCCGCGCAGTTGAGCAGGTGGCGGTCCCAGATCCTGGGTGCCTCGCGCGGACCGATCAGACCGCGCACCACCCCGTCGGTGGCGAGCAGTTCGGCGTACGCGGCGGCGATGTCGAGGCGGTCGCCGAAGAGGGTGCGGGCCGCGCCGGCCAGGTCGACCGGCAGGACGGCGACCGTCGGGTCGGGAGCCTCCGCGCCACCGCCGTCGGACGATCGCGAGTCGGCGGGGCCGGCGGAGTGTGCGTCGGGCCGGACAGCCGACGGCCCGGGTGAGGTACCACCCGGGCCGGTCGGGGCGTCGTCGTGGGTCACCCGGTCAGTCCACCGGCCGGACGACGATGCGGCGGTTCGGCTCGACGCCCTCCGACTCGCTCTCCACGCCGGCGATGGCGTTGACCACGTCGTGCACGCACTTGCGCTCGAAGGCGGACATCGGGTCCAGCCGGACCGCCTCGCCGTACTCCTTGACCTTCTCCACCGCGTTGCGGGCCACGGCCGCGAGCTCCTTGCGCCGGGTGGCGCGGTAGCCGCCAACGTCGAGCAGCAGCCGGCTCGGCGTACCGGTCTGCCGGAAGACGGCGAGCCGGGTCAGCTCCTGCAACGCCTCCAGGGTGGCGCCGCGCTGGCCGACGAGGCTCTGCAGCCGACCGCCGACGACCTCGACCACCGGGCGACCGGCGGAGACCAACTCGTCGATGTCGCCGTCGTAGTCGAGGATGTCGAGCAGACCCTCCACGTAGTCGGCCGCGATCTCGCTCTGCCGGAACAGCTCGCTGTCGGCCGGAGACTTCTTCTCCCGGCCCGCGCCGTTGGCCTCCTCGGCGTCGACGTCGGTCTCCTCGTCGATCTCCTCGTCCACGGCGACGGGGGTGGTCGCCTCGTCGTCCAGGGACTCGTCGGCGCGGGGGATGCTGGTATCGGTCACGGTCTCATCTCCGTACTCGCTCGGCCGGACCGTCGGGTCCGTTGGTCTCCCGAGGCCCGGCGGGAGGTCGCCGGTGCCACGGGCACGTCTGTACGGGCAGTTTCGCCCGTGCCCGCGTCGCGCGCGGTGCGTTCCGCTCGGCGCCGGCCGTACGGCGGCTGCACGGTGCGGAAACGGGCCGCCGGCGGTCTCCCGCGGCGGCCCGCATCAGGTCAGCCCTGCCGCTTGGCGGGGCGCCCCTTCTTGGGGTTGGCCGGCTTCGCGCCCGGCTTCGGAGCGGCGACCTTCGGCGCGGTGGCCTTGGTCGGCGGCTGCGCGGCGGGCTTGCGACCGAAGAGGCCACCGGTCTTCGCCGGCTGCACCGGGTTCCGGGCCGACGTGGTGGTCTTGGCGGTGACCGGCGGCGGGTACTTGCGGAGCACCCACTGCTGCTGGCCGAGGGTGAAGAGGTTGTTGGTGACCCAGTAGATGATCACACCGATGGGGAAGATCGCACCGGAGACGAGCAGAGAGAGCGGGATGCCGTAGAGCATCAGGCGCTGGATCATCCGCTGCTGCGGGTCCTCGGCCCAGCCGGTCTTCAGGATCATCTGGCGGCTGGTGAGGTAGGTGGTGCCCATCATCACCAGGACCAGGACGCCAGCAATGATCTTGACGGTGGTGCCGTTCGCGCCGAGGCGCGCCAGCTCGTCGACGGTCGAGCCGAACTTGCCGGCGATCGGCGCGGTGAAGAGCTTCGCGTTGGAGGCGCTGTCGAACTGGTCGACCGACCAGCCGTACAGCGTCTTGGCCTGCTTGGCCGGGTCGAGCCGGCGCAGCACGTGGAAGAGGCCCAGGAAGACGGGGATCTGGAGGAACATCGGAAGGCAGCCCATGAGCGGGTTGGCCTTTTCCTTCCGATAGAGCTCCATCATCTCCTTCTGGAGCGTCTCCCGGTCACCCTTGTGCTTCTCCTGCAGCGCCTTGACCTGCGGCTGCAGCGCCTGCATGGCGCGCTGCGACTTGATCTGCTTGACGAAGACCGGGAAGAGGATCACCCGGACGGTGACCACCAGGAAGATGATCGCCAGAATCCAGGCGAAGTTCGTGCCGAGAACGGCGTCGACGGGCACCCCGATGGCATCCCAGGCCGAGTGCCAGGTCAGCAGGATCCACGAAATCGCGTAGTAGACCCAGTCGAGACTCAATTCTCAGGCTCCAGTCACTTCGGCACGGCGGCGACCGCCCGGCTCCGGCACCGGGTCATGCCCACCTGGATGGAAGGGGTGACAGCGCAACAACCGCCGGACCGCCAGCCAGGTTCCGCGGACCGCGCCGTGCCGGGACACCGCCTCGAGGGCGTACGCACTGCACGACGGGTAGAACCGACAGCGGGCCGGCAGTGCCGGACTTATCCAACGACGGTACGCGATGATGGGCCCGATCAGCACACGGGCGGCCAGGCTGCGGGGCCGGAAGGCGGCCGAACCGACACTCACCGGTGCCGCCTCCGGGGTTTCTGGGCGGCCGCGATCGCGTCGTCCAGATCGGCGCCGAGCCGTGGGTAGGAGGCGTCGGCGGCCTCGGGGAGTGCCCGGACGACCAGGGTGCTGCCCGCGGGAAGCTCGCCCAACCGCTCCCGAACCAGGTGCCGCAGGCGCCGACGGACCCGGTTGCGGACCACCGCCGGTCCGACGGCCTTGGATACGACGAAGCCGGCGCGGGTCGGCACGGAGGGGTGCTCCGCGCCGGCTTCCCGCGCCGGCTCCGGCGATGTCGACGTCGCCGCCTCGGGGGAGATCGGCAGGGTCAGGTGCACCACGACTGCGCCACGGCCGGCGCGTCGGCCACCCCGGACCGCTGCGGCGAACTCGCTGCTGCGCCGCAGTCGCTGCGCGGCGGCCAGCACGACTGCCCCACGTCCCCCCGGCCCTGCCCGGTCGGCCTCAGGCCGACAGGCGGGCGCGGCCCTTGGCGCGACGGGTCGAGAGGATGGCCCGCCCGGCCCGGGTGCGCATGCGCAGCCGGAAGCCGTGGGTCTTGGCACGCCGGCGGTTGTTCGGCTGGTAGGTGCGCTTGCTCACGTCAGGCTCTCCGTTGTCCTACGTCCCGGGTTCTTGCGGACCCGGGAGTCGTGTGGTGGTCCAGGCCACTGCGGGGTGGCCTCCGATCGGCGCTGCCGGGCGACCGGGGAACCCCCTTGACGCGGGGGATCCAGTCGGGCAGCGAGCACCCATCACCCTAACAGAGGGCGTGAGAGCAGCCGCTCCAGCCTACGCAGGGGGGCAATGACCGTCAAACAGCACACCCCCGGTCCTCGCGGACGCGCCGACGACCGAAGCGGCGGTTTTCACTCATACCGAGAACGTACGGGCCGCGTCGCCGGTTGATGGCGCAGGGACAACGCTGTTACCGTGCCCGATTGCGGTCGGCGTCGGGGGTTGAGGCGTCGCCGCCCGGCAAGACCGGACAAGGTAGTTAATCGTTCGGCACGGTGTACCCGCTTCAGCGCTCGATCAGGCAGGGGCAGGTCCCACCCGCGTCCGACGAACGGCCACAATCGGTCGGTACACAGGCTGTGGATAACTTGTGGACGACGACTGGTCGGCCGTTCGGGTGGTGAAGCGCCATCCGCGCGAACGCGGCGGGCCCGCGACGGCCGGCTGGCAGACAGCCACGGCCGGGGAGCAGAGGCGAGGGGGTGGCACGACGGTGGCCGGTTCGACCGATCTTGCCGCGGTATGGACGGCGACGACCGACGAGCTCGCCGACGAGATCATCTCCGCCCAGCAGCGGGCCTACCTCCGGCTGACCCGACTGCGCGCGATAGTCGAGGACACCGCGCTGCTCTCCGTACCGGACGCCTTCACCCGGGACGTGATCGAGTCGAGGCTGCGCCCGGCGATCACCGAGGCGCTCACCCGGCGTCTCGGCCGGCCGATCCAGGTGGCGGTCACCGTCCGGGTCCCCGAGGATCCCGCCGGGCGACCGGCCGGAACCGTCTACCGCAGCACCCCGGAACCGGGGCCGGTCGGGCCGGCGACCCTGCTCGACGCGGCGTACCCCGCTGACGCCGCTGCGCACGGCGGCCCCGCCCGACCGGCGGCGCAGATCCCCGAACAGCCGCACGCCGAGCACGCCCTGGAGCATCCGGCGCTCGGCGAACCCCACCACGCCGACTTCGGCGGGCGGGACGCGCAGGAGACGCTCTTCAGCGCCGCCTTCGGCGACCCGACGCCGCCCCCGCCGGCTCCGACCCCGCTGAGCGGACCGGAGCGCCGCAGTTTCGACGAGCAGGCGGCCCGACTCGACCCGCCGGGGCCGGACACCAGCCCCTACGAGCCCCGGTACCGCGACGACGGGCCGTCGCCCCGTGATCAGCACGTGATCCGGGCGCTGCCGCGCGACAACGGCACCGACAGCGGACCCGGCCGTGGTGGTACGGATCACCGACCGGGCGGGCGGGACGAGCGACGACTCCCCGGCGCCGACACGGGCGGCAACCGGCTCAACCCGAAGTACATGTTCGAGACGTTCGTCATCGGCTCGTCGAACCGCTTCGCGCACGCCGCTGCGGTCGCGGTGGCGGAGTCTCCGGCGAAGGCGTACAACCCGCTCTTCATCTACGGCCACTCCGGGCTCGGCAAGACCCACCTGCTGCACGCCATCGGGCACTACGCCACGACCCTCGGCAACGCCCGCTCGGTCCGGTACGTCTCGACCGAGGAGTTCACCAACGACTTCATCAACTCGCTGCGGGACGACAAGACCAGCGCGTTCCAGCGGCGCTACCGGGATGTGGACATCCTCCTGATCGACGACATCCAGTTCCTGGAGAACCGGGAACGGACGCAGGAGGAGTTCTTCCACACCTTCAACACCCTGCACAACGCCAACAAGCAGATCGTGATCACCTCCGACCGGTCACCGCGCCAGCTCGCCACCCTCGAGGACCGGATGCGAACCCGGTTCGAGTGGGGGCTGCTGGCCGACATCCAGCCGCCGGACCTGGAGACCCGGATCGCGATCCTGCAGAAGAAGGCAGCGCAGGAGCGGATGTACGCCCCGCCGGACGTGCTGGAGTTCATCGCCTCGCGGGTGTCGAACTCGATCCGGGAACTGGAGGGTGCGCTGATCCGGGTGACCGCCTTCGCGAGCCTCACCCGGTCGACGGTCGAGCTGTCGCTGGCGGAGGAGGTGCTCCGGGACTTCATGCCCGACGGCGCCGGGCCGGAGATCAACGCCGACCAGATCATGGCCTCGACGGCCGACTACTTCGGGGTGAGTCTGGAGGACCTGCGCGGTCAGTCCAGGTCCCGGGTGCTCGTCAACGCCCGGCAGGTGGCCATGTACCTGTGTCGGGAGCTGACCGAGCTGTCACTGCCCCGGATCGGGCAGGCGTTCGGTGGACGCGACCACACCACGGTGATGCACGCCGACCGGAAGATCCGTCAGCAGATGGCCGAGCGCCGTTCGCTCTACAACCAGATCGCCGAGCTGACCAACCGGATCAAGCAGAACACCTGAGACGTACGCGGCCCGACCCGCTACCGCAGCGGCACCGATCCACGCGAGCCCCGCCCACGGCGGGGCTCGACGCTTTCCACAGCCCGGTCGGCTTGACCTTCGAGCCGGTCGAGCCCCCAGGATCGGCCCGTGTCCGTCCACCGCCCCCGCTCGTTGTCCACATCCCGTTCTCCACCGTCGGTGGATAACTACGGTCGGTCCGGGCTCCGTTACCCACAGGTTGTGGACAAACCCTGGGGACGGCGTGTGGACGGCTGGGGACAACGGCGTCGTCATCCACCGATGACGGCCGACCTGTGGGCAAGCTGTTGAAGGTTCTGGGGATGACGGCGGTCGAGACGGTCTGCGTAGTCCACAGGCCTGGGGAGAAAGTCGGTGGATTGTCGGTGGATAACCGGTGGACGACGGTGGACAACCTGGGGGCGGAGGCGGCCTGTGGACACAACCCCCGGGTTACACCCCGGTTCTCCACAGCTAAATCACCGGTGGATAACCTGTCTCACCTGCGCAAACGTCGGTTCTCCACAGTTTGCACAGGTGCGATGAAGACGATGAGTTATCTCTTCTGAAAGAACAAAAACCAATCATCACCGTTGGACTTTCTGTGGATCGGGCCGGACGCTGCCTCGGCAGCGGTGAGCAGGGGCTCCCTCCGTGGGGTCGGGCACACAGCCGATGTCGTCGCGTCTTAAGGTGCGATGAGCACCCGCACGGTCGGGCGGGTCGGCAGGCAGCGGTCGGCATGAGAGAGTGGTCGTCGACGTCGACGCGGAGGCATTGATGAAGTTCCGAGTGGAGCGCGACGCGCTCGCCGAGGCCGTGGCCTGGACCGCGAAGAGCCTGCCCAGCCGGCCGTCCGTTCCTGTACTGGCCGGCGTGATGCTCCGGGTCACCGACGGCAACCTGCAGGTCTCCGGGTTCGACTACGAGGTCTCCAGCCAGGTGACCGTCGAGGTCCAGGGGGACGCCGACGGGGCCGCGCTGGTCTCCGGCCGGCTCCTCGCCGAGATCACCAAGGCGCTGCCGGCGAAGCCGGTGGACATCGCCGCGGTCGGGGCGCACCTCGAACTGGTCTGCGGCAGCGCCCGGTTCACCCTGCCCACCATGCCGGTGGAGGACTACCCGTCGCTGCCGGAGATGCCGGAGAGCGCCGGCACGGTCGACGCGGCCACCTTCGCCGCCGCGGTCGCCCAGGTGGCCATCGCCGCCGGGCGTGACGAGACCCTGCCGATGATGACCGGCGTACGGATCGAGCTCTCCGGATCCACTCTGGCGATGCTCGCCACCGACCGCTACCGGCTGGCGCTGCGCGAGATCCAGTGGAACCCGGACGACCCCGAGGTGAGCATCAACGCCCTGGTGCCCGCGCGCACCCTGCACGACACCGCCAAGGCACTGGGCCCGCTCGGTGGCGAGGTCACCATGGCGCTGGCCGCCGGCGGCGCGGGCGAAGGCATGATCGGCTTCGCCGGCGGGACCCGGCGTACGACCAGTCGCCTGCTCGACGGCGCCAACTACCCGCCGGTCCGCTCGCTCTTCCCGAGCAGCCACAACGCCGACGCGCGGGTGTCGGTGAGCACCCTGATCGAGGTCGTCAAGCGCGTGGCGCTGGTCGCCGAGCGGACCACTCCGGTGCTGCTCAGCTTCAGCGCCGACGGGCTGGTCGTGGAGGCCGGCGGCTCGGAGGAGGCGCGGGCGAGCGAGGCGATGGAGGCCACCTTCACCGGCGACCCGCTCACCATCGGCTTCAACCCGCAGTACCTGATCGACGGCCTCACCAACCTGGGCGCGCAGACCGCGGTGCTCTCGTTCGTCGATGCCTTCAAGCCCGCGGTGATTTCACCCGCCGGCGAGGATGGCGAGGTCGTCCCCGGGTATCGCTACCTCATCATGCCGATCCGCGTGTCTCGCTGATCGAGCCCGCAACACCCACGCACCGGAGGTAAGAACACATGCAGCTCGGCCTGGTAGGACTCGGCCGGATGGGCGGCAACATGCGCGAGCGGTTGCGCGCTGCCGGCCACGAGGTGGTCGGTTTCGACCACAACGCGGAGCTGAGCGACGTCGCCACTCTCGGGGCGCTGGCCGAGAAGCTCGAGTCGCCGCGGGCGATCTGGGTGATGGTGCCGGCCGGCGTGACCGACGAGACGATCGACGCGCTGGCCGAGGTGCTCGACGCGGGCGACATCATCATCGACGGTGGCAACTCGCGGTTCAGCGACGACGCTCCCCGCGCCGAGCGCCTCAACGAGCAGGGCATCGGCTACATCGACGTCGGCGTCTCCGGTGGCGTCTGGGGCCGGCAGAACGGGTACGCGCTGATGGTCGGCGGCTCCGAGGAGCATGTCGCCCGGCTGATGCCGATCTTCGAGTCGCTCAAGCCGGAAGGCGAGTTCGGCTTCGTGCACGCCGGGCCGGTCGGTGCCGGTCACTACGCGAAGATGGTGCACAACGGCATCGAGTACGGCCTGATGCACGCCTACGCCGAGGGCTACGAGCTGCTGGCCGCCTCAGAGCTGGTCACCAACGTGCCCGGCGTCTTCAAGTCGTGGCGTGAGGGCACCGTGGTCCGCTCCTGGCTGCTCGACCTGCTCGACCGGGCCCTCGACGAGGACCCGGAGCTGGCCGAGCTGAGCGGCTACACCGAGGACACCGGCGAGGGCCGGTGGACGGTGGACGAGGCGGTCCGGTTGGCCGTGCCGTTGAACGTCATTACCGCCTCGCTCTTCGCCCGGTTCGCGTCGCGTCAGGACGACTCGCCCGCGATGAAGGCGGTGGCCGCGCTGCGCCAGCAGTTCGGCGGGCACGCCGTTCGTAAGCGCTGACGGTAACCACAACCTGTGTACGTCCGCCGGCTGGAACTGGTCGACTTCCGCTCGTACGAGCGGGTCGGCGTCGACCTGGAGCCGGGGGCGAACGTCCTGATCGGGGCCAACGGCGTCGGCAAGACGAACCTGGTCGAGGCGCTCGGCTACGTGGCGACCCTGGACAGCCACCGGGTCGCCACGGACGCGCCGCTGGTGCGGATGGGCGCAAGCTCGGCGGTGATCCGCTGCGCGGTCGTGCACGACGGGCGGGAGCTGCTCGTAGAGCTGGAGATCGTTCCGGGCAAGGCGAACCGGGCACGGCTGGGCCGTTCGCCGGCCCGCCGGGCCCGGGACGTCCTCGGCGCGCTGCGGCTGGTGCTCTTCGCCCCGGAGGATCTGGAGCTCGTCCGGGGCGACCCGGCGGAGCGGCGCCGCTACCTGGACGACCTGCTGGTCAGCCGGCAGCCCCGGTTCGCCGGGGTGCGGGCCGACTACGAGCGGGTGGTCAAGCAGCGCAACGCCCTGCTGCGCACCGCGTACCTGGCTCGTAAGACGGGTGGGTCGCGGGGTGGTGACCTCTCGACGCTCGCCGTCTGGGACACCCACCTGGCCCGCCACGGGGCGGAGTTGCTCGCCGGCCGGCTGGAGCTGGTCGCGGCGCTGACGCCGCACGTGGCGAAGGCGTACGACGCGGTGGCCGCCGGGCGTGGTGCGGCCGCCATCGCGTACCGGCCGTCGGTGGAGCTGACCGAGCCGACCGTGGACCGGACGGTGCTCGCCGAGGCGTTGACGACCGCGCTGGCCGAGTCGCGGTCGGCGGAGATCGAGCGGGGTACGACGCTGGTCGGCCCGCACCGGGACGAGTTGGCCCTCACCCTCGGTCCGCTGCCCGCGAAGGGGTACGCCAGCCACGGCGAGTCCTGGTCCTTTGCGCTGGCGCTGCGCCTGGCCGGGTACGACCTGCTGCGCGCCGACGGGGTCGAGCCGGTGCTGGTGCTCGACGACGTGTTCGCCGAGTTGGACGCAGGACGCCGCGAGCGGCTGGCCGAGCTGGTCGCCGGGGCGAGTCAGCTGCTGGTGACCTGCGCCGTAGACGACGACGTGCCGGCGGCCCTGCGCGGCGCCCGGTACGAGGTGGGCGAGGGGACGGTACGCCGTGCCGAATGATCCGGAACGGATGCCGGAGGGGCGCCCGCAGGCGGGGCGACGGAGCCGCACCGCCTCGACCGGTGACCCCGGTGCGCGTACCGAAGCGGGTGGCGTGCCGGGCGGCGGTGGCCCCGGCGCCCGACGGGGCGGGACCGCGGCGGACGGTGGGGCCACCCCGGGCTCCGGCACCCGGCGGGACGCGGTGCCCGAGGCGGGCCCGGCGGGCGACGGCGCCGAGGCGGGCGGGTCGGACGGAGTGTCGGGGCCGCAGCTGGCGCGGGCGGTGCTGGACGCGGCGAGGGCCCGGCGGGAGTCGACGGCGAAGACCCGCCGGCGGGCCGCCCCCGGGGGAGCCGGTGGTGGCGAGCGGAGGCTGCGCGGCTACTCGGGCCCCGGGCCGGATCCGCGTGACCCGCAGCCGCTGGGTGCGGTGCTGAACCGGCTGATGAAGGCCCGCGGCTGGCAGCAGCCGGCCGCCGAGGCGACCGTCTTCGGCGCCTGGGAGCGGGTGGTGGGGCCGGAGGTGGCCCAGAACAGCCGCCCGGTCAAGCTGGAGAACGGTGAGCTGACGGTCGAGGCCCGCTCCACCGCCTGGGCGACCCAGCTGCGCCTGCTCGCCGGCTCACTGTTGAAGCAGATCGCCCGGGAAGTCGGTCACAACGTGGTGCGCAAGCTGCACATCCACGGTCCGGCGGCGCCGTCGTGGTCCCGTGGGCCGCGCCGGGTCCGTGGCCGCGGCCCACGCGACACGTACGGCTGATCGCGGCGGCTCAGCCGCCGTTGCGGGCCTCGCGCGCCGCGCGCTTGCGTTCGCGCTGCTCCCGGCTGTAGCGCTTGCGGTTCTCCAGGTCCTGCTTCCACAGTTCCCGGGCCATCGCCGAGCCGCCCTGGACGGCGCCCTGGACCTCGGCCGGGCCGGCCAGGTGCCGGTACGCCCACCTCATGAGCCGGCCGCCCTCACCCGGTGCCGGGACCGGCTTCTGCTCACCCATGCCACCCACCTCCCTGATGGTTGGACCCCCAACAGTTGGTGTACCAATTATTGGGGCACCAAATGACGGTACGATAGCACCGGTCTACGAGGGAGGCGAGCAGTGCGCGACGAGGTGGCGGGGCGGGATCCGCTGGCCCTGGAGGAGCAGGTGTGCTTCGCGCTCTCGGTCGCCGCGCGCAGCGTCGTCGCGGTCTACCGCCCGCTGTTGGAGCCGATGGGGCTGACCCACCCGCAGTACCTGGTCATGCTGGCGCTCTGGCAGCACGCCCCGCTCTCCGTGCGCGAACTCAGCCGGCTGCTGCAGCTCGACCCGGGCACCCTCTCCCCGTTGCTGAAGCGGCTGGAGGCGACCGGTTACGTCCGCCGGGAGCGGGCGGCCGGCGACGAGCGCAGCCTCGCGGTCACGTTGACCGCCGCCGGGGCGGCGCTGCGGGCCCAGGCAGAGCAGATCCCGGCCGCGGTCGTGGCCCGGCTCGGACTTCCGGTGGCGGAGTTGCAGCAGCTGCACGCCGCGCTGACCACCGTGATCGCCGCCGCGAACCGGGCCGGCGCCGAGCCGGCCTCCTGAGGAGCGGACCGGGCTCGCTTCGGCGGACCGGGCCGGCCTCTTGGGGAACCGGCCGGGCTCACTTCGGCGGACCGGGCCGGGCGCGCGGTCAGGAGTGGGTGGCCCGGCGTGGGGCGGCGGACTCGGCGTAGACGGCGAAGCCCCGGTCGGCGCAGCGCCGGTAGAACGCGGCCAGGACGCTGAGCTCGGCGCAGGTGAAGTTCCACTGCGGCGGCTCGCCGCTCTCGTCGCGCAGCGCGTCGAGTCGCCCGTCCAGCCAGCGCAGCTGCTGCTCGGCGAGGCGTCCGTCGGCGAGCAGCTTGCCCAGCACCTCGCTCACCGACTCGAACGTGACCGCCTCGCCGTACGCCCGGTGCCCGGCGACGAAACGCTCGATGCCGTCGGCGATCCAACCGCAGCCGTCCGGGTCGATCACCGGATCCTCGTCCTCGGCCGCGGCGTCCGTGGCGTAAAGCACACCCTCCAGGCCGAGCAGCAGATCGACCAGCTCCGTGTACCCGGTCGCGCGGACCGTGCCGGTCTTGGCGATCAACTCGGCCAGCGCGGCTGTCGGCGCGGAGATATTCGGCAGATCGACGATCTCGCCGAAGTCGACGAACTCGGCCGGCGCGACCGGATCGTAGAAGCGGCCGGTACGCGGCCAGTGGACCGCGACGTTGTCCAGCCCCATCTGGGGTCACCTCTTAACAGCACGTGTGGGGTCGATCGACTCGATCGTCCGGTTCCGGGCCAGAAAGATCAAGTCCTGTCGGGGACCGCCGCCAAGGTACGGCACCACCGCCCACTCCGCGACCCCTCGACCCGCCCGACCCCGGGTGCACCCGCGAGCGGCCCGGCCCGTCGATCTTGGCTTCTCGCGTGGGGGGAGTCGCGGACGCGGCGATTCGGCCCGCTACGGAGTTCTCAGCCGCTTTGCGAGGGTGCCGAGTGGCGGTTCTACCCCCAACGCACAGTAAGATTGGCGTAGAGACGAAGACCCGATGCGGAGCGAGGAGACCCGGGCCCCAGAAAGGGCCCGCGATCATTGTCCACGTCGGGTTGAGCCGATCGCGATCCGCGGGCAACCGCGGCGACCGGCGCGTACCGACCCGTGACCGGACTATCCGGTGCCGGTCCGCGCCGACGTCGCGTCCTGTCCGCCGAACCCCGCGCCCGAAGCGCCCACCTGCGGTGCTGACGGTGCGAGAAAGTGGCCGAGGGTGGCAGCGCAGGACAACCAGCAGTACGGCGCAGAATCGATCACCGTTCTCGAAGGGCTTGAAGCGGTCCGGAAGCGGCCCGGTATGTACATCGGGTCGACCGGCGAGCGGGGTCTGCACCACCTCGTCTGGGAGGTAGTGGACAACGCGGTCGATGAGGCCCTCGCCGGCTACTGCGACACCATCGACGTGGTGCTGCTGGCCGACGGTGGCGTCCGGGTGACCGACAACGGTCGTGGCTTCCCGGTCGACCTGCACCCGAAGCTGAAGAAGCCCGGTGTCGAGGTGGCGCTCACCGTGCTGCACGCCGGTGGCAAGTTCGACGGCAAGGCCTACGCGGTCTCCGGCGGCCTGCACGGCGTCGGCGTCTCGGTGGTGAACGCCCTCTCCACCAGGATGGCGGTGGAGATCCAGAAGGACGGCTTCTACTGGCGGCAGCAGTACGCCAACTCCAAGCCCAGCCCGCTGGAGAAGGGTGAGCCGACCGACCGGAGCGGCTCGGCGGTCTCCTTCTGGCCGGACGCGACGGTCTTCGAGACCGTCGACTTCGACTTCCAGACCATTTACCGGCGCCTCCAGGAGATGGCCTTCCTCAACCGCGGCCTCACCATCCACCTGCTCGACGAGCGGGTCGCGGAGGGTGAGGAGGGCAAGCCGCGCGAGGTGACCTTCCTCTACAAGGGCGGTATCGCCGACTTCGTCCGGCACCTCAACGCCTCGAAGAACCCGATCCACCGGACGGTGGTCGAGTTCGGCGCCGAGGAGGAGGGCATGTCGGTCGAGATCGCCATGCAGTGGAACGAGTCGTACGGCGAGTCGGTCTACACCTTCGCCAACACGATCAACACCCACGAGGGCGGTACCCACGAGGAGGGCTTCCGGGCCGCGCTGACCAGCGTGGTCAACCGGTACGGCACCGACCGCAAGCTGCTCAAGGGTGACGAGAAGCTCTCCGGCGAGGACATCCGCGAGGGGCTCGCGGCGATCATCTCGGTGAAGCTCGCCAACCCGCAGTTCGAGGGGCAGACCAAGACCAAGCTCGGCAACACCCCGGTCAAGAGTTTCGTGCAGCGGGTCTGCAACGAGTGGCTGGTCGACTGGTTCGACCGCAACCCCGCCGAGGCGAAGACCATCATCCAGAAGGCCTCCCAGGCGGCCCGGGCCCGGATCGCCGCGCAGCAGGCGCGCAAGCTGGCCCGGCGCAAGTCGCTGCTGGAGTCCGGCTCGATGCCCGGCAAGCTGGCCGACTGCCAGTCCACCGACCCGCGCGAGTCCGAGGTCTTCATCGTCGAGGGCGACTCGGCCGGCGGCTCGGCGAAGCAGGGTCGCGACCCGCGGACCCAGGCGATCCTGCCGATCCGCGGCAAGATCCTCAACGTGGAGAAGGCCCGGATCGACCGGGTGCTGAAGAACAACGAGGTCCAGGCGCTCATCACCGCGCTCGGCACCGGCATCCACGACGACTTCGACATCGAGAAGCTGCGCTACCACAAGATCGTGCTGATGGCGGACGCCGACGTCGACGGTCAGCACATTCAGACGCTGCTGCTCACCCTGCTCTTCCGCTTCATGCGGCCGCTGGTCGAGCTGGGGCACGTCTACCTGGCCGCCCCGCCGCTCTACAAGATCAAGTGGAACAAGCGGGGCGACGACGCCCAGTACGCGTACTCCGACCGGGAGCGCGACGGCCTGATCGCGCTGCGCCAGCAGCAGAAGCCGAACGCGAAGCCGGACGACATCCAGCGGTTCAAGGGTCTCGGCGAGATGAACTACCCCGAGCTGTGGGAGACCACGATGAACCCGGCGACCCGCACCCTGCGTCAGGTCACGCTCGACGACGCGGCAACCGCCGACGAGTTGTTCAGCGTGCTCATGGGTGAGGACGTCGAGGCACGCCGGTCGTTCATCCAGCGCAACGCCAAGGACGTCCGGTTCCTGGACATCTGACGGTCGCCGGCGGGTCGGCCGGACATCCACCGATCGACCCGCCGGTCCACAGAGTTATCCACAGCTAGGCCGGTTTCCACAGCGGTTATCCACAGCACGAAAACGACTCTCAGTCTGATAAGGGTAAACAGTGACCGATTCTCCCGAGTCCACACCGAACGAGCCCGAGGCCGCCGAGGCCGCCGGTGCCGTGGTCGCGCACGACCGGATCGAACCGGTCGGGCTCGAGGTGGAGATGCAGCGCTCCTACCTCGACTACGCGATGAGCGTCATCGTCGGGCGTGCGCTGCCGGATGTCCGGGACGGGCTCAAGCCGGTCCACCGCAAGATCCTCTACGCGATGTTCGACTCCGGCTACCGGCCGGACCGCGGCTACGTGAAGTGTTCCCGGGTCGTCGGCGACGTGATGGGTCAGTTCCACCCGCACGGCGACTCGGCGATCTACGACGCGCTGGTCCGGATGGCCCAGCCGTGGTCGCTGCGCTACCCGCTCGTCGACGGCAACGGCAACTTCGGCTCACCGGGCAACGACCCGGCCGCGGCCATGCGGTACACCGAGTGCAAGCTCGACCCGCTGGCCATGGAGATGCTGCGGGACATCGACGAGGACACCGTCGACCTGCAGGACAACTACGACGGCCGGGCCAAGGAGCCCACCATCCTGCCGTCCCGGATCCCGAACCTGCTGATCAACGGCTCCGAGGGCATCGCGGTCGGCATGGCCACGAAGATCCCGCCGCACAACCTGCGCGAGATCGGCGCGGCGGTGCAGTGGTGCCTGGAGAACCCGGAGGCCGACGAGGCGACCACCCTCGAGGCGCTGCTGGAGATCGTCAAGGGCCCCGACTTCCCGACCCACGGCCTGATCGTCGGCCAGGCCGGCATCCAGGACGCCTACCGGACCGGCCGCGGATCGATCCGGATGCGGGCCGTGGTGGAGGTCGAGGAGGACAAGCGCGGCCGCCCCGCGCTGGTCGTGAGCGAGCTGCCCTACCAGGTCAACCCGGACAACCTCGCCGAGCGGATCGCCGATCTGATCAAGGAGGGCAAGCTCGGCGGCATCGCCGACATCCGCGACGAGTCCTCCGGGCGTACCGGCATGCGGATCGTGCTCGTGCTCAAGCGCGACGCGGTCGCCAAGGTGGTGCTCAACAACCTCTACAAGCACACCCAGCTCCAGGAGACGTTCGGCGCCAACATGCTGGCGCTGGTCGACGGGGTGCCGCGCACGCTCAACCTCGCCCAGTTCATCCGCTACTACGTCGAGCACCAGATCGAGGTCATCCGCCGGCGCACCGCGTTCCGGCTGCGCAAGGCGGAGGAGCGGGCCCACATCCTGCGCGGTCTGTCCAAGGCGCTGGACGCCCTCGACGAGGTGATCGCCCTGATCCGGCGCTCGCCCACGGTCGAGGACGCCCGGCAGGGCCTGGTCCGGCTGCTGGAGATCGACGAGATCCAGGCGACCGCGATCCTGGACATGCAGCTGCGCCGCCTCGCGGCGCTGGAGCGGCAGCGGATCCTCGACGACCTGGCCAAGCTGGAAATCGAGATCGCCGACCTCAAGGACATCCTCGCCAAGCCCGAGCGGCAGCGGAAGATCGTCTCCGAGGAGCTGGGCGAGATCGTCGCCAAGTGGGGCGACGACCGGCGGACGAAGATCATCCCGTTCGAGGGCGAGGTCTCGATGGAGGACCTCATCGCCCGCGAGGACGTGGTGGTCACCATCACCCGCACCGGGTACGCCAAGCGCACGCGGGTCGACCAGTACCGCTCGCAGCGCCGAGGCGGCAAGGGCGTCAGCGGCGCGACCCTGCGCCAGGACGACATCGTCAGCCACTTCTTCGTCTGCTCGACGCACGACTGGATCCTGTTCTTCACCAACCAGGGTCGGGTCTACCGGGCCAAGGCGTACGAGCTTCCGGAAGCCAGTAGGGTGGCCAAGGGCCAGCACGTGGCCAACCTGCTCGCGTTCCAGCCCGATGAGCAGATCGCACAGATCATCGAGATTCCGAACTACCAGGTGGCTCCCTACCTGGTACTGGCCACGAAGAACGGCCTGGTGAAGAAGACGCGGCTTGAGGAGTTCGACTCCAACCGTTCCGGCGGCATCATCGCCATCAACCTGCGCGATGAGGACGAGTTGGTCGGCGCTGCGCTGGTGGGGCCGGAGGACGACCTGCTGCTGGTCTCCAAGAAGGCGCAGGCGATCCGGTTCAACGCCACCGACGAGGCGCTGCGGCCGATGGGTCGCGCCACCTCTGGCGTGATCGGGATGCGCTTCACCGAGGACGACGTGCTGCTGGCCATGGAGGTCGTCCGGCCGGGTCTGGACGTCCTGGTCGCGACGAACGGGGGATATGCGAAACGTACCCCCATCGAGGAATACCCGGTCCAGGGCCGGGGAGGTAAAGGCGTGCTGACTGCGAAGATCACAGAGCGACGCGGTGGTCTGGTCGGCGCGGTGGTGATCGATCCGGACGACGAGCTGTTCGCGATCACCAGTAACGGTGGCGTCATCCGGACTCCCGTGAAGCCTGTACGCCGTACGCGTGACCGGAACACAATGGGGGTCAAGCTGATGGACCTTCCGGACGGCGTGACTATCGTGGCGATTGCTCGCAATGCCGACGAGCCTGACGAACAGGACTAGTTGAATGACGGAGACACAGGCGAAGTCGGGGAACGCGGGGTCCTCGGCCAACCCGGTCGACGAGGAGGCCGCAGGAGGCGGCGCATCGGCGACCGGCCGAGCGGCCGTGGGCCGCGCGACGGTCCCCGCCGACGCGCCTGCCCCGAAATTCACCCGGGCTCCCGGGATGACACCGCCGCCGGACAAGCCGACCGACGACGAGGGGTCCAGCGAGAAGACCCAGGCGGTGCCGGCCGAGGCGGCCAAGGCGGCCGCCGCCCGGCCGTCGAGCAGCAGCACCCAGCAGATCCCGGTCCGGGCCGGCGCGGCCAGCACCGGCACCCAGACCCGGGTCAGCGGTACGGCCAATCCGGAGGCCACCCGGCCGGGACCCGGGGGCCGGCCACCGAACGGCGGCAGCCTCCCCGCCGGCCTCGGCAACCCGTCCGCCGTCGGGGCGGCGCGGGTGGGTGACGCGGTACGCGCCGCGCGTTCGTCCGTGAGTTCGGCCGCGTCCCGCGGACCGCGCCGGGCCCGGCTGAACCTGAAGCGGATCGACCCCTGGTCCGTGATGAAGTTCGCATTCGCCGTCTCGGTGGTGCTCTTCATCGTGGTCGTGGTGGCCACCTCGGTGCTGTACCTGGCCCTGGACGCCATGGGCGTCTTCCAGAGCGTCAACGACAGCCTCACCGACCTGTTCAACGCCGGCGGGCAGAGCACGGACGGCTTCCAGGTCACTGCGAAGGGCGTGATCCTCAGCTCGGCGCTGATCGGTCTGGTCAACGTCGTGCTGTTCACGGCGCTGGCCACCCTCGGGGCGTTCGTCTACAACGTCTGCGCCGACATGGTCGGCGGAATCGAGCTGACCCTCGCCGAGCGGGACTGATCGACATCGGACGCCGGGGCGCCGCGAAAAGCGGTCGTCCCGGCGTTCGGCGTTCCGGTAGGTTCGACGGCGACGGGCAGCGCGCGGGGCCACCCCCGATTTGGGGCGGCGCGCGCGGATGGGTTAACCTTGCTCGTCGCTACGCGGGGCTATAGCTCAGTCGGTTAGAGCGCAGAGCTGATAACTCTGAGGTCGCTGGTTCGATTCCAGCTAGCCCCACCGCACGTCCTCCGACGGCCAGTCGAGCGCAAGGGGTCACCCCAATGGTCAAGAAGCTTCTGATTCTCGCCGGTGTCATCGGCGTGGCCGCGGTCGTGGCCAAGAAGATCAAGGCTTCCAACGACGAGCGTGCCCTCTGGCATGAGGCGACCACCGCGCCCGACCTGCGCTGAACCGACCGTCGGCCACAATTGACCAGCGGCGTCGTCCGCTTCCGGGGCCCTAGCTCAACTGGCAGAGCACTGCCTTTGCAAGGCAGGGGTTAGGGGTTCGAGTCCCCTGGGCTCCACCAGCACTTCCCTTGGTTGTTCTCTGTACCGAGTCGTAGCTGCGACCGCCGCCTACCGCACTCCGTCGCTCGACGAATCCATCCCGGCACATGCACGACAGTCGGCCTTGGTTCCTCGGTCGTCCTGGATACAGCCGGTGATATCCGAGTGCCTGGGGGCATATTCAAACTCAGGCAGAGCAGGAACCATGGCCGCCAAGACACCGTGCACGAGGGGAAGGCCGCCCAGCTCGCTGATCTTGACCCAGGCGATGTCGTCATGCTCGTCAGGTGCACGGTTGGTGGGAGAGCCGACCCATTCTCCGATTTGCCAGACGCCCACGTGAACGGCGTCGTCACCACTGCCGTCATGCACGACGTCCAACCGTGAAGCGGACTCCGCCACGATGTGAACACCGAGCTCCTCGTGCATCTCACGCGCGAGGGCTTGCAGTTCCGACTCACCCGCTTCGACCTGCCCCCCGGGCAGATCCCAGACATCTGGGTACGCCCGTTTGGTCGGCCTGCGGTGTACCAGCAGGATCGCACCGTCTTCAACGAGCGCGCCTGTGACGACGACATGCATGACGGGATTAGAGCACGGGCATAGGACATGCTCGATCCAGCCGGACGGGGCACCCGGAGGTCCGGATCTGCCACGATTCGATTGCTACGGGATGTGGCAGCCCATCGCCAGCGGTTCGGCCAGGCCGCGACGCGCGCCCGAGCCGCGGTCCAGACTGTCGAATGGCTATCGCCCGCCTGCGTGGGCCAGGACGCCGGACTCGATCACGATGACCGCGCCGATGGTCATGAAGACCGCCGGCACGATCCAGTGCCCGAATCGCTGCACCACGTCGATGATCCTCCGGTGGGAGCCCAGCCAGGATCCCGCCGCGCACCAGACGGCGACGCCGACGGCGAAGACGGCCACGGTGACCAGGGTGTTTCCCAGACCGATGGCACGGAACACAGGCGTGTAGACGGAGAGGTTGTCAGCGCCGTTGGCGGTGGTCACCGCCATCACCGACACCAACCCGGTGGCCACTGCCGGATTCGGCGGATCCTCCTGGCCGCGCGTTCGGATCGCACCGATCATGCCGCGTACGCCCAGGGCGAAGGGGATCAGGCCGAGCAGCCCCACCCACCGGTCCGGCACGATCGTCAGACCCAGAGCGGCCACCGCGGAGAGCGCCACCAGGACCGAGATGCCGGCGTACTGCCCGGCCCAGATCTGCCACGGCCGAGGCCGCCCGGAAGCCCGGGCGGAGAGGAACAGCACCGTCAACACGATGATGTCGTCGACGTTGGTGCCGACGAACACGCCGACTGCCGTGCCCAGGGTGCCCGCAAGATCCCCCACAGTCGGGCAGCTTACGGCGATCAGGGCTCAATCAGTGATCGTCGAACCGAGTCGACCGAGCTGGGAGCCGAGCCAGCTGAGCAGTTCGGCGCTGTACTGCCCGCTGATGGCGGCGAGGTCTTCACCGCCGTCGAGCGTGGGCAGGTGATCACAACCGTCGAGCCGGCATACGCTCACCGGCGTCCCGCTGGCGGCAGTCGCACGTCGCCAGGCCGCGATGCTGGCATCGATCGGCACCCACGCGTCCGTCGTGCCGTAGCAGAGCAGCACCGGGCAGGACACCCGCGCGAAGATCGGCTCCGGGTCGAAATCCAGGTCGGCCCAGGTGCCGGGGCGTGGCGCGAGCTGCCGAGGCACCCACGCCAACGGAAACCAGGCCCGCTCGGCCACGCCGTCCACGACGCGTTGGGCGGTCTGCCTATCGAGGCGTCCTCGCTGGTAGTCCTCCACGGCGGCCCGGAGGTGGTGCAGCTCGGCGACGTCCGGCTCCGGGAAGCCGGAACGGCGCAGCTGCTCGGCGGTGCCATAACGCATCTGCGCCGCCGGGCTGACTCCGCTGGACGACACCAGGATTAGGAAGTCGACCAGGTCGGGTTGGCGGGTAGCGGTCAGCGAGGCCGCCCAGGCCCCCTGGCTCCAGCCCCACAGGCCGATGGGGGCGTCCCCCACGTACCGCCGCGCGCACTGGATGGCGGCGGCGGCGTCGTCGGACTGCCGGGACAGCGGCACGTCGGCTCCGCGCACCCCCGGCCGGCGGTCGAAGCGAAGCACCGCGATGCCGGAGCCGGGCAGGAGCTGAGCCAGGTGCGTGTAGCAGAAGTACGAGCGTTCCCCGGCCGCGGCGCCGTGCAGGGCGACCACCGCACCGCGAACCGGACCTGCCGGTAGGTCCAGCGTTGCCGGGAGCTGCCCGCCGTCGACGTCGATGCTCAGCTCCATGCCCGGCAGTCAAGCACGACCGGACTGCTAGCGTCGGGCTGGTCCGCGCCGTCCGGCAGATCGGCATCGGCCGACCGAGACCCGGAGCAGCCAACCCCGGGCGGCAGGCAAACTGCACCTGGGAGGGAACCCCCTTTGTCAGCACCCGACTATCCGCCTCCCCGCTACCACGGGGAGCAGGGGCACACCCACACGCACCTGCGCCGGGCGGACCAACCACCGGACATCACCTATCCGAACGGGGTGAGGGTCACCTACCTCGCTCGCGGCTCGGAGACGTCCGGCGACTTCGGCCTCTACCGGTGGGACTTCAGCCCGGAGCCGAGCGGACCGGGCCCGCACTTCCACCGGGGAATATCCGAATCGTTCTTCGTCCTCAGCGGACGTGTGCGGCTGTATTCGGGCGACCGTTGGATCGATGGCACCGCCGGTGACTTCATGCACGTACCGCCGGGCGGTCTGCACGGCTTCCGCAACGAGTCCGGCGAGCCGGCGTCGATGCTGCTCATGTTCACTCCGGGAGCGCCCCGGGAGTCGTACTTCGAGACCCTGCTGAAGCTGCGGGACGGGTCGTTGGAGCTGACCGAACCGGAGCTGGACGCCTTCGGAGAGCGGCATGACAACTGGACTTGACCGCCGGGCGGAGGGTGGTGGCGCCGACGTCAGCCAGCCATTGGCCGGTCGCTTGCGCGCTGCTAGCGTCGGCGGATATTCTCCGCGCCGCAGGTCAACATCTACTCGGCCGACGTCGTCCGCGCGGTCGAGTTCTATCGCGAGATCGGCTTCGAGGAGTCCTTCCGTACGCCGAGCGAGGGCATCCCGATCCACGTCGAGTTGAAGCTCGACGGATTCACGCTCGGCGTCGCCTCGGTGCAGTCGGCCCGTGCCGACCACGGGCTCGACCTCGACCTGGCCATGCCCGGCCGGGGCATGGAGATCGCACTGTGGACCGATGACACGGACGCCGCCCTCGCCCGGCTGGTCGCGGCCGGCGCCCGGGTGCTCTCGGAGCCGCACGACTGGCTAGGGACCCTTCGAGTCGCCTGGGTGGCCGATCTCGACGACAACCCGATCGAGCTGGTGCAGCGTCGACCGGTGGGCTGAGCGGGTACGTCTCGCCGCGCTCGACGGTGCGAACCTGCCGGACGACGCCTCTTCGTCGCCGCGTCTCGGCCGCACCGGTCGGCGCCCCGGAGCCGAGGGTGACCGTGCGGAGGCGGAGCGGTTCAGCGGAGCCGGTCAGCCGGCCGGCGGGTTTCGGTGCGGGTCGGACTGCGCCGACGCCACCTCACGAATCCTCCGCAGTGCCTCCGTCCGGTCCATCCCGGTCGCCTGCAACACGTCGCTGGCCGCGGTCCGGACCTGCCCCACGATCACGGTGCCGGAGAGGTGGGTCCCAGCGAGCTCGGCCTGCGTCGCGTGGGCGACCGCCCGCAGTGCGTGCCGGCGGGTGGCCTCGGGGCTCCAGCCGGAGAGCACCTCGTTCTGCAGGGCGTGCACGGCCGCCCCGAGTTCGTCGACGGCGTTCGGCAGGCCCTCCGGTATCGGCTCCCCGTCCTCGATCAGCACGACCACCCGCCGGGCCAGGACCCGCGTGTTCCAGACGGTCTGGTCCACCTCGGGCGCGCCCAGCTGGTAGTGCCGGACGGCACGCCGCCAGGGCCACCGAGCCGGAGCGAAGTTGACCGTCTCCTTCGCGCCGCCGAAGGCGTCCCAGAACCTCCCCAACTCGGCACCGACCCCCTGCGACCGGTTCAGCGCCCGGTTGGCCAGCTCGTGATCGCGACTCCGCAGCGCGGACGCCGTCTGCCCGAGCTGGTCGGCGAGCTGCCGCAGGGTCGGCGCCGCCACCCGTCGCATGATCCGGAGCGGGTTGATCGGCAACAGCAGCAACGTCACCGCCAGCCCGACGCCGCCACCGATGACCGCGTCGATGAAGCGGGGGAACTCGAGGGTGTGCCGCGACGACGAGAGGGCACCCAGGAGCACCGCGGTACCGCTGGCGTTGCCGACGACGCCGCCGCGAGTGCTGAGCGCGAGGGCCACCAGGATGGCCGCCGCGACGATCACGCCGGTCTGCCACACGCCGACACCGGTGACCTCGATCAGCAGGTCCGAGACGAAGATGCCGAGCGTCACCCCGGCGAGCAGTTCGATGGTGCTTGTCAGGCGCTGCCCGAGGGACGACGTGATCACGGCTACCGCGGCGGCCGGGGCGAAGATGGGACTCGGCATACCCGTGAGCCAGCGTGCGGCCGCCCAGGCCAGCGCCGCTGCCAGACCTGCTTGGACAGCGAGCAGGAATTTGATCTGAAGTTGCTGGATCCGGGCGCGGCCCGCGCTCCGGCCACGCTTGTCGACGCGTTCCAGTGCCTCGTCGAACCGCTCCGAATCGAGGCCCGCGCGCCGCGAACCGCGTCGGCCATCCCTCCGCTGCCGCCCTCCGTTCACCGGCGGCGGCTACCCGGAATACACCGCCCGCAATCGCGGGTGCGGCCGGGCTGCGGGTAGCGGATCATCCGGTGCGGTGTGGTCCGAGAGCCCGTCACCGCGACGAGGCAGGGCCGTCGGAGTCGTCCGCGTCTGAGCCGTCCGCGTCTGAGCCGTCCGGGTCCGAGCCGTCCGGGTCCGCCGGGCCGCCCTGAACCTGCGGCAGCCGCTCCACCAGCCGGCTCAACGCGCCGTTGGCGAAGGTCGCGCCGAACGCCGATCCGGTGGCGATGCCCCAGCCGATCGGTCCCAGCGGAGTGCAGCCGAAGAACTGGCTGAGCCCCGGTGTCTGCACGACCGCCGTGAGCGCGCCGAGCGAGACCGCAGTGGAGGCGAGCACCGCCGGGCTCGTACCCCCGGCCAGGACGGTCTGACCGAGCTGCGTACCGACCAGGGAGACCAGGGCCACCGTCCCCGCCCGGCGGGGCGAACCGGTGTACCGGGCCAGCGCCCACGCCGCGGTGGCACCGAGGGCGGTGGCCCCGGCGCGCAGCCCGATCTCCCGGTTGAGCGTCCCGCCCAACGAGGTGTCCGGCCCCTCCTTGAGCAGCCCGTCAGCGCGGTCGGCGCTCGGCGGGCGCACCGCGATGGCCAGCGCCGGCGCCAGGTCGGTGAGCAGGTTCACCAGCAGCAGTTGCCGTCCGTTGAGGGCCGACTGCCCGGTCGCCGCGGCGGTCAGCACGCTGAACGCGATCTCGCCGAGATTGCCGCCGACCAGGATGCTCAACGCGTGCCGGACCGAGGACCACATGGCCCGCCCCTCGGCCAGCGTCGCGATGATCGTCTCCAGCCGATCGTCCGTGACCACCAGATCGGCGGCGGCGCGGGCGGCCGGGGTGCCCCGCTGCCCGAGGGCGATGCCCACGTCGGCCAGACGGATGGCGGGGGCGTCGTTGGCGCCGTCCCCCGTCATGGCGACGGTGCGTCCGCACTTCTGCAGCGCCTGGATGATCCGCACCTTGTGGGCCGGGGTGCAGCGAGCCACCACGTCGGTGTGGGCCAGCCGCTCGGCGACGGCCTCGTCGTCGAGCTGGTCGAGTTCGGTCGCGGTCACCACCCGTTGTTCGTCGTGCTCGGTGATGGTGGCGGCTATCGCCTCGGCGGTCGCCGGATGGTCCCCGGTGATCATGATGGTGTGCACGCCGGCCTGCCGGATCCGGCGCACCGCCGGGGCGGCACTCTTACGCACGCCGTCGGCGAGGGCCAGGAACCCGACGAAGCTCATGTCGCGCACCTCGTCGTCGGTGATGGTCGGAGACTGCACCCCGCACTCGGCGACCGCCAGGATCCGGTGCCCGGCGCCGGCCCGCTCGGCGAGTATCCGCTCCAGCTCCGCCCGGCCGCCGTCGTCCAACGGCTCGTCGCGCCCGTCGCGGCGGCGGTACGCGCAACGCGGCAGCACCGACTCCGGGGCGCCCTTAACGCTCAGCAGCAGGCCGTCGTCGCTCTCCCCGACGCTCGCGTGGTAACCCCGGGACGGCTCGAACGGCAGCCCGCCGACCGGCCGCCAGCCGGGCGAGCCCGCCTGCTCGACCACGTTCCCGGCCGAGGCGCCGTGACGTACCGCCCGATCGGTCTGCTGGGTCAGCTCCTCGGGATCGACGGCACCGGGGGTGGCCCGCAACGCCGCCCCCAGGGTGAGCCGCAGCCGGTCGTCGAGCTGGTCCACCGCCGCGTACCGGTCGCCGTCACCCACCCCGGCCAGCTGCAGCTGACCCTCGGTGAGGGTGCCGGTCTTGTCGAAACAGAGCACGTCGACCCGGCCGAGCGCCTCGATCGTACGGGGGTTGCGGACCAACGCGCCGTGCTCGGCCAGCCGCCGGGCCGCCGCCAGCTGGGCGGCGCTCACCAGGAACGGCAGCCCCTCCGGCACGGAAGCCACCGCCAGGTTCGCGGCGGTCGCCGCGGTCTGCGCCAGCGGTACGCCCCGCAGCAGGCCCGCCCCCGCCACCGCGACCGCGGAGCCGGCCGCCAGCGGGATCGACGCCCGGGTCAGTTGACCGAGCCGGGCCTCCACCCCGCCGGCCGAGGGCGCCTGCCGGGCCATCGCGAGACTCCGGCCCGCCTCGGTCTCGGTGCCGGTCGCGACCACCACGGCGGTCCCGTTCCCGGCGGCGATCGTGGTGCCCTCGTACACCATGGAGTGCCGGTCCGCGACGGCGGCGGCGACCACCGGCTGCGCGGTCTTGCTGACCGGCAGCGACTCCCCGGTCAGTGAGGACTCGTCCGTCTCCAGGCCCACCGCCTCGATCACACGGCAGTCGGCCGGCACCGCGTCGCCCGGTTCCAGCCGGATGACGTCGCCGTTGACCAGGTCGTCCGCCGCCATCACCTGGTCGGCGCCGTCGCGCCGGACCCGGGCGGTGACCGCCGAGCGGGACAGCAGCTCCGCGAGGGAGCGTTCGGTGTTGCGCTGGTGCACCGCGCCGATCAGCGCGGACCCGCCGACCACCCCGCCGACCAGGGCGGCGTCGACGACCGAGCCGAAGGAGGCGGAGAGGATCGCGCCGGCGGCCAGCACCGGGGTGAGCGGGTTCGCCAGCTCGTCGACGAACGCCCGGAACAGGCTGCCCGTACCCCCCGCTTCGCCGGCCTCGCCGCGGTGCCGCCGCCCCGCCTCGTCGCCGGAGAGACCGTCCGCGGTGGTGGCCAGCCGGTCCAGGACGGTCGCCACCGGCATGAGATGCCAGGCGGTGGCGACCGGCGCCGGTGTGTCGTCCGGCTTCGGCAGCCGGCTCGCCCGCCACACGCCGTTGCCGAACGCCATCGCCGCCGCGCCGTTCACCGCGTGCAGGCTCCGGCTCGGCAACTGCTGCGGCGCGGCGGTGAACGCGTTGAGCGCGCCGAGACCCGTCCCGGCCATCGCGATTCGGATGTTCTCTCGGGTCATCCGCCGGGCCACGCCGGCCGCCTCGATGATTAGCGCCACCACCCGCAGGTCGGCGCCGATGAGCAGATGTGCGCCCCACGGCGGCAGGTCGTCCGGGCCGTAGAGGCCGAGCCCGCAGTCCGAGGCGCCGAGCGCTTCCCGGTCGCCGGAGGCGAGCATGACCGTCGCGCCGTCCCGCTGGAGCGTGCGTACCGTCTCCGTCAACCGGTCACCACCGGGCAGGACGGCGTCGGCGAAGTCGTACCGCTGCTCGTCGCCGCCGGCCACCACGAGCCGCAGACCGGCGTGGCGGGCGGCGGCGGGCAGGCCGTCGCCACCCGGGGCGGGCTCGGTCTCCACCCGGACCAGCGCGGCCAGCGTGCCCCCGGTGGCGAGGCCGAGCAGCCGGCCACCGCCGGAGCGGAGCCGGGCGCTCTCGTCGGTGTCACCCGGGTCGTCGGCCCCCAGCCGGTCCAGTGGCCCGATCCGCCAGCCGTCGACCTCGTACTCGCCGTCCGGGTCGGCGGGGTCGAAGAGGGCGAACGCGCGTTCGGCCACCTGACCGGTGTCCGCGCCGGGCAACGGGGCGAGATCGGCGAGGACACCCCGGTCCGAGCCGAGCACGGCGGCGTCCAGGACGAGGGTGTCGATCCGGTCGAGCTCGCGCAGCACACTGCGGTCCATCGCGATCACACCGCGGCGCGCCAGGACCCGGCCCAGTTGGGCGCCGTACCCCTCCCGGCCGCTCCCCGGCGCCTTCGGCAACGCGGAGAGCCCGAGCGCGGCGGCCCGTTTCCGGCCGACCACCGGCGCGGCTCCGGTGGCCGCCACCGCGCCCGCGGTCAGCATCCGGATCGCGTACCGCTCTAGCGGGCTGTCCGGCTTCGGTCTGGGCCGTTCGCTCACCGGCCAGCGGGAGACGGCCCGCTCCGGGTCACCGGTCAGCTCGGGTTCGGCCTTCTCCCAGAGGGCCAGCTGGGCCCGGTCCTCACCCCACTGAAGGATCCGCTGGGCGCCGTCGAGGACGATCCCGGTCCACCCTCCGGTGAGACCCTGCACCACCGCCTCGGCGAGCGGGAAGATCAGGTCCGCTCGGGGATCGGCGCGCAGCCCCCGGCCGGCCAACGCGTGCAGTCGCGGATGCAGGTCCACGGCGCCCAGCAGGCCGGCCACCTCGCCGGGCACCGGCGTGAACGGCAGGATCCGGGTGGCCGCGGAGATGGTCAACCCCAGTGCGTCGGAGGCGAGCGCGCCGAGGGTACGGGGGGTACGCGGGCCCTCCTCGGGCGGATGCGGCGGCGGCACCTCCCGATCCGGTTCGTACGGGCAGGCACGTTCGGCGCGGACGATCGTGGCGATCAGGTCGCGCAGCTTCGGTTCGGGCGACTCGACGGCCACCACGACCCGCCCGGACGGCGCGTTCACCCGGGCCCACGCCACGCCGGGCGTCTGCTCCAGCGCCGACTCGACCTGCCGGGCGAGGGTGTCGCCGCCGTCCTGGCAGACGCCGTGCACCTCGATGTGGTGCCGTCCCGGCCGGGACCACACCCGCCGGCCCGTCAGGCCGACCAGCCGAGCCATCCGCGCGGCCGCGGAGCCCACGGTCTGCGTCGCCTCCTCGACGAGCTTCGGCACGCCGACCGGTGCGAGGAGTCGAGCGGCGGCGCGGGTCGGCGGGATCATCGAGGCGTACGGCCGGACCGGTGCCGGCGTGACTCCCCTGCCCAGCTCTCCCTGGCGTACGCCATTTCGCCTCCCACCCGTCGCGTCCGGCGGCCTGGCTTCCCGCACTGCCGTCCGTTATGCCCTCCCGGTGGGGGAAATTCCCGCCGTTGACGGCGCATGGACCGGATCGCCGGTGGAATGCGGTCGCTGGTAGGAGTCAACGGGGAGGCCGAAATGAGCACAGTGACCCGACATCTCAACGGGGCCCGCGAGACGGTGCAGATGTACAACCGGCGGGTGCAGGTGCCGCTGCTGGGCGAGCTGGCGGTCCCGCCCGCCGACAAGATCGCCTACTACGGCGGGCTCGGGCTGCTCGCCGCGCTCCAGATCATCGAGTGGCCGGTGGCGCTGGTGATCACCGCCGGCCATCTCCTGGCCGATCAGCATTTCTCCGGACTGGTGAAGGGCATCGGCGAGGCGCTGGAGAGCGCCTGACGGGGGATCCGCCCCACACGCGGGTTGACCTGAATCGGGGTTGAGGTCGCAAGCTGGGCGCATGTCGATCGAAGCGTTCAGCTCCGGCCCTTCGGGCCCGAAGTGACGGCAACCCTCGCTCCCCGACCGGGTCTCTTCACCCCACGGCTGCGTGCGATGACGGTGGGCAGCGTCGCGCTCATCTCGTTGCTCGCCTTCGAGGCGTTGGCGGTCGGTACGGCGATGCCGACCGTGGCCCGCAGCCTGGACGGTCTCGCCCTGTACGGGTTGGCCTTCGGCGGTCCCTTCGCCACGGGCGTGCTCGCCATGGTGCTCTCCGGCATCTGGTGCGACACCCGTGGACCGGGCACGCCGATGTGGCACGGGCTGCTCTGGTTCGTGGCGGGGTTGGTCGTCGCCGGCACGGCGTCGGCGATGGAGGTGCTGGTCGTCGGCCGGGTGGTGCAGGGCTTCGGCTCGGGGCTGCTCTCCGTGGCGCTGTACGTGATCGTCGGGCAGGCGTACCCGGAGGAGCTGCATCGGCGGATCTTCGCGGCGTTCGCCGCGGCGTGGGTCGTGCCGTCGCTGGTCGGTCCGGCGCTGGCCGGGCTGGTCGTGGAGCACCTGCACTGGCGCTGGGTCTTCCTCGCGGTACCGGTGGTGGCCGTGCCGGCGGCGCTGCTCATCCGGCCCGGCCTGCGGTCCATCGCGGTAACGGCGGTGACCAGGGTGCCGGCGGGTGCGGTGGCGCGGATCGGCTGGGCGTGCGGGGCGGGGGTGAGCGCGGCGCTGTTGCACATCGGGGGCCAGCAGCGCGGCGCGTCCGCCGTGGCGCTCTCGGCGGTCGCGATCGCCGGCCTGCTGATCTGCGCACCGCGCCTGCTGCCGCCGGGGTCGCTGCGGGCCGCCCGGGGGCTGCCCACCGTGATCGGGCTGCGCGGGCTCGCCTCGGCGGCGTTCGTCGGCGCCGAGGTGGTCATACCGCTGATGCTCTCCCGGGAGCGTGGTCTCTCACCGACGGCGGCCGGGCTGGTGTTGACGGTCGGGGCGCTGTTCTGGTCGGCGGGCTCCTGGATACAGGGGCGCCGGACGGCACCGGCCTCCCGGGCCAGCCTTCCGCGCGCCGGGCTGGCCTGCCTCACCGCCGGGATCGGCACGGTGGCGCTCACGCTCGTGCCGGGTACGCCGGTCGCTGTGGCAGTTCTCGGCTGGGCCGTCGCCGGGCTGGGCATGGGCCTGCTCTACCCGTCGCTGTCGGCCCTCACCCTGGAGCTCTCCGCCCCCGGGGAGCAGGGCCGCAGCAGCTCTTCCCTGCAACTCTGCGACTCGCTCGGCGCGGCGACCGTGCTGGCGCTCACCGGCGCCGTGCTCGCCTCCGGCTCCGCTCCCGCCGCGGGGAGCTTCCTGGTCACCCTCGCGATCTCGGCGGCGTTGGCCCTCTGCGGGGTCCTGCTCTCCAACCGCGTGACCCCGGCCCGCGCCTGACCCGGCCCGCGCTTGAGGGCCGGCCCGCGCTTGACCTGGCCTGCGCTTGACCTGGCCCGCGTCTGTCTGACCCGGTCTTGGCTGCTCGGGGTGGCGCCTGACCCGGTCGGGGCCGCTCGGGTAGCGGCCGACTTGGCCGGGAGCGACCGGGGCCGGGGCGAACCGGCTTCGGTGGGCGTCCGGGGCGGGAAGGATGGGCGCAGGATGAACTTCCTGACCGTCCTGCCGCTGGCCGTGGTGATGGTCGCCGGGACGCAGTTCGTCGCGGCGGTGCTGCTCCCCTCGGCCGATCGCCCGCGCGCGGCGCCGCTCGGATATCTGGGCGGGGTGGGCGCGGTGGTCACCGTCGGGGTGACTGTCGGTTGGCTCGTCACGAGGGTGGTGCGGGGCTTCGCCGACCGGGCGGCGACCGACGTCGGTCATCTGGAGCGCACCGCGCGGCGGATCGACTGGGCGGTGCTGGCGCTGCTGGCCGTGCTCGCGGTGGTCGTCTACCTGCGCCGCCGGCAGACCGGCACGCCACGCTGGTTGACCACGCTCCAGCACGCCGGACCGGGTCGGGCGGCCCGCCTCGGCGCGTTCCTCGTCGCCACCTCGCCGTCGGACGACCTCACCATGGCGGCGGTCGGCGCGAGCGTCGCCCGGCACGACCTCTCGTGGTGGCACCTGCTGCCGTTCGTCGGGCTGACCCTCGGGCTGCTGGCGCTACCCCTGCTCGCCCTGCTGCTGGCGGGTCGGCGCGCCGCCCCGTTGCTGCCCCGGATCCGGCGGTGGTCCGATCGGAACGCCTGGGTGATAAGCGAGGTCGTGATCGTGTTCTACGTGTTGGTGACCGTGCTCGACCTGCTGCGCTGAGAGTTCGAGGAGGATCGGATGAGGGTGTTGGTCACCGGAGCGGGCGGTCGCCTCGGGCAGGCGGTGCTGCCGCGGCTGCTCGACGACGGCTTCACCGTGCGGGCCACGAGCCGGCGGCCGCGCAGCGATCCGGCGCTGGAGTGGGCGGTGGCCGACCTGGCGACCGGGACGGGGCTGGCCGAGGCGGTGTCCGGGGTGGACGCGATTCTGCACCTGGCCACCGAGCCCAGCTCGGGGCGGCGCGCCTACCAGGTCGACGTGCTCGGCACCCGCCGGCTGGTGGTCGCCGCCGGTCGGGCCGGCGTACGGCACCTGGTGTACACCTCGATCGTCGGCGTGGACAAGGTGCCCATCCCGTACTACCGGCACAAGCTCGCCGCCGAGCAGGTGGTCGCGGCCGGTCCGGTGCCCTGGTCGGTGCTGCGCGCCACCCAGCTCCCGGAGTTCCTCGACGAACTGCTCCGGACGGCCAGCCGGCTCGGCCCGACGATCGGTGACCCGGGCATACTCGCCCAGCCCGTCGACCGGGGCGAGGTCGGCGTACGGCTGGCGGCCCGGCTCGCCGCGGGACCGCTGGGCGGCGTCGAGGAGCTCGGCGGCCCCGAGGTGCTCCGCTTCGACGAGGCGGTACGCGCCTGGCGGACCGCCCGGCGTTCGCGTCGACCGCTGCTGCCGGTACGCGTACCGGGGCGGCTCGGCCGGGCGCTACGCGACGGTGGGCTGGTCAGCACGGCCCTGCCCTGGGGCGTCCGTACCTGGGGCGACTATCTGGCGGACACGTACGGGGGAACCGGGCGGAGATGAGAACGTGTCTGGTTCACGTTCGACCTAGCGTGACGACATGGTCGCTGTCTTCGTCGCTGTCATCCTCTACTGTTTCGGTTTCGTCTTCCTCTACGGCGTGATCCGGCTCGCCGTCCGGCAGGCTCTGGAGGACCTGGAGGTGCGTCGGGCCCAGGCGCTGCGGGCGGAGGAGCTCGCGGCCCACCGGGACCGGACGTTCCTCAAGGAGAACGCCTTCCTCGCCGGGAGCTGAGTGCCCCCGCGAGTGGCCACGCCACCGGTGTGGCCACTCGGTGTCGGCGGTGGTGCTCGGTCGGCCTCGGTCCCGGTCGTGGATCGGTGGGCGTGGCGTGGCTGACCGGCTGGTCGACGCGGCCCGGCGGGTGGAAGGATCACATCCGTGATGGGGACGTTGAAGACCGAACCGGCCCGGACCCGCCCCGACCTGCTCGCCCCGCCGGTCGCCGCGGCGCTCGGGGAGTGGCCCGCCGACGCTCCGGTGGACGTGGACGAGGTGCTGGTCGCGCCGATCGACGCCGAGCTCGCCGACACCGCCGCCTTCTGCGCGGCGTACGACGTCGGGTTGGACGTCTCGGCCAACTGTGTGGTGGTGGCCGGCAAGCGGGAGGGCGTGGTCCGCTACGCGGCCTGCATCATCCTCGCCACCACCCGGGCCGACGTGAACGGCGTCGCCCGGCGCGCGCTCGACGTGCGCAAGGCCAGCTTCGCGCCGATGGCGGATGCGGTCGAGCTGACCGGCATGGAGTACGGCGGGATCACCCCGATCGGCCTGCCGGCCGCGTGGCCGATCCTTGTCGACTCCCGGGTGATCGCCACGCCGCACGTCATCATCGGCTCCGGCGTACGGCACAGCAAGATCGCGCTGCCCGGCCCGGCGCTCGGGGCGCTGCCCAACGCCCGGGTGGTCGAGGAGCTGGCCCGGCCCGCCTGACCGGCGGCAAACTCCCGGCCGGGGTGCTCACCGGCGTCGATACCGTTGCACGTGAAACATCATCGATGTCGATTTCGCCCGGCCGGGCGGGTTCACCGCCGGCCGGGCGAGCGTGGGCTCACTGCCCGCCCGACTCCAGGCGCTCGACCTCGGCCAGCGCGGCGAGCAGCGTCTGCGGCTCCTGCGCGCCGCTGATTCCGTACTTGCTGGCGAGCACGAACATCGGCACGCTGCTGATGCCGAGGTCGTGGGCCTTGGCCAGCTCGGCGGCGACCTCCTTCGTGCCCTCGTCCGAGTCGAGGAACCGGCGCGCGTCGGCGGCGTCCAGCCCGACCTGCTCGGCGAGTTCGGCGAGCGCGTCCCGCGAGCCGATGTCGATTCCGCCCACGAAGTGCGCCTGGTAGAGCGCCTCCACCATCTCGCCGGACCGGCCGCGCTCGGTGGCGTACGCGACGAGCCGGTGGGCGTCGAAGGTGTTCGCGGCGATAGCCCGGTCGTAGTCGAGCCGCAGCCCCGCCCCGGCCGCCGCCTCGGTGACCCGCGCGACCATTTGCCGGGCGTTCGCCGGGCCGCCGAAGCGGGCGCCGAGCGCCTCGACCACGGGCACCGGCTCGGACACTGGCGACGGATCCAGCTGGAACGGCCGGTAACGCACGGTCACCTCGCCGTCGTACGAGGCGAGGGCCTCCTCCAGTCGGCGCTTGCCGATGTAGCACCAGGGGCAGACCACATCGGCGTAGATCTCGATCTCCATGATCGGTGGCAACTCCCGGGTCAGCCGAGTTGTTCCCGCACCTGGCGCTTCAGCCGCGCCAGGATCGCCGTGCCGCCGCGCACCCGCAACGGGCTGATCGCCTGGGCCAGGCCCATCCGCTGGTAGAGGTCGTCCGGGACGGCGAGCACCTGGTCGGCGCTCGCCCCGGCCAGCCCCTCGGCGAGGATGCCGGCGAAGGCGCGGGTGGTGGGCGCCTCGGGCGGGCAGTCGAAGAGCGTCTCCACCGTCTTCTCGGGTGTCACCCGGGCGCGCAGGAAGAACGCGGTCTGGCACTCCGGCACCTGCTCCATCCCCTCCCGCTCCGGCGCGTCGGGCGGAAGCTGCGGGATGACGTCGGCGTACTCGAGCAGCATCTCCAGCACCAGGTCGCGGGGTGCGGCGGCGAACTCGTCGACGATCTCGGCCAACCTGGCCGGCATGGCGGACATGCGGTCGAGGCTACCCCCGTCGACACCTGGCCTCCCCGGCAAGGAAGAGGCCCTCCTCACACCGTGGGCGACTGCTCGCTGATCTCGCTGAGGGCGGACTGCGGGTCGAGCTGCATCGCCAGGTCGCCGAGGGAGACGATGCCGACCAGCTTGCGGTCGCTGTCACAGACCAGCACCCGCCGGATGCCGCGTTCCCGCATCAGCGCCGCCGCCTCCCCGGCCGTCGCGTGCTGCTCGATCATCACCACCTCCCGGGTGGTGATCGAGCCGATCGTGGTGGTGGACGGGTTCGCGCGTTCGGCCACCGCGCGGACCACGATGTCCCGGTCGGTGAGCATGCCGGCGAGGCTGGCGCCGTCGGTGACCACGACATCGCCGATGTCAGCCTCCCGCATCACCGCCGCTGCCTCGTCCAACGTGGTCTCCGCCGGCAGGTAGACGACCTGCCTCGTCATCACGTCACTGACCCGGTAACCGGTCATGAGAGTCCTCCGCAACACGTACGCGCCGATCCGGATTCGGTACCCCGTAACACGCCGACTACACCCGGTGCGTGACAGACACCTCGTCGACTATCCGCCGCACCAACCCGTCGAGCGGCAACTCGGCCCGCTCGCCGGTGGCCCGGTCGCGCAACTCGACGTACCCGTCGGCGAGCCGGCGCCCGACCACGACGGTGCGCGGCACACCGATCAGCTCGGCGTCGGTGAACTTCACCCCCGCCGAGACGCCGGAGCGGTCGTCGACCAGCACCCGCAGGCCCGCCGCGGAGAGCCGCGTCCCGAGGTCGATCGTCGTCTCCAGCTGCGGCCCCTTGCCGGCGGCCACGACGTGCACGTCGCACGGTGCGACGGCCGCCGGCCAGACCAGCCCGCGATCGTCGTGGTGCTGTTCGGCGACCGCGGCGACCGCCCGGGACACGCCGATCCCGTAACAGCCCATGGTCGGGCGGACCGGCTTGCCCTCCGCGCCGAGCACGTCGACGGCGAAGGCGTCGGTGAACCGGCGGCCGAGCTGGAAGATGTGCCCGATCTCGATGCCGCGCCGGATGGTCAGCGCGCCGGACTCGCAGGCCGGGCAGGGGTCGCCGGGGCGCACCTCGGCGGCCTCGATCGTGCCGTCCGGGGTGAAGTCCCGGCCACTGACGACTCCGGTGGCGTGCCGCCCCGGCTCGTTGGCCCCGGTCAGCCAGGCAGTGCCCGGCGCGACCCGCGGGTCGACCAGGTAGCGCAGGCCCAGCTTGTCGAGGATCTGCGGGCCGAGGTAGCCGCGGACCAGTTCGGGATGCCCGGCCCACTCCTCGAAGACGGTCACCGTGGCCGGGTGCAGCGCCGCGCCGACCCGCTTCAGGTCGACCTCCCGGTCGCCCGGCACGCCGATCACCAGCAGCTCGACCTCGTCCGCGCCTGGCCGGTGTACGGAGAGCACGATGTTCTTCAGCGTGTCGGCCGCCGTCCAGTCGCCGCGACCGGCGAGGCGGCGGGCGTTGGCCAGCTCGACCAGACCGGCGATGGTGGGCGTCTCCGGCGTGTCGTGCACCTCGGCGTCCGGGTACGCCTCCGGGTCACCGGCCGCCGGGGCCCGGGTGGTGACGGCCTCGGTGTTCGCCGCGTAGTCGCACACCGTGCAGCCCACGAAGGTGTCCTCGCCGACCGGGGTGGCGGCGAGGAACTCCTCCGACGCCGAGCCGCCCATCGCACCGGACATCGCGTGCACCACCGTGTAGTCCAGACCCAGCCGGTCGAAGATCCTCCGGTAGGCGTCTCGGTGCCGGTCGTACGCGGCCTGGAGGCCCGCCTCGTCCAGGTCGAACGAGTAGGCGTCCTTCATCAGGAACTCGCGCCCACGCAGCAGGCCGGCCCGCGGCCGGGCCTCGTCCCGGAACTTGGTCTGGAGCTGGAAGAGCGTCGCCGGAAAGTCCCGGTACGAGGTGAAGAGGTCCTTCACCAGCAGCGCGGCCATCTCCTCGTGGGTCGGGGCGAGCAGGTGCTCGGCACCCTTGCGGTCGGCGAGAGTGAAGATGTCGTCCCCGTACTCGGCCCACCGGCCGCTGGTCCGGTACGGCTCCGCCGGCAGCAGCGCCGGGAAGTGCACCTCCTGGCCGCCGATGGCCGCCATCTCCGAGCGGACCACCTCGCTGATCCGGTCCAGCACCAGCTTGCCGAGCGGCAGCCAGGTGTAGCCGCCCGGAGCTGCGCGCCGGATGTAGCCGGCGCGCAGCAGGAGCCGGTGGCTCGGCACCTCCGCGTCCGCCGGGTCCTCGCGGAGGGTCCGGAGCAGCAGGGTCGACATGCGCAGCAGCATTGGCGCAGCTTACGAGCGGTGTGAAGGGGTCGGCGACCCAATTGCGCCGTCTGTCGTCGAGACTTTCGCGCGAATCCGGCTGCCCGGACGGCAACTCGGCGATCCCGAGTTCGCGTCTGGGAGGTCGTCAACGACTACCCAAGGATCGGCTTGTGTGGACCCCTTGCTGAATGAGTTCGACTCGTTCGTCCGTACCCGAACGCCAGCCCTGCTGCGCTCGGCGTACCTGCTGACCGGTGATCAGCACCTCGCCGAGGACCTGGTCCAGTCGGCGCTGGCCCGTACCCACCGGTCGTGGAACCGGCTGCACCACAGCGGCAACGCCGAGGCGTACACCCGCAAGACCATGTACCACCTGCAGGTCTCCTGGTGGAGGCGGCGGCGGGTACCCGAGTCGATGACGGGCGACCTGCCCGAACCCCGCGGAGGCGACTCGGGCCCCGACCATGCCAGCCAGACGACTCTGCGACTCACGCTGCGGGCCGCTCTGGCCAAGCTGTCTCCGAAACAACGCGCGGTACTGGTGCTGCGCTACTTCGAGGACCGCACCGAGGTCGAGGTCGCCGAGCTGCTCGGCGTCACCGTCGGCACCGTGAAGAGCCAGACCTCCAAGGCCCTGGCCAAGCTGCGCAGCGTGGCCCCCGAGCTCGCCGAGCTGTACGTCCTGGAAGGAAGCGCCCGATGAACGATCAGCGTCTTCGGCTCGACCTGGCCGACCTGGCTGAGGAGGTCACCCCGGTCGACCTGCGGGACCGCGCGCTGCGGACGTCCCGCCGAATCGGCACTCAGCGCGCCGTCGCCACCTCCGCCGCAGTCGTGTTGATGCTGGCCGCGGCGACCGGCACCGCCTTTGCGATCCTGCCCGGCCGAGGGGCGGACCCGCTTCCGGCGACCACCCCGTCCATCACCGCGAGCCCGTCACCCTCCGCGTCCCCGACCCCGTCGGTCAGTACCGACCCGTCCACCCCCAGCTCTGGCGCACCGGCGTCACTGGGCGACACCGCCACCTTCGACCGGCTGTTCTACGTCCCGGAGGACGTGACGCCCGGGGCGCAGAGTGTGCGGCTGCGCTCCTGGCGGCCCGGTGACGACCCGACGCGACTGGCGTCGCTGCCGCAGGTTCCGGCGCTGACCAGCGCCAGCGTCTCTCCGGACGGCCAGCGGGTCGCCTGGGTGGAGGATGGCGACCAGCCGACTCTGTACGTGGCGAATGTCGACGGCTCGGGCAGGAAGCCGATGGTCGTCGGGGCGGACCGCGCCTGCGTCACCCCGACCTGGTCACCGGATTCCCGCCATCTGTTGTTCCGGGAGAGCGCGGACGACACGGGAGTTCCGCGCCGCTACGGCGTCCTGGACACACGGTCCGCGAAGAAGACGGTGCATTGGTGGACCGCCGAACCCGAGGCGTGCCACGCTCTCTGGTCGGCCGATGGCAACACCATCGCCATGAACACCAGCGCCGGGGTGACCCTCTTCGACCCGGACGGCAAGCGGAAGCGTGACGTACCGGGGCTGAGCCACAACGGCAACTGGTGGAGCGGTCACATCGCCAGCATCGCCCCGAACGGATCCCGGATCGCTCTGTACCGCTTCCACCCGCAGGAGGAGGACCAGCGAGACGTCGCCAGGTTCCTGCGGGCCAGCGCGGTGCTGGACACGCGTACCGGCAAGGCGGTCAGTCTGCCCCTGGGTGGGCGGGAACTGCGTCAGGTCTTCTTCCAAGCGGACGGCTCGATGGTGGTCCGAGTGCGCAGCGGAGGCCACTCCACCCTGATCCTCGTGGACGAGGACGGGACGAAGATCAGCGAGGAGGCCGAGCCGTCGAGCCTCACGAACATGCAAATCATCGGGACGGCCGGCTAGGCACGGCTGATCGACTCCGAGTCGGCGATGTGGTGGTGTCCCCGCGTTGGGATGCCGCCACATCGCCGTTCCGGCGCGGGTTCTGGGTCAGAGGCGATCGGCGTGGTCGAACGACTTCCAGGTGCGTGGTGAGCACGGGTTCTTCCTGTCGCGTTCCATGACGACGCCGGGGTGGTTGGGTCCAGACGCCTGCCAGTGCCCGGATGGTTGCCGTCCAGGGCCGGAAAAAGCTGTCGGATAACAGCATTCACCAGCGGCAACTGTGCTCCACAGGAGACGCGTCATGGGTGGCGTCACAACGAGATCACCTTCCCGGAGGCAACCCCATGGATCGCAACATCACCCCCCGTGTCCGCGTCGCCCCGCGCGCGTTGATGGCTGCCGCCGCGCTGGTGCTGCTTCCCGTAGCCGCCTCCGGGTGCGCCGCGCCGGCACCGGCGAACGAGATTCCCCCGCTGCCGGCCACCGCCCCCGCCACCGAGCCGGCGCACGCGGTCCTCGCGGCCGGCAGCGGCGGTGCCGGCGGGTCCACTCCGCCGGCGGCGGCATCCCGTCCGACGTCGCCGTCCCCCTCGGCCGTCGCCGTCCGAAAGAGCTGGCCGCAGCTCGCCTGGCACTCCGAGCCGGAGTACGGAGTCGCCGGCGGTGCGCCCGCTCGGGTTTGGCGGAGCACGCCGGACGGGCGCTGGGAGCTCGTCCGCGAGGCGAGCAGCGCCGACCCGGATGTCGAGGGCAAGGTGGTCGCCTCTCCGGACGGCCGGCGGGCGGCCTGGCTCTCAGCGAAGCCGAACCGGCTGGCGATCAGCCGCTTCGAGGGTGGGTCGGTCGTCTCCGTTCCGCTCCAGGGCACCCTCGATTGCGCGCCGCAGTGGCTGGACAATCTCACCCTCGTCTACGCCGAGGGCCAGCAGGGTGACTGGACGGTGATCGAGACCAGGGCCGACCGCGCCACCCGAAACGTCATCGCGACGCACCAGGCCACCTGCCCGATCGCCGGGCACAACCTGATCGGCTTCGTCCAGGACCGGACGCTGCGGGTCGGCGACGGCAGCGGCGCCTTCCGTACGGTGGCGCCGCGCATTCCGGCCAACCTCAGGATCCACGGCCTGGCCGGCTTCTCCCTGGACGGCCGGAGCCTCGTGATCAGCGCTCACGTGCCGAACGCCGGCGAGTGCGCCTGCACCTGGCGGATCCGCAACTACCAGGTGACCCTCGCCACCGGTGCGGCCACCGAGCTGGCGCCGCTCGACCCGGCCTGGCGCGAGGCGACCGGCCACGGGATTGCCGAGCACGTGACGTTCCGGCCGGACGGGACGTTGCTCGCGCAGATCAACACCGCCACCCCCACCGACGACGCGCCCGCCTACCGGCTGGTCCGGTACGCCGCCGACGGACGGGTGCTGGCGAGCCTGCCGGTCCCGGCCGGCACCCCGTGGGGCCGCCTGCTCGGCTGACCACGGACGCGGACGGACGACGGGCCACACCGACGGGGGGTGGCCCGTCGTCGTACGTCCGCTGGGCGGGTGTCACGTGTGCCACGTTCCTCCGCTGGAGGGCACCGCCGGACGGGCCCTCGGTGCCAAACTGGTCGCCGCAGGCAACCAGGGAGCGTGAAGGAGGCCGCCGTGCGTTGGCGCAGCTTCGTGGCGGTGGGCGACAGCTTCACCGAGGGAATGGACGATCCGTACCCGGACGGCAGCTACCGGGGCTGGGCGGACCTGGTCGCGACCCGGCTGGCCGCCGAGGCCGGCCCGGATTTCCGGTACGCGAACCTCGCCATCCGCGGTCGGCTCTTCCCGGACATCGTGGCGAACCAGGTTCCCGAGGCGCTCGCCATGAAACCGGACCTGGTCAGCTTCGCCGCCGGCGGCAACGACGTGCTGCGCCGCACCTTCGACCCGGAGACGCTGGTCGCCCGGTTCGACGAGATCGTGGGAAGGTTCCGGGCGACCGGCGCCGACGTGGTGATCTTCCGGTTCGCCGACGTGATGGCCCGGCTGCCCGGCCAGCGCCTGGTCAAGCCCCGGGTGGAGCTGCTCAACCGGGCGGTCGGCGAGGCCGCCGAACGGCACGGCGCGATCATGGTCGACCTGTACGCGGACGACACCTACCTCAACCCCACGCTCTGGGGCATCGACCGGCTGCACCTCTCGGCGGCGGGGCACCGGCGGGTCGCCGGCCAGGTCCTCGACGCGCTCGGGGTCGGCTGCGACGAGCAGTGGCTCCTGGTCCCACCACACCCGGCGCCGACGCCGTGGCTGGCCGCCCGCGCGGCCGACGCGCGCTGGGCCGGCCAGCACCTGGCACCGTGGATCAAGCGTCGGCTCACCGGCCGCTCGTCCGGGGACACCGTCACCGCGAAACGCCCGCTGCTCGGCCCGATCTCCGACTGACCGCTGCCCGGCCTGCCTGGCCGGTCACGTTTACGGGTTGACGCCGGGGAGTCCGGCGTACCTTGGGCATCATGTCTGTGCCGAGCGATCCTGATTCCCGTCTCCAGGCGTACGCGGACCCGCAGCGCCTGGTCACCACCGCCTGGCTGGCCGAGCACCTCGGCGACGAGGGCCTCGTCGTCATCGAGTCCGACGAGGACGTCCTGCTCTACGACACCGGCCACATCCCCGGCGCCGTCAAGGTGGACTGGCACCTGGAGTTGAACGACCAGGTGACCCGGGACTACCTGGACGCCAAGAGCTTCGCCGAGCTCTGCGCCGCCAAGGGCATCGGCCGCGACGACACCGTCGTCTTCTACGGTGACAACTTCAACTGGTGGGCCGCGTACGCCCTCTGGGTCTTCTCCCTCTTCGGCCACGCGGACGTACGGCTGCTCGACGGTGGCCGGCAGAAGTGGATCGCCGAGGGGCGGGAGCTGAGCCGCGACAAGGTGAGCCGACCGCGGGCCGACTATCCGGTGCCGCAGCGGGACGACGCCCCGATCCGGGCGTACCGCGAGCAGGTGATGGCGCACGTGGCCGCGGGCCGTCCGCTGGTCGACGTCCGATCGCCCGGCGAGTACACCGGCGAGATGCTGCACATGCCGGACTATCCGCAGGAGGGCGCGCTGCGCGGCGGGCACATCCCGGGCGCGGTGAACAAGCCGTGGAAGTCCGCGGCCAACGACGACGGGACGTTCAAGTCCCCGGACGAGCTGCGTGCCATCTACGCCGACCAGCTCGGGTTGAGCCCGGACGACGACATCGTGGCCTACTGCCGGATCGGGGAGCGCTCCAGCCACACCTGGTTCGTGCTACGGCACCTGCTCGGCTACCCGCAGGTGCGCAACTACGACGGCTCGTGGACCGAGTGGGGCAACCTGGTCCGCGCCCCCGTCGTGCAGGGTGACCAGCCCGGTGGCCTGAACCCCTGACCTCGGTCGACGGAAAGGGCCCGATCGCGCCGGTTCCGGTGCGACCGGGCCCTTCGACGTAGCGCCGGTGGGTCAGCGGGCGGCGAGGGAGAGCTTGCCGTACAGGTCCCGGACCACTCCGGTGATCTCGCCGGTCGCCGGCCGCCAGCGCAGCAGCCCGCCCGGGTCGTGGCGGAGCAGCACGGCGTCGCCGTCCCAGCCGAGCACCTCGCAGCAGCCCTTCGAGCGGTCGCGGCCCAGGTCGAGCAGGCGGGTCACCACTCCGGTCCGGGCGTCCAACACCGCGACCCCCTCCGCCCCGTCCATGATCCCGGTGGTGATCCAGGCCGCCCGGGCGATCTCGTCGCCGCGCTGCCAGCCCCGTCCGTAGAACTCGTTCACCGAGTTGCCGGTCGGCAGGGCGCGGAGGTCGAGCGGCCGGTCGCCCCGATCGGTGCCGTCGGCGCTGCGCGTCCAACGAGTCAGGGTGACGCCGTCCCGGAGGCCCCCCAACGCCAGCAGGTCGTCGTCTCGGCCGGCCGGGTCGGGGGTGACCAGCTCCCAGGGTGAGAGCGGCACGGTCCGGGTGGCACCCGTCTGCCGGTCGAGCTCGTACGTCGTGTCGTCGTCCCCGACCAAGAGCCGGTCGCCGGCCCAGAGGACGTGCTCCAGGTAGCCCTTGAGCGGGTAGCGGCGGACCTGGGCGGTGGTCAGCTCGACCACGATCACCTCGTCGGTCTGGGCGAACGCGGCGAGCCGTCCGTCCGGGGAGAGGCTGCCGGACTTCAGGGGCACCGCCTCGTTGCCGCTGGCGTCCCGGGTTCGGGCCGGGGTGACCACGTCGAGGTCCCGCACCACGCCGTCGTCGCCGAGCACCCGGATCCGCCCCTCGACACCGGTCTCCGGGTCGATCGGCTGGTAGAGGGCCAGCGCCTGGCGGACCGGACGGCCGGAGAGCGACGCGGTCACCGGATCACCGAGGCGACCGAGCGGGTCGCCGGGGTAGTTGAGCTCCGTCGGCGGTCGCTGCACCGGCGACGCGTTCGGGGCCGGGGTCGCGGTCGAGGTGGTGGGCGTGGTCGGCGCCGGTGGGTCGGCGGGGCGCAGGGTCAGCACCGTACCGCCGGTGAGCAGGACGACGGCGACGACGGCGGCCGCACCGGCGCGCCGGTGGCGGCGGAGTCGCCGGGCCTGCTCCCAGCCCTCGGCGGCCGGGCGTTCGGGTCGGATCTCGTCGGCGGCCAGGGTCAGCAGGCGGCCGAGCTCCTCCTCCCTCACCGGGTCACCTCCATCCCGTTGGCGAGGCCGTCGTCGCGGCCCAGGTCGGGCGCGACCTCACGGAGTCGGCGCAGCGCCGCGTGGCACTGGCTCTTCACGGTGCCCACGGTCACGCCGAGCACCTCGGCGGTGGACGCCTCGGTCAGGTCCTCGTAGTAACGCAGCACCAGGACCGCCCGTTGACGCGGCGGGAGTTGCCCGAGGGCGTCGTGCAGCGCGAGCCGGAGCGCGCCGTCCCGGTCGGCGGTCGACCGCTCCGGTGGCTGCGCGCTGAGCCACTCCCGGCGGCGGCGTCGCCACCAGGAGACCGCGTCCCGGTAGAGGATCGACCGTACGTAGGCGGCCGGGTCACCGTCGCGCACGCTGGGCCAGCGCAGCGCCAGCTTCAGCAGCGCGTCCTGGAGGAGGTCCTCGGCCTGGTGCCGGTTGCCGCAGACCAGGTACGCGGCGCGCAGCAGCCGGTGCTGGTGGCTCTCCACGAAGGCGATGTAGCCGTCCCGCCCGTCGCTCGCCGCCGGTCCCATCCGCCCCCCTCTCCCGGCCGTCGCGTTCCACGTCACCTGGCAGACGCACGGGAGGGCGGAAAAGGTTGGGTCACTTCTCCGGCAGCCCGGTCAGGTAATGCTGGAGGGTCGGCGCCACCCAGGCGACCAGCTCCTCCGGTGCCATCGCCACCATCGGTGGCAGCTTGACTATGTAGCGGGTGAAGGCGATGCCGAGGGTCTGAGAGGCCACCAGGCCCGCCCGCCGGGCGGTCGTCGCCGGGTCGGTGCCGAAAGCGGCCACGGCCGCGGTGAGCTGGTCGGTGAAGAGGGCCCGCATCCGCTCGGCCGCGCCCGGGTTCGTGCTGGCGGTGCGGAGCAGTGCGGCCAGCGTCTCGTCCCCCTCCCACCGGGTGAGGAAGTGGCGGATGAGCACCTCGCCGAGCTGTCCGGGCGGTACGGCGGTCAGGTCGGGCAGGCGCAGGTCGAACTCGGCTGCGGCCGCGAAGAGGCCCTCCTTGTTGCCGTAGTACCGCATCACCATCGACGGGTCGATCCGGGCGTCCGCCGCGATCGCCCGGATGGTGGCCCGCTCGTAGCCCTCGGCGGCGAACCGGTCCCGGGCGGCTCGGAGGATCGCCGCGCGGGTGGCGTCCGATCGGCGGGGACGGGCCGGCTCGGTTGTCGCTGTCATGCCAACGACCGTAGGCCAACACCCGTTGACATTTCCAGTCCACAGTAGTCAAACTTGCCAACAAGTGTTGGCCAACGACTGTTGGCAACGTTGCTCCGGAGGTGGTCATGCTGCCCACGAAGACCGACGTCCTGGTGGTCGGAGCCGGCCCGACGGGGCTCGCCACCGCGCTCACCCTCGCCCGGCGAGGAGTCGACGTGACACTCCTCGACCAGACGGACCGGCCACCGACCACCTCCCGGGCCGCCGTCGTGCACGCGTACACCCTGGAGGTGCTGGACCGGATCGGCGCGGCGACGCCGCTGGTGGCCCAGGGTGTGCGGGCGCCGCGCTTCACCGTGCGCGACCACGACCGGGTGCTGATGGCGGTGCCGTTCCACCGGTTGCCGACCCGCTTCCCCTACGCGCTGCTGGTCTCCCAGTCGGTCACCGAGGCGGCGCTCACCGAGCAGTTGAGCGGGCTGGGCGTGACGGTGCGTCGGCCGTGCCGACTGACCGGCGTGACGCCGACCGGAGACGGCGTGCTCGCGCAGGTCGACGACGAACAGCTCCGCGCCCGTTTCGTGGTCGGCGCGGACGGCATGCGCAGCACGGTCCGCCGGATCGCCGGCATCGGCTTCGCCGGGCGGACCGGCGAGGAATCCTTCGTGCTCGCCGACGTCCGCGTGCACAGCGACCTGCCCCGCGACGAGGCGGCTCTCTTCCTCGCCCGATCCGGGCCGCTGATCTGGGCGCCGCTGCCCGACGGGGTGGTCCGGCTGGTGGCCGCCGTGCCGCAGGCGGCCGCCGAGCCCGGACTCGCCGACCTCCAGGCGCTGCTCGACGAGCGAGGGCCGGCGCGACGGCCGGATCGGGTGACCGAGGTGTTGTGGGCGTCCCGTTTCCGGGTGCACCACCGGGTCGCCGACACCTACCGGGCCGGGCCGCTCCTGCTCGCCGGGGACGCCGCGCACGTGCACAGCCCGGCCGGCGGGCAGGGCATGAACCTCGGCATCTGCGACGCGGTCGCGCTCGGAACCGCCCTGGCCGACGTGCTCGCCGACGGTTCCGCGACGGGGCTCGACGGGTACACCGCCCGGCAGCGGCCGATGGCCGAGGACGTCCTGCGCTTCGCGGCCGGGCTCACCCGGCTCGCCACCCTCCCCCCGGCCGGGCGGCCCGTGCGGGACGTGCTGCTGCGGCTCGCCGGGGCGGTGCCGCCCCTTCGGCAGCGGATCACCCTGCGACTCTCCGGACTCTCCCATCGGAGCGCGAGCGCCGAATAGGCTGCGCCGGTGACACAGGTCTGGCGGGACTGGGGCGGCGTCCTGCTCGCCGCGTGCGCCGCGCTGCCGCTGCTGGCCCTGCTCGTCGCCGGGCTGGTACGGACGCGCCGCAGCACCGTCCCGGCCGGTGAGGCCTGGTGGCGCAGCGTCGCCGAGGTGGGCGCGGTCGCCGGGACGGTGCCGTGGGTGTGGATGATCCTGACCCCGCGCGCGGCGCCCCGCGAGGTCGACGCGGTGCCCCTGCACGATCTGCTCGACCTGCTGACCGGGTCGCCCACCACCGCCGTGGTCCAGGTGGTCGGCAACCTGCTGGTCTTCGCCGCGCTGGGCTTCTTCGCACCGGTACGCCTGACCGTGCTGGCCGGGCCCGGCCGGCTCTTCCTGCTCGGCGCGGCGGGCTCGGTGCTCGTCGAACTCCTCCAGTACGCGCTGGACCTCGGCCGGGTCTCCTCCGTGGACGACGTGCTGCTCAACGCGACGGGGGCGGTCCTGGCCGGACTGCTGTCCCGGCCGTGGTGGGCCGGTCGACGGGCGGCGTCGGTGCCACCGGTCGCAGCATCCGCCACGCCGCGGCCGTGACCAGCGCGAACGTCCCCGTGGCCGCCACCATGACCGGCACCGTCCCGTACGCCCCGGCGACCAGCCCGGCGAGCGTCGCGCCGACGGGGGCGGCGAGCAGCCCGAGCATCCGCTGAGCCGCGCCCACCCGACCGAGCAGGGCGGCCGGCACCCGCTGCTGCCCGTACGACGTCCAGAGGCTGTTCCACACGGAGGTGCCGGCGGCGAAGACGGCCAGCGCGAGACCGGCCGGCACCGGGTGCCGGGCGAACGCGAACCCGGCGAGCGCCACGGTCTGCCCGGCGAGCACGACGCGCAGCGCGGGCAGGGTGCCGAACCGCGCGGCGATCCGGCCGGCCGTCAACGCCCCGACCACGCCACCGACGATCGCGGTCGCGGTGAAGAGCCCGTACCCCGCCGGTGGCACCCGCAGCACGTCCAGCGCGTGGAGCACCAGGACGGCGAGCAGCCCGCTGATCGCCAGGTTGCAGCCCGCGGAGAGCAGGCTGACCTGCCACAGTGTCCGGTCGTCGCGCAGCCGGCGGAGGCCGGCCGTGACCTCGGCCAGCACCGACGGCCGTCTCGCCCGATCAGTCGGCGGACCGGCCGTGACGGGCGGGTGACCGCCCCGGGGCAGGGCGAGGACGAGGAGGGCGGCCAGGGCGAAGGTGACGGCGTCGACGGCGAAGGGGAGGGCGGGCGAGGCGGCGAACGCCAGCCCGGCGACGGGCGCGCCGAGGAAGCCTCCGGCGACCGCCGTACCGGCCTGGAGGCGGCCGTTGGCCCGGGGCAGGGCCGTCGGCGGCACGACCGAGGGCAGCAGCGCGAAGGAGGCGGCGTCGAAGAGGGAGCCCAGCGCGGCGAGCAGGAACGCGACCAGCAGCAGGGTCACCACACCGGCCCGACCGGTGACGATCGCCACCGCGAACGCGGCCACCAGGGCGGCGCGCGCGCCGTCCACCAGCGCCATGGTGCGCCGGCGGTCCCAGCGGTCGGCGTAGACACCACCCAGCAGACCGAAGAGCAGCGGCGGCAGCTGCGCGGCCACGGTCATCGCGGCGATCAGCCGGGGGTCGCGGGTGAGCGTGGCGGCGAGCAGGGCGAGCGCCGGCGTACGCAGGGCATCGCCGAGCCGCGAGGAGACGGCGGCCGACCACAGCAGGTGGAAGTCGCGGCCGAGGCGGGTCGTGGGCACGCCGGGCAGCCTGCGGGTTCGAGCCGGTCGAGGGTCAAGCCGCCGGGTGAAAGGAGGACGCGCTTGTCGGTGATCATCGGTACGGTGAGCGCCGGATTCGGACCGGGGAGCGCAAAGGCGTGGACCACACTTTCCAGGTCGACCTTCGTGGCGTCGTCGACCTGCTCAGTCATCACCTCTACGGCAGCCCGCGGGTCTACCTCCGCGAGCTCTTGCAGAACGCGGTCGACGCGATCACCGCGCGGCGGACGTCCGACCCGGACGCGCCCGCGCTGATCCGGGTCGAGCCGCCCGAGCTGACCGGTGACGGGACGCTCCGGGTGCACGACACCGGCATCGGCCTCACCGAGGCGCAGGTGCACGAACTGCTGGCCACGATCGGGCGCAGCTCCAAGCGCGACGAGCTGGGCTTCTCCCGGCACGACTTCCTCGGCCAGTTCGGTATCGGGCTGCTCTCCTGCTTCCTCGTCGCCGAGGAGATCCGGGTCTTCACCCGCCACGGCGACCAGCCGACCGTCTGCTGGACCGGCTACTCCGACGGCCGCTACACCGTCGAGCCCGCACCGCCGGGGGCCGGGCGGAGCGAACCGGGCACCACCGTCACCCTGGTTCCACGCCGGGACGCCGACCAGTGGTTCACCACCCCGACCGTCACCGACCTGGCGCGGCTCTTCGGCTCGCTGCTGCCGGTCACCGTGCGGGTCGGCGACGCGGTCACGACCGTCGGGGCACCGCCCTGGCCGACCACGCCCGGCACGCCGGTCGACCGTCCGGCCCTGATCCGGTACGCCCGGGAGACGCTCGGCTTCGACCCGTTCGACGTGCTGCCGCTCTCGGTGCCGGAGGCGGGGCTGACGGGCGCGGCGTTCATCCTCCCGGAGCCGGTGAACCCGGCGGTCCGCGCCGGCCACCGGGTCTACCTGAAGCGGATGCTCCTCACCGAGCACGCCGACGGCCTGCTGCCGGACTGGGCGTTCTTCGCCCACTGCGTGGTGGACGCCAGCGAGCTGCGGCCGACCGCGAGCCGGGAGGCACTCTACGAGGACACCCTGCTCAACGCCGCCCGGGAGGCGCTCGGCGACCAGGTGCGGGGCTGGCTGGTGCGGCTCGCCAAGCACGATCCGCGCCGGCTCGCCGAGTTCCTCCAGATCCACCACCTCGGGGTGAAGGCGCTGGCGCTGCACGACGACGAGATGCTCCGGCTGGTCGACCAGTGGTGGCCCATGGACACGAACGTCGGCACCCTCACCCTGGCCGAGTTCCGCCAGCGGCACGGCCTGATCCGGTACGCGGCGAGCCTGGACGAGTTCCGCCAGCTCGCCGCGGTCGCCGCCGCCCAGGACCTGGCGGTGGTCAACGGTGGCTACACGTACGACACCGAGCTGATCGAGCGGCTGCCCTCGGTGGAGCGGTCGGTGCTCATCGAACGGCTGGAGCCGAGCGACCTGACCACCCGGTTCGACAACCTCGACCCCAAGGTCGAGCTGGCCCTGCGGCCCTTCCTCACCGCCGCCCAGCGGGCGCTGGAGCGGTCGGGCTGCGAGGTGGTGATCCGGGCGTACGAGCCGGTCTCGCTGCCCGCGCTCTACCTGGTGAGCCGCTCGGCGGCCTTCAACGACCAGCTGGCGGCGAGCCGCGACAAGGCCGACGAGCTGTGGGGCGGGGTGCTCGACGCGCTCGCCGCGTCCGCCCCTCCGGACCGCCCGCAGCTGGTGCTCAACCACCGCAACCCGCTGGTCCGCCGGGTCGCCACGCTCACCGACCCGGACCTGGTCGGGCTCGCCGTCGAGGCGCTCTACGGGCAGGCGCTGCTGCTCGGGCACCATCCGATCCGCGCGGCCGACGCCGCGCTGCTGAACAGTTCGTTCCTCGGCCTGCTCGGCCGGGCCGTACCAGGACAGGAGTGAGCGGTGGGGACCACCGAGGATCTCTGGCGGGTGCTCCGCGAGGTCAGCAACATGCCGTACGGGCCGGGGCAGATCGCCGCGCTGGAGCAGCTGCTCCGGCGGGTCGACACGGCCGAGGACCGGGAACTCGCCTTCGTCACCCGGATGCAGGGCACCACCGCGTACACGTACGGCGGTGAGCCGGCGAAGTCCTTCGTGACCTTCTCCTGGTGCCTCGCCGAGTTCGACCGCGACCCGCAGCCCTACCACGCCCGCCACGCCGGGCAGCTGCTCTGGCACTTCAAGTACATGGTCAACCTGATGCTGAAGTTCCCCGAGGTGCCGCTCGACCGGACGTACGCGGTCCTCGACGACATGCAGCGGCGGTACCAGGCCGGCGGGCACAGCCTCCAGGCCGTCCACAAGCACCGGTTCCGGGTCGCCGAGCACGTCGGGGACACCGACGCGGCGTCGCACTGGTACCGGCTCTGGCAGACCACCCCGCGCGACCAGCTCTCCGACTGCGCCGGCTGCGACCCGACCACCGAGGTGCAGTACCTCGCCGACACCGGCCGGTACGCCGAGGCGGCGAGCCTGGCCGAGCCGGTGCTCGCCGGGCGGCTCACCTGCAACGAGCAGCCCCAGGCGATCCTGACCGCGCTGCTCGTGCCCTACCTGCGGACCGGTCGGCACGACGACGCGCTCAACGCACACCGGACGGCGTACCGCCGGATGCGGGGCAACCTCTCCGACCTGTGGGACATCGGCGACCACATCGAGTTCTGCACGGTCACCGGTAACGAGGCGCGGGCGCTGGAGCTGGTCGAGCGGCACCTGGACTGGCTGGACCGCTCGCCCTCCCCGGCCGCGGCCATGCACTTCGCGGCGACCGCCGCTGCGGCGCTGCGGCAGGTGGACGGCGGGTTGACCGTCTACCGGCGGGCATCGGCCGACCGCCCGGCCGCCGACGTGCCGGCGGCCCGGCTCGCCGCGGAGCTGGCGGAGACCGCCACCGAGCTGGCCGCCCGGTTCGACGCCCGCAACGGCACCGCCCGCCAGTCCGAGCTGATCGCCGCCCGGCTGGCGATGCTACCGAGCGGTGAGCACGTGCCGCTCTCGGCGAGCGTGCGCCGTCGCGTGCCGGTCCCGGGTTCCCCGGCGGGAACCGTGCCGCCGATCAGCGTCGAGGACACCACCGCTTCCGGACCGGCGACGCCGGAGATCCCGGTCGACGCCGGACCCGACGAGCTGCTCGACCTCGCCGAGTCGTGCTGGCACCGGCACGACCGTCCCGGCTTCCAGGCCGCCCTCTCCGCCTACGACGAGCGGTTCGGCGCGACGGAACCCACAGCGGTCACGACGGCCCGGCGGCTGGAGCTGCGGGCGGCCGAGTTGAGCGATGACGAGCAGGTCCCGGTCGCCATCGAGACCGCCCGGGCGGCCACGGCCGCCTACCGGGAGCTGGGCGACGAACTCCGCGCGCAGGTGGTCGCCAGCCGGCTCGGGGTGCTGCTCGCCATGACCGAGACGGGCCGGGAGGAGGGGCTGGCGCTGGTGGAGGCCGCCGCCGACGCCCTCGACCGGCTCGGGGACGACCGGCAGCGGGCCGCCGCGCGGGACCGGGTGGCGCTGGCGCTGATGCACGGCGAGCGTTGGGCGGAGGCGCTGGCCGAGCTGGAGCGGATTCCGCCGGTCGCCGACCCGTACCTGGAGCTGCGAGTCGCGCTGCACCGCGCCCATGCGCTGGAGGAGTCGGAGAAGGCGGAGGAGTTCCGCTCGGCGGCCGAGCGGGCCCGCGGGCTGGCTCGGGAGTTGGGCGTCGGCGAGCTGCTGATGAGCGCCTGCCTGGCGTACGCCCGTTCGGCCGAGGACCCGGCGGAGGCGGTCACCGCCTGCGACGAGGCACTGGCCGTCGCGCCACCGAACGCACTGCTCGCGGTCCGGGTCACCCGGGCCCGGGCGCTGATGGCGGCCGGGCGCGCGGACGAGGCGGTGGACGACTTCGCCGAGGCGGTGACGCTCTGCGTGGAGCAGGGCGCCACGGGAGACGCCCTGCTCCGTTGGGAGCTGGCGAACGCGTACCGGGTCGCCGGGCGGTTGAACGAGGCGGCCGAGGTCGCCGAGGAGGCCGTGCTCGGGTTGGACAAGCTCGGGGCGCAGGTCCAGGCGGACCGTTGCCGGTACCTGCTGGCCGGCGTCTACCAGGGGCTCGGCGAGACCGAGCCCGCGCTCGCCCTGCTCGAACAGCTCGCAGAGAACCTGGACGGTCCGGACAATCTGCCGCACCGGGCCGAGATGCTGGAGGAGGCGGGTGGGCTGCTCTACGGCGTCGACCGGGACGCGCTGGCCGCCGAGCGGTTCGCCGCGGCGGCGAGCACGTACGAGCTGGCCGGGCTCGCCGTGGACGAACTGCGGGCCCGTCGACGTGAGGCGTACGCCTGGATGTGGGCCGGTGACGGTGCGACGGCGCTGCGGGTGGTGGAGGTGATGGACGGCCTCTCGGCCGCGCTCGCCGACGATCCGGAGCCGCCGGCGACGTACGAGCGGGCGATGGCGACCGAGGCGGCGGCGCGGGTGCTGGCCGGCGAGGGCCGTGAGGGCGAGGCGCTGGACCGGCTGGCCGGGTTGCCGGACCGCCTCCGGTCGATCGAGGCGTTCGGCGAGGCGGCGCAGGTGGAGATCTTCACCGGGGAGCTGCTGCTGCGGTCGGATCGGCCGGCCGACGCGGAGCGGCTGCTGCGCGACGTGCTGGGCGGGCTGCCCGTCGGGAGCCGGCCGGTGCAGCAGGCGGCCTGGCTGCTCGCCCAGGCGCTGGATGGTCTCGGCCGGTCGGACGAGGCCGCCGAGCTGCGCGCCGAGCACAACCTCGACCACGACCACTGATCGTGACCCGGGCCGGCCGTCGTACCGGTCGGCCCGGGCCATCGGCCGGGTCTGATCGACCATCCGGCAACCTTGCCTCCTCCTCACCGTCCGCGCAGGTCTACGCTTGCCCCGTGACGGTGGAGCAGCAGGCGCGGGGCGCGGCCGGCGCGAGCCGGCGTCGTTCTCGTAAGGACGAGATCCTGGAGATCGCGGTCGGTCTCTTCGCCGCGCGCGGCTACCACGGTGTCTCGATGGACGACATCGGTGCGGCGGCCGGAGTCACCGGGCCGGCGCTCTACCACCACTTCGCCGGCAAGGAAGCCATGCTGGTCGCCGCGCTCATTCCGGTGAGCGAGGGGCTGCTCGACGGTGGCCGTGAGCGCGCCACCGCCCACCCGGACGACCCGCGGGCCGCGCTGGAGTCGCTCATCGACTTCCACGTCGACTTCGCGCTGGCGAACCCGGCGGTGATCGCCCTGCACCTGCACGAGCTGGATCGCCTCCCCGACGAGCCGCGCCGCCGGATCCGCCGCCTCCAGCGGCTCTACGTCGAGGAGTGGGTCACGGTGCTCACGGCCCTGCACCCGGGCATGCCCGACGGTGAGGCCCGGGTGCTGGCCCACGCGGCGTTCGGCCTGATGAACTCCACTCCGTTCCTCGGCGGAGAGGTGGACCGTCGACGTCGGGCGGAGCTGCTCCGCGGCGCCACCCTCGCCGCCCTCCTCGCCTGACCCCACCCCCTCGGGCCTTCGCCTGGCACCGTGTTGATCAAGAAGTTTGCGTCATCTTCCGCGCGAGTACTGACGCAAGCCTCTTGATCAACGCGTCCCGGGGGGTGGGGGTCGTGCGCGGCCGGGGTGGCATGGTTCGCTGAGATCCGTCCCAACCCTTGGACGCTGGAGGAGCCATGATCGAGTCACTGCTGGTCGCCAACCGGGGGGAGATCGCCCGCCGGATCATCCGTACCGCCAAGCGGCTCGGCGTCCGGGCGATCGCGGTGCACTCGGAGGTCGACGCGGACCTGCCGTTCGTGGCCGAGGCCGACGAGGCGGTGTGCGTGGGGCCGGCGAACCCGGCACAGAGCTACCGCAACGTCGAGGCGATCCTGGACGCCGCGAAGTCCACCGGTGCGCAGGCCATCCACCCCGGCTACGGCTTCCTGTCGGAGAACGCCGACTTCGCTCGTACCGTCGAGTCGAGCGGGCTGGTCTGGGTCGGGCCCGGCGCCGACGCGATCGCCGCGATGGGCGACAAGATCAATGCTCGGAACCTCATGGCGGCGGCGGGTGTTCCGGTCGCGCCCGGCACCACCGAGCCCGCCGCCGGCCTCGCGGCGGCGACGGCCGCCGCGGCCGAGATCGGCTACCCGGTGATGGTGAAGGCCGCGGCCGGCGGCGGTGGCATGGGCATGGGTGTGGCCACCGACGAGGCGGCGCTGGGCACCGAGTACGACAAGGTGCGCGCGTTCGCCGAGCGGATGTTCGGCGACGGCTCGGTGCTGATCGAGCGGTACTTTCCGCGTGTCCGCCACGTCGAGGTGCAGATCCTCGGCCTCGCCGACGGCCGGGTCGTCGCCATCGGCGAACGCGAGTGCTCGGTGCAGCGGCGCAATCAGAAGCTGGTCGAGGAGTCCCCGTCGCCGGCGGTCGACCCGCAGCTGCGGGAGCGGTTCCTCGCCGCCGCCGTGCGGGCCGGCGAGGCGGTGAACTACCGCAACGCGGGCACGGTCGAGTGCCTGTTGGATCCGGCCACGAACGAGTTCTTCTTCCTGGAGATGAACACCCGGCTCCAGGTCGAGCACCCGGTCACCGAGCTGGTCTACGGCATCGATCTGGTGGCGGAGCAGCTGCGGGTGGCCTCCGGGCTGGCCCCGACGTTCGATCCGGCGGCGCTCACCCCGCGCGGGCACGCGATCGAGCTGAGGATCAACGCCGAGGACCCGAAGCGCTTCATTCCGGGACCGGGCGCGATCAGCGCGTGGACCGAGCCGGTCGGCGAGGGCGTACGGGTCGACTCCGGGTACGTCGCCGGCAACACGGTCACCCAGTTCTACGACAGCCTGATGGCAAAGTTGATCGTCAGCGGGGCGGATCGGGCCGAGGCGATCGAGCGCGCGAGGGCGGCCGTGGCCGCGTTCGAGGTCGCCGGTCCGAAGTGCAACCTGCCCTTCTTCGCCGAGCTGCTGGAGAACCCTGAGTTCATCTCCGGCGACTACGACACCGCCCTGATCACCCGCATGCGCTGACCCCGCCCGCTCCTTCTGCCCAGCTCTCGTTGATCAAGAGATTTGCGTCGGGATTCCGGCTCCGTCTGACGCAAACCTCTTGATCAACGTCGTCCGGCGGGTGGGGTGACATGCTGGGGGGACCAGGACCAGTACCGCGTCACAGTGAGGTGACCCCTTATGACGAGCCTGCCGAACTCCGTGTCGATCCGGGAGGTCGGACCCCGCGACGGGTTGCAGAACGAGGATCCGATCCCGACCGACGCCAAGGTACGTCTGCTCGACGCGCTCTCCCGCACCGGCGTGAAGCGGATCGAGGCGGTCTCCTTCGTGCACCCGAAGGCGATTCCGCAGATGGCCGACGCGGACGAGGTGTGGCAGCGCGCCGACCGCGTCGACGGGGTGCGCTACTCGGCGCTGGTGCCGAACACGCGCGGGGCGCAGCGCGCGCTCGCCGCCGGGTTCACCGAGATCGAGGTGGTGGTCTCGGCCAGCGACACGCACAACCGGCGCAACGTCAACCGCTCGACTGAGGAGTCGCTCGACGACATCGCCGAGCTGATCGACCTGCTGCACGGTGCGGGTGCCCGAGCCGAGGTGATCGTGGCGACCAGCTTCGGCTGCCCGTACGAGGGGGACATCGACCCGCAGCGGGTGGCCGGCATCGTGGACCGGGTGGTGCGGGACGGGGCCGACCGGGTCGCCTTCGGCGACACCACGGGGATGGGCACGCCGCGCCGGGTCCGGGAGCTGCTGACGGCGGTACGCGACCGCAACGCCCACGTCCCGGTGCTGCTGCACTTCCACAACACCCGTGGCACGGCCCTGGCGAACCTGCTCACCGCGCTGGAGCTGGGCGTCACCGAGTTCGACGCCAGCGTCGGTGGCCTGGGCGGCTGCCCGTACGCCCCGGGGGCGAGCGGCAACCTCGCCACCGAGGAGGCGGTGCACATGTTGCACGACATGGGCATCGACACCGGCATCGACCTGGACGCCCTCGTCGAGGTGGCCGAGTTGGCCGAGCGCCTGGTCGGCCGGCAACTGCCCTCCGGCGTGCTCCGCGCCGGTCCGCGTACCCGCCTGGCGAGTTAGAGCCCGGGGCCGGCGGCCGGCCCGGCCCGGCTGCGCTGGCCCGGGGGCGACGACCGGCGGGCGACCGCCAGGGCCTCGGCTCGCTCGGGCGAGCCTTGCGCAACAGAGCCAGGCAGGGCCTGACCCGGCGGACCGGGCTCGCCGCCGAACGGAGCAGGGGCCGGCAGGACGCCGGCCCCTGCGAACCGGCGCGGTGCCGGCCCTCCGGTCGGTCAGCCGACCGTCGCGGCTACGGCCGGCCAGCTGTCGCGGAAGACGGCGCTACCGCTGCCCTCGGCCCGCTCGGCGGCCCGGGTGCCGGCGAAGAGGTTGCTGACCCGGTTCGCCTCGGTCGTGCTCGGATACGGGTTCGTGCAGCTGGTGCCGGCGCTGCCGCCGGACATCAGCAGCGAGCAGTTGCCGTTGTAGTTGTCCGGCAGGCCGAGGATGTGCCCGATCTCGTGGGTCATGATCCGCAGTGGGCTGTACTGCTGGGCCTGCTGCGTGTCGATGTAGACCCGGCCGTTGCCGAGGCTGGTCCGGATGGCGTACGACCCACCGCCGGTGATCTGGTAGATCCGGAGGTTCGAGCCGCAGTTCGCCGAGAGCGTGAGGTTCGTCGTGGCGTTGTTCCAGATCGAGGCGGCCTGGCCGGCGATGCCGGCGAAGCTCCCCGCCTGGCTGGTGTTGTAGCAGATGGTCATGGCGGCGGAGGCCGGTGCCGGGTTGGCCACCGTCACGCCGAGGGTGGCCACCGCCGTCGCTGCGGACGCGGCCACGACTCGGCCGATTCGTGAGGTCATCACTCACTCCAATCCGGAAGGTGTGGGGTGCCAGGAGCCTAGCCATAGAGATAGGCAGATATCAATATCCTGCACGGTCCGGCTCCGGTCGGGCGGGGCCGTCCGGCTCGGATTGCGCGGGGCCGTCCGACTCGGCTCTGCGCCGCCGGCCGGGCCGGACCCACGGCTGTCGAACTCAGGCCGGCGCCGCCAGCCGGTCGAGTGGTCCACTGCGGCCGCGATGCGCTAACCTAACGATCGTTCAGGTCGGTACGGCGAGGGAGTCGGCGTGACGCTCGACGGTGAGGCACTGGAGCAGCTGCGCAAGCGGGCCAAGGCCGGCGGGGCGGACAAGTACCATGCGGCGAACGCCGCAAAGGGCAAGCTCTTCGCCCGGGAACGGGTCGCGCTCCTGGTCGACGAGGGCAGCTTCGTCGAGGACGGCCTCTACGCCAACGCGCTCGCCGACGGGCTCCCCGCCGACGGGGTGGTCACCGGCACCGCCACCATCGACGGCCGGCGGGTCTGCCTGATGGCGAACGACTCCACGGTCAAGGCCGGCAGCTGGGGCGCCCGGACGGTCGAGAAGATCATCCGGATCATCGAGCGGGCGTACACCACCGCCGTGCCGATGGTCTACCTGGTCGACTCGGCCGGCGCCCGGATCACCGACCAGGTCGAGCTCTTCCCTGGCCGGCGCGGCGCCGGAAAGATCTTCTGGAACCAGGTCCGCGCCTCCGGCTCGATCCCGCAGGTCTGCGCGCTCTTCGGGCCGAGCGCCGCCGGCGGTGCGTACATCCCCGCGTTCTGTGACGTGGTGGCCATGGTCGACGGCAACGCCAGCATGTATCTCGGCTCGGACCGGATGGTCGAGATGGTCACCGGCGAGAAGACCACCCTCGAGGCGATGGGCGGGGCGAAGGTGCACTGCACCGAGTCCGGCGTCGGGCACTTCCTCTGCAAGACCGACGCCGAGGCGCTCGACGTGGTGAAGCGCTACCTGTCGTACCTGCCGGCGAACTGGACGCAGGACCCGCCGACCGCCGAGGCCGCGCCGGCGCCCGAGAAGGCCGACCTCGCCGCGCTGGTGCCGGCGAGCGAGCGGCAGGCGTTCGACATGCGGCGGTACGTCAAGGGCCTGCTCGACGAGGGTTCCTTCTTCGAGATCCAGGCGCTCTGGGCCAAGGAGCTGACCATCGGCTTCGGCCGGTTGAACGGCGAGGTCGTCGGCGTGGTCGGCAACAACTCCATGTTCAAGGGCGGAGTCCTCTTCGTCGACTCGGCCGACAAGGCCACCCGGTTCGTGCAGCTCTGCGACGCGTTCAACGTGCCGCTGCTCTTCCTCTCCGACGTACCCGGTTTCATGGTCGGCAGCGCGGTGGAGAAGCAGGGCATCATCCGCCACGGCGCCAAGATGATCACCGCGATCTCCGAGGCGACGGTGCCGAAGATCTGCGTCGTGGTCCGCAAGGCGTACGGCGCGGGCCTCTACGCGATGGCCGGCCCCGGCTTCGAGCCGGACGCCACGATCGCGCTCCCCACCGCGAAGATCGCGGTGATGGGCGCCGAGGCGGCGGTGAACGCCGTCTACGCCAACAAGATCGCCGCGATCGCCGACGAGGCGGAGCGTGCCGACTTCGTCGCCGCGAAGCGCGAGGAGTACGAGCGCGACATCGACATCGTCCGCCTCGCCAGCGAGCTGGTGGTGGACGCGATCGTCGAGCCGTACGAGCTGCGGGACGAACTGGTCCGCCGGTTCGCCGCGGCGCGTGGCAAGGACCGCCACTTCTCCCGACGCCGGCACGGCGTCACCCCGGTCTGATCGACCATTCCCGCGTTCGCCGCGACGTCACGAACGCCCGGCGCCCGTACGTACAGGAGGAACCAGATGGACTTCCGGCTCACCGAGGAGCAAGAGGCGCTGCGGGAGAGCGTGCGGGACTTCGCGCGGGAGGTGGTCGCGCCGGTCATCGCCGAGCACTACGAGAAGCACACCTTCCCGTACGAGGTGATCCGGCAGATGGGCAAGATGGGTCTCTTCGGCCTGCCCTTCCCCGAGGAGCAGGGTGGGATGGGCGGTGACTACTTCGCGCTCTGCCTCGCGCTGGAGGAGCTGGCCCGGGTCGACTCCAGTGTGGCCATCACGCTGGAGGCCGCGATCTCGCTGGGCGCGATGCCGATCTACCGGTTCGGTACCGCTGATCAGCAGGCGCAGTGGCTGCCGAAGCTGCTCAGCGGAGAGGCCCTGGCCGGCTTCGGCCTCACCGAGCCGGGCACCGGTTCGGACGCCGGTGGCACCCAGACCCGGGCGGTGCTCGACGAGGCGACGAACGAGTGGGTGATCAACGGCTCGAAGGCGTTCATCACCAACTCCGGCACCGACATCACCACGCTGGTCACGGTCACCGCGGTCACCGGTACCCGGCCGGACGGCTCGAAGGAGCTCTCGACCATCATCGTGCCCTCGGGCACGCCGGGCTTCACCGTCGCGCCGGCGTACTCGAAGGTGGGGTGGAACGCCTCCGACACCCACGAGCTGACCTTCGACGACTGCCGGGTGCCGGCGGGCAACCTGCTCGGCGAGCGCGGCCGCGGCTTCGCCCAGTTCCTGCGCATCCTCGACGAGGGGCGGATCGCCATCGCGGCGCTCGCCGTCGGCCTCGCCCAGGGCTGCGTCGACGAGTCGATCAAGTACGCGAAGGAGCGGCACGCCTTCGGTCAGCCGATCGGGAACTACCAGGCGATCCAGTTCAAGATCGCCGACATGGAGGCGAAGACGCACATTGCCCGCCTGGCGTACTACGACGCCGCGGCGCGGATGCTCGCGGGCGAGCCGTTCAAGCGGCAGGCCGCCATCGCCAAGCTGCACGCCAGCACGATCGCCGTGGACAACGCCCGGGAGGCCACCCAGATCCACGGCGGCTACGGCTTCATGAACGAGTACCCGGTGGCCCGGTTCTGGCGGGATTCGAAGATCCTCGAGATCGGTGAGGGCACCAGCGAGGTGCAGAGGATGATCATCGCTCGCGACCTCGGCCTCTGAGGACGCCGACCGCGCCGGCGGGACACCGACCGCGAAGAGCCGACCACCGGTGGACGCCGACCGCCGAGGCGGGCGGCGGGCGACTGCTGTCGGATTTCGGCGGGCGAACGTCGGCAGCCCGACGCTGAGCTGCCGAGGATCGCACCTGGTCCGTACTCTTCCACTCCGTGACCCCGGCTCGTGATCGCTCGCCCGACCCGGACGGCGGCGCCGCCCTGCCGGAACTGCTGCGTGGGCACCGGCTGGCCGCCGCTCTCACCCAGGCCGAGTTGGCGGACCGCGCGGGGGTGGGCGTGCGGACGGTGCGTGACCTGGAGCGGGGCCGCTCCTCCCGGCCCCAGCGGACGACCGTCGAGCTGCTGGCCGGCGCGCTCGATCTCGCCGGTGCGGCCCGTACGGCCTTTCTGGCCGCGGCTCGCGGCCCGACCGGCGAACCGGCCAACCCGTCCCCGGGTCCGGTGGAGCCCTCCGCATCCGGGCCCGGCGAAGCCGGACTCGCGGTGACGCTTCCGCCGCCGGTCGAGTTGATCGGTCGCGATCGGGACGTCGACGAGCTGGTCACCATGCTCACCGACGAGCTGGGCCCCCGGCTGGTGAGCCTCGTCGGCCTGGCGGGTGTCGGCAAGTCCGCGCTGGCGCTGACCGTGGGGCATGCGGTGGCGGAGAGCCATCCCGCCGGAGTCGCCGGGGTGCTGATCGGCGAGGGGTCGGACGCCTACGACGTCTTCGCCACCTCGATGGCCGTGCTCGGCGCGGGCCGTGCGCCGGAGCTCGTCGCCCGGCTGGCGGGCCGCCCGGTGCTGCTCGTGGTGGACGCCGCCGAGCGCGCTCCGGGTCCGGTGGCCGAGGTGCTGCACCGCCTGATCGCCGCGGTGCCGTCACTGCGGGTGCTGGTCACCGGGCGGCATCCGGTCGGGCTGTCCGGGGAGCGGGTGTGGCCGGTGACCCCGCTCGAGGTGCCGCCGGCGGAGGCGGAGGTGGGCGGGCCCGCGGCGCTGACCGGGTGGCCGGCGGTCGAACTCTTTCTCGCGCGGCTCGCCCAGGTGCGCCGCGAACCGCCCGTGCCCGCCGAGCTGCCGGCCATCGCCGCGCTCGTACGCCGCCTCGGCGGTCTGCCGCTCGCCATCGAACTGATGGCCGCGCGCGGCCGGATCCTCGACCCGGCCGAGCTGCTCGACAGATACGGCGACCGAGTCCTCGATCTCGCCACTCCGGACCGGGGCACGCAGAGCCGGGGTTGGGAGCCGGGTGGCGCGGAGCCGTACGGGCCGTCGGTGGCGGTGACGCTCCGGGATGCCGTGGCGGCCAGCTACCGGCTGCTCGCTCCCGAGGAGCGGTTGGCGCTGCGGCGGCTCGCCGCGTTCGGTCACCGCTGGTCGGTGGATTTGGCCGAGGAGATGCTCGTCTGCGACGCGGACGCGGACGGCACGGTGGCGATCGATCCCATTCCGGTCCTGGACCGGCTCGTCGAGCTGGGCCTGTTGAGCGTATCCGGCCCCGGACCGTTGCGGTTCCGCCTGCTCGACGCGGTCCGTGAGTTCGCCATCGAGCAGGCCGCAGGCACTGGCGAGCTGGCGCGGATCCGCAGCCGGCACGCCGCGGTGATCGCCGGGCTGGTCGCCCGGACCGTGCCCGATCTGGTCGGCGCCCGCCTCACCGATGCGGTGCGCCGACTCGACGACCTGAACGGCGACATCAGCTCCGCCTTGTCGTACGCCGCCACCCACGATCCGCTGACCGCCCTGCGGCTCGCGTCGGGGCTGTCCCGGTGGTGGCGATTCCGGGGGCGGGACGTGGCCGGTCGGCAGTGGCTGCGCAGGCTGCTGGCCGATCCGCGTACCGCCGATGCGGAGCCGGCGCTGCGGGCGTGGGCGGCGCTCGGCGCGGCCCGGCTCGCCGCCGAGCACGGGGCTGCCGACGAGGAGCTACCCGGGGGGCGCGCGGCAGTGGCCGCGTTCCGGAACGCCGGTGACGTCTCCGGACAGCTCGCGGCCGGCACCGTTCTCGGCAGTCTGCTGATCCGGACCGGTCGCCCGGTGGAGGCCCGGGAGCAGGCCGAAGCGGTGCTGCGGTTGGCGACGCGACACGGACGGATCCGGGACGTGGCGGTGGCGCAGAACAACCTGGCCTGGCACGAGGTCCGCCTCGCCGACCTGGCGGCGGCCCGGCGGCGGCTCGCCGCCGTGGACCGGATCGCCGCGCAGTGTGGGGAGCCGCGGCTGCGGGTGCTCGCGCGGGCGAATCTGGCCGAGGTCGCCCGGCTGGAGGGGCGGTACTGCGACGCCATCGACCAGGGGCACCGGGTGCTGGCGATGCTCGCGGAGCTGGGTGACCCGGGGCACCGGCGCCGGGTGCTCGGCCGGGTCGGGTTGGCGCTCGCCCAGGACGGCCGGGCCGACGAGGCCGCCGAGGTGCTTGCCGAACTCCGTACCTGTGCCCCGATGCGGCTGCGGCTGCGTCCACCGGGGGAGCAGGTCGTGCCCCGGCAGCGATCTGTCGTTCCGACGGCCGGTATGGCCCCGCGGGAGGCCGGCTGGCGGTGGCCGCATCCGGAGGCGGGCATCTGCGCGCTGGTCGAGGGGAACCTCGCGCTGCACCAGGGTGACCGGGAGTTGGCGGCGGAGTGGTTCAGCGCTGCCGTCGAGGCGGGCGCGGACGACTACGACCGTCGGGACACGGTGGAGGCGCTGGTCGGCCTCGCCTCCAGCACCGGTGATCCGGCTGTGCTGGATCGGCTGGAGCTGGTGTGTCGGGAGGGCGCCATCCGGCTGTTGCCGCACGAGGAGGAGCTGCTGTACGCGTTGGCCGCGAACCGTGATGGTCGGGCGTCACGGTGACCGGGGAATCCGGTGGCGGGCCCGGCGGCCGGCAGCGCGTGCCCGGGTCGGGGTGGCGCGGGCGAACAGCCCCCTTTGTTGCTAACCCCTCGCTCTCCGCCCGCGCCGTCACCCCCCGGTGATCCCCCGCTGAGCCGAAGACTAGCCAGCGGGTACCAACCGGTTGGTCCGGTTTCGCAATCGGTGTCCGGTGGCCCGGGTAGTTCTGCCGGTCTTTCTGCCGGTACGGTCGCCGACCGTCACGCCGCCGGCTCGGGCTCCTTCGTCTCGTCGTCGCACTTGCTGTCGCTCCCGGCGGTCGCGCAGGGGTGTACGGCGTCGCGGACCTGACGGAGGGCGCCGACCAGCGCCTGCAGCGATTCCGGGTCGAGTTGGCCGGTGAACCACTCCTCGATGATCCGCAGGTGCCCGGGGAGCACCTCGTTCAGGCGTTGCAGGCCGGCCGCGGTGATCACCGCGAACGAGCTGCGCCGGTCGGAGGGGCAGGCGCGGCGGGTGACCAGGCCGTCGCGCTCCATCCGGTCGATCACCCGGGTCACACCGCTGGTGGAGAGGGTGGTCTGGGCGGCGAGGTCGGTCATCCGGAGCTGGTGCTGCGGCGAGCGGGCGAGGCGGGTCAGCACCTCGAACTCGACGGTGGAGAGCTTGTGTTCCTCGAACTGGGCGGCGAACCGGGTCGACAGCGCGGCGTGCACCTCGTACAGGAGCCCGATGGCGGTGATCCCGGGGGCGTCGAACACGTTCATCACCGATCCATCGTATCAGTTCTTGACACGGGGAATATTGACCTGGCTATAGTTGCTGCGTCAGCGGTTGGGCTACTAAACAAAATCCGGAGGAACGCCATGACCAGCAGCACCGAGGCCGCGACCCGCCAGTGGGAGGGTCTCACCATCCCCACCCCCGGCACCTACGCGCTGGACGCTGCACACAAGCGCGTCGGCTTCGTTGCCCGTCACATGATGGTGTCGAAGGTGCGCGGCGAGTTCGGTGAGGCGGCCGCCACCATCACGGTAGCCGAGGACCCGATGCAGTCCTCCGTCACCGCGACCATCCAGGCTGGCAGCATCCACACCGGCACGGCCGACCGGGACGGTCACCTCCGCAGCGGCGACTTCCTCGACGTCGAGAAGTTCCCGACCCTGGAGTTCCGCAGCACCGGGGTGAAGTCCCGCCACGGCAACGAGTTCGTCCTCCTCGGTGAGCTGACCATCAAGGACGTGACCCGCCAGGTCGAGCTGCACGTCGAGTTCGAGGGCGTCGGTCGTAGCCCGTACGGCCAGGACATCTTCGGCTTCTCGGCGAAGACGGAGATCGACCGCGAGGAGTTCGGCCTGACCTGGAACGTCGCGATCGAGGGCGGCGGCGTGCTGGTCGGCAAGAAGGTCAAGATCGAGATCGAGGGCGAGGCCGTCCGGCAGGCCTGACCCCCCGGCCCGTACGCCGGGTCCACCTCGCGAAAGCGGCGTGGACCCGGCGTCGTCGCATGTGCGGATCGTCACGGCCCGCGTGCCGCCCGAACCGATGACGCAGCAGGTCGACTGGGTAGAGATACGACCAGCGCTCATCCCACGACCGGCCCGGCGGCCGCGTCGAACGGATCGGCCGCTCTCCGCCTCTGGTCCTGACGAGGTGAGCGCTCTTAACGTTATGGGCTGACAACGCGCGTCGGGACGGTACGGCCCCGGTCGCGCCTTATGCCGGGAGGGGCACATGGGCAGGGACGTCTCGCAGGGCGCCTACTCCCGCGAGGACCGGGTCCGCTACCGGCAGAAGGTCCGGCGCTGTCTGGACGTCTTCGCCCTGATGCTGGACGACTTCGGCTTCGACGCCGACCGGCCGATGACCGGGCTGGAGATCGAACTCAACCTGATCGACTCGACCGCCGAGCCGGCGATGCGCAACGAGGAGATCCTCGCCCACATCGCGGACCCGCTCTTCCAGACCGAACTGGGCCAGTTCAACCTCGAACTGAACGCGCTGCCCCGGCTCATCGAGGGCACCGGCTTCGCCGACTACGCGCACGACCTGCGCGGCAGTCTCGCCCGGGCGGACGAGCGGGCCGCCAAGTCGGACGCCAAGATCCTGCTGGTCGGCATCCTGCCCACCCTCACCGAGCGGCACCTGATCGCGGAGAACCTCTCCACGAACGAGCGCTACCGGGCGCTCAACGACCAGATCGTCGGCGCCCGGGGTGAGGACATCGAGCTGGACATCAACGGCGTCGAGCGGCTGCGCACGCACACCGACTCGATCGCGCCGGAGGCCGCCTGCACCAGCCTCCAGTTCCACCTCCAGGTCGCGCCGGACAGCTTCGCCGACTACTGGAACGCCTCCCAGGCGATCGCCGCGGTGCAGGTCGCGGTCGGCGCGAACTCCCCCTACCTCTACGGTCGCCAACTCTGGGCGGAGACCCGGATCGCCCTCTTCGAGCAGGCCACCGACACCCGCCCGGACGAGCTGAAGGCGCAGGGCGTACGACCCCGGGTGTGGTTCGGGGAGCGGTGGATCACCTCGATCTTCGATCTCTTCGAGGAGAACGTCCGGTATTTTCCGCCGCTGCTGCCGATCTGCGAGGAGGAGGACCCGGTGGAGGTGCTGCATGCCGGCGGGGTGCCCCAACTCGGTGAGCTGCGCCTGCACAACGGCACCGTCTACCGCTGGAACCGGCCGGTCTACGACATCATGGACGGCCGCCCCCACCTGAGGGTGGAGAACCGGGTGCTGCCGGCCGGGCCGACGGTGGTCGACATGCTGGCCAACGCGGCGTTCTACTTCGGTCTGGCCCGCGCGCTGGCCGAGGCGGACCGCCCGATCTGGAGCCAGCTGACGTTCAGCTCCGCGGAGGAGAACTTCCACGCCGCCGCCCGGCGCGGCCTGGATGCCGTACTGCACTGGCCGAGGCTCGGCGACGTGCCGGTGACCGAACTCGTGCTGGACGTGCTGCTGCCCAAGGCCGCCGCCGGTCTGGACGGTTTCGGTGTCGCCCCGGCGCAGCGGGACCGCCTGCTCGGAGTGATCGAACAACGCTGCCGTACCGGCCGCAACGGCGCTACCTGGCAGACCGAGGCGGTCTGGGCGGCCGAGCGGCACCGGGGCCTGGACCGCGAGGCGGCCCTGCACCACATGGTGCAGCGCTATGCCGAGCTCCAGCGCAGCAACGAGCCGGTGCACACCTGGCCGGTTGACTGACTTCCGTCGACCGGAGCGTCGGGCGCGCTTGCGCCGGACCCGTCGACCACACCTGACCCGTCGACACGCCGGACGTGCGACCGCGCCTGACCCGCCGACCGCGCTGGGCACGTCGAGAGCGTTCCGGCCGGGCCGGTGCCGGTGGGAGCCGACCCGATCGAGGGTGAGCGTTCGTCAGCCGGTGCGACGCGGCGGCCGGGCACGGCGACCGGACCGGGTCTCCGGCTTGACCGGCTCCGCGGTGGCCGCGGCCGCCTCCGGCTCGCCCGGGTCGTCGAGTCGATCGGCCTCCCCGGTACGCGGCGCGGGCACCTTCGGCACGGGAGGGGTGCTGCCGGGCGGCGCGAACTCCCCGCTGTCGGTGGGCCGGACGGCGTCCGGCGGTGGCGTGGCAGCCGGGCGGTACGTCCCGGTCGAGTCGCCGGTCGTCCGAGCCCCCACCGCCGTCTCGGCCTCGGTCGGGATCGTCGGTCCGGTCGCCGGCTCGGTCGTGCCGACCGTCGGCCCCGACCCGCTCGCCGTGCCGGTCGAGTTCGCGCCGGCCCGCGACGCCGCCCGCCGGGCCCGGCCCTGTGCGAGCGCTGCCACCAGCACCGAACCGCCGATTCCGACGATCACCGCGTACGGGGCGATCAGATGCGCCGACACCTGCTCCGGGGTGATCGCCGACAGCCGTGGTACGGCCAACAGGTAGGCCACCGCGACGAGCAGCGGCCCGGCCGCGCCGGAGATGGCCGCGCCGATCCGGTGCTCCGCCGAGCGGGCGGTGCGCCGGGCAGCCAGTACGCCGATCAGCAGCGCGGAGCCGAGCGAGAGCACCACTCCCGGCCAGTAGAGGTAGTCCCGGATCCAGAATCCCGGCCGGTCCGAGCTGATCTGCCAGATGCCGAGCTGGGCGCTGGCGAGCCCGCGTCCGGCGAGTACTCCGTCGACCACCGCGACCACGGCGAGCAGCCAGAGCCAGGCGACCGTCGCGATCACGTTGGCGGCGGCGGCGCGTGAGCGCAGCGCCCAGAGCGCGGTCAACACCCCCAACAGCACCCCGATCGCCGCGTACCCGGCGGCGAGCCGCTGCGGGGTGGCGGTGTCCGCGGCCACCGCCACCCGGGCGGGAACCGCGACCAGCAGCACGGTGACGAGGCCGCCCAGCCCGGCCGCGATCGACAGGGCGATCCGCCGGAGACTGCTGGCGCGAGCGGTCTCCTCCGTCCCCCGGCCGGCCGGTACCGGGTCACCCTCGTCGGCCTGCCGCGGCGCACCGGACCCGGTCGGGGCGGTCGAACCGTCGAGTCGGGTCGTGGCGGCGTCGGAAGTGACGTCGGAGCTCGCCGGGCTCGGTTCGTGGGCCGTCACCCTCGCGGCGTCGCGCGCCCGCTCGTGCAGGCGGTACGCGCAGACCGCGCCGAGGATGGTCGAGGTGCCGGCGATCCAGGTGGCCCAGACCAGGCTGGCGACCCACGCCCCCCGGGCCGCACCGGCGTCGGCCGGTGCCCAGTTGATGATGCCCAACCCGTAGCCGAAGCCCAGTTGGGCCGCGCCGGTGCCGGCAGCAACGCCGACGGCGGTCGCGATGGATCCTCCCCAGCCGCGTCTGGCCATGCCGGGCAGCGTAACGTCCCGTCGTCGGCGCGGCGAGTCGTCGACAACCGTCCCGTCTGGACGGTGGCGGCGGCGACCTGGCGGGACTCGGTACGGTCGCGGGTGACTGAGGCGGTGTCGGTATGACGGACGGGAACACGAACGGCAATCTCGGCGAGAGACGCGAGGGCAGCCCGGGACGACTCACCGTGGTGCTCGGCGGCGGCATGGTCGCCGTGCTGCTCGCCGCGATCGGCGCGACCGGCGGTTGGCTGCTGGCGGGCGAGGGCGAGCAGTCCCCGGAGAAGCCGGTGGCGGCGCCGAGCGCGACCGGAGCGGCGAGCGGAAGACCCAGCCACCGCCCGGAGCCCACGCGGACCACCCCGTCGGCGCCGCGCACCTCGGCGTCGACCGCCTCGGGGCTGACCGTACCGCCGGTGATCGGCACGGATTTCCTGTACGCGCGCGACGAGCTGCGCGATCTCCGGCTGGGCTGGCGTCTGGTCTTCGGTGACGGTGCGGGCCGCTCGATCGAACGCACCGATCCCGAGGTCGGCCGCGAGGTACGGCGGGGGACGACGGTGACGCTCTACGTGGCCGGACCGCCACCGGAGAGTGAGGTGCCGGACGTCGTCGGTGACGACTGCGCCGACGCGGCGGACGAGCTGGGCGAGTCGGGCTTCTACCCGGACTACCCGAATGGGAAGCGCGGCGAGGTGACCCGCCAGGAGCCGTCCGAGGGGGGCTCGGCGCGCTGGAACGACCAGGTGCGGATCTGGTGCGGGGCGGAGAAGTCGAACCAGCCACCGTTCTTTCCGGCCCCGTGACGCAGACGGCCTGAACTGGACGGACGGTCGGCGACGGTCGTCCGTGGGCGGGTCGGCACGTTGATCCGGGCCGATGGTTGCGCGGCCAGCTAGGTTGGCGGACAGGAGGCCAGGACGCCTGCCCGGCTCGGGAGAGGACGTGCCATGAGCGACGACCGCCAGGAGCCACCCGCCGGCGACCGCGACGAGACCCGCCCGCTTCCGCGCTCCGGCGGCGAGCCGGACGACCAGACCCAACGGCTGCCCGGTCCGGCGGAGCGCGCCGGGGCGAGCTCCCCTGAGTCGGCGGACGCGACGACCCCGCTGGGCCGGCCCACCGATCGGAACGTTCCGGCGCAGCCGGAGCGGGTGGCGCCCTGGTCCGGGCGGGCCGGGGTGCCGCCGCCTCGACCGTCCGACTACCCCGAGCCGGCCGGCGAGTGGTACGAGGAGGAGCAGGGTGGCCGGCGCTGGTGGCTGCCGATCCTCTGGGGCATCCTCGCGTTGCTCCTGGTGGCTCTGCTCGGCGTCGCGTTGTGGCTGCTGAGCAATGCCGCGGACGAGCGGCCCGGCCCGGAGCCGTCAGTGTCGCCCTCGCTCACCACGGCCGCGCCGACCAGCGCCGCCCCGACCTCGGCCGAGCCGACGACCGAGTCCCCGAGCAGCGCTCCGCCGACCGCCACCGAGGCGGTCGAGGTGCCGGTGCCGCCGCTGGCCGGTCTGCCGCAGGCGGCTGCTGAGGCGCTGCTGGACCGGCTCGGGTTGAGCTATCGGGTGGAGTTCCGTCCGTCGGAGCTGCCGCCGGGGCGAGTGATCGGTACCGACCCGGAGGCGGGTGAGGTGGTGACCGAGGAGGAGGAGATCGCGCTCCTGATCTCACAGGCCGATGCCACCTCGGCCGCCCCGACCGGCCTGCCGACGTCGGCCCCCACGACGACGGCTACTCCCTGATCGGGGGCGTTCCCGCGGGCCGGACCGGTGGGGCTGAGGAGGTGCGGTCACCACATCCGTCGTCGGGTGCCGACCAGGCCGAGCCCGGCGAGCGAGATGGTCAACCCGAGGACGCCGGACCAGAAGAGTGCCCGGCGGACGTCGTCCGGTGAGTGTCGTCCCGTGTGCGGGGCGCTCTCGCCGGCCAGCGCGCCGGCTCCGGAGCCGTTCGCCGGGTCTTCGCCGGCCGGATCGGCCGCGTTGTTCGGGTCGCCCGGGACCGTGCTGCTTCCGTCGTCGAGCGGATCAGCGACGCCGGGCGTTCCGTCCCAGCCGGGTCCGTCGTCCGGGTCGGGTGAGGACCCCTCGCCGATCACCGTGATCTCCGGTGCGGGCACCGGCTCCGGCAGATGGGTGGTCGAGGAGAGGGCGGGGTCGCGTACCACGACCGCGAGGGTGGTGGCGGCGCCGAAGAACGCCAGGAGTACGAAGGCATAGGTGATAGGTGAGCGGTGTTGCCGCCGCGCGGCGGGCAGATTGAGCATGGCCATCCCAGGTTCGGGGTCCTGGACGCGCGGGGTGGAACCTGCCGGGGTGGGCGTGCCCTGAGTCTAATGCGAGACACGCCCACAAACTGCGGGTTCGCGGTGCTCAGCCCACCCGGACCGGCGTACGGGAGACCGGCCTGCGCTGCCGCGCGGTGTGCGGTCGCTGCTGCGGCACGGGCCGGTGCTGCGGCAGTTGCTGCAGCCCCTCCCGCTGTACGAAGATCGACCGCCGGTTGACCGCGTCCCCCGCCGCGTTCAACTCGTAGCCGTCGAGCCAGAGCCAACCGTCGTAGGTTGGCCAGTCGAGCACCCGGATCACCCGGAACTTGATGGGCCGGAGGAACTGGACACTCGCCGCGCGAGTCACGTGCAGTACGTCACCGGAGCGGGGAAGCACATGGGCTCCTGAGGAAGGTTGGCCGGCGGCCTCGCCGGCGAGTCTCGTCGGGGGGACTTTTCACGGGTCGATACGGCGAGGTCGTGTCTCGCGTACCGGTGGGTGGTGCGGGTGGTGGTGGTCGGGCCGTACCCGCTGGTGGCGCGCCGCCACCCGACCATCACCCGGCTGCTTCCGGGTTTTTGCGCCCACCGCCGCAGCCGGCTGGCGTGCAGCGGTGGGGTCATCACCCCGGGGCAGATCTGGTTGTCGCTGGCCGGATCGGGCCGTTCGGCAGGCCGCCCCCGCTGCGATGATCACTAACGGGTAGGCTGTCGAGACGGTGAGTAATCCGAGCCATACGGACAGAGTGCACCAGCGACGTGCTTCATGCAAGTTGCACGTCGACTTTTGCCGATACGTGAGTGCGACACGTAAAACAGCGCTTGAAGCCATCCGCGTTCGGGCGTCACACTGAGGACCGGTTTCGCCCGCCCGCGGCCGGTCGACGACCGGCACCACCCCCCGAGCCGCGAACCGTCCGCCGTCGAAGCTGCGCGCCGCGGCGGACGGCGACCATCGGCGCGTCGACCGGAGGTACAGGCGGGTGAGGGCGAAGAGCCGGCATGTCGGGGTGACACTCCTCCGCGCGCTAGGCGGGCCGGGCACGAGGCGAAGCGGGGTGGCTCGGTGAGCGAGCGGCGCAGCCCGACCATCCGGCGACGGCGCCTCGGCGCCGAGTTGCGGCGCCAGCGCGAGGCGGCCGGCATCACCATCGAGGCCGTGGCCGAGCAGCTGGAGTGCTCGGCGTCGAAGGTTTCCCGGATCGAGACCGGTCACACCACGGCCACGCCGCGCGACGTGCGCGACATGCTCCGGATCTACGGAGTGGTCGGCGTGGAGAGCGACGAGTTGGTGCAGATCGCCCGGGAGGCCCGGCAGAAGGGCTGGTGGCATCCGTACAGCACCGTGCTGGTCGGCGCGTACGTCGGGCTGGAGGCGGCGGCGAGTTCGATCCGGGCGTACGAACAGCAGGTGGTGCCGGGTCTGCTCGAGACCGAGGAGTACGCGGGCGCGATGATCCGGGCCGCCCGCCCGGACTTCACCCCGGATCAAGTCGCACAACGTGTCCGTGTCCGCCTCGGTCGGCAGTCGTTGCTGACACAGGATGATCCGGTCGATCTGTGGGTGGTGCTCGATGAGGCGGTGGTGAGCCGTCCGGTGGGCGGGGACGAAGTGATGCGGAACCAGTTGAAACGGCTGGTCGAGGTCGCGGAGCTGCCGAACGTGACGTTGCAGATCCTGCCTTTCGAGGTGGGGGCGCACGCCGGCATGGATGGCACCTTCACGATCCTGAGCTTCCCCGAGCCCGGTGATCCGGATGTCGTGTACGCGGAGAACGCCACGGGTGGGCTCTTCCTCGAGAAGGGCGACGAACTGCAGAAGTACAGCTTCATCTTCGATCACATTCGAGCGGCGGCCATTCGTCCGGAGGAGTCCATCGCACACATCGCGAAACTGGTAGAGGAGCCGCTGTGGAAATGGCGACCAAGGGGTTCTCCGTGGACCTGACGCAGGCAACGTGGTTCAAGAGCTCGAAGAGCGGGCCGAACTGTGACAACTGCGTGGAGGTGGCGTACGTGCCGGGAGTGGTCGGCGTCCGGGACTCGAAGGACAAGACGGGGCCGGCCCTGATCTTCGCTCCCGCTGACTGGCACGCCTTCGTCGCCAGCACCAGGAACGGCGGGTTCGGTTCGGCCTGAAGCACTCGGGCGCAAAGGCGACGGGGCGGGTCCTCGTCCGGGATTCACCGGACGGGGGCCCGCTGCCGCGTTCCGGGCCCGATCGCCCGAACAATCACCGACGGACGTGCGCTCCATTTCCTTTCGAAGAGGCCGCGGCGGGCCACGATCCACCGGGCGTCCCGTCGCCACAAGCGCCCCGCCTCGTTGAACCCGTCGGTATGGCGCCGGTGCAGAAACCGGCCGCGGGGGATCGGCAACCGAGCGAGGCAGGCGAGACGCATGACGACGATCGGGTCAGAGAACCTCACCAACGGTCCGAGCAAATCGGAGCGGTTCGGTGGCAAGTACCGCGGTGCGCGTCGGGACACCGTCCTCACGGAGGTGGTCGCGGGTGACCCCGAGCGGGAGGAGGCGGCCGAGCACTCCGCCTCTGCGATCAACCTGCCGTCGCTGGAGCCGAACTCGCACGGTGCCGCGAACTTCCCGGCCAGCTGGTCCACCGAGCCGGGCGACTCGCTGGTCGACCACCCACTGCTGCAAGGGCTGCTGTTGGAGCTGCCGCCGAAGGGCAGCCTGCCGCCGCCCGGCTGGCTCGACCGCTGGTTCGAGGCGACCCGCGCGATTCTGGAGCTGCTATACATGCAGGGGGCGGGCCGCCCCCGATGAGGCCGGCGCCGGCACCCGGGCCCGCTCGCTGAGCCGGTTGTGCCGCAGCGCGTGCCGGATTCCGACGGCGAGGATCCCGAGCGCACCGGCGGTGATCGCCGGTCCGGTGACCCCCGGTTCGGTGAGTTGGTCACCGCCGCTCGCCGCGATCATCTCGGCCACCGCCAGCAGAGCGGTCACCTGCAGGGGCAGGCCCATCAACGGATGCGCTGCCGCGGCGCGCAGACCGTACGGCGCCGGCGTGTCCGGGGCAGTGGCGAAGGCGCCCGCTCCGGCCCAGAGCCGGCGCACCCGGCGGACGGTGCAGACGGCGACGACCAGGGCGGGTACGGCGGCCACGTCGAGGGCCGCGGCGGCCCGGTCGGCCGGCGCGTCCCCACCGCTGAGCAGCCCGGCCACCAGCACGGCCGAGGTCAGCGCGAGCCCGCTCACGACCAGGCCGAGCAGCCATCCGCTGCGCCGACGGATCGAGCAGGCGCGCTCCAGCCGGGGTAGTCCGTCCGCGAGGAGGCCGGCGGCCAGCCAGACCGCGGCGACCGGCAGCAGCACGACGAGATGACTATCCATGCCGAACAGCCTTGCCCGTCCGCCCGCTCGGCGAATCCGGGCAGCGCCCCCGTTGGCCCCGGACGTGCTCCCGTAGGGGTCATCCTTCACGCGTTATGAAAGATTCGACATGTTTCAATGACGCACCCCCTCGCTCTACTCTCGGCTAGATCGGCAGTCGTCGATCCGATCGGGTACCCGTTTCGGACGGCTGCCAGTCGGAGGGAGGTAGAGAGATGGGTCTTGCCCACAGGTCCGTACTCGTCGGGGTGGCCACGCTCAGCATGCTGGCCGCCGCCACGCCCGCACTGGCCGCCGAACCGACCGGCACCATCCGAGCGGCGGGCGGGGCCACCGCCGTGGCCGACAGCTACATCGTCGTCTTCAAGGACACCGCGGTCGGCCGGGACTCCGTCAGCGACAACGCCCACCGCCTGACCGGGCGGCACGGCGGATCCGTCGCCCGCACCTACGAAGCCGCGCTGCGCGGATTCGAGGCGCGGGTCGACGAGAAGACCGCCGCACGGATCGCGGCCGACCCCGCCGTGGCGTACGTCGAGCAGAACCACACCGTTTCGATCGCCGACACCCAGCCCAACCCGCCGTCCTGGGGCCTGGACCGGATCGACCAGCGGAACCTGCCCCTGAACAGCTCCTACACCTACCCGAACACGGCGTCCAACGTCCGCGCCTACATCATCGACACCGGCATCCGGTTCACGCACAACGACTTCGGCGGTCGGGCCGTCTCCGGCTTCGACGCGATCGACGGCGGCGCGGCCGACGACTGCAACGGTCACGGCACGCACGTCGCGGGGACTGTCGGCGGCTCCGCCTACGGTGTGGCCAAGGGCGTCCAGCTCGTCGGCGTCCGGGTGCTCAACTGCCAGGGCAGCGGCACCAACGCCCAGGTCGTGGCCGGCATCGACTGGGTGACCGCGAACGCCGTCAAGCCGGCGGTGGCGAACATGAGCCTCGGCGGCTCGGCCAACAGCTCGATCGACACGGCCGTCACCAACTCGATCAACTCGGGCATCACGTACGCGGTCGCCGCCGGCAACGGCGACATCTTCGGCAACCGGCAGAACGCCTGCAACTACTCGCCGGCCCGGGTCGGACCCGCGATCACCGTCGGCGCTACCCAGAACAACGACGCGGCCGCCAGCTTCTCCAACTTCGGCACCTGCGTCGACATCCTGGCCCCGGGCGTGAACATCACCTCCGCCTGGTACACCAGCAACACCGCGACGAACACGATCAGCGGCACATCGATGGCCTCGCCGCACGTCGCCGGCGTCGCGGCGCTCGTGCTCTCCGCGACGCCGGGGCTGACCCCGCAGCAGGTCCGCGACAACCTGGTCAACAACTCGACCCCGAACGTGCTGACCAACCTCGGCACCGGCACCCCGAACCGGCTGCTCTACGTCGTGAACGGGTCCACCCCGCCGCCCACCAACGACTTCTCGGTCTCGGTGTCGCCGACCTCCGGCTCCACCGCGCCGGGCGGCTCGGTCACGGCGACCGTCGGTACGGCCACCACGAACGGCTCCGCCCAGTCGGTCAGCCTCTCCGCCAGTGGCCTGCCGAGCGGCGCGACCGCCTCGTTCAGCCCGTCGACGGTGACCTCGGGCGGCTCCTCGACCCTCACCATCGCCACCTCGGCCGGCACGCCGGCCGGAAGCTATCCGATCACCATCACCGGTACCGGTGCGTCGGCGACCCGTACGGCCACCTACACGCTGACCGTGACCGGTACGGGCGGCGGCTGCTCGGGCACGAACGGCACCGACGTCGCGATCCCGGACACCGGTGCCACGGTGGCCAGCTCGATCGTGATCTCCGGATGCGGCCGCAACGCCTCGGCGAGCTCGCAGGTTCCGGTCAACATCGTGCACACCTTCCGCGGTGACCTGGTGATCGACCTGGTCGCCCCGGACGGCTCGTCGTACCGGCTGAAGAACAGCAGCTTCTTCGACGGCGTCGACAACGTGAACACGACCTACACCGTCAACCTCTCCAGCGAGGCGGCGAACGGCACCTGGCAGCTGCGGGTGCGGGACGTCTACTCGGGCGACACCGGCTATATCAACACCTGGTCGCTGACCCTCTGACCAGTGGCGACGGAGGACCCCTCCCCGGTCGGGGAGGGGTCCTCACACGTGTCGTCGACGAGTGCGGTCAGACCGCGAAGCCGGCGGGGCGTTCCGCGGCCGGTGCCGGCGGCGCCGCCTTCCACAGCCCGAGCTTCTGCGCGAAGAGCCGGCTCAGGAACGCCGGGTTGAGGATCACGTACCGGCGCCAGAGCCGCTTGGGCTCCAGGCCCAGACGCCAGAGCCACTCCAGACCGGCCCGCTGCATCCACGGCGGGGGCTTGCGCAACAGCCCGGCGTGGTAGTCGAAGGCGGCCCCGACCGCCATGAGCGGCATGTCGAGCAGCGGCCGCATGGCGTACGTGAAGACCTCCTGCCGGGGACAGCCGAGCCCGACCAGGACGAGCCGGGCGCCACTGGCCCGGATCCGGTCCGCGATCTCGACGTCCTCGCCCGGCTGCACGGCCCGGAACTTGGACGGCTCCACACCGGCGATCTTGAGCGCCGGGAACATCCGCTCCAACGCCGGGATCAGCCGGGACAGCGTCTCCTCGGTCGAGCCGTACAGGTAGACCGGCAGACCCTCGTCGGCGAACCGGGAGAGCACGTGCAGGGTCAACGTCGGGCCGTACACCCGGTCCCGGAGGCCTGCGTGGTGCAGCAGGTTGAGCGCCCAGCGCACCGGCTGGCCGTCCGGGGTGACGACGTCGAAGGAGTTGAGCCGGGCGTTGTGGGCCCGGTCGAGCACGCCCGTCATCACGCCGTGCACGGCCAGCGCGGTCAGCGCCAGCGGGCGGCGTTCCTGGGCGGCCGCGACGACCTGCTCGGTCGCCTCGGCGTAGTCGGTGGCGTCGACCAGGACGCCGAGCACGTTCTGCTTGCGCTGCACGGTCATGCCGAGGGCACCCACTTGTCCACGTTGGCCTCGTAGATCTCCCGCATGATCATCGGTACGTCGTAGACCTGCTTCCATTCGGGATAGTCGGCCTGGAACGCCTCGTTCGAGCCGATCCACCACTTGTGGTCGCCGACCCGGTTGGCCTCGACGTACTCCGAGACCATCTCCCGGCCGGTGATCCGCTCGGCCTCGGCGAACGCCTCCCGCATGGAGGTGTTGGAGTGCCGCCCGCCGCCCAGGTTGTAGACCGCCGCCGAGCGGGGGTTACGGAAGAACGCCTCGAACGCCCCGACCACGTCCGAGCTGTGGATGGCGTCCCGGACCTGCTTACCCTGGTAGCCGTAGATCCGGTACGTCCGGCGCTCCATGTTGGCCCGCATGACGTAGCCGAGGAAGCCGTGCAGCTCGGTGGCGGAGTGGGCCGGGCCGGTCAGCGTGCCGCCGCGGAAACACGCCGTACGCATGTCGAAGTAGCGGCCGTACTCCTGCACCATCACGTCCGCGGCGACCTTCGAGGCGCCGAAGATCGAGTGCAGGGAGGAGTCGATCGACATGTCCTCCCGGATGCCCTGCTCGTACGGGTGCCCGGGCTCGATCTCCCAGCGGGTCTCCAGCTCCACGAAGGGCAGGCTGTTGGGCCGGTCGCCGTAGACCTTGTTGGTCGAGCAGTGGATGACCGGCGCCTCGATGCAGTGCTCGCGGACGTTCTGGAGAACGTTCAGCGTGCCGCCGGCGTTGACGTCGAAGTCGGTGTAGGGGTCACGGACCGCCCAGTCGTGCGAGGGCTGCGCGGCCGTGTGGATCACCACGGCGATCTCCGCGCCGTACCACTGGAAGAGCTTCGCCAGCGCGTCCCGGTCGCGGATGTCGATCGAGTGATGTGTGTACGCCGACCCCAGCTCCTGGGTCAGCCGCTTGACGTTCCACGCGGTCGACGCCTCCGACCCGAAGAACTGCTGCCGCATGTCGTTGTCGATACCGACCACGTCGAGACCGAGACCGGCGAAGTGCCGGACCGCCTCGGAGCCGATCAGACCGCCCGACCCGGTCACCAACGCGACACTCACACGCCACTCCTGGTCCATCGGAGGCAGAAAACCATTCGGAGCATAGCGTGATGCTCGACATGCCCCGATATGCCGCGAGGGCCCCGCGACCCGCGGAGCCCTCGTGTGGTGGTGGGGAAGGGGGGAGTTGAACCCCCACGCCCTTTCGGGCACACGGACCTGAACCGTGCGCGTCTGCCATTCCGCCACTTCCCCGTGGCACGACCGGATAACTGTAACCCGACCCGACCTCGCCGCCAGCGGCGGGGCCCGGCACATATTACGCTGTTCCGGTCATCGCCACGACCGGTTACCGTTCGTGGCGGACGAAAGAGTAGCACGGTAGGAGCGGCCCATCCGAACGGGCCGGGAGCAGGCGGCCGAGCGGCGTGTGAGCTGCGCGCGCGCCGGCCGGATACCATCATGTCCTCGGGACCCGAGGAGGAGCCGGTGAGCGTGCTGCAACGCTTCGAGAAGCGTCTGGAAGGCCTGGTCGAAGGGGCCTTCGCCAAGGTCTTCAAAGGGGTGGTCCACCCCGTGGAGATCCTCAACGCCATGCAGCGGGAGGCTGAGGCGCACAAGGCCATCCTGGCCGGTGGGCGCACCCTCGTGCCCAACCGCTACGTGATCGATCTCTCGCCGTACGACCACAGTCGGCTGGCGCCCTACGCTGCCGCGCTGGCCCAGGAGCTGGCCCAGTCGCAGGCGGAGTTCATCGGCGAGCAGGCCTGGACGGTCTACGGCGACGTGATCGTCGAGATCGAGCGCGGCGACGGGCTGGACACCGGGATGTTCCGGGTCACCGCCGAGGTCTACACCGGCGGCGACGTGGCCCCGGCCCCGGGCCCCGGCTACGACGCCGGCCCGCCCGCCTATCCCGCGTACGACCAGGGTGGCGGCTACGGGCCTCCGCCCGGGCACGGCGGCGGGCGCAACGTACGCCTGGTCTCCGGCGACGGTCGCACCTACCCGTTGCAGATGGGCTCCACGGTCATCGGCCGTGGTGACCAGGCCAACCTCCGGCTGCCGGACGTCGGGATCTCCCGGCGGCACGCCCGCCTCGACTTCGACGGTGGTCAGGTGGTGCTGACCGACCTCGGCTCGACCAACGGCACGATGGTCAACGGTCAGCGGGTCTCGGCCGTCGCCCTCAACCCCGGGGACATGATCCAGCTCGGCACCACCACACTGACCTTCCGCGTGGACGGCTGATCAGCGTTGCCGGAACTCGTCATCACCGTCGCCCGGTTCGGGTTCCTGATCCTGCTGTGGATCTTCGTCTTCACGGTGGTCGGCGTCATCCGCCGCGACCTCTTCGCGGGTGCCCGCTCGGGCCGGCTGGTCGCCGCGCCCCGGACGTTGGGCGCCGTGGCGGGTCAGGCGGCGAAGCCGGCCAAGGTGAAGCGGGGTCGGGCAGCGCACCAGCTGGTGGTGACCGCCGGTCAGCTGGCCGGCACTCGAATCACGCTCGGTGAGGCGCAGATCACCATCGGTCGTGCGGAGGACTCCACCCTCGTCATCACCGACGACTACGCGTCGGCGCGACACGCCCGACTCGTGCCACGTGACGGGCAGTGGTTCGTAGAGGACCTCGGTTCGACTAACGGCACCTATCTGGATCGCGCTAAGGTCACCGGACCGACCCCCGTCCCCCTCGGCGTGCCGATCCGGATCGGCCGCACTTCCCTCGAATTACGGCCATGACTCTGACCCTGCGCTACGCGGCCCACAGCGACCGCGGTCTGATCCGAGACGGCAACCAGGATTCCGTCTACGCCGGACCGCGGCTACTCGCCGTTGCCGACGGCATGGGCGGCATGGCCGCCGGTGACGTCGCCAGCAACATCGTCATCGGTGCCATGGCGCCGCTCGACGAGGACGTCCCCGGGGACGCTCTCGTCGACGCGCTGCGATCAGCCGTCGGCACCGCCAACCAACAACTCCGCGACACCGTGGACGCCAATCCCCAACTGGAGGGGATGGGCACCACACTCACCGCGACGCTCTTCTCCGGCAGCAAGCTCGGCATGGTGCACATCGGCGACTCCCGTGCGTACCTGCTGCGCAACGGCGAGTTCGCGCAGATCACCAAGGACGACACCTACGTCCAGATGCTCGTCGACGAGGGCCGGATCAGCGCCGAGGAGGCGAGCAGCCACCCGCAGCGGTCGCTGCTGACCCGTGCGCTCGACGGCCGGGACATCGACCCGGAATACTCAGTGCGCCAGGTGCTTCCCGGTGACCGCTACCTGATCTGCAGCGACGGGCTCTCCGGTGTGGTCAGCGCGGACACCATCGGCGAGACCATGCGTGAGTACACCGACCCGCAGCAGTGCGTCGAGCGGCTCGTCCAGCTCGCGCTCCGCGGTGGTGGCCCGGACAACATCACGGTGATCATCGCTGACGCGACCGACCAGGACATCGTCGAGGCGACACCGATCGTGGGCGGCGCCGCCGCCCGGGATCGGGGCATGGCGACCTCGGCGGACATCTCCACCCCGGCCGCCCGGGCTTCGGCGCTCTCGGCGCCGCGCTCACCGGCGCCCGAGGAGCCGACTCCCGACGAGGACGAGCCCGAGCGGCGCCGGCACCGGCCGGTACGCGCGGCCGCAATGGGGATCGCCCTGCTGGTGATCCTCGGCGGTGGCCTCTTCGCCGGCTGGAGCTACACCCAGCAGCAGTACTACGTCGGGGCCACGGAGGAGGGCCAGGTCGCAGTCTTCCGTGGGATCCAGGGCCAGATCGCCGGCCTGGATCTCTCCACCGTGCACTCCACCAGCCCCGCACAGCTCGACGACCTGACCCTGGCCGCACAGGAGCAGGTCAAGCAGGGCATCCCCGCCAAGAGCGAGCCGGACGCCGAGCGTCGGCTGGCCGAGCTGACCAGCGAGGACCCGACCAACCCGAACCTCAAGCCGGTCTGCCCGAGCCCGTCCACGCCGGTCGCCTCGTCGACCCCGTCGACCCCGTCGACCCCGTCGACCTCGTCGAGTCCGTCGCCGAGCACCGTCGCGACGACGCCCACGCCGAGCGGCAGCGCCGCCGTCGGCGCGCCGACGGCCAGCAGCCGCGTCGGCCAGGTCTCGAACAGCCCCAGCCCGAGCGGCAGCGTGGTCGGCACCGAGCCGACCAGCACGCCCGACGCGCCACCCTCCGACTCGGCTCCGCCGGCGCTCGACCCGGCCGGCTGCCGGTCGCCCGAGTGAGCGTCGGCCCGACCCCGAGGACCCTTCCGTGACCGCAGCGGCCACACCGGCAGCCTCGCCCGCCACCACGGGCGAGCAGCCCGGCGTACGCCTGGCCCGGTCCCGGCGCAACGCCGAGCTCTCCCTGCTGCTGCTGGCCATGGTGCTGGTAGCCGCGTACGGGGCGACCGTCGAGGCGACCATGCTCGACACGGTCACCCCGGACTTCTGGATCCCGGCTGCCGCGCTCGGTGCCGTGTTCCTCGGCCTCCACCTGGTCATCCGGTTCCTCGCCCCGTTCGCCGACCCGGCCCTGCTGCCGGCGGTGGCGCTGCTCAACGGGCTGGGCGTGGGCTTCCTGCGCCGGCTCGACCTGAGTGACGCCGTTCCCGCCGAGCGGGAGGGCCTCGCCGTCTTCGCCGGCACGGGCGGCCGCCAGCTCGCCTGGACCCTTGTCTCGGTGATCCTCGCGGCCGGGCTGCTCGTCATCCTGCGCGACCACCGGTCGGTCTCCCGCTACGCGTACACCCTGGGGCTGGCCGGCATCGTGCTGGTGATGATCCCGGCGGTGCTGCCCAGCCGGTTCTCCGAGATCAACGGCGCCAAGCTGTGGATCAAGTTCGGCGACACCTTCTCCATCCAGCCCGGCGAGTTCGCCAAGCTGGCGCTGCTGGTCTTCTTCGCCTACTACCTGGTGCGCAAGCGCGAGGTGCTCTCGCTGGCGAGCCGACGATTCCTCGGCATCGACTTCCCGCGCGGGCGTGACCTCGGCCCGGTGGTGGTGGTCTGGCTGATCAGCCTCCTGGTCCTGGTCTTCGAGAAGGACCTCGGCACCTCACTGCTCTACTTCGGCATGTTCGTGGTGACGCTCTACATCGCCACCGAGCGGGTCAGTTGGCTGATCATCGGCCTGGTGCTCTTCTTCGGCGGCGCCTACCTCGCGTACATCCTCGGTGATCTCGTGGGCGGGCCGTTCGCCAACTTCTACCTGCGGGCGGAGATCTGGCTGGACCCGTTCGCCGATCCGCACAACGACGGCTACCAGCTGGTGCAGGGGTTGCTCGCGCTCGGCACCGGCGGGCTCTTCGGCGCCGGGCCGGGCGGTGGCCAGCCGGGCCTGCTACCCGAGGTGCAGAACGACTTCATCTTCGCCGGACTCGGCGAGGAGATCGGCCTCTTCGGCCTCTCCGCGCTGCTGGTCATCTACCTGCTGATCGTGGAGCGCGGCCTGCGCGCCGCGCTGGCGGTCCGTGACTCGTTCGGCAAGCTGGTCGCCGGCGGCTTGGCGTTCACCCTCGGGCTGCAGGTCTTCGTGATCGTGGGCGGGATCAGCAAGCTCATTCCGCTGACCGGCCAGACCACCCCGTTCCTCTCCGCCGGTGGCTCGTCGTTGATGGCGAACTGGCTGCTCATCGCGGTGCTGCTCCGGGTCTCCGACGGTGCGCACCGGCCGGTGACCGGCGGGGGCGGGACCGCGCGACCGTCGGGCGGCCCGCCGGAGCAGCTGCACGGTGCCCCCACGGAGGTGATCAGGCCGTGAACGCACCCCTGCGCCGCGCCGGTGTCGTCGTCATAGTCCTCTTCGGTCTGCTCTTCGCGAACCTGAACTGGATTCAGGCCTACAAGGCGGACGAATACCGCAACAGTGACTACAACGGCCGGGTTCAGGTCGCCGAGTACGAGCGCAAGCGCGGCAACATCGAAGCCGGCGGAACGGCGCTGGCCACCAGCAAGGACACCGGCGGGAAGCTGCGATTCCTGCGGACCTACCCGGCCGGCGCCGAGTACGCTCACGCGCTCGGCTACAAGCCGGTCAACCTGGCCGAGACCGGCATCGAGCGGGTCGAGGACGAGTTCCTGGCCGGCACCAGCGACCAGCTGATCGGCGACCGGATCAAGGACCTCTTCACCGGCGACCAGACCGGCGGCGGCAACGTCCTGCTCAGCCTCTCCAAGAAGGCCCAGGATGCGGCGTACAACCAGCTGCGGAACAACACGATCGGTGTGAAGCGGGGCGCCGCGATCGCCATCGACCCGCGTACCGGTGCGATTCAGGCCCTGGTCTCCATGCCCAGCTTCGACCCGAATCCGCTGGCGAGCCACGACAGCACGAAGGCCGCCGCCGCGTACAACGAGTTGGAGCAGGATCCGAACGGCCCGCTGAAGAACCGGGCACTCGGGGAGGTCCTGCCGCCCGGCTCCACCTTCAAGATCGTGGTCGCCGCGGCGGCGCTGGAGGACGGCGTCGGCAAGGAGACGAAGATCCCGGCCGGTCCCAGCTACACCGCGCCGACCTCGGGCACGCCGATCCGCAACGCGGCGGCGTCCATCTGCCCCGGGGATCAGGTCACCCTGATGGAGGCGGTCACCGAGTCGTGCAACACCGGCTTCGCCCAGCTCGGTGTGCGCCTCGGCGCCGACGTGCTCAAGGAGAAGGCCCGGCAGTTCGGCTTCGAGCAGGAGGACCTCACCGTCGGCCAGCTCGGCGAGGGCGGGCTGCCGGTGGCGGCGAGCCGCACCGGGGACATGCAGAATCCGGACGGCGGCACCGACCCGGCCGCGTTGGCCCAGTCCTCCATCGGCCAGAACAACGTGCGGATGACCCCGCTGCAGGGCGCGATGATCGCCGCCGCCGTCGCCAACAAGGACGGCAAGCAGATGCGTCCGTACCTGGTGCGGCAGCTGCTGGGCCCGGACCGGACCACCAGCTACTACACGGCGGAGCCTCGGGAGCTGCGACAGCCGATCAGCGGCCAGGTCGCCGGCGACCTGCGGGACATGATGGTCAGCGTGGTCGAGAACGGCACCGGCCGCAACGCGCGGATCAACGGCTACACGGTCGGCGGCAAGACCGGCACCGCCCAGTCCGCGCCCGACCGGCCCGACCACGGCTGGTTCATCGGCTTCGTCATGGACAAGAACGGCACCCCGATCTCCGCCGTCTGCGTCGAACTGGAGCAGGCCGGGCCGGGCGGCAGCGCCGAGGCCGCCCGGATTGCCGGCAAGATCATGCAGGCGGTCATCTCCGACCCCGGGAGTCGCTGACATGCTCAGCCCCGGGGTCCAGCTCGGCAACCGTTACCGCCTCGACGAGCGGATCGCGAGCGGCGGTATGGGTGACGTCTGGCGCGGCACCGACCAGGTGCTGGGCCGGACGGTTGCCGTCAAGAGCCTGCTCCCTGCCCTGCTCGACGAGCCGGGCTTCGCCGAACGGTTCCGCGGCGAGGCCCGCACCATGGCCACCATCAACCACCCCGGCGTGGTCGACGTCTACGACTTCGGCAACGACCAGCAGATCGCCTTCCTGGTGATGGAGTACGTCGAGGGCGATCCGCTCTCGGCGACGCTGAGCCGGGTCGGGCGACTCACCCCGGCCCGGACGATGGCCCTCGTCGCCCAGGCCGCCGACGCGCTGCATGCCGCGCACGAGAAGGGCATCGTGCACCGCGACGTGAAGCCGGGCAATCTGCTCGTCCGGCCGAACGGCACGCTGGTGCTCACCGACTTCGGCATCGCCCGCTCCGACCTGGTGGGGCAGCTCACCGCGGCCGGCTCGGTGCTCGGCACGGCCTCGTACATCTCGCCCGAGCAGGCCATGGGCCAGGTCGCGACGCCCGCGTCCGACGTCTACGCCCTCGGGGTGGTCGCGTACCAGTGCCTCGCCGGCCGCCGCCCGTTCGAAGGGGACAACCCGCTCGAGATCGCGATGAAGCACGTGCAGGAGGCGCCCCGGCCACTTCCGGCCGACATTCCTCCGCAGGTGCGGTCGCTGGTCGAGCGAGCCCTGGCCAAGGACGCGGCGGCCCGCTGGCCGAGCGCCGCCGCGCTGGCCGGGGTGGCCCGCCAACTGAAGGCGGCACTCTCCCAGCAGGCCCGGGCGAACACCCAGTCCCGGCCGATCTCGGGTGTCCCGGCGTCGCCGGCCGCGCCGCCCGGGCGGGCCCAGGTGCCGCCCCCGCAGCAGTCGCGCTCGATGACGTCCCCACACCGGCCGCCAGCCGCCACGTCGCCCGCGGCGTCCCGTCCCGTCTCCGCCGCGCCGGCCCAGCCGCCGCGACCCACCGCGGTCGCGCCGGCGGTGGCGCAGCCCCGGCCGCCGATGGCGGCGGCGAGCTATCCGCGTGGGGCCGCCTCGGTGCCGCAGCCGCCGGTCCCGCCGTCCGGGTACGTGGGGCAGGCCGGTCCGACACCACCGCCGCCCGCCCCGGGGCGGTCCCGGCCGGGAACGGTGCTCGTGGCCGTGCTCCTCGCCGTACTGGTCCTGCTCTGCTCGGGCGTGATTTCCTACAAGCTGCGCAAGGGAACACAGTCCGCACCGGTCACACCGCAGACCGTGACCTCCGGCGCGCTACGGTTCGACGGACGCGACGACCTGACCCAGAGGTCGTACCGTCAGTTCGAGCGGCTCCGATTGACCAGCGGCGAGACGACGACGAGCGAAGGACGACAGACGCGATGACAGCCCAGGCCCGCCTGCTCGGTGGCAGGTACCAGGTCGGCGAGCTGCTCGGCTACGGCGGCATGGCCGAGGTGCACCGCGGTCGCGACCTCCGGCTCGGTCGGGACGTCGCGATCAAGATGCTCCGCACGGACCTCGCCCGGGACGCCACCTTCCAGATGCGGTTCCGGCGGGAGGCGCAGAACGCGGCGTCGCTCAACCACCCGGCGATCGTGGCCGTCTACGACACCGGCGAGGAGACCGCGCCGACCGGCGAGACGTTGCCGTTCATCGTCATGGAGTTCGTCAACGGGCGGACCCTCAAGGAGGTGCTGGCGGCCGAGGGGCGGCTCCAGCCGCGGCGGGCGCTGGAGATCTGCGCCGACGTCTGCGCGGCGCTGGAGTTCAGCCACCGGCACGGCATCATCCACCGGGACATCAAGCCCGGAAACGTGATGCTCACCCAGACCGGCCAGGTCAAGGTGATGGACTTCGGCATCGCCCGCGCCCTGGCCAGCGGCGCCACCACCATGACGCAGACCAGCGCGGTGATCGGCACGGCGCAGTACCTCTCTCCCGAGCAGGCCCGGGGCGAGGCGGTCGACGCCCGCTCCGACGTCTACGCGGCGGGCTGCGTGCTCTTCGAGCTGCTCTGCGGGCACCCGCCGTTCGTCGGCGACAGCCCGGTGAGCGTCGCGTACCAGCACGTCCGGGAGGCGCCGCCGACGCCGAGCGACATCAACCCGGACGTGAATCCGGCGGTCGACGCGATCGTGTTGAAGGCGCTGTCGAAGAATCCGCTGAACCGCTACCAGAGCGCCGCCGAGATGCGGGCCGATCTGCTGCGCGCCGCCGCCGGGCGGCCCGTGCTGGCCACGCCGGTGATGCGCGAGCAGGAGACCATGCCGATGGCCCCGGCCGCCGGCGGCTATCCGGCCGGTGGTGGGGCCGCCCCGCCGACCCGGCAGATCCCGGCCCGGGTCGGTGACCCGCGCCGCCGCCGGGCCTCATCCTGGCTGATCGCGCTCTTCTCGGCGGTGGGCGTGCTCGCGGTGATCGCCCTCGTCGCCGCGCTGCTCATGAACGGCAAGGAGGAAGACCTGCGGCGGGTGCCGTCGCTGACCGGCATGACCCAGCAGGAGGCGTTCCAGGCGGTCCAGAACGCCGGCTTCGCCCCGCAGGCGGGCGAACAGGTGAACAACCCCACCTGTGAGAAGGGCACGGTGGTCGCGCAGAACCCGGCGCCGGACACCGAGCTCGAACCGAACCGGACGGTGACCATCCAGGTCTGCGCCGGGCCGAACACGCGGACCATCCCGAACGTGGTCAACTCCAGCTTCGACAGCGCGAAGCAGCAGCTCGAGAGCCTGGGCTTCAAGGTCAACGACCCGCCGAAGGAGAAGGACAGCTCGCGGGAGAAGAACACCGTCCTCGAGATGTCGCCCGAGGCCGGCAAGGAGGTGGCCGAGGGGACCGCGATCACCCTCACCGTCTCCAAGGGCAACGTCGGCCAGGTGCCCCGGGTGATCGGCGCCACCGAGGACGACGCGCGGGAGGAGCTCGAGGACGCGGGCTACGGCGTCCGGGTCCGCGAGGGGAGCGAGGTGCCCGCGGACCAGGCCGGCCGGGTGGAGCGGCAGAGCCCCGAGTCGGGCGCGAACCTGCCGCGCGGCCGGGAGGTCACCATCTACGTGACCGTCCCCGCGCCGGACGCACCGCCGAGCGACTCGAACTCGCCCACCCCGACGGTGACGCCGACCACGCCGGGCACCGGTGGTGGCGGCGGGTTCCCGATGCCTCCCCTGCCGCCGGGCTTCCCCCGCAACGACTGAGCACCGGCAGCCGGCCCGATGTGGCCCGGCCCGACTTCCAGATGAGCCGGGGTGTCCGCCTGCACGGACACCCCGGAAACCCTGAGTCGATCATGGCGTCCGCCGGAGCGGCCGGCCGTCGCGCCGGTATCGGCCGCTCCGCTGAACCGGGCCTCGCGGCCGGCGGCGCCGGACCTCGCCCGGCGTCTGCAGGTCGTCGGAGTCGCGGCCCACGCCAGGTCACCCGGCCGGCCATTCGACGTCCGGGGACGCCCAGTGGGTCAGGCGGCGCTGAAGGCGGCCCGGCGGCGCGCGTCGACCTCGGCGGCCAGCGCCGGTGCCCGCTCCAGCGCCTCGGGGTGACCGCAGCCGGCGAGCCAGTTGGCGAGCATCAGGTGCCCGCCCTCGGTGAGGACCGACTCCGGGTGGAACTGCACGCCCTCGATGGGGAGGCTGCGGTGACGCATCGCCATCACCACCCCCGAGCCCGTCCAGCCGGTGGCCTCCAGCTCGTCCGGCAGCGTCTCGGGCAGCACCGCGAGCGAGTGGTAGCGGGTCGCGGTGAACGGGTCCGGCAGGCCGGCGAGTACGCCCACCGACTGGTGTCGCACCTCGGAGGTCTTGCCGTGCAGTAGCTCGGGCGCGCGGGCGACGGTCGCGCCGAACGCCTCACCGATCGCCTGGTGACCGAGGCAGACGCCGAAGATGGGCAGCTCGCCGGCGTACTCCCGGATGACGTCCAGGCAGATGCCGGCGCGGTCGGGGCTGCCCGGCCCGGGCGAGAGGAGGATGCCGGCCGCGCCGATCTTCCCCACTTCGGCGACGTCGATCTCGTCGTTTCGGCGTACCTCGCACTCCACCCCGAGCTGGCCGAGGTACTGCACCAGGTTGAAGACGAACGAGTCGTAGTTGTCGATCACAAGGACGCGCATGGTGTCACCGGTTCGGGGAGGCGGGCGGGGTGTTGTTCCGCTCGGTGTCGTACGGCAGGTCGTGCTCGTCGCCGGCTGGGGCGTCGTCACCGGGGATCACCTCGCCGGGCGGCGCACCGGGCACCTCGGAGTCCTGGGTGACCTGCACGTCGTCGAAGGGCAGCAGGGGCTCGGCCCACGGGAAGACCACGTACCAGAGCAGGGCCACCGTCGCGGCGGTGAGCAGCACGGATCCGGTCAGCTTGCCGACCAGGCCGAACGGGAGCTTGCGCCAGATCCACGAGTACATCGCCCGTCAGCCCCCCAGCTCCGTCGGGCGACCGTCCGACTTCGGCTGCGTCCGGTCCAGCTCGGCGTGGACGATCAACCGCTGGTAGTTGTCGAACTTCGGGTTGCAGGTGGTGAGGGTGAGCATCCGTTTGGTCGGTTTCTTATCGGGCTCGCCCGGGACCGCCGCCACCACCTCCACCTGGGTGGGCTTGACTATCCGGGTCTTGGAGACCTTGTAGACGTACCAGTCGGTCTTGCTCTCGACCACGATCGAGTCGCCGTCGCGCAGCTCGTCGAGGCGCCAGAACGTGGCGCGGTTGCGGTGCCCGGCGACGGAGAAGTTGCCGACCTGGCCCGGCAGGGCGCTCTCCGGGTAGTGGCCCGGGGCGTACCGGATGTCGGCCTGGGTCACGCCCTCGACGACGACCCAGTTCTTCTCGAGCTTCGGGATGTAGAGGCCCGCGATGGGCTTGCCCCGTACGGGTGGGGAGGGCTTGACCGACGGGGCGGCGGGAGCGGAGATCGTCGGGTCCCCGGTCGGCCCCCACGCCTGTGCGAGCTGCTGGCTGAGATCGTTCTGGTGGGCGTCCACGATCGCGGACTTGCCCCAGACCTCGTACCCGGCGAAGAGGAGCACGACCAGGCCGAAGGTCATCAGGACCTCGCCGGTGACCCGGAGACCGCCACGCAGCCGGGAGCCGAAGGACGGCCGGGTCAGCTCCGAGTAGACGCTCTTGTAGCCCTTGCCCGTCTGCTCCGGGCGTAGCTTGACGACCCGCTCGCCTCGGCGGGGACGGGGCGGCTCGGTGGGCCCGGTCTCCGCCGGGTCGTCGGTCTCCGACGTCTTCGGTACCGCGCCCATCAACGCGGTCGAGTCGATCGCCGGAGGCCGCGCCGTGGCGCCGGAGACGGCCGGGATGAGTGCGGTCGCCGCCGGGTCGGCGGCGGGCGTGCCCGCGGCGTTCGGCCGACCGGAGGCCCGTTCGCCCCGCGGAGCGACGGTGGGGATGAGCGCGGTCGGGCTGTCCCCAGCGTTGTTCGGCGGGTGTCCGCCGCTCGGCGGCCGGGTGCCCGACGACGCCGGGGCGGGAGGACCGCCCGGCGCGGCGTCGGGCGGGGCCGCGGGCCGCGGCTGCGCGCGTGCGGGCTCGCCGGCACCGGGTTGGGTGTGCGGGGGCCAGTTCGAGGCGGCCGCCCGGGGTGCGGATCCGCCGGTGGGCGGTTGACCCGGGTGGCCGCCGGGGGCGGCCGGTCGCACGGAGGGGTCGGCGGTGGTCGGCCGGGCGTACTCGGCCGGCCGGCCCGGGGCGTCGCCTCCGGCGCTCGGGTGGGTCGGCGATCCGCCGGGGGCCGCGAAGCCGCCTCCCGCGCCGGCGGGAGACGCCGGTCGGGTGGCACCGGGCCACGGTGGCGGGGCGTCGGGGTGCGCGACGGGCCGGGCAGGGGGTCGGCCGGTCTCCGGGGAGGACCAGTCTGGGCGTCCCGGGTGGGCGTCGCCGGAGGCGGGGGGCGGGTTCGTCCAGGGGCGGCGGGTCGGGCCCGGCGGCCCGGCCAGGCGTGGGACGGCGTCATCCGCGCCCGCCGGCGGCGTGGCCGGTGCGCGGGTCGGCGGCACGGGGTCGGGCCAGGCGCCCCGGGAGCGGCCGGCGCCCGGCTCGGAGCGGTCGACCTTGGGCAGGAACGCCGTCGGCTCGTCGGCCTGGCCGCGATGCCGCCCGTCGGGCCGGTCGTCGTCGTTCACTGGAGCACCTTCGCCGCGCGGGTCACTGAAGCACCTTCGCCGAGCGCAGCGCTGTCGAGTCCTCGAACGCCGGCACGGCGACCGTGGAGACGTCCTCCCGGTAGCCGAGCTGGTAGTGCTCGACCGCGTCCCGGAACAACTGGACTCCCTCGGACTCGGCGAGAGCCTTCTGCAGGGAAGTCGGATCGCCGATCGCTACGATCTTGAATGGTGGGGAATACACCCGGCCGTGTAGCAGCAGGGTGTTTCCGACGCAGCGTACCGCGCTGGTGGCGAGTACGCGGACGTTCATGATTGCCATGGCCTCCGCGCCGCCGGCCCAGAGCGCGTTCACCACCGCCTGGACGTCGCCCTGGTGGACCACCAGGTCGTCGTTGCTCACCCCCTCGGGCAGGCGCTGGTCGTTGCGGCGGGGCGCGTCGTTGAGCTCGACCGTGACACCGACGCCGGTCAGTGCGGTGAAGCCGGCCGGCTGCAGGCTGTCGGCGGCGCGGTCCTGCTGGCCCCGGATCGGGCCGTCCTGTTCACCGAGCGCGGTGGTCCGCTCCTCGATGTCCTGGCGCAAGGTCGCCGCCTCGCGCTCGCTCGCGGCGACCTGCTGCCGGCGTTCCTCGATCAACTGGGTGAGCTGGGGGCGTCGGTCCTCGCGCAGGGCGGTGCCGCCGGCGGTGGTCGCGGTGGTGGTGAAGAGGAGCCCGGCCGCGGCGGCGATCAGCGGTACGCCGACCGACCAGCCCGGTCGCCGTTGCCGCGGGCGCCGTGGCAGCAGCCCGGCGCCGACGCGCCGGAGCACCTTCTGCCAGGAGGCAGCGCCGGATGTGTACTCCACCGAGCGTTCCTTCCCGTCGTCCTCACGTCGCGACCGGGGCGAGGATCCGAATACTTTCGCCTTTTCCGGTCACTCCTCGCACCGGCCTGACCCCATTCGTGGATTGGACGGGCCTTCCGGACTACGCTAGCTGTCGAACATTATTGGCCATGGACCGTCGCCCCCGCGCCCGGTTGTCAGGCCGGACGAGGTCGCAATAACCCCCTCTGGAGAGCGTCGTGCCCAAGTCTCAGGTCCGCAAGAAGAAGGTGTACACCCCGCCGACGGACGTACGCCCGACGGCGACGGCGGCGACGCGCAAGCCTAGCCCGGCCTGGCTGCCGATCGCCGCGGTCGCGCTGATCGTCGTCGGCATCGGCTGGCTGGTGGTCTACTACCTCTCCGAGCAGGCGTATCCGGTCATGTCGTGGGGTTACTGGAACCTCGCGGTGGGCTTCGGCGCGATGGTCGCCTCGCTGATCCTGCTCTCGCGCTGGCGTTGATCCCGAGCGGCGGCCTCGGCCGCCGCCAGGGTCGATCCATCTCACTCGACGTTGCCCCCGCCCGGCGGTTTCGGGCGGGGGCCCCTATGGTGTGCGCAGGGCGGCGCGGCCCGGGTGCGAGATGACTCACGTTACTGATGGGTAACCTTGCGCGTAGGCTGCACTGAATGACCGGGTGGAGCGCGGTCATGGACCGGTCCGGTCGAGGGCAGGGCAGCGGCGGCGCGTCGCTCGCGGCCCGAGTCGGCCCGGTCGCCGAGTCGCTCGACAGGCAGCAGACCGGGAGGCCAACTCGATGGGCAGCGTCCAGATCGTCGCCACGGTTCTCGCGGCCGCCATCACCGCGGTGGCGGTGGGGCTGGCGGTACGCGCGGTCCTGAAGATGGTGGCCGTCATCCGGCTGGGTCAACCCGCCCCCGAGCGCCTCGCCGACAAGGGCGCCCGCACGAGGACGATGCTGGTCGAGACCGCCGGCCACACCCGGATGCTCAAGTGGAGCGTGGTGGGCGCCGCGCACTGGTTCGTGATGGTCGGGTTCATCGTGCTGTCGCTGCTGGTGCTCGAGGCGTACTTCGAGGTGGTCAGCTCCACCGGAGAGCTGCCGATCATCGGGCACTGGACGGTCTTCGGCCTGGCCACCGAGATCATCGGGGTGCTGGGCCTGCTCGGCATCCTGGTGCTGATGGCGATCCGGCTGCGCAACCGGCCCAGCCGACCGGGCGGACGCTCCCGGTTCACCGGCTCGACCATGTGGCAGGGCTACTTCGTCGAGTGGGTCGTGCTGCTGGTCCTGATCTTCGGCTTCGTGATCCGGGGCTTCAAGGTCTCCACCGACCACTTCGAGTACCCGGTCTGGGCCACCCCGGTCAGCCACGCGCTCGGCAACGCCCTCCCGGCCTGGGAGTCCGGCGTCAGCGTCGCGGCCCTCATCAAGATCGTCATTTCGATGACCTGGCTCATCGTGATCTCGCTGAACGTCACCATGGGCGTGGCCTGGCACCGCTTCCTGGCCTTCTTCAACATCTTCTTCAAGCGTGAGCCGGCGAAGGCGGCGGGCTCCGGCCTCGGCGCCCTGCGCCCGATGACCAGCAACGGGAAGCCGCTGGACTTCGAGGAGGCCGACCCGGAGAAGGACCAGTTCGGCGTCGCCCAGGTGGAGCAGTTCACCTGGAAGGGGCTGCTCGACTTCAGCACCTGCACCGAGTGCGGCCGCTGCCAGTCGCAGTGCCCCGCCTGGAACACCGGCAAGCCGCTGTCACCGAAGCTGCTCGTGCTGAGCCTGCGGGACCACGCGTACGCCAAGGCGCCCTACCTGCTGGCCGGCGGCGGCAAGGACCTGACCGGCGAGGAGAAGGCCACCGCCGCGCAGCTCGCCCACGTCGACGTACTGGCGCTCGCCGAGGCCGACAAGCCGCTGATCGGCACCGCCGAGTCCGGTGGTGTCATCGACCCGGACGTGCTCTGGTCCTGCACCACCTGTGGCGCCTGCGTCGAGCAGTGCCCGGTCGACATCGAGCACGTGGACCACATCGTCGACATGCGCCGCTACCAGGTGCTCATCGAGTCGAACTTCCCGTCCGAGGCCGGCGTCATGCTCCGCAACCTGGAGAACAAGGGGAACCCGTGGGGCGCCCCGCAGAGCACCCGCGAGGACTGGACCAAGGGGCTCGACTTCGAGGTGCCCCGGGTCGGCGAGGTCGACGACTTCGAGTACCTCTTCTGGGTCGGCTGCGCCGGCGCGTTCGAGGACCGGGCGAAGAAGACCACCCGGGCCGTCGCCACGCTGCTCAACGAGGCCGGCGTCTCCTTCGCCATCCTCGGTGAGGGGGAGACCTGCTCGGGCGACCCGGCCCGCCGGATCGGCAACGAGTTCGTCTTCCAGATGCTCGCCCAGCAGAACGTCGAGACGCTCAACGAGGCGTTCGAGGGCCGGGAGAAGAGCAAGCGCAAGATCGTCGCCACCTGCCCGCACTGCTTCAACACCCTCGGCAACGAGTACGACCAGCTCGGCGGTGAGTTCGAGGTCGTACACCACACCCAACTGCTGGCCCACCTGGTGGCCACCGGCAAGCTCACCCCCGTCCAGCCCGTCGACGGCGGCGTCACCTACCACGACCCCTGCTACCTGGGCCGGCACAACCGGGTCTTCGCCGCGCCGCGCGAGGTGCTGGGCAGCGCCCTGGGTGACGCCGAGATCACCGAGATGCCGCGCAACAGCGAGCGCTCCTTCTGCTGCGGCGCCGGCGGCGCCCGGATGTGGATGGAGGAGAAGATCGGCAAGCGGATCAACGTCGAGCGCGTCGAGGAGGCCATGGCCACCGGCGCCAAGACGGTGGCGGTCGGCTGCCCGTTCTGCTCGACCATGCTCAGCGACGGGGTGAACGGCAAGGGCGCCGGCGAGCAGGTCGAGGTGATCGACGTGGCGAGCGTGCTGCTCCGCTCGGTCAAGCCCGAGCAGGCCCAGGGTGACAAGGAGGCCGAGCCGGTCGCCGGCTGAGGCGTACGCCCGCAGGAGAGCGGCCCCGCGGCGGCGGCCACCCGCCACCGCCGCGCGCCGGTGCGCTCAGGAGGTCGTGCTCACCATGATCGCGGCGGTGCTGGCGGTGGTGGCCGCCAACACTGCGGCCTGCGTGTCGGCGATCGCCCGTTTCGTCGCCGCCGACGCCCAGTCGGCCTCGGAGATCTCCGCCAGACGTCGCTTTACCTGCGGCTTCGGCAGTTCGCCGAAGAGCTTGCGGTGCAGGCCGACGGCCTGGGTCAGGCTGATCAGAGCCGCCGTTCGTGGCTCGACCGGGCCCTCCCCGGCCACCGCCGCGAGCATCCGCTGACGTGCGTGCGTCTCCGCCGCCGGCTCCGCGCCGGTCGGCGAGGGGTAGCGGGTACGCGGGAAGACCCAGAGCACCCGGTCCGACTCCCGGCGCAGCACCCCGGCGTCGACGAGCCCGTCCAGCACCCGGTCCGGCAGCCCCTTGGCGAGCGGCATGATCCAGTCCCGCGGCCGGCGACGCTTGCCGTGAGCGACGATCCGGGCGAGCGCGTCGTCCAGGAGCGGCACGCCGAGCGGCTCCGCACTGGTGGCTGCGAGCCGGCCGTCGACGACCGTCACCCGCTCGGCGAGGGCGAGTTCGAGCAGCAGCGCACCCGCGAGACCGTAGCCGAGATGCGGCGCGCCGAGGCGGTTGACGCCCGCGTCGTCGTAGCCGAGCAGGGCAAGTTCGTGGGCGAGGGTGAGTTGCGGCATGGCCCGACGCTAGCCGCGCTCCGCCACCGGAGACCGGCACCCTTGGTAGGCGGCGCATTCCGCCGGAGTGACGACGCGCGGCCTCGCCTTGATTCCGCTCCGGCGCTTCCCTATCGTGGGGCACCGACCGCTGTGGACGTCTGCCCTCGCCTCCTTCCCCTCTGCGAGGCGCCTGGCGGTCGGTTACAAAGGAGTCGGTGCCGGTGGCAACCATGCCCCTCCATCGTCACGCACCGGGACGTTCCGCTCGTCCGGGTGGCCTGCGTCGGGCTGCCCACCGCCTGCTCACACTGGTCGCTGCCGCGGCCGTCGGCGCCGGCCTGCTCGCCGCGCCGGCCCACGCCGCGCCCACGGTCGAGGAGATCGAGGCGCAGATCGACAAGCAGTGGGAGCAGCTGGAACCCACGATCGAGCAGTACAACAAGGTGCGGGCGCAGCTGAAGGTCAACCAGAAGAAGTCGACCGAGCTGGAGAAGAAGATCGAGCCGCTCAGTCTCCAGACCGAGCTGGCGATGACCCGGGTCGGTGACCTCGCCTCCCGTTACTACATCAGCGGTCCGTCGCAGGACCTCGGCGCCCTGCTGGTCAGCGCCAAGCCGGACACGCTCACCGAGCAGCTCACCATCCTCGACCGGCTGGCCCGCCAGGAGCACAAGCAGGTCGAGGGCATCCTGAAGATCCGCGCCAAGTACGACGCGGAGAAGCAGAAGCTCGACACGCTCATCACCACCCAGACGAAGCAGCAGAACGAGCTCGCCGCCAAGAAGAAGAAGATCGACGGCGAGATCAAGCGGCTGGAGAAGCTGCTGCCGAAGTCGGTCGTCATGCCGGAGAACTGCCCCACCATCAAGGGCGTGGTCAGCGAGGCGGCGCGCACCGCGATCCAGACGGCCTGCAAGCAGGTCGGCGACCCGTACGTCTGGGGTGCCACCGGCCCGAACTCGTTCGACTGCTCCGGCCTGACCCAGTACGCGTACAAGGCCGCCGGGATCAGCCTCACGCACTTCACGGGCGCGCAGTGGAACGAGGGCAAGGCCATTCCGCGCTCCGAGGCCCGCCCGGGTGACCTGGTCTTCTTCTTCAGCGACCTGCACCACGTCGGGCTCTACCTCGGCAACGACCAGATGGTCCACGCGCCACGGGCCGGTAAACCGGTCCAGGTGACGAGCATCAACTACATGCCGGTCGCCGGCTTCCGACGACCCGGCTGATCCACCCCGAACGTCGCGAACGTCGAGGGCCCCCGGTCGAGAAGACCGGGGGCCCTCGTGTCTCTCGGCACGCTCACCCGCGCTGCCCGCGATCGTCAGCGGGGCGCGCCCACCAGGGACGGGAGCAGCAGCACGTCGTCGAGGTTGACGTACATGATGCGGTGCCCGAACTGGATCTGCACGTACCGCAGGTCGCCCCGGATCACCGTCCAGTCGCCCGGGGACGAGCCGTCGAAGGTGGTGGCCTTGTAGTACTCGCTCGGCAGCACGTCGCCGACGGCGTACCGCTGACCGGCGGCGAGCGTGTACTGCAACGGGGAGATCGTCTGGTACGCCACCCCGGCCGGGTACGCGTCCTGCTCCGGGTAGGCCCGGCCGTAGACCGGAATCGTCGCCTTCCCCGGCTTCGGGGTCACCACGAAACCGGTGGCCCACCTGGCGGTGGGGGCCGAGGCGGGGTTGTGGAACCACGCCTTCTGCCCGAGGTACCAGATCGCCGTCCAGTCACCGCGCACCTCGGCCACCGCGTACGTCTGGCCGGCGGAGGCCCGGGCGCCGTGGTCGGAGATGTACATGGTGTTCGGCGAGCCGTCCGGACGCAGACCCAGGTCGTTGACGAGCGGGGCGTCCTGGCTCGGCGCGCTGTGCAGGACGACCGCGGACGAGCCGCGCAGCGGGCAGGGCTCGGCGGGCGGCGGCGGGTTCGGCACGCCCGGCGGCTGCCGGTTGCAGCCGACGAACGCCGGCCGGTTGGCGGCGAAGTCCGGGTCGATGGTGACCAGGCCGGTCCGCTTGGTGCCGGTGGTCCGGAACGGCGCCTTCAGCAGGTCGAAGTAGTGCGACCAGTCCCAGTACGGGCCCGGGTCCCAGTGCATGCCGGCCACCGTCGAGGCCACCGTCCCGGGCACGTTGTCGTGCCCGATGATGTGCTGCCGGTCCAGTGGGATGCCGAACCTGAGCGCCAGGTACCGGACCAGCTTGGCCGAGGCGCGGTACATCGCCTCGGTGTACCAGGTGCCGTGGCCGGCGAAGCCCTCGTGCTCGATGCCTATCGACTTCGCGTTGACGTACCAGTTGCCGGCCTGCCAGCCGACGTCCTCGGCCTTCACGTGCTGGGCCACGTGGCCGTCCACCGAGCGCAGCGTGTAGTGCCAGCCCAGGTAGTCCGCCTGCTGCACGAGGCCGACGCTGGGCTGGTAGTACCCCTCGGTGTCGTGGATGACGATGTACTCGATCTTCTGCTGCGCCGGCCGGTCACCCAGGTCGTGGTTGCCGTAGTCGCCGACGGTCGGGCCGTACTGCTCGTACGGCGCGGGGATCCACTCGCAGCCGAGCCGCGCCGGGCACTCGACTCCTGCGCGCCCCTGCGGCTCGCGCAGCCCGAGCCGATGCAGCGCGCCGGTCTCCGTGGTCACCTTCCGTGCGCGGAGGGTGACCTGGTGCCCGTCGTCGGTGCGTCGGCTCGCGCCGAGTCGGATCTGGTCGTACACCTCGTCGGCGAAGGCGGTCGCCGTCTCCTCGGTCTCCGCGCCGGAGTAGCGGGCCACCGCCGCGTACCAGGCTCCCGGGTCGGTCGCCGCGCCCACCGGGCCGCCCAGCTGTTCCTGGTGCGAGGCGAGCAGGGCCGCGCCGCCCCGGATGTTGGTGGCGGGGTCGGTGCGGAGTGCCTCGGCGTCGGCCCCGGTGAGCGCCGCAGCGGCCTGGAGGGTCCGTAGCGCCGCGGGTGCGGGTGCGTCGGCTGCGGACTTCTTCGGCGCACCGAGGGTCAACGGCCGGGACGTGTCACCGCGCGGGTCCTCGCCCTCGTCGACGTGCGAAGCGGCGGGCAGGTTCGCGACGTGAGCTGCGTCGGTGAGGTGCAGCGGGCCGTAGCCGCCGCTCGTGCTGGGCGTGCCGGCGTGGGTGTCCCACCTGGATTCCAGGTACGAGACGCCGAGCAGGACGCTCTCCGGCACCCCGTACGCCGTCGCCGCGGCGACGTACTGCTGCTGGCGGTCGCCGGCCGGGGCGGCGTTGGCCGGGACGCCGGTCAGTGGCACGGCCGCGGTGGCGCTGACCACCGCGGCGGTGAGCAGGGCGCGCCTGCTCCTGGAGATGGTTGATCGATGCATCGAGCCCCCAGTAAGGACGGGTCAGGTATTGGTCACCTTCGCTCCGCCGGCCCGCCTCGGTCAATACCTTTCGATCTGCCCATCGCATAGGAAAAAAATCTTCGAGATTCGCACGGAGAGTGCGTTCCGCCGCTCCATGCACGGAGTGTCACCGCCCGAAGGGTTGCGGATCGGTAACGAGGGTCTCTAGTCTGGTCAATCGTCGGCCGGCAACAGGTCCGTCCAACCAGGGCGGTAACGGTCCGACACCGCCGAGTCGCTCCCCGAGCGAGCCGGGGACCCAGGTTCCCGGGGTGAATCCGCAGCCACTGCGGTAGGGCGCTGACCTTCCCGCCCGAACCCGTCAGCTAACCCGGTAGGCGGTCAGGGAAGAAGGAGTACGGAGCCCGGTGGCCCACCATGCCCCGCGGCCTCCGTCCGGACGGCCGGCGACAGCCGGCCTGACGACGGGTGCGCCGCGTCCACGCTGGTCCCGCTTCACCACCGTCCTCGCCGCCCTCGTCGGCATCGGCGTCGTCCTCGGCGGCGGCGCCACCGCGGCCCACGCGGACCCGTCGGTCGCCGAGATCGAGCGCCAGATCGACCAGGACTGGAACAAGCTCGAACCCGTCATCGAGCGGCACAACGCGACCCGTCAGGAACTCACCGCCAAGCGTCGGCAGGCCGATGCGCTCGCCGCCCGGATCAAGCCACTGCAGCTCCGGATCGACCAGGCCATGAACAAGGTCGGCGTGCTCGCGGTACGGGCGTACAAGGGCGAGAACCTCTCGACCGTCAACGCGCTGCTCGGCAGCCAGTCGCCGGGTGACGTCGTCGGGCAGTTGGAGCTGCTCGACCGGTTCGCCCACAACCAGCAGCAGGACGTCGCCCAGGTCGTCGAATTGCGCGACCAGCTGGCCCGGCAGAAGGCGCCGCTGGACGAGCTGGTCACCGAGCTGACCCGTACCGAGGCCCAACTGGCGGCGAAGAAGAAGCAGATCAACACCGAGATCGAGCGGCTGCAGAAGCTGCGCATCAAGGTGTACGGCAACGGTGGCGGTGGCTCGCTGCGGCCGGCCCCGTGCCCGGCCACCTATCCGGGTGGCGCGGCCGGGGTGGCGGTGAAGTTCGCCTGCGCCCAGATCGGCAAGCCCTACGTCTGGGGGGCCGACGGCCCCGACTCGTACGACTGCTCGGGGCTCATGCTCGCGGCCTGGGCCAAGGCCGGGGTGTCGCTGCCGCACAACGCCGCGCAGCAGCGCCGGGCGACGAAGACGGTGAGCCGGGCCGACCTCCGCCCCGGCGACCTCGTCTTCTACTACAGCGACCTGCACCACGTCGGCATGTACGTCGGCGGCGGATGGGTGGTGCACGCCTCCCAGGCCGGAGTGCCGGTCAAGATGAAGAAGGTCGACGACGGCCCGATCCACAGCTTCGGCCGTCCCGGCTGACGCGTCCGCGCACGTTCACGGAAAGAGTGGTCATCCGCGCGCGAATGACCACTCTTTCCGTGAACGAGCAGCCTGGTCGGCCGGTCGGTCGGTCAGCGGGTGGGCCAGGTACGCCAGTTCTGCCAGGCCCGGCTCGGGGTCGGGCCGCGCTGCCCCTGGTAGCGCGAGCCGTAGACGGCCGAACCGTACGGGTGCTCGGCGGGCGACGAGAGCCGGAAGATGCAGAGCTGGCCGATCTTCATGCCCGGCCAGAGCGTGATCGGAAGGTTCGCCACGTTCGACAGCTCCAGGGTCACGTGGCCGGAGAACCCCGGATCGATGAAGCCGGCGGTGGAGTGGGTCAGCAGACCGAGGCGGCCCAGGCTCGACTTGCCCTCCAGCCGGCCGGCGAGCTGCTCGCCCAGTGAGATGACCTCGAGCGTCGAGGCGAGCACGAACTCGCCCGGGTGCAGCACGAACGGCTCCCCGTCGGGGACCTCGACCACCGACGTCAGGTCGTCCTGCTGCTGTGCCGGATCGATGTGGGTGTAGAGGTGGTTGTTGAAGACCCGGAAGAGCCGGTCGAGACGTACGTCGATGCTCGACGGTTGCACCAGGGTGGGCTCGAACGGCTCCAGCCCGAGCGAGCCGGCCTTGATCTCGGAGACCAGGTCGCGGTCGGAGAGCAGCATCGGACCACCATAGCGAGGCACGTTCGGACAGCTCGAATCCGGTGCCCGTGACCAGCGCGTCGCGTCGCCTCTAGAACATTTGTTCGATAGAATGCCCGCATGGCTTCCTGGTCCGAATTCGCCGCTGACGAGCCCCGGCTCGCCGACGGGATCCGCGTTCTCATGCAGCAGTACGGTCCGGGCTTCGGCTACCTGGCCACGGTCCGTGCCGACGGCGGGCCCCGGGTGCACCCGGTGTCGCCGGTGATCACCGACGAGGGGCTCTTCTGCTTCATCATCGACTCGCCGAAGCGGCGTGACCTGGAGCGGGACGGGCGCTACGCGCTGCACTCCTTCCCGCCGGAGGAGAGCGACGACGAGGCCTACGTGGCGGGGCAGGCCCGGCCGGTCACCGACCAGGCCCGCGTGGCCCGGCTCGCGGCCCGGGCCGGGGCCGCGCCGCAGGTCGACTGGCGGCTCTTCGAGTTCACCGTCGACGTGGCGATGCTCTCCCGGCGTGACTCCGGCAGCGCGGGCGGGCCGGGCGAGGGGCACGGCCGTCCGGCGGTGCAGGTCTGGCTCGACCCGCACGCCAACGATCGGCGGATCGGCCCCACCCCCGTCGTGCCGCAGACCCGACCCGGCCGCCGCGGGCGCCGCGACGTCCAGCGCTCGGCGGCCTGACCGCGTCCTGGGGGGCGAAACACCGGTGCCGGCCCCGTGGCGACGGGGCCGGCACCGGTCGTACGCGTCGACGTCAGGCCGCGCGGTAGGCGTTCCACGCGGTCAACATGCGGCTCGCCTGCCCAGGAGTGAACTGGTACATGCACGAGTCGTAGGTGTAGTCCATGAAGTTCGTGATCGGGTCCAGGCCGGCCGCGCTGCAGGTGTTCCGACCGGTCGGGCACTCGTACGCCGGCGAGGCCTCGGCCGGCGTGTCCGCGACGCTGTCGCCCGAGGCGGAGCAGCCGCCCTGGAAGGTGTGGTAGAGGTTCAGCCAGTGGCCGACCTCGTGGGTGCCGGTGTCGCCCTGGTTGTAGTTGGGCTCGGTGCCGCCCGGCAGCGACTCGTTGAGCACGACCACGCCATCGGTGCTGCTGAGCCGCCGCTGCGGGAAGGTCGCCCAACCGAGCAGGCCGGGGGTCACGTCGCCCAGGTAGAGGTTCAAGGTGTTCTTGCCGCCCTCACGCAGCGACGACTTCATCGAGCGCTCGGCCGAGGAGCCTTCGAGGATCGGGTACCACGACGGGTTGACCACCCGGTTGATCTTGCTGAGCTGGAAGGCGAAGGCCGTGACCGCCCCGCCGGTCGCGCCGCTGTACGCCTGGTTGAGCACGGTGATCTGGTTCTGGATCATCGAGTCCGGGATGTTGCCGCCGGCCCGCGTGCTGTTCTCCTGAATCACGTGCACGACCACCGGGATCGTGACGGTGGCGAGCGGTGCGACCGCACCCGTACGCCGGCTGGCGCGCTCACGCAGCGCGGCGGCCAGGTCGGCCTCCCGCTCCTTGATCTGCGCGGCGGTCAGCTCGTTCGGTTCGTGCTTCGCGGCGCCGCCGGCCTTGACGCGGGCGTCGGCGTGCGCGTCGGCCGGCTCGACGCAGGTGCCTCCAGGGGCGGCGGAGAAGGCCGAAGCGGCCGGAGCGACGCCGACCGCTGCCGTGCTGAGCAGCAGCGCGAGGGTCGTGGAGGCGACGCCGGCGGCACGCCGGGTCAGCAGGTTGGGACGGAGTCCCATGGGCCCACCTCTTTCTGGCGGCGCGACGGGAGGTGTGTCACGCCGTGGCTGAGAACGTGAGGCAGACGCTACAAGCCATCGAGGGACTTGAGAACACCTATATATTGCCGTGGTGAAAGTATCTGGCGGACCGGTGCGCCGAGGGGTACCTGGATGCGGGAGGTTGGCGACTCGGGTACAGTGGTGCCGCTTGCGGGTGTAGTTCAATGGCAGAACATCAGCTTCCCAAGCTGACAGTGCGGGTTCGATTCCCGTCACCCGCTCCAACCGAAAGGCCCTGGTCGGGACGCGAGTCCCAGCCAGGGCCTTCGATGCTGCTGAGGCCAGATGCGCCCGGCGGGCCGTCTGCGGGCCACTAGGCGGTGTCTTCAAAGGTTCACAACCACTGCAGTAGCGCGGCGATGGTTACCGTGGCCTGGTACGACGTCGCGGTCTTGTCGTAGCGGGTCGCGACGCTGCGGCACTGCTTGAGCCGGTTGAAG
>NZ_RAZT01000010.1 GCF_003626635.1 Micromonospora musae | reverse complement strand
CTTCTTGCTCCGCCCCTCGGCGCCGCCGTACCGGTTGCCCGCGACCACCACCCAGGCGGTGAACGTCTTCAGGTGGTCCGGCCCGGTGCCCTCGATCCGGTACTCCGGCACACCCAGCCCGAGCGCCGCGGTGAGCTCCTGCAGGCTGGTCTTCCAGTCCAGCGCGGCGCCCCGTCCGGCCGACTCCGCCATGAGCGGGTCGAAGAGCTTGTGGATCACGGTGGCGGCGGTGTCCAGGCCGTACTGGAGGTAGATCGCGCCGAGCAGCGCCTCCAGCGTGTCGGCGAGGATGCTCGCCTTGTCCCGGCCGCCGGTGGTCTCCTCGCCCTTGCCGAGCAGCAGGTAGGCCCCCAGCCCCTCTGGGCCGAGGCCCCGGGCCACGTCGGCCAGGGCCCGCATGTTGACCACGCTGGCCCGAAGCTTGGCCAGCTGCCCCTCGGGCAGGTCGGGATGGTTGTGGAAGAGCGCCGTGGTGATCACCACGCCGAGGACCGAGTCGCCGAGGAACTCCAGCCGCTCGTTCGTGGGCAGGCCGCCGTTCTCGTACGCGTACGAGCGGTGCGTCAGGGCGCGCTCCAGCAGCTCCGGGTCCAACGAGATGCCGAACGCGGCCTCGAGGTGACCGACGGGCGCCCGTCGCCGCTTGTCGTTGCTCATGGTGTGGTTACCTCGGTGTCGTTGATGTGATCATGGCCCTTCAGGGCGTGCCCGGCGAGCAATGCGGCCACCTGGTCGGCGGCGCGTTGGCGCCACAGGTGAGCGGCGAGCGCGATGCCGGAGGCGACGTCGTCGGCGGTGGCGGCGCCGTGGCAGACCACCACCGTGCCGGCGACGCCGAGCAGAGCCGCGGCCCGGGGAGCGCCACCGCCGGCCGGGGGACCGCCGGCCATCGCATACGCGCCCTCGACCGCCTTGAGCAGCACGTTACCGGTGAACCCGTCGGTGACCACCACGTCGGCGCGCGCGCCGGAGGAGACGTCGTACCCCTCGACGAGTCCGACGTAGCGGGCATTGCGGGGCAGCGGCTCGGCGGCGAGCACGGGATCGGCGGCCCGCCGGACACGGTCGCCCTTGCCCGCCTCGGTGCCCACGGAGAGGAGTCCGACCCGGGGCGCGTCGACCGCGTGTGCCACTGCGGCGTACGCGGCGCCGAGCACGGCGTGCCGGGCGAGCACCCCCGCGCGGGGCTCCAGGGAGCCGCCCACGTCGAGCAGCACGACGGGACCGGTGAGCGCCGGCAGGGTCGCGACGAGGGCGGGGTGACGAATTCCCGGCCAGCGACCGAGACCGAGCGCCGCGGCGGTGACGGTGGCGCCGGTGGAGCCGGCGGAGACCAGGGCGTCGGCGGTTCCATCGCGTACCGCGGCGACGGCGTCGCGTACCGTGCTCGCGTCGCGGGCGGCGCTGGGGTGGTCCGACATCCGGACCGCGGCACGGACCGGGCGCACCGCTATCCGGGCCCGGTTCACCGGGTCCAGGGCAGCGAGCACCACGTCGGCGGCCTCGGAGGGACCGACGAGCAGCAGATGCAGGTCCGGATCAGCGCGTACTGCCCGCAGAGCGCCGTCAACCACGACGTCGGGAGCGTCATCCCCGCCGAGGAGGTCAACGGCGATCCGCACGGTGCCCGGCTCCGTCGGAACGCCGGCCGGAACGGACCGGCCGGCGTCGGAGGGAGCCGGGGCACCGGGCGTTTGCCAGGGTGCGCGCGCCGCCCGACCGGGGGTCGGGGGCGTCACTCGGCGTCCGGTCAGACCTCGAGGACCTGACGGCCGTTGTACGTGCCGCAGACGGAGCAGGCGGCGTGCGGCAGCTTCGGCGACTTGCACTGCGGGCACGCCACGGTCGCGACCGCCGCGGTCTTCCACTGCGCCCGGCGGGACCGGGTGTTGCTGCGCGACATCTTGCGCTTGGGGACGGCCACGGTTCTTACTCCTCTTTACGGGTCAGTTGCGACAGGCTCGCCCATCGCGGGTCGATCTGCTGGTGGCTGTGGTCGGCCGGCAGATCGTCCCACTGCACCCCGCACTCGGGGCACAGGCCTGGGCAGTCCTCCCGGCAGAGCGGGTTGGTCGGCAGCGTGAGCACCACCGCGTCCCGCAACGCCGGTTCCAGGTCGATCAGATCGCCCTGCATCCGGCCCACCTCGTCCTCGTCGGTCGTGGTGTCCGTGGTGCTGTTCTCGTACGCGTACAGCTCCTGGATCGTCACGGCCATCGAGTCGTTGATCTCGCGCAGGCAGCGGCTGCACTCGCCGCGGAGGGGACCGCTGACGGTCCCGGAGACGAGCACACCCTCGGACACCGACTCCAACCTCAGATCGAGGTCGAGGTCCGCGCCCTCCGGCACGCCGATCAGCTCCACGCCGAGGTCTTCCGGTGCCGGCACCACCCGCTTGACCGTACGCAACGCGCCAGGCCGACGCGGCAGGTCCCTCGTGTCGAGGACCAGCGGCGACCTGGGGTCGAGTGTGCTTGGCGTGTGTTTAGGCATAGTTAGACTCCGGCCGTACGAGGCCGACAAACGAGGTTACCTGGGCGACCGCCGGACCGTCGAACCGGGGGCGACGCCCACCTCACCTGTCGGCCGGCTGTGGTGCCGCTCAGAAGGGTAGCGGCCGCTCCGCCTCGTCACCCGCGAAGGTGCCGATCTCACGCAGCGCGTGCATCTTGTCGCGGCCACGCTCGATGGAGGCGAGCGCCCTGGTCAGGAACTGCTCGAAGTTGGCCAGGGCGGTGTCGACGTAGTCGTCGACCTCCTCACGCAGCCGCTGGGCCTCGGCCCGCGCCTCGGCGATGATCCGCGCGCCCTCGTGCTCGGCGGAGACCGTGATCTCGTTCACCGAGACCAGGCGGGCGTGTTCCGCCTCACCCTCGCTGATGATCCGGTCGGCCTCTCGCTTTCCGGCCTCCATGATCTTGTCGCGCTCGTCCAACAACGCGGCGGCGCGACGCAGGTCGGCGGGGAGTTCGGCGCGCATCTCGTCCAGGGCGGCGATCATCTCGCCGCGGTCGACCATGCAGTTGTTCCGCGACATCGGGACGGACCGCGCCGTCTCCACCATGGCGATCAGTTCGTCGATGCGATCGAGCGGGTCCACCGGTACCTCACTCCTGTCGTTCGTCGGCCGATCTACATGATGCGGGCTACGGCCAGTTTCCCGCTCCACCCATCATCGCGCGCGGCACGGCCGGACCGCTCTCCCCGGCGGCTCGGCGCGCCGTGCCGCCGTTCTCCCGGCTGGCCGGGCCGACCGGAAACCCCGAACCGGGGCGAATCACCGCAGAGGCCGCCCGGGCCGGGCGGGGTCAGGAACGCGTGGGCGGGGAGAGTCGGGTCAGCAGCTCGGTGCGAACCCGGTCGGGCACGTGCGGCGAGACGTCGCCGCCCCACTTGGCCACGTCCTTCACCAGGCTGGAGGAGAGGAACGAGTAGAGCGGGTTGGTGGGCATGAAGAGCGTCTCGACGCCGGCCAGCCCCATGTTCATCTGCGCCATCTGCAGCTCGTAGTCGAAGTCGCTGACCGCCCGCAGGCCCTTGACCAGCACGCTCGCCTGCTGGGCCCGGCAGAAGTCGACGAGCAACCCGCGGAAGGACTCGACGCGGACGTTGCCGTACGAGGCGGTCACCTCGCGGAGCATGTCGATCCGCTCCTCGACGGTGAACAGACCACTCTTCGACTGGTTCATCAACACTCCGACGATCACCTCGTCGAAGAGGCGGCTCGCCCGGCCGATGATGTCGAGGTGTCCGTTCGTGACCGGATCGAAGGAACCGGGACACACCGCACGTCTCATGATCGGCGACCGTACCAAAGAGTGGTCTCGCCGTAACGGCGGCTGCGCTCGCCGGTGACCCCCGGCACCCAGCCCAGCGCGGCGCCCCGGCTGGACCGCTCCACCACCACGAGCGCGTCGGGGGCCAGCCAGCCGTGCTCCACGAGCGCGGCCAGCATGGCGGTGATCTCCTCGTCCGTGACGGCGTACGGGGGGTCGGCGAAGACCACGTCGTACGGCTCACCCTCCGGCCCACCGGCGAGCACCGTGGCCACCCGGCCGGTGACCAGGCGGGCCGCGGGGCCGGCGCCGAGGGCGGCGACGTTCTCCCTGATCACTCGGGAGGCCCGGGCGTCGGCCTCCACCAGCAGGACGTGCTCCGCGCCCCGGGAGAGCGCCTCCAGGCCGACGGCTCCGGAGCCGGCGTAGAGATCGGCGACGCGCGCTCCGACCAGATCGATCTCGGTCTGCACCGCGCTGAACAGGGCCTCGCGCACCCGGTCGGAGGTGGGTCGGGTACCGGAGCCGGGCGGTGCGGCGAGCCGTCGTCCACCGAACGTCCCCGCCACGATCCGGGTCACGGCCTCTCCCTGTCCATACCCACGACGCTACGCGACGACCGGGAAGCGGCGGGACCGACCGCCGACCGCGCCAGAGTGACGGCAAGATCACTTGTCGTACATCAACGATCTCAAATCCATAACATCGGTCTTAACGGATGCTGTGCGCTGTAACCCAGGCGACGATCTCGCTAGGGTCTCGGCGGTGCCGGTAATGCACCGGCCACGGCGCAAATGGGGAGGCCCGTCAACCGGACGTGCGTCGCTCGTCAGCGACCGTCCGACCATCCTCCGCGCCGACACCCCCGAACTCTTTTTCACCCCGGGAGTACGCGTGATTCGTCCCAAGCTGTCGCTGCGGCGGCCGCTGGCTGTCCTGGGAGCCGCCCTGCTCGGCCTCATCGGGACCGTCGCGGTGGCCGCCCCGGCCAGCGCACACCACACGACCATCAAGGCCACCGTCGACTGTGACCAGCTCTCCGGCGAGCGAGTGATCACCTGGAGCGTCGAGAACAGCGAGCGCAACAAGGCCGTCACGCTCCAGCGGGTCACCGCCGAGCCGAACACCCCGGTCAACCTGAAGACGGACGAGACCAAGCCGCTCCAGGGCGCCGTCGTCGGCAACGCCGGCACCATCGAGGCCGTACAGCGGGTGCCCAGCGACACCAAGACCGCCAAGCTCGCCGTGCACGGCCTCTGGGAGGCGAACGGCCAGGAGGCCGACAACGACGGCAGCATCAACCTGCCGGTCGACCAGCCCTGCAACCCGGCTCCGAAGTGTGTGGACGCCAGCAAGGCGAACTACAGCCACACCTTCGACGGGCCGAAGGGCACCGCCACCGTCAAGCTCGACGGTGACCTGCCGCTCTGCGAGGACAGCAAGCAGTGGTTCACGCTGGTCTCGTACTTCGCGCCGCGGCCGCAGTTCGCCACCCCGCAGTACGTCTACGGCACGCCGGACAGTGACTGGATCGGCGGCACCCAGACCGAGATCGAGCTGAACGTCGAGATCCCGAACTGCCACACCCAGGTCGACCTGCTCTGGGGCGGCGTGGACGAGGTCATCGACCCGCTGGTCGAGGACGGCGAGCGGTACGGCAACATCAAGCTCGGCTCCCCGGGCGCGCCGGGCAACCGGTCGAAGGGCCCGCAGGGCTGGTACAACGGCGGCGACAAGAGCTGCACCACCCCGGCCACGACCTTCGCGTCCAACTGCGACGGCACCGTCACGGTCTCGCTGACCAACGACGGCAAGACCAGCAAGTACCCGGTGGAGTTCGAGGTCAAGGGCGAGGACGGCTGGTCCAAGAAGGTCACCGTCGAGTCCGGCAAGGCCGACAACGGCACCGTGGTGCCCGCCGAGAACGCCGGCAAGATCGAGGTGCTGGTCGACGGCAAGGTGATCGAGAACGGCACGTACTCGTGGGAGCGCCCCGAGGACTGCCCGCTGCCGGCCATCACCACCAAGGCGGACTGCGAGAACTTCGCGCTGACCGCGACCAACCCCGAGGGTGGCCTGCCGGTCAAGGTGGAGTTCAGCTACGGCGACAAGACCGAGACCCGTACCGTCGCCCCGGGCAAGTCGGAGACGGTGACCTTCAAGGCCGGCAAGGACGAGAAGGCCACGGTCGCGCTCCCCGAACTCGACCTGCAGCTGGAGGCCGTCTACGCCCCCGAGGGTGACTGCGGCGGCGGCGGTGGCGGCGGCGAGGAGCCGGGCCTGCCCGTGACCGGTGCCGCCACCAGCGCCATCATCGCCGGTGCGGCCGTGCTGCTGGCCGCCGGTGTGGTGCTGTTCCTGGTGGCGCGTCGTCGCAAGCTGCGCTTCACCGCCTGAGCATCGCTGAACTGAACTGAATCGAACCGAGGGCGCGTCGACCATCAGGTCGGCGCGCCCTCGGCGTACCGGCACACCATCCCCGGTGCGGGCACCTCACCCACGTCTACGAGCCGGAGAGCGGGCCGGTCAGCCCTTCTCCAGGTACTCGGCCCGCTCCTCGTCGACCAGGGCGGCCACCGACGCGGCCAACGCCGGGTGCCCCACCAACTCCGGGTCCTCCTCGACCAGGGCGATGGCCTCGGCCCGCGCGTCGCGGATCAGGTCCGTGTCGCGCAGCAGGGAGAGCAGGCGCAGGTGCGAGCGGCGCCCGGACTGGGTCGCGCCGAGCACGTCGCCCTCGCGGCGCTGCTCCAGGTCGAGTTCGGCGAGCTTGAAACCGTCGGTGGTGGAGGCCACCGCGTCGAGCCGCTCCCGGGCCGGGCTGCCCTCCAACGCCTCGCTCACCAGCAGGCACAGCCCCGCCGCCGAACCCCGACCGACCCGCCCCCGCAGCTGGTGCAGCTGGGACACGCCGAACCGGTCGGCGTCCAGCACCACCATCACTGTCGCGTTCGGCACGTTGACCCCGACCTCTACCACCGTGGTGGCGACCAGCACGTCGATCTGCCCGGCGGCGAAGGAGCGCATCACCGCGTCCTTCTCGTCGGCCGGCAGCCGGCCGTGCAGCACGCCGATCCGCAGCCCGTGCAGCGGCCCCTCGGCCAGCAGCGGCGCGACCTCGGTCACCGCGAGCGGTGGACGCCGTCCGGAGTCGTCCTCCCGGGGCGCCTCCTCGTCGCTCTGCGGCCCTTCGCCTATTCGCGGGCAGACCACGTACGCCTGGTGCCCGGCGGCGACCTCCTCGCGCAGCCGGCGCCAGGCCCGGTCGAGGAAGGCCGGCTTCTCGGCGGCCGGCACCACGTGCGAGGCGATCGGCGAACGCCCCTGCGGCAGCTGGGAGAGGGTGGAGATCTCCAGATCGCCGTAGACCGTCATCGCCACGGTGCGCGGAATCGGGGTGGCCGTCATGACCAGCACGTGCGGCGGCTGGTCGGCCTTGGCGCGCAACGCGTCCCGCTGCTCCACCCCGAAGCGGTGCTGCTCGTCGACGACCACCAGCCCCAGGTCGGCGAAGTCGACCCCTTCGTAGAGCAGGGCGTGGGTGCCGATCACGATGCCGGCGCGCCCCTGCGCCACCTCGGTGAGCGCCCGCCGCCGCGCGGCCGCGCCGAGCGAGCCGGTGACCAGCTCCACCCCGGTCGCGTCGGGTGCGGCGTCCAGCTCGCCGGCCCGACCGAGCGGGCCGAGCAGTTCGAGGATGCCCCGGTAGTGCTGGGCGGCCAGCACCTCGGTCGGCGCGAGCAGCGCGGCCTGCCCGCCGGAGTCGACCACCTGGAGCATCGCGCGCAGCGCGACCACTGTCTTGCCCGAACCGACCTCGCCCTGCAGCAGCCGGTGCATCGGGTGGGCGGTGGCCAGGTCGGCGGCGATCTCCCGGCCGACGGTCTGCTGCCCCGAGGTCAGCTCGTACGGCAGGCGGGCGTCGAAGGCGTCCAGCAGCCCACCGGCGCGCGGCGCCCGGGCCTTCGCCGGCCAGTCGGCGGCGCGGTGCTTGCGCTGCACCAGCGTCAGCTGCACGGCGAACGCCTCGTCCCACTTGAGCCGACGCCGGGCCCGGTAGAGCTCCTCCTTGCTGGAGGGCCGGTGGATCTCCCGCAGCGCGGGCCCGATGCCCACCAGGTTGCGGCTCGCCCGCACGGTCGCCGGTAGCGGATCCTCCGGCGGGGTGAACGTGTCCAGGACGACCCGGACGCACCGGGCGATCACCCAGGTCGGCAGCGCCGCGGCGGCCGGGTAGACCGGGATCAGCGCGCCGGCGAACTCCTCGACCTCCTCGTTCGCCGCCGCCTCGCCCTCGCCGCCCTCGCCGAGCAGGACGTAATCCGGGCCGTTGAGCTGCCGCTTGCCCCGGAACTCGGTGACCTTGCCGGCGAAGAGCCCCCATCGCCCGGGGCGCAGCTCCCGCTCGCGCCACGCCTGGTTGCCGAAGAAGGTGAGGGTGAGGACGCCGCCGGAGCCGTCGCCGACGGTCACCTCGAGGAGATTGCCCCGGCGCTGGCGCATCGGCCGCACCGCGGTGCGCTGCACCTGCGCCAGCACCGTCACGTCCTCACCGACGTCCAGGGACCGGATGTCGGTGTGCTCGCCGCGCTCGTCGTAGCGGCGCGGGAAGTGGTAGACGAGGTCGCCGGCGGTGTGCAGGTCGAGGTGGGTCGCCAGAGCCTTGGCCGTCTTCTCCCCGACCAGCTTCTTCAGCGGCGTGTCCACCGTGGCCGGTTCACTCATGCGGCACCTCCACACCGAACCTGACGTTTCGCTCGCTCATTCGACCCCCACCAGGAGCGGATAGTGCGGTTGGCCGCCCGGGTACGCCTGCACCTCCACGAACGGCCAGCGCCGCCCGACGTGCGCGCGCACCGCGTCGACCAGCCCGTCCGGGGCGTCGGCACCGGAGATCAGGGTGACCAGCTCACCGCCGCCACCGAGCATCCGGTCGACCATCGCGACACAGGTGTCGACCAGATCGACGCCGATCAGATGCACCTCCCCCTCGACCAGGGCCAGGACGTCGCCGGGCTGACACGGCCCGGCCACCGTGAGCGCCTCCCGACTGGCGTGGCAGACCTCGGCGTAGCGGCAGGCGCCCGCCGCCTCGGCCATGGCGATGACGTCGTCCTCGAAGCGGCGTCCCGGGTCGCGGACCGCCAGGGCGGCGAGGGCCTGCACCGGGGAGCGGGTGGGCACCACGCTGACCTTGACCCCGAGCCGGTGTGCCTCCTTCGCGGCGGCGCTCGCCACCGCCTCGGTGTTCGCGTCGTTGGGCAGCACCACGACCCGAGCGGCCCCGCTGGCCCGGATCGCGTCCAGCAGCTCACCGGTGGACGGGTTGCCCGGCACCACGGTGGCGCCCTCGCCGCGGAACAGCTCGGCGATCCCGGCCCCGGGCGCCACCACCACCGCCGACCGGCCCGCCGTCGCGGGCGCCGTCGCTGCGCTCTGGTCGGTCGTCGCGGGCACCATCGGCGCACTCTGGTCGGCGAACCGGGTCACCGAGATCCCGTGCGGCCGACCGGCGACCACCCCCGCCTCGATCGCCGCGCCCACGTCGTTGACGTGCACGTGCACGTTCCAGGTGCCGGTACCGGCGACACCGTCCCCGACGATCACGAGGGAGTCGCCCAGCGCGTCGAGTGCGTCGCGCAGCCGGTCGACGGCCTCCGGGTCGGCGTCGAGCAGGAACTGCACCTCGTAGCCGTACTGGTCGGAACCGGTCTCGCGGACGGCGGTGGCGGGCCGCGCGGCCGCCCGTGGCGCGGGCGTCGACCGGGCCGGACGCTCCCCGGTGACCACCTCGACCAGGGCGTCCAGCAGCAGGCACAGCCCGCGGCCGCCCGCGTCGACCACGCCGGCCCGGGCCAGCGCCGGCAGCTGCTCGGGGGTACGCGCCAGCGCCACGGCGGCCTCCTCGGCCGCCGCCGCGGCCACGGCACACAGGTCGTCGGTCTCCGCGCGCTCGGCCCCGGCGGCCGCCGCGGCGACCACGCTGAGCAGGGTTCCCTCCACCGGCCGGGCCACCGCCCGGTAGGCGGCGGCGGTCGCGTCCCGCAGCGCCGAGGTCAGCGCATGCCCCCGCACCACCGGCTCCGCACCGGCCGCGTCGGCGAGACCGCGGAGGATCTGCGAGAGGATCACTCCGGAGTTGCCCCGGGCGCCGAGCAGGGCACCCCGGGCCATCAGCCGCAGCGCGTGCCCGTGCGGCGTGACCTCGCCGTCGGGGAGCGTGTCGAGGTCCATGGCGAGCGCCTGCTGGGCCGAGGTCAACGTGAGGACCATGTTCGTGCCGGTGTCGCCGTCGGGCACCGGGTAGACGTTCAGCCGGTCGATCTCGGTCTGGTGCCGCTTGAGCGCGGCCAACCCGTCCGCGCACCAGCGGCGGACCGCGGCGGCGTCGAGGGTGTCCAGCACGGCGAGAAGCCTACTGGCGGAGTCGGACAGCCGCCGGGCTCGTCCGGCGTGTCCCCGGCCGCCCGCTATCCTGGTCGGCGGCTCCGGCCAGGCCGGGTGGCGGCGCTCGTCGCGCGCGGCCCGGTTGGGCAGGCCCGCCGGTCATCGGGTAACCTGACCAGGTTGCCCGGGCAGCACCTACAACCGGCGACCTCATGAACGTTTCAATCTCAGGAGTATCCCGTGGCTAGCGTGTGCGACGTCTGTGGCAAGGGACCGGGCTTCGGCCACAACGTGTCCCACTCGCACCGGCGGACCAACCGCCGCTGGAACCCGAACATCCAGTCGGTGCGTACCCCGGCCGGTGGCGGCACCACCAAGAAGCTGCAGGTCTGCACCTCGTGCATCAAGGCCGGCAAGGTGACCCGCGCCTGATTCGGCGGTAGCCGACCACACCTGATCACGACCAGCCGGCGGACTTTGGTCCGCCGGCCTTGTCGTGTTCGCGCGGTCTGACAGGTAGCTGACGACGCATAGACCGATGCCGTGCGTCCGGTTAAGGTCTCCCTGCGCCGAGCGCCGGATCGTCCGGCGCGGCGCCCACGGGGAGGGACGGGCCGTGCAGGACCTGGGCCGGGAGCACATGATCATCATCGGCGCCTCGCACGGCATGCTGCGCTGGTTCGCCGACGATCTACCCGCCGACAGCGTCGTGCTCATCGAGGAACCCGACGTGATCGGCCGCCGGGACGTCGATCGCCTCGCCGAGCAGATGCCCTTCATCTCCCGACTCGTCGCCGCCGAGTACCAGACGGGCCTGGACGCCGACGCGCTGATCGCGCGCGAGCCCGGGCTCGCCGCCGCCCGGCTGGTGATGCCCGGCACGGAGTGGGCGGTGGGCGCGACCGCCCGGCTGGCCGACGCGCTCGGCCTGCCCGGCGCCGGAAGCGCCGCCGCCGACATCTTCACGGACAAGCACCGGATGCGGCTGCTGGCCGCCGAGGTCGGTCTCGCCAATCCGGCATTCGAGCTGGTCGACGACCCGGCCGCGGCTGCCGCGTTCGCCCGCCGCCACGGCGGCCGCTGCGTGCTGAAGCCGACCCGCCGCTCGGGCAGCCTCGGCGTGCAGATCCTCGACGATCCGCAGGACGTCGCCGACGCCTGGGCGGAGACCGCCGACCCGGCGGACACCCCGGAGGTGGTCGATCGCGGGCTGCCCACCGCCGTCCTGGTCGAGCAGGTGCTCGACGGTCGGGAGCACAGCGTCGAGCTGCTGGTCGCCGACGGCGAGGTGTTCTTCGGCAACGTGACGGACAAGCGGGTGCTGCTCGGACGGCGACCGGTGGAGTCGGGGCACACCGTGCCGACCCTCCTGCCCGACGACGCCCGGCAGGCGCTGCTCGACGCGGCCACCCGGCTGGGCCGGGCCGCCGGCTTCCGCACCGGCGTACTGCACAGCGAGTGGATCATGGTCGACGGCGTGCCGACCCTCGTCGAGTGCGCCGCGCGACTCCCCGGCGACATGATCACCGCGCTGATCTCGATCGCCTACGAGTGCGGGTTCATCGAGGCGTACCTGCGGACGCTGCGCGGCGAACGGCCCACCCTCCCCACCCGGACGACCGGCGGGGCGGCGGTGGAGTTCCTGGTCGCCCCGCCGGGCACCGTCAACACCATCGAGGGCGTACGGGCGGCCCGGCGGGTCGCCGGGGTGCTCAACGTGCAGTTCGACGTCACGGTCGGCGCGTCGGTCGGCGAGGTGACCAACTCGCTGGCCCGCAGCGGGCACGTGATGGCCTGGGGCGTCGACCCCACCGAGGCCACCTCGGCGGCCGCCAAGGCCGCCGAGCAGATCCAGATCGTCACCGGCTGAGCCGGGGGCCCACCGGCGCCGCCAGCAGGCCGCGGCCTCGGATCGGCTACGGCGTCGGATCGACCGCGATCAGAGGGTACGGCCGAACGAGATGCAGTTCGGCGAGTCCCGGTAGAAGCCGAAGTTCGGGATGCGCTGGTAACCGGCCGCGGTGTACATGGCGATCGCCTCGGGCTGCTGGTCGCCGCACTCCAGGATCATCCGCTTGCGCCCTTGGTCGTGGGCCGAGCGCTCGACCGCCGCCAGCACCGTCCGGGCCACCCCGCGCCCCCGCGCCTCCGGTGCGGTGTACATCCGCTTCAGCTCGGCCGTGTCGCCCTCCTCGCCATGGCTGCGCCAGCCGCCGCAGCCGACCGGCGCCCCGTCGAGGTGGGCGACGAGGAACGCGCCGTCCGGCAGAACGAACTCGGCCGGGTCCACCGGCGTCTCGTCGCCGCTGCCGCCGTAACGTTCGGCCAGGTCGGCCAGGACCGCCCGGATGAGCTGCTGCGCCACCGGGGAGTCGAACGGCACGGTGCGGATGTCGATCTCACTCACCGGCAAAGGGTACGACCATCAGCGGAAATGGTCCCAGCCAGGCGAGCCGGCGTACTCGGCCCCGTCGACCGTCACCCCCGAACCGGCCGTCACCACGCCGATCTGCCGCCACTGCGCGGGCAGCTCCACGTCAGGCGGGAAGGTGGCCGCCAGCGCGTGGTCCTCGCCACCGCCGAGCAGCCAGTCGTACGGGTCGGCACCGAGCGCCTGCGCCGCGTCGCGCATCTGCGGAGGCACCTCGAAGGCGTCCCGCCGGACGTCGACGGCGACCCCGCTGGCCTTCGCCACGTGCCCCAGGTCGGCGAGGAGCCCGTCGGAGACGTCGATCATGGAGGTGGCGCCCAGCCCGGCGGCCTGTGGCCCCGCCGCGTAGGGCACCTCGGGCCGGCGGTACGCCTCGACCAGCAGCCGGGGGGTGCGGAAGCCGCGGGAGAGCACGGTCAGCCCGGCGGCGGCGTGACCCGTCCGGCCGGCGAGGGCGACGACGTCGCCGGGACGAGCACCACCGCGGCGTACCGGCGCCCGTCCCCCCAGGTCGCCGAGGGCCGTCACGGCGATGGTGAGCGTGGGACTGGCCGACATGTCGCCGCCCACCACGCTCGCGCCGATCGCACCCGCCTCGGCGGCCAGCCCGTCGGCCAGCTCCTCCGCCCAGCTCAGCTCCAGCTCCGGGGGCATGCAGAGGGCGACCAGCAGCGCGGTGGGGGCGGCTCCCATCGCCGCGATGTCGGCCAGGTTCGCCGCCGCCGCCCGGTGCCCGATGTCCCGGGCGCTGCCCCAGTCCCGCCGGAAGTGCCGCCCCTCGACCAGCACGTCGGTCGACGCGACCACCCGGGCGTCCGGCGCGGCGATCACCGCCCCGTCGTCACCGGGGCCCAGCAGGGTGGCCGGCCCGACCGGCAGGCGGGCGGTCACCCGCTCGATCAACCCGAACTCACCGACCGCCGCGACGCTCACTCCGCCATCCTCGTTCCGCTCCTGCTGCCCGGCCCTGCCGTGCTCGCCCAACGCTTCTCCTCGACCACCGATAGGGATCGGACCTGCACCGTAGGGTAGTTTCACCCTTCGGGCCGCTCGACGCGGCGACGGAGGGAGGTCGAGTCGTGGTTCAGGCGTACATCCTCATTCAGACCGAGGTCGGCCGCGCGCGTGACGTGGCCGGCCGGATCGCGGACCTCGCCGGCGTGGTCCGCGTCGACGCTGTCACCGGCCCGTACGACGTGGTCGTCCTCACCGAGGCGAACACCGTCGACGAACTCGGCAAGCTGATCGTCAGCAAGGTGCAGATGGTGCCCGGCATCACCCGCACCCTCACCTGCTCCGTGGTGCGGCTGTAAGTGGACAGGATCACTCGGTCTCCGGTCGAGGACCCCGCCGACGAGCAGCCCGACGAGGCGCCCGCGGACGCCCCGCGTGGCCCGGAGGGCACGAACCGGCGGGCCGCCCTGATCGCGACGGTGATCGCGCTGCCGGTCACGCTGTTGGTGGCTGTGCTCGTCCTCGTCCAGCTCGCCCCGGACGCTCCGGCCCCCGAGCCGAGCCCGTCGGCCACCGCCGCCCGGCCGCAGTCGACCGCACCGGTCGAGATGGCCGCCCCGGCGCTGGCCGCCCGGCCGGCCACGCTCTGCCGGGCGCTGCTCTCCCAGCTGCCACCGACCGTCCGTGACCTGCCGCAGCGCCCGGTGACCGCCGGGCCGGAGCAGAACGCCGCGTACGGCGACCCGGCCATCTCCCTGGCCTGCGGGGGCACCGAGCCGGCCCTGCCGCCCACCTCCGACGTCTACTCGGTCAACAAGGTCTGCTGGTACGCGGACGAGCAGCCGGACGCGACGGTGCTCACCACCGTCGACCGGGAGACCGCGATCGTGGTGCGGGTGCCGCGCGAGTACGGGGCGGCGCTGCAGTGGGTGCCGCCGATCTCGGACACGATCGTCGCTGCGGTGCCCTCCGGCGGCGACATCCCCGCCGGCTGCAGCCGCTGACCTCTCCCGGGCCGAGTGCCCGACGGGTGGGGGTGGCGCGAGCTCGGAGGTAGCCAGGGTCAGCGCAGGCCGACGCCCCGGGCGAGGGCGGTGCGGACGAGGCGGTCGACCAGCTTCGGGTACTCCAGCCCCGACGCGGCCCACATCTGCGGGAACATCGACGTCGGGGTGAAGCCCGGCATGGTGTTGACCTCGTTGAGGTAGACCTCCAGCTCCGGCGTGACGAAGAAGTCGGCCCGGGCCAGCCCGGAGCAGTCGAGCGCGGTGAAGGAACGGATCGCGTACTCCTGGACCTGGCGGGTGACCCGCTCCGGCAGGTCGGCCGGGACGTAGTACTCGCAGGACTGCGCGGAGTCGATGTACTTCGCCTCGAAGTCGTAGAACTCGTGGTCGGCGACGAGCCGGACCTCAGCGGGCACCGACGCCTCCGGGCTGCCGCCGGCCTCCCCCTCCAGCACACCGCACTCGACCTCACGCCCGACGATGGCACCCTCGACGAGCACCTTCGGGTCGATCTCCCGGGCGACGGCGACCGCGGCGTCCAGTTCGGACCAGTCGTTCACCTTGCTGACGCCGAAGGACGACCCGGCCCGCGACGGCTTGACGAAGACCGGCAGGCCCAGCCGTTCCTTGTCGGCCTCGCTCAACGTCATCCCGTTGCGCAGCACCGCGTACGGGCCGATCGGGATGCCCTCGGCGGCACAGAGCTTCTTGGTGAACTCCTTGTCCATGGCGGCGGCCGAGGCGAAGACGTTCGCCCCGACGTACGGGATGCCCGCCATCTCCAGCAGGCCCTGGATGGTGCCGTCCTCGCCGTACGCGCCGTGCAGGACGGGGAAGACCACGTCCACGTCGGCGAGCGCCCGGGGCCCCTCGGCCTGGTCGAGCACCATCAGCCCGTTCCCGGTGGGGTCGGCGCGCAGCACCAGGTCGACGCCGGACTCCGCGGTGATCTCCGGCAGCTGCCGGGCCTGGATGGCGAGGTGTTCCGGGTCGCCGCCGGTGAGCACCCACTGCCCGGCCCGGGTGATGCCGACCGGCACCACCTCGTACTCGTCCGGGTCGAGCGCGCCGATGACGCCACCGGCGCTGACGCAGGAGATGCCGTGCTCCGGGCTGCGACCGCCGAAGACGACGGCCACGCGGGTCTTGCCAGGGGTGGTCACTGGGTCACCTCTCCGGTCGGCGGCGCTGGTGGCTCACCGGTGACCTTACTGTGCGTGGTGGGGAGCTGCGGGTGATACCGGACGAGCCGCAGTGATCGCCGAATCCGGTCAGCTGACGCTTACGGTGAGTAATCACTCAGAGTGGTCGTGCGTCGGCACGGGTGCGCGTACCTCCGGCCACCCCACTACGCTGCTGCGCTGTGAGCTCCGACGCCCTCATCGACAGCCTGCGGACCGCCCTCGACGCCCGTCCGGACGACCTCCCGCTGCGCCTGCACCTCGCCACCCTGCTGCTGGCGGCCGGCCGGGGCGGCGAGGCGATCGCGGAGGCCGGTCAGGCGCTCGCCCGTGACCCGGGCAACGAGGAGGCTCAGGCGTTGATGCAACGCGCGCTCGGGTCCTCCGTACCGTCGCCGAGGCCCGCCCCGGACGCGGCGCCCGGAGCCGGAGCCTCGCCGGCGGCCGCGCCACCGCCGTCGACGCGGCCGGCCTCCGGCGACGCCGCGAGCAATCCGCTCGCCGAGTACGAGCGGGAACTGGCCGACGTCGTACCGCCGCGGTTCGCCCCGGCCGGCGACGAGCCGGAGCCGGTCGGCGGTGAGCACGACCGGGTGTACGACGTGGAGACCTCGGCGGTCCGGCTGGCCGACGTGGGTGGAATGACGGCCGTCAAGGAGCGGCTGGAGCTGGCCTTCCTCGGCCCGCTGCGCAACCCGCAGCTACGGAAGATGTACGGCAAGAGCCTGCGCGGCGGGCTGATGCTCTACGGGCCGCCCGGCTGCGGCAAGACGTTCCTGGCCCGCGCGGTGGCCGGCGAGATGGGTGCCAAGTTCGTCTCGCTCTCCATCGTGGACGTGCTCGACATGTGGTTGGGCAACTCGGAGCGCAACCTGCACGAGCTGTTCCAGGCGGCCCGCCGCAACGCGCCGTGCGTGCTCTTCCTCGACGAGATCGACGCGCTGGGGCACAAGCGTTCGCAGGTCAGCTCCAGCTCCATGCGGACGCTCGGCAATCAGCTCCTCGCCGAGCTGGACGGCATGGAGGGCAACAACGAGGGAGTCTTCGTGCTGGCCGCCACGAACACCCCGTGGGACGTCGACCCGGCGCTGCGCCGCCCCGGCCGGCTCGACCGGGTCGTGCTGGTGCTGCCGCCGGACGCGGAGGCCCGCGCGGCCGTGCTCGAGTACCACCTGCGGGAGCGGCCGATCGCCGGCATCGACCTGCGCCGGATCGTGGCGGCGACCGAGGACTACTCGGGCGCGGACCTGGCGCACCTCTGCGAGACCGCGGCCGAGTACGCGATGGCGGACTCGGTCCGCAGCGGCGAGGTGCGCATGATCGAGCAGCGGGACTTCGACCGCGCCGTGAAGGAGGTCCGCCCGTCGACCCGGCCCTGGATGGCCACCGCGCGCAACGTCGCGATGTTCGCCAACGAGGGCGGCGTCTACGACGATCTGGTCGCGTACCTCAAGCAGCGCAAGCTGCTCTGACCGGTGGACCGAGCGGCCTGCTTCCGGTTGGGCGCGGGCCGCGGCGGGTCCGGCGTGGTCAGTCGCGGGAGCGCCGCCGACCGACGGCTATCACCTTCACCCGCTGTCGGCCGGCTCGTACCATGCCCAGCGCCATGAACGCGCCGGCGATCCGGTCGGCCGCCTCACGGCTGCTGGCGCCGACGACCTGACGTCGTCGCTCCGGGGAGGTCCGCTCGTTGCGGCCGCTCACCTCGGACGGCCGCACGTCGGTCAGCACCACCAGGAAGCGGGTCATCGCCGACTCCCGGGGTGGTCGGGGTGGACTCGCGGACCGGTACGCACGTTCACTCCCTCCGCCAGGCAGGCAGGGACGGCGCGGCACGCGGCGATCGGGTACGGGGGAGAAACCCGACCGCCGCGCGCCCCATCCCCTCCGGTCGCTCACCACCACCGTCGCCACGACAACCGGCGGTGAGGACGCTGTAACAGATTGACAGGTGTACAGGCGTGAATGCAACTCTCACCGACGTTCTCTCATGTACCGATTCCCAGCAATGTGTGCAACCATCGATGCATGGCTCCGAAGACCGCTCGCGCCCGCCGTCTCGGCCTCGCCCTGCGCACCCATCGGGAGGCCGCCGGCCTGACGCTGGAAGCGGCGGCCGACGAGATCAGCAGCACCCGCAGCACGCTCTCGCGCTACGAGAACGCCCAGTCACCGGTGAAGCCCGCCACCGTGCGCGCCCTGCTCACGCTCTACGGCGTGGCACCGGACGAGATCGCCGCAGCGGTGCAGCTGGCCAAGGACGCGCGTAAGCCCGGCTGGTGGGTGTCCTACTCGTACCTCCTGGACCGCCGCACCATCGACTTCATCGCGCTGGAGGCCGAGGCGACCGGCATCGCCAACTTCGAACCCTCGGTGGTGCCCGGTCTGCTCCAGACCTCCGACTACATCCGCGGCGTGATGCGCGGCGGCCCGCACACCCTCAGCGACGAGCAGGTCGAGCAGCGCGTCAAGCTACGCCTCGACCGTCAGCAACGGCTCACCGCCGACACCCCGCCGATCTTCGACGCCATCATCGACGAAGGTGCGCTGCTGCGACCGGTCGGCGACCGGTCGGCGATGGAGGGCCAGCTACAGCACCTGGTGAAGATGGCCGAACTGCCGAACATCACCGTCCAGGTGATCCCCCTCGCCGCCGGCTACCACCGGGGCACCCGGGGATCGCTGCACATCCTGGAGTTCCCCGACCCGGAGGACCCGATCATCGCCTCCGTGGAGACGGTGGCCGGTCAGATGATCCTCGACGGCCCCGGTGACCTGCGCACCTGCACCAAGATCATGGAACACCTGCGGACGGTCGCGCTCAGCCCCGCGGACAGCCGCGCCAAGCTCTTCCAACTCCTGAAGGGACGGTAGGACGGATGACACCGACGATCAGCGCGGCCCTGGCCGCGGCCGGCTGGCACAAGAGCAGCCGCAGCGGCGACGAGGGCGCCTGCGTGGAGGTGGCGGTGATCCCTGAACTGGTCGCCGTACGCGACTCCAAGGACCCGCACGGCCCGGCGCTGCTCTTCTCGCCGACGGCCTGGGCCACGTTCGCCCAGGCGCCGCCGCGGCGCTGACCCTGAGCGTCCGGCCACCGGTGGGCGGTGGCCGGGACCCATGGGCCGGGCCGGCCGCCGGTGGGCGGTGGCCGGCCAGCACACCCTTAGGTGGGCCGGGCCGGCCGCCGGTGGGCGGTGGCCGGCCAGCACACCCTCAGGTGGGCCGGGCCGGCCGCCGGTGAGCGGTGGCCGGCCAGCACACCCTCAGGTGGGCCGGGCCGGCCGCCGGTGGGCGGTGGCCGGCCAGCACACCCTCAGGTGGGCCGGGCCGGCCGCCGGTGGGCGGCGGCCGGCCGGCACCACCTCAGGCCATCACCGGCGCGGGAGCGGGCCCGCCCCGCAACGCCTCCAGGGCGGCGATTGCCACGCCCCGCGCGCCCGCCATGTCCCGCTCCGGCACCAGGGCGAAGGTGGCCACGGCGGCCTGCTCCGCACGCAACGTGGTGTGCTCACGAACGGTCGCCAGGAACCAGTCCCGGAACTCCGGCGCCGCCTCCACCACGCCACCACCCACGAAGTACGCGTGGGGGTCGGTGAAGTTGGCGGCGATGGTGAAGAGCCGGCCGATGGCCATCGCCTGCTGGGTGAAGATGGCGCGAGCCAGCTCGTCACCCCGCTCGCCGTAGCCGCGGACCAGCCGTGCCGCCCGACCCGGCGACTCGCCGGCCAGCGGGTGATCGGGATACCGGCCCAGCCAGTACGGCAGCAGGTTGCGCTCGATGGCGGTCAGCGAGGCGACGCTCTCCACGTCCCCGTCGAACCCGCAGGCACAGGCCGGCACGGGCTGATCCGGGGCGAGCAGCCCGGTGAGCGGGATGTGCACGTGGCCCAGCTCGCCCGCCATCCCGGCCGCCCCGGCCACCACCCGACCGCTCTCCACCACGCCCCCGCCGAGACCGGTCCCCACGATCGCGGAGACCGACGACCGGAGCATCGCGTCGGCTCCGAAGTGGACGTGATGCGCGTAGAGCGCGGCGGCGTTGCCGTCGTTGTGGTACGTCACCGGCAGGCCGAGCCGCCGTTCGAGCGCCCCGCGCACGTCGAAGCCCCGCCAGGCCGGTTCGGAGAAGTTGGTCGACCCGCGTGAGGAGATCACACCGGTCGCGCTGGCCGGGCCGGGAGTGTCCAGCCCCACCGCGCGCACCAGCTCGCGCGGCACCCCGGTGTGGGCCAGTACGCCGTCCAGCGCGCGGGCCAGCGCCTCGATCGCCGCCTCCGGCCCGGCGTGCACCTCGCTCGGTATCTCCACCAGCTCGTCCACCAGGAACCGACCGTCCGCGGTCAGGACTGTGGCGTTGTTGTTGCTCCCACCGTTGTCCAGCCCGACCACCACCGGCACCCCTGCGCTACCCACGCCCACCCCTCCCCCAGCGAAACCTGATCAGAGGCTAGTTCGATCTCGAACGGCCCACCAGACGCCGGACGCCCCCTGCCAGGTCGGACGACCGAGACACCCCGGCGGGTGCGGGCTCAGTCCGGGCGGCGGCCGGACACCGCCGTGGCGTCCCGTTCCTCGTCCTGCCACACCCGTGGCACCAGCCCGGCCGCCCGGAACTGCGCGCCGAGCTCCTCGACCTGCCCCTCGGCGGCCTCCACCACCAGGTGCCCACCGGGTGCGAGCCAGCGGGCCGCACCGGCCGCCACCCGGCGCAGCACGGAGAGCCCGTCCGGACCGCCGTCGAGCGCCACCGGCACCTCGTGCAGGCGCGCCTCCTGCGGCATCAGCGCCACCGCCGACGTCGGCACGTACGGGGCGTTCGCCACGACCAGGTCCAGCCGGCCCTGCCACTGCGGCGGCAACGGTGCGAACAGGTCGCCCGCGAACACCGGGACGGCCAGGCCGGCGAGGTTACGTCGGGCGCAGGCCACCGCCCCCGGATCGATGTCGACGGCGGCGAGCCGGCGTGGGGCGAGCCGCCGCGCCAACGCGAGCGTGGTCGCCCCCGAGCCGCAGCAGAGATCCACCACGGAGGCGGACGGGCCGGCCAGCTCCGCCGCCACGTCCACCAGCAGGGCGGTACGCCCACGGGGCACGAACACCCCGGGGTCGACGGCGACCCGCAGCCCGCAGAACTCGGCCCAGCCGAGCAGATGCTCCAACGGCTCACCGGCGATCCGGCGGGCGACGAGGTCGGCGAGCGCGGACGGGGAATCGGCGGCGTCGAGCAGCAGTCGCGCCTCGTCCTCGGCGTAGACGCAGCCGGCGGCACGCAGCTGCCGTACCAGGGCGGAACGATCGACGTGGAAGGGCACGGTCATGGGAACCTCCGGGGATGCTCGTCGGCGCCCCCGGTGGCCGCTAACGGTGCGGCGTGGGCTCGGAGGGGAGCGCCGGTCCTGCTGACGGTCGGATCGGACTCACCTCCTCGGATCGGGGCCCGGCACGGGCCACCCGGAACGATAACCCGCCCCGGCCTCGCTCAGCCGGTCGGGCCCGCCGCGTCCAGCGCGGCCGCGATGTCGGCCACCAGATCGGCGGTGTCCTCCACGCCGCAGGAGAGCCGGACGAAGCCCGCGGAGGTGTCGTCCCCCCACTGCGCCCGCCGGTCCGCGGTGGTGTGCAGACCGCCGAAGGAGGTGGCCGCGACGACCAGCCGGGCGGCGTCGACGAACCGGGCCACCCGGTCGGCGTCCCCGAGGTCGAAGGAGAGCACCCCCGGCATCCGGCGCATCTGCGTCGACGCCACCGGGTACGCCGGGTCCTCCGGCCGCCCCGGCCAGCGCAGGCCGGTAACGTCCGGGCGGCCGGCGAGCAGCGCGGCGACCGCCTCGGCGTTGGCGGACTGCCGGCCCAGCCGCAGATCCATGGTCGCCAGAGACCGGTGCGCCAGCCACGCGTCGAAGGCGCCCGGAATCGCCCCGGTGGTGGTACGCCACTTCGTGACCGCCTCGATCAGCTCGGTCGACCGACTGGCCACGTAGCCGAGGAGCAGGTCGGAGTGGCCGGTGAGCGCCTTCGTGCCCGAGGCCACCACCACGTCCGCGCCGAGCTCCAGCGGCCGCTGGCCGAGCGGCGTGGCGGTGGTGTTGTCCACCGCCAGCAGCGCGCCCGCAGCCCGCGCCCGGTCGGCCAGAGCCGCCACGTCGACCACGTCCAGCCCCGGGTTCGCCGGGGTCTCCACCAGCACGAGCCGGACCCCGTCGAGCGACGGGTACGGCCCCGCCGTCGGCACGAACAGCACCCGTACGCCGACGGCCTCCAGCGTGTCGGTGGCGAAGGCCCGGACCGGGAAGTACCCATCGGCCGGCAGCAGCACCGTGTCACCCGGGCGCAGCACGGTGAGCAGCAGACCGGTGATCGCGGCCTGCCCGCTGGCGAAGACCCGGCAGTCGCCCCCCTCCAGCTCCCCCACCGCGGCCTCCAGCAGCCGCCGGGTCGGGTTGTCCGGGCGGCCGTAACCGTTCGGTGCGCCCTCCGGGCCCTGCCACGGATCGAGGTGGTACGGCGCGGCGAAGACCGGCCCGGGCAGGAAGGGCTGCCCCGGCGCCGGCTCGGGCAGCCCGGCGTGCACGCAGCGGGTGCCGTCCCCCAGTTCGCTCATCCGACCCTCACTCGTACGACTCGGGCTTGGCGGTGCGGCTCATCAGCGTGTCCACGGCGATCCGCGGGTCCATCCCCTCGTGGCAGATCCGCTCGACCTGCTCGGTGATCGGCATCTCCACCCCGTGCGCCCGGGCCAGGTCGCGGATCGAGAGGCAGCTCTTCACACCCTCGGCGGTCTGCCGGGTTGCGGCCTGCGCCTGCTCCAACGTCTCGCCCCGCCCCAGGTGCTCGCCGAAGGTCCGGTTGCGGGCCAGCGGCGAGGAGCAGGAGGCGACCAGGTCACCCATGCCGGCGAGGCCCGCGAAGGTGATCGGGTCCGCCCCGAGGGCCACGCCCAGCCGGGCGGTCTCGGCGAGGCCCCGGGTCATCAGCATCGCCCGGGTGTTGTCGCCGAAGCCCATCGCGGTGGCGATGCCGTACGACAGTGCGATCACGTTCTTCACCGCCCCGCCCAGCTCGCAGCCGACCACGTCGTCGTTCGTGTAGGGGCGCAGGTACGGCGTCCGGATCGACGACTGCACGAGCGCGGTACGCCCGCCGTCCGTACCGGCCACCACGGTCGCGGCCGGCTGCTCGGCGGCGATCTCCGGCGCGAGATTGGGGCCGGAGACGACCACGACCCGGTGCGCCGGCACCCCGGCGGCCTCGACGATCACCTCGCTCATCCGCTTGGTGGTGCCGAGCTCGATGCCCTTCATCAACGACACCAACGTGGCGTCGGGGTGCACGTGCCCGGCCCACTCGGCGAGGTTGGCGCGCAACGTCTGGGACGGCACGGCGAGCACGACCAGCTCGGCGCCGGTGATCGCCTCGGCCGCGTCAGTGGTCGCGGTCACCCGCTCGGGCAGGACCAGGTGCGGCAGGTACTCCGGGTTGCGCCGCTGCGTCCGCAGCGTGTCGGCGACCGGCTGCCGCCGCGCCCAGATGGTCACTTCACGGCCGGCGTCGGCGAGGATCTTGGCGAACGCGGTGCCCCAGGAGCCCGCCCCGAGCACCGCGACATGTCCGCTCCGCTCGCTCACGCCGCCGCTCCGCTCCGCTTCGCGGCGGCGCGAGGCGCCCCGCTGCTGTGCCTGATGGTTCGCTCGCTGCGCTCGCTCACGCCGCCCCGCCCTGCTGCTGGCGCTGCGCACGGGGCGACCGCTCCCAGAGCGGCGGCGGTGTGCCGCCACGGATCTCGGCGAGCATGTCCCGCAGGCGCAGCATGATCGTGTCGCTGACCTCTTCGAGGGTGGTGCGGCTGGGAGCGGCGCCGCTCCACCGGCTCAGGTCGATCGGCGGGCCCGCCACCACGGTCACCGGAATCCGCGGCCGCAGCCCGACCTTGCTGGTCCGCGGATCGAACATCTGCTCCGGACCCCACATGGCGATCGGGACGACCGGGGCGCCGGTGGCCAGCGCGAGCCGGGCCGCGCCGGTCTTGCCCCGCATCGGCCACAGCTCCGGTTCCCGACTGGTGGTGCCCTCCGGGTAGATGACCACGGCGCCGCCGGCCTCGACCGCCTTGACCAGCGTCGCGAGCGAACGCGCCGCGTCCACGGTGCCGCGCTCCACCGGGATCTGCCGGCACCGGTGCAGGATCCACCCGACCACCGGGATCCGGAACAGGCTGGCCTTCGCCAGGTACTGCGGCCAGCGGCCGGAGTCGAAGATGAAGTGCGCGGAGACCAGCGGGTCGGCGTGCGACAGGTGGTTCGCCACGATGATCACACCGCCCTCGCGGGGCAGGTGCTCCATGCCCCGCCAGGTCCGCCGGGTCCAGACCGTCAGGGTGGGCTTCACCAGCACCGCGGCCAACCGTGGCCAGAATCCCAGTCTCCGCCGTGCCACCCGCGCCTCCTCGTGCCGCTCTCGGGACCGCGCACCGGACCGCCGGCGCTACCCGCAGCGAAATCATGCCTGCTCCCCCGTGGTGCGGGCCAGCGAGGGTGCCGACAACCAGCTGGCAGGATTGTGGCGTGAGTCAGCCGAAGTGGGCCCTGGTGGTGCCGGCGAAGCCCCTGACGGCGGCGAAGAGTCGCCTGCGGGGGGCGCTGCCGGGCGTACCGCACGAGGAGCTGGCGCTGGCCCTGGCGGCCGACACGGTCCGCGCGGCGCGGGCCTGCCCGCTCGTCGCCGACGTGCTCCTCGTCACCGACGACGTCCGGGTCGGCGCGCTCGCCCGGGAACTGGGCGCGCGGGTGCTGCCGGATCTGCCGGCCGCCGGGCTGAACGCCGCATTCAGCTACGGGGCGGACATCGCCGGCCCGGGTTGGGTGGCCGGCCTCACCGCCGACCTGCCGGCGTTGCGCCCGGCCGAACTGGCCGACGCGCTGCGTGTCGCGCAGGACGGCCCGCCGGTTCGGCGCTACGTGGCCGACGCGCCGGGCGACGGGACGGTGCTGCTCACCGCGCCGCCGGGCCTGGCGTTGGAGCCCCGCTTCGGGGTGCGCTCGGCGGCGGCGCACGCCGCGAGCGGGGCGTTGCCGCTGACCGGCGGGTGGCCGAGCCTGCGACGCGACGTGGACACGCCCGCGGACCTCGCGGCCGCGGCCCGGCTCGGGCTGGGACCGCGCACCGCCGCGCTCACCGTCGACCACGCCGCCGCGGCCGGTTGACGGCCACCCCGGTGTACGGTGCTCGCATGCAGGGCACGGTGGCCACCTACGACGCGTCGACCCGCAGCGGCCTGCTGCTCCTCGACGACGGCACCGAGCTGCCCTTCCCGGCGCGCGCCTTCGACGCCTCCGGGCTGCGCCTGCTCCGCCTGGGTCAGCGGGTCCGGGTGGAGACCGATGCGTCCGGCGCGGTGGTACGGGTGACGTTGCCGACGATGATCTGACCAGTCGTCGCCAAGTTCATTTTGCGTTCACCCGAATCGGGTGATTATGAGCAGGTGAGCACCCCTCGCGAGGAGACCGACCCGCCCGCCACCGATGAGGCCGTGGCCCGCAACGGTGCCCGTCTGCGCGGCGTCGACGGCCGCTTCCGGCCCGGACGTCCCGCCGAGTACGCCCAGGCCGAGACGCCCGAGGCGGACGCGGCGGCCGCGTCGAGCGGGTTGGAGGAGGTGCTCGACCCGGTCTCCACCCCGGGGCCGGTGGACGCCACGGCGCCCCGGCAGGATCCTCCGGCGGCGCCACCGCTGCCCGAGGACCGGTTCCTCAACCGGGAGCTCTCCTGGCTCGACTTCAACGCCCGGGTGCTCGCCCTCGCCGAGGACCCGCGCACCCCGCTGCTGGAACGCGCGAAGTTCCTGGCCATCTTCGCCAGCAACCTGGACGAGTTCTACATGGTCCGGGTCGCCGGGCTGAAGCGCCGCCTGCAGGCCGGGCTGCCGGTTCGCGGCGGCGACCGGATGCCACTGCGCACCCAGTTGGCGACGATCGCCGAGGCGAGTTCGAGCCTGGCGGCTCGGCACGCCGCGACCTTCGTCGACGACGTGCTGCCGAAGCTCGCGGACGAGAACATCCGCGTGATGCGCTGGAGCGAGCTGGGTGACACGGAGCGGGACCGGCTGCGCGCGTACTTCCGGGAGCAGATCTTTCCGGTGCTCACGCCGCTGGCGGTCGACCCCGCGCACCCGTTCCCGTACATCTCGGGCCGCTCCCTGAACCTGGCCGTGGCGGTCCGTGACCCGGACGGCGGGTCGGAGCTCTTCGCCCGGGTGAAGGTGCCGAACAACGTGCCCCGCTTCGTCCGGGTGCAGCGCAACGAGCCGGGCGTACGGATGCTGCCGGTGGAGGACCTGATCTCGGTGCACCTCGGCCAGCTCTTCTCCGGCATGCAGGTGGTCGAGTGCCACCTGTTCCGGGTGACCCGCAACGCCGAGGTGGAGGTCGACGAGGACCGGGACGAGGACCTGCTCCAGGCGCTGGAGCGGGAGCTGGCGCGGCGGCGGTTCGGTCCGCCGGTACGGCTGGAGGCCGCCGCCTCGATCAGCGACAACATGCTCGACCTGCTCGTACGCGAACTGGACATGGACGAGCAGGACGTGCTGCGGGTGCCCGGCCTGCTCGACCTCTCCGCGCTCTGGCAGCTCTACGAGGAGGCGGATCGGCCGGACCTGAAGGAGAAGCCGTTCGTGCCGGCCACCCATCCGCGGCTCACCGAGGGCGAGGTGCCGCGCAGCGTCTTCGCCACCCTGCGCGACGGGGACGTGCTGGTGCACCACCCGTACCACTCGTTCGCCACCAGCGTGCAGCGCTTCATCGAGCAGGCCGCCGCCGACCCGAACGTGCTGGCCATCAAGCAGACCCTCTACCGCACCAGCGGCGACTCCCCCATCGTCGACGCCCTGGTCGACGCCGCGGCGGCGGGCAAGCAGGTGGTGGTGCTGGTGGAGGTGAAGGCCCGCTTCGACGAGGTGGCGAACATCGGGTGGGCGCGGACGCTGGAGCGGGCCGGCTGCCACGTCGTCTACGGCCTGGTGGGGCTCAAGACGCACTGCAAGACCGCGCTGGTGGTGCGGCAGGAGGGCAACCAGATCCGCCGCTACTGCCACATCGGCACCGGCAACTACCACCCGAAGACGGCCCGGCTCTACGAGGACTTCGGCATGCTCACCGCCGACCCGGAGATCGGTGCCGACCTGACCGACCTGTTCAACGTCCTGACCGGCTACAGCCGGCAGACCGCGTACCGCCGGCTGCTGGTGGCGCCGCAGGGGATCCGCCGCGGGCTCATCGAACGGATCGAGCGGGAGATCGCCCACGTCCGGCTGGGCATGCCCGGACTGGTCCAGTTCAAGGTGAACGCGCTGGTCGACGAGGCCATCACCGACGCGCTCTACCGCGCCTCCCAGGCCGGCGTCCACGTCGACCTGCTGATCCGTGGGATGTGCACGCTGCGGCCCGGGGTGCCGGGGCTGTCGGAGAACATCCGGGTCCGTTCGATCCTCGGCCGTTTCCTGGAGCATTCCCGGGTCTTCCGGTTCGGCAACAACGGCGACGCCGAGTTCTGGATCGGTTCGGCGGACCTGATGCACCGGAACCTGGACCGGCGCGTCGAGGCGCTGGTGAAGGTGACCGACCCGGTCGCCCGGGCCGAGCTGGACCACGTACTGAGCGCCGCGATGAGCCCGGAGCTGGACGCGTTCGAGCTGGCCGGCGACGGCACCTGGACGCACCGGACGGGCACCCCTGCCGAACCGCTGACCCATCTCCAGGAACTGCTGCTGGAGCGGGCTGGTGGCGCCCCGGGCTGACCGCGGCGGGGCATAGGCTGACGGAATGGGCCAGCACCGTACGCCGTCCGTCGTGACTTCGCGGGTGCGACCACGGGCCGGGTCCACGCGGGCCGGCGGGCCGCGATGACCGAGATCCGTGCGGCCGGCGGGGTTCCGTGGCGACCGCGTCCCGGCGGGACCGAGGTGTGCATCGTGCACCGGCCGCGCTACGGCGACTGGACGCTGCCGAAGGGAAAGCTGGAGCCGACCGAGCACCCGCTCGCCGCCGCGGTTCGCGAGGTGGCCGAGGAGTCGGATGTGCGGGGGGTGCCGCAGGTCCGGCTGCCATCCGCGCACTACCGCAGCGAGGGGCGTCCCAAGGTCGTCGACTACTGGTCGATGCGGGCGGCGGCGAGCGGCGGTTTCCAGCCCGACACCGAGGTCGACGAGGTGCGTTGGCTGCCGGTGGACGAGGCGGCCCGGCTGGTCAGCTATCCGCACGACGCCGAGGTGCTGGCCGCGTTCGCGGCGCTTCCGCCGGTGACCGCGACCGTGCTGCTGGTCCGGCACGGCCACGCGGGCAGGCGGGGCACCGGAATTGGCCCGGACACCGCGCGCCCGCTCGACGCCGAGGGCTGGGCTCAGGCGTACGCGCTGGCCGAGCTGGTGGCGCTCGTCCGCCCGCAACGGCTGCTCTCCGCCTCGCCCCGGCGCTGCGTGCAGACCCTGGATCCGGCAGCCACCCGGCTGGATCTGCCGATCGAGGTCTGCGGCGACCTGGACGAGCCGCGGGCCGGCCAACAGCGCGACGAGCGTTCCCTCGCCCTCGCCGCCCGTCTGCTGGACCTGGCGGGCGGCGGCGGGAATGCGGCGGTGTGCAGCCAGGGCAAGGTGATTCCGGGGGCCCTGGAGCAGCTCACCGGACGCGTCGGGGCGGACTTCACCACCCCGAAGGGCGGCGGCTGGCTGCTGGCGTTCGCGGGCGACGCACTGCTCGCCGCCGAGCCGCTCTGACTTCCGGGGCTTCGGGCGCCGCCGCGCCGGGCCCCAGGTATGCCGAAGGGCGCCCACCACCGGGGTGGACGCCCTTCGTGCCGACCGGTCAGCGCCGGCTGGCTGCCTTCTTGGCCGGGGCCTTCTTGGCCGCCGTTTTCTTCGCCGGCGCCTTCTTCGCCGTCGTGCTCTTGGCCGCCGCGGTGGTCTTCTTCGCCGCGGCCGTACGGCCCGCCGCTGCGGTCTTCCGCGCCGGCGTGGCCTTCTTGGTGGCCGCCGTGGTCTTGGTGGCCTTGGTCGCGGTCTTCTTCGCCGCCGTGGTCTTCTTCGCCGCCGCGGTGGTCTTGGTCCCGGTCGCCTTGGCGCGGGTGGCCTTGGCGGTGGTGGCCTTGGCGGTGGTGGCCTTGGTGGCCTTGGTGGCCTTGGTCCCGGTGGTCTTGGCGGCCGTGGTGGTCTTCTTGGCTGCGGCCGTGGCCTTCGGCACCTTGCCGCTGGCCACCATCTCCTTGAAGCCGGCGCCGGCGCGGAAGGTCGGGACGGATGTCTTCTTGACCTTCACCGCCTCGCCGGTCCGGGGGTTCCGGGCTGTTCGCGCGCCCCGTACGCGCTTTTCGAACGCTCCGAAACCGGTGATCGCCACCTTCTCGCCCTTGGTGACCGCCGCCTGGACCTCAGCGAGGACCGCGTCGAGCGCGGCCGTCGCCATCTTCCGGTCTCCCAGGCGAACGGCGAGCGCCTCGATGAGCTCGGCCTTGTTCACGACTTCCTCCCGATTGTGCAACTGACTCGACGCGAGCCATTCTGCGCGCACGGTATGCCCTGTGCTGCCTGGACACAAACATTCGGTCGAAAAAAGCCCTTGTGTCGCAACGAATTCGCCCCCACCGGCCGGGCCGGTGGGGGCGAATCGCTTCTACGCCTCGGATCTGCGGCTACGCCACGGACGGCAGGAACGGCGGCCGGGACGCCTCGTAGGCATCGATCTCGCCCCCGTGCCGGAGGGTGAGTCCAATGTCATCCAAGCCCTCCATGAGCCGCCAGCGGCTGAAGTCGTCCAGCGGGAACGACCAGGTGGCGTCCCCGGCACGGACCTCCCGGGCAGTCAGGTCGACGGTGACCGGGGTACCCGGTTCCGACTCGACGAGATCCCACAACTCCTCGACCGCCTTCAATTCCAACTCGACCGGCAACAGGCCCTCCTTGAGAGCGTTGCCCCGGAAGATGTCACCGAAGCGTGGGGAGATCACCGCACGGAACCCCCAGTCGCGCAGCGCCCAGACCGCGTGCTCTCGGGAGGAGCCGGTGCCGAACTCCGGACCGGCCACGAGAATCGACGCACCGGAATACGTTTGATCGTTGAGCACGAATTCCGGATCTTCCCGCCAGGCGCTGAAGAGACCGTCGGCGAAACCGGTCCGGGTCACCCGCTTGAGGTACACGGCCGGAATGATCTGATCGGTATCCACATTGGAACGCCGGAGCGGAACCGCGGTACCGGTGTGGGTGGTGAAGCTCTCCATCAGCGTGATCCCTTCACAGGTCGGCGGGGGCGGCCAGCCGGCCCGCCACGGCGGTGGCGGCGGCTACCGGCGGGGAGACCAGGTGGGTGCGCCCGCCCCGACCCTGGCGGCCCTCGAAGTTGCGGTTGGAGGTGGAGGCGGACCGCTCGCCCGGCTTCAACGTGTCGGGATTCATGCCCAGACACATGGAGCATCCGGCGAAGCGCCACTCGGCGCCGGCGTCGGCGAAGACCTTGTCCAGCCCCTCCGATTCGGCCGCCTCCCGAACGGCCGCGGAGCCGGGCACCACGAGCATCCGCACGCCGCCGGCCACCTTCCGCCCGCGCAGCACGTCGGCGGCGGCGCGCAGGTCCTCGATCCGGCCGTTGGTGCACGAGCCGACGAACACCACGTCGATCGGCAGGTCCCGCAGCGACGTGCCGGGGCGCAGGTCCATGTACTCCAGCGCCCGCCGGGCCGCGGCCCGCTCGGAGTCCGTGCCGAACTGCTCCGGATCCGGCACCCGCGCGCTGAGCGGGGCGCCCTGGCCCGGGTTGGTGCCCCAGGTGACGAAGGGGGTCACCTGGCTGGCGTCCAGGGTCACCTCCTTGTCGAAGGCCGCCCCCTCGTCGGTGGGCAGCGTCCGCCAGTAGGCGACTGCCGCGTCCCAGTCGGCGCCCTGGGGCGCGTTCGGCCGCCCCTCGAGGTACGCGAAGGTCGTCTCGTCGGGCGCGATCATGCCGGCCTTGGCGCCCCACTCGATGGACATGTTGGCGATGGTCATGCGGCCCTCCATGGAGAGAGCACGGATGGCCTCGCCGCGGTACTCGACGATGTGCCCGCGTCCGCCGCCGGTGCCCACCTGCGCGATCAGCGCGAGCACCAGGTCCTTGGCGGTGACGCCGGGGGCGAGCCGTCCGGTCACGTTCACGGCCATCGTCCTGGGCCGGCCCTGCGGCAACGTCTGGGTGGCCAGGACGTGCTCGACCTCGCTGGTACCGATACCGAAGGCGAGCGCACCGAAGGCGCCGTGGGTGGCGGTGTGCGAGTCGCCGCAGACGATGGTCATGCCGGGCTGGGTGAGCCCGAGCTGCGGACCGATGACGTGCACGATGCCCTGGTTCTCGTCCCCGAGCGGGTGCAGCCGGACCCCGAACTCGGCGCAGTTGGCGCGCAGCGTCTCCAGCTGCGTCCGCGAGGTCGGGTCGGCGACGGTGAGCAGGTCGCCGCGGCGCCGACGGAAGGCCGGGTCGGCGTAACCGGTCGGGGTGTTGTGATCCTCGGTCGCGATCGTCAGGTCGGTGCGGCGCACCCGGCGGCCGGCGAGACGCAGTCCGTCGAACGCCTGCGGGCTGGTCACCTCGTGCAGGAGGTGCAGGTCGATGTAGAGCAGATCCGGTTCACCGGCGGCGGCCCGTACGACGTGCGCGTCCCAGACCTTCTCGGCCAGGGTCCTCGGCTCAGCAGTGACTCCCACCATCTGGACATCCTAAATTCTGGGAGGTATGTTTCGGCTTGTGGGACACAGTATGAGCGGTGTCGGCGTTCTCGACAAGGCGGTGGTCATCCTGGCCGCCTGCGTGGACGGCGCCAGCCTGGCCGAACTCGTCGAGCGCACCAAGCTGCCCCGGGCCACCGCGCACCGGCTCGCGCAGGCGCTCGAGATCCACCGGATGCTGGTCCGGGACACCCAGGGCCGCTGGCGGCCGGGGCCCCGGCTCGGCGAGCTGGCCAACGCGGCGCCGGACGTACTGCTGACCGCGGCGGAGCCCCTGCTCTCCGCGCTGCGCGACGCCACCGGCGAGAGCGCTCAGCTCTATCTGCGCCGGGCGGACGAGCGGATCTGCGTGGCCGCCGCGGAGCGGGCCAGCGGATTGCGCGACACCGTTCCGGTCGGGTCGGTGCTGCCCATGACGGCGGGTTCGGCCGCCCAGATCCTGCTCGCCTGGGAGCCGCCGGAGGCGGTGATGCCGCTGCTGCCGCGGGCCAAGTTCACCGGGCGCACGCTGGCCGAGGTGCGCCGGCGCGGCTGGGCGCAGAGCGTCGCCGAGCGGGAGGCGGGTGTGGCGAGCGTCTCGGCGCCGATCCGCGACCGGACCGGCCGGGTGATCGCGGCGGTCAGCATCTCCGGCCCGATCGAGCGCCTCGGCCGCCGCCCCGGCGAGCGCCACGCGATGGCCGTGGTCCGCGCCGGCCAACGCCTCTCCGGCCTCTAACCCCCCCCATCCCCCTCCCTCCCCCCCTGCCCCCTTATCGCCCCGTTGATCAAGAGGTTTGCGTCAGGAACGGGCCCTGAGCTGACGCGAACCTCTTGATCAACGGGGCGGGACGCCGCCGGAACACGAAAAGGCCCGTCTCGCGAAGCGAGACGGGCCTTTTCGCTGTTGTAGCCCCGACCGGATTCGAACCGGCGCTACCGCCTTGAGAGGGCGGCGTCCTGGGCCGCTAGACGACGGGGCCAGGCGCTTTTCGTACTTACATCCACCCGCTTGGGCGGTGCCGCTGTAGTCTAGCGACGCCCCGCCCAGGGGTGTGGACCGGGTCCGCGGGGGTAGACCGCGCAGAAGCGAACGGCCCGCCTCGCCGAAACGAGACGGGCCGTACCCGATGTAGCCCCGACCGGATTCGAACCGGCGCTACCGCCTTGAGAGGGCGGCGTCCTGGGCCGCTAGACGACGGGGCCAGAACCTTCCCTAACCGCTCGTGCGAGCGGCGCCGCTGAACCCTATCAGACACTCACCCGCCCCCGGAGGGACAGAGCGCGGACTTCAGAATCCAGCGACCGGCGTTCTCGCGAACACCGGTTGCTGGGGTACCAGGACTCGAACCTAGACTAACTGAACCAGAATCAGTCGGGCTGCCAATTACCCCATACCCCATTGGCCCCTTGCGGTGCCGGGAATGAACTTTACCCTGACGCCGCCAGCAGGCCAAATCCAACCCCCCAAACCCAGCTTGACCTGTGGTTTCAGGGCGTCGGAGCCGGATCAGGCGACCGGCAGCACCGGGTTGGTGAGCTCGCCGATCCCCTCGATCCGCACCGTGACCGTATCCCCGTCGGTGAGCGGGCTAACCCCCGCCGGGGTGCCGGTCAGGACGACGTCGCCGGGCAGCAGCGTCATCACGTGCGAGATGTACGAGACGAGCGCCGGCACGTCGAAGACCATGTCCCGGGTACGGCCCAGCTGGCGCACCTCCATGGCGTTCGGGTCGGAACCCACCTCGCACCGGACCTCCAGGTCGGAGACGTCCAGCCCGGTCGTGATCCAGGGACCGATGGGGCAGAACGAGTCGAAGCCCTTCGCCCGGGTCCACTGGCCGTCGGAGCGCTGCAGGTCCCGGGCGGTCACGTCGTTGGCACAGGTGTAGCCGAAGATCGCCCGCTCCGCGGTGGCCCGGTCGGCCCGGCGGGCACCCGTCGCCCCGATCACCACCGCGAGCTCCGCCTCGTGCTCGACCTGCTTCGAGAAGATCGGCAGCCGGATCGCGTCGCGCGGACCGATCACCGAGGTGGAGGGTTTGAGGAAGAGCAACGGCTCCTTCGGCACCTCGCTGCCGTGCTCCGCGGCGTGCTCGGCGTAGTTGCGGCCGACACAGACGACCTTGCTCGGCAGGATCGGCGAGAGCAGCCGCACGTCGGAGAGGGCCCAGCGGGCACCGGTGAACTTGATCTCGCCGAAGGGGTGCCCCTCGATCTCGGCGACGGTCAGGCCCTCCAGCCCAGCCGACATCTCGCCCTCGGCGACCCCGAACGAAAATCCCTTGGCATGAGCGAAACGAACGATACGCACCCGGCAAATCTAGCCCGGCCACCGTCGCCGCCACCGTCGACGCCACAGGCGGGGCCCGTCGGAAGCCGGGCGGGGCCGGCACGGGTCGGCGGGCGGGGCCGAATGGGCTCGGCGGACGGGGCCGGCGGACGGGACACCCCGCGCTCCGGCACACCGCTCGACGGCCAGCGCGGAACGCCCGTCCGAGGGACCGGGCCGCGGAGCGTACGCGACTCGGCGGGCGCCGGGGCGGGTTTCGGCAAGTCATACCCGCACGACGTGTCCCCGCCCCTAGCGTCGGCTCCGGAGGTTCGTTCGTATGCCTGCATCGACACGACACCAGAAGGCCCTCGCGGTGTTCGTACACTGCCTGGGAATCCTCGCCGCCGTGCCGGCCCTGCCCGCGGTGCTGCCCGATCCGGCCGCCGCACGGCCACGACCGGCGGTGGCGCCGGAGCCCTCGTCCTCGGGGTCTTCGCCGTCGCCGTCCCAGCAGCCGGGCATGCCCGCGGCGCCACCGGCGGTCCCCACGCCCACCCGGGCGCTGCCACCGCCACCGAAGCCGCCGGTCACCGTGGCGGTGGCCCCGGCACCCACGCCGGCCCCGGCCTACCGGATCCACGTGCGCAACACCGGCGGCACGCCGGTGGACACCACGGTCCGGCAGGAGTTGCCTCCCGGTGCCGCGCCCTCGATCATCTCCGCCGGCGGCCAGGCCAGCCGCGTCGCCGGCCAGTCGGCGAGCGAGGTGACCTGGCGCCTCAAGCTGCCGGCGAACAGCGTCACCACCTTGAACACCTCGCTGGCGCAGGCGCCGACGGGTCAGCCGATGACCGCACCCGCCTGCGCCTTCACCAGCGACGGCAGGCGGCCGTACGACTGCGCCACCGCCACCTGGAACGCGGCGGCGGGTCCGTCGGCGAAGGAGACGGCGACCCCGGCGTGGCAACGGCCGGTGCTGATCGGCGTGCCGATCGCCGTGGTGCTGCTCGGCGCGGCGACGGGCTGGTGGCTGTGGCGGCGACGGCGACGGACGGTCGCCTCCGCCCTGGCCGACGGCGACGGCGACCCGGAGCCCGCCCGGGACCCTCGGCACGGCCGCGGCACCATCTATCCGCGCCCGGCGGCGCCCCGGGCGACGGCGCGACGGCGCAAGCCGCCCGTCTGGCTACTCGTCACCTCGGCCGTGGCGGTGCTCGCCGGCGTGATCGGGGTCGCCGGCTGGACGGCCACCCGTCAGGTCACCTCGATCGACACCGACAGCCAGCCGACGAGCGGCGCGTGGCACGGCAAGGGCGTCGCCGGGCCGATGGGGGTGCCACTGCGCGAGGCGGCCTTCGAGTTCACCGTGTACCGGGTCGCCTGCGCCGGACCGGCCGACGTCGGCCGACGTCAGTGTCAGGCCACCGTCGGGGTGCGCAACCTGACCCCGGAGCATCAGGCGTGGCACGGCGAGCTGCAACGGGCATACCTGCCGGGTGGCCGGTTCGTGACGACCGACGAGCCGGCGACCCGGATGGCCAACCTCGGCCGGGACATCTTCGCCCAGCCGCTGGAGGCCGGGAGCCGGGTGGTCCTGCCGCTGGTCTTCAGCGTCGACGGGCGGGAGCCGCCGAAGCAGCTGGAGCTGCGCAGCGGGGTCTTCTCCCCCGGTGTGCGGGTCGACGTGCCCTGATCGGCGGAGCGGACGGCGGTCGTACGCTGGTGCGGTGACCGCCGCCCTCACCCCGTCAGCCGTGCTCGACGCGGCCGACTGGCGGGCGCGACGGCACGCCCACGAGGAGCGGGTCGACGGCTGGCTCACCTCGCACCTGGCACGACGGCGTCGGGGCGAGAAGCACCCGGTGGAGGACTTCCTCTTCACCTACTACTCGCACCGTCCGGCGCAGCTACGTCGCTGGCATCCCGGTCCGGGCGTGCTGCTGAGCGGCGCGGATCCGGCCGAGTTCGGCCGCGACTACCGGGCGAGCGGCGCCGGGGTGATGCTCGACACGGCCGCGGTGCGCGCCCGGCGCGCCGAGTCGATCGACTGGATCCGTACGCTCCTCGCGGCGACCGCCGGCCGCCAACCGCACCTCGGCTGCTTCGGAATGCACGAGTGGGCGATGGTCTACCGGCAGACCCAGGCGGAGGTACGGCACAACGCCTGGCCGCTGCGGCTCAGCCCGGAGGAGACCGCGCGGACGGTGGAGGCGAACCGGATCCGGTGCAGCCACTTCGACGCGTACCGGTTCTTCACGGCGCCGGCCCGGCCGTTGAACCTGCTCGCCCCGTCCCGGGAGGCCCAGCCCGCGCTGGAGCAGCCGGGCTGCCTGCACGCCAACATGGATCTCTACAAGTGGGCGTACAAGCTCTCCCCGCTGGTCCCGAGCGAGCTGGTCGCCGACGCCTTCGCGCTGGCCCGGGACATCCGCACGCTGGACATGCGGGCGTCGCCGTACGACCTCGCCGACCTGGGCTACCCGCCGGTGCGGGTGGAGACGGTCGAGGGCAGGCACGAGTACGTGCAGGCGCAGCGCTCGTTCGCGGAGCGCGCGGCGCCGCTGCGGGCGCGCCTCATCGCGGAGTGCGAGGGGCCGGCGCTCACAACGCACGGGTGAGGCGTCCCGGATCGGTGCCGTTGTGCGCCGGACGGTGTGCTCGGCCGGCCCCGGCGGCGGCTACTCGCCGTCGACGCGGCGGTCCCGTTTGCGCTGGGACTGGCGCTTCTTCTCGGCCAGGCGGCGTTCCTTCGCCCCTCGGGACGGACGGGTCGGCCGGCGGGGCGGGGGCGGTGGCGCGATCGCCTCACGCAGCAGCCCGGCGAGTCGCTCCCGAGCCGCCTCACGGTTGGCCAGCTGCGCCCGGTGCTCGCTGGCGGTGATGGTCAGCACGCCGTCCACGAGCCGCCCGGCGAGCCGCTCCAGCGCCCGGGTCCGCAACGACTCGGGCAGGCTGGCCGAGCCGGCCAGGTCGAAGCTCAGCTCGACCCGGGTGTCGGCGGTGTTGACACCCTGCCCGCCCGGGCCGGACGACCGGGAGAAGCGCTCCCGCAGCTCGGCGGCGGGGACTGTCCACCTGTCGGTCACCCGCACATCGCCATCCACACCCTGAGGCTAGTGCGTTGTCCAGGAACGTTGGCGGTGTCGCGGCGAGGTCCAGGCGGCGATCCGGCAAGGCGGAGCCGGGCCTGGATCCCGGTGTTGTATCCAGGCCCGACTCCAACGCCGCCGGTCGTCGTCTGGACCCGGCGCGGCCCGGTGAACGTTTCTGGACACCGCACTAGCGTCCCGGCCGCTCGCTCGAGGTCGCGGACGGACTCGGCGCCGGCCCGGCCGACTCGTCGTCGTCCGGGGCGACGGCGGCGTAGGCCACGGCGCCGATCAGCAGCAGGGCGACCACACCGACCTTCGTGGTGACGCCACGGATCAGCAGCCAGGCCGTCTTACGCGCGGTCGGCACAGTTTTCTTGACCGTCTGGTAGTCGGCCCAGCCGCGCCGCGCGCGCGTGTACGCCGACCCCACACCACTTCCGATGAGCAGGCCCACCAGCAGGAGGACCGCGATGAGAGGACCTTCCACCCACGCCAGTAATCCATACCCAGCGTAATATTTCCATCGGCCGATGGTCCCGCGCCGGATATCCGACAGTGGGCACCTTCCCACCAGCGGCAACGCGCCGACCTCGGTCGCCCCGGCAACGGCGGATTCCGCCGATCGCCCGCGAGAGACGGAACGTCAACTGCCGGCGTCGTGGGGTACGTACCACTCGCCGAGCACCTGTCGCAGTCCGTACAGCAGCAGGCTCGCCGCGATGGAGGTCGCTATCCCGATGAGCAGGCCGGCGTACCACCGGTCCCGGGGGTCGCGGCCGACCGCGGTCGGTGGTGCTGGCTCGGCGGGGTGCCAGGGACGTTCCCGACCGAGCCACCAGATCAGTCCGAGGCCGAACGGAACCCCGGTGAGCACCCAGAACCAGAACCAGCGGGTGCCTCGGGCGGGAGCGGGCCCGAGCACCAGCACCGTCAGGAGGCCGAGCATGAGCAGCGCCGCCAGGTTCCCCAGCGGAGGTGGGGAATCCACCCCCTGCCACCGCCGATCCAGCTCGGCGGATTGCAGGAGCTGGTCGAAGGCGGCGGCCTCCGCGCCGGAGTACTGCGTCGCGTCGAAGGAGCCGGGCTCGGTGGGGCCGGTGAAGTCGCGATCGAACTCGGCGTAGTGCACCCGCCAGTCACCCGTACGCCAGACGAAGAGCGGCCCGGCACGGCCGCTGAGCCACAACCCCCGATCCTCTGCCCAGCTCCAGTCGGCAGTGTTGTCCCACCCGGCGGCCCATTGGTAGGACACCATCCGCCCGGCGGAGAGGTCCGCTCGGGCCCGTGCCGTGCTCGCCTGACGTGGCGCCGACCACCAACTCGACGCCGCCCAGCAGATCCAGAGCACGAGCAGCACGACCCGCAGCACCTGCCACCACGTGGACCATCGACGGAATCCAGCCTCGTGGGTGCTGCGCTGCCGTGCCACGTCCCCCGTCATGGACGGCATGGTGTCAGCACGGCGCAGGTCGAGCCACCCGGCCGGGCGCGATCGTGTGGGCGGACGGCGGTGGCAGCCGGTCAGCCGCCCTTGCCGATGATGGTGTCGGCGGTCTGTTGCACCTGCTCGATCGGGATGGCGAAGCCGATGCCGATCGAGCCGTTGCCGTCGATCGTGGCGATCGCGGTGTTCACCCCGACCACCTCGCCTCGTGCGTTGACCAGCGGGCCACCCGAGTTACCCGGATTGATCGAGGCGTCGGTCTGTACCGCGGTGTGCCGGTTCTGGCCCAGCCGTACCTGCCGGTCGACGGCGCTCACGATCCCGGCCGTGACGGTGCCGGCCAAACCGAGCGGAGAGCCGACCGCGAGCACAGGCTCGCCGACGCGGGTGGTGCCCGGCTTGGCGAGCGGCAGCGGCGACAAGCCGGCGGACGGCGGCACCCGGAGCACGGCCAGGTCGCTGCTCGGCTCCCGGCCCACCACCTCGGCGGTGTAGCGCCGACCGTCGGGCAGCTCGACGGTCACCGAACCACCACCTCCCTTGGCCAGGATGTGGTCGTTGGTGATGATGTGCTGCTGGTCGTCGATGGCGAAGCCGGAGCCGGTGGCCCCGCCGCCGGTCCCCGCGCCGCCGGCCAGCACGGAGACCACCCCCGGAACGGTTCGTTCGGCGGCGGTGACCAGCTCCGCCGGGACCGGGGCGGCGGAGGCCGCCGACTCCCCCGGGGCGCCACCGCGGCTGGCCACCCAGCCACCCGCCGCGGCACCGGAGACGGTGGAGAGGGCGATCACCGCGAACGCGGTCAGCAACCGGCCGCGCCAGCGCCGGGCGGCGCCGTCGCGTGCCGCCGCCTCCGCCTCCCGTCGGGCCCGCCCCTCCGGGTCCAGCTCCGGCGAGACGAACCACGGACCGCGGGGCTCACCGAGTCCGGTCTGTACTGCCATGCGTACTCCTCACGGAAAGTCCTGCGGGGACCGGCCCGCCGACGCCCACTCAGGGCAGGCGGGAGAACCAGCGCATCGAGCCCGCCGCCGCGCCCATCGCGAACACCAGACCGAGTCCGATGAAGCGGGCCGAGACGTCCTGCCGCTCGGTGCGGTAGCCGACCGAGGTACCGATGTCCTCGTAGACCGCGCGCAGTTCGTCGCTGGTGCTGGCCTCGTGGAACATCCCGCCGGTCTCCTGCGCCACCGCCTCGAGGGTCTTCCCGTCCACCGGCACCTGTATCGGCCGGCCGCCCTGGTCGACGAAGCCGCCGGGGGTGCCGAACGAGATGGTGTGCACGGGCACCTTCGCGGCGACCGCCTCGACGGCGGCCTCCATCGGGTCCAGGCCGGACGTGTTCGCCCCGTCGGAGAGGAGCACGATCCGAGCCGGCGGGGGCTCCTTCGCCGCCTCGCTGTCCAGACCCTTCACCGCGCCGAGGGAGGTGTTGATCGCCTCGCCGATCGCGGTCCCCTGCACGCCGGTGATCCCGTCGGCGAGCCGACCGATCCCGTCGTGCAACGCCTCGCGATCGGTGCCGGGCGGCACGAGGACCGCCGCGCTCCCCGCGAAGGCGACCAGGCCCACGTTGAACTCTTCGGGCAGCCCGTCCACGAAGCGCTTCGCCGCGCCCTTGGCGGCGGCGAGCCGGTCCGGGTCCACATCGGTGGCGAGCATCGAGGTGGAGACGTCCACCGCCACCATGACGGTGGCCCGTTCGCGGGGCACCCGCACCTCGGCGGTGGGCCGCGCGAAGCCGACCACCAGCAGCGCCAGCATGGCCAGGAAGAGCCCGGCGGGCACGTGCCGACGCCATGCGGGACGCTCCGGCGCGATCCGGTCGAGCAGCCGCAGGTTGGTGAAGCGGACGGCGTACCGGCTGCGCCGTCGCTGCACGAGCAGGTAGCCCACCGCGAGGGCGAGCACACCGAGCAGCAGCCAGAGGCGGGTGGGCGAGAGCCAGATCACGCCGCACCTCCCGATGCCGAGCCGGCCGGCGCCGCCGCCAGCCGACGCTGCGACTGCACGTGCCGCGCGATGTCGGCGCACCAGTCCGAGTCGGTGCGCAACGGCAGATGGGTGGCCCCGCTGCGGCGCAACGCGTGGCGTACCTGGTCGCGTTGGGCGGCCGCGGCGGCGGCGTACCGTTCCCGCAGCCGCCGGTCCGAGGTGCACACCTCGCGGCGGCGGCCGGTCTCCGGGTCGATCAGAGTGATCAGCCCGACGTCGGGCAGCTCCAGCTCCCGCGGGTCGGTCACCTCCACGGCGAGCACCTGGTGCCGTACCGCCAGTCGGCGCAGGCCGCGCTCCCAGGGTGGAGGCTGGTCGGGGTCGTCGGGCAGTCCGTCGAGGAAGTCCGAGACCACCACCACGAGCCCGCGCCGGGTGGCGACCCGTTCCGCGGAGCGCAGGGCGTCGGTGAGGTCCGGCGGCTCGAGCCCGCCGGGCGCCCCGTCGTGGTCGGCGGTGCGCGGCGCGGCCAGCAGGGCGCGGAGCAGGCCGAGCAGGTGGGTGCGACCGCTCTGGGCCGGGAAGCGGCGCAGCCCCGTCGGCGCGGCCAGCAGGGCGCCGAGCCGGTTGCCGACTCCGGCGGTGAGGAAACCGACGGCGGCCACCGCCGCCACGGAGAGCTCCCGCTTGTCCAGCTCCGCGGTGCCGAACTCCATGCTGGCGCTGGCGTCCACCAGCAGCCACGTGGTCAGTTCCCGGTCGGCGTCGACCACTCGCACGTGCGGCACCGTGGTGCGCGCGGTGACGGCCCAGTCCATCCGGCGCACCTCGTCCTCGCCCGGCCGGTACTCGCGGCTGCCCGCCGGCTCGCTGCCGGGTCCGGGCAGCAGGCCGCGGTACTGCCCGTGCAGCAGCCCGTCGAGCCGCCGGGTGACGGTCAGTTCCAGCCGGCGCAGACGCTGGTCGGGGGCGAGGTCGGCGAGGCGTGGACCGGCCGGAACGGCCGCGGGCCCCCGGCCCGTGCGCCTCATGCCGCCGCCAGGTCCGACGCCTGCTCGGGCTGGGGCGCGAGTCGTGGCGGGGGCACCACCTCGACCAGTCGGCGTACCACCGACTCGGCGGTGACGCCGTCGGCGACCGCGTCGAAGGTCAGCACCAGCCGGTGGGCGAGCACGTCGACGGCCAGTTCACGGACGTCCTCGGGCAGCACGTACCCCCGGCCGCGCAGCAGCGCCTGCGCCCGGGCGGCGGAGACCAGGCCGAGGGTGGCGCGGGGGCTCGCCCCGTACGCCAGCATCGGCTCGATCTCGGTGAGCCCGAACCGTCCCGGATCCCGGGTGGCCAGGATGAGCCGGACCACGTACTCGGCGACGGCGTGGTGGACGAAGATCCGCTCCGCGTGGCTCTGCAGGCGGCGCAGCCGGTCCGGGTCGAGCACCTGCCGGGCCTTGGGGCGATCGGTGCTCATCCGGTACAGGATCGCCAGTTCGTCGGTGTCGCTCGGGTAGTCGACCACGACCTTCATGAGGAAGCGGTCCCGCTGCGCCTCCGGCAGCTGGTAGACCCCCTCCGACTCGATCGGGTTCTGGGTGGCCAGCACCAGGAACGGCGACGGTACGGGGTGGCTGCGCCCGCCGATGGAGACCTGCCGCTCCGCCATCGCCTCCAGGAGCGCGGACTGCACCTTCGCGGGGGCACGGTTGATCTCGTCGGCGAGCACCAGGTTCGCCATCACCGGGCCCAACTCGATGTCGAAGCTCTCCTGGGAGGCCCGGTAGATCCGGGTGCCCACGATGTCCGACGGTACGAGGTCGGGGGTGAACTGGATCCGGGAGAAGGTGCCGCCGACCACGGTGGCGAGGGTCTGCGCGGCCAGCGTCTTGGCCACGCCGGGTACCCCCTCCAGGAGGCAGTGCCCGTCGGCGACGAGGGCGACGAGCAGGCGTTCGACGAGCCGGTCCTGCCCGACGATCACGCGTTTGACCTCGGAGAGGGTCTGTTCCAGCTCGGCGGCTGTCGGTTCGTCTTCGACCGGGCTGGGCACGCTGGCCAGGGTGTCCGAGATGTCCGTCACGGTGCATGCTTCCCGGGCGACCGGGCGACAAACGTCGGATTGTGCGGCCCTGGCCGACCCTTCGACGACCGGAGCGGGACGATTCACCCGGACGGCCAAGGCAGACCCCGAGCCGGCAGTCCCGGGGCCAAAACGGTCGAAGTGAACGACGCGACCCCCGCGCGGGCGATCGCGCGGGGGTCGCGTGGCGGTGCCGTCAGTAGCTGTGGACGACCAGGTGGAACGGCAGGTCGACCGGGGTGCCGGCGGAGTTGCGGGTCTGGATGAAGACCCCGTTCGGCGTGCTCAGCCGCGGAGCCACCACGACCTCCCCGCCCGGCGGGATGCAGCAGGCGTCCGGGCGGCCGATGGTGGCCTGGTAGACCGCGGAGCTGACGACGTAGCCGTACTGGACCTCGTACTGGCCGGTTCCGTACTTGATCACGACGCCGCTGCCGCGCGCCTTGGTGCCGTTGGCGTTGACGACGGTGCCGACGTTGCTCGCCGCGAGCGTGCCCACGCCGGCCTTGAGGGCGGCCCGGGCCGAGCGGGTCGACTCCGCCGTCACCGCCGGCTGGGTGCTGCTCGCGCGGGCCGCCGGCTGGCCGGGCGCCTGTGCCGCGGGCTGGGCGATGGCGATCCCGCCCCCGGCGAGGGTGAGCCCGAGAACGGCGAACACGACCGCGATCGCCTTACGTCGGAATGGTGTGGTCATGACAGGTCTCCCTTGTGTGACCGTGCGAATTCGGCCGACCCGCGAGGCGGGACGGTTAGTGCCCTGCTAACTGTCGGGCACCTCGCCACACATCACCGAGAAATAAGATCCAGCGCACCTTCAATATCGTTTTCCCGATGACTGCACCCACTCTGAGCAGCTATTACTACTCACCGTGGCGGCGCTCCGACCAGGTGGAACGTAGCACCGCAAAAAGTAGGGAGTCAATAGCGGAAGCCATCTGGAAAATCGCCCTACGCCGATCGCAAAAATTGTGAAAGACGAATCCAGCAGCATTCACGAAAACGGGCTGCGGGATCCGTCGGGCCACCATCGGCGGGCACGCCGGGATAGGTTTCCGACATGATCGTCGAGGTTCCGGAGCGGCGAGCGGTCGGCCACCCACAGCGCCGCTGGATCGCCGTACTCTGCTGGCTCGCCGTGCTGCCGGGCGCCACCTGGACGGCAATACGGCTCATCGGGCTGGACCGGGGGCCGCTCGTGCAGGCGCTGGCCTTCACCCCGTACGTCGCGGCCGGGAGCCTCCTGCCCCTGGTCCTCACGCTCGCGCTGCGCCGCCACTGGCCCGCGCTGGTCGCCGCCGTGACCACCGTCGCGCTCGTCGGGGTGGTGGCGCCCCGGGCGCTCTCCTCGACGCCGCTACCGGTGGCCGGTCCGGCGGTACGACTGCTCACCGCCAACCTGCTCGCGGGCGCCGCGGATCCGCACACCCTGGCCGAACTGGTCCGGGCGAACCGGGTCGACGTGCTGGTCGTGCAGGAGTTCACCCCCGCTGCCCAGGCCGACCTCGACCGGCTCGGACTCGACCGGCTGCTGCCGTACCGACAGCTCAACGCGGTCGACGGGACGCCCGGCTCCGGCCTCTACTCACGCTTCCCGATCAGCGACGCGGGCGTACGCCACAACCGCGGCGGTTGGGGCTTCACCCAGGCGTACGGCACGATCGCCGTTCCCGGCGCGCCGCCGGTGCGGGTGGAGTCCGCGCACCCGTCCGCCCCGTACGCGATCGACCAGGTCGACTTCTGGCGCACCGACCTGGCGGCCCAGCCACCGGCCACCCCCGACGGGATGCTGCGGATCCTCGCCGGGGACTTCAACGCGACCCTCGATCACGGCCCGTTGCGTGCTCTGCTGCACACCGGCTACGTCGACGCCGCCGACGCCACCGGCCAGGGGCTGGTCGGCACGTGGGGCCCGTACGACGGGGACCTGATCCCTCCGGTCGCCATCGACCACGTCCTGGTCGACCGCCGGATCGCCGCCCGTTCGGTCGAGGTGTTCGGCCTGCCGGGCAGCGACCACCGGGCGGTGCTGGCCACCCTGAGCCTGCCCGCTTCGTGACCGGTCACGCGCCCCGGGTTCAGACCCGGCTGCGGGCCAGCCCGTAGGTGAGCGCGTCGACGAGGGCGTGCCAGCTCGCCTCGACCACGTTGGGGTGCACACCGACAGTGGTCCAGTCCCGGCCCGCGCCGTCGGCCGTCTCCAGCAGTACGCGGGTCACCGCGTCCGTGCCGCTGCTGCCGTCGAGGATGCGCACCTTGTAGTCGGCGAGCTCGAACTCGCGCAGCTCCGGGTAGTGCCGAACCAGACCGACCCGGAGCGCCTCGTCCAGGGCGTTGACCGGGCCGTTCCCCTCGGCGGTGGCGATCACCCGTTCGCCGCGTACGCGGATCTTGACGGTGGCCTCGGAGACCACCGCGCCGTCCTCGCGGTGCTCCACGAGGACCCGGTACGACTCGAGGGCGAACGGCCGGGGCGGGGCGCCGTCGGGCAGCTCGGAGCGGACCAGCAGCTCGAACGAGGCGTCCGCCGCCTCGAACGACCAACCGCCGGCCTCCAGCTCCTTGACCCGCCGGGTCACCCGGGACAGGGTCTCCGGATGACCGGCCAGGTCCAGCCCGAGCTCGCGACTCTTGAGCTCGACGCTGGCCCGGCCGGCCATCTCGGTTACCAGGATCCGCATGTCGTTGCCCACTACGGACGGGTCCACGTGGTTGTAGAGCAACGGGTCGACCTTGATCGCGCTCGCGTGCAGCCCGGCCTTGTGGGCGAAGGCAGCAGCCCCGACGTACGCCTGATGGGTGTCCGGGGCGATGTTGGCGATCTCGGCGATGGCGTGCGAGACCCGCACCATCTGTTCCAGGCAGCCCGCTGGTAGGACGGGCAGCCCGAGCTTGAGTTGGAGGTTGGCGACCACCGCGAAGAGGTCGGCGTTGCCCGGCCGTTCGCCGTAGCCGTTCGCGGTGCCCTGGAAGTGCCGTACCCCGGCCTCGACGGCGGCGACGGTGTTCGCCACCGCGCAGGCAGTGTCGTTCTGGCAGTGGATGCCGAGCCGTTCGGGGCCGACGCCGAGCCGGGCGGTCAGGTCGGCGATCACGGCGGTCACCTGGGACGGGAGCATCCCACCGTTGGTGTCGCAGAGGACGAACGCCTCGGCTCCGGCGGCCAGCGCGGTCTCCACCACCGCGGCGCCGTACTCGGCGTCCTGCCGGTAGCCGTCGAAGAAGTGCTCGCCGTCGACGAAGAGCCGACGACCCTCGGCGACCAGGTACGCCACCGTGTCGTGGATCATCGCGAGGTTCTCGGCCGGGGTGGTGCGCAGCGCCCGTTCGACGTGTCGCAGGTCGGCCTTGGCGACCAGGGTCACCGCCGGCGTCTCCGCGTCGAGCAGGGCGCGGACCTGCGGGTCCTCGGCGACCGGGACGCCGGCCCGGCGGGTGGCGCCGAACGCGACGAGCAGTGCGTGCCGCAGGTCGAGCTCCTTGGTCGCGCGCCGGAAGAACTCGGTGTCCTTCGGCACCGCACCGGGCCAGCCGCCCTCGATGAACCCGACGCCGAACTCGTCGAGCAGCCGCGCCACGGCCAGCTTGTCGACCACCGAGTAGCTGAGCCCCTCACGCTGCGCACCGTCGCGCAACGTCGTGTCGTAGACCTGGAACGTCATGACGTGCCTTTCTGGACCGAGGTGCGGGAACGAACGAGCGGTGGTCGCGGCCGCGCGGGCCGCCCCGGCAACAAAAAGACCCCCCGCTGACGCGGGAGGTCTGCGCGCTCGGCGGGGAGCCGGGCGCGCTAGTTGCTAAGAATCAGGGCGGAGCTGGTCACGTTCGGTACTCTTCCACCCGTCAGTTGATTTTGGGAAGCGGAATCCACATCCCGGGACAGCGGCGGAGCCTCCCGACACCGCGAGGACCGGCCACCACGAGGCAGAACAGCGCTTCCGTGAGCTGCTTCACACGCTGCCGGGCCACCCCCGGGTGGAGGATGTACCCGGCCCGTTCGCCGCTGCCCAGGAGGAGCCGTGCTCACTGCCGGTGACCACTTCCCCGCCTACGACCCCGCCGGAGCCTGACATGGGAGTGGACGCGGTCAAGGCGGGTCTGCCCGAGTACGCCAGGGACGTCGGCCAGAACCTCCGGTCGACCATCCAGGACTCCCCGCTCACCCCGACCCAGGTCTGGGGCACCGCGCTGGCGTGCGCGGTGGCGGCCCGCAACCCCGTGGTGCTGCGGGAGATCGCCGCCGAGGCGGCCGAACATCTCGCCCCGGAGGCGATCGAGGCGGCCAAGGGCGCCGCCACCATCATGGCGATGAGCAACGTCTACTACCGGGCGAAGCACATGCTCGACGAGGAGTACCTGTCGATCCACGGCCGGCTGCGGATGCAGATCGTCGCCCGGCCGGGCGTGCCGAAGGTGGACTTCGAGCTCTGGTGCCTCGCCGTCTCCGCGATCAACGGCTGCGAGGTCTGCCTGGAGTCGCACGAGCAGAAGCTGCGCGCCGCGGGCATCGGCCCGGACCAGGTGAACGAGGGGCTCCGGATCGCCGCCGTGGTGCAGGCCACCGCCGTCGCGTACGACACGGAGTCCGCGCTGGCCTGAAAGGCCGCCGGCCCGCCCCGACCCATTTCCGCGTCGGCCCGGGTGTAGCGATCTCGACGGCGGGTAGGACATGGGACAGACAGGGCACCACCCCCCGATCAGTCGAGAAGAGGAGTGAAACGCCATGGAGCGGCTCGACCCTCGAACGACCCACGGGACGCCGGACCCGCTCGTACCCGGTGACAGCAGCGCCTTCCCGGGTGGCACACCCGGCGGCACCTTCGACCCGTGGCGATACCGGGACGACGCCGGGGTCTCCGGCGTCGACCTGGTGGGCTACAAGGTGGAGGCGAACGACGGTGGCATCGGCAAGGTGGACCGGTCCAGCCACGAGGTGAGCTCCAGCTACCTGGTGGTGGACACCGGTCCGTGGATCTTCGGCAAGAAGGTCATGGTTCCCGCCGGAACCGTCAACCACGTCGACCACGACGAGCGGAAGGTCTACGTCGACCGGAGCAAGGACCAGATCAAGGCCGCGCCCGAGTTCGACGAGACCGCCGACACCGACCCGGCCTACCGGGAGAAGCTCGGTGGTTACTACAGCGACACGTACTCGGCCATCCCGCCGGGTACCGCTCGGTAAACGGTTGTTCCTGTTCCTATCGGCCGGTGGGGTACCGCCCCGCCGGCCGGTAACGTGTCAGGCGTGGACGCCACCGAGGTCGATCGACACATCCCCTTCGGCACGATCTTCAACTTCCGCGACGCCGGCGGCTACGCCGGTCACGACGGACGCACCGTACGCCGGGGCCGGCTCTACCGCTCCGACTCCCTGCACCGGCTGAACGAGGACGACCGGGACGCGTTCACCGCCCTCGGCATCCGGACGGTCATCGACCTGCGCCGCTCGCACGAGGTGGAGCGCGACGGCCGGGTGCCGGACTGGCCGGGCCTCACCTACCGGCACATCCACCCGGAGCACGCGGAGTGGGGGCAGGTGCCGTACGAGTCGGGCACGAGCCTGGCGCGCTACCTCGCCGACCGCTACGCCGACCTGGCGCAGACCGGCACGGCCGGGCTGGCCGAGGCGCTCGGGCTGATCTCCGACGCCACCAGCGGGCCGGTCGTGGTGCACTGCGTGGCCGGCAAGGACCGCACCGGCATCGTCTGCGCGCTGACCCTGGCCGTACTCGGTGTCGCCGACGACGAGATCGCCGCGGACTACGCCCTGAGCAGCGCGGCGTCGGAGCGGTTCAGCGCCTGGTTGGCCGCCACGACGCCGGCCGCCGAGGAGCTGCCGCCGCCGTTCCTGGCCTCGCCCTCCGACACGATGCTGCTCTTCCTCGCCGAGCTGCGGGAGGGGTACGGCTCCGTCGAGGGCTACCTGCGGCACGCCGGGGTGACCGACGCCCAGCTCGCCGCACTCCGCGACCATCTGCTGGAGTGACCTGCGGCGGCGCCGGCGGATTCCGCGCGGTGGCGTACGACGTCTGGCGCGAGCCCCTTCTCGACCGGCTCGGTCGGGAAGGGGCCCGCTCCGCTCAGAGCAGCCGGGTGACCCAGCCGTGCGGGTCGGGGGCGTCGCCGCGCTGGATGTCGACCAGCTGCTGACGCAGCGCCATGGTGACCTGCCCCGGCTCACCGCCACCGATCAGGAACTCGCCGTCCGGGGACTTCACCTGGCCGATCGGGGTGACGACGGCGGCGGTGCCGCAGGCGAAGGCCTCCCGCAGCCGACCGCTGGTCGCGTCCGCCTGCCAGTCGTCGAAGCTGACCGGGCGCTCCTCCACCCGGTGCCCCGCCTGCGCGGCGAGCGTGAGCACCGACTCCCGGATGATGCCGGGCAGGATCGCGCCGGTCAGCGGCGGCGTCACCACGCTCCCGTCGTCGTAGACGAAGAAGACGTTCATGCCGCCCAGCTCGTCGACGTAGCGGCGCTCCACCGCGTCGAGGAAGACCACCTGGTCACAGCCGTGCTCGATCGCCTCCGCCTGGGCGACCAGCGAGGCGGCGTAGTTGCCGCCGCACTTCGCGGCGCCGGTGCCGCCCGGGGCGGCGCGGGTGTAGTCCGGGGTCGCCCAGACCGAGACGGGCTTCACCCCGCCGCTGAAGTACGCCCCCACGGGCGAGGCGATCGCCACGTAGAGGTACTCGGTGGCCGGGCGGACGCCGAGGAAGACCTCGCTGGCGAACATGAACGGCCGCAGGTAGAGGCTGCCCTCCGGGTCGGTCGGGATCCAGTCCCGGTCGATCTCGATGAGCCGCCGCAGCGAGTCGACGAAGGTCTCCGGCGGCAGCACCGGCATCGCCATCCGCTTCGCGGAGACGGCGAACCGGGCCGCGTTCGCCTCCGGACGGAACAAGGTCACCCCACCGTCCCTGGTGCGGTACGCCTTCATCCCTTCGAAGATCTCCTGCGCGTAGTGCAGGACGGCGGCGGCCGGGTCCATCGGGATCGGCGCGCGCGCCTCGACCCGGGCGTCGTACCAGCCCTTGCCGTCGGCGTAGCGGATGGTCACCATGTGATCGGTGAAGATCCGGCCGAAGCCGGGATTGGCCAGCATGGCGGCCCGATCCGCGGCGGATACCGGTGCGGGATTCGGACGGGTCTCGAAGTCGAGCTTGTCACCACCGCTCATCGCGCTGACCTCCCTACCGGACAACGGCATGCGCGACCGCACGCCGACGATGTGGTGCCCAGAAACTTACCCCGAACGTTCGTTCAGGGGAAAGCGCCGCCCGGCTCGCCGAGCTGCGCCGAAAGAACGGTACCGGGGCCCGGTGCAGGCGTCGCAAGCGTGCTCCGCTTCGGCAGCCCCGGCCGGTTCGACCGGCACCGGGACCACCGCTGACGGCCGCCGTTAGCCTGCCGGCCGAGTCCGCGCTCGGCCGGTCGCCACCACCCGCCGGTTCAGCCCGCCGCGAGGGCCGCGAGCCGGTCGCCCACCTCGGCGGTGCGTACGGGTACGCCCGGCGCTCGGTTGGCCAGTTCGGTGGCGACGGCGGCGCTGACCCGGGTCGCGGCGTCGGCGTGCCCGAGCTGGTCGAGCAGGAGGGCGGCGGAGAGCACGGCGGCGACCGGATCGGCCACGCCCTGGCCGGCGATGTCCGGCGCGGAGCCGTGCACCGGCTCGAACATCGAGGGGTACGTCCCCTCCGGGTTGATGCAGCCGCTGGCCGCCAGCCCGATGCCGCCCGTCACGGCGGCGGCGATGTCGGTGAGGATGTCGCCGAAGAGGTTGTCGGTGACCACCACGTCGTAGCGCTGCGGCTGGGTGACCAGGAACATCGCGGCGGCGTCGACGTGCTGGTACTCGGTGCTGACGTCGGGGTGCTCGGCGGCGACCGCCTCGAAGGTGCGCGACCAGAGCGAGCCGGCGTGGGTGAGCACGTTGGTCTTGTGCACCAGGGTGACCTTGCGGCGTTCCCGACGGCCGGCGCGGGCGAACGCGTCGCGGATCACCCGCTCCACCCCGTGCCGGGTGTTGAGGCTCTCCTCGGTGGCGACCTCGGCGGGGGTGTCGCGGTGCAGCGTCCCGCCGGCCCCGGCGTAGAGCCCCTCGGTGCCCTCCCGCACCACGACCAGGTCGACCTCGCCGGGCTTCACGGTGGCGAGCGGGCCGGGCACTCCGGGCCAGAGCCGGGACGGCCGGAGGTTGACGTACTGGTCGAAGGCGAACCGGAGCTTGAGCAGCAGGCCACGTTCCAGCACCCCGGGGGGCACGGTCGGGTCGCCGACCGCGCCGAGCAGAATCGCGTCGTGCTGTGCCAGCTCGGTCAGGACCGAGTCCGGCAGCACCTCTGCGGTCCGGTGCCAGCGAGCCGCGCCGAGGTCGTACTCGGTGGCCTGCACGCCGGGGAGCACCGCGTCGAGGACCTTGCGGGCCTGCGCGACCACCTCGGGACCGATTCCGTCCCCGGCCACCACCGCGATCCGTGCCACGCCTGCGCTCCTCTGCTCGCCGTTTCGGCCCACGGTACGCGGACGTCCCGCCTTCCGGTACGCGGAGTCCATATCATGAGACGTGCCGATGCACAGGACCCTCCCAGCTGAGTTTCATGAAGCAGTCATCTTCGCTGCCTAGCCTGGTCGTGGGTGGGTCGACGGGGGCCCGCGCCGGTGGCCGCGCCGTCGCTGCCACCACTCGCAAGGGGGCGATTCGCCATGCGCATCGACGAGCAGCCACGGACCCGCTGGCCCGACCCGGCTGCCTTCCGGCACCGCCGACCCGACCTGCGGCTCGGGAGCCCCGCCCGCCGCGTCGACCGCTCCCCCTCGGTCCGGCCCGACCTGATCGCGGTACAGCACACCGTCCGGACGACCACCGCCGAGTACACGCTGCTGCTCAACGCGCCGACCTGGCTGGGCCGCCGGGCCGTCGGCGAGGCACTGCGGGACGCGGTGGCCGAACTGCGTGCGATCGACCTCACCTACGGCCCGACCCGGCCGGACAGCCTCGTCTCCCGGCTGCGTCGGGGCGAGATCGGCGCCGAGTCCTACCCGCCCCTCGCCGACCTCGTGGATCGCTGCGCCGCCATGCGCGCGGCGACCGACGGCTGGTTCGACGCCTGGGCGGTCCCCGGCGGCTTCGACCCGGGCGGCCTGCTCGGCGGCTGGGCGGTGGAGCGCGCGGCCGCCCGGCTACGCGCCAACGGGGTCCACGACTACGCCGTGGTCTGCGGCGCCGACCTGGTCGTACGCGGACACGCCCCGCACGGTGGGCCCTGGCGGATCGCCGTGCACCACCCGGTCGAGCACGATCGTCAGCCGCTGGTGCTGGAGATGACCGCGGGCGCGGTCGGCACCTCCGGGGTGAGCGGCCGGCAGGGACACGTCGTCGACCCGCACACCGGGCAGCCGGCCGAACAACTGCTCGCCGCGACGGTGGTGGGCCCGGACCTGACGGTCGCCGACGCGTACGCCACGGCGCTCTACGCGGCCGGCCCGGCGGGGCTGGCCTGGTTCAAGGAGGCCTCGGACTACCGGGCGCTCTTCGCCGACCGTCGTTGAGGATCTGCGATACGCGGGTCGGCGATCGGCCCCCACGCCCGCGGCAACGACCGTGGGGGCCGGTCAGCGACGAGTGCGCGTGGCTCGCGCATTCGAGGGGTGCGGGCCGGTCGGGCCGGGGTCGACCGCGCCACCCGAAGACGGGTCGACGTCGCGGTGCCCGGCCGGTGACCGCACCGGTACGCTAGCGAATCGACGCAACTCGACGCAAGAGTCTCCACAGCGGACCGTCCCGGCGGGATGACGGGAACCAGACGGCTGGCCTGCGGCGGGGCAGTTTCGACATGGTGAACGTTGAATGGCACTCTGTGCGCCGTGAGTTTCGATCTGAGCGTGTGGGCCCTGATGGACGGGGCGACGCCCGAGGACGTACGAGCAGCGGTGCAGCGGTGCCGGCAGGGAGAACACGCCAAGCGCCAGCCGGATCACCGACTGGTCGCCTTCTACCGTGCGATCACCGCCAGCTACCCGGATCGTCCGGCGGCGCAGGGCACCCCGTGGGAGGTCGCGCCGCTGCACGCGGCCGCCGACCACATCGAGATGAACCTGAACCCCGCCTGCGAGGACCAGGTGCTGCTCGACATCGAGCGGCTCGCCGGTGAGCACCGGCTCATGCTCTTCGACGCGCAGGACGGCTCGGTCTACCCGCCGCCGGCCCGCGTACCTCACTGAGCCCCGGCACCGGCTACCGCTGCAGCACGACGGGGGGCCCGGCGGATCCGCCGGGCCCCCCGTCGTGCTGCGTTCAGGTCACTCGTCGCGCAGGTCAGCGGCGCTCGCCGCGGTCGCGCCGATCGAGTCGGCGGCCGAGGTGAGCAGATCGGCGCCGAGGGCCTGGTCGACGGTGAGCGTCATCAGCGTCTCACCGCCGGCCTCGCGGCGCGCCACCTGCATCGCGGCGATGTTGACGCCCGCCTCACCGAGCAGGGTGCCGACGGTGCCGACCACGCCGGGCCGGTCGGCGTAGCGGAGGAAGACCAGGATGCCCTCCGCGCCGATCTCCACGTCGAAACCGTCCACTTCGGTCAGCTTGAGCACGTCGCGGGTGCCGGCGCTGGTCGCCGTGCCGGAGACGCTGACCGTACGGCCGTCGGGCAGGGCGCCGCGAACGGTGACGAGGTTCGGGTGCTCGACCGTCTCGGCCTGGGCGGCCAGGGTGACCTCGACGCCCCGCTCGGCGGCCAGGTGCGGCGCGTTGACGTAGGTCACCTGCTCCTCGACCACCGAGCTGAACAGGCCCTTGGTGGCGGCGAGCTTGAGCACCGAGACGTCGTGCTCGACGATCTCGCCGCGCACCTCGACGGTCACGCTGGCGGCGATCCCACCGGCGACCGCGGTGAACGCCCGGCCGAGCTTCTCGGCCAGCGGCAGCAACGGGCGTACGTCCTCGGCGACGACGCCACCCGCCTGCACGTTCACCGCGTCCGGCACGAACTCGCCCTGCAACGCCAGCTTCACGCTCTTCGCCACGGCCAGGCCGGCCTTGTCCTGCGCCTCGTGGGTCGACGCGCCCAGGTGCGGGGTGGCCACCACGTTGTCGAAGGCGAAGAGCGGCGACGAGGTGCACGGCTCCTTCGCGTAGACGTCCACGCCCGCGCCGGCGACCCGCCCCTCGGCGATCGCGTCGGCGAGGGCCTGCTCGTCGACGAGCCCACCGCGCGCGGCGTTGACGATGCGTACCCCCGGCTTGACGACGGCCAGCTCCTTCTCACCGATCAGACCGACCGTCTCGGGGGTCTTCGGCAGGTGGATGGAGATGAAGTCGCTCTCCCGCAGCAGCTCCTCCAAGCCGACCAGGCGTACGCCGAGCTGCGCGGCACGGGCCGGCTGGATGTACGGGTCGTACGCGATGAGCCGGGTGCCGAAGGCCGCGATCCGAGACGCGAAGAGCACCCCGATGCGGCCGAGGCCGACGACGCCCACCGTCTTGCCCTGGATCTCGACGCCGGTGTACTTCGACCGCTTCCACTCCCCCGCCTTGAGCGCCGCGCTGGCGCTGGCGGTGTTGCGGGCGACGGCGAGCAGCAGTGCGACGGCCTGCTCGGCGGCGGAGACGATGTTGGAGGTGGGCGCGTTGACGACCATGACGCCTCGCGCGGTGGCGGCCGGCACCTCCACGTTGTCCAGACCCACGCCGGCGCGGGCGACCACCTTGAGCCGCGGGGCGGCGGCGATCGCCTCGGCGTCGATCTGGGTGGCGCTGCGCACGATGACGGCGTCGGCCTCGGCGAGGGCGGAGAGCAGCGCGGCACGGTCGGTGCCGTCGACGTGACGGACGTCGAAGTCGTGCGCGAGTACCTCGATGGCGGCGGGGGCGAGTTCTTCGGCGATCAGTACGACAGGATTCATCGGTCCTCGTAGCTGTAGTCAGAGCGGTCGGCCGGGCCGTCGGACGCCGCACTGCGCCCTGCGCCGAACCGGATCATGGCCGTCAGGTGCCGGCTTCGCGCACCTATGAGCGATGGTAGGGGGCGCATTGCCCCACGTGTCCCGGACATCGAGGTGAGGGCCCTCACACGGAGTTGTCGTAGCGCGCTAATCCCCCGTTCACCTGGCGTCGACCCGGTGAGCTGGTCGATCGGCGACCGCCGACGATCGTGGGGGCACCTCGCGACGAGACCTGCCGGTCCCGTCCGTCGATGGCCGACGGCCCCGGCGCGGCGCTGGGGAGAGCGCCACGTCGGGGCCGTCGGTGGGCCGCCCGGGGCATACCCGACGGGCGGCCGGAGGAGAAGGCTTTCAGAGGGTGTTGTTTGCGAAGGCCATGCCCTACAGCGCCGGCCCCAGGCGACGCCCGGCGGCGTTGTCGGTCCGCTCGGATACAACACCGGTATCCGGGCGAACCTCCGCCTTGCCGGACGCCGCATGGCACCCGGCTCGCTACGGGCGGGCCTCCGCAAACACCCTCTCAGGCGGTCTCGGTGATCGGCCGGTCGACCCAGCTCATCATGCCGCGCAGCTTCCGCCCGGTCTCCTCGATCGGGTGCGCCGCGCCCTCGGCCCGCCACTTGGCGAAGTTCGGGCGGCCCGCGTCGTCCTCACCGATCCACTCGCGGGCGAACTCGCCGGACTGGATCTCGGACAGGATCTTGCGCATCTCGTCCTTGACCCGGCCGTCGATGACGCGCGGGCCACGGGAGAGATCGCCGTACTCGGCGGTGTCCGAGATGCTGTAACGCATCCGGGCGATGCCGCCCTCGTACATCAGGTCGACGATGAGCTTCAGCTCGTGCAGGCACTCGAAGTAGGCGATCTCCGGCGCGTAGCCCGCCTCGGTGAGCACCTCGAACCCGGTCTGCACCAGCGCGGTCGCGCCGCCGGCCAGCACCGCCTGCTCACCGAAGAGGTCGGTCTCGGTCTCCTCGGTGAAGGTGGTGCGGATGGCGCCGGCCCGGGTGCCGCCGATGCCCTTGGCGTACGACAGCGCCAGGGCGAAGGCGTTGCCCGTGGCGTCCTGCTCGACGGCGACCAGCACCGGCACGCCCTTGCCGTCGACGTACTGGCGGCGCACCAGGTGACCCGGGCCCTTCGGCGCGATCATCGCCACGTCGATGTCGGCCGGCGGCTTGATCAGGTCGTAGCGGATGTTGAAGCCGTGGCCGAAGAGCAGCGCCTTGCCCGGGGCCAGGTTCGGGGCGACCGACTCCGCGTACAGGCTACGCTGCGCGGTGTCCGGCGCGAGGATCATGATCACGTCGGCCTCGGCGGCCGCCTCGGCCGGGGTGAGCACCCGCAGGCCCTGCTCCTCGGCCTTCGGCCGGCTCTTCGAGCCCGTCGGCAGACCGATCACGACGTCGACACCCGAGTCGCGCAGCGACAGGGCGTGGGCGTGGCCCTGGCTGCCGTAACCGATGACGGCGACCTTCTTGGCCTGGATCAGGCCCAGGTCGGCGTCGTCGTCGTAGTACACCTCAACGCTCATTGGAACTTTCCCTTTCGTACGGCGGCCCGGCTGGCCCGTCGTGGTTGTGCGGATGTGTCCGGTGGTGTGCGGGGGCGGCCCGGTGCCGCCCCCGCCGGTGGCTCAGGCGGCTCGCAGGGCGGGGCCGGCGGTGATCGAACGAGAACCACGCCCGATCGCCACGAGTCCCGACTGGACCATCTCCTTGATGCCGAAGGGCTCGAGGTCGCGCAGCAACGCGTCCAGCTTGTCCGGGGTGCCGGTGGCCTCGATGGTCAACGTGTCCGGCGCGACGTCGACCACCCGGGCCCGGAAGAGGCCTACCGTGTCCAGCACCTGGCTGCGGCTGGACCGGTCCGCCCGAACCTTGACCAGCAGCAGCTCCCGGGCGACCGAGACCTGCGGGTCGAGTTCAACGATCTTGAGCACGTTGACCAGCTTGTTGAGCTGCTTGGTGACCTGCTCCAGCGGGGACGACTCCGCGTTGACCACGATGGTGATGCGGGAGACGTCCGGGTTCTCGGTCTCGCCGACCGCCAGACTGTCGATGTTGAACCCGCGGCGGGAGAAGAGCCCGGAGACCCGGGCCAGGACACCCGGCTTGTTCTCCACGAGCACGCTCAGCGTGTGCATCGTCATGCCGTGACCTCGCTTCGCTCACTCATCTCAGATGTCATCCTCGTCGAACGCCGGGCGAACGCCGCGGGCGAACATGATCTCGTCGTTGCTGGTGCCGGCGGGCACCATCGGCCACACCATCGCGTCCTTGCCGACCACGAAGTCGATGACCACGGGCGCGTCGTTGATCTCCATGGCCGCCGCGATGGTCTTGTCGACGTCCTCGGCGGTCTCGCACCGCAGACCGACGCAGCCGAGCGCCTCGGCCAGCTTCACGAAGTCGGGGATGCGGTGCTTGTGGGTGCCGAGGTCGGTGTTCGAGTAACGCTCCCCGTAGAAGAGCGTCTGCCACTGGCGGACCATGCCGAGATTGCCGTTGTTGATCACGGCGATCTTGACCGGGATGCCTTCCAGAGCGCAGGTCGCCAGCTCCTGGTTGGTCATCTGGAAGCAGCCGTCGCCGTCGATCGCCCAGACCACCACGTCCGGCTTGCCGACCTTCGCGCCCATCGCGGCGGGCACCGCGTAACCCATCGTGCCGAGGCCGCCGGAGTTCAACCAGGTGTACGGCTTCTCGTACGAGATGAACTGTGAGGCCCACATCTGGTGCTGACCGACGCCGGCCACGTAGATGGCGTCCGAGCCGGCGATCTCGCCCAGCCGCTTGATCACGTACTGCGGGGAGAGGGTGCCGTCGGCCGGCTCCTCGTACCCCAGCGGGTAACGCTCGCGCAGGTCGTCGAGCTGGTGCCACCAGTCGTCGAGGTCCGTGCTGTGTCCGGCCGCCCGTTCGGCGGTGACCGCGGCGATCAGCTCGTCGATCACGTGCCGGGCGTCGCCGACGATCGGCACGTCCGCGTGCCGGTTCTTGCCGATCTCCGCCGGGTCGATGTCGGCGTGCACGACTGTGGCGTCCGGGGCGAACGACTCCACCCGACCGGTGACCCGGTCGTCGAAGCGGGCGCCGAGCGCCACGATCAGGTCGGCCTTCTGCAGCCCGTAGACCGCGGCGACCGTGCCGTGCATGCCCGGCATGCCGAGGTGCTGCCGGTGCGAGTCCGGGAACGCGCCGAGCGCCATCAGCGTGGTCACCACCGGGATCCCGGTCAGCTCGGCGAGCTGCCGCAGCCCGTCGGTGGCGCCGGCCTTGAGCACCCCGCCGCCGACGTAGAAGACCGGCCGGCGGGCGCTCGCCATCAGCCGGGCCGCCTCGCGGATCTGCTTGCCGTGCGGGTGCAGGGTCGGCCGGTAGCCGGGCAGGTCGAGCGTCGGTGGCCAGGTGAAGGTGGTGCTGGCCTGCAACACGTCCTTCGGGATGTCGACCAGCACCGGGCCGGGCCGGCCGGTGCTCGCCAGGTGGAACGCCTCGGCCAGCACCTGCGGGATCTCCTCGGCGTGCTGCACCAGGAAGTTGTGCTTCGTGACCGGCAGGGTGATGCCCTGGATGTCCGCCTCCTGGAAGGCGTCCGTACCGATCGCCGGGCGGGCGACCTGGCCGGTGATGGCGACCATCGGCACCGAGTCCATGTACGCGTCGGCGATCGGGGTGACCAGGTTGGTCGCGCCCGGGCCGGAGGTGGCCATGCAGACCCCGACCCGCCCGGTCGCCTGCGCGTAGCCGGTGGCCGCGTGCCCCGCGCCCTGCTCGTGCCGGACGAGGATGTGCCGGACCGTGGAGTCGTAGAGCGGGTCGTACGCCGGCAGGATCGCGCCGCCCGGAATACCGAAGACGACGTCGACGCCGAGCGCCTCCAGCGACCGCACGAGCGAGCCGGCCCCGGAGACCTCGGCCGGGGCGGGTGTCCGCACCGCCGGAGCGGCCGGACCGGCGGCGGCCCGGGCGACGGGTTCGGCGTCGGTCGCCGTCGAGGCGGCCGCGCGGGCTCTACGTGCGGAGTGGGCGAGGGTCTCTGGCGTGGGTCTCGTCATGGCGGTTCAGGCCTTCGGCTGGAGTGGGTGCGGCGTGTGGTGCGGATGGAACGCGGGCGTTCCGCTTGGGTCCGATGGCAATAAAAACGGCCCTCGTGCAGATGCACGGGGCCAGCGCACTCTCGATCAGGGAGAGTGCGCTCAGATAAGTACTCGCAGCGACCAGTGAGACGACATGCGCTCAAGCCTGACGCATCTCACGCGATGAGTCAACTGATCCCACATGTTGGTTCACGGGCGTCGGCGCGTCGCCCCGCGACGCGCCCGCGACGCCCGGCGTGAGCTGCCCGGACGCGCTCTGCGGAAGGCGCGACGGCGGCAGTGTCGGGGGCCGGGAATCGGCCTCCGCCGCGCGGCCGGCATGGCCCGAGGACCGGTTGCCCGACGCGGCGCCCGCCGGCCGGGCCGCCGGCGAGGTGGCCGCCTCGAGCATCGCCTCCAGGTGTTCGGCCGGCACCCCCCAGCCGCAGAGCGCCCCCTGCCCGAACCGGCAGCCGGCGGCGACCACCGCGGCCAGTTCGGTGGGCGTGGTGACGCCCTCGGCGATGACCTCCAGGCCGAGCTGGTGGCCGAGGCGCATCACGATGTCGACCATCGGCGCGAACGCGGGCCCGTCCTGCCCCTCGGGACGGACCGGCTCGTGCTCGGCCACCAGGCCATGGTCGATCTTGAGAATGTCGATCGGCAACCGGCGCAGCTGCCCCAGCGACGAGTAACCCGCGCCGAAGTCGTCGAGGGCGATCCGCACCCCGGTCCGGCGCAGCGCGGCCAGCCGCCGGATCAGCTCGTCGAGGTCGGTGGCGACGGCGTGCTCGGTCACCTCCAGCACCAGCCGCTGCGGTGGCACGCCGTGCCTGCGCAGCGCGTCGGCGACCAGCACCACGTACTCCGGGTCGTGCAGCTCCCGGGGAGAGACGTTCACCGAGACCCAGACGTCGTGCCCGTCGGCGAGCCAGCGGGAGAGCTGCCGGCAGGCCTGGTTGAGCACCCACGCGCCGAGCGTGGCGATCATCCCGCACTCCTCGGCGAGCGGGATGAACTCGTCCGGGCGGACGTTGCCCAGCTCAGGGTGACGCCAGCGCAGCAGCGCCTCGGCGCCGACCGGGCGTACCGACGGCAGCGACGCGACCGGTTGGAAGACCAGCCGCAGCTCGTCCCGGCCGATCGCGCCGCGCAGCTCGTGCTCCAGCGTCGTCCGGCGACGCAGCAGCTGGTCGTAGGCGGCGTCGTAGCGCTCGATCCGGCTCTTCCCGCGCTGCTTGGCGTAGCGCAGCGCCAGGTCGGCGTGGCGCAGCAGCATCTCCACCTCGGGCTCCCCGTCGCAGCCCGCCACCCCGATGCTGACGGAGAGGAAGACCGGCCCCTCCGGCTGCTCGTGCGCCCGGCCCAGCACGGCCAGCAGCTGCTCGGCGACCTGGTCGGCCTCGCGGGCGCGGCCGGAGAGCAGCACCGCGAACTCGTCCCCACCCAATCGGGCCGCCACGTCGTCGGGTCCCAGCGTCTCGCGCAGCCGGCGTCCCACCTCGGCGAGCACCGCGTCACCCGCGTCGTGGCCGCGCACGTCGTTGACGTGCTTGAACCCGTCGAGGTCGAGGCCGAGCAGCACGCACGGGATCCCGGCCGCGGCCCGCCGGTGCAGGGTCCGCAGCAGCCCGCGCCGGTTCGCCAGCCCGGTCAGGGCGTCGGTGTGCGCCAGCTCACGGAAGTGCGCCTCGCGCTCGGCCAGCCGGGCCGCGTACGCCCGCACGTCACGCACCGCGAGGTACTGGCGGGCCACCAGGGCGAAGCCCTCGACGGCGCAGACTCCGACGCTGAGCGGGGTGAACCGGCCGCCCTGGACGAGGTGGTACGTCGCCGACACGGTCATGGCGAGCATCGGGATGAGAGCGTTCTCGCCGCTGCGGTCGACGCCGTCCGGTTCGAACCGCGCCGCCGGGTCGAGCCGCAGCGCCGAGAGCGCCACGGCGAGCAGGCCGACCGAGGAGAGCCCCGCGCCGACCAGCACCAGGGTCGGTCCGGACCGGCAGAGCCCGACGGCGACGCCGAGCCCGCCGGCGGTCACGGTGGCGATGGCCGCGGCGAGCAGAAGCAGGCGACCGCGGGTGGCGACGCCCCGGCAGACGGCCAGTGGGCCGATGCCGGCGGTCAGCGCGGCGCTCGCCGTGGCGAGCAGGATCGGCACGCAGACCGTCGGGGTGGCGCCGCCGAGGATCCGGGTCGGCTCGCTGACGAGCATCCAGCCGACGAACCAGATGGCGGCGGCCATCATCAGGCCGTCGAGGAGCAGCCGCGCCGTGGCGGCCGTCGAGGCCACCACCCCGGGCAGCCGGAAGAGCCCGACCAGGAAGATCAGCCCGCTCGCCGCCGTGCCGACCGAGACGACGGTCGCCCAGCCGGTGCGCTGCCCCTGTTCGTGCGCCCAGTGCGGCATCGAGACGAGTGTCGCGGCGAGCCCGCTCACGAGGCCGACCAGGGCGATCCCGGCGGCCACCGCGAGCAGCGCCAGCGCCGGTCGGTGCGGCCCCGGACGCCGCCGGAGACCGACCGTGAGCAGCGCGGTGGCCGAGGCGGCGACCAGCCAGCTCAACGCCGCGGCGGTGGCCACGCCCGGGGGGAGATGCACGCCGCTAACTGTGCCGGATGAGCGCTCTCCGTGGGGCCCCGGATGTGCATCTGTTGGGACACGGCGTACGCGGTCGGGGGGCCTGCGCTGGCCCGGTGCAAGACTGGTACGCATGCCTGAGCTGCGGTCGAAGACCTCCACGCACGGTCGGACGATGGCCGGTGCCCGGGCCCTCTGGCGGGCCACCGGGATGACCGACGACGACTTCGGCAAGCCGATCGTCGCCATCGCCAACAGTTTCACCCAGTTCGTACCGGGTCACGTCCACCTCAAGGAGCTCGGTGGCCTCGTCGCCGACGCGGTGGCCGAGGCCGGCGGCGTCGGACGGGAGTTCAACACCATCGCCGTCGACGACGGCATCGCGATGGGCCACGGCGGGATGCTCTACTCGCTGCCCAGCCGGGAGCTCATCGCCGACGCCGTGGAGTACATGGTCAACGCGCACTGCGCGGACGCGCTGGTCTGCATCTCGAACTGCGACAAGATCACCCCGGGCATGCTGCTCGCCGCGCTCCGGCTCAACATCCCGACCGTCTTCGTCTCCGGCGGCCCGATGGAGGCCGGCAAGACGGTGGCGATCGAGGGCATCGTGCACAGCAAGATCGACCTGATCGACGCGATGATCGCCTCGTCGAACGAGGCGGTCACCGACGACCAACTCGGCGAGATCGAACGCTCCGCCTGCCCGACCTGCGGCTCGTGCTCCGGGATGTTCACCGCCAACTCGATGAATTGCCTCACCGAGGCGATCGGGCTGGCCCTGCCGGGCAACGGCTCGACCCTGGCCACCCACGCCGCGCGGAAGTCGCTCTTCGTCGAGGCCGGCCGCACGGTCGTCGAGATCGCCAAGCGGTGGTACGACCAGGACGACGCCTCGGTGCTGCCCCGGTCGATCGCCTCCCGGCCGGCTTTCGAGAACGCGGTCGCGCTGGACGTCGCGATGGGCGGCTCCACCAACACGGTGCTGCACCTGCTCGCGGCCGCCCGCGAGGCCGAGCTGGACTTCGGCGTGGCCGACATCGACGCCATCTCCCGCCGGGTCCCCTGCCTGGCGAAGGTCGCCCCGAACTCGCCCCAGTACCACATGGAGGACGTGCACCGCGCCGGCGGAATCCCGGCGATCCTCGGCGAGCTGGACCGGGCCGGCCTGCTCCACCGCGACGTCCACTCCGTGCACTCGCCCTCGCTTCCGCAGTGGCTGGCCGACTGGGACGTCCGGGGCGGCTCGGCCCGACCGGAGGCGCTGGAGCTGTTCCACGCCGCACCGGGCGGGGTGCGCACCACCGAGGCGTTCTCCACCACCAACCGCTGGTCGTCCCTGGACACCGACGGGGCCGGCGGCTGCATCCGGGACGCGGCGCACGCGTACTCCGCCGACGGCGGGCTGGCCATCCTGCACGGCAACCTCGCGCCGGACGGCTGCGTGGTGAAGACCGCCGGGGTGCCCGAGGAGTGCCTGACCTTCCGCGGCCCCGCGAAGGTCTACGAGTCGCAGGACGACGCGGTCACCGCGATCCTGGCCAAGGAGGTCGTCGCCGGTGACGTTGTGGTGATCCGGTACGAGGGGCCGAAGGGCGGTCCCGGGATGCAGGAGATGCTCTACCCCACCTCGTTCCTCAAGGGTCGCGGGCTCGGCCGGGCCTGTGCGCTGCTCACCGACGGCCGGTTCTCGGGCGGCACCTCCGGCCTCTCCATCGGGCACGCCTCCCCCGAGGCGGCCTCCGGCGGGCTGATCGCGCTGGTCCAGGAGGGCGACGAGATCGTGATCGACATCCCGGGCCGGTCGATCGAGCTGAACGTTCCCGAGGACGTGCTCCAGGCCCGCCGCGTCGCCGAGGAGAAGCGCGACCGCCCGTACACGCCGGCCGACCGGCAGCGGCCGGTCTCGGCCGCACTGCGGGCGTACGCCTCGATGGCCACCTCGGCCAGCGACGGCGCCTACCGGCGCGTCCCGGAGTAGCCGGTGGGGCCCCCTGCCGTCGCATCGCGTGGCAGGGGGCCTCATCAGCAGGTGAGATAGTCGTGCCGCGTCTCAGTACCCGACCAGGGCGATGAGGAGAAACGACAGCGCGCCGACGAGAAGCACCGTGCCGTACCGATCGCGACGACCGCGCTCACCGCGACGGCACGGGCCCGGGCCGGAAGGTGCGACTGGTGTCGGCGTCGAAGACCGTCGGGCTCAGTGTGCGGCGACGGGGGCCCACGGCTGGGCCCCGCCGAGCGCGACGGTCCGGGCGTAGCGGACCGCGCTCGAGGCGTCCGGAAAGACCAGACCGTCGCGGCGGAGTTGCTCGGCGACACCGAGGGCGGTGAGAACCTCGTCGTGACGGGGAGCGATTCCGGAGAGCAGCACGGTGATCCCGCGGCCCTGCAGCCGTAGCACGGCGTCGCCGAGGACCTGCGCACCAGTGGCATCGATCGTGGACACCCGGGACATCCGCAGGATGACCACGCGGACGTCGGCGACGTCGGAGAGCTGCCGTAGGAAGTTGTGTGCCGCAGCGAAGAAGAGTGGGCCGTCCAGCCGGTACACCACAATGTGCTCGGTGAGGAGCGCGTGCTCCTCGGCGCTGTGCGCGCCGCGGTCGAACGGCACCTGCTCCACCCGCGCGGCCCGGGTCACCGCGCGCAGCGCGATGATGATCGCCACGCCGACCCCGACCGCGACGGCGGTGACGAGGTCGAGCGCCACGGTCACCGCGAAGGTGAGCATGAGCACCAGGGCGTCGCCGCGGGTCGCCCGGGCCAGTGCCCGGATCGAACCGGTTTCGACCATGCGCACGGTGGTGGCGAGCAGGACGCCGGCCAGCGCGGCGAGCGGGATCCGCCCCACCACCGGCGCGGCGACCAGCACGATCCCGGCGAGCGCGACGGCATGGGTCAGCGCGGCGAGCTTCGAGCGGCCGCCGGCGCGGACGTTCACCGCCGTACGGGCGATGGCGGCGGTCGCCGGTACCCCGCCGAACACCGGTGCGGCCAGGTTGGCCAGGCCCTGCCCGAAGAGTTCCCGGTCCGGGTCGTGGCGTTGGCCGGTGGTCATCCCGTCAGCGACGGTCGCACTGAGCAGGCTCTCCAGCGCGGCGAGCGCGGCCACGGCCAGAGCGGACGGGAGGAGCATTCCCATGGCGCCCAGGTCGAGGAAGTCCAACGACGGCGCGGGCAGCCCGGTGGGCAGCGCGCCGATCCGCGCCAGATCCACCGGGAGGACCTCGGCCAGGCCGGTGGCGAGGGCGACCGCGGCGAGCGAGAGCGGCCAGCCGGGCCGCCACCGGGCACCGAGCAGCATCAGCGCGGCGACCGCCAGCGCCAGCGTGAGCGGAGCCGGGTGCGGGTGGGCCGCGAAGCGGACCACGGCGTCGACGGCGACCGCCCACACCCGCTCGCCCTCTGCGTCCTCGACGCCCAGCACGGCCGGCACCTGCTGGAGTGCGATCACCACGGCGATGCCGGCGGTGAAGCCCTCGATCACCGGCACGGGGAGGTAGCGGACGTATCGACCGAGGCGGGCGACCGCGAGGATGATCAGCAGCAGCCCGGCCAGCACGCCGACCGTCAGCACACCACTGGCACCGAAGCGCTGGACCACCGGTACCAGCACCACGGTCATCGCGCCGGTCGGGCCGGAGACCTGGAGGTTGGAGCCGCCGAAGACCGCCGCCACCGCGCCGGCGATCACCGCGGTGACCAGCCCCGCCTCCGCGCCCAGGCCGGAGGTGACCCCGAAGGCCAGGGCGAGTGGGAGGGCCACCACCGCCACGGTCAGCCCGGCGATCACGTCACGGCGGGGTGACCGGCGTAGGGCCCCCCAGTCCTCGCGCTGCGGCAGGAGGCCGAGTAAGCGGTCGCGGATCGACCGGAACACGTCACTCACCCGGCGGGCCGGTGCGCAGTTCGTCGAGGAGGGCGTCCCGGTCGCTGAGGACGGCGCCGAGGATGCGTCGCCCGGCAGCGAGCAGGTCGGCCACGTCCGGGGTGCTGAGCTGGTACATAACGAGCGGACCGTCCCGCCAGGTGCTGACCATGCCGGCGCGGCGCAGCACCGCGAGCTGCTGGGAGAGGTTGGACGCCTCGACGTCGATCGCGGCGAGGAGGTCGCGTACCGGCTTCGGTCCGTCTTGGAGCAGCTCCAGCACCCGGATCCGCACCGGGTGCCCGAGCGTACGGAACAGCTCCGCCTTGGCCTGGTACAGCGGTACCGACATCCCCACCCCCCTCTGGACGACCCTGAAGACTTTAGCAGTTGCAAAATTCTTCAAGTCGGTGGGGTCGGCGGGGCCCCTCCACCTCGGGTCTGGGAAGGAGCCCCTGCGCTCAGATGTCGTTCACGCAGCGCAGCACCGGGCGGCTCGTCAGGGCCGCCGGGTCCAGCGCGTGCGGGGTGCGCACGTGGAACGTCGCCGACTCGCCGGGCAGCAGGGTGACCAGGACCTCGTCCACCTCGGCCGCCGGGTCGAGGCGGTCCGGGAAGAGGCTGAGGTCGCGCAGGACCGTGCCGGCGGTGACCCGCACCCGGTGCCCGCCCTCGGCCGGCTCGACGACCGCCTCCCACTCCGCAGCCGGCCAGTCGATGTCCCGGTCCTCCGCGAAGAACCAGAAGGCCCGCGCGGTGCCGTCTCCCGCGTCGGCGACGACCAACTCCCGCCGGGCGTCGTCCGGCCGGGCCAGCTCCGCCGGCAGCGCCAGCGTCACCGTGCCGTACGCGGGGACGTCCAGCGGCATCGTCGCCTTCGCCCGTGGCTCGCCGGTCAGGCTCACCCGGTCCACGGAGACGGTGGCCCGCCACGGGGTCCCGCCGTCGTTGACGGCGACCAGGACCAGCCCGCCGTCGCGGGGCTGGACGGTGAGCAGCCGGTCGGCGTACGCGCGGCGCAGCGCGTGCCAGAGCGGCTTGCGCCGGCCGTCGCCGTCCACCGCCGACCAGGAGGTGACCGGCCAGCAGTCGTTGAGCTGCCAGACGATCGTGCCCATGCAGACCGGGCGCAGCGACCGGAAGTGCTCGACGCCGAGCTGGATCGCGCGGGCCTGGTTGAGCTGGGTCAGGAAGTGCCAGTCGTCGAAGTCGCGGGGCGCCGGCAGGTGCGCGTCCAGGCCGCGCTGGAGCTTGGCGTCACCGCCGGTCGCCTTCTGGTGGTGGGCCATGCCCGGCGAGTCGGGCGCGAGCGGCTCGTCGGAGAGCGCCCGGCGCAGCGTGGCGTACGCGGGCGGCGCCTGGTAGCCGAACTCGGCCACGAAGCGCGGCGTGTAGGCGCGGTACTTCGTGTAGTCGTCGGTGTTCCAGACGTCCCAGATGTGCGTGGTGCCGTGCGCCGGGTCGTTCGGGTGCAGGTCCTCCCGCCCCGACCACGGGCTGCCCGGCCAGTACGGCCGGGTCGGGTCCAGCTCGGCCACCACGCTGGGCAGCAGCTCCAGGTAGTAGCCGCGCCCCCACGTGCGCCCGGCGAGCGGCTCCTGCCAGTCCCAGTCGTGCCAGCCCCAGATGTTCTCGTTGTTGCCGGTCCAGAGCACCAGCGACGGGTGCCCGGTCAGCCGGGTGACCTGCTCCCGCGCCTCCGCCTCGACCTCGGTGCGGAACGGCTCCTCCTCCGGGTAGGCGGCGCAGGCGAAGAGGAAGTCCTGCTGCACCAGCAGCCCCAGCTCGTCGGCGAGGTCGTAGAAGTCCGTGGACTCGTACCGGCCGCCGCCCCAGACGCGCAGCAGGTTGACGTTCGCCTCGATGGCCTGGCCGAAGCGCTCGGCGAGCCGATCGCGGGTGATCCGGGTGGGAAAGGTGTCGTCGGGGATCCAGTTGACCCCGCGGACGAAGACGGGGATGTCGTTGACGTGCAGGGTGAACGCGGAGCCGTGCGCGTCCGGCGCGGTGTCCAGGCGCACCGAGCGGAAGCCGATCCGCCGCGTCCAGTCGTCGAGGGTGGAGCCGGCCTGGTCGAGCAGGGTCACCACCAACGGGTACCGGGTCGGTTCGCCGTGCCCGCGCGGCCACCACCGGGCCGGCTCGTCGACGGTGAGGGTGAGCACCGCCGCGCGCTCCCCCGCGGGGATCGTCACCGCCGCCACCACCCCGGCCACCTCGGCGCGCACCGTCAACGGTTCGTCGCCGGCCCGCTCGACCTCCACGTGCACCTCGACCCGTCCGTCGGCGCCGTCGAGGGTCACCAGCGGGCGTACGCTCGCCAGCCGCGCGGTCGACCAGGCGTGCAGCGTGATCTCCTGCCAGATGCCCGCCGTGACCAGGGTCGGCCCCCAGTCCCAACCGAAGTTGCAGGCCATCTTCCGGATGAAGTGGAACGGCTCCGGATAGGCGTTCGGCCGGTCGCCGAGCCTCTCCTGCTGCGCCTGCGCGTACCGGTAGGCGGAGTCGAACCGTACGGTCAGGGTGTTGTCGCCGGCCCGCAGCAGCGACCGGAGGTCGAAGCGGTAGCCGCGGTGCATGTTCTCGGTGCGGCCGACCTCGACCCCGTTGACGGCGAGCGTGGCGACCGTGTCGAGCCCGGCGCAGACCAGGTCGATCCAGTCGGCGCCGTCCGGCTCGTGCCGGAAGGTGGTCTCGTAGACCCAGTCGGTGCGCCCGATCCAGGTCAACCTGGACTCGTTGTCGTCGAGGAACGGGTCGGCGATCAGGCCGGCGTCGAGCAGATCGGTGTGCACGCAGCCGGGCACCGTCGCCGGGATCTCCCGGTCGGCGACCTCCGGCGGTACCTGCGACCCCGGTACCGCCCGCAGTACCCAACCCTCGTGCAGCGGTTGCTGGCTCACGATCTCACCGCGCCTTCCCCTGATCTCCGGACGGTCCAGGGTACGGCGGGGCCTACCCGTCACCGAGACGCGGAGGGGAACTCCTCGAGGTACGCCTCGACCCGCTCCGCCGTCGCCGGTCGGGCGAGCGCGAAGCCCTGCCCGTACCGGCAGCCGGCCCGCCGCGCGCCCTGCACCTGGGCGGACGACTCCAGCTCCTCCGCCACGATCTCGACCCCGAGCCGGTCACCGACGTTCACCACCACGTCGATGAGGGGCCGCTGCGCGTCCGGCGCCGGATCGACCAGGCCGGCACCGACCTTCAACAGGTCGATCGGCAGCCGCCGCAGCTGGGCCAGCGAGGCGTGCTCGGGGCGGAATTGGTCCAGGGCGGTACGCACGCCGAGCGACCGCAGCCCCGCCAGCCGGGCGACCACAGTCGACAGTTCGCCCACGATCCGCGGCTCGGCCACCTCGACGACCAGCTGCTCGGGCGGCACGCCGTACGCGGCCAGCACCGCCGCCGTGCGCTGCACGTAGTCCGGAGTGGTCAGCTCGCTCGTGGTCACGTTTATCGACATCCAGAGCTGGCGGCTGTTCGCGGACCACTCGGCGAGCTGCCGGCACGCCCGGTCCAGCACCCACCACTCCAGCTCCCCCACGATGTCGAGGTCCCGGGCGACGGGGAACAGCTCGTCGGGGAGCACCGTGCCGAGCACCGGGCTACGCCAGCGCAGGAACGCCTCGGTACCGACCGGCTGCCGGTCGTCCAGCCGCAGCACCGGCTGGTAGACCAGGTCCAGCTCGCCCCGGGCGACCGCACCCGGCAGCTCCCGCTCCAGGTCGAGCCGGCGGACCAGCTGCTCCTCCAGGAACGCGTCGTACCACTCGACCCGGTCCCGGCCGAGCTGGACGGCCCGCCGCCGGGCCAGGTCGGCCTGCCGCAGCACGTCCTGCGGCGAACCGGTGGCGACCTCGGCGAGGCCGATGCTCGCCGGCACCTGGAGCGCCGCTCCGCCGAGCTGGTAGGGCTGGGTGAGCGCGGCGAGCAGGCGCTCGCCCAGCGCGTACGCCCGCATCGGTCCCGCCTCGGTGACCACCGCGAACCCGGCATCACCCACCTGCGCCAGCAGGTCCCGCCGGTCGACCACCGCGCGGGCGCGCCGCACCGCCTCGGCGAGCACACCGGCCCGCCGCGCCGGTAGCCCGGCGCCGTCCGGCAGGTGCAGCTCCACCACGAGCAGCGCCCCGACGGGCATCGGGTTCCCGCCGAGCACGGTGAGGGCCCGCAGCAGCGCGGGCCCGTCGGCGAGCCCGTCGAGCGGCTGCGGCAGCGGGGCGGCCACGAGGCTCGCCGGAGCGGCCGCGGTGGCCGGCGACGGCGACTCGCCGGCCGGGGCGGCGACCCCGGTCGGTTCACCGCGCTGACGTTCCGGGCGCGCCTCCCCGGCGCGGAGCAGCTCGCGGAGCACGAGGGGCGGGACGGCCGCCAGGGCGAGCAGCACGGCGGTCCGGTCCGTCGGCAGACCGGCGTCGAGCTGCCCACCCACGGCCGGCAGCAGCGCCACCGCCGGCACCACCGCCCGGAGCCAGCCCGGGGCCGGGTGGAGGGCCGCGGGCTCGGCGGCGACCGCCCGGGCCGCGCCGGCGGCTAAGAGCAGCATCCCCACCAGCAGCGGCGGTACGGCAAGCAGCAGCGGCCACTGCGCCGCCGGGTCGAAGACGGCGAGCAGCACCAGCCCGAGCAGGGTGAGGTGCAGCCCGCCCCGGCAGGTCGCCGCGCCCGGACGGCGATGCGCTCCGGTCAGCGCGGTGAGTCCGGCGACGCCGAGTACGCCGAGCAGGGCGGCCGCGGCGAGCCGCTCCGGTGCCGAACCGGTCGCCGGGGACAGCAGCAGCCAGCCGGCGAGGACCAGCCCGGCCGCCGGGGCGCCCGCGTCGGCGAGCCGGCGCAGCCGGACCCGGGCCGGTGGCCGCGAGCGTCCGGGCAGGCCGCGCAGACCGAGCAGACCGAGCACCGCGACCACGACCAGGCCGGCGGCGGTCGCCGCCCGCCGCTGCGGGCCCAGCAACGGCAGCACCGCCGCGGTGAGCCCGGCCGCCACCACGGCGGCGTCGAGCAGCAGGACGGCGGGGCGTCGGTGGGCGGTAGCGCTCGGTGTCGAGCGCGCCTCGACGGCGGCTCCGGCCGGCGGACGCGGCTCGCGACCGGGGAGGCGGACGGCGAGCCGGGTGAGCCGCACCCCGGCGAGCGTGGCGCCCGCACCGGCGGCGAGGGCGACCACCGCCGCGGCCGGGAGCAGTCGGGTGGTGCCGGCGAACAGGAGCAGCACGACCGCCGCGAGCACGGCGCCCTCCGGCACCGTTCGACGGAGGAGAGGGGCGCGGAGCGGGGCGGCGAGGGGCACGGCGGTCGCCTTCGTGAGGGGGCACGGGGGCGGTGCGGCGGTGCGGGCATCGGACGGCGAGTCCACTGCCCATTGTTCGGAAACGAGCCGCCTGGGGCAGCGGTTACGCGCGGAACGCCGACCAGATCAGTGACTCATGTCACTATTTGCGTGCGTCGGCCGCCGAGATGCCGCCCGACGCGCGAACCTGCCGGCGGAGGTGGGATCATCGGAGGGTGACCAAGCCCGCCACCGTCCGCTTCCGGCACAACCAGGCACTCCTGGCCGCGGCGATCATCGCCTTCTTCGGCGCCCTGCCGCTGGCCGACGTCCGGGCGTACCTGCTGCCGGTGCTGCTCATCCCGCTCGCCGTCGGCGTCTGGGCGTGGCGGGCGGGCACCGACGCGGACGCTCGGGGGCTGAGCGTGCGCGCGCTGGCCGGTCAGCGTCGGATCGCCTGGGACAAGGTGGTCGAGCTGGCCACCGACCCGCGCGGGCGGGCGGTGGCCCGACTCGACGACGGCCAGCAGATCGTCCTGCCCGCGGTACGCGGCGCCGACCTGCCCCGGTTGGTCTCGGCCACCGGCCAGACCCTTCCCGACGCGGCCGGCTGAGTCACCACGCGACGGCGGTACGACCTCGGCGGCCGGCTCAGTACCCGTCGACCACCGTGTTGATCAGCGGCTGGCCGGCCGCGAACCGCCGCACCTGATCCCCGACGAGCCGGTACGCCCGGGGCAGCAGGCCCCGCACCGACCCGGCGACGTGCGGGGTGATCAGCACGTTGGGCATCTCCCACAGCGGATGATCGGCGGGCAGCGGCTCCGGATCGGTGACGTCCAACGCGGCGTGGAGCCGCCCGGTGGCGAGTTCGGCGGTCAGATCGTCGGTCCGGGCCACCGGCCCCCGCGCGGCGTTGACCAGCAGCGCGCCGTCCCGCATCGAAGCCAGGAACTTCGCGTCGATCAGCCCCCGGGTCCGCTCGGTGAGCGGCACCAGGACCACCACCACGTCGGCCTCGGGCAGCAGCTGCGGCAGCTCGTCGACCGAGTGCACGCCCTGCTCGGGCCGGGCCGTGCGGGCCACCAGCGTGAAGCTGACCCCGAACGGGGCGAGCCGGTCGCGTACCGCCGTGCCGATCGAACCGGCGCCGACGATGAGCACCCGCTTGCCGGTCAGCTCATCGGTCGGGGTCACCTCGCCGTACGCCCACTCCCGGCGGGCCTGCGCCCGGACGAACGCGGGGAACGACCGCAGCTGGGTGAGGATCGCGGTGACCACCCACTCGGCCGTCGACGGGTCGTGCACCCCACGGGCGTCGCAGAGCGTCACACCCTCGGGCGTCCGGTCCACCCAGGCGTCCGCGCCGGCGGAGAGCAGCTGCACCACCTCGAGGTCGGGCAGCTCGTTCAGGAACGCCGCGGCGTCCCCGCCGGAGAGGAAGGGCGGCACCCAGAACCGGACGCCGGCCGGCTCGGACGGAAGCTTCTCCGGTTGCTCGGCGACCTCGACGGTGATCTCCGGGGGCAGCTCGCCGAGGAGCGACAGCCCGGCCTCGTGCGGAATCCATACCTTCACGCCCGCCGACGATAGCCTCGCCGGTGACCACGTCCGCCGCCGGCACCCGCACCCGGCGCCTCCACCACCCGGCGCGTTCGTGCGACCGTCCACGGCGAAGCGCCACACAGCGCGCCCGCAGCCGCCTGGCGGGATACCCTGGGCCGGGTGAGCGCCCGTCCCCCGTCCCCCCGCGTCCGCCGCGCCCGTGGGGCACTCGCGGCGTGTTGCGCGGCTCTGCTGCTGGCGGCCACCGGATGCAGTTTCGGCGAGCCGGACCCCGACCCGGCGGGCGAACCGCCGAACTTCCCCACCCCCTCCACCTCGACCAGCCCGGGCGGGGCCGGCCGGCAGGCGGTCGCCACGGTGCTGGCCAAGGGCCTGCGGGTGCCGTGGGCGATCGGGTTCCTGCCCGACGGCGGCGCCCTGGTCACCGAACGGGACAGCGGCCGGATCCTGAAGGTCGGCCCGGAGTCCGGGCCGGACGGGCTGCGGGTGACGGTCGCGCAGACCGTCCCCGGCGTGGCCGCGGCCGGCGAGGGCGGGCTGCTGGGCATCGCCGTCTCCCCGGACTACCAACGGGACCGGACGCTCTTCGTCTACTACACGACGGAGCAGGACAACCGGATCGCCCGGCTCCAGCTCGGCGGCGAGCCGACGCCCATCGTGACCGGCATCCCGAAGGCCTCCGTCCACAACGGGGGCGGGCTCGGGTTCGGGCCGGACGGCCAGCTCTACGCGAGCACCGGCGACGCCGGGGAACGCCCGAACGCGCAGGACGTGAAGAGCCTCGGCGGCAAGATCCTGCGGATCACCCGGGAGGGCAGACCGGCGGCGGGCAACCCCTTCCCCAACTCGCCGGTGTGGTCGTTGGGGCACCGCAACGTGCAGGGCTTCGCCTGGGACGCCGCCAAGCGGATGTACGCGGTGGAGTTCGGCCAGAACACCTGGGACGAGATCAACCAGATCGTCGCGGGGAAGAACTACGGTTGGCCGGTGGTCGAGGGGCGCGGCGACGACAAGCGCTACGTCAACCCGATCACCCAGTGGCCGACCTCCGACGCCTCCTGCTCGGGGCTGGCCGCGGTGGACCGACTCCTGGTCACCGCCTGCCTGCGCGGCAAGCGGCTCTGGGTGGTCGAGCTGACCGACACGGGCACCACGCTCGGCCAGCCGCAGGAGCTGCTCGGCAACCGTTACGGGCGCCTTCGGGCCGTGGCCGCCGCGCCCGACGGGTCGGTCTGGGTCTCCACCTCCAACCATGACGGGCGGGGCGACCCGGTGCCGGAGGACGATCGCCTGCTGCGGCTGGTCTTCGCCGACGGCGGAGCCGGGCGGAGCTGACCCGGAGGGTCGACATTTCCAACATGGACGGCGAACAGCACGAGCCGCAGGCCACCGACGGGAAGGCCCCGGCGGCCCGCCGGCGTTGGCCGCTGCGGCGCGGCACCGACCGGACCGGTCGGCGCACTCCGCTGCGGATGGCCGGGGTGACCCTGGCGGTGCTGCTGGTCACCCTCGCCGGGGTCACGCTCGGCGTGCTCGCCGGCGGCCGGGTCGACACGGACATCGGCCCGTTCCAGGCGACCCTCACCCTGACGCCGGACACCTCCGGCGGGACCACCGTCGACATTCCACCGCTCGGCGCCCTGCTGCTGGACAGCCACGACGGGCCGACCCACCTGACCGTCCGGCTCGGCGCGCTCGACCAGGGACGTACCGAGGCGTTGATCGACGACCCGGCGAGCATCCAGCGGGCCAGCATCTCGGCGGTGGAGGACGTCCGCTCCGGGGTGATGCGGCTCGGTCTGCGTACCGTCGCCTCCGCGGTGCTGGCGACCCTACTGCTGGCCGCGTTGGTCTTCCGGAACGTGCGCCGCACCGCGGTGGCCGGCGCGCTCGCGTTGGGCGTCACCCTCAGCACCCTGGGCGCGGCCGCGGCGACGCTGCGTCCGCAGGCGATCGAGGAGCCACGGTACGAGGGGCTGCTGGTCAACGCGCCGGCGATCGTCGGTGACGCGCGGCGGATAGCCAACGACTACAGCCGGTACGCCGAGCAGCTCCAGCGCCTGGTGGGCAACGTCAGCCAGCTCTACACGACCGTGTCGGCACTGCCGGTCTTCGAGCCGGCACCCGAGTCCACCCGGGTGCTGCACGTCTCCGACATGCACCTCAATCCGACCGGATGGCAGCTGATCAGGACGGTGGTGGAGCAGTTCGACATCGACGTGGTGATCGACACCGGGGACATCACCGACTGGGGCAGTGAGCCCGAGGCGTCCTTCGTGGGCTCGATCGGGGTGCTGCGCAAGCCCTACGTCTACATCCGGGGCAATCACGACTCGGCCCGGACCGCCGCAGCCGTCGCCCGGCAGCCGAACGCGATCGTGCTGAACAACTCGATCACCACGGTCGCCGGGCTGACCATCGCCGGCATCGGCGACCCGCGGTTCACCCCGGACAAGAACACCTCGCCGGCGGGCAGTGGGCTGACCCAGCAGGTGGCCGATCAGGTCATCGGGGCCGGCGAGCAGCTCGCCCAGACGATCGGCAGGTCGCCGCGCCCGGTGAACATCGCGCTGGTCCACGATCCGGCGTCGGCCGGGCCGCTCTCCGGCACCTGTCCGCTGGTGCTGGCCGGGCACACCCACGCCCGGCAGGTCTCGAAGCTGCCTGAGCAGCCGGGGCGGATGGCGACGCAGCTGCTGGTGGAGGGCTCCACCGGCGGCGCCGGGCTGCGCGGGTTGGAGGGTGAGAAGCCCACTCCGCTGTCGATGAGCGTGCTCTACTTCGACCGGGACAAGCTGCTGCAGGCGCACGACGACATCACCGTCGGCGGCACCGGCGAGGCCCAGGTGAACCTGGAACGTCATGTGATCCAGGACCCCAAGGCGGGCGAGCAGGTTCCGGTCAGCCCGACGCCCACCCGCTGAGCCCCGTCCGGTGGTGACTTTCAGTCGCGCCGACCCGGACCCGCCCGGCCGCTGCCGGCGGTGACGGGCGGGGTCGCGGGCGGCGGCGGGTCAGCGGCGGAGGGAGAGCGCGGCCAGCGCGGCGTTGACGATGCTGCCGGGAAGCAGGTCGTGCAGCTCGTACAGCTCGGCGACGCTGCCGGACTGGCCGAACTCGTCCACCCCGAGCGGCACCGTCGGCACCCCCAGGGCCGAGCCGAGCCAGGCCATCGCGTGCGAGGCCGCGTCGTGCACGGTCACCACCGGCGCGCGGTCGTCGAAGGCCGAGCGGAGCGCGCCGGGCACGCTCGGTACGGTCGCCGTCCGCACGCCCTGCCGCAGGGTGCGCTGCCAGGCCCGGTAGATCCGGTCCAGCGAGGTGATGTCCACGACGTGCGCGGCGATGCCCTCGTCGGCCAGCTCGGCGGCGGCGGTCAGCACCTCGGGCAGCACCGCGCCCGACGCGGCCAGCTGCACCACCGGCGCGTCCGCCAGGTGCGGGTACGCCTGGTGGGCGTCGACCAGCCGGTACGCCCCGGCGACCACCTGCCGACGCAGCACCGCGTCGCCGAGCCGGGCCCGCGCCGCCTCGAACGGCGCCTGGTCGACGGGGCGGGTGCTGAGGCGGAAGTAGTACGCCCCGTCCTCGGCCGGTGCCGCCGTCACCGACGGCGCCGCCCCACCCGCCACCTGACCGAGGGCGTCGCAGAGCAGCCAGTCCAGGGTGACCGCGTACGCCGGCTCGATGAAGGTCACCCCCGGCAGCTCCAGCCCGACCGAGGCGGTGATGGTCGACTGGTGCGCACCCCCCTCGGGGGCGAGGGTGATCCCGGACGGGGTGCCGGCGACCACGAAGCGGGAACCCGAGTACGTCCCGTAGAGGAACGCGTCCAGGCCACGGAGCACGAACGGGTCGTACACCGTGCCCACCGGCAGCAGGGGCTGGCCGGAGAGGTCCCACGCCAGGCCGAGCTGCCCCAGCAGCAGGAACAGGTTCATCTCCGAGATGCCCAGCTCGATGTGCTGGCCGGCGGGGCTCTCGGTCCAGCGCAGCATCCGGTCCTCGGTCCAGGAGCGCTGGGCGGTCGGCGCGAAGACGCCGGTCTTGTTGATGAAACCGGCGAGGTTGGTGGAGGTGGCCACGTCGGGCGCGGTGGTCACCAGGTACCGCCCCAGCTCCGGGTCCCGGGCCAGGTCCACCAGGACCCGGCCGAACACCTCCTGCGTGGAGATCGGCTTGTTGGCGCGTACCTTCGTGGTCTCCGGGACGGTGACCCCCAGCGCACGCTCGCGCGGCGGTCGGGCCAGCGCCTCCCGGCGCTCCCCGGCCCGGATGCCGGCCGGCGACGCCGGGTCGAGCCGGTCCCACTCCGTCTCCTCGGTCAGGCCGTGGGCGGCGCGCAGCGCCTCGACCTGCTGCGGGGTGAGCAGCGCCGAGTGGTTGCGCGGGTTGCCGGCGATGGGCAGACCCCAGCCCTTCACCGTGTACGCGAAGACCACGCTGGGTCGGTCCGTGACGGCGTCGCACTGGGCGTACGCGTCGAGCAGCGCCGTGAGATCGTGCCCGCCGAGGTCGGTGACGAGCGGACCCAGCTCGTCGTCGGGAACGTCCGCGATGAACGTGGCGACCGCCTCGGGGGCGCCGTCGAGGAACTGCAGGCGCAGCTCCGGCCCGGCGAGCCCGAAGAGCGACTGGTACTGCTCGTTGGGCATCGCGTCGATCCAGTTCCGCAGCGCCTCCCCGCCCGGGCGCTCGTACGCGGCGGCGAGCCGGCGACCGTACTTGACCTCCACCACGTGCCAACCGGCCGCCTCGAACTGGCCCCGCCACTGGTTGATCCGCACGCCGGGGACCACCCGGTCGAGTGACTGGCGGTTGAAGTCGACCAGCCACATGACGTTGCCCAGCCCGGTGGTGGCCGGGTCGGCGACGGCCTCCCAGATGTTCCCCTCGTCCAGTTCGGCGTCACCGATCAGCGCGACGAACCGGGACCGGGGCCGGGGGCCGAAGTGCGCGTCCACGTAACGGCGGGTGGCGGCGGCGAAGAGCGGCGCCGCCGCGCCGAGGCCGACCGAGCCGGTGGAGAAGTCGACCCCGTCCGGGTCCTTGGTGCGCGACGGGTAGGACTGGAGACCGCCGCGCGCCCGCAGCCGGGGCAGGTACGAGCGGTCGAGGTTGCCCAGCAGGTACTGGATGGCGTGGTAGACCGGCGAGGCGTGCGGCTTCACCGACACCCGGTCCGCGGCGTCCAGGTGCGCGAACCAGAGCGCGGTCATCGCGGTGACCAGCGAGGCGCTCGACGCCTGGTGCCCGCCGACCTTCACGCCGTCGCCGGCGTCGCGGTCGTGGTTGGCGGCGTCCACGATCCGGGTGGCGAGCCAGAGCACCCGCCGCTGAATCTCGTCGAGGACGTCCAGGTCGTGCTGGTTCACGGGAACTCCATCCGGGCGTCGCCGTTGACGCCCACGTGCGGGGGAAGCGCCGTCCATCACCCGGTGATCACAAGGTTGACGGCGGCCCCGGAGTCGGCGGCCGCCGCCCACCTCATGATCATCGGTTCGGCGCGGAAGGGGAGGGAAGGGTCAGGCTTCGACGTTCAGCCGGGCCAGGATCAGCTCCCGGACGGTCTTCGCGTCGGCCTGGCCACGGGTGGTCTTCATGACCGCGCCGACCAGCGCACCGGCCGCCGCGACCTTGCCACTGCGGATCTTGTCGGCGATCTCCGGGTTGGCGGCGATCGCCTCGTCCACCGCGGCGGTGAGCGCGCCGGTGTCGGAGACCACCTCCAGGTTCCGGCTCGTCATGATCTCGGTCGGCGAACCCTCGCCGGCCACCACGCCCTCGAGCACCGTCCGGGCCAGCTTGTCGTTGAGCTTGCCGGCGTCGACCAGGCCCTGCAGCTCCGCGACCTGCTCCGGGGTGGCGCCCACGTCGACCAGCTCCACGCCGGTCTCGTTGGCCCGCCGGGACAGCTCACCGAGCCACCACTTGCGGGCCGCGGCCGGAGTGGCGCCGGCGGCCACGGTCTGCTCGATCAGCTCGACCGCACCGGCGTTGAGCACCGACTGCATGTCCAGGTCCGACAGGCCCCACTGCTCCTGGAGCCGCCGGCGGTGCACCCGGGGCAGCTCCGGCAGGGCCGCCTTCAGCTCGGCCACCCAGGCCCGGTCCGGCGCGATCGGCACGAGGTCCGGCTCCGGGAAGTACCGGTAGTCGGTCGCGGTCTCCTTCGAGCGGCCCGGGGTGGTGTCCCCGGTGTCCTCGTGGAAGTGCCGGGTCTCCTGGGTGATCCGGCCCCCCGCGTCGAGCACCGACGCCTGCCGCAGCATCTCGGAGCGGACGGCCCGCTCCACCGAACGCAGCGAGTTGACGTTCTTCGTCTCGGTCCGGGTGCCCCACTCCTGACCGGGCAGGTTCAGCGACGTGTTCACGTCGCAGCGCAGCGAACCCTCCTCCATCCGGACGTCGGAGACGCCGAGCGAGCGGATCACTTCCCGCAGTTCGTTGACGTACGCCCGGGCGATGTCGGGTGCGAGACTGCCGGTGCCGGGGATCGGCTTGGTGACGATCTCCACGAGGGGGATGCCGGCCCGGTTGTAGTCCACCAGCGACTCGGTTGCGCCGTGGATCCGGCCGGTGGCGCCGCCGACGTGCAGCGTCTTACCGGTGTCCTCCTCCATGTGCACCCGCTCGATGCCGATGCGCACCGTCTCGCCGTTCACCTCGACGTCCAGGTAGCCGTCGACGCAGATCGGCTCGTCGTACTGGCTGATCTGGAAGTTCTTCGGCATGTCCGGATAGAAGTAGTTCTTCCGGGCGAACCGGCACCAGTCCGCGATCGAGCAGTTCAGCGCGAGACCGATCCGGATCGTCGCCTCGACGGCCGCCTTGTTGACCACCGGCAGCGAGCCGGGCAGGCCGAGGCAGACCGGGCAGACCCGGGTGTTCGGCTCGCCGCCGAAGTCGGTCCGGCAGCCGCAGAACATCTTCGTGCGGGTGCCGAGCTCGACGTGGGTCTCCAGGCCGATCACCGGTTCGTAGCGCGCGACGACGTCGTCGTACGAGGGCAGTGTCGTGGTCATCGGAGCTCCTGCCTCACAGTGCCGGTGGGGTGAACGTGCCGACGGCGCTCTCCAACGCGGCGGCGACCCGGTACATCCGGTCGTCGGCCATCGTCGGGGCCATCACCTGAAGACCGACCGGCAGACCGTCGGAGAGCCCGCACGGCACCGAGATGCCGGGCCCGCCGTAGAGGTTGGTCGGGATGGTGAACAGGTCGGCCAGGTACATCTGGTACGGGTCGGCGGTGCGCTCGCCGATCGGGAACGCCACGAACGGGGTGGTCGGCGAGATCAGCGCGTCCACCTGCTCGAACGCCGCGGTGAAGTCCCGGGTGATGAGCGTACGGACCTTCTGGGCCTGCCCGTAGTAGGCGTCGTAGTAGCCCGACGAGAGCGCGTACGTGCCGAGCATGATGCGGCGCTTGACCTCCGGGCCGAAGCCGGCCTCCCGGGTCAGCGACATGACCTCCTCCAGCGACCGGCTGCCGTCGTCGCCGACCCGCAGGCCGAACCGGACGCCGTCGAACCGGGCCAGGTTGGAGGAGCACTCGCTCGGCGCGATGAGGTAGTACGCCGGCAGCGCGTAGGTGAAGTTCGGGCAGGAGACCTCGACGATCTCGGCGCCCAGCTTGGTCAGCGCGTCGACCGCCTCCCGGAACACCGCCATCACGCCCGGCTCGGCGCCCTCGCCGACGAACTCGGTCACGATGCCGAGCTTCACGCCGGTCAGGTCGCCGGTGGCGCCGAGCTTCGCGGCGGCCACCACGTTCGGCACCGGCTGCGGGATCGAGGTGGAGTCACGCGGGTCGTGCCCGGCGATCGCCTCGTGCAGCAGCGCGGCGTCGAGCACCGTACGGGCGCACGGGCCGGGCGTGTCCAGCGACGAGGAGAAGGCGACGAGCCCATAGCGCGAGGTGCCGCCGTAGGTCGGCTTCGCCCCGACGGTGCCGGTGACCGCGCCCGGCTGGCGGATCGAGCCGCCGGTGTCCGAGCCGATCGCCAGCGGCGCCTCGTACGCGGCCAGCGCCGCCGAGCTGCCGCCGCCCGAGCCACCCGGGATCCGGCTCAGGTCCCACGGGTTGCGGGTCGCGCCGTACGCCGAGTACTCGGTGGAGGAGCCCATCGCGAACTCGTCCATGTTCGTCTTGCCGAGCATCACCGTGCCGGCCGCGCGCAGCCGCTCGACGATCGTCGCGTCGTACGGCGGGCGCCAGCCCTCCAGGATCTTCGACCCGACGGTGGTCGGCACCCCCTTGGTGGCGAGCACGTCCTTGACCGCCACCGGCACCCCGGCCAGCGGGCCGAGCGGCTCACCGGCCGCGCGGCGCTCGTCGACCGCCCGGGCCGCGGCGAGCGCGCCCTCGGTGTCGACGTGCAGGAACGCGTGCACCTGGTCGTCGACCGCCGCGATCCGGTCGAGGTGGGCCTGGGTGACCTCGACGGCGGAGGTCTCCCCGCCGGCCACCAGCGCGGCGATCTCCGCCGCGGTCTTCCTGGTCAGATCGCTCATGCCGCCGCCTCGCTTCGCTCGCCGGCGCACCGCCGCGCGCTGATGATGCTGATTCGCTCGCTCATGACGCCAAGTCCTCGTTCAGGATCCGGGGGACGCGGAACCGCTGCTGCTCGGCGTCCGGCGCGCCCGACAACGCCTCCTCGGGCGTCAGGCACGGCGTCTCGACGTCCTCACGCAGGACGTTCGTCAGCGGCACCGAGTGCGAGGTCGGTGGGATGTCCGCGGCGGCGACCTTGCCGACCTGGGCGACCGCCTGGAGGATCACGTCGAGCTGGCCGGCGAACGTGTCCAGCTCCTCCTCGGTTACGGCGAGCCGCGACAGGCGCGCCAGGTGCGCGACCTCCTCGCGGGAGATGGCGGCCATCGTGCCCCCTTCGTGACGGTCCTGTGTCCGGCCGGTCTGCGACCGCGCGAGCTGTGCGGAGTGACGCGCGGTGACCGGAGCGAGTCTATTGTTCCGTGCCGGCGTGACGTCCCCCCACTCCCCCTCCGCGCCGTCGTGGCGCCCGATCCCGGTCCACCCGATCACCGGCGATCGCATGATCGACTCGGGTTGCCGGGAGGTCGGGGTGTCCCGGCGATCGGTTAACGCGACTTCAAGGAGGTCGGTGTCGATCACCCAAGGCGGGGCGAGGGCCGGTGCCGGGCGCCAAGCCGACGGGGACGGGACCACCGCGCGGGCCGGGGCGAGCGCCGGGCGGGCCGGGGCGGGACCACCGGGCGGGCCGGGGCGGGTTCAGCGGGCGGGCCGGCGGCGCAGGTCCGGGTCCGGACCGCCGGTGGGGCGCACCGGGCGGTACCGGGCCAGCCAGGTGACCAACTCCTGGGCGGGCATCGGCCGGGCGTAGAACCAGCCCTGGGCGGCGTCGCAGCCGGCGGCGTGCAGCATCCGCCAGGTCCGTTCGTCCTCGACCCCCTCGGCGACCACCCGCAGGCCGAGAGCGCCCGCCAGCTCGATCATCGACCGTACGATCGCCGCGTCGTCGGGGTCGTCGGCCATGCCGAGCACGAAGCTGCGGTCCACCTTCACCTCGGAGAGCGGCAACCGGCGCAGGTGCTGCAGGGACGAGTACCCGGTGCCGAAGTCGTCCAGCGAGATCGCCACCCCGATCCGGTGCAGCCGGGAGATGGTCGCCAGCACCCGTCGCGGGTCGGCCATCAGCGCACCCTCGGTGATCTCCAGTTGCAGCCGTTCGGGCGGTACGCCGTAGCGGGTCAGCCGGTCGGCGATCTGGTCGGCGATCTCACCGGTGTGCAGGTCGCGCACGCTCACGTTGAGCGCGGCCCGCAGGCCGACCCCGGTGGCCGACCACTTCGCGAGCTGCTCCACCACGTCGTCGACGACCCGGCGGGTGAGCAGCCGCATCACGGCGCTCTGCTCGGCGACCCGGATCAGCTCCTCCGGATCGACCATTCCGCGTCGTGGATGCCGCCAGCGCAACAACGCCTCGACACCCACCACCTCACCGGTGGCGATGGCGATCTGCGGCTGGTAGTACATCGTGATCTCGCCGACGTCGACGGCCGGATCGGCCTCGGCCGGCCGGAGCCGGTGCCGACCGGCGCCACCGGTCCCCGTCGCGGCGGCCGGGCTGGCCGCCCGCTCGACCGCCTCGGGAGCGCCGCCGAGTCCGGGCACATCCGGCTCGGTACCCGGCTCGCGACCGTTGCGCGTCCCACGGTCGACGACCGCGCCCCGGTCGACCAGCTCCGCCCCGGTACGGCCGCCGCGGCGGCGGGTCGGGTCGGCGCCGGTCACGATCCGGCTGATCAGCTCGTCCTCGGGCAGCACGTCGGTGCGGCGCTCCCGCTGCCGGGACCACCACCGCCTCGCCCGCACGCCGGTCACCTCCCCGGTCAACGCGGGACCGACCTCCGCCTCCGCGCTCGGCACCCCGCCGCCGGACTGATCGGCGGCGGTGGCGAGGGCCGCGCCGTCCCCGCCCCGCGTCCCGCCGGCGCCGAGGGGGACCTCCGCGACGTCGGCCGAGTCACCGGCTCCGCCGTCGGCCGGCTCGTCGGTGTCGGCCGGCTCGTCGACGGCCGGGCCGGCCTCCAGCACCCGGCGCAGATCCGCCAGGAGCCCGAGCCGCTCGGGAGAGTTGTGGTCGGACTCGGCGGTGTAGACGGCGATCGTGTCGTTGCGGTGCTTCGCGTCGTACATGGCGACGTCGGCGTGGCGCATCAGGGTGGCGAAGTCCTCGCCGTGCTCCGGGAAGAGTGCGATGCCGATCGACCCGCCGACGTCCAGCGGCAGCCCGTCCAGCGGCACCGGCTCGGCGAGCGTCCGGACCACCCGGTCGGCGAGTTCACGAGCCTCGGCGACCGTCGTGAGCCCGGTCATCACGATGGCGAACTCGTCGCCGCCCAGCCGGGCCACCATGTCGCGCCCACCGACCAGCGCGGTCAGCCGCTGGCTGACCTCGACCAGCAGCCGGTCCCCCACCGCGTGGCCGAGGGCGTCGTTGACGTTCTTGAACCGATCGAGGTCGATCAGCAGCAGCGCGAGGTGAGCGTCGGGCTCGCCCCGCCCCGACCGCTCGGCGTGCAGGTGCACCTGCTCGGCGACCTCGGCCAGCAGCGCCTTGCGGTTCGGCAGGCCGGTCAACGGGTCCAGGGAGGCGAGCTGCTGCTGCTCGACGGTGAGCCGGGCCATCCGGTAGACGGCGAAGAGCGGCACCAGCACCAGTGGGATCAGCGCGGCGCTGGTGCGGGCCGCGGCGACCAGCACCGGGGCGAGCAGCAGCAGCGAACCGGTGGAGAGCAGCTCGAAGCCGAGGCCCTGCCGGAAGCTCGGCCACCAGCGGCCGCCGAAGCGCAGCCGTACCGCCGTGCTGACCAACACGTAGTTGACCAGGAACCAGACGAGCGTCGCGCTGCCCACCACCACGACGTCGGAGGTGTGCAGCACACCGCCGGAGAAGACGGTGCCCGGCCCGAGTCGGGTGACCGCGTACGCGGCGGCGAGGGCGCAGGCGTACTGCCCGACGTTGAACGCCGTACGCCAGATGGCGTGCCGTAGCCGCCAGCCGGAGACGATCACGGCCACCGCCTGCACCGCCACCGCCGGTCCCAGTCCCCAGCCGAGCAGGATGGCGAAGGTGAAGCAGGTGGACGGGAAGACCGCCGACGACTGCCGCCGGCCGGGCGGTACGAACGGGCGGGCGTCGCAGACCACCGCGAGCGCCGCCATCGTCCAGAACGCCACCGGCAGGTCGGGCAGTTGATCCGGCAGTGTCACCAGTGGACCGGCCGCGACCAGCAACGCCAGGGCGAGGATGGCGCCGATGAAGGCGAGAAACGGCGCCACGCGTCCCGGCGGAACGACGTTGCGCGGGTCCGCGACCTCCATCGCACCTCCCGGACAGCGGTCGGCGTGGACCTTCACACGCCGTGCACCAATGAAACGCCCTCGGTGCCGGCTTTCCCGGTATGACAGTCACGAATCGGTCGTAGTCGTAATTAACTTGGTATACGCCCCAGCCGGCGCAGGCGCGCGGCGTTCCCGGACTTCCCGGCCGGCGGCTCGCCGGTTCACCCGCGGTCGCGGAAGCGAGCCTCAGCCCTCGACGCGGGCCACTTCGCGAGCGGCGTCCGGCCCCTGGTCGAGGAGGAGACGGAAACCGTCCTCGTCGAGGATCGGCACCTTGAGGCCGGCCGCCTTCTCCGCCTTGGACCCCGGGTTCTCGCCGACCACCACGAAGCCCGTCTTCTTCGAGACCGAGCCGCTGACCTTGCCGCCCCGGCTCTGCACCGCCTCCGCGGCCTGGTCGCGGGAGAAGCCGGCGAGCGTGCCGGTGACCACGACGGTGAGCCCCTCCAACGGACGCGGGCCCTCGTCGGCCGCCTCCTCGGCCATCCGTACGCCGGCCTCGGCCCACTTGCGGACCACCTCGCGGTGCCAGTCCACGGCGAACCACTCGCGGATGCTGGCGGCGATGGTGGGGCCGACGCCGTCGACGGAGGAGAGCTCCTCCTCGCTGGCCTCGTCGATCGCCTCGACGGAGCGGAAGTGCTGGGCCAGTGCCCGGGCGGCCGTCGGGCCGACGTGCCGGATGGAGAGCGCGACGAGCACCCGCCAGAGCTCCCGCTCCTTGGCGACGGCCAGGTTGTCGAGCAGCTTCACCGCGTTGCTGCCGAGGCTGCCGTCCTTGTTGACGAAGAACGGCGACCGGGTGAGCTGCTCGGCGTCGAGTTGGAAGAGATCACCCTCGTCGCGGATGATCTCCGCGTCGAGCAGGGCCGCCGCGCCCTTGTAGCCGAGCACCTCGATGTCGAAAGCCCCGCGTCCGGCGAGGTGGAAGACCCGCTCCCGCAACTGCGCCGGGCAGCCGCGGGTGTTCGGGCAGCGGATGTCGACGTCGCCTTCCTTGGCGGGGGCGAGCGGGGTGCCGCAGGCGGGGCAGTGGATGGGCATCACGAACGGCCGGGCGTCGGCGGGTCGCAGATCGACGACCGGGCCGAGGACCTCGGGGATCACGTCGCCGGCCTTGCGGATCACCACCGTGTCCCCGATCAGCACGCCCTTGCGTTCCACCTCGCGTCCGTTGTGCAGGGTGGCGTACGCGACCGTGGAGCCGGCCACCTTGACCGGCTGGAGGACCGCGCGCGGGGTGACCCGGCCGGTGCGCCCGACCTCGACGTCGATGTCGAGCAGCTTGGTGTTGACCTCCTCCGGCGGGTACTTGAAGGCGATCGCCCAGCGGGGGGCGCGACTGGTCGAGCCGAGCCGGCCCTGGATGGCGACCGGGTCGACCTTGACGACGACGCCGTCGATCTCGTGCTCGACGTCGTGCCGGTGCTCGGCGTAGTAGGCGATGTATTCGGCGACGCCGGAGAGGTCGGGCACGACCCGCCACCGGTCGCTGGTCGGCAGGCCCCACGCCTTCAGCGCCGTGTACGACTCCGACTGCGCGACCGGTTGGAAGCCGCGCCGGGCGCCGATGCCGTGCACCACCAGGCGCAGCGGCCGGGACGCGGTGATCCGCGGATCCTTCTGGCGAAGGCTGCCGGCGGCGGCGTTACGCGGGTTGGCGAACGGCGGCTTGCCCTGCTCCACCAGGCCCGCGTTGAGGTCGGCGAAGGCCGCCACCGGGAAGTAGATCTCGCCCCGGACCTCGAGGAACTCGGGCACGTCGGGGAACTCGGGTGACGGGGTGAGCTGACCCGGCACGTCCCGGATGCTGCGCACGTTGGCGGTCACGTCCTCACCGGTGCGGCTGTCGCCGCGGGTCGCCGCCCGGACCAGCCGGCCACGCTCGTAGGTGAGGTTGATCGCGAGCCCGTCGACCTTCAGCTCGCAGAGGTAGGGCACCGGACCGCCGGCGTCACGCTCGACCCGCTCGGCCCAGGCCGCGAGCTCCTCGTCGGCGAACGCGTTGTCGAGCGACATCATCCGCTCGGCGTGCTGGACCGGGGTGAAGTCGGTGGAGAAGGTCCCGCCGACGCGCTGGGTGGGCGAATCGGGCGTGCGCAGCGCCGGGAACTCCGCCTCCAACGCCTCCAGCTCGCGCAGCTGGCGGTCGAACTCGGCGTCGGTGATGGTGGGCGAGTCGAGCACGTAGTAGCGGTACTGATGCTCGGTCAGCTCACGGCTCAGCGTGGTGTGCCGCTCCCGCGCCTCGGGGGTCGGCTCGCCGCCCGCCGCCGCCTCCTGCGCCGGGCTGACCTGCTGGTCGATCCGCTCCTCGGACACGCCGCCACCTTCGGACACCGCTTGACCTCCCTGATCACGCTACCCGGGCACGGTAACCGGCGGATACGACAACCACCCACCCGCCGGCCCGCCCCACCCGTTGATCATGAAGTTGTTGCCGCGACACGCCGCTTCGGTCGACAACAACTTCATGATCGACGCGCGGAGCGGGGGCCGGGGGGTTAGGGGGTGGTGAGGGTGGTTAGTTGGTCGGCGTACTCGATGCGGGTGGCCCAGTCGGCCGGCCAGGCGGACATGCCCACGGCCGCGCCCACGAACGCGCCGGCCAGCGCCGCGATGGAGTCCGAGTCACCGGCGGTGGTGGCGCCCCGGGCCAGCGCGCCGACCGGGTCGTCGGCGTGCCGCAGCGCGCAGTACAGGGCGGTGGCGAGCGCCTCCTCGGCCACCCAGCCCTCGCCGGTCAGTCGGCACGGGTCGCCACCGTCATCCGGCCGGGCCAGCGCGTCGGTCAGCCGACCCAGCACGGCGAGGCACTCGTCCCAGCCCCGGGCGATGAACTGCGCCGGGTCCGTCGAGCCGGAGCGCTGCCACAGGTCGCCCAGCCACTCGGCGCGGTAGCGGTGGCGCTGCTCCCGTGCCCGGTCGGTGAGCAGGTCGGGCAGCTGGTCGACGGCGGCGCCGTCGCGCAGCAGCCGCACGGCGTACGCGGTCAGCTCGCTCGCGGCCAGCCCGGTCGGATGCCCGTGGGTGAGACCGGCCTGAAGCTGGGCGAGCCCGGCGAGAGTGTCCAGATCGACGTCGAGCAGCCCGACCGGGGTGACCCGCATGTTCGCCCCGCAGCCCTTCGAGCCGGCCACGGTCGCCTCCTGCCAGCGCAGCCCCCGGGCCAGGTCGCCGCAGGCCCGCAGGCAGGTCATCCCCGGCGCCCGGTTGTTCTCCGGGCTCGCCGCCCAGTCGAGGAACCGCCGGCGCAGCGCCGGCTCCACCGCCGCCGGCGTCAGCTCGGGGGCGGTACGCAGCGCCCAGGCCACGGCCAGTGCCATCTGGGTGTCGTCGGTGACCAGCGCCGGGTCGCCGACCAGCTCCCGCGGGCCGGTCGGCCCGTGCCGCCGGACGATCTCGGCGACCGGCAGGAACTCGGTCTCCTTGCCGAGGGCGTCACCGTAGGCGAGCCCGAAGAGTGATCCGGCCACCCGGTCGCGCGAGGAATCGATCATGCCGGTGATCATGCCCGTCGGGTGCGACCACCGCCAGGCGGCGGCGCGGCGGGCTCGTCAGTCCCAGCAGAGGCAGAACGGGTGGCCGGCGGGGTCGGCGTAGACCCGGAAGCCCTCGCCCTCGCCGGGCAGCCGCCGGGCCCCCAGCGCGAGCGCCGCCTTCTCGGCGGCCTCGATGTCGGTCACCGTCACGTCGAGGTGGAGCTGCTGCGGGACCTCCGGAGCCGGCCACGTCGGCGGGCGCAGGTCGGGCGCCTTCTGGAACGCCACGCGCGGATGCTGGCCGGGCGGGCCGCCGAGCACCACCCAGTCGTCCTCGTCGGCATGCGTCACGGGCAGGCCGAGCAGCTCCGAGTAGAACGTGGCCAGGGCGTGCGGATCCGGGCAGTCGATCACCGTCGAACGCAGCTGTCCAATCATGCCGGTGATTCTGCCCAGCGGGTACGACAGGGAAACTCAGTCCTCGGCGAGCCGCCGGCCGGCGTCGTAGCAGGCCTTCAGCACGGCCCGGGCGTACTCCGCCGGGGCGCCCGCCAACCCGCAGGCGGGGGTGACCACGACCTGCTCGGCCAGGCGGGCGCGGGGGAAGCCGAGGCGGTCCCAGAGCGTGCGTACCCGGTCGGCCACCTCCGCGGAGGTCGGCGCCCGACCGGTCGACGGCGGGCGGGTGGGCGCGGCGCCGGCGAGCAGCCCGAGCCCGGCGTCGATCGCCTCGCCGAGCGGGTCCAGATCGGTGACCAGGGACAGGTCGAGGGCCAGGCCGACGGCTCCGGTGGAGCGGATCAGCTCCACCGGCACCTCCGGCGCGCAACAGTGCACCACGGTCGGCACCCCCACCGCCTCGATGAGCGAGCGCAGCAGGCCCGCCACGACCTCGGGCTCCGCAGCCGGGTACGTGCCGAGCCCGCTCTCGGTGCGCACCCTTCCGGCGAGCACCGCGGGCAGCGACGGCTCGTCGAGTTGGAGCAGCACCGACGCACGGGGCAGCCGCCGGGCCACCGCCGCGACGTGCTCGCGCAGCCCCTCGGCGAGGGAGCCGGTCAGGTCCCGTACCGCGCCCGGATCGCGCAGCATCCGGCCGCCGATCGGCAGTTCGAGGGCGGCGGCGAGGGTGAACGGCCCGCCGGCCTGCAGCTTGACCGGCCCGGCGTACTCATCGGCCTGCTCGGCGAGCTGATCGAGGTCACGCTCCATGAGGTCCCGCGCGCGGCGCAGCTCCCGGCCGGGGCGCTGAGCGATCCGCCAGCGCCCCGCGTACAGCTCCACGGGCAGCTCGACCAGCAGGCCGGCGGTGCGGCCGATCAGCTCGGCGCCCGGCCCACGGGCCGGCAGCTCCGGCAGGTGCGGCAGGTCGGGTAGTTCACCGAGGACGATCCGCTGCGCCTCGGCGATGTCGGTGCCGGGCAGCGATCCGATGCCGGTCGCTGCGCCGGCCGGCCAGGGCCACGCCTGATCTGTCACCGCCGAAGGGTATCCGGTGGATCCCGCCGAACCGCCCGGTGGCGGGTACTCAGCCGACGATGGTGGCGGAGCCGAGCACGACGTCGCCGGCCGGGTCCGGCCGGTACGCCACCACCGCCTGGCCGGCGGCGACTCCCCGCATCGGACGGCGCAGCTCGGCGTGGAGCGTCTCGCCGTCCAGCGCGACGGTGGCGGGCACCACGTCGCCGTGGGCGCGCAGCTGCACCTCGCATTCGATCGGGCCGTCCGGGCGCGCGCCGCCGGTCCAGATCGGCCGGTTCGCGCGCACCTGGGACACCTCCAGCGCCTCGGCCGGGCCGACGGTCACGGTGTTGGTCTTCGGAGTGATGGAGAGCACGTAGCGGGGCCGGCCGTCCGGGGCAGGCCGGTCCAGGTGCAGCCCGCGCCGCTGGCCGACGGTGTACGCGTACGCGCCGGCGTGGCTGCCGACGACCGCGCCGGTGGTGGCGTCGACCACGTCGCCCGGCTGCTCGCCGAGCCGCTGGGCGAGGAAGCCACGGGTGTCGCCGTCGGCGATGAAGCAGATGTCGTGCGAGTCGGGCTTCTCGGCGACCGCCAGCCCACGCTGCGCCGCCTCGGCCCGGACCTGCGCCTTCGTCGAGTCACCGAGAGGGAAGACCGACCGGTCCAGCTGCTCCCGGGTGAGCACCGCCAGCACGTACGACTGGTCCTTGGCCACGTCGACGCTGCGGCGCAGCAGACCGTCCGCGCCGAGCCGGGCGTGGTGGCCGGTGACGACCGCGTCGAAGCCGAGGGCGACCGCCCGGTCCAGCACCGCGGCGAACTTGATCTTCTCGTTGCAGCGCAGGCACGGGTTCGGGGTACGACCGGCCGCGTACTCGGCGACGAAGTCGTCGACCACGTCCTCGTGGAACCGGTCGGCCATGTCCCACACGTAGAACGGGATGCCGATCACGTCGGCGGCGCGTCGCGCGTCGCGCGAGTCCTCCAGCGTGCAGCAGCCCCGCGCGCCGGTGCGGTATGTCTGCGGATTGCGGGAGAGCGCCAGGTGCACGCCGGTGACGTCGTGCCCGGCGTCGACCGCCCGCGCCGCCGCGACCGCCGAGTCGACCCCGCCGGACATCGCCGCCAATACCCTCACCGATTCACTCCCTTCCGCCCCACAACCCTAACCGCCCGTTCCGGCCGACCGCCCTGCCCGGCCCGTCCGCCCCGCACCGACAGGGCTCCGATCAGCGGGGCGTGCGGTACGCGGCGGCGCGCCGGGCGCGTTCGACCGCGCCGGGGAGGGCGGCGACGAGCGCGTCGACCTCCTCCTGCGACGAGGTGTGCCCGAGGGTGAAGCGCAGCGACGAACGGGCCCGCGCGTCGTCGGCGCCCATCGCCAGCAGTACGTGCGAGGGCTGGGCCACCCCTGCCGAGCAGGCCGACCCGGTGGAGCAGGCGATGCCCTGGGCATCGAGGAGCAGCAGCAGGGCATCGCCCTCGCAGCCGGGGAAGGAGAAGTGCGCGTTGCCGGGGAGCCGGTCGACCGGATCGCCGTTGTAGACGACGTCGGGCACGGCCTGGCGGACCCGCTCGACCAGGTCGTCGCGGAGCTCGGCGACCCGTGCCGCGTACTCCTGCTGGCTCTTGACGGCCGCCTCCACGGCGACGGCGAAGGCCACGATGCCGGCGGTGTCCAGCGTGCCGGAGCGGACGTCGCGTTCCTGCCCGCCGCCGTGCAGCAGTGGGGTGGCCGCCACGTCCCGGCCGAGCAGCAGGGCGCCAACGCCCACCGGCCCGCCGAGTTTGTGTCCGGTCACGGTCAGCGCGGAGACCCCGCTGGCGGCGAAGTCGACGGGCACCTGCCCGACCGCCTGGACCGCGTCGGTGTGGAAGGGCACACCGTACTCGGCGGCGACCGCGGCCAGCTCGCCGATCGGTTGCACGGTGCCGACCTCGTTGTTGGCCCACATCGCGGTCACGAACGCGACCCGATCGCCGTGGGCCGCCAGCTCGGTGCGGAGCGCGGCGGGATCGAGGCGACCGGCGCTGTCGACCGGCAACCAGTCGACCTCCGCGCCCTCGTGCCCGCCGAGCCAGTCCACGGCGTCCAGCACCGCGTGGTGCTCGACCGCGCTGGAGACCAGCCGACGTCGCTGCGCCGCGCTCGTCCGGCGGGCCCAGAAGATGCCCTTGACGGCGAGGTTGTCGCTCTCCGTACCGCCGCCCGTGAAGATCACCTCGGAGGGCCGGGCACCCAGGGCGGCGGCCACCCGTTCGCGGGACTCCTCGACCCGTCGGCGGGCCTGCCGACCGGCGGCGTGCAGCGCCGACGCGTTGCCGAGCTCGCGAGCGGTGGCGACGTACGCCTCCAGTGCCTCGTCGAGCATCGGAGTGGTCGCCGCGTGATCCAGGTAAGCCATCACCACTCAGCCTACGGCGGTCGGACGGATGCTCGACGGTCGAGGGCACCGGCACGTACGTCGCGAGGCGCCCGCGCTGATCGACCGGGGGCGGGCACGCATCTCCGGGGCGATTTCGGGGTACCTGGGATTCCGAGTCGACCGACAGGGGATCATCGCCTCGGGCGGTGTCGAACCCGTGCAGATCAGGCATACTCGATGTCGATGTCCCGCGCCGACGTTGCCCGGCGTGCCCGGCGACCGCACGCCGGGCCCCTGACGGGCTGATCGGCGGGCCGGTTCAGCTCCCCGGCCCGCCGATCAGCTCCCATCAGTCACCGCCCCCACCCGCCGTCCGGACACCGGCAGACAAGAACAGTGAAAGAGTGGCCATTCACGGCGGAATGGCCACTCTTTCACTGTATTTGCTCGCGGCGGGCGGCGCGGGGTGGCCCGCTCGCGGCGGGCGGGGTGCGGTGCCCGGAGGGTCGGGTTACTTCCGCTTGCGGATCTCCTCGGCGGCCTGCGGCACGACCTTGAAGAGGTCGCCGACCACGCCGAAGTCGGAGAGCTCGAAGATCGGCGCCTCGGCGTCCTTGTTCACCGCGACGATCGTCTTCGAGGTCTGCATGCCGGCCCGGTGCTGGATCGCCCCGGAGATGCCGAGCGCGACGTAGAGCTGCGGGGAGACCGTCTTACCGGTCTGGCCGACCTGGAACTGGTGCGGGTAGAAGCCGGAGTCGACGGCCGCGCGGGACGCGCCGACCGCGCCGCCGAGCAGGTCGGCCAGCTCCTCGACCAGCTTGAAGTTGTCCGCGTTGCCGACGCCACGGCCGCCGGAGACGACCACCGACGCCTCGGTCAGCTCCGGGCGCGACCCCTTCTGCTCGGCGACCCGCTGCACCACCTTGGCCAGCTTGTCGGTGTCGGCGACGGCGACGGCGAGCTGCTCGACCGCCGGCTCGGCGGCGGCCGGCTCGGGGTTGACCGAGTTCGGCCGGAGGGTGACCAGCGGCAGGCCGCGGGTGACCTTGGACTTCACGATCGTGGAGCCGGCGAACGCCACCTGGGTGGCGGTGCCGTCGGCGTCCAGCGCGACGACGTCGGTCAGGATGCCGTTGTCCAGCTTGACCGCGAGCCGGGCGGCGATCTCCTTGCCCTCCTGGGAGCCGGCGAGCAGCACGGCGGCGGGCTGGACGCGGCGGACCAGGTCGGCCAGGACGCCGGCCTTCGGGGCCACCAGGTAGCCGTCGATCTCCTCACCCTCGGCGGCGTAGATCTTCGCCGCGCCGTACTCGCCCAGCTTGACGCTGAGCGCCTCGGCGGCGCCGGGGCCGCCGAGCACGACCGCGCTGGGCGTGCCGAGCTGACGGGCGAGGGTGAGCATCTCCAGGGTGACCTTCTTGACGCCGAATTCGCGGGTGGCTTCGACGACGACGAGAACCTCAGACATGTCCGGACCCCTCACACGAACTTCTCGGTGGCGAGGAACTCGACCAGCTTGACGCCGCCCTCGCCCTCGTCGGTGACCTTCGCGCCGCCGGAGCGCGGCGGACGCTTGCTGTGCTCCACGACGGCGCTGGTGGCGCCCTCGAAGCCCACCTCGGCCGGGGCGACGCCGAGGTCACCCAGGGAGAGGGTCTGCACCGGCTTCTTCTTGGCCGCCATGATGCCCTTGAAGGACGGGTAGCGCGGCTCGTTGATGGTGTCCCAGACGGAGACCACGGCCGGGGTGGAGGCGGTGACGACCTCGTAGCCCTCCTCGGTCTGCCGCTCGATGGTGAGCGTGCCGCCGTCGACGGTGAGCTTGCGGGCGCCGGTCAGCGCCGCCACGCCCAGCCGCTCGGCGATCATGTGCGGCATGACCTGGACCCGACCGTCGGTCGACTCGGCGCCGCAGATCACCAGGTCGGCGCCGAGGGTGCCCAGCGCCGCGGCGAGCACCTTCGAGGTGGTCACGGCGCAGGAGCCGTGGAGCGCGTCGTCCACGACGTGCACGGCCTTGTCCGGGCCCATGGAGAGCGCCTTGCGGATCGACTCGGTCGCCCGGTCCGGACCCATGGTCAGGATGGTCACCTCGCCGCCGTGCGCCTCCTTGATCTTCAACGCCTCTTCGATGGCGTACTCGTCCATCTCGTTGATGACGTTGTTCGCCGAACCGCGGTCGACGGTGTTGTCGTCAGTGCGCAGGTTGCGGTCCGCGCCCGAATCGGGCACCTGCTTGACGAGTACGACGATGTTCATCGCGCTTCGACGACCCCTCCTGTGTGGTGATGCGAAATCGCTCGCCCGGTCTGGGCCGCAGCCTCCCGCGTGACTTAACGATCGGTCAACTGCGGGCCGCTGTGCGGTTGCCCACGGCGCTATGTTACCTGCCGGTAAGTTATCGGCCCCGGGGGACCAGAGTGACACAGGCCACCACGCAAACCGCCCACGGGTGCTCCGATCACCCCACCTCGGCCAGCGCCGCTCTGATCCGTTCGATCACCGCCGCCTCGGCCGGGGCCACCCCGGCGTGCGCCCGGGCCACCCGGTCCGCGGCGGCGAGCACCACCTCGCGGTACACCGCCACGTCCGCCGGGGACTTCTCGCGCAGGATCCGCACCGCCCGACCGAGCGCCGGCAGCACCGTCGCCTCGATCTCCGGCGGCGACTCACGCGGCAGCCTCGGCAGCGGACCGGTGGTGAGCGCCGCCCGGACCACACCGGACGCGTCAGCGAACACCTCCGACGCCGCCATGCTCTCCTTCAGCACCGAGAGCATGCCCGGGTCCACGTTCGACACCAGGAAGACCGCGCCGAACGCGCCGGTCTTGAGCGTCAACCGCTCCTCGTCCGTCAACTCCTGGACCATGATCACGGAGTGTAGACGTAGGGAGTCGTCGTGGTGACCGCGACGAGGCCGAGCCGCTCGAGGATGGGCCGACTGTCGTCGGAGGCGTCGACCTGGAGCAGGGTCCGCTCCCGCTGCGCGGCAAGCCGGGCCCGGTGGACCACCAACGCCCGGTAGATGCCCCGGCGCCGCCACTGCGGCAGGGTCGAGCCGCCCCAGAGCGAGGCGAAGCCGCTGCCCGGCAGGTAGCGGATCCAGCCCGCGCTCACCACGGTCTCCCCCGCCTCGGCCACCACGACGGTGATCGACTGCGGGTCCGTCGCGATCTCCCGCTCCAGGGCCGTCCCGAGGTGGCTGCGGTCGGCCTCCCAGACCTCCTCCTCCATCGCCACGATCCGGTCCAGGTCGGCGCGGGCGGTCACCTCCCGCAGGCGTATCCCCTCGGGCACCACCGGAAGGGCCGCCGCCAGCGGCGCGACCGGTCCGATCACGACGGTCTCCCGCTCCTCCGCCACGAACCCGGCCGAGCGGAGCCGATCGGCGAGGTCCGCCGGCTCGTCGTGGCCGGCGAGCTTCCACTCCACCCGCTCGCCCCGCTGCCGGAACAGCTCGACCTGCCGGGCGATCAACTCGTCGAGCGCCGCACCCGTCAGACCGCCCAGGTCGCGGTAGGTGAGGAAACCGCCGTGATCGAGGCCGAGCACCCGGTACAGCGGTCCGTCCTGCTCGACGGTCACCCCCGCCGGCACGGGATCGGGCAGCTCGGGTCGGAGCTGGGCGTCGTACGCGGCGCGCAGGGTGGCGGCATCAAGATCTGTCATCGCTTCAGGCTACGGCCGGTGACCAGCGGATAATCGACGACGTGTGGCAGGCGATCAGGCGTTGGTTCGACCCGCGGGAGCTGCGCTCGGTCGGCAGCACCCCCGACTACCGGTTCTCGCTGGCCAACGAGCGGACCTTCCTCGCCTGGCTGCGTACCGGGCTGGCGCTGGTGGGCGGTGGGCTGGCCGTCGCCCAGTTCCTGCCGCCGCTGCCACTACGGCACCTGCGCGAGGCGATCGCGGTCGTCCTGCTGCTGCTCGGCGGCGCCGTGGCGGTCCGCGCGGTCGACCACTGGGCCCGTACCGAGCGGGCGATCCGGCTCGGCGAGGAGCTGCCCGCGTCCCGGTTCCCCGCCGTACTCGCCCTCACCGTCGGCCTCGGCGCGCTGCTGCTGGTGGCCGCGGTGCTGGTCGACGCGGTAGGCGGTCGATGACGGACCGGCCCGGCCCCGCCGAGCCCGCCCGGAGGCCCTACCCCGACCCGGACGGCGGGAGCGGCGGCGGGTCGCCGCGCGACCCCGGCCTGCAGCCGGAGCGGACCCGGTTGGCGTGGCGACGGACCGCGCTCACCCTGACCGTGGTGACCGCGCTCACCGTCCGGCAGGCGCTCAGCGGTGACCTGGGCGGCCTGCTGCTCGCGGGCGCGGCCCTGGCCGGCTGGGGCGCGGCGCTGCCGATCTACTGGCGGCGTGGCACCGGAACCGGGCCGGCTCCCCTCGACGGGCGCTCGCTCCCGGCGGTCGCCCTCGGCGCGACGGTGCTCGCCGCACTCGGGGTGGTGCTGGTGTTGCGCGGGCTGTGACGAGTGGCCGGGTGCGCGATGATGGACGCATGCTCCGGCTGTACGTCCTCCTCTTCGTCGCGCAGATCGTCCTCGCCGTCTGCGCGCTGATCAGCTGCCTCTCCGCCGAGGAGGGCGAGATCCGCGCCCTGCCCCGGATCGGCTGGGCGCTGATCATCCTGTTCTTCCCGCTGGTCGGCTCGATCGCCTGGTTCCTCGCCGGCCGGGAGAAGAAGCCCGGTCCGGCGGCCGGTGGCGGGGCGCGTCGGACGCCCACCCGGGAGCGCCCGAAGCCGCTCGCCCCGGACGACGACCCCGAGTTCCTCAAGTCCATCGCCGAGCGGTCCCGCCGCGACGACCAGGAGCTGTTCCGCCGCTGGGAGGAGGACCTGCGCCGGCGCGAGGAGGACCTCCGCCGCCGCGAGGTCACGCCGGACGATCCGCCGGGGCGCGGGGAGCCGCTGCGCCCCCGCGAGGGCGATCCGCCGCGCGAGGAGGACCGGCCGGAGGTGTAGGTGCTCGACGGCGGGCACGGGCGCGGCAGAATCGACGCCGTGCAGATCTGCCTGCTCGGGCCGCTGGAGGTTCGCGCCGACACCGGTACGCCGGTCGAGGTCGGCGGCGCCCGGCTGCGCCGGCTGCTGATCGTGCTCGCGCTCGATCCCGGCCGCCCGGTCACCACCGGCGCGCTGGTGGACGCTGTCTGGGACGGGTCGCCGCCAGCCGGTGCGGCGAACGCCCTCCAGGCGCTGGTCTCCCGGCTGCGCCGGGCCGCGCCCGGCCTGCCGGTCGAGGCCGTCCCCGCCGGCTACCGGCTGGCAGTGGACCGGACCGCGGTGGACCTGTACCGGTTCGAGGACGCGCTGGCGGCCGGGCGGACCCTGCTCGCCACCGACCCGGCCGGCGCCGCACGGCGGCTGGACTCGGCGTTGGCACTCTGGCGCGGGCCGGCGCTGGCCGACGTCGCCGACACCGATTTCGCCCGCGCCCCGGTCGCCCGGCTCGACGAGCTGCGGCTCGCCGCCATCGAGGACCTGATCGCGGCCCGCGCGGCCACCGAGGAACCCGCCGCCCTGCTGCCCCGGCTCCGGGAACTGGTGGCCGCGCATCCGCTGAGGGAACGGCTGGTGGGTCAGCTCATGCGGGCGCTGCAGCGGGCCGGGCGGCCGGCCGAGGCGCTCGCCGAGTACGACCGGCTGCGGCGCACCCTCGCCGAGACGCTGGGCGCGGATCCAGGGCCGGAACTCGCCGCCCTGTACCTGGCGGTGCTGCGTGGCGAGCAGCCGGACGCACCGGCCGGTCCGCTCGTCGAGGTCCCTCCGGGTCAGCCACCCGGAACGCCGCCACCTGACGGCGGAGCCGTGCCGAACCGGGCAACGCCACCCTCTGCCGCCCCGGCAACCGTCCCGGGCAGGGCGGTCCGCGGCCGCGGCGGGCTGCCGGCCGCCCTCACCAGCTTCGTCGGGCGGGAGGCGGCCGTCGACCGGGTCGACGACCTGCTGGCCGGCTCTCGGCTCGTCACCCTGACCGGGCCGGGAGGGGCGGGCAAGACGAGGCTGGCCGTCGAGTCCGGCCGGGCGGTCGCCGGCCGGTTCCCGGACGGCGTCTGGCTCGTCGAGCTGGCCCCGATCACCGACCCGGCCGAGGTGCCGCAGGCCCTGCTGACCCTGCTCGGGCTGCGCGAGCAGGCGCTGATCGCGGCCGGCCGGTCGCGCGTACCGGCCGGGGAGGCCACCGAACCGACCGCCCGGCTGGTCGACGCGCTGGCCACCCGGTGCGCGCTGCTGGTGCTGGACAACTGCGAGCACCTGCTCGACGCCGCCGCGCTGGCCGACCGGCTGCTCGGCGCCTGCCCCGACCTGCGGGTGCTGGCCACCAGCCGGGAACCCCTCGGCATCACCGGCGAGGCCCTGCACGCGGTCGAGTCGCTCGCGCTCCCGCCGGTGGGCGCCGACGCCGTCACGGCCCTGGCGTACCCGTCGGTGCGGCTGTTCGCGGACCGGGCCGCCGCCGCACGCCCCGACTTCGTGGTGGACGCCGGCAGCGTGGCGGCGCTGGTGGGGATCTGCCGGTCGCTGGACGGCATGCCGCTCGCCATCGAACTCGCCGCCGCCCGGCTGCGATCGATGACCGCGGCACAGGTCGCGACCCGGCTGGACGACCGGTTCCGGCTGCTCACCGGCGGCAGCCGCACCGCGTTGCCGCGGCACCAGACGCTGCGCGCGGTGGTGGACTGGAGCTGGGACCTGCTCGACGCCGCCGAGCAGGCGCTCTGGCGGCGGCTGGCCGTCTTCACCGGTGGGGTCACCGCGGAGACGGTGGAGCGGGTCTGCGCCGGCGGCGAACTGGCACCGGACGAGGTGTTCGAGCGGCTCTCCGCGCTGGTGGAGAAGTCCCTCGTGATCGTCGTCGGCGACGGTGAGCCCCGGTACCGGATGCTGGAGACGATCCGCGAGTACGGCCTGGACCGGCTCGTCGAGGCAGGCGAGGCGGACCGGCTGCGGCAGGCGCACGCCGCCCACTTCCTCGCGTTGGCCGAGCGGGCCGACCCGGAGCTTCGGGGGCCGGAGCAGCTGCGGTGGATCGCGCGGCTGCGGGCTGAGCAGGACAATCTGCACGCGGCGCTGCGCTGGGCGGTCAGCGCCGGGCAGGCCGAGACGGCTGTCCGGTTCACCGCCTCGCTCGGCTGGTACTGGTGGCTACGCGGTCAGCGGGCCGAGGGCGCGGACCTCAGCCGGGAGGTGCTCGCCCTGGCCGAGCGGACCGACCGGCCACTCCCGGTCGCGATGCTGGCCACCGCCTACGCGGTCGGCGCGATGAACCTGATGGCCGGGCACGCCGACCTGGACGGGACCCGCGCCTGGATGGAACGGGCCGCCGAATGGGCCGACGACGCCTCGGAGCACGTCATGCTGCGCCTCATCGGGCCCATGTCCACGATGATCGACCCGGCCGACCACCCGGTCGGCCTGGTCGGGCTGCAGAAGCTCTTCGCCGACCCGGATCCGTGGGCGGCCGCAGTGGCCCGGCTGATGCACGGGCACATGTTGCTCAACAGCGGATCACCGGCCGAGGAGGCGCACGGCGACTTCCGCACCGCACTCGACCTGTTCGAGACGGCCGGGGACCGGTGGGGCATCTCCACCTGCCGGTTCTCCCTCGCCGAACTGGCCAACCGCACCGGGGACCGGAGCGCGGCCATCGAATACCTGCGGGACGCCCTGTACGACGTGGAGCTGCTGGGAGCGGCCGAGGACCTGCCGCAGATGCGGGCCCAGCTCGCGCACCTGTGGTGGCAGGCCGGTGACCGGGAGCAGGCCCGGCGGCTGCTCGACGAGGCGTACGCGGACGCGGAGCGGCTCGGTGCGGACGAGCCCCGGGCCGGGGTGGCGTTCGCCTGGAGCGAGTTGCTGCGCGACGCCGGGGACTGGCCGGCCGCGGCCCGGTGGGCCGAGCGCGCCGCGGACGTGGTGGGCCGGCGCAACGTGGCCCCGCAGTGGCGGGCCATGGTGGCCACGGCGCTCGGTCACGTGGCGGCTGCCGCGGGCGACCTGACCGGGTCCCGGGCGCACCTGGAACGGGCCATGGACCTGGCGATCGAGTCGACGGATGCGCCCGTGGTCTCACTGGTGTTGGTCGGGTACGCGGACCTGGCGCTGCGGGCGGAACGGCCGGTGGTGGCGGCCACCCTGCTCGGCGGGGCGGACGGCGTCCGCGGCGGCACCGACCGCAGTGCCCTGGACGCCGTCCGGGTGACCCGGGCCGCCCGCGCGGCGCTCGGTGAACCGGAGTTCGCCGAGGCGTACGCGGGCGGCCGGGGCACCCGGCTCGATCAGGCGCGCGAACTGCTCCGGGTCACACTCGACGCCTGAGCCCGCGCACCGCCAGCGGCGCGAAGATCACTGCGATGGCGGCCGCCCAGATCAGCGACTGCACCACCGGACCGGCCACCGGTCCGTCGACCAGCAGGCCGCGTAGCGCGTCGGCCAGCACGGTGACCGGGTTGACCTCGACCCAGCTCTGCAGCCAGCCCGGCATCGTCTCGGTGGGCACGAACGCGTTGCTGGTGAAGGTGAGCGGGAAGATCACCATGAAACCGAAGATCTGCACCTTGTCGGGCTCGCTCACCAGCACCCCGACCAGCACCGAGATCCAGGCTGCGGCGAGGGAGAAGGCGAGCAGCAGGGCGAACGCGCCGAGCAGCCCGAGCGGGCCGTTGCCGAGCCGGAAACCGAGGATCATGCCGACCCCGATCAGCAGCGCCACCGACCACGCCTGCTTGACGGTGTCGGCGAGGATCCGCCCGGCCAGCGGCGACCAACGGGCGATCGGCAGCGCGCGCAGCCGGTCGAAGACGCCCTTGGTGAGGTCGTTGTTCAGCCCGAAGCCGGTGGTCATCGTGGCGAAGAAGGCGTTCTGCACGATGATCCCGGGGAGCGCGAACTTCAGGTAGTCGCCCGGCGAGCCGGAGATCGCCCCGCCGAAGACGTACGTGAAGAGCAGCACGAACATCACCGGCTGGATGCTCAGGTCGAGCAGCTCCATCGGGTTGTGCTTGATCTGCACCAGGCTGCGCCAGGCGAGCGTGAGGGTGTGCCGCAGACCGGCGCCGACGCCGAGTCGGCGGGCCGGGGCGAGCGGGGCGGTCAGGGTGGCGCTGGTCATGCCACGCTCCCTTCCAGGTTGGCGGCGGCCGGGTCGTCCTCGGCCCGGTGGCCGGTCAGCGACAGGAAGACCTCGTCCAGGCTGGAACCGCGCAACGCCAGTTCGGCCACGACGATCCCGGCCTCGTCGAGGCGGCGCACGACGGCGGGCATCACCCGTTGGTCGTTCACCGGCACGGTGACGGTGTTCTGGGCGACCTCCGGGGCGACGCCGGCCACCGCCCCGACGATGCTCACCACGGTGGGCAGGTCGACGACGTCGGCCGGGCGCACCGCCAGGCTCTGCCCGCCGGTCTTGGCCTTCAGCTCCTCCGGGGTGCCCTGCGCGATCACCCGGCCGTGGTCGACCACCGCGATCTCGCCGGCCAACTGGTCGGCCTCCTCCAGGTACTGGGTGGTGAGCAACACGGTCACCCCGTCGGCCACCAACGACCGGACGATGTCCCAGAGCTCGTTACGGCTGCGCGGGTCGAGGCCGGTGGTCGGCTCGTCGAGGAAGAGCACCTGGGGCCGACCGACCAGGCTGGCGGCGAGGTCGAGCCGCCGGCGCATGCCGCCGGAGTAGGTCTTGGCCGCCCGGTCACCCGCGTCGGTGAGCTGGAAGTCGGTCAGCAGCTGACCGGCGCGGGCCCGCGAATCGGCCCGGCTGAGGCCGAGCAGCCGGCCGATGAGCAGCAGGTTCTCGGTGCCGGTCAGGGTCTCGTCCACCGAGGCGTACTGACCGGTCAGGCCGATCAGCTGGCGTACCTGGTGGGCGTCGCGGACGACGTCGTAGCCGCCGACGGTGGCCCGTCCCTCGTCGGCGCGCAGCAGGGTGGCGAGCACCCGCACCGCGGTGGTCTTCCCGGCGCCGTTCGGCCCGAGCAGCCCGAAGACGGTCCCGGTCGGGACCGCCAGATCAACTCCGGCGAGGGCGGTGGTGGCGCCGAAGCGTCGCACCAGTCCCTCGGCGCGGATCGCGTAGTCCATCGCAACTCCTGTCGTCCTCACTGGTGCCACCACCATGAACGACGGCGCTGACACTCCGTCGATCCGGCGCTGACGTTACGACGACAGGCGCTGACATTCCGCTGATTTAGCTGGTGGCGGAACCCGCCGCCGTCGCCGGAGTGCGGCGACGGCGGCGGGTGTCGGCTCAGGCGAGGTTCGACGAGCGGGGGTACGCGTCGCCCGGATCGGTGATCACGTTCACCAGGTACGGCACCCCGGCGTCGAAGGCCCGCTGCAGGGCCGGCCCGAGGTCGGTGGCCTTCGCGACCGTCTCGCCCGCCCCGCCGAGCGCGCTCACCACCTGGTCGTAGCGGAGCTCCGGCTGCAGGTCGGCGGCGACGTCGTAGCCGTACATGGCGCGCATCGGGTGCTTCTCCAACCCCCAGATGCCGTTGTTGCCGACCACGATGACGACCGGCAGCTTCTGCCGGGCCAGCGACTCCACGTCCATCAGCGAGAAGCCGGCCGCGCCGTCTCCCATCAGCACGCAGATCTGCCGGTCCGGGTGGCTGATCCGGGCGCCCATCGCGTAGCCCAGGCCGGTGCCGAGGCAGCCGTACGGGCCGGGGTCCAGCCAGGTGCCGGGCTGCGCCGGTTCGAGGTAGCGCCCGGCGTAGGAGACGAAGTCGCCACCGTCGCCGATGGTGATGGCGTCGCGGGCCAGCACCCTGCGCAGCTCGCCGTAGATCCGGGCCGGGCGGATCGGGTCGGTCTCGGCGGCCATCTCCTCGGCGTAGCGGGCGCTCGCGGCGTCCTCGGCGGCCCGCAGGTCGGCGATCCACCCGGTGTGGTCCGTCCGGTCACCCGGGTGATCGGCCAGCGCCGAGAGGATCAGCCGCAGGTCACCGGCGGGGGCGGCGGCCGGCTGGACGTGCCCGGCGCGCTGGCTCGGCGCGTCGACGACGTGCACGACCTTGGCGTCGCCGAAGTCGCCGAAGTTGAGCCGGAAGTCCAGTGGGGTGCCGACCACCACGACGACGTCGGCGCCGGAGAGCGCGGCCCGACGGGCCTTGGCGAAGGCGAGCGGGTGCTCCGGCGGGAGCGAGCCGCGCCCCATGCCGTTGGTGAAGACCGGCACCTGCAACGCCTCGGCGGCTTCGCGCAGCGCCGCGGTCGCGTCGCCGGCGTAGACGTCCGAGCCGGCGATGATGACCGGCCGCTCGGCGGCGGCGATCAGGCCGGCCGCCCGGGCGACCTCCTCGGGGTCGGGCTCGACCGGAGCGATCCCGGCCGGCGCGGGCAGCTCCGCGTCGGAGACGGAGAAGACGGTCTCCAGCGGGAAGTCGAGGAAGACCGGCCCCCGGTGCGGGGTGAGGGCGGTGGTCAGCGCGGCGGTCACGGCGCGCGGGACGTCGTCGGTGCTGAAGACGGTCTCGGCGTGCTTGGTGACCGGGGCGACCAGCGGCAGGTGGTCCATCTCCTGCAGGCTGCCCGAACCCCAGCGGAAGGCCGGTGCGCGGCCGCCCAGCACCAGCACCGGGGAGGCGTTGAAGTAGGCGCTGGTCAGGCCCGAGATGCCGTTGGTGACACCGGGACCGGCGGTGAGGACGGCCAGGCCGGGACGGCGCTGGAGCTTCGCCACCGCCTCGGCCGCGAAGACCGCGGACTGCTCGTGCCGGACGTCGTAGATCGGGAAACCGGTCTTGTGGGCAGCGTCGTAGAGCGGGAAGACGTGCCCGCCGGAGAGGGTGAACATCTCCCGCACGCCGTGCGCCCGTAGCGCCGCGAGCGCCAGCTCCCCACCGTGACCTTCGATCCGTTCCGTCATGGTCGCTCCCCTCGTCCGTGGCCGGGGTCACAGGTTACCCACCGGTCACTCCGCTCGGGCGAGCGCGCCCCGGCCGGCGGTTCGCACCACCGTCGGCCGGGGCGTCGCCGGCCCGGGCCCGCCCGGTGCGGGGGTCTGCACCGGGCGGGCCCGGGTCGGCGGGGTGGCTCAGCGCAGCTTCATCACCACGCCGAGCGGCTCGGTCCGGTACGGGCTGTCCGTCTCGAACGCCAGCCGCGCCTGGTACTGACCGTGTCCCGAGTGGACCGGAGCGGCCACCGTCACCGTCACCGTCACCGACCGCCCGGCGGGGATGGTCAGCTCGGTGCGGTCGGTCGACAACCAGGACACGTCGCTGCCCCGGACGCAGGACTCGATGCCCGGCAGCTGCTGCGCCGAACCGGTCTCCGTGCTGCCATCCGAGAGGCCACCGACCTGGTACGTGCCGCAGGCGGCACCGCCGCGGTGCCGCGCGTTCACCGCGTCCGGCAGCTTCGACCAGACCGCGGTCGCCGAGTCGTACTCCAGCACCTGCCGGCTGAGCGAACCGCCGACGGTGCCGCCGATGATCCGCAGCTTGCCGCCGACCGTGGCGTACGCCATGCCGTAGGCCGAGACGGGCAGCCCGGTCGTCTGCACCCAGGTGTCGGACTCGGGGAAGTACCGGTAGCTCTCCAGCACGGCGTCGTACTGACGCGGGATGTACCCGCCCGTGCAGACCACGCCGTCACCGGCCGCGCCGCAGGCGTGGTAGGCGACGGTGCGCGGGTAGTCGGCGAGACGGGTCCAGCGGTCCGCGGCGGCGTCGTAGCGGTACGCCCGCGCCGTAGGGTCCGGGCAGGCCCCGTCGGGGCAGCCCGCGACCACGTAGAGCTGGCCGCCGACGGTGGTGGCCGCGGCGTTCGCCACCCCGGCCGGCAGGTCGGCCCGGCGCGACCACTTGTCGGTCATCGGGTCGTAGGCCCAGGTCTGCGTGGCGGGGATCCCCGAACCGTTGAGACCACCGGTCACGTACAGCTTGCCGTCGATGAAGCCACCCGCCGCGCCGGCTCGCGCCTCGGGCAGATCGGCGATCCGCTCCCAGGCCCGCGCCTGCGGATCGAAGACGTACCCCTCGTTCATGACGTAGCCGTAGGAGTCGCCGCCGACCGAGTAGACCGTGCCGTCGTTGTCGGCGACCACGTTGTCGACCAGCGGCAGCGGAAGGTCGGGCAGGTCGACCCACGCGCGGCCGTCCGCGCCCTGCTGCGGCGGCGCCTGCGACGAGCGGGCGGCGTCTGCGGCGACCCGGATCCGGTCCGGGGTGTACCCACGGTCCTGCTCGACCAGCTTGACCCGCAGCGGCCGGTCACCGTCGTTGGTGAGCCGGACCCGACCGGTGGCGGTGCGGCCGGGTCGTACGCCCAGCGACAGGTCGGCCGGGTGGACCTTCAGCCGCCCCGACTCCAGCTTCCAGTCCTGCCGGACGACCCGGTCCCGCGCGACGTGCACCTTCGCGGTGGCGTCGGCGTAACGCAGGCCGCTCACGGTCACCGCGGCGGTGCCGTCGCCCTTGGCGAAGAACCAGTAGTAGCCGTCGTCGAGCGCGGCGTCGTCGGCGGTGGCCCGGCTGGTGGCCACGGCCGCCCGGTCGGTGCCGGCGGAGACGGTGGCCCCGAGGACGGCGCCGCCGGTGTTGCCGTCCCGGATCTGCCCGGCGATGATTCCGCCCGGCACGACGGCGCACGTCCGGCTGCCCACGAAGACGTTGTCGAGCTGCCACCAGTAGGCGTACTGCCCCTGGTAGCGGAAGCGGACCTGCACGCCGGACGTCCCGGCCGCCTGCGGGATCGGGATCTCCTGGTGCCCCCGGACCTCGGCCTTCGGCAGGCGGTAGACCTCGCTCCAGGTGGCCCCGTTGTCCAGGCTGAGGTCGATGAACGCCTCCTGGCTGCCGAAGAGCGGGGTGGGGTAGTCGCTGTCGAAGCCGATCACCGGGGCGGTGACGCCGGTCAGGTCGACCGGCGGGCTGACCAGGTTCGTGTCGAGGTCACCGGCCTGGACCCAGGTGTTGACGGCGGCGAAGCCGCCCGCTCCGCCGGTCAGGTTGCCCTGGGCGCCGGGGTCGTCGAAGCGCCAGGTCTGCCCGGCGCCGGACTCGTCGGTGACCTGCCAGCCGTCCTTCGGCCCGTCGGACCAGCCGGTGAAGTCGGTGCCGAGGCCCTGGTACCGCCAGGTGTAACCGGGGGCGGTGGCGCAGGACGTGTCGGTGGCGAGCTGCACGTCCCGCCGCACGTCGCTCGGCCGGCCCTTCGGCTGTGGCGCGACGGTGACGGTGGCGGTGCTGGTGACGTATCCGGGCAGGTCGACCGGTGACACGCGCAGGGTGTAGTCGGCGCCGACGGGAAGCTCGACGGAGTAACGCCCCGTGTAGGGATCGGTGTAGACCGCGTCCGTCGGGTAGCCGTCGATGGCGACCTTCGCGTAGACCGGCCAGCCGTGTCCCGAACCGTCGGTGACGGCGCCGGTGAGCGTACGGGTCGCGATCGCCGTCATCCTGATGTCACGGGTCAGCTTCGCGTCGGCGGCGACCACGACCCGGACCGGCGGTGGCGCCTGGTAGCCGAACTCGGCGGCCACGACGCCGTACGTGCCGGCCGGGACGGCCAACTGATAGGTGCCCTTGTCGCCGGTCACCGCGTGGTAGGTGTTGCCGGCGGTGTCCGTGGCGGTGACCGTCACCCCGGCGAGTACGCCCTGCTTCTTGCCGTGCGGGTTCTTGCCGCTGGTGACCGCCCCGCTGACCTGTCCGGTCCGGCCGAGGGTCAGCGCCGAGACACCGTTGGGGGAGCCCAATCCGGTCGGCCCGTCCCAGCCCGGTCCGGCGGTGCAGAGCAGGTCGCCGCACCACCCGTTCGAGCCCTCGGTGATGTCGAAGAGCCCGGCGTCGGCGCCCTTGCGGTAGGGGTAGGTCACCGGGTAGGTCCCGGGAACCGCGTCGCCGGCGAGGGCGTACATCCCGGCGACGAGCGGGGCGGAGAGCGAGGTGCCGCCCCAACGCGCCCAGCCGTCCTGACCGAGGGTGTTGTAGACGGCCAGCCCGGACTCCGGGGCGGCCGTGGCGGAGATGTCGGCGTTGGCCCGCTTGTCCCCGCAGTGCGTGTCGATGTCGGCCTGGTACGACGGGCGCAGCTCGTAGTACGAGCAGCCGCTGCCCGCCGCCTCCCAGGCGGTCTCCGACCAGCCGCGCGGCGTCGACCCGTCCCGGGTCAGCAGCGTGCCGCCGACCGACAGCACGTCCGGGTGGGTCGCCGGGTAGCTCTGCACGTTGCCGATGTCGCCGCTGGAGACCGTGATGACGATGCCGGGGTGGTCGTAGTGGGCGTGGCTCGCGTACTGGGTGTCCGACTCACCGGCGACGCCGTACGAGTTGGAGATCGCGTCGGCGCCGAGCCGGGCGGCCGTGTCGACGGCGTGGCCGAGGCTGCCCATCGAGTTGTTGTCGGCCTGCACCAGCAGGATGTCGCACTTCGGGCACGCCGACGAGACGGCGTCCAGGTCCAGGGCGGCCTCGATCGACCAGTCCGGGCTCTCGATCGGGTAGTCGGTTCCGCCCCGCTGGTCGACCTTGCGGAAACAGCCGTTCGCCGTGGTGCACGGCGGCAGGCCGTAGTGGGTGCGGAAGACGGCCAGGTCGGCCTCGGCGGCCTCGTACCCGAACGCGCCGACGATGGCGACAATCTGGCCCTCGCCGCCGTCGGGAAGCCGGTAGGCGGACTTGATGTCCGCGGGCCCGAGGGCGTCGGCGGGCGGGCCGGCGAGCGTCGTCCGTCGTTGGGCGTCCTCGGCGAGCCCGACCGCGAAGCAGCGCGCCCACGGTCCGCCCTCGCCGATCTCCTTGGCGGTGGTGGTGTTGCAGCCTGCCGGCTTGTAGCGCAGGGCCTCCCAGTCCGCGGGCGCGGCCGACGGGTCGGCCTTCGGCGCGGCCTGTGCCGGGGTGGCGGGCAGCGGGCTCAGGGCGAGCAGTGACAGGGTGAGGACTGCGGTCAGCCCGCCGAGAAGGCCACTGCGGGCCCGTCTCCGCCGTAAGGGCAGGGACATCCATTACTCCTTACCGGTGATGCCACGGACACGCCTCGTCAGTGAGGCCCGCGCATCCTCCCGCCAGGACGGACACGGTCCTGGACACGAATGGGACACACGTTGACGGGCGATCTTGGCACGGGCGGAAGAGCACGGACAATGTCCGGGGACGTTCATGTTCCGGACAGCTGGCCGGTTCCCGACGGAGGCTTCGGATGTGGCATGTGGTGGGCGTCGCGGAGCCCGACGAGCGCGTCTACGAGGCGCTGGCCCGACGCCGACAGGCGACGGCAACGGATCTGCTCGGCGACGTCGCGCTCTCCCGGGCGCAGCTGACCCGTACGCTCGGCCGGCTGGTCGACAGAGGGCTGGTCAGCCGCCTCTCCGGCCGTCCCACACGCTACGCGGCGACACCCCCCGACCAGGTGGCCACGGTGCTCATCGCCGAACGGGAACGTGACCTGCTCCGGCTGCGTACCCACGCGAACCAACTGGCCAAGGAGCTACGACGACACGACGGCACCGGCCGCCATCCGGCGGAGCTCGTCGAGGTGATCGAAGGCGCGGCCAACCTGCGCGCCACCCTCGTCCGCCTCCAACGGGAGGCACGCGTGCAGATCCGCGGGCTGGACCGCCCGCCGTACCTGGACAATCCGGTGAGCGGCAACACCGAGGAGGCCCATCAGCTCGCCGACCGGGGGCTCACCTACCGGGTGATCTACGACCGGTCGGCGCTGGCGATCCCCGGGCGGATGGCGGAGATCTGGCGCGGCATCCAGAGCGGCGAACGCGCCCGGGTCGCCAGCAACGTGCCGATGAAGATGATCGTGAGCGACGACCGCCTCGCGATGATCCCCGTGATGACGGGCGGGGAGCTGGCCGACGCCGCGTACCTGATCCACCCGTCGTCCCTGCTGGACGCGGTCTGCGAGCTCTTCGAGGCGCTCTGGGAACGAGCCGTCGCCATCAACCGCGCGGTCAACCGGGGCAGCGCCGACCAGCCCGACGCCGTCGAACTGGCCGACGAGGGGCACCCGGACCAGCTCGCCGACCGGGACGTGGAGCTGATCGGCCTGCTGGCCGGCGGCGCCACCGACGAGCGGATCGCCCGCACCCTCGGCTGGAGCGTACGGACGGTGCACCGGCACGTACACCGGATCATGGCGATGGTCGGCGCCGAGACCCGGTTCCAGGCCGGCATGGAGGCCGTCCGCCGCGGCTGGGTCTGACCGGCACGACCAGCCGCGGCCCGTTCGCCGGACCCGGCCCGGCCACCGCGCTGGTCAGCGGCCGGTGAAGCCCGGCTTGCGCTTCTCGACGAAGGCCGCCATGCCCTCGCGCCGGTCGTCGGTGGCGAAGAGCGCGGCGAAGAGCTGACTCTCCCAGGCCAGACCGGAGTTCAGATCCATGTCCAGGCCCGCGTCGACGGCGAGCTTCGCGGCGCGCAGCGCCTGGGTCGGACCGCCGACGTACGGGCGGACCAGCTCGACGGCGGCCGAGTAGACCTCGGCGGCCGGCACCACCCGGTCGGCGAGGCCGATCCGCAGCGCCTCCTGGGCGTCGACCATCCGGCCGGACATGATGAGGTCCTTGGCGCGGGCCGGGCCGACGAGGCGGGCGAGCCGCTGGGTGCCACCGGCACCCGGAATGATGCCCAGCTTGATCTCCGGCTGGCCGAGCTTCGCGTCCTCGGCGACGATCCGCCAGTCGCAGGCCAGGGCCAGCTCGCAGCCGCCCCCGAGCGCGTAGCCGGTGATCGCGGCGACCACCGGCTTGGGGATCCGGGCGAAGACACCGAGGGCGCTGGAGAGGTCCGCGGCCCGCGCCGCCATGTCCACGTAGGACATGTCGGCCATCTCCTTGATGTCCGCGCCGGCGGCGAAGACCTTCTCCCCGCCGTACACGATCACGGCGTGGACCTCGGGATCGGCGGAGGCCTCGGTCGCGGCGGCGCGCAGCTCCTCCTGGACCTGCTTGTTCAGTGCGTTCATCGGCGGCCGATCCAGTCGGATGGTGCCGATGCCGTCCTTGATCTCCAGCCGCACGAACTCGCTCACGCCGCCCCTCACTTCCTCGTCGAAGTCGCGTGCCAACCATACGGCCAAGCTCGTTGAGGAACGTAGTCTGGTATCAGCCCCGGGGCCGGGAGTCCAGCGATGACGATTTATTACGACGACAGGTCGGTGCAGGTCACCTCGACCGTCATCCGGGTGGACGACCGCAGCTACCCACTCGCCGAGATCAGCATGGTCTGGCACCGCCGGGGCAGCCGCTCCTGGCGGGTCCTCGCGGGCCGGGGCGCGCTCGGCGCGGCGCTGGCCGGCCCGCTGGTGGCGGCCGTCCTCGGGGTCGGGCTGGCGATCTGGCTGGACCGCTCCCCCACCGTCACCATCGCGATCGTCGGCGCGTCGGTGCTGATCGGGCTCGCGGTCGGGCCGGTCGCCGATTTCCTCTTCGAGCTCCTGGACCGCTCCTACGCCCGGGGCAGCCGCCAACGGGAGCTCTGGGTGCGCTGGCAGGGCCGGCACGTCCTGCTGCTGCGCAGCGGTGACGCACTCCGGTTCGGCCAGATCTACCGCGCCGTGCAGCGGGCGGTCGAACAGGCGCCGCCCCCGACAGCCGCCCGGACCGCCGGCCGCCCGGCGCGCGGCCGCGAACGGCGAGACTAGTGGGGTCTCAGGCGGAACGACGGCGCAGCACCGGCGGGCCTCGGCGGAATGGACCTCTACCTCGAATGCTTTGGAACTGATGACCTGAATGACTCAGCCCCGGTTCCGCGCGCCCAACACGCACCGCCCCGCTCCAAGCGCGAGACCCTGACACGGGCACGGCACCGGAACGTCGGCCCCGAGCGCGGGCCCGGCGGGTCGGCTGGTCGCCGTCCCCGGTCCGACTGGGACGACATCGCCGGCCAGCGAGGTGCGGCGATTCGTCCCGGTGGCGGCCCGCGCCCCTCGGCGCTGATGTCGCCAACGGCTCAGTTCCAAAGCGTCCGAACACCACACCCCACACTGCCCGACGGCGGGACGCGGCGGCTTGCCGGGGCGTGGTTAGGCTGAGTGATGACGGTCTATTACCGGGACGGCGCGGTGCAGGTGACCTCCGAGTCGATCCGCTCGGGTGGTCGCGTCATCGCGCTCGCCGACGTCACGTACGTCTGGCACGCCCGGGGCCGGGCGACGCTCGCCGTACGGGGTCGGGTGCTCGGGCGGGGCATCCTGGTCCTGCTGCTCTCCCTGCCGCCGCTGGTGGCGCTGCTCTGCGTCGTGTCGCTGGTCTGGTCCGCGCAGGAGCGCGGTGAGTGGAAGCTGGCCCTGCTCATCCTCGCCGGCTGCGTGGTCGCCGCGCTCGCGCTGACCCCGTTCCTGGAGGTTCCGCTGAGCTGGCTGGACCGCTCGTACGAACGGGGCAGTCAGGTCCACGAGCTCTGGGTGCAGCACCACGGGCAGGAGGAGCTGCTGGTGCGCACCCCCGACGCGCTGCGGTTCGGCCAGATCTACCGGGCCGTGCAGCGAGCCGTCGAGCAGCACACCGACCGGCGTTGACCGGCGGGTCACGGGGCTCGGCCGGCGGCGGTACGGGCACCCGCGACGCACACTGGTTGCCATGGTGATCCCCCTGCCCCGGCCGTCGTCCGTCATCGGCCTCACGCGCTCCGCCCTCGACCAGGCCCGCGATTCGGCCACCTCGTTCGCGGCCGTGCCCGCCCGCGCGTTCGCCGTGCTCGACGGCGTCGAGGCGCTGCTGACCCGGATCAACGGGGTGGTGGACCGGATCGAGCAGACCCTGGACCGCACGGACCACGTGCTCGAGACCGCGACCGAGGTGGCCGGCAGCGCCGCCGTGGTGGTCGGGCAGGCGGAGCAGGTCGCCCGCAAGGCAACCACGGTGGTGACCGAGGCGGACGCGGTGGCGGCGCGGGCGGCGGCCGCGGTGACCACCGGGGCGGAGACGGCGGCCACCGCTGCCGAGTTGATGACGACGTACGAACCGGCGCTGCGCCGGGCCGCACCCATGGCGACGCGCTTCGTCGAGCAGCTCAGCCACGAGGAGGTCACCGCCGCCATCCGGCTCGTGGACGAGTTGCCGAAGCTGCGCGAGCACCTGACCTCGGACGTCCTGCCGATCCTGGCCACCCTCGACCGGGTCGGCCCGGACCTGCACGACCTGCTCGAGGTGACCCGCGACCTCAAGCTCGCCGTCGCCGGCATTCCCGGGCTGGGCATGCTGCGCCGCCGGGGTGAGAAGCTCACCGACGAGGCGGACCAGGCCGGCTAGCAGTCACAGCTGATCGTGGACCGGGGCGCGGTCAGCTCGTCGGCGGGCCGCTGGGTCAGCCCGGTGTCCGTCATCACCGGCAGCCCCTCCCGCACCCAGTACTCGTAGCCACCGAGCATCTCCTTGACCGGGTAGCCGAGTCGGGCGAACTCCAGGGCGGCGCGGGTGGCGCCGTTGCAGCCGGGACCCCAGCAGTAGGTGACGACCGTGGAGCCGGCCGGCACGACCTCGGCGGCGAGCGCGCCGATCTCGGCGGTCGGCAGGTGCACGGCGCCCGGCAGGTGCCCCTGCCCCCACGCGGTCGTCCCTCGGGAGTCGACCACCACCAGACCGGGGGTCCGCGCGGTGAGATCCGCGTACACGTCGCTGACATCGGTCTCGAAGCTGAGCCGGGCGAGGAAGTGAGTGGTGGCGGTGGTGGGGTCGGCCGCCGGGACGGCGAAGGTGTTCGTCATGACACCGATCCTGCTCAGCGACGGCGCGGGGGACGAGTGGCGACAACGCCGTCCTGCGCTAACATCCCGCCATCGAGCAGAGCGTGGCGGTCCTCGCGTACCCGGGCATGTCGGTCTTCGAGACGGGCATCGTGACCGAGGTGTTCGGGCTGCCCAGACCCGAACTCGGCGTCGACTGGTACGACCTGCGGGTCTGCGCCGAGCGGCCCGGCGCGGTGCCGTTGGTCGGCGGGGCCACGCTGCACACCCCGTACGGCCTGGACGTGCTGGCGGGGGCCGGAACGGTGATCGTGCCCGGGGTACCGGACGTCACCGCGGACCCGTCGCCGGAGCTGGTCGCCGCGCTGCGCCGGGCGCACCGGCGGGGCGCCCGGGTCGTGTCGATCTGCTCGGGCGCGTTCGCGCTGGCCGGCGCCGGGCTGCTCGACGGGCGGCGGGCCACCACCCACTGGCGGTACGCGGACCTGCTCGCCCGCAGGTATCCGGCCGTCGAGGTGCATCCGGACGTGCTCTACCTCGACGAGGGTGACCTGCTCACCAGCGCCGGCAGTGCGGCGGGCCTGGACCTCTGCGTGCACCTGGTCCGGCTCGACCACGGCGCGGCGATCGCCAACGCGGTCGCCCGTCGGCTGGTCATCCTCCCCCACCGCGACGGCGGGCAGGCCCAGTTCATCGAGGCCCCGGTGCCGCCCGACCCGGGCGACGACCGGATCGCCGGCAGCCTCACCTGGGCGCTGGCCCATCTGAGCGAGCCGCTGACCGTCGCCCGGCTGGCCGGGCAGGCGCACATGTCGACCCGCACCTACCTGCGGCACTTCGGGCGGGCCACCGGCACGAGCCCGATCCGGTGGCTGATCGACCAGCGGGTTCGGGCCAGCCTGGCGCTGCTCGAGACGACGGACGCACCGGTCGAGGAGATCGCCGCGGCGGTCGGCTTCGACTCGCCGGTCACCTACCGCCACCACTTCGGCCGGGCCATGCTTACCTCTCCGTCGGCGTACCGGCGGGCGTTCCGCGCCGTCGCGGCGCCGTTGAGCGACAACGGTGGCTCGGTTCAGGCGGAGGCGTAGAGCTCGTCGATCTCGGCCCGGTAGGGCAGCGCCACGGAGGCGCCGAGCCGGCGGGCGCACGCCGCTCCCGCGGCCGCCGCCCAGCGCACGGCGTCCACCAGGTCCCGCCCCTCGCCCCAGCCCACCGCCAACGCCGCCGTGAACGCGTCACCGGCGGCCGTCGAGTCCACGGTCTCCACCTTGACCGAAGGCACGTGCACGGCCGTGCCGTCCCGGTCGCCGTACCAGACCCCCTCGGCGCCGAGGGTGAGCACCGCGCGGGGCGTGAGCTCCAGCAACGCCTGCGGCGCCTCCCGGCCCCGGCCGGTCAGCGCGTGCGCCTCGCGTTCGTTCACCACCAGCACGTCCAGGGCGGCCAGCAGCTCGTCGGGGAGGGGCCGGGCCGGCGCGGCGTTGAGGACGACCCGGGTGCCGGCGGCGCGGGCGACCATCGCCGCCTCGGTCACCGTCTCCACCGGGATCTCCAGCTGGGCCACGAGCACGTCGGCGGAGCGTACGGTGTTCAGCTCCGCCTCGGTGAGGCTCGTCAGCGCGCCGTTGGCGCCCGGGGTCACCAGGATCGCGTTCTCGCCCTCGGCGTTGACCATCACCAGTGCGACGCCGGAGGTGCCGTAGACCACCCGCAGGTGTCCGGTGTCCACACCGGCCGCGCCGATCCGCGCCTTCAGCGTCACCCCGAACGAGTCGGAGCCGATCGCGCCGAGGAAGGTGCAGGACGCGCCCGCTCGGGCGGCGGCGATGGCCTGGTTGGCGCCCTTGCCGCCCGGCACCATCACGAAGTCGGTGCCGAGCATGGTCTCCCCGGTCCGGGGCAGGGCCGGGGCCATCGCGACCAGGTCCATGTTCGCGCTGCCGACCACGGCCACCCGGGTCTGCGCCACCGGCGTCTCCTGTCTCGACTCGGCGGGATGCGGGGGCGGGCCGTCAGGCGGCGCGGGCGGTGTAGCGGTCGCCGGAGCGCTGGACGATCAGCGGCAGGCCGAAGGTCTTGGAGAGGTTGTCGCCGGTGAGCGTCTCCTCGATCAGCCCCTGCGCCACCACGGTCCCCTCGCGCAGCAGCAGCGCGTGCGTGAAGCCCGGCGGAATCTCCTCGACGTGGTGCGTGACCAGCACCATCGCCGGCGCGTCCGGGTCGTACGCCAGCTCGGAGAGGCGCGCGACCAGGTCCTCGCGCCCGCCCAGGTCGAGCCCGGCGGCCGGCTCGTCGAGCAGCAGCAGCTCCGGGTCGGTCATGAGCGCACGAGCGATCTGCACCCGCTTGCGCTCGCCGTCGGAGAGGGTGCCGTACGCGCGGTCGGCGAGGCCGCCCACACCGAGCTGCCCGAGCAGCGCGCGGGCCCGGGCCTCGTCGGTGCGGTCGTAGCTCTCCCGCCAACGGCCCACCACCGACCAGGCGGCGGTGACGACCACGTCGCTGACCCGCTCGTCGGCCGGTACCCGCTCCGCCACGGCGGCGGTGGTGAGGCCGATACGGGTGCGCAGTTCGTTGACGTCGGTCCGGCCGATCCGCTCACCGAGCACGTGGGCGGTGCCGTTGGTGGGATGCAGCCGACCGGACGCGAGGTTGAGCAGGGTCGTCTTGCCGGCCCCGTTCGGGCCGAGCACAACCCAGCGCTCGTCCAGCTCGACCCGCCAGGTCAGATCCTGTACCAGGGCGGTGCCGGAGCGGCGTACGCCGACGCCGTCGAGGCTGACCACCAGATCCGGGTCCACGGGAGCGGTGGCGGGGTTGGCGCCGGTGGCGCCGGGGATCAGGTCACCAGTCACCCGTCCATCCAACCACGCACAGCCGTGGCGCCCCCCACGGGCGGCCGGCCGGCTCTAGGGTGGGACGCCGTGTCGTTGGTCACCGATGCCGAAGGACGGTCGATGCCGGCTCGAAGCAGGGAATCGCGCGGGTGAGCGCGGTCATCGAGATCGAGGGTCTGCGTAAGACCTTCAACAGTGTGCGCAACGGCCGCCGGGTGGCGGTGGACGGCTTCGACCTGACGGTCGGCGCGGGTGAGGTGCACGGCTTCCTCGGCCCGAACGGGTCGGGCAAGACCACCACCCTGCGTGCCCTCCTCGGGCTGGTACGGGCCGACGGCGGGTGGATGAACGTGCTCGGCGCGCCGTCGCCCACGCACCTGTCGCAGGTGGCCGGGCGGGTCGGGGCGATCGTGGAGAGCCCGCAGTTCTTCGGCAACTTCACCGGATACCGGACGCTACGGCTGCTCGCCCTCGCCGGCGGAGTGCCGGTGAGCCGCGTGGACGAGGTGCTGGAGCAGGTGGGCCTGCACGACCGGGGTGACGAGCGGGTGAAGGGCTACTCGCTCGGTATGAAGCAGCGGCTGGCGGTCGCCTCGGCGCTGCTGAAGAACCCGGAGCTGCTCATCCTCGACGAGCCGGCCAACGGGCTCGACCCGGCCGGCATCCGGGAGATGCGGGATCTGATGCGGTCGCTGGCCGACGCCGGGGTGACCGTGCTGATCTCCAGCCACATCCTCGCCGAGATCCAGCTGATCTGCGATCACGTCACGATCATCTCGCGAGGGCGGCGGGTGGCGGCGGGCCGGGTGGAGGAGGTGCTCGCCGGCTTCGACCAGCACGAGTTCCTGGTTCGGGTGGCCGAGCCGGAGCGCGCCGCGGAGCTGCTGCACGCCGGCGGGTTGCCGGCGGTCGCGCACCCCGACCATCTCGTGGTCGGTCAGGTGGACGACCCGACGACGATCAGCCGGCTGCTCGGTGAGCAGGGGCTGTGGGTACGCGAGCTGACGCCGCTCCGGCCCGACCTGGAGAGCGTCTTCCTGGAGCTGACCGGCGAGGGCGCGCACCCGGAGGTGCCTCGTCAGGTCGACTCGGGTGCCCGGGACAGGGTGATCGAGCTGGACACCGGGGTCGGCGAAGGCAGAGGGGGCGACGCGTGAAGCTGGTCCGTGCCGAGTTGGAGCGGCTGGGGGCCCGCCGCTTCGTCCAACTCATGCTCGTCCTGCTGGTGCTGGCCTTCGGGGTCACCGCGTCGACGACCCTCGCCGGCTCGCACCAACCCACCGCCGCCGAGCTGATCGAGGCCCGGAACCAGGCGGCCGAGTCCCGGCGGCAGATGGACGACGTCTACCAGCGCTGCGTGGACCGGGTGAACGGGAATCTTCCGCCCGGCGCGGAGGAGGAGTACTTTCCGGCCGACTGCAGTGAGGTCGACCCGGTACGCCAGGAGCGGCTGCCGGTGGCGACCGACTTCCTCTCCGGGGTGTTCGTCTTCTCGCAGCAGGCCGAGTCGCTGCTCTACTTCCTCATCGCCTTCCTGGTGCTCTTCGGGTTCCTGGTCGGCGCGTCGTACATCGGCGCCGACCTGAACTCGGGCGGCGTGGTGAACCTGCTGCTCTGGCGGCCGAAGCGGATGACCGTGCTCGGCGCGAAGCTGGGCACGCTGCTCGGCGGCGTGCTCGGGTTGTCGCTGCTGGCCTCGGTGGCGTACCTCGCCACGTTCTGGGTGATCGGGCAGGCGGCCGGGTTCCCCGGCCATCTCGACGGGGTGTTCTGGCGTGACCTCGGCTCGGTGCACGGGCGTGGGTTGGTGCTGGTGCTGCTCACCACCGTGCTCGGGTTCGCGCTCGCCACGCTGGGCCGGCACACCTCGGCCGCGCTGGGCACGGCGGCTGCGTACCTGGTGGTCTGGGAACTCGGCGCTCGCCTGGTGATGGAGATCGTGGACACCGCCCATCCGGACCGGTTCATGCTCTCCAGCCATGTGGGTGCCTGGCTCACCGGCCGGGTCGAGTTCTGGGACGCGACCGCCTGCGCCACCGCCACCGGCTTCTGCGATCGGGTCTACGCGCTGACCTGGCAGCCCGCGCTGGCTGTTCTGCTCGGCCTGACCGCGGTGCTGGCCACGGCCGCGTTCCTGGTGTTCCGCCGCCGGGACCTGATCTGAGCTGCGGCGGCGGGAGGCGGCGGCATGAGGCGACGCCTTGCAGGCGCTGAACGGATCGTGAAGAATTCCTTCACATGATCGGCGTCGGTGTGGCCCCACCCGGACGGGCGGGGTCACGCCGGAGGTCAGCCCACCGTGGAGCCGAAGACCTCGTCGCGGACGGCGTCCAGCGCGGTGCGCAGCGCGCCCCGCAGGATCGGCTCCTCGGTCAACCCGGTCGGCACCACCCGGGGGCGCACCAGCGAGATGTCGGCGACCTCCTGCTGCACCCGGTCGGCGAGGGCCGACCCGCCGGCCTGGCCGACCTCACCGGCGAGGACCACGAGCGGGGGGTCGAGCACCACGCAGGTGCTGGCCACGCCGAGCGCGAGCCGGCGGGCCAGTTCGTCGAGCACCGGGCCGCCGTCGGCGCCGGCCTCGATCGCGGCGCGTACCGCGTCGGTGGCGTTGTCGGCCGCGAAGCCGTTCTCGCGTGCCACGGCGCAGACCGCCGCCGCGTCGACCAGCCGCTGGAACGCGGGCTTGGCCCGCCGGGAGACGTCGCGCGGAATGGGAACGCCGGGCACCGGGAGGTAGCCGATCTCGCCGGCCGCGCCGCTGCTGCCGTGGTGCAGCCGCCCGCCGAGCATGATCGCCTGACCGACGCCCGCGCCGATCCAGACCAGGACGAAGTCCGACAGGCCCTGGGCGGCGCCGGACTGGGCCTCGGCGACCGCGGCGAGGTTCACGTCGTTCTCGAAGACGACCGGGGTGTGCAGGTCCTCGCGGAGGGCGGCGAGCAGCCCGCGGTGCCAGCGCGGCAGGTTGAAGGCGAAGGTGATGTCCCCGGTGCCCGGGTCGACCAGACCCGGCGTGCCGAGCACCACCCGGCGGACGCTCGACAGCTGCGCCTGGGCACTGCCGGCCGCCTGGACGACGGCGTTGTGCACCACGCCCACCGGGTCGTCGGTGTCCCGGGTGGACTGCTCGACCCGGCCGATGACCGCTCCGGTGATGTCGGCGCAGGCGGCCACCACCCGGTCCGGGCCGACGTCCACGCCGATCACGTGTGCGCTGCCCGGCCGTACGGCGTAGAGCTGGGCGTTCGGTCCCCGGCCGCCGGCCTGCTCGCCGACCCGGGCGACCAACCCGCGCTCCTCCAGGCGCTCGACCAGCTGCGAAGCGGTCACCTTCGACAGCCCGGTGAGTTCACCGAGCCGGGCGCGGGTCAACGGGCCCCGCTCGAGCAGCAGTTCCAGCGCCGCACGGTCGTTGAGCGCCCGCAACAGGCGGGGGGTGCCGGGCAGCCGGGTCGCACTCATGCCGCGTCCTCAAGGTTTAGTAAAGTTTGCTAACTGTAAACCGACTTGGAAATGGGTAGCCGTAGCGTATCGGCCACCCCGACCCGGAGTACTCGGTCGACCCGGCAGGGCTGCGCGGGCGGGACGGCCGGAAGCTCCGGGTACGACTTGCGTGCCGTGCGGCACCGAAGGGGGAAACCTGTGGGGCTGGATCCAGGACTACGCCGGCTCGCGCTCGGCACGCTGCTGGCCGCGTACCCGGGACCGGTCCCGCCCGACTGGGCGGTCGACCTGCTGGCCGAGGGGCTCGCCGGGCACACCCTCTTCGGCACCAACGTGCACGACCCGGCGCAGCTCGCGGCGACCACTGCGGCGCTGCGCGTGGGGCGGGCGGACGTGCTGATCGCGATCGACGAGGAGGGCGGCGACGTCACCCGCCTGGCGCACGCCACCGGCAGCCCGTATCCGGGAAACGCGGCGCTCGGCGCGATCGGTGACGTCGCGCTGACCCGGCGGGTCTACGAGGCGATCGGCGCGGAACTGGCGGAGCTCGGCATCACCGTCAACCTCGCGCCCACGGTCGACGTGAACACCGCCGACGAGAACCCGGTGATCGGCACCCGCTCGTTCGGCGCGGACCCGCTCCGGGTGGCGGCGCACTCCGCCGCCGCCGTGGCCGGGCTCCAGGCCGTCGGGGTGGCGGCCTGCGCCAAGCACTTCCCGGGGCACGGGGCGACGGTCGCCGACTCGCACCACGAGCTGCCCACCGTCGACGTGCCGGTCGACGTGCTGCGCCGCCGGGACCTGCCACCGTTCGCCGCCGTGATCGCCGCGGGCGCGCAGGCCGTCATGACCGCGCACATCCGCGTGCCGGCGTTGACCGGCCCCGGGCCGGCCACCTTCAGCCGCGCGGTCCTGGTCGACCTGCTCCGCACCGAGTACGGCTTCACCGGCGCGGTCGTCACCGACGCGCTGGAGATGAAGGGCGCCTCGGTCGCGGCCGGCGGCGTCGGCCCGGCAGCCGTACGGGCCCTCGCCGCCGGCGCGGACCTGCTCTGCATCGGCGCGAAGGTCGACGCCGACCTCGTCGAAGAGGTCGCTGGCGCGATCGTCGAGGCGATCGGCGACGGCCGGCTGGAGCGGCGCCGGGTCGAGGAGGCGGCCGGTCGTGCCGCGACGCTCGCCGCCTGGACCCGGGCCGCGCGCCGCGAGCCGACCGGCGGCGGCACCGACCTGGGGTACGCGGCGGCGCGCCGGGCCGTGAAGATCGACGGGGTGCTCACCGACCTGAAGCGACCGCTGGTGGTGCAGCTGCACGCCGCGTCGAGCATGGCCGAGGGGCGGGTGCCCTGGGGACTCGGCCCGCATCTGGCCGACGCCGAGGAGGTCCGCGTGGTCGCCGGTGAGGCCGATCCGGCGGCCCTGCGCCGGCTCGCCGGGGACCGGCCGATCGTGCTGGTCGGACGCCGCCTGCACCAGCTCCCCGGCGGGCCGGAGCTGGTCACCGCGCTGGCCGCGGCGCATCCGGTCACGGTGGTCGAGATGGGCTGGCCCGCCCAGTGGCGTCCGGCCGGAGTGCGGGCCTTCGTCACCACGTACGGGGCGAGCCACGCCAACGGCCGCGCGGCCGCCGAGGCGCTCGGCCTCGCCGGCTGAAAGGCTCAGCCCGCACCCTGCGTCACGAGGGTGGCGCGCCGGCCGACCAGCCTCCTCCCCAGGTCAAGTCCACTATTCGACACGTCGAACCGGCGCGAGGCGTCTTGCTCCGGGGGCGTTCGATACGTAGCGTGATCAGCGGAAGACGCGGCCGCACGTGTGTGGGTCGCGCCCACGGGGACCTGGGGGGAGGCTGCGGACCGTGGATCCGGCCCGGGATCCACGGTCCGCGCTGTACGCGGCCACCGAAGCCGTCCCGGTTCGCCGCCGGTGCCACGCTCGGCGCCCACCGTGCGGCGATCCCCGACTCGGCACCGCACCGACCTCGGAGTTCAGCGCGGGTACACCCCGAACGAGCGCCAGCCACGGTCGGGAAACCCGGCGGCCTCGGCCACCCGGGCCGACGCCTGGTTGCCCCGCCCGTGCAGGTAGGTGGGGACCGCCCCCTCGTCGAGCACCCGACGGGCGGCCTGGGCGACGAGCCGCCGGGCCACCCCCCGACCCCGGGCCTCCGGCGCGGTACCGACGGCCAGCTCGTGACCGTACGCGTCGTGCCGCTTCACCCCCGCTCCGGCCAGGTAGCGGCCGTCCGGGGCGCGTACCACCAGCACGTCGGAGTCGAAGAGTCGCAGCCAGGGCGGCAGCCCGGGCGCAGTGGGCGGAATCCACTCCCCCACGTCGGGTAGTGGCGCGGGCGCCAGGCTCCACCGGAACGGGCCGTCGTGCGTGGTCCAGTCGGGCAGGCCGACGGCGGCGGGCAGGGCCGGGATCAGCCGATCCAGCGGAAGGTCGGTGAGCGCCCGCACGGCCGTGACCCGGTCCGGCGGTACGGAGAGCACGGCGCCGTGCGCGGTGCCGACCGCGAGCGCGGGCCGCAGCCGGCCGTCCCAGGCCGGGCGGGCGCGCCGGTGCGACGAGACCACGTGCAGACCGGGCCCGGCCGGCCACTGCCCGAGCCAGGTCGCCAGGTGCAGGTGGAGTCGCCGGTCGAGCACGCCACCACCTCCGTGAACCGTCCCGCCCCCGGTGGCGTCCGGCTCACCGTCTCGGCACCCCGGCCAGCGGGTCTCGTCGCCGATCACCGTACGCCGAGCGGACGCCCGGGGTTGGGCGGACCGGCCTCTCCCGAGCCGCACCGGGCCGGCGACCCACGGGCGGACGCGGTGCCGGCGGCGACGTCCGGTCGATCGGCGCGGTCAGCTCAGCCGATGGCGTGGGTAGCGGGACTCGGCTCCGGATTGCTTACCGCGCAAGGGAACCAGGTGCCGTATCCCCACGTCACATCCATTTCCATACATGTACACCTTTCTCTGGGACGGTGAACGTCATGCCGAATCAGCCGAACGACCGGCACCAGCAGGAGATCGAGCGCCGCTGGCGCAACCGGATCGCCGCCCGCTTCCCGGCGCAGCCGCCGTACCGCGGTGTCCGGGCCTGCGCTGACCCGGATCGGGCCCTGGGCTGGGCCGAGCTGAACAAGCTGCCCGCCGGGGCGTCCGCGCGGCACGGGCGCGGCGGCCGCTGACGGCGCGAGCGGCGACACACGGGCCCGTCCACTCCAGGTTTTCGCACACCTGTCGGGTAACGTCTTCTGGTCCCGAATCCGGCCGACGACAGGAGTAGCTCCGCGCATGGGCAAGAAGACGATCCGCGTCTCCGACTTCAGCGGCACAGTTCTGCAGGCGGAGGACGAGGTGGTCCGCATCGTGGTGTTGGAGCACCCCGACCTGGTCGCCGGGCCCGTGCAGCTGGAGGCCACCCCACTGGAGGTGGAGAGCATCGACGACGCCGCGCTGGACGTGGCGGTGGTCGAGGTCTACGACCAGCCCGACGGTGAGCCGCGCCGGGTGGTGCTCACGGCCAGCGAGTTCGACTCGCTGGCCACCGACACGCCGATGGCGCAGCTGCTCAAGACCGCCGAGCGGGTGCGTCCGCCGAAGGCGCGCAAGGCCGCGGAGCGGATCGACTACGGCACCGTCGAGCACGCCGGGAAGCCGCACCGGGGTCGAGTGACCGAGGAGGAGGCCCGGTTGGTGCGGGAGCAGCTCGACGAGGTCAACAAGCGCCTCGCCGACGCCGGCATCCGCCAGATCGACCCGGCCGACCCCGAGCACGCGGCCCGGTACGGCTTCCCCACCGCTTCCTGACCCGGCCGGGTCAGGCCCGGTTCCGCACGATCTCCTCGAGCGCGGCGACGATGTCGGCCTCGGCGGCGGCCTTGTCGACGCCGAGGCCGGCCAGCACGCCGCTGCCGTTCTCCATCTCCAACAGCGCGAGCAGGATGTGCTCGGTGCCGACGTAGTTGTGCCCGAGCCGCAGCGCCTCGCGGAAGGTCAGCTCCAGCGCCTTCTTGGCCTGCGCGTCGAAGGGGATGAGGGCGGGCGGCTCCTCGGCCGGGGGCGTCGGCAGCGCGGCGACGGCCGCCTCGCGTACCTGCTCCAGGGTGACGCCCTGGGCGACGATCGCCTTCGCGGCGAGCGCCTCCGGCTCGCCGAGCAGCCCCAGCACGATGTGCTCCGGCCGGATCTCGGCGTGCCCGCTGGCGCGCGTCTCGTTCTGCGACATCACCACCACGTTGCGGGCCCGCGGGGTGTAGCGGTGGAAGCCCTGCTGCGGGTCGAGCGGCGCGTCCTTGGCGACGAACCGCTTCTGTGCCGCCTGCTTGCTGACGCCCATGCTGCGGCCGATGTCCGTCCAGGAGGCACCCGCGCGGCGGGCCTGGTCCACGAAGTGTCCGATGAGGTGATCGGCCACCTCACCGAGGTGGTCTCCCACGAGGACGGCGTCGCTGAGCTGCTCCAGCGGCTCGCTGCGGGCCTTCTTGATCGCCTGGATCAGGTCGTCCAGGCGTACCGGGTTGTTGGTCGGGGAAGCATCAGTCATGCGTCAACTCTAGGTTGACGCACCCGGATCGTCAACCCAGAGTTGACGCTTCGGCCCGACGGCGAACGGAACGGTCAGGGCGTGTGCGGCACCGGCTCGGCCAGCGCCTGGATCTCCGTCGGCAACTGCGCCAGCGCCTCAAGGAACTCCCGGTGGCCCACGACGCGGTGCAGGGTCTGCAGAACGGCCCCCGCGCCCCGCTCGGCGATGAGAGGGCTCACCTGGGCGCGCTCGGTGACCCGGCGCAGGAACTCGTCGTACCCGAACACCTCGGGCTCCTCCGGCGCCGTCCGGGCCAGCAGCGGCCGAAGCTCGTGCGCCACATGACCGGCCAGAACCCCCGCCTCGCCGCCGCTGATCCGCTCGGCGAGCGTAAGTAGGGTGGCCTCGGTGAGGGCTCGGGCGGTCACCTCCGGGACGCCGGCCCGGTCCGCCACCTTGTCGAAGAAGCTCAGCTCGGCCATGACCCGTCCTTCCCGATCCGGAGATGCGTGGCTACCCACAGCCCTCGACGGCAAACGGCGACCGGCGACCGACCCCCACGCCGGCACCGGCGCCGGGATACCGTTTCCGGCGACCGCCGACGCCTCCCCGGATCGGGCGGCCGGTCGCGGTCGGTCCGTCGGAGGGTGGGAAGTGGTGCGTCTCCACGTGGGCTGCGCGATGTGGTCGCACCGGGCCTGGCAGGGCCGATTCCTGGCGCACCCGCTCCCCGCCGACGAGCGGCTACGGCACTACGCCGGCTGGTGCGACGCCGTCGAAGGGAACACCACCTTCTACGCGACCCCGGCCCGGGAGACCGTGGCGTCGTGGGCCGAGCAGACCGGCCCGGACTTCCGGTTCGTGGTCAAGCTGCCGAAGCTCATCACGCACGAACGTCGACTCCGCGACGCCGACGACGCGCTGCACGGGTTCCTCGACGCGATCGAGCCGCTCGGCCCACGGGCCCACGCCCTCTGGATCCAGTTGCCGGGCTCGTTCGGCCCCACCGACGTGCCCGTGCTCGCCCGTTTCCTGCGCCGCCTCCCCACCGCCCACCGGTACGCCGTGGAGGTCCGCCACCCCGCGTTCTTCGACGACCCGCGAGCGGCACGCCTCCTCGAGCAGACGCTCGCCACCGTGACCGCCGAGTGGGTCCCGTTCGACACCACCGCCTTCTTCTCGAGCCCGCCCACCAGCGACGCGGAACGGGACGCCTGGGTGAAGAAGCCCCGGGTGGCGCTGCGATCCGCCGCGCTGACCGACCGGCCGATCGTGCGCTACCTCGGGCGCGACGACACCGAACGGACGGTCGAGGGCTGGCAGCACTGGGTCGAGGTCGTCGCCGGGTGGCTGCGGGAGGGCCGCTTCCCCACGATCTTCGTGCACACCCCGGACAACGCGGACGCACCGCTGCTCGCCCGGCGTTTCCACGACGAGGTACGGGCTCGGATACCCGAGCTCGCGCCCCTGCCGGTCCCGCTCCCGCTTACGCTCCCGGTCGAGCCGCCGACCCTCTTCTGACCGTCGGCACGCCCCGGCCGGGCCGCCCGGAGTGCGGCGGGGCGCAGCGGGTATCCGCCGGGCGTGACCTGGGGTGCAGGTCGGTCGGGCGGGCAACCCGTGGGCACCGGAGGAGCAGGCAGCATGAGCAACGCCGGGGCGCGCCTCTCACCGAACGCCTCCCTGGTGCTGCTCGCCTCGATCCTGGTCTCCTTCCTGGCCGCCTCGGCGGCCCCGACCCCGCTCTACGGGATCTACCAGGAGCACTGGCACTTCTCACCGATCACCACCACCGTGGTGTTCGCCGTCTACGCCGTGGCGGTGCTCGGCACCCTGCTCACCTTCGGCAAGCTCTCCGACTACGTCGGTCGCCGGCCGATCCTGCTCTCCGCGATCACCGTGCAGATGATCTCGTTGCTCATCTTCGTCTTCGCGAACGGCGTACCCACGCTTCTCGCCGCCCGAGTGGTGCAGGGGCTCGCGGCCGGCGCCGCCACGGGCGCCATCGGCGCCGCCATGCTCGACATCAACCGCTCCCGTGGCACGCTCGCCAACTCGTTCGCGCCTGGCATCGGAACCGGCACCGGGGCGCTGCTGTCGGCGCTGTTCATCCAGTTCCTGCCCGCGCCGACCCGGCTCGTGTACATCGTCCTGCTGGTGATCCTGCTGATCCAGGGCGTCGGGATCGTGCTGATGTCGGAGACCGTCACGCCGATGAGGGGGGCGCTGCGGAGCATCCGGCCGGAGATCACGCTGCCGCACGCCGTACGCGGGCCGGTGCTCGCCGTCGTCCCGGTGCTCTTCGCCGCCTGGGCGCTCGCCGGTTTCTACGGCGCGCTCGGCCCCGCCCTCGTCCGCACCCTCGGGCCCACCTCGATCGTGGTCGGTGGGGTGGCCCTCTTCGTCTTCGCCAGCCTCTCGTCGATCACCGTGTTCCTGCTGCGCAACGCCCCCGCCCGCACCATCATGCTCACCGGCATCAGCGCCCTCATCCTGGGCATGATCGTCACGCTGGTGTCGGTCATGATGGACCTCGTCGCCGGCTTCTTCGTCGGCGTCGCGCTGGGCGGCGTCGGCTTCGGCGGCGGCTTCCAGGGCAGCCTCAAGACCGTCCTGCCCCTGGTCGAGGCGCACGAACGCGCCAGCGTCCTCTCCCTGCTCTACGTCGTCTGCTACGTGGGCTTCGGCCTGCCCGCGGTCATCGCGGGCTTCCTCGTGGTCTACGGCGGCGGCCTGCCGATGACCGCCGACGAGTACAGCGTCGCCATCATCCTGCTCGCCGCCATCGCGCTCTTCGGGCTGCGCCGAAGCGCGAAGAAGGCACCCGCCTGACCCACACCGCTGATGGCGTACGTCTCGTGGAGACGTACGCCATCGTCGCCTGCCCGACCGTGGGGCTACCGTTGCGCCGTCTTCCCGGTGGGTCGTCGCCGTCCGGCCCGCCCCGGCAGTGGCATCGTCGGCGAGAGGGGCGGGTCGCAGTGACGTCCGAGCCGGTCACGCGGGACGGCGCCGGCGTCGACGTCGTACCCGCCGAGACATCGCCGACCCCGCAGGACGTGCTGGTCACCGTGCGCGGCGGCACCCTGCGTGGCGTACGCGAGAACGGGCTGACGATCCTGCGCGGCGTCCGGTACGCGACCGCGGAGCGCTTCGCCCCACCCTTGCCGGAGAAGCCCTGGTCCGGGGTACGCGACGCGCGGGAACACGGCGGCGCCAGCCCGCAGCCGGCGGACCGGTCCGTGAAGCCCGCCGGCAGGTCCGAGGTGAGCGCGCAGTCGGAGGACTGCCTGAACCTGACGATCGTGACGCCAGCTGCCGATTCGGCGCGGCGGCCGGTGCTGGTCTGGCTGCACGGCGGGTCGTACCGCTCCGGCGCCGGATCCTGGGATCGCTACCGCACCGACCGGCTCGTCCGGGAGGGCGACGTGGTCGTGGTGAGCGTCAACTACCGGCTCGGTGCGCTCGGCTACCTGCGCGCGCCCGGCGTCTCCCCCGGCAACCTCGGCCTGCTCGACCAGATCGAGGCGCTGCGCTGGGTACGCGACAACGCGGCCGACCTGGGCGGCGACCCGGAGAACGTGACGGTGGTGGGACAGTCGTCGGGCGCCCACTCGGTGGCCTGCCTGCTGGGTGTGGCGCAGGCGCGCCCGCTACTGCGCCGGGCCGTGCTGCAGAGCCCGCCGCTGGGCCTGGGACTGGGCAACCCCGCGCTGGCCGCACGGGTGGCCGAACGTTTCCTCACCCGGCTGGGACGGGATCCGTGGGAGGCGTCCACGGCCGAGGTGCTCGCCGCGCAGCAGTCGAGTGAGCGGGACATGTCGGGCCGCGCCGGATTCGGCATGGCCCCGGTCTACGGGCCGGTCGCCGGCGTGGATCCGCTGCCGGACGTCCCGGGCTGGCGAGCCGCCGCCCAGGCGGGCGCCGAGGGCCTGGAGGTGGTGCTCGGCACCACCCGCCGCGAGATCGCCTACTACCTGGCCGCCGGTCCGATCTCCCGGCGGGTGCCGCTGGTCGGGCGCGCCGTCGAGGATGGGCTCATCGACGCGGTGACGCGGACGGTCTTCGCCCGGCCCACCCTCCGCTTCGGCCGGCTGCTCGCCCGAGCCGGCGCGCGGGTCTTCGTGTACCGCATCGACGATCCGGCGTCGACCTCGCCGTACCGCGCCTGCCACACCAGCGACCTGCCCCTGCTCTTCGGCGACGAACTCGCCTGGGCGGACGCCCCGATGCTCGCCGGCCTGACCTGGAGCGAGTTGTCCGATCGCGGCGCGCCGATCCGCTCGGCCTGGTTGTCGTTCGCCTCCGGCGGTGCCGAGGCGCTGACCGCCCAGGGCTGGCCCGGGTACTCCGGGCGGGCCGCCGAGGTACGCCACTTCACCTAGGCCGCGGCCACCCTGCTTGATCGACTCGGTTTCCTGGAAGTCGGGCCGTCCCACACCGTGTGATGCCCCGACTTCCAGGAACACGAGTCGATCGACGAGCACTCTCCGGTTGTCTACCATCGCCCGATGGCGATCAGATCCGTCGCGGCCGGGCCGAGACACAGCGCCACCTGGCTGAGCCCGCTCCTCGTACTGCTCGGCACCATCGTGGTCGCGTTCCTGCTGATCTCGCCCATCCGCATCGGGCCCGGCGACCACGAGAAGTACGCGAGTTGCGGCAACGCCCTGAGCATGGACCTCAGCCCGTGGGCGAACGCCCCGAACTCCGAGGACAAGCGGTACTACTGGGAGATGGCACACCGGATCTGCACCACTGAGCGCATCGACCGGGTGGCCCAGGCGGTCGGCGCGCTGTCGGCGACCCTGCTGATCTCGGCCGTCGTCGTGGTGCGGCGTCAGCTGCGAAGCAGGTCGGCGAGCGAACCGGAACGCTAGGCCGAAGTTCCGGTCAGGAGCGTGCCGTGTTCGCCCCACAGCCAGCGCAGGTACACCCGCAGCTCCTCGAACGTGGCAACCCACCCCTTCTCCGCATACCTCAGAATTCGCTCCACTTCGCCCGGCAGTAGGTCGTAGGCGGTCGCTCGGGTTTCCGGGGCGGCAGCGTCGGGTGCGACCGGCACCGGGTCCGGGACGAGGGGAATGCGGATTCCACCGCGGCTGAGCGCCTTGAGGACCGTCAGGTAGACCCGGGGCAGGTGGTAAGCGGAGACAGCGAGCGCGAGACTCGCGATATCGAGCTCTTCTACGTGGGCGGCGATCCAGGCGGCCTGCAGGCCCGTGTTGGGCGCCGGCTCGGCCTGGAGCCGAACCCCGTCGAGTCGACGAAGGCCGAGGCCACGCAGGTAGGGCAGGTCGATCTCCTGGTACGTCTCCTCCGCCGGGTTACCGTTCGCGACCAGCAGGTGCCGGATGTTCCGGTTGGCCTGCCAGCGCCGGATGGCGTGGGTGAGGCGCCACTCCTCCCCCTGACCGGTGGGTACGACGAGCGCGTCGACACGGTCGGCCGCTGGCTGCGGCAGGGCCAGGATCGCCATGACGGCCTTCGTCATATCCAGCAACTGGGCGGCGGTGAAGGCGGCGAGTTCCTCCGCCCGTACGACCCGCGGTGTCGGCCCGTTCACGCGCGCCTCTTCGTCGTCATCGCGCCCCACCCGCGGCGATGCGCTGCAACGCTCGTACGTAGCGGTCGGTGACGATGGCCTGCACCTTCCGGCCCGCCGGGCCACCAAGGCGGGCCGCCAGCGACGCGGGACGCGAGAAGGCTGTGATGGCGAGGCGGGCCTCCCCGTCGGGCCCGATCCGGACGACGAACAACTCCTCGCCTCGCACCGGGTGACCGGGCAGCGTCCCGTAGGCGAAGCCCCGCCGGTCCGGCTCGTCGACCTGGTAAACCACCCGGCAGGGCCCTAGGAAACCGAGCGGGCGGATCCCCCAGCGCAGCAGCACCACGGCACCGTCGACGGCGCTCGGCCCCGAGGCCGTCACGGCCAGGCCGGCGCCGCGATGCATCTCCCAGGAGAGCAGCCCGTCGACCGCCCGGTCGAAGACGGTACGGCCGACCCCCAGGCGGGCGTCCCGGCTCGCCGGCCGGTAACCCGGCGGCAGCCGGTGGCGAGTGGCACCAGGCTCGGCGTACGTCAACTCTGCCGCCGCCAGCTCGCCGAGCCGCTTCTGATCGCGAGGTAGTCGGATCACACCCCGTGTCTACCCGGTGAGCGACCTCGTTTCCCGTCCCTTCGGCCCTATTCATCGATCGAACGGAAGGAGGTCGTCGTCTCGTCCGGTCTGAGGTAGTCCGGCCGCCACGGCGATGACCTCGACTGCCTCCTCGAAGGAGACCGTCTCCGGGAGGACCAGTTCGTCCGGCCAGCCCAGAACATCGCCGGCGGCATACCAGCCGCTCATCTGCTCGGCGGTGAACTCGTCGACCTGTGGGCGGGTGAGGTGCCGCCGCAGGGTCTCGGGCAACGACACGTCCAGGTAGCAGAAGAGCGTTCGTCCTCGGTGGCCTGCACGCAGAGCGGTCAGCATGCTCCGGTAACGACTCGCGTGCATGATGCCTTCCAACACCACGTGGTAGCCGTGGTCGAGCGCGAACCGGACGGTCTGCGCGATCAGGGTGGGTGCCGCGCGCCGGGCTTGTCGCGCTCCCGCAGCAGGATGCGCCGCAGGTAGTCCCGCTCTACCAGGGCACAGCCCCGGCCGTGCCGGTGCCGTAGCTCCCGGGCGATGCTGCTCTTGCCCGATCCGGAATTGCCCCGGATGCAGACGAGGATCGTGTCCGAACTGCCGGCGCGGACGGGCTCAACGGACACGGCGCCTCCTCGTCGCCAATCGTCGCCCATCGGGAAATCGGAGTCGACTCCATCGACAGGTGGTCGAACCGGATTGGAGCCCGGCCAACTCGACGGGTCGCCACGGCGATTGCCGCGATCGGCCGTGGCCGCGTCAGCGGCCGTGGCCGCGCGACGCATCTGCGCGGACGTCGATGTTCAGAGCGTCGACGGCCATCCGGGCCAGCTCGGGAAGGTGGTTCTCGGTAAGGGCCACGCCCGGCAAGTTGTCCAGCGGTGCCGCGAAGGCGTGCAGCCGGTTGCCCCGCAGGTCGGCGCCGTCGAGGCGGCAGGATTCCAATTCCAAGTCGCTCAGGTCGCACGACCGCAGTGCGACGCCGGAGAGCCGACAGGATGACCAGGTGCCGTGGACGAGGGTGCAGTCGGTGAAGGCCACCGAACCGGCGGCGCTGACACGGTTCAGAGTGGCGTAGTCGAACCGGCAGTTGCCGAACAGGACGTCCTTCAGGCGGACGTCGATGAGTCTGCTTCCGGTGAGGCGAGAGCCGGTGACTGAGCACCGCTCGATGTTGACGCCCGTGAGGGCCGCTCCGGACAGGTCCGTCCGGACGATCTCGCACCCGTAGAGGGCGCCGCCCTCCCAGTTGATCTCACCAAGATCCGCTTCCGTGATCCGGCAGCCTCGGAAGTTCCGGTCCGCGACCTGCTGACCTCGCCAGGAGGCGTCCTGCATGAGGCCGTCGTGGAGATCGTCGTCGGGTAGGTCGGTGATCTGGTGAAGGCCTTCCGGGTCAAGGTCGGGCAGGAGGATCGTCACGTCGCCCACGGTGGTCGTACGCATGTCTCTTCAACCGGTCCGGACCCAGGGCAGGCACGCCACCCCGCGCGTCGATCGTGTCGCCAGCCGGCGGGCTACGTCTTCTCGTTCCAGTTGTGCCAGCCGGGTCGGCCCTCACCGGTCAACAAGATCGCCCTCAGCCAGTCGACAACGCCGTGACCTCGGTCGCCGAGTTGATCGGCAGGCAACTGCCGATCGCCATCGTCCCGTACCAAAAGGCCCTGACCCGGTGTGAACCACCAGGCCAGGGCCTATCTCGTTGGTGCGCCGCCAGGGACTCGAACCCCGAACCCGCGGATTAAGAGTCCGCTGCTCTGCCAGTTGAGCTAGCGGCGCTCGCTGACAACGGGGAGAGACATTAACAGGCCGCCGGGACACCCCGTGCGGGAGGGATGGCCTACGGGTGGATCACCACGCGCCGGCCGCGCAGCTCCCCCTGTTCGAGCATCCGGTGCGCCTCCCCCATCGCCGACAACGGCAGCGGCAGCGTCTCACGCGGGGCCAGCCGCCCGGCGGCGAGCATCCGGTTCACTGTCCTGGCGGCCTCGGCCAGCTCGTCGACGGTGGCGCGGGAGATGACGAAGCCGATCACGGCGCGATCGTTCTGGTAGAGCGCGCCGACGGGCAGCACGGGCCGGGCAGCGCCCCCGGTGAGCAGCACCACCCGGCCGCGCGGGGCGAGCAGGTCGATCACCGGTTCCAGCTCGTTACGGCCGGCCGTGTCGAGGTACACATCGACGCCGTCGGGGCAGGTCGATCTCAACCGGTCGACGAGGTCAGAGGTCCGGTAGTCGAGCACCTCGGCGGCGCCGTTGCGTCGACAGCGGTCGGCGTCGGCCGCCGACGCGGTCGCCACGACGCGCGCCCCGGCCGTGGCGGCGAGCGCGACCAGGGAGGTGCCGACGTTTCCGGCGCCGCCCGCCACGACGACCGTCTCCCCAGGCCGGAGCCGGCCGTGGACGAAGAGCGCGAGGTACGCCGTGGCGGCGGGGTGGAGCACGGTCACCGCGGTGGCCGGGTCGACCCCGGCGGGCAGCCGGTACAGCCGGTCGACCGGCACCACGGCCCGCTCGGCGGCGCTGCCCTGCCGGCCGTCGTGCCCCAGGCTGTTGCACCAGACCAGTTCCCCGGCGCGGAAGCCGGTCACGCCCGGCCCGGCCTCGGCCACCCGGCCCACGAGGTCGCGGCCGACCACGAAGGGCAGCGGCAGCGCCGTGCGATAGGCCCCGGAGCGTACGAAGGTGTCGACGGGGTTCACGGTCGTGGCGAGCACGTCCACCAGGACGTCGGTCGGGCCGGGGCGTGGTGCCGGCAGGTCGCCGATCAGGATGTCCGCGGCGGGCCCGGGACGCTCGATGTACGCGGCTCGCATGGCGTCATTCTGCTCGGCCCGTCGAGCGCCCGATACTCCGCGCCGGAATGCGAAAAGGCTCCGACCCGATGTAGAACATCAGGCCAGAGCCTTCACCAGCTGTGCGCCGCCAGGGACTCGAACCCCGAACCCGCGGATTAAGAGTCCGCTGCTCTGCCAGTTGAGCTAGCGGCGCTCGGTGGCAACGGGGAGAACATTAGCACGGGCTCTGAGCGGGGTTCCAATCCGATACCCGGCTCCACCCTTCGGGCGAGCTTAACGGGCAAAAGCATCAAACATCCTGGATTCCCCGCGCGCGGGTCCTGGCGACAGCGCCGGATACGGCACCATGTCCGCCAGGTACGCGAGAACAGAGGTGGGGATGGTCACGTTCACGCGGGCCGGGGCGTTGGTGGGCGCCCTGGCTTTGGCGGCATCGCTGGCGCTGACGGGTTGCGGCGACGAGCAGCAGAAACCGTCGTTCGTCGGCGGATCGGCATCGGGCGGCAGCCCGGGTGCGGCGACCGGCGACACGTCGACACCCTCCGCCCCGGCCGGGCCGCCGTTGCCGCTCAGCCCGGGGAACGGGACGAAGAACAAGCCGGTCAGCACCGAGATCAGCGCCGACCTGCCGGACGGCGCCAAGGTCACCAAGGTCACGCTGACCAACGCGGCCGGCGATGGGGTCCAGGGCAAGATGCGCACCGACGGCTCGTCGTGGGTGCCGAACGCTCCCCTGAAGTACGGCACCACGTACACCGCGACCGTCAGCGCCACCGCCGCCGACGGAACCGCTCGTCAGGGCAGCAGCACCTTCACCACCATGAAGAAGCCGAAGTCGACCATCGGCTCAGGGCTCTACCTCTTCGACGACAAGACGTACGGCGTGGCGATGCCGGTGGTGACCGAGTTCCATCCGGGCATCCCGAAGAAGGACCGGGCGGCCGTACAGAAGCGCATGTTCGTCCGCACCGATCCGCCGCAGCCGGGCGCCTGGCACTGGGTGGAGAACGGCACCCAGGCCTACTACCGGGCACCGGAGTACTGGAAGCCGGGCACGACGCTCAACGTCCGGATCGCGTTGGCCGGCATCCCGCTGAGCAACGGCCGCTACGGCGACGTCGACCGGAAGGCCACCGGCAAGATCGGCCGGTCCTTCGTGATGAAGGTGGACAACGCCACGAAGCAGATGACGGTGTACGAGGGCGGCAAGCTGGTTCGGACCATGCCGGTGAGCCTCGGCAAGAAGAGCACCCCCTCCTCCAGCGGCACGATGGTCGTGATGGAGAAGAAGGAGAAGACGGTCTTCGACACCCGGGACGATCCCGATCCCGCCAACCGCTACGTCACCGACATCGAGTTCGCCCAGCGGATCACCTGGGGCGGCGAGTACATCCACGCCGCGCCCTGGTCGGAGCACGTGCAGGGGCGGCAGAACGTGTCGCACGGGTGCGTGAACGTCTCCACCGCCAACGCCCGCTGGCTCTTCGAGCAGTCGAGGGTCGGCGACCCGATCACGATCAAGGGCACCGAGCGCAAGCTGGCCGCCGGCAACGGCTGGACCGCCTGGAGTTTGAGCTGGTCACAGTTCGTCAAGGGCAGCGCCCTACCGGTCCCTGAGGGTGGGGCCGGCCCGGCCGTCTGACGCCATCCGCGGCGCCGGCTCGCACCGTCGAGCCGGCGCGGGGTCGCGTACGCTGTCGAATCGATGGACGGGATCGGACCCGTCGGATATCGAGTCCCCTTCGCGAACAGCGAATTCTAGCAACAACCCGGGCAAAAGTTCTCGGGGTGTTTCGTTTCACCCCAGGCAACGGGTACCAGTTCTCGCGCGTCTGTAAGAGACGATGGCTGGTGCGAGGGATCACGACTGTGAGGAAATCATGCGAGCTGACCAGGAGCAGCTGGACCGCCGGCCCGGCGGCCGGCACGTCGGTCGACGCCGAGCTCTCGCCGCGGGGCTGATCACCGCCGCGCTGGCGCTCACCTCCGCCTGCACCAGCGGCGACGGCGGCAAACCGTCGTCGTGGCAGGGCGGCGCGGAGACCCCCGCCCCGAAGGCGGCAGCCACCATCAGCGAGCCGAAGGCCGACGCCAAGGACGTGCCCGCGTCCACCGCCATCGCCTTCAGCACCACGGAGGCCCTGGAGACGAAGTTCGAGCTCAAGGACTCCGCCGGCAAGGCGGTCAAGGGCAAGCTCGCCGAAGATGGCAAGAGCTGGCTGCCGGGCGGCGCGCTCAAGTACGGCGAGACCTACACGGCGACCGTGACCGCGACCGGTGACGACGGCCGGCCTGCCACCGCGACCAGCAACTTCACCACCATGGCCCAGCCCAGCAAGCAGATCCGGGTGAGCAGCTTCCTCGGCGACGGCCAGACCGTCGGCGTCGGCATGCCGCTGATCGTCAAGTTCAGCCGGGAGATTCCGGAGGACTACCGCGACGACGTGCAGCGCCGGATGACGGTGACGTCGGTGCCGGCGCAGGAGGGCATCTGGCACTGGGTGAGCCCCACCGAGATCCGCTACCGGCCGAAGCAGTTCTGGAAGGCCAACAGCAAGGTCTCGTACCGAGTGCAGGCCGGCGGTCTGCCGATGGCCGACGGCTGGTACGGGCGGGCCGATCTCACCGTCGACATCAACATCGGCCCGTCGCTGATCATGACCGTGGACAACAAGACCAAGCGGATGACCGTCACCCGCGACGGCAAGGTGATCAAGACGCTCCCGGTCAGCCTCGGCAAGAAGAGCACTCCGTCGTCGAGCGGCACGATGGTGGTGATCGAGAAGCTGCGCAAGACGGTCTTCGACACCTTCGAGGAGCTCGGCCCCGAGGAGGGCTACCGTACGAAGATCGACTATGCCCAGCGGCTCACCTGGGGTGGCGAGTTCATCCACGCCGCGCCCTGGTCGGAAGGGCAGCAGGGCAGCGTGAACGTGTCGCACGGATGCGTGAACGTGTCGATGGCAATGGGCGCGTGGCTCTTCACCAACACCCGCATCGGTGACCCCATCACGGTGAAGGGCACCGAGCGCAAGCTCCAGAACGGCAACGGCTGGACCGACTGGAACATGAGCTGGAGCGAGTACGTCAAGGGCAGCGCCGTGCCGTACGAGCCGGCGACGCAGCCGTCGACCGACGCGACGCCGGACCCGGACGTCACCCCGACGGCCGACTGAACGTCCCGGAAGACGACGAACGCCCCCTCCACACGGAGGGGGCGTTCGCGTTCGAAGGGTGCCCAGAGAGCCCATCAGCGTCGCCGGTTAGTGGATTTCCCACCCGCTCCACGCTCCTGCCGGCTGTTCAGGTGCGGCGGGAACTCGCCCGCTTGGCGACGCCGGCACTCCGGCTCCGGGCACCCGCACCGCCAGCCCTGGATCCGACGGCCGCCGCAATCGTGCTCCCTGATCATGATTCGGTGCCCGGTGCAGCCCATGCAGAGCGACTCCGGCACGGCCGGGGCCGGCCCCACCGGTGGAGCCGGCCCCGAAGTGGTGAGGTCAGAGCTCACCGTCGAGGATCTTCTGCTTGAGCGTTTCGAACTCGGCGGCGTCGAGGACGGCGACGCGCTCGGGCCGCTTACTGCTGCGCAGGAACACCTGGTTGTCCCGCTCGGCTATCTCGGGGCAGTTGGGTCCGCTGTTGTCGCAGCGCAGCGTCCGCCACTGAAGCTTCTCCACGGTCTTCTCCTTCCGGTCGCCGGCCGCGGGTCGCGGCCGGTCGCTGGGCGCGGTGAATCGGAGGCTGAGAACCTTCTGTGCCCACTCGTCCTGGCGGCACGCCTGACCGGGGCAGTCGAGGCAGCAGCGCCGCCCCGCGTCGTGCGCCTCGACTGTCAGTCGAGCGGAGTGGAAGACGGACGCCCGGTCGACGGGCTCATCGAGCCGGCTCACCGCAACACTCCGATGACGACGCCAGCTAGGCCCACGAGGGCGACCAAGGCGCCGGTGAGCCGGGCACGGCGAAGGTCACACGACGGGAGCAGCGCTGGCGACCGGGCGATGATCTGCCCGTCGACCAGCGGCGGGCGGCCATCCTGAACCGGGCGTGCCGGCGGGAGTGGCCCTTCTTCGTACCGCTCGACCATCGCGTGCCTCCTGCGGCGACAAAGGACCGGGCGAAGGTGGTGATCGGGCGATCGAGCCAGCCTCACCCGGCCGGGCGCTCCGTTGCTGACGAGAGTGCCTGGGTTCGAACTTAGAGTGCAAAGTATGCACAGTCAACCAAGGATGCAGAGAGTGCTACGTGGGGTGTCACGATCGGGGGGCTGACGAGAGGTGGCCCCGCCCATGCCCAGACAACCGGTGTACGAACAGGTGATCGACGATGTGACGGCGTCGATTCGGTCCGGCCAGCTGAAACCGGGCGACAAGTTGCCGAGCATCGCGGAGCTGTGCGCCCAGTACGACGCAAGCGCGACACCGATCCGGTATGCGTTGCGGATCCTGGATGAGCGGGGCTGGATCGAGACGCACCAGGGAAAGGGCAGCTTCGTCACCGAGCATCCGCCGGCCTGACGGGGACGGTCGAGGCGGCGACGGTTGATCGACTCGACTTCCTTGATGTCGGGGTGTCCCGGCGCTGGGTTACCGCGACTTCCCTGAAGTCGAGTCGATCAACCGCCCACCCGGCCCCGCACCCCGGCGGCAGCCCGCCGAACGTCCTCTAAAACGCGTCAGGCCCCCTCCGGAGAGGGGGCCTGACGTATTCGCTGGGGTGACTGATGGGAATTGAACCCACGACAACCGGGACCACAACCCGGTGCTCTGCCAACTGAGCTACAGCCACCATGCCTCCGCGCCCGGTTTACCGCCCCGGGCGGGCGCGGACCAATAATAGCCTCCCACCCGGCGACCGCGTCCAGCGGGTTGCACCGGACGCCTCGGCGCTACCGGCGGGCGCCCGGAGCAGGGCTCAGAGCTGCGCGGCGATCGCCTTGGCGCTCTCCACGTCGGGCCCGGGCAGCGGCACGAAGACGGTCCGCCGGTAGTACTCCAGCTCCCGGATGCTCTCCCGGACGTCCGCCAGCGCCCGGTGCGCCAGACCCTTGGCCGGCTGGCCGAAGTAAACCCGCGGATACCACCGGCGGCAGAGCTCCTTGATCGAGGAGACGTCGATCATCCGGTAGTGGAGGTGGTGGTCGAGCCGGGGCATGTCCCGGGCGATGAAGCCGCGGTCGGTGGCGATCGAGTTGCCGCAGAGCGGGGCGGTACGCGGATCCTTCACGTAGGTGCTGACGTAGTCGAGCACCATCTCCTCCGCCTCGGTCAGGCTGACCTTCGAGCGGCGGACCTCCTCGGTCAGCCCGGACTTGGCGTGCATCGTGCGAACGATCTCCGGCATCGCGTCCAGCGCCGCGTCGTCCGCGTGGATCACCACGTCGACGCCATCACCGAGGACGTTCAGATCGGGGTCGGTCACCAGCGCCGCCACCTCGATCAGCTTGTCCCTGCCGAGGTCGAGCCCGGTCATCTCACAGTCGATCCAGACGAGAAGATCAGCCACCGGCACAGACTACGCGCAGCCCACGGGCCGCGGTTGCGGGCTCCACGGGGACCAGCCCGCTAGGGTTTCCCCGTGCCACCCGAATCCGTCGCACCGCGCGCCGTCACCGACGACGACCCCGGCGGCCGTACGGTCCGCCGCCTCGTCACAGTCGTCGCGCTGGCCGCGGTGCTGCCGGCGCTCTACCTGCCGGGGCGGGTACACGACTTCTTCGATCTGAAGATCTACATGCGGGCGATGCGGTGGTGGGCGGACGGCAATCCGCTCTACGACTACGCCCAGCCGGACCGGGTCCAGGGCGAGCTCTACTTCACCTACCCACCGTTCAGCGCGCTGCTGCTGCGGCCGTTCGCGCTGATCCCGCTCGGCGCCACCATCACCATCTTCACGATCCTCACCGTGCTGGGAGTGGTGGCGACCACCCGCTGGCTGGTCCGCCCGATGATCGCCCAGCACGGCCTGCCCAGGGTGTTCGTCGTCACCGCGGCGGTGCTGCTGGTGCTGGCCGTGGAGAGCACCCGCGAGACCATCACCTTCGGCCAGATCAACATGCTCCTGGTCGTACTGATCCTCGCGGACCTGCTCTTCGCCGTACCGCAGGGTCGGCGGTGGGCCGGGGTCGGCGTGGGGCTGGCGACGGCGCTGAAGCTCTTTCCCGGCATCTTCATCGTCTACCTGCTCGTCTGCCGCCGGTGGTGGGCGGCGGCAGTGGCCAGCGCGACCGCCGCGGCGGCGACGCTGCTGGCGGCGGCGGTCGCACCGAACGACTCGTGGCGGTTCTGGACGCACGAGCTCTGGGCCACCGACCGGGTGGGCCGCACCGACTACACCGGCAACCAGTCGCTCTTCGGCCTGCTCAGCCGGTTCACCGCGCCGGAGAAGCCGGACCGGCTGCTCTGGCTGCTGCTGGTCGCGGTGGTGGCCGGGTACGGGCTGTGGCGGGCGGCCCGGGCCGCGCGGATCGGAGACCAACTCGCCGGCCTGACCCTGACCGGGCTCGTCGGCGGGCTGGTCAGCCCGATCACCTGGACCCACCACCTCTACTGGTTCGTCCCGGCGGTGGTGGTCCTCGCCAACGCGGCGCTGGGCGGCCGCCCGTCGAGCCTGGACGGCCTCCCGGCCACCGGTCCGGCCGACGACGCCGGTCGACGGCGCTGGCTGGCCGCGCTGGCGGTCGCCACCACCGCGGTGATCGTCTACGGCGTCGTCACGTTCTACGACTGGGGCGTCGCGCCGGTCATCACGGACACCCCGGGCCAGTTCCTGATCCGCAACACGTACGTGCTGCTCAGCCTGCTGCTGCTGGTCACCCTGCCGGCCCGGCCGTACGTGCCGCGACCGGAGCCGTCCCGGCCGGCCGCCGCACCCGAGAAATTGCACCAAATGGACAGAGGCCCCGAGTAGCGACGATCAGCGCTAATCTGACCTCAACTACCTCATGGACAACTCGGGTAGCGGCACCGATCCCCCGGTGAGGGTGGCCCTCCGCGTCGGCAGCGCGGAGGGCCACTCGCCGTTCGAGGCCGTGCCGCCGATGAGCCCCCGTCGAAGCCCACCCGAGCCGGCCGAGCACGCCGGCGCGGACGGACGGCGCTCAGGGCCGCTCTCCGGTCTCCTCCGTCGACACCTGGGCCCGCCCCGGACCTGCCGGCGGTGTCGGTCGGACCGTGCGCTCCGGCTGCCCGGGCGGCCAGGCGAGGGTGAGTGACACCGCCGGCGGGCGTTCGGCGGTCGCGGTCGACGACCGCGGACCGACAGCGGCCGACTGAGGGCCGACGTCCGCACCGTGGGGGCGCCCGCGCTCGACGACGTCCGCGAGGCTGGCCGGCCGGTGGGCGGGCAGCGCGCCGATCGCGGACCGCTCGACACTGCCCGAACCGACCGCCACGAGTTGCCGCTGGACCCGGGCCATCCGGTCGTCACCGCCGCTCGGCTGGGCGCCCAGAGCAGTGAGCGAGGTGACCCCGAGGCGGCCGGCGAGCACCGGGACCTGGTCCGGCTCGACCACGAAGACCACCTCCCGGGGCCGCACCGGGCGGAACAGCAGCAGTACGGCGAACGTCACCAGCAGCACCCCACCGGCGAGGAGCCCCCACATCGCCGGGGCCGTCCACCCGAGGTCCACTTCGGCCCGCAGCTCCAGAGTGAGGTCCGCGCGGCCGTCGGGGCGCATCACCACCAGGCTCAACGGCCGACCCGCCAACTCGTCCGAGGTCCACGCCAACTCGCCGACGCCCTCCCGTACCCAGTCGGGGTGCCCGATGGCCCCTGCACCCCGGTCGCTGGTGGCCACCGACGCGCCCGCCGGCTCCAGCCGGACCGGCAGCGGACCGCGGGCCAGCGCCACCCGCCGCACCGTGGCGTGCGGTACGGGCTCGGACCAGCGCCGCACCTCGTCGGCCGGGGCCAGGCCGAGCAGCGCGGGGCCGTCCGGCGTCCGGGCCTCCAGGCGCAGCCGCGCCTGCCCGAACCGGGTGAACGGAGCCTCCTGCCGGAGCAGCCGGTCCAGGTCGGTCACCACGACCGCGTGGCCGGAGGTCTGCACGGTCTCGAAGCGGGCGGTGAACGCGCCACTCGGGTCGGCGTGCCGGGTGACCTGCCAGAGCAGACCACCGGCGAGCAACGCCGGCAGACCGATGATCAGCAGCAGCATTCCGGCGAACGCGCGCACGAACCGCATCCGTTCCGTCCCCCTCCGTAGCCAGACACCCGGTCGACCTTACCGACGTCGGCCCGCCGATCAGCGGATATCCACGGCACGCGATCGGCGGAAAGCGCGCGGGCCCGCCGGAGATCCGGCGGGCCCGCGCGACGCGGTAGGGGTCAGGCCTTCGCGGCCGGCTCCTGCCGGCTGCGGCTGAACGCGAGCCCACCGAGCACCAGGCCGGCGAGCCCGGCGACCAGCCCGGCGATGCCCAGCCCGGTGGCGAGCCCGTTCCCCTCGTCCTCCTCGCCGTCGCCGCCGGTGGCCTGCGCGTTGTTCGCGACCGGAGCCGCCGACGCGGAGGCGGAGTCGGACGCGGCGGCCAGGGTGAGCACCGGCGCCGGGTTCTCCGGCTCCTCCGCGCCCGGCGTCGGCTCCTCGATCCACCGCGAGATGTTGCCGTCCGAGTACGTCTGCAGCGTCTTGAAGACCATCTTGTCGACCTGCGGCAGCGGCCCGAGGGAGACCGGGAACTCCTGGAACTGCCCCGGCTTGACCCCGGCGTCGCCCGTCGCCGTCCAGGTCAGCTTCGCCACCGCCTCGGTGATCTGGCTGCCGTGCACCTCGAGCGGCGGATCCACCTTCCGCTTCTCCACCGCCACCGTCCAACCCGGCACCGGCATCGTGGAGACCGACCCGACCGGCGCGTTCTCCGGCAGCGTCACCTCCAGCTTCACGGTGGAGGCGGTGTCGCTCTCGTTCGGCACCCGGAACGCGATCCGGCCGTAGCCGCCCTGGGTCGCCTCCTTCGGGTTCACCGTGACGTGGGCCGACGCCGGCGCGGCGAACCCGAGCACGGCGGTGGCGACGACACCGACGGCCAGTGCCGCGGCGCCGGCCAGAGAACGGCGGGTACGGGTCATGGGATCGGGACCTCTCTCTAACGGATCGGCACGGTGGCGGTCACCGTGGCCTGGTCGATGTCGGACGTGCGGGCGGTCAGCTTCAGCTGCCAGTCCCCGGACGCGGGCAGGTTGATCTCGCCGGTGGCGTGGCTGTCGCTCAACGGCAGCAGCGGGATCTCGATCGGCTCGATCCCGGCCGACGGCAGGGCGGCCGTGGCCTTCCACTCCACCACCGGCTGCGGCCGGTTGTCCTTGGTGTACGCGTAGAGGTGCAGGCTGTTGTTGCCGCGCTCGGCCGGATCCAGCTCGACCTGGATGTTGAGCAGCGTGCTGGTGAGCGTGCTGCTGAAGTAGCCGGCCTCGACGCCGGCCGTCTCGGCGGCGGTACGGGCCGGTGGGGTCTGCACCAGCGTCGCGGTCACGCCGAGCACGACCGCGGTGATCGCCAGCTCCACCCAGACAGCCCGGCGCACCGCCCCTGGGCGCTGCTCGGCGATCCGCCGGCGCACCAGCTGCCGCGAGTACGCGGCCACCCCCATCACCAGCGCGAACAGCCCGATCTTGACGAGCAGCAGCTGACCGTAGGCGGTGTTGACCAGGGCGCTCGGCGTGGCCACCTCGATCAGACCCTGCACGACGCCGGCGAGGAGCAGGGCGGAGACGGCCAGCGCCGCCCAACGGGACCAGATCGGCATGATCGCACCGAGTTCCCGCTCGTCGGCGCGGCGCAGCAGGAAGACGGCGAGCATCAGCAGTCCGCCGAGCCAGACCGCCATGCTGCCCAGGTGCACGGTGTCGACGACCACGGAGACGGCCGGGGCCGGTGACGCCGCCGGGTGCCCGGCCAGCGGCCAGGTCACCAGACCGGCCACGCCGAGCACCGCCAGGATGATCGCGTCGGCTCGACCGGCCGACCCGGTGAAGAGCGGGCGGAGCAGGAAGGCGGCCGCGGCGATCAGGCCGAGGCGGACCAGGTGTGCCGCGCCGAAGGCGCCGCCCAGCACGGTGCTGATGCCTTCACCGGTGACGTCGAAGAGCCCACCACCGGCGGTGTACGGCACCTGCAACCACAGGTCCGCGACGGTGGCGAGGGTCACCAGACCGAGACCGCTCCAGGCCAGCCGGGCCGGACCGCGCCGGTCGAGGCGCCGCGGCCACAACGCCGCCAGCACCAGCGCCGGCCCGATGAGCAGCGCGAGGCCCGCGTAGCCGAAGAACTTGGCGACCTTGACCGCGTTGCCGACCACCGGGTTCGCCCGACTGTTGTCGCCGGTGTCCTGCGGGGGCGGCGACGGAGCGCCGACCGAGTAGGTGAACGCGCCGGAGACCGGATGGCTGTCGGCCGAGATCACCCGGTAGCTGACCAGGTAGGTGCCGTTCGCGCCGGCCGGGTCCACCGGGATCTTCACCACCGCGCCCTCGAAGGTGGGCTCGCCACGGTCGGCACGGGAGCCGTCCGGCGCGATCACGCGGACCTTGTCGGGCACCTTCCGCACCGACTCGCTGAAGGTGAGCACCACCTCCGAGGGCCCGGTCGGCACCACCGCCGACGCGGCGGGAGCGGAGCTGGAGAGCACCGCGTGCGCGCTCGCGGGGGTGGCCGGGGCGATCAGGAGGGCGACGACGGCGACGAGGAGTCCGGCGGCGGCGGCGAACCGGGCGAACCAGCGGCGAGGGGCTGAGATCATGTCGGCCATGCTCGCCGAAGTCGGCGGTCGGCGGCCACCCCGCTTCACCCGCGCCCCGAAGAGCGGGCCCGCCGGGCCCGGCAGCCCGCGTACCTGGGCAGGTGCCCGTCCAGCACCGCCGGCTCCGCCTGCGGATCCTCCCCGCCCGGCCGTGCCGACAGCGCCGCGGTCACGTGGTCGCATGTCACGAGCGGGTAGTCGGCCCGAACGCGGAGAAAGTTCCCGGCGTGGTGCAGACCATGGATGAGTCCAAGCCTGCCCGCCGCCCGTCACGTGCCGCGTAACCTGGTTTGACGTGATCCCCGCCCCGCGCGACGCCTCCGCCGGCCCCGCCGAGCTGGCCGGCGCTGCCCGGGATCCGGCGACCGAGTGGGCACTGGCCGCGCGCGGCGGCGACCCGGCCGCCCAGGCCGCCTTCGTCCGGCTCACCCAGGTCGAGGTGTGGCGGTTCGCGGCGGCTCTGGTGGATCCGGACAGCGCGGACGACCTGACCCAGGAGACCTACCTGCGGGCGTTCCGCTCGCTGCCGGCCTTCGAGGGGCGCTCCAGCGCCCGCACCTGGCTGCTCGGCATCGCCCGCCGCACCTGCGCCGACCATCTGCGCGTGGTGGTGCGCCGCCGGCGCCTCGATGCCCGGCTGGCCGCCGACGCGCACACCGCCCGCCCGTACCCGGACCCGGCGGGGCAGCTCGGTGCGGTGGACCTGGTGCGCCGGCTGCCCACCGAGCGCCGTGGCGCGTTCGTGCTCACCCAGCTGCTCGGCCTCTCCTACGCCGAGGCCGCCGCCGTGGAGGGAGTGCCGGTGGGCACCATCCGCTCCCGGGTGGCCCGGGCCCGTGACGACCTGGTCGAGGCGGCCGGCGACGCCCTGGCCGGCTGACCGGGCGCGGAACTTCCGGTGGAGGCGGGACGACTAATGACCGTGACAGCACCGAGCACCCGGGGCGTGCGGTGGCCCACCGTCCGGCCCTGGTTGGGCACGGCAGCCCGCCTCGGCCTGGCGGCCGTGTGGCTGCTCGCCGGCGCGTCGAAGGTCGACGACCTCGCCGCCTCCGGCCGGGCGGTGAACGCCTACCAGGTCCTGCCGTACGACGTGGCGACAGTGGTCGGCGCCGCGCTGCCCTTCGTCGAGCTGGCCCTGGGGGTGCTCCTGCTGTTGGGCCTGGCGACCCGGCTCACCGCGGGGATCTCCGCAGCCCTTCTGGTGATCTTCATCACGGGCATCGCGTCGGCCTGGGCAAGGGGGCTCGCCATCGACTGCGGCTGCTTCGGCAGCGGCGGGCAGCTCGCCGAGGGGCAGGCGCCGAGCTACCTCCCGGAGATCCTTCGGGACCTGGGATTCCTGGTGATGGCGGGATTCCTACTGATCTGGCCCCGTACGCCCGTCTCGGTGGACGGCTGGCTGACGGGAGAACCCGTCGTGGAGGACGAGGATGAGTAGTCGCAGAGGACAGAAGGGCGCCGCCGCCAAGGTCGTCCAGCAGCAGCTCGCCCGGGAACGCCGACGCCGCCGCACCATCTGGGTCTCGGTGACCGCGGTGGCCGTCGTGCTCATCGCCGGGCTGATCGGCTGGGGCGTCTGGTCCAGCCAGAAGTCGGACGACTTCACCGCCCCGAAGAACACCGCCGAGGGCGGCACCGGCGTGGTGGTCGGCTCCGGCCCGGTGACCGTCGACATCTACGAGGACTTCCTCTGCCCGGTCTGCAAGCAGTTCCAGGACACCACGGGCGCCACCGTCGACCAGCTGATCAACGAGGGCCGGATCCGCGCCGTCTACCACCCGGTGGCGTACCTCAACCGCTTCTCCACCACCGAGTACTCCACCCGCTCCTCCGCCGCCTCCGGCTGCGCGGCCGACGAGGGCAGGTTCGCCGAGTACGCCAAGGCGCTCTACCAACGGCAGCCGCCCGAGGGCAGCGCCGGGCTCACCGACGACGAGCTGATCGACATCGGCGCGGGCGTGGGGCTGAACCGCGACGACTTCGGCTCCTGCGTCCGCGACAGCACCTTCAAGGCCTGGACCGAGCACGTCACCGACACTGCGAGCCGCAACAACGTCACCGGCACACCCACCGTGATCATCGACGGGGAGCAGGTCGCCGACCGCAGCCCGGACGGGCTCCGGGCGGCCGTGGAGGCGGCCGGCAAGTGATCCGCACCCAGCTGACGCGGGCCGGGTTGGTCGCCGCCGCCGCGCTCACCGCGACCCTCGCCACCGCCGCACCGGCCGCCGCGCACGGCGCCGACGCGCCCGACGGCACCGACTACCGGACCACCGTCACCGGCATCACCCCGGCCCGCGACGGGCTGGAGATCAGGACGGTCGAGGCGGGCGCCCGGCTCGAACTGACCAACCACACCGGCCGACCCGTCGAGGTGATCGGCTACTCCGGCGAGCCGTACCTGCGCGTCGGCCCCGACGGGGTCTACGAGAACACCCACTCCCCCGCGACCTACCTCAACCGCACCATCAGCGGGGAGACCAAGCTGCCGCCGGAGGCCGACCCGGCCGCCGAGCCGTCCTGGCGACGGGTCTCCGACGAGCCGAGCGTGCGCTGGCACGACCAGCGCGCGTTGTACCAGGAAGCCGCGCCGCCGCCCGCCGCGCTCGCCGCCCCCGACCGGGAACACCGGGTCCGGGACTGGTCGGTGCCGCTGCGCGACGGGGCGGAGCCGATGGAGATCCACGGCACGCTCGACTGGGTACCGCCGCCCGACGCGTACAGCTGGTGGGCCGCGACGATCGTCGGCCTGCTCGCGGTCGGTGCGCTCGGGCTGCTCGCGGCCGCCTCCGTACCCGGCGGGCGAGCGATCGCCGGCCTGGGCGCGCTGCTGGTCGCCGGCGGTACGGCAGCGGTGGCGTACACCGTGGGTCGTGCGCTGGACGCCGGCGCCGAGGGGTTCGGCGGACTGCTGCTCGGGCTGCTCAGCGGGCAGCTCTGGGCGCTGCTCACCGGCCTCGGCGCGATCGTGACCGGCGCGTACGCCCTGGCCCGAAGGCCCGCCGCCGACTTCGCCGTGGCGCTCGCCGGCGCCTGCCTGGCGCTCTTCGCCGGGGCGGCGAACGCCACCGTCTTCGCCCGCGCCATCGCCCCGGCCCCCTGGTCGGCCACGTTCGCACGAGTGCTCGTCGCAACCGTCCTGATCACCGGGGTAGGCGCCACGGCCGCCGGGGTCCTGCGCCTGCACGCGGCACGCAGCTCCACGCCCCGGCCGGGATCGGCGGCCGGGGCGACCAGCCCCGACGCGGAGGCGGGAAGCGCCGCCGCCGCAGAGCCCGGCACCGCCACAGCCGTCGCCGCTTCGGGCGCGACCGCGGGCGCCGGAGGTCAGGAGCGGGCGGCGGCCCGGGGGTCGAAGCCGTAGGGCAGCTCCAGGCGGTGCCGGGCCAGCCGGTCGGCGTCGGCGAGCAGTTCGGCGGTGGGGGCGTCGGCGACGATCCGCCCGGCGTCGAGGATCACCGCGCGGTCGCAGAGCTCAGCGGCGTACGGCAGGTCGTGGGTCACCATGAGCATCGTCACCGGCAGCGTGCGGAGGATCTCCGCCAGCTCGCGCCGGGCCGCCGGGTCGAGGTTCGACGACGGCTCGTCGAGCACCAGGATCTCCGGACGCATCGCGAGCACGGTGGCCACCGCCACCCGGCGGCGCTGCCCGAACGAGAGGTGGTGCGGGGCGCGATCCCGATGCTCGGCCATGCCGACCGCGGCGAGCGCCTCGTCGACCCGCGCGGCCAACTCCGCCCCCCGCAACCCCAGGTTCGCCGGGCCGAACGCCACGTCCTCCGCGACGGTGGGCAGGAAGAGCTGGTCGTCCGGGTCCTGAAAGACGATGCCCACCCGACGCCGCACCTCGGCGAGGGTGGGCCGGTCCGGCGTCACGGTCAGCCCGCCGACGCTCACGCTGCCCTCGGTGGGGGTGAGGATGCCGTTCAGGTGCAGCACCAACGTGGTCTTACCGGCACCGTTCGGGCCGAGCAGGGCCACCCGTTCGCCGCGCGGCACGGTGAGATCCACCCCGTGCAGGGCCACATGCCCGTCGGGGTACGCGTAACGGACGCCGTGGACGTCCAGGCTGGCTGGTGTCGGCTGCACGACGCCAATCATCCCAGCACCAGGGCGGTCGCCGCGATCGAGGCCGCGAGCGCCGGCACCGTGGCCGCGACGAGCCACTGCCCAGCGGTGGCCGCGCCCGCCCCCTGCCAGACCGCCGGCATCCGGCCCGAGTAGCCGCGCGACAGCATCGCCAAATACACCCGCTCGCCCCGCTCGAACGCCCGCAGGAAGAGCGCGCCGATGCCGGCGGCGAAGCCGCGCAGCTGCCAGAGGAACCGCGGGTCGTCGCCCCGGGAGATCCGGGCCACCCGCATCCGCCGCGCCTCACCGACCAGCACGTCGAGGTAGCGCAGCATGAAGCTGGCGATCTGGGTGAGCAGCTGCGGGCAGCGCAGCCGATCCAGACCGAGGATCAGGTCCCGGGTGGTGGTGGTCGCGGCGAGCAGCAGCGACGCGAGGACGCCGAGCGTGCCCTTCGCCAGGATGTTCCAGCTGCCGTAGAGGCCGTCCACGGAGAGGTGCAGCCCGACGACGGTGATCCGCTCGCCCGAACCGAGGAACGGCAGCGCGATCGCGAAGAGCACGAACGGCAGCTCGATCAGGGCCCGGCCGAGCAGCCAGCGGGGGCCCACCCGGGCCAGCGCCGCCACCGCCGCCACCAGCAGGGCGTACCCGCCGAAGGCCCAGAACGCCTCGCGCGGGGTGGCCACCACCGCGATGGTGAAGACCACCATCGCCACGACCTTGACCTCCGGCGGAAGCCGGTGCACCGGCGACGCGCTCTCGCGGTACAGCACGTGCGAGTGACCGGCTCCCACCGCAGTCAGCTCCGCCCGGCCGGGGTCGGCGTCGCGCCGTCGACGGTCGCGTCGCCGCCGGGCTCCCCGTCGGTCTCCGCCGTCGCACCGGACGAGCGGCGGCGCAGCAGCCAGAAGGCGCCGCCCCCGATGGCGAAGGTCAGCAGTACGCCGAGCACCCCGGAGAGGCCGGTGGAGAGGAAGCCGTTCTCGACGCCGCGTACGCCGTAGTCGGCCAGCGGGCTGTCGGCCAGCTCGTGATCCTTGGCCTGCTGGGCCGGGCAGCTGCCGCCCACGATGTTGTCGTCGGCGTCGACGGTGCAGCCCTTGAGCAGCGAGGAGTCCAGCCCGTCCGGGTGGGACGAGGCGTAGTTGCAGACCACGCCGGCCAGTACCAGGGCGACCAGCAGGCCGCCGCCGATGAAAGCCCAGAGACGCTTGCTCACCGGACACCTCCGACAGCCGCAACGGTGGGCGCGGCGGCGGGGCGCAGCCCGCGCAGCGCGTAGACGAGGTCGGGACGGACCTTGGCGACGGTGACCACCGTGGTCGCGGTGATCAGGCCCTCGCCGATGCCGATGAACAGGTGCGCGCCGGCCATCGTGCCGGCCAGGCCCGCCAGGTTGCTGCCGAGATCGGTGGTGCCGCCCAGCCAGTACTCCAGGATGAAGCCCTGCGACGCGACCACCACGCTCATCAGGGCGGAGACGAAGGCGGTCACCGCCAGGCCGGCCGACGTACGGGGCAGCACCCGCAGCAGCAGCGCGATGAGCAGGTAGCCCGCGGCGGTGCCGATGAGCGCCATGTTGGTGATGTTCAGACCGAGCATCGCCACGCCGCCGTCACCGAAGACCAGTGCCTGCACGACCAGCACGACCGAGACGCAGAGCGCGCCGACCCAGGGGCCGACCAGCATCGCGGCGAGCGCCCCACCGAGCAGGTGGCCGCTGACGCCGGCGGTGAAGATCGGGAAGTTGAGCATCTGCACGGCGAAGATGAACGCGGCGACCAGCCCGGCCATCGGCGCGAGGCGGTCGTCGAGGTCCCGTCGCCCGCGCAGCACGCAGGCGGTCAGGGTCGCCAGTGCGAGTGCCGCGAATATCGCGGCCACGGGACCGTTGATGATCCCGTTAGAGATGTGCATCGCCAGGGTTTCCACGCGACCTCCCACGCGTCGGCGGGCCCGTCCGCGCCGGCTGGATCAGCCTATTTCCCGAACCTTTCTCTTGCAAAGAGCTGGCATTAAGCCCCGGTGTTGATCAACAAACGGCCGGGTGCCGGCACCGGCCCGGCGACCACCCCCAGCGGTAGGGTCGGGCAATGACCGCTTCCCGCCTCTCCCCCGGTGACCCGGCGCCCGAGTTCGCCCTGCCCACCGACACCGGCGACACGCTCTCCCTGGCCGACCTACACGGTCGCCGGGTGATCCTCTACGCCTACCCGGCGGCGATGACCCCCGGCTGCACCAAGCAGGCCTGTGACTTCCGTGACTCGCTCGCCTCGCTCCAGGCCGCCGGCTTCGAGGTGGTCGGCATCTCGCCGGACAAGCCGGAGAAGCTGGCCAAGTTCCGCGACCGGGACGCCATCACCTTCCCGCTCGTCTCCGACCCCGACAAGAGCGTGCTGACCGCCTACGGCGCGTACGGCGAGAAGCAGCTCTACGGCAAGACCGTGACCGGCGTGATCCGCTCCACCTTCGTCATCGACCCCGACGGGAAGATCGAACGGGCGCTCTACAACGTCAAGGCCACCGGACACGTCGCCAAGCTCCGCCGCGACCTCGGCCTCGACTGACGTGTCGTATCGGACCACTACCTTGCGTGAGTGGTCCGATACAAATACTCTCCGGCGGCGCTCGCCGAGGCCGCGGCAGGCGCGCGCAGCATCACCGAGGTGATGCGGCTGCTCGGCGTACGGGTCAGTGGTGGCTCGCACGCGCACATCAGCCGGCAGCTCAAACGCTTCGGCATCGACACGTCGCACTTCACCGGGCAAGCGCACAACAAGGGGCACCGCAGCCCGCGGCGGACCAGCTCGTCGGAGCTGCTCGTGCAGCTGCCAACCGACGCGCGTCGCACGCCCGGCACCAGGCTGAAGTGGGCGCTGGCCGAGATCGGCGTGCCCGAGGAGTGCGAGGAGTGCGGCATCGGGCCGGTGTGGAGAGGCAAGCCACTGACCCTGCACGTCGACCACGTCAACGGCGACTTCCTGGACAACCGGCCGCCCAACCTGCGGATCCTCTGCCCCAACTGCCACAGCCAGACCGACACGTACGCCGGCCGGAGCAAGAACGCCTCCGGGCCGTCCACCGCATCCCTACCGGCCGTCGAACCGCCACCGCCACCGGATTGGGGTCGGCCGTCGGCGGAACAGAAGGAGGACATCATCCGGCAGGTGGAGCGGGGAGCTCTCGGCCCGGGAGAGGCCGCGCGGCGGATCGGATGTCACCGCAATCACGTCGCGCGCCTTCGCGCGCGGCTCGCCGCTCGGGGCACTCTGGCACCCGCGGCCGGGTCATCGCGCAGACCAACTCTCGACGATGTCGTCGTGCACCACGCCCTCGCGAACCCGGAGCTCGGCCCGCGCAAACTCGCCGACCTCATCAGTGCGGTCACCGCCGGCGAATGCGTGATCAGCCACGGCACGGTGTCGAACGCGCTGCGGCGGGCGGGACTGCAGACCGTCGCAGCGCGACGCTCTAGACTCATCGGGTCGGCGGGAGTGGCGGAACGGCAGACGCGCAGGCCTTAGGAGCCTGTGTCCGAGAGGACGTGGGGGTTCGAAACCCCCCTCCCGCACCACAACGATGTCGCGAAGATCACGAACGCGAGGCAGGTGGCACCTCACGCAGTGAGGATTGCGGGTGTGAGCCTGCGCTTCGTCCTCGACCCCGAGCTGACCCCTGAGCTGCGCGAACAGATCGTGATGCTCTGGGCGGAGGTCAGCAACGCCGGCGGTGCCGTCGGCTTCGTGCCGCCGGTGACCACCTCCGACGTACGCGCCCTCGCCGATCCGACGTTCGCGGGGATCACCGGCGGGCCGGACCGGCTGCTGCTCGGTTACGAGGGCGAACGGCTCGTCGCCGCGCTGATCTTCGCCGACAACCGGTTCACGCTCAAGGCGCACTGGTGTGTGCTGAAGCGGGTGATGGTCCACCCCGACACCCAGGGCAAGGGGTACGGGTCGGAGCTGATGCGGAAGGCCGAACGGATCGGCCGGACGCTGGGTTTCGAGGCGCTGCACGTGACCCTGCGGGACGGGCTCGGGCTCGACCACTTCTACGGCCGGCTCGGCTACCGGGAGATCGGCCGGCTGCCCCGGGCGCTGCGGGTGACGCCCGGCGACGACCGGGACGAGGTCCTCATGTGGCTCGACCTGTCGCCCGTCACCGCACCGGACGCCGGACGGTAGATCCGACCCGCCGGCCACCCGCCTCCTGCCACAATCAGACCCGCCGGATGTCCGCGGATGGCAGGTCAGGAGGGCGGCATCGTGCCGGACAGCGAACTCGAGGCGGCCCTGTTGGACGCGGAGCGCCGCCTGCAGGCCGCGCAGCGGGCTGGGGACGTCGTGGCGCTCGACGGGCTGCTCGACGACCACCTGATCGCCATCGGCCCGGACGGCGGCAGGTACACGAAGCAGGACGACCTCATCGCCCACGACAGCGGGACGTCCGTGCTCGACGAGCTTGTCGAGGAGCAGGTGGAGCTGCTGGTCGAGGGCTTCACCGGGGTGACGTTCTTCGTCGGGCGGGTGGCGGGCAGCTTCGCGGGTTCACCGTTCGCTGCGCGGCTGCGGTACACCCGGACCTGGATCTACGACGGTGAGGGCGACTGGCGGGTGCTCGCGGCGCACGTCGGCCCGGCGTGAGTCGGCCGCGGGCCTGCCGTCAGCGTTCCAGCAGAGTCAACGGCTCGCCGACGGTCAGTGGGCCGGTGCCGGTGGGGACGAGGTGCAGTCCGAAGAGGAGCTTCTGCCGCACGTTGCGGTACCGGCCGAGGGTGCGCAGCGGCTCCCGGTGGCGTACCCCGGTCTCCTGGTCGGTGGTCGTCACCACGCAGCGGTCGCACGACCCGGCGGCGCGGAACGTCACCTCGCCGATGCGCAGCGGGCGGCCTTCCCAGTCGTCCTCGGCCCAGGCCGGCGCGCCGTCGACTACCAGGTTGGGCCGGAAGCGACTCATCGGCACCGGCTCCTCGCCGGCCTCGGCGAGCCAGTCGTTGAGCGCGGTGAGCGAGGCGGTGTTGGCCAGCAGCAGCGGGTAGGCGTCGGCGAAGCTGACCTGGTCGCCGGTGTCATGCGTCCGCGTGTCGGCGGCGAGGTGCCGGGTGGGTCGGGCCAGGAAGACCAGCCGCACGGGCCGGTCGAGCAGGGCGCCGAGCCAGTCGTCGGCGGCCGGCCCGGCGGGCAGCGCCGGCACGGGTAGTTTCCGGCTGCGGAACGTGCGTACCGGCAGCGGCTCGCCTCCGGTCGGCTCGGGCACCTGCAGGTCTGGGCGACCGTCCGCCCGTAGCAGCAGGCCACCGTCGTGGAGCGTGGCGTGCAGCCCGACGAGCCGTTGGGTCTCCCGCTGGGTGACGCCGACGCCGTCGGCGTCGACCACCATCCACCGCCGGTCACCGGCGAGGCCCCACGGCAGCACCTGCGCGCCGTCGTGGTCGAGCCGGTGACAGCCCTTGACCGGGTACGTGTGGATGGCGCTCAGCCGCATCCGGCTACCATGCCACGCCGATGCCGTCGCCGGGGTACCAGTGGTTGGCGGGCGTCTCGCGGTAGGCGAGGAACCGGCGGCCGGTGCGTTCGGCGTGTTCGGCGAGGACGTTGGTGGTGGTGACGTTGTCGGTGAGCAGGATCGCGCCGGGGGCGAGCTTGCCCTCCACCTTCTCGAACTCGCGTTTCTCGTGGGCCCGGCTGTGGTCGCTGTCGTGCAGGAAGAAGTCGACGGGTCGCTCCAGTGCGGCGATCGAGGCGATCGAGTCGCCGATCACCAGGTCGACCACCTGGGACCAGGGGGCGGTGCGGGCCAGGTAGCCGGCTTCCGGGTTGATGTCGAGCGAGGTCAGCCGCCCCGGGTGGCCCTCGGCGGTGTTGCGCAGCAGGGCCGAGGCCAGCACGCAGCTGCCCAGTCCCTTGTCCACCCCGGTCTCCACGATGTGCGTGGGGCGGGTTGCGCGGACCATGGCGTACCAGCCGATGCGGCGGGCGTAGCGGACGTGTTTGTCGGCGAGGCCGCGCCGGGCGGCGGTGGCGGTCGCCTGCTCGATGTGCCGGCGCAGCGCGTCGTCGGACTCGATCTCGGCGAGGTAGCCGCGCACCTGTTCGACGGGGCGGTCGCAGACGACGCTGACGAACCAGGCCAGGTGGTGGCGGCTGAGCTTGGTCAGCTCGTACGTGTAGTTGTGGTGCTCTCGGGAGGTGACGAGCCAGCGGGCCGAGGTGCGCAGCACCTTGGCGTCGTGGCGGGCGACCCGGGCCAGCCGCTTGGGGAAGGCGGCGACCGGGGCGAGCGGGGTGCGGGCGATGGCCCGACGGAGCTTCGTTGCATCCACGGCTGTCTTGATAGCAGCCAATGCTGATCGATGGCTGGGAAAAGCCGGTCCCGGTCGAGCCTGCCGCCGTCTCGCACCGATCGCCGGAGGGCGGGTGCGAGCCGTTTCCGGGGCGGACGGGCTCATCGAGTGAGCGGCATCGGACCGGCCGGTTGGCGGTGCTGGCCGGACGAGGGTGCACGGTTCGTTACCTGAATCAGTAGCATCGCGCCATGCCTCGACATGAACAGACCACAGATCTCGGCACGGAGCGTTCGGTGGTGACCTCCGCTCCGGAGCCGACCGACGGCTCGGAGCAGCCGCGCCGACGCCGCCGCTGGCGGCGGGTCGCCCTGATCAGTCTGGTGGTGGTCCTCCTGCTCGGTGGTGGCGCGGTGATCGCCGGCGGCCTCTACCTGCGCTCCGTGGAGTCCGACATCGACCGGGTCGACGCGTTCGAGGACGTACCGGTGGAGTCCCGTCCCGAGCCGGTGGCCAAGGGCGCCATGAACATCATGATTCTGGGCAGCGACTCCCGCGATCCGGAGAGCAGCGGCGGCTCCCGCAGCGACACCATCATCCTGGCGCACCTGCCGAAGGACCGGTCGAGCGCGCAGCTCATCTCGATCCCACGGGACACCTGGGTGCCCGTGCCGAAGTCGAAGAACGGCCACGGCGGCCGGGACGCGAAGATCAACGCGGCGTACGCCTGGGGTGGTGTCCCGCTGATGGTGCAGACGGTGGAGAAGTTCACCTCGGTCCGCATCGACCACGTGGCGATGGTCGACTTCGCCGGGTTCAAGGAGATCGTCGACGCTCTCGGTGGCATCGAGGTCGATGTCGAGAAGGGTTTCACCACGAAGTACTCGCTGAGCGGTAGCCGGACGTTCCCCGCGGGTCCGCAGACCATGGACGGCGCCGCGGCACTCGACTACGCGCGCGAGCGGCATGCCTTCGCCGACGGTGACTTCGCCCGTATCCGGCATCAGCAGCAGGTCATCAAGGCGATCCTGGACAAGGCCGCGACGGGTGGCGTCCTGGCGAACCCGGGCAAGCTCAACTCGTTCGTCAAGGCCACGGCGAGCGCGGTGGCGGTCGACGAGTCGATGTCCCTCGTGGACTTCGCGATGGAGCTTCGCGGGCTGCGCGGCGGCAACCTCGCCTTCTTCACCTGCCCGTCGAAGGGGACGGGCCGGGTGGGCAGCGAGAGCGTGGTGTTCGCGGACACCGCGAAGGCCAAGGTCCTCTTCAACGCGGTCCGCAACGATGCGGTACCCGAGATCCTGGCCGCCGGAAAGTAGGATGTCGAAATGTTCCACTGGCTATAGCCGTCCGGCTGACCTGGTCATATCCTGCGATCGCCCATAAGCCGGCTTGCACGGCGTGGGGCCTCACGGGGGAGGACCAACCATGTCAAGCCAACCGGCGGTTAGCGATCCGGCCGTCCGCGCCGAGCACCGCGACAGCGCCCTGGATCGATCGGTGACGGCGCAGCGCGACGGGACCGGCGACGAGGGCAAGGAAGCGGTGGTCACCGCCGTCCGACTGGCGGGAGAGTCGTCGGACGTCGTCGAGAAGCGCTCCAATCTCGACGCGACCACCGTCCTGCCCTACGCCGGCTCGCGGGCGTCCAAGCGCACCCGCTGGCTGCGGTCCTGGATGCTGACGGCGCCCTTCGACGTCGTCGCGCTCCTGGCGCCGCTGCTGCTGACTCAGAACTACTGGCGCGGGACCCTGGCCAACGCGGTTCTCACGATGGCCATCTTCGCGACCGGCGGGCTCTACCGGGCGCGCCGGCACATCGGCATCCTCGACGAGCTGCCGAGCATCTGCGGACGCTTGTTGGCCTCCGCCGCGGTGGTGGCCATCATCGCGGCGGAGCGCCACGATTCGGTGTCGTACGTCGGCGGCTTCATGCGGGGGGTCGCGATCTCCGCCGGCCTGGTGATCGTCGGTCGGGCGATCAGCAGGTTGCTGGCGAACGCCGCGCGCAAGCGCCGGTGGGTGGAGCACAACGCCATCGTCATCGGCAGCGGCCCGGTCGGCATGGAGCTCGCCCGGCTGCTGCGCCGCTATCCGCGCTACGGCCTCCGCTTCGTCGGCTGTGTCGACGCGGCCCCGCGGCAGGGCCCCGGATCGGTTCCGCTCATCGGGACGCTCGACGATCTCGAGCAGCTCACCACGATGCTGGAGTGCGACGTCCTGGTCATCGCCGATCCGGATTGTCCGGAGTCGACGCTGATGGACATCCTCCTGCGGCCGGGTAGTTCACGCTGCGACCTGTGGGCGGTGCCGCGGCTCTGGGGCTCCCGGTCGCTCGGCGGCTACCCGGACCACATCGGCGCGATCCCGATCGTGAAGATCGGTGACACCACGCTCTCCGGCCCGCGCTGGGCCATCAAGCGCGCCTCCGATGCTCTCTTCGCCACCGTGGCACTGGTCCTGCTGAGCCCGGTGCTCCTGCTCTGCGCGGTGGCGACCTTCGTCGAGGGTGGTCGCGGCATCTTCTTCCGCCAGGAGCGGATCGGCAGGTACGGCAGGCCGTTCGAGGTCATCAAGTTCCGCTCCATGCGCCCGGCGAACGAGCACGAGTCGCAGACGAACTGGTCCATCGGGCACGACCAGCGGGTCGGGCCGGTCGGCCGGTTCATGCGCCGCACGTCCCTGGACGAGCTGCCCCAGCTCTGGAACATCCTGCGCGGTGAGATGAGCGTCGTCGGGCCGCGGCCGGAGCGGCCGTACTTCGTCGAGAAGTTCTCGGCGGAGTACCCGAACTACGCGATGCGGCATCGGGTGCCAGTCGGGCTCACCGGCCTGGCGCAGGTCAGTGGCTTGCGGGGCGACACCCCCATCTCCGACCGCGCACGGTTCGACAACTACTACATCGAGAACTGGTCGCTGTGGCTCGACATCAAGGTCGTGGTGCGTACGGTCGCGGAGGTGTTTCGCGCCGGCGGCCGTTGACGCCTTGAGCCCTAGGGTCGGGCCAACGACTCGGCGAGGGCGGACCGCCAGTCGGCCATGGGTCGCAGGCCCGCCTTCGCCCAGCGCTCGTGCGCCAGGACGCTGTAGGCGGGGCGGGGGGCCGGCCGGCGGTAGTGTTCGCTGCTGGTCGGCCGGATGCGGTCGGGGTCGAGGCCGCGCAGGCTGAACACGGCGCGCGCCAGGCCGTACCAGGTGGTCTCACCCGATGCGGTGCCGTGGTAGGTGCCGGGTTCGGCGCGACCCGCGAGTGCCGCGTCGGCCAGGGCGACGAGCTGCTCCGCCAGCGCGTACGACCAGGTGGGTTGCCCGCGTTGGTCGTCGACGACGTCCAACGTGTCCCGCTCCCCGGCGAGCCGCAGCATCGTGGCGACGAAGTTGGGGCCGTGTTCCCCGTAGAGCCAGGCGGTGCGTACGACGTACCCGGCGTCGGGCAGCAGCCGCCGCACGGCGAGCTCCCCGACGAGCTTGCCGCGTCCGTATGCGTTGAGCGGGGACGGCGCGGCGTCCTCCGGGTACGGTTCGGTGGCGTCGCCCCGGAACACGTAGTCGGTGGAGACCTGGATCATCCGAGCGCCGGTCGCGGCGCAGGCGTCGGCGAGGTGCACGACGGCGTCGCCGTTGACGGCGGTGGCCGCCGCCTCCTGGGTCTCGGCACCGTCCACATCGGTCCACGCCGCCGCGTTGATCACGACGTCGTGGCCGTCGACGGCGGCGCCTACCGCCGCCGCGTCGGTCACGTCCAGCTCGGCGCGGGTGGTGGCCGTGACGGAGAGGTCGCGGCGGGTGCGGAGCACCGCCTGCAGGTCCCGGCCCAACATCCCGCCGGCGCCGGTGACCAGTAGCCGGCTCATGCGACGACCGCCGCCTTGCCGCCGGCCTTCAGCGGCTCCCACCACTGGCGGTTCTCCCGGTACCAGCGCACGGTCGCGGCGAGGCCGTGCTCCAGGTCGATGCTGGGGACGTACCCCAACTCTTCGTTGATCTTGGTGATGTCCAGCGAGTAGCGGCGGTCGTGGCCCTTGCGGTCGGCGACCGGGACGACCCGCTCCCACCCGGCGCCGCACGACTCCAGCAGCCGGCCGGTGAGCTCCTTGTTGGTCAGTTCGGTGCCGCCACCGATGTTGTAGACCTCGCCGGCCCGACCCCGCTGCTGCACCAGGGCGATCCCCCGGCAGTGGTCGTGCACGTGCAGCCAGTCCCGCACGTTGCCGCCGTCGCCGTAGAGCGGCACGGTGCCGCCGTCGAGGAGGTTGGTGACGAAGAGCGGGATGACCTTCTCCGGGAACTGGTACGGGCCGTAGTTGTTGGAGCAGCGAGTGACCACGACGTCCATGCCGTGGGTGCGGTGGTACGCCAACGCGAGCAGGTCGGAGCCGGCCTTGGAGGCCGAGTACGGCGAGTTGGGCGCCAACGGCCAGGTCTCGGTCCACGAGCCGGTGTCGATCGAGCCGTACACCTCGTCGGTGGAGACGTGCACGAAGCGCCCGACGCCGTGGCGCAGCGCGGCGTCGAGGAGGGTCTGGGTGCCGAGGACGTTCGTGGTGACGAACGGGGCGGCGCCGGCGATCGACCGGTCGACGTGGGACTCGGCGGCGAAGTGCACGATCACGTCGTGCCCGGGCAGGATCTCGTCGACGAGAGCGGCGTCGCAGATGTCGCCGTGCACGAACCGTAGTCGGCTGTCCCCGGCGACCGGCGCGAGGTTGGCCCGGTTGCCCGAGTAGGTCAGCGCGTCGAGCACGGTGACGCCGGACGGCTCGAGCGCGGGCACACCCGCCGCGTTGCCCCCGGGAACGCCGAGGAGCATGCGAACGTACTCCGACCCGATGAATCCGGCTCCGCCGGTGACGAGGATTCTCACGAGTCAAGGAGTCTACGCAGCATTGCCGCGGCGCAGGGTGCACGGGATCTCGGGCCGGAGTCGGTACCGGTAGCCTCCCCGGTGTGCGCGGAATCCTTCTCGCCGGTGGCACCGGCTCCCGGCTCTGGCCGATCACCCGGGCGGTGTCCAAGCAGCTGATGCCGGTCTTCGACAAGCCGATGATCTACTACCCGCTCTCCACTCTCGTCATGTCCGGGGTGCGGGAGATTCTGGTGATCACCACGCCGGAGGATCAGGGTCAGTTCCAGCGGCTGCTCGGCGACGGAAGCCAGTGGGGGCTGCGGCTCGAGTACCTCACGCAGCCCCGCCCGGAGGGCATCGCGCAGGCGTTCGTCCTGGGCGCGGAGTTCATCGGCGACGAGTCGGTGGCGCTGATCCTGGGCGACAACATCTTCTACGGCGTCGGCCTGGGACGACAGCTCGCCGTCGACGGTGACCCGGTCGGCGGGCGCGTCTTCGCCTACCCGGTGGCCGACCCGGCGGCGTACGGGGTGGTCGACTTCGACGCCGACGGCCGGGTGCTCTCGATCGAGGAGAAGCCGGAGAAGCCGAAGTCGCGCTACGCGGTGCCGGGGCTCTACTTCTACGACAACCGGGTGGTGGAGATCGCCCGTCGGCTCACCCCGAGCGAACGGGGCGAGCTGGAGATCACCGCGGTGAACGAGGCGTACCTCAGGGCGGGTGAGCTGTCGGTGACCGTGCTGGACCGGGGCACCGCCTGGCTGGACACCGGCACGTTCGCCGCCATGATGCAGGCCGCCGAGTTCGTGCGGGTGATCGAGGAGCGGCAGGGCATGAAGATCGGTTGCATCGAGGAGGTCGCCTGGCGGGCCGGCCTGATCGACGACGAGCAGCTCCGGACGTTGGCCGGGCCGTTGACCAAGAGCGGGTACGGCGACTACCTGCTCGGCCTGCTGGATGCGGCGTACGGCGGCGCGGTGACCCGGTGAAGATTCGGGAGTTGAGCATCGAGGGCGCCTGGGAGATCACTCCGCAGCAGCACGGCGATCCCCGTGGGCTCTTCATGGAGTGGTACCGCTTCGACCGGCTCGCCGCCGCCGTGGGTCATCCGCTCCGGCTGGCCCAGGGCAACCTCTCGGTCTCGGCGCGGGGGGTGGTCCGGGGCATCCACTTCGCCGACGTCCCGCCCGGCCAGGCGAAGTACGTCAGCTGTGTGCGCGGGGCCGTCGTCGACGTGGTGGTGGACCTCCGGCTGGGTTCGCCGAGCTTCGGCCGATGGGAGGCCGTCCGTCTCGACGACGTCGACCGCAGGGCGGTGTACCTCGGCGAGGGGCTCGGTCACGGCTTCTGCGCGCTGACCGACGACGCCACCCTGAGCTACGTCTGCTCGACCACCTACAACCCGACCGCCGAGCACGCCGTACACCCCCTCGATCCGCAGTTGGCGATCGACTGGCCGGTCGAGACGCCGCTGCTGTCGGCCCGTGACTCGGTCGCGCCGACGTTGGCGCAGGCCCGCGAGTCGGGGCTGCTGCCGGATTACGAGACCTGCCGGGCGTTCACCGCCGGCCTGGCCTCGGGCGCCGGCACGGCCTGACGGGCGGCACCGGCACGGGGCTCTGCGCATCGGGCCGGGGCGCCGAGGCGGCCCCCGGCCGGTGACCGGCCTCAACGGCCGGCGGTGCTCAGTCGGACGGGCCGGCGACGGCGGGCTGGGTGGCGGCGTCACCGGAGCGTTGGCGCAGCGTGTGCCAGCGTTGGCGGGTGGCCTCGCGGACCGTTCTCACGTCGGCGCCGATCGGTGTGCCCTCCCGCCGGTAGGCGCGGGCGAGGGCCACGCCCACTCCGATACAGAGCCCGCCCAGCGCTCCGGCGGCCGCGTGCAGCGGCCAGGACACCGGCTCGGGGCGTTCCGGGACGGCGGGCGCCTTGATCACGGTGGCCTGCGCCTTGGTGGTGAGGCCGGCGGGCGGCAGGTCCCGGTCCGCGATCCGCTGCAGTTCGACGGCGAGCGCGTCGGCGATCTGCGCGGCGGTCTCGGCGTCGCGGTACGTGACGGCGACGTCGACCGCCAGGCTGTCCAGCGAGGAGGACGCCACGATGTCGTCGGCCAGCTGCGCCGGGGTGTCCGGCAGGCGGAGCGATTCGATCACCGGGACGGTCAGCCGGGAGGTGTTCATCATGCTGGCGTAGCTCTTCACGCGGCGCTGCATGAGCTTCCCGGCGTCCGGCGGTGGGGAGCTGTGGCCCTCTTGGGCGCCTTCGGCCACGAACGTGACCAGCAGCTGCACCTCGGATCGGTAGCCGGGGGGTTGACGTGCGGCCAGGAGGCCCGTCCCGACCCCACCCAGCAGCGCCAGCAGGACGATGGTGATCCAATGTGCGCCGAAGTTGCGGGCGAGGTACATACGGCTCCAGGTCGGGTCGGCCCTCGAACAGCGCCAGACTACCTTTCGCGCCGACGCGCCCGACCGGGCCAGGGCGGTCCCGGCCGCGACCGACGGCGACCGCACTCGGCCTTACGGGCGATTGCGGGGCAGATCATGGTTCGGGTAGAAAGTGCCAGCGACGGGGACTCGTCGTACCGCACATCTACCGCATCTTCGGGGGAGACGAGTGGAAGGCGTGTCGTTGGTCGACGCTGCTCGATCGTGGTCGGGCCTGGACGCGACGGCCGCCCGGGACAGCGGGTGCTAGGGCTGCTCCGGCGCTTCGTCTCACCCGAACGTCTCTACATCGCCGCGCTGGGCCTCACCGGCCTCGCCGCGCTCGTCTCGGTGACGCTGCCCGCGACGGAGCGCGGCGAACTGGCCGCGAACATGGTGAGCGCCACGATGGGCGCGGCGCTCGGTGGCCTCTCCCTCGACACGTTCCTGCTGTCCCGCCCGGCCGGCTGGATCTTCTCCCGGGGTCGGAGCTGGATCTTCCTGATCGTCGGGCTGTCGCTGGTGCTCACCGCTGCGGTGGCGGCGCTGCTCACCGCGTTCGCCGGGATCGGCAGCTACGCCGTGGGCATCGGCGCGGCCTGCGGCCTCACCGTCTTCAACACGGCGGCCTCGCTGGGTCTGCGGCTCAAGCGGTTCTGGTTCGTGTACTCGATGCGCGCCGCCGGCGGCGCCGTCCTGGTGGCCGGCTACGCGATCCTCTTCCTGCGCGGCGAGGTCGACGGCGGTCTGTGGAGCGTCCTCTGGCTCGGCGTGCAGCTCGTCGCCGCGGCGGTCCTCGCCATGGCCGTCCTGGTCTGGGCGCGGCGGTTCCGCCCGATCCCCGCGGCGACCGCCGGGCGCGCCGACTACCGCGCGGACGCCGTCGCCGTCGGGCAGCTGCACGTCGGGGTCTGCGCCCAGATGCTGACGTACCGGCTGAGTCAGATCCTGGTGGCCCGGTTCGCCGGTGCGGGTCCGCTCGGCGTCTACGCCCTCGCCGTGGCCGCCCTGGAGTTCGCCCAGTCGGGGGCGGTGGTCAGGTCACAGCGGATTCTCGCCGAGCGGGATCCCGACGCGATCCAGGACCAGAGCAGACAGGTCGTGAAGTCGGCGCTGCCGGTGGCGTCCCTGGCCGTGATCGGGCTCGCCGCCCTGGGCCTGCTGGCCCCCGACTACCGCCACGCGTGGCTCTTCGGCCTCCTGCTGCTGCCGGGAACGCTGGCTCTCTCGGCCGGTAAGACCTGGAGCGCCGCCCTCCTCAAGCGAAGTGGCGAGCGGGCCACCACCGGGGTCGCCCTCGTGACGATGTCCGTCTCGGGCGTCCTGTACTTTCTCCTCATTCCGTGGCTCGGCGCGTTCGGCGCCGCCCTGGCCTCGTCCGTCGCGTACGGGGTGTACGCGTTCCGGACCCGGCAGAGCCTGCACCGGTCTTCGCACCTTCTCCTCAATCGGATGGCTTAGCGGTGGACGTCTCAATCATCGTGTTGACCTGGGAAGATTTCGATCGGACCAACGGCTGCGTGCGGTCGCTGCCGGAGGGTGCGGAGGTCGTCGTCGTGGACAACGGCAGCGCCGCCGAGATCGGCGCGGCGCTTCGCGCGATGTGCGACGAGACCGGCGCCAAGTACGTCCGGTCGGAGACGAACCTGGGCTACGCCAAGGGGATGAACCTGGGCGTGCGGCACAGCACCCGCTCGCGGGTGATCCTGTCGAACAACGACATCGTGGTCCGGCCCGGCGCCATCGAGGAGTTGATGGCGCGGCTCGACGACCCGAAGGTGGGCGCCGCCTTCCCGAGGGTGCTGGACGCGACCGGGAAGGACCAGACGGCCGCGGGTCGCTTCCTGACGGTCGGCGCCGGTCTCGGGCACGCCACCGGGTTGAGCGTGCTCTTCCCGCGGCTGCGGATCGTCTCCACCCCGGAGCACGGGGACTGGCTCTCTGGCCCCTTCGTCGCCATCCGCCGGCAGACCCTCGACGAGATCGGTGGTGTCGACGAGTCGTCCTTCTTCTACTCCGAGGACCTGCGCCTCTGCTGGGCGGTCCGGGGGCTGGGGCTGCGGCTGGCGTACGTGCCGGAGGCCGTGGTGACGCACGAGGACGACGCGAGCGCCAAGCGCAAGTGGGCGGTGGAGGAGATCTCCCGCCGGCAGACCCGGGAGTTCATCCGGGCCAGCCGCGAACTGGCCGGCTGGCGCGGCGGCATCGCCTGCTCCGCGTACACGGTCGGGGTGCTCCTGCGGGCGGCGGTCGGTGGCGGCTCAGCCCGGCGCGCGGTGGCCAAGGGCGCCATCGAGGGAATGACCGCACGATGAGGGTTCTGTTCGTCTGCACGACCGGGGGGTCGGGGCGGCGGCAGCTCGGCGGCGCCGAGCGTTTCCTCATCGAGATGCTTCCGGCGCTGACCGCCCAGGGTGTGGAGGTCGTCGCCGCGACCCCCGACGACGAGGTGGCCGAGTCGCTGCGCGCGTCCGGGATCCGCTGGCTTCCGCTCGGTGCGACGCGGCGGATCGATCTGGGTTACGCGCGGGGGATCCGGCGGCTCGTCGACGAGCTGCGCCCGGACGTGGTGAGCGCTCACCTGCTGTCCGCGGCGATGCACGTCCGCGCGGGGTTGGGTGTGCAGGCGCGCCGGACGCCGGTGGTCGTGGCCCTGCACAACAGCCTCTGGCAGTACCGTGACGCGGCGGAGTCGCTGCGGGCGAAGGCCGCCGTCCAGGCGAACATCAGCACCGACCTGATCTCGCGTCGGCTCCGGCCCCACGCCACCGTCGCGGTCTCCGCCTTCGAGGCCGAGGAGCTGAGGGTACGCGGACACGTCCGCGACGTGCACGTCATCAACAACCCGCTGCCGGCGGTGTGGCCGAGCGTCGACGACTCGCCCACCCTCGGGCCGGACGAGCCGGTCCGGGTCGGCTTCCTCGGCCGGATCGAGAAGGAGAAGGGCGCCGACCTGCTGCCGGAGATCGCCGCCGCGCTGCCCGAGGTCGAGTTCCTGATCGCGGGCGCCGGTACCGTTCCGGTGGCGTCGGCTCCGAACGTCGAGCTCGTCGGGCGGGTGGACGCGGCGGCCTTCCTGCAGAAGGTCGACTGCCTGCTCGTGCCGTCCCGGGTGGAGTCCTTCGGACGCAGCGCCCTGGAGGCGATGTCCCTCGGGGTGCCGGTCGTGCACTCCGGAGTCGGCGGGCTCGCGGAGATCACCCGGCGGGCCACCGGCGTTCTCGCGTACCAGGCGGAGATGAACGCGGCGGCGATGGTGACGGCCATTCGGGCGGCGACGCAGCGCTCCGCCTACCGGGAGCAGCGTCGCGAGCTGGCGCGGGAGTATGCGACCGAGTACTCCTTCGCCCGCTGCGTAGAGAACTGGCTCCAGCTCTACCGCACGGTCGCCGATGACCGGCGCTGAGCGGCGGCTCTGGTCCGTCGGCATCCCCGTCGTCGTCGGGGCGCTACTCCTGCTCGCCACGCAGAACGTCGGGGTCGCGATCACGTTCGGGCTGGCGGTCGGCGCGCTGCTGGCCGCCCGGTGCCGGATGTGGGCGCTGGCCGCCTGCGCGGCGGCCTGGAGCGCGGCCTTCCTGGCCGTGTGGGCCCTGCCCGGCCCGTACGACTCCTGGGCCGGCACCGCGGTGCTGCCCGTGCTCGCCGGGTACGTGACGGTCTTCCTCGTCGCATGGTCCGTCGGCCGACGGGTGACCGGGTCGTCGTTCCGCGTCGTCGCGACGCGTCGGCCGCAGCTGTCCTGGCCGTCCGACCGGCGACTGCTGACCTACCTCTTCGTGCTGCTCGGCATCGCCGCCGTGACCGCGGCGGTGCGGTACCGCGGGGTGCTTCCGCCGCTGCTCGCCGAGAACCCGGACGCCGCGCGGCAGGTGCTGCGGCAGCAGTCCAACATCGTCATCGGGTTGCTCTCCGAGGCCTGGACGCTCGGCATGGCCATCTCGTTGCTGCGCGCCCTCTCCGGGACGCTACGGGGTTCGCTCGTCTTCTACGCTCTCGCCGGCGTCTTCACGGTCGGCGCGGCCCTCGGCGCGAGCAAGAACTCGGTGCTCGTCGGGGTGGCTCCCGCGCTCATCACCGCGCTCTCGGTGCGTCGTCCACCGCTGCGGATGGCGAGGCTGCTGCCCCGCAAGCTGCTGCCGCGCAGGTTGCTGCCGGCCCGGTTCCTCCCGGCGAAGTCCGTCCCGAAGACGACGGTCGTCCTGCTCATCGGCGCCGTGGCGCTCGGGGCCGCCGTCTATCTCGGCGGGCAACGTACGCTCGCGGGCACCGGCACCTTCGAGACCGAGTTCCGCTCCCGGTACGGCAACAACGCCCTGGCCAGCAGCGCCGGCTCGCTCGACCTGTCACTCAGCTCGTCGACCGAGACGTTCGGCCGGCTCTGGTCGCAGCGGGAGCACCTCGACCCGGCGTACGGCGCCTATTCGCTGACCTTCCTGGGTGCCCGCGTCCAGCCGCTGGTCGGCGAGGTCGACCTCTACGGCGTGACGTCTCAGCTCAGCCAGCCGTACTTCATGAACACCGCGACCTTCGCGGCCATCCCTCTGCTCGACTACGGCCCGGTCGGCGCGCTGTTCTTCTTCGCCGCGTTGGGGCTGGCGGTCGGGGCGAGCGAGCGCTGGTTCGAGTTCTCGAGGGCACCTGCGGAGCAGCTGGGGCGGGGCTTCATCGTGTACTTCGCCCTGTTCGGCATCTACGAGCTCTACCCGCTCATCTATCCGACCTGGCTGAGCCTGGTGCCCGGGCTCTGGATCCTGCACCGGCTGGGGAGACCCGCGACATGAACACGACGCCCTTCACGGGCCTCACGATCGTCACCGTCCTCTACCGCTCCGGCGAGATGTTGGCGCAGACCCTACCGACCTGGGCCCGCAGCGCCGGGGAGTTGCCGGTGCGGTTCGTCTTCGCCGACAACTGGCCCCAGGACGGCTGCGAGAAGGTCATCGCGGAGCACTTCGACGAGGCGCGGTACGAGTACCTGCCCGACTCGTCGAATCCCGGCTTCGCGGCCGGCTGCAACCGGGCGGTCGCGGCCGCGACCACGAGCCACGTGCTGCTGCTGAATCCCGACGTCTGGCTGCCCGACGACGCCCTGGACCGGATCCACGCCGCCATCGCGGCGGACCCCGAGACGCCGATCGCGGTCGGCCTGGCCATGCACGGCGGCGAGTACGTGGGCATCAGCCTCAACCCCATCTCGCTCTTCATCGACCGGCCCGCGTCAGCCACGCGAGCGGCACTCGGTCCGTCGGGCGGCGCGGCCGTCTTCCCCACCGAGCTGTTCCACCGGTTCGGCGGGTTCTACGAGCACCTCTTCGCCTGGGGCGAGGACGCCGACCTCGCCCTCCGCCTCTACGCCAGTGGGTCGCGCACCCGGGCACTGGACCTCGTGCTCCCGCACGCCGGCGGTCACAGCGTCGAGGGCGACAACAAGCTTCAGGGATTCCGCGCGTTCCTGCTGGCCCGCAATCGGCTCCTCGTCGCGGCCCGCACCTTCACCTGGCCGCTGATGCTCGTGGCGATCCCCGTACTCGCGGTGGCGCACCTCGCGCTGGCCGCCCGCCGGGCCCGCCAGGGCCTGCTGCGGCCCTTCCTCCGCGGCGTCGGGCGTGGACTGCTCGACGGGCCGGCCGCTCGCCGGCAGTGGAAGGGCCGCCGGTTCGGCTTCGCATCCCTGTACGGCTACCTCACAGTTCGGAGAGCGTGATGGCAGGACATCGTTGGAGCGTCGTAACCGTCACCTACAACTCGGCGGAGACGCTGCGCCGCTGCTGGCGCGACGAGGCGAAGCCGTACGAGTGGATCGTCGTGGACAACGCGTCCTCCGACGACTCGGTGGCGGTCGCCGAGGAGCTGGGCGCCCGGGTCGTCCGGCTGCCGGAGAACGTCGGGTTCTCCCGGGCCAACAACGTCGGGGTGCGCCAGGCGGCGGGCGAGTACGTCCTCTTCGCCAACCCGGACCTCGAGATCGGTCCGGACGGCTTCGACGTGCTGGCGCGCCACCTCGACCAGCACGGCGGGCTGGCCGCGCCGCAGCTGCTCTCCTCGGACGGCGTCGCGCAGCCCAACGGACGCGGCTTTCCCTACGCCACGGCGAAGGTGGGCAACCGCAAGGTCTGGCCGCTGGCCCGGATGCACGCCTCGTACCGGCTGACGGCCGCCTCCGGTGAGGCGCTCTGGGTGGCCTGGGTGATGGGGGCGGCCGTGGCGGCGCGGACCGCGGACTTTCTCGACCTGGGCGGCTGGAACGAACGCTTCTTCCTCTACTACGAGGACCACGAGCTCGGGCTGCGCGCCTGGCGCAAGGGCCTCCCCGTCGCGCTGATCGGTGACGTCCGCTGGACCCACCACTGGGCTCGGGCCACGAACTCGTTCCGCTGGTCGCGGGCTCACACGCTGGAGTTGCGCAGCGCCCGGACCTTCTTCGGCATGTTCCCCGAGTTCCTGACGGGGCTGCCGCCGGCCTCCCGACGCCACCGGGAGGCGGCCCGCCTGATCGGTTCGCCGGTGTCGCCCGTCCCGGCCCCCCGGCGAGGCGAGCCGGCGCCCGCGCCGGTGCGGCCGACTGTCGACTGAGGCCTGTGTCATGAGGCTCGCCCGAGCGAGCCGGGCACGGTCTTGTGAAGCAGGGCCTGGGGCCACTGCGGTGCCCGGGTCGGGCGGGCGATGCGCGGGCCGTTGACGTCGACGGCTCTTTGGTAGCGTCGCGCCGTGTCCGAGACGCGCCCGCCTTGGGCTCTTTCCACCACCGTGGCATCCACGTCGGACGCATTCCCGCCGATCCTGCCCTCGCCGGCCGGTGCCCCGCCGAAGTCCGGCAGGGTCTGGTCGGTCCGGCGCAGCCGCCCGGCCCCGTTGCCGTACTGGCCGTTCGCCGCCCTGATCATCGCGCTCGGCGTGCTGCTGCGGGTGCGCCAGTGGTGGTTCGCGCGCAGCTTCTGGGGCGACGAGCTGTACGTCGTGCACAACCTCCGGGACCGGGGCTACCTCGACCTGCTGGAGCCGTTGGCGTTCAGTCAGACGGCACCGCCGGGCTGGTTGTGGTTGGAGCGCCTCTCGCTCCAGCTCTTCGGCGCCTCCGAGCATTCGCTGCGGCTCGTACCGCTGCTCTTCGGGCTGGCGTTGCTGCCACTGGTCGGGTATTTCGGGCGTCGGCTCATGCCACCGCCCTCGGCGCTCGCCGCGCTGCTGCTCGTCGCGATCGCGCCCTTCCTCGTCGGCTACTCGAACGAACTGAAGCAGTACAGCGCGGACGCCTTCTGCGTGACGCTGCTCGTCGGGATCGCCCTCCTGCTCAGCCGCCGCGAGCTGACCTGGCGCGGCGGCGTGGTGTTCTGGGCGACGTCGCTGGCCGTGCTGGTGCTGAGCACGCTGGCCATCCCGGTCGTCGCCGCCCTCACGGCGCTGCTCGTCGTTCACGCGCTGGCCCGCCCGGGCCGTGACCGGGAAGAGCGGCTGCGGGAGCTGGTGCGCTTCGTCGCGCCCGCGCCGGCCTGGATCGTCGTCGCCGTGTGGGTCTATGTCCGCCTGCTCGGGCCCGGCTTGAGCGATCCGCAGTTGAAGGCCTACTGGCAGGGCAAGTCGATCTACCCGGCGCATCCGCTGAGCGACGTGCCCGCCACCGTGGACTGGATCGGCGCGACCTACCGGACCCTGGCCACGGTGCCCTTCGTGGTCTGGTCGGTCTGGGTCGCCGTTCCGTTGGTCGTCGTCGGCGCGGTGCTGTGCTGGCGCCGGTTGAATCCGCTCGCCGTCTTCATCCTGCTCGCCCCGTTGGCGGTCGGTCTCGGCGGCGCCGCCCTGTCGATCTACCCCTTCAACGGGCGGCTGGCGCTCTACGCCGTGCCGTCGTGGTTGATGCTGGCCGGCTTCGCGGTCGCGTCGCCGCGGGCTCGGCAACCGGTCCTCGGCTGGGTCGGCTGGGGTGCGGGAGCGGCCCTGGTCGTCGCGGTGGCGGTACCGCAGCTGGCGATGGACGTGGTCGTCACGGCGAACCCGGCGCGGGCGTTCCATCAGGGTGGCGGCGCCAATGTGGCCGACTACCGGTCCGCGCTGCGTCACCTGAGCGCCGAACTTCGCCCCGGGGACCTGGTCCTCGCGACTCCGGTGTCGTGGAACGCGCAGGCCTACTACGGCCCGCCGCCGGACGGCTACGTGGTCCCGGCCGAGCCCGCCGGCTGTGCGGGGCAGCCCGTGTCGACGCTGCTGGCCGGGCGGTCACGGGTGTGGCTGTTCCAGGCGACCGACTGGGACGAACCGCAGAATCGGGACCTCATCGTACGGCTGGGCAGTGGTGGGGCGGCCGTCACCGAGCGGACGTTCCGCGGCGCTCGGGTGGTGCGGTTCGACCTGACCGGCACCGCGGCCGTGGGCGACGACGTCTGCCTGGTGCCGCCGCCGAGGGGCGGCGGCGTCCGCTAGCGGTCGACGTGAAGGTTGGGGCGTCGAACGCGGGTGGAGCGGAAACCGTCCACCCGCGTTCGGTCGCGCGGGGCGGCCGACCGGAGAGGTCAGCTGGTCCGCTTCCACACGTCGCGCAGGGCGTCCCAGTTGCCGGCGATGCCGGCCGCGCACGGAGTCTCGAAGTAGACGGCGGTCGCGCTGTCGTCGCGGTCCCACCAGACACCGCAGACGGGGCGGCCGTCGTGCCCGTTCCCCGCGTACTCGACGTAGCTGCCGGGTGCCCCGCTGGCTCCGCCGGTGGCCTTCGCCGCCTCACGCAGCCCCGGTGCGAGCGCACGGTTGACGACGCCCATCTGCTGGCGGTGGGTGCGCGCCGCGTTCTTCTTGTCCAGCGACTCGTAGAGGGCGAAGTGCACCGACAGGCTGAGGTAGCGGCAGAAGACGTGCCGCTTCTCGCCGGCTGGCAGCTCGGGGCCGCCGACCTCCGTGTCGAGCGCGCATCCGCCGAGCTCGGGCAGCCAGGGCTCCGCGATCGGGGCGAGTTCCGCGTCGAACTTGGCCTTGTTCAGGGAGAGCTGGGTCGCCTCGTAGAGCGGCGGGGAGGCGCTGGTCGACGGGTCGTTCGGCGTCTCGCCGCCGAGCGCCCCGCCGCCGAGGAGCCCGGCCCCGCCGGCCAGGACCGCGGCCAGGACGACGGCGCCGATCCAGAGCCAGGTCCGGTTGCGGGGCGGCCGCGAGACCGGGGCGATCCGGGTCTCGCCGGAGGTGTCGAACGGATCCGACGGGGTGGAGATCGGGGGGACGGCCGGCGCGGGTTGCGCCACCGGCGGGTGTGCCCAGCCTTCGACGGACGGCACGGTGGGCAGTGCGGTGGTCTGCATGGCCCAGGGCGCGCCCGCGCCGGAGGTCGGCTGCGGGGCGCCGGAGACCGGCGGGCCGGAGACCTGCTGCGGGGTGCCCGACACCGGTGAACCGGAGACCTGCTGCGGCACCCCGGAGACCGGCGACGGCTTCCCGTCCTCCTCGGTGGGTACCGGCTGGCACTCCTGGCCCAGGGCCTGGAACAGCTTCTCCGCGCCGGGGCCGACCTCCGCCGGGTAGGCCACCCACGGCTCGGCCGCGGCGAAGTCGGCGTACGAGAAGGTCAGGCCGTCCGGCATCTGCGACATGCTGTTCGCGATGCCTGCGAAGCTCTCCCGCCAACCCGGTGTGTTCGCGGCGGCGGCGTCGAGTACGGCCACCGTGACGAACCGTCCCTGCCCGTCAATTGCAGCCCAGGCCTTACCCACCGGGCAGATGCCCAACATGTGGGTGAACCGGTACGGGCCTACCGACTGCATGTGCACTCCTCTGCTCGACCGCCCTGGGATCCTACCGAGCGCGCGCCCGGCCGGTCGCCCGCCGGTCGGCCGACCGACAGCTCGTCCGGTGGGCGGCGGGGTTGCCCTCTGAAAGTTTTCATGCATAGAGTCACGGCGTGAATGAAGGAGCCGTCGCCGGGCCCACGCAACGCGTGCTCGACCTGTTCCACGGCGTCCGGCTCACCCCCACCCAACGCCGGATCGCGCACTGCCTGGTGCAGCACGCTCCGTCCACGGCCTACCTCTCCGCCGCCGAGGTGGCCGAGCTGGCCGGGGTGAGCCAACCCTCGGTCACCCGGTTCGCCGTGGCGCTCGGCCACGACGGCTACCCCGCGCTCCGTCGCCGACTCCGTGAACTGACCGCCGGCGCCTCGGACGGACGGGCCGACGGCGGCAACGAACTCCAACAGGCCGTACGCGCCGAGATCGGCAACCTGGACCGGCTCGCCGGCGAACTCGCCGACCGCGACCGGATCGCCGACACCGGGAAGCTGCTCGCCGCCAGCCGGCCGCTGCCGGTCCTGGGCCTGCGTGCCGCCGCGCCGCTGGCCGCGTACTTCGCGTACTTCGCCGCGAAGGTGCACCCGGACGTGCGGGTGCTCGACGACGGCGGCAGCCTGCTCACCGACCGCCTGGAGCAGGCCGCCGCGGCCGGGGCGGGCGCCCTGCTCGCCTTCGTGCTCCCCCGCTACCCGCGGGAGACGCTGGACGCGCTCCGCGAGGCCCGCGCCGCGGGGCTCACCGTCGTGGCGATCACCGACTCGCCGGTCAGCCCGGCCACCGAACACGCCGACGTGCTGCTGCCCGCCGCCGTCGGCGCCGACCTCGTCTTCGACCTGCACACCGCGCCGATGGCCCTGGCCATGGTGCTGCTCCAGGCCATCTGCGACGCCGCGCCCGCCGACACCCAGCGTCGGCTGGAGGCGTTCGAGTCGTCCGCCGCCCGCCGACAGCTGTTCCTCGACTGAGAGGGGATCCGAGATGTCCCACCCCGTCCGCGCCGCCCGTGGCACCGAGCGCACCGCCCGCGGCTGGCCGCAGGAGGCCGCGCTGCGGATGCTGATGAACAACCTGGACCCGGAGGTCGCCGAGCGCCCCGAGGACCTGGTGGTCTACGGCGGCACCGGCAAGGCCGCCCGGGACTGGCCGTCGTACCACGCGTTGGTGCGTACCCTCACCGACCTGCGCGACGACGAGACGATGCTGGTGCAGTCCGGGCGCCCGGTCGGTGTGCTGCGTACCCACGAGTGGGCCCCGCGGGTGCTGCTCGCCAACTCCAACCTCGTCGGGGACTGGGCGACCTGGCCGGAGTTCCGTCGGCTGGAGCAGCTCGGTCTCACCATGTACGGGCAGATGACCGCCGGCTCGTGGATCTACATCGGCACCCAGGGCATCCTGCAGGGCACGTACGAGACGTTCGCGGCGGTCGCCGCCAAGCGGTTCGGCGGCACGCTCGCCGGCACGTTGACGCTCACCGCCGGCTGCGGCGGGATGGGCGGGGCGCAGCCCCTCGCGGTCACCATGAACGACGGCGTCTGCCTGATCGTGGACGTGGACCGGTCCCGGCTGGAGCGCCGGGCGCACGACCGCTACCTGGACGAGATCGCCGACTCGCTGGACGACGCCGTCGAGCGGGCGCTCGCCGCGAAGCGCGACCGTCGTGCGCTGAGCATCGGCGTGGTGGGCAACGCCGCCGTCGTCTTCCCCGAGTTGCTGGTCCGGGGCGTCGAGATCGACATCGTCACCGACCAGACCAGCGCGCACGACCCGCTGTCGTACCTGCCGGTCGGGGTGGAGCTGGCCGACGCGCGGGACTACGCGGCGGCGAAGCCGGCCGAGTTCACCGACCGGGCGCGGGCGTCGATGGCCCGGCACGTGGCGGCGATGGTCGGCTTCCTCGACGCCGGCGCGGAGGTCTTCGACTACGGCAACTCGATCCGGGGCGAGGCGCAGCTCGCCGGCTACGAGCGGGCCTTCGACTTCCCCGGCTTCGTGCCGGCGTACATCCGGCCGTTGTTCTGCGAGGGCAAGGGCCCGTTCCGGTGGGCCGCCCTCTCCGGCGACCCGGCGGACATCGCCGCGACCGACCGGGCCATCCTCGACCTGTTCCCGGAGAACGAGTCCCTCGCCCGGTGGATCCGGATGGCCGGCGAGCGGGTCGCGTTCCAGGGCCTGCCGGCACGGATCTGCTGGCTCGGCTACGGCGAGCGGGACAAGGCGGGCGTGCGGTTCAACGAGATGGTCGCCTCGGGTGAGCTCTCCGCCCCGGTGGTGATCGGCCGGGATCACCTGGACGCCGGCAGCGTGGCGAGCCCGTACCGGGAGACCGAGGCGATGGCCGACGGCTCCGACGCGATCGCCGACTGGCCGCTGCTGAACGCCCTGGTCAACACGGCCAGCGGCGCCTCCTGGGTCTCCATCCACCACGGCGGCGGCGTGGGTATGGGTCGCTCGATCCACGCCGGCCAGGTGTGCGTGGCCGACGGCAGCGCGCTGGCGGGCCAGAAGATCGAGCGGGTGCTCACCAACGACCCCGCGATGGGCGTCATCCGGCACGTCGACGCCGGCTACGACGCCGCCCGCGAGGTAGCCGAACGCACCGGCGTCCGCGTCCCGATGGCAGAGGGCAACGCGTGAGCGCGAGGAGTGCAGCGCAGCGGAGCCCCGCAGCCGCGAACAACAGGAGCACCGCATGAGCGACCTCGCGGCACGGTTCCGCAAGCTCTGGGACGAGATCGCGCCGATCGGGCGGGACGCCGGCAGTGGCGGCTACCTGCGGTACTCGCTGACCGAGCCGGAGCTGCGGCTGCGCGACTGGTTCCGGGACCAGGCCGAGCAGCGTGGCATGCCGGTCACCGAGGACGGCAACGGCAACCTCTTCGCCTGGTGGGGTGACCCGGAGGCCGGCGACGCCGTGCTGACCGGCAGCCACTTCGACTCGGTGCCGCACGGCGGGGCGTACGACGGCCCGCTCGGCGTCGTGAGCGCGCTCCTCGCCGTCGACGAGCTGCGGGACGCGGGAGTCACCCCGGTCCGGCCGCTGGCCGTCGGCGCGTTCGTCGAGGAGGAGGGCGCCCGGTTCGGCGTACCGTGCCTGGGCTCGCGGCTGCTCACCGGCGCGCTGCCGGCGGAGCGCGCGGCGGTGCTGCGCGACGCCGACGGGGTGAGCTTCGCCGAGGCGCTCGGCGGCGCGCCGGCCGGCGCCCGCCCGGAGCTGCTGGGCCGGTTCCGGTCCTTCGTGGAGCTGCACGTCGAGCAGGGCCGCGCGCTGGCCGACACCCCTGATGCGGTGGCGGTGGCCAGTGCGATCTGGCCGCACGGCCGCTGGCGCTTCGACTTCGCCGGCGAGGGCAACCACGCCGGCACGACCCGGATGGCCGACCGCCGCGACCCGATGCTGACGTACGCGTTCACGGTGCTCGCCGCGAACAAGGAGGCCCGGCTGCGGGGCGCACACGCCACGGTCGGTCGGGTCTCCGTGGAGCCGAACGCCACCAACGCGATCCCGTCCCGGGTGACCGGGTGGCTGGACGCCCGGGCGGCCGAGCCGGACACCCTGACCGGCCTGGTGGAGGCGGTGCACGACAAGGCGATCGAGCGGGCCCGACGCGACGGCACCGGGGTCACGCTGACGGAGGAGTCGGCGACGCCGCTGGTCGCCTTCGACGGTGGGCTGGCCGACCGGCTGGCCGCGCTGCTGGACGCGCCGGTGCTGCCGACCGGGGCCGGTCACGACGCCGGGGTGCTCGCCGGGCACCTGCCCACGGCAATGCTCTTCGTCCGCAACCCGACCGGTGTGTCCCACTCCCCCGCCGAGTCCGCCACCGACGTCGACTGCGCCGCGGGCGTGGCCGCCCTGGCCCGGGTGCTGGGGGAGCTGACGTGCTGACCGCCACCCGCTGGCTGGCCGAGTACGCCTGGCTGCCCGAGCACGCCGAGCCGGTCCCCGAGGTACTGATCGAGGCGGTGGACGGCCGCTTCACGACCGTCACGCCGTTGACCCGCGCGGGTGTGCCGACCGCCGGGGTCGACGTCCTCACCGACGTGGTACGGCTGCCCGGGCTGACCCTGCCGGGGCTGGCCAACGCGCACTCGCACGCCTTCCACCGGGCGCTGCGCGGGCGTACCCAGGGCGGACGGGGCGACTTCTGGACCTGGCGGGACCAGATGTACGCGCTCACCGTCCGCCTCGATCCGGACTCGTACCTGGCGCTGGCCCGGGCCACGTTCGCCGAGATGGCGCTGGCCGGGATCACCTGCGTGGGCGAGTTCCACTACCTGCACCACGGTCCGGGCGGCAGCCGCTACGACGACCCGAACGCGATGAGCGCGGCGCTGGTCGAGGCGGCCGCCCAGGCCGGCATCCGGATCAGCCTGCTGGACACCTGCTACCTGACCGCGTCGGTGGACGGTGCGCCGCTGACCGGGCCGCAGCTGCGCTTCGGCGACGGCGACGCGGCCCGGTGGGGCGAGCGGGCGGCCGGGTTCACCCCGACCGGCGGGCACGCCCGGGTCGGCGCGGCCGTGCACTCGGTGCGGGCCGTGCCGGCCGAGCAGCTCGACACGGTCGCCCGGTGGGCCCGCGAGCGGGACGCCCCGCTGCACGTGCACCTGTCGGAGCAGCCGGCCGAGAACGACGCGTGCCGGGCGGTGCACGGCCGCACCCCGACCGGGCTGCTCGCCGACCGGGGGGTGCTGGGCCCGGCCACCACCGCCGTGCACGCCACCCACCCGACGCGCGCCGACCTGGGTCTGCTCGGCGAGCACCGGGTCGGCGTCTGCCTCTGCCCCACCACCGAGCGGGACCTGGCGGACGGCATCGGACCGGCTCGGCGGATGGCCGACGTCGGCATCCCGCTCAGCCTGGGCAGCGACAGCCACGCGGTGATCGACATCTTCGAGGAGGCGCGTGCCGTGGAGTTGGACGAGCGGCTGCGCACCCAGCGGCGCGGCCACTTCGTGGCGGCCGAACTGCTGACCTCGGCGACCGTCGCCGGGCACACCGCGCTGGGCTGGACCGACGCCGGCCGGATCGCGGTCGGGGCCCGCGCCGACCTGGTCACCGTGCGGTTGGACAGCGCCCGGACCGCCGGCGTGCCGGCGGTCGGCGCGTTCTTCGCGGCCACCGCCGCCGACGTCGACACCGTGGTGGTGGACGGGCGGACAATCGTCGCCGGCGGCCGGCACCGCAGCGTCGACGTGCCCACCGAGTTGCGTACGGCCATCGCGGAGGTGACCTCGTGAGCACGGACCTCTGGCCGACCCGGCCGGTACGCCCGGGCGACCCGGCGCGGCCGACCGTCCGCAACAGCGGCAGTCTGCTCGTCGACAACATCGGGGAGCTGGTCACCAACGCCTTCGGCAACGGCGAGGGCGGGCCGCTGGGCATCCACCGCAACGCCGCCCTGCTCGTCGAGGACGGGCTGGTCGCCTGGGTGGGATCGGCCCGGAGCGCGCCGGCCGCCGACCGGCGCATCGACGCCGGCGGCGCCGCGGTGCTGCCCGGCTTCGTGGACAGCCACGCGCACCTGGTCTTCGCCGGGGACCGGGCGGCCGAGTTCGCCGCCCGGATGGCCGGCCAGCCGTACACGGGCGGCGGTATCCGCACCACCGTCGGCGCCACCCGCGCCGCCCCCGACAGCGAGCTGCGCGGCACCGTGCGGCGGCTGCGCGACGAGGCGCTGCGGCAGGGCACCACCACCATCGAGATCAAGAGCGGGTACGGCCTCACCGTCGCCGACGAGGCCCGCTCGCTGCGGATCGCCGCCGAGTTCAGCGAGGACACCACGTTCCTCGGCGCGCACGTCGTCCCGGCCGAGTACGCCGACCGCCCCGACGACTACGTGGGGATGGTGTGCGGGCCGATGCTCGCCGCCGCCGCCCCGTACGCCCGCTGGATCGACGTGTTCTGCGAGCGGGGTGCCTTCGACGTGGACCACGCCCGCGCGATCCTCGCCTGCGGGCAGGCCGTCGGGCTGGGCGTACGGGTGCACGCCAACCAGCTCGGTCCCGGCCCCGGCGTGCAGCTCGGTGTCGAACTGGGCGCGGCCAGCGTGGACCACTGCACCCACCTGACCGACGCCGACATCGACGCGCTCGCGTCGCACCGGATCGGCTGCATGTGCCCGGACGGCCGGCACACCACTACCGTCGCGACCCTGCTGCCCGGGGCGGAGTTCTCCACCCGATCGCCCTACCCGGACGCGCGGCGGCTGCTCGACGCGGGCGTGACCGTGGCGCTGGCGACCGACTGCAACCCCGGCTCGTCGTACACCTCGTCGATGCCGTTCTGCATCGCTCTCGCCGTACGCGAGATGCGGATGACCCCGGCGGAGGCGGTCTGGGCCGCGACCGCCGGTGGCGCGCGGGCGCTGCGCCGCGACGACGTCGGTGTGCTGCGCCGCGGTGCCCGGGCCGACCTGATCGTCCTCGACGCCCCCTCCCACCTGCACCTGGCCTACCGGCCGGGTGTGCCCCTGATCCGCCAGGTCCTGCACAACGGAGTACCACAGTGAGTGAGCAATTCGAACGAACCGTCAGGCACCGCCCGGCTGGGGCTCGTGCCGTCGGTGAGCGAAGCGAGGCGACGGCATGACCGTGACCATCCAGCCCACCGGGATCACCCCCGCCGACGTCCTCGCCGTGGCGCGCGGCGGCGCCAAGGTCGTGCTCGACCCGGCCGCCACGGAGGCGATGGCGACCAGCCGGGCGATCGTGGACGGCATCGAGGCCGCCGGCCGACCCGTCTACGGCGTCTCCACCGGCTTCGGGGCGCTGGCGAACACCTTCGTCGCCCCGGAGCGTCGCGCCGAGCTCCAGCACGCGTTGATCCGCTCGCACGCCGCCGGGGTGGGCGCGCCCATGCCGCGGGAGGTGGTCCGGGCGATGATGCTGCTGCGGGTCCGCTCACTCGCGCTGGGCCGCTCCGGGGTCCGGCCGCTGGTCGCCGAGGCGCTGGTCGACCTGCTCAACCACGACATCACCCCGTGGGTGCCGGAGCACGGCTCGCTCGGCGCCTCCGGTGACCTCGCCCCGCTGGCGCACTGCGCGCTGGTGCTGCTCGGCGAGGGGTGGGTGCTCGGCCCGGCCGGCGAACGGGTCGACGCGGCCGACGCGCTGCGCCAGGCCGGTCTGGCGCCGATCGAGCTGGCCGCCAAGGAGGGGCTGGCGCTGATCAACGGCACCGACGGCATGCTGGGCATGCTGCTGCTCGCCCTGCACGACGCCGCCCACCTCTTCACCATGGCGGACGTGACCGCCGCGCTCGCCATCGAGGCGATGCTCGGTTCGGAGCGGCCGTTCCTGCCCGAGCTGCACAGCATCCGTCCGCACCCCGGCCAGACGACGTCGGCGGCGAACATCTACCGGCTGCTGCAGAACTCGGCGGTGATGGACTCGCACCGCGACGACCTGGCGCACGCGGTCCAGGACGCCTACTCGATGCGCTGCGCGCCGCAGGTGGCCGGCGCGGCCCGGGACACCCTGGACTTCGCCCGTACGGTGGCCGACCGGGAGCTGATCTCGGTGGTGGACAACCCGGTGGTGCTGCCCGACGGCCGGGTCGAGTCAACCGGGAACTTCCACGGCGCGCCGCTCGGCTTCGCCGCGGACTTCCTCGCCATCGCGGCGGTCGAGGTCGGGGCGATCGCCGAACGGCGGGTCGACCGGCTGCTGGACGTCACCCGCTCCCGGGACCTGCCGGCGTTCCTCTCCCCCGACGCCGGGGTGAACTCCGGCCTGATGATCGCCCAGTACACGGCGGCCGGGATCGTCGCGGAGAACCGCCGGCTCGCCGCGCCCGCCTCGGTGGACTCGCTGCCCACCAGCGGCATGCAGGAGGACCACGTCTCGATGGGCTGGGCGGCGGCCAAGAAGCTGCGCACGGTCCTGGACAACCTGACCAGCGTGCTCGCGGTGGAGTTGCTCGCCGCGGTCCGTGGCCTGCAGCTGCGTGCCCCGCTCACCCCGTCGCCCGCCGGTCGGGCCGCGGTCGAGGCGCTCGGGGGCATGGCCGGTGAGCCCGGCCCGGACGTGTTCCTCGCCCCGCTCATGGAGGCCGCGCGCGACGTGCTCCGCGGCCCCGACCTGCGCACCGCCATCGAACGCCACCTGGGCCCCCTCCACTAACCCCCCACCCCGTCTGCGGCCTCTTTCACGGAAAGCGTGGCTATTCCTCGTCGGATAGCCACGCTTTCGGTGAAAGTGCGCCCCCGCCAGGGGCGGGGGTGGGTGCGGGGTCAGGTGGTTGGGGGGAGGAGCTTGGCTACCAGCTTGGCCAGCTCGCGCAGCGCCTTGCCGCGGTGGCTGATCGCGTCCTTCTCCTCCGGCGTCAGCTCGGCGTTGGTCCGGGTCTGCCCGTCGCCCACGAAGATCGGGTCGTAGCCGAAGCCGCCGTCGCCCCGCGGGGCGCGCAGCAGCCGGCCGGGCTGCCGGCCGTCGACCAGGTGCTCCTTGCCGCCCGGCAGCACCAGGGCGACGGTGCAGACGAACGAGGCGGTGCGGTGCTCGTCCGGCAGGTCGGCGACCTGGTCGAGCAGCAGCTGGAGGTTCGCCTGGTCGTCGCCGTGCCGGCCGGACCAGCGGGCGCTGAAGACACCGGGCATTCCGCCCATCGCGTCGACCGCCAGGCCCGAGTCGTCGGCGACGGTGGGCAGGCCGGTACGCCGGAACCCCTCCCGCGCCTTGATCAGCGCGTTCTCGCCGAAGGTCAGACCCGACTCCGGCAGCTCCGGATACTCCTCGACGTCGTCGAGGCCGAGCAGCGCGACCCGGTGCGCGCCGAGCGCGCCGTCGAGAATCCGCTGCAGCTCCACCAGCTTCTTCTGGTTACGGGTGGCCAGCAGGACCTTGTTCATAGCGCTCCGCCTTCGCTCGCGGCTACCGGGCTCGCAAGCTCACCGCACGCGCTCACGAGATGGTCGTTGTTCGCGGCCGCGGGGGCCGCAAGCTCGCTCCTCGCGCTCACGAGAGGGCCTTGCGCTGGATCTCGGCCAGCTCCGCGCAGCCCGCCACGCCGAGGTCGAGCAGGGCGTCGAGCTGGCTGCGGGGGAACACCCCCGCCTCGCCGGTGCCCTGCACCTCGACGAAGTCGCCGGTGCCGGTGCAGACCACGTTCATGTCGACGTCGGCCGCGACGTCCTCGGCGTAGCAGAGGTCGAGGCGCGGCTCACCGCCGATGACGCCGACGCTCACCGCGGCCACCGAGCGGTGCATCACCGTCTCCGGCTTGCCGGCCAGCGCCTTGCGGTCGGCGAGCCAGCTCACCGCGTCGTACAACGCCACGTAGGCGCCGGTGATGGCTGCCGTCCGGGTGCCGCCGTCGGCCTGCAGCACGTCGCAGTCGAGCACGATCGAGTTCTCACCGAGCGCCTTGAGGTCGACGCTGGCGCGCAGGCTCCGGCCGATCAGCCGGGAGATCTCGTGGGTACGCCCGCCGACCTTCCCCCGCACGCTCTCCCGGTCGGATCGGGTGTTGGTGGCCCGGGGCAGCATCGCGTACTCGGCGGTGACCCAGCCGAGGCCGGATCCCTTGCGCCAGCGGGGCACCCCCTCGGTCACGCTCGCCGTGCAGAGCACCCGAGTCGCGCCGAACTCGACGAGCACGGAGCCCTCCGGATGAGTGCTCCACCCCCGGGTCAGCGTCACCGGTCGGAGTTGGTCGGGCCGTCGCCCGTCGGGTCGCGCCATGCCTGCACCCTATGCGGTTCCCCGATCCGTCCGCGCCGCGGTCTCCCCGACCCGCTCACCTGCGGCGCGGGCCACCGGCCGGGGCCGCGTCGGCCCGTCCCGGCCTCGTCCGGGCAGACCTCGGATCGAGGGTCAGACCGGTACGGACCGGGCGACCGGCTCGGCGTCCTGCACCCGCAGGAAGCCGGCCACCGCCGCCGGCCAGCTGTACTCCTCGGCGCGTGACCGGGCCGCCCGACGCCGCTGCACGTCGGGGCGGGCGAGCAGCCGGGTCACCGCCTCGGCCATGGCCTCCGGTCGGCCGTACGCGGCCTGCCCGGCGGAGCCGACGACCTCCGGCAGCGCGCTCGCGGCGTTGACCACCACCGGCGTGCCGCTGGCCAGCGCCTCCAGCCCGGCCAGGCCGAAGGTCTCCACCGGTCCCGGAGCGAGCACCACGTCGGCGCTGGCCAGCAGGGCGGCGACGGCGGACCGGTCGGGCAGGAAACCGGTGAAGTGCACCGGCAGTCCGGCCGCGCGGCGGCGCAGCGCGGCCCGCATCGGGCCGTCCCCGGCCATCACCAGCACCGCCGGTACGCCCGCCCGACGCAGCACGGCGACGGCGTCGACGGCCAACTGTGGCCGTTTCTCCGGGGACAACCGGGCACAGTGCACGAGCAGCACCTCGTCGCGTTCGGCGTACCGCCCGCGTACGGCGGGGTCGAAGCGGTCGGGGTGGAAGGTCTCCAGGTCCACGCCGAGCGGGGCCAGGTCCAGGTTGGGTACGCCGATCCGGGTGAACTCCTCCGCCGCCCACCGGGTGGTGCAGACGATCCGGTCGTACGTCTCGGCGCTGCGCCGGTTGAGCCGGTCGGCGACGCCGCGGCGCAGCCGGCCCGGCACCCCCCACTGTCCGAGCAGGCCGGTCAGCGACTCGTGCGAGACCATCACGGACGGCACACCGTTCGCCCGCGCCCAGCGGCCGGTCCAGCGCAGCGTGAACCGGTCGGAGACCTCCAGCCGGTCCGGCGCCAGCGCGGCGAGCAGCCGGGTGAGCCGGTGCCGCCCGACGAGCAGCCGGTAGCCTCCGGTGCCCGGCAGCTGCGGGCCGGCCAGCGTGATCACCCGTCCCCAGGGGTGCTGCTCGTCGGCGTCGCGCCGGCCGGGCACCACGAGCACCGGCTCGTGTCCGGCGGCGCGGTAGCCCTCCCCGAGGTGGTACAGCGCGGTCCGCAGCCCGCCGGAGCGGGCGGTGACGAAATTGGCCAGCCGGACGATCCGCAGCGGGCCGGTGGCAGCCACAGCGGTCATGAGGCGGCGGGCAGCTGCGCGGCGGACGTCGAGCCGGCGCGTACCGCCTCGTAGTGCCCGATCAGCTCGTCACCCACCGTCGCCCAGCTCCGCCGGCGGACTGCGCGCCGGGCGGCCTCCCCGTACGCGGCCCGGCGTGCCGGGTCCGCGCCGAGCACGGCGACCGCCGCGGCGAGTGCGCCCGCGTCGTTGGGGGGCACCAGCAGCCCGGTGACGCCGGACTCCACGAGGTCCACGGGACCCCCGGCGGCGGGGGCCACCACGGGCACCCCGCTGGCCAGCGCCTCCTGCACGGTCTGCCCGAACGTCTCGTGCGGGCCGGTGTGCACGAAGATGTCCAGGCTGGCGTAGAGCCGGGCCAGGTCCTCGCCCTGCTGCACGCCGAGGAAGTCGACCTCCGGCAGGGCCCGGACCAGCTGCCGGCGGACCGGGCCGTCGCCGGCCACCACCACCCGCACGCCGGGGAGCTTGGCGGTCGCCGCCAGCAGGTCGACCCGCTTCTCCGGGGCGAGCCGGCCGACGTACCCGACCAGCAGCTCACCGTTCGGGGCGAGGCGGGCGCGCAGCTCCGCGGAGCGCTTGGCAGGCTGGAACCGCTCCGCGTCCACGCCACGGCGCCACAGCCAGATCCGTTGCACGCCGTTCGCGATGAGGTCCGCGGCGGCCCGAGTGGAGGGGGCCAGGGTGCGACCGACCGAGTTGTGGATCTCGCGAAGTCGCCGCCAGGCGGCCGTCTCCCCCCAGCTGAGCCGGTACGCGCGGGCATACGACGCGACGTCGGTCTGGTAGACGGCCACCGTCGGCAGGTCGTGCCGAACGGCCAGCGTGGCGGCCCGGGCACCGAGTACGAACGGGCTGGCCAGGTGGACCACGTCGGGCCGGTGATCCAGCAGCACCCCGGTCAGCCGGGGAGTGGTGGGCACGCCCAGCCGGAAGCCCTGGTACCGCGGCATCGGCACGCTGGGGATCCGCACCACCGGGTAGGGGAAGTCGGTGGTGTCGTGGCGCGTGGCGCCGGGCGGGGCGGGCGCGATGACCAACGGTTCGTGGCCACGGGCGACCAGGTGTTCCGCCGTCCGGACGACGGAGTGGGCGACGCCGTTCACGTCCGGGGGGAACGACTCGGTCACGATGGCGATCCGCATGTGCACACCGTGCGGGTGTCACGGGTGCGTGAGGCGACCGGACGCTGACGGCCCGGCGAACAGTACGGCAAGAGCGGTCGCCGTCCGGCAGGTCAGATGTCGTAGCTCGCGCCGGGACGTACCACCTCGAGCGGGCCGGCGTACGCGGCGGCGGCCGACTCGACGGTGTGCGCCTCGCTGCCCCAGGCGGCCACCAGGTGGGTGAGGAGCAGCCGCCGGGCGCCCGCCTTGGTGGCTGCCTCGCCGGCCTCCCGGCCGGTCAGGTGCAGGTCCGGAGGGTTCTCCACGCCGTCGAGGTAGCTCGCTTCGCAGAGGAACACGTCGGCGTCCTGGGCCAGGCGCAGCAGCGCCTCGCAGGGGGCCGTGTCGGAGGAGTAGCAGAGCACCCGGCCGTCGTGTTCCAGCCGCACCCCGTACGTCTCGACGGGGTGGTTGACCCGGTCGACGGTGACGGTGAACGGGCCGATCGGGAAGGTGCCGGGCTGCAGGCCGTAGAACTGGTAGACGTCGTCCATGCCGGTGTCGTCGCCGTACGCGGCCATCAGCCGGTCGGGGGCGCCGGAGGGCGCGTAGACCGGCAGGGGCGGGTACGGGCCGTCGGGCGCGTACCGCCGGACCACGACGTACGTCACCGCGTCGAGGACGTGGTCGCAGTGCAGGTGGGTGAGGAGGATCGCGTCCGGGGCGTGCAGGCCCGCATAGCGCTGGAGGGTGGAGAGCGACCCGGAGCCGAAGTCGATGAGCAGCCGGAAGCCGTCGGCTTCGACCAGGTAGGCGGAGCAGGGGGACTCCGGTCCGGGGAAACTTCCCGCGCAGCCCAGGACGGTCAGTCGCATCGAGTCGTCTCGCTGTCACGTTCCGTAGTCGCTACGCCGGTCATCGCTCGGCTCATGATCTCGACCGACGCGTACGCCACGCAGCGCAGCCTACGCTTGCACGCGGGGGCGCAAGAATCATCCGTTGAAAGTTGTCGTCAAGGTGACACCGACCGCCGGAACGGCCGGCATCGCGTGACCGAATTCGGACAGCTTCGCGACACCGGCCGTCGCGCTACGTGAGGGCGCGGCACCCGTCGGGTCAGGCCCAGAGCTGCCCTTCCAGGGCCGCTTCGGCGTCGGCCAACGTGCCGCCGTACGCCCCGGTGGAGAGGTACTTCCAGCCGCCGTCGGCGACCACGAACGCCACGTCGGCGCGGCGACCCGCGCGCACCGCCTCGTGCGCGACCGCGAGGGCGGCGTGCAGGATCGCGCCGGTGGAGAAGCCCGCGAAGATCCCCTCCACCTCGACGAGCTGCCGGGTACGCAGGACCGCGTCCCGGGTGCCCACGGAGAACCGCCGGGACAGCACCGTCGCGTCGTAGAGCTCCGGGACGTACCCCTCGTCGATGTTGCGCAGGCCGTAGACCAGCTCCCCGTAACGGGGCTCGGCGGCGACGATCTGCACGCCGTCGACCTTCTCCCGCAGGTAGCGTCCGGTGCCCATGAGGGTGCCCGTGGTGCCCAGGCCGGCCACGAAGTGGGTGATGGTCGGCAGGTCGTGCAGCAGCTCCGGCCCGGTCGTCTCGTAGTGCGCGCGGGCGTTCGCCTCGTTGCCGTACTGGTAGAGCATCACCCAGTCGGGGTGCTCGGCGGCGATCTGCTTCGCGGTGGCGACCGCCTGGTTCGACCCGCCGGCCGCCGGCGAGAAGATGATCTCCGCGCCGTACATCCGGAGGAGCTGGATCCGCTCGGTCGAGACGTTCTCCGGCATCACGCAGACCAGCCGGTAGCCGCGCAGCTTCGCGGCCATGGCCAGCGAGATCCCGGTGTTGCCGCTGGTCGGTTCGAGGATGGTGTCGCCCGGTCGGAGCTGACCGGCCTCCTCGGCCGCGCGGACCATGAACAGGGCGGCCCGGTCCTTGACACTCCCCGTCGGGTTCCGGTCCTCCAGCTTCGCCCAGAGCCGCACCGGCGGCGCCCCCTCGGGCGCCGTCGGTGACAGCCGGGGCAGCCCCACCAGGGGCGTGCCACCGCACGCGTCGAGCAGGCTCTCGTACCGTGCCATGGCGCTCGCCTCAGCGAGCGGCGTCGGGGGCGGGCTGCCCGGACTCCGCGGTGGCCGCCGCCAGCTTGTGGGTGCCGATCGCCGCGGCCGCCGCGAAGCCGAACGCGCCGCCGGCGACCGCCGGCAGGATGGTGACGCTGTCACCGTCGTTGAGCTTGGCGTCCAGCGCGCCGAGGAAGCGGACGTCCTCGTCGTTGACGTAGACGTTGACGAAGCGGTGCAGTGCGCCGGCCTCGGTGACCAGACGGCCCTTCAGGCCGCCGTGCCGGGAGTCCAGGTCGGCGAGCAGCTCGCCCAGGTTGTCGCCGGAACCTTCGACGACCTTCGCGCCGCCGGTGTAGCTGCGCAGGATGGTGGGGATGCGAACCTCGATGGCCATGATGTCGTGCTCCTTCTCGGGTGTGCCTCTGTGACGGGACGTGAACGGGTGCTAGGGCGTCGGGTTCAGGCGCCGGAACACTCGTAGTCGACCGCCGTCGGGCTCTGCCCGAACTTGTAGGACTGCACGGCGTGCGGGTCCACCGCGGCGTCCACGATCCGCACCGGTTCCTCGGTCACCACACCGTCCACGATCCGGAAGGAACGGATCTCCTCGGTGTCGGGCTCGCGGGTCGAGACCAGCAGGTAGTGCGCTCCCGGCTCCCCGGCGAGGGTGATGTCCGTACGGGACGGGTAGGCCTCGGTCGCCGTGTGCGAGTGGTAGATGACGACCGCCTCCTCGTCGCGGTCGTCCATCTCGCGCCACACCCGCAGATGCTCCATCGAGTCGATCAGATAGAAGGTCGTGGAGCGGGCGGCATTCTCCAGCGGGATGTGCCGGGTCGGGGTGTCGCTGCCGGCGGGGCCGGCGACCACGCCGCACGCCTCGTCGGGGTGGTCCCGGCGCGCGTGGGCCACGATCGCGTCGATGATCGACCGGTCGATGCTCAGCACGCGAACCAGCCTAACGCCTGCCGGATGTGAGCCGCGAGGGTGGCCGCGGTCACGCCTCGTCGATCAAGGCGTTGAGCAGGGATTCCTGGAGATAGCCGAGGTATGCGTAGACCGACAGTTGGAACACGCGGCTGGAGGTGGGGTCCTCGGCGACCGCGTCGTCCAGCTCCTCGCCGAGGTCGGTGCCGTCCTTGATCTCCAGCCGGACGCCCATCGCGAGCCGCGCGTCGTTCAACGCGCGTAGCCAGGCCTCGGCCGCCTCGCCGTCCAACCGCACCTCGCCGCCGGTCTCACCGGGCAGCGCGGCGAGGATGGCGCCCGCCTGGTCGATCTTGCCGGTCTTGAGGTCGCCCTCGGTGTAACGGCGGAACTCGGCGGTGCTGCGGCGGTCGTCCGGGTACGCGTCGGGGAAGAGCCGGCCCACCACCGGGTCGGTGTGGTCGAAGCCGTCGGTGAGCAGGCCGACCACCTCGGAGGCGACCTTGCGCAGCACGCGCACCTCGTCGGTGGCGAACGTGGCGACGTAGCGGCCGCTCTGGCGGCGGAACATGCTCACAGCGCCATCTCCGTTCGCGATCGTGGCGCTTGCGGCACCGGCCCACTCAGCGCGCTCACGAGCGGTCCACCGTCGCCCAGAGCCCGTACGCGTGCAGCTGCGACGCGTCATGCTCCATCCGTTCCCGGGCGCCCGAGGAGACGACGGCGCGACCCTTGTGGTGCACGTCGAGCATCAACTCCTCGGCCTTCTCCCGGCTGTAGCCGAAGAGCTTCTGAAAGACCCAGGTCACGTACGTCATGAGATTGACCGGATCGTCCCACACGATCGTCACCCATGGCCGGTCGGAGACCGGCACCTCTTCGGTGGCCGGCGTCTCGACCGGTGCAACCTGCGGAGCCGCCATGCCCCCCATCGTGCCACCGGATTCCGGGAAGCGAGGAACCGGAACGCCGGACCGGCCCGGATCGCCCTCCACGGGCAGCCCCGACCCGCCGGTGCCGCGCCCGAGGGGTGGGCGGGCGGGCCCGGCGGGTCGGGTGCCGGGGTCGCCGTCAGGCGAGCAGGATGCCGTGGTCGACCGCATCGGAAAGCACCGCACCCAGAGCGAGTCGGACGACCTCGAAGCGTCGAGAGACGTCCCGGGCCAACTCCAGCTCGACCTCGCGCAGCGCCCGCTGCGCCCAGGCCCGGGCCTCGTTGACGTCGTTGTTGCCGGGGCTGCGCCATTGCTGCCAGCAGCCGCCGGAGAGGGCGACGGCCACCGGTGGGAGGATTTCGGTCCGAGGGGCACCGGGATAACCGGCGAGGGCGTGGATCGCCCCGTCGCCGGCCAGACCGGCCACCCCGGCGGTGCTGGTCACCAGCAGAACCCGGTCGAGCTCCCGGGCCAGCCGGTACTCGGTGAGACCGAAGCGGACCGCCTTGACGACCCGCTGGCGTACGCCGTCGGGCAGCGACGCCCCGAAGACCCGCCCGAGGGCGTCGTCGAGGATGCCGCGCACCGCCCGGTCGCACTGCGCGGTGGCGAGCAGCGACAGCGCCTCCATCTCACGGTCGAGCAGCTGCGGCAGACCGGCGCAGCCGACACCGAAGACGATCTCCTGGACGACCCGCAGGTGGATGTTGGCCAGTTCGAGCGCCAGGTGCTGCCGGATCCGCTGGGCGCAGGTGCGGGTCTGCCGCTCCAGCTGCTCGGGCCAGTCACCCGGGTCGGCCACCACGTTCACCCGCACGTGCTCGCCGGGCAGCATGGGCGGATCGGAGCTGGCCCGCCGTAGCCCCTCGTCGACTGCCCAGCCGACCAGGGCCCGGCGCAGGTCGGCCGCGGCGTCGCCGTGCAGCGCGAACCAGCGCGCCTCAACGAGGCCGGGGACAGCGGAGAGCAGGGCGGCACGGTGGGCTTCCACCGTCACGGCGACGGGATCGACCGCGGGGCCGGGCGAGGGGAGCCCGGCCCCCGGCGGCGGGACGGACGCCCCCGCGTCCTCCGTCGGCGCCGTGCTGTCGGACCCGGACCAGCCGGTCGAGCCCGGGGTGACCACGAAGAAGACCGGCACGTCGGCGCGGGCCGTCTCGGCGAGCAGGGTGAGTTCCGTGGCGGTGAACGCCTGATCGGCGGCGACCACGAAGAGCAGGGCGCCGGCTCGGCCGACCGCGTCCAGCAGCACCGGCACTCCGGCGACGCCGAGCGTGCCGGTGTCGGCCGTGTCGACCAGGCTGAAGTGGCGCAGCAGCGGGTCGGACAGGTGCAGCTCGACGCGGCGCGGCGGACGTGCCAACGCCGGGCCGGCAGCCGTACGGTCCGCGCCGTAGGCGTGCGGCTGGCGGTAGCCCGGCACGTAGGCCACCCGGGTGGCGGTGGTGCCGTGGCGCAGCACCAGCCAACTGCCGTCGGGCACGCCGAGCAGCGTGGGGTCGAGTTCGAGCAGATCGGCGAGCACGGCGCGGCGGCCGGCGCCGCCCGGGCCCACCGCGAGCACACCGAGCGGCTCCTCCGGATCGGGCTTGGTGACCCCGACCCGGGTGGGCAGCGGTGCGCAGCGGGGCATGTCGCCCGGTCCGGAGAGGTCGCCGGGCACGTCGACCGAGGGGAGAGGACCCGGCTTCATCAGGGCGACCTCCCATGGCGGGCGGACCGGCGACAGCCGGCCAGCGTGGAAACTCCGGTGAACCGAACCGGATGCCGGAAGACTACGAGCGACCCGGGGTCCTGGCGGAACAGTTCGAATACTCAGCAGTAATCACGAGATTACTCAACTTCGCTGCGTGACGCTCTGCCTGCGGACCGATTTCGATGGATATGCTGCCGGGATGAGTCGGTGGAGTTTCGTCGGCCGAACGGATGAGCTCGACCGTCTGCTGTCGGCAGTGACCGGCACGGAGGGGCGGGGGCTCTTCTACAGCGGCAGCGCGGGCATCGGGAAGAGCCGGCTGCTCCGGGAAGGCGTGGCGGCCCTGCCCAACGACCGCTACGCCATCTGGTCGATCGCGGCCAGCGCCACCACCGCCAGCCTGCCCTTCGGTGGGCTGGTGCAGGTGCTGCCCGCCGAACAGCCGCAGGGCCTCTCCCCGGCCGGCATCCTGCGCTGGGCCCTGGACGTGCTCCAGCAGCAGGCGGCCGGGCGTCGCATCGTGCTCGCCATCGACGACGCCCACCTGCTCGACCAGCCGTCGGCCGCGCTGGTGCACCTCGTCGCCCGCGCCGAGAACGCCACGGTGATCGGCACGCTGCGCGACGGCGAGGAGATCCCCCTGCCGATCCGGGCACTCTGGACGGACGACCTGGTCGACAAGGCCGAGCTGAGCCCGATGGCGCCGGCGGAGACCGCCGGGCTGCTCGCCGCGATCCTGGGCGGCCCGGTCGACGCCGGCTCCGCCGCCCGGCTGGGGCGCCTCTCCTCCGGCAACCCGCTGCTCCTGCGCGAACTGGTGCACGCCGCCAACGGCAGCGAGGAGCTGACCCGCACCTACGGGATCTGGAAGTGGACCGGTCGGCTGGAGCTGGCGCCGAACCTCACCGACCTGATCGACACCCGGATCGGCCAGCTCACTCCCGGCGTCCGGGCGGTGGTGGAGCTCGTCGCGTTCGGCGAACCGCTCGGCCTGCACCTGCTCGACCAGGCGGTCGAACGGCAGGACGTGGAGATCGCCGAGGAGCGGGGACTGATCACGGTCATCCAGCACGACCGGCGCACCAACGTCCGGCTGGCACACCCCCTCTACGGCGAGGTGATGCGCCGGCGCTGCCCGGTCAGCCGTACCCGGCGACTGCAGGCCAGCCTCGCCGAACTTCTCGAGCGGGTCGGCAAGCGACGCCGCGACGACCTGCTCCGGGTGGCGGTCTGGCGGCTCGACTCCGGCACCGCGCAGAACGCGGAGCTGCTGCTCGAGGCGGCCGGGCAGGCGTTCAGCCGGTACGACGTACCGCTGGCGACGCGGCTGGCCCGCGCGGCCCTCGACACCGGCGGCGGATTCGACGCGGCCGAGCTGCTCGCCACGATCCTGATGTTCGCCGACCGGCCCGAGGAGGCGATCGAGGTGCTCGACGCCGTCTCCCCCGACCCGGGCGACAGCCAGCGGTTCGCCCGCTGGCTCACCGTCCGCGGGATGGTCACCTACTGGGGGCTCAGCCGGGAGTCCACGGTGGAGGAGATCGCGTCGCGGGCGATGAACCTCACCGACTCGGCGGACCAGGCCCGGATACGCGCCTTCGAGGCGATCATGCGCCTGCACCGGCTCGACACCGACACCGCCCTGCGACTCAGCCAGGGCGTGCTGGACCGCCCCGCCGCCAGCGTCGCCGCCCGCGAGCTGGCCCGCTCCACCATCGCCTACCTGCAGGCCGCGCAGGGTCAGCTGAAGCGCAGCGGCACGGCCATCGCCCAGGTGCACTCCGAGGCGGCCCGCTGGCGTGCCGACATGCCGTACCTGCAACTCGCCCTGGAGCTGGCCCGCGGCACCCGCCTCACCCTCGCCGGCGACCTGGCCGGCATCGACGCGATCGTGGCCGACGAGTTCGCCGACCTCGCCGGGGCCGGAGACTTCCGACTCGGCACCGGCTACCTCGCCATCCTCCAGGCGTACGCGGCCCGGCTGCGCGGTCAGAGCGACGCGGCGCTGCGGACCAGCCTCGGCGCCTGCGCGGTGCTGGCCACCAGCCGGGTCTACGCGGGGCTGGCGCAGGCCGAACGGGCCCAGGCGGCCGCCCTGCGTGGCGACGCGACGCAGGCCGCCGAGGCGATGGCCGAGGCGGACCGCACCCAGGCGCCCGGGATGGCGGTGCTCTACCCGTGGTTGGAGCAGGCGCGCGGAGCGACGCTGGCCGCGGCGGGCGATCTACCCGGGGCGGTGAAACAGCTGACCGACCTGGCCGACCGGCTGCGCGCGGACGGCTTCGCCGGCCACGAGGTGCACGTCCTCTACGACCTGGTCCGGCTGGACCACGCGGCCGGCCTGGTCGGGCCGATCTGCTCCGACGGCGGCCGCCGCACCGTCGCGCAGCGCCTCACCGAGCTCTCCGAACGCGTCGACGGAGACCTGCCGCCGCTGCTGGCCCGGCACGCCCGCGCCGCGGTCGCCGGCTCCCCCGCCGAGCTGCTGGCCGTCGCCGAGGAGTTCGCGGCGCGCGACCTGAACGTCTTCGCCGCCGAGGCGACCGCCGCCGTCCTGCACCGGCTGCGCCGGGAGCGGCCCGCCGCCGCCGGCGAGGCCCGGGAACGCCTCGCCGCGCTGCTGAACCGTTGTGACCTGATCCACACCCCGGCACTGCGTGCCGGCACACCGACGCTTACCGACCGGGAGTGGGAGGTGGCCCGCCTCGCCGCGCAGTCGGCCACCAGCAAGGCCATCGCCGAGCGGCTCTACCTCTCCACCCGCACCGTGGAGAACCACCTTCAGCGCATCTACGCGAAGCTCGGCGTGACCAGCCGGACCGAGCTGGACGCGGCGCTGCGGGCGATCCCGGGGCACGAGGGCGGCGACGCCGACTGAACTCTTAGGCTGAGCCGGTGAGCACCCTTCGCACCGCACTGCTGACCGACCACTACGAGCTGACCATGGTCAGCGCGGCGCTGCGCGACGGCACCGCCGACCGCCGCTGCGTCTTCGAGGTGTTCAGCCGCCGCCTGCCGGCGGGGCGCCGCTACGGGGTGGTCGCCGGCACCGGACGGCTGATCGAGCTGATCCGCGAGTTCCGCTTCGACGAGGCCGAGGTGGAGTTCCTGCTCCGCACCGGGGTGGTCGACGAGCAGGCCGCCGCCTGGCTGCGGGACTACCGCTTCACCGGCGACATCGACGGGTACGCCGAGGGCGAGCTCTTCTTCCCGAACTCCCCGGTCCTCACCGTCTCCGGCGGCTTCGCCGAGTGCGTGGTGCTGGAGACGCTCGTGCTCTCCGTGCTCAACCACGACAGCGCGGTCGCGGCCGCCGCCGCCCGGATGGTGACCGCCGCCCGGGGCCGCACCCTCATCGAGATGGGCGGCCGCCGGGCGCACGAGGCCGCCGCGGTGGCCGCCGCCCGCGCCGCCTACCTGGCCGGCTTCAGCTTCACCTCCAACCTGGAGGCGGGCCGCCGCTACGGCATCCCGACCGCGGGCACCGCCGCGCACGCCTTCACGCTGCTGCACGACGACGAGCGGGCGGCGTTCGCCTCGCAGGTCGCCAAGCTGGGCAAGAACACCACGCTGCTCGTCGACACGTACGACATCAGCCAGGGCATCCGCAACGCGATCGCGGTGGCCGGGCCGGACCTGCGGGCGATCCGGATCGACTCCGGCGACCTCGCGGTGATCGCCCAGCAGTCCCGGGAGCTGCTCGACTCGCTCGGCGCCACCGAGACGAAGATCATCGTCTCGGGTGACCTGGACGAGTACGCGATCGCCGCGCTCGCCGCCGAGCCGGTCGACATGTACGGTGCCGGCACCGCCGTCGTCACCGGATCCGGGGCGCCGACCGTCGGGCTCGTCTACAAGCTGGTCGAGGTCGAGGGGCGGCCGGTGGTGAAACGCTCGGAGCAGAAGGCCACCATCGGCGGCCGGAAGACGGCGGTACGGCGGCACAAGCCGACAGGTACGGCCACCGAAGAGGTGATCGTCCCGCAGGGGGTACCGGAGCGGCAGGCCAACGACCGGCTGCTGCAGCGCCGGTACGTGGTCGCCGGCGAGCCGGTCGAGCTGCCCACCCTGCCGGAGTCCCGTGAGCACCTGCGCGAGTGCCTGATCTCCATCCCCTGGGAGGGGCTCAAGCTCTCCGGCGGCGACCCGGCCATTCCGGTCACCGTCGTACCCGCGGAGTAGACATGGTCCGGTGGAGGGCCGCAGTCGTCAGGAGGGGGCACCGGTGAGCAACGCTCTGATCATCGTGGACGTGCAGAACGACTTCTGCGAAGGCGGCTCGCTCGCCGTCAACGGCGGCGCGGACGTGGCGGCCGGCATCACCCGGCTGCTCGCCGCCGAGCCGGGCCGCTGGGCCCACGTGGTGGCGACGAAGGACTACCACGTCGACCCGGGGGCGCACTTCGGCAATCCCCCGGACTTCGTGGACACCTGGCCCCGGCACTGCGTGGTCGGCACCCCCGGCTCGGAGTTCCACCCGGCGCTGGAGACCGGGCGGATCGAGGAGATCTTCCACAAGGGCGAGCACGCGGCCGCGTACTCCGGCTTCGAGGGGCACGCCGCCGACGGCGAGTGCCTGGTCGACTGGCTGCGCCGGCACGACGTGGACTCGGTGGAGCTGGTCGGCATCGCCACCGACCACTGCGTACGGGCCACCGCGCTGGACGCCGCACGGGAGGGCTTCAGCACCACCGTGCTGCTGGACCTCACCGCGGCCGTCGCCCCGGCGACCACCGACGTGGCACTGCGGGCCCTGGACGGCGTCGGGGTCACCCTCCGCGGCGAACCTGTGATCAGGACCGCATGACCCGGTAATCGGTTGGCGACCGCCGTATCTCCGGCGAGGATGACGCCGGAGGTACGGACCGTCGTGAATTTGAAACCTTACCGGGAGGCGCTCGCCCTGCCCGGTCTCCGGTCGTTGCTGCTCGTGGCGGTGCTGGCCCGCATTCCGCTCACCGCGACCGGGGTGACGCTGACCTTCTACGTCGTGCAGGACCTGGGCCGGGGCTACGGCGCGGCCGGGCTGGTCGGCGCCGCGGTCACTGTCGGTGCGGCTATCGGCGGTCCGCTGCTCGGCCGGCTGATCGACCGCCGGGGGCTGCGGCCGGTGCTCGTACTGACCGGGATCGTCGAGGCGATCTTCTGGTCCACCGCGCCGTCGCTGCCCTACCTCCTGCTGCTGCCGGCCGCCTTCATCGCCGGCTCACTCGCCCTACCGATCTTCTCGGTGGTCCGGCAGTCCGTCGCCGCGCTGGTGCCCGAGGACCGCCGCCGCCCCGCGTACGCCCTCGACTCGATGTCGGTGGAGCTGTCGTTCATGATCGGACCGGCGCTGGCGGTGGCCCTGGCCACGACGATCTCGGCGCGACACACCCTCTACCTCGTCGGAGCCGGCATCGTCGCCGCCGGGGTGGCGTTCTGGCTGCTCAACCCGCCGACCGCCGACGGCCGCCAGGAACCCGACACGCCCCGGCGGCAGGTACGCCGACGCGAGTGGGTCACCCCCCGACTGCTCGCCGTGCTGGCGATCAGCCTCGCCGCCACCCTGGTGCTCGGCGGCACCGACGTGGCCGTGGTGGCCGTGCTGCGGGAGAGCGGGGAGGCCGGCTGGACCGGTGCCGTCCTCGCCATGTGGGCGGTCGCGTCCCTCGTCGGCGGCTTCGCCTACGGGGCGACGCACCGCGCGGTCTCGCCGCTGGCCCTCCTGGCCGGGCTCAGCCTCTGCACCATCCCGGTCGGGCTGGGTGGATCACACTGGTGGCTGCTCTGCCTCGCGATGATCCCGGCCGGAGCGCTCTGCGCCCCCACCCTCGCGGCGACCGCCGACGCGGTCAGCAAACTCGCACCCGCCGAGGTCCGCGGCGAGGCGATGGGCGTGCACGGCTCAGCGGTCACCATCGGACTCGCCGTCGGCGCCCCGCTCGCCGGCGCGGTCATCGACGCTCGGGCGCCGTGGTGGGGCTTCGCCGTCACCGGCGTGATCGGCGCGCTCGTGGCGCTCGCGGTGCTCCCGATCCAGCTGCGGCACCGCCGAGCCGCCGCCGCGGCCCAGGCCGAACCGGCGTACGCCGCCGCCAACCACTGAGACCCTCGCCCACCTTGCGGCCGGCCCCACCGGCCTGGGTTGACCCGACCCGTCCGATGATCCACTCGCGCTCAAGGAAGTCGGGCTGTCCCGGTGCCGGGATGCCCCGACTTCCATGAAATCGAGTGGATCACGTCCGCCCGGCCGTCGAGGGCTGCCGCGACCGGCCGAGAACCCGGTCTCGGCCGGACCATGGGGACGAACCTGCGCGAAGTGACCCGAGCCGGCTCGGGTTGGGCTGAGGCGGGTCGGGTCGGGCCCGGGATCGGGTCGGGCCAGGTCGGGCCGAGCCGGGACCGGGCCGAGGCGGGTCAGGTACGGGCCGGGCCGGGTCGGGCCGAGCCGGGACCGGGCCGAGGCGGGTCAGGTACGGATCGGGTCGGGCCCGGCCCGGGTCGGGCCGGGTTGGGCCGGGTTGGGTCGGGCCCGGCCCGGGTCGGCCGGGTTGGGCCGGGTTGGGTCGGGCCCGGCCCGGGTCGGCCGGGTTGGGCCGGGTTGGGCCGGGTTGGGCCGGGTTGGGCCGGGCCGAGCCGGGCCGAGCCGGGCCGAGCCGGGCCGAGCCGGGCCGAGCGGGGACCAAGGCAAGGCGGACCGGAACAGGCCGAGGCGGGACGGGCCTTAGTAGGCCTGTTGCGGCCGGAACCGAACGCGCGAGGCCGGACCCGGCCTCACCGGGTCGCCGGATCGACTCTCCGGGTGCTCAACCCGCGCGATGAGCAGCCCACCGAGGTGACCCACTCGCCTTCACGGAAGTCGGCCTGTCCCGGCACCCGGGATGCCCCGACTTCCGTGAAGTCGAGTTGATCACGTCCGCCCGGCAGTTGAGAGGCTGCCCAAACACACTGGAAAGGCGACGGGCGCCGCTCCCGGGTGGTCCGGGGAGCGGCGCCCGTCGTGGGTGCCGGGGATCCGAGCGGTCAGGCCCGGTCGATGTTGCTGGCGGTGTCCTCGGTGTAGCGGGCCCCGCCGTCCGACTCGCTGGTCAGCGGCTTGGCACCGCCCTCCGGCGGCCCGGCCAGGCTCTGGCCACCGGCGGCCAGCTCGGGGAACTTCATGTCGAACGCGGGCCGCTCGGAGCGGATCCGCGGCATCCGGTCGAAGTTCCGCAGCGGCGGCGGGGAGCTGGTCGCCCACTCCAGCGAGTTGCCGTGGCCCCACGGGTCGTTGACCTCGACGACCGGACCGGTCCGGTACGACTTCCAGCAGTTGTAGATGAACGGAAGCGTCGAGATGCCGGTGATGAAGGCGCCGATCGTGGAGACCGTGTTCAGCGTCGTGAAGCCGTCGTCGGGCTGGTAGTCGGCGTACCGGCGGGGGAAGCCCTCGGCGCCCAGCCAGTGCTGCACCAGGAACGTGGTGTGGAAGCCGATCATGGTGAGCCAGAAGTGCACCTTGCCGAGCCGCTCGTCGAGCATCCGGCCGAACATCTTCGGGAACCAGAAGTAGATGCCGGCGAAGACCGCGAACACGATGGTGCCGAAGAGCACGTAGTGGAAGTGCGCCACCACGAAGTACGAGTCGGAGACGTGGAAGTCCAGCGGCGGGCTGGCCAGCAGCACACCGGTGAGACCGCCGAAGAGGAACGTCACCAGGAAGCCGACCGCCCAGAGCATCGGCGTCTCGAAGCTCACCTGGCCGCGCCACATGGTGCCGATCCAGTTGAAGAACTTCATACCGGTGGGCACCGCGATCAGGAAGCTCAGGAAGCTGAAGAACGGCAGCAGCACCTGACCGGTGGCGAACATGTGGTGCGCCCACACGCTCATCGACAGCGCGGCGATCGCGAGGGTCGCGGCCACCAGGCCCTTGTAGCCGAAGATCGGCTTACGGGAGAAGACCGGGATGATCTCGCTGATGATGCCGAAGAACGGCAGCGCGACGATGTACACCTCGGGGTGGCCGAAGAACCAGAAGAGGTGTTGCCACAGCATCGGCCCGCCGGTTGCGGGGTCGTACACGTGGGCGCCGAGCAGCCGGTCCGCGGCGAGCGCGAAGAGCGCGGCGGCGAGCAGCGGGAAGACCAGGATCACCAGGAGGCTGGTGACCAGGATGTTCCACGTGAAGATCGGCATCCGGAACATGGTCATGCCGGGCGCCCGCAGGGTCAGCACCGTGGTGATCATGTTGACCGCGCCGAGGATGGTGCCCAGACCGGAGATGGCCAGACCCATGATCCACATGTTGGCGCCGACGCCCGGGGAGTGCTCGACGCTGCTCAGCGGGGCGTACGCGAACCAGCCGAAGTCGGCGGCACCACCCGGGGTGATGAAGCCGGCGGTCGCCATCGTGCCGCCGAACAGGTACAGCCAGTAGGCGAAGCTGTTCAGCCGCGGGAAGGAGACGTCGGGCGCACCGATCTGGATCGGCACGATGTAGTTGGCGAAGGCGAACACGATCGGCGTCGCGAAGAACAACAGCATGATCGTGCCGTGCATGGTGAAGAGCTGGTTGTACTGCTCCGGCGACAGGAACTGCAGCCCGGGACGGGCCAGCTCGGCCCGCATGATCAGGGCCATCAGGCCACCGATCATGAAGAACGCGAACGCGGTGACCATGTACATGATCCCGATCTGCTTCGCGTCCGTGGTCCGCAACAGCCGCGCGATGGCCGACCCCTTGACCGGTTCTCGGACCGGCCAGGGCCGGGTCACGACCGGCTTGGGTGCGACGGTGGTCACGAGTGGCCTCCGGTTCTCGGTTGTCCCGCTCGGCACGCGCTGAACTGGCGAGCCGTCATCCGCAAGGAGGATAGTCCCCGGCAGGTGGCAGCGCCGCGTGGGGTGGCCAGCTACGATCATCGGCCGCGCCGGCCGGCTCAGAGCGGACCCAGCAGCAATCGGTAGTGCTCACCGAAGATCCGGCCGCCCCGGCCGCGTAGCAGGGGATCGCGCAGCGCCGGCGAGACGTCCCGGGTCCGGTTGCGGTCGCGGGTGCGGTCGCTCACCCACCGGGTACGCGGGCGACGACGACTCTCGTACGCCGTCAGGGCCGCCTCGACGCTGCCGGCGGCGGTCAGCGACTCGGCGAGCACGACGGCGTCCTCCAGCGCCATCGCGGCGCCCTGGGAGAGCGTCGGCGCGGTGGCGTGCGCGGCGTCGCCGACCAGCAGTACCCGCCCCCGGTGCCAGCGCCCGAGCTCCACCTCGTCGGTGACGCCCACATGCACCCACTGCACCGCGTCGAGCACCTCCGGCACCGGACTGCCGTAGGAGCCGAAGACCTCCCGTAAGCGGGCCACCGGGTCGGCCGGCTTCTCGGTGCCGGCCTCGTCGGCGTAGCAGTGCAGCCGCCCGGCGCCGATCGGCACCATCAGGAAACCGGAGCGTTGACCGAGCAGCGCGGTCCACTCGGTGACGGGTGGGGCGTCCCGCAGCACCGTGCGGTAGACCACCTGGCCGGCGGGGCGGGGCGGGCCGCCGAGCGCCGCCAGCGTACGCACCGAGGAGCGCGGCCCGTCGGCGCCGATGACGAGGTCGTACTCGGCGCTGGTGCCGTCGACGAAGGTCACGCCGATCCCGGCGGGCAGCAGGTCGAGGCTGCGCACCTCGGCGCCGTGCCGCACCGCTCCCCCGGCGCCGGTGAGCAGCACCCGGTGCAGTTCGGCCCGGGGCAGCGCCCGGCACTCGCCGACCCCGGCCCAGAGCGAGTCCAGGTCGACCTCGCAGAGCGGCTCGCCGGCGGCGTCCAGGAAGCGCTGCCGGTGGACGACGTGACCGAGCGGCCGCACCGGGTCGTGCAGGTCGAGCCGGTGCAGCGCGCGGGCGGCATTACCGGGAAGGTAGAGACCGGTCTCGTGGGACTCCCCCGGCGGCAGCTTGTCGGTGACGTCGGGGCGGAAGCCCGCCATCCGCAGCGCCCGGGCCACGGCGAGGCCGGCGATGCCCGCGCCGACGATGAGGATGCGCAGGGGGGAGCCACGCATGGTGCGGTACGCCTCCGGGAGGGGATTCGGCACGCGTCGGATACAGGACACTACTCGCTGCAACCAGCGCACACCAGGGCTGATCGGTCCCGCAGGCACCCTTCTCCGCTGCTGTCGAGCAACCCGGAGGACCGCCCGCCCGCCCGTCTGGCCTCTCAGCCGCGCGATCCGGCTGGGGGGAGACCCCGTCGGGTCGGTGGCCGTTCAACCCACTAACGGCAAGGAACGCGGAACAGGAGGCTCAACGGCGGCACGAGCCGAACCTGACACCCTTTCGCAATGACCGGGACGCTGAGGCTTTATGCCGACTACCGCCAGCTTCATCTCTTCGACGAGGCATCAGCGGCGAACATCGAGGAGGCCTGGACCGACACGGTCGAGCACACTCAGTTCTCCGCCGTCGGGGATGCCGCAGTTGTCGTCACGATGAGCAGCGCGGACGTGCTGGTGGATGTCGAGGTGCTGGAGCACCCGCCGCAGATCGACCTGGGGCGGTACGACCACGTCGTGGAAGGCAGCCTGGATGTGCCATCAGGCCGTCTGGTGGTCGTGGGCTGCTCCGACTACGCGCCCGACGCCCCACGATTCGACCTGGCTCCAGGATCGGTCCGGGTACGGGTCTCGAAGAGCAACCTTCAGGCCGCGAAGGACGCGGGCGAGTACTCGGACGAGGACGAGGCCACCACCGAGCGAGTCCGACTACAGGTATGGCCGGCAGCACCGGCACAGACCGAGGTACTACGGCAGTGGCCGGCAGAGGCCGACCCTAATCGGGCGTGACGAAGCCCAGCTCGGTTGAGCCCCGGGCTACGTCGACGCGCACGTCTTGCATCCCACGCTCACCAACCGCCGACTCAGCCATTGGAGTTCGTGGACCGCGCGACCGTACAGTCGGCGCGCGGCGGTCGCCATGAGCACCTCTAACAGCCCGACTCAGCTCATGAACGAGGGACCGACTGGCCGTCAACCGTCACTGGGCCACGATCCGGGCCTTCGGCGAACGTGCCGTCGCCACCGTCAAGGGATGGAGATTCCTCGCCAAGCTCCTCTGCTGCCCCCGACACCCCACCGCGGTCGGGCGCCAACTTCCCGTTCAATCTCGTCGGCCTGTTCCGCTGGGCCATCCATGAGGCTCGCCTCTGCTGACCACGAGGCCAACCAATGAAGGGGCGTGAGCACGAGGCCTACGCCCTTCATCTACTCACTCGGACGGTTGCCCAGTCGCCTCTGATCGACGACTGCGGGCAGCGTCGAACGCAATCCAATGAAGCACCTCGTCACGCGTGCTTCTGCTGACTCGTCGCAAGGCAGCAAAATCCTCCACCCTTACATCGAGTGTCGCGTATTCCACAGTGGGTCGCTGTCCATCCCGAAGGCTGCCAGCTCTCGAGAAGCCGACCACCACACACATCCATGATTGCTGCGGCGATGGCTCGGGATGATAGGGAACGAGGATGTATCGGAGTTCGCGTGAAACCCGCATCCCAGCCCCTTTCCTGCTGAACCCTGAAGAAGAAGCCAAATCAATGAGCTGCTGCAGGCGGTCGGCCGACACCGCCTTGACGGACAACGGGACTGGCCAGCCAAGGCGAGATGGCACCCGACGAAAGCCGCGCAGGAAATAACGCGCCAAGGCTCCCGCCTCCGCTATTTCTAGACAAGGATCGTGGTATCCCTAGGGTAAAGCAGAGAGGACGAAGCGGGCAGGGCGACACCTCGGCCGGTTCTCGGCGGCGGCCGGCCCGCGCCCCCGGTGTTCAGGCTGCGGACCGGCCGGTCAGGTCAGGTCAGACCCGGGTGAGTCGCACGGCGTCGGCGATGACCAGGCCGGTGCCCGTGGTCCAGCGGCTCACCGCCACCCGGTTGGCGTCCCCGGCGGGCAGCGCGAAGGTCCCGAGGGTGCGCCACTGGCCGCCGGTGACCCGCTGGTCGACGGTGACCGTACGGTTCCCGGTGGTGGTGGCGACGATGTACGGCGCGGCGCTGTTGTAGCCGGAGTTCGCCGGCCACCAGGCGTCGACCCGGTAGTTGCCGGCGGCCGGGACGTTGAACCGGTACCAGGCCGGGTCGCTCGCGGCGACCGGGTCGGCGTAGCGGTAGTCGGCGCCGTAGCGCTGCCCGGAGTACGAGGAGATCCCCCAGTTCGCGCTGGCGGTGAAGCGCCCGGCGGTCGAGTTGTCCACGATGGAGCTCCAGGCGGTGCCGCCGGCCATCTTCGCGGCGACGTCGCTGCGCATCACGTTCAGGTCGATGAACGAAGGATCGATCTTGCCGGTGGTGCTGGTCTCGCGGTGACCGCGGGCGTGGCTGGCGTCCCTGCCCAGGCGGGTGAGCACGGCGGCGGTCGCGGCGATCGAGGCGTTGTACTGCGCCGCGGTCATCTCCTGGTCGACGCCGTTGTAGTCGATCTCCCACCCGATCATCAGCGTGTTGCCGTCGCCGGCCGGGATCGGTCCGCTGCCTCGGCTGGCGCCGGCGTGGTTGCAGCGGCCGGCGGAGATGACGTGGAAGACGCCGTGGTAGTCGACGAGGGCCTGGCAGAGCGGGCCTGCCAGGTCGGGTCGGCCGTTGATGCAGATGTTCAACGCCGGATGCGGGTTGGTGGCGCTGGAGGTGGCAGCGGTGTGGTGCCAGAGCACGCCGATCGGGTCGAAGCTGCCGGGGCGCATCCGGTTGAGCCAGTCCCCTTCGACGACGACCTGGACGCCGGCGCCCCGGAGCACGTCCACGAGCCAGGGAATGGTGGCCATCAGGCACCGCCGAGCAGGTCGGCGAGGCACTCGGGCTTCGGTGCGGCGGGCGGCGCGGCCGCCGCCGCGCCCGGCCGGGCGACGACGGTGGCGATCGCGGCGACCATCAGGGCTGGGACGCCGAGCAGGCTCCGGCGGCGAAGACGGAGGGATCGGGACGTGACCATGAGGCTCCTTCAGCAGGTCCGGCAGGCGGAGAGGGTCACGACGTATCGACGTACGTGATGGCGGCACGCTACCGCCCCACGTACGTCGATGTCGATACCCTTCAATGCCAGCCGTCCGGCTGAAGGAAGTTGCCAAACGGTCAGGCCGAGCCGAGCGCGTCGAGGTCGCGCATCTCCTCCGCGGTGAGCGAGAAGCGGAAGACGTCGGCGTTGGCCTGGATCCGCTCCGGCGTGACGCTCTTCGGGATCACCACGATCTCGTGGTCGATGTGCCACCGGAGCACCACCTGAGCCGGCGACACGTCGTGCGCCGCCGCGATCCGGGCCAGCACCGGATGCGAGAGGTCGCTGGTGTCGAGCGGGCTGTACCCCTCGAGCACGACGCCACGGTCCCGGTGCTCGGCGTGCCGCTGCCGGTCGTACAGGAACGGGCTCCACCGGATCTGGTTGACCGCCGGGTTCTCCTCGGTCGCCTGGATCAGCTCGTCGATCTGCGGCGTGCTGTAGTTGCTCACCCCGACCGCCCGGACCAGGTTCTCGTCCCGCGCGGCGAGCAGCTCCCGCCAGAGCGGGATGCTGTCCGCGGGCGCGGACGGCGTCCAGTGGATCAGCCACAGGTCGAGGTACTCGGTGTCGAGCGCCCGCAGGCTCGCCTCCAGCGTCTCCCGCTCCCGGCCCACCCGATCCGGCGGCAGCTTCGTGGTGATGAAGAGGTCCTCCCGGCGCAGGTCGCTCTCCCGCACCGCCCGGCCGACCTCCTTCTCGTTGCCGTACACCGTGGCGGTGTCGAGGTGCCGGTAGCCGGCGTCGAGCGCGGCCAGTACGGCGTCGTAGCCGGCCTTCCCGGTGGCCCGCCAGGTGCCGAAGCCGAGCAGGGGCATCCGCACCTCACCCGGCAGGAGGACGGTGGGCTGATCGTCATGGTCCATGACGACCGTTCTACCCGTACTGACCCCCGGCATGCGAGCGAAACCCGGCACCGAGCCGCCCAGCGGGGACGCCCGGATTGCCGGAGAATGCGGATGTGGCGGACCGGCTTGACGAGTACCGACGTCGGAGGGATGCGGCTCGCACCCCCGAGCCGGTGCCGGAGAAGAAGCGGCGCCACCGGCGGCGCGGCGACGACGATACCGGCCGGTTCGTCATCCAGCAGCACCATGCGCGCAGCCTGCACTGGGATCTGCGGCTGGAGCACGAAGGCGTGCTCGCCTCCTGGGCGGTGCCGCGCGGCCTGCCCCGGGACACCGGCCGCAACCACCTCGCCGTGCACACCGAGGACCACCCCATGGAGTACCTCGACTTCCACGGGGAGATCCCGGCCGGCGAGTACGGCGGCGGGACGATGACCATCCACGACCGCGGGACCTACCGGCGGGAGAAGTGGCGCGACGACGAGGTCATCGTGGTGCTCGACGGGGAGCGGACGTCCGGGCGGTACGCCCTCTTCGCCACCGGCGGCAAGGGTGGCCGGGACTGGATGGTCCGGCGGATGGATCCGCCGCCGGAGGGTTGGACGAGCATGCCCGAGCTGGTCCGTCCGATGCGTCCCACCCCCGCCGCCCGCCTCCCCCGCGACCAGGCCGACTGGGGGTACGAGCTGCGGTGGGACGGGACCCGCGCGACGGCCTACGTGTCGGGCGGGCGGCTGCGGCTGCTCTCCGGGACCGACGAGGAGATCACCGGGGGCTACTCGTGGCTGCGTGACCTCGCCGAGGCGATGGCGCCGACCGAGGCGGTGCTCGATGGGCTGCTGGTCCGCATCGACGGCGGCGGCCGGGTGCGTCCCGCCGCGCCGACCTCCGGCGCCCGGGTGCCCGCCGGAGCGCAGTACCTCCTGATCGACCTGCTCTGGCTGGAGGGCACGACCTGCGTCGACCTGCCGTACGCCCAGCGCCGCGAACTGCTCGACGGTCTGGCGCTCGCGGGCGCGCACTGGCAGACTCCGCCGTGGTTCCCCGGTACCGGCGCCGAGGCCCTGCGAACCAGCCGAGAGCAGGGGCTCCCGGGGGTGGTGGCGAAGCGCCTCGACTCGGGTTACGAGCCGGGGCGACGCAGCCGACGCTGGTTGAGCATCGACGCGAGCTGACGGCGAGGAGCGACGTGTACCTGACCCACCTGGAGTGCCCGCGCTGCGGCAAGGAGCATCCGGCGGACCGGCCGCAGAACCTCTGCGTCTGTGGCTCGCCGCTGCTGGCCCGCTACGACCTCGCCGCCGTGGCCGCGGCGGTCACCCCCGAACAGTTCCCGCTGCGCCCGGCGGACCTGTGGCGTTACCGCGAACTGCTGCCGGTCGCCGACCTGCGCCACGTGACCAGCCTCGGTGAGGGCTGGACGCCGCTGCTGCGTGCTCCCGGCTACGGCGCCGAGATCGGCGTCGACGACCTCCTGATCAAGGATGAGGGCCTCATCCCCACCGGCTCGTTCAAGGCCCGCGGCGCGGCGGTGGGCATCAGCCGGGCCCGTGAGCTGGGCGTGCAGCGGATCGCCATGCCCACCAACGGCAACGCCGGCGCAGCCTGGGCCACCTACGCGGCCCGGGCGGGGATGGGCGCGACCATCGTGATGCCGCTCGACGCCCCGACCATCTGTCGACGCGAGTGCGTGGCCGCCGGCGCCGACCTGAGCCTGATCGACGGGCTGATCAGCGACGCCGGCCGCCGGGTGGCGCAGCTCGTCGGCGACTCCGACGGCGCGATCTTCGACGCGGGCACGCTGCGCGAGCCGTATCGGCTCGAGGGCAAGAAGACCATGGGGTACGAGATCGTCGAGCAGCTCGGCTGGCAGGTACCCGACGTGATCATCTACCCGACCGGCGGTGGCGTCGGGCTGATCGGCATTCACAAGGCGTTGCACGAGATGCGCGAGTTGGGCTGGATCTCCGACCGGTTGCCCCGGCTGGTGGCGGTGCAGTCCACGGGCTGCGCACCGATCGTGCGGGCCTTCGCGGCCGGTGAGGAGCGCGCCCAGCCGTGGGCGGACGCGCACACCATCGCCTTCGGCATCACCGTGCCGGCGCCGCTCGGCGACGAACTGATCCTGACCGCGTTGCGGGACAGCGCCGGCACCGCGGTGGCGGTTCCCGACGAGGAGATCCTGACCGACCTGCGGGCCTTCGCCGCGCAGGAGGGGCTGCTGCTCTGTCCGGAGGGGGCGGCCTGCCTGACCGCCGCCCGGCAGCTGCGGGCCGGCGGCTGGATCCGGGCCGGCGAGCGGGTGGTGGTGCTCAACACCGGGGCGGGCCTCAAGTACCCGGAGACGGTGGACGTGTCCGACGTGCCGGTGCTCTCCTGAGGCGGGCGAACGCGGCGGGAACGGTCAGAACGCTCGTGGGTCGGTCAACCGCCACGCCGCGTTGATCAGCCCGATGTGCGACAACGCCTGCGGGGTGTTGCCGAGCTGCGCCCCCGTCGTCAGGTCGATCTGCTCGCTGAACAGCCCGACGTCGTTGGCGTACCCGGCCATCCGCTGGAAGAGCGCCTCGGCCCGCTGCTGCTCACCGGTCATCACCAGGCACTCGACCAGCCAGAACGAGCAGAGCAGGAAGCCGGCCGGGTCGGTGTTCCAGCGCCGGATCAGGCCGTCCTCCGTGCTCAGGTCGCGCTCGATGACGGCGATGGTCGCGCGCATCCGCGGTTCGCCGGCCGGCAGGAAGTGCACCACCGGCAGGAAGAGCGCCGAGGCGTCCAGCTCGGTGGAGCCGAACGCGCCGGTGAACGCGCCGATCCGGTCGTTCCAGCCGTCGCGCAGCACGGTTTCGCGGATCTCGTCGCGGATCGCGGCCCAGCGTCGCGGATCGGCCCGCTCGCCGAGCCGGTCGGCCAGCTTGACCGCCCGGTCCAGGGCGACCCAGCAGTTCACCTTCGACGACAGGTAGTGGCGTTCCTCGTCGCGCGTCTCCCACATCCCCCGGTCCGGCAACTGCCAGGTCGACGCCACCTGTTCGGTCAACCCCAGCACCATCTCGCGCAGCTCCTCGTCGAACGTGTTCCCGAGGTAGTCGCGCAGCCGCCAGACCGAGGTCATGATCTCGCCCGGCACGTCGAGCTGCCGCTGGCACCAGGCGTCGTTACCGATGCGGACCGGCCCGGTGCCGGCGTAGCCCGCCAGGTGTGGGCATTCGTGCTCGGTGAGGTCCCGCTCCCCCTCCAGCCCGAAGACCACCGGCACCGGCCTGTCGCCGATGCGTCCGATCGAGCGGGTGACCCAGGCGAAGAGGCGGGACGCCTCGTGCGGGCAGGCCGCCACCCAGAGCGCGCGCAGGGTCATCGAGAAGTCGCGCAGCCAGGAGTAGCGGTAGTCGTAGTTACGTTCACCGCCGAGCTGCTCGGGGAGCGAGGTCGTCGCCGCCGCCGCGATGGCGCCGCTGCGCGCGTACGTCAGGCCGGTCAGCACGGTGGCGCTGGGGCGGACCAGTTCCGGGAACCGGCCGGGGTACTTGTGCGTCTCCCGGTACGCCTCCCACGCCTGGATGGTCTCGGCGAGCGTGGTCAGCGGGTCGAGCCGGACCGGCGGCTTGCCGTAGGCCTCGCCGTACGCGAGGTCGAAGCCGACGAACTGCCCGCCGGAGACCTCGAACTCCTGGTACACCCGGTCCCGTCCGGCCTTCAGCGGCGGCCCGTTGCAGCCCAGCACCAGCACCACCGGGCCGGCGGTGGCGAGGACGCTGCCGTCCGGCTGTTCGTGCAGGTAGGGCGTGAGCAGGCCGTGTGCGGGGCGGGGCACGTAGTCCAGCGCCATCCGGACCCGGCCGCGCAGCCCTTCGACCACCCGGATCAGCACACCCGGGGAGTCCATTCCGAGCTGGTGCGCCCGCGCCCCGATCTCGGCGGCGAGCGCGTCGGTGACCGCGACGCTCCCGTCGGGGGTGTGGTGCACGGTGCGCAGGACCAGGGTGTCGGGGTGGTACGACCGCTCGACCCGGTGCCCGGGCCCGCCCGCGCCGACGGGCGCCAGCCGGAAGTGGCCGGCCTGCGGCCCGAGCACCCGGGCGAAGATGGCGGAGCCGTCGAAGCGGTCCGGGCACCACCAGTCGATCGAGCCGTCCCGGCTCACCAGCGCGCCGGAGCGGCAGTCGGAGAGGAATCCGTAGTCGGAGATCGCCGGCTGCTCCACCCGCCCCGGGTACCCCGATCGACCGGGATCCAACGAGCCGGTCCCGCCTCCTTCAGTTCGGTGGCTCGTCGTCGCCCGCGGCCTCCGCGGCGTCCGCCTCCTCCTTGGTGTGGTGCACCGCCTGGTCGGCGTGCTCCGGCGGGCCGTAGACGGTGTACAGCACGAGCGGGTTGGGTCCGGTGTTGACGAAGTTGTGCTTCGTGCCCGCCGGTACGACCACCAGGTCGCCCTGTACGACCTCCCGCTTCTCACCGGCCACCCGCGCCTCACCGGTGCCGCTGACGAAGGTGAGGATCTGGTCGATGCCCTCGTGCACCTCTTCGCCGATCTCACCGCCCGGCGGGATCGTCATGATGACCAGTTGCGTGTTCTGTCCGGTCCACAGCACCCGCCGGAAGTCGGGACTCTTCTCGGCGACCGTCGCGATCGTGAAATGCTCCATGGCGGGCCCCATACCCGTTCCGTGGCCGCGCCACGCCGGGACTGACGGATGGTGGAATTTCCCACTTCGCCGAGGTTTGGAGCCGTACCGGCCGGGGATTGAGGTTTCAGACCGGCGATCAGTCGGTTGAGCCAGGTCCCCGCTGGCGTACCGCCGAACGGCTGCGACGGTGGGAGACGGCCAGAGCGCGGCGACGTTCCGACTTTCGGTCGGGCGGCGCCGTGCGCTCGTCCCCGCCCGGTCTCGCGTGGCGTACCGGTCGACGGGCTTAGGGCATGTGTCAAAGTCCCTGGCCGGCCTGCGGCGGGCCCAGACGACGACCGGCGGCGTCGGCGCTTCGTCCGGATACAACACCGGTATCCGAACGAATCCCCGCCTTGCCGGACCGCCGCCTGGACTCCGCCTCGGCTCGACCGAGGACTTCGACACACGCCCTAGTCGTCCTCGACGGCGACCGGCTCCCGGCCGAGGCAGCGCAGCTTCAGCTCGTACTCCCCGCCGGTCCCCTCGAATTTGACCTCGACGTCGTCGTCCGGGCCCCGGTCGACGTCCCGCACCCGGAAGCCCTGCGCCGGCGCCCAGGAGACCAGCCGGACCCCCTCCGGGGTGCACTCGGCCACCGCGGTGCCGCCCGCGGTGGCGAAGCTGCGCCGCGCCGACGAGCTGCTCGACGGCGACGCGGGGACGCCCGACGGCGACGAGGCGGAGGGGGCGCCGGACGGCGTGAGCGGAGGCGGGTCCGCGGAGAGCGCCCGGGCGATCTCGTCCTCGCCCCGCACGCCGCCCGGGGTCCCGGTCAGGCTCTCGCCGACAAGCCGGATCGCGCCGAGGCCGATCAGGGTGGCGAGGGCAGCGGTGGCCAACCACCCGACGACGATGAGGAGCCAACGGCGGCGCATGCTGCGAGTCTGCCCGACCGGAGGTTGGCCGCGGCATGGCACGACGCTAAGAGACGGTTAACGATCCGGCCGAACTCGGTGGCACCGGTTAGCCTGCCAGCGTGGCCCGCCTGCTGCTCATCGAGGACGATCTCACCATCCGCACCCCGCTGATCCGGGCGTTGCGGGAACGCGGGCACGCGGTGGCCGCCGCCTCGACGGCGATGGCCGGGTTGCGGGACGCGCTCGAGGACCGGCCCGACCTCGTCGTGCTCGACCTCGGGCTGCCCGATCTGGACGGTCGTGAGCTGCTGCGGATGCTGCGCGCGGTCAGCGCGGTCCCGGTGATCGTGGCCACCGCCCGGGACGACGAGACGGAGATCGTCCGGGTGTTGGACGCCGGTGCCGACGACTACGTGGTCAAGCCCTTCACCGCCGCGCAGTTGGATGCCCGCGCCCGGGCGGTGCTGCGCCGGGCGCCCGGTGGCGGCACCCCGGACCCGACGCTCGTCGTCGGTGGACTGCGGGTCGATCCCCGGTCCCGACAGGTCACCCTGGACGGAGCCCAGGTTGAGCTGACCCCTCGCGAGTTCGACCTGCTGCACCACCTCGCCGCCCGGCCCGGGCAGGTGGTCACCAAACGTGAGCTGCTCAGCGAGGTGTGGCAGATCCCGTACGGGGGCGCCGACAAGACCGTCGACGTGCACCTGTCGTGGCTGCGCCGCAAGCTGGGCGAGAGCGCTCAGGAGCCGCGCTACCTGCACACCGTGCGGGGGGTCGGGGTGCGGCTGGAATCGCCGCGGGCGACGGGATGAGGCGCCGACTGGTGCTCATGGTCGCCGCGGTGAGCGTGCTCATCCTGGTCGCCTTCCTGGTGCCGCTCGCGCTGCTGGTGCGTACCGTCGCCGAGGACCGGGCGACCGTACGGGCCACCGCCGACGCGCAGAGTCTGGTTCCGGTGGTGGGCACCGCCGACACGGCCACCATCCGACTGACCGTCGAGCAGCTGGCCGCCGACTCCGGCCGGCCGGTGAGCGTCTACCTGCCCGACGGCAGCGTGCTCGGCACGCCCGTGCCGCGTACGCCGGCGGTCGCGCTGGCCGCCCGCGGCCAGAGCCTGACCGGGGAGTCCGCGTCCGGCCGCGAGATCGTGATCGCCGTGCAGGGCCGGACGGACGGCACGGGGGTGATCCGGGTCGCGGTGCCGCGCGGCGAGCTGACCGACGGAGTGACCTTCGCCTGGCTCGTGCTCGCCCTGCTGGGGCTGCTTCTGGTGCTCATCGGGCTGGTGGTGGCGGATCGGCTGGCCCGTACCCTCGTGCGGCCGATCGGGGACCTGTCGGCGGTCTCGCACCGCCTCGCCAACGCCGAGCTCGACGCCCGGGTCACCCCGTCCGGGCCACCGGAGTTGCGGGAGGTCGCCGGCGCGCTCAACCACCTGGCCGGACGGATCCAGGTGCTGCTGTTGCAGGAACGCGAGCAGGTCGCCGACCTGTCCCACCGGCTGCGTACCCCGCTGACCGCGCTTCGGCTGGAGGCGGAGTCCCTGCGCGACCCGGACGACGCGTCCCGGATCACGGCCGCGGTGGACGGCCTCGAACGGGCCGTGACCGGCCTGATCCGGCAGGCTCGTTGGCGGCGTACCCCGGCGGCCGGTCCGACCGGCTCGGACGCGGCGGCGATCGTCGCCGAGCGGGTGGCGTTCTGGTCGGTGCTCGCCGAGGACACCGGCCGGCCGGTGACGCTGGACCTCGCCTCCGGTCCGCTGCCGGTCGGCGTGCCGGCCGACGAGCTGGCGGCCGCGGTGGACGCGCTGCTCGGCAACGTCTTCGCGCACACCCCGGACGGCACACCCTTCGCGGTGCGGCTGGCCGATGCGGGCGGCCAGGCGGTGCTGACGGTGGCCGACGAGGGCCCGGGCCTGCCGGCCGACGCGGCTCGCCGGGGCGCGAGCGCCGCCGGTTCGACGGGGCTCGGTCTGGACATCGCCCGCCGGGCGGCGCAGGCCGCGGGCGGACGGTTGGAGCTGCGTACGGCGGCGGGCGGCGGTGCCGAGGTGCTGCTCCGGCTCGGCCCACCGGCGCTCCCGGCCGCCACCGTTCGGGGTGCCTGAACGGCCGACGGCGAGCCCACAAGAGCCAGATTCGGCGGCGGTCGCGCGGCTCGACGAGCATGCGCTTGCACCGAGGCTCGCCCGACCTCGACCTCCGGCGGGCTTAACCCGGCCTTAGTCCTCCGACAGCGCCGCCCTATCCGCCTCGGGCCCATTCTCGATGGCAGGAAGCGAGAGAGGTGGAGACGATGAAGCGCAGTTCAATGCTCCTGGCGTCGGCCGGTGGGGCGGCCGTACTCGCGGTGGCCGGCGTGGCGATCGGCGCCGCCGTGGCCGACGAGCGGCGCGACCGGGGCACCACGCTGGCCGCGGTCACCGCCGCACCGACCGCGCCGGATGAGAGCGCCACCAGCGGCACGCCGGACGACAGCGCCACGCCGAGCAACACCGCCGGTACGCCGGGCAGCACCGCCGGTACGCCGAGCGGCGCTCCCTCCAGCAGCAGCGCCCCGTCGGGCAGCACCGGCACGTCGGGCGGTGACCGCATCGGTCCGCAACGGGCCGGGGAGATCGCGCTGGCGAAGGCGGGCGGCGGTCGGATCGAGGAGATCGAGGCCGAGCAGGAGCACGGCCGACCGGTGTGGAGCGTCGAGATCGTGTCGGGCGGTGTCGAGCACGACATCGACGTCGACCGCGAGAACGGCGCGGTGCTCCGGGCGGAGCAGGAGCAGGACGACGACGATGGCGACGACGACGACTGACCCGACCCGGTTCCGCCGGGCGGGTTCCCCCACGTCGTGACACCGTACGGGTGCCACGACGTGCGGGACCGGCCAGGTGGGAGCGCAGACGACACCCCGCGCGGCCGCGAGGCCCGCGGGGTGCGACGTGCGGGTTACGGCTTCTCGGTGAAGCCGAACTGAACGATGCCCTGGTCGTCGACGGTCGCGTCGACCGAGGCGTCGCCGAGGATCGAGGCGGCGTCGGAGTCGAGGAAGATCCGCGCCCCCTCGTTGTCGACCACGTGGTCGCCCTGCGTCGGCCCGGCGACCAGCTCGACGGTGAGCGAGCCCGCCGTGGCGTCGGCGGCGATGCGCACCCCGCCGTCCTCCCCGACGTCCTGCTGGTTCGCGAGATCACGGATGACCAGGACGGCGTTGTCGGTCATGGTGAGCATGGTGGAACTCCTCGTGGATTCTCTCGGATCGCGGTCGAAACGGCGCAGACCGGTGATTGGCCCGCGTCCGGGGCACGTGGGAGGTGATCGCGCGACGATTCGTCGCCGCCAGCACATGCGGCGTTCCCATCGCCGCTACCGCGTCGGGGCAGGTGAGAGCCCCGTCACCCCCTACGTTGCACGCCGTCGGGCGATCCGTCAAATAGACCCGGATCAGTCGAGAACGGCGGCGCGGGCGAGCAGCGCACGGATTTCGGTGACGGCGGCGCGGCCCGCCCGGTTGGCCCCGACGGTGCTCGCCGAGGGGCCGTACCCGATCAGGTGAATCCGCTCGTCGGCGATCACCCGGGTGCCGTCCATCTCGATTCCACCGCCCGCCGCCCGCAGGTGCAGGGGGGCGAGATGGTCCAGAGCGGCCCGGAAGCCGGTGCACCAGAGGATCATGTCGGCGCCGACGAATCGGCCGTCGGACCAGGCGACCCCGTCGGGCGTGATCCGCTCGAACATGGGTAGCCGGTCGAGTACGCCCTGCGCGCGTAGCCGGCGGACCTCGGGGGTCACGGGGAGCCCGGTCACCCCGACCACGCTGCTCGGCGGCCGACCGGCCCGCACCCGGGCCTCGACCAGGGCGACCGCGGCTCGGCCGTGCTCGGGGGTGAAGTCGATGTCGCGGAAGTCCGGTGGGCGGCGGGTGACCCACGTCGTGTTCGCCGCGACCGGCGAGATCTCGCCGAGGAGTTGGACCGCCGAGGTGCCCGCGCCGACCACCACCACCCGCTGATCGGTGAACTCCTCCGGCCCCCGGTAGTCGGCGGTGTGCAACTGCCGGCCCCGGAACTCGGCGCGACCCGGGTAGTGCGGCCAGAACGGTCTACTCCAGGTGCCCGTGGCGTTGATCAGGGCCCGCGCGGTCCAGCGGCCACGATCCGTACGCACCTCGAGCCGTCCGTCGGGCAGGGAAGTGACCGCCTCGACCCGGACCGGACGCACCACCGGCAGGTCGAACTCCTGCTCGTAGGCGGAGAAGTAGCCGCTGACCACCTCGGAGGCCCGTCGCTGCGGTGCGGCGGCGGGGAACGGCATGGCGGGCAGGTCGTGGAAGCCGTGCACCCGGTCCACCGTCAACGTCGGCCACCGGTGTCGCCATGCCCCACCCGGGCCGTCGTCGGCGTCCAGGATCACGAAGCCGGTTCCGGGGGTGAAGCCGGTCCGGTGCAGGTGGTACCCGGCGGAGAGGCCGGCCTGACCGGCACCGATCACCATCACGTCGACCGAGCGCGCGTCCACGTACCGTGCAACGGGGAGCGGCGGTCCGCTCTGCCCCGCGACGCCGTCGTTTCGCTCACATTTGCGGGCCGGACTCGCCCAGGAACCTCACGATGACGGAGAGCCTGGGCCCATAAAATGCCGACATGACGGACATGCAGCGCGGCGCTGCGGAGTTCCTGGGCACCCTGCTGCTGGTCTTCGTCGGCGTGGGCAGCGCGGTGGCCGCCCGGATCCAGGGTGGCGTCGTGGTTGTCGCGCTCGCCTTCGGATTCGTCATGCTGGTCCTCGTCTACACGATCGGACCGCTCTCGGGCAGCCACGTGAACCCGGCCGTCACCCTCGGGATGCTGCTGTCCGGCAGGATCTCACCCCTCGGCGCGGTCGCCTACTGGATCGCCCAGTTCGCGGGCGCCACCGTCGCCGCCTTCCTGCTGTGGGTGCTCACCCGCTGGGGTGACGTCGCCGACCAGACCGGCGCGCTGGGCACCAACGGCTACGGCGCGCACATCAACCGCTTCGGCGCGGCGCTGCTGGAGACGGTGCTGACCTTCCTGTTCGTGCTGGTGGTGCTCGTGGTGACGAGCCGCGCCGAGCAGACCGCCGTCGCCGGGGTCGCCATCGGGCTGGCGCTCGCCGTGGCACACCTGGTCGGCGTCGCGCTGGACGGCACCTCGGTCAACCCCGCCCGGTCGTTCGGCCCGGCCGTCTTCGAGGGCGGGATCGCCCTGCGCCAGTTGTGGGTGTTCATCGTCTTCCCACTGCTCGGTGGAGTGCTGGCGGCGCTCGTGGCGCCACTGCTCACCCAGCCGTACGCACCACCGTCCGCACTCGGGGGCACCGAAGAGCCGGGCCCCGGAACCCCACCGGCCTGACGTCGGCCGCGGAACCGTCCGGCCGGCCGGGGAGTCTGATCCGGCGGTACCGGGTGGCGGCTGGGGAGGCGTGATGGCGCGACGGCAGGGCTGGCGGTTGCTGATTCCGGGAGTGGCGCTGGCGCTGCTGCTGACCGGGTGCGAGGGCGTCGGGGTGGCTGACCCGCCGGGCGAGGGCACCGCGTCGTACCAGGTCTGGGGGTTGAACGAGTCCTCCAGCGAGCTCGGCGGCGACGACCCGACGGTGGTGCTCAACGGCGACCTGGAGCGCGACAGCAAGGCGTTCTTCGCGGTCGACGGGCGGTGGCGGGAGCAGAGCTTCGTGCTCGACGACGCCTCCGCCGACAAGGTCCGCGCGCTGGCCGGCCGGTTGCCGGAACGCACCGGCGACCCCCGCTGCGAGCGTCTGGTGCTGGTCGACGACGGCCTGGTCGACCGGGCCGTGGCCGTACTGACACCGGAGGCGGACGCGACCACGGTCTCCGCCGCCCGGCTCGCCGACTGAACCCGTTCGGCAAAAACCTTCGCTGCTGGAACTTTCCCGGCGATTATCTCCATGGCAGCATCGACACATGCAACGTCGTCTCTTCCCCCGGACGCTCGCCCTGGTCGCGCTGGTCGCCGCCGCCGCGACCGCCGGCGCCCCCGGCGCCACCGCCGAAGCCCCCGCCCCCGCCCTGACCCGCCTCAACGCGACCCTCGACACGATCCTCGCCGACCCCCGGCTGAACGGAGCCCAGGCGTCGGTGGTCGTGGCGGACGCGGAGACCGGCGAGACCCTCTACAACCGCAACGGCGACCGCCGACTGGTGCCCGCCTCCAACACCAAACTGCTCACCTCCACGGCCGCGCTGGCGCTGCTCGGACCCGAGCACCGGTTCAACACCGAGGTACGCACCAGCGGCAAGCACCGGGGCTCGGTGCTCACCGGCAACCTCTACCTGCGCGGTGGCGGCGACCCGACCCTGCTCGCCGCCGACTACGACGCGCTCGCGGCGCAGGTCGCGGCGGCCGGCGTACGCGTGGTGACCGGCGAACTGGTCGCCGACGACACCCGCTTCGACCACACCCGGCTCGGGCCGGACTGGACCTGGGACGACGAACCCTGGTACTACGCCGCGCAGGTCTCCGCGCTGACCGTCGCACCGGACACCGACTACGACGCGGGCACCGTGATCGTCCACGCCGCACCCGGCAAGCGGGCCGGCGCGGCGGCGGTGCTCACCACCACCCCGCAGACGGGCTACCTCCGCTTCGACAACCGGACGAAGACGGTGGCCGACGGCGAGACGTCGATCTCGTTCGAGCGCGAGCACGGCAGCAACACGATCGTGGTCACCGGCCAGATCGCGGCGGGCGCCGAGCCGGCCAGCGACTGGGTGACGGTCTGGGAGCCGACCGGCTACGCGGCCGACGTCTTCCGCGAGGCGCTGCGGCGGCACGGCGTACGGGTGCTCGGCCCGACGGTGCCCGGTCGGCCCACGCCGGCCGGGGCGACCACCGTGGCGCGCCACGACTCGATGACGCTCGCCGAGCTGATGGTGCCGTTCCTCAAGCTCTCCAACAACGGGCACGCCGAGGTGCTCACCAAGGAGATCGGTCGGGTCGTCTCCGGCTCGGGCAGCTGGCCGGCGGGGATCGCCGCGATCGACGGCTGGGTGGCCGGCACCGGCGTGGACACCGGCGCGCTGCGGCAACGGGACGGCTCCGGCCTGTCCCGGCGCAACATGATCCCGGCCGGCGAGTTCGTCGACCTGCTCGCCGCCGTCCGCACCGAACCCTGGTTCGACGCCTGGTACGCGGCACTGCCCATCGCCGGGGAGCCGGAACGGTTCGTCGGCGGCACCCTGCGCAGCCGCATGCAGGGCACTGCGGCGGCGGGGAACGTGCACGCCAAGACGGGCAGCCTCACGGGCGCGTCCGGCCTCTCCGGCTACGTCACCGACGCGGACGGCCGGGTGCTGGTCTTCTCGATCCTGCTGAACAACTACCTGGCCTCCTCCGTGAAGGGGCTGGAGGACCAGATCGCGGTCGCGCTCGCCGGGCACAGCGAGAAGCTCGCCAGGCCCAGCGAAAAGACGGTGAGCCCGGCGCGGGTCGCACCGCCCACGACGCCCGAGGCGCCGCAGTTGCCCGAGGGCTGGGAGTGTTCCTGGGTCAAGCCGATCGCCTGCTGACCGGCGTCCGGTCTCCCCGGCCGCCGGCACTCCGGCAGCCGTCGACCGCCGGCCTGACGTGCCGGGCCCGGGTGCGGGCCCGGCACGTCAGGCGCTCGGGCGGGGCGGGAGCGACGCGGTCGGGTCGCCACGCTCGATGAGCGCGGCGATGTCGGCGTCGCGCAGCCCGCGCAGCTCCAGCACCCGGGTGCCCCACCGGTGCAGGCGGCAGGGGTGGGGATTCGCGTCGTTGCGGCAGATGGTTCCGCCGGACCAGTGCCGAGGTGCGTGCACCACCACCGCCCGGACCGCGAACTGCGCGTCCTCGCCCGTCACGTACGGGGGCAGCGGAATCTCCCGGAGCGTCTCGTCGGGCGGCTCGGCGACACCGGCCGGGGCGGTCGGACGGACACGGTGGGCGGTGCTCGTACTCATCTGCGCATCCTCCACACAGGATGGTCGGACGGGGACAGCAGAAAGTTACGACGCCATCGACCGAGGGCGACGGACAAACTGTCCCGCATCCCGGGTGGAGGTCCGGCGGATCAGACGCGCTCCAGCACCACCACCGGGATCTCCCGCTCGGTCTTGGTCTGGTACTCGTCGTACGCGGGCCAGATCTTCGACATCGTCGCCCACACGCGGGGCCTCTCCTCGGCGGTGGCGGTCCGCGCCCGAGCGGTGAACCGCTCGGCGCCGACCTGCACCTCGACCTGCGGTTCGGAGAGCAGGTTGAGGTACCAGGCCGGGTGCTGCGGAGCGCCGCCCTGCGAGGCGACGATCAGATAGTTCTCGCCGTCGCGCCCGTAGATGAGCGCGGTGCGGCGCAGCTTGCCGCTGTGTCGGCCCCGGGTCGTCAGCAGCAGCGTGAACACCCCCGGCCGCCACTCGTGCCCCTCCGCCCCGTCGGTCTCCAGGTACTGACGGATGTGGCTGGCCACCCAACTCGTGGGGCTGTCCAGCACGCCCTCGCTCGCGGTCATGGGCGACTCCCTTCGCATCTTTCACGGCCGAGGCCCACGCTACCGCCGGCGGGGGCCTCCGGCTCGCGACCGGCCAAGGAGGCGATTGGCTGCGGAGGCGACCACCGGCGGTCGGCCACGTACGCGCCGCTCAGCGCAGCGCGACCGCCTGGAGGCCGACGTTGCCGCAGTCGTACGAGAAGGTCGCCTCGGTGGTCCACGAGATCAGGAGCTGGGCCCCCTTCGGCGCGCGGAAGCGAAGGGTGAACTCCGCGCTGCGGCTGGTGTGCGGATCCTCCATCCGCAGGGTCGTCGTGGGGCCACCCACGGAGAGCCGGGCCTCCAGCCGGCCACGGGCCATCCAGAGCCCTGCGTAGAGCCGTACGGTGCGCAGCTCGCCGCTACCCGCGACGGCCAGCTTGAAGCCGTTGCCGATGCCGCAGGTGTAGACCCCGTTCGCGGTGGCGCCGACCGTGCGCACCGAGCCCCCGTCCCGCCAACCGAAGAGCTCCTGGTTACCGTCCCAGCCGCCACGGGTACCGGCGCCACCGGCATCGACGATCTCGCCGGAGCCGTTCTGCTTGCGGACCGTCGACCCGCCGCCCCGCAGCCCCCAGTGCACCCAGTCGCGCGGCCCGGCGGCGGTCAGGTCGACCTCGGCCGGGATCTCGCCCTGGCTGACCGTGAGCACCGGAGGCCCGGGCGCGGCGAGGCTGGTGGCGGACGGGCTGGGCGAGCCCGTCGGTCGCTGGCGGGGGCGCAGCCCCGGAACGGCCGGGCCGGTGTCCGTCCGGTTCGCCTCCGCCGCGGGGAAGCCGCTCGGTCGGACCGCCTCCGCGGTGACCCCGCCCGGTGGCGCCGGCTCCGGATCCGAGCGGTTGCCGACGTACCCGACCAGTGCCGCGAGGCAGGCCAGCAGGGCGAGCCCGGCGATCGTCCACCGGCGGCCGGGGGGTGCGGCGGGTCCGGCGGGCGTCCGGCCGGGCCGGCGGATCGAGGTGAGCCACCGCCGCAGCACCTCGCGGCCTTCGGAGCCGACGGTCGAGCGGTGCCGGCGCGGGCGGGCCGCACGGTGGGCAGCCCCCCGACCCGACGAACTCGCGTCCGCCTGCGGCACGTCCTCCTCGGCCACCCCGACCCTCCCGGTCCCGCCAGCCGTCATCGACCCGGCGCGCACCACCCACGCGGGCGCTCCGGACGGTTCGTCTCTTCCACACCGGACGGTCGCGCGCCCGGCTGGTACGGGAAGGAAGGTAGCGGAGATCGATCCGGATCGGAATCTCGGACCGCCCTCGGCGGATCCGCCACGGGACTTTCGCCGGAGCGGGCGCCGGCGGCCTCGGTCAGCGGACCTCGAAGCCGAGCGCCTGGGCGATCATCACCGCCTGCCCGACGTCGACGATCGCCCCCGCGCGCTCCACGGCTGTCGGGTCGAGCGCGGTCAGATCGCTGCCCCGCAGGTCGGCGCCCGCGAGCCGCGAGCCGTGCAGCTGCGCGGCGGAGAGGTCGACGCCGGTGACCGTGGCGCCGGTCAGGTTGGCCTTGGTGAGATCGACCTCCCGCATCCGTACGTCGGTGATCCGCACGCCGCGCAGGTCAGCCCCGGGCAGCGCGACGAACGACCAGTCGCCCCCGGCGATCGTCAACGGCCGCAGGTCACACTCGGTGAAGGTGCTGCCGACCAGCTTGCAGCCGATGAACTCGACCTCGAAGAGGTTGCACCGCCGGAAGGCGCACCGGGTGAAGGCCGAGTCGGTGTGCCGGGAGGCGTTGAACTTCACGTTGCCGAAGGTGCAGCCGTCGAAGACCGCGCCCCGGCTGACCGCCTCGGTGAGGTCGACATCGAAGAACGAGCAGCGGACGAAGCGCCGGTCCGCCAGCTCCTCGGCGTACCAGTCCTCGTTGCGGAAGGTCTCGTCCTCGGTCACCTCGGGCATCGGGCCAGGCTACCCACGGGCACCGACATGTGTGGTCGGAGCCTCTTCCCGGCCGGAGTACCGCCGAGTAGGTTCGGCGAGGTGAGTGTGGCGCGGAGCATCGACCCGGACCAGATCGGCTTCGACCCGGCGCGCCTGGCGCGCATCGACGAGCACTTCGGCAGGTACGTCGACGACGGCCGGCTCGCCGGCTGGCAGGCGATCGTGACCCGGCGCGGCGAGGTGGTCCACTCGGCCACGTACGGGCAGCGCGACCGCGAGGCGGGGCTCCCGGTCGAGGCGGACACCCTGTGGCGGATCTACTCGATGACCAAGCCGATCACCTCGGTCGCCGCGATGATCCTCTGGGAGGAGGGGCGTTTCGAGCTGACCGACGAGATCAGCCGTTGGCTGCCCGAATTCGCCGACCTGCGGGTCTACTCGAAGGGTTCGACGCTCAAGCCGTACACGGTGCCGGCGGTGGAGCCGATCCGGGTGTGGCACCTGCTCACCCACACCGCCGGTTTGACCTACGGCTTCATGCAGACCTCGGTGGTCGACGGCCTCTACCGGGCCGCCGGTTACGACCTCTACCCACCGTCGGGCGTCGACCTGGCCGGCGCCTGCGCGGCCTTCGGCCGGCTTCCGCTGCTCTTCCAGCCCGGCACGGCCTGGGGCTACTCGGTCGCCACCGACGTGCTCGGCCGGCTGGTCGAGGTGGTCTCCGGGCAGAGCCTCGACGCGTTCTTCACCGACCGGATCCTCCGGCCGCTCGGGATGACCGACGCCCGCTGGTACGTCGAGAGTGACGAGGCCGACCGCCTCGCCGCGCTCTACGCGCCGGACCCGAGCACCGGACACGCCATGCGCTACGACCAGATCGGCGCGCTCGCGTACCGGAAGCCGATCCTGCACTCCGGCGGCGGTGGCCTGATCTGCTCCGCCGCGGACTACCACCGGTTCACCCAGATGCTGGTGCGCGGCGGCGAGCTGGACGGCGTACGCCTGCTCGGCCCGCGCACGGTGCGCTTCATGACCCGCAACCACCTGCCCGACGGTCAGGACCTGGGCACCCTCTCCACCGGCGGCTTCGCCGAAAGCCTGCTCGACGGGGTCGGTTTCGGGCTCGGCTTCGCGGTGGTCGACGACCCGATCCCGAGCCGGGTGCCGAGCAGCGTCGGCGAGTACTACTGGGGTGGCGTGGCGAGCACCGCGTTCTGGGTCGATCCGGCCGAGGAGATCACGGCGCTCTTCTTCACCCAGCTGCTGCCCTCCAGCACGTACCCGATCCGGTCGCAGCTGCGCCAGCTGGTCTACTCCGCGCTCGTGGAGTGACAGGCTTCGGGTTCTCGCGGTAACCCCGCCGGGGGTTCTCGCGGTAACGCCACCGGCGGGCGAGCCGGTCAATAGCCTTGAGGGCCGGAGGTCACGTCCGGCGGGAGGCGGTCATGAGCAGCATCGTGGTGTTCGGCGCGGGTGGCACCGCCGGCTCCCGGGTCAGCGCCGAGGCGGTCTCACGCGGGCACCGGGTCACCGCTGCGGTGCGCCGTCCGGAGGCCACCTCCTACCTGCCCGCGGGCGTGCAGGTGGTCACCGGGGACGCCACCAGCGAGCGCAGCGTACGGGAGCTGGCCCCGGAGGCGGACGTCCTGGTGGTCGCGATCGGCGGGGGCGAGCGGGAGCTGTGGCTCGACGCGGCGCGGGCGCTGGTCAGCACGCTGCGGAGGATGCCGGACGCGCCGCGGATCATCCACCTCGGCGGCGGGTCGACGCTGCTCACCCCGAGGGGGACGTCGTACCTGGACGAGCCGGACTTCCCCGAGGAGTACCGCGACTCGGCGCAGGGCCAGGCCGACGCCCTCGCCTACTACCGCGCCCAGGCCGACGGGGTGACCTGGACGTACGTCTCACCGCCGCCGCTGGAGTTCCACCCCGGGGAGCGGACCGGGCACTACCGCACGGGCACCGACGAGCCGGTCACCGACGATCAGGGCCGCTCGGTGCTCACCTACGAGGACCTCGCGGTGGCGATCGTCGACGAGATCGAGGACCCACGGCACGTGAACGCCCGCTTCAGCGTCGCGTACTGAGCTCGACGGGCGCCGGGGGCGGCGAGCGTCAGTCGGCGAGGCGGGCGGGGAACCCGCCGGTGGCGATGGGGCTCCAGCGCTCGATGGTCACCCGGATCAGGGACTTGCCCTGCTGCACCATGGCGGCGCGGTACTCGTCCCAGTCGGGGTGTTCGCCGGAGATGCAGCGGAAGTACTCCACCAGCGGTTCGAGCGCCTCCGGCAGGTCCAGCACCTCGGCCGTGCCGTCGAGCTGCACCCAGGGCCCGTTCCAGTCGTCGGAGAGCACGCAGGCCGAGACCCGCGGGTCGCGGCGTACGTTGGCCGCCTTGACCCGTTCCGGGTAGGTGGAGACCACCAGCCGGCCGGCGGTGTCGACGCCCGCGGTGACCGGTGAGGACTGGGGTCGCCCGTCCGCCCGGGTCGTCATCAGCACCACGCGGTGCCGGGGGCGGAGGAACTCGATCAGGCCGTCGCGGTCGACCTTGGTGTTCGTCGCGATGCTGCGTGCCACGGGTCGTTTCTACCAGGCCCGCCCCGGGGCGCGTCCGGGCAGACCCTAGTGCGGGCGGGCGGCGGTGCGCTCCGCGACCTGCTGCGCCGGCACGCGGGGCCGTACCGGGGGCCGCCAGGCGCGCCCGTTGGCGTAGATCACCCGGAATCCCAGGTACGAGGCGAGGGGCGCCCAGTGCGCCGAACCCATCCGCAGCTCCGCGGCGTTGTGCCGCTGGCCGTTGGCCAGCACGTCGAGCAGTACCGTTTCGAAGGCCGCCGATTCGACCCAGTCGACGTCGCGGGTGAAACCGCAGATCAGAGCGGCTCCGGTGATCTCGAGGAATTCGCGCAGCGCGGCGTCCGAGGCGCGCAGCACCGAGCAGCTGCCGAAGTAGAGCCGCCGCCCCTCGCAGCGCCCGGCCATCAGTTCGGCGACGTCGGCGAGTTCGACGGAGTTCCAGTCGGTCAGGCGCAGCCGGCTCGGTTCTCCGTGCATGGCGAAGAATCCCACCCGGTGGTCGGCGTACTGCTTGAGCAGCCACCGGTCGAGGAAGTAGAAGAGCTCGTCGCGGGTCGCCGCGTCCTTGTGGATGAATCTGATCTTGCCCAGCCGCTCGAGCAGTTCGAGTGTGGGCAGCACCGATCCTCGTTCGTTGAGGTCCCGGTGCCACTGACCTTCGACGCAGAAGATGCCTCCCCGCGCCACGTCCACCTCCCCCGCGCGTCGCCCCCCGGGGCCTGACGTTACCGCTCACCCAACCCCGGAGAACATCACCCTCGCTGGGGCGTTCCGTGAGGTTCGCCGCGTTTCCGCTTCACTCGGCATCTCACGCCGTAAATGGCTGATTCGTGGATCCATGACATTTACAGCGACTGCTCAGCAACCGCAAATCATGAGGACGATTCTCGTTAATCGCCCCCAACCGGCCGGATAGCTGCCAGGGTGGAAATCGCGGGACGCTCCGGTCAATGTCCCGAAGCCCACCCCATTCACGCTCCTATCGGGAGGACTTCTGTGCGCGTAAACACCCTGAAGCGGGCTGCCGTCGCTATCGCCCTGGCGCTGCCAGGTGCTGCGATCGCCGCGGTGGTCGCCGCGCCAGCGGCCCATGCCGACGGCTGCTACACGTGGAACCGCAACCTCTACCAGGGGCGGTCCGGCTCCGACGTCCGCGAGTTGCAGATCCGGGTGGCCGGCTGGGCCGGCAACCGGGACATCGTCGAGCTCGACGGCATCTTCGGACCCAAGACCCACGCTGCGGTCCGGCGGTTCCAGCAGGCGTACGGGCTGCGAGTGGACGGCATCGCCGGCCCCGAGACGTACGCCAAGCTCTACGAACTCCAGGACAACGACTGCACACCCCGCCACTTCAGCTACAGCGAGTTGGACGACGGCTGCGGCCGGGGCGGGTGGAGCGGGGGCCCGCTGTCGGCGAGCGAGACCCGCGAGAACGCCCTGCACACGATGTGGAAGCTGGAGGCGATGCGGCGCAGCCTGGGGGACGAGCCGCTCTACGTGACCAGCGGATTCCGCAGCCATGCCTGCAACAACCAGGTCGGCGGCGCGTCGGACAGCCAGCACCTCTACGGCACCTCCGCCGACGTGGTGTCGCGCACCTCGTCGCTCTGCGAGGTCGCCCGGGACGCCCGCAACAGAGGCTTCAGCGGGATCTTCGGGCCCGGCTACCCGGACCACGACGACCACGTACACGTCGACTCGCGCCGCGAGAACAACGACGACGGCGTCAGCAACAGCACGAGCTGGTCCGCGCCGGACTGCGGGATCGGCTGAGTCACGCCGGAGCGACGCCGGCCCGGTGCGGGGGATGGGGGGACCCCGCGCCGGGCCGGCGTCTTGCCACCCGGGAGGCGGCGCAGCCCGGGGACCGTTGGGCAGCGCCGCTCGGCCCGCCCCGGGGGCAGGCTGGAGTGCTGCTCAGCTCGCTCGGGGCCAGTTCGGTGCGGCGGCGGAGGCGGTCCGCGCCGGACGGGGGGCGGACCGTTCGTCCCGGGCCGGGCCGGTGGCGGTGAACGGGAAGGGCACCCGGACGAACGGGTTGCCGTGCCGGATCACCGCGTCGACCTGGCGGTCGTTGAGGCCGTGCGCGAGCAGCACCCGGCGGCCCCAGCGGTGCAGGCGGCACGGGTAGGCCGACCCGTCGTTGCGGCACTTCGGTCCGGCCGGCCACTCCTCTGCGCCGTGCACCACCACCGCCCGCACCGCGAGCCGGATGTCCTCCGGGGTCAGTGGTGCCGGTACCGGCACCTCTCCCAGCACCAGATCGATGGGGTCCGTCGACTGCTCACCAACACGCACGGCAGGCCTCCCGCAGCTCGGCAGGGGCGCGGCGGACCGCCGCACCCGCATCCTCGGCCAGTGGTACGGCCAGCGCCGAGCAGAAGTTCAATCCGAGTAGGCGGCGAGCAGGTGTCCAGACCACCACCGCCGGAACCCTCAAAGAGGGAACACTCAAAGACGGAACACTCACGAATGAGTGTGAACTCATCCGGGTCGTTCCGGATGAGTTGCGGCGATCCCTGGTCAGACCAGGCCGGCGTCGTGCACGAGCAGGGCCACCTGCACCCGGTTGTTCAGTTCGAGGCGGGTCAGCAGCCGGGAGACGTACGCCTTGACGGTCGCCACACTCATGTAGAGCTCACCGGCGATCTCCGCGTTGGTCCGCCCCCGGCCGAGCGCGACGGCGACCTCCCGCTCCCGCTCGCTGAGCGCGGCGAGCAGCCGCAGCGCGCGCTCGCGACGCGGGTCGGCCCCGACCGGCGCGGGCGCGGCGCCGGTGACGTGCGCGATCAACGCGCGGGTGATCGCCGGGGAGAGAGTCGCCTCCCCCGCCGCCACCCGACGCACCGCCTGCACGATCTCCGCGGGCGGGGTGTCCTTCAGCAGGAAACCGGCCGCCCCGGCGCGCAGTGCCCGGAGCACCTGCTCGTCGGCGTGGAAGGTGGTGAGCACCAGCACCTCCGGCGGATCCGGCAGCGCGCGCAGCGCCTCGGTCGCGGCCAGCCCGTCCAGCCGGGGCATCCGGATGTCCATGAGCACCACGTCGGGCCGGCCGGCGGCGACCGCGGCGGGCACCTCACCCCCGTCGGCGGCCTCCCCCACCACCCGTAGGTCCGGCACACCGCCGAGGATCATCGACAACCCGGCGCGGACCAGCGGATCGTCGTCGACGATCAGCACTCGCACCGGGCCACCCGGCACCTCGGCGCCTGCGTCGGACCCGATCGGGCCAGCGGGGTCCATCGCGGGCCGACCCGGTCCGGTCACGCCGGCCACGGCAGCCACGCCGCCAGACGGAAGTCGCCGGTCTCGTCCCGCCCGTACTCGAGGCGGCCGCCGGCCAGGGTGACCCGCTCGGCGATGCCGACCAACCCGGTGCCCGTGCCGGGAATCCCCGCGTCGGTCGCCCCACCGACCGGCCACCGGTTGCGGATGTCGACGCTGAGCCCCGCGCCCGGCCCGCCGGCCACGCCGACGGTCACCACAGCGCCGGGAGCGTGCTTGCGCGCATTGGTCAGCCCTTCCTGCGTGATCCGGTACGCGCTGCGCCCGACAGCGGCCGGAACGGTGTGCGCCTCCGCGACCCCGTGGCTGGCGTTGACCCGTACGCCGGCCGCCCGGGACTCCTCGATCAGCGCGGGCAGGTCCGCCAGGGTGGGTTGCGGACGCTCCGGATCCGCCTCGACCGCGGTCTCCGCGCGCAGCACCCCGATCACCTCGCGCAGATCCTGCAACGCGGCGTGCGCGCTGCCCCGGATCACGGCGGCGGCCCGCGCCACCTCGTCGGGCGGCGCGTCCGGGCGGAACTCCAGCGCCCCGGCGTGCAGGCTGAGCAGGGAGATCCGGTGCGCCAGCACGTCGTGCATCTCCCGGGCGATCTGGGTGCGCTCCGACTGGCGGGCCTGCGCCACCCGCAACTGCTGCTCCGCCTCGGCCCGCTCGGCGCGCTCGCGCAGCGACACCACCAGCTGCCGGCGGGCCCGTACGAACATCCCCCAGGCCAGCACCATCCCGCTGAGCACCACGCCCCACGCCATCGAGGCCCAGTACGGCATGCCCGGCTCGGGCCGCAGGTAGGCGAGGAGGAAGTTGGTGCCGATGCCGGCGCCGGTCAGGGCCAGCGCCACCGCCGTGCGCCGGTGCACGATCACGGTGAAGAAGATGATCAGCAGTGGGATCGCCCCGGCCATCGAGAAGGCGGTGAAGGGCAGGGTGGCGACGGCCAGCCCGACCGGCCAGCGTCGGCGGAACCAGAGCAGCGCGCAGCAGACCAGGCCGACCAGCCCGTCCGCGGCGATCATCCAGTCGTACGGCGGCGGGGCGGTCATCTCGGGGCTCGGCGCGGCCGCGTCGAACGTCACGACCAGGACCCAGAACAGGGAGACCAGGAAGCAGAGACCGTCGACGATCCAGTCCCGGGTGGTGCGCCGGGGGCGGGACCGGCCCCGCTCGGTCGGCACGGCGAGCGCCCCCGGCAGCAGCCAGGGGTGGTCCGGCACGACGGCGCTGGTCACCCGTCAATGCTAGGCAGCTTCGGGACCGGCCAGCCAGCTACCAAAGTCGAGACCCTCGGATAGACCAAGGTCGCGGCGATCGGCGACCGCCGGCCGCTGCGGGCGGCCGGGTGGCTCGCGCAGGCTCGGCGCATGATCGGTGTGGAGAACCTGAGCAAGCGGTACGGCCGGCACCAGGCCGTCGACGACGTGTCGTTCCGCTGTGAACCGGGCACGGTGACCGGATTCCTCGGACCGAACGGGGCGGGCAAGTCCACCACCCTGCGGATGATCTGTGGACTGACCCTGCCGACCGCCGGTCGGGCGACGGTGGGCGGGCGCCCGTACCGGGAGCTGGAGAACCCGGGACGGGAGATCGGGGTACTGCTCGACGCCTCGGCCCAGCACGCCGGGCGGACCGGCCGGGAGGCCCTGGGCGTCGCCGCGCAGACCATGGGCCTGGACCGGCAGGAGGTCGCCGCGAAGCTGGAGCTGGTCGGGCTCGACGGGGCGGCGGCGAAGCGGCGGGTCCGGGCGTACTCGCTCGGCATGCGGCAGCGGCTCGGCCTGGCGCTGGCGCTGCTCGGCGACCCGCGGGTGCTGATCCTCGACGAGCCGGCCAACGGGCTCGACCCGGAGGGCATCTTCTGGATGCGTGGCCTGCTGCGTGACTTCGCGGACCGGGGCGGCACCGTGCTGCTCTCCTCGCACCTGCTGCGCGAGGTGGAGGCGGTCGCGGACCGGCTGGTGGTGATCGGGGGCGGCCGGATCGTGGCCCAGGGTGACAAGACAGAGCTGCTCGCCGGAAACGGCACGCTGGTGCGCGCCCGCGACGTCGAGGCGCTGCGCCGCGCCCTGGCCGCCGCCGGCCTCACCGCGCGGGACGCGCCCGACGGGCTGCTGGTGCCCACCGAGACCGAGGCCGTGGGGCAGGCCGCGGCGGACGCCGGGGTCGTGCTGACCGAGCTGCGCCCGGCCGGCGGCGGGCTGGAGCAGCTCTTCCTCACCCTCACCGCCGAATCGACTAAGGAGGCCGGGAAGTGACCACCACGACCGCACCCCACGCGAGCCACGTCGAGCCCGTGCCGCGTACCGGCGTACGGCGACCGTCGCTGCTGCGGCTCACCGCGGTGGAGCTGCGCAAGCTCGCCGACACCCGGGCCGGGCTCTGGCTGCTGATCATCATCGGGCTGACCACCGCCGTCATCGTCACCCTTCAGCTCGGCTACGCCGCCGACGCCGACCAGACGTTCGTGAACTTCTTCGTGCCGTCGCTGCTGCCGGTGGGCGTGCTCCTGCCCGTGCTGGGCATCCTCTCGATCACGTCCGAGTGGTCACAGCGCACGGCGCTCGTCACGTACGCCCTGGTGCCCCGCCGGGAGCGGGTGGTCGCCGCGAAGCTGGCCGCGGTGGTGGTGGCCACCCTGGCGTCCCTGGTCACCAGCCTGGCGGTCGCCGCGGCCGGCACGCTGATCGCCGGGGTGACCGGCGGATCCGGCCGGTGGGAGTTCGGCGGGGCGCTGCTGCTCCACTCGGTGGTCTTCCAACTCGTCAACGTGCTGATGGGCGTCGGGTTCGGGCTGCTGCTGCTCAACACCCCGCTCGCCATCGTCACCTACCTGCTGCTGCCCACCGTGTGGTCGATCATCGGTGGGCTGGTGCCGGCGCTGGGCGAGCCGGCCGGCTGGCTGGACACCAGCCGCACCATGGAGCCGCTGCTGAGCGACTCCGTGACCGCCGACCAGTGGGCTCGGCTGGGGGTGTCGCTGCTGCTCTGGGTGGTCGTACCGCTCGCCGTCGGCCTGGTCCGGACGCTGCGTCGCGAGGTGGCCTGACCATGTCCGGCGACTCCCGCAGCAGAGTCGGCGGTGGGGCCGGCGAGCTGGTGCTGATGTGGGTCGGCTTTCCGGCGCTCGGCGCCGGGGCCGGCTGGCTGCTCGCGGCCGCGGCGGGGTGGGTCGCCGACCTGCCCTGGGTGCCGTGGAAAGGTCTCTTCGAGGCGGTGTCCCGGCTGCCGCAGCCGCAGGTGGGCATCGGGGCGGCGGCGATCGGGGCGGTGGCCGGCCTGCTGCTGGCCGGGGCCGGCACCGCCGAACGACTCACGGTGACCGTCGACCGTGAGCGCACCACCCTGCGCCGGGACGGCAAGCAACAGGAGGCGCTCCGACACCAGGTCAGGGTCGTCCTCGTCGACGGCAGTGACCTGGTACTCCTCGACGGCGACGACGGCGAGCTGCTCCGGGAGCGTTCGGAGCTGAACCGGGACCGGCTGCGGACGGCGTTCCGCGCGCACGGCTGGCCGTGGGCGGAGGAGGATCCGCACCGGGCCGCGTACCGACTGTGGGTGCCCGAGCTGCCCGGCCTGCCGGCCGGCGCGGACGCGCTGCTGCGGGCCCGGGAACGCGCCATCGAAGGGAATCGCCGCGACGACGCCCGGGAGCTGCGCCGGGAGCTGGGCCGGCTCGGGGTGGTGGTGCGGGATGAGGAGCACCGGCAGTACTGGCGGTCGACCGGGCGGGCCGTCCTGCCCACCGCCGGCCAGCCCGCGCCGACCGAGCCGGAGCGCGACCGCCGGTGAGGTGTCCGCCGCCCGGTCCCGACGGCCGCCGGGACCGGGCGGCGGCCTGCGACTGTCAGCTGCCGGGCGATCCGACCGCGACCGGGGCGGGGTGCTTCCCCAGCAGCGGCGGCCGAGCGAGCAGGAGCGACATCCCGAGGCCGGAGAGCACCCCGGCGAACGAGAGCAGGAGGTCGGAGTCCGCGGCGTTGATGGCGAGGTTGCCGGCCAGCTCCGTCAGCGGCGGGGCGATGGGGAGCATCATCATCACGAGGACCGCGCAGAGCAGCAGTACGGGCTGGACGATCAGCGCGGCGAGCGCGGCCAGGCCGTGCCGTGACCTGGCCGGGCGGCCACCCGGCCAGTCCCAGGCAAACAGCGTCACCCCGGTGAGCAGGACCCCGCCGAGCAGGGAGTACGGCAGCAGCCCGCCGCCCGGCGAGGTGGCGCGGACGAAGAGCACACCGAGCACGCTCGCGGCCCCCACCGCCACGGCCAGCCAGCCCCGGGCCCGACTCGGCGCCGGCGCCGCCGCCAGGGCGCAGCTCACGGCCAGCACGAGCAGCAGCGTGGCGGTGCCGAACGTGGCGGGGTGCAGCTCGGGCTCCCGATCGGTCGGCGATTCGATGCCGGCGGCCACCAGGGTCACCGCCGCGGCCACGCAGGCCGCGCCGGTCAGCGTCCGCCGGTGCCCGCCGGGCTGGACCGCGCCGCGCCTGCGGCGTTCGGCGAACGCGGCGGAGCAGGCGAACGCCGCGACCACCGCGCAGCCGGCGGCGGCGAGCAGCACCGTCGGCCCGGTGCCGGTCGGGTCGGCCCGGTCGACGGCCACGTCCGCGGCGATCCACACACCGCCCAGCACCACTGCCGGTCGCACCCACCAGCTGTCGCCGCGTCCGGCGAGCAGCAGCCCGAGGACGACCGCGACGATGGTGGCGAACCGCAGGTCGCGGGCCCAGTAGGCGTTGTTGCCGGGGAGCGCCTCCGGCCACGGCCCGATCGGCTCGGTCAGGGGCTGCAGGACTGTCATGTTGACCGCCCACAGCGCGGCGGCGACGGCGGCGAGGAGCAGCCCGGCCGGGCGCGCGAATCGCATTCCGGCACCGTAGCCCGTCCGCGCCGTGGGCGGGATCCCGCCCGCGGCGCGGCATCCGGCGCGGAAACCGTCACTCGGCGTCCGCTGTGGATCCTCGACGCAGCAGCCGCCAGGCCGGCACTCCGCTCGACGCCAGCGCGAGCAGGAGGCAGAGGCCGACGACGCCGCCGACCACCGACCACGGGACGACGAGATCGACCGGGGCGCCGACCTGCGCGACGAGGCCGGCCCGGATGCTCAGCAGCCCGACCAGCGCGACCGCCCCGCCGAGCGCCGCGCCGACCGCCACCACCAGCGCCGACTCGGCGGCCACCAGCCGTACGACCTGCCGCCGCGTCGCCCCGGCCAGCCGGAGAAGCCGCAGGTCCCGCGCCCGGCCGGCGGCCGCCATCAGCAACGTGTTGACCACGGCGATCCCGCCGTAGCCGGCCGTCACCGCGATCAGCAGCAGGGTGGCCAGCCAGACCAGCCGGTCCTCGGCCCGATCCACCTCGGCGGCCCAGGTGGCGACGTCGACCACCCGGGCCCCGGCCGGCGGGGCGATCGGGGAGCTCAGGTACACCGCCTCGGTCAGCGCTGACTGATCGTGCCCCCGGACCGCGGCCCGGGGCAGGAGCAGATCGCCGGGGAAGGAGTCGTCGCTCACCACGGCGACGACCCGCAGCGGCACCCGTTCCCCGTCGGCGAAGACCACCGGGTAGGGCCGGTCGGGCAGCGTGCTCGTACCGGCCAGCGAGGCCTTGACCACCGCCGTGTCCGTGCCGTGCAGGTCGGCGAGGGAGCCGGCGAGCACGGTGAGCATCCGGTTCGCGGCGGTGAACGGCGCCGGATCGATGCCGAGCACGGTCAGCGGGCGGATCGGCTCCGTGGCGCTCTCGCCGTCGACGAAGACCGTGCTCGGCAGTACGGCCGCGCCGGAGGCCGCCTCGACCGCCTGGTCGGAGAGGCCGGGAGCCCGGTCCGGGAGGAGCACCTGATCGGCGGTCACGGCGTTGATCCGGTTCGTCGCGTAGACCGGCGTGGAGGTGCGGATCATTCCCGACACCAGCACCGCGAAGGCGACGGTGAGCAGCACGGGCGCGGCGGTCGCCCCGGAGCGCCGGGCGGCGGTCCGCGCGCCGGCGCGCAGCAGCAGCGCGATCGCGCCGCCTCCTCGCCGTACCGTCGGGGTGAGCACTGCCGTCACCGGACCGACGAAGACCGGGGCCAGCACGGCGGCACCGGTGACCAGGGCCATCACCATGGGCAGGGCGCGGTCGGCCCCTTCCTGCGGGTCGCCGGCCACCGCGGTCGCGAGGCCGAAGGCCACCCCGGCCGCGACGAGGAGCCCGCCGACCGTGGCGCGCAGCGGTCCGAGCGGCCGTCGCTCGGCCGCCGCCGCACGCAGCGCCTCCAGCGGTCGTACCCGGGCCGCCCGCCGGGCCGCCGTCCAGACGGCCAGCAACGCCACCACCGGCCCGGTCGCCAACGAGCCGACGATCGGCCAGAGGGTGTACCCGACCCGGAACGTCGACGGCTCGAACCCGACGTCGACCAGCACCCGGCCGAGGAGGGGGGCGAGCGCGGCACCGACCAGCAGCCCGGCGAGCGCGGCACCGGCGCCGACGACGAGCGCGTGCCGGTACAGCAGGCGCCGGACCTGCCGAGGGGTGGCGCCGACGGCGCGCAGCAGAGCCAGCTCCCGGCGGCGCTGCGCGACGGCGTACGCGAAGGTCGCGGCGACCACGAAGATCGTGACGAAGCCGGCGAGAGCCGCGGTGGCGGTGAGCACCTGCATGCCGATCCAGCGGGTCCGGGCGTCCGCGCGGGGTTCCAGCACCCCCCGCCCGTCGCCGGTGACGACCCGGCCGTCGCCGTCGAGCAGGCCGCGGGCGTCGGCCGCGACCCGTTCGGGGTCGGCGTCCGGGGCGAGCATCAGGCCGATGGCGCGGACGCCGGGGGCGAGAGCGGTGGCGACCTCGTCGGCGACGTGCACCCCGGGCCCGTCGAGCAGACCGGTGACGGTGTACGACTGGGCGCCGGCGGCGGTCAGCAGAGCGACCGGAGCGCCGGGGCGCAGCCCGAGCGCGGCGTCGACGACCACCTCGCCCGGGCGGCGGGGCGGCGCACCGGCTGTCAAGATCAGCCCACCGAGCCGGGCACTGGACCAGCCGTGCCCCTCGTGGGCGTCCTGCCGCTGGCCGTGCACGGGCGGTGGGCGGCCGTCCACGAGGGGCTGGGCGTAGAAGGTCCGGTCCGGGATCGCGGCCGCGACGCCGGGCAGGGCGGCGAGCCGGGCGACCAGCTCCTGCGTCCTGGTCGCGGACCACGGACGGTCGGGCGGAAAGGGGTCGGCGGGGCTGCTCGCGTCGGGACCCGCCACCACGACGGCCGCCTGTGCCAGCCGCTGCGGCGTCTGCGGGCGGCCCGAGGCGAGCAGCAGCAGGCTCGCGGCGACCAACGCCACTCCGATGGCGACGGCGACGAAGGCGCCGATGGAGCGCCGGACGCTCAGCATGACGGCTGCGCAGTGGTGGCCGCGATCCGGGCGGCGACGGACGAGGCGGTGAGCGAACCGGTGAGCTCGTCGGCGACGCGACCGTCGGCGAGCAGGAGGATCCGATCGGCGTACGCGGCGGCGGCCGGGTCGTGGGTCACCATCACCACGGTCTGCCCGTGCTCGTCAACGAGCTCCCGCAGCAACCGCAGCACCTGATGGGACGTGCTGCTGTCCAGCGCGCCGGTCGGCTCGTCGGCGAAGACCACCGCCGGCCGGGTGATCAGCGCCCGGGCGATGGCGACCCGCTGCTGCTCCCCGCCGGAGAGCTCGGCCGGACGGTGCCCGGCGCGGTCGGCGAGCCCGACGGCGGCGAGGGCGGCGGTGACGTCCCGGGCGGGCGGTCGACGCCCGGCGAGCCGCAGCGGCAGTTCGACGTTCTGCGCCGCGGTCAACGACGAGATCAGGTTGAAGGACTGGAAGACGAAGCCGATCCGGTCGCGGCGCAGCCGGGTCAGGTCGTCCTCGGAGAGCCGGTCGAGCTGGATCCCGTCGACGGTGACGGTCCCCTCCACCGGCCGGTCCAGCCCCGCCGCGCAGTGCAGCAGAGTGGACTTGCCGGAGCCGGAGGGCCCCATCACCGCCGTGAACGTGCCACCGGCGAAGCTCGTCGTCACGCCGTCGAGCGCCGTCACCCGCCGGTCGCCCAAGCCGTAGACGGCCCGGAGCCCGGTCAGCATGACTGTCTGTGTCGTCATGCCGCCACGGTGCCCGTTCGGCGGTGCCCGGCGCGTCGAGCCGGGGACGGCACTTGCGCGTGCTGCCCAGGGCGGAGAGCGGGGGCGTCCGGCGAGGTGGCGTCATCCCGGAGAATGACAGGCCTCGGGTGGACGCGCCGGACCCGGCATCCGGTTACCGTTGCCCAGGTGAGCGCCCACCTGCTTACCCGGCCACCGCGACCGTTCGATCTGTACCTTGTGGATGCTGTGCTGGCCGTCGTGCTCGGTGCGGCGCTCTGCGCGTACGCGGCGTTGGAGGCCCCGCTGCACGGCGGGGTGCGCGAGCCGGTCTGGGTGTCGGTGCTCACCGGAGCGGTCATCGGTCTGCCGGTGGCGCTCCGGCGACGCTGGCCGGTGGCGGTGGCCGCCGGGGTGAGCGCGTCGACGGCCGTGGCGCTGGTGACCGGGATCATTCCGAACTTCGCCGCCGCCGCCCCGGCGGTCGCGATCGGGCTGGCCTTCTACACGCTGGCCGTCGCCGAGCCCGTCCGCCGGTCGTTGACGTACGCCGCGATGTGCCTGGCCGTGGTGAGCGTCGGGTTGGCGACGACCGCCGGTGACCTGTGGACCCGCGGCGGCGCGGTCGGTTACGCCGCCGTCATGATCGCGCCGGCCTGGCTGGTCGGCTGGTCGATCCGGGAACGACGCGCGCTCGCCGCGCGGCAGAGCGAGCAGCTGGTGCGGCAGGCGGCGACCGAGGAGCGGCTGCGGGTCGCCCGCGAGCTGCACGACGTGGTGGCCCACACGATGAGCCTGATCGTGGTGAAGGCGGCGGTCGCCAACCACGTCGCCGACGTCGACCCGGGTGAGGCGCGGGACGCCCTGCGGGTCATCGAGCGGACCGGCCGCACCGCGTTGACCGACATCCGCCGGGTGCTCGGTGCGCTTCGCGAGGGCGCCGAGCAAGCTCCGGCGCCCGGCATCGGGGAGTTGCCGGAGCTCGCCGACCGCGCGGCGATCGGTGGCGTGGAGGTACGGCTGGACGTGCGGCAGGACGTGGCGGAGGTGAGCGCGGTGCCGGAGTCGGTGGGCCTGGCGGCGTACCGGATCGTGCAGGAGGCGGTGACCAACGTGGTGAAGCACGCGGCGCCGGCGGCCTGCCACGCCAGTGTTGTGGTGGGGCCCGCCGAGGTGCGGGTGGAGGTCGTCGACGACGGGCGGCGGCCGGTTCGGATGAGCGGGTACGGCCACGGGTTGACCGGCATGCGCGAGCGGGTGGCGTTGCATGGCGGGGAGTTCTCGGCCGGCCCGCGTCCGGGTGGTGGCTTCGCGGTCACCGCTCGCCTGCCGTACCGGGTCGTCGCATGATCCGGGTGCTCATCGCCGACGACCAGGCGCTGCTGCGCGGCAGTTTCCGGGTGCTGATCGACCTGGCCGGTGACTGCGCCACGGTGGCCGAGGCGGGGACCGGCGTCGAGGCCGTCGAGCTGGCCGCCCGGCACCGCCCGGACGTGGTGCTGATGGACGTCCGGATGCCGGAGATGGACGGCATCGAGGCGACCCGGCGCATCTGCGCCGACGTGGCGGCGGCGGGCTGCCGGGTGCTCATCCTGACCACGTTCGACCTGGACGAGTACGTGTACGGCGCGCTGCGCGCCGGAGCCAGCGGGTTCCTGCTCAAGGACACCCCGCCGGCCGAGCTGCTGGCCGCGGTCCGGGTCGTGGCGGCGGGTGAGGCGTTGCTGGCGCCGACGGTCACCCGACGCCTGATCGACGAGTTCGCCCGGCGACCGGAGCCGGATCGGCCGCTGCCACGTCGGCTGGACGGGGTGACCGAGCGGGAGCGGGAGGTGCTCACCCTGATCGCCCGGGGGCTCTCCAACGCGGAGCTGGCCGCGCACCTCCAGCTCAGCCTGGCGACGGTGAAGACACACGTCGGGCGGCTGCTCACCAAGCTGGCGGTGCGGGACCGGGCGCAGCTGGTCATCGTCGCCTACGAGACGGGACTGGTCGGTCCGGGCCGCGATCCCGGCGCCGGGCGGCCGACTCGCGCCGCCGGCTGAGGCGGTGCCGTCAGGCGGCGATGGCGACGAGCAGGGGCACGGCGACGAGCAGGGAGCCGGCGAGGGAGGCCAGCCGCCGCCGGGCCGGCGCTCCGGCGATCGTCGGCAACGCCCGCCAGTGGCGTACGGCCACCAGCAGCCCGGCGGCGGACAGGCCGACGCCGAGCGGCCAGAGCCAACCGGGCACCAGTGACCAGTTGCCGAGCCGGTGCCCGAGTCCGAGGTAGAGCAGAGCCCAGCCGGCGGTGCTGGCGAGGCTGAGCCGGTCGGGCATCCGGCGCGCCGTGCGCAGTAGGCTCGCCCCGCCCAGGAGCGAGAAGCCGAGGGCGAGGGCGGCACCGATCCAACCAGCGAGCGGCACCTGCGGACCGTCGTCGCCCGGGTCGGCGGGCACGCCGAGCAGGCGCAGCCCGAGCTGGTCGACGTCGTGCTCGGTGTTGCCGAGCACCACCACGCCCCGGCCGGTGGCCCGCTCGATCGCCGCGTACGACCGGAACCCACCGGTTCCGCCGTTGTGCCAGATGACCTCGCGGTCACCGTGCCGGCTGGTGAACCAGCCGTAGCCGATCCGGTCGCGGGCGTTCTCGGTGAAGCGGGCGGTGGCGGCGTCGGCTCCGGGGGCGGTGCCGGCGAGCAGCCCGACGAGCAGCCGGGACAGGTCCTCGGCTGTCGACCAGACCCCGATGCCGGCGGGGGCGTACCCGCTGCCCGACCAGGGGTCGGCGGTGCGGCCGCCGAGCTTCGCGCCGGTGGCCCGACCGCCCGGCAGCCGGGCGGGTTCGGTGGCGACCACGGTGTGCGTCATGCCCAGCGGGCGGAGCAGTTCACGGTCGAGCAGCTCGGGGTAGCCGGCGCCGGCCTGGGCGGCGAGCGCCTGCCCGAGCAGCGACACCCCGAAATTCGAGTAGTGCACCTCGCCGCGCCCGTCGCCGGGTTGCTTCTCGCTGGCGGCGTCGATGAGGCGCTCGGTGTCCCACCGGGCGTACGGGTTGCCGGCGGTGAAGTTGGTCCAGACCGTCGTGAGCAGGTCGGCCGGGGAGGTGGCGAGTCGGGGCAGGCCGGAGCGGTGGCTGGCCAGCTCGGCGAGGGTGACCTCGCGGGTAGCCCCGGTGACCTGCGGCAGCGCGGCGGCGAGCGGGTCGTCCGGCCGCACCTCGCCGTCGGCGGCGCGCTGGGCGAGCAGCATCCCGGTCAGCGCCTTGCCGATGGAACCGATCTCGAACGGGGTGCCGGGCTCGACGGGCGGGCCGCCGGGGGCCCGGTCGCCGAGCCCGGCGGTGCGCACCCGGTGCGGCTCGATCAGGGCGACGGCGAGGCCACGGTAGCCGCGACCGTCGTCGAGGGCGGCCCGGGTGGCGGCGGCCAGTTCGGCGTCTCCGGTGTGCCGTCCGCCGAGGGTGGGTGCGCCGGGCGCGAGGGGGATCGCCGCCACGGCGGCGGTGAGCCCGACGGCGAGCGTGAGTGCGGTCGGCTTGCGCATGATGCTCCTTCCGTCGATCGGGCGGCGGGGGCGCCGTCCGGGGTCGGGTCGGGCGGTGGGGTCGCTCAGCGGCGAGCGGCGGTGAGGATGGCGAGCAGCGGGACGACCCGTTCGGCAGGTACGGCGTACCGGCCGCGGCCGGCGCTGCGCAGCCAGCCGGCGGCGGTGAGTTGACGCAGGTGGTGGTGCAGTTGGCCGCTGGTGCCCAGCCCCTCGATCTCGGCCAGCTCGGCGGTGCCGCGCCGCCCGCCGAGGATCTCGCGCAGCAGGCGGAGCCGGACGGGGTGGGCCAGCGCGGTCAGCGTGCCGGCCAGCTCCGTCCAGTCGGCGTCGAGGACGGCGTCGACGGTGCGGCCGTACTGCCAGTCGTAGTGCTCGTCGCCGAGGCGGACGGCACCGGTGTAGAGCACCGCTCCGCCGCTGCCTTCGGGCAGGCGCTGCTTGAGCCCGTCGAGTGCCCAGAAGGTGTCACCGGGAACCTCCGCGGCAGCCGGTTCCGGTCGACCTCGGGACCGGTCGAGGAGCTCGGCGACCTGCGCCTCCAATGCGGCCAACCGCCGCTCGACATCCGCCACACATCGATACTACGAAGTTACGTAATTCCGTGCAACTGAGATCCGGCGGGTGGTCGCGTACCTCGCGACCACCCGCCACCCCCGATCAGAAGTGGTACGCGGTGCCGTACTCGGGCACGAGCACCCGGCTGCGCGGAGACGACTCGCGCACGGCGGCGATCAGCTGGTCGAGACGCGTACGGTCGCCCGGCGCCACGGTGGGCGGGTTGCGCAGCTCCGTCTCGAAGTTGTCGAAGTGCACCGGCACGACGACCTTCGGATGGTCCAGCGCCGCCATCAGCCGGGCCACGTAGTCGGCGGTCACCGTGCTGCTGTTCAACGCCACCATGGCCACGTCCGGCGCGATACCGGCCAGGTTGCGTGCCACGAAGTCGCTGGCGCCCATGAAGAAGACGGTGGGCCCGCCGGCCACCCGCAGCACGTAGTTCAGCGTGTCGCCCTCCGGCAGGTCGGCGATGGTCTCCGGCTTCGCCGGCGGGTTCACCCGCACCCCGGGGAACGCCACGGAGTACGACACGTTGCGGCTGTGCAGCGAGGCGACGACCTCGACGGTGTAGTCGCCGAAGTCCATGACCTCGCCACCCTTCACCGCGCTGAGCTGCCCGGACGGCACCCCGTACGCGAGCCCGAGGTGGTACGCGGTAAGCGTCCCGAAGACCCGGGCGCCGGTGCGCCCCGCGATGTACGGCACGTCCATGAAGTGGTCCCAGTGGGTGTGCGTCACGAGCACCGTCTCGGCGCGGTCGACGTAGCTGTCGACCACTGCGGTGTTCACCTCGAGCGGGGTGGTCTCCTTGAAGGCGGCCTTGAACAGGCCGGTGTCGATCCGGCTCAGGAACGGGTCGACCAGGACGGTCCGGGCGCCGATGTCGACCCGCCAACCGGCGGTGCCCCACCAGCGGAAGCTGACCGGAGCGGGACGGCGGGTCGCGCTAGCGGGCATCGCCGCGGCGGCCGGAGCGGCCTGCGCCGGAGCGCCGAACGAGGTCGAGGCGAGGCCACCGGCGGTGACCAGGGCGGTCGAGGCGGCGGCGTCGCGGAGGAATCGGCGGCGGTCGAGACTGGGCATACGGGTGCGCTCCCTTGGAACTGGGCGATCGGTCGACGCAGAGCCAACCAGCGCCGACGGACGCACGTCCAAGATCAGCGAGGCGTCCGGTCGATATGCCATCGGGTATCGGACCTGGTCACGTCGGCCGCCCCGGCGCCTTCGCGGCCGGAAACTCACTCCCCGCGCAGCGCCTCGACCGCCGTACGGGCGGCCTCCCCCATCGCCAGGTCCACGTCGATCCGCCGGGTGGCGAGTTGAGCGGTGCGGGCGAAGACGGCGATCGCGTACCGGCCGCCGTCGGGGTACTCGGCGACGCCGGCCTCCATGTGCAGCCCCGGCAGGGTGCCGGTCTTGCCGGCCACCCGCACGCCGGGCGGGAAGCCGGTGGCCAGCCGGGTCCAGAAGAGCTGACGGGCCATCCAGTTGCGGACCATGGCGCAGGCCGCGGCGGGCCCCGCCTCGTCCCGCCAGATCAGGCCGAGCAGTCCGGTGATGTCCCGCGCCGTGCTGGAGGTGGTCCGCTCCGGGTCGAAGACCCGCATGGCGTGGACCTGTTCGGCGCTCAACGTGGGGAAGATCCGCGCGAACTCCGCCTCGTTGCGCGCCCCCACGTCGGCGAGCATCACCTCGACGAGCTGCCGTGGCCCACCGACGATGCGGGTCCGGGCGAGGCCCAGCTCGGCGGCGAGCATCGGCAGCAGGTCCGGGCCGACCCGGCGCAGCAGCAGGTCGGCGGCGGTGTTGTCGCTGACCGACATGGCGAAGTAGGCGAGATCGCGCAGCGACACCTCGGCGTCGTCGTCGCAGCCGGCCAACCCCCAGCCGCCGAGCCGGTCGGCGCCGGTGACCAGGACCCGTTCGGTGGGGTCGAGCTGTCCGGCGGTGACCTGCCGGGCGAACTCCAGCACCAGCAGGATCTTGAAGATCGAGGCGATCACCACCTGCTCGTCCGCCCCGACAGCGACCTCCCGGCCACCGGCGACCGTCCCCGCACCGGGGTCGTCGAGGTCCACCACGTGCAGATTGCCGATCACCCCGGCCCGGTTGAAGACGTCCTCGACCCGCTCGACCACCGCCACCCCCGAACGGTATCCACCTCCGATGGCGGTCCGCGGCCGGGACGACGACCAGCGGGCCCGCCCGCCGCGCTGGCGTATGGTCCGGCCCGTGGACCTGCTCCGACACCTGCGGCACTTCGTGCTGGTCGCCCGCGAGCTGCACTTCGGGCGGGCCGCCGAACTGCTCGGCATGGCCCAGCCGCCGCTGAGCCAGTCCATCCAGCGGCTGGAGCGGGAGTTGGAGGTGGAGCTCTTCGACAGGTCCCGCCGCCAGATCCGCCTCACCACCGCCGGTGAGCTGCTGCTCGGAGAGGCGGAGGAGCTCCTCGCCGGGGAGGGGCGGCTGCGCAACCTGATGCGCCAGGTGCGCGCGGGCGTGCTCGGCGTACTGCGGGCCGGGGTCCCGCCGGACACGCCGGCCGTACGACTGCACGCGTTGCTGGATCGGCTCGCCGAACGGGCGCCGGGGCTGGACGTGGAGCTGCACGAGCTGACCAGCGGCGAGCAGTTGCGCATGCTCGCCGAGCGGCGGCTCGACGTGGGGCTGGTGCACCACCCGGTCGAGGCGGAGGGGCTGCGCTTCGGCGCCCCGGTCGACGTACCGCTGGGGGTGCTGCTGCCGCGTACCTCACCGCTGGCCCGGCAGCGGGAGGTGGAGCTGGCGGCGCTGGCCGGGTTGGATCTGGTGACGGCGCCCCGCGCCACCGCGCCCGGCTGGCACGACCACCTGCTGGAGGTGTGCCGGCGGCAGGGCTTCCCAGCCGCCCGGGTCCGCCCGGCCCACAACCCCGAGTTCCTCTTCGGGCTGGTGCTGGCCGGCGGCGCGGTGGCGATCGAACCCGCCACGACCGCGCGTCGGGAGCCGCGGATCGCGTGGCGACCGATCACCGGGACGCCCCTGCTCAAGCGCACCTCGGCGGTCTGGCCGGAGCGCTCCGCGCACCCGGCCGCGCCCATGTTCGCCCAGATCTCCGCCGAGGTGTCGACCGACGCCGAACCGGCAGCCGGCACACCGCCGCAGGAGCCGACGCAGCGTCCATGGCCGGTGCTCTTCGACGCCCCCGGCTGACCGCCCGAAACTATGGATTGCCGGCGGGGCGGGCCGCGCCCAGCGACTCGGCAGCTGTCAGCAGAGCGGCACCGAGCAGCACTGTGTCTTTCAGCAGGAATTGCCCCAGCTGAGAAAGGCTCAATCTCCCCTGCCCTTGCTGCCGAGCCTCGGGCGTCGTGGCCAGGAAACTGAGTGTGGTGAGGAACATCCCGATCGCCCCGAAGCTACCGATCGCCGATGCTCTCGGGGCAAGCGGCTTCGCGGCGATCAGAGAGCCCAGGGTGATCTCCGCGACCCCGATGAGTCGGTTGAGCTTCTGTGCGCCCAGCTTCTTGCGGAGCCGCGAGAAGAGCGGACTCGGAACGACCAAGGGCTCGTCGTTCTCGACCTCGTACTGCTTGAACTTGAGCGAACCGATCCACACGATGTTCGTGGCCAGTGCACCGCGCAGGACCGAGATGCCTACGGAGGCGAGGTCATCGGCGGAGGCCTGTCGTATGCCCATCGCTCGCTCCTAGTCGCTGTGTCGACGGCCGGCGTGCTGGGGACCATTACCCGCTACGACCAGCCACACACCGAGGGCGAGCGCCGACCTGGGTTGTTATCAGCTCCGGGCGGTCAGTAGCGGCCGAGATTCTGGCTGGGTGCCATGACGATGCGCGGAGAGGCGGCTGGATCCAGCCACTCCAGTACCCGAAGCAGGTTCGACTGTGCCAACGAGACACAGCCGGCGGTGGCGCCGCTCCCCGAGACATGAAGGAAGATGCCGCTGCCACGGGCCGGGGTGGCCGACCTCACCGGGATGTTGTAGTTGATGACCGCGAAGTAGTTGTACTGCGGCACGGTCTGCCACAGCGCCTCGCTGTACCCGCCCGGGTTCGTGCCGTGCACAAAACTGTTGTACGTGGGCGAGCTGGGATTCTCGTCCCAGTAGTCGTTCGCCACGAGATGGTGGTAGCTGTACTTGACGCCCGGATTGCCGAGCACGCCGTACATGGTGGATCCAATGCCATAGACGCCCGTGGGCGTCGTGGAAATGCCCTCCTGATGGCTGTCGCTGAATCCCTTGGCGCCGATCCGCGCGCTCATCACCCCGAACTTCGGCCGCCACACGCCGTTGACCTTCTCGAATGTCTCGAGGGAGGCGACGCTCGTACCGTAGCCGTTGGTGTGGACGACGATGAGCTGACGAGTGCCGGCCGGAATCGTGTGCAGCCGGGAGGCGATGTTGCTCGATGCGGCCGGCGTCGCGGCTTCGCTGGTCGGAACACGCGACGGCGACCGGCTGAGAGACGGCTTCGTGGACCGGCTCGCCGGAGGTGGGAAGGACAGGCTCACTGAAGGCGACGGGGACCGGCTCGCCGAAGTCGAAGCGGAGGGACTCGCGGAGTCAGCCGGTCCGGGAGCGTCGATCACCGAGGTATCGGCCGGAGCCGACCCGGCGTCCACCGCGCCATCCCGGTCTGGATCTGCGCAGGATGTCAGTCCGAGCGTGCCGACCAGTACCACCCCCGCGATGGCACTGAACACGGCCCGCCTCAACGGTGTTCGCATTTGCTACTCCTCCACTGGCTCTTGATCTCCGCCACGCCGCCGGGGAGCCTAGCGTTGCCGATACTCAGGTCGAGGGCAGGGTCTTGCTGCTGCCGCTCGGTCCACGTGCCGATCGACGGCGCTCAACCACAACTCGTCGGCTCGGTGAAGCTGTGGGAAAATCCCGGCCATCCCGTGCGCCTTCGACGGGCTCCTCCTGATTTCGGTTGATCGTGTGAAACGGCGACTCGACCGGGTATGGGAGCAGATTGGTAGGTCCGGTCCCGTCGGGGGTGCGCACCGGGCCGGACGTTTCGGACGACGTGTGAAGGAGCCGCAGTGGCGAACACGATTCCCGCCATCAGCCTCAACGACGGCAACACCATTCCGCAGCTCGGCTTCGGGGTCTTCCAGGTCAAGCCGAGGGAGACCGCGGCGGCGGTCGCGAAGGCGCTGGAGGTCGGCTACCGGCACATCGACACCGCGGAGATGTACGGCAACGAGGCCGAGGTCGGTCAGGCGATCCACGCCTCCGGGCTGGACCGGCGCGACGTCTTCGTGACCAGCAAGCTGAGCAACGCGGCCCACCGGCCGGACGACGCCCGCCGCGCGTTCGACGCGACGCTCGCGGCGCTGGGGATGGAGTACGTCGACCTGTTCCTCATCCACTGGCCGCTGCCCACGCTCTACGACGGTGACTTCGTGTCGACCTGGAAGACGCTGGAGGAGTTCCAGCGGGACGGGCGCGCCCGGTCGATCGGCGTGTCGAACTTCCAGGTGCCGCACCTGGAGCGGCTGGCCACCGAGGCGCAGGTGGTGCCCGCCGTCAACCAGATCGAGGTGCACCCGTACTTCACCAACGACGAGGTGCGCGAGTACGGCAGCAAGCACAACATCCTCACCGAGGGCTGGTCACCGATCGCGCAGGGCAAGGTGCTGGACGATCCGACGATCGCCGACCTCGCCGAGCTGGTGGGCCGTACGCCGGCGCAGGTGGTGCTCCGCTGGCACGTGCAGCGCGGCGACATCATCTTCCCGAAGTCGACGACCCCGGCCCGGATCGAGGAGAACTTCCGCATCTTCGACTTCGAACTGGACGACGCCGCGATGGAGCGGATCACCGCCCTCGATCGCGGTGCCGCCGGGCGGCAGGGCAGCCACCCCGACACGTTCGACTGGGTACCGGCCTGACGTAACACCCGGCAGGGCGGCAGCGCACAGAGGAGGGGGCCCGATCAGGCCCCCTCCTCATGTACGAAAGGCCGCGATGTCGCTCCGCCGTGCCACGCTCCCCCTGCTGTCGTTGCTCCTCCTGATCGGTACCACCGCCTGCGGCCCGAGCGCCGCCGCCGAGGCCCCCCGCTGGTCCGCACCGGAATCCCCGGCACCGCCGCCGCCCCCGCCGGCACCGACCTCCACGGCGGAGGTGGGTACCCGGGTGAAGACCGCGATGCTGGACCTGGACGCGAAGTTCCACCCGGAGACGGCCGCGTTCACCGAGGAGAACAGCGACGCCTGGAAGCTGATCTCCCTCTGCAAGGAGAGCCTCCCGTCGGACCGCAAGCGGACGGCCTACCGGGAGCGGGTCTGGGACGGCGACACGGTGTGGATCCGCCAGTACGTGGTCGGCTACCTGAAGGTGCCCGGACGCAAACTCGCCGACGAACTGCGGTCGGTGCTGAAGAACTGCACGCAGTACGAGGTGCCGAACGACGGCCGTACCTCGACGATCGTTCGGCCTTCGCCGCCCCCGGTCCCGAACGGGCCGGACGTGATCACCTTCTGTGAGCGGCTGAAGGGCAACTCGACGCGGCACCAGTGCACGCTCTTCGTGACCCGCGGCAACTTCGTGATGGAGCTGGACGTGTCGGGTGAGAACGGCGACCTGGCCGCCGCCACCGCGCTGCTCAAGAAGATCGCCCCACTCGCCACGACCGCGCTGGAGAAGATCGCCTGAGCCATCGCCGGGCGGGCGAACCCCGCCCGGCGGCGCGCTTCCGGAAGGCCGCCTGGGTGGGCGAGCCGGGCTCGGGGACGTACGTGATCAGCCGACTGCGCGGCGTCCTACACGCCGACGATACGGGCGGTCTTACGGCGCAGCAGCAGCACGAGGCAGCCGGCGACCGACAGCATCGCCTGCACGAGCACGGACGACCAGCTGAGGTGTTCCGGGGCGCGCTCGGTCACCAGGGCGATCACCATCGGCAGCCCCAGCACGGCCACCACGTCCACCCCGTTGACCAGCCAGAGCAGCAGGCCGCTGGGGAACGCCCCCGCCGGGGTGTCGATGAAGATGTGGCCGAGGCTGTTGGCGCTGATCTTCGCGCGGTAGAGGGCGGCGACGGCGGCCGCTGGACCGGCCGCGAGGCCGAGCGCCCACCAGGGGCCGGAGAGCGCGTCCGTCGCCTGCGCCGCGCCCAGCGCGATCGCACCCCAGAGGGCGGCGATGCCGGCGGGCACCACCAGCCGCTGCGCGTAGACCTGCCGGAACGTGAGACCGAGCAGCCGCAGCGCGGCGGGATTCGACGCGTCGGAGTGGGTCGCCTCGCCGGTGACGCTGGCGGCGGCGAGCGCACCCACCAGGACGATACCGATCAGCAGCCAGACCGGCCCGTCGGCGACGACGGCGGGGGCCGTGGCGGTGCCGACCAGCCAGAGCAGCCGTCCTGGCTTGCGCCGGACCTGGAGCAGGTCCTGCGCCACCAGCGGCGGCACCCGACGATCACGAAGCAGTCGGGAGGTTCGGATGCCCGTGCGGTGGCGCCAGTACCGGCGGCTGCTCTGCGCGGAGATGAACGATGGCTCGATCGCGAAGACCGCGTCGGCGTACGAACCGGTCGCTGCCGACGTCTCGGCGATCCGGTGGGTGGGCCAGCTGTCCAGCCGCCACCACACCGAGACGACGGCGGCGAGGACGAGCGGGAGCGCCACGCCCGCCGCGACGAGTATCACCGAAGCCGGGGGCAGGACGTCCCCCGGTGGGGCGTACCCGCCGGTCAGGCGCTCGTGGACCGCGACCGCGACGAGTGCCGCGGCGGCGATGCCGGCGATCAGGTCGACGGCCCGGCCGCTTCTCGGCCGGGTCTGGGCGTGCACGGCGAGCAGCGCCAGGAGGAGGCCGATGGTGGCACCCCCGGCGACCGCCGCGACGACGACGGCCGACGTCACCGGACGTTCGGCGGCGCGGCCGGCGACGGCCAGCCCGACCAGACCACCCACCACGGTCGCCGAGAGCGCGGTGAGCAGCAGCGCGGGGGTCAGCAACGTTCGCCGGGGCACGGGCGCGGGCAGCAGCCAGGTGGCGTCCGCACGGCTGACGACCACCGGGCCGAGCCGCCGGAGCACACCGAGGAAGGCCAGCAGCACCAGGCCCGCGCCGACCAGCACCGGCACCGACAGCCCGGCGGCGTCGGCCGGCCAGACGACGACGCCGAGCGGCCGCCCGAACAGGACGACAGCCATCACGATCGCGAGCAGCACGCAGTAGACGCTGCTCGGGTCCACCCGACCGACGGCGGCGACCCTCATCCGTCGGAGGCGGCGTCGCACGTCGGCCGGGGCCGCCGGGGTGTGGGCCGGCGCGTGGGTGGTGGTCACCGGCTCAGTCCTCCGCCCGGCGCAGACCGACCTCGTCCGCGCCGACGTCGTGCCAGAACCGCTCGTCGTGGCTGGCCATCAGCAGCGTTCCGCCGCCAGCCAGGTAGTCGCGCAGGTGCGCGGCGAGCGCCCGCTTCGCCGCGGTGTCGAGGCGCTGTTCCGGTTCGTCGAGCACCAGCAGCCGGCTCGGGCGTACGAACGTCGCGGCGAGCAGGAACCGTTGGCGCTGGCCGGAGGAGAGGGTGATCGGCAGGCTGTCGGCCAGGCCGGTGATGCCGAGCAACGCGCAGACCTCGTCGATGCGCCCGTCGGCCGGATCTTCTCCGTTGGCGACCCGCACCAGGTCGAGATGTTCGCGCACGGTCAGGCCGTGGTACCAGGTCGGGGACTCGACGGTGGTCGCCACCTGCCGCCAGAACACGGGGCCGCTCTCGGGCGGCTCACCGAAGACGGTGACCGCCCCGCCGGAGGCCTGCTGAAGGCCGGTGACGCAGCGCAGCAGGGTCGACTTGCCGACCCCGTTCTCGCCGGTGAGAGCGACCACGGCACCGGTGGGCACCTGGAGGTTCAGCCCGTCGATCACGGTCGTCGACCCGTACGTGACAGTCAGGTCGGTGACCTCGACCGCGTACCCGCCCGCCACCGCACCGCTCGATTCGCGGTCGCGCGTGGCGCTGATCTTCCCGTCCGGCATCCGCCAACTCTAGCGGCGCTCGACCGCTCCCCGATTCCTCAGCGGCCGACCCGGCCGGTCGGGGAGGAATCGCCTGCCTGTCGATCGCGGAGGGGGTCCCGGCGGGGCCCCTCCGATCGTGTCCCGGGAGGGTCCAGACCGTCAGGACGCCTGCTCGATCTCGGCGCGGAGCGCGGGGAACTCCGACCGGAGCTTCTCCTGGCTCTGCAGCGAGTGGATCAGCGCGCCGGTGCTGCCGCTGTCGGACCAGACGCAGACGGCGCCCGGCACACCGTTGATGTTGCCGTCTCCGCAGAAGGCCTGCCCACCGAGCGGGCCCGGGTCGGCCTCGGTGAAGTTGCCGACGTTGAGGGCCTTGCTCACCCCGGAGATGAAGAGCGAGAGGCGGCTCTCCCGGGTGGCGCCGGTCGACGCCACCGCGTTGACGATGACGATGTCCTGCTTCGCGATGTCGCCGTAGAGGCCCTGCGCAGTGGCGGTCACCTCCGGCACATCCGAATCCGCCGGAAGCCCCGCCTCGGACACACCGCCGTCGTCGGCCCCGAGGTCGATCTTCGGGCGGCCGCCGAGCGTCTGCGGCGCGGCGACGGTGATCACCCGGCCGGGCACGTCGGGGTCCGCTCCGGCGGACTGCGACGGCGCCGGGCTGCCGGTGGCGGGAGCCCCCGCCGCGCCGCCGGGGGTCTTGTCGTTCTCGGCGGGGCTGGCGATGACCACGCCCACGAAGACCGCCCCGAGCAGCACGACGACCGCGCCGACCGCGATCAGCACCTTCTGGAGGAAGGTGGTCCTCGACGGCGGCCGCGACGGCGGGCCGTACGTCGTCGGTGCGGGCGGGTAGTTCGGGTACGGGCTCTGCTGCGGATCGACCGGCTGCGACATCGGTTACTCCAGTTGACTGAACGAGTTCACCACCGGCACGGATGACCCGGTCAGTCGGTTCACGACGGGGGCGCCGCCCGGATCACACTCCTACCCGCTCGGCCGGTGCGGTCAGGTCGAGCCGCCAGTCGTTGGAGCGCATGTACTCCCCCGGCGGATACTCGAAGTCGATCTCTCCGAGCAGCGTGAACCCGGCCTTGCGGCAGACCGCGTTCGAGGCCGGATTGCCGACCGACGGGTAGGCGTGCGCCCAGCGGCGGGTACGGCGATCACGTGCCGCGGCCACGACCGCCCGCACCGCCGCGGTCGCCAGCCCCCTCCCCTGGTGTTCGGGCAGCACCGCCCAACCCATCTCGTAGACCGGCTCACCCCGCCACTGCCGCTCCCAGTAGCCGACGCTGCCGACCTTCTCCCCGTCCGGCAGCACCACCGTGAACATGCACCCCTTGCCCGTCCCGGAGAAGCGCGCATACCTCTCGTGCCGGGACACGACCTGCTCGTCGGTCTCCGAGCCACCCGTGTGCGCCCGAACCTCCGGCGCGTTGAGCCGTCGCAGCAGAGCCAGGTCGTCCTCGCTCCACGGCGCGATCCGCACCTGCGCCATCCCATCCCCCTCGTCGTCGTCCGGCAGTCAACCCGACGCCACCGACAACGCCACGGCACGGTTCGACGATTCGGTCGGACTTCCGCTAGATCGCGTCTGGCGGCCGCTGGACGCCGTCTCGCGCCAGAAGGGTGTGGCACTCGAGAGACCGGAAGGGGTGCGCGTATGGGACCCGTGCGGCTCGCCGTGATCATCGGCAGCACCCGCGAGGGACGGGCGGGCGAGGAGATCGCCCGCTGGTTCGTCGCGCAGGCCGCCGGCCGGGACGACATGACCGTGAACCTGGTCGACCTCGCCGACTACGACCTGCCCGCCCGTTACACCGCGGAGCCGACCGACGCGATCCGGTCGTTCGTGCGGGAGGTCGGGCTGGCGGACGCGTTCGCGGTGGTCACCCCCGAGTACAACCACAGCTTCCCGGCCTCGTTGAAACAGGCGATCGACTACGCGTACGACGAGTGGCAGGCCAAGCCGGTCGGTTTCGTGGCGTACGGCTGCCGTTCGACAGGTCTGCACGCGGTGGACCAGCTCCGCACGGTCTTCACCGCGCTGCACGCGACGACGGTGCGCGACGTCGTCGGCGTCGACCTGCTCCGCGGCGAGCCGTCGCCGGAGTGCGCCGACCAGCTCTGCCAGGACGCCCGCGTCCTGCTCGACCAGCTCACCTGGTGGGGTCTCGCGTTGCGCGACGCCCGCGCGGCGCGGCCCTACGTCTCGTGAAAGCACAGAGGAAGGTACGGACGATGAACAAGCGCACAACCGGCCCGGCCATCGAGGCCGAGGGCCTGACCCGCTCGTTCGGGAAGACCCGGGCGCTGGCCGGGATGGATCTCCAGGTGCCCGCCGGCACCGTCTACGGCCTGCTCGGCCCGAACGGGGCCGGCAAGACCACGGCGGTACGGGTGCTGGCCACGTTGCTGCGCCCGGACGGTGGTCGGGCCCGGGTGTTCGGGCACGACGTGGTCGCCGAGGCCGACAAGGTCCGGGCCCGGGTCAGCCTGACCGGCCAGTACGCCTCGATCGACGAGGACCTGACCGGCGTCGAGAACCTGGTGCTGCTCGCCCGGCTGCTCGGGCTGCGCAAACCCGCCGCCCGGGAGCGGGCCGAGCAGTTGCTCGCCGCGTTCGGGCTGACCGAGGCGGGCGACCGGCAGGTGAAGAAGTACTCCGGCGGCATGCGGCGGCGCATCGACATCGCGGCGAGCATCCTGAACACCCCGGACCTGCTCTTCCTCGACGAGCCGACGACGGGCCTGGACCCGCGCAGCCGCAACCAGGTGTGGGAGATCGTCCGGGCGGTGGTGTCGCACGGCACGACCGTGCTGCTGACCACGCAGTACCTGGACGAGGCCGACCAGCTGGCCGGGCGGATCGCAGTGGTGGACCACGGCCGGGTGATCGCGGAGGGCACCCCGGGCGAGCTGAAGTCGTCGGTCGGCTCCGGCACCGTCCACCTGCGACTACGGGACGCGGCGCAGCGATCCGACGCCGAGAAGGTGCTCCAGGCGGCGCTCGGCGTACCGGTGCAGCTCGAAGCCGACCCGCTCGCGCTCACCGCCCGAGTGGTTGGCGAGGGCAACGACCTGGCCGCCACTGAGCAGGCCGCCCGCGCGCTGGCGGACCTGAGTCGCGCCGGCATCGTCGTCGACGACTTCTCCCTCGGCCAGCCCAGCCTGGACGAGGTCTTCCTGGCCCTGACCGACCACCCCGCCGTCCCGGCCGACGAGCGGGACGAAGAGCTGGAGGCAGCACGATGAGTAACGCCGCGACCACGACCGGCCGCGCGCCGTCCGTCTACGTACCGTCCGCCGAGGCGCTGGCGACAGTCCTCGCACCCGGGGATCGGCCGGCGAGACCGAGCGCGCTCGGCGCGTCGCTGACCTTCGGCTGGCGCGCGCTGCTGAAGATCAAGCACGTGCCGGAGCAGCTCTTCGACGTGACGGCGTTCCCGATCATCATGGTGCTGATGTTCACGTACCTGTTCGGCGGGGCGCTCGCCGACAGCCCGCGTGCCTACCTCCAGTTCTTCCTGCCCGGCATCATGGTGACCAGCGTCGTCATGATCACGATGTACACCGGGATCGGGCTGAACACCGACATCGAGAAGGGCATCTTCGACCGCTTCCGTACGCTGCCGGTCTGGCGGCCGGCCGCGCTGGTCGGCATGATCTTCGGCGACGTGCTGCGGTACGTGCTGGCGGCCGTGGTGATCCTCGGCGTCGGGCTGGTGCTCGGCTTCCGCCCCGACGGCGGGTTGATGGGTGTGGCCGCCGGGATCGGCCTGCTGGTGATCTTCTCGTTCGCCTTCTCCTGGGTCTGGACCTTCTTCGGGCTGGTCCTACGCAGCGAGAAGTCGGTGATGGGGGTGAGCATGATGGTGCTCTTCCCGCTGACCTTCCTCAGCAACGTCTTCGTCGAGCCGAGCACCATGCCGGGCTGGCTGCAGGCGTTCGTGAAGGCCAACCCGATCACGCACCTGGTGGCGGCGGTCCGCGCGGCGATGGCCGGCGAGTCGGATGCCACGAACACGATGTGGCTGCTGCTGTGGAGCGCCGGCTTCGTGGTGGTCTTCGGCACGCTCACCATGTACCGCTACAACCGCCGCTGACCCGGTACCGGGCGGGCGCCGCGACCGTGGTCGCGGCGCCCGCCCGTCGCTGCTCCCATCCGTCGCTCCCGACCGTCCGCCGCTCCCATCCGGGCAGCGCGCCGTCTCGCCTGACATGCCCGTGGGCCGGGCGACGCGCTGCGGCTTGATCGACTCGGCTTCATTGATGTCGCGGGGTCCGACCCGTTCTTATGCCCCGACTTCAATGATCCCGAGTGGATCAAGCACCGCCGCAGACGCGCGGCGGGCCAGGCGCGGCGGGCCGGGCGCGGTAGGCCAGGCGCGGCGGGCCGGGCGCGGTAGGCCAGGCGCGATTCCGTGGGCGGAGAACCGGTCACAGCCGCCAGGGCAGCGGCTCGGGTGGCAGGTAACGGCAGGTGCCGCCCGTGGCGACGGTGTCGCGCAGGTGGGCGGCGAGCGCCGGATGGCGGGCGTCGAGCTTGCGCAGGGTGTCCCGGATCCGGGCGGTCACCGCCTTGCGGGCGCGTTCGGCCTCGTCACCGAGGCGGCGGGTGCGCCCGGCCAGCCCCGCTGCGGTGCGCAACTCGTCGAGGAGCGCTTCCCGCTCCGCCTCCAGCGCCGCCACCTTCCCCGTGTCGTCGCGGACGGCGGCCCTGTCGATCTCCTCGTCGAGGCGCTCCAGGTGACGTCGGTAGCGGGCCTTCGCCTCGTCGTCCAGCACCGGATCCCCACCGAGGCCGCGGGCGGCCACGAGCTCCGGCCCGGCGGCCGGGTCGAGCAGCTCGACGGCCGGTACGTCGACCCCCGGCCGGCCGAGCAGCAGATGCAGGTCGTGCAGCCCCTTGGCGTCGGGCAGGTGGACGACCGCGCCACCGTAGGCGAGCCGCCAGACCACGCCGTCGCGGCGGAACTCGTAGCCGGTCGTCGACGGCGCGACGTTCAGGTCGTCCGGTCGCTTCCCCAGCCCGGTCCCGGTGGGTCCGGTGGAGCGCCCGATGGTCCCGGCCAGGGGCGGCCCACCTGCGGGGTCGACGCCGACACCGACCTTCTCTGCGACGCCGACCGGCTGCGGTCCGACGGTCGAGGAGATCCGAGCGCCACCGGCAGCGCCGGGCACGCCGCCGGACCCGACCCGGCGAGCGGCTGCCGCACCCGGCCCACCGGTGACGACGACCGCGGCAGCGCCCGCGCCATCGAGCCCACTGCTCGCGAGCGCCAGGCCGGGGTCGGATGCCGGGCCGAGGTCGGATGCCGGGCCGAGGTCGGATCCCGGGCCGAGGTCGGATGCCGGGCCGGGGTCGAGTGCCGGGCCGAGCTCGGTAGCGCCGGGGAGCGTGGCGGCTGCGTCTGCCGGCGGGCGTTCGGCGGCGAACCGGTCGAGCACCTGCCGCATGCCGAGGGCGGCGGCCTCCCGCTCGGCGTCGGCGCGCAGCGCTGCCGCCTCGGCGACGTCGTCGGGGCGGCCGCGCCGGGCCAGCGTCTCGGCGAGGGCGGCACGGGCCAGCACCGACCAGGGCCGGGCCGCCATCCGGTCGGCGGCGGCAGCGGCCGCCCGGAACCCGGTTGTCGCCTCGTCCCAGCGTTCCTGAGCGGCGTCGAGCAGCGCCAGCCAGTGGTCGACCGGACCGCCCACGTCGCAGCCGAAGAGGGCCACCGTCCACTGTCCCCGGTACGGGGTCAGGGCGGCCCGCGCCTCGTCGCACCGCTGCGGATCGCGCGCCGCCGCCGCGACCTGCGCCTGCGCTCGCAGCCACAACGGTGACACCGGTCGGGCGTACGTGACTCCGGCGGCCTCGATGCCGGCGGTGATCCGTACGGCGGTCTCGTGGTCGCCACGCTCGACGGCCGTGATGGCGCGGGCGAGCTGGAGGTAGGGGTAGTCGGTCGGGTCGAGCCCGTCGAGGAGCGCGTCGATCTCGTCGTACCGGCCCTGCGGCAGCAGCCGCGCCCAGCGCAGGTGGTGGACCATGAACGCGAAGTCGGTGGGGGCCTGCTCGCCGAGTTCGTCCAGGGCGGCGAAGTGCCGGTCCGCCTCGGCGAAGTCACCCCGGAAGCCGGCGATGATGCCCCCGTCGACCGCCGCCGACATCCGGTGTCGGGCCACCTCGCTGGTGCCGGCCCCGTCCACGAAGGCGGTCAGCTCGTCGAGGTAGCCCGGGTCACCGAGCTCGAGCAGCGCCACCCACCGCAGCGACGTCGCCCAGAGCTCGGTGTCCCGGTCGCCGGTGCGGCGGGCCACCTCCCGGATCTCCGCGGTGATCGCCGCTCGGTCGGCCGCGGTGCCGAGGCCCCAGGTGGTGTCGTGGCGGGCCCAGAGGCTGAAGGTGAGCGCCTCGTCGTCGCGGCCACGGCGGGCCAGCGTCTCGGTCGCCGTGATCAGGTCGGTGACGAGCATGGCGACCGGGAGGCCGTCGTCCGGCTCGCCGATCAGCCGCCGGTACGCCTCCCGGAGCAGCTCCTCGGCGGAGATGGATGGGCCGGTGCTGTACTCCCGGTGCCGATGGAGGGTGAGCACGGCGCGGGCGAGCAACGCCGGATCGTCGAGTGAGCGTGCCAGCGTGGCGGCCTCGGTGAGGTGCCGGTCGGCGTCCACGCTGGTGCCGCAGTGGTAGAGCAGTTCACCGAACTCGATCAGGATCCGGACGCGTTGCGCCTCGTCCCGGACGACCTCGAGCGCGCGGCGGAAGTGGGTCAGCGACTCGTCCACGGCGAGCCGGCCGGCGGCGTCGCGGGCGGCGGCGAGGAGCAGCTCGGTGCTCCGGGACGGCTCGAGCTCCGGCCCGGCCAGGTAGGCGTGCCGGGCCAGGTCGGCGGGGACCAGCCGTTCGGCGAGCTCACGCGAGACGTCCACGGCCCGCACGACGGTGGCGTGCCGGGCTCGCCGCTCGTCGTCGGCGAGGCTGTCGTAGAGGGTCTCCCGGACGAGGTCGTGCGCGAACGAGAACCGGCCGCCGCCTCGGGCCACCACGAGACGGGCCGTCGACCCGTGGTCGAGGAGCCGGTCGACCTGCGCCACCGGGCTCCCGGCGCAGGCGGCGAGGACCTGCCGGTGGAATCCGCGTCCCAGCACGGCGGCGACGGTGAGCGCCTCGACCACCGGGCCGGGAAGCTGGCCGAGGCGGCGGCGGACCGCCTCGCGTACGCCGGGGGCGATGGTGCCGGTCGCGCCGCCGGCCCGCCACAGCCGGGCGGTCTGCTCGACGAAGAACGGGTTGCCGCCGGTGCGCCGGTGCACCTCGTCGACGAGTTGCGGCTCGGCCTCCCGCCCGGCGGTACGCGTCATCAGCGCGCCGACCTCGTCGCGGGAGAGCCCGGTGAGGGTGAGCGTGGTCGCCTTCGCCAGCAGTGGCATGAGCAGCGGGCGCAGCGGATGTTCACCGGACTCGACCTCGGCGTCGCGGTAGGTGCCGACCAGCAGCAGCCGCTCGAACCAGGTGTGCTGGGCGGCGAACCCGAGCAGCCGCAGCGAGGCCGGGTCGGCCCAGTGCAGGTCGTCGAGGATCAGTACGACGGGCCGACGCTGCGAGACCGCGACCAGTGCGGCGGTCACTGCGTCGTAGAGCGCGAAGGTTTCCCGGTCCGCGTCGTCGCCCCCGCCGCCGGCCGCTGCGCCGGACGAACTCAGCCGGGCCGGGCCCTCGCCCCTGCCGGCGGTCGTCCCGACGCCGTGGGGCTCGCCGGCGGCCTCGCCGAGCAGGGTGGTGAGCGCCGGCTCGGCGCTGGGCCGGGCGACCGCCCAGTCGTCGGTGTGGCGGCGCAGGCCACGCAGCACCTGCACCCATGGCCAGTAGCCGGGGGCGCTCTCCGAATCCCAGCAGGCTGCGCCGAGCACGAGCGCGCCGCGCCCGCGGGCCTCCCGGGCCGCCGCCGTGACCAGCGTCGTCTTGCCGATGCCCGGCTCGCCGGTGACCAGGACGAGGCCGCCGTGGCTGGTGATCGCCCGGTCCATTTCGGCGCGCAGCACGCCGGCCGGGTGGTCGCGCCCGATGAGGGCTTCGCCGTGCCGCGCGTCCATGACCACCGACCGTAGCGGAAACCTCCGACACCGCCGGCACCTCGGAGCTCCCGCCCGCTGATGATCATGAAGTTATTGCCGACATATCGGTCGTCGGCTGGCGATAACTTCGTGATCACCGACGGAGGCGGGCGGCCGGTCGGGGAGCGTCGGGTAGTCGGCCAGGGGTGGTGGCCAGGGTGTCCGACTGGGGCGATGGTGCCGGCCGGAGTGCGACGCTCATGGTGGCACCGGCCAGCTGGCGGTTGCCGGACGGAGAGGGGTGGTGGGAATGGACGTGGTCTCCGTGGCGGTGGTCAACAGCCGCACCGAAGCGGACCTGATCGCCGGTCTGCTGCGCAGTCACGGGTTGAAGGTGGGGGTGTCCGCGGACGATGCCGGTGGGCAGGAGCCTCAGCTCCAGCTGCAGGGTGTCCATGTGCTGGTGGCCGCGACCGACGAGGCCGTGGCCCGTCGGATCCTGGCACAGCCCTGAGGGGTGCGGCTCGGCCAGACCCGGCACGGTTCACCCCGGCCCGGCTCACCTGCGTTGCGGGGTCCGCTCCGGCTCTGTGTCGGCAGGCTGCTCGACCGCCGCGAGGTAGTCGTCGAGGCGGGCGGCGGCGACCAGCATCGCCCGGCCCCGGGTGGCGAGTCGCTGCCGCCACCCGTCGAGGGACGCGGCGAGCGGCCCGGGTCCGTCGGCCGCGCGTACCTGTCGGATGACTGTCGCGATGTGGTCGAGCAGGTAGCCGCCCCGGCGCAGCAGGTGGGCCAACTCGGCGTCGCGTACGTCGTCCGGGCCGTAGAGGCGCTGCCGGGTGGCGCGGTCACGAACCGGGGTCAGGATGCCGGCTCGCTCCCATTTGCGCAGCGTCGCCGGGGTCACGCCGAGGCGGTGGGCGAGCGCGCCGACGGTCAGCGGCCGATCGGGCCGGTCTCCGGCCGGCACGGCGGTGAGCACGCCCACGGTCACCTCTACGGCGTCGAGGGTCTCCCGGTCGCGCAGCAGCTGGGCGTGACCGTGGTCCACGGCGCGCAGCGCGGCGTCGACGTCGCCGCGGGTCGCGGCCCGCATGATCTCGGCGCCGACGCCGTAGCCGTACGCGGGGACCAGCGCCAGGTAGGCGCGGAGCGCGACGGCGTGCAGCGGGGTGTAGGCGCGGTAGCCGCTGGGGGTGCGCCGGGCGGCGGGCAGGACGCCGTCGCGCTCGTAGTTGCGGACGGCCTGGGTGGAGATGCCGTGCTCGCGGGCGAGATCCACGGGCCGGTAGGTTGGTCCTGCGGTTCGAGGGTTCAACGCAGGTCTCCTGCTCGATGCTCGGCGAAAGTCTCAAACGCTAGTTCAACGATACGGTTTAGGTCATGGCTGCCGAACCGCACTCCTCCGAAACCGACGGGATCACCGCCGACGAGATCACCGCGCGGATCCTCGCCCTGCCCGACGTCGAACTGCTCGTGGCCACCGATGAGTCGGGCGCCCCCGAGGTGGCGTGGGGGTGGCGCTTCTTCTACGTGGGCCCGGACCGCCGCCGGCCGTTCGCCACCATCGGCGAGCGCGACATGGCGGGCTTCGACGAGGAGTCCCGGCTCGACCGGCCGGGCGTCTTCCGGCTCAACCTGGAGCTCGGCCGGCGCGAGTTCCACCGCCTCTTCGGCTACCCGCCGGCGGAGGCGGACGAGCGCCGGGCCTCGGTCGACGTCAGCACCCTCGACGAGGTGCTGCCCCACCCCGTCTACGGCACGGCCGCCTGGGGGTGCGTGCTCAACCCGGGCCCGCGCAGCCTGGCCGAGGTCGAACGGCTGATCGGGTACGCGCACGGCCGGGCACACGAACGCCACCACCACCGGACGGCTCACACGCCCTGACCGGGGTCGTCGCCGCAGGCCCGGCCTCGGTCGGCACCGTCGCCGCACCAGACGGCACCCGCGGTTCAGCTTGATCATCTCGCCCGTTCACCCGTACGTGATCGGCTCATCGGGACGTCTCCGCTGGTCCGGCCCTCGGCCGGGCCGGCTCGACCCGCCGGGCACCGACCCGGATCCCGAGAAAGAGAGGAGCGGCGATGAGGTCATCGACCCTCGTACGCCCCGGTCTGGCGCTGCTGCTCGCCGCAGGGCTGAGCACGCTCGTGGCGCCCGGCGCCGCCCAGGCCGAGGCCGCGCCCGCGACCACGTCCCCGGTGGACGCCCCGATCACCTTCACCTCGACCGAGGAGCTCGCCCCGGGCGTCACGTACGGCTCGTTCCAGGTGGCCACGCCGCGCGGCGTCACCGTCGGCTACCTGCTCACCGCCGACCTGCGAAAGAACAAGGTCTCCCTGGACCTGCTGCACCCCGACGCCGTGGCGCAGCGCCAGGTCGTCTCGGCGATGACCAACAACCAGGGCGCCGTCGCCGGAGTGAACGGCGACTTCTTCAACATCAGCGAGACGCACGCCGGGGTCGCGCCGACCGGTTCGGCGTCCGGTCCGGAGATCGCCGACGGCGAGGACCTGAAGTTCGCCGTACCGAATGCGCAGCGCTTCGGCCCGGGGCTCGCCCCCGGCACCTCGACCCGCGACGTCTTCGGCGTCGGCGTGAACGGCAAGGCGCGGGTCGACACCCTGAGCCTCGCCGGTGAGGTACGCAGCAAGAAGGGCACCATCACCCTCGCCGGCCTCAACCAGTACGCGCTCCCGGTCGGCGGTGTCGGTGTCTTTACCTCCGACTGGGGCAGCGCCAACCGGGTCCGGTCGACCTGCGGCAGCGACACCAGCCGCCTCGACCCGTGCAGCACCCACACCTACGAGGTGGTCGTCCGCGACGGCGTGGTGACCTCGGTGAGCAGCACGCCCGGCACGGGCCCGATCGCCGAGGACACCCAGGTGCTGGTGGGCCGCGAGGCCGGCGCGGACGCGCTCGACGACCTGGTCGTCGGCGACCGGGTGAAGGTGGACGAGAAGCTCGTCTCCGCCGGCAAGCCGAAGCTGACCTTCGCGGTCGGCGGCGCCCCGATCCTGCGCGACGGGCAGCCCCTCGCCGGCCTGGACGTCAAGACCGCCGCCGTGCGCAGCTCGGCGGGGGTCAGCGCCGACGGCCGGACGGTGTACCTGGTCGCGCTGGCCGGCCGCGCGCCCGCCAGCGCCGGCTTCACCATCGCCGAGCTGGCCGACCTGATGCGCACGCTCGGCGCGGACGCGGCCGTGAACCTCGACGGCGGCGGCTCCACCACGGTCGCCGTGAAGGAGCCGGGCCAGTCGGCGGCCACCGCCCGCAACAACCCCTCCGACGGTACGGAGCGGGCGGTCGCCAACGGCATCGGCATCTTCATCGGCCGCCACTGAGGGAACGGATCGCGCTCGGAACTGACCGGGCCGATCAATATCGGGAGGTGCCTCGGCCGGTCAGCGCCGGTCGAGGCACCGTCCTGCGTGGGGACGACGTACACCGGCCGTCGACACGGATCTTCCCGTCGATGCCGCCGATCAGGCCGGAGCGTGCATGGCCCCCAGATAGGCGAGGGCTTCCGCGCTCCGGCTACCGGCGTCCGGGGTGCCGACGAGCAGCTGCTGGCCGGGCGCGTCCCGGACGTCGAACGTCTGATACGTCAGTTCGATCCGGCCCACCACCGGGTGGTCGAAGATCTTGAACTGGCGGGTGAGGCCGCGAACGGTCTGATCGGCCCAGAGGGACCGGAACTCGGGTGACGCGTCACGTAGTTCGGCCACGAGTGACCGGATCCGCGGATCGTCCGGGTGCTGGCCGGCGTTGAGGCGCAGCGCGTGCACGACGTTGCCGCTGAGCGTCGGCCACTCCACGAAGATCTCGCGTGCCTGCGGGTGCAGGAACAGCACCCGCGCCATGTTGGTCATGCCGTCGAAGGGGGCGAGCAGCGCCGCGGCGACGCCGTTGGTGGCCAGCACGTCGAAGGCGGGGCTGAGCACGTAGGCCGCCGAGGTGGGGAACGCGTCCAGCAGCCGCAGCAGCGCCGGGTGGACGCGGTCCCGAGCGTGGTCGGGGGCCAGCGCGGGGTTCAGCCCGGCGAGCCGGAAGGCGTGCCCGCGCGCGTCGAGGTCGAGCCGGAGGGCCCGGCCGATCGCGTCGAGGACCTGCGGGGACGGGCTGCGTTCGCGGCCCTGTTCCAGCCGGGCGTAGTAGTCGACGCTCACTCCGGCCAGCACGGCGACCTCTTCCCGCCGCAGTCCGGCGACCCGCCGGTCCCCGCCGCCGCGCAACCCGACGTCGGTCGGATCGACGCGGGCGCGGTGAGCGCGCAGGAACTCCCCGAGCTTGCTGGTGGCGGCCTTGGACACGTCTACCAGCGTATTTCGAGGCCAGGTGGGCTGCCAGGGTGCCGTGCACCCAGGAAGTCGCAGCCTTCTCCGGCCGGCAGGACCGGCGGAATCTGGACCCACCGGCCCGACGGCCGTGATCACATTCTTCCGCCAGGAGTTGCCATGAACAGCAGTTTGTCCAAGATCGTCCTGATCACCGGGGCGAGTAGTGGTATCGGCGAGGCGACCGCCCGCCGGCTCGCCGCCGACGGCCACCACGTCGTCCTCGGCGCCCGCCGCGTCGACCGGCTCGCCGCCCTGGTGGCCGAGCTTCAGGCCGCCGGCCATTCGGCCGAGTACCAGGAACTCGACGTGACCGACATCGACAGCGTGCGGGGCTTCGTCGAGGCCGCCCACGCCCGCCACGGCCGGGTGGACGTACTCGTCAACAACGCGGGCGTGATGCCCCTGTCGACGGTCGACGCGCTGCGGATCGACGAGTGGAACCAGATGATCGACGTGAACCTGCGCGGCACGCTGCACGGCGTCGCCGCCGTGCTGCCCCTGATGCGGGCCCGGCGCGAGGGCCACATCGTCAACATCGCCTCGACGGCTGCGTACCGGGTCGACCCGACTGCGGCGGTCTACTGCGCCACCAAGTACGCCGTCCGGGCTCTCTCCGAAGGGCTGCGGCAGGAGAACCAGGACGTCCGAGTCACCGTCGTCAGCCCCGGCTACACCCAGTCCGAACTCACCGACCACGGCGGGGACCCGCAGGTGCGGGCCGCCGTCCGAGCCGCCGCCGAGCAGCTCGCGATTCCGGCCGCCGCGGTGGCCGACGGCATCGGCTACGCGATCGCGCAGCCCCGCAACGTCGACGTCAACGAGCTCGTCGTCCGCCCCACCGCGCAGAACTGACCACCGGGAAGACAGGAGTACGACGATGAGCGAAGCGCTCGAAGTCACCACGTTCCGCCTCGCACCCGGCCTCACCGGCGCGGACTTCGTGGCGGCGAACGAGGACATCAACGCCTACCTGCTCCGCCAGCGCGGCTTCCGCTGGCGACGTATCACCATGACCAGCGACGGCGTGGTCATCGATGTCATCGCGTGGGAATCCGCCGCCGACGGCCGGCGCAGCGCCTCCGGCATCCTGACGGAGATGGCCGACTCACCGGTGCACGACACGATCGACCAGGACACCGTCGAGTTCCGCATTGCCCCGGTCCTGCAACACAAGACCTGACCTCCCGCCCGCCCTCCGGTCTCCCGTCACCGGCCGGAGCGGCGGGTGGGGCTCAACGGCGCAGGCCGTACGCCTTGAGGTAATTGATCATCGAGTGGTTCGCCTCCCAGCCGTCCGGGAACTTGACCGGAACGTCGAGGTGCATCGGCTCGGTCGACGGGTGGGCGTCGAGCAGGTCGGCGATCCCGTCGCGGGCCACCACGATGCAGGCGTGCCGGTGCCGGGACGCCAGCACGCAGAGCCGCCCCGACTCCAGGTGGAACGCCGTGGCGTCGCGCCGACCGGAGAGCGGGTGCAGCACGATCGTCACGTCGTACTCCCGGCCCTGGAGCCGGTTGGCGGTGTCGACGGTGATGCCCTCGCCGGCCGCGCCGAGCTGCGCGCGGATCGCCGCCGCCTGATCGCGGTGGGCCGCTCCGACGGCGATCCGGTCGGCGGTCACCGGTGCGCCGGCCGGGTGGTGCTCGGAGACGGCGACCGCGCCGCGCTCCAGCAGCCGCACCGCGAGCGCCGCGCAGGCCGCGGCGGCCTCCTCATCGGTACGCAGGGTGTGCCGCTCGGGCAGCTCGTAGAGCCCCCAGCCGGAGGCGACGGCCACCTCGATCGCGGCGTCGACCGCGTCCCCCTTCCCGCCCTCGGTCAACGACAACGCTCGGTCGTCGGGGCCGGTGCCGGCCCGGAAGCCGGTGAAGGGGTAGAAGGCGCGGGCGACCACCGGGGCGGCCGACGAGGGCAGCCGCCACGACACCGGCAACCGGTGCACGGGAAGCTCCGGGTTGTGCCGCAGCAGCACGGCCACCGCCGACTGCATCGGATCCCAGCTCAGGCCGGTCCAGCGCGCGGTGTCCACAGTGGAAAAGGGATCGAGCTGCCCGGGGTCGCCCACGAAGAGCGCCCGCTCGAACCTGCCGGCCACCCGCAGCAGCGCATCCGAGCGCATCTGGTACGCCTCGTCGACAATCGCCCACGGCCAGCAGCCCTCGGTGACGGTGGCCCACTTGGCGGCCGTACCGATGATGACGGCCGGGCCGCCGAGGTCCGCGACCTTCGCGGCCACCCGCACCGTCGCGTGGTCCCGCACCCGCTCGGAGGGCTGGTAGTCGGCGGCGGAGAGGCGGCCGATGCGCAGCTCGGGGGCCTTGCGGGCGAGGCGGTCGATGAGGTCGTCGACCTGCTCGTTGGTCTGCGCCACGATGATCAGCGGTTCGCCGGCCTCGGCGAGTTCGGCGGCGGCCCGGACGACCAGGGTCGACTTGCCGGCGCCGGGCGGCGAGTCGACGACCACGCCGCGGTGGTCACCGGAGCGCAGGTCGGCCAGGACCGCCCCGATGACCCGTTCCGCCTCCACCGCGGGCGGCAGCTCCAGCCCAGCCAGCACGACCCTCACCCCTCACTAGCCGCTGCGGGAACCCTACCGGTCGGACGGCGACGGCCAGCCGAGCGGCACATCGACGTTGACAGCGTTCGACCGCCCCGGCGCGCAGGAGTAGCCGACGACGGACCGGGTACGCGCCGGCCATGGGTAGCCAGAAGCCGAACAAGCATGATCCTGGCGGCGAGTCGGCGCGCGGCCGGCGACATTCGGGCAGCGGTGCCCGGGGCCGGCAGGGCTCGGAGGTGGAACGTTCGCCGGAGCGGCGGCACCTGCGCGCCGCGACCGGCACCTCCGGCTCCGAACGGAACCAGGGGCGGGCCAAGGTCGAGGGCAGCGGACGGGTGCAGCGCCAGGGCAGCTGACCACGATCGTGGTACGGCGCACGGCGGTCCGGAGCCGGCAGTCGCGCCCACGCGTGGCGGCCCGATGCGTGAGAGGTGACGTCGAGATGGCGAAGTTCCTGCTCAAGTCGACCTACACCCTTGACGGGGTCAAGGGCCTGATGAAGGACGGCGGCAGCAAACGGGCCGCGGCCGCCACGAAGGCGATCGAAGGGCTCGGCGGGCGGGTGGAATCGCTCAGCTTCGGTCTCGGGGAGCACGACACGTACGTGGTGTGCGAACTGCCCGACCACAAGACGGCGGCGGCGCTGGCCATCGCCATCCGGGCGGCCGGTGGCGTCGACACCCGCGTCACACCACTGCTGACGCCGGAGGAGGTCGACGAGGCCACCCGCCAGCAGCTCAAGTATCAGTCGCCGGGCGCGTGAGCCGCTGATCGCCTATCGGCGGCTCGGGTCGCCGCAGCCCCGACCACGGTCGGGGCTGCGGCCAGCACCACCACGCCGGTGGCCTGAGCAGGCCGACGGGGCCCGGGACCCTTGGCGTTCCGCCGGCCGGCACCCGGGGCCCGACCCGCCACGGCTCGGCCGAGGACCGGCGGGAGTACGACATTGTAGGTCCCGGCCGGTCGCGGCGGGGACGTGCACCTCGTCGCCTTCAGAGCTGATGTCGCGAACGCATCAGGGTCTTGACGCACCACCCCGACACCGATGTCGTAAACGATTCAGCTCGAAAGGATCCGGGTGCCAACCCTCGCTCCGAAGCAGGACGGGCAGGTCAGCGGGCGTCGGTGACGACGTAGGAGCAGGCGGCGCAGGCGGAGCGGCCCTGCTCGGCGTACCAGCGGCAACTGCGCCGGATGGCGCAGCGCGGCAGCTCGGCCTCGGTCTCGCCGGTGGTCTCCTGGTACGAGGCGGCGAGGCGTTCGCCGAGACCGCAGTGGGCGCCGGTCCAGAAGCCGCACGAGGTGGTGACGCAGGGGCCGGCGAGGCGGAGTTGGGACTCCACCGGCCGGTCCGGGTCGGCCGTGGCGAGGGCGACGTCGGCGGGCAGCTGTGGCGTGACGTAGGCGACCTGACCCGCCGGAGTGATCATGCCGAGGAAGACCGTGGCGTTGGCCGCGGGCGTACTCGGGCACATCCGCTCCGGCGGGTCCGGCGGGTGGACCGGGTCGGTCACCGCTGCACCCAGAACCCGATGTCGTTGATCTTCTTGCCGAGTTCGTCGGCGAACGGGCCGTCGAGGACCCAGAGCCCGTACCACTCGGGGCGCAGCTTCAGGTTGGCGTGCCCGACGGAGAGCGGGTTGGTCAGTTTCGTGCCGGCGACTGCGAGGGCTTTCAGCCCCGCCTTCTGGATCTCACCGGCGATGAGGCTCTGCTGTTCGGTGGTCAGCTCGACGCCGTCGACCACGAACCGGAACTCGCTGCGTGCCATGTCTAACCTCCGATGGTCGTTACGCTTCGGTCCGCAGCCCGCGCCGCAGACTCTCCCTGGTGAACGCCGCCCACGCGTCGGCTCGCCGTCCGCCGACCTGCTCGCGCCAGGCGGCGGGACCGGCCGTACGCAGACCCCACAGTTCGCGGCAGGCGGTGACCCCGAACGCCACCTGCTCGGGGCTGCCGGTGAAGCCGGCCGGCCCGTCGGTCACCCGCAGCCCGCCGCCGGCCACGACGCCGACCAGCGGGAAGTGGTGGTGGAGGCTGGCGAGGGTGGCCAGGTGCGCGGCGTCGACCCGGCCCGCCGTGAACACCTCGATGGGTTGGTCGTCGCGGACGACCCGGATGGCGCGCAGCGTGAACGCCGCGCCGGTGGCGTCGGTCTCGCCGTCCACCTCCACCGGGCTGCTCCACCGGCGGGGCGAGTTGGCCGACCAGAACGCCAGCCAGTCGTCGAGCCGATCGGCGAAGTCCGCCTCGACGCGGACCGGTCCGCCGGTGAGCCGAGCGCCCGCGATGCGACCCCGGCTGACCTGGGGTTGCGCTGGGCGGGTGGTGGGTGGCGCGGCGTGTGCCGTGCTCGCCCCGGCGGCCGTTGCCGCCGAGGCCGCGGCGGCGCCCACGAGGACGCGTCGCCGGGACAGTGCAGGGATTCGGTAGTTCATCGTCCGCCTTTCGTGACGGCCTTTGCGCGCCACGCTATCGACGGAGAGTGATCGAAGAAATCGCCGTTCTATCGGCAGCCCGACATGAATGTCAGGGATCAACGGCGGCGTGAATCTCCTCATTCTGCTGCCTGTCGCGTTCGCGTCCGACGCGCATCGTGTTCCCGTCAGACCCGCCCGCACCGCCGCGGGCCGGTCGCCTGCGCCTCGGCCTCGTCTCCGACGGTCAGGTCCCGCAACGGCGGGCGCGGCCGGCGCGATGGCCGCGCCGCAACGGCGTGCGGGTGCGGTCGGCGCGATGGCCGGCCGCACCCGCACGCTGGTGCCGAGGTGTCAGCTTCCGCTGTGGTATCGGCCGTCCACGTAGACGAGCGCGTCACCGACGGCCCGCTCGGAGCCGCCCGGGTGGTTGACCAGGGTGCCGGCGACGGCCATCGAGGTGGAGCCGCCGCCGTCGAGGTTGATCGCGTCGGTCAGGCCGAGCGCCTGGGCGACGGCCGCCGTCTCGTCCATGGTGGTGCCGACGCTGGTGGTCTGCCGGCCGTCGATGGTGGCGAGCACGATCTTCCCGTCCTGGGTGGTGCCGGCGATGGTGCGCGGGTTGCGGCCGAAGAAGCTGTCACCGGGGGCGCCGTCGGGCACCACGATCTGACCGGCCTTGGTCAGCTGGTACCGCCCGGTGACGCCGAAGAGCCCGGGCCGCAGCGCGAGCTTCTTGCCGTTCTGGTCGGTCAGCGTCGACTTCTGCTCGACGCAGCCCTTCACCGCGAGGGCGAGCAGGGCGGCGCTCTCCTGACCGGTCGCCTGCAGCGACGTCTGGCCGGCGGCGAGGGCGGTGCCCCGGGTGGTGGCGGTACGCACCACGCAGCCGCGCTTGTCGAGCACGACCTCCACGCCGGCGCCGGCCGGGGTGGCGGCGGCGAACTCGGGGGTGAACTGCACGACGTCACCGGGCAGGGCGCACTGCGTCTGGTCGGCGAGGGTGGCGCAGCCGGCGGGGATCACCGGCGGGTGGTTGATGAACTCCAGCGGCAGGTTGGCGCCGGTCTTCTTGTTCCGGACGCTGCCCGACCAGCTCAGCTTGCCGGTGATCGCCTTGTTGTTGTTCGCGTCGACGATGAAGTTGGCCTCGGCCGGGTCGGTGACCGGCTCGCTGAGCAGCTTCCCGCCGAAGAGCCCCAGCCCCACCGGGTCGCCCGGGTAGAGCTGGCTGGCGGTGAAGGTGAAGAAGGAGGCGTTGACGCCGGCCAGCGCGCCCGAGGTGCGTACCAGGTCGGTGGTCTTCTCGACCTTGGCGAGGTCCGGGCCGTAGGTGGCCTTCAGGTGACCGCGCGCCTTGCGCGGGTCGATGGTGAGGACGTTGACCACCCACGGGCCGCGCGTGGTGGTGTTGATCTGGTCGGCCGGGGCCGGCTCGGTGCCGCGCACGATGCGGGTCAGGGTGACGCCCTTGGCCAGGGTGCTGCTGGAGGTGACCTCGGTCAGGTCCGCGTCGCCGAGCGGGAGCGTGCCGGTGGCGGCCTCGGCGCGGGCGCCCGGCGCGACGCCGAGGCTGATCGCGGCGAGCGCGGCGGCGGCGAGCGCGCCGGCCCGGCGCAGGCCGGTCAGCCCAGAAGTGGAAGCAGTCATGCCCTGACCCTCCCGACAAGACGGAACGATCTACCCGACGGCATCTGACACTTCGGCGAACTATGGAGTAAGGCGGGCTTACCCGGCAGCTCGTGAATCCGTTTCACCTCTGTGGACGGTGCTGTGGATCATGGGCGGAAATCATTGCCAAGGGCAACCAAGCGGCGTACGAACGTGGATGACATCCCGGTGGCCTGCAACGGAGCGTCGTCCACCGGACTCAGCACACCCAAGGGGGGCTCATGGCACGCAGCCGGATAGCCGGTGCCGCAGCCATCGCACTCGTCGTACCGTTTCTGAGCGTCCTTCCCGCCTCTGCCGCGTCGGCCGCGCCCGCCCAGCCGGCGGCGAAGAACGACCGGCCCAGCGACGACACCCGCGAACTCGCGCGCAAACACTTCAAGGTCGACGGCCACGAGGTCAAGACCCCGACCCGCTACCAGCCGCGCGCCCAGGCGCGCTCGGGGGCGAAGGCCGCAGCACAGACGCCGGCGGTCGGCACCGTCCGGCAGTGGCTCGGGCTCGACGACATCGACGGCACCTACTACCGCAAGGACTACACGCTGCGGGGAGTCGGCGACAACGTCGAGGTGTGGGTCGCCAACGACATCGCGTTCCCGGCGAACGACTGCCGGAACCAGGTCGCCTCGTCGACGCAGATCACCGACGAGCAGGTGCAGAACTTCGTCCACGAGTTCGACACCAACATGTACCCGAAGGAGACGGTGGCGTTCAGCCGGCCGCCGGACCGCGACGGCGCGAACGCCCAGGTCGGGCCGGACGCCGACGGCAACGGCGGCGTCTACACCGGGGCGGGCAACAAGACCGTCACCCTGGTCGACAACGTCCGGGACGACAACTACTACCAGTTCCCGGCCGCGCCGACCTACGTCGCCGGTTTCTTCTCGGCGCAGCTCAACGAGCTCTTCGACCGCAACGTGATGACCATCGACGCGTTCGACTGGCTGCACCGCACCGGGGCGAACCCGCCGAACGAGCCGACCGACGACCTGTGCACCAGCCGCCCGGCCCGCCCGTTCAGCTACGAGGGCACCTTCGCCCACGAGTGGCAGCACCTGGCGCAGTACTACACCGACCCGTTCGAGGGGGTCTGGCTCAACGAGGGGCTCTCCGACTTCGCCCAGACGCTCACCGGGTACGTCGACACCAAGGCGACCGTCTTCGACGCGGGCGCCGACAGCCACCTCTTCTGCCAGCAGGGCTTCGGCACCGTGCAGACGCCGTACAACGCGAACCCGCGTGACTGCGGCGGCCCGGAGAACTCGCTGAACCTGTGGGACGAGAGCCCCAACGCGAACGCGGTGCTGGCCGACTACGGCAACGCCTACGCGTTCATCCAGTTCCTCTACGACCGGTACGGCAACGACATCGTCCACCGCCTGCACAACGACGGTGACCTGCAGGGTCTGGCGAGCCTGCAGGCGGCCCTGAAGGCCGAGGGCGCCAAGGACATGTACCAGGTGATCCACGACTACCAGACGATGACGCTGGTCGACAAGATCGTCGGGGATTCCCGCCTCGGGGTCATGCTCGGCGTGTCGAAGAGCCGGGTCACCACGAAGAGCCTGCGCTCCACGGTCAACCTGGCGAACCCGGCCGCGAACGCCACCCCGGGCGCGGCGCCGAACGGCGCCGACTACGTGCCGCTGCAGAAGGCCAACGGGCAGCTGCTCCGCGGTAGTGACCTGCGGTCGCTGTCGTTCCAGGGCGCCAAGACCCTGCCCGCGCAGCCGCTGGCCTGGACCGTGGTGAACGACGACCCGGACCGCGCGGGCAACCCGGTGCTCTTCTCCGGCAACGGCAACAACACCGACGCCAATGCCGTCACCCAGGTCACCGTGCCGACGGCCGACCCGACGCTGCGCTTCGTCGCCAAGTACGGCGCGGAGTTCGGCTTCGACTACGGCTACGTGACCGTCTCCACCGACGGCGGCGCCACCTACACCGTCATCCCGGGTGACAAGACGATCGACGGGCCGCTCGGCCCGGGCGTCAACGGCACCACCAACGGGTTCGAGGCGCACAGCTACGACCTCTCCGCGTACGCGGGCAAGTCCGTGCTGCTCGGCTTCCGCTACCTCAGCGACGGCGGCGTCAACGAGGGCGGCTGGCTGATCGACGACATCACCGTCGGCGGCAGCACCGTCAGCGACGGCAGCAGCCTCACCCCGTTCGACTCCCCCACGGAGATCAAGCCGGTCGCCGTCGACAACTGGAACCTGCGCCTGATCGGCATCGACGAGAAGCACTCGCGCGCCTGGCAGTTCGAGTTCGACGGCAAGTCCAGCCTCACCCTCAACCGGCTGCAGCTGGCCCTGCTGAGCATCTTCCCGAAGGTCGTCGCCGTGGTCGCCTACGACGAGCCGACCGAGCAGGTCACCCAGTACGCGCCGTACACCCTGAAGGTCAACGGGGTCGTCCAGCCGGGCGGCACCAACTGACCTGAGCTGTTCCCAGGGCGCCTGTCACCGATCCGGTGACAGGCGCCCTCTCGTTTCTGTGAATCTCAAGTGCCCGTCACGTCGATGGCCGGCGCCCCGGCTGATCTCCTACCATGAGCCGTCTTCTCATTCGCGAGGATGGATACCGTGAACGATCGGCCCATGGCAGGTAGAACCGTCGTGATCACCGGGGCCAGCGCAGGCCTCGGCGCCGAGGCGGCCCGCCGCCTCGCCCGCCTGGGCGCAACCGTGGCCGTGGTCGGCCGGTCACCGGAGAAGACCGCCGCCGTCGCCCGCGAGGTCGGCGCCGAGCCCCTGGTCGCCGACTTCGCCCGGCTGACCGACGTACGCGCGCTCGCCCGCACCCTGCTGGTCCGCTACCCCCGCATCGACGTCCTCGCCAACAACGCCGGTGTCGTGCTGACCAGGCGCAGCCGCACCGAAGACGGCCACGACACGATGTTCCAGGTCAACTACCTGGCCCCGTTCCTGCTCACCAACCTGCTGCTCGACCGGCTCACCACCGCCGGCCCGGCCCGGGTCATCTCGACCTCCAGCAAGGCCAACCGCTCCGCCCGGGTCGACCTCGACGACCTCGACGGCGCGCGCACGCGATCCGAGATGCTCCGGTACGGGATGACGAAGCTGCAGAACATCCTCTTCACCCGCGAGCTGGCCCGCCGTACGCAAGGCACCGGACTAACCGCGACGGCGTTCCACCCCGGCGTGGTTCCCGGCACCGAGATCAACCGGGACAGCCCACTGATCGGGGCGCTGTCCCGCTACCGCCTGCTGGGCCGGCCGGCCACCCTCGCCGAGGGGGCCGCGCCGCTGGTGCACCTCGCCACCATTGCTGAGCCGGAGACGGCCAACGGCGACTACTACCACTGCCTGAAACCCAACGGGCCGGTGCACCCGCAGGCCAAGGACGACCAGCTCGCGGCCGGCCTCTGGGACCGCACCGCCGAGCTGCTCGGCCTCCGGGCGCCGTAACGAGGTCGGGCCGGCGGCGCGCCACGGTGGTTCGGCTTTCGCGTCCGGGTGGGCCGACTGCGTATGGCAGTCCCGGCGGCCGCTTCCCGGCGGGCCGTTTTACGTGCGGGTCGGTTCGGCGGCCGCTCGACCCGTCAGGTGGTTCGGCGAGGCTTGGGCACCTGCCGGTTGAAGACCGGCATGAGGGCCAGGACCAGCGCGTCCTTCGTACCCTCCGGGTTCTCGGTCTCCTGCCAGCGGACCTCACGCCGACCCAACCAGTCGGCGATGTCCTCGGCGGTCGCCGCCCGGGTCGGGGTATCGAGAAGCTGGCCGACCTGCTCGTGCAGCACCGACGAGTCCCGGCTGCCGGTCAGGTGCTGCCGCAACCGCCGACGCAGGTTGCCGGTCCAGCCGACGTAGACGACTGTGCCCCCGTCCAGCACCACGTGCACGCCGCGCGCCGGCGGGGCGCTGGCAACGGAGTCTGCGGTGTACGGCTCGGCAGGCGTGAAACCGGCCAGCAGGTCATCGATCAAGGCGGCGGGCACCCTCGGAGGCTACTACCCCGCGACCCCGCACGGGCCATCGTGCTGGTCGCGCCGCCGCCGACCCGGACGTCACCCCGAAAGTTCGATCCGCACGGCGGAGCTATGTGACGCGGCACGACGGCGAAGCGCCGTACTCACGGAATGATCAACACGGGGACCGGAGGACGCCCGATGGCGCACACACCCACCCGCTTACGACCGCTCGGCATCGCCCTGGTGGCGGCGCTCGTCGCCGTATCCCAACTGACCGCGACACCCGCCCAGGCCGGGCCGGCGGTCACACCGCCGCCGGCGACCAGCGCGACGGCGGTCTCGTCCAACCAGATCCGGGTGACCTGGCAGGCGGCCCCGCAGGCGTCGTCGTACCGGGTCTCGCGCTCGACCGGGTCGAGCGGCCCCTACACCCAGGTCGGCAGCAGCACCGGCCTGGAGCTCCTCGACTCCGGGCTCGCCCCGGCCACCACCTACTACTACGTGGTGCAGGCCGAGTACAAGAACAAGCTCTCCGGCCAGTCGCCCCAGGCCAGCGCCAGCACCCTGCCGGTGCTCTCCGCGCCGAGCGGCCTGCGGCTCACCGGCACCCCGTCCACGATGCAGCTGACCTGGGCGGCGGTGCCCGGGGCGGCCCGCTACGAGGTGTACCGGCACCACCCGATCGACGGGGACACCCTGATCACCACGACCACCGAGCCGTCGTTCCGGGAGACCGGACGCTCGGACGGCTACTACTACCAGTACAAGGTGCGCGCCCTGGCCGCGAACGGCGCGGGCGGCCCGTTCGCGTCCGGCGCCGGGTACACCGGGCTGGCGACCACCACCACGATCGCCGTCGACCCGACCCGCTCCGAGCAGGGCCAGTCGGTGGCGCTCTCCGCGCGGGTCCGCACCGCGGACGGCTCCGAGCCGTGGGGCAAGGTGCTCTTCCTCGCCGGCAGCGAGGTCGTCGGCCAGGCCACCCTCTGGCAGGGGTACACCGCCACGGTGATCACCCCGAAGGCCAGCTCGGTGACCTACTACGCCCGCTTCGAGGGGTACGGCACCAACCCGAACAACGGCGGCAGCTCCTCGACCGACCTGCCGTTGCAGGTCGACCCGGCGTACGGCGAGGTGTCCTTCGGCCCGTCCGAGGCGGCCCGGGTGGGCTCGACCGAGACAGCGATCGCCGCCGGTGACCTCACCGGCGACGGGCTCACCGACGTGGTGCTCACCACCGGCACCGAGGCCGACGCCGGGGAGCTCAACCACTCCGCTTACCTCTTCGTGCAGCTGCCGGAGCACCGGCTCGCCGCGCCCGTCCGCTACGGCACCTCGGCGCCGACCGGCGGCAGCATGGTCCCGGTCATCGCCGACGTCGACGGCGACGGCCGCAACGAGCTGCTGGTCGCCTCCGGTGACGGGCTGGAGCTGTACCGGCAGTCCGCCGGTAGGCTCGCCGCGCCGGTGGCCCTGCCGTTCGGCGCGCCCCTCGGCGACGTACGCGTCATCGACCTCGACCAGGACGGCACGCTGGACCTGGTGGCGACCACCAACGAGTCGGTGCTCGTGCGCTACGGCACCGGCCCGGGCGAGTTCGCCGCGCCGGTCGCCGTGACCACCCCGCTCTCCGGCCCGATCCTGGGAGTCGCCGACGTGACCGGCGGTCCCGGCCTGGACCTGGTACGCCTCGACGGCCGGAAGGTCATCGTCGTCGAGCAGACCTCGGCCCGCACGTTCGCCGCACCGGCCGGCGTTCCCGTGCCGGAGGGGCAGGAGATCGACGCGCACTCGCTCGCGGCCGGCGACGTCACCGGCGACGGCCGGGCCGACGTGGTCGTCACCGTCACCGGCAACATGCCCGACCCACGGATCTCCGTGCTGACGCACGACGCCACCGGGGCGCTCGCCGCGTGGCAGGTCTACGTGGCGTCCGACATGCCCGAACCGGTCGCCCTCGAGGACATGAACGGCGACTCGCGGCTGGACGTGGTGGTCGCCCACGGCGGCTGGTACCAGGTCGGCGTCCTGCTGCAGCGCCCCGACGGCCGCCTGGGCCGCGAGCAGCAGGGCTACAACGCCTACTACGCCTCCCACTACGAGCACCGCGGTCTCGCGGTCGGTGACATCAACGGCGACGGCCACAAGGACGTGCTGCTGGCCGACTACAACAACGGCCTCGTGGTGATCCCCGGCGCGTAACGGAAGCCGTCAGACGACGGGTGGTGCCTGGTCGGCGCCACCCGTCGCTGGCTCGTAGCAATCGGAACAGCGTGGCCTTCGCCGTATCTCCTGGCAGGCACTCTCGCCGCATCGATACTTGCCCGGAAGGCGCTCGAGGTCAGCGGCAGTCTCGTACGGGCCGGCGTGATCTGACTCTTCTCCGTTCGATGGAAGCTCGTCGTCAACCCTCGACCCGATCAGGCACCGACAGCGCCGGAGATGCGCCTTCCGCTGGAGAGCCCGTGTGGCTGACGGCCCACTCAGTCTTTCTCGTCGTCCCCACGCCGACGGAGCGCTCGCTCGGCGATCCGGCTGGAGAGCTTGCCTGTCGCCCATTTGGCCCGGCCGAGGGTCTCATTGCCGAGGCGCATGGCGGCACCAACGCCGTCCGCTCCTGTCTCGAGCGCCTTATCCGTCACCTCCTTGGCCGCGTCCGCCCATCGTCTCGCCTCTGATGACTGGCGAGCGCGCTCGATCCCGAGCCGCCCGTGGAAGTCGACGATGGCGATCGAGACATGGTTGCTCGACTGCACCACAGCCGGGGAGTCCATCGGGTGCAGCAGCACTTTTGTGTTGGCCTTGCCGGCAGCCGCATCCATGCGGGCCATGAGGCGCTCGGTGCACCGCGAGATGAGCTCCAGCCGGTTTTGGCGTGCGGCCTTCAGCCCGAGGCGGTGCCCGTCCAACTCGCCTGGCGAAGCGTCCAGCACCCGGTCGAGTTCAAGCACGGCGACCGCGTCCTGCAGTTGGAAGCAGCGAGCCAGGACAGCGAGCCACTCCCGTCCCTTCGACTCTGCTTCCTTGGCCGCCTTGGCGAGATCACCGATCGTGGTCTTGCGCTCCAGCTTTTCCGCGAGCGCGTCCAGTTGACGCAGTGCATACGCCTGGGTTTCTGCGATCGTCGCCGGCGCACCCTGCACCTTCGACCACGTAATTTCGTCGACCCGGCCTCTCTGGTCTCGGATGGTCATGGCCTCCTCGATGACGAAGCCCACTCCGATCATGCGGGCCAACACGGCGTCCTTCTGGGCGCGGAGCACATCGTCGACCTTCTCGTCGATCGTGGCGAGATAGTCGGTGATCTCGTTCATGGTCTGTTGCATCGCAAGCTGTGCCATGAGCCCCGCTGCGCCAGCCAGGAGCGCAGGGTTGGTCAACGGCGATCCCTTCACAAACTGAAGGTTTTTGACGAATTGGCCATTCTGCCCCCTCAGGGTGGCATGGAGGTTTCCGGAGGACGAGTTCTTGACCAGCGGGAACTTCGTCGCGATCTTCGCGGACTCCTCGGTCAACTTCATCCAGCGACCTGAGTTGGCGGTGATCTCGGAACCTGCCTGTGCGACGCCCGCCGCCTTCCCGAGCGCAGGCCCGAGCCGATGCAGTCCGAGGTCCTTCGATGGCAGCCCCTCGGAGACGAGGAAGCGTTCGATCGCCACTGGGTCACCGATGACAGCTAGCCCATCGCCGTCACTGATCAGCTGAATCTCGTTATCCATTGTCGGCTCCTGAGGTGCGGGCAGGGTAAACAGCTCTTCACAGTTGAGTGTGTAGCGCGGATTGGCGTGTCGCTGACCGGCTTTAAGACCGCGGGAGCGACATCCTACAGCCGCGTCGTCGTCTCAAACCGCTCGGACGATTTCCTGTAGATCAGGTCCGGAATGCGCCACCTACCCATCGCTCCTTGCGCGATTCCGGACAGTCCTGACTGTCACAGTCTCCTTTCTCGTCTGCGCGATCGATCGCATGACATGCACTCATAGCGCACGTCCGGCGCGCCTCGGCGAGGCAGTTCCAGGCGGACGAGCATCCGTTGGCAGCGCCCGCATTCTTCGCCGAGCTGGCCGGTGCCGGGTACCACCGCCGATCGCCTCCGACGCTGCGTGCGACGCACCAGGTCAGCGAACCCGGGGCTCTCTGTGCGTAGGACCACTCCGGGGTCGGGGCCAAGGAGTGACGCCCCGGCCGACCAGACGATGTCGCCTACCACGGCGCTGGATTCCAGGATCGGAGTGCAGGGACGAACGTTGAGGCCTTCGCGCCTGGCGTGGAGCGCCTCGGCGGGAAGATACCCGTCTCCGTCTGGCTCCACCCAGATCGTGTTGGACTGAATCTCGCCCTGGGCTGCGGGTAGCGATCGCAGGGCGGGCAGCAGTTTCGGCAGACCGACAAGCGGAGCGGAGGGTAGCCACATGTCGACCGCGGTCTCGTTGGCGAGGTCCTCGCGCAGCCGCGGCACAACCTCGGTGGACGGGACATGCTCCGTGGTTCCGTCAGAGAGACCGATGGCCTCCTGCCAGGACAAGTGGACCGCCTGGTCGAGCAGGTGGGCGAAGAACCGCCACAGCGGGTCGGCGGACGAGCCGCTGCGATGCAGCTGATCGAACGCACCAACCACGACGAGGTGATCCTTCGCCCGGCTGGCCGCCACGTTGAGCAGGCGCGTGCCGGTACTGTCCGGATCAAGATCGGTGAACCAGGAATGGAGCTTCGCCACACCGCGTCCGCTGTCCACCGTGTCGTAAACGACGATGTCGCGCTCGCCGCCCTGAAAGCGGTGCACCGTTGACGACGCCCACCCGCCCAGGCCAAAGTCGATCAGCAAGGACTCCAGCAGCCGCGCCTGCGCCGTGAACGGGGTGATCATCGCTAGGTCGCGGGTCTGGGTGGTGGCGCTGCCAAGTAGCGCGGCGATCACCTGCGCGTGCATGAGGTTGTACCGCGAGGCGCTGCCTTGTCGGCGGGCGGTGCGGGCGGCAAGCCGTGAGGTGTCCAGCGCCACCAGCTCGCCGCTTGCCCAGCGAATTCGGCTGCGCCGTTCGCGTACGAGGACGGTGTCGTCGGTGATGAGGGGGCTCTCCCGGTAGAAGGCCGTACTGACGACGTGGCCGATGGCGGGACGCATCCGGTACTGCGCGGTCAGCGCCGCAATCCGATCCGGGAGGTGGCCGTCCTTGACGGCACGCGCTACGCCGGCCTTCTCGAAAGGGCTCTTGTGCAGCCACTCCCTGGCGGCGGGCGTGTCGGCGACAGCTACCGGCGGAAGTTGCCGGAAGTCCCCGGCGATGACGGTGTGCCCGTGCCCAGTGCCGGCTACCAGCATGGCCAGCACAGCGGTGGTCATACTCGCCTCGTCGAGCACCACCACGTCGAACGTCAATTCCTTGAGAGTGTCAAGGACAGTCTGGTGAGCGGTGGCCGCCACGACCGTTGCTTCGCGGCAGATTTTGCGCCGAAACTGCAGCAGGAGACGATCCAGCCCCTCTGCCACTGACGCGAGTTCAGCCGCCTCGCTCTCCAGCTCGGAGCGCCGCTGCTGCTGCTCTTCGGTGAGCGGTCCCTTGACGCGTCGCAGCTCGGCCAGATCATGTCGGACCTGTTGTAACCGTTGTCCGACGTCCACACGCTCGGCGGCAAGCAGGGCACCGCGTTGCGCGGCGACGACGTCAACCAGGACGGCGTCGCCGGCGGGGTGGCTCAGTAGTTTGTCGGTCGGCTGTCCGAGCCGAACGAGTGTTCCGCCTTCGGCAACCTGCGGCGCACGGTCGAACAGGGCCGTGACCGCGACGTCCAGCGCGGCGTTCGTAGGCGCAGCCAGCAGCACCCGCTTGCCCCGCGCCGCCAGGGCGGCGACCAGGGCAGAGATCGTCGTGGTCTTGCCCGTACCAGGTGGTCCCCACAGCCAGGTGACTCCATGGGTGAGGGCCAGTTCGACGGCTCGTCGCTGGCCCTCGTTGAGCCGCTCTACCTCGCCGGGCCTCAGCGGTTCCGCAGCGGGTGGCGAGGTCGGCGTGGCGGCTGGCTTCTCGGGCGTAACGGCTGCCAATGCTGCCGCAGCATCGAAGCCGGGGCCCCCGTCGATCAGCTCCCACAATCGCCTGCTCTGGGCGCTCAACAGCCAGGACATGTCGAGTCGCAGGGTCGCTTCGCGCGTCACCGGTGCGTCCGACGGCAGCGAGAGGGTGACAACCGCGCCGAACACCGAGATCACCTCGGCCTCGATTTTTAGTTCCTGCACGATCAGTAGGCCGCGTGTCCCCTCAGCGGTTCCGATCTCGCTCTGCGCCTCGAAGCGCACCAACCGCCGCGTGGCGGTTTGGCCCGTCTCTTGACCATCCATGAGCGGCACATCGGTTTCGGTGCGCCGGCTGGTGACCTTCGCCAGCTCGTCGGCCAGCGCCCGACATGCGCCACGCGCCACTTCGTTCCACCCGGCCGGCACCGGCCCCGCCGGCGGTACGGGTTCCGGCGCCCCCAGTCCGACCGAATCCGCCAGCCGCTGTACCTGCGCGTCCGCGCGCCGTGCCACACGGTCCTGCGTCGGTGGACCCGCCTTGGTTCGCTGCCCCGGCAATCCGGGCCCCAGCACACCCGCCGAAGCTGGTCCAGCGGTGTCGCGACGTTCGTTGGCGGCTACCGCCCAACCCCTGGGTACCCACAGGTCGCCGCGAAGATCGGCCAAGCCGTGGGTACGGCACGTCTCCCACAGCACGCCCACGTCCACGCGAATTCCGGCCTGACGCAAGCTCGTGATCAGCTCGTCCTGGGACACCGGCCCCGCCTGCAGCGCCCGCTGCACAACCTTTACGAGCCTCCTGGGCTGGCCGCTGGCCATTCACAAACCTCCAGAAATAGGCCGCCGGCCGGCTCGTCAACGACATGATTCGGGCCAGGATCGGAGTGACCGAGCATTGACGGTAACCGCACCATGCCGTCGCATGGGTGCCGCCTTGTGTATAAGATCTTTTACCGATCTGATGGATGTTCGCCTGCTGCGGAACGAGCCTCCGCGCCCTAACGCCGAACGACTACATGCAAATCGGCAGGCTTTGCCGCGTCTGATCCCGGACTCTGTCAGCTCCCGGCAGAGTCAGGGTGAGACGGCTCCGACTGAATGTGAACCGACCGAGCAAACAGGTCGGTTTCGTTGTTTCAGCCCGGAAGGCTCTCGCCCTTGAAGAGCGCCATCTCCACTGCGTCCGGCGCAACTCTGGCGGAGGCCGCCCGTCCGGCAGCCCACTGCAGGTAGGCGATCCACTCGTCGGACCGCCAGTTCCCCAACCGCCGACGAACCCCCGCATCGACCGGAAGACGACCTGCAACCACTCGGTCGAGGATCAAGGGCTGGATACCCTTGCTCTCCCGCCGATAGCCAGCGAAGTAGAGCAGCTTGGTGAAGAACGCCGGCCCGAGCCACGGCAGACGTGAAAGCTCCGGATCTCGAAAGCTCCGGTAGGCGGCTCGGAAGTCCTCGATCGTCGGCTGGTCGCCGCGGACTCCATCGAGTCCGCGGGTAAGGCGTTGGCCGTCCGGGTCACCCTTTAGCGCCCTGACGGCGCGCCAGGGTCCGTAGCCGTTCACTCCGTGGCCCCACATCAGTACGGCTGCTAGAAGCTGCCGTGCCGTGGCCGTCTGCGACCGCCACGAGTCCGCCACCGCGAAGACGTTGCCCCGCCAAACGGCCCCACTCTCCGGAAATCCGTCCGGCCAGGCATCATCCGGCAGGGTTTGGTGCCACTTGAGGACGTTGACCCGGATCGGGCCAGGTTCGCCGGGCAGCCCCGGCCCCGCATGAACCGTCATTACGCTCTCCCTCGGGCTGCGGGCACGCCCGCCACATCCCGTCGGTGGCGCAGCAGCGCCTCCTTGTCTGGTCGGTGCTGTGAAGGCGGCAGTTGGAGGCGCCGCCCGTCCAAGTCGGAGTAGTGATCCAGGCCTTCCGCGACCCGCACCCGATACGAGCCATCGATCCAGATCAGCCCTCGGTCGAAGAGGTTGTGCAAGTCGGCTCGGAGCAGTAAGCCGTTGGTAACCCGATTCGTAGCGGGCCCGTTGTATGGGTCGATGTGGGCCGCCTGGAGTACCGCCTCGACGTCACAGCCGCTGATAGCGCAGCATCCGCCATACGCCTCGATGAGCCTGCGGCGGAAGTCAGCCTGGCCCTGCCGGGCGGTGACCTCCGCCAGCCGGCGTCGCCGCCCCTCTGGAAGGTTCTGCGGCTCGGGCGCCTGCTGATCGTCCAGCTCCTTGTTCAGGCTGAGAGATTCCAAGGCTCGCATCGCTCGAACGGTCTGAACCGACGATGTCAGGACATCAGGCCCCGCGACGACGTTCCGGACCAGGAACCGGGTGAGCGGGCGGTCCCACCGGATCTCCAGTCGCCATTGCCTCGCGTCGCCATCGATTTCCTCGTGTGGGTCAGACCAGGCGACGGCGGCGCCGATGAGGCGGCTCAGTGGCTTCGTGGCGTAGACCCAGATCCGGTCACCGGCTTTGATCTGGTGAAAGCAGGAAGCCAGGTGCCAGTCGTCCATCTCGCCGTAGGGCAGCGTCTGGAAGAACTCCAGGACGCCCAGGTCGTCGTCCCACGCACGGCTTTGCTCATTGACCGGGTAGATCCATTCTGCCGTGCGGGCGGTTCGCTCCAGCACCTGATCAGCGAGTGGGTAGCTGTGGCCGCGGCTGTGAATTGTTCGAGATGTGAGCAGTGGCCTGACCAGATCACGGACCGCCTCGGCGAAGCCCTCGTCCTCGAGCGCCGCTATCAGCTCATCGTGCCGGCCCGCGACCCTGGCCTGGTCAGGGCCCGCGTCGACATAGTCGGACTCCTCGACCGTCAGCCCAGGGAACCGCCTCGCAAGGGCCTGTGCCGTGGGCCAGTGTCTTTCGAGGATCGACCGGCGGACGATCACAAATCCTCCGGTTACGCCCTCGCCGAGTGACTCAACGGGCTCGTACAGGACGAAGGTCTCCATCGTCTTCACGCTGACCGCCGAGAGCCTGCGGGTGATGGTTTTCGTATTCGGCAGGCAGGAGAGAGCTCAGTGCTCTCGTTCCAACTCGGCGGCATCGGGGACGGCGACGTTCAGGTACGACCGGTTCGCAGCCACCACCGCCTCGTAGTAGGGGCTGGTCATTAGACGATCGAGCCTGCCTTGGCTGTCAACCTCGGCGCGCATCGCCGACTCCTTCCGAGGGATGTTTGAGGGCTCAGGCCGCGGGCGGCGGGTGAATCGCGATCCTGATGAATGTCGCAGGGAAGAGCGGCCCGTGGAACCCGCGGGAGCGGAAAGGGCCAAACGCCTGAGTGGTCAGCACCATTGAGAGCAGGCTGATCATCCGCAAAGACTGCTCCTTGACCGTCTCGACGGCACCACAACCAAGCCCCGGCCGCTACGGTCGATGGCATGGCCTCAGTCGATGTCACCGCCGGCCTGCCCACGCTTGGCAAGCTCGAAGCCGTTGACGTACGCGAAGTCTGGAAGCACGAAGCACTTAGCTTCACGCCGTGGCTGCTGGCGAACGCCGACGTTCTCGGTGAGGTGCTAGGCATGGACCTTGCGCTGTCGGCGGCAGAGCACCCCGTCGGCGGCTTCTCGCTGGACCTGATCGGCGTCGACGATGCGACGAACGAGACCGTGATTATCGAGAACCAGTTGGCGAGGACGGATCACAGCCACCTGGGTCAGCTACTGACCTACGCCGGTGGGACAGATCCGGTAAACGTGGTGTGGATCGCGACCGAGTTCCGGGAGGAGCACCGGGCGGCACTGGACTGGCTGAACACCCGCACGGACGAGAACACTCGGTTCTTCGGGATCGAGATCAGCGCTGTACGAATCGGCAACTCCATCGAGGCGCCTCTCATGCGGCTGGTGGTGCAGCCGAACGACTGGGGCAAGAAGGTCAAGGCGATTGCTAAGGGCGACGCGGTGGCGAGCGACCGCGCCTTGGCTTACCAAGCGTTCTGGAGGAAGTTCCTGGAGACCCTCCACGACCGCAAGCTCGGGTGGACGACGTCGCGCAAGGGGCAGCTGCAGAACTGGCAGTCACTGCCTGCCGGCGTGGGCGGAGTCTCTTACACATGCTTCTTTGGTAAGTCCGGGCTCACAAGCGAGGTCTTCTTCCAGCATCCTGACCCGGCGGTCAATGAGGCACGCTTCGCCGCCGCGCGCGTGAAGCTGGAGCCCATCTTCGGGGACGCCCTGTCCTACGAACCGCTGGCAGGCAAGAAGGGCTGCCGCATCGCGGAGTTTCGCAAGGGCGACATCGCGAACAGCGACCAGTGGGCGGAGTACATGGAGTGGTTCATCGACGCTCAGACGCGACTCCGCGAGGCGATAGCCCAGGTTGGTGGCCTGTCTTCGTTCACCAGCCCCTAGGCCTGCCTACGCGTCAGGGCAACATGAAGCATGGTGTATCGCTGAGGAGGAGACATGCCGCTGTACGAGATCGATGGAGAAGGCCTGCGGCGGCACGACGCCGCGCGGTTCGCGGCCCTCGGACTCTACGAGCGCAACGATCTCCAACGGCTTCTACGGGACGACATCGCCGTGCTCAGCCCCGACCTGCTGGTCATCGCCGAGGAGTTCGGCAACTGGGAGGACTCAAGACGGCGTATCGACCTGCTCGCCGTTGACAAAGCAGGGCACCCGGTGGTTATCGAGCTCAAACGCACCGACGACGGTGGGCACATGGAGCTCCAGGCGCTGCGGTACGCGGCGATGGTGTCGGCCATGAGCTTCGAGGAGGTGGTCACGACCTACGAGGCGCATCTGGCCAAGACGCGACCGGAGGACGAGGTCGACGCACGCTCCGAGTTGCTCAACTGGCTGGATGTCAGCGACGGTGACGAAGCCCCAATCGTCTCCTCAGATGTGCGGATCATGCTGGTCTCGGCGGACTTCGGCCGGGAGCTCACCACCGCAGTGCTGTGGCTCAACCGGTTCGAAGGTATGGACGTCCGCTGCGTGCGGCTCATCCCCTACCAGATCGACGGGCGGATCCTGCTCGACATCCAGCAGGTGATTCCGTTGCCTGAGGCGGCGGACTATCAGATCCGCGTTGGTCGCAAGGTCGCCGAGCAGGAGCGGCGGAGCAGCGACAACCGGGACTGGACCCGTTATCACATCGTGGTCGACGGTCAGTTACTGCCGGACGAGAACAAGCGCCGAGCGGTACGTCTCATGCTGGAGAAGTTGGTGGAGCGGGGGGTGCCCGCCGCAGCCATTGGCAAGGTGCTCACTCCAGGTCGTTTCCGGCCGCTCAAGGGAGAGCACCACACCGACGAGGAGGTCCGCGCTGCCCTCGCCGAGCAGTATGAGGGCGTGGATGTCAGCCGCTGGTTCACAGAGCACGCCTTCGTCGAGGACGGCACAACGTGGATCGTACGCAAGATTTGGGGCCGCAACACCGAGCCGACGCTGAACACCCTGCGCGATGCATTCCCGGAAGCAGGAGTCAGCTTCCAGCGCGCCAGGTAACGAGCATCGGTCTACGTACCGGGCACCGTCGCTTCATCCGCCCGGGTCATCTCCTGCAGGTCGAGGAGATGCTTTTCGGTGTAGCGGACGACCACGGGCGACCCGCAAAGCTGGATGCGCAGACCGTTACCCACACCGCCCTCCGCGCTTGTCTTCCACTGCTCGATCTGCTCAAGCAGGTCTCCAGATTCGACCTGCCCGTGCAGGAACTTGCTGGTGCAGGTCGGGCAGAGGCACAGGGTGTTGCCGGCCCGGTCAACCCATGCTGCAGCCGTATGGGAGACGAGATGAACAACTTCGAAGTACGGCGTCCCGTCGCGCTTCGGAAAGGTAGAAGTGCAGATCTGGCAGCGGCCGGCGTACTGCTCGAACAAGAACTGCCGGACTGCCGGGTCCTTGCCGTCCCAGACCTTTCGCCCGATGACCCGGAACCGGTCCCGCCGTGCGGGCTCCTCCGACAAGTCATCGCTAATTTCCTCTCGGGTCCGCTGCCTGCGGATTGCTGGGGCTACAACTCGACCGCCGGAGGACACTGGGGCAGCTTCCGGCTCGCCGTGCGCCGCCGGCTTGTCGAAAATATCTTGTAGGGCGTCGGCGTACCCCTCAGGCGTGAGAGCAGCGCCGGGTGACGCCTGAACATCATCCTGTTTCTTCTGTTCGTACCGTTGGCGCAACTGGTCGAGCTCGACAGCCGCGTCCGGGTTCTCGGCCAGGAAGCGCAGTGTCGCCACGGACAGGTTGAGTTCGGTGCTCACCTGCACGATGGCGGATGAGATCATGCCGAGCGCGTCAGCAAGGGCTTGGCTGGGCTCGAAGTCATCGGGTAGGTCGTCCAGCGAAAGCTTGGCGGGCTCCACGAACTCGCCCGTCTCCGTCGGGAGCCACGCGTGAGAGATCGCGAGTTCCAGCGCCTCGGACATCGTCTCGACGGATCTGCTGTTCGAGTAGTCCTGCCGGCCTGAGGACTCCACGAGCCCTCGCAGCCGGCTCGCGTAGGGCAGCAGCAGTCGGTTCCATACGTACACCGATCGCCGACGATCGGGGCGGGTCACGGCAGCTTCGAGGCCGGCGAAGCGTAGGTTCGGGTCGAACCCGTGCAGCCCGCGGCTGTGGTCGCCCCAGTTTGCGCGCAGGACAACGTGCCCGAGCGGGTTGGGCGGCGACGACAGCACCCGGACCGCCTGCGCCACTCCTAGCACGCTCAGCTCCTGTTGGTAGTTCCGATAGCGCTCGTGCAGGAACCAGCCATGCGGGCTTGGCAGGAAGTAGTGCTCCAGGTCCTCGTGGGACCAGTAGGCGACGGATGGAGACCGAAACGAGAGAGCCGAGCCCCCTGCTGGACGGCACTGCAGGAAAGGCGTGTTGCGTAGCACGTCGACCAAGGCGTCCTTGCGTCGTCTGGCCGCAGCCTGCATCGCCCGGAAGATCTTCGCAAGATCGGCATCGTGCTGGTCGGCGCCGATGGCATCGGACCCGTCGCGGTACCTCGGCACGACGTATTCGAGAACTTCGTCCACGGCGTCGGGCTCGGACAGGCCGAGTTCTTCGAGGAAGGCTCGCGCCTCTGCATTGGCAGCGATCTCCGCCCGCACCGTCGGAAAGCTCGACGGCACCGAGCCAGGCAGGTACGCCCGCGGCCGTCCGTCGGCGCCGAACGGCGCAACATGACGACCGTCGTCCAGCCGGATCAGCGGCAGCGCTCGCGCCGGCCCCGGACGGTTCCAGGGTGGCCTCGGCCTGCGCCATAGCGCCGGAGTCTGGGCGAGAAACCGGTACAGATTAACGAGCCACGCATCGTGAGCTGCCTCTAGGAACTTCCTGTCGAGTTGGCCGACGAGCCACTCGGCGTCGAGCTCGTCGATGTCCACGACGTCGTGGAGGTAGTCCCACAGGTCGCGATTTCGCTCACGGGTGAGCCGCGCCGGCTGCCATTGCAGCGGCTCCGCCACGCCCTCCAGGGCACCGAGCTGCTCCGGCGTCAACAACTCACGCAGCCCCCCGCTCCGCGCAAGACGCATCCGCGTGGCGGGAGCGTGTCCCAACGGTCCGGCGACCGGAAGAAGTGGTCGGGTCCGCACAGCCTCGAGAATTGCGTCGAACAACGGCCGCAACAGGGAACTTTCGGGGAAGTCCACCGCCGTGATGGGCAGGACGTCGAGCACGTCCAGCCCAAGACGCCCCTTACGGCGCAGCTCCTCGAGGGCCTCGATCAGCAGGTGGCCGGCTTCCACGATGACTCGGGCGTTGTCCGGATCCCGCTCGGGGATGTTGTCCCGCGCCGGGGTCGTTCGCAGCGGCGCCTGCAGTAGGAACCCCAGGCCACTCAGCTTGTCGGTGGGGAAATACACGACCAGCGGCGCGTGGGGGATGCGTTCGACGGGAGCGTCTGGTGCCTTACTCGTCCGCTTGATCGCCATCTCGACTCGCCGGCCGGGGTGGCCGATGCCGTCCAAGCTCCGGCGGAAGACCTCCCAATACTGGTGGTTGACCACCCGATCGTTTTGGCGGACCACCAGCTCCACGTCTCGCGACAACTTGCCGCGCTCCAGCCGCGTGAACGTGGCCGCTCCGCTGCCTCCCACCACGATGACCCGCCGGACGTGCTGAAGGAACAGCAGGGCCACCGGATCAAACCGCTTCAGACCGGCACCGATCTCGGTGCACGCGGTCTCGACAGGGACATTCTCGCGGTCGAAGGGGAACTCAAACCGGGTGAGTCCGTCGGGAAGGTCCGCCGGGACATCGACGGCCTCGGGGCGCACGTAATGACGGATGCGGAAGTGCTCCGAGCCGGAGTGCACCTCGGGGGCGAGGGTGTAGGCGTAGACGGACTTGAAGCCAATACCGAACTTGCCGATGCTGGTCAGCTCGCTGGTCTTGGTGGACGCGTCGACCCCGCAGATACCCCGGACGTCCCGCTCGTTGAACGGGCGGCCGTCATGCTCGACGACGAGTCGGTCCGGATGCAGTGTGAACGTGACGTGCGACGCCCGGGCGTCCTCGGCGTTCTGAAGCAACTCGAGGATGAAATGAGTGCGGTCGGCGTACAGCCGTTGCAGGAAGTCCAGGTGGCGGGTGCCCTCGCCATACTCCCGGATGTTGTCCCCGCGGATGCGGGTGTAGTCACTTGGCATGGCTGATCGTCAGCACTCCCTCTGCGATCCGGTGGCTGACGATGTCGACCCGGCGTCGGTCCTCCAGTTGCTCGCGGCGTCGATCGAAGTCGCGGACGATCCGCGCTCGTTGCGCCGTCAGCATTTTCCCGATACGCGGCTCGGTCTCATCGGTGAGGCGATCGTCCAGGCGCTGTAGGGCTCGTTGGTGGTGAGCTTCGAGACTTCCGGTTCGGCGGGCCAGCAACACCTGGTTGAGGGCGTGGGCATCCCTCGCGGCGTCTCGGCGGCGCTGCTCGGCGTAGCGGTCAAGTGCCGCTCCCGCGTCCTGCAGGTCGGCGGCGGGTCCGCCATCCCCGCGCAGCGCGTTCGCGAGCAGCGAGAAGAGGCGACGCTCCACGGCCTTGCTGGCCGTCAGCCGGGCTGCGTCCACGACGAACGACACAGTGCGGAACTCCGGCCGCACGGCGATCGTCTCCCAGGTGTCGCAGGCAAAGACATAGCGGCCTTCCGACAGATCCGGATCGACGACGCGAAGCCCCGCGCGCAGCTGCTGGTCCTGAGCAGGTGCGAGGGCCGACACCGCGAGGCGAACCAGCGGATGGGTAGCGGTTAAGAAGGTGATCGACCGATCCCGGCTGGCTGCCTCATCGGAGAAGGTCAGCCGCAGGCCGCTGTCCTTTTCATTGAGCCAGCGGCGCAGTTGCTGGACGGGCCGGCCGCCACCCAGCCTCGCCTCGTTTCGATTGATGGCGAAGAGCAGCTCTGACCGAGCGGACTGAGGCAGTCGGAGCCGCAGCTCATCCTCGGACAGCCGATCCAGTTGCCCGGAGAGAGGGGGCCGCGTCACGTACGCCCGGACCAGTTCCTCCAACTGCTGTTCGGTGACCGCCCGGCCCCCTTCGACCAGGGCGTCGAGGTCCTGGGTGAGACTGTCGTCCAAGCCAAGCAGGTCCTGGCTCGCGTCTTCGACGCCACGGGTCTCGGCGACCAGCCGGACGGCGTTGTCGGCGAGCTGTCGAGCCCGCTCCTCCATTTGCTCCGGTGTCAGGTCCGGGCTGGTAGCGATGGCGGCCAGGTCCTGGGTCATCTCGCCGAGCACGCCTTCGAGGTCGCCGACGGTGTCACGGAAGAGGTCCAGCCGGTCCCAGCAGCGGTAGAACACCCGCTCCTCGACGGTGTCGGGGGTCACGAAGTTGAGGATCAGTACCTTCGGGCTCCGCTGTCCGAACCGGTCGATGCGGCCGATGCGCTGTTCGATCCGCATCGGGTTCCAGGGGATGTCGTAGTTGACGAGACGATCACAGAATTCGTAGTCGAGGCCCTCGCAGCCGACCTCGCTGGAGAGCAGGACGTCGATGGCCTCCGCATTTTCACCGTCGAGGCGGAACCGGTCCCGCAGGCGCTGCCGGTCGGGCTCGGCTACTCGTCCGGTGACGACCCCGACGCGGACGCCGGCCGCCCTCAGGTGCTCGGCGAGGTAGTCGAGGGTGCCGAGGAAGAACGAGAAAACGAGGAGCTTTCCCGGACCGTCGACGGTGCGGGCTTCGCGGACGGCCTGGAGGAGCCGCTCGAGCTTGGGATCGTCCGGCGGCAGTTGACGGGCCATCTCACGTAGGTCCGGGTCGGCCGGAAAGGGAAGCCTCGGCGGATCGTCGTCCGGTTGGGCCTCGGGGGCGTCGGTCAGATCCGTGATGGCCGGCTCGCCGGCCGCCACGATGCGTCGAGCGAGGGCGGGCAGGCAGCTCGACGCCTGTCTCTCAAGCGTGTCGAGAATCAGGCGGACCACGACCGGGTTGTAGCGGGTGAGCAGCTGGTCGCGGCGCGCTTCCAGCAGGCGATCGTAGAACTGGCGCTGCACCGGTGTGAACGGCACCGACACGGTGCGCGGCTCACGAATGGTGAACCCTCCGATGTCCCGTCGGCGGGTGCGATTCACCAGTGGCGCTAGAGTGTTCAGCTCCTCGATCTCGCGCACGCAGCGGACCCGGTCGTCAGTCGTCAAGGTGACCGCGTCCAGACGCCTGCGCACGTCGTCATACCGGGGGTCGATCGCGATCGCCTGCCGGCCCCAGCTGGTGTACGCCGCGGTGTCCAACGCCTTGAGCGCCTCCTTGGCGGCCTCGGGCGCACCGCTGCGCAGTGCCCGTACGGCGGCATTGAGATGTCGATTGGGCTCGACGACCTCGAAGAACGTCTGCCGATCCGGAAACAGGTCCGGACGGAGGAGGTTGAGCAGGGTGAACAGGTCCCGGGCGTGCGTTTGCACCGGTGTCGCCGAAAGCAGGATGAGGGCAGTGCTGATCTCGCTGAGGTACTCGGCGAGCTCGTGCGAGTTTGTGCCTGGCGTACGCAGGTGGTGGGCCTCGTCGGCGATCACCAGGTCGAAGGCAGGCGGCGGGTCGAGCTCGCGCAGGCCCTTGTCCTTCTTCCGCTTGGCATCCCCATTCAGGTATGCCGTGCGGGCGAACAGCTCGTAGTGCACGATCGCCCGCCGGTACTCCTCGGGCCAGGCGCCTTCCAGGTGGGCCTCGTTGAGGCAGTAGCGCAAGCTCGACGAGTCGAGAACCCGGAAGTCCTCGTCGAAGCGGCGCATCTCCTCCCGCCACTTGACCGTGAGCGCCTTGGGGCAGAGAACGAGCACGTGGTCCAGCGGCTGTCGGGCAGCCAACTCCTTCATGATCAAGCCGGCTTCGATCGTCTTACCGACGCCGACGTCGTCGGCGATGAGCAACCGTGGCTCGTCGGCGTGGGCGAGCCGCAGCAGCGGCCGGAACTGAAACGGCACGTACTTGATCCGGGCCGCCCGCAGCGAATAGACGTGATCGGTGAGCGGGTGACTGAGCCGGGCGGCGACCAGGCGGGCTCGGAACTCCTCGGGAGACAGGCCGCCAGTCGTTGCCTCCTGTTGCGCCGCTGCGAGCACCAGTTGATCCTCTGCGTACTCGCGCATGCTTCCCGCTTCGTGGAAGACGCGATAGCGGCCGAACCCATCGACGCTCTGAAGAATCTGGATGACTGGTCCGACTCGACTTGGGTCGGCTTGAACGGCAACGATGTCACCGACGTTGAATCCCACGCGCGCCCCTCGAACTCGCCCCACGCAGCTGGCCCTCAACCGCCGCCTCGCCCGATGCCCAGAGCATAGGCGCGCTTCGACATTCTCGACGGGGCCGTTCAGCCCTATGGAGATCGATCCGCGCCGAAGGTCGGAGGACGGAGCCGTTCCGGCTTGGGGCAGTCACCCACGCGCCGCTCCGCTATTCGCCACCGTCCGCGTCACGTGGCTTCGGCGCCTGCCGGTTGAAGCGCGGCTTGAGGGCGACGACCAGGGCTTCCTTCGTACCCTTCGGGTTGTCGGTCTCCTGCCAGCGAACCTTGCACCGGCCCAGCCAGTGGGCGATGTCGGCGGCCGACGCAGCACCGACAAGCCGCGCTTGCCGGTCAGGTGCTGCCGGAGGCGATCCCGCACGCCCCGCCTGGTCCGGCCGACGTAGATGACCACGCCGCCGTCGAGAACCACGTGCACGCCGGGGCCGCGGGGAGCGCCGGCGACGGCCTTCATGGTGTACGGCTGGGGAGCCGTGAAGCCGGCCGGCAGGTCGTCGTGCGCGGTGTCGGGCATCACCGGACGCTACCGGCGTGGGCCATCCTCCGTGGCCCCGCAGGGGCCGTCGTGGTCGTCGCGGCGTCGGCAGCGGCCGGCCCCGTCGAGCTGGGCGTCACACCAGATTCGGGTACGCAGGAACTGCTGATCCTCCTCGCTGAGGGTGGTCTCGCCGAAGTCGATGGCGGTGACGTGACCGAGCGAGTCGCGTAGGGCTGCGGCCAGGGCGATGGCCCCGTCGAGGCTGGTCAGGGTGGTGGGAAGGTGGATGATCCAGCGGGGCGGAGTCATCGCTGCCACCGGCTGCTTGGTGAACCTTGGTCTGCGTGGTGGCAGCCGGTGTGCCGAGACTGCCACTGCCGCGGCGCCTGGCGGATGCGTTCGGCCTCGGTGTTCGCCGTGGTCAGCTCGCGGTGCAGGCGTTCGAGTTCGTCGGCCACGCGGTCGAGGTAGTCTTGCACCTGGGCGGAGTCGAGGCCGCGCCACCGGATGTCGAAGAAAGCGATGCGGGCGTGGTGCGGGTGCAGGCGCTCCCCGGTCACATAGATCATCGCTGCAAGGCCTCCTGCTCCGCGATCAGCATGCGGATCTGCCCGTCGGTGAGGCCGCGTTGGTCGAGGACCCGGCGGCCGCAGCGGTGCAGCCGGCACGGGTGGTGTGCGCGGTCGTTGCGGCACCGCGGACCGTCGGGCCACTGCTCGGCGGCGTGCACGGTGACCGCCTTGACGGCGAAGCCGATGTCTTCGGCGGTGACGTAGGGCGGCAGGGGTAGTTCGCTGAGGATCTCGTCAATCGAGTCCATGACCCTCCTTGATCGGTTGGTTGCGGCGCCGAAGCGGGCGGGGTCGGACGGCACGACCGCGCGTCCGTACCGGCCGGAGCCCTGCACCCACCCCGGGCCTGCTTGTGCATTCCGCAGCCGCTTCGGGCAGCGGAAGGATGTGCCACGCGTTGCTGTTGGCGCGTTGGCGCTCCTGCTCGGAGGGAAGAGCGTCAGGCTCAGCGATGCCGGGACTGCTCTGACGACATGGGCCCTCTGTCGCAGCCGCTGCCCCGACACCGCTGGGCAATCACCCAAGGACGCGGGAACCAGGCTGCCGAGCGAGGAAACCCGCGCCGACGACGTTAGGTAACGTGCTTGCCTAAGTCAACATGCCTCTTGTAGTTGAGGACGTCCTCGTGCTCAAATCGAGGAGCCGAGCGAGGAGTGCCATCACATGCCCAGCCGACCCGCGGACTATCTACGCGTCGTCAACGCCGTCACAGAGCAGATCGAGAGTGGAGAGCTGGGGCCAGGAGACAAGCTGCCCACGTACGCCCAACTGGCCGAGCAGCACAAGGTCAGTGTTTCCACCGCACAAGCGGCACTACGGATCCTTCGCGACCGCGGCCTGGTTGAGGGCCAACAGGGCAAGGGGACGTTCGTCACTGAGCATCCCAGATAGCTGAAGCTTTCGCCGTGACGATGCCCGGTAACGGCAGTTCGTCTGCTTCCTCCGGCTGATCAACCACCGACAGCACTGCCGACCAGGCTGTGACGTGACCTGCACCCCTGAACCCGCGACACACGGTCGAGGAACGGATGTGCTCCCTGGCAGCTTGATGTCCACGCCGAAGCGACCGATCTGACCGCCACGCGAAGCGGCGGAAATTGAGGACCCAATTCGCCAGGGGCCAGGCCATAGGCTACTGAGTGATCCTCTCTTCCAGCCAGGTTAGTTCACGCCGCTGAAGGGCCACATCTGCCAAGTCGACGTCTTTTGCGTGCGCGTCTGGGCGTTCGTTCAGAAGTTCAAAAGCAACCTGCATACGCTTCTTGTCGTTGAAAAAGGCTTGGAAGTGAGCCCACTCCCGACCGATGACGGAGCCGAGTTCTATCCAGTAGAGCTTGCCCATCAGAGCGTCTGGTGCAAGACCTGCACAGCTTGCCCGACGCTCAGCGGGCAGGGCGGCGCTGACAGACGGTACGGGCTTGGAGACTGCTAAATGGCGCGATTAAAACCATGACCTCGCGGTCAATAACAAGAGAGCCCCGAAGCGTCTTTGTTGGCATCGCATAAAGCCTGATGTACCCGGCATTGAATGCCCTGAAGCGCTTATAACTCGTAATCTCAAATAGCCCATCGAGCGCTGAGGCGACCTCGGTTGCAGTTGTGTCGCTTCCGACAACCGCACGGATTTCGTCTTTGACGTTCGCTAGCTTTGCGCCGTTGGCCATGCCCACAGTCCGATCTCTAGGCTGGGCGGATAGGCTACAGCGATCGATGCCCTGCCGCCTACCGCCAGGTCGCGATATTGACTCTTTCTGGTCGGCCCAGCTTGCGGCCCACGAGTGCCTACACGACCAACCTCATGCCCATGCCACGCCCAACGCCGAAGCCAAGTCACGCTAGAGTCCTTGCTCAGTAGTACTCACGGATGTACCCGAGCGCACGCTCGAACACGTCGTTGTCGTGGATCTTGAACTTGATGTAGAGCGTCTTGCGTAGAGACTGCTGTACCAGGCGGTCGCCGTCGCGCGTGTTCTGCCAGCCCTCGAAACGCACCGCGCGGACAACCTCGTCGACCTCATTGACGACGCTCTCGACAATGATGGGCGTCTCGTCGCCCTTGAGTGACTCGAAGAGCTCCGTCAGGGCCGCCTTGCCCCGCTCCTCACGTGGGATATGTTCGGCAGCCTTCTCCGCGGCCACGGTGTCGCGTGCAAGGGCGAACAGTTCCTTGAGGAAGTCCAGGCTGGCCTGCTGGGAGTGCGCATACTTCTCCCGCAGCGCGGCGAGCCGTTTGCCGAGTTCGACAAAGACGGGGTTGCCGATGTGCTTGGCGATCCGGGCGGTGATCCATTTCTCGACCTCGACCGGGTCAACGTCCTTCGACTTGCCCGTCATGAGGTCTTCGATCACCTGGGCGTCCAGGATGATCGTCTCAAGGTCGGTGCGTGGCACCTCGACGGTGACGTGCTCGTTGATGAGCTCCAGCGTCTTGGCGCCGAGGGTGTGCCACACAAGCCGGCCGGAGACGTCCGCAGGCCGTACTGACTCATAGACGTCGGCGAGCCACCGGTAATCGGCCTCGTACGTCGAGAGGATCGGGTCCGGGCTGAGGGTTTCCCACAGTTGGGCGACAACGCTGAAGGCTGCGCCGAAAGCATCACGCGTCTCGTCACTGCTGATCGCTGTCTGGGCGACGATGAGGCCTTCATAGCCGCCCACCGTCCGGTCGACGCCGGGAAAGAAGGCCAGCGCGGTCTCGACGGCCGGGCCGAGCTGCTCGCGTAGGACGGCAATGTTGCTGATGACCTGCTGGACGCTCTTCTCGTCGAAGGCGAACGCCCTGGCGACGTCGTCAAAGATGCCCAGGTAGTCGACGATCAGCCCGTGGGTCTTGCTCGGCGGGTAGACCCGGTTGGTGCGGGTGATCGCTTGGAGCAGGTTGTGTTCCTTGAGCGGCTTGTCGAGGTACTGAGCGTAGAGGATCGGCGCATCGAACCCGGTGAGCAGCTTGGCCGTCACGATAATGATCTTCAGCGGATCGGCCGGGTCGTTGAAGCGGGCAGCGATCCGCTCCAGCTCGTCGCGGTCAGGGGTGTACTTCTCTTTCCACTCCTGCGGGTCGCGCGCGTTGCGGCTCATGACGACGGTGGATGCTTCGGGTCCGAGGATCCGATCAAGTTCCGCCTTGTATGCGACACAGGTCGGCTTGTCGTACACGACAACCTGCGCCTTGAGTCCCTGCGGCTCGACCTTCGTCCGGAAGTGCTCGGCAATGTCCGCGGCAATCTTGCGGACCCGCTCGGGGGCCTTGATTAGCGCCTCCAGCGAGGCTGCATTCTTCGTTAGCGTGGTCTTATCGGCTTCGGTGAGCCGATACCGCTCGGCCAGTTCCCCGAAGGCGGCGTCGATCGCGGCCTCGTCGAGGTGGATCTCCGACAGGCGAGGCTCGAAGTGCAGCGGCAGTGTCGCGCCGTCGCGGATGGAGTCCTGGAAGGAGTACCGCGAGAGGTAACCGCCCTCGTCCTCCTCGGACCCGAACCACATGAACGTGTTGCGGTCACGCTTGTTGATCGGGGTGCCGGTCAGGCCGAAGAGGAACGCGTTCGGCAGGGCCTCGCGCATCTTGCGCCCGTAGTCGCCCTCCTGGGAGCGGTGGGCCTCGTCGACCATCACGATAATGTTGTCGCGGGCGTCCAGCACACCCGGAGCCTCGCCGAACTTGTGCACCGTGGTGATGATGACCTTGCGTGCACCCGCTCTGAGGAGATCCTGCAGTTCCTTACGGCTGTCGGTCGAAACCAGGTTCGGCACGTCCGAGGCGTTGAACGTGCCGGTGATCTGCGTGTCCAGGTCGATGCGGTCGACGACGATGATCACCGTAGGGCTCGTCAACCCTGCTGTGGCGCGCAGCTTCTGCGCGGTGAACACCATGAGCAGCGACTTGCCCGAGCCCTGAAAGTGCCAGATCAAGCCCTGCTTGATTCGGCCGTGCAGCACCCGTTCGACGATGAGGTTTGTCGCCTGGAACTGCTGGAACCGCGCGATGATCTTTATCTTGCGATGCTTCTTGTCAGTGGCAAACACCGTAAAGAACCGGAGGAAGTCCAGCACCACCGATGGCGCGAGCCCGCCTTCGACGGCCTCCCGCACCGCTGCCAGGCCGGTCGGCACCGGGGCGTCATCATCGGCCTCTTCACGCCACGGACCCCACAGGCCGACGGGCATGCCGACCGAGCCGTACCGGAAGTCCTTGCCCTCGGTGGCAAAGCTGAACACGTTGGGTACGAAGAACGCCGGGACGTTGACCTCGTAGTCCTCGTTGATCTGCGCGGCCGCGTCGATCCACGTGTACGCCGGCCGGACCGGGGACTTCGCCTCACCGACGACGATTGGAAAGCCGTTGCACCACAACACCAGGTCAAAGCGACGCTCGACCCGCCCGACTCTGTACGTCACCTCGGTGGAAATGATCCACTGGTTGGCGCTCGGCTCGGGGTCGTCAAAGTCGATGAGCCGGACCGTGACGTGCTCCCCCGCCGGGCCGAACGGCATCGACTTCTGCCCCGTCAACCACGCGGTGAACTCCTCGTTCGCCACCACCGGATTCGGGGACTGCCGAGCGGACAGGATCACCGCCCGCAGCTGGTAGATCACCTCGTCCGCCAGCCGGGGGTCAGCCTCGATCACCGGGTTCAACCGCGACAGGGCGTCCTTGACCAGCCCCTCCAGCAGCACCTCATCCTCCCGGCGCGGCAGCTCGCTGCCGGGGACGAACTGGATGTCCGGTGAGCGGACAAGGTCGCGGACAAAATCCCGAACCGTATTGGCCTCGTTGAAGGTCACGCCCGCCCTCCAAAGATGTCAGTCGCCAAGGACCTCATGACCGCTACAGCACCGGAGAGGCGAGACTGGGTCAGAGCCAAGGCATCGTCTAGGCGATCGATCTCGCTGAAGGCAGGGTCCAATGCGGCACTCTCTGGCAACGAGATCGGGATTCTTGCCACGATCCCTGCGTTTAGGTTCGGCATGGTGGTGCCGGTCGCATTCGCCTTCAGCCATGTAACCGTCGCTGTGGAGGAGAGGGCGAGAAACACTGCACGGGTAGGAACTTCAGGTCGCACTCTGACTCGCACCGAGCCGGTGCCACAGAGCCACCCCTCCTCGGCCTCAGTTACGAGGGCACGCCGATCGAGTTCACCTCGTCGTGGAAGGATCACGTCGCCGGCCCTCAACCGGTGCACTGCGAGGTCGTCGGCGCGCTCGTTAGTGATGCGTTGGATGTCCTCGGTAGAAATCCTGCCGTCAACCATGTCCTGCGGCATCACGACAGGGCACTCACCATCCTCGACGTAGTCATAGGCGTGCAGTTGCGCACCGAACGGCCCGATTCGGATGCCGTCGCTGTCACATAGGTCCTGGAGCACGCCTTCGCCGTGTCCGACGAACCGCTCGTCAATCACGACATCGCGCACTCTGCCAATCGCCTTGCCAAGGCTTCCCGCACTCTGCCGTTCCCGTTCGACGGCCCAGAGAAGGCCGGCGAGGCCCTTCTGCTCGTCGAGGGGTGGCAACTCGAACTCGTAGTTGGCCAAGTCCCGCCAGTTCGTCCGCGGCGACAGCGAGCCAGCCGATGTGCCGAGCGCGTGGTCATAGAAACCGTCGCTTTGCACAAGAAACGGCAACAACTCCGGGAGGAGCTGAGTTGCGTCCGCCTCGAATACAAGGATGTCGGCTGATGTGATTGCGTCGAATTCCGCATAGGCCGCCTTGCGCTGGTAGGCGCGGCGCTTTCCGAAAAGCGTCTGCCCTGGCCGGACCCTGCGCGTGAACGTTGTGCCGGCGTCAAGACTGCCCCACCGGCTGATCTTCAGCTCGCCAGGGTCGAGGTGCTCCATCGCGATCACACGGTCGATCCCGGCGGCTTCCGCGTCCTTCACGGTGACGTTCACGTTCTTGACGACGTCGCCGAATGCAACGCGCTTCCAGGTGCTCTTGTCGAGGTTGAGGGTCACTGGGTCACCTGTCGGAGGAGTGCGAGCACGTCGTCGATCGCGGTGTCGGCCTCGGCAGCCGCAGCTCGCCATGTGTTCACCGCTTCGGTGACGCTCATGGGCTCGGCGCCGTCGGCGGAGGCCGCGCGGGTGACGTAGAGCGGGATCGCGAGGCTGTACTGCTTGTCGGCGATCTGGTCGTGGGTGGCGACAGCGGCGAAGCCGTCGTCGTCGGCGAACGCTTCGTACGATGCGAGGATCTTGGCCTGGTGGCGGTCACGCAGGAACGACTGTGCCTGTTCGCGGGTGACCTCGTTGACGGCGTTGATGAAGAGGGTCTTGCCGCGGTGTTCGGCGGGCTTGTTGGCGCGTAGCGTGACGACCACCGCTTCCATGGGCGAGTTGTAGAACAGCCCGGCTCCGAGTCCGATGACGGCTTCGATCAGGTCGGACTTCACCAACTTCTCGCGGAGATCGGCTTCTTCCCGCCGGAAGAGGACCCCATGGGGGAAGAGAATGGCAGCCCGGCCGGTCTTCGGGTCGAGGCTGGCGGCAATGTGCTGGAAGAAGGCATAGTCGGCGCGTCCCTGGGGCGGGATGCCCCACATGTTGCGTCCGTACGGGTCCTTGGCGAACGCGGCACGGTTCCACGCCTTAATGGAGTAGGGCGGGTTGGCGAGCACGACGTCGAAGGTGTGCAGCCGGCCGCTGCGGTCGAGGAAGGCCGGCTTGGCGAGCGTGTCGCCGTGGGCGATGTGGCCGTCGACGATCCCGTGAAGAAACAGGTTCATCCGGGCGATGGCGGACGTCCCGTAGTTGAGCTCCTGACCGTAGATCTTGAGGTTGCGCCACTCTTTGCCCTGGCGGCGCAGCTCGGCTGCGGTGGAGATGAGCATGCCGCCGGTGCCGCAGGTCGGGTCGTAGACCGACTCTCCTGGTTCGGGCTTGAGCATCATCGTCATTAAGTGGACGAGGGTCCGGTTGGTGTAGAACTCCTGGGCGGTGTGGCCGGAGTCGTCGGCGAACTTCTTGATGAGGTACTCGTACCCCTGACCGAGTTCATCCTCGGGCAGGTTGGCCACCGAGAGCGTCTTGGTGGAGAAGTGCTCGATGAGGTCGTTGAGGGTCGCGTCGGGCAGCAGGTTCTTATTGCCCCAGTCGCCGTCGCCGAACACGCCGGGCAGAGTGTCGGGGTTGGCTGACTCGATCGCGCGCATGGCGGCGAGGATCGCCGCGCCGACGTTGCTCGTTACCCTACGGATGTTCTCCCAATGGGCGCCGTAGGGGATGGCGAAGCGGTGGTTCTCCGGCAGGTCGGCCAGTTCGTCGTCGCCGTAGATCTCCAGCGCCGCCGCGTGTTCTTCGTCGTAGACGTCGGACAGTCGCTTAAGGAAGACGAGCGGGAAGATGAACTGCTTGTAATCGCCGGCGTCGATGAGACCGCGCAGCAGGACGGCCGCGCCCCACAGGTACGACTCAAGTTCGCGCTGGGTGGCGCGGGTGCTCATGCGGTCGTCTCCTTCCGGACGAGGCGGCCCCACTTGGCGAGTTCCGCGTCCAGCGCGGCGCGGGTCTCGCGGGCGGCGGCGTGGGCGGCTTCGAGGTCGGCGAGGGCCTGCTCCAGCGTGCCCTGTTCGCCGTCGTCCGCAGGGGCTACGTACACCGGGATGTTGAGGTTATAGACGTTGGCCTTGATATCGTCGAGCGTGGCGACCGCAGCCAGGCCGGGTTCGTCAGCGAACGCCTGGTAGGCCCGCAGCAGGATGTCGGCGTGCTCGGCTTCGAGGGTGTTCTGGTTGCGGCCGCGCTTGAACAGCGTCTGGCCATTGATAAACAACATCTTGCCCTTGCGATCATCGGGCTTGCGTGGGCGCAGGATCAGCACGCACGCCGCCAGGCCGGTGCCGTAGAAGAGATTGGGCGCAAGGCCGATCACGGCCTCGATAAGGTCCGCGTCGAGGAAATACTCCCGGATGCGCCCCTCAGCACCCTGGCGGAACAACGCGCCCTGCGGCAGAACCACGGCCACGCGGCCGGTCCTGGGTGCCGTCGATGTGATCATGTGCTGGACCCAAGCCCAGTCGGCGTACCCCTTGGGGGGGACACCCCCGAGGCTATTGCGGCCCCACCGGTCCGAGGCCCACGCCTCATCGCCCCAGTTCTTCAGCGAGAACGGCGGGTTGGCGATGACGCAGTCGAACTGAGCGAGTCGCGAGCCGTCGAAGAAGGTTGGTGAGCGCAGGGTGTCATCCCGTTCGATGCGGAAGTCCTCGAAGCCGTGCAGAAGCAGATTCATCCGGGCGATGCCGGAGGTGGCGAGCACCTTCTCCTGGCCGTAGAGCTTGCCCAAGACAGTCTCGGGCCGGCCGCCCTGGCGCTTCACATGCTCGATGACCTCGATGAGCATGCCGCCCGTGCCGCAGGCCGGGTCATAGACCGTCTCGCTTTCCTGCGGGTCGAGGATGTTGACGAGCAGTTTGACCACCGAGCGCGGGGTGTAATATTCGCCGGCCTTCTTGTTGGACTGGTCGGCGAATCGCTTGATGAGGTACTCGTACGCCTGCCCGAACACATCTGGCGTGACCGCCGCATTACTTAGCGTTCTCGTGGAGAAGTGCTCGATGAGGTCGCGCAGCTTGGCGTCGGGCAGCTTGTCCTTGTTGGTCCACGCGGCGTTGCCGAAGATCCCGTAGAGCACGCCCTGGTTGCTCTTCTCTATCGCGCGGAAGGCGGTCACCAGGGCCTGTCCGACGTTCTCCGTGCGGGCCCGAACGTCCTCCCACAGGCTGCCGCTGGGGATTCGGAAGCGGTGGTGCTCGGCGAACGACGCGTACTCGTGGTCGCCGTCCGACTCCGCCAGTGCCCGCTCGTACTCCTCGGCGTAGACGTCGCTGATCCGCTTGAAGAACATCAACGGGAAGATGTACGCCTTGAAGTCCGCCTGGTCGATGCTCCCGCGCAGCAGATCAGCGGCCCGGGCGAGGTACTGCTCCAGCTCTGACAGGCTCATCGGAATGGGAAGCGTGTCCTGGGGCGCGGAGGCTCGCGCATTGCGGTCACTCATGCTGGGTACCGGTCAAAGGCCATCATTTGCTGTTGTCTCCTCGCGAACTGCGTTCCGCCTCCGTGCGGGCCCAACCGTAGCCGTAGCCACGGATGCCGAGGCTTCCCGGTCGGTCAGCCGCTGCGGGCTGCATGAACACCACCTGTAGCGCATGAACTTGCGTCTCTACCTTTACCTCTCTTACCGGTCAAAGATCCCGCGTCACCGCCGCGACTCAAGGCGCCGCCATAACGACCCTTACTTTCGATGACTTCAAGTGCGCCAACACCGACTGGTTCGCCTCCCAGCCGTCGGGGAACTTGACCGGGACGTTGAGGTGGACCGGCTCGCCTGACGGGTGGGCGTCCAGCAGCTCGGCGATCCCTGCTCGGGCTACCACGATGCAGGCGTGCCGGTGCCGCGACGTGAGCACGCACAGCCGCCCCGACTCCAGATGGAACGCCGTCGCGTCCCGCCGTCCCGACAGCGGATGCAGGACTATCGTCACGTCGTACTCCCGGCCCTGGAGCCGGTTGGCGGTGTCGACGGTAATGTCCGGTCCGGCCTCGCCGAGGTGCGCACGGATGGCCGCCACCTGGTCGCGGTGCGCGGCCCCAATGGCGATCCGGCCCGCGGTGACCGGCGCTCCGCCTGGTTCGCGTTCGGAGACTGCAACCGCTCCCCGCTCTAGCACCCGGCGCGCCAGGGCGGCACACGCCGCGGCCGCCTCCACGTCGGTCCGCAGCGTGTGCCGGGCCGGCAGCTCGTAGAGCGCCCATCCGGTCGCTGCCGCCGTCTCCACGGCCGCGTCGACGGGCCCGTGCCCGAACCCAGCCGTGGTGAACGACAGTGACCTCTCACAAGCGGTCGTGCCGGCCCGGAACCCGGTGAAGGGATAGAACGCCTGGGCCACCACGGGCGCCGCCGAGGGAGGCAGTCGCCACGACACCGGCAGCCGGTGCACCGGCAGGTCGGGATTGTGCCGCAGCAGCGCCGCCACCGCGGACTGCATCGGGTCCCAGGTCAGCCCGGTCCACCGCTCGGTGTCGACGGTGGAGAACGGGTCGAGCTGGCCCGGGTCTCCGACGAACAGCGCCCGCTCGAACCGTCCGGCCACGCGCAGCAGGGCGTCCGACCGCATCTGGTACGCCTCGTCGACGATCGCCCACGGCCAGCAGCCTTCGGACACCATGGCCCACTTGGCGGCCGTACCGATGATGACGGAGGGACCACCGAGGTCGGCGACCTTGGCGGCGACCCGGACGGTGGCGTACTGCTTGATCCGGTCGGTCGCCGCGTAGTCGGTCGCCGAGAGCCGCCCGATGTGCAGCTCGGGCGCCTTCTGCGCGAGGCGGTCGATCAGGTCGTCGACCTGCTCGTTGGTCTGCGCGATCACGATCAGCGGCTCGCCGGCGCGGGCCAGTTCGGCAGCGGCGCGGACGACGAGGGTCGATTTGCCGGCCCCGGGCGGCGAGTCGACCACGACGCCGCGGTGCAGGCCGGTACGCAGGTCGGCCAGCACCTCGGTGATGACGCGCTCGGCCTGGACCGACGGCGGGTCCGCTGGCGCGTCGGGCAGGAGCAGGGTGGTCATGGTGCTCACCGCCGTGCCGAGAGGTCGAAGTCGAACTGTCGCAGGCGGTGCCGGGCGATATCGAGCTCGTGGGGCGTGAAGAGCGACTCGTACTCGTCCTTGACCACCAGGGCCTCCACCGTGAGGTCGAGTCGCCCCCGTTCCCACAGCGCCGCGAACCCGTCGGACACGACCGGGCTGGCGAGCAGCTTCTTGGCGGTGGCGAGCCCACCATGCTCGGCGATCATGCCGAGGAAGTAGGTGGCGTTGTAGCCGGCCTCGCGCCGCGCTGCCTCGTACACCCCGCGCATCGCCCGCTCGAAGTCCGCGACCGTGCCCTGGTCGCCGCCGGACTGGGCCGGTACGACCGCACTCTGCGAGCCGCTGGCCGCCTCGCCGTCGACATCCGTCTCCTCGCCGAGCGGCTCACCGTCGCCGTCGGTGAGCCCCGCCGCCTGCTCGTTGCGCCGCGCGACGTAACCGCGAAGGGCGTCGACCGAGGTGAAGACCTCGTAGCCGAGCTCCTCCATCCGCGCCAGCTCCGGGTTGGCGTCCAGCTCCAGCACGACCGGGTTGCCCAGCCCCGGTTGCAGGCCGTCCGGCCAGTACGCCTCCGCGACGCCCAGCACCCGCCCGGTGGCCGGGTCGGCGATCTCGCTGTCGAGCGCCGGCTCGGCGCATCCCGCGGTGACCAGCTCCTCGACGAGGGCCTTCACCTGCCCGGCGCGGACGTCGTCAACCTCCTCCTCGGTGACCACGACCACCGGTCGCAGCGGCTCGGCGGCCGGCTTGGTGCCGTCCCGGAGGCCGGCGAGGAATCCGTTGGCGGCGTTGGCCAGCAGCTCCCGGCGTGCGGCGAGGAAATCGAGGTATCGGTCGGGCCGCCACAGCTGCGGGTCAGTCGGGATCCACTGGGATTCAAGCGCGCCCGGGTGCTTCTGCTGGGTCTCGGCGAAGTAGTCCTCCGGCGGCCGCTTGCCGATGGCGAGGTTGGTTTGCTGAGTGAGGAAGGCGAAGTTGGCGACAGCGTTGACCTCGGCCCGGCCGTAGCCGTGCTTGTAGAGCAGCGCCTTGGGGAAGATGTGGTGCACCTGGAGCGAGGTGAGGTGGCCCAGCATCTCGCTCTTGAGTTCCAGGCCCGAGCCGAAGTCGCGGGCGCCGAGCACCCGGGTGAGCAGGTAGAGCAGAGGGTAGAAGCGGGAACCGCGGCCGAAGCCCTCGAAGTCCTGCCCGTCGATTACCAGGTTGCCGCCGCGCCAGCGGGCCAGGCTGGTAATCAGGCCATCGATGCCGCTGCGGGCGGCCGTCTCGTAGTCCTGGGTGAGGATCGTTTCGGTGGAGCCGGCGAAGCGTCCCCACAGCGCGGCGTGGATGTACCAGAAGAGGACCCGGTCGCGTTCGGTCGCGTCGGCGAAGGTGCCGCCGTTGAGGTGCAGGAAGCGGGAGACTACCGGGAAGGCGTAGCGGCCCATCAGCACCCGGTCGTGGTCGAGGCCAAGCCGGCCGGAGACCACGTCGAGGAAGCCGCTGATGTAGCGCTCGCTCGAGGTCAGCGCCTGCGCGAAGTCGGTCGAGCCGACCGCCTCCAGGAACTCGAACTGGGCGCGGCCCGTCGCTACCGCGTTGACGTTCCGCAGCAGCCAGTCGAGATTGAACTGGAACCCGGCGGTCGACCAGGTGCCCAGGTGCTTGCGCATCGTCGAACGGGCCTCGGGCCAGTCGGCGCAGATCTTCGCCAGCGCCAGGTCACCCTTCGAGAGTTTAGTGCCGCCCGAGTTGACCCGGTTGAAGATGTCGACGACCACCTCGACACCCTTGTCCGCCCCGGTGATCTTCTCCTGATGGAACTCACGCTCGAGAAGATTGCGCAGCCGGCTCAGCCGGGTCATGTACGCCACGATTCGCGGCGCAACCGACGGGTGCGCGTTCAGCTTCCCGATCTGCGCTTCCAGTCCCTCGACGAACAGGGCGGTGACATCGACCCAGGTGGGGTCGTCCTTCATCTTCGCCGGCGCGTAGAACTCGAAGGTCTCCTCCTCGACGTTGAACCGCAGCCCGGTGAAGGCTGCCGGGTCACCCTCGAAGAACGCCGGTGGCTTGCCGCGAACCACGCCGTAGAGGGAGGTGATCCGCTGCTGCCCATCGAGGAGCAGCAGCTTCACCCCGCCGCCGACGTGGTCGCTGCCCCGGACCGAACCGTGGTCGGCTTCCGTCTCCCACACCAGCAGCCCGCCGACGGGGAAGCCGAGGTAGAGCGAGCGCATCAGGCCGCGTACCTGATCCCGGTTCCACACGTAGCCGCGCTGGAACTCGGGCAGCAGCACGGTGCCCGAGTCAATCTGGTCGAGGATGGTGCCCAACTTGCTCAACTCAGCTCCCCCACGGATCTGATTGGTTGGTCGTTGACTAGCGATGCTGCGGGCCGAAACGTCACGACCACTCTTCGCGGGCGTCTTCGGCGGTCGGTGCGCTGTCCTCGTACGGCGCTGGCGGGCCGCCGTGGGTCCACGGCGTTTCCTCGCGCGATGGGAAGGAGCCTGGCGGCATGAAGGAGTCGCTGAGCGTGGTGTAGCAGATCCGCTTCCCTACCTCCGGCACGCTGCCGGGGGCCGGGGTGAGCGAGCGTCCCATCCCACCGGTCAGCTCCAGCACGACCGCGGTCGTGCCGTCGTCCTTCCGCGTCACCGACATCACTCGCGCCTTCTGCCCATCGGGCTGTTCGGGCGAGAGCAACGTCGTGCCCGGCGTGACCATCACCGGGTCGGTGGTGGTCACCGCGATCCACGGGCGCAGCACCCGTTTCTTCCCGCTGGTGTCCACCCGCGTCGGATGGGCGGCCGTCACGTCGCCGACGAACGCCTCTCCGGTGAGGCGGTAGTCGGCCATCACCATCGGGTCGTCGTAGGCCCGCTGCACCTCGTACGAGGTGAGCGCCCGTTCCATCCGGTGCAGCCGCCGGGCCGCGGCGACCGCCCCATCCCGCCGCGGCTGCGGGAAGCCGCCCGCGTCGAGCTGCTCCGTGAAGTTGGTGAATGCGTCCCGGTCCTCCGCCCACCGTTTCGCCACGCTCGCTCCGGCCGGCAGGTCACGCAGCAGCGAGACCGCGTGCCACATCAGCCGCCAAGTCGGCTCGAGCTGCGTGCGCAGGGCCTCCTCCAGCTCGCCGCGCCGCCGGTCGACGTGGGAGTCGGTGGCGACGGCTCGGTCGTAGGCGGCCATGGCCGGTGCCAGGACCTCGTTGTCGAACGTCGGATCGGTGGCGGGTCCCGCGGGCGGCCAGGTCACCGGGTCTTCGGCGGCGGTCGCAGCCTCGGCGCCGGTCAGGCCGTCCGGCGGGGCGATCCACCCCATGAACGCGGCGAGCTGCGCGTCCTCGAGTGGGCTCTGTCCGGTGGCCCAGTGCATCGTGAGCGCCTGCGTCATCGGCACCAACGCGGACGAGCCGGGATGCTCGGCGCGCTCGGTGAAGTACGTGAGCCAACGGCCGAGCAGCGGCACAGATGGGTGCACCGGGTAGTCGCCGTCGGTGCGGCGGAACCGGGTGGACCGGCCGAAGAGCCGGGTGAAGCCAACACCCCCGGGGTTGGGCACCAGCAGCTGCGGCGCATCGGCGTACCGGTGTCGGACCTCTTTGCCCCTGTTCGTCGTCACCTCTTCTACATCGTCGAGAAAGCTGTCGACGTAACCGATGACGATGTCGGCCAGCTCGGCGGCGAAAGCGAAGCGCTGGTCGCGGTTCCGCGGCTGCGGCACGATTAGCAGCGTTGGGTTGTCTGGGTCGTCGCCCGCCATCGCTGCGAGCGGTGCGTTGGCCTCGCCGGCCATGGTGAGCGGGATGAAGACCAGGGGCCGCTTGGCGAGGTGCACGTGGCGGACGGTGGTGATGCGCTGGGCGACGCCTTCGACGACGGCCTCCGCCCGCGCGAGCGTGGTCAGGGTGCTCATCCGGCGACTCCGCTCATCAGCTCGGCCCGGAGCCGGCCGGCTGCGCGCAGCAGTTCCGCCGCCTCTTTCTGGTCCTCGGCGGGCGCCAGTTGGTTACGGGCGATGGCCAGCGCGGTCTCCACCCGCTCGATGCCGCCCAGCTCCTCGCGGGCGGCCTTGCCGAGGGCCGCGGTGCAGCCTCGGGCCTCGTGCCGGCAGAAGAACGCCAGCTCGCAGCTGGCCAGGCACTCGGGCGAGTAGCGCGCCTCCACCGCCTCGAGGGCCGCGACGAGCGAGGCCGGCGAGCGGGTGGGCACACCCTGGTCGTCTGGGGCCAGGTCGAAGGTGAGGGTGGCTGGCAGCTCGGCCAGCAGCGCGTCGATGCGGGTCATCCGGGAGAGCTGCCGACGCAAGACGGCGAGCTGCTTCCGCACATCGACCAGGACGGCCATCGGCTGGTTGGAGAAGTTCCGAGGGCACACCAGCACAACGTCGTGCGACACGCTCTCCGGGTCGTGGCCGGCTTCCTCGAGCATCCGGCGCATAGCCAGGACGTACACGGCGGCCTGGATCGCGGCGGCCGCCACCTTGCCGGCGTCGGCCTGCCCGTCTATGACGGCGAAGGACTTGATCTCCACGACGTGGAACCGGCCGGCGTGCTGGAACGCGATCAGGTCCGGCTCGAGGTAGGCCTGCTGACCGGCGACCTCGAGCCGCAGCAGCGGGTGGTCGAAGAGCGTGCCGGCGCCCTCGGCCTGCGCGGCGGCCCGGGTGAGCAGGGCGCGCGAGCGGGCGTATCGGAGGTCCTGGCTCTCGTGGCCGGCGACCGACTCGAGGTCGTCGTAGGAGACCTCCGGGATGTCCAGGTCGAGCTGCTCGCGCAGCAACCGCAGCAGCTCGGCGCAGCCGTTGGCCTTGACCTGGGCTTCGAAGGCGTTGCCCCGGGTGATGGCGAACTGCGACTGGCCGAACCGGGCCGGGTAGTCGATGTAGGCGGCCAGACGCTGCTTGTCCACGCCCGCGCAGTCGAGCACCGCACGGCGCGCGCAGCCCGGGTTGCCGGTGAGGGCCGCGATCGTCCGGGCGTTGTGCCGAGCGGGTTGGACCCCACCCCGGATCGCGGCCAGCCGCTGGCCGACGCTGGTCATGCCGTCCCCCTTATGACGCGCAGCCGGCTGCCGAAGAGCTGCTCGGCCTCGTCCATCTGCCGGTGGGCACGCTTGGCCGCCGCAGCGCGTTGCGCGCGGTCGGCGTCGGCGTGCACCTCCAGCTCGGCCTGCGCGGCCTTGATGACGATCGCCGGGTCGGCGGCTTCGTGCCCGTCGACGGCTCCCGGGATGCTCGTGGCGAACCGGCGGAGCAGCCGGGCCACCGTGAGGGTCTGCTCCGGCAATCGCGAGACCTGCTCGGCGACGTTGATGGCGGCGGTCAGGAAATCCACCCGGAGGCTCAGCGGGCCGATGATGCGCCGTTCCAGCGGCCAGGTGGAGACGGCGAGGAGCCCACGGGCCGGCGCCAGGTGCTCGGCGGTCAGAGCTGAGCAGAGGTAGTACGGCCGGGAGTGCCGGGCGGTGCGGAAGGAGCGCTCCTCGTCACGGCGCAGGTGCGTCAGCTTGCTGGCCGCGAAACCGGTCGCGGCCGAGCCGAAGAAGGCGTTGTGCACCTCGGCGATCAGCTTCGGCGCGGCGGGGGCTGACAGCAGGGTGAGGGCGTGGTGGACCTGTTCACGCACCGACACCAGCGGCGCGTCGTGCTGTGACGGCTGAGTTTCGATCTCCGGGTTGTCGGCGAGACCGCTGAGGGCCTCCTCCCAGGCGCCCTCGGCGCTGCGCAGTTCGGCGCGCAGGGCCTTGGCGCGGGCGTTGTCCCGTGCGATGACCGCCCGGCGTACCGCCGCTCGGAGGTCGTCAATCCGACGCTCGAGGTTCTCTATGGACTCAGCCACGACAAGCATGCTACAAGTTCCAGTGTTTCCCAGCAATCCCCCGGCTTTGGGGTTGTTGCCCGGGGTAAACATATCTACCGCGACGCCCGGAAGGGAGGGCCGTATGGCCGAGGACCAGTCCCTGCTCGACCAGGTTTTCGACCGGCTGGCCGAGGACAACGTTCCCAACGAGGTGATGGACCTCGTGCTCGGGGCCTACGCCGGCGACGCCGCGCTCGATGCCGTCCTCAGCGGCGAGCCGGTCGACCTGCCGGAGCGCGACCCGTCCACCCGGCCGCGTCCGCAGCCGCTCTACCTGGAGTCGGTGACCGTGGCGGGCTTCCGGGGTGTCGGTCCACAGCAGAGCCTGCGGCTGCAGCCCCACGCCGGGCTCACCCTGGTCATCGGGCGGAACGGCTCCGGCAAATCGAGCTACGCGGAGGCCGTCGAGCTCGCCCTCACCGGAAACAGCGCCCGCTGGGCCGACCGCAACAGCGTCTTCAAGGACGGCTGGCGCAACCTGCACTGCGGGTCGCCCTGCGAAATCGAGGTCCAGCTCCGCGCCGAGGGCGCCGAGACCCCGATCCGCGTACGCCGGAAGTGGCGTGACGAGGACACGGAAGCTGACCAGGGCGTCGGCAGCGTCCTGGCGGACGGGCAGCGGTACGACAGCACCGCGGAGCTCGGCTGGCAGCAGCCGCTCGACGTATATCGGCCGTTCCTCACGGCCAGCGACCTCGGCCGGCTCGTCACCTCCACGCCCAGCGGGCTCTTCGATGCCCTCGCTCCCATCCTCGGCATCGATCCCGTCGTCGAGGCCGACAAGCGGCTGATGCGGGTACGGAAGACGCTCAACGACCGGGTCAACGCGGTGAAGGCAGCGCGTCAGTCGATAGGCGCTGCGCTGTCGGAGGTCGACGATGATCGGGCGCGGGCCGCGCTCGGGATCCTGTCGAAACGTACCCCCGATCTTGACGCTCTCGACACGCTGCTCGCGGACGCGGGCAGCGACACCAGCGACCCGATCGCCGCCGCTGTCCGCCGCCTGATCGCGGTCATCCTCCCTGACCGTGGGTATGTCAGTCAGCTGGCCGGCGAGCTCGAGGCGGCCGCCCAGCATGTCACCGAACTGGCCTCCACACGGGCCGGCACTGCGGACGCCGCCGCCCAGCTGCTCCGGATGGCGGTCAACTTTCACACTGACCACGGCGACAGCCCGTGCCCAGTCTGCGGAACGGGCATCCTCGACTCCGCCTGGCGCGGTCGGTCCATCGGGACGCTGGATCAGCTGCAGCGGGAGACGGTGGCGGTCGAGGAGGCTCAGCGGCGGTTGCGGGAAGCGCAGGCGCGGGCGCGGCGCGTACTCGAACTCAGCAGTCGGATCAATGCCGACGACCTCGGCATGGTCGCCCACGGGCTGCTGCGGTCTAATTTGTCCCACCGCGTACACCAGGCCCTCCAGGAACTTTGCTCTGCCGCTCCCGACCTGCGGGCAGACAAGCTGGCCACCCATCTGAGGGCGACGTACACGGAGGTGTTCGAAGCGTTCGCTGCGCTCCAAGCTGCTACGAGCGAGTGGCTTCGCCAGCGCCACGACGCCTGGCGCGAGCACGCGGCCGCACTGCAGGACTGGCTGGGCCGGGCGCGGGCAGCCGTTGACGACGCGGCCGCCCTGAAGCGGGTAAATGCGGCTCGAGACTGGCTCAGGAAGGCAACGGACGACCTCCGGAATCAGCGGCTCGCACCGTTCGCCCAGCGGTCCCAGGAGATCTGGGACGAACTCCGCCAGGAGAGCAACGTCGAGCTGAGCGGGATGCGGCTCGATGGCACCAACACGCGCCGCAAGATCGCCTTCCCCGTCACCGTCGACGGCACGGCCACCTCCGCCATGGCGGTGATGAGCCAGGGCGAGCTGCAGGCCCTCGGGCTGGCGGTGTTCCTACCTCGCGCCTGCGCCGAGGACAGCCCGTTCCGGTTCGTCATCATCGACGACCCGGTGCAGAGCATGGACCCGTCCAAGGTCGACGGGCTGGCCCAGGTGCTCGCCGGCCTGGCGGAGACCCGACAGGTCATCGTCTTCACCCACGACAACCGACTGCCCGAGGCAGTACGCCGACTCCGGATCGAGGCCACCATCTGGGCGGTCACTCGACGTGACGAATCGGTGGTGGAGATCCGCAAGAACAGCGACCCGATTGAGCGGTACCTTAGCGACGCCACGGCGATTCTGAAGGCCGACGGATTGGCTGACAACGCCCGTTACCCACTGGTGTCCGGCTTCTGCCGGTCGGCGCTGGAGGCCGCGTGCCACGAACGGATCCGCCGAGAGCGCCTCGGTCGCGGCGAGCGACACGGCGACGTGGAGGAGCTCATTGAGAAGGCGTTGACGCTTAACCAGGTGACGGCCTTGGCGCTCTTCGGCGACATGCACCAGGGCGGCAAGGTGTTCCCCCGGCTCAACCAGTACGGCCGCTGGGCCGGTGACGCGTTCCGGGCCTGCAAGGAGGGCGTCCACGGTCCGGGCACGTTCGACCTCGACGTACTCGTCCGGGACTGCCGCCGACTGGCTGAGGAGCTGCGATGACGACGAGGGCTTCGCCGCAGAGCTGCCTCGACGCGGCCGACCAGCTGCTCAGCAGCATGGTCCGCGGCACCCGGGGCGCCTGGCCGCGCGCGTGTGCCTGGCTGCTGCGACTCGCCCTCGAAACCGCCATGGACGACTACTGGCTACGGTGCCACCCGGAGGTCACCGCGCTCCGCGCTCGGTCGCCGCAGTTCCTGATCCTCGATCGCTACGCTGGCCGGCACATCGCTGCTCGGGCCGGTTACGCCTGGTCAGCGCTGTCTCGCGCCGGTCACCACCATTGCTACGAACTCGGGCTCACCGCTGGCGAGCTACGCGCCTTGCGGAATGCCGTAGCCACGCTCATCAGCGACCTCGCTGACGCTGATGCCGAGAGCATTGGGCAAACCTGACAGCCGCTTCGACTGTCACACCCCCTGTCTATCTTCGGCTCTGGACCCCTCTAGTTGTGTTAGGACCAACGTGGGCATCCTCAAGGAAATGCAGCGGACACACGCACGTCAGGTGCGCGCACAGAAGCAGGCTCAAGCCGCGGCGTATCGGCATCAGCAGCAGCTCCGCCGCGAAGCAGAACACGCCATGAAGGCAGCACAGCGCGCTGCCGCAGCTGACGAGCGTGAGCGCAAGCGGCTCTACGTCGAGGCGCGATTGGCCGAGGTCGCCGCCGACAAGTCCGAGCTCCAGGCGCACCTTGAGGAGCTGGACAGCCTGCTGTCGGCCACGCTCGACGTCGATGACCACATTGACTTCCGGAAGCTGCGAAAGTCGGTGAGTCACCCGCCCTTCAACCCGGGTCCGCTCGGTACGCCCCCGCCGCCTCCGGACTGGCGCCGCTTCGAGCCGCCCGCCCCTACCGGGCTGGGGAAGATGTTCGGCGGCCAGGCCATATACCAGCAGCAACTCGCCGGGGCTCAGCAGGCCTTCGCGCAGGCGCAGGCGCAGCACGCGGCGGCTGAGGCCGACCGCCAGCGTCGGCTGGCCGCCGCGTACCAGAGTTACCAGCAGCACTGCGCGAAGGTCGAGGCAGAGGTCGCGGCGCACAACGCCGAGATCGACCGCTTTGCATCTACGTTTGCCGCAGCAGATCCCGCCGCCGTCGTCGAGTACTTCAGCATGGTGCTCGGCAATTCGGTCTACCCTGACGACTTCCCGCAGCACTACCGCCTGGCCTACGTTCCGGAATCTCGCCAGCTCGTCGTCGAGTACCACCTGCCGACTCTGGACGTGATCCCGGCGGTCCGGGAGTACCGCTATGTCAAGGCGCGGGATGAGATAACGACTGCGGCACGGCCGGCCAAGGAGATCAAGGACCGGTACGCGAACCTGGTCGCCCAGGTGACCCTTCGAACGGTCCACGAACTCTTCGAAGCGGACCGCTCGGGGCTCGTGGAAACAGTTGTCTTCAACGGCATCGTCGATACCACCGATCCGCGGACCGGCACGTCCGTACAGCCGTGCTTGGTAACGCTGCGGACGACCCGGGAAGTGTTTGGCGAGCTGAACCTCAGGAATGTGGAGCCGACCGCCTGTCTCCAACACCTCAACGCCTCGGTCTCGAAGCGGCCCGCGGAACTTGCGCCGGTCCGGCCCGTGCTGGAGTTCGACATGGTCGACAAGCGGTTCGTCGACGAGGTCGACGTTCTGGCTGACCTGGATCAACGACCCAACCTGCTCAAGCTAAGCCCGACCGAGTTCGAGAGCCTGATCCAGAACCTCTTCGCGAAGATGGGCCTCGACACCAAGCAGACCCGCCCGTCTCGCGACGGCGGCGTCGACTGCGTCGCCTTCGATCCCCGGCCGATCTTCGGTGGCAAGGTCGTCATCCAGGCCAAGCGCTACCGCAACACCGTCGACGTTTCCGCCGTGCGAGACCTCTACGGCACGGTCCAGAACGAAGGCGCCTCCAAAGGCATCCTGGTCACCACCAGTGGCTACGGCGCGGCCTCCTACGAGTTCGCCTCCGGCAAGCCGCTTGAGCTGATCGACGGGTCGAACCTTCTCTACCTGTTGGCTGAGCACGCGGAGGTGAAGGCCCGCATCGATCCGAGCGAGCTGGACTGACGATGGCGGACACCCTAGGCCAGCCGGAACCAACCCTGATCATGCACTTCACGCACATCGACAACCTGCCGGCGATCCTAAAGGCCGGCAGGTTGTACTCGGACAGCAGCGTGGGGCCGCAGTTGGCCACGAACGTGGGTGCGGTCGAGATCAAGACGCGCCGGCGGCAGCGACTTGTCCCGTGCCCTCCCGGCGGGTCAGTGGCCGACTACGTACCGTTCTACTTCGCCCCACGCTCGCCGATGATGTACCGGATCGCATGCGACCATCGGGACGGAAAGAGCGGGTGCTACCCAGGCGGGGACGACCCGCTCATCTACCTGGTCAGCTCGGTGGAGCAGGTGGACGCAGCCGGGTTGAGCTGGGTGGCGAGCGACGGAAACTGCGCGGTCGGGCTGACGACATTCTCAGCCCAGCTCGATGAGCTTGCGACTCTCGTCGACTGGCCTCTGCTTCAAGAGCAGATCTGGAGGAACATCCCCGAGGACATGGACCGCATGCGCCGTCGCGCGGCCGAGTTCCTGGTCCATCGTGAGTTTCCTCTCGACCTGCTGGTCGGTTACGCCGTACGGACGGAGCAACGGCGGGAACAGTTGAGGCAGGTCTTCCGCGAGGCTGGCATGATCGAGCCGTACGTTGCTGTCAGACCAGCCTGGTACTACGGGTACGCACGAAGGGAGGTGCGCGAGTGATCGTCTTAAGTCGTGGCAACCTGTTGACCGCCGACGTCGACGCGTTGGTCAACACGGTTAACACGGTCGGAGTGATGGGCAAGGGCATCGCTCTCCAGTTCAAGCGCGCCTACCCGGCCAACTACGCGGCCTACCGAGCAGCGTGCGCAAAAAACGAGGTCAAGCTGGGCCAAATGTTCGTTTTCGACTCGGCGCGCCTGGGCCTCCGCAGATACGTGATCAACTTTCCCACTAAGGGTCACTGGCGGGCCAACTCGAAGCTGTCTGACATCCAGGCAGGCCTTGCTGACCTCGTACGTGTGGTCCGGGAACAACAGATCACATCGGTGGCGATGCCTGCTCTCGGCTGCGGCAACGGCGGACTCAACTGGGACGAGGTCCGGCCCATCATTGAGCGAGCCTTCGCGGAGCTCCCCGACGTGCGAGTGCTGCTGTTCCCGCCCGAGGGGGCACCGAATCCTGCTGACATGCCGGTAGCTACTGAGAAGCCCTCACTGACGTCGGGCCGCGCCACCCTGCTGCAGGCCATCGACCATTACTTGAAGCGGGCTCGAGCACTTGAACCACGTGACGGCGTCACCGTGCTGGAGATCCAAAAGATCGCCTACTTCCTCCAGGTGCTCGGGCAGCCGCTACGCCTGCAATTCGGCCGCGGCCGGTACGGCCCGTACGCCGAAAACCTCAACCACGTCCTCGATCGCTTGGAAGGGCACTACCTCACTGGCTTTGGTGACCGGTCGGCACGGGTCGAGGAGCTACAGCCGATTCGACTAACTGACGGTACGGGCGAGGCCGTAGCGACGTGGTTCGGGATTCACGGCTCGGCATCGTCCGACGCGTTGGAGCAACTGGCCCGTTTGGTCGACGGCTTCGAGGCCCCCTACAGCATTGAGCTGCTGGCCACCGTGCATTACGCGGCCGCGTCGAGTCCAGCAACTAGCGATGTCGACGAGTTGATCGAACGGGTTCGCAGCTGGAGCGGCCGCAAAGCACGCCTTTTCACGCCGGCGCACATCGAGCTGGCCTACGACCGGCTGCAGTCGGCCGGCCTGCTGCCCGCCTTGAGCGCTGCGTGAGTCGTCTGCCGCGCAAGCGCTCGCTCGGCCGGGTCAGGCTCGGAACCCATCGGGGTGCCAGTGGTGCTCGTACACCTGGACGGTGTTGCCGTCCTGCTCGAAGACGTGAGACAACCGATAGCCCTGCGCGTACATATCGTTGAGGTGTCGCTGCCAGGTCTGCATGCGGATGGAACCTTTGTTGACCTCTGTGATGTAGTGCTGAGCCGGCTGCGGGCAATGCGGGGTGGTCATCGGAGATTCATACCCAACAGCAATCGTCAGCGCAAGGTCAACTGCAACGATCGCCGCCTGGCGGGGCTGCGATTAGCTACTCGGCCTGGTTAGCTTCCCTGCGTGACTGATCTTGACTGGGGCATCTACGAACACCTGATCACCCAACGGTTCGCCGAACGGCTTCAGCACGTTGACCCCAGCCTGGTCCAGCGCGGCACGTTGAATCCGGCCGATGCCCACACAGCGCTCGCCAGTTACATCGCTGCCATCGCCCAGCGCGCCCTGCAGGCCGTGACCGGCGGCGATGACAAACTTCGTCGCCAGGTCCAGCTTGCTAACCGCATTGCCGAAGCCATCGGTGCGCTGAGCCCGCAGGCCTCGACCGCGCAGGATCAGATCGCCAACGCCGAGCACATCCTGCACGCCATCGCGGCCCCACCGACGCCGCCGGCCGCTCCCACCTTCCCGATACGCCCCACCACACCGCTCTCAACCGGCGCACTACTGGTCAACGGCCGTCACCAGCCACGCATCGGCCACGAGGTCACCTACGAGATGGCCTCGGCCGACTCCGTTGACCTGCTCTGCGCGTTCATCAAGTGGTACGGCCTGCGCCTCATCGAGCCGGCTATCCGCGACCTAATCGCCCGCGGCGGCCGCCTCCGGGTGGTCACCACCACCTACATGGGCGCCACCGACCAGCGGGCCCTAGAGCGGCTCGCTGAACTCGGCGCCGACATCAAGATCTCCTACGAGACCAGGACCACGCGTCTGCATGCCAAGGCGTGGCTGTTCCGCCGTAACAACGGCATGACCACCGCGTACGTCGGCTCGTCGAACCTGTCCAAGTCGGCGCTGGTCGACGGGGTGGAGTGGAATGTGCGGATTTCGAACGTCGAGCAACCGCACGTCATCGACACGTTCGACGCCACATTCGAGGACTACTGGAACGACCCGGCGTTCGAGCCATACGACCCGTCGGCTGACGGCGAGCGACTGAGGTATGCGCTGAGGGGCGAGCGCGCCGACGAGGCACCAACCGAGATCCCCAACCTGGATGTGCGGCCGTACCCGTATCAGGCAGAGATCCTGGCCGACCTGGACGCGGAGCGGCGGGTGCACGGCCGCTGGCGCAATCTCGTTGTCATGGCGACGGGCACCGGCAAGACCGTGGTGGCGGCGTTGGACTACCGGCGACTGGTCCGCGACAAAAAGGTTGATTCGCTGCTGTTCGTCGCGCATCAGCAGCAGATTCTGCGGCAGAGCCGGTCGACGTTCCGGCAGGTGATGGGCGACGGCAGCTTCGGTGAGACGTTGGTGGCCGGGGACAAGCCGAAGGACTGGCGGCACGTGTTCGCCTCGATCCAGTCACTGCGGCGGCAGGAGATTGACCCCGAGCGGTTCGACATGGTGATCGTGGACGAGTTCCACCATGCCGAGGCGCCGACGTACGCGCGGTTGTTGGAGCGGTTGCAGCCCGGCGTACTCCTGGGGCTGACCGCCACCCCCGACCGGACCGACGGCGGCGACGTGCGGCGGTGGTTCGACGGTCAGGCGGCCGTGGAGTTGCACCTGCGGGAGGCGCTGGAACGGCAGTTGTTGGCGCCGTTCCATTACTTCGGGCTGCACGATGACGTGGACCTGTCGCAGCTGCACTGGAAGCGAGGGCAGGGCTACGACCCGACGGAGCTGGATGGCCTCTACACCGGTAACCAGGCACGGGCACGGATGGTGCTGCGGGCCGCCCAGGACAAGGTCGACGCGAGCCGGATGCGGGCACTCGGCTTCTGCGTAAGCATCGGCCACGCCGAGTTCATGGCAGACTTCTTCACCCGGCATGGCGTGCCGTCCGTCGCGATCACCTCGAAGGTCGACCGGCCGGTGCAGCAGGGCTTGATCCGTGACTTCAAGGCCGGCGCGCTGCGCGTGCTCTTCACGGTCGACCTATTCAACGAGGGTGTCGACCTGCCGATGGTCGACACCATCTTCCTGCTGCGGCCCACCGAGAGCGCCACCATCTTTCTGCAGCAGCTCGGCCGTGGTCTGCGCCTGGACGACGACAAGCCCTGCCTGACTGTGCTCGACTTCATCGGTGGGCAGCACGCCGATTTCCGATTTGACCTCCGATGGAGGGCGCTGACCGGTATCAGCCGCCGGGAGGTGCGCGACGCTATTGAGCAGGACTTCCCGACGCTGCCGAGTGGATGCCACATCGAGCTGGACCGAGTAGCGAAGGACGTTGTGCTCGACAACTTGAAGCGGGCGCTTCCTGGGTCGAAGAACAGCATGGTGGCTGAGCTTCGCCAGCTTGGGGACGTCACGCTCGCCGAGTTCTTGCAGCACACGGGTTTGGAGATCGAGGACGTCTACCGGTCGGCGACGCTGGACGGGTGGACCGGCCTACGGCGACTTGCCGGAGTGGATACCTCAATGCCGGGGCCGGATGACCGCGAGCTGGGCCGGGCGATCGGCCGCATGCTGCACACGGACGACCTCGACCGACTGGCACTGTGGAAGCAGGCAACGACCAGCGCGGGGCCCGAGGCGAACCGGCTGCTGGACATGCTCCACTTCAGCTTCTGGGGGCCTAACGTGCCCCTCGCCGAGCAGCAGGACCGGCTAAACCGGCTCCAGCAAGACGCGGTGCGCTGTGAGGAGTTGCGCCAGGTCGCCGCAGTACTGCGGCGGCGTATTCACCGGGTTACCGAGCCGGTCCGCCTTGGCGAGGTGCCGCTGCACGTGCACGCCCAGTACACCCGCAACGAGGCCTGCGCAGCCTTTGGCATGCCGAACCCGGGTTCGCTGCGGGAGGGCGTGAAGTGGCTGCCGAACGAGCAGGCTGACCTTTTCTTCGTAACGCTCGTGAAGTCTGAGCAGCACTACTCCCCCACGACGATGTACGCCGACCGGGCGATCACCGAAACACTCTTCCAGTGGGAGTCGCAGAGCACGACGTCATCCACCTCAGCGACCGGCCAGCGATACATCAACCACGAAAAGCTCGGGTCGACGGTGCACCTGTTCGTTCGGGAGACAAAGGTGGCCGACGGCAACCTCGGTGCCCCGCCGTACATGTATGCCGGACCGATGACGTACGAGTCGCACATCGGCGACCGCCCGATGCGCATTCTGTGGCGGATGCAGCACGCACTACCTGCCGACATGTACGCCGCTGCCCGAGCGATCGCCGCCTGAGCCGTCATGCTGTGAGCAGGGTCGGCCGCCTAAGGCTTGCGGGCGACCGCTCCGTACCCGTCCACGGCGGGCGCGCCTCCACCGTCGGACCGCCACTGCGTGAACGGCACCAGGCCGGGCTCTACCAGTTCCAGGCCCGCAAAGAATCGCGAGATCCGGTCGGGGCTGCGCAGGTGGTAGGGCATCGCGCCGCTCTCGTTGTACTGCCGGTGTGACTCGACGACCTCCTTGCTGGTGTCGGTGCCGTCGGACAGGGCTAGGTAGCTGCCGGAGGGTACGGCGGCGAGCAGCGTACGGATGATGGGGACGACCTGGTCGTCATCGCCGATGTGGCCCATGACGCCGAACAGCAGCACGGCGACGGGCTGCGTAAAGTCGAGGTACTCGGCGGCCTGGCGCAGGACTACATCGGGGTCGCGCAGGTCGGCGTGCAGGTACTTCGTCTGGCCCTCGGGCGCGCCGACAAGCAGCGCGCGGGCGTGGGCGAGCACCATCGGATCGTTGTCGACGTAGACGACGCGGCTGTCCGGTCGGACCCGCTGGGCCACCTGGTGAGTGTTGTCAGCGGTGGGCAGGCCCGTGCCGAGGTCGAGGAACTGCCGGATGCCGGCCTCGCCGGCGAGGAAGCGTACGGCGCGGGTCAGGAACGCCCGCGACTGCCGGGCGGTCTCGACCATCGCCGGGAAGATGGCGCGGACCTGGTCGCCGGCCATCCGGTCGGCTTCGAAGTTGTCCTTGCCGCCCAGCCAGTAGTTCCAGATGCGCGCGGAGTGCGGCACGCTGGTGTCGATCGTCGAGATCTGGTCGGTGACGGCGGGCGGGGCGGTGTCTGCCACGAGACTGTCTCCCAGCGGGATCGAAACCGTGCACAACGGACGGACGGACCATGCTCCCACAACCCACGTACTCGCCGTGGTCCCCAATCCGCCGCGATGCCCAGCTGAGGCCCGGCTGCCGCGAACCGGTTCGTCGTCGGTGCCGAGCAGGCAAGAGCATGTCGGACCCGGCTGATACCACGAGACCGTGATCATGATCCGCCATGGCAACCTGCTCGACGCGGACGCTGAGGCTCTCGTCAATGCTGTCAACACCGTCGGTGTGATGGGCAAGGGCATCGCGCTGGCGTTCAAGCGGGCGTATCCCGCGAACTACGCTGTCTACCGCGCCGCGTGCGCCGCCGGCACCGTCCGCCTCGGGCAGGTGTTCGTGTACGACTCGGGTGTTCCCGGCCGGCACCGATACGTCATCAACTTCCCGACGAAGCGCCACTGGCGCTCACGGTCGCAGCTGGCCGACGTCACCGCGGGCCTTGCCGACCTGGTACGCGTCCTCCGCGAGCACCGCATCACCTCGGTGGCGGTGCCGGCGCTGGGCTGCGGCAACGGCAGCCTCGACTGGGCCGACGTCCGACCTCTCATCGAGGCCGCGCTCGCCGACCTGCCCGAGGTGCGAGTACACCTGTATCCGCCGACCTGATCGGCTCGTCCTCGGCACCCACCGCGACAGGCTTTTGTCGCTCGTGACCGGTGCTGTGGCTCAGGGCGTGGCGAGGCGGAGCGGGAGCCCGGTGTCGTTCGACAGTGGCTCGGTACCTGTGTCGTACATAGGTCCGCTGTTCGGCGGCCAACATCCCGTCCGTCGCCCCGGCGCGACCCAACAGCGACGCCTACCCTCGGATCAGGCAGCCTCGGGGCGAGGCGAGAACCGCACATCCAACTTCCGGTCCAGCGCTCGAGCCAGTCGTTCGAGAACAGCCAAGGTGGGAACGGTGCCGCCGGCCTCGAACCGGGCGACCGCTGACTGTGTCATGCCCGCGGCATGCGCCAACTGGCTCTGACTCCATCCGTTGTGCTCCCGCAGGTGGCGCACCTCCTGACCGAGCTCAAAGGCGATGCGTGTCGCTTCGTACGCCTCGGCGACGCCCGGCTCGGCCATCCGACGTTCCCGGAGGTCGTTCCAGTCAACGCGGTCACTCATCGCTCTGCCCCCTCGATCACGGTATGCCGCTCGGCGATGCACCGCTCCAACGCCCGGCGAGCCCGTTCGATCTCGCGGTCCTCCCGAGCCCGGGTTTTCCGGAACACCGTCAGCAAGATGATCCTCCGGTCGGAGGCGATCCAGTACGTCACACGCACCTGGTCGCGCTCCAGGTAGAACCGCAGTTCTCGCAGCTTCCCATCGAGCTGCTTGGTGTACGGCTCGTCGAGCAAGACGCCGCGGCCGGCAAGCAGATCGATGTAGAAGGCGGCCCGCGCGAAGTGCTCGCCCGGCAACCCCTCCAACCAATCTCGGACCTCTGGTTCCAGCTCAACCCTACCCCAGCCCATAGCATCAATGCTATGGATCTCGCGATCACTCGGCTCGCTTATCCACGGCGTGTCGGAACGGCAGCAAGTCACAACACCCGGTATCCGCCGGCCTGAGACCCGACAACGAGACGCGGGGCCGGCCCTTCCGGACCGGCCCCGCTCAGGGGTTAGAACGCTCGGTCGGTTACCGGCGCTCGACCACCTTCAGGGTGAACTCGGTGTACGACGGGGCGTGCTGCTTGTCGCCGCCGTACACCACCCGGACGGTGTGCTTGCCGGGCCGGGGCAGCCGGTCGACCTCACATGTCGCGACGCCCTTCTTCAGCTTGGCCTCGCAGAGCACGTCCTCACCGATGAGGAACTGCACGGGGCCGGTCGCCGAGTTGGGCTTGACGGTGGCGGTCAGCTTGACGTTCTTGCGCCAGGTGGCTGTCACGTCGTCGGCGCGTACCGTCGTCTTGATCCGGGTGTCGACCGGGGCCTTCGTCACGGTGACCACGCGGTTGGCGACCGCCTGGTTGCCGTTGGTGTCGGAGACCAGGTAGGTCAGCGGGTAGCTGCCCGGGGTCATGGTGTCGACGGTGCCGACGACCTGGATCCGGTCGGTGACGTCGCCGTCGGTGTTGTCCACGGCCTTGACTCCGGCGAGCGGGTCGAAGGTCGTGTCCTGCTCGATCGTGGTCGAGGCGGGGACGGCCAGCACCGGCGCGGTGACGTCGGTGCCGGCCGCGGTGGCGAGGAAGACGCCGCCGAACTGGTCGGCGGAGCCGACCTGGTCACCGTCGCCGGTGTGGCTGGTGCTGGTCCAGGCGTAGAGCTCGCCCTCGGTGAGGCCCTTCCACTCGACGCTGGCGGGCCAGCCCGACTTGGCGGTGGCCGAACCGATGACGGTGTCGGTCGGGGTGACGACGACCAGGCTGTCCGTGCCGAAGCTGGTGGTCCGGCTGGACAGGTCGATCGGCAGCACCATGTTGTCCTCGGCGCCGTTGTAGCGCTTGCGGTCGTCGTACTCGGTGGCGCCGAAGTTGTTGAGCATCGGCGAGTAGGTGTCGATGCTCATCTCGGCCCGGTCGACGTCGATCTGCAGCAGCCGCAGGAAGCTGGCGCCGAACTGGAGCAGGTCGGTCGACTTGTGGTCGACGGTGCCGTCGCCGTTGAGGTCGAGGTTGCCGTTGGCGTCGACCTTCTCCGGCCACAGCTCGCCCGCGGTCATCTTGTAGAACTGGTAGTCCGCGAGCAGCTCGACCACGTCGTGCGACACGGTCACGCCGACGCCGGTCTTCAGGTTGGTGCCGACGCCGTGCTCGTGGCCGGCGAGGACCAGGAACACGTTCGGGTTGGACTGGACGATGGTCGAGAAGGCCCGGGAGCCGTCGGTGGAGAAGTTCGCCCCACGGCCGTCCGGCGTCGTCGACGGTGCCAGGTAGGCGTGGGTCAGCAGGATGCCGTTGCGGTCGTTGTACCGCTGGAAGATCGAGCTGGCCCAGTCGGCCTCGGCCTGGGTGACGCCGTAGGAGAGGCCCACGGCCACGAAGTCGAGCCCGCCGGAGGAGAAGAGGACGTAGTTGTTCTGGTTGTCCTTGCCCGGGGTGACCGTGTTACCCGCGGCGTCGGCGGTCTCGTCCCACGCGTGGTACGACGCCTTCGACCCGGCCGGCCACTTCTTCGCGCCCTCGTAGTACCGCTCGGGGCCGTAGTACTTGTTGAAGCGGGACGTCGGGCCGGTCTCGTTGCCGCCCTGGTTGTCGTGGTTACCGGCGATCACCTGGTTGACGACGCCGGCCTCGTCGAGGGTCCGCTGCGCCTCGGAGGTGAACTGGAACTCCCGGGTGACCTGCTCGTCGAGGCCCGGGTAGAGCAGGTTGCCGCTGGAGTCCTTGGCGAGCGGGTCGGAGTAGTCGTTCTCGATGACGTCACCGGTGTGCGCGGTGTACGCGATCTTCTTGCCGGCGGCGTTGTCGGCGAGCCACTTCGTGGTGTCCTGGTAGGACTTCTGCCAGAGCGCCCGCTCCTCCATGGTCATCTTGTCGGTGGGCTCGTCGACGCCGTCGAAGTCGTCGTACGTGCCGCCGGCCGCACCCTCGGCGAGGTACTGGGTGTCGGTGAAGTGGGCCAGCGAGAAGTCGTACGACTTCGGGTCGTCGAAGTGGTCCCGGTTCGCCGGGTCGTTGGCGGAGCCGTCGCGCGGGGCGAGGTCGTCGGCGAACGGGTCCTCACCGACCACCAGGACGTGCACATTGCCGTTGTCGACCAGCTCGGGCCGGACGGCGGCCTTCAGCGCGGTGTCGCCTTCGGCCTGGCCGCGCGCGGTGGCCAGCTCGGTCCACGCCTGAGCCGTCGGGTTCCACGCGAAGAGGGTGACGGCCCGCTCGGGGTCGACGACGCCGCTCCACAGGATCTGGCGCGCCGCGCCGGAGGCCGGCACCTGCACGTCGTACCGCTGGAACGGGATGTTGCCGGTTGACGGGCTCTTCGCCAGGTTGCCGTCGGGGCGCGGGGCCGCGCCGATCTGGCCGCCCTCGGTGTACGAGAAGTCCAGCGTGGCGGGCATGACCGGGACGACGCCCTGGAAGCCGCCGGCCGGGACGCTCGGGGTGGCCTGCTTGAAGGTGGTGGTCACCTCCCCGCCGTCGGGGTTGTTGGCGATCGCCGAGAGGGTGACCCGGCCCTTGCCCTGGCCGACGTCGGTGCCGCCGCCGGTGGGGATGGCGTCGGAGGTGAACCGGACGGTCTTGGTGACGGCCTTGCCGAAGACGTCGGTCGCCGAGATCGTCAGGGTGTGGTTGCCGGACTTCAGGCCGGCGCCGATCTCCTGGCCGACCTGGACGGGCGCGCCGTCGAGCAGGTAGCTCCAGCCGGTGGCGTTGCCCTGGTTCTTGACGGTGACCTGCAGCTCGGTCGGGCGGCTGAGGTGGGCGCCCTCGGCGGGCACGGTCGAGGTGACCTCCACGCCGGCGTCCCGGACGTCGCCGAGCGCCGCGGCGTTGAGGGCCTGCACGTCGTCCAGGGTGAGGACCCGGGCGAAGATGCGGGCGTTGCGCACCGTCACGGGCGCCCAGAACTGGTTGACCGAGTCGGCGCCGACGTAGAAGGAGTTACGGGCGGCGCCGCCGGGCAGGCCGAGCGGGGCCGGCGCGGCGACGGAGGCGGCCAGCGCGCCGTCGACGTACAGGCGGGCGGTCGCGCCGTCCCAGGTGCCGACGGCGTGGTACCAGCGGCCGGAGGAAATCTGCACCTGGGCGTTGCGGTAGGCGCCGTTGGCGTAGACGGCGAAGGTCAGCTTGTCGCCGTACACGACGATCGAGTACCCGCCGGTCTCCTTCTCCGAGCAGACCGAGTGCTCACCGGAGTTGGGCAGGGTGCCGTTGTCCTTGAAGGTGCACTCGATGGTGACCTTGTCGCGGATCTTCGACCACTGCGCGTCGCCCATCGCGTAGGCGTAGGCGTCGTTGGCGCCGTCGAAGGACGCGACGGGCACCTTCACCGCCGGGTCCTGGGCGATGACCGGCTCGCCGACGGTGGTGACGGCGAGGTTCTGCGCGTCGTCCTTCGGGGTGCCGTCGGCGAAGTCGACGTCGAGGACGTCGGCGACCGGCACCGGCGGCTTCAGGCCGTACGCCGACGCCAGCTCGGCGGCCTGCGCGGCGTCCAGCGCCTGGCTCCAGACCTTGCTGCCGGCGAAGGAGGACGGCGGGGCGACCTGGCCGATGCCGGTGGGGGCGGCGTCGGCGCCGATGACGAACCGGCGGGCGGTCGCGGCCGGCAGGGTGAGGGCGCCGGTGGCGGCGGTGGAGCCGGCGAGCTGGCCGTTGAGGTAGAGGCGCAGCGTCTGCCCGTCCCAGACGGAGACGCTGTGGTACCAGCGGTTACCGGTGATCGGGGTCAGCACCGACTTGTAGCCGCCACCGATGTGCGCCATGGTGCCGAGGTTGCCGGCGTTGACGTAGATCGAGAAGCCGCCGCCCTCCTTGTCGGAGCAGAGGTCCTTCTCGCCGCTCACCGGCATCGTGGTGTCGACCCGGAAGACGCACTCGATGGCGAAGCCGGTGGAGAACTTGCCCCACTGGTCGGTGAGGTCGAAGGAGACCGCGTCGTCGACGCCGTCCACCTTCAGGGTGTCGTGACCGACTGTCGCGTCGGTGGTGTAGCTGGGCGCGCCCCAGGTGGTGGCGGCGAGGCCCTGCGCCCGGTCGGTGGCGGCGCCGCCGGTGAAGGCGACGTCGAGCACGTCGGCGGCGGGCACCGTGACGGCGTTGGTCGCCACGCTGACGGGTGCGGTCAGCGCGTCCCGGGCGGGCAGCATGAGGGTGCTGCCCGCGAGTACGAGCCCGAGGGCGGTCACGCCGAAGCGGCGCCACCCCCGGGCTATCGGATCCAGTCGTGTGGTCACGACATCTCCTTCGGTTGGGGGTTTTCTCGTTGTGCCGGGTCGGCACTGGTGGTGGCTGAGGTGCGGTCGCGGGCGGCGCGGCGCAGGCGCCGGCGGCGGTACCAGAAGGCGCCGGTGACGGCGGCGGCCGCGGCGAGCAGGACGGCCCCGATGAGCAGGAGCTGTCGGGCGCTGCGGTCCGTGGCCGTGGCGGGGGTGGTCCGGGTCGACGGGGCGCGGGGGCCGGTGGCGCTGCCCGCGGGCAGGCGCCAGTCCGCCGACTCGTGGGCGCCGTCGTAGACCGCCTTCTGCCCGTCGGGGCCGCTGGCGAAGGTCCGGTACGCCTCGTGCAGGTCGGTGAGCATCCGGGACGTCACGGTCACCGTGCTCACCGGCGCGGGGCAGGTGAAGAGCACCTCGGCCCCGTCGGCCGCGAGGTCGTCGGCGACGTCGACCGCGCCGGTGCAGGGTTGCCCATCCTGGGTCACCGCGATGCGGTCGGTCAGGTACGTGGCGAACTCGGGGGCCTCGCCGAGCGCTCGGGCGTCGGCGGGTTCGTAGGTGACGGCGCCGTCGAGCAGCACCCGGTCCTCGCCGAGCACGCCGAGGGCGATGCCGAGCATGGTGAGGTCGTCGGTTCCGCCGACGATCCAGTGGACCCGTACGCCGTGGTCGCCGTCACCGGCGACGTCGATCCTTTGTGGAGCGCCGAACGGGTGCGCGGAGGCCGGGTCGGGGACGAGCACCCCGGCCAGTGCGAGGGGCAGGACCACCCAGGACCATCGCCGGGTACGGCGCGCGGCACCGTCCAGGGCAGACACCACGGACCCTCATTCGCTCGGAGATCGGCCAAAACCGCAGTGATGGTTCCGGCCGTAGGTGACGAGCGAGGTCGGGAGAGCTGAGCGAGGGTTGACGCGGAGATTGCCGAACCACGAAGACTGCCGGGCCGTACGTCATAGCCGCGACGGCCGGAGGGGCTCAGCGAATCCGCCGAGCCCCTCCCCCCCGTTCGGGCTTACTCGTTGCGGGCGGTCTCCGGGCCGGTGATGCGGCCCAGCAGCGGCAGCGTCGACGCGACGATGCCCAGCGACACCACCAGCCCGCCGGCCACCAGCAGCCAGAACGTCGGCTTCGGCGCGAGCAGCGGGTAGTCCAGCTGCGCCCGCAGGAACAGGTGCGCGGCCAGGAAGCCCATCCCGATCGCCACCACGGAGACGACGAGCAGCGGCACGACAGTCTCCAGCGCCACCACCCGGCGCAGGGTGCGCAGCCGTACGCCGGTGAGGCGCAGCATGCTGAACGGCCGTCTCCGGTCGCTCAACCCACCGGCGACGCTCACCGCCAGGCTGCACCCGGCGATCGGCAGGCTGGCGAGCATCACCACATTGGCCAGCTGCTGGAACTGCACCAGTTGCCGGGCCCCATTCGCCTCCCATTCGGCGCCGCTGGCCGGGAAGCCCCTCAGCGGGAACGCGTTGCCCAGGATCGTGCGGGCCTGCTCGAACGCCGATGGGCTGGTGGTGTTGACGACCACCGACAGGATCGGCTGCCGGTCGACCTCGCCCGGCGCGATGTCGGCGGCGTCCCAGACGTAGCCGCCGTCGGCGAGGTCATCGGCGCTGAGCCCGATCAGGTCGACGGGCACCTCGGCGACCTGGGCACCGGCCGGGCACCTGCCGAACACCGCCAGATGGTCGAGTTCGGCGCAGGTGACCAACCCCTGCCACCAGTCCGGGTCCGGGTTGTACCGCACCACCGTCACACTGCGCACGCCGGAGATCGTGGCGAGCCCGGCCGGGACCTGGTCGGCGGTCGGCGCCGGTCCGTCCTCGGGCCAGAACACCTTCGACAGTGACGTGGCGGCCACCTCGGTGGTGCTCGGTGCGGTGCGGTTGGCGACGTACGTGGTGATGGTGCCGGTTGCCACGCTGGTCACGAAGAGCGCCACGATCAGCCCGCTGACCGAACGGAAGCCGGCCTTCGGGTTGTCCGCGAGCCGCCGCCCCGCGATGAGCGTTGCGGGCCGGCTCGCCCGCCCGGCCATCACCCGGGCGCCCATCATGGTCAGCCACGGCCCGGCGAGCACCAGGCCGACCAGGATCAGCAGGAACCCGGAGAGGTACGCGGTGAGCTGGCCGTTGGTGGAGGCGGGGCGACGACCGATGAAGTACGCCAGCTCGGCGAGCCCGACGACCAGCGGGATGAGCCGCCAGGCGCGGGGCGGCTTCGGCGTGACGCGACGGCTCACGCCCAGCGGCGAGATCTGCACCCGACGCAGCGCCAGCCAGGACGCCACGACCGCGCCGAGTGGGATGCCGAGCGCGACCAGCAGCACGTCGACGGCGGTGAGGGACAGGTCGGCGGCGAAGAACCGATCGCCGGTGAATGGGATCGTCGCGACGGCCGGCCGAAGGGCGAGGAACAGGCCGAACCCGACGGCCGTGCCCACGGCGGCCGCGATGGTGGACTCCACGGCCGAGATGACGGAGATCTGCCGTGGCGTGGCGCCGACCAGCCGCATCGCGGCGAAGCGCTGCTCGCGGCGGGTCGCGGCCAGCCGGGTGGCGGTGCCGATGAAGATGAGCACCGGGAAGAGCAGCGCGGCGGCGACGACGGAGAGTACGAGCGTCATGGCATCGCGGTTGTAGCCGAGGTAGCAGCCGTTGGGGCAGTTGCTCGGTGCGGTGGCCATGATCTGGGTGACCTGCTGGCCGCCGAGTTGCTCCAGCTCGGCCGGGGTGCGGCCGACGACGACCAGCAGCGAGTCCGGGGAGGGTAGCGCCGCCTGGCCGATCGTGCCGATGCCGTGGCCGGGGAAGCGGTCCGCGAGCTCCGCGGCGGGGGTGGCCCGCAACAGCTCGTCGAGGGCGGGTGAGACGTAGTACTCGCCCGGCCCGGGTAGGCGCGGCAGGCCCGGTGGGACGGGCGCGTCCGGGCCCGTCGCGGCCAGGTCGACCCGGCCGATGGAGTCGCCGTGGTGGTAGTCCTCCCGGATCAGCCACCACACCGGATCGACCGACGGATCGGAGGAGGGGGACGCGACGGCGGTGTTGAGCCAGGCGTAGCGCTGGTTCTGTGCGCCTACCGCGTTCATGCCGGCGAGGGTCGTGAGGAGCATGCCGACGCCGAGCGCGACCGCGGTGGCGATGACGACGAGCCGGGCGGCGGCCTCCCGGCCGCCGGAGAGCGACAGTCGTATCGCGAACCGGATCACGAGCGCACCAGCGCGTTCACCTTGCCGTCGCGGACGATGACCTGCCGGTCGGCGTACGCGGCGACCCGGGCGTCGTGGGTCACGAGGACGACGGTGGTGCCCTGCTCCCGGGCCGAGGCGACGAGGAGGTCCATGACCTGCTCGCCGGTGAGCGAGTCGAGCGCCCCGGTCGGCTCGTCGGCGAAGAGCGCCCCCGGCCGGGCGACCAGGCCACGGGCGAGCGCGACGCGTTGGGCCTGCCCGCCGGAGAGCTCACCCGAGCGGCGCCGCTCCAGCCCGGCCAGACCGAGCCGGGCGAACCAGGGTCGGGCCTGCTCGAGCGCGGCGGCCCGCTTCACGCCGTTGAGCAGCAGCGGCAGGGCCACGTTCTCCTCGGCGGTCAGCTCCGGCACGAGTTGACCGAACTGGAACACGAACCCGAACTGCTGCCGACGCAGGACGCTGCGCTCGTTCTCGCTGAGGTTGTCGATCCGGCGGCCGTCGAAGTGGATCTCACCGGCGTCCGGCGCCAGGATCCCGGCCAGGCAGTGCAGCAGGGTCGACTTCCCGGAGCCGCTCGGGCCCATGATGGCGACGATCTCGCCCGGGGCCACCGAGACGCTGGCGCCCCGCAGCGCCGGGGTCTCCCCGAAGGAGAGGACGACGTCGCGCGCCTCGATCGGCTTCATCGCCCCGCCACCGTTTCCCGCAGGGCGTCCAGCCGGGCGACAGTGGTGTCGATCCAGTGCAGGTCGGCCTCGAGGTGGAACAGGCCGTGGTCGGCGAGCATGGTGTCGACGAGGTCGCCGCCGCGCTTGATCTCGGTGAGTTCCGTCATCCGGCGCAGGTGGGTGGCGCGTTGGACGTCGAGGTACTCCTCGGCGGGGCGGCCGAGCATGAGCGCCAGGACGACCTTGGTGAAGAGCACGGTCTGCAGGTTGGGTTCGGCATCGACCGGCTCGGTGAGCCAGGACTCGACGTCGGTCGCGCCGCGCTCGGTGATGACGTAGCGCTTGCGTTCGGGGCCGACGCCCGGTTCGACCTCGCCGACCACGATCTTCCCGTCCCGGACGAGGCGGCTGAGAGTGGCATACACCTGGCCGAACGGCAGGGGCTTGCCGCGGCTGAAGAAGGTGTCGTAGTCGCGCTTCAACTCGTAGCCGTGGCTGGGCTCGCGGTCGAGCAGGCCGAGGAGGGTCATGGGAACGCTCATGCGCTCACCATACCCTGAGCGTATACCTCGCGTATATACCTTCGGGGCGTACCGGCTTACCGCCAGCCCGGGAAGTGTCCGTGGGCGCCGATACCATCCCAGCGCTCACCCCTCGACGATGGAGCTTTCGATGTCCGACACTCCCTTGACCGACGCCCGCAACCCCGCTGACGTGGTGACCGGCATGGTTCAACAGGTCCTTGAGATGGCCCAGACCTGGACGCACTGGGACGGGCAGCCGCGGCCGGTGGACGACCGGGTCTACACCCCGCACAAGGCGATCCGGCGGGTCACCGACCATCTCATCGACCACCTGGCCGAGATCGAAGCGCGAATCGCCGGCGTACCGACGATCCCGGATCACTGGCACGCTTCCGCGATCACCACACCCGCCGACCTGGCGCCGTTCACTCCCGAGGATCTTGACGAGGCACGCAGCCGGCTGACCCGGCTCGCGCAGATCTTCGAGGTCAGGCTTCGACGGCTCTCGGACGCCGAGCTCGACCAGCGGCAAGCCGACGCCTGGTCGATTCGGCAGATCGCCTTCCATCAGGAGGAGTCCCTCTACTACGCCAAGGCCATCGGCAGCTTGAGCTGACGGTCCGTCACCACATCACGCACCGCCACTCCCAGAAACGCCTGGTTCGGGGCGCGGACCCATCCGGTCCGCGCCCCGACCAGCGCCCGGCTCAGCACCGGGCGACGATCCGCCGATCAGTCGACCGGGCCCTCGTTGACGCGACGGACGTCGACCTCGACGTCCACGCCGTCGGCGATGAAGAGGTCGACGAAGCGCCTCGCCCACTCCATCGCCTCGTCCTTGTCCCGCACCTCCATCAGCGCGAAGCCGGCGATGAGCTCCTTGGTCTCGGTGAACGGGCCGTCGATGACGGTCGTCTTGCCCTTCTCGACGGTGATGCGGCCGGACTCCTTGCTGCTCTTCAGCAGCCCCTCGCCCGCCAGCAGCACACCGGCCTGCGCGGCCTCACCGACGAAGGCGCCCATCCGCTCGATGAACTCCGGGCTGGGGTCGAAGGTGCCGGGCTGGTCCTCGTCGAGCTTGTGCATCAGCATGTAACGCATCTGAAGAAGGTCCTCTCAAAAGCGGGTCTTGGTGGCTCTCACTGACGCGTCGATCGCGCCGGCCGGGATCCGACATCAGATCCCCGGAATGTCTGTGACGGCGGTCACACCTCGGTCGAGGGGGTGGCCGCGTGTGACTCGGCGCTGGCGGCGGCCCGCCCGAGCAGCAGGTTCCGCTCCCGTGCGTTGCCGGCCAGCGCGGCGGCGCGCTCGAACTCGCGCCGCGCCTCGTCGTACCGTCCGAGCTGCGCGAGCAGGTCACCGAGCACGCTGGGCAGCAGGTGATACTGCGCCAGCGCCGGCTCGTCGGCCAGCGCCCGGGCCGCCTCCAGACCGGCGGTGGGACCGTGGGCCTGGGCGATCGCCACGGCCCGGTTCAGCTCCACGACGGGCGAGGGCACGAGCCGGGCCAGCTCCGCGTAGAGCGCGGCGATCCGCTCCCAGTCGGTCTCCTCCGGGGTGTACGCCCGCGCATGGCAGGCGGCGATCTCGGCCTGGAGGGCGTACGGGCCGGGCTGGTCGGTGCGGGCCCGGTCGAGGGCGGCGAGCCCGCGTCGGATCAGCACCCGATCCCAGCGGCTGCGGTCCTGGTCGTTGAGGAGGATCGGCTCGCCGTCGGGGCTGGTGCGGGCGCGCAACCGGGACGCCTGGATCTCCAGCAGCGCGGCGAGGCCGTGCACCTCCGGCTCGCCGGGCATCAGGCCCTGCAGTTGCCGGGCCAGCCGCAGCGCCTCCTGGCACAGCGCCGGACGCATCCAGTCGTCGCCGGCGGTGGCCGCGTACCCCTCGTTGAAGACCAGGTACACGACCTCCAGCACCGAGCCGAGGCGCTCGGCCCGCTCGTCCGGGCCGGGAACCTCGAACGGCACCCGGGCGTCGGCGAGCGTCTGCTTGGCGCGGGTGATCCGCTGCCCGATGGTGGATTCGGTGCTGAGGAAGGCGCGGGCGATCTCGCCGGTGGTGAGACCACCGACCAGCCGCAGCGTCAGGGCGGCCCGCGCGATCGGCGAGAGCACCGGATGGCAGGCCACGAAGACGAGCCGGAGCAGGTCGTCCTCGATCCGGTCCTCGACGGCCGCGTCGAAGTCGACGGTCACCTGCTCGTCGAGGTCACGGCCGAGCGCGTCCACCACCCGCTCGCCGGTCTGCCGGCGGCGCACCAGGTCGACGGCCCGTCGCTTGCCCACGGTCGTCAGCCACGCGCCGGGGTTCGCCGGTACGCCCTCGCGCGGCCACTGTTCGAGGGCGGCGACCAGCGCGTCCTGGGCCAACTCCTCGGCCTGCCCGACGTCGCGGACGATTCCGGCGATGGCGGCGACGATCCGCCCGGCCTCCATCCGCCACACCGTGTCGATGGTGCGCCGCACCGCTGACTCTGCCACGCACTACATGACAGCACGCCGCCGACCGAGGCCGGTCCGGGCCTCGCCCGACGGGTGCCCGCCGTCGACCGGCGGGCACGACTATCCGGTGATCGTCACCTCGACCGGCACACCCTGTTGCACGTCGAGCACGGTCCGCTCCGCCAGCGGCCGGTCGAGCCGCACAGTCTCCGTCCGCCACGCCGCTATCGCCGGGCAGATCCCCGCTCCACCACGGGCGCGTTCGGTGACGATCACGGTCACCGCGGTGGGCGACTCGACCGTCTCGGCGGTGTAGTCCGCCCCGCACGGCTCGCTCGCCGGCCCGGGGGCCCCGTAGAACGTGACCGTTAGTCGACGCCCGTCTCGGGTGGTCGCGGCCGACTCCACGACGTGCGCGCCCAGCGCCTCGCCCGGGTTCCACGGGGAAGGTGTCATCGTGACGGGCGCGCCGCCCGCCTGCTGGATCGTCTCGTCGTAGCGGGCCAGCGCCTCCCGCGCCTGCTGCCGCAGCCGCTCCATGCTCGTCGGTTTCGCGACGGGGGCGGGGCCGCCAACGGCGCGGTCGGCCGTCGGCCCGCAGCCGGCCACCAGCACCAGCACCGAGCCGACCAGCAGGGATCCGGGTACGAGACTTCGACGCATACCCCTCCGACGTACCCCACGGGGCTCCGGTTCCGTTCGTCCCGGCCGAGCCCGCCGCGCCGGTCGCGTGTCGCCGGTCGCCGTCAGGGGCAGGGCCTAGCGTGGGGACGACGACCGACCGGAGGAACGCCGATGATCGATCATCTCTCCATTCAGATCCGCGACCACAGCCCGGAGTGACCGATGGAGCAGCGGATAAGTCTCGTCACCCTCGGCGTCGCCGACCTGCCACGGGCCCGAACCTTCTACGAGCGGCTCGGCTGGCACGGCCAGCAGGTCGAGGAGACGGTCTTCCTCCAGGCCGGCGGGTTGGCGCTGGTGCTCTGGGGTCGCGACAAGCTGGCCGCCGACGCCGGCGTCGACGATCCGGGCGATGACGGTTTCGGCGGGATCACGCTGGCGCAGAACATGCGCTCCCGCGCCGAGGTCGACGACGCGCTCGCCGCGGCCGCCTCGGCCGGGGCCACCGTGACGCGGCCGCCCCGCGAGACGTTCTACGGCGGCTACGCGGGCTGCTTCACCGACCCCGACGGACACGTCTGGGAGATCGCCTGGAATCCGGGCTTTCCGCTCGCCCCCGACGGCACCCTCACCGTCCCCGACTTCGGCACCAGCGGGTGACCCGCGGCCCGGACCGGCCGGCAGCGCGGATCAGTCGTCGTCGCGCGGGCAGAGCAGCGGGTCCAGCAGCGGCAACCTGAGCGGGTCGAGGCAGACGGTGAGCAGGCGCTCATGGTCGTCGGCCGGCGCGGTGGTCGGATCGGGCGCGGGCGTCGCCGGCGGCGGGCTGCTGCTCGGCGGCTTGCTCGGCGACGGAGCGGCGCTGGACGGCGGGGCGGTGCTGGGCGGGGCCGCAGGGGCGGGCGACGTCGGGGCGGCGGGCGCCACCGGCGCCGTGCCGGGGCGGGAACCGCCGCCGTCGCCCCCGGTCGCCGGACGGCCGGTCGACCCGGCGGCTGTCGCTCGCGGACCGGTCGCCGGCTCGGCCCCGCCGCCGGAGGTGCCTCCGGGTGCCGGGGCGTCGGTGGGCGCGACCGCGCCGCCGGGCGCGCCGGGCGCCGGGGTGAGGGTCGGGATGACCGCGCCGATCCCCATCGGCAGCTCGACGGCGCTCCTGCCGTCCGCCTCGGCCCGGTACAGCGGAACCTTCTCCTCCGCCCCGTAGGCGCCGGCGGTCACCGTCGCGAACGCCGCGGCGGCGACGGCGGCGACCGCGGCGACGCGCCGGCCGGGTCGCCGCGCGGTCAGCGGGGCCTGCCACGGCTCGACCGGCACCGGTGGCATCGGACGCTCGCGGTGCTGGGTGGCCAAAAGCGCGTCGAGTTCGGCGATGACGTCGTCCCGGCGGCCGGCGGCGGAGGCGAGGGCCAGGGCGAGGTAGAAGCGGGTGTTCGCCACGACGGCGGCCGGCACCCGCAGCCCGGTGAGCCGACCGGGTCGGCTCGGGTGCAGGAGGGTGAGCGGCGCGTCCGGGTGGTGGGCGGGCGCGACGAGGTCCGCGTACCACCACTCGCGGCGGACCTCGCGGCCGGCGAACGCCACCCGGCGGCTGGTGACGACGGCGACGCCGGTGTCCGCGACCCGCAGGCCCTTCGGCAGCGTACGGCTCGACGCGTCGTGCGGCCCGACGCTGAGCGCGGGCTGCGGCAGCCCGGGGGCGTGCCGGGCCACCACCTCGATCAGCTCCGCGGCGGGGATGATCCGGAAGACGAGTTCGTAGGGGTCGAGCTGCACGGGCAGCCCGGTGCGGGGCTCGGTGCAGCCGAGGAAGGTGGCCGCCTCGATCCGCTGCCGGGTCAGCTCGTCGACGCGGTGGCGCCACGTCTCGAGTTCGGCGTGGTGGGCGCGCCGGCGGCGGTCGTTCTCGCGGTCCGCCCAGGCGGCGCGCCAGGTCGGCAGCGCGGTCGCCGGTACAAGGGTGCCGGGTGATGTGGTGGTCACGCGCGGTACAACCGCTCGCGTAGGCGACAGGAAACGCACGAGGGATCGATGCTTCCCTTTATTCCTTTAAGAGAGATTTGGCCGTCACGACCCGGACGGTCAGGAGATGACCCGTTGCGGGTACGCCTCCACCTCCCGCTCCCACTGCTCGGCCGCCAGGGCGAGGGCATCGGCGGAGATGGTCAGCGTAAGCGGGTACACCGCGTGCAGCGGACGGCGCATCCACGGGGGTAGCGACGCGGCGGAGAACTCCACTGTCAGCTCCATCCGGCGGCGGCGAATGACCCGGGTGCGGAACGCGAGGTTCGGCTCGGTGAACCGCAGCAGCGCGGTGGGCGCGGCCCCCATCTCGGCCTGCAGGTGCAGCCAGTCGCCGAGGATTCCGGCCTCGGCGACGGTGAGACAGGGGTTGCAGTGGGACCAGGCCTGGCCGTCCGCGGTCCGGGCGTCCGCCTCGATGAGGAGCCAGTCGTCCCAGCCCGCCGCCTGTTCGGCATCGACCGGCGGCTCGACGCCCGGCTGGTAGCCGACCGGCCGGATCCTCAGCCGCGCACCGTCGTCGGAGCGCATCTCCATACGCCCCATCATCTAGGACAGAAGTGCTATTAGTGGCTAAAACGGGCGCATGATCAGCGGGGACGGTCGTCCGGCGCCGACCCGGACCGCCCGGGGCGGGCTCGGGGGCGGTGAACTCCGGGGCGGATACGGGGAGACCCCGATGCCGGTCGCGCACCTCTCGGCCACGCTGGAGGAATGACTGTCGCCAATACCCGGGTCACCGTACGGCCGGTCTCCTGGACGCGGCTGGCCGCCGTCACCGCACCGCTCCTGCTCCTGCTCTACGGGGTCAGCCGTCTCGCCGACGGCCTGGACGGCGACCGCGGTCCCGGTCCGGCCTGGAACTTCGGCCACACCAGCTTCCTCATCTCGATCGTCGCCTTCGCCGTCCTGGCCGTGGAGCTGCGGCGCCTGCTGCTCGCCGCCACACCGCGCCTGCACACGCTCACCGACATCGCCACCGCGGCGACGCTCGTCGGCGCCGCGAGCTTCCTCTGGGTGATCCTCGGCGACCTCTTCGCCGGGTTCGCTCAGACGGCGCCCCTGCCCGACCCCCTCTACCTCGCCGGGCCGCTGCTCTTCCAACTCGGCCTGCTGACGCTGCTCGTCCGGGCCGCCACCGTCCGACCCCGCCGGCTGCCGCGCTGGGCCCCGCCGCTGGTCCTGGTCGGCTTCCTGGCGCTCGGGGCCAACCTCGACCTGCTGCCGGTCGGCGCGGCGCTCATCTTCGCCGGCCTGCTGCCGCTGCGCCCGCACCCCGAGCCGCACGGTCTGCCCGATCGCGACTAGCCCAAGGACGTCGACGCCGGGCGACCTCTCCGGCGGCCCGCTACCCGATCGAGCTGCGGCGACAACGGCCGAGAGCCTGATACCTCTGAGGCATATTCATGCCGCAGAGATATCAGGCTGTTTTCGCCTAGGCCGCCGCGACCCGGACCACGGACTTGCCCGCCCCCGGGGCGGTCTGGTTCGCGACCATCCGCGGCACCTCGTCGAAGTCGTAAACCGCGCCCACCGGTGTGGTGATGACGCCGCGCTCGGCCAGGTCGGCGAGGCGCTGCCAGACGGCGGCCTCCGCCTGCGGATCCTCCTGAGGCATGGAGAGCACGCCGACAACGGTCTGGTTACGCAGCATCAGCTCCATCGGATTCAGCGCCACGGGGGTGCCGCTGGCCAGGCCGACGACGGCGATACGGCCGTTGCGGACGAGACTCCGCATGGCCTCGGCCGCGGTCTCGCCGCCCACCGGGTCGTAGATGATGTCCACACCTCGTCCGTTCGTGATCTCGGCGATTCGAGCGGTGAGGTCCTGCGTGCGGTAGTTCACCCCGTGGTCCGCGCCGTACCGGGCGCAGAACTCCAGCTTCTCGGCGCTGCCGGCCACCGCGATCACGGTCGCGCCCAGTGCCTTGCCCAGCTGAATGGCGGTGGCACCACTGCTGCCGGCCGCGCCCAGGATCAGCAGTGTCTGCCCCGCCTCGACCGGGGCGCGCTCGACCAGACCCGCGTACGCCGTTCGAAATCCGATCGGGAACCCGCCGGCCTGCTCGTCCGTCATTCCCGCAGGGATCCGGACGGTCGATGTCTCTCTCAGGTAGGCGTAGTCGGCGTACCCTCCCCAGCCCTTGAGGAATTCGGTGATACCCGCCACCTGGTCACCCACCGTGAACCGAGAGCCCGCCGGTACGGCGACGACCTTGCCGCACGCCTCCTCGCCGAGCCCGAACGGAGGATCGCCGAGCAGCGGGAACTTTCCTGCCGTCATCATCGCGTCGGGAAACCCGGCACCCGCGGCTCGCACCCGGATGAGCACCTGTCCCGGGGACGGTTCGGGCCAGGTGAGTTCCTGAAGTTCGATCGCCTCTTCCGGCGCGCCGAACCGCACCACGCGCCACGCACGACCAGAAAACATCTCGCTCCCCGCTGTTCCGGTGCCGACAACATCTCATCACGACCGTGCCGGCTGCCACGTTCACCGGTGACGACTTCGACACAGCCCAGAGCGGCCGGGTCGCGGGACGGGGCACGGCCGAGATTGAACCAAGCCCGCTACCGATCCGGAAGGTGCGGGTCAGGTCCAGACCGTGCGGCGTACGCCACGGTGCTCGGCGCAGGCGTTGCGGGAGCCACCGGTCAGGCTCACCGCGCCGTCGCGGCACTGCACCAGGTAACCCCGTCCGGCCCAGAACTCCTGGGCGCAGTCGAAGTGGTCGCAGACTTCGGCGTCCGGCTCGCGGATCCGGTCGCCGCCGCAGAAGTCGTACCCCATCGGGTTGCGTGGGGCGCCGCAGAGCCGCTCGCCTTGCGGCGACGGGGAGGCGCTGGTGCGCTCCGGCTTCGGTTTCGGTTTCGGCGTCGCCGAGGTCGAGGTGGCCGGCTCGGCCCTGGCCAGCATGGGAGCGGCCGGGGGTGTGGCCCGCGGAGTGGGGTCGGGAGTGGCGGCGATCGCCACCTCCGCGCCCGGGTCGGACGGGCCCGACTCGATGAGCGCGGCGGGCACCAGCAGGGCGACGGCAGCGGCGACCGCGACGGTACGCCGGCCACCGGGCACCAGCCCGGAGAGTCGCGCCTGCGCCGGGGTGGCGACGGCCGGTCGGAACGGCTTGAGCTGCGCGTGCTCGTCGATCAGCTCGTCGAGCTGCGCCCGCACCGCGTCGCGCTGCTCGATCGCGTCGGCGAACGCCAGGGTCAGCTTGAACCGGAAGTCGGCCGCGGCCGCGACGGGCAGCAGCACTCCGCTGGTGCGGCGACGGTCGAGCGTCTGGATCAGCGTGACGGGCGCCGCCGGGTCGTGGGCGAGTCCGGTCATCTTCCCGTACGCCCAGTCGCGCCGGCCCCGCCCACCGAGCAGCACCAGGCGGCGGCTGGTGACGACGGCCATCCCGGCGTCGGCGACCCGTATCCCGTCGGGGCGGCGCGGGCGAAGCGGCGTCGCCTCGACACCGACGGCGAGGTCTGGCGCGGGCAGCACACCGCTGTGTCGCACCTCGACCAGCTGCACGGCCGGCCACACCCAGAGGACCACCTCGTCGGAGGCGAGTTCGAGCGGCAGGCCGATGCCGGCGGCCGCGGAGCCCTGGAAGTCGGCGGCGAGCGCGCGCAGGCGGCACAGCTCGTCGTTGCGCCGCCGCCAGGTGGCTTCGGCGCCGCGGTACGTCTGGTGCCGGCGCTCGTTCTGCCGATGCGCCCAGCGGTACCGCCAAGTGGAACCCGTCGAATCAGTCCTTGCCATGCCGACTCCTTCGCCGCGCAGGCCACCAATCGGGGTGTCACTTGTGTCAACTGCACCGACCTTCGGCCCGGCCCCGCCAACATGGAGCAAATACCCGAACGGTGGGTCAATTTGGACGATAGGTCGGTTTTGCAGCACAAATTGCTTCTGTTCGGGCGTGTCGCGCGACGCCGGGCCGCAGGACGCGCCGCGCCCGCCGGTCCGAGCTGGTCCGGCGGGCGCGGCGCGTCAACGGGTCAGTGCCGGCGGCCCTCCCCCACCCGGTAGGAGCGCAGGTTCGGATCAGCCTTGATCTGCGCCTCGGTGAACTTCACGGTGTCCCACCCCTTGCCCGAGTAGAGCTCGGTCTGATCGGCGTACCAGGGCGAGTTCGGGTTGGTCGACTGCGAGTAGGTGAGGATCTGCCGCCCGGACGGGCCGTTGCGGCCCAGCTCGACGGCCATCACGAAGGACGAGCCGTGCACCACCTTCGGGTAGCCGACCCCCGGTACCCGGTTGTTGACGATCATGTTGAAGATGCCGGCCTCGGCGCGTCCGCCGTGGATCGGGATCCGCCGCTCGCCGCGCGGTTCGGTCTGGACGTCGCCGAGCCGTGCGTCGAGCGCGATGCCGTTTAGACGTCGCACGGCGTCGGCGAGCGCGGTGAGCACCCGCGGATCGGTGCTCGCCAGCCGCCTCGGCGTGTTCACCGGATCGGCGGCCGAGAAGGCGTCGGCGAAGCGCAGACCGCCGGCCAGGGCGAACTCGGTGAAGAGGTGCACGCCCCGGCTGCCCAGATCGGCGTGCAGGTCCCAGCGGCGCAGCGCCGTGCAGGCGGCGCGCAGGTCCACCGTCGTGCCGTCGGAGGCCGCGGCGGAGGGCCGGGCGGTGCAGAGCTGCACCAGGTCGTCGCGGAGCAGCTCACCGCCGTACACCCGGTTGCCGAAGACCGTGCGCCAGAGCCGGTCGGCGGTGAAGCCGCGACCGGGCAGGCCGTCGGTGCCGGCCAGCCGCTGCTGCACCTGGTCCAGCCCGAGCCGGGTGCGCAGGCTGCGCGGAGTGCCCTCGTCGCCGATGATCCGCGGGTAGCCCTCGAGCGGCGCCTTCGGGTTCGCCAACCAGTAGCTGTCGTTGGAGTTGGTCACGTAGTCGGTACGGAAACGCACCGGCAGGTTCGCCGGCCCGAAGATGCCGGGCACGGCGGCGTCCCGGTCGGAGCCGAGCGCGCACGCCGACCGCGAACCGTCGAGCACCGCCTGGCCGCTGTTCGCGTACATCGCCCGGAACGCGGCCGGGATGCAGGCGGCGGCGAGCGCGTCGGTGACCCGAGGGATCACCGAGTGATCGGCGTAGAGCGCCTCGCCGCGGGCATCGGCGGCGATCACGTTCACCCACGGCAGGAACTGGTAGCGGTCGAGCACCCGGGTCATCTCCCGCACGGTCGAGGCGCGGCCCATCTGGAGCCAGCCGTCGAAGGCCCGGTTGTTGCCGGCGTTGATGTCGGTGATGGCGTACGCGGTGCTGGTCGTCCAGTCGAAGCTGCCCGGCACCACCACGACCGGCCCGTAGTGGGTGTCGTGGAAGACCCGGCTGACCGGCACGGGCCGGCCGTCCGGGCCCGGCACCTGGACGGTGACGGTGCGGGTGGTCATCTTCCGCGGCTTGCCGTCGAGGTAGTACGAGGTGGGGTTGCCGGGCACGAGCGCGAGCTGGTGCCAGACGTAGCGGCGGGCCGTGGAGACGGTGTGACTCCAGGCGACCTTGCCGTTGTGTCCGATCTCGACGATCGGGTCGCCGATCAGCGATGCGCCCTCGACGTCGTACCGGCCGGGCACCTTCAGATGCATCCGGTAGAAACGGTCCGCGCCGTCCCACGGGAAGTGCGGATTGGCGAGCACCATCCCACCCCGGTTGGCGGTGGCCGTCTCACCCAGCCCGTAAGCGTTGCTGCCGATCCCGCCGGTGCTGCCTTCGGCGGCGGCGACCACGGCCGCCGCACCCGGCGCGTCCTGCACGGCCGCCGGTCCGGTGGCCCCCGGCGGCGCCGCCGCGACGATCCCGTCCAGCATCGCCGCCGAGCCGGCCCGGACCATGCTCGCCCAGGTGGTGCGCCACACGTCCAGTTCGGTGAGGGGGCGCACCCATCCCCGGCCCCGGCACGCCGGATCGGTCAGCCTCGCCACGCCGGTCTTGCGCAGGTAGGAGTTGTAGCCGGCGGCGAAGCCACGGACCAGGTCGCGGATCTCGTCCGTGGGCGAGTGCACCCCGTCGCGGCGCCCTTCGAGCATCCGCTCCACCGTCCGGTCCTGCGCCACCTTGCGGTAGAAGAGGTCACTGCGGACGTTCGCGTCGGTGGGGCCACTCGCCCCGAACCACCGGGACCGCTCCCCGTTGACCGTCACCGCCGTGTCGGCGATGACGCAGAGATTGTCCTCGGCCTGCACGTAGCCGACCCCGAAGCCGAGACTCGCGAAGTTCGCCGCCGTGATGTGCGGCACCCCGTACGAGGCCCGGCGGATCTCGGCCGAGTAGCCCCCGTCGCGCTGGTGCGCGGCGGCCGGCCCGGCACCGAGCCCGGTGACGACGAGCCCCAGAACGGCGACCGCCGCGCCGAGGCGTACTGCGGGACGTCTCATCGTTCCTCCCCCGTGGCGCCCCCGAACCTCACCGTCCGAGGGACATCGATGATGATCGTTCATTCTGGCCGCCGGTCGGTCCGGCGTACAGCCCCGAGCTGCCCACCGGTCGACCGGCAAGCGGCCGACCCCCACCCTGACCAGCGGTGATCGCCCTCCGTGACGGCCCGCGCCTCGGTAACGTCAGCGACAGCCGGACGCGCCGCAGCCGGCGCACGAGAGGGGTACGGCGATGGCCGGGTCGGGCGGCTCACCGCCGGTGGTGATCGGCGTCGACATCGGCACCACCAGCACCAAGGCCGTCGCCTACGACACGACCGGCCGGCAGCTTGCCACCAACTCGGCCGGCTACCCGCTGGGCGAACCGCAGCCGGGGTACGCCGAGCAGGACCCGCAACGCATCCTGGACGCGGTCGTCACCTCGATCCGCGCCACACTGGCCGAGCTGGACCGCCCGGTGGCCGGCCTCTCGTTCAGCAGCGCGATGCACAGCCTGATCGGGCTCGACGGCGACGGCGACCTGCTCACCCCGTCGATCACCTGGGCCGACTCGCGCGCCAGCCGGCAGGCCGAGCGGCTGCGCGCCGTCCCCTCCGGGCTCGCCCTGCACCGGCGCACCGGAACCCCGATCCACCCGATGGCCCCGCTGCCGAAGCTGCTCTGGTTCGCCGAGCAACAGCCGGCGCTCTTCGACGAGGTCGCCCACTGGGTGGGGATCAAGGACTGGGTGCTGCTGCGCTTCTGCGGGATGCTGGTCACCGACCACTCGATCGCCTCCGGCACCGGCCTGATGGACATCTACCGGCTGGACTGGGACACCGAGGCCCTGGCGATCGCCGGCATCAGCGCGCAGAAGCTGCCGCAGCTGGTCTCCACCACCGCCGTACTGCCCCGGCTCACCGCCTGGGCCGCGTCCGCCACCGGGCTGCCCGAGCGCACCCCGGTCGTGGTCGGCGCGGGCGACGGGCCGCTGGCCAACCTGGGGCTCGGTGCGGTGCACCCGGGCATGGTGGCCTGCTCGATCGGCACCAGCGGCGCGATGCGGGTCATGGTGGAGCACCCCGGCGTCGACCCGCTCGGCGGAGTGTTCTGCTACGCGCTCACCGAGGATCGCTGGGTGGTCGGCGGGGCGATCAACAACGGGGGCATCGTGCTGGACTGGGCCGGCGACGCGCTCGCCCCGGACCTGGGCACGCACGCCGCGGACGAACTGGTCGCCCTCGCCGCCCGCGCGCCGGTCGGCTCCGGCGGGCTCATCATGCTGCCGTACCTGCTCAGCGAGCGCGCGCCGCACTGGAGCGCGCTGCCCCGCGGCGCGTACGTGGGGCTGACCCACGGGCACCGCCGGGAACATCTCGTCCGGTCCGCGATCGAGGGGGTCTGCCAGCAGCTCGCCCTGGTGCTCGCCTCGGTGCGCTCCGCCGGCAACGAGGTGCGCGAGGTCCGGGCCAGCGGCGGCTTCGCCCGCAGCGGCCTGTGGCGGCAGATCCTCGCCGACGCGCTCGGCGTGTCGGTGGCCTTCCCGGCCGAGCACGAGGGGTCGAGCTTCGGGGCGGCGCTGCTCGGCATGCAGGCGCTCGGGCTCATCCCGTCCATCGACGTGGCGGCCGACCTGGTCCGGATCGAGGAGATCATCCGACCCGACCCGGCCGCCGCCGCCACCTACGCGACGCTCCTGCCGCTCTTCGCCGAGCTCTACGACGCGCTGGTGCCCACCTTCACCTCGCTGCGCCGGCTGGCGCCCGGCCTGCCGCCGGAGCCCACCCCCACCTCACCCCCGATGTGACCGACCACCCTGTGCAGGCGCCTAGGTCCTGTCTCGAAGTGCGTGTAGCCACTCGTTGATGGCGGTGACGTGGATGGTGGCTTCGTAGCGGACGGCCAGCTTGTCGTATCGGGTGGCCAGGCCGCGATGGCGTTTGAGCCGGTTGATG
>NZ_RAZT01000009.1 GCF_003626635.1 Micromonospora musae | reverse complement strand
CCGGGCCACCGGGCCACCGGGCCACCGGGCCACCGGGCCACCGGGCCACCGGGCCACCGGGCCACCGGGCCACCGGGCCACCGGGCCACCGGGCCACCGGGCCACCGGGCCACCGGGCCACCGGGCCGATTATCAGCACGAGGTCGATACCTCAGAGGCATAGATATGCCCCTGAGGTATCAACCTCGTCGCGATCCCCTCGACGAGGCGAACGGTGGCCGGCACGTCGGCTCGCTGTGGTGGTACTCAAGCCCGACGAGCAGGCCCACCGTTCGCCCCGCCGGTCGCCGGTCGCCGCTCTCCGCTCTCCGCTCGCCGAAGGCGGGGTGGGGTCGGCCGAGCGGGACCGGCTGGGCGCAGGCACGGTTCGCGTGACGCCCGCGCCGGTCACTCCTCGGCGCGGTCGACGGCGAACATGTAGCAGCCGTGCACCACGTTGCGGCTGTGCAGTTGACGCACGGCCGGGTCGGCGAGCAGTTCGGCGATCACCGATTCCGGGTCAGCGCCGTCGTGACGCCGGCCGTCGTGGATGCGGCCCCGCCGGTCGTACGCCCGTAGGACCTGCCCCCGCCCCCGCCAGGCCGCCGGATAGGAGCCGGTCGACTCCGGCCCGGAGCAGGGCAGGGCGTGGGCGAAGACCGGGCCGATCTCCCGGTAGGGGCCGGCGGCGACCGGCGGTGCGTACCCGAAGAGCAGCAGCTCCTCCCCCGGCTCGGCGTCGCGCAGGCAGCAGCGCAGCGGTTCCCCACCGGCGGCGGTGGCGGCCTCGACCGGCCGGTCGGCGGCGTCCCGGCGGGTACGGCGTACGGCGTCGAGCAGGTCGGCGGGGAGCGGGCGGATGACGAAGCGGATCAGAGCGGTCACCTGCCCAGCCTGGTCCGCCTCCGGCGGGAATGCTGGCGGAGATCGGACCTCGACCAGGGCGAGCATCCGCTCAGCCGGAGAGCGGGGCCCCGTCACCGCCGTGGGTACGACGCGTGAACACCAGCCGGCGCACCACCTTCGCCGCGTTCCACCCGGACCCGGAGCTGTCCCGCACCGCGGCACGGCCGAGCAGCGCGGCCTCGTCCGGATCGTCGATCGCGGACAGTCGCTCGCCGACGGTGAGCAGGTCCACGTGGGGACGCAGCCGGACGTGGCCGTCGGCGTCCGCCCAGCCGTGGTGTCCGGGCGGCACCTCGTTGATCGGCACGGCGTACCGGACCAGCGCCTTGGCCTCGGAGGCCAGGTGCAGGCAGCCGGGCTCACGGGCCCAGTACAGCGGCTTCCCGCCGAGCGGGTCGCGGGCCAGGTACGCGCGACCGGTGGACCGATCCACCACGACGAAGGCGTACTCGCCGCCCAGCCGGTGCACGGCGTCGGCACCCCAGCGCTCGAAGGCGGCCAGCACCACCTCGGTGTCGCTGTCACCGCGGAAGACCTGACCGAGCCGGCTCAGCTCGGCGCGCAGCTGCCGATGGTTGAAGATCTCGCCGTAGTAGCAGAGCAGCCAGCGCTCGTCGGCGGAGGTCCACGGCCGCACCGCCCGCTCCCGGTCCACCACGCGCGGGCGGCGGACCCCGGCGAGCAGGCCGCCCTCGTACCGGGCCTCGGTCACCGCGCCCAGCGGCGCGAGCACGGCGAGCGTCCGGCGGAAGACCACCGGATCCGCATCCGGGCCGATGCTCAGGGCGATGCCGCACATCGGCTCAGACGCCCATCTCGGCCTCGTACGCCCGGCGCAGCCGCCTCCCGGCGACCGGTGCGAGGCAGACGTGCCAGGCCTGCCCCTCGTCGATGACGTTGATCTCACCGGCCTGCTGCCGGGTGAGCAGGAGGGCCGCCAGGGTCTCCTGGACCCCGTAGCGGGCGTACCAGGTCATCTCCACGTCCATGGCGTACCCGGTGCAGTGCCCGCTGGGCAGCATGGCGGCGTACCCGAGGCGACGCAGCCGATGCTGGTGCTCGACGCTGCGGGTGAGCGAGGTCACCCACAGTGGCGGGGTGCCGGGTGGGGTGGCCGCCGCGAACTCCCGGCCGAGATCGTTGAGCAGCGCGACGACCTCGCGGCGGGCTCGCCGGGCGAGCAGGCCGGCGGTGCGCGGCGTGGCTTCCGGGCGCAGCCGGCGTCGCAGCGCGTGCCAGCTGCGGCCCACCACGGTCGCCGGCTGCTCCCGGTAGCGGAAGCGGAGCAGGTCACGGCGGCGCAGCCACTCCAGGTCGACCAGGTCGGGGCTGCCCTGGACCTGGTCGTCGGTGACGAAGTCCGCGACGTCGCGCCACCACATGACGTCGATGCGGGAGAGCAGGTAGATCCGCACCAGCGCCGTCAGGTCCCGGGCGGAGCTGCGGGGGTTCGGTTGGTAGCGGGCCATCTCCAGCAGCAGCGTCTCCCGGGCGCCCAGCAGCCCCTGCGGGGTGGCGTCGAGGACGGCGGCGAGGGCCGGCTCGCGCAGCCGCTCGTCGATGAGCACCTGTCGGGCGGCGGTGCTCGGCGCGTCGGCGAGCGCGCCGACCTCCACGAGCAGATCGGCGACGGCCTCCCGGTAGGCCACGAGATCCGGGTCGGTGGCCGGCGGCGGGCCGGAGGAGGCGGGAAGGCGGCGGGCCGGGGCGGTGGAGGCGACGGTCGGACCGGGCCGTCCTCCGGGGCTTCGGCTGGGCACTCGCATGATCGGTCCTCTCCGCGGTCCCGACACTGGGTCGTTCGCCCTGCACAGACACGGTAACCAGTCGGATCGGGAGGAGGCCGAACATTCCTCCTATCACCCCGCGAACGGCGACGGTTCGGAAAGCACGGGATGCCCAGCCGGGAGGTTGCAGGCCGACCGGGTGGGGCACGAACCGGTCAACCGCCGCGACGCGTGGCGCCGCCGCGCCGAGCCGGAGGGCACCTCAAGATTCCGGCGTCCACCCCTCCGTCAGCGCCTGCACCTCGCCGTACGACGGCGGCCCGGGCGACGCGACCGGGCCGGCCGAGGCGCGACCGGCGTCTACGCCCGCCCGCGCCGGGGTGAGGGCGTCGACACCGGCCAGCGCGGCGCCGAGCGCGGCTCGGAACGGCAGCGAGCCGGTGCTCACCCGCGCCACCCCGAGCCGCGCCAACTCGTCGACGCCCAGGAAACCCGGGCGGTACAGCACGTTCAGCGGAGCGTCGACCTCGGTGACGAGGACCCGGATCGTCTCCTCGTCAGGGGCGCCGGGTGCGAAGACACCGTCGGCGCCGGCCGCGCGGTACGCCCGGGCCCGCTCCACGGCGGCGTCGAGCGGATCGGGTACGCCCAGCCACCACGCGTCGGTGCGGGCGTTGACGAACAGGTCCGGCACGGCGGCCTTGACCGCCGCCACCTTGACCGCGGTCGCCGCGGGTGCGGCGAGCGAACCGTCCGCGTGGCCGTCCTCCAGGTTGATGCCGACGACGCCGAGCCCGGCCAGCTCGACGGCGAGGGCGGCGACCTCCGCCGGGTCGTCGCTGAAGCCCGCCTCCACGTCGACGGTGAGCAGCACCGGGAGCCGGCGCAGCCGTCGGGCCAACCGCAGCGTCTCGGCCCGGGTCGCCCCCGCGCCGTCCGGCAGGCCGGCCGCGGCGGCCACGCCGAGACTGGTGGTGCCGACGGCCGGGTAGGACCGGGCCGCGAAGATCGCCGCCGAGGCGTGGTCCCAGGCATTGGGGAGGAGCAGGGGGTGGCCGGGCCGATGCAGCGCGCGGAAGGCGGCGCAGCGGTCGGCGTACCGGCCGGTGGCGGTGGATGGTGTCGTCATCGCGGGATCACCTCGAGCCGGGACGGCACCCGCAGCAGCGGATGGGATTCGTACGTCGGGCGGGCGGGGCCAGCGCCACCAGCACCGCGACCGCCCCGTCGGCCCGCCGGACCGCAGCCGCGTCCGCGCCGGGCTGGTAGGCGGCGGCGATCGTGGCCACCGCCTCGACGGCGGCCACCGGATCGGCCAGCCCGAGTCGGGCGGCGAGCACCCCCACCGGTACGCGCCGGGCGAGCGCGGACGGCACGTCGAACCGGCCATCGGCCCGGTCCAGGGCGTCGGTGGTCCGCCGGACGGCCTCGGCGCGTAGCTCGCCCGGGTCTAGCGGGGCCAGCGCCGCGAGGCCGGCCGACCGCCGGGCGGGATGGTTCTCCGGCGCGCTGAATCGGCTCACCAGGCCACGGAGCCAGTCGAGCGTGTAGGCCGTGCCGGGGCGGGCGGGTGGTACGCGGCAGGCCGGGGCGGGGAGGGCGGCGCGCACGTCCGCGTACCGGGTCAGCGTGCAACCGGTCCGCGGGTCCATGCTGGGTGGGCCGCAGGGCGGGGTGCCGGGAATCGGGGTGATGCGGGGCCGGGTGAGGGTCACCCGACGACGCTAGGGCCGGGATGCTGCGGCCGACGCCGAAGTGTCGCCGCGGGCGGTCGGACCGAGCGCGATGCCTGAGCTGGTCGATCGACTCGACCGGGCTCGGCCGGGATGATCGTGAACGCCAGGTTAGGCGCGTCCGCCGCCGGTGTCGGCGTCGGCCGGTGGGGCGAGGTCGGCCGGGTCCAGGCCGAGCGCGGCGGCGAGCGCCGGAGTGCCGGACGGGGTGAGGCGGACGGCCCGGCCCGCGCCCCGGGTGAGCCAACCCAGGTCGAACAGGTGGGCGCAGAGCGCCGCGCCGAGGGCGCCGGAGAGGTGCGGCCGCCGCTCGGTCCAGTCCAGGCAGTCGCGCAGCAACGGCCGGCGGGTGGCGCGCAGCGGCGCGACGGGCAGCCCCAGCTCGGCGCACCAGCGCGTTCCGGCCGGAGTGAGGGCCAGTCCGGCGGAGCGGTCCAGCAGTCCCCGGTCCAGCAGCGCGTCGTGCATCAGCACGCCGAGGCGCCCGGCGAGATGGTCGTAGCAGGTCCGGGCGTAGGCGAGCGCGGCGCCGGCCCGGGCGGTCCGCAGCGACCGGTCCGGGGCGGGCGGCGCGGAGAGCCGAGCGGCCAGGTCCTCGACGAGCTGGGCCACGCTCGCGTCGGCGAGCCGCAGGTATCGGTGCCTCCCCTGCCGCTCCTGCGCCAGCAGGCCACCCTCGACGAGGCGGCTGAGGTGGTCGCTCGCGGTGGAGGGGGCGACTCCCGCGGCCCGGGCCAGCTCTCCCGCCGTCCAGGCCCGACCGTCGAGCAACGCGAGGCAGATCCGCGCCCGGGTGGTGTCGGCCAGCAGCGCGGCGAGGTGCGCGAGCCCCGGGGCCCAGGCGGTGTTCGGGTGCATCCGGCCATGCTGGCACGCGGACGGTTCGCTCTTCGCCGACCGGTCTTTACAACGTTGCACGAGGCGCGGTAGGAAGGGACGCGGCTCGCACCGACATCCACTGCACGCAAGGCAGGTCTGATGGGACAACCACGTCGCGGTGGCGCGCTCGCCGCCGTACTCGCTCTGCTGCTGGCGGCCCCCGCCGCCGCGCCGGCCTCCGCCGAAGCCCACTCGACCCCCCACTACCGCAACCCGATCTCCGTCGACGTGGGCGACACCTTCGCCGACCCGGTCATCGTCCGCGGTGACGACGGCTACTGGTACGCCTACGGCACCACCGACCCGCTGCGGGAGGGCGAGCGGCAGCCGCACCGGGTGCCCACCGCCCGCTCCGCCGACCTGGTCGACTGGACGTACGTCGGCGACGCCTTCGGACCCGACCAGCGCCCGCCCTACGCGGCGAACGGCGCGGCGTTCTGGGCGCCGGACGTGCGCCGCATCGGCGACCGATACGTCATGTACGTGACGGTCACCGACACCACCGTCTCGGCGGAGGGCAGCGACTACGCCATCGGCGCGGCCACCGCGCCCACCCCGACCGGCCCGTGGACCTTCGCCGACGAGCCGGTGGTCGCCCCGCGCCCCGGCGGCGGCGGTGGCTGGCTCTGGACGATCGACCCGAGCCAGTTCACCGACGTCGACGGCACCAACTACCTCTACTACGGCAGCTACTACGGCGGCGTCTCGGTCACCGAGCTCACCCCCGACGGGCTGCGCGCGGCCGGCTCCCCCACCCTGGTCGCCGTCGACAACAAGTTCGAGGGCAGCTACGTGCTGCGCCACGACGGCTGGTACTACCTCTTCGCCTCCACCGCGAACTGCTGCGCCGGCCCGGCCACCGGCTACTCGGTGCAGGTCGGACGTGCGCGCAGCCCGCGCGGGCCGTTCCTGGACCGCGACGGCATCGCGCTGACCGCCTCCCGGACCGGTGGCACCCCGGTGCTCACCCAGAACGGCAACCGCTGGATCGGCACCGGACACAACGGGTTCCTCACCGACCTGTCCGGGCAGGACTGGATCGTCTACCACGCCATCGACCGCTCGGACCCGTACCTCGACGAGCCGTTCGGCGTCAACGAGCGGCCGATGCTCATCGACCGGCTGGACTGGATCGACGGCTGGCCGACCGTGAACGCCGGCGCCGGCCCCTCCGACGGCGAGCGCCCCGCCCCGGTCACGACCGGCCCGCTCGACGAGCAGTTCGACACCACCGGCCTGGCGCGCTGGCGGCGCGCCGACGGCGACTGGCAGGTCGCCGACGGTCGGCTCACCGGCGGCGGCGCGTTGACGAGTCGTACCACCGTCGGCGGCGACCTGCGGGCGGAGACCGACCTGCGGCTGACCGGCGCGGCCTCCGCCGGGCTCACCCTCGCCGACCGGGTCGAGGTCCGCGTCGACGCGGCAGCCGGCCGGCTGGTGGCCAGCGACGGCGGCCGTACGGCCAGCGCTCCGCTGCCCGCCGGTTTCGTTCCCGCCGACCGGCACAACCTGGCCGTCGAGGTACGCGACCGCCTGCTCGTAGCCGAGCTGAGCCCGGCCCGCCTCGGCGACCAGCTCGCCGTGGTCGAGCTGCGGCTGGACCGCCCGGTGACCGGCCGGGTCGGCCTGCACGCCACCGCAGGTGACGCCGAGTTCGACAACGTGAGCGCGGTCCGGCTGTACCGGCCGGCACGGGCCGTCGCGACGCCCCGGATCGGGCGGGTGCTCACGTCGTACTCGGACGAGTTCACCGGCGGCCTCGGCCCGGCCTGGAGCTGGGTACGCCCGGACCCGGCGGCGACGGTGGCCGGCGGCGCGCTGCGCTGGCCGGTGCAGTCCGCCGACCTCACCGGCACCGGCAACACGGCCGGGGTGCTGCTGCGCGACGCGCCCGTCGGCGACTACGTGGTCGAGACGAAGGTGACCCTCGACCTCGGCGAGGAGAGCGTCCGCAACTACCAGCAGGCCGGTCTGGTGGCGTACGTCGACGACGACCGGTTCGCCCGGCTGGCGCAGGTGGCGATCTGGAACACCCGGCAGGTGGAGTACGGCTACGAGCTGCCCTTCGCCGGCCAGCCGGTGTACGGCGGCAGCATCGTCGGCACCCCGGCCGGCGCCACCTGGCTGCGGCTGGCGCACCACGTCGACCGGGCCACCGGCGAGCACGAGTTCCGGGCCGCCTCCAGCCGGGACGGCGAGCACTGGACCTGGGGTGGGGTGTGGACCTTCCCGGCCGACACGACCCCCCGGATCGGGCTGGTCGCGCACGGGGGCGCCGCGCCGGCGGTCACCGCCGACTTCGACTACCTACGCTTCTACCGCTGACGGCGCGCTGACCGGGGCCCCGGTGACGGAGCCCCGGTCAGCACCCGGAGAGGGGCGTGACCGACCGAGGGTCGGAGTCGTAGCTGCGCGCCGCGACGAACTCCCCGCTCGGCCGGTCCCCGCCGATCACCGCCCGGGCCCGGCGACGGTCGGCGGCGCGGAAACGCAGCGCCAGGCTCAGATGCGGAACCCACCGACCGGGCAGGTGCCACGGCTGCGCGCCGGGCGCGCCCGCGAGCACGTCCCAGACCGCGCCGTGCAGGGCCAGCAGCTCCGGAGTCGACCGGATCAGCCACACCAGCGGGGCGCTGCCGTCGAGCACCGCCACCCGGTCGACCCGCGCCCGCAGGGGCAGCGCCGCGTCGAAGAGGTCGGCGAGGCGCTCCTGCGCGCCGGGCGGGAACTCGTCCACCGCCGCGAGGGTCAGATGTGGCCGGTTCGTGGCATGGGTGTTGCGGGCCAGGCTGGGCAGACCGGTCTCGGCCAGTCGATCCCACGCCGCCCGCACCGTGGCGTCCAGCTCCGCCGAGCAGAGCAGTTCGACCGTACGCACCCGCCCACGCTAGTCGGCCCCGGAAGCGGCCGGGCACCGGCTCAGAGCCAGCCGTTCTCCCGCGCCCTCCGGATCGCCTCCGCCCGGTCGGTCGCACCGAGCTTCTGCACCGCCGCCGCGAGGTAGTTGCGCACCGTGCCGCTGGAGAGGTGCGCCCGCCGGGCGATCACGGCGACCGGGGCGCCCAGCTCGGCCAGGCGCAGCGTCTCCAGCTCCCGTGGCGTCAGTGGGCAGTCGGGCAGGGTCAGCGCGTCGGCGGCCAGCGCCGGGTCGACGTACCGGCCGCCGGCACGCACCCGCCGGATCACGTCCGCGAGCGCCCCACCCGGCGCGCCCTTGGGCAGGAAGCCGCGGGCGCCGGCGGTCAGCGCCTGACGCAGGTGCGCGGGTCGGCCGTGCCCGGTGAGCAGGACCACCGCGCATCCGGGCAGCGCCCGGGTCAGCTCGGCGGCGACCTGGATGCCGGTCAGCCCCGGCATCTCCAGGTCGACCACCGCCACGTCCGGCCGGTGCGCCAGCGCCGCCGCGACCGCCGACGGCCCGTCGGCCGCCTCCGCCACCACCTCGATGTCGGGTTCCAGCCCGAGCAGGGCGGCCAGCGCCGCCCGGATCAGCTCCTCGTCGTCGGCGAGCAGGAGCCGGATCATGACCCGACCGGGACTGTGGCTTCGAGGGTGAACACGTTCTCCTCCCGCCGGACGCGCAGCCGCCCGCCGACCCCGGCGAGCCGGTCGGTGAGGCCACGCAGACCGGTGCTGCGCTCGTCCGGTCCGCCACCCGCGGCGCCGTCGTTGGCGACCGTCAGGCGGGCGACGTCGCCGTCACGCACGATCTCGATCCGGCACCAGCCGGCGCGGCTGTGCCGCAGCAGGTTCGTGCCGGCCTCACGCAGCACGGCCGCCAGGTCGCTCGCCGCCGCCGGCGGCAGGTCGGCCGGTGGGGGCGCGACCGTGCACCGGATGCCGGACGAGCGCAGCACCGCCGCCACGGCGTCGAGCTGTTCACCCAGGTCGACGCTCCGGTAGCCGTGCACGGCCTCGCGCACCTCGGCCAGCGCGGAGAGCGCCAGGCGCTGCACCTCGCCGGCCTCCCGGGCGGCCCGTTCGGCATCCACCTCGGCGAGCCGGGCGGCCAGCTCCGCCTTCAACGCGATGACGGTGAGGCTGTGCCCCAGCACGTCGTGCACGTCCCGGGCGAAGCGGAGCCGCTCCTGGGCGGCGGCCAGTCCGGCCTGCGCCCGCTGCCCGTCCCGCGCCTCGACGAGCAGGTCCCAGAACCAGACCTGGAACCAGTTGACCAGAGCGACGCTCACGCCGACCCCGCCGGTCACCAGGAGGAACCGGGAGATCTGGCCGCCGGTCCATACCGCCACCCCGGCCGAGGCGGCGAGGGCCGCGGCGGTCACGGCGAGCACCACCGGCGGGCGTACGAGCAGCGGCGCCATGCCGACCAGCGAGGCGCCCAGCCACGCCCACGTCGGCCACGCGCCCGCCGCGACGGGACCGACGAGCGGGACGGTCAGCGACGCCGCCACGGCCAACCCCAGTTGGGACCGGCGGCGCCACCGCTGCGGCAGCCAGGGAGTCACCGCCGCGTACAGCACCGCGGCCTGGCCGGCGACGAAGGCGACCACACCCACCACGCCGAGCGCGGCGCGCGTGCCGTCGGGCTCCCGGGCGACGCCGAGCAGGGGCAGCAGCAGGCTGGCCCAGATCCCGGTGCCCAGCGAGAGGAGCATGGCCGTACGGGCGCGGCGCAGCCGCCGATCCGCCCGGGGTCCCGCCGCCTGCTGCGCCACGGACCCGATCGTAGGGCCGCCGCCGCCCGATCCGCCCCTGCGGAATGTCACGGGTGGACCGTGCAGATCGCACGGAGATCCGGTGACATCCTGGTCTGCCCGACGGGTCGCGCTCACCGGCAGGGTCTACGGCATGACGCAGATCCGAGTTCACCAGCCGACGACCGCCGCCGCGCCGCGCCGGGCGGGCGGCGTCGCCCATCTGCTGCGGCACCTCGGCGAGATGACCCTCGCGATGATCGCCGGGATGCTCCTGCTCGGCCCGGTGTGGTCGCTCGTCGCCGAACCGTCGGGGCTCACCGGCCTGCTCGACCAGCCGGAGGTCGCCGCGCTGGTGATGGCGACGAACATGACCGCCGGGATGACGGTCTGGATGCGGTACCGCCGGCACACCTGGTCGGCGTGCGCCGGGATGGCCGCCGCCATGTACGTCCCGTTCCTGATGCTGCTCCCGCCCTACTGGGCGGGCCTGCTCGACGGCGAGGCGATGATGCTCGGCGGTCACCTGCTGATGGTGCCCGCCATGGTGCTCGTGGCGCTGCGCCACCGGCACGAGCCGCCCGCCGACACACCGCGTCGGGGACGACTGGTCGCCGCCCTGCTGCGCCGCTGGCCGACCGGCCTCGCTCTGCTGATGACGATCGACCTCTGGATCTCGCCGACCGTGCTCGGGCCGTGGACGCTGCTGATCCTGCCCGCCGGGTATCTGATCATCGGCGGGTACCGTCGCCGGCTGCGCGGGCCGGGTGTGCTGACCCGGCAGCTCGGCGGCCTGGTCGCCTGGTCGGCGCTGGCGCTGGTCGCGGCGGCGGCCGGCGGGCGGGCCGCAGCGTGGCTGGTCGCGCTCGGCTGGCTCGGTCACGCGGTCTGGGACGTGGTGCACCACCGGCGTGACGAGGTCGTGCCCCGTGGCTACGCCGAATGGTGCGGTGTCCTCGACGCGATCGTCGGCGTCACGATCATCCTGGCGCTCCTGACCACCTGACCCCGAGGTCGCGCCGCCGGGCCGCCGCACGGCCCGACCCGGGCCCGGATCGCTTGATCATCGGGGCGGTCCGCAGGCGTCGGCGGCGGAGAGGTGCCGGTCGGCGCGGCGGGCACGAGGCGGTGATGAAAGGCTTGTCGCATGAGTTCGGCACAGATCCACCCCACCGACCCGGGCGACACCGAGGCGAACGGCTTCGCGGACCTGGGGCTGCGCCCCGAGCTGCTGGGCGCGCTGGCCGCCCTCGGCTACGAGGAGCCCACCCCGATCCAGCGGGAGGCGATCCCGCCCCTGCTGGCCGGTCAGGACCTGCTCGGTCAGGCGGCCACCGGCACCGGCAAGACCGCCGCCTTCGCGCTGCCCCTGCTGCAGCGCATGCCGGCGCACCGTGACGGCGGCGACCCGGTGGCGCTGGTGCTGGTGCCGACCCGGGAGCTGGCGGTGCAGGTCTCCGAGGCGTTCCACCGGTACGGCCGGGAACTCGGCACCCGGGTGCTGCCGATCTACGGTGGGCAGCCGATCGGCCGGCAGCTGCGGGCGCTGGACGCGGGCGTGGACGTGGTGGTGGCCACCCCGGGCCGTGCGCTGGACCACATCGCCCGGGAGACGCTGCGGCTGGGTGGCCTCGCCACCGTCGTCCTGGACGAGGCCGACGAGATGCTGGACATGGGCTTCGCCGAGGACATCGAGGCGATCCTGCAGCACGCGCCGGAGCAGCGGCAGACCGTGCTCTTCTCGGCCACGATGCCGGCGCGCATCGACGGGATGGCCCGGCAGCACCTCACCGACCCGGTCCGGATCCTCATTCGGCGGGAGCAGCCGGTCGCCGGGGAGGCGCCCCGGGTCCGGCAGAGCGCCTACCTGGTGGCCCGGGCACACAAGCCGGCGGCACTGGGCCGGGTGCTGGACGTGGAGTCGCCGACCGCCGCGATCGTGTTCTGCCGCAGCCGGGAGGAGGTGGACCGCCTCACCGAGACCATGAACGGCCGCGGCTACCGCGCGGAGGCCCTGCACGGCGGAATGAGCCAGGAGCAGCGCGACCGGGTGATGGGCCGGCTGCGCGCCGGAACGGCGGATCTGCTGGTCGCCACCGACGTGGCCGCGCGCGGTCTGGACGTCGAGCAGCTCACCCACGTGGTCAACTACGACGTGCCGTCGGCTCCCGAGTCGTACGTGCACCGGATCGGCCGGGTGGGGCGGGCCGGTCGGGAGGGGGTGGCGATCACCCTCGCCGAGCCGCGCGAGCACCGGATGCTCAAGACCATCGAGCGGGTCACCGGACAGCGGATCTCCATCGACACCATCCCGACCGTGGCGGATCTGCGTACCCGCCGGCTGGAGCTGACCCAGGCGGCGCTGCGGGAGAGCCTGCTCGACGACGACCTGGAGCCGTTCCGGGTGATCGTCGAGTCGCTGACCGACGAGTTCGACCTGATGGAGGTGGCCCTCGCCGCGGTGCGGCTGGCGCACGAGGCGACGTCGCCGGGCGCGGACGACGAGGAGGAGATCCCCCAGGTGTCGCTGCGCGGCCCGCGCGAGGGGGCGCGGGGCGAGCGGCGCGGCGCCACCGGCCGGCCGCGCACGGGCGGCACCACCCAGGTCTTCGTCGGGCTCGGTCGCCGGGCCGGAGTACGCCCGCAGGACCTGGTCGGTGCGATCACCGGCGAGACCGGGATCAGCGGCCGGGACATCGGCTCCATCGAGATCGCGGACCGGTTCTCCCTGGTGGAGGTGCCGCACGCCGTCGCCGACGAGGTGATCGCGGGGCTGCGCGCCAGCACCATCAAGGGCCGCAAGGCGACGGTACGCCGCGACCGGGACGGCGACGGCGACGATCGCCGGGAGCGGGCGTACGCCGGGGACCGCCGCGACCGGCCGTACGGCGGTGACCGTCGTGACCGGCCGTACGGGGGCGACCGCCGCGACCGGCGGGACCGCGACCACCGCTGACCACCGCGGCACGCGCGGAAAGGGCCCCCGACCACACCGTTGCGGTGTGGTCGGGGGCCCTTCCCGATCAGGCGTCAGGCCGCGGCGAGCGCCGGGCCGTCCAGCGACTCCGTCTCCAGCTCGGCCGGGCGCAGCGCCAGGGCGAGCACGTCGGCGACGTCGGAGAGGGTGTGGATGGTCAGCGCCTCGCGGACCTCGGTGGGCAGATCGTCCAGGTCCGGCTCGTTGCGCTTCGGGATGATCACTTCGGTCAGGCCCGCCCGGTGCGCGGCGAGCAGCTTCTGCTTCACCCCGCCGATGGGCAGCACCCGACCGGAGAGGGTCACCTCACCGGTCATCCCGAACTCGGGCCGGACCGGCCGGCCGGTCACCAGGGAGGCCAGCGCGGTCACCATGGTGATGCCGGCGCTGGGGCCGTCCTTGGGCACCGCCCCCGCCGGGAAGTGCACGTGGATCCGCCGTCCGGCCAGCTCGTTCGGGTCGATGCCGAGGCGTCGACCGTTGGAGCGCAGGTACGACAGCGCGATGTGCGCCGACTCCTTCATCACGTCACCGAGCTGACCGGTCAGGGTCAGCCCCGGCTCGCCCTCCATGCCGGTGGCCTCGATGAAGAGCACGTCGCCGCCGGCGCCCGTGACCGCCAGGCCGGTGGCCACGCCGGGCACCGCCGTCCGCTCCGCCGACTCCGGGGTGAACTTCGGCCGGCCCAGGTACTGGGCCAGGTTGCCGTCGTCGACCTGCAGCGGCGTCGGGTCGGTGGCGAGGGTGACCGCCACCTTCCGCAGGATCTTCGCCAGCGCCCGTTCGAGCTGCCGTACCCCGGCCTCTCGGGTGTACTCTCCCGCGATCCGGGCGAGCGCCTCGTCGGCCACGGTCACCTCGTCGGCGGTCAGCCCGGCCCGCTCCCGCTGCCGGGGCAGCAGGTGGTCGCGGGCGATCGCCACCTTCTCGTCCTCCGTGTAGCCGTCCAGGGTGACCAGCTCCATCCGGTCCAGCAGCGGGCCGGGGATGCTCTCCACCACGTTCGCGGTGGCGAGGAAGAGCACGTCGGACAGGTCGAGGTCGACCTCCAGGTAGTGGTCCCGGAAGGTGTGGTTCTGCGCCGGGTCGAGCACCTCCAGCAGCGCGGCGGCCGGGTCGCCGGCGTACCCGGCGGCCAGCTTGTCCACCTCGTCGAGGAGCACGACCGGGTTCATCGAGCCCGCCTCGCGCAGCGCGCGCACGATGCGGCCGGGCAGCGCCCCGACGTAGGTGCGCCGGTGACCGCGGACCTCCGCCTCGTCCCGGACACCACCGAGGGAGACCCGGACGAAGTTGCGCCCGAGCGCCCGGGCGACCGACTCTCCGAGGCTGGTCTTGCCGACACCGGGCGGGCCGGCCAGGGCGAGCACCGCGCCGGAGCCGCGCCCGCCGACCACGCCGAGGTTGCGCTCGGCGCGCCGGTTGCGTACCGCGAGGTACTCCAGGATGCGGTCCTTCACGTCCGGCAGGCCGGCGTGGTCGGCGTCGAGCACCGCGCGCGCCTCGGCCAGGTCCGTGTTGTCGGTGGTACGCGTGTTCCACGGCATCTCGAGGACGGTGTCCAGCCAGGTGCGGATCCAGCCCGCCTCCGGGGAGGCGTCGCTGGCCCGCTCGAGCTTGCCGACCTCGCGCAGCGCCGCCTCGCGTACCTTCTCGGGCAGCTCCGCGGCCTCGACGCGGGTCCGGTAGTCGGCCGAGCCGTCCGGCTCGTCCTCACCGAGCTCCTTGCGGATCGCGGCGAGCTGCTGACGCAGCAGGAACTCCCGCTGCGACTTCTCCAGCCCCTCCCGCACGTCGTTGTTGATCTGCTCGGTGACCTCCTGCTCGGCCAGGTGCTCCTTGACCCAGCCGACGAGCAGTTCGAGCCGGGCGGTGACGTCCGCGGCGGCGAGCAGTTCGTTCTTCTGCTCCAGGCTCAGCCAGGGCGCGTAGCCGGCGGAGTCGGCGAGTTCGGCGAGATCGGTCATCCGCTCGATCGCGTCGATGACCTGCCAGGCCCCCCGCTGCTGGAGCAGCGACGAGACCAGGGCGCGGTACTCACGGGCGAGTTCGCGGGCCCGGCCGGCGGGGGCGGGTTCGGAGAGTTCGGCGGCCTCGACCCAGAGCGCGGCGCCCGGGCCGGGGACACCGGAGCCGATGCGCGCGCGGGAGAGCCCGCGGATCACGGCGGCGGGCTCCCCGCTGGGCAGCCGGCCGACCTTCTCGATGGTGGCCACCACGCCGACGGGACCGTACTCCCCGTCGATGCGGGGCACGGCCAGCAGCGTACGGTCGCCGGTGGCGCGGGCCGCGTCGACCGCGGCCTGAGTGGTCGGGTCGAGGGTCACCGGGATCACCATGCCGGGCAGCAGCACGGCGTCGGTCAGCGGAAGTACCGGAAGAGTTGCCATCGAACACCTGCCATCGCATTGAGTTGAGCGTGTCAGGCTCAAGTCACGAGGCGGTCCCTTTCTTCCGGGGTGTGATCCAGGCCACCCTCGGTGCGGTCACCGGGCGGCGGCAGCAGCAGTTCCCACAGCAGCCTGGCGCCGCCGGCGAGCAGCACCGCGACCGGGATCGCGATGCTGGTCAGGGCCAGTGCGGCCACCGTCCAGGCGGGCAGCCCGGCGATGACCGCGACGACGGTCAGCGCCGCGCAGACGGCGAGCTTCACGCGGGTACGGGCGACCGGGATCAACGGATGCGACGACATCCTCGGCACCTCCTCGGGTACGCGTGCCGACCGCCGCGTGGGCGGCCCGGCACGGCGGGGTCAGGTGAGCCTGCTCTCGACCTCGGTGGCGAACTCGCCGAGCAGGCCCGGTTCGGTCCCGTACAGGCGCGGGTCACCGGGGGGCAGGACGGGTTCCGGCGCGTGCGCCCGGGGGCTGTTGTCGTACCGGAACTCGCCCTTGCCGTCCGGGGTGGGCCCGGCCGCCCAACGCCCCTCGGAGGCGTCGGTGCCCGGCGAGAAGTCCAGGTAGGTGTAGCCGAACTCCTCGGTGAGCTCCCCCGAGTCGGGGAACGCCTCCGGCACCGGCATCTCCTCCAGGCCGTCCTCCTTGAGCTGCTCGATGGCGGCCAGCCAGATGTTCTGGTGCATGGTGTCGCGGGCCAGCAGGAAGCGCAGCAGCTGCTTGACCCCCGGATCGTCGGTCATGTTGAAGAGCCGGGCCACCTGCAGCCGGCCCTGCGCCTCCGCCGCCACGTTCAGGTAGAAGTCGGCCATCAGGTTGCCGCTGGCGGTGATGTACGAGCCGTTCCACGGCACCCCGACGCTGTCCACCGGCAGCGCCCCACCGCCACCGTGGATGAAGTGCGCCGGATTGGCGCCGCCGTAGATCGCCCCCACCATCGGGTTCTCCTCGGCCGCCGCCTCCTGCAACGACAGCGGCGCGTTCTCCAGCAGCCGCGTGATCATCGTGGCGATCATCTCGACGTGACCCATCTCCTCGGTGCCGACATCGAGGAAGAGGTCCTTGTACTTGCCGGGCAGCCGGCAGTTCCAGCCCTGGTAGAGGTACTGGTTGGCGACGGTCATCTCGCCCCACTTGCCGCCCAGGATCTCCTGGAGCCGCCGGGCGAACGCGGCGTCGGGACCGTCCGGCTTCGCCTCGAACTGCAGATCCTTCAGGTGGCTGAACACATCTCCTCCTCGGTACCGATACCGGGGACACTTCCCGCGTCGCTGGCCCGGCCGCGCCAATCGGCGACCCCGGCGGGTCAATTCGGATGCGCGAGCGGCGGCAGCCGCACCTCCAGCGCCACCCCGCGCGGGCGGAGCCGGTGCACGTGCACCGAGCCCCCGTCGGCCGCGACGAGCCGCCGGACGATCCACAGCCCGAGACCGTGCATGCCGGCGCCCGGCTGTGGCCGGCACAGCGCCTCCAGCAGTGCGCCGTCCACCCGCCCCTCGTCCGTCACCAGCAGGTTGAGATTGGGGCCGCGAAGCGCCGCGTAGAGCCCCACCCGGCCGTCCCGGGGCCCGTGCCGTAGCGCGTTCTCCACCAGGTTGGTCAGCACCCGCCGGGTACGCCGCGCCGGCACCGGACACTGCCGCGCCCGCCGGGTGGCCCGGGCCCGCCGACGTTCCACCGGCACCAGGGCCACGGCCTCGCGGAGGACGTCGCCGAGCGGCACGACCGGGTCGGTCGCGGCCGGGAGGGTCAGCGCCCCGGCGCCGGCGGTGGCGTCCCGAAGCAGCGCCTGCAGGTGGGCCGCCTGGTCCCGGGCGAGCCGGGTGATCGCCCGCCGGTCGACCCCGGTGAGTTCCCGCTGCTCGTCGGCGAGCGCCCTGGTCAGCGAGGTCAGGGAGCTGACCGGGGCGCGGAACTCGTGACAGAGCACCCGCAGCAGCAGCTCCGGGTCGGCCGGCGACGATTCGTCACCAACTCCGCCGGTCGGCTCGATCCGTCGGAGACCTCGCAACAGCCCCGGCAACCCGTACCGTCCCCGCATCCGCCCAGCTCCCCTCGTACCGGTGCGTACCCGAATGATCGGTACCCGCTGGGGAACGGAGCAGACATGCCGGACAGGCCCACCATTCGGATCGTCGTCGTCGACGACCACCCGCTCTTCGTACGCGGGCTCGAACTTCTGCTGCCCGCCGCGACCGAGAAGCGGGTGGAGGTGGTGGGCTCGACCGGTGACGCCTCTGCGGCCGCCTCGCTGGTGAGCCGCACCCATCCGGACCTGACCCTGGTCGACCTGCACATGCCACCGCCGGGCGGCGTGCGCGCCGTGGCCGCCATCCGGCGGACCACACCCCGGGTACGGATCGTGGCGATGTCGGGCGGCGACGACCCGGCCCCGGCGCTGGAGGCGCTGCGTGCCGGCGCCGAGGGGTACCTGCCGAAGAGCAGCGAGCCCGAGGAGTTGCTGCCACCACTGCTGGCGATCCTCGACGGCTGGGCGGTGCTTCCGTCGGAGTTGCTGCGTGCGCTGCTACGACCCACCCGGGCCGTCGCGATCGACCTGGACAGCGAGGAGCGCCGCCTGCTGCGGGCCCTCGCCACCGGCCGCAGCACCGTGGAGATCGCCGAGGAGCTGCACGTGTCGGAACGGACCGTGAAGCGGATGATCGCGGCGCTGCTGCGGAAACTGCGGGTCTCCAGCCGGGCCGAGGCCGCCGCTCTCGCCGGCCAGGTGGGCCTGCTGGGCGAATGACGGGTCGGGCCGATTCCAGGGCCTACCGATCGCGGGACCGATTACGCCATCAGGCACACTATTGATGGTGCGAAAACACGACCCGCCGAAATGAAACGACCGTATTCTTGCGGTTTACCGGGATCGTACGTCAAACTTTGCACCACACCCCGCCCCAGACAGGGAGTAATCGGCGATGGCCAGAAAAGTAATCACGGTGCTGACCGACGACCTCGACGGTGGAAAGGCCGACCGGACTGTCGAGTTCAGCCTCGACGGCGTCGCCTACACCATCGACGTCTCGGACGAAAACGCCGGCGTACTGCGTAAGGCGCTCGATCCTTACATCACCGCCGGTCGCCGAGTCGGCCGCGGCAACGTGGAGACCCCCCGGAGCGGGCGGCGGGCAGCCCGGATCGGCGGCGCCGGAATGGACCGGGAGCAGAACCGCGCCATCCGGGAATGGGCCGCCAAGAACGGTTACCGGATCTCCGAGCGGGGTCGGATCCCGGTCGAGGTCTCCGAGGCGTACAAGAACCGCTGATCCTGTCCGCGACGGCTGACGATTCGTCGCGGCGGGGCGACAACACGCCATCCGGCCGGCCCGCGCGGGCCGGCCGGATGGCGTTCGGCGGCCTCCGGGCCATCGCGCGGCGACGGCCGGGCCGCCCGGAGCCTCTCGCCCCGGGTGGCCCGGCCACGCCGGTTCGGGCTTCAGCCGACCTGGATGCGTACCGCGTCGAAGGCGGGAGTCTGGTTGGCCCGCTCCATCATCGGCAGCCGGTGCGATCCGTCGCCGGCCCAGACCGCGCACTGCGCGACACCGGACTGCGGCAGGCCGGGGACCTGAATGGTCACCTCGTCCGGCTCCGCGCCACCCCCGCCGTCCTCGGTGGCCACGAAGAAGGCGGGCACCTCCTGCGGCGCCGGCGGAGCGTCGACGCTGCCCAGCATCCGGCAGGCCGTGTGGAAGTGGCCCCGTACCAGCCCCTCCTCGTTGAGCAGGGAACTCTCCACGTAGTAGCCGCCCTGACCGGCGGGGAGGAAGCGGTCCCGGATCAGGTTGCGGGTGCTGACCCGCAACGTGAAGGGCTGGTTGGCACCGATCTCCTCGGGGAAGTCGGTGATCAGCAGCGACGGGTTGTTGGCGGCGGCGCCCACCTCACCGAAGGCGGTGCTGACGCAGCGGTTGCCGTTCTGGAAGCCGTCGTGCGCCTGCAGCCGGCTCTCGTCGCAGTTGTTCGCGAGCACGTCCAGGCCGGAGCCGGGCGCGCCGGTGCTCGGCGCACCGGTGCCGGGTGCGCCCGGGCCGCCGCCGTTGTCGGTCCCACCGTCGTCGCCACCCACCGGCGCGACCTGGCACTCGGCCAGCCGGGCCAGGTTCTGCGGGCGCGGCCCGAACCGGTCGATGGCGGTGGTGATCCGGGCCAGCGTGGCGCGGCGCTGGGTGGCCAACGGCCGCAGGATCGAGTCACGGACGAACTGCTCGCCCCGGTCGCCGTCGGCGGCGAGTCGCCGGTCGGCCTGGGTGATCTGCGCCTGCAACTGGCCGAGGTTGCGCTCCACCTCGGCCCGCGCCCGGCGCGGCACCTCCGGCAGCTCACCGGCGACGTCGGGACAGGCGATCGCGGAGCCGCCGGAGCCGCTGCCGCCGCCGGTCCCCGGCTGGCACTGCTGCCCGTCGCCCCAATGGTTACGCACCCACCGACCGTCCTGCCAGGTCCGGCTGGTCTCCTCGCGGCCGGCCGGCGGCGTCGCGCCGGCGCTCGGCTGCACGCAGGCCCCCGCTGCCGGCCGGGGCTTGCCGGGCCGCCGGTCCTCGGCCGACGAGATCTGGGTCACGGCGACAATCCCGCCGAAGACCGCGAGCGTACCGACCACGGCCAGCAGACGCCTGCTTCGCGTGTTACCGGACGACCGGCGCGCCCGTGTGGACCTGCGCATCGAATTGCTCTCCTTCGCGATCCGGTGGATCCGTGCCCTCAGCGACCGCCGGAATTGCGCGCACGCCACGACTGCGGCAGCCGTGGCGCGCCGTCATACGTCGACGGTCGACGATGCCATTTCCGTACCGTCCCCCGCCTCCGGTGCCCTGGAGGGGGAGATCTTCTCCATTCCCGCTGAGGTACGGAACGCCTGCGGCGAGGGTTCAACGCGCCGCCAGAAAATTGTTCAGGCGACGGCGGGGCGCGGCGGCCCGGACCGGGAGCCGCTGGTCAGGGAGTACCGGCGGCCCAGAAAACGTCGGAAGAAGTCAGTCCGCGCAGAGGTGGTCGAACGCGAAACCGTCGACCAGTTCGTCGCGTCGAGCCTGCAACGCGAGGATGTCGGCCCGGAGAGCGTCCCGGGCGACGAGTTGCGGCTCGGCGTCGTCCAGCTCGCGCAGCCGCTCGCCGATCGCGACCGCGGCCAGATCCTCCGCGAGCCACGCCGGGTCGATCCCGCAGGAGAAGCCGTGCTCCCGGACCGTCACCCGCTCCACCAGGCAGCGGCCGGGGCGAACCTCCACCCAGCTCCACCCCTCCGCCGGCCCACCGGCCCACCGCACGTGCAGTCCGCGCACGATGGGGTCGACCAGCCGGCGGGAGACGTACGCCTCCACCGCCGCGGCGCGGGCCAGCGCGCCCAGATCGTTCACGTACCCCGTGCGCCCGTCGGGGAGCCGGCCGAGGATCTCGCGGAATCCGACCGGCGTGGGCCCCTCCGGGTCGGCGGCGGTCGCCGCGGCGTAGCCGCGCGCGTCGAGGACGTACTCCACCAAGCGACGAGCGTGGTCGGCGGCGCGCAGGGTGGGCGACTCGACGCGCAGCACCGGCAGGCCGGCCGCCGTGGCGACGGTGGCCTTCATCCGCTCGACCCGCTGCGCCGCCGAGCCTCCGGGCGCGGCGGGACGGATCTCCACCGCGGCGCGGATCCGACCGCTCTCCCCGGCGCAGACCACGAGGTCGTACCCCTCGCGGCTGGCCGTGCTCCACTGGTTCCCGGTGATGCCCGGCGGGCGCCCCGGCACCAGCTCGCCGAGGCGGTGCGCGGGGTGCACCTGGTGACCGGCGCGCTGCAGCACCGGGGCCCGCCCGCCCGCCACGGGCAGCGTCCGCAGCAGCCTGCCCTCGTCACTGCCGGTGATCGTCATCCGCCTGATTCCATCCGCCGATCGGTCGACCGACCGAGTCTAGGGGTGGATCATGGGAGCCGCGTCGCCGGTGCGGCCCGGGCCGCACCGACGAACCGACGATGATGAGCTGTGTGATGTGAATCACATAATCGCCACGTTCCGACGCCCGACGAGCGTGTATCCACCTGCACGTCGGTAGCGCGCCGGCCGGGAGGTGCCATGTCACGACCGTGGTTCGGCGTTCTCGCCGCTCTGCTGCTGACAGCCGGCGGGGCGCTGGCCGGCGCGGCGGCAGCCGGCCTCGTCCTGCTGGCCGGCCTGGTCGGTTGGCTCGCGGTCCGGATCCTGGGCGGCGACGTCGCGGCGACCGGACTCGGCGACCGGGTCGCGCGGCGGCGCTAGTGCGGTGTCCACGAACGTTGGCGGTGTCGCGGCGAGGTCCAGGCGGCGGTCCGGCAAGGCGGAGTCTGGCCTGGATACCGGTGTTGTATCCAGGCCAGACTCCAACGCGGCCGGTCGTCGTCTGGGCCCGGCGCGGCCCGGTGAACGTTTCTGGACACCGCACTAAAGGCAGGGAGGCACCGATGACCGACCCGACGACCGACCCGGGCCCCACCCGGGTCGCCCCGGACGCCGTCGCGCGGATCAGCGCTCAGGCGGCCCGGCACGCTCCCGGCGTGCACAGCCTGGTCATCGTGCCGGCCCGGCCGTACGGGGTGACGGTCCGCCAGGACGACCGGACGGTGAGCGTCGACGTGGACGTGGTCACCTGGTACGGCCGCAGCGTGCTGACCGTCGCCGACGCCATCCGGGACGCGGTGATCGACCAGGTGACGTCGTCGACCGGGCTGACCGTGCGGGAGGTGACCGTCACGGTGACGGACGTCGTCGTACCGGGCGTCGACGTGCCGGTGCCGACGTGACCGGCCGGACCGCCGCCGGGAGCTGAGATGCGTACCGCCAACCGGCTGGCCACCCTGTTGCTCGCCGTCGTGCTGCTCGTCGGCGGCGTGCTGCTGGCCGTGGCGGCGGGGGCGGCCGCGGCCGGCCGACCGGCGCTGCTCGTCGACGTCGCGGGGTGGGCCGCCCCGCTCGGGGAGACCCGGTGGGACGACTGGCCGGTGCGGGCGGCGGCGATCGGCGCTGTCCTGCTCGGGCTCGGCCTTCTCGTCGCCGAACTGCGGCGGTGGAGACCGCAACGGCTGGACGTCGGCGACGGCTGGCACCTGCACCGGCGTCGCCTGGAGCGGCGGCTGACCGTGGCCGCCGCCTCGGTGCCGGGCGTACGGCGGGCCCGCGTCCGGATACGGGGACACGGCGCGCAGTGGCGGCCCCGGGTGGTGGTCACCGGCGACCCGGCGAGCCGCGACGAGGTGGAGTTCGCCGTGCGGCAGGAGCTGCACCGGCTGGCCGCGCCCCGGCCCGGCCCGATCGAGGTGTGGCTGCCGTCCGGGCGGCGGGCGGCGTGACCCACGCCGCGCACCGGGTGCTCTGGACCGTCGTGGCGCTGCTGCTGGTCGCGCTGGGCGGGGTCGTGCTGGCGCAGAGCCTCGGATGGCTCCCCGGCGGGGATCCGTCCGGCGTGCTGCTCGGCACGGGACTGCGCCGCTCCTGGGAGCTCGCCACCCCGTGGGCCCCGCTGGCCGCGGCCGCCGCCGGGCTGCTCGCCGCCACGAGCGGTCTCTGGCTGTTGCTACGGGAGCTGGGCGGGGCCGGCGTGGGGCGGCGCGGCACCCTCGTCCACCCCGGCCGGCGGGGCCGGACCCGGTTGGCCGCCGGGGCGCTCACCCGCGCGCTGGAACGCGACCTCACCGGCGATCCGCGGATCCGGCGGGCACGGGTGGTGCTCACCGGCGACCCGCACCGGCCCGACCTGTGGCTCCGCGTGGAGATCGTGGCCGGTGCGCGCACCGTCGGCCTGCGCGAACACGTCAACGTCGCGCTCCGCCGCTACGTCGACACCGCCGACTGTCGCCCCGCCCACCTCGACGTGACCGCGCTGGTCGACGCCGGCCAGGCATGATCTACCCACCGGCGCCCGTCCGGGCGCGCAGAGCTGGGGGTCGAGTGTGCGGGTCGTGTCTCTCGTACCGTCGCTGACCGAGGCGGTGGCGGTCACCCTGCCCGGCGTACTCGTCGGCGCCACCGACTGGTGCAGCCACCCGGCCGGGCTGGACGTGCCGCGGGTGGGCGGCAGCAAGTACCCGGACCTGGAGCGGGTGCTCGCGCTACGCCCGGATCTCGTGCTGCTCAACGTCGAGGAGAACCGCCGCGAGGACGCCGACGCGCTGGTCGCGGCAGGGGTGCCGGTGCGGGTCACCTACCCGCGTACCGTCCCCGAGGCGCTCACCGAACTGGCCGACCTGCTCACCGCGCTCGGCGCGACGCGGGAGCCGGCGTGGCTCGACGCCGCCCGCCGCGCCTGGGCCGAGCCGCCACGGTTGTCGCCGGCCCGCCGAGCCGTGGTACCGGTCTGGCGGCGCCCCTGGGTGGTCCTCGGGTCCGGCACCTTCGCCGGCGACGTGTTGCGCCGGCTCGGCGTGCTGAACTCCTACGAGGGGCACCCCGAGCGCTACCCCCGCCCGCCCCTCGCCGAGCTGCGCGACGTCGGCGCGGAGCTCGTGGTGCTCCCCGACGAGCCGTACCGTTTCACCGCCGACGACGGCCCGGAGGCCTTCCCCGGCACACCGTGCGCCCTGCTCTGCGGCCGGCACCTGACCTGGTACGGACCGTCGCTGGCCGAGGCGCCCGCACTGCTCGCGGCGCAGCTCGACCGCCCGGTCTCCGCCCCGGCCTGAGCCGGGCCCACCACCCGCCCGACCCCGACTCGGCCCGCACCGTCCGCGGCGGGCACCCGGCCGGATCGCCGTCAGGGCTTCCCGCCCTCGCCCCGGCCGCCCGCCGCGCGGCTGCGACCCCGTCGGGCGGAGAACGCGCTCCAGCCGATCGACACGGAGAGGGTCACCACCACCACCGTGAAGGTGAGCCAGATCGGCAGCTTCCCCACCGGCGTCTCCGCCAGGATCAACTTCAGCCCGGCGAAGGCCAGCAGGACGGCCAGCCCGTACCGGAGGTAGCCGAAGTGCCGCAGCAGCCCGGCGAGGCAGAAGTAGAGGCTGCGCAGCCCCAGTACGGCGAAGGCGTTGGCCGTCCAGACGAGGAACGTGTTGGTGGTGATCGCCAGGATCGCCGCCACCGAGTCGATGGCGAAGACCACGTCGGTGGCCTCGATCGCGACCAGTGACACCAGCAGCAGGGTCGCCCGCCGCCGCCCGCCGGCCCGTACGGTGAACCGGTCGCCGTGGTAACCGGCCTCGGTCGGGACCAGGCGGCGGAAGAGCCGGACCACCCGGTTGCGCTCCGGGTCGACGTCGGGTTCGCCGCGTACGGCCAGCCGCCAGCCGGTCCAGATCAGGAACGCGCCGAGCACCACCCCGGCCCAGGCGAGCCGCTGCAGCAGCTCGGCGCCGGCGATGATGAAGGCCAACCGGAACACCAACGCCCCGACCACCCCCCAGAACAGCACCTTGTGCTGGTAGGCGGCGGGTACCCGGAAGTAGCCGAAGAGCAGGGCGAAGACGAAGACGTTGTCCACCGACAGCGCCTTCTCCAGCAGGTATCCGGAGTAGTAGGCGACCGCCGGCTCGCCGCCGCGCCAGAACCAGATGACGAGGCCGAAGAGGAGACCGGCTCCGATCCAGACGGCGCTCCAGATCAACGCCTCGCGCAGCTCGATGACGTGGTTGTCCCGGTGCGAGAGCAGGTCGATCGCGAGCATGACCACGATGACCACGGTGACGGCGGCCCAGGCCCAGAGCGGCGCCGGGAACGTCGCGTCGCCCACCGGTGCCCTCCGCATCGACCGCTTCCCACGGTCACTTCCCGCCGCTCGCCGCGCGAGGACGGGGGACCTGAGGCGGGGGCGCCTCCGAGCCTAGGCCAGCGTCGCGGGCGGCGGGACCGCTCCGCCAGGTTCGGTCCGCGAAGGTCGCCTCGGCGGGCTGCCGCACATCGGCCTGCCACGATCCGGCAGGATCGGTGCTGACCGGGCCACATCACCCAACACGGCAGGAGTTTTACCGATGAACCAGCCAGGTGCCCGCTCGGGCAAGCCCGACGTGACCCCGATCGAGGGCGCGCCCCCCGCCGACCTCGTGGTCGAGGACCTCACGGTCGGCGACGGTCCGGAGGCCCAGCCGGGCCAGCTGGCCACCGTGCACTACGTCGGCGTCGGACACTCGACCGGACGCGAGTTCGACGCGTCCTGGAACCGGGGTGAGCCCTTCGAGTTCCCGCTCGGCGGCGGACAGGTGATCGCCGGCTGGGACCAGGGCGTGGTCGGCATGCGTGTCGGCGGCCGCCGCCGGCTGGTCATCCCGCCGCACCTGGGCTACGGGGACCGGGGCGCCGCCGGCGCCATCCGTCCGGGCGAGACCCTGATCTTCGTGGTGGACCTGCTCGGCGTGCGCTGAGCACTCGCGGGGCCGCCGACGGAGCGTCAGCGGCCCCGCGACCCCACCGCCGATCGCCCGGTCGCCGATCGCCGGGTCGCCGATCGCCGGGTCGCCGATCGCCCGGTCGCCGGTCGATGATCCGCCGCTCGGCGGCCCGCGCTCTCAACGTCGGGTGACCACCACGTCGCCCGGCCGGGGGTGGGCGGTCAGGCCGCCACCAGCACCGGCTGCGCGGCTGGCGCGGGCGGCACGTGTCGCATCGTCGGCGCCGGTGGCGCGAGCGGCGACGGCGCGGACGAGGTCGGCGACGGCAGCGGGGACGGAGACGGCCGCACGGGTGCCGGCGGCTCCGCCACCGGCCGGGACGCCTCGACGACCGGGACGACCCGGTGCAGCCCGGTGACCCGCAGCACCCGGGCCACCACCGGCGCCGGATCGACCAGCACCAGCTCGCCGCCCTGCGCGCGCACCCGCAGGTGCGCGGCGGCCAGCGCCCGCACCCCGGCGGCGGAGAGCAGCCGGACGCCGGAGAGGTCGACCCGCAGCACCGACCGCGACGGCGCGGCCCAGAGCGCCGAGCGGAGCACCCCCACCGTGGCGATGTCGATCTCGCCGACCGCGCGCACGTCCACGCTCTCGTCGCGCACGCTCACGTGCACGCGGAAACGCTCGCTGACCTGCTCTCCCATGCCGTCCAATCTAGTCTCGACCACCGACACTTCCGCCCCTGCGCAGGAGTGATTCCGGGTACGCCCAGGGTCGTACCCCGACCCGACCCTGATCCCTCTCAGGGCCGAAGCCCGGGCCGCGGCCGACCCGCGCGCCGCTCCGGCGCGGGCCGGTGACGGCGCATCCGGACATCGGCGGGTGACAATGGTCGGATGGTCGTCCCCCACCCCCGGCCTCCCCGGCTGATCCGGCCGGTCCGTGAGCCGGCCACCGTCCCGCCGCCACTCACCGGCCCGTGGGCCGCCACCGACCGACGGCTCGACACGGTCGAGCTGCTGCCGCTGCCCGACGGCGCGGCCGGCCCCGAGGACGTGGTCGTCGACCCGGACGGCCGGGTGATCAGCGGCGACGAGGAGGGCCGGCTCTGGTGGTGGCCAGCCGACGCGCCGCCGGGGACCCTGCCGCGGCTGCTGGCCGAGACCGGCGGCCGGCCGCTCGGGATCGAGCTCGACCCGACCGGCGGTGGGCTGGTGGTCTGCGACGCCTACCGGGGGCTGCTCCGGGTCACCCCGAACGGCGCGGTGCACGAGCTGACCGGGACGGCACCCCCGGTGCACCTGGCCAACAACGCCGCAGTGGCGCGGGACGGCACCATCTACTTCACCGACAGCTCGGACCGCTTCCCCGTCTCGCACTGGAAGCGGGACCTGCTGGAGCACCGGCCCAACGGTCGGGTGCTCGCGTACCGGCCCGGCGACCGACGCGCCGAGGTGGTGGCGGAGGCCCTCTACTTCCCGAACGGGGTCGCGCTGACCCCGGACGAGTCGGCCCTGATGCTGGTGGAGACGACCACGCACCGGCTGCTCCGCGTCGACCTGCCCGGCGGCGCGGTCCGCGTCCTGGCCGACCTGCCCGCGTATCCGGACAATCTCTCGGCCGTGGGCGACGGCACCTACTGGATCGCGCTGCCCAGCCCGCGGGTGGCGGTGGCCGAGCGGCTGCTGCCGCACCCGAGGCTGCGCCAGCTCGCCGCGTTGCTGCCCGACGCCATGCAGCCGCAGCCGCGCCGCTACGGCCTGGTCGCGCTGGTCGACGGCGAGGGCACCGTTCGCCGCACGCTGCACGGCCCACGCGGCGACTACTGGATGATCACGGGGGTACGTCAGCACGGCGAGCTGCTCTGGCTCGGCAGCCTGATCGGCCCGGGCGTCGCCCGCGTCCGGCTGACCTGACGTCGGCGCTCGGCGCGGCCGGCTGCGGCCCGCCGGCCGGCCGGCGTTTTCGTGATCGACTCGCCTTCCGTGAAGTCGGGGTCTCCGCACGGCGGCGTTTTCGTGATCGACTCGCCTTCCGTGAAGTCGGGGTCTCCGCGCGGCGGGACGCCCCGAGTTCATGGAGTTCGAGACGATCAAGCCCGGACCGGACCGCGGGTCGGGCCGAGAACAGCTCGGCCGACAGGTCGGGCCACCGGGCCGGCGGGACGGGCAGGGTCGGCCCGCGCGACGGCGGGCCGACCCGGGTGCGGTACGGCGGTCAGCCGCCCGTCACCGAGGGGTGCGGGGCCGGCGAACCGCCGGCGACCGCGCCCGGATGCGCCGGCTGGCTCGGCGCGGGGCCCAGCCCGCTCGGCACCGGCAGCGCGCTGCCCTTGACGAACTCGCCCCAGCTGACGTTCCACGCGGTCCAGCCGTTGCCGTTCTGCAGCTCCACCTCGGTGCCCTTGACGGTTACCAGGTCACCGACCTTTGTGTTGTTCATCAGCCAGTCGGCGGCAGCGGCCGAGACGTTGGTGCAGCCGTGCGAGACGTTGGTGCTGCCCTGGTCCCCCTCCGACCACGGAGCACCGTGGATGAACTCGCCGCCCCAGGTGAGCCGCTGGGCGTCCTCCACGTCCACCACGTACGGGTCGGCCGAACCCGTCGTGTCGAACGTGGTGAACTGGTGCTGCTCCATGATCACCATCTTGCCGCTGGACGTCGGCGTGCTCGGCTTGCCGAGGCTGACCGGGATCTTGCGGATCACCTTGCCGTCGCGCAGCACCGACATCTGCTTCGTGGCGTTGTCGATCTCCAGAGAGACCTGCTGACCGATCTTCGACGTCGACCTCCGGTCGTCGTCGCCGACCAGGTCCTTGCCGATCGGCAGCCCTTCCAGGCCGGACCGGACGCTGATCGTCGTGCCCGGCCGCCAGAAATCGGGTGCCCGGTAATAGACCTGACTACCGTCGTCCACCCATGACCAGGCACCCGGCTGCGGCGGGTTCGTCTTTACGAACAACCGGCGCTGGACATCCGCCCTGGCCTCTTTCGGAATGGGCGGGTCGAATGCGACCGTCACCGGCATCGCGGTTCCGTACGTCCGTTTGTCGGCGAAATAGAGGGTGCTGGTCACCGCCGGTTTGGTCGATTTCGGCCTGGTGGTGAAGGTCGTCTTGCGGGTCGTCGTCTTACCGGAGTCGCCGGTCGCGGTCACCTCGGCCGTGTACGTCCGCTTCGGTTGCAGCGTGGTGCTCGGCACCCAGGCGGAGCCATCCTCGCGGGGCTCGGCCTTGATCTCCTTACCCTTGTCGTCGGTGATCCGGACCCCGGTCACCCGGCCGCCCGCCACCTGGGTGCCGACCTCGGCGCTGATCGGCACGTCCTTCGCCCGGTCGCCGGGCGTCACGGTGAGCTCCGGCGCCGCGGCGCGTTTGCCGCCCTGCCGGTCGTCGTTCTTCGAATCCGCGGTGCAGCCGACCAGGATCAGTGGAGCGGCCGCGACGGCCACCCCCAACAGCGTCAAACGCCGCCTCAGCCTCATGATGCGTCCCCCCGTTTTCCGCTTCCGTAGGCACATTCTCTCCACCCCGATACGACTACCCCCGCAATTCACGAAATAAGGTCACGACAATTACCTGTCGCATTTCGCCACGCTGCGCCGAAAGCGACGGATCGTCGGCGGCGGTCGGCATCGGGCGGGACGGGCGGGTACGGTCGCCCGGCGCGCCGACACGGCCGGGCCGTCCCGTCCGCGCCGGCCCGGCCCGATTCAACCGCCCCACCCGAGTGAGCCGGGGGTCGGCGGAGCCCGTCGACTTCAGGAATCCCGCGCCGATCACCCGTCGCGGGGCCCCGGGATGGCGGCGATCCGGCCGATCGAGAACCGAGGGACGCGAGCCTCGGGCAACTTTTGTCGGCCCCAGCGAAAGTTCGGCGCCCCAGACAGAACCTTTGCCTTCGACCGTCGGCAAGGGTACGGTGACGGGCCAGATAGATAGTTGCCCATAGGTCGATCCGCTGCCCGCCCCGCCGACAGTGGCGCGCCCCGCGTGGGCTCGTCTCCATCCGTACGCCGACCGCCACGTCCGCCGGACCCGCTCCGGCCGGTCCGGCGTGCCTGGAGACGGCGGCCGGTCGACCCACAACCGCCGGATGAGCGGCGTCCGGCAGGGAGGGACACCACCATGGAGCAGAGCAAACAGCCGGCGGAGCCGCCGGGGTCCGCCGAACCGGTCAGCCGACGCGGGCTGCTCCGCGCGGCGACCGTCTCCGCCGCCGCGGTCGGTACGGCCGGCCTCCTCGGCGCCTCCGCGGCGTCGGCCTCCGGCGGCTCGGGCCACGGCGGCGGCCGGCGCCGGGTGCCGGTCGACCGAATCAGCATCCAGCTCTACACCCTGCGCGACCAGTTGGCTGCCGACCTGCCCGGCACGCTCACCGCGCTGCGCCGGATCGGATACCGGCGGGTCGAGCACGCCGGCTTCGTCGGCCGCACGGCCGCCCAGTTCCGCGCCGCCCTCGACGAGGCCGGCCTGCGCGCGACCTCGGGCCACACCGGCATCCCGCAGCCCTTCGACGCCGACACCTGGGAACGCGCCCTGGACGAGGCGAACACGGTCGGCTGCCGGAAGATCGTGCACCCGTGGTTCGGACTGGACTCCGCGGGGCAGCCGATCCGCGACCCGCAGGTCTACCGGGCGCTCGCGCGTGACCTCAACCGCGCCGGCCGCCTGGCCGAGCGCGCCGGCCTGGAGTTCGGCTACCACAACCACCAACTCGAGTTCGTCCCGCTGACCGGCGGTGGAACCGGCTTCGCCATCCTCACCGGCGAGACCGACCCGCGGCTGGTCCACTTCGAACTGGACCTCTTCTGGGCGTGGCGCGGCGCGCAGGACCCCATCGACCTGATCCGCGCCCACCGGGGCCGGATCCGCCAGGTCCACGTCAAGGACATGGACACCGAGGCGAGCTTCGCCGACCTCGGCGACGGCCTCATCGACTTCGGCCGGATCTTCGCGCACGAGCGGGAGGCCGGTATCGAGGAGTACATCGTGGAGCGCGACGACGCCGGCACTCCGCCGCGCGCGCCCGCCGACGCGCTGGAGACCGCCCGCGTCGGCTTCGACTACCTCGCGTCTCTCCGTTACTGACCACGACCCCCGGGGGAACCACCGTGAAGAGAAGGATCGCCATCCTGTCCGCGCTGGCGCTGGTCACCGCCGGCCTGGGCGCGCCGGCCGCGTCGTCGGCCGCCGCGCCCGCACCCGCCGCGCCGCCGGACTCCAGCTTCCAGAAGGTCACGCTCAACGACTTCCCGGGCGAGCCGGTGAGTCTCGCCGTCCTGCCCGACCTGCGGGTGCTGCACACCGCGCGCACCGGCGAGGTCCGCATCCACGACCCGCGTACCGGCCTGAACACCCTCGCCGCCGACGTCCCCGTCTACGAGCACGACGAGGAGGGCCTGCAGGGCATCGCCATCGACCCGGACTTCGCCAGCAACAAGTGGGTCTACCTCTACTACTCCCCGCCCGGTGACACCCCTGCCGACGACCCGAGCACGCCGGACGTCAACGAGGGTGACGCGCCCTTCGTCGGCACCGAGGCGGACTGGCAGCGGTTCCGCGGCGCGCTGCGGCTGTCCCGGTTCAAGCTCGAGGGGATGAAGCTCAACCTCGCCACCGAGCAGAAGATCATCGACGTGCCCGTCGACCGGGGCATCTGCTGCCACGTCGGCGGCCAGATCGAGTTCGACAGCAAGGGCAACCTCTACCTCTCCACCGGTGACGACACCAACCCGTTCTTCTCCGACGGCTACACCCCGATCGACGAGCGGGCCGACCGGAACCCCGCGTTCGACGCGCAGCGCACCTCGGGCAACACGAACGACCTGCGGGGCAAGCTGCTGCGGATCAAGGTGAAGCCGGGCGGCGGCTACACGGTGCCGGCGGGCAACCTGTTCAAGCCGGGCACCGCGAAGACCCGTCCCGAGATCTACGCGATGGGGCTGCGCAACCCGTTCCGGTTCGCCGTCGACCGCCGTACCGACGACGTCTACCTGGCCGACTACTCCCCCGACGCCGGGTCGTCGAACCCGGACCGCGGGCCGGCCGGACACGGCCGCTGGATGGTCGTCGACAAGCCGGCCAACTACGGCTGGCCGTACTGCGCCACCCCGGACCTGCCGTACCGCGACTTCGACTTCGCGACCAACACCCCGGGCAGGAAGTTCGACTGCGACCGGCTCGTCAACGACTCGCCGCACAACACCGGGCAGCGCCGGCTGCCGCCGGTGGAGGCCCCGCAGGTCTGGTACCCGTCCGCCGCCTCCGGCGAGTTCCCGCAGCTCGGCACCGGCGGCATCGGCCCGATGGGCGGCCCGGCGTACGACTACGACGGGCGGAACACGTCGCGGACCCGCTGGCCCGCCTACTACGACGGCGTGCCGCTGTTCTACGAGTGGACCCGGGACTACATCAAGGAGTTCCGCCTCGACGACCGGGGCGAGGTACGCGACATCCGTCCGGTGGCCCCGTCCTTGGTCGTCGACAACCCGATGGACCTGGAGTTCGGCCCGGACGGCGCGCTCTACGTGCTGGAGTACGGCGACGGGTACTTCGCCGAGAACCCGGACGCGCAGCTCTCCCGGATCGACTTCGTCCGGGGCAACCGCACGCCGATCCCGCAGATCAGCGCCGACCCGACCGTCGGGCAGGCGCCGCTGACGGTGCGCTTCTCCAGCGCGGGCACCGTCGACCCGGACGGCGACCGGCTGCGCTACGCCTGGGACTTCAACGCCGACGGCTCGGTCGACTCCACCGACCCGAACCCGACCTGGACCTACCAGGCGAACGGCCAGTACAACCCGACGGTGAAGGTCACCGACAGCACCGGGCGTTCGGCCGCGGCCACGCTGCCGCTGCTGGTGGGGCCGCGGGCACCGATCGTCGAGTTCGTGACCCCGACCGAGGGGCAGCCCTTCGAGTTCGGCCAGACCGTCAGCTTCGAGGTGCGGGTGACCGACGACCTGCCGGTCGACTGCTCGCGGGTGCAGGTGACGTACATCCTCGGCCACGACGAGCACGGGCACCCGCTCTCGACCGCGACCGGCTGCACCGGCAGCATCACCACCTTCCTCGACCCCGGTCACGGCGGCGCCGACAACCTGCGGGCGGTCTTCGTCGCCGAGTACACCGACGCGCCCACCGACCCGGGTGTGCCGCCGCAGACGGGCAGCGCCGAGGTGGTGCTCACCCCGGGCGGTAGCGCCCGCTGATCCGCAGGTGGTGGCCCGGCACACCGGGCCACCACCGCGCAGCCCGGCGGCACGGCCACCACGACCGAAGGGCCGGCACCGCGAGGTGCCGGCCCTTCCGCGCGTACCTCAGACGGCCGCGATCAGCAGCGCGGGCTGCTCCACGCAGTCGGCGACGTGCCGCAGGAAGCCGCCCGCGACCCCGCCGTCGCAGACCCGGTGGTCGAAGGTGAGGCTGAGCTGCACGACCTTGCGGACCGCGAGCTCTCCGTCGACCACCCACGGCTTGTCCACGATCCGCCCCACCCCGAGCAGCGCCGCCTCCGGGTGGTTGATGATCGGCGTCGAGCCGTCCACACCGAACACCCCGTAGTTGTTCAAAGTGAAGGTGCCACCGGTGAGCCGCGCCGGCGCCAGCGTGCCCGCCCGTGCCGCGGCCGTCGTCTCGGCCAGCTCGACGGCGAGCTCCGCGGTGGTCAGCCGCTGGGCGTCGCGTACCACCGGGACGACGAGGCCCCGATCGGTCTGCGCGGCGATACCCAGGTGCACGCCCGCGGACTGGAGGATCCGCTGCCCCTCGGTGTCCACCCGGGCGTTCAGCTGCGGATAGCGGCGCAGACCGGAGAGGCAGATCCGGGCCAGCAGGGCGAGGACGCTGACCGGCTGCTCCGGACGGGCGGCGTTGATCGCGGCGCGCGTCTCCAGCAGGGCGGTGGCGTCCGCGTCGACCCAGATCGTCACCTCGGGGATCTCCCGCCGGCTGCGGGAGAGCTTGTCGGCGATCGCCTTGCGGATGCCCGTCAGCGGAATGACCAGGTCCTCGCCGTCGCCACCCGCCGACGGCTGCGGCACCGCGCGCGGTGCGGCCACGACCGCCGTACGGGCGGCCTCCACGTCGGCGCGGCGGACGACTCCCCCGCGGCCGCTGCCGGTCAGGGTGGCGAGGTCGATCCCGTGCTCGCGGGCCAGCCGCCGGACGATCGGCGAGATGACCAGCGGCGCGACGTCGCCCGTGGACCCGACCGCGGCCGCTGGACGCGGGGCCGCGACGGCGACCGGTTCCGGGGCCACGACGGCGGCCGGCTCCGGCGCGACCGCGAGCCGTGACCTGCGGCGGCGACGTCCCGGCCCGTGCCCGGTGCCGTAGCCGACCAGGACGTTGCCCGAGCCGGCCCGCTCCTCCTCGCGGTAGGTGGCGTGGCCGGGAGGCTCGGGGGTGCTGTCGGGCGCGGCCGCCGCGCCGTCCGACGTCGCGATCGTGATCAGCGGCTGGCCGACCGGGCGGGCCTCGCCGGGAGCACCGTGCAGCGCGACCACTCGCCCGGCGTACGGGCAGGGCACGTCGACGACGGCCTTGGCGGTCTCCACCTCGACGACGGTCTGGTCCACCGTCACCGTGTCGCCGACCGCGACCCGCCACTCGACGATCTCCGCCTCACTGAGCCCCTCGCCGAGGTCGGGCAGGAGAAAAACCCGCTCGCTCATGCCGTTGCCTCCCTCCGGTCGGCAGCGGCATGAGGCACCACCGCACTGCGCCCGACGATTCGCTCGCTCCGCTCGCTCATGCCGCCGCCTCGGGGGCGGGGAGCCAGCGCGGGTCCGGCTGGTCATCCCACTGCAGGCGGGCGACCGCGTCGAGCACCCGGTCCACGCCGGGCAGGTGGGTGTGCTCCAGCATGGGGGCCGGGTACGGGATGTCCAGGCCGGAGACGCGCAGCACCGGGGCGTGCAGGGCGTGGAAGCAGCGCTCCTGCACCCGGGCGGCGATCTCGGCGCCGACACCCGCGAAGCCCTGGGCCTCCTGGATCACCACGCACCGGCCGGTACGGCGCACCGAGGCGGTCACCGTCTCGTCGTCGAACGGGACGATGGTGCGTACGTCGACCACCTCGAGATCCCAGCCCTCCTCGCGGGCGGCCTCGGCGGCCTCCAGCGCGACCGGCACCGACGGCCCGTACGCGATCAGCGTGGCGTCCCGGCCGGGGCGGCGCACGACGGCGCGGCCGAACGGCGCGGTACGCGTCGGCAGCTCGGCCTCGCCGCTGGCGAAGTAGAGCTTCTTCGGCTCCATGAAGACGACCGGGTCGGGGTCGTCGATCGCCTCGCGGAGCAGCGAGTACGCGTCGTCGACGGTGGCCGGCGTGACCACCTTGAGCCCCGGGGTGTGCGCGTAGTAAGCCTCGCTGGAGTCGCTGTGGTGCTCGACGCCGCCGATCCCACCCGCGTACGGCACCCGGATCACGATCGGCACGCTGAGCGCGCCCCGGGTGCGGTTGCGCAGCTTCGCCACGTGCGAGGCGATCTGCTCGAAGGCCGGGTACGCGAAGGCGTCGAACTGCATCTCGACCACCGGCCGCAGCCCCGACATGGCCAGGCCGACCGCGAAGCCGACGATGCCGGCCTCTGCGAGCGGGGTGTCGAAGCAGCGCTTGTCGCCGAACCGGGCCTGGAGACCGTCGGTGATCCGGAAGACGCCGCCCAGCTGGCCGACGTCCTCACCGAAGACGAGCACCCGCTCGTCGTCGGCCAACGCGTCGGCGAGCGCGGCGTTGAGCGCCTTCGCCATGGTGGTGGCCATCAGGCGTCCCCCTCCTGCTCGGCCGCCGCCAGCTCGGCGCGGACCTGCTCGCGCTGCTCGATCAGCTGCGGCGTGGGCTGCGCGTACACGTGGTCGAAGAGGCTCAGCGGGTCGACGGTTGGCTGCGCGTTCATCCGCTCGCGCACGTCGGCCGCGTAGGCCTCGGCCTCGGCGGCCACGGCGGCGACCCCGTCGTCGTCCAGCTCGTCCCGGTCGCGCAGGTACTTCTCCAGCCGCGCGATCGGGTCCCGGTCCCGCCACGCGTCGACCTCCGCGCCGTCGCGGTAGCGGTTGGCGTCGTCGGCGTTGGTGTGCGGCTCCATCCGGTAGGTGTGCGCCTCGACCAGGAACGGCCCGTTGCCGGCGCGGGCGTGCTCCACCGCGCGGGTGAGCACGGCGAGCACGGCGACCGGGTCGTTGCCGTCGACCTGCTCGCTCGGCACGCCGTAGCCGGCCCCCTTGTACGCGAGGCTCGGCGCGGCGGTCTGCCGGGACAGCGGGACGCTGATCGCGTACTGGTTGTTCTGCACGAAGTAGACCACCGGCGCCTTGAAGACGGCGGCGAAGTTGATCCCCTCGTGGAAGTCGCCCTCGCTGGTGGCGCCGTCGCCGATGAAGGCCAGCGCCACGGTGTCGCGCCCCTGGTGCGCCTCGCCGTAGGCGAGACCGGCGGCGTGCACGCACTGGGTGGCGAGCGGGGTGCACTGCGGCGCGGTGAACCGGGCGGCCGGGTCGTAACCGCAGTGCCAGTCGCCGCGCAGCAGCGTCAGCACCTCGACGGGGTCGAGCCCGCGCGAGACGAGCGCCATCGACTCCCGGTAGGTCGGGAAGACCCAGTCGGTGTCGCGTACGGCGAGCACCGCCCCTACCTGGCAGGCCTCCTGGCCGCGGGAGGACGGGTAGACCGCGAGCCGGCCCTGCTTGGTGAGCGCGGTGGCCTGGGTGTCGAAGCGGCGACCGATGACCATCCGGCGGTAGAGCTCCCGCAGGAGGTCGCCGGGGGGCTCGGGGTAGTCGGTGCGGGCGGGCAGCGGCGCGCCGCTCGGGTCGAGCAGGCTCACCGGCTGCGCGCCGGGCAGCAGCGGACGGGCGGGATCGGCCGGGGTGGCCGGCCGACGGCGGTTGCGCGGGGATGCCCTGCGGACCGCCTGGGGTGTGGTCGTCACGGCGGGGACCTCCTGGGACGTGTGGTGGCCCTATGCTCCAGCCTTGCGGATGTTTTGCTCAAGATCCACCATGAACGTGAGACAAACGGCACGCGAGAGGAGTCTCGGTGAGCCAGACGACCGGTCCCGAAGCAACGCCGACCGCTGCCACGGGACGTTCGTCCCGTCCGCTGGACGAGGTGGACCGCCGGATCCTGGACGAACTGGTTCGTGACGGGCGCACCTCGGTGCGTACGCTCGCCGAACGGATCCACATCTCCCGCACCAACGCGTACGCCCGGGTGGAACGCCTGCTGCGCGACGGTGTGATCACCGGGTTCCGGGCGCAGGTCGCGCCGGAGGCCTCGGGGCTGGGCACCTCGGCGTACGTGGCGCTGACCATCGAGCAGAACACCTGGCGCGAGGTCTCCGCGGAGCTGGCGCAGGTGCGCTACATCGAGCACGCGGCACTGCTCGGCGGCGACCACGACGTCCTGGCGCTGGTGCGGGCGCCGGACAACGCGGCGCTGCGCGACGTGGTGCTGGGCCGGATCCAGAGCATCCCCGGGGTGCTATCCACCCGGACCTGGCTGGTCTTCGAGGAGTTCGACGGGGTCACCAGCCCCTGGGCGTAGGCCGAGCGGGGACCCGGCCGCGCCGCCGGTCAGCGCTCCGGCGGGGCCTCCAGCCCCTCCCGGTCGGCCAGCTCCAGCAGCGGCTCCAGGGAGAAGCGCCGATCGTCCAGGCCGGCGTGCGGATCGCCCCGCTCGGCGAACCGGGCCGGCACGGTGACCACGTCGAAGTCCTCCGGCCGGACGTCGTCCAGCTCCGCCCAGTGAAGCGGCGCGGAGACCAGTGCCCGGGCGGTGGGCCGGATGGAGTACGCCGAGGCCATCGTGTGGTCGCGGGACATCTGGTTGTAGTCGACGAAGATCGGACGGTCCCGCTGCTCCCGCCACCAGGTGGTGGTGACCAGGTCGGGCCGGCGACGCTGCAGCTCCCGACCGAGCGCGAGCACCGCCCGCCGGCAGTCGCCGAAGCTCCACCGCGGCTCGATCGACAGGTAGATGTGCAGCCCCCGGCCACCGGTGGTCTTCGGGTAACCGGTGAGCCCCAGCTCGGCGAGGAACGCCCGCACCTCGTGGGCCACCGGCACGACCTGGGCGAAGTCGACCCCGGGCATCGGGTCGAGGTCGATCCGGAGCTGGTCGGGACGCTCCACGTCCGCCGCGGAGACCGGCCACGGATGGAAGCGCAGGGTGCCGAGGTTGGCCGCCCAGATCACAACGGCCAGCTCGCTGGGCGCGACCTCGTCGGCGGTCCGCCCGCTCGGGAAGGTGATGTGCGCGGTGCGTACCCAGTCGGGGGCGCCGGCGGGCAGCCGCTTCTGGTAGAACGCGTCGCCGCGGTTGTCCTGCCGGGTGCCGATCTTCGCGCCTTCGAAGACGCCCCGCGGCCAGCGTTCGAGCATGGTCGGCCGGTCGCGCAACGCGCGCAGGATCCCGTCACCTACGGAGAGGAAGTAGCGGACGACGTCGAGCTTGGTCAGCCCACGCTCCGGAAAGTACGGCTTGTCCGGGCTCGAGACGCGGACCACCCGCGCACCGACCTGGATCTCCTCGGCCGTCGTCGCCACGTCCCACACGGTAGCGGTCCGCGGTCCTCGGGGTGGGTACCCGCGCCCACCCGCCGTGCCGCCGTCCACGCTCACACGGCGAAGCCGACCGGGATGGGGTCGGCGTAACTCTCCATACCGGTGGCCAGTTGTTTGAAGGACACACACGGGCATGGAGTGGGACAAATGACGCAGACAATCCGCCAGACGAAGGCGGCCGATCCTCGAGTCGGATTCCGTGGCGACGTGGAAGGGCTGCGGGCCCTTGCCGTGGTCCTGGTACTCGCCGGGCACGCCGGCCAGCAGTTGGTCCCGGGCGGCTTCGTCGGCGTCGATGTTTTCTTCGTCATCTCCGGGTTCCTCATCACCGGTCTGCTCGTAAGCGAGGTGAACAAGACCGGCCGACTCTCCCTCAGCGGCTTCTATGCCCGGCGCGCCAAGCGACTGCTGCCGGCCGCCGTGGTGGTGCTCGTCGCGACCCTCGTGCTCACGTTCGCCTTCCTGCCACGTACCCGGTGGTCCGCTACGGGCTGGGATGTGGTGTCCAGCGGGTTGTACGTGATGAATTGGCGGCTCGCCGAACAGTCCGTCGACTACCTCGCGGCCAATCGCGCGCCCAGCGTCCTCCAGCACTTCTGGTCACTCGGTGTCGAGGAGCAGTTCTACCTGGTATGGCCGCTGCTGCTGGTGGCCGCGTTGTGGCTCGGCCGACGCCGATACGCCCGCACCAGCTTCATGGTCGCCGCTCTCGCGCTGGTCGCGGTGCCCTCCTTCGCCTGGTCCGTCTGGCTGACCAGCGACAATCCCGCCCGCGCATACTTCGTCACCACGACGCGGATGTGGGAACTGGCCCTCGGTGGATTCGTGGCCCTACTCGCCGCCTACCTGCACCGTCTGCCCCGTCCGGCCGCTGCCGCGCTCGCCTGGTCCGGCCTCGTGGCGATCGTGGCGTCCGCCTTCCTGCTGAGCGAAAGCTCCGCCTTCCCGGGCTATCTGGCGCTGATCCCAACCCTCGGCACGGCGGCCGTCATCGCCGGCGGTCCCGCCGCCGGCAATGCCGGACCTGCCGTCCTGCTCGCGGTACGGCCGGTATGCGCCGTCGGTGCCATCTCGTACTCGCTCTATCTTTGGCACTGGCCGCTCCTCGTCGTCGCGGAGGCCCGGTTCGGTGAACTGACCGCGAGCGCCGGTCTCGCCGTGGTCGCCGCCTCGGTGGTTCCGGCCGCGCTCACCTACCGGTACGTCGAGAACCCCATCCGCAGGTCCGAGACGCTCGCATGGCAGCCCACTCGATCGCTCCAGCTCGGGGCGGTTTGTACCGGTGTGGCTGTGGTGGCGGGACTCAGCTTTCAACTGACGGTGTGGCCACCAGCGGCTCCGCCGGCGCCCCCATCTCTGGCTGTGCCGACAGTGGGCGTGAACGGCACCCCGGCGACCGTCAACTCGCCCACGGTCGCCGGCGCGACCGCGCTCGGCAAATCCCCGACAACCAGCGCGGCCGGAACTCCGGTAGACCGGGTAGGCGCGTTCGTACCGGACCCGCTCGTCGCCAGTCAGGACGGCCCCGACGCATGGAAGGACGGCTGCCACACCGACCAGCGCAGCAGCGAAGTGCGATCCTGCCTCTACGGCGATCCGGACGCCTCATTCACCGTCGCCCTTGCCGGCGACTCCCATGCGGCGCAGTGGCTGCCGGCCTTGCAACGGGTTTCCGTGTCGAAGCAGTGGCGCCTGAAGAGCTACACGAAGTCCTCCTGCCCGTTCATCAACGGAGTGGTCGCGCTGGACAGCCGGCCGTACCCGAGTTGCACGGAGTGGAATGAGAAGCTACGCAGGGCGCTGACAGGTGACGAACGACCTGACCTGCTGGTAGTGAGCACCTCCTTCTACGTCATGGTCCGCGACGGCGCGCCCGTCGCCAGTCAGGCACAGGCCGCGTTCGCTGACGCGCTGCGGCGCACCTGGTCGGAGATGGCCGGCGCGGGGATCCCGGTGGTCGTCCTCCGCGACACTCCCTACCACGACAAGGACATCGCCGAATGCGTCTCGGAGAATCCGCGGAAGCTCACACGCTGCGCGTCGCCCCGGGACAAGGTTCTCGCCGGCGGAGGTGGGCCGGCCCACGAGACGGCCGCGCGGCAGAACGACAAGGTGCACCTGGTAGATCTGAACGACGCCATTTGCCCACGTGAACGCTGCGCGCCGGTGATCGGCGGTGTGCTCGTCTACCGTGACAACAACCACGTCACGGCCACCTACATGGCGACGTTGGCACCACGACTGGCCACGGCTCTCGACCGCGTGCTCGCTTGAGCCGCTGCCGCGATGACGGAGCTCGCCGCACTCTGGATCGTCCGGCACGGGGAGAGCACGGGAAACGTCGCGGCCCAGCGGGCGAGGTCCTCGGGCGCCGAGGAGGTCGCCCGCACCGAGCGCGACGCCGACGTGCCGCTCTCGCCCGCTGGCGAGGAGCAGGCCCACGCCACGGGACGCTGGTTGAGGACGCTGCCGCCGGACCGGCGCCCGGAGGTGGCGGTGACGTCGCCGTACCTGCGGGCGCGGCGCACCGCCGAGCTGGCCCTGGCCGGCACCGGCGTACCGCTGAGCCGCGACGAACGGCTACGCGACCGGGATCTCGGCATCTTCGACCGGCTCACCCCGCACGGGGTACGGGTGCGCCATCCCGAGGAGCACGAGCGGCGCAACCGGCTGGGCAAGTTCTACTACCGGCCGCCGGGCGGTGAGGCGTGGACGGATGTCGCGCTGCGGCTGCGCGGGTTCCTCGCCGACCTGCGCCACGAGCACACCGACCGCCGGGTGATGCTCTTCGGCCACGACGTGCTGGTCTTCCTGCTCTCGTACCTCCTGGACGGGTTGACCGAGGAGGAGCTGATGGCGCTGGGCCGCCGGCACGTCATCGCGAACTGCTCGATCTCCAGCTGGTCCGCGGACCACTCGGACCATCTACGGATGAACGGCTTCAACGAGGTCAGCCACCTGCACCCGACCCGGAGCGGGCCGGCCGGCGGCGACCAGACGCACTACGGCATCTGACTGTTTCCGCACTTCACCGCCGGGGTACCGGACGATCAACCGACATGTCGAGGAGGTCAGCCGGTGTCCACCGATGCCATCGTCCTGCTGAAGGAAGACCACAAGGAGATGCGCCGTCTGTTCACGGCGTTCCAGGACGCCGAGGAGGGCCCGGCGAGCCGGCGGCAGAAGCTGGTCGGGCAGATCATCGAGGCGCTCACCGTGCACACCTACCTGGAGAACGAGGTGATGTACCCGGAGGTCCGCCGGCTCCTGCCGGACCTGGAGGACGACATCCTCGAGTCGTACGAGGAGCACCACGTGGCCGACGTCCTCTGCGCCGAGCTGTTCGCGATGGACGCCGAGGACGAGCACTTCACCGCCAAGACCACGGTGTTGATCGAGAACGTGCTGCACCACGTGGAGGAGGAGGAGCAGGAGTGGTTCCCCAAGGTGCGTGACCAGCTGGGGCGCAAGGAGCTCCAGGAGATCGGCGCGCGGATGATCGAGATGCGGGCGGGCGCGCCGCGCAAGCCGACGGATCCGAAGGCCGTCAAGAAGGCGGTGGACGCGGCGACGGCCTGACTCGCGGTGGCACTCCGGGCCCGGCCCTGCGCCGGGCCCGGCGCCGTTTCCCCGGCACCGGTGTGCCCCGCGCCGGCCCTGCCCGACCGCACCGGCACGCCGTCGGGCGTCGGAACGTGGCCATCCGGGCGGGACGAGGCCACCCGGGCGGGACGGGGCCGACGCCGGGACGAGGCCGCCCGGGCGGGTGACCTCCGGTTCGGTAGGATCTGGGCGGGCCGTTACTGGCGCGTGGGGATGGAGAACCATCGGGGAGCGGCCCCGTCAAGAGGACGCATGCCGAGCGCCTGGGCCTTCCGCACGTCAGTAGGAGGTCGCATGTCGTCGCCGAACGCAGAATCCACCGCTTTCCGCAGCGCGCTCGAGGTGATCCGCGCCGTCGAGCCCCGGGTCGCCGGCGCCATCGCGGCCGAGCTGACCGACCAGCGCGAATCACTCAAGTTGATCGCCAGTGAGAACTACGCCTCCCCGGCCACCCTGCTGGCGATGGGGAACTGGTTCAGCGACAAGTACGCCGAGGGGACCGTGGGTCGCCGCTTCTACGCCGGCTGCCAGAACGTCGACACGGTGGAGGCGCTCGCCGCCGAGCACGCCCGGGAGTTGTTCGGCGCCGCGCACGCGTACGTCCAGCCGCACTCCGGCATCGACGCGAACCTGGTCGCCTTCTGGGCGGTGCTGGCCGACCGGGTCGAGGCGCCCGCGCTGGAGAAGGCGCGAGCCCGCCACGTGAACGACCTCACCGAGGCGGACTGGTTCGCGCTGCGCCGGGAGCTGGGCAACCAGCGGATGCTCGGCATGTCGCTGGACGCCGGCGGTCACCTCACCCACGGGTTCCGTCCGAACATCTCCGGCAAGATGTTCGACCAGCGCAGCTACGGCACCGACCCGCGCACCGGTCTCATCGACTACGACAAGGTCGCCGAGGCGGCCCGCGAGTTCAAGCCGCTGATCCTGGTCGCCGGCTACTCGGCGTACCCCCGGCGGGTGAACTTCCGGATCATGCGGGAGATCGCCGACTCGGTCGGGGCCACCTTCATGGTCGACATGGCGCACTTCGCCGGCCTGGTCGCGGGGAAGGTGCTCACCGGCGACTTCGACCCGGTGCCCCACGCGCACATCGTCACCACCACCACCCACAAGTCGCTGCGCGGCCCCCGCGGTGGCATGGTGCTCTGCCAGCCGGAGCTGGCCGAGCAGGTCGACCGGGGCTGCCCCATGGTGCTCGGCGGCCCGCTGCCGCACGTGATGGCGGCGAAGGCGGTCGCGCTCGCCGAGGCCCGTCGCCCCGACTTCGCCGACTACGCCAACCGGATCGTGGCCAACGCCCAGGCGCTCGCCGAGGGGCTGCTGCGCCGTGGCGCGAACCTCGTCACCGGCGGCACCGACAACCACCTGGCGATCATCGACGTCACCTCGTACGGGCTGACCGGCCGGCAGGCCGAGCAGGCGCTGCTGGACTCGGGCATCGTCACGAACCGCAACTCGGTGCCGCAGGACCCGAACGGCGCCTGGTACACCTCGGGCATCCGGATCGGAACCCCGGCGCTCACCACCCGCGGCCTCGGCACCGCCGAGATGGACGTCATCGCGGAGCTGATCCACACCGTGTTGAGCCAGACGAACGCGGGCTCGAACGCGGACGGCACCGCCTCCAAGGCGAAGTACGCGCTCGACGCGGCGGTCGCCGACAAGGTCAGCCGGCAGGCCGGCGAGCTGCTGGCCGGGTTCCCCCTCTACCCCACCGTCGACCTCACCTGACCGGACCTTGTTGATCAAGAGGTTCGCGTCACGGACCGATCGATTCCTGACGCGAACCTCTTGATCAACGGCGAAGCAGGGCGCGGATCCGGCGAATGGGGGCAGCGGATCAGGCGAGTGGGCGCTTCAGGTGGTAGCGGTGCACCTCGGTGCTGCCCTGCACGTTGTTGACGTCCTCCGCGGCGGAGACCAGCTCCCAGCCCTCCCGGCCGACCCGGTTGAGGTGCGCGACCGCCGTGTCGCCGTACGCGGTGATGTCCTTACGGGACCCGTCCGGCCCGTACCAGACGAACGACACGTGGAAATTGCGGCCCTGCCCCTGATAGCGGCGGACCAGCAGAGCGTACTCCCAGGCAACCATGCGGCCCATTATGACCGTCCATCCAGGACGTCGGAACGGCAGTGGTGGCGCTTTGCCACGCGGTGAACGCGGTGTGTCAACTCGCCCGCGAACCGCCCCGACCGCCGGTGGCGCCCCTACGCTGGGGCGATGGCTACCTGGGAGGACGTCCGCCGGATCGCGGCCACCCTGCCCGAGACGAGCGAGCACGAGTCGTACGGCGGCCTGCCGGCCTGGCGGGTGCGGAACAAGGCGTTCGTGTGGGAACGTCCGCTGCGCGAGGCGGACCGGAGCGTCCTCGGCGACGACGCGCCGGACGGCCCGATCCTCGGCGCCCGGGTGCCCGACCTGGGCGCGAAGGAGGCGCTGCTCGCCGACGACCCGTCGGTCTACTTCACCATCCCCCACTTCGACGGGTATCCGGCGGTGCTCGTCCGGCTCGCCCGCATCGGGCGCTCCGAGCTGACCGAGCTGATGGTCGAGGCGTGGTACGACCGCGCTCCGAAGCGGCTCGCCGCCGCGTACCGGATGCCGGCCACGCCGTCGCCGGAGTGACCGCGGCGCAGCGGGCGGTGGCCGGGACCGGCGGCGAAGACGCTCCGCCCCGGATGTTCGCCCGGCGTTCGCCGGTGGGCCTCCCGGATGTCCGCTTCGGGCCCTAACGTGATCGCCCGGACCGGACGCCCCTGCCAGGAGGCCGCCGCGCATGAACCCGTCACCGATGGGCCGCACCACGCAAGCAACGGTCACCGCGGTACGCCGCATCGGCGACAGCGCACCGCACAACGCCTTCACCGACCTGGCCCGACACCGGGACCGGTGGTTCTGCGTGTTCCGGGAGGGCGGCTCGCACGTCTCCGGCGACGGGGCCGTCCGCGTGCTCGTCTCGGCCGACGGTCGCCACTGGACCTCCGCCGCGCTGCTGACCCGCGACGGGGCCGACCTGCGGGACCCGCGCCTCGTCACCCGCCCCGACGGCCGGCTCCAGCTGTACGCCGCCGCGGCGACGGGTGGCTCCACGAAGGCGTTCCGGACCGTCACCTGGCTCTCCGCCGACGGGCACCGCTGGGGTGACCCGATCCCGGTGGGTGAGCCGGACGTGTGGTTGTGGCGGGCGGCCTGGCACGGCGACGCCATGTGGGGCGTCGGCTACGCCACCCGGGAACCGCGCTTCGCGCGCCTCTACCGCAGCGGCGACGGGCTCGACCTGCAGCCGGTGGTGCCCACGCTCTTCGCCGACGGCTACCCCAACGAGTCGGGGCTGATCTTCGAGCCCGACGGGACCGCTCGCTGCCTGCTGCGTCGGGACCGCGACACGGCCACCGCGCAGCTCGGCAGCGCCCGCCCTCCCTACCGGGACTGGCACTGGACCGACCTGGGGGTCCAGGTGGGCGGGCCCGCTCTGCTGCGGTTGCCGGACGGCCGGCTGATCGCCGGGGTACGCCTGCTCGACGGCCGCGCCCGCACCGCGATCTGCGCGCTCGACGCCGAGCGCGGCGAGCTGACCGAGCTCGTGACGTTGCCCTCCGGCGGCGACACCAGCTACCCCGGCCTGGTCTGGCACGACGATCTGCTCTGGGTGAGCTACTACTCCTCCCACGAGGGACGCACCTGCGTCTACCTCGCCGAGGTGACGCTCGACCGCTGAGCCCGGCCGTGGAGACGGCGTGCCGCCCCGGCGGGGTCCGCACGGGACCGGCACCGCGCGGATCCGTGCTCAGACGGGTTCTGGGCGGGCACGTGGAAGCGCCGCCCGGCGCTCAGACGGGCGTCGGCGTCTGCGCGTGGACGTGGAAACGCAGCGAACGGGCGTCGGTGAAGCACTCCCGCATCGACCGGACCAGCTCCCGGTGCTCCGGGCTGCGCTCCCAGGTCTCGAAGTCGGTGAGGCTCTCCCACTCGCTGGTGATCAGCCACTGCTCCGGGTCGGCCGACGACCGGCACACCTGATCCACCAGGTGCCCGGGCACCCCGCCGGCCACCTGGTGGCGGATCGTCTCGTACGCGGCCAGGAAGGCCTCCGTGCGCTCCCCCGGCACCCGGACCAGGAAGACCACCCGCGCCCGCCGTTCACTCATCCTCGTCCTCCCTCACCGGTGCCGTCCCGCGCAGGACCAGCGCACTGTTGTAGCCGTCGAAGCCCCGCGCGCAGACCATCGCCACCCGGCTGCGCGGTCGCCGGTGCTCACGCAGGAAGTCCAGCTCACAGCCGGGAGCCACCTCGTCGGGACCGGCCGAGGCGGGCAGCGTGTCGTGCCGGAGGGCGAGCAGCGCGGTGGCCACGTCCAGCGCCGCGCCACCCTGGTGCGCCCGGCCGGTCAACGGCTTCGGCGTACTGACCGGCGGCCGTCGCGAGCCGAAGACCGCCCGCAGCGCGGTGGCCTCCGTACGGTCGTAGCGGGGCACCCCCAGCGCGTCGGGCAGCACCACGTCCACCTCCTCCGCCGAGGTTCCCGCCCGGTCGAGAGCCAGCCGCATGGCGCGGGCGTACTGGGTCGGGCTTCCGGCCGTCTCCGGGCCGGTGTGCACGGCGTCGTGGGTGGCGCCCCAGCCGGTCAGCTCGCCGTAGATCCGGGCGTCCCGGGCCAGCGCGTGCTCCAACTCCTCCACGACGAAGACCGCCCCACCCTCGGCGGGGAGGTAGCCGCTCGCCGCCGCGTCGAAGGGCCGGTAGGCCCGCTCCGGGTCGGCGACGTCGCTGAGCAGCCCGCCCGCCAGCTGACAGGCCAGGGCGTACGGGCTCAGCGGGCACTCGGTGCCGCCCGCGATCACCACCGGTGTGCCCCGGCGCACCGACCGGACCGCGTGCGCCAGGCTGTCCAGGCCACCGGCGGCCTCGCTGACCAGCACCCCGCACGGGCCCTTGAACTGGTGGTGGATGGAGAGCTGCCCGACGCTGGCCGCGTAGAACCAGGCGATCGACTGGTACGCCCCGACGGTGCGCGACGATCCGCCCCAGAGGCGCTGCAGCTCCCGCTGACCGAAGAGGTTCCCGCCGGAGGAGCTGGCGAGGGTGACCGCGTAGCCGTACGGGTCGGGCGAGCGCTCCGGCAGGCCGGCGTCGGCGAGCGCCAGCCGGGTGGCGGCGAACGCCAGGTGCGTCCACCGGTCGGTCTGTACCAGCTGCCGGCTCTCCGCGTACCCGGTCGCCTCGAAACCGGTCACCTCACCGGCGAGGCGGGTCGGGTAGCCGGCCGGGTCGAAGAGGGTGATCGGCCCGGTACGCCGGGTCCGCTCCCGCACCGTCTGCCAGTGCGCGGCCGCGCCGATGCCGCTCGGGGCGACCACCCCGATGCCGGTGACCACCGCCCGCGCGGTCACGCGGCCGCCTTCGACAGCCGCCGGAAGATCATCGCGGACTGGAAGCCGCCGAACCCGCTGCCCACCGAGAGCGCCACGTCGACCGGCAGCTCGCGGGCCTCGTTCGGCACGTAGTCCAGGTCGCACTCGGGGTCGCGGGTGGTCCAGTTCGCCGTCGGCGGCACCACGCCGAACTCGATCGCCAACGCGCAGGCCGCCATCTCGATCGAACCGATCGCGCCCAGCGAGTGCCCCACCATCGACTTGATGGAGCTGACCGGCACCCGGTACGCGGCCTCGCCGAGCGCCCGCTTGAAGGCCGCGGTCTCGTGCCGGTCGTTCTGCCGGGTGCCGGAGCCGTGCGCGCTGATGTAGGAGACCTGTTCCGGGGCGAGCCGGGCCTGGCGCAGCGCGGCCTCGATGGAGAGCGCCATCTCCACCCCGTCGGGTCGCAGCCCCGTCATGTGGTAGCCGTTGCTGTGGCTGGCGTACCCGGCGACCTCGCAGTAGACGTGCGCGCCGCGCCGCCGGGCGTGCTCGGCCTCCTCCAGCACCAGCACCGCGGCCCCCTCGGCGAGCACGAAGCCGTGCCGGTCGGCGTCGAACGGACGGGAGGCGTGCGCGGGGTCGTCGTTGTCCGGGCTGGTCGCCTTGATCGCGTCGAACGAGGCGACGGTCACCGGCGAGATCGGCGAGTCGGCGGCGCCGGTGAGCACCAGGTCCGCCTCGCCGTCGACGATCAGTTGATGGGCGTACCCGATGGCGTCGATGCCGGAGGTGCAGCCGGTGGAGATGACCTGCGCCGGGCCGTGCAGCCCGTACCGGCAGGCCACGTCGGCGGCGAGGCTGCTGGGCACCAGCGCCTGGTAGAGGAAGGGGCCGCCGCGGGCCGCGTCGACGAGCCACCGCCGGCCGCCGTCGGAGACCGTCACGTACTCCTGCTCCAGCGCCATGGTGCCGCCGACCGCCGTGCCGAGCACCACCCCGGTGCGGTCCCGCTCGGCCTCGGTGAGCTCCAGCCCGGCGTCGGCGACCGCCTCGTCGGCGCAGGCGAGCGCGAACTGCACGTACCGGTCGGCGCGGCGTCGCTCGACCTCGGTGAGCCCGGCCGCGACCGGATCGAAGTCGCACTCGGCGGCGATCCGGGACCGGAACGGCGACGGGTCGAAGAAGGTGATCCGCCGGGTCGCCGTCCGCCCCTCGGTGATCGACTTCCAGAACCGGTCCCGGGTGACCCCACCCGGGGCGATCACGCCGATCCCGGTCACCACCGTGCGGCGCCCGCTCACGACGCGCCCCGCTCTTCGGCCAGCTCGGTGTCGACGTGGCCGAGCTCCGGCCGGGGCGCCAGCGGTCCGAGGTGGAACACCACCTCGGCCGGCTCGTCGCCGGTGTTGCGCAGCCGGTGCCGTACGTTGATCGGCACGTGGAGCGCCTCGCCGGCGGCCACCGGCACCGGCCGGTCGTCGAGGTCCACGATGATCGCGCCGCGCGCGACGTAGAGGAACTCCTCGCTGTACGGGTGGTAGTGCTCGGCGATGCGCTCGCCCGGGCCCAGCCGGGCAACCCCCATGAAACCGGAGGTGCTGCCGACGGTGCGTGGCCCGAGCAGCACCCGCAGCTCACCACCGCGACGCCGGTCGGCCGCTACGTCGCGGGCCGCCACCAGGCCCACCGTCCGCTCACTCATCGCCGCCCTCTTTCACCGTGAGCTCCCCGGTCTGCACCCGGCGCTCGATCCGTTCCTTGATGACGGCGAGCTGCACCGCGCTGTTGGCGTTGATCCGGTCGGTCATCCCGGCGTTGTCCACCGGCGCGGTCGCCTTCATGGAGAAGTCCTGCGTCCAGGCCATCCGGGTGCCCGCCGGCTCCTCGGTGTAGCGCCAGTGGATCCGCATGTACTCGAACGGCCCGGTCTCCACCCGGTGCGCGTGCACCTCGCGGGTCTTCGGGTCCGCGGTACGTTCGCTGACCCAGCTCCACGAGATGCCGTTCTCGTCCGGGTGCATGGTGAGCCGGAACCGCACCGTGTCGCCGTCGCGGTGCAGGATCTCCACCACCGCGTACTCGGTGAAGAGCTCGGTCCAGTTCGCCACGTCGTTGGTGATCTCCCAGACCAGCGGCAGCGGGGCCGCGATCACGATGCTGTTCTCCGTGTGCGCGGGCCGCTCGCCGTGGTGCTGCGCGGGCACGGCGTGCGCGGTGGGCGGGCCGTCGGCGCTGCGGGCGACGAGGTCGGCCACCGCCGGGATGCTGAGCTGGGCGGCCTGTTCGGGGATCTGCACCCGGTACCGGTCGGCGACCACCGCCGACAGTTCGAGCAGGGCGAGGGAGTCCAGGCCCAGCTCCTCCAGGGAGGCGGCCGGCGCACGGGCGGCGACCTCGGGGTCCAGCCCGCAGTGGGTCACCAGGATGTCGGTGATCGCAGTGGTCAGCGGCTGGCCTTGGGTGACGGTCATCAGTCCTCCTCAGTCGGACATCGGGCGGTCGGCGGTGGTCGACGGGCGGGTCGCGGTCACCGCGGTGACCGGCGGGTCCGGGGTGTCGGCCGGCGGGGCGGTGAGCAGCCGGTCGACCAGTCCGGTGTGGTGGCGGCCCTTGCGGAACTCGGCGTCGTCGAGCACCCGCCGGGCGAACGGGATGGTGGTCCGTACGCCCGGCCCGGCGACGTCGAACTCGTCGAGCGCGCGTTCGAGCCGGTTGAGGGCGAGCTCCCGGTCGGGCGCCCAGACCGCCACCTTGGCCAGGAGCGAGTCGTAGTGCGGGCCGACCAGGTAGCCGGGGTAGCCGTGGGTGTCGACCCGGGTGAAGGGGCCGCCGGGCGGGACGAAGCGCTCCAGCCGCCCCGGGGTCGGGGCGAAGTCGCGGTCGGGGTCCTCCACGTTGACCCGGCACTCGACGGCGACTCCGTGCAGGCGGATCTCCTCCTGCCGCAGGCGCAGCGGCGTTCCCGCGGCGATGTGCAGCTGTTCGTGCACCAGGTCGATGCCGGTGATCATCTCGGTGACCGGATGCTCCACCTGGATCCGGCAGTTGATCTCCAGGAAGTGGAACCGCTCCTTGGCGTCGACCAGGAACTCCAGGGTGCCCGCGCCGGTGAAGCCGACCGCGAGCGCGCCGCGCAGCGCGGTCTCCGCGATCGTGTCGAGCGTGGCGGCGGAGAGCGCCGGCGCGGGCGCCTCCTCGATGAGCTTCTGGTGCCGCCGCTGCACGGAGCAGTCCCGGGTGCCCAGGTGCACGCCGTTGCCGTGGGCGTCGCAGAGCACCTGCACCTCGACGTGCCGGGCGTCGGTGAGGTACCGCTCGACGTAGACCCGGTCGTCGCCGAAGACCTTCTGGGCGGTGGCTCGGGTCTTCGCGTAGGCCCGGGGCAGGTCGGCCGGGGTCCAGACGACGGTCATCCCCCGTCCACCGCCCCCGGCCGCCGCCTTGACGATCACCGGGTAGCCGATCCCGGCGGCCACCTCCACCGCCGCGTCCGCTGTGGGCACCGGCTCGACACTGCCGGCCGGCAGCGGCAGACCAGCCCGGCTCATCAGGGCGCGGGCGGACGACTTGTCGCCCAGCGCGGCCATCACCTCCGGCCGCGGGCCGATGAAGGTGAGCCCGTTCTGCGCGCAGATCTCGGCGAAGTCGGCGTCCTCGGAGAGGAAGCCGTATCCGGGGTGCACCGCCTGGGCGCCCACCTGCCGGGCCGCCTCGACGATGGCGGCGGCGTTGAGGTAGCTGCGCCGGCTGGGCGCGGGCCCGATCCGGACCGCCTCGTCGGAGAGGCGTACGGCGGCGGAGTCGGCGTCCGCGGCGGAGTAGACCACCGCCGTACGCACACCGAGCTCACGGCAGGCGCGCAGCACCCGCAGCGCGATCTCGCCACGGTTGGCGATCAGGACCTTCTCGAACATCCCACACCACCTCAGGCCGGTTCCAGCGCGACCAGCGGCTGGTCGTACTCCACCGGTTGGCCGTCGTCGGCCAGCACGGCGACGACGCGGCCACCCCGCTCGGCGGCCACCTCGTTCATCAGCTTCATCGCCTCGACGATCCCGATGACCTGCCCGGGCCGTACCAGGTCACCGACGGCCACGAACGGCGCCGCCCCCGGCTCGGGCGACCGGTAGAAGGTGCCGACGATGGGCGCGCGGACCACCGCTCGGTCGGCGGGCTCGGCGGGCGCCACGGGCTCGGCCGTGGACGGCGCGGCCGGGGCCGGCCGCCGCGGCGCGACGGGCTCCACCGGGGCGGGGGTGCCGCTGCCGTGCCACTCCACCTCCAGCACCGTCTCACCGCTGCGCAGCCGCACCCGACGTACCGGCCCGGCCAGCTCGGCCACCAGTTGCCGGGCGTGCCGGCGCAGCCCCGCCAGCACGGCGTCGGTGCCGGCCCCCGCTTCGGTGCCGTCCGGGACGCTCTCGGCGGTCGCCACGGGCCGCGGCCGGGCCGCGCCGGCGGTCACCGGGCACCCGCCCGGTTGCCTGCGCGGGCCGCCCCGAAGCGGCGGAAGCGCTGGCGGCGACGGCGCACCAGGGTGGCGGGTGGCAGGTCGAGCAGCGGCGACAGGTTGGCCCGCACCGCGTCGCGCAGCGCCGTGGCGGCGGCGTCCGGATCGGCGTGCGCGGCGTCGGCGGGCTCCGGCACTATCTCGTCGACCACGCCGAGCCGGTGCAGGTCCGGCGCGGTGAGCCGCAGCGCGCGGGCGGCCTGCGGCGCCGCCGAACGGTCGGGCCAGAGGATCGCGGCACAGCCCTCCGGGCTGATCACCGAGTAGACCGCGTGCTGGAGCATCAGCACCCGGTCGGCGACCGCCAGGGCGAGCGCGCCGCCGCTGCCGCCCTCGCCGGTGATCACCGCGACGACCGGGGTGGGCAGCACGGTGAGCGCGAGGATGTTCTCCGCGATCGCCGCGGCCTGGCCCTGCTCCTCGGCGCCGACACCCGGGTCGGCGCCGGGCGTGTCCACCAGCGTGACCACGGGCAGGCCGAGTCGGGCGGCGAGGCGCATCAGCCGGAGCGCCTTGCGGTGGCCGGCCGGGCTGGCCATGCCGAAGTTGCGCGCCACCAGCTCCGCCGTGGTGTGCCCCTTCTGGTGGCCGATCACCATGAGCGGCCGGCCGTCGAGGCGGGCGAGGCCGCCGACCACCGCCGGGCAGTCGCCGCCGAGCCGGTCGCCGTGCAGCTCGACGAAGCCGTCGAAGGCGGACTCCAGGTAGTCCAGGGTGGTGGGCCGGCCGGGGTGTCGCGCCAGGCGTACGGTCGCCCAGGGGTCGGCCACCTCGGCCGGCGGGTCGACGGCGGTGGCGGTGACGGTGGCGGTGGCGTGCGGCGTCGGCTGCCGGGGCACGGGCGGGCTGGTCGCCGGCGCGGCAGCCTCGGCCGGGCGCGGACGTCCGGTGCGGCCCGCGGCGAGCAGCGCCACCAGCCGGCCCCGCAGCGCCCGGCGGGGCACCACCATGTCGACCTGGCCGTGGCGGAGCAGGAAGTCGGCGGTCTGGAAGCCGTCGGGCAACGCGCGGCCGGTGACCTGGCGGATCACCCGCGGGCCGGCGAACCCCATCCGGGCCCCGCTCTCGGCCACGACCACGTCGGTGTTGGTGGCGAACGAGGCCGCCACCCCGCCGTAGGTGGGGTCGGTGAGCACGCTGACGGTGAGCAGGCCCGCCTCGCGGAGCGCGGCGACGGCCTGGCTGACGGTGGCCATCTGCATCAGCGACAGCACGCCCTCCTGCATCCGCGCCCCGCCGGAGGCGGTGACCAGGATCAGCGGCACCCGTTCCTCCAGCGCCCGCTCGGCGGCCCGGGTGATCAACTCGCCGACGGCGCAGCCGAGGCTGCCACCGAGGAAGCGGAAGTCCATCACCGCGAGCGCGGCCGGGTGACCGCCGAGGGTCGCGGTGCCGCAGAGCACCGCCTCGGCGAGCCCGGTGCCGGTACGGGCGGCGGTGAGCCGGTGCGGGTACGGCACCACGTCGACGAAGCCGATCGGGTCGACGTCGGCGGGGTCGTCGGGCAGCGGTCGGAACGAGTCCGGGTCCACCAGTTGCCGCAGCCGGTCCGGCGCGCCGAGGCGGCTGTGCACACCGCACTCGGGACAGACGTCCAGGTTGCGCCGCAGCCGCTTGCGGTAGAGCAGGGTGGCGCAGCCGGCGCAGCGGGACCAGAGCTGCTCCTCGCGGGGCGCGGTGGCGGTCATGGCCGCCGCCCGACCGGCGCGGCGTCGAAGCGGTAGAAGCAGTGCGCCATCGCGTCGCGCGGCGAGCGCCAGGTCGGCGAGTACGGGGTGATGTACGGCCGCAGGCGCGCGCTGACCCGGTCGAACTCCGGATGGCCCCGGGCGGCCTGGACCGCGGCGTCCCCGGGGAGCTCGGTCTCGAGCAGGTGCACGTAGAGGTCGTGCAACCGGTACAGCGACCGGTGCCGCACCCCGGCCAGGTGCGGTAGCTCCGTGGCGTCGGAGTCGGCGAAGACCTCGGCGACCTGCGCCTCCGCGGTCGGGATCACCTTCGCGACGATGAGCGATCGATCCATGAACGAGCCTCCCCCCACGGCGCTCACCGGGCGTGCGCGCCGGGCGCCGGACGAGCCGGACGACTCCCGACACGATGCGGCGCGGCTCGTCACGACGGCGTCACCGCAGCGGGTACGCGAACACCCCTGGTTGGTGACGCTGCGTTGACGCAAGCTGTGTATCCGCTATGCGTCGCCTGTCCTCGATCGTCGACGACGACAAATTTCCGCAGTTCAGAGCAGGTCTCATGGATTCTCCGGGGTAACTCGCGTCGCCGTCGCGACATTGACCCAGAGTGACGGTTATTGATAATCTTCGTCACGGTCAGCCCGGCGGCCCGGCGCGACGCCGCGGCCACGGCGAAGCGACGACAGCGGTGTCACGGGGCAGCCGCGCCGGGGGACACAGCAGACAGCCGGTACGACCGTTCCGCAGGGGGTGCCGCCGTGGCCGCTGATCCGTCCGTGCCGCCGACCGGGAGCCGTCCCGGCGCGGAGGTCTCACTGCACCTGCTGGGTGGCTTCCAACTGCTGCACGGCGACACGCCGGTGGTGGTGCCGCGCGGCCTGCAACGGGTGATCGCGCTGATCGGCCTGCGCCCCGGCGCCACCCGCTGTCAACTCGCCGGCCTGCTCTGGCCCGACGCCGCCGAGGAGCGGGCGCTCTCCTCGCTGCGCACCGCGCTGTGGCGGCTGCGGCAGGACCCATGCTGTCCCCTCACGGTCAGCGCCGACACGGTACGGCTGGACCCGGCCGTCCGGCTCGACGTCGACGAGCTGGTCGGCACGGCTGGCCGGGTACGCGACGGCGACGACGCGCGCAACGCGACCGGGGCGTTCGCCGCCGGCCGCCACGACCTGCTTCCCGGCTGGTACGACGACTGGGTGTTGCTGGAGCGGGAACGGCTGCGCCAGCTCCGCCTGCACATGTTGGAGCAGGTGGCCGGCCAGCACCTGGCGGCGGGCCGGCACGGCGAGGCCCTGCAGGCCGCCTTGGAGGCGATGGCCGCCGAGCCGCTGCGCGAGACCCCGCACCGGCTGGTGGTCCGCATCCACCTGGCCGAGGGCAACGCCTTCGAGGCGGTGCACGCCTTCTACGTCTACCGGGACCTGCTCCGGCGGGAGCTGCGGCTGGAACCCTCGGCGGCGATGTGCGCGCTGCTCGACGAGACGCTCGCTCCGATCCGCCGGGCCACCCGCGACGGTGGCGGCCCGCGCCGCTCCCCCGGCCACCCGGGCCGCGCCACCGGCGGGCCGCCGCGCCCGGCGTCACCGACGCGACGCAACGTGTGACGGGCAGGTGACAGGCCGGACGGCACGGTGGGCGGCACGACAGTCCCGTGGCCTGCGACGTGGGCCACCGGTGGAAGGGGTCCGATGAGCCGTCTACTGATCGTGAGCAGGATCGCGCCCGGCGCGGAGGGCCGGGTGGCGCAGATCTTCGCCGAGTCCGACGCCACCGAGCTGCCCGAGCTCACCGGTGTCACGCACCGGTCGCTGTACTGCCTGCACGACGTCTTCGTGCATCTCATGGAGACCGCCGACGTCGCCCCGGAGGCGTTGAGCGAGGCTCGCAACCATCCGCTCTACCACCAGGTCAACGAGCGGCTCTCCGCGCACACCTCGCCCTACCTGCCCACTTGGCGCTCCCCGCGGGACGCGATCGCCGGCTGTTTCTACCGGTGGGACGCGATCACCGCGCCCGCTCCGCGCGCGGCCGGTTGAGGCCGGCGTGTCCGCCACAGCGCCGCACGTGCTCATCGTCGGCGCGGGGACCGGTGGCCTGTGCCTGGCGCACGGGCTACGCCGGGCCGGGATCAGCGTCGCCGTCTACGAGCGGTACCGCACCCGCGGCGAGGGGCTGCTCGGCTACCGGGTCGGCATCGGCCCGACCGGCAGCCGGGCGCTGCGGGAGTGTCTGCCGCCGGAGCTGTTCGACATCTACCTGGCCACCTGCGCCCGCTCCCCGCGCTGGTTCAACGTCCTCACCCAACGCCTGCGCCGGACCGCGTCGTTCGAGCTGCGCCCGGACACCCACCCGGTCGACACCGAGCGGTCCGTGGCCCGGATGACGCTGCGCCAGGTGCTGCTCACCGGCATGGAGGACGTGGTCCACTTCGACAAGACGTTCACCCACTACGAGCAGCGGGACGACGGCACGGTCACCGCGTACTTCGCCGACGGGAGCAGTGCGACCGGGGACCTGCTCGTCGCCGCGGACGGCACGCACTCCGCGGTGCGCCGGCAGTACCTTCCGCACGCGGTCACCCGGGACGCCGGGACGATCAACATCGCGACCCGGATCCCGCTCACCGAGCACACCCGGGCGCTGCTGCCGGAGCGGCTCCAGCGCGGCATCTCGTTGATCTTCGGCACCGGCGGCATGATGGGCGTGCTGCACGTGATGGACTTCAAGTGGGACGCCGAGGGTCGCCTGAAGCCCGGGGTCTCCGAGGCCGACGCGGCCCTGCTGTCCCGGTGGCCGGGGAGGGTGCACGACCCGACACGCGACAACATCAACCTCGTGGTGTGGAGCACCGCCCGCCGGTTCCCGTCCGATGTGATGCAGCGTCGCGGCGACGAACTCGTGCAGGTCGCGCTCGACCTCACCGGCAACTGGCATCCGCGCCTGCGGGAGCTGTTGATGCGCAGCGACCCGGCCAGCGCGTTGCCGATCCGGGTGAGCACCTCCGAGCCGGTGCCGCAGTGGAAGAGCAGCACGGTGACGCTGCTCGGGGACGCCATCCACACCATGACGCCGGGCCGTGGGGTGGGCGCGAACACCGCGCTGCGCGACGCCGTGCTGCTCTGCCGGCAACTGCGTCTCGCCGCCACGGGCGGGAAGACCTTGCTGCAGGCGGTCGCCGACTACGAGACGGCGATGCTGCCGTACGGGTTCGCCCGGGTCGCCGACTCGCTCAACCGCAGCGGCACGAACGGGGACGACCGGATGTACAAGCCGGTCGTCGGCCGGCTCGCGCTGCTCGGGGCGCGCGGCTACTTCGGCGTCACCAGTCGGGTGCCCCGGCTGCGCCGCAACTTCGTGGACGACTTCTACACCTATCGGGACGAGGAGGACTGAGCCCGTCCGGCACGACCCCGGCGCCGCCACGCGCCGGGGTCGTCGCCGTCCAGTCGGCACGTTCAGTCACGGCCGGCAGACCGTCGGTGCCGAACCTCTCCCCCTTCCCGGTACGACCCCGAGCCTCCCGACCGCCGCAGCCGCGCGTATGCGAAGCTGCGGCGAGTTTTTCCCACGTTATGACTCGACGAGGTGAGAGGGAGGTCTGCCGTGGCGTGGTCCTTCGGGCAGTCGCTGACAGTGATACTCGCCCTGCTGATCGGTCTGGCGGGCGGCTGGTTCCTGCGTGGTCGGCGCGACGCGCGGAAGCCCGATCCGGCCACCGTGGACGCCGCTCCGGCCGCCACGACGGCTGTGCTCGCCCCTCCGGCGCCGGCCGCGGTCACCGATGCCGAACAGCCGGTGGCGACGATCGACCCGGCGCCGACGGCGGTCGCCGACGAGACGACCGTGCCCGCCGAGCGGGGCGACGCCGGGGCGGCGTTGCCGGAGGAGGTGGCGACGACCGGCGTCCCGCCGGTGTCCGACGTCGACCCGGCGGACATGGCGCTGACCGACGGTCCCGCCCCCGTCGTCGCGCCGCGTTCCGCGCCGGAGGCCGAGCGGCTCGACGCGACCGGGTCGGCCGGCGCCGACGAGCCGGCGACGATCGCTTCCGAGCCGGAGCCGGTGGCGAGCCTTCCCGAGCCGCAGCCGGTGGCGAGCCTTCCCGAGCCGGAGCCGGCGACCGGCGAGCTTGTCGCCGCCGAACCGACCGAGGCCGTCGTCGCCGAACCGGCCGACGCCGCGACGCCGGGCGCCGAACCGGCGGTCACCGCGTCCTCCGCGGCCCTTCCGTTCGGGGCGCTCGTGCCGCCGAACCAGCCCGAGCGGGCCGCACCGGCTCCGGTCGCCACGACCGCCGAGGAGTCGACGGCCGTGGACGACGAGCGAGCCGAGCCGCCGACCCGGCCCTCCCCGGTCGCCACCCCGCCGGTCCGTCCGGTCGCCGCGACCTCGGTCGAGGTGGACGACTTCCGCCGGATCCAGGGCGTCGGACCGAAGATGGCCGCGGCGCTACAGGCCGCCGGGGTCCGGACCTACCGGCAGCTGGCCGACCTCGACGAGCCCGCGCTGCGCGAGCTGATCCGGGGTGCCGGCCTGCGGGCCGCGCCGGGCCTGGCCACCTGGCCGCAGCAGGCGCGGCTGCTCGCCACCGCACCGGACGAGGCGACGACCGCGCCGACCGGCGCGAGCGAGGCGTGACATCGTCCCGGTTCCGTGCCGGCGGGCGGCTCGTCCCGCCGGCACGGAACCGGGGCTCGGCGGCCGTCGCCCGAAGCAAGGAAAGCGAATCGGGCGTACGTCGCGGCTGACGTCGCTACGGTCAGGCGGAGGGGCCGAAGGGCCTGCCGACCCGACCTGGTAACCGGGAGCCGACCGTGCCGACCGCCACGCCGGAACCGGCGCCGCGGCGACGGCGCGCGCCGGTACGCGACCCGGAGGGCCCTCGCCGGGTCACCCTGCTCGAACTCTTCTTCGACCTGGTCTACGTGGTCGCGCTCGCCCTCATCTCCAAGGGCATGGTCGACGGGCTGGACTGGTACCGCGCGGCGCAGTCGCTCATCATGCTCGCCGCCGTGTGGTGGACCTGGTCCATCACCACCCTCGTCACCGACCTGTACGACCCCGAGCGGCCCGAGATCAAGCTGCTGATCGTGCATGTCATGTTCGGCGTCCTGCTGATGACGACCGCCATCCCCGAGGCGTTCGGCGACAGCGGCCTCGTCTTCGCCGGCACGTACGTGGCGATCCACCTCGGCCGGGGCCTCTTCCTCATACCCACCGTCCGACACGCCCCCGAGACCCGCCGGCGCGCACTGCGGATCTTCACCTGGTTCGCCGTCTCGGCCGTGCCGTGGATCATCGGCGGATACGTCGAGGATCATTGGCGTGCGGTGTGCTGGGCGGTCGCGCTCGCCATCGACTACGGCGGGTTCCGCCTCGCGTACCCGGTGCCGGGCCTCGGGGTGGTGCCGATGGCGCAGCGCAGCGTCACCTCCGAGCACCTGGCCGAGCGCTACCAGCAGTTCTTCATCATCGCGTTGGGCGACGCCGTCCTCACCATCGGGTTGATGTTCAGTCCGGCGCACGCGGGCTGGAAGAACAGCGGGTCCTTCGCGATCGCGTTCGCCACCACGCTGCTGCTCTGGCGGATCTACGTGCACAAGTCCGGCGAACTGCTCCCCGTCGCCATCGAACGGTCGCGGTCACCGAGCAAGTTCCTCTACACCGCCCCGTACACCCACCTGGTGATGATCGCCGGGGTGGTCACCACGGCGACCGGCTTCGACCTGGTGCTGCATCCGCAGGACGGCTCGGTGCCGCCGGCCTGGGTCGCGGTCATCCTCGGCGGCCCGGCGCTCTTCCTCGCCGGACGGGCGGCCTTCGAGTACGAGGTCTTCAGCCGGGTCTCCAACTCCCGCCCCGGTGGGCTGCTGGCGCTGCTCGCCATCGCGCCGATCGTGATCTTCCTGCCGCCGGTGTTCACCTCGCTCGGTGCCATGCTGGTGCTCGCCGGGGTGGCGGTCACGGACGTCCGGCGTAGCTGGGGACGGCCACCCGAGGCGCCGGCCCCGGCGCACTGACCAAGGCCGACCAGCGCCACCGTCGGTCACCGTCACGGCCCGGCGACGGCGAGCCGAGCGGCTCACCCACCCCGGCGGGTCACACCAACGCGCCGTCGTACGCCCGCACCGGCAGGCGCTGCCCGGCGGTGGCGCCGAGGCGCACCTGGAGCCCGAGCGGGGCGGCGGCCCGGCGCACCCGGTCGACGTGGAGCGAACCGTGCCGGTCCACGATGAGCACCGGCGGCTCCTCGCGCTCCCCCTCCGGCCGGTGGAACGAGAGCAGGGTTACCGAGTTGGGCAGATAGGCCGGGTACGCGGCGCGGGCGGCCGGCTCGTCACGGTGTGCGAGCAGGACGAGGTCGGGCAGGTGGGCGAAGTCGGCCGCGATGCCGTCGGCCTTCCAGTGCGCGGGCTCCTCGTCGACGCCCGTCAGGTGCCGGGACCGGTTCGCCGAGGTGATGGCGAGATGGTCCACCCCGGCCTCGGCCGCCGCCCGCTCCAGGAAGGCGTTCGACGGGCAGAGCGCCCCCGGCGCGATCACCTGCGCGGTGCGGATTCCCCGGTCGTGCCGCGTGAGGTGGTCGGGCAGCCGGTCGGCGGCCGGGCCACGGAACCCGAACGGCCCGGCCCCGTACAGGATCTCCATCAGGGCGCGTACCCGCCGCTCGGGCAGCCGGGGTGAGATCCGGGACCAGTCGAAGACGGACGGTGTCCGGTAGGCGGCCACGGTGACGCTGCCCACCTGGTCCGCCGGTCGCCCCTTGGCCAGGTTGAGCCGGCGTACGCACTCCTCGTCGGGGCGCGCGACGAGGGCGTAGAAGTTCGCGAAGGCCACCGCGACGACCACACCGTCGGCCAGCGCACGGGCCGCGAAGGCCACATCGGCGGGGTGGTCGATGTACCGGGTCGGGGTCCGGATCTGCATGGCTCCTCCTCGGCGAGCGCCGTGAGGCCAGTTCTACGTCGGCCACGGCCGGCGGCGTGGAGATCGTCCTCGATCCGATAGTGGCCACGTCCGATCCGGTGCGGCCGACCGATGCGGACTCGTACCACCGGCCCGCCCAGGACCAGCCGGACGGCCCGCAGGTGTCGCCGATCGGCGGCACCGTTAGCGAATCGAGGCGGTTGGGTACATCCGCTGCACTCACCCACCACAACCCCCTCAGGAGGCACGCCATGCGGGGCACCTCGATACTCGGAATCCTGGTCGTGATCTGGCTGATCATCGGCGCGATCGCCGCCGGGCAGCGGGGCTACTACGGCGGCGACGACACCAACTGCGCGGAGGCGGGCACCATCCTGGTGACGATCGTGGCGGGCCCGCTGAACTACATCGGCGCCAACCCGAAGATCGACTGTGAGCTGCCGGAACCGTCCAAGTAGGCCCCGGTCCGCTCCCCCACCCGGCGCGCGCCGTTACGGCGCGCGCCGGCACTGTCCCGGAACACGTCTCCAACGCCGGCCGGCTGCGCGCCCTCGGTTGAGCACGGCAGGGCGCACCCGTCCGCCCGGGACGGTCGTCGGGACCGTCGCGCGCGTCCGGGTGCGCCGTGTCGTACGCCGATCGCCGTCAGCGGAAGCAGTTGGCCACCGGCGTGGTGCTGCCCACGCAGTTGGTCTGCTCATTGCCGGTGAGGACGCTCTCGTCGTCGATGCGGACCTGCGCCCGCTCGACGAAGAGACCGCCCGGCTGCCCGGTCGCGTTGTTGCTGACGACGTTGGTGGTGTAAACGGACAACTGACCAGCGGTCGCGTAGATTCCGCCACCCTTCGAGGCGTCACCGGCCGCCTCGTTGTCGGCGACGTCGCTGCCACGCACGAGCAGGTTGGACTTCTCGGCGTAGATGCCACCGCCGTGGCCGTGGGTCGTGTTGCCGGCCACCACACTGTCGTCCAGTGGGAGCAGGCCCTGGGTCGTCGAGATGCCGCCGCCCTTGACGGTGGAGGTGTTGTCCCGGATCGTCATTCCACGCAGCACGATCACCGCGTCGGAGTTGGCGACGCCGCCGCCGATCTGGGCCGTGTTGCCGAGCACCTCGGTGTCGAGGACCTTGGTACGGGCCGAGAAGCTGGCGATGCCGCCACCCTGCACCGCGCTGTTCTGGGTGAACGTGGTGCCCTCGACGTCCGCCGCGCCACGGAAGTTGCCCAGGCCGCCGCCGTACGCGTTGGCGCTGTTGCGGTGGAACTCCGAGTTGCGCAGCGTCAGCACGCCGCCGTTGAGCAGGCCCCCGCCCTTGCCCTCGGCGCCGGCCGCGCTGTTTCCGACGAACCGGATGTCAGAGGCCACGAGGTTGCCGTCGTTGAAGATGCCGCCGCCTCCGCCGTCCTTGGAGAGCGAGGTGTTGCTGGTGACGGTGACGCGCTCGACGACGGCGGTCGCGCCGTGCACGATGTGGATGGCGCCACCCTCGATCTTGGAGCGCCCGTTGCGCAGCTCGACATCGCGGAGGAACAACTCGCCGCCGTCGCGGACGGTGAAGAAGCGGAACTCCTCGGCCTGCTTGTCACGCTCGATGATCGCTCCGGCCCCGTCGATGATGATCGGTTGGTAGATCACCGGGAGGCCGGCCTTGTCGTCCGCCAGGTTGCGCGGGGGAGCCTCCTCGTCGCCAGGAGTCTCGGCCACGTCGCCGGGAGTCTCGGCCCCAGCACCCGGGGTCTCGGCCCCAGGACCCGGGGTCTCCACCCCAGGACCCGGGCTCTGCACCACAGGACCCGGGCTCTCCGCCACACCGCTCGGGCTCTCCACCACAGGACCCGGGCTCTCAGCCACAGCAGCCGGACTCTCAGCCACAGCAGCCGGGGTCGCGGCCGCAGCAGCCGGACTCTCAGCCACAGCAGCCGGGGTCGCGGCCGCAGCAGCCGGACTCTCAGCCACAGTGGCCGGACTCTCAGCCGCAGCACCCGGGGTCGCGGCCGCGCCGCCCGCATTCTCGGCGGCGTCGGCCGCCTCCCGTGCGTCTCGGATTCCGCCGTCGTAGTCGTCGGGCTGCGCGAACGCCTGGGTCAGCGTGTACCTGCACTTCGGCGCGAGCCGCAGCGATCCGCCACCCTCCGCGTTGGCCTTCACGAGCGCCGCCACGAGCTTCTCCGCGTCGCAGGGCACCTGCACCACCGGATGACGCCCTGTCCCGGGGCCACCGGCAATCCGGGCGTCCGGCCGACCGACACGGTCACTCGCCGCGTCGATGATGGGCCGATCTGGGTCACCGGCCGCCGCCGCGACGCCACTGACCCCCACCGCGCCCACGACCAGGCTGCCCGCGAGCAGCCCTCCGGTCACTAACCAACGGGGCCGGCCGGGTCGTGCTGCCCGCCGGCTCCCTTCGTACGTCGACATCTCTTCCGCCTTCCTGGCTGCCTGACCTGGCCGCGCCAAACCGGGCGCGGGGTGAGCGACGTCCCGTCAACCACCGAAAGCCACGTTACGGACGCAATACGGACAGCTCCGCCCGAACATGAATAATCGTACTATTCGTGTTCCTGGTCGCGGTTGACCCGAAAAGGAGGCAGACGACCTGGCCACTGTGACGGCGGCACGCCGGACGCTCAGCCGCCGACGTGGATCCCGGGGCGGCGGGCGGGGTCTGGCTCGCAGCGGCGGATGATCTCCCGGACCACCGGCGGGGTGTCGCCACGCCCGAGGATCAGGTACCGCAGCAGGTGCCCGATCGGACTCCCCTCCGACCACTCGAAGTGGGCGTGCGGCCGGACGCCGGTGACGTCCCGCAGCGCCAGCAGGATCGCGGCGATCGCGTTCGGGGCCGCCGGGCTGCTGGCCCGCAGCACCCGGAACCCGCCCACCTCCACCCCGTGCACCCGCAGTACATGGCTGAACCCCGACGGGTCGATGACGTCGATCTCGAGGAAGAGCACGTCCGCCGCACCGGGCACCGGGTTCATCGCCCGCTGCGCCCGCTCCTTGAGCGTGTACTCCTTCAACGCGCCGCTGTCGCGCTTGTTGGCGATCAGGTGCAGCCGCCCGTCGTGCGCCACCGACTCGGCGACGAACCGTCGGGCCGCCTCGTCGAACTCGATGCGCTCCGCCCGCAGCTCGGTGGTCCGGGTCACCCGGGAGATCAGGGAGACCACGATGATGGCGAGGATGAAGAGGCTGGAGATGGCGATCCCGTCCGGGTGCTCGACGATGTTGTCGCCGAGGGCGTACAGCAGCACGAGGGTGAGCACCGTGAAGCCGGCAGCGGCTCTCCGCCGCTGCCGGCGCAGCGCGGCGATGCTCACCGCTGTCGCGCCGGAGACCATCATCGCCAGGATCCCCGTGGCGTACGCGCCGGCCTGCGCGTTGACGTCCGCCCGGAAGGCGAGCGTGATCGCGACGCTGACCAGGGTGTAGACGAGCACCACGGGGCGGATCGCCCGCGCCCAGTCCGGCGCCATGCCGTAGGACGGCAGGTAGCGCGGCACGATGTTGATCAGGCCAGCCATCGCCGAGGCGCCGGCGAACCAGAGGATGAGCACGCTGCTGATGTCGTACAGCGTGCCGAAGACCTCGCCCAGGTGGGCGTGGGCCAGGTAGGCCAGCGCCCGCCCGCTGGCCGGGCCGCCCGCCCGGAACGCCTCCGCCGGGATGAGCACCGTGGTGACGAACGTGGTCAGCAGCAGGTAGACCGACATGATCAACGCGGCGGTGGTGAGCAGCCGTTTCGTGTTGCGGATCCGGGCGGCCAGCCGGGCCTCGCGGTCGGCCCCCCGCCCGGCGACCAGCGGCATCATGCTCACCCCGGTCTCGAAGCCGGAGAGCCCCAGCACCAGCAGGGGGAAGGCGAGCACGGTGGTCACCAGCATGTCCCCCGGACCGGCGACGCTGGAGGTCAGCGCGTCACCCCAGTCCGCGAGGACCCCCGGCTCGCTGACGATCCGGGCCATCGCGTCCGCCACGATCACCGCATTGAGCCCCAGGAAGACGGCGACCAGCGGGATGGCCACCACCACCGCCTCCCGGAACCCGAGCAGGAACACCCCACCGAGCACGAGCAGCATCACCACGGTGACCGCGACCGCCACCCCGGTGCTGCGGAAGCCCTCCGGCAGGTACGGGTTCTCCACCAGGTGCACGGTCGCGTCGGCCGCGGAGAGCGTGATCGTGATGATCCACGACGTCGCCACGAAGCCGAGCAGGACCAGGACGAAGATCTTGCCGCGCCAGAACGGCAGCAGCCGCTCCAGCATCGCCACCGAACCCTGCCCGTGCGGGCTCTCCCGGGCCACCCGCCGATACATCGGCAGCATCCCGAAGAGGGTCAGCGCGACGATCAGCAGCGTCGCGAGCGGGGACAGGGCGCCCGCCGCCACCGCCGCGATGGCCGGCAGGTACGACAAGGTCGAGAAGTAGTCCACCCCGGTCAGACACATCACCTGCCACCAGGGGTGGGTGCGGGCCTGACCCTCCGCCGCCTCCGGGCCTACCGGCTGAACCCGGTGCCGGAAGAGCCACCGGTGCAGCCGACCGGCGGGCGGCGCGGGGCGTGACGGGCTGGACACCCGCTCGGGAACCGTCACCCGACGGCCGGCGGGCTCGGCCCGTTTCGGGTCGCGGGCGGCCCGCAGCTCAGAACCGGGTCCGGACCGCTGCCGGCGCCCGTGCGCCCGACCCGGCTTCCCCCCGTGCTCCTCAGCCATGTGCCCCGTCCCGCAGCTCGCCGGCTCCTGACCCGACCGTAGGGGGTACGCCGGCCCCCGCCCGGCGGAACCGGGGAAGCCGCTCAGCCTCCCGGGCCACCCAGCACGCGGGCCAGGTCGTCCGGGTCGGCGACGGTGATCGTCATCGCCCGGTGACGCAGCCACCGCCCCGGTGCCAGCGCGGGGACCGGCGTACGGAACCGGACGCAGAGCCCCGCCGCGGCGCTGCTGCCGAAGGTGACCCCGCCGTCGGCCAGCGACAGGTGCACACCGATCGCCCGCCACCAGCGGTACGGCCCACCCCGCTCCACCCCGGTCACGTTCTCCCGGGCGGTGGCCAACCGCCAGGGCCCGAAGCGGACGACCAGCTGCCTGTCGTCCACCTCCGCCCAGGCGGTCCCCGGCCGGACGCCGACCAGCGCCAGCAGCGGACGGAACGCCGGGTCGAAGCGGAACGGGAAGCGCCGGCTCATCGCGTACCGCCGTTGGGACACGGCGTGGGGCCACCCGGGCGCGACGGCGCCGGGCGGGCGGGGCGAGGTCTGGCGGCGGGACGCCGCCGAGTCGGCCGGGTCATGTCGCGGGCGTACCCCCTGCCGCGCGACCGACACCCCGAACCCCGGGGCGCGGGGATCAGTCCGACAGAGCCCGCTCCCAGAGCGGCACGTGCGTGGCCAGGTAGCGGGTGGTCTCCTGCCAGTACACCCCGTCCTCGGACCAGATCCGGGCCCAGGGCTGGATCTGGTCGCGGGCACCCCGCCGGAGCAACTCGACCATCGCCGCGGCCCGCCGCGGCAGCATCGCGGCCAGCGCCGGCCGGTCGGCCTCCGCCAGGCCGTACCCGTCGACCAGGGCGCGCAGTCGCCGCGCCGACTCGCCGGCCGGCCGATCGGCGCGCAGACCGGCGACGCTCTGCGCCGTGTACGCCAACTCCCAGAGCCGGGAGCCCGGACCTGCCCCGTCCCAGTCGATCAACACCCAACCCCGGGGCGAGCGGACCAGGTTCCACGGCGCGGCGTCGTGGTGGCAGAGCAGTTGCTCCCGATCGGGCGCGATGGCGGGCTGCCAGCACGCCTTCGGCGGCGGCACGAAGGCCTCGGTGGCGCGGTGCAGGTCGCTCAGGAGCGCGCCGATGCTGGCCAACTCCCCGAGCGGGTAGCTGCCGTCGACCGGGCCGCACTCGCCCGGAACGTACTCCAACACCTGCCGGCCCTGCTCGTCGCGCCCGAGCGGGCGCGGGGCACCGGTGAAACCGACGTCGTGCAGGTGCCGCAGCAGCGCGTCCACGGCGTCGGTCCACGGGCCGGCCGGGCGGCGGACGGTGTCACCGACGCGCACCAACCCACCGGTGACGTTGCCGGCCAGCGGCTGCTCGTACGCGGTCACCGGGCCATCCTGCCCGAGCCGCAGACGGCACGGCGCCGCCGGTCCCCCCGAACCGACGGCGCCTCCCCCCGCGTCTTGCCGTACGCGCCCCCGCGTTCCGCCCCCCGGACGGAACGCGGGGACCCCCCGTCCCGGCTACTGCAGGAACGCCCCGAGGGGCGACAACAGCAGCCGACCGAGCGCCGCGGCCGTCGAATCCAGCCGGTTGCGCTCACACTCGTGGGCTGCCGGGTCGTGCCGGCAGCGCCAGATCTTCTGTGCGTTGCGCCAGGCGACATCGCGGGTGTACTCGACCAGCTCCCCCTGGTACCAGTCGTCGATGTCGCCGTTGAGCATGTCGATGAGCAGCTGCCAGTGCTCCAGGTAGCCGCGACGCAGCCCCGGGATCTTCTCCGCGAAGATGTTGTTGATCTCGAGGTAGTCGCGGTGCTGGTCGCTCCCGTCGACCGGCTCGGACTCCAGGTGGTCGAACGTCGTGACCAGGGCGAACGGCAGGTCGAAGTTGATGTGCGCGTTCACCCCCGCCGCCGCCGAGGGCAACGGGCGGGCGTCCGGGCCGTGCATGCGCTCGAAGAGGCAGCTCCACGCCTTCGGCGTGCCCGCGCTGGAGTCGGTCCAGAGCCGCATCGCGTCGAAGTAGCGGGCCGCGAACTCCACGTCGAGCCGGGACAGGAAGACCGGGTCCACGAACCGGTCGTCGTAGAGGCCGTCGAGCACCGTCGTGGTGATGGTCAGGTAGAGCCCGTTGAAGTCGGCCAGCGGGCAGCTGTCCAGCAGCGGAGGCATCCGGACCAGCAGGTCCTGCAGCTTGGTGAGGTGGTCGACCACCGCCGGCACGTCGGCCGGGTGGTCGGCGAGCAGGTCGACGATGTCCCGGTGCACGGGCCCCCAGACCGGTTCCGACATCTCTCCTCCACAGTGGTGCACGGCACCTGCGCGCCGCTCGCGACAGGGCACAGCCTTTCAGCCCGGCGCTGTCCGCCGGATCAGTAGAACGACGTATCCGAAGCGCCGCGCGCGCCGCCGGTCAGCCCCGGCCGGTACGTAGGTAGATGGCGCTGGCCTGGACCCGGGTACGGACCTGGAGCTTGTCGAAGATGTGCGACACGTGCACGCCGATGGTCCGTTCGCTGATGAAGAGCCGCTGCCCGATCTCCCGGTTGGTCAGCCCCTCGGCCACGGCCGCGAGCACCTCCCGCTCGCGGGCGGTGAGCGTGGCCAGTTCGTCGTCGCCCGCCGGGTCGACCGCCGTGTCCCGCCCGCGGGACGGTTCGCGCTCCTCCAGCGTCACCCGGGCGCGGCTGGCCAGCGTCCTGATCTCCGAGGTCATCGGTACCGCGCCGAGCCCCTGGGCCGTCCGGTACGCCTCGCGCAGCAGCTTGCCGGCGGTCGCCACCCGGCTGCGCCGGGCCAGCAGCGCCTCCGCCTGCCGCAGCCGGGAGTAGGCCGCCGGGTAGGGGTGGTTGCGGCGATCCCACTCGGCCACCGACCGGGCCCACAGCTCCGGCTCGTTCTCGTCGAGCCGGCTCACCTCCGCGGCGCAGAGCGCCAGGAAACCGTCGACGACGTCACGTACCGGGCGGGCGGCCTTCTCGCTCTTGCGGGCCACCCGGTCGGCGACGTCGCGCAGCCGCCGTACCGCCGTCCGGTCGACCGGGACGGTACGCCCGGCATGCGCCTCCGCCTCGGCCCGCAGCCCGTGCCAGACGAGCGCGGCGAGGATCGCCACGTCGTCGGAGCGGCTCTCGGTCAGGCCCCGCTGCACCGCCTGGCGGGCGAGGTCGTGCCGCCCCTGCCACATGGCCAGCCCGGCGCGCAGGGTCAGCAGCGGGATCACGTGCCGGGCGCCGCCACCGGCGAGCACCGTGGCCACCGCGTCGAGGTCCCGGTCGGCCGCCTCGATGTCGCCGTAGCCGACCGAAAGCCGGCACCGGGCCAGCAGCAGCTCCACGGCGTCGGCGCCGGACGGGCGGTGCCGCAGCGCGGCGGCGACGACCTTCTCCGCCTCGGCCCACTGCCCCACCCGGAACAGACCGTTCGTGGCGATGGCGAGCAGCCGGGTCTCGTAGGTGCGGCCGAGCCCCAGCTCGGCGACCCGCTCGGCGCCCCGCCGGGCCACCACCACCCCCTCTTCGAGGATGTTCAGCGGGCCGGTGAGCAGCTCGGCCAGGTGCAGGTACGCGCAGGCCACGTCGTCCGGACGGCCCGCCTGCTCGGCGATCTCCAACGCTCGGCGCACCACCGCGAGACCGGCGTCCGGGTCCTCCAGGTACGCCTCGCTGAAGCCGAGGGCGGCGCTGGCGAGCACCACCTCGGAGGTGGCGCCGTCCACCACCGCGGTCAGCTCCAACGCCTCCCGGGCCCGCCGCCCCGCGTCGGCGTACCGACCGAGGTGCAGCAGCAGCTCGGCCAGGTAGGCGGCGGCGGTGGCCCGCTCCCGGGGCGTGCAGTCGTCGGCCTCCAACGCCCGCCGGTACTCCGCCTCGGCGAGCGCGGAGCGTCCGGCCGCCGCGAGGTAGCGGGCCCGGCGGATGTGCAGCGCGCAGGTGGACATGCCGCCCGCGCCGGCCAGCTCCTCCAGCAGCGCCAACGCCCGGGCGTGCTCGCCGCAGTGGTGCGCCGCCTCGGCGGCGTGCCCCAGCAGGTCCGCCCGGTCGACCGTACGCGCGCCGACGGTCGGCGCGTCGGCCAGTTGCAGCGCGACCGACCAGTGCCGGTGCGCCTCCGCGTAGCCGTGCAGCCGTTCCGCCTCCCGTGCGGCGGCCACGGTCGCCGGCAGGGCACGGGCGGGCTCCCCGGCCAACCGCCAGTGGTGTGCCAGCCGGGCCTGGTGCAGCTCGGCCTCCACCGACGTCAGCGCCTCGGCGTAGCGGCGGTGCAGGGCCGAACGTTCGGCCGGCAGGAGTTCGTCGGCCAGCACCTCGGCGACCAGTCGGTGCCGCAGCCGGTAACCGTCGTCCGCGCTGACCAGCAGTCGATGGGCGACGGTCGCCCGGATGGCGTCGATGAGCTCCTGCTCCGGCAGCCGTACCACCTGCGCCAGCAGCCAGTGCTCCACCGGCTCCACTCCGGCGGCGACGGCGTGCACCACGGCGTGCGCGTGCTGGGGCAGCGCGTCGACCCGGGCCAGGAAGATCTCCCGCAGGGTCTCCGAGAGGCCGGCGCGTCCGTCGCGCAGGTCCCGGGCGAGCTCCTCGATGACGAAGGGGTTGCCGCCGCTGCGCTGCCAGACCTGGTCGGCCGACTCCGCGGCCAGCGGACGGCCGACCACCGCGGCGGCGAGCTGCTCGGTGGCGCCCCGATCGAGCGGGGCGAGGTCCAGTACCCGGACGGAGCGCAGCCGGCGCAGCTCGGTGAGAACCCGGCGCAGCGGGTGCGCGCCCTGCAACGACTCGGCCCGGATGGCCGCGAGGACCGACAGCTGGAGGTCGCCGAGGCCGGCGAGCAGGTAGAGCAGGAGCTGCCGGGTGCTCCGGTCGACCCACTGGAGGTCGTCCAGGACCAGCACCAGCGGCCGGCCCTCGGCGATCAGGTGCAGCCCGCGGGAGACCCGCTCCAGCAGGGCGCCCGCACCGTCGGGTCCGGCGGTCTCGTCGGCGAACATCTGCAGCAGCGCCCGGACGGCGGACGAGGTGCGAGTGTGCGAGCTGGACAGCTCAGCGTCGAAGCGGCGCAGCGCCTGGAGCAGCGGATGCAGCGGCGAGGCGTCGCCGATGTCCAGGCACGAGCCGGTGAGCACCAGCGCGCCGGCGTCGCGCAGCTGCGCGCCGGCCTCGCGCAGCAGCCGCGTCTTGCCCACGCCGCTCTCACCGGTGAGGAAGACGGCTGCGGTGTGCCCCTGCGCCACATCGTCGAGCAGGGCCGACCGGACCGACTTCAGCAGGTCGGCCCGGCCGACGAGCGGTGCAGTGTCCACATCGCTGGCCATGGCACGCAGCCTAGTCACAGGCCCCCGCACCGTTCTACGGCCGTTTGCCCCATGTGGTGCTCCTCGCGTCGCCAATGCGACCAACCCTTGCGGGCGGCCGACATACGTCGTCCTACGGATCCGCCGCAGGGGCGCGGGTGCGAGTCTCCTGGGATCATCCGCCGTCTACGGGAGGAAGGCAGGTGGGAGGCCATGTCGACGTCCGCCGCTGGCGCGCCTCGGGTCCCGTCTGCGTGCTGGCCGGTGCCGGAGGAACGGCGCACGGTGACGGTGCTCTTCGTCGACATCGTCGGCTCGACAGCGCTGGTGGACCGGCTCGACCCGGAGGACGTCCGGGCGGTGCAGCGGGCGTACTTCGACACCGTGGCGGGAGTGCTGCGCCGCTGGAACGGGGTGGTGGAGAAGTACGTCGGTGACGCGGTCATGGCGTTGTTCGGTGCCCGCGAGTCGGACGGGTTCGACGCGTACCGGGCGCTGCGGGCGGGGCTGGAGATCCAGCCGGCGCTGGACCGGCGGCCGCTGACCGACGGCGTCGTGCTGCGGGTCCGGGTCGGCGTGGCCACCGGCGAAGCCGTGGTGGAGCTGCCCGCCGCCCGTGACGGCGCACATGGTGTGGCCAGCGGCGCGGTCATCACCACCGCGGCCCGGTTGCAGGAGTACGCCCCGCCAGGCGCGGTCGTCTGCTGCCCGACCACCCAGCGGGCCACCGCCGGCCTGCTGTCGCAGCGGCAGCTGGCCCCGATCGCGGTGCCGGGCCGGACGCCCGGGATGGGTATCTGGCGGGTGGCCGCGCCGCTCGGGCAGCCGACCGCGCGGCACGACGGCCCGCTCGTGGGTCGGCGGCGGGAACTGGCCACCGCCCGGGAGCGGATCGTCCAGGCGGTACGCGAGCGCAGTCCGGGGTGGGTGTCGGTGACGGGTCCGTCCGGCAGCGGCCGCAGCCGACTGCTGCACGAGCTGACCCGGGCGCTCGACGTGGTCGACGGCGTGCCGGTGCGCTGGTGTGTCGCGTCCTGCCCGCCGCACCCGCACGAGTCGCTGGCCCCGGTGGCCAACCTGCTGCGCGATCTGGTCGGTCTGCGCCCGACGGATCCGCCGTCGGTGCTCCGCGGGCGGCTTTCCGCCGCGCTGACCGGGCTGCTCCCACCGGCCCGGCTGGCGACGGCGCTGCCCGCGCTGGAGCGGCTGCTCGCCGTGCCGGACGCCACCGCCGCCGCGTCGGCGGCCTGGCTCCACGAGGTGCTGCTACGCCTGGCCGCTCGCCGGCCGCTGGTGCTGGGGGTGGACGACCTGGACCGGGCCGCCCCGGCGGTCGACCGCTTCCTGCACGCCTTGTTCACCGCGGCCAGCGCCCGGAAGCTGCCGCTCGCCGTGGTGACCCTGCACGGAACGGATCGGGCCGACGTGCTGCCCGTGGCGCGGGGGCGACGCTGCCACGTGCCGCTGCGCCCGCTGGCCGCGGTGCAGACCGGCCGCCTGCTGCGGCAGCTGCTGGTCCGCGCGGGCCAGCCGGTGGACCGGGTCGCCGGGCTGCTGCCGCTGGTCGGGGACACGCCCGGTCACGCCGTCGCGTACGTCCACTCGCTGGCCGACGGCGCGGACCCGGCCGAACCGCCGTTGCCGGAGGCGCTGGGGCGTGCGGTCGGCGCCGAGGTGGACCGGCTGGACGGCACCCGGCGGGCCGCGCTGATGGCCGGCGCGACCCTGCCCGACGGGTTCACCGCCGGCGCCGTGGAGCGGCTGCTCGACTGGGCGCCCGGGCAGGCCCGGCCCGCACTGGCCGCCCTGCGCGCCGCCGACCTGCTGGTCGCCCGCCCGGAGGGCCGGTACGCCCTGGCGACGCCGGCGCTGCGCCGGGTGGCCGCCGACCGACTGCCTCGACGGCTGCGGGCCGTCTTCGCCTCGCGCGCCACCGGCCAACCGGAATCGGCACACCCGGGTCACGTCGTCCGGGACGCGGTCGGGCCGGCACCGTGCCGGGTCGGCACCCGGCCCGAGACGCAGCCCGCCCGCTCGGGCCGGAGCAACCCGTCGTCGACCGGGTCGTTCCCGGTCAACCCGGCCCCGCCGGCACCACGACTGGACGCTACGACCCGGCGATCCAACTCCCGTTCGGCGGCGGACGCGCGGCCGAGCGAACCCGCCGGCGATCGTCGGTTCCCGGCCGAGCGCCCGGTCAGCCCCGACCGGCCCGCCTGGTGGCAGCCGATCCCTACGTCACGGGAGGGCCGGGCGGGCATCTGGCCGGATCGCAGCGACCCGGCGGCGGAGGCGGTGGCGCCGCCCGCCCGTTCCGACACGGCCGCCGCCGGTGATTCCTCCACCGTCACGGCCGAGACCGCCGCCGTCTGAGCGCTCCAGGACCGTGCCGCTCCGGGGCGATATTCGATGGACCTCACGTCCACGATCTGATTGCGTGAGCCGGCGTGACACCAGAGCGAACCGCGGTACGGGTCAGACGCGCCCTGCCGGGCGACCTGGCCGGTCTTCAGCGGATCCAGGTGAGCACGGGGGCGCTGTTCCGCGAGGTCGGCATGGCCGACGTCGCAGACAATCCCCCGCTCTCCATCGATGCTCTGACCGGGTACCAGCAGGACGGGCAGGCGTGGGTGGCCGTGGATGACAGCGGTCCTCCGATCGCCTTCGTAGTGGTCGAGGTGATCGACGGCAGCGCCCACGTCGAGCAGATAAGCGTCCACCCGGACCACTCCCGCCGGGGCGTCGGCCGGGTCCTGCTCGATCACGTCGGCGCCTGGGCCGTCGAGCTCGGCTTGCCCGCGTTGACGCTCACGACCTTCCGGCACGTGCCGTGGAACGCGCCCTACTACGCGCGTTGCGGATTCGTCGAACTGACACCGGCGGAGGTCACACCCGGCCTGAGCAGGGTGCTGGAGTCGGAGATCGCGTTCGGGCTCGATCCAGCCACCCGGGTGTGCATGCGACGCGGGGTCGGCTGAGCCCCGTCGAGGGTCGAGTGCCGAGGGTCAACGGCCGTCGAGGAAGGCCTCGACCCGGCTCCAGGTGGTCTCCGTGGCGGCGGCGTCGTGGTCGGACACGTCCGGATCGGTGAAGAGGTGCCCGACGCCGGGATAGCGGAACACCTCGAGCTGCGCCCCGGCGACGGTCATCGCCGTGCCCCACTCGTCGACCTCCTCGGGCGGCTCGTACGAGTCGGGGTCGGCGAGGTGCAGCTGCACCGGCAGCCCCGGCCGGACCGCCGCCGGCGAGCCGCCGGTGCCGTGCAGAAGCAGCAGCCCAGCCGTGGCGGGCCGCTCGGCGAGCAGGGCCCCGGCCACCCCGGCACCCATCGAGAAGCCGGCCAGCACCGTGTCCGGCGGCAGCTGCGCGACGGCCTCGGCGGCCCGGCCGAGCACGACGTCCTGGCCGATCTTCTCCAGCAGGGCGAAGCCCGCCTCGACGGTCTCCGCCGCCGGTACGCCGTAGAGGTCGGGTGTGGACACCTGATGCCCGGCGGCACGCAGGCGCTCGGCCGCCGCCAGGACCGCCGGGCGCAGTCCGTAGACGGAGTGGAAGAGCACGACGTGTCCCATCGGGCCATCCTGCCGCATCCCGAGCGGCGCGCCGGGCAGCCCGCGCCGGCCTTCCCGGCCCGGCGGCGACGTGCGGATCAGCACGCGGGCACCGGCGGTACGAATCGGCGCTCGCGCGCCAGCTTTGCGGATCAGACCTCGGGCGCCCTGGCGTCGGCGGGCGCGGGCCGATCGACGATGGTGCGGCTACGCCCGCGGAACTCGGCGACCACCGCGCCGTCCTCCCGCGTGACGGTGACGTCGTAGATGCCGCTACGGCCGTAGCGGGTGCGTTCGGTGGCGGTCGCGGTCAGCAGGTCACCCAGGCGCGCCGGCCGGACGAAGGTGATCTCCCCTCCGGCCGCCACGGTGGCCGGACCCCAGCTGTTGCAGGCCAGCGCGAACGCGGTGTCGGCCAGCAGGAAGACGAAGCCGCCGTGGGCGATGGCGTGCCCGTTGATCATCGTGTCGGTCACCCGCATCCGGGCCACCGCCGCGCCGTCGGCCGCCTCGACCAGCTCGACCCCGAGCCCCCGGGAGGCCGGATCGGCGTCGAACATGTCGTACGCGGCGTTGCGCTCGCCCCCCACGTCAGACCGCCGGGCGCTGGTCGACGATGCGCCGCATCTTGCCCATCGAACGCTCCACCCCGTCCGGTGCGATCACCTCGACCGACACGCTCACCCCGATCGTGTTCTTGACCAGGCCCACCAGGGCCTCGCCGGCCCGCTCGGCGGCGTCGACGGCCACGCCGGGCCGGCGTTCCACCTTCACGGTCAGCGTGTCCATCCGCCCCTGCCGACCCAGTACGCACTGGAAGTGCGGGGACAGCTCGGGCGTACGCAGGATCAGCTCCTCGATCTGGGTCGGGAAGATGTTCACCCCGCGCACGATCATCATGTCGTCGGTGCGTCCGGCGATCTTCTCGATCCGGCGCATCGGGCGGGCGGTGCCCGGCAGCAGCCGGGTCAGGTCCCGGGTGCGGTACCGGACGACCGGCATCGCCTCCTTGGTGAGCGAGGTGAGCACGAGCTCGCCGCGCTCCCCGTCGGGCAGCACCGCACCGGTGACCGGATCGATGATCTCCGGGTAGAAGTGGTCCTCCCAGAGGTGCAGCCCGTCCTTGGTCTCCACACACTCGTTGGCCACGCCGGGACCCATCACCTCGGAGAGCCCGTAGATGTCCACGGCGTGCAGGTCGAGCCGTTGCTCCATCTCCCGGCGCATGTCCTCGGTCCACGGCTCCGCGCCGAAGATGCCGACCTGCAACGAGGTGGTACGCGGGTCGATCCCCTGCCGCTGCATCTCGTCCACGATGGCCAGCAGGTAGCTGGGGGTGACCATGATGATCTCGGGTTCGAAGTCGCGGATCAGCATCACCTGACGCTCGGTCATCCCACCGGAGACCGGGATGACGGTGCAGCCCAGCTCCTCGGCCCCGTAGTGCGCGCCCAGGCCGCCGGTGAAGAGGCCGTAGCCGTACGCGACGTGCACCCGGTCGCCCGGACGACCGCCGGAGGCCCGGATCGACCGGGCCATGAGGCGGGCCCAGGTGCGCAGGTCCTCACGCGTGTAGCCGACCACGGTGGGTCGGCCGGTCGTGCCGGACGAGGCGTGCAGCCGGGCGATCCGCTCGCGGGGCACCGCGAACATGCCGAACGGGTAGTTCTCCCGCAGCTCCGCCTTGCCGGTGAACGGGAACCGGGCCAGGTCGGCCAGCTCACGGCAGTCGTCGGGGTGCACGTCGGCGGCCTCGAAGGCCCGCCGGTAGTGCGGGACGTTGTCGTACGCGTGCCGCAGCGACCAGCGCAGCCGCTCCAGCTGCACCGCCCGCAGCTCGTCCACGCCGGCCCGTTCGATCGGCTCCAGGTCCTCGGGGCGAGGGGTGCGGTCCTGCATCGTTCCTCCTGCGCGACGACGGCGGCGCCATCGACGTCCGCGTCGCCGCCCTCGCGCCGGCACGTCGCCGCACGGGGCGTTCGCACCGGCGCCCGGTGGTTCCCGGGCCCGCCGATGGCGGAAACCGTACGCCGACTCGGGCCGTCCGCCGACTCGGGGTACCCGCGGCAGCCGACCCGCCGCCGGCCGGACCGGCCGGTGCCGCCACAGCAGCGCCTCGCGAACCGGGCGGACCGGTGTCGTCCGGGTCAGACGGTCAGCAGGGTCTTGCCGATCGCCGACCGGTCCTCGATGGCGCGGTGCGCATCGGCGGCCCGGTGCAGCGGGAACGTCTGGCCGATCAGCGGCTTGATCCGCCCGGCCGCGGCGGCGTCGAGCGCGGCCCGCAGGTGGCGGCGTCGCCGCTCAACGTCGAACTGCACGTCGGCGATGCTCAGGACGGTGATGCCCTGGGCCGCGGCGGCGTCCGCGTCGGGCACCGCGAACTCCCCCGCCGGGGTGCCGTGGGCGGAGAACCAGCCGCCGGCCCGCAGCAGGTCGAAGGCGGCCCGTCCGTATCCGCCGCCGGCGCCGTCGAGGACCACGTCCAGCCCGCCGGTCGCCGCTCGGACGAGGCCCGTCCAGCCCGGCTCGGTGTAGTCCACCGCGAGGTCCGCCCCGAGCTCGTACGCGGCGGCGCGTTTGGCCGAACCCCGGCAGGCCGCGACGACGTATCCGCCGGCCGCCCGCGCCTCCTGCACCAGCAGCGCGCCCAGCCCGCCGGTGGCGGCGGTGACCAGCACCCGGTCGCCGGGGCGCAGCGGCACCTGGTCGAGCAGGCCCATGGCGGTCACCCCGTCGTGCAGCAGCGCGGCGGCGTCGGGCAGGGAGACTCCGTCGGGGACCGGCAGCAGGTTGTCGGCCGGCACCACCGCCCGTTCCAGGTAGCCACCGCGCTCGTCGGTGCGGGTGACGACCCGCCGCCCGGTCCAGGCGGGGTCGACGCCCTCGCCCACCGCGCTCACGATGCCGGCCACCCCGACTCCCGGCCGGTACGGCGCCCGGACCGGGAAGTGCGTGCCGCCCGCGCCGCGGCGAATCGCCGTCTCGACCCAGAGCACGTCGGCGGCGGCCACCTCGACCCGCACCTCGCCGGGCCGGGGCGCGGGCTCCGGCACCTCGGTCACCGTCAGCACCTCCGGGCCGCCGAACGCGGCCACCTCGATCACCCGCACAGCGTCCTCCGCCTGGCTCGTCGGTACGACCAGCCTCGACGGTGAAGTGGGGTTGAGGTCAAGCGGCCGGCGGTGTGACGCTCCCGGGCAGGTCAGCGGAGCGCCGGCAGGCGGTGCAGGGCGTCGACCAGCGGGGCCAGTTCCGGGGTCTGCTCGGCCTCGGCCAGTGCGCTCGCGAGCACCCGGTCGTGGGTGGGCCGGGCCTGGGCGAGCAGGTCGGAGCCGGCCGGGGTGAGTTCGGTGTAGATGCCGCGCCGGTCGTCGGCGCAGAGGATCCGGGCCAGCAGGCCGCGCTCCTCCAGGCGGGTGACCAGCCGAGTCGTGGCGCTGCCGGAGAGGGCGGCGGCGCGGGCCAGTTGACGCATCCGCATGTGCCAGCCGTCCTGCCGGGAGAGGGCGTCGAGCACCGTGTACTCGACGACCGACAGCTCGTGGTCGGCCTGCAGTGCCCGCTCCAGGGCGGTCTCGATCTGTCCGTGCAGCGCGGCGAGGATTCGCCAGCCCTGCGCGCGGACCTCGACCGCGTCGTCGCCGATGCCCATGCCGCTTCCCTCCAGTGGTGCGGACCACTGAGAGGCTATCACGCTTGCGCCGGTATAGCGCGCGTGCAACTATCTGGTTGTCGGCGCGTGTAGTTGCATACGCGCGCAATCACTCCTCCAGCCCGACCGGAAGGTCTCATGTCCGCACGTTCCCAGTCCCTGCCCGCCGGCCTGATCGCGCTGGCCATCGGCGCGTTCGGCATCGGGCTCACCGAGTTCGTGATCATGGGCTTGCTGCCCGAGGTGGCCGCGGACTTCGCGGTCACCGAGCCGGTCGCCGGCTGGCTGATCTCCGGTTACGCGTTGAGCGTCGCCATCGGCGGGGTCGCCCTGACCGCCGCTGTCACCCGGCTGCCCCGCAAGCAGGTGCTGCTCGGCCTGATGGTGCTCTTCATCGTCGGCAACCTGCTCTCGGCCGTCGCCGACAGCTACTCGATGATGATGGTCGGCCGGGTCGTCGCCGCGCTCTGCCACGGCGCCTTCTTCGGCATCGGCGCGGTGGTCGCCGCCGGGCTCGTCGCCCCGGCCCGCCGGGCCGGCGCCATCGCGATGATGTTCGCCGGGCTGACCATCGCCAACGTGCTCGGCGTACCGTTCGGCACCCTGCTCGGTCAGCACCTGGGCTGGCGCTCGACGTTCTGGGCAATCACCGCCATCGGCGTCGTCGCGCTGATCGGCCTGGTCCTGCTCGTCCCCGGTCGTCCCGCGGGGGCGGCGGACGCCCCGACCGGAGGGCTCCGCGGCGAGCTGCGGGCCTTCACCCACCCACAGGTCTGGCTCTCGCTGGCGATCACCATCCTGGGCTTCGGCGGGATGTTCGGCGCCTTCACCTACATCGCCTACACCCTCACCGAGGTGAGCGGCTTCGCATCCAGCTCGGTGCCGTGGCTGCTGGTGCTCTTCGGGGTGGGCCTCTTCGCCGGCAACCTGCTCGCCGGCCGGGCCGCGGACACCTCACTGTCGCGGACGCTGGTCGTCGTGCTGACCGCGCTCACCGTGGTGCTCGCGGCCTTCGCGCTGACCGCCGGGAACAAGGCGTCGACCATCGCCGCGCTGGTGCTGATGGGCGGCTTCGGCTTCGCGACCGTGCCACCACTGCAGATGCGGATCATGCACTACGCCCAAGAGGCGCCGACGCTGGCCTCGGGCGCGAACATCGCGGCGTTCAACGTCGGCAACGCGCTCGGCGCCTGGGTCGGCGGGCTGACCATCGCCGCCGGGCTCGGGTACACCTCGCCGATCTGGGCGGGCGCCGCGCTCACCCTGGCCGGCCTGGCCGTGCTGCTCCTCTCGCTGCGACTGGCCGCCCGGCGGCCGGAGCAGCCGACCGCGCAGGAGCTGCGGGAACCGGCCGGCGTGGCCTGAGGGCCCAGCCGGCGGCGAGGCGTGTTCGACGCCCCGCCGCCGGTGGGTCCGACCCGCCGGGCAAGGACGGAACGACCCGGCGAGGGATCATCGCCCGATCATCATCCCCTTGTTGCATATTGTTGGCAACAAGGTCTGGACAGGCGACCCATGATGTAACTAGCCTCATGGGACATGAGCCCTTACATCAGTGACGTCGCGGCCTGGCAGGAGAGCTGGGACCGGCAGCAGGAGGCGTACCTGCCGGACCGCGAGCACCGGTTCGCCGCGATGCTCGACGCGGTCGACGCGGTCACCGACGGCGTACCGCCACGACTGCTCGACCTCGCCGGCGGCACCGGCACCATCTCGCTGCGGGCGCTGGCCCGCTTCCCCGACGCCGAGATCACCGTCCTCGACCTCGACCCGGCGCTGCTGGCCATCGCCGAGTCCTCGCTGGCCGGCCGGGCCACCGTGATCAGCGCCGACCTGGGCCGCGCCGACTGGGTGGCCGCGCTCCCCCACCGGGCGTACGACGCGGTGCTCACCGCCACCGCCCTGCACTGGCTGCCGGCCGAGCGGCTCACCCGGCTCTACGCCGAGATCCGCGAGGTGCTGCGGCCGGACGGGATCCTCGTCAACGCCGACCACATGCCCGACGACGCCCTGCCGCAGCTCACCAAGCGGCTCGCCGCCCGGGCCCACACCCATCGCGCCGCCCGGTACGCCGCCGGCGCCGCGCTCCCCTGGTCCCAGTGGTGGGAGCGGGCGGGTGATGACCCGGTCCTCGCGCCACTGGTCGAGCGCCGACACGCCATCTACCCGACCGGTCACAGCCCCGAGTGGACGCCGCCCGTCTCGTGGCATCTGGCGGCGCTGACGGACGCCGGCTACAGCGAGGTGGGCACCCTCTGGCGCGGCGGTGCGGACGCCGCCGTCGTCGGCCTCCGCTGACGCGCCCCGCCCCTGCGGGCGTATCCTGAGGCTCGGTGATCTTGCGCGCGGCTCCCGCCGCCGCGGTCTCGGCAGGATGGCCCCCTGTCGCCGCCCTCGGCCCTTCAGGGGAGCCACTCGACACCTGCGGTGGGCACGGCCGGCGCCCTGCCGAGCAGCGACGTGCGCCGGGGGGGGGGCGGGTCGGCCTCGCCGGGGCATCGCCTGTCGGCGTCGGCGCACATCGGCGTGCCGGCGAGCGAGGTGGACACGTCCGGCAACGGGAGGGGTGGCGGGTGACGCAGCGGCCGCGGCAGCGGATCGACCCCGACGTCGACCTGCGCTCACCGCGCGACCGGCGGGAGGTGATCCGGCACCCCGCGGCGGTGCTCGGCGCGGTCGCCGCCGGTGGGGTGCTCGGCTCGCTGGCCCGCGCCGGCCTCCAGGCGGCCTTCCCGCACGGCCCGGCCGCCTTCGCGTGGGCGACCTTCGGAATCAACCTCGGCGGCTGCCTGCTCATCGGCGTGCTGATGGCGGTGCTGCGAGCGGCCGGCGGCGGTCCACCACTGGCCCGGCCGTTCCTCGGCGTCGGCGTGCTGGGCGGCTTCACCACCTTCTCCACCTACGTGGTGGACGTGCACCAGGCGCTCGTCGTGGGGGCGCCGGGCACCGCCCTCGCCTACCTGGTGGGCACCGTCGTCGGGGCGCTGCTCGCGGTCTGGACCGGTGACACCCTCACCGGCCGGCTGCTGCAATGGAGGGGCCGGTGAGCGTGCTCCTCGTCGCGCTCGGCGCGGCCGTCGGCGCCCCGCTGCGTTACCTCGCCGACCGGGCCGTGCAGGCCCGGTTCGGCTCGGCCTTTCCGTGGGGCACCCTGACCGTCAACGTGGTGGGTTCGCTGGTGCTCGGCGTCCTGGTCGCGCTTCCGGTCACGCCCGCGATCAACGCGCTGCTGGGCACCGGCTTCTGCGGCGCGTTCACCACCTGGTCCACGCTGAGCTACGAGACGCTGCGGCTGGCCCAGGCCGGCCGCCGACTGCCCGCCCTGACCAACACGCTGGGCAGCGTCGCCGCAGGCCTGGCCGCCGCCAGCGCCGGCTACGCCCTCACCCAAGCCCTGACCCCCTAACCCCACCCACTCCCTCCCTCCCACCGCCCCCCGGCCCCCCGCCCCCGGTCCGCCCCGGTGATCATGAGGTTGACGGAGTCTTCGATCTCCGATTCCGCCGTCAACCTCATGATCGACGCGGGCGAGGCAGGCGCGCGGGGGCCGGGTGGGTGGGCGTCGGGTGGGGGTCGGGTGGGGTGAGGGTGGGTCAGGGGGTTGCGGCTTGGATCAGGCGGCGGGCGGTCTCGGGGTGGCCTGCCCAGTGGGTGTGCAGGTAGGAGGCGTGCACACGGTCGTCGACGAAGCCGTGCGCCGCGCCGTCCCAGCGCCACGCCGGCCGGTCGCCGTGCCCCGGGTCGGTGACCGTGCGGTGGAACTCGTGCCCGTGCACCGCTTCGCCGGCCGCGGCGAGCGGCGAGTCGGTGGCGGCCACCGCCGCGCGGTAGCCGAGGGTGAGCCGGCCGGTCATCCGCGCGGTGAGGTCGAGCCGCCCGCACATCGGCACCCTGTCCAGGGCGCGCCCGAGGTAGAGCAGCCCGGCGCACTCGGCGACCACCGGGCCGGAGAAGTCGGCCAGCTCGGCGCGGAGCGACGTGTTCGCGGCGAGACGCTCCGCGTACGCCTCGGGGAAGCCGCCGCCGATCACCACCGCGCGGGTACCGGCGGGCAGCGCCGGGTCGTGCAGCGGATCGAAGACGGCGACGCGAGCCCCCGCCGCGACGAGCAGCTCGGTGGTCTCGGCGTACGAGAAGGTGAAGGCGGGACCACCGGCGACCGCGACCACCGGACGCAGCCCGGTCGGGCCACCGACGGCGACGGCCGGATCCCAGGCGGGTGCGGTCAGCGGCGGGGCGGTACCGGCCAGCTCCAGTACCGCGTCGAGGTCGACTGTGGCCGCCACCAGCTCGGCCAACGCGTCGACGACGGCCACGGACTCCGGTGCCCGCTCGGCGACCGGCACCAGCCCGAGGTGCCGCGACGGGGCGGCGACCTCGGTGGCCCGGGCGACCGCCCCGAGCACCGGTACGCCCACCTCGGCGAGCGCGTCGCGCAGCAGCCGCTCGTGCCGGGGCGAGCCGACCCGGTTGAGGATCACCCCGCCGATGCGCACGGCCGGGTCGAAGGCGGCCATGCCCAGCGTCAGCGCGGCGGCCGAGCGGCCCTGGGCGGTGGTGTCCAGCACCAGCAGCACCGGGGCCTCGATCAGCCGGGCGACGTGCGCGGTGGAGGCGAAACCGCGCCGGCCGACCGCGCCGTCGTGCAGCCCCATAACGCCCTCCACCACGGCGACGTCGGCCGGCGTCGGCGTGCTCGCCCCGTGCCGTAGCAGCGGCGCGATCCGCTCCTCGCCGACCAGCCAGGGGTCGAGGTTGCGGCCCGGCCGGCCGGCCGCGAGCGCGTGGTAACCGGGGTCGATGTAGTCCGGACCGACCTTGTGCGGGCTCACCACCAGGCCGCGGCGGCGCAGCGCGGCGAGCAGCCCGGTGGCGACGGTGGTCTTGCCGTGCCCGCTGCCCGGTGCGGCGACCACCACCCGGGGCAGCGCCCACGGCGTCGCAGGCTGCCCCGTCGGGCTGCCCGGTCGGCCCGGTCCCGGCTTCGGGGCGGCCGGGTCGGGCATCACCACTCGATGCCCTTCTGGCCCTTCTGGCCGGCGTCCATCGGGTGCTTGATCTTGGTCAGCTCGGCGACCAGGTCGGCCGCCTCGACGAGCCGCGGGTGGGCGTCCCGGCCGGTGATCACGACGTGCTGGAAGCCCGGGCGGCCGGCGAGCGTGTCGACCACCTCGTCGACGTCCACCCAGCCCCACTTCATCGGGTAGGTGAACTCGTCGAGCACGTAGAACTTGTACCGCTCCTCGGCGAGGTCGCGCTGGATCTGCCGCCAGCCCTCCAGGGCGTCGGCGGCGTGGTCGGCCTGGTCGCCGCGCTGGATCCAGGACCAGCCCTCGCCCATCTTGTGCCAGGTCACCGGCGCTCCCTGGCCGGTACGCTCGTGCAGCTCGCCGAGTGCGCGCAGGGCGTTCTCCTCCCCCACCCGCCACTTGGCGCTCTTGACGAACTGGAACACCCCGATCGGCATACCGGCGGTCCACGCCCGCAGCGCCAGGCCGAACGCGGCCGTCGACTTGCCCTTCATCTGTCCGGTGTGGACGAGCAGCAGCGGACGGTTACGGCGCTGCCGGGTGGTGAGCCCGTCGGCGGGCACGTGGGTCGGCTTTCCCTGCGGCATCAGGCGACGCTCCTTGCACGGCTGGTGTTCGACGTGTGGGCGTACGGCGCGGCGGGACGGGTGGCGGCGAGGCCGACGAGCGGGTCGGTGGCCACCCGGTCCAGCGGATGGTGGTCGGCGCCCAGCTGGGCGGCGAGGCGCTGGGCGAGGCCGAGGCGCACGGAACCGGACTCACAGTCCACGACGACGCAGGGCGCGCCGGTCGCCGCGAGCACCGCCGCCGCCCGGGCCGACCGCTCCAGCGGGCGCGTACCGCTGGTCGCCCGTCCGTCGGTGAGCACCAGCACCAGCGGGCGGCGACGCGGGTCACGCAGCCGCTCCACCCGCAGCAGCTCGGCGGCGGAGAGCAGCCCCTCGGCGAGCGGCGTACGCCCGCCGGTGGGCAGGTCGGCGAGGCGCGCCGAGGCGGCGAGCACCGACGAGGTGGCGGGCAGCAGGGTCTGCGCGCCGGCGCCCCGGAACGTGACCACGGCGACCTTGTCGCGCCGCTGGTAGGCGTCGGTCAGCAGCGCGAGCACCGCCCCCTTGACGGCGGACATCCGCTGCCGGGCCCCCATCGACCCGCTGGCGTCGACGACGAAGAGCACCAGGTTGCCCTCACGCCCCTCGCGGACGGCCTCCCGCAGGTCGGCCGGGCGCAGCCGGAGCGGTCCGTCCCGGCGGCCCCGCTCGACCTGGTGCGGGGCGGCGGCGCGCAGGGTCGCCGGCAGGTGCAGGGCGCCCGGTCGACCGGCCGGCAGCCGCGCCCCGGTGGTGCGCCCGCGTCCGGTGCGGGCCCGCGAGCGCCGGCCGGGAACACCGTCGCCGACACCGGGCGCGGTGAGCAGCCGGGCCTTGAGCCCCGGAACGGGTACGGCCACCGGCTGGCCGCCGGCAGCCGGGCCGCCCCCCGAGGGTTCCACGAACTCGTCGGCTCCGCCGCCCTCGCCGCCGTCGGCCGGGCCGGGGCCCGCCGCCGGGGCCCGCTGCGGCGCCGACGGGTCGTTCCCGCCGTCGGGGCGGGCATCGGTCTCCGGCGCCGCGTCGGACGGGCCGGGCACGTCCCTGCCGGTCGGGCCGTTCGCGTCGCCCGACGGGCCGCTGTCCGGCCCCCCGTCGGAGCCACCGCCGTTCGGGCCACCGCCGTTCGGACCATCGCCGTTCGGGCCGCCGTCGTTCGGGCCGGAGCCGTCCGGGCCGCCGTCGGACGGACCGCCCGGCGGGTCGTCGTCGGGATCGTCCGCACCGGCGCGGTCGAGCGCCTCGTCGAGCCGCTTCTCATCCAGGCCCGGCGTGTCGAACGGATCCCGGCGTCGCCGGTGCGGCAGCGCCAGCCGCGCGGCCACCCGTACGTCCTCGACACCGACCTGGTCCCGGCCGTGCCAGGCGGCGTGGGCGATGGCGGTGCGCGCGGTGACGATGTCGGCCCGCATGCCGTCCACGTCGAACGCGGCGCAGACCTCGGCGATCTGCCGCAGCGCGGCGTCCGGAAGGCGCACCCCGGCGACCCGCTGCCGCGCCCCGGCCACCCGGCGGGCGACCTCGGCGTCCGCGTCGGCCCAGCGGGCGGCGAAGCCGGCCGGGTCGGCGTCGGCGGCCAACCGGCGGCGGACGACCTCGGCGCGGACCGCCGGCTCCCGGCTCGCGCCGACCTCGACGGTGAGCCCGAACCGGTCGAGCAGCTGCGGACGCAGCTCCCCCTCCTCCGGGTTCATCGTGCCGACCAGCAGGAACCGGGCGGCGTGACTGACCGAGACGCCCTCCCGCTCCACGTGGCTGCGGCCCATCGCGGCGGCGTCGAGCAGCAGGTCGACCAGGTGGTCGTGGAGCAGGTTGACCTCGTCGACGTAGAGCACCCCGCGGTGCGCGGCGGCGAGCAGACCCGGCTCGAAGGCGCGTACGCCCTCGCCGAGCGCCTTCTCCAGGTCCAGTGACCCGACCACCCGGTCCTCAGCCGCGCCGACGGGCAGCTCGACCAGCCGCGCCGGGCGCCGCTCGGCCACGGCGCGCGCCGGGTGCGGGCCGTCCGGGCAGGCCGGATCCGGGTTCGCCGGGTCACAGCCGAACCGGCAGCCGGCCACCTGGTCGACCGGGGGCAGCAGGGCGGCGAGCGCCCGTACCGCCGTCGACTTGGCGGTGCCCTTCTCGCCGCGCACCAGCACCCCGCCGATGGCCGGGCTGACCGCGTTGAGCAGCAGGGCGAGCCGCATGTCGTCCATGCCGAGCACCGCGCTGAACGGGAAGATGGTCACGCCCGGTCCTCCAGGTCACCCTCGCTGATCAGGTACGTCTCCCGCAGCCGCTCCAGGGTCGTCGGATCCGGCTCCGCCCAGAGACCCCGGTCGGCGGCCTCCAGCAGCCGCTCGGTGATGCCCCGCAGCGCCCACGGATTCGACTCGGCGAGGAAGTCCCGCGTGGTCGGGTCGAAGACGTACTCGGCCGCGAGCTTCTCGTACATCCAGTCGTCGACCACCCCGGCGGTGGCGTCGTAGCCGAAGAGGTAGTCCACCGTGGCGGCCAGCTCGAACGCGCCCTTGTAGCCGTGCCGGCGCATCGCGGCGATCCACCTCGGGTTCACCACGCGGGCGCGGAACACCCGGCGGGTCTCCTCGCCCAACGTCCGGGTGCGCACGTCGTGCGGCATCGCCGAGTCACCGACGTACGCGGCCGGCGCGTCACCGGTGAGGTGACGCACCATCGCGACCATCCCGCCGTGGTACTGGAAGTAGTCGTCGGAGTCGACGATGTCGTGCTCGCGGGTGTCCTGGTTCTTCACGGCGACCGCGATGCGGGCGAAGGAGCGTTCCATGTCGGCACGCGCCTCCCGGCCGTCCAGCCCCCGGCCGTACGCGTAGCCGCCCCAGACCGCGTACACCTCGGCCAGGTCGGCGTCGCTGCGCCAGTTCCGGGCGTCGATGAGCGGCAGCAGCCCCGCCCCGTACGCCCCGGGCTTCGATCCGAAGATGCGCGCGGTGGCCCGGCGTTCGTCGCCGTGCTCGGCCAGGTCGGCGGCGACGTGGGCCCGGACGAAGTTCTCCTCGTGCGGCTCGTCGAGGGCGGCGACCTGCCGGAACGCGTCGTCGAGCAGGGCGACCACGTGCGGGAAGGCGTCCCGGAAGAAGCCGGAGATCCGCACGGTGACGTCCACCCGGGGGCGGCCCAGTTCGGCCGGCGGCACCACCTCGACGCCGGTGACCCGGCGGGAGCGGTCGTCCCAGGTGGGGCGGCAGCCGATCAACGCGAGGACCTCGGCGATGTCGTCACCCTGGGTACGCATGGCGCTGGTGCCCCAGACGGTGAGCCCGACCGAGCGCGGATACTCGCCGGTGTCGGCGAGGTGGCGCGCCAGCAGGGACTCCGCGAGCGCCGTCCCGACGTCCCAGGCGTTGCGGCTGGGGATGGCCTTCGGGTCGACGGAGTAGAAGTTGCGGCCGGTGGGCAGCACGTTGACCAGCCCCCGGGTCGGCGAGCCGGACGGCCCGGGCGGCACGAACCGACCGTCCAGAGCGGCCAGGGTGTGCGCCAGCTCGTCGGTGGTCCGGTCGAGACGGGGCACCAGCTCGGTGGCGGCGAAGCGCAGCAGCGCGGACGCGTCCGGCAGCTCCCGGCCGGTGACCTCGGCGACCACCGCGTCGACCTTCCCGGCGTCCCAGCCGAGCGTCTCCATGCCGACGACGAGCCGGCGCGCGAGGGCCTCGATGAGGTCGACCGCGTCGGCGGCGGTGACCGCCGGCCCGTCCACGACCTCGGTCAGCTCGGCCGGAACGGCGAGCCGCTCGCCCGGCGCGGCGAGCAACGCCGCCTCGTCCAGCCCGTGCGCGGCGGCCAGCGCCTGCCGCAGCCCCGGCAGGGCCCGGCTGCCGCCCCACACCTGCGGGGCGCGCAGCACGGCGAGGACCAGGTTGACGCGGGCGTCGCCGACCGGCGCGGCGGCCAGCACGTGCAGGCCGTCGCGGATCTGCACGTCCTTGACCTCGCAGAGGTACCCGTCGAGGTGCAGCACGAAGTCGTCGAAGTCCTCGGCGTCGGGCATCTGCTCGGTGTGCAGGTCGTGGTGCAGCTCGGCGGAGCGCACCAGCGCCCAGATCTGCGCCTGCACGGTCGGCACCTTCGCCGGGTCGAGGGCCTGCACTGTCGCGTACTCGTCGAGCAGCTGTTCCAGCTTCGCCAGGTCGCCGTACGTCTCGGCGCGCGCCATCGGCGGCACCAGGTGGTCGACGACGACCGCGTGGGCGCGGCGCTTGGCCTGCGTGCCCTCCCCGGGGTCGTTGACGATGAACGGGTAGACCAGCGGCAGGTCGCCGAGGACGGCGTCGGGGGCGCAGTCGGCGGCGAGCCCGAGGCCCTTGCCGGGCAGCCATTCGAGGGTGCCGTGCTTGCCGAGGTGCACCACCGCGTCGGCGCCGAAGCCGCCGTCCTCGGGCCGGGCGGCGAGCCACCGGTACGCGGCCAGGTAGTGGTGGCTGGGCGGCAGGTCCGGGTCGTGGTAGATGGCGATGGGGTTCTCGCCGAAGCCGCGCGGCGGCTGGATGAGCAGCGCCACGTTGCCGAAGCGCAGCCCGGCCAGCACGACGTCACCGCCGTCGGTGTACAGCTCACCGGGCGGCTCGCCCCAGTGCGCGCGCATCCGCTCGCGCAGCGCGGCCGGCACCTCGTCGAACCAGCGTCGGTAGACCTCGCCGGGCACCCGAGCCTCGGCGGCGGCGAGCTGCTCGGGGGTGAGCCACTCGACGTCGTGGCCACCGGCGGCGATCAGGGCGTGGATCAGGGCGTCCCCGTCGTCGGGCGGCGGCGTGGAGCCGAGGTCGTACCCGGCCTCGGCCAGCGCGGCGAAGAGCCGCACCGCCGAGGCGGGGGTGTCCAGGCCGACGGCGTTGCCGACCCGGGAGTGCTTCGTCGGGTACGAGCTGAGCACGATCGCGAGGCGCTTGTCGGCGTTGGGGAGCCCACGCAGCCGGGCCTGCCGCACCGCGATGCCGGCGACCCGGGCGGCGCGTTCCGGGTCGGCGGCGTAGACGGAGAGACCGTCGGCGTCGATCTTCTTGAACGAGAAGGGCACGGTGATGATCCGGCCGTCGAACTCCGGGACGGCCACCTGCATGGCGGCGTCCAGCGGGGTGAGGCCGGCGTCGGAGTCGGCCCACTGCTCGCGGGTGCTGGTCAGCAGCAGCGCCTGGACCACCGGCACGTCGAGCGCGGCGAGCGCCCCCACGTCCCAGGTGTCCTCGTCGCCGCCCGCGGAGGCGTCCGCGGCAACCGCGCCGCCGGCCGCCAGCACGGTCACCAGCAGCGTGTCGCAGCGGGCGAGCAGCTCCAGCGGACCGGCGCCCGCGGTCAGCCCGCGCAGCGATCCGCAGTAGACGGGCAGGGCGTTGCCCCCGGCCGCCTCCACCGCGTTGGCGAGCGTGTCCACGAAGGCGGTGTTGCCGGCGAGCGCGTGCGCCCGGTAGAAGACGATGCCGACGGTCGGCCGACCCGGATCGGTCGCCCGGTCACCGTGGACGCCGTACGCGGGGGTGGGCGCCGGCGGCGCGAAGCCCTCGCCGGTGAGCAGCACCGTGTCGGAGAGGAACCGGGTCAGCTGGGCGAGGTTCTCCGGACCGCCCTCGACCAGGTACGCCAGGGCCTGCGTGACGACCCCGGCGGGCAGCGTGGAGGCCGCCATCAGCTCCGCGTCGGGCGCCGACTCGCCGCTGAGCACGACCGTCGGCACGCCGGAGGCGAGCACCGCGGCCAGTCCGTCCGGCCACGCCGGCCGGCCACCGAGCAGCCGTACGACGGCGACGTCCACGCCGTCGAGCAGCGCGGGTACGGCCTCGGCGTCGACGCGGACCGGATTGGCCAGCCGGTAGTCCGCGCCGCTGGCCCGGGCGGCGAGCAGATCGGTGTCGGAGGTGGACAGCAGCAGGGTACGCACGGATGGCTCCGGAGAGTGACGCCCGGCTCGCCGTCGGGGCGGTCGGGCTGAGGGGTGGATGGCGCGGGGTTCAGCGGGCGCGGTCGGCCGGCCAGAGCCGGCGGTTGGCGCGGCGGTCGGCGTACGGGTCAGCCGGCGGGGTCGAGCCCGCCCGGCGGCGCTCCGGTGTGGCCGGTCGGCGCGGCAGTACGGGGTCGGGTGGCGCGGCGGGCGCGCTGCGGCGCGGGCGCGCCGATGGTATTGGGCCGGTCACGGCGATCGCCGCCGGCACGGTGGACGCGGTGCGTCATCGGGTCCTCCTCGGGTCTCCACGCCCTGGGGTCACATCCCGACGGCCGAAGTATCCTGGCTCCCGGATCGACGCTCACCCCCGGCCTTCCAACCGCACGCGGTCGTGACTCGCAAGGAGGGCTCACTCCCCGATGACAGTGGCGGGACCGCGCCGGAATCGCACCGGCTTCCTTCACTGCCGTCAGGCCGCGAATGCTGCCACACCCGTCCCGGCCGGTCAACGCCGCCCCGGGCGGCTGATCAGCGTCGATGTCATCGAGTCAGATCGATTCCGGGCATCGTCCGGGGCCCCGCCGACCTGGTGCGCGGCGGCCATCCGATCGGCGCGCCCGGCGCTACGCTCGCCGGCCTGCCCGGCCGACGCCCACGGCCGCCGTCCGGCGCCCGCGATCGCGCTGAACCGCTGGCCGGCACACGGATGACGAGCCCCGACAACTAGGATCGACCGGGCCTCGGCGAGCGCCCGTGGTCGATCCCGGGGAGGTCGCCATCATCGGCATGCAGTTCCATCAGCTCGCCGGACGGGTCTGGCTCTGCCCCGGCGATCCCGACCCGGCGGCCGTCCAGGCCGGCGTCGCCGTGGTGGCCGACGAGCGCGGCAGTGTGATCATCGACGCGGGGCAGAGCCCGGCGCACGCCCGAGAGATCCGGGCCGCGCTGCACGCGGCGGGGCTGCCGGAACCGCGCTGGCTCGTCTACACGCATCACCACTGGGACCACGTGTGGGGCGCCTGCGCCTGGCCCGGCGTGGAGATCGTCGGGCAGGTGACCGGCCAGGAGCTGCTGCGGGCCGAGGCGGCCCGGCCGTGGAGCCACCGCTACCTGCGCGAACAGGTCCGCGCGAACCCTCGGCTCGCGCCGAGTTTCCGGGCGCGCGCGTTCGCGGTGGACTCGTGGGACGACTTCGCGGTGTTGCCGCCGACCCGTACCTTCACCGACGCCGACGAGCTGCCGGTCGGAGTGCTGCTGCGCCATGTCGGCGGCCGGCACGCGCCGGACTCGACGGTGGTGCTGGTGCCGGACTCGGGCGTCATGCTGCTCGGCGACTCCTTCTACCCGCCCCCGGCGCACCTTCGCGAGCCGGACGACGGCCCCGACCTCGGGCTGGTCCGCCGGCTGCTCGACGACGACTACGACTGGTACGTCGCCAGCCACTCCGCGCCGATGACCCGCGCGCAGGCCCGGGCCGAGGCCGGCTGAGGGACGTCGACGCGCGCCTGCTCGCGCGTCAGCGGGCCCGACGCTCGGGGTGGGCCCGGTTCCAGGCGCGCATCCGCTCCGGGTAGCCGGTGCGGCCGGCCTCGTAGAGCGGAACGGCGTGCCGCCGTGCGATGGTCGCCGCGGCGCGGGGCGAACCGGTGCGGCGGCGGATCCACTCCCCGTCGTAAGCGATCGCCACCACAGTGGTGTCGGTCGCGGTGGTCTCCGGCTCCAGGTAGAACTCGACGCCCCGGCGGCTGGTGACGAAGGCCTCCAGCGCGGCGAGGTCGTCCCGGGTCGCCTCCCGGTCCAGCTTCGTCGGGGTCCCGTCGGCGGATCGGGACCGCCGGTTGAACCAGCCCATGCCCGGCTCCTCTCCGTGCGCGTTCCGTCCAGTTCACCACCGTCACCTGGCAATATCCTGCGAGCCCGATGGGAGCACGCTGGACCGACGGGCTAGGGTCGGGCGGTGTCCGGGGAGCGCGCGTCGGCCGCGCGGAACAACGCCGAGTGGTGCGATCTCGTCTGCGCGTGCCACGACCTCCCCGGCGCTACCGACGCCGACGCCTGGTCGGTGCCGCGCCGCTCCCCGCCCTGGTACCCGGAGGCCGTCACGCTTCGCCCCGGGGTCTCCGCGGACGCGCTGCTGGCCCGGATCGACCCGGGTCCGGGAGCCTCGGTCAAGGACAGCTTCGCCGACCTGGACCTGCGGCCGTACGGCTTCCGGGTGCTCTTCACCGCCGACTGGATCCACCAACCGGCCACGAACCGGGCGACCGATCCGGCGGGTGAGGTGGAGCGGCCACTGACTCCGGTGCGCACGCCGGACGGGTTGGCCGCCTGGGCGGCGGTCCACGGCGGAGGGGAGCTGTTCCGCCCCGCGCTGCTGGCCGATCCGCGGGTGACGGTGCTCGCCCGGTACGCGGCCGACGGCGCGCTGACCGGCGGCGCGGTGCTCAACCGCGGCGGCCCACTGACCGGCGTCTCCAACGTCTTCGCCGTCGACGGTGACGCGACACCGATCTGGGCCGGGATCCCCGCCGCCGCGGCCGGAGCCGCCCTGGTGGGGTACGAATCCGGAGTCGACCTCGCCCCCGCGTTGCGGGCCGGCTTCACCACCGCCGGGCCGTTGCGGATCTGGGTACGCGACTGACCCGCGCCGGCCGCGGCCCGACGAACCCGACGCCGCCGACACCCCGGCCCGACGAGCCCGGCACGGCCGACACACCGGCCGACGAACCCGGCGCTGCAGAAACCCCCGGTTCGACGATCGCCGCGCCGCCGACACCCCCGGTTCGACGAGCTTGGCGCGGTCGACGCTGATCCGCACGACTGTGATGCCTGAGAGGTATCAATATGCCTCTCAGGCATCACGCTCGCGGGCATCCTCGGTCCGAACACGGTCGACCTCGCCGGCGTCCCACATCGCAGCGCCGGCACTCGCGGACGTTCCGGGCCTCCGGTGCGCCCGAGCCGAAGCGGGCCGGACCTCCGGTGCGCCGAACCGAAGCAGGCCGCCGGGCTCAGTCGAGTGGTCGTGCTCGGCCGGGCCGTCGGGCTCAGCCGGGCCGTCGCGCTCGGCCGGGCCGCCGTGATCAGCCGAGCCGGGCCAGGTCCTCCGCGCTGAGCCGCAGCCCGGCCGCGGCGACGTTCGCCACCAGGTGCCCCGGGTCGCCGGTGCCGGGGATGGCGAGCACGTGCGGGCCCCGGTGCAGGGTCCAGGCCAGCCGCACCTGATGCGAGGTGACGCCGTGGGCGCGGGCCACGGCGTCCACCGCCGGGTTCTCCTCGGCCGCCGCCCCCGCCTCCCGGCGCGTGCCGGCGAGCGCGAAGAACGGCACGTACGGTATGCCCTGCTCGCCGCAGAGCCGGACGAACTCGTCGTCCTCCCGGTACGCGTCCACACCGTACGAGTTCTGCACGCAGACGACCGGCGCGATGTCCCGTGCCTCGTCGAGCTGCTCCGGGCGGGCGTTGGAGAGCCCCAGGTGCCGGATCAGCCCGGCGGCGCGCAGCTCGGCGAGGGTGCCGAAGCGGTCGGCCAGCGGGACCGGGCTCGGTCGGCGATAGAGCCGCAGGTTCACCAGGTCGAGGTGATCGCGACCGAGCCGGCGCAGGTTCTCCTCGACCTGGGCGCGCAGCTGGGCCGGGGTGAGCGCCTCGGTGAAGCCGCTCTCCGGGTCGTACCCCGGGCCGACCTTGGTGGCGATCAGCAGCTCCTCGGGGTACGGGGCGAGCGCCGCGCGGATCAGCTCGGTGGCGTAGCGGGCCGCTCCCGTGCCGACGCCCAGCGTGCCGCCGGGCGAGACGTAGAAGGCGGCGGTGTCGATGTGGTTGACGCCCAGCTCCACCGCCCGGCGCAGGACGGCGAGCGCCCGCGCCGGGTCCGGGTCGGCGGTCAACCGCATGGAGCCGAAGCCCATCCGGTTGACGGTCTGATTTCCCAGCGTCCAGGTGCCCGCGGCGGTGGCGGTGATCTCGTCGATAGGCATCCGGCGACGGTAGCCAGCTCGGGCACCCGGCGCAGTCGGCCGCGTGCCCGATACCGCCCGGGGGCGATTGCGGCTAGGTTTGATCTCCTGAAGGCCCGTGCCCCTGGCCGGTGGGACCGGTGTCGGCGGGGTGGGGCGGGCGCATCACCGGCACCAGCGCCAGCGCCGGCACCAGCAGCAGCGGCACCACGAGCAGGGCGTGCAGGATGCCGACCCGGTCGCCGAGCATGCCGAGCAGCGGCGGGCCGGCGAGGAACGCCGTGTAGCCGATCACCGCGACCACGCTGACCCGTACGGCCGCCTTCTCCTCCTCGTCCGCGGCGGCGCTCATGCCGACCGGGAAGCCGAGCGACGCGCCGATCCCCCAGAGCGCGACCCCGACGATGGCGACCGGACCCGAGCCGGCCAGGATCGCCAGGGTGGCGCCGCCCGCCGCGAGCAGGATCGTCGCGACGAGAACCCGGACGCGGCCCCACCGGTCGAGGGCGATCGTGCCGGCGGTACGCCCGAGCGTCATGCCCGCCACGAAGACGCCGAAGACCGCCGCGCCGGCCGCCTCGCTGAGGTCGTGACCGTCCACGAAGGCGACCGCGAGCCAGTCGTTGGCGCTGCCCTCGGTGAACGCCATGACCAGCACCAGCAGGCCGATCAGCAGGGTTCGCGGCTCCCGCCACACGGCGAGCAGGGCGCCCCGCCGCGACGCCGAGCCGGCCTGCGTCGCGGTGCCGACCCCGGTCTCCGCCGCCGACAGGAAGAGCTTCGCGCCGTAGAGCGTGCCGGCCAGCACCAGCGCGGCGATCACGGCGAGGTGCGCGCCGACCGGAACGTCGAGCCGCGCCGCGCCGGCGCCCAGGCCCGCCCCGGTCACCGAACCGAGGCTCCAGGCGGCGTGGAAGCGGGGCATGATCGTGCGACCCAGCCGCCGCTCGACCGCCGCGCCCTCGACGTTCATGGCGACGTCGCAGCTGCCGGAGCCGTAGCCGAAGGCGAAGAGGCCGACCGCCACGGCGATCGCCGAACCGGTCAGGCCGGCGGCCAGCCCCGCCCAGGCCAGGCCGAGCGCCACCACGAGGGTGGCCAGCCGTACCGATCGGGCGGTGCCGAGCCGCTGCGTCACCAGGCCGGCGGTGGGCATGGCGACCAGCGCGCCGGCCGACATGGCGAGCAGCAGCAGACCGAGCCGCCCGGCGCTGAGCTCCAGTGCCTCGCGGGCGGCCGGCACCCGGGAGAACCAGGTGGCCACGGCGAGTCCGTTGAGGGTGAACACGACGGCCACGCCGTTGCGGGCGACCCGCACCGCCCGGGGCACGGCCGGCGTGGTCGCCGGGTCGGCGGGGGACGCGGTGGTGGCACTCACGGGGTCTCTGTTTCCTTCCCTCAAGACGGCGGTGGCTCGATCGGACACCTGAGAGCGTTCTCACCACAAGCCGGTTCCGACCGTATCGCCCGTCACACTCCGCGGGAATCCCCATGATCGCCGCGACCCGGCGGCCGCGCGGGCGACGAGGCGGGGAGCGCCGCGGCGAACGGTTAACCGGTGGCTCGACGGGTAACCGCCGCGCACATCGGCCGACAGCGAGGAGCAGTGACCCGTGTCCGAACCCGCGCCGCCGCACCGGCAGCCGGAGGAGAACCACCGGCACGGGCGGCTCACCGCCCGCCCCGGCCTGCCGGTCGGTCCGGCCACCGCCGGCCTGGTGCCGATGACCGACGCCGACGGCGGGCTGCTCGCCCTGCTGTACGCCCCGGCGCCGTCCGAGGATCGGCCGTACCGGCTGGTGGTGCTGCTGCACGGGGCGGGCGGGTCGGCACGCCAGGGACTGGACCTGCTGCTCCCCGTCGCGGACACGCACCACCTGCTGCTACTGGCCCCGCAGGCGGCGGCGACCAGCTGGGACCTCATCGTCGAGGGGTTCGGGACCGACGTACGCCGCATCGACGGCCTGCTGAAGTCGACCTTCGCCGGTTACCCGGTCCGGGAAGTGGTGCTCGGCGGCTTCTCCGACGGCGCGTCGTACGCCCTCTCGCTCGGGCTGACCAACGGCGACCTGGTCGACGGCGTGGTGGCCTTCTCCCCCGGCTTCTCCGCGCCGCTGATGACGCATGGCCATCCGCAGGTCTTCGTCTCGCACGGTGTCGACGACCGGGTGCTGCCGGTGGACGTGTGCAGCCGCCGGCTCGTCCCCCGCCTGCACGAACTCGGCTACGACGTGATGTACCAGGAGTTTCCCGGCGGCCACGAGGTCCCCGAGGAGATCCGCGCCGCCGCCGCCGACTGGCTCACCACCCGCCGCCAGAAGAGTTGACCAAGAGGCTCCCGCCCACCTCGTCGGCGCACCCCGCCCCCGCCCTCGCCCCCGCTCTCGCCCACGCCCACAAATACCCGGAAAGAGTGGTCATTCCCGAAGGAATGACCACTCTTTCCGTGAACGAGGCGGCGGGGGCCGGCGGGTCGGGGGCCGGCGGGACGGCGCAGGCGGGGGGTGGGGTGGGGTGGGGTTAGAGCGGGGGGAGGCCGGTGGCCTGGTCGACGCGGCCGAGGACGGTCCGCTCGTCGTCGGCGCTGACGCCACGAAGCAGGTCGATGGCGGTCGCCCGAATCTGACCGATGATCATGACGATGGGCAGGGACCGGCCCGGGGTGAAGAGGGCGCCGGCGGTGCGAACGGCGGCGAGCGCCGCCAGGTCGGCCCGCGCCGCGTGCCCGTCAGCGACCTCGTCGCGCCCCTCCAGGTCGGCGGCGAGCGCCTCCCCGGCAGCGCGGACCGCGTCCGCCAGCGAGCGCAGCGCCACGCCCAGCTCGGCGGGTACCGGCGTGGGCTGGCGGCTGAGCGTGACCCCGGCCCGGGCGAGCACCCGGACGTTGCGTACCGCGTAGTCGATCTGCCGGATCGAGCTGTCCACCGAACGCAACCGGCCGAGGTGCCGACGCCGGCGCAGGTTCAGCCAGAGCGCCTCGCCGGCGGCGAGCACCCCTTCGCGCAGCCGGTCCACCCGGGCGTCCATCTCGCGGGCGTGGCCCAGCGCGCCCCGCGCCGCCGGCTCGTCGTGCCGGTCCAGCGCGTCGGCGATGTCGGTGAGCAGCGCGGCCAGCTCGTCGAACGTGCCACGGACCTCGGCGACCAGCGGGGCCAGCGGGCGGCGGGCGTCGATCAGCTGGCTGGCGGCGAGCGCGATCCCGCCGCCGACCAGCGCGTCGACGAACCGGAACGGAACGAGCCCCTCGGTCGGCGGAGCGACGACGACCAGGTAGAGGGCGGAGACGGCGGCCTGCACCAGGCTCACCCCGGTCGCACCGACCGCCGCGGCGAGCACGACGGTCAGCAGGATGACGGTGAAGACGGTCCCGGTGCTGCCCCGGCCCAGCCCCTGGATCACCACGTCGGCGACGAGCACCCCGCCGGCCACCCCGAGCACCACCTCGACGGCCCGGCGAAGTCGCTGCCCCCGGGCCTGACCGAGAACGATCAGCGCGGCCGCGGGGGCGAAGAACGGCTCCGGGTGCCCGAGCAGCCGGGTGGCGAGAATCCAGGCGACCGTGGCGGCCAGCGTCGCCTCCAGCACCGGGCGCCAGCCGTGGCGCAGCCGCCCGGCGGCCACCCGCAACCAGCCCATCCGGATCATCACCCTCCTCGAACGCCGACACCCGATCGTCCACCAACCGGGCGGCGATTGCCCACCGGCCCGGCGGGCCCCGGCGCCCGGCCCATGGCATGCGAGGCCCGGCCCGGCCGACGCGGGACCCGACCGACGGGACCCGACCGACGCGGAGGCCAGCCGACCCCGGAGCCCGACCGACGCGTAGGCCAGCCGACCCCGGAGCCCGACCGACGCGTAGCCCAGCCGACCCGGAGCCCGACCGACGCGTAGCCCAGCCGACGCGAGACCCAGCCGACGCGGGGCCCGACGCAGGCGGGCGACCGGTGGCGGCAGGGCCTCGTCCTGCGCGTCCACGGCGACGTGGCCGAAGAGCGCGGGCGCCAGCTCAGCCGGCGGCGACGGCCGTCAGGCGGGCGTGCTCCGGCGAGGCGAGAAACCGGGTCAGCACCTCGACGGTGCCGGGGGTGTACGGCCGTCCGTCGAGCAGTTCTGCGGCGGGCACGAAGACGATCGCGGCGCCCTCGCCGAGCACGACGTCCTCCTGCCGGGCCCGGGTGGCGGCGCAGAAGTAGTGCTTGACCCGGTCGACCTCGGGCAGCTCCTGCTGGGCGAAGTGGTGCAGCCCCTGCTCGGCGCGGAGCCCCGTCTCCTCCCACAGCTCCCGCTCGGCGGTCTCTTCCGGGGTCTCGCCCGCCTCGGCGTGCCCGCCGGGCAGGCCCCACACGTTCGGGTGGTACGCGGCGTTGCCGTCGCGCAGCTGCATCAGCAGCCGCCCGTCTCGGTCGACGAGCAGCACGCAGGAAATCGTGATCATCTGGCGAGCCTAGTGCGGCGTCCGGAAACGTTCACCGGCGTCGGGCCGCAGCGGCTCCTGGGCATCCGGGGCGTCGACGACGTGCCGCGCCCGGGTCGCCGAGCGGGCGCGCCGTGGGCGGGCGCGCCGTGCGCGGTGGCGTCGTGGGCGGCCACGTCGTGGGCAGCGACGCCGTACGGCGGGCGCGCCGCGGGTGGTGACGCCGTACCGGGGCCGTCCGTCTCCAGCCACGGCTGCCGGCGACCGTGTCGCGGCGACCACCCGCCCCGGCGGTGCGGGGCGGACCGCGGCGTGATGATCGGCTATAAGTGACGCATGGATTTCCCGCCGTACCTGGCCAGCATGCCGATGCACGCGATCACCGAGATCCACGGCGAACCGGGGCTGCTGGAGCGCTTCCGGTTGGAGATCCAGTCGTTCGACGAGACCGCCCGGGAACGGTTGACCGCCGCGCTCGATCTCGCCGCCGAGCTGCACCGCGATGACCGCCGGGTCCGCGAGCCGTACCTGAACCACCTGCTGCGGGTGGCGATCCGGCTGATGCACCACTACCAGGTGCGGGACGTGGACGTGATCGTCGCCGGGCTGCTGCACGACGCGGTCGAGGACCATCCGGCCGAGCTGGCCGGCGACGCCGGCGGCGAGGATCCGACTCCGGCGGCGCTGGCCACGCTCGCCGCCCGCTTCGGGCCACGGGTCGCGCGCCTGGTGGCCGCGGTCACCAATCCGCGGTACGACCCGAGCCGCGACCGCAACGAGCAGTACCGCGAGCACGTCGCCGCGAGCCTCGACCGGGAACCCTGGGCACGGGTGATCAAGGTGTCGGACTTCACCGACAACGGGGTGGGTGTGATCCACACGGTGGGGCCAAAGGTGGAGTCCTCCGCCCGCAAGTACCGTCCACTGGTCCCGGTCTACCGGGAGTTGGTCACCCGGCCCGACACGCCCCTGTCAGCCGAGGTGAAGCGGCACATCCTGGGCCAGCTCGACCTGGCCGAGGAGCGGTTCAGCGCCATCCTGGACCAGCCCGCCCACCACCACTGAGCACCCGCTCCGCCCGGCCGGGCGGCTGCCGCCCCGATCCGCTCCCGGCCGCGTGATCGACTCGCCTTCCTTGATGTCGGGGTGTCCGAAGCGGCGGGACACCCCGACATCAACGATCCCGAGCGGATCAACCGCGCGCCACGGCGGTCGGGGCACCGCACGGCGCGAGCTTCGGGCGTCCCGTCGTGAGCCCGTCACTTCGTGGGGTCGACCGACCGTTGTTCACGGTGAGGACGGAACCCCGATCGAGAAGGGGTGACATGACGGACGCCCCCGACCCGAAGCCGGCGCGCGCCGACCGGTGGCGGCAGGCCCGCACGCGCGCGTTCGACCGGAGCCGCCGGACGGGTCTGCGCGCCGGGACGTGGCTGGCGCAGCGCTGGCAGCAGACGGTGGCCCTGCTGCGGGGCATGGAGCCGAGCCGGGCGTACGCTCCGCCTCCGGCCGCCCCCGGCCGGCTCACCCAGCGGCGGGACGCGGAGATCGTGGTGCCCGCCCACGGCTACATCTACGTGTTCGTGATCCGGGTCAGCTTCAGCTGGTCCGCCGAGGGGCTCCGCCCCGAGCTGCTCAGCTGGTACGCGCAGCACCTTCAGCCGCTCGCCGTCGCGCAGCTCACCCGGCTCGCCGCGGACCTCGCCCGCAGCACCGCCCCGCAGCACGCCGGCGAGCTGGAGGTGGAGCTCCCGCGGGCGATCGGCGAGGCGGACTGGAATTTTTCCCGTGCCGAGGGGACGGTCACCGGCAGACCGGACGCCTGGGTACGGCTCGACGAGCGGGTCCAGCAGGCGCTGTTGCCCTACTCGGAGCGCCGGGTCACCCTGGAGTCCGAGTACGAGCTGCACCTCCTGCGGGCACACAGCGCGCAGCAGCTGGCCCAGCGCTGGTCGACCATCCTGCGCGAGTACGCCGACACCGCCGCCGAGGTCGGCCCGCAGACCCAGGAGGGCCTGGTCGACGCGGCCCGCCGGATGCTCGGCCTGCAGAAGATCGCCGGACAGTGGATCGAGGACCTGCTCGCCGAGCGCCCCCGTACCGACAACTGGTTCGACCAACCGCCGCCGGACGCGCGGCGCTCCCCCGATCTTCCCCGGCAGCCCGGACCCGAGTCGGCGGCGAACGAGGCCCCTGCCGACGGCGATCCGTCCACCCAGGCTTGAACCGGCGGCGGGGCGCCGCGCCGCGCGTGCCGGCGCAGCACCCCGGGCCGGTTCAGCTCTTCTTCAACCAGGGGTCCTCGGGCTTCGGCCGGTCGAACGTGGGTCGGGCCCGCTGCCAGTGCCCGCGGGTGAAGTCGGGCACCTTGACCGGGCGCATCCGGCCGCTCTTCAACGATTCGTGGCTGAGCGGGATGACGGAGCACCAGGCGGCCGAGTCATACACGTCGATGTCGGGGGTCATGCCGAGCCGCATCAGCTGGACGAGCCGCCAGATGGAGATGAAGTCACCGCCGCCGTGGCCGCCGTACTGATCGGCCAGCTCCTCCAGCGTGGGCCAGAGCCAGTGGTCGTGCTGCCGCAGGATCGTGTTGTAGTCGTTGCCGGTCCGCCAGGTGTGGTTCTGGTGGCCGAGCGACTCGAGGTAGACCCGGGAGTTGTCCAGCTCGATCGAGCCCCGGGTGCCGGTGAGGGTGGTCTCCCGGCTGTAGGGGTGCGGGGAGTTCACGTCGTGCTCGACCCGAATGAACCGGCCGTTGGTGGTGGTCACGAAGCAGGTGTGCCGGTCGCCGGAGATGTAGGGCCGGTCGTCCCACGACGAGTGGTCCTCGCCGACCCGCGGGTCCTCGGAGCGGAACAGGGCCAGCGCCTTGGGTACGGAGGCCACGGCCACCAGCTCCTCGAACCGGTCGCCGCGGTTGACGCCGAGGGCGGCCGAGACCGGCCCCAGGCCGTGCATCGGGTAGTGCAGGGCGTTCATCCGCGTCTGCCAGCGACGCCGCCACTGCTCTGGGTGGTAGGCGCCGCCGAAGAGGTAGGGCCAGCGCAGGTCGTGGACGTACCCGCCGGAGGCGTGCTGGAGGTCGCCGAAGATCCCCTGCCGGGCCATGTTGAACATCGCCATCTCGGGCCGGAAGTAGTTGACGTTCTCCAGCAGCATGCAGTGCTTGCGGGTCCGCTCCGAGGTCCGGACCAGGTCCCAGATGTCGTCGAGGTACGGGGCGATCGGCAGCTCGACGGCGACGTGCTTGCCGTGCTCCATGGCCGCCTTGGCCATCGGGTGGTGCCACTCCCAGGGGGTGGCGATGTAGACGAGGTCGATGTCGTCGCGTCGGACGAGGTTGAGGAAGTCCTCCTCGCCGTCGGCGTAGCCGACGGGCGGGGTGTCCTGGAAGCCCTGCTCCATGATCCGGCTGATGGTCCGCTCGACCCGGTCGGGGCGGATGTCGCAGACGGCGGTGACCGTGGCCACGGCACCCCACCGCCGGTCCTGGTCGCCGCCGCGGTTGCCGACGCCGATGAGCCCGACGCGGACCTGTTCGAAGCCCTCGAACGGCACGTCGACCATGCTCTTCTCGCCGCGGCCGCGGGCGGGTTCGAAGCCTCCCTCGTCGGCGGCGGCGGAGGCGCCCACGGCGCCGGTGAGGCCGGCTGCGGCGCCGAGCACGGCACCGGAGCGGAGCAGGTCACGGCGGGACGGATTGAACTGAGGTGGCGGGGTCACGTGATCACTCCCTAGCTGAAGGGGACCTGATCGAACTTGCCTGCTTACGTCATCCAGTGAGCAGTGTCGATCAGACAGACATCGATGGCAAGGGGTGGTCCCGCACCTTCGCGAGATCGAGAGGTACGGATTGCCGAAGGGCAGACTGACCGTTTACGCTCGGCTGGCCGCCGGATCGCGCGATTTCACGCCGGGCGAGTTGCCTCGTTGGCGGCGGGTCGGAGCGGCATGACACACGTCGAGCAGGAGATCGCCACCCAGCCGCAGTGCTGGCGACGCGGCGTCGCGCAGCCCGGTCTCGCCGAACGGCTGCCACGACCGGGCGAACGGGTCGCGGTGGTCGGCTGCGGCACGTCCTGGTTCGTCGCCATGGCGTACGCCCGGCTGCGCGAAGAGGCCGGCCTCGGCGAGACCGACGCCTTCGCGGCGTCGGAGTTCCCCACCCGACGCCGCTACGACCGGGTTCTGGTGATCAGCCGCTCCGGCACGACCACCGAGGTGCTGGACGTCCTCGCCGCCGTCCGGGGGCGTACGCCGAGCTCCGGGGTGTTCGGTGATCCCCGGTCGCCGGCGGCGAACCTGGTGGACGAGCCGGTCGAGCTGCCGTTCGCCGACGAGAGGTCGGTCGTGCAGACCCGCTTCGCGACCACCGCGCTCGCGGTGCTGCGGGCGCACCTCGGCGAGCACCTCGACCCGGCGGTACGCGACGCGACCGCGGCGCTGACCGTCCCGCTGCCGCTGGACCCGGCAGCGCTCGAACAGGTCACGTTCCTCGGTCGGGGCTGGACGGTCGGCCTCGCCCACGAGGCGGCGCTCAAGTGCCGCGAGGCCGCCGGCTTCTGGGCCGAGGCGTACCCGGCCATGGACTACCGGCACGGCCCGATCGCCGTCGCGGGCCCCGGGAGGGCGGTGTGGGCGTTCGGGGCCGTGCCGGCGGGGCTGCCCGAGCAGGTGACCGCCACCGGCGCCACCTTCGTGCACAACGCACGCGACCCGATGGCGGAGCTGATCCTCGCGCAGCGACTCGCCGTCGACCTGGCCGTCCGGCGGGGCCTCGACCCGGACGCGCCACGTCACCTGACCCGCTCGGTGATCCTGACGTGAACCCCGGGGAGGCGGTGCGCGGCGGGATCCTCACCGTCACCCTCAACGCAGCGCTGGACGTGACGTACCACGTTCCGGCCCTGACGCCGGGCGCCGCGCACCGGGTGTCCCGGGTGGACGAACGGGCCGGCGGGAAGGGCGTCAACGTCGCCCGCCTGCTGCACACCCTCGGCGTCCCGGTCGTCGCCACCGGCCTCGCGGGCGGCGCCTGCGGCACGCGGATCCGATCCCTGCTGGCGCAGGAGGGGGTGCCGGAGACGTTCGCGCCGATCGAGGCCGAGTCCCGGCGCACCGTGGTCGTCGCGGCCCCCGACTCGACGACCGGGTTCTGGGAGCCTGGGCCGACGATCACCCCGGACGAGTGGGACGCCTTCCGCACCCGCTTCACCGACCTCGTACGCGACGCGGCGGCGGTCGTGCTCTCCGGCTCCCTGCCGCTCGGGGTACCGGCCGACGCCTACCGCGTGCTGATCGAGGCGGCCCGCCGCGCGGGCACGTGGACCGTGCTGGACAGCAGCGGGCAGGCGCTGCGCCACGGCCTGCGCGCCGTCCCGGACCTGGTCAAGCCGAACGCCGACGAGCTCGCCGACCTCCTCGGCTGCGCGCCGCCGCGACCGGCCGCGGCGCTCGAGGCGGTACGCGGCCTCGACGCGCCCACCGTCGTCGCCTCGTTCGGCCCGGACGGGCTGCTCGCGGTGACCGGCGAGGGCGCCTGGCGCGCGTACGTGCCGCAACCGGTCGCCGGCAACCCGACCGGGGCCGGCGACGCCTGCGTCGCCGCGCTGACCAGCGGCCTGATCCGGCAGCGCCCCTGGCCCGAGCGGCTCGCCGAGGCGGTGGCGCTGTCGGCGGCGGCGGTCCGGGCGCCGGTGGCCGGGAGTGTGGACCTGTCCGACTACCGGCGGCTGCGCCGGGACGTGATCGTCAAGGAGTTGTGATGCCGCTCGTACCGACCGGAGAGCTCGTCGCCGCGGAACCGGTCTGCGCGTTCAACGTGATAACCCTGGAGCACGCCGAGGCGATCGTCGCCGGGGCGGAGGCCGCGGGTCGATCGGTGGTGCTGCAGGTCAGCGAGAACGCCGTCCGGTTCCACCGCCGGCTCGCACCGATCGCCGCCGCGGCCCGGGCCGTCGCGGCGACCGCCACCGTCGACGTGGCGCTGCACCTCGACCACGTCGTCTCCCCGGAGCTGTGGCGTCAGGCGCCGGAGCACGGCTTCGGCTCGGTGATGGTCGACGCGTCCCGGTTGCCGTACCGGGAGAACGTCGCGGCGACCCGGGCGGCCGCCGAGTTCGCCCATGACCGGGGGCTCTGGGTCGAGGCCGAGCTGGGCACGGTCGGCGGGAAGGAGGGCGAGCCGCCCGTCGACCCGCACGCCCCCGGCGCCCGTACCGATCCGGCCGAGGCCGCGTCGTACGTGGCGCAGACCGGGGTGGACGCGCTCGCGGTCGCGGTCGGCTCCGCGCACGCCATGACCGTCCGGGACGCCGTACTGGACCACGACCTGATCGGGCGGCTGCGGGCGGCGGTCACGGTGCCGCTGGTGCTGCACGGCTCGTCCGGGGTGCCCGACGCCGAGCTGCGCCGCGCCGTCTCCGGCGGGATCGTCAAGGTGAACATCGGTACGGCGCTGAACACCGCCCTCACCGGCAGTGTGCGCCGAACCCTGGCCGCCCAGCCGGAGCTGGTGGACCCGCGCCGCTGGCTGGCACCGGCCCGGGAGGCGATGGCGGAGACGGTGGCCCACTTCTGCCGGGTCGTCTCCGCGGACGGGCCCGCCGGAGCCGACAGCGGCCTGGCCTCGACCGGGGCCGCGCCGTGACCTCGACCGGGACCAGCACGGGCTCCGCCACCGCCGGTGGGATGGCCGACCGGTCCCGCCGGATGCAGGCGCTGCTGGAGATCCTGGCCGCGCGGGGTGGGCGGCTCTCCGTCGCCGAGGGCGCGGCCGCGTTGCAGGTCTCCGAGGCGACCGTCCGCCGTGACTTCACCGTCCTGGCCGAGCAGCAGCTGGTCACCCGCACCCACGGCGGCATCGTGGCCAGCTCGGTCGCGTACGACCTGCCGGTGCGCTACCGCTACCGGGGCGACCGCAGCACCAAGGAACGCATCGCGACGACCGCCGCCGGGCTGGTCGAGCCGGGTAGCGTCGTCGGGCTGAACGGGGGCACCACGACCTCGGCCACCGCCCGGCACCTCGCGGCCCGCCCCGACCTGACGCAGGTCACCAACCGCCCGGCCCTGACGGTGGTGACCAACGCGTTGAACATCGCCACCGAGATGGTGCTGCGGCAGTCGGTGCGCACCGTCATCCTCGGCGGCGTCGCGCTGCCCCAGTCGTACGAGCTGACCGGGCCGCTGACCAGCATGGTCATGCAGTCCCTCTGGCTCGACGTGCTCTTCCTCGGTGTCGACGGGTTCTCCACCGACGGCACGTCGTGCCACGACGAGAGCGAGGCCGGCATCGACGCGTTGATGGTCAGCCGGGCCCGCCAGGTGGTCGTGGTGGCCGGCTCGGAGAAGCTGGGCCGGCACTCCTTCGCGAAGATCTGCGACGCGTCCGCCGTACACACCCTGGTCACCGACGACGCCGCCGACCCGCAGGTCGTGGCCGACCTGCGGACGGCCGGCGTGACGGTCCTGCTGGCCTGACGGCGGACTACTCCGGCTCTACCAGGAGGCGGGCGTAGTTCGCCATCGAGCGCTGGTATCGGGGGAGGTGGGGCGCGAGGGCGGCGACGGCGACCGAGACCGCTTCCCGCTCCCGCCCGACGCTGGTCAGCGCGAGCGCGAGGGTGGCGGCGACCGCGTCGTCGAGCTCGTCGGAGGGCTGCTGCCGCTCCGCCGTCAGCAGCTCGACCGCCTCCTGCGCCTGGCCGATGTTCCGCAGGGAGCTGGAGAGCTGGATGACGGAGCGTCGGCGGCGGAGGCCGGTGACACCGGAACGCAGCGCCTCGCGGTAGAGCGGGACCGCACGGTCGGAGTGCCCCGTCGAGTCGAAGGCGCAGGCGCGCTCGAAGGCCGCGACCGGGTGCCCGTCGGGCAGCTCGGCGGCGAGCTTGTCGACCTGTCGACGGAACTCCTCGGGCTCGTGGTCGTCGATGCTCGCCCACAACTCGGCGCTGCGGCGTTCCCAGTCAGGTGTGGTCGTCATGGACGCGATCCTGCTGGCCGGGTAGGTTTGCCCGCCAGTGATTCGGCGAGGGCCGAACCACCTCGGGGCGGGAAGGAGCCGGGTCATCGCGATCACCCTGCGGTTCGGCCCCGCCGACCTGATCCGCTGCCGCTTCGCCCTCTCCCCCGTGCTGGAGACGATCCAGGCGATCCGGCTGACCACGCCCGAGGACGTCCCCGGGCACCACCGGGGCTTCCTGCACTCGGTCCGGCGTCAGCTCACCGCGCTGGACCTGCGGCCGGTGACGCTGCTGCAGCCCCGCCGCGGGTACAGCCCGGACTTCCTCTCCCCGCCCCCGACCGTCCCACTGCCGCGCTTCGCCGACGAGCTGGCGTGCATCGAGGCGACCCCGCTCGACCGGGTACGACAGGAGGTGGCCCGGTCGCTGCGCGACACCCGCGGCGCCGCCCGCACCGACGTCGGCCGGCGGCTGCTGGCCGACCCCGCCGAGGCGCTGCACCTACTCTCCGGGGTGATCCGGGACGTCTGGCAGCAGGTGATCGAGCCGGTGTGGCCGAGGGTTCGTGCGCTGCTCGACGCCGACGTGGCGTACCAGAGCCGCCGGATGGCCGAGGGCGGGCTGGCCCGGCTCTTCGCCGAACTGCACCCGCAGCTGCGCTGGCACGACAACGTACTCACCCGCGAGCGCGGCGACGACGAGCACCGCGAGCTGACCGGCGAGGGCCTGCTGCTGATGCCCAGCGCCTTCAAGTGGGACCAGGTGCTGGTCATCCTCGACGAGCCCTGGCAGCCGACCGTGATCTATCCGGCGCGCGGGCTGGCCACCCTCTGGCAGGCGACCGGCACACCGGAGCTGGCGGCGCTGGCGCGGCTCGTCGGCCGTACCCGCGCCACACTGCTCGCCGGGCTCACCGAGCCCGCCACGACCACGGTGCTCGCACACCGGCACGCGCTCGCGGCCGGCACGGTCTCCGAGCACCTGGGCGTGCTGCGCGACGCGGGTCTGCTGGTCGGTGAGCGGCACCGCCACGAGGTCCGTTACCGCCGGACGCCGCTGGGTGCCGCCCTGCTCCACCGGAGCGCGTGACGGTGGGGTTCAGTCATTGAGCAGGTGGGAGATGCGGGCCGGCTCGGCGAGGACGGCCTCGGCATCTTGACTGTCGGCGAGCCGGGCTGGTGGTTCCGGTCACCCGGCGCGCCACATCGGCGCGCTCCGGTTGACCGTCCGGACCACGATGTTCGGGTCCGCGAGGGCGCTGGCGAACCTGCGGCTCGCCGCCACCGCGAGGGGACCGAGCGTCGGATGGCCGAGCACGGCGTGGCTGGCCTGGAGCCCGATCTCGGCCAGCTCCCGGCGGCCGAGCTCGATCGGACGGCCGCGCCGCTCGACCATCGCCCTCCGCACGCGCCCGTGCAGCTCGGCCCGCTCGTCAGTGACCCGCCGCATCACCTCGACCGACCAGCTCCACCGCTGCACGAGGACGAACAGGTCGCTGCGGTGCGGAGGCTGGTCCGCGAAGAGCATCTCCTGGTGGCACACCGTCAAGGCCGCGATCGGATCGCCTCCGTCCAGGAGCAGCCGCGCCAGCAAGCCCGCCACGATCGGCATCGGCAGGTCGTTACCCGTGCTGCGGGTGTCCCACAGCCGCGCCAACCGCGCCCGCGCCGCGTCGACATCACCCTCGGCGTAGCAGACGACGGCCAGGAACTCCTCGGCGACTAGGTCCGCCGTTCCGGCCGCCTCCTCCCGGCGACACAGCTCCTCGGCAGCGGACACCAGCTCGACCAGGGGCGCACGGCCGGCGACGAGCCGCGCGACCAGCTCCCGCTGCGCTTGAATCTCCACCGTCGACGCATTGGCGGCGGGTGGCGGCATCAGCGCCAGCAGCTCCGCCAGCAGCGCCCATTCCCGAGCCGCGGCCCCGGCGAGCAGGGCCCGGCGCAGTGCCGCCGCCGTGAGGTCGTCGGCCGGCCCGATGTTCGCGACCCGGGTACGGGTGACGTCGGCGAAGACCGCCAGCGCCTCGGTCCAGTAGCCGGCGCGGGCCAGTTCGAGCCCGAACTCCTCGGAGAGCCGGGTGCCCCGCTGCGCGATCGCCGACCGGGCGGCGAGTCGGCCCTGCAGCCGGCCGTGCCGGAAGCGGTATCCGCCAGCGCCGTAGCGCAGTAGCCCGACCGCCTCCGCGTACGACAGGAAGGAGAGCAGCTGCAACGGCGTACGGCGACGGAGGGCGAGCACCCCGCGAGCTACGGCGAACCGTACCCACGCCCCACGGCCGTGGCTGAGCAGCCACCGTCCCAGACCGAGCCCCACCCCGGCGTAGAGGAGCGTCGGCAACGGTGGCATCCCGGAGAGCACACCGGTCAGCCGCAGCGCCGCCATCAGCACGAGGACCTGTAGCACGGAGCCGGCGACCGCCGGCACCGTCGCGGCGATGGTGGCCGCCCGGTCGGCGCGGACTGTCTCGTCCGGCCGGGCCGCGGCGAGATCGTCGACCGGTGCCGCGACGTCGACCCGCAGCGCCGAGCGAACGGCGTTGTAGGCGCAGACGACGACGGCCAGCACCACCCCGGCCTGGGTAGGCACGGACCACGGCGGTAGTCCGGGCACCCGCTCCAGCACCGCCACCAGCTGCGGGGTGGGTGGGAGCGGCCACAACAGCGCCCAGGTCAGCAGAGATCCCGAGGCCGCTCCGCGGGCCAGGCCGTCCCGCATCCCCATCGCAAGCGCACGCGGGCCACCGGTGAACGCCACCCGGACCGGCGGGACGCTGCCGCCGCCGCGGCGCAGCAGCGCGAAGGCCGCCACCAGCACGACGGCCGCCGCGGTGAGCACGTCTGGGCGGCGTGCGGTCCATTCGAGCAGGTCCGCGACCCACCGCTCGTCGACCAGCGCCGCGGTGCCGGTGAGCGCGTCGCGGGCCAACGCCACGGCCAGCCACACCGCCAGTCCGGCGCGGAGGCCGTCGACGAGTCCCCAGAAGGGTCGGGGCAGCGCGGCGGGCAGCTCCCACCAGCGGAACTCCCGCAGGTCCAGCGACTCGAGGTGGGCGGCGAGGTAGGAGAGGTAGGCACGGGCCCGCGCGGGCGCCCACCGGCGCAGGCCCTGCCCGCCGCGTCGGGACCGGAGGGCCGCGTCGACCGCCCGGGTCAGGAGCTGGTCCTCGACCGAGCGTCGGCCACGCTCACGGGCGAGGGGTACGAGGTCCTGCGGGTCGGTTCCGGGGGCGTCGAACGCGCTGCGGGCCATCGCGACCATCAGTGGGGTGGAGAGCGCCCCGGCCAGCTCCGGGTCGTCGTCGAGGGTGCCCGCGACCGTGGACCAGTTGTCGACCTGGTGGTAGGGGGCCGCGTCGACGAGGTAGTCGGCCACCTCGGCGGGCGCCGGTGGTTCGAGGATCACGACGGCGGTGCCGCGCAGCTTCTCCCCCTGGCTCAGGTAACGCTCGTACACGGAGGTGCGGCAGGTGAGGACGAAGCGCTGCGTCGGCAGCGCGTTGAGCTCCTCCAGACAGGCGATCAGCCGGTCCTCGGGCACCTCGTCCAGGCCGTCCAGCACCGGAACGACCAGGTCGGTCTCGACGAGGTCGCGCAGCACGGCGTCCCGCCGGGGACTGTCCGCCGCTAGCTGCGGGTACCGCCGCCCGATGCGGTCGACGAGCCAGTCGTGGAACGGCAGCCGATCGGGATCCCACGAGTCGGCCGACAACACCACGGGCACCGGCGCGTCCGGCTCGCGATGCACGGGCGACTCACGGGCCATCCGCAGCGCGATGATCGACTTTCCGGAGCCGGCGGGGCCGAGCAGCAGCAGCCGCCCCGACGGGACACGACGGTAGTGACTCCACAGCGTCCCGTCCCGGCCGGCGAGGTCCAGCAGCCCGGCGTCGCTTGACCGGCCGATGGATCGCCAGGAGGGCTGGAGCCGTTCGGGGGCGTTGCGCCAGCGCACCGGCAGCGGGTAGGGCTCGTCGACGGTACGCAGCAACGCGTCGTCGGCCGGGTCGCGGCGGACCAGCTCGGCGAGTTCGTCGGCGAGGGCCTGCCGGTGCGCGGCGACGGCCACCGGAGTGGCCGGTCGGGTAAGGAAGATCTGGTCGAGTACGACGTAGACGGCGATGACCCCGGCGACGACGCCCCACGCCCAATTGACCTTCTCGAAGTCGTACCGCGTCCAGACCCAGGCCGTGCCGGCCGCCGAAAGCCCGGCGACGACGCCCAGCAGTCCCCACTTCCACACCTGACGCCGCACCGAACGATTGTGATCGAACCGGCCGTGCCGGGACAGCCCCGCCCCGGCGCGCAACTTCAGGGAAGTTGCGGCCTCCAGGGCGGTGGAGGGGACAACTTCCCTGAGGTAGTGCGGATCATGAGCACGGCCGGTCCGAGGCGGCGCGGTCAGCGGGGGGTGTCACGGCGGCGGAAGGCGGCTGCGCCGGTCGTCAGCAGGGCCGCCGCCACGGCGACGAGGACCAGCAGCGGCAGCGCCGTCGGGTCGACTGCTGGCGCGGCGGGCACGTGGGTGTACGGCGAGAGGTCGAGCGCGCCCTGCGGCAGCTCCAGCACCGCGCCCAGCTGCCCGAGCAGCAGGAAGACCATGAGCGCCGCCCAGGAGAGCGCCACCGACCAGCGGGGCAGCAGTCCGAAGAGGGCGGTCACCACCCCGGCGACGACGAGCAGGGCCGGCAGGCGCAGCGCGGCGGCGCCGCAAAGCGCGAGCGCCTTCCCCACCGGGTCGCCGTCGACCAGGCCGTAGCCGATCCCGGTGGTGATTCCGCCGAGGAGCAGCAGCGCGGTCGCGCCGAGCAGCGCCGCGGCCACCTGCGTGCCGAGCCAGCGGCCGCGGCTCACGGCGGTGGCGAGGACGGCCTCCAGCACCCCGTCGGCCTCGTCGGCGCGTACCCGGAGCAGGGCCTGCACGACGTACGCGCCGATCGCCAGCGCGTAGAGCCCGAGCATGGCGGCGAGGTACGCGTCGACCAGTTCGGCGCCGCCGCCCATCGCGGCGATCGCCTCGGCGGCGGCCGGGTTCTCGGCGATCATGGCGTTGAACTCGTCGGCGGCGACGCCCATCGAGATGCCGAGCACGCCCACACCGATCGCCCAGCCGAGCAGCGTGCCGCGTTGCAGCCGCCAGGCCAGCCCGGCGGGGCTGAGCAGCCACGTCGCGGCGCGCCCCGGTCCGCGGCGGGCGGCGAGCAGGCCGGCGCCGAGGTCCCGTCGCTGCGCCAGCGCGTACGCGAGCGCCACGGCGGCGATCAGCAGCGCGACCGGCAGGGCGAGCGTCCACCACCGCTCGCCGGTGTAGGCCCGTACCTGGTTGCCCCACCCCATCGGACTCAGCCAGGACGGCCAGGCGCTCTCCACCCGGGTGCCGTCGGCGCTCTGCTCACCGAAGACGTCGCCGGCGGCGCGGAGCAGGAAGGAGAGGCCGACGGCCGCGGCGGCGAGCGCGTTGGCGCCCCGGGAGGTGACGGTGAGCTGGGCGGTGACGGCGGCGACGCCGGTGAACGCCACTCCCACGCCGCCGATCGCGGCGGCCGCGGCGACCGATCCGGCCAGCGGCAGCCCGGCGCCGGCGAAGACGACCGCGAGGAGAGCGGCGGCGAGCAGGTTCACCCCGACGACGACCAGCAGGGCGGCGGTGAGCAGCGCGTACCGGCCGACCACGGAGGCGCCGAGCAGCTCGGCCCGGCCGGTCTCCTCGTTCTGCCGGGTGTGCCGGACGACCGCGAAGGTGCTCAGCAGCGCGACGAGGACGGCCAGCGTCGCGTACGTCTCGGCGACCACCACCGCGCCGAGGTCGGTGCCGGCGATGGGGCCGTTGAAGGCGCGGGCGACCAGGCTGGACGCCGAGGTGGTGGCGTAGCCGTGCCGGGCCGCCTCGTCGGGGTAGACACCGGCGACGCTGGCGGCGAGGGCGTAGCCGAGCAGGGGGGTGCCGAAGATCCAGATGCCGAGCCGGATCCGGTCGCGGCGCAGCGCGAGTCGGGTGAGCCGCCCAGTGCCGGTGAAGGCGCTCACCGCAGCGCCGCCGGGGTCTCGGTGGCGCGCTGTTCGGCGACCCGGCTTCCCTCGGCGCCGTAGTGGCGCAGGAAGAGCTGCTCCAGGGTGGGCGGGGCGCTGCTCAGCGCGCGCACGCCGAAGCGGACGAGGTGACCGAGCAGCTCGTCGAGGTGGGCCGGCTCGACCTCCAGGTGGGTGCGCCCGTCGGCCTCCCGTACGGAGTGCACGCCGGGCAGCTCGGCGAGGCCGGTGAGCGGCCGGGCGGTCTCCACGGTGACCGCGGTGCGGGTGAGGTGGCGCAGCTCGGTGAGGGTGCCGGATTCGACGGTGCGCCCCTCGCGGATGATGCTGACCCGGTCGCAGAGCGCCTCGACCTCGGCGAGCACGTGGCTGGAGAGCAGCACCGTGCCGCCCACGCTGCGGATGCGCCGGACCTGGTCCTGGAAGACCGACTCCATGAGGGGGTCGAGGCCGGAGGTCGGCTCGTCGAGCACGTAGAGCTCCACGTCGGAGGCGAAGGCGGCGACGATGGCGACCTTCTGCCGGTTGCCCTTGGAGTAGGTGCGGCAGGTGCGGGTCGGGTCGAGGTCGAAGCGCTCCAGCAGCTCGTCGCGGCGGTGCCGGTCGAGCCCGCCGCGCAGCTTGCCGAGCAGGTCGATGGCCTCTCCGCCGGTGAGGTTGGGCCAGAGGCTCACGTCGCCGGGCACGTACGCCAGCCGGCGGTGCAGGCGTACCGCGTCGCGCCACGGGTCGGCGTCGAGCACCCGCGCCTCGCCGGCATCGCGGCGGAGCAGACCGAGCAGGATGCGGATGGTGGTGGACTTGCCGGCGCCGTTGGGGCCGAGGAAGCCGTGCACCTCCCCCGCCTCGACCCGCAGGTCGAGTTCGTCGAGCGCGCGAACCGCGCCGAACGTCTTGACCAGTTTGTCGATCGCGATGACGGCCATGGCCCCTCCCGGCGGATGACACCTCGACGTCCTCACTGTACTGACCGACGGTCAGCCGGATCAACGGGCTTCCGCCCGTCGGTCAGAAGGGCGACTACGCTGGCGGGATGACCGCCGAGCCCGTGGACGACACCCGGTCCCGGATCCTGCGCGCCGCGCTCGACCTCTTCGCCGAGCACGGTTACCAGCGCACCTCGCTCCGGCAGATCGGTGAGCGGCTGCGGCTGACCAAGGCCGCCATCCTCTACCACTTCCCCGCCAAGGAGAACCTGCTCGCCGCCCTGGTCGAGCCGCTGCTCGGCGACCTGGAGGGGCTGCTCGACGCGGCGGAGGGGCTGCCGACCGAGCGGGCCCGTGCGGTGGTGTTGGAGGGCTGGGTGGACACGATGCTCGCCCACCGCCGCCCCCTCGGCATGCTCTTCCACGACATCGCCCTGATCACCCGGGGTGACACCTACCACCGGCTGATGCGGATCGCCATGCGGGCCAACGACCTGATCGCCGGTCCGCAGGCCGGACGCCGGGAGCGGGTGCGGGCGGTGCAGGCGGTCGCCATGTGCAGCGACCCGGTCGTCTTCTTCGCCGACGTTCCCGACGAGGTGCTCCGCGCCGACATGCTCGACGGGGTGCGTCACCTGCTGACGGCGACAGTGGACACCGGACTCTCCGCCGGCGTGACGGCCGGGCAGCCGAAGCGGAGCGGGCGAGCCGCGCCGTCGGTGATCGGCGCGGCCCGGGTGGGCGTCGACCACGGCGGGGCCGGGCCGCGACGGCGGCCGGGCCGACCCCGCGCCCTCGATCGCGAGCAGGTCGAGACGGCGCGGCGGATGTACGCCGCCGGGGACCACTCGGTGGACGCGATAGCGGCCGCGTTGAACGTCTCCCGGGCCACCGTCTACCGCCACCTGGCACCGGCCGGCGAGAGTAACGAGACGATTTAGCGACAGTTTCGAGACGGTTCCGCGACGGAGCGGCCGTCACCGTCGTGCGGCTCCACCACGGTGCCGACGTGCGCGAAGACGTCGGCCAGGCGGGCGAGGTCGACGCCCTCGAAGTGGTCGAGGAACCGTCGGCGCACGGCGGCGAGGTGGCTCGGCCAGGACTCGGTGAGCCGGGCGAAGCCGGCGTCGGTGAGCACGGCGTTCCAGCCGCGGGCGTCCTCCAGGCTGCGGACCCGGCGCACCAGGCCCTGCGTCTCCAGCCGGGTGATGGTGCGGGTCATCCCGCTCAGCGAGAGGTGGCAGGCGAACGCGAGCTCGCTCATCCGTAGCTGCCGTTCGGGCGCCTCGGAGAGGCGCATCAGGGCCGTGTACTCGGTGAGCGGCAGCTGCCGGTCGCACACCATGTCGGCGTCGATGGCCCGGGGCAGCAGGTACATCACCCGGAACAGGGTGCGGACCAGGGCCTCCTCGTCGCGGTCGAGGGGCTTGCGCGGTTCGCCGGAGACGCCGGACATGCCGCCCATCCTAGTTCCGGCGGCGGAGCGCCCCGCCGGGGGCGCTGTGACGGCGGCCACGGCCCCGGTGTTTGCTTGACCAATCAACATCTGTCTAGCGTGTGGTGGCGTCAGGCAACGACTTCGGGAAGGCACCACCCGCATGACCAGGATCGGCATCATCCTCGGCAGCACCCGCCCCGGCCGCAACGGCGAGGCCGTCGCCCACTGGGTCCTCGAGCACGCCAAGCAGCGCACGGACGCGCAGTTCGAGCTGATCGACCTGCTCGACCACCCGCTGCCACACCTCGACGAGACCAACCTGCCCTCGTTCGGCCAGTACACGCAGCCGCACACCAAGAGCTGGGCCAAGACCATCGGGTCGTACGACGGGTTCGTGATGGTCACCCCGGAGTACAACCACTCCACCTCGGGTGCGCTGAAGAACGCGATCGACTACCTCTTCGCCGAGTGGAACAACAAGGCCGTCGGCTTCGTCAGCTACGGCTCCGCCGGTGGCGCCCGGGCCGTCGAGCACCTGCGTCTCATCGCCGGCGAGCTCATGATGGCCGACGTACGGGCCCAGGTGGCGCTCTCGTTCGTCAACGACTTCGAGAACTACAGCGTCTTCAAGCCGAGCCCGTCCCACGAGCCCACCCTGAACACCATGCTCGACCAGGTCGTCGCCTGGAGCAGCGCGCTGGCGCACCTGCGCGGGAACTGAATTCACACACGGCACGAGGACGGCCGCGGGAACCTCCGCGGCCGTCCTCGTGCCGTGTCCGGAGGGGGTCAGGCGGCCAGCGCGGCGTAGCGGCCGTCGCGTTCGATCAGGCCGTCGTGGGTGCCGCACTCGACGATCCGGCCGTGGTCGAGCACCGCGATCTGGTCGGCGCCGCGGACGGTGGAGAGCCGGTGCGCGATCGTGATCGTGGTACGCCCCCTGGCCAGCTCGTCGAAGGCCCGCTGCACGGCCCGTTCCGTCTCGGTGTCCAGTGCGCTGGTGGCCTCGTCGAGGATCAGCACCCGGGGGTCGCGCAGCAGGGTGCGGGCGATCGCCAGCCGCTGCTTCTCGCCGCCGGAGAAGCGGTGGCCCCGGGAGCCGACGACCGTGTCGTACCCGTCGGGCAGGTTCGCGATCAGGTCGTGGATCTGCGCGGCGCGGGCCGCCGCCTCGATCTCCGCGTCGGTGGCGTCCGGCCGGGCGTAGCGCAGGTTCTCCCGCACGGTGGTGTGCAGCAGGTAGGTCTCCTGGCTCACCACGCCGACGACCGCGGCCAGGTCGGCCAGGCGCAGGTCACGCAGGTCGGTCCCGTCGACGGTGATCCGTCCGCTCGTCGGGTCGTGCAGCCGGCTGACCAGGGCGGCGAGGGTGCTCTTGCCCGAGCCGGTCTCCCCGACCAGGGCGAGTCCGGTGCCGGCGGGCACGTCGAGGGTGACCCCCGCGACCGCCGCGGTGTCGCTGCCCGGGTAGCTGTAGGTGACGTCCTCCAGGCGCAGGTGTCCGCGCACCCGGCGCGGGTCGACCGGCGCCGGCTCGACCGGCTCGGCCACCTCGACCGGGAGGTCCAGGTACTCGAAGATCCGGGCGAAGAGCGCCAGCGACGAGGTGAGTGAGACGCCCACGTTGAGCAGCATCATCAGCGGTCGGAACAGGCCGTTCTGCAACGTGGTGAAGGCGACCAGGGTGCCGATGCTCAGGGTGCCGGCGGCGCCCGGCAGGCCGGCGCCGAGGTAGATGAGCGCGGGAACGGCGGCGAAGACGATGCTCATCGAGGCCATCCGCCAGCGTCCGGCCAGCTCGCTGCGCAGCTCCAGGTCGACCAGGCGGGCCGAGGAGGCGGTGAAGCGCTCGACCAGTGCCGGGGCGGTGCCGAGGGTCTTGGCGAGCTGAACCCCGCTGACCGAGAGGCTCTCCTCGACGGTGACGTTGAGGTCGGCGAGTTCCCGCTGGCGTCGGGCGGTGATCTCCCGGCGGAGTCGGGCGACCCGGCGGGTGAGCCAGATGGCCGGCGGGAGGATGAGCAGCGAGACGAGCGACAGCCGCCAGGAGAGCGCGACCATGGCGGCGACCGTGGCGACCACGGTGGTCAGGTTCGACGCGATCGAGGTGGCGGTGGAGGTGACCACCGACTGCATGCCGCCGATGTCGTTGGTGATCCGCGACTGCACCTCGCCGGTGCGGGTGCGGGTGAAGAAGTTCAGCGACTGGCGCTGCAGGTGGGTGAAGACGTCGGTGCGCAGGCGGTGCATGACCTCCTGCCCGACCCGGGTGGAGATCCAGGTCTGCACCACCCCGAGCACGGCGGTGACGGCGGCGACCCCGACCATGCCGAGAACCAGCCAGGCCAGCAGGGGCAGGTCGCGCCCCGGCAGGGCCTGGTCGATCACGTGCCGGAGCAGGAACGGCGAGGCCATCGCGAGGACCGAGGAGGCCACGATGATCGTGGTGACCACGGCGAGGGCGGCCCGGTGCGGGCGGAAGAGCCCGGCGATGCGCCGCAGCGACACCTGCCGGGCCTGCGCCTTCTCCGACGGGCTGACGGTACGGGGGCCGCGGTCGCGGCCGAGGGGGTTGGGCTCCAAAAGCGGGCACCTTCCGATCGAATTTTACTGAGGTTGCCTCATCATGAGGGAACAACCGTACATCCTGCTACCGTATTCCGCGTGATCGAGGTCGACGGCGACGACGACAGCCTGGCCGAGGCGTTCTGGAAGGTGGCGCGGCTGCTGCGGCACCGCACCCGGGACGCCCTCGCCCCGTGGGAGGTCAGCCCGAGCCAGGCGCGCGCGCTCGGCGTCCTGGCCCGGCACGGCGTACTGCGACCCGGCGCGCTCGCCGAACACCTGCGCATCGCGGCCCGCTCCGCCACCGAGGTGGTCGACGACCTCCAGCGACGCGGGCTGGTCGAGCGCCGCCCCGACCCGAACGACCGGCGGGCGACCCTGGTCGCGCTCACCCCCGAGGGGGTACGCACGAGCAGCGGAATCCGGGCCAGCCGCCAGGCCGAGGCGGAGCGGTTGTTCGCCGAACTCACCCCCGGCGACCGTGCGGAGCTCGCCCGCATCCTGCGTACGCTGCACGGCTGACCGGCCGGCGCGGAGCCGGCCCCGGACCACGCGGCCCGACCCGCCGTGCCCCCGGAACGGCCCGGCCCGGCCCGCCCGGGTTTGGCCACCGGAACGCCGGGTAGCCGAGCCCGTCCGATCGACGGGACCGGCGGGTGACGGGAGGGCCTCGTGGTACGCCTGCTCAGCGGTGCGACCGGCGGCCGGCGCTGATGTGCGGCATCGCCGGGGAGGCCCGGCTCGACGGGTCGACGCCGGACGTCGCGGCGGTGACCCGGATGACCGAGCTCATGCGCTCCCGGGGCCCGGACGGCGAGGGGCTCTGGACCGACGGTTGGGTGGCCCTCGGGCACCGGCGGCTCACCATCATCGACCTCTCCGAGGCCGGCGGCCAACCGATGGTCCGCGAGGACCTCGGGCTCGGGCTGGTCTTCAACGGCTGCGTCTACAACTACCCCGAGCTGCGCGAGGAGCTGAGCAACGCCGGCTACTCGTTCCACTCCACCAGCGACACCGAGGTGATCCTGGTGGCGTACGCCCACTGGGGTGAACGCTTCGTCGACCACCTGGTCGGCATGTTCGCCTTCGGCCTGGTGGACCGGGCGCGGCGGCGACTGGTGCTGGTCCGCGACCGCCTCGGGGTGAAACCGCTCTACCTCGCCGAGACGCCCGGCCGGCTACGGTTCGCCTCCAGCCTGCCGGCGCTGCTCGCCGCCGGCGACGTGGACACCGGCATCGACCCGGTGGCGCTGCACCACTACCTCTCCTGGCACTCGATCGTGCCCGCGCCCCGGACCATCCTGCGTGGCGTCCGCAAGCTGCCACCGGCCACCCTGCGGATCGTGGAGGCTGACGGGAGCAGCCGGGACGAGGTGTACTGGCAGCCGGACTACGTGCGGGAACCGGCCGACGCGGCCATGGGGGCCCGGGACTGGCAGGACGCCGTCGGGGAGGCGCTGCGCACCGCCGTCCGCCGACGGCTCGTCGCCGACGTCCCGGTCGGTGTGCTCCTCTCCGGCGGCCTGGACTCCAGCCTGATCGTGGCGCTGCTCGCCGAGGCAGGCCAGCGGCACCTGCGGACGTTCAGCATCGGCTTCGACAGCCGGGGCGACGAGTCCGGGGACGAGTTCCACTACTCCGACCTGGTGGCGCGCGACTTCGACACCGACCACCAGCGCATCCGGCTCACCGACGACGACCTCGTCCCCGCCGTACGCCGCAGCGTGCTCGCCATGACCGAGCCGATGGGCAGCCACGACGTGGTCGCCTTCCACCTGCTCTCCGAACAGGTGGCCCAGCACGTGAAGGTGGCCCAGTCCGGGCAGGGCGCGGACGAGGTGTTCGCCGGCTACGCCTACCACCAGCCGCTGGCGCGGGTGCCCCGGGAGGGCGCCGCCGACGAGTTCGCGGCGGCGTTCTTCGACCGGGACCACGCCGAGCTGAACCAGGTGGTCGGGCCGGCGTACGCGCTGGACCGGGACGCCAGCCGGGACCTGCTCGACGCGCACCTGGCGGCGCCCGGGGCGCAGACGGCGGTCGACGCGGTGCTGCGGCTGGACACCCACCTGATGCTCCCCGACGATCCGGTCAAGCGGGTCGACAGCATGAGCATGGCCTGGGGCCTCGAGGTGCGTACCCCCTTCCTCGACCAGGACCTGGTCACCCTCGCCGCGCACTGCCCACCGGAGCAGAAGCTGGCCGGGGGCGGCAAGGGGGTGCTCAAGGAGGTGGCCCGGGAGGTGCTGCCGGCCGAGGTGGTCGACCGGCCGAAGGGCTACTTCCCGGTGCCCGCCCTGCGCAACGTGGACGGCGCCGTACGCGAGCTGGTGGTCGAGGCGTTGCAGTCGCCGGTCGCCCGGGAGCGGGCCCTGTTCCGGCCCGAGTACGTGGCGCACCTGCTCGCCGAGCCGGACCGGGCGGCCGCGGCGGCGGGCAGCAACAAGCTCTGGCAGCTCGGCCTGCTGGAGCTCTGGCTCCAGTCCCACGGCGTCACCTGATCGTGGCCGGGGCGAGGCCGGTCGGGGTCAGCCGGCGGTGGTCCAGGCGGCCAGCTCGGCGAGGACGGCGCGCAGGTCGCCGGTCTCGTCGAGGATCCGCCGCTGCCGGGTCGCACCGGTGCCCTCCCCGCGCAGCCGGGTCAGCTGATCCAGCACGTACCCCAGGTCGCCGTGGCGCAGCAGCGCCGGGGAGACCGTGGCGAAGAGCTCGTCGGCCAGCTCCCACGCCGGCCGGGCGCCACCGCGTCGCAGGTCGATGAGGGTGCCGTCCATCCCCTCGTGGGCGGCCCGCCAGTGCGCCGCGGAGACCAGGCAGTCGCGGACGGGCGACGCCGGCACCCCGGCGCGCACCTCGTCGACGAGCGTCGCGACGAGGGCGCGCAGCAACGCGGCGACGAGCACGGTGTCGTCGACCGTCGGGCAGACGTCCCCGACCCGGATCTCCACAGTCGGGTACGCGGCCGACGGCCGGGCGTACCAGTAGACCATCGCCGCGTCGAGCATGACGCCCGCGGCGATCAACTCCTCGACCGTGCGGTCGTAGTCGGCAGCCGAGTCGAAGTAGGGGGTGGGGCCGAGGCTCGGCCAGCGCTCCAGCTGCATCGAACGCCAGCTGGCGTGCCCGGTGTCGGCGCCGTCGTGCAGCGGCGAGTTGGTGGCGATCGCGTGCACCACGGGCAGCCAGGGGCGCAGGTGGTTGCAGACCTGGATGGCCAGGTCACGGTCCGGCACCCCGACGTGCACGTGGCATCCGCAGACCGCCGGGTCGTGTGCCACCGGCCCGTACCGGCGGGACATGGCGTGGTAGCGCGGTTTGTCCGGCACCGTCCGATGTGGCTCGTGCATCGGGGTCGCGCCCACTGCGACCAGCCGGGCGCCCGCCGACTCGGCCGCCTGAGCGGCGGAGCGTCGCAGTGCCACCAGGTGCGCCCGCAGCTCGGTCAGGTCGACGCTGACCGGGGTGACCATCTCCACCATGCTGTGCCGGAACTCCTGCCGGCTCTGGTCGCGGGCCGCCCCGCGCAGCCCGGTCAGCACCCGCTGGGCGACCGGCAGGTTCTCCCCGGTCCGCGGGTCCAGCAGCAGGAACTCCTCCTCCACCCCGATGGTCAGCGTGGTGAGGTCGGGCACCGCGGTGGCGATCGTCGGACGGTACGTCATGCGTTCGGCGTCCGTTTCGTCAGGCGACGCGCCGGGCGTCGCACTACCGGCCGCCTCCGCGTTCCCGCCGCCGGGGTCGGCAAACGCTCGCGGCCCGGCCGGAGGAGTCCGGCCGGGCCCGTCGGGCGAGCAGTCGGTGCTACGGGTACGCGGTCAGGTACACCTGCTGGTTGGCGGTGTTCGCGGTGCCCCCGGTGTTGTTGATCACGCGGTTGATGGTGCCGACCCCGCCGAGGGAGACGGTCACCAGGTTGGTGAACCGTACGTTCGGATTGGTCGGCGCCTCGAAGGCGCGTTCGGCGACGACCGCGGGGTTGACGTTGAAGTAGCAGTAGCTGCCCATGCCCCAGCCCTGGTGGCTGGTCACCCCGTCGCCCACCTTGTACGCGGCGTAGCCCCGGGTCGAGCCGTTCATGAAGGCGGCCTGGTTCGGCGGGTCGTACGGCATCTCGTTCTGATAGAAGTACGTCCGCCCGCCGTTGCCGTTCCAGACGGTCTGGTACCTCTGGTAGTGCTCGACGAAGAGGCCGTACATGGTGACGTTGTCGCCGTTGACGGTCAGCCCGGTGTCGGCGGTGTTCAGCGTCCACCCGGTCGGTACGCCGGAGGCCGCGTGGTCGGCCCGCCACAACCACATGTGGTCGCCGATCACGTTGTCGCTGTTGACGGTGAGCGTGTTGGTGGCCTTGCCGACGTGCGGCCCGCCGATGCGGAAGAACACGTCGTGCAGCGAGGTCGGGTTCGCCGCGTGGCTGGCCGACGAGCCGGCCGGGCCGACCTCCATGAGCACGGGCGAGTTCGTGGTGCCCGCCTCGAACATGATGCCGGCGACCTTCACACCGTCCACGTCGGCCACCCGCATGGCCACGGTGCCGTTGTCCGCCTGGATGGTGGCGAGGCCGAGACCGAGGATCACCGTGTCGGCGCGGTTGACCTGGATCGGCTCGGTGACGTGGTGCACGCCCGGGGTGAAGAGCAGGTGTTTGCCCTGGGCGAGCGCCGCGTTGATGGTGGCCGCGCCGGTGCCGGGCTGGACGACGAAGAACTGCGACAGCGAGATGGACGAGCCGGCCGGGGTCTTGCCGTACCAGCTGGTGCCGGTGGTGTTGCTGCGCAGTGCCGGTACGAAGACCCGGTACTCGCCGGTGCCGTCGACGTAGAGGAAGGGCTTCTCCCGCACCACCGGGGTCTGCGGGATGACGGTGTGCGACGGGTTCGGGAAGTGCGGCGGCGGTGCGCCGGCGACGCCCTGGAAGACCATGTTCCAGACCGAGCCGGTCCAGCCGTTTCCGAACTCGCTGTTGCGCGAGTACCACTGCTGCTGGGAGCCGGAGACGACGAGGCCGTCGATCCGGGTGTCGGCCATCAGGCCGCCGCTGGACCAGCCGTCACCGCCGTTCCAGAGCTGGATCTGGTTCTGCCCGCCGCGCAGGTGCATCCGGCGGTACGGGGCCGCCTGCGAGACCGCCCACCGCTCCACCGTCACGCCGGCGGGCAGGGTCACCGAGAGGTTCTCGGCGGCGCGCCAGAAGTTCTGGGTGGCGTTTCCGTTCATCCAGAACGCCTCGACCCGGACGTGGCCGTTGAGGTTCACGTCGTCCGGGCTCATCCCCAGGCCGGCGACCTGGGTGAAGAAGCCGAGGTTGACGTCGGCCGTGTAGGTGCCCGGCTTGAACAGCACCGCGTACCGCTGCGGGCCGAACTGGTTCTCCTCCTGCTGGTCGAAGAGGGTGTTCAACCGACTCTGGATGGTGCCGGTCGGGGTGCTGGGGTCGAAGACGAAGGTGTTAGGCCCGAAGTTCGGGTTGCGCGGATCGGTCGGCGGGATCGACGGGTCGCCGCCCCCGCCGGTGGTGTTGACCTGCAGCTCCCAGAGCGAGTAGCCGTACGCGGTGCCCCGGGCGGTCCCGTACATCCGCAGGTAGCGGCCGCTGCCGTTGACGGTCAGGCTCTGCGTGCCGCCGGTGCCCGTGGTGGTGCTGTAGACGGTGGTCCAGGCGTTGCCGTCGGCCGAGGTCTGGAGCTGGAAGGACCGGGCGTACGCGGCCTCCCAGGTCAGCACGACCCTGCAGATCGTCTGGGTGCCGCCCAGGTCCACCCGCAGCCACTGGGGGTCGCTCGCGGCGCTGGCCCACCGGGTTCCGCCGTCGCCGTCGACCGCCGCGGAGGCGGGCAGGGCGGCGTTCTCGGTGGAGGAGGCGGTGGCCGGTCGGCCCTGCGCGGCGTTGGCGCTGCCGCAGGTCGGTGTGGTGCCGCCGGTCTCGCCGTAGACCTGGAACTCCCAGAGCGAGTAGCCGTAGGCGCTGCCCCGGGCGGTGCCGTACATCCGCACGTAGCGGCCGGCGCCGGTCACGGTGATGTTCTGGGTGCCGCCGGCGCCGGTGGTGGTGCTGTGGACGGTGGTCCAGGTGCCGCCGTCGTCGGAGGTCTGGAGTTGGAACGCGCGGGCGTAGGCGCCCTCCCAGACCAGGGTCACCTGGCTGATCGTGGCCCGGGTGCCGAGGTCGACCTGGAGCCACTGCGGATCGCTGAACGCGCTGGACCAGCGGGTGCCGGTGTTGCCGTCGACCGCCGCGGCCGCCGGGGTGCCGGCGTTCTCGGTGGACGAGGCGGTGGCGGGGCGGCCCTGCGACAGCAGGGTGGGGGCGGCCTGCGCGGGTGGTGCGACGCCCGCCGGGCTGAGCGCCGCGACCAGCGCCACGGCGAGCCCGATGAGCGCGCGCCGCCGCCAGCGGGAAGCTGGCACGGATAAAACACGAGATGTCATGACGTTCCCTGTCGGTAGAGGGCTGCGGACGCCGGGCAGACGGGAAGGGACCGGTACGACCGCCGGCGCCGGGGTGATGCCGCCGAGGCGGCGCCGGGGGGTCGAGAGAGCGCTCTCGATGGAGTGTTACGGGGGCGTCGCGACGACGTCAAGACATCGATCTATAACACTGTTATTTATCCCGAAGGTCGTTTATGGACGATGCGCCACCCCCGGGAGACGGCACGCGGCCGGCGGGGGATGGCGCGCGGCCGGCGGGAGACGGCGCCCCGGCCGGCGGGAGCGGGTAGTGCCCTTCGGTGGCTTTAGAGCTGATGTCGCGAACGAGTCGACCCAACGACGCACGAAGGCCACGGCACCAAGCAGGGGAACCCCACTACCCCACCTCCCCCCGCCCCGACCCGCCCCGTCCCGCCTCCGGCTCCGACTCCGGGCCTCCGGGCCTCCGGGCCTCCGGGCCTCCGGGCCTCCGGGCCTCCGGGCCTCCGGGCCTCCGGGCCTCCGGGCCTCCGGGCCTCCGGGCTTCCGGGCTTCCGGGCTTCCGGGCTTCCGGGCTTCCGGGCTTCCGGGCTTCCGGCGATGATCATGAAGTTAGCGGGGGTCGGGAAGATCAAAATCCGCGTTAACCTCATGATCGACGGGCTGAGGCGTGGGCAGAGAGTTCGGTTCATGTCGGTGTCGACCGGGCTCGGCCGCACCGTTTCACGGTGATCGTCGGCGGTTCGGCAGGTCGCGTGGCGGCGGGTCGACGCGCCCGGGCGTCACCGCGGGGCTTCGTCCCGGGCGGGCGTGACGATCGGGGCGACCACCCATGGCACGCATCCTTGGCGCGGCCTCGGCTTCCCGGGGCTCCGGCGCCCGATGTCGCTGTTGACTCAGCTCCAAAGCGTCGGCGCGACCTTACCTAGACTGGTGAGTGGCGCGCCCGACGACGCCGACGAAAGCGTCACCGGCATCGGCACGACCTCGCGTCAACCAGCGACCGGCAGATGGCAGACAGCAGACGGAAAACGGCAGACGGCAGACGCAAGCAGCGACGTCACCAGCGTCGGCACGACCTCACGCCAACCTGCGACCTGCGACGACCCTGGCAGGAGCGACGGCCGACGACCGACATCCGACGACCGGCGAGCGGCGACGACGCGGGCAGAGGCGACGCGGGTCGGGGGCGACGCGGGTCGGGGGCGACGCGGGCGGGGGCGTCAGCGGCGTACGCCTCCGTCGGCGAGGAAGCGGGCGACCGGGAGCGTCGCGGCGCCGAGAGCGACCGCGTCCACACCCAGCCGGCACAGCTCGATCGAGGCCTGTTCGTACGGCTGGCGCAGCGCCTGACGGCCGGCGGCCTCGCGTACGGCCGGCAGCAGATCGCCGAGCGCCATCGCCGCCCAGCCGCCCAGCACGACCCGCTCCGGATTGAACAGGTTGATCAGGTTGGCGACGCCGGCGCCGAGGTAGGCGGCCGTCTCGTCGAGCACCCGGCGTGCTGTCGCGTCACTGGCCGCCGCGTCGAGCAGCGCGTTGAGCTGGGACTCCTCATCTTCACCCGGCACCGGGCGGCCACCGCGCGCCTCGCGGTAGCGGTCGATGATCGCCTCCGCGCCGACGTACGCCTCGAGACAGCCGCGGGCGCCGCAGCGGCAGGGCCGCCCGCCGTACACCAGCGTGGTGTGACCCCACTCCCCCGCGCTGCTGGAGGCGCCGCGGTAGGTCGCGCCGCCGGCCACCACGGCCGCGCCGACACCGGAGCCGACCAGGGCGAAGACGGCGTGCCGTGCGCCCTTGCCGGCGCCGAACCACATCTCGGCCTGGCCGAGCGTCTTCGCCCCGTTGTCGATGTGCAACGGCAGGTCGGTGCCGGCGGCGATCAGCTGCTCGAGCGGTACCCGGTCCCAGCCGAGCGCCTGGGCGTGCACCACGGCGTGCTCGCCCTGCGAGACCACGCCGGAGACGCCGATGCCGACGCCGAGCACGTCCGCGGGGCGGACCCCGGCGGCGCCGGTCACCGCGTCGATCCCGGCGAGCACGTGGCCGGCCACCTCCGCGGGCTCGGTCCGGGCCGGGTCGAGCGGGTACTCGGCGCTGGCCAGCAGGGTCATGGCGAAGTCGAACAACTCGACGCGCACCCGGGTCTCACCGACGTCCACCCCGACGAGGAACGCGAACCGGCTGGCGATCCGGAGCAGCATGCTGGGCCGGCCGCCGTCGGACTCGGCGGCGCCCGCCTCGGCCACGAGCCCCTCCTCGATGAGGTCGCTGACCACGTTGCTCACCGCCGGCTGACTCAGGCCGGTGCTGCGCACCAGATCCTGCCGGGTCAGTGGCCCGTCGAGGAAGAGCTTGGTCAGCAGGGAACCCCGGTTGCGCAGTCGCACGCTCCGGTTGGTGGCTCTCGCCAGCTCCACTCGGCACCTCGATCCCGTCGGTCGTCCGGAGCGACTGTACGGCTCCCCGTGCTTGACGACCCCACCAGCAGACACTTTAATGACGACATAATTTAAGCCTTGATGTAACCCCCCTACCCCCACCACTGCATCGGAAGGGCTGATCGTGTCCACGAGACGTCAACTCGGGATACTTACCGCCGCCGTCCTGGCGGCCGCTTCGCTGACCGCCTGCGGCGGCTCCGGCGACGACGCCGGCGGTTCCGGCAAGACCCTCACCTACTGGGCCAGCAACCAGGGCGCCAGCATCGAGGCCGACAAGGCCATCCTCCAGCCGGAGCTGGACAAGTTCGAGAAGCAGACCGGCATCAAGGTCAACCTTGAGGTCGTGCCCTGGTCGGACCTGCTCAACCGGCTGCTCGCCGCCGCCACCTCGGGTCAGGGCCCGGACGTGGTGAACATCGGCAACACCTGGTCGGCGTCGTTGCAGGCCACCGGCGCGCTCGTCGAGTTCGACGACGCGACGCTGCAGGCCGTCGGCGGCAAGGACCGCTTCGTCCCGGCCGCGCTGGCCGCCGCCGGCGCACCCGGCAAGCCGCCGGCCGCCGTGCCGCTCTACAGCCTGGCGTACGCGCTGTACTACAACAAGAAGGCGTTCGCCGACGCCGGCATCACCGCCCCGCCGACCACCTGGGAGCAGCTCGCCGAGTACGGCAAGAAGCTCACCACCGGCGGCAAGTGGGGGCTCGCGATCGAGGGCGCCAACCCGAACGAGAACGCCCACCACGCCTTCGCCTTCGGCCAGCAGTACGGCGGCGAGTGGTTCGACTCGTCCGGCAAGCCGACGTTCGACACCCCGCAGAACGTCTCGGCGGTGAAGCGGTACGTCGACTTCATGGCGACCGACAAGATCACCAACCCGAGCAACGCCGAGTACGCGCAAAACCAGTCGGTCTCCGACTTCGCCAACGGCAAGGCGGCGATGCTGCTCTGGCAGGCCGCCGGGTCGAACCTGAAGACCCAGAACATGGCCCCCGACGCGTACGGGATCGCACCGGTGCCCTTCCTGGCCAGCCCGCCCGCGGGCGGCAAGAAGGTCAACAGCATGGTCGCCGGCATCAACATGGCGGTCTTCAAGCACACCAAGAACAAGGACGCGTCGCTGAACTTCGTGAAGTTCATGACCAGCGACGAGGAGCAGACGCTGCTCAACAAGACGTACGGCTCGCTGCCCGCGGTGAAGACCGTCGGCACCGATCCGGCGTTCAGCGCCCCGGAGCAGAAGGTGCTCCAGGAGACGCTCTCCACCTCGGCGGCCCCGCTGCCGCAGGTGCCTGACGAGAGCACCTTCGAGACGCTGGTCGGCACCGCCATCAAGGAGCTGTTCGCCGACGCGGCCAGCGGCCGCCCGGTCACCGAGGACTCGGTGAAGAAGAAGCTGAGCGACGCGCAGCAGAAGATGCGCTGACCCCGGCGTCACAGGTGGCCGTGGTGGGGCGCCCCACCGGCCCTGCCACGGCCACCACCTGCCGAGAGGATCCTGATGGCAACCAGCACCACCGCGCCGGGTGCCCGCCCCGACCGGCGCGACCCCGGGGCCGCGACCGCGGCGCCGGCCCCGGCCCGGCGGCCCCGCCGCCCCCGGCGTTCGCTCCTGCCGTACCTGCTGCTCGTTCCGGCCGTCGTCCTGGAGCTGGCCATCCACGTGATCCCGATGGTGGTCGGGGTCTGGATGAGCCTGCTGGAGCTGACCCAGTTCCACATCCGGGACTGGTCCACCGCACCCTTCATCGGACTGGAGAACTACAAGGCGACGCTGGACTTCAACAGCGTGGCCGGCCGCGAGCTGCTGCACTCGTTCTGGGTCACGCTGGTCTACACCCTGCTCTCGGTGGGGCTGGCCTGGCTGCTCGGGATCGCCGGCGCGGTCGTGCTGCAACGACCGTTCCGCGGCCGGGCAATTCTGCGGGCGCTCTTCCTCACCCCGTACGCGCTGCCCGTCTACACCGCGGTGATCACCTGGAGCTTCCTGCTCCAGCGGGACACCGGCCTGGTCAACCACGTCCTCGTCGACCAGCTCGGGCTGCTCGACGACAAGCCGTTCTGGCTGATCGGCGACAACAGCTTCTGGTCGCTGCTCATCGTCTCGGTCTGGCGCAGCTGGCCGTTCGCGTTCCTCTGCCTCATGGCCGGCCTGCAGAACGTGCCGGACGAGCTCTACGAGGCGGCCGCGATCGACGGCGCCGGGTTCTGGTGGCGGCTGCGCTCGGTCACCCTGCCGATGCTGCGCCCGGTAAACCTGGTCCTGCTGCTGGTGCTCTTCCTCTGGACGTTCAACGACTTCAACACGCCGTACGTGCTCTTCGGCGGTTCGGCGCCGGCGCAGGCCGACCTGATCTCCATCCACATCTACCGCAGCTCCTTCAAGACCTGGGACTTCGGTTCGGGCTCGGCGATGTCGGTGGCGCTGCTGCTCTTCCTGCTGGTCGTCTCGGCCGGCTACCTGCTGATCACGAACCGCCGGAGGGACCATGCGTGAGACCGCCGGTGAGCGCTGGGGCCGACGGATCGTGCTGACCCTGCTCACCCTCTTCGTCGTCATTCCGCTCTACGTGATGGTCACCTCGGCGGCGAAGCCGCTGCAGGACGTGCAGAACGGCTTCACCTGGTGGCCCAGCCGGCCGACGCTGCAACCGTTCGTCGACATGTGGAGCACCGTGCCGCTGGCCCGCTACCTGGTGAACAGCCTGGTGGTGTCGAGCGTCGCTGCGGTCTGCTCGGTGGCGGTCGCCATCTTCGCGGCGTTCGCGGTGAGCCGGTACCGCTTCCGGGGCCGGGGTCTCTTCTCGGTGACCGTGCTCTCCACCCAGATGTTCCCCGGCATCCTGTTCCTGCTGCCGCTCTTCCTCATCTACGTCAACCTAGGCAACGCCACCGGGATCGAGCTGTACGCGAGCCGTACCGGCCTGGTCATCACGTACCTGACCTTCTCGCTGCCGTTCTCGATCTGGATGCTGGTCGGCTACTTCGACTCGATCCCGCGCGGGCTCGACGAGGCGGCGCAGGTCGACGGCGCCGGTCCGCTGCGCATCCTGTTCCGGGTGATCCTGCCGGCGGCCGTACCGGGCGTGGTCGCCGTCACCGTGTACGCGTTCATGACCGCCTGGGGTGAGGTGCTCTTCGCCTCGGTGATGACCGACGAGGGCAGCCGTACTCTCGCCGTCGGCCTCCAGGGCTACTCCACCCAGTTCAACGTCTACTGGAACCAGATCATGGCCGCCTCGCTGGTGGTGAGCGTGCCCGTCGTCGCCGGTTTCCTGGCGTTGCAGCGCTACTTCGTCGCCGGCCTCACCGCCGGCGCTGTCAAGTGATTCGATCCACCGCAGAGGAGAACCAACCCGTGCCGGACCTGTCCAAGCTGCCGCCCGACTTCCTCTGGGGCGTCGCCACCGCGGCGTACCAGATCGAGGGGGCCGTCGACGTCGACGGACGATCTCCGTCCATCTGGGACACCTTCTCGGCGGCTCCCGGGAACGTCGACAACGGTGACACCGGTGCCGTCGCCTGCGACCACTACCACCGCTGGCCCGAGGACGTCACGCTGCTGCGCCGGCTCGGCGTCGACGCGTACCGGTTCTCGGTGGCCTGGCCCCGGGTGCTGCCCGAGGGGGTCGGCGCGGTCAACGCGGCGGGACTGGACTTCTACGACCGGCTGGTCGACCGGCTGCTCGCCGAGGGCATCCGGCCCTTCGCCACGCTCTACCACTGGGACCTGCCACAGGCTCTGCAGGACCGGGGCGGCTGGCCCGAGCGCTCCACCGCCGAGGCGTTCGCCGACTACGCGGCGATCGTCGCGGCCCGGCTCGGCGACCGGGTGACCGACTGGAACACGGTCAACGAGCCGCTCTGCGTCTCCTGGATCGGCCACCTGGAGGGCAAGATGGCCCCCGGGGAGCGGGACCTCGACCGGGCGGTGCGTACCTCCCACCACACGCTGCTCGGACACGGCCTGGCCACCCAGGCGGTACGGGCGAACGCCGCCCGCCCGGCGTCGATCGGGCTGGTGCTCAACCTCAGTCCGATCGAGGCGGCCACCGACCGTCCCGAGGACGTCGCGGCGGCCCGCCGGATGGACGGCCACGTCAACCGCTGGTGGCTCGACCCGATCCACGGGCGCGGCTACCCGGCGGACATGATCGCCACCTACGGGATCGAGCCGCCGGTACGCGACGGCGACCTCGCGGTGATCGCCACCCCGACCGACTTCCTCGGAGTGAACTACTACTTCCGTCAGCTGGTCGTCGACGACCCGGCGGGGCCCCCGCCGTACGCCCGGCAGGTGCCGGTGCCCGGCGCGGTCGAGACGGCGATGGGTTGGGAGGTCTACCCGACCGGGCTCGAGCAGCTGCTGGTCTCGGTGCACGAGGAGTACCGGCCGGCGAAGATCATCGTCACCGAGAGCGGGTCGGCGTGGCCGGACACGGTCACCGCGGAGGGCACGGTCGAGGACAAGGAGCGCACCGACCAGCTGGAGGAGCACCTGGTGGCGTGCGCGTCGGCGGTGGCCCGCGGGGTTCCGCTCGCCGGCTACTTCGTCTGGTCGCTGCTGGACAACTTCGAGTGGGCGTACGGCTACGACAAGCGCTTCGGGCTGGTCCACGTCGACTACGCCACGCAGCGGCGCACGATGAAGGCGAGCGGGCACCGCTACGCCGAACTGATCCGCGCCCACCAGCGGCTCGCCGGTGCGGCCGGCGCCACCACCACGCCGGTGGCCTGAGCCCGTATCCACCTCCCGGGGCCCCGGGTGCCGCACCAACGGCACCCGGGGCCCTCCCCATTCCCACCCCCGACCCTCCCCACCCCCGGCCCTCCCCGTCGATCATGAGGTTGGCGGGGCCTTGGAGATCGGCTCCCCCGTCAACGTCATGATCAACGGACGGCGCCGAGGAGTCCCGCGTGGGGGAGAGCGCTCTCTTGACACAAGGGCGGAGCGTTCATAGATTGTTGACAGTCTATTTCACCGGTTTCCTTACAGTTCCCGTCCGCCGGACGGGTTGAGGCTCCGGACATCCGAGATCGCAGGGAGGCCTCCCATGCGCAGACTTCGTGCCGTCGCCGCACTGGCGCTCGCCGTCGTGGGGCTCAGCGCCGCGCTGACCGTACCCACCGCCGCACCCGCCGCCGCCGCACCCGGCGCGGTGACCTGGTCCGACGACTTCAACGGGCCCGCCGGCACACCGCCGGACCAGAACAAGTGGAAGTACGACATCGGTGGTGGCGGCTGGGGCAACAACGAGTTGCAGTACTACACCAGCAGCACCCGCAACGCGGCGCTGGACGGCAACGGCAACCTCGTGATCACCGCCCGCCGGGAGAACCCCGCCAACCACAACTGCTGGTACGGCAGCTGCCAGTACACCTCGGCCCGGCTGCTGACCGCCGGCACGTTCGCCCAGGCGTACGGCCGGTTCGAGGCTCGCATCAAGATCCCACGCGGCCAGGGGCTCTGGCCGGCCTTCTGGATGCTCGGCACCAGCAGCAACTCCTGGCCCGACCGGGGCGAGATCGACATCATGGAGAACGTCGGGCGCGAGCCCTCCACCGTGCACGGCACCCTGCACGGGCCCGGCTACTCGGGCGGCAACGCGGTCACCGGGCAGACCTCCCTGCCGGGCGGGCAGGCACTCGCCGACGCGTTCCACACGTACACCGTCGACTGGGCGCCCGACTCGATCACCTGGTACCTCGACGGCGTGCAGTACTCCCGCAAGACCCCGGCCGACCTGCGCGGCAACCGATGGGTCTTCGACCACCCCTTCTTCATGATCATGAACGTCGCGGTCGGCGGCAACTGGCCCGGCTCCCCTGACGGGACGACGGTCTTCCCGCAGCAGATGGTCGTCGACTACGTCCGGGTGCAGGCGTGGGACACCGGCGGCGGGGGCGGTGGCGCGCCGATCGTCGGCTACGGCAACAAGTGCGTGGACGTGGCCGGCGCCAGCACCGCCAACGGCACCGCGGTGCAGCTCTGGACCTGCAACGGCACCGCGGCGCAGCGCTGGTCCTGGGCCGGCGACGGTTCGGTGCGGGCGCTGGGCAAGTGCCTCGACGTGGCCGGTGGCGGCACCGCCAACGGCACGCTGGTGCAGTTGTGGGACTGCAACGGCAGCGCCGCGCAGCGCTGGGTCCTCAGCGCCGCCGGGGACATCGTGAATCCGCAGGCCAACAAGTGCCTCGACGCGACCGGAGCGAGCTCCGCCGACGGCACCCGCCTGCAGATCTGGGAGTGCACCGGCGGCCCCAACCAGAAGTGGCGCCGCTGACCGGCACGGTCACGGCGGAGTGGCGCGGCCGAGGTCGGCCGGGGTGTCGAGGTCGAGCGGAACGCCGACACCGTCGCAGGGCACCCGGACCACCAGGTCGGGCCGGGCGCGCAGCAGGTCGCGGGCGCCCCGGTCGCCGGTGGCGTACCGGTCGAGCAGCGGCCAGGTCTCGCGCCCGAGCAGCACGGGGTGGCCGGGACGCCCGGCGTAGGTGGCCGTCGCGACGACCGCGCCGCCGGCGTACGCGGCCCGCACCCGGCGCACCGCCGCCGGGCTGAGCAGCGGCTGGTCGACGAGGACCACCACGGCGGCCGCCACGTCCTCGGGCAGCGACGCCAGCCCGAGGCGCAGTGAGAGGCCCATCCCCCGGGACCAGTCGGGGTTGTGCACCAGGACCGCCTCCGGCAGCGGGGGCAGGCCGTCCACCCCGGCGCCGACCACGACGTGCGCCGGGGCGCAGCCCCCGGCGGCCAGCAGGCGCAGGGCACGGCGGACGAGCGGCTCGCCGTCGAACTCGACGAGCGCCTTCGGCCGGCCGAACCGACGCCCCGCGCCGGCGGCGAGCAGCAGCCCGGCCACCCTGCCCTTCGCCACGCGTCCCCCAGCCGGACAAGAGCTGTCGGTTTTCTCCCGATTAGTGTGAACAAAGCTACTATGGGCAGGTGCAGAATCGCTCCGGTAGCGCCTCGATCGCCGGCGACGAACGGTCGTCCCGGGTCGCGTTCACCGTCAACGGCGATCGCCGCGAGCTGACGCTGGACAACCGCACGACGCTGCTCGACACGCTGCGCGAGCACCTCGGCCTCATCGGCGCGAAGAAGGGCTGCGACCACGGCCAGTGCGGCTCCTGCACGGTGCTGCTGGAGGGGCGGCGGGTGAAGAGCTGCCTGATCTTCGCGGTCACCCTGGACGACTGCTCGATCACCACCGTCGAGGGGCTGGCCGGGCCCGACCGGCTCTCCCCGCTGCAGGAGGCGTTCGTCGCGCAGGACGCGTTCCAGTGCGGCTACTGCACGCCGGGTCAGCTCTGCTCGGCGCGCGGCGTGCTCGACGAGCTCGCCGAGGGGTGGCCGAGCGCGGTCACCGAGGACCTCACCGGCGTCGTCCGGCCGACCGACGCGGAGATCCGCGAACGGATGGCCGGCAACCTGTGCCGGTGCGGGGCGTACCCGCACATCGTCGCCGCGATCCGGGAGACGGCGGGCGAGCGATGAGGGAGTTCCGGTATCGCCGCCCGACCGACGTCGACGAGGCCGTGGCGCTGCTCGACGCGGACCCCGACGCCGCGTACCTGGCCGGCGGCACCAACCTCGTCGACCTCATGAAACTCGGCGTGCAGCGCCCCGACCTGCTGGTGGACGTCAACCGGCTGCCGCTGGGCGGCGTCGAGCCACTGCCCGAGGGCGGCCTGCGCGTCGGCGCGACCGTACGCAACAGCGAACTCGCCGCCCACCCGGTGGTACGCCGGGACTACCCCGTGCTCGCCCGCGCGCTGCTCGCCGCCGCCTCCGGTCAGGTGCGGAACATGGCGACCACCGCCGGCAACCTGTTGCAGCGCACCCGGTGCTTCTACTTCCAGGACACCGGCAAGGCGTGCAACAAACGGGATCCGGGCAGCGGCTGCGCGGCCCGGCACGGGCAGAACCGCGAGCTGGCCATCCTGGACTGGTCCGAGGAGTGCGTCGCCACCCACCCGTCGGACCTGGCCGTCGCGCTGGCCGCCCTCGATGCGGTGGTCGAGGTGGCGGAGCCCGAGGGAACCCGGGACGTGCCCTTCGTCGAGCTGCACCGGTCGCCGGGCGAGCACCCGGAGCGGGAGACCACCCTCCGACGGGGTGCGCTGATCACCGCCGTACGGATCCCACCGCTGCCGGCCGCGCGCCGGTCGGCGTACCTCAAGGTTCGGGATCGGGCCTCGTTCGCCTTCGCGGTCGGTTCGGTGGCCGCCGTGCTCGACCTGGACGGGGACGTGGTGCGTGACGTCCGGCTCGCCTACGGCGCGGTCGCGCACCGACCCTGGCGCGCCTACCGGGCCGAGGCGGAGCTGCGCGGCCGGCCGTTCACCCCGGAGCTGGCCGGGCAGGCCGCGGACGCGGAGCTGGCGGCAGCGCGCCCGTTGCGGCACAACGGGTTCAAGGTGCCGCTGATCCGCGCCGTCACCGTCCGCGCCCTCACCGAGCTGGCGGAGTCGCGGCGATGAGCGGCGGGCTCGGCGTGCGGACCGGGGCGGAGCCGTGAGCGCTGGCGCGGTGGGCCGGGCCCACCCCCGTCTGGAGGGCCCGGAGAAGGTCACCGGCACCGCCCGGTACGCGGTCGAGTACCCGCTGGAGGACGTGACGTACGGCTGGGCGGTTCCCGCGGCGGCGGTGCGCGGGCGGATCACCCGGATCGACCCGGACCCGGCGCTCGCGGTGCCGGGCGTGCTGGCGGTCCTGCACCACGGCAACGCCCCGCGGCTCTCGCCCGACGTCGAACCGGAGCTGTACCTGCTGCAAGATCCGGCGGTGCACTACCGCGGTCAACTGGTGGCCCTGGTCGTGGCGGAGAGCATCGAGGCGGCCCGCGAGGGCGCGCGTCAGGTCCGGATCGACTACGACACCGAGCCGCACAGCACGGTGCTCACCGCCGACCACCCCGGCCTGTACCGACCGGAGAAGGTCAATCCGAGCTATCCCACGGACACCAGCGAGGGGGACTTCGACGCCGCGTTCGACGCCGCCGAGGTGCGGGTCGACGCCACGTACCGGACTCCGGCGTACCACAACAATCCGATGGAGCCGCACGCCACCACGGCGCAGTGGCGCGACGGGCGGCTGCTCGTGCACGACTCCAACCAGGGCTCGACGGCTGTGCAGGCCGCCCTGGCCGAGCTGTTCGGAATTCCCCGCGACTCCGTGCGGGTGATCAGCGAACACGTGGGCGGCGGGTTCGGCAGCAAGGGCTACCCGAAGGCGGCCGTGGTGCTCGCCTCGCTCGCGGCCCGGCAGGTGGACCGGCCGGTTCGGCTCGCCCTCACCCGGCAGCAGCTCTTCGGGCCGATCGGCTACCGCACTCCGACGATCCAACGGGTACGGCTCGGCTCCGACGCGGACGGTCGGATCGCGGCGATCTGCCACGACGCGATCAGCCAGACCTCCACCATCACCGAGTTCGCCGAGCAGACCGCCGTCTACACCCGCAGCATGTACGCGGCGCCGCACCGGCGCACCACCCACCGGCTGGTCCGCCTCGACGTGCCGACCCCGTTCTGGATGCGGGCGCCGGGCGAGTGCCCCGGCGCGTACGCCCTGGAGTCGGCGATGGACGAGCTCGCCTCCGCCTGCGGGATCGATCCGATCGAGCTGCGGGTCCGCAACGAACCGACTGTCGACCCCGACCAGGGGCATCCGTTCAGCAGCCGCAACCTCGTCGCCTGCCTCATCAGGGGCGCACGCCGGTTCGGCTGGGGTGACCGCGACCCGCGTCCAGGTGCCCGCCGCGAGGGACGTTGGCTGGTCGGCACCGGGGTGGCCGGCGCCAGCTACCCCGCTCGGGCGCGGGCGTCGGCCGCCACGGCCACCGCGCTGCCCGACGGCGGCTACCTGGTCCGGATCAACGCGACCGACATCGGCACCGGGGCCCGTACGGCGCTGTGGCAGATCGCCGCGGACGCGCTGGACGTACCACCGGAGCGGGTGACCATCCGGATCGGCGACAGCGACCTGCCCCCGGCGGGCGTGGCCGGCGGTTCGATGGGCACCGCCTCGTGGAGTTGGGCGCTCACCCGCGCCTGCCAGGAGCTGCGCGACCGGCTCGGCCACCACTCGGGCTCACTGCCGCCGGAGGGGCTGACCGTCGCGGCGAGCACCGCCGACGAGATCCGGGCCCAGAAGCCGATGGCCCGCTACGCGTACGGCGCGCACTTCGTCGAGGTACGGGTGGACGCGGAGACCGGTGAGGTCCGGGTGAGCCGCATGCTGGGCGTGTTCGCGGTCGGCCGGGTGGTGAACCCGACGACCGCGCGCAGTCAGCTCATCGGGGGCATGACCATGGGAATCTCCATGGCCTTGCACGAGGAGGGGTTGCTCGACGAGCGGTACGGCGACTGGGTCAACCACGACTTCGCCACGTACCACATCGCCGGGTGCGCGGACGTCGAGCAGATCGAGGCGGAGTGGGTCGCCGAGGAGGACTCCGACCTGAATCCGACCGGGGTGAAGGGGCTCGGCGAGATCGGCATCGTGGGTTCGGCGGCGGCGATCGCCAACGCCGTCCGGCACGCCACCGGCGTACGGGTGCGCGACCTGCCGATCCGGCTGGAGAAGCTCGCCGGCTCATCATCCTTTACTTAATTAACCTGGCGCTGATATAACTTCTGGGTGCATGCCTTCGACGTGTTGGGCGACCCGGTGCGGCGCCGCATCCTCGAGCTGCTCGCCGGGGGCGAGACGACCGCGGGCGACATCTGCGCGGTGATCCAGCGCGAGTTCGGCATCTCCCAGCCGGCCGTCTCACAGCACCTGAAGGTCCTGCGCCTCAACGGGTTCGCCACCGTCCGGCCCGACGGCACGCGCCGGCTCTACGCGGTCGACCCGCGCCCGCTGCACGACGTCGACCAGTGGCTCGACCACTTCCGCCGGTTCTGGACCCCACCGCTGAGCGCGCTCGCCACCGAGCTCGCCCGTGGCAAGCGGGAGCGGCGACTGCGGGACCAGTCCGGCGACACCCCCGACGGGCCGCCGCCGCAGGCCACCACCGACCCGAACGAACGGCCGCGCCGGCCGGCGCCCACCGGCGGGGGCGAGCGGCCAGGGCGGCAGGCGTCCACCGACCAGGGCGAGCAGCCACGGCGGCAGGCGTCCACCGACCAGGGCGAGCGGCCACGGCGGCGAGCCACGGAAGTCCCCGATGACAGGAGAGCACGATGATTGACGCCACCGAGCAGATCAACGCCGTCCGGCGGCAGGTCGGCAGCCGGACGCTGGAGGCCGGCGAGGCCCGCGTGACCACCATCGGCCAGACGTACGACGCGCCGGTCGAGGACGTCTGGGACGCCTGCACCAACGCCGAACGGATCCCCCGCTGGTTCCTGCCGATCTCCGGCGAGCTGCGGCTGGGCGGCCGATACCAGCTGGAAGGCAACGCCGGCGGGGTCGTCGAGACCTGCGACCCGCCGCACAGCTTCACGGCGACGTGGGAGTACGGCGGCGAGGTCAGCTGGATCGAGGTTCGGCTGACCCCGCAGGACGGCGACCGCACCCGTTTCGAGCTGCACCACATCGCGCACGTCGACGACGACCGGTGGGCGCAGTTCGGCCCGGGCGCGGTCGGCATCGGCTGGGACCTCGGGCTGCTCGGCCTCGCGACGTACTTCGGCACGCCCGGCGCGGGCGTCCGTCCGGAGGACGCCGAGGCGTGGTCGGCCTCGGCCGAGGGGCGGTCCTTCATGACGCTGGCCAGCGAGCGCTGGCGCGAGGCGAGCGTCGCCGCGGGCACCGACCCCGAGGCCGCCCGCGCCGCCGCCGAGCAGGTCACCGCCTTCTACACGGGCGTCTCGGCCTGAGCCACCGCGTCGCGGGCGACCGGCCCGACCCGGGCGGGGCACGGGGGCGCCTCGGCGCGACTCGGGCGGGGCGGCGCGGGATGTCCCGGCCGACCGGGGCGCGGCGCGGTCCTGCGGTGTGATCGACTCGGAGTCAAGGAAGTCGGGCTCTCCGGCACGCCCCGACGGCCCGACTTCACGGATACCGAGTCGATCTTGTCGGTGTTCTCCGGCACACTGCGTCCATGCCCTCCCCCCGCTCGGTCGACGACCTGACCGCCGCCGTGCGCGCCGGCCAGCGCGTGCGCTACCTCTTCTTCTGGGGCCACCGGCCACAGCCCGACGGCAGCGTCGGCGCGGGCTGCCTCAGCCAGTGGTGGCCCGCCCCGTTCGGCGACGGTGACCGCACCTTCGCCACCGCCGAGCACTGGATGATGTGGCAGAAGGCGCGGCTCTTCGGCGACGAGGAGACGGCCGAGCACATCCTCACCGCCACCCACCCGCACCGGGCCAAGTCGCTCGGCCGGCAGGTGCGCGGCTTCGTCGAGGCCCGGTGGGAGGCCGCCCGCTACGACATCGTGGTGGCGGGCAGCGTCGCGAAGTTCGGTCAGCACCCGCGGCTGCGGGAGTTCCTGCTCGGCACCGGCGATCGGGTGCTCGTCGAGGCGAGCCCGATGGATCGCGTCTGGGGCATCGGGCTCGCCGCCAGGGACCCGCGCGCCGACGACCCGGGCGCCTGGCGCGGCGCCAACCTGCTCGGCTTCGCCCTGATGGACGCCCGCGACGTCCTCCGCGATACCACCGGCACTTGATCGACTCGTCTTCAAGGAAGTCGGGCTGTCCGGGCGACTCGGACAGCCCGACATCCTGGATGTCGAGTGGATCTTGTGGCATCGGTCGATCACGCGGGTAACGTGCTGCGGCATGACCGGTGCGCCGTACTCTCACTGTTCCTTCTGCGGGGCGAGCTACCCGGCGGCGGCCGGCTGGCCGCGGGTCTGCGCGGTCTGCGGGCAGACGGTCTGGCGCAACCCGCTGCCGGTGGCGGTCGCGGTGCTCCCGGTACGCACCCCGGCCGGCGTCGGCGTGGTGGTGGTCCGGCGCGACATCGAGCCCGCCCGCGGGCAGCTCGCCCTGCCCGGCGGCTTCATCGAGTACGGCGAGGAGTGGGACGAGGCGCTGGTCCGGGAGCTGCGGGAGGAGACCGGCCTGGTCGCGTCGGCGCGGGACGCCACGCTCTTCGCGGTGCACTCCGCGCCCCGCGGCGGCACGATGATGGTCTTCGGCGTGCTGCCCGAGCAACGCGCCGAAGAGCTTCCCGCGTCGGCGCCGACCGAGGAGGCCACCGAGTGGCTGGTGCTCACCGAGCCGGTCGAGCTGGCCTTCGACACGCACACCCGGGTGCTCGCCGACTTCCTGGCCGCCCACCGCGCCGGCTGAAACGCGTCCCGCCCGGCGTCGACAGCGACGCCGGGCGGCGTGCCGGCCGCGCCGCGTGCCGTCTCCGCGCGGGGCAGCGACGCCGGGGACGCCGCCACCGGCACCGCCACCCACCGCCCGGCTTCGGCACCGCCCGCTGACGGTCAGGCGGCGGCGCGGTCGACGACGGGTCGGCGGCGACGCCCCGGGTCGGTGAGCGCCGGCGGACGCCAGACCCCGTCGGCCGCGTACAGGTCGGTGCCCGGCGCCACGATCTCGTCGATCCGGTCGAGCGCGGCGTCGTCGAGGGTCAGTTCGGCGCCGGCCAGCAGCCCGTCGAGCTGCGCCATGGTGCGCGGCCCGATGAGCACCGAGGTGACCGCCGGATGCGCGGCGGGGAACGCCACCGCCAGCTGCGGCAGCGTGCAGCCGAGCTGCCCGGCCAGGGCCGCCAGCTCCTCGACCGCCCGGTACTTGGCGGCGTTGCCGGGGAGCGCCGGGTCGAAGCGGGCCGGGGTGAGGGTGGCCCGGCCGCTGGTCAGGTCGGCGGGGCGACCGTCGCGGTACCGGCCGGAGAGGAAGCCCGAGGCGAGCGGGCTCCAGGTGAGCACACCCATGCCGTACCGCTGGCAGACCGGCAGCACGTCCGCCTCGATGCCCCGGGCGAGCAGCGAGTACGGCGGCTGCTCGGTGCGGAACCGGCCCAGCGCCCGCCGCTGCGAGACGTGCTGCGCCTCCACGATCTCCTCGGCCGGGAAGGTGGAGCAGCCGAAGGCCCGGATCGTGCCGTCCCGGACCAGGTCGGTGAGGGCGCCGAGGGTCTCCTCGACGTCGGTGGTGTGGTCGGGACGGTGCACCTGGTAGAGGTCGATCCAGTCGGTGCCCAGCCGCCGCAGGCTCTCCTGGACGGCCCGTACGATCCAGCGCCGCGAGTTGCCGCTGCGGTTGCGCCCCTCCCCCATCGGGAAGTGGACCTTGGTGGCGAGCACGACGTCGTCCCGCCGGCCCCGCAACGCCTTGCCGACGATGACCTCGGACTCACCGGCGGAGTACATGTCGGCGGTGTCGACGAGGTTGATCCCCCGGTCGAGGGCGGAGTGGATGATCCGGACGCACTCGTCGTGGTCCGGGTTGCCGACCGCGCCGAACATCATCGCGCCCAGCGCGTGGACGCTGACCTGGATGCCGGTGCCGCCGAGAACGCGGTAACGCATGACTGAACTCCCCGTCGTCGTACCGATGCCCGCCGGGAGACCCGGCGGGCGTGCGGCTCACGGTAGGAGTTCGAGTGCTCTGGAGGTCAACAGTGGGATCGCCGCACCGGGCTCGGTGACGGCGACCGACGGGGACGGTCAGGGCGCGGGGAGCGGATCCGGCGTGGGCGGGCGCTCGACGGTCAGCGGCAGCAGCACCCGGAAGACCGTGTCGCCGGGCTCGCTGCGCACCCGGATGTCGCCGTGGTGCTTGTGCACGACGATCCGGTACGAGATGTCCAACCCCAGACCGGTGCCGCTGCCCACCGGCTTCGTGGTGAAGAACGGCTCGAAGATGCGCGGGCGCACCTCCGGCGGAATGCCCGAGCCGGTGTCGGCGACCTCCACGGCGAGCAGCTCACCCGCCCGCTCGGTGCGGACCGTCAGCGTCCCCGTCTCCCCCATCGCGCCCAACGCGTTGTCGATGAGGTTGGTCCAGACCTGGTTCAGCTCCGCGGCGTACGCGGGCACGGGCGGCAGGCTCCGGTCGTACTCCTTGACGAGCCGGACCCCGGCGGGGATCTTCGCCTTGAACATCACGAGCGTGGCGTCGAGCAGGTCGTGCACGTCGACGACCTGGAACGGCGCGCGGTCGAGTTGGGAGTACTGCTTGGCGGCGCCGACCAGGCCGGAGATCCGGGTGACCGCCTCACCGATCTCCCGCATCAGCAGCTCGGTCTCGACGGTGTAGGTGAGCCACCGGATCGCCGTCTCCAGGTCGGCCTGGCCGACGCTGGTGCGCACCCGGGTCAACCACTCGGTGTCCGCGCCGCCGCTGACCAGGATCGGCGCCAGGTCCCAGGCTGCCCGAACCCCGTGCTCGTCCAGCCAGTCGGTCAGCGTGTCCTCGGCGTCGGCGACGGCCATCGGGCTGAGCTTCGGCGCGCCCGCCACCCGGGCCACCGCCTCCTCCTGCAACTCCACGAGACGGTGCAGGCCACTGCCGTCGAGGCGGCCGTCGGCGATCATCGCGAGCTTGCTCCGGATCGCGGCGACCCGGTCGCGCAGCACCGAGGTCGCCCGCACCGCCGCGGCGGCCGGGTTGTTCAGCTCGTGGGTGAGGCCGGCGGAGAGCGAGCCGAGGGCGAGCAGCCGTTCCCGCTCCCCCACCAGGGTCTGGGTGTTGCGCATCCCGATGAAGAGCCCCTCCAGCAGGTGCATCGCCATCGGGAACCAGGTGCGGACGGCCTGCGCGAAGCTCTCCGCGGGGAGCACGAAGAACTCGGCGTCGGTGTTCGCGCGCATCGTGTTGCGGTAGACCTGCTCGGTCTCGCCGTCGAGGTACGCCTGGGTGGCCCCGCCGTACACCCCCCGCTGGGCGGTCCGGTTCAGCTCCACCTCGTCGTCGCCGACCCGCCGGCTGAGCGTCACCGAGCCGGAGAGCAGGACGAAGAAACAGGTCGCGGCCTCGCCCTCGCCGAACACGACAGTGCCGCCGGCGCGCTGCTCCGTCCGGCCGTGCTCCGCCAGCCAGGCCAGCTGGTCGTCGCCGAGCGACTCGAACAGGAACAGGGTGCGCAGCTGCTCCGGCGTGAGCCGGTCGGTCGGGGTGCTCACTGCGCCTCCAGGTAGCGGTGCACCAGCGACACGGCCATCGCCCCTTCGCCCACGGCGGAGGCGACGCGCTTCACCGACTGGGAGCGCACGTCGCCGGCGGCGAAGACCCCCGGCAGGCTGGTCTCCAGGTGGTACGGGTCGCGCTGCAGCGCCCAGCCGGCCGGCGGCCTGCCGTCGGTGACCAGGTCGGGGCCGGTGACGATGAAGCCGCGCCGGTCCCGGGCCAGCACCCCGTCCAGCCACTCCGTCCTCGGCTCCGCCCCGATGAAGACGAAGAGCCAGGAGGTCTGCGCGGTGCGTACCTCGCCGGTGCGGCTGTCGCAGATCGTGATCCGTTCGAGGTGGTCGCCGCCGGCCGCGCCGACCACCTGGGTGTGCGGGTGCACGGTGATCCGGTCGCTCTGCTCCAGCTGGTCGATCAGGTAACGCGACATGGAGGCGGTCAGGTCGGGGCCCCGAACCAGCAGGTGCACCCGGGCGGCGTAGCGGGAGAAGAAGACCGCCGCCTGACCGGCGGAGTTGGCCCCGCCGACGATGTAGATCTCCTCGTCGACGCAGTTCGGCGCCTCCGTGGAGACGGCTCCGTAGAAGACCCCCCGACCGGTGAAGTCACCCACGCCGGGGGCGTCGAGCACCCGGTAGGAGACGCCGGTGGCGAGTACCACGGTGTGCGCGGCGATCTCGGTGCCGTCGCCGAAGCGGAGCAGGCGGGCGCCGCCGGCCTCGGTCAACCCGACCACCTCCCGGGTGCTGAGCAGCTCGGCGCCGAACTTGAGCGCCTGCCGGCGGGCCCGGTCGGTGAGCTGGGCGCCGGAGACGCCGTCGGGGAAGCCCAGGTAGTTCTCGATCCGGCTGCTCTGCCCGGCCTGCCCGCCGGTGGCGCGCCGCTCCACCAGCACCGTACGCAGCCCCTCCGACGCCGCGTACACGGCCGAGCCGAGACCGGCCGGGCCGCCGCCGACCACCACCACGTCGTAGAAGTCGGTGGTCGGCTCCACGGCGAGCCCCACCACGCTGGCGAGCTCGGCCGCCGATGGCGCGATCAAGGTCTTGCCCTCGGCGGTGACCACCAGCGGCACGTCCGTCTCACTGGCACCGGCGGCGGCGAGCAACCGGGCGCCCTCCGGGTCGTCGGTGAGCAGCCAGCGGTACGGGATGAGGTTGCGGGCCAGAAAGTCACGGATCTTGAACGAGGGGGCGGACCAGCGGTGCCCCACCACGCGGATCTCGGTCAGCGCCGCGTCCGGGGTGGCCGCCCAGGCGTCGAGCAGACCGTCCACGACCGGGTAGAGCTTCTCCTCCGGCGGGTGCCAGGGCTTGAGCAGGTAGTGGTCCAGGTCGACGACGTTGATCGCCTCGATCGCGGCGTCCGTGTCGGCGTACGCGGTGAGCAGCACGCGGCGGGCGGCGGGGAAGAGGTCCATCGCCGCCTCGAGAAACTCGATTCCGGTCATCTCGGGCATCCGGTGGTCGGCGAGGAGCAACGCCACCTGTTCCCCGCGCAACTTGATCTCGCGTAGCGCGTCCAGCGCCTCCGGGCCCGACCCGGCACGCACCACCCGGTACCGCTCGCCGTAGCGGCGACGCAGGTCGCGTGCCACCGCCCGGGAGACCACCGGGTCGTCGTCGACGGTCAGGATCACCGGGTTCGCCATGGCGCCCATGAAACCACCTCCCGCCGCGTCGGTCACCGGCACCTCGGCGAGGCGTACCCGGGAAGAGGCGTGGTACCGCGGTGTCGCACGAATGGCAGGCGTCGGGGCGGGTAACCGGGGCCGGGCGCCGGCGGGGCGCCGCGGCCCGGGCTGCCGTAGACACCTCCGGGGGGTCAATGTCGCAGACGCCAGCGCCCTCGGCCGGGCCGGCGGGGGCCGGCGAGGTCGTGGAGCTACGGGTGCACGGGGTCTCCGGGGCCGGCGCCGAGCAGGTGCTGGACCGGCCGCACGCGTACCAGGTCGCCGGGGACAGCAACGGGGGCTTCTTCCGCCCGCGGCCCGGTTACCCGGACAGCGCCGGCCCGGGCGGCGTCACGGTCGAGGCGTACCGCTGGAGCGATCTGCCCTCCGGCACCGCGGTGCGGACGTTGTCGCTGGTCTTCCTCCTGCCGTTCATGCTCTGCAACGTGTCGGCCTGGATGAGTCCGAACCCCACCGGCTCGCACACCCTGATGAAGGCGCTGTGCCGGCTGCTCGGGCTCACCCTGACCGGGCTCTACGTGCTCTCCATCGTCGGGGCCGCCCTGGATCTGGTCGCCTGGCAGTGCATGGCCGCGCCGCGCTGTGTCCGGGGCCGGGACTGGCTCTCCTGGCTCGGCACCCAGCCGATCGGGCTGCGCCTGGCGGTGCTCAGTCTCGTTCCGGCCGGGGCCATCGCCCTGATCTGGTGGCTCGGAGCGCGGCCCGGCCGCCCGTTCAACGTCTTCCGGCCACCGGCGGCCGCCGGGGCCGGCACGTACCGGCTCGGCGAGGTGGGCAAATGGGACTCGGCGCCACTCGGTGGGCGGCTGCGCTCGATCCACGTCGCGACCGCGTTCGCGACGCTCGACGCGAGCCTGCTCGCCGCCCGTCTCGGGCCCGGCGCCTCCCTGGTGTCGCTGGTGCTGGCGGTGCTGGTGGCGGCCGTCCTGGTGGCCTGCATGGCGATGGTCTGCGCCCGGAACCTGATCGACCATCCAGGGCCCCGTCCGACTGCGGATCTCGCCACGCGGGCGCTGCGCACGGTCACCTGCGGGCTGAGCGTGCTGGTCGTGGTGGTGATCCTGGTCGACCCGGCGCCGTGGCCGGCGGGGCTCGGCCTGCCCCGCTACGGCGCCACCCTGGCGTGGGTCTTCGTCGCCCAGACGCTGCTGCTCGCCGGCATCGGTCTCGTCGTACTGCGCAGCCGGGGCCTGCACCGCACGCGGCAGGGGTGGGGGGCGCCGGTCATCGCGGCGGTCGCCACGGGGCTGGCGGTGGCGTTCTCCTCCGAGCTGGTCTACCGGGTGGCGGACCTGCTCAATCGGGACCAGCCGACGGCCGAGCGGCTGATGATCAGCCCGCCGCCGGCGTACAAGTGGGCGATCTTCGGATTCGGGCTGGCGGTGCTCGGCACGCTGATCATGGCTGGGGTGGTGATCCTCGTCTCCGGGCGGAGCAGGTACCGCATCGCCGCGAGGATCGTCGCCGACGACTTCCCCGACGCGCCGCCGGAGGCGGGGCCGCGCCTGCGGCAGGTCCAGCGGACCATCGCCCGGGCCCGGTTCACCGAGCACCTGGAGCCGATCACCATGGTGTACGCCTGCCTCATCGGGCTGGGCCTGGCGACCAGCGTCCTCGGGCTGATGGGGCGGTTCCCCGCGGACATCGTCCAGGGCTACCTCGGGATCCCGGGCGACCTGGTGAACTTCTTCCTGGGCGCGGGGAGCTACGTGATCGCCGCGATCCTGCTCGGCCTGGTCATCGGCGGCATCTTCGCCTACCGGACCGCCGAGTTCCGCCGGTACGTCGGGGTGATCTGGGATCTGGGCACCTTCTGGCCGCGCGGCAGCCACCCCTTCGCACCACCCTGTTACGCGGAGCGGGCGGTGCCCGAGCTGGCCCGACGGATCACCTACCTGGTCGGGCGGGGCAACCGGGTGCTGCTCTCCGGGCACAGCCACGGGTCGGTCCTGCTCGCGGCGGCCGTGCTGCAGCTGCCCGACGGGGTGGGCGAACGGGTCGCCCTGCTCACCTACGGCTCACCGCTGCGCCGGCTCTACTCCCACCTCTTCCCGGCCTACGTCGACGAGGACGTGCTGCGGGAGGTGGGCAGGCGAGTCGGCTGGCGGTGGATCAACATCTGGCGGGACACCGACCAGATCGGCAGTTGGATCTTCTCCCCGCACCGGGAGGGCGACCCGGAAGCGGCGGACGACCCGGCCGCCTCGGTGGATCGGCGGCAGATCGACCCCCGCGACGTGGTGGCGCCGCCGAGCGACAGCGTGCCACCACCGATGTTCGGGCACTGGCCGGGCGAGTCCGACGACCGGCTCACCGAGTCAGTCCGGGAACTCGCCGGGCGGCTGCGCACCGAGACCTCCTGACCGCCGCAACGCGCCCCGGCTGCTCGACCGGGCGCGGGCGGGTCAGCCGGGTGGGCCGGCCGGCACTGCGGCGGTGACCTCGACCTCGATCACCGCGCCGGGCAGGAAGAGCCGACTCACCTCGACGGTGGTGCTGGCCGGTGGCGGCGTCCCGGTGAAGAGTCGCCGCCGGACGGCCGCGTACCCGGGCAGATCGTCGAGATCGGTGAGGAAGCTGCGGATGTGCAGCACGTCGGCGAGGCCGGCGCCGTGCGCCGCGAGCACGCCGTCGACGATCTCGAAGATCCGCTCGGACTGTGCGACGACGTCACCCGGCGCGACCACCAGGCCGTCGTCGTCGACGCCGACCTGGCCGGCGAGCAGCAGCAGGGCACCACCGGTCAGATCGAGCCGGGCCACGTGCGCGAACCGGTCCCGGAAGGGCGCGGCCACGGTGTGCGGGTTGTCCAGGACGATTCTCACGAAGGCTCCTCGGCGGTGCGGGCGGCGATGTCCGCCCCCGCGTCGGGTGCGGTGGCCAGCGCCGCCCGCGCGGCGCCGACCAGGGGCGCGGCAGCCCCGGCGAGCTGGTCGAGCACGAGGCCGAGATCCTTCTCGGCCAGCGTGACGGGAAAGTCGGCGTCGGTCGTGGTGGCCCGGGCGAGCGCTGCGCCGAGCGGACCGTCGCCGAGCAGGTTCAGCGCGACGTCCCGGTCCAGGCCGACGGATCGGGCGACGGCGAGCGCGTCGGCGACGCCGGTGACCCCGATCAGCAGCGCCGTGTTGAGCACCAGCTTGGCCGCCGCGCCGCTGCCGGTGGGGCCCAGATGGCGTACGGTGCCGAGAGCTTCCAGCAGCGGGCGGACGCGCTCGACGGCGGTGGCCGATCCACCGGCGTACACCCGGAGCCGCCCGGTCGCCGCGGCGGCGACGCTCCCTCCGACCGGGGCGTCGACGAGGTGCACCCCGGTCGGGAGCCGGTCGACGACGGCTCGGACCGCGGCCGGGCCGATGGTGGACATCTCGACGAGACAGCTACCCGACGCGAGCGCCGCCGCGGCGCCGGCCGGTCCGAACAGGACGGTGTGCACGGCCGTCGGGTCGGCCAGCATGGTGACGGCGACGTCCACCCCGGCGACGGCGTCGGCGGGCGAGTCGGCGACCGCGATGCCGGCGCGGCGCAGCGGTTCGGTACGGCCGGCCGTGCGGTTCCAGACCGTCACCGAGTGGCCGGAGGCGAAGAGGCGCTGGGCCATGGCCGCCCCCATCCGCCCGGTGCCGAGTACGGCGATCTTCAACATGACTGGAACCGTAGGCGGCCGCTCGGCATGCGACCAGCGAATGATCGGCATGCCTGCCATGCACATACGGCATGTCAGCGGCTAACGTTCGCCGCATGCAGATCGAGGCGCTCGACGTGCTGCGGACCGTCGCCCGGCACGGGTCGATCACGGCAGCGGCGCGGGAGCTCCGCTACACCCAGTCGGCCGTGTCCCGGCAGATCGCCGCGCTCGAAGCGGAGTTCGGGGTGGTGCTCTTCGACCGGTTGCCGCGCGGCGTGACCTTGACCGAGGAGGGACGCCACCTGCTCCCGCACGCCGAGGCGGTGCTCGACCGACTGACCACCGCTCGCCGCGAGCTCGACGCGCTGCGTGGGCTGGGCGCCGGCCGCCTTCGGGTGGGCGCCTTCCCGACCGCCGTGGCCGCGCTCGTGCCACGCGCCCTGGCGGACTTCCGCGCCGCGTACCCCGACGTCGGCGTCTCCCTGGTGGAGGACCGGACGCCCGCCCTGCTGGAACGGCTGCTCGCCGGCGACACGGATCTCGCTGTGGTGAGCGCCCCACCCGACCAACCCCTCGACACCACCCGCTTCGACCTGCGTCACCTGCTCGACGAGCGCCTGCTGGTGGCGGTCCCCCGCCGGCACGCGCTCGCCGGGCGCGACACGGTACGCCTGGCCGAGCTGGCCGAGGAGTCCTTCATCGCGGGCTCCACGGATCAGGCGGATCCGCTCATGCGGGCCAGCATGCCGCCCGGCTTCCGGCCGCGAATCGACATCGTCGCCGCCGACTGGACCGGAAAGCTGGGCTGTGTGAGCGCGGGACTCGGCGTCGCGCTGATCCCCGCACTGGCCGTCCGGGCCGCCCCCGCCGACCTCGCCCTACTCCGGCTGCACCCCGACGACGCGCCGACCCGGCAGGTCTACGCGGCCGTGGTCGCCCACCGCCACCGACCCCCCGCCGTAGCCGCGCTGCTCCCCCTCCTGGCCGAGGTGGCCGCCACGCTCTGACCCGACCCGACCCGACCCGACCCGACCGCTCGCCGCCGCCCGCCCCGGCGCGGCCCGGCGGACGGTCGCGCACCGGCGCGGCCCTGCGGACGGTCGCGCGGCGGCGAGGTCCGGCGGACGGTCGTGCGGCGGCCGCTGGGGGCTCGCCGCAAGCGAGGCGGGTAGCGCGCCCGCGTCCGGCTATCCTCGGCCGGGTGAACGCCTCGAAGCAGCCCGAGCGCCGGCTGATCGCCGCGAACAAGAAAGCGCGGCACGACTACACGATCCTCAAGACGTACGAGGCCGGGATCGTGCTGGCCGGCACCGAGGTGAAGTCGCTCCGGGAGGGGCGCGCGTCGCTGGTCGACGCGTTCGCCCAGGAGCGCGACGGCGAGATCATGCTGTACGGACTGCACATCGCCGAGTACGGCTACGGCACGTGGACCAACCATCAGCCGCGGCGCACCCGCAAGCTGCTGCTGCATCGGGTGGAGATCGAACGCATCCTCGCCAAGGTCCGGGAGGGCGGGATCACGCTCGTGCCGCTGTCGATGTACTTCGAGAACGGCTGGGCCAAGGTGGAGCTGGCGCTCGCCCGGGGCCGCCGCTCGTACGACAAGCGTCAGGCCCTGGCCGAGCGGGACGCCAACCGGGAGATCGCCCGGGAGTTCGGCCGTCACCTCAAGGGCCGCACGAAGCGGGCCTGACGCCGGCCCGCGTCCGTCACCGGTGACCGCCCTGGGCGCCGGGACCGCCGAGCACCGGTAGCACCCGGCCGAGGCCGGCGGCGGGACCAGGGCAGGCGGACAGCTCCGGTGCGGCGTGTCCGGAATGGGCACGCCGTGGCGCGTTGACTGATTCCCCACGCCGTGTTGTGCTCGACTCTCAACCGTTAATGGAAACGGTTGTCATTGCTGAATGGAGGATGAGCATGTCCCTCACCGTCCCACCGGCCCTGCTCGACGCCGCCGAACGCGGCCCGGTCGACGACGCCGACTTCGTCGCCTGCGTACGGGCCTCCCTGCCGTACGCCTGGGAGACCGTCAGCCGCGTGGTCGCCGACCTCGACGCCGGCGGAGCCGAACGCGCCGACAACCTGGTGCCGCCGCCGACCGAGGCGGACCGGGGGCAGTTGCTGCGCGCGCTGGCCAGCGACGCCATCCGGGCCGGGCTGGAGCGGCACTTCAAGGTGAAGCTGGCGTTCCAGAACTGCCACCGGGTCGCCGCGTTCCGACCAGCGGCGGTCGACTCGGCCGCGTACCGCGAGTTCGTCTCGCCGCGCGGTCAACTGCTCAACCAGTCACCCGAGCTGCGCAACTGCTGACCCGAGCCGCTGCCCGGGCCGGATGGTCCGGGCGGCGGCGCGCCGCGCCCTCGCCGGCCTTGGACCCGAGGCCGGAGGGGCCGGTGCAGACCTTCGAGACAGCGAGCTGCTGACTCCGCCGAGACCCGGTTCGGCGATGTCACTCCGGCATGTAGATCACGGGCAGTTCGCCGTCGCCGTAGCTGGTCTCGCGGGTCAGGATCGATGCGTCGTGATCGAAACTGGCCATGACGGTGGTGGCGAGGTCGACGCGGCCGGTGTAGCTGCGCCAGTAGCTCAGTTCCTGCCAGGAGTGGCCGCTGGTGGAGAGCACCGCGCAGGCGTCGAGGGCCAGCAGCCGGTGCAGGGCGGCCCGGTCCTTCGGGTCGCCGACGAGGGCCAGGGCTTCAACGGCGGTGATGGCGGTGACGCCGAAGCGGTTGCGATCCTCAATGACCTCGTGCAACGGCTCGCCGACGTGCAGGGAGCCGGCGACGTAGGCAAGCAGCGCCGACCGGTCCAACAGCAACCGGACCGGCCGGTCGTCGTCGGGGCTCACGCGGCCGGCTGCTGGCGGGTGCTGTCGGCCTCGTCGAGCAGGTGCTGGCGTACCCGGTCGCGCACGGACTGGCGGCGCTCGGCCGGCCACTCGGCCTCGACGGCGGCCCGGCGGGCGCGGGCTTCGGCCACCCCCTGCTCGCTGATCTCGATACCGGTGTGCGCCAACTCGGCGTCCAGGGCGTCCAGGCGCATCCGGTCACGGACCGCCTGGGTGACATAGGCGGAGGCGTTGGGTTCCTGCTCCAGGCGCTCGGCGACGTCCGGCGGAACAGAGATCGACAGCTTCCTCACCGGCTTGGTCATACCGAGAAGCATATGCCAGTAGCACCGCGAGTTGGCTGTGAACCACGGTGAGCGATCGTCGCCTCCGTCAGCAGCGCACGGGTCGGCCGGGACAGGGCGCGCCGACGCGACTCGGCACGCCGAGCTCGACGACGCGAAGGATCGCCCGAGCCGGATCAGTCGGCGAGCAGGTCGGCGTGGGCGGCCCGGAGCCGGGCCAGGGCTCGGTCGCCGGGTTCGGCCCGCCGGTCGAGCTCGGCCCACGCCTGTGCCAACGCGGCCCGGACCGCGCGCAGCTCGGCGGCGTGCCGACGGCTGCTCTGCTGGCGCTGCTCCTCCAGGCGGCGGGCCCAACCGGCGGTGACCGCGGCGAGCCGGTCGGCGTCGGCGGTGGTCTGGGCGAGGGTGCGCGCCGCACCGGCCGGCACGATCGCGGCGACCGGGCGCGGATCACCGTCGCGGGTCACGACCGTGACCGCGCCGGTCAACTCGGCGAGCGCCACGAGCTGGGTGAGCCGGGTGCGCACCTCGCGCAACGGCAGGGATCGCGGCTGATCGGGGTGGGGGGTCAGCGCGGAGACGGCCATGGATGCATGCTGCCGCGGGGGTACGACAGAAAGGCGTCGACCGCCGCGACGCGACACGGATGGCGTGCGGTCACGGACCGGACCTCGCCGGTCACCCGACGGGGCGCGGATCCTTTTCCGGCTCGCCACCCTCGACGGGGAACGACGCTCGCCACTCGTCGGCGAGCACCGACCAGACCTGGATGTCGATCCGGCCGGACGGTCCCGGGTATACCGCGCGGAGTGTGCCCTCGTGCCGCAGCCCCAGCCGACGGGCCAGAGCGATGCTGCGAACGTTGTCGGGCTTGGTGCGCCACTCCACCCGGTGGACGCCGCGCTCGCGCACCGCCCAGTCGACGACGTGGCGTACCGCCCGGAAGACCAGCCCGTGGCCCTGGGCCGACGGTTCGAGCCAACAACCCACCTCGCAGACGCCGAGCGAGACGTCGAACGAGACCAGCATGACGCCGCCGACGAGCGTGTCGCGCCGCCACAGCCCCCAGATCCCGCCGGCGTCGCGGGCCCAGCGGTCCGCGTACCGGCGCAGCACCGCCCGGGCCGAGTCGAGGTCGGTGGCCACGAAGGACGGTCCCACCCAGGGCGCGATGTGCTCCCGGGCGCGGTCGAGGTGGGCGAGGAACTCCTCGGCCCGCCAGGGTTCGAGCGGACGCAGCTCGACATCGGAGGTGAGGCGCAGCGCGAACACGGCACTCCCGTGGGTGATCGAGGGTCGGGACGAGCCGATCATGTCGCCTGCGGGCCGCCCCGGCCACCCGGTTTCGCACCCTGGACGTCCGGGGCCGGACCGTGCCGCCGACGGCCCGTCGCGGGGCCGCCGGCGGCACGGCGGGAACTCAGCGACGGCGCAGCTGGGAGACGATCGTCGGGTCGGTGACCTCGGTGTCCCGGGCGAGCAGCAGCGCCTTGCTGAGCACGACACCGAGCATCCGGTCGCCCTCGAACGGCAGGAAGAGCTCACCGTTGCCGGCGGACCCCGACTGCTGCGGCACGATGCAGAGGTACTCGTCGTTGGGGCTCATCAGGATGTTCCCCGACCCGAGGTGGATCTTGTATGTGCGCAGGTCGCCACGGACCACGAGGAAGCGCCCCTCCATCCGGCACCGGTCGGCGACGGCCAGCCGGGGCAGCAGCCGGGTGAGCAGGTCCCGCCGGGTCTCGGCGGTCGCCGACAGCTCACCGAAGCTGTACGACTGCCAGTACTCCCGGTAGCGGCCCTCCGGCCCGCCGTCCTGCCAGGTCGGGTCGTTGCCCACACTGGCCACCCCGACGAAGAGGTCGATGTCCCGCATGACCTCGCTGAAGACCAGCGGCGGGATCTGCTCCAGCGGCAGCGGGCCGGTCGGCTCGCTGCCCCCGGGGATCCACTGCGCGTACCCGCCACCGCCGGCGTGCGCGCTGTTCTCCGCGGCGCCGAGCGGGTAGAAGCGGACCTGGTCGGTGACCACCCGCAGGTAGGTGCCGGTGTCGGTGGCGTCGGTGTCGTAGTCGTCACCGGCCCCCTCCACCCAGTACTCGGCGCGCAGCCCCCACTCGGGCAGCTCACGGGTCGCCGGAGGGTACTCGTCGTCCACCATCAACCGGAGTCGGTTGCGCCACCCCCGCACCGCGGCGAGCGCGTGAAACTGGTGCTGGCGCAGCACGTGCGCGGCGAACCGGTTGGAGTAGACCTCGGTGCGCTCCTCGGCGGCGGTGAGCAGGTAGACCTCCCGGTGCGCCTGCTTGAACGGCTGCACCACGGCGTGGCGCTCCAGCCACTCGCGCCAGCCGAGCACCTCGGCGACGTCACGGCCGATCGGGTGCCAGATCGTCACCTCGGCGTCGTCGGCCGCCGTGACCGGCGCGCCGTCGACGGTGCGCAGCGCGTCGTCGGCGTAGCCGCACGGCACGCCGTCGACGAGCCAGATCAGCCGCCGCCCGAGCGTGCCGACCAGCGGGTGGTCCAGATACTGCGCCCGCCACGCCGCGTACCGCCAGCGCCGTCGGGCGAGGAACTGCCGGTCCAGCCGTTCGGCCTGCGCGGCCAGCATCTTCTCGATGTCCTTCGCCGCCGCCTTCAGCTCCCGCAACCGCTCCGGATGCTCGCGGCGGACCGCGGCGGGCACCGTCCGCACCGGACGGCCGGCGGCGTTGCGCCAGTGCAGCGCGACGTCGGCGCCCTGCACCACCAGCTCGGCGGTGACGTCGCCGAACGTCTCGACCCGCCGGCCCACGCGGGTCAGGTCGTACGTCGGCACCGCCAGCTCCTCGACCTCGGCCCGGGACAGCCCGAGCGCGGCGGCGCGCGCGTCGAGCGCCTTGTGCAGCTCCTTGAGCGTGCCCTTGAAGGTGACCCGGGTGGAGAGCCGGGCGAGCTGGGCCAGGGCCGGCTCGCCGTCGAGGCGGGCGAGCGCGTGGACCGCGGCGTTGGCCACCTTCGGGTTGCGCGGGCCGATCCCCGGAACCTTGCGCAGCGAAGTCTCCACCAGCCGCCCCAGCTCCCGGGCGACCTCGGCGTCCGCGCCTTCGGCGGCGAGCGCGAGCAGCCAGATGAGCCCACGCAGGGCCGTCGAGTTGTACGGGTCGTACGCCTGGGAGAAGTCCTGCTCGTGAGCGCGCGCGAGGATCGGGACGGTGCGGGGGCGACCGACCTGCGCCAGCCAGGTGAGCGCCGTCTTGCGGTAGAGGTCAGCCCCGACCCGGTCGAGCAGCGCGCGGGCCTGCCGATCCCATTTGTCGGAGGGGCGGGCGGAGGTCGCGCTCCGCGCGTGCGCCACCAGCTCCGGCCAGTCGGCGCCGAGCGCGGGCAGCTCGGCCAGCAGAAGGTCACTCCACGCCTCACCCGGGTTCAGCACCGGCTCCCGGACCCGCTGGAGCAGCTGCCGTACCAGACCGGTGGGTCCGTAGCCGGTGACCTCGGTGCGGCGCAGCACCGCGACGACCTCCCCGGGCAGAGTTCCGTCGGTCTCGTACACCACCTGGCACAGCTGGGCGTACTCGTCGGCGAGCCACCAGATCCACCGTCCGGTGGCGTGGTCGAGCAGCCGCCGGAGGTCGGCGACGGCGACCGCCTCGCCGAACCTGCGCAGCAGCAACGCCACGAGCGTGGTCAACGCCTCGGCCTCGGCCTCGCCGTCGGCGTCCGACGGGTCGCCCGCCGCGAGCCGGTCGACCAGGGCGGTGGCGAGCCGGGCCCGCCGGTCGTCGGGCAGCGCGTCGAGCGCACCCGCGATCCGGGGGCCCTCGTAGTACCAGCCGCCGTGGAAGTGCCGCGCGAGCCAGGCCAGCTCCGTGACGATCGCGGCGAGGTCGTCGCCGGTGGCGAGCCGCCGGAGCTTGGCGACGTGCTTGTCGTGGGCGCTCATCAGCCACCGACCAGCGGGACGAGCTTGAGGAAGCAGACCTCGGTGCCGGCGCGCAGCTGCACCTCCGTGTCGAGGTGGTCGACCTGCCGGTCGTCGACGAGCACCACGAACCCGTTCCGCCCGAACGCCTCGATCGCGCGATCGTACTGCTGCTCGGCGTCGACCCGGCGGGGCTCGCGCAACCGGTAGCCGTTGAGCGTGCGCTCGGCGTCGCTGGGCTGCACCAGGCCGCGGAAGACCTCGGGCTGCCCGGCGTTGTACTCGGCCACCTCCTGGAAGACCCGGCGGCGGATGAGTTCCCGCAGCGCCAGCCGCTCCTCGAAGATCTCCAGGTGCCACGCGTCGGCCTTGGCGCCGCTCGTGGTCTCGTCGATGAACTTGACCATCACCATGGCCGCGGAGTCTAGGGTCGGGCACCGACAGCGGGCGCCCCTGACGGCCGAGCCACCGGCACCGCACCCTCGACGGCCGCCCGGCGGGAAACCCGGTTGCCTCGCCGGGTCGGCGCTCCTAGCCTGCCGGGGTGCGGATCCGGGAGTTCGCCCCGCAGGACTGGGCGCAGGTGTGGCCGATCATCTCCGACGTCGTCCGGGCAGAGGAGACCTTCGTCTACGACCCGGCGCTGACCGCCGACGAGGCGTACGACCTATGGGTGGACGTCCCGCCGGGACGTACCGCGGTGGCGGTGGAGGGCGAGCGGGTCCTCGGTACGGCCAAGATGGGCCCCAACCGCCCCGGGCCCGGCTCGCACGTCTCCACCGCGAGCTTCATGGTGGCGGCGGACGCGCGCGGTCGCGGTGTGGGCACCGCGCTCTGCCGGGACGCGCTGGACTGGGCGCGGCGGCAGGGGTACGCGGGCATGCAGTTCAACGCGGTCGTGGAGACCAACCGGGCGGCCGTCGAGGTGTACCTGCGGGAGGGTTTCACGGTGGTCGGCACCGTGCCGGGCGCGTTCCGGCACCCCACCCTCGGCCGGGTCGGCCTGCACGTCATGTACTGCGAGTTCTGACCGGGCCGGTCTTTCCCGGCCGGGCTCAGCCGGCGATCCGCCCGTGCACCACCAGCGCCCAGGTGAGCAGCACGAAGCCGGCGGTCGAGGCGACCGCGCGCACCAGGTTCCAGCGGATCCACGCCGGGGCGAACCGGTCCCGCGCCGCCGCGACGTCGGCGAGCCGATCGGGGTCACCGACCCGGGCGAGCGCGTTGTTCAGCGGCACGTTGAGCGCCATGGTGACCACCAGGACGACCAGGTAGAGCACCAGCGCCGCCACGATCCAGGGCAGCGCCGCGCTCCAGTCGCCGCTCGCGTGCAGGGCCGCGGCCGCGCCGGTGAAGAGCAGTGCGCCGAAGAAGCAGCCGAGGAACCAGCCGTTGAGGATGGCCTCGTTGATCCGCTGCATGGCGAGGACCAGCGTGCGGGCGTCGGCGCGCACCAGGCCGGGCATGACGGAGTAGGCGAACGCGGCGAAGAGGCCGGCCATCAGGCCCGTGGTCACCGTCGCGGCGAGCAGGCTCAGCGTGCGCAGGATGGTCATCGGGTCATTAGACGCGCCGTCGGGGCGTCCGGGCCACCCCGGTCGCCCCGACGGCGTCGGCCTCAGGCGCGGGCGCGTACGGGGCCAGCGGATTGACCAGCGTGCCGACGAACTGCAGCGCCGCCGACGGGTCGGCGAGGTCGACCATCTGCTGGTTGTTGCGCAGCTGGAGCCGGTTCAGGCAGGAGAGCGCGAACTCCGGCGCGAACAGGTCGTACCGGGCGATCCGCTCGGCCAGGTGCGGGACGCTCGCCAGGTAGTCGGCGGCGCAGCCGGCCACCGTGCGCCAGAAGGTCTCCTCGGTGAGCGTGCCGGCCTCGGCCAGCACCGCGCAGAGGTGCCGCAGGTAGCAGTCCACGACGTCGGTGAAGATGGCGAGCAGCCGCTCCTCCTCCGGCACGTCGGCCCGGATCCGCTCGACCGCCGGCGGCAGCGGCCGGTCGGGGCTCATCACGACGATCTCCTCGGCGATGTCCTTGAAGATCGCCCGCTCGACGGTGTCCTGGTCGTCGAGGACGAGGATCACGTTCTCGCCGTGCGGCATGAAGGCCAGGTCATAGGCGTAGAAGGCGTGCAGCAGCGGGGTCAGGTAGGCGTCCAGGTAGCGGCGCAGCCACGCCTGCGGCGTCAGCCCGGACCGGGCGACGAGGGCGGCGGCGAGCGAACCGCCGTCGTGGTCGACGTGCAGCAGCGAGGCCATGGTGGCCAAGCGCCGCCCCGGCCCCAGGCTCGGCACCGGGCTCTCCCGCCAGAGCGCGGCGAGCATCTTCCGGTACGGCGAGTACCGGTCGGTGGCCGCCTCGTACTGCTGGTGCCGGTAGCCGACGGCGGCCCGCTCCCGCAGCACGGTGAGCCCGGTCGCGGTGAAGACCTCGTCGGCGGCGATCAGGTCGGCGAGCCAGTCGTTGATGGCCGGGGTGCCCGCCATGTACGCGGCCGAGAGCCCCCGCATGAACCCCATGTTGAGCACGGAGAGCGCGGTCTTGACGTAGTGCCGGTGCGGGTCGGTGAGGTTGAAGAAGGTGCGGATGGACTGCTGGGCGAGGTGTTCGTCGGGCCCGGGACCGAGGCAGACCAGGCGACGCTGCGCCACCTCGCCGGCGAAGGTGACGGCGATCCGGTTCTGCCACTGCCACGGGTGGACCGGGATCAGCAGGTAGTCGTCCAGGTCGAGGCCGAAGCCGGCCAGAACGGCCTCGAACCGGGACAGCGTCTCGGCACCGAGCTCGCCGGTGATCAGGGCGTCGTAGTCGAGGTCGGCGCCGTGGCTGAACTGCGCGTGGTCGCGGTGCGCCGCGACCCAGACCAGCCGGACCGGGCGGGCCGCCTCTGGGGCGTACCGGTGGTACTCGTCGATGCCGAAACCGAGCCGACCGTTGTTCGCCACGAAGCAGGGGTGCCCCTCGGTCATCGAGGTCTCGATGGTCTGGAAGTCGGCCCCCGCGAGCTCCTTCGCGGTCGGCTGCGGGCGGTCCAGTTTGTACGCGATGCCGGCCAGCGTGGAGGTGATCTCCTCCAGGTAGACCGGGAGGACCTGGTCGGAGAGCCCGAGCGCCGCACGCAGCTCGATGATCAGGTCGACCGCGTCCAGCGGCAACTCGTCGTCGCCGCGGTGCCGGGTGATGCTGGCGGCGTCGATCTGCCAGTGCTCGAGGCTACGCACGACGGCGGCGAAGCGGTACGTCACCGCAGCGTCGTCGCTGCGCAGCACGTACCACTTCGGGGTGTCGCCGGAGCCGGCCGGCTCCGCGGCGGTGGCGCCGGAGGGCGCGGCCGTGGGTTCCGGGGCGAGCAGCCGTTCGTGAGTGAACTCGGCGAGGGCCTTGCGCACCAGCAGCCGGTTGGCTCGGGCCCAGTGCGCGGGGGCGAGGTGGGCGACGGGGTCGAACACGGTCACGCCGAGGCTCCGTCCGTGCTGGGTACGCCGGTGACGGCTGCGGGGCCGGGGCGGCTGGCCGAGCCGAGGCCGGTGGTGGTGTGGAAGCGGGCGCGGGTGCAGATGCTCAACAGGGCGTCCTTCTCGGGTTTCGTGACGGTGCCGACGACGTCGAAGCCGACGGCGGCGTTCAGCGCGTGCACGGCGGTGTTGCGCACGTCCGGCTCGACCACCACCCGTCGCGTCGACGGGTCGGCGAAGAGCCAGGCCATCACCGTGGTGATCACCGCGCGGGTGAAGCCGTGCGCGGGGGCGTCGGCGGGCGCGCAGAGGAAGTGCATGCCCACGTCGCCGGGGTGAGCGTCGTACAGGCCGACCAGCTCGACGCGCGCGGGGTCGTAGCGCTCGGCCAGGAAGGCCGGCCGGCCGCGCCAGTGGCCCAGGTACGCCTCGTGGTGCGGGTGCTCGGCGATGCGCCGGTACTCCTGCGTCACCTCGGCCACGTCGGCGTCCTGCATCAGCCAGAACGCGGCCTTGGGGTGGGTCACCCAGCAGTGCAGCAGCGCGGCGTCGGCCTCCGGCTCGACCGGCCGCAGGGTGAACTCACCCAACCGTGCGTCGAGCCGGCTGAAGACGACCTCGCCGGCCGTGCGCGGCTCCGCGGTGCCCGGCTCGTCCCGGCTGCTCACGACGCCGTTCCCGCCGGTGCGCCGAACTCCTGGAAGGTGATGCTCTTCTCGATCGGGTAGTGCTCGCGGCCGAGCAGCTCCCGGATGATCCAGGAGTTGCGGTACGGACCCATGCCGAGGTCGGGCGAGGTGACGCTGTGGGTGTGGGTGCCGCCGTTCTGGAGGAAGATCTCCCGGCCGGTGTGGTCGATGCTGTAGTTGCGGGCGACGTCGAAGCGCCCGTGCGCGTCCCAGCGGATCCGGTCCCGGACCGGTTCGAGGAAGGCCGGGGGCCGGTAGCCGTAGCCGGTGGCGAGCACCAGCGCCTCGGTCCGGAGGGCGAAGTCCCGCTCCTGCTCGACGTGCCGCAGCCCGAGGGTGTACGTGCCGGTGGCCGGGTCGTACCCGGCGCTCTCCAGCTCCGTGTTGGTGAGCAGCCGGGTGTTCACCGGTCCGCTCACGCTCCGCTCGTAGAGCAGGTCGAAGATCGCGTCGATCAGGTCCGCGCTGATGCCCTTGAAGAGCCCCTTCTGCTCGGACTCCAGCCGGTAGCGGGTCGCCTCCGGCAGGGCGTGGAAGTAGTCCACGTAGTCCGGTGAGGTCATCTCCAGCGTCAGCTTGGTGTATTCCAGCGGGAAGAAGCGGGGCGAGCGGGTGACCCAGTTCAGCTGGTAGCCGTACGTGTCGATGTCGCCGAGCAGGTCGTGGTAGATCTCCGCGGCGCTCTGCCCGCTGCCGATCACCGTGATGCTCCGCCTCGTCCGCAGCGCCGCGCGGTTCTCCAGGTAGCGGGAGGTGTGCACCGGGTCGCCGCCCAGCCCCTCGCACGCCTTCGGCAGGTGCGCTGGGGTGCCGGTGCCGAGCACCAGGTGCCGCGCCCGGTAGGTGACCGTCTCCCCCGCGTCACCGCCCTCCTGTCCCGCGCCGATCCGGGCCCGCACCACGTAGCGCCCGTCGGTCGGGTCGTACTCGACGTCGGTGACCTCGTGGTTGAAGCGCAGGTTCGGCAGCTTCGCGGCGGCCCACCGGCAGTACGCGCTGTACTCACTGCGCAGCGGATAGAAGCTCTCCCGGATGTAGAACGGGTAGAGCCGCCCGGTCTCCTTCAGGTAGTTGAGGAACGAGTAGGGCGAGGTGGGGTCGGCGAGGCTGACCAGGTCGGCCAGGAACGGCGTCTGCAGGCGGGCTGAGGAGAGCAGCATGCCGGGGTGCCAGTCGACGCCCGGCCGGGCCTCCAGGAACACCCCGTCCAGTTCGGGGATCGGCGCGGTGAGGCAGGCCAGGCCGAGGTTGTAGGGGCCGAGGCCGATCGCGATGAAGTCGTGTGTGGACATGACGGCCCTCCCGGGGCGGTTTGCAGGCCTTCGGTGGTCAGCCGACCCGGCAGGCCAGGTCGGCGGTGGTCCGCTCGTGCACGTACCGGCCGGCGTGCTCGGCGATGAGCTGCACCACGTGGCCGACGTCGTCGAGGGTCGTCTCGGGGTTGAGCAGGGTGAACTTGAGGAAGTGCCGGCCGTCGACGGTGGTGCTGGCGACCAGGGCGGCCCCGGAGGCGGCGAGCGCCTCCCGCGCGTACAGGTTCGCCCCGTCGGCGAGGCCCCGGCCCGGCCCGGTGGGCAGGTAGCGGAAGACCACGGTGCTCAGCGGCGACTTGGTCACCACCTCGAACCGGGGGTCCTCGCTGATCAGCTCCCAGGCGCCGGCGGCCCGCTCCACCACCTCGTCGAAGAGCTCACCGAGCTGGTCCGGCCCCATCACCCGCAGGGTCAGCCAGAGCTTGAGGGCGTCGAACCGCCGCGTGGTCTGCAGGCTCTTGTCCACCTGGTTGGGGATGCGCTGCTCGACCATCCGGGCGGGGTTGAGGTAGTCGGCGTGGTAGGTGGCGTGGCGCAGCACCCGCCGGTCGCGGACCAGCAGGGCGCTGGAGCTGACCGGCTGGAAGAAGGACTTGTGGTAATCCACGGTCACCGAGTCGGCCCGCTCGATCCCGTCGAGCAGGTGCCGGCGGGTGGGCGAGGTCAGCAGGCCGCAGCCGTACGCCGCGTCGACGTGCAGCCACACGCCGGCCGCGGCGCAGATCCCGGCGATCTCGTCGAGCGGGTCGATCGAGCCGAAGTCGGTGGTGCCGGCGGTGGCCACCACGGCCATCACCACCTGGCCGTCACGGCGGCAGCGCTCGATCTCCCGGCGCAGCGCCGCCGGGATCATCCGCCGCTGCGCGTCCGTCGGGATCGTGCGCACCGCGTCCGGGGAGAGCCCGAGCAGCTTCGCCGACTTCTGCACGCTGAAGTGGCCGGCCGTCGAGGTGAGCACCCGCAGCCGGGGCAGCAGCTCGGCGCGGGCCTGCGGGCTCGGCGCAGCCTGGCTCGCCTCCTCCCGGGCCAGCAGCATCGCCTGGAGGTTGGACTGGCTGCCCCCACTGGTGAAGACCCCGTCGGCGGCGGGGCCGAGGCCGATCCGCTCCGCAGTCCAGTCGACCAGCCGTCGCTCGATCAGGGTGGCGCCGACGCTCTGGTCCCAGGTGTCCAGCGAGGAGTTCACGGCGGTCAGCACCGCCTCGCCGAGCAGCGCCGGGATCACCACTGGGCAGTTCAGGTGCGCCAGGTAGCGGGGATGGTGGAACCAGACCGCGTCGCGCAGGTAGACCTCGTCGAGCTCGTCGAGCGCGGCCGTTGTGTCGTCGAGCGGCCGGTCCAGGTCGATGCCGGAGACCCGGGGCGCCAGTTCGGCGGGGGTGATCCCGGTGAACGGCCGCTCCACACCGGCGGCCCGCCGCGCGACCCGGCCGACGCCGTCGGCGAGCACCGCGCGGTACCGCGCGGTCGTCCCGCCGTTGAAGAGATGCCCCCGGGCGGCGGTGGAGCCGGGCCGGGCCTCGACCGGGGCCGGGGTGGCCGGGCCGGGCGGGGTCGGGGCGGGCGGACCGGAGGGGCTCGGAACGGCCTCGACGGGGTACGCCGGCAGACTCATGGGAAGGTCCTCCACACTCGGTTGCGGACGGAGCTGATCTCGGGCAGCCGGAACCCGCCGCCCGGGCGGGACGGCAGGACGGCGGGGTGGGCAGGCGTGGCGGACGGGGCGCCGGAGCGGGGCGGCGGGTGCCGCGGGTGTCAGGACGAGGCCGGTCGACTGTGGAGTGTCCCGGTCGGGGCTCCGCCCCGCGGCGTCAGCTCAGCTTCTTCGCGGAGCGGATGGCGGTGGCGAGGTGCTCCAGCAGCGGCGCGGCGCCGGCGTAGGAGAACCGTGGCACGGCGTCCCAGGGCGTGACCTGGTTGGCCTTGACCGCGGGCAGCTGCGCCCAGGTCGGCTTGGCGGCGAGGTCCTTGGGCTGCAGTGCGGTGCTGCGGTTGTCGAGCAGGATCAGGTCGGCCGGGAACTTGCCGGCGTTCTCCCAGCTCAAGGCCTCGAAGTAGTCTCCCGACTCGAGCTTGGTGGGGACCACGATGTCGACCCCGAGCTCGGCGAAGTACATCAGGTCGGTGCTGACCTTCGGGTTGGAGACGTAGAAGAGGTCCGGGCTGCCGGAGGCGGCCATCACCTTGATGCCCGGGTTCGCCTTGACCGCCTGGCGGACCGACTCGGCCGCCGCCTCGAAGCGGGCCTTGGCGTCGGTGACCTTCTTCGCGGAGAGGTCCGCGCCGAGGGACTCGGCGAGTTGGGCGTAGCGCTCGATCGGCGTGGTCATCGGCACCCGGGCGGTGGTGATCGCCACGCTGGGCGCGAGCGGCAGGATCTTGTCCTTGCTCTCGTCCGGGACGTACCAGAGCGCCCCGGGGTCGTACATGTGGGTGACGAGCAGCTCGGGGCGCGAGGCGGCGTACTTCTCGACGCTGAACTCTCCCCAGACGTTGCCGAGGATCTCCACGCTCTCCACGTTCAGGTCACCGGCCTGCGGGTCGGTCGTGCCGTCGGCCCGCTTCGTCTCACCGAACACGCCGACGATCTGCTTGTCGAGTCCGAAGTCGACGAGCGCGGCGGCGGTGCCGGTGAAGGCCACGACCCGGGCCGGCCGGTTCTCGGCGCTCACCTTCTCGCCTCGGTCGTCGGTGAAGGTCCAAGGGCCACCGTCGCCGCTGGACGGGGCCGCCGGGTCACCGTCGCCGCAGCCGGTCAGCAGGAGGCCGAAGGCGGCGGCCCCGCCGGCCAGGAGGCCGCGGCGGGAGAGGCGACGGGCGGAGGTGGAACTGAGCATGGTGTCGTCTTTCGATCGGGGTCCAGAGTGAGCATGGACAGCGCGGTTAGGTTAACCTAACCTAATTCGCTGTCAAGTCTCGTTCGGCGTTTCACCCCCACCGGAGCCCACACTGTCCGTCGTCCAGTCATCACCGCCCGGCATCACCGCGAGGGCCACCGCACCAGGTCCGACCCGGCACGGGCGGGCCACCGTACGGGCGGTCGGCCTCGTCGCCGCCGTGGCGGTGCTCGCGACCGTCATCGTGCTCAGCATCACGGTCGGGGCGAAGCAACTACCCCTCGCCGACGTCTGGTCGGGCCTACGCGACAGCGGTTCGGCCGAATACGCGGTGGTCCACCAGATGCGCCTGCCGCGTACGCTGCTCGGCCTGCTCGCGGGCGCGGCGCTCGGCGTCGCCGGGGCGGTCATGCAGGCGCTCACCCGCAACCCGCTCGCCGACCCGGGTCTGCTCGGCATCAACGCGGGCGCCTCCGCCGCGGTGGCCACCGCCGCACTGGTCGGCGTGACGGCCCTCAACGGGTACGTGTGGTTCGCGCTGCTCGGCGCGGCGGCGGTGACCGCGCTGGTCTACGCCGTCGGCGGCGGGCGGGGCGCCACCCCGGCCCGACTCGCGCTGGCCGGCGCGGCGCTCAACGCCACCCTCTACTCGTACGTCAGCGCGGTGATGCTGCTCGACACCGCCTCGCTGGACCGGCTCCGTTTCTGGACCGTCGGCTCGCTGGCCAGCGCCGACACCGCGACCGTCAGCCGGGTGGCGCCGTTCATCGGGGCGGGCCTGCTGGTCGCGCTCGTCACCGCGCGCCCGCTCAACGCGCTCGCCCTCGGCGACGACGCGGCCCGGGCCCTCGGCGCGCGACCCACACTCATCCGGGCGGCCGTCATCACGGCGGTCACCCTGCTCTGCGGGGCCGCCACCGCCGCCTGCGGGCCGATCGTCTTCGTCGGCCTGCTCGTGCCGCACCTGGTCCGCGCGCTCACCGGGCCCGACCTGCGCTGGCTGCTGCCCTACTGCGCACTGCTCGCGCCGGCGCTGCTGCTCGGCGCCGACGTGCTGGGCCGGGTGCTCGGCCGCCCCGGCGAACTCCAGGTGGGCATGGTGACGGCCGTGCTCGGCGGGCCGCTCTTCCTCTGGCTGGTGCTGCGCAGGCGGGTGGCCCGACCGTGACCGTGCTGCGTACCCCAGGCGGGCTCTCCCTGCGGTTCCGCCCCCGCGCGCTCGCCGTCGGCGCCGGCTGCGCCCTGCTCGCCGCGGGCCTCGGCGTGCTGGCGGTCGCCGGCGGCGACTACCCGATGACCCCGGCCGACGTGCTGCGCACCCTCTTCGGCGGCGGCACCCCGGCCGAGGAGTTCATCATCCACGAGCTGCGACTGCCCCGGCTGGTCACCGCGCTGCTGGTGGGCGCGGCCCTGGCGCTGGCCGGGGCGGTCTTCCAGTCACTGGTCCGCAACCCGCTGGGCAGCCCCGACATGCTCGGCTTCACCCAGGGCGCGTCGACCGGCGCGCTGGTCGTGGTGGTGCTCGGCGGCAGCAGCCTCGCCCTCTCCGGGGCGGCCGTGGCGAGCGGCCTCGCCACCGGCCTCGTCGTCTACCTGCTCACCTGGCGCAACGGCGTGCACGGCTACCGGCTGATCCTGGTCGGCATCGGCATCACCGCCATCCTCACCGGGGTCAACGGCTACCTGCTGACCCGGGCGCCGCTGATGGACGCGGCCCGGGCGGTGCTCTGGCTCACCGGCAGCCTGGACGGGCGGGGCTGGTCCGAGGCGCTGCCGCTGCTGATCGTGCTGGCGGTGCTCGCCCCGCTGGTGCTCCTCGGCTGCGGTCCGGCGCTGCGGATGCTGGAGATGGGCGACGACACCGCCGCCGCGCTCGGCGTCCCGGTGCGGCGGCTACGAATGGTGCTGCTCGCCGCGGCGGTGCTGCTGGTCTCCTTCGCGGCGGCGACCGCCGGGCCGGTGTCGTTCGTGGCGTTGACCGCACCGCACCTGGCCCGACGGCTGACCCGCTCACCCGGGCCGAACCTGCTCCCCGCCATGGCTGTGGGCGCGACACTGCTGGTGGGGGCCGACCTGCTGGCCCAGCGGGCGTTCACCGGTCACCAGCTCCCGGCCGGCGCGATCACCGGCGCGATCGGTGGGGCGTACCTGGTCTGGCTGCTGGCCGTGCAGCGGCGGGCGGGCCGGTTGTGAGCATTTCCGCGGGTCCCGCAGACGGCGAAACCGCCCCGAACACCAGCGACGAGAACGGAGCACCATCCATGCAGGCCGGCCCTCCTCGGCTCAGCGGCACCGGGATGACCCTCGCGTACGACCGGCGCACCATCGCCGAGGACCTGACCGTCGCCGTACCGGACCGCTCCTTCACGGTGGTGATCGGGCCCAACGCGTGCGGCAAGTCCACCCTGCTCCGGGCGCTGTCACGGATGCTCAAGCCGACGACCGGCGCGGTGCTGCTCGACGGCGAGGACATCCAGCGCCGGCCGGCCCGCCAGGTCGCCCGTACGCTCGGTCTGCTGCCGCAGTCCTCGATCGCGCCGGACGGCATCACCGTGGCCGAACTGGTGGCCCGGGGCCGATACCCGCACCAGGGTCTGCTGCGGCAGTGGTCGCGCGAGGACGAGCGGGTCGTCGAGGAGTCGATGACGGCCACCGGCGTCGCCGACCTCGCCGACCGGGCCGTCGACGAGCTCTCCGGCGGTCAACGCCAGCGGGTCTGGATCGCCATGACGCTGGCCCAGCAGACCCCGCTGCTGCTGCTCGACGAGCCCACCACCTACCTGGACATCGCCCACCAGATCGAGATCCTCGACCTCTGCGCCCGGCTGCACGAGGAGCAGGGCCGCACGCTGGTCGCGGTGCTGCACGACCTGAACCACGCCGCCCGGTACGCCACCCACCTGATCGCGATGCGCGACGGTCGGGTCGTCGCCGCCGGGCCACCCGCCGAGGTGGTCACCGCGGAGCGGGTCGAGGAGGTGTTCGGGCTGCCCTGCCGGGTGATCGAGGACCCGGAGACCGGCACCCCGCTGGTCGTGCCGGCCGCGCGTCGACCGGCCGCACAGCTCGCCCCGGAGCCGGCGTGACCGCCCGAATCTTCCGCGACCCGTGGGGTGTCCCGCACCTGCGGGCGGCCGACGAGACGGCGCTCGCGGCGGCGCAGGGCCGGGTGACCGCGTACGACCGGGCCTGGCAACTGGAGGTGGAGCGGCATCGGGCTCAGGGCACCAGCGCGGCCTTCCTCGGCGCCGACGAGCTGGGCTGGGACCGGTTCGCCCGGCAGGCGCGGCTGGCGGACACCGCCCGCCGCTGCCACGCCGCGCTGGATCCGGCCACCGCCGCGTGGGTGGGGGCCTACGTCGAGGGGGTCAACGCCGGCCTCACCGCCGGGGCGGCGCGGGCGCCGCAGTTCGCCGCCGTCGGGCTGGCGCCCGGCCGGTGGGAGCCGTGGACCCCGCTGGCCGTCTGGCTCTCCCATCACGTCCTCTTCGCCAACCTGCCGACGAAGCTGTGGCGCGAGCATGTGGCCGAGCGCCTCGGCGAACGGTGGATGAACCTCTTCGCCGCCGACGCGCCCGCCACGACGGGCAGCAACGGGTGGCTGCTCGCCGGTGAGCGCACCGCCGACGGGGCCGCCCTGCTGGCCGGGGATCCGCACCGCTTCATCGAGGACCCCGGCATGTACCAGCAGATCCGGCTGGCCTGCCCGGAGTACGACGTGGTCGGTCTGGCGGTGCCCGGGGTGCCCGGCCTCGCCCACTTCGGACACACCGGCGGCGTGGCCTGGGCGATCACCAACGCGATGGCCGACTACCAGGACCTCTACGCGGAGCGGCTGCGTCGCCGCGGCGCGGCCGTCGAGGCGTACGGCCCGGACGGCTGGGAGCCGGCGGCCGCGCACACGGAGACCGTCGAGGTGTCCGGGGGTGAGCCGGTCCACGTCGAGGTGGTGGAGACCGCTCGCGGGCCGGTGGTGATCGGCGGCCCGGACGACGGAACGGCGATCAGCCTCCGCTATCCGCCCCGGGTGCTGGCGGAGCTGGGTTTCGGGGCGCTGCCGGCCCTGCTGCGCGCCCGGACGGTCGCCGACGTGGACGCGGCCGTCGACCGCTGGATCGAGCCGGTCAACGTGCTCCAGGCCGCCGACACCTCGGGTGGGCTGCTGCACCGGGTCGCCGGGGCGGTGCCGGTGCGGCATCCGGCGAACCGGCTGCGGGTGGTCCCCGCCTGGTCGGCGCGGCACGCCTGGAAGGGCTGGCACGCGCCGATGCCGCGCGCCGAGGTGGGCGACGTCGCGGTGATGGCGAACGCCCGTGGGCTCGCCACGCCGCTCGGCGTCGAGTTCGCCCCACCGCACCGGGCGGACCGGATCCGCGAGCTGCTCGACGCGGGCGGCGGCTGGACGGCCGAGGCGATGGCGACCGTCCATACCGACACCTACCTCGCCTCGGCAGGCCCTCTGATCGGGCGGCTGGCGGCGCTCACCGGGCTCACTCCGGCCGCCGCCGCCCTGCGTGACCGGCTGCTGGGCTGGGACCGCCGGATGGACGCCGGCAGCCGCGACGCCACTGCGTACGCGCTGGTTCGGGCGGCCCTCGTCCGGCGGCTCGCCGCCCACGATGCGCTCGCCCCGCTCGCCGACCCGCCGGCGTACCCGGAGGTGTTCCGGCCCTGGCTGGCGCTCGCGCCGCGGGTGGCCCACGCCGTCGAGGCGGTGCTGGGCAGCGGCCTGCTGCCCGAGGAGGCCACCGAGGCGCTGCTGCGCGCCGCCGTCGAAGAGGTGTCGGACGAGGAGCTGCCGCGCTGGGGCGAGCTGCACCGGCTCACCCCGTGGCGGGCGCTGCCGGAGCCGGACGGGGCGCCGGTGCCGGGCCTGGCCGGGGACCACGACTGTGTGCTCTCCACCTCCAGCGTGCCGGGCGTCACCCACGACTGCCTGCGCGGGCCGGCGGCGCGCTACGTCTGGGACCTCGGCGACCGCGACCGCAGCCGCTGGGTGGTGCCCTTCGGCGCCTGCGGGGTGCGCGGGGACCCGCACCACCACGACCAGACGCCGGCCTGGCTCGCCGGCGACCTGCTGCCCGTGACGACCGACTGGGACCAGCTCACCGAGGAGCGTCATGACCACTGACCAGGACATCACCGGGACCGACCCGCACCGCTACGAGCGGGACGTCACCGGGTTCGGCCGGGTCACCGTCCGCCCCGTCGACCCGGAGGGCGACGTCGACCTGCTGCACGGCTGGGTGACGCAGGAGCGGGCCGGGTTCTGGGGCATGCTGGACGCCGACCGCGAGCGGGTGCGGGAGATCTACGCGTACGTGGACTCGCTGACGACGCACCACGCCTACCTGGTGCACCGCGACGGGCTGCCGGTGGCGCTGTTCCAGACGTACCAGCCGGAGGCCGACCCGGTCGGCGAGTGCTACCCGGTCCAGCCCGGGGACTTCGGCCTGCACCTCTTCGTCGGCCCGGCGCCCGCCTCCGAGCAGGGCTTCACCGGGCGGCTGTTCGGGGTGCTGCTCGACTTCGTCTGGGCCGACCCGGGCCGGCGGCGGCTGCTGGCCGAGCCGGACGCGCGCAACGAGCGGGCGGTCGCCCGGCTGCTGCGTGCCGGCTTCCGGCTCGGGCCGCTGATCGACAAGCCGGAGAAGCGGGCCCGGCTACTCTTCCTCGACAGGCCGTCCACCGAGGATCGGCCGAGCGCCACCGGCGACGAGCCGACCGCCGCCGAGCGCTGACGGCGGGCCCACTTCCGGGCGGGCACTGCTGGCGCGACGCCGGCAGGTAGGCGCTGACGGCGGCCCGTGGGCGCTGACGGCCGGACGCCGGCCGGCGGGCGCTGACGGCCGGACGCCGGCCGGCGGGCGCTGACGGCGGGACGCCGGCCGGCGGCGAGCGCGCCACCGGCCGGTCACCGGGCGGGTCAGGGAATCGTCAGGCCGTACGCGGCCAGGATCTCCCCGATCGGCTGGTAGAACGTGGTGCCGCCGCTGGTGCAGTTGCCGCTGCCGCCGGAGAGGACGCCGACGATCCGGCCGGTCGCGGCGACGTAGAGCGGGCCGCCGCTGTCGCCGGGCTCGGCGCAGATGTTGGTGCGGATCAGGCCGTACACCACCCCGGTGGAGTAGTTGACCGTCTGATTCAGCCCGGTGATAGTGCCGCAGCGCACGCCGGTGGTCGAACCGCTGCGGCAGACCGCCAGGCCGATGGTGGCGGTGGCGGTGCCGGGGACGGGGAGCAGGCCCGGGTAGGTGTAGACCGCGCTGGGGCGGGGGATCGTGCCGGTGTAGCGCACCACGCCGTAGTCGTTGCCGGGGAAGCTGGTGCCGGTGCGGACGCCGAGCACGGTGGTGCCGGCCGCGTTCGCGTACCAGGTGCCGGCCGCGTTGGTGCAGTGCCCGGCGGTGACGAAGTAGGAGGTGCTGCCACTGCGGACGTTCGCGCCGAGCGAGCATCGCCCGCCGCCGCCGTAGATCGCCTCGCCGGCCGCGATCAGCGTGCTCAGCCGGCCGGGTTCCCGGCGCAGCTCGGCGCCGGCCCGGGCCGCGGTGGCGCGCAGCGCCGCCAGCCCGGGGCCGGTCACGGTCTCGTCGGCGGTGAGGGTCATCCGACCGGTGGCCGGGTCGATCCCCCAGGTGACACCGGCGGTACGCACCTCGCTGAGCACGCGCGCCGCGGCGGCGTGGTCGGGGCGGGCGGCCGCGTCGGCGCGGGCCGGTCCGGCGTCGGGTTCTGCCTGCGCGGCGGCGGGGGTGCCGAGCAGCAGGGCGGTCAGGACGAGGGCGACGAGCGGGAGACGACGCATCCGAGCCTCCGATCCAATCGGTGATTGTCGATGCGCATCCAGCATCCGCCGAGTTCGGGCGGCCTTCAAGCCCCACCGGGGAGCGGATCGCGCCGCGCTCGTCGGCGAAGTCAGGCCGGCGCGGCGGGCAGCACCACGCGCGGCCGGAAAGCGACGCCGCGCGGCCGCCACTCCCTCGGATAGCCCAGCGACACCTCCTCGAAGCGGACCCCGTTGTACCGGGTGGTGCGCGGGATGTGCAGGTGGCCGTAGACCACCGCCGCCGCGCGGAAGCGCAGGTGCCAGTCCGCGGTACGGGTGGTGCCGCACCACTGGGCGAACTCCGGATGGCGCAGGATCCGGGTCGGTTCGCGGACCAGCGGGAAGTGGTTCACCAGCACCGTCGGCCGCCCCGGATCGATCGCCGCGAGCCGCCGCTCGGTGTACGCCACCCGGGCCGCGCACCAGGCGTCGCGCCCCGGGTACGGGTCGGGATGCAGCAGCATCTCGTCGGTGCAGACCACCCCGGCGTCGTACGCCCGGCGCAGCGACTCCTCCTTGTTCGCCGTGCCGGGGGCGCGGAACGAGTAGTCGTAGAGCGTGAACAGCGGTGCGACAGTCACCGGGCCGTCCTGACCGGGCCAGACCGGGTACGCGTCCTCGGGGGTGAGCACGCCCAGCTCGCGGCAGGTCGCGACGAGTTCCCGATAGCGCGCCTCGCCACGCAGCTGGACCGGATCGTCGCGCAGCGTCCAGAGCTCGTGGTTGCCGGGCGCCCAGATCACGGTGTAGAACCGGTCGCGCAGCAGCGCCAGCGTCGCGCGGACGTCGGCGAAGTACTCGGCCACGTCACCGGCGACGATCAGCCAGTCGTCATCGGAGCCGGGGCGAAGGCCGTCGGCGACGGCGCGGTTCTCGGCGTACCGGACGTGCAGGTCGCTGACCGCGAGCAGTCGTCCCCCGCTCACCGGGCCCGGCCACCGGCTGCGGCGGCCGTCCGACGATCGATCGTCCGCACCCCCACGCCCGCACCCCCTGCCCACCCGACGGTCCGCAGTAGATTACGCCCCTCGACTCCCCCGTCGTCGATCATGAGTTTGACCGGCGCGACCCGCCGACGCGCCACCCGCAAACGTCATGATCGACGCGGGAGAGCGGTGGGTCAGCGGAGTTCGCTGCGGAGCCAGGTGGCCAGGTCGCGGGCGCAGGCGTCCACCGACTCCTGCCAGCTGCGCACCGCACCGTCGCCCGCCTCGTCGCTGACCCGCTTGATCAGCCGGCACGGCACCCCCGCCTGCGCCGCGGCCGAGGCGATCGCGTACCCCTCCATGTCGACGAGGTCCGCGCGCTGCGCGAGCCGGGCCCGGGTCGCGTCGTCAGCGACGAACGTGTCGCCGGTGGCGAGCACCGTCGGCTGCGTGCCGAGCGTCAGCGGCGCGCCGCAGATGTGCCCGGTGAGGTTGCGCAGCAGCTCGGTGTCGAGGTCGTGCTGGAAGACGCTGCCGATCTCGTGGAGGCCGTCCCAGCCGGGTCGCAGCGCACCGGCGGTGCCGAGGTTGACCACCAGGCTCGGCCGTACGCCGCCGGCCAGGGTCGCCGCCAGGGCCGTCGCCGCGTTGACCTTGCCCATCCCGGTCACCAGCACCGGCAGGTCGGTGTCGAGGTGCGCGGCCTCCTCCTCGAGGGCGAGCACGAGCAGCGGGGCATCGGACCGGATCTTGCCACGAAGGATCACCGGCGCATCGTACGGACCGGACCGGACCGCACCGGTCGCGGGCCCGAGCGGCGATAACCTGCGTCACCGTTACCGTTTAGCGCGCTTTGGTGAGCGCACGATCGGTTGTCCCGCCTTGCGGTGGGACGGTCCCGGTCTTGCCGGCTGACGCCGTGCCGGGTTCACGCTTCACAGCCACCTGCCCGCGCGCGTGGGTCTTCTGGTCGGCTCCACGTGCTGCCACCGAGCCACTCCCGGCGGTGTCGAACTCAGCCGCCAAGGCGGCCAGGTTGAGCGCGGCGTTGCGGTCACGGTCCATGACCAGACCGCACGCCTCGCATTCGTACTCGCGCTCGGACAGGGCCAGCTTGGTTTTCACCGCGCCACAACCCGAGCAGGTCTTCGAGGACGGGTACCAGCGGTCGGCCGTGAGCAGTCGGCCACCGTTCCACGAGGTCTTGTACGCCAACTGTCGACGGATCTCGGCGAACCCGGCGTCGGCGATATGCCGGGCGAGCCGCCGATTGCGCATCATCCCGGCCACGTTGAGATCTTCGACCACAATCGTGCCGTGCGTCGTGGCGAGTCGAGTGGTGAGCTTGTGCAGACCGTCGCGGCGCACGTTCGCCACCCGGGCGTGCGCGCGGCCGAGCCGGGCCGCCGCCCGCTCCCACCGCTTCGACGGCCGCCGTCCGGTGCGCCGGTCCGGGCCGCTCTTACGCGACAGGGACCGGCCCAGTGAGAGCATCCGCTGCCGCGCGGCCACCAGGTGGCGCGGGTTCGGTACGAGCTCTCCGGTGGAGAGCACCGCGAGGTGCTTGATCCCGACGTCCACGCCGACCACCGTGTCCGGCCGGGCCGGGATGCATTCGGCACGCTCGACCTCGACGGTGAAAGACACGTGCCAGCGGCCGCCTTCACCACGCACGGTGGCGCACATGATCCGCGCGGTGCCGTTGTCTACACGGCGGGCGAGCTTGCGGGCGGATTCGTGCAGCTTCAACCGGCCCAGCCTGGGCAGCACCACGTGCATGCGGTCGGGTTCGACGCGGATCGCGCCGGTGGTGAACCGCACGCTGGGTGTGGTGCGGCGGCGGGACTTGAAGCGAGGGAATCCGACCGGGCGCCCGGCCCGCCTGCCCTTACGGGAGTCGGACCAGTTCTTCAAGCCACGCGCGAGAGCGTCCAGGCCGGTGTTGAACGCCTCTTTGGACACCTCGGCCCACCACGGCGCCACCTCAGGCTTCGCGGCGTTCCACGTCTTACGCAGCCCGGCAAGCGACCACGACAGCGACGGCGTTAACTGCTCGTCTGGCACACCGTAGGAACGCTCCGCCGTCCGCTGGTCCATCACGGCCTTGACCTGGGCGAGAGCCCAGTTGTGCGCGACCCTGGCCGCGCCGACGTGGGCGAGGACGGCGCGTTCCTGGCCGCGGCTGAGGTCGAGAGCGAATCGGTACGCCTGGATCGTCTTCACGCAGGACCGTCCTCGGTGACGGCTTCGACCGCGCGGCGGGCGCGGTTCGCGGCACCGCGGCGACCATACAGGCGGGCGCACAGTGACGTCAGGATCTCGGTCACGTCCCGAACGAGGTCATCATCGACCTCGGCGGGATCAACCACCAGCAGCCGACGGCCCTGCGCGGACAGAGCGGCCTCCACGTACTCAGCGCCGAACCGGCCGAACCGGTCTCGGCGCTCGACCACAATGGTGGTCACCGCCGGATCGCTCAGCAGGGCGAGGAACTTCTTGCGGTGCCCGTCGAGGGCCGAGCCGACCTCAGTCACCACTCGATCGACCGCGAGTTTCCGCCCGGTGGCCCACACCGTCACCCGAGCGACCTGCCGATCCAGGTCCGGCCGCTGATCGGCCGACGACACCCGGGCGTACACCACGGTCTGCCCGGTGCCGGTGGTGACGCCGGTTACCGGCTCCCCCACCATGATCAGCCGGCCAACCCGGTACGTCGGAACAGGCAGCGTTCCCGCCGCATACTGCCGCCGCGCGGTGATATACGCGATGCCGGTCGACGCCGCCCACTCCTTCAATTCACACGAGCACCATAGCAACCCAAAGAGCGCTAAAGAACCCCAACACGTCGGCAGTTGTTACCCCCACACCGGGACTCCCCGGCCGACGCCCGAAGGCGGGCGGCTCCGACCTCGGCGCGGGACCCGGAGACGGTGGTGGGGCCGTCCGACACCGGACGGCCCCACCAGCGTGCGATCGGCGGTTACCGCAGCTCGTACGCCCGGATCACGGTCGTGGTCACCACCGCGCCCGCCGAGTCGGCCACGCGGGCACGCAGCGAGACGAAGCCGGCCCGGCCCGGGTGCCCGACCACCGCGGTGTGGCTGCCCAGCAGCGAGAGCACCGGCGCCTTGGCCCAGTGGGCGCCGTCGTCGTAGGAGACCTCCACCTCCACCTTGGCGATCTTGCCGGCGCCGGCCTGTCGGGTGAAGGTCAGCGGCACCGCCGCCAGGCCGTGCTTCTTCGCCGTGTTGGTGCCGTCGAGGCGAGGTGCGAAGCCGACCGCGGTCAGCGGCAGCGCAGTGCCGGTGGCGGTGTACGCCGAGTCGAACTCCCACACGGTCTCCACGCGGGTGGAGAGCCGCGTCGGCGCCGGCTGGGTGAAGCCGTACGAGAGCCGGTAGCGGGACCGTCCAGGCTCACCGACGTCGATTCCGGCGTACGCCCCGGCCCGCTCCTCGACCAGCGTGTCACCGCGGTAGAGCGCCAGCTTCCCGGTGAGCCCCGCCGGGTCGGCGGAGCCCCGGTGGCCGGCGGCGTCGGCGTAGCCGTCGAGCCGGAGCAGGAATTCGTTGCCCCGCCGCTCGACCACCGGGTACTCCGGGAACGCCGGGGTCATCGGCGTGGTGAAGACCCCGTAGTTCCACCGCTCGATGTAGTCCTTCCCGGCCCGGTACTCGGTCCGCTGCGCGGTGAGCTCCGACAGACGACGGTAGTCCGCCCCCGCGCCGACGCCCTCCTCGAAGGTCGACTCCCAGCCGAGGTTGCCGGCGTAGTACTCGGTCCGCTGCGCGGGCAGCGTCGTACGGGGCAGGACGAGCCCGTCGGGGTAGTCGACCCCGGGGATCACCGGGTAGTTGACCCGGGTACCCACGCCGCCGACCGCCGCCGCCGCGTAGCTGGTGCTTACCTCGGCCACGTCGCGCCGGCCGAGGTGGCGGGTGAAGCCGGTGACGAACGAGCCGGTCTGGTACCAGCCGGTCTGGTAGGTGTACGGGCTGGCGGTGAAGTCGCCGCTGCGGTCCGGGCGGGCGAAGAGCGCCGTCACGGAGGTGATCAGGCCCGCGACCTTCTCCGGGCCCAGGTCGGCGGTGTAGATGGAGCCCGGATCGCCGGTGAGGCTCATGGCGAAGAGCTGCGGTGCGCCGGTGTGCTGGACCTCGACCTCACCGATGACCGGTGCGGCGTCCCGGTCCGGAAGCCGGATGTCCACCGGCCGGGCCCGGCGGCCGTCGAGCGCCAGGGTCGTCGACCGGTCGATGGTCATCCGGCCGTTGGCCAGCACGGTGCCCGTGCCGTCGGCGCTGATGCCCATGCTGAGCACCACGTAGTCGCCCATCGGCACCCGGAGCGTGTCCGCGCTGTCGTAGCTGACCACGAACTCGCCGGTGGCGAGGTTGCCGAGCTGGGTGACCACCTCCTGCGGGGCGTCGGTCCGGGCGGTGACCTTCAGCTGGACGTCGGCGGAGGGCTGCTCCCGGAAGACGCTGAACGGCGTCTGGACGCTTACCCCGTCCGCGGTGGCGACCAGTCGACCGCCGAAGGTGCCGTACGCGGCGCCCCCGGCCCGGGTGTCAGCGGTGAGCCGGACCGAGGCCTGCCCGTGCGCGGGCACGGTGAGGGTGCCACTCTCCAACGTGATCACGCCGGCCGGCAGGTCTCCGGTCACGGCCAGCCGCAGGGTGATCGGCGCGTCGGCGTCGTTGCGGTACGTCACCGGCCGGCTGATCACGTCCTGGGCGTCGTGCGGGTACGACCGGAAGCCGAAGTTGACCACGGGCGGGTCGGCGGCGACCGGCTGGGTGAAGGCCCGGGCCACGTCGAGCTGGCCGGCGCCCTGACCGAAGAGTTCGATCGTCGCGCTGGGCCGTGCCGAACCCATCAGCGCCGACTTGAGCTGGCCGGCCCGCCAGTCGGGGTGCGCCTGGGCGAGCAGCGCCGCCGCGCCCGCGACGTGCGGGCTCGCCATCGAGGTGCCGCTGAACGAGACGTACTGCTCGCCGGCCGGGGCGACGTCGGCGGTGGCGGAGCGGGCCGCGGTGATCGCCGTACCGGGGGCGGTGATCTCCGGCTTGACCGCGTAGTCCTCGAGCCGGGGGCCCTGGCCCGAGTCCCAGCTGCGCGCGCCGGTCTTGTCGACGTTGCCGACGGCGAGGGCGGCGTCGGCCGAGGCCGGTGAGCCGACCGACTGCGGCACCCAGCCGCTGTTGCCCGCGGCGGCGACGAAGAGGGTGCCGTACCGGGCGGTGAGGTCGTTGACCGCGGCCTCGATCGGGTCGATGCCGGGCTGGTCGTCGGCGCCGAGGCTGAGGTTGACCACCCGCGCGCCGGACTCGGCCGCCCAGCGCAGCCCCTCGAGGATCGCCGAGTCGGGGCAGGCCGCGCCGAGGCCCTGGTAGCTGAAGCAGACCTTGCCGACCAGCAGGTTCGCCCCGGGCGCCATGCCCCGGTAGCGACCGCCGGAGGCGGCGCCGGTGCCGGCCAGGATGGAGGCGACGTGGGTGCCGTGCCCGGCCAGGTCGTCGTCGGTCGTCTCGTAGTCGGTGACGAAGTTCCGCTGGGCGAGCACCCGCCCGACGAAGTCGGGGTGGGTGTTGTCGATCCCGCTGTCGAGCACCGCCACGGTCACGCCCGAGCCGTCGTAGCCGGCGGCCCAGACCGCCGGGGCGCCGCTGGCGGGCACACTCACGTCGAGGGCGGGTTTGCGGATGCCGTCCAGCCAGAGCTTTCCGGTACGCAGCGAGCCGCGCAGCGTCGGCCAGTTGCGGGCCAGGTCGGCGACCTGGATCTCGGTGGCGAAGCCGTCGACCGAGGCGAGGCGGCGCTGCGCGGTCAGTCCGCGCATGCCGGTCAGGTCGGAGGCGATCAGGGGAAGCTCCCCGCGCCGGTCGAAGCCGTCGGCGAGGAGTTGGGTCACGTTGAACAGCCGCTCGTCGAGCCGATCCTGGCGCAGCAGCCCGAGCGCGTCGGAGGGCACCACGTACTGGTCGTCGCCGTGCTGGTAGCGGAGGAACTGCACGCCGTGGCGCGGGATGACCGCGATCCGGCCGGACGAGGACTCGATCCGGTCGCCGGTGATCAGGGTCAGGGTGCGGGTCGGTTGCCGAGTGGGTTCGGCCACCGCCGGCGCCTCGGCCGAGGTCGCGGCGGGGGCCAGTGGTGTGGGGCCGGCGCTGGCCGGGCCGCCCCCGATCAGCAGCCCGGCGACGGTCACGAGGGCAAGCGCGCCGTGAGGGGTCGAACGGCGTATTCGCATGCGTGCTCCTTTGCATGGCGGCAGAGCGCGCCACCGGCCGGTTCGCAGCAGCCGGGAACGCGCCCTGTCCGAAGAGGATCCGTGCGGCGGTTTTCGCACTGTCAATGCGATAACTCGCCCGGACGCCAATGCTTGTGGATCATCGCCCGGCTGTCGAGCCCGCCGAAGATCACGTAATGGCAACCCTTCGTCGGGTAGGCCCCACGTGGACGAGCGCCCGGCGATCCCGCCGGGCGCTCGTCACTGCTGTGGATCGTCAACTCGGGTTCCACGAAGTCGGGGTGTCGCACGGCTGGAACAGCCCGACATCAAGGAACCCGAGTCGATCAACCAAGCCCGGACCTCGTCCGGGCGCGGGGCAGGCCCCGTCAGCCCGCCGGGACCGACGCGGCGGGCCGGCCGGCGATCGGCACGTCGACGGCGAGCAGCGCGCCGTCGAGCGGCCCCGGGTCGGTCAGGCCGTACGCGGCGGTGGTCACGAAGAGTCGGCGCAGCCCGGGGCCACCGAAACAGACACTGGTGGGCTGCTCCGCCGGCAGCCGGATCTCCCGGTCCAGCACGCCGTCCGGCCGATAGCGGCGCACCGCCGAGCCGCCCCAGAGCGCCACCCAGAGGTGGTCCTCGGCGTCGACGGTCATGCCGTCCGGGGCGCCCTCGGCGGGGTCGAGCCGCAGGAACGGCGTCCGCTCCCCGAGGGCGCCGGTGCGGGCGTCCACGGAGAACCTGTCGACGTGCCCGCGCGGGGTGTCGGCCAGGTACATGGTGGTGCCGGCGCCGTCGAAGGCCGGCCCGTTGGCGATGGTCAGCCCGGTCACCACCGGCACCGGCGCGGCCCCCGGGTCGATCCGGTAGAGCGAGCCGCCGCCGGGCGTTCCGGCGTACGTCATGCTGCCCGCCCAGAACCGACCGTGCGGGTCGGCCACCGCGTCGTTCATCCGGGCCGGCTCGGGATTGCCACCCTCCAGCTCGGCGACGACGCGATGCCCGCCGTCGGCGCCGAGCCGGACGACGCCGGTGCCGGCGGCGGCGAGCCACTCCCCCGGCTCCCCGGCCACCGGCGCGACCGCACCCAGCGGCACGTCCAGCCGGCACAGCTCGGCCAGCGGCGCGGGGCCGTCGCCGGTGGTGCTCAGCAGCCGCCCGGCGAGCAGATCGACCAGCACGAGACGGTCGTCCACCCAACGGGCGCCCTCACCCAGCTCCAGCCGGTCGGCGCTCCACGCGGTCGGCTCGGTCAGCTCCATCTCTCCTCCTCGATCGGTGCTCGGCGTCCGGCGCCGATCAGCGGGACGACGGTACGACCGGCGCGTCGGCCACCGCCGCGCGGAAGGCGGCCGCCCGGGCGCGCAGCGCGTCGAGGTCACCGCCGCGCACCGCGTCGCCGAGCAGCGGCGAGCCGACCCCGACGGCCACCGCGCCCCGAGCCAGGTACTGCCGAGCGCTCTCGGCGTCCACCCCGCCGACGGGCACGAACGGGACGTCCGGCAACGGGTCGCGCAGCGCCCCGAGGTAGCCGGGCCCGCCGATCGAGGCGGGGAAGAGCTTGACCGCGGCAGCGCCAGCCGCCCGGGCGCCGAGCACCTCGGTCGGGGTGAGCGCACCGGCGAGGACCGGCAGCCCGAGCCGGAGCGCTTCGTCGAGGCTCTCGGCGAGCGCCGGGGTGACCAGGAAGGACACCCCCGCGTCGGCGGCCGCGCGAGCGTCGGCGACGCTGAGCACGGTGCCCGCGCCGAGGCCGAAGCCGGGACCGAGCGCGGCCCGGGCCCGACGCAGCGTGCCGAGAGCGTCCGCGCTGGTCAACGACACCTCGATCAGGGCCACGCCGCTGTCGGCGAGGGTCAGGACGGCGGCGAGCGCCGCCTCCGGGTCCGGGCCGCGCACGATGGCGAGCAGCCGGTGGGTACGCAGGGCGTCGGTCAGGTTCACCGGGGACCTCTCTGTCGGTGCGCGGAGACGGTCAGCCGCCAGGCGACCTCCCCGCTCGGTGGGACGAGCGCCGCGTCCTCCGGCCCGGCGTCGGCCAGGTCGAAGGCGGCGCCGAGCATCGGCTCCACGCCGAGGCTGCGGTAGGGGGCCGCCTCGGGCCAGCCCCGCAGGTTGCGCCAGAGCCCGACGCCCACCGGCTGGCCGTCGCAGGCCAGCTCGAAGGTGAGCACGTCGGGCGCGTCCACCACCCGGACCCGGGGACAGTCCACCAGCACCGCGCCGACGGCGGTGCCGTCGTCCGGGCCGAAGGCGTCCAGCGCCAGACCGGCCGGCGTGGGCCAGTCGCCGGGAAGCCACGGCCGTCCGGCCGGCCAGGTCTCCGGCGGCAGCAGTGCGGCGGCCTCCGGATGCAACCGCGTCGAGGTGCCCGTGGGCGCCTCCAGTCGGGCCGCCGGCGACAGGTCGAGCAGGGCGTGTGCCGCCCAGAGGAAGCGGTACCCGGGGTCGGCGGCGAGCCGGTAGTCGACCACGATCACGCCGGAGCGCTCGGCGAGGCGGCGGGTGAGGGTGAACTGCGGGCAGTCGACGGCCGCGGCACCGGGGCCCGTCTCCTGCCAGGGGCGGGACCAGACGTCACCGTGGTCGGGACAGCCCCGCACCGTGGGCAGACACTCCTCCAGCCCGCCCGCGTCCACGAAGGCCGCGCCCGGCGAGACCCCCTCCCGGCCTAGTTCGGGACCCAGCCAGAGCCACTCCCGCCCGCCACCGCGCAGGCTGGTCCAGCGTCCACCCAGCGCGAGATCGACCTCGGCGCGCAGCGGCACCGGCCACTCCGGATCAGGCCCGGTCCCGGCGGTGGGCGCCGGCTGCGGGCGCGGGCCGGCCGGCTCGTGCGGCCGCGCCCCGGTGGGCGTCACCATTCGGCGAACGACCCGTCCGGGTGGCGCCAGACCGGGTTGCGCCAGGCGTGCGGGCTCTTCGCGGCCCGCCGCACCGCCGCCTCGTCGATGGTGATGCCGAGGCCGGGCCCGTCGAACCGGACGATGTGCCCGTCGGTGAACCGGAACGGCTCCGGGTCGATCAGGTAGTCCAGCAGCTCCGAGCCGCCGTTGTAGTGGATGCCGATGCTCTGCTCCTGGATGAGGAAGTTCGGCGTCGCGAAGGCCACCTGGAGGCTGGCCGCGAGCGCGATCGGGCCGAGCGGGCAGTGCGGCGCGAGCAGGGCGCCGTACGTCTCCGCGAGCGCCGCGATCCGCCGTACCTCGGAGATGCCACCCGCGTGCGACAGGTCGGGCTGCACCACCGACACCCCGGCCTGCAGCGGGGTGAGGAACTCCGTCCGTGAGTAGAGGCGTTCGCCGGTGGCGACCGGCACCGGCGAGCTGGCGACCACGTCACGCAGGTGGTGGGCCTGATCCGGGAGCAGCGGCTCCTCGACGAAGAACGGCCGCAGCGGCGCCAGCTCGGGGAGGATGCGGCGCACCGCGGCGAGCCCGGCGCGGCCGTGGAAGTCCAGCGCGATGTCGCGTTCGTCGCCGAGCACCGCCCGGGCGGCGGCGACCCGGCCGACGACCTCGTCGATCTCCGCCGGGGTGGGGATCGGGGAGAGCTGGCCGCAGGCGTTCATCTTGAGCCCGGTCAGTCCGGCGGCCATCTGCTCGGCGGCGGCGTCGGCGATCTCGGCGGGTTCGTCCCCGCCGATCCAGGAGTAGATGCGCACCCGGTCCCGGACCGGCCCGCCGAGCAGGGCGTGCACCGGAACGCCGTACGCCCGCCCGGTGATGTCCCACAGCGCCTGGTCCAGGCCGGCGACGGCGCTGGAGAGGACCGGGCCGCCGCGGTAGAAGCCGCCCTTGGTCAGCACCTGCCAGTGCTGCTCCACGCGGAGCGGGTCCTCCCCGACGAGGTACTCGGCGAGCACCTCGACCGCGGCGCGGACCACTTCGGCCCGTCCCTCCACCACCGGCTCGCCCCAGCCGACCAGACCGGTGTCGGTCTCCACCCGGCAGAACAACCACCGCGGCGCGACCAGGAAGGTCTCGATCCGTTCGATCTTCACTGCGTTACCCCTTCGTTCGTGACCGCGGGGCTCGCAAGCTCACTGGTCGCACTCACTGGTCGTACTCACCGGTCGCCGTCTGGTCCGCGCAGCTTCTCGACGTCCCGCACGGCCTTGGCGAGCAGTTCACACATCGCCGCCTCGGCGGCGCGGTCGTCGCCGGCGCGGATCGCGTCGACCACGGCGCGGTGGCTGGGGACGGGATCGTCGTCGCTGTCGCGGCCGTGCACCAGCCGGTCGCGCTCGGCGAGCCCGGTCTTCATCACCACTTCCATCCGGACCAGCAGCTCGTTGTGGGTGGCGGCGAGCAGGCCCCGGTGGAACGCGAGGTCGGCGGCGACGGCGGCCGCCGGCCGGCCCCGCGCGTCGGACATCGCGTCCAGCGCCGCGTCGAGCGCCGCCACGTCCTCGGCGCTGGCCCGGGAGGCGGCCAGCCGCGCCGCGGCCGGCTCGATGATCGAGCGGACCTCGTGCAGCTGGTCGATGAGGAGCGGATCGGCCCCGTCGGCGAACTGCCAGCGGATCACGTCACCGTCGAGCAGGTTCCAGTCGGCGCGGGGCCGGACGAAGGTGCCGCGTTTCTGCCGGGCGTCCACTATGCCCTTCGCGGTGAGGACCTTGAGCGCCTCGCGGAGGGCGGTGAGACTGACGTCCAGCTCCTCCTGGAGCGCGGCGAGGTTCAAGGTGTCGCCTTCGGCGATCTCCCCGGTGAGGATGCGCCGGGCGATCACCTCGACGGTGTGTCCATGGACACCACGGCCTGCGTACTGTGCCAATGCTCTTCGCGCCTTCTTCGCTCGTCGGTCTCGATCTGTCAGGCCGAGGCTTTCATCGCGGTCCATCCACCGTCCACCACCAGGCTCGTGCCGGTGACGAAGGCGGCGTCCGGCGAGGCGAGGAAGGCGACCACGGCGGCGACCTCCTCCGGCGCTCCGAATCGCTTGGCGACCGTCTCCGCGACGCTGCGTCGACGGTCCTCCTCCCCGATGCCGTCCCAGGCGCCGGTGAGGATCGGGCCCGGCAGCACGCTGTTGACCCGTACGTGGGGGCCGTACTCGACGGCGAGCTGCCGGCCGAGGGCGACCAGGGCGCCCTTCGCCGCCGCGTAGGCGGGCCGGCCGGGCAGCCCGATCAGGGCGTGCACCGAGGAGATCAGCACGACTGCGCCGGCGCGGTCGACGAGGTCGTCGAGGCAGGCCCGGACGCCGAGGAAGGCGGCGGTGAGGTTGACGCCGAGCTGGTGGTCCCAGGATGCCCGGCTGGTGCGGTGCGCGGGGGCGATCTCGACGGTGGAGGCGTTGCTGACCAGGATGTCGACCGGGCCGAGCTCGGCGCGCACCCGGTCGATCGCGGCGGCCCAGGACGCCTCGTCGGAGACGTCGGCCACGATGGACAGCCCCTGGCCACCGGCGGCGGTCAGCGCCTCGGTCGCCGGGGCGGGGTCGCGGACGTCGAGCAGGGCGACGCGGGCCCCCTCCGCGGCGAGGCGACGTGCCGTGGCCGCGCCGATCCCGCCGTAGGCGCCGGTGACCACCGCTGTCTTGCCGTCCAATCGGCGTACGACCGGATCCATCGATCACCCCAGGCACCGTTTAACCATTAATTACGAATACATCTTGACAGTGAGAGTACCCCGGATGCAACCTTCTGGTCACACCATTAACGAGACCGACACCGAGCGCCGCGTCGCACCGTGTCGATGAGGAAGGGACCACCTGTGACCGACTTCGATCCCGGTCGCCGCCGATTCCTCGGCAACCTCGGGCTCGCGGGCCTGGGCGCGCTCGGCGCCGGCTCGTTGCTGAGCGCCTGCGCCAGCTCCGCCAGCGGACCGGCGAAGAGCGGCGGCTCCGGCGCTGTGACCATCCAGTCCAACCTCTCCTCGCCGCAGGCCAAGACGGCGATCGAGAAGCTCGCCGAGAACTTCAACAAGCTGGGCAAGGGCACCGCGTCGGTCAACACGATCGCCTCGGAGACCTTCCGCACCCAGCTGCCGACCTACCTGACGTCGGCCAACCCGCCGGACCTCTACACCTGGTACGCGGGCTCGGTCGCCAACGACTACGCCAGCAAGGGCCTGCTGCTCGACGTCTCCGACGTGTGGCAGGGGCTCGGTGAGTACCCGCAGTCGTTGAAGACCCTCTCCACCGACGCCGCCGGCAAGCAGGTCTTCGTGCCGATGACCAACTACTGGTGGGGCTTCTTCTACCGCAAGAGCAACTTCGCCAAGTGGGGGGTCCAGGAGCCGAAGACCTGGGCCGACTTCCTCGCCGTCTGCGAGACCCTGAAGAGCAAGGGCATCCCGCCGATCGGCATCGGCCTCGGCGACACCCCCTGGGTCGCCTCGGCCTGGTTCGACTACCTCAACATCCGCATCAACGGCGCGCCGTTCCACCGCGAACTGCTCGCCGGCAAGCAGCGCTTCGACGACCCGAAGGTCAAGGCCGTCCTCACCCGCTGGCGGGAGGTCCTGCCGTACTTCGACCCGAAGGGCAAGGCGTACCCGTTCCAGGAGGCGACCACCGCGCTGCTCGCCGGCAAGACCGGCATGTTCCTGATCGGCACCTTCTTCGCCGACGCCGCGCCGAAGGACGCCCTGGGCGACCTGGACTTCTTCCGCTTCCCGATCATCGACCCGGCGGTGCCGGTGGCCGAGGAGGCGCCCACCGACGGCTTCTTCGCCAGCGCCAAGAGCGCCAACCCGGCCGGCACCAAGGAGCTGCTGAGGTACTTCGCCTCCGTCGAGGCGCAGGAGGAGTACGTCAAGTCCAGCTCCGGCATCGTGCTGCCGGTGCACCCGAAGGCCAAGGCCGCCGACTCGCCGCTGGTGAGCAAGGGCAAGGCGATGCTGGAGAGCGCCGCCGAGCTGACCCAGTTCTTCAACCGGGACTCCAGCGACGCGCTCCAGCCGACCGCGGACACGGCGCTCACCAAGTTCATGGACAAGCCCGACCAGATCGACGCGATCCTCCGCGAGTGGCAGGCGTCCGCCGAGAAGGTCTTCAAGGGCTGACGTGACAAACGTGTCCACAATCGCCGAGACACCCGGGACGACGGCGTCCACGGTGGCCGGCGCTCCCCGGCGGCGGCGACGGTCGAACCGACTGTCGCCGCTGCTGGTGGCGTTCGTGCTGGTGCCCTTCGCGGTCGAGAGCATCTGGGTCTTCTGGCCGGCCCTGCAGGGATTCTGGTTCTCGCTGACCCGCTGGGACGGCCAGACGCCACCCGAGTTCATCGGCGTCGACAACTACGTCGAGCTGGCCGGGGACGCCACGTTCCGCGGCGCCCTGCTCAACACGGTCATCTGGCTGGTCCTCTTCGGCGGGCTCTCCGTCGTCGGTGGCTTCGGGATGGCGCTGCTGCTGCAGAAGGAGCGGCGGGGCGTCGGCTTCTACCGCGCCGCGCTCTTCACCCCGGTGGTCTTCTCCCTGGTGGTGACCGCCCTGGTCTGGCGGGTCTTCTACCAGCCGGACGGGGTGGCCGACCAGATCCTGCGCACGATCGGGCTGGAACACCTGATCCGGCCCTGGCTCGCCGATCCGCAGACCGCCCTCTACGCGGTGATCCTGCCGGCCCTGTGGCGGCAGATCGGCTACGTGATGGTGCTCTTCCTCGCCGGCCTCAAGGCGATCGACCCGGCGCTGCACGAGGCCGCCCGGATGGACGGGGCGAACGGCTGGCAGCGGCTGTGGTACGTGACGGTCCCCCAGCTCAAGGGCGTCAACGCGGTCGTGCTCTCGGTCATCGTGATCGACTCGCTGCGCTCGTTCGACATCGTCTGGTCGCTGACCAAGGGCGGGCCGTACCACTCCTCCGAGCTGCTCAGCACCTACATGTACTCGGCCGCCTTCCAGAGCCTGCGGCTCGGGTACGCGTCGGCCATCGCCGTGGTGATCTTCGTGCTCGCGCTCGCCGTCATCCTCGGCTACCTCGTCCGCGCATTCCGGGAGGAAGCGTGATCCGCAAGCTCCGCACCGGGACCTTCCACACCGGGATGATCCTGCTCTCGCTGCTCTGGCTCGGGCCGGTGATCTGGGTGGTGGTGATGTCCACCCGCACCTTCGACGACATCGCCGCCAACGGCGTGGGCAGCCTGCCGCACTCGTTCACCCTCGACACCTACCGGCAGGCGTGGGTCGACGGCGGCGAGCTGCGGGCGTTGATCAACAGCCTGCTGGTCACCGTCCCCTCGGTGGTGCTGAGCCTGGCGCTGGCCGCGGTCGCGGCGTTCGCGTTGAGCCGCTACCGGATCCCCGGCCGGCGGACCATCCTGCTGCTGATGCTCGCCGGCAACCTGCTGCCACCACAGATCCTGCTCATCCCGGTGCAGAAGTTCAGTGAGCTGACCGGGCTGTACGACACCCTCTGGGCGTTGATCACCGTTCAGGTCGGCTTCGGGCTGGGCTTCTACACGTTCGTGCTGCACGGCTTCATGCGCGACCTGCCCGGTGAGATCCAGGAGGCGGCGACGATCGACGGCGCGGGCCCCGCGCAGATCTTCGCCCGGGTGATGCTGCCGCTGACCCGACCGGCGCTGGCCGCCCTCGGGGCGCTCTCCTTCACCTGGATCTTCAACGACCTGCTCTGGGCCATCACGGTGCTGCGCACCGACGATCGGATGCCGGTCACCCCGGCGCTGCTCGCGCTCCAGGGCCAGTTCGTCTCCTCGTGGAGCGTGATCGCCGCCGGCACGGTGATCGCGGCGGTGCCGACCGTCGCGGTCTTCCTGCGCTTCCAGCGGCACTTCATCGGCGGCCTGGCGATCGGCGCGGTCAAGTGAGCGTCTGCACGGAGGAGAGCAAGTGAGCGAGCACGGTACGGAGGCCGCGCGGCGGTGGACGCTGCGCGGGGCGCACACCGAGTACGTGGTGACGGTGCCGGCGCACGGGCGCTGGCTGGAGCTCGGCGCGTGGGGGCCGCACGGGGTCGGCGACGGCCCCTCCCCCGTCGCGTACGACGGGCCGGTGCCGTTCCTCACCGCCGGGGACGCCGCCCCGATCGAGTACGCCACCGACGCGGACCGCCCCTTCACCGGCGCCGACCTGGTGGTGGAGACGACCACCGGGCACCGACGGGTGGCGTTCGACTTCGTCGAGGCGGCACACGACCCGGCCGCCGGCACTCTCGCGGTCACCTTCGCCGACCCGGTCACCGGGCTGCGCGCGGTGCTGCGGTACGCCGTCGCGGCCGGCACCGACGTGGTCCGGCGCTGGGTGGAGCTGACCAACACCGGCACCGAACCCCTTCAGCTGGCTCGCGTCGGCACGGGCGGGTTCTGCGTACCCACCCCGCACGGCGCGCTGCTCAGCCACCAGTGGGGCCAGTGGTCGCAGGAGTTCCAGCTCGAACACGTCGACCTGAAGCACGGGGCGTTCACCATCGGCAGCAGCCAGGGCGTACCGGGGCATCTGCACGTGCCGTGGCTCGCGGTACGGGACCGGGCCGAGCCGGACGGCCCGGCCTGGGCCGTGGCGGTGGCGTGGACCGGCTCGTGGGAGATCACCGCGGAGCGGGACACCGGCGGGCTCACCCGGGTCCGGGCCGGACGCCGGCTGCCGGACGGGCCGCTGGAGCTGCCGGCGGGCGGCGCGCTGACCCTGCCGGAGGTCGCCGGGGCGTACAGCACCGCCGGGTTGGACGGGCTGGCCCGGGTCTGGCACCGCTACCAGCGGGTGCTCGCCGGTGACCGGCTCGTACCCCGACCGGTGCTCTACAACTCGTGGGAGGCGACCTACTTCGCGGTCAACGCGAAGAGCCAGCTGGAACTGGCCCGGATCGCCGCCGAACTCGGGGTGGAGACCTTCGTGGTCGACGACGGCTGGTTCGTCGGCCGCGACGACGACACCGCCGGGCTCGGCGACTGGACGCCCGACCCGGCCAAGTTCCCCGACGGCTTCGAGGCGTTCGTCGCCGAGGTACGCGGGCTGGGGCTGCGCTTCGGGCTCTGGGTGGAGCCGGAGTGCGTGAACCCGCGCTCGCGGCTCTACGCCGAGCACCCCGACTGGGTCTACCAGGTCGACGGGCGGCCGCTCACCCCGATCCGCAACCAGTACCTGCTGGACCTGGGCCGGCCGGAGGTGGCCGAGTTCGTCCACTCCACGCTGGACGGGCTGCTGCGCCGGTACGACATCGCGTACCTGAAGTGGGACTTCAACCGCCCGCGCACCGAACCCGGCCGGGCCGGCGTGGACGGGCCACTGGACCTCGACGGCGCGCACGTGAGCGCCCTGCACCGCATCTACGAGCGGCTGCGCCGGGACCACCCGGACGTGCTGATCGAGTCCTGCGCCGGCGGTGGCGCCCGCACCGACCTGGCCATGGCCGCCCGGGCCGACATCTTCTGGCCCAGCGACAACACCGCCCCGCTGGACCGGCTCGCCATCCAGCACGGTTTCCTGCACGCCAACGCCCCGCACCTGCTGAGCTCCTGGGTGACCGACGCGCCCGGGATCTTCGACCCACGGCCGCGGTCCCTGGCGTTCCGGTTCGTCCTCGCGATGGCCGGGGTGCTCGGCATCGGCGCGGACATCCGGCACTGGACGCCGCAGCAGCGCGCCGAGGCCGCCGACTGGATCTCCCGGTACAAGGAGATCCGGGAGGTCGTCACGCACGGCGAGGTGCACCTGATCGGCGGGCCGGACCAGGCCCGCTGCGCGGTCCAGTACACCTCCCCCGACGGGCGGCGGGTGGTCGTGCTGGCCTGGCACACCGGCCGGTCGGACGGCCCCGGTCAGCTGCCGTCGCGCCCGGTCCGGCTGCCGCTGCGCGGCCTCGACCCGGCGGGGCGGTACCGGCACCACGAGCGGAGCTACTCGGGCAGCCACCTGAGCGCCGTCGGGGTGCCGGTGCAGTGGACCCCGACCCACGACGCCGAGCTGATCGTCCTCGACCAGGAGTGAACACCCACCCGCCCGGCCGCCCGCGACGGGTGGCCGGGCGGGTTCACGGGCGAGCCAGGCGCGGCGGTCAGTCGGCCGCGAAGCGGTAGATGACGAAGTCCTTCTCCGCGCCACAGGCGATCACCCGGCTGTTCCACGAGCAGCTGCTGCTGCGTACGCCCACCAGCTCGCCCAGTTCGGTCACCTCGCCGGTGCCCGCGCGTACCCCGGCGACACTGCGGTCGGCCTCCACCGTGCTCGCCGGCTCCGCGAAGACCAGCAGGTTCCCGGCGTCGAGCCGGACGGCGACGCCGCGCCGATCCCGCAGCACCGCCGTGCCGTCCGGGTCGAAGAGGGTGCTCGTGGCCGGTATGCCGGTCCGGCGGACCAACAGACGTTCGCCGACGGGCACGAGCACGCTCGCGTTCGGCGCCGGCCAGCTCTTCGGCGTCTCGCCCTCGGTCGCCGCCACCACGATGGTCCGCTCGGCCGTCGCGTCCGGCACCTCCAGCAGGCAGGCGCGGTGCTCGCCACAGGCCACCAACGCCTCCGGCCGGCGCCGCTCGTCGGGCGCCCGGTAGAGCACCACCGGCTGCGCCGAGAGCGCGTTCAGGTCGTAGCCGAGCAGTTGAAAGCCGCCCTCGTCGGCGGCGACGAAGAGCCGGTCCTCGTGCGCCACGAGCAGGTCGTCGAGGTCGGCGACGTTGCCCCGGCTGCCGGCGACGGCTCCGCTGTCCATCTCGATCACCCGCACGGAGCGGTCCGCGCCGACCTGGAGCAGACGCCGCCCCGTCGCCCGCCACGGATCCCGGGACCCACCGTCGAGATACCCGGGCCCGGCCTCCGCCTCGTCGGTGCCGACCGGCACGACGGTGGTGCGGGCGCCGCCGTACTCGTCCTGCGGGTTGGGCAGGTCCCACCGTTGCTCGCCGTCGTCGAGGCGCAGACCGACGAGCCGCTTCCCGGCCCGGTCGACGAGCACCGCCACCCGGTCGGTGAAGTAGACGTCGTCGTCGCCGCGGATGGCCCGCTTCCACCGCTGCGCGCCGGTCGCGGCGTCCAGCACCACCATCTCCCGCGGCTCGCTGGTGGCGGCTTCGCTGGGGTACGCCACGACCGCGCCCGGCACGGCGACGATCCGCTCCCAGTCGTCGGCGGCGACGTCGGTCGGCTTGCGCCACAGCTCCGCGCCGGTGGCGGCGTCGACCGCCGTCACCTCCAGCCGTCCGTCGCCTCGCCGGTACGCCAGATACCCACGGTCACCCAGCACGGCGGTCCACATGCCGACGGAACGCTCGCCGCCGGCGGCGACCCGCTTCACCTCCTGCACCGCGTGGAAGTCCAGCCCCGGGTAACGGTCCCGGGTCAGGTAGAGCAGCGTCGCGGTGGCCACCCCGGCGAGGGCGACCACGGCGCCGAGGACGATCCAGCCCGCCCGCCGCCGGCCGGCCGGCGCACCGGACGACGGCGGCGACAGCGGGCCGACCGGGGTGGGTCGCGCGGCCGGTCCGCCGAGGTGCGCGGCGGAAGGGCCGGCGGGCGACGCGGCGCCGGGGTCGCCGAACGGGGGCGGCCCGGGAAACGGCGGGGCGGCGGGAGAGTCGGGCCGTTCGACGAGGGTGGCGCCGACGCCGGCCGGCAGCGTCGCCGCGAGTCCCGGCGCGGGCGGCACGCCGGCCGGGCTCGGCACGGCCGCCTCCGGCCCCGGCCCCGCCGAGACCGAGCCGGGCAGGTGCGCCGCCGGAGCGGACGGGCCGGCGTCCACCGCCGTCGGGGCCGGCCGCTGGGCCGGGACGAGCGGACCGGCACCCACCGCCGCCGGGGCCCGGCCCCGCAGCGGCAGGTCGGTCAACGCGCCCTCGGCGACCGGCAGCTCCGGCTGTTCCAGCACGGTCGGCGCGATGCCCAGATCGGCGTGGAGCATCCGGGCCACCAGCGGGATCCGGGACGACCCGCCGACCAGGAAGAGCCCGGCGAGCCGCTCGGGGGTGAGCCCGGCCGCGCCGATCACCTCCCGGGCGGCGGCGACCGCCCGCTCCAGCAACGGACGGGCGGCCCGCTCGACGTCGTCGCGGGTCAGCCGCACCGGCTCGGCCACGCCGGGCACCACCACCGGCGCGACGGTGCCCCGGGAGAGCGACTCCTTCGCGCCGCGTACCGCCTCCCAGAGCTGCATGGCGTCGCGGCGCGCCACCGCGTCGGCGTGCGCGGCGAGCCGCGCCCACTGCCGCGGGTACCGCCCGGCGACCAGCTCGCCGACCCGGGCGAGCAGCGCCGCGTCGACGTCCAGGCCGCCGAGGTCGGGCAGCCCACCACAGGAGACGACGGTGAAGCCCGAGTCGCCCCACGGGTCGGCGCCCTCGTTGCGTACGACGGCGACGTCCAACGTGCCGCCCCCGAAGTCGAAGACCGCGATCGCCTCGCCGACCGGTACGGGGCGACGCAGCACCTCCGTGTAGTAACGGGCCGCCGCCACCGGCTCCCGCAGCAGCCGGGTGCCGGGCGGGGTCGGGCCGGCGAGGGTGTGCTCGGCGACCTGCGGCCAGCCGGCGCGCAGCAGCGCGTCGCCGAGCACCTGCCGCCGGGCGTCGTCCCAGGTCGCCGGGGCGGTGAGCACCGCCGGGGGCAGGAAACCGGCCGCCTCGACCGCGGCCCGCCCGACCGCGTGCAGCACCGCGCCGAGCAGCTCGGCGGGGAGCAGGTCACGCTCACCGAGGCGGACGCTCGCTTCGTCGACGCGGCGCTTCGGGTTCGGCTCGTACCGCAGCGGGTCGGCCTGCGCCAGCCGTCGGGCGTCCAGCCCGGCGTGCAGCCCACCGTCCGGATCGGCGTACACCCCGGACGGCATGATCGGTTGACCGTCCACCAGCAGCGGCCGGGTACGCCCGTCCGGCCAGCGCAGCACCGCCACCGTGTTGGACGTACCGAGGTCGACACCGAGAGCGAAGCCCTCGTGCTGGCCTGCCATCTACCGATACCTCCGCCGTGAGGATGCCCGGTCCCGCATCGTACGCAGCCACCACCGCGCCGCTGACCGGCCGGTCAGCCGGGTGGGACCGTAAGGAAGCCGCAACATCTCCCCCCGGCTGCTCGCCGGAGGCCCTGGCTAGGGTGGGCGCGGGGAGGTGCACGTGAGTCAGCGGGTGCTGGTGGTCGACGACGACCGGACGGTCAGCGACGTGGTCTGCCGCTACCTGGAGCACGCCGGCTACGAGGTCGACCACGTCGGGGACGGCCTGGCCGCGCTCGACGCGGTGCGGGAACGCCGGCCGCACCTGGTGGTGCTCGACCTGATGCTGCCCGGGCTGGACGGGTTGCAGGTGTGCCGGCGGCTGCGGCAGGGGTCGGACGGCGTACCGATCATCATGCTCACCGCGCGCGGCGACGAGGCCGACCGAGTGCTCGGCCTGCAGCTGGGCGCCGACGACTACCTGGGCAAGCCCTTCTCCCCCCGGGAACTGGTACTGCGAGTCGGCTCGGTGCTACGCCGGGCCCGGGAACCCGCGCCGCCGGAGGCGGAGCTCTTCGTCGACGCGGGCCTCGAGGTGGCGACCGGTCCCCGGGTGGCCCGGCTGCACGGCCGGGAGCTGTCCCTCACACTGCGCGAGTTCGACCTGCTCGCTCACCTGATGCGGCACCCGGCCCGGGCGTTGCGCCGCGCCGAGCTGCTGGAGCGGGTCTGGGGCTGGACGTTCGGCGACGAGTCCACGGTGACCGTGCACGTACGTCGGCTGCGGGAGAAGATCGAGGACGACCCGGCCGAGCCACGGCGCATCGTCACCGTGTGGGGTGTCGGTTACCGCTACCAGCCCGCCGATGCGTGACCTCACCCTGATCTTCGGGATGGCGTTGGCGGCGGCGCTCGGCGTCGGGCTGGCCGGCGCCCTCGCGCTGCGGCTGCTGCGCCACCGGTCGATCACCGTGCACGTCTGCGTGCTGCTCACGATCACCGTGGCGGCGGTGGTGGCGGGCGTGGCGGTGGTCGCCCAGGCGATGTTCCTCTCCGCCCACGACCTCCAGGTCGTGCTGCTCACCGTGGCCGCCGCGGCGGCGGTGAGCCTCGCCATCGGCTGGTACTTCGGTCGGCGACTAGCCGTCGCCGCGGTCTGGGCCGACCAGGCGCGCGAACGGGAACGCCGGATCGAGAAGGGTCGCCGCGACCTGGTCGCCTGGGTCTCCCACGACCTGCGTACGCCGCTGGCCGGTCTGCGGGCGATGGCCGAGGCGCTCGAGGACCGGGTGGTGGACGACCCGGCGACGGTCGCCGAGTACCACCGGCGCATCCGCGTCCAGACCGACCGGATGACCCAGTTGGTGGACGACCTGTTCGAGCTCTCCCGGATCAACGCCGGCGCGCTGCGGCTCTCGCCGGCCTCGCTGTCGCTCGGCGAGGTGGTCTCCGACGCCCTCGCCGCCGCCGCGCCGCTCGCCACCGCCCGGGGGATCAGACTCGTGGCCGCCGACTCCGGCTGGCCCACCGTGCTGGCCAGCGAGCCCGAGCTGGCCCGGGTGGTGGGCAACCTGCTGCTCAACGCGGTGCGCTACACCCCCGAGGACGGCACCGTGCAGGTCGACGGGGGCCGGGACCACGACGGGGTCTGGCTCGCGGTGGCGGACACCTGCGGCGGCATTCCGGAGCGGGACCTGCCGCGCCTGTTCGACGTGGCCTTCCGGGGCGAGCCGGCGCGTACGCCGCCGGGCGGCAACGGGGAGAGCTCCGGCGGGCTGGGCCTGGCCATCGTGCGGGGACTGGTCGAGGCGCACGGCGGTCGGGTGAACGTGCGGAACACGGCCGACGGATGCCGGTTCGTGGTGCGGCTTCCCGCCGCCGCCGGCTGACCGGGGCGCTCCGAGGTCCGGTCACGCGGCCGGTACGGCCAGCTCGCCGAACCAGCGCCCGCCCCGCCGGAACACGTCGCGCACGGTGAGCCGGGCGTGGACGGCGACCTGGTGCACCGCGCGGATGTCCAGCCGGGCCCAGCGGAACACCGGCCCCAAGGTGGTCGTCCCCGGCCGCCGTGGCGAGGCCACCCGGGCGTCGCCCTGCCAGAGCCCGAGGCCGGGCGGTTCCAGCTCGACCAGCACCGTGCCCGCCACGCCGAGCAGGGCCCGACAGCGGGCCAGCAGCGCGACCGGGTCGCCGCCGATGCCGATGTTGCCGTCGAGCAGGACGGCGTGCGCCCACCGGCCCTCGGCGGGCAGCGGCGCGAACAGGTCACGGTGCAGCGCCACGGCCCCGCGGGCCCGGGCCGCCGCGACCGCGTACGCGCTCAGGTCCACCCCGACGGCGGTGACCCCGGCCCGGGCCAGCGCCACCGTGAGCCGGCCGGGGCCGCAGCCGAGGTCGAGCGTCGGGCCGACGCAGCGGGCCACCACCTCGGCTGTGACCGGCTCGGCCGGACCGTGCCACCGACGAACCGGCAGGCGCTGCCGTACGCCGTCGCCGTGCACGAGCCAGTGCCCCTCGCCGTCACGGTCGCGCAGTGCCGTGGCGAAGCCGTCGACGGTCATCCGGGGCTTCCGGACACCATCGCCCGGCGGACCGTACCGACCTGTCGGGCGAACCGGCCGGACGGCGCCTCGGCGGCGACCGCGAGCGCGTCGGGCCACTCGTCGACGTCGCGCAGCAGGGGCAGCGGCACGGGACGCAGGCCCCGATCCTCCAGCGCGGACCAGGTGAGCCAGCCGGTGCGGGGGGTGGACATCGGCACCGTACGCAGCAACGTCGCGTCCCGCGGCTCGCGCAGCCCCAGCGCCCACCAGCCGCCGTCGACCGCCGTCCCGAGCACCGCTTCGGCACCGGCCAGGCGCAGTACCGCCGCGCCGAGCCCGGCCGGGGTCAGCTGCGGGGTGTCCATGCCGATCTGGAGCACCGGGCGACCCGGGAAGGCGGCGGCCACCTCGGCGTACGCGTTGGCGAGCCGGTCGCCGAGCCCGCCGCCCCGCTGCGCCAGCACCGTCCAGCCGCGCAGGGCGGTGACGAGGCCGGCCGCGTCCTGCGCGTCGGTCAGCCGGCCGGCGCAGGCGAGCACCGGGGTGACGCCAGGCGTGCCGCAGACCGCCTCCAGGGTGTCCCGCAGCGCGGCGGCGGCGATCCGGGCCGCCTGCAGGGGGCTGGCCGGCGGGCAGAGCCGGGTCTTCACCGCACCCGGCACCGGTGCCTTCGCCGCCACCAGCAGCACGGTCACCGGGGGCCGTCCACGGTGCGCAGCACACCGGCGAAGTCGCGGGTCGCCCGGAGCGTGCCCCGTACCGAGCCGGAGACCTTCGAGCGGGTGCCGGCCGCGCGCGGCGCGTACCGCACGTCGACCTCGTGGATCCGCCAACCGGCGGCGGCGGCGCGGATCAGCAGTTCGAGGGGGTAGCCGAAGGCCCGGTCGGTGACGCCGAGGGCGAGCAGCGCCTCGCGGCGGGCGACCCGGATCGGGCTGAGGTCGCGCAGCGGTACGCCTCGGCGGCGCAGCAGCGCCGCGACCAGGGCGGTACCGGCGCGGGCGTGCCACGGCCAGACGCCCACGCCGACCGGCCGGCGACGACCGACGGCGAGCTCCGCCGCGCCGGCCGCCACCGGGGCGACCAGCGCCGGCAGCTCCCCGGGGTCGAACGAGCCGTCGGCGTCGAGCACGCAGACCAGCTCGGTCCGGGCGGCCTCCAGTCCGGCGTGCACGGCGGCGCCGTAGCCCCGCCGCGGCTCGTGCACCACCCGGGCGCCGTACCCGGCGGCGATCTGCGGCGAGCCGTCCCGGGAGCCGTTGTCGACCACGATCGCCCGGTACCCGGCGGGCAGGGCGGTGAGCACCTGCGGCAGCGCGGCGGCCTCGTCCAGGCAGGGCAGCACGACGTCGATCGGGGTGGGGTCGTTCTGGGTCGGCATGAGGCCGACGCTAGGTCGCGGCCGGGTCGTCCGGGGCCGGAACGTCCTTACCGAACGCTTACCGCGCGGGCGATTCTTACCGGACGGTGACGGCGCGGCCGTTCCGCCCCCGCCGGCTGTCGCGCCGTCGTACCGTCCCCTGGTCATGGCCTCCGCACCCACGCTCACCGCCGCTCCCGGCCGGGCCGCAGAACACCGGCACCGCGCCGACCTCGCGGTGCTCGCGGTGGAGGTCGTGCTGTTCGGGGTCGCGGTCGGCGTGGGGCTCGTGCTGAACCGGCGCGACGTCGGCCTGTACGCGGACGCCGCGCCGCTCTACGCCAAATGGCAGCCGCACCTGGGCTGGGGCACGCCGGCCGCGCTGCTGATCGCGGTCGCGGTGCTCGGCTGGGGGGTGCGCTGGGCGCGTACCGCCCGATGGGGTGCGCTGCTCGCCGCCGGCTGGGCCTCGTCGGTGGCCTGGACGCTGTCGTTGGCGCTGGTGGACGGCTGGTCGGCGGGGCTGACCCGACGGCTGACGGCGCAGGCGGAGTACCTGACCGAGGTGCCGGGGGTGACCGACATCCCGGCGATGCTGGCCGGGTTCACCTCCCGGGTCCTCGACTTCCGGCCCGAATCGTGGTCCACCCACACCGCCGGGCATCCGCCGGGTGCGCTGCTGCTCTTCGTCGGGCTGGACCGGGTGGGCCTGGGCGGCGGTGCCGCCGCGGGGCTGGCCTGCGTCCTGGTCGGGGCGACGGTCACGGTGTCGGTGCCGGTCACGCTGCGGGCGCTCGGCGCCCCGGAGGCGGCCCGCGCGGTGGTGCCGTTCCTGGTGCTGCTGCCGGGAGCGGTCTGGATGGGCGTGTCGGCCGACGCGCTCTTCGCCGGGGTGGTCGCCGCCGGGCTCGCCCTGCTGGCGGTACGCGGCCCCACCGCCGCCGCGCTCGGCGGCGTGCTGCTCGGCTTCGCGCTCTACCTGTCGTACGGCTTCGTGCTGGTCGGGTTGCTCGCGCTGGCGGTGCTGGTGCTGCGCCCGGCGGCCCGGCTGCGGGCGCTGCTCGCCGGTGGCGTCGGGGTGCTCGCCGTGGCGGTGGCGTTCACCCTGGCCGGTTTCCACTGGTGGGAGGGGTACCGACTGCTCGTCGAGCGCTACTACCAGGGCTGGGCCGCCGAGCGACCGTACGCCTACTGGGTCTGGGCGAACCTGGCGGCGCTGCTGCTCTGCGCCGGCCCGGTGGTCGGCCCGGCGCTGCGCCGGGCGGTGGCCACGGCCACCGGCCGGGCGCGCGCCGGCTGGCGGCGGGCGGCGCTGGCCGCGGCGGTACGCGACGCCGGCCCGGCGGTCGTGCTGCCGTTGGCCGCCGCCGTGGCGGTGGTCGGGGCGGACCTGTCGGGGCTGAGCAAGGCGGAGGTGGAGCGGATCTGGCTGCCGTTCGCGGTCTGGCTGCTGGCCGCCGCCGCGCTGCTGCCCGCCGGGGCGCGCCGCTGGTGGTTGGCCGGGCAGGCGGTCACCGCGCTCGCCGTCAACCACCTGCTCTGGACGGTCTCCTGACGGCCGGGCGCACGCCCGCGACGGAGCAGACCGCCCGGCCCGGATCGGCGGCAGCGAAGGGCGGTGGCCGGTCAGCTCGACAGGACCGCCGGTTCGCGCAGCGGGTCGGTGGCGAAGCCCGCCACGCCCTCGGCGAAGCCGACCCGGGCGGTGTAGCCGAGCAGCTCGGCGGCGCGGCCCGGGTCGGCGACCACGTGCCGCACGTCGGCCGCCCGCGCGCCGCCGACGACCAGCGGGGCCGGGCCGCCCATCGCGTCGGCCAGGGTCTGCGCCAGCTCGCCGACGGTGTGCGGCTCGCCGGAGCAGACGTTCACCGGCACCAGCGTGGCCGTGGGCGCCGGCGCGGCCAACGCCAGCAGGTTCGCCCGGGCCACGTCGGTGACGTGCACGAAGTCGCGTCGCTGCCGGCCGTCCTCCAGGACCCGGGGCGGCTGTCCGGCGGCGAGCGCCGACCGGAAGATCGACGCGACTCCGGCGTACGGGGTGTCGCGGGGCATCCGGGGGCCGTAGACGTTGTGGTAGCGCAGCGCCCACACTCCCCCGCCGGTCTGCCGGGCCCAGGCGGCGGCGAAGTGCTCCTGGGCGAGCTTGCTGGCCGCGTAGGTGCTGCGCGGCTCCAGCGGGGCGTCCTCCGGCACCAGCGCCGGCGTGAGCGGGTCGTCGCAGCGGGGGCAGGTGGGGTCGTACCGGCCGGCCGCCATCTCCTGTGCCCGGCGTGGGGACGGGCGCACCACTCCGTGCGCGGCACAGTGATAGCGCCCCTCGCCGTAGACCACCATCGAGCTGGCCAGCACGAGGCGGGACACGCCGGCGCGGTACATCGCGGCCAGCAGCACCGCCGTGCCGAGGTCGTTGTGGCCGGCGTACTCCGGCGCGTCGGACGGGTCGAGGCCGTGCCCCACCATCGCCGCCTGGTGGCAGACCGCGTCCAGACCCGGCAGCAGCCGGTCCAGCAGCCGGCCGTCGCGGACGTCCCCCCGCACCAGGTCGTGCCGGCGCGCCCACTCCGGCGGCTGCGCGCCGTGGGCCTGCGGCAGCAGCGCGTCCAGCGGCACCACCTCGTGCCCCTCGGCGACGAGCAGGTCGGCGACCTGCGATCCGATGAACCCGGCCGCGCCGGTGACCAGTACCCGCATGTCCGGTCACGGTAGGCCAGTCGGACAGCCGGCGGGCCGGTACGGCGAACCTGTAAGGAGTTGGCAACAGGTGGCGCCCGGCCGGTGGGTCGGTAAGCCTCCGGTAATGCGGCAAACCCGGCCACCGGGCCCGACGGTCGGCCACGATGACCAGGAGATCGACCACCCGATCGAGGAGGAGGCACGAGTGCCAGCCAGCGATCCGTCCGCCGGGGAACGCACCGGTCCGGCCGGCGACCACGGCTCGCCCCGGGCGCTGTGGCAGGCCCTCGACCGGCATCGGCCGCCCGGCGCCGACGCGGTCACGACGGGCTGGCGCAGCCCACTGCGGGGTCCGCGGCTCACCTCGTTCTACGGCCTGGTGCTGCTCGTCACGCTGCCGCTGGTCATCGTCACCGGCCTGCTGGACTACGCCGCGTACAGCCCGCAGTTCGGGCAGGCGTTCCCGTTCGACGTGGGCTGGTTGCGGCTGCCGCCCTTCGACTGGCCGACCCGGCCGGCGTGGCTGTTCCAGCTCACCCAGGGGCTGCACGTGGGGCTCGGGATCGTCATCGTGCCGGTGGTGCTGGCGAAGCTCTGGTCGGTGGTGCCGAAGCTCTTCGACTGGCCGCCGGCCCGCTCGGTGGCGCAGGTGCTCGAACGGCTCTCCCTGCTGCTGCTCGTCGGTGGGATCCTCTTCCAGATCGCCACCGGCCTGCTCAACACGCAGTACGCGTACGTCTTCGGCTTCGACTTCTACACGGCGCACTACTTCGGGGCCTGGGTCTTCACCGCCGCGCTCGTGGTGCACGTGGTGTTGAAGCTGCCCCGGCTGGTGACGGCGCTGCGGTCCCGGCCGCCCGGCGCCGAGCTGGGTACGCCCCGCGCCGCCACCCGGCCCGAGCCTCCGGACCCGGACGGGCTGGTGCCGGTGAGGCCGGGCCCACCCACGGTGAGCCGACGCGGCGCGGTCGCCCTGGTCGGCGGCGGCTCGCTGCTGCTGGCCGCGTTGACCGTCGGACAGCACGTCGACGGCCCGCTGCGCCGCACGGCCTGGCTGCTGCCGCGGGGTCAGGACCCGGGCGACGGGCCGAACGGGTTCCAGATCAACCGGAGCGCCGCGGCGGCGGGGATCCGGCCCGCCGACACCGGTCCCGGCTGGCGGTTGACGCTGCGCGGCGGCGGGCGCACCGTGACCCTGGACCGCGCCGGGCTGCTCGCGATGGCGCAGCACACCGCGCGGCTGCCGATCGCCTGCGTCGAGGGCTGGTCGACCACGCAGACCTGGACCGGCGTACGGCTGCGCGACCTCGCGGCGCTCGCCGGAGTGCCCGACCCGGCGGCGGCGCACGTCGAGTCGCTGGAGCGCGCGGGGCTGTTCCGCCAAGCCACGCTCCAGGCGAACCAGGTGCGCGATCCGGACTCCTTGCTGGCGCTGCGGGTCAACGGGGCCGACCTCTCCGCCGACCACGGCTTCCCGGCCCGGGTCATCGTCCCGGCGCTGCCCGGGGTGCACTGCACGAAGTGGGTGGCGAGCATCGAGTTCCGCGCCGATGGGTGAGCTCTTCGCGCGGCTGCGGGCCGCATACGGCGCCGGTCCCCGGCACCTGCTCGTCCTGCTGCTCTGCTTCGTGGTCACCGGCTGGGTGGCGTTGCGGGTGGCTGGCGAGGCCACGGCGGGTCGGATGCTGCTCTGGTTCGTCGGCGCGGTGATCCTCCACGACCTGGTGCTCTTCCCCCTCTACGCGCTGCTCGACCGGGGGCTGCGCGCCGCGGTCGGGGTACCCGCCCGGCCGTCGCCGTCGGACGCGCCGTCGGGCGACGCGGGGCGGGCGGCGGCCCGGCTGGCGCTGCTCAACCACGTGCGGGTGCCGGCGCTCGGCGCCGCCCTGCTCTTCCTCGTCTACCTGCCGGGGGTGCTCGGCTGGGGCGCGGACACCTACCGGGCCGCGACCGGCCAGGAGCGGACCCCGTTGCTGGGCCGCTGGCTGGTGCTCAGCGGCGCGTTGTTCCTGCTCAGCGCCGTGCTGTGGGTGATCAGGTGGGTCCGGTGGCGAACGGTTCGCGGCAGCCGTGAGCCGGCCGAGCGAGGGTGACCGGGCCGGACGGTGGGACGGTTTCAGCCGCGCCTCGCCGGGAAGCACGGGGGCGGGCCCTTCGCGGCACCGGCCCGCGCCACCACCACCGAGGGGGTACGTCCATGGAGAGCCTGGCCAGGCCCACGCCCTGCCGGGGCACCGTCGGGGCCGCGGCGTGAACGGGCCGGTGGGCGACGAGCCGCTCGGTGAGCTGGAGCTGGTGCACACCTTCACCGGACCGATGCCGACGGGTGTGACCGTCTCGCACACCGGGCGGATCTTCGTCAACTTCCCCCAGTGGGGTGACGACCCGCCGGCCACGGTGGTCGAGCTGCGCGACGGTCGGGAGGTGCCGTTCCCGGACGAGCGGTGGAACTCTCCCGACGGGGACGACGACGCGCAGGCGTTCGTGTCGGTGCAGTGCGTGGTGGTCGATCCGGCCGACCGGCTCTGGGTGGTGGACACCGGCAGCCCGATGATGCGGCCGACGAAGCCGGGTGGTCCGAAACTGGTCCGCGTCGACCTGGAGACCGATCAGGTCGCCCAGGTGATCACGTTCCCGCCCGACGTGGCGCTGCCCAGCTCGTACCTCAACGACGTCCGCTTCGACCTGCGGCGCGGCCACGCCGGGCTGGCCTACCTCACCGATTCCACCGGCGACGGCCCGAACGGCATCGTGGTCGTCGATCTCGACAGCGGCCGCTCCTGGCGGCGGCTGCACGACCACCCGTCGACGAAGGCCGAGTCGCTGCACGGCTACCGGCCGATGGTCGAGGGTCGGCCGCTGCTGCAACGTCCGCCGGACGGCCCGCCGAAGCCGCTCTCGATGGGCTCCGACGGGATCGCCGTAGGCGCCGACGGAGCCCGCCTCTACTACTGCCCGCTGATGTCTCGGCACTGGTACAGCGTCTCCACCGACGCCCTCGCCGACGCGTCGATGCCCGAGGAGGAGGTGGCCGACGCGGTCGTCGACGAGGGCGACAAGGGCACCGGTTCGGACGGGCTGGAGAGCGACGACGCGGGACGGCTCTACTTCACCGCCTACGAGCACAACGCGGTGTTCCGGCGCCTGCCCGACGGGCGGTTCGAGACGCTGCTGCACGACCCGCGGCTGCTCTGGCCGGACACCATGTCGGTCGCCGCCGACGGGCACCTCTACGTCATCGCCAACCAGCTGCACCGGCAGGCCAACTACCAGGGCGGGCAGGATCGGCGGCGTAAGCCGTACGCCCTGTTCCGGACCCCGATCGACGCCGGACCGGTGCTGCTGCGCTGAGCGGCGAACGAGAGTGGGCGGGCCGGGAACACCCGGCCCGCCCACTGCGGTGGTACTACCTCAGGCTCAGTTCGAGCCGGTGACCCGGAACGGCAACACGATCCGCGTCTTCGAGTCGGCGCCGGTCAGCGTGACGCTGGTCGAGCCGACCTTCGCCTCGCCGGCGACGCTGACGATCACACCGGAGAGGACGCCGTCGGCGTTCGCCCGCACGGTGCTGGTCGCGAGGCCGGCACCGAAGCGGACGGTGACCGCCTCGTTCGGTGCGAACCCGTGACCGTCGACCATGATCGCCGTGCCGCGCGGCCCCGACGTGGTGAGCAGCCCGGCCCGCGGCTGGTACGTCCGCGCCTGCGCCTGCTCGGTCACCTGGACGGTGGCCGTCGCGGGCGTCCGCGAGGACGCGCCGGTGGCGGTGACCGCGTAGCGGCCGGGCTGCGCCGCGTCGGAGGTCACGATCGTGGCCCGCACCGCCCCCGCCGCGGAGGCGGTGACCTTCATGGTCCGCACCGGGCTGGTACCGAGCGTCACGGTCACCTGCTCACCGGCGGCGAAGCCGCTGCCGTTGACGGTGATCGTGCCGCCGGTGGCGACGGAAGCCGACGCCGAGGTCGCGATCGCCGGCTGACGCTTGCCGCCCCCCACGGTCACCGTGAAGGTGCCGGTGCTGCTGGAGCGGGTGTCCCACGCGGTGACGTGCACCGTGTAGGTGCCCTCCCGGAGGTAGGTGTGGGTGCCGTCCATCGCGCCGGAGGCGTCGATCGTGACGTCCTGCGGAACCGTGCCGTCACCCCACTGCACGCGCGCCCGGTAGCCGGTGGCGTCGGGGACGCCGCCGCTGACCGTACCGAGGCCGGCGGCGAGGGCCTGACCTGCGGTGGCCGTCTGGTCCTCCGCGGCGGCGACCGCCAGCTCGGCGGCGGGCGTCCCGTCGTCGGCGATGGCGAAGACGTGGATCCGGCCGGCCGAGCCGGGGTCACCGGTCTGCGTCGGCAGGGTCACCGAGACCAGCGTCTTGCCGTCCGGGATCTGGTACGGCGCGGTGGCGAAGAGGAACGGCTGGGCGCCGTCCCGGCTCGTGCCGTGCAGCCGGTACGCCGTCTTGGCGACGACCAGGTTGCCGTAGGACGGCGTGCCGTTGGGGTTGCCGCCCAGCGTCCAGTCGCTCATCTGGATCGGGATGGCGGCGGTGCTGCCGTCGCTGAACGTCGCCGTCCCGGTCGTGCTCTGGTTGCCCTGCGTGCCGGCGCCGACGAACGAGATGCTCCGGGCGTCGTCGGGCAGGTCGAGCGCGATCGTGCGTCCGTTGCCGGTGGCGTCGTCCGGCTGCCCCGCCGGGATGGCCGGCAGCGTGAAGTGCAGCGACGTGCCCGGCACCTGGTGCCGCTCGCCCTGCGTCACACCGGCCGCCGTCAGGGCGGCCCGCGAGTACGCCCACTGCTTGGCGTCGCAGTTCGCCGCGAGGACGCCCTCGTCGCCGACGCAGACGGTGTCGAAGGACGCGACGAGGCCGCCGCTCGGGGCGTAGGCCACGTCGACGCCGACGGTCGCGGAACCCTGGCCGTCGCCGTCGGTGATGGTGACGCTCGCCTGGTGGTGACCGGGCGTGGCGTAGGTGTGCGAGCCGCTGACCCGGTAGACGGCGCGCGAGCTGAGGGTCAGGGTGCCCTCGGTGACCGGGGAGCCGTCACCCCAGTCGATGGTGGCCCGGTAGCCCTCGGCGTCGCCGCCGGTGACGGTGGCCAGCGGCACCGAGACGGGCGCGCCGGCGTACGCGTCGACGCTGCCCGCGGCGGTCACCGCGATGTCGCCGCCACCGAGTTCGAGGTCACCGCCGGCGAGCAGCTCGATCTCGGCGAGGTTCGGCTGTGCGGCGCCGACGGTCTTCGTCACGACGAGGCGGAACGCGGCGTACCGGCCCGGCTTGTCGATCTTGAAGGGACGCGTCTGGTTCCGCCACCGGAACACCTCGCCCTTGCGGGAGTCGACGGTGCTCCAGGTGATGCCGTCGTTGGAGCCCTGGAGTCGCCACTCGGCCGGGTCGCCCTGGGCCGCCCCGGAGGTGAGGGTGTAGTACGCCGGCTTCTGCTTCTTGCCGCGGTACGCCCAGCTGACCTGCGGCGTCGCCGAGGTGAAGGTCAGCTGCGTGACCGACGAGTCGTCGAAGAGCTTCGCCGCGTCCTGACCGCCGGTCGCGGTCGCGGTGCCGAGACCCGGTCCGGTGGTGTCCTGCAGCGGCTCGGGCGCGTCGTTGCCCTTGGTCAGCGACGGCGGCGCGTCGTTCTTGCCGCTGCCCCAGGACGACGGGTTGGCGCCCATCCGGAAGTCGATCGTGCCGCCCCGGGCGAACGCGGAGACGTCGACGGAGAGCCCGCGCTGCTTCTTGCCGTTGACCTCGACGTCCTGCACGTAGACGTTCTTGGTGCTGTTGTTCGGCGCGTTGACGACGATGTCGCCGTTCGTGCGGTGCACGACCATCCGGGTGAACTGCGGCGAGCCGATGGCCCACTGGGACGAGCCGGCCTGCAGCGGGTAGATGCCCAGCGAGCTGAGGACGTACCAGGACGACATCTCGCCGTTGTCCTCGTCACCCAGGTAGCCCTGGCCGATCTCGCTGCCGACGTAGAGGCGCTGCAGGATCTCCCGGACGCTCGCCTGCGTCTTGGCCGGCGCGCCCGCATAGTCGTACATGTACGGGATGTGGTGCGACGGCTGGTTGCTCATACCGAGCTGCCCCATCCGCACGGCACGCGCCTCGAGCATCTCGTGGATGATGCCGCCGTAGCCGCCGGGACGGTCGGCCTTCTCCGGGGTGGCGAAGAACTCGTCGAGCTTGCGCTCCAGGGCCTTCTGCCCGCCGTACAGGTTGGCCAGGCCCTGACCGTCCTGCTGCGCGGTGAACGCGAAGTTCCACCCGTTGGTCTCGGTGTAGACGCCACCCCAGTCCAGCGGGTCACCGTCGAGGAAGTTCCCGGCAGCGTCCCGGCCCTGGAAGAGCTTCGTCTCCGGGTCGAAGAGGTGGACGTAGTTGCGGGCCCGCTGCAGGAAGTACTCCGACTCGTCCTTGAGCCGGTCGCGCTCCGACTTCGGCGTGGCCGGATCCTTCGCCAGGGCCGCGGCCATGTTGCCGATGCCGTAGTCGTTGATGAAGCCCTCCAGGGCCCACGACACCGACTCACCGGTGGAGGTCGGCGTGTAGCCGAGGAAGAGCGAGGTCTCCACGCCCTTGCGGCCGACCTCGCTGCGCCCGGACGCGACGGTCGCGTCCTTGACGGCGGCGTCGTACGCGGCGAGCGGGTCGGGCAGCTTCACCCCGCTGAGGTACGCCTGCGCCACCGCCACGTTCGCGCTGGTGCCGGTCATCAGGTCGGCGTAGCCGGGCGACGACCAGCGGGCGATCCAGCCGCCGTCGCGGTAGTGCTGGACGAACCCGTCGGCGATCCGGGCCGCCACGTCCGGGTAGAGCAGCGAGTACGCCGGCCACACGGTGCGGTAGGTGTCCCAGAATCCGTTGTTGACGTAGATCTGCCCGTCGACGATCTTCGCGCCGGTGTGCGTGGCGGTCGAGGAGCCGGTCGGCGCCGACACCGGGCTGGCGTACTGCCAGTGCGGCTTGGCGGCGGTGCCGGTGTTCTCCGACTGCGAGTTCGGGTACAGGTTCAGCCGGTACAGGTTCGAGTAGAGCGTCACCAGCTGCGTCTCGCTCGCGTCCCGTACCTCGATCCGGCCGAGGCGCTCCTGCCAGGTGGCGGTGGCGGCGGCGTGGACCTGGTCGAAGCTCTTCCCGGTGACCTCCAGGTCGAGGTTCTTGCGGGCCTGGTCGACCGAGAGGAACGAGGTCGCGATGCGCATCGTCACCTGACGGTTCGACGAGACGTCGAAGGTGGCGGAGGTCGCGGCGGAGGCGGTCGGCGCCCGGTCGAAGGAGCCGGCCACGAACATCCGGCTGCGACCGGCCGAGAAGCCGCTTCCGTTGTCGACCCAGCCGGTGAACGTGCCGTCCGTGCCGATGGTGAAGGTGCCGTTGTAGAAGACGAGGCTTCCGGTGGCCTGCCCGGACGGGAAGGTGAACCGCATGGCGCCGGCGTGGTCGGTGGGCGACACCTCGGCGACCAGGCCGTTCTGCAACGAGACCCGGTAGTGGTCGGGCCGCGCCGTCTCGTCGTCGTGGCTGAAGGCGACCGCCCGGCTGGCCGGCGACCCGGTGAGGGGTCCGTCGCCGGCGACCGGCATGACCGACATCTGGTTGCGGTCACCCATCCACGGGCTCGGCTCGTGGGAGATCGCGAGGCCCTGCAGGGTGGGCAGGTTGGCCTCGTTGTTGTAGCGGGCGTAGTGGTACTGCCACGAGTCGGAGACCGCGTCGGTCACCGGCGTGAAGAAGTTGAAGCCGTTCGGCACCGAGGTGATCGGCAGGTTGTTGCCGCGCGAGAAGCCGCCCGTCGAGTTGGTGCCACGCCGGGTGTCGACGTAGTTGGTCAGCTTCGAGCCGTCGATCCGCTCCGGCGAGCCGGTCAGCTCGACGTCGTCGAGCCAGCCCTGGAACCGGGTCTTCCCGGTGGCCTGCGGGTTGTCGTACGCGAGCAGGATCCGGTCGATCGTCTTGCCGTTCGCGATCGCGCCGACGTCGGTCTGCACCGCGTTCCACTGCTCGGCGTAGAGCACCTTCGCCGCGCCCTGACCGGCGGCGGTGAGCTGGTAACCGTGCTGGTCGAGCGGGGAGCGACCGCTGAGGTACGTGCCGTCGGTGAAGTGCAGGTCGACGGCCGCGTAGGTCGAGGGGTACTGCCCGTCGTCGCCGGTGAACTCGGGGAAGATCTTGTAGGAGAGGCGGGTCTTCGGCCCGACCGGGATCCGGACGTCGAAGAGCTTGTTGGTCGCGTACGCCCGGCCGTCGCCCTCGGCGCCACCCGCGTAGCGCAGGGCGGCCGTTCCGGTGAAGCCCGCACCCGGCTTGGTGGTGTAGCCGTCGGCCGGACCGCCGCCGAGCACGCTGAACATCGGGTTGGACGGCGGCCGGACGTCCGAGCCGTCGCCGATGTTCCAGTCGGCGAGCTGCAGCAGCGCGTCACCGGAGTTCGCGGTGACGTTCAGCCGGTAGTAGCCGTAGGCGGTCTTGTTGGTGAAGCTGTAGACCTTGGCGGCGTACCGGCCGTCGAACTTCTCGTCGGCGCGCTTGTCCAGGTCGGTCCAGGTCTCACCGTCGTTGGACCCCTGCAGGACGAAGTCCTTGGGGTCGCGGCCCGGTGCGTCGTTCGCAGAGGTCAGCGCGTACCGCGCGACCACAGCGGGCGCGGAGAGCCGGTAGGTCACCCAGCCGGTCTTCTCGAACGCGAGCCACTTGGTCGACGAGTCGTCGTCCTTGAGCATCGCGGCGATCTCGTTCGGCGGGTTGTCGGCGCTCGCGGTCACCGCGGCGACCTTGCCGAGCAGGCTGTCGGGCAGGGTGGCGACCTTGCCGCTGAGGTTCGCCTGGACGGGCTTACCGTCCTTGCCGACCTCGACGGTGCTCGTGACGGGCTGGGGATCGGCGGCCTCGAACGAGGAGCTGAAGTCTCCGGGCGTCGTCGTGGGCGCGGCGTTCGCGAGGGGCGCGCCCACGAGCAGTCCCACCGGCAGCATCGCCGCGGTCACCGCGGCGAGCAGTCGGCGCGACGAGGGGCGCGCGAATGAGGGGTACGACATGCAGGTAGGGCCTTTCGACTCGATCCGCGTCGAGTACGTCGAGGGTGGTGGCGAAGCGGACCGCGATCGCGCGGCCCGTCTGGTGTGGATGGTGTGGCGAGGTGCTCAGGCCGGTCGAACCGACCGTCGGAGTGCACGTCAGGCCGTCATGGCACCGCCGGACAGGATGCTCGCAGTCCTGCTGCGGGACCCGCCGATCTCGGCATGGCGCTCTCCTTCACGGTCGCGGCCTGACATCGTTGTCATGCGGACCGGTGACCCACCGAACGCAGGCCACTGAACCGTCGCTGATAGTCCCGGCCGAAACACCGCCGTGTCAACGAGTTGATCAAACCGCAACATCGGGAACCGTTGTCCGGTCGTTCGCGGCGGGTCCACCGCAGAGGCCTCGAGCAATTACGATCCGACTCCATGCGTCGTGTCGTGCCGGTGTTGGCCTCCGTGCTCCTGCTGACCCTGTCCGGTTGTACCACCGAGCCGGCGGAGTCCGCGCACACCACGGTGACCGTCATCCTGGACCAGGATGTGACACCCGAGCAGAAGAGCGCGGTGGAGCAGCGGCTGCGCTCGATGCCGAGCGTCGAAGGCGTCGCCTTCGAAACGCGCGAGCAGGCGTACGCCCGCCAGAAGGAGACCCTGGAAGACGAGCCCGACCTGCTCGCGCAGCTGAATCCCGAGTACGTGCCGGAGTCGTTCCACGCCACCGTCACCGACCCGCTGGCCGCCGAGGCGATCGAACTCGTCATGGGCACGGTCGACCAGGTCGGCTCGGTCGTGCTCCGCATCGCCGAAGCCGATCCGCTGCCATCGCGGATCGGGGTGATCGTCCGGATGGAAGCAACGGCCACCGCAGAGCAGCTGGGCGCCGTGGAGAGGGCCGTCCGGGCGCTGCCGCACGCGGAGTCGGTCGAGGCCGAGAAGCGCGACGCGGCGTACGAGCGCCTGCGTGAGCAGTGTCAGGGCAAGGGTGATCTGGCCACGCAGCTCGACCGGCAGTCGATGCGCGACTCGGTGCGGTTCGAGCTCCCCCTGGACAAGAAGTCGCCCGGGATGTCAAAGCTGATCGGGCTTGACGGCGTCGACGTCCTGGAGATGGTGCCGGCGACGATGCTCTGACGTACCAGATCTCCTGGTCGTAGTGGGGGCTCAGGTGGGCAGCTCGGTGCCGGCCTGCTCGCTGATCATGTACTGCGCGTACCAGCCGGGCCAGTCCGGGTCCGTCTTCCCGGTGCGCTTCTCGTGCTCGCCGTGGGCGGCCTCCGCCCGACGAAGCGCGCTCGCCAGGTCGCTCTTCGAAGCGAACGACGTCTCCGCGGCCTCGACCCGGCCGGGGAGCCGGGTCGTGATCTCCTGCACCAGCCAGGTGTTGCCGTCGGGGTCGCTGAACGTGGCGCGCGAGAAGTAGCTGCGCCGATCGGGATCCAGCCCACTCGCCGGGCCCTGCGGGGTGACGTGCATGATCTCGCCGACGTCGACCCCGGCGCCGACCAGGGCGTCGCGGGCCGCCTCGAGATCGGACACGACCAGGTAGTTGCTCGCGGAACCGGGTGCGGCCGGCGTGAGGTCCGGGCCGAACTGGACCGAGCACCCGGAGCCGTGCGGCGTCAACTGGACGATCCCGGGCGGAGTCTGGTCGAGCCGCCACCCGAGGCGCAGGTAGAACTCCTTCGCGCGGTCCACGTCCGCGACCGGCAGGATCACGACCTCGAGCTTCATGTCCACGTTCTCGATGCTCGCCGCGTCACTCCGGGCACCCGGCATCGTGGCCTCCCTGGCTCGGTCACCGCACCTTCCGCAACATCAACCTACTGCGTCCGCGGCCGCCGGGTGCCCCGTTCCCCGCATCGCCCCGCCCCCCGCCGGACCGCCCCCCGATCAGGACGGACAGCGGTCGGAGAGGGCGTAACGGACCAGCACCACGTCCCCGATCTGGCGGACCTCCGCCACGGCGGCGCGCCGCCCCGGATGCCACGGGTACCGGCCGTCGGCGACGAACCGCGGCGCCCGGCAGTCGCCCACGAAGAACGGCGCGAGCACCAGGTGCAGCTCGTCCACCAGCCCCGCCGCGAGGAACTGCGCGTGCACGCTGCCGCCGCCCTCGACCATCAACCGGCCTACGCCCCGGGCGGCGAGGTCGGCGAGCACCTCGGCGAGGCCCAGCGGCTCGCCGCCGTCGATCACGGTCGCCAACGCGCCGACCCGTTCGGAGGTCTTCTCCAGCGCGCCCGAGGCGCAGTAGACGAGCCGCTCCGCCTCCCCGGCGGTGAAGAAGCGGGCCGCCGGGTCCAGGTCACCGCGGGCCGTGATGGTCACCTTGGCGGGCGTACCGGGCAGACCGGCAGCCACCCGTTCGCTGCGCCGCCCCGCCGAGCGGATCAGCAGCCGCGGGTCGTCGCGGCGTACCGTGCCCGCGCCGACGAGGATCGCGTCGCAGCCGGCCCGCACCTCGTCGATCCGGTCGAAGTCGTCGTCGTTGGAGAGCAGCAGCCGCTGGTCGGTCGCGTCGTCGATGTAGCCGTCGATGGAGGTCGCGCAGCTCAGCAGCACGTACGGCCGCGCCGGCCCGGCGGTCACCGAACGGCCGGCAGGTCGGGGGTGCGGGCCGCGCGGCTGGCCTTCGCCGCGAGGTACTCGGCGTTGACCGGGGAGAGGTACACCCCGGTCGGCACCCGCTCGGTCACCGTCACACCCAGCCGGTCGAGCCCGGTGGCCTTCTCCGGATTGCTGCTCAGCAGCACGATGCCGGGGACGCCGAGGGCGGCGAGCATCTGCGCGGCGGCACTGTAGTCACGTTCGTCCTCGCCGTGACCCAGCGCCACGTTCGCCTCGTACGTGTCCAGCCCGGCGTCCTGCAGCGCGTACGCGTCGAGCTTCGCGTACAGGCCGATCCCCCGCCCCTCCTGCCGCAGGTAGAGCAGGAAACCCCCGGCCTCGGCGATCCGCTCGACCGCCTCGCGCAACTGCGGGCCGCAGTCACAGCGCTGGCTGCCGAACACGTCGCCGGTCAGGCACTCGCTGTGCGGACGGACCAGCGGCGCGGGGCCGCCGTCGGCGTACCGGTCGAGCGCTCCCGCCCAGTCGCCGAGCCCGAACGCCAGGTGTTCCCGGCCGTCGACCAGCCCCTTGAAGGTGAACACCCGGGCGCTGGTGGCGTACCCGTCCGGGAACCGCAGCGGCACGGTCACCTGGGTACGGATCGTCGCGACTGGGAGTGCTTCCGACATGCGTCTCCTTACGTCCGGCGCGGCCTGGCCCGGCCGCGCGTACCGCCCCGTTCAACACTCAACCACGCTGCGCAGCTTCCCGCCGTCCCAAGAGCGGCAGGGTCCGCCGGCCGAGCTGAAGCGGATTCGGGATCCGTCGACCGAGCAGCACCGCCGCGCCCGGCAGGCTCGCGACCAGCACCAGCGCCCCGTACACCGTCGCGGTCGCCACCCCCTGGGCGGCGGTCAGGCCGGCGGCGCCGAACGCCCAGGCGGCCACGCCCTCCCGGGGGCCGAACCCGGCGACGTTGAGCGGCAGCCCCATCGCCAGCAAGGCGAGCAGAGTCAGCGGCAGCAGCCGCGACAGCGGCGCGGTGGCCCCGGCGGTGCGCGCCGCGAGCAGGAAGGTGGCCAGGTGCCCGGCGACCATGGTCGCGGAGGCGAGCAGGACGCCCAGCCAGGTGCGCCGGGCGAGCAGACCGGCCCGGACGTCGCCGGCGACCGCGCGCGCCGCCCGCGCCCAGCGGGACCTCCCCGCCCGCGGCAGCACCCGGGCCGCCAGCGCCGCGCCGAGCACGGCGGCCACCAGCAGCCCACCCACCACCGGCAGGTACGAGCGCACCGGTGACGGGAGGAGGGCGAGCAGCACCAGCGCCAGCACCACCTGGACGACCTGGCCGGCGGTGCGCTCCCACACCACGGCGCGTACGCCGCGGCCGACGTCCCCCGCGTCCCGCCCGTGGCTGACCGCCCGGTGCACGTCGCCGAGCACCCCGCCGGGCAGCGTCGCGTTGAGGAACACCGCCCGGTAGCTGTGCGCGACCGCGGTGCGCAGCGGCAGCCGTACGCCCAGCCCGCCGGCGACCAGGCTCCACCGCCACGCGCCGCAGACCGTGGTGACCGCACCGATCACGACGGCCGCCGCCAGCGCCCGACCGTCGATCAGCGCCAGACCGTCGAGGACCGCGCCGCCGCCCACCCGCCACAGCAGTACGCCGAGCAGCCCGAGGACGCCGAGTGTCCGCGCCCAAGCCCAGAACATCCGCGCCGGCCCCCCATCGAAAGATCGCTCTCCCTGATAGGCACGGGCGGCGGGCCCGAACGGTTCAGCCGGCCAGCAGGTCCTCGTGCTCGACCAGCACGGTGAGCCGGCCGGCGGCCGCCTCGGCGAGCCGGCGGCGCGCGTACCCGGCCGCCCGTCGCGCCAGGGCGGGGCGCTGCTCACCGGCTGCCGCGAGCCAGCCACGGAACCACTCGGCGGTCAACTCCGCCTGGTCCGGGCCGAGCCGCCACGGGCTGGGTCGAGTCACGACGGGCACGCCGTGCCGGGTGAACGCCTCGACCGCGGCGTCGACCGCGTCCGGTCCGAGCAGCCGCCGGCCGCCGACGCTGCGGCGCTGGTGGTCGTTGAACGCCTCGGCGATCTCCGCGTCGAGCGGGTCCGCCGGGCTGAACCGCACCCGCCCGACCACCGAGATCATGAAGAGGGTGGGCCGGCCCGCGCAGGCCGCCACCACCCGCTCGACCTCCTCGGCGGTGAGCATGTCCAGCAGCGCGGAGGCGGTGACCAGGTCGGCTTGCGCGAGGTCGGCGTCGGTGAGCCGGGTCAGGTCGGCACACCGGGTCGCCACGGTGACCTGGCTTCCGTCGGCGGCGCTGACCCTGGCCGGTACGGCGGCGGTCGTGGCGCCCGCGCCGGCGGTGGTCGCCACCTCCGGGGTGACGGTGGCCGTCCCCACGGTCGGGGCGGTGGCGACGGCCGCACCGGTGGCGGCCAACGAGAGCAGCGCCGGGTCACGGTCGTAGAGGGTCCAGTGCTGCGGGCCGGGCAGGCGCGGGGCCAGCCAGCGCAGCATCGAGCCGGTTCCGCTGCCCAGGTCGTGGATCGTCAGCGGCCCGGCGGGCAACCGCTTCCGGAGCGCGTCGACCAGTTCACCGGAGCGGGCCGCCGCGTCGGCGGCCTCCCGGAGCCCGAGCCACACCGCGAACGGCGACACGACAGTGGTCACGCCGCCACCCCCGCCAACACCGTCGCCACCCGCGACGCCGTCACCGACCAGCCGGTGAGCGTGCCCCGCCGGTCCCGAGCGGCCCGGCCGAGCCGGGTGCGCAGGTCGGCGTCGCCCAGCCAGCGGCGCAGCCCGCCGGCCAGCGCCGTCGGATCGCCCGCCGGGACCAGCAGCCCCGGCGGCTCGCCGCCGGACGTCCGGCCCAGCGCCTCCGGCAGACCACCGACGGCGGTGCCGAGCACCGGGACGGCGCGGGCCAGCGCCTCGGTGACCACCATGCCGTACGTCTCCGCGCGCGACGGCAGCACGAGCAGGTCCGCGGCGTCGTAGGCGGCGTCGAGCCGGTCCCCCGTGCACGGCCCGGCCAGCCGGACCCGGTCGGCGAGCCCGGTGGCGGTCAGCCGCGCCCGCAGCTCGGCGACGAAGCCGGGATCCCGGGTGAGCGCACCCACGCAGACGCACGTCCACGACAGCTCGGCGACCTGCGCCAACGCCTCGACCAGCACGTCGTGGCCCTTCGTGGCGGTGACCGCGGCGACGCAGAGCAGCGCCCCGCCGGTGCCGCTGCCGGTGGCCGGCGACGCCGGGTCCACCCCCGGCTCGGCGACCCGCACCCGGTCGGCCGGCAGGCCGTACCGGTCGAGCAACCGGTCCCGCGTCCAGCCGCTGGTGGCCACCACCGCCCGCGCCACCGCGAGGGCCCGCGCCTCGGTCTCGTCGTCCAGCGGCATGTGCACCAGGACGACGAGCCGCAACCGGTCGCCGTGCGACGCCAGCACCTCCGGCGTCGCCGAGGCGATCAGGCCGTCGGTCAGGACCGTCGCGCCGTCCGGCAGCGCCGCGAGCTCCTCGTCGAGCGCGGCCCGGGCAGAACGGTCCGGCCGGGGCCACTCCCCCGCCACCGCGTGCTCGCGCACCGTCCAGCCCTGCTCGGCCAGGCCCCGGCAGAGCCGCCGGTCGTACCGGTTGCCGCCGCTCGGCGAGCCCGGGTCGTCGATGTCGTTCGGCAGTACGACGTGCACCTCACCGGCGCCCCCGGTGCCACCCGCCGCGGCGGCCGCCCGTGTCGCCGCCCCCGTCACAGTGCGTGCCCTCGGTTCGCGACTGCGGCGCTCGCAAGCTCACTCCTCGCGCTCACCGAACTTGCCCTCCGTTCGCGACTGCGGGGCTCGCAAGCTCACTCCTCGCGCTCACCGAACTTGCCCTCCCTTCGCGACTGCGGGGCTCGCAAGCTCACTCCTCGCGCTCACCGAACTTGCCCTCCGTTCGCGACTGCGGGGCTCGCAAGCTCACTCCTCGCGCTCACAGGGACCGCTCGTAGCTGGCCCACGCCACGTGCGACTCGTGCAGCGTGACGGTGATGCCGTCCAGGTGGCGCGCCCCCGCGCCGAGCTGACCGGCGTGCACCCGCTCGACGAGCCGGTCGGCGACCGTCCGGGCGAGCACCTCGGTGGTGGTGTTCACCCCGGCGAAGGCCGGCTCGTCGTCCAGGTTCCGGTAGGTCAGCTCGCCGAGGACCGCCTTGAGCTGGTCGGTGGCCAGGCCGATGTCCACCACGATGCCGTCCTCGTCCAGCTCGGCGCGGCGGAACGTGGCGTCGACCACGAACGTCGCGCCGTGCAGGCGCTGCGCGGGACCGAAGACGTCCCCACGGAAGCTGTGGGCGATCATCATGTGATCACGGACGGTCACACTGAACACTTATTACTCCTCGTCGTAGGTGATGAGGTGGCAGAGCGCGGGCAACTCGCCCGACGTCAGGCGGCCCAGCACGTCCGGCAGCTCCGCGAAGCGGGAGGTGCCGGTGATCAGGGCGTCGAACACGGGATCGGCGAGCAGGTCCAGGGCGAGACCGAGCCGGTCGGCGTAGCTGCGGCTGGCCCGCCGGGCCGGCGCGACCATGCCCACCTGACTGCCGCGGACGGTCAGCCGTCCGCTGTGGAACGCCCCGCCCAGCGACAGCTCCACGGGCCGGTCGCCGTACCAGCTCAGCTCCACGACCGTGCCCTCGGGCCGGAGCAGCTCCAGCGAGCGTTGCAGCCCGGCGCCGGTGGCGCTGGCGTGCACCACGAGATCCCGCGAGCCGCTCGCCCGCTGCGGCGACACGAAGTCCACCCCGAGCGCCTCGGCGACCCCCGCCCGGCCGGGATCGGTGTCGACCAGTTCGACGTGCACGCCGGGGAAACGGGCGAGCAGGGCCGCGACGGAGCAGCCGACCATGCCGGCGCCCACCACCGTGACCCGGTCGCCGACCAGCGGCGGGGCGTCCCAGAGCGCGTTCACCGCCGTCTCCACCGTGCCCGCCAGCACCGCCCGCCCGGGCGGCACCCCGTCGGGCACCGGCACCACCGCCGAGGCCGGCACCACGTACGCGGTCTGGTGCGGGTAAAGGCAGAAGACGGTGCGGCCCAGCAGGTCGACCGGCCCCTGCTCGACGACACCGACGTTGAGGTAGCCGTACTTCACCGGCGCGGGAAACTCGCCCTCCTGGAACGGGGCGCGCATAACCGCGTACTGGTCGACCGGCACCCGACCGGCGAAGACCAGCGTCTCGGTGCCCCGGCTCACCCCGGAGCAGCGGGTACGCACCAACACCTCGTCCGGGCCGGGATCCGCCAGCCGTACCGGACGGATCTCGCCGTTCCCGGGCGTGTCGAGCCAGAAGGCGTGGGCCTCACGGGTCACCGGCTGCTCCTCACTGCGCGGCCGGTCGAACCGAACGGCCACCAATTCCGTGTCCCCTGGCAGGGGCGTCGATCATAAACACGGAGGCACGGTGCGAACGGTTCGAACTGGTCCCTTGGTCGGTCTGGTCAGCCAGGTCGTCATCCTCGCCGCGCTGGCCGGGACGGTCGGTCTGGGCGGCGCGGGCTGGCTGGCCGGCGTCGGCTACGCCGTCCTGAGCTGCGCCGCGCTGACCCGCGGTATGCGCCGCGCCGGAACCGAGAGACTCGGCCCGGCGGACCGGGTGACGCTCACCCGGTCGGTGCTGGTCGGCGCGGTGACCGCGCTGACCGCGGACGCTATCGGCCGGCCCGCGCCGACCGGGCTGCTGGTGACCCTCACCGCCGTGGCGCTGCTGCTCGACGCCGTGGACGGGAAGGTGGCCCGCCGCACCGGCACCGCCAGCGAGCTCGGGGCGCGCTTCGACATGGAGGTCGACTCGTTCCTGCTGCTCGTGCTGAGCGTGCACGTCGCCCCGTACGCCGGGATCTGGGTGCTCGCCATCGGCGGGATGCGGTACGCGTTCGTCGTCGCCGGCTGGGCGCTGCCGTTGATGCGGGGAACGCTGCCGCCCCGGCACTGGCGCAAGGTGGTCGCGGCCACCCAGGGGATCGTGCTGACCGCTGCCGCCCTGCTGCCGGGCACGCCGACGACGCTGCTGATCGTGGTGGCGCTGGCCCTGCTCGTCGAGTCGTTCGGCCGTGACGTGCTCTGGTTGTGGCGGCACCGCCCGCTGCGCCCCGGCTCCCGCCCGACGCTGCCCGCGCAGCCGCACCCGGAGACCACGTCGGCGCGACCGCCGGCGCTGGCCGGGTCCCGTGGCGACGGGTGGGTGCTGTGATGTCGTCTCGGGCCTCCCGCCGCCGCACCGACGACCGGGTCTCCGAACCGGCGACCGCCGCGCCCGGGGAGGGCGTGACCGTGGCGGACGCGCAGCCCTTCCCGGCCGGGAAGAGCGCGCCCGACGGTGGCGTCGCCCGGCCGCTGTGGCGGCGGATCGCCTCCGGCGCGCTCACCGGGCTCGCCGCTCTCCTGCTCTTCGCGGTGCTGGTCGGGCCGGACCGCGCCGACCGGCTCACCGTCGGCACGTTCCTGCGCATCCCCCTGGAGGGGCTGCTGGGCCTCGCCCTGCTGCTCGCCCTGCCGCCGCGCGGGCGACGGGTGGCCGCGCTGGTGGCCGGCCCGCTGCTCGGCGCGCTGGCCGTGTTGAAGGTCGCCGACCTGGGCTTCCACACGACCCTGGCCCGGCCGTTCGACCTGGTGCTCGACTGGTCGCTGCTGGACGACGCGTTCGGCTTCGTCAGCGAGGCGGCGGGCCGGACGGGCGCGATCGGCGCCGCGGTGGGGGCGGCGCTGCTCGCCGCCGCCCTGCTGCTCTCCATGACTGTCGCGGTGCGGCAGGTGGCCCGCGCGGTCGCGGGGCACGACCGCGCCGCGACGCGGGCGGTCGCCGTGCTGACGGTGGTGTGGGTGGCGTGCGCCGCGTTCGGCGTGCCGGTGGCCGACTCGGGGACGAGCACCCTGGTGGGGGCGCACGCGGCGCAGGTACGGGAGCGGCTGCGCGACCGGGACGCCTTCGCCACCGAGATCGTCGCCGACCCGTTCCAGGACGCCCCGGGCGACCAGCTGCTCACCGGTCTGCGCGGCAAGGACGTGGTGCTCACGTTCGTGGAGAGCTACGGGCGCAGCGCGATCGAGGACCCGGGGCTCGCCTCGGAGGTCAACCCGGTGCTCGACGCCGGGTACGACCGGCTGCGGGCGCAGGGGTACGCGGCGCGCAGCGGCTTCCTCACCTCCCCGACCGCGGGCGGCGGGAGCTGGCTGGCCCACGACACCCTGCTGTCGGGGCTCTGGATCGACAACGAGCAGCGCCACCGGGCCCTGCTCGCCAGCGACCGGCTCACCCTCAACGGCGCGTTCCGCCGGGCCGACTGGCGGACGGTCGGGGTGCTGCCGGCGGCCACCGAGCCCTGGCCGGAGGGGGTCTTCTTCGGCTACGACCGCTACTACGACTGTGCCGCGCTCGGCTACCGCGGCACGAAGTTCGCCTACGCCCCCATGCCCGACCAGTACACCCTGGCACACTTCCAGCGCACCGAGCGCGCCGAGGCGGACCGGCCACCGGTGATGGCGGAGATCCCGTTGATCTCCAGCCACTCGCCCTGGACGGCGGTGCCCCGGCTCGTCGGCTGGGACGAGGTCGGCGACGGTTCGCTCTTCGCGCGGGACGCGAACCGTATCGAGAGCGCACCGGACGAGGCCCGAACCGGCTACCGGCGGGCGATCGCATACTCGCTGGCGACGCTGATCTCCTACGTCGAGACGTACGGCGACGAGGACCTGGTGCTGATCTTCCTCGGCGACCACCAGCCGGCGCCGGTGGTGACCGGCCCGGACGCCGGCCGGGACGTGCCGATCACGATCGTCGCGCGGGATCCGGCGGTGCTCGACCGGATCGCCGACTGGGGCTGGCAGGACGGGCTGCGGCCCGGGCCGGACGCCCCGGTCTGGCCGATGAACGCGTTCCGCGACCGGTTCCTCACCGCGTTCGGGTCGACGCCGGGCGCGGCGCTCGCCCATCCGGGGCGGTGAACTGCCGGCTGTTCCACGGCTCACAGTCTTCAGTCTGGACTGTGCAGTCTGAGCTGATGGTTTTACCGTGAAGCGGTGACCGGGCCCGCGATCTCCGCCGAAGCCGTACGCGCCGCGCACGAGCTGCGCGTCGTGTTCAGCCGGCTCCGCCGCCAACTGCGTGAGGTCGCCGACCGCAACGGACTCACGCCCTCCCAGGTCTCCGTGCTGAGCCGCCTCGCGACCGGTGGCCCGGCCTCCGCCAGCGACCTGGCCGCCGCCGAGCGGGTCCGGCCGCAGTCGATGGCCGCGATCCTCGCCCCGCTGACCGAGCAGGGGCTCATCGCCCGTACGCCCGACCCGACCGACGGCCGGCGGCAGCTCGTGTCGCTGACGGCCGCCGGGCAGGCGCGCGTGGCGGGCGACCGGCAGGCCCGCGAGGAGTGGCTGGCCCGCGCCCTCCAGGAGCGGTACACCGACGCCGAGCGAGCCGCCATCGTCGAGGCGCTCGCCCTGCTCGACCGCCTGACCGGATCGTGACCGCCCCCGCCACCGGAGCGGAGGCGGCGAGGAGGAGCGACCGCCGACCGACCGGCTTCGACCGCCGACTCGTCGCGCCGATGATCCTCGGCGCGGTGCTCAACCCGATCAACTCGTCGATGATCGCCGTGGCGTTGATCCCGATCGGGGCGGCGTTCGGCGCGCCCCCGTCGCGTACGGCCTGGCTGGTCTCGGCCCTCTACCTCGCCACCGCGGTCGGGCAGCCCGTCGTCGGGCGGCTCGTCGACCGGTACGGACCGCGCCGGCTCTACCTCGTGGGCACGGCGCTGACCGGCGTGGCCGGCGTGCTCGGCACCGTCGCACCGTCGCTGGGGGTGCTGGTGGTGGCCCGGGTGCTGCTCGGCATCGGCACCTGCGCCGGCTACCCGGCCGCCATGTCCCTGCTGCGGCACGAGTCGCGGCGCACCGGGCAGGACAACCCGGGCGGGGTGCTCACCGCGCTGGCGATCTCCGCGCAGACCGTCTCCGCCGTCGGGCCCTCCCTCGGCGGCCTGCTGATCGGGCTCGGCGGCTGGCACACCATCTTCGCGGTCAACATCCCGCTCTCGGCGGCCTGCCTGATCCTCGGCGCGATGCGGATGCCGAGAAGCACCGCCACCGCGCCGGGCGGCGGGCCGGACCTGCCGGGGATGGCGCTCTTCGCCGGCCTGCTCGGCGCGGTACTGCTGCTCCTGATGAACCCCCGGGTGGAGTACCTCTGGCTGCTCCCGGTCGCCGTGGCCGCCGGCGCCGGGCTGGTCGTACGCGAACTGCGCACCACCGACCCGTTCCTCGACCTGCGGGTGCTCGGCGGGAACCTGCCGCTGATCGCCACGTACGCACGCAACCTGCTCACCTTCACCGTCTCGTACGCCTGGCTCTACGGCTACACCCAGTGGCTCGAGGAGGGCCGGGGGCTCTCCGCCTCGACGGCCGGGCTGATCCTGCTACCGCTCTTCCTGACCGCGATCGCGGTCTCGGCGTTGACCGGCCGGCGGCGCGGGGTGCGCGGCAAGCTGCTGGTCGGCGCCGTCACCCAGCTCGCCGCCTGCGGCCTGCTGCTCGTGGTGCATCCCGGCAGCGGCACCTGGCTGCTGGTCGCCGTCGCGATGCTCGCCGGCGTGCCCCAGGGGCTGCTCGGCCTGGCCAACCAGAACGCCCTCTACCACCAGGCCGAACCGGCCCGGATCGGGTCCTCGGCCGGGCTGCTGCGCACCTTCACCTACCTCGGCGCGATGGTGGCCGCAGCCGCCAGCGCGGCCACCTTCGGCGACGGCGCGGACACCGCCGGGCTGCACGAGCTGGCGCTCGTGATGCTCGTCAGCGCCGTACTGCTGCTGCTCGTGGTCCTGGTGGACCGCTCGCTGCGGCGGATCGGCAGGCCGACCGACTCGACGACGGCGGCCTGACCCACTTCGGGGCGGCTCCGGCCGGCCCCGCCCACCGAACCGGAAGGAACGAACCGATGGCCCTCACCACTCTCGACCCGCGTACCGCGCTGGTCCTGATCGACCTCCAGCGCGGCATCGTCGCCGCGCCCACCGCCCCTTACCCGGCGGCGGAGATCGTCGCCCGTGGCGTCCAGCTCGCCGACGCCTTCCGCGCGCACGGCGCTCCCGTGGTGCTGGTCCGGGTCACGACCGCTCCCGACGGCGCGGACGCCGCCCCGGGGCGAACCGATCGCGGACCGGCCGGCGGCAGCCGCCCGAAGGGCTGGGACGTGCTCGTCGACGAGCTCGGCGGCCACCCGGGCGACCTCGTGGTCACCAAGCGCAACTGGGGCGCCTTCTACGGCACCGACCTCGACCTGCAGCTGCGCCGCCGGGGCGTGACCCAGATCGTGCTCGGCGGCATCGCCACCAGCATCGGCGTGGAGTCGACGGCCCGCGCCGCGCACGAGCACGGTTACCACGTCACCCTGGCCACCGACGCGATGACCGACCTCGACGCCGAGGGGCACCGCAACAGCGTCGAGCGGATCTTCCCCCGACTCGGCGAGACCGGCACCACCGCCGAGATCATCGAGCTGCTGGCACGTACCCGCAGCTGATCGGCGAAGATTTCCGTCCGGGCGCTGTCCGGAACGGGCCGACCCGTTCGTCACCCTGGTGAAGGCACCACACCGAGGAGTGAGCGATGAAGTACCTGATGTTCGTCTGCACCGACACCGAACCGGACACCGACCCGACCGCGGCGCCCGACATCGAGAAGTGGGTGGCCGAGCGCGACGCGAACGGCCAACGGCTGATGGGCGACCGGCTCGCACCCCCGACCGCGGCCACCACGGTCCGCGTCCGGGGAGGTGAGCTGCTGCTCAGCGACGGCCCGTTCGCCGAGACCACGGAGGTGATCGTGGGATTCGACCTGCTGGAGTGTGCCGACCTGGACGAGGCGATCGACGTGGCCCGTAGCCACCCGATGGCGTACGCGGGCCGGATCGAGCTGCGCCCGTTCTTCGACCCGAACGCCTGATCCGTGTCGGACGCGTCCCGGGCGCTCGCCACGGCAAGTCAGGAGTCGTTCGGTCGGATCGTGGCCGCGCTGATCCGGGTCACGGGCGACTGGACGCTCGCCGAGGACTGCGCCCAGGACGCGCTGGCGCTCGCGGTCGAGCGCTGGCCCCGGGACGGTGTGCCCGCGAATCCGGGCGGCTGGCTCATGACGGTCGCCCGGAACCGGGCCGTCGACGTGCTGCGCCGCGCCGACGTCGAACGCCGCAAGCTGCGCGAACTGGCGCTGCTCGCCGATCAGGAAACCGTACCGCCGGCCACCGGTGAGGAGGATGTGGTGGACGACCGGCTGCGGCTCATCTTCACCTGCTGCCACCCGGCACTCGCGCTGGAGGCCCGGGTCGCACTCACCCTGCGGACCGTCTGCGGGGTGCCCACCGCCGACATCGCGCGAGCCTTCCTCGTGACCGATTCGACGATGACCCGGCGGCTGACCCGGGCCAAGACGAAGATCGCCCAGGCCGGTGTTCCCTACCGGGTGCCGACCGGGCGGACGCTGGTCGAGCGGCTGCCCGGGGTACTGGCCGTGCTCTACCTGCTCTTCACCCGGGGCTACGACGCCGATGGCGAGCCGGCGTTCGCCGACGAGGCGATCCGCCTGGCCCGGATGGTCGAGCGGTTGCTGCCCGGCCAGCCGGAGGTCTCGGGCCTGCTCGCGCTCTTCGTGTTCCAGCACTCCCGCCGCGCCGCCCGCCGCGACGCCGACGGCAACCTGCTCACCCTCGACCGGCAGGACCGCTCCCGCTGGGACCACGCCGCCGTCGCCGAGGGGCTCGACGTGCTGTCGCGGGCCGGCCAGGACGGCCCGTACGCCGTGCAGGCGCAGATCGCGGCCTGCCACGCCACGGCCCGCAGCAGCGCGGAGACGGACTGGACGGCCATCGCCGGCTGGTACGACCGGCTCGTCGAGCGGCAACCCACCCCGGTCGTACGGCTCAACCGCGCCGTGGCGCACGGCTACGCGTACGGACCGGCAGCCGGCCTGGCCCTGCTGTCGGAGGCGCGAGCCGGCGGTGCGCTCGACGGCTACCCGCCGGCGCTCGCCGTCGAGGCGGAGCTGACGGCCCGCCGGGGCGATCGAACGCGGGCCGCCCACCTCTTCCGGGCCGCCGCCGCGATGAGCGACGGGCCGACGGAGCGCCGGGCGCTCAGCAGCCGGGCCGACGAGCTGGCACCCGGTCTTGCGTGACGCCCCCTACGCGAAGCGCAGGTGCCGGCGTCGGCGCAGCCGCACGGCGGCCGCCACCGCGACCAGCAGGGTGAGGACGACCGCGAACGTGATCCCCTGGGTCAGCCCGCGGGTCAGGTACCCGCCGTCGGTGTGGTCGATGGCGTAGGTGCCGATCTCCCGGCTGAACCAGAACGGCAGCGCCCGGGTGGCCTGGTCCGCCGGGTCCATCACCATCTGCAGGCCGACCACGGTCAGCAGCACCAGCGTGCCCTCCAGCTCGCGCGGCAGCACGGCGCTCAGCAGCAGGCCGAACGGCGCGGCCACGACCACGGTCAGCGCCATGATGAGGGCGATCGCGCCGTACCGGACGTCGTGCTGGTCGACCAGGACGAGCACGAAGTACGGCGCGGAGAGCAGCGCCCCGACCGTCCAGAGCGCAAGCAGCCGCCCGAGGACGAGGTGCGCGCTGCGGTAGCCGGAGAGCCGCAGCCGGGGTTCGATGCCGCGCGCCGCGCTGCCCGCGAAGAGCGCCGCGGTGCTCAGCGCCCAGCCGAGGCCGAGGCAGACGAAGCGGATGGACTGGCCGAGGTGGTCACCGCGGCGGCTGAGGTAGAAGGCGAGCGGCAACAGCAGCAGGATGACGAGCACCGACCTGCGGCGCAGCAGCTCACGCAGCGCGGACTCGGCCACTACGAGGATCTTGGTCATGCGGCGCGCTCCCCGGGGGCGGTCAGGTCGAGCACGAGGTCGACCCGGTCGAGCTGGTTGAGCAGGTGGGTGACGACCACGATCGCCTTCCCGGCGTCGCGCCAGCGCCACACCTCGTGCCAGAAGTCGAGGTAGGTGCCCCGGTCGAAGCCCTGGTACGGCTCGTCGAGCAGCAGCACGTCCGGCTCGCCCAGCCGGGCCAGCACCAGGTTCAGCTTCTGCCGGGTGCCGCCGGAGAGGTGCCGGGCCTGCGTACCGGCCGGTGGCGTCCAGTCCAGCGCGGCAGCCCCCGTGCGGCCGGCCCGCCGGGCCGCCCCACGGGACAGGCCCCGGCCCGCGCCGACCAGCACGAAGTGCTCGTCCGGGTCGAGGAACTCGGCGGTGCCGCCGTCCTGCGGGCAGTAGCCGAGCGCCCCGTCGACCTGCACGGTCCCGGCGTCCGGGCTCACCAGGCCGGCGCAGATCCGCAGGAAGGTGCTCTTGCCGGCCCCGTTGGCGCCGACGACGGCCGCGATCTCCCCCGCCCGCACGGTGAGGTCCACCCGGTCGAGGACGGTCCGACCCCGGTAGCGCTTGGTGATGCCCCGCGCGCCGAGCCGTACCGGGCCGGGCCGCCGCCGGGGCGGGCGTTGGTCGGGGCCGCCGAGGCTGTCGGCGACCGCCCGGGCGTACGCCTGCGGCGGGCCGAAGACCGCCAGCGGCGGCTCCCCGCTCTCGGCCAGGTGGGTGGCCGCCTCGGCGACCACGTGTCCGGTCAGGTCGGGACCCACCCCGTGCCGGCGCAGTTCGCCGGTGAGGGCGGCGAGCCAGGCATCGTGGTTCACCGCTTCGCCTCCTCGGTCAGTATCACGCCGACGCTCGTCGCGAAGGCGCTCCAGTCGGTGGCGGCCGCGCGCAGCGCCGCGCTGCCGGCCGGGCTGATCCGGTAGTACTTGCGGGCGGGGCCGGTCCGCCCCTCCCGCCAGTGCGCGGTGAGCAGGCCGGATCGTTGCAACCGCAGCAGCACCGGATAGAGGGTGCCGCCCTGCACGGCGCCGAGCCCGTGGGCCCGCAGCGCCTGGGACAGCTCGTAGCCGTAGGACTCGCCCCGGCTGAGCAGCGCGAGCACGCAGAGGTCGAGCACCCCGCGCAGCCACTGCGCCCGTCTCTCCTGGTCCATTCCGGCCGTTACCGCCGCGCCGCGCGGACGACGGCGGCGGACGCCGCTCCTGAGATCATGAGCCCGGACGATAGCCGCGCCACCTAGGTTGCGCAACTATCTACCGGTCGGCGCGACGCGGAAGGAGGCCGGGCCGCCGAGGTCAGCCCGGCGGGGCGGCGGGCTGGTCGACCGGGCAGGCGTAGGCGGTGCGGGCACCCAGCTCCCAGCGACGCACCGGGGCCCCGCACCGACGGCACTCGGCGCGCTTGTAGACCCACCGCTCGTCCGGCGCAGTCGGGTCACTGACCACCTGACCGGCGTCCCGCCCGAGCGCCAGGTACTCCGCCGCGAGTTCCCAGAGCCGCCGCGCGGCGGGCGCGCCGATCCGCCGGGCGTCGGGGTCGAGACCGGCGAGGAAGAGCAGCTCGGCGCGCCAGGCGTTGCCGATGCCCGCCCAGAGCGACTGGTCGAGTACGGCCGCGCCGACCGCGCCGCCGGCCGTGGCCAGCCGGCGCACCGCCTCGTCGGGGTCGGCATCGGCCCGCAGCGGGTCCGGGCCGAGCGAGGCCCGCAGGGCGCGTTCACCGTCGCCCGGTAGCGGCTCGCACCGGATCGGCGCGATCAGGTCGTACGCGACCGCGCCGGTGGCGATCCGCAGCCGCACCCCCTTGCGGGGCGCGACGGCCGGGTCGTCGTGGCGCAGCCAGAGTCCCCGCATGCCGAGGTGCACGTGCAGGGGCGGGGCCTCGTCGAAGTGGTACAGCAGGTGCTTGCCGTACGCCTCGACCGCCGCGAGGGCACGCCCGGCGTACGGGCCCGGGTCGAAGCGGCCCTGCGGGCTGGTGAGCGTCGGGGTGCTGCCGGCGAGGGCGGCGTGCTGCGCCTGCGCGTACCGATGAATGAGGTGGCCCTCGGGCATGGCCGACGCGTACCCGGCCGTGGTGGCGTTTCACCCCCGGTGCCCGGGTTTCGGACACCGGATCGGGGAACTAAGGGGGAAGCAGGCCCGGCTGGAGGGATACGAGATGACCGTCAACCCGGACGACCCACTGCGCGCGGCACCGGAGGCGGACGCCCTGGAGCAGCGGCAGACGGTGGTGGACGACTCGGCGCAGGACGTCACCCCGACCACGCCACCGCTGGAGGTCAGCGAGGCGGACGTCGCCGAGCAGGGCGCACCACCGGCGGGCGAGCAGGATTCGCTCACCGCCCTGCCCGAGGACGCCAATCCGGCGGACGCCCTGGAGCAGCGCGAGTCGATCATTCCGGCCGACGAGGACCACCGGGACTAGCGCCTAGTCCTCCGGTTCCCAGGCGCGGAGCAGATCGAGCAGCTCCGGGTCCCCGTCGAGCTGCAGGGAGTGCGCCGGAATGCGGTCGTACAGGTAGAGCACCAGATCACTGGCCGTGCCGCGAACGGAGATGCCTGCCGCGTCCGGGTCCTCGCCGGCAGCGGGCAGCCGGGTGGTACGTGCACCGTCGCCGTCGGCCGTGAGGCGCCAGGAGCGGCCCTCGGTGGCGTGGAAGTCGAAGGCGGTGGGCTTGTGCGGCCAGGCGCTCGTGGTGAAGCAGGTGATGAACAGGGTCTCCTCGACACCGTCGAGCGCCACCTCGACCGGCAGTGCGGCCGGCTCGCCCACGGTGAGCTGGGCGTCGTAGGTGTGCACCGCGAACTCCTGGACCTGGTGCCGGGCGACGCCACCGGCGGTGTGCGGCGTCTGCGTGTTACCCCAGCCGGTGAAGCAGCCCTGGTCCGGGCCGGCCTCCCGCAGGGTCGCCAGCAACAGCTCGGTCGAGGCGGCCAGCCAGGTCAGCACGGCCTCGCGCTCCTGCGGCGCGACCGCGTCACCCTGGGCCGGGGTCCTGGACCTGGCGTCCGGCCCGGCGGCGACGGTGGCGGCCCAGCGGCGGCGGCCCTCGCCGATGTGCTGCACCAGGTCGGAGAGCGTCCACCCGGGGCAGGTCGGCACGGGCAGGTCGAGGCTGGGCGCGGCGGCGATCGCGGCGCGGAAGGCGGTGGCACGTTCGTCGATCAGCCGCAGCAGATCGGGAAACTCCAGAGTCTTGTGCACGGCGGTAGTTCATCATCATGACCCATTTTCCCGACAGCGGTTTTTCCCAGCCGGTACGGCGGGGACCTCCGGCCCAGGGCCGGAGGCCGTGCACCGCGACCGCGCCGATCGACCATCCGCGGGTGATCTCTATCGTGGACGTATGTCGATCGAGGACCGGGATCTGGCGATAGCGGCGGCCGAGGCGGGAGCCGCCGTCGTACGGGCGAAGTACGGGGCGTCGCTGGCGCGCGTCGACAAGTCCGGCGGTGACTTCGCCACCGCCGCGGACATCGAGGCGGAGCACGCGATTATCGAGGTTCTGCGCACCGCCAGACCGGACGACGCCGTGACCGGCGAGGAGAGCGGACGCACGGGCGCCGACGACGCGGAGCGCAGGTGGCTCGTCGACCCGCTCTGCGGAACGCTGAACTACGCCGTGCGCAACATGCTGGTGGCGGTGAACGTCGCCCTGCGGACACGCCTCGGCGTCACGGTGGCCGCCTCGGCCGATCCGTTCACCGGCGAGGTGTTCTGGACCGACGGCACGGGCGCGTACGTGCGCCGCGACGGCGTCGACGAGCGGTTGACGCCGTCGGCCGAGTCCCGGCTGGTCGACGTCAACCTCGACCCGCCGTTTCCGAACGATCCGGCGTTCCGGGCCGTCCGGCTGCTGGCCGACCCGGAATTCGTGGCCGCTTTCCGTCCGCGCGTGGTCTCCACCACCCTGGCGGTGGCCTGGGTGGCGGCCGGCCGCCGGGCCGCCTACGTCACCGACGGCCACCTGGGTGACAGCGTGCACTTCGCCAGCGGGATCGCCCTGTGCCAGGCCGCCGGCTGCGTGGTGACCGGCATCCAGGGTCAGCCCCTGCACACCGGGGTGGGCGGGCTCGTCGTCGCGGCGGATCAGGACACGCACGCCGCCCTGCTGGCGCTCGTCGGCAGTCAGTTCGCGGCGGACCCCGCCCGGTAGCGACGCGGACGAGGAGCTGGTTACGACAGACGGTGGAGCCGCGGCCCGCAGGCTCCACCGTCAGGCCGCCGGGTCAGTCGACCGACTCCGCCGTCATCGTCCGCCGCAGCTCCCGCTTGAGCACCTTGTGGCTGGGGCCGATCGGCAGGGCGTCGACGTAGCGCACCTGCCGGGGGTACTTGTGCCGACCGAGGTGCTCCCGCGCCCAGTCGATCAGGTCCGCCTCGCTCGGCGCGCCCGGGCCGCCCGGATCGGGCACCACCACCGCGCAGATCTCTTCGCCGTGACGCGGGTCGGGCAGGCCGATCACCGCGACCTGGCCGACGGCGGGGTGGCGGGCCAGCGCCTCCTCGACCTCCCGGGGGTAGACGTTGAAGCCACCCCGGATGATCATGTCCTTCTTCCGGTCGACGATGGTGACGAACCCGTCGGCGTCCTTGTGGCCGAGGTCGCCGCTGCGGAACCAGCCGTCCACCACCGTCTCCGCGGTCGCCTCGGGCCGCCCGAGGTAGCCGGCGAAGACGTTGTGACCCCGGATGACGATCTCGCCCAGCTCGCCGGTGGGGAGCAGCTCGATCCGGTCGTCGACCTCGGCGCGGGCGATCTCCACCTCCACGCCCCAGACGGGATGGCCGACGGTGCCGGCGCGGGTGCCGAAGTGCGGTTGGTTGGTGGTGGCCGTGGGCGACGTCTCGGACAACCCGTAGCCCTCGAAGACGGCCGCGTCGAAGGTGCGGTGGAAGCGTTCCAGGACGGCGACCGGCAGCGACGCGCCACCGGAGACGCAGAGCCGCAGCCGGGGCAGGTCGTCGCGGCCCCGGGCCGCCTCCAGCAGCGCCACGTACATGGTCGGTACGCCGTGGAAGACGTTCACCCGCTCGCGCAGCATCAGGTCGATGGCGTCCGCTCCGGTGAACCGGGCGAGCAGCACCAGGGTCGCTCCGATGCGGAACGTGCCGTTCATGGCCACGGTCTGGCCGAAGCTGTGGAACAGCGGCAGGCAGCCGAGCACCACGTCGTCGCCGCGCGCGTCGTTCGCGTCGAAGACGTTCACGGTGGCGTTCAGCACGAGGTTGAGGTGGGTGAGCAGGGCGCCCTTCGGCACCCCGGTCGTGCCGCTGGTGTAGAGCACCACCGCGGTCTCCTCCGCCTCGCGGGTCAGGTACGACGGCAGCGGCGGCACCCGCTCGGCCACGTCCTCCAGGCGGGTGGCCTCGACCCCGGGCCCCGCCGGTCCGACCGTCACCAGCCGTACGCCGGCGGCGGCCGCGGCGGCCGCGCCCAGCGCGAGTTGGGAGGTGTGGCAGACCAGCGCCTTCGACCCGCTGTCGCGCAGCACGTACGCGGCCTCGTCGGCGGTGAGCAGCAGGTGCACCGGCACCAGCACCGCGCCCGCGGCGAGCGCGCCGTAGTAGACGCGGGGGAAGTCGACCACGTTCGGGGCGAGCAGGGCCACCGGGTCGCCGGGCGTGATGCCGAGCTCCCGCAGCCCGGCCGCGTAGCTGCGCGCCTCCAGCCACAGCTCGGCGTAGGTCACCCGGCTCTCGCCGTCGACCACGGCGACGGTGTCGGCGTGCCGGCGGGCGGACTCGGCGAGCACCATGGCGAGCGAGAGGGCGGTCATCGGGCCACCGCCCGGTAGAGGCGGCTGACCGTCTCGGCGACGCAGACCGGTTTGCCGCCCGCGTCGGTCTCGACGGTGACCGTGTTGACCACCTGCACCCCGCCGTCCACGGTGGAGACGTCGGTGAAGGTGGCGCTGGCCCGTACGGAGCTGCCGACCCGCAGCGGGGCGGGGAAGCGCACCCGGTTGAGCCCGTAGTTGACCCCCATGCCGACACCCTGCACCCGGTAGAGCGTGCCGGCCAGCGCGGGCAGCAGCGACAGGGTGAGGTAGCCGTGGGCGACCGTGCCGCCGAACGGGCCGGCGGCGGCGCGCTCCGGGTCGACGTGGATCCACTGGTGGTCGTCGGTGGCGTCGGCGAAGAGGTCGACCCGCTTCTGGTCGATCGCCTGCCACGGGCCGGGGCCGACAGTCTCGCCGACCGCAGCGGCCAGCTCGTCGATCGAGGCGAAGGTCCTCATGCCAGCTGCCCTCCCAGCTTGGTGTACCCGCGCAGCAGGTCGCGGGAGATGATGAGCCGCTGCATCTCGTCGGTGCCCTCGAAGATCCGGTAGAGCCGGACCTGCCGGTACCACCGCTCGATGGGCAGCTCGCGGGTGTAGCCCATGCCGCCGTGGATCTGCAGGACCCGGTCCACCACCCGGTTGACCATGCCGGCGCCGTAGAGCTTCGCCATCGAGGAGGCGTGCCGCGGATCCAGGCCCTGGTCGACCGTCCAGGCCGCGCGCAGGATGAGCAGCCGGGCCGCCTCCAGCTCCGTCTCCGAGTCGGCGATCATCCACTGGATCGCCTGGTTCTCGCCGATCGGTCGGCCGAAGGTCTCGCGGGTGTTGGCGTACGCGATCGCCATCCCCAGCGCCCGTTCGGCGATGCCGACCGCGTGCGAGGGGATCGTGTAGCGACCCTTGCCGATCCACTCCATGCCGAGCGTGAAGCCCTGCCCCGGCTCGCCGAGGATGTTGCGGTCGGGCACGCGTACGTCGTCGAAGACCAGCGAGGCCGGGCCGCCCTCCCCCATCGTCTGGATGAACTCGGAGCGCCAGCCCATCTCCCGGTCGACGAGGAATGCGGTGGCGCCGCCGCGCCGGGCGCCCTTCGCCGGGTCGGTGACCGCGATGACGATGGCGAAGTCGGCCTCGTTGCCGCCGGTGATGAAGGTCTTCTCCCCGTTGAGCACCCAGTCACCGCCGTCCCGACGGGCGCTGAGCCTGATGTTGGCCGCGTCGGAGCCGGCGCCGGGTTCGGTGATCGCGAAGCAGCTGAACCGCTCCCCCTCGATGGTGGGCAGCAGGTACTCCCGCTTCTGCTCCTCGTCGCAGTGGAAGAGGATGTTGTCGGCCTCGCCGCCGAAGCGGAACGGCACGTACGAGCGGCCGATCTCGGTCCAGATCAGCGACTGGGTGACGGCCGGCAGGTCCATGCCGCCGTACTCCTGGGGCGTGGCGAGGCCCCAGAAGCCGAACTTGCGCGCCTTGAGCTGCAGTTCGCGCAGCTCGCCGCGGTCGAGGCCGGGCTGGTGGGCGCGTTCGCGGCGCAGCAGCTCCTGTTCGAGCGGGACGACCTCCCGGGTGATGAAGTCGTGGGCCGTGTCGCGGATGGCCCGCTGCTCGTCGGAGAGCGCGAAGTCCATGGTTCCTCCGGGGTGGTGAGGGGTCAGAACGCGGTCACACCGGTGAGCGCGCGGCCGATGAGCAGTTGCTGGATCTGGCTGGTGCCCTCGTAGAGGGTGGCGACCCGGGCGTCCCGCAGGTACTTGCCGACCGGGTACTCGTCGATATAGCCGTACCCGCCGAAGACCTGCACGGCGTTGTCGGCGGCGCGGACGGCGGCCTCGCTGGCGAAGAGCTTGGCCATGGACGCCTCGGTGGCGAAGGGCTGCCCGCTGTCGATCAGGTCGGCCACCTGCCAGACCAGCAGCCGGGCGGCGGCGGTGTCGACCGCGATGGCGGCGAGGAGTTGCTGCACGAGTTGGTGACCGGCGATCGGCTTGCCGAACTGGGTGCGTTGCCCGGCGTAGGTGACCGCCGCGTCCAGGCAGCCCTGGGCGATGCCGACGCAGCCGGCCGCGACCGACATCCGTCCCTTGGCGAGGGTGCCGAGCGCGAGACGGAATCCGGCGCCCTCGTCGCCGAGGCGGGCCGCGTCGGGCACCCGCACCCCGTCCAGGTGCAGCTCGGCGGTGGCCTGCCCGCGCAGGCCCAGCTTGCCGCGGATCTCGCGGCGGGACAGGCCGGGGCTCTCGGTGGGGACCAGGAATGCGGTGATGCCGCGGTGACCGGGGCCGCCGGTGCGGGCGAAGAGGAGCGCGACGTCGGCGGTGGTGCCGTTGGTGATGAACGTCTTCGTGCCGGTGAGCAGCCAGTCGGCGCCGTCGCGGACGGCCCGGGTGGCGAGCGCGGCGGCGTCCGATCCGCTTCCCGGTTCGGTCAGGGCGAAGCAGCCGAGGGCGGCGCCGGAGCAGAGCCCGGGCAGCCACCGCGCCCGCTGCTCGGGGGTGCCGTGCGCGGCGATCGACTTGGCCACCAGGCCCAGCGAGACGGAGACGATGCCGCGTACGGCGGAGTCGCCGCGCCCCAGCTCCTCCAGCACGAGGCAGTACGACAGGTGGTCGCCGCCGGAGCCGCCGTCGGTCTCGGGGACGGTCAGGCCGAGGAAGCCCAGCTCGCCGAGGAGACCGACGATCGCGGGGTCGACCGCCTCGTGCCGGTCCCACCGGGCCGCGTGCGGCCGCACCTCTCGGTCGACGAACTCGGCGGCGAGTCGGCGGACCGCCGTCTGCTCGGCGGAGAGACGCAGGTCCATGAGGCATAAACTAGCGCTGCAAGTTAAAGTCCGTCCAGACCCGGTTGTGGCAGAGTTTCCGGCGGGCCACCGGGCAGCCGGCGACCCCGCAACCGGCCGGCGACCCGCCCGGCGACCGAGCGAAGGAGGAGAACGGGATGCCCCGGCCGCGGCAGGCGCTGCTCAGCCGGCAGCGGATCATCGAGGCCGCCGCCGCGCTGATCGACGCCGAGGGGCTGGAGGCCTTCTCCACCCGCCGGCTCGCCGCCGAACTCGGCGTACGCGGGCCCTCGCTCTACAACCACTTCGCCACTAAGGACGAGATCCTCGACGCGGTCGCGGACAGCATCACGTCCCAGGTGGACGTGTCGTTCTTCGGGAAGGTCGACTGGCGGGAGGCGCTGCGCCGCTGGGGCCTCTCCTACCGGGCGGCGCTCGCCGCGCACCCGAACATCGTGCCGTACCTGGCCCGCGGCCCGGGACGCCGACCGGCCGCGCTGGCCATGGCCGACGCGGTCTACGGCGGGCTCGTCGACGCCGGCTGGCCGCCCGCCCGGGCCACCCACATCGGCGCGCTGATGCGGTACTTCGTGGCCGGCTCGGCGCTTGGCTCGTTCGCCCGTGGCTTCGTCGAGGACCCGGGGCTCTACGCGGAGCAGTACCCGCACCTGACCCAGGCGCACCGGCTCCCCGAGCACCAGCAGCAGGTGGACGAGGGCGCGTTCGCGCTCGGCCTGGACGCGCTCGTCGACGGGCTGTCGCGCACCTACGAGCGCCAGGTCGGGCCGGTGCCGCCCCTCCCGCCGGCCGCTGACGCGTACTAGGGTCAGTCCAAACTTGCACCGCTAGTTTTGTCGACACACGTGAGGGGCGCGATGGATCTCGCACGGACCGACCTCTACCTCGACGGTCGTTGGGTGACCCCCTCCGACGCCTCGCCCCTCCCGGTGCACAACCCCGCCACCGAAGAGGTCATCGCGACCGTGCCGGCGGGCACCGCCGCCGATGTGGACCGGGCCGTGGCCGCTGCCCGGGCCGCCTTCGACGGGTGGGCCGCGACCACGCCGACGCAGCGCGCCGCGCACCTGGACCGGCTGCACGCCGCGCTCTCCGCCCGGGCCGACGAGATCGCCCGCACCGTGGCGCTGGAGCTGGGCGCACCGCTGAAGGTGGCCTCCCGCGTCCAGGCCGGCCTACCGCTCACCGTGCTGCACAGCTACGTCGAGCTGGCCGCCCACTCCGCGGCCGAGGAGACGGTCGGCAACTCCACTGTGGTCCGCGAGCCGGTCGGCGTGGTCGGCGCGATCACCCCCTGGAACTACCCGCTGCACCAGGTGGTGGCGAAGCTCGCCCCGGCGCTCGCGGCCGGCTGCACCGTGGTGCTCAAGCCCGCCGAGCTGACCCCACTCGTGTCGTACCTGCTCTTCGACGCGATCCACGAGGCCGGTCTCCCGCCGGGCGTCGTCAACCTGGTCACCGGCACCGGCCCGGTCGTCGGCGAGGCGATCGCCGCCCACCCCGACGTGGACATGGTCTCCTTCACCGGCTCCACCGCGACCGGCCGACGGATCTCGCACCTCGTGGCGGACCGGATCGCTCGGGTGGCGCTCGAACTGGGCGGCAAGTCGGCGAACGTGATCCTCGACGACGCCGACCTGGTGACCGCCGTGAAGGTCGGGGTCGGCAACGCGTTCCTCAACTCCGGGCAGACCTGCGCCGCCTGGACCCGGATGCTCGTGCACCGGTCCCGCTACGACGAGGCGGTGGAGCTGGCCGGCAAGGCCGCCGCGGGCTACCGGCTCGGCGACCCGTTCGACCCGGCCACCCGGCTGGGCCCGCTCGTCTCGGCCGAGCAGCGGGAGCGGGTGCTCGGGCACGTCACCCGCGGACTCGCCGACGGCGGCCGACTCGTCGCCGGCGGCCCGGACGCCCCGGTGCCCGACCGCGGCTGGTACGTGGCGCCGACCGTTCTCGCCGACGTCGACCCGGAGAGCGCGCTCGCCCAGGAGGAGGTCTTCGGCCCGGTCCTCGCGATCATCCCGGTCGACGACGACGAGCACGCCGTGACCGTGGCGAACAACTCCCGCTACGGCCTGGCCGGCGCGGTCTGGTCGACGGACGAGGAGCGGGCTCTCCGGGTGGCCCGGCGGATGCGCACCGGCGCGGTCGACGTCAACGGCGCCCCGTTCAACCCGCTCGCCCCGTTCGGCGGTTACAAGCAGTCCGGCATCGGCCGGGAGTTGGGCCGCCACGGACTGGCCGAGTTCCTCCAGACGAAGGCGATCCAGCGGTGAGGGCGCTGGTCGCCCGCGGCGTCGGCGAGCCGCCCCGGGTCGAAGAGGTCGAGCTGCCCGCCCCGGCGCCGGGCGAGGTGCGGGTGGCCGTACGGGCGGCCGGGGTCTGCCACTCCGACCTCTCCATGCTCAACGGCACCGTTTCCGCGCCGTACCCGCTCGCGCTCGGCCACGAGGCGGCCGGCGTGGTCACCGAGACCGGTGCGGACGTCACCCGGGTCGCGCCCGGCGAGCACGTGGTGCTCAACTGGGCGCCACCGTGCCGCCGGTGCTGGTACTGCGGGCGCGACGAGCCGTGGCTCTGCGAGCGCAGTGGCGTGCCCGCGATGGCCCGGGGCCGTACGGCGGCCGGTGAGCCGCTGCACGTCACGCTCGGCCTCGGCGCGCTCGCCGAGGAGGTGGTGGTCCCCGAGACCGCCGTCATCCCGGTCCCCGCCGAGCTGCCGTTCGAGGCCGCCGCGCTGCTCGGCTGCGCCGTACTGACCGGGGTCGGCGCGGTCCGCCGGACCGCCGGGGTGGCGCGCGGCGAATCCGTCGTCGTGATCGGCCTCGGCGGGGTGGGGCTGTCGGTCGTGGGCGCCGCCCGGGCCGCCGGCGCCGACCCGGTGCTCGCCGTCGACGTGTCGCCGACCAAGGCGAAGCTCGCGCTCGCCGCCGGGGCGACCGAGTTCCTGCTCTCCGACGACTCGCTCAGCCGCGCCGTACGCGGACGCACCGACCGTCGGGGCGCCGACCACGCCTTCGAGTGCGTCGGGCGGGGCAGCACCATCCGCGCCGCGTGGCGGGCCGCCCGCCGGGGCGGCACGGTGACCGTGGTGGGTATGGGCGCCAAGGACGACGTGGTGCCGCTCAGCGCGCTGGAGATCTTCCACTCGGCCCGTACGCTGCGCTCCTCCGTCTACGGCTCGTCCGACCCGGACCGGGACGTGCCGGCGCTGGCCCGGTCGGTGCTCGACGGTTCGCTGGACCTCGCGCCGCTGATCAGCGACCGGACCGACCTGGACGGCGCGGCGGCCGCCTTCGACCGGATGGCCCGGGGCGAGGGCGCCCGCACCGTCGTCGTCCCGTGATCCCGGCCCGTGGGGCCCGGCCCCGTAGCCGCGGTTGCGGGCCAGGCCGGCGCATCGACCGGTACGCAGGTCTTGGTCGCTGCCGCGTCTGCTGATTGGCTGGCCGCCATGACCGAACTCGGACCCGTCGCCTGGCCGCCCGAGCCCATCCGGACCGAGAGGCTCGTGCTCCGCGAGTCCGCGGCCCGGGACCGCCCGGCGTTCATCGAGCTGCTGGCGTCGCCGGAGGTGAACACCTACCTCGGCGGCCCCCGGCCGCGTGACGAGCTGGAACGCGAGCTGCCCGGAACGCCCGAGCGGTGGCCCGGGAGCTTCGTCGTCGATCTCGACGGGGCGATGATCGGTCAGATCCTGCTCAGGAGAGCGACGGAGCACCGTCGCCCGGCCGCTGCGGGAAAGGCCGATCTCGGTTACCTGTTCCTGCCGCGAGCGTGGGGATTCGGGTACGCCGCCGAGGCGTGCGCGGCGGCCCTCGACTGGTTCGACGGCGTCCTTCCCGGCGAGCCGGTGGTGCTCACCACCCAGACCGCCAACGTCGGCTCGATGCGCCTCGCGGCGAAGCTGGGGTTCACCGAGGTGGAGCGGTTCCGTGCCTGGGACGCCGAGCAGTGGCTCGGCCTGCGGCCCCCGGTCACGCCGTCTGCCTGAACCCGGGCCCGGCGGTGCTGCCAGGCGTGTGTCGAAGTCCTCGGTCGGCCAGGGACTTTGACACCCGCCCTAAGGAAGTGCCCGAGCCAGCTCCGTACGCGACCGGACGCCGAGCCGGTGGAAGATGTTGCGCAGGTGGTGGTCGACCGTCCGGGTGGAGAGGAACATCCGGGCGGCGACCTCGCGGTTGGTGGCGCCCTCGGCGACCAGCTGTGCGATCCGCAGTTGCTGGCCGGTCAACAGCCGCGCCGCGGCCGGGTCCGGCGCGCCGACGGACTCGCCGGCCGCGCGCAGCTCCGCGGTGGCCTGGTCGGCCCAGGCTCCGGCGGCGAGCAGGGTGAACGTCTCCCAGGCGTCGTGCAGGTGGGTACGCGCGTCCCGGGGTCGACGGGCCCGGCGCAGCTCCCGGCCGAACAGGAGCGCGGTGCGGGCCCGCTCGAAGACACCGGTGTCGACGGGGTGCAGCCGCAGCGCGGTGCGGAACCGCTCCTCGGCCTCGTCGCTGCCGCGCGGGGCGAGCAGGGCGTGGCAGCGGGCCGACAGGGCGCGCCGCGACGGGCTCGCCGTGCTGCTGGCCCACCTGTCGAAGAGCGCGAGGGCGGCGACGGCGACCGGTCGGTGCGACAGCTGGGCGGCCTCCACCAGGTGGGGGGTGGCCATCACCTGGACCAGCACCTGACCGCGGCCGGTGCCCGGGCGGGCCAGCGCGGCGAGACGGGCGGCGGCCGCGGCGTGCCGGCCGTCGGTCAGGTCGAGCACCGCGACGGCCCACTGCGCGAGCGCCCAGGGCCGGCTGTACGGTGCGGGCCCGTCGCCGATCTCGCTGAGCCGGCGCAGGCAGACGTCCCGGTCGGCGCGTACGGCGGCGAGCACCGCGAGCATTCCCAGGTGGACCGCCGCCACGTTGGCCTGGCCGGTGGCGCGGGCGATCCGCAGCCCCTCCCGCGAACTATCCGCCGCCGCCGCGTGCCGCCCGAGCCAGTACTCGGCGATCGCCCGCAGCTCCAAGGCGCGTGGCAGTGCCGAGAGTTCCTTGCGCTCCCGGGCCAGCTCGACGGCCCGCTCGGCGAGCCGGTGCGCCGCGCCGTCCACCGCCACCAGCAGGCCCGCCGACGCCGCCCAGCAGAGCAGGGCAGGGGTGAGCGCCGCCCCGGTGAGCTGGCCGGTGAGCACGACGACCCGACGTAACGCGGGGCCGGCCTGCTCCAGGTCACCGCGGAGCGTCGCGCTCACCCCGGCGAGGTAGGTGCCGGTCAGCTCGACCTCGGGCGGATCGCCGGGGCGGGTGAGTACCCGCGCCCGGCGGGCGAGGTCGGCGTACCGGTACTGCGCGCCGGAGAAGCAGAGTGCCTCGCCGGCCCGGGCGAGCGCCGACAGCGCCGCCGGCCGGTCGGTGCCGGCCAGCACGTCCGCGGCGGCCAGCAGCGCGCGGAGGGCGGCGGGCGTCCGGCCGCAGCGCAGCTCGACCTCGCCGCGGAGCAGGTCGGCGCGGCCACCGGCCGGGGGCGCGGCCGGGCCCGGCACCGCGCCGCCGCGCCCCGGACCGGCCGGGCCGGTCCCGGACGGCGCGACCGGGCCGGTCGGGACCCGGCTCAGCAGCAGCTGCGCGCGCCGGGTCTCGCCGGCGGCCCAGGCGTACCGGGCGGCGTCCACCCGCCGCTCGGCGACCCGGGCGGGGTCGTCGCCGAGTTCGGCGGCCCGCTCCAACGCGACCGAGGCGCGCGCCCCGCCGACGGTCACCGCGGCCGCCTCCAGCTCCCCGGCGAGCGCTGGGTCCGGACCCGCCGCGGCCGCCGCGAGGTGCAGGGCCCGAGCCAGCCTCTGCGCGGGGTCGTCGAGCACGCCGGCGAGGCGCACGTGCGCCGCCCGACGCTCGGCGATCGGCGCAGCGGTCACGACCGCCGATCGGGCGACGGGGTGGGGGAACGTGATCCGGTGCGCCTCCACCCGAACCAGTCCGGCCCGCTCGGCGGGGGTGAGGTCGGCGATCGAGTCGCCGCCGGCGCGGGCCGCGCGGACCAGGGTCTCCGGTGCACCGTCCTCGTCGAGCGCGGCGAGCAGGAGCATCCCGCGGGTGTCGTCCGGCAGTCGATCCAGCCGGGACCGGTAGGCGCGCCCCAACGCGCCGTCGGCCGGCGGCGTCGTCGGCGGCGGCTCGTCGCCCCGGCACTGCGCCGCGGTGAGCGTTCCGGCCAGGTCGACCAGGGCCTGCGGGTTGCCTCCGGCGGCCGCGACGAGCGCCTCGGTCACCGGTCCGACGGGCGGCTCGGGCAGCCGGTCGGCGAGGAGAGCCGCGCCGTCGCTCTCGTCGAGCGGGCCGAGCCGGTAGCTCGGCAGCCCGCCGGGGGGCGCGGACGTCGCGGTGAGCACGACGGCGATCGGCAGCCGCCGCAGCCGCCGGGCAGCGAACGCGAGGACCTCGGCGGTCGGCCGGTCACCCAGGTCGACGTCGTCCATGGTGCAGAGCAGTGGCCGGCTCCGTGCGACGACGGCGAGCAGCCGCAGCACCGCGAGACCCAGCGCGAGCTGACGCTCGGGCGGGCAGCCGGAGCCGGCCAGCGCCCGTCGCAGCAGCCGGGAGTCGAAGGCCGGCAGTTCACCGGCGCAGTCGAGCACCGGGTCGAGGAGGCGCTGCAGCCCGGCGTAGGGCAGGCTCGCCTCGTCGGCGAGACCGGTCGAGGCGAGGAGGGCGAACTTGCGCGCGTGCCGGTGGGCGTAGCCGACGAGGGCGCTGCGCCCGGAGCCCGGCTCGCCGTGCAGCACGAGGGCCGCCCCGGCGTCGGTCGGGCCGGCGAGCAGCCGCCGGATCGCCCGGCGTTCCTCATCCCGACCGCGCAGTACGGTTATTTGCATTGGTGATGCAGTAACCATACATTCAGTGTCGCCTATGTGATGCGGGTTGGAAAGAGGCCGGAGAACGCCGGGGCACGGGCCGGCGTCAGTCCCGGACGACCTCCGCCAACAGCGCGCGCACCGTACGCGTCGTGACCGCTCGCGCCTGGTCCACCCCGAGCCCCAGGCCGTCGCGCAGCATCGACCACGCCGGCCACATGCTCGCCGCCACGATCGCGTCGACGAGTTGCCGGCGACCCCGGCCGGCCTGCGCCAACTCGGCGGCGAAGAGCTCCTCGACCTCCTCGCGCACGCGCTCGATGTGCTTGAGCCGGTTGCGGTGCAGCTGGTCGGAGACCGGCTCACGCATCTGCGCGGCCCGGGCCGACGGGGCGATGAGCTGGAGCAGCCGGGCCCGCTGCCGGCAGTACGCGTCGACCCGCTTGGCCAACGGCAGCGTCGGCGAGATCGGCCGGTACGCGGCGTCCTGCCGGCGGAGCACCTCGGCGCCGCTGGCCTCGAAGAGGGTCTCCATGTCCTTGAAGTTGGTCCAGAGCGTCCGCAGCGAGATCCCGGCCCGCTCGGCGATCCGCTCCCCGGTCGGCCGCAGGTCGCCCTCGGAGATGAGGTCGAGGTGCGCCTCGACGATGGCCGCGCGGGTGCGCTCGGAGCGCAGCGTCCGCCCGTCGACGCGGCCCGGAGCCGCCGCCCCGCTCATCCGCTCGCGCCCCCTCACCACCGTCGCGGCCCACCCGACGGCGAGTCTAGACAGGCGGTGATCAGCGCCATCACCTCGGGCCACGACCACGACCACGGCGACGGCGACGGCGACGGCGACGGCGACGCCGGGAGCAGCGACCACGCTGGCGGCAGCGGCGGCGGGGACCCGATCCGACGGGCGACGACCGCCGGCCCGAACGGGGGCGCGGCACGACGCCGGGCGGCCATGGACGCCGCGAACCCGACCGGCTCCGGCCCGCCCGGCGTCGCGGCGACGAGTGCGGCCCGCCCGCCGAGCCGACCAGAAGTTGCATTCACAGTGCATATTTTACGAGGGCCGCGCGGCCCGGTCAACGCTGGCGGCGGGCGCAGCGGGCTACCCTCGCCGGGCGGCCCGGGCCGAACCGGGAACCCGGCAGGACAGGATCGAGCCCGGCCACGGCGTAGGACGTGCCGTGACCGGGCTCGACGGGAGCGCGAAGCGGGTCAGCTGCCGGTCGGCACCCCGTTGGCCGGCGGCTGGACCGGCGTCGCGGTGTACTCGTTGACCGCCCCGTCCGCCTCGTCGGTCTCGTACGCCGGCCCGAAGTAGCTCTGCACTCCCCCGCTGACCCGGGTCAGCCGCTCGCCGCCGTAGCCGGAGTGGTCGTCCGCCGAGAAGCGCAACGGCACGAGGCCCGGCCCTTGGAAGCCGCCCTTGCCGACCGCCTCGAGCACGCCCTCCCGGGTGAGGTCCTTCCCGGCGGCGAGCAGCGCCTGCACGAAGAGGTAGCCGACGGACATGCCGTAGACGGTGTTGCCGTCGAACTCCGCGTTCCCGTTGTGCTCCTTGTTGATCCGGGTGAAGAGCTGGATCCACGGGTTGGCGGCGTCGTTCTGCATCGGCAGGTAGTTGCCCCCGATCATGCCCTCCAGCAGCGGCGCGGCCTCGCCGAGCTGCTTGGCCAGGGTCGGGTGGTCCGCGCCGACGTTGGAGACCACCCACTGCGGCTTGAAGCCGAGGCGGGCCGCGGTGCCGATGGAGAGCGCGGTGAACCCGGGCACGGTGGCGAGGACGACCACCTGGCAACCGGCCGCCTTGAACGCGCCGATCTGCGGCGCCACGTTCGTGTTGCTGGTGACGTACGTCTGCTTGACGGCCACCCCGGCGGCCCCGAGGATCTTCTCCACCCCGGCGAGGCTGTCCCGGCCGAAGTCGTCGTCCTGGCCGAGGAAGCAGACCTTGCGCCCCGGCATGGTGGTCTTCACGTGCTGGGCCAGGATCTTGCCCTCCACCGTGTAGTCCGGGTTGAACCCGAAGGTGCCCGGGTACTTGTCCGGCTGGTCCCAGCTGCGGCTGCCGGAGGCGACGAAGAGGTCGGGCACCCGATTGGTCTTGAGGAAGTCGAGCACGCCGGTGTGCGTGGGCGTCCCGAGTCCGTTGAGGATCGCGAAGACCTTGTCCTGGAGGACCAGCTGGCGCACCACCTGCTGGGTGTTCGCCGGGTTGTACCCGTCGTCCATGATCCTGTAATTGATCTTGCGACCGTGCACCCCGCCGTTGGCGTTTACGTAGTCGAAGTACGCCTTCGTGGCCGGGGCGATCTTCGAGTAGCCGGCCGCCGCCGGCCCGGTGAGCGGCATGTGGGTGCCGACCAGGATCTCGGTGTCGGTGACACCGGGCACGTTCCCGCGGCTGGGGCCGGAACCGCCGTCGTCGCCGCAGGCGGCCGTGGCGATGAGCAGAGCGATGGTGCTGGCGATCACGAGACCGCGTCGCGCCGTACGGTGCATGGGGAACACCGACCTTTCCTCGGTGGGGGTTTCGTGGTGGAGGGTGGGGCGCCCGGACAGGGGGAAGGCCGGACCAGTGGCTCAGGAGCGGCGCGCCCGCCAGCGGGCGAGCAGCGCGCGGCCGAGCCGGGACAGCAGGCCCTGCACGCCGCCGGGGGCGACGAGCATGACCACGACCAGGGTGATCCCGAAGATCGCCAGCGGGAGGTTGCCTTCCAGTCGCTGCGCCGCCGCCGCCGAGAGGGTCAGCTGGTCGGTCACCGAGTGGCTGAGGTCCGGCAACGCGACGAGCAGGACGGCGCCCCACACCGCGCCGGCGAGCCGTCCCAGGCCACCGATCACCACGGCCATGAGCAGGAAGAGCGAGAGGGTGAGCCCGAACGCGCCCGGGGAGACGCTCTGCGCGAGCACCGCCAGCAGCGCCCCGCCGAGGCCGGCGGTCGCGGCGCTGACCACGAACGCCAGGACCTGGGTGCGGGCGACGTGGATGCCGGCGAGGCGGGCGGCCACCTCGTCGTCGCGCACCGCCCGGAACGTCCGGCCGTACCGGCTGCGCACCAGGTTCGCCAGGAGCAGCAGGGTGAGCAGCGTGGCCGCGCCGGCGATCCAGAGCTGCCACCGCTCGTACGGGAAGTACGCGCCGAGCGCCAGCGGCGGCGGCTCGACCGGCACCGACAGGCCCTGCTCACCGTTGAACACGCCGTTGAACGTGACGGTGAGCGCCGGCACCACGACCGCGACCGCGAGGGTGACACCGGCCAGGTAGGGGCCGCGCAGCCGGGCCGCGGCCACCCCCACCACGGCACCCACCGCGACCGTGACGACGACCGCGGCGGCCAGCGAGACGAGCAGCAGCAGACCGCCGGTGGCGCCCCGGTCGTAGAAGGCGTTCTGGCACAACGCGACGGTGTACGCGCCGGTGGCCATCAGCGCCCCGTGCCCCAGCGACAGCTGCCCGTTGAGCCCGGTGAGCACGGTCAGCCCGGCGGTGGCGCAGAGGTACGCCGCCACAGTGGCGATCTGGAAGTTGCGGAACGGCTCGACCGCGTAGCTCAACCCGAGCAGCAGCAGGCCGGCCACCGCCGCGACGGCGAGGTGACGCAGCAGGGTGCTGCCCCGGCGCGGATCGGCCGGCCGACCGGCCCCGCCGGTCGCCCGCTGCTGTGGCGGCGTCGCCGCCGAGGTGGCGCTCACACCCGCCTCGCCGCGACCGGGGCGAAGAGACCGCCGGGACGGACCAGGAGCACCGCCAGCAGCAGCACCAGCACCGCCAGCGGGGTGAGATCGCTGCCGGCGTAGCCGCTCACGTAGGAGAGCACCAGCCCCACCACCAGACCACCGACCAGCGCGCCTGGTGGGCTGTCCAGCCCGCCGACCACCGCCGCGGTGAACGAGGAGACGAAGACCAGGTCCATGGCGTGCGGATGCAGACCGAGCTCGGTCGGGATGACCAGCATCGCGGCCAGCGCGCCCACCCCCGACGCGAGCGCCCACCCGAGGGTGAGCATGCCGCCGACGTTCACCCCGAGCAGGCGCGACACCTCGGGAGCGAACGCCGCGGCCCGCATCCGCAGGCCGATCGCGGTCCGCGCGAAGATCCACGCGAGCGCGCAGACCACCACCGCGACCGCACCGAAGACGAACAGGTCGTACGGGGAGAGCACGGCGAACCCGCCGACGGTGAACGCGCCGCGGGAGAAGGGCACCTCGGCGGGGCGGAACTCGCTGCCGTAGACCATGCCGAGGACGGCCTGGATCAGCAGCACCAGCCCGAGCGCGACGATCACCGGGTTCAGCGGTGAGGCGTGGTCGACGTACCGCATCACGGCCCGGTCGACCAGCGCGCCGAGCGCCAGCCCGGCCACGAGCGCGACCACGAAACCCAGCCAGTACGAGCCGGTGGCCGAGGCGACGCTGTAGGCCACGTACGCCGCGGCGACGGCCATCGCGCCCTGGGCGAAGTTGACGACCCGCGCGGCCCGCCAGATCAGCACCAGGGCGAGCGCGAACGCGGCGTAGACCGCTCCCCGGGACAGGCCGTCCAGGGTGAGGAAGACGAAGCGGTCCAAGGTTCTCCCTCCAGGATGGTCAGAAACCGAGGTAGGCGTGACGCAGGTCGACGTCGTCGCGCAGGTCGGCGGCGGGGGCGGTGGTGACGACCCGGCCGAGGGACATCACCACGCCCTGGTCGGCCACGGAGAGCGCGCTGCGGACGTTCTGCTCGACGAGCAGCACGGTGAGCCCGGTGTCGTCGCGCAGCTGCCGCAGCAGGGCCATGATGCGGGCGACCACCCGCGGCGCGAGCCCGAGCGACGGCTCGTCGAGCAGCAGCAGGCGGGGCCGCCCGACCAGCGCCCGGCCGAGCGCGAGCATCTGCCGCTCACCACCGGAGAGTTGGTGACCGAGGTGACGCCGCCGCCGGGCCAACGGCTCGAAGAGCTGGTAGACCTCCTCCAGGGCGCGAGCGGCGTCGGCCCGGTCGCGCCGCCACAGCCCGCCGAGGCGCAGGTTCTCGTCGACGGTGAGCTCGCCGATCACGCCGCGCCCCTCCGGCACGTGCGCCATGCCGCGCTGCACCAGCCGCTCCACCGGGACGCCCCGCAGGTCCTCCCCGGCCAGCTGGATCCGGCCGGCCTGCGGACGCAGCACGCCGGAGATCGTGCGCAGCAGGGTGGTCTTGCCGGCGCCGTTCGCGCCGACCACCGCCGCGATCGTGCCGGCGGGCACGGTGAGGTCGATGGCGTGCAGCACCGGGGCGGCGCCGTAGCCCGCCACCACGTCCCGCACCATCAGCAGATCGCCGCGCTCGCTCATGCCGCCACCTCCCTCCGGTCGGCGACGCCACGAGACTCAACCGCACAGCACCGAATGATTCGCTCGCCGCGTTCGCTCATGCCGCCACCTCCCTCCGGTCGGCGACGGCACGAGACTCAACCGCACAGCACCGAATGATTCGCTCGCTGCGCTCGCTCATGCCGCCGCCTCGTCGACGGAGGCGCCGAGGTAGGCGTCGGTGACCGCCGGGTCGTCGCGGACCTCGTCGGGGGTGCCGGCGGCGATCACCCGACCGAAGTCGAGCACCACCAGCTCGTCGCAGACCGACATCACCAGGTCCATGTGGTGCTCCACCAGCAGCACGGCGCACGGGTCGGCGTCGCGCTGCGGCAGCTGCCGGATCAGCTCGGCCAGCTCGGCGATGTCCTCGCCGCCGAGGCCGCCGGCGGGCTCGTCGAGCAGGAGCAGCCGGGGCCGGGCGGCGAAGGCGCGGGCCAGGGCGACCCGCTGGCGTACGGCGAAGGGGAGCGTGCCCGGCGCGGCGTCGGCGTGCGCGGCGACTCCCAGCTCGTCGAGGACGTCGAGGGCGTGCCGGCGCAGCCGGGCCTCGTCGCGGTCGCTGCGCGGCAGCCCGAGCAGGGCCGGGAGGAAGCCGGCGCGGGCGGTGTGCGAGGCGCCGGCCATCACGTTCTCCAGGACGGTCAGTCCGGCGAAGAGCCCGGTGCCCTGCAGCGTCCGGGCGATGCCGAGCCGGGTCAGCCGGTGCGGACGCGGCCGCAGCGGCCGACCGTCGAGGGTGATCGAACCGGTCTCCGGCGCGACGAATCCGCAGATCACGTTGAACAGCGTGGTCTTGCCGGCGCCGTTGGGGCCGATCACGCCCACCACCCGGCCGGGGGGCACCCGCAGGGAGACGTCGTCGAGGGCGGTGAGGCCGCCGAAGCGCACTCCGATGTGGTGCAGCGCGAGGCCTTCCTCCATCACCCATCTCCCGGGTCGTGGCGGGTCGCTATTTACACTCGCAGTGTACTTTTCTCGGATACCGCGTCAATACTTTCGATGTTTCGATCCAATCGCCGTTTCGAGCGGCGCGCCAGCCTCCGGACGGCCGAACCACCAGAACTTCCGACCGGACGCACACCGGCGAGCTCCCGCCCCCGCGGATCACCTCGTTGATCATGAAGTTGTTACCGCGACACGCCGTCGCCGAGCGCAATAACTTCATGATCAACGGGGCGGGGCAGGGGCGGGGCGGCCGGGGTTCGGCCGCCCCGCCCCTGGATGGTCAGGTGCTGGGGCAGGTGTTGCGGTACTCCTCGATCTGCACCCCACTCGGGCCGGGGCACAGGAACTGCTCGTAGCGGGTGTCGTCGTCGACGAACCGCTTCAACCAGGCCACGGCCTGCCGGGCCGTCGGCGTGTTCACCGTCTGGGGGAAGAAGTGGCTCGCGCCGTTCAACTCCAGGTAGGCCTTCTCCGCCGACGCCGGGATGCTGTTGTAGAACGGGATCGAGTGACTGGCGACCGGGGCGACGGAGTCGTTCTCACCGCCGACGATCAGCGTGGGCACCTGGAGCGTGTTCCAGGTCTTGTCCAGGTTCCACGGAGCGAGCGGCACGGCGGCCTGCAGCGACGGCCGGGACGCGGCCGCCTCCAGGCTGCCGCCGCCGCCCATCGAGTGACCGGCCACGGCGAGCCGCGAGCCGTCGATGCGAGTGCGCACCGAGCTCCGCTCGACCAGGTAGTCGAGCGCGGCGAGCAGCTGCCGACCTCGACTCGCGGGCTGGTCGAGCCGGGAGTTGGTCTCGATGCCGATCACCACGAAACCGTGCGAGGCGATTCGCGGCCCGAGCCAGCTGATGCTGGACCAGGCCGCGGTGTAGCCGGGCGAGATGGCGATCGCGCCGAAGGTGCCCTGGCTGGTGTCGGTCGGGTAGTAGATGACGCCGCCGCCGAAGCCGGTGACGCTCAGCGAGGAGACGGTCTGGGAACCCGTGCTGAAGGGGCCACGGCTCGCCTCCAGCAAGGCGACGGTCGGGGCCGGGCCGCGCTCGTACGGGTTCTCGGCGGCCTGGACCGGGCCGGCCGACGCGGCGAGGGCGCCCGCCGCGACCAGCGCGGCGGCCATCGCCGTACGGGCGACGCGGGACAGCACGGAGCGGGGGTGGGTGGTGGGTGAGGACACGTCGGGCACTCCCTGGCGGTCGGAGGTATATCGACGTGCATCAGTCTCAGCGACGATGCTGCTCAACGCATCGGCGAAATCACCGGTCCCGCGGGGGTGACGAGCAGCGTTCCCGGTCCGCCACCCGGCGGTGGTGGATACGTTGGCAGTGGCCCTCACCGGTCACGGCGTCCACGGTGCGCGTCAGAGGAGGCAGACGCGGTGACCTCTGCTCCGCTCCCCCGCATCCTGCGTCGGCGCGGCGAGCCCGGGTATCCGACCTTCCTGGAGCTCTTCTTCGACGTCACCTACATCTTCATGCTCTCCCGGATCGCCGCTGGGCTCGCCGAAGACCTCACCCTGCGGGGCGCGGCCGAGACGGCCGTCCTACTGATGGCGGCGTGGTGGGTCTGGGTGCTCACGGCGTGGCTCACCGACCTGTTCAATCCGCGGCTGCCGATCATCCAGGCGACGGTCCTGCTGGTCATGTTCGGGACGCTGGTGATGGCGATCGCGGTGCCGCAAGCTTTCGACGGGTACGGCTGGCTCTTCGTCACCGGGTACTTCGGCATCCACGTGGTCCGCGACGCCGTGCTGATCCCCGGAACGCGGGTGAACCATCCGATCCAGGCGCGCAGCGTACGGGTGTTCTTCTGGTTCATCGTCACCGCCACCCCCTGGGTGGTCGGGGCGCTGATGGCGGGGACGGCACGGCTGGCGCTCTGGGCGGTCGCGGTCGCCGTCGACCTCGGCTCGGCCCGAATCGGTTGGCCGACCCCGAGACTCGGGCGCACCGAGCTGGCCAGTCAGATCTTCACCGGCTCGCACCTGTCGGAACGGCACCAGCAGATCTACCTCATCGCGGTCGGTGAGCTGATCCTCACCATCGGCCTCGGGCTGAGCACGAGCGACTTCACGGCAGCGGAGGTCACGTCCGCCGCTGTCGCGTTCAGCGGCGGGATTCTTTTCCTCCGGCTCTACTTCCAGCGGGCGCAGCAACTCCTCGCCCCATCCGGGCTCACGGCGGTCGAACGGGTGCGGCCCGGCACCTCCACGTCGTACAGCCATCTCGTGATGGTGGCCGGCGTGCTGGTGACCTCGATGAGCTTCTCGCTGGTGATCGAACGGCCACTCGGCCCCACGCCGGCCGCATGGACGGCCGTCGCCCTCGGCGGGCCGGCGATCTTCCTGGTCGGCAGCTGCCTCTTCGACGCGGTGCTGACCGGCCGGCTGCTCTGGTCCCGGGCCCTTGGCGTGGTGGCGCTCGGCGCCCTCGCTCCGGCGGTGGCCATGCTCCCGCCGTTGGGCGTCCTCGTGGTGCCGAACCTGGTTCTGCTGGTCATCCTGGTCGGAGAGTCGGCGGCGCCCCGCTCACGGCTGGTCGGCGTCCCGACCGGTTGACCCGCCGAGTCGGCCGGACGTTCCGACCGACCGGTGGCCGTGGGAGCAGGACGCTCAGCCGAGCGCCGGCGGCGCCGGCGTGCGGGCGTGCAGCCGGGTGGAGACCAGGTTAGCCGCGGCGATCAGGGCGAGGACGACCATGGCGAGCAGCGCGACCAGGATCGGCGGGAGCAGCGCCGAGGCCGGCGCGATAGCGCACAGCAGCACCAGCCCGACCACCCGGGAGCGGGAGATCCTCCCGAACACGGTGTAGTCGAGCAGCGCCCGGCCGATCAGGTACAGCGCCGGTCCGCCGAGGAGGACGGCGGCCCAGGACGGCGGCGTGTCGCCGAACGGGCGCGCCACGACGAGTTCGCCGGCCACCGCCCCGCCGACGATGCCGGCCACCATCGCCAGGTGGCAGACCGCGGCGGCGCGGATGAGCAGGGCCGGGTCCGCCGACCGGGCGATCGCCTCGGTCAGCAGTTCGCCCGCCCGGTAGATGTAGATCCGCCACATCAGCACCACGATGGTGAAGACCACCACGAGGGCATAACCGCGGTCCAGCGTGTACTCGTGCTGGCTGAACGTCGTCCCGGTGGTGAGGACGGCGGCTCCGAAGGCGACCACGATGAACTGCCGGTACCGCTCGGGCACCCGCCCGCCCCCCAGCCGCCATTCCAGCGACTGCGAGCGACCGAGCCCGGGGACCGGCCAACCGAAGGCGCCGGCAGCGTACTCGATCGCGATCGCCAGCGCCCAGAGCCCCAACCGCGCCGGGCCGTCTGAGAGCGCGCCGGTGATCCAACCGATCGCCGCCACCGCCTCCCAGAAGGCGATTCTGCCGCTGCGCCGTGGTCCGGCCGGGTCCCTGGCGAAGAACAGGAAGTAGGAGATCGAGCCGAAGTGGATGAAGAGATAGGTGCCCGCGAAGAGCAACCCGCGATCGTGGAACGCGCCGGGCACGACAGCGGCCAGCAGCAGACTCGCCGCCGCCACGCCGATGATGTGCGACTGTACGGACGCGCGCTCCAGGCCCGAGGTGCCGCCGACCCACGTCGTCAACGCCCAGATCAGCGCCAACGCGAAGAGCAGCACCAGCGTCCGGGCGATGCCCGTCCAGCTCAGGTCGTTCACCAACGTCTTGGCCAGCGAGACCAGCGCGAAGACGTAGACCAGGTCGAGGAAGAGCTCCACGAAGAACGGGCGTTCGGATTCCCGAGCCGTCTCGGCGCTGCCGTCCGCCGCCATCGCCATCGCGTGTCACCCGGTCCCACCCGCGCCGTCCCCTACCCGCCGACAGTACGGCTCATCGACCCCGTGGACGCATCTCATCCACTTCTTACAACGCGGCCGACGTGATCTTTCATAAGGCAGTCGGGCTATTGCGATGCAAAGTCGCGGGCTGGCATGATGGCCGTCAATTCCTCCGACCGGCGAAGGAGCCATCCCCATGGCACTCACCCGTCGCACCCTGATCGGCTCCGTGGCGGCGGGATCCGCGCTCGCCACCCTTCCCGACCTGACCGCGCCCGCCCCGGCCACCGCGGCCAGCCCGCCCGGCGACGTGGTCGGCAAGATCACCGTCGGCTACCAGGGCTGGTTCAGCTGCCCGGGCGACGGCGCGCCGATCGGTGGCTGGTGGCACTGGAGCCGGGATCGCTTCCAGCCCCCGTCACCGGCGAACACCACCATCGTGTCCTGGCCGGACCTGCGGGACTACACCCACGGCTACACCACCGCCTACCCCGACCTCGGCAACGGCCAGCCGGCCCAGCTCTTCTCCTCCTACGACCAGCAGACGGTCGACACCCACTTCCGGTGGATGCAGGAGCACGGCTGCGACACCGCGGCCCTCCAACGGTTCAACCCGTTCGGCGACGAGGGGCCGACCCGCGACGCCATGACGGTGAAGGTCCGTAGCGCCGCCGAGCGGTTCGGCCGCAAGTTCTACATCATGTACGACGTCACCGGCTGGACGTCGATGCAGTCCCAGATCAAGCAGGACTGGACGACGAAGATGTCGGCGCACACCGCGTCGCCGGCGTACGCGCGGCAGAACGGCCGACCGGTGGTCTGCGTCTGGGGGTTCGGCTTCGACGACGACGGGCGCCCGTTCGCCCCCGCGCCCTGCCTCGACGTGGTCCAGTGGTTCAAGGCGCAGGGCTGCTACGTCATCGGCGGTGTGCCCACCTACTGGCGGCAGGGCATCAACGACTCCCGGCCGGGCTTCGGCGAGGTCTACCGCGCCTTCGACATGATCTCCCCCTGGATGGTCGGGCGGACCGGCACCCTCGACGGGCTGGACTGGTTCCACACCAACGTCAACGTGCCCGACCTCGCCGACTGCGCCTGGCACGGCATCGACTACCAACCCTGCGTCATGCCCGGTGACCTCTCGTCCGGGCACCGCCGGCACGGCGACTTCTACTGGCGGCACCTCTACAACCTGACCCGCCTCGGCGCGCAGGGGCTCTACGTCTCGATGTTCGACGAGTTCAACGAGGGCAACCAGATCGCCAAGACCTCCGAGACGCAGGAGAGCACGCCCGCCGGGGCGGGCATCCGCGCGCTCGACGAGGACGGCACCTTCTGCTCGTCCGACTACTATCTGCGGATCACCGCCGACGGTGGGGGGATGTTCAAGGGGCAGCTCCCGCTCACCCCGGTACGCCCGACCCCGCCGGTCATCGGAGGCGGTCCGCCGCCGAGCGGCAACCTGGCCGCCGGCCGACCGGCCACGGCGAGCAGCCAGCACGGGCCGTACGTAGCCGGCAACGCGGTCGACGGCGACCGGGGCAGCTACTGGGAGACGACCAACAACGCCTTTCCCCAGTGGTGGCAGGTCGACCTCGGCGCCGGCCATCCGGTGAACCGGCTCGTCCTCGCGGTGCCCGCGGGGTGGGAGGCGCGGACCCAGACGATCTCGGTGCAGGGCAGCGCCGACGGGTCGTCCTTCAGCACGCTCGTCGCGACGACCGGGATCCGGTTCGACCCGGCCACCGGCAACACCGCCACCGTCGCGCTGCCGGCCACCCCCACCCGGCACGTCCGGGTCACGGTCACCGGGAACACCGCATGGCCCGCGGCGCAGCTCTCCCAGGTCGAGGTGTACGCCGCCGGCGGCACACCCACCCCACCCACCGCCCCCGGCAACCTCACGGTGACCGGCCGGACCGCCACCAGCGTCTCGCTCGCCTGGTCCGCCTCCACCGACGCCGACGGGGTGGCCGGCTACCAGGTCCGTCAGGGCACGACGACAATCGCCTCGGCCAGCGGCACCTCGGCCACCGTCACCGGGCTGAGCCCCGCCACCGGGTACACCTTCACGGTCGTGGCGCTGGACCCGGCCGGCACCTCGTCGCCGCCGTCGAACGCGGTCACGGTGACCACCGACCCGGCGGCGCAGACCGACCTGGCCCGGGGTCGGCCGACCGCGCAGAGCAGCCAGACCCAGTCGTACGGCAGCGCGAACGTGGTCGACGGCAATCCGGACAGCTACTGGGAGAGCGCGAACAACGCCTTCCCCCAGTGGGTGCGGGTCGACCTCGGCGCGACCGGCACGATCGGGCGGGTCGTGCTGCGGCTGCCTCCGGCCGCGGCCTGGTCGGCGCGGACCCAGACCCTCTCGGTGCAGGGCAGCGCCGACGGCAACGGCTGGAGCGACCTCGTCGCCTCCGCCGGCCGACGCTTCGACCCGGCCACCGGCAACCAGGTGACGCTCACGTTCCCCGCTGCCTCGGCCCGGTACGTACGCGTCCACGTCACCGGCAACACCGGCTGGCCCGCCGGGCAGCTCTCCCAGCTCGAGGTCTACACCGCCTGAACCCCGGCCTCCGTGGCGAGGCCGGGCCCCGCACCACCCCCACCACTGAGAAGAGATGAGCCCTGCCATGAACCGGAGCATCCGCGCGGAGCTGCCGCTCCCGCGCCACCGGCGCCGGCGGGCGGCGGTCGCCGCCGTGACCGCGCTCGCCACGGCGCTCGGCCTCCTGGCCGGCGCGCCCGCCGGGGCCGCCACCAGCCGGGACGCCGCCCGCGCCGCCGGTCCGGTGGTGACCCGGGCCGCCCTCGACCCGCAGCTTGTCGCCGGCCGGGGCGCCCGCGTCGCCTTCCTGGAGCAGGAGGCGGAGAACGCGGTAACGAACGGCCAGCTCATCGGCCCCGACCGCAACGCGTACACGCTGCCCTCGGAGGCGTCCGGGCGGCGGGCGGTCCGGTTGACCCCTGGCCAGCACGTCGAGTTCACCCTGCCGGCGGCGGCCAACGCGATCACGGTGCGCTACAGCATTCCCGACGCGCCCACCGGCGGTGGCATCACCGCGCCGCTGGACGTCGCCGGCAACGGCAAGCGGATCCGCACGATGACGCTGACCTCGCAGTACGCGTGGCTCTACAACCAGTACCCGTTCACCAACGACCCCGACGCGGAGCTGCTGCACCCCGACTGGTGGATCACCGAGTGCTCCTGCGTGCCGGCGGAGACCACCCCGTACCCCGTGATCCAGAAGCCCTTCCGGCCCAGCCACTTCTACGACGAGCAGCGGCTGCTGCTCGGCCGCACCTACCGGGCCGGTGACCGGATCCGGCTCACCGTCCCGGCGGGCAGCAACGCCGCGTGGACCGTCATCGACCTGCTCGACTCGGAGCTGGTCGGTCCGCCGAAGGTACGCCTGCTCGCCGCGAACGTGCTGGCCTTCGGCGCCGACCCGACGGGCCGCCGGGACGCGGCCCCCGCCATCGAACGAGCCATCGCGTTCGCCCGGCGCACCGGGCTGCCCGTCTACCTGCCACCGGGCACCTACCAGGTCAACCGGCACATCATCGTCGACGACGTGACCATCGAGGGCGCCGGCAACTGGTACACGACCGTCAAGGGCCGCGAGGTCGCCCTGCCCACTCCGGCGCCGGACGGCTCGGTGCACACCGGCGTCGGCTTCTACGGCCGGGACGCGGCCGACGGCGGCAGTCGCAACGTCCACCTCTCCGACTTCACCATCGAGGGTGACGTGCGGGAACGGATCGACACCGACCAGGTGAACGCGGTCGGTGGGGCGATGAGCGACTCGACCATCGACGGCCTGTACCTGCGCCACACCAAGGTGGGCCTGTGGTTCGACGGGCCGATGCGCAACGTACGCGTCACCGACAACATCATCGTCGACCAGATCGCCGACGCGTTGAACTTCCACACCGGCGTGACCGATTCGCTCGTCGAGAACAACTTCGTCCGGAACACCGGTGACGACGGCCTGGCGATGTGGTCGGAGCAGACGGCCAACGCGCGCAACACCTTCGCCCGCAACACCGTGCAGTCACCGGTGCTCGCCAACGGCATCGCCGTCTACGGCGGCGCCGACAACACGGTGACCGGCAACCTGATCGCCGACCCGGTACGGGAGGGCAGCGCCATCCAGGTCGGGTCCCGCTTCGGCGCGGAGCCGTTCACCGGTCACCTGCGGATCAGCGACAACACGACGGTCCGGGCCGGCACCTGGGAACTGAACTGGAAGATCGGGCTCGGCGCGATCTGGTTCTACGCCCTGGATCGCAGCATCGACGCGCGCGTCGAGGTGACCGGTGACGCGTACCTCGACAGCACCTACAACGCGGTCATGCTGGTCAGCGAGTGGGCGGTGAAGGACCTCTACTCGATCAGCGACGTGCACTTCCGCGACATCCGGGTCGACGGCACCGGCACGTCGGTGGTCAGCGCCCGTACGGCTGGCTCCGCCTCCTTCCAGAACGTCGACGCGCGGCACGTCGGGGCGGTCGGCGTCAACAACTGCGGCTCTTTCCACTTCACCCCGGCCGGTTCGGAGTTCGGCCTCACCGACCTCGGTGGCAACGACGGTGGCTGGCTCGCCGACTGGCAGTTGCCGAACACCATCACCTGCGACGACCGCCCGCCGGTGACCCCGCCACCCCCGCCCACCCCCTGGACCACCCCCTGACCGCCCCCTGACCCGGCGCCCGCCCGCCCAGTCGTGTCGATCATGAGGTTGGCGGGGGATGTGGAGATCCACTCCCCCGTCAACCTCACGATCGACGGGGACAGGCCCCCGAGGGGGTCAGGGGGTGGTGTGGGCGCTGTCGCCTGCGGTGGCGGCGAAGGCGGTGCCGCTGACCATCCGGGCGTCGTCCGAGGCGAGGAAGACCACCAGCGGCGCCACGTCCTCCGGCGCGACCCACGGCACGCCCAGCGGCGTACGGGCGCGCAGCGCCTCCACCGCGGCCGGCTCGTCCCGGGTCACGTCACCCGACGGGGTACGCCCCGCCTCGGCGAGCGCCTGCGCGTACCGGTCCTGGTGCCGGGTCAACGCCGTGTCCACCAGCCCCGGGATCACCGCGTTGACCGTGATGCCGTACGCGCCGAACTCCAGCGCCGCCGACTTCATCAGACCGATGATGCCCCACTTCGACGCCGAGTACGCCGCGCCGAACTTGGTGCCGTGGTGGCCCTGGGTGGAGGAGGTGACGATGATCCGGCCGCCGCCACGGCGCAGCAGCAGCGGCGCGAAGACCCGCAGCACGTTTGCCGTACCGGTCAAGTTCACGTCGATCTGGTCGTGCCAGTCGGGGTCGGTCATCTCCAGCAGCGGCTTGAACGCCTGGATGCCGGCGTTGGCGAAGACGATGTCCACCCCGCCCCACCCGTCACTGACCCGGTCGGCGACCGCCCGCACCTGCCGGACGTCGCGCTGGTCGGCGGTGAGCACAAGCCAGCGCCGCCCGTACGCCTCGACCTGCCGGCCCGTCTCGTCGAGGTCCGCGCCGGTGGCCGGCGGGTAGTCCAGGATCGGGCTCACCGGCCCCGCGATGTCCACTCCGGCGACGTCGGCGCCGGCCCGGGCCAACGCGACCGCGGCGGCCCGCCCGATGCCGCGCGCCGCACCGGTGACCACGGCGACGCGCCCGTGCAGCGGCGTGCTGCTCCCCGCCTCGTCCACCGTGCTCTCCTCTCCTTCACCGACCCGTACCCTCCGCTACTGCGGCGCCTCCGGCCCGAGCAGCCGGATCTCCTCGATGTCCAGCGCGGCCTGGAGGTCACGCAGCACGACGTCGTCGATCTCGTTGGCGTCACGCATCCGGGTGATCTCCCGGCGTTTGTGCTCGATCAGGCCCAGCCGCAGCTGCCGCTCCCGCTCGCTGGCCCGTGGCGGGCCCCCCTCCTGCTCCGCGCTCTGGATGTCCTCGAGGAGGGCCTCGTAGTCCGTGCGGACCCGACCCGCCACGTCGTCGTCCGCGCCGACCCGCGCGGCGATCTCCGGCAACGCCGACAACCCCGCCTGTCCGGCCCGTACGCGGGCCCGCCGCACCTCCTCGAACCGCTTCGGATCCCCGGTGAGGCCCGCCCAGCGGATGATCAGCGGCAGGGTGGTGCCCTGAACCAACATGATCGCCAGGATCGCCGTGGCGGTGCAGAAGATGATCAGATCTCGCTCCAGGACCTGGTGCCCGTGTGCGGTCAGCGGGACGGCCAGTGCGGCCGCGAGCGAGACCGCGCCGCGGAATCCGGTCCAGGTGGCGACGATCCGGATCCGGTACCCCACCCGGGCAGCGCGCTGCGACTCGCGGCGGTCGACCGCGCGCAGGGCGTACGGCGACAGGAGGATCCACGCGCCCCGGGTCAGCACCACCACCAGCGTCACGACCGTCGCGATGACCGCCGCCCGCCCGAAGGAGACGCTGGTGACGCTGCGGATCGCCCGGGGAATCTGCATTCCGAGCAGCACGAAGAGCGCGCCGTTGATCAGGAACGTGGAGAGGTCCCAGAAGGAGAACGCCACCAGCCGGGAACGGGCCCGGATCACCCGCGGCCCGGCGTACGAGAGCACCAGCCCGGCCACCACCACCGCCAGTACGCCGCTCGCGTGCGCCTGCTCGGCCAGCAGGAACGCGGCGAACGGGGTCAGCACGCTGAGCGCTCCCTCGCGCATCGGGTCGTCGATGCGGCGGCGCGCCAGCACCACCAGACCGCTGACGACCAGCCCGGCGACGATGCCACCGACGAACGAGAGGCTGAACTCCCCGGCCAGTTCCAGCGCCGACGGCACGGTGCCGCCGGCGAGCAGGCCGACGGTGACGGAGAAGAGCACCAGCGCCGTACCGTCGTTGATCAGGCTCTCCGCGTGCAGGGTGGTGAGCAGCCGGCGCGGCATTCGCTTGGCGAGGCCGGAGACCGCGGCGGCGTCGGTGGGGGCCAGCACGGCGCCGAGCACCCAGGCCGCCGCCGGATTGACGCCGAGCGCCTGCGCGGCGAACGACACGGTGAGCATCGTGAGCCCCACCAGCACCACGGCGAGCAGGCTGATGACGACCAGGTTGGCGCGGATCTCGCGCAGGCTGGTCGTCAGGGCCTCCCGGTAGAGGATCGCCGGCAGGAAGAGCACCAGCACCACCTCGGGCTGGAGCACCACGTGCGACAGCGGCGGGATCAGGGCCAGCAGCGCGCCCATGCCGATGAGCAGGACCGGCGGCGCGACCCGGTACCGACCGCCGATGGTGGTTCCGACGATCACGGTGACGGCCAGCACCACGAGAAGCACCAGCCCCTCCACGTAGCACCCCCCGCCGTCGCCGCGGTGACCGTTCCGTCACCACTGTGGCGGTTGGGCACGGGTCGGGGAGGCCGAACGGGCGCAGCGCGCGGCGGATCACCGGTGCGGGTGCGGGGCTCGGTGGGGACGGGGAGGTCAGCGTCGCGCGCGCCCCGTTGGCCGGTACGGGGCCGGGACGGGTTCGAAGCCCGGCGGGACGGTCAGCAGAACCAGCCGTCCTGGACCCAGCCGCGTCGGTTGATGTGCCCGTAGGCGAAGCCGTAGACGTAACCGCCGCTGCGCGGCCCCTCGACGAGGAACGTCTGGCCCTGGTACAGGGTGCCCATCCAGGCGCCGTTGGGTTGGGTACGGACGAAGAGGTCGACCGCGCAGACGGTCTCCCGCTCGCCGACCGTGCCGTACGCGGCCCGCGCCGGGGTAGCGGCCGCGCTCGCGACCAGCGCGGCGGCGGTGACGACGACGCCCGCGCGCCGATGCGCTCTCACCACGAGTCGTACCCCCCGACGCACTCGATGCGCAGATAGCCCCAGTCGTTCGGACCGAAGTCGAAGGAGGCGGCCCAGCCGTTGTAGACGGGGTGGGCGCCCGGCGTGTGGCCGATCTTGTCGCCGTGGCCCAGCACCCGCTTCAGCCCCACCGGCCCGCCGGCGGAGTCGTAGTTCGCGTAGAAGCTGGCGCTCTGGCAGGTGACGACGGCGTGCCGGGGCACGACCGGATCGGCGTGGGCGGCGCCCGCCCCGAGCGGAACCGACAGCACGGCCGCCACGGCCACGGCGGCGGCGCGCAGGAGCGTTCCCGGCATCGAGCCTCCCTCTTCGCGCGGACTCGCCGACGCTACCAAACCGATCCAGATTCATCTATCCAGCGGCGTGTCATCTTGGTCAATGCCGCCACGGCGGCGGGGCGCCCGGACATAGGGTCGCGGTAAGGGCAGGCTCGGTACCGCCGGCTGGGGGGCACGTGACGGCTGCGGAACGACGACGCACACCGGCGCAGCCGTGGCCGGACGTGGACTCCGTCGAGCGGGTGGCCAGCGGGGCCTGCCGCGACCTGCCGCCGGAGCTCGGGCCGGACGCCGTGGGCGTGCTCGAGGGCCGCACGTTCATGTTCTCCAACGCCTCGGGGGACGTGCCGAAGGGCACCATCGGTGGGCTGGTGCACGACGACACCCGCTTCCTCGACCGGTGGGAACTCACCCTCGACGACGCGCCGCTGCTGGTGCTGGGCTCCGGAACCGTCGACCCGTTCTCCGCCGCCTTCTTCCTCGCCAACACCGAGCTGCCGGACCTGCCGCCGAACCGGGTGGGCGTCCGTCGGCAACGGTTCGTCGGCGACGGCATGTACGAGCGCATCGAGCTGCGGTACTTCGGCTCCGACCCGGTCGAGCTGCGGCTGCGGCTCGCCGTGGGCACCGACTTCGCCGACCTGTTCGAGATCAAGGAGTCCGGCCGGGACCGCTCCCCGCAGATCGTCCGCCGGCACGAGCGGGACGGCTCCTCGCTCTGCTTCGCCTACCGCAACGGCAGCTACTACGCCCTGGTGCGGGTGGAGGCCGAGCCGGCGGCGACCGAGGTCGACGGGGACTCGCTCGTCTGGCACCTGCGACTGTCCCGAGGTGAGGCGTGGCGGTGCGAGCTGCGGGTGCCCCTGCACTGCGGCGAAGAGCAGTTCCAGCCGGCCGCCCGCAGCTTCGGCGACGTCTTCGAGCGTGACGCCGAGGACCCCTCGGCCCGCTGGCTGGCCTCCGTGCCGAGGCTGGACGCCGGCTCGGACCGGATGGTCGCGATGTACCGCAAGTCCGCCGCCGACCTGGCGTCGATGCGCCTGGAGAAGCGCATCCGGGGCGAGCCGGTGGTGCTGCACGCCGCCGGGCTGCCCTGGTTCATGACCGTGTTCGGCCGGGACACGTTGATCACCGGCTACCAGACCGTCGCGCTCGGCAACGCGATGGCGCGGGGGACGCTGCTGGTGCTCGCCACCCATCAGGCGCAGGATCACGACGACTTCACCGACCGGGAGCCCGGGAAGATCTTCCACGAGTTCCGCAGCGGCGAGCTGACGCAGCTCGGCTTGAAGCCCTACCAGCCCTACTACGGCGGCGCCGACACCACCGCGCTCTGGCTCGTCCTGCTCTCCGAGTACTGGCGCTGGACCGGTGACGAGGAGCTGGTGCAGCAGCTGTGGCCGAACGCCCTGGCCGCCCTGCGCTGGATCGACGAGTTCGGGGACCTGCACGGTCACGGCTACGTCGGCTACGCGACCCGGTCCCGGGAGGGGCTGGGCAACCAGTGCTGGCGGGACTCGCCCGACGGGGTGCAGTTCGCCGACGGGACCATCCCGACGCTGCCGATCGCCACCTGCGAGACGCAGGGCTACACGTACGACGCGAAGATCCGCATGGCGGAGCTCGCCGACGGGCCGATCCGGGACCCGGCCTCGGCGCAGCGGCTGCGCGCCGAGGCGGCGGCGCTGCAGGAGCGGTTCGACCGCGACTTCTGGGTGCCGGAGCGCGGCGGCTACTACGCGGTCGGCCTGGACGGCGACGGCCGCCAGATCGACTCGATGACGTCGAACATGGGCCATCTGCTCTGGAGCGGCATCGTGCCACCGGAGCGGGCGCGGCTGGTGGCCGCCCAGCTGATGTCCGACGAGATGTTCTCCGGCTGGGGCGTACGCACTCTCTCCACCGCGGAGAGCGGCTACAACCCCATCGGCTACCACGTCGGCACCGTCTGGCCGCACGACAACTCGATCATCGCGGCCGGGCTCGCCCGCTACGGCCAGCACGAGGCGGCGCAGCGCATCGTCGAGGCCATGATGGAGGCGTCCGCCTACTCCGAGCACCGGTTGCCCGAGGCGTTCTCCGGCTACGACCGCAGGTTCGGGCGGCGGCCGGTCCCCTACCCCACGGCGTGCAACCCGCAGGCCTGGGCCAGCGGAGCCCCGCTGCTCTTCCTGCGTACGCTGCTCGGGCTGGAGGCGGTCGACGGCCGGCTGGTCCTGGCGCCGCGCCTCCCGGAGTCGATCGGCCCGATCAGGCTGCTCGGCGTTCCGGCGTTCGGCCGCCACTGGGACCTGCACGCCGAGGGTTCCCACGGCGAAGTACGCCCCGCCGAGTGACCGGGCGGACGCTCCCCGCCGGCCCGTGCGTCACCCGGCCGGCTGGACTCCCCGCCACAGGCCGTTGAAGGCGGTGCTGTCGAAGAAGGCGGTCCCGTCGACCACCTTGCCGTCGCGGAAGGTCAGGAACCACGCGACCGTGTCGGAGTAGGCGTCCCCGGCTACCGTGACACCGGCGCCGTCCCAGATCACCACCACCGTGTCGGCGTCCTCGTAGATCGCCCGCACGGTCACCGGACGGAACGGGCTGTCGGCGCCGAACCGGGCGTCGAACGGCCGCAACGCCTGCTCGACGAACTCCTCGGCGGACCGGTAGACGCGGGAGGCCGCCGAGTTGCCGGTGATCTCCCAGCGCATCTCCGGGGCGAAGAGGTCGGTGATGCCGGCGGAGCCGGCGGACCAGTCCGCGAAGGCCCGGGAGACGATGTCCCGGTTCGCTGCCATGACGTCACCACCCCTCCACGGGCCCGACCACCGGCGGCCCGCGACCGCGCCGCGGCGTCGGGCTCCCCGCCACCTTATCGAGCCGACCGCCCCGAATCCGGGCGTTCCCGGCGCCTCCCGCCACCGTCGGGCCTTTCCGCTCCGTTCGATCCGCGACGGCGTGCCGACCCCGGGCGGGTGCAGGAGCCCCGGCGATCACCGCGTGCGTGAGAGTCGTCATAACGGCTGGACGACTGTCCGTACCGGGCTGTTAACCTCTTGCGCAGGTCATGAGTGCCAGCGTCAAGCCCCGGCTTGCTGGCCGGCAACCCTCCTCCGCGGTGGGGTGCCCCGGGTGAGGACCGGGCACCGGAGTCGATCCGGTGCAAGCGTGGCCTGGTTCCCAGGTCAGCAACGACCTAGGAGAGCCAATGTCGTTCCCGCACCCCATCTCGGTCGGTCTCCCCGCGTCCGTTCGGCGGCCCCGGCCGCCGGCGCTGACCCGACGCCGGCACGTCGACATGATGTGGGTGTGCAGCGCCGGCTGTCCCGCCGGCGCGCGGCGCTGACCGCGACCTCTCCCGCCAGTCCGAACTTCCCACCGGTGTGCCCGTCCGGCGCACCGTCGGCGGCGCACGTCCGTGCCCCGCCGCTTACCGACACCCGGAGACACCTGTGCGATTCCTTCCTTCCCTGACCCGGTTGGTCGCCGTCGGCGCGGTCGCGATCCTCGGCGCCGCCACCCTCACCGCCTGCGGCGACGACTCCTCCGCCGGCGCGGACAACCCGTACGACCTGCTCCAGCCGGGGGTGCTGCGCGCCGGCACGCTCAGCGACGCCCCGCCGAACGTGTACCTGAAGGACGGCAAGTTCACCGGCTTCGACAACGACCTGCTCAGCGCGGTCGCTGCGAAGATCGGCCTGAAGGTGGAGTTCGTGGGCACCGACTTCTCCGCGCTGCTCGCCCAGGTCAACAACCACAAGTTCGACGTGGGCAGCTCCTCGATCACCATCACCGAGGCCCGCAAGAAGACTGTGGACTTCGGCAACGGGTACGACTTCGGCTACTTCGGACTCGACGTCCCCGCCGGCTCGTCGATCAAGAGCTTCGACGAGCTGACCGGGAAGCGGGTCGTCGTCGTGCAGGGCACCGTCCAGGACGACTACGCCAGCGGCAAGGGGCTCGACCCCGTGCGGGTGCCGGACTACAACGGCGCGATCAACCAGCTCAAGGCCGGCACCGCGGACGCCTGGATCGCCCCGGCCGAGATCGGCGAGACCTCGGCCGCGGAGAGCGGCGGGAAGATCACCGTGGCCGCGAAGCTGCTCAGCCCCGCACCGACGGCGTACGCGGTGGCGAAGGGGAACGACGCCCTGCGCAAGGCGCTCGACAAGGGCCTCGACGAGGTGATCGCCGACGGCACGTGGAGCCGGCTGCAGGCCCAGTACTACCCGGGCCGGCCGATCCCCGCGGACTTCAAGCCGGGCAGCGGCACCGTGGCGGTCCCGGCCGCGCCGACCGCGTCCGCGTCGGCCACGTCCTGACGGTACGACGAGACGAGCGAGCGGAACGGTAGGAGAGGCGAGACATGGATCCGTTGCGCACCCTGTGGGAGACGTTCTTCGACTGGGAGTCGATGCGCGAGGCGCTGCCCGAGATGCTCACCGTCGGGCTGCCCAACACGCTGATCCTCGCGGTCTCCGCCGCTCTGCTCGGCTCGGTGCTGGGCATGCTGCTGGCGATCGCCGGCATCTCCCGCACCCGGTGGCTGCGCTGGCCGGCGCGGGTCTACACCGACGTGTTCCGGGGGCTGCCGGCCGCCGCGACCATCCTGCTGATCGGCGTCGGCCTGGCGCCGCTCGGTATGCAGGTGTGGGGCCCGAACCCGTACCCGCTGGGCATTCTGGCGCTCTCCCTGATCGCCGCCGCCTACATCGGAGAGATCTTCCGCTCCGGAATCCAGTCGGTGGAGGCGGCCCAGTTGGAGGGTGCCCGGGCGTTGGGCTTCTCCTGGGGCGAGGCGATGCGGATGGTGATCATCCCGCAGGGCGTACGCCGGGTCCTGCCGGCCTGGGTCAACCAGCTCATCGCGCTCATCAAGGACTCCAGCCTGGTCTACTTCCTCGGTCTGGTGGCCAGTCAGCGGGAGCTGTTCCGGATCGGGCAGGACTACGCGGCCACCACCGGCAACGAGTCGGCCCTGCTGCTGGCCGGTCTCTTCTACCTGGCGCTGACCGTGCCGCTGACCCACGTGGTCAACGCGATCGACGCCCGGCTGCGGCACGGCCGGCTCGCCACCGGACCGGCCGACGAGATCGACGACGCCGACCTGGCCCTGCCGGGCGCGGCGGGAGGGAGCGGGCGATGACCGTCGACATCAGCACCTCGGTCAGCCTGGCCGTACGCGACGTCCATCTGGCCTTCGGGTCCAACCGGGTGCTGCGCGGGGCGGACCTGGACGTCGCCCGGGGCGGCACGGCCTGCGTCATCGGGCCGTCCGGCTCCGGCAAGTCGACGCTGCTGCGGACGATCAACCGGCTCATCGAGCCGGACCGCGGCGACGTGCTGCTCGACGGGCGCAGCGTGCTCGCCGACGACCCGGACGCGCTGCGCCAGCGGATCGGGATGGTCTTCCAGCAGTTCAACCTCTTCCCGCACATGAGCGTGCTGCGCAACGTGACCCTGGCGCTGCGTCGAATCAAGAAGCTGCCCGAGGAGGAGGCGGTGGCGCTCGCCCGGACCCAGCTGGAGCTGGTCGGGCTGGCCGGCAAGGCGGACGCGCGTCCCGGACACCTCTCGGGCGGGCAGCAACAGCGGGTCGCGATCGCCCGGGCGCTGGCGCTGCAGCCGCAGGTGATGCTCTTCGACGAGGCGACCAGCGCGCTCGACCCGGAGCTGGTCAAGGGGGTGCTCGGGGTGATGGCCGACCTCGCCTCCGCCGGCATGACCATGGTGGTGGTGACCCACGAGATGGGCTTCGCACGGGAGGTGGCCGACACGGTGGCCTTCATGGACCACGGCGTGGTGCTGGAGTCCGGTGAGCCGGCGGCCGTCTTCGAGGCGGCCGAGCACCCGCGGCTGCGCCGGTTCCTGGCCCAGGTGCTCTGAGCCGCGCCGTCGCGCGCGCCGCTGGTCTGCGGACGGCCGGACCGCTCGGTGCCGCCCGGCCGTCCCGCGACCGCTCAGTCGGGTAGCACCTGCGTGACGTAGCGGCGGGCCAGCGTCGCCACCACCTCGTCCGGGTCGGCCGCCCAGACGTCGGCGTTGAAGATCTCCACCTCGATGTCACCGGTGTAGCCGGCCCGCTCGACGGCGCGGCGCAGCAGCGGGAAATCGATGTGCCCGTCGCCCATCATGCCCCGGGAGAGCAGGGCGTCCGGCGGCAGCGGGGTGATCCAGTCGCAGACCTGGAAGCCGGCGATGCGGCCCCGGGCGCGAGCGATCTGGCCGAGGACGTCCGGGTCCCACCAGACGTGGAACGTGTCGACCACCACGCCCACCTGCTGGGCGGGGAACCGCTCGGCCAGGTCGAGCGCCTGCCCGAGGGTGGAGAGCACCCCACGGTCGGCGCAGAAGATCGGGTGCATGGGCTCCAGGGCCAGCCGTACGCCCCGTCGGGTCGCGTACGGCGCCAGCTCGGCGATCCCGTCGGCCATCCGGTCCCGGGCGCCGGCCAGGTCACGTGAGCCCTCCGGCAGGCCGCCGACCACCATGACCAGACAGGCCGCCGCCAGCTCGGCGGCCTCGTCGATGGCGCGCCGGTTGTCGTCGAGAGCCTGCCGCCACCGCGCCGGGTCGGCGGCGGTGAGGAAACCGCCGCGGCACAGCGAGGAGACCCGCAGGCCGGCGTCGGCGACGAGCCGGGCGGCGGCGGGCACGCCGATCTCCTGCACCGGCTCCCGCCACAGCCCGACCGCCGGCAGGCCGGCCCGTACGCAGCCGGCGACCGCCTCGGCGACCGACCACCGTTCGGTGGTCCGCTGGTTGAGCGACAGCCGGGCCAGCCGGGGGTCACCGGGGATCGGGGTCGGCACCCCGGCCGGCCGTCCGGACGGCACGTCGAGGGTGTCCATGGTGGAGAGCGCGTCGGTCATCGGGGCACTCCGGCGACGTCGAGGAAAGCCCGCAGCCGCGCGGCGGCGAGGTCGGGGTCGGGCAGCAGCCGGGCGTCGTCGGCGAGCCGGACCAGCTCGGCCAGGTGGAGCACGGACCGGGCGCTCTGCAGGCCACCCACCATGGTGAACCCGGGCTGGTGGCCGCAGAGCCAGGCGAGGAACGCGATGCCGGTCTTGTAGTACCAGGTCGGGGCGGCGAAGAGATGCCGGGCCAGCGGGAGCGTCGGTGCGAACGTCTCGTCGTACCGCGCCGGGTCGCCCGCGTCGAGGGCCTGCAACGCGGCCGAGGCGGCCGGGGCGATGGCGGCGAAGACGCCGAGCAGGGCGTCGCTGTGGTGCGTACCGTCGCCCCGGATCAGCTCCGGGTAGTTGAAGTCGTCGCCGGTGTAGAGGCGGACGCCGGCCGGCAGGGCCGCCCGTAGCCTTTGTTCGTGCCCGGCGTCGAGCAGCGACACCTTGATCCCGTCGACCTTGCCCGCGTACCCCCCGACGAGGTCGAGCAGCGCGGCGGTGGCGGCCGGCACCTCCGGCGAGCCCCAGTAGCCGTCCAGGGCCGGGTCGAACATCGGGCCCAGCCAGTGCAGGATCACCGGGCCGGAGACCTCGTCGAGCAGCGGAGCGTACACCTTGGCGTAGTCCTCGGGGCCGCGGGCCAGCCGGGCGAGCTGGCGGCTGGCCATCAGGATGACCTGTGCCCCGCTCGCCTCCACGACCTCGATCTGGGTGCGGTAGGCGGCGGTGACCTCGTCGAGCGAGGCGAGGTCGGCCGGGGCGTGGTCGGTGCCGGCGCCCGCGGCGATCCGGCCGCCCGCCTCCCGGGCGGCCGCGGCGCTGCGCGTGATGAGCTCGCGGGTGCTGGCCCAGTCCAGGCCCATGCCGCGCTGGGCGGTGTCCATCGCCTCGGCGACCCCCAGCCCGTAGGACCAGAGGTGCCGGCGGAACCCCAGGGTGGCCTCCCAGTCGACGACCGCCGGCGCGCCCGGGGTGTTGTCGCCGAGCGGGTCGGCCACGACGTGCGCCGCGGCGAAGGCGATCCGGGAGGTGATCGGCCCGGCGGGCCGGGACCAGCCGACCGGCTCGGCCAGCCGGCGCTGCTCCACGGTCCCGTCCGGACGGGGCAGCCGCACGGTGCTCACGCCGTCAGCTCCGGCAACTCGACGCGGCGCCCCTCCCGGGAGGAGCGGAGCCCGGCGTCGGCGAGCTGCACCCCACGGGCGCCGGAGAGCAGGTCGTACGGGTTCGGCGCGTCCTCCACGACGTGCCGCACGAACTGTTCCCACTGGGCCTTGAAGCCGTTGTCGAGCACGGCGTTGTCCGGCACCTCCTGCCACTCGTCACGGAAGTGCCGGGTCTCCGCGACATCCGGGTTCCAGACCGGTTTCGGGGTGACCGTGCGGTGCTGGACCCGGCAGCGGTGCAGCCCCGCCACCGCGCTGCCCTCGACGCCGTCGACCTGGAACTCCACCAGCTCGTCCCGGTTGATCCGGACCGCCCAGGACGAGTTGATCTGGGCGATCACCCCGCCGTCGAGCTCGAAGATGGCGTACGCGGCGTCGTCGGCGCTCGCCTCGTACCGCTGGCCCTGCTCGTCCCACCGGTGCGGCACGTGCGTGACCACCCGGGCGGTGACGGCCCGTACCCGCCCGAAGAGGTTCTCCAGCACGTAGTTCCAGTGCGGGAACATGTCCAGCGCGATGCCGCCACCGTCCTGCGCCCGGTAGTTCCAGCTGGGCCGCTGGGCCGGCTGCCAGTCGCCCTCGAAGACCCAGTAGCCGAACTCGCCGCGTACGGACAGGATGCGGCCGAAGAAGCCGCCGTCGACCAGTCGCTTGAGCTTCAGCAGGCCGGGCAGGTAGAGCTTGTCGTGCACCACGCCGTTCTTCACCCCGGCCCGGCGCGCGTGCCGGGCGAGTTCGAGCGCGCCGGCCAACGACTCGGCGCTCGGCTTCTCGGCGTAGACGTGCCGGCCGGCGTCCATCGCCTTGATGAGCGCCTTCTCCCGGATCTGGGTCAGCTGGGCGTCGAAGTAGACCGGGTAGTCGGGGTCGGCCAGAGCGGCGTCCAGGTCGGTCGTCCATCGGGGAAGGTCGTGCCGCTGCGCGATCTCACCCAGCTTGGTGGCGTTCCGCCCGACGAGCAGCGGCTCGAGCTGCACCCGGGTGCCGTCGGAGAGCGCCACCCCGCCCTGCTCTCGGATGGCGAGGACGGATCGGACGAGATGCTGCCGGTAGCCCATCCGGCCGGTCACCCCGTTCATCACCACGCCGAGCTTGCGAGCGGCCATCGACGACCTCCTTGGGAAAGCGCTTACCGAGACGGTAGGGCAGAGCGCGCCGCCGGTGCAAGCCCCGTCCACATCGGCCGGTCACCGCCGGTGCCGATCGGCCCCGGTGGATGGGAGAAGCCCAGCTCATCAGGGTTTGACGACGCGATCGGCCGGTTCCTACGCTGGCTGCGGACGATTTCCGTCCGACGCCCGCGGGAAAGGACGGTGTCGTGACCGGTTCCGTCACGCTGCACGACGTGGCTCGGCGCGCCGGCGTCTCGCTGGCCACCGCCTCGCGTGCGCTCAACGGCAGCGCCAACCGGGTGGTGGGCGAGGAGCTGCGCGAGCGCGTACTGCGCGCGGCGGCGGAGCTGCGCTACTCCCCCAACGCCCACGCCCAGGCGATGGCCCGCGGACGCACCAACATCGTCGGTCTGTCGCTGCACGACATCGCCGACCCCTACTTCTCCGCCGTCGCCGCCGGCGTGATGCGGGCGGCCGAGGCGCACGGCCTGCTGGTCACCATGGCGAGCACCGAGCGGCGCCCGGGGGCCGAGACCGACTACGTGGGGGCGTTCCGCCGGCACTGGGCCAGCGTGGTCGTCGTGGTCGGCAGCCGCACCGACGACCGGGCGGCCACCGACCAGCTCGCCGAGGAACTCGCCGCGTTCGAGGCCGAGGGCGGGCGCGCGGTCGCCGTCAGCCAGCCCCGCCTGCCGGTGGACACCATCTCCATCGACAACCACGCGGGCGCGCGCGACCTCGGCCACGCCCTGCACGACCTCGGGCACCGGCGGTTCGCGGTGCTCGCCGGCCCGACCGACCTGCTCACCGCGAGCGAGCGCGTCGCCGGCTTCCGGGAGGCGCTCGCCCACCACGGCGGCCGGCTCGCCGCTGAGCACGTCGTGTCCGGGCCGTTCACCCGCGACGGCGGGTACGCGGCCATGCAGCGCCTGCTCGACCGGAGCCCGGACGTGACAGGCGTCTTCGCGGTCAACGACGTGATGGCGGTGGGCGCGATGGCGGCGCTGCGCGACCGGGGCGTCGAGCCGCCGGGCGGCATGGCGATCGCCGGCTTCGACGACATCGCCACGCTCCGGGACGTCAACCCGGGGCTGACCACCGTGCGGATCCCGCTGGAGGAGATCGGCGCGCTCGCCGTCCGGATGGCGCTCGACGACGGCGTGGCGCGACCCCGGGTGCACCGGGTGGCCGGCGAGGTCGTCGTACGCGCCAGCACCCCCCGCCTGCCCCAGCCCCGTTGATCATGAGGTTTGCGGGGCCCACGAAGATCGACCCGGCCGCCGACCCCATGATCGACGGCGGGGCGGCCACGGAAGGCGGCCAGGTGGGGGCGGCGGTGTGCCGCCGCCCCCACCTGATGGTCAGAGCGCCGGGGTGCCGCGCACCGTGAGGTCACGCAGCCGACCGACGTTGTCGAAGGAGCCGAAGCCCACCCGACCCGAGTCGAACGTGGTGTCCCGGGCCGTCATGAGCGGATCCTTCGACCCGTCGACGTAGACCGCGATCTCGCCGGTGGCCGGCAGGTGCCGGACCCGGACGTCGTGCCAGTCGGCGTCGACGACGGCCGGGGCGGCGCCCCGGGACCGGCCGTTCCACTGGTAGTCGATCCGCTCCCGGTCAGCATTGTTGACCTTGAAGATGCCGTTGTGCGGCAGGATCGTGTTGTCCGTGGAGAGGTGCGCGTAGTAGAACTCCGTGTCCGAGCGGTAACCGAAGACGATGATCACATCCCGGTTGCTCACCTCGACCGGAGTGTCCAGCCGCACCTTCGCGGTGATGTCCACCGCCGCGAACTCCGGGCCCGCGGTCAGCACCGCGTACTCGAAGGGGCGGCGCGGGCCGGGACGCTGCACGCCCGCCTCGGCCAGGATGACCTCCTTGCCGGTGAACCGCCACTTCGCCGGCGTGACCGGCCGCCAGTTCGTCGGACGCATCGTGTCCCGGACCTTCGTCGTGCCGGGCTGCCCGTCGGCGAACTCGCGCGTACCGGTCACCTTCCAGATCTTCCCGTTCGCCTTGGCCAGGATGTAGAGCTCGCCCTGTGCGTCGGTGCCGAAGCGCAGGTCGACCCGGTTCGGGTCACCCGGCGCGCCCGGGCCGGAGAGGTCCTGCATCCGCACCGCCGTGCCGGCGGCGTCGAAGAGGGCCAGCCGGTGGATCGGGGCGAGCCCGCCCCCGCGCCGCATCTGCTTCGCCTCGGTGTACAGCACCCGGCCGTCGACCAGGTCACCGAAGACGTACTTGCCACGCAGCGCCGGCACGTCCCGGCCCCGGTAGACGAACCCGCCGGCCACCGCGACCCCCACGTCCGAGGTGCAGTTCCAGCCCGGCGCCGGATCGTGGTCGTACGCGGCCACCGGGTAGGTGTAGCCGTACTGCTCGTCGTCGGCCGGGAGCGGGAAGATCTTGTCGCAGGGCGCGGTCGACGTCTTGTCGAAGAGGAACGCCCCCTCGCGCTCGCTCCAGCCGAAGTTGTCGCCGGCGCGCACCTCGTAGATCGCCTCGATGGCGTGCTCGCCGATGTGACCCAGGTACATCTTGCCGGTCTGCCGGTCCCAGCTGAACCGGTGCGGGTCGCGGAAGCCGACCGCGTAGACCTCGCCGAGCGCCCCCTCCCGCCCGACGAACGGGTTCGACGGCGGAACGCCGTAGCGCCCGCTCGCGGCGTTGGTGCCCAGCGGGTCGATCCGCAGCAGCTTGCCGTGCGGCAGGGCGAGGTTCTGCGGATCGGTGTTGCGCACGCCCAGCCCACCGTCACCGACGGCGAGGTAGAGCATGCCGTAGTCCGGGTCGCGCTTCTTCGCCGCCGGATTGAAGTTGATCTCCTGGATGCCGTGCACCTGGCCGCCGAAGCCGATCCGCAGCACCTCGCGGCGGGTGCCGGCGAAGGTGTCGGCCGCCGGGTCGCTCGCCGTCCACTCGGTGATGATGCCGTGGAAGATCGTGCCGGTCTGCGACCAGTCCGGCACCTCGGTGGCGAGCGACGCCTGCTCGGTGTGGACGGTGTAGAACTTGCCGCTGCGCTTGAAGTCGGGGTGGAAGGCCACGTAGCCGAAGCCCTGGCCGAGACCCCGGCCGGAGAAGAACTTCGGCGCGAAGGTCGACGCGACGTCGAGGTACACGTGCGGTTCACCGTTCTCGACGACGTACAGCTTGCCGTTGAGGTCGGGTACGGCCCGGCGGCCGGAGCCGTCGGGGATCTCCATGATGGTGTTGATCCGGGCCTGCCGCATGAGCCGCGCGTCGGTCGGCGCGGGCGTCGGCTCGGACTTCGGGAACGACGTGTACTCGCTGAGCACGAGCCCGAGGCGGCTCTGGGTCTGCGCCTCGGGCACCGGATCGTAGATCGCGTCGGCGGCGCGGGCGGGCGCCGCGGCCACCAGCGACAGGGTGAGCGCGGCGGTCGCGAGCGCCGCCGTGGCCACCGATCTGCGCAGGCGGCGAGTGGAGATGCGCACAGGTCACTCCGTTCTCGGGGGGACGGGAGGTGGATCAGCGTCGGTGGGTCATGTGCCGGTACTGCCGTTCGATCTCCCGCGCGTCGAGCGCCCGGTCGAGGAACATCAACGAGTCCATCCGGCAGTCGCACGGGTTCTGCTCCCGGTTGTCCTGCGGATAGCTGCCGCCGATCTTGATGCCGCGCGGATCGGAGGCGGTGGTGACGTGCGGGCCCGGGCCGGCGACGAGCCACGGGTCGTCGGTACGGGTGTAGAAGCCGGCCAGCGGCACACCGTCGCGGTAGAGCGCCATCGCGCCGGTGCCGAAGTCGAACGTGGCGGTGAGGTGCACCCAGCGCCCGGCGGGCAGCAGCGCGCGCCAGTCCTGCGCGGCGGCGAACGTCTGGGAGTTGCCCCCGTCGAGCCGCCGGCCGAGCGCGACCAGCCGCAACTCCCCGTTCACGTCGATCAGCTCCAGCAGGGCCCGTACGCCGTGCCCGTCGGAGTCGCCGGTCAGTACGCCGGCCAGCCCGATGGCGTTGTAGCGATCGGCCGGGTCGGTCGTGTTCGAGTTCGGCTTCGGTTCGGTCATCTCGACCTTGAACCAGCCCATCACCGTGGTGCCGGCGACGGCGTTGAACGCGCGCAGCGTACGCACGCCGCTCGCCGAGTAGATGCCGGCCTTCCAGTCGTCGTTGCCGGCGACCGTCGGCTCGACCTGCCGGGTCTGCAACGCCCGGCCGCTGCCGGCGTAGGCGCGGTCCCGCACGCGCATCTCCGCCGCGCCGTTCACCAGCTCGATCTCGGTGCCGGAGCGCCCCTGGTCGCGTTCCAGCGCCTCGTCGCCGGGGACCGGATGATCGAAGTCGTAGAAGGCGACCAGGTCGTCTCGTAGGGACGGGTGGACGTCGCGCGGGCCGGCCCGGAAGGCCGACGCGGGTGGCGCGGCGACACCGGCCAGCACCCCGGCCGCCAGCACGGCGGCGGTGGCGGCGGCGACGCGTCCTGCTCTGGACATCGCGTACACCTCTCTGTGCCACGAACCTCGTCGGTCCGGTCCCGGTAAACGCTTACCCCGTTGGCCGGACCTCGCTATGTCATTTGTGCGGTGGTGCCGTACGGGCCGGCCGTCAGCGCTTCGGAACGACCGGGGGCTCGGCGGGCCGGCCGCCGAGGTAGAGCTCGCCGAGCTGCGGGTCCGCCAGCAGCTCCGGCGCGGGACCGGAGATGTGCACCCGGCCCAGGTCGAGTACGCAGCCCAGGTCGGCGGTCTCCAGTGCCCGGCGGGCGTTCTGCTCGACGAGCAGCACGGCGGTGCCGGCGTCGCGCATCCGCACGACCTGCTCGAAGACGGTCGCCGTGGCCTTCGGGTCCAGGCCCATGGACGGCTCGTCGAGCAGCACGACCTTCGGGTCCACCATCAGCGACCGGGCGAACTCGACCTGCTTCTGCTGGCCGCCGGAGAGCAGCCCGGCGAGGCTCCCCCAGCGCTGCGCCACCACCGGGAAGAGCTCCTTGACGAACTCGGCCCGACGGGCGACCCGGGTCTTGTCGCGCAGCGTGTAGCCGCCGAGCAGGACGTTCTCGGCCACCGTCATCTCGCGGAACACGCTGTGCCCCTGGAGCACGTGCGCGACGCCCGCGGCGAGCATCGCCTGCGGCCCCTGCCCGGTCACCTCCCGGCCGCCGACCAGGATCCGCCCGGACCGGGGCCGGAGCAGCCCGCTGGCCACCTTCAGCACCGTGGACTTGCCGGCGCCGTTCGGGCCGACCAGGCAGACGACGGAGCCGGCCGGCACCGCGACGGAGAGCCCACGCAGGACCGGCGCGGCGCGCCCGTAGCCGGCCTGGATGTCGACGAGTTCGATCTCAGACGCCAAGGTAGGCCCCCAGCACGCGTTCGTCGGCGCGGATCACCGACGGTGGCCCCTCCGCGATCGGCCGGCCACGGTCGAAGACCACGATGTGGTCGCTGATGCTCATCACCAGGTCCATGTTGTGCTCGACGATGACGAAGGTGCGGCCCTCGGCGTTGAGCTCCCGGACCAGGCCGCCGATCCGGTCGAGCAGGGCCGGGTTGACCCCGCCCGCCGGCTCGTCCAGCAGGACCGTCTCCGGATCGGCCATCAGCACGCCGGCCAGCTCCAGCAGCTTCTGCTGCCCCCACGACATGTTCCGCGCCTCGACGTCGACGAGGTGCTCGATGCCGAGCCGGGTCAGCCAGCCGCGCGCCCGGTCGACCTCCGCCCGGCCGTGCGCGCCCCGCAACCGGCCGAGCAGGCCCGCCGGGCGTACGGCGGCGAGCACGTTGTCCAGCGCCGACATGCGAGGAAAGACCCGGCAGAGCTGGAAGGTACGGCCCAGGCCGGCGTGCGCGATCGCGTGCGGGGCGGCCCGGGTGATGTCCCGTCCCCGGTAGACGGTCCGGCCGGAGTCGGCGCGGATCATGCCGGTGACGCAGTTGAAGAACGTCGTCTTGCCGGAGCCGTTCGGCCCGATGAGCGCGTTCACCTGCCCGTGCCGGAAGGCGACGCTGGCGCCGTCTAGCGCCACCACTCCCCCGAACGCCTTGGTGAGGCCCTCGGTCCGCAGCGCCCGCTCGCTCATGCCGGCACCTCGCTCCGCTCGCCGCCGCCATGAGGCTCCACCGCACCGCACCCGATGATTCGCTCACTCCGCTCGCTCATGCTCGCTCCTTCGTGGACGACGCCGCCGGGCCCGCTCCGGCCAGCTCGGTCTCGGCGCCTTCGCGCTGCTCGCGCAGCTCGGCGGCGGTCACCTCCCGGATGGACTGCTGGGCCGGGCGGAACCGGTCGATCGCGGCGCTGACCGCCGGCAGCACCCCGTCGGGCATGAAGAGCACGACGACGGCGAGCAGCAGACCGGTGGCGACCAGGTGCAGCGGGGTGCTGCCGTACTCGACCTTGAAGTACTCCAGCGCCGTGCCGACGACCAGCGCTCCGAGCAGCGGGCCGAAGAGGCTGCGCACCCCGCCGAGCAGCGCCATCAGCACCAGGTAGGAGCCGGTCAGGATGGAGAACTGGAAGACCGGGTCGAGGTCGCCGAACCAGAGCGCGTACAGGCCACCGGCGGCGCCGGTGAACCCGGCCGACACCACGAACACCACGAGCTTGTAGGCGAAGGTCGGGATGCCCAGCGACTCCGCCTTGTCCTCGTCCTCCCGGATCGCCTTGAGCCCGAGGCCGAACCGGGAACGGTCGATCACCCACCAGACCAGCAGCGCGAGCGCCAGCAGCCCGGCGAAGAGGAACCAGAAGACCCGGTGGTGCTCGGGGCGAAGCAGGTCCGGGAAGGGGCGCGGCACGGTCAGCCCGCGCGAGCCGCCGGTGAACGAGGCCCAGCTCTGGAAGACCAGCAGCAGGACCAGCACCAACGCGATGGAGACGATGACGAAGGAGGCGCCGCGCACCCGTAGCGCCGCGTAACCGATCGGCACGGCGAGGGCCGCCACGGCGAGGGCCGCGACGACGAGCGCCACGAAGCTGGGCACGCCGGCCTTGGTCACGAGCAGGGCGGTGCCGTACGCGCCGAGCCCGGCGAGCGCCCCGTGCCCGAGCGAGATGTAGCCGGTGAAGCCGCCGACGAAGTTCCACGAGGTCGACAGGAGGGCGTAGTTCAGCACGAGGATGCCGGCCGAGAGGATGTACGGGTTGGGCGCCAGCGACGGGAACGACAGCACGGCGACGACGAGCAGCAGGAGCAGGACGCCCCGGGCGGCCCGACCGGCCATGACCGCCGGCCGGCGCGCGGCGAGGGTGGTTACCGGTTCAGAAGCGCTGGGCAAGCCGGCCTCCGAAGAATCCCTGCGGGCGGAACGCCAGCGTGGCGAAGAGCGCGAGGTAGAAGATGGTCTGCGCCCAGGTGGTGTTGAGCGGGATCTGCAGCAGGCTCTGGGTGAGGCCGAGCACCATGGCGGCGGCCGCGGCCCCGGGCACGCTGCCCAGCCCGCCGACCACGATGATCGCCATGAGCGGCCCGATCCAGTGCCAGTGCAGCGAGGGGTAGATGGTGGTGTCCAGGGCCAGCGCGGTGCCGCCGACGGCCGCGGTGGCCAGCCCGAGGCCGAAGCCGTAGCCGGCGACCCGGTTGGTGTCGATGCCGACCAACCGGGCCGCGTCCGGGTGCTGGATGGTGGCCCGCAGCGCCCAGCCGAACGTGGTGCGTTTCAGCAGCAGGTAGAGGGTGAGCAGCGCGGCCACCGCGAGGCCGAACGCGATGAGCTTCACGACGGCGATCCGCGCGCCGAAGAGCTCGATGTTCGCCGTGCCGTAGCCGAGCTGGACGCGCCGTTGGGTGCCGGTGAAGGCGTACCCGAGCAGCCCCTCGATGATGACCGCGATGGCGAAGGTCAGCAGCACCGACATCATGGTCAGCGTGGCGGGGCGCAGCCGGGCGAGCAGGCCCCGTTGCAGCAGCACCCCGGCGGCGAAGAAGAGCGGGACCGTGACGACCAGGGAGAGCAGCGGGTCGACGCCGAGCCGGGTCTGCGACCACCAGGCCAGGTAGGCGGCGAGGATGAGGAACGCCGAGTGGGCGATCATCACCACCCGCATGATGCCGAAGTAGAGCGTCAGGCCCGAGGCCAGCAGGGCGTAGAGCCCGCCGAGCAGCAGACCCAGGATGACGCTCTGGAAGATCAGCGCTCCGGAGGTCATCGCGGCTACCAGGCCGGCTTCGGGTAGACGATGTCGGCCTCCTTGGCGTCGGCCGGGAGCACGATCTGGATCTCCCCGCCGACCCACTGCTGGATCATGTGGGCGCCCTGCGGTTTGCCGGTCGCGTCCCAGCTGAGCGGGCCGACGACCGTCTCGACGGTGTTGCCGCGTACCCAGTCGATGAGCTTCTGCTGGCACTCGCCCTGCTCGGCGCAGCCCGCCGCGGTGATCGCCGCGGCGACGACCTGGCCGGTGGTGTACGCGTTCGCCTCGTCCTCCTCCGGCGGCGTGCCGAACTGGGCGGTGTACTTCTCCACGAACTCGACGTTGCTCGGGTAGGGCGCCTTCTGGGTGTAGCCGGTGGGCGCCAGGATCCCCTCGGTCTTGTTGCCGATGGCGGCGGCGAACTCGGGGCTGGTCGGCGCCGTGGAGAACGCGGCGAGCTTCGGCTGGTACGCGAGCTGCTGGAGGGCGACGATCAGGTTCACGCCGTCCTGGTACTGCGAGCCGCCCACCACGAGATCCGCCTTCGACGCGGCGATCTTCGCGGCGATGCCGCTGAACTCGGTGGTGTTCGGCGGGTAGACCTCGTCGACCACGGTGCGGACACCGCCCGCCTCGAGCTTCTCCTTCAGCCCGTACGCCGTGCCCTGCGCGAACGGGTCGTCCATCGCCGCGTACGCCGCGGTGGTGGGGCGCTGCCCGGCCGGCAGACCGAGGATGTACTCGGCGAGGTGGTTGTAGTGGTCGTTCGCCACCGCGGGGGCGGCGTAGAAGAGGTTCTTGAAGCCCTGTTCGAAGACCTCCTTCGCGGCGCCCGCGGGCTCGACGAACAACATCCCGTACTCTTCGGCGACGCGGGCGGCCGGCACGACGAGCCGGGTCGAGAAGGGACCGACCACGACGTCGACCTGGTCCTGGCCGATGAGCTGCTCGTAGTCGGAGACGACGCGGTCGGCGTTGGACTGGTCGTCGAGGATCTTCAGCTCGACCTGGCGGCCCAGCAGGCCGCCCTTGTCGTTCACGATCTTCGCCCAGGCCTGGTAGCCGCGCTGGACTCCCTTGCCGGGCTCGGAGAAGTCGCCGGTGAGCGGCAACGAGATCCCGACCACGATCGGGTCATCGCTGGAGGTCGAGCCCTCCTCGCCACCGCTGCAACCGGCGAGCGCGAGGGCCGTCGTCGCGCCGAACGCCGTCGCCCATCTCATCTTCGTCAACCGGGTGGACATGCTCGGAGGCTCCTTTGCACCGGGCTGGAAGCGCTTGCGAAAGCGCTTTCGTACTCTAGGGTGTGTCCTACGTCACTGGCAATAGATGAAGGTGCCGACATCGATGTCTCAGGAGAGTCGCTGATGCCCAAGCCTGGCTCGAGGCTGCGCCTCGTCGACGTCGCCGAGCGGGCCGGAGTGTCACTGGCGACAGCGTCCCGGGCCCTCTCCGGCCGGGACGGAGTCAGCGAGGAGGTCGCCGACCGGGTGCGGCGGGTCTCCCAGGAGCTCGGCTACGTCGCCAACCCGTACGCGCGCACCCTCGCCGGGGGCGCCAGCTCGACCGTCGGCCTCGTCGTGCACCAGGTGGACGACCCGTACTTCTCCGAGATCGCCGGCGGGGTCATCGAGGTCGCCGCCGAGCAGGGGCTGCTCGTGCAGATCTGCCACTCGGGGCGCGACCCGCACTTCGAGCTGCGCCAGATCCGCCACCTCATCGCCCAGCGGGTCGGCATCATCCTCATCGCCGGCTCCGGCTACACCGACACCCGGGTCGAGGCGGAGACGAAGGCGGAGCTCTCCGCGTACCAGAGCCTCGGCGGGCGCGTCGCGGTCATCGGGCGGCACTCCCTCGGCGCCGACGCCGTGCTGCCCGACAACGAGGCCGGCGGGCGGGCGCTCGCCGAGCACCTCCTGGCGCTGGGGCACCGGCGGATCGCGGTGGCGGCGGGGACGCCGGGGCTGACCACCGTCACCGACCGGCTCGCCGGGGTCGCCTCGGCGCTGCGCGGCCACGGCCTGGACCTCGCCGAACTGCCGGTGGTGCACACCGACTTCACCCGGGAGGGCGGGCGGGTGGCGGCCGAGCGGATCCTCGGCGACCATCCGGGAACGACGGCCGTCATCGCGCTCAACGACGCGATGGCGATGGGGGTCCTCGCGGTGCTACGCGCCCGCCGCATCTCGGTGCCGGAGCGGGTGTCGGTGGTCGGCTTCGACGACGTCTCGGTCGCCGCCGACCTGGCGCCCAGCCTCACCACCGTCCGGCTGCCCATGACCGAGATGGGACGCACGGCGCTCGCCCTCGCGCTCAAGCCCAGGTCGAACCGACCGCGTCGGCGCCCCACCGGGCACACCCTCGTGGTGCGGGACTCCACCGGTCCGGCGCCCGCCTGACCACGACGGGCGCCGGAGCGGTGCAGCTGCGGCTCAGAAGCCGGGGAAGACGGAACGCAGCTCGTCCAGGCTCACCGGCCCGGTCAGCCGGACGGCCTCCGGCGTGTACTGCGCGCCGAGCCGTCCCACCGTGAGGCGCAGCCACGCCTCGGCCGGCGCCAGCAGCTCCCCGTCCGGCCGCTCGGGGGCGTCGGTCAGCTCGACCCGCTCGCCCAGCCGCAGCCCGAAGAGCCGCGACGGCTCCTCCAGCCGCACCGTGAGGTGTGCCTGTCGTCCGCCGAGAACGTCCGCGCGGCTCGTCCAGGCGAGCATCGCCCCCACGTTGTCGAGCAGGCGCGCCACCGCCTCCGCCGACACCGTCGCCGACGGGTCGAATCCGACCTCGACGTCCCACTGGTGCAGGGCGAACTCGCTGAGCCGCATCCGGGCCGAGGTGGCGACGTCCACCGGCTCGGGCAGGAAGCCCAGGTCGATCCGGAGCTGCGCCCGGGTGGTCGGATCCAACGCTTCGTACTCCTCGACGAGCCGCTGGTTGGCCTCGACGAAGCCGGCGGCCTGCTCGGCGGGGGACATCGCGTCCCACCGGGCCCAGACCGACTTGTTGAAGTCACCGCCCGGCGCCGCGCCGCCGGACTTCGCGGCGCGCAGCGCCGCCAGGTTGATCTCCGCTCCGCTGCCGAGGTGGCTGAGCACCTGGGACACCTGCCAGTCACTGGCGCCGGAGGGCCGTACCAGGTCCTCCTGGCCGAGCTTCCCGACGAACGCGACGAGCGCGTCGTGCCCGCCACGCAGGGCCGATATCGTCTGGTCTGCGATCGAAGACATGTCTCTCCTGTTCGTTGCGCGGCGCCGCCGCCCGCCCGCGAGGTGCGGAGCCGGCCGGGACCGGCGCCGCTGACCATCATGCCGCGCGCCCGGGCGACCCGCGCCGTGCTGAGGTCTTTGCCATGCTTTACTCTCGACGCCTTCGAGCCGGAGACGCCTCGGGGGCCGCGGCCGACACCGGCGGTGGCTCGACGGCCACCGACCGTCCGGGACGCCGGGCGGCGACCGGCGTCCACGCACGACGGGCGCGCCCCGTGGCAGGAGCGCCGGGTCGATGACGATCCGGCGTCGGCACGACGGTAGCGTTGCGCGACCCCATGCCCTGTGGGGACGGCAGGATCGTACGGAGGATGTCGGATGTCCAACGGCGAAGAGCCGTTCGCGGTACGCGAGAACCGCGGCTCGCGACCCAGCTTCGAGCTGGCGCTGCGCGGTTACGAGAAGCGGCAGGTCGATCGGTACATCGAGCAGCTCGACGGGCAGCTCGCGGCGCTCTCCACCGAGCGCGACCGGGTGACCGGGCAGGTCCGGGAGCTGACCGCGCAGATGCAGCAGCTGCACACCGAGCTGACCGAGCTGCGGCACCGCCCGAACCAGCCCGACCGGGCGTCGTTCCGCGATCTGGGCCCGATGGTCGACCAGATCCTCGCGCTGGCCGAGAAGCAGGGCGCGGCGATCGCCGACACCGCCGCGCAGCGCGCCGGGGAGCTGCAGACCGAGGCGGAACGGACGCTTGTCGACGCGCGCGAGCGAGCCACCCGGGCGCTGCAGGACCTGGAGGAGGAGCTCTCCGCGCGCCGCGTCGAGCAGGAGAAGACGTACGAGGAGCGCCGCACCGCGGTCGAGACCGAGATCGCCGAGATCCGGGAGGCGGCGGAGAAGCTGCGCGCCGACGGGGAGGCCGCGCACGAGCGGGCCCGCCAGGAGGCGAAGCGGATCAGCGAGCAGAGCGCCCAGCAGGTCGAGCAGGCCCGAGCCGCCTCCGAGGCGCTGACCCGCGCGGCGCGTACGCAGATCCAGCAGGAGCTGCAGGCGGCCCGGAGCAAGAGCCAGCAGGAGCTGGCCCAGTGGCAGGCGAACATCGAACGGGACGTCAACGAGCGGCGTACCGCCGCCGAGCAGGAGATCGCCGAGCAACGGGCGACCGCCGAGCGGGAGATCGAGAACCAGCGCAGCGCCGCCGAGCAGACCATCGGCTCCCTCATCGCCGAGGCGCAGCAGTACGCGACGGAGGTGCGGCAGCGCGCCGACGAACAGGCCACCACCCACCAGGAGCAGCTCACCGAGCTGCACCGGGAGGTGACGGTGCGCCAGCAGGCGCTGACGCAGGTGGAGTCCGAGCTGGGCGCGGCGCAGCGGAAGCTGGCCGGGGCGCACCAGGAGCAGTCGGCGACCGAGCACGAGTTGGGCACGGCGCAGCGACGCCTGGAGGAGGTCCGCCAGCAACTCGCCACCGAGGCGGCCCGACTCGACGAGGCACGCCGCTCCGCCGACCTGGCCGAGCGGCACGCGAAGGACGTCCGTGCCCGGGTGCAGCGCGAGGCGAAGCGGGTGGCCGACCTGGCCGCCGCGGCGGTGATGGCGGCCGCGGCGGGCGGCGGCGAGACGGCCGAGTACCCGACGGTGGGCACGCGCGAGCCGGGCCGGCGGCGGGCGAACGGCGGTCCCGCGCACGCGCAGGTCGAGGCGGCGGCCGAACCGGGCGAGGCGGCACCGGCACCGACTCCGGCCGAGCGGACCGCACCGGCCGAGACGCAGCGACCGGTCGAACCTGTCGCACACCCGCAGGAGCAGCCGCCGGGCGGGCCCGCCGAGACGCCACCTCCCGTCGAGCGGACCGCTCCGCATCTGGTCGCGGAGCCGCCGGCCGAGCCGGAGACCGGCGCGCATTCCAACGTGATCGTGCCCGAGCGGCGGTAGGGTGCGCCCCGCGCAGGGGCGGGTCGGCGGCAACCTGTCGACCCACCCCGCACGCGGATTGTCGAGGACCGGAGCGCCGTTCGGCGTCAGCGGGAGTGGTCCAGCCACCGCGGCAGCGGCAGCGTCCGCCACGGCACCCGCAGCAGCGCCCGGATGATCAGCAGGCCCAGCAGGTAACCGCCGACGCTGTCGGTCAACCAGTGGTAGCCGAGGTAGGTGGTGCCGATGAAGACGAGCACGCCCGGCACCCACATCAGCAACCGGCGGGCGAGCACCGGCAGGTACGGCGCGAGCAGCATGGCCAGCACGCCGAAGTAGACGATGCCGTTGCTCACGTGCCCGGAGGGGTAGTACTCCTCCCACCCGTCGGCGAACATCTCGACCGAGCCGTGGTGCGGGGCGCCGCGCGAGGTCCACCGCTTCAACCCCACGATCAGCAGGGTGCTGATGATCGGCGCGAGCCCGGCCGGGATGATCGGGCGTACCGACCGGTGCCGCCAGGCCAGCCAGAACGACACCAGCACGGTCAGCGTGGTGAGCGCGCCGCCCTGACCGACGCGGTCGAACAGGTACATCATCGTGTCGACCGGCGGGGGCCGGTGCTGGTCGCACCAGTCGCGTACGACGATGTCCAGCCGCAGCATCGGCCGCCACCAGATCAGGGCGGCGGTGAGCGCGGCGAGCGCGGCGAGCAGCAGCCCGTCGAACCACCAGCCACCCGGCACCGGCGCGAGCACGGGCACACCGAGTGGCCGGGGCGGTCGGCGGCGTCGCGAGGATCTCCCCGTTGGCATGACCCTCTCCGCTCCGCCTCCGGGTATATCCGGCCAACAGTGCGAAAATATCGCCAAAGCCTCCGCCGCGGCGGTGACTCGGCGGATCTCCCCCGGACGCGTCCCGCCCGCGTCAGTCGCCGTCGGCGCCGTCCGCCTCCGCCAGGATCCCGGTGCCCTGGCCGAGTTCGATCAGGTAGCCGTCCGGGTCCCGCAGGTAGCAGCGGATCTCCGCGCCGTGGTCCTTCGGTTCGGTCAGGAACTCGCCGCCCCGGGAACGCCACTGCTCGTACACCGCCCGGACGTCGGTGACCCGGACGTTCAGCGCGCTGCTCAGCACATCCGGATCGGCCGGGGCCTGGGCCCGTACCGTCGGCTTGTCGTCGGTCGGGCCACCCTCGTCGTTGATCACGATGTAGCTGTTGTGGAACCGCAGGATGGCCGGTCGCCGCTCGCGCACCACCGTCGCGCCCAGGACCCGCCGGTAGAACTCCCGCGAACGGTCCACGTCCCGCACGATCAGCAGATGGGTGAGGACCACCCCGTTCTCCGGCCGGAAGTAGTCCGGCGCCTCCATCGCCACCGCGCCTCCCGAAGCTCGTCCCGGTGGCGCGGGTACCCCTCGGCGACGCCGGCACACCTCACGGCTCGCGGGCGAGCCGCGACCAGAGCGACCCGCCCGTCCCGCCGCCCGGTGACGAGGCGGCGGAACGGGCGCGGCCCGGCGGGTCAGGCGTGGCCGACCTGCGCGGAAACGGGTTCGCGGGCCGCCTCGCCGAGGCCGACGATCTCGATCTTCCGGCCGACACCGGCCCGGAACTGGGCGATCGCCTCGGCGTAGCTCTCCAGCGGGAACCGGTGGCTGATGAAGACCTCGGGGTCGAGGATTCCGGCGGCGAAGAGCTCCCCGGCCCGTTCGAAGCTGTGCAGCACCGCCATCGACCCGGTCACCGTGATCTCCTGGTTGTAGATCCGGTACGGCTCGATCGTCGCCCGCGTGCGGTACTCCGAGACACCGAACTGGAGGAACGTGCCGGCCGGCGCGACCCGGCCCAGGCCGTCGTCGATCGCCGCCTGCACCCCGGTGCAGTCGATCACGACGTCCCAGCCGCGAGCCCGGGTCAGCTCGGCCGCGCTCGGCGCCGACGCCGAGCAGCCCAGCCGGACGGCGGTGGCCAGGCGGGCCGGGTTCGGATCCACCACGCTGACGCTCGCGGCACCGCAGCGCTTGGCGAGCTCCAGCATCATCAGCCCCATCGTCCCGGCCCCGTAGATCAGGTAGTGGTCGCCGAGCCGCCGGGGCAGGACGTCGAAGCCGCGGACCGCGCAGGAGAGCGGTTCGATCAGTGCGGCGTCCACCGGCGCCACCCCCTCGGGCAGCGGAAAGCAGTTCTTCACCGGGGCCACTGCGAACTCGGCGGCCCCGCCGGAGACGGTGACCCCGATGGCCGCCCACCGCTCGCAGAGGTTGCCCCGGGCGCGGCGGCACTGGTAGCACTCGCCGCAGTGCAGCGACGGGTCGACCGCGACGGCGTCGCCGACCCGTACCTCGGTGACGTCGCGACCCGCCGCCACGACCGTGCCGGCGAACTCGTGTCCGGGAACGATCGGATACGCCGGGGCGAACTCACCGTCGAGGATATGCAGGTCGGTGCCGCAGATGCCGCAGCCGGCGACCTGCACCACCACGTCACGTGGCCCGGGCGTCGGGTCGGGTACCGACTCGATCGAGATCTGACCCGGCGTGACGATGACCGCTGCTTTCACTTGACCGCCCCCATCGAGAGTCCACGGACGAGTTGCTTCTGGGCGATCCAGCCGGCCAGCACGACCGGCAGCGACACCAGCGTCGCGGCCGCGCAGAGCCGGGCGAGGAAGAGCCCTTCGGAGGTGATGAAACCGACCAGGAAGATCGGTGAGGTGCCGGCCCGGGTCGCGGTCAGGTTCACCGCGAGGAAGAACTCGTTCCAGCTGAAGATGAAGCAGATCAGCGCGGTGGCGGCGAGCCCGGGCGCGACGATCGGCAACAGGATCCGGCGGATGGTGACGAGCACGCTCGCGCCGTCCACCGCGGCCGCCTCGATCAACGCGGGCGGGACCTCCAGCAGGAAGGAGCGCATCATCCAGACCGCGAGCGGCAGGTTCATCGCGGTGTACAGGACGATCATCGTCCAGACGTTGTCGAGCAGGCCGAACTCCTTGACCAGCAGGTAGATCGGGAGCAGCGCGGCCACCGCGGGGAGCATCTTGGTGCTGATGAAGAAGAACAGCACGTCGCGCCACTTCGCCACCGGCCGGATCGACAACGCGTACGCGGCCGGGGTGGCCAGCAGCAGCACGAACAGCGTCGAGAGCAGGCTGGCCATCAGCGAGTTGAGCAGGTACGGGGTGATGTCCCGGTCGAAGACCTGCCGGTAGCCGTCGAGGACCGGGGTGAAGAACCAGGTCGGCGGGTTGCTGGCCGCGTCCACCTCCCGCTTGAAGCCGGTGAGCACCATCCAGAGCACCGGCAGGAAGAAGAGCAGCCCGACCAGCCAGGCGAGCACGGTCCAGGTCGCCGCGGCCGGGCTTGCTCGCCGGGAGCGACGGCCGGCGCTGCGCGCGGAGCGTACGGCGGTCATCGAGCACCCTCCATCCGGAACAGGCTGGAGATCACCCGCAGCGCGAAGGTGGCCACCACGATCGTGCCGATCACCACGACGACGCCGGCGGCGGCCGCCTCGCCGTACTCGAACTTGCGGAACGTGGTCAGGTAGATCTCGTAGGGCAGGTTGGTGGTGGCGGTGCCCGGCCCGCCCTGGGTGATGGTGAAGACCGCGTCGAAGGTCTGCACCAGGTAGATCGAGCCGAGCAGGGCGCCCAGCTCCAGGTACGGGCGCAGGTGTGGCAGCGTGATCCGGGTGAAGACCTGCCAGGCGCCGGCACCGTCGACCCGGGCCGCCTCGAGGATCTCCGTCGACTGGCTCTGCAGCCCGGCCAGGATGATCAGCATCATGAACGGGGTCCACTGCCAGACCAGGGTGGCGACGACGGAGAGCATCGGATACTGGGAGACCCAGTCGGTGCTGCCGCCGAGGATCCCGTTGATCAGGCCGTACGCGGGGTTGTAGATGGCGTGCTTCCAGAGCAGAGCGGCGGCCATCGGCATCACCAGGAACGGGGTGATGAGCAGGGTTCGGACGATGCCCCGGCCCGGGAACCTCCGGTCGAGCAGGATCGCGATCCCGAGCCCGAGCAGCACCGACGCGACGACCGCCCCGGCGGTGAGCACCACCGTGTTCGTCAACGCCGCGCGCAGCCGGGTGTCGGTGAGCACCTCGGCGTAGTTGGCGAGCCCGACGAAGCCGCGCTCACCGGGGCGCAGCGCGTTCCAGTCGAGGGTGGAGAGGTAGAGGGTGACCAGGAACGGGATCTGGGTCACCAGGATCGCGAAGATCAGCGCGGGCAGCAGTGGCGCCCGGCGGCTCCACCGGTCTGCGGCGCGCCGGCCGGCGGGAGCCGCGACCGGGGCGCGCGGCGTCGGGCCCGCGCCGGTGGCGAGTGTCTGTGTCATCGGTTCACCTCAGGTCGGGCCGGGGGCCACCGCCGACGGCGGCCGCCCCCGGCCGGTGGCTACCGGTTCTCCTTGGCGACTTCCTCGGCCAGCTTCTGGCCGTCGGTGAGCGCCTTCTCCACGGTGGTGCTGCCCGCGATCGCCGCCGAGACCTCCTGGGACACCTTGGTGCCCAGGTCGGCGAACTCGGGTATGCCGACGAACTGCACGCCGAGCGCCGGGCGCGGCTGCATGCCCGGGTTCTTCGGGTCGGCCTCCTGGATGGACTTGAGCGTCAGGTCGGCGAAGGCCGCGGCGGACTGCTGGTACTCCGGGATGGCGTAGGTGGACTGCCGCTTCCCGGCCGGCACCCGGGACCAGCCGAGGGAGGAGCCGACCAGCCGCTCGTACTCCTTGCCGGTGGCCCAGGAGATGAACTTCCAGGCGGCGTCGGCGTGCTTGGTGGTCTTCGGCATCGCCAGCGCCCACGCCCAGAGCCAGCCGGACGACTTGGTCTTGTCGACCGGGGCGTACGCGTAGCCGACCTTGCCGGCGACGGTGCTGGCCGAGGCGTCCTCGAGGGTGCCGGCGGCCGAGGTGGCGTCGTACCACATGGCCGCCTTGCCCTGGCCGAAGGTGTTCAGGCACTCGGTGAAGCCGGCCTGCGGCGCTCCGGGCGTGCCGTGCTCGCGCACCAGGTCGACGTAGAACTTCGTGGCCGCGACGAACTCGGGCGCGTTCACCTTCGGCGTCCAGTCCTTCTCGAACCAGGTGCCGCCGAACGTGTTCACGACGGTGGTGAGCGGGGCGAAGAGCTCGCCCCAGCCGGGCAGCCCGCGCAGGCAGATGCCGGAGACGCCGGCCTTCTCGTCGTCCAGCTGCGCGGCGAACTGCGCCACCTGCTGCCAGGTCGGCCGCTCCGGCATGGTCAGGCCCTTCGCGGCGAAGAGCTCCTTGTTGTACATGAGGAAGGAGGACTCGCCGTAGAACGGGGCGGCGTAGAGCTTGCCGTCCTCGCCGGAGAGCGAGGTGACCATCGGCGGGAGCAGGTCGGCCCTGTCGTAGCCGGTGTCGGCGTCGGCGTACGAGCTCAGCTCGTGCAGCCAGCCGTTCTTCGACCAGATCGGCGCCTCGTACGCGCCGATGGTCGCCACGTCGTACTGGCCGCCCTGGGTGGCGACGTCCTGGGTGACCTTGTCGCGCAGTTCGTTCTCGGGCAGGATCGTGAACCGGACCTCGATGCCGGTCTCCTTGGTGAAGTTCTCGGCGGTGACCTTGGCGAGGTCCTCCATCTGCGGGTTGCCCACCATGAGCACGGTGATGCTCTTGCCGTCGCCGCCGTCGGAGGATCCGCCGCCGGCTCCGGAGCAACCAGCGGCGGCGAGGACGGCCACCAGGGCCAGGGCCAGGGTGGGCCGCAAACGGTGCGGAGACCATCTTCTGGACACAGCGAACCTCCAGGATCCGTTTCGGTGGTGAGGGAGATGGCCGGTCCGGTGGTCAGACGCGCTGGACCACCGGGCCGAGCAGCGAGTAGCGGTGTGCTTCGGACGCCGGCAGCCCGACGTCGGTGACGACGGCGTCGAGGTCGGCGACGTCCGCGAAGCGGCAGAAGCTGCTGGCGCCGAACTTGGTGTGCACCCCGGCGAAGACGACGCGCCGGGACACGGTGACGACCTGCGCCTTCACCGCGGCGACGGCCGGGTCGGGGGTGGTGAGGCCGTGCTCCCGGGAGATCCCGTTCGCGCCGACGAAGGCCAGGTCGATCACGAAACCGGCGAGCATGTCGACGGCCCAGTGATCGACGGTCGCCCGGGTGCGGCCCCGGACCCGGCCGCCGAGCAGGAGGACCGTGGTGGCGGGCGACGCGGCGAGGATCGCCGCGGTGTCCAGCGAGGCGGTGACCACGGTGAGCGCGCGCTCGGCCGGCAACGCCTCCGCGATCAGCCGGGGGGTGTAGCCCTCGTCGATGTAGACCGACTCGGCGTCTCCCAGCAGCTGGGCCGCCGCCGTGGCGACGCGGCGCTTCTCCGTCACCAGTCGGGTGGTCCGCGTGTCGAGGGTCGTCTCGAACCGGGCGGTCTCCACCGGGTAGGCGCCGCCGTGGGTACGCCGCACCAGCCCCTGCTGCTCGAGCCGGTGCAGATCGCGCCGGACGGTCTCCGGCGACACGGCCAGATCGGCGGCGAGTTTCTGCACGTCGACCGAGCCCTGTTCACGGGCGGAGGCGAGGATGCGCTGTCGGCGCTCCATCGAGTTCATCGCTCACCTCCCGCCCGTCGGTCGCTAATTTTTAACACCGTTACGCGGGTGTGACGCCCATCGCATCGGGCGAATTCCGGAGGATTCCTGCCCGGTTGCGGCCAGCGCTCGGGCGCATCAATACCAACAAGTGGATCGATAGCTGGCAAAAGGTGCGCCCGTTTGGGCAAGGTGGATGCCCGAATGTTGCCCGTCCTCGCTCCGGGGGCACGATCGGGCAACGGCGGCCGCGCCGAAGCGGCGCGCATCGGCGTATCGGCGGGCGAGCGGAGGGCGAACCCAGCCGGCACAGACAGTCACGGCCGGCGGGGCATAAGCCCCGCCGGCCGCTCAACTCAGGATCTGCTCGGCAGACAGCAGTCCGGTCAGTGCGCCGCCACGGTGACCGCCGACGGTGCGAGGTCGCCCAGCTGCGCCGGGCGCACGACCACGAAGAGCACGGCGACGGCGGCGATCATGCCGCCCGCGACGACCACGGCCATCGCCACGACCCCCGTGCCGAGCGCGCCGACCAGGGGCGCCGACAACGCGCCGACGCCGAACTGCACCGCGCCGAGCATCGCCGCCGCCGTGCCGGCCGACTCACCGTGGCGGGACAGGGCGAGCGCCGGCGCGTTCGGCATGGCCAGGCCCGCCGCGAACAGGACCACCCACAGCGACGCCAGGACGGCCGGCAGGCCGCCGAAGTCGGTCACGGCGAAGGTCGTCAACACGAGGCCGGCCACGGTGCCCAGCCCCAGCGCGGCGATCAGGATCCGCTGCGGCGAGTACCGGTTCAGCAGCCGGACGTTCAGCTGGGTGGCCGCGATCAGCCCGACGGCGCCCGCGCCGAACGCGATCCCGAACTGCTGCTCGTCGAGGCCGTACTGCTCCTGAAAGACGAACGACGACCCCGAGACGTACGCGAAGAGCGCCGCCATGGCCAGACCGGTGACCAGGACCAGCCCGACGAACGTACGGTCCCGCAGCAGCGAGCCGTAGACGCGGGCGGTGGCGAGCACACCACCGCGGCGGCGTGCCGCGGGCGGCAGCGTCTCCGGGAGACCGAACGCCGCGACCGTGATCAGGATGAGGCCGAACGCCGCGAGGGCGATGAAGACGCCCCGCCAGTCCGACCAGCGCAGCAGCCCACTGCCCAGGGTCGGGGCGAGCACCGGCGCCACACCGACGACGAGCATGAGGCGGGAGAAGAGCCGGGCGAAGGCGGCGCCGTCGAACAGGTCGCGGACCACGGCCATCGCCACCACCGAGGCGGCCGCCACGCCCAGCCCCTGCAGCACCCGCAGCACGCCGATCACGCCGATGCTCGGCGCGAGAACGCAGAGCACCGACGCCACGATGTGCAGGGCGACGCCGGCGAGCAGCGGCTTGCGCCGGCCGACCGCGTCGGAGAGCGGGCCGATCAGCAACTGACCGACGGCGAGGCCCGCGAGCGTCCCGGTCAGGGTCAACTGCACGGCCGCCGACGTGGTGTGCAGGTCGACGGCGATCTCCGGAAGCGCCGGCAGGTACATGTCGATGGTGAGCGGACCGATAGCGGTCAGCGAACCGAGCACCAGGACCAGTCGCAGCCGCCGCGCGGTGGTCATCACCTCACCGGAGCTCCCGGCGGCGGGAGCCTCGGTACGGGTGGGGGCGGAGGTCATGCCCTCTCCCCGGTCGGTCTGTGGCGGACGTGTGCGGGCGTACGTGCAGCTTTCACACCTGCCACCAAACCGTCGGCGGCTCATCTCATTCCCGGCCGGGCCGAAGGTGCCTCACCTCACACGCCCGTTTCGGGCGGAAGGCTCGGAAGACGCCCGGACCCGCTCCGATCGATCCCGACAAGCGCGCGGGCGCCGAATGTGACGCCGCCGACCGCTGGCAGGATGATCGGATGGACCTCGAATCCGGTGCCGGGTTGCTGCACCGCCTGACGTCGTACGTGCCGGATCGCGAGTGGGACGTGCCCGCCGAGGACCCCCGCGTACGCCATGATCTGGTCCCGAACGACCCCGCGACGATGCCACCGCCGCTGAAGAGCTACCCGGCCGGGCTGCCCGTCGTACCTCTGCCACGTGACCTGCCCGACCCGGGCGTGCCCGCCACGGCCGTCCTCGCCGGCGTGGCGTCCACCGCACGACCGCTGGATGCGGCGCAGCTCGGCCGGGTGCTCTTCCTCGGCGCCGGCGTCGTACGCACCGCCGTCCGCGACGGACGACCGGTCGTCTTCCGCGCCTCCGGGTCGGCGGGCAACCGGTTCCCGCTGGAGCTCTACGCCAGCACCCGGGGCGTGGCCGGTGTGCCCGACGGGGTGTACTGGTACGACCCGGTGGAGCACGCGCTGGTGCGGGTCGCCCCGGCCGCGGCCGGCACGGTCACCACCCTCGTGGTCACCGGCGTGCCCTGGCGCACCGGCTGGCGCTACGCCGAGCGCGGCTGGCGGCACCTCTACTGGGACGCCGGAACCCTGCTCTCGCAGCTCACCGCGGCGGCCGCCGGCGCCGGCCTCGCCCCAAGGCTGCGCTCGCTCTTCCCCGACGCCACGCTGCGCCGACTCGTCGGCGCGGACGGGGTGCACGAGTATCCGTTGGCCCTGCTCTCCCTCGGCGACGGCGAGCCGGCGATCGAGCCGGGCGGACCGGCCACGCCGGGTGAGCTGCCCCCGGTCGAGCTGCCGCTCTGCACCGCGGCGCAGCGCGCCGGCGAGCGGGACGCCCTCGGGTCGCCCTGGCCGGACGGGCCCACCCTGCGCGACGTGCCGCCGTCCGACTCGCTCGACGAGGTGATCCGTCGGCGCGGCTCGCAGCGGCGGATGGACCGGGCCCGGACGCTTCCGCGAGCCCTGTTGGAGTGGCCGCTGGCGGCCGCCCTGCGCGGTGTGGACGTGCCGCACCACGTCGCCGTGCACGGCGTCGACGGGGTGACCCCCGGCCGCTACCGGTGGCCCGACCTGGCCCGGCCCCAGCGGTCGGCGCAGCTGCGCGACGAGCTGCTGCGGATCTGCCTCGACCAGGCGCTCGCCGGGGACGCGGCGTACGTCGTCATCGCGGCCACGCCGGCCGCCCCGCTCGACGACCGCACCTACCGCGACGCCCAACTCGCCGCCGGGCTGGTCGAGGGGCGGCTGCACCTGGCCGCGTACGCGCTGGGCGCGAGCGCCTCCGGCATGACCTTCCTGGACTCGGAGGTTCCCGGCCTGCTCGACGAGCCGGACGATCTCGCCACCCTGCTCTTCACCTGCGTCGGTGTGCCGGAGTACGCCTCGCGCCCCGGTGGCGGGCCGGGCGCTCCGGTCGAGATCCGCCCGGTGCTCCCCCGCCTCCGCGGGTGACCGGCCGCGGGTTCCGCCGTCCCGTCGCGGTCCGGCTTGCGGGCGACGGCCGGGCGGGGCCGGGGCGGCGTCGTCACGCCACGGCGGCGGCGACCACGTCCTGGTCGGCGGCGATGCGCAGGGCAAGCACCAGCCTTTGGTAGAGCTCGTCGGAGGCGAGCAGTTCGGCGTGCGTGCCCTGCGCCCGGATCCGGCCCTCTTCGAGCACGACGATCCGGTCGGCGTCGAGGACGGTGGAGAGCCGGTGCGCGATGGTGACCACGGCGCCCGCCGCGGCCCGCTGCCGGATGCACTCGTGCAGCGCGGCCTCGGTGAGACCGTCGAGCTGGGCGGTCGCCTCGTCGAGCAGCAGCACGTCCGGGGTGCGCAGCATGGCCCGGGCGAGCGCGATGCGCTGCCGCTGGCCGCCGGAGACCTCCGTGGACGCCAGCGGCGTGTCCAGCCCTTCGGGCAGCGAGTCGACCTTCTCGTCCAACTGTACGGCCCGCAGGACCTCCTGGATCTCCGCCTCCGTCGCGTCGGGGTGGCCGAAGCGCACGTTGTCGCGGATGGTGCCGGGCACCACCGGGGTCTCCTGCTCGACGTACGCGAGGCGGGCGCGCACCTGGTCGTGGCTGTGTGCGGCGTACGGGCGGCCGTCGAGCAGCAGCTCGCCGTGCTCGGGTTCGAGGAACCGGAGGAGAAGCGAGAAGAGGGTGGTCTTGCCGGCGCCGGAGGGGCCGACGATGGCGGTGTGCCCCCGTCGCGGGATCTCCAGGTCGATGCCGCTCACTGCGGGAGGGGCGTCCGGGCCGTACCGGGCGGTGACGCCCCGGAAGGCGAGCACCGGCTGATCGGCGTCGGTGTCGGGGGCCGGGCGGTGCGCGGGCAGCGGCACGGCCGCCGGAGCGGCTGGGGACTCCACGCCGATGGCCTCGACCTCGCGGATCCGTCCGGCCGCGGCGATGCCGGCCTGCAACGCGGTGACGTTCTGGGTCAGCTCACTGATCGGTCCCATGAGCTGGAAGGCGTAGAGCAGGAACGCGATCAGGCTGGAGATCTCGAGCAGGTCCCGCTGGGCGCGCCAGGCGCCGATGCCGAGGATCGCGATGACGGCCAGCTGGATGCCGGTCCACGCGACGGTCCAGACGGAGGCGCTGATCCGCGCCGCCCGCACACTGTGCGCCGCCGTGTCCCGGGCGTCGGCGATGACGCGTTCGCCCAGCCGCCCCTCGGCACGGCTGGCCTTGACCGTCCGGATGGCGCGCAGCGTCCCCTCCAGCGTCCCGCCGAGGCGGCCCACCGACTCCTGGGCCGCCGTGGTCGCCTTCGCGATCCGAGGTAGCAGCACGCCCATCACCGCGGCGACGACGAGCACCGCCACGATGGTGCAGCCGAGCAGGAACAGGTCCAGCACACCCATCAGCACGAGCGTGCCGAGCAGGGCGATGGTGCTGTTCACCAGGCCGATGATGCTGCCGGACGCCTCGTGCAGCAGCGCGGCGTCGGAGGTGACCCGGGTGACCAGCTCGCCGCTGGGGCGGCGGTGCAGGTCACCGACGCGGGCCCGCAGGTAGCGGACGACCATCGCGGTGCGGGCGTCCAGCACGACCTGTTCGGCGAGGGTGCCGAGCAGCCGCCACTGCCACAGGGTGATGAGCGCGCCGACCAGGACGAGCGCCAGCAGCACGCCGATCGGGCGGGTCATCGGCTCGCCCGTGCCGAGGGTGTCGAGGACCCATTTGGTGACCATCGGCGTGGCGAGCCCCGCCGCGTTGGCGACGAGGCCGAGCACGAGCCCTAGGAGCAGGGTGCGCCGGTGCGGGGCGAGGAACGACAGGAGCGTCCGCAGGCGGGGCAGGAGGGCGGAACCGGAGGCAGGCACCTCCCGATTGGAACACTGCTGTTCCGTTTCGGGCAAGCGTTTCGCCGCATTGGCGCGTTGGTATTCTCGCGTGGTGAGCGAGGCCCAGGTGTCCGGCAGCCGGGCGCGCACCCGGCAGGCGATCGTCGACGCGGCCATCGACGTGCTGGGGCGAAACCCGGCGGCGTCCCTCGGCGACATCGCCGCCGCCGCCGAGGTGGGGCGCACCACGCTGCACCGCTACTTCGCCGACCGCGCCGACCTGCTGCGGGCGGTGACCGCCGAGGCCGACGCCCGGCTGGAACGCGCGACGGCTCAGGCCCGGATGACCGAGGGCAGCGGGGCGTCCGCGGTACGACGTCTCTGCGAGGAGTACTTCGACCTGGGCAGTGTGCTGTCGCTCCTCTTCACCGCCACGCCAGCGTCGGCCGACCCCAGCTGCGAGGAGCCGGCGGGCTGCGATCCCGACTTCACGGCGATGGTCGAACGGGGACACCGGGACGGCACCATCGACCCCGAGCTTCCGGCCGACTGGGTGCAGAGCCTGATCTGGTCCCAGCTCTACGCGGGCTGGTCCTACCAGGCCACGATGGGCACGTCGCGGCACGAGGTGCTGCGCCTGATCCTGCGTACGGTCGACGGCGCGATCGCCGTCAAGGCGGCCTGACCGCCCACCGGCGACGAGCCGGCGGTCAACGGCCGAGGCGCTGCCGCGCCAGGAACTTCGGCACGCACATCCGCCACGCCTCGGTCACCAGCTCGGTCATGTGCTGCTGGTCGAGCCGCGCGACGTGGCAGCAGACCCAGTTGAAGCGCAGGTCGGACGCGCCGGGCAGGAAGAAGAGGCCCGGCTCGGCGGCGATCAGGGCGTCGCGCTCCTCCTTCGGGTAGCCGAAGCCCATCGACGCCTCGTCCCGGCTGAACGCGACGTAGACGAGCGACCCGACCCGGAACTTCACCCGGTCACGGATCAGGTGCTCGCTGCTGCGGGGCAGCGTGTGGGCGAGGGCTCGGACGTCGGCGACGGTCACCACGCGATGACCGTAACGCCCGCCACCGACAACCACCCGCACCGGTGGCGGGCGCGCCGAGAGCCTCCGGCGCTCCGCCGCGCGGCGCGACCGGACCGGACGCCCGCCGCCCGGCCGCTCTGGCTAGCGCTCCCCCACCGGCGTCACGGTCGGCAGGCCGAGGCCGTGCAGCGCCGCTGCCACCAGCTGCTCCGGGCTGAGCGAGACGTCGAGCACGAGCACCGACTCGTCCGGCTCGGCCGGCTCCAGGGTGGCCAGCTGCGACTCGAGCAGGCTGGCCGGCATGAAGTGCCCGGTGCGGCGGGCCATCCGGTCCCGGATGACCTCCGCCGCCCCGTCCAGGTGCACGAAGTCCACGGTGGGCGGTCCCTGGCGCAGCACGTCCCGGTACGACCGCCGCAGCGCCGAGCAGGCCAGCACCGTCGAGCGGCCCTCCGCCGCCCTCGCGGCCATCCAGCCGGCGAGTTCACGCAGCCAGGGCAGGCGGGCGGCGTCGTCCAGCGGCACGCCGGCCCGCATCCGGGCCACGTTCTCCGCCGGGTGGAACTCGTCCGCCTCGGCGAAGAGCAGCCCGGTCGCCTCGCTGATCCCCCGCGCCACGGTGGTCTTGCCGGAGCCGGAGACCCCCATGACCACGACGTGCCGGGTCGGCCGCCGCTCACCAGTCATGGATCGTCCCGTCCTTGAGCCGGTTGAACGGCAGGTACGCCGGCACGTACGGGAACTTCGCGGCGGCCGCCTCGTCGAGTTCGACCCCGAGACCCGGCTGCTCCCCCGGGTGCAGGTAGCCGTCGGTGAAGGTGAACGACTGCCGGAACACCTCGTCGGTGAGCGTCCCGTGCCGCATGTACTCCTGGATGCCGAAGTTGTGGATCGCCAGGTCCAGGTGCAGGGCGGCGGCCATCCCCACCGGGGAGATGTCGGTGGGGCCGTGGATGCCGCTCTTGATCTGGTACTGCGCGGCGTAGTCGAGCAGCTTGCGCATGGCGGTGATGCCGCCGGTGTGGGTGACCGCCGAGCGGACGTAGTCGATCAGCTGTTCCCGGATCAGGGTCTGGTAGTCCCAGACCGTGTTGAAGACCTCGCCGATCGCCAGCGGAGTGGTGGTGTGCTGGCGGACCAGCCGCAACGCCTCCTGGTTCTCCGCCGGGGTGCAGTCCTCCAGCCAGAACAGGTCGTACGGTTCGAGCGCCTTGCCGAGCTTCGCGGCCTGGATCGGGGTCATCCGGTGGTGCCCGTCGTGCAGCAGCGGCAGCTCCGGGCCGAACTCGTTGCGTACGGCCTCGAAGACGCCGGGGAGGTGGCGCAGGTAGGCGCGGGTGTCCCAGTCCTCCTCGGCGGGCAGCGGGGTGCGCTGCGCCGGCTCGTAGTCGTACCGCTTTCCGCCGGCGCTGGGCTGCGTGGCCACCCCGTAGACGGCGTTGATGCCCGGTACGGAGGTCTGCACCCGGATCGACTTGAAGCCCTCGTCGAGGTGGCGGCGGATCGAGTCGAACAGCTCCGGCACGTCCCGCCCGGAGGCGTGCCCGTACGCCATGATCCCCGTCCGGGAGGCGCCGCCGAGCAGCTGGTAGAGCGGCATGCCGGCGGCCTTGGCCTTGATGTCCCAGAGGGCCACGTCCACGGCGGCGATGGCGGCCATGGTGACCGGCCCGCGCCGCCAGTAGGCGGAGCGGTACAGGAACTGCCAGGTGTCCTCGATGCGGTGCGGGTCGCGCCCGATCAGCAGCGGGACGACGTGGTCGCGCAGGTACGACGCGACGCTCAGCTCCCGGCCGTTGAGGGTGCCGTCGCCGAGGCCGGTGAACCCCTCGTCAGTGGTGATCTTGAGGGTGACGAAGTTGCGGTCGGGACTGGTGACGACGACGTCGGCAGCAACGATCTTCAAGGGGTGGTGCCTTTCTCTGCGGTGGTGAGGGTCAGCGCAGGACGCTGCCTGCCTCGTGGCCGTCGAGGAGCGCGAGTTCGGCGCGGCGCGGCAGACCCTCGCAGTCGCCGCGGGTGGAGACCGCGAAGGCGCCGAGGGTGGCCGCGCGGCGCAGCCGGCCGGTGAGGTCCAGCCCGTCGAACCAGCCGGAGAGGTAGCCGGCGGTGAACGCGTCCCCGGCGCCCACCGTGTCGACGGCGGTCACGCTCACCACGCCGACCTCCTCGACACCGTCGGCGGTGTACGCCCGGGCGCCCTCCGCCCCGAGCTTGACCAGCACGGTCTGCACGCCGCGCCGCAGCAGCTCGGCCGCGACCGTGGACTCGTCCGCGTCCGGCTCGCCGACGAGGTCCAGCTCGTCGGCGGAGGCGATGATGGTCGACGCGTACGTCGCCAGCGGGGTGAGCGCCGCCCGCGCGGCGTCGCGGGACCAGAGCCGGGCGCGGTAGTTGACGTCGAGGCAGATCGGGATGCCGGCCGCCGCGGCGGCCTCGGCCGCCCAGCCGGTCGCCGCCCGCGCGGTGTCGGAGAGGGCCGGGGTGATGCCGGTCAGGTGCAGCATCCGCGCCCCGGCGGCGAGCGGGGCCTTCAGGTCGTCGACGCCCAGCGCCGAGCCGGCCGAGCCGGCGCGGTAGTACTGGACCCGGGTCAGGTCGGCCGAGCGCTGCTCCAGGAACATCAGGCCGGTCTGCCGCTCGGCGTCACGGGTCACCCCGTCGACGCCGATCCCCTCGGCGCGCAGCTGCCGCAGGACGTACTCGCCGAACTCGTCGGTGCTCACCCGACCTGCCCAGGCGGCACGGTGCCCGAGCCGGGCCACCCCGACGGCCACGTTGGACTCGGCGCCGGCGACGTGCATGCTCAGCGGCGCGCCGGTGGCCAGCGGCCCGGCCGCCCGCATCGAGACCATGGCCTCGCCGAAGGTGAGCAGGTCGGGGGTCATGCGTGTGCTCCCTTGAGGACGGTGAGGTAGGTGCGGGCCCGCTCGCGCAGCGCGCCCAGGTCGCCGCCGGACGCGGCGTCGCCGACCAGCGGCCCGCCGACGCCCACCGCTATCGCGCCGGCCGCCAGGTAGCCGGGCACGTCGTCGAGGCCGACCCCGCCGACCGCGACGAACGGGATGTCCGGGAACGGGTCGCGCAGGGCCTTGAGGTACGCCGGGCCGCCCACCGAGGCCGGGAAGAGCTTCACCGCCGAGGCGCCCATCCGGGTGGCCGTGTAGGCCTCGGTCGGGGTGAACGCCCCGGCGGCCACCGGGAGGTCGCGGCGGGCGGCCTCGGCGATCGACTCGACCACGGCCGGGGTGACGACGAACTGCGCCCCGGCGGCGGCCACGTCGGCGACGTCGGCGGCGGTGAGCACGGTGCCCGCGCCGACCAGGGTCCCCTCGGGCGCGACCGCGCGCAGCGCCGCCACGGCCCGGGTCGCGTCCGGCGTGGTGAGAGCGACCTCGACGACGGGCACCCCCTCCTCCAGTAGCGCGGTGCCGGCGGCGATCGCGCCGGCGGCCGAGGTGCCGCGGATGACCGCGAGGATGCGGGCCGCGGCGAGTTCGGCAGTGAGGTCGAGCGTCATGTCATTCACCATTCCGCGTAGGAGCCGTCGAGGTGCCGCCAGGTCGGGCTGCGCCAGGCGTGTCCACGCTTGTCCGCGGTACGCACCGCGTGTTCGTCGATCTCGATGCCGAGGCCGGGCGCCCGCAGCCGCTCGACGTACCCGTCGACGAACGTCAGCGGCGCCTTGTCGAGGCAGTAGTCGAGCACCTCGGCGCCGAGGTTGTAGTGGATGCCGATGCTCTGCTCCTGGATCAGGTAGTTGGTCGTGGCGAAACCGACCTGGAGGCAGGCGGCGAGCGCGATCGGGCCGAGCGGGCAGTGCGGCGCGAGCTGCACGTCGTACACCTCGGCCAACGCGGCGATCTTGCGGACCTCGGTGATGCCGCCCGCGTGCGAGAGGTCCGGCTGCGCGACCGCGATGCCGGCCTGGAGCACGGGGAGGAACTCCTGCCGGTTGTAGAGCCGCTCCCCGGTGGAGACCGGCGTGCTGGTGGAGCGGACGAACTCGCCGATCAGGTGCGAGTTCTCCGGGACCACCGGCTCCTCCAGGAAGAACGGCCGGTACGGCTCCAGCAGCGGCGCGACCCGGCGGGCGTTGGCGAGGGTGAACCGGCCGTGAAAGTCGACGGCGACGTCCCGCTCCTCGCCGAGCACCTCACGCGCCGCCGCGACCCGTCGCACCACGCCGTCGAGTTCGGCGACCGAGGCGACCGGGCTCATCCGGCCGGACGCGTTCATCTTCACCGCCGTGAGACCGGACTCCACGGCGGCGGCGATCTGGTCGCGCACCTCGGCCGGCTCGTCACCGCCGACCCAGCCGTACACCCGGATCCGGTCCCGGACCGGGCCGCCGAGCAGCTGGTGCACCGGCGCGCCGAAGTGCTTTCCGGCGATGTCCCACAGCGCCTGGTCGAGGCCGGCGACGGCGCTTGCCAGGATCGGGCCACCCCGGTAGAAGGAGGCCTTGGTGAGCACCTGCCAGTGGTCCTCGATGCGCAGCGCGTCCCGGCCGATGAGCAGCTCGCCGAGCTGCTCGACGGCGGTGCGGACGGTCTCCGACCGGCCCTCGCAGGTCGCCTCGCCCCAGCCGACGACGCCGGAGTCGGTCTCGACCCGGACGAAGAGCCAACGCGGTGCGACGAGGAAGGTCTCCACCCGTGCGATCGTCGTCATGGCGTGCTCAACCCTTCGTGGCGCCGGCGGTGAGGCCGGAGACGACGTACTTCTGCACGAACAACGCGATCACCATGATCGGCAGGGTGACGACTGTCGCCGCCGCCATCAGGCCACCCCAGTCGATGCTCGCGTACCCGACGAAGTCGAAGATCGCCACCGGGAGCGTCTTCGTGTCCGCGCCGGAGAGCACCAGGGCGAACATGAAGTTGTTCCAGGAGAAGATGAACGAGAGGATGCCCGCGGTGGCGATGCCCGGCACCGACAGCGGCATCGTGATCCGCCGAAACGCGCCGATGTGGGTCAGCCCGTCGACGAGGGCGGCCTCTTCCAACTCGGTCGGCAGCCCGTCGAAGTAGCCCATCATGATGTACACGATCAGCGGTAGCGACACGAACATGTGGCTCAGGATCAGCACGGTGAACCCGCCGACCATCCGCAGGTTCGAGAAGACGTAGTACCACGGCACCAGGAGCGAGACCCCCGGGATCACCCGGGCCATCAGCACCACCAACGCCGAGCGGCGCATGGTGAACCGGCTCATCGAGTACGCCGCGGGCACGCCCAGGATCAGCGACAGCACGGTGGCGGCGAACGCCACCCAGAGGCTGTTGCCGATGAACTGGGCGTAGTTCGCGCGCTGGAGGACGTTGGTGTAGTTGTCCAGCGTCGGCGTGAAGGCGAACGCCTTGCCGCTGTCGTAGATGTCGACGTTGGTCTTCAGCGACGCCAGGATCATCCAGAGCAGCGGCGCCAGCAGGCCGAGCACCACGACGGCGAGGGCCACCGTCCGGAAGATGCGGTACGACCGGCTCGGTCTCATCGCTCCAGCCCCTTCTTGCGGTAGGTCAGCGCCCACATCACCCCGATGATGATCAGGAAGAAGATGATGAGGACGGTCGACGAGACGCCGTAGTCGTTGTAGTCGAAGCTGAGCCCGTAGGCGTACACGTTCAGGGTCTCCACCTCGTGGAAGGACCCGCCGCCGCGGCCCTTCGTGGCGTAGAGGATGTCGAAGGTCTTGAGCGCGTCGATGCCGCGCAGCAGGATCGCCACGACCACGGTCGGCATGAGCAGCGGCAGGGTGACGTGCCGGAACCGCTGCCAGGTGCTGGCGCCGTCGATCCGCGCCGCCTCCTGCGGCTCGTCGGAGAGCGAGGTGAGCCCGGCCAGCAGGATCAGGACGACCATCGGGGTCCACTGCCAGATGTCGATGAACATCGTCGTCGGCAACGCCGAGTGCTGGCCGGAGAGCCAGGGCTGGGGGCCGATGCCGACCCAGCCGAGCAGTTGGTTGGCCATCCCGATGTTGGGATCGAAGATCAGGCGCCACATCATGCCGACGGCCACCGGGGTGGCCACCAGCGGCAGCAGGATCGCCACGCGTACCCACCGCTCGCCGCGGAAGGGACGCCACAGCAGCAGGGCGATCGCCATGCCGAGGACGACCTCGACGAGGAGCACGACGCCGGTGAAGGCGACCGTACGCAAGACCGCCGGCCAGAACCGGTCGGTGTCGGTGAGCACGTCGAGGTAGTTCTGGACGCCGATGAACTCGCTCTCGGCGCGTACCGAGCCCTCGGCGTCGGTGAGGCTGAGGTACCCGGTCCAGGCCACCGGGAAGACGATCAGCACGGCGACGAACGCCATCGCGGGTGCCGCGAAGAGCCATTTGCGGTGTGCGTTGGCCCAGCGCGACCAGGCCGACCCGTCCGCAAGAGCCGGGCGGGCCTCGGGTGATCTGGTGTCGGGGGTGGTGACGGTGGACATCGGGGTCTCCGGTTCGCAGGGGCCGTGACCGGTGCGGTGGCGGAGCCCGGTCGGCTCCGCCACCGTCACGGTCGGGCTACTTCGCCTCGTCGTCGAGGAACTTCTGGAACGCCTCGTTGGCCGTGTCCGCCGAGGCGGCCGAGTCCTTGCCGGTGATCGCGTCGACGATCGGCTGGCCGACGATCTCGCGCGCCTCGGCGACCTTCACGACCAGCGGACGGTCGTGGCCGACACCGTTGGCGGTGCTGACCGTGGTGGCCTCGGCGAGGTCCTTCGGGTAGGTCGAGGTGGCCTCCGGGTTGGCCCAGACCGAGGCGCGCGCGCCGGGGACGCCGGCCTTCTGCTGCACCAGCGACTGCTCCTTGCCCGCCGCCCACTGGATGAACTTCCAGGCGTTGTCCTTGTTCTCCGAGGCGTCGTTGACGCCGAGCGCCCAGGAGGGGATGTTGTACGGCTTCGAGCCGGCCGGCCCGGCCGGGAAGGCCGCGAAGCCGACGGTGTCGGAGACCTTCGACTTGGCCGGATCGGTGGCGTTCTTGTAGAGCGAGTTGGCCTCGGTGTAGAAGGCGGCCTTGCCCTGGGTGAAGATGGCCATCGCCTCGGACCAGCTCATGTCGGTGCTGATGTTCTCCGGGCCGTGGTCCTTGAGCATCCCGCCGTAGTAGGCGTACGCCTGCTTGGCCTGCGGGGTGTTGACCGAGGCCTTGCCGCTGCCGTCGACGAAGTCGCCGCCGAAGCTGTAGAGGAAGCTGGAGAACTGGGTGACGGCGGCCGCCTTGCCGGTGCGGGCCACGAAGCCGGCCACGCCCGGGTTGTCGGCCTCGACCTTCGTCGCCTGCGCCTTGAGCTCGTCGAGGGTCTTCGGCGGGGCGGTGAAGCCGGACTTCTCCAGCAGGTCCTTGCGGTAGTAGAGGACCTCCTGCTCGGTGATGATCGGTACGCCGACCACCTTGTCCTCGTACGTGGTGGCCTCCACCGGCCCCGGCTGGAAGTCGCCGAACTCGAAGCCGGCGTCCGACTTGGTGCGGTCGGTCAGGTCGGCGAGGTACTTGTTCTTGGCGAAGAGCTTCCCCTCCTGCAGGGGGCGGTACATCATCACGTCGATGTCGCTGGACCCGGCGTTGAGCTTGACGTTGTACTGGTCGGAGAGCTGGTCCTCACCGAGCTGGGTGACCTCGACCTTGAGACCGGACTGCTTCTCGAATTCCGGCAGGGCCTGCTTGATGTTCTCCGTCCACACGTGATTGACCAGGGTGATGCGCAGCGTGTCGGAGCCCTCGCCGCTGTCCCCGCCACCGCAGGCGGTCAGGCCCATCGCGGCGACCACGGCCAGAGAAGTGCCGAGTATCGATCTACGTCGCACGCTTGTCTCTCCTTCTGTCGCGGTCATCGCCTCGACGAGGCGCTACCTCGCTTTTTACATCTGCTTAACGTCGGGATGCTAGGCCCAAAAAGCAGACTTATTCAAGGCGTTGATCTAACTGATATGATCAGTGGCGTGGAATCGTCCGCCTCCGGGGCCCCCGTCAGCGCCGCCCCCGCCGAGACCGGACTGCACGCGCGCGTCCTCGAACACCTCGGCACCGCCATCTGCGGCGGCGAGCTGGCCCCCGGATCGGTGCTCAACATCGACGAGCTGGTCGACCGGTACGCCGTGTCCCGCTCGGTCATCCGCGAGGTGCTGCGCGTGCTGGCCTCGATGGGGTTCATCGAGACGCGCCGCCGGGTCGGCGTGCTGATCCGCCCGGCGACCTCCTGGAACGTCTTCGACCCGCAGGTCATCCGGTGGCGGCTCGCCTCGGCCGGCCGGATGGCGCAGCTCAGGTCGATCACCGAGCTGCGCACCGCAGTCGAGCCGCACGCCGCCCTGCTGGCCGCCACCCGGGCCGATCACGACGAGGCGAGCGACCTGGTCGGGCTCGCCGCGAAGATGTGGGCCGCCGGCAAGGCCGGCGACGAGGAGCGCTTCCTGAGCCTGGACATCGAGTTCCACCGCCGGGTGCTACGCGCCTCCGGCAACGAGATGTTCCTCCGGTTGCAGGACCTGATCGCGGAGGTGCTCACCGGCCGGCACAAGCACCACCTCATGCCGCACCACCCGCACGAGCAGGCCCTCCAACTGCACGCCGAGGTCGCCCAGGCCATTCAGCGGCACGACGGCGAGCGCGCCCGGCGGGCCATGGTGGAGCTGATGGAGCAGGCCTTCGACGAGATGAGATCGCTCTGGGAGCAGACCGGCGAGCCCAGCCGGGGCTGAGGCGAAGCTCGGCGGGTCAGTCCACCGGCTCCGAACGCCGCTGCACCACCCGACGTGTCAGTGCGGCATGCGCAGCCCGGCGGCGACCGCGCCCCGCTGGTCCACCAGCCCGGCGATCCGCCGGAGCACCGCCGCGTAGTGGGCACGACGCAACGCCGGCGCGGCCGGGTCCGCCGCCGCGGCGGTCACGTCGACCACCCGGGCCTGCGGCCGGTACTCCATCCAGGTCGGCAGCACCGTCACCTCGGTGACCGCCCAGCGACCGTTGGCCGTACGGGTGAAGGTGAACTGCGGCACCACCGCGTCCTGCGAGCGCTCCTGCGAGCCGTCGGCGAACCGCGTGGTCAGGTTCCCCATGCCGTAGGCGACCCACTTCCCGCCCACCTTCTCGAACGGCTGCACCACGTGTACGTGGTGCCCGACGATCAGGTCGATGTCCGGCGAGGCCAGCAGTTCGCGCGCCAGGTCCGACTGGTCGGCGGTCGGCTCGTGCTGGTACTCCGTACCCCAGTGCATCGACAGGATGACGATCTCCGCGCCGGCCTCCCGGGCCCGGCGGGCCTCGGCGCGGATGGCGTCGGCGTCGATCAGGTTGGCGGCCCACGGCCGCCCGGCCGGCAGCGGGATGTCGTTGAAGCTCAACGTGTACGACAGGTGCCCGACCTTGACGCCCTTGACGTCCAGCACGTTGGGCCGGCGGGCCTCCGCCGCGGTACGCGCCATGCCGGTGTGCCGCAGGCCGACCCGGTCCAGGTTGTCCAGCGTTCGGGCGATGCCCTCCACTCCGGTGTCGAGGGAGTGGTTGGAGGCGGTCGAGCAGGTGTCGAAGCCCGCCCAGGCCGCGGCGTCGGCCAACTGTGGCGGGACGCTGAAGTTCGGCCAGCCGGTGAAGGGGCCGTCCGGCTCGGCGAGCGGCGTCTCCAGGTGGCAGATGGCGAGGTCGGCCGCGCTCACCCGAGGTTTCACGGCGGCCAGGATCTGGGTGAAGTCGTGCCCGTCGCGCCCCGCCCGGCGCGCGTCGGCGGCCGCCTGCTCGCTGAGCGCCGGGTGTACGAGCAGGTCACCGGCCGCAGCCACGGTGAGCGTGGTCGGCGGCGCGGCGCTGGTGGGCGGGGCGGACGGCGTGGCCGGCCGGACGAACGACTCGGGCTCGGACGCCTCACAGCCCGCCGCCAGCACGGCGACCAGCAACACCGCCACGGCGGGTGACTTCCTCATGACAGCACATGATGCCGGTCGCGCCGCGCCCCGCGGCGGGAACGTCGAAACTTCCCCCGTGCTCCACCTCAACCACCTGGGCCTGCCGACGGCATGAGCGCACCGCCCGGGCCGGTCCGCCCGGGCGGTGCTCCCCCACTCGCTCTACGCCGCCCGGCGCCGCCAGGGCGGCACGGTCGCGTTGGTCAGTGCCCGCAGCAGCCACTCGGCCGGGCCGTAGTGGTGCCCCCGCATCCACCAGGCGCTCACCGCCGCTTGGAGGGCGAAGACGGCCACGGCGACGAGGACGGCGACCAGCGGCGACACCCGCCCGATGAGGCCGAAGCCCCAGCCGGTGAAGATCACTGCGCAGATCACCGACTGACCGAGGTAGTTGGACAACGCCATCCGCCCGGCGGGGGCCAGCGCCCGGGAGAGGGTCCCGCCCGGGCGAGTCCGGAAGAGCTGGAAGAGCGTGGCGACGTACGCGGCGGCCAGCAGCGGGGCCGTCACCACGGTGAGGGCGAGCGCCACCGGGTCGAGTCCGGTGGTCCCTCCGGTGCTGGCGAAGACGACCGCTCCGGCCAGACCCACCGGGTAGCCGACCAGGCAGAGCCGCCGCCAGAGCCGGGTGTGCCGCTGCGGTTCGGACAGGATGCCGCGCTTGCCGGCGGCGAGACCGACGAGGAACGCGGCCAGCGCGACCGGCGCCTGCAACGAGGCCAGACCCAGCAGCATCTGCGGCATCGACCGGAGGTGCTCGGCGATCACACCGGCCGGGCTGCCGGCGAGCGCCTCGGTCGACGCCCGCCCCTCCGCCAGGGCGGCAGCCGGTTCGGCCGTCAGGCTCGCGCCGGTGACCGCCGCTCCCACCATCTGGAGGGCGACCAGTCCGATGAGGACGCCGGCCCAGATCATCGCGGTGCGGGGCCGGATCCGGCGGGCGACCAGCAGCACCAGGCCGAGCAGCGCGTACGTGGTGAGGATGTCGCCGTGGAAGAAGAGCAGGGCGTGCGCGACGCCGAGCAGGAACAGCCCGGCCAGCCGGCGCAGGAAACGCGGCACGAACGAGGCGCCGTGTCGCCGCGCCGACTCCAGTTGCAGCGTGAAGCTGTATCCGAAGAGGAACGAGAAGAGCAGGTAGAACTTCAGCTCGAAGAGGAGGGCGACCGTCGCGCGGACCGCGTCGTCCACCCCGGAGGTGAAGGCCGGATCGTCGATGCCGTGCCAGGGGAACGCGGTGGCGAAGAAGGCGATGTTCACCACGAGGATGCCGAAGAGCGCGAAGCCGCGCAGGGCGTCGACGTCGCGCAGCCGGGCGGGGGCGGCGGGGGCAGCGGACTCGCTGGTCTCCACCGCGGCGGGGTGCGTCGGGCTCGTCATGACCGTCACTCTAGGACCGCATCTATACGTTTGTCTATGACGCCTGTATAAGACGATCGTCTTATACAGGCGACCAGTCACCGGCTACTGTGGCAACGTGGGACATCGAGATCAGCTTCTTGCCGGCGCCCGGCAGTGCCTCTACGAGCGCGGATACGCCCGCACCACGGCGCGCGACATCGTGGCCGCCTCCGGCACCAACCTGGCCTCCATCGGCTACCACTTCGGCTCCAAGGACGCGCTGCTCACCGCCGCGATGATCGAGGCGATGAACGAATGGGGCGACACCCTCGGACGGACCATGGAGGTCGACCAGAGCCTTCCGCCGCTGGAGCGGCTCCGCAGCGTCTGCGACCAGGTGGCGGCGTCCATCCAGGAGAACCGCGCGCTCTGGTCGGCAAGCGTCGAGGTCTTCACCCAGACCGACCACCAGCCGGAGCTGCGCGAGCGGATCGCGTCGGCGTTCGAGGCGGGCCGCCCGGCCTTCGCCGCCATGCTCGGGGTCGACCCGGAGTCGTCACCGGGGACCGCCCGCGCGGTCGGCTCCCTGGTGCTCATGCTGATCAGCGGTCTCACCGTGCAGTGGCTGCTCGACCCGGAGCACGCTCCCTCCGGCGCGGAGCTGGCCACGGCCGTGCGGGCCCTGCTGCCGGCCGGCGGCTGACCGGCAGTCGACGAACGGCGGCGGGCGCGTCACCCGGAGGTTGGCGCTACGCGGACTGACCGGCTACCGGCCGAACCTCTCCGTCGTCCTGGTGCTGTGCTCGCTGCCGGAGCCGCTGTCGTGGAACCCGGAAGGGCAGCGACTTCACCCAAACGCGGCGGCTAGCTCGTCGTCGAAGGTGGCGATCGGTCGGCCGTCGGCACCGTAGGCGACGAGGCGGCCGTGCGTCATCGTCGCGGACCGGAACGAGAAGACCCGGGGCCCCGGATAGGGCGACAGCAGCGGAATGACGCGGGGTGCGCCGCCCGGGGCCGAGTGGTACTCCAGCCGCGCCACCTCCGTCGACACCACTCCGTTCACCCGTACCTTCGTCTTCTCAGTGCGGGTGCCGAAGGTGACCGGCCCGCCGGTGTCGTACGACGCGCAGGCGACCGGTCCGCGGCAGACGAAGAAGTAACGCGGGTTCACCACGTCGTCCAGTGCGTACGCCTTGAAGGTCGGGTCGGCGCCCGCCGGCAGCGGCTGCACGGCGAAGAACGCGACGGCCGTCGCGGCCGCGACCCCGGTGCGGAGCCAGGCGCGACCGGCGGCCCGGGGGCGTCTCGAACGGGCCGCCACCACCGCGACCCCGCCGAAACCCGTCAGGCAGAGCGCCACCACGCCGAGCGCGCGGGCGTTCTCGAACAGGAACTGCACACCAGGTCGCATGGAGACGGCGCTCAACGCGGCGCCCAGCGACACCACCATCGCGGTCAGCAGCGCCACGCCGGCCGCCCTCCGGGCCACCCCCGACGCGCCGATGAGCAGCATCGCGGCGAGCACCGGCCAGACCTGGTGATGCGTCCAGGAGACCGGCGACGCGGCCACGGTGGCGCAACCGACGAGCACCGCGGCGTGCCCCGGCAGCCCCTGCGCCGCCAACTGCCGGGCGCGCAGCAGCGCCACCGCGCAGATGGCCGCCACCAGGCCTGCCCAGAGCAGCGGCAGGGACACCGGTTCGACGCCGAGCCGCAGCAGCATGCCGTGCAGCGACTGGTTGCCCAGCGACGCGAGGTTGCCGATCCGACTGGTCTGCAGCACCGTTCCGGCCCAGTAGGTCCAGCTCTCCCCCGGCAGGACGACGGCCGCGAGCCCGGCGCAGGCCACGAAGGTCGCCGCCGCGCGAGCCGCGTCACGGTAGCGCCCGGCGGCGAGGAAGTAGAGCACGAAGAGCAGCGGGGTGAGCTTGATGGCGGACGCCACCCCGACGAGCACACCCCGCAGGCGCGGTGGGACGACCTCCATACCGTCGAGCAGCGCCAGCAGCACGACGAAGATGCTGACCTGACCGAAGCGCAGGTTGCTCTGCACCGGGGCGGAGAGCATCAGCGCGAGCGCCACGACCGCCGCCGCCACGTGCCGCCCGGAGCGTCCGCGCGCCAGCACCGCGCCCACCGGCACCGCCACGGCGACGACCGCCGCGCAGGTCGCCAGCAGCCAGACGACCTGCACCACCGGCTCGGAGAGCAGCGTGATCGGCCAGAGCACGAGCGCCGCGAACGGCGGGTAGGTGAAGGGGCCGCCGTTCTCGGCGACGTACCCGTAGAGCGGACGCCCCGCGCGCAGGTCGAGCAGCGCGCCGTAGTAGATGTGCAGGTCGGAGAGGCGGTCCTCGCGTCGCAGGACGAGCGCGACGGAGACCAGCGCGACGACGGCGAAGGCCGACCAGAGCAGTGCCAGCCGTCGATCCCGCACGGTTGTCAGCATAGGGTCCCGGGCGGCGACCCACAGCCCCGTGTGCCCGTCGGACCAGCCGACCCGTCGTGGACCGGGGCGGGTGGCGACCGGCAGCCGCCGCCCGTCCCGGTCCACCGCCGCGGGTCAGCCCCAGTGCTGCGGCGCGGGCTGGCGGGTGGTGGCGTTGATCCGGTTGAAGAAGTTGGTGGTGGCGATCCAGAGCACGATCGCCGCCAGCTCCTTCTCCCCGAAGTGCCGGGCGGCCTCCGCCCAGATGTCGTCCGGCACCGCGTCCGGCCGGTCGGCGAGGCGGGTGGCGGCCTCGGCGAGCGCCAGCGCGGCCCGCTCGGCCTCCGTGAAGTACGGCGTCTCCCGCCAGACGGCCACCGCGAAGAGCCGCTCGTCCGTCTCGCCCGCCTTACGCATCCCCCGGGCGCCCGAGTCGACACAGGCGCTGCACCCGTTGATCTGACTGGCCCGTAGGTGCACCAGCTCCAGCGTGCGCTGCGGCACGCCGGCCGAGTGGGCCGCCTTGTACAGCAGGTTGACGGCCTGCACGGCGTCCGGCAGCAGACCCGCGGGGTTCGCGATGCGTGGTTCGAGGCTCATATCTGTCCGTCCCTCCCTCTAGGCTGACCGGCGTCCGTCGCGGTACGACGTCCCGGCCCGTTCACCGATATGTCGACCGCCACCCCGACCGCGTGACAGATGTGGCTGCCGTCACACCGGCGCCTCGGCGAAGGAGTGTTCCGACATGCACGACGCCGACCTGCTGGCCCGGCGGTTCGAGGAGCACCGTCCGCACCTGCGGGCGGTGGCCCACCGGATGCTCGGCTCCGGCGTCGAGGCCGAGGACGCCGTCCAGGACACCTGGCTGCGGCTGACCCGGGCGCAGACCGACGGGATCGACAACCTGCCCGGCTGGCTGACCACAGCGGTCGGCCGGGTCTGCCTCGACCGGCTGCGTTCCCGGGCCGCCCGCGCCGAGCAGCCGTGGGACGGTGGCGACGCGACGGACGATCCGGCGGTCGATGCGCCCGCCGACCCGGAGCAGGAGGCCGTGCTCACCGAGTCGGTGGGCCGGGCGCTGCTGGTGGTCCTGGACACTCTCGCGCCCACCGAGCGGTTCGTCTTCGTGCTGCACGACCTCTTCGCGGTCTCCTTCGACGAGATCGCCGCCGTCGTCGACCGCAGCCCCGCCGCCCTCCGTCAGATCGCCAGCCGGGCCCGCCGGCGGGTCCAGCTCAGCGGCGAGGTACGGGAGACGGATCCGACGCGCCAGCGACAGGTCGTCGAGGCGTTCCTCGCCGCGTCCCGCGAAGGTCGCTTCGACGACCTGGTCACCCTGCTGGATCCGCACGTCGTACTCCGGGCCGATCCGGTGGCCGTCGGCATGGGTTCGACAGCGGAGACCCGTGGCGCGGCCGCCGTCGCCGCCTTCTTCAACGGCCGGGCGGAGGGCGCGGTCCCCGCGTACGTGGACGCCGCGCCGGGCGCGGTCGTGGTGATCCGTGGGCGGACCCGCATCGTGCTCGCCTTCATCGTCACCGACCGGATCATCGGCATCGAGGCGGTGGCCGACCCGGAGCACATCGCGTCCCTCGACCTCGTGCCGGACGACCCGGCGCGGCGGTGATCGGGCGGGGCGTCGGTGCCCGGTGAGCAGCGGGTGCCGACGTCAGGACGTCAGGAGGACCACGTGCAGGTTCCGGGGGCCGTGCACGCCCTCGACCCGGTTCAACTCGATGTCGCTGGTGGCGGAGGGCCCGCTGATCCAGGTGAGTGGGCGTCGCGGGTCGAGCCGGGCCACCGCGTCCGGCACCCCCGCCACCACCTGCTCGCTCCGCAGCACGCAGATGTGCACGTCGGGCAGGAGGGTGATGACCCGCCGACCCTGGTCGGGGGTGCCGTCCAGGACGATCGTGCCGGTCTCGGCGACCGCCACGGCCGCCGCGGTGACCACGCCGTCGGCGGCGGCGACCTCCGCGGTGCTGAGGTCGTCGTCGGTCACGGCCGTGACCGACGCGGGCAGCCACCGTTCGGGCAGCCCCCGCGGGACCACGACCCGCCGGCCACCGAGGACGGCGTCGACGACTTCAGCCACCTCGGGCTCGGCGCAGCGGTGCACGGTCGCCCGGTAGTCGGTGAGCCGGTCCACCAGCAGGTCGAGGTCGGCGTCGCCGCCCGCCGGCCGGTAGTCGCGCGGTGCCTCGGCCGGTACCCGCGGCGGGGCGCCGCGGGCGGCGCGCAGGCGGGCGAGGACCTCCTCCCGGCCGCTCACCGCTGCGCCCACCACTCGCGGAACGTGTGCTCCGGCGGTTGCGGCAGGTCCCGGCCGATGGTCCAGCCGGAGAGCGGTGGGGGCAGCCCACGACCACGGCGGCCGGCGAACCGGCTGAGCCGCGCCGCCCGCTGCGCCGCCGCGTAGAGCGCCGGCCGGTCCATGACGTACGCGGCCGCGGCCATCGCCGCGGCTTCGGCCTTCGGGTGTGGCGCCCGGTCGCGCAGGTGCACCAGCAGCTCCGGAATGTTGATCTTCACGGGGCAGGCGTCGTAGCAGGCGCCGCAGAGCGTCGAGGCGTACGGCAACGAGGCGTTCTCCTCGACGCCGGTGAGCTGTGGCGAGAGCACCGCGCCGATCGGCCCCGGATAGACCGACCCGTACGCGTGCCCGCCGGCACGCTCGTAGACCGGGCAGACGTTGAGGCACGCGGAGCAGCGGATGCAGCGCAGCGCCTGCCGGCCCACCTCGTCGGCCAGTACGGCGCTGCGGCCGTTGTCGAGCAGCACCAGGTGGAACGCCTGCGGCCCGTCGCCGGGGGTGACACCGCTCCACATCGAGGTGTACGGGTTCATCCGCTCCCCGGTGGACGAGCGGGGCAGCAGCTGCAGGAAGACCTCCAGGTCCCGCCAGGTCGGCACCACCTTCTCGACGCCCATCACGGTGATCAGCGTCTCGGGCAGGGTGAGGCACATCCGCCCGTTGCCCTCGGACTCCACGACGGCGAGGGTGCCGGTCTCCGCCACGGCGAAGTTGGCGCCGGAGACGGCGACCCGCGTGGTCAGGAACGTCTCGCGCAGGAAGCGGCGGGCGGCGGCGGCGAGCGCGGGCGGATCGTCGGTGAGCGACGGGTCGACGCCCGGCATGGCCTGCAGGAAGATCTCGCGGATCTCGGCCCGGTTGCGGTGGATGGCCGGCACCAGGATGTGGCTCGGCCGGTCCTCCCCGAGCTGCACGATGAGTTCGGCGAGGTCGGTCTCCACGGCGCTGATCCCGGCCGCTTCGAGCGCCTCGTTGAGGCCGATCTCCTGGGTCGCCATGGACTTCACCTTGATGACCCGGTCGCTGCCGGTCGCGGCGACCAGTTCGGTGACGATCCGGTTCGCCTCCACCGCGTCCGCCGCCCAGTGCACGATGCCGCCGGCCGCGGTGACCGCGACCTCCAACTGTTCCAGCAGCTCCGGCAGGCGGGCCAGGACGTCCGTCTTGATCGCCGCCCCGGCCTCGCGCAGGGCCTGCCAGTCGGGCAGTTCGCCGATGACCGCGCCGGACTTCGCGCGGATGGTGGTGGTGGCGTGGCCCAGGTTGCGCCGCAGCTGGGGGTCGGCGAGGCCGCGCCGGGCAGCGGCCGGAAAGGGCTCCTCGCCGCGCAGGTGCCCGACTCCGCGCGGCGCGGTCGCCGGCATGCCGAGGAAGGTACGCCTCATGCCCGCACCGCCGTCCGGCCGATGCTGCCGCTGCGCTCGGTCGCGGCGAGGATCTCCGCCAGGTGCACGGTGCGTACGCCGGTGCGTAGCCGGGCCAGTCCCCCGCCGATGTGCATCAGGCAGGAGGCGTCGCCGGCCGTGCAGACGTCGGCGCCGGTGGACTGGACGTGGCGCAGCTTGTCCGCGAGCATCGCGGTGGAGGTGTCGGCGTTCTTCACGGCGAAGGTGCCGCCGAAGCCGCAGCACTGCTCCGCCTGTGGCAGCTCGACGAGGTCGAGGCCGCGGACCTCCCGCAGCAGCCGCAGCGGCCGGTCCCCCACCCGCAGCAGGCGCAGCGAGTGGCAGGTCGGGTGGTACGTGACCCGGTGCGGATAGTACGCGCCCACGTCGGTCACCCCGAGCGCGTCCACCAGGAACTCCGACAGCTCGTAGGTGCGTTCCGAGACCGCCTCGGCGCGCGAGGCCAGCCGCTCGTCGCCGGCGTTGCGGGCCACCGAGGCGTGCTGGTGCCGTACCGATCCGACGCAGGAGCCCGACGGGGCGACCACCACGTCGTACGGCTCGAAGGCGCGTACGTGGCGGCGGACCAGCGGCAGGGCCTGCGCCGAGTAGCCGGTGTTGACGTGCATCTGCCCGCAGCAGGTCTGCTCCGGCGGGAAGACGACCTGATGGCCGAGGCGTTCCAGCAGCCGCACGGTCGCCTCGGCGGCGGCCGGGAAGAGCGTGTCCGCCAGGCACGTCACGAAGAGCGCGACCCGCATCGTCACCCGCCTCTCGGGTTCTGGTCGGCCCGATCCGCACCGGCCTCGGTCATTCGATCAGCTCGGCCGGCGTCACGCAACGGCCGGGCGGGCCGCCGGCGGGGACGGTGGGCGAGCCCGATCCGGGCGGTGTCAGCCGAAGGCACGGCTCTGCCAGGTGGTGATCTGGTCGGCCGGAAGCGCCTCGGGCAGGATGGCCACCCGGTCGATCTCGCCGGTGAGGCGCTGCCCGCCGTCCTGGTCGGCGGCGAACCGCAGCTCCCGGGTGACGCAGCCGACGATGCCGCCGTCCGGGACCTTGACTGTTCCGGCCGCGCGGCCGTCGAGGTAGACGGTGACGGTGCCGGCGTCGTCCATGGTGACCACCAGGTCGACGTACCGGCCGACGGGCAGCACGGCGTTGCTGGTCACGCCGGTGCCGGAGCCGATGAACCGCACCCGGTTGTCGGGGGTGAGGTCGATCAGCACGCCGTCGGTGCCGGGGTCGCCGCCGGGCTGGAAGTCGAAGAGCCGCCGGTAGCCGCCGCTCGTGGTCACCTTGACCTCTGCGGCGAAGGTGGCGGTCTCCAGGTAGCCCAGCGTGGTGGGGGCGGTCCGGAGGTAGCGGGCGCCGTCGAGGGCCAGCGCCGTGCCGGTGGGCCCGTCGGCGACGTACGCGGCACCGGTCTGCACCGTGGCCGTGCGCCCGTTCGGTGACCGGTCGGGCACGGTGTCGCCGCTCTCCGGATCCCAGGCGACGAGCGGCTGGTCCGGGGCCGGCCGGGCGCAGGGCGGCGGCACGGGCAGCGCGATGGCCGTCCAGCCGGAGGCCCGCCAGTCCTCGGTGACCAGTCGCGCCTCGATCCGGTTACGGCCCGGCGCGGCCTCCCGGGTCGGCGTGACCGTGAACCGGTAGACCTGGGAGTCGCCGGAGCGCAGGCGCGGCACCTCGAACCGGGCGGGTCGCGCGCTCCAGCCGGCCGGCAGCGCCAGCGTCAGGCGGGACGGCGGGAGGTTCTGCGCGGCGGCGACCGTCACCGAGACCGTCCCCGACCGGTCGGCCTCGAGCGTCGACGGGGCGTCGACGGTGAAGGCGACGCCGGCGGTGGCGACGTAGCGGTGTCCGGCCTTGGCCGGAAAGGTGAGCCGCTCACCGCGGGCCTCGACGTCGACCCGCTTGCCGGTCGTGGCGTCCACCATCCGGAACGGGCCGGCGAAGAGCGGGCTGCGCAGGCGCACCTCCCCGGCGCGTCCGGCGGTGACCGCGATCTCGGTCGCCGCGCCGGCCGACCACGTCGTGTCGACGGTGAGGTCGCCGCGGGCACGCAGCCCGCTCACGGAGCCGTTCGGCCAGGCGCTCGGCAGCGCCGGCAGGACCTGGACCTCACCGCTCTGGCTCTGCAGCAGCATCTCCGCGACGCCGGAGGTGGCGCCGAAGTTGCCGTCGATCTGGAACGGCGGGTGGGTGTCCCAGAGGTTGGGCAGGGTGCTCTGTCGCAGCTGTTCGGTGAGCATCTTGTGCGCGTGGTCGCCGTCGAGGAGGCGGGCCCAGAAATTGATCTTCCACGCCTTGCTCCAGCCGGTGCCGCCGTCGCCTCGCGCGGTGAGCGAGACCCGGGCCGCCTCGGCCAGCTCCGGGTCGTCCAGCGCGGTGATCTGGGCGCCGGGGTGGAGGGCGAACAGGTGGGAGACGTGCCGGTGCTCGTTCCGCGGGTCGTCCAGGTCCTCCTTCCACTCCTGCAGCTGGCCCCACGAGCCGACCCGGATCCCCGGGTCGAGGTCGGCGAGCGCGGCCCGTAGCTCCTTGCGGAACGCGTTGTCGCCGCCGATGATCCCGGCGGCCTCGACGGTGTTGGTGAAGAGGTCCCAGACGATCTGCTGGGACATCGAGGCGCCCGCGGTGAAGTCGCCCTGCTCCGGGGAGTAGCTCGGGGAGACGACGAGCTTGCCGTCGCGCGGGTCGACGACGAGTTCGTCGAGCCAGAACTGCGCGAGCTGCTTCATGACCGGGTACGCGCGCTCTCTCAGGAACCGCTGGTCCCGGGTGAACTGGTAGTGCTGCCAGTAGTGCTGGGCGAGCCACGCCCCGGCCTCCGGGAACCAGAACGAGGAGGCCCAGTTGTGCAGCCCGGTGAACCCGTAGATGTTGGTCTCGTTGTTCACCACCCAGCCCCGGTTTCCGTAGATCTCCCGGGCGGTCACCTGCCCCGGCGGCACCATCAAGTCGACGTAGTCGAAGAGCGGCGCGGTGGTCTCGGAGAGGTTGGTGAGCTCGGCCGGCCAGTAGTTCATCTGGAGGTTGATGTTGACGTGGTAGTCGGCGTCCCAGGGTGGGCTGGTGGAGTTGTTCCAGACGCCCTGCAGGTTCGCCGGCAGCGAACCGGCCCGCGACGACGCGATCAGCAGGTAGCGGCCGTACTGGAAGAAGAGCGCCTCCAGGGCCCGGTCGGCCGGGGACGGGCCGCCGGTGTAGCCGCGCAGCAGCTCGTCGGTCGGCACATCGGGCATCGCCTGGCCGATGTCGAGCCGGGCCCGGTCGAAGAGGGCGCGATGGTCGGCGGTGTGCGCGGCGAGCAGCTCGGCGTACGTCTTGCGCGTCGCCGCGTCCACGGTGGCGGTGACCGCCGGGTGCGGGTCGGCGCCCCGGTAGCGGGGGTAGGTCGGGGCGTAGTCGGTGCCGGCGGCCAGGATCAGCGTCGCCTCGTCCGCCTCGCGCACGGTGACGGTGCCGTCGGCGCCGTCGGTCACCGCGCCGCCCTGCGCGGTCACCTGGATCTGCGACTCGAACCGCAGCTTGTTGTCGTTGAGCGCGCCGGCGAAGGTGATGCGGCCGCCGCTCGCGGTGACCGCCCGGGACCGGTTGTTCGGCGCGGTGACGCCGGCGGTGAAGCCGATCCGGCCCGGCTGGTCGGCGCTGATCCGCACGACGAGGACCCGGTCCGGGTAGCTGGCGAAGTACTCCCGGGTGTAGCGCACCCCGTCGTCGAGGTAGGAGACCTTCGCGACGGCGCGGCCGATGTTCAACTCCCGGCGGTACTCCTGGACCGGTCCGGGGTCCTCGGTGAGCCGCAGCGACAGGTCACCGAAGGTGTTGTACGAGCCGAACCCGCTCTTCGGCTGGCCGAGCCGGCTCGCCACCTCCTCCGGGCTGAGTCGGCCGCGTTCGTTGATCAGCCGCTGCACCTCCTCGATGGCGCCGGGGCGCGGCGAGGTCCAGTTGCCGAAGTTGTAGCCGGCGGCCGAACCCGGTCCACCGGTCCAGAGCGTCTTCTCGTTGAACTGCACCGTCTCGGTCGCCACCCGGCCGAAGACCATGCCGCCGAGGGCGCCGTTGCCGATCGGCAGCGCCTGGGTCTCCCAGTCGGTGGCCGGCTCGTCGTACCAGAGGGTGAGTGGATCACCGGCGTCCGCGGTGGCGGCGCTCGAGGTGGGGGCGCCCGTGGTGGCCGCACCGGACGGCGTCGACCCGACGGGCAGCGCCGCGACCAGCACGGCCAGGAGCGCGGTCGCCGTCGACCGGAGCGGGAGCCGCCACCGGGAGAGGTCGTCCATGAGTTGCCTCCGGATCGTCCGAGGGGCCGGGGATGGTTCCTGACGCGGCTGCGCCGCCACGAGGGCCGCGCACGGTGGCACCTCGGATGTTTCACGCCGAGGCTACAAAGGACGGCCCGGCACAACAAGCACTTGACCTCATCGATAAACGTCGGCACACAGCCCTTCGACAGTGCGACAAGCGGGAGTTAGCTACCCGTTCCGTACTATCAGGACGGTCTTCGTCGATGACACGGTCTTGTGAAGCGCCCCAGTCACTGATAGACATCGGATGTCTTGCTGCACTGGTACTGGGGAGCGACGCGTGAGGTTGTTGCGGGTGGGTGCGCCGGGTCGGGAAACCCCGGCGCTGCTGGACGAGACCGGACGGATACGCGACCTCCGTGGGGTGATCGACGACCTCGACGCCGCCTTCCTGGCGGACGACGGGCTCTCCCGGCTCTCCTCGATCGCGGTGGACGAGCTGCCGGTGCTGGACCGCACCGGCCTGCGAGTGGGGCCGCCGCTGCACCCCGGCAAGATCGTCTGCATCGGGCTGAACTACCGGGACCACGCCGCCGAGACCGGCGCGCCACTGCCCGCCGAACCGGTGGTGTTCCTGAAGGCGCCCGACACCGTCGTCGGCCCCGACGATCCCGTCCTGATCCCCCGGGGCAGCACCAAGACGGACTGGGAGGTCGAGCTCGCGGTCGTCATCGGCCGGCCGGCACGCTACCTCGCCGACACCGAGGCGGCGCTGGCCTGCGTCGCCGGGTACGCCATCGCCAACGACGTCTCCGAGCGGGAGTTCCAGCTCGAGCGCGGCGGCCAGTGGGACAAGGGCAAGTCCTGCGAGACCTTCAACCCGTTCGGCCCCCTCCTGGTGACCGCCGACGAGGTCCCGGACCCGCAGGACCTGCGGCTGCGCCTCTGGGTCAACGGCACGCCCCGGCAGGACGGCAGCACGAAGGACATGGTCTTCCCGGTGGCCGAGATCGTCCGCTACCTGAGCCACTTCATGGTGCTGCACCCGGGGGACGTCATCAACACCGGAACGCCCGCCGGGGTCGCCCTCGGTCAGCCGGACCCGAAGCCGTACCTGACGGCGGGTGACGTCGTCGAGGTGGAGATCGACGGGCTGGGCCGGCAGCGTCAGGTGGTGGCCCAGGCATGATCTTCACCGAGCTGGACATCTCCGACATCCGCTTCCCGACCTCGCGGGCGCTGGACGGCTCCGACGCCATGAACCCCGACCCGGACTACTCGGCCGCGTACGTGGTGCTGCGCACCGACTCCGGCGACGGCCACGAGGGGCACGGGTTCGCCTTCACCATCGGACGCGGCAACGACGTCCAGGCCGCCGCCATCGCGTCGCTGCGCCCGTACCTGGTGGGCCGACCGGTGGCGACGATCCTCGCCGACCTCGGTGGCTTCTGGCGGGAACTCGTGCACGACTCGCAGCTGCGGTGGCTGGGCCCGGAGAAGGGCGTCATGCACATGGCGATCGCGGCGGTCGTCAACGCGCTGTGGGACCTGCGGGCCAAACGGGAGGGGCTGCCGCTGTGGCGGCTGCTGAGCCGGCTGAGCCCGGAGGAGCTCGTCGACCTCGTGGACTTCCGCTACCTCGACGACGCGCTCACCCGGGACGAGGCGCTGCGGATCCTGCGGGCGGCGCAGCCGGGCCGGGCCGAGCGCGAGGAACACCTGCTGCGCTCCGGCTTTCCCGCGTACACCACCTCACCCGGCTGGCTCGGCTACGACGACGACAAGCTGCGCCGGCTCTGCAAGGAGGCGGTCGCCGACGGGTTCGGCCAGATCAAGCTGAAGGTCGGCGCCGACCTCGCCGACGACATCCGGCGGATGACCATCGCCCGGCAGGCGTGCGGGCCGGACTTCCCCATCGCGGTCGACGCCAACCAGCGCTGGGACGTGCCGACGGCCATCACCTGGATGCGCGAGCTGGCCCGCTTCGACCCGCACTGGATCGAGGAGCCGACGAGCCCCGACGACGTGCTCGGGCACGCCACGATCGCCCGGGAGCTGGCCCCGATGCGGGTCGCCACCGGCGAGCACATCGCCAACCGGGTGCTCTTCAAGCAGCTGCTCCAGCTCGACGCGGTCTCGTACGTGCAGATCGACGCGACCCGTGTCGCGGGCGTCAACGAGAACCTCGCGATCCTGCTGCTGGCTGCGAAGTTCGGCGTGCCGGTCTGCCCGCACGCCGGCGGGGTGGGGCTCTGCGAGCTGGTGCAACACCTGTCCATGTTCGACTTCGTGGCGGTCTCCGGCGAGCTCACCGACCGGGTCATCGAGTACGTCGACCACCTGCACGAGCACTTCGTCGACCCGGTGGTGATCCGCGACGGCCGGTACGTCGCACCGACCGCGCCCGGCTTCAGCGCGACCATCCGGCCCCGCACGCTCGCCGACTACGCGTACCCGGACGGTCCCGTCTGGTCGGGGGCGTCCGCCGAGCCGGAACCGGTTCGAGGACCCGCGACGCCGCGACGGCCCGGAGCGGAGGTGGCCCGGTGAGCGCCGACCGGAACGAGTTCGCCGGCCTGGCGGCGGTGGTGACGGGCGGGGCGTCCGGCATCGGCCTGGCGACCGCGACCCTGCTCGCCGAGCGTGGCGCCCGGGTGGCGTGCCTCGACCTGAACGCGGAGAGCGTGCCTTCTCCGCTGCTCGGGCTCGCCGCCGACGTGCGCGACGACGGCAGCGTCCGGGCGGCGGTCGCCGCCGCCGCGGACGCGCTGGGCGGCATCGACGTACTGGTCAACAACGCCGGGATCGGCGCGCGCGGCAGCGTCGAGGAGAACTCCGACGAGGAGTGGCACCGGGTGCTCGACGTCAACGTGGTCGGGATCGCCCGGGTGACCCGGGCCGCGCTGCCGCACCTGCGCGCCTCGGCGCACGCGGCGATCGTGAACACCTGCTCCATCGCCGCCTCGGCGGGCCTGCCGCAACGGGCGCTCTACAGCGCCAGCAAGGGTGCCGTGCAGGCGCTCACCATGGCGATGGCGGCCGACCACGTGCGGGAGGGGATCCGGGTCAACTGTGTGAACCCCGGGACGGTGGATACCCCCTGGGTACGTCGGCTGCTCGACGCCGCCGACGATCCGGCGGGCGAGCTCGCCGCGCTGCGGGCCCGGCAGCCCACCGGTCGTCTCGTGAGCGCGGACGAGGTGGCCGCCGCGATCGCCTACCTGGCGGGTCCGCTCGCCGCGGCGACCACCGGCAGCGTGCTCGCCGTGGACGGCGGGATGCACGGGCTGCGGCTGCGTCCCGAACCTCCACCCGGCTGACCCCGGCGCGCCGAGCCGACCGGGACCTCCGATGTGCACCGAGAAACCCACCGCATCCACCGATGGAGGAGCACCGTGAGACATACCGTCAGAACCCCGATCGGGATCGCGCTCGGCGCGATCCTCGCCCTCACCACAGTCGCCTGTAGTGACTCGTCCTCGGGCGGATCGGGGAACCAGGCCGGATCGGGGCCGCAGATCGGCATCGACCTGCCCCGCGCCGACTCCGACTTCTGGAACTCGTACGCCAAGTACGTCCCGCAGTTCGCCGACGAGTACGACGTCAACCTGATGTCCCCGACCAACTCGCAGAACGACGTCTCGAAGCTCGTGGCGAACGTGCAGGCGATGGTGAGCCAGGGCGCCAAGGCGGTCGTGATGGCCCCGCAGGACACCGGGGCGATCGCCTCCACCCTGGGCACCCTGGAGTCCCGCAAGATCCCGGTGGTCTCGGTCGACACCCGCCCCGACAAGGGCAAGGTCTTCATGGTGGTGCGAGCCGACAACCGGGCGTACGGGCAGAAGGCCTGCGAGTTCCTCGGCGAGAAGCTCGGCGGCAAGGGCAAGGTGATCGAGTTCCAGGGCTCGCTCTCCTCGATCAACGGGCGGGACCGCTCGGAGGCGTTCGCGGAGTGCATGAAGACGAAGTTCCCGGAGATCACGATCTTCGAGGAGCCGACCGAGTGGGAGGGCGCCAAAGCGGCCGCCGCGCTCCAGACCCGGCTCGCCCAGCACCCGGACATCAAGGGCGTCTACATGCAGGCGGGCGGGGTCTTCCTGGCGCCGACGCTGCAGGTGCTGCGGTCGAAGAACCTGCTGGTCCCGCCGACCGACCCGAAGCACATCTTCATCGTCTCCAACGACGGCATCCCGCAGGAGTTCGAGGCGATCCGCAAGGGCGAGATCGACGCCACGGTCTCCCAGCCCGCCGACCTCTACGCCAAGTGGGCGCTCTACTACGCCAAGGCGGCGGCCGAGGGGAAGACCTTCCAGGCCGGTCCGACCGACCACGACAGCACGATCATCGACATCGGCAACGGCCTGGAGGACCAGCTCGCCGCGCCGCTGGTCACCAAGGAGAACGTCGACGACCCGGCGCTCTGGGGAAACCAGATCGGCAAGTGATGACCAGCCAGGAACAGAACGCGGGCTCCGCGGCCGGGATCCCGGCCGCGGAGGCACGCGACGTGTCGAAGCGGTACGGGGCCACCGTGGCGCTGCACTCCGCCGGCATCGCCGTACGCGCCGGGGAGACCCACGCGCTGGTCGGACGCAACGGCGCCGGGAAGTCCACGCTGGTGTCGATCCTGACCGGGCTCCAGCGGCCGGACGGCGGCGAGATCCGGTTCGACGGCGCACCGGCGCCGGCGCTCGCGGACCGGGACGCCTGGCGGCAGCGGGTCGCCTGCGTCTACCAGAAGTCCACGATCATCCCCACGCTGACCGTCGCGGAGAACCTCTTCCTCAACCGGCAGTCCGGCCGTGGCCTCATCGACTGGCGCGGTCTGCGCCGCCGCGCCGCCGACCTGCTCGCCGGGTACGGCGTCGACGTCGACCCGGCCGCGCTCGCCGGTTCGCTCACCGTGGAGCAGCGGCAGCTCGTCGAGATCGCCCGAGCGCTCTCGTTCGGCGCCCGGTTCATCATCCTCGACGAGCCGACCGCGCAGCTCGACGCCGCCGCCATCGACCGGCTCTTCGACCGGATGCGCGAACTCCAGTCGAGCGGCGTCACCTTCCTGTTCATCTCGCACCACCTCCAGGAGGTGTACGAGGTCTGCCAGCGGGTCACCGTGCTGCGCGACGCGCGGCACATCCTCACCGAACCCGTCGAGGCGCTCTCCCGCGACGAGCTGGTCGCCGCGATGACCGGCGAGACGGGCCGAGCGCTCGCCGAGGGCGTCTCCCGCCCACCGGTCCCGGCCACCGCGCCGGTGGTCCTCGACGTACGCGGCCTGCGCCTCGCCGGCTACTACGACGGGGTGGACCTGACGGTGCGCGCCGGCGAGCTGGTCGGGCTCATCGGCTCGGGCAGCAGCGGCAAGGTGGCCCTCGCCGAGACGATCGCGGGGCTGCGCCGGGCCGACGCCGGAACGGTGACCATCGCCGGCAGCACCCCGAAGCCGGGCCAGGTGCCCGCGGCGATCGCCGCCGGGCTCGGCTACCTGCCGCAGGACCGGCACCGGGAGGGCCTCGTGCCGCTGCTGTCGGTGGCCGAGAACGCCACCATGCCGATCGCCGGCCGGCTCGGCCCCGCCGGGATCATCGCCCCCGCGCGGCAACAGGCCACCGCCGAGCGGATGATCCGGACGTACGACATCAAGACCGACGGGCCGCGCCAGCCGGTCAGCGACCTCTCCGGCGGCAACGCCCAGAAGGTCGTCCTGGCCCGCGCGCTCGCCAACGACCCGAAGGCGCTGGTGATGGTGAGCCCCACCGCCGGCGTGGACGTCCGGTCCAAGGCGTCCCTGCTCGGCGCGGTCAACGAGGCCGCGGCCGGAGGCGCCGGCGTGCTGGTCGTCTCCGACGAACTGGACGACCTGCGCTCGTGCGACCGGGTGCTGGTGATGTTCCACGGAGAGGTTATCCGGGACGTGCCCCGGGGTTGGACGGACGCCGACCTGGTGTCCGCAGTGGAGGGAGTGGAGCAGCAGTGACCGGCACCGAGACGATCGCCAAGCCACCGACGAGCGGCGGCACCCGGCCCGGTGGCGGTCGGTTACCCCTGGCCCGGCTCCGGGACTTCGCGCTCGTCCCCGCGATCCTCCTGCTCGTCGTGGTGGGCGCGCTCATCGATCCGGTGTTCCTCAGCTCCGCCAACATCACCAACGTGCTGCAACAGCAGACCGAGCTGGCGCTGCTCGTACTGGCCGAGGCGATCATCCTGATCGCCGGGAAGTTCGACCTCTCGCTAGAGTCGACGATCGGTCTGGCTCCGGCGCTCGCCGTCGCGCTGGTCATCCCGGCGGCGAGCAACGGGCTGGGCACCGAGCTTCCGGCCGGCCTCGCCATCGTCCTCTGCCTGCTCACCGGGCTGGCGATCGGGGCGTTCAACGGGCTGCTGATCCTGCGGTTCAAGCTCTCCGCGTTCATCGTGACGCTGGGCATGCTGATCGTGCTGCGTGGCCTCCAGATCGGGATCACCGGTGGGCAGAACCTCTTCGACATCCCACCCTCGGTGCTCTACCTGGGCAGCGCGGTGTGGCTCGGCGTACCGGCCTCCATCTGGATCAGCGGCACCCTCTTCGTTGTCGGCATCGTCGCGCTCGGCTACTTCCGGCACGGCCGCTCCGTCTACGCGATCGGCGGGAACACCGACGCGGCCCGGGCCGCCGGCATCCGTACCGACCGGGTGGTCTGGGTGGTCCTGATGATCGGTGGTCTGCTCGCGGCGCTCGCCGGTCTGCTGATGACCGGGCGGCTCGGCTCGGTCGCCGCGGCGCAGGGCGACGGCATGATCTTCACGGTCTTCGCTGCGGCGGTGATCGGCGGGATCAGCCTCGACGGTGGCAAGGGGACGCTCTTCGGCGCGCTCTGCGGTGTCATCGTCCTCGGCCTGATCAACAACATCCTGACCCTCGCCGGGGTCTCCGCCCAGTGGATCCAGGCCATCTACGGCGCCATCATCCTGGTCGCGCTGATCCTGGCCCGGCTCACCTCCGGCAAGGCCCAGGACTGACGCTCATCGCCCCGGCCGCCGTGGGCGGCCCCGACCGGCAGCGGAAAGGAGCGCCGATGCGACGGATCGCCCTGCACACCCGGCTCAAGCCGGGCCGCGAAGACGAGTACGACGACGTCCACGCGACCGTACCGGCGGAGCTGGCCACCGCGATCCGCGCGGCCGGCGTGCACGGCTGGTGGATCTGGCGGGACGGACTCGACCTGTTCCACCTGGTGGAGGTCGAGGACTACCAGCGGATGCGGCACGAGCTGCGGGACCACCCGGCGAACATCGAGTGGCAGGCCCGGATGGCGACGCTGCTCGACGTGGCCGACGACTACTCGGGCACCGACACGGGGCTGCCCCTGGTCTGGGCGCTGCCCGCCGCGCCGGGCGGAGCGACGGCGTGACCGGGGGCCGGGTGGGGCGGTCCCGGGTGACCGTGAGCCGGGTCGGGCTGGGCTGCGCGCAGCTCGGCAACCTCTACACGCCGATCGGCGAGGCGGAGGCGATCGCCACCGTCCGGGCGGCGTGGGACAGCGGCGTCCGCTACTTCGACACCGCACCCCACTACGGTCTCGGCCTCTCCGAGCGCCGGCTCGGCGACGCGCTGCGCACCTTGCCGCGCGAGGAGTACGCGGTCAGCACGAAGGTGGGTCGGCTGCTCGTACCGGACCGGTCCGGCTCCGAGCGGCGCGACCCCGAGGGCTTCCACGTGCCGGCCGACCACCGGCGGGTGTGGGACTTCACGGCGGACGGGATCCACCGGTCCCTGGAGGCGAGCCTCCTGCGGCTCGGCCTCGACCGGATCGACATCGCGCTGATCCACGACCCGGAGGACCACCAGGCGCCCGCCCTGGAAGAGGCCTATCCGGCGCTGCACGAGCTGCGGACCCAGGGTGTCGTCGGCGCCATCGGCGTCGGGTCGAAGCAGTCCCAGGTGCTGCACCGGTTCGTCACCGAGACCGAGATCGACGCGGTCATGGTCGCCGGCCGGTACACGCTGCTGGAGCAGCCCGCCCTCGACACGCTGCTGCCCGAGTGTGCGCGACGCGGAGTCTCGGTGCTCAACTCGGGTGTGTTCAACAGCGGACTGCTCGCCGTGCCCGATCCGCACCCCGGTCTGCCCTACGAGTACGCCGAGGCGCCGGGCGGGGTGCTCACCCGGGCCCGGGCGATCGCCGCGGTCTGTGCCCGGCACGGAACGACGCTGCCGGCCACCGCGCTCGCCTTCGCCGCCGCGCACCCGGCCGTCGCCGCGGTGGTGGTCGGCGCGCACGACCCGGAGCAGGTCCGGCGCAACGTCGCGCTGGCGGCGGCGGAGCCTCCACCCGGCGAGTTCTGGGCGGAGCTGGTCGCCGAGGGGCTGCTGCGTCCGGACGCCGCTCTGCCCACGGCCCCGGTGGTGGCCGCGTGATCGTCGACGCGCACCACCACCTCTGGCGGGTCGAGGACGGCTACCGCTGGCTGGACGCGCCCGAACTCGCCCCGATCCGGCGCTCGTTCGGTCCGGCGGAGCTGGAGCCGGAACTGGCGGCCGCCGGCGTCGACCGGACGGTGCTCGTGGAGGGCGGCCGCTGCGACACCGACGAAGCAGGCCTCCTGCTCGGGTACGCGCGGCGCTGCACCGTGATCGCCGGGGTGGTGGCCTGGGTGGACCCGGCCGACCCCGGGCTCGCCGAGACGATCGCCGGCTACCGGCGGCTGCCCGGCGGCGACCTGCTCGTCGGCGTACGCCCTCAGCTGCAGGCGGAGACGGATCCGGACTACTTGGACCGGCCGCCGGTCCGGCGTGGCCTGCGCGCCATCGCCGACGCGGGGCTCGCCCTCGACGTGGTGTGCCGCGTCGACCAACTCGCCGCCGTGGCCCGGGCCGCCGGGGACGTTCCCGAGCTGCGGTTCGTCCTCGACCACCTGGGCAAGCCGCGGATCCGCGCCGGCGCCGCCGGGCTGGCCGAGTGGGCGGCACCGATCGCGGCGCTGGCCGCCCGGCCGAACGTCACGGCGAAGCTCTCCGGGCTGGTGACCGAGGCGGACCAGGACCGGTGGCGGGTGGCCGACCTGCGGCCGTTCGTGACCGAGGCGGTCGACCGGTTCGGCCCGGACCGGTTGATGTTCGGGTCCGACTGGCCGGTGTGCCGGCTCGCCGCCGACTACCAGGCTGTGCTCACCGCGCTCTCCGAGGCGTTGCCGCCGCTGACCGAGCGGGAGCGGTCGGCGGTGTTCGGTGACACCGCCACGCGGACCTACCGGCTCCGACGCTGAGCGGTCCCATACTCTGCGGTGCGAAGAGGGCGGAGGAGAACGTGGCTGTCACGGACGAGGCGATCGACAAGATCAAACAGATGATCATCGCCGGTGAGTTGCGCCCCGGGGACCGGCTGCCCCGCGAACCCGACCTGGCCGAACGGCTCGGCCTCTCCCGCAACTCGCTGCGCGAGGCCGTCAAGGCCCTGTCGCTCATCCGGGTCCTCGACGTACGCCAGGGCGACGGCACGTACGTGACGAGCCTGGACCCGGCCCTGCTGCTCGACGCGCTGAGCTTCGTCGTCGACTTCCACCGCGACGACACCGTGCTGGAGTTCCTCGAGGTCCGGCGGATCCTCGAACCGGGGGCGACCGCGCTGGCCGCGCAGCGGGCGACCGCTGAGGACATCTCCGCGCTGCGCGCCGTCCTCGACGGGCTCGGCGACGACCCGACCATCGACGAGCTCGTCGCCAACGACCTGGAGTTCCACCGGCTGATCTCCGTCTGCGCGGGCAACAACGTGCTCACGTCGCTGTTGGACAGCCTCTCCGGCCCGACCACCCGCGCCCGGGTGTGGCGGGGCCTCACCCAGGAGGGCGCCGTCGCCAGGACCCGGGAGCAGCACGCCGCCATCCTGGACGCGGTCGCCTCCGGGCAGGCCGACCTGGCCCGCTCCTGGGCCACCGTGCACGTCGCGGGCGTCGAGGAGTGGCTGCGCCGGGTCCTCTGACCGGCCGGCCCGACGCCCGCGCGTCAAACACCCAGCCGCTCCTCGGCGGCCCGCCACGCCGCCTGCGCCCCGCGCGGCTCGTACCGCACCACCTGCTGGGTCTCGCGCAGCAGCGCCCGTAGCGCCGCCAGGTCACCCTCGACGGCCCCGGCGGTCCGCGCCTGCACCAGCACGTTGCCGAACGCGGTCGCCTCCACCGGGCCGGCGAGCACGGGCAGCCCGCAGGCGTCCGCCGTCAGCTGGCAGAGCAGCGCGTTACGAGCGCCGCCCCCGACGACGTGCACGGTCTCCACCTGCCGACCGGAGAGCTGCTGCGCCTGGCGTACCGCGCGGCGGTGCGCCAGCGCCAGGCTGTCGAGGATGCACCGGACGGTGCCGGCCGGTGTGGTGGGCACGGGTTCGCCGGCGCGCCGGCAGGCCTGCGCGAGGCGGGCCGGCATGTCGCCGGGCGGCAGGAACGCCGGGTCGTCGGGGTCCACCACGGACCGGAACGCGGGCTCGTCGGCCGCCCGGCGCAGCAGCTCCGGAAGGTCGGCCGTGCCCCAGGCGCGCATCGACTCCTGCAGCAGCCAGAGACCCATCACGTTACGCAGGTAGCGGATGCTGCCGTCGACGCCGGACTCGTTGGTGAAGTTCGCCCGCCGGCTCGCCTCGGTGAGCACCGGGGCGTCGAGCTCGACCCCCACCAGCGACCAGGTGCCGCAGGAGATGTAGGCGAAGTTCTCCCCCGACGCCGGCACGCCCACCACCGCCGACGCGGTGTCGTGCGAGCCGACCGCCACGACCTCGGGCTCACCCGGCAGCCCCAGCGCGGGTAGCACCGGGGCGATCCGGCTGCCCGGCTCGCGCAGCGGCGGGAAGAGCTCCGGCCGGATCCCGGCGTCGACCATCAGGTCGGTGGCCCAGGCCCGCCGGCGCACGTCGTAGAGCTGGGTCGTCGAGGCGTTGGTGACCTCGGCGCCGACCTCCCCGGTGAGCCAGTACGTCACCAGGTCCGGGATCAGCAGCAGCCACCGGGCGACGTCGAGCTGGGGTGTGCCGCGGGCGGCGGCGAGCTGGTAGATCGTGTTGAACGGCAGCTGCTGCAGCCCGGTCGTCGCGTACAGCCGCTCGGGCCCGAGCCGCGTCGCCAGCCGCTCGGCGACGCCGTCGGTGCGCGAGTCCCGGTAGTGCACCGGATTCCCGAGCAGCGCGCCGGAGGCGTCGAGGAGTCCGTAGTCGACGGCCCAGGAGTCGACACCGACGCTCGTCACCGGGCCGGCGGCGCGCAGTCCGTCGAGGACCCCTCGGGCGAGGGCGAGGATGTCCCAGTGCAGGGTGCCGGCCAGCCGCACCGGCTCGTTGGCGAACCGGTGCACCTCGGTGAGGTCGAGGACGTCGGGGCCGACGCGACCGACCATCACCCGGCCGCTGGACGCGCCGAGGTCCACGGCGGCGACGCGGAGGCTCACAGCAGTCCCCGCCGGGCCGCCCACACCACCGCCTGGATCGGCGCGGCCACGCCGAGCCGGTCACAGACCGCCCGGACCCGGCGGCGTACGGTCCGCTCGGAGAGCCCCATCCGCCGGGCCACGGTCTCCAGCGGCAGCCCGGTCGCCAGCAGGCGCAGCAGCCGCAGGTCCTCCGCGTCGAGCACCGGCTCCACCACCTGTTCCGTCGTCATCCGGCACCGCCCCGGGTCAGCGGAGAAAGGCCGCGGCGACACCGGCGTCGACCGGGACGTGCAATCCGGTCGTGTGCGACAGCTCGCCGGCGGTGAGCACGAAGACCGCGTTGGCGACGTGCTCCGGCAGTACCTCCCGTTTGAGCAGGGTGCGCTGCGCGTAGAACTCGCCGAGCTTCTCCTCCGGCACCCCGTAGACGGCGGCGCGCTTGGCGCCCCACCCGCCGGCGAAGATGCCGGAGCCGCGCACCACCCCGTCGGGGTTGACGCCGTTGACCCGGATGCCGTGCCCGCCGAGCTCGGCCGCGAGCAGGCGTACCTGGTGCGCCTGGTCGGCCTTCGCCGCGCCGTACGCGACGTTGTTCGGGCCGGCGAAGAGCGAGTTCTTGCTGGAGATGTAGACGAGGTCACCGCCCATCCCCTGCTCCGTCATGATCTGCGCGGCCTCCCGCGAGACCAGGAACGAACCCTTGGCCATCACGTCGTGCTGCAGGTCCCAATCCGCCTCGGTCGTCTCCAGCAACGGTTTGGAGATGGAGAGCCCGGCGTTGTTGACGACCAGGTCCACCCCGCCGAAGGCGAGCACCGCCGTGCGCAGCGCGGCGGCCACGGCCGCGCCGTCGGTGACGTCGGCCGTGACGGCGACGGCCGTGTCGGCGTCGCCGATCTCGGCGGCGACGGTGGCCGCCGCCGCGCCGTCGCGGTCAGCGACCACCACGCAGGCGCCCTCGGCGGCGAGCCGCCGAGCGGTCGCCCGGCCGATACCGGAGCCGCCGCCGGTGACGAAGGCGACGCGGGTGGCGAGGGGCTTCGGCTTCGGCAGCCGCTTGAGCTTCGCCTCCTCCAGCGCCCAGTACTCGATGCGGAACTTCTCCGCCTCGTCGATCGGGGCGTACCGCGACACCGACTCCGCGCCGCGCATGACGTTCACGGCGTTGACGTAGAACTCCCCGGCGACCCGGGCGGTCTGCTTGTTCGCGCCGAAGCTGAACATGCCGACCCCCGGCACGAGGACGATCGCCGGGTCGGCGCCGCGCATCGGCGGGCTCTGCGCGGTGGCGTGCCGCTGGTAGTAGGCCCGGTACTCCTCGCGGTAGGCGGCGTGCAGCTCCCGCAGCCGGGCGACCGTCTCGGGCAGCGGCGCGGTGGGCGGCAGGTCGAGCACGAGCGGACGCACCTTGGTACGCAGGAAGTGGTCCGGGCAGGAGGTACCGAGCGCCGCGAGCGCGGGGTGCCGCTCCCGGGCGAGGAAGTCGAGCACGACGTCGCTCTCGGTGAAGTGCCCGACCTGGGGCCGGTCGGTCGAGGCGAGGCCCCGGACGACCGGCGCGAGGGCGGCCGCGCGGGCCCGGCGCTCGTCCGGCGGCAGCGGCGCGTACCCCTCGATCACCGGGCCGAACGGCTCCGCCCGGCCGTGCCCGTCGAGGTACGCCTGCGCGGTTCGGATGATCTCGAAGGAGCGCCGCTCGCACTCCTCGCCGGTCGCCCCCCAGGCGGTGATGCCGTGCCCGCCGAGGATCACGCCGATCGCCTGCGGGTTGGCCCTCGCCACGGCGGCGATGTCGAGCCCGAGCTGGAAGCCGGGTCGGCGCCACGGCACCCAGAGCACCCGGTCGCCGAAGATCTCCTTGGTCAGCTCGGGCCCGTCGGCGGCGGCGGCGATCGCGATGCCGGCGTCCGGATGCAGGTGGTCCACGTGGGCCGCGTCGAGAAGGCCGTGCATCGCCGTGTCGATCGACGGCGCCGCCCCACCGGGTCCGTGCCGGCAGTAATCCAGTAGCGAGACCATCTCGTCCTCCCGCGCGGGATCGACCGGGCCGGCATCGCCCGGGTAGACGTCGGCCAGGGCGCGCAGCCGGTCCAGGCTCAGCACGGCCAGACCGGCCTCGGTGAGCGTCCCGAGGTCGCCGCCGGAGCCCTTGACCCAGAGCAGCTCGACGGGGCCGCCGGTGACCGGGTCGGTGGCCCGGCCCTTGGCCGAGGTGTTGCCCCCGGCGTAGTTCGTCGTGCTCGGGTCGGCGCCGAGCCGGTTGCTCCGCGCGATCAGCGCCTCAACCTCGGAGTGCATCGTCCTCACGTCCCTGTTCGTTCGATGGTGGTCAGGCGCCCCAGCCGGCCTGCTGCCCGCCGGCCCGCTCGGTGCGGATGCGCTCGAAGTAGCCGGAGCGGGCGTACGCGGCGATCGGGTCGGGGTCCAGGCCGGCTTCGGCCCGCAGCTCGGCCAGCAGGGGACGGACGTCGGTGTGGTACGCGTCCATCAGCACCGCGTTCGCGCCGAGCACGTCACCGGCGCGTTGGGCGGCGGCCAGCGCGTCGGCGTCGACCAGCAGCGCCTTGGCGGTGGCCTCCTGCACGTTCAGCACCGAGCGGATGATCGCCGGGATCTTCGGCTCGATGTTGTGGCACTGGTCGAGCATGAACGCGATCCCGGCCTCCGGCCGCAGCGCGTCACCGCCCACGATCTCGCGCATGATCCGGAACAGCTGGAACGGGTCCGCGGCGCCGACCATCAGGTCGTCGTCGGCGTAGAAGCGGGAGTTGAAGTCGAAGCCGCCGAGCTTCCCGGCGCGCAGCAGGAACGCCACGATGAACTCGATGTTGGTGCCGGGCGCGTGGTGGCCGGTGTCGATGACCACCTGCGCCTTCGGCCCGAGCTCCAGGCAGTGCGCGTACGCGGTGCCCCAGTCGGGTACGTCGGTGGCGTAGAAGGCCGGCTCGAAGAGCTTGTACTCCAGCAGCAGGCGCTGGTCGTCACCGAGCCGGTCGTACGCCTCGCGCAGCGCGGCGGCGAGCCGGTCCTGCCGGGCCCGGATGTCGTCCTGCCCCGGATAGTTGGTGCCGTCGGAGAACCAGAGCTTCAGGTCCCGAGAGCCGGTGCGGTCCATGATGTCGACGCACTCGAGCAGGTGGTCGATCGCCTTGCGCCGGACTCCCGGGTCGGGATTGGTGACGCTGCCCAGCCGGTAGTCGTTGTCCTGGAAGACGTTGGCGTTGATCGCGCCCAGCGTCACGCCCTGCTCCGTCGCGTACCGGGCCAGGTCCGCGTAGTCGTCGACGCGGTCCCACGGGATGTGCAGCGCGACGGTGGGAGCCACCCCGGTGAGCCGGTGCACCATCGCCGCGTCGGCGATCTTCTCGTACGGGTCACGCGGCACGCCCTCCTGTGGGAACACCTTGAAACGGGTGCCGGAGTTGGCGTACGCCCAGGACGGGGTCTCGATGCGCTGGGCGCGCAGGGCCTGCGTGACCCGTGCACGGGTCGGCGCGTCGGGGTGGGTCATGGCGTTTCTCCCGTCTGCGCGGCGAGCTGAGCCGCAAGGTTGAAGACCTCGTCCAGCGGCCGCATGGCGCGGTCGGGGGTGTCCTGGTCGAGGTCGAGAAAGAACGACGCCATCTCCGCCTGCCAGCGGGCGTTGACGTCGCGGGCCTGCATGGCGGCCTGGGCCGCCGCGAAGTCGTCGGTCACCAGGAACCCGACGAGCAGGCCGTCCTCGCGGAGGAAGAGCGAGTAGTCGTGCCAGCCGCACTCCGCCAGCGCGGTGAGCATCTCGGGCCAGACCCGTTCGTGGCGGGCGCGGTACTCGGCCAGCCGTTCCGGGTCGACCTGGAGGGTGAAGCAGACGCGCGGCATGGTTCTCCCGTCGGCGCGCGGGTGGTGGTGCCGGCGCCGGGGCACCGGCACCACCACCGGGCGCTCAGAAGTCGAACTGGTCGATGTTGTTCTTGTCGAAGACGGTGGGTGGGCCGAGGACCACCACGCCGTCCGTGCCGACGGTGTACTCGCCGAGCTTGCCGGCGGTGAACTTCTCCCCCTCGGCGCCGGTGATCTGCCCGGAGGCCAGCGCGGCGCCCGCGTACGCCGCGAGGTAGCCCAGGTCGGCGGGGTTCCAGAGGGCGAAGGCGTCGACGGTGCCGTCCTTGACGTACTGGCGCATCTGGTTCGGCGTGCCCAGACCGGTCAGCTTGACCTTGCCCTTGTACTGGGAGCCGCTCAGGTAGCGGGCGGCGGCCGCGACGCCGACGGTGGTCGGCGAGATGATGCCCTTGAGGTTGGGGTACGACTGCAGCAGACCCTGGGTCTCCTGGAACGACTTCTGGTCGTCGTCGTTGCCGTATGCGACGGTGACCAGCTTGATCTTGCTGTACTCGGGCTTCGCCAGCTCCTTCTTCATCAGCTCGATCCAGGCGTTCTGGTTGGTCGCGTTGGCGGTGGCCGAGAGGATGGCGATCTCGCCCGCGCCGCCGATCTGCGTCGAGATGAGCTTGACCTGGTTCTCGGCGATGCCCTCGGCGGTCACCTGGTTGACGAAGATCTGCCGGCACTCGGGCTTGGTGTCCGAGTCGAAGGTCACGATCTTGGCGCCGGCCGCCTTCGCCTGGTTGAGCGCGCCGCAGATCGCGTTCGGGTCGTTCGCCGAGGTGACGATCACGTCCATGCCCTGCTGGGACAGCGTGTTGATGTAGCTGACCTGGGAGGAGGCGCTCGCCTCGGAGGGGCCGACCTCCTTGAACTCGCCCTTGATCTCGGTGACCGCCGTCTTGCCGCCGTTGTCGGAGACGGTGAAGTACGGGTTGTTCACCTGCTTCGGCAGGAAGGCGATCTTGAGGCCCTCCTTGAGCTGCGCGTCGGGATTGGCGGCGCCGTTGGCCTGGTTGCCGGCGCCGGAGTCGTCGCCGGAGTTCTCCCGGGTGGTGCCGCCGCAGGCCGTGGCGCTGAGCAGCAGGGCGGCGAGGGCGAGGCCGGTGGCCCCGAATCGGAAACCTCTGCGGTGCGCGGACATCGATATCCTTCCGGGGTTGGTGGTGGGGGAATCAGGGCGCGACGGGGTTCGCGCGCTGTCGTCGACGGTGCAGCCGCGCACGGAGGTCCGCGACCGCGTTGGGCAGCACGACCGAGGCGATGAGCAGGGCGCCCGTGACGATCGTCAACGCGTTCGCGTCGACGTCGGCGAGCTGCAGCGCGTTGCGCAGGACGCCGAGCAGCAGGACGCCGGCGACCACGCCGAGCAGCGCGCCCCGGCCGCCGAAGATCGAGACGCCGCCGAGCAGCACGGCGGTCACCACGGTGAGTTCGAGCCCGGTCGCGTTGTCACCGCGGGCGCTGGCGTAGCGCAGCGTCCAGAAGACGCCGACCAGGCCGCACACCGCGCCGGAGGCCACGAAGAGCCAGAACTTCGTCCGCGCCACGGAGACCCCGGCGAAGGTGGCCGCCTGGTCGTTGTTGCCCATCGCGTAGAGTGCCCGCCCCGTCGTCGTCGCGTGCAGCACGACGCCGAAGACCAGCGCCAGCAGCAGCACCGGCAGGACGGCGGCGGGGATCGGGGTACCGGGGATGTTCCGCACCGCGGCGGCGGTCCAGCTCGCCGGGAAGTCGGCCACCGCCTGGTCGCCGAGCACGACGAACGACAGCCCTCGGTAGAGGGCGAGGGTGCCGATGGTCACCGCCAGCGAGGGCAGGCCGAAACCGGTGACGAAAAGGCCGTTGACCGCGCCGAGCACGCCGCCGAGCAGCACCACCAGCACACAGATCAGCTCCAGCGACAGCCCGCTGGAGAGCCAGAGCTGCCCCATCAGGGTGCTGCACAGACCCACCGTGCTCGCCACCGACAGGTCGATCTCGCCGGTGACGACGATCAACGTCATGGGCAGGGCCAGCAGGGCGAGCGGCACCAGGTCCAGCAGCAGGAACTGGACGTTGCGGCCGGTCGCGAAGTTCTGCACCGACACACCGGCCACCAGCACGGCGAGCACCAGCGCCGCCACGACGGCCGCGTCCCAGGAACCGAACGCGGCACGCAGCCCGGTCAGGCGGCCCGCCGTCTGCTCGGTGTCGGTGCCGGCCGACGGCGGTGCGGCGTACAGGCTGTCATGCGCCACGTGCGCTTCTCCCTCTGAGCCGGGCCGCCGTCCGCAGGGCCAGGAGCCGGTCCAGGCCGATGGCGGCGAGGATGAGCGCGCCGACCACGGCCTGCTGCCAGAACGGGTCGATGCGCAGGACGGCCAGCGAACTGCCGATCGTGGTGAGCAGGACGGCGCCGAGCGCCGCCCCGTACGCGCTGCCGCTGCCGCCGAAGATGGCCACCCCACCCACCACGGCCGCCGCCACGACCTGAAGCTCCAGGCCCGTTCCGGCGGCCGCGTCGAGGGTGCCGAAGCGGGCCGCGTAGAGCACGCCGGCGAGGCCGGCGAGCGCCCCGCTGGCCACGAAGACGGCGAAGACGCGCCGACCGACGGGGATGCCGGAGAGCCGGGCGGCGGCCGGCTCCGAACCGATGGCGTAGAGCTCCCGTCCGCCGCGGTAGGCGCGCAGGTAGTAGCCCACCACGGCGACGACGACCACCGCGATCAGGAAGAGCACGGGCACACCGAGCACCGTCTGGTTGCCCAGGCGCAGGAACGACCGGGGCATGTCGGCGGCGTTGATCTGCCGGCCGGCGGCCCAGTAGTAGTCGATGCCGCGGAACGCGTAGAGGGTGCCGAGCGTGATGACGAGCGCGGGGACCTTCGCCACCGCGATCAGCCCGCCGTTCACCGCCCCGCAGAGAGCGCCGAGCGCCACCCCGAGCAGCAACGCGACCGGCCACGGCAGGCCCGGAGCGGCGAGGAAGAGGGACCCGGTGCAGAAGGCGACCAGACCCAGGATCGAACCGACGGAGAGGTCGACGTTGCGGGTGACGATCACCAGGGTCTGGCCGACCGCGAGGATGACCAGGATCGCGCAGCCCAGCAGCAGGTCCTTGACGCTCTGCCCACTCAGGAAGCGGTCGTTGCGCAGCGTGGTGACTAGGACCAGCGCACCGAGCGCGAGCAGCAGACTCAGCTCGCGTACGGCGAGCAGCCGCTCGGTGAATCCCGGGCGCCGGCGGTCGTCCCCGGACGAGCGCCTACCGGCGAGGTCGTCCGGCGTACCGGTGTCCGTGAGGCTCATGCCGCCGCCTCGCTCCGCTCGGCACCGCCATGAGGCACCACGACACTGCACCGATGATTCGCTCGCTGCCGCTCGCTCATGCCGCCGCCTCGCTCCGCTCGGCACCGCCATGAGGCACCACGACACTGCACCGATGATTCGCTCGCTGCCGCTCGCTCATGCCGCCGCTCCTTGGCCGGTGGCGGCGAACATCACCGAGGTCTCGTCCGCCTCGGCCCGGGACAACTCGCGGACCATCCGTCCCTCGTGCATGACGAGGACCCGGTCCGCCATGCCGAGCACCTCGGGCAGCTCGCTACTGATCATCAGGATGGCCAGCCCTTCGTTCGCCAGCTGGGAGAGGAGCCGGTGGACCTCGGCCTTCGTGCCGACGTCGATGCCGCGGGTGGGCTCGTCGATGATCAGGATCCGCGGCTCGGTGGCGAGCCACTTGGCGAGCACCACCTTCTGCTGGTTGCCGCCGGAGAGGGTCGCCACCGCCGCGCTGAGCCGGGACGTCTTCACCTGCAACCGGCGGGTCCACCGCTGGGCCTCCACCCGCTCGGCTCCCCCGACGAGCAGGCCCAGCCGGCTCAGCGCCCGGCGGCGGGCCAGGGTGGCGTTGCGCTCGACCGACAGCTCCATCACGAGGCCCTGCTGGCGGCGGTCCTCGGGGACCAGCGCCAGGCCGGCGGCGATCGCCCGCCGCGGGCTGCCGGCCGGCAGGGGTTCACCGGCGACGCGTACCTCGCCGGCGTCGTAGCGGTCGACGCCGAAGACGGCGCGGGCGACCTCGCTGCGGCCGGCGCCGACCAGCCCGGCGAGGGCGACGATCTCACCACCCCGGACGGTGAACGACACGTCGGAGAAGACGCCGGCGCGGCCGAGGCCACGGACCTCCAGCAGGGTGTCCCGCAGCGGGGCGTCCTGCTTCGGGTAGAGCGACGAGACGTCGCGACCCACCATCCGGCGCACCACCGCGTCGACGGTGAGGTCGCTGGTGCGGTCGGTGGAGACCCACGCGCCGTCGCGCAGCACCGTGATCCGCTGGCATAGGTCGAAGACCTCGTCGAAGCGGTGCGAGATGAACAGCACGGCCGCGCCACGCTCGCAGAGCGACCGGGCGACCCCGAAGAGCCGCTCCACCTCGACCCCCGAGAGCGCGGCGGTCGGCTCGTCCATCACCAGGATCCGGGCGTCGAAGGAGAGCGCCTTCGCGATCTCGACGAGTTGCTGGTCCGCGATGGAGAGGCCACGGGCGGGGCGGGTGGGATCGATCCTGACGCCGAGGCGCGCGAAGAGCCGCGCGGCGTCGCGGTTCATCGCGGCGGTGTCGATCCGGCGCAGGCCACGCAGCGGTTGGCGGCCCATGAAGATGTTCTCGGCGACGGAGAGGTCGGGAAAGAGCGTCGGCTCCTGGTAGATGACCGCGATGCCGGCGGCCCGGGCGTCGGCGGGCCCGCGCAGTTCGAGCGGGCGGCCGTCGAGGGCCAGCCGGCCGGCGTCCGGGGCGTGAGCGCCGGCGAGGATCTTCACCAGCGTGGACTTCCCGGCCCCGTTCTCCCCCACCAGGGCGTGCGCCTCGCCGGGGTGCAGCGCCAGGTGCACCCCGCGCAGTGCGGCGACGGCGCCGAAGGACTTCGTCACGCCTTCCAAGACCAGCAGCGGCGCGCGGTCCGCGCCCGGTGAGTCGGGGCTCAATCCGATCCCCTCCTGAATCGTTTCATGCGTCGTGCATGGACGGTAGGGGGAGACATTCGTAAGCGTCAAGACTTCGATGCGATTTCGTTCCCGCCGTCGACCGGCCCCGAGGCCGTCGCCCTGCTCCGTCCGGAGTGAACGGCGAACAGCTCCGCCACCAGCCGGGTCAACTGGATGAAACGTTTTAGCCGCTATAGACTCCCCGACGATCGCCCGGCGGGGCCGCCCCGCGCGGCTGCCGGGGCACGAACCGGGGATCAGCGCGCCGCGGCCCGCACGGTCGCCGGACCCATCACGTACGGATCGTCGAGGTAGCGATGGCAGGGGCAAGCATCAAGGAGGTGGCCCGGCACGCCGGGGTGTCCCTCGGCACGGTGAGCAACGTGCTCAACCGGCCCGACATGGTCTCCCCCACCACCCGGCAGCGGGTTCTCGACGCCATCGCCGAACTCGGCTACGTCCGCAACGACTCCGCCCGCCAGCTCCGCGCGGGCCAGAGCCGCACGATCGCCATCGTCGTGCTGGACGTGGCCAACCCCTTCTTCACCGACATGGTCCGCGGGGCCGAGCAGGTCGTCGAGGAGACCGGCGCCATGCTCATCGTCTGCAACAGCGGTGAGGACAGCGCCCGCGAGCGCCGCCACCTCGAACTGCTGGAGGAGCAACGCGTCCGCGGTGTGCTCATCACCCCCGTCGGCGACGGCCCCCAACCCCACCTGGAGAAGCTCATCGACCGGGACATCCCCGTCGTGCTCGTCGATCGCGGCACCGGCCGGGCCAGCCGCTGCTCGGTGGCGGTCGACGACGTCCTCGGCGGTCGGCTCGCCATGGACCACCTGCTCGACCAGGGGCACCGGCGCATCGCCTACGTCGGCGGACCGCTCTCCATCGCCCAGGTCGCGGAGCGGCACGCCGGCGCGGCCGCCGCGCTGGAGGACCGGGGCGCGGGCGCCGAACTGCGCGTCGCCGCCACCACCAGCCTGACCGTCGCCGCCGGGCGGCGGGCCGCCCAGGACCTGCTCGCCCTGCCCGCCCGGCAACGGCCCACCGCCGTCTTCTGCGCCAACGACCTCCTCGCCCTCGGCGTGCTCCAGGAACTCACCGCGCGCGGTCTGCGGGTGCCCGCCGACATCGCGATCGTCGGCTACGACGACATCGAGTTCGCCGCTGCGGCCGCCGTGCCGCTGTCGTCCGTCCGCCAACCCCGCGAGCAGCTCGGACGCACCGCGGCGGAGCTGCTCCTTGAAGAGGCCGAGCACGGCGTGGCCCACCAGCACCGGCACGTCGTCTTCCAACCCGAGCTCGTCGTCCGCCGCTCCAGCGACCAGGTCCGGCGGGCCCGGCGGTGACGAGCCCGACGCATTCATCGCCGAGGCGGGGACGTGACCCGAGGGAGCGGGCCGGATCTCGTTGATCAGCCGGAGTGGCCCGGACACCGCTTGCGAAGAACGGATCGGATCGGGCCGGGCCCGGCGTCCGGCTGTGGACGCCGCACCCGGCCCGCCGTCTATCGCGTGACGGCCGTGAAGGTGTACGACCCGGACCCGACGCGATAGACGGCATGGTCATCGTCGATCCGTACGAACTCGGCCCGCTCCGGCTTCGCGACCACCTGTCCGCCGTTCAGCGGCACCCGGACCTCCGCCGTGGTGTTGGTGGGCACGGTGACCGCGAGCCGGAACCGGCCGTCGGTCCTGGACCACTCGGAACGGGCCAGTCCGGCCGGCGTCCGGTAGCTGCCCTTGACGAAGCTCAGGTCGCCGACAACCTTCGGCTGGATGACCAGCTCCCGGTAGGCGACGCTACCGTCCGCCGCCCGGATTCCTGCGAGCCCGCTGTGGAACCACTCCTCGATCTGGGCGAGGATCATGTGGTTCTTGGAGTCGCCCCGGTTCCACCGCTCCCCGATGGTGGTCATGCCGCCGGGGTTCGCGGTGGTGGACGCCATGAAGTAGCCGTAGCTGGGCTGCTCGTCCTCCTGCAACAGGTCCCACAGCACGTCGTCGCGGCCACCGGCGGCGAGGGCGCGGACGGTGGGGGCCATGCCGATGGTGCCGCCGCTGAAGTGTGGGCCGTCGCCTTCGGGGTGGAACGCGTAGACCAACTCGACGAGAGCGTCCAGGACGGCGTCGCGTTCCCCGTCGGGAACGAGCCCGCCGTCCAACGCCAGTGCCTGGGCCGTCTGCGTGGCACCCGTGGCGCCACCGTTGCCGTCGGCGGTGTAGCGGCGCAGCTGGGTGTTGTAGAAGTGCGCGTTGAACGCCGTCCTGATGTCGGCGGCCAGGGTGCGGTACTTCTCGGCGTCTGCCTGGTGACCGGTCAGCTCCGCCATCATGGCCAGCTTGCTGATCATCACGTGGTAGCCCCAGGTGCCGGTGATCCGGCCGGAGGTCTGGTCGGCCGACACCCAGTCGGCGAGAGCGGCGTCGACGATGTGCGCGTCGGCGCCGGTGCCGACCTTCTCCCGCTGGATGTAGTCGGCGAAGTCGACCATCCGGTCGTAGTAGCGGGCCATGGTCTGGGTGTCGCCGTAGAGCTCGTAGAGCATCGCCGGCACGAGGATGATCGCGTTACCCCAGTTGATCTCGTCACCGAAGCGGCCGCTGTAGCCCCAGTCGTAGACGGGGGTCTTCAGGGCCACGTTGCCGAACATCGGCGTGCCGGCTACGGACTGCCCCTCCACCAGGTGGTGCATGGTCGTGCGCAGGTACGCCGCAAGCTGCTCGTTGCGGTGGATGGCGCCCATGGGCATGGTGTAGTCCGCCGGGTACGAAAGCTTCTCCCGGCCGGGACAGTCGGTGAAGACCGACATGATGTTGCTCATGAAGGAGTACCGGGACATCGTGTGGATGCGGTTGACCCGCGCGTTGGAAGTGGTCACCTCACCGGCCGTGGGGGTGGCGGCCTGCACGCGCAGGCCACGGATCGTGTCCGTCGTGGGGACGTACCCTTCCGGCAGGCCGGTGACCTGAACCCACTGCATCCCGAAGTAGTTGAAGTCCGGGTGCCAGGTCTCGCCGCCGGGGAGCCCGGCGGTCGTGTAGGTGTTGAACAGGTCCCGGCCGCGGCTGCCACCACCCCCCATCAGCGAGGCCTGGTCGACTGTGCCGTCGGCGGCGAGCGACTCGGCGGGTGACATGCGGACGGTCGCGCCCGCGGGCACCCCGCCGGGCAGGCGCAGCTCCGGCCACCCGACGATGTTCTGCCCGAAGTCGAAGACCCAGGTGCCCGGCGCGGGGTTGGTCACGGAGACCGGGGTGAACGTCTCGACGACCTTGACCGGCTCGGCCGCGCGGGCGACGAGCTTCGTGGCCAGGTTGGGCGGCGGGGCGATGCCGGCGTTGGTCCAACCGGTGGCCGTGCCGTCGCGGCGCTTCGCGGTGGCGGACAGGTCGGCGCCGGGGCTGTCCCAGCCGGGCTGTTCGCGGCGGGCGTCGTAGTCCGCGCCGGAGTACCACGCGTCGGTGACGAGCGGTCCCAGCGCGGTGCGCCAACTGCGGTCGGAGACGATGACGTCGCCGGGTCCGCTCGCGTACGAGATCTCGAGCCGGGCGATCAGACGTGGGGTGACGGCAGCGCCGGCGCTCGCGTCGCTCGCGGCGATGTTGTTACCGGACCCGGTGACCAGCGCCCCGGCGGTGTGCGGTCCGGCCAGTGCCGGCGTGAACGTGATGCCGGTGCCGTCGGCGCCGGCGGTGCCGATCGTGGTGATCGTGCGGGACTCGAGGCGGTCGCCGCCGTCGCCGGTGTCGATGTTGATGCTGCCCCCGACGTGGTAGTTCGTCACGTCGGTGAGCTTGACCGTCGTGGCGCCGGCCGCGGCGTCCGCGCCCAGGGCACCGCTGCCCTTGAGCTGGCTCTGCCACCAGGAGTACGGCGCGGTACGGCCGACGGCCGGGTTGGTGACGCTGCGGCGCACGTACGCCGGGCCGTTGCCGAGCTGCACCCCGAGGGTGTTGCCGCCGGTACGCAACTCCTTCGTGACGTCGTAGGTGCGGTACTCGCTGGAGAGCTGGTAGTTCGAGTTGCCGGGGGCGAGCACCTCGTCGGTGAGGGTCCGGCCGTTGAGGGTCGGCTTGTGCAGCCCGACGCCGGAGAGGTACAGGCGGGCTGAGCTGACCCGCTTGCGGCGATCGATCGAGAACTGGCGGGCGAAGATCGGCATGGCCTGGTTCTCCGTGCGGCCCGGGTACTCGATCCAGCGGGCCGGTGCCCAGTCGCTCTGCAGCAGCAGACCCATTTCCCAGGAGGACGTCCTGCTCCAGTCCGAGGCACGCTTGTCGGCGTCCCAGACGCGTACCCGCCACACGACCCGCTCGCCGGAGGCGAGGGGTGCGCCCGCATAGCGGACGCCCGACTGCACGCCGGATGCGACCCTGCCCGAGTCCCAGATCAGCCGCCCGCGCCTGAGGTCCGACTCGTCGGCCGCCGCCTGGATCTGATAGGCGGTCTGCCGATCGCCCGGGCACGCCTGACGCGCTCGGGGCCGGTGACACGGGTGCGCTGCGGCCTGGTGGGTCTCGCCGATCTGCCAACCGAGCGTCGGAGCCGTGTTGTCGATGCCCAGCGGTTCGTCGTACCTGCCGTCGACCTGCAGATCGACGACCCGGACGTTGGGGGTGCTGCCGCCGCGACCGGCAGCAGCCGGTGCGGCGGTCAATGCCTGCGACGCGAGCACGATGAGGCAGAGGCCCGCCCCCATGAGTGCGCGCTTGCGATGGTTCACTCTCGACACTGGTGCCCTCCTTCCCGTCGGCGCCCAGGCGCCGGCGTTGGCGTCTCGCCCTGGAGGACTCGCGACAGCATCCGGGCTCCGGATGACACGAATCCTCTGATCACCGGGGTTGGCCAGGGCCGGGCGGCCCGGCCGATGCTGCCGTCAGGCGGTCGGCGCCGAGCTGCTGACGAAGCGCCAGCTGCCCGAGCCCACCGTGTGCACCAGGTAGCCGGACTCCATCCGCCGGGCCGCCACCAGCCCACCGGGCGACGCCTCGACGTCGCCGGCCCGCGCGGTGGGCACGTGGACCTCGGCGGTGGCCCCCACCGGCACCTGCACGGTCAACTCGAACCGGCCGCCGTGCCGCCGCCAGGCGGCGCAGGCCCGGCCGCGTACGGTCCGCACCGCGACCGACGCCGAGGAGAGCTCGGCCCGCGCGTCGGGCCGGACGACGAACCGGGCCCAGCCGTCGGCGACCGGCCGCAGACCAGCGACGTGCTCGTAGAGCCACTGCACCACCGTGCCGTGGAAGTAGTGCTGGCGGGAGCGGGTCGACGTCGGCCACATCTCCCACATCGTGTCCGCGCCGTTCTCCACCCAGTAGCCCCAGCTCGGGTACGTGCGCTGCAACGCCACCCGGGCCGCCACGTCGGCGTGGCCGTGCGCGGTCAACACCGGCAACAGGACGCTGGTGCCGAGGCAGCCGGTGTTCAGGTGCCAGCCCCGGTCCCGGACGTCGGCCACCAGGTTCTCCACCACCGCCTGCACCAGGTCGTCCGGCACCAGACCGAACGCCAACGGCACGGCGTTCGACGTCTGCCGGTACCCCGGATCGCGGTCGGTGCGGTACAGCCCACGCGCCCGGTCCAGGAAGGTCTCGTTGAGCCGGTCCCGCAGGCCGGTCGCCGCCGCACGGAACCGGGCGGCCTGCGCGTCCTGCCCGATCAGCTCACCCAGCTCGGCGGTCGCCAGCAGCGCCCGGTGCAGGTACGCCGTGGCGGTCAGCCGGGTGTCCTCGGGCGGGTTGCCGCCGGTGCCCGGTGACAGGTAGTCCCCGAGCGCCGTCACCGCCAGCCCGTCGGCGAGCCGGCCCAGCTCCCACTCCAGGTAGTCGGTCACCGCCGGCCAGTGCTGCCGCGGCAGCCGGTCGTCGCCGTACCAGCGGTGCATCTCGCGCAGCAGGTACGGGTAGACGGTGGTCCACTCCGGGGCCGGCGCCAACTCCTGGTATCCCCAGCCGCCGCTGGGCACGATCACCGGCACCTGACCGGAGGCGACCTGGGCGTCCCGCAGGTCCCCGAGCCACTTCGTGAAGAACCGCGACAGGTCGAGCTGACCGGCCATCGTGGGGGCGGCGACCTGGGCGTCCCCGGTCCAGCCGTTCTTCTCGTACATCGGGGTGTCGGTGGGGATGCCGTGCAGGTTGTTGCGCACCGTACGGCGCATCATCCGCTCGAACTGCTCGAACAGCGGCTCACTGCACCGGAACTCACCCACGTCGCGGACGTCGGAGTGCACCACGCGCATGGTCACCGTGCCGGTGCGGGCGGCCCCCGGCAGCCCGTCGAGCTGGACGAAGCGGAACCCCTTGTACGAGAAGCGCGGCTCCCACACCTCCTCGCCGCCGCCCCGGGCCACGTACTCGTCCACCTGGAACCGGCCGCCCTGCACGTGCCCGGTGGACGCCTCCACCGTTCCGTCGTCGCGCAGCTTCTCGCCGTACTGGAGGCGGACGACGGTGCCCGACGGGGCGGTCACCCGCAGCCGCACCCAGCCGGCGGTCGTTCGGCCGAAGTCCGCCACCCAGACGCCCGCGCGCGGGGAGGTGAGCCGGGCCGGGGCGACGGACTCGACGACCCGGACGGGCTCGTGCTCCTGCGCCCGCAGCGCGCCGGCGGGGGCCTCCAGCACGCTCGCCCGAGCCCAGTCGGCGTCGTCGTACCGCGCCGTCGACCAGCCCGGACGTTCCCGGCGGGCGTCGTAGCTCTCCCCCGCGAAGAGCGAGTTCGAGACGGTGGGGCCGGTGGTGACGCGCCAGCCGTCGTCGCTGACCACCTCGGTACGCGACCCGTCGGGGTGCTCGACGACGAGACGGGCCAGCAGTCGCGGCTCACCGTGCCACGGCGGCTGGTGCCAGCGCCACACGTTGCGCGTGGTCATGCCGTAGAAGCCGCGGCCCAGCTCCACGCCGAGCGCGTTGTGCCCCTTCACCAGCAGCCCCGTGACGTCGTGCGTCACGTACAGGACGGTGTCGTCGTAGTCGGTGAAGCCCGGGTCCAGCACGGCAGTTCCGACCGGCTCGCCGTTGAGGTGCAGCACCTGGTAGGCGAGGCCGGTCGCGTAGAGCCGGGCCCGGGTCACCGGCTTGTCGATCCGGAACGCGCGCCGCAGCAGCGGCGCGGGGCGCTCCTCCACCGGGGGCTCGATGCCGCTGCCCCACGGCCCCTGGCCGTACGGCGCGAGGACCACCACCGGCGTCCAGGCCGAGTCGTCGTGGCCCGGCTGCTCCCAGCCGGGCTCGTCCCCGCCGGCCGTCCGCCAGCCGGCGCCCGAGACGAGCACCAGCTCGCCGCCGTCCGCGGTCCGTACGACGAGTTTGGCGATGAGGCCACCGGGGTTGACCGACGCGCCGCCACGGTTGGTGGCGATCGCGGCCAGTACCAGCTCACCGCCGACGGCCGCCCGGGCCAGCTCGGTGACGTCCGCGACCCGGGCGGTACGCCAGCCGTCGGTCTGCTGCGGCGCGGAGAGGACGAGCCGGCCGGAGAGGTGGGCGGTGAAGTCGTCGTCGGCGCTCATGATCAGCCGGGCGGAGCTGACCTCGGTCGCCTGCGGCAGGGCCAGCCGACCCCGGAACCAGCGCGGCCCGACGGGCGCGTTGCCGGTCGTCGCGCCCGGACCCCACACCCAGGACGCGCCGGCCAGGTCGAGGGCGTTCGGCTGCGGGACCTGCACCTGGCTGCCCCACGGCCCCTGGCCGTACGGGGCGAGCACCGCCACCGCCGCCCAGCCGGTGTCGTCGTGCCCGGGCTCCGGCCAGCCGGCCCGCTCGGTGTCGGAGCTGCGCCAGGAGCCGTCGCTCACCAGCACCAGCCGCTCGCCGGCGGTGGTGGTGACGACCAGCTTGGCGATCAGTCCGCCGGGGTTCACCGACGGGCCGGGACGGTTGGTGGCGACCACGGCGAGGGTGAGGGGACGGTCGGCGGCGCGGGCGAGTGCGGTGACGTCGGCGGCCCTGGCGTTCTTCCAGCCGTCGGTCTGCGGCGGGGCGTGCAGCACCTGCCGCCCGTCGAGGTACGCCGTGAAGTCGTCGTCGGCGGTCACCACGAGCTGCGCGACAGCGATGTCGGCGCCGTCGGGGAGCGGGAGCCGGCCCCGGAACCAGCGAACACCGGCCGGGGCGTTCCCGGCGGTGGCGTCCGGCGACCAGATCCACGCGGCGTCGGCCAGGTCGAGCGGTTCGCTCGCGTGGTCGGGCTCGGCGCCGATCCAACGGGCCGCTCCGAAGCCCTCGTCGCGCAGGCCGGTCTCGAACCAGGTCGGGGTGCTCCAGCGCGTCGCGCGACCGGCCCGGTCCCAGAGCCGTAGCCGCCAGTGGTAGCGGGTGCGCGGGTCCAGCGCCGGACCGGCGTACGCCACGCCCACCGAACGCGCCGAGGAGACCCGACCGGAGTTCCAGACGTCGGCGGACTCGGGGGTCAGCCGGTCCGGGCGGCTGGCCACCAGCACCTGGTACGCGCTCTGTCCGGCGTTGTGCCCCGGCGCGGTGACGGTCCAGGAGAACCGGGGCGCACCGACGTCCGTGCCGAGTGGACGGTCGGCGTACTCGGTGCGCAGGTCGTCGACCGCCAGCGGCCCGGCCCCGGCGCCGGGCGGCGGGGCGGCCGACGCGGGCTCGGTCGCGGCGGCCCCGAGCGCCACGGCTCCGGCGCCGGCGACGCCCCACCCCATCAGGGATCGGCGGCTGAGCTCTGATCCCGGGGTCGGGGCCGGTCGTGGTGTCTGCGCCATCGGGTCTCCTCCTGGCTGCGGTGGCGGTGATGGTCAGGGCTGCGCTCCGGCCGGCAGCGGTGCGCGGACCAGGCGTCGGCGACGGACGGGTCGCCGCCGGCCCGGCCGGTGGGTCAGCGGGGTCGGGTGCCCGTCGGGCGGAAGCTGGCGCGACCCGAGCCCACCTCGAACACGGCGCGGCCGTTCTCGATCCCGACGTAGGTGGCCCTGCTCGGTCCGACCGACCGGTAGCCCTTGCCGTCCGTGATCGGCAGGGCGACTCGGGCGGTCACGTTGACCGGCACGTCCAGGTCGACGTGCAGCCCGGAGCCGGTACGCCGCCAGTCGAGCCGCACCGGACCCCGCTGGGTGGGTACGACGCCGGAGGCGCGGTCCAGCCCCACGGCGGGCGGCACGACGTCGATCCGGGCGGCGCCGGGGACGGCGGTACGGACACCGAGCAGGGTCTCCTGCACGTCGACGACGGCCTGGGCGCCCCAGCCGTGCGACTGGCTGAAGTTGCTGCCGGGGTCGAGGGTCCACGCCTCCCAGGTGAACGTGCCGCCCTGGGCGAGGATGTCGGCCCAGCCGAGGTCGTCGGCGTTGGTCAGCAGACGCAGCACCGCGTCCGGACGTTCGGCGTCGGCCAGCGCCCGCAGCAGCCAGTGCGCGGTCATCGGTCCCTGCTTCATGCCCATCGACGCGAGGTGCCCGGCGAGCGCCGGCAGATCGGCCCGCGGGGCGACCCCGTGCGCCACCGCGTACGAGGTGGAGTGTTGACCGGCGTGGGCGCTGGGCTCGCCGGTGGCCGACAGCCCGTCGACGTAGACGCCGTCGGGGCGGCGCAGCTTCGCGTTGATCGCCTCGGTGAGGGCGGCGGCGTGCCCGTCGTAGGCGGCCGTCTCGGCGGCGGGCCGCCCGAGCGCGCGGGCCGCCTCGGCGACGGTGCGCAGCACGTCGACACCCTGGGCGTTGATGGTGGTCCGGGCGGCGGCGCTCATGTCGTACCCGAAGCGGCCGGGCTCGGGCCAGTCCACGATGCCGAAGCGGTACGCGCCGCTGCCGCCGGCCAGTTCGGTGACGAGGCCGGCGGTGGGACCGGTGGCCGGGATGTGGCGCAGCACGTAGTCGGCGGTGTCCCGGATGGCCGGGTACGCCTCGGCGAGCAGGCCCCGGTCGCCGGTCTCCAGCCAGTAGCGCCACACCCAGTCGACGAACATCAGCGAGTAGTCGGGGATGTCCCGCTTGCCGTCGCCGTTGGGGTAGACGGCGTTGTAGCGGCCCCGGTCGTCGCCGGTGTTCCAGTAGCGGGTGGCCGAGCGGAGGAACTCCCGGATGGCCTGCTGGGTGGCGTCGCGCTCGCCGAACGCGCCCATGGTGGCGTAGGAGATGTTCGCCGCGTCGCCCAGGAACTGCCCCTTCTCGCGGGTGGGGGTGTCGACGAACGCCTCCTGGACGGAGTAGAGCGCGGAGCGCGTCATCATCTCCCACACCGCGTCGAGGGTGGGATCCGAGCTGGCGAAGGTGGCCTTCCCGCCGGGCGGCACGTCGGTGTGCACCACGACGGCGGAGACGTCCTGCCGCGCGATGTGCTCGCCGGCGTCGGGGATCTCCAGGTAGCGGAAGCCGAGGTGGGTGAAGGCGCGGAACTCCTGCGCGCCGTCGGTCTGCAGGTACGGGAAGCTCATGTCGGTGCCCTGCGAGAGCAGGGTGGAGGTGGCGACCCGACCGGTCTCGGTGAGGGTGTACCCGGCCCGGATGGGGACCGTGTGCCCGGCCACGCCGGCGTGGAACCGTACCTCGGGGCGAGCGGGGATCACCACGCCGAAGTCGGCGACGACGGTGCCGTCGGCGGCGGTACGCAGCGCGACCGGCGTGACCCGCCGCTCGGTCAGCCGGGTCTCCTGCGCGATGAGGTGCGGTGCCGAGGCGGTGGGGTGCGCGCCGATGACCTCGGCGGCCGCGAACGGGGCGACGTCGTCGTCGAAACCGGGCCGGTTCCAGCCGGTCACCTCGGCCCGGGCGTCCTGCCGTTCGACCCGGTCGCCCTCGCCGTTGCGCCGTTCGGCGCCGGCCACGAACCGGGTGTCCCGGGCGACCCGCCACGACCCGTCGGTGCCGAACACCTCGCGGGTGCCGTCGGCGTGCTCGACGACCAGCTTCAGCAGCGCGCCGCGCGAACCGGCCGGGCGTCCCTGGCCGCTGCCGTACCAGTGGTACCGCAGCCCGATGGCGAGGGGCTTGCCGGCGGTGACCAGGCGCGTGACGTCGGCGACCTGGTAGTAGTCCTCGCCGGCGTACCCGAAGGAGGTGCCGCGGTCGGCGCGGACGCCGTTGAGGTAGAGCTCGTAGGTGTGGTCGGCCGAGGTGTAGGCGCGGGCCCGGACGACGCGGCCGGCGGCGGGCCGGACCTCGGTGCGGGCGAGGGTGTAGTCGTCGGCCTCGGTGGTGGCGCGCCGGATCCAGGCGGCGCCCTCCCACTGGCTGTCGGAGATGCCGGTCTCGAAGGCGCCGGTGGCGGCCGGGGACTGCCGGCCGGTGCGGTCCCAGGTGCGCACGGTCCACCGGTACGCGGCCGCGGCGCGCAGCGGCGGGCCGGCGTAGGGCACGTAGGACTGCTGGTCGGAGGCGATTTTGCCGGAGTCCCAGACGCGCGCGCCGCCGCTGGTGGTGACGGTGATCCGGTAGGCGGTCTGCGCCTCGCCGGGGTCGGCGTCTCGGGGCAGCCAGCCGAACCGGGGGACGCCTTCGACGTCGAGCGGGTGGGCGCGGTCGTCGACCGTGAGGGCGGCCGGCGCAGCCGGCGCGTGTCCCCGGGCGGCGAACGCGGGCGGGGCCCCGGCCAGGACGGTGACGACGACGGTCGCGGCAGCCGCGACGACGATCGTGCGGCGTCTGCCGGACAGCGGCCGGTGGTCGATGGTCCGAGGGGTCACGCCTGCCTCCTCCACCCTATGAATCGTTTCAGGCAGGCTACGTGCTCGTCAGGACCGTGTGAAGGTGTCCTTCGTGGCCGGATCCGGCCACGAAGGAGATCGACGGGCGTGCTCCGCGAACGTGACGCCCCTTCCCGTTGCGTGATCAAGGGCTTACGGTAGGTCCCGGCGGTGCCGGCGAGACGGGGAGAACCTCGTGGAGAAGTACGACTACATCGTGGTCGGTGCGGGCGCGGCTGGCTGCGTGCTGGCCAACCGGTTGACCGAGGACCCGGGCACGACGGTCCTGCTGATCGAGGCGGGCGGGTGGGACCGCAGCCCCTACGTCCGCATCCCCAAGGGGTTCAGCCGGCTGATGGACGACCGGCGCACCGCCTGGCACTACCCCGCCGAGGCCGCGCCGGGACAGCGGGAGATCTGGCAGCGGGGCCGCATCATCGGCGGCTCCAGCGCCATCAACGGCATGGTCTACGGGCGCGGGGACCGGCTCGACTACGACGAGTTGGAGCGTCGCGGCAATCCCGGCTGGGGCTGGGACGCGATGCTGCCGGTCTTCAAGCGGCTGGAGGACAATCCGCTCGGCGCCTCCGAGGTCCGCGGCGCCGGCGGGCCGCTGCGCCTCTCCACCGCCACCGCCACCGACGAGCTCTGCGAGGAGATCATCGCCAGCGGCGAGGAGCTGGGCTGGCGGCGCGTCGACGACCTGAACGCCGACGACGACGAGCGGATCGGCTACGTCACGGCGACCATCCGCGACGGTCGGCGGGTCAGCGCCGCCGCGGCGTTCCTGCACCCGGTACGCGACCGCCCCAACCTCACCGTCGCCGTGCAGACGGTGGTGCTCCGGCTGCTGATCCACGACGGGCGGGCTCTCGGCGTACGCACCGAGCGGCAGGGCCAGGTCGTCGACTGCTACGCCGCGGCCGAGGTGATCCTCGCCGCCGGCGCGCTCGCCTCACCGCAGCTGCTCCAGGTCTCCGGCATCGGCCCGGCCGACGCGCTGCGCGCGGCGGGTATCCCCGTGCTGCTCGACCGCCCCCGGGTGGGCGCCGGGATGCGGGAGCACCGGTCGGCGCCGCTGCAGTTCCGGCTCGCCGCCCCGGGTGGCTACAACGCCACGCTCAGCAGCGGGACGGGCCAGGCGCTGGCCGCGCTGCGCTACCTCTTCACCCGTCGCGGGCCGCTCGCCCTCCCGGTCTCCGACGTCGGGGCGTACATCCGCTCCGGCCCGCAGGTGGACCGCCCGGACGCGCAGGTGCTGCTCGCGCCCTTCTCGCCGGCGCCTCGCCGGCCCGGTAGGGCGCTGGAGCTGGAGCGCGAGCCGGGGCTGATGGGTCTCGTCACGGTGACCAGACCGGAGAGCGAGGGCAGCCTCGCCATCACCTCCGCCGACCCGGGCACCGCCCCGCGCATCGTGGCGAACTACTACCGCCACCCGTACGACCGGCAGGTGGCGGTGGGCGCCTTCCGGCGGTTGCGGGAGCTCTTCGCCACCAACCCGATCGCCAAGCGCGTCTCGGCGGAGACCCTGCCCGGCCCGGCGGTCCAGGACGACGACGAGATCGTCCGGGCGGCGCTGGAGCACGGCTACTGCGGCTACCACGCGGTCGGCACCTGCGCCATGGGCCCGGACGACGACTCGGTGGTCGATGCGCAGCTGCGGGTACGCGGCGTGGAGCGGCTGCGCGTCGTCGACGCCTCGGTGCTGCCGGTGCTGGTCTCCGGCTACCTCAACGCCCCGGTGATGGCCCTGGCCTGGCGGGCCGCCGACCTGATCCGGGCCCGCTGAACACCCGCAGGGCCTTCGTCGATCGGCAGCTCGGCGACGCCTGGAGGATCCGGGCGGGTCAGAGCCCCTCGCAGGGCCTGCCGTCGATCGCGCAGCTCGCGGGCCCCTTGGCGAACGCCGCCGAGTCGCGTACGTCGAACCGGATCGTCTGCGACTGCCCGGCCGCCAGCGGCGGCCCGGTGAAGGTGACGGTCCGCCCCTCCTGCCGCCACTCGGCGCCGTTGACCTTGCCGACCTCGCTGTCGTCGTCGAACGTCACGACGACCGTCCACTCCGCTCCCGCCACGTCGCCCGGGTTGCTGACCGCCACCTCGCCCGTGTAACCGAGCAGGCGGCTGTTGACGTTCGAGTAGCGCGCCGTCATGACCGGGTCGGGCGACTGCTGCTGCGGCGGCGCGGAGCTGGGCGTGCGGGACGGTTTGCCGGTGGGCGTACGGCTCGGCCGCTGGCTCGCGCTCGCCGTCCGGTCGGGCCGGGCGGACGAGGCGCTCGGGGCGGGACGGCTCGAGGTCGCCGCCGATCCGGTGACCGTCGCCGTCGGCGTGGCAGCGGGGTGCGCTCCGGTCTGCTCCGGTGGCTCCGAGCGCAGCGCCCAGACCGCCGCGCCGCCGGCCAGGAGCACACCGACTCCGGCGGCGAGGAGCACCATGCCCCGTCGGCCGCGTGACCGGGCCGCGCCCGCCCACTCCAGCACCGGCAGCTCGGTCGTCATCCCGGCCACCCCGCGTCGCAGGTCGACCTGCTGGAAGGCGAACCAGTCGAGGATCGCGGGCAGCCGGTTGGCCAGCGCCTGCTGGTAACTCTGCTCCCGGGCGGCGCGCAGCGCCGGGCTCCACTCCCCGTCCTGGAGGGTCTCCCGCAGCGACAGCCGGCAGCCCTCGGCCGTGGCGGTGAGCGTGCAGGTGAGCAGGCTCCGCCGGCCCGCCTCCAGGCATCGCATGGTGACCAGCTCCGCCGCCCGCTGCTCGACCACCTCGGCCCCGACGGCGTCGTCGAAGCCGGGCAGGCCCGCCGTGGCGAAGAGCAACCGGCCCGGCTCGTCGACGGCCACCGTCGTCTCGGCGAACCACCGGCCGAGCAGCTCCCGGTCGGTCAATGCGTGCCAGACCCGGTCTGCGGGGTGGAACAGGTCGACCTGGGCACTGATCTCGATCACGGCGAGACTCTACGGTCCAGGGTGGTCGCCCGTACGGCACGGGGTCCTTTCCGGACAGCCCCGACGTCGGGCGCGCCGTCAGATCGCGGCCGGCGCCGGCTCGGCGTGCCCGGTCGCGCGCGGCGATCCGGCGCTCCGGATCGGTGTGCAGAGTCCGCCGAGCGCCACGAGGAGACAGCCGGCCCCCGCCACGACCGTGACGGCCGCGGCACCGTACCGGCCGGCGGCCCACGTCAGCACCGCGGCGCCGGCCGGACCGAGCGAGTAGTGCGTGCTCCAGAAGGCGGAGGTGACCCGGCCGAGCAGGTGGTCCGGGGTGATCTCCTGGCGCAGCGACATGGAGGAGATCCCACCGACGCTGACGCCGCAGAGGTATACCGCGGTCAGCACGGTCACGGCGGGTATCGAGCCCGCCAGACCGACACCCGCCAGGGCGAGACCGCAGACCAGCTGCGCCCCGATCCACGCCGTGCCGAAGCCGCGGCGCCGTCGCAGCGGCGCCACCAGCAGCGCCCCGGCGACGGTGCCCAACGCGGCCAGCCCGAGTACGGTGCCGACCGTGCCATCGGTGCCGCCGAGGTCGTGTTTGACGTGGTAGACCAGTACGTCGGTGAAGCCGTAGGTCAGGAAGATGAAGACCGACAGCAGGACGGTCAACGCGCGCAGCACCGGCTCACGCCAGAGGAACCTGGCCCCGGCGAGGAACTCGGCCAGCGGCTTCTCCCGCCGGACGACGGCGGCCCCGGCGTCGTCGCGGGGCCGGAACCGGATCAGCCACAGGCCGGCGGCCGAGAGGGCGAAGCTCGCCGCGTTGACGGCGAGCGCCGACGAGGGGCCCAGCCGGGCCGAGACCACGCCGGCGAGCAGCGGCCCGCCCACCGCCGCCAGGGCGAAGGTGGCCTGCAACCGCCCGTTCGCCTCGGTGATGCGGTCGCGGTCCACCAGGGTCGGCACCGCGGCGACCGCGGCGATCTGGAAGAGCATCCCGGCCGCCTCGCAGATCGGCAGCACGACGAAGAGCAGCCAGACCTGCGGGCCGGCGAGCCAGGCCAGGGGGATGAGGCCGTAGAGCACGAGGCGGACGAGGTCCACGACGATCATCAGGGTGCGCCGGTCGTACCTGTCGACCAGGACGCCACCGAAGACGCCCGCGCCCACGGCCGCCGCGCCGGCCACGGCGGTCAGCAGGCCCATCTGCGCGACGGAGCCGGTGGCGTGCAGCACCAGCAGGGGTACGGCGAGGAAGGCGAACGCGTCACCGGCGGCGGAGAGCGACTGGGCGAACCAGTAGGTGCCGAAGGCGCGGTCCCGCCACAACGAGCGGTCGGTCGTCCTCGCGTCACGGACCATGCCAGAACGGTACCGGGCCGGGCCGCCGGTGAACGGCCGGTCGCCGCGAGGCGTCCCGGGGCGGCGTTTTCGGTTACGGATGGTCGTCGGTCGTGTCGACAAAGGACGGCCTGAGCACTGCGTCACCACCGATTCACGCTGCGCGGCCGTGACGCTGCGTAGCGCAATGTCACGGCGGCGACAGCGAGTGGTCACCTGCCCGTCCTCCTGCGCACGCCGGCCGGACGTGCGGGCTGGATTAGCTGCCCCGCGTGACAGCTCCGACTCTGACCGCCACCGGCGTGCCCGCCGGTGACGTGCACCGGCCACCCGGGGGCATCCGCCGGACCGCGCGACCGGCGCGGGCCCGTGAGGCGGCCCTCGGCCTGCTCTTCACCCTGCCCGGCCTGGCCGGCCTCGGCGTCTTCGTGATCTTCCCGCTCTTCCAGGCGGTGTACCTGTCGACCCGGGGCAACGACATCCTGGGCAACCCGACCCGCTCGGTCGGGCTGCGGCACTTCCACGAGCTGCTGACGCCGGCCTTCGGCACGGTGCTCTGGCAGACGCTGGTCTTCACGGTCCTGGTCGTGGTGCCCGGGGTGCTGCTCCCCCTGTCGCTCGCGGCGCCGATGACCCAGCGGCTGCCCGGGATGCGGATCTTCCGGACCGCGTTCGCGCTGCCGTTCGCGTACTCGGTCTCGGCGGCCAGCGTCGTCTGGTTGATCATGCTGAATCCGGGTGTGTCGCCGGTGAACTGGGTGCTCGGCCTCGTCGGCCTGCCGGCGCCGAACTGGACCACGGAGCCCGGCTGGGCGATGGCCACGGTCGTCGGGGTGACCGTCTGGATGGTCTCCGGCTTCAACCTCCTGGTGCTCGCCGCCGGCCTGGCCGGCGTCGACGAGGAGGTGTTGGAGGCGGCCCGCATCGACGGCGCCACCGGCCCGCGGCAGTTCGTCAGCATCGTGCTGCCGCTGATCTCGCCGAGCATCTTCTTCGCGGTGGTCACCACGACGCTCACCGCGTTGCAGGCGCTCGGGCAGGTGCAGATCATGACCGACGGCGGCCCGAACGGACACACCCGGACGCTCGTCTATTCGATCTTCGACAACGCGTTCCACAACAACAACAGCAACTTCGGACTGGCCAGCGCGCAGGGCCTGGTGCTGCTGGTGGTCGGCGTACTGATCGCCGTGGTGCAGTTCGGCGTCCTGGAGAGGCGGGTGCACTACCGGTGAGCAGAAGTGTGAACCGGCCCGGTCCGGTGCCGACCGTCCTGACGTACCTCTGGCTCGTGATCGCCGCCGTGGTGCTGCTCTTCCCGGTGCTGCTCACCGTGGTCGGCGGCTTCCTTCCGTCGAACGCGCTGCTGCACCAGCCGCCGCAGCTCTTCGCCGGCCACTGGACGCTGGAGAACTACCGGGCCGCCTGGCGGCAGCCGGTGGTGCCGCTCGCCCCGGCCTTCATGAACTCGCTCTTCGTCGGGGTGAGCATCATGCTCGCCCACCTGGTGACGTCGTGCCTGGCCGCGTACGCCCTGGTCTTCCTGCGCAGCCCGCTGCGCCGACCGGTCTTCTGGCTCTTCCTGGCCACGATCATGGTGCCGTACGAGTCCATCGTGGTGCCGAACGCGCTCTTCATCCGGTCGCTGGGCATCAACGACAACCGGCTCAGCCTGATCCTGCCCTTCCTGGCCAGCGGCTTCGGCGTGTTCATGCTGCGCCAGGCGTTCCGGCAGTTCCCCGCGGAGCTGCGCGAGGCCGCGGTCATCGACGGCTGCGGCCACCTGCGCTTCCTGCTCACCATCCTGCTGCCGGCGACCCGGCCGGCGCTGATCGGCATCGCCGTCTGGTCGTTCCTGCAGGGCTGGAACATGTACTTCTGGCCCTTGATCATCTCGTCCAGCAACAACTCCCTCAACACCCTGCAGACCGCCGTCTTCGCCCTCAAGGACAACGAGGGCGGCAGTCCCGCAGTGCTCCTGGCCGGCATCACCATCACGCTGCTGCCGACGTTGCTGCTGGTCGTCTTCGGCCAGCGCTGGCTCGTCCGCGGCTTCACGGCCGGCGCGGTCAAGTAGTTCCGAGAAAATCCCTAGGAGGAAGCACAGTGCGTACCACCCTGCGCCGGGTGGCGGTCGGGCTCTCGCTCGCCGCCCTCACGGCCACCGCCGCGGCCTGCGGTTCGGCCACGGCGAACGACGACGCCGCGGGCGGCGGCACCGAGGCGCCGGCCGCCAGCGCCCTGGACGGCAAGGGCGAGGTGTCGATCGACTTCTGGCACGCCATGAGCGGCAAGAACGGTGAGGCACTTCAGCAGCTGACCGACCAGTTCAACGCGAAGAACAAGGGCCGGGTCAAGGTCAACCTCCAGTTCAAGAACACGTACGACGACACCCTCTCGGCGTACAAGGCCGCGCTCAACAGCGGTCAGGCGCCGGACGTGGTCCAGGTCTACGACATCGGCACCCGATTCATGATCGATTCGAAGTCGACGGTGCCGGTGCAGTCCTTCGTGGACGTCGACAAGACCGACACCTCGGACATCCAGCCGAACATCGCGGGCTACTACTCGGTCGACGGCAAGCTCTACTCGATGCCGTTCAACACCTCGATGCCGCTGCTCTACATCAACAAGACGGCGTTCACCAAGGCCGGCCTCGACCCGGCCAACCCGCCGAAGACCCTCGACGAGATCACCGAGGCGGCCCGCAAGCTGACCGTCAAGGACGCCGGCGGCCGGGTCACCCAGTACGGCTTCGGCGCCGCGCTCTACGGCTGGTTCCTGGAGCAGTGGACCGCCGCCGGCAACCAGGAGTACTGCGACCAGGGCAACGGCCGCGACGGCCGGGGCACCACCGTCAAGCTCGCCACCGACGACCACGTCAAGCTGCTGACCTGGTGGAAGAAGATGGTCGACGAGGGGCTCGCGCCCAAGCTCGACAGCAACACCACGACCGCCGACAACGCCTTCACCGCCGGCACGGTGGCGATGACGCTGGAGTCGACCGGTTCGGTGGGTGGATTCCTCACCAGCACCCAGGGCAAGTTCGAGATCGCCACCGGCAACTACCCGAAGATCAACGCCACCGACGCGGGCGGCCCGATCATCGGCGGCGCCTCGCTCTGGGTCGTCGGCAAGGGCAAGGACGACGCGCACAAGCGCGCCGCGTGGGAGTTCGTGAAGTTCCTCTCCGACAAGGACGTCCAGGCGACCTGGCACACCTCGACCGGGTACTTCCCGATCAGCAAGGGCGCCCTGGAGACCGAGGTGGACAAGCAGTGGGTCGCGCAACGGCCGCAGTTCCAGACCGCGATCACCCAGCTGCAGAACACCCCGCTGAGCAAGGCCACCCAGGGCTGCCTGCTCGGCGCCATGCCGCAGGCCCGCAAGGCCGCGGAGCAGGCCATGCAGGCGGCGGTGCTCAGCGGCACCGACCCGCGCACGGCGCTGCAGCAGCAGGAGCAGGCCATGGCCGGCCCGATCAAGGAGTACAACCAGTCGGTCGCCGGCTGACCGCCGGAGGCTCGTCGGCCCCGTTCCCGCGCCGCACGGCGGGAGCGGGGCCGAACTCTGTTCGGGGCCCGGCCCGGACCGGAAAGCCGCCTCCCGGACGGGGATTCAGCGCACCGGCATGAGCGGCGCGTAGTCGAGGGCGCCGAGCGGCGCGCGGGAGAGCGAGCCGTCCCCGCGCGGCACGTCCAACGGTCGCCCGTCGCGGCGGAACGAGACCCGGTCCACGTCCCGGCGAGTGGTGAGCGTACAGACGATCTGCCCGAAGGCGAGCACCTCGTCGCTGCGGCCGGTCTCCTCACCGGCCGCCCGGACGTCCACCTCGGCGAGCGTCCCGTTCATCCGTACGCCCGCCACGCTGACCGTACCGGGCAGCGCGCTCGCGAAGCCGGCCTCCCGTTCACCGGCGGTCGGCCCGGCCAGCAGGTGCTGGAGGTGGAGGTCGATGCCGGGCAGGCTGTCCAGCCGTCGTCCGGCGCGGTCGAGCCGGCCCTCCCGGACGAAGCAGAGCGCCTCCGTCACCCGCCCGGACGCGGCCGTCGGGCCGGCGGTCACCGCCGTCGGAAAGGCACCGGCCGGCGGCCGCACGCGACGGGGCGCGTCGTCGACCGGCACCCCGCAGCCACCGAGGAGCACGACGAGCACGGCCCCGCCGAGGAGACGGCGGCTCACGGCACGGCCCCCGGCAGCTCCACCCGGAACCGAGCTCCGCCCTCCGGACGGTCGGTGACGCCGGCGCGTCCGCCGTGCGCGCTGGCGTGCTGGGCGACGAGCGCCAGCCCGAGACCCGTACCGTCGGTGTCGGCGCGGGCGTGCGCGGCCCGGCCACGGACGAAACGGTCGAAGATGGCCTCCCGGTCGGCGGCGGGCACCCCCGGGCCGTCGTCGTCCACCACCAGCACGGCCGTGTCGGGGAGCCGGGTCGAGAGGTGGACGGCGACCGGACCCCCGCCGTAGCGGGCCGCGTTGTCGAGCAGGTTCAGCAGGATCTGCTCGAACCGGCGCCGGTCCACCCGCCACTGCGTCGCGGCACCGGGTTCGGCCCGGACGAGTTCGTCGGGGAGACCGCGGGCCCGGCAGGTCTCCCGGGCCAGCGTCACCACGTCGACCAGCTCCCGCTGCGCGGGCTGCTCGGTCCGGGCCAGCTCGATGAGGTCGTCCACGAGGCGCTGGAACCGGTCCACCTCCTCGGCGACCAACCGGGCCGCCGTCGCCGTCCGCTCGTCCTGGTGTTCGCGCCGCCGGCTCAGGACGCTCGCCGCGGCCGCCAGCGTCTGCAACGGCGAGCGCAGCTCGTGGCTGACGTCGGCGGCGAAGCGCCGGTCCCGGTCGATGCGCTCCACCAACTCGTCGACCATCCGGTTGAACGAGGTGGAGAGTCGGGTCAGGTCGGGGTCGGTGACCACGTCGAGGCGGGTGGTGTAGTCGCCGGCCGCGATCCGCTCGGCGGCGTCGGCCACCGCGGTGAGCGGGCGCACACTGTGCCGGGTGGCGTACCAGCCGAGGGCCGCGCCGGAGCCGGCGGTCATGATGGCCACGGCGGTCAGCGTGAGCGCCACCACCTGGAGCGTCTGCGCGACCTCCCGCAGGGAGGTGAGCTCGTAGTAGCTGGTGGTGCCGGAGATGGGAACGCCGACGAGCAGGGTGGGCTGCCCGGCCACGGTGATCCGCTGCACGGCGGCTTCGCCGGAGCGCACCACGCGCTGCAGCTCCTCCGGGACGGGGCTGCCGTCGGTCTCCGCGGAGCGGCTGTGCCACTGGCCGTCGCGGTGCAGTAGCGGGCGGCGGCCGGCGCCGGTGTCCAGGGACCGCAGCACCGCCACGACGTCGGGGTCCTCCGTGTCGAGTCCGGTCCGCACCACGGCCGCGTCGAAGTACGCCGCGCGCACCGCCGTCCGCTCCCGCTCCTCGAGCAGCGAGTGCCGGGTCAGGTCGTACGAGAAGAGCGCCATCGACGCGGCCAGCAGCAACGCGCCGACGGCGAACGCGGCGGTGACCCGGGCGCGCAGTCCGAGGCGGGTCATCGCTGCAGTTTGTAGCCGAGGCCGCGGAGCGTGACCAGGTGCCGGGGGTTGGCCGGGTCGTCCTCGATCTTCTGCCGCAGCCGGCCGACGTGCACGTCGACCAGGCGCTCGTCGCCCGTGTCGTACCCCCACACGCGCTGCAGCAGCTGCCGGCGGGAGAGCACCCGTCCGACGTGCTCGGCCAGCTCGCAGAGCAGCCGGAACTCGGTACGGGTCACCGGCACGGCCTGACCCGCCCGGCGCACCTCCCCCGCCTCCGGGCTGACCTCAAGGTCGCCGAAGACGTGGCTGCTGACCGGTGCGGCTCCGGTGCGGCCCCGCCGTCGCAGCGCCCGCAGCCGCGCCGACAGCTCCTTGATCGCCACCGGCTTCACCACGTAGTCGTCGGCCCCCGCCTCGAGCGCGGCGACGATGTCATGCGTGTCGTCCCGGGCGCTGACCACCACGATCGGCACGTCGTCGTCGCGGCGCAGCTGCCGGATGCACTCGAAACCGTCCATGCCCGGAAGCATCAGGTCGACGAGCACGTTCTCCGCCGGGTCGGTGCGCTGCCGGCGCAGCCCCTCCTCCGCGGTGGCCGCCCCGTACGCCCGGTAACCCTCCTCTTCCAGTGCGAGCAGGAGCGCCAGCCGGATACGGTCGTCGTCCTCGATCACCAGCACGGCCGTCATATCGGCATCATCCTCGGCCCGCCTCTCCCCGCCCAACCGTGGCCGCCGTTCCCCTGATTTGTCACGGAACTGTCATGGAACCGAGCGGGCGCCTCCACGGTCGCCACCGAGGGTGGTTATCGGACGCCACGCGGTCGCCCGCCGGGGCGACTGCGACGAGGGAGGGGCACGTGAGCGGCAGCGCGCTGGTGAGCGCAGTGCTCGTCGGGCTCGCCGTCGGCGTGCTCGGCCGGTGGGCGGTGCCCGGGCGGCGCGCGGCGCCGCTCTGGCTGACTCTCGCCCTCGGGGTGGCGGCCGCGCTGCTCGGCTCCACCGTCGCGCGGCTGGCGGGCGCCGACCTCGACAGCTTCCCGGGCCTGCGGCTGACCGTCCAGGTTGGCTGCGCCGGTGGCGCGGTGCTGCTCGCGCTCCTGACCACCGGCGCGACGGTGGCCGCCCCGCCGTCGCGAGCGCACCCGGCGGCGGCCGACGCCCCGGACGAGCCTGGTCCCGCGGGCCACCGGCCACCGCCGGATCCCCGTTCCCGGCCGACGAACGAACAAGAGGAGTTGCGATGACCGTCGTGCCCACGGATCACCTGATGACCCTGATCTGCGACGGCTGCGGCGACACGATCACCGGTACGGCCCCCGTCCTGCCCGACGCCGAGGTCGTCTGGACGCTGGTCTTCTCCAACGACTGGGTCGGCTCTCCCTTCGCCGCCGGCCCGCACCACTGCCCCCGGTGCAGCCTGACCCTCTTCGCAGACGGCTCGACCGCCGGGTCCGCGGCGCAGGAGCGGGCACTCGGGATCGACTACCTGGACGAGGTCGGCAGGGAGCCCGCGGCCGTCGAACGGGATCCGCAGGAGGCGCTGCGGCGGGCGTTGCGGGAGGCGGTCGACCACGACGACCTCGTCCTCGTCGATCTCAGCGAGGTGCAGGTCATCGACTCGACGGGGCTCGGCCTCCTCGTCCGCGCCCGCCAGGAGGCCCGACGACGGGACGCGACGCTCTGCCTGGTCGCGCCCTCCAGGTTCGTCCTGACCGTGCTGCACACGATGCGCCTCGACGGGGTCTTCCCCGTCGCGGAGAGCCGTGAGGCGGCCCTTCGGGTGCCGGCCGACACCTCGCCCTGACCCAGCTCGGCCGGTCCGTGCCGGCAACCCCGCGACCGCGCCCATCCTCGGAGGAACCTGATGCCGCCCTGGCCCGACGACGCCCTGTACCGCTACCTGAAGGCACCGGGGCCGATGAACGACGACGCCCGGTTGGCCGCGCTCGTCACCCAACGGCTGGGCATCGACTGGACCACCCGCCACCAGCAGATCGAGGTCACGGTGCAGAACGCAGTGGTGATCCTCTCCGGCAGGGTGGCGAGTCCGGAGGTCCGCCGGGTCGCCGGCGACCTGGCGTGGGACGTGCCGGGCGTCTTCGACGTCTGCAACACCCTCCGCCCGCCGAGGCGTCGGCGCCGACGGGGATGAGCGGGTTGTCGATCACGTCGGTGATCCGCTCGACGGGCGTCGTCGTACTGGTGCTGCGCGGTTCGGTGGGGCACGCCGACCTGGCCGGCTTCCGTGATGTGCTCTCCGACACACTGCGGGCCCGGCGCCCCGGGAGGTTGGAGGTGGACTTCGCCGGCGTCCTCGACGTCGACCCGGCTGCGGCCGGGCCGCTCGCGGCGGCGATCTGCGCGGCGTCCTCCGCCGCCACCCTGGTCACCGTCGCACACGCACCGACCGTGGTCGGTCGGGAGCTGCGGCTGCACGGCGGTGGGGGCCTGCTGGTCTGACCCGCGACGCCGAACGCGTGCCTTGGCGTCGGACGGTCATGCTGGACAGCATGATCCGTTTCGTGTTGAACGTGCTGTGGTTGATCTTCGGTGGCGGGATCGTGCTGGCGGTCGGCTACGGCATCGCCGCGCTGATCTGCTTCCTGCTCGTGGTGACGATCCCGTTCGGTGTCGCCGCGCTGCGGCTGGCGAACTACTCGCTCTGGCCCTTCGGCCGCACCCTCGTGCCGAAGCCGGGCGCGGGCGCCGGTTCGGGGTTGGCGAACGTCCTGTGGGTGGTGCTCGCGGGCTGGTGGCTGGCGCTCTCCCACATCGTCGCCGGGGTCGCGCTCTGCGTCACGCTCATCGGGATCCCGTTCGGCATCGCCAACTTCAAGCTCGTGCCGGCGGCGTTCTGGCCGCTGGGCCGCGAGGTCGCCGACCTGCCCTGAGCCGCTGAGCGACCGGGACGGGAACCGGCCAACCGGTCGCCAGGGGCCGAAACACGTCATGGGGGCGTTCGCGTGCAACCGGGCACGGACCGTACCCGGACGAGAGGGCGGTGTCGAGCCTCCAGGAACGCCTGCCATGATCATGCCTGCCCTGCGGCCGACACCGGTGGAGACCGGTGCCGAAACCGGGCCCGGAGAGGTGATGACGAGCGTATGCCCGCCGTCACTATCCGCTACGGGTGTGGCACGGATCGCACCGTCCCACATGGTGACCAGGGCAGACGCGGGGTCATTATTACCGGGTTGTTACGGAATTGATGGGCCCCCAGCTTGCGAACGGTCCTCTGGTCCGAATACGTTGCCGACGGCAACAAAACCAGTAGGGCCAGACGCTTCCGGAGGCATCCATGATGTTGGCGAGGTGGTGCGAACAATGAGCGACGTACCGATCCTCCTGGAGATGCGCTCCATCACCAAGGAGTTCCCCGGGGTCAAGGCCCTGTCCGACGTGAACCTGGTGGTGCGCGCCGGCGAGATCCACGCGATCGTCGGGGAGAACGGCGCGGGCAAGTCCACGCTGATGAAGGTCCTCAGCGGGGTCTATCCGTACGGCAGCTACGACGGCGACATCGTCTACAAGGGCGAGGTCTCCCGCTTCTCGGACATCCGGGCCAGCGAGCGGGCCGGGATCGTGATCATCCATCAGGAGCTCGCCCTCATCCCGCACATGTCGATCACCGAGAACATCTTCCTGGGCAACGAGCCCCGCAAGAACGGCGCGATCGACTGGAAGGCCGCGAACCGGCAGGCGCTGGAGCTGATGGCCCGGGTCGGCCTGCGGGAGGACCCGGACACCCTGATCAAGGACATCGGTGTCGGCAAGCAGCAGCTGGTGGAGATCGCCAAGGCGTTCGCCAAGAACGTCAAGCTGCTCATCCTCGACGAGCCGACCGCCGCGCTGAACGAGGACGACTCGCAGCACCTGCTGGACCTGCTGCGCGGCTTCCGCGAGCGGGGCATCACCTCGATCATCATCTCGCACAAGCTCAACGAGATCGAGGCCATCGCCGACCGGATCACCATCATCCGTGACGGTCACACCATCGAGACGCTGGACGTCAAGGGCGACGGCGTCGACGAGGACCGGATCGTGCGGGGCATGGTCGGCCGGGAGCTGCACAGCCGCTTCCCGGACCACACGCCCAAGATCGGCGAGGTCTTCTTCGAGGTCCGCGACTGGACCGTCCGGCACCCGATCTCCGCCGAGCGGCTGGTCGCCAAGCACTCGAACTTCGCCGTACGCCGCGGCGAGATCGTCGGCTTCGCCGGCCTCATGGGTGCGGGCCGCACGGAGCTGGCGATGAGCATCTTCGGCCGCTCCTACGGCCTCTACCAGGGCGGCACGATCACCAAGGACGGCAAGCAGATCGTCCTCAAGAGCGTGGCGGACGCGATCGCCAACGGGCTCGCGTACGTCAGCGAGGACCGCAAGGCGATCGGGCTCAACCTGCTCGACGACATCAAGACGTCCACGGTCGCCGCCAAGCTGTCCAAGATCACGCACCACGGCGTCCTCGACGCGGTCGAGGAGTACAAGGCGGCCGAGGCGTACCGCCAGAGCCTGCGCATCAAGACCCCGACGGTCGACGAGGGGGTCAACAAGCTCTCCGGCGGCAACCAGCAGAAGGTCGTCCTGGCGAAGTGGATGTTCACCGACCCGGACCTGCTGATCCTGGACGAGCCGACCCGCGGCATCGACGTGGGGGCGAAGTACGAGATCTACGGGATCATTCAGCGGCTCGCCGACCAGGGGAAGGGCGTCATCGTCATCTCCTCGGAACTGCCTGAGCTGATCGGGCTCTGCGACCGCATCTACACGGTGTCGGAAGGCACCATCACCGGCGAAGTCGCCCGGCAGGACGCAGACCCGGAAACCCTCCTGAAGCTGATGACCTCGACTAAGAAGATGCAGACACGATGAGCCGACTCAAGGATCTCCAGAAGAACCTCTTCGGAGGGACCACCTCCAACGCCCGTCAGTTCGGGATGATCTTCACGCTCGTGGTGATCGTCCTGATCTTCCAGATCTGGACAAACGGGCTGACGCTGCGGTCGGACAACCTGATCGCGCTGTTCCAGCAGAACTCCTACATCCTGATCCTGGCCATCGGCATGCTGATGGTGATCGTCGCCGGGCACATCGACCTCTCGGTCGGCTCGGTCGCCGCGTTCACCGGCATCCTGGTGGCCAAGGCGATGGCCGAGTGGGACCTGCCCTGGCCGGTCGGGATCCTCTTCGGCCTCGCGATCGGCGCCGTCATCGGCGCCTGGCAGGGCTTCTGGGTCGCGTACATCGGGGTGCCGGCGTTCATCGTGACCCTGGCGGGCATGCTGCTCTTCCGCGGCGGCAACCAGTTCATCGGTAACGCGAACACGATCCCGGTCCCGGAGGGCTTCCGGGTGATCGGTTCCGGCTTCCTGCCCGAGACCGGGCCGAACACCGGCTACAACAACCTGACGCTGCTGCTCGGCCTGGCCGGCTGCATCGCGGTGGTGTGGCGGGAGCTGGCCGCGCGTCGGACCCGCAAGGAGATGAACGCCGAGCCGATCCCCATGTGGATCTCGATCCTGCGCATGGCCGTGATGGTCGGCGTGCTGGTCTTCGTCTCGCTGCGCTTCGCGAGCGGTCGGGTGGGCACCAGCTTCCCGGTCTCCGGCATCATCCTGGTGGCGCTCGTGCTGGTCTACTCCTTCTTCACCCGCAACACGGCGGGCGGTCGGCACATCTACGCGGTGGGCGGCAACGCCCGCGCCGCGGAGCTGTCCGGCGTGAAGCTCAAGCGCGTCAACTTCTTCGTCATGATGAACATGTCGGTCCTGGCCGCGCTCGCGGGCATGATCTTCGTGGCCCGCTCGGCGGCCTCCGGTCCGCAGGACGGTAACGGCTGGGAGCTCGACGCGATCGCCGCGGTCTTCATCGGTGGCGCGGCCGTCGCCGGCGGCATCGGCACCATCAGCGGCTCGATCGTCGGTGGTCTGGTCATGGCCGTGCTCAACAACGGCCTCCAGCTCGAGGGCGTGGGCACCGACAAGGTGCAGATCATCAAGGGCCTCGTCCTGCTGCTGGCCGTCGCGGTCGACGTCTACAACAAGAGCCAGGGACGCTTCTCGATCATCGGAAGCCTCACGCGCTCCTTCCGCCGGGATACGCCGGCCGCACCTACGCCATCGTCCGGCGCGGAGCATGAGCCCGCCAAGACGACGGTCGCCGGCTGACGCCCGCCGGCCGCAACTCACCGCACCATCCCTCAAGAAAGGCAACCACCCCAATGCGCAAGTTCATTGGCAAGACGGTGGCCGTCGGCGCCATCGCGATGCTTGCCCTCACTGCCTGCGGCTCCGGCCGCGACGAGGGCACCAGCGGCGGCTCGGGCAGCGAGGCCAAGGGCTTCGCGGCCAACTCGCTGATCGGTGTCGCCCTCCCGGCCAAGACCTCGGAGAACTGGGTCCTCGCCGGTGACCTCTTCACCAACGGCCTCAAGGAGGCCGGCTTCCAGGCGGACGTGCAGTACGCGGGCGCGTCGACCACGGTCGCCGACCAGCAGGCCCAGATCACCGCCATGGTCACCAAGGGCGCGAAGGTCATCGTCATCGGCGCGACCGACGCCGCGCAGCTGTCGACCCAGGTCGCCGCGGCGCACCAGGCCGGCGCGAAGGTCATCGCGTACGACCGGCTGATCGTGAACAGCCCGGACGTCGACTACTACGTCGCGTTCGACAACTTCAAGGTCGGCCAGCTCCAGGGCCAGGCCCTGCTGGACGGCATGAAGGCCAAGAAGCCGAACGGCCCGTACAACATCGAGCTCTTCTCCGGCTCGCCGGACGACAACAACTCGAAGGTCTTCTTCGACGGCGCGATGAGCGTGCTCCAGCCGGAGATCGACAAGGGCAACCTGGTCGTGGCCTCGGGTCAGAAGGAGATCAAGCAGACCGCCATCCAGGGCTGGAAGGCCGAGGGTGCGCAGGCCCGCATGGACCAGCTGCTGACCTCGACCTACGGCAGCAAGGAGCTGGACGGCGTCCTCTCCCCGAACGACACGCTGGCCCGCGCGATCATCACCTCGGTGAAGGGCGCCGGCAAGCCGGTCCCGGTCGTCAGCGGCCAGGACTCGGAGGTCGAGTCGGTCAAGTCGATCGTCGCCGGTGAGCAGTACATGACGATCAACAAGGACACCCGCACGCTGGTCAAGCAGACCATCGACATGGTGAAGGCCCTGCAGGCCGGCAACGCCCCGCAGGTGAACGACACCAAGACCTACAACAACGGCTCGAAGGTCGTCGACACCTTCCTGCTCCCGCCGGTCGCCGTCACCAAGGCGAACGCGGCTGAGGCGTACGCGAACGACCCGAAGCTCGCGCCGCTGACCAAGTAAGTAGCACCACAGGTAGACGTCGGGTCCCGGAGATATTTCCGGGACCCTTCGTCTTTCCCGGACCGAACGGCCCTGACAGACGGAAGGAGGTGCGGCTGTGCGCCCCCCGCTGTCCGCTCTCCACCGACCCGGTCGTACCCCGGCCGTCCCGGCGTCCCCCTCGCCCGGTGCCAGCCAGGAGGAGATCCGCCGGCAGAACCTCGGCGCCGTGCTCCGCCACGTGCACGTCCACGGTCCGACCTCCCGCGCCGAACTGACCACCCGGCTCGGCCTCAACCGCAGCACCATCGGGGCGCTCGCCGCCGACCTCGCCGCCGCCGGCCTCGTCACCGAGGGCGCGCCCGTCACGACCCGCCGCGGCCGCCCCTCCCTGGTGGTGAGCCCCCGCTCCAACCGGGTCTACGCCCAGGCGCTCAGCATCGAGCCGGACCGGTTGCGCGTCGCCCGCATCGGCCTCGGCGGACGGGTCCTCGACCTACGCGACACCCCCCGACCCGCCGGGACGTCCGCCGTCGACGCGGTGGTCCCGCTGGCCGCCCTGGCCCACGAGATGGACCGGGACGTGGCCGCGGACTCGATCCGGGTGGGCGTCGCGGTCGCCGTGACCGACACGACCCGCGACCGCGACGGCCGGATCCGCATCGGCGGCCCCGACGAGACGCTGCGCGCCGACATCGAGGCCGCGTTCGGCGACGGCCGGCCCGGGCCGACCGTCCTCGCGGGCGACCTCGCCGACATCGCCGCCCTCGCCGAACACGTCCGGGGCGTGGCCGCCGGCGTGGACGACCTCATCTACCTGCACGGATCGCACGGCGTCAGCGCCGGCATCATCATCGAGGGCCGGCTCGTGGTCGGCCACGGCGGCCGCAGCGGCAAGGTCGGCCACATGGTGGTCAACCCGGGCGGCCTGCCCTGTGAGTGCGGCTCACGCGGCTGCTGGCAGACCGAGATCGGCGAGGCCGCGCTGCTGCGCCACGCCGGTCGGAACGCCACGCCCGGCGCGGTGCAGGAGGTGCTGCGGGCCGCCGCCGACGGGGAGCCGGAGGCCGCGGCCGCGGTCGCGCGGGTCGCCGACTGGCTCGGCTTCGGGGTGGCCAACCTGGTCAACGTGGTCAACCCGGACACCGTGGTCTTCGGCGGGTCGTTGCGCGAGATCTACCTCTCCGGCGCGGACGTCGTCCGCCAGCGCCTGGACGAGCTGGCACTGCCCGCCTCCCGCGAACACGTGCAGCTACTTCCCGCGGCGCTCGGACCCGACGCCGCCCTGATCGGCGCCGCCGAACTCGCCTTCGCCCACCTGCTGGCCGACCCCCTGCACATCGGTTTCGCCGCCTGACCCGATCCGCGGCCGAGCCCGCCTTCGCGCCCCACCGGCGGACCTGCGGGCCGTCCGTGCCGCACCCCGACCCCCGACGGCGCCGCCGGTAGACCGGGCGGCGAGACGCTCGCGGCGGCGCACGGCCGGCCGCCCCTCCGCCGCCCGGCGCCGGTTAGCCGCCGCCCGGCGTGGGTTCGCCGCCCAGCGTGGGTTCGTCGCCCGGGGAGGCAACCGTGGCCCGGCGTTCGCGCGTGTTCCCCTCGGCAGTTCAGTGGCACGTCCGCGACGTCTGGAGGTATGCCGATGGGTTTTCCGAGCACACGGGGCGGCGCCGCCGTGGCCTGCGCGGCGGCGATCCTCGCCGGCCTCGCGGCCTGTGGCCCGAAGGGGCACCCGGCCACCCCGAGCGGCACCGGAACCGCGGCGGCCCCGGCCACCGGCACGCCGCCCGCGGTACCGGCGCCGGACCGGGAGTTCGGTCGGCTGGAGACCGAGTTCGACGCGCGACTCGGCGTCTTCGCCGTCGACACCGGGACCGGGGCGACGATAGGTCACCGGGCCGACGAGCGCTTCGCGTACGCCTCGACGTTCAAGGCGCTGGCCGCCGCCGTGCTGCTCGACCGGACCTCGGCGGCCGACCTCGACGAGGTCGTCCGTTACTCGCGCAGCGACCTGGTGGCCCACTCCCCCGTCACCGAGAAGCACGTGACGACGGGGATGCGGCTGCGCGACGTCGTCGACGCCGCCGTCCGGTACAGCGACAACACCGCCGCCAACCTGATCCTGCGCCGCCTGGACGGCCCCGAGGGGTTCCAGCGGGAGCTCCGCCGGCTCGGCGACACGACCACGGAGGCCGACCGCTACGAGACGGCGCTCAACGAGGGACGACCCGGCGACCGCCGGGACACCAGCACGCCCCGGGCCTTCGCCACCGACCTACGGGCGTACGCGGTCGACGACGCGCTGAGCCCGGAGGATCGGGACGTCCTCAACGGGTGGCTGCGACGGAACACGACAGGTGACGCACTCATCCGCGCGGGGGTGCCCGCCGGCTGGATGGTCGGCGACAAGACCGGCGGGGGCGGGTACGGCACCCGCAACGACATCGCGGTGCTCTGGCCGCCGGAGGGTGCGCCGATCGTCCTCGCCGTGATGTCGAGCCGCGACACCCGGGACGCCCCGTACGACGACGCGCTCATCGCCCGGGCCACCCGGATCGTCGTCGACGCGCTGCGTCCCTGAGCCGGCGCCGCCGGCCGCTCCCCGATCGATCCCGACGGGTCGGACGCAGCCGGTCGCCCGGCTCAGCGGGGTTCGCGCCCCGGCGGACCAAGGGTTCGCGGCCCGGCGGACCGGGGATTCGCGCCGCGCCGGGCCGGGGTTCGCGCCCCGCCGGGCCGGGGTTCGCGCCGCGCCGGGCCGGGCCGCCGGGAACAGCTCCCCGGCGGCCCGACAAGCGTCAGTGGATGACGACTGGCGTACGGGACTCCTCGCCCTGCCCACCGTCGGGCAGCTCGGTGCGCACCCGCCGGCGGGGCAGGAACGCGGCCGGGATGAAGGTGAGCGCCACCAGCGCGAACGCGACCCAGAACGTGCCGGAGAAGGCGCGGGCCGCGAAGTCGAGCCCTCGGTCGATGAGCCCCTGCGGGACCGGGAACTGGTCGAGCAGCTCCGGCCGCAGCCGGCTGGCGATGGCCAGCCCCGCCTCGGTGAACGGCTTGCTGCCGCCGGGCTCCGTCACCCCCGGGATCGGCCGGGAGCCGTTCAGCTCGTTGGTGAGGATCACCGACATGACGGCGGCGCCGACCGAGCCGCCGATCTGCTGGAGGATGTTGACCAGCGTTGAGCCGCGCGCCACGTCGTGCGCGTTCAACGTCCGCAGCGCCGACGTCATGATCGGCATCATGGTGCCGCCCATGCCCAGCCCCATCACGAAGAGCGAGCCGCAGAGCAGCACGTACGACGTGTTCGGGTCGATCTGGGTGAACGAGAAGAACCCGACGACGATGAGCGCCAGCGCGAAGGGCACCGTACGCCCGACGGGCACCCGGTCGGCGAGCGTGCCGGCGATCGGCATCGTGATCATCGCCCCGATTCCCTGCGGCGCCATGAGCAGACCCGCCGCCAGCGTCGACTCACCGCGAACCTGGAGGAAGTAGCTCGGGAAGAGCAGGCCCGCCCCCATGAACGCGATGATGAAGACGAAGAGCGTCACCGTGGCGACCGTGAGGTTTCGGTTGGCGAAGAGCCGCAGGTCGAGCAGCGGGTGCCGGGGCCGGAACGAGTAGACGACGAACGCCACCACCAGCGCGGCCCCGACGAACATCGGCCCCCACACCTCCGGGTCGGCGAAGGTGCCGGCCTCCGGCAGCGTGGAGATGCCGTAGAGGAAGAGGGCGAGCCCCGGGGAGAGCATCAGCATGCCGATGAAGTCGAAGGACTCCGACGGCTCGGGCGCGTCCTTCGGGAGCGCGAACTGCGCGTAGACGAGGGCGGCGATGCCGATCGGGATGTTGATCAGGAAGATCCAGTGCCAACCGGCCGCGTCGATCAGCCAGCCACCGAGGATCGGCCCGGCGATCGGGCCGAGCAGCATCGGGATGCCGAGGACGGCCATCAGCCGACCGATCCGGTTCGGGCCGGCGGCCCGGGTCATGATCGTCATGCCGAGCGGCATGAGCATGCCACCGCCGAGGCCCTGCAGGACCCGGTAGGCGATCAGCTGCCCGATCGAGTCGGCCGTGGCGCAGAGCGCCGAGCCGATGGTGAAGAGCGCCAACGCGGTCATGTAGAGGCGTTTGGTGCCGAACCGGTCGGCGGCCCACCCGGCGAGTGGGATCACCGTGGCGAGCGCGAGCGTGTAGCCGGTCATCGTCCACGCGACTCGGGCGTACGAGGCGTCGAAGTCGTCCTGGAACGTGGGCAGCGCGACGCTGACCACTGTCACGTCGAGGATCGACATGATCGCGCCGAGGACGACGACACCCGCCACCTTGAGGACCGCGGCGTCCAGTTTCTCCGGTGCCGCGGTGACTTGCTGGGTCACACAAACTCCTGACGTCGGTCTCGCTGACGGATGGTGAGCGGTGGGGGTGGCGCCGTACTGCGGAAGGCACGGCTCGCGGAGGGCGAGTGCTCGCAGGCAGAGTAGCGACCACCTCCGACAGGCCGCCCCTGGATTAGCCCGACCACCCCGGCCCGATCCGGTGACGTTCCGTCGCGGTACGACGGCGTTCGTCCAATTTCCCGCTGGGTCAACCGGGCCACCGCCGGATCGTGACGTCAATCCGATGGTGACTTCGCACACACGATGCGCGACCATGGCCGGACGGCGAACGGGGGGCTCGGATGAAGCGTGCGGGCACTGACGGCAGCGGCTTCGGGGCGGCGACCCTCGACGGGGTGCGTCGCGGCGTCGGCACCGCGCCGCGGCGCTGGCTGATCGCGGTCACCCTGCTGGTCGGCGTACTGGCCGCGATGGGGCTCACGGCGGCCGTCCCACCGGACGAGCTGACCTTCGCCGCGCTCGCGGAGCCGGTGCAGGCCCTCATGTCGGTCGCCGTGCCGTTCCTCGGCACCCTGCTCGCCCACGACCTGCGGCGCCAGCCCGGCACCGTCCGGCTGGGCCCCACGGTGCTGGCCGCGACGCTGCTCGCCGCCGCGGTCGGGCTCATCGGAGTCGTCGCCTGCGCCGCCGCGCTCACCCTCGCCCCGGACGGCGTCGCGCCGGACGCGTGGCGGCACGCCGGGACCATCGTGGCGGGCAGCGTCCTGGTCCAGGTCGTCGCGCAGCTGGTCGGCATCGGGCTGGGGCTGGGGCTGGGCTCCTTCGTGGTCGCGGCCCTCGCCAGCATCGTGCTGCCCCTCGGCCTCTACGGCCTGCTCGGCGCCGCCGACTCGCTGCGGCCCGCGCGGGCGTGGCTCACCCCGTACGCGACGCTCCAGAACCTCCTCTCCGGCGAGACGGACGCGGTGCACTGGGCGCAATGGGTGGTGGTGCTCCTCATCTGGGGGTTCGGCCTGATCGCCGTCGGCGCGGCACGGCTGCGCCGGCGTCCCGCGACCGCGGCCGTGCCGGCCCCCAGCTCCGTTTCGTGGGAGTCCCGCCACTGAACGTGTCCCCTGCTCACGATCGGCCGGGGCAGGTTCTAGGCTTGAGGGCCGCCGCAGGGGCGCTGAGGGGAGACTGACGTGAGCGAGACCGACAACATCGACCGCATCGAGGAGTGGAACGTCGCCGAGGACGACGGGGTTCTGGACGCCTCCGACACCCTCGACGGCGATCGGATCAGTGATCCCCTCGACACCGGCATCGCTGCGGCGGACCACTGGTCCGGGGCGAACCGGTACGGCACGACCCCTGCCGAGGAGCGGGCGGGCGAGTCGCTAGAGCAGCTGCTTGCCGAGGAGGAGCCCGACATCGACCCGTACGCCGAGGTGGCCGACGACGAGGACGAGCTGATCCGGCGGGGCGACGAGCAGGACCCGAGGGCGGGACGCCTCGTCGCCTACGACGAGGGCTTCGGCGACGACGAGGAGCCCGACGCGGTGGCCTGGGACGCCGGGATCGACGCCGGCGCGGCCAGCGCGGAGGAGGCCGCCGTCCACCTGGTGGACGACCCGAACGGCATGGGCGACGGCCCGTTGCGGTAAGGCGCTCCCGCCTCACCGCAACGGCGGCAACCCCGCTGCCTCGGACGCGGGCCTGGCCGGTCGGCCACGCTCATCTGCGCTACGGCAGCGGCTGACGTCGGCGAAGGGTCCCGGTGACGGGCCCTTCAGCCCGCCCGGCCGCGCTCCCGGGGCGGGATGGGGTCGTCGTAGGCGCCGGAGCGCCCGTGGTAACTCTCGCCGTCGAGGTACGGCTTGGCGTTGGCGGTGCAGCCGTGCAGGCCGAGCGTCTGCTGCTGCATGACCGGCGCCGGTTCGCCGCGGCCTGGGCAGCGCTCGTGCCCGTGGCCGAGCCGGTGCCCCACCTCGTGGTTCACCATGTACTCGCGGTAGGTGGCCAGGGGCGCGCCGTAGCGCGGCACGCCCTTCACCCAGCGCGCCACGTTCAGCACCACCCGCGCGCCGTTGCGGCAGGACGTGTAGCCGTCCGGCACGTCGCCGCAGAGCTCGTCGCGGGTACCCGGGGTCGCGAGGTAGATGGTGAAGTCGGCGGGCTGCCCCGGCCCGACCCGGCGCAGGGTCAGCGACCCGTCGGCGGTCCAACCCTCCTCGTCGTTCAGGTACCCGGTGACCTCGGCGGCGAAGGCCGAGGTCTCGATGCCGACGATGTCCCGCTCCACCGACACTCGGTAGCGCATCAGCTCACCCTTGCCGCGCGGGGCGGGTGACTCGGCGGCCGCGGTCCGCCACCGGTTGCCGCCCTCGGCCGGGTAGTTGATCGCGACCGGGGGGCGGGAGGAGGCCGAGGGCGACAGCACGGGGCCGGCGGGGTTGACCAACCGGACCGGCGGCGCGGACGTCGGCCGGCTTCCCGACGCGGGCTGCCCGCCCGACGCCGGCTGGCCGCACCCGGCCGGCAGGAGCCCCAGCAGCCCCGCCACCGGCAGCGCCAGCAGGGCACTGCGGCGCGTAGTCTTCCTCGACATGTGTCTCCCCTCGCCGCACACCGTCCACCGGTGGCGCGTCGGAGAAAGGACGCGCGAGGCGGCCGAAAAGTTGATCACTCGCGGACTCAACCTTTCGCGCTCCCCACTCGTCCTGATCGTCGTGAGGTGCGGAGCGGGCGGACATGGCACGAGATGACACCGAGTTCGTCGAGTTCGCCCGCGCCGCCTCCGGCCGGCTGGTGCACGCGGCCTTCCTGATGACCGGTGACCGCCACGAGGCCGAGGACGCCGCGCAGACCGCGCTGGCCCGGACGTACGCCTCCTGGTCGCGGATCCGCGGCGACGACGCCTACCGCTACGCCCGGTCGGTGCTCGTCAACCACCTCGTCGACCGCTGGCGGCGGCCGATCCGGGAGTACCCGACCGAGGAGCTGCCCGAGCAGCGTGACGACGATGTCGCCGACGCGGTGGCCACCCGGCGCTGGCTCTTCGCGATCCTCGGCACGCTGAGCCCGCGCGAACGCGCCATCGTCGTCCTGCGCTACTACTTCGACCTTCCGGAGGCCCAGGTGGCCCACGAACTCGGCGTCTCGGTGGGAACGGTGAAGAGCACCAGCTCCCGAGCCCTCGAGAAGCTGCGCGGCGTCGGCGCCGGGGCGCCGCGGGTGCACGGGACCCGCCGATGAACGAGGCGGACCGGCTCCGCGAGGCCATGCGGGTGACCGAGTCGACCGATCAGGGCATGCTCGACCTGGCCGCGGTCGTACGCGAGGGTCGGCGGCTGCGCAGGCGGCGGCGTCTCGCCGGCGCCGGCGCGGCCGGGCTGGTGCTGGCGGTCGCGGTGGCCGTCCCGGTGGCGCTGCGTCCGGGCGGCCCGCCACCACAGCGACCGGCGGACGCGATGACGACGGCGTCCGTCGCCGCGCCCACGGCGACGCCCACCGCCGGACCCACGACGGGCACCCCGGTCAGCCCCGGCGGCACGGACCGGAAGCCGACCGGCGCGGTGGTCTCCAGCGGTATCCGGTACGGCGCGCAGGAGCGCGTCTTCTACTTCGTACCGGTCGATGTGCCGTCGGTGCCGCGCGTCAAGATCGGGTTGGTCGCCGGGCGCCGCGACACCGACGGGAGGCTGACGCCGGACGTCCTGATCAACGACGTCGCGGGGCGTGACCGCCACGAGGGCTTCCACGAGATCGGCTACGACCAGCAGGGTGAGCGCCAGTTCGTCCCGCCGGTGCCCACCTTCGGATACTTCGTCGGACCGGCCATGCGGATCGTGGGCACCGTCGACGGCCGTCAGGTCAACGCCGAGCTCGCGCGCTGGAGTGCGGACCCGCGCGTGGTGATCTTCTGGTTCGACCCCACCACGCTCGCCCCGGGTGTACGGCTGGACGGCATCCTCGCCTACGACAAGCGCGGCGCACGGCTCTGAGTCGGCCTCCCTCCGGTACCGACCACCGGTGCGTCCGCTACCCACCGGTAGGCTCGGGGCCGTGGAAGATCCTTTCCGGGTACGCGTCACCGTCCGCGGCTACGAGCTGGACACCCAGGGCCACCTGAACCAGGCGGTCTACCTCCAGTACGGCGAGCACGCCCGGTGGGAGTGCCTACGCGCCGCCGGCATCTCGCAGCAGCGGCTCCTCGCCGGCGGCGTGGGTCCGGTCGCGCTGGAGGTCACCCTGCGCTACCTCAGTGAGCTGCGCGGCGGTGACGAGGTCGACGTGTCCTGCGCGTTCCGCTGGGGCGAGGGCAAGACGTTCCGGATCGAGCAGGACTACACCCGGCCGGACGGCAGCCCGGTCGCGACGCTGACCGGGGTCGGTGGCCTGCTCGACCTGTCGGCCCGCCGCCTGGTCCCCGACCCCCGGGCGCGGTTCCGCGAACTCGCCACCGATCCGGCGCCGCTCGGTCTCTGAACCGCCGGTTGACCCGTCGCGGCGGCCCGCCCAATTCGGCACGGCCGTTCCGCTTCGTCGGCCGGTCGGAAAATCCGCCGGCCCGCCCTGCCCGTTGGCATAGATTGGCCGGGTGAACGAGGCGGTTACGGTGGTCGACCGGGTCGTGACCGAGCGGGGCGAGCTGGTGCTCCGGCGGTGTGCCGAACACCTGGAGATCATCAGCAACGGAGTGTTCCTGATGGACACCCGCGCCGGCACGTCGGAACGGCTCCTCGTCCGGGAGTCGTTGCGGTCGATGCCTGCCGGCGGCCGGATCCTGATCGGGGGCCTCGGGGTGGGCTTCTCCCTGGCCGAGGCCGTGGCCTCCCCGGTTCCGGCGGAGATCGTGGTCGTCGAGATCGAGGCGGCGCTGATCGACTGGCACCGGGACAGCCTCGCCCACTTCAGTGAGCACGCCCTCGACGACGCCCGCGTCCGGATCGTCAACGACGACATCGTGCGTTGGCTGGGTACGACCGGCGAGTTGTTCGACGCCATCTGCCTCGACGTCGACAACGGTCCGGAGTGGACGGTCTTCCAGGACAACGCCGCGCTCTACGGCGACGACGGGCTCGAACTGCTGCGCGAACGGCTCACCGACGGCGGTGTGCTGGCCGCCTGGAGCGCCGCCGCCGCACCGGCGTACGCCGCCCGGCTGGCGGCGCTGATCGGGCCGGTCACCACGCACCGCGTCGAGGTGCCGCGCGGCGAGCCGGACGTGGTCTACCTGGCCCGGCGCACCCGCCGCTGAGCCGGCGACGGACCGACCGGGCGCGAACGGGCACGCGGCCGGCGGCCGGCGACGACAGGGGTGACAGGGGCGCCGCCGCACCGATAGCGTTCGCTGCCGGTACGCGGCCGATCCTCCCCCTCATCCACAGGAGAGCCCGATGTTCGAGGAGTTCATGGGCATTCCCGCCCACCCGCTCGTGCTCCACGCAGCCGTCGTCTTCGTGCCGCTGCTGGCGCTGCTCAGCGTCGGCTACGCCTTCGTCCCCGTGATCCGCCCGCACACCCGCTGGGTGTTGGGGTTGCTCGCCGTCGGCGCACCGGCCTCCGCGCTGCTGACGAAGCTCTCCGGGGACGCCTTCCTCGCCCGCCTGCGCGGTGCGAACCAGGTCAGCCCCGAGTACCTGCCGAGGCTGGAGGCCCACCAGGATCTGGGCAACCTGACCCTGTACGCGACGATCGGCGCGGCGGTGGTGGCGCTGGCCCTGGTCCGGCTCGTCGCCCCCACGGGGAGCCCGGCCGCTGCGTCGAATCGACCGGCGCTGACCTGGTCGTTGCGGGGGTTGGCACTGCTGACCGCCGCGGCGGCCCTGTACTACGTGATCCGCACCGGCGACTCGGGGGCGAAGGCGGTCTGGGAGGGACTGTGATCCCACGGTCCGGGAATTATGGCGAATTCGCGTCCTCCGCAAATATTTACATGATCCAAACTGACCGGCAGGCGGTACGGTCCTTACTTACCGCGGTGTAAACGCGTGTCGATGCGCATCGTGACCAGGAGGGACACCGCGGCTGGAGGAGACGCATGACCCAGATCCATCGCACCCCAGGCAGGAGACGTCGCCTTCTCGGCGCCGCGGCAACCGCCGCTCTCCTCGTAGCCCTGTTGCCCGGCACCGCGTCGGGCCAGGAGTCCGAACCGGACCCGCGGATCGGGCTCGGCGCGGGCTGGCTGGACGCGCAGAGCGCGATCAGCGACCTCGAACTGCTGGCCCACCGCGACAAGCCGGCGGGCTTCGTGAACCCCGCGAACCCCGGCGACTTCGGCTTCGTCGCCTCGGACCTCGCCTTCGGCGGCAATCACGCCTTCCAGGGCAACTACAACGGCTTCAACGTCTACGACGTCTCGCAGCCGGCCAACCCGACGCTGGTCAGCAGCGTGGTGTGTCCGGGCGGGCAGGGTGACGTGTCGGTCCACGGGAACCTGCTCTTCATGTCGGTCGAGGAGACCCGGGGCCGGCTGGACTGCGGCACCGACCCCGCCGCCGGCACCCGCTTCCAGGGCGTACGCGTCTTCGACGTCAGCGACGTGACCAACCCGGTCCAGGTCGCCGCCGTGCAGACCTGCCGCGGCTCGCACACCCACACGCTGGTGACCGACCCGGACGACAGCGCGAACGTCTATGTCTACGTCTCCGGCACGGCGGGTGTCCGTCCGGCGACCACCATGGCCGGCTGCAACAACACGCCCGCCGCGGGCACCGACCCGGCACGCTGGCGCATCGACGTCATCAAGGTCCCGGTCGCCGCGCCGGAGCAGGCCGCCGTCGTCAACAACCCGCGCCTCTTCGCCGACCCGCAGACCGGCGCGGTCGACGGCCTGCAGAACACCCCGCCCACCACGACCCACCCGTCGGGCAGCCCGTGGGGACCGTCGCCGGTCACCGACGCCTGCCACGACATCACGGCGTACCCGGCGATCGGGCTCGCCGCCGGTGCCTGTGAGGGCAACGGCATCCTGATCGACATCTCCGACCCGGCGAACCCGGTGCGGATCGACGAGGTGTCCGACCCGAACTTCGCGTACTGGCACTCGGCGACGATCAGCAACGACGGCAAGAAGGTCGTCTTCACCGACGAGTGGGGCGGCGGCACCGGCGCGCGGTGCCGCGACACCGACCAGCCGCAGTGGGGCGCGAACGCCATCTTCGACATCGTGGACCGGAAGCTGAAGTTCGCCAGCTACTACAAGCTGCCCGTTCCGCAGACGCTCCAGGAGAACTGTGTCGCCCACAACGGCTCGCTGATCCCGGTGCCGGGTCGGGACATCCTCGTCCAGGCGTGGTACCAGGGCGGCATCTCGCTGATGGACTTCACCGACTCGGCCCACCCGCGGGAGATCGCCTACTTCGACCGCGGCCCGATCAGCCCCACCACCAACGTGCTGGGCGGCTTCTGGTCGGCGTACTGGTACAACGGTGAGATCTACGGCAGCGAGATCGCCCGTGGCTTCGACGTGCTCGGGCTGCGGCCGAGCGAGCACCTGACCGCGGCGGAGATCGCCGCGGCCCGCGAGGTGCAGATGCCGCAGTTCAACGCCCAGCACCAGACGAAGGTCAGCTGGGCGCCGAGCTTCGCCGTGGCTCGGGCCCGCTTCGACCAGTTGGCCCGGACCTGCACCACCACGATCGACAAGCGGCACAACGGGCCGCTGACGGTCTCGGGGGTCACCTGCCTGAACGGCGCGACGGTCAACGGGCCGGTCACCGTACGTCCGGGCGCCTCGCTGCTCGCGTTCGACTCGTCGATCTCCGGGCCGGTGTCGGCGGCGAACGCGGCCGCCGTGCACCTCTACGAGAGCACGGTCCGCGGCCCGGTCAGCATCACCGGCACGCGCGGCAGCACCGCGATCGTGGCGAGCGAGATCCACGGTCCGGCCGTGCTGACCGGCAACCGTACCGGGTCGGTCGAGCCGATCATCGCCGACAGCACGGTGCGCGGCCCGCTCGCGTGCACCGGCAACGCGCCGGCGCCGATCAACCTCGACGCCGCCAACCGGGTGTCGGGGCCGACCAGCGGACAGTGCGCCAGCCTCGACTGACGTACGCCGCAACGGTTCGATGAGGGCCGCGTCCTGCCTCGGCAGGGCGCGGCCCTCGCGTCGTCCCGACCTCGGCGCGCTCCCCACCGGTGGCGGGCCAGGAGATGATGGGCGTCGGCGTGCTCGGCGCTACCGGATCGCCGTCAGGGAACGGCGCTACCAGATCGCCGTGAGGGAGCGGCGGCGAGCGTGACGGCACCTCGGGCGAGCCTGGTGGGAACGGGCCGTAGGGCGGGTGTCGAAGTCCTCGGTCGAGCCGAGGACTTCGACACCCGCCCTAGGCGGTGTCTTCAAAGGTTCACAACCACTGCAGTAGCGCGGCGATGGTTACCGTGGCCTGGTACGACGTCGCGGTCTTGTCGTAGCGGGTCGCGACGCTGCGGCACTGCTTGAGCCGGTTGAAG
>NZ_RAZT01000008.1 GCF_003626635.1 Micromonospora musae | reverse complement strand
GGCGCGGGCGCTCCGGCGTGCGCACTTTCTCGGAAAGAGTGGCCATTCGCGCCCGGATGCCCACTCTTTCCGAGAAAGAGCGTGGATCTTGGGCGGGTGAGCGGGGGCGGGGGCGGGGGCGGGCGGTGGTGGGGTGGGGTGGGGTGGGGTTACTTCTTGGGGGGCTTGCCCTTGGGGGGCTTGTCGGGCTTGTCGGGCTTCGGATGCCCGGCGGGGCCGTTTCCAGCACCGGGGCCGCCGGGGCCGCCCGAGCCGGTGCCGCGCGACGTGGCGCTGGTCTTCGTGGTGGTGGCCTTGGCCGGTGACTTCGTGGCCGCCGGGGCCGGGGGCCGGCCCGCCACCCCGGAGACCTGCACCCCGCAGCTCTCGCCGCCGAGGGTGAACGTGACCGGCAGCGGATTCCCCCCGGTGTAGCGCCCCGTGAGGCTGACCTTCTCGGCGGCGCCCGGCGCCAGCGCGGGCCGACCCGCCGGTGGACGTACCACCACCGTCCGCCCCTGCTGGCTCGCGGACGCCGGGGTCGCCCGGGTCACCGTCTGCCCGCCCGGGAAGGTGAAGTTCACCGCCCAGTCGCGCAGTTCCCGGGCCCCGGTGTTGGTGAGCGTCAGCTCGGCGGCGAAGTCCTTGCCGGAGTCGCTGCGCAGCGCGTACGCCACCTGACAGACCGGCGTACCCGCCATCCCCAACCGGGCCCCGGTCGGCGGCTCCACGCCGCCGCTCGCCGGGCTCCGCCCGGTAACTCCCCAGAGCGCCGCGGTGACCGCCACCAGGCCAGCGGCCGCCACCCCCGCCTCGACGCGCCGCCGCCGGGAGACGGCTCGCCGGTGCCGGGTGGGCAGCGCACCCGTCTCCGCCCCCGACCAGGGCAGGATCGTCGTGCCGGCGTCCGCCAGGGTGGCCGGGCCCAGCGGGCCGGCGGCGGGCGAGACGGGTATCGCGGTGAGCACCCCGGCCGCGTCGGCGAGAATGCCGGCGAGCTCGGTGGTGGACGGTCGCTCCTCGGGGCGCTTCGCCAGGCAGCGACGCACCAGGTCGGCCACCCCGTCGGGGAGCGTCGGCACGGCGGGCATCGGCTCCGGGTCGTTGTACAGGTGCGCGCGCAGCATCTCCGTGGTGGTGCTGGCCTGCCACGGCAGCCGGCCGGTGAGCATCCGGTAGAGCAGCAGGCCCACGGCGTACACGTCGGTGGCAGGCGACACCTGGCCGCCGTCGAGGCGTTCCGGCGCGAGGTACGCGGGGGTGCCGAGCAGGGCGCCGTCCGTGCCCCGCTCACTCTCCCCGACCAGGGCGGAGATGCCGAAGTCGACGACCTTCACCCCGGTCGGCGTCAGCATCACGTTGCCCGGGGTGACGTCCCGGTGCACCACCCCTCGGGCGTGCGCGGTGGCCAGCGCCGAGGCGACCTCGGCGGCGATCGTCACCGCCTCCCGCCAGGGCAGCTGTCGCTCGCGGCCGAGCCGGCTGCTCAGCGAGCCGCCGTCGATCAGCTCCATCACGACGTACGGGACGGTGACGCCGTCCTGCTCGGACTCGCCGTAGTCGTAGACGTTGGTGATGTTGGGGTGGTAGAGCCGCGCAGCGGCCTGCGCCTCGGCGCGGAGCCGGTGCCGGAGGGCGCGCTCGCTCGCCAACCGGGACGCCAGCACCTTGACCGCGACCTGCCGTCCGAGCACCTCGTCGTAGCCGCGCCACACCACCGACATGCCACCCGCGCCGAGCTGCTCGATGAGCCGGTACCGCCCACCGAGCGGCCGCACCGCGAACCGGTCCCCTCCGCCCATGGTCGAGGTTCTTGCCCGGACCCGTCCGGGCTACACCTCTCGGACCGAAATCGGGCAGGAAGTCACTCGATCAGGCGGTGGCGAGCAGCTGGTCCACCGGCGCGTAGTCGTCGGTGAGCACCAGCGCCTCGCCGACGAACTCGTCCAGCTCGGCCTCGGCGATCAGGATCGCGCGCCCGTCCACCTCGGCCAGTCGCTTGCGGATCGCTTCCAGCGGCAGCGGCGCGTCGGAGGCGACGAGGACGAAGTTGGAACCCTGCTCGCCGATGATCGCCTCCGGGGGCGCGATCAGCGCGACGTGCCGGAACTCGGCGGCGACGGTGGCCAGTTCGCTGCGGATGAAGCGCAGCGGCGGGTAGTCGATGACGTTCTGCACGTAGACGCCGCTCGGGCGCACCACTCGGCGTACCTCGGCCATCATCTCCCGGGTGGCCAGGTGCCACGGCACCACCAGGTGCCCGAACGCGTCGCCGACGACCAGGTCGCGGCTCTCGTCGGCCTCGGCGGCGACCAGCAGCCGCGCATCGCCGGCCACCGCCCGCAGGTCCGGTCCCTGGCGTACGCCGAGTTCCCGCTCGCCCAGCTCGATGAGCCCGCCGTCGATCTCGAAGACCAGGTTGTCGCTGCCGGGACGGGTGGCGGTCAGATAGCGGGGCACGGTGAAACCGCCCCCGCCCAGGTGCAGCGCGTCGAGCCGCCGGCCGGCCGGTGCGGCCACGTCGGCCACCGCACCGAACCACTTCGTGTATGCGTACTCCAGGTGGCGGGGGTCGGCGAGGTCCACGTACGAGTGCTGCGCCGAGTTGAGCAGCAGCGTCCGCCCGGTCGACCGGGACGAGTCCACCTCGACCTTCGCGCAGTGGTACGCCGTCTCGATGTCGCACGGGTTCGGTGCGACCGTGCTGAGACCCGCGCCGAGCAGGCCGAGCACCGCCAACGCCGCCTTGGTCCGGCCCCGACCCGGCAGCTCCACGACGCCCTGCCGGTGCAGGTACCAACCGAGGACCAGGCCGGTGACGCCGAGCGCGATGGCCAGCGCCAGCAGGATCACCGTGCTGCGCAGCGCGGCGACCAGCACGAAACCGGTGGAGAGGGTGGCCGTGATGCCGCCGAGCGTGCCGATGCTGGAGAGCCGGCCGACCACCTGGCCGGTGCGACGCAGGTCGGCGAGCTGGAGCTTGACGACCAGCGGGGTGACCGCGGAGAGCAGCAGCGCCGGAACGAAGACGGCCAGGGCGACGAGGAGCAGGATGGCGCTGGCCGCCCCGCCGCGCAGCACCTCGCCCGCGTACCGGACGACCGGCAGGGTGACGGCGGTGGCGATGCCGGCGAGCACGAGCGCGGGGGCCAGCAACGGACGCGGGTCGCGCCGGTCGGCCAGCCGGCCACCGGCCCACGCCCCGTAGGCGATCGCGGCCAGCGCGATGCCGATCACCGAGCTGGTCACCTGGAGGGTCACCCCGACGTAGGGGCCGACCAGGCGCAGGGCGACCGTCTCCAGCACCAGGACGGCGCCGCTGGAGAAGAAGACGAGGAAGGCGGCGAGCCCGTTGGGCAGGGCGCGCCCGGTGACGGGCGCGGCGGGCACGGGCGGGTCGGCGACGTCGGACGGTGAGAGATTCATCGTCGCGATGGTACGCAGCCGAGCCGCCCCGGTGGGTCAGTACATCGATAGATGAACATGGTTCGTGTGGCTCGCCGCCGGGCTGCCGCTGCCGCTGTAGGAGCGCCAGCCGGTGCCCGGATGCCAGATCTGCCGGTACCAGATCACGTAGAGCACGCCGAGCCGATCGGCGTTGCGCACGTGCCACGCGGCCAGGCTGTCGCCGTACGCCTTGTCGCCGCCGGTGGCGTTCTCGTCCTTGAAGCCGCCCGCGGCGGCCGAGAAGTCGCAGGCCCGCCCCTTGGGATGCTCGCCGTCGCCGCCGCTGCGGTAGCAGGAGACGTGGCGGGTGTAGTCGGCCGCCTTGGTCTGCTGGAGGGCGTTGAGGGTGCGCGGCGTGATGCAGCCGGAGGTGGTCGGGTCGTTCACCGAGCAGGACTCCGACGGCCAGGAGCCGTCCGAGTTGCGTGGGGCGGGCTTCGCCGAGCTCGAGTTCGCGCCGGCGAAGCCGCCGCTGCCACCGGAGCTGACCGCGGCCAGCGCCGCCTCGGCCTCCTTCTTCTTCTTCGCCATCACGGCGAGCTGCTTCGCCTGCTGCCGCACCTCGGCGTCGATGGCGAGCTTGGCCCGCTGCGCCTGCTCGCGCGCCTCCGTCAGCTCGCGCAGTCGCTTGCCGTCCCGCTGTGCCATCAGGTCGAGGTTCGCCGCCCGCTCCAGGAACGCGTCGGGCGAGGCGCTGCCCAGCAGCATCGACGCCGGGGTGAGCCGACCCACCCGGTAGGAGCGCGCCGCCACCTCGCCGACCTGCGTGCTCAGGTCGTTCACCCGCACCTGGAGGCCGGTCAGCTGGCCGGTCAACTGCGTCTGTCGGCGCTTGGAGTTGTCCAGCTTCTGCTTCGCCTCGATGTGCGCCCGGGCGGTGGCCGTCAGCGCGTCCCGCAGCTTCTTGGTGCCGCCCTCGTTGGGCTCCGCGTACGCGGGCACCGAGCCGCTGCCGAGCAGCACGACGACGGCGGCGAGCAGGGCGATCAGTGGGCCGCGGGCGCGACGCCTGCTGGGCATGATCCTGGGCACGACAGCGTCCTTCCGTCGACCGCCGGCCCCCGGTGCGTCCTGCGCGGCGGCGGTCCCGCCGGCCCCGTTCGGCGGCCTGCTGGCGGTGACCGCCGGTCACGATACCGGACCGGGCGACGCCGGCCAGTCCCGGAAATGCCCAGGGGCGCGTCGCGTCGACGCAGCGTGTCGAGCTGGTCGCCGTACGCGTGGATCAGCTGTCGAGCAGAGTCGCCCGGACCTCTTCCCAGATCCGATCGCTCGCGGCGACCAGCAGGCCGTACCCCTCCTCGGCGGCGTGGTACTCGGTGCCGTCGAAGCGGCGGGCGACCCCGCCGGCGCAGCGGACCAGCAGCGCCCCGGGGGCGTGGTCCCAGGGCAGGGTGCGCCAGAAGACCGCGAACTGCTGCCGCCCGACGAGGATGTCCAGGTACTCCCGGCCCGCGCAGTGCTGCCCGGGGAGCAGCTCACCGATCCGGTCGCCGCCGGCCCGCACCCGGTCGCGGCTCGCCGACGGGAGGAACCGGGTCATCGCCATGCCACGCAGCTGGGCGAGCTCCGCGGAGGCGTCGTCCGTACGGATCGGGCGCCCGTCGACGTACGTCCCCTCGCCCGCCCGGCAGGTGGCGAGCGTGTCGGCGAGCGGGTCGAACACCCAGGACGCGACGGGCCGCCCATCGGTCAGCAGCGCCACCATCAACGCGAACGGTCGGCGGCCGGCGGCGAAGTTCGCGGTGCCGTCGACCGGGTCGACGAGCCACACGTCCCCGGAACCGCGCAGGTGCCGCAGCAGCCCCTGATCCTCGGCGACCGCCTCCTCGCCGACCACCACCGAGCCGGGAAGGAGCCGGCGCAGCCCCGCCGAGATCATCTCCTCGGCCCGGCGGTCGGCGACGGTGACGATGTCACCTGGCGCCTTCTCCGCGACGTCGGAGTCGTCCAGCTTCTGGAACAGGGGTAGCACGACCTGGTCGGCGGTCTCACGGAGCAGCACACCGACGTCGTCGAGCAGGGTGTCAGCCACGCGGCGGCAGCTTCACCACGCTGACGAAGAACTCGTCGATCTGGCGCACCACGGCGATGAACCGTTCGAAGTCCACCGGCTTCGTCACGTAGGCGTTGGCGTGCAGCTGGTAGCTGCGCAGGATGTCCTCGTCGGCCTGCGAGGTGGTGAGCACCACCACCGGGATCCGGCGGAGCTCCTCGTCCTTCTTTATCTCCGCGAGCACCTCACGACCGTCCCGGCGGGGCAGGTTGAGGTCGAGCAGGATCAGGTCCGGGGTCACCGCCTCCGCGTACTGACCCTCACGGCGCAGGTACGCCAACGCCTCGGCCCCGTCGGAGACGACGGTCAGCCGGTTGCGCAGCTTGTGCTCCTCGAACGCCTCCTGGGTCATCAACACGTCGCCCGGATCGTCCTCGACGAGCAAGACTTCGATCGGACTCTTCCCGTCCGCCGGCGCGGTCATCCCACTGTCTCCCTCATGCCACCCGTCCTACCGCCTTCCGGCGCTTCCTCCGTACGCTCGGCCCGCTCCCGCTCCGGCGAGCCGTCCGGGACGCCGTCGGGCGTCTCCGCCGCCTCCGCGCCGGTCGCCTCCTCGTCCGGGCTCTCGCCGGCCGCCGCACGATCCTCGGGCAGCGCGGGCAGGGTGAACCGGATCGCGGCGCCCTCGGAGACGTCGGTGTCCACCCAGACCCGACCGCCGTGGTATTCCACGATCTTCTTGACGATGGCCAGCCCGATACCGGTGCCCGGGTAGGCGTCCTTCGAGTGCAGCCGCTGGAAGATGACGAAGATCTTGTCGGCGAACTCGGGCTCGATGCCGATGCCGTTGTCCTGGCAGGTGATCTCCCACTCGTCGCCCACCTGCCGGGCGGAGACGTGCACCTTCGACGGCACGTCCGACCGGCGGAACTTGATCGAGTTGCTGACCAGGTTGGCGAGCAGGTTCGTGAGCAGCGGTTCCTCGCCCTGGATCACCGGCAGCTCCGACCAGGTCAGCTCGGCGTCCGCGTACTGCCGGGCCGCCTCGGTCTGACCGGCCACCTCTCCCATGACCTTGTTGAGGTCGACCTCGCTGAAGCCGACGGTCAGCCGGCCGATCCGGGAGAACGCCAGCAGGTCGTTGATCAGGCGCTGCATCCGCTGCGCGCCGTCCACCGCGAACGCGATGTACTGATCGGCCCGCTCGTCGAGCTGACCGGCGTAGCGGCGCTGGAGCAGCTGGCAGAAGCTGGCGACCTTGCGCAGCGGCTCCTGGAGGTCGTGCGAGGCGACGTACGCGAACTGCTCCAGGTCACGGTTGGACCGGGTCAACTCCTCGGCCTGCTTCTGGAGCTGGCTGTTGACCCACTCGATCCGCTGCCGGGCCTCCCGCACCTCGGCGAGGTCCGCCGCGATCCTGCGGCGCATCGCGTCCACGTCGTCGGCGAGCTGCACGAACTCGGGCGGCCCGGAACCGGGGATGGCGTGCTGGAAGTCGCCCTCGGCGACTCTCCGTACGTGCTGGGCTAGCTCGGTGAGCGGCCGCACGACCGTCCGGTCCAGCGAGAGCAGCAGCAGCACACCGGTGACCACGACCACCAGGGCGGCGACGATCAGCAGCACGGCCAGCAGGTTCCCGCTGCGACGCGCCTCCCGCGCATTGCTCTCCCGGGCGTCGAAGATCTCGGCCTGGAGGTCGTCCACGGCGGCCCGTACGTCGTCGAACTGCTGCCGGGCCACCTGGGTGACGAGCGCCTGGCCGGCCGCCGTGCCCTGCTGCTCGGTCACGGTGATCACCGGTACGGCGACCGCCCGCCGCCACTCGTCGGCCCGGGTCTCGACCTCGCGCAGGTCGCCCCCGATCTGCGGGTAGTCGTTCAGCAGCCGCCGCATCGACGCGATGACGTCCTGCTCCTGCCGCACCCCGGCCTCGTACGGGCCGAGGTCGGCCCGGTCGCCGCTCACCGCGAAGCCGCGTACCGCGGTCTCCTGGTCGAGCAGGGCGTTCAGCAGCTCCTGCGACTGCACCCGCAGTGGCCCGGTCTGGTTGAGCAACGCGTCGACCTGGTTACGGCTCCGCTCCGCCAGGGACGCCTCCGCCACGGCCAGCCCGACGAGCAGAACGCCGACGATCGCGAGCAGCGCGACCACCCGCCGGCGCAGGTTCCAGCCACGCAGGCCGGCGCTCATCGGCCACCTCCCCGGGTGACCAGCAGCATGGCGACGTCGTCGGCGAGCGGCCCGCCGTTGATCTGCTCGGCCCGCCCGACGAGCCAGGCCGGCAACTCGGCCAGGGACACCTCCCGGCTGGCCGGCTCCGCCAGCAGCTCGCCGAGGCCGGGCACGTCGAGCCGATCGTCGCTGTCGCCCACGCGCCCCTCGATCAGGCCGTCGGTGTACATCAACAGGGACCAGTCCTCCGTGTCGAACTTCAGGTCGTAGGCGATCGGCGGGCGGGGCCGGACGCCGAGCAGCAGACCGCCCGGGGCCGGCACCGGGGCCACCCCGCCGCGGCTGAGCAGCAGCGGCGGCGGGTGCCCGGCCAACCGTACGACCGCCCGGTTGGCGTCCAGGTCGAGCCGCGCCGTCGCCACGGTCGCGAAGATCTCCTGGAGTCGGCGCTCGCTCATCAGCACCTGCTCCAGCGCGGGCAGCACCTCGTCGTCGGGCACCCCGGCGAGCACCAGGGCGCGCCAGGCGACCCGGAGCTCGACGCCGAGCGCCGCCTCGTCGACCCCGTGCCCGCAGACGTCGCCCACGATCAGGTCCACCCGGTCGGGGCGGGTCTGCACCACGTCGTAGAAGTCGCCGCCGATCAGCGCGGCGTGCCGGCCGGGCCGGTAGAACGTGTGGACCGCGACCTGGTCGGTCGACATCAGCGGCTGCGGCAGCAGGCCCCGTTCGAGGCGGGCCGACTCGGCCTGGCGCAGCTCGACCTCGCGCAGCCGGCGGGCGTTCTCGTCGGCGCGCTTGCGCTCCACCGCGTAGCGCAGCGCCCGGGTCAGCAGGACACCGTCGACCTGCCCCTTGACCAGGTAGTCCTGGGCTCCCTCGGCCACCGCCACGATGCCCAGGTGCTCGTCGCTGCGCCCGGTCAGTACGCAGACCGCCGCGCCGCTCGCCATCTCCAGCACCTGACGCAACCCGTCGAGGCCCTGGGCGTCCGGAAGACCGAGGTCGAGCAGGACGCAGTCCACGCCGGTCACCCGCTGGCGCGCCTCGCTGAGGCTGGTCGCGACCAGCAGCTCGATCATCGAGTTGGTCTCGGCCAGCAGCTCACCGACCAGGAAGGCGTCGCCCTCGTCGTCCTCGACCAGCAGCACCCGCAGCCGCTCGCCCGGTGGCAGGTGGGGGTGCCGTCCCAGGCCGCCGTGCGGATACGGCACCACGGAGGAACCGGCCAGACCGGTCCCCCGGTTCGGCCGGGTCACCGCCGCCAGACGCGGAAGTTCGCTGGTGATGTCGGGCTCCTTCCGAGTGCCCTGCTGATCCTGTATTAGACAACGGTCGCACACAACACGACGGACTCGGTGCGGCCGGGCATGGGCCGAATCACTACCCACCGAGGGGCAAAGCGGACACCCGTCGGTCCCGTGGATCGGACCCTCGCCGGCCCGCCCCGGAACGCCCGACCGGCTAAGGGCGGTGCAGCGCAGCCGGGATGTCCCGGGTCCCCGCTGCGGGCCCGCGCGGGGCAGGATGGTCCCAGCTCTGGCCCCGTCCCCGAGGAGTTCCCGTGGGCGCACCCCCCACCCCGGCCCCGGACCGCGCACCCGCCCACCCGATTCCGAGCCGGCCCGCCGACCGGGCGCTGGCCCGGCCCCGGCGGCGGTTCGTCGCCGCCGTGGCGGCCGCCGTCGCGCTGGTCGCCGTCGGCGCCGTGAGCCTCCTCGACCTGCGTCCCCCGAACCCGCTGCCGGCCGACGCGCCGCCGACCGCGTTCAGCGCCGACCGGGCGTACCGCGACGTCGAGGTGATCGCGGCGCGTCCGCACCCGGCCGGCAGCGCCGCGAACGACGAGGTCCGCGCGCACGTCGAACGGGTCCTGCGGGAGCTGGGCCTGGAGACCCAGGTGCAGGACACCGTGGCGCCGGAGGCGGGTCAGTTGAGCGGGGCGGCCGGTGGCGTCACGCTGGCCCGGGTCCGCAACGTGGTGGCTCGGCTGCCCGGCACCGATCCGACCGGGCGGCTCTTCCTGGTCGCCCACTACGACTCGGTGCAGTCCGGCCCGGGCGGCAACGACGACGCCGCCGGCACCTCCGCCATCCTGGAGGTGGCCCGGGCGCTGGCCGCCGGACCACGCCCCCGCAACGACATCGTCTTCGTGCTCACCGACGCCGAGGAGGCGTGTCTCTGCGGGGCGTCCGGATTCGCCTCCGGCCACCCGCTCGCCGCCGACGGCGGGGTGGTGCTCAACCTGGAGGCGCGCGGCTCCACCGGCCCGGTGATCATGTTCGAGACCTCACGACGGAACGCGAAACTGGTGGAGGTCTTCGGCCGGGCCGCGCCGCACCCGGTCGGCACCTCGTTCGCCGTGGAGATTTACCGGGCGCTACCCAACGACACCGACTTCACCGCGTTCCTCGCGGAGAACTTCGTCGGCCTGAACTCGGCGTACATCGACGGCGCGGCGATCTACCACACCCCGCTGGACACCGCCGCCGCGCTGGACCGGGCCAGCCTCCAGCAGCACGGTGAGAACGCGCTCGGCATGGCCCGGGAGTTCGGCCGGATCGACCTGACCGAGCTGACCGCCGCCGGCGACGACACCTACTTCCCGGTGCCGGGCGGGCTCGCCCGCTACCCGGGCCAGCTGACTCTCCCGCTCGCGCTGCTCGCGCTGGTCGCGGTCGTCGCGCTGGGCTGGCTGACCCGGCGGCGCGGTCGCGCGAGCGGAGGCCGGTTGGCGGCCGGCTTCGGTCTGGCGCTCGTCCCGATCGTGGCCGCCCCGCTCGCCGCGCAGGGGCTCTGGGCGCTGATCACCGCGATCCGGCCGGGCTACGCCGCACTGCTCGACCCGTACCGGCCGATCTGGTACCGGCTCGCCGTGCTCGCGCTCGCCGCGACGGTCGTCCTCGCCTGGTACGCGCTGACCCGCCGCCGGATCGGCCCCGCCGCGCTGGCCGTCGGCGGGCTGGGCTGGCTGGCGGTGCTCGGGGTGGTGCTCGCGCTGCTGGTGCCGGGTGGGGCGTACCTCGCCTCCCTGCCGGCGCTGGCGGGCGCGCTCGCCGGCCTGGCCGCGCTCGGCACCCGGATCGACGGGCCCTGGCCGGTGGTCGCGGTCACCGTGGGCGCCGCGGTGGGCGTCGTCGTCCTGCTGCCCACGGTGGTGCTCCTCTTCCCGGCGCTCGGCATGGCGATGGGCGGGGTGGCCGCCCTGGTCACGGTGCTGCTCGGGTTGGCCGTACTGCCGGTGCTGGACCTGCTGCACCCGCGGGCCGGCGGGCAGCGCGGCCTGGTGGCGCTCCGGGCCCGGCGGCTCGGCGCGGTGCCGGCGCTCGCCGCCGCGGTGGCGGCGGTGGTCTGCGCCGGGGTCGGGCTCCGCGTCGACCGGTTCGACGCCGCGCATCCCGCGCCGACCCACCTGATGTACGCGCTGGACGCGGGCACCGGCTCGGCCCGATGGCTCACCGACGAGACCGATCCCCAGCCGTGGACCAGCCGGTACGTCAAGGGTCCGGCGTCCCTGGACGACTTCCCCGCGCTGGGCGACCAGACCCTGCGCGGCGGCCCGGCGGAGCCGACGAACCTGCCCGCCCCGAAGCTCGAGGTGCTGGCCGACAGCACCACCGGCGGCGAGCGCACCGTGCGACTGCGGCTCACCCCGCAGCGTCCGGCGCGCCTGGCCAGCCTGCACGTCGACACGACCACGGCCACCGTGCTGCGGGCCGAGGTCGCCGGCCGGCCGGTACCCGTCGAGCCCCGGTCCGGCCGCTGGGGCTTCGGGGTGGTCTTCCACGCCCCGCCGGCGGAGGGCTTCGAGGTGACGCTCACCGTCACGCCGAAGGCCGACTGGCTGGGTCTGCGGGCGATGGACGCCAGCGACGGCCTCGACGGTCTGCCCGGCTTCCAGCCCCGCCCGCCGGACGTCGGGATCGTCGGCTCGCACAGCTCGGAGATGCTCGCGGTGGCCCGCACCTACCCGGTCTGACCGCCGACCTTGCCCTGCACCCGTCGGCCGGACGTGCGGCCGGCGGGTTCAGTTCGGGCGGGTGGCCAGGTCGCCGGGGTCGGTGTTGCCACCGCAGACGATGATCGCCACCCGCTCGCCCTGGCGCGGCACGTACGCCCCGCCGATCAGCGCGGCCAGCGCCGCGGCCCCACCCAGCTCGGCGGCGACCCGCAGCTCCGACCAGAGCAGCCGGCGGGATGGCGCAACAGCCGGGTTGCGTCTGGTGGAGAAGGCATCAGGATGCGGGTTGGATCGAGCGGTGGCAAATGCGCACTACTCGTCTTCGTTAAGGCCGACGTACTTCTCTAACAAGAGAGCGAGTTGCTCGCCATTGATTAGAGTTATCCCGCCGATCTCTTGCGACCTTTCGATCGCCGTCCGAGTGAATCGCCCAGTTGTTACAATGATGGCTTTAGGTGAATCCGTCTGCACCATCAAGCTGTGAACCTGAAAGATCACCGCGGCGGGAACGTCCATCAGCTTCTTCACCTCGACGACAGACTCTTCCCCGTGTCGCTCGACCAGAAGGTCGACCTCCGGCAGCGGGGGAAGCGACTTGAGAACGTAGCCCATTGCCTCCAGCACCTGGGCTACGATCCCGGCCAATTCATTGTGACTGGCTCTGTTGAGTCTTACCTGGAACGGCGAGACGTGAAGGAAATCTAGGCCGTCTGCATCTTGTTCCTCCGAAAGCACCTCTCGCGCCTCCTCGAGCGTCGAAGGGGATACATCCTTTTGCAGGTAGCTTCTCGATCCTTCAAGAAATCCGTCAAGGGTGAGAAGCAGGAGTCGGGCGCCCGCCTGGTCGTACATCTCTTGCACTAACTCAGGTCGGGCCTTCTCGGGCCTGCTTTTTGCATCAATTTGCCACCAGTCAGCCTTGGCGTCGGCCGTGACCAGGATTACGAGCTTGCGGTCACCCCGGTTTGATTGCAGCATTTCGAGGAGTTGGGCCCACAGGATGTAGTCACCCGCCGCTCTTGCCGGTAGCTTACTTTTCAGGTCAAGATATCCTGGAGGGATTTCGTTCGGGTATCGATATTCTAGGGCCTCTTGAACCAGTTGCCTGTACTTGTCGCTGTCGTAGGCTACGCCCACACGCCCTGAAAGGATTTCCTGCAACACTCGGAGGACTGGGTCCTGGTCGCCATTCACGTCCGAGTGTGTTAGATCCTGGTCTGCCTTTACTCGCTCGAACTCTTCCACAGCGGGCTGGAGTAAGGCTACGAGCAATTTCCTGATCTCCTCAAAGGCGAGACCGTGGTCGGATTCATTCCAATCTTCCGACGACACAACAGACGCTCTAAGGTCCTTCAGATCATCAATCGCTGCGGCGATGTCGGCCGCCGCCTTATCTGATGCTGTTTGGAGCGCCCGACGAACAGTTGTGAAGCGAGCGTTCCTATCTGCTATGACCTTCTCTCTGCTTCGCATGAACTCAAGGGCCACCTGGTGAGGCACCCATAGCCGATCCGTGACGTCTTTGAGGACGGCGAGAAGCTGACCTCTCGCCTGTGGTGTAATCCGGTAAAGAGCGAGGAGAACGTTTGCATCGGGGACGATAGTGGCGCCATCGAAGAATTCCTTCTCCTCTGGATGCGGCAGCCAGCCTGGGAAGTCGCGAAGGCCGTCCTGACTGTCATCGTGCATAGTGAGGTTCCATCCATCATCCGAGGGCCGGCACCTGCGACGCTAGGTGGCGAGTTGCGAGGAACTCTTCGCATCTTCCTCTGCCCGAATCGCAAGCGCCACCCTGGTTGACGATGGGTTGAGCTGCCGGCTAGTTAGTCAGGCACCTTCCAAACCGACCGTGCTACGGCGCCACGTACGTCAGCGCCACGCCGGCGGTAGGCCGGAGGTATCGTCGCTCCGGCCTCGTCACAGGGACGAGGTCAGTGCCGAAATGAGGTCGGTCTCGGCCTGCTCCCGCAGTCGTCCCGCTTCAACCAGGACCGAACGAGCCTCAGCGAGGCCCTCCTGCAGTCCCGCGATGAGTCGAGTTTGGTCCTCGACAGGCGGAACGGGGACGGGTGCGGTCGCGAGGACACTAACGGGAATCGTGTAGAGCGTCCCGCTGGTCGTGCGAGCACGGCCGCGGACGTGAGATCCGCCTGGTGGGGAGTTGAACCAAGCTTCCACGAACTCAGGCAACAGGTCAGCTGTGCCCAGACGAGCCCGGATCACGTGGTTCTGGTGAATGCACAAGGGAATCTGTCCGTCCCAGCGTGCGCAACGCCCGACTTCCTCGAGCGAGTTGGCTTCGAGGAACAGCAAGTCGTGGCGCTTCAGCGCGAGTCGGGCGACGGTGTCGGAACTGACGTTCATCGTCTTCACGTCGGTAAGGTCGAGATAGCCGCGCTGGACGTTGGCGACCCGGAGGTAGGGCACCTCCTGCCCTCCGGTGTTCGATCGCTGCAGCTGGACGCCAAGCCGTACGTCGGCGACCGCGTCGAGGCGAACCAGTGGGTACCGACTGGTAGTCCCGATGGGAGTGACGTCAGTATCCCAGCGATCGAGCGCGGAGAACCTGGTCACGGTCACCATGCCCGCAACTGCGACCGTTTCCGGTGCGTCGATCAGTTGAGAGCCGAAGCGGCCCCAAGCGGCATTGGTAAGGACGGCGGACCTGCGCTTGGCTTCCTCAGCGCGCTGCAGCGTCTCCCGGTAGGTAGCAACGATCTGCCGCTGGACGTCGATCGGCGGAACGGGGATCGGAGCGCCTACGAGCTTGCCGGCGCCGATGTGGTAGAGCCCGCTCGTTGTGGTGGCCTGCTCACGAATGTAGGCGTTGCCCGCACGCGAATTGAACCAGGTGATGACGTACTCGGGGTCGAGGCGACCGTCATGCAGGCGGGCGCGGACCACGCTGTTCTGGTAGACCGCTTCGGGAATGCTGCCATCCCATAGCGCGGCGCGTCCGACCTCGGTCACCGATCCGGAACCCTCGACGAAGAGCAGGTCGCCGGACTGGAGTGTCAACTCGATGGCCTGGGCCTCGGCCAGGTGCATGGTCTTGACGTCTGTCAAATTAAAATCGGCTCGGCGAACGTTCATTGCCCTTAGGTAGGGCCGAGCCACTCCATTGAACTTCGATCCCTTCCGCGGCACTTGTACGCCAAGCCGGACCCGAGCCACTTCACCGAGTGTCGCCATCGGCCATGCGTACGATGCTGCAGCGCCAGAGATCTGCGGAAGGTCCCAGCGATCGAGCGCGGCGAAGCGCACGACGCTTGTCATCGTGACAGTCACCAGACGCCCTCAGGGAGGTTCTCCACCTTGAACTCCTGCCAGGCAGCGAGGACGGCTGGAAGGTCGTTGGGCACCTTCTCCCCTGTATCTCCTGTGGCGGTGATCCCGACCGCCTTCGGCGTCGCCATGAATACCGGGTAGTCGAACGCCTCGCGGACGTGCTTCCACATGGCGGCAGTCTGCTGCTCGTCGATGTCCTTCAGCGCAGCCTTGACGGACGCGAGTGCCTGCTTCAGGCCGGGGACCTTCGCAGCACGCTCGGTGTACATCCTTTTCAGGTCTCGTGCGGCGGCTGCGGTTGCACTGCCCTGCCAGGTGAAGCCCCGCAGTGTGGTGGTGGGAGCTCCTCGCACGAGGCCATCCTTCCGCACCCGTGTGGGCGTCGAAAGAACTCGGGTGACGCCGAGCGCGGCGAGCCGATCGAGCAGGTCGCGAAGCTCGGTGTCGTCGCTCTGCAGCAGTGCGTCACTAGCGCTGTTAAGCAGAGCGTCGCGTCGCGGCCCGAACTCCAGCTCGGTGGCCTCCAAAGCGTCACCCCAGCACTGTTCCCACCGCTGCGCGTCATCCTCGGTGAATTTCTGCATGAACAAGACCGACGCCGTGACAGAGGCACCCGAGAACCTGAACGTCTCCGGCGGCAACGCGACGACGGCCCGGAGAAGCGCCTTTCCTTCGGCCCAGCGGCGCAGCCACGCTTGCGAAGAGGCGTTCAGGTTGCCATTGGGCAGGACGATGCCCAGCCGCCCTCCCGGCTCGAGCAGGCGAAGGCATCGTTCGAGGAACATCTGCTCCGTCTTGCGGGACGAAGCGACCTTGCCGATCTCGAAATGGTCGAGGATCTTTTGTCCGCGCGCGTTGAGCACACGATTGTGCGCGTCTAGCCAATCCTTTCCGTATAGCTGTTGCTGGCGCCGGCGGTAGTCATAGCCGTTCGGCACATCCGCTTCGGGGCTAGAGCCTATGCGCTGTGACGAGGTGACGGTGGCACCGAAGGGCGGGTTGGTGACAACGACGCGGAACCGGCCCTCGAAGATGCCGTTGATGTCGACGAGGCCGTCGTGCCAGTGGATCCCGCCATGCCCGTCGCCATGCATGATCATGTTCATCTTGGCGGTGCGAGCGGCACGCGGTTCCTTGTCGGTGCCGTAGATACATCGCCAGGCCAGTCGTCCGACGCGGGTATTCGTCGGGGTGCCGTCCGAGGCGCTCGGAGCGAGCTGCTTGTTCAGCTCCTCGACGGCGGATTCGATTCGCTTGTCACGTTCGTCGAGAGCCGCGTCAGCGGCATCGTCGGGGTACTCGGCGATGATCGTGTCGATGAGCTGCTGTCGTTTGGCGGCGATGTCCGCGGCGATTTGATCACGTACGTGGTCGAACACGCGGATGAGGAACCCGCCCGAACCAGCGGCGGGGTCGCAGACGACCTCATCCTCCTTAGGATTGAGGACATTGACGATGAAGTCCACGACGGGACGGGGTGTGAAGAACTGGCCGAGCTCGCCACGGAATGTGCGTCCGAGGAACTTCTCGAACGCGATACCTTTGATATCCTCGCCGGTTTTGGACAAATTGAACCGCTCGAGCTTGCCAACCAGCTCTCGGAAGGTGTCCGCCGAGATGTCTAGGCGATCGTCCTCCGCGAAGAGGTCGTCGGCTGAATAGGCAGCCTTCGTCTGGTCGAACATCTGCTCGTGTAGAGCGAGCTTGGGATTGTTCAGGAACCGGGCAGCGTCGTCCAGGTACTTCGTCGTGAACGTCTCGTGCGTTCGGGTCCGTTCGACGTGAAGCTTAATGAACAGCACCTTTGAGATCGTGTCAAAGGCGCGGTCTGGTGTCATCGCGTGGTTGTCCCGCAGCAGGCTGTGGCACTCGAACAGCACCCGCTGAAACTGCTCGCGGTCGAACACCTCGAGCCGGTTTACTAGTGCCTCGAGACGCTTTTCGTCTCCGATGTCGGCGGCCTTCGGCCAATCGTTGATCTGACGAGCACGCCCGGGTATGCCCCTGGTCAGCTCGAAGACGATTTGATTGCTGGCATTAGCGAGCACAAGGAAACGTGCTCCGGCCGACCGTGCGTACGACTCGCCCTGCCAGAAGTCCACGGGCCGGACGACCCCCTCGTCGGCCTTGGTCTCCACCACCAACACTGGCTCGCGCCCAGCCTGCTTATCGGCCGCGTTTCGCCACACGACGATGTCGGCACGCGGAGAGCGCCGGCCGGAGTGCGTGCGACGCTCCTGATCCATCTGCTCCAGCGAGAATCCGCCGTCGAGGTGGAGGCGCCGAACCCAGTGCTGCCGTACGACTTCCTCTGGCTTGTGTGTCACATCCACCCAACCGCGCAAAGGGGCCCACGCCAAACTTCCGTGTCGATGAAGCCCTTCGACGGGGAACGGCGTGGACGGAGTGCTGGGGAGGGGGCCTGCCATGCCAAGAAGGCTAACGGCCAGTCAATGCTGCATTGCTGCACCCCTCACCGGGCGAAGCGCTCAAGCTCCTCATGCAAGACGGCTGGCAGTGTAAGCCCCTCGCTGGCCGCTAGGGTGCTCTGCATGACAGCGGCCCCGGCCTGGCAGCCACTGACGGTTCGAACGGGGCGTCAGGCAGCGGCGACGCAGCAAGTCTACGGCGCGAACCTCGAGCCGAGTCGATGTTCGGCTCCGTCCCCATGAGACAATCCCATACGCCGCTGGCTGTGCCGCAATCCGCGATGGTCCTAGGGGGTAACAGTTGAGGCCAACGAGCCCACGAGCCGCTCACGACGACGCGGCCCTCCAGGTACGTCAGGTAGAAGCGGTCCTTCGAGCGGTGTACGTGGACGGCGGATTGCTGGACCTTAGTGACCTTGACGGCAAACCAGACGAAGAGCGCGAGCCCCGGGTGTTGTCGAGGGCCCTGGCCGCCCAAGCGGTCCGGATCGTCACCGGATGGACTCCGCAGGAGGCCTCGTTAGTCGTCATCGATGGGGTGGCGGACCAGGGCATAGACGCGATCGCGGTCGTGGATGGGGCGGACCCGCATGTCTACCTAGTGCAAGCAAAGTGGAGCAAGACAGGAAGGGCTAACTGCGATCGTGCAGCGATAATGGAACTCCTCACCGGATTGCGCCTTATCGACGACGAGGACTTTGCGCCATTCAATCCCCGGGGCCAGCAACTGGCTGAGCGGGCTAAGAGTGTCATGGCTCGAGGACCAGTGCCGGTCACACAAGTCATTGCACTGATGCGCGCCGAGGAGGTCACCCCTGGCTTCCGTCTAGCGATTGAGAACGGCGAGAACGAGTTCAACCGCCACGGCGACGTGCTGGGCCACCGGATCATAGTGGCTTCCGAGGTGTGGACTTCGGTTCGGGAGGATATAGCGCCGAAGCCAGTTAAGCTCGCGGCTGACTTGTTTCCGTGGTTTTCAATCAGCACCCCATACGAGTCGTACCAAGGTGTTGTTGAGGCAGAGCAGGTGTTGGAGTGGGTCGGTCATGGCTCAAACCTGTTCAGCCTCAATATTCGCAATCCCTTGGGCAGGACACCGATCAACAATGAGATCATCGATACCCTCAGTCGGGAGCCGGCCCACTTCTGGTACTTCAATAATGGGGTGACGATCCTTTGTGAATCAGTTGAACGGGTTCAGCAGTCCATGCGCTTCCCGCAATCACGTCCGCTAAGCTTGACGTTGCACAATGCCAGCGTAGTGAACGGGGCTCAAACGGTTCGTTCGGTCGCTGAAGCCGTTGCTACTGATGAGGTTGCTGCCTCGGCCAAAGTCGGCGTGCGCATCATCGTTACGGGTAAGGCGGTCGACTTCGCCAAGCAGGCTACCCAGGCCACCAATCGCCAGAACCGCGTCGAGGCAAGGGACTTCATCGCGCTCGATCCGATTCAAGCCGCCATTCTCGAGGAAATGCGAGCCGAGTTGGGACTCGAGTACAGCGTGCGCCGCAGCGAACTGGAGCCGCAACCGGATACTGGCTGCTCCGTAGTTGAGGCTGCATGCGCACTGGCTTGCGCTCATCCCGACAGCCAGTACGCTGCCCGCATCGCGACCACTCTTGACGTGCTGTGGGAACGGGGTTCGCAAGGCATCTACGACGCCCTGTTCCGGCCGCAGCCAGGTGCCTATCTGCTTTGGAATGCGGTGCAGGTCCTGAGGCAGGTTCGGCGGACTCTCCACGAGCTGCGCCCACGCTATGCAGGGCGCGGTGCTGCCTTGACCGAGCACGGCGTATATCTCCTAGCGCACCTCGTATTCGGTCGTCTCGATACAGATGCGATTGACGAACCCGATACGAAGCTCGAATGGGCCGAGCATGCTGTCGAAGAAACCAAACAGTTGGTCCAGGAACTGTTGCCCATGGTTGCCGGTGTAATCGATGAGCTCTACACGGAGCGTTCGCAGATCCGGTCGGTCTGCTCGGACATATCCCGCTGCCGGGAGATAGCAGAGCGATTGCTCGGCGGCGCGGGCACTGAACGCATCCCGGACCCAAACAAGTACCGTCGCGTGCCAGCTCAACGGAAGCGCCGCCCGAATGCGGTTTCCGTTCTCATAGATCAAGCCGTTCTTGCCGAGGGGGAAGCGCTAGTGCTCTCGCCCGGCAACCGAGTTGAAGCCGAGGCATTGAACGATTGGGTCGCCGAGGACCGGACGCGGGCACGGGCTACTTGGATCCCACATCGCACCAAACCGATCCTTTGGGCAGCGGATGGCCTGCAATACTCACCGTCCGGCCTGATCTCTCATATATGGGAGCTGGCTCGATGGGAAGACCGGCCTGTGGCTAACCAAGGAACCGCCCGATGGGCTATCAAGACGGGTGAGACTCTTGCGGACCTGGCATGGCGTGCCCTTGGCGAGCTTGAGTTGTCCGAGGAGAGTGCCTGACTGCGGCACGCCGAGCATCTCGTGCCGATCTAAGCGACGAGCGGTCGCCGCGGCAGTCGGATTTTGGACGGGTGCGGGGACCCGAACGCGCGAGAGAGCGACCCTGGCTGGCACCTGGTCGAGACGGACGCGGAGTGCAACTGGACGGGCCGCGCACACAGCTTGTAAACGAGATGTCGTGGAGAACGGCCCGGTCAGGTCGTTTGCAGTCGACGCGCGATGTCGAGCAGAGCGGTGAAGGTGTCTCGGTCTGCATCGGTTGGCACTGGAAGCGGGGTGGCGGCGTGACGGACATGGTCCGCTGCAGCGCCGAAAGTTCCTAAGGCAAGTATCCGGCTGAGCCGGCCAAGTCGGTAGCCCCGAGCATAACGGGCGCTGTCCCCAGATTGACTCATCTTCGCGGTGAATACATTGCCGCGAGTTTCCTGAAGCGTTCAGTGAAAGTTCTATTGCGGTCGAGGAGTTCGAGCGCTTGAAGTGCCTGAGGCAAGGATGCCCCCGCTCGTCCGTACAAATTATTCGGCGAAATCTTGCTTCTGACTTGCGTCATATCGATCGGAGCCAACGGTCGACCATTGGCTGTAAGGGAGTCGAGCGCTCTGACCAAGTCGACTAGGTCTCTTTCGCAGTCAATAGGACGGCGAATTGCGAACCGCGGGACACTTCTAACTGGTACCTTAGTGCGCCTCGCCCTGGCAGACGCTGTCGCTTTCGGAACCTGCGTCAGCACTAGCCCCTTCAGCTGAAGGTTCGAGAGCAATGCGCGGTACTGCTCAGTGTCAACCAATCCGAGCGCATCGAAGACCTGCTGGGTGCTAAACAATGCACCATCCCGCCCGAGGAGCAAGACCTTCATCTCGTCGACGGGCAGGTTGAATCCATCAAAGGCTGCGAGCCAGCGCTGGTCCGTCTCGGAGAAAACCGATTCGTGATGGAGTGTGATGGCAAAGTTGTCATTTTCAGCCCGAAGCTCCGGGTCCACCAAATCATTAGCTTTCATAAGCGCAAAGATTCGTCGCATTCCTTCGCCAACCTCGCGCATGAAGCGCGCCTCGCGCAAAGTTCGGGCAACAAACGGGTTTCGCGACTCATGGGCCCCGGAGAGCCGAAGCAGGTCTTGCACGGATACCGTCGACAGCAGGGAGCCTGGGCTCCTTACTTCCATCCGATCGTCGTAAACGAACACCTCGACGCCGCGCCCTTCGTCGCTATAGTCGCGGTGCGCAACAGCGTTAATCAGGGCTTCCCGGCAGGCATCCTCTGGATACATTACCCGCTCCTCGAACAGGCCACTACGCTCGAGCCTCACCTGCACAAGATGGTTCCGGATGGCGTCCCAAGCGCGCACCAGGAGAGTAAGGATATTGCCGCGAACGATCTCGTCGCTCGAAACATTGTATTCTTTGCCCGATCGCATTTCGGTGCCCACAACTCTGAGGATTCGAACTTGGCACCGAGGATGCCACCGCTGAACGTCGTTGGCGAAAAGGAGCAGCGCTGCTCGGCGAAGCCGCACATGGAAGCCGTCGTAGTCTGCTAGGTCAAGAAGCTGAAGAACCTTTTCTTCCGACATTCCGGGGGCGACTTGCTCGCCGAGGCTGCGTATGAGTGGAATATCCAAGGAGTCCAAGTCAGCGCCGTCAACGTACTGTCGATCGTAGGAGCGAGAACGCTGCTCTTGACGCTCAAAATGTACGATCTCGGTCGCGATTGGGATAGATTCCCGGTCGCTCCTCTGGAGACATCTTCCATCGCTCGTTTGATGGATGGCCACGGTACTCTTAGTGACCGCAAATAGCAGGACCAGCTTGCCGTCATGATATATTCGTGACTTCAGCGGCGACGGCAGTGGTGTTTGCGCTAGGACGTTTGTTTGCGGGGCGGCAAGAAGGCCTTCGATGGCATTTGCCGAGTGCGGTACACCAGTTACCGTCCCGTCGTCCTCGACGCCTACGAATAGCTGCCCCCCCTCGCTATTCGCGAATGCCACTAAGGTTTCAGCAATATCTCGTTTAATATCCCGAACATCTCGCAGCCTTTTCTGTCCCGGAGGACCCTCTAGCGCCGTCTTAAATTCGCGGAACTGGCTCTCTCCCTTACGTATTGCGCTTTCCAGGCGCTCCTTCGGAAGTAGTTCCTCATTCATCTCCACCTCCGCGGCGTCCTCTGGTCCGGCATCGACCCAGCCTAGTACCGCTGTCCAGCTAGGACGAGACCTAGAGAGCCGCCTGTAGAGCCCTTCGCGCCTGAAGGACCTGCTGCTGCCTGGTTGTAGTTGCCACGCGGGACGTACTGCCCGCCCCTAGACGTGTGCAGGAAAGGCCGGGGCCTTGCAGATTCGCCGAGCAGCCAACCGAGCAGCCAAGCCGGCGAGCAAGGGCGGACGATCGCGGACTGAGGCACCGGAGGGAGTAGAAGGACCAGGCGGCGGACCAGCGCCCGGGGACCGACTCGTGATGCGCAGATCACGGGTGCGAGTAGCCGTGGCGGCCCGCCAGCAGGGCCGAGCTGCACCTCTGCGAACCGACTGAGCAACGGCCGACGCGCGTTAGGCGAGTCAGGCCCTGCAACATCGTGGCCGGGGTCGCCCTCGTCCCAGCGGAAATGTTCGTCGTGTACGGCGGTCGTCGACCGGCTGATGTCCCGGCGAAGGCAGCAGCGGTGGGCCACTGCCGCGGCCGAACTCGCGCAAGCCATCGGCAAGAAGTGGTCCGATCTCCGTGACCTGCTTCTGTACATGCAGTGCTTCGACTATTACCCCGACGGCGTCATGGTCCTCCGTTGATTCGTCGCCCCGCTGGTGTCCTGACCGCAACATCACTTTCAACCGAGGAGGCGGGCCTTCTGCTGCTCGAACTCCTGTGGAGACAGCAGTCCGTGATCCCGCAGCGCGGCGAGCTTAGCCAGCTCGTCGGCGACGGACACTGGCGCGCGGACTTGTGTCGGCGCGTTGTGACGGAGAGCGGTTGCCTGGCCGATCACCCATCGCACCCGCTCGAACTCGGGCATCTGCCTCGCCGTGGAAACCACAGAGTTCTCGTCCCGCGCCGCATCGCTCGTCTGCCTGCCAAACGCCGAGCGGGTCCCGCCCTGCCCAGGGATCTCGAACTGAATGAATCCGTTGACGAGGCCGGCAGGTTTCCACTGCACGCTGGCGACCGAGCCGAGTGGGATGCGCTTCTCGCCCTTGCCTACGAAGTGGCGCGCCATGAAGCCCTTGCGAGTGATGGTGATGTACGTGCCGTCGAAATGAACCTGCCCGGTGTAGCCGTTGGCAGACACCACGGCTGGCGTCGCATGTGGCCCGTATGCCACGGTTAGGATTCTCGCTCCAAATGTCCCAGCTGTCCGGGACACCGGAGGATTACGTGGGGCTGACCGAAACTCCTAAGGCCAACGAGGCGCGACCGCCATGGCGAGTCAGCAAACCGCTCGCCGGCACAGATCCGGCACAACCGAGTGCGAGTGACGACGGAAGACGCCGGAAACCAACGGAAGGCGTTCTAGCAGGTCAGACGCTGTCCAGAGGGTTGCGTGTGAAGTCGGAAGACCGAGACTCTTACTTCCAGCGGAAGTGCACGAAGAGCCGGCCGAAGTTCTTGGAGTCCTTCTCCACCCGGTGGTAGAGCTGCTTGACGTCCTTCTGGTCGAGGAAGCGCAGCACCTTCTTCTTGAGCTGGCCGGAGCCCTTACCCGGAATGATCTCCACGAGGGTGGCCTTCTTCGCGACCGCCTCGTCCATGATCCCTCGGAGCGCGCGGTCGATGTCGTGGCCCTTGTTGTAGATGTCGTGGAGATCGAGCTTGAGCTTCACCAGTTCATCCTAGGTCCGGCGGGACGGGGTCCGGGAACGGCGAAGGGCAGCCACCCGGGCTGCCCTTCGCGTTCTGTCTGCTCCGACGTCAGCGACCGCTGACCCGGGTCTCGACCCGGCGCAGCGCGGTGCGGTAGTCGTCGTTGCCGCTGTGCATGGCGGCGGCGATCCGCAGGTGCCGCAGCGCGTCCGGGTACCGGTTCAGCCGCTCGAGCGTACGGCCCAGCACGTGGTGCGCGTAGTGGTCGCTCGGGTCCCGGTCGACCAGCTCCCGCAGGTGCTCCTCGGCCCGGTTGAGCTGGGCGGACTGAAAGTACGCCCGGGCGAGCAGCTGCCGCACCGAGGCGTTGTTCGGCTCGGCCTCGACGATCGGCTCGAGCAGTCGGACGGCCTCGGTCGGGTCACCGATCTCGAAGAACATGGTCGCCCGCCGGTAGTCGGCCAGAAGATCCATTGCCCACTCCCTCGTCTCGCGCCGGTCACACTCCTGACGCTGGCACAACGCCGCGCCGGCGTCGACTGTTCCCGGGGTGATCGGGACGCAGCTGCCCTGCCCGCGCCCCTCAGGCGGGTCGGGCGGGTCGGGCGGCGGCCAGGTCCCAGGCCCGGACACCACCGACGATTCCGGCCGTGTTCGGGACAACCACCACGTCGTCGCCCATCCGGGCCAACTGCTCCGGCCGGATCAACCGGGAGTTCCCGCCACCCAGGTAGAGCCGGTCCCAGCGGAACACCGGCCGGAGCCCGTCGACCACCCCTCGGACCCGGCGTGACCAGAACGCGTCGCCCAGCCGTCGCCGTTCCGGCTCGCCGATGTACGTGTCGTACGTCATGCCCCAGCGCACCGGCGCGTGCGAGAGCTCCAGGTGCGGCGCGAGCACACCCCCGTCGAAGAGGGCGCTGCCCAGCCCGGTACCGAGGGTGAGCACCAGCTCCAGCCCGGTGCCCGCCACCACCCCGGCGCCGTGCACCTCGGCGTCGTTGAGCACGAGCGCCGGCGTTCCGAACGCGTCGGAGAGCGCCGAGCGGGCATCCCAGCCGGACCACTCGGCGAGCAGGTCGGGATCGACCCTGGTGCGCGGCCCGGCCCGGGTGACGTAGTGCGGAGTGGCCACCACCACGCCGTGCCGCAGCATGCCGGGCATCCCGACGGTCACCCGGTCCGCCGGGGGCAGCTGAGCCCCCAGGTCGAGCAGCGTCTTGACGAAGAGCGAGGTCGACAGCGGGTACGGCGTGGGCACGCGCAGCGGGCGGGTCCGCATCGTGCCGGCCTCGTCGAGGACGGAGGCCTTGATGCCCCCGCCTCCGCAGTCGATCGCCAGTGTGGTCACCACTCCGCCGAGTCTGCACCTTCCGGGCGGGTCGCGTGCACTCAGCCGGATAGGCTCGCCTCCTCATGAGCGCCACGTTGATCGTCAAGAACCTCTCCGCCGGGCACGGCGACACTCCGCTCTTCACCGGCCTGGACCTGGTCGTCGCGCCGGGCGACGTCGTCGGATTGGTCGGGCCTAACGGGGCCGGGAAGTCGACGCTGCTGCGTACGCTCGCCGGTCTGCTGCCGGTGGAGGCCGGCAGCGTCACGCTCAACCCGCCCACGGCGAGCGTCGGGCACCTGCCGCAGGAGCCGGAGCGGCGGCCGGGCGAGACGGTCCGCGCCTTCCTGGCCCGCCGCACCGGGGTGACCGCGGCGCAGCTCGCCCTGGACGCCGCCACCGAGGGGCTCACCGCCGGCCGGGCCGGCGCCGACGACGCGTACGCCGAGGCGCTGGAGCGGTGGTTGGCGCTCGGCGGCGCGGACCTGGACGAACGGGCCGAGCAGGTCGCCGCCGAGCTGGGCCTCGCGGTGGACCTGGAGCAGTTGATGACGGGGCTCTCCGGCGGCCAGGCGGCCCGCGCGGGGCTGGCCTCGCTGCTGCTGAGCCGGTACGACGTCTTCCTGCTCGACGAGCCCACCAACGACCTGGACCTGGCCGGGCTGGAGCGGCTGGAGGAGTTCGTGACGGGGCTGCGCGCCGGCACGGTGCTGGTCAGCCACGACCGGGAGTTCCTGACCCGGACGGTGACCCGGGTGCTGGAGCTGGACCTGCCGCAGCAGCAGGTCAACCACTACGGCGGCGGCTACGCGGCCTACCTGGAGGAGCGCGAGGTGGCGCGCCGGCACGCCCGGGCCGACTACGAGGAGTACGCCGACACCCGCGCGACGCTGGAGAACCGGGCGCGGGCCCAGCGCGCGTGGATGGAGAAGGGCGTCAAGAACGCCCGGCGCAAGGCCACCGACAACGACAAGATCGGCCGGAAGTTCCGCACCGAGGCGACGGAGAAGCAGGCCGCGAAGGCTCGCCAGACCGACCGGCTGATCGAGCGGCTGGAGGTGGTCGAGGAGCCGCGCAAGGAGTGGGAGCTGCGGATGGAGATCGCCGCCGCGCCCCGCGCCGGGGCCGTGGTGGCCTCGCTCCGCGACGCCGTGGTACGCCGGGGCGGCTTCACCCTCGGGCCGGTGAACCTCCAGGTCGACTGGGCCGACCGGGTGGCGGTGACCGGCGCGAACGGGGCCGGCAAGTCCACCCTCCTCGCCGCCCTGCTCGGGCGGCTCCCACTCGACACCGGTCACGCCGCGCTCGGCCCGGGAGTGGTGGTCGGCGAGGTGGACCAGGCCCGAGGGTTCTTCCTCGGCGACGCCCCGCTCATCGACGCGTTCCGCGCCGCCGTACCGGAGATGTCGCCGGCGGACGCGCGGACGCTGCTCGCCAAGTTCGGCCTGCGCGCCGGGCACGTGCTGCGCCCGGCCGCGACGCTCTCCCCCGGCGAGCGGACGCGGGCCGCGTTGGCGCTGCTGCAGGGGCGCGGGGTGAACCTGCTGGTGCTCGACGAGCCCACGAACCATCTGGACCTGCCCGCGATCGAACAGCTCGAAGCGGCGCTGGCCAACTACCCGGGAACGCTGCTGCTGGTCACCCACGACCGGCGGATGCTCGCCGCGGTGGCGACGAACCGGCGGCTGCGGGTGGACGCGGGGCGGATCGCCGAGGATTGATGCCGTGCCGACGGCGTCACCCGGGGTGAGAATGACCCCATGCTCAAGTGGGAGTACGCGCTGCTGGTCCGCCGGCGCCAGGCGGCCACGAACGACCTCGGCTGGGAGGTCACCTTCGTCTGGTACGGCCCGGACGGCTCGATGGTCGACGTCACCCCGTACGGGGACACCGCGCTGGCCCATCTGAACCGGGCCGGCGACCAGGGGTGGGAGTTGGTCGCGATGAGCGAGGACCCCTCCCTGCCCGGCAACAGCGAACTGCACCGCTACCACCTCAAACGGCCGAAGTCGGCTGCTCCGCCGCCCCGGCAGCGGATGCGGATCGGCAGCCGCCCCCGCCGCAGCACGACCGGCTGACCGTTTCGGTCGCCGCGTCGGCGGCCGTGCGCGGCGGCCCGGTCCGCCGTGATCCTCCTCGGCCGCCGGGCCGGATCCGGGCGGCGCTGGCCGCAGGGCCGGATGCGCGGCGCGCAGCGGTGCCGGTCGGGGGCCGGATGCGCGCGAGCGGCGGCGGCCGGTCGGAGGGGCGTGGCAACGCCCGGCCGCGGCGGTCGCCGGAGGGCGAATCCACGCGGCGACGGTGGCGGCAGGCATACCGGACGGCGATGAGGGTAACGGGCGGCCGGAGGTGGACATGGTCGCGTTGGCACAGACCCCGCCGTCGGGCGATCGGCTGCGGGCGATCGACGGCTTCCTCGCGGAGGCGTGGACCGATCAGAAGGCGCACGACGACCGGCTGCGCGATCTCACCGTGGAGGTGCGCTTCGACCGGGGGGTCGCCCACGTGACCGGCGAGGTCGCCGATCCGGGGCAGCTACGGCTGGCCCGGGACCGGATCGGGCGGCTCGCCGGGGTGCTCGGCGTCTGGTGCCGGGTACGGGTGGCCGGGCACGATCCGGTGGTGGTGGACCTCGGCTGCGGGCCGAACAAGCAGTGGCCGGGCAACCTGGGGCTGGACATCTTCCCGGCCAGCGGGGTGGACGCGGTGGCGGACCTGTCGGGCTCCCTGCCGCTGGCCGACGACTCGGTCGACGTCTTCTTCACCGTGCACATCCTGGAGCACCTGATCGATTTCCTGCCGCTGCTCGACGAGTGTCACCGGGTGCTCCGACCGGGAGGCGTACTGCACGTGATGAGCCCGTGGTGGGGGCACGTGAACGCGGTGGCCGACCCGACCCACGTACGGCTGCTCGACGTGCAGACCTTCAAGGGGATCTGCCTTCAGCGTCCGCCGGGCACCCCGCGCTGGTACCCGCTGCACGCGGGCTGTGACGGTGCCTCGATCTTCGCCGACCTCACTCCCGTACCGCCCGACGCCGACCCGCCCAGCAAGTCCCACCTGGCCCGCTTCTTCGACTGACCCGCCCCCACCCCCAGCCCGCCGGTGGGCGCCGGTGGCCGGCGCGGCCCGATGATCATGAAGTTATTGCCCCGACACGCCGCCGCGTTGGGCAATAACTTCATGATCACTGGGGCCAGGCCCCCGGGCGGCCGGGAAGCGGCGGGGGGACCCGGGGTCGGGGGGGGTTAGCGGCCTTGGGTGGATTCGCGGGATTCCAGGCGGTAGGGGGCGGCGAGTTCGCGGGGTTCGGCGGTGCGGTCGCCGTCGATCCGGTTGGCCAGCAGTTCGACCGCGAGCCGCGCGATCCGTTCCTTGTCCGGGGCGATGGTGGTCAGCGTCGGCACGGAGAAGCGTCCGTCCTCGATGCCGTCGAAGCCGGCCACCGCGACGTCCTCGGGTACGCGTAGCCCCGCCTCGTGCAGGGCCCGCAGCGCACCGAGGGCGAGGGTGTCGTTGAAGCAGAAGACGGCGTCGGGGCGTACGCCCGAGGAGAGCAGGTTGCGCATGGCGGCCGCACCGTCCGCGCGGTGCCAGACCGGCGCGGGCGCGACCAGGGCCTCGTCGTAGCCGAGGCCGGCCTCCTCCAGCGCGCTCCGGTAGCCGTCGAGGCGGAGCCGGGCGCTGGCGCCTTCGGGGGTGCGCTGGGAGCCGATGGCGGCGATCCGGCGGCGGCCGAGACCGACCAGATGGTTGGTGATCTCCCGGGCGGCGGCCACGTTGTCGATCACGACGTGGTCGGCCGGGCCGTGTGCGACGCGTTCGCCGAGCAGCACCATCGGGGTGCCGTCCAGGTTGATCAGGTCGTCGGCGGTGAGCGCGAGCGGGCTGAAGATCAGCCCGTCGATGAGGTGGTCGGTGATGCCGGAGGCGACGACCCGTTCCTGCTCGCGGCCGCCACCGGTCTGGTCGATCAGCACCGTCCAGCCGAGATCGGCGGCGGCGGTCACCACGTGCCGGGCGAGTTCGGCGAAGTACGGGATGTCGAGTTCGGGTACGGCGAGCGCGATCACGCCCGTGCGCCCCTTGCGGAGGTTGCGGGCGGAGAGGTTCGGCCGGTAGTTGAGTACGGCGATGGCCTCCTCGACCCGGGCCCGGGTGTCGGGTCGGACGTGCGCGTAGCCGTTCACCACGTTGGAGACGGTCTTCACCGACACCCCGGCCCGTTCGGCGACGTCCTTGAGCCTGTGCCGCATTCGCCCCCCTCCCGACGTAACAACCGGCACTTTACCTCGTAGTCAGCTCTTTACAACGTTGCCTACAACGTTGTAGAAACCAGGGACACCGGGTGGGCGGTGACTGCGGTCACCCGGCATCAGAAATGACGAAAGGTGACATTCGTGCGGACCGCGAAGCTCACGATCGACCCCGCGTTCGCGATCGGCCCGGCCGACCGACGACTCTTCGGCTCCTTCGTCGAGCACATGGGGCGCTGCGTCTACGGCGGGATCTACGAGCCCGGCCACCCCGACGCGGACGAGCGCGGGCTGCGACGTGACGTGCTGGAACTGACCCGGGAGCTGGGCGTCTCGGTGGTCCGCTACCCCGGCGGCAACTTCGTCTCCGGCTACCGCTGGGAGGACGGCGTCGGCCCGGTCGGCGACCGGCCGCGCCGCCTCGACCTGGCCTGGAAGACCATCGAGACCAACGCCTTCGGCCTGCACGAGTTCATGACCTGGGCCGACGAAGCCGGGGTCGAGCCGATGATGGCGGTCAACCTCGGCACCCGGGGCGTGCAAGAGGCGCTGGACCTGCTGGAGTACACGAACCACCCGGGTGGCACGCGCCTCTCCGACCAGCGGCGCAAGAACGGCGCCGAGGAGCCGTTCGGCGTACGCCTCTGGTGCCTCGGCAACGAGCTGGACGGCCCCTGGCAGGTCGGGCACAAGACCGCCGACGAGTACGGCCGGCTCGCCGCCGAGGCCGCCCGCGCCATGAAGATGGTCGACCCGTCGATCAGCCTCGTCGCGTGCGGCAGCTCCAACCGGCGGATGCCCACCTTCGCCTCCTGGGAGGCGACGGTGCTCGAGCACACCTACGAGCACGTCGACTACATCTCCGCGCACACCTACTACGACCCCTCCGACGGGGACCGCGCCAGCATCCTGGCCTCCGCCGTCGACATGGACAACTTCATCTCCGAGGTCGTCGCCACCGCCGACCACGTGGCCGCCAAGCAGCGCCAGAAGCGGAAGCTGAAGATCTCCTTCGACGAGTGGAACGTCTGGTACGAGTCCCGCCTCCAGGCCGACCTGGACCGGCGGGGCTGGGTCGAGGCGCCGGCGCTGATCGAGGACGACTTCACGGCGGTCGACGCGGTGGTGGTCGGCGATCTGCTGATCACCCTGCTCCGGCACGCGGACCGGGTCGGCGTGGCCGCCCAGGCGCAGCTGGCGAACGTGATCGCCCCGATCCGCACCCGCAACGGCGGGCCGGCCTGGCGGCAGAGCATCTTCCACCCGTTCGCCCTGACCGCCCGGTACGCGCGCGGCACCGTGCTGCGCACCGAGCCGGTCTCGCCGACGTACGAGACGAAGAAGCACGGCGAGGTTCCGGTGCTGGACACCGTCGCCGTGCACGACGAGGAGACCGGCGAGGTGACCGTCTTCGCCGTCAACCGGGGCGAGGCCGACCTCGAGCTGCAGCTCGACCTGCGCGGCGTGCCCGGGCTGTCCGCCACGTCACACCTGACCCTCGCCGCCGGCGACGACCCGGAGGCGACGAACACCGAGGCCGAACCGGAGAAGGTGACGCCCCGGGAGTTGACCACCCCCACCATCGACGGCGGCCGGTGCTCGGTGCGCCTGCCCGCCGTCTCCTGGAACGTGCTGCGCTTCGGTAACCCGCGCTGACCAGGGCACACTTCATACCGTCCCCCCAAGGAGAGATACGGCATGATCCACAACGAAATGAGCCGGCGGCGGCTCCTCGGGCTCGGCGTCGGGCTCGGCGCCGCGGCCACGCTCACGCTGGCGGGCTGCGGCGGCGGCGACTCGTCCGGGCCGGCCGCCGGCGGAGACGGTGGGAAGGACTACACCGGGCCGAAGGTGGACCTGAAGCTGTGGAACGGTTTCACCGGCGGCGACGGTGAGATCTTCAAGACGCTGGTGAACCAGTTCAACTCCGAGCACCAGAACATCGCGGTCTCGGTCGCCACGTACCAGTGGGAGGACTACTACAACAAGCTCCCCAGCGCGGCCTCCAGCGGGAACGGACCCGACATCGCGGTCATGCACATGGACCAGCTCGCCACCTTCGCCGCCCGCGGCGTCATCAGCGAGCTGGACGACGTGGCCAAGACGCTGGAGCTGACCGAGGCGGACTTCGCGCCGACGGTCTGGCAGGGCGGGCTCTACAACAACAAGCGGTACGGCATCCCGCTGGACATGCACCCGCTCGGCTTCTACTACAACAAGTCGGTCATGGAGAAGGCCGGGCTGGACCCGAACAAGCCGCCGACCACCCGCGACGACTTCACCGCCGCCCTCACCGAGCTGAAGAAGTCGGGCGTCCAGGGCTTCTGGATCAGCCCGTTCCAGTTCACCGGCGGGATGTCCTTCTACTCGCTGATCTACCAGTTCGGCGGCAGCCTCTTCGACGCCGAGGTCAAGAAGGCCACCTTCAACGCCGACCCGGCGGTCGAGGCGTGCACCTGGATGGTCGACATGATCAAGCAGGGGCACTCACCGGCGAACGTCGGCCAGGACGCCGAGTACCTGGCCCTGAAGAGCGGCAAGAACGCCTTCACCTTCAACGGCATCTGGCAGATCAACGATCTGAAGAAGAGCCCCGACGTCCAGTGGGGCGTGGCGCCCCTGCCGCAGATCGGCAGCAAGCCGGCCGCCTGGGCCAACTCGCACAACTTCACCATCGTCAAGCAGCGCGCCAACAACGCCAACAAGGTCCAGGCGTCGAAGGTCTTCATCAACTGGCTCAGCCAGCACTCCCTCGACTGGGCGAAGGGCGGCCAGGTGCCGGCCCGCAAGAGCGTCCGGGAGAGCGCCGAGTTCAAGGCGCTGGCCGAGGTGAGCGCGCTCGCCCCCGAGCTGGACTACGCGGCCTTCCCGCCGGCCACCCCGGGCCTCGGCGAGGTCATCACCACCTTCTACAACTCGTTCAACGAGGCGGCGCTGGGCAAGAAGTCGCCCAAGCAGGCGCTCGACGACGGGGTGGCGAAGGCGAACCGGCAGCTCGAGGACAACCGCAAGAAGTACGGGAGCTGATTCTCCGTGGCGGACGTGATCGAGGTCGGGGCGGCGCGCGGTGACGCGCCGCCCCCGGCGGCCAGTGCTGCCCGCCGGGGCGCCAAGTCGGCGAACCGGGTCGGTCGGGCGACGCCGTATCTGTTCCTCGCGCCGTATCTGGTCCTGTTCACGGTCTTCGGCCTGCTGCCGATCGTGCTCGGGCTCTATCTCAGCGTGCACCAGTGGGACTTCCAGCTGCCCAACCGGCCGTTCGTCGGGTTGGACAACTACAAGGAGCTCTTCTCCAGCGACTCAGCGGTCTTCGGGGACTGGTGGCAGAGCGTCCGGGCGACCGCGATCTTCACGGTCGTCTCGGTGCCGCTGCTGGTGGTCGTCCCGCTCGGGCTGGCGCTGCTGCTGAACCGCTCGTTCCCCGGCCGCACCTTCTTCCGGGCGGTCTACTTCGCGCCGTACGTGCTCGGCGTGGCGGTCATCGGCCTGCTCTGGCGCTTCCTGCTCGACGCGAACCTGGGCCTGGTCAACCGGGTGCTCGGCGCCGTCGGCCTGCCGTCGGACACCCCCTGGGTGACCGACGTGCCGTGGGCGTGGATCTCGCTGGTCGGTGTGACCGTCTGGTGGACCTCGGGCTTCAACGCGGTGATCTACCTGGCCGGGCTGCAGGACATCGCGCCCGAGCTGTACGAGGCGGCGAAGGTGGACGGCGCGAGCACCTGGGAACGGTTCCGCCACGTCACGCTCCCCGGGCTGCGCCCGGTGCTGCTCTTCGTCATGACCACCACCGTGCTCGCCTCGGCGAACGTCTTCGGTCAGTCGTTCCTGATCACCCAGGGCGCGCCGGGCACGGAGACCCGCACCGTGGTCTGGTACATCGTCGAGCAGGGGCTCCGCAACAACGACGCCGGCCGCGCCGCCGCGATGAGCATCGTCTTCGCGCTGATGCTGGCCGTGGTGAGCCTCGCCAACTTCCGCCTCTTCCGCTACCGGGAAGACTGAGGGAACCGCCATGACGACGCCCACGCGCACCGCACCCGCGCACACGCTGCGCCGGGTCGGGCTCTACGCCATCCTCGTAGCGCTGGCCCTGGTCTTCCTGATCCCGCTGGCGTGGATGGTCATCACCTCGCTGAAGACCTACGACGGCGCCCAGCGAATCCCGCCGGACTGGCTGCCCGACCCGCTCTCCGGGTACGGCTACCAGCAGATCCTCACCAACTCCGCCAATCCGGTGCTGCGTTGGTTCCTCAACAGCATGCTGGCGGCCACGCTGCACTCGCTGCTGGTGCTGGCGACCGCCTCGATGGCCGCGTACGCCCTGGCCCGGATGCGGTTCCGTGGTCGCGGGGTCTCCTTCGCGCTGATCGTCGGGACGCTCTTCATCCCGCCGACCTCGCTGATCATCCCGAATTTCCTGATCGTCGACTCGCTGAACTGGATCGACACCCTCGCCGTGGTGATCGTGCCGGGCGCGGCGAGCGCGTTCGGCGTCTTCTTCCTGCGGCAGTTCTTCCTCTCCCTGCCGAAGGAGTTGGAGGAGGCGGCCGTGCTCGACGGCGCGAACCAGTGGCAGATCTTCTACCGGGTGGTGCTGCCGCTGTCGAAGCCCGCCCTGGCCACCCTGGCGGTGCTCTCCTTCCTGACCAACTGGAACGACTTCCTCTGGCCGATCTTCGTGCTCTTCAGCCCGGAGAAGCTGACCCTGCCGCCCGGCCTGGGCCTGCTCCAGGGCTCGTACGTGACCGACTATCCGGTGATCATGGCGGGTGCGGTGCTGGCCAGCGTGCCGGTGCTGATCCTCTTCGTGCTCGCCCAGCGGCACATCATCCAGGGCGTGTCGCGCAGCGGCCTGAAGGGATGACGGCCGGAAGGCTCCGGCGACGCGGTGCGGCGGCGGTTCTCGCCGCCGCACTGCTCGTCTCCGGCTGCGGCGACGACACCGACCGACCCACACCCACGAGTACGGGGAGTGACCCGAGCATGTTCACCAACCCGGTCATCCGGACCGACGCCCCCGATCCGCAGGCCATCCGGGTCGGCGACACCTGGTACCTGTTCCACACCAACGCCGACGGCCGGAACGTGCCGGTGCACACCTCCGCGAACCTGACCGACTGGACGCCGGTAGGGGATGCCCTGCCGGAGCTGCCGGCGTGGGCGGACGCGGGGAAGACCTGGGCCCCGGAGGCGATCCAGCTCGGGCCGGAGTCGTTCGTGCTCTACTACACCGTGGCCGGCAGGGAGGCGGGACGGCAGTGCGTGGGGCGGGCGGTGGCGACCTCGCCGCAGGGTCCGTACCGGGACGACTCCGCCGGCCCGCTGATCTGCCAGCCCGAGCTGGGCGGGTCGATCGACGCGAGCCCGTTCCGGGACACCGACGGCAGCCTGTGGCTGCTGTGGAAGAACGACGGCAACGCCATCGGAGTGGACACCTGGATCTTCTCCCAGCGCCTCTCCGACGACGGTCTGAGCCTCGTCGGTGAGCCGACGAAGCTGCTGAAGCAGACCGAGCCGTGGGAGGGAACCCTGATCGAGGGGCCGTTCCTGCACCGCCAGGAGGGCCGGCTCTACCTCTTCTTCGCGGCGAACGCGTACGACCGGGCCGAGTACGCCGAGGGGTACGCGATCTGCGAGTCGCCGAGCGGCCCGTGCGTGAAGGCTCCGGAGAACCCGATCCTGAGGAGCAACGAGGTGGCGTCCGGGCCGGGGCACGCGTCGATGGTCGTCAAGGACGGGCGTACCTGGCTGCTCTACCACGCCTGGCCGCCCGGCCAGGAGGGCAGCGTCGACCCGGGGCGGCAGACCTGGCTGGACGAGGTCGTCTGGGAAGACGGCAAACCCGTCGTGAAGGGCCCCACCAAAACCCCCCAACCCCGCCCCTAACCCCCGCCACCCGCACCGCGCACGCCCCCACCGTCCCGAACCCCCGCACCCGCGTACCCGCGTACCCGCGCACCCGCGCACCCGCGCACCCGCGCACCCGCGCACCCGCAGCGTCCCGCACTTTCACGGAAAGAGTGGCCATCCAGCGTCGGATGGCCACTCTTTCCGTGAACGAGGCCGCGCCGCGGGCGGGGCGGCGCGGGCGCGGGGCGGCGCGGGGTTGGCGCGGGGCGGGGCGGGCGCGGAGCGGGGCGGGTGGGGGCTGGTGGGTGGTGGGGTCAGGGGGTGGAGGAACGGGGTGCGGGGACGGGGCTCGCCTCGCGGCGGGCCAGGCGGTTCTTCCGGTAGCCGTAGCCGAAGTAGATCAGCGCGCCGAGGAGCATCCAGGCCAGGAAGCGCAGCCAGGTCTCGACCGAGAGGTTGAGCATCAGGTAGACGCAGGCGAGCGCGGAGACGATCGGGAGCACCGGCGAGAAGGGCACCCGGAACGGCCGCTCCAGCTCCGGGCGGGTCCGCCGCAGGATGGGCACCGCCAGCGACACCAGCACGAACGCGCAGAGCGCGCCGATGCTCACCAGGTCGGCCAGCGCGGAGAGCGGCAGGAAGCCGGCCAGCACAGCCACCCCGACCGTCATGATCGCCGAGATCCGGTACGGGGTGCCCCAGCGCGGGTGCACCTTGGCGATCGACGGCGGGATCAGCCCGTCCCGGGAGATGGCGAAGCCGATCCGGCCCATGGCCACCAGGTCGACCAGGATCACGCTGGTCAGGCCGGCGACCGCGGCGATCGAGACGAGGATCGCCGCCCAGCCGGCCCCGACCGACTCGAAGGCCGAGGCGATCGGGGCGCCCCGGTCGATCTCGGTGTACGGCACCATGCCGACGACCACCAGCGAGACGCCGATGTAGAGCACGGTCGAGATCAGCAGCGTGCCGAGCAGCCCCAGCGGCAGGTCCCGGCGCGGCTTGCGGGTCTCCTCGCCGAGGTTCGCCACCGCCTCGAAGCCGGTGTAGGCGAAGAAGACCACCGCTGCCGCGCTGAGCACCCCGACGAAGCCGAAGACCGACGGCTCCAGGCCGAAGATGGCCTGGGTGACGGGCTGCTTCAGGCCGCCCTCCCCGTCGGCGGCCGGTTCGGCCGGCGGAATGAACGGGGTCAGGTTCGCGGCCTTGACGAAGAAGAGGCCGGCGACGGCCACGAAGACGCAGATCGCCACCTTGACGACGACCAGCAGGTTGGTCACCCGGGCGGACTCCCGGATGCCGACGATGCCGATCACGCCGAGGACCAGCACGACGGCGAGGGCGCCGATGTTGACGACGCTCCCCTCCTCACCGAACCAGGTGGTGGGGAGGTCGAAGAGCTCGGCGAGGTAGCCGGACCAGCCGCGGGCCACCACTGCCGCGCCGAGGGCGAACTCCAGCAGCAGGTCCCAGCCGATGATCCAGGCGACGATCTCGCCCATGGTCGCGTACGCGTAGGTGTAGGCGCTGCCGGCGGTCGGGACGCTGGAGGCGAGCTCGGCGTAGCAGAAGGCGGCGAGCAGGGCGACCACGCCGGCGATGCCGAAGGAGACCACCACGCCGGGACCGGCGCTGTCCCGTGCCTCGATGCCGGTGAGCGTGAAGATGCCGGTGCCGATCACGATGCCGATGCCGAAGCCGGTGAGGTCGAGCGCGCCGAGGCGTCGCTTCAGCCCGGGTCGGCCGTCGGTGCCGTCGGCGTCGCCCTGCGCGAGCACGTCCTTGATCGGTTTCGTACGCAGCACGGACACCGCGCTCACCCCTCCCACCGTCCGACCACCCGCGTGGCGGTCGGTGACCGCCGTTGCTACCCAGCACGCATCACCGTCAATCACCGCGCTTCGGACGCCGCCCACCTCCCGGACCGGCGTGCGCGCCTCCCGGGCCGGCGGCACGCGGGAACGTGGCGATCACCGCAGAGACGGCGGATCGGACGTACGGGCAGATCCAGGGCAGGCCCTTGCGCGGACGTACGTCGATATGAAAATTTCCTACCAGCGGCATATAGCCGACGGCGGATGTTGCCGAGGTCGCCGCGACGAATCCGGCACGGGAGCCCCAACGAAGGGACACACCCATGAAGGCAACTCGGCTCGGCGTCGCCGGGCTGGCCGCGGTCCTGCTCGGCGCGCTGGTCGCCGGCACCCCCGCGGCCGCCGCGCCCGACGCGGCGAGCACCACCACCGTCAGCTGCGACACCGATCCGGCGACGCCCAAGCGGCAGTTCCGGGCCCTGTGGATCGCCTCCGTCACCAACATCGACTGGCCGAGCAAGGCCTCCCAGACCGCGCCGGAGCAGGTCGCTCGGCAGCAGGCCGAGTACCTGGAGTGGCTCGACCTGGCCGAGCGGCTCCACCACAACGCCGTCGTCGTCCAGGTCCGGCCCACCGCGGACGCGTTCTGGCCGTCGCCGTACGAGCCCTGGTCGGAGTACCTGACCGGGGTCCGGGGGCAGGACCCGGGCTGGGACCCGCTCGCCTTCCTGGTCAGCGAGTCGCACAAGCGCAACCTCGAGTTCCACGCCTGGTTCAACCCGTACCGGGTCTCCATGCCGGCTCCCGGCGGCGCCGGTGCCGACCTCGACCAGCTCGCCCCCGGTCATCCCGCGCGCCAGCACCCGGACTGGACGTTCGCCTACCCGCCCGCCGGGGTGGCCGGCAGCCGGCTCTACTACGACCCGGGCGTCCCCGAGGTCCGCGAGTTCGTCCAGACCGCCATGATGGACGCCGTCAAGCGGTACGACATCGACGGCGTGCACTTCGACGACTACTTCTACCCGTACCCGAGCGGCACCCACCAGGTGCCCGACGACGACACGTTCGCGGCGTACAACCGGGGCTTCACCGACAAGGCGGACTGGCGGCGGGACAACATCAACCTGCTGATCCAGGAGATGAACGCCAAGATCAAGGCGGTCAAGCCCTGGGTCAAGTTCGGGGTCAGCCCGTTCGGCATCTGGCGCAACGCCTCCGCCGACCCGCTCGGCTCGGACACCACCGGCAGCCAGTCGTACGACATCATCTCCGCCGACACCCGTAAGTGGGTCAAGCAGGAGTGGATCGATTACGTCGTGCCGCAGCTCTACTGGTACATCGGCCAGTACCCGGCCGCCGACTACGCGCGACTGGTGCCGTGGTGGGCGGAGACCGTCCGGGGCACCCGGGTGCAGCTCTACATCGGGCAGGCCGACTACAAGAGCGGCGACCCGGCGTACGGGGCGTTCTGGATGAACCCCCGCGAACTCTCGGACCACCTGACGCTCAACCGGTCGTACCCGGAGGTGCAGGGCAACGTGCACTTCTCGGCCGTGCAGGTGCGGGCGAACCGGCTCGGCGCCACCGACATCTACGCGTCCGAGCACTACTCCCGCCCGGCGTTGATCCCGACCATGTCGCACCTGCCGTCGAAGCCGTTGCTGATGCCGGTGGTGACCCGGTCGGCCCGACAGGACGACGGGGTCCGGCTGACGTGGCGGCAGCCCGCCGACGGGGTCGGCCCGTTCGGTACGGCGACCTCGTACGCGATCTACCGGTTCGATGGAGTCAAGGTGGCGGGTGCCTGCGACCGCGCCGACGCCGCGCATCTGGTGCAGACCGTCCGGGCCACCGGCGGCGGAACGCAGTCCTGGGTGGACAGCACCGCCCAGCCCGGCAAGCGGTACACCTACTACCTGACCGCCCTCGACCGGCTGGCGAACGAGAGCCCGGCCAGCCCTCCGGCCTTCGTCCTGCGCTGACCGGAAGTCGACCGCCCCGGGCGCCCCGCGCGCCCGGGGTATTGGTCTGTTTCAACGGATGTCACCAATAGTCGGGGGCGATGCAATATCCGCGCCCATCTATTGATCGAGACTGATCGGCACCCGGTAACTCGCCGGTAACATCCGTCGCACCCGCACACCCCCGCGGAGGTACCAGTGCCCAGACGACTCACCACCCTCCTCGCCTCGGGCGCGCTCGCGCTGCTCGTCGCGCTGGGAGTCGCCGCCCCCGCCAGCGCCGCCGTCACCCCGGCGCAGAAGCTCTCCGTCCTCTCCAGCTGGACGCAGACCAGCGCCGGCAGCTACAGCTCGTGGAACTCGGCCCGGCTGAACAAGGCCCCCTGGGCCGAGTACGCCTTCGACTGGTCCACCGACTACTGCTCGTCCAGCCCGGACAACCCGCTCGGGTTCAGCTTCGAGCTCTCCTGCTACCGGCACGACTTCGGTTATCGCAACTACAAGGCGATGGGCCAGTTCCCGGCGAACAAGTCCCGCCTGGACAACGCCTTCTACTCCGACCTGAAGCGGGTGTGCGCCACCTACAACGCGGTCGTCCGCCCGGCCTGCCTCAGCCTGGCCTGGACCTACTACCAGGCGGTCAGCATCTTCGGCTCCCCCGCCGCCGTGAACCCGGCCGACATCGACCGGGCCGCCAAGATGAAGGCCGACGCCGAGCGCCGCGCCGGGCTGCGCGCCTGACCCGATCCGATCCGCCGGGATCACCGGTGCCGCAGGCCAGGGTCCGTGCCACCGGAAGACCGGCGGCACGGGCCCGCCCCGGCACGCCCCGGCACGCCCCGGAACCACCGCCGGCGCGCCGCGTGCGGAACGCCGCGCAACCGCCGCGCGGGACGCCGCGCAACCCCCGTGCGGGACGCCGCGCAACCCCCGTGCGGGACGCCGCGATTTCCCCGAAACTGCTGCCTCCGGAACGGCCGAGGCCGCAGCTTCCCCGAAGTTGCCGCCTCGGCGTGAGCCACCGGACGCCGGATGGCCGGGCATGCCCGGCACGCGCGGAGCTCCGATGGTCGCCACCTCAGCGCGCGGCCTCAGCGCGCGCCCCTCAGCGCGCGCCCCTCAGCGCGCGCCCCTCAGCGCGCCCCCTCAGCGCGCGAACGTCGGCAGGCCACCTCAGTGCGCGCCCTTCAGTGCGCTCCTCGGCGCAACACCTCAGTGCGCGGCCCGACGGGCGGTCAGGCCCGTTCGTTCAGGCCCGTTCGCTCTGGCCGGCCGGGCGGCGGTCCGGCTCCGGGGCGGCCGCCTGGCGCGGCGCGGGACGTACCGGCGTCGCGCTGAACCGGGTCGAGTCGGCCGCCAGGTCGGGGTGCTCCACGTCGAGCGCGAGCGCCGCCGCCTCCTCCAGGCTCAGCTCGGCCCCCTCGCCGTAGGCGTCGTCGAAGGCCGCGTCGCCCAACCGCTCACGCAGCGCGGCCTGCTGCTCCGCCCAGTAGCCGGCGTAGATGCCGGACGCGCAGCGCAGGTCGGCCCCGGTCGCCTGGGCGGCGCCGAAGAGCCGCGCGGCGACGACCAGGTCACCGCCGGCCGCGCAGCGCACCGCCACCGCGTTCAACGTGTCGCAGGCCCGGCCGTGGAAGCCGTGGCTCATCCGCGACCGGAGCGCGACCAGCAGGTGCTCGTGCGCCGCGATGAGGTCGCCGCGCGCCAGCGCGACCATGCCGAGCAGCATGTCCACCGACCGCCGGCCACGCTCCAGCGGGCGGGCCGCCTCCACCGGTCGGGCCGCGCCGAGCAGCTCCGCCGCCTCGTCGAGGGCACCGCGCCGCCAGAGCAGCTCGGCCAGGCTGTAGACCGCGAGCAGCGCGTCACCGAGCACCTCCTGGCTCTGCGCCCAGTCGATGACCTCCCGGCAGACCCGCTCCGCCTCGGCGAGCTGTCCCATGTCGACGAGCGGGGCGGCTCGACCGGCCAGCACCCGGGCCAGCAGCCCGGCGTCGCCGGCCTGCCGGGCCGCCGCTTCGGCCCGCTGGGAGTAACGCAGCTCCTCGGCGAACTCACCGTCCGCGCCCGCGTGCAGCGAATGCATGTGGTACGCGGCGGCCAGCTCGGCCTCGGCGATCCGCTCACCGGTCTCGGCGATCCGCCCGTAGAGCCGGAACAGCCAGAGCCGCCCCTCCCGGGCCAGCCCCCGCTCTCGCCACCACTGGTCGAGGCCCCCCGCGAGCCGCAGCCCGGCCGCCGCGCTGCCGCCCGTGGCGCACCAGCGCAGCGCGGCCCGCAGCTCACCGGCGAGCGGGTCGAGCGCGTACAGGGAGAGGGTGACCGGGCGGGTGTCCGGGCCCAGGTGCGCCTGCTCCAGCGCGTGCGCCGACCAGGCCACGTGCCGGTCCCGGGCGGCCTGCTCCTCACCGGCCTCGGCGAGCCGACGTGCCGCGTACGCCCGGATCGGGTCGAGCATCCGGTAGGTGCACCCGGAGGCGTGCGGCTCGGCCAGCACCATCGACTTGTCCACCAGCACGGAGAGCGGGTCGAGTGGATCGTCGCCGAGCAGCCACTCCACGGTCGCCAGGTCCACCGGGCCGGTGAAGACGGCCAACCACCGCAGCAGCCGGGCGGCGCGCGGGCCGAGCGTCCGGTACGACCACGTGACGGTGGCCTGCATGGTGAGGTGCCGCTCGGTCGCCGAGCGCTGCACGGCCCGCGTCGCCGGAGTCGGCGGGGAGGCCCCGGCCGCGGCGGCCACCAGGTCGACGGTGTCCTGCTGGTTCCCCATCCAACTGCGGTCCACCGGTGGCGGCTCCGGGTTCTCCCGGCCGGCGTCCAGGGTGCCGAGCACGTCGTCGAGGCGTTCGGCGAGCTGGCCGACCGAGAGCACCCGCAGCCGGGCGGCGGCGAGTTCGATGGCGAGCGGCAACCCGTCCAGCCGCTGCACCACCCGGCGCAGGTCGGCCGACTCCGCCTGCTCCGGCGACCGGCCGCCGCGCGCCGCGGCCGTCCGGTCCAGCAGCAGAGCCACGGCGTCGCTCTCCGCCCCGTCCGTGCGGGGCTCCACCGAGAGCGGCGGGATCCGCCACACCACCTCGCCGGGCAGGCCGAACGACTCGCGGCTGGTGGCCAGCACCCGCACTCCACGCCCACCGGCGAGCAGCCGCGAGATCACCTCGGCGGAGGCGGCGGGCTGCGCGTCGCAGGTGTCCAGCAGCACCAGCATCCGCCGGGCGGCGGCGTACTCCACCAGGGTGTCCACCATCGGGCGGCCCGGCTCCGGGCGCAGCCCGAGCACGGCGGCGATCTCGAACGCCACCAGCCCCGGATCGGTCACCGCGGCGATGTCGACGAACCAGACGCCGTCCGGGTACGCCTCGACGACACCGGCGGCCAGCTCGACCGCGAGCCGGGTCTTCCCGGCACCCCCCGCGCCGAGCACGGTGACGAGGCGGTGCCCCTGCACCAGCCCGCGAAGCTCGGCCCGCTCCGTCTCGCGGCCCACGAACGAGGTGACCTGGGTCGGCAGGTTGTGCGCCACCGCGTCGGCGGTCCGCGGGCGCGGGAACTGCCGCTCCAGACCCGGGGCGACCAGCTGGAAGAGGCGTTCCCGGTCGTCGAAGCCGCGTAGCCGGTGCAGGCCGAGGTCGAGCAGGGAGGCGCCGGCGGGCAGCGGGTCGGCCCGGCGGGCGGTTGAAGCCGAGCAGAGCACCTGTCCGCCGTGCGCGGCAGCGGCGATCCGGGCCGCCCGGTGCACCTCGGGACTGGCGTACTCGCCGTCGCGTGGCTCGGCGTAGCCGGTGTGCAGGCCCATCCGCACGCGCGGCGCGGCCTCCGGAGTGGGCCAGTCGTGGCTGGTCAGGGCGCGCTGGGCGGTGAGGCAGGCGGTCAACGCGGCGGTCGCGTCCGCGAACGCCAGGAAGAACGAGTCACCCTCGGTCAGCAGCTCCGCGCCGCCGGTCCCGGCCAGGGTCCGGCGCAGTAGCCGCCGGTGTTCGCGCAACACCGGGCGGTACTCCGGGCCGAGCAGCTGGGCGAGCCGGGTCGAGCCCTCGATGTCGGTGAACACGAAGGTCACCCACCCGGTCGGGAGCTGGATCCGTTCCGCCATGCGTCGAACCTCCGCCCGTGACGTCGGCTTCATGCTGCCCGAAGCCGAGCGATCACGCATCGTGAGAACGGCCCGGCCGGGCTCGGACTCAAGGTGCCACTCGGCCTCGCCCAGGGCAAGGCCGCCCTCCGCTCGGCGCAGCTCCGATGGAGTTCCGGTCGCGGGGGGACGGCCCACGAACGGGCCGGGCCAGCCCCGCCGGAGACCGGGTCACCGGTTCCGACGAAGCTGGCCCGGGAAAGGGCGGCGGTCCTCAGCCGGTACGCAGGGCGACGTTCACGGTGTTCTTCGCCCCCCGGATCGTCGTCACCGTCGTCGCCGGCTGGTATCCCGGGGCGACCACGGTGACCTGGACCTGCTGGTTCTTCGCCAGCCGCAGCTCGTAGCGGCCGTCGGCGTCGGTCACGGCCGTGTAGCTGACCGGCCCGCAGCCCGGCTGCCCGGGACGGTCCGCCGGAGCGGCCCGGTGCTCGCCGCAGACCGTCACCGTCGCACCGGCCACCGGGTGACCGGTGCCGGCGTCGGTCACCGTGCCCCGCAGCGTCGCCCAGTTCGGCGGCGCCTCGAAGTGCCCGGTGACCGCGACGTCGCCCGCCGGGTACGGCGAGTCGGTGAGCACGACCAGCCGCGCGGCCTGCTTCCCCGGCTGGGTGACCTCGTCGCCGTCGACCCGGACGGTCACCCGGACCGACCGGCCCGGCGCCACGTCGAACTCCCGCCTGTCCACCGAGAGCCACGGCACGTCCGCCGTACCGCCGCAGTAGTCGTACCCGGGCAGCATCTCGGCGCTGAGCTGCGGGTTCCACAGGCCCACCGAGCCACCGACCCGGTAGACGCCGCAGGCCGTGGCGGCGTCGGAGGTCGGAAGGTTCACGTTGGGCAGGTGACCCCAGCTGTCCGAGACCGGGTCGTACTCGATCGCCTCGTTGGTCAACGTGGACCCGTCCTGCAGGCCGCTGAAGAGCTGCAACTTGTCGTACGCGCCGCTGGCGCCCATGGTGAAGACGGCGTAGGGCGCGTCCGCGCCCCGCTTCCAGGCCCCGGTGGCCGGGTCGAAGAGGAAGGTGGACGCGACCACGTTGTCACCGTCGTACCCGCCGGCGCAGACGACCCGGCCGGCGACCCCGGCGCAGCCGGGAGCGTTCACCCCGATCGGGTAGTCGGCGAGACGGGTCCACGAGTCCCGGCTCGGGTCGTAGCGGTAGACCGTCGCGGCGTGCGCCGGGCAGGACTCACCGCAGCCCCCGACGACGTAGAGCCGCCCGTCGAGCGTCGCGATCGCGGCGTCGCTGACGGGTTGCGGCAGGTCCGCCGCCCGTCCCCAGGAGTCGTCGGCGGGATCGTAGACGTAGACCGTCTTGAGCACCGTGCCCTGCATGCTGGTGCCCCCGACGAGGTACATCCGGTCGTCGAGGAAGACGCCGGCGCCGTTCGCGACCGCTTCCGGGGAGTCGGCGATCGGGCTCCAGGTGAGGGCCACCGGGTCGTAGACGTACCCGGCGCGGGTCATCCCCTCCAGGAACGCGGTGGTGCTGCCACCAACGGAGTAGAGCTTGCCCGCGTGGTAGCCCGCGGCGTTGTAGAGGATCCGGGTCGGGTAGTTGGCGATCCGGGTCCACGGCCCGACGGCCGGCGTCGCCTCCTCCGGGGTGGCCGGCTCGGCCGGCTGGACCGGCTGGCCGGCCGGCGTCTTCGGCAGCGGACCGGTCCTCGGCGGATCCACCTTCACCCGCCGCAGCGGCGCGCCGGGCTGCTCGGCGACCCGTTGACCGGCCGGGCCGGTGGGGGTGACGACCTGCTCGCCCAGCTTGACGTGCACCGGAGTGGTGCCGTCGTTGGTGAGGGTGAGGGTACGGGTGGCCGACTTCCCGAGCCGCGTGGTGACGTCGAGCTTCGTCCCACCGACCTTCAGGTGTCCGGCGCGCAGGCGCCAGTCCTTCGTGGTGACCCGATCCGGCGACACGGCGACGCGCGCCTCGCCGGTGGCGTACCGGGGGTAGCTGACCGTGAAGGTCGGCTTCGGCTGCGAGGCGAAGAGCCAGTAGAAGCCGTCCGGCAGGTTCGGGTCGAGCGGCGTCGCGGCGCTGGCCGCGAGTTCGCTCCGGCTCGCCTTGTCGACCAGCTTCGCACCGTTCACCGGGGCACCGGTGTTGTCGTCGCGCACCACCCCGGTGACTAGGCCGCCGGAGGTCGGGACGCAGGTGCCGACGCTGACGTCGTCCACCTGCCAGAGGGCGATGCCGCTACCGGCGTAGTGGAACCGCAGCCGGGTCCGTGCCTGGCCGGCGGCCTGCGGCAGCGGGACGCTCAACAGCCCAGCGGCGTTCTCGATGCCCTTCTCCCAGACGCTGGTCCAGGTCGAGCCGCCGTCGACGCTCAGCTCGATGCCCACCCGCGCGGTCCCGGCCTCACCCAGGTAGAGCGTCTTGAACGCGAGTTGCGGCGCGCTCTGCTCCGAGAGGTCGACCACCGGCGAGACGAGGTAGGTGTCCTCCGCCGCGAGGTCGTTGTGCCAGGAGTTGGCGGAGGCGAAGCCAGCGGTGCCGCCGGTGACGTTGTCCAGACCACCGGGGGTGTCGAACTGCCAGGCGGGCCCGGAGCCGAGGTTGTTCTCGACCGTCCAGCCCGCCCGCTTCGCCGGGTCGGTCCAGCCCTCGAACTCCGCCCGCAGTGGGTACGCGTAGCCGGGTGCCAGACACGCCGTCTCGTCGATCTCCGCCCGGACGTCCTGGACCACGGCACCCTCGCCGACCGGCACGTCGATCGCGCTGGTCCGGTAGCCCGGATAGAGCGGCGTCACGCTCAGGTGGTACGTCGAGTCGGCCGGCAGGGTCAGGTCGTAACGGCCGGTCCTCGGGTTCGTGAACCACGGTCCGACCGGCAGGCCGGGCGCGCTGATCCGGGCGTACAGCGGCCAGCCGTGCCCTGAGTCGTCGGTGACCGTTCCGCTGACCTTGACCTCGGCGCTGCGCTGGAGCCGGACGTCCCGGGTGGCGGTGGCGTCGGCGGAGACGGTCACCGACGCGGTGCCGTCGCCGTAGCCGTACGCGCCGGCGGTGACGTCGTACTCGCCGGCCGAGAGCGTCGCGGCGTAGCCGCCGTCGGCGCCGGTGGTGACCGTACGGTGGATCGAGCCGCTGATCCGGACCTCGGCGCCGCTGATCGGCTCGCCGGTCTCCGCGTCGGTGACCGTGCCGGTCAACCGGCCCGTCTCGCCGCGCGGGGCCTCCGCGATCGCGGCGTACGCGTCCAGCTTGCCCTGGCCCCAGACGTTGTTGTTGCTCGGTGTGCCGCCGCAGGTGGTGTCGTTGACGTCGACGGCGACCTGGTCGAACACGGTCGTGGTCTCGTCGATGTCACCGATGAGGTTCGGCGCGGCCGACCAGAGCAGGGCGATCGCGCCGGCCACGTGCGGGCTCGCCATCGACGTGCCGCTGAGCACGCCGTAGCCGCCGCCCGGAACGCTGGAGCGGACGTCGACCCCGGGGGCGGCGATGTTCGGCTTGGTGATGCCGTTCGCGCCCGGTCCCCGGCTGGAGAAGTAGCCGATCTTGCCGTTGACGTCGAACGCGCCGGCGCTGTACGTGGACGCGTAGTCCCCGGGGGTGCCCGAGGTGTCGCAGCCGTTCTCGCCCGCGTTGCCGTTGGAGAACATCGGGAAGATGCCGGCGGCCCGCCAGTCGGCGACGACGTCGGCGAACCACGGGTCGCTCGCGGCGCCGTTGTCGGTGCCCCACGAGTTGTTCACGATGTGCGGCCGCAGGTCCGCCCGCGGGTTCTGGCCGGTCAGGTCCGTCGGCGCCAGCATCCACTCCGCCGAGGCGAGCAGCGCGAAGTCGGAGCAGCTCCGCTCCTCGCAGCCCTTCGCCGCGATCCACCGGGCGCCGGGCGCGACCCCGATGTGGTTGCCGGGCCCGCCGTCGCCGACCATCGTGCCCATCGTGTGCGTGCCGTGGTCGTTGTTGTCGCACGGCGCGAGCGACGGCGACCCGCAGACCTGGGCCGGGTCGTACCAGTTGTGGTCGTGCGAGAAGCCCGCCTCGCCCAGGTTGCCCCGGTACGACTTCACCAGGGCGGGGTGGTCGAACTGCACGCCACTGTCGATGCTGCCCACGACGATGCCCTCGCCGCGCGTGCCGTCCGCCCACACCCGGTCGGCGCCGATCGCGTGCACGCCCCACTCCACCGAGTCGACGTCGGCGACCTGCTGGGCCTGCAACGGCTCCGGCAGCTCGTACGTGCGGTGCACCTGGATCGCGCTGACCTCGGTCTCCTCGGCGAGGGCCTCGGCCAGGTCCAGGGTTCCCTGGGCGACGTAGACGGTGTTCGAGGCGTAGAAGGTGTGGTATTCCACGCCCTCCGCCTTCAGCCGGCGGACGACGTCCGCCTGGCTCTTCTCGGCGGTCTTCCGCAGCGCGTCGACGACCGCCGTACCGCGCTCGTTCCAGTCCTTCACCGCCGACGCCGCGGAGAGGTCGGCGCGGGCGTCCAGGCGTACCCAGAAGGGCTGCGCCGGCAGCGTCTTCATGCTGGCCCGCAGCTCCGGCTGGATCTTCTCCGGCGCCGCCACGGCGGGCCGGCCCGCACCGTCGGCCACGGTCATCACGCCGGCCACCAGGCCGAGCGCCGCGACTAGGCCGACGAGCTGGGACCATCGCGCCCGCCGGGCGGCCCGCGCGGCGCTCATCGGGCACCGCCCGGCCGCAGCCCGGCGGTCACCGGGCCGGCGCACGGAGGCACCGGTTCGGGCGGCAACGCGCGCCGCCTCGTGAGGTTCAGGGGTGTTGCTTCGGGTGGCACGCTCCGCACTCTCCTCCGGTGAGTCGACTCACGACCGCGCCCGCCGGCTGAGCCGATCGACCATGGTCGCGAGCGCGTCCGGCACCGGCACAGATTTCCTGGCGAGCGCGCCTGCCGACGATGCCACCACTGCCGATGCGACAGAAGGTCGTTGCGCCGTCCGGTTCACGCCACCGGCGGGAACAGGATGGACATCAACCCGGGGTTGCCGCACGATGAACGGGTGCTGCGGATCTTGGGGGTCACGGCGGCCGAGCAGGCGCTCTACGAGTGGTTGCTCGAACGCCCCGCCGTCCCCCTCGACGCACTCGACCGGTTCGCCGCGGACCAGCCGTGGCGAGGGCAGGCGAGGTCGCTGCTCGCCCGGCTCGAGGAGCTGGGGCTGGCGCTGCGACTGCCCGGCGCCCCGGCGCGGTTCCAGGCGGTCGCGCCGGACGAGCTGGCCGACCCGCTGGCGCTCGCGGGCGAGCGCGCCCTCACCCGCGCCCGGGCCCGCCGCGCCCGGCTGGCGGCCGTGTTCCGCGCCGGCCGGCGCCCGCAGGACGCGGGGAACCTCGCCGAACTCCTGCACGGCAAGCAGGCGATCAAGCAGGCGTTCGCCGACGTCCAGCTCAGCGCCCGGCACGAGGTGTGCGTCTTCGACGCACCGCCCTACGTGGACGGCCCACCGCTGACCGACCCCGTCGAGCCGGGGCTGCTCCGCCAGGGCATCCGCTACCGCGTGATCTACGACCGGCGGGGCCTCGACGACCCCGACCGGCTCGCCGACTTCGCGCGCGGGCTCTCCGTGGGCGAGGAGATCCGCGTCTCCACCGTGCCGACCAAACTGGTGCTCAGTGACCATCCGCTGGCGCTGCTCCCGGTCCGGACCGGGAACGTCGAGTCGGCCATGCTCGTCCGTGACCCGGCGCTCACCGAGGTGCTCGGCGCGCTCTTCGAGCTGGCCTGGGACCAGGGCGTCCCGCTGCGGGTACGCGACGGTCACCCCCAGCTCGTGGAGGTCGGGGACGCGCCGTCGCCGGCCGAGGGGGAGCTGCTTCCGCTGCTCGCCGCCGGGCTGACCGACGCCGCGATCGCCGCCGCGCAGGGCTGCACCGAACGCACCGTGCGCCGCCGGATCAGCGCGATGCTGCGGCGGCTCGGGGCGGCCAGCCGGTTCCAGGCCGGCTACCAGGCGATCCGTCGCGAATGGATCACCACCTCGGTCGACCTGACGTGACGGTGCCGGCGCTTCCGGAGGGCGACCTCGCCGCGGCCGGCCTGAACGCTGTCGAGTCGGCGGCGTACGAGCTGGTCGTCGCGGAGCCCGGCGCCACGGCGGCCGAGCTCGACCGGTCCTGGATCCGCCGCGAGCCGCTGCGCGACGCGCTCGAGGCACTCACCGCCGCCGGGCTCGTCCGGGCCACGGAGAGCGATCCGCCGACCTACACCGCCGTCGACCCCGAGGTCGCCCTCGACGCGCCGATCCGGGCGTACGAGGCGCGGTTGCGGGCCGCCCGCAAGCACCTGCACGGGCTGGCCGCGGTCCACCGCGCGCACTCCGACCTGACCGACTCGACCGCCGTGCTCGAAGTGGTGAGCGGGCGCGAGGCGGTGCTGGAGCGCCTCGTCCGCCTCCGGCGTACCGCCGAAACGGAGATCCTCTGCCTGGACAAGCCCCCGTACCTCGACGGGTCCGGCACGACGAGCGGCGGGGTCGAGCTGCTCCGCCGGGGGGTACGCTCCCGCACCATCTACGAGCGCTCGTCGCTCGAGCAGCCGGGCGCCCTGCGCGGGCTCGAACAACTCATCACCGCCGGCCAGCAGGCCCGGGTGTTGCCGACCCTGCCGGTCAAGCTCTACCTGGCCGACGGCCGGTACGGCCTGCTCATCCGCCGCCCGCTCGACGAGCGGGAGAGCGCCGTGCTGCTGCGGCCCTGTGCGCTCCTCGACGCCCTGGTGCACCTCTTCGAGGGGCTGTGGCGCTCCGCCCTGCCCCTGCGGCCGTCTCCGGCCGCACCGCCGAGCCCCCGACGCACGGTCGAGCACCGAAGGCTCGTCGCGCTTCTGCTCTCAGGCCTCACCGACGAGGCGATCGCGCGCCAGCTCGGCGTCGGCTACCGCACCGCACAGCGACACATCGCGGCGCTGATGGCCTCACTCGGCGCCCGTACCCGGTTCCAGGCCGGGGTGCAGGCCGCCCGCCGGGAGCAGCAGGAACAGCAGCCGTAGGAGCGGGTCGTGCTCGCTCAGCAACCGCAGGCGCCACCGCAGCAGCCGCCACCGGCGGGCGCCGGGGCGCCACCGGAGGCGCCGCCACGGCCGGTGACCGCGACGGTGGAGAGCAGCTTCACAGTGTCCAGATGGCCCTGGGGGCACGCGGCCGGCTCGCTGGCCTGCACCATCGGGCGGTTGACCTCGAAGGTCGCGCCGCACGCGCGGCAGCGGAAGTCGTACCGTGGCATGCATTCAGCGTACGTGGGGGCCTGACGTGTCGCGAGGGATGGGTGATACTCGACGGGTGGACGGCGAGGACAGTTCGACCCTTCGGCCCCTGCGACCGGCCGCGCCGCTCGACGGGGCGATCGCCGAGTCCGGCGCGGCACCCGACCAGACACCCCGGCAGGTGCCTCGCCCCCGGCGTCCCTGGCTGAGATCCGACACTCCGGCCGAACCCGCGCCGACCGGCGACGCAGAATCCCAGCCGGCGGCCGCCTCCGACGCGCCCACGACGGGCAGCTCCGCCCAGCCGGCGAGCTCCGCCGCGAAGGCCGACGAGCCGGCGGCCGACGCCGACCCGAAGCCGGAGGGCACGCCGGAGACCGCCCAACCGGCACCGGACGCCCTCCCGAAGGCCGACGCCGACCCGAAGCCGGACGGCACATCGGGGACCGAGCCCGAGCCGACGGCCGCGGGCGCCCCGGCGACAGCCGACGCCGGCCCGAAGCCGGACGCCACGACGAAGACCGGGCCCGAGCTGACGGCAGCGGGCGCCCCGGCGACAACCGACGCCGAGCCGAAGCCGGACGCCACGCCGAAGACCGGCTCTGGGCCGAAGGCCGCGGGCGACGCGACGGCCGACGATCGGCCGGGTACCGAACCGAAGCCGGAGGGCGCGGCCGGGACGGTCGACGCGGCCACGAAGGTGGGGGCTCCGGTCGCCGCGCGCTCCAGCCGGCACCGGGTGCCGTTCGCGCACGCCGTACGCCTGCGTCCCCGCCGGGCCGCGACCGCCGCCGCCCGGGCGACCCGGGCCTGGTCCCGGCGGCCGAGCGGCCGGCTCACCCTGCCGGGGTTGTTCCTGCTCCTGCTGGTGGCGGTGACGGCCACCGCCGGGGCGCTGATCGTGCCGGCGACGGTACGCGCGCCGCGTCCGGTCGCGGCCGACGCCACCGCCGAGGCCGACGCCCCGATCCCCGGGATGTCGCCGTCCGGGCAGCCCGGCCTGCCCGGCAGCCCGCCGCCCACCACCGCCACTTCCGGCGCGCCGACCGCCCCGGCGGTCGGGGGACGCCCGGCGGACGCGCTGGCCGACTGGGCCAAGCAGGTCGGTCCGAAGGTCGGGATCCCGCAGGTCGCCATGGAGGCGTACGGCTACGCCGAGCTGGTGCTCGCCCAGACCAACCGCAGCTGCGCGCTGAACTGGACCACGCTGGCCGCCATCGGGTTCGTCGAGTCCTCACACGGGAAGGCCAACGGCGCCAGCCTCGGCCCGGACGGGCGGGCCATGCCGGAGATCATCGGCCTGCCGTTGGACGGGCAGGGCGACCGGATGCGCATCGTCGACACCGACCGGGGGCAGCTGGACAAGGACACCACCTACGACCATGCGATCGGGCCGATGCAGTTCATCCCGACGACCTGGAAGGACGTGGGCGTCGACGCCGACAACAACGGCGTGGTGGACCCGCACGACATCGACGACGCCGCCCTCGCCGCCGGCAACTACCTGTGCCGCGCCAGCCGCAATCTGAGCATCCCGACCGACTGGTGGAACGCGATCCTTTCGTACAACGATGTGCGCCCGTACGTACAGAAGGTCTTCGACACCGCAAATCAGTACGGACAGGCCAGCCGTACGTGAAGTGATCGTCTGCATACATTTGGAGAACTGGACACTTCCCCCGAGCTGTCGTTAGCGGCAAGCTAGACGGGTGATGGTGCGCGAGTGGGACGCCCGGACCGCGTCGTCTGCCGAGATCTCGTCGCTGCTGGACACGCTGAACGCGGTCCTCGCAGCCGACCTGCCGCAGGATCCACCGTGGCAGCGGAGTTCCCTGCGGGAGTACCTCACCGAGGTGATGCCGGGTCAGCGGCGGATCTCCTGGGTCGCGCACGCGGAGCCGAGGGGCGACGGGTCGCCCGGCGACATCCTGGGCCAGGTGCACGTGCTGCTGCTCGGCGACATCGGGGTGCTGGAGGTGCTGGTGCACCCGTCCGTGCGGCGCACCGGCCTCGGCCGGGAACTGGTCCGCGTCGCCGGACACCGGGTCTACCAGGAGGGCTTCTCCTCGATCGGTGTCGAGGTGGTCGGTGACACCCCCGCCGTCGGCTTCTACGAGTCCCTCGGCTTCGTCCGGGAGTACGTCGAGACCCGCAGCGTGCTTGACCTCTCCACGGTGGACTGGGCGGACCTGACCGGGATGGCCGGTGGGGTGGGCGCCGGTTACCACCTCGAGTTCCATCCGGACGGGCCGCCGGACGAGCTGATCGAGGCGTACGCGCGGGCGAAGGCCGAGGTGCGCGACATCGAGGACGGGGAGTTGCGTCCCAGCTCGTACGATGCGCAGCGGCTCCGCGACAGCCTGGACTGCCTGCACCGGCGGGGCATGCGGCCGTACATCGTGCTGGCCCTGCACGAGCAGACCGGCGAGGTGGCCGGCCTCACAGAGGTGGTGGTGCCGGCGCAGCATCCGACCCGCGCCGACCAGTACGACACCATCGTCGCGCAGGATCACCGGGGCTACGGGATCGACCGGGCGATCAAGGCGCGGATGCTCTTGGAGCTGCGTTCGGCCGCGCCGGAGCTGACCGAGGTGCAGACCTGGAACGCCCAGGCCAACGAGGCGATGTTGAAGGTCAACGCCGAGCTGGGCTACCGGCCCGACCGGGACTGGTGCGAATACAGCGTCGACGTGGGCGAGCTGGTGCACCGCCTCGACGCGTCGCGCTGAGCCGACGGGGCTGCCTTCACCCGTACCTGATGAGGCGTGGCGGTGGTGGAACGTTGCGGTACTTCGCCACCCGCACCTCCCACTGGCTCCGCCGCCGCATGGCGTCCCGGACGTCCCGGTCGCGGTAGAACGTCTCGGGCGGTCGCGCCAGCCCGTAGATGTCCGCCCACCACTCCCCCGGCTCCGGGTCGAGGATCGCGTCCAGGTGCGAGGGGTAGCGCCGTTCCGCCCCGTCGCGGGTGTCCGCCCAGTCCCGCATCGGCCTCAGCACCCGGCCGGACTCGTTGACGACGACGAGCCGGTGACCCGCGACGTCGATGATGCGGCAGAGCAGTTCGATGCTCGGCACGAGCCGTTCGGCCTCGATCCGCCCCACGGTCGCGTGGTGCACGCCCGCCCGGCGCGCCAGCTCGCGCTGGCTCAGGTCGGCGCGACGGCGGGCCGCCCGCACGATGCCGACCACCGGCCAGGGCGCGGCGGCGTCGCCCGTCTCCCCCGTGGGTTCCGTCGCGGCATCGCTCATCCCCCAACCGTCCCGGTCGGCGCCGTATCCCGCAATCCCGCCAGCGACGCCTGTGGACAACGCCGGGTCCTGTGGACAACTCCCCGCACTGGTGCTGTCTCCTCTCCGGGCCCGTCCCCGGTAGCGGCTCGACACGGCACGCTAACGCTGTGTAGCGAACAAGCGGGCGGGGCGAATATCACCGACAGTTACATCCCGGGTGGGCCGGCGAGTCGCGCCCAACTCCCAAACCTGAGGATTCGCCGCCTTGACCAGGGCTTTCTCGCCGAGGCCGGGGACCCGGAGGTACACCACTTCGCCGCCTTTGCTCTGCACCCCTATACGCGCCACTCACGCAGAGCAACTGGTGCATATAGGGGTGCAGAGCAAAGGATCCGCTGAAGGTACGGGGCGGAGGGCAGGGCATTACGCTCCGTTATGTCCAGGGACACGCCTGGGCCCGGCGCGTCCCGGCTCGGCAGGTGGCGCTGGAGCCACGCGCCGGCCGGAAAGCGACGCAAGCGCCCGCGCGTCAGTAACGTTCGCGGAGCAGCCGGGCGGCCTCGACGGCCCAGTAGGTGAGGATGATCTGGGCGCCGGCCCGACGGATCGACGTGAGCGTCTCCAGCATCACGCCCTCCCGGTTGATCCAGCCGTTCGCGGCGGCCGCTTCGACCATCGCGTACTCGCCGGAGACCTGGTAGGCGGCGACCGGCACGTCGACCGCCGCGCGTACCGCCGAGACGACGTCGAGGTACGGCAGCGCCGGCTTCACCATCACCATGTCGGCGCCCTCCGCGACGTCGAGCGCCACCTCGCGCAGCGACTCCCGGAGGTTCGCCGGATCCTGCTGGTAGGTACGGCGGTCGCCCTCCAGCGCCGACTCGACGGCCTCGCGGAACGGGCCGTAGAAGGCCGACGCGTACTTGGCGGCGTACGCCAGCACCGTCACCTCCTGGTGACCGGCGGCGTCGAGCGCCCGCCGGATCACCCCGACCTGGCCGTCCATCATCCCGGACGGCCCCACCACATGGACCCCGGCGTCCGCCTGGGCGAGCGCCATCTCGGCGTACGCCGCCAGCGTGGCGTCGTTGTCCACCTCGCCGTCGGGGCCGAGCAGGCCGCAGTGCCCGTGCGAGGTGAACTCGTCCAGGCAGAGGTCGCCCATCACCACGGTGGCGTCGCCGACCTCGGCGATCACGTCCCGGATCGCCACGTTGAGGATGCCGTTCGGGTCGAGACCACCGGAGCCGGACGGGTCGCGCTGCTCCGGCACCCCGAAGAGCATGATCCCGCCGACCCCGGCCTGAACCGCCTCGACCGCGGCCTTCCGCAGCGAGTCCCGGGAGTGCTGGAGCACTCCCGGAAGCGAGCTGATCTCGCGGGGGGCGGTCAGCCCCTCCTTCACGAACATCGGCAGGACCAGCTCGGCCGGGTCGACGCGGGTCTCGGCGACCAGCCGCCGCATCGCGGCGGTGCGGCGGAGGCGGCGGGGCCGGATCTCGGGGTACGACACGATCAACTCCTGACGGTTACCGGAACCTCAGCGCGGTCGGGCCCTGCACCTTCGAGCCGCGGCGCTGCTTGGCCGGCATGGCGGCGAGCTTCTCCCGCAGCTCGACGGCGTAGGCGGCGAGCGCCTCCACCAGATCGGGCACCGAGGCGTGCTGCGGCTGGACGTCGACCCGCAGGCCGAACTCCGTCGCGGTCTCCGCCGTCTTCGGGCCGATGACGGCCACCACGGTACGCGCGTGCGGCTTTCCGGCGATACCGACCAGGTTCCGCACGGTCGAGGACGAGGTGAAGAGCACCGCGTCGAAGCCGCCCGACTTGATCGCGTCGCGGATCTCGGCCGGCGGCGGCGCCGCCCGGACCGTCCGGTACGCGGTCACGTCGTCGACCTCCCAGCCGCGCTCGGTGAGCCCGGCGGCGAGCGTCTCGGTGGCGATGTCGGCGCGCGGCAGCAGCACCCGGCCGACCGGGTCGAGCACCTCGTCGTGCGGCGAGAACTCGGCCAGCAGGCCCTCGGAGGACTGCTCCTCGGAGGGAATCAGCTCCGGCTGGATACCGAACGCGCGCACGGCCTCCGCGGTCGCCTCGCCGATACAGGCGATCTTCACGCCGCCGAAGTGGCGGGCGTCGAGGCCGTGCTCGGCGAACTTCTCCCAGACCGCGCGGACGGCGTTCACCGAAGTGAAGATCACCCAGGCGTACCGGCCGTCGACCAGGCCCTTGACCGCCCGCTCCATCTGCGCCGGGGTACGCGGAGGCTCGACCGCGATGGTCGGCACCTCGCACGGGATGGCCCCGTACGCGCGCAGCCGGGCGCTCATCACACCGGCCTGCTCCTTGGTACGCGGCACGAGCACCTTCCAGCCGTACAGCGGCCGGTTCTCCCACCAGCTGAGCTTGTCCCGCTCGCCGACGCCCTCACCGAGGGTGAGCACCACCCGGCCGGTGAAGCCGAGCGCGGCGGCGACGAAGCTGTCCACCGTCGAGGTGGTCGTGTACTGCGTCTCGCCGGTGCCGTCCCCGGTCACGCCGACCGCCGTGGTGCCGTCCACCCCCACGGAGAGCAGACCGTCCCGGACGGCGGAGAGGTCGCCCGCGTCCACGGCGAGCGCGAGCGAGCCGCGGGTCACCGCGGCGGCCAGCGCCTCGAAGTCCAGCGCGCTGACGTCCTCGACGTCGGCCGCCGTGCGTACGCCCGGCAGCGGCACGCCCGCGTAGGTGGCGACGCCCTCGGCCTGCCCCACACCGGGCACCACCTCGAAGTGGGCGGCGGTACGGGCGACGGCCTGCACCTCCTTGACCACCGAGTCGTGCCCGAACGGGTCACCGGCGACCAGGTGGACCGCGTTCTGCCCGGCGCGGGCCGCGGAGATGAGTACCTTCGCCACGTCTCCCGGCGCGCCTTCCGCCGGGGTGAACTCCGCGTCCGCCCGCGCCTCGGCGCGTACGGAGGCGAGCAGCGACTCGGGTACTCCCCGGTCGTACACCACCTGGTCGGCGTCGACCAGGGCATCGTGCGCCCGGCGGGTCAGCAGGCCCGGGTCGCCGGGGCCGGCCCCGACGAACGCGATGCGGCCCACGGGCTTACGGGTGCGGGTCATTCTGTGCTCCCAATTTGCTGGGTCCCCGGGCCGGTGTGTCCTTCTTGGCCGAGGATCGTGTCGGCGCCGAGGTCGAGGAGTTCGGCAGCGAGCGCTTTGCCGATCTCCGCCGCATCGGCGGGCGTTCCGGTGCGGGACAGCCGGATCTCGCGGGTGCCGTCCGGGCTGATCACCGCCCCGCGCAGGTAGATCTCCTCACCGACGTCGCCCTCGGCGAGTTCGGCGTAGGCGGCGACGGGTGCGCTGCACCCGGCCTCCAGGGTGGCCAGCAGCGCCCGCTCCGCGGTGATCGCGGCGCGGGACGGCGCGTGGTCCAGTACGGCGAGCAGCTCGATCAGGTCGAGGTCGTCGGCCCGGCACTCCACCGCCAGCGCGCCCTGGGCGGGCGCGGGCAGCATCAGCATCGGGTCGAGCGACTCGGTGATCTCGCCGGCCCGTCCGATCCGGCTGAGCCCGGCCCGGGCCAGGACGACCGCGTCGAGGTCGGCGTCCGGGCCGAGTACGCGTCCCAGTCGGGTGTCGACGTTGCCCCGGATCGGGGTGACGTCCAGCTGCATCCCCAGCGCGTGCAGCTGGGCGATGCGACGCAGCGCACCGGTGCCGACCGTGGCTCCCGGCGGCAGCTCGGCGAGCGTGCGGCCGTCCCGGGCGACCAGCGCGTCGCGCGGGTCCTCCCGGGGCGGCACCGCCGCGATGTGCAGCCCGGGGGCGGGCGCGGTGGGCAGGTCCTTGTACGAGTGCACCGCGAAGTCGATGGTGCGCGCGACGAGCGCGTCCCGCAGCGCGGAGACGAAGACGCCGACACCGAGTCGGTGCACCGGCGCCTGCGAGCGGTCGCCGGCGGTGACCACCTCGACCAGCTCGACCGGACGGCCGGTGGCCGCGGTGATCGCCTCGGCGACGTGGCCGGACTGGGCCATCGCCAGGGCGCTGCCCCGGGTGCCGAGGCGCAGGGGGGTGCTCATCCTTCACCTCCGGAGGACGGGGCGGGGTCGGTCTCCATGACCTCGGGAACGGTGTCGACCGGAGAGGTCTGCGGCACCTCGAGGTCGAACAGCTCACGGAGCAGGGCGGCGTACTGGTCGCCACCGGGCTCCGCGGCCAGCTGGCGGACGCGCACGGTCGGCTGGTGCAGCAGCCGCTGCACCACCCGGTGCACCGTCCGGGCCACCTCGGCGCGCTGGTCGTCGGTGAAGTCCGGTCGCCGCTGGGCCAGCCGGCGCAGCTCCGCGCCGACCACGTCGTCGGCCCGCCCGCGCAGGGCGGCGACGGTGGGCGCGACGTCCGCGCCGCGCAGCCAGTTGAGGAAGCTCTCGACCTCGGTGGTGACGATCTGCTCCACGGCGGCGGCGTCACCGGCCGCCGGCCCCTCGGCGAGCAGGGCGGCCATCCGCTCGATGTCGATCACCTCGACGCCGGGGAGTTCGGCCACCCCGGCCGCCACGTCGCGCGGCACAGCCAGGTCGAGCAGGACCAGCGGCCCTCGGGCGGGGTCCCGGTCGGCCAGCGCCCGGGCCACCACCGACCGGGTGAGGACCGGTTCGATGGCCGCGGTGGCGGCCACTACGATATCCACTGTGGAGAGTGCGGCGGTCAGCTCGGCCATCGGGACGGCCGTCGCGCCGTACGACTCGGCCAGCCGGACGGCGCGGTCGGCCCCCCGGTTGGTGACGCTCAGCGGCCCGGCGCCGAGCCGGGCGAGGGTCGCCACCCCCAGCGAGCCCATCGCGCCGGCCCCGACCACCAGGGCGGGACGGCCGGCGAGGTCGCCGTCGAGATGAGTGGCGGCCAGCTCCAGCGCGGCGGTCACCACGCTCTGCCCGGCGCGGTCGATCCCGGTCTCGGCGTGCGCGCGCTTGCCCACCCGCAGCGCCTGCTGCATCAGCTCGTGCAGGAGGCGGCCGGCCGAGTCGGCGTCGGTGCCCCAGTGGTACGCGTCCCGGAGCTGACCCAGGATCTGCGCCTCGCCGACGACCATCGAGTCCAGCCCGGTGGCGACCCGGAAGACGTGGTTCACGGCGGCGGCGTCGTAGTGCACGTAGAGGTGGTTGGCGAGCGCCGTCGGCGAGCAGTCGGCCTGCTCGGCGAGGACAGCGCAGATGTCACCGAGACCGCCGTGGAAACCGGACACGGCGGCGTAGACCTCCACCCGGTTACAGGTGGAGACCAGCACCGCCTCGCTCACGTACGGCTGGGCGACCAGCCGGTCCAGGATGCGGGTGAACTCGGCGGGCGGCACGGCGAGCCGCTCCAGGGTGGCGACCGGGGCGGTCCGGTAGGACGCGCCGACGACGAGGAGTTTCACGTACCGATCGCCTCCTGGGAGTCGTTGGCCGCGAGCCCACCCGGCAGAGCGGTGAGGGCGGACCCACCGGTGGCGGGCAGCGCGGTCAACGACGCCTTGCGGTGCTCGTGGAACGACAGGATCTGCAGCTCGATGGCGAGGTCGACCTTGCGTACGTCGACGCCCTCCGGAACCGAGAGTACGCAGGGCGCGAAGTTGAGAATGCTGGTCACGCCGACCGCGACCAGTTGGTCGGCCACCGGCTGGGCGGCGGCGGCCGGTGTGGCGATCACGCCTATCGCTATGGACTCCTCGGCGGCGACCCGGGGCAGCTCGTCGACATGCTGCACTACCAGGCCGTTTATCTCCTCGCCCACTCGTGCCGGGTCCGCGTCGAAGAGCGCGGCGATCCGGAAGCCACGGCTGGCGAACCCGTCGTAGCCCGCCAGGGCGTGACCGAGATTACCCACGCCGACGAGGGCGACCGCCCGACGTTGGGTGAGCCCGAGCACGGACTCGATCTGCTCGATGAGCAGCGCCACGTCGTAGCCCACCCCGCGGGTGCCGTACGAGCCGAGGTGGGAGAGGTCCTTGCGGAGCTTGGCGGAGTTGACGCCGGCAGCGGCGGCGAGGCCCTCGCTGGAGACGGTCTCGTGGCCGGCGTCGGCGAGGTTGTGCAGGGCGCGGAGGTACTCCGGGAGCCGCGCGACGGTCGCCTCGGGCAGGTCGGGGAGCGCCGGTACGGCACCGGCGCTACCGGGCGCGCCAGGGTGACGGTGCTGACTCATGAGACTCCGTGCGGTGCGATCCTCGGCCAACTCCGGCGGTCGGCCGCTTCGGGACTCCCGCTGGCGACCGAGGGTGCCGGCTGTGCTAGCGGGGCGCGTCGAAATCACAGAGTAGGCGCTTGTGAAGAGGTGCACAAATCGCGATCTTGTCAGCTCGCGACGCGGCTCCACCTGGCCCTCCATTCCGCAAGATCGATCCGGCGGTATCCGCCGGCACCGCACGGAGATTATTGCTCAATCCCGACTTCTCTGACCAATCCCGCGCCGTGGGCGGCCTCCAATCGCCTTTTCGATCGGTGCGATCCGCTATTTTCCGGCCGAAAGCGCGACCACAACCGGTGGAGAAACCGGAGGTAGGGCCAGCCCTACGGCGCAGAGGACGGGCTGCGGGATGGGCCCCGGACCCCGGACTGCCTAGCCTTTTGACATGACCACCGTCACTGTCACCGCCAACCAGTCGAAGCTGGCGCCGACCGTCACCCGCCAACTGCTGCACGACTCCGGCTACGTGCTGCTCGGCTTCCCGTTGGCGCTGGCCAGCTTCGTCGTGCTGCTGGCCGGCACGGCGCTCGGCATCGGCCTGATGGTGACGGTGATCGGCCTGCCCGTCCTGGCGGGAACCCTCTACGCCGCCCGGGGCCTGGCCGACATCGAACGGCTCCGGTTGCCGTCCGTGCTGCACCAGCCCCGGATACGCCCCCACTACCGGGCGGCCGAGCCGGGCGCGAGCGCCTGGCGACGGATCTTCGTGCCGATCGCCGACGCCCAGTCCTGGCTCGACCTGTCGCACGGCATCTTCAAGCTGATCGTCGCGGTGGGCACCTTCGTGGTGACCGTGGTCTGGTGGGCCGGGGCCGTCGGGGGAACGCTCTACTGGGCGTACGACTGGGCGCTGCCCCACCCGCCGGACGAGACCGACCTGGCCGACCTGCTCGGGCTGGGCGGCACCACCGCCACCCGGGTCGGCCTCTACACCGCGATCGGCGTCTTCTTCCTGATCACCCTGCCGATCGTGGTCCGTGGCTGCGCCCTGCTGCAGGCCAGCTTCTCCCGGGCGATGCTCACCGGGGTGGCCGAGATGCGGGACCGGATCATCGTGCTGGAGGAGCAGAAGCGGGCCGCGGCCTCCGCCGAGGCGACCGCCCTGCGCCGGCTCGAGCGGGACATCCACGACGGCCCTCAGCAGCGGCTGGTCCGGTTGGCGATGGACCTCAGCCGGGCCCGGCAGCAGCTCGCCTCCGACCCGGAGGCGGCCGGGCGGACCCTGGACGAGGCCGTCGCGCAGACCCGGGACACGCTGGCCGAGCTGCGTGCCCTCTCCCGGGGCATCGCGCCGCCGATCCTGGTCGACCGCGGCCTGCCGAGCGCGCTGGCCGCGCTCGCCGGGCGCGGGCTGATCCCCATCGAGCTGCGGGTCGACCCGGAGCTCGGCACCCAGGGCGGCCGGCTCGACCCGGCGCTGGAGAACACGGCGTACTTCGTGGTGGCCGAGGCGCTCACCAACGTGGCGAAGCACAGCCGGGCGACCGAGTGCCAGGTGAGCGTCGAGCGGGCGGACCGCCGGCTCACGGTGAGCGTGGGCGACGACGGCCAGGGCGGGGCGCACGCGGCGAAGGGGCACGGGTTGGCCGGCATCGCCGACCGGGTCCGGGCCGCGGGCGGCGAACTGACCGTGATCAGCCCGTCCGGCGGCCCCACCGAGATCCGCGCCGAACTGCCGCTGTGAGCGCCGACGTGATAGACAACACCACCATGCGCGTGGTGATCGCCGACGATGCCGTACTGCTCCGCGAGGGGCTGGTGCGGCTGCTGACCGAGAGCGGGCACGAGGTGGTGGCCGTCGTCGGTGACGGCGACGCCCTGGTCGAGGCGGTGGTGGCGCACCGGCCGGACGTGTCGATCGTCGACGTGCGGATGCCGCCGACGCACACCGACGAGGGGCTGCGGGCGGCGGTGCAGGCCCGCCAACTGGTGCCGCGCAGCCCCGTCCTGGTCCTCTCCCAGTACGTCGAGGTGTCGTACGCCGACGATCTGCTCGCCACCACCGGCGGTGCCGGCGGCGGCGGGATCGGCTACCTGCTGAAGGACCGGGTCGCCGCGATCGACGAGTTCCTGGACGGGCTGCGGCGGGTCGCCGCCGGCGGCACGGTGCTCGACCCGGAGGTCGTCGGTCAGCTCTTCGCCCGGCGCCGCCGCGACGACCCGCTGAGCGAGCTGACCCCGCGTGAGCGGGAGGTGCTCGCGCTGATGGCCGAGGGGCGTTCCAACACGGCGATCGCGCGCGCCCTGGTGGTGAGCGACGGAGCGGTGGAGAAGCACGTGCGCAACATCTTCACCAAGCTCAACCTCCCACCCGACACCGAGCAGCACCGCCGCGTCCTGGCGGTGCTGGCCTACCTGCGCAACTGACCGTCAGAACAGGGACCGGGCGAGCCGCACGGCCTCGGTCAGCGTGTCGGCCACCGGGTGGCCGGAGGCGCGCAGCCGGGCCGGGTCGGTGAAACCGCCGGTGTAGAGCACGGCGCGACCGCGCACCGCCGAGGCGGCGTCCGCGTCGTCGATCGAGTCACCGATCAGCACCGCCGAGGGCCCGTCGACGCCCAGCTCGGCGAGGTGCTTCTGGAGCGACTCCGCCTTCCGGTCGCCGCCGGTCCCGCCGCGCAGCCCGTCCACCCGCAGGAAGTTCCCGGTCAGCCCGAAGCGGTGCACCGTCGGCACCAGCTCCTCGTGGAACCACATGGAGAGCAGCGACTGGCCGCCGGGCCACGCCTGCATCGCGGTCCGCGCGTCGGCGGCCAGCTCGCAGGTGGTGAGGCCGCTGCGGTACGCCTCGTGGAAGATCCGGTCCAGCCGGCCGAACTCCTCCTCGTCGACGGCCTGGCCGAGCACGTCGGCGTAGTACTCGGCGACCGGCCGGCGGAACCGCACCCGGTGCTGGTCGGTGGTCACGGACGGGCCTCCGACGCTGGCGAACACGACGTTGGTGGCGTCGATCACGAGGCTGAGGTCGTTGAGGAGGGTGCCGTTCCAGTCCCAGACCAGGTGGGGACGTGCAGGGGTCATGTCGCCGAAGGCTACCCGGCGGCGGTCAGAGCTGGGGGGTGGTGAGATCCCGGAGCAGCCGCTCCTCCTCCACCCGCCAGTAGCCGTGCTCCTTGCCGTCGAGCAGCACCACCGGCAGCCGGTCGCCGTAGTCGCGCTCCAGCTCCACGTCGGTCGTCACGTCCCACTCGATCCACCGGTCCCCGGTGACCGCGACCACCCGCCCCAGCGCGGCGCGCGCCTCCTCGCAGAGGTGGCAGTCGGGCCGGGTGATCAGGGTGAGCCGGGCGTCACTGGACATCGGGCACCTCCGTGCGCGGGTCGGCCGGAACCGACAGGTCGTCGGCCGGCGCCGCCGGGGACGGCACCGGGGCGGGCGTGGTGGCCGCCGAGCGAAGCTGCGTCTTACGGACCTTACCGATCACCGAGTGCGGCAGGGCGTCGACGAACTCGATGCCGGTCGGGCACTTGAACCGGGCCAGGTTCCGGGCGCAGTGGCCCTGCAGCTCCACCGCGGTCACCGGGTCACCGGGTGCCCGCACCACGTACGCCCGGACAGTCTCGCCCGTCCGCGGGTGCGGCACACCCAGTACCGCCGACTCGGCCACCCCCGGGTGCCCGTCGAGCACCGACTCCACCTCGTGCGGGTAGACGTTGAAGCCGTTCACCAGGATCAGCTCGCCGAGCCGGTCGACCAGGAAGAGGTCACCGTCCTCGTCGGCGTACGCGATGTCGCCGGTGGGCCACCAGCCCGCCGTATCCGGGCCGCCCCGCCCGTCCGGCCAGTAGCCGGAGAAGAGGTTCGGGCCCCGGACGACGATCTGGCCGGGGTCGGTGCCCGGTGCCGCGTCGGAGAGGTCCGGCCCGTCGGGGTCGTCGTCCGGCGCGGCCGTCCCGTCGTGCCACAGATCGGTGCCGTCGGCGCCGACCAGGCGCAGCTCGACGCCGGGCAGCGGCCGGCCGATCGAGCGGGCCTTGGGGTCCCGACCGACCAGGGTGGAGGTGAGCACCGGGGCGGTCTCGGTGAGGCCGTACCCGACGTGCACCGGGCGGCCGGCGACGGCGGTGAACCGGGCCGCCACGGCCGGCTCCAGCGGCGCCGCGCCGCAGACCACCAGCCGGACCGAGGCCATCGCCGCGGTGAGCGCGTCGCTGTCCGCCATGGACCAGGCCAGCACCATCGACGGTACGCCGACCAGCACGGTGACCCGGTGCCGGGCGACCGCGGCGAGCGCCATGTCGGAGCCGAGGTCGTCGACGAGCACACCTGTCGCGCCGTGCCGGATCACCGCGCCGAGCCCCGAGTTGAGCCCGTACGCGTGGAAGAGCGGCAGCGCCAGCAGCACGGTGTCCTCCGGCCCGACCACCGGTGGCTCGATGCGGCTCACCTGTTCGAGGTTGGCCGCGAGCGCGCCGTGCGACAGCATCGCGCCCTTGGGGCGTCCCTCGGTGCCGGAGGTGTAGAGCAGTACGGCGAGATCGTCTGCGCCGCGGACCGGAAGGTCGACGGTCTGCTCGCCGCTGTCGGCCGGCGGGCGGGTGTGCACCGCGGTGAGCGCCGGCAGCTCCGCGGCGTACGGGGCGACGAGGTCACGGACCCGCTCGGTGGCGATGAGCACCGCTGCGCCGGAGTCGGCGAGCACGTGCCGCAGCTCCCGCGCGGTGAAGTCGGCGTTGACGGGTACCGCGACGAGCCCGGCGCGCAGGACGCCCAGGTAGCTGGTCGCGAAGTCCGGCGTGTTGGGCAGGGCGACGGCGACCCGCGCCGGCCGCCCGTCCGGGTCCGGTGTGGTCGTGGTGGCGAGCGCGCGGGCCACCGCGGTCACCGAGGCGTCCAGTTCGGACCAGCTGAGCGTCCGGTCCCGCCAGTGCAACGCGGGCCGGTCGCCGTGGGTGAGGGCCGCCCGGCGTACCCGGTCGGCGAGGTTCGGGGCCGTTCCGATTCCTGCGTCCTGCACGGTGGCTGAGTCTCGCACAGCGGCCGACGGGCGGCCATGCCCCGCACGCGCGCGCCCGGATTCCATCGTCGGCAGTGCCGGTCCCGTTCACGGGACAGATTGTTGTGCCGAGGGTGATCCAATCGTGTCTCATCGATGGGACAGTGCGACATGGCGCCACGATTCCGTCCGCGGCCTGTCAGCCAGCCGGCCGACACGCCCGACCGACGCCCGGCACGACCCCGCTGACCAGGGCATCCACTCCGGACCACCGGGACCGGCCAAAGTCAACCGCACACGACGGACAACCGGTCCGCCATCGGTGCGACACGGCGGGAAATACTTCGGCCCTGTGTAACGGACTTGCCACGCGCGGGTGACGTTGGCCCCTATCATCACTCGGGTCGGCTCACCCCATTTGCCGTGAGTCGACACCCCTCAGCCCGAGGAGGCCCCCGTGCCCGTCAGCGCATTGGACCAGCACCTCAAGGGGAACTGCCGCCCGCCGGCACACCCCGGAACCGCCGTGCCCTCCGGTGGCTTGACCACCGGTGGCCGAGCGGTGCGACCGGCACGGCCGCTGGCCGGCGGGACGGGGGCCGGGCGATGAGCACCTTCGGCTACACGGAACGCCCGGTCGGCCTGACCGGCCCGACCCCCCGGAGCGCCGTCAACGAGCGCACCGCCGCGAGAACGGGCGGCCACGACGACGGCGCCGCACTCGCCGTCCAGGGCGAGGGCACCGCCAAACGGCTGCGTAACCGGCCGCACAACGAGCCGCCGGCCCGCCCGACCGTGCCCGGCGGGAACGCCAAGCAGCCCGGCGGCCGGGTCGTGGCGCCACCCCAGCGCGCCATGCCGAGCCGCCGCGTCGAGGACGCCCCCGCGGTGGCCGACCCGTCTGCGGGCGAGACGGCCGTGCTGCCCGCCGTGCCGGCCGCGGCCGCGCCCTCCGGCACCGGCAGCACCACCGGCTTTCCGAGCCGCCCCGACCCGTCCGATCCGGCGACCGAGGTGTGGGGGCTGGTCGAGCGGGCGCAGGCCGGCGAGTCCGAGGCGTTCGGCCTGATCTACGACAGGTACGTCGACACGGTCTTCCGCTTCGTCTACTTCCGGGTCGGCAACCGGCAGCTCGCCGAGGACCTGACCTCCGACACCTTCCTGCGCGCCCTCAAGCGGATCGGCAGCTTCACCTGGCAGGGCCGCGACCTGGGCGCCTGGCTCGTCACCATCGCGCGCAACCTGGTCGCCGACCACTTCAAGTCCGGCCGTTACCGGCTGGAGGTCACCACCGGCGACGTGCTCGACGCCGACCGCGAGGACCGCGGCCCGGAGGGCAGCCCGGAGGCGGCGGTGGTGGAACACATCACGAACGTCGCCCTGCTCAGCGCGGTCAAGCAGCTCAACCCGGAGCAGCAGGAGTGCATCGTGCTCCGCTTCCTCCAGGGCTTCTCGGTGGCGGAGACGGCTCGCGCGATGGGCAAGAACGAGGGTGCGATCAAGGCGTTGCAGTACCGCGCCGTACGCGCCCTGGCCCGCCTGCTGCCCGACGGCTTCCAGCCGTAGTCGTTACCGGGGCATTGCTGCACGATCTTCGATCGTGCAGCTCAGAGGCTTTTTCACGAGGTGATCCCCATCACTTTCCGTGATTTCCGCCCCGCCGGGCCCGTAACCCGTGCCCGGCGCGCTCCGTTTCTCCGGGTGCGACCGGTGGTTGCCCCGGTATCCCCCCGGGCCCCGGAGGTCGGCGGGCACATCCTGCCCACGACCTCATCTCGCGGTGTCACGTCGCCGCCGGTCGTCGGCCATACGGCGGCCGACCGGCCGTGACCAGCGAGAGGAGGTGCCCGCGGTGGACAACATCCTCTTCTCCCGCCGGCGCGCCGAGCGCTTCGCCCAGCTTCTCGACGAGGCGAACGGCGCCCGCAGGCATCATGTCCGGTCCCGGGTCGACGACGAGCTCGCCCCACTCGTGGCGGTCGGGCAGCGCATCGTCGCCGAGCGGCCCAAGGTCGAGGTGGATCCGGAGTTCCGTACCGGCCTGCGCGCCATGCTGCTGGCCACCGCCGAGCGCGAGGGGCTCGGCACACCGGCCGCCGCAAAGGCCCAGCCGGGCAGCGAGCGCGCCACGGTCGGCACCCGGAACTCCTTGCTGCCGGCGGTCACGGCCCGCCGGGCGCGCGCCCGCGGCGCCATCCTGATCGGCGTGGCGGCCGGCGCGATCGCCGTCTCCGGCATCTCGGCCGCCAGCGAGAACGCGATGCCGGGCGACGCGCTGTACGGCATGAAGCGCGGGACCGAGCGGGCCCAGCTCGCCCTGGCCAGCTCCGACATCAGCCGGGGTCAGCTCTTCCTCGACTTCGCCCGCACCCGGCTCGGCGAGTCCGCCGAGCTGCGCGGCGACCACGTCGGCTTCAGCAGCGTGCTCGACGACATGGACGCCGACACCCGCCAGGGCGTACGCCTGCTGACCGCCGCCGCCGTGCAGCGCGCCGACACGGCGAGCCTGGACGCGGTCAACACGTTCGTGACCGGGCAGCGGCGCGCGGTCGGCGACCTGCTCGACGGCGCCGGCCGGACCGACCGGGAGCGCACCCGCGAGTCGCTGGAGCTGCTCGACACGGTTCGGGAACGCTCCGACGCACTGCGTGCGGCGCTCGGCTGCGGCCTGCCCGCACCGGTGGCCAGCGACAGCCTCGGCCCGGCGCCCGACACCTGCCCCGCCGACCGCTGAGCGGCGGGCAACGCCAGAACTCCACCCGCCGTCCCCGGTCCGGCTACGCTCGCTGGAGGCTCACCGGTCCAGGGAGGGAGGTCGTGTGGCGCGCACCCGCAGGGTGACGGTCAGCACCGACGTCCACGGTCACACCGCCGGCTGGGCGGAGGCCGAGCCGGCCCCGCCGCCGTCCGCACCGGATCCGGCCGCAGCGGCCTTCTTCGACGTCGACAACACGATGATGCAGGGCGCCTCGATCTACTGGTTCGCCCGTGGGCTCGCCGCCCGCAACTACTTCACCACCACCGACCTGGCCCGCTTCGCCTGGCAGCAGCTCCGGTTCCGGCTCCTCGCCCGGGAGCACGCCGGCGACATGTCGCAGGCCAGGGACGCCGCGCTCGCCTTCATCGAGGGCTGGCGGGTGGACGACATGGAGCGGCTCGCCCAGGAGATCTTCGACGAGATGATGGCCCCGCGCATCTGGGTGGGCACCCGGCAGCTCGCCCAGCGGCACCTCGACGCCGGGGAGCGGGTCTGGCTGGTGAGCGCCGCGCCGGTGGAGATCGGGCGGGTCATCGCGTCCCGGCTGGGGTTGACCGGCGCGATCGGCACGGTCGCCGAGGTGGTCGACGGCGCCTACACCGGCCGCCTGGCCGGCGACCTGATGCACGGGCCGGCGAAGGCCGAGGCGGTGACGCAGCTCGCCGCGGTGGAGGGGCTCGACCTCACCCGCTGCGCCGCCTACAGCGACTCCGCCAACGACCTGCCGCTGCTCTCCACCGTCGGCCGGCCGGTCGCGGTGAACCCGGACGGTGCGCTGCTGCGCCGCGCCCGGGAGCACGGCTGGGAGGTGTGCGACTTCCGTACCGGCCGCCGAGCCGTCAAGATCGCCGTACCGTCCACCGCCGTGGCCGGCGCCCTGGTCGGTGCCGTCAGCGCCGGGCTGGCCCTGCACCGTCGCCGCCGCCCGGGCTGACGGAGGTCGCCGTCCCGGGGCGACGGGCGCTCACGGACCGAACGGGTCCGGACGGCGTTCGAGCAGCTTGTGCAGGGTCTGCTGAATGGTCTCCCGCACCTGGTCGGCGAGGTTGAAGACCACCAGCGGGTCGTCGGCGGAATCGGTCAGGTGCGCCGTCGGGATCGGCGGGCAGAACTCGATCAGCCACTTGCTCGGCAACGGGATCATGCCCAGCGGGCCGAGCCAGGGGAAGGTCGGCGTGACCGGGAAGTAGGGCAGCTTCAGCAGCCGGGCCAGCGGCTTGATGTCGGCGAGCATCGGATAGATCTCCTCGCCGCCGACGATCGCCACCGGCACGATCGGCGTTCCGGTCCGCAGCGCGGCCGAGACGAAGCCGCCCCGGCCGAAGCGTTGCAGCTTGTACCGGTCGGCGTAGAGCTTGCCGATGCCCTTGAAGCCCTCGGGGAAGACGCCGACGAGCTCACCCGTGGCGAGCAGCCGTTCGGCATCCGGGTTGCAGGCCACTGTGCCGCCCGACTTGCGCGCCAGCTCGGAGACGACGGGCATCCGGAACACCAGGTCGGCGCCGAGCAGGCGGAGGAACCGGTGCCCGGGATGCCGGTCGTGCAGGGCGGTCGCGAGGATCAACGCGTCCAGCGCGACCGTCCCGGAGTGGTTCCCCACCACCAGGCCCGCGCCGTCGGCTGGGACGTTCTCGATCCCGGTCACCTCGGTGCGGAACCAGTCCCGGTAGAGCACCCGCACCAGCGGATGCAGGACCCGCTCGGTCAGGTCCGGGTCGAAGCCGAACTCGTCGACCTCGTAGTCGCCGGAGAGCCGCCGGCGCAGGAACGCCAGGCCGCCGGCCACCCTCCGGTCCCAGGGGTCTCCGGGCAGGTCGGTCACCGCCGCCTCGGGCGGCCGCGGCGGCTCGTCGCGCGCGGTCGTCGCGCCGGGCATCGTCGGATCGGCCGGTCGGCGTCCGTTGCGCCGCGCCGGCTCCGCGGCCGGGTCCGGCGCGTCCATCGGTACGTCGAACCGGCCACCCTCGGCGCCCGTGTGTTCCCGCCCGACCCCGCTCACGACCGCTCCCGGACGGCGGTCCGCACCTGCCGGATCCCGTCGAGCACGGCCTGCTCGGCGGCGGCCAACTGTTCCCGGGTCAGCACGGCCCGACCGTGGTGGGCGCGGATGAAGTCGTCGAAGGCGGCGGCGGTCGAGCGGGGGGTGAAGCCGTACTCGCGCTCCAACCGGCCGGTGTCCACCACCCGACCGTGCACGAAGAGGTCGACCTGGTCCAGACCGATCCGGCCGAACCCGAGCCCACGCGCCAGCGCGGCGGCGTTGGAGAGCCCGGGTTCCAGCACCGGTACGGCCACCCGGCCGGCCCGCCGGATCGCCTGGGTCAGGGAGAGCACGCCCGGCCCGGCGACGTTGTAGGTGCCCGGATGGTCCTCGACGACGGACCGGTGCAGCACCTCGAGGGCGTCGTCGAAGTGCAGGAACTGCAGCCTGGGGTCCCGGCCGAAGACGGTCGGCACCAGCGGCTGGGAGAAGTAGCGGGTCAGCGTCGTGTCCGCGGTGGAGCCGATGAAGGGCGCGAACCGCAGGACCGTCCCGGTGACGTCGGGACGACGGCGGCGGAAGCCGCGAACGTACCCCTCGATGTCGAGGATGTCGCGGCCGAAACCGCCGCGCGGCACCTCGCGGGGCTCGGTCTCCTCCGTGAAGACCGCCGGGTCCCGGAACGACGCCCCGTAGGCCGCCGTCGAGGAGCGCACCACGACCTTGCGCAGCCGGGGCGCCCGCTGGCAGGCGGCGAGGAGCTGCATCGTGCCGATGACGTTCTGCTCCTTCATCGCCGCGCGACCGCCGTGCTGTGGATCGGGAGCGGTGGCGAGCGCGAGGTGCACCACCGCGTCGACGTCCAGATCCGCCAGGAGGTTGCCGAGCGAGCCCGCGTCGACGCGGAGCCGTTCCACCCCGTCGAGCAGGTCGGCGAACTCGCCATTGGAGTCGGGCGGGTCGATGCCGATGACCCGTTCGATGCGCGGGTCGGCGGCGAGCCGCGCGGCCACGTGCGCGCCGAGGTACCGACCCACTCCGGTGACGACGACGACCCCCGGAGCACCTGGGGTGCTACCGGGGGTCATCTACCGCACCTCCCTCGACAGGCGGGATCGTGCCGGGACAACCACGGCCTGATCACCTGAGCCTCCGAGGGTCGACAGGTGGCAAGTGACGCCGTTACCGGGCCGTCGGCCCGGCGGCGATCACTTGCCGAGACGGCGACGCTGGACGCGGGTCTTGCGCAGCAGCTTGCGGTGCTTCTTCTTAGCCATGCGCTTGCGGCGCTTCTTGACCACCGAGCCCATACGAAAGCCTTTCGATGCAACGTGCGGGGCGGACCGGCTGCCCCCACCACGCGGGTGGGCGTCGGCGACCGCTTGCGGACAACGGACCGGACCAGGTCGGGCGTCAGGGCGCACCGGGGTGCGATCACGGTCGGAGTCCAGGGTAGCGGGAGACTATCAGCAGGACCAACGCGGCCCCGTCGATGTGCCCTCGCCGGCTGCGTCAGGGCCACCACCGCGATGCTCGCGGACCGGTCGCCGGCCCGGATCGGACCGCTCGCGCCGGGCATCCGAGAAGCTCATCGCTCGGGCCCGCCGTGGTCGGTCGGGCCTCGACGCCCCTGCTGGTCCGGCGGCTCAGGCGGTCTCCTGAAAGGCACCGCGAAGGTACTCGTGCACCGCGTGTTCGGGCACCCGGAAGGACCGGCCGACCCGCACGGCGGTGAGTTCACCGCTGTGCACCAGGCGGTAGACCGTCATCTTCGACACCCGCATGACCGTCGCCACCTCGGCGACGGTCAGGAACTTGACCTCCGACAGTCGACCGTCGGACTGCGACCCGGTCATGGCTCACCCGTCCCCATCCCATGCCCAGCGCGCACCCGTGCCGGCGGAGTGCTCCCGCCCGGACCGGCGACGCGCGTGTTACCAGTACGGTAGCGGGGCGGCTGTGACCGGCGCGATCCCTTCGTACAACTGATCATGCTTCCGGCCTCGGGTTCACCCGTTCCGACCTGCCGATTTGCGCCCTGTCGCGGCGCGCGTCCCATTGCCGGGACCGGGACGCCCCGGAGTCGCTCCACCACGGAGAGCAGCCGGGGGTCCGCTCGACCCGGGCTTGTGTGCGCCGCCCCCGTCGGTCGTGCGCCGTCGGTTGCGGGCGGAAGGCGCCCGGTGGCTCCGGCGGCGCCACCGGAGCCACCGGGCGGGTGCCCCGGGCCACTTCCGGACGCGGCACCGGGGCTCCGCGCTGGGAGCGGGACCAGTGTCGCAGGTACGCCGCGACCGCCCGACACCGGTGGATCATGAAGGCCCGGTCGCCGGCTCGGCGGAGACCGTCAGGCGGCCAGCGTGCGGATGTACGCGACGCACTGGCCGTGCAGGGCCGACCATGGCTCGCCGAAGGCCTCCTCGGCCGCCTGCTCGGGCGGCGTACGGTCGTGCAGCACGGCCGCCACGAACGCGAGCAGCCGCTGCTCACCGAACCGGTCGACGAGGTGCCGGACGGCCAGGTAGCCGAGGCCGTAGCTGCCCGCGACCCGGGCGGCGGGCGCGTCGTCGGCCGGTGCGAGATCGTCGAGTCGACCGTTCCAGCCGCCCCGGACCAGCTCACGCACCTGGGCCATGCCCTGGTAGCGGCTCACCGGCTGACCGCCCGCGCCCGCGTACTCGGCCAGCCCCTCCACCAGCCACCAGGTGCTCCTGCCCGGGTAGCCCTGTTCGGGCAGGGAGGCGGCGTGGGTCAACTCGTGCCGGAGCAGGTCGTCGAGGCCCGCGGCGGTCGCCCCGTCCGCGTTGATCACCATCTCGTGGTGGCCACCGCCGACGGTGACCGCGTACCCGCCGGTCCACTTCGGGCGGCCACCGCCGTACCAGCGTTCCCACTCGGCGGGGCCGGCGTAGTAGATCCGGTAGCGGTCCGGCGGCGAGCCGGCCACCGCGTACCGGTCGGCGACCTTCGCCGCCGCCTCGGCCTGGGTGAGCAGGGCGGGCAACTTGCCGCGCAGCGCCGGCGTCGTGGCGACGCTGGTTCGCGCGCCGGTCGCCACGGCCAGTTCGCTGACCTCCCACGGGCGGGTGCCGGTCTCCGCCGACTTGGACTCCTCGACGGCGACGAGCCGGGGCTGCCGCGCGTCGTCGCGCCAGCGGGTGCCGGCGAGCACCGGGCTGGGGCGGCAGCCGGGCACCGCGAAGCAGTACTGGAAGCGCACCAGCATCCGCCACTCGCCGGGCCGGTCGCCGATGGCGGTGGGCAGGCCGGTCACCTCGGCCCGCCAGGTGGTCACCCCCAGCGCCCGCAACGCGTTGAACCGGCGGCGAAGGTCGGTGTGCGCGCTCGGCTCGGCCACGGCGAGGAAGCCGGCCAGGTCGCCCGCGAGCAGCGCGGCGGACTGTCGGTTCAGCACGGCGGCGATCCGAGCGGCGAAGTCACGCGCGTCCCGGGCCGGGTCGCCGGCCGTGGGATCGGCGCGTTGCACCACCGCCCGCCCGCCGGGCTCCCGAATCGCCGCTGTCAGGACCGCCGCCGGTACACCGCAGGTGATCAGCAGCAGTACGACCAGCGTGAGCACCGTCCACAGGGGTCGGATCCGACGCGGGGCGGCTTCGTCCAGACCGTCCGTCACCCGGCGAAGGGTAACGACCTTTCGCCCGATCCGGCGAGGCCGGCGTCACCGGCGCTCCCCCGCAACGACTGCCGTTCGGGCATTCTCTGTCGGTCAGGTCGGGCGGTTGGTGGCGCGGACCAGCGCGGCGGTCGCCGCCCAGGCGGCCACCAGTGCGCCCCCGAGCAGCGGCCCGGCCAGTGCCGCGAGCATCGCGCCGCCGGCCACGAACCAGGCGGCCTGGAAGCCGTACCTGGCCGGCAGCGGCAGCGTGATCCGCGCCTTCGGCGAGCCGTAGACGCCCCAGAGCGCGGCGAGCAGCAGCGGCACCGCGACGGCGGAGAGCAGTCGGAGCGGCAGGCCGGCCTCCACCGCCCAGCCCCACCGGGCGCCGATCACCAGCACGACCAGCTCCAGCAGGAACAGCAGGAGGAGCGCGAGCGCCCGGATCGGGGTTCTCATGCCCTGCGCCAGCCCTGCAGCGCCGTGTCGAGCGAGGCGACCATCTCGTCGTACGAGCGGTCGAGGTCGCGGGGCAGGCCGAAGCCGCCGGCCGCCTCCAACGAGACGAACCCGTGCAGCGCGCTGCGCAGCGTCCGGGCGGCGTCGACCGCCGCGTCGCCGGTGATCCCGTAGCCGTGCAGCACCGCGTAGATGACACCGACGGCGCGCTCCCCGGCGGCCACGTGGTCCGGGTCGGCCGGCTCCGGCACCTGCTGGGTGGCCGGGTAGCGGCCGGGGTGCCGGCGCGCGTACGCCCGGTAGGCGGCGGCGACGGCGTGCAGCGCGTCGACACCGGCCCGTCCGACGGCGGCCGCCGTCAACTCGTCGGCCAGCTCCGCCGTGGCGTACGCGGAGAGCTTCTGGGCGAGCGCGTCCGCACCTCGGACGTGCTTGTAGAGACTGGGCAGGGCGACGCCGAGCCGGCCGGCCAGCGCGGCGAGAGTGAGCTGCTCCCGGCCGACCTCGTCGACCAGCCGGGCCGCCTCGCGTACGACTATCTGCTGGTTCAGCCCGACCCTAGGCACCGGTGGTCACCTTCAGGAACGCGATGAGCTGCTCCGCCGTGGCCGCCGGCTGGTCCGCGTGCGGGTAGTGGCCGGAGCCTTCGATCATGCGCGCCTCGGCGGTGCCGAAGAGTCGCCGAGCGGCCCGCGCCTCGGCGCCCGGGTCGCGGAAGTCCGGGTCACGGGCGCCCATGAGGACCAGGACCGGCTGCCGGACGTCGCGGGCCCGGGCGGTCCAGTGCGGCTCGACGAGGGCGACCACCCCGCGTACCGCCGCCATCCGGCCGTGCTCGCGGAGGTTGGCCACCATCGCCCGCCGGTAGTCGGCGTCGTCGGCGGGACGGGTCACCGGGAAGAGCGTCTTGTGGAACATCCCGAAGAGTCGTGGACTGCGCAGCACCACCGCCTGGGCGAGCCGCATCAGCGGGTTCGCCTCGGGCGGCTCGACGAACGCGCCGACCAGCACGATCCCGGCGACCCGCTCGGGCGCCTCGGCGGCGGCGAAGACGACGGCGGCGGCGCTGGACGAGCTGCCGACCAGGACGGCCGGGCCGCCGCCCAACTCGTCGACGACGGCCAGCAGGTCGCCACCGACCTCTGCCGGGGCGTACGTCGGCCAGCCGACGCTCGACGCGCCGTGCCCCCGTACGTCGACTGCGGCCACCCGGTGCCCGGCCGCGACGAGCAGTGGGACCAGGTGCCGGTAGGAGGCCCGGTTCTCCCCCATGCCGTGCGCGAGCACGACGAGCGGACCCGCCCCGTGGACCTCGTACGCGATCCGTCCAGCGGATCGCTCAACGTAGCTAACACTCATAACCCAAAAGCTAATCTCATTAGCTAAATTCGTCAAGGGGTTGACCTCACCTCGACTTCAACTCGCACGATCACCGACATGCCGAACCTTCGCTCCGCCGTACCGCACCTGCGCATCGCCCGCCCGAGCCGGGACCTGGCCGCGGCCGAACGCTTCTGGGTCGACGGCCTCACCCTCGACGTGCTCTGGCGCTCCACGGCCGATGGGCCGGACGAGCACGACCTGCTGATGCTGGGCTGGCCGGACGCCCACTGGCACCTGGAACTGGTCGCCGCAGACGCGCCCACCCCGACCCCGACCGAGGAGGACCTGCTGGTCCTCTACCTGGACGGGCCGATCGACGAGGATCTGGTGCGGGAACTGGAACGGGCCGGCGGGACGAGAGTCTCCGCCGGCCCGTACTGGGACCGCTGGGGGGTGGCGCTGGCCGATCCGGACGGCTACCGCCTGGTGCTCAGCACCCGGGGCTGGTCGAACCGGTGAACGAGCCGAGCTACTTCTTCGAGACCAGAGCGCGGGCGAAGAAGGCCAGGTTGGCCGGGCGCTCGGCGAGCCGGCGCATCAGGTAGCCGTACCACTGGTCGCCGTACGGAACGTACGTGCGCAGGGTGTAGCCCTCACCGACGAGCCGGGCCTGCTCCTCCGGCCGGATGCCGTAGAGCATCTGGAACTCGAACCGCTCCGGCCCACGGTCGAACCACCGGGCCCGGTCCTCGCCGATCGCGATCAGCCGCGGGTCGTGGGTGGCCAGCATCGGGTAGCCCTCGCCCGACATCAGAATGTTCATGCAGCGGACGTAGGACTTGTCCACCTCCTGGGCGGACTGGTAGGCCACCGACTCCGGCTCCTTGTAGGCCCCCTTGCAGAGGCGTACGCGGGAGCCCGCCGTGGCCAGCTCCCGGCAGTCCGACTCGGTCCGCCGCAGGTACGCCTGGAGCACCGCCCCGGTCGACGGATAGTCCTTGCGCAGCTTGGCGAGGATCTCCAGCGTCGAATCGGTGGTGGTGTGGTCCTCCATGTCCAGGGTGACAGTGGTGCCGACCGCGTCCGCCGCCGCGCAGATCGCCCGCGCGTTGTCGGCGGCGAGCTGCTCGTCGAACATCTGCCCGAGCGCGGAGAGCTTCACGCTGACCTCGGCCGCCGGGGTGAGCCCGGCCTCGCCGAGCAGCCGCAGCAGCGACAGGTACTCGTCCCGGGTGGCGTTGGCCTGATCGGGGGTGACGGTGTCCTCGCCGAGGTTGTCGAGGGTGACCGCGAGACCGTCGTCGACGAGCGCACGGGTCACGTGCAGCGCGTCGTCGGTCTTGGCGCCGGCCACGAACCGGCGTACGACGTCCCGGGTGAACGGGGCCGTCGCGACGAGCCGCTCGACCTGGGATGACCGAGAAGCGGCGAGGATGACGGAACGGAGCATGAGCCGAGGGTAACGCCCGCCTGGAGCCCGTCGCCGAGGGGCGGCCCGCAGCTCAGCAGGGGCAGGTGCGGGAGCATCGGCCGGCACGGACGGTCACGCCCACCCTCCGCCGCACTACATCGACGCGCCACGTGGCGTCCGAGTCGTCTACCGTTGTGGGCGTGAACTTCGACGCGTACGCCCGGACCGGCGTTGACCTCGTCAACGCCCGCCTGGACGACCTCGACGACCTGCGGGCCAGCTTCCCCGAGACCAGCGCCTGGATGCGCGAGGAGGTCGCCGAGCGGGACCTGGCGATCTTCCGGCGGGCGCAGAAGCGCCTACGTGACGTCTTCGACTACGGCACCTCCGGGCGGGACGCGGACGCGGTGGCCGAACTCAACGCGCTGCTCGAGGCGTTCCCCGTGCAGCCGCGCATCTCCGGCCACGACTCCAGCGACTGGCACATGCACGTGACCAGCCGGGGTGCCTCGGTGAGCGCGGAATACCTCGCCGGTGCCGTCTGGGGCCTATCGGTCTGGCTCTGCGAGTACGGCAGTGCCCGCTTCGGCGTCTGCGCCGACGAGCGCTGCGGCAACGTCTACCTGGACACCTCGTCGAACTGCTGCCGGCGGTTCTGCTCCGAGCGCTGCGCCACCCGGTCCCACGTGGCCGCGCACCGGGCACGCAAGCGGGCCGCGATCGGCGAGCAGCAGGCCGCCGCCGTCGCCGCTCAGCCGGTGCCGGCCGACTCGCTCACGCCCGTCAGCTGAGCTCTCCGCACGCCCGGGGTGCCGTCGCCGGCAGCGCCCCGACGGCCGGATCAGCGTGCACCGGGGCCGGTCACCGCGGCCTCGGCGGAGGTCAGGCGTCGACCGGGGACGGCGTGCCCAGGTGCTGACGGGCGAAGTCCAGCGCGTCGCGCAGGTCGGCCTCGCGTACCGCACGGCTGCGCGCACCCCGCGTCGACACCTCCACCGCCACCGAACCGGTGAAGCCCCGCCCGGCCAGTGACCGCAGCACCTCGGCGCAGGGCTGGGTGCCGCGTCCCGGGACGAGGTGCTCGTCGCGCCCCTCGCCGGTGCCGTCGCCGAGGTGGACGTGCGCCAACGCGTCGCCCATCCGGTCGGCCATCTCCATCGAGTCGGTGTGCGACGCGGCGCAGTGCGACAGGTCGAGCGTGTACGCGGGGTAGCCGGCCTCCGTCGGATCCCAACCCGGGACGTACGGGACGAACTGCCGGCCGGCCATACGCACCGGGTACATGTTCTCCACGGCGAACCGCAGGTCCGGGTGGCGGTCGGCGATCTCGGCGAGCCCCTCGCCGAAGTTGCGGGCGTAGTCGCGCTGCCAGCTGAACGGCGGGTGCACCACCACCGTGGGCGCCTCCAGCGTCTCGGCGAGCTCGGCGGACCGGCGCAGCCGCTCCCACGGATCAGGGCTCCACACCCGCTGGGTGACGAGCAGGCAGGGCGCGTGCACGGAGCGCACCGGCACCCCGTAGTGCTGGGCCAGGCCGCGCAGCGCGCCGCCGTCCTGGCTGACCGCGTCGGTCCAGACCATCACCTCGAGCCCGTCGTAACCGAGGGCCGCGGCCAGCTGGAAGGCTGCCGCGGTCCGCTCCGGGAAGACCGAGGAGCTGGAGAGAAGCACCGGGACTCGGGACGTCACATCAGCCAGGGTAGCTCCGCCGGGCCCACCGCACATGGTGACGAGCGACCACAAAGCGGCCGTACCGCGCTGGGGTCCTCAACGTGGACCGAACTGGTCGAGCCGGCGCAGGATGACGCCTTCGCGCAGCGCCCAGGGGCAGATGGTCAGCTTCTCGAGGTCCAGTTTGCGCATGACCGCCTCCGCGACGACCGCGCCGGCGAGCAGCTGGTGCGCCCGCCCCATGCTCACCCCCTCCAGTTCGGTGAGCTGCCGGGGCGGGATGAGCCGGATGAAGCCCATCACCTGGCGCAGCCCGGTACGGGTGAGGCTGCGCTTGGCCCAGACCCCCGCGCCGGAGGGGGCCGCTCCGGCCAGCCGGGCCAGGGTCCGGAACGTCTTGGACGTACCGACCGGCCGCTCCCAGCCCACCTCGACGATCTCCTCGACGACCGGGTCGAGCTGCGCGTCGACGTACTCCCGCAGCTCCTCCACGGCGCGGGCGGACGGTGGCGCGTCGTCCTCCGGCGACAACCGCAGCCGCTCCCGGGTCAGCCGGCCCGCGCCGAGCGGCAGCGAGACGGCGGACGTCGGGTCCTCGTCGATCCCGGCGGCGATCTCCAGGGACCCGCCGCCGATGTCCAGCAGCAGCAGGCGCCCTGCCGACCAGCCGAACCAACGCCGCACCGCGAGGAACGTCATCCGCGCCTCGTCGGCGCCGGGAAGCACCTCCAGGCGTACGCCGGTCTCGTCGCGGACCCGGGCCAACACCTCGGCGGCGTTGGTGGCGTCCCGCACGGCCGAGGTGGCGAACGCGATCAGGTCGTCGGTGTTCAGGCCGGCGGCCGCCGCCTTCGCCATGCTCACCGCCTTGACCAGCATGTCGGCGCCGACCTCGGTGAGCGCGCCGTCGGGGCCGATCTGCTCGGCGAGCCGGAGCACCACCTTCTCCGAGTGCGCCGGCCAGGGGTGCGCGCCATGGTGCGCATCCACCACCAGCAGATGCACCGTGTTGGAACCGACGTCGAGGACCCCCAGTCGCATGGTTCGACCCTAGGGCAACAGGTTTCCTCGGCTCACCGGCCCGGACGGCCTACCACGCGTACGCTGGGCCGGGTGACGATGGAGCTCCGCGTGCTGGTGGACGACCCGGGTGACCCGCGCAGCCGCGAGGTGCCGCTGGATTTCCCCCGGGAGTGGCTCGAGTTCACCGATCCGGCCGACGAGACTCACCTGATCCGGGCCGACCTCACCTGGCTGCTCTCCCGCTGGACCTGCATCTTCGGCCAGGGTTGTCACGGCATCATCGCCGGCCGGGCCGCCGACGGCTGCTGCTCGCACGGCGCCTTCTTCACCGACGCGGACGACGAGAAGCGGGTACGCACCGCCGTGAAGCGGCTCACCCCGGAGACCTGGCAGCACTTCCGCCGGGGCTTCAAGAACTGGACCGAGAACGACACGGTCGACGGCAAGACCCCGGCCCGCCGGACGGCCACCCGCGCGGCGGACGCCCCCTGCGTGTTCCTCAACGAGCCGGACTTCGCGGGCGGCGGCGGCTGCGCGTTGCACGCCCAGGCGCTGCGCGACGGGGTGCACCCGCTGGAGTACAAGCCGGACGTCTGCTGGCAACTGCCGATCCGTCGGGACCAGGACTGGGTCAAGCGGCCGGACAACACGAAGGTGCTGGTGTCCACCCTGTCGGAGTTCGACCGGCGGGGCTGGGGCGCCGGCGGGCACGACCTCGACTGGTGGTGCACCTCCTCGACCGACGCGCACGTCGGCACCGAGCCGATGTACATCTCCTACGGCCCGGAGCTCACCGCGCTCATCGGCGCGCCGGCCTACGGGAGGCTCGCGGAACTCTGCGCGGCCCGGTCCCGCCAGGGTCTGGTCGCCCCGCACCCGGCCGACGGGTCCTGATCACCCCGCACCGGCCCTGATCGCCCTGCCAGTGGCGGGCGGGCTGCCCGCCGAACCCACGTCGTCACCGAACGCCATACGGGGTGGCTCGCACGCACCGCAAGTTGGCGCCGCGCCGCGCCGCGCCGCAGAGTCGCGCCCGCGTCGCAGGGGCGCGCCGCCGGGTCGGGCCCTCGTCGCGAGGGGCACCGCCAGGTCGGGCCTTCGTCGCTAGGGTGTACCTGCTCAGCCCGGCACGGCGCGCGCCGGTTGATCGACTCGGTTTCCTTGATGTCGGGGTGTCCCGGCCGCGTGATGCCCCGACTTCAAGGAACCGGAGTCGATCACCGATCGCGACTGGGGTGATTGGCGAACCGTGTCCGGTTTGCGGCCCGCGCAACCTGGGGCGTCCCCCGTTCGCCTCCGCCGATCAGGGCTCGAACTTGTAGCCCAGGCCCCGCACCGTGACGATGTAGCGCGGCGCGGACGGCTCCGGCTCGATCTTGGAGCGGAGTCGCTTGACGTGCACGTCCAGGGTCTTGGTGTCGCCGACGTAGTCGGCACCCCAGACCCGGTCGATGAGCTGCCCCCGGGTGAGCACCCGGCCGGCGTTGCGCAGCAGCAGCTCCAGGAGCTCGAACTCCTTGAGCGGGAGCTGCACCCCGCCGCCGTCCACGGTCACCACGTGCCGCTCGATGTCCATCCGGACCGGGCCGGCCGCCAGCGTCGGGGTGCCCGACTCGGCTGCCTCGGGCGTCTGCCGGCGCAGGACGGCACGGATCCGGGCCACCAGTTCGCGCGGCGAGTAGGGCTTGGTGACGTAGTCGTCCGCCCCGATCTCCAGGCCGACGACCTTGTCGATCTCGCTGTCCCGCGCGGTGACCATGATGATCGGCACGTGCGAGCGCTGCCGGAGCTGCCGGCAGACCTCAGTACCCGACATTTCGGGCAGCATCAGGTCGAGCAGCACGATGTCGGCTCCGGTCCGGTCGAACTCGGTCAGGGCCGACGGGCCCGTCGCGGCGACCGAGACCTCGAAACCCTCCTTGCGGAGCATGTAGGACAGGGCGTCGGAGAACGACTCCTCGTCCTCGACCACCAGTACGCGGCTCAACGGGTGTTCCTTTCCATTGCTGTCAGACCTGCCGAAGTTCGGGTGAACCGGACTCGATCCCAGCCCCCGGTAGTGTCGTCAGAAGGTCTTCCGGGGGACGAGCGGGCAGCCGGAGGGTGAACGTCGACCCACCACCAAGAGTGCTCGACACATCGACCCGTCCGCCATGGTTGCTCGCGATGTGTTTCACGATGGCCAGCCCCAGCCCCGTCCCCCCGGTGGAGCGGGAACGCGCCTGGTCGGCTCGGTAGAAGCGCTCGAAGATCCGGTCGACGTCCGTGGGGGCGATGCCGATGCCCTGGTCGGTGACGGCGATCTCGACGTGTTCCTCGCCACGACGCGTCTCGATCCGCACCTTCGTGCCGTCTGCCGAGTAGTTGATCGCGTTCTCCACCAGGTTCGCCACGGCGGTGGCGAGCTGGCTGTCGCTGCCGTAGACGGTGAGACCGCGTTCGCCGTCCGCCAGCACCTCGATCTCGCGGGCGGAGGCCGTGGTGCGCGTACGGTCGGCGACCTCGGCGATCACCCAGTCCACCGAGACCGGCTCGGGCGCCGGCTGTGGCTCGGCCCCCTGCAGGCGGGTCAGTTCGAGCAGTTCCTGCACCAACCGGCCGAGCCGGGTGGATTCGTGCTGGATGCGCTCGGCGAAGCGACGGGCGGCGACCAGGTCCTCGGACAGGTCCGGCGCGACGTCGGTGGCCGGCTCCGTGGCGTCGAGCAGCGCCTCGGCCAGCAGCTGCAGCGCGCCGATCGGCGTCTTCAGCTCATGGCTGACGTTGGCCACGAAGTCGCGCCGCACCCGGGCCAGCCGGTGCGACTCGGTCACGTCGGCGGCCTCGACGGCGATGTAGCCGCCGCCGACCCCCATCGCCCTCAGGTGCACGCCGAGCGGGTTCTCCCCCGCGTTGTCGCGGCCTCGGGGCAGGTCCAGCTCGATCTCGCGCCGGATGCCCGTCCGCCGCACCTGACCGGCGAGGGTACGAATCAGTGGGTGCGCCGCTATCGAGCCCGGGCTGGCGCCAGTGCGCAACAGACCCATCGCCCGCGCGGCGGGATTGACCAGAACGGGAACGTCGTCCGGATCCAGCACGACGACGCCGGCTCGGAGGGAGTCGATCGTACGGCGGCCGAGCCCAGCCTGCGGATCGTCGGCTATCGCGGGCCTCCCCCTGCTCACGAGGGAACTGCCGCCCCCCGTCGACTTGTCGCGGCTGCTCCACCTCGACCGGATCCCGGGCAGGAAGATGCCGACGACCACTCCGGTCGCCAGCGCTACGGCCACCACGACCGCCACCGCCCATTCCACCTGGCGATCGTAGGGTCATTGTTAACCTGGCTACCGCCCAGAAAGGGATGAATCAGGCTCGGTTACGGCAAAATTTACGTAACCGTCGGGCGTCGTTCACCGTGGTTCATTCCGGGTCCGCCCGTGCGCCCTACCGTGGTCGGCACACCGCTCAATCCTGCGCCGGCTTCGGCCGGCCTCGACCCCCACAGGACGTGACAATGCGCGACGAGTTCCGGGCCGATCTACACCTCGTAAGCCAGTTGTTGGTGGACATGGCCGAGGGAGTCCGGTCCGCCATGCGGCAGGCTACCCGGGCCCTGCTCACCGCCGACCGGCAGGCGGCCGAGACGGTCGTCGAGCGGGACGCCGAGATCGACGGCCTCTACCGGCACGTCGAGGAGCGGGTCAGCGACCTGCTGGCCCGCCAGGCACCGGTCGCCTCCGACCTGCGTGCCATGATCACCGCCCTGCACGTCGCCGCCGACCTGGAGCGGATGGGCGACCTGGCCGAGCACGTGGCGAAGACCGCGCTGCGCCGGCACCCCTCGCCCGCCGTACCGGCCGAGCTGCGCCAGATCTTCACGGACATGGACTCGACCGCCGACCGGATGGCCGGGAAGATCGCCTCGGTGCTGGCCAAGCCCGACGCCGACATCGCCGCCGAGCTCGACCGCGACGACGACGCGATGGACGAGCTGCACAAGGGGCTCTTCGGCGTGGTGCTCGGCGATGACTGGCCGTACGGCGTGGAGACCGCGATCGACGCCACCCTGCTCGGCCGCTACTACGAGCGTTTCGCCGACCACGCGGTGAACGTCGGCGAGCACGTGTTCTACCTGATCACCGGCGAGCAGACCCCGCCCACCGCCTGAGCCGCGAACCTGAGTGGCGAAACGGGCCCCTACCGTGCGGCAGGGGCCCGTTCGCGCGCTGGTCCGGCTCAGCGGCCCTGGTTGGCGACCGCTGCCGCGGCTGCCTTGGCGGCCTCCGGGTCGAGGTACGACCCGCCGAGGACCTGTGGACGCAGGTTCGGGTCCAGGTCGTACCGGAGCGGGATGCCGGTCGGGATGTTGAGCTTGGCGATCGCGTCGTCGGAGATCTGGTCGAGGTGCTTCACCAGCGCGCGCAGCGAGTTCCCGTGCGCGGCCACCAGCACCGTACGGCCGGCCAGGATGTCCGGCACGATCGAGTCGTACCAGTACGGGAGCATCCGCTCCACCACATCCTTGAGGCACTCGGTACGCGGCATCAGCTCGGTGGGCAGCAGCGCGTAGCGGGGGTCGCCGACCTGGGACCACTCGTCGTTGTCGTCGATGGGCGGCGGCGGGGTGTCGTACGAGCGCCGCCAGAGCATGAACTGCTCCTCGCCGTACTCGTCGAGGGTCTGCTTCTTGTTCTTGCCCTGCAGGGCGCCGTAGTGCCGCTCGTTGAGCCGCCACGACCGGCGCACCGCGATCCAGTGCCGGTCGGCGGCGCTCAGCGCCAGCTCCGCGGTGCGGATCGCCCGGCGCAGCACGCTCGTGTGCACCACGTCCGGCAGCAGGTTGTGTTCGCGGAGCAGCTCACCGCCGCGCCGCGCCTCGGTCTCCCCCTTGGCCGTCAGGTCTACGTCCACCCAGCCGGTGAAGAGGTTCTTGGCGTTCCAGTCGCTCTCGCCGTGGCGCAGCAGGACCAGCGTCCCGACGGTGGGGCCCTCACTCGCAGTCATGCGGATCATCCTGCCGCACGTCGCAGGCGGACATGCCGGGACCCGTCGTGACGACCACCACGTGGAAAAGCTGATGACCGGGCCGCCGGGCGGCCACTAGGTTGTAAGGCGTTTGAGTTGGGTCGGTCATTACAAACACGGGGCGGTAGCGGATGCGGACGGTGCGCGGCTGGTTTCAGGACACGGCGGGCGGGCTCCCGGCACGGTTCTGGTACCTCTGGACCGGCACCCTGATCAACCGGCTCGGCTCCTTCGTACTGGTCTTCCTCGCCATCTACCTGACCCAGGAACGCGGCTTCTCGGCCTCCCAGGCCGGCCTGGTCATCGGACTCTGGGGCGTCGGCGGCGCGGTCGGCACCACGATCGGCGGTACGCTCGCCGACCGCTGGGGACGACGGCCCACCCTCTTCACCGCGCAGCTCGGCGGGGCCGTCATGATGCTCGCGCTCGGCCTGGCCCGGCCGCTCTGGGCGGTCGCCCTGGGCGCCCTGCTGCTCGGCGCGTTCGCCGAGGCGGCCCGCCCGGCGTTCGGCGCCATGATGATCGACGTGGTGCCGGAGAAGGACCGGCTGCGGGCCTTCTCGCTCAACTACTGGGCGATCAACCTCGGCTTCGCCAGCGCGGCGGTGCTCGCCGGCTTCGCCGCCCAGGCCGGATACCTGCTGCTGTTCATCATCGATGCGGCGACCACGCTGGTCACCGCGCTGATCATCTTCACCCGGGTCGGCGAGACCCGCCGGGCCCGGCCGGTCAGCAAGGGCGCCGCGGCGCCGACGGGCGCCCTGCGGACCATCCTCGCCGACCGGGTCTTCCTCGGCTTCGTGGCGCTCAACCTCTTCGCCGCGCTGATCTTCCTCCAGCACATCTCGATGCTGCCGATCGCGATGGGCGACTCCGGGCTGAGCCCCGCGACGTACGGCACGGTGATCGCGCTCAACGGCGTACTGATCGTGGTGGGTCAGCTCTTCGTGCCCCGGCTCATCCGGGGTCGGAGCCGGTCGCACGTGCTCGCCCTGGCCGCCCTGGTGACCGGCGTCGGTTTCGGCCTCACCGCGTTCGCCGAAGCCGCCTGGTTCTACGGGCTCACCGTGCTGATCTGGACGCTCGGCGAGATGCTCCAGTCCCCCTCCAACGCGACCCTGATCGCCGAGCTCTCCCCGGGCGAACTGCGCGGCCGATACCAGGGGGTCTTCTCCCTCTCCTGGCAGATCGCCGGTGCCGCCGCCCCGATCCTCGGGGGGCTGATCCGCGAGCACGCCGGCAACAGCACGCTCTGGGTGGGCTGCGCGATCCTCGGCGGGGCGATGGCCGTCGCGCACCTGATCTCCGGCCCGGCCCGGGAGCGGCGGGCCGTCGCGCTGCGCTCCGTCGCGACGCCGACCGAACCGGTCACCGTCATCGAGCCGCCCGCGCCGCAGGCCGCCGAGGCGGCGGCGATCTCCCCCGCCGAGCCGGCCCGCGCGAACTGACCGAGGCGGGCCCGGCCGGTGATCGAGGGCCGGACGCCGGTGGCGTCGTCCGCGCGCCGGGCGCGGGTCGGATCGGTCACCGAGCTTCCGCTACGGTCAGCCAGAAACGGTTAACAAACCGAACTGTCTGGAGGACGGGTGCAACCCCTGCGGCGCTGGTGGAACGAGACCGCAGGCGACCTACCCGCCACCTTCTGGTACCTCTGGGCCGGCATCCTGATCAACCGGGCCGGGGCCTTCGCGATGCTCTTCCTGTCGCTCTACCTCACCGAGGCCAGGGGTGCCAGCGCGGCGCTCGCCGGCCTGGTGGTCGGGGCGTACGGAGCCGGCGGGGCGGTCGGGGTGCTGCTCGGCGGCGTGCTCGCCGACCGCTGGGGGCGGCGCGCGACCCTGCTCACCGCTCATCTGATCACCGCCGGCCTGATGGTGGCCCTCGCCCTGAGCCGGCATCTGCTGCTCATCGCGGTGCTCTCCGCGCTGGTCGGGGTGGTGCACTCGATGCCCAGCCCGGCCTTCGTGGCGGCGATCGTCGACATGGTTCCGGAGCGGCGCCGTTCCCGCGCGTTCAACCTGCAGTTCTGGGTGTTCAACCTGGGCATGGCGGTGGCCTCGCTGCTCGCCGGCGTACTGGCCGAGGCGAGCTTCCTGGCGCTGTTCCTGGTCGACGCGGGGGCGACGCTCGCCACCGCGCTGGTCATCGCGTGGAAGGTGCCCGAGACGCTGAGTCGCCCCGCCCTGACACCGCGGGTCGACCTGCCGGCCGGTACGGCACAGCCCGGTGACCGGCGCCCGGGACTGCTCACGGCGCTCACCGACCGGATCTTCCTGACCTTCGTCGGGCTCACCTTCGTGCTGGCCGTACTGACCATGCAGACGTCGACGATCATGCCGCTGGCGATGCGTGCGGACGGCCTCGAACCGTCGGCGTACGGGCTGGTGGTGGCGCTCGGCGGCGCGCTGATCGTGCTCGGCCAGCTCTTCGTGCCCCGGCTGATCGACCGGCGTCGCAAGGCCGTGGTCCTCGCGGTCTCCACCGGGCTGATGGCGATCGGCTTCGGGGCGCTGACCTTCGCCGACCAACTGGCGTTCTATCTGGGCGCCGCCGTCGTCTGGACGGTCGGCTCGATGCTCGCGGCCCCACCAAACGCTCAGATCAACGCCGACCTGGCCCCGCCCGAGCTGCGCGCCCGCTACCAGTCGGTCTTCTACCTGACCTTCCCCGCCGCGTCGTTCGTCGCGCCGACGCTGGGCGGGGTGAGCCTGCAGTACCTGGGCTCCGCCCACTGGCTCGTCGTGGGTGGACTCGGCCTGCTCGCCGCGGTCGGTCACCTGCTCGCGGGGCCGCCGCGGGAACGTCGCGTCGCCGCGCTGGTCCGCAGTACGGGGTCCGGGCGGAGCGTGGTGCCGGCGGCAGAGCCGGCGCCGGCCGGCGGGGCGGAGCCGACGGACGAGCGGATCCGGATCGCCTGAACGTCACAGGTGACGCAGGAGACGCAGAGTGCCCACCACGCCCTCTGGCAGCGGTGGGCACTCGCGCACTGGTGGGGCCGGCGGCGGCGGGCAACACTCACCCCCGTAAGCGTCGCCCGCTCGCGCCGCCGGTCCAAACAGGTGGGCACCGTCCCCCAACGGTTGATCCACCCGTCCCCTCGCGCCTCGCCTGGTGCGCGGATCTGATCGATCCGCCGCTCCCCCGAACGTTTCCAAGCGTGGCGCGGCGCAATAAAGCTAATTCGCCCGGATTACGGTTTCAACCCAAACTGGCTGTTCCGCCGGTCACAGCGCGCAGTCGTCGCTGCTCCGGGCCACGTTCTCTGGCAACAGCGCATACCCGTCGGGCATTCCCGCAAACCGGGTCACCCGTCCTCACGGTCCGGCGACTCGGTACGGAAGAAGTTGCTCTGCCGGCCGTCGCGCATCTGCTCCTGGTAGATCAGGTTCAGCCGCCGCAGGTCGAACGTGTGGAACCAGTCATCCCAGGTGATCTCACGGATCCGGCTGCTCTCCCGGTAACCCGGAATGTTGAACGTGAGCACCGACACCCGGTCCGCCCGCTCGGTACCCGCGATGGTGGCGGGTTTCGCCCCGCGCTCCCGGGCCCAGCGCATGATCACCTCGTGGTTGCTGGTCACCAGGCTGCGCCCCGGACGCTCCGGCCGGTCCGCCAGTGACGAGATGACCTGCGAGGAACGCGCCGAACGAGAGGTGCTGCGTCCGGTACGGAGCCCGCCGCCCGTCGCCTTCGCGGCCGTACCGGGCCGGCTGGTGCTCTTGCGGGCCGGCGCGGCCTTCCGGGCGGCAGTGCTCTTGCGGGCCGGCGCGGTCTTCCGGGCGACGGCGGTCTTGCGGGCCGGCGCGGCCTTCTTCCCGGGCGCGGTCTTCCGGGCCGTAACCGATCGGCGGGTGGCGGCGGCCTTCGTGGCAGCCACCGTCTTGCGTGCCGGCGCAGCCCGCTTCGCCGCCGTCGTCTTCTTCGCCGTGGTCTTCTTGGCCGCCGTCTTCTTCGCCGCCGTCTTCTTGGCCGCCGCCGTCGTCTTCTTCGCGGCGGTGGTCCGCTTGGCGGCCGTCGTCTTCTTCGCCGCCGTCGTCTTCTTGGCGGCCGTCGTCCGCTTCGCGGCGGCCTTCTTCACGGCGGCCTTCTTCGCCGGCGCGCTCTTGTTCGCGGGTACCGCCCGGGCGCGGCCGGAGGCCGCCTTGGCCGCCCGCCCGGCGGCCGCCTTCTTCGTGGCCGAGGCCCGCCCCGCGGCGCGGGTTCCGGTGGCCCGGCCGGCCGGCCCGGTGGCCTTGCGTGCGGCCCCGCCGCCACGACCGCCCGCGCGCATCGCCCTCGCCAGCTCCTTCACCAGCTCCGGCTTGCGCAGGGCGCTGATGCCCGAGACGCCGTACTTGCGGAGCCGACCGCGGAGGTCGTCCACCCGCATCCGGGAGATCTCCGACTCGGAGATCATTGGTGTGTTCGGGCTCTGGTTCCCCGCCCGCTGCCTGGTCCTGGTCGCAGTCCCGCCGCGACCCGAGCTGTTCCGCTGAGCCATGAGACGCTCACGCTCCTCGACAGATGGTCCTCGGCGCGCGGCGTGTCCCAACGTGCCGCACCGCGCGGTGCGGCATACCCGTCAGGACGGGTCCGAACCTCCGGACGGCTCGAAGAGGTGAGCGAAGGCGGCAAGGTTCGCGGTGGATTCGCCGCGCTTGACCCGCCACTCCCATTCCCGCCGGATCGAGCTGCCGAAGCCGATCTCCAGCATGGTGTCGAAGGACTCGTCGGCGTAGGTCAGCACCGCCCCGAGCAGTCGGTCCAGCTCCTCGGCGTCGACGCCGGCCGGGTTGACCCGCCCCGTCAGGTAGACGTCACCGACCGCGTCGACGGAGAAGGAGACGCCGTACATCCGGGCGTTGCGCTGGAGCAGCCACGCCCACAGCTCCTCGCGCCGCTCGTCGGGCTGGCGCATCACGAACGCCTCGATCCGGAGCGCGTGCTCGCCGACGATCAGGTTGCAGACCGTCTTGAGCTTGTGGGTGCCGGGCAGGGTCACCGCGTACGAGTGCGGGCCGGTCGGCTCCCAGGCCAGCTCCCGCTCGTCACAGACCGACTCGATCAGGGCCGCGAGGTCGCTCTTCCCGTTCACCGGACCCACTCTACGGTCGCGCCGGTCACCCCACCCGTCGCCGGCGGGCCGCCCGACCGACGCCGACCGGGCCCCCGCACGGGCTCACCAGGAGCAGGAGAGGGCCGCGTCGCCGGCGAGCTGCGCGGTGAGGCGTGCCCGGTGCGCGGCGACCGCCTCGCCGTAGACGTCGAGCAGTTCGGCGACCGTACGGTCCCAGGAGAAGCGACGGGCCTGCCGCACGGCGCCGCGCGCGAGGCTCCGCCGCAGCACCCGGTCGGGCAGCAGCCGGGCGAGCGCGCGGGCCCAGTCGACCGGGTCGTGTCCGTCGATGAGCACACCGCTGACGTGGTCGCGGACGGCGGTCACCAGACCACCCACCGCGGCGGCCAGCACCGGCGTACCGCACGCCTGGGCCTCCAGGGCGACCAGGCCGAAGGACTCGTTGTGCGAGGGCACCGCGACGAGGTCGGCCGCCCGGTAGAGGGTGGGCAGGTCGTCACCGGTCTGCGGCGGCAGGAAGTGGATCCGGTCGGCGACGCCGAGCGAGGCGGCCAGCTCCATCAGGGCGGCCGGGCGGTCCAACCCGCTGCCGCTCGGGCCGCCGCAGATCACCACGGTCATCTGCTCGGCGAGCGCGGGATCCCGCTCGCGCAGCGCGGCGGCGGCGCGTACCAGCACGTCCGGTGCCTTCAACGGCTGGATCCGGCCGACGAACGCCACCAGGTATCCGCGGGTGGGCAGGCCCAGCCGGCGTCGGGCCGTGACGGTCAACTCGTCCGGGTCCCCGGCGATGGGGCGGAACCGGTTCAGGTCCACGCCGGGCTGCACGACCGCGACCCGGTCCGGAACGGCCGCGTACCGCTCGATCAGGTCGTGGGCCTCACCGCGGGTGTTCGCCACCAGGCGGTCGGCCTCGGCGACCACCTGCTCCTCGCCGATCACCCGCGCCTTCGGTTCCGGGCGGTCGCCCGCCGCGAGCTGCGCGTTCTTGACCTTCGCGAGGGTGTGCGCGGTGTGCACCAGCGGTACGCCCCAACGCTCCTTGGCCAGCCAGCCGACCTGCCCGGAGAGCCAGTAGTGCGAGTGGATCAGGTCGTAGTGGCCCGGGGGGCGGGCGGCCTCGGCGCGGAGCACTCCGGCGGTGAACGCGCAGAGCTGGCCGGGCAGCTCCTCCTTGGTGAGCCCTTCCAGCGGCCCGGCGGTGACGTGCCGGACCGTCACGCCCGGCGCCATCTCGACCACCGGAGGCAGGTCACCGGAGGTGGCCCGGGTGAAGATCTCCACCTCGACGTCCGCCTCGGCCAGCCGGCGGGCGACCTCCAGGATGTAGACGTTCATGCCGCCGGCGTCGCCGGTGCCCGGCTGGTGCATCGGCGAGGTGTGCACCGAGAGGGTGGCGATGCGCCGGGGCCGCGGCCACGGCTGAGTCCCTCGTTGACGACCGACGCCGGTGTGCAGTTCCGCCACGTCCGCTCCCCTGCTCACGGTTGATGCCGTCTCGCACTACCGGCGCTTGGGACAACCCGTACGCCGGATGTCATCTTCCCGATCGAGCCACGGAAATGCGCACGGGCGGTCGGTCGGCGTGACGGACCTCATGGTGAGCCACGACACGTGCGGGCCCACGGCCGACCCCGGCGAAGGTGACAATGGCCGGATGAGCTCTGTCGCCATCGTCACCGGAGCATCGAGTGGGATCGGCGCGGCCACCTCCCGCCGGCTCGCCGCCGAGGGTTTCCACGTGCTCGCCGCGGCCCGGCGCAGCGATCGGCTGGCCGGGTTGGTCGCCGAGATCGAGGCTGCCGGCGGCCGGGCGACGGCGGTCGCCTGTGACGTCACGTCGGACGAGTCGGTGGCCGCCCTGGCCGAGGCGGCCGGGGCCGCGCCGGGGCCGGTCACCCTGCTGGTGAACAACGCCGGCGGCGCGCGCGGCCTGGACCCGGTGGAGTCCGGGTCGGTCGAGGACTGGCAGTGGATGTACGACGTCAACGTGCTCGGTACGCTCCGCGTCACCCAGGCGCTGCTGCCGGCGCTGGAGGCGTCCGGCGCCGGAACCATCGTGGTCGTCTCCTCGACGGCGGGGCTCGGGGTCTACGAGGGCGGCGGAGGCTACACCGCGGCCAAGCACGCGCAGACGGCGATCGCCGGCACGCTGCGGCTGGAGCTCAACGGCCGACCGGTACGGGTCATCGAGATCGACCCGGGAATGGTGCGGACGGAGGAGTTCAGCCTGGTTCGCTTCGACGGTGACGCGGAGCGGGCCGCGGCCGTCTACGCCGGGGTTCCCGAACCGCTGGTGGCCGAGGACGTGGCGGACTGCGTGGCGTGGTGCGCCACCCGCCCGCACCATGTCAATGTGGACCGGCTGGTGGTTCGCCCGTTGGCTCAGGCCGCGCAGCACAAGGTGCACCGCGTCGGCCAGTGAGGGGCGAAGAGTGAGCCGGGTCGGCGAGCCCCGCGGTGGCGGGCGGGCGTGACGCGGCGCCGGTCGTGGCGATGACGGTGCCCGGGCGGCGCCGGCCGTACGGCGTGATCACCCGGGGGACGACCAACCCGAACCGGCTGCGCCGGGTGGACAACTGGATCGTGGCCACCTGTGGTGACCTGCTGCGCGACGCGGCCGATCCGCTGGTGGTGGACCTCGGCTACGGCGCGAGCCCGATCACCGCTGTGGAGCTGCGCTCCCGGCTGGCGGCCGGGGTGCGACCCGACGTGCGGCTGGTCGGCTTGGAGATCGACCCGGAGCGGGTGGCCGCCGCCGCGCCGGCCGCCGATCCGCCGGGGCTCACCTTCGCCCGGGGCGGGTTCGAGCTGGCCGGTCTGCGTCCGGTGCTGGTTCGCGCGCTCAACGTGCTGCGTCAGTACGACGAGAGCGAGGTGCCCGGCGCGTGGCGGACGATGACCGCTGCGCTGGCACCGGGTGGGCTGCTGGTCGAGGGGACCTGCGACGAGTTGGGCCGGCTGGGCGGCTGGCTGCTGGTCGACGCCGACGGCCCGCGCTCACTGACCCTGGCCGCGCGGCTCTCCACCCTGGAGACCCCCGCCGAGCTGGCCGAGCGGCTGCCGAAGGCGCTGATCCACCGCAACGTGCCGGGTGAGCGGGTGCACGACCTGATCCGGGCGCTCGACGACGCCTGGCGGGCCGCCGCCGGCTACGCCCCGTACGGCCCGCGGCAGCGCTGGCTGCACGCGGTCCAGTCGGTGCGGGACGGGGGTTGGCCGCTGCTCGACCGCCCCGCACGTTGGCGTCTCGGGGAGCTGACGGTGCCCTGGTCCGCGGTCGCCCCGGCCTAGCCGGCGGCCATTCCGACGACCTACTCAGCTGGCGATCTTCTGCATCGCCGCGGCGAGCTGCTTGAGGTCCAGGCCGGCGAGATGGTCGATGAAGTGCCGGCGCGTGGCGGCGAGGTTGGTGGGCCAGGCCTGCTCCAGCCGGGCGAAGCCGGCGTCGGTGAGGACGGCGTTCCACCCGCGGGCGTCCTGCTCGCAGCGGACCCGCTGGACGAACCCCTGGGCCTCCAGCCGCTGCACGACCCGGGTCATGCCGCTGAGGGAGAGCTCGCAGATGGTGGCGAGCTCGCTCATCCGCAGTTGCCGGTCGGCGGCCTCGGAGAGGTGCATGAGAGTGAGGTACTCGATGAGCGGGAGCCCCTGCTCACGGAGCATGTCGGCGTCGATGGCGCGGGGCAGCGAGTAGATCACCCGGTTCAGGGCGCGCACGACGGCCTCTTCGTCCGGACTGAGCGGTAGAAGCTCCTCCGGGGCGTTTGACGGCTTCGGTGTGACGCTGGACATCCCTCCATGCTACTTGCTTGACGAAGCAATCGCCCGCCGTATAGTTGCTTCGTCAAGCAAGGACTCCACTCGGGGTCCCGTACGAGGAGGAGACCGCGATGACCAGGATCGGAATCATCATCGGCAGCACCCGCCCGGGTCGGGTCGGCGAGCCCGTGGCGCGCTGGGTTTACGAGATCGCCAAGCAGCGCACCGATGTCGAGTTCGAGCTCGTCGACCTGCTCGACTACAAGCTGCCGCACCTGGACGAGATCTACCCGCCGGCGATGGACCAGTACCAGCAGCCGCACACGCTGGAGTGGGCGAACAAGATCGCTTCGTTCGACGGGTTCATCATCGTGACGCCGGAGTACAACCACTCGACGTCCGGCGCCCTGAAGAACGCGATCGACTTCCTCTACAAGGAGTGGAACAACAAGGCCGTCGGCTTCGTCAGCTACGGCTCGGTCGGTGGCGCCCGCGCGGTCGAGCACCTGCGGCTGATCGCCGGTGAGCTGCAGCTCGCCGACGTCCGTTCCCAGGTCGCGCTCTCGCTCTTCACCGACTTCGAGAACTTCAGCGTCTTCAAGCCCAACGACTTCCAGCGCGACGCGCTGAACACGACCCTCGACCAGGTCGTGGCCTGGAGCCAGGCTCTCGCGCCGCTGCGCGCCAAGTAGTCGACGGCCGGGAAAGAGTTCTCTGCACCATCGCGGTACGGGCGTGGCCGGCGAGCCGGCGACGCCCGTACTTCGCTCTTCCGAGGAACTGAACGACGACGAGTGAAGGGAGCAGGCCGATGCGCGGGCTCAAGGACAAGGTGGCCGTCGTCGCCGGTGCGGCGCCCGGCAACATCGGCGGCGCGACGGCGATCCGTCTCGCCGAGGAAGGCATGCTGGTCGTCGCGGCGGATCTGAACGAGGCCGCCGCGCAGGCCGTCGTCGACGGCATCAACGGCTCGGACGGACGGGCCGTGGCGCGGGGCTTCGACATCAGCGACGAGGACTCGTACCGAGGTCTGATCGAATTCGCCGTCGAGCGGTTCGGTGGCCTGCACGGCCTCTTCAACGTGGCCGCGGACCTCTCGCCGCGAACCCTGGCACGGGACACCGACGTGACCTCGGTACCGGTCGACGTCTGGCGACACACCATCGACGTCACCCTGACCGGCTACATGTACGGCGTCCGGCACGCCCTGCCGATCATGATCGAGCAGGGCACCGGCTCCATCGTCAACACGATGTCGAGCGCGGTGTGGCTGGGCGAGACCGAGCGGGTCGCGTACCAGGCCGCCAAGAGTGGCCTGATCGGGCTCACCCGGCACACCGCGAGCCTCGGCGGCCGGCATGGCGTCCGGGCCAACCTCGTCTCACCCGGCGTGATCCTCACCGGGGCCGCGCTCGACACCACCACCGAGGAGTGGCGCGAGCAGATCCTCGCGACCGTACGCTCGCCGCGGCTGGGCAAGCCGGAGGACCTCGCCGCGATGGTGGCCTTCCTCTTCTCCGACGACGGCGCCTACGTCAACGGTCAGTCGCTGCTCGTCGACGGCGGCGCCAACTTCACCTGATCCCAGCGGCACGCGTGCCCGCCCAGGCACGCGTCCTCGCGCTCAGGGGCGAGGGTCAGATCGTGCAGTTGATCAGGACCGGCTCGGGGTGGAGGGTGACGCCGAAGCGGCTGTGGACGCCGTCGCGGATCTCGCGGGCCAGCGCGACCAGGTCGGCGGTGCTGGCCTGGCCGCTGCGGTTGGTCAGCGCCAGGGTGTGCTTGCTGGAGATGGCGACCCCGCCCGGCCCCGGGTGCCCCTTGCCGAATCCGGCCTTGTCGATCAGCCAGGCCGCGCTCAACTTGACCATGTCACCCGGGCAGGGCCACGAGGGCGCCTCGCCCAGATCCGCCGCCCCCTCGCGGAACAGCTCGTACGCCGCCCGGTCCAGCACCGGGTTGGTGAAGAACGAGCCGACGGAGCGGGTGTCGGGGTCGGCCGCGTCCAGCACCATGCCCTTGCCGGCCCGCAGGCGCAGCACCGTCGCGCGGGCGTCGGCCAGCGGCACCCGGTCCCCCACCTCGACGCCGAGCGCGCGGGCCAGCTCGGCGTAGCGCACCGGACCCGACAGCGGCGAGCGGGCGAGCCGGAAGTCGACCGAGAGCACCAGCCACCGGTCGCTGTACTTGAAGATGCTGGACCGGTACGCGAAGCCGCAGTCGGCGGCGTCGATCCGGCCGACGGTGCCGTTCGCCCGGTCGTACGCCTCGACCCCGGTGATCGTCTCGGCGACCTCCTGGCCGTACGCGCCCACGTTCTGGATCGGCGTGGCCCCCGTGGAGCCGGGGACCCCGGAGAGGCACTCCAGGCCCGACCACCCGTTGGCGACGGTCGCGGCGACCAGCTCGTCCCACGGCTCGCCGGCCTCCACCCGTACGGTCACCGTTTCGGCGTCCTCGGCGACCACCTTCAGCCCCCTGGAGCGGACGAGCACCACCGTGCCGGGGAAGCCCGCGTCCCCGATCACGACGTTGCTGCCGCCCGCGAGGAGCAGCACCGGCTCGTCCCGGATGCCGGCCTCGCGTACCGCTCGTACGATCTCCTCGGCGCTGTTGCCCGGCACGATCCGGCCGGCCGATCCGCCCATGCGCAGCGTGGTGTAGCTGGCCAGGGCTTTCACGTCGGTCGCGTCGACTCCGGTTGTCGGCTGGGCGTAGACGTCTGACACACCCTTCACCCTAGGCTGAGGGGTAGCCACGGCACCCACTGGTAGCCGGGTCACCCCCGGGAGGATGGCGATGAGCAGACTGCATGGCACGAAGGACTTCTGGATCGGTGCGCTCCGGGTGGAGGGCCCGGCCTTCGCCGCGGCGGTGGCCGAGGCACCGCCGGAGACACCCGTGCTCTCCTGCCCCGGTTGGACCGTCGCCGACCTGACCCTGCACCTCGGTGGCTTCTACCACTGGGTCTCCTCGTTCGCAGGCTCCGGAGTCACGGGTGCCCCGGCGGAGCGTCCGGAGCGGGGCGAGCCCGGCCCGGGAGTCACGCCGCTGCAGTACTGGCAGCAGGGGTACGACAAGTTGATGGCCGTCTTCGAGGGGCTGGATCCGGAGGCGTCGGCGTGGAACTGGGCGCCGCAGCCGAAGAGGGCCGGTTTCTGGCCGCGCCGGGCGGCGCACGAGACGGCGGTGCACCGCTGGGACGCCCAGCTCGCCATCGCCGCCGGTGAGCCGGTCGAGGCGAAGCTCGCGGCCGACGGGGTCAGCGAGGTGCTGGACACCTGGCTGCCGGCGGGCAGGCGCCGGACTTCCGGGCAGTGGCACGGTGTGGTGCAGCTGGTCGCGGCGGACGCGGCGCAGCAGTGGTACCTGCGGTTGCGGGGTGAGGGCGTGGCGCTGCTGGACACCGACACGATCCTCGACCACGACGAGCACCACGCGCGGGCGCTGGTCAGCGGCACCGCCAGCGATCTGCTGCTCGCCCTCTGGGGCCGGGTGAGCTTCGACACCCTGGACGTGACAGGCGACCGCGGTCTGCTGGAGGGGCTGCGGGTCAGCTGATCTTCGGAGAGCGCTCTCTTGACATGTGGCGTGGCACACACCACCCTGTCCGAGGGCGCTCTCCCAGATCAATTCCGACCACCGTTCCGCCCGACCTGGGAAGGTCCGACGAACCACCGGGATCACGGAAGGTGCGGTCGAGCGTGACGGAGTTCGGTGCGACGGCGCCGCGGTGGCGGCGATGAGGACGGCAGGGCGGCCGACGCTGGAGGCGGTGGCGCGGCGCGCCGGCGTCTCCCGGGCAACCGTCTCCCGCGTGGTGAACGGCTCCACCACCGTCGCCGAGGAGATCCGGGAAGCGGTCCACCGGGCGGTGGCCGAGCTGGGTTACGTGCCGAATCTCGCCGCCCGGAGCCTCGTCACCCAGCGGACCGACTCCATCGCGCTGGTCATGCCCGAGGACGCGAACCGGGTCTTCTCCGACGACCAGTTCTTCCCCGGCATCATTCGCGGAGTCAGCCAGGAGCTGGAGGCGGCCGACAAGCAGCTGGTCCTGATGCTCGCCGGCTCACCGGCCGGCCGGGAACGCGTCGCCCGGTACACCACCGGACGGCACGTCGACGGCGTGCTCTTCGCCTCGCTGCACGCGGCCGACCCGCTGCCCGCGCTGCTGGCTCAGCTCGGCATCCCGGTCGTCTGCAACGGCCGGCCGCTCGACGGCGCCGGGCTGCCCTACGTGGACGTCGACCACGTGGGCGGGGTGAGCCGCGCGGTCGACCATCTCATCGGCACCGGCAGGCGACGGATCGCCACCATCGCCGGGCCCTCGGACATGGTGGCCGGCATCGAGCGACTCGCCGGATACCGGCAGACGGTCGCCGCCGCCGGGCTCTCGGCGCGGGTCGCGGTCGGCGACTTCACCCGGGAATCGGGCGCGGCGGCGATGCGCGACCTGCTCGCCCAGCACCCCGACCTGGACGCGGTCTTCGTCGCGTCCGACCTGATGGCCCAGGCCGCGCTCCGTACGCTGCGCGAGGCGGGCCGCCGGGTGCCGGACGACGTCGCCGTGATCGGCTTCGACGACACCGAGACCGCCGCGTACACCGAGCCGCCGCTGACCACCGTCCGGCAGCCGATCCAGGAGATCGGACGCCAGATGACCCGGCAACTGCTCCGGCTCGCGGCCGGGGGGAGCATCGAGCCGGCCCTGGTGCTCCCCACCGAGCTGATCCTGCGCGACTCCGCCTGAACGGCACCGTTAATGAGTCGTGGGTCGGAGAGCCCGCCGGTAGCCTCGCGCGGGTGACCGCACCCGTACGCCTGATCTCCGCCCCGGGCCTCTCCGACGTCGCCGAGTACGCCTACGCGGCCACTGTCGAACCGCCGGCCCGGCTGGTCTTCACCGCCGGCGCCTGCCCGCTCGACAGCGAGGGTCGCACGGTCGCGCCGGGCGACCACGCCGCGCAGGCCCGCCAGGTCGTGCGCAACCTGGAGTCCGCGCTGGCAGCTGCCGGCGCCCGCCTCACCGACGTGGTCAAGACGACCGTCTACGTGGCGTCGTCCCGGCGGGAGGATCTGGTCACCGTCTGGGAGGTGGTCCGGGACGCCTTCGGCGATCACGACCCGCCGAGCACCCTGCTCGGAGTGGCGATGCTCGGCTACGCCGAGCAGCTGGTCGAGGTCGAGGCGGTAGCGGCGGTGCGTCACGATGGCTGACTTCCGAATCCGGCGGGCCAACCCCGACGACGCGCCCGCCGTGGTCGCGCTCCGGGCGCTCGTCTACCCGTACCTGGTGCGCGGCGAGGCCTCCACCCGGAAGATGATCGCCGAACCGCCCGCCGACGAGGAGTGGACGGCCTTCGTCGCCGAGGTCGACGACCGGGTGGTGGGCTGGGTCTCGGCGTACCGGAACATCCGGACCTCCGAGGCCGACTTCGGCGAGGCCTCCCTGCTGCACACGCACCCCGAGCACCGTCGCCGGGGCGTCGGCACGGCCCTTCTGGACGCGGCGCTGGGACACCTCCGCGTGCTCGGCGTCCGCCGGCTCCGCACCTGGGCGCTGACGGAGGCGCTCCCCTTCGCCCGCCGGCACGGCTTCACACCGAGCCGGGAGATGCGCTACTCAGCGCTCGACCTGCGCCCGGCGCCGCCGATGCCGGTGGCTCCCCCGGACGTACGGCTGCTGCCCTTCGCCGAACTGGACCCGCACCGGTTGTACCGCGCCGAGTCCGCGACCGCAGCAGACGAGCCGGGCGACGTACCCTCCGACACGATCAGCTACGAGACCTGGCAGCACGACGTCTGGCAGAACCTCGGCCTGGACAAGGCAGCCAGCACGGCCGCCGAGTCCGACGGTGAGCTGGTGGCGTTCAGCGTGGTCAAGCGGGACGGCGACCGGATGTGGTCGGACTACACCGCCACGCTGCCGAGCCACCGCGGACGTGGCCTGGCCCGCCTGGTCAAGCAGGCGGCCCTGCACCGGGCCGCCGCCGGCGGGGTGCGCGCCGCGTACACCTCGAACGACGAGGCGAACGCGCCGATGCTGGCGATCAACGCCCGGCTCGGCTACCGGCCGGTGGCCGCCCAGTGGTCCTGCCTGCGCGAGCTGGCCTGAGGCCGGCGAAGAGGTCGTCCTCGGGCAGGCTCACCCGTATCCGCGCCTCGGCGAGTTCGTAGTCCTCGGTCGGCCGGACCCGCCGCTCGATCTCCCGCGAGTGGGCGAAGAAGGGATGGTCCGGGTCGACCTGTGTGGCGTGCGCCCGCAGCGCCCGGTCCCGGGTGGCGAAGTGGTCGGCGCAGGCGACCCGGGTGGTGACACGAGGCTCCGGCAGGTCCTCGGGCAGCTCCCGCAGCACCTCGTCCATCGCCGAGGGCAGGCCGGCGGCCTGGGTGGCGTCGTGCAACGCCTGGAACCACGCTCGGCTGAACGAGGCCAGGTAGTAGAGCTTCGAGACGGCCCAGGCCGGGCCCGCCTCCGGCTGCGCAGACGGGTCGGCGGCGGCGTCGAAGGCGTACCGGGCGACGAGGTGGGCCATCACGTGGTCGGGGTGCGGGTAACCGCCGCTCGGGTCGTAGGTCACCAGGACCTGGGGCCGGAACTCGCGGACCGTCGCGATCAGCGGGGCCGCGGCCTCGGCGACCGTGAGCCGGGCGAATGCGTCGGCGGGCAGGTCGGCGCCGTCGGCCGGCAGCCCGGAGTCGACGAAGCCTAGGAACCGCTGTCGTACGCCGAGGATCGCCGCCGCGTGGGCCATCTCCTCCCGGCGGACGCGGCCCAGCTCGGCTCGCACCTCCGGCCGGTCCAGGGCAGGGTTGAGCACATCGCCCCGCTCGCCCCCGGTGCAGGTCACCACCAGTACGTCGGCCCCCTCGGTCGCGTACCGGGCCAGGGTGGCGGCGCCCTTGCTGGACTCGTCGTCCGGGTGGGCGTGCACGGCCATCAGTCGCAAGGGCTCAGACATCACATCTCTCTCCCGTGGCGAGCAGGTCGAAGGCACGCGCCCCGGCCTGGTCGAGGGCTTCGGCGACCTGCTCCTCGTCGTGCCCGGCCCGGACCAGCCGGAACGCCTCACCGAAGAGCACCCGGTACGCCCCGGCGAGCTGCGCCGCGACCAGCCGCGCCGTCAGGTCGTCCCCGTCCGTCGACGCCTCGACGGCGAGTTGCGCGGCGAGCGCCCGTTCGCGCAGTTCGAAGAGCTCGCGCAGGCGGGCGGCGAGCGCGGGGCTCTCCTGCACGAGGCGCACGAAAGGGGCACCCGCGAAGCCGACCAGCGCCTCACGCCGGGCCACCGCCTCGGCGTAGCGCCGGCGCAGCGAGTCCCGCACCGGTTCCCCGGCGGGCCGGTCGGCGGCGGTGCGGGCCAGCAGCGCGACGAACTCGTCGGCGATGTCGAGGACCAGATCCTCCTTGCGCGGGAAGTAGTTCGTCACCGTCATCTTCGCCACGCCGGCCGCGCCCGCGATCTCCGCGATCGTCACCTGGTCGTAGCCGCGCTCAAGGAACAGCCGGGTCGCCACGTCCGAGATGGACTGCCGAGTCTGCTGCTTCTTGCGCTCCCGAAGGCCGCCGTCGGTACCCACGCCGGCGAGCATACATGGGTCGGACCCAAAAATAGGATTGTCCTAGGAGCTGGCCCGGGCCTACCCTCGTGACCGCCGAAGGGAGGACAGCATGAACCTGCGTATCACCCGGTGACACGTGATCTCGGCCCGTCCCGCACCGCCCCTGGTGCGGGGCGGAGCCGGGTTCAGCCCGGCGCGGCGACCTGCTCTGCGGTGGCGTACGTGCCCGCGTCGAAGAGCACCAGCCGGGCCTCGGTCACCCGCTCCGGGGTGGCCGCGCGCAGCACGGTCAGCGCCAGGCGCACGGCGTCCTCCACGGGCCAGCGGTAGACGCCCGAGGAGATCAGCGGATAGGCGACAGTGGCCGCGCCCAGCTCGTCGGCGACGGCGAGGCTGTTGCGGTAGCAATCCCGCAGCAGCGCCGAGCGCTCCTCGCTCGCCGACCAGACCGGACCCGCGGTGTGGATCACCCAGCGGGCCGGCAGCCGGCCGGCCGTGGTGGCGACCGCCTGGCCTGTGGGCAGACCCCGGCCGTACCGGGACGCCCGCAGCGCCCGGCACTCCGCCAGGATCTCCGGCCCGCCCCTGCGGTGGATGGCGCCGTCGACACCCCCGCCGCCGAGCAGGGACGAGTTCGCGGCGTTGACGATCGCGTCGACCCGCTGGGCGGTGATGTCGCCCTGGAGCAGGGTTAGCTCCATGTCAGCCCTCCTTCGTGGACTGACCCAGCGAACGCCGGGCCAGCAGGGTGGCGCCCGCCACGGCGGCCGGCATGACGAGGATCGCGCCGAGTGGAATCAGGAAACAGACGAAGACCGCGACCCCGAAGCCGAGCGCGGTGGGCCGGTCCGCCTTCAGCAGCGCCCGCCGCTCCGGCAGCCGCATGCCGCGCCGGTAGAACGGCGCGCCGACCAGCTCGACGGCGAGGAACCAGCCACCGATCGCAGCCCCGACGACCGGAACCACGGTCTGCCCGACCAGCGGAATGAAACCGGCGACGAAGAGCGGGACGCCGACGAGGGCGGAGAGCGCCATCAGGCGTAGCGAGTCGGCGAGGCTGCGGCGCAGCGACGACCAGAACGGCACGTCCACCGCACCCGGCGTGCCGCCGAGCCGGTTCTCCACCCGCTCGGAGATCGCCTCGTAGAAGGGGTCGCCGATGACGAGGGTGACCGCGGTGAAGGTGACCACGCCGAGCAGGCCACCGACCCCGAGGATCGCCAGCCCGGCGACCACCCGCGACAGGTTGCGCAGGACCGTCGACCAGTCGTCGGCGAACGGGGTGATCAGCGCGGCGAGGTCGTCGACGAACCAGACGAGGGCGGCGAACGCGGCGAGGTAGAGCACGCCGGAGATCAGTGCCGGCACGATGCCGAGCAGCATCAGCTTCGGGCTGCGTACGTAGAGGCCGATGCCGCGCAGCAGCAGCCCCGCTCCGGAGAGGAAGCGGCTGGCGGGCCCGGTCACCGGACGGGCGATGCTGATCACGTCCACGACCGCAGAGCCTAACCGGCCATCGGCGCATCCACCGGTTGATGGATATCAGGGCTCCACCGGCCTCGTCCTCGGCGAGCGCCGGCTGGTCGATGCGCCGAAGCCTCCCGAACACCACCCTCGACGGTAGGGATGAACGACGGCGGAAGGGCGGGGGCATGCCGGTCATCGAGGTGACCAATCTGCACAAGCGGTACGGCGACGTGGTGGCCGTGGACGACGTCTCCTTCACGGTCGAGGCCGGAGAGATCTTCGGCGTGCTCGGCCCGAACGGCGCCGGCAAGACCACCACGGTGGAGTGCGTGGCCGGCCTCCGGGTGCCGGACGGGGGCGAGGTGTCGGTGCTCGGGCTCGACCCTCGCCGGGACACGGCCGCGCTGCGCGAGCGGGTCGGGGTGCAGCTCCAGGAGAGCCAGCTGCCCGACCGGCTACAGGTCGCCGAGGCGCTGGAGCTCTTCGCGTCGTTCTACCGGCGGCCCGCCGATCCGGCCCGGCTCATCGAGGAGCTGGGGCTCGGCGAGAAGCGGAACACCCCGTACAAGAAGCTGTCGGGCGGGCAGAAGCAGCGGTTGTCGATCGCGCTGGCGCTGGTCGGCAACCCGGAGATCACCATCCTGGACGAGCTGACCACCGGCCTGGACCCGCAGGCCCGCCGCGTGACGTGGGAGCTGATCGAGCGGATCCGGGACCGCGGTGTGACGATCATCCTGGTCACCCACTTCATGGCGGAGGCGGAGCGGCTCTGCGACCGGCTCGCGGTGATCGACCGGGGCCGGGTGGTCGCGGTGGACAGCCCCGCCGGTCTGGTACGCCGGGTGGCGCCGACCCAGCGGGTACGGTTCCGGCCCAGCGCCGAAGTGGACGACCGGCTCTTCACCGACCTGCCCGAGGTCACCGCGGTGGAACGTACCGGTGGTCAGCTGGTGGTCAGCGGCTCCGGCGACGTGCTGCACGCCGTCGCCTCCGTGCTCGCCCGCCACCAGATCGTCGCCGCCGATCTCCGGCTCGAACAGTCCACCCTCGACGACGCGTTCGTCGAGTTGACCGGGCGGCGGATCACCGAGTGAAGGGGAACGACATGCGCGGCTTCGGGCAACTCCTCAGGATCGAGACGCGGCTGTACCTGCGGGACATCGCCACGGTGGTGACCACCGTCGGGCTGCCGACGCTGGTGCTCGTGGTGCTCGGGCTGATTCCCGCGCTCCGCAGACCGGACCCGACCTTCGACGGGCAGACGTTCGTCTCGTACTTCGCCCCCTCGCTGCTGGTGGTGACGCTCGCGGTGGCCGGGCTGAACGTGCTGCCCACCATGCTCGCCACCTACCGGGAGCGGGGGGTGCTGCGCCGGCTCGCCACCACCCCCGCCAGCCCGGCCGCCCTGCTCGCCGCCCAACTGGTGATCACCCTGGCGGCGATCGTGGCCAGCGCCGTCCTGCTGGTGGTCGTCGGCCGGTTGGCGTTCGGCGTACCGCTGCCCCGTCATCCGCTGGGCTTCACGGTCGCCTTCGTGCTGGGTACGGCGGCGCTGCTCGCGCTGGGTCTGCTGGTCGCGGCGGTCGCCCGGACCGCCAAGGTGGCGCAGGCGCTGATGGCGCCGCTCTTCCTGCTGATCATGTTCTTCGGCGGGGTCTACCTGCCCCGGTTCCTGCTGCCGGACTTCCTCGTCCGGGTCGGTGACTACACGCCCCCCGGCGTGCAGGCGCTGCTCGACAGCTGGACCGGCACCCCACCCCGGCCGCTGCACCTGGTGATAATGGCGGTGGTCGCGGTACTGGCGGGAGCGGGCGCGGCCAAGCTGTTCCGCTGGGAGTGAGCGGAGAGACGATGACCAGCAGCGCCGAGCAGGTCGACCGGCTGGCCACCTGGGAGGCTCGGGAGGCCGTCCTCTACCGGGTGCTGCCCTTCGTCGGCTTGGGCGTCGGGATGCTGATCACCACCTTCGCCCCGGCGCCCCGCGGCATCTCGGTCGCCCCCGATCTGGTGGTCGCCCTGGTGACCGCCGCCTGGATCGGATGGTTCGTCAACCTGCACCCGGCCTGGGCGGGACGCCCCAGGCTGATGGCGGTGTACTACGCGGGGCTGCTCGGGCTCGCCGCCCTCCTGGTGCTCTCCAGCCCCTGGTACGCCTTCTTCGCCTGGATCGGGTTCGCGCACGCGTTCCTCGTGCTCGACGGTCGGTGGCGAATGGCCGGGGTGGTCTTCACCTCCGTGCTGATCGCCACCGCGCAGAGCGGTGGCCCGCCGACCTCGCTGTCGCACTGGCTGCTCTGGGCGGTGCTGGTGCTCTTCAACGCGGGCCTCGCCGGCGGGGTGACCTGGTTCAGCATGGTCGCCGACCGGCAGAACGCCAACCGCAAACGGCTCGTCGAGGAGCTGGCCGAGACGAACCGCCGGTTGGCCGAGACGATGCGGGAGAACGAGGGTCTGCACGCCCAGCTGCTCGCCCAGGCCCGCGAGGCCGGGGTGATCGACGAGCGGCAGCGGATGGCCCGGGAGATCCACGACACGCTCGCCCAGGGCCTCACCGGCATCATCACCCAGCTGGAGGCCGCCGGGCAGGCCCGTGACCGGCGGGCCGACTGGCGACGGCACGTCGACAACGCCGTCGGCCTGGCCAGGGAGAGCCTGAGCGAGGCGCGGCGCTCGGTGCAGGCGGTCCGTCCCGAGGCGTTGGAGTCCGCCCGGCTGCCGGACGCGCTCAGCGAGCTGACCCGGCGCTGGTCGGCGATCAACGAGACCCGCGCCGAGGTGAGTGTCACCGGCGACGCTCACCCCCTGCACCCGGAGGTCGAGGTGACGCTGCTGCGGGCGGCCCAGGAGGCGCTGGCGAACGTCGCGCGGCACGCCAAGGCCACCCGGGTCGGGCTGACGCTGTCGTACATGGAGGACGTGGTCACCCTGGACGTCCGGGACGACGGGATCGGCTTCGACCCGGACGTGCGACAGGTGCCCCGGCAGGCGGACGGCGGCTACGGCCTCACGGCGATGCGGCAGCGGGTGACCGGCGTGGGCGGCGAGCTGACGATCGAGTCCGAGCCGGGCGGCGGCACCGCCGTCTCGGCTTCCGTGCCCGCGCTCCCCGGAGGTGCAGGTTGACCGCACCGGTACGGCTGCTCATCGTCGACGACCACCCGGTGGTGCGGGACGGCCTACGCGGCATGTTCACCGGCGACCCGGGCTTCGAGGTGGTCGGCGAGGCCGGCGACGGCGCCGAGGCGTTGGCGCTGGCCGCCAACCTGATCCCGGACGTGGTGCTGATGGACCTGCGGATGCCCGGGATGGACGGGGTGACGGCGATCGGCCGGCTGGCCCGCTCCGGCAGCACCGTCAAGGTCCTGGTGCTGACCACGTACGACACGGACGCCGACGTGCTGCCGGCGATCGAGGCCGGCGCCACGGGGTACCTGCTCAAGGACGCGCCCCGGGACGAACTGGTCCGCGCCGTGCGCGCGGCGGCCCGGGGCGAGTCGGTGCTCTCGCCCAGCGTGGCGGGCCGGCTGATGGGACGGCTACGCGCCCCGGCCCAGGAGCCGCTCAGCCAGCGCGAGCTGGAGGTGCTCACCCTGGTCGCCCGCGGCACGTCCAACCGGGAGGCCGCGGCCCAGCTCTTCATCAGCGAGGCGACGGTCAAGACCCACCTGCTGCACGTCTACGCCAAGCTCGGGGTCAACGACCGGGCGGCGGCCGTCGCCGTCGCGTACGACCGGGGCCTGCTCACCCCCGGCGGGCGGTGAGGCCGCCGGGGCAGGATGGACGGGTGCGCGCGTCCCGGCTGATCTCCCTGGTGCTGCTCCTGCAGGCGCGGGAGACGATGACCGCGGCCGAGCTGGCCGAGGAGCTGGAGGTCTCCGAGCGGACCGTCTACCGGGACGTGTTGGCGCTCTCGGCGGCCGGGGTGCCGGTCTACGCCGACCGCGGCCGGGCCGGCGGCTACCGCCTGCTCGGCGGCTACCGGACCCGGCTGACCGGGCTCACCCGGGACGAGGCGGAGGCGCTCTTCCTCGCCGGGCTGCGTGGGCCGGCCGGCGACATGGGGCTCGCCGACGCGGTCGCCTCCGCCGAGCTGAAGCTGCTCGCCGCGCTCCCGCCGAGCCTGCGCGACGCGCCCGCCCGCACCGGGCAGCGGTTCCACCTGGACGTGCCGGGCTGGTTCCGGGAGGCCGGTCCGCCGCCGTGGCTCACCGAGCTGGCCGGCGCGGTGTGGCAGGAGCGCACGGTACGGCTGCGTTATCGCCGCGGTGACCGGGAGGTCTCCCGGGAGCTGGCCCCGTACGGTCTGGTGCTCAAGAGCGGTACCTGGTATCTGGTCGGCCGGGTCGACGGCCACCATCGGACGTACCGGGTGGACCGGGTCACCGACGTCGAGGTCGGCGCGGAGACGTTCGACCGGGACGAGGGCTTCGACCTGGCCGGGTACTGGCGGGAGCAGGCCGAGGCGTTCCTGCGGAGCATGCTCCGGGTCGAGGTCACGCTGCGGTTGAGCGCCGCCGGTCTGCGCCGGCTCCGTCACCTCGTCGACGCCCCCTTCGTGTACGACGAGGCCGTCGCCGCCGCCGACGGCCCCGACGGGCAGGGCCGGGTCGTGCTGCGGCTGCCCGTCGAGTCCGTCGAGGTGGCGCACGCCCAACTGCTCACGCTCGGCCCCGAGGTGGAGGTGCTCGAACCGTCGGAGCTGCGCACCCTGATGGTCGCCGCCGCCGAGCGGATGAGCCGGCTCTACGCCGACCCGAACCCGCCGCCGCCGAGTGCGGACGGTCAGCGGTAGCCGGTGACGTCGGCCGGCCGGCCGACGTCGACCACCTCACTGATGTAGCGGAACGCGTCCGGTCGGCTGCCGTCGACGTCGGTGAAGCCGTACACCTGGGACAGCTCCCCGGCTGAGACGGAGCGGCCACTCCAGCGGGCCCGCTCCTCGTCGGCGGCGAGGGCGGCCACCGCGCGACCGACGAAGGCCGGCGTCTCCGAGATGAGGAAGTGCGGGTCCTTGGCCGCCCCGTCGCGCCAGTTCTCCTCGGTCACCCCGAAGTGCTCCAGCATCGCCTCCGAGCGGATCCAGCCCGGGGTTAGCGCGACAGCGGTGCCGCCGTGCGGCTTCAGCTCGTGCGACCAGGCGAAGGCGAGCCGGTTCACCGAGACCTTCGCCAGGTCGTAGAAGACCGAGAGCCGGTAGTTGTCGTCGTTGTACGCCTTCGTTCCGTCGCCCATCTCGACCACCAGTCCGCCGGGCCGGCGGATCAGCAGCGGCAGCACGAAGTGGCTGGTGATGACGTGGGTGTCGACGGCGAGCCGCAGCGTACGCAGGCCCGCGTCGAGCGGCTGCTTCCAGACCGGCTCGTGCCAGGTGACGAGCGGGTCGGCGCCCCAGATGTCGTTGACCAGCACGTCGAGGCGGCCCTGCTCGGCGTCGATCCGCGCGGCCAGGTCGCGGACCTGCTCGGGGACCAGGTGGTCGACCACGACGGCGTGGCCCTCGCCGCCGGCGGCGGTGACCAGTTCGGCGGTCTCCTCGATCGTCTCCGGACGGTCCAGCTCCGATCGGCCGGCCCGGCTGCTGCGGCCGGTGGCGTAGACGGTGGCCCCGGCCGCGCCGAGCTGGACGGCGATCTGCCGGCCGGCGCCCCGGGTCGCCCCGGCCACGAGCGCGATCTTCCCTGTCAGCGGTTTCGTCATACCAGCGAGACTGCCAGCGATACCTGACAGCCGAAGTCCGGTTTTCCGAACGGATGTCGGGCGACCGGCCCGCAGCGGCGACCCGACCGTCGCGTCACTCCACCAGACGGATGCGTACCCGGCGGTTCGCCCGGCCCTTGCTCTCCACCTTGACCACCTGCACCTTCCCGATCTGGGCGGTGGAGGCGACGTGGGTGCCGCCGTCGGCCTGCACGTCCAACCCGACGATGTCGACGATCCGCACCTCCTGCTCGTCGGCCGGGATGAGGTTGGACTGGGTACGGATGATGTCCGGCAGCGCCAGCGCGTCCGCCCGGGGCAGCACCCGGACGGCGACCGAGCGGTCGGCGGCCACCTCGGCGTTGACCAGCTCCTCGATCCGCGTCTTGAAGTCCGTCGGCACCTCGGGGAGGTTGAAGTCCATCCGCGCCTCGCCGGGCTCCATGTTGCCGCCCGTGACCAGCGCCCCGAAGTCGCGGAACACCACACCGCAGAGCACGTGCAGGCCCGAGTGGGTACGCATCAGCCGGGTACGCCGCCCGTCCTCAACGGCGCCGGTGACGGTGCTGCCGACCGGCGGCAGCGGATCCCCCTCGACGGGGATCAGCCAGAGGTCGTCGCCCTTGCGGGTGCCGGCGATCCGGGTCTGTACGCCCTGCCAGAGCAGCACCCCGTGGTCCGGCGGCTGCCCACCGCCACCCGGGTAGAAGGCCGAACGGTCGAGCACGATGCCCTGCTCCGGGTCGGCGTGCAGCACCGTGCACTCCCACTCGCGGAGGGTCGGGTCGGCGAGATCCAGCCGGTGCGTCCGGCCGTGATGTGTGACACCCATGTCAGGGCAGGTTACTCGTTGAAGAAGGTGGAGATTCGTTCGCGCAGATCGGCGCGTTCCGTCCAGAGCACGTTCGGTCGGTCGTAGACGTGCAGGGTGGCCTGCGGAAGCGCGGCCGCGAGCTGCTCGGCGACCGGCACCGGATGCAGGTCGTCGCCGGCACACGCGATCACCAGCGCCGGTGTGCTCACCGCCGCCAGGGCCCGGGCGTCCGGCAGTGCGACCTGCTCCGGAAGGTCGGCCAGTCCCGGCGCGAGCCCGTCCCGGAGCAGCTGGTCCAGCCGCTGACGCAGGTAAGCCCAGCCGGCCGGCGTGTTGCGGATCGCGGTCGGCAACTCACCGCTGACCACCTCGGCGACGAGGGCGGCGTCCCCGCTCTCGACCGCTTCGAGCAGCGCGGTGAGCCGCTGCCGGGCCACGTCGTCGCGCGGCCGGTCGAGCACGGCGGGCAGGAAGAAGACGAGCCGTTCGAAGCGCTCCGGGCTCTGCGAGAGCAGCCGGCAGAGCGCGCCGGCACCGAGGCTGGCGCCGAAGGCGCGGGTGGCGCCGCTGAGATCGGCCATCGCCCGGACGTCCCGGGCCAGGTCGGCGTAGCTCCACGGGCCGGGCGGCGCGTCCGAACGGCCGTGGCCGCGGAACTGGAAGAAGACCTTGCGGCCGCTGACGCCGCTACCGAACGGCCTGGTCGTGGCGATGCCGTTGCCGAGCCCGTGCGCGAACACGGTGATCGGGTCGCCGGCGCCGGTGACCAGCCGCTCCAGCCGTACACCGTGCGGCGTGGTGACCAGTTCGGTCTCCGGTTCGGGCAGCGCGGGGCGACCGGTCCGGGGAGCACCCGGGCCGGGGCCCCAGGTGCGGGGTCCGCCGTCGGGCGGAGGAGGCCAGCGAAAGCCTCTCACCAGAACCCTCGGCCGTCGCTGAGGTCACGCAGCCCGACCCGTACGTCCAGCAGGTAGATGAGCGCGGCCGCGATGCCGATCAGTCCGAAGAGGCTGATCGGGCCGAAGCCGAGCAGGGTGAGCACGAGGCAGACCGCCAGGATGGCGATCCAGCCCCCCTTGGGCAGGGTGCCGATCGCGTTGAAGGCGTCGGACCGCTGGGTGATGGCGTGCACCAGTGCGACGCCTTGAATGATCAGCGCGAAGACGAGCAGGACCAGCTCGATCACGTAGCGGGCTTCGAAGGCGAAGATCGGCGCGGCGTAGGCCATGACGGCAAGCTTATGTCGGCGACCCCGGAAACGTCCGACAAGGACGCCTCCGGGGATGCCGGTGCAGTGGATTACTCGGCGGCCGGGCGGGTCCGCTTGGTTGCCCGGGGCAGCTTGCCCGACGGGGTCTCGGCCGGCTTCGCGGCCTTGGTGCGGGGCTTACGGGCCGGAGCGTCTCCGGTCTTGGCCCTGACGGCGAGCGGCTTCTCCTCGACGAGCTTCGCCACCTCGGTCGGGCTGGGCACCTCGGCCGGGGCGGTGGTCTCGGTGGCGGCCGCCTCGGCGGGCTGGGCGTCGGCCCGCGCCGGCCCGGTGCCGGCCCCGGTCGCCTCGATGTCGGTGTTCACCGTGTCGGCCGCCTCCGGCACGCCGGCCCCGACCACGCGCTCACCGCGGGCGACCAGCGCGTCGTACGCGGCCAACGCCCGCTCCTGCGCGACCTGCGCACCGGCCAGCACCGCGGCCGCGTTGCGGGTGGCCGCGGCACGCAGCTTCTCCGGGTCTACCGCTTCCCGCAGCCGGTTCAGGTCGGCGGCCGCGTTGCGGGTGGCCGCCGCGCGCAGCTGGTTCAGGTCGAGGTCACCGGCGGCCGCCTTCTCCCGCAGGGCATTCGCGGTGCGCAGCGTCTCGTTGGCCTTCTCGCGCAGCTCGAAGCCGGTGACCACGGCCTTGCCACCGAGATCGGCGACCACCCTGGTGCCGAGGTCGCTGACCGTGGCGGGCAGCTTGCGCAGCTGCTCGATCGCCAGCTCGCCGGCGCCGGCCGCGGCGTAGACGGGGGCCGGAATGCGGTTGGTCTTCGGCTCGGTCATGACTTCTCCTCCTCGGCCGGCTCCCCGGCCTTCGGGGCCGCGCTGCCGGCGGCCTTCTTCTCGGGGGTACTGCTGCTCGTCGGGGCGGGCGCCGGACCGGCCTCGGTGACCGCGACCGACTCGAGGACCGCCTCGGTCGGGGTGCCCTCCGATGTGGTGGGTCCGGTGGCGGCCGGGTTGACGAGTCCGGCCGCCTCGGTCGGGGTGGCCGGCTGCCCGGCGGCGGCCGGTGGCTCGTGGGTCGCGTTCGCCGCGGCGGTCGCCTCGGCGAGGCGGACGTTCTCCCGGCGGAAGGTCTCGTAGATCTGGCTCAGCGACTGCTTCTGGGCCATCGTGAGGTCGGGGTCCACGGCGATGGCGGCGAGCACACCGTGGCCCTCCTTGTCGTCCAGGAGCCCGGCCCGCAGGTACATCGCCGGGGTCGAGACCCGCAGGGCGCTGGCGAGTTGCTGGAGCACCTCGGCGCTGGGTTTGCGCAGGCCGCGCTCGATCTGACTGAGGTACGGGTTGCTGACCCCCGCCTGCTCGGCGAGCTGACGCAGCGAGATCTTCGCGTTGCGTCGCAGGTCGCGAATGAACCCGCCGATGTCGGGAAGGTCCTTGCCGGTGGCCATGGTTCGACGGTAGCCCGGGGTGCTAGCTACTGCAAGCAATATGCTTGCCAGAGTTAGCAGCATCTCACCAACGTGCTTGCGCGTCCCGTCTGTCCGTGTCTACCGTCCTCGAATGACCAAGATCGAAGTGAACGGCGCCGTGCTGGCGTACGACGACGCCGGCGAGGGCAGCCCCGTGGTGCTGCTGCACGCCGGCATCGCGGATCGGCGGATGTGGCGGGCGCAGATCGCGGCCCTCGCCGCCCGGCACCGGGTACTCGCCGTCGATCTGCGCGGCTACGGCGAGTCCGAGCTGCCGCCGCTGCCGTTCACCCACCACGACGACGTGGCGGGCCTGCTCGACGCCCTCGGCCTGCCCCGGGCGGCGCTCGTCGGCTGCTCGTTCGGCGGCCGGGTCGCCGTGGACACCGCGCTCGCCCACCCGGACCGCGTCTCCGCCCTGGCGCTCTTCGGCGCTCCGGTCTCCGGCCACGAGTGGTCCGAGGAGACCGAGCAGCTCTGGGAGGAGTTGGTCGGCGACGTCGACCCGGAGGACTTCACGGCCACCGCCGCCGGTGAGGTGCGGTTCTGGGTGGTCGGCCCGACCCGTCGCCCGGAGGAGGTCGACCCCGAACTGGTCCGCTTCGCCGAGCTCATGGACCAGCGGGCCCTCGCCGCCGAGCAGGCGCTCAGCGCCGTCGAGGTGGGCGAGCTGGACCCGCCGGCCATCGACCGGCTCGGCGAGCTGGCCGTACCCGTGCTGGTCGGGACCGGCGCCGACGACGTGGCGGACCTGCGCCGGCTCGCCGATCGCATCGCCGCCGAGGTGCCGCGGGGCGTGCGGATGCCGGACGTGCCGGACAGCGCTCACCTGGCGCCGCTGGAGCGCCCGGAACCGATCAACAGGGCGCTGCTCGACTTCCTACCCTGAGCCGCACCCACCCCGTCCCCCCGCCGCTCCCACAGCCGCGAGCCCCAGCCTGTCGATCATGGCGTTGACCGCGGTTCCGGAGATCGACTCCGCCGTCAACGTCATGATCAACAACGGGCGCGTCCCGAGCGACACCGCTCGCCCGGGGGCCGGGAGAAGTTGAGCGTGATACCGCAGAGGCGTATTTATGCCTCTGCGGTATCACGCTCAACGGACCTAGGTGGGCAGGGCCGGGCCGGTGGGATGGGGCGGGGTGGGGCTACCAGAGCGGGCGGACCGCGCCGACCGGCACGCCCCCGCCGAAGAGCGGCACCTCGGCGTACTCGGTGAGCACCGGGGCCTCCACACCGAGCCGGCGCAGCGCCGAGACCAGCACCGGCATCCGGGCGCGGGCGGCGCCGTCGTCGATCTTCAGGGCCACCGCGCCCACACCGGGGAGCGCCGCGGCGATCACGCCCTCCGCGCCGACCTTGGCGAGCAGCCCCGGAATGCCGCGCATCAGCCGGGTGTCGTCGGCCTGGGTGCCGCCGACCAGCTCCGGGTACGCCCGCATCGCGTCGGCCACCGTACGCGGCAGCGAGCCGGCCTCGGCCGAGACGAGTCGAAGGAACGCACCGGCCAGCCCGGTCAGCGAGACCGCGAGCACGGGCGCGCCGCAGCCGTCGACGCCGACGGCCGCCACCTCCTCGCCGGTGAACTCCTCGATCGACTCACGCAGCCGCTGCTGGAGCGGGTGCTCCGGCCTCCAGTAGCCGTCCAGCGGCCACCCGGCGGCACGGCAGGTGAGCAGCATGCCGCTGTGCTTGCCGGAGCAGTTCATCTGGATCCGGGTCGGCCCGCCACCGGAACGCAGCACCACCTGCCGCGCCTCCTCGCCGGCCGGCAGGTCCGGCGGGCAGTGCAGCGCCGACTCGTCCAGCCCGGCCCGCGCCAGCAGCCCGGCGACCCGCTCCAGGTGGAAGTCCTCACCCGCGTGGCTCGCCGAGACGAGCGCCAGGTCGGCCGGATCGCCCAGCGACAGACCGGCGCGGAGCATTCCGATCGCCTGCATCGGCTTGCTGGAAGACCGGGGGAAGATCGGGGAGGTCACGTCCCCGGCGCCGGCCACCGTCGCCCCCGAGACGTCCAGCACCACGACCGAGCCGCGGTGCACCCCCTCGACGAACTCCGACCGGACCACCTCGGCGAGCGGCGCGCCGCCCTCGTACGTCTTTGCCACGCTGTGGACGGTACCGACGCGACGGCGGCCTCCGACGGCCGGGTGACCAGGTCGTCCGGCAATCTGTGACAGGAGTGCCGAACGGGGCTGGCCTTACAGGCCGAGCAGCTCGCGGGCCTCGGCGGTGGTCAGCGGCGGACGCTGGGCGAGCTGCGCGAAGCCGACCGCCCGGGCGACCAGCTGCATGTTGGACTCCACCGGGCGGCCCTTGGCGTAGGTCACCGTGTCCTCCATGCCGACCCGCAGGTGTCCGCCCGCGGAGAGCGAGGCGAGCAGCACCGGGATGGTGCTGCGGCCGATGCCGGTGGCCGAGAAGGTGGTCCCCTCCGGCAGGTCCCGCAGCATCTGCCGCGCGGCGACCAGCGTCTCGGTGGTGCCCGGCATGCCGCCCGGCACGCCCATCACGAAGTCGACGTGGACGTGCCCACCGTGCGGCAGGCCGTACTTGCCGAGCAGGCGCTGCAGCGCGGTCAGGTGACCGAGGTCGAAGATCTCGTACTCCGGCACGACACCCCGCTCCTGCATGCGGGTGTGCAGGTCGACGATGAACTCCCAGCGGTTGAGGAAGACGTCGTCGCCGAAGTTGACAGTGCCCATCGTGCAGGAGGCCATGTCCGGCGCGGCGTCGAGCACCGCGAGCCGGTGGGACTCCGGATCGGTCACCGCGCCGCCGGAGGAGAGCTGGACGATCAGGTCGGTGCTCTCCCGCAGCGCCGCCACCGTGTCGCGGAGCCGCCCCTGGTCGAGGGTCGGCTTCGCCTCGTCGTCGCGGATGTGGACGTGGATCACGGCGGCGCCGAGCGCCTCGCACTCCTTCGCGGTGAGCAGCAGCTCGTCGAGAGTCACCGGCAGCGCCGGGACCTCGGCCTTGGCCGACTCCGCGCCGGTCGGGGCAACCGTGATCAACGTCCCTGTGGTCATGCCGGGATCCTAGACGCCGAGGTCAGTCCGGGTCGATGGCGGCGGCGATGCTTCCGACCATGAGGGTCGCGTCCTCGGGGACGTTGCGTTTGATCACCGCGAGCGCGATCTGGCCCAGCTCGTGGTGGTGCACGGCGGTGCCCACGAAACCGACCGTACGGCCGTCGACCGTCACCGGGGTGCCGGCGGTCGGCGGGTGGTCCGTGGTCACCCCGTCCAGGTGCAGCAGGACGAGACGCCGCGGCGGCCGGCCCAGGTTGTGCACCCGGGCCACCGTCTCCTGACCCCGGTAGCAGCCCTTGTCCAGGTGCACCGCCGGGCCGATCAGGTTCACCTCGGCGGGGATCGTCCGGTGGTCGGTGTCCACGCCGACGCGAGGACGGCGGGCGGCCACCCGGATCGCCTCGTACGCCCAGAGCCCGGCGACGGGCACGCCCGCGCCGCGCAGCTCGGCGACCACCTGCTCCATCGACTCCCGAGGAACGAGCAGATCCACCCCGAGGGGCACCCGGCGAGCCCAGCCACCGGCAGGCAGCGGCTGCACGGCGTAGCGCGCGGTGGGCCGGGGCGGCACCTCGCCGTGCCGGAACTTCGGGCCCGGCACGGCTACCGCGTCGGGTGCGGCGAGCCCGGTCACACCGAGCGTCTCCAGCGCCGCGGGCGCCTCCGGCCCGACCAGGGAGAGCAGCGCGTGATCGGCGGTGGCGTCGCGCGGCTCGACCTTGCTGAAGAAGCGCATCTTCTCCAGGTACGACAGCAGTCCGGCGGTGGCCCCGGGCTCGGTGTCCAGCCAGCTGGTCACCCCGTCCTCGGCGACCAGGGCGTGCTGCTCGATGTGCCCGTGCGGGGAGAGCACCAGCAGCTCGGTCCCCTCGCCCGCGGCGAGGTCGGCGAGATGCTGCGAGGTCAGGGTGTGCAGCCAGCTCGCCCGCTCCTCGCCCGGCACCGCGATCACACCCCGGTGCGACCGGTCCACCAGACCGACGGCCGTGTCCAGCGCGCGTTGCTCCCGCATCGGATCGCCGTAGTGCGCGGCGACCCCGCGCACCCCGGCCGCGGCGTGCTCCGGCTCGGGCTGGTCGCGACTGGCCTCGTCGATGCTCTCGACGGCCACCGCGCCCGCGATGTCGATCATTCCTGGTCCCCGTTCTCACAGCTGCCGCAGACGCCGAAGAGTGACACGTGCCCGATGTCCACCCGGAATCCACGCTGGGCGAGGAGCTGGTCGGCGAACGGCCGGATCAGCTCGGGGTCGATCTCGTCGATCCCGCCGCAGTTGCGGCAGACCAGGTGGACGTGCTGGTGCTCGCCGGCCGCGTGGTACGTCGGTGAGCCGTGCGAGAGGTGGGTGTGGGTCACCAGGCCGAGCCGTTCCAGCAGCTCCAGCGTGCGGTAGATGGTGGTGATGTTGACGCCCGCGGCCACCTCGCGGACCGCGGTGTGCACCTGTTCCGGCGTTGCGTGACCGAGGTCGAGCACCGCCTGCAGCACGAGCTGTCGCTGCGCCGTCAGCCGCAGCCCACGGGAGCGGAGCATTTCGGCGAGGGAGGATTCGGACACCGTCCGATCATAGTTCGTCATCAGCGCGGATCCCGGTCCACCTGCTCCGCCGCTACGCTCGGCGGTCATGGTGGCAGCGAGGATCGCCGTACTGGGTCGCGACGCCGTCTCCGCGGATGATCCGGTGCTGCGCGGTGACGACCGGGGCGTACTGCACGGTGACGGGATCTTCGAGACCATGCACCTGCGCGCCGGGACGCCGTGGCTGCGCGACGAGCACCTGCACCGAATGGCCCGCGCCGCGGCGGCAGTGGAGCTGGCGCTGCCGCCCCGGGCCGTGCTGGTCGGGCTGCTCGACGCGGTCCGGGCGGGCTGGCCGGCCGAGGTGGAGGGCGCGCTCCGGCTGGTCTGCACCCGGGGACCGGAGAGCGGGGGCCCGCCGACCATCTACGCCACCCTCGCCGAGGTTCCGGCGGCCGCCCGCCGTGCGCGGGTGACCGGAATCACGGTGGCCACCCTGCCACTCGGCGTGCCCGCCGCGTCGCGCACCGCGCTGGAGTGGCTGCCCACGGGGATCAAGTCGACGTCGTACGCGGTGAGCACGGCCGCCCGACGCTGGGCGCTGCGGACCGGGGTCGACGACGTGCTCTGGGTCTCCTCCGACGGGTACGCCCTGGAGGGGCCGAGCGCGAACCTGGTGTGGCTGGTCGGCGGGACGCTCTGCACGGTGCCGGCCGCCCGGACCGGCGTCCTGCCCGGCACCACGGCGGCCTGGCTGCTCGCGCACGCCGGCGACCTGGGGCTCGGCGCCGACGAACGGATGGTCACGCCGGCCGGGCTGCGCGGTGCGGACGGCGTCTGGTTCACCTCGTCGGTACGGGGCCTAGTCGAGGTGACCGCCCTGGACGGCGAGCCCCGTTCCCCGTCCCCGCACACCGCCCCCCTGCAGGCGCTCCTGGGCCTCCCCGTCGAACCGGCGTGATCATGAGGTTGGCGGGCGTCACCGCCCCCGGCGGACCCGTCAACCTCATGATCGACGAGGTGGGCGGGTCAGCCGCCGAGGGGGGGGTGGGCCGGTCAGCCACCGACGCGGATCAGGCGGGCGGAGAGGTGCGGGTTGAGCCCCTGACCGACCGCCGCCATGTCCTGCGCGTAGAGCAGCGCGCCCTCGACGATGCCGAAGAGGCGGTGCCCCGCGGTGACCTCCTTGGCGGTCGACGTCCGCACCACCGCGTCGGTGACCAGCTCGACCTGGGTGCCCTTGCGCCGCCCGAGGTAGAGCTCCATCACCCCGGTCGGGTTCGTCAACAGCACCTCCAGCTCGTCGGTGGCCCGGCCACCGTCGAGCACCGGCCGCCACCAGCCCACCTCACGGCCGGCCGGGCGCACCGGGCGGCTCTGCTCGTCGAGGATCCAGGCACGCGACTCGTAGAAGAGGAACGGCCGCCCGTCGTGGCTGATTCGGATCTCCTGCGCGAAGTCGAAGTCCTCGACGGTGGGGTAACCGCCCCGCCCACGACCGCGCCACACCCCGATGTAGGGCAGCAGGCCGTCCAGCGTCGGGTGCAGCTTCGGGCCGACCCGCAGGTCGTTGCTCTCCTCGTACGGGTACGGGTCGACCGGCGGCGCGTTCAGCCACGGAGGTGGCGCCAGCGGGTTGTCGTCCGACGGGTTCGCGCTCACCGGATCTCCTTCGCTCGCGACTGCGGGGCTCGCAAACCCGGTCCACTCCTCGCGCTCACCAGTTACCTCTCGAGATGCGTACGGCCAGATAGATCAGGCCACCGGCGAGCGCGCCCAGGCCGGCGACCAGCAGGCTGACGAACCCGATCTCGGTAACCATCGCGGCCATCCTATGCTGGGCCCCATGGCCCGTACTCTCGTCGTCAAGGCCACCGCTGGTGCGGACGCCCCGGAGCGGTGCGCCCAGGCGTTCACCGTCGCCGCGACGGCCGCCGCCGCCGGAGTGGAGGTCTCCCTCTGGCTGACCGGTGAGTCGACCTGGTTCGCGCTGCCCGGCCGCGCCGAGGAGTTCGACCTGCCGCACTCGGCCCCGCTGGCCGAGCTGCTGCACGTGCTGCTCACCACCGGCACGGTCACCGCCTGCACCCAGTGCGCCGCGCGGCGGGAGATCGGCCCGGACGACGTGCTGCCGGGCGTACGGATCGCCGGCGCGGCGGTCTTCGTCGAGGAGACGATGGCCGAGGGCGCGCAGGCGCTCGTCTACTGACGGCACCCCCCGGGGCCGGCGCCGCCTCACCGGCTCGGTGAGCAATACCGATACCCGCCCGATTTGTCCGGCCGCTGCCTACGATTCTGCTGTGGGCGAGGCCATCGAGCGGTTCTTCGAATCGCTACCGGCGCGCGCTCCCGAGGTCCTGCGCGGGCTGGTGAGCGGCACCCTCCAGATCGACCTCTCCGTGGACGGTGGTGTCACCGAGCACTGGCTGGTCCGGATGCGCCCGGGAGTGGTGGAGGTGCGCCGCGAGCGCGCCCCGGCCGACGCGATCTGGTACAGCAGCGCCGACCTCTTCGAACGGATGGTGTGCGGGCAGGCGCAGGGCGTCGCCGCGGTGTTCCGCAACGAGAGCACGTTCAGCGGGAACGTCGTGCTCTTCCTGGTCTTCCGCCGGTTCTTCCCCGACCCGCCCGGCACCCGGGACCCCCGCGAGACGGCTCGGCAGCAGACCGGGCGGTCGGCGTGAAGGACCTGGTCAGCATCCTGGACGGCAGCACCTTCCTGGTGAGCGACAGGCGTGGTGACGTCGAGCCCTCCTTCGACTTCCCCACCGGCCTCTTCTCGTTCGACACCCGGTTCCTCTCCACCTGGCTGCTCACCCTCGACGGGGAGCGCCTGCACGCCCTCTCGATCGACGACGCGAAGTCCTACCGCACCCGCTTCTTCCTGGCCCCCGGCGAGCCGACCCACTACCTGGACGCCAACGTCTCGGTGATCCGCAGCCGCGCCATCGGTGGCAGCTTCAACGAGGAGCTGACGGTGCTCAACCACTCGGGGGAGCCTGTCGAGTTCACCCTGCGGCTCGACATCGGCGCCGACTTCGCCGACCTCTTCGAGATCAAGAGCCCGCGGCAGAAGAAGGGGCGGACGACCGCGACGGTGAGCGGGAACGAGCTGCGCCTGACCTACCGCCGCGAGGCGTTCCACCGGGAGACGGTGGTCACGACGAGCGAACCGGCGGACATCGACGTGGCCGGCATGACGTTCCACGTCCAGGTCGGCCGGCACGGCGAGTGGACCACCCGGCTGCACGCGGCGACCATCGTCTACGGCGCACGCGGTGAGGACATCCGCTCCAGCCTGCGGTACGGCGGCAGCCGGGACGTGGCCGTCATCGAGGCCGAACAGAGCGAGCTCATCGAGCGGGCACCGAAGCTCGGCTGCGACTGCGAGCCGCTCGCCACCGCGTACCGGCGCAGCCTCAACGACCTCGCGGCCCTGCGGTACGAGTCGATCGCCCTCGGCGTCCGGCTGCTCGCCGCCGGGCTGCCCTGGTTCATGACCCTCTTCGGCCGGGACAGCATGTTCACCTCGCTCCAGGTGCTGCCGTACCTGCCCGAGCTGATCCCGCCCACCCTGCAGATCCTCGGCGGTCTCCAGGGGCACCGGGTGGACGACTTCCGGGACGAGGAGCCGGGGAAGATCCTGCACGAACTCCGCTACGGCGAGACCGCCGGCTTCGAGGAGCAGCCCCACTCGCCGTACTACGGCTCGGCCGACTCGACACCGCTCTTCGTCATCCTGCTCGACGAGTACGAGCGGTGGACCGGCGACAGCCAGCTCGTGCTCCTGCTGGAGTCGGCGGCGCGGGCGGCGTTGGGGTGGATCGACACGTACGGCGACCTGCTCGGCACCGGCTACATCTGGTACCAGACCCGCAACCCGCGTACGGGTCTGCAGAACCACTGCTGGAAGGACTCACCGGACTCGATCTCGTACGCGGACGGGCGGCTGCCCGGCTTCCCCCGGGCCACCTGCGAACTCCAGGGCTACGCCTACGACGCGAAGATCCGGGGCGCCCGACTGGCCCGCAAGTTCTGGAACGACCCGGAGTACGCCGACCGGCTCGAACGCGAGGCGGCGGAGCTGAAGGAGCGGTTCAACCGCGACTTCTGGATCCCGGAGAAGGAGTACTACGCGCTCGCCCTCGACGCCGACGGCCGGCACGTCGACGCCCTCGCCTCGAACATGGGCCACCTGCTCTGGAGCGGCATCGTGGACGAGGCTCGGGCCGGGCGGATCGTCGACCATCTGCTCGGGCCACGGCTCTTCTCCGGGTGGGGTGTGCGTACCCTCGCCAACGACCAGGGGCGGTACAACCCCATCGGCTACCACGTGGGCACCGTCTGGCCGTTCGACAACTCGATCATCGCCTGGGGTCTGCGGCGGTACGGCTACCGCGAGGAGGCCGGGCGCATCTGCGACGCGATGCTCGCCGCCTCCCACTACTTCAACGGCCGGCTGCCCGAGGCGTTCGCCGGATACCACCGCAGCCTCACCGACTATCCGGTGATGTATCCGACCGCGTGCAGCCCGCAGGCCTGGTCGACCGGGACGCCGCTGTTGCTGCTGCGGGTCATGCTCGGCCTCGAACCGCAGGGCGAGCACCTGGTCATCGACCCGGCCGTGCCGGAGGGCATGGGCCGCATCGAGCTGCTCGACATCCCGGGGCGCTGGGGCCGGGTCGACGCGCTCGGTCGCAGCCGCACCCCGACCGAGGAGCACCGCCCCTGACGTCCCCCGGTACCGCCGACTGCGTGGTCGTCGCCGGCCGGTCACGACTCGTCGGCCTCCGGCGGGCGGGTCAGGAGCAGACGGTGGTGGCGGCGAGGTGCGGGTCGTCGGCGCTGGTGTCGAGCAGAACGGTGGCCCGGTCGGTGCGGTAGGCGTACGCCTCCGCGGTCTCCAGCACCGGGCCGCCCGTGGCGAGCGGCGCAAGCGGGGCGACCTGGGCCTTCAGGCCGAGGTCGGTGTCGGAGCGGACGGTACGCGCGACCCCGCCGTCGGGGCAGCGGGCGGTCACCAGCTCGGGTTCGGTCTCGGCGGGGACGCCGAGGACACGTAGCGCGTCGGCGAGCGCGGCCACCTCCGCTCCGGCCGTCGCGGCGTCGTCGGCCTGCCGGTAGCCGGCGCCGATCGGGCGGCAGCCGGTGTCGACGGTCAACCGGAACCGGCGTTCGCCGGCCGGTCGGCCGGTCACCGCGACGAACTCACCGGCGTCGGCGCGCAGCCGGAGCCCGTCCGGCGTCGTCCGCACCCCCGCCCGCCAATCCTCCGGCAGCCGATCCGCGAGCCCGTCGAGCAGTTGCCGCTCACCGCCCTCGGCCGCGGCCACCGCCACACTCCGGCTCAGCGTCGCGCCCTCGGCCAACGGGGTGAGCCGGCAGCCCCGCTCGACCTGCGTCGGGGTCAGCTCCAGCACGGCGCCCCCGGCGGCGGCGACCAACTCGCCGACGGCCCGGTCGACGAGCGGGCCGGCCTCGGAGAGGGTGCGTTGTTCGCGCACGGTGGGCGGGTCGTCGCGGACCGAGGTCCAGGCGAGCAGCGCGAGCAGCAGCGCCCAGGCCACGGTCGCGGCCAGCAGCCAGCGGCGGCGGCTGGGCACCGGGGCGTCAGGACCGGTCGGCGGGGCGTACCCCGTCTGGACAGCACCGCTCACCGAGCCATCGTGTCACGTGACGCCCGGCCGTCCGGACCCGCGTCGATGGTCGGGCCCGGGGCCGGCCGGCCCGGCAGCCCGCGCGGCGCCGAGCGACGGCCACCGCACGCCCGGCCGCCCGCAGGTGGGCGTACGCACCCGGGGCCGGCCACCCGTGCGGGTGACCGGCCCCGGGGCGATCAGAGACTGTCGGGAAAACCCGGGGCGAGCGAGGCGGAGTCCAGGCGGCGATCCGGCAAGGCGGAGATTCGTCCGGATACCGGTGTTGTATCCGGACGAATCTCCAACGCCGCCGGTCGTCGGCTGGGCCCGCCGCAGCCGCCGCAGGGTTTCCCGACAGTCTCTCGGAGCGTGGGTCAGGAGGCGAGGGTCACGGAGACCTCGTTGACGCCCCGGCCGGCGGTCACGCTGGTGTCGCCGTTGCCGTGCCGGGAGAGCGCGCGCAGGGTCCAGGTGCCCGGTGCGGCGAAGAAGCGGAACTCGCCGGCCGGCGAGGTCACCACCTCGGCGGTGAACTCGCCGCTCGAGTCGAGCAGCCGGACGTACGCGCCCGGCACGACCTCACCCCCGGCGGACCGGACGACGCCGCTGATCACCGTCTCCTTCTCCAGGTCCAGACCGGCCGGCAGCGGGGCGGCCTGGTCGGGGGCGGCGCAGCCGGCGGCGGTGGGAGCAGCAGGAGCGGTCACGGCTCACACCTCCCCGGGCTCGTCGCCGAGCGCGACCGGCACGCCGACCAGCGAGCCGTACTCGGTCCAGGAGCCGTCGTAGTTCTTCACCTGGTCGTGCCCGAGCAGCTCCCGGAGCACGAACCAGGTGTGCGAGGAGCGCTCGCCGATCCGGCAGTACGCGATGGTCTCCTTGCCGTCGTCGAGCCCCGCGTCGGCGTAGATCCTGCGCAGCTCGTCGTCCGACTTGAAGGTGCCGTCCTCGTTGGCCGCCTTCGACCAGGGCACGCTGATCGCGGTCGGGATGTGCCCGGCCCGCTGCGCCTGCTCCTGGGGCAGGTGCGCGGGGGCGAGCAGCCGGCCGGCGAACTCGTCGGGGGACCGGACGTCGACCAGGTTCTTGGTGCCGATGGCGGCCACCACCTCGTCGCGGAAGGCCCGGATCGAGGTGTCCGGCTCCTGCGCGACGTACTGCGTGGCGGGACGGGTCACCGCGTCCTTGACCAGCGGACGGGCGTCCAGCTCCCACTTCTTGCGACCACCGTCGAGCAGCTTGACGTCCCGGTGTCCGTAGAGCTTGAAGTACCAGTAGGCGTAGGCGGCGAACCAGTTGTTGTTGCCGCCGTAGAGGACGACGAGGTCGTCGTTGCCGACGCCACGCTCGGAGAGGAGCGCTTCGAACTGGCTCTTGTTCACGAAGTCCCGGCGCACCGGGTCCTGCAGGTCGGTCCTCCAGTCCAGCTTGATCGCGCCGGAGAGGTGGCCGGTCTCGTAGGCGGAGGTGTCCTCGTCGACCTCGACGAAGACGACGCCCGGGGTGTCGAGGTTCTTCTCGGCCCAGTCGGCCGACACGAGTGCGGTGTCGCGACTCATCAGATCACTCCCTGGTGAGGATGGGCGGTGAGCCAGCGCGCGAGAAGCGAAGTCTGCCGATGTCGCACCACGCGCGGGACCCATGGGTTAGGACGGATCACGGGTTCGTGCGACGGCGCCGCTGCCGGGCGAATGGGGTGGAGGCACCGGAGGGTACGCGGACCCTGCGTGCCGATGGTCGCGTCAGGCGACCGAGGACAGCCCCGCCGTCAGATGGCGGGGCGACACAGGCAGGTGGCCACGCGGCACAGGTCGACCGCGCGCCGTTTGGTGAGGAGAGTCCCCATGGGCAGCGAGCCTATCAGCCGTCGAGCTGAGCGCCAGGGTGTCGACCAGCATCCGGGAATCGGCGCCCGTCGACCGGTATCCGCCCCGGCGCCCACCGACCGGCGGGGTTCAGCCCGCGGAGTTGAGGGGCACGTCGGTCGCGTCCGCGGTGACCGCCAAGCCGTCCGGCGTCGGCCGGACCTCGCGGACGGTGAGCTGGAAGGGCAGCTCGGGCAGGGGCACGTCGACCGAGATGCTCCGGGCGTAGTTGTTCAGCAGCGTGCGCGCCAGCGGGACGTCCGGCAGCCCCTCGGCGTTCAGGTCGTTGAAGCGGAGGCTGACCTTCCCCTGCTCGCCGACCGCCACGTCGGCGGTGCCGGTGACGGTGAGCTGTTGGCCGAGGACGTCCACCGGCGCGGTCACCGCCAGCTTCCCGCCCTGCTCGCTGAGCTTGAGCCCGGGCCGGTCGAGCAGGGCGGCGAGGCTGTCGTAGCTGATGGTGGCGGTGCCGTTCACCGTCTTGGCGACCACCTCACCCTGCCCGGAGCGGAGGGTGTCCAGCGAGGCGGTGACGTCGCGCGCGTCGATGTCGAGCGTCGGCAGGCTGACCGCGTCGCCCTGGACGGAGCCCCGGACCTCGCGCAGCACGATCGAGATGCGCTCGTACCGGCCGTCGAGCACCTGGTTCAGGAACGGGAAGCCCCCGACCTCGACCTCGGGCGGCGCGGACTGGGCGCCCTGCTTGGCCACCTCCTGGCGGACCTGGTCGGTGATGGCGCGCTCGGCCACCCCGACGGCCACCCGGTCGGCGACCACCAGGATCCCGACCAGCAGCAGGAGCAGTACGACGAGCACGACGATCGCCCGACGACCTCGTCGCCGGGGACGTTCCACATACGCCGGTTGCGCCTGGGCCACGCCGCCTCCTGTCCGTGGGCCGCTTCGCGGCTCGTCCTGTCACGTCCGCCCGGTCGCGGCGGGTCGTCGCTGCCGGTGCCGCGCCGTGGCGCCCGCTTGTTACCCGACCGGCGACGGGCTCAACCGTACGTACAGAGACTGGCGGGAAACCCTGCGACGGCTGCGGCGGGCCCAGCCGACGACCGGCGACGTTGGAGATCGACCCGGATACGACACCGGTATCCGGACCAATCTCCGCCTTGCCGGATCGCCGCCTGGACTCCGCCTCGCTCGCCCCGAGGTTTCCCGACAGTCTCTCAGAGGAAGAGCATGCACATCGCGTAGGCCGCCGGGGCGGCCAGCGCGAAGCCACCGAGCGGCCCCTGCATGTGCCGGGCGATCCACATCGTCGGCGCTTCGCCGGCCATCAGCCGTCCGGCCTCGGCGTAGCCGACGGCGAGGTCGGCCAGGACGGCGGCGACCGCCGCGACCAGGCCGATGATCGCGGCCTTGGTCGGCGTGAAGGGGGCCACCAGGTAGCTGCCGAGCACCGCGCTGACGAGCGTGCCGACCATCGCGCCGCCGACCACGCCGGCGGCGCCACGGGGCACCTGCGGGGCGAGCCGGGGCCAGGGCGCCACGGCGTCGACGGCCCGGGCGACGGTGAGCGCGACGCCGCTGGCGGTCAGGCAGACGGTGATGGCCTGGGTGCCCGCGGGGACCCGGCTCAGCACGATCAGCGTGCCGAAGGCGACCACGCCCACCACGATGAGCAGGGTGCTGCCGAGCGAGTCGGTGACCCGGACCCGGTCGACCCGGCGCACCAGCTGACCGAGCACGCCGAGGAGGAAGCCGCCGGCCGCGACGTAGCCCAGCGGCGCCAGCCCGGCGACCTCCGACTGCACCGCCGCCACGTCGGCCGCCACCGCCACCCCGACGCTGACCAGCGCGACCAGCAGCAGGGCCGGCGGTCGCATGGCCATCGTCCAGGCCAGCACGAAGAGCAGCTGGACGCCGAGGATGATGATCACGAAGGGCAGCCGGTGCCCCGGCCCGGAGGTCTGCGCCCCGAGCACCAGGCCGATCCCGAGCAGCACCGAGAATCCCGCGACGGCGAGCGAGAGCGGTCGCCGGACCTCGACGGGCGGGATCTCCTCCTCCTCCGGCTCGTCCGTCACGTCGTCCGGTCTCCGCGCCGGCTCGCCGCCTCGCCGGATCCGGCGGGGGCCGCGCCGCTCACGGCGGTCACCGTCGTCGGTGCCGGGCGCACTACGCTGCTCCGGCGGCGGACCGTAGGTCGCCCCGGGCCGGGGCCCGTCGGACCAGGAGTCGCGACCGGCGTCGGGCGAGGTGGAGGGAGACACGCCCCGATCGTGCCAGACCGGCCGCGCGGAGCGGAGGCCCCGCCCGCCCGTACGGGGATCACGGTTTCGGCAACGTTAAAACCCGAGCCCCGATCGCGGGCAATTCGAACAAACGGGAAACGGTCCAGGGGCGCGGAGGGACCAATCGGTTAGGCTCGTGCCGTTACCCGCCCGTCAGAGACGCCGGGACCCACGCTAGTTCTCAGCACACCCCTCGACCGGAGTGTCGCTGGTCGCGCGCGGCCGACCGGCCGCCGGGACGGAGGTGATCGTGGAGATCCTGCTGCTGGTAGGCGCCCGTGCAGGTGAGCCGTCCGCCGTGCTGCCGGCACTCGACCTGCTGCCGCACTCGGTGCGCACCGCGCCGCGCGACGTACGCACGCTGGTCTCCGGCCCGAGCCCGGACGCGGTCCTGGTGGACGCCCGCTCGGAGCTGACCGAGGCGCGCGCGACGTGCCGGATGCTGCACGCCACCGGCCTCGGTGTGCCGCTGGTCGCGGTGGTCACCGAGGCGGGGCTGATCGCGCTGAACGCGGACTGGGGCGTCGACGACGTCATCCTCGCCTCGGCGGGCCCGGCCGAGGTGGAGGCGCGGTTACGGCTGGTGGTGGGGCGGCACAGCAGCGCCGTCGCGGGCGCCGGCGGCTCGATCCGGGCCGGGGAGCTGACGATCGACCCGGACACGTACGCGGCGAAGCTCAAGGGGAGGCCGCTCGACCTCACCTACAAGGAGTTCGAGCTGCTGAAGTTCCTGGCGCAGCACCCGGGCCGGGTCTTCACCCGGGACCAGCTCCTGCGCGAGGTCTGGGGCTACGACTACTTCGGCGGCACCCGCACGGTGGACGTGCACGTCCGGCGCCTGCGGGCCAAGCTCGGCTCGGAGTACGAGTCGATGATCGGCACGGTTCGTCAGGTGGGCTACAAGTTCGTGGTGCCGCCGTCGCGTCCACTGCCCGAGTCGGAATCCGCGCCGCTGCCGGTCTGACCCAAGACTGTCCAAGCTTTTCCCATATGCCCCTTTCGCGTAGGTAGTCGGACTTATCCTGATTGCCTGGTTTGCGGCGAAAGGCATGGTGGGACGTGCGATGACCAACGGGGGCGGCACCTGGCGAAGCGGCCGGGTACGAGGGCTGCTGCGGCCCGGCTCAACCGGACGCTCGGCCGCGATCGCCGTCCTGGTGGTGGCCGCACTGCTCGGCTCGGCGTACGTGCTCGGCCGGAGCCTCATCCCGGACCGGCCGCACCAGAGCGCCACCGGGATCACCGGCGACCCGAACAGCAGCCGCTACGCCGACCAGCCCCCGATCGTGCCGACCGAGACCGAGCAGTCGGACCAGGACGGCGATCGCAGCGCGCCGCCCGAGGCCGGACAGGACGGCAACACGAGCGACGCCAACGGGGACAGCCTCTTCGGGGCGCACTCCACCACCGGCGACGAGCGGGTCGCACTGACCTTCGACGACGGGCCCGATCCGCAGTACACCCCGCAGGTCCTCAACGCGCTGCGCGAGTTCGGCGTCCGGGCCACCTTCTGCGTGGTGGGCGAGATGGCCGAGAGCCACCCCGACCTGGTCCGGGCGATCGTGGCCGACGGGCACACCCTCTGCAACCACTCCTGGAACCACGACGTCGCCCTCGGCAAGCGGTCACCGGACGTCATCCGGGCCGACCTGCTCCGCACCAACGAGGCCATCCGGGCCGCCGCCCCCGACGCCCCGATCGTCTGGTACCGCCAGCCCGGCGGCGCCTGGACCTACCCCGTCGTCTCCGTGGCGAACGCGCTGGGCATGACGCCGCTGCACTGGACCGTGGACCCGGCGGACTGGGAGGCGCCCGGAGCCGCGCGAATAGCCGCCACCGTCACCTCCCAGATCGAACCGGGCTCGGTGGTGCTGATGCACGACGCCGGCGGAAACCGGCAGGGCACCGTGGAGGCGCTCTGGCAACTCCTTCCGGAGCTGACCGCGCGGTTCGAGCTGGAGGCGCTGCCCACCGACCGGACGTGAGCCGACCGACCGGGGGACGGCGGCCGCCGGAAGATCGCCGGGCTACGGTGGACGGATGAGCAGCGCCGAGCCCCGCGTCGACCAGGTGACCCGCGCCGACCGGCTCTCCCCCACGGAGATCGCCGATGTGCTGGCACTGGCCCGCGTGGCCGGCGACACCGACGGGGCCGATCCGTTCGACGAGCACACCCTGCTGCGCCTGCGTGACCCCGACGCACCCGCCGTGCACCTGGTGGCCCGGGCCGACGACCGGGCGCTGAGCGGGTACGCCCACCTGGACACCACCGACCCGGGCGCCGGTGTCGGAGTCGAACTGGTGGTGCATCCCGCGCACCGGCGGCGCGGCACCGGCCGAGCGCTCGCCGGGGGCGTACTGGCTGCGGCCACCGGCCCGCTGCGCGCCTGGGCGCACGGCGACCACCCGTCCGCCGCCGCGCTCGCGGTCGACCTCGGCTTCGCCCGGGCCCGGGTGCTCTGGCAACTGCGTCGCTCGCTGACCGCCCCGCTGACCGCGCCCGGCCTGCCCGACGGGGTGACGGTGCGCGCCTTCCGGCCCGGGGCCGACGACGAGGCCTGGCTGGCACTCAACGCCCGGGCCTTCGCCGAGCATCCCGAGCAGGGCAGATGGACCGCCGACGACCTGCGGGTACGGCTGGCCGAGCCCTGGTTCGACCCGGAGGGCTTCCTGCTCGCGGTGGAGGAGTCGACCGGCCGGCTGCTCGGGTTCCACTGGACGAAGGTGCACGAGCGCCCGGGGTCGGCCCGCATCGGCGAGGTGTACGTGCTGGGGGTGGACCCCTCGGCGCACCGCGGTGGTCTGGGCCGGGTGTTGACCGCCGCCGGCCTCGAATACCTGCGCGACCGGCGCGGGCTGGACCGGGTGATGCTCTACGTCGACGAGTCGAACTCCCCGGCGGTCGCCCTCTACGAGCGGCTCGGATTCCTGCGCTGGTCGGCGCATGTGAACTACCACCGGGGCTGACCCGCGCGTTCGACACCGCTCCGCTGGTCCCCGCCCGGCCCTGATCCCCGCCCGGCCCTGATCCCCGCCCGGCAGGGCGGTGCCACCGGCGGCCCGCCCGGGCGGGCGGCGTGAACACGTACCGCTGCCCGGCTGCCCGGCTGCCCGGCTGCCCGGCTGCCCGGCGCCGATGGTTCACCGGCACCGCCACCCGGCGTCGTGTGCCCCGCGGCGGATCCGGTGAGTGCCTCTCGGCACACCGGAGCGGCCGACGGCCGGAGCACGCGGTCCGGCGGCCTATCGTCGAGACCGCTCGCCGCCGCGCCCGCCGGTCTCCCCGGGATAACGGGCTCGGCACGGCCGAGTAACAGCCGACCGGAAATATACCCATACTTCCGACACGCGTCCGCGAGTTCACTTAACGGACAACCCGCCCTCGGCGAGCGGTCATCTCGTCTGCCGAACCTGTTCACCCTGCGTTCACTTGCGACCGGCGAACCGGCTACCTGGCGCTCCTAACTTGTGGAATCGGCCGGTCACTGCCGGTTCTCCCCGGACCACCGGGGCGCCAAGTCAGACGTGAAGGGAAACCCCTCAGGTGAAGCTCCAGCGGTATGGCACTCTCGCCTGCCTCGCTGTTACTGCGACGCTCGCTCTCAGTGCATGCGGCTCGGACAACAACGAGCCCGCGACCGGCGCCAGCGCCTCCGGCTCGGCCGCCGCGGTCGACTGCGCCTCCGGCACGGTCAACGCCCAGGGCTCGTCCGCGCAGAAGAACGCGATGGACGAGTGGATCAAGGCGTACCAGCAGAAGTGCACCGACGCTAAGATCAACTACGAGCCCAGCGGCTCCGGTGCGGGCATCTCGGCCTTCATCGCCGGCACCGCCGACTTCGCCGGCTCCGACTCCGCCCTCAAGCCGGAGGAGCAGCCGCAGGCCGACGCCAAGTGCGCCGGTGGCAAGGCCATCCACCTGCCGATGGTGATCGGCCCGGTGGCCATCGCCTACAACCTCGACGGCGTGGACAACCTCCAGCTCAAGCCGGCCACCCTGGCGAAGATCTTCGCCGGCAAGGTGACCAAGTGGGACGACGCCACCATCAAGGCCGACAACCCCGGCGCCACGCTGCCGTCGACCGCCATCAACGCGGTGCACCGCTCGGACTCCTCCGGCACCACCGACAACTTCACCGCCTACCTGAGCAAGACCGCCGAGGCCGACTGGACCTTCGGCAAGGCGAAGGAGTGGAAGGCCCCGGGTGGCACCGGCGCCGCGAAGTCGGACGGCGTCGCCAGCGCCATCAAGGGCCAGGCCGGCACCATCGGCTACGTCGAGTGGTCGTACGCCGAGAACGGCGGCCTGAAGATGGCCAAGCTCGGTAACGGCGCCGGCGAGTTCGCCGAGCTGACCGCCGAGTCGGCCGGCAAGACCATCGCCAGCGCCGCGGTCGAGGGCCAGGGCGACGACCTGAAGCTGTCGATCGACTACAACACCAAGGAGGCCGGCGCCTACCCGCTCGTCCTCGCGACCTACGAGGTCGTCTGCAGCAAGGGCCTCCCCGCCGACAAGCTGCCGCTGGTGAAGGGTCTGCTGGGCTACGCCGCCAGCACCGAGGGCCAGAACTCGCTGACCGAGCTCGGCTACGCCCCGCTGCCGGAGACCGTCCGCACCAAGGTCGAGGCCGCGGTCAAGAACATCTCCTGACCTGACACACCACCTCCGCAATCGAATCGAGCGAGCAGATGGGTGAAACCCCCCACCGCTCGGCCGACGCCGGCACCGGCGGAACCCGCGTGACTGAGAGTCACGAGCGTTCCGCCGGTGCCTCGGCGCGTTTGGTCGAGGCACCAGTCAGCACCCGTACCCCGGGCGGCACCGGGCTGGGCGGCGGCGGCGCGTTGCCGCGGGCCCGTGCGTTCGGCGCCGAACGGGGCTTCCGCGGCCTCACCCTGGCCGCAGGCACAGTGGTCCTGGTCATCATCGCGGCGATCGCGGTCTTCCTGGTCGCGAAAGCGGTACCGGCGATTCGCGCCGACACCGAGAACTTCTGGACGTTCGAGGGCTGGTTCCCGAACGACTCGGAGCCGAAGTTCGGCATCGGCGCCCTCGCCTTCGGCACCGTCCTCACCGCCGCACTCGCGCTGCTGGTGGCGGTACCGGTCGCCCTGGGCATCGCGCTCTACCTGTCCCACTACGCGCCGCGCCGGGTCGGCACCACGCTCGGGTTCCTCATCGACCTGCTCGCGGCCGTACCCAGCGTGGTCTTCGGTCTCTGGGGCCGCGAGATCTTCCTGCGGCCGGTGCAGGACTTCTCGGTCTGGTTGAACAAGTACTTCAGCTGGATCCCGATCTTCGGCGGCGAGGGCCCCTTCGGCAAGTCGATCCTGCTCGGCTCGCTGGTCCTCGCGATCATGGTGCTGCCGATCATCACCTCGCTCTCCCGTGAGGTGTTCCTGCAGACCCCGACCGCCAACGAGGAGGCCGCCCTCGCGCTGGGCGCCACCCGCTGGGAGATGCTCCGGACCGCGGTGCTGCCGTACGGCCGGCCCGGCATCATCGCCGCCGTCATGCTCGGCCTGGGTCGCGCGCTCGGCGAGACCATCGCCCTCGCGATGACCCTCGGCATCACGTTCAACATCTCGTTCAACCTGATCCAGAACGGCGGCAACAGCATCGCCGCGAACATCGCCAACACGTTCGGCGAGGCGAACGAGACCGGACGGGGCGCGCTGATCGCCTCCGGCCTGGTGCTCTTCGCGATCACGCTCATCGTCAACATCACCGCGCGCGTGATCATCTACCGCCGGCGAGAGTTCACGGAGTCGGCCGCATGACCACCACCGTCACCAGCCACCGCCCCCGCCCGGCCGCCCAGCCGGAGAGCCTGCGGACCAAGCGACTCCCCCGGTACGCCGCGCCGGCCATCGCGCTCGCCGCGCTGCTGGTCGCCGCCGTCGTGGTGTACGGCGCCGGCATCGGCGGCCCGGTGCTCGTGGTCGTCCTCGGTGCACTGCTCTACCTGGTCGGGCTCTTCGTCGCGGCGAAGGCGGTCGAGGGGCCACGCGCAGCCCGCAACCGCACCTGGAGCGCGCTGATCCACTCGGCGTTCGTGCTCGCCGTCCTGCCGCTGGCGTCGGTGGCCTGGACGCTGATCAGCAAGGGCGTCGAGCGGCTCGACGGCGACTTCTTCCTCACCTCGATGAACAACATCGGGGCACGGGACCCGAACGGTGGCGCGTACCACGCCATCATCGGCACCCTGGAGCAGGTCGGCGTCGCCGCCCTGATCTCCGTCCCGCTCGGCATCCTCTGCGCCATCTACATCGTCGAGTACGGCCGGGGCAAGTTCGCCTTCGCGATCCGCTTCTTCGTCGACGTCATGACCGGCATCCCGTCGATCGTCTCCGGCCTCTTCGTACTCGCCTTCTGGGTGCTGATCGTCTCGCCGTGGTTCAACGACGGCCGGCCCAGCTTCTCCGGCTTCGCCGCCGCGCTCGCGCTCAGCGTGCTGATGCTTCCCACGGTGGTGCGTTCCACCGAGGAGATGCTCCGGCTCGTCCCGGCTCCGCTGCGCGAGGGCGCGTACGCCCTGGGCGTGCCGAAGTGGAAGACCATCCTGCGGGTCGTGCTGCCGACCGCGCTGCCGGGCATCGTGACCGGCGTGATGCTCGCCGTCGCCCGTGCGGCCGGCGAGACCGCGCCGGTGCTGCTCGTCGCCGGCGGTGGCGCGGCGATCAACTTCAACCCGTTCGAGAACAACCAGTCGTCGCTTGCGCTCTTCGTCTACCAGCAGGCCGGCGACGCGTCGCGGTACGCCCCCGCCCGGGCGTGGGCCGCGGCCCTCACCCTGGTAGCCCTCGTCCTGATCCTGACGATCGCGGCGAAGCTGCTGGCCCGTCGTAACCGGCTCGGCCGATGAACTTCGGAGGTACCACCACCATGGCCAAGCGCATCGAAGCCTCGAACGTCACCGCCTACTACGGCGCCTTCAAGGCGATCGAGAACATCAACATCACCGTCGAGCCGAAGACGGTCACCGCCCTGATCGGCCCGTCCGGCTGCGGCAAGTCGACCTTCCTCCGCTCGATCAACCGGATGCACGAGGTGCTCCCCGGCGCCCGGGTCGAGGGCAGCCTCACCATCGACGACCAGGACATCTACGACCGGGACGTCGACGTGACCGCCGTCCGGCGCATGATCGGAATGGTCTTCCAGCGGCCCAACCCGTTCCCCACCATGAGCATCTACGAGAACGTGGTGGCGGGGCTGCGCCTCAACGGCGTACGGAAGAAGTCGATCCTCGACGAGGCCGCCGAGAACTCCCTGCGCTCCGCGAACCTCTGGGACGAGGTCAAGGACCGGCTCGGCAAGCCCGGCGCCGGCCTCTCCGGCGGTCAGCAGCAGCGGCTCTGCATCGCCCGGACGATCGCCGTCGAGCCGCAGGTGGTCCTGATGGACGAGCCCTGCTCGGCGCTCGACCCGATCTCCACGCTGGCCATCGAGGACCTGATGTTCCAGCTCAAGGACAAGTTCACCATCATCATCGTCACGCACAACATGCAGCAGGCCGCCCGGGTCTCGGACCGTACGGCCTTCTTCTCGATCGAGAAGACCGGCGACCCCGGCCGCCTCATCGAGTACGACAACACCCAGAAGATCTTCAGCAACCCGAGCCAGAAGAAGACCGAGGACTACATCACCGGCCGCTTCGGCTGAGCCGCATCCCGGCGGCAGCCGGTGACTCCGACACGAAAGGGCTCCCGATCGACTTCGATCGGGAGCCCTTTCCCGTGCGCCTTGATCAGTTCCCCGGAGACGAGTTCGGCGTCGCTGCGCCGCAGAAGCTCCGGAGCTACCCCGAATTCGGGGATCGGACCGCCCGGCGCCAGCCGAATGGGAAATCCGGCCGCACGGGCGAATGCCGATTCCGGTCACGCCGCGAAGTGGCAGTTCGTGGCCCGCTGATGTAGCCCCGGTCGCCCTTGACGTAGTAGCCACAGGGGGCGGCCTGAGCCGCACCCGGGCATGCCGGTGATCGACTCGGGCTCCTTGATGTCGGGCCGTCTGGTCGTGGGGATGCCGCGACTTCACGGAAGTCGAGTCGATCATTCGGGCGGCCGGGGCGGATAGGCCGTGATGTCCGGTTTGGGCGGGCGCGATCCCGGACGGCTCGACCCGTCTGGGCGGTTGGGCCGGGTTCGGGAGTGTGACCCCAACATCCCGGGGTCGAAATCCTGGCCGGGCCGCCGGCGTTGAACACCACCGTGTCCGAACGCGGGTGCCGACAGCGCTCAGGAGAGCAGGAAGCGCCCGCCGCCTTCGCCGGACAGCTCCAGGCGCGGGGTGACCGGGGTGGCGGCGTCGCGGGTGGTCGCCGCGCGCACCACGCCCGCCAGATCGGCCGCCGCCGCCACCTGCCCCAGCGTGACGAGGGTCGGCGGCAGCATGCTCAGCTCGCCCGTCTCCGCCCCTGCCCGGGCGGCCGCCGGCGAGGCCCAGAGAGTGCGGTCGGCCTCGCGTGAGACGTCCCGGGTGCGCTGCCCCTCGGGCAGCAGGGCCACGAAGAAGTACGTGTCGAAGCGGCGCGGCTCGAACTCCGGCGTGATCCAGCGGCTCCAGGGCAGCAGCAGGTCGGAGCGGAGAGTGAGCCGCCGCTCGGCGAGCAGCTCCGCGAAGCCGATCTCGCGCTTCTCCAGGGCCACCCGGGCGGCCTCCCAGTCGTCCCCGCTCACGTCGCCGAGCACGCTCGCCGGGTCCGCCCCGGCGAGCAGCACCCCGGCCTCCTCGAAGACCTCCCGGGCGGCGGCGCAGACCACCGCCTGCGCGGCGTCTGGCTCGAGCCCGAGCCGCTCGCCCCACTCGGCCGGCGTCGGCCCGGCCCAGTCCAGGTGAGCCTCGGAGTCCGACCGGTCCACCCCGCCGCCGGGGAAGGCGTACATCCCGCCGAAGGCCATCGCGGCGACCCGCCGGATCAGGTAGACCTCGAAGCCGGTGCCGGCCGGGCGGAGCAGCAACACGGTCGCCGCCACCCGGGGGGCCGCCGGTACGCCGCCCTCGGCACGGAACCGCTGGGCGTGCTCCACCAGAGCCGGCGGCGCGGGGAAGCCTTCGGGGTCGATCGTCATGCCGTGAGCCTAGGGCCGCGACGCCGGGAGAGCATGATCGGCCGTTCACCGGCCTGGACTAGCGTTGCTGCCATGACTCGTTGGGGCATTCTGGCCACCGGCCACATCGCCGGCCGTTTCGCCGAGGACCTCCGGCTGGTGCCGGACGCCGAGCTGGTCGCCGTGGCGTCGCGTACGCCGGAGAGCGCGCAGCTCTTCGCAAAGAAGCACCAGGTGCCGCGCGCCTACGGCTCCTGGGCGGAGCTGGCCGCGGACCCGGAGATCGACGTCGTGTACGTGGCGACGCCGCACTCCGCCCACCACGCGGCCGCCATGACCTGCCTCTCGGCGGGCCGGGCGGTGCTGCTGGAGAAGCCGTTCACGCTCGAGGCGGAGACCAGCATCGAGCTCGTCGAGATCGCCCGCACCGCCGGGGTCTTCCTCATGGAGGCCATGTGGATGCGGACCAATCCGGTGATCCGGCGCCTGGTCGAGCTGATCGCCGAGGGCGCGATCGGCGACGTGACCAGCGTGCAGGCCGACTTCGGCGTAGCCGGTCCGTTCCCGCCCGAGCACCGGATGCGCGCCCGCGTGCTGGGCGGCGGCGCCCTGCTCGACCTCGGCATCTACCCGCTCACTCTGGCGCACCTGCTGCTCGGCGTGCCCCAGCACGTCCGCTCCTGGGCCAAGATCGGGCCGGAGGGCGTGGACGAGAACACCGGCATCGTCCTCGGCTACGACTCGGGGGCGGTCGCGACGCTCAGCTGCGGCATCATCGGGGCCACCCCGCTGGTCGCCTCGATCACCGGCACCGACGGCCGGATCGACCTGCCGGCGCCGTTCTTCCGGCCCGACTCGCTGACCCTGCACCGAGACGACGCCGAGCCGGAGACCGTCTCGGTGGAGGTGCCCGGCGGCGGCTACCAGTACGAGGCGATCGAGGTGCAGCGCTGCCTGGCGGAGGGCCTGCTCGAGAGCCCGCTGGTGCCGCACTCCACCACCCTCGAGGTGATGACCCTGCTCGACACGATCCGCGGCCAGATCGGCGTCGACTACGCATGAGACGGGGCCCCGGTCACCGCCGCTGCGGTGACCGGGGCCCCTGTTCCCCACCGTGTTCGTCCCGGAGGCGGGCGCCGGACTCCTCTGGCTCAGCCGAAGAGCGGGCGCACCACCAGGTACGTGATGCAGGCGATCAACGCGGCGGCCGGGAACGTGATGACCCAGGCGAGGACGATGTTGCCCGCGACGTTCCAGCGGACCGCGGAGAGTCGCTTCGTCGCGCCCACGCCCATGATCGCCGAGGTGATCGTGTGCGTCGTGGAGATCGGCGCCTTGAGCACCAGGGCGTTGAAGTAGAGCACGGCGCTGGCCACCGTCTCGGCCGCGAAGCCCTCCGGCGGACCCAGGTCGATGATCTTGCGACCGAGGGTGCGGATGATCCGCCAACCGCCCGCGTACGTGCCGAGCGCCAGCATGGTCGCCGAGGTCCAGAAGACCCAGCCGGGGATGTGCGTCTTGCTCTCCTGGAAGCCGCCCGTGTAGAGGGCGAGGACCACGATGCCCATGGTCTTGGCGGCGTCCTGCATGCCGTGGCCGACCGACATGGCCGCCGCGGAGGCGGTCTGCGCCCAGCGGAAGCCGCGGTTCAGCTTGCCCGGCTGCCCCTTCCGGAAGAGCCAGAGGATCGCGAGCATCACCAGGTAGCCGAGCGTGAGGCCGACGATCGGCGAGAGCACCATCGGCAGGATGACCTTCTCGACGATGTTCATCCACTGCACCACGCCCCCGGCGGCGAGCAGCGTGGCACCGACCAGGCCACCGAAGAGGGCGTGCGAGGAGGACGACGGCAGGCCGAAGTACCAGGTGATGAGGTTCCAGCAGATCGCGCCGAGCACACCGGCGAAGACGACTCCGAGGCTCCCGACCCCGGTGGGCAAGGTCACCAGGCCGTCGCCGACGGTCTTCGCCACGCCCGCGCCGAAGTGGGCGCCGACGAAGTTTCCGACCGCGGCGAGCAGGAGGGCGACCCGGGGAGTCAGCGCCCGGGTGGAGACGCTCGTCGCGATCGCGTTGGCGGCGTCGTGGAAACCGTTGGTGTAGTCGAACACCAGGGCAGCCGCGATCACCGCCAGTACGGCGATGAGTTCGGGTGTCACAGGCTCAGGACTCCTTGACGGCGATCGTCTCGACGGTGTTGGCCACGTGCTCGAAGGCGTCGCACGCGGCTTCGAGCTCGTCGGCGACCTCCTTCATCTTCAGCACGGTCAGCGCGTCGAACTCGCCGGAGAAGAGCCGGACCAGCAGCATCCGGTACGCCTGGTCACCGTCGTTCTCCAGCCGGTTGCACTCGATCCAGTAGTCCTCGAGATCCTTCATCGACTTCAGCCGGGGCATCGCCTCGGCGGTCAGCTTCGCCTGCTGGTCCAGCACGTTGATCAGCTCGTGCATCTCCCGGGGCAGCGACGGCAGCTTCGTCAGGCCGTACAGGTAGAGGAGGTTCCCGACCGCCTCCAGGTGGTCCATCACGTCGTCGAGCAGCGAGCCGAGCCGGTAGATGTCCTCCCGGTCGAACGGGGTGATGAAGGTGGAGTTGATCTTCTTGTAGAGCTCGTGGGTGATCTGGTCGCTGTCGTGCTCCACCTCGGTCAACCGCTCGCTGACCGACTGCACCTCCACCCCCGGCAGGCCCAGCTCGTTGAGCAGATCGGTGCCCTTGACCAGGTTCTGCGCGGCCCTGGTGAAGAGCTCGTAGAAGGCGCCCTCGGTAGGGCGGAAGGAAAACTTCACAGCACGGACCTCGTCGTGTCGGTGGAAGGGTGGCGGACGCCGCCAGGACGCCTGCCCTGGGAATGCTAGGGAACGCCGATGGCGGGAAATTCCCGGCCCACCCCTGGCCAGGCCGCATTCATCGGTCGTTCACCTGACGTTCACCTCCGGCGTCCCACCCGTCTCCACTCCCCCAGACAACAATCGTTCCCGTTCCCGTACCGGGTCGAAACCGGCCGGCGGATAGTCGAGGCGCAGAGTGTCGAACGTCTCTCGGAGCAGGTGCGCCACCGCCCAGTCCCGGTACCACTTCCGATCGGCGGGCACCACGAACCAGGGCGCGAAATCCGTCCCGCACCGGCTCAGCGCCTCGGCGTACGCGGCCTGGTAGTCGCTCCAACGGCTCCGGGCGTCCACGTCCGACGGGCTGTACTTCCAGCGCTTACGCGGGTCGTCCAGCCGGCCGAGCAGCCGCTCGCCCTGCTCCGCGTACGAGATGTGCAGCATGACCTTGACCAGGATCACGCCGCCTGCGGTCAGCTCGCGCTCGAAGGCGTTGATCTCGTCGTACCGGGCCCGCCAGGTGGCCTCCGGCACCAGCGCCTCGACCCGGGCCACCAGGACGTCCTCGTAGTGGGAGCGGTTGAAGACGCCGAGGTAGCCGGGGGCCGGCAGGGCCCGGCGGATCCGCCACAGGAAGTCGTGCCGCAGCTCCTCCGGCGTGGGTGGGCCGAAGGAGCGGATGTGCAGACCGAGCGGGTTCATGGCGCCGGCCACCCGCTTGATCGCGCCGTCCTTGCCGCCGCAGTCCATCGCCTGGAGCACCAGCAGCACCCGCCGCGCCGGAGCACCCCGGCCACCGCGCGGCGCAGCGGTGGCGCCCGCCCCACCTGACCCGCCCGCCGCGCGGCGCGGAGGTTCGGCGGCCTTCGCCTCGGCGTAGAGCATCTCCTGCTGCCGGCCCAGCTCGGCGCCGATCAGCCGCACCTGGGCTCGGGCCCAGGCCTTCGGGGACCGGCCGGTCACCGCCGGATCCGGCAGCCCCGGCGTGGACCGGGGGTGGACCGCGTCGAGCTGGACCGGTGCCGTCACCCGCAACAGCCGCCGCAGCGGGTCGCCGGCCGGCGCTATGACTTCCATCTCACGAGATGCCACCCTCGGATCATCACCCGCCCGGCCCGAACCCGCCCGGCAACGCGCCCCCTCGCCACCCCACCCGACAGGCACCCACCCCTGGGGGAGGAAGGTCAGAGGACCAGGGCGAGCCACTTGCGGTAGGCGGTGGCGAACGGCTCGGTGCCGTCGCCGAGCGCCGTGAAGAGCCACCGCGCCGCCGCCTCCGCCTCCGCCACGACCTCCTCCGGGTAGCCGAAGCGGACCCGGTGCTCGGCGAACTCGTCCTCGTCACGCAGCTCCACGACGCCTGTCTCGCGTCGACGGACCACATCCAGGTCGAGGTCGTAGAGGTGAACCGTGTCGTCGGACTCCCAGCGGGCCGGGCTGGCGATGTCGCAGTAGACCTCACTGGTGCGCGGCGGTGGGTTGAACATGCCGGTCCACCACGCCTGGTGGGGCACCAGGAGCACGAACGGGATCTGCTCCACCGACGGACGACCGTGGTAGATCGACTGCGTACCGGCGGTCACGCCGAGCCAGACCCCGAGGTCGTCCTCTGTGAGCCGCCGGGCCGGGTAGTCGCGGTGGGCGCTGCCGTCGTACTTCCGGTAGATCACACGGACCACGTCGCTCGGCATGAGTCGCACCCTAACCGATACCACCCACTCGTCGTAGCGCTCGCGTCACGGGCTGGAACCTGACATGCCGCCACGCGGCGGAGGGGCGCGCCCGGTGTCGGCGGCGGCGGGTACCGTCGCACGGTGACCCTCCCCCGTGCCGCCACCGGTTCCCGCACCCCGCCGGCCCGTACGGGACGGCGTCGGGGCGCCCGGCCGAGCGGCACGGAGCTGCTCGCCGCCGCCGTGGGTGCGGTCCCCGGTGGCGCCACCCGCCCCGGCCAGGAAGAGATGGCCACGGCGATCGAGGAGTGCGTGGCCTCCCGCGAGCACCTGCTGGTGCAGGCCGGCACCGGCACCGGGAAGTCGCTGGCCTACCTGACCCCGGCGCTCACCGTCGACGGGCCGGTCGTCGTCTCCACCGCCACTCTCGCGCTCCAGTCCCAACTCGTCGACCACGACCTGCCCCGGCTGGCCGACGCGGTCGAGCCGCTGCTCGGCCGGCGGCCCACCTTCGCCGTGCTGAAGGGACGACACCACTACCTCTGCCTGGCCCGGCTCGACAACTCGACCGAGGAGGAGCCGGGCGACGCCCTCTTCGACGCACCGTCCTCCGGACCGGCCGGCGGCAAGTGGCTCGGTGAGGCCGGCCGGCTGGGCAAACAGGTCCAGCGGCTGCGGGACTGGGCGACGGAGACCGAGACCGGCGACCGGGACGAGCTGGATCCGGGCGTCGACGACCAGGCCTGGCGGCTGGTCTCGATGCCGGCCCGCGAATGCGTCGGAGCGGCCCGCTGCCCGTTCGGCGCGGAGTGCTTCGCCGAGGCGTCCCGGGCCCGGGCCCGGGAGGCGGACATCGTCGTCACCAACCACAGCCTCCTCGCGGTGGACATGCTCGCCGGGCGGCAGATCGTGCCACCGCACAAGCTGCTCGTCGTCGACGAGGCGCACGAGCTGGCCGACCGGGTCTCCTCGGCGGCCCAGGCCGAGCTGGTGCCGGAGTTGATCGACCGGACGACCCGGCGGGCCCGCCCGCTGCTGAAACCGGAGACCGCGGAGGCGCTCACCGCGGCGGGCGACGCGCTCGCGGTAGGGCTGGCCGAGGCGCCGGCCGGGCGGCTCACGGCCGGGCTGCCGGCGCCGCTGCGCGAGGCGTGCACCCTGCTCGACGCGGCCACCCGAGCCGCGCTCGACGCGATCGGGGACGTCAAGTCCGACGACCCCGACCCGGTACGCAAGCAGCAGGCCCGGGCCGCGCTGGACGAGCTGTCGAATACGGCGCAGCGGCTGCTGGAGGAGTCCGAACACGACGTCGCCTGGGTCGAGAAGCCCGACAACGGCAGCCGCCGCGCCCTGGTGGTCGCCCCGCTCTCGGTCGCCGGGACCCTCGCCACCCACCTCTACGAGGACCGCACCGTGGTGGCCACCTCGGCCACCCTGACCCTGGGCGGCCGGTTCGACACGGTGGCCCGGGCGCTGGGGCTGGAGGCCCCGCCGGCGGCACCGCCCTCCCCGGCGGCCGCCGCCATGGCCGCCGCAACCGGCCGGAGCGGACGGCCCGGCCCGAACGACGGCGGCACCCGCGCCGAGGCGAGCCCGGGGCGCGCGGCGGGCGCCGAGGTCACCAGCGGGCCGGGCTGGCGGTCGCTGGATGTCGGCTCGCCCTTCGACTACGCCCGACAGGGCATCCTCTACGTCGCCGCGCACCTGCCCCGGCCGAGCGTCTCGGGGCTGCCCGACCCGGCCGGCGCGGAGCTGCTGGAGCTCGTCCAGGCGCTCGGCGGGCGTACCCTCGGGCTCTTCTCCTCCCGGCGGGCCGCGCAGCAGGCGGCGGAGCTGGTCCGCGCGCGGACCGACCTGCCCGTGCTGCTGCAGGGCGAGGACGCGCTGCCGCTGCTGGTCCGCCGGTTCCGCGAGGAGCGCGAGAGCTGCCTGTTCGGGGTGATGTCGCTCTGGCAGGGGGTGGACGTGCCCGGCGAGGCCTGCCAGCTGGTGGTGATCGACCGGCTGCCCTTCCCCCGGCCCGACGAGCCCCTCGCCGCGGCCCGGGCCGCGGCGGTGGACGCCGGCGGCGGCTCCGGCTTCGCCGCGGTCAGCGTGCCGATCGCCGCGATCCGCCTCGCGCAGGGCGTCGGACGGCTCATCCGGGCGACCGGCGACAAGGGAGTCGTCGCGGTCCTCGACTCCCGCTTGGAGACCGCCCGGGGTTACGGGCCGTTCCTGCGCCGCTCGTTGCCGCCGTTCTGGTACACCACCCGCCCGGAGGTCGTCCGGGGCGCCCTCACCCGCCTCGCCGACTCCTGACCGGGCGGCCCCGCGCCCACCGTGGTGCGGGGGGCCGCCGGGCCGGGTCAGGGGGCGTGCGAGGCGACCACCACGGCGTCCGGTGGGGTCGCCGGCACGGTACGCGCGGCGAGCCGCCGGACGGCGGTGTTCAGGACCGCGATGAGCGGTACGGCGACCAGCGCGCCGGTGATCCCGGCCAGCACCACACCGGCGGCGATGCCGATGATCACCGCGAGCGGGTGGATGGCCACCGCACGACCCATGATCAGCGGCTGGAGCACGTGCCCCTCCAGCTGCTGAACGCCGATCACCGCGCCGAGGATGATCAGCGCGGTCACCGGACCGCTGTCGACGAGCGCGACCAGCACGGCGACCCCGCCGGAGAGCGCCGCGCCGACGATCGGGATGAACGCGCCCAGGAAGACCAGCGCGGCCAGCGGGAAGGCGAACGGGATGTCGAAGATGACCAGGAAGATGCCGATGCCGACGGCGTCGATGAAGGCGACCAGCACGGTGGCCCGTACGTAGGCGACGAGCGTCCCCCAGGCGGCCCGGCCGGCGTCGTCCACCCGCCAGCGGGCTGCCACCGGCAGCAGCCGGACCAGGAAGCGCCAGATCCGGCTGCCGTCGCGGAGGAAGAAGAAGGTCGCGAAGAGCACCAGCAGCATGCCGGTGACCACCTCGGCCAGGGTGCCCGAGATGGTGGTGGCCGCATCCGTGAACCGGCCGGTGTTCTCACTGACCCACTTCTGGCCCTCCTCGATGTAGCGATCGAGTTGGCTGTCGGAGACGTGCAGCGGGCCGGTCTTCAGCCACTCCTGGATCTGCCGGACGCCCTGAGTGGACTTGTCGCTCAGCTCCGGCACACCCTTGATGAACTCGTTCACCACCAGGGTCAGCGTGCCGACCACCGCGGCCAGGCCGCCGACCAGCACCACCGCGGTCGCCAGCGACCGGGGGAACCGCGCGCGCAGCAACCAGCCCACCGCGGGGGCGAGCAGCGCCGAGAGCAGCAGCGCGATGGCGAGCGGAATGATGACGATGCGGATCGTGCCGACGATCCGCAGCAGCGCCCAGGCGACCAGGCCGATCACGATCAGACGCCACGACCAGGCGGCGGCGATGCGCAGCGCGTGCGGCACCTCCGCGTCGTCCCGGCTGGTGGTGCTCGGCGGCGGGGGCGGCGGCAGCTCCTCGTCGACGACCGTCGCCGTCGGTGGCGCCACCGGTCCCGGCGACGCCGGGGAGGCCACCCCAGCCCCGGCGGGAACGTCGTGGGACGTGGTTCGCGCGTGGCGTCTGGACGACCGCACCGACTCGTACCCGCGACGGAGCCGGTCGCGTACCCGCTCGAAGCGGCTCAAGCGCACCTCCTGGCAAGACGGCCCGTCCGCCCATGGCGACAGGTCGGACAGCATACGCCGGCCTTCGTCACCTTAGGCCTGTTCCGCAACATTGCCCTGGCCGCCGTGACGGTAACCACCGCCTCGGGTGGCGGGGGCGACACGGTAGCGTCTGAGGACGTGACCGCCCAGAACGATCTCGACGCCGGCCTGCCGATTCGCCTGCTGCACGACCGGGTGCTGGTCCGGTTGGAGGGGAGCGAGGGCGAGCGCCGCTCCAGCGCCGGCATCGTGATCCCGGCGACCGCCGCGGTGGGCAAGCGGCTCGCCTGGGCCACCGCCGTGGGCGTGGGTCCGAGCGTCCGCTCCATCGTCTCCGGCGACCGGGTTCTCTTCGACCCCGACGACCGCTCCGAGGTCGAGCTGCACGGCCGGGGCTACGTGCTGCTGCGCGAGCGGGACGTGCACGCCGTGGCCGCCGAGCGGGTCGACGAGGGCGCCACCGGGCTCTACCTCTAGCGGGTCCCCCGTCGGGCGGTGCCGGACCGGCTCCGGCCGCACGGACCCCGCTCGCACGGCACGGACGCCGTTTGCACCGCTCCCCGCCGGGAAGCCAGCCGCATCACCGGCCCTGGGGAGGGACGATGCCCGAATGGATCAGGAAGCTGCTGTTCTGGGGCTTCATCGCGTTCCTGATCTACTTCATGGCCTTCCGGCCGGACGGCGCGGCGAACATCTTCAAGGCGATCGGAGCGGGTCTGGTGGCCATGTTCCAGGGGCTCGGGGACTTCCTCACCAGCCTGATGACCTGACCCGCCTGCGCCGGCCGCACGGCGCGACGCCCGCGCACGCACCGCCGGTCGGCACCGGCTCGCACTCCGGCGCCGACCGGTCAGGCGTGTCCGGGCCGGCCGGAGTGCGGCGGGTGCCAGCCCGGCGGAACGGGCGCGGGCGGGGGCCCGCCCAGCACCACCGGGATCGGCACCACCGGCTCGACCGGCGCGGCCACCGTCCGCTCCGAGCCGTCCGGGAAGCGCAGGTGGTAGCGGTCGCCGTCCCACACCCCGGCGGGCGCCTGCGGGTCCCGACCGACGAAGAACGAGCGGTACGCGGTGATCGCCTCCAGCAGCTCCCGCTCCTCCCGGGCGGTCCGCTCCTGATCCGCCGCCTTCCGGTCCAGACCGCGTAGCGAGCCGTCGCGCAGCAGGGCCAGCCGGGTGGCGGCGAACTGGTAGCCGCGCATCGCCCGCACCCCGGCGTCGCCGGCCACCCGACGGGCCCAGGCGCGGGCCGCGTGCCGACGACCGAGGCTGCTCAGCGCCGCCACCTCGGGCGGGCTCAACCAACCCGCCCGGACGTAGTCCGGCAGCCTGCGCTCGGTGAGCCGCCCCTCCCAGGCGCGCAGCCAGACGGCCAGCCCGACCATGCCGAAGAAGATCGGCACCATCAGGCCGATGAAGCCGTACAGCATGATCAGCGGTTGGCCGGCGGCCTGGCTGAGCGTCGGCAGCAGGTTCCACGTGCCGTGCAGCATCATGGCCAGCAGCAGACCCGCGACGGGCGCCAGTACCCGGACCCGACGGTCGGCCGTCCGGGCGGCGATGCCCAGCCCGACCCCGGTCATCGAGGTGAAGAGCGGATGGGCGAACCCGAAGAGCAGGATCCGGACGATGAAGATGGCGATGACCTGCTGCGCCCCGGTCGCCGGCCCGAACCGCTCCGCGCCGCTGGCGAAGCCGTAGCCGCCCAGGTAGAGGATGTTCTCCACCATGGCGAAGCCGACCGCGGAGAGCCCGCAGTAGACCAGCCCGTCGGTGATGCCGGACCACTCCCGTCGCCGGAACACCAGCAGCAGGATCGGCCCGAGCGCCTTGGTCAGCTCCTCGACGAACGGGGCGACCAGCACACCGGTGAGGGCGGCCGGCAGGTGCGCGTCGGCGATCCGGCCGGCCGCGAAGTCGTTGACGGTCAGCGAGGCGGCCGTGGCGACGAAGGCGCCCCAGGCGAAGCAGAAGATGAGGTACTTCAGCGGCTCCGGCTCGTACCGGTCGAGCCAGAGGAAACAGCCGACCAGCACGGGCACCGGCAGGACGGCGGTCGCCGCGCCGATCAGCAGCGCCTGCACGCCGATGTTCTCGCCGATGGTGTAGACCATGAAGACCGCGCACGCCGCGATGAGCAGCACCAGCCCCGCGAGCACCAGCAGCCGCCGCCAACCCAGCCGACGCAGCGGCATCCGGGGCGCGGCACCCGGGGCGGACGGGGCGGACGGCGCGGTCGGCGACGGCGGTACGCCGCCGGGCGGGGTGTCGGCCATGCGGTCAGCCTAGCCACCACCGGCCGGGTGGTCCTGGCGCATCGGCAGCCGCTATGCTGCCCGCAGGTCACGAGCGCCAGCGTCAAGCCCCGGCTTGCTGGCCGGCAACCCTCGTCGAGTTCGCGGTGGGGTGCCCCGGGTGATGACCGGGCCCGGCCCCGATCCGCGTGCCGGGCAAGCGCGGACCCCGTCCCGACGTAGCCCCGGGGTCCCTGGCCCGGGAGGTTCCCCCGTGTCCGTCGCCCTCGTGTCCCCGAACGCCACCGTGCCCGCCGTCCCGGCCGAGGCGGAGCCGCTCGACGTGCTCGGTGTACCGGGTGAGATCAACCTCGACTACGCGGCCACCGCGCCGTGCGCGCGGGCCGCGGCCGACGCGGTGGCCGAGCTGCTTCCCTGGTACGCGAGCGTGCACCGCGGCGCCGGCGCGCTCTCCCGCCGCTGCACGCTCGAATACGAGCGGGCCCGGCAGACGGTGGGTGACTTCTTCGGCGCCCGGGCCGACGACCACGTGATCTTCACCCGTAACACCACGGACGCGCTGAACCTGCTGGCCCGGGCATTGCCCGCCGGCACCACGGTGGTCACCTTCGCCGGCGAGCACCACGCGAACCTGCTGCCCTGGCCGCGCGGCTCGGTCCGGTTGCCGGTGCCCGCCGACTCCGGTGAGGCGGTACGCGCGCTGGACGCGGCGCTCGCCGAGCTGCGTCGGGCGGCGCAGCCCGGGCTGCCGGTGCTGGCGGCCTTCACCGGGGCGAGCAACGTGACCGGCGAACGGTGGCCGGTGGCCGAGCTGGCCCGGGTGGCCCGGCGGCACGGCGCCCGGATCGCCGTGGACGCAGCGCAGCTCGCCCCGCACGTGCCGGTGGACCTGCTGGCGCTGGACGTGGACTACCTCGCCGTCTCCGGCCACAAGCTCTACGCCCCGTTCGGGGCCGGCGCGTTGATCGGCCGGTCCGACTGGCTCGACGCGGCGCAGCCGTACCTGGCCGGCGGCGGTGCCACCGCCCGGGTCGGGGCTGGCACGCACGAGGTCACCTGGGCGGTCGGCCCGGCCCGGCACGAGGGGGGTACCCCGAACCTGCTGGGAGCGGTGGCGCTGGCCGCCGTCTGCGACGCCCTCAGCGACGCGGACCGTGCGGCGCTGCACGAGCGGGAGCAGCGGCTGCTCGCCCGCCTCCGCGAGGGCATCGCGGCCCTGCCGCACGTGGTGGAGCTGCGCACCTTCGAGCCGGACGCACCGCGAGTCGGCATCGTCTCCTTCGCGGTCGCGGGGTGGGACTCCAGCGAGGTCGCCGCCGAGCTGGCCCGGAAGCACTCCATCGGGGTGCGCGACGGGTTGTTCTGCGCGCACCCGCTCGCCCAGCGGCTGCTCACCGAGGCGGCCACCCGCTCCGGACGGCGGGACCTGCCGCCGACGGCGCTGCGGGCCAGCATCGGGCTGGGCAGCACCGAACAGCACGTCGACCGGCTGATCGCGGCCCTCGCCACGTTCGCCTGAGCCCCCGGCGGCGAGGCACCGGCCGAAGCCCCCGGAGCACGCCGCACCGGGCCGGTCGCGGCGCGCCGACGGGCGGCGCGGTGGGACGGTCAGCCGACGGGCGGCGCGGTGGGCGGTTTCGGCCGCCCACCGTCCGGTTCGGGGCTGCCGCCCCGGGGCGTGTCCAGATCGCCGAAGGAGCTCCGGATCAGCCGGTTCGCCTCCTCCTGATCGATCCCGGAGGCCACCAGCAGGTCGCTCGCCGCCGTGCGGACCTGCGCCACGACGACGCTGCCGGAGAAGCCGACCCCGTCCTCGTACGCCCGGCCGGCCTCGCTGACCGCGCGCAGCGACCGCTCCCGGGCCTGCTCCGGCTCGTCGCCCACGGCGAACTCGTGTCTGAGCAGGCGTACCGACTCGGCGAGATGGTTGATCGCGTCCGGCATCGGCTCGGGGATCGGCTCCTCGTCCTCGATCAGGGTGACCGACCGGCGGATGAGCGTGCCGCTGTTGCGCATCGCCCGGTCGATCGGGTCGGCCGCGTCCGCGTAGTGGGTCAGCTCGTTGCGGCGGTGCCACCGGGCCGGTGACAGGGTCGCGGTCTCCTTCGCCCCCTCGATCGCCTCCACGAAGGTGGCCAGCTGCTCCTTGTTGTCGCGGAGCCGGTCCAGGGCCCGCTGCACCCTCGCGCGATCCCGGCTGCGCAGGCCGTCCGCGGTGGCGTCGAGCTGCGCGGCGAGCAGGTCGAGCGCCGGCCGGGCGGCCCGGTTGAGCACCCGGAGCGGGTTGAGCGGCAGCAGGATGGCGGTCACCAGCAACGCGATCCCACCGCCGAGGAAGGCGTCGACGAATCGGGGGATCTCCAGGTTCTGCGTGGAGGGGCTCAGCGTCACGATCAGCACGGCGGTGGCCGCCGCCTGGATCACGATCGCGACGCTCGCGCCCGCGAAGATCGTCAGCAGGATGGCCGCCGTGACCACGATTCCGAGTTGCCAGGCCCCGGTCCCGAGGACGTAGATCAAGCCGTCCCCGACCGCCACCCCGACCGCCACTCCGATGATCAGCTCCACCGTGCGCCGGAACCGTTGGCCGACGGAGGCCGCCAGGGTGCCGACCGCCGAGATGGGCGCGAAGACCGGCTGCGGGTTGCCGAGCAGCCGATGCGACACCAGGTACGCCAGCGCGGCCGCCAGCCCGGCCTGCACGGCCAACCCGGCGGCCATCCGGACCCGGTGCAGCCGCTCGTGCAGCGTCGCCTTGCTGATGTGCCGGACCTGCTCCATCGCGTCGGCGATGCGCGTGCTGTCGGTGTCGGCGACCAGCTCACGCGGGCGCACCCGTCCGAACCGTTTACGCTCCCGGGCCGCCGTCATGCCCGCTACTACCCGGGGCGCGCCCGGTGAATCCTCGCTTCCGGACCCTTCGGGGCTGGGGCAGACTCGTCGCGTGGCCGAACTACTCGAACGGTGGACGACGGCGACCCGGGGCGCCGGCGCGACCGGCCCGGCCGGGCCGACCGAAGCCGGGGAGGAGCTGTTGCGCCGGTGGCGGGAGCCGCACCGGCACTACCACACCGTCGACCATCTCCGCGCGGTGCTGGACGTGATCGACCGGCACGCCGCGCTCGCCGTACGACCTGACCTGGTCCGGCTGGCCGCGTGGTGCCACGACGCGGTCTACGACCCGCGGGCCGGTGGCGACGCGAACGAGCGGGACAGCGCCGAGCTGGCCGTCCGGCTGCTCACCGGTCTCGGGCTCCCGGCCGACGCGGTGGCCGAGGTCCGCCGGCTGGTCCTGCTCACCGCCGGGCACCTGGTCGACGCCGGGGACGCCGACGGCACCCTGCTCTGCGACGCCGATCTCGCCGTGCTGGCCGCGCCCGCACCGACCTACGAGCGGTACGCGGCGGCGGTGCGACGGGAGTACGCCCACGTGGCCGAGGCGGAGTTCCGGGTCGGCCGGGCGCAGGTGCTCCGCGCACTGCTCGACCTGCCGGCGCTGTTCCGGTCGCCCCCGCTGGCCCGACTGTGGGAGCAGCCGGCCCGGGCGAACCTACGCCGGGAGCTGGCCGTCCTCACCGCTCCTGCGGGGTAGCGAGGTCACCGGTCTGCGCCGCCCGGACCAGGTGCTTCGGCCGGCGCAGCCCGGCGGCGCGCAGCAACCGGGCCAGCTCCCGGCTCGGCACCACGCGCGCACCGAGCCAGACGGCCATCGCGAACCGGGTGGCCGGGATGTCGTAGTGGTCCCGGTCGAAGCCCCGCCGGGGCGAGCCGAGCGCCTCGGCGAACGCGTGCAGCTCCGCGTACGAGACGTCGCTGATCAGGTGGGACCAGAGCCGGCCCCGGGACGGCCAGGCGGGCTGGTCCAGGTAGAGCATCCCCCCAACGTAGCGCGATGTCCGGCAGCGCCGGCGTTGTCCGGCACCGCGCCGACCCGCCCCACGCAGTGGATCATGTTGATGAACGGCGTCCGGGCACCTAGCCTCTCCAGCATGGCCGGATCCCCCCTCATCGACGAACTGCTTGCCACCCTCGGCGAGAGCGCCGTGCTGACCGATCCGGACCTGCTCCGGATCCACGAACGCGACGAGGCCGACCTCTGCGCCGCCGGCACCCCGCTGGTCGTCGTCCGGCCGCGCAGCACCGAGGAGGTGGTCGCCGTGGTCCGGGCGGCGGCCCGGCACGGCGTACCCGTGGTGCCGCAGGGCGCCCGCACCGGGCTGGCCGGGGCGGCGAACGCCGTCGACGGCGCGCTGGTGCTCAGCACCGTCGCCATGGACGAGATCCGGGAGATCGACCCGGTGAGCCGCATCGCGGTGGTGCAGCCGGGCGTGGTCAACGCGGCGCTCGCCGCGGCGGTGGCGAAGCAGGGGCTCTGGTACCCGCCGGACCCCGGCTCCTGGGAGTCCTCCACCATCGGCGGCAACGTCGCCACCAACGCCGGCGGCATGTGCTGCGTGAAGTACGGCGTGACCACCGAGTACGTGCTCGGCCTGGAGGTCGTGCTCGCCTCCGGCGAGGTGCTGCGCACCGGCCGGCGCACCGCCAAGGGCGTGGCCGGTTACGACCTCACCCGGCTCTTCGTCGGCTCCGAGGGCACCCTCGGCGTGGTCACCGAGGTGACGGTCGCGTTGCGGCCCGCCCCGGCGGAGTCGCTGACCCTGGTGGCGGTCTTCCCCACCACGGCGGCGGCGGGCGCCGCGGTCGCCGAGATCGCCGCCCGCGGGCTCAGCCCGAGCCTGCTGGAGCTGCTGGACCGGACCCACCTGCGGGCCATCGAGGCGTACCGGCCGATGGGTCTGCGCACCGACGCCGAGGCCCTGCTGCTGGCCGCTGCCGACACCGGCACCCGGGCGGCGGACGACCTGGCGGCGCTCGCGGAGGTGTGCGAGGCGGCCGGGGCCGACGAGGTCTTCGCCGCCACCGACGCGGTCGAGGCGGCGGCCCTGCTCCAGGCCCGCCGGCTCGCGCACCCGGCCATGGAGAAGTTCGCCGCGGACGCCTACCCGGGCGGCAACGGTGGCCTCGTCATCGACGACGTGGCGGTGCCCCGGGGCGCACTCGCCGCGCTGCTCGACGGGGTGTCCCGGATCGCGGCGGAGTGCGACGTGCCGATCGGCGTCGTGGGCCACGCCGGGGACGGCAACCTGCACCCGAACATCGTGGTGGACCGGGCCGACCCGGCCAGCCTGGAGCGCGGCCGGCGGGCCTTCGACGAGATCATGCGGCTCGGCCTGGAGCTCGGCGGCACCTGCACCGGCGAGCACGGGGTGGGCCTGCTCAAGCGGGACTGGCTGGCCCGCGAGATCGGGCCGGTGGGCGTACGCGTGCACCAGGCGATCAAGGCGGCGCTGGACCCGACCGGGCTGCTGAACCCCGGAAAGATGCTCTGAGCGCCGGGGCTACTGCTCCGTCAGCTCGGCCGGGGTGGCCTGGGTGAGCAGCAGGAGGACCTCGCCGGCGATGGGCGGGGCCTCCACCCCCGGGCAGTCCTCGGTGGTGATCGACCCGACGGCGGTGAGCAGGCTGGAGGTCAGCGCGTCGATGCAGGTCGACCGGTAGTGCCGCGCCTGGTCGGTCTCCGCCGCGAGCCCCGGATCGGCGAGGAGCTGCTGCAACCGGCTCACCTGCTCGGGGGCGAACCCTCCGGTGGAGGTCACGCCGTCACCGGCGCAGTCGAGGCACTTCCAGGTGCCGTTCTTCTCGACCTGCAGGGTGCGCAGCGGGCCGTACGCGCCGAGCTTCTGGAAGAGGCTGACCTGACCGTCCCCCACTGTGGTCGGAGCACCCGGCTCCGGCAGCGCGCTCGCCGGGTCGGTGGGCGCGGGGGCCGGCTCGTCCGTGGAGGCGTTGACCAGGGTGCAGCCGGTCAGCGCGGTGGAGAGCAGCACACCGAGGAGAGGACCGAGCAGACGTGAGGGGCGGGACACTCGCCGGAAGCTACCGCACCGCCGGTTGCGCCTGGTAGCCCTACAGCTCGGTAGCTTTCGGCGATCAGCCGGCGGGCAGCTCCGCGGGGTCGCCGTCGCCGCCCCGGTCGGCCGCGTAGCCACGTACGTCCGGCGCGCCGAGCCGGGCCGCGTCGGCCGCGACGTCGTCCGGCATCAGCTGGGACTGCCGCTCCGCCTCGACCCGGGCCCGGTAGTGCTCCACCTCACGGGCCCGCCGCGCGGCGTCCCACCCGAACACCGCACCCATCAGCTCGGCGGTGTGCTCCGCCGACTCGACACCCCGGTGGCTGGTCTCGATCGAGATCCGGGTACGCCGGGTCAGCACGTCCTCCAGGTGCAGCGCCCCCTCGGCCCGCGCGGCGTAGGTGACCTCGGCGGCCAGGTACTCCGGCGCGCCGGCCAGTGGGGTGCCGAGCAGCGGGTCGGCGTCGATCAGCGCGAGGATGTCCAGGGTGAGCGTGCCGTACCGCTCCAGCAGGTGCTCCACCGCGCCGACCGCCACCCCGTGCCGCCGGGCCAGGTCGGCCCGGTCCCGCCACATCGCGGTGTATCCGTCGGCGCCGAGCAGCGGCAGGTCGGCGGTGCGCGACGGGCGCACCCCGCCGAGGCGCCGCGCCGCCCGGTCCACCACGTCCGAGGCCATCACCCGGTACGTCGTGTACTTGCCGCCGGCCACCAGCAGCAGCCCGAGCATCGGCTCGACCACCGCGTGCTCACGGGAGAGCTTCGAGGTGGAGTCCGCCTCACCGGCCAGCAGCGGGCGCAGCCCCGCGTACACCCCCTCGATGTCGGCGGTGGTCAGCGGCCGCTCCAGCACGGTGTTGACCTGGTCGAGCAGGTAGTCGATGTCGCTCGCGGTGGCGGCCGGATGAGAGCGGTCCAGCCGCCAGTCCGTGTCCGTGGTGCCGATGATCCAGTGACCGCCCCACGGGATGACGAAGAGCACGCTGGTGGCGGTACGCAGGATCAGGCCGGTCTCGCCGGTGATCGCCGAGCGGGGCACCACCAGGTGCACCCCCTTGGAGGCGCGTACCCGCAGCCCGGGCCGGAGCCCGACGTCGTTCAGCATCCGCGCCATGTCGTCGCTCCACACCCCGGTGGCGGCGATGACCGTACGGGCCCGCACCTCGAACTCGGCCTCCGGCGAGCCGGCCGGCGCCTCCATGTCCCGTACGCGCACGCCGGTGACCTCCCGCGCCTGCCGGATCAGGCCGACGGCCCGGGCGCTGCTCACCACGGTCGCGCCGAGACTCGCCGCGGTGCGGGCCAGCGTGACCACCAACCGGGCGTCGTCGACCTGCCCGTCGTAGTAACGGATCGCCCCGGCGAGCGCGTCGGCGCGCAGGCTCGGGAAGATCCGCCGGGCCCCCTCCCGGGTGAGGTGCCGGTGCAGCGGCATGCCCCGGCCGCTGCCGAAGATCCCGGCGAAGGCGTCGTACGCCGCCACACCGGTGCCGTAGTAGGAGCGGCGGAAGACCCGCCCCGGCAGGTCGCGTACGCCCGCGCCGGCGGGGAGCGGCACCAGGAACGGCACCGGCCGGACCAGGTGCGGCGCCAGCCGGGTGGCGAGCAGCCCCCGCTCGGTGAGCGCCTCGTGCACCAGGTGGAACTCCAGCTGCTCCAGGTAGCGCAGGCCGCCGTGGATGAGTTTGCTGGAGCGGCTGGAGGTGCCGGCGGCGAGGTCGCGCGCCTCGACCAGGGCCACCTTCAGGCCGCGGGAGGCCGCATCGAGCGCCGCGCCCGCCCCGGTCACCCCGCCCCCGATCACCAGTACGTCGAATCGCTCCGCCCGGAGTTTGCGCAGGTCGTTGCTGCGCCGATCGGGCGACAGCCGGCCGGCGACGGATCGGGACACGTTGGGGTCGCGCACGCGTCCACGGTAACCGCCAAGAACATCCGAGGGCACGTCGCAGGGGTCGGCCGCGCCGGTTCGACCCCTGGGCGTCTGGGATCGCGCGTCGCCGGGCCGGGTGTGAACGGTGGCTCGGCGTACTGTTTCTCAATGCCCCAACCCCCGGCGTGGGCCGTTCCCCGCGCGTCGAGCGACTCCCCGCCCGGGCCCTGGCCGGTGGTCGGGGCCGTCCTGGTCGGCTGCTGGGCGGTCGCGGTGACCGTGCCGGTCCAGGCCGGCGGCTGGCTCGCCGATCAGCTGCTGCTCGGCGTCGGACGGGACCGGGCCGGTTGGCTCTGGCCGGCGGCGGGCCTGCTGACCGTGCTGCTGGTCGGTACGCCCGCGCTGCTGCTCGCTCTGCTGCCCCGCTCGGCCGCGATCCGCGCCACCGGCCGCGCCTGGCTGACCGGCGTCGTCGTGCTCGGCGTGTTCACGCTGCTGCGGGCGGTCCCGCCGGTGCACCACGAGGCCTACCTCGGCGGGCTCGCCGCGACCGCCGCCCTGGCCGCCGCCGTCCTGGGCCGGCTCGCCCGCCGACGGCGGACCGACGGCCGCCCCGGCCCGACGGTGGCCGTCCCGGACGCGGCAGGTGCGGTCCCCACCGGACCGGCGGGCCCGACAGCCCACCCACCGGCCGTCGAGGACCCCCGGACCGCCGGAGCGGGTGCGGCCGATGACCCGGCCCCGGGCCGGAGGGCGCTCGGTGGGCTGCGGGCCGGGCCGGTGACGCTGCTCGCGATCGCCGCCGGACTCGCGGTGCTGCTGCCGTGGGCCTGGCTGGGTGCGCTCGGCGGGCCGCTGGAGACGGTGCTCGCCGCGCTCGCCGCCGCCGCGCTCGGCGCGCTGACCGGGGCGCTTCTCGACGCCGGCTTCTGGTCCCGCTTCGCGGTCGGCGAGCCGCCCCGACCGGTCCGGCTGGTGCTCGTCGGCGGCCTGGTCGCCGGGGTGACGCTGCTGCTGCTCGCCGCCGGCGCCGGCCAGTCGGGCGCGCAACTTCCGGCCCTGCTCACCCTCCCCCCGATCGGCTTCGCGTCGGCCGCGCTGCACGCCGCCGCTCACCGTCGGCGCAACTCCGGCGCGGGGTCCGCCGCCCCGACCCGGTGGCTGGTCGGGCTCGCCGCGTTCGGCCCGCTCGCCTTCGCGGATCCGGAGGAGATCACCCTGCTGCTGGGCACCACCCGGGACGTGCCGTTCTGGGTGGCCGTCACCGCCGCCGTCGGGCTCGCCGTGGCGCTGCTCCTCGCGGTCGGGTACGGAGTGCTGCTCGCTCGCCCGGCCGCGCGCACCCCGGGCCGGCGCACCGCCGCCCTCACCGCCGCGGCGCTGCTGGTGGCGCTGGTCGCCGTCTACCTCGGTCCGGGTCGACCCGGGCTGTATGGCGAACGCCTGCTCGTGGTGCTGCGGGAGCAGGCCGATCTGACGAGCCTGCCCACCGTCGCGCCGGGGCGGGCCGGACGCGACGCGCGGGCCCGTGAGGTGTACCGGCGGCTGGTCGACACGGCCGACCGCACCCAGGCGGGGCTGCGTCGCGAGGTGACCCGGCTGGGCCTGCGCCCGACGTCGTACTACCTGGTGAACGCGATCGAGGTCGACGGTGGGCCGGCGGTGCGGGCGTGGCTCTCCGGCCGGCCCGAGGTGGACCGGGTGCTGGTGAGCCAGCGGCTGCGCCCGCTGCCCGCGCCGGCCGGCATCACCCGGGGTACCGACCCCGCCCCGACCGGTCCCGAGTGGAACATCCGCCGGCTCGGCGCGGACCGGGTCTGGGCGGAGGGGGTGACCGGCGCCGGCGTGGTCATCGGCAGCTCGGACTCCGGCGTGGACGGTCGGCATCCGGCCCTGGCCGCGGGCTTCCGGGGTGGCGACGACTCCTGGTACGACCCGTGGGACGGCACCCGCTTCCCCACCGACTCGGGTGGGCACGGCACGCACACGATCGGCAGCGCCGTCGGCCGGGACGGCATCGGGGTCGCCCCGGGCGCCCAGTGGGTGGGCTGCGTGAACCTGGACCGGAACCTGGGCAGCCCCGGCCACTACCTCGACTGCCTCCAGTTCATGCTGGCCCCGTTCCCGTCCGGGGCCGATCCGTTCACCGCCGGCCGGCCCGAGCGGGCCCCGGACATCCTCACCAACTCGTGGGGCTGCCCGGGGATCGAGGGCTGCGACGCGGGCGTGCTCCGGCCGGCGACCGCCGCGCTCGACGCCGCGGGCATCTTCGTGGCCGCGGCGGCCGGCAACACCGGCCCGTGGTGCGGTTCGGTCGACGATCCTCCCGCGCCGTACCCGGACGTGCTCACGGTGGGCGCGGTGGACGACCGGGACCGGGTCGCGGAGTTCTCCTCGCGGGGCCCGACGCGAGGTGGTGCGGCGAAACCAGACGTGGTGGCGCCGGGGGTCGGGGTGCGCTCGGCGATGCCCGGCGGCGGGTACGCCACCCTCGACGGCACCTCGATGGCGACCCCGCAGGTGGCCGGCGTGGTGGCGTTGATGTGGTCGGCGAACCCGGCGCTGGTCGGCGATGTGACCCGGACGCGGCAACTGCTGCGGGACACGGCCACCCCGGCTCAGCCGACCTACCTCTCCCGCGACCCGTCGGACACCTGCGGTGGGGACGCGAACATCACCGGCGCGGGGCTGGTCGACGCGTACGCCGCCGTGCACGCCGCCCGGTGAACCGCCGGTGGGAGGCTCTTGCGCCGACCCGTACCCGGTGATCTAGGGTCGGCCACCATGGACGCAGAGATCACCGTCGTCGAGCTGACCCCCGACCTGGCCCCGGCTGTCGTACGGCTCTGCGAGGGGGCGCTGGACCTGCCGGAGGACGCGGCCGAGGCGGACGCCATCGTGGCGACCCTCTGGCTCCGGGCCGTTGCCGATCGGCCCGGGTTCGCCCTCGGCGCGTACCGCGGGTCGGAGCTGGTCGGGGCGCTGATCGGCTCGATGGCGGCGGCCGACCAGCGGCTCGGGCACGTCGACCTGGTCGCGGTGACGCCGGAGCACCGGCGTCGGGGTGTCGCCCGGGCGCTGCTGGCCGAGGCGGAGCGGCGGCTCGCCGGGCTGGGCGCGGCGGAGGTGCTGCTCGCCGGCAACCCACCCTTCTACGCCTGGCCGGGGATCGACGTCCGGTACACCCCGGCGGTCTGCGCGGCGTCGGCGCTCGGCTACCAGCAGGACCGGACCGCGTGGAACATGACGGCCGACCTGTCGTACGACGACTCGCCGGCGCTGCGGTCCACGGCGGCGGCGGAGCGTCGCCTCGCCGGTGCGGGCGTGACCGTACGCGCGGCGGGGCCGGGCGACCTGCCGGCGCTGGCCGAGCTGGCCGAGGGCACCTTCGGTGGGAGTTGGGCCGCCGAGCTGGCCGGTTCGGTGGGCCGTCCGGGGGCCGGCTGCCATCTGGCCGAACGCGACGGTGCCGTGATCGCCTTCGCGGCGTACGGCTCGTCCCGGCCGAGTTGGTTCGGGCCGATGGGCACCGCCCCGGCGGCCGAGGGCTCGGGGATCGGCGGGGTGCTGCTGCGCCGCTGCCTGCGCGACCAGCGGGCGGCGGGGCACGACTCGGCGCAGATCGGCTGGGTCGGGCCGGTACCGTTCTATTCCCGCAGCGCGGGCGCCCGGATCGAGCGCGTCTTCTTCCTCTACCGCAAGCGTTTCGGGAATTGATAAAAGGGCGAATGGGATATAGACCCAGATAATGCCATTCGCCCCCATCGACGAGCGGCGCCCCCTACCGTTTCGGTAGAGGAGGCAGCCATGACCACGGACGAAGAGAGCGACGACGTCGCGCCCGTCACCTGGACGCCGGTCGGCGATCTCCCCGGGCAGCTACCGATCGACCGGCTGGACTTCGGCGACGCCGAGCAGCTGGCGGAGATGACCGACACCGGGGAACCGGTGACCGAGGAGTCGCTGGAGATGGTGGACGCGCCGATCCAGCTACGCGCCCCGTACGACCGGGCGCAGAAGCGGCGCAACCAACGACCGCTGCCAACCTGACGAGAAACGTAAACCGGTCACCATTCGCCAATCACCCAGGCGCGACCAGTGATCGACTCGGGGTCCTTGAAGTCGGGGCATCAGGCGGCCGGGACACCCCGACATCAAGGAAGCCGAGTTGATCATCGGCGCGCTTGGGGCGATGAGCGCGATGTGTCCGGTTTGTGGGCCTGGAGGGGCGGCGGGTGGTGCCCAGCGACCGGGCTCCGCCCGGGGGCGCCAGCGCGATCCGCGCGAAGGTCCAATCGAGGGCCGCCGGCCGTAAACCGGACACCATTCGCCAATCACCCAGGCACCGCTCGTGATCGACTCGGGGTCCTTGAAGTCGGGGCATCAGGCGAAACAGAAACGGGGCGGGCCGCTGACGCGACCCACCCCGTTCCCGAACGGAACCTCTGGACTCAGAAGTCCATCTCCCCGCCACCCGGGCCAGCCGGGGCGGCCGGGGTCTTCTCCGGCTTGTCCGCCACGACGGCCTCGGTGGTGAGGAAGAGCGCCGCGATCGACGACGCGTTCTGCAGCGCCGAACGGGTCACCTTGGCCGGGTCGATGATGCCCGCGGCCAGCAGGTCCACGTACTCGCCGGTGGCGGCGTTGAGGCCGTGGCCCGGCTCCAGGCTGCGGACGCGCTCGACGACGACGCCACCCTCGAGGCCGGCGTTGACGGCGATCTGCCGCAGCGGGGCGTCCAGCGCGATCTTGACGATCTGCGCGCCGGTCGCCTCGTCGCCGGTCAGGTCCAGCTTGTCGAAGGCGGTCTTGCCGGCCTGCACCAGCGCGACGCCACCACCCGGGACGACGCCCTCCTCGACGGCGGCCTTCGCGTTGCGGACCGCGTCCTCGATGCGGTGCTTGCGCTCCTTCAGCTCGACCTCGGTGGCCGCGCCGACCTTGATCACCGCAACACCGCCGGCCAGCTTGGCCAGACGCTCCTGCAGCTTCTCCCGGTCGTAGTCGGAGTCGCTCTTCTCGATCTCGGCCCGGATCTGGTTGACCCGGCCCTGGATCTGCTCGGCGTCACCGGCGCCGTCGACGATGGTGGTCTCGTCCTTGGTCACCACGACCTTGCGGGCGCGGCCCAGCATCTCGAGGCCGGCGGCGTCGAGCTTGAGGCCGACCTCCTCGCTGATGACCTGGCCACCGGTGAGAATGGCGATGTCGGTCAGCATGGCCTTGCGGCGGTCACCGAAGCCCGGCGCCTTGACGGCGACCGACTTGAAGGTGCCCCGGACCTTGTTGACGACCAGGGTGGCGAGGGCCTCGCCCTCCAGGTCCTCGGCGATGATCAGCAGCGGCTTGCCACCCTGCATGACCTTCTCGAGGATCGGGAGCAGGTCCTTCACCGACGAGATCTTGCTGTTGGCGATCAGGATGTACGGGTCGTCGAAGACGGCCTCCATACGCTCCGGGTCGGTCATGAAGTACGCGGAGATGTAGCCCTTGTCGAAGCGCATACCCTCGGTGAGCTCGAGCTCCAGGCCGAAGGTGTTGCTCTCCTCGACGGTGATGACGCCTTCCTTGCCGACCTTGTCCATCGACTCGGCGATGATCTCACCGACGCTGGTGTCGGCGGCCGAGATGGAGGCGGTGGAGGCGATCTGCTCCTTGGTCTCCACGTCCTTGGCGAGCTTCAGCAGCTCCTCCGAGACGCTGGCCACGGCGGCCTCGATGCCCCGCTTCAGGGCCATCGGGTTGGCACCGGCGGCCACGTTGCGCAGGCCCTCACGGACCAGAGCCTGGGCCAGGACGGTCGCCGTCGTCGTGCCGTCACCGGCGACGTCGTCGGTCTTCTTCGCGACCTCCTTGACCAGCTCGGCACCGATCTTCTCGTACGGGTCCTCGAGCTCGATCTCCTTGGCGATGCTCACACCATCGTTGGTGATGGTGGGGGCACCCCACTTCTTCTCGAGCACGACGTTGCGGCCCTTGGGGCCGAGGGTCACCTTCACGGCGTCGGCGAGCTGGTTCATGCCCCGCTCGAGGCCGCGGCGCGCCTCTTCGTCGAACGCGATCATCTTGGCCATACGGCGTTGTCCTCCTGGACACTCACGGGCCACCCGAGTGTGTGTCCCGGATGGGCCGCCTGGTGTACGCACCTTGGGACGTCGCCCTCAGGGCGACGACGACGTCTCCTAGGCCGGGCCGGATAGCCCGCGACGACCGGTCACGTGCCCCACCAGCGACTTGTCCGCCGATGTGGCCGCAACCCCACCGCCCCGACCTTTGGCACTCGCGGCGTGCGAGTGCCAATAACTTGTTTAGCACTCTCCCATGCCGAGTGCAAGCAGAGTGCTCCCGTCAGCCGAGTTCCGCGGCCAGCCTCGCACTGTTCACCGGGCCTTCCAGGGCGCGCTGTTCGGCGTACGTCACCACCAGCCCCACCAGTTGCAGGAACTGCACCGGAAGGGTCAGCACCCCGGTGATCGCCAGCACCACGATCACCCCGATCGCGGTACCCGCGGAGGCGAGCGGATCGACGCCGAACGGCACGACGGCCGCCCCCTGCAGGCCACCCACCACCAGGCTCAGGACGAGCAGCACCGCCGCCCGGCCGAGCACCATCGCGAATTGCTTGTGGAACATCCCCCACGCCCGACCCAGCGGGTTCACCCGCTCGAAGAGGTAGACCGGCCCGAACAGGCTCAGCGCGAAGGCGACGTAGATGCCCGGCAGGATGCAGAAGCAGACGCCCACGGCGATGGTCAGACCGGCCAGCAGCGTCCAGCCCCAGAGCCCGAACATCCGCCGCACGCCGTAGCGCAGGGCCCCGGGCAGGTCGACCGCCTCGCCGGCCGCCTGGCGGGCGATCACCCACGTGCCGGCTGCCCAACCCAGGCACTGCACCAGGCCGATCAGCACGCTTCCGGCGAGGCTCACCAGGAGCAGGACTGTCATGTCACCCACGAAGGTGTCCGGCAGCCTCGAGGGGTCCTGCGCGGTCGAGACGTCCCATCTCGCGGTCGGGTCCACCCCGAGCGAGATCACCGAGAAGACCACCCCCGGCAGGACCTGGGTCAGCAACAGCAGTGGCAGCAGTACGCGCCAACCACGCCGCACCGCGCCGAGACAGCGCTGCCACCACCCGCCGAGGCCGACGCCGGGCGGCGTCACCAGGGGGTCGTTCGGGTCGATACCGGGCGGGTACCAACCGCCGGCCGGCCCGCCGTACCAGGTCTGACCGGGGTACGGACCCGCAGCGGGCGGGTAGCCGGCCGGTGCCGGGGCAGCGGGATGCCCGGCCGGCGGATAGCCCCAGCCCGGCGGCGGGGTGCCGGGCTGTCCCCAGCCCGACGCGTTCGGATCCCAACCGGGGGTCGCACCCGGAGCGCCCGCCCCCGCCGGATCCCAACCGGGGCTCGCGCTCGGGGCACCGGCGCCCGTCGGACCCCAACCGGGGGTGGCACCCGGAGTGCCGGCTCCCGTCGGATCCCAACCGGGAGGTGTGGCCGGCCTACCGGCTGGGGGCCAGCCGGGCTGCGCGCCGGGGCCGCCGTGGGCGGGCGGGGTGATCGGCTCGCCGGGCCTACCGGGTTGCGGACCGGTCTGGTCGGGATCGGAGCCGTACGGGCCGGGCTGGCCCGGGGGTGGGGTGGCCGGGGGCGGCAGGTCGGACATGAACCCTCCTAGCGACAGCTGGAACGGCCCATGATCTTCCTTGCTCGCGCGCTCGGCGCGCAGCCCCACCCAGCGGTCGCTCGACGGATTCGTAATCGACTCGAGTTTCTTGATGTCGGGGTGTCACACGGTCGGCGATACCCCGACATCAATGAGGGCGAGTCGATCATCCCGCTCAGCCGATGACGTGCACCCGCTCCGCCTGCGGGCCCTTCTGACCCTGGGCGATCTCGAACTCGACCCGCTGGCCGTCTTCGAGTGCCTTGTAGCCGTCCATCTCGATCGCGGAGAAGTGGACGAACACGTCCTGACCGCCGTCGACGGCGATGAAGCCGTAGCCCTTCTCGGCGTTGAACCACTTCACGGTGCCCTGTGCCACGGTCCACTTCCTCCATCTGCGCGGCGTTACCTACCCCGAGCGCCCGGACGCAGCCGGGCGCTCGGAACCACCGTTTCCGCAATCGGCGACGGACGCTGAAAACGGTGACCGAAATCGCACGCTACACGAGGCGTGACGACCGCGCACGACCACAAATCGGGCATATTTCGCCGATGGCGGACAGGAATCCATCGTCGACCGTCGTTGTGGTAGTCATGCGATGTGACGAGCACCCCGGTCGGCGTCGACCGCAGCCGGCCGGAGATCCACCGGGTCCGGCCGGAGGACGCGGCCCGGATGCGGGCGCTGCGACTGGAGATGCTCGCCGACTCGCCGTTGGCCTTCCTGGAGACCGTCGCCGACGCGGCGGCCCGGCCGCACGCGGAGTACGCCCTCCGGATCGCGTCCACCTCGATCGGGTCGCAGATCGCGCAGTTCGTCGCGGACCCGGGTGGGCGGCTGGTCGGGCACGCGGGCGGGACCGTGCTCCCCTCCGAGCCCGAGCTGACCGTCGTCTACGCCGTCTACGTGAGCCCGGGCTGGCGGGGCAGCGGGCTGCTCGCCGACCTCGTCGACGCGGTCGCGGCCTGGTCACGGGCGTGCGGACGGCCCGAGTTGATGCTGGAGGTCGTGGTCGGCAACGACCGCGCCTACCGGGCCTACGAGCGGCTCGGCTTCGTCGACACCGGCGTCCGCGTGCCACACCCGACCGTTCCGGCGATGACCGAACTCCAGATGCGGCGCGCCGCCTGAGCGCCGAGCCACGCCGACCGGCGCGGCCCGGCGCCCGGACCCGGGCCCTACCGGCAGGGCCCCGGCATCCGGCTCAGGCGTGGCGGCGGGACTGGACGATACGGAAGCGGTTGGCGACGTACGCGCCGTCGGTGAGGGCGGCGTTGGCGGCCGCGTTGGCGCCGCTGCCGTGGAAGTCGGAGAAGGCCGCCGACTGGTTCACGAACACGCCACCGGTCAGGTTGCAGGAGAGGTGCACCCCGACCTCGATCGCCACCGCCTCGGCCGCGTCGAGCACCGCCTCGTCGGTCGAGTAGACGCCCGCGGTCAGCGCGCCCTTCTCACCCACCGTGCTGCGCAGGATCTCCAGGCTGTGGCCGGTGGACCGGGTCGGGATGACGAACGAGATCGGCCCGAACCACTCCCGCCCGTAGGTCGCGGTGTCGTCCGCGGAGACCTTGACCACCGCCGGCGTACGGACCACGGCGCCCGGGAAGGACGGGTGCTCGACCGTACGCGACTCCAGCACCGCCGCGCCGACCTTGGTGACCTCGTCCAGCCGCTCCAGGACACCGTCGTTGACGATCGCCCCGGTCAGCTCGACCCCGCGGGCCGCGTCGGCGGTGAGCTTGCCGACCGCCGCGGCGATGCCGCCGGCCACCTCGTCGAAGCTCTTGTGCCCCTGGTCGGTCTCGATGCCGTCGGCGGGGATCAGGATGTTCTGCGAGGTGGTGCACATCTGTCCGCTGTAGAGGGTGAGCGTGAAGCCCAGGTTGCGGCAGAGCCCGGCGAAGTCGTCGGTGGAGTCGATCACGACCGTGTTGAGGCCGGCCTTCTCGGTGTAGACGGAGGCCTGCCGGGCGTTCGCCTCCAGCCAGTCGCCGTACTCGGTGGAGCCGGTGAAGTCGACGATCTTCACGGCCGGGTGCAGGGCCAGCGAGGAGGCGAGCTTCTCGCCCGGCGCCTCGGCGGCGAGCAGCATCAGGTTCGGGTCGAAGCCGGCCTCGGCCAGCACCTCCCGGGCGTACTTCACGGTGATGGCCAGGGGCAGCACCGCGCGCGGGTGCGGCTTGACGATCACCGGGTTCCCGGTGGCCAGCGAGGCGAAGAGCCCCGGGTACGAGTTCCAGGTCGGGAAGGTGTTGCAGCCGATCACCAGGGCCACGCCGCGGGGCACCACGTGGAACGTCTTGGTCATCCGCAGCGGGTCACCCTTGCCCGCGGCCTTCTCCCAGCCGGCCGTCCCCGGGTGCCGGGTCATCTCGGCGTACGCGTACGCGAGCGACTCCAGCGCCCGGTCCAGCGCGTGCGCCCCGCCGGCCTGGAAGGCCATCACGAACGCCTGGCCGCTGGTGAACTGCACCGCGTTGGCCAGCTCGAAGACGTGCTTGTGCAGCCGGTCGAGGATCTCCAGGCAGACCCCGATCCGGGTCTGCGGGCCGGCGTCGCGCCAGGCGGGCAGGGCGGCGCTCGCGGCGGAGACCAGCTCGTCGACCCCGGGGTGCGGGTAGCGGACGCCGAGCTCCACGCCGAACGGGCTCGTCTCGGTGGCGACCCGGTCGCCTCCGCCCGGCTGGTCGAGCGGGAAGTCGCCGTTCAGGTACGCCTCGAAGGCGGCCTTGCCGTCGGCGGCGGCGGTCTCGCCGTAGACGCGCGGGCTGGGCGACTCCGGGTAGGCGGACCAGTATCCGCGCTCGGTGATCGCGGTCAGCGCACGGGTGAGGGTCTCGACGTGCCGGGCGTAGAGAGGGTGCGGGGTGTCCGTCATGCCCGTCATGATGCAACAGAAGGGTGCGCGATCAGTAGACCTGTGTCACAACTCAAATCGTCAGTTGCCAGTCCGTCCAGCCGTCCACCGGCCGGAAGCCGAGCTGCTCGTTGATCGCGATCATGTGGCTGTTGCTGGCGGCGTTGAAGGTGTCGATCGCGCGTACGGCCGGCTCGTGGGCGAGCAGATGACGCAGGTTCTCGACCTTCACGAGCAGGCCCAACCGGTGCCCACGGTGCTCCGGGTCGACGATGGTGATCTGCTGGAACGCGTGCCAGTCGGCGGACGGGCCGAGATCGAGCAGGGTCCACGCGACCAGCCGGCCGGACGCCACGTGCTGGGCGGCGACGTGATACTGCCGCCGGCCCCGCGCGGCCAGCGCCCGCTCGGTGCCCCGGATCCGCTCGGCGTCGACCTTCTCCGCCTCCCAATCCAGGTCGCCGAGGGGCGCGTCGGTGCTCAACCGCCCGTCGAGGTAGGCGATGTCGGCCACGTACTCCTCGGGCACGAGACCGTGCCACCGGAGCGTGCGGTAGCCCTCCGCCTGGGCCCGGGCACCGACCAGCAGCGCGTCCAGCGCGGCCTGGTCGACCCCGGTGGGGTCGAGCCGGCGCCGGATCTCGACGAGTGCGGGCTGCGCACCCGACGCGGCGGCGAAGGCGCCACCCGCCGCGTTGCGCGCCGGCCCGTCCGGCAGCGCCGAGACGGTCATCCCGATGACCCGCTTACGGCCCTGCTCGCGCAGCAGCCGTAGGCAGTGCTCGTGCAGGGCACGGCCGACGCCGTGGCGTCGGTACGCCGGGTGGACGGTGAGCTCGACGGTGGCGTTCTCGGTGTTGTCGAGCTGCGGCAGGTCCAGCGCCAGGTAGCCGGCGGGCACGCCGTCCAGCCGGGCCAACGCCCAGAGCGTGACGGTGCCCGGGAACGGGTGGCGCAGCATCGCCTCGAAGCGGCGGCGGCAGAACGGCGGGTAGTCGGGCACGTCGGCATCGTTGGCCGCGACGCCGATGCGGTAGGCCGCCTCGATCGCGGCGGGATCGGTGGCGTCGAACGGCGCGATCGTGATGCTCATGCCGCGAGCGTGCCCGCAGCAAGACGAACGGGCCAGCGATTAAATCGCCGGCCCGTTCGGAGGTTGGTCGGGAGGGACGATCGCACAACGCCTCCGGCGTTGGGTCGTAAGAACTAAAAGTCTTCGGCGAAACACCCTCCCGCACGGAGCATCTTGCGCCGTCCGGTTCCTGCCGTCAAGTCCTTAGGGGCGGGTTTCTCGCACCCAGAGCGAAAAGCCGGTTACCCGGCGGATCGGCCGGATCCCCCGATCGGGCGAGCCACGAATGATCCACCCGACTTCGCGCGCCTCCGACCGGGGCGAACCCCGGCAACCCGGCAGGCGGGGAGGGACCGGGGCGGGTCAGCCGAGGAGGCCGGCGTCCCGGGCGGCGCGCAGCGAGGGGCGGATGCGGTGGGTGGGGCCGACCTGCCCGGCGACCGCGTCGATCGTCTTCAACCCCTCGCCGGTGTTGAAGACGACCGTCTCGGCGGACGGGTCGAGCTTGCCGGACTCGACGAGCTTGCGCAGCACCGCCACGGTGACGCCGCCTGCGGTCTCGGCGAAGACGCCGGTGGTCCGGGCCAGCAGGCGGATCGCGGCGCGGATCTCGTCGTCGTCGGCGTACTCCATCCAGCCGCCGGTGCGCCGCACCGCTTCCAGGGCGTAGAGGCCGGCCGCCGGGTCGCCGATGTTCAGCGACTTGGCGATGCCGGTCGGCTTCACCGGGACGATCTCGTCCCGGCCGTCGTGCAGGGCGGTGGCGATCGGGTTGCAGCCGGCCGACTGCGCGCCGAAGACCTTCCAGCCGCCGGCCGGCGCCTCGACCAGTCCGATCTCGATCAGCTCGGTGAACGCCTTGTCGATCTTCGTGAGCAGCTCTCCGGAGGCCATCGGGATCACCACCTGAGCGGGGATCCGCCAGCCGAGCTGCTCCGCCACCTCGTAGCCGAGCGTCTTGGAACCCTCGGCGTAGTACGGCCGGACGTTCACGTTGACGAACGCCGTGTCCTCGAACTCGTCGGTCTCCACCAGCTCGCCGCAGAGCCGGTTCACGTCGTCGTACGAGCCGTCGACGGCGACGAGCTCGCCTCCGTAGACGGCGGTGGTGACGACCTTGCCCTGCTCCAGGTCGCTCGGGATGAAGACCACCGACGGCGCGCCCGCCCGGGCCGCGTGGGCGGCGACCGAGTTCGCGAGGTTGCCCGTTGACGCGCAGGCGAACCGGGTGAAGCCGAGCGCCCGGGCGGCGGAGAGCGCCACCGAGACGACCCGGTCCTTGAACGAGTGGGTCGGGTTGGCGCTGTCGTCCTTGACCCAGAGCGGGGCGGTGATGCCCAGCTCCGCGGCGAGGTGCGGGGCGGCGACCAGCGGGGTGAGGCCGGGATCGAGGGAGACCCGGGTCGCCGGGTCCTGACCGGCGGGGAGCAGGGCCGCGTACCGCCAGAGGTTGCGGGGGCCGGCCTCGATCTGCTCCCGGGTCACGGTGGCCAGCGCGGCCGCGTCGTACTCGACCTCCAGCGGGCCGAAACACTCGTAGCAGGCGTGCTGCGCGGCGAGCGGGTAGCGGGCCTGACAGGCGCGGCAGACGAGGGCGCGGGCGGGGCTGGCGGTGGTGTCGATGCCGGACGGGGCGATCGTCGACGTCATGTCGAGAAGTCCTCTCATCTTCCCCCGCATCGCACCGTGCGGCGGGGACGGAATTGGCACCTGCCCCGCCGGCGCTCGACGGTGAGCGCGTGGGGTGGTTGCCGGGGCGTCATCGGGCCGTATCCCTAAGCCCCTCTGGATGAGGTGTTCAGTTGTGCCGCCGAGTCTAAGCGCCCGGCGGGGTCGATTTCAGCGGGGCTCCCACGGTGTGAGCGGAGCGCTGCGCCGCAGCGGGTCCCTGGCCGGCCGGGTCTCCTCCCGTCGGCCCCGCTGAACCCAGGGGTGCGGCCGGGTCCGCGGCGGTGCGAGGATGCGGCGGTGACTCCTCGTCCCAGCCGTGGTCGGCTGCTGCTCACCGGTCTGCCGATCGCCGGCCTGCTGCTGCTCGGCGCCTGCACCGATGAGCACGCGGACGCGGGCGGGGACGGACCCCGGCCGGGCGGGAGGCCCGGAGCAGGCCCCACCGCACCCAGCGACGATCCGGCGAACGTCTGCCCGGTGTCGGGGGTCCGGATCCGGGCCCTCGGGACCAACGCGGCCATGGGGCTGCGGGCGCTCGGCCTGGAGCTGACCAACTGCGGCACGGCGGACTACGCGCTGAACGGCTACCCGTCGCTGCGGCTGCTCGACGCCGACGGCACGCCGATCCCAGTCCAGGTGATCGAGGGGGCGAAGGGCATCACCTCGGGCTTCGACGCCCCGCCCCGACCGCTCACCCTGCGACCCGGCGAGCGGGCCGGCGCCGCGGTGCTCTGGCGCAACCTGGTCACCGACTCGACCGTGGTCGCCACCAGCGGCGAAGCTCTGGAGGTCGCTTCGAGCGCCGGCCGCGCCCGGCAGGCCGTCGAGCTGGACGGCCCGATCGACCTGGGCAACACCGGGCGGCTCGGGGTGAGCGCCTGGAAACCGGCGGAGCCGACCACTCCGGCGCCGCCACCGGCACCGCCGCAGCCCAGCGGGGCGCCCTCGGGGGCGACCACCCTCGACCCCCGGGTGTGAGGGCCGCTAGGAGGTGACGTCCTTGCGGGTGAAGCGCCAGTACGCCAGCGCCCAGAAGAGCGTCGCGTAGCTGATCGAGGAGATCGTGCCGCGTACCACGTCGTCGGTCTGCACCGGAGTCGACAGCAGCCCGAGCCACGCGGTGCTGAAGTGGGTCGGCAGGAAGTCGCGCAGCACGCCGAGCGCGGTGATCTGGTCCAGGATGCTGGAGAGGATCCAGAGCAGCACCGCACCGCCGACCGCGCCGAGCGCGGCGTCCGTGCTCACCGAGAGCAGGAAGGCCAGACCCGCCACCACCAGCAGTACGACCGCCAGGTAGCCGAGCACCGCCAGCAGCCGGAGCAGCCCCTCCCCCGGCGGCAGCTCCGCGGCGACGGTGCTGCGCAGCGGCGACCAGCCGTAGCGGAGGGTGCCGGCGGCCAGGGCCGTGCCGGCGAGCAGCAGCAGCGCCAGCCCCGAGTAGGCGGCCGCGACCAGCAGCTTCACCGTGAGCAGCCGGGCTCGGGGCACCGGAGCGGCGAGCAGGTACCGCAGGCTGCCCCAGCTCGCCTCGCTGGCCACCGTGTCGCCGAAGAAGAGCGCCACCACCACGACCAGCAGGAACGACGCCGAGACGAAGATGCTGAAGAGCGTGAAGTTCAGCCCGCCCGACGTGGCGAACGAGATCAGGCTGCCGAACTCGCCGCCGCCGTTGTCGTCGTCGCCGGAGTCGAACTGGAACGCGATCAAGATGATCAGTGGCAGCAACACCATGAACCCGAGCGCCAGCTGCGTACGCCGACGGGACGCCTGCCGCCGGAACTCCGCCAGGAACGGCAGCGTCGCGGACGGCCGATAGCCGGCGGCCGTACCCACCGTGGACGTCCCCATCACCGGTCCCCGCTTCCCCGAGAGGTCTCGCCCACCAGGGCGAGGAACGCATCCTCCAGGCGGCGCCGCGGCACCACCCGGTCCACTCCGATCCCGGCCCGGACCAGCTCGGCCACCACCTCGCTGCGGGCCGTGCCGTTCGTGTCCACCACCAGCTGCCCGTTGCTCCCCGGCAGCACCCGCACCCCGTCGAGCCGGTCCAGCACGGTCCGCGCGGCATCCGGGTCGGTCACCTCGAAGAGCACACTCGGCGACTCGCCGATGATCTCCTCGACCGGCCCCGACGCCACGATCCGCCCCTTGTTGACCACCACGGCGTGGGTGCAGGTCTGCTCCACCTCGGCGAGCAGATGGCTGGAGACCAGCACCGCCCGGCCGTCGGTCGCGTAGCGCTGGAGCACCCGGCGCATCTCGGCGATCTGCGGCGGATCCAGCCCGTCGGTCGGCTCGTCGAGCACCAGCAGCTCGGGCAGGCCGAGCATGGCCTGGGCGATGGCGAGCCGCTGCTTCATGCCGTGGCTGTACGTCTTGATCTTCCGGTGTACGGAGTCGCCGAGCCCGGCGATCTCCAGCGCCTCGGCGAAGCGCGCGTCCGGCTCGGGGCGTCCGGTCGCCCGCCAGTACGCCTTCAGGTTCTCCAGGCCGGAGAGGTGCGGCAGGAAGCCGGGCCCCTCGACCAGCGCGCCGATCCGGGAGAGCACCGGGGAACCCGGCACCAGCCGGTGACCGAAGACGTGGATCTCGCCGGCGGTGGGCTGGGTGAGCCCCATCAGCACCCGCAGGGTGGTGGTCTTGCCGGCGCCGTTCGGCCCGAGCAGGCCCACCACCTGACCGGGGTGCACCTCGAAGTCCACGTTGGAGACCGCCACGAAGCCGTCCGCGTACTCCTTGCGCAGCCGCTGTACGACGAGCGGGACGTCCGCGTACTCCGGATGCACCGAACTGTCGTGGCGGCGGTGCCGGCGGCGGACCACGGCGACGACCACGACGAGCCCGACCACGATCGCGGCGAGCAGGCCGACCAGCACCCAGCGCCACACTGCCGCCGCCGTCGGGATCGGCTCGCCCGCCACGGCGGGAAGCGCGACCGGCGCGTCACCCGCCGCCACGGTGTAGACGACCGGCTCGGCCGGGCTCGCGTACGCCTGGTCGGAGGTCGCGACCACCACCCGGAGCCGGTGCCCGGACTCGAACCGGCGGACGATCGCCGGCAGCGTGACGGTGACGGGGCGGGCGTCGGCGAGCCGCTGCGGCAGACCGGTGAGGCGCACCGGGGCGATCAGGCCGTTCGGCAGGGTGGCCGCGCCGTTCGGGTCCACGTCGTAGAGCTTCACGAAGAGCACCGCCTCGCCGGTCGGGGACGCGGCCCGGATCGACACCGTGGGGGCGCCCACCACGTCCACCGCCTCGGCCAGCGGCGCCGACTCGAACCGGGCGTGCTGACCCGGCACGTCCCCGGCCACCCCGTCCAGCAGCGCGGAGAGGCCACCGGCGAACGGCACCGAGGAGATGGCGGCCGGGTTGCCGTTCGGCGGGTTGGCGATCTGCTGCTCGGGGCCGGTCACCGCGACGTCGGTGCGGCGCTCGCCGCCCGTGCCGGGGTAGTCGGTGGTGCGGTAGCCGGTGGCGACCAGCCCACGGTCCAGCGCGTCGAAGCCGGCGATCCGCGACCAGGTGAAGTCGTTACCGGGTGCCCCGCCCGCACCCTTCACGTAGTGGTCCAGCCACTGGACGGTCAGGAAGCGCACCCGGTCGGAGTCCGACTCCGGCCCGTCACCGCCGTCGTGCCCGCCGGTGAACCAGGCCACCCGGACCGGGGTGCCGTTCGCCGCGAGGCCGCGCGCGTTGGCGTCCGCCTCGCTGAGCGGGAAGAGGCTGTCCGCCTCGCCCTGCACGAGCAGAGCGGGGGCGGTGATCCGGTCCAGCACCCCGGCCGGGCTGGACCGCTGCAAGAGGTCCACCGCCGCCTGGTCGGCCCGGCCCGCGGTCGCGATCCGCAGGTACGCGGCGCAGACGTCCGCCGCGAACCGACCGCAGGACGGATCGGCCGCAGGCCCGGGTGCCCGCCCCGGACCGCTGCCCGGACCCGCGCCCGGGTCGGGGCTGGGCGGCCCGGCCGAGGCCGGCGCCCCCTGCGGCTGGGCCGCGACGTTGCCGGAGATCCCGGCCGGACCGGAGCCGACACTTCCGCCACCGCCGAAGAAGAGACCCGCCCAGCCCTTCTTGAACACGCCCGCCGTGGCCGGCCCGCCCGCGCTGTCGGGTACCAGGCTCCGGGACAGGTCGTTCCAGGTGATCATCGGAACGATCGCGTCCACGCGCCGGTCATGCGCGGCGAGGAGCAGGGCGAGCGCACCGCCGTACGAGCCGCCGACCACGCCGACGCGGGGATCCCCGGTGGCGTCGGTGCGGATCTCCGGCCGGGCGGCGAGCCAGTCCAGCAGCCGCTGCGCGTCGCGCACCTCGTAGTCGGGGCTGTCCAGGTGGATCTCGCCGCCGCTGCGGCCGAAGCCCCGCGCCGTCCAGGTGAGCACCGCGTACCCGCGGCCGGCGAACTCCTCGGCGTCGTCGCGTACCGACTCCTTGGTGCCGCCGAAGCCGTGCGCCAGCAGCACCGCCGGCACCTGGTGCCCGGGCGAGGCCTCCTCGGGCAGGTAGAACGTGGTGTCCAGGTCGACCGGTTGCTGGCCGTCCGGCCCGGAGCGCACGGTGAGCATGGCGGCCTCGGTTCGCAGCTCGGGACCGCGCGGCCGGACCGTCCAGCCGACGGCGACGGCCAGCAGCACGGCGACCAGTGCCGCGACGACCGCCCGACGGCCGGTGGGGAGGGCACGCCGGATCCGACGGATCGACAACCGCGATGTCATGCGGCACACGGTACGGGTCGATTCCTGAGCATTGGCTGAGATCTCCGTACCCGTCGTGACCGACGCCGGTGGGCCACGACGGCTAGGGTCGGACGGTGGCGCGACCCGACCTGACCCTGACCGCGAGCCTGCGCCCGGCGGCGCTGGACGCGCGGCGTGGCATCGTACGGCTGCACCCGGAAGTCCTGACGGCGCTGGACCTGCGACCGGGCTCCCCGGTCCGGCTCACCGGCCGGCGGCAGACCGCGGGGATCGTGGCGGCCGCGGAGCCGGGCGCGAGCAGAGCGCTGCTCTACGCCGACGACCTGACGCTGGGGAACCTCGGGATCCGCGCCGGCGGCGAGGTGACGGTGACCCCGCTCCCAGTGACCGCCGCCGACCGGGTCACCCTGGCCGGGCCGGTGGAGGTCGTCGCGGCGGTGAGCCCGGAGATGCTCCGGCTGGCGTTGCTCGGCAAGGTGGTCACCGCCGGGGACGACGTGTCGCTGCTGCCGCAGGACGTGCTGCCGGACGCCTCGGTGCGCAGCCTGGTGGCCGAGGCCCGGCGAAGCCTGGCGAACACCGTCGGCTACGCCTGGACGAGCAGCCTGCTCAGCGTGGTCGGCACCGAACCCGCCGACGGCGTGCTGGTCACCATGGAGACCCTGGTCGGTTGGGAACACGGCCCGGTCACGCACGGCTCCGCCGCCGTCCGTCCCGCGGCTGACTTCGCGGTCTCGGCCGACCTCGCGGTCGCGGGCGACTTCGCGGTTTCGGGCGAGGTCGCGGGTTCGGGCGAGGTCGCGGTTGCGGGCGACGCCGCCCGCACCGGTGCGCCGAGTGTGGACGAACTGCCCGGGCTGCGCGCCCAGGCCGAAGAGCTGACCGAGCTGCTCGACCTCGGCTTCCACCACCGGGAGGTGCTGAAGCGGCTCGGCACGACCGTCTCGCTCGGCGTCCTGATCAGCGGCCCCGCCGGTTCGGGAAAGTCCGCGCTGGTGCGCGCGGTGGCGGCGCAGGTCGAGGCCCGGGTCGTCGCGCTCTGGGCGCCCGAGGTCGCCGCGTTGAGCAACCAGGCCGCCGCCGAGCGGCTGCGCGCCGCCGCAGCCGCGCTCCGAACCGGCGGGCCGGCCGTGCTGCTGGTCACCGATGTGGAGGCGCTCGCCCCGGCCGACGGCCCGGGCCCGGTGGCCACCGTCTTCCGCCAGGTGCTCGCCGAGACGGTACGGGCCGGGGCCGCGGTCGTCTGCACCACCGGCCGCCCGGAGGCGGTCGACCCGGCGCTACGCGCCCCGGACCTGCTCTCCGTACGGATCGGCGTTCCGCTGCCCGACCCGGCGCTGCGCCGGGAGCAGCTCACCGTGCTCACCCGCCAGGTGCCCCTCGCCGAGGACGTCCGGCTGGACGAGATCGCCGGCCGGACCCCCGGCTTCGTCGCGGCCGATCTGGCCGCGCTGGTCCGGGAGGCGGGCGTCCGGGCGGCGTTACGCCAGAAGTCGGCCCCGACGCCGACGGTGGCGATGGCCGACTTCGTCGCCGCGCTGGAGGTGGTCCGGCCGACCACGATGGCGGGGTCCACCCTGGAGATCGCCGCCGTGACGCTCGACGACGTGGGCGACCTGATCGAGGTGAAGCAGACGCTCACCGAGTCGGTGCTCTGGCCGCTGACGTACCCGGACACCTTCGCCCGGCTGGGGGTGCAGCCGCCCCGCGGCGTCCTGCTCTACGGCCCGCCGGGCTGCGGGAAGACGTACCTGGTGACCGCGCTGGCCGGGTCGGGTCGGGCGAACGTGCTCTCGGTGAAGGGCGCCGAGCTGCTCTCGAAGTGGGTCGGGGAGAGCGAGCGGGCCGTCCGGGAGCTGTTCCGCCGGGCCCGGGAGGCGGCGCCCAGCCTGATCTTCCTCGACGAGGTGGACGCGCTGGCCCCGGTACGCGGCCAGGCCAGCGACGGCGGTACGACCGACCGGGTGGTGGCCGCCCTCCTCACCGAGCTGGACGGCGTGGAGGCGCTGCGCAACGTGGTGGTGGTCGGCGCGACCAACCGGCCCGACCTGGTCGACCCGGCGCTGCTGCGCCCCGGCCGGCTGGAGCGGCTGGTCTACGTGCCGCCGCCGGACGGGCCGGCGCGGAAGGAGATCCTGCGCGCCGCCGCGCGCAACGTCCCCCTCGCACCGGAGGTGGACCTCGCCGCGCTCGGCGACGAGCTGGACGGGTTCTCGGCGGCGGACTGCGCGGCGCTGGTACGCGAGGCGGCGCTGGCCGCGATGCGGGAGTCGCTGAGCGCCTCCACGGTCACCGCCGCGCACGTCGCGGCCGCCCTGGACCGGGTACGCCCGTCCCTGGACCCGGCCCAGGTCGCCCGCCTCGCCGCCTACGCCGCCACCCACCCAGGGTGATCCCCCCGGCGCGTTGATCCCCCCGCCGCGTTGATCAAGAGGTTTGCGTCAAATTCCTCCTCGGACATGACGGCAACCTCTTGATCAACGCGGTCGACCCGGGTGGGGGTGGGGTGGGGTGGGGGTGGGTTAGTCGGTGGGGAGGAGGGGGCCCAGGGGGCCCAGGTCGAGGTTCAGGTCCTCCGGGGCGAGGCCGAAGTGCTCGCGCAGGCCGACCATCTGCTCCTCCAGCGCCATCAGCGTCACGCCGATCCGCTCGATCTGCTCCTCGGTGAGATCACCCAACTCCACCCGGCGCAGCGCCTGCCGCTCCATCAACTGCCGGAGCAGCTCGATCACGGTGAGCACCAGGCTGGCCAGCCCGCGCTCGACCGAGTCCCGGTCCACGGCGACCCGCCGATCCAGCGGAGTCACCCGGGGCGGCCGCCACTGCGGCGCACCCAGTGCGGCGGCCAGCTCGGCCGCCTCGTCCCGCCCGGTCACTGCCCGGCTCCGAACGCCATATCGCCGGGCCCGAACCCGGGATCGCCGGTCCCGAACTCCGCGTCGCCGGGCCTGACGACGCCGCCGGTCTCGGCAACGCCGCCGGTCTCGGCAACGCCGTCAGTCCCGGCAACGCCGCCGGACCCGACAAGGGCGCCGGTCTCGGCAGCGGTGCCGGTCTCGGCAACGGTGCCGGTCTCGGCAACGGTGCCGGAGGGGCCGAGGACGGCACCGGAGGCGGCGACGCCGAGCGCCGCACCGCCGCTCGAGACCTCGGCGGAGGACCAGGTGACCGGCTCGGGCGGGGCGAGCGCACCGACCGAGGCGATCAGGGCGCGCAACGAGATGCGGACCAGATCCACGTCGGCGATGGCGAGGGTGATGTCACCACTCACCACCACCCCGGTGGCCAGGACCCGGTCCAGCAGGTCGACCAGGGCGACCGGCCGATACGCCAGCGGATCGTCCGCGCTGCTCGGCGCGAGCGAGGTCGTCACCATGCCGGCCCCCGAACCACCGCCGCGCCCCGGCCCGGCGTCGACTCATGCGCCGACACCGGATCACCCGACACCAGACCGCTGGGCACCGCCGCACCGCTGGGCACCGCGGCACCGCCCGACAGCGCCGGATCGCCCGACACCGCCGCACCGCCCGACACCGCCGGATCGCCGGGCACCGCCGGATCGCGTGGCCCCGCCGGATCGCCCGGCACAGCCGGCCTCACCGGGCCGTCCGGCACCGCTTCGTCAGCACGGGGCAACGCGGAGCCGCCCGTCGAATCGGCACCGGCCTCCGCCGGACGCTCCGTCACGAAGGAGTACGGCGGCCACGGGCCGGTGAGCTCCAGCCGCAGCTCCGGATGGCGCTCGGCGAGGGCCTCCACCAGACCGGCGAAACCGGCGACCGCCCCGGCATCCACGAGGTACGCGCCGTTGAGCGCCATGGCGGTCTCCGCTCCGGAGAGCCGGCGGTCCTGCGCGGGGTGCCGACGGGCGGCCACCGCGTACCGGGTGAGCGCCTCGTGCACGGCCGCGGCGACCTGCGCGGTCTCCCGTTGCGCGTCCTCCCGGGCCACGAGCTGAGCGCGGCGCCGCCGCAGGTACGCCGTGCCGACCCCGCCCGGGCCGGTCGTCTCCTCGGCCCGGGGAGCGACACCCGGCACCACGTACCCCTTGACACCCCACTCGCCGCGACCGGTGAGCCCGTCGAGCAGGGTGACGAGTTCGCAACGCCGGTCGGCGAGCGAGGCGGTGACCGCCTCGTCGTCGTGGTGCACGGTCGCCAACCGGGCCGGCACGACTGCCCCCGCCCGGGCCAGCGCGTCGACGACCCGGTGATGTGCCCGCGCGGCCCGCTCCAGCCAGCTCAGGTCCTCCAGGTTGCGGCGCAGCGCCTGCTCGCCGTACTCGGCCAGCGAAACGGTGCTCACCACCGCCACCAGACCGCCGGTGCGTACCGGGCGCACCGGCTCGCCGGTCATCCCCGGCAACGTGCTCAGCAGCCCCAGCTCCGTCTCCCGGACGACGCCGTGCAGCCAGCGGCCGGACCCTTCAGTGGCGGATCGATCGTCACCCGTCGAGCTCATCCCACTCCTCCCGTCGGACGTCCCGCCGCCGCGCCCGGGCCGCGACCCGGGGCCGACGCTCGGCCTCCACCTCTTCCGGATCGCGGGGGCCCGGCTCGACGGGTGGGCGGGCCCGGGAGCTGAGCCAGGGATCGTGCTCCCACCAGTCGATGCCGATCTGCCGTGCGGTGTCCACCGAGGCGATGACGAGCCGCAGCTTCAGCGTGAGCAGCTCGATGTCGAGCAGGCTCACCCGAATGTCACCGGCGATCACGATGCCCCGGTCCAGCACCCGCTCCAGGATGTCGCCGAGGTTGGCCGGCTCGTGCCCGGCCGGCAGGACCTGGCCGGAGTTCTGCACCACGGACGGCGTACTGGTCATCTCAGCCCACCTCGCCCTTCCCCCGCTGGTAGCGCCGCACCCGCCGGTAGCCGAGCAGGGCGCCGTCGATGTCGAGCTCCACCTCGTAGAGGCCGAGCAGGTCCGTCGACGCCGGGATGCGGCGGTCCTCGATCACCTCCACCCCGACCAGCCAGCCGTCCCGCACCGCCTTCAGCGACGTGGTCCCCACCGGTTCCCGGCCGGTCAGCTCGATGACCTGCCGCAGCCCCTCGCGGGCCGCCTCGGCGGCCGAGAGCGGCTCGACGTACTCCTCGTCGTCGGTCCATTCCTCCTCCGGTTCCGGCTCACGTCGGCGTGTTCGGCCGCCGTCGCCGCGAATCCGCTCCATCACGTACACCTCCCCCACCGTCTCGTCGCCGCTCCGCCTCCGCCCGCCGCTCCGCCTCCGCCCGCCGGGCCGGCTCGGCGGCGGGGCGCGGGCGTCCACCGCGCGGACCGGCCGCGTCGCCGCGTCGCCGTGCCGGCCCGTTGCGGCGTACCACCGGCGCCCCGCCGTCGGTTTGCCGCCGCGTCGGAGACCCGCCCTCGGACGCGGCGGGCGCCTGACGCACCGGAGCGCCGGTCAGGCGTTCCAGGACCTGCTGCTGCCGCTGGTCCCGCTCCTGCGGGGAGATCTCACCGGCGGCCGCCGCGGCGTCCAGCTCCTCCAGCTCACGACGGATGTTGACCGGGCTGTACAGCTGCGACTCCGCCTCCCGGGCGATCACCCTGAGCACCGCGGTCAGCCCGCGCACCGGCGCGTAGGGCAGGGTCAGCAGGCTCAGCAGGATGTCCACCGCTCACCCCGCCAACTGGTGCGCGTTCACGAAGTCGTACGGGGCGAGCGGGCCGAGCAGCCGCATCAGGACCAGGCCGCGCCGCTGCTCGGCGAAGTCCTCGACGGCGTCCACGAATTCGTCCTCCCGGTCGGCGTCGACCAGGAAGGCGACGTTCACCGCGTCCAGCTCGTTGCTCGGCGGCCGCGCGACGCCCGCGACCGTGAGTGGGCCGAGAGTGTCGAGCAGCTCCCGGTTCTCCGACTCCCGCCGCAGCTCCACCGCCTGGCTGATGATCTCGCCGAGCCGGATGCGCTGCCCACGGGTCGCCTCCTCCGGCTGCCCGCGTACCTGGTCGGCCAGGTCGGCGGCGGACGGGTTGTCGTCGAGCACGCGCTGGACCAGCGCGGACTCGTCGTAGCGGCCGTGCACGACGTACTGGACCTGCCCCTCCAACTCGTCGAGCACCGCGGCGAACCGGTCGCCGTGCGCGTCGAGCAGGTCGACCACCGCGTCCGGGCCGGTCACCACCGTGCCGAACCGGACCGGCAGCACCGGGGCCACGGTGGCCGTACCGTCGAGCAGCTCCTGGTACGCCGTGAGGTCCGCCGGCCGGCCGAGCGCCCCCTGCAGCGGCACCTCACTGACCAGGGCGGCCACCCGTCCGTGCCGCACCACCGTCACCTCGCCCGGCGGGTCGCCGACCCCGGACGCGTCCGGGGTCGGCTCCACGTCGGACGGCACGATGCCGTAGATGAACAAGCCTCGCTCCTCACTCATCGTGCTGTTCCTCGCTCCGGCGCCGGCGGCGGGGCCGCTCCCTTTCGCGGTCGGTGCCGAGTTCGCCGACCGCGTCCCGGACCGCGCCGCCGATCGCTCCGACGGTCTTGCCCAGGCCGGAGGCGGCCTTGCCGGCGGTCACCGCACCGGTCGCCCCTTGGACGAGGTCAGGCAGGCCCTTCTGGTTGCGGGGGGTGATGTCGAGCCGGTCCACCGCCTGCGCGAACCGCAGGTACGTCTCGACGCTCGCCACCACCACCCTTGCGTTGATCTCCAAGAGCTGGATTCCGACGACGGCCACCGAGATCTGCGCGTCGATCACCACGCCCTTGTCGAGCACGGTCTCCACGACATCGGCGAGCCCGGACGACGATCCGCTGCGCTGCAACGCGCCGCCGGCCTGGCCGTCGTTGGTAGCGATGGTCACTGCTCCGACTCCTCCCGACGACGACGGACCACGGGACGACGCGGCGCCTGGGGGCGGCGGGGACGAGCCTCCTCCTCGGCCTCCGGCTGCTCCTCGCGCGGGCGGGCCCGGCGGGCCCGTTCCGGGGCACGGCGGCGAACCGGACGAGGCTCCTCCGGCTCCTCGGGCTCCTCCTCGTACTCGTCGTGGTCCTCGTCGTACTCGTCCTCGTACTCGTCGTACTCCTCGTCGGCCGGGCGGCGTCGAGCCGGCCGGCGACGCGCACCGGTGGCGGGCCGGGGGCGTTCCCGGCGCGGCTCCTCCTCGCCGGGCTCCTCCTGCTCGGCCGAGGTCTCGCGGCCGGCGGACGGCGCCTTTCTCTCCCGGTCTTGCCGTTCCTGCTGGTCCTGCGCGCGCTCCTGCTCCTCGCGTACGGCCGTGTCGTGGTCCTTGACGACCCGCGAGTCCTCGATCTCGCCCCGCCAGCCGGAGACCGAGTCGGGGTCGAGGACGGTCCGCGTCATGACGTGCCGGACGAAGTGCTTCAACTCCAGCCGGACGCGGCGCCCCTGGGCCCGCCACAGGTTCCCGGTGTGCTCGAAGAGCCCCTGCGGGTGGTACTCGAGCACGACCAGGATCCGGGTCAGGTCCGGGGTGAGTTCGTGGAAGCTGACGGTGCCGTCGACGGAGCCCTTCTCCCCCTTCGACCGCCAGTGGATGAGCCGGTCGGGAATCTGCCGGACGATCGTCGACTCCCACGTCCGGTGCGACCAGAAGACCTGCGCCTTCCACGTGAGCTTCTCGTCGGACTCCGTGTCGACGTTCTCGACCTTCTTCATGAAGCTCGGGAAGTCCCCGAACCGGGTCCACTGGTCGTACGCGACCCGCACCGGCACGCCGACCTCGACCGTCTCCACGATGTTCGTGACCTTGATCTTGCGGGCGCCGCCGCCCGTACGCTCCTTGCGGCGGCCGAGCGCCGACATCACCTTCTCCTTACCGCCGGCCACGCCGGCATGGATCATCGCTTTCATCGGGGAATCACCCTCGGCCATCCGCTGCGCGCCGGTGGCGGCCGCGATCAGGCCGGGGCCGCCGCCCTGCTTGGCGTACTCGCTGAGCCGGTGCGTCGCGCCGGTGACCTTCTCGGTCAGCGCGGACGCGGCCCGCTCGCCGAGCGCTTCGGCCAGGTTCCGCACCTCGTCGGCGAGCTCACCGCGGACCTTGCCGCCCAGCCCGCCGCTGCTCGGGTTCGGTGCCATGCTCATCGCCTCCGCCGCTGGCCGGCGGGCTCGGCCTCGTCCGTCGACTGCTCGGCGCCGGACGCCTGACCGCTGATCGAGGCGGTGCGGCGGCGTAGCGCGTTGGCCGAGTCGTGCAGCTTGCCGCTGAGCGCGTCGACCCCACTGCCGGCGGCGGCGGTGGCCGCCGCCTTGCCGGCCATGGCCAGCGGGCCGCCGAGGCGGCCGAGGTTGCCCAGGTGGGGGGAGGAATTCAACAGGTCCGTGCCCCGCTTCAACAATCCGTCCGGATGCATGCTCGCCCGGCCCGCCGCGACGGCGGCGGCAAGGGCGAGGGCGGTACGCAGTTTGCGGCGACGACCGATCAGATAGCCGAGGCCCACCGCGAGTCCGATTCCTGCTCCTCTGTTCATCAATTCTCCTTCGCTCCCCGCTGTTCGGACGCCTGTCGCCGTCGGGGCCGAAAGGGGCCCGCTGATCGACGTGGCCGGGACTCTCCCTCAGGCGTCCCGTTTTGGCGGACCCGGCGGGCAGTACCCGAGGGTCAGATTTCGAAACCGCAGGAGCAATTTCGTGGCGCGCCCGGAGAATTGAATTACGAAGGCGGTGCAATGAGCCGCCAAAACGGGCGTCGGGGCCTTTACATGCAGCTCAGGGGCGAGAAGTGGGCACCGGGGCGACTACCGCAAGAATGGTGTCAGAGCGCCGGCGGTGTGGCGTCGAGGGAGATTTCGGCGTACACCTTCTCGCCGTCGGAACGCAGTTCGGCACCGGATTTCCCGAGCACTTGAAGCGCCTGCGTGTTGTCCGGAGTCGTCTCCGCGACAACGGTACGCATGCCGGCCGCAGCGGCCTCGTTGAGCAATTCCCGAAGAGCCGCGCCGCCGAGGCCCTGACCGCGCGCCGACCGGCCCAGCCACATACCGGTCTCGACGGTGCCGGGCTGGTCGCGTCGGGTCATCCGGACCATCCCCACCACCTCGCCGCCGGCCAGGATCGCGTACATCTGGGTGCGGGTCGGACCGCCGAGCCCGGCGAAGCTGGCGCGGTGGAAGTCGCGGAAGGCCTCCCGGCGTGCGTGCGACCAGCCGGCCGGTGCCTCCACCGGCGGCATCACCTCGCCCGGCTCCGCCTCGGCTGCCGCTACGGAGAGCAACGGCTCGAGGTGCCGTTCGCTCATCGGCTCCAACCGGACCGCACCCGTCACGTGGCGCAGTTTGCCGCTCTCACCGGCAGAAGTCCACCCCGTTGGGTCGCTACTGACGGTCCGTCGAGCGGGACCGCCCGGTCGGCTGGCACCGCCCGGTGCTTCACGCTCCGCTACGGCCCGGACCGAACTCGCAGAGCACCACGGACGCGTCGTCGACGCTCTTGTGCCGGCGCAGCCGGTCGGCGAGGTCCCGTTCGGCGGTCCGGACCTGGTCGATCAACGCACCCGGCCCGTCCGTGCTCACCAGATCGAGCAGCCCCGGCCAGTCGACGAGGCCGAACTGCTCCACCGCGCTGGAGGCCCCGTCGCTGAGCAGCGCGGCCCGTCGCAGCGCGCCCGGCCCGTGCAGGGGCACCGTGCCGGTCACCGCGTGGTACGCCGCGTCGGGATCGGCGGCCGCCACCCAGTACCCGTGCGTCTTGTTCATGCGTTCCCGCTGCAGGCCGACGGCCCGCCGGAACCGGGTCAGCCGGTCCGCCATCGCGCCGGCCGGCACCGCGGCGACGGTCTCCCGGAGGTCGGCCATCGCCCGATCCAGCCGGTCGTCGGAGACGACGCTGATCCGGCCACCGGCGTCCAGCACCAGCGGGCTGTCACAGAGCACCAGGTAGTCCGCCTGGTCGCCGCCCTCCCGGAGCAGGCAGACGGTGCTGGAGGGGGTGCCCGGATGGTCCAGGTCGCAGTCGCCGTCGTGGTCGGCGCGTACCGCGAGGATGGCCGCAGCGAGGTTGCTCATCAACGACGCCGTCGGCCGCGCCGCCTCGGCCAGTCCGATCCGGGCGGCCAGGTGCCGCACGTACCACTCCGGCCCGTGTACGCAGCCGGTGTCGAAGCCCTCGGGGACGGTGGCGCCGTCGAGGACGCCGACCAACGATCCGAACCGGAAGACGACGTCCTCGTTCACCTCCCGCCCGGGCGCTGGAGCGGAGGCGGAGCGGACCCGCATCAGCGGAGCCCGCCCCACCGCCCGCACCGGCTCAACGGCGGAGTTCACCGGCGGCCTCTTGCGCCTGCCCACGCATCTGGTGGGCGGCCGAGCGGCCCTGCTCCCGTACGGCGCCCGCGCCCCGGATGGCCGTGGACCCGACGGACTGCGCCGCCTGCCGGGCCGGCTGCCGCATGTTGTCGCGGAACTGGTGACCGAACTGGCCGGCCTGCTCACGCAGCTCGCCCGCGTGCTGGCCGACCTGCTGGCTCATCATGCCCCGGGCCTGCCCGGCCAGCTGCCGTTCGCGACGGCTCGCCGGCAGCAGGGCGGAGACCAGCAGGCCCGCGCCGAAGGCGATCAGGCCGGCCGCCAGCGGGTTGCCGTGCATCTGCTCCCGGGACTGCTGCCCGACCGAGCGGGCCTCGTCCCGCATGGAACCGGCGGCGGAGGACATCCGCTGCCCGGCCTGCTGGCCCATCTGCTGGGCCGAGCCGGCGGCGGAGGACATGCGCTGTCCGGCGCCGTCCCCCATGTGTGCCGAGCTACCCATCACCTTCTCCTTCATCCGGGTGAGCGCACCACGCGCCTCCCCGACGCGGTCGCCCGCTATCCGGCGCGGGCTGACCTTGTCGGCCAGCGCGTCGATGTTGTCACTCAGATCTCGCCGGGTGTGTTCGATCTGCTGTCGGATCCGATCCGCATCGGTCGACATCATCTGCTCCCTCCCGGCCGGATCACCGGCCGCGCAACGCGTCCGGCATCTGCCGTGCGGTCTGCTGCGTCCGCGGCAGCACCTCACGGAGCTGTTTGAGCTTCGACCGCCCGACCACAGCCGTGATGGCGGTGACCACCGCCCAGAAGGCCGCCACGATCAGCGCGGCCCAGCCCTGGTCCATCACGTTCGACAGCCCCCACCAGGCCGCGTACGAGAGGAACAACACCGTCAGGAAGCCGGCCAGCGCCGCGCCCCCGAACATGCCGCCGGCCTTACCGGCCTGGACGGCCTCCTCGCGCAGTTCCGCCTTGGCGAGGTCCACCTCCTGACGGAGCAGGGTGGACATGTCGCGGGTCACGTCACCCAGCAGGTCGCCGACCGACTGGGTGCGCTCCGTCACCGGGGCGCTCACGGTGCCACCCCGCCGGAGATCCCCGGGTCCTGGCGCCGGCCGTCGGGCGAGATGTTCTGCGCCCGCTGCATCCCGGCGTACGGGCCCGCTGCCTCGTACGGTGTGCCGACCTGCTGCTGGTACGGGCCGGCTTCCGTCGGCTGGTTCAGCTGGCCACCCGGGCGCCGCCCGTTGCCGGACGAACCCATGTTCCGGACGAACCGGCCGAAGAGCAGTCCGGTAACCGCCGCACCGGCCAGGAACGCGCCCGGATGCCGGCGGGCGTACCCGCGTACCTCGTGCAGCACGTCGGCGGGTTCGTTCTCGTCGAGCCATCCGGCAGCCCGCTGCGCCACGTCCGCCGCCCGGCGGACGGCCTCACCGGCGAGCTGCGACTCACTGCCCTGCGCCATCGAGTCGAGGTCGCGGCCGAGACCACGCAACCCGTCGGCGGCTCGGTGCTTCTGCGACTCGGCCTGGTCACGCAGCTGCGAGCCGGCCTCGCCGCCCAGGTTCCGCACCTGCTGGCGCGCCTGTGCGGTCACTTCGCGGCCCTGCTCGGCCATGGCGTGACCGACCTGGCTGCCGGCCTGCGCGGTCGAGTGACCGATCCGGGAGGCCTGCTGGCGGGCCTGCCCGGTGGTGCTGTCCGGCGGTCTGTTCCTGTTGATCGCCGTCATCACACGCTCCCTTCCTCTGCCCCCGGCCACGGTCGAACCCGGGACGTCTGCCGCCTACCCGTCGGGTCCGGCGACATTCGTTGGTCACCGACCGGTGGTGGCGTCGGCGGGGCCGGGATCCGGCCAGACCAGGCCGGCTCGGCGGGCCGGACGATCGACGGGCACGATCGGACGAGCGGGGCCATCCCCGACGGGGTGACCGGAGGCGCGCAGCCGGGCGGATCCCCCGGCAGGGCGAGACGGGACGTCGACCCCAGGTCGTGATCGACGTACGCGCGGGCTCTGCCGGGCAGTCGCGGGGCCGAGCCGGTCAACCGCGACATCGAGGACGAGGCGGCCCCGGTCCTCGCTGCTGGGTCGCCGGCAGCGGCGCGAACCCGTTCCGTACCGCCGAGGCGTCAGCGGCGCCGGTTCCGGGCCCGGGACGAGCGCAGGCGGCGCAGCCGACCGATGAGCACCGGCTCGGCGGCGAGCGCGGCCGGGTTGTCGAGCAGTCCGTTGAGCAGCTGGTAGTAGCGGGTCGCCGAGAGACCGAAGACGTCCCGGATCGCCTGCTCCTTCGCCCCGGCGTGCCGCCACCACTGCTGCTCGAACGCGAGAATCGCCTGCTCACGCTCGGTGAGCCCGGCCGCCGTCCGGGCCGCGTCCGCCGTCGGGCCGACGGTCTCCGCCGCGGCCTGCGCCGTCGCCGCCGCGCCGTCCTCCTCGACGACGTCGCCAGCAACAGTGCTGGTGCTGTCACCGGGAACGGCCTCCACTGCGGGCGCGGGCCGGGGCGGTGGCACGGGCCGGGACGTCACTCGGGACGCGGCTTCGGTCACCTGTTCGCCGGTACGGGGATTGGGGGTCCGTGCGGTGTCGGCGGACTCCGCGGGAGTGGTCGTGGGCGGCTCGGCGGCGGCCGGGGCGGCGTCGGCAGGCTGCATGGCGCTCCTCGGTCGGACGGGCCGGCAGCGGGGACAGCCGACCGGGGACACCAGCCTAACCAGGGCGGACGCCCGTCGCATCCGGCGCTTCGGGCCATCGACGCACTGGTCGCGCAGCAGCGACCAGGGTCCGTTTCACAAGGCTCGCCCGAGCGACAGGGCCGCCCATCGGGTCTCCCCGGTGGACGGCCCTCGCCGGTGCTCGACAGCGGAGTTCAGGACCGCGGTCGACGTCCTCAGTCGCGGCTCGACATCAGGAGATGTCGCGGCGACGCATCGCCCAGAGCGCCGCGCCGAGGACGGCCGCGACGCCCACCACCAGCAGCACCGACGACTGCTGCCAGGTGATGTCGAACGTCTCGGGCTTGCACTCCCCGAAGACCGTGGCGTTGCACGACTCCCAGTCTTGCAGCGTCACCTTCTTCTGCATCCAGGCGAGCACGTACGTCGGCAGCAGCCAGACCTGCGGGAACCGGACGTTCGCCATCTCCAGCAGGATGCCCAGCCCGAACTGGCCGACCACCGCCACCGCGACCACGCCGCCGAGGGCCATCGCGGTGTGCCGTCCCAGCGAGGCCAGGGCGAAGCCCACCGTGGTGACGACCAGCACCAGCACCACGGCGCGCAGCCCGGTCAGGGTGACTGACTGCCACACCCCGCTGGTCACCTTCTCGGTAGTGCCACGGAACGTGGCGACCAGCCAGAACCCGGCGAACCACGCCACCGCGGCGGGCAGGGTCACCGCGAGCATCCCGGTGAGCAGCGCCGCGAGCTTGGTCAGCAGTACGGTCAGCCGCTTGGGCCGCCACAGCAGGAGATTCATCATCCCGCCGCTGCTCCACTCGGCGCCGACGAAGGACGCGCCGATCACGAAGCCGACCAGGGCCAGGATCGCCGCGAACGGGATCAGCGTCTCTGGGAACGTCTCCCGGAAGTTGAAGGTGGACGGCAGGAACCACGAGGCCTCGATCGCCTCGCGCGGAGGCGCGGTGATCATCGAACAATCGTCGGGGTAGCGGCCGTCGTTCGGCGTACCGGCCGCCTTGGCCGCCTCACAGGCGGCCCGCTCCTGCTCGCTCCAGCGGACCTGCTCCTGGTACTGCCGGTCGGCCTGGCGCTCGGCGCCGGCCACGGCGTCGGCGTCGAGCTTCTGGTTGGTGAAGAACGTCCCGAGCACCACGGCGACGAGCACCAGCAGGCCGAGCAGCGTCATGTAGCGGGTGAATCGCCGCTTGGTCAGCCGGCGCAACTCCGTACGGTAGAGGCTCACGCCCCCCACCCCCCTCCGGTGGCACCGGACTGCTCCGGCCCACCGACCTTCAAGGACTGGTCGACCTGCCGGTGCTGGCCCGGAACGGGCGCGGTGGCGGTCAGTTCGAGGAAGACGCTCTCCAGGTCGACGGTCACCGGCGAGAGCTCGCTGACGTAGAGACCCTGCTCGGCGAGGATGCGGGTCACCGCGGCCGGCTTGTCGACCCCGGCGAGCATCAGGTGGTCGTCCTGCCCGGTGACGCGGATCCCCGAGCGGGTGAGCGCGTCGGCGGCGGCCGGCAGGTCGGACACGGCCTCCAGGCGTACCCGCACCGCACCGGAGGAGTGCTGCGCCAGCACCTCGTCGACCGGACCGAACGCGACCCGGCGGCCCAGCGAGATGATGGTGACCGAGTCGCAGATCAGCTGGATCTCGCCGAGGATGTGGCTGGACAGCACCACCGTCATGCCGGATTCGGCGAGGTTGCGGGTGAGCGTACGCATCTCCCGGATGCCGCCCGGGTCGAGGCCGTTGGCCGGCTCGTCCAGGATCAGCAGCTTCGGGTTCTTGAGCAGGGCCGAGGCGACCGCGAGCCGCTGCTTCATGCCGAGCGAGTAGGTCTTGACCCGCTCGCCGGCCCGGTCGCGGAGCCCGACCAGCTCCAGCACCTCGTCGACCCGGTTCGCCGGCACGTCGCCGGCGGACGCCAGCAGGGAGAGCGTGTCCCGGGCGGTGAAGTGCGGAAAGAACTGCGGGCTCTCCACGATCGCGCCGACCTGTCCGGCGACGACCGGGAGCGCCTCGGGCACCTGGTGGCCGAGGATGGACATCCGTCCGCCGTCGGGCCGGATCAGACCGAGCAGCGTACGCAGGGTCGTGGTCTTGCCCGACCCGTTGGGGCCGAGGAAGCCGTGCACCTGCCCGGCCTCCACCCGCATGTCGAAACCGTCCAGCGCGTTGCGGGTACCGCGCCGACGGCTCTTGTAGGTCTTCCGTAGACCTTCGATCTCCAGGACAGCTGGCAAGCTGCACCTCCCCCGATGGTGGGCGTGACAGCGGACACCATACGCGGTATGCACGGCCGCGCAATACGCGGTATGCACCGACGCGCCGACCAGGGGTTCAGGAGTGGCTCCCCGACCGTCGCCGGTGCCCGAAAAGACGACCCTTTCCGCAGGTCAGGCGCAGACGACCTGCACGCCCGAGAGACGGAACGCCTCGACCACCGCGGGGTCGGCGCCGGAGTCGGTGACGAGGGTCTCCACCCGGTCCACCGAACAGATCCGGGCGAACGCGTGACCGCCCAGCTTGGACGAGTCAGCGATGATCACCACTCGTTTGGCCCGGGCCACCATCAGGCTGTTCATCGCCGCCTCGCCCTCGTGGTGGGCGGCGGCACCGAGCTGCGGGTCGATCGCGTCCACGCCGAGCAGGGCGATGTCGAGGGTCACCTCGCGCAGCAACGCCCCACCGAGGGGGCCGACCAGCTCGAACGACTTCGGCCGGACCACGCCGCCGGCCACCACGACCTTCATCCGGGAGCGGACCAGCAGTTCGTTGGCGATGTTCAGGGCGTTCGTCACGACGGTCAACTGGGCGCCGTCGGTGTTGGTGTTCAGGTCCGGTCGTACGGCCAGGGCGCGGGCCACCTCGGTGCTGGTGGTGCCGCCGTTGAGGCCGACCACCGTGCCGGGCACGACCAGCGCCGCCGCGGCGGCCCCGATCCGCTGCTTCTCCGCCGAATGCTTCGCGGTCTTGTAGCGCAGCGGCAGGTCGTACGAGACCCCGTTGGCCACCGCGCCACCACGGGTACGGGTGATCATCTGCTGCTGGGCGAGCTGGTCGAAGTCCCGCCGGATGGTCGCCTGGGAGACGTCCAGCCGCTCGGCCGCCTCCTCGACGCTGACCCGGCCGTCCTCGGTCAGCATCTCGAGCAGGGCGTTCCATCTGGCGTACCGGTCCACCTGGGGGCCCTCCTGCGACTGCACCTTCGGTGATTGATTGCGTGCACAGTAGTGCGCGAAACTACCCAGGCGCAAAACATTGACCTGCTCGATCCGGGTACCGGTTGCCACAGCCACCCGGTTTCGCGCAGAATGACGCGCGAAAGACGGGCGTAATGAGCCCTATTGCGCACGGCCACCTCCTGCGAGGAGCTCTCATGGCGTACGTCGACGCGGAGATCGCGAGCCAGCCCGACTGCTGGCGGAGGGCCGCGGAGTTGGCCAACGAGGCCCGCGCCGACCTGCCGGCGCCCGGTGAGCGGGTCGCCGTCGTGGGTTGCGGCACGTCGTGGTTCATGGCCATGGCGTACGCGGCGCTGCGTGAGCAGGCCGGCCAGGGCGAGACGGACGCCTTCCAGGCCTCGGAGTTCCCGACCGGCCGCCGCTACGACCGGCTGATCGGCATCACCCGCTCCGGCACCACCACCGAGGTGGTGGAGCTGTTCGAGGCGCTCCGCGGACGTACCCGCACGACGGTCATCGTCGGCGACCCGGACTCCCCGGCCGTCCCGCTCGCCGACGCCGCCATCCTCATGCCGTTCGCCGACGAGCGCTCGGTGGTGCAGACCCGGTTCGCGACCACGGCGCTGGCCCTGCTCCGCGCCCACCTGGGCGAGAACCTCGACGCGCTCGCCGCCGACGCCGAGGTCGCCGTCCGGGCTCCGCTGCCGATCGATCCGAGCAGCATCGAGCAGGTCACCTTCCTCGGTCGGGGTTGGACGGTCGGCCTCGCCGAGGAGGCCGCGCTGAAGTGCCGCGAGGCGGCCACCTTCTGGGCCGAGGCGTACCCGGCCATGGACTACCGGCACGGCCCGATCTCGATCGCCGCCCCCGGCCGGCTGGTCTGGGCGTTCGGCGCCCTCCCCGACGGGTTGCCGGAGGACGTCGCCGCGACCGGCGCGGCGTTCGTGCACAGCCGCACCCACGGCTGCCGTACGGTGCTCGGCAGCTGGTCGGCGGGGCGGAACCCGGTCGACCCGATGGCCGACCTGATCCTGGCCCAGCGGTTCGCGGTCGCCCTCGCCACGAGCCGCGGCCTCGACCCGGACGCCCCCCGGCATCTCACCAGGTCCGTGGTGCTCGCGTGAACGGTGACGTCGTCGTCGCGCTCGACGTCGGCGGGACCGGCATCAAGTGCGCCCTGGTCCGCCCGGACGGCGCCACCGTGCACACCGAACGGCACCCGACGGCCGCCGCACGGGGCCCGGAAGCTGTCGTCGACACCATCCTGGACGTCGCAGAGGGGCTGGCCGGCAAGGCGCGCGCCGACGGCTTCACGCCCGTCGCGCTCGGCGTCGCCGTACCGGGCATCGTCGACGAGGCCCGCGGGGTTGCGGTCTGGTCGGCCAACGTCGGCTTCCGGAACGTACCGCTGCGGGATCTGGCGGTGGCGCGGCTCGGCCTGCCCGCGACTCTCGGCCACGACGTGCGGGCCGGCGGGATCGCCGAGGCCCGGCTCGGCGCCGGCCGGGGCGCCGGACACGTCCTCTTCGTCGCGATCGGCACCGGCATCGCGGCGGCGCATGTGGTCGACGGCTCGGCGAGCCTCGGAGCGCACGGCGCGGCCGGCGAGTTCGGGCACATCCTGGTCCGGCCGGGCGGGCCCCGCTGCGGCTGTGGCCGGCTCGGCTGCCTGGAGGCCGTCGCCTCGGCCTCGGCGGTCGGCCGCCGGTACGAGGAGCTCGCCGGTACGCCGGCCACGGCGGCCCAGGTCGGTGAGCGGGCGGCCGCGGGTGAACCGGTCGCGGCGCAGGTCTGGCGGGAGACGGTCGAGGCGCTGGCCGACGGGTTCGCCACTGCCCAGGCGCTCTTCGACGTCGCCACGATCGTGGTCGGCGGCGGGCTGGCGCAGGCCGGCGCGCAACTGCTCGACCCGCTCCGGGCGGCGCTGCACGAACGGATGACCTTCCACCGGGAGCCGCGCCTGGTCGCGGCGGCCCTCGGCGACGAGGCCGGCTGCCTCGGCGCCGCCCTGCTCGCCCTCGACGCCCACCGTGGCGTCTCGACAACCTTGGAGGCGCCATGACTGAGCGGGTCAGCGGCAAGGTGGTGACCCCGGCGGGTGTGATCCGGCAGGGCTGCGTCGAGTGGGACGGCGAGCGCATCACCGCGGTGGCCGAGTACCCGTCGGTCCGGGACGGCCACTGGATCCTGCCCGGCTTCGTGGACATGCACACCCACGGCGGCGGCGGGCACACCTTCACCACGGGCGACGCCGACCAGGCCCGGCAGGCCGCCGCGTTCCATCTGCGACACGGCACCACGACGCTGCTGGCCAGCCTGGTCAGTTCCCCGTTCGAGCTGATGCGGTCGGCCACCGCAGCGTTCCGCCCGCTCGTACAGGAAGGGGTGCTCGCCGGCATCCACTTCGAGGGGCCGTACCTCTCGGCGGCCCGGTGCGGCGCCCAGAACCCGGAGTACCTCCGGGACCCGTCCCCCGACGAGCTGGCCGAGCTGATCGAGCTGGGTGGACCCGCCATCCGGATGATGACGATCGCCCCGGAGCGCAACGGCGCGCTGGAGGCGGTGAAGCTGCTCACCGCGCACCGGGTGGTCGCCGCGGTGGGCCACACCGACGCCACGTACGACGAGACCCGCGCGGCCATCGCGGCGGGCGCGAGCGTCGGCACCCACCTGTTCAACGGGATGCGACCGGTGCACCACCGCGAGCCCGGCCCGGTGACCGCGCTGCTGGACGCCCCGAACGTGGTGTGCGAGCTGGTCGCCGACGGTGTGCACCTGCACGACGGGATGCTCACCTTCGCCTCCTCGGTGGCCGGGCCCGAGCGGTCCGCCCTGATCACCGACGCGATGGCCGCCGCCGGGATGCCCGACGGCGAGTACGAGCTGGGTGGCCAGGCGGTCACCGTCGCCGACGGCGTGGCCCGACTCGCCCGCGACGGCGCGATCGCGGGAAGCACGCTGACCATGGACGAGGCCCTGCGACACGCCGTGGCCGCCGGCATCCCGATGGCGGACGCCACCCGGATGGTCGCGACCACGCCGGCCCGCGCAATCGGCCTCGGCGACCAGGTCGGCGCCCTCCAGGTGGGGCTCCGCGCGGACCTGCTCATGCTCGACGAGGACCTCAACGTGGTCCGGGTGCTGCGGGCCGGCGCCTGGCAGGACTGACCCCGCGCTGACCCACGCTGACCCGCTCCCGGCAGGGCTTGCCCGCTCCCCGCAGGGCTTGCCCGCTGCCGGCGCCCCGGCCCGTGGGCAGCTCGACCGGAGGTCGACCCCTGTCCTGTGCTCGCTTTAGAGCTGAGCAGTTCGCGTCATCACCGATGCCCTCTCGACCGCATCCGGGCACCCCGCGCGGGCAGCGCGCGGGCATTGCGTCTGCGCATCGCGCACGGGCACCGCATCCGAGCACCTTGCCGGGGCACTGCGTCGCGCACGGAATCCGAGCACCGCGCCGGGCACCGCGCTCGGGGGCACCGCACGGGCATTGCGTTCGAGCACCGCGCCCGGGCAGCGCATCTGGGCACCGCGCGCGGGCACCGCATCCGCTCACCGCGTCCGGCAGTCCGAGGACGCCTGACTCGTCTGCGTCATCAGCTCTAAAGTGTCGGGAGCAGCAACCTATCCCCCAGCGACCCGCCCGCCAGCGACCCGCGGGCCAGCAACCAATTCCCCAGCGACCCGCGCACCGGCAACCCGCGCTCCAGCAACCGCGGACCCGCAACCAATTCCCCAGCAACCCGCGGGCCGGCAACCCATGCCCAGCAACCCGCACGCCCGCAGCCCGGCGACGGCCGCGGCCGGGCCGGGCCGGGTCGGGCGGAGTCCGTCAGCCGGCGGCGGGGATCTCGACGCCGAGGACGGACTGCTCGTCGGGGCGGTGCACGAGCACGTCCGAGAGGTACGACTGCACGGCGGGGGCCATGCCGACGTCGCGGCCGGCCCGCTCGGAGAGCAGCCACTTGTGCTCGATGATCTGCGTGAAGAGCTCCTGCGGCTCCAGCTTGCGGCGCAGGTCGGCCGGGACCGCCCGCACCACCGGCTCGAAGACCTCGGTCAACCAGCGGTGCGCGGCCTGCTGCTCGTCGCTGAGGTCGCTCTCGGCCCGGTAGGCGTCCAGGTCGTTGAGGAGCTTGCGGGCCTGGTTCTCCTCGGCGTCCAGGCCGGTCAGGCGCAGCAGCCGGCGGGTGTGGTAGCCGGCGTCGACGACCTTCGGGCGGACCAGGTAGCGCCCGTCGGCGATGGTCGACATGGCCACCTCGGCGACGTCGAAGCCCAGCTCGTTGAGGCGGCGGATCCGGCTCTCGATGTCGTGCCGCGCCTCCCGCTCGACCTGCTGCTCGTAGGTGATCTCGTGCCAGAGCCGCTCGTAGCGCTGCACCACCTCCTCGGAGACCACCTCCGGGTCGATCGACTCGTGCAGCAACCCGGCGGCCTGCAGGTCCAGCGCCTCACCGAAGATGTTGACCCGGGCGATCTCCAGGTCCTCGCCGCGCTGACCGTTGGAGAGCGACGTGCGCAGCGCCCCGGTCTCCGCGTCGACGAGGTACGCCGCGAACGCCCCGGCGTCCCGCCGGAACAGCGTGTTGGAGAGCGAGCAGTCGCCCCAGAAGAAGCCGGTCAGGTGCATCCGCACGATCAGGGCGGCGAGCGCGTCGAGCAGCCGGCTCATCGTCTCCGGCCGCAGTGTGTGCGAGAAGAGCGCCCGGTACGGCAGCGAGAACTGCAGGTGCCGGGTGATCAGTACCGATTCGAGGGGTTCACCGTCGTCGGTCTGCCGGTCCGCGACGATCGCGACCGCCTCCACCGCCGGGAAATCGATCCGCTCCAGCGCGCGGAGCAGGTCGTACTCGCGTTCGGCGATCCGCTCGCGGGTCTCCTTGAACGCGTAGACGTACTCGCCGAGCCGGACAAAGCGGACGATGTGCCGGGAGATGCCCTGCGGCAGCGCCACCAGGTGCTGGGCAGGCCACTCCTCCAGCGGGGTCGACCACGGAAGGTCGAGCAGCGCCGGGTCCACGAGAGCAGACGTGATCCGCACGCGGACAAGTGTGACTGCTCCATCCGCGCAACGCTTCCCATCGTGGTTGGGCCCACAGCACCGCCCGGTAGCGTGGGCGGATGCGCAACACCGCAGGGGTACGCGAACCGGTGCGGCTGCGGCCGGTGCGGCCGGCTGGCTGGTGGTACGACGTGCTGCTGCTCGCCGCCCTCGTCGGCCTGACCGTCGCGCTCACCGCGCACCACCTCTTCGACGTCGACCGGGCGGTGGCGGACTGGGCGCAGGCGCACCGCCCGCCGGTGGCGTACTGGGTGGCCCGGGTGTTGAACCTGCTCGGCCAGGGCACCCCGCTGACCCTGATCGCGGCCGGGCTGGGGGTGCTGCTGGCGGTCCGGACCCGCTCGATCCGGCCGGTCCTGCCGGCGGTCGTCGCGTTCGTGCTCACCTACCTGACCATCGGGCCGCTCAAGGTGTGGACGGCCCGCCCGGCGCCGAGCGCCAGCATCAAGGAGCCGTTCCTGTCGCCCGAGCAGACCCTGCCGCTCTTCCAGGAGCACCTGCCGGTGCGCTTCGCCCAGTCGTACCCGTCCGGCCACGTGGCCAACGCGATCGTCTGGTACGGCGTGCTGGCGCTGCTGCTCGCCCCGCTGCTGCGCAGCTACGGGCGTACCGTCCCACCCCGGCTCGTCCTCGCGATCCGGGTGCTCCCGCCACTGATCGTGCTCTCCACCACCACCTACCTGGGTTGGCACTGGCTCACCGACTCGGTGGCCGGGCTGTTGCTCGGCCTGTTCCTGGATCGGCTGCTGCACCGGGTGCCGTGGGACGACGTACCGCTGCCGGGGCGCCCGCTCTGGTCGGAGCGCACCCGATTGTTCACCTCCGGCCCGTAGCCTCGCCCGCCGTGAGCCAACTGGAGCGCCGGCTGGGCGTACCCGAGGCGGTGCTCATCGGCCTCGGGTCGATGCTCGGCGCGGGTGTCTTCGTGGTCTTCGGCCCGGCGACGGCGGCGTCCGGCGGTGCCGGGCTGCTCCCCGCCCTGGTGCTGGCCGGTTTCATCGCCTTCTGCAACGCGACCAGCTCCGCCCGGCTGGCCGCCCGCTACCCGGAGTCCGGCGGCACGTACATCTACGGCCGGAAGCGGCTGGGCCCGTTCGCCGGGTTCGTCGCCGGCTGGGGTTTCGTGGTCGGCAAGACGGCGAGTTGCGCGGCGATGGCGCTGACCATCGGGGCGTACCTCTGGCCGGAGCAGGCCCGGCTGGTCGCGGTCGCCGCCGTGCTCGCGGTGACCGGGGTGAACCTGCGCGGCATCGGCAAGACCGCGACCGTGACGAAGGCGCTGGTCGCGCTGGTGCTCGCGGTGCTGACGCTGGTCGCGGTCGCCGGTGTGGTCGGCGGGCCGGTCGAGCTGGACCGGCTGGCCGACGCCGGGGGCGCCGGTCGAGGTGTGCTCACCGCCGCCGGTCTGCTCTTCTTCGCCTTCGCCGGGTACGCCCGGATCGCCACCCTCGGTGAGGAGGTGCGCGACCCGGAGCGGACCATTCCCCGGGCGGTGCCGATCGCGCTCGGCCTCGTGCTGGGCAGCTACCTGGTGCTCGCCGTCGTCGCGCTCGGCGTGCTGGGCGCGGACCGGCTGGCCGGCTCCGCAGCGCCCCTGGCGGACGTGGTGACGACGGCCGGGCTGCCGGAACTCGCCTGGGTGGTCCGCGCGGGGGCCACCGTCGCGGTCACCGGCGTGCTGCTCTCGCTGCTCGCCGGGGTGGGTCGCACCCTGCTGGCGATGGCTCGCCGCCGGGACGTGCCGGCGGCGCTGGCCGCCGTGCACCCCCGGCACCGGGTGCCGCACCGGGCCGAGTTGACGGTCGCCGCGATGGTGATCCTGGTGGTGCTGCTCGCCGACGTCCGCCACGCGATCGGCTTCTCCAGCTGCACGGTGCTGGTCTACTACGCGATCACCAATGCGGCGGCGCTCACCCTCGGCCGCGACCCGGGCCGCCGGTTGCCGGTCCGGGCACTCGCCGCGCTGGGGCTCGCCGGCTGCCTGCTGCTCGCCGCCAACCTGCCGCTGACCAGCGTCGTCGTCGGCTTCGCGGTGCTCGCCGCGGGCGCCGCCTGGTACGCGCTCCGCCGCTCCCCAACTCTCCGTCGATCATGAAGTCGCCGCGGACACCCCGGCGACAGGTTCTCGATCAACGGGGCGGGGTGGGCTGACCGGGCGGCGTCGGCCGGCCGCCATCGGTGGCCGTACGGGACGGCCCCGACTGGTCGCCGGGCGGCTGCTCGGGTACGGACGGCTCCGCGCGCGACGGGGCGCCGACCGGCCCGGGAACCTGCGCGCCGGGGACCGGCGGGACAGCCGTAGCCGGCGGGCGGCCGGCAGCCGGCGGGGGGCCAGGAGTCGGCGCGGCGGCACGGGGCAGCGCGCCCACCCGGGAGGCGGGCAGGCCGTCACCCGCGGCCGGAGCCGGCGGGGCGCAGTGCCGGGTGAGCCAGTCCAGCCCGGCACGGCGAGCGACCACCGTCAGCCGGTCGCCCGCGAAGATCACCTGTCGGGGGTCGAGGTCCTTCCACCAGATCGTCCGCGCGCCACCGGCCGGCGTACGGGCGATCAACCGCACCTGCCCCTCCTGGGAGACGACGGAGAGCGGCCGCCCGTCGAGCTCCGATCCGGCGGCGACGGGCACCTCGGCCACGGGCAGCGCGTGCCGCCCGACCGGAATCGTGGCGATGACCGCCCGTTCGGTCAGCGCGCCGGTGAACGCCGGCGCGGCCAGGTAGGAGACCGACCGGGAGACGCCGAGACCGAATGTCTCCTCGACCCGCTCGGCGAAGTCGTTCTCGAAGAGCCGCAGCACCACCCGCAGCTCGGCCCGGGTCTCCCGCGCGGCGAGCGCCGCCTCCAGGTTGGCCACGTCGTCGGTCGACACGATCACCAACGCCTGGCAGTCGGCCACCGAGGCGGCCTCCAACGTCTCCGGCTGCGCGGCGTCACCGACGATCAGCGGCACCTCCAGCTGGCGGGCGAGCGTACCGCCGCGCGGCTCCGGGTTCTTGTCGATGGCGACGACCTCGACGTCGTACTCGCGCAGCTGCGCCATCACCCGGGTACCGACGTTGCCGAGGCCGACCACCACCACGTGACCGGAGCGGTGCGGCTGGAGCCGGCCGGTGTGCAGGGCCAGCCGGGCGTTCACGATCCCCTCCACCACGACGGCGGTGATCAGCGGGATCAGGGCCAGCCCGGCCAGGTTCAGCACGACCTGCATCACCTGGGCGTCGGCCGACTTGTTGGTGTCCGGGTCGGCACCGCTGAGCGTGGTGACCAGGGTGACGTACAGCGCCTCCGCGGGCGAGACCCCCTCCGCCTGGGCGATCAGCGCGCCGAGCACGACGACGACCGCGAGCAGGAGCATCGTCGCGATGCCGATCTTGCGGGTGGCGAAGCCGCGTACCGCCCGCAGCAGCACCGCGAACGGTCGCCGCCGCCGCCTGGCCCGGACCAGCTTCCGCGCCGCGACCTCGGTGCTGGGTGGCTGCCCCGTCGCCTCGGCGAGCACCAGATCGGCGGTCGCCGGGTCGGACGGCAGCAGCAGCACCCGCTGCGGGTCGCGCCGGTCGGCCAGCCCGCAGGCCACGTCCTGCTCCCGCACATCCGCCCGCCGGGCGACCCGCAGGGTACGGCCGCGGTGCTGGAAGTGCGTGGGGTCGACCTCGCCGAGCGCCGCCGCCACGAACGCCGGCGCGGCCATCTCGGCGTCGGAGAGCACCTCCACCGGCGCTTGGAGCAGGGTACGGACGCCGTCGGCGAGGGTGCCGTTGAACATCCGCAGCACCTGCCGGACGTGCTTGTCGACGGCCTGGGCGCAGAGCGCGGCGTGCAGGTTGCCGACGTCGTCCTGGTGCAGCAGGGCGAGCCCGGCGGCCCCCGCCAGGTTCGCGGCGCGGAACGTCGCCTCGTCGAGCCGGTCGGAGCGGACGACCCGGACGCCCCGCAGCGTCGCCACGTCGGCCCCGTTGGACCGGTGCCGCTCGGGCACGACCACCGTCACCCGCGCGCCGCCGGCGGGCAGGTCGCTCTCCAGCAGCGCTTTCGCCACGTAGTACGCGAGCGAGTCACGCCCGCAGATGACGTAGTGCGGGCGGGGATCACCGGCGGGCCGCAGCCGCCAGTTCCACTCGACCGCCCGTCGCGCCCGGTCCCGCCACGGCTCCCCCATGCCCGGATCGTAGTAAGGACGACCTTGCTGGGCGAGAGCATCCGGTTGGCGCGTGGTGCAGGCATGGCGTCGATGGGTGCGGGTAGAACAGCAGCCATGCAGACCTTCCTCCCGTACCCGGACTTCCTGGCCAGCGCCCGCACGCTGGACCAGAAGCGGCTGGGCAAGCAACGGGTGGAGACGATCCAGGTGCTGCGCGGGCTGACCTGGCCGACGTACGGGTGGCGCAACCATCCCGCGGTGAAGATGTGGGCGGGGTACGAGGAGGCGCTGACCCGGTACGGGCTGGACATGTGCGCCGTCTGGGTCGAGCCGGGACGGGCCGACACCTGTGCCGTGACGATGACCCGCGACCTCGCCGCCGCCTGCGGCATCGGGACGGTACGGGCTCAGGCGGAGCTGGCCGCCGCCGGTGAGCTGCCGCCCTGGCTGGGCCGGGAGGACCTGCACCTGAGCCACCGTTCGTCGCTGGTACGGAAGGACCCGGAGCACTACCGCCCGCTCTTCGGTGACGTCCCGGTCGACCTCGAGTACGTCTGGCCCGACTCGGACCGGGATCGCCGCTGCCTCACCCCCGACGTCCCGGGTGGCACACCCGCCTGACGCAGCGCGTCGCAGCCGAGGCCGGAGGAGGTTACGCGATGGCACTGTCGCGGCTGGCCGGTCGGCTCCTCGGCGTACGACGGCACCTCGTCGACCCCGGCGGCGGTGGCCCGCCCCGGGTGCCGCGCCCGGTCACGGCGGTGGTGGTGGGCGGCGGGATCGCCGGCATGTCGGCGGCCGTGGTACTCGCCGAGCGCGGGGTGCGGGTGACCGTGCTGGAGTCCTCGCCCACCCTGGGCGGCCGGGCGGGCGCCTGGCCGGAGCGGCTCGCCGACGGGGTGCAGCAGGTGGAGCACGGCTTCCACGCCTTCTTCCGGCAGTACTACAACTGGCGCGCCATCCTCCGGCGGATCGACCCCCAGCTGCGTTTCCTCCGTCCGGTGGCCGGTTATCCGATTCTCGCCGAGCGGTGGCCGACCGAGGAGTTCGGTGACCTGCCCGCCGCACCACCGCTGAACCTGCTCGCGTTGCTGGCCCGCAGCCCCAGCCTCCGCCTGCCCGACCTGCGGCGGATGAATCGGGACGCCGCCCTGCCCCTGCTTGGGTACCACCCGGTGCGCACCTACGCCGAGCTGGACGGCACCACCGCCGGTGAACTGCTCGACTCGCTGCGGCTGCCGGACCGGGCCCGCGCCATGCTCTTCGAGGTCTTCTCGCACTCGTTCTTCAACCACGAGTCGGAGATGTCGGCCGCCGAACTGGTCGCCCAGTTCCACTTCTATCTGCTCGGCAACGGGGAGGGGCTGGCGTTCGACGCACCGGACGAGGACTATGCGACGGCGATCTGGACGCCGTTGACCCGGCACGTCGAACGGCACGGCGGGCGGGTGCTGACCGGCGCGGCGGTCGGCGCGCTGCACCGCACCGACGGCGGCTGGCGGGTGCTGACCGACGACGGCGTCGGGTACGAGGCCGGGCACGTCGTGCTCGCCGTCGACCCGCCGGCGCTCGCCGCGCTGGTCGGCGCCTCCCCCGCGCTGGCGGAGCTGGCGCCACGGCTGGTGGCCGCCATGCCCGCCTTCGGCGCGCCCGGCCCGCCGTACACGGTGGCCCGCTACTGGTTCGACGGGGACGTACGCCCCGACCGGTCGGTCTTCAGCGGCGTCACCCGGCAGTCCACCCTGGACTCCGTGACGCTCTACCACCGGCTGGAGCGGGAGCCCCGAGGCTGGGCCGAGCGCACCGGCGGCAGCGTGATCGAGCTGCACGCGTACGCCTGCGAGCCGGGCGTGCCCGCCGCGGAGCTGGCCGAACGGATGCGCGGCGAGCTGGCGACGCTCTGGCCGGAGGTGGCCGGGCTGTCGGCCCGTGAGCTGCGCGCCCGGGTCGAGGCGCGGGCACCGGCCTTTCCCCCGGGCGGTCACGCCGGGCGGCCGCGGGTACGCACCGACGCCGACGGCATCTACCTCGCCGGTGACGGCGTCGCCACGGAGTTCCCCAGCGCGTTGATGGAGCGCGCCGCGGCGACGGGCATCGTCGCGGCCAACCACATCCTGCGGGCGGAGGGCGGCGCGGCGGAGCCGGTCCACTCGATCCGGCCGCTCGGCCTCTTCGCCCGGCGACCGTGACCGTGCCGTCGACGCGTCCCGCGACGGCCTCGCCTCCGATCGAAATCCGTTGCCCGGTCTTCCGGGCGGACCTACCGTGATCGCGCAAGGTCAACCGCTGCTCCGGGAGCCGTCCATGTCGATGTCGCACGTCACCACCGTGCCGTCGTGGCTGCTCGGCGACGGTTGCCGAGCCGAAGACCCCGGGGACGGTCGACCCGACTGACGCGCATCCCGCGCCCGTCGAGCCGCCCGTTCCGCCTCCGGACCGGGCGGCTCTTTCGCTCTCCGGCCCGCTGTCCATCCGTCACCGTGGAGGGAGATTCCGGTGAATGCCGTCCTCGTCGTCAACGCCGACCTCGGCCCGCTGCACCGGGTCACCATCCAGCACGCCATCCGGATGCTCTGCCGCCGGGTCGCCGAGATCCACGAGGCCGAGCCGGACCGGGTGGTCGGCGTCTTCCCGATGCCCCGGGTGGTCCGACTGGTCCGGTACGTGGTGACCCGTTGGCGGTTCGCCGCCGGGCCGACCTGGTCCCGGGCGGGGGTGTTACGGCGTGACGGCCGCTGCTGCGCCTACTGCGGCGGGCCGGCCGACACCGTCGACCACATCCTGCCCCGCTCGCGGGGCGGCCGGAACACGTGGCGCAACACGACTGCCGCCTGCTACCCGTGCAACCAGCAGAAGGGCGACCGTACGCCCGCCGAGGCGGGCATGCCGCTGCGCCGCGAGCCGATCGTGCCGAGCTGGGCAGCGCTGGCCGGGCGGTGAGTGGACCGGCCGGCGGGAACGGGGGGCCGCGCCCGGGGAACCTTCCCGGCGCGGCACCCGCCGGCCTCCTCCCGATCAGTCCGGGTGCGGCGGCGTCCAGGCGAAGCGGGGCGTACGCCGCTCGCGGACGGCGGCGATGCCCTCCCGTGCCTCGCCGCTCTCCACGGCCTTCCGGTGCCACCAGGCGATCCGGGCCGGGCCGGCCCGATCGTCGACGATCTCCTTCGCCGCGGCGACGCTGATCGGCGAGCGCTCGGCGATGGCGCCGGTCAGCTCGGCGACCCGGGCGTCGAGCCCCGCCTCGGGAAGCACTTCGTCGACCAGCCCCACCCGCAGGGCTCGCTCGGCGTCGATCAGCTCGGCGGTGAAGAGCAGGAACTTCGCGGCCGACGGGCCGACCAGGCGGGTGAGCCGCCGGGTGGTGGGCGCCGGGTAGACCAGCCCGAGCCGGGCTGGAGGCACACCGAACCGGGCGTCGACAGTGGCGATCCGCAGGTCGCAGGCGACCGCGAGCTGGCAGCCGCCGCCGACGCACGCGCCGCGTACCGCCGCGACGGTCGGCTTGGCGAACTCGGCGAGCCGCTCCTCGGCGGCCACCGCGATGCTCGCGTCGCCGGCCGCCACCAGCTCGTCGAGGTCGCCCAGGTCCGCGCCGGCGCAGAAAGTGTCACCGCTGCCGGTGAGCACGAGCGCGCGGACGGCCGGGTCGGCCTCCAACCGGTCGAGGATCGGCGGGAGCTGCCGCCACATCTCCGGGGTCATCGCGTTGCGCCGGGCCGGGTTGTGGATCACCAAGGTCGCCACCGGCCCGGCCACCTCGACGACGAGTTCCGCGTCCGCCACCGTCACCCTCCCTCGCTCGGTGCGAGAGACCTTAGCCAACCGGTGAACCGGGGCTGCCGGGGACCGTGGACGGCTGGCCTCACAGGCGGTACTCCGGGGGCAGTCCGGTGCCGCGCAGCTCGGCGGGCAGGTGCGCGACGTCGTTGAACGCGACCAGGGTGGGCGGCAGGCCGGCCCGGTAGCGGATGACGGTAAGCCCCGCGTTGTGGTGGTTCAGGCCCAGCCAGCGTGAACCGGGCGCGTCCAGCGCGTCCCGCACCAGCCACCCGATCAGGAACGTGTGCGTGACGAGCAGCTCGTACCGGTCGCCGTCGTCGGGCGGTCCGGCGAAGCTGCGCACCGCCGCCGCCGTCAGCCGCGGCCCGTCGGCCCGCTCGGCCGGGTCGAAGCCGGCCAGGAGCCTGGCGTACGCGGGCGGCAGCCCGGCCGCGGGCGTGTCCTCCGGCAGGTGGTCGCCGGCGAGTTCGGTGGCGTGCACCGGGACTCCGGGGAGCGCGGCCGACACCAACTGGGCGGTCTCCACTGCCCGGGGCAACGGCCCGTGGTGGATCGCGTCGACCGGCACGCCGCGCAGCCGCTCGCCGAGCAGCACGGCCTGGCGGCGGCCCCGAGCGGAGAGCCCGGCCTCCGGCGGGTCGGTCCCCGGCGGCGTCTCCGGCGGCAGGTTCTGCTCGCCGTGCCGGGCCAGCAGGAGGAATCGGGTCGGCATTCGGCTCCTTCCACGCTTCGGGAGGCGCGATAATAGTCGCGCCTCCCGATCCGCGGGTGCCCACCCGGCCCGGGTCAGCGGGTCAGCCCTCGCGCATCTGGCCGATGCGGATCTTGTTGCCGAACGGGTCGCGGATCCCGAAGTCGATCCCGTACGACCTCTCGGCCGGCTCGTCGGTGATCTCGACGCCCTTGGCGACGAGCGTCTCGTACGTCTTGTGCGCGTCGTCGGTGGTGATGGAGAGCCAGCCGCCCATGGCGCCCTTGGTCAGCAGCTCGCGGACCTGCTCGGCGGTCGCCGGGTCGAGGGCCGGCGGGCCGGGCTTCTCCAGCAGGATCTCGCGGTGCTTGTCGCCGGGGACGTTGACCGTGAGCCAGCGCATGAAGCCGAGGTCGACGTCGGTGTTCACCTCCAGGCCGAGCTTGCCGACGTAGAAGTCGAGCGCCTCGTCCTGGTCGAGGACGTAGATCGAGGATCGGGTGAGTGCGTTCAAAGTCATGCCCATGACGCTAGAGGGCCACCCTGACCTGCTGCTTATCCAAAACTGCTGGGTCGGGTCCAGGCCTTCGTGAAACAGGTCGGTACGTCCACCGCGACCTTGCGCCGGCGGTACTCGGTCGGGGGCTCCCCCACGATCTGACGGAAGGTCCGGCTGAAGGTGCCGAGGCTGCTGAAGCCGACCGCGAAGCAGATCTCGGTGACGTCCTGGTCGGTCCGGAGCAGCAGGTACATCGCCCGCTCGACCCGCCGACGCTGGAGGTAGCGGTGCGGGGTCTCGCCGAAGGTCGCCCGGAAGGTGCGGATGAAGTGCGCCTCGGAGACGTGCGCGATGCGGGCCAGCGCCGGAATGTCCAGCGGATCGGCGTACGAGCGGTCCATCGCGTCCCGGGCGCGCAGCATCGCCCGGTTCGACTCCTCGACCGCTCGGCTCACGGCCCTCCCCTCACCCTCACGGCCAGGCTACCCAGGGTCTGTTTCCAAGGCTCGCCGGCGGAGCCGGGCACGATCCTGTGAAACAGGCCCCAGAAGGAGCGGCACGGGCGGGGGCGCTCACCGAGGGATGCTGAAGACTTGACCGGCGAGCGGTCCGTGCTGGTCCGCCGCCACCGCCAGACCACGATCACAGGAGTGCCGTGAACACCAGCTACCTCGCCGAGCCCGACCGGTACCGCGGCATGGAGTACCGCCGGACCGGTCGCAGTGGCCTGAAACTGCCCGCCGTCTCGCTCGGCCTGTGGCACAACTTCGGCGACAACCGACCGCTGGAGACCCAGCGGGCCATCCTGCGCCGAGCCTTCGACCTGGGCATCACCCACTTCGACCTGGCCAACAACTACGGCCCCCCGTACGGGTCGGCCGAGGAGAACTTCGGCCGCGTCCTCGCCACCGACCTCCGCCCGTACCGGGACGAGTTGGTCATCTCGACGAAGGCCGGCTACGACATGTGGCCCGGCCCGTACGGCGACCTCGGTTCCCGCAAGTACCTGACCGCGTCGCTGGACCAGTCACTCAAGCGGATGGGCCTGGAGTACGTCGACATCTTCTACTCGCACCGCTTCGACCCGGAGACCCCGCTGGAAGAGACGATGGGTGCGCTGGACGCGGCGGTGCGCGCCGGGAAGGCGCTCTACGTCGGTATCTCCTCGTACTCGCCCGCCCGCACCGTCGAGGCCGCCGAGATCCTCCGCGACCTCGGTACGCCCCTGCTGATCCACCAGCCGTCGTACTCGATGTTGAACCGGTGGATCGAGGACGAACTGCTCGACGTGCTGGAGCGCGAGGGGGTCGGCTGCATCGGCTTCTCGCCGCTGGCGCAGGGCATGCTGACCGACCGCTACCTGGACGGGGTGCCGGCCGACTCCCGGGCCAACGCGCAGACCTCCCTCTACCCGGAGTGGCTCACCGAGGAGAACCTGGGCAAGATCCGGGCGCTGAACGCCATCGCCGCGCGCCGCGGGCAGAGCCTCGCGCAGCTGGCGATCGCCTGGACGCTGCGCGACCCGCGGATGACCTCCACGGTGCTCGGCGCGAGCAGCGTCGCCCAGCTCGAGGCGAACGTGGCGGCGCTGGAGAACGCCACCTTCAGCGCCGAGGAGCTGGCCGAGATCGAGCAGTACGCGACCGAGTCGGGCATCAACCTCTGGGCCCGGTCGAGCGCCGGCTGACCGGAGCCGGTGGGTCGGGGTCGCCGCGGCGGCCCGACCCACCGCGCCGGCCGGTCACCATCCGGCACGGGCCTGCCGGACGGCCGTGGCGCTGGTCCCTTCGTGCGCCACGGTCGGGCAGCTCAGGGCAGCGGGCCGTCGGTCCCCGCAGTCGCGCTCAGCCGATCCCGGATCAGCGCGATCACGGTGGCGGCGGTCCGGTCGAGGTGACTGCGGCCGTCGGCGAGCCGGGCCTGCGGACTGATGTAGCTGAGCGGGCCGACGTGGGTGGCCGGGTCGAGCCGGTGCACCGTGATCTTCCCGTCGCGGGCGGCGCGGTTCCACCCGCTGCGGCGGAAGAGCCGCCACCGCTGCGGGAAGATCCAGGTGCCGACCCGCTCGATCCGGTCGCCGGCGCTGGTGAGCTGGTCGAGGTGCTGCGCGTGGCTGATGTCGTTTGCGCCGTTGTGGAACGCGCCGAGCGTGATCAGCCAGAGCGGGGAGCGCAGCTGGGCCCAGAGCTCGCCCACCGCGCCGGTGGCGACCTGGGCACCGCCGCTGTAACTGAGCAGCACGACGGGGATGCCGCTCTCCGGCTGGTACCCGGCGAGTCGCAGCTGCGCGGCGATCTGCGAGCCGACGGCGCGGTTGTACAGGGGGCGGTAACGCCGATCGGCGGCGACGAAGATCTGCATCACGTTGTGCAGGAAGAGCAGCAGCCCGACCCGCCGGCGCAGCCATCTCCAGACGGGCCGGTTGGCGAGCGGATTGGCCAGCGGGGAGTACGGCTGGACCTGGCCCAGCACCCTCAGCTCCGGCGCCCCCTCGATCAGGGACTTGACCAGTCGACCCCCGTCGCGGGTGTCGTGGAAGCGGCGCTTCCCGATGCCGTCCAGGTAGACCAGGTAGGCGCCCGGCGGGCGGTCCGGCTCCGCGCCCCGGGCGTGCGGCATGCCCTTGGGCAGCGTGGTGGTGGGGGTCCGCCAGCCCGCGACGTAGGCCAGTACCTCGTAGCGGGCGAGCAGCGCCTCGGCGAGCAGGACCGGACCGATCCCGGCGAGCAGCAGCAGGAGCGCGAACTCGGTCATGTGAGCGGCTCCGGCATCCGCCCGGTACTCAGTCGTACGACCAGGCGGCGGACTCCCTCGACGGCCACGCCGAGCCCGACCCCCGCGGCGGCCACGCAGCCGGCCGCCCCCCACCAGCCGACCCCGGCCACGGTGGCGAGCGCGGTGGCGAGACCCGCCCCAACCCCCACCATGAGCACCAGGTGCAGGAACGGCCCGAGCAGCGGGAACGCGAGGACGGCGGCGAGCAGCAGCGGCACGGCGAGGTCCGCCGTCCAGACCAGCGCGGCCTCGTCGGACGGGGACGTCACCAGCACCAGCTCGGCGAGGGTCCACGCGGAGAGCGGCCAGAGGGCGAAGACCGCGCCGTCGACGACGGCGCCGGCGACCATCATCCCGACCACCCGGGTACGCGACGCCCCGGAGAGGCGCGCCACCAGCGGCAGGAGACGCCCGGCGGCCTCGGAGAATCCGGCGACGAGCAGCAGGACGGTGACGACGGGAGACACCGGTCAGCCCTGCGCCGGATCTTCGGCGGGCCCGGGCCGGTTGGGCCGGCCGGACTGCCGCACATAACGTTCGAGCTCGTCGGCGGCGCGCCGATAGCCGCCCGCCTGCCGCTGCGCCTCCCGCAGGGTGTTCGCGGCGGCCCGGAACCGGGGCTCGTCGAGCAGGCGCCGGGCGAGGGCGCGAACGACCTCCACGCCGACCTCCTCGGTACGGATCGAGAGGCCGGCGCCCAGCTCGGTGATGCGGGTAGCCACCAACGTCTGGTCCGCCCCCTGCGGAACCACCAGCATCGGGACGCCGGCGTACATGGCCTCGTTGACGCTGTTCACCCCGCCGTGGGTGATGAACAGGGCCGCGCGGGCCAGCACGTCGGGCTGCGGCACGAATCGTTGGGCGAGCACGTTGGCCGGCAGCGGGCCCAGCGCGGCGGGATCGGTCTGTCCGGTGGAGACGACCACGGTGCCGCCCAGCGGGGCGAGCGCGTCGGCGAGGGTGCGCAGCAGCCGCGGACCGACACCGAACACCGTGCCCATCGAGACGTACAGCACCGGGTCCCGCAGCCGATCGGCCGGGAACGACGAGTCGGGCGGGCGGGCGCCGACGCTCGGTCCGACGAAGCAGTACGACTGGTCGAAGCTGCCAGCCTCGGGATGCAGAGCCCGCGAGGTGTAGACCAGGTTGAGCGGCTGACGGATGTTCGCCAGGTCGATCAGGGGCACGGCGCCGGTGTCGTAGCGGCGGCGCAGCTGCCAACGCGACTTCAGGTATCCCCCGGCGTGCCGGGGCAGGACCGCCGCCGCAGCGAGGAGCCGCCAGGAGCCGCGGGTGGGGCTGGGTACGTGCCGGTTGAAGGCGAACGTGGTGAACGAGGAAGCTGCCGGCACGTCGAGTTCGCGGGCGGCCACCGGCCCCCACGGGCACAGGGAGTCGTGCACGATCAGGTCGGGCCGGGCCTCGCGCAGCTCGGCGAGTACGGCGGGGAGCACGCGCACGGCGATTCGGGCGAGCTGCTCCATCAGCGTGACCGGCGTCGGTGGGCCGGCCATCGGTACGTCGTCCCCGCGGTAGTCGAGCACTCGCGCGCCGGTGGCCGCGATCTCCTCCGCGTAGGCGTGCCCCGCGTGGTAGGTGACGGAGTGGCCGCGACGAACAAGCTCGGAGACGACCGGCAGGGTCGGGTTGATGTGCCCGTGCATGGCGATGTTGAGGAAGGCGATTGTGCTCATCGGCGAGACCGGGGCAGGGAACGGGCCACCGCCCGACCACCTTCAGCGATCATGATCCGCCTTTCTCGCCCGACGCAGGACGCGTTCGCGCGCGCCTGGTCCGCCGACGCCCGGTCCGGGTCCGGGTGCAGACCGGTGAGCGCAGTGCAGCCACCGCATGGACCGATGTCGGTCGCATGTCGCGGTGGCCGCTGTCACAGGGTAAACGCTGCCTTAACAGGGCACGCCGTGGACCGGGCACTCTCCGGTCGGCGGCGATCCGCCCGACGTGGTTCTCGCGGGGATCCGCCGACGTGCTTCTCAAGGGGATCCGCCCGGCGTGCTTCTCGCGGCGACAACAGTCGCGATTTGCCTGGCGGATTTGGAGCCCCCGGCCGGGATCGAACCGGCGACATCTCGCTTACAAGGCGAGTGCTCTGGCCAGCTGAGCTACAGGGGCGCTGGGTGTCGTGGCCAGCATAGCGACTGACGTCCGGATTTCCCGCTCGGCAGGCCTTCCCAGCACGGGAAACGTCAACATCCCGACCGGCACGGAAGTGACGGAGCCAGTCAGGGGTGGCGATTGATGTCCGCCCGTGCCCGCTTGACCGGAATGCGTACCGGCCGGGGTGCCGAAGATCGCCCCGACCTTGGCAGCGCCCCGAAAGGCGTTTACGGTGCAGTGACACGGACGTCATAATCGGCCGCTCCGCGACCGGTTCCCTGACCTCCGTTGGCCGGCACGACACGCGCCGGTCGCTCCTTCACTCGGATCGTCCGGCACGTTCCTGCCGGTGAAAGGAAGCGCACCACCATGGCTACGGTCACCTATTCCAAGGCGTCCCGGATCTACCCGGGCACCGAGCGTCCCGCCGTCAACCAGCTCGACCTCGAGATCGGCGACGGCGAGTTCCTCGTCCTCGTCGGCCCCTCCGGTTGCGGTAAGTCCACCAGCCTGCGCATGCTCGCCGGCTTGGAGGACGTCGACCAGGGTGCGATCTACATCGACCAGCGCGACGTCACGCACCTCCCCCCGAAGTCCCGCGACATCGCGATGGTCTTCCAGAACTACGCCCTCTACCCGCACATGACGGTGTACGAGAACATGGCGTTCGCGCTGAAGCTCCGCAAGACCCCGAAGTCGGAGATCGACCGTCGGGTCAAGGAGGCGGCCGGCCTGCTCCAGCTGGAGGAGTACCTGGGCCGCAAGCCGAAGGCGCTCTCCGGTGGTCAGCGCCAGCGGGTGGCCATGGGCCGCGCGATCGTGCGTGAGCCGCAGGTCTTCCTGATGGACGAGCCGCTGTCGAACCTCGACGCGAAGCTGCGGGTGCAGACCCGTACCCAGATCGCGTCGCTGCAGGCCAAGCTCGGCGTCACCACCGTCTACGTCACCCACGACCAGGTCGAGGCCATGACCATGGGCCACCGGGTCGCGGTGCTGCTCGACGGTGAGCTCCAGCAGGTGGACACCCCGCGGGCGCTCTACGACACCCCGGCCAACGTCTTCGTCGCCGGCTTCATGGGCTCCCCGGCCATGAACATCAAGACGGTGCCGCTGACCGAGAAGGGCGCCCAGTTCGCCGAACTGCTCGTGCCGCTCACCCGCGAGCAGGCCGAGGCCGCGAAGGCCGAGGGCGGCGACGGCAAGGTGACCGTCGGTTTCCGTCCGGAGGACGTCGACCTGGTCAGCCCCACCGAGGGCGGCATGCCGATCGTGGTCGAGCTGGTCGAGGACCTGGGCTCCGACGCCAACGTCTACGGGCACGCCGCGCTGGGCGGCAACTCCGAGCGCTTCGTCGTCCGGACCGACCGCCGTAACATGCCGAACATGGGTGACACCGTGTTCGTCAAGCCGAACGCCGACCGTACGCACGTCTTCAACGCCGCCACCGGCAAGCGGATCTGACGTACGACCCGGAAAGGGGCGGCCCGCCATCGGCGGACCGCCCCTTTCGTCGTCTGTCGAGTGACTCAGTCGGTGGTCGAGCGGCGGCGGGCCACCTCGGCGAGGGTGACCGCGGCAGCCACGCTCGCGTTCAGCGACTCCACCTCGGAGACCATCGGGATGCTCACCGTCAGGTCACAGGTCTCCCCGACCAGCCGGGACAGCCCGCGCCCCTCCGAGCCCACCACCACGACCAGCGGCCCCACCGCAGCCTCGAGGTCGTACAGCTCGGTCTCGCCGTCGGCGTCCAGGCCGACCACCATGAAGCCGGCGCTCTGGCACGCCTTCAACGACCGGGTCAGGTTGGTCACCTGGGCGACCGGCACGCGCGCCGCCGCACCGGCGCTGGTCCGCCAGGCGGTCGCGGTGATCCCGGCGGCCCGCCGCTCCGGTACGAAGACACCCTGCGCGCCGAACGCGGCGGCGGAGCGGAGCACCGCGCCGAGGTTACGCGGGTCGGTGACCCCGTCCAGCGCGACGAGCAGCGGCGCCGGATGCTCGACGGCGGCGGCCAGCATGTCCTCGAACGGCTGGTACGCGAAGGGCGGCACCTGGAGGCCGACGCCCTGGTGCAGCACCCCACCGGTCATCCGGTCCAGCTCGGCCCGGCTCACCTCGAGGATCGCGATGCCCCGGTCGGCGGCCGTCCGGACGATCTCGTTGATCCGATCGTCGATGTCGATGCCCTGGGCGGTGTAGAGCGCGGTCGCCGGCACTCCGGCGCGCAGCGACTCCACCACCGGGTTACGGCCGACCAGCAGCTCGGGCGCGTCCCGGGACGGGTTCGACTTGCGTCCCGGGGCGACCCGCGGGCCGCTCCGCCCGGCCGGCTTGCCACCGCGACCGGCCGCACCGCGACCGCCGCCGCCCGCCGAAACGCCCCGGCCACCACCCTTGCCCCAGGTGGTGTCCTTCGTACCCGGCTGACCGATCTTGGGGGCGCGCCCCTCCTCGGCGGCGGCCCGGCGCTCCTTCTCCTGCTTCCAGGCGGTGCGCTGGGGCAGCTTCTCGGTGCCCGAGTACCCCTTGTGCCACGGCCGCTCGTCGGCCGGCAGGGTACGCCCCCGACCAGCGAGGGAGTCCCGGTTCTTACCGCCTGAGCCCTTCGGGGCGCCCGCCTTGGGCGTCACCCGCCGCCCGCGACGCTGGGAGTTGCCAGCCATCAGATCTTCTGCTCTCCAATAGTCCAACGGGGGCCCTGGGGGGTGTCCTCGACCACCACGCCGGCCTGCTTGAGCTGGTCCCTTACGGCGTCAGCGGCGGCCCAGTCCTTGCGGCTACGAGCCTGCGCGCGCTGCTCCAGGGCCAGAGCGACGAGGGAATCCACCACATCACGCAGATCGTCCGCCTGGCCACCGGCGTTCCACGCCGGGTCGAGGGGGTCAAGGCCGAGGATATCCAGCATCGCGCGGGTGGCGGCCAGCGCCGTGCGGACGGTCACATCGTCGCCGCCCGTCAGCGCGGTGTTGCCGTCCCGGACCACCTCGTGCAGTACGGCCAGCGCGGCGGAGGTGTTCAGGTCGTCGTCCATCGCCGCGACGAAGGCGGCCGGCAGCTCGCCGAGCCGGCCGGCGCCGACCCGCTCGACGGCCCGCTGCACGAACCCCTCGATCCGCCGGTACGCGGTGGCCGCCTCCCGGAGCGCCTCCTCCGAGTAGTCGATCCGGGAGCGGTAGTGCGCGGCGGCGTAGTAGTAGCGCAGCTCCACCGGCCGCACGCCGAGCGAGGCGACGTACGCCAGGTCGAGCGTGTTCCCGAGCGACTTGCCCATCTTGGCGCCGCCGATGCTGAGCAGACCGTGGTGCACCCAGTAGCGGGCGAAGGGCAGCCCGGCGGCCCGGGACTGGGCCAGCTCGTTCTCGTGGTGCGGGAAGGTCAGGTCGAGCCCGCCGCCGTGGATGTCGAACTCCGCCCCCAGGTAGCGCCAGCACATGGCCGAGCACTCGATGTGCCAGCCGGGACGGCCCCGGCCCCACGGCGACGGCCAGTAGGCGTCCGCCGGCTCGCCGGGCTTCGCGCCCTTCCAGAGGGCGAAGTCACGCGGGTCGCGCTTGCCCCGGTCGGGGGCGTCGCCGGCCGACTGCATGTCCTCCGGCGACTGGTTCGACAACGACCCGTACGCCGGCCAGGACATGACGTCGAAGTAGACGTCGCCCGAGCCGTCGAGCGCCGGGTAGGCGTGCCCGTCGGCGATCAGCTTGGCGATCAGCTCGTGCATCTCCGGGATGTGCCCCGTCGCGCGCGGCTCGTACGTCGGCGGCAGCACGTTGAGCTGCCGGTACGACTCGCTCAGAATCTGCTCGTTGGCGTACGCGATCGACCAGAACGGCCGCCCCTGCTCCTCCGCCTTGACGAGGATCTTGTCGTCGATGTCGGTCAGGTTGCGGACGAAGGTGACCTGGTAGCCCTCAGCGGTCAGCCAGCGGCGCAGGATGTCGTAGTTCACTCCGGAGCGGAGGTGACCGATGTGTGGCGGCGCCTGGAGAGTGAGACCACAGAGGTAGACAGCCACCTTGCCGGATTCGCGGGGAACGAAGTCCCGGACCGATCGGGTGGCGGTGTCGTACAAGCGCAGCGTCACCGTACAAGGGTAGCCGTCCGCGCTTTTCCGGGTCGGCCCGTGGCTCGTCGTACGCTCCCTGTCATGGACACGGCGGCACGGCCCGGCGGCGGCGCGACGAGCCGCTCCGCGACCCCGTTCGCGTCGGCCCGGGCCGACAACCCTGCGTCGCGCCCGGGCGACCGCACCGGGTCTCCACAAGGCGCGACCCCGACGGCGGCTGCGGCGAACCCGGGCGGGACCGTCGCTCGAACCGGCGAGTCGGCGCAGACCCTGGACCGGGGGTTGCGTCTGCTGCACCTGGTGGCGGAGGCGCCGAACGGGCTGACCGTGACCGAGGCCGCCAACCGGCTGGGCATCGGCCGGGCCGCGGTCTACCGGCTGGCCGGCCCGCTGACCGGGCACGGGATGCTCCGGCGCGACGAGGCCGGCCGGCTGCGGCTGGGGGCGGGGCTCCTGCACCTGGCCCGGCGGGCGCAGCCGCTGCTGGCCGAGGGCGCGCTCCCCGCGCTGCGTCGGCTCGCCGAGCAGGCCGGTGCCACCGCGCACCTGACCGTCGTCGAGGGCGGCGAGGGCGTGGCCCTCGCGGTGGTCGAGCCGAGCTGGACGTCGTTCCACGTCGCATACCGGACGGGGGCGCGGCATCCGCTGGACCGGGGGGCCGCCGGCCGGGCCATCCTGGCGGGCCGGTCGGGCTCCGCCGACCCGGTGAGCAGCAGCGGGGAGCTGCAGGCCGGGGCGTACGGGGTGGCCGCGCCCGTGCTCGGCGTGCCGGGCCTGGAGGCGAGCGTCGGCGTGGTCGCGCTCGCGCCGCTGAACGTCGACACGGTCGGCACGCAGGTACGCGCCGCCGCCGCCGCGATCGCCACGGCCCTCGGCTGACCCGACGCCCGACCCGACCGACACTCGGCTCGGTCTCGCGCTCAGCTCGGGCGCGCTCAGCCGCGCTCGGCCCGCGCTCGCTTGATCGACTCGGGTTCCTGGAAGTCGGGGTATCCGGGTCCGCTCGACACCCCGACTTCACAGAACCCGAGTCGATCACCTATAGCACGCCCGGCAGGCCGCCCTGGTGTTCTCCACAGGGGGTCCCAGCCCGGCCGGTCACCGTTGTCCACAAGGGTGCCGCGGGTCAGTACCCAGGGGCACGCTCAAAGACATGCCACCTCGACCACATCGGCCGGACGCCCTCGCCTGGCAGGTCTTCCGCGGTTCCGCGGCAATCCGGCGAGGGTTGATCACCGAACACCAGCTGCGTAGCTCGGCCTGGCTCCGGCTGCGCCACGACGTCTACGCCGACGCTCGGCTCGACCGTGACCACTCCCTCGCCTGCCGGGCGGCGCTGCTACGCCTGCCGTCCGGGGTGCTGATCGCCGGGCCGTCAGCCGCCTACCTGCATGGCGTCGACCATGCCGCGACCTTCACCGACGACGTGCACGTGCTGCTGCCGCCGCAGGTACGGTCCGGCGCGCAACGCGGCCTACGCCTGCACATCTGCGGCGACGCGCCACCAGCCCTCGCGGGCGGACCACCGACCCTCACAGGCGGACCACCAACAGTCGTGGGCGCATCGCAGGCCCCGGAGCCCGGGTCGACCCTGGGCGCACCCGAGCGGTCCGGGCGGCCCGGGCAGTCCCCGCGGTCCGGACTGTCCTCGCAATCCAGGCTGTTCGCGCAGTCCAGGCAGTCCGAGCGGTCCGAGCGGTCCAGGCTGTCCGCGCAGTCCAGGCTGTTCGCGCAGTCCGAGCGGTCCGGGCTGTCCGCGCAGTCCAGGCAGTCCGGGCAGTCCGAGCGAGCGACCGTGACGATCGACCGACCGACGGGCGCCCTACCGCGCACCAGCCCCGGTCAGGCCGCCTGGGAGACGGCGGTCTGGCTGGAACCGGTCCGCGCGGTCGGCATCGTCGACACCCTGCTCGCCGGCGGGCTCACCGACCCCGACGAGTTGACCGCCATCGCCGACGCGAACGCCGGCCGGCCGGGTGCGCAGCGGGCACGGTGGGTCTTCGGCCTGGCCGATGGCCGTGCTCAATCGCCACCGGAGTCGCACCTGCGCGTCCGGCTGGTGCTGGCCGGGCTACCCCGGCCGGTCGCACAACATCCGGTACGCCTACCCAGCGGCTTGATCCTCCATCCCGACCTCGCCTGGCCGCAGCTCCGGGTCGCGATCGAGTACGACGGCCACTGGCACGCCGACCCCGAGCGGCTGCACACCGACCGCAAACGGCTCAACCAGTTGGTCGCCGCCGGTTGGCTGGTGCTGCATGTGACCAGTCGCCGAATGCACAACGACTTCGCGGGGGTGCTTCGAGAGGTCCGCGCGGCCCTGGCCGCCCGCGGCTGGCGCCGGTGACCACCCCCGCCCACCAGCCCGGCCACCCGTCGAGATCAACTCAACTTCCATGAAGTCGGGGTATCCGGGCGACCGGGACACCCCGACTTCACGAAACTCGGGAACGATCAGGCGAGGATTCGCCGGCCAGGTCAGCCAGCAGGGAGGGCAGCTCCGCCATCGTGGACACCTGCCCGTCCGGGAACACGCCCGCTGGACAGGGCAGCGCGAGGCGGTTGAGCCAGACAGCCCGCAGGCCGGCTCGTTGGGCGGCGACCACATCGTGGTCGAGAGAGTCGCCCACGTACACCACCCGCGACGCCGGGACGCCCGCGGCGTCGACCACCGCCGCGTAGAACTCAGGTGCGGGCTTCTTGGGTACCCCGTTCTCGTGCGCATACAGCTCGAACGCGAACTCCCCCGCGAGGCCGCAACGTTCGGTGCGGCTGTTGCCGTTGGTGGCGAAACCCAGCGTCCACCGGTCACGCAGCAGAGCCAACGCGGGCTGCACGTCCGGGAACGGCCGGGTGAGCGCGAATCGCCGGGCGAAAAAGAGAGCCGCGATGGCATCGAGGTGCGCGTCGAGTCCGGCCCGCGAGAGCGAACGCGTCAGCGCCGCGCGGCGGATCTCGATGATCGGCGCGGCGGGCGATTCACCGAAGACCACCGCCCAGTCCGCCTCCAGGTCCGCGAGCGACACATCGGCGGCCGCCGGGGTGAGCTGTCGCATCTCCTCGAGTACGGCCACGAGTCCCCCCGTCACCGCCGGTCGGAGGTCGATCAGTGTCTCGTCGGCGTCGAAGACGATCGTGGTCAGCACGACCATGAGGGTGACATCTTCGATGATTGCGTTCCGCCCGGGTCGCCCATTCGGCCGTCCCCCGGCCGCCGGCAACCCTGGCTGCGCCGCAGGAGTGTCCCGCCAGTCACACCGTGTGCGTCCGTGTCCAACCATGCCGCCGCCTGACATCTCGGCCCCGACAAGGTGGCAATCGCGTCGGCCACGCCGAGATCAACTCGACTTCCGTGAAGTCGGGGTATCCGGGCGACCGGGACAGCCCGACTTCACAGAACTCGGGAACGATCTTGGCTAGGCGCGCCGGGGTCAGCGGTCGGCGGCGAGGGCGGGTTCGGGGATCGCCTCGGGCGTCGTAGCTGTCTCGCGCTGCTCGCCGAGACGCACGAGCGCGACCCCGGCCACAATCAGCACGCCGCCGAGCAGTTGCACCATCCTCGGCAGCTCGCCGAGGACCAGCCAGGCGATGAGGACGGCGAACATGACCTCGGTCAGCCCGACGAACGACGACAGGCGCGGGCCGAGGATCCGCGCCCCGGCGATGCCCGTCAGGTACGCGACCACGGCCGCGACCAGGGAGAGTCCGGCGATCGGCACGAGCCAGCTGGTCTGTTGCCCGGCGAAGCTGACGTCGCCGAAGACGGCGTGCAGCGGCAGCACTCCGACGAGCCCGAGGAGGGCCAGTGCGGCGGCGCCGACGCCCATTCCGCCGCTGGCGAGCACCACCGAGGGCAGTTGGGCGTCGACGCGACCGGCGAGCACGAAGTAGCCGGCCAGGCCCACGGCCGCGCCCAGCCCCCAGAGCACGCCGAGCACGTCGAGCCGCGCGTCGCCGGTGAGGTCGAGCACGAAGACCAGGCCGGCCAGCGCCGCGACCGCGCCGGCGACGGTCAGTCGACGGGGGCGCTGCTTGTGGACCAGCCACGTCCAGGCGACGACCAGGATGATGCCCAGGTACTCCAGGAGCAGCGCGACGCCGACCGGGAGATAGCGGACGGCGTTGAAGAAGCAGACCTGGGCGAGCGCCACCCCGAGCAGCCCGAAGACGCCCACCACGCCGAGGTTGCGTCGCAGCACGGGCCACCGGCCGCGCAGCGCGAGAGCCGCCGGCACGGCGAGCACCAGCGCGGCGAGCCCGACCCGGGCGATGACGGCGGACGGGGCCGACCAGCCGGCCTCGATCAGGGACCGGGCGAAGGTGCCCGAGGTGGCGAACGTGACCGCGGAGAGCAGGGCGAGACCGAGGCCGAGTCCGGCGGCGGGCGACTTCTGCATCGGGCCTCCCTGGCACGTCACAGCGGTAATGGGCAAACTAGGGGTACGCCGATGACGCTAGGTGGCCATCCCGACAGGAGTCAAGTTGCTTTTTGCCCATGACACCGAGTGCTCGCTGATCGCCGCCGCCGCTCTCGTCAACACCGCTGGTGGCGGGGGTGAGGGGCTACCCGACGTGACAGCCCTCGATGAGTTCTACGTCGCGCACGCCTACACGGGACGGCACGAGCACACCGAAGCCGAACTGACCTCGGTACGCGAGCTCCGGCCCCGCCTCCGCCGGATCTGGGACGCGGACGTCCACGAGGTCGTGACCATCGTCAACGGCCTGCTCCGGGAGCACGCCGCCCTCCCACAGCTCATCACGCACGACGACGAGCCGTACCACTTCCACGCCGTACCCCGGGACGCCCCGCTGGCCATCCGGATGGCGGTCGAGGCGGCCATGGCGGTCGCCGACCTGGTCCGCAACGGGGAGTTGAACCGGCTGCGCGCCTGCGCCCACCCCGACTGCGACAACGTGCTCGTCGACCTCTCCCGCAACCGCTCGCGGCGGTTCTGCGAGGCGGGCTGCGGCAACCGCGCCGCAGTCACGGCCTACCGGGCCCGCAAGGCAGCCACCCAGGGCTGACCAGCTCGGCGAGCCCGGCCGGGCGGCCGCCGACAGCACCGGCGCGTCACGCGGGACCGTCCCCCGCCGAGCGGTTCCGGACGACCTGCTCCCCGGTCGGGCAGTCCCACAGCCCGCTCCCTCTTCAGGCGATCCCGAACGGGCCCGCCCCCCCGGCCGGCCCGTCCCGGACGGCCTGCTCCCCGGCCCGGCAGTCCTACGGCCCGCTCCCCCATCAGGCGATCCCGAACGGCCCACCTTTCCCGTCGGCCGGTCCCGGACGGCCACTCCCCGGCCGGGCAGTCCCACACGCCGCTTCCCCATCCAGGCGATCCCGGACGGCCCACTTTTCCGGCTGAGCGGCTCCGGACAGCCCGCTCCCCGGCCGGCGACCCCGCGCGGGCCCGGATGACGGCGCAGGTGACTCAGCTCCAAAGGAGCGCCGCACCACGTTCCGGACCGACCGGCCGGCCGCACACCGACGCGCCGGACCAGCGCCGGACCAGCGCGGCTTACCGCCGCTCAGCGCCAAACGGCGCCAAACCAGCGCCGCTCAGCGTCGGACCGGCGATGGGCAACGAACCCTGGCGATCAGGGGTGGGTCATCCGGAGCAGGTCGAGCGCCTCTTCCAGCTGGGTCTCGGTGAGCTTCCCCGAGTCCACGTGCCCGCGGGAGACCACCACCTCGCGGATCGAGAGCTGCTTCGCGAGCGCCTCCTTGGCGATCGAGGCGGCCTCGTCGTACCCCAGGTAGCGGTTGAGCGGGGTGACGATCGAGGGCGAGCCCTCGGCGTACGCCAACGCCACCTCGGCGTCCGCCACCAGACCGACCACCAGGCGCTCGGCGAAGAGCCGGCTCGACGCGGCCAGCAGCTTGATGGATTCCAGCAGGTTGCGGCCCATCACGGGCAGCATGACGTTCAGTTCGAAGTCGCCCTGACTGCCGGCGAAGGCCACTGCGGCGTCGTTGCCGATCACCTGCGCGCAGACCTGCCGCATCGCCTCGGCGACGACCGGGTTCACCTTGCCCGGCATGATCGACGAGCCGGGCTGGAGGTCGGGGATCCGCAGCTCGCGCAGGCCGGCCCGGGGCCCGGAGCCCATCCAGCGGATGTCGTTGGCGATCTTGTAGAGCCCGACCGCGATGGTCCGGAGCTGACCGGACGTCTCGACCAGCGCGTCCCGGGCGCCCTGCGCCTCGAAGTGGTTGCGCGCCTCGGTCAGCGGCAACCCGGTCGAGTCGCGCAGCTTGCCGATCACCGCGGCGGCGAAGCCCAGCGGAGTGTTGATGCCGGTGCCCACCGCGGTCCCGCCCAACGGCAGCTCGGCCAGCCGGGGCAGCGTGCTCTCCAGCCGCTCGAGGCCGTAGCGGACCTGCGCCGCGTACCCGCCGAACTCCTGCCCCAGGGTGACCGGGGTGGCGTCCATCAGGTGCGTACGACCCGCCTTCACCACGGTCTCGAACTCGGCCGACTTAGCCTCCAACGACTCAGCCAGCTGCCGGAGAGAGGGGATCAGATCCTCCACCACGAACTGGGTGGCGGCCAGGTGGATCGAGGACGGGAAGACATCGTTGCTGGACTGGGAGGCGTTCACGTCGTCGTTCGGGTGCACGTCCCGGCCCAGCTCCCGGCCGGCCAACGTCGCGATCACCTCGTTGGCGTTCATGTTGGATGACGTACCGGAGCCGGTCTGGAACACGTCGATCGGGAACTGGTCGTCGTAGCCGCCGTCGGCCACGTGCGCCGCCGCCGCGGCGATCGCCGCCGCCACGTTCGCGTCGATCACCCCCAGCTCGCCGTTGACCTGCGCCGCCGCGCCCTTGATCTGCGCCAGCGCCTTGATCTGCGCCGGTTCGATCCCGCGGCCGGAGATCGGGAAGTTCTGCACGGCGCGTTGCGTCTGTGCCCGCCACAGCGCCTCGGCGGGCACCTCCACCTCACCCATCGAGTCGCGTTCGATCCGGTAACCCGGCACGTCTGGATTCGTCACGCGTACCATCCTGCCGCGCCGCACGGCGCTATGCAGATGATCGCGACGAGCGCCTCACTCCGGAGCGGCGAGGCGCCGCCGCACCTCGTGCTGCTCCGGTGCCTCGAACTCGCTGAACAGCGCGAGCGCCCGTACCCAGTGCGCCCGCGCGGCGGCCGGGTCGGTTGCGACGAGGCAGCGGGCGATCCCGTCCAGGGCGCGGGCCTGCTCGTAGCGGGCGTTGAGCCGGGTGGCGTCGGTCAGCACCCGCCGGTGCAGGTCCAGCGCGCTCGCCGCGTCCCCCTGGTCGAGCAGCGCCCGGGCCAGCAGATTCCGCGACACGCACTGTCCGTTGCGGTCCGCGGCCTGCGTCATCGCGCGCAACGCCTCCCGGTGCCGGTCCATCGCGGCCTCCGGGTGGCCGTTCGCCCGCTCCAGGGCACCGATCTCGTTGAGCAGCTCGCCGACGCCGTACCGGTTGCCGAGCCGGCGCTTCATCGCGAGCGCCGCCCAGAGCCTCCGGCGGGCCGGCTCACCGTGACCCATCCGGGCCCGGGCCATCGCGATGTGCCCCAGCGCGTTCGCGTTGTCGTAGAGCGTGCCCGCCGTCCGGGCCAGCATCAGGTGCCGGCGGGACACCGCCAACGCCTCCTCCAGTCGTCCGGCGTTCAACAGAACCGACGCCTGATTGTTGAAGACCGCGACGACGCCGGCGTCGTGCCCCTCCCGCCGGACGATGTGCAGCGCCTCGGTCAGGTGGGACAGCGCTGCCGAGAAGTTGCCGAGGAACGCGTGGACGGCCGCGACGTTCTTGTGCGTACCGGCCCGGCCCAGTGGGTCACCCAGCCGCTCACGCAGGCTGAGGGCGAGCTCCATCGAGGTCAGCGCCTCCGCGTAGCGGGCCAGCCGGTGGTACCCGGAGGCGAGGTAGTTGTGCATCGTGGCGATCGCGGCCTCGTCGCCGAGACGCTCCGCGGCCCGGAGCCCGATGGTGTGCGCCTCGATCAGCTCGTCCGGGTGGCCGGACGCGTACCAGTACCTCCAGCCGGCGAAGGCCAGCTGCCAGCAGTACTCGTACCGGCCCTCCGCCTCGGCGAGCCGGACCATGGCGGACAGGTTCGACCGGTTCTCGTCGAACCATCCGAGGTTCGGCGGCAGGCCGGTCTCCACCAGGTCGGGCCGGAGCATCGGCGGTCGCTGGAACGGAGCCCGGCTCGCCGAACCCTCGAGCTGCCGGGTGGCCGCCAGGGCCAGGTGCAGGCAGACGTTCAACATCCGTCGTACCGCCGCCGAGCGTTCGGCGGCGAGCGCCGGCTCGGCCGTCAGCTGCCGCGCGTAGTCGCGCACCAGGTCGTGGAAGCGGAACCGGCCCGGCTCCGGTTCGTCGACGAGGTGCACGTCGACCAGCTCGTCGAGCAGGTGCTGCGCCTCGGGCAGCGGCACGTCCGCCAACGCGGCGGCCATCACGGCGTCGAACCGGGTTCCCGGGTGCAGCCCGAGCAGCCGGAACATCCGCTGCGCGGTCGGGGTCACCTGCGCGTACGACAGCGCGAAGGCCTGCCCGACGGAGCGGTCGCCGGCCACCAGCTCGGTCAGGGCGTCCCGGCCGGCGGCGAGCCGGGCGGCCAGGTCGGCGATGCGCCAGCGGGGCCGGTGCGCGAGCCGCGCCCCGGCGAGCCGGATCGCCAGCGGCAGGCAACCGCACCGACGTACCACCTCGGCGGCCGCCTCCGGCTCGGCGGCGACCCGCTCGGCGCCGGCCACCCGCGCGAGCAGCTCGATCCCCTCGTCGGGGTCGAGGACAGCGAGCGAGGAGGGCCGTCCCTCGTCCAGCCCGGTCAGGCGTCGCCGGCTCGTGATCAGCGTCAGGGTGCCGGGGCCGCTGGGCAGCAGCGGCGCCACCTGGGCCGCCGACGTCGCATTGTCCAGTACCACCACCGCCCGCCGGTCGGCCAGCTCACTGCGCCAGAGCGCGGCCCGCTCGTCGACGTCGCCGGGTATCCGTTCGCCGGGCACCCCGAGCTGACGCAGCAGCGCGGCGAGCGCCGCCGCCGGAAGGAGCGGTTCGCGGTCGCTGTGCCCGTGCAGGTCGATGAAGAGTTGGGCGTCGGGATAGCGGTCGGCCAGCGCGGTGGCGAGGTGGATCGCCAATGTCGTCTTGCCGCTGCCGGCCATCCCGTCGACGAGCTGGACCCGGGTCCGGTCCTCGTCGATCTCCTTGACCAGCCGCGCCAGGGTCTCCTGCCGGCCGGTGAAGTCGCTGATCGCCCGGGGCAGGCCGCGGACCGGAGCGGAACGACGAACCTCCGACCCGGCCAGCGCCAGGTCACCGGCGAGCACCCGCTGGTGCAGCTCCTGCAACGCCGACCCGGGCTCGATGCCCAACTCTTCGGCGTAGAGTCGCCGCCCCTCGCGGTAGGCGGCCAGCGCGTCCGCCTGCCGACCGACCGCCGACAGCGCGAGCATCAGCTGGCCGCGCAGCCGCTCGCGGAGCGGGTACCGGGCCACGGTCTCGGTCAGCACGTCGAGGATCTCGGTCGCGTCGCCGAGGACCAGCTCGACGTCGACACACTCTTCGAGCGCCGCGAGCCCCTGCTCGTCGAGCGCCTGCGCTCGCCGCCGTACGCTCCGGCTGGTGATGCCGCTCAGCGCCGGCCCACGCCAGAGCGCGAGGGCGGACCGGAAGTGGCGACCCGCCTCCGCCGGCTGGCCGGCGGCGAGGGCGGTGCGGCCCGCCTCGACGTCCCGGGCGAACACCTCCGCGTCCACCTCGCCCGGCTCGGTGCGGATGCCGTAGCCCACCGGATCGCTGAAGATGGTGCTCGGGGGCACGCCGAGCTGGGCGAACCGGCGTCGGAGCCGGGACACGCAGGTCTGGATCTGGGCGCGGGCGGTGGCCGGCGGGCGCTCCTCCCAGACCGCGTCGACGAGCTCCTCCACCGGCACGATCCGGTTGGCCCGCAGCAGCATCATGGCGAGCACGATCCGGTCGCGCCCGGCGGTCACGGTGGCCTCGCCGGCACCGACCCGCAGGGGCCCCAGGATCCCGAACCGCATTCCCGCTCCCGTCCGTACCGGCGTAACGATCGCAGCGTAGCCCGCTGCTGACAGAAGGTCCTCGCCCGGTGATAGCGATGTGAGAGCGGATCGGCAGTGGCGGGGCGCAGTCTTGTGTGGGGTGTCCGCACCGACATCCGACGGGGGCGGTGCGCCCGCCGGGACCCCTCGGGGGCGGGCGCACCGACGTCGACCATCAGCTCGACCTCGGCAACGACGAAGGGCGCCGGGCTCGTGCCCGGCGCCCTTCCAGTCGGTACGGTCAGCGGCGGCCGATGGTCAACATCGGCTTGGTGACCTCGGCGAAGAAGTCGTTGCCCTTGTCGTCGACCACGATGAAGGCCGGGAAGTCCTCCACCTCGATCTTCCAGACCGCCTCCATGCCCAGCTCCGCGTATTCGAGCACCTCGACGTGCTTGATGCAGTCCTGGGCGAGCCGGGCGGCCGGCCCGCCGATCGAGCCGAGGTAGAAGCCGCCGTACTCCTGGCAGGCGCGGGTCACCTGGGCGGACCGGTTGCCCTTGGCCAGCATCACCTGCGATCCGCCGGCGGCCTGGAACTTCTCCACGTACGCGTCCATCCGGCCGGCCGTGGTGGGGCCGAACGAGCCGGAGGCGTAGCCCTCGGGGGTCTTGGCGGGGCCGGCGTAGTAGACGGCGTGGTCGCGCAGGTACTGCGGCATGGGCTCGCCGGCGTCCAGCCGCTCGGCGATCTTCGCGTGCGCGATGTCCCGGGCCACCACCAGCGGTCCGGAGAGCGACAGCCGGGTCTTCACCGGGTACTTGGAGAGCTCGGCGCGGATCTCGTCCATCGGGCGGTTCAGGTCGACGCGGACGACCTCGGAGGTGTCCAGCTGCGCGTCAGTGACCTCCGGCAGGTAGCGGGCCGGGTCGGTCTCGAGCCGCTCCAGCCACACGCCCGACGGGGTGATCTTCGCGACGGCCTGCCGGTCGGCGGAGCAGGAGACCGCGATCGCGACGGGGCACGAGGCTCCGTGCCGGGGCAGCCGGACGACCCGCACGTCGTGGCAGAAGTATCGGCCGCCGAACTGTGCGCCGATGCCGAAGTCACGGGTCAGCTCCAGCACCTGGGCCTCCAGCTCCAGGTCCCGGAAGCCGTGCGCGGTCATCGAGCCGGTGGTGGGCAGCGCGTCGAGGTACTTGGCGCTGGCGTACTTGGCGGTCTTCAGCGCGTACTCGGCGGAGGTGCCGCCGATGACGATGGCCAGGTGGTACGGCGGGCAGGCCGAGGTGCCGATGAGCCGCAGCTTCTCGTCCAGGAACTGCATCATCCGCGTCGGGTTCAGCAGCGCCTTGGTCTCCTGGTAGAGGAACGACTTGTTCGCCGAGCCTCCGCCCTTCGCCATGAAGAGGAACTTGTACGCGTCCGGGTGTCCGTCCGGATCCTCGGCGTAGAGCTCCACCTGCGCGGGCAGGTTGCTGCCGGTGTTGCGCTCCTCCCACATGGTCAGCGGCGCGAGCTGGGAGTAGCGCAGGTTGAGCCGGGTGTACGCCTGCCAGACGCCCCGGGAGATCGCCTCGGCGTCGGTGCCGTCGGTCAGCACGTGCCGGCCGCGCTTGCCCATCACGATCGCGGTGCCGGTGTCCTGGCACATCGGCAGGACACCGCCGGCGGCGATGTTGGCGTTGCGCAGCAGGTCGAGCGCGACGAACCGGTCGTTCGGCGAGGCGGCCGGGTCGTCGATGATCGACCGCAGCTGGGCCAGGTGCGCGGGGCGCAGGTAGTGGGCGATGTCGTGCATCGCCTCGGCGGTCAGCGCGGTCAGGGCGGCCGGCTCCACGGTGAGGAAACGGCGACCTCCCGGGCCGTGCACGACGTCGACGCCCTCATCGGTGATCAGGCGGTACTCCGTCTGATCGGGGCCGGTCGGCAGCAGGGGGGCGTACGAGAAGGCGGCGGCACTGCTCATGAGCGGAAAGCCTAGGGCAGACCGGTCGATCATTCCCACCCGCCGGGCCCCGCTGGGACGCCGCTCTCACCGAACCCGCGAGCCGGGCAAATCGATCCCCTCATCTGGGCGGCCTGGTTGGGCGTCACCGCCCAGGTCAGCCGCTGGTCCCGTCGGGGCACAACTCACGTTTCGGCCCGCAGTCGGCGTCGTCTCCGTGATCGCCGGGGGCCGGGGCGCTGCCGCCCGGGCCGGGCGCGCCGTCGCCGTTCGACGGGTTCGGGTCGCTACCCGGCGTCGCGCCGAACCGGACGTAGCCGATCTCCCGCCCCTCGCCGATGACCATGCCGGCCGGGCCGACCGCGAGCGCGTTCGCGGAGGTCCGCAGCACGGCCAGCTCCCGCCCGGTACGCGGGTCCACGGCGGTCAGCCGGGACGGCTTCTCGTCGGCGATGACCGCGGCGTACGGGGTGAGGGTCGCCCCCGCCTTTCCGCCCGCCGGCCGGGTCCAGAGCGTGCGATCGGTACCGAGCCCCCGGGCGATGATCGAACGCTGGTCGGCCGAGCGGACCAGCGCGTACCTGTCGTCGACGGCGAGCAGCTTCTCGCGGTCAGCGCCGACCCAGAGCAAGCGGCCGTCGTACCCGTCGAGCACCGTCTCCCGGGCGTCCGGCGCGACCCCGATCACCACGTTCCGTGCGCCCTGCGGATCCTCCCGCTGCACGCAGCCGGCCTTCTCGGCGGTGCGCAGGTTGATTCCCGCCCGGCGCCAGGTCTCCCGGCCGGTGGCCGGATCGACGCCGGCGATGGCGAAGTAGCAGTTGTCGTCCTGCGAGCGGGCGTTGATGCGCAGCAGCCTCCCGCCGACCACGGAGAGGCGTTCCTCCCGGCCCGGCTCGACGTTCTGCAGGACGGCACCGGTGGCGGTGTCCACCACGTGCACCCGGCCGTCGACCGGGAAACCGAGCAGCGGCGGCACCGGCTCCGGGCCTGCCACCTCCTCCTCGAGCCGCTGCGCGGTCAGCCGGCGGGTGCCGCGCAGCCCGGGGTTGTCGGCGAAGAGGCCGCTGCCCACTCCCGGCAGGAACGCCGTCCACAGTGGCTTGGCACCGCGCGGGTCCCAGGCGCTCAACGTGCAGTCGGTCGGCTGGACACAGCGCGCGTCGAGCAGCAGGTTGCGGTACGTCCACACGGCCACCGCGTCGTCGTCCCGCCGCCGGGTCACCCCGGTGGTCGGGTCGAGCACCTCGTACCCCTTGACCAGCAGCTTGCCCACGACGACGACGGCGCTCCGGTCGGCGCCGGCGACCGCGGCCCAGTCGGCCTTACGCTCCCAGAGCTGGCCGCCGGTGGCGAGGGCGCGCGCCTCGACGCGGGTGCGCTGCTCGACGACGACGGTCTCTCCGGCGATGGTCACGCTCTTCGGCGTTCCACCGATCCGCTGCTGCCAGACCACGTCCGGCTCCGAGATCGGTTCGCTCCGGTCGACCCAGTCCCACACCCCGGGGAACGGGTTCCACACACCGGTGGCGGCGAGGGCGACGACGGCGATCAGCGCGAGCAGCAACACCACGCGTACGCCTCGACCCCTCCCCTTCGCCACACGCACACGGTAGCCACGATCACGTAGCTCCCATACGCCCGTACCGCCGTGTCGCCGCGCTTTCTGCCGCCGATGGTGTTAACAGGGCCGTCCCGTCCGGCCACTGTCGACAGCAGCTCCGGCGTGGCGGCCCTGTTCAGCGGCGGGCGGCGGAGCGGACCAGCGGGAGTGTGCGGTAGGGGATCTGCTCGGCCAGCGCGATGATCGTCGAGGCGCGGGTGATCCCCTCGGAGGAGACGATCTGGTCGATCACGCGCTGGAGGTCGGTGTTCGACCGGGCGACGATCCGGCAGAGCAGGTCGCTGGAGCCGGTGATGGTGTGCGCCTCCAGCACCTCCGGGATGCCGGCGAGGTGGGCGGTGACCGGGTCGTGGCCGTGCCGCTGGCTGATCTCCAGGGTCACGAAGCTGGTCACCCCGAACCCGATGGCCGTCGGCGAGATCTCGGGGCCGAAGCCGGCGATGACGCCTCGGGCGGCCAGCTTGTCGAGGCGCGCCTGCACGGTCCCGCGGGCCACGCCGAGCCGCCGCGAGCACTCCAGCACGCCGATCCTGGGTTCCTGGGCGAGCAGCTCGATCAGTCGCGCGTCCAGGTCATCGAGCTGGACATCCTGACCAGTGTTCATGGGGTTTCACCTTACGCAATGCACAAGCTGACCAGCATTTAGACGAACTATTGCCCAATGACCGGCGGCACCGCAATCCTCGGCACAAAGCAGGCACGGCGGCCCACGAGGCCGGCCGGTACGCAAGGGAGACCACCATGACCCAGGCGATCGACCGACCCCAGTCCGGCGACGACACGGTCGATGCCGACCGGCTCATCGGCGCTGTCGACCACGACATCACCCGCGACCCCTTCCCGGTCCGGGGCCTCGACCACGTGCACTTCCTGGTCGGCAACGCCAAGCAGGCGGCGCACTACTACTCGACCGCGTTCGGCATGACCTGCGTGGCGTACCGCGGCCCGGAGCAGGGCTACCGCGACCACGCCCAGTACGTCCTGACCAGCGGCTCGGCCCGGTTCGTGCTGACCGGCGTCGTGCGCCCGGACGCCGAAGGCGCCGAGCACGTCACCAAGCACAACGACGGCATCAGCGACATCGCGCTGGAGGTGCCGGACGTCGACGCCGCGTACGCACACGCCACCGCCCAGGGCGCGACCGGCCTCGTCGAGCCGCACGACGTCAGCGACGAGCACGGCACCGTCCGGATGGCGGCCATCGCCACGTACGGCGACACCCGGCACACCCTGGTCGACCGCTCCCGGTACACCGGGCCGTTCCTGCCCGGCTTCGTGGCGCGCGGCCCGATCGTGGACCGGCAGCCGATGATCGACGCCGGCATCCAGCCGAAGCGCTTCTTCCAGGCCGTCGACCACGTGGTCGGCAACGTCGAGCTCGGCCGGATGGACGAGTGGGTGGAGTTCTACAAGCGCGTCATGGGCTTCACCAACATGGCCGAGTTCGTCGGCGACGACATCGCGACCGACTACTCGGCGCTGATGAGCAAGGTGGTCGCCAACGGCACCCGCAAGGTGAAGTTCCCGCTCAACGAGCCGGCGATCGCCCGCAAGAAGTCGCAGATCGACGAGTACCTGGAGTTCTACCAGGGCCCCGGCGCCCAGCACATCGCCGTCGCCACCAACGACATCCTGGCCAGCGTCGACGCGATGCGGGCCGCCGGTGTCGAGTTCCTGGACACCCCGGACTCGTACTACGACGACCCGGAGCTGCGCGCCCGGATCGGGGACGTGCGGGCGCCGATCGAGGAGCTGAAAGCCCGCAAGATCCTGGTCGACCGGGACGAGGACGGCTACCTGCTCCAGATCTTCACCAAGCCGGTCCAGGACCGCCCGACCGTCTTCTTCGAGCTGATCGAGCGGCACGGCTCGCTCGGCTTCGGCAAGGGCAACTTCAAGGCCCTCTTCGAGGCCATCGAGCGTGAGCAGGAGATGCGGGGCAACCTGTAACACTTGCCAGCGTGACGCAACCCCCGTCGTACCCGACGCCGCCGGCCGGTGGGCCCCCACCCACCGCCGGCGGCTTCGCGCCGCCCACCGGTCCCACCCCTCAGCCGTACGGACACCACCCGGGCGCGGCTCCGCCACCGGCTCCGACCTGGTGCCGCCACGCCCGGTTCGCCGGTGCGGTCGTCGTTAAGGTGGCTGCGTGAGCGTGCAACCCGGCTGGTACATCGACCCTGCCGACACCGAGACCCGGCGGTACTGGGACGGCGAGGGCTGGATCGGCGCGCCCATCCCCGTCGACGCCACCCCGCCGGAGGGGCCGCCTCCCGTCGAGCCGCCGCCCGCGCCGCCGACGCCGGTCACGCCCGGCCCGGCGCAGGTGTCCCCGGGCTCGGCGCCGCCAGCCGCTGGGCCGCCGCCCGGTTGGCCCGGTCACCCCGGCCCACCCCCGGGGTACGGCCCGCCCGGTCATGGCCCACAGGGCCCCGGTTACGGCCCGCCCGGCTACGGCCCCCAAAGCGCCCCGCCCGGTCACGGCCCCCAGGGCCCCGGTTACGGCCCGCCCGGCTACGGCCCTCAGGGCGCTCCGCCCGGGTACGGGCCTGCGGGTGCCCCGCCTGGCTGGGCTCCCCCGGGTTGGGCGGGACGGATGCCCGAACCCCGGCCGCACGGGCTGCCGCTGGCCGGTTACGGTCGCCGACTGGCCGCCCGGCTCATCGACTTCGCCATCGTCCTGGCCCTGAACGTCCTGGTGAACGGCTGGTTCGTCTGGCGGTTCCTGGAGGAGATGGGGCCGTACTGGCGGGAGGTCCTCCGCCGGGCGATGGAGGGCGACACGTCCCGTGAGGGGCTGCCGCAGATAGGTGAGCAGGCCGGCGGCCTCCAGCTGGCCATCGTGGCGATCGCCGCCGCGCTCTGGCTCGCCTACGAGGTGCCGACGACGGCCTCGTCCGGGCAGACGCTCGGCAAGCGGGCGATGCGGATCAAGGCGGTGCCCCTCGCCGCCGACGAGCCGCTCGGCTTCGGCCGGGCCCTGGCCCGATGGAACACCTACGGCGGCGTGCCCACCCTGCTCTGGTGCTGTTTCGGCCTGGGTCTGCTGATCCAGCTCGTCGACGCGCTCTCCCCCCTCTTCGACCATCCCCTGCGGCAGGCGCTGCACGACAAGCGGGCCCAGACCGTCGTCGTCCAGCTACCCGACCCCGCCCCCACCGAACGCCCCCTGAACGACAGTTCCGACCCCCGGGAGAACCCCCATGACCGAAACCGGAAGACCTGAGCCGGCGGTGCGCCTGACCCGCGCCGACCTGGACGCGCTGCCCAGCTACGTACCCGGTCGCAACCCGACCGACCTGGCTCGGGAGCTCGGGCTGCCCGAGGCGATCAAGCTGGCCAGCAACGAGGTCCCGTACGGCCCGCTGCCCGGCGTGGTCGAGGCGGTCACCGAGGCCGCCGCCGGGGTGCACCGGTACCCGGACATGGGCGTGGTCACGCTCCGCAACGCGCTCGCCGAGCGGTACGGGGTGGATCCCGACCGGGTCGCCACCGGCTGCGGATCGGTGGCGCTCGCCGAGCACCTGGCGCGGGCCACCAGCCTCCCCGGTGACGAGGTGCTCTACTCGTGGCGCTCGTTCGAGGCGTACCCGATCATCGCGGCGACCAGCGGCGCGACCAGCGTCCAGGTGCCCAACGACGCGGGCCACGGACACGACCTGACCGCCATGGCGGCAGCGGTTACCGACCGGACCCGGCTGATCCTGGTCTGCACCCCGAACAACCCGACCGGCACCGCCCTGCGGAAGGCGGAGCTGGACCGGTTCCTCGACGCCGTGCCCGACGACGTCCTCGTGGTGATCGACGAGGCGTACCGCGAGTTCGTCACGGACCCGGAGGTGCCGGACGGGTTGACGTACCTCGACCGGCCGAACGTCGCGGTGCTGCGCACCCTCTCCAAGGCGTGGGGGCTGGCCGGGCTCCGGATCGGTTTCCTGGTCGCCCAGCCGGAGGTCGCGGCGGCGGTGCGAAAGGTGGTCACGCCCTTCTCCACCAGCATGGTGGCCCAGGCGGCCGCGCTCGCCGCGCTCGCGCAGGCCGACGAGGTGGAGCGCCGCTGCGCCCTGGTCGTCGCCGAACGGGACCGGGTCACCGAGGCGCTGCGCAAGTTCGTGCCGGAGGTCCCGACCAGCCAGGCGAACTTCGTGTGGCTGCCGCTGGGGGACCGGGCCGTCGCCTTCGGCAAGGCGTGCGAGTCGCGCGCCGTGATCGTGCGGCCGTTCCCCGGCGACGGGGTGCGGGTCACCATCGGCACTCCGGCCGAGAACGACGCCTTCCTGGCCGCCGCGGAGGCGGCCCTGGCCTGACACCGGTCCGGTCCGGTCCGCTGTACGCGTGCGGACCGGACCGACCGGTCAGGCCGCCGCTGCGGGCGCCCGGAGACGGTTCCGCCGCCGGTACGCGTACAGCACGAAGAGCGCCAGCACCAGTCCGGACGTGACCAGCCCGGCGTTGATCGCCCCGTCCGTTCGGTCCTCGGTGCCGGCCGCCGCCGCGGGCACCGCCCCGAAGGTCACCGTGCCGGTGGCGGTCCGCTTGGTCCAGCCGCTGGCCAGGGCGAACTTCGCCGACCAGGGTCCGTCGGGCAGCCGCCGGTCGAGCAGGACCCGGACGGTGGTGCTGCCATCCAGCGGCAGGGTGTGCGCCTCGGCCTTCACCGGCCCGACGGAGAGGCCGCCCGGCCCGTCGCTGAGCCAGAGTTCACCGGCCAGGTCGAGCGCCCGCTGGCCGGTGTTGCGCACCTCCGCGCTGACGAACGGCGTTCCGTCCTTCTCCCGACCGCCCGCCAGCGGGCCGATGTCGAAGCCCGACGGGGGTTCACCACCGGGGCCGACGGAGAGGTAGACCCGGATCCCGGATCGGCCGATGTTGCGCACGTTCCCGTCGTCGGTGCCGGGCACCTCGGCCCAGACGACCGCGTACCGTTCGCCGGACTCGGCCTTGCGCGGCACCTCGATGGTCACCAGGGCTTCGACCTCCTCGCCCGGCGCCAACGCCTCCTCGCGGGGCTGCACGTCGATCCAGCTGCTCAGCTCGTTCTCGGTCCGGTCCGGGGCGTACTCGAAGCCCTCGGCCGTGACGTCCGCGGCGGCGGCGTAGAGCGACACCTTCCGGTGGATCTCCGAGGTGTTCTCGACCATCACCCGGCGCTTGATCGTGGTGCCGGGCTTGAGATGGTCGACGATGTACTTGTGCGCCCGGGTGTCGTCGCGCCGGTCGATCGGGGCGTCGAGCAGCCGGATCCCGACGGAGACGTCCAATCCGCTCGGGCTCGCCGTCGGGGAGGGCCGCGGCTTCTCCCGCTCCTGCCGTCCCTGCGCCGGTACGTCGGCCTCGGGGATGTCGGGTTCGACGAGCGCGGCCGGCCGGGGCGCCGACCTCGGCGTGGCGGCCAACGCCGGCGCCCCGGTCGTGACCAGGACGGTCACGGCCAGGGCGAGGGCGCGGATGCGGTCATGCCACCGAATGGGTGATCACCCCTGAGTAGGTGCCGCCGACCGCGGTCGCCGGCACGTTGATCCGGACGTCCGGGGCCCAGCTGGCGGAGTTGTTGCCGCTGCCCGAGGTCTTGGAGAAGGCCGTCCGCGGCACGCCCAGGTTGACCCGGTCGGCCTCGGTGGGCTGGCCGGGCACGAAGGTGCTGCCGGGGCTGCCGGTGCTACTGGTCAGGCCACCGGACCAGTACTCCACGAGGTTGGGCGTGATGGTCTCCTCCGGCGAGCTGTTGCCTGTGGTGAACGAACTGGACGACACGGTGGTGACCCAGGTGGCGCTCAGCGCCGCCCGCTGGTCGCTGACCGTCACGGTGCCGAGCTCACCGGTGATGGCGGCACCCGAGAAGACGGAGCCGAGGTTGATCGACGCGGGGACGGTGATGTTCAGGTCGGCGGTGGCCACGGTGAAGGTGACGATGGTGTCGCCCGTCGGCGCGGCGGCGGCGGGTGTCGCCAGGGCCACCACGGTGGCCGCGGCGGCGGTCAGGGCAAGAAGCGGCTTCTTCATGCCGACGACGTTATGGCGCAGAAAGCACTGGACAGGCAGTATTCGGACAAATCACGCTTCAGGCTACAGAGTGGGTGATTGTTCCCTGGTAGGTGCCGGCGACGATGCCGGTCGGGATCGCCACCCGGACGGAGGGCACCCAGGCGACCGTGTTGTTGCCGTTGCCGCCGGTCTTGCGGAACGCCTCCCGGGTCGCCGCCAGCGTGACGGCCTGCGCCGCGGTGGGCTGCCCGGGCACCACCGTGCCACCGCCGGTGCTGCGAACGGCGGGACCTGACCAGTAGGAGATCCGGTCCCGGGTGATCGTGCGCTGCGCGCCGCCCGGACCGGTGGTGAAGAGGGTGGCGGAGACGGTGGCGACCCAGGTGTTCGGGTTCACCGGGCCCCGGAAGTCGCTCACCTCGACCCGGCCGAGCTGACCGGTGAGCGTTCCGCCGACGAGACCGGCGCCCAGGTTGACGACGGCCGGGACGGTGATGTCGACGCCGGGCGTCAGGGTCACCTGAAACGTACGGAGAGCCGGCGCCGCGTCGGCCGGCGCGGGGCTGATCAGGATGATGATTACGCCCAACAGGGCTGCCAGGAGTCGCACAGAGTGACTATAAGTAACTTATGTCCGATTTGTCGAGCAGGCTGGCGCGTGTCCCAGCTCAGGTCGCGGCCAGGACCAGCGGCTCCGAGGTGAGGAAGTACGCCTGGTCGTCCGCGTCCGGGTCGACCGGCGCCCGCAGGCGCTCCACGATCACGTACCCGGCCGCCGCGTACACCCCGCCCGGCACGTAGCCGGTACCGTCCTGCCCGACGGTGAGCGGGAACCGGGACCGCTCGGCGCCGGTCACCGGATCGAGCGTGACCAGCTCCCGGGCGTCGGTCAGCACGTGCACCCGGCCCGGCTGCACGGCGATCACCCGCCCTTGCCCGAGGTCGGGGCGACGCCACAGCTCGGCGCCGGTCCGGGCGGAGCGGCCGACCAGCGCGCCGTCGACGACTCCGACCGCCTGCTCCCCGGCGAGCTGGGTGTCGAGCCCGTCCAACGCGGGCGCCGGCACCGGCGCCCCCGCGCCCGTCAACCAACCCCGACCCGCCCCGTCACCCGGGCCCGCCGTACGCAGTCCGGAGCAGCCCGAAGGCCCGACCCGGCAGCCGACCAGGGTCACGACCAGCTCGTCGCCCGCGCCCGGCGGTCGCCAGCGGCTGGTCACCTCGCCGGTGGCCGCGTCCCGGAACTCGACGGCCGCCTCCCCGGCGCAACCGGCCACGCTCACCAACTGGCCCGTCGAGGTGGCACCGACGTCGCTACGGCACTCGGTTCCGACCTCCGACCGCCAGAGCCGCCGACCGCCGATCAGGTCGACACCGCGCGCCTCACCGTCGCCGGTCGCCACCACCACGTCCCGCCCGTCGGCGGTACGGGTGAGGTAGAGCCCGACCGGATCCCACACGATCGCGGCCCCGGTGCGCCGGGCGTCCGGCTTCCGCTGCGGCTCCGGCCCGTCGGTCCGCCAGGCCACCCGCCCATTTCGCGCGTCCAGCGCAACCAACCGTCCGTCCGACCAGCGGCTGACGACGGTGGTCCCGCTCGCCACCACCCCGACCAGTTCGGCCGGCCAGCGGCGGTACGACCAGAACGGGGTGGTGCGGTGCCGACCGTCGACCGGGGTGTCCGCGTACACCTGGCGGTGGCCCGTGTAGACGCGCAGCCGGCCGTCCACGATCAGCGGGGCGACGGGCAGCCGTCCGATCACCCCCGCCGAAGGCTGCGCGGGGGCCGGGTAGGCGGCCTGGGCGACCGTGCTGACCTCGGCGGGGGCGAGCACCCGGTAGACCGTCGCCGCGACCGCGGCGGTGACGAGCAGCGCCGCGACCGCCAGCACGACACGTCGCCGGCCGTTCCGGAACCCCATGCGCACCTCCGCCCGGCACAGTACTAGGGCGTGTGCCGAAGTCCTCGGTCGAGCCGAGGCGGAGTCCAGGCGGCGCTCCGGCAAGGCGGTTATTCGTTCGGATACCGGTGTTGTATCCGGACGAAGCGCCGACGCCGCCGGTCGTCGTCTGGGCCCGTCGCAGGCCGGCCAGGGAGTTCGACACACGCCCCAGGGCCCGTTTCGTAAGGCCGTGCCCGGCTGCGCCGGCCCCGGGCCTCGGCTCGCTAGGGCGAGCGTTATGGAACGGGCCTCGGGACGGGTTCTGTGCGGCGCGCGCGAGCCGAGGCCCGGTCGGGGTCTGCTCGGTGTCGCTCAGGCGGCCCGGGTCGCCCCGGTCGGCTCCTCGGCGGCGGCCGCCAGCTCGGCGAGGTCCCGCCGTAGCGCGTGCTCCACCGCGCGGGCGGCCAGCGCACCGAGGAGCAGTGCGGCCACCCGGCCGTACGGGTCGGCTGGCAGCGCCTCCAGCGTGACGGTGGTCAGGGTGCTGGCACGGTGCCGGCGGCGCGGGCCGCGCAGCGTCCAGGTGATCCGGTAGTCCACGCTGTCGCCGGGTGAGCTGAGCACGAGACGCCGGGGCGGAGCCGCCTCCACCACGTGGAACTCCTCGACCAGGAGCCCGCCGTCCGGCCGGTGACGGGGCTCCCGCCACGCCGTGCCCGGCCCGAACGGCCCGGGGGTGAGCAGCTCGACCGGGCCGGCGAGGTGCCGCCGAGCCCGGCCGGGCAGGTCCGTCAGGAGACGCCAGACGTCGACGGCGTGCGCCTCGATGCGCCCGGTCACCGTCACCGTCGCCATGCCACCTCCCGTGGCGTCGACGGTACGCCGCGTGAGCGTTGAGCGGGGTCTCCGGGCGCAATTCCCACCGGAGACCCCGAATCGGTACAGCTCTCACCCGCGACAGGGCCCGTCCAGAAGGACCGATCCAGAGCCGACGACGTCCGCGCGGACCGGTCCCCCACGGTCAACGGCCGAACTGGCCGGCCCGGATCGCACCGACGAAGGCTGTCCAGCCGGGCGGGCTGATCGCGAGCGTGGGACCAGCTTGGTCCTTGGAGTCGCGTACCCCGACCACGCCGAGGACGTCGACCAGATTGTCCGCCACCTCCACGCAGAGGCCTTGGTCGTTGGAGCGGCTGCTGGTGCGCCAGATGGCACCGGTCAGATCGTGCATCGTGAACTACCTCCCTGTGCGTCGGGACGCCCCGTGCACGACCGGCGGGACCTGTCGTGGGCCCGTCCGGCGCGACGGGGCGTCGGAATCCGGAGCGATCAACGCGGGAGGCGTTGAGCCCGGTCGCACCATCTGTGCGATCGGGCTGATCACGGATTGGTACCCGACAGGACGCCGCCGATCGGCGTTCCGATCCGGTCAGCGGGGAGGAAGGATGGTGCCGGTCACCTCGCCGAGGGCGATGGTGGTGCCGCCCGGACCGGGCGCGGTCGCGGTGATCGTGACCGTGTCCCCGTCGGCCAGGAAGGTCCGCGATTCGCCCCCGAGCCGCACCGGCTCGGCCCCGCCCCAGGTCAGCTCCAGGAACGAGCCGACCTGCCCGCGTTCGGGACCGGAGACGGTGCCGGACGCGTAGAGGTCACCGGTACGCAGCGACGCCCCGTTGACGGTCAGGTGCGCCAACTGCTGGGCCGGCGTCCAGTACATGGTGGCGAACGGCGGTTCGCTGACCCGCTCGCCGTTCCACTCGACGGCGATACGCAGGTCCAGCCCGAGGTGCGGCTCGTCGCGCAGGTAGTCCACGACCGGCGGCTCCTGCCGCGGGGCGGGCACGAAGGCGTCGCCCAGGGCTTCCAGCGGCGTGACCCACGCCGAGACGGAGGTGGCGAAGGACTTGCCGAGGAAGGGGCCGAGCGGCTGGTACTCCCAGGCCTGGATGTCCCGGGCGGACCAGTCGTTGACGAGCACCACGCCGAAGACGTGGTCGGCGAAGTCGTCGACGGCGACCGGAGCGCCCAGCGGGCTCGGTACGCCGACCACGAAACCGACCTCGGCCTCGATGTCGAGCCGGCCCGACGGGCCGTACGTCGGGCCGTCGGGCCCCGGCCGCTGACCTGACGGACGGAGCACCGGGGTGCCCGACACCACCACCGTGCCGGCCCGGCCGTGGTAGCCGATCGGCAGGTGCCGCCAGTTCGGCAGCAGCGGCGGCTGGCCGGGCCGGAAGATCTGCCCCACGTTGCCGGCGTGGTGCTCCGAGGAGTAGAAGTCGACGTAGTCCGCCACGTCGAAGGGCAGCAGCAGGCGCACCTCGGCCAGTGGCAGCAGCAGCGGCTCCACCTCGGCTCGGTGCGCCTCGTCGGTGAGCAGCTCGACCAGCCGCTGCCGCACCGCTGTCCACTGCGGACGCCCGAGGCCCATGAAGTCGTTGAGGGTCGGGCGGCCCAGCGCGCCGGCCGCCAGGACCAGCCCGGCCGCCTCGGTGCCGGCCAGGTCGAGCACGAAGTCCCCGACGCGTACGCCGATCCGCGGCTCCCGACCGTCGTGCGTGAAGACCCCGTACGGAAGGTTGGTCACTCCGTACGCCGATCCGTCGGCACCCGCCACCCAGGTCATCGGTCCTCGCCCCTGTCCACGTCGTCGATGCTCTCCTCGTTCGCCCGATGCCGCCCGATTCTCGCAACGGGTAGGTCCAGCGCCGCCGGCCCGGCCGCCTCGCCGGCCGACGTCAGTAGACCCAGTCGGGCCAGGTCGGTCAGGGGCTCCTCGATGCTGCACGAGCCGTAGCCGACCCAGAGTGGGCGCGCGCCGGTCAGCCGCCCCTCGACCAGCTCCAGGAGTGGGCGCGGGTCGGTGGCCGTGAGCAGCTCGGCGACCCGCGCCGGCCCCGCCCCCTGCGCGGCGGCGAGCGTGGCGGCCAGAACGTTCACGAAGCCGTGGTGGGTGAACCCGGTCGCCGGATCGAGGTGGCGGACCGCCTGGTGCAGCCCGGCGGTCAGCTTGAACGGCAGAGCCCGGTCCCGGCAGCCGCAGATCACCGCGGCCAGCTCTACCGGGGTGGGGAAGAGCTCGGCGGCCAACCCGCCGGTGCGGAACTTCGCCGCGATCGGCACTCCCTCGGCCCGGGCGGCGGCGAGCCGGTCCAGCGCCTCCATGAGGCCGAACGTCAACGGGATCTCGGCGTAGACGGCTTCGATCCCGGCCAGCTCGTCGACCAGACGCAGCAGGCCGCTGATCCCGGGCTGGGGGTCCTCACCCCGCTTCGCCACCGCCACCTCCACCTGCCGCGCGGTCACACCGTCTGGCGGCAGGAGGGAGAGCGCGAAGGGCAGGGCCTCGATCCCGGTGTCACCGATGACCCCGATGACGAAGCCCTCGGCCGGGTCGACGAGACCGCTCAGTTCGCCCGAGGAGACGGTCGACGCCGGCACCAGCAGCGGGCCGACCAGGTCGGCGTACCAGGCGTCGCGATGGCGACGGTGTGCGGCGACGGCGTCCGGCAGCGCGGCGCTGCCGGGCGGGAAGACGGCGGCGTCGTCCACCAGGCCGTCGAGGAGCGCGGGCACCTGCGTTGACACGGAACAAGAATCTACGGGACGCTACGAGGAGCGGACAACAGTGTCCGATTATCGGACGCTGGTAGCCGATTGACGGGACATACCGGGAGGCGAGATGCCCTACTACCGCAGTGTCGGCGAGGTGCCGCGCAAGCGCCACACCCAGTTCCGCCAGCCCGACGGCAGCCTCTACGCCGAGGAGCTGATGGGCCAGGAGGGCTTCTCCTCCGACTCGTCGCTGCTCTACCACCGTCACGCCCCAACCGCGATCGTGGCGGCCGAGGAGTTCACCCCACCGGCCTTCACCCGGGTGCCGAACCTGCCGCTCAAGCCTCGGCACCTGCGTACCCACAAGCTCGACGGCACCGGCGCCGACCCGGTGCTCGGCCGGCAGTACCTGCTCGCCAACGACGACGTACGCATCGCGTACGTGCTGGCCGACCGTCCGTCCCCGCTGTTCCGGGACGCCACGGGCGACCACTGCCTCTACGTCGAGGCGGGCAGCATGCGGGTCGAGTCGACGTTCGGGGCGCTCGACGTGACCGGCGGCGACTACGTCATCATCCCGACCTCGACCATCCACCGGCTCGTACCCACGGGCGACCAGCCGGTCCGGCTGCTCACCATCGAGGCGGCCGGTCACGTCGGCCCGCCGAAGCGTTACCTCTCGGTCCGCGGCCAGTTCCTGGAGCACTCGCCGTACTGCGAGCGCGACGTGCGCGGCCCGGACGCGCCGCTGCTGGCCGACGGGGAGGACGTCGAGGTCCTGGTCCGGCACCGTCGTGGTTGGACGCGCTACACGTACGCCAACCACCCGTTCGACGTTGTCGGCTGGGACGGGCACCTGTACCCGTGGGCGTTCTCCATCCACGACTTCGAACCGATCACCGGGCGGATCCACCAGCCGCCACCCGTGCACCAGACCTTCCAGGGCCCGAACTTCGTGGTCTGCTCGTTCGTGCCGCGCAAGGTGGACTACCACCCGGACGCGATCCCGGTCCCGTACAACCACCACAACGTCGACTCCGACGAGATGCTCTTCTACACCGGCGGCAACTACGAGGCCCGGCGCGGCTCCGGCATCGAACAGGGTTCGATCTCGCTGCACCCCTCCGGCTTCACCCACGGCCCGCAGCCCGGCGCCGCCGAGCGGGCGATCGGCGTCGACTACTTCGACGAGCTGGCCGTCATGGTCGACACCTTCCGCCCGCTCGACCTCTGCGACGCCGCCCCCGCCTGCGAGGACCCGGGCTACGCCTGGACCTGGGCGCGTCGCGTGCAGTGAGCAGGGTTGTGGCCGGAGTTCACCCGCTCCGGGCGGTCAGGCTTGATCCCTCCGCGGGCGAACTCCGGCCACAACCTGACGTTGCTCAGCTGCACGGCGCTCGTTGATCTTCAACGGGGGCTCCGGCGAAGCCCCGACCGGGTCGAGCCAGGCGGCGCTGGTGGGTCTTCCGCGACGTAGGTCGGTGCGGGTTGCGCCCGGGCGGACCAGGATGTGCCCGAACTCGCCGGCCGTGGTCAGGCTGGGGTTCGGGTGGCGACCACTACCTCGGCGACGGCGGCCACGGCGATCGCCAGCACCAGCGGCCACGGGGTGCCGACGAGGGCGTAGAGCAGGATCAACGCCGGCGAGGCGATCGCCGCGTAGACGGCCAGAGCCAGCGCGCGGTCGGAGCGGAGCAGCCCCGGCAGGACGGTCCGCGCCAGGCCCGGCATCCGGGCGGCGAAGCGCCAGATGACCAGCGCCCCACCGAGCGCGGCGAACGTCGCGGCGACGCGGGAGAGCCCCGCCCCGGCGGGCGCGAGGCAGGCGATCAGCACCGCGGTGATCATCGACCAGCCGGCGCCGTAGAGCACCAGCTGCCGCAGGCCGGCGGAGATCGTACGGCGCGAGTCGATCTGCCCCGGGTTCATCGCGGCGGCCTCGGCGAGGTGCTCCAACGCCTCACTCCAGCGCCGCTGCTCCAGCCGGATCACCCCGATGTCGTGGCGCGCCTCGGCGAGCTGCGGGTCCAGGCGCAGCGCTTCCCGGTAGGCCCGCTCGGCGAGGTCGTAGAGCCGCATGTTCGCGGCCACCAGGCCGAGCACCAGATGCGACTCGGGCTCCTCGGGCGTCAGCTCCACCGCGCGCCAGGCCGCGTTCAACGCCGTCTGGCCGTTGCGGGAGCCGGCCAGGAGCGCGGCCGCGCTCCGCTGGGCGTACGCGTCGTCCGGGCCGATCGACAGGATCTCGTCGGCAACCCGGGCCGTCTCCGCGTACCGCTCCAGGTCGGCGAGGGCCAGCCCGCGAGCCAGCAGCGGCGCGACGACGCCCGGGGCGGCGGCGATCGCCGCATCGGCGGCGTTGAGCGCCTCGGTGGGCCGCTCGGCGGCGACGTGCAGGCGGGCGAGGAGCGTCAGCGCGGCCGCGTTGGCCGGCTCGACCGCCACCACGTACGAGACCTCCGCGGCGGCCTCGTCGTAGCGGCCGAGCTCGGCGAGGAGCTGCGCCCGCTGGAAGTAGCCGTCGGCGGCGGACTGGTCGGAGGCGGCGTCGCTGGACATCGCGGCGAGCCTAGGCGGCCGGCGCCTCGTACACCAGAGCCACCGCGATTCCGGTGAGCCCTTCGCCGCGTCCGGTGAAGCCGAGCCCGTCGGTCGTCGCGGCGGAGACGGTGACCGGCGCGCCGACGGCGGCGGAGAGCACCTGCTCGGCCTCCGCCCGGCGCGGCCCGATCTTCGGCCGGTTCCCGATCACCTGCACCGAGACGTTGCCGATCGTCAGCCCCTCGGCGCGGACCCGGCGGGCCGACTCGGTGAGCAGCGCGACCCCCGACGCCCCGGCCCACTCCGGCTGGTCGACGCCGAAGTTCGCGCCCAGGTCACCGAGGCCCGCCGCGGAGAGCAGGGCGTTGCAGGCGGCGTGGGCAGCGACGTCGGCGTCGGAGTGCCCGGCCAGCCCGTCCTGGTCCGGCCAGTGCAGGCCGGCCACCCAGCACGGCCGACCGGCGGAGAAGGCGTGCACGTCGGTGCCGATGGCCACCCGGGGAACGATCATGATCAGAGGGTACGCGTCAACCGCCGCTGGCCAGCAGATGCTCGGCGAGCGCCAGGTCGAACGGGCGAGTGATCTTGAGAGCGTACTCCGAACCCGACACGCAGGAGACCGGAACGCCCTGCTTCTCCACCAGACCGGCGTCGTCGGTGAGCGGGTCGCCGGCCGCGGTGTGCGCCGAGGTGAGCACCGACCGGAGGAAGCCCTGCGGGGTCTGCACCGCCCGCAGGGCGGAGCGGTCGACGGTGCCGAGTACGACCTCCCCGGCGTCGACCTCCTTGATCGTGTCGACGACCGGCAGCACCGGGATGACCGCGGGCCGACCCGCGCGGACCGCCGCGGCCACGGCCTCGACCAGACTCGGCGGCGTGAGCGCTCTGGCCGCGTCGTGCACCAGGATGATCTCCGGACCGGCGGGCACCGCCGCGAGCGCGGCGGCCACGGACGCCTGCCGCTCCGCGCCACCCGGCACCACGCTCACCGGTGCCACCGGGGCGAGCAGCTCCCGGACCGCGTCGACCTCGGCCACGGGCGCCGCGACGACGATGGTGTGCACGCTGCGGGCCTCGGCGAGCCGGCGCACCGCGTGCACCAGAAGTGGCTCCCCCGCGAGCAGGCGCAGCGCCTTGGGTCGGCCGGGGCCGAGCCGTACGCCGGCACCCGCCGCAGGGACGAGGACCGCGACGTCACCGCGCGGATTGAGCTGCGCGGTCACGTCGCGGTCCTCGGTGGTTTCTTCGCTACAGACTGGGTACGACGATGCTCTGCGGACTAGGCCTCGGCCAGCACCTTGTCGAGCAGCGTCTCCGCCTCGTCCTTGGTGCTCTTCTCGGCCAGCGCGACCTCGCCGACGAGAATGTCTCGGGCCTTCGCCAGCATGCGCTTCTCGCCGGCGGAGAGACCCCGCTCCCGCTCACGACGCCACAGGTCACGCACAACCTCGGCGACCTTCAGCGGGTTGCCGGAGGCGAGCTTCTCCAGGTTTGCCTTGTAACGCCGCGACCAGTTGGTCGGCTCCTCGGTGTGCGGGGCACGGAGCACGTCGAAGACCTTGCCCAGGCCCTCTTCGCCGACCACCTCGCGCACACCCACGATCTCGGCGTTCTCAGCGGGAACCCGGACCGTGAGGTCACCCTGCGCGACCCTCAGAACGAGGTACTGCTTCTCCTCGCCCTTGATGACCCGAGTCTCGATTGCCTCGATGAGTGCGGCCCCGTGGTGGGGGTAAACAACGGTCTCGCCGACACTGAAAACCATAGGTTCGAAACCCCTTTCGCTGTGTCTAGGGTAACACGCTCAGGCACCGATGTCTCACCGCTGTCCTGACCGTTGGCGCAGCTCAGGGGCCCTGTGAGAGGTCTTTCTTCGACTTGACAGGCGGCCAAACCGATGGTTTGAACACGCTCCGTGACCGCCGGATGACACCCGGGTCGGGTGAACGGAACGTCGAGATCAAGGGCTATGCGCTCTTCCCATGGTATCCCGCCGGGCGGTTCTGCGCCCAGGTGTAGCGGGAGCTGCCCCCCGTACGCGAGGCTGGAAGGTGAGCCAATGTCGGCTCCAAGAGACGGTTCCAGGGGGTCGGCGATGAATACGCCGGGCACAGGGGGGAACGGGCTGCCCGACCTGCCGCCGGAGTGGGGTCGGGTGGTCGTACCGGACGACGCCTCGGCGCTCGCGCAGGAGGCCGCGCAGGTCCGACGCGAGCTGCGCGAACGCGCCCGGCTGGCCGCCCGGAGACGGTTCGGGGCGCTCCGGCAGCCCCTCGTGTGGCTGGTGGTGGCCGTGCTCATCACACTCGCCGGCCTCGCCGCCGTCACCCGGCCCGGCCCGACCGCCACCCCCGCCGAAGGAGTGAGTTCGAGCCCGGCGGCCCCACCCGCCGCGCCGACCGGACGGCCGCTGCCCGCGCTGGACCTGGTCGACACCGGGCAGAATCCGGTGCCGCTGCGCAGCCTCCTGCCCATGATGATCATCTTGGTCGACGGCTGCGCCTGCCCCGAACGGGTGAGCGAGGCCGCCGCTGCGGCCCCACCCCAGGTGAACCTGGTGGCCGTCACGGGCGGCCGGTCGGCGCCCTCCGCCCCGCCCGGCGGATCGACGGGCACGCGTACGCTCGCCGACCCCGCCGGTGGGCTGCGCTCGTTCCTGCACCTGTCACCCCGCCCGGACGCCGCGGTGGCCGTACTCGTCGACCGCTCCGGCACGGTGGTCCGGGTGCTGCCCCAGCTCGGCCCGATCGAGACGTACCGCGCCGACCTGACCGCGCTCGCCGGCTGAGCGGACGCCGGCCGGAGTTACGGACCCTCAGCCCAGCCGCACCAGCTGCGCCACGATCCGCACCCACTCGGCGTCGGCCGCCGCGAGCGAGACCCGCAGCGGCCCACCCGTCCCGGTCACCACCTGCGTCCGGAGCGCGCCGCCACAGTCCGACCCGTTCCCGCCGGAGCTCCGGCCGCCGCTGATCTCGATGCGGAGTTCGCCGGGCCCCGCGCAGCGGAACAGGAGCCGGAACCGGGCACCCTGGCGGCTGCCCACCTGCCGGGTCACCCCCTGCTGCGTCAGGGTGACCATCTCCTGCCAGAGCATGTCCGAGGTCGGCGGCAGATAGAGCGGCCGATTCGCCCCGCCGATCGCCGCTCGGCCGCCGCCGTACCGGCCGCTGCCGGAACCGGTGGCTCCGGCTCCCGACTCGACCCGGACGACCTCGCCGGTCTCCGGATCGACCCGAAAGACGGAACCATCCGGCTCCACCCGGAAGACCAGCCTGTCGCCGGGTTCGGCGCGGACAGCCACTCCGGTGGCCGGATCCACCTCGTAGACGGCACCAGGGTCGACGTCCATGGGGCCGATCCGCATATCCGTCGCCCGCGCGGTCAGACCGGCAATCGGAGGAGCCGCACCCGGCGCCCGGGCAGCCAGCCCGGGTACCGACGCGGCCAGGCCGAGCGCCCTCTCGTCCTCCGGCGCGGCGGCCCGCCACCACCAGCCACCGACGACCAGGGCGAGCACGGTGGCACCGACCAACACCCGACCACGCAGCCGGTCCTGCGCATCGACGTCCACCCACCGAGAGTAAGCCGGACGCTCAGCCCTGTCGATCGAGCAGTACGGCGTAGAGCGTGAGGCCCGGGCCGAAGGCGAGCATCAGGATCCGCTCCGGCGGGACCGGAGCACGCTGCAGCCGGTCCAGGATGAGCAGCACCGTCGGGGAGGAGCAGTTGCCGTGCTCGTCCAGCGTCGCGCGGGACGCCGCCAGCGCCTGCGCCGGCAACCCCAGCTCCCGCTCCACCACGTTGAGGATGCGGGGACCGCCCGGATGCACCGCCCAGCCGTCCAGCTCGTCGATGGTGGTGCCGTGCCGGGCCAGCAGGTCGTCGACCAGGCCCCGCACATGCCTGGAGAGCACCTGCGGCACCTTCGGCGACAACCCCATCCGGAAACCGGCGTCGGTGACGTCCCAGGTCATGTGGTCGGCCGTGGAGGTGTCGGTGACCGAGGTGACCTCGCGCAACGCGTACCCGGGGCCACCCGGCAGCAACACGGCGGCGACCGCCGCGTCCGAGAAGAGCGCGTGCGAGACGATCTGCTGGGTGTCCACCCGGGCCGTCGACGGCTGGATGTGCAGGCTGGTCAGCTCGGCACAGAGCAGCAGCGCCGGGCGACCCCGCGCCGCCACGAAGTCGCTCGCCGCACCCAGCCCCGGCAGCGCCGCGTAGCAACCCATGTGCCCGACGAACATCCGCTGGGTGCCGGGGGCCATGCCGAGGTCCCGGGCGAGCAGGATGTCCAGCCCCGGAGTGGCGTACCCGGTGCACGAACAGACCACGAAGAGCCCGATGTCACCCGCGTCCAGACCGGCGGCGGTCAACGCCCGGCCCACCGCCTCCTTGCCCAGCGGCAACGCCTCCACCAGGTAACGGCGCATCCGCCGCTCGGTCGGCCAGTCGGAGACGTCCTCCAGCAGCGGATTGACCGCGGCCTGCCGGGTGGTGACCCCGGAGTGGGCGAAGATGCGCTCCGCCAACGACCGGGTGGCGCCGGTGAAGTGCCGGGAGAAGAAGCCCTCCCACAACTCGTCCTGCCGGGCAGACGGCGGCTGCGCCGTCCCGAGGCCCGCGATCACTGGAACCGACACGATCCCCACCTCTCGTCCGACGCCGCCCTCCCCCGAGCCGTCCCCCCATCCGGGGCGGCTCCGGACGGCTCCACGCTCACCAACGAGGGGCCGAGCCGTCGCGGTCCGGGTCACCCCCCAAGGCGGCGATGCCGAGCCAGTCGGCGCAGACGTCCGAGGTGGCCGGATGCAGCGATCCGCACCTGGCGTCCCGGTAGAGCCGCTCCAACGGGTGGCCCCGTCGGGTGGCCGAGGTGCCGGCCGCCTCCAGCATCGACGCGGCCACCTCGGCGGCGGTCGTGCCGGCGAGCAGCTTCGCCCGCCACACCCAGCGATTGGTCTCGGCGTCGCCCGGCGCCTCGTCCACCCGGCGGGCCGCCTCGCCCACCACCAACTCGGCAGCCGCCACCGCCGCGTCGGCGCGACCGAGTCGCGCCCGCACCGCCGGCAGCCCGGCGAGGTTGCGGGCGTTCAGGTGCTCGGCCGCCGCCTCGATCGCCGCCCGGGCCACCCCGACGTAGACGGCCGCGTAGCTGGCCACCAGCCAGTGCGGCATGAGCTGGGCGACCATCAGCGCCAGCCCCTCGACCCCACCGAGCAGACGGTCGGTCGGGACCGTCACCTCCAGATGCAGGTCGTGCGAGGCGGTGGCACGCATGCCGAGCGCGTCCCAGGTCGGCTCGACGGTGAGCCCGGCCCCGGCGGGCACCAGGAACTGGGAGACCACCGACGGATCGGCGGCGCTGCGCGCGGCGACCAGGTAGCCGTCGGCGTGCCCGGCACCGGAGCAGAACGTCTTGCTGCCCTTCAGGTGCCAGCCCCCCTCGACCGGCTCGTAGACGGTGCTGAGCTGGGAGAGGCGGGCGCCCGCACCACGCTCGCTCATCGCCACCGCGTACCAGGCGCCGTCGGCGGCCGCCCGCAGCAGCCGGTCCCGGGCGGCGAGCGCGTCGTCCGGCACGCCGAGCGCCTCGGCCAGCTCCTCGGTGACCGCACCGAGCGCTCCGGTCACCGAGGCGTGCATGTTGAAGACCAGCGCGGTGGCGCCGTTGCCCTTGGCGAGCTCGGTGGCGACGGCCGCGTACTCGGCGAACGTCGCGCCGAACCCGCCCAGCTCGCGAGGCACCATCAGACCGAAGAGACCCGCCTCGCGGAGATCCTCGAAGTCCTCGACCGGGAAGGTGCCCTCCCGGTCGTGCTCGGCCGCCCGGGCGGCGAGTCGCGGCGCCAACCGGCGGACCGCCTCCAACGCATGCACCGTCATCTACGCCCCCTCTTCGGCGTCCTTACCCCCGCCGGGGTCCGAACTATCCTTTCCGGACCCCCCAGCCCTGGTACAGCACCGCAGTCGAGCGCGTCGGAACGATCCGCGGGGCCCGGCCGTCCGAGGCGGCCCTCGCGGCACCCCGCGCCCGGCGCAGCAGCCAGCCGAGCAGGCCGCGTACCTCCGGTCGCACACCGCGCAGCTGCAGCGTGACGCCGTGCCGGGCGCACTCGGCGACCAACGCGCGGGCATCCACGAACAACCGCGGGTCGTGGATGCCGCGTGGCACGGTCGGCAACCGCTCCCCGATGTGGACCGCGACCAGCCGGCTCAGGAAGTTGTCGTTCAAGGTGTCGAGCACCAGCAGCCCGCCCGGCCGGAGCAGGCGGCACGCCTCGGCCACCGCGCTACGCCACTGCGGAACGTGCTCGAGCACCTCGCCGGCGGCCACCACGTCGGCGCAGCCGTTCGCGAGCGGCGCCGCCGTCGCGTCGCCGTTGACCGGTGTCACGCCGTGCGCGGCGGCCTGGGCCAGGGCCGAACGGGTCAGGTCGACACCCACGTGCCGATAACCCTTGCCGGCGACGTGCGGTGCGAGCAGCCCGGCCCCGCAGCCGAGGTCCACCAGCAACGCGTCGGGACGGTCGGCCGGCGGCACCAGGGCCGCCCGGGCCTCGGCGAGCCAGTGCAGCATCGCGAAGACACCGTCGGGCCGCCACCACTCGTCGACCAGGTCGTCGTACTGGCGCGGATCGTTGCGCGGCAGCACCCGGGACCTGGTGGGCGCCGCAGCCGCGTCTCGCATGGAATCGAGCGTGGCACGACTCCCGGGTAACAACCAGACTTCTCTTATGTCGACTTCGGTGTTAGGGCTGGTCAGGGCGAGCCATCCGGAACCGGCCGCGGCGGTGACCCTGGTGGCCGGTCTGCTGGCCGTCGGGGTGGGACACCGGCCCGCCGGGGTGGTCGCCGTCGTCCTCACCGTGCTGGCCAGCCAGCTCGCCGTGGGCTGGGCCAACGACGCGCTCGACGCTGGGCGGGACACCGCGGTCGGGCGTACCGACAAACCGATCCCCGCCGGCGCGGTCAGCCGGCGCACCGTGGCCGTCGGGGCGGTGCTGGCCGCGCTCGCCACCCCGGTGCTGGCGCTCTCGACGAACCCCACCGCGGCGGCCTGGATGACCGCCGGGCTCGTCTCGGCGCTGCTCTACGACTGGCCGCTCAAGTCCGGGCCGGCGTCGGTGCTGCCCTACGCGTTCTCCTTCGGCACCCTGCCCGGCTTCGTGGTGCTGGCGCTGCCCGGGGCACCGGCGCCGCCGGTCTGGCTGGTGGCCGCGGCCGCCTGCCTCGGGGCCGGTGCGCACTTCGCCAACGTCCTGCCCGACCTGGCCGACGACGCCCGCACGGGGGTGCGCGGCCTGCCCCACCGCATCGGCGCGGCGGGAAGCCGGGTGGCCGCCGCGGTGCTGCTGCTCGCGGCGACGGGCACGCTCGTCCTCGGCCCGCCCGGGCCACCGTCCGGGGTCGGGCTCGCCGCGGTCGTCACCGCCGTCGTCGTTCCGCCGCTCAGCTGGTACGGCGGGCGGGGCGCGGCCCGCTCGGGGCGGCGCCCGGTGGCCGCCTTCCGTGCGGTGATGCTGGTGGCGCTCATCGACGTGGTGCTGCTGGTCACGAGCGGCCGGGTGGTTTGAGCATCACTCCGGGAGGTGGCATACCCGGGTCGGAGTGCGGCCCTCGATCAGCCCCAATTACCCTGGAGCGCGGTCTGCGCGGGCATGGCCACCGTGCCCGGCGTACGCACCGGGTGGGATCGTGACGAGGAGGACCGACGTGACGCGCTCGATCAGGGGTTCCCGGCGGGCGGCCCTGCTGCTGTCCGGCGTGGCGGCGGCGACGAGCCTGCTGCTGTCCGGGTGCGGCGCCGGCCAGATATCGGAGACCGCCGAGAAGGTGCCGTCGGTCCAGGGCGTCAACATCGAGACCGAGGACGGCAAGCTCGCGGTACGCGGCCTGCTGGTCGACTTCCCCGGCGTGGAGGGCTACCGGGCCGGCGAGGACGCGCTGCTCAACGCGGTGATCTACAACGACTCGCAGGAGCCGGTCACCGTCACCGTCACCAGCCAGGACGCCCGCGAGGTCGTGATCACCCGGACCGGCGCGTCGGCCAGCCCGACCCCGTCCGGGTCGCCGTCGGAGTCGGCCTCGCCGAGCGGCTCGGCCTCGCCGTCGGACTCCGGAAGCCCGTCGGACTCGGCCAGCCCGTCGGACTCCGCCAGCCCGTCGCCGTCGGCTCCGGCCGGCGAGCCGGCGCGCTTCGAGATCGCGCCGCTGAGCTACATCCAGCTGAACCAGCAGTCCGACCGAATGCTCCAGCTGCTCGGCCTCAACGAGTCGCTGCACTCCGGCCAGAACGTCGTCGTCACGTTCGACTTCGGCAACGGCAACACCATCACCGGGCCGGCCCCGATCGCGGTGCCGCTCACCCCGGCCGCCCCGCCGTCGCCGATCGTGCACCGGGAGGGTGGCGAGGAGCCGGCGGGCGACGCCCAGCACGGCGACTGACCAGTCGCAACGAGTTCCCGGAACACCCCGGCGTGGCAAGCCCCACGCCGGGGTGTTCCGTCGTACGGCGGGGTCTGCGCCATTCGGTCGTACCGCCGGGCTAGCGTCCTGGTGTGACGACCTCCCGATCCACCTCCGCCCGCGGCGCGGCGGCCGGCACGCGCGGCCGCGCCGCCGCTCGTGAGCCTCGCCCGGCCTACGAGTGCGACGCGTGCGGCCACCAGCCGCCCAAGTGGGTGGGGCGCTGCCCGGAGTGCGGCGAGTGGGGCTCCGTGGTCGAGAGCACCGTCACCGGGCCGACCGTCTCCGGCCGGGTGGTCAGCTCGCGGATGCCGGCCGAGCCCGCCCGACCGATCGCCACCATCAGCGCCGCACCCGCCCGGGCCCGGCCGACCGGGGTGAGTGAGCTCGATCGGGTGCTCGGTGGGGGCCTGGTGCCCGGCGCCGTGGTGCTGCTCGCCGGCGAGCCGGGCGTCGGCAAGTCCACCCTGCTGCTCGACGTGGCCCAGCAGTGGGCCGCCGGGGCGGGCAGCCCGTCACTGGTGGTCAGCGGCGAGGAGTCGGTCAGCCAGGTGCGGCTGCGCGCCGAGCGGATGGGCACCCTGCACGACCAGCTCTACCTGGCCGCCGAGAGCGACCTGTCAGCGGTGCTCGGCCACCTCGACGCGGTGAAGCCCGGGCTGCTGGTGCTCGACTCGGTGCAGACCATCTCCACCCCCGGCACCGAGGGCGTGCCCGGCGGCGTGACGCAGGTCCGGGCGGTCACCGCCGCGCTGGTCTCCGTCGCCAAGGAGCGGGGCATCGCCACGGTCCTGGTCGGCCACGTGACCAAGGAGGGCCAGGTCGCCGGCCCCCGGGTGCTCGAGCACCTGGTCGACGTGGTGCTGCACTTCGAGGGCGACAAGCACTCCTCGCTGCGGATGGTGCGCGGCGTCAAGAACCGGTTCGGCGCGGCCGACGAGGTCGGCTGCTTCGAGATGCACGAGGGCGGCATCACCAGCCTCGCCGACCCCTCCGGCCTCTTCCTGACCCGCTACGCCGAGCCGGTGCCCGGCACCTGCGTCACCGTGGCGATGGAGGGCCGGCGGGCGCTCGTCACCGAGGTGCAGGCGCTCATCGGCGCGACGGTGGCCGGCTCCCCCCGGCGTACCGTCTCCGGCCTCGACTCGGCCCGGTTGGCGATGGTGCTGGCGGTGCTGCAACGGCGCACCGAACGGCTCACCCTGCACGACCGGGAGGTCTTCGCCGCGACGGTCGGCGGCATCCGCGTGGTCGAGCCGGCCGCCGACCTGGCGGTGGCGCTCGCGGTCGCCTCCGGCGGGCTCAACCTGGCCATCGCGCCGCATCTCGTGGCGATCGGCGAGGTCGGGCTCACCGGAGAGGTCCGGCGGGTCGGCGCGGTGCCGCGCCGGCTGGCCGAGGCCGCCCGGCTGGGGTTCCGGCTCGCGCTCGTCCCGCCCGGGTGCGGGCCGGAGTCGACGGGCGTGACGGCGAACCAGATGCGGGTGATGGAGGTCACCGATGTCCGGTCGGCGTTGCAGGCTGCCGCGCGTGCGTCGGCGGAGTGACCCACCGTGGCCGGGCGACCGGACCGCGAGGGCGATACCGGACAGGGCGTCACGGGCCGGACGACGGCGCATCGTGACACATCACAGTAACCACGACAGCACCCACCGCACGGCAGTCCGTAGACTGTGCCCGTGCCGATCGACCGCGATACCACCAAGCCTGCCGGCGCGACACCCCACGCCCGCACCGGCCCCGTGGGCTCGCCCGCCCGTCCGATCAGCGTGAACGTGGCCGGCGGCGCCGTGGGTGACCCGCTGCGCGCGAACCTGGCGTTGATGGCGCCCGGCACCGCGCTGCGCGACGGCCTCGAGCGGATCCTGCGCGGCCGCACGGGCGCGCTGATCGTCCTCGGCTACGACAAGGTCGTGGAAGGGCTCTGCACCGGCGGCTTCCCCCTCGACGTCGAGTTCTCCGCGACCCGGATCCGGGAACTGTGCAAGATGGACGGCGCCGTGGTGCTCTCCAGCGACGGCACCCGCATCGTCCGGGCCGCCGTGCACCTGATGCCCGACCCGTCCATCCCGACCGAGGAGTCCGGCACCCGGCACCGCACCGCCGAGCGGGTGGCCCGGCAGACCGGCTACCCGGTCATCTCGGTCAGCCAGTCGATGCGGATCATCAGCCTCTACGTCAACGGCCAGCGGCACGTGCTGGACGACTCGGCCGCCATCCTCTCCCGGGCCAACCAGGCGCTGGCCACCCTCGAGCGCTACAAGCTCCGGCTCGACGAGGTCTCCGGCACGCTCTCCGCGCTGGAGATCGAGGACCTGGTCACCGTACGGGACGCGGTCGCCGTCGTGCAGCGGCTGGAGATGGTCCGCCGGATCGCCGACGAGATCGCCGGCTACGTGGTCGAGCTCGGCACCGACGGCCGGCTGCTGGCGCTGCAGCTCGACGAGCTGATGGCGGGAGTCGACGCCGACCGGACGCTCGTCATCCGGGACTACCTCCCGGCCGGCCGCAAGTCGCGCACCCTCGACGAGGCGCTGGTCGAGCTGGACCTGCTCGGGGCCACCGAGCTGATCGACCTGGTCTCGGTCGCCAAGGCGATCGGCTACCCGGCCGCGTCCGACGCGCTGGACGCGGCGGTCAGCCCACGCGGTTTCCGGCTGCTCGCCAAGGTGCCCCGGCTGCCCGCCGCCGTGGTCGACCGGCTGGTCCTGCACTTCGGCAGCCTCCAGCGGCTGCTGGGGGCGACCGTGGAGGATCTCCAGGCGGTCGAGGGCGTGGGCGACGCACGGGCACGCGGCGTACGCGAGGGCCTCTCCCGGCTCGCCGAGGCGTCCATCCTCGAGCGGTACGTCTGACCCGTCCCGGCGCAGGCCGGCAATGCTCGGACCCGACCTGCGCGGCGGCGACTCCCGGGCCGCGCTCAGTCGTTGACGGTCAGCTTCAGCGGCTCGCTGAGCTTCGTGTCCACCCGGGCGAAGACCTGGTACGTCCCGGGCTGCACCTGCGGCCCGGCCGCCAACCCGTCCGCGCATCGGGTGGTGTCCCGGCCGTTCCAGGTCACCTGGAACATGTGCTCGATGTTCGGCGTGAACGACTTCACGTCCGAGCCCTTGGCCTGACCACAGGTGTCGGAGGACCAGATCTTCTCCGCACCGGACTTGATGAAGATCTCCTGGAGGCTTGCGCCGACGTCGCGGCTGCACGTCCGGTCGGAGACGTTCTTGATCCGCAACTGCAGGTCGGCGGAGGCGCCGACGCCCACCGAGGCGGGCAGCGCCACGGCGGTCACCTTGATCTCGGCGTCGGCGCAGCTCCCGTCGTTGCCCCCACCGTTCACGGGAGTCGTCGGGGTGTCGTCGCCCTGCGAGGTGGGCGCGCCTGCGCTTCCGTCGCCGCCGTCGGGGCTTCCCGACACCTCGGGCGGGGGCGCCCCGGTCTTCGGGGTGAGCAGCGTCTGGGTCGGGCTCGGACTGCCCGACGAGGTCGGGCTCACCCCGGCCTGCGGCTTCTTGTCGCCGGTGTTACCCGACCCGGTGCACGAGTAGAGCAGGACAATCAGGAAGAGAAGCCCCGCTCCGAGTACGACGGCGCGACGCCGCCAGTAAACGGCGGGTGCCAGGGGGCCGACCGTCAGACGCATGATGCCCCCACCGTATCCGCGTAGCAGCGCCGTGGCGCGACACGACGCGCCGGAAGGTTCACCACCGCGCCAAGATCGGCATCCACTGTCGACAGCCTAGCCCACCGGGCGGCGGGCTCAGAGGTAGACCTTGCGCTGGTAAACGGCGTGCGCACCGGCCACCCGGTCGAGGAAGAGCAGCCCCGCGCAGTGGTCGATCTCGTGCTGGAGCGCGCGGGCCTCGAAGCCGTCGGCGACCAGTCGCACGGCGGCGCCGGTGCCCGGCAACTCACCCGCCACCACCAGACGGCTGGCCCGTTTCACGTCCCCGGTCAGGTCCGGCACCGACATGCACCCCTCGCGCCCGGCCTTCCAGCGGGTCGCCTCGACCACCCGGGCGTTGCAGAGCACGAAGGTGCCGTGCACGGTGACGGCCTTCGGATGCCCGGTCACCTCGACCGCGAAGACCTGGGCGCCCACCCCGACCTGCGGAGCCGCAAGCCCCACGCAACCGGGCGAGACCCGCATGGTGGCGATCAGGTCGGCGGCCAGCCGGACCGTCTCCGCCGAGGTGGGATCCACCGCGGCGCCCGCCCGGCTGAGCGCCGGATGCGGGGCGGTCACCACCGGACGGACCTCACCGGGGACGCCCAGCGCCTCCGGCGTCCAGTCACCCAGCCCGACGTACTCCTCGTCGCCGGCCGCGTCGGACCCGCGCACCCCGTCGCTCACAGCAGATCCGGATCCGCGGGCCGGAGGCTGACCTCGACACCCAGCTCGGCGGCGGCCCGGTCCAGCCGGTCGACCAGGTCGTCGGCGACGCCGGGCGGCAGGTCGACCTCGGCGACCACCACGTAGAGGGAGCCGGCCAGCCGGGTGCTCAGGTCGGTGACGTTGCCGCCCACGTCGGCGAGGACCCGCGTGATCGCCGCCACGATCCCCATCCGGTCCGCCCCGTGCACGGCCATCACGTACGGCTCGCCAGCCGACGCCGCAGCGCCGTCCGGGGTGACCGCGCGTACGGTCGCCAGCAGCTGGCCGTCCGCGGCGAGCGGCGCCAGCGCGGCCTCCACCTCGGCGGCCGCAGGACCCACGCAGATCAGCGTCATCGCGAAGTGGCCCCGCAACCGGGTCATCGTGCTGTCGGTGAGGTTCGCACCCAACCGGGCGAGGACCTCGGCGACGTCGGCCACGATGCCCGGACGGTCCCGGCCGATGACGGTGATCGCGAGCTCGTTCATTCGCGCATTCTCGCCGACCCGACCCCCGGGCCGGAGTCGCCCCGCCCAGGCTGCCCACGCTACGGGAAGAGCGACGCGTGACATGATCGGCGAACGATGAGTGAGCCGACGTTCGCCACCCTGGTCAGCCGCTGGTACGAGGAGAACGCCCGCGACCTGCCGTGGCGCAAACCGGACGTCAGCCCGTGGGCGATCCTGGTCAGCGAGGTGATGCTTCAGCAGACGCCGGTGGTCCGGGTGCTGCCCGCGTACGAGGCGTGGCTCGCCCGGTGGCCGGTGCCGGCCGCGCTGGCGGCGGAGAGCCCCGCCGAGGCGATCCGGATGTGGGGACGGCTCGGCTACCCACGCCGGGCCCTACGGCTCCGGGAGTGCGCGACGGCGATCGTGGAGCGGCACGGCGGGAAGGTCCCGGACCGGCTCGACCAACTGCTGGCGTTGCCGGGCGTCGGCACGTACACGGCCCGTGCGGTCGCCGCCTTCGCGTACGGGCAGCGCCACCCGGTCGTCGACACCAACGTACGGCGGGTGGTCTGCCGCGCGGTGGCCGGCGAACCCGACGCCGGACCCGCCACCCGCCCGGCGGACCTGCTCGCCACCGAGGCGCTCCTGCCGGCGGAACCGGCCGCGGCGGCGCTCGCCAGCGCGGCGTTCATGGAGTTGGGGGCGGTCATCTGCACCGCCAGGTCACCGCGCTGCGACCTCTGCCCCGTCGAGTCGACCTGCGCCTGGCGCGCGTCCGGGCAGGCCGCGCCGGCCGGCCCCACCCGCCGCCCCCAGCGGTACGCGGGCACCGACCGCCAGGTACGCGGGCTGCTGCTCGGGGTGCTCCGCGAGACGACCGGACCGGTGCCGCGGCAGCGCCTCGACCAGGTGTGGACCGACGGCGCGCAGCGCACCCGGGCACTGACCGGTCTGGTCCAGGACGGCCTCGTCGAGCCGGTCGGCGACGACTCGTACCGCCTCGTCGGCGACGGCTATTGATCGACTCGACTTCCTTGAAGTCGGGCTGTCCGCGTGGCCGGATGACCCGACTTCCTTGAAGTCGAGTCGATCACCCGCGGAGGACGGGAAAGGCGGGGCCCCGGTGGCTGCTGCCACCGGGGCCCCGCCCCTTACTGCTTTCCGACGTTACGCCGCCGCGTCGTCCGCGCCCGCGGTGGCAGCGCCACCGAGATCCGCCGGCACGGCGTCCGGAACGGTGTCCGGCTTGTCCGCGCCCCGGAAGACGAGCTTCGACTTGTCGATGTCGGCCGGGTCGCCCTCGCAGTCCACCACCACGATCTGACCCGGGGTCAGCTCGTTGAAGAGGATCCGCTCGGAGAGGTTGTCCTCGATGTCGCGCTGGATCGTGCGACGCAGCGGACGCGCACCGAGCACCGGGTCGAAGCCCTTCTTCGCCAGGTACTTCTTGGCGTTGTCGGTCAGCTCCAGACCCATGTCCTTGTTGCGCAGCTGCGTCTCGATCCGCTGGATCATGATGTCGACGATCGAGAGGATCTCCGACTCGCGCAGCTGGTGGAAGACGATGGTGTCGTCGATCCGGTTCAGGAACTCAGGCCGGAAGTGCTGCTTGAGCTCGTCGTTGACCTTCTGCTTCATCCGGTCGTAGTTGGAGTCGGAGTCCTCCGACGCCTGGAAGCCCAGCGACACCGCCTTGGCCACGTCACGCGTACCGAGGTTGGTGGTCAGGATGATGACCGTGTTCTTGAAGTCCACGATCCGGCCCTGACCGTCGGTGAGCCGACCGTCCTCCAGGATCTGGAGCAGCGTGTTGAAGACGTCCGGGTGGGCCTTCTCGATCTCGTCGAAGAGGACCACCGAGAACGGCCGACGCCGCACCTTCTCGGTCAGCTGCCCGCCCTCGTCGTAGCCGACGTAGCCGGGAGGGGCACCCACCAGCCGGGAGACCGTGTAGCGGTCGTGGAACTCGGACATGTCCAGCTGGATGAGGGCGTCCTCGCTGCCGAACAGGAACTCGGCCAGCGCCTTGGAGAGCTCGGTCTTACCGACACCGGACGGACCGGCGAAGATGAACGAGCCCGACGGACGCTTCGGGTCCTTCAGGCCGGCGCGGGTACGCCGGATCGCCTTGGACACCGCCTTGACCGCGTCCTCCTGGCCGATGACGCGCTTGTGCAGCTCGTCCTCCATGCGCAGCAGGCGCGAGGTCTCCTCCTCGGTCAGCTTGTAGACCGGGATGCCGGTCCAGTTGCCGAGCACCTCGGCGATCTGCTCGTCGTCGACCTCGCTGACGACGTCCAGGTCACCGGCCTTCCACTCCTTCTCCCGCTGCGCCTTCTGGCCGAGGAGCTGCTTCTCCTTGTCCCGCAGCTGGGCGGCGCGCTCGAAGTCCTGCGCGTCGATCGCGGACTCCTTGTCGCGGCGGACCTGGGCGATCCGCTCGTCGAAGTCGCGCAGGTCTGGCGGCGCGGTCATCCGCCGGATCCGCATCCGGGCACCGGCCTCGTCGATCAGGTCGATCGCCTTGTCCGGCAGGAAGCGGTCGGAGATGTACCGGTCGGCCAGGGTCGCGGCAGCCACGAGAGCGGCGTCCGTGATCGAGACCCGGTGGTGCGCCTCGTAGCGGTCGCGCAGCCCCTTGAGGATCTCGATGGTGTGGGCCAGCGAGGGCTCACCCACCTGGATCGGCTGGAAGCGGCGCTCGAGAGCGGCGTCCTTCTCCAGGTGCTTGCGGTACTCGTCGAGGGTGGTGGCACCGATGGTCTGCAGCTCGCCGCGGGCCAGCATCGGCTTGAGGATGCTCGCCGCGTCGATCGCGCCCTCGGCGGCACCCGCGCCCACCAGGGTGTGGATCTCGTCGATGAAGAGGATGATGTCGCCGCGCGTCCGGATCTCCTTGAGCACCTTCTTGAGGCGCTCCTCGAAGTCACCGCGGTAACGGGAACCGGCGACCAGCGCACCGAGGTCGAGCGTGTAGAGCTGCTTGTCCTTCAGAGTCTCGGGCACCTCGCCCTTGATGATCTTCTGGGACAGCCCCTCCACCACGGCGGTCTTACCGACGCCGGGCTCACCGATCAGGACCGGGTTGTTCTTGGTACGGCGGGAGAGCACCTGCATGACCCGCTCGATTTCCTTCTCGCGCCCGATGACCGGGTCGAGCTTGCCCTCACGGGCGGCCTGGGTCAGGTTACGGCCGAACTGGTCCAGCACGAGGCTGGTGGACGGCGCGGCCTCACCCGAAGCGGCGCCGGCGGCAGCCGGCTCCTTGCCCTGGTAGCCGGAGAGCAGCTGGATCACCTGCTGGCGGACCCGGTTGAGGTCCGCGCCGAGCTTGACCAGCACCTGGGCGGCGACGCCCTCACCCTCACGGATCAGACCGAGCAGGATGTGCTCCGTGCCGATGTAGTTGTGGCCGAGCTGCAGCGCCTCGCGCAGCGACAGCTCCAGCACCTTCTTGGCCCGCGGCGTGAACGGGATGTGCCCGCTCGGCGCCTGCTGGCCCTGGCCGATGATCTCCTCGACCTGCTGGCGGACGCCCTCCAGCGAGATGCCGAGGCTCTCCAGAGCCTTGGCGGCGACGCCCTCGCCCTCGTGGATCAGGCCCAGCAGGATGTGCTCCGTACCGATGTAGTTGTGGTTGAGCATCCGGGCCTCTTCCTGGGCCAGGACGACAACCCGTCGCGCTCGGTCGGTGAACCGCTCGAACATGCCCTCGTGCTCCTCACGTGCCGTGCGCCTTGATGGTCAAAGATCTTGGCGGGGCCGGTGCGCGGACGTCCGGGACGGGCGTCCGTGCCTCATTACTCTATCGCCGCGGACCGACTCAGCTGAGGTCGTGTGGCTCCGGCAGCTGCCGCGTACGCGTCGTTTTGCACAACCGTGCGCGCTCAGGAGGTGTTCCGGTACCCCCGGCGCTACGCGTAGAGCGAAATTCTCACCGTCGCCCGAACGGGCTGTCCGGGCCCTCGGGTGGGCCGGATCCGCGTCGGCGCGGCCCGTCGGCGGGCCGCCCGGGAGTCATCCACAGGCTGTGGACGAATACTCCACCGGCTGTGGACAACGCCGCCCCGCGGGGGTTTCTTCCCAGCGCAGCGAATCACAATCAGGTTGATACCGGACACGGCGGCGGGAAGCTCGCACTCCGGGCCCCAGATGCGGCGACGCCGGCCCGGAGATGCTCCGGCCCGGCGTCGGTCGCCGCCACAGTCGCCTCGATCAGCGCCGGGCGTGGTACTCGTCGACGATCTCCTGGGGGATGCGGCCCCGGTCGGAGATGTCCTTCCCCGCCTTCTTGGCCCAGTCGCGGATCGCGCGGTTCTGCTCCCGGTCGGCGGTCGCGCCGCCCCGGCCGCGGGCCGCCCGGCCACCGACCACCACGCCGCCGCGGCCGACCTTGGTGCCCGCCCCGACGTACGGCGCGAATACGTCGCGCAATTTCTCGGCGTTCGAACTCGACAGGTCGATCTCGTACTGGACGCCGTCCAACGCGAACTTGACCGTCTCGTCCGCGTCCCCGCCGTCCAGGTCATCGACCAGCTTGTGAATGATCTGCTTGGCCACGTCCCACATTCCTTTCGAGCAGGGTGCTCCTGCTAACTCGCAAGCACAATAACCCGTACGACGCACATGGCGTCAATAGGATGCGGTATGACAGCCCGGCGGCGACCGGCGACTACTCGGGACGGACCAACGGGAACAGGATCGTTTCCCGAATTCCCAGCCCGGTGAGCGCCATCAAGAGCCGATCGATTCCCATTCCCATACCACCGGCCGGTGGCATTCCGTACTCCATGGCGCGGAGAAAGTCCTCGTCGAGCCGCATCGCCTCGTCGTCACCGCGGGCGGCGAGCTGCGCCTGGGCCACCAGCCGCTCCCGCTGCACGACCGGGTCGACCAGCTCCGAGTACGCGGTGGCCAGCTCGAAGCTGCACACGTAGAGGTCCCACTTCTCGGCGAGCCCCGGCTCGGTGCGGTGCGCCCGGGTGAGCGGGCTCGTCTCCACCGGGTAGTCCCGGATGAACGTGGGCTCGATCAGCCCCGGGACGACCAGCTCCTCGAACAGCTCCTCGGCGAGCTTGCCGGGGCCCCACTTCGGGTCGACGGCGAGCCCCACCTTGTCGGCGTACTCCACCAGGCGGGCGCGCTCCGTGCGGACCGTGACCTCCTCGCCGAGTGCCTCGGAAAGCACCCCGAACAGCGTCACCGACCGCCACTCGCCGCCCAGGTCGAACTCCCGCCCATCGGCGTGCGTGACAACCGTCGAGCCGCTCACCGCGATCGCCGCCTGCTGCACGAGATTGCGGGTCAGCTCGGCCATCGTGTCGTAGTCGCCGTACGCCTGGTAGGTCTCCAGCATCGCGAACTCCGGAGAGTGCGAAGAGTCGACACCCTCATTCCGGAAGTTGCGGTTGATCTCGAAGACCTGGTCGACACCACCGACCACCGCGCGCTTCAGAAACAGTTCCGGCGCGATTCGCAGATACAGATCGGTGTTCAACGCATTGCTGTGGGTCACGAATGGGCGCGCCGCGGCGCCGCCGTGCAGCAACTGAAGCATCGGGGTCTCGACCTCGATGAAGTTCCGCCCGTGCAGGGAGTCGCGCAGACTACGGACCGCCGCGGCCCGGGTACGGACCATCTCCCGCGCCTGGGGGCGGACGATCAGGTCGACGTAGCGCTGCCGGACGCGGGCCTCCTCGGAGAGCGGCTTGTGCGCCACCGGCAGCGGACGCAGCGACTTCGCCGTGACCGCCCACTCCTCGACCAGCACGGAGAGCTCACCGCGCCGGCTGGTGATCACCTCGCCGGTGACGCCGACGTGGTCACCGAGGTCCACCAGGCGCTTCCAGTCCTCCAGCCGCTCCGGGCCGACCCGGTCCAGGGAGAGCATCGCCTGCAACTCGGTGCCGTCACCGTCCCGGAGGGTCGCGAAGCAGAGCTTCCCGGTGTTCCGTACGAAGATCACCCGGCCGGTGACGGAGACCCGGTCGCCGGTCGCGGTGTCGGTCGGCAGGTCGGCGTAGCGCGCGCGCACCTCGGCGAGGGTGTGCGTGCGGGAGTAGCCGACCGGGTAGGGCTCGACGCCGTCGGCGAGCATGCGGTCCCGCTTCTCCCGGCGAACCTTCATCTGCTCCGGAAGGTCGTCGGCGGGGTCCACGGGTAGGGCGTTCTGCTCGATCACGGCATGCTTCCTCGTCAGGGAGATACGGGGGTCACGCCCGAGCGTACTCAAGCCCCCAGTCGGCTGTTACGGGATAACCTCCGCGTCATGGTTGATCACACCCAGGCCCTCTCCTTCGGGGCCGCCGCGGTCGAGTACGACCGTTTCCGGCCGCGTTATCCGGAAGCGGCGCTGCGGTGGGCCCTCGCGGGCGTGGCCGCCGTGCCCGCTCGCGTCGTCGACCTCGGCGCCGGCACCGGGATCCTGACCCGGGGCGTGCTGGCCCTCGGGCACGAGGTGATCCCGGTGGAGCCCGACCCGGGCATGCGCGCCCAACTCGACGCGGCGACGCCCGGCACGACGGCGCTCGCGGGCAGCGCAGAGGCCGTGCCGCTGCCCGACGGCACGGTGGACGCGGTGCTGGTGGGGCAGGCGTACCACTGGTTCGACCGGGAGCCGGCGCACGCCGAGCTCGCCCGGCTGCTCCGGCCCGGCGGCACCTTCGCGCCGATCTGGAACACCCGCGACGAACGGGTCGGCTGGGTGGCGGAGCTGGGCCGGATCGCCCACCTGGGGGATAACTCCGGGAACGTCGCCGAGAAGTACGTCGACTTCGGCCCGGAGTTCCAGCCGATCGAGGTGGGCGAGTTCGAGCACACCACCACGCTCACCCCGGACGACGTGGTCGCGTTGATCAGGACCCGCTCGTACTGGCTCACCGCGTCGGGCGAGCAGAGGCAGGAGGTGGAGCGGGGCCTGCGGGAACTCCTCGCCACCCACCCCGACCTGGCCGGGCGGGCGACGGTGGAGCTGCCGTACCGGACCGTCGTGCTGCGGGCCCGGCGCCGCTGACCGGCGCGGCCCCGTCGATCACGTGTTGCGGTCGTAGATCATCCGCAGGCCGATCAGCGTGATCATCGGCTCGTGGTGGGTGATCGTCCGGCATTCGTCGATGACCAGCGAGGCGAGGCCCCCGGTGGCGATGACCGCCTTCACGTCGCCGAGCTCCTCGGCCATCCGCTCGACGATGCGGTCCACCTGCCCCGCGAAGCCGAAGTAGAGGCCGGACTGGAGGCACTCCACGGTGTTCTTGCCGATCACCGACCGCGGCTTGGTGGCCTCCACCTTGCGCAGCTGGGCCGCGCGCGCGGCGAGCGCGTCGAAGGAGATCTCGATACCCGGGGCGAAGGCGCCCCCCAGGAACTCGCCGCGTTCGCTGATGACGTCGAAGTTGGTGGTGGTACCGAAGTCGACAACGATCGACGGACCGCCGTAGAGCGTGTACGCGGCCAGGGTGTTCACCACCCGGTCCGAGCCCACCTCCTTGGGGTTGTCGATCGCCAGCTGGACCCCGGTCCGCACCCCCGGCTCGACGATCACGCTGGGCAGCTTGTCGTAGTAGCGGGCGAGCATCGAACGCAGAGAGCGCAGCGCCGCCGGAACTGTCGAACAGGCCGCCACTCCGGTGATCTCGACGGCGTCGCCGGCGAGCAGTCCCCGGAACATCAGCCCCAGCTCGTCGGCGGTGGACCGGGCGTCCGTCTTTATCCGCCACGAGTGCACCAGCTTGTCGCCGTCGAAGGTCGCCAGCACGGTGTTGGTGTTTCCGATGTCGATGCAGAGCAGCACGCACGAAGCCTAGACAACGCGCGTCCGGGCAGGGCGCGGAGCGGGTCGGGCTATGGCCACGGCGACGCTTCGGAGCTGATGACGTAGACGATTCGGTACGAGCCGGCGGTCGCCGCGCCGCTCCCGGCGCGCACCCGCCACCACCCGCGCGCCCGCCGTCGGCGGACCGACCGCGCGGCGCGCGATGACGCCAACAACTCAGCTCCAAAGGAGCCGAACAGGACAACCACCCGAGCCCGACGCAAACGTGTCCATCGGCGAGCCCGCGCAGCCAGACCGAGGCGTTATTCCGTACGGAGGTCCAGGGCGATGTCGAGGATCGGCGACGAGTGGGTCAACGCGCCGACCGAGAGGTAGTCGACCCCGGTCGACCCGTACTCCGCCGCCACCGGCAGGGTCAGCCCGCCCGTCGCCTCCAGCTCGGCCCGGTCCCCCACCTGGGCAACCACCTCACGCAGCTGCGCCGGGGTCATGTTGTCCAGCAGCAGGAAGTCGGCGCCCGCCTCGACCGCCTCCACCGCCTCGGCGACGGTGTCCACCTCCACCTGCACCGGCACCTCCGGGAACGCCGCCCGGACCCGCCGGTAGGCGGCCGGGATGCCGCCCGCCGCGAACTTGTGGTTGTCCTTGATCATCGCGACGTCGTAGAGGCCGAACCGCTTGTTGGTGCCACCACCGGCGCGTACCGCGTACTTCTCCAGGGAGCGCAGGCCCGGCGTGGTCTTCCGGGTGTCCAGCACCGTCGCCTTCGTGCCGGCCAGCGCGTCGGCCCAGGCCCGGGTGTGCGTGGCCACCCCGGACATCCGGCTGAGCAGGTTGAGCGCCGTCCGCTCGGCGGTGAGCAGCAGTCGGGTCGGGCCGGTCACCGTCGCCAGCACGTCACCGCGGGCCACCCGCCGGCCGTCGTGGGCCACCAACGACACCTCGACCGTACGACCGGCGCCCGTCACCTCCCCGACCAGTTCGAAGACGGCGGCGGCCACGGCCAGCCCGGCGACCACGCCGTCCGCGCGAGCCACCAGGTCGGCGGTGTCGGTCTGTTCGGCCGGGATGGTCGCGACGCTCGTGACGTCGAGGAACTCCGGGCCCAGGTCCTCGGTCAGCGCGCCGACGATCAACCCGCGTACCTCGCTCGGGTCCAGACCGCCGACCCGCAACGCCTGCTCCGTCGACTCCCTCATCGCGTCCCCTCCCACTGCTGCGTCAACCGGCCCTGCGCACCGACCGCCTCGACGAGGTGGCCCAGCCACCGCTCGTCAGCCGTCGGGAAGTCCTCCCGCCAGTGACACCCACGGGTCTCCTGGCGGGCGTACGCGGCGGCGACCAGCGTCGACGCCACCGTGATCAGGTTGGTCGCCTCCCAGTCGGCCATCCGCGGCCGCCCCCGCCCGGTACCCAGGTCGGTGAGGACCCCGGCCGTCGCGGCGAGCGTCTCCGCCGAGCGGAGCACCCCCGCGCCCCGGGTCATGGCCCGCTGCAAAGTCGGCGTCCCCTCCGCCGGCACCACCCAACCGGTGCCGCCCACCCAGGCCCCGACCTCGGCCGGCCGGGCCTGCTCGGGCAGCCCGACGCCGATCTCCTCGGCGATCCGGCGGGAGAAGACCAGCCCCTCCAGCAGCGAGTTGCTGGCCAGCCGGTTCGCGCCGTGCACCCCGGTGCAGGCGACCTCGCCGCAGGCGTACAGGCCGGGGATGGAGGTGCGGCCGCGCAGGTCCGTGCGGACCCCACCGGAGGCGTAGTGGGCGGCCGGCGCGACCGGGATCAGGTCGGTGGCCGGGTCGACCCCGATCGCCAGGCAGGACGCCACGATCGTCGGGAAGCGGCGGGCCAGGAAGTCACCGCCGAGGTGCCGGGCGTCGAGGAAGACGTGGTCCGCCCCGGTGGCGAGCAGCACCCGGTGGATGCCCTTCGCCACGACGTCCCGCGGGGCCAGCTCGGCCAGCTCGTGCTGGCCCACCATGAAGCGCTTCCCGTCACCGTCCACCAGGTACGCGCCCTCGCCGCGCAGCGCCTCGGAGACCAGCGGCTGCTGGGCGCGGCCGGTGCCGGGCACCCCCGCCTGCTCCGGCACGATCAGGGCCGTCGGGTGGAACTGGACGAACTCGACGTCGGTCACCGCCGCGCCGGCGCGCATCGCCAACGCCACCCCGTCGCCGGTCGAGACCGCCGGGTTCGTGGTGGCCGCGAAGATCTGCCCCATGCCGCCGGTGGCGAGCACGACGGCCCGCGCCAGGATGGCGCCGACCCCGTCCTCGCTGCCCTCGCCGAGCACGTGCAGGGTGATCCCGCACGCCGGGCCGAGCCCGTCCGGGCCGTCGCCCGGTGCGCGCAGCAGGTCCAGCACCAGGGCGTGCTCGACCAGCCGGATCCACGGATCACGGCGTACGGCGGCGTGCAGCGCCCGTTGCACCTCGGCACCGGTCGCGTCGCCGCCGGCGTGCACGATCCGGTCGGCCCGGTGCCCGCCCTCCCGGGTGAGCATCAGCGAGCCGTCGGGATTCCGGTCGAACTCGGCGCCGATCCGCATCAGCTCGCGCAGCCGGATCGGTCCCTCCTCGACCAGGACGCGGACCGCGGCCGGGTCGCAGAGCCCCACCCCCGCGATCTCGGTGTCCGAGGCGTGCGCGGCCGGGGTGTCCGCCGGGTCGAGCACCGCGGCGATGCCGCCCTGCGCCCACCGGGTGGAGCCGTCGTCGATGTTGACCTTGGTCACGACGGTGACGTGCAGACCCGTCTCCCGCAGGTGCAGCGCCGCGGTGAGCCCGGCCACGCCCGAGCCGACCACGATCACGTCGGTGGTCTCCACCCAGCCCGGGGCCGGCGCCGCCAGCAGCCTCGGCAGGGCCGGCACGTCGACGGTCGGAAGCTCCATGAAGACAGTCAACCCCGAGTGAGGCTCGCGAGAGGCGGCGGGGGCGGGACGAGTGGTTTGGGCTACTCCGTCCGTACCGGCTCAGCGAGTGCGTACCGGCAGGCCGGCCGGGCCGGCGTCGTTGAGCGAACCGATGACCGTCCGGTGGCTGAGCCAGAGGTAGCAGCGCACGCCCCGGTCACCGACCCGCCACCGCCCCGCCCCGGGTGGACGGACCACCACACCGCTGCGGAAACGGAGCTGGGCGTCGTCGGGCACACCGACGAACCGGCCGAGCACCGAGCGGCACCCGGCGTAGAGGGGCAGCCAGTCCGCCTGTCGCGTCGGGTACGGGCCCTCGGGAGCCCGCCACACCCCGACGAACTCGGCGTCGTGGCGGGTCGCGCAGTCGACCGGTACCAGCGCCTGCACGGCCCCGCCCTCGCCGCCGCGGGTCTGCTGGCAGCCCAGCCGCAGCGGAGACGGGCCCTTCAGCGCGTCGCGGAGACTGCCCGTACGGGTCACCACTGTCGCGGCGGCCTCGACGGTGTTCAGCTCGGAGAGGTCGCACCGGTACCAGCGGGAGCCGGCCGCCCAGCCCACCCCCGAGGGCACCGCCACCGAGAGTCGCAGCCTCCCGGCCCGCCAGTCGTCCCCCACGTACCCGGTGGCCCGGGTGTCGCACTCGGCGAACGCGCCCCGCAGCTCGGCAGAGCCACCGGCGGGCGCGGCGGGCGACGCCGTCGGAAACGCGCCGACGTGCACGGTCTCCACCCGGTGCGGCTCGGCGCAGTCGATCGGCTGGTACGCCGCCAGGGTCACCACGTCCGCGAAGTCGGCCGCCTGGCACACCCCGACGGCCGGGGTGAAGGCCGCGGCGGCCGGCAGGGCGGGCCAGTCGTCGGTGACGTCGCCGTCCCCGTCACCCGTCGCGCAGCCCGCCAGCAGGACCGCCGTGGTGGCGACCGCGAGCAGGACGGTCATCGAACGGCGCATCGCGGCCTCCCCCAGGCACCGCCCGCCTCCCGGCAGGTGTGACAAGGGTAACCAGCAATGACCTTCCGGTGACAGACCGCGTTTGCCGGCCGAGTCGCCCCGGACGGGCCGAGCGTGGGCCGGTCAGACCACGGCGTACGGGTTCCGGACCGGGTCACCCGCGGTGCCGGGGACGGCGGTCGACGGGTCGGCCGTCAGGTCCACGATCCGGTTGTCGACGTCCACATGCACCACGCGGGGCCGGTAGGTACGCGCCTCGGCGTCGTCCATCTGCCCGTACGAGATGAGGATGACCAGGTCACCGGGGTGCACCAGGTGTGCGGCCGCGCCGTTGATGCCGATCACGCCGCTGCCGCGCTCGCCCGGGATCACGTACGTCTCCAACCGGGCGCCGTTGGTGATGTCCACGATCGCCACCTGCTCGCCGGGGAGCAGGTCGGCGGCGTCGAGCAGATCCTCGTCCACCGTGACCGAGCCGACGTAGTGCAGGTCGGCCTGAGTCACCGTGGCCCGGTGGATCTTCGACTTGAGCATCGTTCGCAACATCGGGGTGGGCCTTTCGTGGAGCGGGGGGTTCAGGAACGGGGGGCGAGGTGGACCGGCATGTTGTCGATCAGGCGGGTGGCGCCGACCCGGGCGGCGATGAGCAGCCGCGCCGGACCCTCCACCGGGCCCGGCTCCAGCTCCGGGTCGGTCAGCACCAGGTAGTCCAGCTGCGCGCCGGGCGTACCGGCGCCGAACGCGTGGTGTGCGGCGCTGAGCACCACACCGGCGTCCCCGCCCTGCTCGGCGGCGTCGGCACCGGCACGCAGCGCGGCGGAGAGGCTCAGCGCGGCGGCCCGCTCGGGCTCGGAGAGGTACCGGTTGCGGCTGGAGAGAGCCAGCCCGTCCGGTTCCCGCACGGTCGGCACGCCGACCACCCGCACCGGCACGTCCAGGTCACGGGCCATCCGCCGGATCAGGGTCAACTGCTGGTAGTCCTTCTCGCCGAAGAAGGCCAGGTCGGGCCGGGTGAGCTGGAACAGCTTCAGCACCACGGTCAGCACACCGTGGAAGAAGCCGGGCCGGCTCTGCCCCTCCAGGTCCTCACCGAGGCCGCCCGGATTGACCCGGACCCGAGGCTCGCCACCCGGGTAGATCTCCTCCCGGCTCGGCGCGAAGACCACGTCCGCGCCGGCCCGCCGGCAGACCTCCAGGTCGGCGGCGAGGGTGCGCGGGTAACGGTCGAAGTCCTCGTTCGGGCCGAACTGCAGCGGATTCACGAAGATCGTCACCAGCACGTGGTCAGCCTGTTCCCGGGCCACGCGCAGCAGCGCCTCGTGCCCCTCGTGCAGGGCGCCCATGGTCATCACCACGCCGACCGTGCCGGTCAGCTCGGCGCGCGCCCTCGCGAGTTCCTCGCGGGTCGTCACCAGCTCCATGTGGCGGCCACCTTCCGGATCGTCGTCGACCTGTTCATGCCGCACCGTCCCGGTCACGCGGCGGTCCGCCGCTGGGTGTCGGCGAGCACCCCGAGCAGCGACGCCGCGTCCGTCGGGGCCAGCCGACCGCCGGCGATGGCCCGGTCGGCGGTGCGGCGGGCAAGGGCCAGGTACGGGGCCACCGACTCGGGCGCGGTCGCCGCGAGCCGGGCCAGGTGGCGCTCGACGGTGCCGGCGTCGCCACGGGAGACCGGGCCGGTCAGCGCGTCGTCGCCGTAGCGCAGCGCGTTCTCCAGGGCGGCCCGCAGCAGCGGGGCGAGCACCTTCTGCGGCTGGGTCACCCCGGCGTCGCGCAGCCGGTCGGCCGCCTCGTTGACCAGCGTCACCAGATGGTTGGCGCCGTGCGCCAACGCCGCATGGTAGAGCGGGCGGTCCGCCTCACCGACCCACTCCGGCACCCCGCCGAGGTCGGCGACGAGCCGAGCCGCGAGCGGCCGGAGGTCGGCGGGCGCGGTCACCCCGTACGAGATGCCGGCGAGCCGGCCGAGGTCGTCGGAGGTACCGGTGAAGGTCATCGCCGGGTGCAGGGCGAGTGGTCGGGCGCCGACCGCCTCGGCCGGGTCGAGCACGGCCAGCCCGTGCGCCCCGGAGGTGTGCGCGACCACCTGCCCGGGGTGGAGCAGGCCGCCGTCGGCCAGCGCGGCGACCACCCGGGCGAGGGCGTCGTCCGGCACGGCGATCAGCAGCAGATCGGTGGCGGCCCGGGCCACCTCGGCGGCGGAGCTCGGCGCGATGCCGGGCAGCAGCGCGAACCGGTGCGGGTTGACGCCCGATCCGCCGGTGGCGGCGACCACCCGGTGCCCGGCGGCGGAGAACGCTGCACCCAGTACGGCACCGACGCGGCCGGCGCCGATGACGCCGACGGTGAGGCTACGGGGAAGGGCGCCCGGACGGGCGGAGCCCACGGCGACGGCGGCCCGCCTGGGGGCGGCCGGACGCGGGCGCAACGGTGCGCTCATGGCGATGATCCAGTCCTCGAGAGGGGTACCGGTCGATCTGAAGTATGCGCCCGCCGGAGGGCATCGAAACCCCTGGTGTGAAAACCTTCACCACCCGGGGCGGCGGGTCGGAAGCGACGCCCTCCCGGCCCGTCCGCGGCGGGGACGAGGAGTCGCCCCGGGCCGGATGACCGTAGGGTCGGCACGGTGACGGCCCCTCCGACCGAGGAATGAACTGATGTCGATCCGCTGGCGGGACGCGATGGACCGGGCGCTCTACGGCCCGGGTGGCTTCTTCGTCTCCGGGTCCGGCCCGGCCGACCACTTCCGCACCAGCGTGCACGCGTCCCCGGTCTTCGCCGCCGCCCTGCTCCGCGTGATCGAACAGGTCGACGCCGCGCTCGGCCACCCCGACCGGCTGGACGTGGTCGACGTCGGCGCCGGTCGCGGCGAGCTGCTGCGGGCCCTCGCCGGGATGCAGCCGGCGACGGCAGCACGGTTGCGACTCACGGCTGTCGAGTTGGCACCGCGGCCGGACGACCTGCCGGACGAGATCACCTGGAGGGCCGAGATCCCGAGCGGGATGACCGGGCTGCTCCTGGCCACGGAGTGGCTCGACAACGTACCGCTGGACATCGCCGTCCACACCGAGGGCGGGTGGCGCTACCTGCTCGTCGACCCGGCGACCGGCGAGGAGTCGATCGGTGACCCGGTCGGTCCGGAGGACGCCGAGTGGCTCGCCACCTGGTGGCCGGTGCCCGGCAGCGACCCAGCCGACTCGACCGGCCCCGAGACCGCCACGGCGACCGACGCCCGGGCCGAGATCGGACGGAGCAGGGACGAGGTCTGGGCCGAGGCGGTGCGCCACGTCGACCGGGGGCTGGCGTTGGCCGTGGACTACGGGCACCTGCGGGCGGAACGGCCGATCGGCGGGACGGTCACCGGATACCGGGGCGGGCGGCAGGTACCGCCGGTGCCGGACGGATCGTGCGACGTCACCGCACACGTCGCCCTGGACTCCGTCGCCTCCGCCGGTGAGCGGGTCGCCCGGTGCTCGTACACCTTGTCGTCGCAGCGGGAGGCGTTGCGGGCGCTCGGGGCCGACGGCGGCCGGCCGCCGCTGACGCTGGCCGGCACCGACCCGGCCGGGTACGTGCGGGCGCTCGCCGCGGCGTCCACGGTGGCCGAGCTGACCGACCCGGCCGGCCTCGGCGGGCATCGGTGGCTGTGGCAACCGGTCGACGTGCCGCTCGACCCGGTCGTGGCACGATGACGGGCATGACCACCGACGCCCGGGATCTCCGTGAGCTGACCGTCGGCACCGGAGCCGGCCTGGTGGCGGGTGCCGGCGGGGAGCAGCTCGGCACCGACATGGTGCTCAACATCGGCCCGCAGCACCCCTCCACCCACGGGGTGCTGCGACTGAAGCTGGTGCTCGACGGTGAGCGGGTGGTCTCGGCCGAACCGATCGTCGGCTACATGCACCGGGGTGCGGAGAAGCTCTTCGAGGTACGCGACTACCGGCAGATCATCGTGCTGGCCAACCGGCACGACTGGCTGTCGGCCTTCTCGAACGAGCTCGGCGTGGTGCTCGCCGTCGAACGGCTGATGGGGCTGGAGGTGCCGGAGCGGGCGACCTGGCTGCGGATGGCCCTCGCCGAGCTCAACCGGGTGCTCAACCACCTGATGTTCCTCGGCTCCTACCCCCTGGAGATCGGCGCGATCACGCCGATGTTCTACGCCTTCCGTGAACGGGAGACGCTCCAGACGGTGATGGAGGAGGTCTCCGGCGGCCGCATCCACTACATGTTCAACCGGGTGGGCGGGCTGAAGGAGGAGGTGCCGTCCGGCTGGACCGGCCGGGCCCGGGCCGCCATCGGTGAGGTACGCCGACGAATGCCCGACCTGGACGACCTGATCCGGCGCAACGAGATCTTCCTGGCCCGTACCGTCGGCGTCGGGGTGCTCTCGGCGGCGGACGCCGCGGCGTTCGGGGCCTCCGGCCCGGTCGCCCGCGCCTCCGGCCTCGACCTGGACCTGCGCCGCGACGATCCCTACCTCGCCTACGACGAGCTGAACGTGCCGGTGGTGACGCGGACCGCCGGGGACTGCCACGCCCGGTTCGAGCTCCTGCTCGAGCAGGTGTACGTCTCGCTCGACCTCGCCGAGCAGTGCCTGGAGCGGGTCGACCGGCTCACCGGGCCGGTGAACACGCGGCTGCCGAAGGTGGTCAAGGCACCCGAGGGGCACACCTACGCGTGGACCGAGAACCCGCTCGGCGTCAACGGCTACTACCTCGTCTCGCGGGGCGAGAAGACGCCGTGGCGGTTGAAGCTGCGCACCGCGTCGTACGCCAACGTGCAGGCGTTGGCGACCCTGCTGCCGGGCTGCCTGGTGCCGGACCTGATCGCGATCCTCGGCTCGATGTTCTTCGTGGTCGGCGACATCGACAAGTAGGCCGGCCCCGGGCGGCGCCGGTCAGCGCCAGCGGGAGCCGTCGTCGCGGGGCGGGTAGCCGTAGGGGTCCTCGTCGACCCGCGGGCGGCGGCTCACCCGCTCCGGCTCGGCGTCGACCGGCCCCCGCTGGCGCGGCGGGCGCCACTCGTCGGGCACGGGTACCCCGCCGGCAGGCAGCGCCCGCTCCTCCGGCTCGATCCAGCCGCCCCGCCGGCCCTCGTCGCGGCCCCGGTCGTACTCGCGGCGCGGCTCGTCCCGACGGACCGACGCCCAGCGGTCGGCGACCCGGTACTCACTGCCGGTCGCGTCGGCGTGCGCCTCGGCCCGCCGCTCGCCCATCCGCAGCTCCCGGCCCCGGTCGTCCTCCCGGACCGAGGCCCACCGGTCACCGGCGCGCAGCTGCGCCCAGTACTGGCCGGTCTCGTCCGCCTGCACCGGCCGGTCCGGCTCCGCCGGCTCACCCCAGCCCCGCGCCTCCGGGCCGGCCGGCGGCTCCGCCCGGTCCCACTGGCCCTCCGGGGCCGACCAGCCCCGCTCGTCGCGCCGACCCGAGCGAACCCGGTCGTCGCGCGGATCATCCCAGCCGGGCTCGTCACGCGGGCCACCGGCGCCCGCCCACGGGCGCTCGTCACCGGAGCGGGGGCGCTCGTCCTGCCCGGCGTACCCGGACCAGGAGCGCTCCTGCGGGTTGCCGCCCGGCCACCGCTCCTCGGCGGCGCCCCACTGCCGCTCCTCGGCCGGCGGCGACCAGCCGCCCGAGTACCCGCCGCCGTACCGCCCGCTGGCCGACTCCGCCGGGCCGCCGTCCACGATCGTGTGCCGGGTGGTGACGTGCACCGTCTCGGTGTGCCGGACCACGCCCAGCGGCCGCGGCTCCCCCCGGCCCTCCGGCTCGCCGGGACGGGGCGCGGCGGCGTAGCCGCCGGCCGCGGCGCCCGCACGCTCGCCGCCGTACCCGGCGGCCGCGGCACGATCGCCGTACGCCCCGGCCGAGCCGGCCCGCTCGCCGTACGTCCCGACGGCCGGCCGCTCCGGCTCGGGGTCCGGACGGTCGGCGCCGTGCCGGCCCGACGCCGAACGGGGGGCCAGCTCCTCGTCGTCCGCCCCGCCGGAGCGGGCCCAGCGGGGCTCGGGCTCCTCCCGGGGCGCCCGCGCGCGTCCGGTCGGAACGTCCTCCTCGGGCTCGGCGACCGGCACCCGGGCCCGACCTGACCCAACCGGCTCCTCGGCCCCGCCCAGGGCCGCACCGGCGAGGGCGGCACTGGTCGCCTCCAGCCTGCGGCGTACCGCGGTCACCGCCTCCTGGGCCCGCTGGGCCTGGTCGAGAGCCTGGTTTCCGCGTTGCGCGGCGGCCACGATCTCACTGCGCAGCTCACGGCGGAGCTCGTCCAGCTCGTCGAGAACCTCGTCGACGCGGCCCTGGCCACTCTCCCCGTCGGGGCGGAGCGCGATCGACAGGCCGATCAGCACCACGGCCAGGATGGCGAGCACCGCGCCGAAGCGCAGCGTCCCATTGCCGTCGGCGACCAGCAGGATCAGCGCCGCCACCGGCGCCAGTCCCACTCCGATCCAGAAGAGGGCCGTCAGGAGGGAACGGCTACGCATGGCTTCGGGGGCCGGCATGGCTGTGCAGCCTACCGAGAGTCGGCTTCGGGTGGGAATGGGCCCGTGCCACCGCGGCCGTACCCGGGATCGACCCGAAGAAGGCCCGGCCCGGCCGGCCGAAGCCGACCGGGCCGGGCCCGCGCAGAGGGGTCAGCCGGCGAGCGCGCCGTCCGAGGAGAGGACGAGGCCCACGCTGGCGCTACCGGTCTTCAGCGCGTTCTTGGTCTGCGGACCACCGGCGTCCAGCGAGCTGAAGGAGCCCGCGTGGAAGTTGTAGACCTGGACCAGGCCGGCCTGGCAGGTCACCCGCTGCGGGCACTCCGGCGGCCCGGCCAGCACGGTCGCCTGGCCGGAGCACTTGCTGGCCAGCTCGGAGAGGGTCTTGACGCCGTACTTGTCGGAGAACGCCTTGGTGACCGCGAAGGCGTTCTGGTCCTGGGCGGCCGACGGCGTGCCGAAGGTGATGCCCACCTTGTCGCCTTCGGCCCGCAGCGCGGTCACGGTCTTGTCGATCTCCGGCGAGGCGACCGGCTTGGCGTTCGGGCCGTTGGCCTTGGTGTTGAGGAACTCGGCCATGCTCGCGGCGTACTCCGGGACCACCTGGATCTCGCCCTTCTCCAGGGCGGGCTCGTAGAGCTCCCGGCTGCCGATCTGCTGCACGCGGACCTGGTAGCCGGCGGCGGTCAGCACGATCCGGTAGAGCTCGCCGAGCGTCTCGCTCTCGCTGAAGTTGGCGGCGCCGACCACGAGCGGCCCGCCCGGGCCCTTGGCGATCCCCGCGGTGAGGTTGTTCGCCGAGGCGAACTCCTCCGCGGCGGTCTTCGGGGTCTTGCGGTCCACGTCGACAGCCTTGTTGAGCTGGATGAGCTTCGGCGTGTCCAGCGCGGCGGAGACCTTGTCGACCGCGGCGAGCAGCTGCGGGTTCGCCGCGTCGGCGTTGACGGCCGGGATGACGTTGTCGCTGTTCTGCTGCCCCTTGTCGTCGGCGAGGACCATCAGCTGGTCCCCCGCGACCGGGGCGCAGCCCGCCCCGCTCGCCTCCTGCTTCGGGGCGTCGGTGCCGGACGAGCCGGCGCCGCCGCAGCCGCTCAGCAGTCCGGCGGCGGTGAGGGCCGCCGCAGCGCCGACGGCCAGTCGAATACGTGCGCGCATGTATAGCCCGCCTTCCGTGTCCCGGCGCGACCCTTCCGGGCCGGCCGCGTGTCCGACGGGCGATCGTTCCGATGCCCGCGACGTCCACCCAACATCCTCCAGCCGAGTACGACAACCGGAGGGGAGGTTCGTCACCTGATCGTCACCGTCTCGCCAGGCGGGAGGGGGTGTGGCGGCGTTCGGCCACGTGACCAGGGCCACAGCGGTCCCGCCGACCACTCCGGCCCCGTGGCCCCCGGTCGTCGACCACGACCGCCGGGCCGCGCTGCTCCGCCGTCAGCCGCCGGCGACCGCGTCGGCGGCCCGGCGGTTCGCGCCCCGGCGCGCCGCGCGCAGCTGGCGCGGCGTGACCGCCCGCTCGACCAGGGCCAGCACCACCTCCACCGAGACGGCGAGCGCCGCCACCAGCACACCCCCGGCGAGGATCTGGCCACCACCGGCGGCGATGTCCAACCCGAACCCGGCCCGGATGATCTGGCCCAGCCCGCCGCCGTTGACGAACGAGGCGAGCGCCGCGGTGGCCACCACCTGCACGGCGGCGGTCCGGAACCCGGCCGCCAGGTACGGCACGGCGAGCGGCAGCTCCACCTGCCGTAGCACCTGCCAGCCGGAGAGCCCCATGCCGCGTGCGGCGTCCCGCGCCTCCGGATCGGCCTGCCGCACCCCCGTGTACGCGTTGGCCAGCAGCGGCGGCAGCGCGAAGACCGCCAACGCGACGATCACCGACGGCCGCCCGAAACCGAGGAAGGTCAGCGGCAGGATGGTGAGCAGGGCGAGCGTCGGGATGGCGAGAGTCACGTTGGCCACCAGCACGACCAGGCCACCGGCGCGCCCGGTGTGGCCGAGCCAGAGCCCGATCGGCCAGGCCACCAGGCAGCCCAGCGCGACTGCGGCGGCGGAGAGGACCAGGTGCTCGCCGAGCCGGTCCAGCACCCCGCCGGGGTTGGTCCAGTTCAGCGGGTCGTTGAGCCAGACGACGGCCTGCTCGATGACGCTCATGAGGATCTCCGGGTGAGCCACGGGGTGAGCAGCCGGCCGACCCCGGCGAGGATCAGGTCCAGCACCAGGGCGAGCAGGACACAGAGCAGCGTCCCAGCCATGATCTGCGCCTTGTAGAAGTTGTTCTGGAAGCCGGCGAAGATCACCTGGCCGAGTCCGCCACGCCCCACCACCACCCCGACGGTGACCAGCGCCACGGTCGAGACGGTCGCCAGCCGCAGCCCGGTGAGGATCCCCGGCAGGGCGAGCGGCAGCTCGATCCGGAACAGCCGCCCCCACCGGCCGTAACCCATGCCCTCGGCCGCCTCCCGCACCTCGGGCGGCACCTGGGTCAACCCGGCGACCGTGTTACGCACGATCACGAGCAGGGCGTAGAGCACCACCACGGTGAGCACCGTCACCGTACCGATGCCCAGGTAGGGGGCGATGAACGCGAAGAGGGCCAGGGAGGGAATGGTGTAGAGCACCCCGGTGAAGGCGAGGATCGGGCCGGCGAGGGGACGGAACCAGTACGCCACCACGGCCAGCGGCACGGCGATCAGGGCGGCGATCAGCACCGCGCGGGCGGTCAGCGAGGCGTGGTCGCGCAGCGCGACGGTGAGCGTGTCAGAGTTGTCCCGCAGGTACTGCCAGGAGAACCACGGGTTGCCCGGGTCGGCCCGGTAGCTCAGGCGGAAGGACATACGTGGACGTTACCCCGGAGACCTCCGGCGCCAACGGGCGCGCGACCACCGGCGAGCGGCGCGCGGCGTCGATCACGCTGGAGGGCGTCCGCAAGCGTTACCCGGACGGGACCGAAGCCGTACGCGGGCTGAGCCTCGAGGTCGGCGCCGGCGAGCTGGTGGTGCTCATCGGCCCGTCCGGCTGCGGCAAGTCGACGGTGCTGCGGATGATCAACCGGATGATCGAGCCGACCGGGGGCCGGATCCTCCTCGGCGACGAGGACGTCACCCGGGTCGACCCGGTAGGGCTGCGCCGCCGGATCGGCTACGTCATCCAGAACGTCGGCCTCTTCCCGCACCAGACGGTCCGGGCGAACGTCGCGACCGTTCCGAAGCTGCTCGGCTGGCCCCGGGAGCAGGTCCGGAGCCGGGTGGACGAGCTGCTGGAGCTGGTCGGCCTCGACCCGGGCACGTTCGGGGGCCGGTACCCGCACGAGCTCTCCGGCGGGCAGCGGCAGCGGGTCGGCGTGGCCCGCGCGCTCGCCGCCGACCCGGTGGTGCTGCTCATGGACGAGCCGTTCTCCGCCGTGGACCCGATCGTCCGTACCCGGCTGCAGGAGGAGTTCCTCCGGCTGCAGGCCGAGGTACGCAAGACGATCGTGCTGGTCACCCACGACCTCGACGAGGCGGTCCGGCTCGGTGACCGGGTCGCGGTGCTCTCCGAGGGCGGTCACCTGGAGCAGTACGCCCCACCGGCGGCGCTGCTCGGCACGCCGGCCACCCCGTTCGTCCGCGAGTTCGTCGGCGCCGACCGGGGCATCCGTCGGCTGGTGGTCACGCCGCTGCGCCGCGAGGCGCTGGAGCCGGTGCCCGCCGACGGGGCGACGGACGCGCCGACCGTACCGCTCGACGCCTCGGCGTACGACGCGCTCGCGACGCTGCTCACCTCGGCGGCGCAGCGGGTGGTGGTCACCGACGGGGGCCGACCCGTCGGCGCGCTGGACCGCCAGCACCTGCTCGACCTCGCCGCCGGACCCGGCGATCAGACCCGGCCGTAGTGACCGGCCGGGCGGAGCGGGAACCGCGCGGCCGTCCCGGGTCGCCCACGCCTCGTGCCGCCGCCGCCTCGCCCGTGGCCGACCGTGAGATCAGGTGCGGCCGGGGCGACGGGCCCCGGACCGGCTGGATCAGGCGCGGCCGCCGAGGCTGGCCACGCCGATGACCCAGCCGCTGAGGAATCCGTAGCTGGCCCCCTCACCGGCGGCCTGCAACGCGCCGAGCATCGACGGCCCCGGCCCGAGGAGGACCGCCAGCAGCCCGGCGAGGCCGCCGGCCAGCACGAACGCCGCCCAGCCGGAGAAGAACTGGCTGAACCCGCCCGGCACCCGGGCCACCTGCGAGGCCGGCAGCACGTAGAGCAGCGCCGCCGCGAGGATCACCAGCAGGATGGCCCGCAGGTCGGCGGCGAACACCCCGCCGCCCTGGTCGCCGTCGTGGATCCGCCAGGCCGGCCAGGCGAGCAGCCGCAGGTACCAGCCGGCCGCCGAGTTCGGATCGGTGTGGTTCCCGGCCCAGCCGGTGTACGCCGGGCTGCCGGCCACGGCCACGAGCACGAGCGCGGCGAGCGCGCCGGTGCCGGCGGCCGCGCCGTACCGGCTGACCGCGCCGGTCCGGTTGGTGAGCGCCATGATGTTGTCCGTTCCCGGCCCGCGGAGGCGGGCGGATCTCCGAGTACCTGTCGCGTCAGTGCTTCATCAGGTAGTCGATGAAGGCGGCCCGCAGCAGCGGGGCCGTCTCCTCGTAGTCGTGGCCGGAGAGCTCCCGCAGGAGCGCGGCGGCCTCGTCGATGATCGGCCCGACGGAGTTCGGGGCGCCGTCCAGCGCGGCCGCCTCGTCCGCGTTCGGCAGGTGACGCAGCACCGACCAGAAGAAGCCGACGTCGACCCGCTCCCGGGCGAGCGCGAACGCCCGCTCCCGCAGCTCCTCGGTGGGGAGTGCGTCCAACTCCGCGAAGGTGTGACCGCCGGTGGGGGTGGCAGGTGTCTCGCTCATGCCGCCGAGCCTAACCGCCGAGATCACCTCCGGCTCGTCGGACATGGCCCCAGCTCAGCGGGCGTCGTCCCAGCGGCGCGGTTCGCTCTCCCAGCGGGGCGACCGCCACGGGTCCAGCGGCGCGTCCGCGGCCGGTGTCGGCAGGACCGGCGGCCAGTCCTCCACCGGCCCGGGCACCGTCCAACCCGAGCTGATCGTGCCGTCGGCGGGCGGCTCCGGCGTCTGCACGGTGGGCGATCCGGGACGCCCGTACCGCTCGATGAGCCGGGTGACGAGCAGCCCGATCCCCAGGGCCGCGCCGCCGACCGCCCACCGGCTCACCGTCCAGTCGCGCGCGTCGACATAGGCGAGGAACGCGCTGACCAGCCCGACCGCGAAGACGGTGCCGAAGATCCCGCCACGGCGGCCGTACGCGCTGGTGCCGCCGAGCAGCGCCACGCCGACGGCGAGCACCGTCCAGTCCAGGCCGGTGGTGGGGGCCACCGGTGCGGCGTCGTTGGCGGCGACGAGGACACCGGCCAGCATGGCCAGCAGGGTCGAGCCGATCAACGCGCCAGCGGTGACGACCGCGGCAACCGCCCCGCGGCGGCGCGCCGGATCCGCCACCGGACGGAACCGGCCGACGAGCCGACGGACCGGCCGGATCGCGCCGAAGAGGCCGCCGAGGACGGCCACCGCGGCGAAGCCGGCGACGAGGTAGTACGCGTGCCGGCGCGGGTCGTACTCACCCTGCACCAGCACCGGCGTGGAGCGCTGCTCGATGTACACGATGACGCCCGCCGCCCCGGCGAGGCTCGCCGCCCAGCCCGGCACGTGCAGCACCACCACGGCCAGCCCGAGGAGCAGGCCGGCGATCGCGGCGACCACGGCGGCCGGGGCCATGGCGGCCAGCACCCCACGGTCGCTCTGCTCGGCGAAGTGCAGCCCGGCGGCGATCGCGACCGGCCCGATGGCGAGGTTCACCGCGGCGGTACGCAGGCTCAGCCCGGCGGCGAGCACGAGCAGTCCGAGGGCGGCCACGTCGACCAGCAGCGACTGCAGCGCGGTGGCACGCAGCACGGCCGGGTCCTCTTGCCAGAGCAGCCAGACGACGGCGGCCAGCCCGATCAGCAGGACGATCTCCCAGCCGATGTGAACCCCGACGCGGTCCCGACCGGGCTCACCGTGGAACGGGTCGTCGAAGACGTTGTCCAGCACGGCGGCGGGCACCCCGGACGAGGGCTCGACGGGCGCTTCCCGGCCCGGTTCGTCGTACCCCATGACGCCGCCTCCCCCTGGCCGGTCGTCCGGTCCGACGTGCGGGCGGACCGGCGGCGGCCATTGCTGTCCGGTCGGAGGCACCGTACCCGCGTGGTGAGCCGCACGTAACCCCCCAGCCGACACGGGAGGGCGGTGGCTGGGCTCAGCGTTGGCCGGGGCGGCTCTCCCGGTCGTCGGGCTCCCGCTCGTCCTCGGGCCGTTCCGGCACCCGGCAGGAGCGCTCCAGCCAGAGCGCGGCGGCGACCAGGGCCAGCGAGGCGATCAGCCCGCCGACCGCCGGGGCACGGTCCTCGGTGGCGGCGCGGGTGGACTCGACGAAGAGCCACCCGGTCAGCCCGGCGTAGAAGCCGGCGAAGATGGCGCCGGCCAGCGACGACGCCTTGGCCAGCACCACGAACCGGGCCACCATCAGCGCGTTGACCGGCTCCCGGCCCGGTCGGCGCTCGATGCGGCCCCGGGTGTTGACGGCGGCGTACCCCTCGAGCACGGCGAGCACGGCGAGCGTGACCACCGGCAGCCACGGCAGCTGGGGGATGCCGCTGTAGTAGAAGGTGCTGATCAGCAACCAGGCCGCCGCGGCGGCGGCCAGCCCGGCCACCACGAGGGTGGAGATCCGGGTCGGGCCCATCCGCGAGCGGTCCGGTCCCGTCCCGCCCGGCTGCGGGGACTGCGCCTGCGTCATGCCGGCCGGCTCCGCTGGGTCATGCCGTCGACTCTAACTCCAGATCCGGGCGGGGGCGCACTTCCGGCGCGTCGGCGGCGGCGGCGCCGGTCTCCAGCAGCTCGGTGAGCCGGCCGTGGCCGGGCAGCTCACCGTCCGGCTGGATGTCGATCCACGGCCGCAGGACGAACGCCCTCAGGTGGGCGCGGGGGTGCGGCAGGGTCAGCTCGGGGTCGTCGCTGAAGACCGGCTCGTCGTCGTCGCGCCGGACCGCGATGACGTCGACGTCGAGGGTGCGCGGCCCGAAGCGCCGTCGCGGGTCGCGGACCCGCCCGGCGGCGCGCTCCGCGGCCCGGGCCCGCTCCAGCCAGTCGTACGGGCCGGCGGTCGGGTCCTCGGCGAGCAGCACCGCGTTCAGGTACGCGGGCTGGTCCGGGTCCCCCCACGGTGGAGTCTCGTACACGCCGGAGACCAGGCGGACCGCGTCGCCGAAGCCGGCGACGGCGCAGCGCAGGTGGGCGAGGCGATCGCCGAGATTGCTGCCGAGGGAGAGGACCGCGCGGCTCACCGGGCACGGCCACGGGTCATGGTGACGGCGACGTCGGTGAAGGTGTGCGGCACGGGCGCCTCCGGCTTGTGCACGGTCACGGTCGCGCTCGCCACCCGCGGGTCGGTCAGGCACACGTCCAGCAGCCGGTCGGCGAGCGTCTCGATCAGATCGACCGGGTCGCCGGTCACGACGGCGACCAGCCGGTCGGCCAGCTCGCCGTAGTGAACGGTGTCGGCGACGTCGTCCGAGCGCGCGGCGGGGCCGAGGTCGAGCTCCAGCACCACGTCGACGACGAAGTCCTGCCCCTGTTCGCGCTCGAAGTCGTACACCCCGTGCCGGCCGCGGGCCCGTAGGCCGGTCAGCGTGATCCGGTCGGTCACCGACGCCCCTCTCCCGCGCCGGCCGACCCGGTCGTCGCGCCGACCGGCGCGACCAGGCGCGGACCGCCGGTGGCCCGCCAGACGGCGAGCGCGTCCACGGTGGCGCGTACGTCGTGCACGCGTACCCCCCAGGCGCCGGCCGCCACGGCGAGCACGCTGGTGGCCACGGTGGCCGCCTCGCGGTCGTCGGGCGGGCGTGGGGTCCCGTCCGCGGTGGCGAGCAGCCGGCCGAGGTAGGACTTGCGGCTGGCCCCGAAGAGCAGCGGGTAGCCGAGGTCGAGCAGCTCGGGCAGGCGGGCGCTGAGCTGCCAGTTGTGTTCGGCGGTCTTGGCGAAGCCGAGCCCCGGGTCGACGACGATCCGGTCGGCGGCCACCCCGGCCCGCAGCGCCGCGTCGACGCGCTGGGCCAGCTCGGCCCGGACGTCGGTGACCACGTCGGTGTAGTGGGCCAGCTCGCGCATGCCCCGGGAGTGCCCGCGCCAGTGCATCAGCACCCACGGGCAGCCCGCGTCCCGCACCACCCGGGCCATGTCCGGGTCGGCCAGCCCGCCGGAGACGTCGTTGACCACGGCCGCCCCGGCGGTCAGGGCCGCCTCGGCGACGCGGGCCCGGGTGGTGTCGATGCTGACGGGCACGCCCGCCGCGGAGAGTTCGCGGATGACGGGGACCACCCGGGCGGCCTCGGTCTCCGGGTCGACCCGCTCGGCGCCGGGCCGGGTGGACTCGCCGCCCACGTCGATCAGGTGCGCCCCTTCGCCGTGCAGTCGGACGCCGTGTCCGACGGCGGCGTCGAGGTCGGCGTACCGTCCGCCGTCGGAGAAGGAGTCGGGCGTGACGTTGAGGACGCCCATCACAACGGGGGCCGGGGCCCGCACCAGATCGGTCACGACTAGACCGTACCGGTCGACGGTGGGGCCTCCACCGCCCCGGGGCGGGCCTACACAGCGGCCCTGACATGCGCATTGGAACAGGTGTACGATCGGTCGTCCAGGTCGTATCGGGCAGCCTCTTCGCGGCTTGTCGCATTCCGGGGCGGCCCGTACGCTGTGGAATTGCCCAGCATCGAGATGGCGAAGCGTGGAGGGAGGGCCGAAGCGGGACTAAATCGCCCAAAACTCGCCACCCTCTGTGGTGAGTAACGAACGCAGAGCAACTTGGCTGCGCTCGAATTGGACATTTCCACCCGTGGGCTTTCCAACTGCACCGCTGCGGCGCCGCCGGCCGCGTTTTGGGGAGGTTTCAGTGATCGCCATCGAGCTCATGGAGCAGGCGTCGTCCGGCGTCGCCCACGCGCTCTCCGCCTTGGCGTCGACTCCACTCGCCGAGCCGGAACCGAAGGGCATCGACACGAACAGTGTCGTCACCTTCTTCGCCAGCAAGATCGCGCCGATCCTGCTCGCCGTCCTCGGCGTCATCTTCATCGGCCGAGCCAGTCGCGGCGAGATCTCCAAGGTGCTGACCAGCTCGGCCATCGCGATCGTCGGCCTGGCCTTCATCGCCGGGGCGGCGACACTCTTCTTCGTCGGCGACTACCTGATCGACCTGATCTTCGAATAGGGCGCGGGCGACATGCGGCTGCGCACCGACGACGACATCTACCGGGCCCGCCTGGTCTATCTCGGGCCGCCCGGCTACACCCTTCCCGTCCACCTCCCGTACGCCCAGTACGGGCTCTTCATGCTGCTCGTCCCCCTCTACATGTTCATCCACTGGCTGTTCACGTTGCAGGTCGAGCTCTTCCCCGCCTGGGAGATCGCGCTCGCCATCGTGAGCACGTCGTTCGTCTTCCGGTACGTCGACCCGGACCGGCCCGCGCGAGTGGTGATCCGCACCGCGCTGACGGACTGGCGACGCACCCGGGAGCCCGCCGCCGAGCAGCGCGACCCTCGCCTGGTCGGCAGCGGGATCAGGATCCGGGAGGAACTGGCATGACCGGACGTACGCCGACGGGGCGGTCACACGATGCGGGTGAGGCGGTCGCATGAGTCGCAATTCCACGCCGGGTTCCCCGGCTGGCCGTCCGGCCGCGCCGGGTAGTCACCGTGCGCGTTCGCTCGACTACCCAGAGGCCGAGGAGCTGGACGAGAACGCCCTCGATCCGGCGCTGGCCACCTCACCCGGGCACGGCGGGGTGGGCGTCTTCCGGGCACCCCGCCCGCTGGCGCGGCGCACCCCGCCCGGCGACCCGGTGACCCGACGAGCCAACCCGTCGGAGCAACCGCCGCCCCGGAGCCCGTCGCCGACCGGCGCGGAGAGTCCCGACATCGACTCACCCTTCCTCGACCTCTTCGGCGCCCCCCGCCCCGGTACCGCCCGCCCACTCACGGCGGCGCGACGCCCCGAGCGGGAACACCCCCCGATCCCGCCGCAGCCGGCCGCGATCGAGCCGGCGCCGGCGGCCCCCGCCACGCCGCCGCGGCCGCAGCCCTCCGGCGCCGGGCAGGAGCCGGTGCCGACCACCGCGCCGCCCCGCTCCCGCAGCGACCGGACGACCGGAGGGCCACCCGAACCGGTCACCCGTACGCGAGTGCCGCACCAGGCCGGCGACCGGTTGCCGGCCCGACGGCCGGCGGTCGAACCGGAGCCGGTGGCCGAGCAGCCGCGGCAGATACCGCCCGCCCCGCCGGTACCCACTCCCGCGCCCCGCCCTCCCGCGGAGAGCCCGGCGGAACACCTCGGGCGCGAGGTCGCACCGCCACGGCAGCGGTCACCGGAACGGCGGGACAAGCCGATCAAGCCGACCCGGGTGAAGCCACCGAAGATCAAGTTCGGTGACCGCGACCCGTCGGTGGAGCTGGCCATCACCGAGATCGCCGGCCACCTCACCTTCACCCCGAACACCGTCACCGCCTGGTACTGGCTGCCCGAGGTCCGCTGGGCGTTCCGGCCGGACGCCGAGCGCGAGGCGCTGCTCGCCGCCATCGCCGAGCAGTACGCGGGCCTCGCCGGCTTCCGGTTGCACCTGCGCCGCACCACCCGGCCGTTCCCGGCCGACGAGTGGGCCCGGACCGTCGACACGCACACCGTCGCCCCGCTGCCCGACGTGCCCGGCACGCCGAGCTGGGCCGACCATCTCGTGGCCGCGCAGCGGCACCTGATGTCGGTCAACCACGCCGAGGGGAAGACGTACCTCGGGGTGACCTTCGCCCGCCGGTCCCTCGGCGACTCGCTCAGCGAGCGGGTGCTGCGGACCTTCGGCCGGGGCGTCGCCGAGGGCGAACGCCGCCGCCTCGGCCGCACCGTCGAGCAGTTCGACGAGGTGCTCGGCGCGTTCGGCATGCGCGGGCGACGGGTGACCGCGCAGGAGCTGGAGTGGCTGCTCTACCGCTCGGTGGCGCTCTGCATGGCACCGCCCGGGACGCTCTCGCCGGTGACCAACGGACGGTGGGAACGCGGCGACCTGCTCGCGCTCACCGAGCAGATCGAGCGCTACCGCACCCCGTACGGCACGACCGTGAAGCTGGTCAACCGGATGACCGGCGAGGAGCGGCACGTCGCCGTGCTGGCCGTGGGGCGGATGGAGCCACTCGAGATCCCCGAACGGCACGAGCCCTGGCTGCACTTCCACGAGCGGCTGCCCTGGCCGATGGAGCTCTCGACCCGGGTCGACATCCTCGGCTCGGGTGACTCGTTCCGCAACCTCGAGCACCGCCTGCGCATGATCCGCTCGCAGCAGCTCGACTACGCCGAACACGGCATCGACGCCCCGCCGGAGCTGGAGCGGCTGGCCAAACGGGCGCTCGTGATCGGCGACGAGATGACGACCGGCCTGCCCGTCGACTCGGCCCGCGCCCACGGCTGGCACCGCCTCGCGGTCGGCGGCCGGACCCGGGAAGAGTGCATGGAACGGGCCCGCCGGCTCATCCAGCTCTACTCCCGTGAGCTGCGCATCTCCCTGCAACACCCGAAGAACCAGGACTGGCTGGCCCGGGAGTTCATTCCGGGTGAGCCGATCGCCAACACCGGCTACGTCCGCCGGATGCCGGTGCCACTGCTCGCCGCCGCACTGCCGCAGGCCGCGTCGACCGTCGGTGACCGGCGCGGCGACCTGATCGGCCGCACCGCGGGCACCTGCCGGCGGCCCGTCTTCCTGGACCTGCACTACCCCATGGAGGTACGCGAACGCTCCGGTCTCGCCGTCTTCGTGGCCGAGCCGGGCGGCGGCAAGTCGACGCTGCTCGGTGCGCTCGGCTACCTCTCCGCCCGGCGGGGCGTCCAGGTCACGCTGCTCGACCCGTCCGGCCCGCTGGCCCGGCTCTGCACGATGCCGGAGCTGGCCCCGTACTCCCGGGTGCTCAACCTCACCGGCTCCGAGCACGGCACCCTCGCGCCGTACGCGCTCATCCCGACGCCCCGGCGCAGCGAGTTCGGCACCGGCGCCGCCGGCGACCGGGAGTACGAGATCGCGGTCTCCAACGCGCGGGCCGAGCGGCGGATGCTCGTCCAGGACATCTGCATGATGCTGGTGCCGCCGCAGGTCGCCCGCGAGGCGTCGACCGCCACGCTGTTCCGGCACGCCGTACGCCAGGTGCCGGCCGAGGAGACGTCCACCCTGGACGACGTGGTGACCGTGCTCGGCCAACTCGACGACGACACCGGCCGGGAACTCGCCAACCTCCTGCTGGACACCGCCGAGATGCCGCTGGCGATGCTCTTCTTCGGCCGGCCGCCCGAGGGCATGCTCGGTCCGGACGCCGCGCTCACCGTGATCACCATGGCCGGCCTGCGGCTGCCCGACCTGAAGATCGAGCGCGAGTACTGGTCGGCCGAGGAGGCGCTCGCCCTGCCGATGCTGCACACCGCGCACCGGCTCGCCGTACGCCGCTGCTACGGCGGGTCGATGTCGTCCCGGAAGCTCGTCGGCCTGGACGAGGCGCACTTCATGGAGGGGTGGCGCTCCGGCCGCTCCTTCCTGGTACGGCTCGCCCGCGACTCCCGCAAGTGGAACCTGGCCGCGCTGGTCGCCTCCCAGAACCCGCGCGACATTCTCGGTCTCGACGTGCAGAACCTCGTCTCGACCGTCTTCGTCGGCCGGATCGCCGAGGACAACGAGATCGCCTCGGAGGCGCTGCGGCTGCTACGGGTACCGGTCAACGACGGCTACGAGGCCACCCTCGCCTCGCTCTCCACCGCCGACGCCACGTCGTCCACCCGGCTGGGCTTCCGCGAGTTCGTCATGCGGGACGTCGACGGGCGGGTGCAGAAGGTCCGGGTGGACGTCTCGTACGTCGAGCGACTGCTGGAACACCTCGACACCACGCCCGCAGCGGTCGCCGCAGCGGCCGGGGTGCTGCCGAGCGTCCCCCTGCCGGATCTGGAGGCGTGACATGGCGAGGGCCCGAGCAAGGATCACGGCGTTCCTGCTCGCGCTCGGCCTGCTGGCCGGTGCCACGATCGCCTGGCCGTTGATCGGGGCGTCTCCGGCGTCCGCCGCCCCGGTGGTCGCGCAGGCGCAGGCCGACCTCTGCACGACTCAGGAGTGGCAGGCCGACTTCCGCGCCTGCGTCAAGCAGCTCCAGCTTGTCGCCGAAACGGAGATCGAGTGCCGTAGGCCGCCAACTCCCAGCGCGCCCGATTCCGGCCTGGCCGGCTGGTTCGCCTCACGGCCGGATTCCTCCAAACAGCCCGGCCCGAAGGGGTTGTACAGCGACTACGGCTACGCCGGATACAGCTACACCACCTACGACATCGGCGGATGCGCCTCCACGGTTCTGCACCCGGACTACAAGTTCAGCAACACGGTAGCCAACGGTGAGTTCATGGTCGCCACTTCGATCATCGGTGCGTCCAACGCGCTGCGCGAGCGGTCCTGGGACCCGCGGTCGATGTGGAGCTGGGCCGACCCGCTGGTGGACCAGGCGACCAAGGCGATCTACCAGAAGGTGTTCAGCGTCTTCGGCATCGTCACGCTCTGTGTGGTCGGGCTCTACCTGCTCTGGCGGTCGCGTCAATCCGACATGAGCAACGCCATGACCACGGCGGGTTGGGCGCTGTTCGTGATGGTGGCCGTGACGGCCCTCGCTGCCTGGCCGGTTAAGTCGGCAAACGTCGCCGACAGCACGCTCATCACCGGCCTCGGCGTGGTGCATGACGCCCTCGGCCCCGCATCGAGGGACACACCTCCTGACCAATGCGACGATCGCGAGAATCCCGAGGCGTGCAAGGATCACCGGCCACCCGCGGTCCGCGCGAGCGACACCGCCGCCGAAGCCATGCTCTACCGCAACTGGCTGCGCGGCGTACTCGGCTCGGCCGACAGCGAGACTGCGAAAAAATACGGTGCGGCGCTTTACGACGCGAAGGCGCTGACCTGGGACGAAGCGGAAGCCATCCGCAGCAACCCTGCCACCCGTGAGGTGGTTATTAAGGCCAAACAGCAGCAGTGGATGACCATCGCGGGGCTGATTAAGAACGAGGACCCGGAGGCTTACGAGTACCTCCAGGGGACTCGGGACATGGACCGGGTGGGCGCCGGCTTCATCGCGGTGCTCGCGTCGCTGCTCTTCGCCATGTTCGACCTGACGGCATCGCTGCTGGTGCTGCTCGGCTTCCTCATCTTCCGGTGGGCCGTGATCGCCGCGCCGATCCTTGGCACCATCGGTCTACTCAGACCGGCCAGCGCCGGCCTGCGCCGGCTCGGGAACGCCGTGGTGGCCGCCATCTTCAACATCGCCATCTTCGGCACCGGGGCCGCCGTCTACCTCTTCGCGGTTGATCTGATCATGAGCACGCCGAGCCTTCCCGGCTGGCTCCAGGTGGTGCTGGTCTGGCTCTGCGGCGTGGTCGGCTGGTTGCTGCTGCGTCCGTACCGCCGGATCACCCAGCTCGGTGGCAAGGACAGCAGCGAGGCGGTCGGCTCGGCCGGATCGTGGCACCGCCGGTTCTTCCGCGACATGCGGACCGCCGCCCGACTTGACCCGGCCGAGCCCGGTGGCACGGCCGAGCCCACCATGGGACGCCGAAAAGCGGTGGCGGCGGAGCAGACGAGGCTTCGGCCGGAAGCGCGGCACGAGGACCCGGTGCACACCGCGCCGGACCGCGGCGACCGGCCGCGCTCCGACGGCCGTGAACGGACCGAGGGCGCGCCGACGATCGAGGAGAACCCGACGGCCCGACCGGCCGCGCCGCGACCCCGGCGCGGCCAGCCGGGCACCTGGACGGCGCCGGACGTGCCGGAGGAACGCCCCTCCTACGTCGTCTACCGGCCCGGCTCCGGGGAGAGCGTGCCCGAGCGAAGCGGACCGCGGATCCGCACCGAGGCCAGGTGATCGCGGTGCGACGGGCGCTCGAATTCCTCTTCACCCGGGTGCTGCGGTCCCGGATCGGGATCGCCCTCGCCCTCGCGGTGGTCGTGTTCGGCATCATCGGCGCGGCCCGGCTCCTGTCGGGGCCCATCGATCCGTCCCTCGGGCTGAGCAACCGGCCCACCGAGCCGATAACCACTGTCGATCCGCACGCGGGCGACGACGGGCTGATCGCCGGCGAGGAGCCACGGGAACCGGTCACCCGACCGGGTGCGGCGAAGCCGGAGCAGACTGCCGACCGCTTCGTGACGGCTTGGCTCGGGAAGCCGGGAATGACCGCCACCGAGTGGCGCGAAGGCATGCGACCCCTGTCGACGCCCGCGCTCGTCACGAAGATGGCCGAAGCGGCGCCTGAGACAGTGCCGGCTCACGCGGTGACCGACGAGGCAACCCTGCGGCCCCGCACCGAGACCTTCGTCGAGGTGCTGGTGCCGATGGACACCGGCCGGCTCCGGCTGGAGCTCGTGGCACCGGACGGCGAGTGGCTGGTCGACGCGGTGGACTGGGAGCAGGGATGAGCGACGAGAAGCCTCCCCGACGTCGGCGGCTGCCGCTGCGGGCGCTCGCCGCAGCGTCCACCGTGGCGCTGGCGCTCCTCTGCTGCACCGGCGGGACGGCCGCCTTCTTCCTCACCGAGCTCGGTGGGGACTCCGCCGAGCAGATGACGCCGATGAGCGTCGAGTGCACCGGAGACTTCCAAGTCAACGTGAGCGGGAAGATGCCGCGGATGGCCGACTACGGCGACAGCCAGCTCCGCAACGCGGCCCGGATCATCGGTACCGGACAGCAGATGAAGGTCCCGCCGCGCGGCTGGGTCGTCGCGGTGGCGACCGCCATGCAGGAGTCCGGCTTGCGGAACCTGGCGAACCGGACCGTCCAGGACTCCCGGGACCTGCCGAACGAGGGCGTCGGCGCCGACCACGACTCGGTCGGGCTGTTCCAGCAGCGGGCCTCCTGGGGCAGTACGCGGCAGCGGATGACCCCGGAGTACGCGGCGAAGAAGTTCTACGAGAAGCTCGTCGCTATCCGAGGCTGGGAGCAGCTTCCGCTCACGGTGGCCGCGCAGCGGGTGCAGGTGAGCGCGTTCCCCGACGCCTATGCGAAGCACGAGACGCTGGCCGCCCAGATCGTCGACGCCCTCGCCGGCGGCGCGGCGCGGACCGCGCTCCTGTCGGGCCGTGAGGTGTGCGACGCGGCCTCCGGCAAGGAGGTGGCGGCCTCGGGCTGGACCGCCCCCATCGTCGGCCGGGTCGGCTCCGGCTACCGCACCAGCCAACGGCCCGGGCACGACGGCGTCGACATCGCCGCCAGGAAGGGCACGGCGATCCACTCCGCGGCGTCCGGTCGGGTCCTGGTGTCGAAGTGCGACCCCGACAACAGCGGGCGGGAGAGCTGCGACGTGGACGGCTACCCCGGAAAGGGCGGCTGCGGATGGTTCGTCGACATCCTGCACTCCGGCGGGATCATCACCCGCTACTGCCACATGGTGACGAGACCGCAGGTGCAGGAGGGGCAGCGCGTCGCCGCCGGTGAGGTCATCGGCAAGGTCGGCAGCAGCGGAAACTCCTCCGGTCCGCACCTGCACTTCGAGGTGCACGAGGACGGCGACCGGAGCAGCCGGGGCGCGACCGACCCGGTGCCGTTCATGCGGTCGCGGGGCGCCCCCCTCAAGGCGGGAAAGTGAAACCCTGGCCGGCATGAACGAGCCACTGCCCGATCCGTTCGCGGACCGCCCGGACTGGGCGCCGCGCCCACCCCGCCCCGTCGAGATCGTGCCCGCGACCGCCCGGGTCGGGCTACGCGGCCAGCGGGTGCGGGTCGGCCTGCCCGGGCTCGGGTGGCGCGGCGACCTCAGGGCGGACGACCGGGTGGTGCAGAGCAGCAGGACGTACGTGCCGGTCATCCCGGAACACGAGTGGTACCGCGCCGAGACCGACCAGGTGGAGGTCTTCGCGCCCCTGATGCCGGTGGAGCGGGTCTGGGTCGAGACGATCGGGGCGCCCCTCGACGGTCCGGCCGGGCGTGACTCCGGCCTTCGGCTCGTCTCGCTCGACGGCCCGAGTCACCGGCCGCCGCTTCCGGTCATCGACGCCGACTCGGTGGTCGGACGGCGCGTGGTCCACGTCGTCGACTCGACCGAGCAGCGCGACCTGCGCGCGGTCACCGAGACGTACTCCGGAGCCGACGGGGACATCTGCGTACGGGTCACGCCCGAGGCGGAGTGGTACCGCTGGGCCTGGCGAGGGCAGGCGCCCACCACCCTGGAAGTGCCGGTGCACCTGCTCTGGATCGAGTAGGCAAAGCACTAGAGCTTTTGCGCGCCACAGACCCGCCAACCGTCTTCATCCACGACGTGGAAGCGCCAGTCCTCGCGGCGGCTGCTTCGTGACTGGCCATTCGCCGAACCGGAAATGGTCAAAGTCGTGGTAATCGACTCGCCGTCTTCCTCCTTCAGCTGGGTCAGGGGCCCCCATCGCACCCGAACGACGACGTCGAAGTCGGCCTCACGCTGCTCCAACTCGCGTCGGAGGCTGCGCGCCGCATCGAGATCGCTTCCATCTCGGCAAACGAACTGCTCCGTTTTGATGTCATCGCGTTCGTTGAGGAAAGCCTGGATGTAGCTGGCTACGACGACGTCGGGGGCGCTTCGGTCCGGAGTGGTAGCGCGGTCGTAGAGCACGTAGCCGGTGATCGCAGCGCCTACGCAGAGCAGTGCGAGCACCCCCGCGACCACCGTGAGGACGGTACGGAGCGGGCGGCGGGGACGCTCCGGCGCCGGGGCGACCGGGACAGGTGGCAGCTGCTCGGAGGGGGGCCGCTGCGCCGGTACGCGGGATACCTGGGAACCGGCGGGGGGCTGCACTGATTCCACGTCCTGAGGCTATCGGTCGAAGGCCGCGTACCCAATGCCTCAATTTTCGGCGGATCGTGATGGAGTGCTCGCCTCCGGTGAGATGACGGACGACACCTTCGCGCCGCCGCCCCACCTCCGAGGGAAGGGGCACCACCTGGGATACCGTCTCTGCTCGGGAGGTTGCCAGCCTCGAACAGAGGGGGTGGACACGGTGGCCGGTCCGAAGGCACGCACGAATCGCGCCGCCGCACTGCACCGCCAGGCTGCCGCCACCGCGACGGCGGCCGCGAGCATCCTCGACGAGATCCGGCCCGCTCCGGCCGATCAGCGCCGGCAGTACGAGCTGGCCAACCACCTCCGCACGGTCGCCGCGTCGGTGGCTCCCGGCTGGGCGGGCGCTGCCCTGGAGACGCTCGCCGCCGACACGCCGCCCGGTGAGGGCCCGCCGTCCTTCGTCCGGGTCGGCACCGCGGCACCGCTGGACGACGCGCGCTTCCCCGCCCTGGTGCCGCTGGTCGGCACCGGTCACCTCAGCATCGACACCGACGTACGGGACGCTCGCGTCGCGGGTCTGCTCCGCGCAGTCCTGCTGCGTTCGGTCGGGGCGACGCCGGCCGGCGCGCTGCTGGTCCGCGCGGTGGACGCCACCGGCGCTGCCCTGGCGCCGTTCGCCCCGCTGGCCGACGCCGGCCTGCTCCCGCCGCCGGCGTCGGACCTGCCGGGTCTGCGGGCGTTGCTGACCGAGGCCGAACAGTGGGTGACTCCGGGTGCCAGCGGGCGACGCCGGCACGACCGGACCCTGCTGCTGGTGATAGCCGCCCTTCCGGAGTTGACCGCGCCGAACGACCTGGCCCGGATCGAGGCGCTGGCCGAGCAGGGACCGGCTGCCGGGCTGCACCTGGTGGTCGCCGGTTGGGCGGGTGCCGGCCCGTACGCGAACCGCCCGCCGCTGCCCCGGGCGACGACGCTCGCGCTGCGCAACGCGTACGCGCTGCTCGGCGACCCGCCCGGCACCTCGTTCACGAGTCCCGGCGTGGATCCGCCGCACGGGCTGAACTCACCGGTCCTCGTCGAGCCGGATCCGCCGGCCGAACTGGTGGACACGGTCTGCCGGCGGCTCGCCGCCGAGGTCGAGGCGGGTTCCCGGTTGTCGCTCGCCAACGTGCTGCCGCTCACCGGCGATGTGCTCTGGTCAGCGGACTCGGTCGATGGGATGACGACCACGGTGGGTGACGCCGGCGGGCGGCCGGTGCCGCTCGGGTTCACCGAGCTGACTCCGCACTGGCTGGTCAGTGGCCGCTCCGACGGCGACCGGTCGGCGTTCCTGACCAACGCCCTGCTCGGCCTGTGCGCCCGGTACGGCCCGGAGGAGCTGGCGCTCTACCTCGTGGACCTGGCCGACGGGGAGTCCTTCGTGGAGTTCCTCCAGACGGAGCGGGACCGGTCCTGGATCCCGCAGGTCCGGGCGGCCGCGATGACCGCCGACCGCGAGTACGTGCGGGACCTGTTCGTGCAGTTGGCGACCGAGGTGCGCCGCCGCGAGGAGGCAGGTCGCCGGGTGGGCGGGCAGCGCTTCGCCGAGCTGCGCCAGCACACCGCGCTACCCCGCATCGTCTGCGTGGTCGAGAACGTGGCGCTGCTCTTCGCCGAGCGGGACCGGCTCGGCGCGGACCTCGCGGCCCATCTCGAAGCTCTCGCCCGCTCGGGTCGGGCGTACGGCGTCCACCTGGTGCTGGCCGGAGCCGGGGATCTGGGGTTGCCGGGGCGGTCGGACGCCGGTCACCGGGACTCGCTGCTCGGGCAGTTCCCGGTCCGGGTGGCCTTGCCGGGTGGTGGGGCGGTCCTGGAACCCACTAACGATTCGGCGGCCGGCCTCCCGGTGGGCAGCGCGGTGGTGAACACGGCGGGCGGGCTCGGTGGCCCTCGGGGAGCGGTGCGCGGCCACGAGCGGTTGATCCGGTATTCGGATCCGCAGAACGAACCGGAGACGGTGGAGCGGCTGCGGCACGAGCTCTGGACGGCCCGGCCGGAGGGTTCCGCGCCGCCGGTGGTGTTCGCCGGGTACGCCCGGCCGCTGCTGCGCAACGACCCCCGCTACCGGGCGGCGGTCGGGGGCGAGGCGCACGCGCCGGCCGCCCTGCTGGGTCGGGCGGTGGATGTGGCCCGGTCGACTGTGGTCGTACCGCTCGGTCCGGCGGCGGGGCGCAACCTCGCCGTCCTCGGGCCCGGCCCGGAGGCGGCCCTCCTGCTGGCCACCGCGGTCCGGAGCACCGCCGCTCACCACCGGCCGGGCACGGCCCGGTTCGTCGTCGCCGCCGCAGATCCGGCCTGCCGGCCGCTGGCCGAGGCGCTCACCGCCGAGCTGGCCGCCGAGCATCCGGCCACGACCGTCGACGTCGCCGGCCTGCTCGACGTCGCCACCGCCGCCGGGTCCGCCGCAGACGCCACGGAAGCGGACGACACGGAGGAGACCGCACCGGCCGGCGGTCCGACGTACCTGGTGGTCTTCGGCGCGGGCCGGGCGGACGCCGAGGAGCTACCGGTCGAGCTGATGCGAACGCTGCTCCGGGAGGGTCCACCGGCCGGTCGGCACCTGCTCGGCTGGTGGCGGGTGGTGCCGCCGTTCGCCGCTCTGCTCGGGCCGGAGGATGCCGTCGACAAGCTGGCGGCCGTCGTGGCGGTGGGCGTGCCGGGTGCCCAGCTCGCCAGCGTCTTCCACCGTCCGGTGGAGTGGCGTCCACGCCCGGGCCGGGCGGTGCTCTGGGACGGGCCGGACGAGCAGGGCCTGGTCCTGGTGCCGTTCGCCGAAGAGGAGCCGAGGGCATGAGCCGCAACGGGCGGAAGACGGCCACGGTCACGCGGGACGAGGGGCAGAACCCGGCGGCCCCGGCTGACGCCGCGTTGGACGCCTGGCAGGACTACCTGGCGGCGGCTCGCAAGCTGGACGGGGTACGCCGATCGGCCGCGGCCGCCGCCGGTGAGCAGGCCCGCTCGGTGCAGGCGGCCCGGGAGGAGTTGGCGGAGGTCCGTACCGGGCTGGCCGCGCAGCAGACCCGGTTGCGGGAGCGCGGCGTACCGCAGATCTCGCTGGTGCCGTCGCCGCCGGAGCTGACCGAGGAGACCCGCTCGATGACGGGCGGGCCGGCGGCCGTGCTGACCGGGCTGCGGACCGCCCGGGAACGGGTCGACGCGGCGGAGGGGCTGCTGGTGACGCGACGTCCGCTCCGCCCCGCGGGCTGGGCCGCCCGGTCGCGCAACCTGCTGGTTTACGGCCCGCTCGCGCTGGTGGTGCCGCTGATCCAGGTGGTGGTGTACGTCGCGACCGGTGCCGGTGCGGCGACCGTCGCCGCCCTGATCTGTGGCTTGCCGATGCCGGCGGTGGCTTTCGTGGCCGGGTGGATCGGCGTCGGGCGGCTCTTCCGGTCGACGGGCGCCGGCCGGGTGGACCGTACGTCGCGGTTCGGCGCGCTGGTCTGCCTGGTGCCGGCGGTGCTGGTCACGGCGGGCCTGCTGCTCGCCATGCTGGCCGGCTGAGTACGCGGGCGGGTACGGAAACGGCCGGCCGCCCTGGGTGCGGGTCGGCCGGCCGGGTGGTTCGTCGGGTCAGCGGGGCAGGATCAGGGCCATCGCCTCGGAGCGGGACTTCGCGTCGTTCTGGAGCGTGCCACGCACCGCCGACGTGATCGTCTTGGCGCCGGACTTCTGGATGCCACGCATCGCCATGCACATGTGCTCGCACTCGAGGACGACGATCACGCCTCTGGGCGCGAGCTTCGCCATCAGCAGGTCGGCGACCTGCGTGGTGAGCCGCTCCTGCACCTGCGGTCGGCGGGCGTAGACCTCGACCAGCCGGGCCAGCTTGGAGAGCCCGGTGATCCGCCCGTCCGGGCCGGGAATGTAGCCGATGTGGGCGCTGCCGCGGAACGGCAGCAGGTGGTGCTCGCAGAGGCTCATGACGTCGATGTCCCGGACGATCACCAGTTCCTGGTGGTTGGCCTCGAAGGCGGTGCTGAGCACCTGGGCCGGGTCGACGCGCAGGCCGGCGAAGAGCTCGGCGTAGGCCCGGGCCACCCGGGCCGGGGTCTGCCGGAGCCCGTCGCGATCGGGGTCCTCGCCGACCGCGATCAGGATCTCGCGGACCGCCTTCTCGATCCGGGCCAGGTCGACGCTCTCCTCGACCGGGCCACCGGTCAGCTTCCCGTTGATCAGCCGCGCGGCGATGTAGTCCAGCATGTCGTCGCCGTCGGGCTCAGTCGCGGAGGCGGCCAGCCCCCGAGGTTCGGGGCTGGCCGCCGGGTCCGTGGTGCTCAGTGCGTACCGTCCGAGTTGTTCGAGGCGTTGCCGCCGACCCCCGCCTGGGCGCCGTCGGCCTGGGCCTGCGCCTTGAGCGCCTCCTTCTCCGCCGGGGTGAGTACCGGCGGCTCGGTGGAGGGCTGGCGCTTGCCGAAGCCGTTGTACGGCGCGAGCGGCGGTCGCTTGACCACCCGGGCGCAGATCCGGGCCATGTCGGCGGTGGAGAGGGTCTCCTTCTCCATCAGCTCGAGCACGATGTTGTCCAGGACGTCCCGGTAGTCGACCAGGATCTCCCAGGCCTCGTCGTGCGCCAGTTCGATGAGCGCCCGCATCTCGCCGTCGATCTCGGCGGCCACCGCGTCCGAGTAGTCCCGCTCGTGGCCCATGTTGCGGCCGAGGAACGGCTCGTCGCCGCTGGTGCCGTACTTGATCGCACCGAGCTTGGAGCTCATGCCGTACTGGGTGATCATCGCGCGGGCCAGCTGGGTGGCCTTCTCGATGTCGTTGCCGGCACCGGTGGTGGGCTCGTGGAAGACCAGCTCCTCCGCGGCCCGGCCGCCCAGCGCGTACGCCAGGGTGTCGATCATCTCGGCCCGGGTCTGGGTGTACTTGTCCTCCGTGGGCAGCACCAGGGTGTGGCCCAGCGAGCGACCGCGGGACAGGATCGTCACCTTGTGCACCGGCGCGGCGTGCGGCAGCGCCCAGGCGACCAGCGCGTGGCCACCCTCGTGGTACGCGGTGATCTTCTTCTCCTGGTCGCTCATCACCCGGGTCCGGCGCTGCGGACCGGCGATCACCCGGTCGATCGACTCCTCCAGGGAGTCGTTGCTGATCGCCCGCTGGTCCTTACGGGCGGTGAGCAGAGCCGACTCGTTGATCACGTTGGCCAGGTCGGCGCCGCTGAAGCCCGGAGTACGCCGGGCCACCGAGTCGAGGTCGACGTCGGGCGTGAACGGCTTGCCCTTGGCGTGCACCCGCAGGATGGCCTTGCGGCCCTCCATGTCCGGCGCGTCCACCGGGATCTGCCGGTCGAAGCGGCCCGGGCGCAGCAGCGCCGGGTCCAGGATGTCCGGCCGGTTCGTGGCGGCGATCAGGATGACGCCGCCCTTGGTGTCGAAGCCGTCCATCTCGACCAGCAGCTGGTTGAGGGTCTGCTCCCGCTCGTCGTGGCCACCGCCCATGCCGGCGCCACGGTGCCGGCCGACGGCGTCGATCTCGTCGACGAAGACGATCGCCGGAGCGTTCGCCTTGGCCTGCTCGAAGAGGTCACGGACCCGGCTCGCACCGACACCGACGAACATCTCGACGAAGTCGGAGCCGGAGATGGAGTAGAAGGGCACCCCGGCCTCGCCGGCGACCGCGCGGGCCAGCAGCGTCTTACCGGTACCGGGCGGGCCGAAGAGCAGCACGCCCTTCGGGATCTTGGCGCCCAGGGCCTGGTACTTGGCCGGGTTCTGGAGGAAGTCCTTGATCTCGTGGAGCTCCTCCACCGCCTCGTCGGCGCCCGCGACGTCCGCGAAGGTGGTCTTCGGCGTGTCCTTGGTGATCATCTTGGCCTTGGACTTGCCGAAGTTGAGCACCCGCGAGCCGCCGCCCTGCATCTGCGACATGAAGAAGAGCAGCAGAAGCACGAGCAGCACGATGGGGAGCAGGTTCACCAGCAGGCTCACCCAGATGCTGTCGGACGACACCTTCGTGTCGGCGGGGCCGGTGATCCGGTTGGCCGCCTTGGCGTCGAGCACCTCCTGCCAGACCCGGCCGCCCACCTCGTAGGGGAACTGGGCCTCGATCCGGTCGGTGGTGGTGTCGCCGAACTTGGTCTTCTGGGCGAGCTTGAGCTGGAGCGTCTGCTCCTTGTCCTGGAAGACCGCACTATCGATCTTGCTTGTGTGGAGCTGGTCCAGCGCAACGGAAGTGTCCACCCGGTGGTAGCTGGGTCCCGAGGTGAACAACTGACTGAGAACAACGGCGCCGAGGATGACCAGGATGATCCAGACCACCGGTCGGCGGAAGAAACGCGTACGTTCCATGCTGTTGTCGGGTGCCTGAGCGCCCGCATCCTCCTGATCGACGTCCTGACCGTCTGATTGGTGTCGCCGCCGGAGCGGCTGCCGGAGCCGCCCTGCGGGCCGGCCTCGACCGCCGAGGAGCGACAAATTGCCGCGCCGCGGTCATTCGACGGTACACCGTGTGCGCACGGAGTGAGCTTGCGAGCCCCGCACTCGACGCACGCCGGACATCGACGGCACGTCCCGTGGGTCGGGCCCGCCAGCCCGCGCCATCCCGTACGACGGGACCGGGCGGAGACCGGCGTGGCGAGGAGTCCACTCCCGGCCACCCACAAACACCCGGTCACGCGGTCGAGGGGCCGGGCGCGGAGGTGCCTCCACGCCACCGACGTCCACGGTAGTCCGAAGAGCTGAGAATCCGCTGAACGTCCGCTTGACGAGCGAGCCCTCTTCGGTCTCTGCCCGCCGTCCGCCGGAGCGCCGGCGCGGCCACGGTGCGTACCCGGCGGGCTCTCCTCCTCGACGGCGGGTCAGCGTCGATGCGAGGAGGGTTCAGGAACGGGCGTAGACCTCGGGCTTCAGCACGCCGACGTAGGGCAGTTCCCGGTACCGCTCGCCGAAGTCCAGCCCGTAGCCGACGACGAACTCGGTCGGGATGTCGAAGCCCACGTACTTGACCGGCACCTGGACCTTGACCGCGTCCGGCTTGCGGAACAGCGCGACGACCTCGACGCTCGCCGCCGAACGGGACTCCAGGTAACGCAGCAGCCAGGAGAGGGTGAGGCCGGAGTCGACGATGTCCTCGACGACGATCACGTGCCGGCCGGCGATGTCCCGGTCGAGGTCCTTGAGGATGCGGACGACGCCGGAGGAGGTGGTGCCCTGCCCGTACGACGAGACGGCCATGAACTCGAGCTCGGCGGGCGGGCCGTGGCGGCCCAGCGCCCGGGCGAAGTCGGCCATGAACATGACCGCGCCCTTGAGCACGCAGACCAGCAGGAGCCCGTCCTCGACGTGGGCGTGGTCCGCTGCGACCTGCTTGGCCAGCTCCGCGGTCTTCTCGCGGATCTGCGCCTCGGAAATGATCACGTGGTCGATGTCGGCGTCGTACCAGGAGCCGTCTGCCATGGCTCCTAGCCTGCCGTACGCCGACCGGCCCCCGTCGGCGGGGCCGCCCCTTTTGGCGCGGTCCCGCCCGGGATTTTCCGGTCGAATCACACCAAGGGGCATCAGCAGGTACGGGACGGCGAGCGACGACCGGCGTCGGTCGGTTTCCAGTCGGCGGAGTCGCGGCTGTCGGCGGTGACGCCGGTCGCCGCGGCGACGGCGAGGACGGCCAGGAACAGTACGAGGACGAGGAACTCCATGACGGCGCCCACTTTCGAATGGTTGATATTGGTTTCGCCGCCGATGCGCATCGGATCTGAGCCCAGTGTGCGACCTCGACCCAGGAGCCGACAGTGGCAGGAATGCCACTGATCATCGATTTACTGCCAACAGTCGGGTTACCCTCGTCACATGCTCCGATCGGTTGCCGTACTCGCCCTCGACCAGGTCGCCCCGTTCGAGCTCGGCGTGCTCGCGGAGGTCTTCGGCACCGACCGGACGGCCGACGGATTTCCCGCCTACCGCTTCGACGTCTGCAGCCCGGACGGCGCGCCGGTACGCACCTCCGCCGGATTCCAGCTCGTCCCGCACGCCGACCTCGCCCCACTGGAGGAGGCGGACCTGGTCGCGGTCCCCGCGCACGACCGGTGCGCCACCGTCCCCGAACCGGTGCTGGAAGCGCTGCGCCGGGCCGAGGCCCGCGGCGCACACCTGCTCAGCGTCTGCTCGGGCGCCTTCCTGCTGGGCGCGGCCGGGCTGCTCGACGGCCGCGACTGCACCACCCACTGGCGGTACGTCGACGACCTGCAACGGCTGCACCCGACGGCACGGGTCCAGTGCAACTCCCTCTACGTCGCCGACGGTCGGCTTCTCACCAGCGCCGGCACCGCCGCCGGCATCGACGCCTGCCTGCACCTGGTCCGCCAGGAGCACGGCTCGGCCACCGCCACCCGGCTGGCCCGCCGGATGGTGGTGCCGCCGCACCGCGACGGCGGCCAGGCCCAGTACATCGAGGCACCGATCCCCCGGGCGCCGGAGGCCCCGACCCTGGAACCGGTCCTGGAGTGGCTGATGGGGCACCTCGAACGCCCCGTCACCGTCGACGAGCTGGCGGCGCGGGCCGGCATGGCGCCCCGGACGTTCGCCCGCCGGTTCCGGGCCGAGACCGGCACCACTCCGCACGACTGGGTGACCAACCAGCGGGTGCTGCTGGCCCGCCGGCTGCTGGAGGAGACCGGGCTCAGCGTCGAGGCGGTCGCGGACCGGGCCGGCTTCGGCGACGCCGCAACGCTGCGCCACCACTTCACCCGCCGGGTCGGCGCCACGCCGCAGAGCTACCGCAGCACCTTCCGCGACCGCGCCCACGTCGGCTGACCGACCGGGCCCGGCACCACCACCGGGGTGTTACGCGAGCGTACGGTCGGGGTCTTCGCCCAGCCCCGGCCCAGGAGGTGCCCTCCGGCGCCTCAGGCGAGCAGGAGGCGATCGGCGCGGCGAAGGACGCGCAGACCGCCCGGCAGGTGCGCGGGGCCCTGTCCCCGCCACGCCGTGACCAGCGCGTTCAGCGCCACCACGTGACGGTGGGAGAGCGCGCTCGGCGGGGCGCCCAGCTCCCTGGCCCAGGCGTGCAGCACCCGGCTGCGTACGGCGGGAGCGAGCGCGGCGAGCGCCGGCACGGCAAGGCCGCCCGCCGGATCACGGGCGGTCGCCAGGGCCGCCTCGGCGAGGTCGTCGAGCGCGGCATTGTCCTCAGCGACCAGCCCGGCGGTCCGGGCCAGCCCGTCCAGCACCGCCGGCCCCAGCGCGCGGACCAGCGCGGGCAGCACGTCGGAGCGCACCCGTGCCCGGGAGTACGCGGGGTCGCTGTTGTGCGGGTCGACCCACGGCTTCAGGCCGAGCACGACGCAGGCCGCCAGGGTCTGCGCACGAGTGATCCCGAGCAGTGGGCGCAGCAGCGGCACCCCGGCGAGGTCCCGGCGGGCGGGCATCCCGGCCAGGCCCCGCGGGCCGGCGCCCCGGGCCAGCGCGAGCAGCACGGTCTCGGCCTGGTCGTCGCGGGTGTGTCCGGTGAGCACCGCGGCGGCGCCGTGCCGCGCGGCGGCGGCCCCCAGCGCCTCGTAGCGGGCCTCCCGGGCGGCCGCCTCCGGGCCACCGTGACGCCCGGCCACCTGCACCCGGACCAGCTCCACCGGGGCCAGTCCCAGCTCGCCGGCGAACGCCACCACCTCGGCGGCCCGCTCGGCGGAGCCCTCCTGCAGCCCGTGGTCGACCGTCACCAGGCCGGCGCGGCGGCCGAGGCGCGGCGCGACGAACGCCGTGGCGGCGGCGAGCGCCAGCGAGTCGGCGCCACCGGAACAGGCCACCAGCACCGGCCCCTCCCCGGGCAGGCCGGTCAGGGCGCGGCGCACCGCCACCCGGATCGCGGCCACCGGCGGGGCGAGTACGGCCACGGACGTGCCGTCAGCCGGCCGACGGCAGCGGACCGGCGGGGCCGTGCACCCGGGCCACCCAGGCGTCCGGGTCGCCCAGCTCGTCGATCCGGGGCAGGGTCAGCGGCGAGCCGAAGACCTTGTTGAAGCCCTCCATGCCGACCCGCTCGACCACCCCGTGCACGAACTTGCGGCCCTCGGCGTACTGGCGCATCTTGACGTCCACGCCCAGCAGCCGGCGGATCGCCTTCTCCAGCGGGTTGCCGGCCTCACGCCGCCGGTTGAACGCGGCACGGATCCGTTCGACGCTGGGAATGACCTGGGGGCCGACGCCGTCCATCACGAACTCGGCGTGCCCCTCGAGCAGCGTCATCAGCGCGGTGAGCCGGTCCAGCACGGCCCGCTGCCCCGGCGTCTGGACGAGATCCAGCACGCTGGTGCGGCTCTCCGGGTCGCGGATGGCGTCGGCGAGGGTGCCCACCCCGCGGCGCAGCCGATCGACCAGGTGATCCTCGCCGGACGACGCGTCCACGAACGCCTGCACCTCGCCGAGGAAGTAGGCCCGCATCCACGGCACGGCGGTGAACTGGGTCCGGTGGGTCACCTCGTGCAGGCAGACCCAAAGCCGGAAGTCGCGCGGGTCGGCACCGAGCTTCCGCTCCACCTCGACGATGTTCGGCGCGACCAGCAGCAGTTGCCCCGGGTCGCCGGAGAAGACCTCGTACTGGCCGAGCACCCGGCCGGAGAGGTACGCGAGCACGGTGCCCGCCTGCACCCCGGTCAGACGGGAGCCGATCGCCTCGGTGAGGACACCAGGCTTCTTGTCGCCACCGAGCCGCCCGACCAGCGGGCCGAGCACCTCACGCAGCCCGGCGATGTTGGCGGCGGCCCAGTCCCGCCGGTCGACCACCCGGACGGGCGGATGGCTCACCTGCGCCCGCAGACCGGTGTAGTCGGCCACGTGCCGGGCCGCTTCCTCGGTGAGTCGCCGCAGGTCACCGACGACCTCGGTGGCCTCGGCGTACGACACCCGGGGACCCGACTTGCCGAGCGCCCCCGCGGTGGCGGCGGCGAGATCCCAGTCCACGAACTGCGCCATGCACCCACCGTACCCGGGTGGGAACACCCCGAACCGGGCCTGCGGTGGGCCGGCCGGGAGGCGCCACGCCCCGCCCGCCGGCCCGGGGTGGGTCAGCGGCAGCCGCAGCTCGCGAGCGTGGCGGCGATCCGGTCCAGTGCCACCCGGGCGGGATCGCTACCGCCGGGCACCCGGTCGGTGAGCACCGCGAAGGTGAGCAGCCGGCCGTCCTTCGTGGTGACCAGGCCGGCGATCGCGTTCACGCTGCTCAACGTCCCGGTCTTGGCCCGGACCACGCCGGCGCCGGCCTCGGTGCCGGCCGTCTCGTACCTGTCGCCCAGGGTTCCGGACCAGGCGGCGACCGGCAGGCCACCGAAGATCGCGGCCAGCTCGGGGCGGCTGCCGTTGCCGGCGAGCGTGATCAGGTCGGTGAGCAGCGACGGGCTGATCCGGTTGGTGCGGGACAGCCCGCTGCCGTCGGCGAGGGAGAGCTCGTCGGCCGGCAGGCCCAGCTCCCCGGCCACCTCGTCCATGGCGGCGCCCGCGCCGACGAACGAGCCGGGCTTGTCCCGGGCCAGCGCGACCTGGCGGGCCAGCGCCTCGGCGATGATGTTGTCGCTGTCGGTGATCATGATGTCGACCAGCCGCATCAGCGGCATCGACTCGACCTTGCCGAGTTCGCTGCCGGGGGCGCCGGCCGTGGCGTCGCCCCCCGCGATGGGCGCCGTGCCGCGGGAGACCGCGCTGTTCGGCAGACCGAGCCGCCGCGCGAACGCGCGGCCGGCGGTGAGGTCGGGCTCGGAGACCCGCACGGCGGCGTGGTTACCCGCCTCGTGGTCCCGCTTGGCCTGCGGCACGTCCCGACGCGCGCCGTCGGTCATCAGGGCGGTGATGGGCGAGCCGTACCCGCCGGTCGGAATGTCCTCGTCCCAGCCCGGTTCGAGGCCCGGGCCGGAGTAGAGCGACCCGTCGATGATCACCTTGGTCGGCTTGGCGCCGCCGAGCGCCTGCTCGACCTGGCGGGCCAGGTCGTCCAGCCGGGCGGCGCCCGGATAGAAGCCGTTCTTGTCGACGGCGAGCGTCGGGTCTCCGCCGCCGACGATGACCACCTCGCCCGGGTTCGCCCCGGCGACCGCCCGGGTCGGGATCCGGTATCCGGGTCCCCTGGCGGCGAGCACGGTGACCCCGGTGACCAGCTTCGTCACCGAGGCGGGCACGGTGCCGTCGTCCGCGCCCCGACCGAAGAGGGACTGGCCGGTGACGGCGTCCGCCACCGAGACGTTCACCCGGTCGCCGAGCGCGGCCGCCCGGACCAGCGGGTCGAGCGCGGCGCGCACCCCGTCGGGCGTGGGCTCGGGGGCGTTCGGGTCGGCACCGGCCAGCACCGCCGACGGCGAGGGCTCCGGTGCCGCCGGTTCGGCCCGGGTGTCTTCGGCGCCGCCGAGCCAGTCGGCGACCGGGCCGGGGCGTACCACCGCCACCCCCACGCCGGCGAGCACGAGCAGGAGCACCACGGCGAGCACCACCGGCAGCCGACGGCGCGGCGCGGGAGCGATCGGGCCGGCGGCATCCGGCGGCGCACTGACCGGGCCGTCGGGCGAACCGCCGGCGCCGAGCCGGTCCGGACCGGCGGGAGCGGTGCGGTCGGTGGGACCGGTTGTCGGCGGTCCGCCCAGCGCCGCCCCGGCGTACTCCTGGACGGCGGGCCACTGCTCGCGGCTCGGTCCGGCCGGTGCCGGGCTGGTCGGGATACCGGAGGTCGGAGCCGGCCCGGCGGAATCGGGGGCGGGAAAGACCGGAGGGACCATGGGCCGCTCCGGCCCCACGGCGGGGAATCGTCCCGGAATGGGCGCGGAGCCACCGGTGGGCGGTTGCTCCGCCGCCTGGTCGGGGCCCGGGCCTGAGGTCCGGGAGGGGTGAGTACCGGGAACCCGTACGCGCCCAGTGGCGCCACCGGAACCAGATCGCCCCGTACCGCGTCCAGACCCCTCGTCCGGGCGGTAATGTGAATCTTCCCTCCCCACGGCCCCCTCCTCCCCTGCGGAAATTGGCTTGGGTGACACTACTTCGGTCCGAACACTATGCGGCGGTCGCGGCCGGCGGGTGAATACGCCCACCGGCGGTGCCGGCGATTCCGTTGGCCAGCGTGGGCAAACGAGGGAGCGTGCACATGGATTTCGACGTCACGGTTGAGATCCCGAAGGGTCACCGCAACAAGTACGAGGTGGACCACAAGACCGGCCGGATCCGGCTGGACCGCACCCTCTTCACATCCACCCAGTATCCGGCGGACTACGGCTTCATCGAGGGCACCCTCGGTGAGGACGGTGACCCGCTGGACGCGCTCGTCCTCGTGCCCGAACCCACCTTCCCCGGCTGCCTCATTCGATGCCGCACCATCGGCATGTTCCGGATGACGGACGAGAAGGGCGGCGACGACAAGGTCCTCTGCGTCCCCTACGAGGACCCGCGCCAGGAGCACCTGCGCGACATCCACCACCTGGGCGAGTTCGACCGGCTGGAGATCCAGCACTTCTTCGAGGTGTACAAGGACCTCGAGCCCGGCAAGTCCGTCGAGGGCGCCACCTGGGTGGGCCGCACCGAGGCCGAGGCCGAGATCCACGCCTCCTACCAGCGCGCCAAGGAAGCCGAGGAGCGCGGCGAAGGCCTGCACTGATCGCATCGATCTTTACGACGGGCCCGGGAACCGCTCAGCCGAGCAGCCCCCGGGCCTGTTCGTACAGGTCCAGCACCGCGCAGGCGACCGGCACCACGGCCACCACGAACGCCGTGTCGGCCAGGTCCGCGACCCGACCGAGGTACGGCGAGACCGGACGTCGGGCGTAGGTGGTGCCGGCGCTCACGGCGAGCACGGCCAGCGCCACCCCGGCGGCGGCCAGCCCGAGCCGACCGGTCGCACCGGCCCGGTCGGCGAGCACGGCGCCGAGCACGGCGTACCCGACCAGACCGCCGATCACCGGCGGCACCCGGTGCCGGACCGCCACGAAGAGCCGGGAGCGGAGCAAGAGGACGGCGGCGGTGACGGCGATCAGCACCGCACCGGCGACGCCACCGGTGACGGCCAGCACCACCGCCGCCAGCACGGCCAGCACGGCGTGCCCCAGCAGCATCCCGGTGAGCATCTCCTCGGTGCGGGCCACCGCGGCGTACACCCGGCCCCGGTCGGGCAGGTCGCGCACCGGCGTACCGCCCTCGTCCGCCGTCGGCAGGGTGATCGGCGGCAGCGGCAGCTTGCCGAGCCGGATCGCCAGCAGCGGAATCACCCCGATCGCGAAGACCAGCACGCAGAGCAGCACCGCGGCGGCTCCGGCCGGGCCGAGCGCCAGCCCGCCGAGGGCCGTCGGCGCGCCCAGCAGGCCGACCGTCGCACCGGCCACGAAGACGCGTAGCCGGCTGGCGACCCCGAGCAGGCCGAGCACCGACGCCAACAGCAGCGCCACCGCGCCGGCCAGCACCTCCGCGGCCCCCACCCAGCGCAGCGGCGCGAACGGACCAACCGGGTCACCCGAGCCGACCGCCAGCGCACCGGCCGCCGCCGCGTACGGCAGAGCGTAGCCGCCGAGCGTCGCGGCGCTCACCCCGTCGCCGTGCGCCCGGGAGGCGATCGTCCCCGCGACGACCAGCAGCAGCGCGCCGACGGCCGCGGTGAGCCAGCCGCCCCGCTGCTGCGGCCCGCCGCCGAGCAGGGCGAGCAACCCCACCGCGAGCGGCACACCGGCGCCGGCCAGTACGACGGTCCGGGTGGCCGCCGCCGACCACGCCCCGCCCCGACGCCGCGCGCCGTCCACGATCGCCTCGACCACGTCGTCGTACTCCAGCTCCGGCCAGTGGACGCGGGCCGGGACCAGGTGCAGCACCTCACCGTCGCGGATCCCCTGCGGATGCAGCCCCTGGGCGGTCGACAGCGGCACGCCGTCGGTGCGCCGCAACACCCAGCCCCCGTGCCGCTCGCCGTCGTCGGCCAGCCCGACACCGGCGTGGCGCAGCACGTCCGGGAGCAGCTCCGCGAGGGGGACCTGTTCCGGCAGGGCGACGTCCAGCCGGCGTCGCGGGGCGCTGATCGTGACGCGGGCCAGCCCGGATGACATCGGCCTGTCTCCATATCGAACGGGATCGGTGGCTGCGCGGACGACAGGACTTTACCTACGATGAGCCAGCTTCGGGTTACCGAGCGTTCCGGAAGGAGGTTCCGTGTCCACCGTCGTCGTCAAACGGCCGCCCCGCCGACCGGCACCCGAGATCCCGGTCGGCGAGCTGCCCGTCGAGGCCCCGCCGGAGATCCCCGAGGTGACCGGCGGCCGCTGGCAGCAGCTGCTCATGGTGCTGCCCATGCTCGGCGGCACGGTGGCGATGGCGATGATGTTCGGCCGGGGCGGGGGCGCCTACTCGTACGTGGTGGGCGCGATGTTCGGGCTCTCCTCGCTGGCGATGCTGGTGACCTCGTGGGGCAGCGCGTCCGGTACGCCCCGCAAGTCGGAGATGATGGCGGCCAGGCGGGAGTACCTGCGGCACCTGACCGCCCTGCGCCGCCGGGTCCGGGAGACCGCCGGGCGGCAGCGGGAGGGGCTCTACTACCGGCATCCCGACCCGGAGCGGCTCTGGTCGACGGTGACGAGCCACCGGGTCTGGGAGCGCCGCCCCGGCGATCCGGACTTCGCGGTGGTACGGGTCGGCGTCGGGCCGCAGACCCTCGCCACCCCGCTGCTCCCACCCGTGACCCGGCCGCTGGAGGAGCTGGAGCCGATGACGGCCGGCGCGCTGCGCCGCTTCCTCGACGCCTACTCGGTCGTGCCCGACCTGCCGGTGGCGCTCTCGCTGCGCAGCTTCGCCCGGGTCTTCGTACGCGACGTCGGCGCCACCGAACCCGACAACGGGCCGGCGGCGGACGGCGGCCCGGCCCGGGGCGCGGCGGCGCGGGCGATGGTGCGGGCGGTCCTCACCCAGCTGGCGGTCTTCCACGCCCCGGAGGAGCTGCTGATCGCCGTCTGCGCCGGACCCGAACGACGCGCCGCCTGGGAGTGGGTCAAGTGGCTGCCGCACGCCCGGCATCCGGACCGCGCCGACGCCCTCGGCCCGGTGCGCCTGGTCACCAGCTCCGCCGCCGAACTGGAGCAGCTGCTCGACGAGGTGCTGGCCAGCCGATCCCGGTTCAGCCCGGCCGGCCCGGCGACGGACGGGCCGCACGTGGTGGTCGTCCTCGACGGCGGCGACCTCACCGGCGCCACCGACATGACCGGCGACAGCGGTATCGACGCGGTCACCGTGCTCGACCTGGACACCCCGCCGCCCCGGCTGCTCGACCGGTACGCGCTCCTGCTGGAGCTGCGCGACGGGCGGCTGCACTCGTACTCCGCACAGGGGCACGCCGAGGTGGGCGCGCCGGACCAGCTCGACCCGGCCGACGCCGAGGCGGTGGCCCGCCGGCTGGCCCCGCTGCGCCTCGCCGGCACGGCGAACGGCCCGGACGCCCCGCTGCACGCCGAGCCGGGGCTGCCCGAACTGCTCGACCTCGGCGACCCGCAGGGCTTCACGGTCGAGCAGGGTTGGGCGCCCCGGCCGGCGCGGGACCGGCTGCGCACGCCGATCGGCGTGGGCGCCGACGGCGGCACCGTCGAACTGGACCTCAAGGAGTCCGCGCAGGACGGGATGGGCCCGCACGGGCTGCTCATCGGCGCGACCGGCTCCGGCAAGTCCGAGTTGCTACGCACGCTGGTGCTGGGGCTGGCCGCCACGCACAGCTCGGAGCAGCTCAACTTCGTGCTCATCGACTTCAAGGGCGGGGCCACCTTCGCCTCGTTCGACCGGCTGCCGCACACGGCCGCCGTGATCACCAACCTGGAGGACGCGCTGCCGCTCGTCGACCGGATGGTCGACGCCATCAACGGTGAGCTGATGCGCCGTCAGGAGCTGCTCCGCCGGGCCGGCAACTTCGCCGGCGTACGGGACTACGAACGGGCCCGGGCCACCGGCAGCGCCCTCCCCCCGCTGCCGTCCCTGCTGCTGATCTGCGACGAGTTCTCCGAGCTGCTCTCCGCCAAGCCGGACTTCATCGACCTCTTCGTGCAGATCGGCCGGTTGGGGCGGTCGCTCGGCGTACACCTGCTGCTCGCCTCGCAGCGGCTCGAGGAGGGGCGGCTACGCGGGCTCGACACGCACCTGTCGTACCGGATCGGCCTGCGTACCTTCTCCGCGCTGGAGTCCCGGACGGTGCTCGGCGTACCGGACGCCCACGAGTTGCCCCGCACCCCCGGGCACGGCTACCTGCGCTTCGGCACCGAGCCGCTGGTCCGGTTCAAGGCCGCGTACGTCTCCGGCGCGCTGCCCCGGCGCGGCCCGGCGGGCGGCCCCGAAGTGGACGGACCACCGCGCCTGCTCACCTTCGACACCCACTTCGTGCCGATACCCGACCCGGGCGCCAAGCCCACGCCGACGGCCGAGGAGGAGGGCCGGGAGAGCCTGCTGGACGTCCTGGTGGGCCGGCTGGCCGGCCAGGGGCCGCCGGCCCACCAGGTCTGGTTGCCTCCGCTCGACCGGCCGCCCGCGCTGGACGAGCTGCTCGGCCCGGTCACGGTGGATTCCGCGCGCGGATTCAGCACCGGCAACCCGGAGCTGCACGGCGCGCTCGGCGTTCCGGTGGCCGTGGTGGACAAGCCCTTCGAGCAGCGTCGTGACCTGCTCTGGCTGGCCCTCGACGGGGCGGCCGGGCACGTCGCGGTGGTCGGCGCCCCGCAGAGCGGTAAGTCGACGGTGCTGCGGACGCTGATCTGCGCGCTGGCGCTCACCCACACCCCGCGCGAGGTGCAGGTCTACTGCCTGGACTTCGGCGGGGGTGGGTTGGCCGCGCTGCGCGACCTGCCGCACGTCGGCGGGGTGAGCGGGCGCGCCGACCCGACCGCCGTCCGCCGCACCATCGGCGAGGTCGCCACCCTGCTCGCCGAGCGGGAACGCCGCTTCGCCGAGCTGGGCGTCGAGTCGATGGCGGCGTACCGGCGGTGGCGGAGCGAACCCACCGGCGCCGGCCGGCCGGACGTCGACCCGTTCGGCGACGTCTTCCTCGTGGTGGACGGGTGGACGACGCTGCGCGCCGAGTACGACGACCTGGAGCCCCTGATCACCGATCTGGCGACCCGGGGGCTCTCCTACGGGGTGCACGTGGTGACCACCGCGCTGCGCTGGCTGGACTTCCGCCCCGCGATCCGGGACCTCTTCGGGTCCCGCCTGGAGCTGCGCCTCGGCGATCCGAACGACTCTCTGGTGGCCCGCCGGGCGGCCGCGAACGTGCCGGAGAAGACTCCGGGCCGGGGCGTCAACGCGGACGGCCTGCACTTCCTGACCGCCCTGCCCCGGCTCGCCGGAGCCGACACCGCCGACCTCGTCAAGCAGGTCGCGGGGGCGTGGAACGCTCCGCCCGCGCCCCGCGTACGGCTGCTGCCGCCGGTGCTCCCCTACGCCGACCTGGACCTCGCCGCAGCGACCGGGCTGCGGCTGCCCATCGGGATCGCCGAGGCCGACCTGCGCCCGGTGGCGCTCGACTTCGCCGCCGAACCGCACTTCGTGGTCTTCGGCGACGCCGAGTGCGGCAAGTCCTCGTTCCTGCGTGCGCTGGGCGCCACCATCACCACCCGGTTCACCCCGGAGCAGGCCCGGGTGATCCTGGTCGACTACCGGCGGAGCCTGCTGGGGGCGATCGAGACGGACCATCTGATCGGCTACGGCACCGCGGCCGCGCACGCCACCGACCTCGTCGAGTCGGCCGCCGGTTACCTCGCCCGCCGCATCCCCGGTCCCGAGGTCACCCCCGAGCAGCTGCGCGAGCGCTCGTGGTGGTCGGGGCCGGAGCTGTTCGTGCTCGTCGACGACTACGACCTGGTGGCGACGGGGCCGGCGAACCCGCTGCGCGCGTTGGAGGAGTACCTTCCGCAGGCCCGCGACATCGGCCTGCACCTGGTGCTGGCCCGGCGCAGCGGCGGCGCCGCCCGCGCCCAGTACGAGCCGATCGTCCAGCGGCTGCGGGAACTCGCCACGGCCGGTCTCGTGATGACCGGCAGCCCGGACGAGGGGGCGCTGGTCGGGCCGGTCCGCCCCGGCCCGCTGCCGCCGGGCCGTGGTCGGCTGGTCACCCGGCGAGAGGGCGTACGCCTGGTCCAGCTGGCACATCTGCCGGCGCCGTGAACCGTGTCCTGCGGATCGTCCCTCGATCGGGCGGGGAACCGGTAATCTCCGATCGTTGTGGTTCCGCTGGCGATGAATGGCTGAGGATGTGACTGGGGTTCGGCGCAGCTGCCCGGCAGCGGGCCGACGGACCGCCGGCCGGGCGCTGCTCGGCGTGACGGCGGCCGTCGTCGCGGTGACCGTTCCCGCGGTGCCCGTCGCGGCGGCTCCGGTCCGCGCGAACCCGGTCGCCGCCACCCCGTTGGCGTACGCGCCGGACGTGGCCCCGGACCGGCCGGACCAGATTCGCGACGAGCAGTGGCAGATCGACGAGTTGAACGCGGCCACCGCCTGGCGCACGTCGACCGGGCGCGGGGTGACCGTCGCCGTCGTCGACTCCGGAGTGGACGCCACCCACCCCGACCTGACGGGGCAGGTGCTGCCCGGGTACGACCTGGTGTCCCCGGGTGGCGGCGAGCAGGCGGATCCGGTGGGCCACGGCACCACGGTGGCCGGGTTGATCGCCGGCCGCCGGGACGACAAGCGGGGCGTGGTCGGCCTCGCGCCGGACGCACGCATCCTGCCGGTCCGGGTCCTCGACGACGAGAACCGGTACGACGACGCGCTCATCGTGGCGCGCGGTGTGCGTTGGGCGGTCGACCACGGCGCGCGGGTGATCAACCTGTCGCTCGGCGGCAGCGGCGACAGCCCCGCGCTCGCCGCCGCCCTGGACTACGCCTTCGCCCGCGACGTGGTGGTGGTGGCCTGCACCGGCAACGTCGCCAGCTCGACGACGACCGAGGTCTGGTACCCGGCCCGGGAGCCGGGTGTGATCGCGGTCGCCGGCCTGGAACGAAACAGCGAGAACCTCTGGTCCGGCTCGATCACCGGGCGCGCCGCCGTGCTCTCCGCGCCGGCCACGGGGCTCGTCGGCGCCCGCCCCGGCGGCTACTGGCGGGTGCAGGGGACCAGCTTCGCCGCGCCGCTGGTCTCCGCGACCGCGGCCCTCGTCCGGTCCCGCTATCCGCAGATGTCGGCGGGCGACGTCGTCAACCGGCTGATGTCCACCGCTCGTGATCTCGGGCCGACGGGGCGGGACGACCGCTTCGGTTTCGGGCTCGTCGACCCGGTGGCCGCGCTCTCCGCCGATGTGCCGACGGTGGCCGGCAACCCGCTCGACGACAACACCTCTCCCGGCGTGGCCGGCTTCGGGCCGGCGCCGGGTCTCGCCCAGGGCGACGAGACGGCCCGCATCGGTGATGCGCTCGGCTTCAACGCCCCGCAGCAACAGACCCGGTGGACCGCCCGCCCGGCGGGCGGCCAGGACGACTCGGAGCCGGAACGGCTCTGGACGGGGGCCGCGCTCTTCGTCGCCCTGCTCACCGGGGCGGCGCTGATGCTTCGCCGGCGGCGCCGGCAGCACCGCTGAGGCTGCGGCTGATCAACCGCCGGGTCGGGTAGAACGGATGCCATGAGTACGACCGGTCCGCGCACCCTCGTTCCCGGCACCGAGACGTCCTGGCGGCGACGCCGGCTCGACCCGGCGGCGCCACGCGGACTGCGGCTGACCCTGGCGGTGGCCGCCGCCTTCCTGGTGCTGGCACCTTTCACCTCGCTCGCCCTGCTCGTGCTCGGGGCGTGGCCGCCGCTGCACCGGCTGGACACGTCGGTGACCGGGGCGCTGCACGACCACGCGCTGGAGCACCCGGGTTGGGTACGGCTGATGGCGGTCTGGACCGAGGTCTTCGCGCCCATGCCGCTGCGCGCCGCCGCCCTGGCGCTCGTGGTCTGGCTGGTCCGTCGAGACGCCCGCCGGCTGGCCCTCTGGGTGGTGGTGACCATGGTGCTGGGCGGGCTGCTCGGCCCCCTGCTCAAGCTGCTCGTCGGCCGGAACCGCCCGGATTTGCTCGAACCGGTCGCCCGGGCCACCGGGTACGCCTTCCCCTCCGGTCACGCGCTCAACGCGGCGCTCGCCGCCGGGGTGCTGCTGGTGGTCTTCCTGCCGTTCGCCCGGCGCCCGGCGCAGCGCGCGGCGCTCTGGGCCACGGCCCTGCTGATCGCCGCGCTGACCGGGGCGAGCCGGGTGGCGCTCGGCGTGCACTGGACCAGCGACGTGATCGGCGGGTGGCTCCTCGGCACGGCCGTCCTGGCCGCCACCGCGGCGGGCTTCACCGTCTGGCGGCACACCTCACCGGTCGCCCGACCGCTCTCCCACCGGGAGCCCGCGCCGCCCCGCAGGTAGCTCAGGTGCACTCGCCGGTGTCGACGCCACGGGTGCGCTCGGCACCGGCCAGGGCCACCGGCCGGGCCTCCGCCGCCGTCACCGCGAACCCGGTGTTCGGGTCGTCCGCGGCCGCCGCGAAGATCACCCCGAGCACCAGCCCGTTCGAGGAGACCAGCGGCCCGCCGGAGTTGCCGCTGCGGACCAGCGCACGGATCGTGTAGATCTCCCGGGTCACGTCCCCCGACGAGTAGATGTCGGGCCCGGTGATCCGGTCCACGTCGCGGATCCGGGCCGACTGGGCGTTGTACGGCCCGTCGAGCGGGAAGCCGAGCACGATGGCGTCGGCACCGGTGCCCGCGTTGCCGGCGGCGAACCGCATGGAGGGGCCGGGCAGCCCCGGCACGTGGAGCACGGCGAGGTCCCGGTCCGGGTCGTAGACGACCACCTCCCCGTCGTACCGGTCGCCGCCGAGCTCCACGGCGACCGAGCGGGTGCCGGCGACGACGTGGGCGTTGGTCATCACCCGGTCGTCGGCGTACACGAAACCGGAGCCCTCGATGCGCCGGGAGCAGCTCGGCGCGGAGCCGAGCACCTTCACCACCGAGCGCTGCCCGTTGACCACCACCTGGGAGCCGGCGAGCGCCGGGTCGGGCGGCTCCACCTGCCGGGCCCGGGTGGGCGCGAGGTCGCCGAAGACGTCGGGGAAGCCGTTCGTGTCGACGGTGTCCCGCAGCGCGGTGGAGAGCCGCTGTGCCTGGTCGGGCAGGACCCGGTCGACCACGTTGAGCAGGGCGCTGTTCCGCACCGAGGAGGCCAGCCAGGGCAGCGAGGAGGAGCCGAGCGGCACCGCGACCAGCCAGGCGACCAGCAGGACCGCGAAGAGGGAGACGAACGCGCCGCCGACGTCGTCGATCTTGCGGAAGACCGGACCGGTGATCGCGGCCCGAAGGTTCGAGCCCAGCCAGCCGGCGAGCGCCTGCCCGGCCACGGCGAGACCGAAGACGGCCACCAGGGAGATCAGCACCCGTGTGCCGCTGTCGACGAACTGGCGGGCCAGGATCGGCCCGGCCTGGAGCCCGATCAACGCGCCGAGGAAGAACCCGGTGAACGACAGGATCCCGATGACGAAACCCTGGCGATATCCGCTGATCGCGAACACGAGCATGAGCAGCAGGAGGACGAGATCGACGGCGGACACGGGTCAAGCGTACGGGCCGGCGGCCCGTCGGATGACCATCGCTTGCGGAAGGTGACCGCGTGATCAGCGTACGGGTGTCTCGTCGACCTCGTCGGTGCCCGCGGAGGGCGCCGGCGTCGCCCCGGTGGGCGGCAGGTCGACCAGCCGACCCGGTTCCCAGGGGCGGGACCAGCCGCCCAGGTCGAGCAGGGTGCTCAGCACCCCGGCGGTGAAGCCCCAGACCAGCATGCCGCGGACCGCGAAGGCCGGGCCGACCCAGCCGCTCGGGTGGCGTACGCGCACCCGGTTCACCGGGTCGACCAGCTCGGCGATCGGCAGCCGGGCCACGTGCGCCACCTCGGCCGGCTCACAGGGGCGCACCGGGTGCGGTGCGTGCCACCAGGCGAGGACGGGGGTGACCACGAAGTCGCTGACCGGTATCCAGAGCTTCGGCAGTTCGGCCAGGACGGTGACGCTGCCCGGGTCGAGGTCGACCTCCTCGTTCGCCTCCCGCAGCGCGGTGGCCCGGGCGTCGGCGTCCTCCGGGTCGGCGGCGCCGCCGGGGAAGGCGGGCTGACCGGCGTGGGTCCGCAGGGTGGCCGCCCGTTGCAGGATCAGCACGTCCGGACCGGTTTCGGCCTGCTCGCCGAGGAGCACCAGCACGGCGCTCTCCCGCCCGCCGCTCTCCGGCGTCACCAGCCGGGTGAAGTCCTCGGCGCGGGCCGTTCCGACCCGGGCGAGCAGGGGCGCCATCCACTCCGGCGGTCTCCGGGTCACGCCGGCACCGCCACCCCGAGGTGCTCGCGGACCAGCTCGCCGAGGCGTGCGTCGTCCAGCGCGCCGGACGCGTCGGTGTGCACGACCCGCCCCTGCGGGTCGACGAGGAGGGTCAGCGGGAAGGCGTTGCGGTTCAACGCCCGCTGCAGCGCCGTGCCCTGGTCGACCAGCATCGGGAAGCCGACGCCGAGGTCCTCGCCGATGGACTGGGCTGCGCTGCGGCTGTCCTGGCTGTTCACGCCGATCACGTGCAGCCGGTTACCGGCCCGTTTGCTCAGCCGCTGGAAGGCGGGCAGCTCCTCGCGGCACGGCGGGCACCAGGACGCCCAGATGTTGATCACAGCGGGGCCACGTACGTCGCGGAGGGCGACCGGCGCCCCGCCCGTGAAGCAGGAGAGGGTCAGCTCCGGCAGGGGATCTCCGGTGCCGACGGTCGAGTCGGCGGCGTCGGGGGTCGCCGTGCCGGCGGTCGGGGTGGCCGGCGGGGTGGTCAGCGTCGCGCAGTCCTCGAACGGTGACGGCCGCTCGGCCCGCGGCCGTGACGGAGCGGCGGACTCCTCGGTGCCGGCGGCGGTGCAGCCGGCGGTGGCGGCCACCAGCAGCGGCAGGAGCAGGGCGACGATCCGGCGCTTCACGGCACCTCCGCGGTGACCGCCTGGGCCGGCACCAGCTGCGGGTCGATCCCGGCGGCGACCGCCAGGTCGCGGGCCCGGGGGCCCTTGAGCAGCTTGACGGCGACCGTGGGGTCGGTCGGTCCGGTGCCGTACGACGGGCAGAGCTTCGCCAGCGTGCAGGCTCCGCAGGCCGGCTTGCGGGCGTGGCAGACGCGGCGGCCGTGGAAGATCACGCGGTGCGAGAGCATGGTCCAGTCGCGCTTCTCATAGAGCGCGCCGATCGCATGCTCGATCTTGACCGGGTCGGTCTCCGCCGTGAGCCGCCAGCGGTGCGTCAGCCGCTGGAAGTGGGTGTCGACGGTGATCCCGGGCACCCCGAACGCGTTGCCGAGGATGACGTTCGCCGTCTTGCGCCCGATCCCGGGCAGCGCCACGAGGTCGGCGATCCGGCCCGGCACCTGACCGTGGTGGCGCTCGACCAGCGCCTGCCCCAGCTTGATCAGCGAGTCGGTCTTGTTCCGGAAGAAGCCGGTGGGGCGGAGCAGCTCCTCCAGCTCGCCCCGGTCGGCGGCGGCGTAGTCGGCGGCCGTCGGGTAGCGCGGAAAGAGCTTCGGGGTGACCTCGTTGACCCGCTTGTCGGTGGTCTGGGCCGAGAGGATCGTCGCGACGGCCAGCTCCAGCGCGTTGGAGTGGTCCAGTTCGCAGTGCGCGTCGGGGTGGGTCTCGGCGAGCACCCGGCCGATCCGCCGAGCGCGTCGCTTGCGCCCGAGGTCGGTCTCGTCGACACCGGGAGAGCTACGGGTCACGACGGCCAGCCTACGTCGCCGCTCGGGCTCCCCCCGGGTCCACGCCCCGGAGCACCTAGCCGGGGTCAGCTGGGGCTGATCTTGCCGGCGGCGTCGAAGCGGGCCCCGGTCTTCGGGAAGTCGCTGCCGGTGAGCTGCTTGACCAGGCCCAGGCCCCGATCATCCGGGTCCATGGTCGGCTTGCCCGCCCCGTTCATGTACGTCGACGTGAACGAGCCCCCCGCCCAGCTGCCGTCGCGGTGCAGAGACACCTTGAGGACGCCACCCCAGCCGAGCCGGCCGTTGTTGCTGAGCGAGCCGCCCCCGCCCGCGAAGTTCCCCAGGCTGTAGGCGATCAGCCGGCCCTTGTAGAACTCCATTCCGCGCAGCACGTGCGGGCCGTGCCCGACGATCAGGTCGGCCCCGGCGTCGATCATCGCCTTCGAGAACTTGACCGGATCGCCCCGGTTCTCGCCCAGGAACATCTCGGTGCCGGGCCGGACCCGGGTCTTGTCCGAGCCTTCCGCGCCCATGTGCACCTGCACCACGACGAGGTCGGCCATGGTGGCCGCCTTCGCCACGACCCGCTTCGCGGCGGCGATGTCGACGAGGCTGTTGGACCAGACGTACGACGAGAAGCCCGCGACCGCGATCTTGACGCCCTCGGCCTCGACGACAGTGATCTGATCCGGCGCGCCGGTGTGCGCCAGGTCGTACTTCTCGAGGGCCCGCTGGGTGTTCTGGTAGCCCTTCGGGCCGTAGTCGTAGCCGTGGTTGTTGGCCTGGTTGAGCAGGTCGAAGCCGGCTTCACGCAGGTGGGCCGCGTACTCGGGCGGGGCCCGGAACTGGAAGCAGCGGGTGGAGTCCGCCCCGCACTTGCCGGTGCCCGTGTCCACCGTCAGCGGCTCCTCCAGGTTGCCCATCACCACGTCGGCGGCGAGCGCCTTGGTGACCGAGTTGAAGAAGCCCTTGCCACCGTTGGCGGGCAGCCGGTTCGGGGCGTTGCCCATGATGATGTCGCCGGTCGCGGAGAGCGAGACGATCTCCTTCTCGGCCGCGGCGGAGCCGCCCGTCGAGGGGGTGACGTCAGTCACCGGCGCACCGGGGGCGCCACCGCCCGCGCCGGGTCGCCAGACCGGGGAGGTGGCCGACTCGCCGCACCCGGCCACGAGAACAGCGAGCAGCACGCCGAGGACCAGGGCGGTCCGGCGGCGGCGCGAGGGGTGGGCGGCACCGTACATCGCCCGCGACCCTACCGGGCAGGCTTCGCCGAAACGACGGCCGATCGGCCGGAATTTCAGCCGTTCAGCCGCTCTGACCAGGGCACGACTGTGCATACCCCGCCTGCGAGCACGGCGGCGTGCACCGCGCGGGCGAGCGGCGCACCCCAGGTCGAGCGGGGCCCGCCGTAGGCGAAATCGGGGCCGTCCACGGGGCAGAGCACGGCGACCGCGTCCGTCGGGGTGCCGGTGGCCGCCAGACCCAGCTCCGAGATCGCCTGCGCCTTCGCCTCGGTCGCGGTGGCCACCGCGTTGACCAGGGCGGCGTCGCCGAGCCGCGCCGGCACGTACACCACGATGTTGATCGTGCCGACCCGTTCGCCGAGCGCCTCGGGCGCCGGCTCGGCAGCCCGGACGGGGAGGCCGAGCCCGACCGTCGCCCACACCCGCACGCCGCCGTCGCTCCGGGCGACCACCTCGGCGACGTCCACGCCGGTGAGCAGCCCCACGCCGGGTCCGTCGAGCCCGAGTCCGTGGGCGAGCGCGGCCAGGTGGTCGGCCGGCTCGTCCCGGTCGTACGACATCGGCACGGTCGCGTTCACGACCCAGTGCCGTACGCCGATCCCGCCGCCCAGCGACGCGGTGCTCACCGCGCGCAGCGGTGTGGTGGCCCGCCACACCAGCAGCGGAACGTCGAGCCCGTCCTCGTGGCGGGTGGTCAGCAGCGGCTCGCTCAGCACGCGGTGACCCTACGGGCCGCCGGCTCCGGTGACGCCGGTGGTCGGTTGCCGGCGTCCTCGCTGGTCAGGCGGAACGGGCGGATTACGCCCAACGATCACGTTTCCAGGGGCGACCTCTGATTCCGGCTCACGTGCGCCTAGACTTGTCGGCGCGCGAGGGACCAGCGGACGGCGGACCCGGCCGAGGGACGGCAACGCGCAACCGGAGGTGCGCGATGGACGAGGTACTGGCCCGCAGCGGGATCTTCCAGGGTGTCGACCCGGAGGCTGCCGAGGCGCTCGCCAAGGAGATGGAGACGATCGAGGTCCGCAAGGGCGAGGTCGTGTTCAACGAGGGTGAGCCCGGCGACAGTCTTTACATCCTGCTGTCCGGCAAGATCAAAGTGGGTCGCCGCGCGGCGGACGGCCGGCAGAACCTGATCGCGGTGATGGGCCCGTCGGACATGGTCGGCGAGCTGTCACTCTTCGACCCGGGGCCCCGCACGGCGACGGCCACCGCGGTGACCGACACCCGCCTGGTCCGGCTGCGTAAGCAGGCCCTGCGGCCGTGGCTGGCCAACCGGCCGGAGATCGCCGAGCAGCTGCTCCGGGTGCTGGCCCGCCGGCTGCGCCGGACCAACGACTCGCTCGCCGATCTGATCTTCACCGACGTGCCGGGCCGGGTCGCGAAGAACCTGCTCCAGATGGCCGGTCGCTTCGGCACCCGCGACGGCGGCGTGCTGCGGGTGACCCACGACCTCACCCAGGAGGAGATCGCCCAGCTCGTCGGCGCCTCCCGGGAGACGGTCAACAAGGCGCTGGCGGACTTCGCCTCGCGGGGCTGGCTGCGCCTTGACGGCAAGAGCATCATCATCCTGGATCCGGAGCGCCTGGCCCGCCGCGCGCGGGTCTGAGCGACCCGTCGGGCCGCCCGCCCGATCCCGGAGCGTCTCCGGCCCGGACCGCCTCGCGCGGTCCGGGCCGCTTCGTGTCTGCCCCGGGCAGAAAAGCTCGACACCGCCCCCGGCGCGGCGGGATCGTGGACCGATGTTGAACCGGGTCGCCGTCCTCTCCGACATCCATGGGGTGCTGCCCGCGCTGGAGGCCGTGCTGGCCGAGCCGGACGTGGCCGCCGCCGACCTGATCGTGCTCACCGGTGACATCGCCGCCGGCCCGCAGCCGGTCGAGGTGCTCGACCGGCTCGCCGACCTCGGCGACCGGGTCTGCTGGGTGGGCGGCAACGCCGACCGGGAACTGGTGGAGGCACGAGCCGGGCGCAGCCTCCCGATCGAGGTCTCGAACTGGGCGGCGACTCAGCTCCGCGACGATCAGGTCGACCGGCTGGCGGCGCTGCCCCGCACGGTGACCCTGCCCGTCGCCGGCCTCGGTCCGGTGCTCTTCTGCCACGCGACGCCCCGCGACGACGAGGAGGTCGTGCTGGTCGACAGCCGGATGGCCCGCTGGGCCGAGGTCTTCGCCGACCTGCCGGCGGAGGTGCGCACGGTGGTCTGCGGGCATACCCACATGCCGTTCGCACGGCTGGTCGACCGGCGCCTGGTGATCAACCCGGGCAGCGTCGGGATGCCGTACGGCGGGACCGGCGCGTACTGGGCGCTGCTCGGCCCCGGGGTGCAGCTGCGCCGTACCGACTTCGACGTGGAGGCGGCCTGCGCCCGGGTGGCCGCCGAGTCCAGCTTCCCGGACGCCGCCGGCTTCGCCGACGAGTACGTCCGTTCCCGGCACAGCGACGCGGACGCGCTCGCGGTCTTCGCCCCTCGCGACGGACGCTGAGCGGACCGGCCCCAACCCCTCCGAACGCGCGCCAGCCCCAACCTCGCCGAGCAGCGGGCCAGCCAGCCTCGCGAACAACGCGCCAACCTCAACCCCTCCGAACGCGCGCCGGGAGACGCGCCGAAGGGGGTAGGGATATGGTGCGCGGCGCTTTGGAGCTGAATCACCCACGACATCGGGTCGGGTCGGGGAACCTCTGCCGGCTCACGTCGCCTTCGGGGCCGGCACGCCAACACGGGGAAGTGGTCTGCCCGGTAATCGACGACGCACTGCGCCCCGGCCACGACCGCTCTCGGCCCGCACGCTCGTGGGTGAGCCGGTGTCCCGGCAGATCGGCGTCATTGACGACGGTGATCGCGCGACGTTCTCCGGGCACAGGTGGGAGGCATCTCGAGGTCCGCCGCCGCCCCGCAGGCGCGGCGTTCAAGGCCGCCAGCCAGGCCGGCCTCGTCGATCGACTCGGGTTCCTTGAAGTCGGGGTGTCCGGGTGGTCCGGACGGCCCGACATCAAGGAACCCGAGTTGACCATGGGGCGGATCAGGCGGGCTGCATGCGCCTGGACCGCCACGCGGGGTCGCTGTCGTCCGGTCACCGTTCGGTCGCGAGGTCGCCATCGCTCGCCGGGTCCACAAAGCGGACACATCCTGCCGACTGCGCGGGGGTGCCCACGGCCCACGGCCCACGGCTCACGGCTCACGGCTCACGGCTCAGGCTCACGGCGACGACGGGCGCGGCGGAGCGTCAACGCGCGACCGCAGGCTCGCTGACTCGCCTGCGACATCAGCTCCAAAGGCTCCGCGCACCAGCACTCGGCGTCCGCCGACGCCGATCGGTGGTCCGCAGTGGACACCACGGTCACGGGGCACGAAAAAGTCAGGCTTGACTGTTTGTTTTGATCCCGGCACGCTGTTCCCGTGTCCGCCGCATCGATCCGCGTGCCTCGGCAGGAACGCAGCCGCGCCACGCAGGCGCGACTGCTGGAGGCGACCGTCGAGTGCCTGGTGGAGCACGGCTGGGCGGGCACCACGACCACGTTGGTCGCGGCCCGGGCCGGGGTCTCCCGCGGTGCGCAGCTGCATCACTACCCGACGAAGGCCGCGCTGGTCACCGCGGCCGTCGGGCACCTCGCCGAGCGTCGCGCGGCCGAGCTGCGCGCCGAGGCAGCAGCCCTGCCGATCGGGCCGCAGCGGCTCGACCGGGTGATCGACCTGCTCGAAGTGGCGTTCACCGGTCCGCTCTTCGTCGCCGCGCTCGAACTCTGGGTCGCCGCCCGCACCGATCCCGAGCTGCGTAGGGCGCTGATACCCCTGGAGGCCCGGGTGGGCCGGGAGATGCACCGACTCACCGTCGCGCTGCTCGACGTCGACGAGCGACGCCAGGGGGTCCGCGAGACGGTCCAGGCCACCCTGGACCTGCTTCGTGGGCTGGGCGTGGCCAACCTGCTCACCGACGACAGCGTCCGGCGCGCCGCCCTCCTCAACACCTGGAAGCGACGACTCGCCACGCTCCTCACGCCCTGACCCGCCCGCGCCCGGGGGCACGACCAGACCGGAGGCACCATGGTCGACCTGACGAACCTGCTCGCCGACCTGGCCGAGGAGTCCGAGGCGCTGGAGGCTCTCGTCCGTCCACTGCCGCCGGCCGACTGGTCCCGCCCGACCCCGGCGGCGGGCTGGACCATCGCGCACCAGATCGCCCACCTCGCCTGGACCGACCACGTCGCGTTGCTCGCCGGCACCGACTCCACGGCCTTCTTCGCCTCCGTGAACGCCGCCCCGGACCCGGCCCGGCTCGTCGAGACCGGTACGAGAGAGTTCCTCGCCCCGCCGGCCGAGCTGCTCCTCCGCTGGCGCGCCGGTCGTGCCTCCCTCGCCGCCGTCCTCGCCGCCTGCCCACCCGGAGAGAAGCTGCCCTGGTACGGCACCCGGATGTCGCCCACCTCGATGGTCACCGCCCGGATCATGGAGACCTGGGCGCACGGCGAGGACGTCGCGGACGCGCTCGACGTACGCCGCCCCGACACCGACCGGCTCCGGCACATCGCCCACCTCGGCGTGCGTACCCTCGGGCACAGCTTCGCCACCCACGGCCGGCCGATGCCCGCGGCGCCGGTGCGGGTGGAGCTGACCGCGCCCCGCGGGGAGACCTGGAGCTTCGGTCCGGCCGACGCCACCGACCGGGTCACCGGACCGGCCCGGGACTTCTGCCTGCTGGTGACCCAGCGCCGGCACCGGGCCGACCTGGCGCTTCGCGTCACCGGCCCGGTCGCCGACGAGTGGCTCGACGTGGCGCAGGCCTTCGCCGGCCCGCCCGGCGCCGGTCGCCCGCCGCTGGACCCGCGATCCGGCCGTCCGTCGCCGGCCGCGCCGCAGACCCCCGGGGTACGAGCGTGATCCGCATCGGCAACGCCTCCGGCTTCTACGGCGACCGCTTCACGGCCTGGCGGGAGATGCTCGACGGCGGCGAACTCGACGTGCTGACCGGCGACTACCTGGCCGAACTCACCATGCTGATCCTCGGCCGGGACCGGCTGCGCGACCCCTCGCTCGGGTACGCGAGGACCTTCCTCCGGCAGCTCGAAGGCTGCCTCGGCACCGCGCTCGACCACGGGGTCAAGCTCGTCACCAACGCGGGTGGGCTGAACCCGGCCGGGCTGGCCGCCGCGATCAGCGCGCTCGCCGACCGGCTCGGCCTGACCGTCCGGGTCGGGTACGTGGAGGGCGACGCACTGGCCCCGCCGGACGCGCTCACCGCAAACGCGTACCTGGGCGCGTTCGGGATCGCCGCCTGCCTCGACGGCGGGGCCGACGTGGTCGTCACCGGCCGGGTCACCGACGCCTCGCTGGTGGTGGGTCCGGCGATCGCCTGGTACGGCTGGACCCGCGACGACCTCGACGCGCTCGCCGGCGCGACCGTCGCCGGGCACCTCGTCGAGTGCGGCGCACAGGTCACCGGCGGCAACTTCAGCTTCTTCACCGAGCTGCCCGACGGGGGCCGCCGCCCCGGCTTCCCGATCGCGGAGGTGCACCGCGACGGCTCCTGCGTCATCACGAAACACCCCGGCACCGGCGGCGCGGTGACCGTGGAGACCGTCACCGCACAGCTGCTGTACGAGGTGGGCGGGCCTGCGTACCTCGGGCCGGACGTGGTGACCCGGCTCGACACGGCGACCCTGCACGCCGAGGGGGACGACCGGGTAAGGGTCTCCGGCGTCCGGGGAGCGCCACCCCCGGCCACCCTCAAGGTCGGCGTCAACAACCTGGGCGGCTACCGCAACTCGATGACGTTCATCCTCTGCGGACTGAACATCCCCGCCAAGGCGGCCCTCGTCCGGGGGCAGCTCGAAGCGGCGGTCGGCGCGGACGGGCTGGAGTTCACGCTGGCCCGCACCGACCACCCCGACTCCGGCGACACCGAGACGGCGAGCGCGCTGCTGCACGTACACCTGCGCGACGCCGACCGGGCACGGGCCGGGCGGGCGTTCTCGGCGGCCGCGGTGGAGCTGGCGCTCGCCTCCTACCCCGGGTGCACGCTGACCACCCCGCCGGGCGACGCCACCCCGTACGGGGTCTTCACCGCGGACCTCGTGCCGCAGGACGCGGTGTCGCACGTCGCGGTGCTCCCCGACGGCACCCGCGTATCGATTCCGCCGCCGCCCGACACCTCTGCGCCGGAGACCGACGCACAGCAGGATGCGTCGACACCGATCCCCGCCGGGCACCGCACCCGCCGGGGTCCCCTCGGCGAGCTGGTCGGAGCGCGGTCGGGAGACAAGGCCGGCGACGCGAACCTGGGGGTCTGGGCCCGCAGCGACGCCGCGTACGACTGGCTGCGCGGCTGGCTGAGCGTCGAGCGGTTGGCCGAGCTGCTGCCGGAGACGGTGACGCTGACCGTCGAGCGGTACGAACTGCCGAACCTGCGTGCGGTCAACTTCCTGATCCGGGGTCTGCTCGGTGCGGGCGTCGCCGGGTCCACCCGCTTCGACCCGCAGGCGAAGTCGCTCGGTGAGCTGCTCCGCTCACGGATCGTCGAGCTGCCGATCCTGGAGGCGACCGGATGACCATCGTGGACACCCCGGAGCGGCGTCAGCTGCGCGAGCTGACCCGCGCCTTCGTCGCCCGGGAGGTGCTGCCCTACCTGGACGACTGGGAGCGGGCCGGCGAGGTCCCGCGCCAGCTGCACGCCACCGCCGCGAAGGTCGGCCTGCTCGGCGTCGGCTTCCCCGAGTCGGTCGGGGGCAGCGGCGGCGACCTGCTGGACACGATCATCGTGACCGAGGAGATCATCCGGTCCGGTGGGTCGTCGGGGTTGGTCGCTGCGCTCTTCACGCACGGCATCGCGCTTCCGCACATGGTCACCGCTGCGGGCGGCCGGACCGGTGGCTCGCTCGGCGGTCGGCTCGGCGCCGTCGCGGACCCGGCCGGCGACGAGCTGGTCGACCGGTACGTCCGCCCCACGCTCGCCGGGACGATGATCGGCGCGCTGGCGATCACCGAGCCGGACGGGGGTTCGGACGTGGCCGGGATCCGCACCACCGCGCGCCGGGCCGGCGACCACTACGTGGTGAACGGGTCGAAGAGCTACATCACGAGCGGGGTCCGGGCCGACTTCGTGACCACCGCCGTCTGCACCGACTTCCCGGGCAGCGGCGAGCTAGCCCTACTCGTCATCGAGAAGGGCACGCCCGGCTTCACTGTGGGCCGCCGGCTGGAGAAGCTGGGCTGGCACTGCTCGGACACCGCCGAGCTCTCCTTCGTCGACGTACGGGTGCCGGTGGCGAACCGGATCGGCGCGGAGGAGACCGGCTTCCTGTCGATCATGCAGCACTTCGCCACTGAGCGGATCTCGCTCGCCACGCAGGCGTACGCGATCGCACAGCGCTGCGTCGAGCTGGCCCTACGTTGGTGCCGTGACCGCGCCACCTTCGGCCGGCCGCTGGTCAGCCGCCAGGTCGTCCGGCACCGGTTGGCGGAGATGCACACGCGCACCGAGGCTGCCCGCGCGTACGTGCACGACGTGGCCGCCCGGGTCGCCGCCGGCGAGCCGGTGGTGACCGAGGTGGCGATGGCGAAGAACGTGGCCGTGACGGCCTGCGCCGAGGTGGTGGACCAGGCGTTGCAGCTGCACGGTGGCTTCGGCTACCTGCGCGACGCCGAGGTGGAGCGGCACTACCGCGACGCGCGGATCCTCGGCATCGGCGGCGGCACCACCGAGATCATGAACGAGATCATCGCGAAGGGGATGGGGTTGTGACCGTACTGGACAGCTCGCTCGGCCCGTCCTCGCCGGGGTTCGCCGAGAATCGGGCGGCGCTGCTGGAGCGGCTGGCGGAGCTGGACGCGGCGCAGGAGCAGGCGCGGGCCGGGGGCGGCGAGAAGTACGTGGCCCGGCACCACGCCCGGGGGAAGCTGCTTCCCCGGGAGCGGATCGAGCTGCTGCTCGACCCGGACAGCCCGTTCCTGGAGTTGTCGCCGGTGGCCGGGTACGGCACCGACTTCCCCGTCGGGGCGAGCGTGGTGACCGGCATCGGTGTGGTCGAGGGGGTCGAGTGCCTCGTCGTCGCGAACGACCCGACGGTGCGGGGTGGCGCGGTGAACCCGTGGTCGCTCGCCAAGACCCGCCGGGCCGGTGAGATCGCGCTCGCCAACCGGCTCCCCATGGTCAACCTGGTCGAGTCGGCCGGCGCGGACCTGCCCACCCAGGCGGAGATCTTCATTCCGGGTGGGCGGGTCTTCCGCGACCTGACCCGGCTCTCCGCGGCGCGGATCCCCACGGTCAGCGTGGTCTTCGGCAACGCGACGGCGGGCGGCGCGTACGTGCCGGGGATGTCCGACCACGTGATCATGATCCGGGAGCGGTCGCAGGTCTACCTGGCCGGGCCGCCGCTGGTGAAGATGGCGACCGGCGAGGTCACCGACGACGAGTCCCTCGGCGGGGCGGCGATGCACGCCACCGCATCCGGGCTCGCGGATTTCCTCGCCGCCGACGAGCGGGACGGCATCCGGCTGGCCCGGCAGTGCGTACGCCGGCTGAACCGTCGCAAGCAGGGCCCAGCACCGCGCAACCCGTCGCCGCAGCCGCCGAAGTACGACCCGGAGGAGCTGCTCGGCATCGTCAGCTCCGACCTGAAGGTGCCGTTCGACCCGCGCGAGGTGCTCGCCCGGATCCTGGACGGCAGCGACTTCGACGAGTTCAAGCCGGCGTACGGCGCCGCGCTGGTCACCGGCTGGGGCGAGCTGCACGGTTATCCGGTCGGGGTGCTCGCCAACGCCCGGGGTGTGCTCTTCAGCGAGGAGGCGCAGAAGGCGGCGCAGTTCATCCAGCTCGCCAACGCGGCCGACACCCCGCTGCTCTTCCTGCAGAACACCACCGGCTACATGGTCGGCACCGAGTACGAGCAGCGCGGCATCATCAAGCACGGCGCCCTGATGATCAACGCGGTGTCGAACTCGACGGTGCCGCACCTGACGGTGAACCTCGGCGCGTCGTACGGGGCGGGCAACTACGGCATGTGCGGGCGGGCGTACGAGCCGAGGTTCCTCTTCACCTGGCCGAACGCGAAGTCGGCGGTAATGGGGCCGGCCCAGCTCGCCGGGGTGCTCTCGATCGTGGCCCGGCAGGCCGCCGCCGCCCGGGGCCGTCCGTACGACGAGGAGTCCGACGCCGCCATGCGGATGATGGTCGAGCAGCAGATCGAGTCGCAGTCCGGTGCCCTCTTCCTCTCCGGCCGGCTCTACGACGACGGGGTGATCGACCCCCGGGACACCCGCACCGTCCTCGGCCTCTGCCTCTCCGCCGTGCACAACGCCCCCGTGCGGGGCGCCGACGGCTTCGGCGTCTTCCGGATGTGAGCCCCGGTGAGCGCGAGGAACGCAGCGCAGCGGAGTCCCGCAGTCGCGAACGAAAGACCAGCCCCGTGAGCGCGAGGAACGCAGCGCAGCGGAGCCCCGCAGTCGCGAACGAAAGACCAGCCCCGTGAGCGCGAGGAAGGCAGCGCAGCGGAGTCCCGCAGCCGCGAACGAAAGGCAGGATCGACGGTGACGATCAACCGACTCCTGGTGGCGAACCGGGGCGAGATCGCCCGTCGGGTCCTCGCCACCTGCCGGCGGCTCGGCGTCGAGACGGTGGCCGTGCACTCCGACGCGGACGCCGACGCGCCGCACGTCGCCGAGGCGGATCAGGCGGTCCGCCTGCCGGGCGACAGCCCCGCCGAGACGTACCTGGGGATCGACCGGATCCTGGATGCGGCCCGGCGGACCGGCGCGGACGCCGTGCACCCCGGTTACGGGTTCCTGGCGGAGAACGCCGAGTTCGCCGCCGCGGTGATCGACGCGGGGCTGACCTGGGTCGGCCCGTCGGCGAAGGCGATCGCCGCGATGGGCGACAAGGTGGCGGCGAAGACGCTGCTCGCCGACGCCGGCGTGCCGATGTTGCCGACCTGGACCGAGCCCGACCAGGTCAGCCGCTTTCCGGTGCTGGTCAAGGCGGCCTCGGGTGGTGGCGGCCGGGGCATGCGGGTCGTCCGGGACGCGGCCGGGCTCCCCGAGGCGATCGCCTCCGCGCGTCGCGAGGCCGCTGCGGCGTTCGGCGACGGCACGGTCTTCGTCGAGCGGTACGTCGAGCACGGCCGCCACGTCGAGGTGCAGATCTTCGGCGACGCCTTCGGCACGATCGCGGCGCTCGGCGTCCGGGAGTGCTCGATCCAGCGGCGGCACCAGAAGATCGTGGAGGAGGCGCCCGGCGTGATCCCGCCGGAGGTGCGGGAGCGGCTGCACGAGGCGGCGGTGGCCGCCGGGCGGGCCGTCGACTACGTGGGCGCTGGCACTGTCGAGTTCCTGCTGACGCCCGACGGGGAGATCCACTTCCTGGAGATGAACACCCGACTCCAGGTCGAGCACCCGGTCACCGAGCTGTGCACCGGGTTGGACCTGGTCCGGCTGCAACTGCTGGTGGCCGAGGGTGAGCCGCTGCCAGCGGAGGCCGTGTACCCGAAAACCCGCGGGTACGCCGTCGAGGTGCGGCTCTGCGCGGAGGACCCGGCCGAGGGGTTCCGGCCGGCGACGGGAGTGCTGCACCGGTTCGCCGTTGCAGGGGTGTCCGCCGAGTTCGGCGCGCTCACCGGCGTCGGGCTGCGGCTGGACTCCGGTGTGGTCGACGGCTCGGCGGTCGGCGTCCACTACGACTCGATGCTGGCCAAGCTGATCGCCTGGGCACCGACCCGTGGCGAGGCGGCGCGGGCGCTGGCGGGCGCGCTGGCCCGCGCCGAACTGCACGGGGTGACCACGAACCGCGACCTGCTCGTCCGGGTGCTGCGCAGCCCGGAGTTCGCCGCCGTCGAGGTCGACACGGGCTTCCTCGACCGGCATCCGGAGGTGTTCGTGCCGCTGGTGCCCTCCGATCGGGTGCCGCTGTACGCGCTGGCCGGGGCGCTGGCCTCGGCGGCCGACCGGCGGGCGAACGCCCCGGTGCTCGCCGGGCTCCCGTCCGGCTGGCGGAACGTGCCGGCGTATCCGCAGGTGACCCGGCTGCTCGGCCCGACCGGCGAGGTCGAGGTGCGCTACCGCCTGGACCGGACGGGTGCGCTCGCCGAGTGGGCGGTCCGACCGGCCACCGGTGTGAGCGGCGACCGCGCGGCGCCCGACGGCCCGAGGATCGACTCCAGCGACGCGGGGGCCGCGGGCAGCGCGACGGGCTCGGGCAGTGGGATTCCGGCAGTGGCGCTGGTGTCGGCCGCCCCCGAACGGGTCGTGCTGGACGCGGACGGTGTGCGGTACGCGTACCGGGTGCACCGGGTCGGCTCGGCGGTGCACGTCGACGGCCCCGAGGGGTCGGTCACCCTCACCGAGCTGCCACGCCTTCCCGAGCCGACCGCCGAGCTGGCGCCCGGTTCGCTGCTGGCGCCGCTGCCCGGCACGGTGACCCGGGTGCACGTGGCGGCCGGTCAGCGGGTCGCCGCCGGTGACCTCCTGCTGACCCTGGAGGCGATGAAGCTGGAGCATCCGGTGCTCGCGCCGATCGACGGCACGGTCGTGGAGCTGCCGGTGCCGACCGGCGGTCAGGTCGACACCGGGGCCGTGCTGGCCGTGGTCAACCCCTTGGAGGACGCGCGATGAACTTCGACCTCACCGACGAGCAGGAGCAGCTCCGCGACGCCGTACGAGCGCTGGGCCGGCGGTACGGGCACGACTACTTCGTGGCGAAGGCCAGGGCCGGCGAGCACACCACCGAGCTGTGGGCGGAGGCGGGACGGCTCGGCTATCTCGGGGTGAACATCCCCACCGAGTACGGCGGCGGGGGCGGCGGCATCACCGAGCTGGCGATCGTCTGCGAGGAGCTGGCCGCGGCGGGCTGCCCGCTGCTGCTGCTCGTGGTCTCCCCCGCCATCGCGGCCACCGTGATCAACCGGCACGGCACCGAGGCGCAGCGGAAGCGGTTCCTGCCCGGCTTCGCCGACGGCACGCTGAGGGTGGTCTTCGCGATAACCGAACCGGAGGCCGGGTCGAACTTCCACCGGCTCGGCACGGTGGCCCGGCGCGACGGCGACGACTGGCTGCTCTCGGGGCGTAAGTGCTTCATCTCCGGCGTCGACGAGGCGCAGTACGTGCTGGTCGTGGCGCGCACCGAGGACGCCACGACCGGCCGGCTGAAGCCGGCGTTGTTCGTCGTGCCGAGTGACGCGCCGGGGCTCACCCGCTCCAAGCTGGAGATGGAGATCGTCTCGCCGGAGAACCAGTTCCTGCTCTACCTCGACGACGTGCGACTGCCGGCGGACGCGCTGGTCGGCGAGTCGGTGGAGGCCGGCCTGCCGGCGCTCTTCGCCGGGCTCAACCCGGAGCGGATCACGGTGGCCGCGATGGGCGCCGGCACCGGCCGGTACGCGATCGAGCGGGCGTCGACGTACACCGCGACGCGGAAGGTCTGGGGCGGGCGGAGCATCGGCTCGCACCAGGGCGTGTCCCATCCGCTGGCGCACGCCGCCGTGCAGGTGGAGCTGGCCCGGCTCATGATTTACAAGGCGGCCACCCTCTACGACGCCGGGCGGGACCTGGAGGCCGGAGTGTCCGCCAACATGGCGAAGTACGCGACCGGCGAGGCCGCCGCGCTCGCCGTGGACACCGCGGTACAGGTCCACGGTGGGGCCGGCATGACCACCGAGTACGGCGTCGCGACGCTGCTCGGCGCTGTCCGGGCCGGACGGATCGCCCCGGTGAGCCGGGAGATGATCCTGAACTACGTGGCCCAGCACGTCCTCGGCCAGGAGAAGTCGTACTAAGAGGGCCGAACGCCGCCTGGCACTCGGCTCGCTACGGGCGAGCCTCCTCAAACACCCTCGTGGGGTCAGCCGACGGCGCGGCAGGCGGCGTCGATGCGGTGCACCGGGCGTACCCGGCGACCCAGCCCCTCCATCAGCGAATCCTCCACATGGAAGTCGTGGATTCGCAGCTGGTGCCGGGGCAGCTCCTCCTCGCTGGGGCAGAGCACCTGCGCGCGTACCTGGTCGACCGGCACGTACCGCACGCCGCCCTGCTCCTGCAGGAGAACCATGTTCACGTCGTCGGTGGTCACCACGTGCCCCCGTACGTCCTCGGTCGGCCCGTTCACCGGCCCGACGGTGGTGACGGTCAGCGGGAGCACCGGGGTGCTGATCACCGGCAGCGACGCCCAGACCAGCACGACCAGCACGGCGACCTCGGTGAGCGAGGCGAGCGGCCCGATCACGACGCGCGGCAGCGGCCCGGAGATGCCGAGGGCCAGCAGCGGCGGCAGAGCGAGCAGCGCCACCACCAGCGGCTTGCCCTGCCGGGCGGCGTCCAGCAGGGTGGGCAGCAGCAGCCAGGCGTACCCGACGAGCAGGGCCGCGATCAGCAGCACCCGGGGCGCGATCCGCTCGTGCAGCTGTTCGGGGCGCAGCTGAAAGGCGGCCACGAACGCCGGGATGAGCAGCGGCAGATAGAGCAGCGGCCAGGTGACCAGGGCGAGCAGGAAGCTCGCCAGCACCAGCCAGGCCGGGGTGATCTCGGCCCAGCGGGCGAAGAGCGGACGACGCCGGGTGCCGGGCGGTAGCCGGTCCACGCTCGCGCCGAAGACCGCGCCGAGGGCGAAGACGGCGACCAGCGCCGTGGCGAGCAGCCGGGCGGCCGTGGTGAGGAAGCCGGCGAGCAGGTTGACCGGCCCGACGTTCGCGACCAGCAGCAACGTGGTCTGAAGTTCACCGCCCGCCTCGACGCCGAGCCGGAGGACGGAGAAGACGGCCGGCACGCCGACGAGCGCCGTCCAGAACGACTGGTTGGCCTGCGCTCGCCGCTCCGCCTTGTCCAGCCGGTCGCCACCGTTCCAGCTGCGGTCGTACCAGGCCGTCGGCTCCTCGACCCGGGCATCGCCGTCGGCCACCGACTCGGCGGCGGGGGCCGGGGCCGACGAGGGGATGGTCACCGGGGGGCCTTGTCGTCGAAGTCGACGAGCTCCGGCACCTCCAGTGGCTGAGGCTGTGGTTTCTCCGCCCGCAGCCACGGGCCGAGCGTCCGGTTGTAGGCGGTCTGCCAGGGGCTGGCCCGGCCGGCCCGCTCCAACCGGTAGCTCTTGTCGAGGAAGAAGGCGACCAGGTCGCGGAGGGCGGGATCGCTGATCGGCACCCCGACGCCGATCAGCTCGCTGGTGCCGAAGGGCATGTCGACGATCTCGAACTCGGTCGGGTACCGGGACAGGAAGCCGGCCAGCATCGTCTCGTCGGAGCTGACCGCGTCGTAGCGACCGGCCCGGATCCCGGCGACGCAGTCACCGACGTCCTTCACGACGAAGGTGCGGACCTGGTGCTGCTCCAGCTCCGCCTCGGTGGTCGAGCCACCGCTGGTGCAGATCTTGTACGCCGGGTTGCGGAGGTCCTCGATGGTGCGGATCTTGTCCTTGAGCCGGACCGGCACCATCACCTCCTGGGTGGTGACGAAGTACGGCCCGGCGAAGCTGACCAGCTTCCTGCGGTCCTCGGTCATCGAGAAGCTCGAAACCACCAGGTCGACCGTGCCGCCCTGGAGCGCGGGGATGCGGTCCTCGGTGGAGACCGGGACGAACTCCAGCCGCTGGTCGCCCTCGTAGCCGAGGGAGGCGGCGATGTAGCGAGCGATCTCCACGTCGAAACCGACGTGCACGCCGTCGCGCAGTTCGCCCATCAGCGGCTCGTTGCTGGCCACGCCGATCCGCAGCTTCGGCTGCCCGTAGATGTGCGACTCGCGGAGCTTCTCCTGCACCGACGGAAGCTCCGGCTCCTGTCGGCTGTCGCAGCCGGCGGCGGCGGCGAGGGTGAGCGTCATCGCCACGGCAACTGTGGTAGCGACCGAGCGGAACCTGAGCCCGGTGGACGATTCGTTCATCGGTGACCTCGCTGACGCGGACAGCCTGCGGGAGACCGAGCGTAGCGACCACCGTCCATTTTCGGTGGTCGCCGGGCCGGGGTACGGCGGGCGCCCGATCGCCCGCCGTACCCCGGCGGTCTCAGCGGACGGTCAGCGTGCCCACCGCGGGCAGCGGCGCCACGACCGGCGGGAGCCGCTTCGGCTCACCCCGACGCGGCACACTCTGGTCCGACAGGGTGCTCTTGGACGCCGCCACCCGGTCGGACGCCTGCCCGCCGGCCACCTCGGCGAAGGGCTGCGCGTCGCCGACACAGAGCGTGCCCCTCGCCGGCAACGTGCCGTCGATCAGGTACTCGTCGATCGCGCCGGTCGCGCACGCCGACGTGCCGTACGCCGTGTGCCCCCAACTGTCGCTGCTCAGCAACCGGCTGTTCGGCAGCAGCGCCGCCGAGCTGACCGCGCCCCGGTAGTTGGTCGCCGGGTCCCAGTAGTTGCCGACCACCAGCACCGGCGCGCTGGTACGCCGATCGAACGGGCCGGTGTAGGCGTCCTCGTCCCGCACCGTCCAGGTGTCGCGGGCGCAGGGCGAGCTGATCCAGGCCCAGACCCGACCGAAGTACGGGTCCCGCCGGTCGGCCTTCGCCGCCCGAGCCGGCCAGGAGGCCGCGTCCTTCGGGTGGTTGGCATCGGTGCAGTCCACCCCGAGGAAGGTCTCCAGGCCGTTCTCGTACGGGAAGTCGTACCGGCGGGCCTGCTGGCGCGCCTCGGCGGCGAGCCGGGTCACGGCCGCGCGGGCCCGGTCCCGGGCCGGGGCGGTGGCGGCCGGTTCGGTGAGAACCAGCAGCTCGGCGGTGAGACCGGCCACCTGCAGGTAGCCGTACGGGTCGTAGAGCGCACTCATCGTGGCGGCGACGAAGTCGGCGTAGCCGACCGTGAACGGGCCGAGGTCCGGATCCTCGATCACCAGCGGCTTCGCACGCAGCCGCTGCGCCACCAGCTCGTACTTGCCGGCCGCCCCGCCGGCGATCGGGCAGGACTCCGCGCCGGCCGCGTCGCAGCGCACGAGGATCTCGCGCAGGGCTCGGGAGGCGCCCTGCGCGCTGCGCATCCGGTCCTCCTGGAGCAGGTCACGGGCCTTTCCCTTGCCCAACCAGGCGTACGGGTCGAGCACACCGTCGACCACGAGGGCACGCACCCGGTCGGGGAACATGTTGGCGTAGTACTGCCCGAGCACGCTGCCGTAGCTGAAGCCGAGGTAGGTCAGCTTGCGGTCGCCGACGGCCCGGCGCAGCACGTCCATGTCCCGGGCGACCTCGGCCGTCGACATGGCGCCGGAGAGCGGGCGGCCCGTCGTCGAGCAGCCCCGACCGACCGCCTTCGACGAGGCGACGTACGCCTTCTCCTCGGCCTTCGTGACCGGGAAGGCCACGTTGAGCCCCGCGTACGCGCGGGTCTGGTCGCCCACGGTGGCGAAGCAGCGCACCTGCTCGCTGCTGGCCACGCCGCGCGGATCGACCCCGACGACGTCGAACCGGTCCAGTAGCTCGTCGCCGAGGAACTGGGGGGCGCCGAGCGCCATGCTGGTGCCGGAGCCGCCCGGCCCACCCGGGTTGACGAAGAGGCTGCCGATGCGGTTCTGCTGATCGCGGGCCTTGACCCGGAGCAGGGCTATCTCGGTGGTGGCACCCCGGGGGTGGTCGTAGTCCAACGGGAGGCGGACGGTGGCGCACTCGGCGTAGTCGTAGCAGGGGTACCAGTCGAGCCGAGGCGTGGGCACCCGGTCGACTCGGCGGGCCTCGATGGGGCTGGTCCGGTCGGTGGTGACCGGTCGCCCGTGAGCGCCGGTCGCCGGTGCTGCGGCCGCTGGTGCGACCGCCGAGCCGGCGAGGAGAGCACCGATGATTCCTGCTAGGGCCAGGGACCGGGTTCGTCGTTGCATGTGGACGCCTTCCGTGGACGACAGGGAAGGTCGGGGGCACCGCCCGACTTCCGCCACTCTAGAGATCGTAGGCAATGAATGTGGCGCGCAAAACGCCTACAAAAGCGACAATCACCGGTCCGCCGTAACGTTTTTCCCGACTTCGACGCCACCCCACGCGCGTAGTGGCGGGTTGACAGCCGCTGCGCCGTCGACATGCTGGACGGGTGAACCGGTTGACCAGGCCCGACGCGCGGACGCTCGCCGTCGTCGCGGCGGTCGCCGCGCTCTCCCTGCTGGTGACGCTGCTGGTGTGGCGGCGGCAGGATCTCCTCGGCGTGGTGCTGGCGCTGCTCTGCGTGCTGCTCGCGATCCTCGCCGCCGTGTCGGTGGCGGCGGCGCGCCAGCACGACGAACCGACGGCGGAGGACCCTCCGGCGGCCATTCCGCCGCCCCTGCCCGAGCCGTCCGGCGTGGACGCGGACACCCTCGACGCGTTGGACAGCCGGGACGCGCTGCGCGCGGTACGCGACCGTCGGCGCGGCCTGAACGGCGGCTGAGCGCCCGGGCTCTCCTCGCACCGCCGTCCTTCTCGGATCGAGAGCGGGTCGCCGGGGGATGCGAAGCTCGCCGTCCCGGCGAGCACCGGGTCGAGGCGGGTCTGCCGGTGGGCGCGGAAGCTCAGTGCCTGGCGAGCGCCGGGCCGAGGGCGGCCTGCCGGTGGGTACGGAAGCTCAGTGCCCGGTGAGCGTCGGGCCGCCCAGCGCGTCGACGCCTCGCCCCGCCAGGCAGCGGAACGTCCGGTCGATGCTGCCGTCCACCGGCGGCAACACCTCGAGGTGCCAACCGGCCGTCGGATCGATCCGGCTGGTCAGCCGGAACGTGGTCGGGCCGCACACCTGCTGGACCACCGGGTCCGCGGTGATCTCCGGGTAGCCGGCGCCGACCAGGTGCACCGGGAGCACCCCTTCGGCGTACGCCTCCCAGGTGTGCGGGCCGTCGCAGGTCACCTGGGTCGCCTCGGCGCGGGTGCCGCGCACCCGTACCGGCCCGAAGCACTCCAGCCCGGTCGCGCACCGGGCCCCCTCGGGCAGCGTCTCCACGGTGGCCGCGTCGGTGCAGCCGGGCAGCCGTCCCTCGGTCGCCGGAGCGGCGGCCCGGCTCACCGACGGATCCGGCTTCCGCGCGCCGTCGGCGACCCAGGCGCCGGCGGCGGCCGAACCGGCCACGGCGAGCACCACGGCACCGCCGAGGAACCAGCGCCGACGCCAGCGCCGGCCGGCCGACTTGGCGGGGCTGGGGAGGGTGGGGTGGGCGTCCTCGGCCGGGTTACGGGGCAGCGGCTGACTCGTCGGGCCGGCGTACGGGCCGGAGCCGGTGAAGCCGCCCCTGCTCGGGATCCCCGGGACGGGCGCGCCGCTGACCGGGGTGGCGGCGGGCTCGATGGGGAGCGCGGCGAGCAGCCCGAGCAGCTCGGCGGCGGAGGGGCGATCGGCCGGATCGTTCGCCATTCCGGCGCGCAGCACGTCGATCAGTGCTTCCGGAACACCGGGCAGCCCGGGAATCGGCTGGTTGAACATCTCCAGCACGGTGACCAGGCTCGGGTTGCGCTCGGCCTGCCAGCGCGGCGGCCGGCCGTGCATGACGGCGTAGAGGGTGGCGCAGAGCGCGTAGACGTCGACGGCCGGCGAGGGCGGGCTGTGGTTGAACATCTCGGGCGGCGCGTACGCGGGCGTCAGCACCTCGAGCGTGACCGTCGGATCGCGCACCTCGGCCAGTACGGCCAGCCCGAAGTCGGCGAGCACGGCCGGGTTGAAGTGCGAGTAGAGGATGTTCGCCGGCTTGACGTCTCGGTGCAGCACTCCGGCCCCGTGCGAGTGGGCGAGCGCATCCGCGATCTTGATGCCCAGGTCGCGCGCCTCGGCCGCGCCGAGCGGGGAGTTGCGCATCCGCTCGGCGTACGAGCCGTCGCAGAGCTCCATGATCAGGTAGGGATGCTGGTCGACGGTGACGCCGACGTCGAAGAGATCGACCACGTGCGGGTGGGACGACATCCGGCCGGCGGCGCGCGCCTCGCGCAGGAACCGGGCCTGGTCCCGCTCGCTGTCGAGCGTCCGATTCTCCACCTTGACCGCGACCTCGCGGCCCACGGAGATCTGGGTGGCCCGGTAGACCGTGGCGTAGCCCCCTCGGGCAAATACCCGCAAATCAGTCAGACCAGGCACGATGGGTGCCGGCAGACTGCCGGACGGGGTGTCGGTCACAGCTCGAAAATACCCAACCGTACTGACGGGTCAGCGGACCGCGTCGGCTGCTGGCGCCTCGCCGGCCGCCCCGGCATCGGCCCGGCCGCTCGGATCGGCCGCCCCGTCGCCACCTCGGGCCGACCCGACACCACGGTTCCGGCGGGCGTCCCACCACAGGCCGACGGCGGTCGCCAGGGCACCGGCGCCCTCCCAGGCCGCCACCCCGAAGAACCGGCCCGGCGCGATCTCGGCCAGCACCGCGATGCTGAAGACGGTGAAGGTGACGAGCCGGAAGAAGACCGTGAACCGGTAGAAGACCCGCCATTCGGTGGCGGTGGCGAGCAGGTAGTAGACGCCCATGTTGAACGAGGCCATCGAGGAGGCCATCAGGAACGTGCCGGTGTGGTCACCCGGGGCGCGGGTGGCGGGCACCTCGAAGCCGAGCGAGCGGAGCATCGCCTCCGGCCAGAGCAACCCCACCGCGCCCATGATCAACGCCAGCACGCCGAACACCGCGATCGTCCAGCCGGCAACCGAACGCGGCAGCCTCATGACGGCCCTCCCCCAAGCCGGTACGGCCGCCACTGTGGACCGCCGCGTGAACCTGACACGCTATCCGCTGCCCGGCCCCCGGTACATCAGCAGAACCGACACAACCCCCGGCTGCGGCGTCCGGCCCACCGGCGAGCGAGATCAGTCGGCGGCCAGGCGGGCCCGGAGCGCCTCGGCACCGCGCCGCTCACTGCGCTGCTCGGTGCCGTACGCCAGCCGGACCGCCTCCTCCGCGCCGGCCAGCGCCTCGGCGGTACGGCCGGTCGCGGCGAACGTCTCCGCCTGCACCATCGCCCCGATCACCTGGCCGCGGACGTCCTCGGCCGGCGCCGCCGCCGCCCGGCAGGCCCAGTCGAGCGCCTGCTCCGGCTGCCCGTGGGCGAGCAGCGCCGAGGCGTACCGGGCGAGCGTCTGCCGGCGGGAGATGAGCAACGAGGGGGTACTCCCGGCGGCGGTGGCCACCGGGGCGAGCAGCCCCACCGCGGTCGCCGAGTCGCCGATCGCGAGGCGGGCCGTGGCCAGCAGCACCCGGGGCGCGACCTGCGCCGGCGCCTGCGGGTTGTTCGGCTCGACAGTGGTCAGCACCGTCCGGGCGTCCCGCTCCGCCGCCGTCACGTCGCCCAACTCCAGCGCCACGAAACCGCGCAGCGTGCCGGCCATCCCGGTCAACAGCGGGTGAGCCGTGCGCTCGGCGTACCCCAGCGCGTCGGTGAGCAGGTCGGCGGCGTGCGCCGGCTCGCCCAGCCCGCGCGCCACCACACCCCGCACCACCAGGGCGAATCCGCACCCCCACTCGTCGGAGGCGGCGTCGAAGTCCCGGTAGGCCCGCCGGGCCTCCCGGTCCGCCTCGGCCAGATCACCCAGCTCCGCGCTGGCGAAGGCCTCGACCGCTCGTAGCGTCCCGACCGCCCACGCCTCCCCCACCCGCTCGCCGAACGGCAGGAAGACCCGCGCCAGGCGGTCCGCCTCCCGCAGCCGACCGGCCAGCAGTCGGGCGAACGCCGTGGTGCCGCGCAGCCAGGCCCGGCCGTACGGGTCCTTCAACTCGGCGAAGAGCCGCGCGGCGCGGTTCAGGACCGCGTCGGCGCCCGCGAAGTCACCCCGGGTGGTGGTGACCCAGGCGAGGTTCTGCAACGACCACGCCTGCCCGGGCCGGTCCTTCGCGGCGAGGCTCACCTGGTACGCGGCCGCCAACCGGCTGCTCGCCTGGCTGAGCCGCCCGGCCACGAAGTCGGCCATGCCCAGCCGGCGCATCGCGGAGGCCCGCAGCGTCGGCAGCTCGCCGGCGGTGGCGACCTGCAGGGCCTCCTGCCACGCCGCGACCGCCCGGTGCTGGTCGCCGAGCGTCTGGTGCGCCTGCCCGGCGAGCAGGAGCGCGCTGGCCCGGGTCCCCTCGTCCCCCGCGTTGGCGGCGATCTTCTCGGCCGAGGCGAGCGCGTCGGCCGCCCGGCCGATCTGGAGCAGGGCGCGGGCGTGGACCACGAGATCCGCGGCGGGCACCGCCTCGTGGGCCAGCTCGACGGCGCGTTCGGCGTACTCGACGGCGAGGGCCGGCTCCCCCGCGGTGAGGGACCGGCGGGCGGCCCGACCGAGCGCGGCGACCCCGAGCGGCACCACCGCGCGCGCCGGCGCGTCGGGACGCAGCTTCACCGCGTCGGCGAGCGCCGCGGTCCGCTCGACGTGGGCGGCGACGAACTCGTCCCGGTCGATGTCGGTGAAGACGCCGGACGGCTTGGCCGAAAGCTCGTCCCCGTCCGCGCCGGGCGCCGCCCAGCGGGCCAGGGCGGCGTGCCGCTCGGCCAGCTCGGCCTTGCTGATCCCGGCGTACGCGGCCTCCCGCATCAGCGGGGTGGCGAACGTGTACCCGGCCCGGGTGCGGTGCAGCATGCGCCGTTGCAGCAGCTCGTCGACGGCTCGTTCGAGCTCGACCGCGACCACGGCGGCGGGCCGCCCGTCCAGCCCGGCGCGCTGCTCGCGCAGCGCCTCCAGGGCCCCGGCGGGGACCGTGTCACCGACCACCGCGGCATCCCGCAGCACCGACCGGGCCTCCGGCGGCAACGCGTCGAGCCGGGCCGCCAGCACGGCGGCGAGGTCCCGGGAGAGCAGCCGGCTGCTCAGCGAGCCGGGCACCAGCCGCCAGGCCACGCTCGGCGTGCCGGCGCGGCCGGCGACCGCGGTGAGCGCGCCCCGCTCCCGCAGCAGGGTGACCAGCTCCGCCAGGTAGAACGGGTTGCCCTGAGCCGTGGCGAGCAGCCGGTCGGTATCCGCCTGCGGCAGCTTCCCGCCGCTCAGATAGCTGGTCAACAGCCGGGCCGCGTCGGCGCCGCGCAGCGGCGGCAGGGCGTGCACCTCGGCGTCGGCGACCCGGGTCAACGCACCCGCGGTGCGGACCAGCTCGGGGCGGCCGAGCAGCAGCACCAGCACCGGGCCGCTGAGCCGGGACAGGGCCAGCCCGAGCGCGCGGATGGTCTCCGCCGTGGCGTCGTGCAGGTCGTCGACGATGACCACCAGCGGCGCCTCACCGGCGAGCGCGCTGAGCAGGTCGGCGACCGCGTTCGGCACCGCCTCGGCGTCGGTGGGTGGCTGGGTGGCGGTCCACCCACCCTGGTCGGGAACCTCCGTGGTCAGCTCCGCGTAGCCGAGCAGGGCGAGGAGCTGGTCGGTCACGATCGGCGCGGGTTCGGCGCCGCGGCCCAGTCGCTGGCCGAGCCGGCGCAGCCGCTCCTCGACCGCCGGGCGGGTCAGCGCGGTGGACTGATCGTTGGGCAGGCCGACCGCGGCCCGGACCAGGTCGGCCAGCGGGGCGAGCCGCCGCCGCTCGCCGAACGCCGCACAGCGCACCGAGAGCACCCGGGCGCCGGTGTGCGCGGCGTACCGGCCGGCGCCCACGTCGTACCCGGCGGCCAGGCGCTCCACCTCGGCGGCGAACCGGGACTTGCCGATTCCCGCCTCGGCCGTCATGAGCAGCACCCGGGGCTCGCCGCGGTCGATCACCTCGGCGAGCCGGCCGGCGACCCGGCCGATCTCGGTCTCCCGCCCGACGAACGGGGCCTCGTCGCCCAGCCCGGAACGGGTGCCGGGCGCGTCCAGGAGGCCGAGCAGCTCGTACGCCTCGACCGGCTCGCGCTTGCCCTTGAGTCGCAGCGGGCGCAGCGCCCGCCAGGAGGCGACGTGCCGGGTGGCCGCGGAGGTGCGGGCGCCGGCGTAGACCGCGCCGACGGCGGCCGCGTCGGCCAGCCGGGCGGCAGTGTTCACGGTGTCGCCGATGACCGTGTACTCGATGGCGGCCTGGATGCCGGCGATGACGTCGCCGGTGTTCAGGCCGACCCGCAGGCCCAGCGGCGCGCCGCCGCCGCGCTCGTCGTCGAGCACCCGGCGGACCGCCCGCTGCATGGAGAGCGCGGCACGGACGGCGCGCTCGGCGTCGTCCTCGTGCGCCACGGGTGCGCCGAAGACAGCCATGATCCCGTCACCGGTCAGCTTGTCGACGTGCCCGCCGAAGGTCTTCACCGCACCGGCGAGGGCGGCGAGCACCCGGTCGGTGACCGCACCGACCCGCTCCGGGTCGAGATCCTCCGACCAGGAGGTGAAGTCGGAGAGGTCGCCGAAGAGCACCGTCACCACTCGGCGTTCGGCGGCCGGCAACGTCGCGGCCGCCGGCAGCGCGGCGCCGCAGTTGTGGCAGAACCGCGCGCCGGGGACGGCTACGGTTCCGCACACCGGGCAGGTCACGGCAGCTCCAACTCCGTGTCCCCGGTCACGCATTCCCGGGTCTCGGGCGCGAGGTACTCCAGCTGCGCGCGTACCGACCACTCGGCCGCCCACCAGAGGGAGCGGTCCACGTCGGCGTAGACGGCGGCGACCACCTCGGCGGGGGTGGTGGCGCCGGCGGCGACCGCCGCCCGGACCTGGTCGAGCCGCGCCCGGCGGTGGGCCAGGTAGAAGTCGGCCGCCGCGCCGCAGTCGGCCAGCGCCGGGCCGTGCCCGGGCAGCGCCGGGACGCCGCGGTACGTCGAGAGCACCTCCAGGCTCGTCAGGTAGTCACCCAGGTGCCCGTCCGGATGGGCCACCACGGTGGTGCCCCGGCCCAGGATGGTGTCGCCGGTGAGCACCACCCGCTCGTCGCCGCGCTCGACCAGGAAGCAGACGGAGTCGCTCGTGTGACCGGGGGCCGGGACGACCCGCACGCTCAACCCGGGAATCTCGAGGTCGGTGTCGGCGTCGAGCGATCGGCCGTCGACGGTGTGCACGGGGTCGACCGCGCGTACCGGCACGCCGCCGAGCAGCTCGCTGAGCCTCGGCGCGCCCTCGGTGTGGTCCGGGTGGCCGTGGGTGATCAGCACCAGCGCGACCGGTCCGTGCGCGGCGATCGCGGCCAGGTGCGCCTCGTCGGCGGGGCCCGGGTCGACGACGACCGCGTGCTCCGCGCCGGGGGCGCGCAGCAGCCAGGTGTTGGTGCCGTCGAGCGTCATCGGCCCCGGGTTCGGGGCGCGGAGCAGCGTCACCCAGGTCGGCAGCTGGTCGGCGAGCGCCGCTGCCGGCGCGGTCACGTGCCCGGTCATGGCTGCGATCGTACGACCCCGCCCGCCCCACCCCACGATCTTGCGGCACACCGTAGAGGTTTCTGCCCGTTCACGACTTTCGTCACCGACGAGCCGCCGGTCGCGGGGCGGAGCGGGACCACTCGGGTCAGCTGACCTCGACGATGACCTCGACCTCGACCGGGGCGTCGAGGGGCAGCTCGGCCACGCCGACAGCGCTGCGCGCGTGCCGACCGGCCTCCCCGAAGACGGCGCCGAAGAGGTCGGACGCGCCGTTGATCACGGCGGGCTGGCCCGTGAAACCGGGAGCGGACGCCACGAAGCCCGTCAGCTTGACGATCTTCACGACGTTCTCCAGGCCGACCAGCGAGTCGATCGCGGCCAGCGCGTTGAGCGCGCAGCGCTCGGCGAGGTCCTTGGCCTGCTCGGCGGAGACGCCGGCCCCGACCTTGCCGGTGGCCAGCAACTTCCCCTCCGCCATCGGCAGCTGGCCGGAGACGTAGACGTGCGCGCCGGACTGCACCGCCGGCACGTAGCTGGCCACCGGCGGCACCACCTCGGGCAGCTCGTAGCCGAGTTCGGCGAGCTTCGCGTGCGGCCCGTTGCTCATGCCGCCACCTCGCTCCGCGCGCTGAGCCGACTGATTCGCTCGCTGCGCTCGCTCATGCCTTCGGCCGCTTCAGGTAGGCGACCAGCTGGTCCGGGCTCATACCGGGCACCACGGCGACCAGTTCCCAGCCGTCCTCACCCCAGTTGTCGAGGATCTGCTTGGTCGCGTGGACCAGCAGGGGGACCGTGGCGTACTCCCACTTTTGCATCGGTGCAGGGCTCCCTCGAAACGCGGATCGTTCGAGGCACAGCCTACGGACCGGTGGTGGGCCGGGACGAGGGACGCTGCTCGGGCGCGGCGGGCAGCTCCCCGCAGGGGCCGCCGTGCTCGTACCGCTGTGGGCAGCGGGAGCGGTCGGGCAGGAGGAGGTCGCAGAAGACCCGGTACCGGTTGTTCTGGTCGTCGGCGTTGGAGACGGTGGTCTCGCCCGCGTCGAGTTCGGGCAGGAAGCCCAGGGAGACCGCGATCCGGCCGGCGAGGGCGGTGGCCGAGGCCAGGTCGGGTACCCGGATCGGCAGGTGGATGACGTAGCCGGGCTCCTCGTCCTCCCGGCCCCGCTCCAGGGAGCGCTTCAGCGTCCGCACCACCTCGACCGGCTCCGCGATCGGCCGGTACGACCGCTCGTTGAGCGGCAGGCTCCCGACCGGCCCGTCGCCCTCACCGGCGGGGCCGGTCCCGACCCGACGTGAGCGATCGTTCGCCGGGAACTGGGCTCGAGGGGTGTTGTCCGCGTCGTGCATGCACTTCCTCCGGGCGTCGTACCTGGTCAGATCCCTGCTCACCGGTCCGGACGGGACGCCCGGCCGGGTTCCCCCGCGCCGGGACGACCGTAGGTCCGGTGCCGGAGTCCCGCCAACAGGACGCGCGCGCCTCCCGCACCGCCAGTCACATATGCGACAGATGCCGTGTACCTGACAGACGCCGGCCACGCTCCCACCTGCAGCGGCCACCACGGGCGACACCGGCGGGGAGATCGACCGCTACCCTTCCGGTCGGACGGCGCACGATACGGCCGCCCTCGACTTCACGCTCGACGCCGGGTGGCGGCGGGCGCCGCACCCCCGGGGGAAGAGATGAGCCAGCCACCCAGCGACGACGCGAGCGGAGCTCCGGCCGTGCCGCAGGCGCACCCCGGCGCCGGGCAGCCGCTCACCCCGGCGGAGCAGCCGGTCTCGCCGGCACCCTCCGCCGGCCCGGGTGGCCCGGCGGATCTCGACGCTCCGTCCGCCCAGCCGCCGCTGCCCGGCCAGCCCACCACCGCCGCCGGCCCCCAGCCCGGCCAGCCCGGCTTCGTGGCCGGCCAGCCCGGCTTCGCGACCGGCCACCCCGACCAGCCCGGCCAGCCCGGCTTCGTGACCGGCCAGCCGGCGACGCCGGGCGGACCCGGAGCGGGTCCGGCGGGCTACCCGGGCGGCCAGCCCGGGGTCCCCACCGGCTACCCGCCGGCCGCGCCGGGCTTCCCGCCACCCGCCCCGCCGAAGAAGAAGCGTGGCGTGCTGATCGCGGCGATCGCGCTCGCGGTGGTCCTGGTGCTCTGCGTCGGCGGCGGCGTCGCCGCGTTCCTCACCCTGCGCAACGTGGAGACCGGCGAGGGGGCGAACGAGCCGGCGACGGCGGTGGACCAGTTCCTCACCGCTGTCTACAAGGAGCAGGACGCGACGAAGGCGGCGAGCCTGGTCTGCGCCTCGGCCCGGGACGACGACAAGATCGCGGCGAAGGTGGCAGAGGTGGAAAAGTACGCCTCCGCCTACCAGAACCCCCGCTTCCGGTGGAGCGCCCCGAAGGTGGACAACCGGAACGCCGACCGGGCCACCGTCTCGGCCAAGGTGACGATGACGACCTCCGACGAGAAGGTCGCCGAGCAGGAACTGCGCTTCACCGTGGTGCAGAAGACGGGTTGGTGGGTCTGCGAGGTCGCCTGACCGCCACGGCTGGATAGGCTCGACGGGTGCGAGCAGCTGATCAGCAGGCCGACCCGGCCGGTGTCGAGTGGCCGGCCCGCCTGAATGTGGTCACCGGCAAGGGCGGCACCGGCAAGACGAGCGTGGCGGCGGCCCTGGCCCTGGCCCTCGCGGCCGGCGGGCGACGAACCCTGCTGATCGAGGTCGAGGGGCGGCAGGGCATCGCCCAGCTCTTCGGCACCGACCCACTGCCCTACGAGGAGCGGCACCTCGCCGACGCGCCGGGCGGTGGTGAGGTCCGGGCCCTGGCGGTGGACGCCGAGGAGGCGCTGCTCGAATACCTGGACATGTTCTACCGGCTCGGCGCGGCCGGTCGGGCGCTGCGCAAGTTCGGTGCGATCGACTTCGCCACCACCATCGCTCCCGGGCTGCGCGACGTGCTGCTGACCGGGAAGGCGAAGGAGGCGACCACCCGCACCGTCGACCAGCGCCGGGTCTACGACGCCGTGGTGCTGGACGCCCCGCCGACCGGACGGATCGGCCGGTTCCTCAACGTGACGGCGGAGACCGCCCGACTGGCGAAGGTCGGCCCGATCAAGACGCAGAGCGAGGGGGTCGCGGCGCTGCTGCGCTCGCCGATCACCGCGGTGCACGTGGTCACCCTGCTCGAGGAGATGCCGGTCCAGGAGACCGTGGACGCGGTCGCCGACCTCACCTCCTTCGGCTTCCCGGTGGGCCGGATCATCGTCAACGGCACCCGTCCGCCGCTGCCGACCGGCCGGGTGGTCAGCGCCGCCGAGCTGCGCCGCGGACTGCTCGCCGCGGGACTGCCCGCCGACCGGGACGTCGTGGCCGGTCTCCACTCGGAGGCCCACGATCAGGTCATCCGCCGGGAGCTGGAGGACTCGCTCCGGGCCGACCTGGTCGAGTTGGGGCTCCCGATGATCGAGTTGCCGTTGCTGCCCGACGGGGTCGACCGGACCGGGCTCTCCGCCCTGGCAGAGGCCCTGCGCGGAGCCGATTGACTCACACCTGTCGTCGGCACGGGCGCACGGACCCGGTCGGCCCGATACGCTCGATTGGTGCCTTCTGCAGACGTGGCGCCACAGCTGGATGTCGACCAGGTCCTCGCTGATCCGGGCGTCCGGATCGTGGTGTGCTGCGGCTCCGGCGGGGTCGGGAAGACGACCACGGCCGCCGCGCTGGCACTGCGCGCCGCCGAGCAGCACGGCCGCCGTACGGTGGTGCTCACCATCGATCCGGCCCGCCGGCTGGCCCAGTCGCTCGGCCTCACCGAGCTGGACAACACCCCTCGTCAGGTGAAGGGGATCGACGTCGAGGCCAGCGGCGGCGAGCTGCACGCCATGATGCTCGACATGAAGCGGACCTTCGACGACGTGGTGCTCCAGCACACCGATCCGGCGAAGGCGGCGGAGATCTTCGCCAACCCCTTCTACCAGGCCATGAGTTCGACCTTCGCCGGCACGCAGGAGTACATGGCGATGGAGAAGCTGGGCCAGCTGCACGCCCGCGGTGAGTGGGACCTGATCGTCGTCGACACGCCGCCGTCCCGCTCGGCGCTGGACTTCCTGGACGCGCCGGCCCGGCTCTCCCGCTTCCTCGACGGCCGGATGCTGCGGATGATGCTCGCCCCGGCGCGCAGCGGCGGCCGGAGCATGTTCAGCCTGGTCACCGCGTCGTTCGGGATGTTCTCCAAGGCCGTGCAGAAGGTGCTCGGCGCTCAGCTACTGACCGATCTCTCCGGTTTCGTGGCGGCGCTCGACTCGATGTTCGGCGGCTTCCGGCAGCGCGCCGAGCAGACGTACCGCATCCTCCAGGCCCGCGAGACGGCGTTCCTGCTGGTGGCGGCGCCGGAGCCGGACGCGGTCCGGGAGGCCGCCTACTTCGCCGGCCGGTTGCGTGAGGAGCGGATGCCGCTGGCCGGCCTGGTGCTCAACCGGGTGCACCGGCCGACGGTGCCGGCGCTGGACGCGGCCACCAGCCGGGCCGCGGCGGACCGGCTGGCCGAGCTGGGCGGGCACGAGGGTGCCGCCGAGGTGCTACGGGCGCACTCCGCGCTGGCCCGGCAGGCAGCTCGTGAGCAGCAGGTCGCTGCCCGGTTCACCGAGGCGTTCCCGCAGGTACCGACGGTGTCGGTGACAGCACAGCCCGCCGACGTGCACGACGTCGACGGGCTGCGAACGATCGGCGCGGCGATCAGCCGGTCGTGACCAGGTCCTTGCCGGCCTTCTCCTTGGCGTTCTTCTTCATGGCCGCCTCGAACATCTTGCGCCAGCTCGTGACCTGCGGGTGGCGGCGCAGCAGCGCCCGCCGTTCGCGTTCGGTCATGCCGCCCCACACTCCGAACTCGATCCGGTTGTCGAGCGCGTCTGCCAGGCACTCGTACCGAACTGGGCAGCTCCGGCAGATCCGCTTCGCGACGTTCTGTTCGGCGCCCTGTACGAACAGCGCGTCCGGGTCCCCGTTCTGACACGCCGCCAGCGACGGCCAGTCAGCAATCATGCCCATGCGTACACGTCCCCCCTTGCAGTACCTACCGACCTCGTTACGCGTCAGCCGGCAATCCCCCCGATCGCCCGCCCGGCCTTCCCCTAGGCGGCACGGACGACATGTGGCGCTGTCGCCGTCCACCATCATGCTCTGTAGTCACCCGATTACGCAACGTTGTCGGCCAAATCCATCATTCCGGACACTCCCGGCTTCCCGGGCCCTCGACCGCCGCTTACCCCGCCCCAGAACGTGAAAACGCTGCGAAGGCCCGACTCGAGCGGGAAGACTCGCGGCAGGTCACACGCAACCACACACCGGGGGTCATGCGTTTAGCACAACGAGGGCAGCGCGCGCAGGAAATGGGGAAAGAACGCCCCAGCGCCCCTCGTTCCCTACTCGCGTACCCTGTCGAGGTGACCTGGATGCGGAAACGTGACCACAATGTGCTGACCAACGCCGCATCGCTGCTCATATGTGGCCTACTGGCCGGCGTGGTGGTCGCAGCTGCGGCCTTCCCCGCAGTGGCGATGTCCGGACTGGCCGCAAAAGCCGGCGCGGAGACATTCGGCGCTCTGCCCACGGAGCTGACGGTGGCCCGCGCCCCGCAGATCACTTACCTGCTCGCCAAGGACGGCAAGACGCCGCTGGCCACTATGTACGACGAGAACCGTCGCGACGTGAAGCTCGCCGACATCTCGCCCTACATGGCGAAGGCCATCGTCGCCGCCGAGGATCACGACTTCTACAAGCACAACGGGGTCGACATCAACGGTGTCGCCCGGGCCTTCGTGAACAACCAGTCCGGCACCAACTCGCAGCAGGGCGCATCGACCCTGACCATGCAGTACGTCCGGCTGGCCATCGCGTACTCGGCCACCCACCCGGCTGACGTGGTCGCGGCGACCGAGGACACCAGCGCCCGCAAGCTGCGCGAGATGCGGTACGCGCTCCAGATCGACAAGGAGCTCTCCAAGGACGAGATCCTGGAGCGCTACCTGAACATCGCCTCGTTCGGCAACGGCGCCTACGGCGTCTACGCCGCCAGCCAGGTCTACTTCGGCAAGAGCCCGAAGAACCTCACCATTCCCGAGGCGGCCATGCTCGCCGGAATGGTGAAGGCGCCCAGCACCAACGACCCGACCACCAAGAGCGGCTACCCGCTCGCGCTGCAACGACGCGACTACGTCATCCAGAACATGGTCGACATCGGCGCCATCACCAAGCAGGAGGCGGAGGCCGCGAAGGCCACCAAGCTGGTCGTCAAGGGCAAGCGGGCACCGAACGGCTGCGTCGCCACCAACGTGAAGGAGTGGGGCTTCTTCTGCGACTACTTCTACCGCTGGTGGCTGCAGCAGGAGACCTTCGGCTCCACCTCGTACGACCGGGAGCGGCGCCTGAAGAGCGGTGGTTACACCATCGTCACCACGCTCGACCCACAGGCGCAGCGCGGTGCCGACAAGGCGGTCCGCAAGTCGAAGAAGGTGACCGAGAAGGAAGCCGCCATGGTGGCCGTGGTGGAGCCGGGCACCGGCCGGGTCCGCGCGCTCTCGGTCAACCGCAACTACAAGCTCGACGACCCGAAGCACCCGGCCAACAAGCCGCACAGCGACCCGAAGCAGCGCGACAAGGGCAAGCGCGGCAACTACCCGAACACGGTGAACCCGCTGCTCACCGGCGGTGACGGCATCACCGGTTACCAGGCCGGCTCGACCTTCAAGATCTTCACGATCGTGGCGGCGCTGGAGAAGGGCATCCCGCTCAGCTACACCTTCAACTCGCCGCAGCAGTTCAAGTCGGAGTACATCATCGACTCGAGCAGCCCGGCCGCCTGCCCGGGCACGCACTTCTACTGCCCGACCAACTCCGGCCTGAAGGCCGGCGGCGTGCAGAACATGTGGAGCGCGTTCAGCGCCTCGACCAACACCTTCTTCGTACCGCTGCAGCAGAAGGTCGGCGCCGAGAACGTGGTCGATGCGGCCAAGCGGATGGGCATCCAGTTCCGGGCCTCGAACGACGCCGACTTCGCCAGCACGAAGGACAAGGCCCATCAGTGGGGCGCGTTCACCCTCGGCGTCTCGCAGACCACCCCGCTGGAGCTGGCGAACGCCTACGCCACCCTCGCCGCAGACGGCAAGTACTGCGAGCCGATCCCGGTGCAGGAGATCCGCGACCCGGACGGGAAGAAGCTGGACATCGCCAACCCGCGCTGCGAGAAGCGGATCAGCACCGAGGTGGCCCGGGCCGCCGTGGACGTCGCCCGCTGCCCGGTCGGTGACAACTCGCCGACCACCAAGTGCGGCAGCAGCCGTACGGCGGCGAACGTGCGGGGCATCGTCGGCGCGCCGGTGGCCGGCAAGTCCGGCACCACCGACTCCGAGAAGACCGCTGCCCTGGTCGCCATGACCAAGCAGTACTCGGTGGCCGGCATCATGGCCGACCCCGACTGGCCGCAGACCAACGAGAAGATGCAGCACAACCAGCCGCACGGCATCAACCCGCCGGTCTTCGAGACGCTGCGCGACGCCATGAAGGGCAAGAAGGACATCAACTTCGAGCCGCCCGGTCAGAAGATCTCCGTCGGTGACCAGCGCTCGATCCCGGACGTGAAGTGCGCGTCCGTCGACACCGCGAAGTCCCGGATCAACGGCGCGGGCTTCGAGGCGGTCGTCTCGGACCAGCGGATCGCCTCCAGCTGCCCGGCCGGCTCGGTGGCCGGCACCAACCCCGACGGTCGGACCATCAAGGGCGGCGTGGTGACCATCCAGATCAGCAGCGGCGGTGGCGGCGGCGGCCGGCCGGGTAACAACCCGGACACTCCGCCGGGCAACCAGCCCAACCGTCCGGGCAACCGTCCCGGCGGCTGAGCCCGGCCGGGCCCGGCGGCACCAGCCGCCCGGCCCGGACCGCCCAGCGTGAACGTTGAAGGGCGGGCACCCCCTCGGGGGTGCCCGCCCTTCACGCACAACAACCCCGCCCCGCCCCTGCCTCTCACTCCCCGCCCACGCCCCTCACCCTCACCCCGCACCCCTCACCCCTCACCCAGGGTCGGCTCTTTCACGGAAAGAGTGGCCATCGCCGAGGCGGAGCGGACTCTTTCACGGAAAGAGTGGCCATCAGCGCGGAGGAGGGGACTCCTTCGGGGAAAGAGTCCGGGGCGCGGCGGGAGGGTCAGGCGCCGAGTTGGCGGCGTACCTCGGCGGCCACCCGGCCACCCTCGGCCCGGCCCGCCACCGCGGCCTGGGCCGACTTCATGGCCGGGCCCATCTGCGCCTTGCCGGTGAAGCCGCCCTCGGCGAGCGCCTGTGAGACGAGCTCGGCCAGCTCGGCGTCGCCGAGCTGCTTCGGCAGGTAACGCTCCAGCACCTCGCCCTCGGCGGTCTCCTTGGCGGCCTGCTCGGTGCGGCCCGCGTCGGCGAAGGCGACCGCCGACTCCCGGCGCTTCTTCGCCTCCTTGGTCAGCACCGCGAGCACCTCGTCGTCGGAGAGCTCACGCTTCACCTTCCCGGCGACCTCCGCGGTGCCCACGGCGGCCAGGGCGAGCCGCAGGGTCGACGTGGTCAGCTCGTCGCGCGCCTTCAGCGCGTTACGCATGTCCGTGGTCAGGCGGTCCTTCAGCGTGCTCATGGACCGTCAAACTACCCTGATCGGCATGCGAAAGCGCACAGTATTCCGGCTCGCGGCCACCACCGCCGCGGTGGGCGCGGCCACCCTGGCGTACGCGTCGCTCATCGAGCGCAACATGTTCACGCTGCGCCGGTACGACGTACCGATGCTGCCCACCGACTCGGAGCCGCTGCGCGTCCTGCACGTCTCCGACCTGCACATGACGCCCGACCAGGCGCGCAAGCAGCGCTGGGTGGCGTCACTGGCCGCGCTCGACCCCGACCTGGTGGTGGTGACCGGGGACAACATGGCGCATCCGGACGCCGTACCGGGGGTGCTCCGCGCCCTGCAACCGCTGCTCGACTACCCCGGTGTCTTCGTCTTCGGCTCCAACGACTACACCGGCCCGGTCTGGAAGAACCCGTTCACCTACTTCCTGCCTGACCGGGAGTACGTGGAGGGCGTCGAGCTGCCGTACGAGGAGCTGCGCGAGGTGCTCACCGGCGCCGGCTGGCTCGACCTCAACAACGCCCGGACGACGCTGAAGGCCGGCGGGCGGGTCATCGATCTGGTCGGCGTGGACGACCCGCACGTCGAGCGGGACGACTACGCCGCCGTGGCCGGGCCGGTCGCCGGGTCGGCCGACCTGTCGATCGCGCTCACCCACTCTCCCGAGCCGCGGGTGCTCGACCAGATGGCCGCCGACGGCTTCGGCCTGCTGCTCGCCGGCCACACCCATGGTGGGCAGGTCTGCGTACCCGGGGTCGGGGCGCTCGTCACCAACTGCGGGCTGCCCCGGTCGATGGCTCGGGGACTGCACCGCTGGCCGGGCTCCGACTCCTGGCTGCACGTCTCCGCCGGTCTCGGCACCCACCCGACCGCGCCGGTCCGGTTCGCCTGCCCGCCAGAGGCGAGCATCCTGACCCTCATCCCCCGCTGACCCCACCCCTTCCGCCAAGGCCGCGACCTTCCCCGAGGCCGCGTCCCCAAGGCCGCGGCTGCCCCGAGGGCCCGTCCCCAAGGCCTCGACCTGCCCCGAGCCCGCCATCGAGGCCGCAACTTCCCCGAAGTTGCGGCCTCGATGGCGGCCCGGCCAGCAACTTCCGGGAAGTTGTCCGGATCATGGTCGCCCCGGTGGGCGGTCCTGGTCTCCGGGGGTGCGTGGCGGCGGCCGACCCGAGGGGGTACCGAGTTGGAGCCCCCGACCGGGTGGGCTACTATTTGTCGGCACGCCTCGGGGTGTGGCGCAGCTTGGTAGCGCGCTTCGTTCGGGACGAAGAGGTCGTCGGTTCGAATCCGGCCACCCCGACCAGAGGTAAGAGCAGGTCAAGGCCCCTCAACTGAGGGGCCTTGATTCGTATCCGGGCACCGTCGCGCGGCCCGGGACGGTGCCCGCTCCGTTGGCGGGGAGCCGCCGCGGGCCGGGTCCGCGCCTCTCCGGTGACGGATCAGCTCCGCAGGAAGGCCAGCAGGTCGTTGTTGACCTGGTCCTGGAGGGTGGCGGTCATCCCGTGCGGGGCGCCCGGGTAGTAGATCTCCTGGGCGTTCGCGACCAGCTGAGCGGTCTTCCGCGCCGAGTCCTTGACCGGGACGATCTGGTCGTCCTCGCCGTGCATCACCAGCGTGGGCACGTCGAACTTGGCGAGGTCGGCCCGGAAGTCAGTCTCCGAGAAGGCCTTGATGCTCTCGTAGGCGTTCTTCAGGCCCGACTGCATGCTCCACAACCAGAACTGGTCGAGGATGCCCTTGGACACCTTCGCCCCGGACCGGTTCGCCCCGTAGAACATCTGCGCCAGGTCCTGGTAGAACTGCGACCGGTCGTTGAACAGGTTCGTACGCAGCTCGTCGAAGACCTGCAGCGGCAGACCCTCCGGGTTGTCCGAGCTCTGCACCATGATCGGCGGCACGGCGGAGATGAGCACCGCCTTCGCCACCCGACCGGTCCCGTGCCGACCGATGTACCGCGTGACCTCACCGCCACCGGTCGAGTGCCCGACCAGGGTCACGTCGTTCAGGTCCAGCGCCTCGATCACCGCGGCGAGGTCGTCGGCGTACCCGTCCATGTCGTTGCCGGCCGAGGCCTGACCCGAACGGCCATGGCCCCGCCGGTCATGGGCGACGACCCGGAACCCGTTCTGCGCCAGGAAGAGCAGCTGCCCGTCCCACGCGTCCGCGTTCAAGGGCCACCCGTGGGAGAACGTTACGGCCGGACCGGAGCCCCAGTCCTTGTAGTAGATCTCGGTGCCATCCTTCGCGGTGACGTACGCCATGACACCCAGCTTGCCGGAATCCGCCCCTGCCCGAGCCCGAACCACCACTTCCCCTGCTCGGGCCTGTGCTCCGCCGGTTTCCGGTAATCCACCGGTGGCCGCTGCTACAGCTGAACCCAGTAGCGCCGCACGGCACCGAGTTCGGTGTCCCGGACGTCCTCCAGAATTCCGCCCTGGCGCTCGATGGTCCGCGCCGAGGCGACGTTCGCCACCTCACAGGTGATCAGCACCCGGTCCAGGCCGAGCGTCCGCGCCTCGTCGAGCATCCGGCCCAACGCCCAGCCGGCCAACCCACGCCGACGCGCGGAGGGCCTGATGCCGTAGCCGATGTGTCCGCCGACCCGCAACAGGAAGTCGTCGAGCGCGTGCCGCAGGGCGATTCCGCCGAGCACCTGGTCGCCCTCGACGATCCACCGGTACGTGCAGTGCGCCCGCCCGGCCTTCAGGGGCTTCGTCGGATCCGACTGCTCGATGAGCCGGGCCACCCAGGTGGCGAAGCCGCCGGACGACCGCACCTCGTCCGCCGGGCGCAGGCCGAACCCGTCCTCGTGTGCGCCGGGTCCCCACTCGTCGTGCGCTTCGAGCCAGGCGGCGTGCAGGTCGACGGTGGGGGTGATCAGTTCGGGCATCCCAGCGACGATAACGGCTCCCGCGGATCGAGCCGGAAGGGCCACCGACGCGCTGCCCGGCCGGGCGCGGGCCGGGGGGCCACCGACGCGCTGTGCGGGCGGGCGCGGGCCGACCGCTGAGCCCTCGGGGCCGCTCGGGCGGCGCCCCCGCCAACGCACGAGGAGCGGACGACGCGAAAGTGACTAACATTCGGGGTCATGCTGCGCATCTGGGGTCCACCGGGACTGCTGCTGGCGACCGGCGTGTACGTCGCGGCCACCCTCCGACCGGTCTGGCTCGGCCTCACGTGGTTGGTGCTTCTCGTGGCGCTGGCAGCAGTACTGTCGCCGCTGGCCTTCCCCGGCTCGGTCACGGCGGCGCAGGCCCGCCGGCGCGGCGCCGCGGACGGGCGGCCGGTCGTCTACTGGCGGCCCGGCTGCACCTACTGTCTCCGGCTGCGCCTGCGGCTCGGCCGCGCCGCCCGCCGGGCGTACTGGGTCAACATCTGGAGCGACCCGGACGGCGCGGCGACCGTCCGGGAGATCGCCGGTGGGAACGAGACCGTGCCGACGGTGGTGCTGGCCGACGGTACGGCGGTCGTCAACCCGACCCCGGACTGGCTCCGACGCCGGCTGGGCCGGTAGTCGCCCACTCGACCGGGGAGTTGATCAGCCGGCCCGCTTCGCGGTGAGCGTCGCGCCGAGGGTGCCGGAGCGCCGCTCCGCCGCGCACTGCACGAGCAGCGCCACCACCAGCAGCGCCAACGCGGAGAGCGCGGGCAGCACCCGGGCCGGCGCGATGAGCAGGAGGAGCGCGACGGCGCCGACGATCGGCGGCAGCGCGGCCCGAACGGCGGTGAGCCGGACGCAGAGCACCCGGCCGACGAGATAGAGCGCGGCGCCGCCGTAGAGCGCGACGACACCGGAGAGGCCCAGCGCGTGCCGACCGACGCCGCCCCTCTCGTGGATGAGCATCGCCAGCACCTGCTCGATGCCGAGCGCGATGTACATGATCCCGGCGATCATCGGTAGGTGGGCGAGGCTGAAGACGTCGCCGGCGATGGTGCCTCGCCGCGCTCGCGGCACCGTCGCCATGACGTGCTCGACGGCCGACGCGAACCGGTCGAAGTACAACCGCCACAGGCAGACGGTGACGACGAAGCCGAGCAGCGCCGCCAGCAGCACCCACCAGGTGGCCAGCTCCGCGCCGGCACCGAGGCCTATCGAGATCAGCGACTCGCCGATGGCGATGATGATCACCAAGCGGTGCCGCTCGGTGAAGTGGCTGACGCTGCGTAGCTCCCACGGGCTGTAGCGGGAGACGAGCCGACCGCCACCGACGTCGATCAGGAACGCCACCGCCCAGAGCGCCGTCTGCGCCGTGCCGCCGAGCAGCGCGCCGACCACCAACGGGATCCACCCCAGCGCCAGCGGGATCGCGCTGAGCCGGAGCGTACGGGTGAGCTGCGCGCTGCGGGACACGTAGAGGTAGAGCGCGAGGTGCAGGACCCGTACCACCAGGTAGGCGAAGGCGAGCAGGAGCGGGGCGGGCAGCAGCGGATCGGGCTCCCCCTGCCAGGCGTCCGGGATCGCCAACGCGGCCACGAAGAGCGCCGCCATGGCGGCCAGCGTGCCGGTGCGGACCAGGCCGACGTCCGCGCGCGCCTCGTTGCCCAGCCAGGCGTACGAGGACCAGGAGAACCACAGCAGCAGGATGAGGATCAGCCCACGGAGCATGGTGACGGCCGTGGGGGTCTGCGCCATGAACTCGACGATCCGGGTGAGCGCGAAGACGAAGACGAGATCGAAGAAGATCTCGAAGTTCGTCGTCCGGTGCGTCTCCTCGGTCGTCTCGTACCTGGTCCGGGAGATGCGCACCCCGTCATCCTCGTGGCGGCACCGGGGCGACGAGGCCGGTTCGGCGAAGGGGAGGGCTCAGTCCTGGTGTTCGGCGCGCTCGATCTCGGCGAACGCCGCGGCGAGGTAGGCGTCGAGGGACCGGCCGGTGCCGGCCGCCAGGTCGGCGACGAGCAGCGGGGCGTGCCGGGCGATCGCCTGTGGATCGGGCGGAGCGTCGTCGCCGTCCGGGTCGTACACCCCGAGCGCGCCGGCGAGCAGGACCAGCAGCACGTGCGGATCGACACCCGAGCACCACTGCGCGGCACCGCGGGCGCAGCGCTCCAACACCTGCCGGACGTCGTCGCCGGCCACGCCGTCCGGGTGGCTCTCCTCGAGCAAGAGCCGGACCACCGCACCGAGCACCAGCCCGGACCGTTCGGCCGTCGCGAGCCGGGCCACCGCCTCGTCGTACGCCGGCACGTCGCGCTGCTGCGCGGCGGTGACCGCCTCGACGGCGCTCTCCGCGATCTCCCGGGCCGATGCGGGCAGGTGGCGCCAGGTGGTGGTCACCCCGCCAGCATCGCAGAGGGTTCGGACATCGCCTCGGGTGGTCTCCGTCACGAACCGGCCGGCACGGCGCAGGCCGGCCGTTAATCGAGTCGCAGGTTGTCGCAGCCACCGCAGAGAATGCGGTCATGCTGCGCCGCGCCCTACCCCGCCGTTCCGAAGCCCGACGCATCCTCGTCGGCACCCTGCTCTCGGCGATCGGGCGTGGTCTCACCCTGCCGTTCCTCTTCATCTACCTGACCGACGTACGGGGGCTCACCGACGCGCGCGCCGGCCTGGTGATCGGCTGGTACGGCGCGGTCACGCTGGCGCTGTCGCCGCTCGGCGGCACCCTGATCGATCGTTTCGGTGCGCGCCGGGTGGTGCTCCCCTGCCTGCTGATCGAGGCGGTCGGCACCGGTTCCCTGGCCCTGGTCCACTCGACCGGCTCCGCGTTCCTGGTGGCCACGGTGATCGCGGTGGGCAGTTCGGCCATCTGGTCGGGGCAGAACACCATCCTCGCCTCGCTGACCGACGACGGGGAACGACAGCGCGTCTTCGGCCTGAACTTCGCCCTGCTCAACCTCGGCATCGGCATCGGCGGGATGACCTCGGGCGCGATCGTCGACACCGGCCGCCCGGTGACCTTCCAGATGATCTATCTGCTGGACGCGGTGAGCTATCTGATGCCGGCCCTGATCCTGCTCACCCTGCCCGGCGTCGGCCGCCGGATCAGCTCGGCCCCGGCCGGCGAGCGGTCGTCCGGCGGCGGCTACCTCACGGTGCTGCGGGACCGTCCGTTCCGCCGACTGGTGATCTTCGGCCTGATCCTCACCACCTGCGGCTACGCGCAGATCGAGGTGGGTTTCACCGCGTACGCCATCCGGGTCGTCGAGGTGAGCCCCCGGGTGGTGGCCTGGGCTCTCGCCGCCAACACCGTGATGATCGTGCTGGCGCAGCTGGTGGTGATCCGGCGCTTGGAGGGGCGCAGTCGCACCGGCGCGCTCGCCGTGGTGGGCGCGGTCTTCGCGGCGGCCTGGCTCATCCTCGGCGCCGCCGGGGTGGTCGGTACGAGCAACGCGATCGTCGCCGCGCTCGGCGTGATGGCCTGCTCCGCGATCTTCGGCTTCGGCGAGACGATGCTCTCGCCGGTGATGCCGGCGTTGACCAACGCGCTCGCCACCGACGAGCTTCGGGGCCGCTACAACGCGATGAGTTCCATGATCTTCGGGGTGAGCGGAGTGATCGGTCCGGTGACCGCCGGTCCACTGATCGGGGCGGCCGACGGCAAGGTCTGGGTCGCGGCCGTCGTCGGCGGTTGCCTGCTCGCCTCGTTGGTGGCGCTCTCCCTGCGCCGCCTGCTCGCCCCCGCCGTGGACGGCCGCGTCGCCGCAGACCAGAGCGTCTCGAAAACGCCCGAGCCGACCCCGGCCACCGCCTGACCCCCCGGCCCCCGCCCCGCCCGGGCCTGCCCCCGCCCCGCGGTTCGTGCACTTTCACCGAAAGTGTCGTCTCCGGGGCACGCGAGGCAGCACTTTCACCGAAAGTGTTGTCTCCGGGCCAGGCGAGGCAACACTTTCACCGAAAGTGCGCGGACAACTCCCGCGCGCGGGACGCGGGGCGCGCGGCGCGCGCGGGGTGGGGGTGGCGGCGGGTCCACTGGGGAGGGCGGAGACGGCTCGGGCCCCGGAGCGGGGTGCTCCGGGGCCCGATCGTTGGCGGGTCGTCCGTCAGGCGGCTTCGGCGGTGGTGCGGATCCGGTCCAGCGCCGGGGCGGAGACCGGGCTCTCGGCGGTCAGGTACGCGACGAACGCGTCCAGGTCGATCAGGCCGGTGACCAGGTTCGTGCCGGCGGTGAGGGCGCTGAAGCCGTCACCTCCACCGGCCAGGAAGTTGTTCACCGTCACCCGGTAGGTGGCGGCCGGATCGACGGCGACGCCGCCCAGCGTGAGGCTGCCCCGGACCACCCGGGTGCCGGCGCACGGATCGGCAGCGCCGCCCGTGGTGCCGTTCGGGTCGACCACGTAGCGCACGCTCGACGACGGATAGAGGACCCGGTTGACCGCGAACTGCTGCTCCAGCACGCAGTAGAGCTGCGCGCCGGTGAGGTCGAGCGTCACCAGGTTGTTGGCGAACGGCTGAACCGTGAACGCCTCCTCGTAGGTGACCGGGCCGGCGTCCAGGTCGGCGCGGACACCGCCGGGGTTCATGAACGCGGCGACCGCGTCCTGCTCGTCGTCGGTCGCGGCGAGCTGCGCGTCCGCGATCAGGTTGCCGAGCGCGGACTCGCCCGTCGTCGTACCGAAGAGGGTCTCCTGGCTGCGGGTGATCGGCGCGGTGGTTTCGCCGACCTGGCGGTCGGCGACCGGCCCGAGGACGGTGTTGTAGCGGTCGATCAGCGCGGTCTGCTTCGGGTCCTTGGCCACGTCGCGGGTGACCACGACGTTCTCGGCCTTCGCGCTGAGCACGTCACCGCTGCGCCGGTCGATCTTCAGGTCGATGTCGGTGACCAGCCGGCCGAACGAGCTCGCGCTCGTCACGAGCTTCCCGTCGATCTCGCAGTTGTACGCCTGGTGCGTGTGCCCGCTGACCACCACGTCGATCGACGGGTCCATCCGTTCGGCGATGTCGACGATCGGGCCGGTCATGCCGACGCAGTCGTTGATTCCGCCGCCGGCGGCCTGGGTGCCGCCCTCGTGCAGCAGGACGACGATCGCCTCGACGCCCTTGCGGCGCAGCTCCCGGGCGTACCGGTTGGCGGTCTCCGCCTCGTCGGCGAAGCTCAGGCCGGCGACGCCTTCCTGGCTGACGATCTGCGGGGTGCCCTCCAGGGTCATCCCGATGAAGCCGACCTTGACGCCCTGGACCTTGTGGATGGCGTACGGCGGGAGCAGTGGCCGTCCGGTCGAGGTCTTGAACGCGTTGGCCGAGAGGTACTGGAAGCCGGCGCCGCGGTACGGGGTGCCGTCGGCGCAGCCGTCCACGGGGTGGCAGCCACCGTTCTGGATCCGCAGCAGCTCGGCGGCGCCCTCGTCGAACTCGTGGTTGCCGACGCTGGCGTAGTCGAGCCCGGCCATCGACAGCGCCTCGATAGTCGGTTCGTCGTGGAACGCTGCGGAGAGCAGCGGCGAGGCGCCGATCAGGTCACCGGCGGCCACGGTGACCGTGTTCTTCTTCTTGGCGGCGGCCCGCAGCTCGGCCAGGTGGGTGGCGAGGTATTCGACGCCACCGGCGGACTGACCGTCGATGGTGCCGCTGGAGCCGCTCGGTGGTTCGAGGTTGCCGTGGAGGTCGTTGAGCGCGAGCAGGGTGACGTCGACGGGCTTCGGGCCCGCCTCGGCCTGCTGCGGCGTGCTGGTGACCGCGCCGAAGGCGGCCACCGCGAGCACGGTCAGGCCGACGGCGGCCCGACGCATCGCGGGGATGGTCATGGAACTCCTCGAAGGACTCGGGTACGAGGCCCGGACGACCGGGCCCTGACCGGCACAGTCGGAAGGCGGCAGCTGTCGGAGGTTGCTGCCGTGTGGCCCAGCCTCTCATCGATCGGCCCGCCGGGCGACCGGTGAGACCTGCGAATACGTCGATAACTCGCGGTGTCGGCCGGAGAAGCCCGAGGTGACGGTGCGGCCCGGCCCGAATACACCCGGGGCTGCCGTTGCTCAGAAACCGCAGGTCTCTCCGGCGGAGTGGCTGACTTGGACGGTGTGGGTGACACAGCCGCCGTCGGCCACCAGGTGGAGCAGGAACCCGGTCGGCTCGGTGACCCAGCTGATCGGCTCGTCCGGGGTCATGGTGAGCGACACCTGTCGCCAGGTGCTGGGGGCGGTGGTGAGCACGGTGCCGGCGAAGGCCGCGGTGACCGGCCGGTGCAGGTGGCCCGCCCCGACCCGGACCACGTGCCGGTGCCGGCCGACCACCTCGGCGAGCGCGTCGGCGTCCGCCAGCCTGATCGCGTCGAGGGCGGGCACTCCCACGACCATCGGCGGGTGGTGCAGGAACACCAGTGCCGGCACGTCCGGCCGCCCGGCCAGCACGCCGTCGAGCCAGCTCAGCTGCTCCTCGCCGAGCTGCCCGCCGTCCGCGGCCGGCACCAGGGAGTCCAGGACGATGACGCTGGCCGCCTCGTGGTCGACGTGGTAATACGCGGAGTAGCCCCCACCCAGCCACGGCGTACCGCCGAACTGGTCGAGCAGCGACTCGCGGTCGTCGTGGTTGCCCGCCGCCAGGTGCACCGGAAGCGGGAAGTTGCCGATCACCTCGCGGAGTACGAGGTACTCGTCGGGTCGCCCGCGATCGACCAGGTCACCGGTGATCACCACACAGTCGGGGCGCGGCCGCAGCGCGAGCACCCGCCCGAGCGCCTGGTGCAGGCCGGTCGCGGGGTCGGCGGCGAGCGGGCCGGTGGTCAGGTGCGGGTCGCTGAGCTGGGCGATGAGCATGGCACGCCTCCTCGCAGGCGGGGTCTTCACGCTATCGTCGCGCCGTCCCGCGCGGGGCCCCGCCGGATCCACCGGCCGTATCCACAACCTGTGGATGGCACATGTGTACGAAGACGCTGCGCGATCTTGATCGGGGCGGCGCCGGTCACGTCATGAGTACGCTTGGTCGCAGGTTCGGCACCGGCCGACCCACCCCTACCTGGAACGACGAGCGAGTGGATCACCAGCGGATCATCCGTGACGTCACGGCCGACCTCCCCACTGCCCCGACCGTCCTCGATGCCTGCCAGCGGTTCGTCACCGCCCTCGCCGGGCACACCCCGGCGGCCGTCTCCGTGCTGCTCCAGGTCCAGGACCGGTTGCGCTCCGTCGCGGCCACCGGCGCCTGGCAGGTCTTCTCGACCGTGCCACCGAAGACCGGCATCGTCGGCCGGGTGTACGCCACCGGCGAGACCGCGGTCGTGCCCGACGTCACCGCCGACCCCGACCACCTGCCGGTCCGACCGGACGTCGTCGCCGAGATCTGCGTACCGGTGGTCGACCCGGCCGGACGGTCGGTCGGCGTGCTGGACCTGCAGTGGAGCACGCCGCTCGACCTGACGCCGTGGCGGGTCACCGCCGAGCGGCTGGCCGCCCGCCTCGGCGCCCGGATCATGGCGCTCGGCGGCCCGCCGGCGGAGAGCCGGAGCGAGAAGCTGCTCCGGCACGCCGCCGCGCTCTCCGCCGCGACCACGGAGTGCGACCTGATCACGGCGGTGATCTGCGCCGCTCGCGACGTCTCCGGGCTCGCCGCCCCGGTGCTGCTGCTGACCGGCCGGGGGCAGACCCGGCTCGGCAAGCCGCCGCACACCCCCGGTGAGCTGGAGAACCGGATTCGCGCCGAGCTGACCGAGGCCGGGCCGGCGGCGCTCGACCGGATCGTCGGCCGGGTCCACCGGTACGGCGCCGGCTACACCCTCGGCGAGGCCGGGCAGCCGCCGACGGCGGAGTACGTTCCGCTGGCCCGCGCGGGCGTACGCGCCCTGGTGGCGGTCCCGCTCGGGCCTCCCGACGGCGGAGGGGTGCTGCTCGTCGCCGACGAGCGTCTGATCCGCCCCGATCCCACCACGGTGAGCCTGATGGAGCTCCTCGCCGGCCAGGCCTGGAACAGCCTCGACCGGATCCGTACCCTCGACCGGCTGCGCGAGCAGGCCAGCTCCGATCCGCTCACCGGGCTGCGGCACACCGGGCCGTTCGGCAAGCGGATCGCGGCGGCCACGCCGGGGCGTACGGCGCTGCTGGCGGTCGACGTGGACGGCTTCAAGTCGGTCAACGACACGTACGGCCACCAGGCCGGCGACCGGCTGCTGATCGGCCTGGCCCGGGCGCTGGAGGGCGCGCTGCGGCACGGCGACGAGCTGTACCGGATCGGCGGCGACGAGTTCGTCGCGGTGATCGAGGTGAACCGGCCGGAGGAGGCGGTCCGGATCGCCGAGCGGCTCACCGAGGCGGCCCGGCGTACCGGGCACACGATCAGCGTCGGGGTGGCGCTACCGCGCCCCGGCGAGTCCGCGGAGCTCACTCTCCGCCGCGCCGACCAGGCTCTCTACACGGTCAAGCGGCAGGGCCGCGACGGCGTACGCCTGGCCCCGGCCTGACCCACCCCGCACGATCACCCGGTCGGGCGGCCCGCCACGAGCGACGGGGTCAGGGGCGGGCCAGCTCGACGGCGAGCAGTTCGGCGATCTGGGCGGTGTTCAGGGCCGCACCCTTGCGGAGGTTGTCGCCGGTGATGAAGAGGTCGAGGGCGCGCGGGTCGTCGAGGGCCCGACGGATCCGGCCGACCCAGGACGGGTCGGTGCCGACCGCGTCGATGGGCATCGGGAACTCACCGGCGGCCGGGTCGTCGACCAGGATCACGCCGGGGGCGTTCCGCAGCACCTCGCGAGCGCCCTCGGCGTCCACCTCGGTGGCGAAGACGGCGTGCACGGCGACCGAGTGGCCGGTCACCACGGGCACCCGTACGCAGGTGGCGGAGACCTTCAGGTCGGGCAGGCCGAGGATCTTCCGGGACTCGTTGCGGACCTTCATCTCCTCCGAGGACCAGCCGCCGTCGGCCGGCGAGCCGGCCCAGGGCACCACGTTCAGCGCGAGCGGGGCCGGGAACGGGCCGAGCTCGTCGCCGACCGCCTGGCGGACGTCGCCCGGCCGGGAACCGAGCACCCGATCGCCGGCGATCTTCCCGAGCTGGGTGTGCAGGGCGTCCACGCCGGCCTGACCGGCGCCGGAGACCGCCTGGTACGAGGAGAGCACCAGCTCCCGCAGGCCGTACTCGCGGTGCAGCGGGGCGACCGCGACGATCATCGCGAGGGTGGTGCAGTTGGCGTTGGCGATGATGCCCTTCGGCCGGTTGCGTACCTGCTCGGGGTTGATCTCGGGCACCACCAGCGGCACGTCCCGGTCCATCCGGAAGGCCCCGGAGTTGTCGACGACGATCGCGCCCCGGTCGACCGCGACCGAGGCCCACTGCGCGGAGACCTCGTCGGGCACGTCGAACATCGCGACGTCGACGCCGTCGAACGCCTCCGGCGTGACGGCCTGGACGGTCAGCTCGTCGCCCCGGCACCGGACCTGCCGCCCGACCGATCGCTCGGAGGCGAGCAGCCGGATCTCACCCCAGACGTTGCGGCGGGCGCTGAGCAGCTCACACATGACGGTGCCCACGGCACCGGTCGCACCGACGACGGCGAGGGTGGGCAGCTCGCCCATCGGCCCTACCGCCCGGTGCCCGCGTAGACCACGGCCTCGGTGTCGCCACCGAGGTCGAATGCGTCGTGGATGGCACGGACCGCCGCGTCGAGGTCGGTGTCCCGGCAGACCACGGAGACCCGGATCTCGGAGGTCGAGATCATCTCGATGTTGACGCCGGCAGCGCCGAGGGCGGCGAAGAAGCCGGCCGCCACCCCCGGGTGGGAGCGCATGCCCGCGCCGATGAGGGAGACCTTGCCGACGTGGTCGTCGTAGAGCAGGCCCTTGAACTTGACCGACTCCTGGATCTTGCTGAGCGCGGCCATCGCGGTCGGACCGTCGGTCTTGGGCAGTGTGAAGGAGATGTCGGTGCGCCCGGTGCCCTCGGTCGACACGTTCTGCACGATCATGTCGATGTTGATCTCGGCGCTCGCGGCGGTGTCGAAGATCCGCGCGGCGGCGCCCGGCTCGTCCGGTACGCCGACGATCGTGATCTTCGCCTCGCTGCGGTCGTGGGCGACCCCGGTGATCAGCGCTTGCTCCACAGGAAGGTCCTCCATCGATCCGGTGACCATCGTGCCGGTGTTGGTCGAGTATGACGAACGGACGTGGATCGGCAACCCCGCCCGGCGGGCGTACTCCACGCTGCGCAGATGCAGGACCTTGGCGCCGCAGGCAGCCAGCTCCAGCATCTCCTCGTAGGTGATCTGCTTGATGTGCCGGGCGTTGGGCACGATCCGCGGGTCGGCGCTGAAGATGCCGTCCACGTCGGTGTAGATCTCGCAGACGTCGGCGTGCAGCGCCGCGGCGAGCGCGACGGCGGTGGTGTCCGAGCCGCCCCGGCCCAGCGTGGTGACGTCCTTGGTGTCCTGAGAGACGCCCTGGAAGCCGGCGACGATCACCACCGAGCCCTCGTCGAGCGCGCCCTTGAGGCGGCCCGGCGTGACGTCGATGATCCGCGCCTTGCCGTGCACCGAGGTGGTGATCACGCCGGCCTGGGAGCCGGTGAACGAGCGGGCTTCGTACCCCAGGTTGTGAATGGCCATGGCGAGCAGCGCCATGGAGATCCGCTCCCCGGCGGTGAGCAGCATGTCCAGCTCACGGCCCGGCGGCAGCGGGCTGACCTGGTTGGCCAGGTCGAGCAGCTCGTCGGTGGTGTCGCCCATCGCGGAGACGACCACCACGACGTCGTCGCCGGCCTTGCGCGCGGCGACGATCCGCTCCGCGACCCGCTTGATCCGCTCCGCGTTCCCGACGGAGGACCCGCCGTACTTCTGCACCACGAGTGCCACGACGGTGCGCTCCCTCCCAGTGACCCTGAGCGTGCCGACGCCGCCGGTCACGGGGCCGGCGGCGCGCGTCAGACCTCCCCAGGGTATCGGGCCGCTCGGGCCGCCGGGTCAGGTGATCCCACCATCCGGCCCCGACGCCCCGGCCCGCACCGCCTCGCAGCCGCCGCGACCAGCGTCGATTCGGACACCGGGAACACCCGGTCCGAGAAGGGCCTCGGCGCGCCGGTCCCGGTCGCCCTCCGCGACACGCCGATCGCCGATGGCGGGCGGACCGGCGCAGCGGGCTCGTGCGCCGGAGAATGAGGCGGTGTACGACCTCTCCCGACCGAACCGGCCCGCGACCGGCCCGCGCACCCTCGACCGCCACACGACCGGTACGCCCACGGTCGAGGCGGTGGCGGCCCGCCCGCGACTGTCCGCCCCGATGGCGCTCCTCGCGCTCGCCCTGCCGGCGCTCCTCGTCGCCTGCTCCGCCGACCCGCCGCCGGCTCCCCCACCGATCAGCGCCGGCCCGGTCGCGGTCGACGCCGCCCGGGACGAGCTGGCCGCGCTCGCCGCGGCGGCGCAGGACCGGCACCTGACCGCCCACTACCGGTTCAGCCGCGGCGGCGAGTCGGACCGGACGATCGTCGTCACCAGCGCGAACGACGGCAGCTGGCGGGTCGACGTGCCCGGTGGCGCGCTCGGCGGCGCCTCGGACATCTCGCTGGCGGCCAACACCGAGGGGCTCTTCCAGTGCGCCCTGCCCTCGGCCGCCCGCCCGGAGCCGCCGGGCTGCGTACGCCTCGGCGACCCCGACGACGCGATCCCGCGCCGGCTGGATCCCCGGGTGCAGCACCCGTTCACCGACTGGCTGGAGGTGCTCACCGACCGGCGCGCCCCGCTGTCGGTCTCACCGGCCCAGCCACTTCCGGACGCGCCCGGCGCCTGCTACTCGGTGGAGACCACCTCGGCCTCGCTGAACGCCCCGCTCGACGTGGGCATCTACTGCTACGACCGGGACGGCACGCCGACGGCGGTCCGCACCGAGTACGGCACGCTCACGCTGGCCGGTACGCCCGCTCCGGCACCGTCCACCGTGCAGCTGGCCGGTCCGATCGTCGAGGGTGAGCCGCTCGGCACGGCCGCGCCGCCATCGCCCGACTCACCCGACTCACCCAACTCGCCCGATTCGCCCGATTCGCCCGACAGCCGGAGCCCCCAAACGCAGTGATCTTCATACCGTTACGGGTGCTATTGCCCACATTCGGCACCCCAGGTCGCTAGGGCGAATCGACCATACGGGACGCTTCATCCCATGCCCGACCTCACCCCGCTGCTCGCCTTCCGCTGGAGCCCTCGGGCGTTCGACCCGAGCACCGAGCTCAACCCGGAGGAGGCCGCCTCGCTGCTGGAGGCGGCCCGCTGGGCCCCCTCGGCGGGCAACCGCCAACCCTGGCGGTTCGCGCTCGGCCACCGCGACGACGAGACGTGGAAGCGGATCCTGACCTGCCTGCCGGTCGACGACCAGGGCTGGGCGCGGCACGCCTCCGCGCTGCTGGTGGGGGCGCACACGGGCGACGACGAGCGGGCCGCGTACGACCTGGGCCAGGCCGTTGCCCACCTCACCGTGCAGGCCACCGCGCTCGGCCTGCACGTGCACCAACTCACCCGCTTCGACCGGCCGGGCCTCGCCCTGGAGCTCGACCTTCCCGGCGAGGTCCACCCGCTGGTCGTCGCGGCCGTCGGCCGGATCGGTGACCCGTTCACGCTGCCGGAGGAGCTGCGTCGTCGGGAGGTCGGCCTGCGGCATCGCCACCCCGTCGCGGACCTGCTGCTCGCCTGACTACCCGATCGGGTCACCGCCGCGGCTGGCCCGGAGCAGAACCCTCGCGGCGTCGGTGTTGCGATAGAGGACGTGCCGGCCCTGCCGGGACCGGGAGACCAGACCCGCGGCGTGCAGCGCGCCGAGGTGCTGGGAGACACCTCCGGCGGACATCGCGGTGAGTCGGGCCAGGTCAGTGGTGGTGGTCGCCGTCTCGAGCAGGTGCAGCAGCGCGGCTCGGCCGGGGCCGACCACCCGCGCCAGCGAGTCGCCGGGCGGCGGCGGGGTCGCCTCCCAGAGCGTCCCGACCGCCCGCACCGGGTACGCCCCGGCCGGCAGCGAGTCCTCCAACAGGTTCCACAGCACCTGCTGCCCGCTGAACACCGTCGGGTTCAGCGCCAGTCCGCGACCGCGGAGGTCGAAGTCCCGTTCGAACGGGTCGTCGCTGACCACCCGGTCGCCGAGCCAGCGCAGGCTCGGGTGGAGCTGTTCGAAGAACCGGCCGGCGCCGTTCTCGGCGAGCTGGGTGGCCCGGTACGCCACGTCGGCGTCGAGCACGGCCCGCATCCGTGGCCAGTCCGGGGCGATCGCCTCGTCGTACCAGACCCGCACCGCGTCGACGAGCTGCGGCAACAGCCCACGCGGGTCGGCGAGGAGCGCCTGCCCGAACGGGTTCAGCGGCCGGCGCGGGGTGGTCGCCAGCAGGTCCTGGACCACCACGGCCGGTGGTGTCGCCGAGATCTGGTCGAGCTGCTCGGCGATCTCCACGTTCGGTCGGGCCGCCGGGGTGAGGAAGTCGGGCAGCCAGCAACCCCGCCGGGCCAACGCCCGCAGCGGTCGGACCCGCTCGGCGACCTCGGGACGGCGCACTGTCACCCGGGCCCGGTCGATCCAGGGCAGGTGCACCGCGTAGCGGACCGGACTGGCCAGCGCCCACATGCTCATGACCGTCTCGTTGATCGGTGACACGGCGAGCCGGACACCCGCCACGTCGGCCAGGCTGAACCGCAACTCGGACACGCGCCCTCCCCCGGGAGCAGGATTCGGCCCAGCCTAAAAGGCTCGACCGATGTCGTGGGGCCCGGTTCACTTCCCGGCCATGGGGACCAGAGACACCATCCGTACCGCTGTCGCAAACGTCGTACCGCCGGCCGGCTTGACCCGCGCGCTGGCCGTGCAGGCCATGGTCTATGCCGTCGGCAGCGGCCTGTTCCACGCCGGCAGCGCCGTCTTCTTCACCCGGGCGCTGGGGCTCAGCGCCGCCCAGGTCGGGCTGGGCCTGTCCATCGCGGCAGGGGTGTCGCTGCTCGGCACGGTGCCGCTGGGCGGGCTCACCGACCGGTACGGACCGCAGCGGGTCTGGATCATCGGGCTGGTGCTGAACGCGGCGCTCTTCGCGACGTACCCGTTCGTGGGCGGCTTCGCCGGTTTCCTCGCCGTGGTGGTGGCGCTGGCGGCGGTGGACGCGTCGACCGGCGTGGCCCGCCAGGTCTACTCGATCAACGCGCTCCCCCCGGCCGAACGGGTCACGGCGATGGCGTACCAGCGTTCGTCGTTGAACGTCGGGTTCGGGCTGGGCGCGGTGATCAGTGGTGTGGTGCTGGCCGTGGACACGATCGAGGCGTACCGGGGAATGGTCTGGTTCATCGCGACCGTGATCCTGGTGACGGCCCTGTTCGTACGACGACTGCCCCGGCTGCCGCAGGTGACCCGGCCGGTGGAACCGATGGGTCGGCTCGCCGTGCTGCGGGACCGGCCGTTCATGACGGTGTCCCTGCTCTCCGGGCTGCTCACCGCGCACGGAGTGCTCTACCTGACGGTCATGCCGCTCTGGATCCTCACCCACACCGACGCCCCGAAGGCGGTGATCGCCGCTCTGGTGCTGCTCAACACGGTTCTGATCGTGCTGCTCCAGGTGCGCGTCAGCCGGGGCGCCGACACCGCCGCGGGTGCGGCGCGGGCCTCCCGTCGTGGGGGTCTGCTGATCGCCCTGTTCTGTCTGGTCCTGCCGATCTCCGGGGTCACCCGGGGGCTGCTCACCGTGGTGGTGCTGGTGGCTGCCGCGACGCTGCTGATCCTGGCCGAGCTGATCGAGTCGGCGGGCACCTGGGGGCTCACCGCCACCCTGCCGCCGGACGACCAGCGCGGCGCGTACGTGGGGGCGCTGCGGCTCGGCGAGCAGGTGCAGTACCTGATCGCTCCGGCGGGGTTGACCGCGCTCGGGGTGACCACCGGGGGCTGGGGCTGGTTCCCGGCGGCGGCGATCTTCGTGCTTATCGGGCTGGCGATCGTACCCGCGGTGGCCTGGGCGGGACGGACGCCGAGGCTGGGCTCCCCGGCCCCGGAGCCGGCCATGACGCCGGTCCCATAATCCGGACCTACCTTTCCACCCCCGGTTCCATCACGTACGGTGACTTGGTCATGTGGCGGGCGCTTCTTCTCCTTGGCCGCCGCGACGAGGCCTGACCGGCCGGCACCTCGTCGCGGAGTCGCTTCGCGCCGTCCAGCACATCCGAACTTCCCATCGGCACCGCCGGAGCATCGTGGCCCGGCACCAGCCGACACCTTCCGATTGCTGACGCCACCTGTTCAGGAGACCACTCCGTCATGACTGACACCGTCACCGACGTCGAGACCGATCCGTTCGCCCGGCAGCGCCCCAGCGGCATGCCGTTCCAGCGTTACGAGCCCTACCAACGGCAGTTCCGCGTCGACCTGCCGGACCGGACCTGGCCGACCCGGCACGTCGGCGCCGCACCCCGCTGGTGCGCCGTCGACCTGCGCGACGGCAACCAGGCCCTGATCGACCCGATGTCGCCCGAACGCAAGCGGCGGATGTTCCAGCTGCTCGTGCAGATGGGCTACAAGGAGATCGAGGTGGGCTTCCCGTCGGCGAGCCAGACCGACTTCGACTTCGTACGGCAGCTCATCGAGCAGGACCTGATCCCGGACGACGTGACGATCCAGGTGCTCACCCAGTGCCGGGAGCACCTCATCGAGCGGACGTTCGAGTCGCTGCGCGGCGCCAAGCGGGCGATCGTGCACTTCTACAACTCCACCTCGACGCTCCAGCGCCGGGTGGTCTTCGGCCTGGACCGTGACGGCATCACCGACATCGCCACCACCGGCGCCCGGCTGTGCCGCAAGTACGCCGAGATCCACACTCCGGACACCGACATCCACTACGAGTACTCGCCGGAGTCGTACACCGGCACCGAGCTGGAGTACGCGCTGGAGGTCTGCTCCAGGGTGATCGACGTCATCGACCCGACGCCGGACCGCAAACTGATCATCAACCTGCCGGCCACCGTCGAGATGGCCACCCCGAACGTCTACGCGGACTCCATCGAGTGGATGCACCGCCACCTGCCCCGCCGGGACAGCCTGGTGCTCAGCCTGCACCCGCACAACGACCGCGGCACCGGCGTGGCCGCCGCCGAGCTGGGCCTGCTGGCCGGCGCGGACCGGATCGAGGGCTGCCTCTTCGGCAACGGTGAGCGTACGGGCAACGTCGACCTGGTCACCCTCGGGCTGAACCTCTTCGCCCAGGGCATCGACCCGATGATCGACTTCTCGCGGATCGACGAGGTCAAGCGGACCGTCGAGTACTGCAACCAGCTGCCGGTGCACGAGCGCCACCCGTACGCGGGCGACCTCGTCTACACCGCCTTCTCCGGCTCGCACCAGGACGCCATCAAGAAGGGCTTCGACGCCCTCACGGCGGACGCCGCGGCGGCCGGAACCCCCGTCGACGAGCACCCCTGGGCGGTGCCCTACCTGCCGATCGACCCGAAGGACCTGGGCCGCACCTACGAGGCGGTCATCCGGGTCAACTCGCAGTCCGGCAAGGGCGGCGTCGCGTACATCATGAAGACCGAGCACCAGCTCGACCTGCCGCGCCGGCTCCAGATCGAGTTCTCCGGAGTGGTCCAGCAGGTCACCGACCACGGCGGCGGCGAGGTCGAGCCGGCCGCCATGTGGGAGATCTTCGCCCGCAACTACCTGGTGGACCACCAGCCCGAGCCGGCGGTCACGCTGGCCGGCTACACGATCGGCACCGCCGACGGCAAGGTAGAGATCGAGGCCCGGGCCGGCGTCGACGGCGAGCACCGGACGCTCACCGCCGTCGGGAACGGCCCGATCGACGCGTACGTCAATGCGCTGCACTCGGTGGGCGTGGGCGTACGAGTCCTCGACTACCACGAGCACGCGCTCTCCTCCGGCGGGGACGCGCAGGCCGCCGCGTACGTGGAGTGCGAGGTCGACGGCGGAACCGTCTGGGGTGTCGGCGTCGACGCGAACATCGTCACCGCTTCGATCAAGGCGGTGACCAGCGCGGTGAACCGCGCCCGCCGCTGACACCGGGCAGGGGCCTCCGTCCGCCGGAGGCCCCTGCGCCTCAGCTCTTCGCCGGCGGGGTCGAGACCGGGAGCGTGGGGCAGGGCTGGGAGGGTGGCGCCTCCCGCGGCGGCCGGTGGATCAGCAGGAGGGCCAGCACCGAGCCGGCCAGCAGCAGACCCGCACACCAGAGCAGCGCGCCGCGGAACGCGTCGGCCAGGGCGGCGTGCTGCTCGTACCCCTCGCCGGAGAGCCCGACCAGCAGCGGCAGCGCGGCCACCGCGAGCAGGCCGCCGGCCCGGGCCGCGGCGTTGTTGAACCCGCTGGCCACGCCCGCGAACCGGTCCGCCGCCGCGGCCAGCACGGACGCGGTGAGCGGCGCCACGACCAGGGTCAGCCCGGCGCCGAAGAGCAGCACTCCGGGCAGCACGTCCGTCCAGTACGACGCGCCGGGGCTGACCCGCCGCAACAGCAGCAGCCCGGCGGCGGCCACCACCGGACCCACGGTCAGCGGCAGCCGAGGCCCGATCCGGGCCGCGAGCGCCCCCGCCCGGGCCGAGCCCACCAGCATCAGCAGGGTCCACGGCAGCAGCGCGACCCCGGTGAGCAGCGCCGACCAGCCGAGCACGTTCTGCAGGTAGACGGCGAAGAAGAAGGTGAAGCCGCTGAGCGCGGCGTAGACGACCACCGTGAAGATGTTCAGCACCGAGAAGAGCCGGCTGCCGAAGAGCCCGGTGGGCAGCATCGCGGCCTCGCCCCGGTGCCGTTCCAGCAGCACGAACGCCACTCCCGCGACCAGCCCGAGCAGCGCCGAACCCCACACCGGCGGCGCGCCGAAGCCACGGTCGGGCGCGTCGATCAGCGCGTACGTGACCCCGCCCAGGGCCAGCGCCCCGAGCAGGGCGCCGGCCACGTCGAACCGCCGGTGCCGGTCGCCCTCGACGCGGGTCCGCGACGCGTCCTCGTCGCGGCTCTCCGGCACCCAGCGCAGCGTGGCCAGCACCACGAGGACCGCGAGCGGCAGGTTCAGGAAGAAGATCCATCGCCAGGAGAGCGCGTCGATCAACCAGCCGCCGATGAACGGGCCGATCGCCGTGGAGACGCCGGAGAGCCCCGACCAGGCGCCGATCGCCCGGCCCCGGTCGTCCGGGTGGAAGCTGGCCTGGAGCACCGAGAGTGAGCCGGGGGTGAGCAGGGCGCCGCCGGCGCCCTGGAGGAACCGGGCGCCGATCAGCCAGCCGGTTCCCTGCGCCAGGCCGCAGAGCATGGACGCGGCGGTGAACCAGACCACCCCGAGCAGGAAGATCCGGCGTCGGCCGAACCGGTCCCCGAGCGACCCGCCGAGCAGCACGAACGCGGCGAGCATCAGCATGTAGCCGTTGACGGTCCACTGGAGGTCGGCCACGGTGGCGTGCAGGTCGGAGCCGAGCCGGGGCAGCGCCACGTTGACCACGGTGCTGTCGAGGAAGACGATTCCGGAGGCGAGGACCGTGGCGAGCAGGGTCCCGCGACCAGCGGCGGTACCTATCCGCAGGGCAGGTGAGGGTTGAGACACGGGTACCCATCATCCACTCACCATCTGTGAGACGCCACGAAACGCCGAAACCGTGCTTGGGTACTGTGCGGGATCGCCGGAAGCCCGCAAGCTGGAGAGGTGTCGTCTGTGCGTACCAGATCAGGACCGCGCGCGGCCGCGGCGGCCGTGCTCGCCGCGACGCTGACGCTCGGCGTGACCGGCTGCATGCCCGTGGACGAGCCGGAGGCCGCGCCGAGCAGCACCGGCGGCAACGCGGCGGAGATGCTCGGCCAGCTCACCGTCGCCAGCGCCGGCTCGATGAAGGGCTACAGCCGGGCGCGGTTCCCGCACTGGCGGGACACCGGCACGAACTGCGACGTACGCGACACCGTGCTGAAGCGTGACGGGGAGAACATCAAGCTCTCCGGCTGCAACGTGGTCGGCGGCCGGTGGGAGAGCGCCTACGACGGCCGGACCTTCACCGACCCCTCCGACGTCGACATCGACCACGTCGTCCCGCTGGCCAACGCGTGGCGCTCGGGCGCGGACGAGTGGGACGACACCGATCGCGGCGACTTCGCCAACGACACCAGCCGTCCGCAGCTCATCGCGGTCTCCGCATCCTCCAACCGGTCGAAGGGCGACCAGGACCCGGCCCAGTGGAAACCGGCGAACCGGTCGTACTGGTGCCAGTACGCCGAAGACTGGGTAACCGTCAAGCACCACTGGCGGTTGACGGTGACCAGCGCCGAGAAGACCGCCCTGACCGACATGCTGGAGGGCTGTGCATGAGTGCGCGCGGGGGAACCGGGCCGGAGCCGACGACGGCCGGCATGAACGCGGACGGCGACGCCGGAGCGCCGGGAACGGTGCCCGGCGCCGGCATGAACGCCGACGGGCCGGCGGCCGCCACCACGGCGGTGCCCGGCGCCGGAATGCAGGCGGACGCGGAGAGCGGCGTCCCCGCGGCGGGTGCCGGCACCTCCGTCGCGGGTGCCCCGCAGAGCCGGAGTACCGATATCGTGGCCGGTCCGGGTGGGGTGATGACCGACGAGGTCGGCGTCGTCACCGGCGAGCTGACCCTGCGGACCGAGTACACCGACGGGCAGGTCGCCCTCACGGTGCAGTACAAGGACGCCGACGAGTGGTACACGGTCACCGGCGGTCGGGCCGCCCTGCCGGATCCGGCCGGACTGGACGCGGTGCACGGCATCGCCGTCGGCCTGCTCGACCGCCCGGAGGGCTGAGCGCTTCCGGCAGGTCAAGCCGTCCCGCCCGGAGGGCTGAGCGCTCCCGGCAGGTCTCCGGGCCATCCCGCTCGGAGGGCTGAACGCTCCCGGCAGGTTGCAAGGCCGTCCCGGCCCGCGCACCGGGGCTCGGACGCCGGATGCCGCAGAGGCATCGAGCTGCCTCTGCGGCATCACGTTCCGCCGGTGGCGGCCGGCGGCGCGACCACCGGCCGGGCGGTCAGAGCGTCGGGATCAGTTCGCCCGGGTCACCGGGGGCCGCCCCGTCGGCCGGCCGGACCAGCTCCGGCTCCACCTCGTGCGGCCGGATCCGTCCGGCGGCGATCTCCTCGGCGAAGTGGCAGGCCACCCGGTGGCCCGAGGTCACCTCGCGCAGCGCCGGCCGTTCGTCGCCGCAGCGGGTCGGCTGCGCCCAGGGGCAGCGGGTGTGGAAGCGGCAGCCGGCCGGCGGGTTCGACGGCGAAGGCAGGTCGCCGGCGAGCAGGATCCGCTCGCGGCGATCCTCCACCACCGGGTCCGGCACCGGCACCGCCGACATCAGCGCCCGGGTGTACGGGTGCATCGGCTCGCGGTAGAGATCCTCGCTGGAGGCCTCCTCGACCAGCCCGCCCAGGTACATCACCCCGACGATGTCCGCGACGTGCCGGACCACCGCCAGGTCGTGCGCGATGATCAGATACGTGAGGCCCCGCTCGGCCTGCAGGTCCTTGAGCAGGTTGAGCACCTGTGCCTGGATCGACACGTCGAGCGCGGAGACCGGCTCGTCGGCGACGATCAGGTCCGGGTCGAGCACCAGCGCCCGGGCGATCCCGATCCGCTGACGCTGGCCGCCGGAGAACTCGTGCGGGTACTTCGTGAGCGCCGAGGCGGGCAGGCCGACCGCCTCCAGCGCCTCGCGCAGCCGCCGGCTCGTCTCCGCCTTGTCGTTCGCCAGCCCGTGCGCCTTGAGACCCTCCACCAGCAACGACTCCACGGACTGGCGCGGGTCCAGGCTGGAGAGCGGGTCCTGGAAGATCATCTGCATCCGCCGTCGGGCCCGGCGCATCGTCTCGCCCTTGAGCGCGCGGACGTCCGTGCCGTCGAAGACGATCTCGCCGTCCGTCGGCTCGACCAGCCGCAGCAGGCCCCGGCCGAGCGTCGACTTGCCGCAGCCCGACTCGCCGACGAGCCCGTACGTCTCACCCGCGTTGATGGAGAGCGAGACGCCGTCCACCGCGTAGACGTAGCCGACGGTGCGGTCGAAGACCACGCCGCTCTTGATCGGGAAGTGGACCTTCACGTCACGCAGTTCGACCAGTGGTCCGGTCCGCTCGGTCACGGTACCGCCACCTCCTCGGAAACGGGGTTGTTGCAGCGCAGGTCGCCGCCGGTGGCGGTGGGTTCGAGCGGGGGCGGTCCTTCGAGGCACGCGTCGACAACGTTGTCGCAGCGCGGCGCGAAGGCGCAGCCCTCCCCCCACGGGATGTTGTCGGCCACCGAGCCGCGGATCGCGTGCAGCCGCTCGCCGCGGATCGAGTCGAGCCGGGGCACGGAGTTGAGCAGCCCGTGCGTGTACGGGTGCCGGGGCTGCGCGAACAGCTCGTGCCGCCGGGCCCGCTCCACCACCTTGCCGCCGTAGAGCACGTTGACCGTGTCGCAGAGGCCGGCCACCACACCCAGATCGTGAGTGATCATGATGAGCGCGGTCCCGGTGTCGTCCACCAACTGCTTGAGCAGCGTCAGGATCTGCGCCTGGATGGTCACGTCCAGCGCGGTGGTCGGCTCGTCGGCGATCAGCAGCCGCGGCTTGCAGGCCAGCGCGATGGCGATCAGCGCCCGCTGGCGCATACCGCCGGAGATCTGGTGCGGGTACTCCTTGAGCCGCCGGTCCGGGTCGGGGATGCCGACCGCGTCCAGCAGCTCGCGTGCCTCGCGCAGCGCCTGCTTGCGGTCGCGCCCCTGGTGCCGTTCGAGGACCTCGGCGACCTGGACGCCGATCGGGATGACCGGGTTCAGCGAGGAGAGCGGGTCCTGGAAGATCATGCCGATGTCCCGGCCGCGCCGGTCCCGCATGTCGTCGCGCCGCAACTTCAGCAGGTCGGTGCCGTCGAAGAGCACCTCCCCGTCGACCTTGTTGCCGCGCTTGGGGAGCAGACCCATGATCGCCAGGCTGGTCACGCTCTTGCCGCAGCCCGACTCGCCGACCAGGCCGACGGTCTGCCCCGGCTCCACCGTGAAGCTGACCTTGTCGACCGCCGTGAACGGCTGCTCGCCGCGCCGCTGGAACACGACGCTCAGATCTCGTACGTCGAGCAGGCTCATCGGGTCACTTCCTCACCGTGCTGGTCCGTTCCTCGCGGCCGCCGTCGGCCGACGCTGTCGTCTCGCATCGTCGTCACCGCCGGTTCTTCGGGTCGATGGCCTCACGCATCGCCTCACCGAGCAGGGTGAAGCCGAGCGCGACGACGATGATCGCCAGCGCCGGGTAGTAGGCCAGTTCGGGGCGTACCTCGAAGTAGCGGACGCCGGCGTCGCCGAGCATCGCGCCCCACTCGGCCCGGTCCCGGTCCGGGTCGCCGAGGCCGAGGAAGGAGAGCGACGCGGCCTCGATGATCGCGACGGAGAGCGTCAGCGTGGCCTGCACGATCACCGCCGTCATGGCGTTGGGGAGCATGTGGCGCAGGACGATGCTGCGCTGCTTCACGCCGAGCGCCCGGGCGGCCAACACGTGGTCGCTCTCCCGCTGGGCGAGCATCGATCCGCGCAGCAGCCGAGCGAAGATCGGCACGTTGACGATGGCCACCGCCATGATGACCGTCCACTGGCTCGACCGACTGGCGAGGGCGACCAGCGTGATCGCCAGCAGCAGGGCGGGCAGGGCCAGCATCACGTCGGTGACCCGCATGAGGATGTTGTCCACCCAGCCGCCGAAGGCGCCGGCGATCGCGCCGAACAGCACACCGATGGCGAGCCCGATGAGGGTGGCGAGGACGCCCACGAAGAGCGTCTGTCGGCTGCCGTAGATCAGGCGGGAGAGCAGGTCCCGGCCCAGCTCGTCGGAGCCGAGCGGGAATCCGTCGGTGGGTCCGGGGATGTTGTCGGCCGCGAGCTTGCTGGTCAACTCGTCGAAGCGCTGCACCGGGTCGTGCGGGGCGATGAGCGGCGCGAAGATCGCCACGAGCACGAAGAGCCCGATGATGGTGGCGCCGACGATCGCGGCGGGGTTCCGCCGCAGCCGGCGCAGCGCGTCCCGGAAGAGGCTGACGCCGCCCTTGCCGGAGCTGGCCCGGGCCAGCTCCTCCAGGCGCGCCTTCTTGCGGTCGCCGAGCCGGTTGAGGTTCCCGCCGCCCGGACGCTCGTCCTTGCGCCGGGGAGCCGGGGTACCTGCCTGCGTGGTGGGTTCGGTCATCGCACACGCACCCTCGGGTCGATGAAGGCGTAGGAGAGGTCGACCAGCAGGTTGACCACCACGAAGACAAACGCGGCCAGCAGGATCAGTGCCTGGAGCACGGGGTAGTCACGGCTGCCGGTGATCGAGTCGGTGATCAGGGTGCCGAGGCCGCCCCAGTTGTAGACCTTCTCGGTGAGGACCGCGCCGGAGAGCAGCGCGCCGGTCTGCAGACCGATGGTCGTGACCACCGGCAGCAGCGCGTTGCGCAGGATGTGTCGCTTCCGGATGGTGCGGTGCCGAAGGCCCTTGGCCTCGGCGGTGCGTACGTAGTCCTCGTTGAGCACGTCGAGCACGCTCGCCCGGGTCATCCGGACGATGACCGCCAGCGGGATGGTGGCGAGGGTGAGTGCCGGCAGGATCAGATGCCAGAGCGCGTCCGCCGCCGCGTCGAACTCCCGGGTGAGCAGTCCGTCGAGGACGAAGAAGCCGGTGATGTTGGTGTTGTCCAGCCCGATGCCGACCCGACCGGACGGGGGGAACCAGTGGATGTTCTGGGTGAAGACGTCCTTGAGCAGGTAGCCCAGGAAGAAGATCGGGATCGAGATGCCGAGCAGCGTGCCCACCACGGTCAGGTGGTCGAGCGACCGGCCGCGCCAGCGGGCCGCGAGGTAGCCGAGCGGGATGCCGAGGCCGACCGCGATGACCATCGCGGCAAGGGCCAGCTCGAAGGTGGCGGGGAAGGCCCGGCCGATCACCTCGATGACGGGATCGCCGGTGCGGATCGAGTTGCCGAAGTCCCCGGTCAGGATCCGCTGCATGAACTTGCCGTACTGCACGTGGATCGGCTGGTCGTAGCCGAGCGCCTTCGTCAGCAGGGCGCGGGTCTCAGGGGTGGCCCGCTCACCGAGCAGCGCGTCGACCGGGCCGCCGGGCAGGTTCCGCAGCCAGATGAAGATCAGCGCCGACAGCGCTATCAGCGTCACCACCAGCTGTAGCAGGCGGCGGACTATGACTCGCAACATCTCTCACACACCAGACTCTCGATGGTCGCGGAATCGGCCCGGGCGGGGGAAACCCCCAACCCGGGCCGATTCCGCCTACGGCGTCAGCCGATCGGCGTCACTGCTTGACGCTGACGGTGTTGAACCGCTCGTCGGTCAGCGGGCTCGCCACCATGCCCTCGACGTCCTTGGTGACGACGATGGCCGGCGGGGCGTGCCAGACCGGAACGGCCGGCAGCCACTTGCTGGCGATGTCCCGGTTGACCTGCTCCCAGGCGGCCTTCTTGGCCGCCTCGTCGACGGTGCCGTCGGCCTTGGTGATGGCCTCGAACATCTCGGTCATCGCCTGGTCGCCGAACTCCGCCTTGGCCCGGCCGAAGAACGTCCCGACGAAGTTGCCCGGGTCGTTGTAGTCACCGGTCCAGCCGAGGATGTGCAGGTCGTGCTTGCCGAACGTCTGCACGTCGTCCTTGAAGCCACCGTTCCACGGACGCGGCACACCGTTCACCTTGATGCCGACGGCCTGCAGGTCGTTGGCGAGGATGGTGAAGATCTCCTGCGGGTTCGGCATGTACGGCCGGGTGACGTCCGGCGGGTAGTAGAAGTTCAGCGTCAGGTTCTCGGCGCCGGCCTCCTTGAGCAGCTGCTTGGCCTTCTCCGGGTCGTACGCGTACTTCTGCACGTCCGGGGCGTAGCCGAGCACGGTGTCCGGCAGGAACTCGTCGGCGACCTTCGAGCCACCCGGGCCCTTGGTCTGCACCAGCTGCTGACGGTTGAGCGCGTAGGCGATCGCCTGGCGCACCCGCAGGTCCTTCAGCTTCGGGTTCTTCTGGTTGATGCCCAGGTAGAGGATGTTGAAGGCCGGGCGGTCGATGACCTGGAAGCCCTCGTCGGCGAGCGCCTTGCGGTCGGCGGGGGCCGGGAAGTCGATGCCGTGGACGGTACCGGCCCGCAGCTCCTGCTTGCGGGTGTTCTCGTCCTTGATGATCTTGATGATCAGCTTGTCGACCTTGGCCTTGTCACCCCAGTAGTCCGGGTTCTTGTTCAGGGTGATCTCACCCTTGGCCTTGTCCCAGCCGCCGAAGGTGAACGGACCGGTGCCCACCGGGTGCTCGTTGGCGAACGCGCTGTACGCGAACGAGTCACCGTTCTGCGTGACCGTGTCGGCGTCGTACTTCTTCAGCGCCTCGGGGCTCGCGATCGAGAGCGAGGTCAGCGCGAAGGCGCCGGGGAAGGCACCCTTGTACCGGTTCAAGGTCAGGACGGCGGTGCCGTCGTCCTTGGCCTCGCACTTGTTGTAGATCGACTCGCCGGCACCCTCGGCCTCGTTCTTGGCGAACCCGCCGAAGGTGTCCATGTAGTAGATCATGTTCGCCTGGGCCGCGGCGCCCTTCATGTTGTACCAGCGGTCGAAGTTGTAGCAGACCGCTGCCGCGTTGAGCGGCGTACCGTCGTGGAACTTCACGCCCTGGCGCAGCTTGAAGGTCCAGACCTTGCCGGACGCGTCGTGCTCCCAGCTCTCGGCCAGGCCGCCCGTCAGCTCCGCGGTGCCCGGCTTGTGGGTGACCAGGGTGTCGAACATCTGCCGGATTACCCGGAACGACTCCCCGTCGTCGTTGAAGCTCGGATCGAAGTTCTTCGGGTCACCGGCACCCGCGAAGATGAAGGTGCCGCCGGTCTTGGCCTCTCCGCTGTCGCCGTCACGCTCACTCTCCGCGCACCCGGCGGCCCCTACCGCCAGGGCGGTGACGGCCGCGATCGCGACGGCCGTTCTAAGCCTTCTCGCCTGCATCTCTCACCTCTGTCATGCGCCTGACCACACGAAGTCGTGGCTCGGTCCGTGTGCGGGAGGCTATGACAGGTCAACCAGGAAGTGGAACGCCCGTGAGGTAATCGCTATCAAGCCGACACCTTCTGACACCCGAAGGCCCGCCAGAGGTTGAGGGCGACACATGCCTGACTACGGAGATAAGCGATTTGTCGACTGTGCAAGGCATCGAGACGTACGCCCGCCGGGGCGTACGGCGGCAGTGCCTGAGTTGCGGCTCAGACGGCGCGGCGACCCTCGAAGGCACGACCGAGCGTGATCTCGTCGGCGTACTCCAGGTCGCCACCGACCGGCAGACCGCTCGCGAGCCGGGTGACGGCGATCCCCATCGGCTTCACCATCAGCGCCAGATAGGTGGCGGTCGCCTCACCCTCCGTGTTCGGGTCGGTGGCGAGGATCAGCTCGCGGACCGCACCGGTGCCGAGCCGGGTCATCAGCTCGCGGATGCGCAGATTGTCCGGCCCGACCCCCTCCAGCGGATTGATGGCCCCGCCGAGCACGTGGTAGCGACCGCGGAACTCACCGGTCCGCTCGATCGCCACCACGTCCTTCGGCTCCTCGACCACGCAGATCACCTCGTCGGCGCGGCGCGGGTCGCGGCAGATCCGGCACTGCTCGGACTCGGCGACGTTGTAGCAGCTGGTGCAGAAGCGCACCAGCTCCTTGACCTTGCGCAGGGCGCCGGCCAGCCGGTTGACGTCGGCCGGGTCGGCGGAGAGGACGTGGAAGGCGATCCGCTGGGCGCTCTTCGGGCCCACGCCCGGCAGCCGGCCCAGCTCGTCGATCAGGTCCTGGATGGCGCCTTCATACATCTGCGGCTCAGAAACCCGGCAGGCCGAGGCCGCCCATGCCGCCGGCGACCGGGCCCATCTTCCGCTCGGTCAGCTCCCGGGCCGCCTCGGCGGCGTTGTGCAGGGCCGCGACGACCAGATCCTCCAGGGTCTCCACGTCCTCCGGGTCGACCGCCTTCGGGTCGATCTTGATGCTCTTGACCTCGCCGGTGCCGGCGACGGTCGCGGTGACCAGCCCACCGCCGGCGGTGCCGGTCAGCTCGGCCTCGGCGAGTTCGGCCTGCGCCTGGGCGATCTGCTGCTGCATCTTCTGCGCCTGCTTCAGCATCTGCTGCATGTTCGGCTGTCCACCTGGGCGCACGATGGCTCCTTCTCGCACTCGTCTGCTGGGCCGTCGCTCAGCCTATCCGCTGGGTCCGACCGATCCGCTCTCCGGTACGTCCACCCGCGTCGCTCAGCGGGCGTCCACCTCGTTGATCTTTTCGGCGCCGAAGGCCTCGCGGAGCAGCCGTACCGCCTGCTCCTCGCTCGACTCCCGGGCCGTCTTCTCGTCCATCACGTCGTCCAACGGCTCGTCGCCGGGGTCGAACCCGTCGTAGACCGGAGTCGCCGGGGCCGCCTGCGGTCGCCCGTCGCCGGGTCGGACCGGCCCGTCGTACTCCGGGTCGTACGGCGGTTCGCCCGCCCAGTCGTTGTCCGCGGTGGGCCGGGCCGGCTGGGCGGTACGCGGACCACGGCCCGCGGCGGCCGCTCGCGCCGCGGCGATGGCGCTGCTCACCGGCGCGCCGTTGCCGTTCTGCGCGACCGGCTGCCGTGGTGCGGCCGAACCGCCGGTGTTCGCCGGGGCGGCGCTGCGGGTGGCCGGGGCGCTCGCGGTGGCACCGCCCGGGGAGGTCGCCGAGCCGGAGACCTCCGCCGAGCCGGGCGCGGCCGCGCGCTGTCCGGGCCGGCCGCCGTCGACGGGGCCCGTCTGATCAGCCGCGAGGGCGCCACCCGGGCGGGCCGGCTCGGGCCAGTCGTCCCCCGCGTCCCCGGCCGGAGCGGAGCCGCCGGCCGCGACGGGGGCAGCCCCGCCGGGGCGAGCCGGCTCCGGCCAGTCCTCCTCGTCGTCGCCCCCGGCCGCGCCGTCCACGGCCGGACCGGGCGCACCGCCGCCGGCCCGGCCGGCAGCCGAGCCGGTCACGCCATGGGCGGCGGGCACCGGGCCGGGAGCGGGAGCCGGGGCGGGGGCGGGGGCGGGGGCGGCCGAACGCGGCGGGCCGGAGAGCGTGACCCCACCCCGCTCGCCGGCCACCTCGCAGCGGATCTGCCAGCGCCCACCCAGCTCCTCGTAGAGGGCGTCGGTGAGCACCGCGGCGTGGTCGGACATCATCCGGGCCAGCACACCGGACTTCACCGTGAGCACCAGCGTGTCGCCGTCAAGCTCCCGCACCACGGCGTCCCGCATCAGCGCGGCGATCCGCTTGTTCGTCCGGTTGACCTTGCCTACCACGTCCGGCCAGACCCGCCGCACGGCGACCGCGTCGAGGGCGCCGGGCGTCTCCGCCCCGGGTCGGGGCGGCTCCGGGGTGACCGGGTCGGGCAGCACCGCCGAAGGCGACACGACCCGCCGGGGCGCGTCGTCCGCGCGGGCGGTCGCCGCGGGCTGAGCGGTCGGGCCGGCCTCGGCGGGAGAGTGCGGGCGGGGCGCGCCGGCAGCCGGGACGTGCTCCGCGGCGGGGGCCGGTGCGGGGGTGGCGGCAGCCGCCGTGGCGGGGTCGGCCGGTGCCGCGGCGGCAGCCGCGGGCGGGGCGGAAGGCGTCGGGCGTACGGCCGGGGCCGGGGCCGGGGCGACCGGCGCGGAGCCGGCGGCGTCGGCACCGCCCAGGGTGAGCCGGCGCTCCATGCGTTCGAGGCGTTGGAGCAGGCCGGCGGTCGAGTCGTCGGCGCCGGGAAGCAGCATCCGGGCGCAGATCAGCTCCAGCAGCAGCCGGGGCGCGGTGGCGCCGCGCATCTCCACCAGGCCGTTGTGCACGATGTCGGCGCAGCGGGACAGGGTGCCCGGCCCGAGCTGCTGGGCCTGCGCGGTCATCCGCTCGATCTGGTCGGCCGGGCCGTCGATGAGGCCCTTCGCGACGGCGTCGGGCACCTGCTGGAGCACGATCAGGTCGCGCAGCCGTTCCAACAGGTCGGAGGCGAACCGGCGGGGATCGTGCCCGGCCTCGGCCACCTGGTCGACGGTGGCGTACGCGGCCGCGCCGTCCCCGGCGGCGAGGGCGTCACACATCTCGTCGATCAGCGCCGAGTCGGTGACACCGAGCAGCGCGGCGGCCTGGGCGTAGGTGACCCCCTCCGCGCCGGCGCCCGCGATGAGCTGGTCGAGCACCGAGAGACTGTCCCGGGCGCTGCCGCCGCCGGCTCGCACCACCAGCGGAAAGACCGCCGGCTCGACGGAGATGCCCTCGGCCTCGGTGAGCTGCTCGAGGTACGGCCGGAGCACCTTCGGTGGCATGAGTCGGAACGGATAGTGGTGGGTCCGCGACTTGATCGTGCCGAGGACCTTCTCCGGCTCGGTGGTGGCGAAGATGAACTTGACGTACTCCGGCGGCTCCTCGACCAGCTTGAGCAGGGCGTTGAAGCCGGCCGACGAGACCATGTGCGCCTCGTCGATGACGTAGATCTTGAAGCGGCTGCGGGCCGGCGCGAAGACCGCCTTCTCCCGCAGTTCGCGGGCGTCGTCGACGCCACCGTGGCTGGCCGCGTCGATCTCGATGACGTCGATCGAGCCGGCGCCGTCGTTCGCCAGCGAGCGGCAGGACTCACACTGCCCGCACGGCTCCGGGGTGGGGCCCTGCTCGCAGTTGAGCGAGCGGGCGAGGATCCGGGCGCTGGAGGTCTTGCCGCAGCCGCGGGGGCCGGAGAAGAGGTAGGCGTGGTTGAGCCGCCCGCTCCGCAGCGCCTGCGACAACGGCTCGGTGACGTGCTCCTGGCCGATGACCTCGGCGAACGTACGCGGCCGGTACTTGCGGTAGAGCGCCAGTGCCACCCGTCCCGCCTCCTCTCGACCGAGCCATTCTGCGCCGGTACGCGCCGGGTGACCACCCACCCCGCCGCTGACGTACGCCCAAGCACTCGATCAACTGCTTGATCGACTCGACTTCACGGATGTCGGGCCATCAGCGCGCCGGGGACACCCCGACTTCACTGAAGCCGAGTCGATCAGGGGGCCCGAGACAGAAAGGCCTCCCGTGCACCCGGCAGAGCTCGCTTATCCTTGCTGCCTTCCGGCCCTGGGGAGGTTCACGAGATACCGCCGCACGGGAGGTGGCCCAAGCCTACCCGACCCGGCGTCGATCTTCAGGGGGTGGTGGGGTGGGCGATCCGACGGAGACCTGTATCCTGATCCGCGGAGGATTCGCCTAGAGGCCTAGGGCGCACGCTTGGAAAGCGTGTTGGGTTTACACCCTCACGAGTTCGAATCTCGTATCCTCCGCTCTCCTGAGCAGCAAGAACGACAGGGTCGGCCCCACGGGGACCGGCCCTTCGTCGTACCCGGGGTCACTCCCGCCCCGACCGGGATCAGGGGCCGGTGGAATGGCGCCCCGCACGGCCACCCGGCGATACTGGCGGCGTGGGGGAACCGGCGCGGAGAACCGTCGTACACATGTTCTATCCACAGGCTGTGGATCGCGGAGTGGAGAGGTGAGTTACCAGCTCAGTGCGGTGATCGCGGACGTCGAGCTGCTGCGCGAGCAGACCGCCGAGCTGGATCACGCGGTCCTCGGCGAGCTGCGGCAGGACTTCGCACTGCTCCCGGTCACGCCGCAGCTGGTCGAGGAGCTGACCGGCGCGCTACCGAACTACTCGCTCGAGGAACGTGCCGACGAGCACCCGTTCGACCTGGTCCTCGGCCCGGCCCTGACCGCGACGCTGGCCGGCTGGTCGAGGCGGGGCCCGGTGGCGTACGTCGAGGCGGAGTTCTTCGGCGGGCTCGGATACCAGTCGGCGGCGGTCTGGCTCGGCGGGACGCTGCACTGGGGGCCGCGCGTCGACACCACCCTCGACGGCCCGCGCGAGGGCTGGCCGATCAACAGCGCCCTCGTCGAGCTGGGCGTCGAGCCGGGATCCTGGATCGACGCGTTCGCGGAGCTGGGGCTGCACCTGGAGCGGAACACCGCCGGCTGGTTGGCCCATGGCCGGCGGCGGTTGAGCGCGGACTACTGGGACGAGCTCGCCGAGCAGTGGGAAGAGGAGCAATCCGGGCGTTGAGAGCAACCTAGCCGCGTCCCGGGCGTTAGGGACCCCGGGGGAAAACTATGAGATTGCGCCAATTTGCCCTTATTGCTGGGCTGCTGACGGCTGCCGTCATCTCGGGAAGTCCGCCGAACACGTCACCCGTGAGTCCACAACGGATCATTCCGGCCGGCGAGGTCCTCGACCTCAACGGCCTGCGCGACATCGAGTTCGGCGACAGCGAGGACGAGCTGACCCGACGCGGCATCCTGCGTACGGATGTGCAAGGTTGCGGGCAGACGCTGGCCGGACACGCCGCGATCAGCCCCGTCTTCGTCGACGACCGGCTGGTGCTGCTCTGGCTCGCCGATTCGACGCGGACCACGGAGGGCGTCGGCGTCGGCAGCCCACTTCGGCAGGTCCGGGTCCGCTACCCCGAACTGACACCACTGCACCCTCCACAGGGGACGTACCGGCTCGATGGGCTGCTCGCCCGCGACGGCGACCGCGCCTACCTCTTCCTGCACGACGGCCGGACCGTGCGGAAGGTCATCGCGGGGTACGCGGACTGGGCCGAACGCCTCTTCTCCGAGGGTCACGGCCCCTGCTGAGACGTCGAGGTCTTCACACCGGTCGCAGCGCGGCGGCGCGCGCACGGTCGGTCCTCGGGGCGGCTCGCGTTCAGCCGCCCAGTGCGCGGCGGATGTAACCCTTCCGGCCGGAGGGACGCCTGACAGATAGACCGGGTCAAGATCCCGGCCGGGTCCGGTGACCGCCTTCAGCAAGCGCGTGTCCCGGCCCTCGTCCTGTTCCCCGACCAGACAAGGAACCCATGGTCAACCACGTGTTCCGCCCGACCGTGCGCCGCGCGCTGCACGCCGGGTCCCTCGCGACCGCCGTCGTCGCGTCGATGCTCACCGCTCTCCCGGGCGCGGCGGTGGCCGCGCCCAACCCCGCCGATGTCGTCCTCGGTCTGCAGACCGACCCCGGCCAGGTCGGTGCGGACGGCGGTCGCGTCCGCCTCCACGTCTCGGTCCGCAACGCGGGGGGCGCCGAGGCCGCCGGCGTCACCGTCAAGCTGCAGCCGCCGACCGGCGTCACCCTCGGCTGGGGCGGCGAAGGACCCGCCGACTGGACCTGTGAAGCCGGCGCCGCGAAGTGCAAGTGGGGCGACCTCGCCGCGGGCGCCACCGCCGCGTTCGACGTCTGGGCGACCCTGCCCCCCGGCACGGACGGCCAGAAGGCGGACATCTCCGCCACCGCCGCCACCGACAGCCGTGAGTCGTCCAGCACCAACAACACCGGCACCGCCACGATCGCGTACGTGGTGAAGCCCGACCTCGCCTTCACCTTCCTCGAGTCGGACGGCGGGAAGATCTCCACCTACGGCGGCAACGGCGCGCGCGGCTCCGTGAGCGCCCGGGCGGTCAACGAGGGCACCGTTCCCGCCCCCGGCGCCCGCTTCACCTTCCACATGCCGGCGGACGCCTTCGCCGGCGCCTCGACCCCGAGCGACCCGTCGTGGCAGTGCGACTTCTCCACCTCCACCTGGGTCTGCGAGAACGACCAGGAGATCCCACCGGGCGAGGCGGCGCAGTTCAACCTCTACCCGTACTTCCCGGCCGGCACGGCCGGCGACACCCGGACGGTGACCGGCTCGGTGTCGACCCCGGCGCCGGAGAAAACGCTGGCCAACAACAGCGACACCACCACCTTCACCTACGCGGTGCCGCCACCGGGTGACCTGAACGTCTACGGGCTCAACGTGGTCGGCACGGACGAACTGCGGGCGAACCAGGAGTTCGAGGTGTCGGCGGCCGTGTTCACCGAGGGCGGCAGCCCGGTGGAGGACGTCGCGGTCCGGATCTCGCTCCCGCCGACCGTCGAATTCCTCTCCGCCGACGCCGGCGACCCCGCCTGGGCCTGCCGGCTGGAGGAGACGACCGACCGGTTCGCCGAGTGCACCCGTGACCACTGGGACATCGCCACCGACGGGCTCCACATGGAGGTGAAGCTACGGGCGCTGCCCGGCACGCCGGCCGGCCCGCTGACCTTCACCGCCACCGCGTCCGCCGGCACGCCGGAGTCCTCGGCGGAGAACAACACCGCCTCGGACACCGCCACCTACATCGCCGAGGGCGCCGTCACCGGCCGCGTCTGGCTCGACCTCGACCGGGACGGCCAGCGCGACGCCGACGAGCCGCTGGCCTTCAACAAGATCTCGGGGCTGACCGTCGTACCCGAGACCGGCTCGCTGCCGTGGGACTGGCCGGGCATCTACACCAACACGGTCAGCGGCACGTACTGGGGTGGCCGGCTGCAGCCGGGCCGCTACGCCGTAAAGGTCTTCCTTCCGGACGGCAGCGGCACCCAGTTCACCACGCCCGACGTGGGCGACGACGCCACCGACTCGGACATCGTCACCCGCGTCGGCGACTACTACTCGTACGGGCTCAGCGCCCTGGTCGAGGTGCGTGACGGCGCCGAGACCGCGGTGGACGTCGGCATCCTGCCGCAGTCCTGACGCCGTGCTGGGAGGGCCCGGGTCCGTTTCGGGGCCCGAGTCCTCCCAGCACGCATCCCGGAACGACGGAACGCCCGGCCGGTCCTCACGGACCGACCGGGCGTTCTCGCATCTCACGAGCGGTGGCGGCGGGATTTGAACCCGCGGAGGGCGTAAACCCTCACACGCTTTCGAGGTCTGCGATCACGTGTTCGCAATGATGCAGCAGCAGCCGTGACAGGCTGGACGGAGCTAAGCCCGCCACCGTCGCAGGGCACTGGGCAACTATGACCCACACCCGGCCGCGGGCCATCACAAGAGTTGGTCACGACTAATTGGGGGGGTTCAATGCTGGCACCGGATAATGACATGGTCGCATCCCGAGTGAGCGGGCTGCAGGAAACGTCAAGACATCTGTCGCATTACCGACCACCCGCCGCGGAGGGTCTCCTGCAAGGCAGCGCACAGGCTAGTTTCGCAATGCGCTAGTTGACTCTGACTAGCGCACCAACCTCCATCCGTAGGGGGAGAATTATGGCACTTCCGGAAGCGCTGCTGACTCTCGCCGCAACCGCGGGGACCGGATTGGTTAGCGCCGCGACTACAGATGCTTGGAGCTCGATCAAGGAGGCTTGCGTCCGTGTGTTCGCCGGAGAGAGTGCCCCGCGAAGAGCTGTTATCGAAGGCCGACTGGAATCGACTCGCGCCACACTCGAGGCAGCACCGCCAGAGCAAATCGACGACGTTCGCAAACAAGAAGCATACCGGTGGCGGGTACGCATATCTGACTTGATCGAGGAGAACCCGGACTCCGTTCCCGCTCTTCGCTCATTAATCGACATGCTGGCTAACGACAGTGGCCCCCGTGCGGCTGCTACGGGCGTGGGTTCGCTCGCCGTGGGTGGAAGCCTATCCAACCAAGCTTCGACAAGCGGCGTGGCTGCGGGGGTTATCAATGGGCCAGTCCATTCCGCAAACCCTCCACTGCCGGGGCGGCGACAGGCCTAGCCGCGCCCGGCGGAACTACGGCCCTGAGTGCATCCGCACACTCAGCCGCTCTCGCTGCCTTTGGTGGAATCGCGGCAAACGAGATTGGCACCATTGAGGTTCACCATGAGCATATCGACGTGGCTAATACTCGCTCGCTTGAGCAGATGGTTAGGGACGGCTCCGTCCTGACCCATGCCTTCGGTGACTACGACCCAGTAGGCGACTTGGGTGTCCATCCCTCGATTCAAGGAGAAGGGCTTCCGCGTCTGCCACCCTATGTGCAGAGAGCAGTAGATGCAGAGATCGACGCACATATGCGTACGGGTGGGCTTGTCATTTTGGAGGGCGCCTCGGCAGCCGGCAAGACCCGCTCAGCGTACGAGGCAGCCGCCAGATGGTTCCGCGATCACCCAAGCTGGAAATTCTTACGGCCACGAGATGGACTGTCGCTCCGGCGAGCGGTTGAAGCGCGCTACGCCTTCGAGAACGTTGTGATTTGGCTCGACGATTTGGAAAATTACCTGTCAAGGGAGGGTCTTGATGCGTCTCTCCTGCGAGTGGTTTCTCCTCCGGGACGGGTTGATGTCATTCTCTTAGCCACCATTCGCTCGTTGGCGAGAAGTGCGTTCGGCGACGCTGCGAACTATCCCAATATTCCAACATTCGCCCCCGACACTCGCCGTGTATTCTCGCTTGCTCGCATTGTAAGGCTTCCACGTGAGTTGAATGCTCGCGAGCGGACAAGAGCAGCATCTCTCCGTCATGACAGCCGCATGGCAGCGGCCCTCGACACTGTCGACGGAGTCGGGCTAGCAGAATTTCTCTCTGCGGGGCCGGCTGTTGTCGAAAGATGGAACGGCGGCAGAGACGGAGTGAAGCCTTGGGGCGCAGCCCTCGTTTCTGCGGCTATTGACTTCCGCCGCGCAGGCTACCTTGCCCCAGTGCCTCGATCTTGGCTCAAGAAAGCATCTGCCGCATACATCGACAGACGCGAGGCTCGGCGCGTGAATCACTTCAAAATATCGGAGGGATTCAGTTGGGCGACCGAACCTGTGCATGGGGCTAGTGCTTGCTTGGAAGAAGTTGAGAACGGGAAGTTTCGCGCCTTCGACTATCTTGTGGACTTCGTGCAGGCCCAAGCCCGTAGCGAAGAAGATGAGCAACGCGAAGGCGGCAAGGGCGGCCTGGTGCTGACATCGGTACCTGATGACGTTTGGCACACAATCCTGCATAACATTCGCCCCAACGACCCACAGTTCTTGAACTGTGTGTCGGCCTCAGCAATGTCACCTCATCCGGGTTTGGCCTTGATGTTCAAGAACGGCGTGAAAAGTGGCGTTCTCGATATCTCCGAGTTCAATAGCGAAGGGCAGCTGTTTGGGCTCGCGCAGGTGTGCCTGCGAGCGGGGATCTGCGTCGTGTGTCAGATGTTGACTCTTGGCCTCGATCTTACGCTTCTCGTGAAGATGCTAATCGAGATTGTTGAGCCAGTCCTCGACGGAACGGATGTGGAGCCGACCGCGCGGCGGCGTGACGCGATGCAGGTCCTTCACAGCTTCGCTGAAGATGAACACTTCAATGACAGCGACGCACCCATATTCAAGGCTATAGCTTCCGTTGATCCCGAAAAAATTGCGGCTATCGGCGCGTTTATGACTGCCATCGGCGCAGGGGAAGTCGGACGTCGGTGGGAGAGAGCCGCCGAGCAGTCTATCGCTTAAACCCCTGTGGACGATTCCCTGTGATCCGACCAAGAAAGAGCGCCCCGGCGACCGCCCACCAAGCGCACCGCACCATCCGAACCGCACTCAACGAGGCCGTGCGCCGAGGGCACCTCGCCAAGAACCCGGCCACCCGCGCCAAGGCACCGCGCCTGCCGGAGAGTGAGATCGAGCCGTACACGGTCGCTGAGGTACAGCGGTTCATGGCTGCCACCCATGGCCGGGCGCAACAGCGCACGGTGGGCGGTCGCGCTGGCCCTCGGCCTGCGCCAGGGGGAAGCGCTCGGCCTGCGCTGGTCAGATGTTGACCTGGACGCCGGGACCCTGACCGTCCGGCGCGGCCGCCAAAGGCCGAGGTGGGAGCACGGGTGCCGCTCACCTTGCGGCCGAAAGCACGGCGGCCACTGTCCCGACCGCCGCCAGATACGGGCCGATACCGCCGATACCAAGTCTCGGGCCGGTCGGCGCAGCATCGGCCTCCCTGACGAGCTGGTGGCGCTGCTCCGCAAGCACCGCGACGAGCAGGACCAGGAGCGCGTTACCGCCGCCCAACTCTGGCAGGGAGGTGACTGGCTGTTCGCCACGCCGACCGGCGGCCCGGTCAACGCTCGCACCGACTACGACGAGTGGAAGCGGCTGCTTCGGCTTGCCGGACTTCGCGACGGCCGGTTGCATGATGCCCGGCACACCGCGGCGACGGTGCTGCTGATTCTCGGCGTGGCCGAACGTGCGGTGATGGGCATCATGGGCTGGTCGAACTTGGCGATGGCGACTCGCTATCAGCACCTGACCACACAAGTACGGCGCGACATTGCCCGCCGCGTCGGCGGCCTGCTCTGGAGCGGCACCACAGACGCCGAGAGGGTTGGACGAGACTCAGGGTCAAGCGGCTGGTGGCCTGTCGGTACGGCGCACCCGATGCAGCTCGCGTCGGGTGCGCCTACGTCACGAACCACATTTACCCCTCGAAGGCAAGTGTCGATATAACGACAATCGTTTACCTTCCCAACCCACCACACTCGCCATAACGTGGCGGCCATGCAGGCGGGGGTATCGAATGAGCAAGAATGGGCCGATGTAGTCAACGACGAATCTACGGCCTGGCAGCCCGACCACGTTCGCAGCTTGATTATCGACGCAGAGGAAAAGCTCCATCTTCAAGAAATTTGGCGCAAGGTCGGACTGACCTGGATATTCCTCGGCAACCTCACGCTTATCTCTCTCGCCGCAATCGCAACCCTGAAGCTATCCGAGCATATTTCCCGATTCACCATTCCTCTCTACGTTGTAGCAGGCGTATCCCTCCTGGGTTCGCCCGCGCTTGCCTACTGGCAGTACAAGCGCGCACGCTCCACCCGCATCACCATCAAGAAACTGCACGTGGTTCGCCGGAGGACTCAGGCAGAGTCAGACACTGAAAGCAGTGGCGACCAGGATTCCGCCCTGCCTGCACAGAAGCGGTATAGAGATGACGTCCCCGACCTGATCTCTCAGTTCAGGGAGGATGCAGGCCGAACCCGCAGAGTGCACAATCGCTTCCAAAGCATCATCATCGTCGGGTCGGTGATCACCTCGGCCATTGCTACGGCATCCGTCTCCTTCGTCCAGGCAAGGTGGCTTACCGTTGGGGCTAGCGCGGCAGTCGGTCTCGCCGCCGGCTTTACTGGCTACTTCAAATACCACGAGCGCAGCTTCAATTCGCAGCAGACGGCTGACGCCATTGAGCGGGAGTACGAAGCGGTTGAACTTCGGGTGGGAAAGTATGCCAACCTGAAGGAGCCTGACGCATACGCACTCTTCGCCGACACAGTCGAGCGCCTACGCGACGAACAGAACAAGCGGCAACAGCAGCTCGACCAGCCGGTCGAGGTGACACGCGAGGAGTGAGCCCGGCTTGTCGTGATCTTGTGTTACACGGCCCCCGCAGGGGCAACTGAGACCGCACTGAGACCACAAGGCGGAACGCCCGGCCGATCCTCACGGACCGACCGGGCGTTCTCGCATTTCACGAGCGGTGGCGGCGGGATTTGAACCCGCGGAGGGCGTAAACCCTCACACGCTTTCGAGGCGTGCTCCTTAGGCCACTCGGACACGCCACCGCCGAGTAGGCTACAGGACCGCGGCTTCCGGTGCCGAACCGGTATGGCTCCGCGCAGCCTGGCAGGATCCTTGCCATGAGTACGCACATCGGCGCGAAGCCGGGAGAGATCGCCGAGCGGGTCCTGATGCCGGGTGACCCGCTGCGGGCCAAGTGGATCGCGGAGACCTACCTCGAGGACGCCCAGTGCTACTCGACCGTCCGGGGGATGCTGGGCTTCACCGGCCGCTGGAAGGGCGTGGACGTCTCGATCCAGGGCTCCGGCATGGGTATGCCCTCCGCCTCGATCTACGCCCACGAACTGATCAACGAGTACGGCGTGAAGTCGCTGATCCGGGTCGGCTCGTGCGGGGCGCTGCGGGAGGACCTGAAGCTGCGGGACGTGATCGCGGCGATCGGCTCGTCCACCGACTCGAACATGAACCGGATGCGCTTCGACGGGTTGATCGACTACGCGCCGGTGGCGGACTTCGGGCTGCTGCGTACGGCCGTCGAGGTGGCCGAGCGGCAGGGCATCACCATGCACGTCGGGCCGATCCTGGCCGCCGACGCGTTCTACACCGACCGGCCTGACCTCTACGACACGCTCGCCGACTACGGCGTGCTGGCCGTGGAGATGGAGTCGGCGGCGCTCTACACGATCGCGGCCCGGTTCAAGGCGCGGGCGTTGACGGTGCTGACGGTCAGCGACCACATCAAGACCGGCGAGAAGACCACCTCCGCCGAGCGTGAGCAGACCTTCAGCCAGATGGTCGAGATCGCGCTGGACACGATCATCAGCTGAGTCCCGTCGTACGTCGCCGCCCCGCCGATCTGAACGGATCGGCGGGGCGGTTCGTCTGAGACGCGGCGCGGAACGGGGTGGCCGGTCAGGCGAGCGCCTCGGTCGGGGCGAGCCGGGCGGCCCGGACGGCCGGGTAGAGACCGGCGAACCCGCCGATCAGCAGGGTCGCGCCGACCCCGCCGGCCATCGCCCAGAGCGGCACCGCCGTGGGCCACTGCCGCCAGAGGGCGTACCCGGCGGTGACCAGGATGCCGAGCAGCACGCCGCCCGTACCGCCAAGCGCGGAGAGCAGCAGCGACTCGGCCAGGAACTGGGCACGGACCTGCCCCCGGGTGGCGCCCAGCGACCGTCGCAGCCCGATCTCGGCCCGCCGTTCCAGCACCGAGATGACCATCGTGTTGGCCACCCCGACCCCGCCGACCAGCAGCGCCACCGCGCCGAGGCCGAGCAGCAGCCCGGTGAACGCCTCGTCGGTGGCCGCCGCGGCGGCGAGCGCATCGGACGGACGAGACACCTGCACCTCCTCCGGTGCCCCCGGGTTCGCGGTCGCGCCGAGTACCGCCCGCACCGCCTCCACCGAGCTCTCCCGGGAGCGGGTGTAGACCGTGGTCGGGTGCCCGTCGAAGCCGAGGTACGTCTCGGCCGCCGGCCAGCCGACCAGCGCCGAGCTGTCCAGCTCCGGCGCGAGCGGCGCGGGAGCGAGGATGCCCACCAGGGTGAACCAGCGACCGCCGAGGTACACCTGCACCTGCGGTCCGGCCGCGCCGAAGCCGAGCCGCCGCGCCGCCGCGTCGCCGAGCACCACCGTCGGGTAGCGCTCGGTCGCCGCGTTCAGCCAGCTGCCGCTGCGTACGGTCGCACCGACCGTGGCGGGCAGGCCGAGCTGGGCGGCCCGGACGGCGATCCCACCCGTCTCGCCGGACGGGATTCGGTCGCTGCGGTAGACGGCGGCGTCTGGCATCTGCGCGGTCGCGGCGACGTCGGTGACCGGGCCGATCCGGCCGATCATCGCCACCGAATCCACCGGCAGCTCGGCCTGGTCACCGAAGATCGTGTTGCCGGGCGCGACGGTGAGCAGGTTGGTGCCGAGCCGGTCGAGGGTCCGGTCCAGGTCGGCGCGGGACGACGACGAGATGCCGACCACGGCGACCATCGCCGCGATACCGATCGCGATGCCCAGCGCGGAGAGGAACGCCCGCAGCGGGCGGGTGCGCAGCCCCACGCCGCCGGCCCGCAGCACGTCGCCCGGCCCGAGCCGGGCCGGGGTGAGACGGGGCCGGATGTCCGTCGCCATCAGCGCGCCCCCTCCCCGTTCGGCGCCACCGGGTCGGCCACCACCCGGCCGTCGCGCATTCCCACCTCGCGGGGGAGCCCGGCGGCGATCTCCCGGTCGTGAGTGATCACCACGACCGTGGTGCCCGCCGTGTGCAGGTCGCGCAGGAGCGCGAGCACGCCGGCGCCGGCCACCGAGTCGAGGTTGCCGGTCGGCTCGTCGGCGAGCAGCACGGCAGGCTCCCCGACCACCGCCCGGGCCACCGCCACCCGCTGCCGTTCACCGCCGGAGAGCTCGTGCGGGTGGTGGGTCAGCCGGTGGCCCAGCCCGACCCGGTCCAGCGTGGCCGCCGCGCGCCGCCGCCGCTCCCGGCGCGGCACCCCGGCGTAGAGCAGCCCGTCGGCCACGTTGTCCAGCACCGGCGTACCGGCGGCCAGGTGGAACTGTTGGAAGACGAAACCGATTCGGCGGGCCCGCAGCGCGGAGAGCTGCCGATCCGGCAGGGCCGCCACGTCGTGGCCGTCGATCCGGACCCGGCCGGTGGACGGCCGGTCGAGGGTGCCGATCAGGTGCAGCATCGTCGACTTGCCCGAACCGGACGGGCCGACGATCGCCACCAGCTCGCCGTACCCGATGCGCAGCGAGACGTCGCGCAGCGCGGTCACCCCGCCCGGGTACGTCCGGCTCACCCGCTCCAGCACCACCGCGTCACCGGTCATGCCGGCGTTCCCACGGTCATGCCCTCGGCGAGGTCGGGCCCGTTCACCTCGACCCGACCGGCCGCGAAGAGGCCGGTGGTGACCGCGACGATCCGGCTCCGCTCCCCCTCGACCACCTCCACGCCGTACCCGCCCTCGGCCAGGGCGAGCAGCGCGGCCACCGGCACGGTGAGCACGTCCGGACGCTCCTCGGCGGTGAAGGTGACCTCCACGCTCGCCTGGTCGTACCCGGCGAGCTTCGCCGGCTCGGCGACCGAGACGGTGACCTCGATCTTCGTCTCGGCCTCGGCGGCCTGCCCGGTGGCGCCGCCCGAGCCGGCGTCGACGACCGTCTGGGCGGACTCGATCCGGCCGCTGAGCGGACCGCCGTCGGGCAGGGCGACCCCGACGGCGGTCCCCTTCTTTGCCAGCCGCTGGTCGTCCATGTCCAGCTCGACGGTGACCAGCCGGCTGGTGCCGGTGTACGTGAGCACGCCCTGGCCGGGCTGCGTCACGGCGCCGACCGCGGCCTGGTGGCTCTCCACCCGCACCTCTCCCTCGGCGTAGCGGACGCGACCCGGCTCCACCCGGCCGGTCTCGGGCAGCCCGAGCTTCTCCTGCCATTCGCGGACGGCGTCGGCGGTGCTGCCGGTGTACTCGTCGTCGACGGTGAATCCGGTCTGCCCGAGCGCCCGCAGGTTCCGTTCGAACTGCTCGACGTCCGCCCCCTGCACCCCCGGTTCGAGCAGCCGGTACGCGGGCAGCGCCCCGTAGAGGAGCACCACCGGCTCGTCGTCCACCGCGTACAGCCGGCCGCCCCGCTTGACGACGGTGCCGGTCTCCGGCAAGGCGGTGATCGTCCCGCTTAGCCGGGCGTCGGCGACGTACGCGGTGCCGTAGCCGAGCTCCCCGTTCACGGTCTGCACGTCGGTCAGGGTCTGACGGGTGACGGTGGCGGTGGCCGGCGGAACGGTTCCGGCGGCCGCCGTACCCCGGTCGGTGCCGGCGAAGCCCACTGCGGCGACGACGCCGGCGGAGGCTGCGACCGCGACGGCGGCGGTCAGCGCGACGGTACGGAGCCGGAGGCGACGTGTGCTCACCTGGCGGCTCCGGGCCGCTTCGGCGCGTGCTGCCGGCACTTCTCCATCGCGGCCTTCACCTCGGGTCCCTTGACGTTCAGCTCGTCGAGGCGCAGCCGGAGCCCGCCGTCCGGCTGCGGGTCGGGGAACTCGGGTACGCCGTTGGCCCGCATGCAGGCGGCGAGCTTGCGGGCCTGTTCGAGCTGCGCCGGGTCGAGTTTGAGCTTCTCCCCGCCGTTGGGCAGGTACTGGCGGCACTTCTCCATGGCCGCCTGCACCTTCGCCGGGTCGGTGCCCTTGCCGAACCGGAGCCGCAGCCCGCTGCCGGCCTCCGGGTCCGGCATCTCGACCCCGTTCTCCCGCATGCATTCGGTGAACTTCAACCGTCGCTCGTCGTCGCTGAGCTGGGCCACCGGGGCGGCGGACGGCTGGGCCGCCCCGGTTCCGCCGCCGGCGGTCGCCACCGCCGGCTCCTGGCCCGACCCGCCGCAGCCCGCGATGCCCAGGGCGAGCAGCAGCGGCAGCGCGAGCAGTCCTCGTCGCATCACACGCTTCCTCTCCTCGGCCCGGCACTCCGCCCGGCCTCTGCCGCCAGTGCACGGCATCTGGCGTATCCCGGGCGTAACCGCAGATGGTTACGCCGGCGTTATGCCGGCACCGGGCACCATTGGGCGGGTGAGAGTGCTGGTGGTAGAGGACGAGAGCGTGCTCGCCGAGAGCATCGCCGAGTGGCTGCGCCGGGAGGCGTTTGCCGTGGACGTCGCGTACGACGGCGACGCGGCGCTGGAACGGCTCGGTGTGAACGACTACGACGTGGTCGTCCTCGACCGTGACCTGCCGGTGGTGCACGGCGACGACGTGTGCCGGGCGATCGTCGACAGCGGCGGGGAGACCCGGGTGCTGATGCTCACCGCGGCGGCAGCCGTACGGGAGCGGGTCGCCGGCCTGGCGCTGGGCGCCGACGACTACCTGACGAAGCCGTTCGCGCTCGTCGAGCTCTCCGCCCGGGTGCACGCGCTGAGCCGGCGGGCTCGCCGGGCCGCTCCGCCCACTCTGACCCGGGCCGGCATCGTGGTCGATCCGGCCCGCCGCGAGGTGCACCGGCAGGGCCGGTACGTGCCGCTGTCCCGCAAGGAGTTCGCCGTGCTGGTCGAGTTGATGCGGGCCGACGGCGCGGTCGTCTCGGCCGAGGAGCTGCTGGAACGGGTCTGGGACGAGCACATCGACCCGTTCACCAACGTGGTCCGCGTCACCGTCATGAAGCTGCGCCGCAAGTTGGGCGAGCCGCAGGTGGTCGAGACGGTCCCCGGCGTGGGATACCGGATAGCGTGAAGCGACTCTCCCTCCGGGCCCGGCTCACCCTGATCTACGGCGGAATCTTCCTGGTCGCCGGGCTGGTCCTGCTCGCGGTCACCTATGTGCTGGTCGACCAGCGCACCGCTGCGCCGTTCGGGGTGGCGCTGCGCGACGTGAAGCCGATCGTGCAGGGGGTGGAGGGGAAGCTCACCGGTGACCAGGCCGAGCAGCTGCGGCTGATCGTCCGGAAGGTTCAGGGCGACGCGCGGAACCAGACGCTCGACTCGCTGCTCACCCAGGGCGGGATCGCGCTGGGCCTGGTCTCCGTGGTCGCGATCGCGTTCGGCTGGCTGGTCGCGGGTCGGGCGCTGCAGCCGCTGCACCAGATCACGGGGACGGCGCGGCGGATCGCCGGTGCCGACGTGGCGGGCCGCGGACTGCACGAACGCATCTCGCTCTCCGGGCCGGCGGACGAGGTACGGGAGCTGGCCGACACCTTCGACGAGATGCTGGAGCGGCTGGACCGCTCCTTCGACGGGCAGCGCCGGTTCGTCGCGAACGCCTCGCACGAGCTGCGGACCCCGCTCGCCCTGAACCGGTCCCTGATCGAGCTGGCGGTGAGCCGGCCCGACGCGTCGGAGGACGTACGCCGGCTGGGTGAGTCGCTGCTGGCGGTGAACGAGCGGCACGAGAGGTTGATCGACGGGCTGCTGACCCTCGCCGACTCGGAGAAGGAGCTGACCGCCCGGTCCCGGATGGACCTGGCCGACGTGGCCGACCACGTGCTGGACCAGGTCGTCGGCGAGGGCGCCGGCCCGACCGTGACCCGGCAGTTGCAGCCGGCGCTGGTGGTCGGCGATCCGGTGTTGCTGGAGCGGCTCACCACCAACCTGGTGGAGAACGCGCTGCGGCACAACGTCCCCGAGGGCGGCCGCGTCGACGTGCGTACCGGCGTGCGGGACGGCCGCGCGACGCTGGTCGTGAGCAACACCGGTCCGACGGTGCCGAGCTACGACGTGGAGGCCATCTTCGAGCCGTTCCGCCGCCTTTCCGGCGAGCGGGTGGGCAGCGGTCGCGGTTTCGGACTGGGGCTCTCCATTGTCCGGGCCGTGGCGCGGGCGCACGGTGGCACGGTCTCCGCCCATCCGCGCGACGGCGGCGGCCTGGTGGTGACGGTACGACTGCCCGAGGCCCCGACCCCCCAACCCTCCGTCCCCGGCGTACCGGATGACCCCGCAGGAACCTGTCGATCATGAGGTGAGCGGCGCGGCACGCCGTGCCGGGCACCGCCAACCTCATGATCGACGCAGGTGGGCGCGAGCAGGGTGCGGCGGGGTCAGCGGAAGAAGGCTCGGAGCACGGCGGCGGTCTCCTTCTCCAGCACTCCGCCGTAGACCTCGGGGCGGTGGTTGAGCCGCCGATCACGCAACACGTCCCAGAGCGACCCCACCGCGCCGGTCTTCGGCTCCCAGGCGCCGAAGACCACCGTCGAGATCCGGGCCAACGCCAACGCGCCGGCGCACATCGTGCAGGGCTCCAGCGTGACCACCAGCGTGCAGTCCTCCAACCGCCACCGCCGCAGTCGCTGCGCCGCCCGGCGCAGCGCCAGCACCTCGGCGTGCGCGGTCGGGTCGCCGGTCAGCTCACGCTCGTTACGCCCGATGGCCAGCTCGGTGCCGTCCGGCCCGTAGACCACCGCGCCGACCGGCACGTCCTCGACGGGGCTCTCCCCGTCCTCCCGGCCGCCGGCCGCCGGGCCGGTCACCGCGACCTCCAGCGCCCGGCGCATCCACAGCTCGTGCCGCTGCCGCCGACCCGGCTCACCCGGATCGGCCAGCCCCTCGTCGGCACCCGGCCCGACCCGCCCGAGGCGGCCGGGTGTCGGCTGCCCGGGACGTACGGTCTCGAACGCCGGATCGGTGGCGTCCGCCGGCTCCCCACCCGAGGGGAGAAGCGGCGCGCCACCAGCCGGGTCAGACCTCACGCAGCTCCTCGACCTCGTCGGCGCAGCCCAGCACCTGGCAGACCTCGGCGGTCACGTCGGCAGGCAGCAGCCCCTCCTCGGCACAGAGCGAGAGCAGCTTCTGCGCGGAGATGCCGAGGTCGGCCAGGAGGTCCGCGTCGCCGACCGGATCGGCCTCGGGGTCGACGGCCGGCTGCTCGCTCTCCTCGCCGCCACCGTCGCCGGAGCGGGGCTCGTCCACCTCGTCCAGCCCGGTGACGGAGGTCTTCAGGTCACCGACGAGCAGCGCGCCCAGCCGGGACTCCTCCGCGTATGCCGAGTCGGAGCCGAAGATCCGCAGGTCCTCGCCCTCGTCGAGACGCATGATCACCAGGTAGGTGTCGTCGGCCTCGACGAAGAGCAGCGACAGGTCGGCGTCCTGATCGACGTCGCGCAGCCGGTCCGCGACCTCGTCGATGTCGGTGGCCCCTCGCAGGTTCACCTCGGCGGCCGTCCAGTCGCCCGCATCGCGCACCACGGCAGCAGCGAAGTACGACACGTTCCCCCCAAAAACCTCGGCACAGCACGCCGCCTCGTTACGCGTGCACGTTAGCCGGTCGGGTCGGCGGGCGGTTGGTCAACGCCCCGAAGGGCAGGTCAATCCTGCCAAAGTCATGGCCGTCTCAGCCGGCCAGCCGCCGCCTCGTGGCGATGAGCTGCCGCAGCCGCGCGGTACGCAGCCGCTGCGGGCGCTCGCGCTGGCGTACCGCCCGGGCCCCGGCCAGATCGGCGAGGAGCTGCAGGCGGCGGCGGCTGCGTTCGGGATCGAGCCGCGGTGTGGTCCAGGCCATGCTGCCGAGCGTGCCGAGTCCACCGGCGCACGTCAAGCCGGGTTCCGGAGCGCAGCCGACCGGCCACGCGACGCAGTCACCAGAGCGGCCAGTTCCCGCTGGTCGCCCACCGTACGGCCACCACCGCGGCCGCGATGCTCCAGCCGCCGGCGGTCACGATCGCGATCCCGGCGGCGACCCCACGATCGCCGTGGCGAACCAGCACCAGGGCCGCGAGCCAGGCCAGCAGCCCGGCCAGCAACGTCCACCAGGCGTAGCCCGACACGTCGGTGCCGAGCAGCCCGAAGAGGAGCAGCCAGACGACGGCCACCCCGCCGCCCACCGCCACGCCGATCCCGGTGACCGGATGCGGCTCGCGGTAGGTGGGCCGGGTCGGCGGCCCGGCCGGAAAGAGCCCCGAGGGGTTACGCGTCGGCGGACGGTAACCGGCACCCGGGTCGTACGGAAGGGGCTGCTGCCCGGTCGTCACGCCTCGCCTCCCCTCAGCCGGAACGCTCGTTCCACCGTACCGACTCTGCCAGGATGACCGGATGCCGTCGCCGACGATCAGACGCCGCGCGTACCCGGTCCTGCTACTGCTCGCCGCGGCCCTCGCCGCGGGCTGCGCGTCGACCCGGCCGGGGGTGCCGCCGGGCGGCACGACACCGAGCCCACCGGGCGCGCCGGCCAGCGCGGACCAGCCGGCCGCGCCGGATCCGACCGGCTCGGCCCCGCCGCGCACCACTCCCGCGACGCCGGCCACCCCCCGTGGCGACCTGCGGCACGTCTTTCCGGTCCGGTCCGGCAAGGTCGCGTACCACAAGACGCACTCCGGCTACCCGGCGACGGACATCTTCGCCGACTGCGGCGAGCCGGTCGTCGCGGTCACCGACGGCACGATCCTCGAGGTGAGCCGGGTGGACCGGTTCGACAAGCGGGGCCCGCTCGGGCCGAACAACGGCGGGCTCTCGGTCGCCCTGCTCGGTGACGACGGGGTGCGGTACTACGGCTCGCACCTCAGCGCGATCGCGGACGGTGTGGCGGCCGGCGTACGGGTCCGCGCCGGCCTCAAGCTGGGCGAGGTGGGCCGCACGGGCAACGCGAACAACGTCTGTCACCTGCACTTCGGCATCTCCCCGCGCTGCTCCGGGCAGGACGGTTGGTGGATCCGGCGGGGCGTCATCTGGCCGGCACGCTACCTCGACTCGTGGCGCAAGGGCGGCAACCGGGCACCGGCCTCCGAGGTCACCGCCTGGCAGCGGCGGCACGGCTGCCCGAAGGCTCCCTGATCGGCGCGGCGGCGACTAGGTTCGACGGAATGAAGGCCCGGGACCCCATCGCCGACCTGCGACGGATCGCGTTCCTGCTGGAGCGGGCGAACGAGGCGACCTACCGGGTGCGGGCGTTCCGCTCCGCGGCCAAGACGCTCGCCGCGCTGCCGCCGGCGGAGGTGGCCGAGCGGGCGAGGGCCGGCACCCTCACCGAGCTGTCCGGCGTCGGTGATGTCACGGCCCGCTGTGTGGCCGAGTCGCTGGCCGGCGAGGAGCCCGTCTACCTGCGCCGACTGCTCGCCACCGAGGGCAGCGACCTGGACGCCGAGGCGACCGCCCTGCGTACCGCGCTGCGCGGTGACTGCCACACGCACTCCGACTGGTCGGACGGTGGTTCGCCGATGGAGGAGATGGCGCTGGCCGCAGTGGAGTTGGGGCACGAGTACGTGGTGCTGACCGACCACTCGCCCCGGTTGACGGTGGCCCGCGGGCTGACCGCCGACCGGCTGCGCCGCCAACTCGACCACGTGCAGACGGTGAACGAGGCGCTCCCCGAGGGGTTCCGGATCCTCACCGGCATCGAGGTGGACATCCTCGCCGACGGCTCGCTCGACCAGGACGAGAAGCTGCTGGCCCGGCTCGACGTGGTGGTCGGCTCTGTGCACAGCGGCCTGAACGACGAGCGGTCGAAGATGACCCGGCGAATGCTGACCGCGATCGCCAACCCGCACCTGGACGTGCTCGGGCACTGCACGGGGCGGATGGTCTCGTCCCGGCCGGCCGGTGTCACCGGGCCGGGCGACCGCGGGCACCGGGCCCGTACCCGCAAGGAGAGCGACTTCGACGCGGACGCCGTCTTCGCCGCCTGCGCGGAGCACGACGTGGCCGTGGAGATCAACTCGCGGCCGGAGCGGCAGGACCCGCCGAAGCGGCTGATTCGTCGCGCGCTGGAGGCGGGCTGTCGCTTCGCCATCAACACGGACGCGCACGCGCCCGGGCAGCTGGACTGGCAGCGGTTCGGCTGCGAGCGCGCGGCCCGCTGCGGCGTGCCCGCCGACCGGGTGATCAACACCTGGTCGGCGGAGCAGCTCGTCGACTGGACCCGCCGGCGCTCCTAGCGATCCCCGAAGCCCCGATCGGCCCGGCTACCGGCCCTTTGCGGCGCTTCGCCGCCGGAGCACGGTCGCCGCCGGCTACCGGCTGTAGCGGCGCTTCGCCGTCGGGGCGCGGTCGCCGGCCGCGATCTCAGCGGCGGGTCGCCGGTTCGACGGCGGGCACGGCGGGCACGCCGACCCCGACCGCCGCCCGCCGACGGCGGCCGATCAGGCCCTGCGACACGGCGACGCCGAAGAGCACGACCAGGGCGCCGGCCGGCTGGTGCCAGTTCATCCGCTCGCCGAGGGCCAGGGCGCCGATCAGCACCGCGAAGACCGGGATCAGGTAGGTCACGGTGGAGGCCGTGCTCGCCCCGGCGACCCGGATGTTGCGCATGTTGATGACGAAGGCGAGGCCGGTGCCGAGCGCACCGAGCGCCAGCACGCTCCCCACCACGCGCGGCGACAGCTCGGTCGGCAGTGGGGGCGCCCCGGCCACCAGCGGTGTGACGATCGCCAACTGCACCGTGGCGAGCAGCAGCTGCGCCGCGGAGAGCGAGAGGCCGGAGTGGTTGCTGCCCGCCACGAACCGCTTCTGGTAGGGGATGGCGACGCCGTAGCAGGCGGCCGCGCCGAAGCACATCAGCTGGCCGGCGAAGTGCGCGCCGCCGACCCCCTCCCAGACACCGAGCACCACGAGCACGCCGGCGAAGCCGAGGGCGAGGCCGACCGCCCGTCGCGTGGTGAGCCGCTCGGTGCGGAAGACGAGCACCGCCAGCGGCAGGACGATCAGCGGCGTGGTGGCGTTCCAGATGCCCGCGAGCATCGACTCGACCCGCTGCTCGCCGTAGCCGAAAAGGGTGAACGGTACGGACACACCGAAGGCGGCTACCACGAAGAGGTGCGCCCAGACGCGGGGCTCGCGGGGCAGCCGGTCGCGGAGCACGGCGAGCACGACGAGCAGGGTGAGGGCTCCGGTGACGACCCGGTAGAGGGTCAGCTGAAGCGGGTGGAGCTCCTCGACCCCGACCTTGATGAAGAGGAAGCTCGACCCCCAGATCGCGGCCAGGGCGAGGAAGCCGGGCAGCCAGCTGCGAAGCGCCGGCCTGTCAGGAGTGAAGTGGTCCGTCACCCCTGACACTTTGCCGAAGGCGTACGACAATGTCGCCCGACTTTCGGACCGAAGGTGCGACAGCACCTACATTGATGGGGCGTTGACCAGCCGAGGAGGTGCATCCCCATGGCGATGCCGATGCGTTTCGACCCGCTCGTCGATTTCGACGGCCTGTGGACCACCCAGCTCGCCGACCGCTACCTCCCGCTGCCCGAGCTGCCGCACGCGCGTTACGAGTGCATCGACGGAAGGCTGGTCATGACCCCCGCAGAGGCCGGCACCAACAGCTACGCCGAGGGCGAGCTGATCCACCTGTTGAAGCCCGCCGCAAAGGCGGCCGGCTTCTACGTGTACGGCCAGGTCAACCTCACCTTCAACCCGCAGCGCTGGATCCAACCGGACGTCACCGTCCTGCACACCGTGCCGGCCACCGACGACGAGGACCGGTGGATCCCGGCGGACTACTGTTCGATGGCGGTGGAGTTCGTCTCGCCGGGCAGCCGGCGACAGGACTTCGTCGACAAGCCGCGCCGCTGCGCGGAGGGCGGCGTGCCGCACTTCATGCGGGTGGAGATCTCCCGTCGCCTACGGCACGTGGCGGTCGAGCTCTTCTCCCTCGCGGGCGGGGCGTACGTGAGCACCGCTCAGGCGGTGAGCGGAGAGTTGCTGAAGGTCGACCTACCGTTCCCGATCGAGTTCGATCCGGCGGACCTGCTGCCCTGAACTCGGTAAACGGGCTCGACACCGGGCGGGACCGGTCCCGTAGGGTCGCCGTGTGGGACGAATCGACGAACTCGCGAACCGCTACGTGGCCGAATGGGCGCCGCTCAGCCCGACCGGCGCCACCTACGTCGGCATCGCCGGCTACGACGACAAGCTCGACGACCTGACGCCCGACGGGTACGCGGCCCGGGCCGACCTGACCCGCCGCACCCTGGCCGACCTGGACGTGGCCGAGCCGGAGACCGAGGCGGAACGGACCGCCAAGGAGGCCATGCAGGAGCGGCTCGGCCTCGACCTCGCCCGCCACGAGGCGGGTGAGACGACCAGCGAGGTCAACGTGATCGCCAGTGGGCTGCACGACCTGCGCATGGTCTTCGACCTGATGCCCAACGAGGGCGCGGACGCCCAGGCGAACATCGCGGCCCGGCTGAACGGCTTCGCGGCCGCCCTCGACGGCTACAAGACCACGCTGCGTGAGGCGGCCGCCGCCGGGCGGGTCAGCTCGAAGGTGCAGCTGGTCGAGGTGGCCAAGCAGTGTGACGTCTGGGTCGACCCGGACGGCGACAACTTCTTCCACGGTCTGGTCGAGCGGCTGGGCGCGGACGGCACGATCGGCGCCGAGCTGCGCCGGGGCGCGGCGGCGGCCACCGCGGCGACCGCCGAGTTCGGCCAGTTCCTGCGCACCGAGCTGGCCCCGAAGGGGCGGGAGAAGCAGGCGGCCGGCCGGGAGCGCTACGAACTGGCCTCGCAGTACTTCCTCGGTGCCAAGATCGACCTGGACGAGACGTACGCCTGGGGCTTCGCGGAGCTGGCCCGGCTGGAGGGCGAGATGCGGGCGGTGGCCGCGCGGATCGTCGGTCCGGGCGCGAGCATCGACGACGCCGTACGGGCGTTGGACGCCGACCCGGCCCGCACCATCCAGGGCAAGGAGGCGTTCCGCGACTGGATGCAGGCGCTCGCCGACAAGGCGATCAGCGAGCTGCACGGCACCCACTTCGACATTCCGGAGCAGGTCCGCCGGATCGAGTGCTGCCTCGCCCCGACCAGCGACGGGGCGATCTACTACACCGGGCCGAGCGAGGACTTCTCCCGCCCGGGACGGATGTGGTGGGCGGTGCCGCAGGGCATCACCGACTTCTCCACCTGGCGCGAGGTGACCACGGTCTACCACGAGGGCGTGCCGGGTCACCATCTCCAGGTCGCGCAGACCGCGGTCCGGGCCGACCTGCTCAACCGCTGGCAGCGGCTGCTCTGCTGGGTCTCCGGGCACGGCGAGGGCTGGGCGCTCTACTCGGAGCGGCTGATGGACGAGCTGGGCTACCTGGAGGATCCGGGCGACAAGCTCGGCATGCTCGACGGGCAGGCGATGCGCGCGGCCCGGGTCATTGTCGACATCGGCATGCACCTGGAGCTGGAGATCCCCCGGGACAACCCGTTCGGCTTCCACCCGGGTGAGCGGTGGACGCCGGAGCTGGGCTGGGAGTTCATGCGGGGGCACTGCCGGGTGCCGGACGAGAACCTGCGGTTCGAGTTGAACCGTTACCTGGGCTGGCCGGGGCAGGCGCCGTCGTACAAGGTGGGCGAGCGGATCTGGCTGCAGGCCCGGGACGAGGCGAAGGCCCGCAAGGGCGCCGACTTCGACCTCAAGGAGTTCCACCGGCAGGCGCTCGACCTGGGCGCGCTCGGTCTGGACCCGCTGCGTCGGGCGCTCGCCCGGCTCTGAGCACCGCTTTGACGGCCGGGGCGGCGGTTGCCGCGCCCCGGCCGTCGCCCGCGTCAGGCCAGGTCGATGTGCAGGGGCCCGGCGGGCTTCTTCGCGGTCAGGGTGTCGCAAGCGATGTACGCCAGGTCGACCTCGACGTCGGTGAAGGTGATGGGCACCGGTGAGGTGACAGGTATCCCGTCCGGGAAGGGCAGGTCCGGGGTGAGCGTGACCTTCACCCCGGCGAGCCGCCCGACGTACCGGGTGGCGTAGAAGGCCACCTCGCCCTTCACGATCAGCTGCTCGGTGACATACCGAACCGTCTTGCCCCGCGGGCCGCCCACCTTCAGGACGAAGTCGTTCGTGACGGCCTTGTCCATGGTGAACATCAGGGTCTTGAGCTTGCCGTCGGCGGTGTCCAGCTCGGCGATCCCCGCGAAGTGCAGGCCGGTCATGGTCTGCTTCGAACCGGTGAGCTTTCCGGGTTTGGCGGCGACCTTCGGCACGTCCGGGTCGGTGGCGACCCGGGGCAGCGGCTTGCCGACCTCGACCGGCTTCGGTCGGCCCGGGGCGGGCGTCGCACACGTGTCGCGGGCCGGCTTGCCCGGCTGCGCCGACGGCGCACCGGGCGAGGCGGCCCGGGTCGGTGTGCTCGCGGCACCGGCACCGGGTCGGGTGGCGGTCGACGGGGACGCCTCGCGGCTCTCGTCGGGATCGTCCGAGTCGTCTCCGGTGAGCAGGCCGGTGATCCCGTCGACGAGGTCGGTCAGCAGGTTGCCGTCCGACGGTTCGTCCGGGGCGGGCGCGGCGCTCGACGTCGACGGGCTCGGCGAGCCCGACGCGGTCGGCTTCACGGTAGGCTCCGCGGTCGCCGTCGGCCTCGGGCAGGCGGGGGCGGCGGCCGCCGGCTCGACCGAGCGGAACCCGACCAGCCCGGCCGCGGCGGAGACCGTGACGACGAGCAGGATCGCGTACGTCTTCGGACCGCGGTGTCGGCCGCCGGCCGGTGGCTGCGGGTCGACGTCGAGCCCCTGCCCGGCCTCCGCATCGCTCTTCGCGGACGGCTCGGCGGGCGCCGGCTCCCGCAGCGGGTTACGCGGCGGCGGCGGCACGTCGGCGAGGACGCCGGTCGGCTCCTCGTCCCGCTGTCGCGGCATCAGCTCGTCCACCAGCGCGGCGTCGTCGACGTCGGCCGGTTCCGTCCCGGCCTCCCGGTCGTGCCCGGCCTCCGCCTCGGACGGCTCCTCGACCTTCGTCGGCGCCGCCGGGGTCTTGCTCGGTACCCAGGCGAAGCCGAGCGCGCTGCCGACCATGCCGAGCAGGAGGCCGAGGAAGAAGCCGCCGAGGTTCACCCCGATCAGGGAGTAGACGGCGGTGATCGCCGCGACCACGGCGTAGAAGGTGCGTTGTGCCGGGCTGAACCAGAAGAGCAGCCCGCAGGTGATCAGGATGGCGGGGATCAACCAGGTCAGGAAGCCGGTCGGCCCCATCTTGAAGACGAGGCCGTTGAGGCTCATCTGGGTGCTGCCGAAGATCACCAGGCCAGCCAGCATGGTGAAGAGACCGCCCCAGAACGGCCGCTGCCGCCGCCAACGGCGGAATCCGCGCCACGCCCGGCCCAGCCAGCCGGACGGGCCGGTGCGGGCTTCTTGCGACTCGGCGGTTGTCACGTGCTCCTCCTGGCGCTGCTGACGGGGTGGGACATGGACGAGGCCCGCGGAGGGCGCCCTCCGCGGGCCTCGGCGTCAGGTCACTTGGGGTCGGGGAAGCACTCCTTGGCCTTGTCGCCCACGTTGACCTTGAGCTTCAGGCCGTTGAGGGTGAACGTGCCGGCGCTGGTGGAGCGGGCCACCTGCCGGAGGTCCTTGATGACCACCTTGTCCGCGCTCTGCCCGAAGGACTTCGGCTGGGCGTGCTCGTTCAGGTCGGTCGCGTCACGGCCGATCTGGATGTTGGTGAACGTCGCGTCGCCCTCGAGGGAGTCCATGTCGATCAGCAGGCCCTTGGCCGTTGCCGGCTTCCCGCCGCCGCCGGCGTTGATGGTGAGCACGATCTTCAGGCCGGGAACGCTGGCGTTGACGGACTGGCAGAGGTCGTAGAGCTTGGCGTCGGCGATCTCGGAGACCGCCACCGGGTGGATGGTGCCGTTCTTCTCCTTGGCCATCCCGCCGTACTGCTCGAAGCCCTCGCCGACCAGTCGCGACGCGCCGACCTTGAAGGTCTGGCCGGACACGTCGAACGAGGCGGCGATGGCGCCGTTCGCCATGCCGAGGATGATGCCGCCGGCGACCGCGGTCGCCGGAACCATCATGGCGGCGAAGCGACGCCACCGGGTACCGCCGTTGGGTTGGCGGTCTTCCGATTCACTCACGGGATCCTCCTCGACGGGAATGTCGTCACGAGTCAGGGACGTGACTCGGGTAGGGAGAGCAAGGCGCTGCGGGGCCGTTGCCAACGGGCGGCGCAGTGCGCGGATGGATGCTCTCGCGAAGCGACCTAGCTCACAAGGGCCTGGCTACTGACCGGTAACCCAGGCGTGACAGGGCCGCCCCCGAGCATCACGAAGCGTCGACGAGCCATCGCGCATCCGTGCGCGACAAAGGGTTCAGATCTGGATGAGCTGGTCGGCGAATTTCACCTGCGGTAGCCGAAGCCGACGGAAGTCACAGTTAAGTAACGAAGAGCTGTCAATGCGCTGGGGATAGCAGATCCTCCGCCGTACGGGCGGCCCGAGTGGACGTACGGGTCAGCCGGGCTGGCCGGCGTTGAGCCACGAACCGAGCAGATGGCGGTCGATCGAGTCCACCCGGCCGAGCCGCCCGGCGGCGGCCCGAGCAGCCAGTTCGTCCCGGGTGAACCAGCGCGCCTCGATCAGCTCCACACCGTCCACCTTGACCTTCACAGACGCCGCCGTGGCGCGGAAGGCGACCATCAAACCGGCCGGAAACGGCCACGCCTGCGAACCCTGGTACGCCAGGTCGGTCACCTCGACACCGACCTCCTCGGTCATCTCCCGGCGTACCGCGTCCTCCAGGCTCTCGCCCACCTCGACGAACCCGGCGAGGGTCGAGTACGACCCCTCCGGCGCGCCCGCGTGCCGCGCCAACAGGCAGCGGTCCACCTCGGGGGCCTGGACCAGCACGATCACCGCCGGCTCGATACGGGGAAAGAACAGCCGCCCGCACTCCGCCCCCGAGCAGACCCGCACGTGCCCGCCACCACCGGCGGTGGTGACGGCGCCGCAACTGCCGCACCAGCGCTGCTGGCGGTGCCAGTAGAACAACCCCCGCGCGTACGCCTGCGCGGCCGCCTCCGCCGGGGCGAGATGACCGGCCAGCTTCCGCACGTCCACCGTCGACACCGCCCCGGCCAGCGCCACCGCGTCCGTCTCCGCGTGCCCGCTGAGATCGGCCGCGAAGACCGCCACGCCGCCGTCCAGACCGAGGAAGGCCGTCTCGGCCGCCGCTTCGAGCACCCGGACCGCGTCGACCCCGCTGAGCCGCACCGGAACGTTCTCGGCGGTCACGAGACAGCGGTCACGCCAGTGCGGCAGCACGACGCTCCGCTCGTCGGCGCGCAACGCCGCCATCCGGTCCTCGTCGGCGCGCAGCGCCCCCGCCCGATCGAGCCACCCACCGCCGTACGCGAACACCCCGTCGTCGATCCGCACCCCGCCACGTTGCCACGTACGGTCGGCGGCCACCAGGACCGCCAGGCCACCGGGTTGCGTGGCAGCCGGGTAGTACCGCCCTTGGTCGACATGTTCGGCGAGCCCTGGCCGGCACGGTGCCGAGGTGGCCGGCGTCGCGTCCGCCGGTCGGCGGAAGTGCCCGACACGCCGGACGACACGCCGGGCAGGGCGGACCCGACGACGACTGCCCGCCCGGCCGGGCGTTGGTTACCGTAGGTGTCCGTTCGGGGAAGGCCCCCGGGGACACGGTCGCGATCGAGGTTGCTGTGACGCTGTACGGCGAGAAGAGTCCGCCCGCCGACGACCGTCCCACCGTCCAGGTCACCGCGGTCACCTGGCCCGTCGACGAGTCCGAACCCACCGCCCCGGTCCCGCCACGCCGTGGACACCGGACCCGGCTGCTGGTCGCGGCCGGCGCCGCAGTCGCCGTGCTCGGCTCGCTGGCCGGAGTCGGCGCCTACGCGTACGCCGGTGACGTGCCACGCGGCACCACGGTGCTCGGGGCGGAGCTGGGCGGTCGCAGTCGCGCGGACGCCGTCCGGGAGCTGCGGGCCGAGCTGGACCGGCGTGCCGCCGCGCTCGCCGAGCCGCTCGCCCTGCGGGTGGGGGAGCGGGATCTCCGGATCGTGCCCGCCGAGGTCGGCCTCACGGTCGACGTGGCGGCTACCGTGGCGGCCGCGGCCGAGGCCGAGGCGCATCCGGTGAGCCGGCTGGTCGGCTCCCGGTCGGTGCAGCCCGTCGTCTCAGTCGACGTCGACCGGCTGCACGCCGCCCTGCAGAAGATGGCCGGTGACCAGGGCCGGAAGATGACCATGCCGGCGATCACGTACGCCGGGACGACCCCGAAGGCGGTGCACCCGAAGCCCGGCCTGGCGCTCGACCCGCAACGCTCCGCCGAGGTGGTCCGGGCCGGCTGGCTCGCCGGAGGACCGGTGACCGTACCGCTGCTCGAGTCGCACCCGGCCACCACCGGCGAGGAGGTGGACCGGCTGATGAAGGAGCTGGCCCGGCCGGCGGTCGCCGCCCCGGTCGAGCTCACCACCGACAAGGGCTCGGTGACCATTGCGCCGAAGGCGATCGCCAAGAGCCTGCGGTTCACGGCGGACCGGACCGGCAAGCTGACTGCACGGGTCGACGTGAAGCGGCTGCGCGCCGCACTCGGCGACGACCTCTCGTCAGTCGAGGTGCCGCCGAAGGACGCGCGGATGGCGGTGACGGCCGGCCGGCCGAAGGTGGTCGACCCGGGCCGTCCCGGTCGGCAGCTGGACACGGCGGGGCTCGCCCGGGACCTGCTCGCCGTTCTGCCGAAGGCGGACGGGCGCGTGGTGACCGGAACGCTCGCACCGGCGCAACCGGAGCTGACCGCGGAGAAGCTCGGTGGCCTGGGTATCAAGGAGAAGGTCTCCTCCTTCACCACCCGATTCACCGGCGGCCTGTCCTCGTCGCGCAGCCACAACATCGTCACCGTCGCCCGGGAGGTCGACGGCACGGTCGTGCTGCCCGGTGAGACCTTCTCGCTGAACGGGCACACCGGTGAGCGCGGCTACGCGCAGGGCTACCGGGACGCGCCCGTCATCCTCGACGGCAAACTGGTGCCCGGCGTCGGCGGCGGCATCTCGCAGTTCACCACCACGTTCTTCAACGCCACCTACTACGCGGGCCTGGAGGACGTCGAGCACAAGCCGCACTCGTACTGGTTCTCCCGGTATCCGGCGGTCATCGAGTCGACCATCTTCTGGCCGAACCTGGACTTCAGGTTCCGGAACGACACCGAGTACGGGCTGCTGATCGACACCTCGTACACGTCCAGCACCATCACCGTGTCGATCTGGAGCACGAAGATCTACGACAGCGTCAAGACGGAGTACGGCCCGCGCCGCGACATCACCACGCCGAAGACCATCTACCTGACGCCCGGGCCCTCCTGCATTGCGAGCAGCGGCATCAACGGCTTCGCCCAGGACGCCTTCCGGGTCATCCGCAAGGACGGCAAGGTCATCAAGCGGGAGAAGTTCAGCTGGCGCTACGACGCCGAGCCGCGCTACATCTGCGGCCAGGAGCCCTGACGGTCGCCGCCGGCACCGTGGTCGGGGCGCGCTCGCCGAGCGGCAACGCGGCTCAGCGCCGCGCCTCGACCAGACCCTGCCGTACGCCGTCCGCGTCCCGGTCGGCCAGGTAGATCGGGGTACCGGGCTGCTGACGCCAGCTGTCGTCGAGGCCGCCGCCGTCGACCGGGTCGAACCCGATCGCGTCGACCAGGTCCATGACCATCCGCTTGGCGTCGGGGTCGTCGCCCGCCACGGGCAGGGCGATCCGTCCAGGAGTGCCGGGCGGGGTGCCGTTCTCCAGCAGGTGCTGGGCGGCGATGGTGTTGAACGCCTTGACCAGGCGGGCGCCGGGGAAGTGGTCGGCCGTCCATCGGCTGGAGGCCGTGCCGTCCATCAGCTCCGGGATGTCGCCGTCGCGGTTCGGGTAGTAGTTGTCTGCGTCGACCACAACCTTCCCGGCGAAGAGCTCGCTCGGCAGGTCGGGGACGGCCACGAGCGGTACGGCGACCACCACCACGTCGGAGTGTTGGATCGCCTCCTCTACCGTGCCGGTCTCCGCGCCGGTCTCGCCGCCCAACGATCGCAGCGTCTGCGGGCCACGTGAGTTCGCCACCGTGACGTCGTGCCCTACTGCGGTCAGCCGGCGGGTCAGGTTGCCGCCGACATGGCCGGAGCCGATGACGCCGATCTTCATGGGCCGCTCCTCTGATCGTCGAGACGTGGTCCGTGCTCGACGCTACCGAGGGGGGCCTGCTGATTCGTGGGTTCGGCGGAGGGCGTCCAGGCCATACCTGAATTGCCCAGAAAACGCGTTCAGGGCCACCCCTGAAAGGGGTGACCCTGAACGGAAAGAATGTCCGGCGGTGTCCTACTCTCCCACACCCTCCCGAGTGCAGTACCATCGGCGCTGGAGGGCTTAGCTTCCGGGTTCGGAATGTGACCGGGCGTTTCCCCTCCGCCATGACCGCCGTAACTCTAT
>NZ_RAZT01000007.1 GCF_003626635.1 Micromonospora musae | reverse complement strand
CGGCCTCGACGAAGTCGCCCACGAACTCAACACCCGCCCCCGCGAGACACTGGGCTGGAACACACCAGCCCAGCGACTCGCGCAACTCATCGCGCCCTAACGATTGCACTCACCCCTTGACGCCGCCTCTCCATTTCGCCCGCCAACCTCATGATCAACGGGGCTGCAGCCGAGGGATGCGATACAGCCGCATTGCGTCCGCGGGTCTGAGGTGGTTACATTGCAGTTGCAATGTAACCACAGGGGCGGAGCTACCCGGTGCGGGAGCGGAATCCGATCGCGTTGCTGCGAGCCGCGATCGTGTACGAGATCGGGATGTGGCGCAGCCTCTACCGCTGGCTGCGGCGCCGGCCGCCGACCCGGGAGCCCGGGGCGGAGGTTTTCAGCTACGTCGGCGTGGTGAAGCCGATCCTGATCGCCTTCATCGTCCTCTCGGCGGTCGAGATCCCGATCTTCGACGTGATCCTCGCCCACACTCTGCCGTCGGCGCGGAAGATCGTGCTGGTGCTCGGCATCTGGGGCCTGCTGTGGATGATCGGGCTCCTGGCCAGCCTGCGGATGCACCCGCACGTCGCCGAGGCGGCCGGGCTGCGCGTGCGCAACGGCTTCTCCGTCGACTTCCTGGTGCCGTGGACGGCGATCGCCACGGCCGGCGCCCGCTACCGCTCACTGCCCTCCAGCCGAGCCGTCCAGGTCGAGCGGGACGAGTCGGGAGCGATCCTGAGCGTCGCCGCCGCCAAGCAGACCAGCGTCGACCTGGTGCTGCGCGAGCCGATCTCCGTACGGCTGCCGAAGGGGCCGAGCGAGCCGGTGCGGGAGATCCGCCTCTACGCCGACGACCCCGCCGCCCTGATCAGCCACGCCCGCCGGCAGCTCGCCGCACACGCGCCCGGCGTCGGCGCCTGACCCGGGCCGGAACCACGCACGCGCCCGGCGCCTGACCGGGCCGGAACGGTCAGAGCTTGTACTCCTTGAGCAGGCCGCGGGAGATGATCGTCTTCTGGATCTCCGAGGTGCCCTCGCCGATCAGCAGGAACGGCGCCTCCCGCATCAGCCGCTCGATCTCGTACTCCTTCGAGTAGCCGTAGCCGCCGTGGATGCGGAAGGCCTCCTGCACCACCTCGGCGCAGTACTCGGAGGCGAGCAGCTTGGCCATGCCGGCCTCGACGTCGTTGCGCTGGCCGGCGTCCTTGAGCCGGGCGGCGTTGACCATGAGGGCGTGCGCGGCCTCGATCTTCGTACCCATCTCGGCGAGTTTGAACGCGACGGCCTGGTGCTTGGCGAGGGGCTGACCGAAGGTGCGGCGCTGCTGGGCGTAGGCGACGGCCAGCTCGAAGGCCCGGATGGAGATGCCGCAGGCGCGGGCGGCCACGTTCACCCGCCCGACCTCGATGCCGTCCATCATCTGGTAGAAGCCGCGGCCGACCTGCTCCTCGCCGCCGAGCACGGCCGAGGCGGGCACCCGAACCCCGTCGAGCACCATCTCCGTGGTCTCGACGCCCTTGTAGCCCATCTTCTCGATCCGGCCGGGGATGGTGAGGCCGGGTGCGGTCTCGCCGAAGCCGGGCTCCTTCTCCAGCAGGAAGGTGCTCATGTTGCCGTAGACCGAGTCTGCGCCGGTGTCGGTCTTCACGAGGGTGGCCACCACCGACGAGTACGCCCCGTTGGTGAGCCACATCTTCTGACCGTTGAGCACGAACCGGTCGCCGTCGCGGACCGCCTTGGACTTGATCGCGGCGACGTCAGAGCCGCACTCCGGTTCTGACATGGAGAAGGCGCCGCGGACCTCACCGGTGGCCATCCGGGGCAGCAGGCGGCTGCGCTGCTCGGCGGAGCCGTGCTGGGAGATCAGGTACGCCACGATGAAGTGGGTGTTGACGATGCCGGAGATCGACATCCAGCCTCGGGAGAGCTCCTCGACGACGAGGGCGTAGGTCAGCAGGGACTCGCCGAGCCCGCCGTACTCCTCGGCGATGGTGAGGCCGAAGAGCCCCATCTCCCGCATCCCGTCGAGGATGTCGGTCGGGTACTCGTCGGCGTGCTCCAGCCGCTGCGCATGCGGGATGATCTCCTTGTCGGCGAACTCGCGGACGGTCTCCAGGATGGATCGCTGCACATCGGTCAGGCCGGGCGTCTGGGCGAGTCGAGCCATCTCAGCCTCCGGGGATCAACGATTACTCGTAGGTAACCTAACGCTCGGTCAGTATCGGTCGCCTCGCACGGCTGGGCCAAGGTGACCAGTCCACACAACCGCTGTGAAAAGGTTCACCGCTCCGGTAGCGTCCGGCAAGAGGGCCATGACCCTGCGCCGGCACGGAGGAGGAGACCGTGACGAACCCGCCACCGTCCGACCCACCCGGTGGCGAGCAGCCGCCCTCCCCCTACGAGCCGCCACAGGACCAGCCGGGCTCCGCGCAGCCACCGGAGCGCTCGCCCTACGCACCCCCGGCCGACGAGGGCTCGCCGTTCGGCCCGCCACCGGAGCGCCCGCCGTACCTGCCGCCCGGCGACCAGCCGCCCACCCCACCCGCACCGGGCCAGCCGCCGTACGGTCAGCCAGGCGGCTACCCGCCGGGCCCGCAGTGGGGACAGCAGCCGTCGTACGCCCCGCAGCCGCCCTACGGGCAGTACGGTCCGCCACCCGCCGGCCCGGTCCGCACCAACGTGCTGGCGATCCTGTCGTTGATCTTCGCGTTCGTCTTCCCACCGGCCGGCATCGTCCTCGGCCACCTCGGGAAGCGGCAGCTGCGCACCAGCGGCGAGGAGGGCGACCAGCTCGCCACCTGGGGGCTGATCCTCAGCTACGTATTCACCGCCCTGGGGCTGCTCGCCTGCTGCGGCTGGCTCGCCGTGGTGATCCTCGCCGGCAACGACGGCGTCAACTACTGACCATCCGCCGACTCCAAGCCCGGGCTTGCCCCGCCCACGCCCCGCTCAGCGGAACTGGGCCTCCCGCACACTGTTGCCGCCGTCGACGACCAGCATCTGCCCGGTGATGTACGACGCGGCCGGCGAGCAGAGGAAGGCGATGGCCGCCGCCACCTCGTCCGGACTGCCGGGCCGCCCGACCGGCGTACCGAGGCCCTGTTTGATCTCGGCCATGGTGGACGCCGCCGTGTAGATCGTGCCAGGTGCCACCGCGTTCACGGTCACCCCGTCCGCGATCGCCTCCATGGCGAGGGCACGGGTCAGTCCGACCACTCCCGCCTTGGCCGCCGCATAGGCCGCCTCGGTGGGCAGTGCGTTGACCGGCCCGGCGGTGGCGGCCAGGTTGACGATGCGCCCCCAGCCGCGCTCGGACATCCCACCGATGAACGCCCGGCTGCACAGGAAGGCGGTCGTCAGGTTCCGGTCGATCTCACCACGCCACTCGTCGTAGCTGAGCTGGGCGACCGGGCGGAGCACCTCGGGGCTGGCCCGGCTCGCCAGGCCGGCGTTGTTGACCAGCACCTCGACGTCGCCGAGCTGCTCGGCGACCGCGTCGGCCAGCGCACCAACCTCGGACTCGTCGGTCAGGTCGGCGACGAACCCGGTGACGCCCAGCTCGCTCGCTCGCTCATGAATCCGGCGGGTGGTGGAGACGATGGCCACCCGAGCCCCCAGGTCGGTGAGGCGGCGGGCGGTCGCGTAACCGATGCCGTCCGGGCTGCCCGCCCCGGTGACCAGCGCGACCCGACCGTCGAGCCGCATCGTCACCGGCTCCGGCAGTGCGGCCGGCGCGTCCTGATCGGGCGGGGTGTTCGGTGCCGCCGCACGGTTACGTCGCGCGAAGCTCGGACGGCTGGCGTCCCGTCTCGGTCGACTGCCGGAGCGGTCCGCGGCGCGCGCGTCGATTGCCATGCCTGGATCCTGCCCGTTCCGGCGGGCCCGAGCAACGAGGCACCCGGGTCCGAGGGTCATCGGGTTCGCCCGGTGCTGGATACCCTGGCGGCACACGCAGCCACTGGAGAGAACGCATGACCTATCCCCCACCGTCCGGTTGGAACGATCCGGCGGGAGCGGGCCAGCAGCCCGGTACGCCGGCTGATCCGACACTGCCGATGAGCGGCCCGCCGGTACCCGCCCAGCCCGGTCCGGTCGACCCGTACGCCCCGGTCAACCCGTACGCCGGGCAGCACCCGCCGGCCGCCGCCCCGTACGACCCGTACGCCCAGCAGCAGCCGCCCGCCGCCCCGTACGCGCAGCCCGGCCCGCCGCCGGGCTACCCGGGTTACGGCTATCCGCCCGCGCCCGCCACCAACGGGATGGCGGTCGCCGCGATGGTCGTCGGCATCACCGGAGTCATGGGCCTCTGCGGCTACGGCGTCGGCGGAATCATCGGCGTCGTCGGCGCGATCCTCGGTCACATCGCCAAGCGCCAGATCCGCGAGCGGGGCGAGAGCGGCGAGGGCATGGCGACCGCCGGCATCATCATGGGCTGGGTCTCCACGGGGATCGCGGTGCTCGCCACCATCGTCATCATCATCGCGATCGTCATCGCCGCCAACCAGAGCAGCTGACGTGGATCGTGCCGTCCGGGGCGTCCCGGACGGCACGACCGCCGCTCACTGCGAGGGCGGGGTGAACGAGGACGTGCGGGTCATCCCGGCGGCCCGCCCCTTGGCGGCGATGACCAGGGCCATCTTCCGGGACGCCTCGTCGATCATCTCGTCGCCGAGCAGCACCGCGCCGAGCCGGCCCCCCGCCTCCGAGGTGTAGTGCTCGTACGCGTCGAGGATCAGCTCGGCGTGGTCGTAGTCGGCCTGCGCCGGCGAGTAGACCTCGTTCGCCGCTTCGATCTGCGCCGGGTGCAGGACCCACTTGCCGTCGAAGCCGAGCGCGGCCGAACGCCGAGCCACCTCGCGGAACCCGTCGACGTCCCGGATCTGGAGGAACGGCCCGTCGATGGCCTGCTTGTCGTGCATCCGGGCGGCCATCAGGATCCGCATCAGGATGTAGTGGTAGGGGTCGCCGGGGTACTCCGGGATCAGCGCGCCGACGGTGAGCGACCTCATGTTGATCGAGGCCATGAAGTCAGCCGGACCGAAGATGATCGTCTCCACCCGCGGCGAGGCGGCGGCGATCTCGTCCACGTTGACCAGACCGGCGGCGTTCTCGATCTGCGCCTCGATGCCGATCCGGCCGACCTCGAGGCCGAGCGTCCGCTCCAGCTGGGTGAGCGTCAGGTCCAGCCACTGCACCTGGCTCGCGTTCTGCACCTTCGGCAGCATGACGCAGTCCAGGTTGGCGCCCGCGCCCTCGACCACGTCGATGACGTCCCGGTAGGTCCACGGGGTGGTGAGGTCGTTGACCCGTACCACCCGGGTCTTGCCGGCCCAGTCGCCCTCGTTGAGCACCGCCACGATGTTCTTGCGGGCGTCCGGCTTCGCCAGCGGCGCGACCGCGTCCTCCAGGTCGAGGAAGACCTGGTCGGCCGGGAGCCCCTGGGCCTTGCCGAGCATCTTGACGCTGGAACCCGGCACCGCGAGGCAGGACCTGCGGGGTCGACCGAGAGCGGCCATGGGGGGCTCCTTCCAGCGCGGCGTCCGCCGGCGACGCCGGCGACTTAACGATCCCAAAGGGAGTTACGCCACGGTAACCTCACGCCATGACCGCGGTGAACGGAGCTGTGGAAGATCTCACTGGGCGTCGCCTGGTGGTGGTGACCGGCGCCAGCTCGGGCATCGGTCGGGCGGCCGCGGTCGACCTCGCGCGCCGGGGCGACCAGGTGGTACTGGTCGGGCGTGACCCGGCCCGGCTGCAGGCCGCCGGGAGTCAGGTCCGGGACGCGTCCGGGCTGGCGCCGGAGCTGTTCCGCGCCGACTTCGCGGTGCTCGACGACGTACGCCGGCTGGCCGAGAAGCTGCGGGCGGCGTACGACCGGATCGACGTGCTGGTGAACAACGCCGGAGCGATAGTGCTCCAACCGGTCACCACGGTCGACGGCTTCGAACTCTCCATCCAGGCCAACCATCTGGCGCCGTTCCTGCTCACCAACCTGCTGCGGGACCGGATCGGCCGGATGGTGGTCACCGCCTCCGGCGCGCACCGCAGCGGCGCGCTGGACCCGGGCGACCTCAACCTTCCGCTGCGCCGCTACCGGGCCCTGACCGCGTACGGCACCAGCAAGCAGGCGAACATCCTCTTCACCGCCGAGGCGGCCCGGCGCTGGTCGGACGTCTACGCGCACTGCTTCCACCCGGGTGTGGTGCGCACCCGGTTCGGCAACGAGAGCCGGTTGGTCGCCGCCGGCATGCGCCTGCTGCCGTTCCGCAGCCCGGAGAAGGGCGCGGAGACGCTGCTCTGGCTGGTCAACTCCGATCCGGCTCGGTTGCGCAACGGCGCCTACTACTACAACCGCAGGCTGCGTCGTCCGCTGCGCAAGGCGGCCGACCCGCAGCTGGCCGACCGGCTCTGGGCGGCGAGCGCCAAGGCCGTCGGCCTCGACGGCTGACGGCGTAAACGGGTCTCCCCCGGGCACCCCATCGCTGCCATACTCCGCGCCATGACGACGGGGAACGACACCACCACCGGGCCGATCCTGCACGTTGCCGGCGAGGACGCCGAGCTGACCGAGCGCATCGACCGGGAGCTGACCGCCTTCAACAACGCCGCCACCGGCGCCGACGACGAGGCGGGGCTCTCCGTCCGGGTCACCGACGCCGACGGCGAGCTGATCGCCGGCCTGACCGGCTGGACCTGGGGCGGGCGGGCCGGCGTCAACACCGTGTGGGTCCGGGCGGACCGGCGGCGCGACGGATGGGGTGGCCGGCTGCTGCGGGCGGCCGAGGAGGAGGCCCGGCGGCGGGGCTGCACCGAGATCTCCGTGTCGTCCTTCTCCTTCCAGGCGCCGGACTTCTACCGGCTGCACGGCTACACCGACACCGGCATCCGGGACGGCATCCCCGGCGGCCACGTCGACCACCACTTCTGGAAGTCGCTGGTCGCCGACCCGGCCGGCACGGTGCGGCTGGTCGCGCTGGTCGAACTCTCCGACGTCGAAGCCGGGCAGCGGTACGAGGACGCGGTGCTCGCCCTGCTCGGTCGGCACGGCGGGCGGCTGGAGCGGCGGCTGCGCGCCGACGACGGCCGCGAGGAGGTGCACGTCATCCGTTTCACCGCGCCGGAGGGTCTGGAGAGCTTCCTGGCCGACCCGGAGCGGCTCGCGCTGCGGACCGCGCTCGGCGACTCCGCGCCGGTCACCCGGGTGCTCCCGGTCCACGACGTGTGACCGCCCGCCGTGGGCGTACCCCGGTGCGCCGGCCGCGCCAGTGGCGGAGCAGGGCGAGCAGTGGAACGGCCAGCACCGCCGCGCCGAGCAGCCAGAGCGCGACGAGCCAGAACGGCGGCGGGCCGTAGTCGGGGCGGCCGGACGGGCGTACGTCGCCGTCGACCGCGAGGTCGGCGGCGACCGCCAGCTCGGTGATCCCGGCCGGGGTGCGCAGCAGCACCTCGGGGGCGGGCGCACCCCGGCGGAGCAGCACCAGTTCGACAGCTTCGGTGCCCAGCTCGTGGTAGGGGCCCCAGGCGATGTCGTGCTCCTCCGGCCGGTCCACCGCCTCCGGGCCGGGTACGCCCACCAGCGCCACCGCCTCGTCCGCCGAGCGCCAGCCGAGCACCTGCACGTACGAGCGGGAACGCAGCTCGGGAAAGGCGGCGGCGGGCTGCGCCACCGCGTCGGTGACGGCGCGGGTCGCCAGCCGCCAGGTGCGCGGGTACGACGGCATCGGGCAGTCGGTGCACGTCGACCGCTCCAGGACGGCCAGCGACCGCCCGTCCGGCAGCCACGACCCGGGCCCGGCGAGCCGGCCGCCGGCCAGCGGCAGTCTCCGGTACGGCTCGGCGCTGCGATCGGCACCCGCGTCGGCGACCCGGGTCAGCCACACCTCGTCCCTGACCTGGAGGGCCAGCTCAGCGCCGTCGGGTGAGAGGGCGGCCGTGCGCCCCGGCGGGATCCAGGCGCTGCCCACCCGGACCCGCAGCACCTCGGCCCGGCTGCTGCGGTCGTAGACCCCGACGTACGGGGTGGCGTAGGTGTTCGGCGGGGTGAACGTGTCGTCGGCGGCGTAGACGAGCCGGGTTCCGTCCGGCGCGAAGGCGAGCGGTTGGCCGATCGGCGCGCCCGGAACGGTGCTGCCGGTGGTCAGGTCGTACAGCCTTCCCCGCTCCCACGCGTACCGGCCGTCCGGGGAGAGCAGCGCCTCGAACCCGGGCACGTTGGTGCCGGCGTCCAGCACCCGGTACCGGTCCGCGTCGGCGGCCAGCACCCCCATCCGGTTCTCGAACCAGTCGGTGCGCACCGCCGGGCCGCCGAAGAGCAGCGCCGCCGCGCCCGGCGCCGATTCCCGCACCGACGCCGTGCGCAGCGGTGGAACGACCAGCCGGGTGGGGAGCCCCGGCTCGTCCACCCGGGGGGTCGCGGGTGCCGGCAGGGCGACCGGGCGCAGCGCGTACCCGGTGCCGGCCAGCAGGACCAGGACGACGACGACGGCGGCCACGACCGTCCGGCGACGACGGTGCCGGGTCCGCGCCGCGTCGAAGAGCTCCTCCGGTACGGAGGTGGCGGGCACCTCGTCGGCCAGGTGACGCAGCGCCTGGGTGAGCCGGGTGGTCATCGCGACACCTCCTCGGGGGCCCGGCCGACCAGTTCGGCGAGTTCGGGGGCGAGGACGCGCAGCCGGGCGAGCGCGTGCCGGGTCTGGCTCTTGACCGTGCCGAGCCGGCAGCCGAGCAGCACGGCGGTCTCCGACTCGGAGCGGTCCTCGTAGTACCGCAGCACCAGCACGGCGCGTTGCCGGGCGGTCAGCCGGCCGAGCGCCGCCCGCAGGGTCAGCCGCAGGTCCGGGTCCTCGACCGGTCCGGTCGTACGCTCCGGCACCGCCCCGCCGAGCTGCTCGGGTGGGCGGACCCGCCGCCATCGCCACCAGCTCGCCGCCTGGGTGCAGAGCGTCCGGCGCACGTACGCGGCCGGGTCGTCGACCCGTTCCCAGTGCACCGCGACCCGGGCCAGGGCCGTCTGGACCAGGTCCTCGGCGTGGTGCCGGTCGCCGGTGAGCAGGTACGCGAACCTGGTCAGCGCGGCGTTCTCGGCCCGCACGAAGTCGGCGAAGCCGGCCCGGGCTCGCTCCTCAGTCGTCAACTCGCCCTCCTCACCCGGACAGACGCCGGGCGAGCGCGCTGTGGAGGGAACCGTATCGAAGATCCGTCGTGAACCCTCCGTGGCCGTTCTGCTGATAACCGGGTGAACCCTCAGCGCCCACGAAAGGTCGCGTATGCATCGGACAGGGCAAGGCGGGATCGTCGTCGACATGGAGGACGACTCGACAGTCATCGAGAGGTCGGCGCGGGATCCGGACTGCTTCGCCGTCATCTTCGACCGGCACGCCTCCCACATCCATCGGTATCTGGCCCGCCGGCTGGGCCGGGAGACGGCCGACGACCTGGTGGCGGAGACGTTCCTAACCGCGTTCCGCAAACGGGGGCAGTACGACCCTCAGCGACCCGACGCCCGGCCGTGGTTGTACGGGATCGCGACCAACCTCGTCGGTCAACACCGGCGGGCCGAGCTGCGCGAGTACCGCCTCCGGCAGGCCCTCGCCGCGGATCGGGGCGAGGACTTCCCCGCCGACCGGATCGACGCCGACGTGACGGCCCGGTCGCTTCGCCGGTTGCTGACCGGGGCGTTGGCCGAGCTCTCCCCCGGCGATCGGGATGTCCTGCTCCTGATCGCGTGGGAGGAGCTGACCTACGAGCAGGTGGCGGCGGCCCTGACGATCCCGGTCGGCACCGTCCGCTCCCGACTGAACCGGGCCCGTCGCAAGGTCCGCCGGGCGCTGGGCGAAACCGACCCCAGCACGACTTTCGAGGAGAGGCTCAGCAATGGATGACCTGCGAATGGTCCGGGAGTTGAGCGGGAACGCCCCGCTCCTCAAGACCGATGATCTCGCGCCAGCCCGTGGTCGGCTCCTCGCCGGGATGGGCGCGGAGCAGCACGGCGGCGAACCCGCGGCGCGTCCGGTACGGCGTACCCGACGGGTGCGGCGTCTCCTGCTGGCCGGCTGGGCGACGGCCGGCGTCGCGGCAGCGGTCGCCGCGGTGCTCGTGCTCGCCCCCGACCGGATCGGTGGTCAGGTCCCGGCCGCCCACGCGGAGGCGGCGCAGGTCCTGCACGGCGCGGCGGCGGCAGCGCTCCGGCTCCCGGACGTCGAGCCCCGACGCGACCAGTTCATCTACACGAAGACCCGCTCCGGCAACTCGACTGACGAGTCCTGGCTGTCGGTGGACGGTACGCACGACGGGCTGCTCCGGCAGACGCCCGCCACCGACGTCGAGAACATGCCCCTGCCGGGCTGCCGCGACGGGCGGGCGGCCGTGACGAGGGGTGGCCGGATGGATCCACGGCAGACCGAGCCGTGCACGCCGAGCCCGGCCTACCTGCCCGACCTGCCGACCGACCCGGACGCGATGCTCGACCACCTCAACGCGAACTACCGGGGCGAGCCGGGTGATTCGAACGCCCTGGGCAAGGACGTGCACGACCTCCTCGCGTCGAAGTACCTCCGCCCCCAGGTGCGGGCCGCGCTCTTCGAGGCGGCCGCGCGGATCCCCGGACTCACGGTCGTACCGGACGTCGCAGACGGTGCGGGGCGGCCCGGCATCGGGATCGCCTGGTCGTACGAGGGAAGATCCGGTGCGCTCGTCTTCGACGAGACGAGCCACACCTTCCTCGGCACGGTCGGCACGTCGGCAGTGCTGGAGGTCGCCGTCGTGGACGAGGTGGGCCAGCGCCCCTGACGGCGTGCGCGACGGACGCCTGATCGGTATCCCGGTTGAACGGGTGCGCCTCCGCTGCGGCGCACCCGGTCAGCTACGGCCCGGACCTGATGGTCCGGGCCGTAGTTCTGCGTTCAGGGCTGCTCGTCGGAGCCTGTTCCCCGCGCCTGGTACGGGCGGTACTCGGCGATCCACGCTTCCACCGCTGCGCGGTCCCAGACGCGCACCTTGCCGCTCGCCACCGTGTCGACGGGGGCCGGGAAGCTGGCGCGGTTCGTGATCTCGGTGGTCCTGGTGCGCGACACACCACCGAGCATTTCGGCGATATCGGAGAGCGCCACGAGTCTCACGCCCTGACCGTATGTACGTGCAACCTGCACACGTTGCCACTTGCAAGCTTGACAGTGCTAACGTTGCAAGTGAGGCTGGAGCGGCTACATCCGGTGAGCGGTCCGGCTGCCTGAACGGGGTTCGGTGGCCGGGCCTGCCCGTCTTGCGGAGGTCCGATGATCGAGCGGGAGCTGTCCCGGGCACAGTGGCTGCCGCTGCTGGCCAAGGGGATCATCCGGGAGCATCACGCCCACGGTGCGTGCCGGCGGTGCGGCGACGACGGGTGCGCGAACCTGACGTGGGCGCGCGACGTGCTCAAGGTGCTCCACCGGGCCGGCAACCGGCCGGACCGGTACTGACCGGATCGCCTACTCGGCGAGGTGCACGGGCAGGCTCGTCACCACCACGCCGGGCAGGGCGCGCAGGGCACGGCGCAGGCGATGCTCCGCCCGGCTGTGCAGCAGCCGGTGCCACGGCCGCCGCACCACCACCTCGGGCACGACGACGGTGAGCAGGACGTCGGGGCGGGAGATGCGCAGCGCCTCCAGGTAGTGGGCGAGCGGCCCGATCGCCGTCCGGTACGGCGACACGATCGTCTCCAGCCGCACGTGGTCACCCCACGCCTCCCACTGCTCCCGGAAGCGGTCCGCCTCGGGATCCTCGGGGGCGATGTGCACGGCCAGGGTCGGCTGGCGCAGCGACGCCGCGTACGCCAGTGCCCGCAGCGACGCGCGGTTCAGCCGCGCGACCGGCACCACCACCAGGTGTTGTACCTGCTGCGGAAGCTCCTGTGCCTCGGCCGGCGCACCCGGTTCGGCCGCACCGGGCAGCGGCGCGACCGCGGCGGGCGGTGCGGGACGCCGGCCGTCCGGCGGCGCGTGCAGCGCCAGCGACCGGTGCAGCCGCCGGTAGTGCCGGTGGATGGCGAGCGAGGTGAGCACCAGCAGCGGCACGGCGACGACCACCAAGAAGGCGCCCTCGGTGAACTTGGTGATCGCGGCCGTCACCAGCACCACGCCGGAGAGCACGGCGCCGAGCAGGTTGATCGCCGCCCGCCGACGCCACCCCCGGCTCCGCCGCCGACGCCAGTGCACCACCATGCCGGCCTGGGACAGGGTGAAGGCGAGGAAGACGCCGACCGCGTAGAGCGGGATGAGCCCCTCGGTACGGCCGCGGAACGCGAGGAAGACCGCGCCGGCTGTGACCGCGAGGGCGACCAGGCCGTTGCTGAACGCCAGCCGGTCCCCCATGTGCAGAAACCGGCGGGGTGCGTGCCCGGCCCGGGCCATGAAGAAGAGCAGCCGGGGAAATCCGTTGAACGCGGTGTTCGCGGCCAGCAGCAGGATCAGCGCCGTGGCCGCCTGCACCAGCGCGTACCAGGGGCCGGTGGGGAACGTCGCCCGGGCGAGCTGGGACAGCAGGGTGTTCTCCGGGGTCGGCACCAGCCCGTTCAAATGGATCAGCACGGTGAGCCCGACGAAGAGCGCCACCAGCATCCCGATCATCCAGCTGAGCGTCGTGCGGGCGTTTCGCCACTCGGGTGGGCGGAAGACCGGGACGGCGTTCGACACCGCCTCGATGCCCGTCATCGACACCGCACCCGACGCGAAGGCGCGCAGCACCAGCAGCAGCCCCAGCCCCTCGGCGGCCGGCACCGCCGGCGGCGGGACCGGTTCGAAACCCCGGGCGCCGGCCCGCAGGTAGCCGACCAGGAGCACCGCGAGCAGCGCGAACACGAAGGCGTACGTGGGCCATACGAAGAGGTTCCCGGCGGCGCGTACGCCACGCAGGTTGCCCGCGAGCAGCACGGCGATCGTCAACAGCCCGAGCGGCACGGTGTACCGGGCCAGCCCGGGCAGCGCCGAGGTGACCGCATGCACCCCGGCCGCCACCGACACCGCCACGGTCAGCACGTAGTCGACCATCAGACCGGCCGCGGCGAGCAGTCCCGGCCGGACACCGAGGTTCTCCCGGGCCACCACGTACGAGCCTGCGCCGTGCGGGTAGGCGACCACCGTCTGCCGGTAGGAGAGGCCCACGGCGACCATGAGCACGGCCAGTACGGCGGCGAGCGGCAGCGACAGACCGAGCGCCGTGCTGCCGGCGAGCACCAGCACGGCCAGCATCGCCTCCGGCCCGTACGCCACCGAGCTGAGCAGGTCGGAGGAGAGCACCGGGAGGGCGACCAGCTTGCGCATCCGCTCGTAGAAGACCGCCGCGCTGGTCAGCGGCGGGCCGAACAGCGCCCGACGGCAGCGGAACAGCGCCTGACCCGCCCGGGTCGACGGGGCGTTCGCCGGCTCGGTCGCCACCAGTTCGCCCGGCTCGCCCGCCCGGAACATGGCGATCGGCGCGAGCCGCCCGAACCGGCCGGGGGCCGGCTCGGCCCGGGTCCGTTCGAGCGTCGGATCCAGCGGCAGCCGGTTCGGGGCGGGCGGAGGTCCGTCCGAGGGGACCTGCCATTGCTCACCGATGCTGCGCAACGCGCCCAGCTCCGCCCGGTCCAGCGGTGGAAACTCGGCCGAGGGCGTGACCACCGTCGCCGGCGCCCCCTCGCCCTCACCTCCACCCCCGTTCCCCCGCCCCCGCATACCCCGCCTTCCCGCTCCCCGCCGCGCTTCTCCTTCCCGCACTTTCACGGAAAGTGGGCGCTCCGGCGGCGGAATGGCGACTCTTTCGGAGAAAGTGCGCCCGCCCCGCCGTCAGCGGCGGTCGTCGGCGGGGGCGGTGAGGGGGGTGGCGTCGGGAGGGAGGGCGGCGGGGATGGGGGTGGGGGTGGCGCGGCGGGCCGCTCGGGCGCCGCCGAGCACCACCACGACCACGCCGGCCAGCAGCAGCGCCAACCCGGGCAGGGCGAGCGTCCGGGGCAGCTGACCGAGCCACACCCAGCCGAGCAGGGCGGCACCCGGCGCCTCCAGCAGGATCAGCACACTCACCGTGGTGGCGGAGACCCGCCGCAGCGCGTAGTTGAACATCGAGTGCCCCAGCAGCTGGGCACCGGCCACCAGGGCGAGGATGGCCAGCCAGGTGCGGCCGTCGAACCCGGTCACCGGCACCCCGCCGACCAGGCAGACGACCAGCAGGATCAACGAGCACACCCCGTAGCAGACGGTCGTGTACGTGGTGGTGCTGATGCTGACCCGGGCCCGTTCGCCGAAGGCGGTGTAGATCGCCGCGAACAGCCCACCGGCGACCGCGAGCAGGTCACCGGCGAACGCCCGGCCGGAGGCGGAGAAGTCCGCGCCGGTGGCGAGCACCGCGCCGGAGACCGCGACCCCGATGCCCGCCCACACCACCGGCGGCAACCGCCGCCCCTGGCCACGGGCGATCAGCCCCTGCCACACCGGCTGGGTGGCCCCCAGGGCGGTCGCCGCGGCGACCGAGGTGAGCTGGGCGCTCGGCATCCAGGTCGCGAAGTGGGCGGCGAGCGCGACACCGGAGAGCACGCAGTAGAGGCCCTCCCGCCGGCCGGCGCCGACGGTGAGCGAACGCAGCTCCGCGCGGCGCCGGGTCGCCGAGAACGGGCCCAGCAACGCGACCGAGAAGAGGTTTCGCCAGAACGCGACTGCCAGGGCGGGGGCGGCCGCGAAGGCGATGAGGGGTGCGGACGACGAGACGGCGACCACGGCGAGCGCGAGCGCCCCGACGGTCATCGGGTCGCGCGGCGGGCGGTGTTGAGCTGGGGACACGGGGAGCAATCCTCACACGACCCGATCGACCACGTACCGTCAGCGCTCCGCTACTATCACGCGGTCCGCGCCGGCGACCCCCTCACGCCCGGAGGCGCTCCCTCATGCCCAGGTTCCAGGCGGTGCTCTTCGACTTCTTCGGCACGCTCACCCGTTCCGTCCAGCGCGGCGTGGGCCACCAGGGCACCGCGCGACTGCTCGGCTGCCCGCCCGACACCTTCACGGCGGTACTGGACCGGACGTTCTACCAGCGGGCCAGCGGCCAGCTCGGCAACGCCGAGGCGACCCTGCGTTGGGTCTGCGCGCAGGCCGGCGTACACCCGTCGGACGGCGCCGTGCGCGCGGCGGTGGCGTCCCGGCACCTGGCGGTACGCGCGGACACCCGGCTCCGGCCCGACGCGGTGCCGACGCTGGCCAGGCTGCGCCAGCTCGGGCTCCGCACCGGTGTGATCAGTGACTGCACCCACGAGCTGCCGGCCTTCCTGCCGGACCTGGCGATCGCCCCGCTGCTCGACGTGCGGATCTTCTCGGTGCAGGTGGGGCGCTGCAAACCGGATCCGGAGCTCTACCTGGCGGCGTGCCGCCGGCTCGGGCTCGCCCCGCACCAGTGCCTCTACGTCGGCGACGGGGGCAGCCAGGAGCTCACCGGCGCGGAGCGAGCCGGGTTGACCGCGGCCCGGCTGGCCGCGCCGGACCTCGCCGAGCACATGGTCTTCAACGCCGATCTCGGCTGGCGCGGCCCGCTGCTCGGCTCGCTCGCCGAGGTGCTCACCATGGTCGACCCCGGGACCGACCAGGCGGAGTCGCCGACGGCCCGGTACGCGGCCACCGCTGCCGGCCAGCCCACCGGATGACCGCCCCGCCGGTCGCCGTCGGCGACCGGTGGGACCGCCCCGGTGGACGGTCGGCGACCGGTCAGCGGCGGCGGACCCGGTGCAGCCGGAACGGCTTGCGGGTGGCTCGGGCGGCGGGGGTGTCCCGGGGCGGCTCGGCGAGCGAGCCGGTGGGCAGCGCCTCCCCGGAGACGGTGTCGCCGGCCGGCGTGAGCCGCGTCAGCGCGCAGCCCTCGTCCGCCCAGCGCTGGATCAGCTCGGCGGTGGATCCGGAGGCGTTCAGCCGTTTCGCCGCGACCAGCGGTGCTACGGTCTCCCACTCCTCGCTGCCCGGCAGCAGCCGGTCGACGCGGGCCGACCAGGTGACGACCCGACCGCCGTGGTCGCCCCGCATGGTGACCTGCGCCGCGGTCGCCTCGGCGAGCCCCGGTGCCGCCTGCTCGCCGGGACCGCTGACGACGAGCAGCGCGCCCTCCAGGGGAGCGCACCAGAGCCCCCGGGCCGGCTCGTCGGCGACGGTCACCCAGGCCACCGCAGCCTTCTTGATCACCTCGTCGACCAGGGGCGTGCCGCGCCGCCCGTCCTCGTCCGTCACAGTGGCATCCTCTCCCACCCGACCCGCGCCGGCATCGGCCTACGTACCGATTCAGCCGACGAACGGCGGCACCATGATCTCGCCCCGGGCCACCGGGACGACCTGGCCCGCCACCGTGGTCCCCACCGCCGCGCCGTTCGCCGCGGTGACCGTGCAGGCGAGCGAGGAGGGGCGGTTGATCTCGATGCCCTGCCGGACGGTGTAGCTGGAGCGGCCGTCGCCGGGGAGCAGACCGCTGGCCACCAGCCACACCCCGAGGCCCAGCGCCGCCGACCCGGTCGCCGGGTCCTCCGGAACACCCATGCCGGGCACGAAAACCCGGCTGTGCGCGGTTTGGCTCGCCGCGTCCCAGGAGAAGACGCTCACATGATCCACACCGACCCGCTGCGCCGCCGCCGGGTTCACCCGGGCGCGGGCCACCGCGTCAGGATGGACCGGCAGGTACGGGAACTCCAGCCCGCACCCGGCGACCCGGGGCGCCGGACCGGCGTGGTCGGCCACGGTGAGACCCGCGATCTCCAGCAGCGGCTCCGGGTCCAGCTCGGGGCCGAGGGTCGGTACGCCACCGGTGAGCGTCGCCCCGGTCTCGGTGACGTCGATCGGCATGATGCCGGCCGTGCACTCCTGCGCGACCTGCCCCACGCCGAACACGCCCCGCCGGGCCGCCACCACGGCCGCCCCGACACTCGGATGGCCGGCGAACGGCAGCTCGTCCGTCGGGGTGAAGATGCGGGCCCGGTAGGTGGCGCCGGCCTGTGTGGGCGGCAGCACGAAGACCGTCTCGGAGAGGTTGAACTCCAGCGCGAGCGCCTGCATCTGCTCGGTGGCCAGGGCTTCGGCACCGAACACCACGGCGAGCGGGTTACCGGCGAAGGGGCGGTCGGTGAAGACGTCCACGATCTCGTAGGACAAGGTCGACATGCTGGTAAACCCTAGGCGCTTAGGCTGGTGGCCGTGACATCGCCGACCCGCATCTACCTCGCCCGGCTGGCCGGAGTCGCCGTCTTCGATCCGAACGGCGACCTGGTCGGGCGGGTACGCGACGCGGTGGCCCGGCTCCGGCTGACCCAGCGGCCGGAGATCGTCGGTCTGGTCGCCGAGATGCCGATGCGCCGGCGGATCTTCCTCTCCATCAACCGGATCACCTCGATCGACGCGGAAGCCGTCGTGCTCGGCACCGGCACGCTCAACCTGCGTCGCTTCGAGAAGCGACCGAACGAGCTGCTGGTGCTCCAGGAGCTGCTGGACCGCCGGGTGCAGCTCGACCCGGGTGGCCAGGCCGGCGCGGTGGTGGACGTGGCGATGGAGTGCAGCCGGGGCGGCGAGTGGGCCCTCACCCGGGTGGCCGTACGCGAGCAGACCGGCCGGCTCACCCGCCGCGGTCACCTGCACCAGGTCGAGTGGGAACGGGTACGCGGGCTGACCGGCATCGCCGACGCCCGGGGTACGGCGAACCTGCTCGCCGTGCTGGAGGACATGCGCCCGGCCGACCTGGCGAACGTGTTGCAGGACCTGCCCGACGCGCGGCGCAACGAGGTCGCCGCCGCCCTCGACGACGAGCGGCTGGCCGACGTGCTCAGCGAGCTGCCCGAGCACGACCAGGTGGAGATCCTCGCCGCGCTGGACCGGGAGCGGGCCGCCGACGTGCTGGAGGAGATGGATCCGGACGACGCCGCCGACCTGCTCAACGAGCTGCCCCCGCCGGAGCAGGACGTGCTGCTCGACCTGATGCAGCCCGACGAGGCCGACCCGGTACGGCAGCTGCTCAAGTACAGCCCCGGCACCGCGGGCAGCATGATGACCTCCGAGCCGGTCATCATGCCGCCGGACGCCACCGTGGCGGAGGCGCTGGCGCGGATCCGTGAGCCCCAACTCTCGCCCGCGGTGGCGGCACAGGTCTTCGTGGCCCGCGCCCCGATGACCACGCCCACCGGGCGCTACCTGGGCATGGTGCACTTCCAGCGGCTGCTCCGCGAACCGCCGGCCGACCTGCTCGGCGGGGTGGTGGTCAACGACATCGACCCGTTGCAGGCGGCCACCCCGCTGCCCGAGATAACCCGCCGGATGGCCACGTACGACCTGGTCGCCATGCCGGTCATCGACCAGAACAGTCGGCTCGTCGGCGCGGTGACCGTCGACGACGTGCTCGACCACTCGCTCCCGCGGGACTGGCGGGACCGGGACGCGATGACGGCCCCGACCGAGACGCCGGAAGGTATCGATGGCTGAGCAGCGGCGGGCGGGCCGGCTCGATCAGCCGCGTGAGCCACGGGGCGTGAAGCTGCCCCGCTTCGACCCGGAGGCCTTCGGCCGCTGGTCGGAGGGGATCGCGCGGAGCATGGGCACCGCGAACTTCATCGTCTACATGACGTTGGTGATCGGGATCTGGTTCGGCTGGAACACGCTGGCCCCGCCCAGCGTCCAGTTCGACCCGTACACCTTCACCTTCCTCACGCTCGTGCTGTCGCTGCAGGCCAGCTACGCGGCTCCGCTCATCCTGCTGGCGCAGAACCGGCAGGCGGACCGGGACCGGGTCGCCCTGGAGGAGGACCGGCGGCGGGCCACCGCGCAGAAGGCGGACACCGAGTACCTGGCCCGGGAGATCGCCGCGCTGAGGATCGCGCTGGGCGAGGTGGCCACCCGGGACTTCGTCCGCACCGAACTGGCCCGGCTGGCCGAGGAGTTGGACGAGGCGAACCAGCGCCGGCAGCGGCTCGACCGGCGTCAACCGGGGAAACCGATCCGCCCGGCGGGCAGCGACGGGCTGGCGGAGCCCCGGGACGAGTTGGACGGCGACTTCGCGCCGGACCGTCGCGAGGGCTCGGCGACCCGGCACGATTCGAACGGGTGACGCGGCCCGAGCGGTGCCGCCCCCGGACGCTTGAACGCCGCGCGCCTCAAGGGGCCAGGCGAGCGGCGTTCCGCCTCGATCGTCCCACTTCGCCGGGTGGCCGTCCAGCCCCCGGCCGGGTGGCCGGTGGGGCCCATCGATTCGCTCACACCGCCCCCCGCTGACGCGGACACGGATCACTGCCGACGTAGCATTGCGGGCATGTCAGCACCCGCCAGCACCGTCGAGGACGCGATCCAGGCCGCCCTGGCCACGGTCAACGACCCGGAGATCCGCCGGCCCATCACCGAACTCGACATGGTCCGGTCCGCGGTGGTCGGTCCGGACGGCGTGGTTCGGGTCGAGCTGCTGCTCACCGTCGCCGGTTGCCCGCTCAAGGACAAGCTGCGCGCGGACATCACGGCCGCGGTCGCCGCGGTGCCCGGCGTGACGGGTGTGGAGATCGAGTTCGGGGTGATGAGCCCCGAGCAGCGCCAGTCGCTGCAGGCGAAGCTGCGCGGCGGCGCCGCCAGCGCCGAGCCGGTGATCCCGTTCGCCCAGCCCGGTTCCCGCACCCGGGTCTACGCGGTGGCCAGTGGCAAGGGCGGTGTCGGCAAGTCCAGCGTCACGGTCAACCTGGCGGCGGCGCTGGCCGCGCGGGGGCTCGCCGTCGGCGTCGTCGACGCGGACATCTACGGTCACTCGGTGCCCCGGATGCTCGGCGCGGACGGCCGCCCGACCCGGGTGGAAGACATGATCATGCCGCCGCAGGCGCACGGCGTGAAGGTGATCTCGATCGGCATGTTCACCGCCGGCAACGCGGCAGTGGTGTGGCGCGGCCCGATGCTGCACCGGGCGTTGCAGCAGTTCCTCGCGGACGTCTACTGGGGCGACCTCGACGTGCTCCTGCTCGACCTGCCGCCGGGCACCGGCGACGTGGCCATCTCGCTGGCCCAGCTGCTGCCCAACTCGGAGATCCTCGTGGTGACCACCCCGCAGGCCGCCGCCGCCGAGGTGGCCGAGCGGGCCGGCGCGATCGCGCTGCAGACCCACCAGCGGGTGGTCGGTGTGATCGAGAACATGTCCTGGCTGGAGCTGCCCGACGGCTCCCGGATGGAGATCTTCGGTGCCGGCGGCGGGCAGACCGTCGCCGAGTCGCTGAGCCGGACCATCGGTGCCCAGGTGCCGCTGCTCGGTCAGATCCCGCTCGACACCCGGGTCCGCGAGGCCGGCGACGCGGGCGACCCGATCGTGCTGGCCGCGCCCGAGTCGCCCGCCGCGGCGGCGCTGGGCCAGGTGGCCGACCGGCTCGCCGTCCGGCGTGAGTCGCTGCTGGGCAAGCCGCTCGGCCTCAAGCCCGCCGGCCGCTGACAACTGCGCCCGCACGGGCGGCACGCCACAACCCCGGGCCGTGAGCCGCCGCAGCGCTTGGCGGCGGCCGCTGCCCCGGCAAGCCGGGAGCCTCGGGTGCCGCCCGCTCGCCGACGAGTCCGTCCAGGTGCGCGCCGGGCGCCTCGGATGCCGCCCGCTCGCCGACGAGTCCGTCCAGGTGCACGCCCGGAGCCTCGGGCGCCGTTCGCTCGCCGACGAGTCCGTCCAGGTGCGCGCCCGGAGCCTCGGGCGCCGTTCGCTCGCCGACGATTACGTCCAGGCGCGCGCCAGGGCCCTCGGACGCCTCTCACCCGCCGGCGAGTACGTCCAGGTGCACGCCCGGAGCCTCGGATGCCGCTCCCTCGCCGACGAATACGTCCAGGTGCACGCCTTTGGAGCTGATGTCGTAGCCGATTCACGGCGGGTCGCCGCTGCCCAACGGCGGGCGGCCCGACCACGCGGGCGGTTACGCCACCCGGGGCCCTGCGTCGCAACGGTCGCGTGATGGCGTGGACGACTCAGCTCCAAAGGGCGCGAACCCCGAGCATCAGCCTCCGCAGGCAGCTACGGCCGCGGCGCATCCCGACCGGGCTGACAGCCACCTGGCGCTGCCCCACCGGGACTCCCGGGCCGCGCCGCCCAGGCCGGCCGGGCCGAGCGGGCCGGGCCGAGCGGTGCGGGCCGAGCGGGTGGGGTCAGGTGGCGTCGTCGTAGCTGGCGCGCTGCGCCGGAGCGGGAGTGTTGCCGGTGGCCGTGGAGGTACGACCCCGCGGGTCCGCGGCGTCGGCCACGTCCTTCAGCTCGTCGCGGACACCCGTGACGTCCGCACGCAGGTTGTCGTAGACGCCCTGCAGCGGCTTCCGGATCGCCTGCTCGTCCTCCTCGCTGAGCAGGTGCTTGCGGATGAACGCCTTCGGGTGCAGATCCTCGAGCTGGATGTCGGTGCCGAGCTCCTTGCTCAGGTCGGTGGTGGCGCTACGCGCCATGTTGCGCAGGTTGCGCACCATCCGCAGCCCGTCGTTGATGACCGTGGGCAGCCGGTCACCGAAGATCAGCAGCGCCAGGAGCAGCAGCGCACCGATCTCCCACCAGTTCAGGTTGTCGAGCATCCTGCGGGTCCCCTCTCGGCGTCAGGAGCAAGACTACGCACGACGGGGGCGGGCCGGGGAGGGGGTGAGCCAGTGTTCACTTTGCGTCCGCAGCCAACGTCACCGAGGCGTTCTGCCTGCTCGACCCGCGGCGGTACTCGACCGTGACCACCGATCCGGGGGCGAACTTGCGGACCAGTGCGATCAGATCGCTCGGCTCGGTCATCGGCCGTCCGTTCAGCCGTAGGACCACGTCGCCGGCCCGTAGCCCCGCCGCCTCGGCCGGGCCGGACGGCTCGACCGACTCGAGGCGTACGCCGCCGCCGGGAACCGCCGCGTTCGGGCCGCCCACCTGCGCGCCGATCACCGTACGGCGGGCCTTGCCGGTGCCGATGATGTCCTGCGTCACCCGCTTCGCCTGGTTGATCGGGATGGCGAAGGCGAGGCCGATGTTGCCCGCCTCCTGCCCCTCCGACACCAGTGACTTGATCGTGGAGTTCACCCCGATCACCCGACCCGCCGAGTCGACGAGCGGGCCGCCGGAGTTGCCGTGGTTGACCGCGGCGTCGGTCTGGATGGCCGCGTAGTAGCGGACCGGCCCGCCCGGCTCCCCGGCCTGCATCGTCCGGTCCAGGGCGCTCACGATGCCGGCGGTGACCGTGTTCGTCAGGGAGAGCGGCGAACCGATGGCCAGCACCGGATCACCCACCGCCAGCGCGTCGGAGTCGCCGAACTCCACCGCCCGCAGGCCGGAACGCTCCACCTTCATGACGGCGATGTCCGACTCCGGATCCTGGCCGACCAGCTTCGCCGGGGCGGAGGTGCCGTCGTTGAAGATCACCGAGGCGCGGCCGGTGCCGCCGGCCACCACGTGGTCGTTGGTGATCACGTGCCCGTCGGCGCTCGCGATGAAGCCGGAGCCCTCGCTCGTCCCGCCGAGGCTGCTCATCCGGATGGTCACGACGCTGGGCAGCACCCGTTCGGCGACCGCGGCGAGGGATTCCGGCCGGCGCTGGGCCAGTGCGGGCGCCTGCCCCGGTTCGGCGCCGAGCACCGTGCCGCCCGCGACCCCGCCACGCACCGCCAGCGCGTAGCCGAGAGCGCCGCCGAGCGCACCCGCGAGCAGCGCGGTGACCAGCGGGATGAGAAGCAGCTGGCGCAGCCTCGGCCGACCGGGCGCATCCGGATCGCTGACCGGTTCGGGCTCCGTACCGGCGTTGTTCGCCAGCGGGACGACCACCGCCGCCGGCGCCGCCGGGTCCCGCCACGGGTCGGCGAGCGCGTCGGACCACCAGGGCGACGCGGGGTGTCCCGGCGTCGCGGCCGGCGGGCCGCCCGCCACCGGCGGTGCCGCCGACGCCGGAGCATCACCGGGCCGGCGCCAGTCCCAGCCGTCGGTCACGTTGGTGCCTCCCAGTCCGTCCCCCGGGCCCCGCGTCTCGCGACCAAGACAAGCGCGTCCGGGCCGCGGCTGACGGGACACCGCTTCCAGGATTGCACGGATGTCCGGGTTGGGGTCAGCGGTTGTCGTCGTGATCGCGTGAGCGGGACGCGCGGCTGCGCGTACGGAGGGCCCGCTCTAGGCTCATAGCCGCGAACCCACCCCTCGCACCACTTCGCCGCCCGGAGGTGCCCCATCGCCACGGTCGCCGGTTCCGGCAGTTCGACGAACCCGGCCCTGCACTTCGCCGAGTCGTACGTCACCGAGGACCTCGTGCTCCGCACCGCCCGCAGCCTGGCCCACGAGGTGGGTCTCGATGCGGTGACCCCCGGCGCGGGTGCCGCGCTGCGCCTGCTCGCCGCCGCCGGCAACGCCCGCGCGGTCGTCGAGATCGGCACCGGCACCGGAGTGAGCGGAGTCTGGCTGCTGCGCGGGATGCGCGCGGACGGCGTGCTCACCACCATCGACGTCGAGGTCGAGCATCAACGGATCGCCCGGCGGATCTTCACGGAGGCGGGCTTCGCGGCCGGCCGTACCCGGATCATCACCGGCCGCGCCTTCGACGTGCTGCCGCGGCTCGCGGACGGCGCGTACGACCTGCTCTTCGTCGACGCCGAGGTGACCGGCTTCCACGCCTGCGTGGACGCGGCGCTGCGCCTGCTGCGCCCGGGCGGCGTCCTCGTGCTCAACGGGGTGCTCGCCGGCGGCCGGATCTGGGACCCGGCCGCCCGGGACGCGGAGACGGTGACGGTCCGGGAGACGATCAAGGCGATCCGGGAGTCGGAGCACTGGATCCCGGCCCTGCTGCCGGCCGGGCACGGGCTGCTCGCCGCCGTCAAGTGCTGACCGCCCCGGCGGGCCGTCGGTCCGCCGGGACGGGACGCCACCCGCCGGTCAGTCGAGCGTCGCCAGCCAGCGCAGCAGCGACCGTACGCCCCAACCGGTCGCGCCCTTGGTCAGCTCCGCGTCGTCGGAGTCCGCCCAGGACGGCGCCGACATGTCGACGTGCACCCAGCGGTCACGCAGGTCGTCGGTGAACTCGCGCAGGTAGAGCGCGGCGAGCACCGATCCGGCCCCCTGCGCCGGCGCGCTGAACAGGTCCGCCACCTCGCTGCCCAGGTACTCGACGTACTCCGACGGCAGCGGCATCCGCCAGGCCTGCTCCCCGGACGCGTCCACGGCGGCGAGGAAGCCGGCGGCCAGCTCGTCGTTCTCGCTGTAGAGGGCGGCCGTGCGCTTGCCCAGCGCCACCGCGTTCGCGCCGGTCAGCGTGGCCAGGTCGACCAGCACGTCGGGCTTGAGTTCGCGCACCGCGTAGCTGATCGCGTCGGCGAGGACGAGCCGCCCCTCGGCGTCGGAGTTGGTGGTCTCGCTGGTCACCCCGCCGTAGTGGCGCACGACGTCGCCGGGGCGGAACGCGGAGCCGCTCACCGCGTTCTCGGCGAGCGGGGCCAGCGTGGTGACCCGGACGGGCAGGCGCAGCGCGGCCGCGCCGAGTGTGGCGGCGACCACAGCGGCGGCCCCGCCCATGTCCTTGCGCATCAGCTTCATCGCCGGCACGGGCTTGATCGAGATGCCGCCGGTGTCGAAGGTGATGCCCTTGCCGACCAGCACCACGTGGGTACGCGCGCCCGCCGGGTGCCAGTCCAGCTCGACCAGGCGCGGGGTGCTCGCCGAGCCGCCACCGACGGCGAGGATGCCGCCGAAGCCCTCGGCCGCCAGCTCGGCCGGGCCGCGTACCCGCAGGTGCAGGTCCGGCGTGCCGTCGGCCCGCTCCGCGATCTGACCGGCGAACCACTCGGGGTTCTTCACCGAGGAGGGCATGTTGGTGAGGTCGCGGGCCAGCCGGGTCACCCGGGCCGTGGTGCGGGCGGTCTCGACCGTCGCCAGATGGTCGTCCGGATCGGCGACCACGAGGTCCACTCCGGCCAGCGCGGGCGCCTCACCGGCGTCGGTCAGCCGGAACCGGTAGGAGGCGAGCAGCAGCCCCTCGTAGAGCCCCCGCACCGCGTCCGGGGAGGCGTCGGCCGGCAGCACCACGGTGGCGTGCTGCTCGCCGGCGACCGTCCGGGCGATCGCCGCGCCGGCCCGCCGCCAGCCCGCCTCGTCTCCGTCACCCACCCCGACCAGGACCAGCACGCCGGGGGCGCGCCCCGGGCGGAGCTGGGTCCGGATCTCGCCGGCCCGACCGGTGAGGCGCGCGGCCCCTACCAGTGCGGCGGCCTCGTCGGCGACGCCGTCGGGCAGCGTGGCCGTGGTCAGGACCGGAACGGCCGGGGCGTCGCCGCCCTCCGCGTCCGCGGCCGGTCGAACGGGCAGGACGAGTGTGTCGAGCCGGTCGGGCTCGGCGAACAGACGGATGGCGAGCACGCGGAACCGTACCTCCAGGAAATTGCTCGATGCGGGGCGTTCCGCACCGGTGAAGCCCTGAGCCACCGGCCGGGCCGGTGGCTCAGGGTATGACGAACCGTCGGGACGGCTGGCGCCGCCCAGATCGTTTCTCGATCAGCCGGCGGCCGCCTTCAGCGCGTCACCGAGCGCGTTGGCCTCGTCTGGAGTCATCTCGACGACGAGCCGGCCACCGCCTTCCAGCGGGACCCGCATGACGATGCCCCGGCCCTCCTTGGTGACTTCCAGCGGACCGTCGCCCGTCCGCGGCTTCATCGCCGCCATGTTGTCTCCCCTCAGACCTACACCAGGGTCGGTGGGTTGCCCCACAGCCACTTCCTCACGACCACCGCGATCATCGCGGGGGCGTCGACCAACGATTTTCCCTGATGAACACCGCCGGACCCAAACCGAAGCAGCATTGATGTAACAGCATCTAGCTTATCTTGAGAAGGCCTGTCACAATGTGCGGTCATGCAGGCACGGTCGGCACTCTTCGACCTGTACGGCGACCACCTCCGGGCGAGGGGTGGCCGGGCACCGGTGGCCGCCCTGGTCAAGCTGCTGGCACCGCTGGGCATCGCCCCGCCGGCCGTCCGCACCGCGGTCTCCCGGATGGTCCGCCAGGGCTGGCTCGACCCGCTCAAACTGTCGTCCGGGCCGGGTTATTCGATCACCCCGAAGGCGGCCCGGCGACTCGACGAGGCGGCCGCGCGGATCTACCGGACGGGGCGGATCGGCTGGGATGGCCGGTTCGACCTGCTCGTGCTGGAGGCGCCGAACCCGCGCCGGGAACGCCAACGGCTCGCCGCGAACCTGACCTTCCTCGGCTACGGGACGCTCGACGAGTGCACCTGGGTGGCGACCCGCCCGGGCGAGGACGTGGACATCCTGCTCAGCGAGGCGGGGGTGCGCTACGAGCGGTTCACCGCCACGCACGCGGCCGGCACCCCGGGCGCGATGGCCGTGGTCCGCCGCGCCTGGGACCTCACCGAGATCGGTCGGGCGTACGAGCGGTTCGTGGCCGAGCAGCGACCCGTGATCGCGAAGGTGACCGTCCGCAGCGGCGACGAGGAGGCGTACGCCGCCCGGTTCCGGCTGGTGCACGCGTGGCGTACCTTCCTGTTCCGGGACCCGCAGCTGCCCCCCGCGCTGCTTCCGGAGCGCTGGCCCGGCGCCGCCGCGGCCAGCTTCTTCGACCGGCACGCCGCCCGGCTGCGCCCCGCCGCCGACCGGTACGTGGAGAGATGCCTCGACGCCGGCAACCGCATCGCCCGACAGAAGGGTCGTTAGACAAGTGACCGAGCCGCTGCTCGTCGACCGGACCGACGCCGTCGTCACGCTGACGCTGAACCGCCCCAAGGCGATGAACGCGTTCGACGTGGCGCTGAAGGAGGCGCTCCGGGAGGTCCTCGCCGAACTGGAGACCGACCGCACCTGCCGGGCCGTGGTGCTCGCCGGGGCGGGCGGCTCGTTCAGCGCCGGGCAGGACCTGCGCGAGCACGTGGCCACCCTGGAAGCCGCCGGTGGGGATCCGCTCTCCACCGTCGGGGCGCACTACAACCCGATCGCTGCCCGGCTTGCCAACCTGCCGAAGCCGGTGGTCGCGGCGGTGCGCGGAATGGCCGCCGGGGCCGGCGCCTCGCTGGCCTTCCTGGCCGACATCCGGGTCGGCGGCCCCAGCACCAGCTTCCTGATGGCGTTCGCGAAGGTCGGGCTCGCCGCCGACACCGGCGCCTCGTGGACGCTGCCCCGGCTGGTGGGCCACGCCAAGGCGATCGAGCTGCTGATGCTCGCCGAGCCGGTACGCGCCGAGGAGGCCTGCCGGCTCGGGCTGCTCAACCGCCTGGTCGACGACGACGAGCAGGTGCTGCCTGCGGCGCAGGAACTGGCCGCACGGCTGGCCGCCGGGCCGACGGTCGCGTACGGCGCGATCAAGCGGCAGCTCTCCATCGCCGACGCCGGCACCCTCGCCGACGCGCTCGCGGCCGAGGCTCAGGCGCAGAGCATCTGCGGCGGCACCGCCGACCACCGGGCGGCCACCATGGCCTTCGTCGCCAAGGAACGGCCGGTCTTCGAGGGGCGCTGAGCGGGCGACAGACGGGTCACGACCGGACTCAGTCGTCCTCCTCCGGGTCCTGGTTGGCCTCGGCCCCGAGCACGAACGCCTGCATGGCGAGCTCGTCTCCGGCGGGCGAGACGAAGGCGGGCAGCTCCCGGGGGCCCAACTCCTGCACGTACGCCCAGAAGAGGCGGGCCGCCTCGGCCGGCGAGTCGGCCTCGATCGGCAGGTCGAGGCTGACCAGCCAGGTGCGCCGGGGCGGCGGCGGGCCGAGCCGCTCGGCCAGCGCCCGGTGGACCGCCGGGTCGAGCGGGGTGACCGGCCCGACGGGAGCGAGCTGACCGGCCGGCAGCGGCTCGTCGAAGACCCGCCGGGTGTACGTCACCACCAGCGCCGCCTCGCGGTCGGACTGCGGGTCCTCCGGGTCGTCGGGGCGGACGCCGCTGGGCGGGGCGACGCGGCCGAGCGCCACCACCCGCACCGGGTCGTCGATCAGCACCAGCACGTCGTCGCCGGGGCGGGCGCGCACGGCCTCGTCCAGGCCGGTCAGTTCGAGGGTGTCGTGGTGCACCAGACGTTCGGCGTCGTAGCGGCCGGCGGGCAGCAGGACGGCCCAGGCGCCGGCGCTCGACGCGCGGCTCGTCCCGTCCGCCCGGTGCGCGATGTCGGTCGTCATGCCCACCATCCCATCACGCCGTGCCGGTCGGCTCGACGTGGCAGCCGTCGAGATGGTCGTCGACCATCCCGGTGGCCTGCATCAGCGCGTACGCCGTGGTCGGGCCGACGAACCGGAAGCCGCGCTTCTTGAGCGCCTTGGCCATCGCGGTCGACTCGGCCGTGATCGCCGGCACCTCGGCGAAGGAGGCCGGCCGGGCCCGTCGGGGGGCCGGGGCGAACGACCAGAGCAGCGCGGAGATCCCCTCCGGCAGCTCCGCCGCCGCCCGCGCGTTCGCGATCGCGGCCTCGATCTTGGCGCGGTTGCGGACGATGCCGGCGTCGGCCAGCAGCCGGGTCACCTCGGCGTCGCCGTAGCCGGCCACGGTCGGGATCCGGAACTCGTCGAAGGCCAGCCGGAAGGCGGGGCGCTTGCGCAGGATGGTCAGCCAGGAGAGCCCGGACTGGAACGCCTCGAGCGTCATCCGCTCGTAGAGCGCGTCGTCGCCGTGCAGCGGCTGCCCCCACTCGGTGTCGTGGTAGGCGGCGTAGTCGGGGGTGCTCGCTCCCCAGGCGCAGCGCGGTAGCCCGTCGGCGCCGATCACCAGGTCAGTCACGCGCCCACGCTAGGCCACGATACCGACAGCCCGGCACTTCCGGCCGCCTCAGGGCAGCCGGCCCTGCTCGACCAGGCGACCGAACCGCCGCAGCGCCCGGGTCAGCCCGAGCTTGGAGCCGGGCCAGACCACCGGCCAGGCGACCCGACCGGCCGCGCCGCCGGGCAGGTGGAACCATTCGTGCCAGACGACCTGCGTCCGGTCCCGGGCCAACGGGGTGCAGCGCAGCACGCCGGGACCGCGCAGCAGCGGGCCGCAGTGCACCACCCCGATCTCGTACGGCTCGTCGACCCGGACCACCCGCATCTCGTCGCGGAGCTCGGCCGGGCCGAGGGCGGTCAGCGCCTCGACGAGGCTGCCCTCGCGGCCGTCGCCCTCGACCACCCGGACCCGGGTGAACGGGATCCAGTCGGACTGCCGCTCCCAGGCGAGCAGCGCCGCGAAGACCCGTTCCGCCGGGGCGTCGACGATGACCGTCGCGGTCACCTCGCCGGCGCCCGGCTGGGCCGCCTCGGGCAGGTCCTCCCCGCGCTGCTCTGCGGTCACACCGGCTCCGAGCGCACCACCGGACCGGGCCCGCCGGCGCCGTCGGCCGGCTTGCTCCGGGCGGGTGCCGGGTCGTCCGAGTCGGCGCGGGCGGGGCCGAGGAAGCTGGTCCCGCCGGAGGCGACGCCGTTCGTGGCGACGAAGGGCTCGGCCGCGCTGACCGCCACGTCCGCCGAGCCGCCCGGACGGTCGTCGCCGGAGACGGCCACGATCCCGGTGGCGGCCGACCCGCCGAGGGCGGACTGTTCGCGCGCCCGCCGTAGGGCCTCCGCGTCCGCCGTCCGACCCTCCCGCAACGCGGCGACCTCCGCTTCCAGCACACCTATCAACTCGGACTTGTAGCCGAGGTCGTAGGCGGCGCGACGCAACGCCCGATCGACCTGGGCCATCTGGTACCCACGCAGCACGGTGTCGAACCGGATCTCCTCGACGTCCGTTTCCCGCAGCGGGCGGTCGCCCGGCAGCGGCACGGCACGGCCGTCCGGTTCGGCCGGCACCAGACCCGGATCACGACCGGTGACCAGCACCGCCACCCCGAACACCACCGCCGCGACGGTCAACGCCACGACCAGCATGAGCAGAACCTGACCCATGCACAGATCGTGGCATGCCGAGCGGGCCGGAGCGAGCCCGCCACCGACGCCGGGCCGACGGACCGTGCGAACGCCGCGCGGGCGGACCGGTTAGCGTCGGGACCGGCCGGTGCGGGGAGCGCCCGCGGGGCTCGGGGTGAGGGAGGCGGCAATGGCCGGGGAGCTGCGGCTCGGTGGGCGGAGGTTCGCCGCCGGAGAGCTGGTGGTGATGGCGATCGTCAACCGCACACCGGACTCGTTCTTCGACCGGGGGGCGACGTTCGAGGCGGAGAGCGCGCTGCGGGCGGTGGAGCGGGCGGTGACCGAGGGCGCGGAGATCATCGACATCGGCGGGGTGAAGGCCGGCCCGGGTGACGAGGTGGACGTGACCGAGGAGATCCGCCGCACGGTCGGCACCATCGCCGCCGTCCGCGCCGCCTTCCCGGACGTGGTGATCTCCATCGACACGTGGCGGGCGGAGGTCGCCGTGGAGGCGGTCGCCGCCGGGGCCGACCTGCTCAACGACACCTGGTCGGGCGCGGACCCCGCGCTGGCCCGGGTCGCCGCGGAGACCGGCGCCGGGCTCGTCTGCTCGCACGCCGGTGGGCTGGCACCGCGTACCCGCCCGCACCGGGCGGCCTTCGACGACGTCGTGGGCGACGTGGTCACCACGGTGACCGGGCTCGCGGAGCGCGCGGTCGGGTTGGGGGTACGCCCCGACGGGATCCTCATCGACCCGGCGCACGACTTCGGCAAGAACACCCGGCACTCGCTGGAGATCACCCGTCGGCTCGACGAGCTGACCGCTACCGGCTGGCCGCTGCTGGTCGCGCTCTCCAACAAGGACTTCGTCGGGGAGACGCTGGACCTGCCGGTCGGCGAGCGGCTGGAGGGCACCCTCGCCGCGACCGCCGTCTCCGCCTGGCTGGGCGCGCGGGTGTTCCGGGCCCATCAGGTGCGGCCCACCCGTCGGGTGCTCGACATGGTCGCCTCGATCCGTGGCGACCGCCCGCCGGTGGCGACCCGGCGCGGCCTCGCCTGAGCCGCCCGGCACTCGGCGCTCGTCGCCCGGCGACCCGCGAACACCGGTTCACCCGCGACAGCGACCGGTCAATCGGTCGCGCGCTCAGGTCCAGCGCAGGATGTTGCGGCGCCAGGCGTAGAGGATGCCGAGCGCCAGCACCGCCACGAAGATCGCCATCTCGACGACCGTGACCAGGCCGAACCCCGGCCGGTCGAAGACGACGGCCCAGGGGAAGAGGAACACCGCCTCGACGGCGAAGAGCACGTAGAGGTACGCGTACACGTAGTAGCGGATCTGCATCTGCGCCCAGTCGCCGCCGACCGGATCGATCCCGCACTCGTAGCTCGCCCGCTTACCGGCCGGCTCGGCGGGACGCGCCGGGCGCAGCACCCGGTTGGCGGCGAACGCCGCCACGAAGAAGAGCGCGCCGACGAGCAGCAGGAGCCCGAGCGTCGCGTACGAGCCCAGGTAACCGTCCACGGTCGGCAGCCTACCGCCCGGCTCATTGACCGGTACCGGACACGTTACGGATTTGTTTCCGGGTGGGACTGGTGCCGTCGGGCAACCATGCCGACGATGAGACCCCTGATCCGTCGTCACCGGAGGACCGATGGCCAGCGTGGACGTACCACCCGGACGCCGGGGCCGGCGAGCCCTGCCCGCGCTCGGCATGTCCGTCGTGCTCTGCGCGTTCGCCGCGCTCGCCGTCCTGCCGCTCCCGGCCGCTCCCACCGGTCCGGCGACCCGCCCGATCGCGGTGCTCACCGACCCCGAAGAGCAGGGCGGCGAGACGCCGACGGCGGAGCCGACCGCCACCGACCCCGGGCCCACCACCGCGCCACCGACCATCGACCCGCCGCAGGAGACCGGGCCGCCGCCCACGACCGACCCGCCGCTGCCGACCACCACCGCGCCGCAGACGGTGGCGCCCACCACGGCCGCGCCGACCTCGGGCGCCCCCACGAAGCCGTCGAGGCCCTCCGTGCAGCCGTCGGCGCCGCAGAGCGCCCCCGCAGCGCACCCGCTCGGAGTCCGGATCGAGACCGGTGACGTCACGCTGACCGCCGGGTACTGGAACGCGCGCAGCACGGTCACCACGCTGCAGGTGACCGTCACCAACACGGGGAGCGCGACCGCCCGGGTCGGCCTGTCGTACCGGCTGCCCACCGGGTTGACCGACGCCGGCACGGCCGGCTGCGCGCCGGCCGCCGGCGGCGGGTACCGCTGCGGGGATTGGACGGCCCCGGCGGGCGCCCGGTTCAGCAGCCTGATCCGGGTCCGGGTCGCCGGCGACGCGTGGCGGCGGATGCCGTTGGGCGGTTCGGTGGCGGTCACCGCCGCCGCGCCGGGAGTGGCGGGGAGGGTCGGCGACGACGAGGGTTTCGCGGTGCTCTTCCCGCCGGGACCCCCGGCGGCGGGCATCGCCCTCGACACCGACGAGGTCACCTTCGACATCAGCGGGACCGCCGCTGACCTGGCCGTACGGCTCACCAACACCGGCTCGGTGGACGCCGCCGGCCGGATCGACGTGCTGTTGCCCGCCGGGGTGAGCGTGCCGGCGCCGCCCGCCGGCTGCGTACCGCTTGAGGAGACCCGGACCCGGTGCGACCTGGGGACGGTCCGCGCCGGGCACCGCGTGGAGCTGCGCCTGCCGGTGGCGGCGACGCCGGCCGCCCAGCGGGACGCGCCGCTGGCGGGCGCGGTGATCGCCCGGCTCGCGCCCTCCGGCGGGGGCACCCGGCAGGTGCAGATGAGCTTCCGGATCAGCGCCGCGGTGGCGCTGGCCACCCCGGTGGCCGCTCCCGCGCCGACGGGCTCGCAGGGCGTCCTGGGCGTCGGCGCAGGGCTGCCGGACGCACCGACCGGCAGCCCGGAGCGACGCCTCGCGATCGTCCTCGTGGTGGTCTCGACGCTGCTCGTCGCGCTGGCGCTCGGGCTGGTCGTCACGTCGCTGCGCCGACGGCTGCCCGGAGCGGCGTCGGCGGGGCGGGAGTGACGTCGCGGTCCGATCGGCGCAGCGGGGACATCGGCCGATGGTGATCTCCATTACCGCACGGGACGCGAAACACCACTAAGTGGTGAATTTCACCCCCCGATTCGGTCCCGGACGATGAACCTCCGGGGAAGGTGACGGGTCGGTCCGACGTAGGCTCTGAGGTGAGAAACCACATGCGGGCCGGACCACCCACGGCCGGCGCGGTGCGGGGTGCGTCAGGGAGGTCACGTGGCCGGGCAGGGCGGGATCACCAGCAACTCGGGCCGCCACCGCGCGCAGCGAAGCGAGGTGCAGGCGTGAGCAAGCAGATCCGTCAACTGGACCGGGTGGTGATCCGGTTCGCCGGTGACTCCGGCGACGGCATGCAGCTGACCGGTGACCGATTCACCTCCGAAACGGCCCAGCTCGGCAACGACATCTCCACGCTGCCCAACTTCCCCGCGGAGATCCGGGCACCCGCCGGCACCCTGCCGGGCGTGTCGAGCTTCCAGGTGCACTTCGCCGACTACGACATCCTCACCCCCGGCGACGCGCCGAACGTGCTGGTGGCCATGAACCCGGCCGCGCTCAAGGCCAACCTGGCCGACCTCCCGCGCGGCGCGGACATCATCGTGAACACCGACGAGTTCACCAAGCGCAACCTTTCCAAGGTCGGCTACCAGGCGAGCCCGCTCGAGGACGACACGCTCGCCGGCTACGCGGTGCACCCGGTCGCGCTCACCTCGATGACCGTCGGTGCCCTCGCCGACCAGGACGTGTCCAAGAAGGACGCCGAGCGGGCCAAGAACATGTTCGCCCTCGGGCTGCTCTCCTGGATGTACTCCCGCCCGTACGAGTCGACGCTGCGCTTCCTGGAGCGCAAGTTCGCCCGCCGGCCGGAGCTTGTGGCGGCGAACGTGGCGGCCTTCCGGGCCGGCTGGAACTTCGGCGAGACGACCGAGGACTTCGCGGTCCGCTACGAGGTCAAGCCGGCGAAGATGCCGCCCGGCACCTACCGCAACATCACCGGCAACGCGGCGCTCTCGCTCGGCCTGGTCGCCGCGGGCGTCCGCTCCGGGCTGCCGGTCTTCCTCGGCGCCTACCCGATCACCCCGGCCTCGGACATCCTGCACGAGCTGAGCAAGCACAAGAAGTTCGGCGTGCTCACCATGCAGGCCGAGGACGAGATCGCCGCGGTCGGCGCAGCGCTCGGCGCGTCGTACGGCGGGGCGCTCGGCATCACCACCACCAGCGGCCCGGGCGTCGCCCTCAAGAGCGAGACGATCTCCCTGGCGGTGGCGCTGGAGCTGCCGCTGCTCATCGTCGACGTGCAGCGGGCCGGGCCCTCGACCGGCATGCCGACGAAGACCGAACAGGCCGACCTGAACATGGCCCTCAACGGCCGCCACGGCGAGGCCCCGGTCGCGGTGATCGCCCCGAAGTCGCCCGCGGACTGCTTCTACGCGGCCCTGGAGGCGGCCCGGATCGCCCTCACCTACCGCACTCCGGTGATCCTGCTGTCGGACAACTACGTCGCGAACGGCTCCGAACCGTGGCTGCTGCCCGACGTCGACTCCCTGCCCGACCTGCGGGTGGAGTTCGCGACCACGCCCAACGGCGAGGACGGCACCACCTTCCTGCCGTACCTGCGCGACCCGGAAACGCTGGCCCGCCCGTGGGCCATCCCCGGCACCCCCGGTCTGGAGCACCGGATCGGCGGGCTGGAGAAGGCCGACAAGACCGGCGACATCTCCTACGACCCGGCGAACCACGACTTCATGGTCCGCACCCGCGCCGCCCGCATCGAGACGATCCCGGTGCCGGACGTCGAGGTCGAGGACCCCGACGGCGACGCCCGGGTGCTGGTGCTCGGCTGGGGCTCGACGTACGGGCCGATCGGCGCCGCCTGCCGCGGCCTGCGTCAGCGCGGGCTCTCGGTGGCGCAGGCGCACCTGCGCCACCTCGCCCCGATGCCGGCCAACCTCGGCACGGTGCTCCGTTCCTACGACCGCGTGGTCATCCCCGAGATGAACCTCGGCCAGCTGGCGCACGTGATCCGCGCGAAGTACCTGGTCGACGCGATCGGCTACAACCAGGTCCGCGGCCTGCCCTTCACCGCCGCGGAGCTGGAGACGATGCTGGAAGAGGTCCTCAAGAATGTCTGAGCCCATCGCCCTCAAGCTCACCGCCAAGGACTTCAAGTCCGACCAGGAGGTGCGCTGGTGCCCCGGTTGCGGTGACTACGCGATCCTGGCGGCCGTTCAGGGCTTCATGCCGGAGCTGAACATCCCGCGCGAGCGGATCGTCTTCATCTCCGGCATCGGCTGCTCCTCCCGCTTCCCGTACTACATGAACACGTACGGGATGCACTCGATCCACGGCCGCGCCCCGGCGATCGCCACCGGCCTGTCGGCCACCCGGCCGGACCTCTCGGTCTGGGTGGTCACCGGTGACGGTGACGCGCTCTCCATCGGCGGCAACCACCTGATCCACGCGCTGCGGCGCAACGTCAACCTCAAGATCCTTCTCTTCAACAACCGGATCTACGGGCTGACCAAGGGGCAGTATTCTCCCACCTCCGAGGTCGGAAAGATCACCAAGTCGACTCCGGTCGGCTCGGCGGACGCGCCGTTCAACCCGCTCTCGCTGGCGCTCGGCGCGGAGGCGACCTTCGTGGCCCGCACCATCGACTCCGACCGCAAGCACCTCCAGTCGGTGCTCCGGGCGGCCGCCGAGCACGAGGGCTCCGCCTTCGTGGAGATCTACCAGAACTGCAACATCTTCAACGACGGCGCGTTCGAACCGCTCAAGGAGCACGGGATCCGCGACGACTACCTGATCCGGCTGGAGCACGGGCAGCCGATCACGTTCGGCAAGGACGGGCAGTTCTGCGTCGTACACCCGCCGGGCGGCTTCGGCCTGGAGGTACGGGAGACCGCGGCGACCCGCCCGGAGGAGATCGTCGTGCACGACGCGACCGTCACCGACCCGGCGTACGCCTTCGCGCTCTCCCGGCTGCCCGGGCTGGACCTGCGCAACACCCCGATCGGGGTGTTCCGCGCGGTCGAGCGGCCGTCCTACGAGAACGTGGTACGCGCCCAGCTCGACGCCGCCCGGGCGGAGGTCACCGAGACTCCCGAGCAGCAGCTCGCCGGCCTCCTGAGCAGCGGGGACACCTGGACGATCCTCTAGGGTCTGTTTCATAAGACCGCGCCCGGCTGCGCCGGGCTGGACGACGGGAAAGGGGCCCGCAACCGATCGGTTGCGGGCCCCTTCGTCGATGTCGGTGCGATTGTCCCGGGATCAGAGGACCAGGTTGAAGGCACCCCAGCCGGTGGAGATGACCTTGCCACTTCCGTCGACCCAGGCGCCACGACCGTTGGTCGTGTAGAGCCGCATCTGGTTGCTGCTGTTGATGCCCAGCAGGTCCATCATGTTGTCGCCGCTCCAGTCGCCCGGAATCATGATGTTCTTGTAGCTGGCCCAGCCGCTGCCGATGATGGTGCCCGCCGGGTTGGTCCAGCCGCCCCGCCCGTCGGACTGGTACATCTTCAGGTAGCCGGTCGAGGTCCGGCCGATGACCACCTCGAGGCCGTCGCCCTTCCAGGCGCCCGGGGTGATGAACAGGTTGAAGCCGTTCCAGCCGGTGCCGATCCGGGTGCCCGCCGGGTTCTCCCAGCCGCCCGTACCGTTGCTGGTGTAGCGGATCAGGTCGCCGTTGGACTTGCGGGCCAGCAGGCTCGGTCGGTTGTTGCCCATCCAGTTGTTCGTCACCATGAGCGCGGTGAAGTTCCCCCAGCCGGTGCCGATCCTCCGGGCGTCACCGACCCAGTTGCCCTTGCCGTCGGTGTCGTAGATGACCAGCTCACCGTTGGTCTTCACAGCCATGACGGACGGCTTCTTGTCGCCGTTCCAGTTGTAGACCCGGAAGACCCGCTTCATGCTCGACCAGCCGGTGCCGATCTGCTTGCTGGTGTAGAAGCCGCCGTACCCGTCGTTGGAGAAGCCGCTGCCGTAGATCAGGTGGAGCCTACCGGCGCTGTCCCGGGCGAGCAGGTCGGTGTGACCGTCGCCGGACCAGTCCGCGTTGATCAGCGCCGGACGGGTCAGGTCCTCCATGATGGAGTTGCGGTAGTAGCTCAGCCGCTCGTAATAGCCGGGAGACGAGCCACACGGAACGAAGCCCCAGTCGGTGATGCCGACCTGGACGCCGCCCACCAGCAGCGGCCCGCCCGAGTCGCCGCCGCAGGTGTCGCTGCTCGGCGCGGCGGGAGTGCCCGAACCGGCGCAGATCATCCGGTCGGGGTAGTAGAGCCCCGGCGCCGAGCATTCGCTGTTCGACCGCATGTTGACGGTCGCCTTGCGCAGCCGGCTGTCCGGCTTCGGCTCACCGTCGTAGGTCTTGCCGTAGCCGGCGATGACCGCCGGGGTGCCCGCCGTGTACGGCGTCTGGTCGCCCTGCGGGCTCAGCGTGACGGGGGTGTACTCGCTGGGCAGGTTCTGCTTCAGCGTGAGCACCGAGACGTCGTCGAGGATCGGCGCGTTCTCGGGGTCGGCGTACTGCTGGGCGATGTTCCAGCCCGGGTGAGTCCAGGTCGAGGCGACCTCGGCGGCGTACCCGCTGCCAACGAGGATGTTGCCGTCTCCGTCGACGATCCGGTCGTTACCGGCGATGACCCGGGTGGTGCCCGGCCCGTCCGCGGTGCAGTGCGCGGCCGTCAGCACCTTGTTCGGGGCGATGATCGTGCCGGTGCACCAGTACCAGTAGAGGTCCTGGCCCTCCCGGAACGTGGTGACGATACCCACGATGTACGGGAACTCCGAGGCGCTGGCGAACGTCCCCTGGAAGATCTTCGGGGCGTGGTCCGAGCCGGTCTGGAACCGACGGCCCATCGGGCCCGGGTCGGGGAGCGCGAGCTTCCCCTTGTGCAGGTTCGGCAGCTTGCTCTTGCGGTCGTTCTGCGAGCTCGCCGCGTTGAAGACGCCGTCTCCGGCGGGGGCGGCCTGGGCCGCGGTCGCGGGGGCGACGGCCGCCACAGCCGCGAGGGCGAGGCCCGCCAGGATGCCCGCCGACCAGCGTCGTCTGACGCCTACGGATGCTGACAGTTCAGCCACTGATTCGTATCCCGTCGTTCGACTAACGAGGAACTCGGAACAGCCCGCACGAGGGTGCGTCCGACAAGACGGGAGACGACGACCGAGGCACCAACCCCGGACGCGATGCTATGAAGTTCCCCCGTCGTGCCTGTGCCAATGACGCCGTACCGAATCGAGATCGACGGCTCTCCCCCACTGGCAGTTCCAAGCCGCCACAACGTAGCAAGCCTCGCGCCGAGGAGAAAGCGCCTTACAGCCGGTTCTCCTCAGCCGAACGGATCGGGACGGGTCGATCCGGCGGGGCCCGCTCGGCGGCGATTCGTCGGCGACGGTGGAACGTGGACACGACCGGCCCGCGCTGGTCGTCCTCGATGTCGTCACGCCGGCCCGGATCCGGTCGAAGGGCACGAGACCCGCACGAGCCCGGAAGCCGATTGAGCCTCGGAGGCGACAGGCCCGGGAGCCGACGGATCGGTCGTCGGACCCGACAGGCGACGGGCGCGGGATGGCCGCTCCAGGTGGAGCGGCCATCCCGTTCGCGCCGGTGACGGGGATCCGGCTCAGGCAGCGGCGCTGGCCGGCGCCCAGAGTCCGTCGATGGAGCGCTCGGCCGCCGTGAGGCTCTGCTCGTGCAGCGGGATGAGTTCGGCCATGGCCGGCATCACCGGGGCGAGGGTCAGCTCGGCGGCGATGAAGGTCGGCTCCAGACCGGTCTGCGAGATGCCGTGCGGCAGCCAGGGCTCGGCGTGGTCCCAGCCCTCGCGCGGGGTGCCCGGGCCGTAGCCGCCGCCCCGACTCATCAGCACGACGAACTCGCGCCCACCGAGCAGGCCGGCGCCCGTCGCCGGGTCGAACGCGATGCCGGGCGCGATGAGGTGGTCCACCCAGGTCTTCACGCTGCTCGGCGCGCCGTAGTTGTAGAGCGGGAGGCCCAGCAGGACCGTGCTGGCCTGCTGCACCTCGGCGACCAGCTGCTCACTGAGCTCCCAGGACGCGCGCTGGGCGGGAGTGTGCTGGTCGAGCGGCGTCAGCCGGGCGAGGCCGCCCGCCTCGTCCAGGTGCGGCAGCGGCTGCTTGCCGAGGTCGCGGTAGGTCACCGTGCCCCCGGGGTGGGCGGCCTGCCAGGCGGCGGCGGCCCGGGCGGTGAGCCGGCGGCTCACCGAGTGCTCGCCGCGGATGCTCGAGTCGATGTGCAACAGGTGTGCCATGCGCAAACTCTCCGTTAGCTACCAATGGTTGGTGAACGACCAACCATTTATAGCAGGTCTATCGGAGGGGTCGGCGGTAAACTGGCTCACATGCCTGACCTGCCGGCCGTCCAGTCGGAGCGCCGCACGGGGCCGCTGCTCGACCACCTGGCTCGACGGATGCGGCTCCGGGCGAAATCGGTGCTGGAGCCGTTCGGGCTTCGACCGCGGCACCTCATCGCCCTCACGGCGCTCCGCGATGCGGGCGGGATAAGCCAGCAGGGGCTCGCCAGCACCCTCCAGATCGACAGCACGAACGTCGTAGGGCTGCTCAACGACCTGGAGGCGGCGCAGCTGGTCGAGCGACGCCGGTCACCCGAGGACCGCCGCCGGCACATGGTCTATATCACCGAGGCCGGGGCAAATCGCCTCAACGATGCCGAATGCGCCCTGGAGACCAGCGAGATAGAGGTGCTCGGCGCGCTGAACCCCGACGAGCGGGAGACGCTCTACGAGCTGCTCCGGCGGGCCACCCACGGCGGATGGCACATCACCTGCACCGTGGGGGAAGACGACTAGACGAGCCGGGTCAGGCGGTGCTGGCCGCCTGAGGGCGGTCGTCCCGGACGTAGACCAGCATGTCGCCGGTCTCGATCTCGGCCCCCGCCGGGTCGGTCAGCGTGACCACCCGGCCGCGCCGGACCAGCGCGATGACCAGGCAGTCCAGCTCGCGCGGCGTGCGACCCACCTCACTCCGATCGGCCGACCGCATGGCCAGCGCCATCCCCTGACCGGGAGTGAGCAGGTCCTCGACGACGTCGATCAGCGGCGGCGCGGAGGTGGAGAGACCGAGCAGCCGGCCCGCCGTGGCGGAGGAGACGATCACGTGGTGCGCCCCGCTCTGCTTCAGCAGCGGAGCGTTCTCGGCCTCCCGGGCCGCCGCGATGATCCGCACCTGACCGGCGGTGAGCTGCCGGACGGTGAGCGCCACCAGCACCGAGGCGTCGTCGCTGTCGGTCGCGATGATCACGGCCTTGGCGTTCTTCACGTGTGCGTCGTTCAACGTCGCGGAACGGGTCGCCGACCCCTCGATCGCGACGAGCCCCGCCGCGGTGGCCTGCCGTAGCGCGGTCCCGCTGCGCTCGACGACGATGATCCGCGACTTGTCCAGCCCGTTCTCCAGCAGCGCGGAGACGGCGCTACGGCCCTTGGTGCCGTAGCCGCAGATGATCACGTGGTCCTTCACGGTCTTCCTCCACCGCGTCAAGCGCCGGCCCGTCCGGTACTGCTCGGTCAGAACTTCCAGGGTGGTGCCGACCAGGATGATCAGGAAGATCACCCGGGCCGGGGTGATGAAGAGGACGTTCACCAGCCGGGCGCTGTGGCTGACCGGAGTGATGTCGCCGTAGCCGGTGGTGGAGAGGGTCACCACCGCGTAGTAGAAGCAGTCGAGGAGAGTGAGACCGTCCTCGTTGACGTCGCGGTAGCCCTCACGGTCGAGGTAGACCACCGTGACGGTGGCGAACACGAGGGCGAGCGCCGCGGCCAGCCGCAGGCTGAGCGCGCTGAGCGGACTGCGGCGCTGCGCGGGGAAATGGATCACCCTCGAACCTGCTCCGTCGGCTGCACGCCCACAACATAGCGGGTGGGACGAATCCCGTACGCCGGGTGGGGCACCCGGGCAACCGATCGCCACCGCGCCCACGACTACCAGTCGACGGACGACGGACCGGTCGAGGCCGGCAGACGAGAGGCGGATTCCTCGTGAGAACGAGCGGCGGGCGCAGAGCCGAAGCCGACGCCGAGTTCACCGACTTCGTACGCGGCCGGATGCGGCAGTGGCGGCGGACCGCGTACCTGATGTGCGGCGACTGGGATCGCGGTGACGACATCCTGCAACGGGTGCTCACCGAGCTGTACCGGAACTGGGCCCGGGCCCGGCAGGCCGAGCATCCGGACGCGCTGGTGCGCACCATGTTGCTGCGCCGGCTGCTCGACGAGCGGCGGTTGCGCTGGAGCCGCGTGCTGCTCGGGGCGGCCCTGCCCGAACAACGGACCGACCCGACCGACCCGACCGACCGAATCACCCTGGTCGCGGCGCTGCGTGAGGTTCCACCCCGGCAGCGGGCGGTGCTCGTTCTCCGGTACCTCCAGGACCTCAGCGTCGAGGAGACCGCCCGCGCCCTGGGCTGCTCGACCGGAACCGTCAAGAGCCAGGCGGCGAAGGGCCTCGCCACCCTGCGCACCGTGCTCGACACCGCAGCCGCAGGCCGATGAGAGGAGCATCCATGCTGGACGAACGGCAACTCGCCGACCTGATGCACGCCGAGGTGGACTCGGCGGAGCGTCCCACCGCCCGGCTCGACGTCGACCGGGCGATGTCCACCGGCCGCCGCCAGCGCCGCTACCGCCAGGTGGCGGGCGCGGCGCTGGCCGTCGGCCTGCTGGTCGCCGGCGGAGTGACGGTCCCCAGCCTGCTGGCACCCGAGCGCCCACCCACCACCGGACCGGCCGACGCCGGGCCGCCCACCGCCGCAGCCGGTCTACCGGCCGCGCTGACCACGGTCGACCCCGAGGTGGTGTACGTCCGCTTCGGCTGGCTGCCGGACGGGATGCGCAGCCTCCAGTACCAGTCCGGCCTGCTGCTCTCCGGGCCCGGCGTGCACCTCAGCGCCGTCAACAGTCCTCCCGGTGAGCTGTGGCGAGGCGTGACGGTGAACCTGTACCCGAAGGGAGTGCAGCCGTCGGCGCCGCAGCGGGACAGCGGGGAGCCTGCCACGCTCACCGGTACCCGCCCCGGGCCGGAGCTCAACGGCGCGCCGAGCGCCTTCGCCACGTACAGCAACCCGGACCGGCCGGAGGCGATCCTGCGCTGGCGGTACGCCCCGGACGGCTGGGCGCAGGTGCGGACCCACGGCGTCCCGGGCGATCCGGCACAGACTGCCGAGCGGGTGGCAAGCACACTCGTCTTCGGCCACGAGGTGCTGCCGATGCCGGTGACCGTGCCAGAGGTCCCGAAGAACCTGCGCCCGATCACGGGCAACGTCTCACTGGACCTCGGCGAGCCGGGGTCATGGAACGCCTACACCGAGTGGTCGCCGGAGCCGGCCGACGCCGATCCGGGCCGGCAGCGGGCACGCACCCTGATGGTCGCCTTCACCCCGTACCGGCTGGTCACCGACCCCACGGACAAGGCGTACGTGGATCCGAACACCACGCTGGACGGCCACCAGGCGCGGTTCGGCGGGCAGGACGGCGTCGAGTCGCTGATCGTCTACGACGTCGCCGGCCTCAGCGTGTCGATCTCCGACGACGGCTTGCTGCCCAGTGGCGGCACCCGGGCGCTCTTCCGGAAGCTCGACATCGGCCCCGACGCGGCCGGGTGGCGACCGCACCTGACGCGCTGACCCGGGGCTCCGGGCGGGGGTGCTCCCCGCCCGGAGCCACCCCGATCGGCCCCCGCCCCACGGTGAGCTGCGGCGACGGATGCCCCTCCGGGGCCCTCCGCGGCGGCGGGACGGGGCATGATGGGGGTGTCCCCGGGACGACGAGGCAGGAGAGTGAGGCCGGCATGTCGTTGCTGCGACGGGTGATCGGTGGGGTCCTGCGCCGGCTCCGCCTGCGTCAGGGCCGCACGCTGCGCGAGGTGGCCGAGTCCGCGGGTGTGTCCGTGCCCTACCTCTCCGAGGTGGAGCGCGGTCGCAAGGAGGCCTCCTCCGAGGTGCTCGCGGCGATCTGCCGGGCCCTCGGCATCCACCTCTCGGAGCTCCTCGAAGAGGCTCGGGACGATCTTCGCCAGGTCGAGCCCCGGCTACCGGCCGCACCGCGCGCGACCACGGTGACGCTGGCCCCGGTGCCGTTGCCCCGGCCGGAGACCGGGCCGAATGTCCGGTTCGGCCCGCGTACGCCGGGCACGCTGCTGCACCGCGGCCCGGGAGCGGGGGGCCCGACCCTGCTCGTCGGCCGGTCCGGCTCCGCACCGGCCGGGGGCTCCGGCCCGCGCAGCGCCGGGCGGCTCGGCTGCGGGCGGACCCGCACGTCGCGGCGCACCCTCACCAACGTCTGATCCGTCCGATTCTGCCGGCGGCAGATTCGCCGCCGGCAGAATCGCTGGGACCACCGGGGTCACCGTGCGCAGGCTGGAGGGGCCGGTCCCCCGGGCGCTCCCGCCGCCCGCCGGCACGGAGGGCGGACACGATGATCGGGTACGACCAGGTACGGATGCTCACCGAAGGGCAACCGGCCTTCGGTGACCAGGTGTTCGAGCGGTTACTGAAGGAACGGATCGTCTTCCTCGGCACGGAGGTGACCGACGAGTCGGCGAACCAGATCTGCGCCCAGATCCTGCTGCTCGCCGCCGAGGACCCGGAGCGGGACATCCACCTCTACATCAACTCGCCGGGCGGCTCGGTGACCGCCGGCATGGCCGTCTACGACACCATGCGGTACGTCCGCAACGACGTCGTCACACTGGCGCTCGGTTTCGCCGGCTCGATGGGACAGTTCCTGCTCTGCGCCGGGACGGCGGGCAAGCGGTACGCGCTGCCACACTGCCGGATCATGATGCACCAGCCGTCCGGTGGGATGGGCGGCACCGCCGCGGACATCAGCATCCAGGCCGAGAACATGCTCCACGTGAAGCGGACCATGCAGGAGCTGATCGCCCGGCACAGCGGCCGGACGTTGGAGGAGATCCAGCGCGACTGGGACCGGGATCGCTGGTTCACCGCCGAGCAGGCCCGCGAGTACGGGCTCGTCGACGAGGTGATCACACGGGTCGAGCAGCTGCCGGTGGGGTGAGGCGCGACGGCGGCCGGCGATGGTCCCGCCGGCCGCCGTCGTATCCGCCCCGACCTGCTCCGCAGCGGGGCAGCCGTGCGGCACAGGTGTTCGTGGCGCTGGCGGACGCGCCCCCTCGTTCGCGTCCGACAACCCGCTCATGGAAATACCGTGACTGTCGGTTCGGTACGCCGGAGCCTATGCCTGCCGCACAGAGGGCGCGCCCGCTCGCACCGCAGCGACTTCCGACCAATTCTCGTTACATCACCGGTCGCTTCAAGCGCCGCCGTCGCCGCATCGACCGATCGACCGGACGCCGTAGCGTGCCGGAGATGACCGAACCCGCCTTCCTGCGCGAGACCCGGACGTCGTACGACACCGTCGCCACCGAGTTCGCCGAACAGTTCGCCGACGAACTGGCGAGCAAGCCCTTCGACCGGGCGATCCTCGCCGCCTTCGCCGAGCTGGTGCTCCGCGGCGGCGGCGGGCCGGTCGCGGACCTCGGCTGCGGCACGGGCACGGTCACCGCCCACCTCGCCGGCCTCGGGCTCGACGTGTTCGGCATCGACCTCTCGCCGGGGCTGCTCGCCGTGGCCCGCCGCAACCACTCCGGGCTGCGCTTCGAGGAGGGCTCGATGACCGCGCTCACCCTGCCCGAGGGCCGCCTCGCCGGCATCACGGCCTGGTACTCGATCATCCACGTCCCCGACGAGCTGCTGCCGGTGACCTTCTCCGGCTTCCGTCGCGCCCTCGCCCCCGGCGGCCACCTCGCCCTGGTCTTCCAGGCCGGCGACGAGTCGCTGGTCCGCACCACGGCGTTCGGCAAGGCGATCTCACTGACCTTCCGGCGGCGTCGGCCGGAGCAGGTCGCCGCACTGCTGACCGAGGCCGGATTCGAGGTACGCGCCCAACTCGTGCGGGAACCCGAGCCGTACGCGGGTGGCACGGAGAGCACCCGCCAGGCGTACCTGGTGGCACGCAAGCCAGCCCTCGACCGGCCCACCGCCTGACTCCCCGTCAACACCGGACCGGCCGCTGATTCCCCGTCGACATCGGACCGGCCGCCACCGCGCCTGGGCAATCACGATGGCGGCCCGATCGACAGCCGTCTACAGTGACGGCTCGACCGCACGGCCGGCCGGTACGAGGCCGCCGGAGACGGAATCCAGAGAACAAACGGGGAGTCAGCATGCCCACCCTTCGCCTGCGTACGCTCGGCAGCCTCACGGTCCTCGCCGCGCTGGGCGCGCTCGCCGCCGGCTGCGAGACCAGCACCGAACCGGACGCCGCCGGCAGCGCGCCGTCCAGCGCCGCGGCCGCCAGCCCGACCGTCGACCTCGCCGCGAACAAGAAGACGGTCTGCGAGGCCGGCCTCCAGGCGGTGAAGGCCGGCTTCGGGGGGATGGCCGACGACGCCATCGCCCAGATCGACAAGCCGGTCAGCAAGGCCGAGGAGGATCGCCTGATCCGCGCGCACTACACCACCATCGTCACCGGCCTGAAGGCGCAGGCGCCCCAGGCCGCGGACTCGGCCGTGCGTACCGCCTTCGAGAACCTCGCCGGCGCGATCGAGCAGCGGATGGCGGACAAGAAGCCGATGGAGGTCGACGAGCCCAGCCTCACCAAGCCGATCGAGGCGTTCGACACCGCCTGCGCCAACTGAGCGCGCACCGGTCGGCCGGCGTGACGCCGGCCGACCGGTCGAAGGACGAGATGGATGGGAAACCCGCAGCGGTCGCCGAAAGCCTGTGCGACCTGCGCGACCGGGAGCACCACCCGCGCGTCGTTGCCGGGCGGGGTAGTGGTCGCCGGCTCCCGGGCTTGAGCACCGGGTGGGTTGCGCACTTTCCCCGAACATAGAGACGCGCCGCTGCGGTGATGCTTTTATGGTCACGACCGCATTACGGCGCTCGCAGGAGGCGCGGACCCACCGGGCGGCCGGGGTCGGCAGTCACACCGCAGCGCGATCCGATGGAGGTAGCCGTGACCGTTCAGCCGCAGACCTTCAACTTCGGCGTGCCGTGGGAGTCGCTCCACGGGTACAGCCAGGCACTCCGCGCCGGCGACACGGTCTACGTCTCCGGCCAGCTCTCGCACGACATGAACGGCAACTTCATCGGCGCCGGCGACTTCGAACTTCAGCTGAACACCACCCTGGCCAACCTGGACCTGGTGCTGGACCACTTCGGGGCGAGCCGTACCCAGATCGTCGAGACCACCGTGCTGGTCCGGAACCTCCGGGAAAACTTCGACACAGTGACCCGCCTCCACCTGGCGTACGTCGGGGCCCACCGCCCCACCAGCACCGTGCTGGGCGTCGCCGACCTCGCCCTGCCGGAGCAGCTCGTCGAACTCGGCGCGGTCGTCCGCCTCGACCTGCCGGCGTAGCCGACCGAGGAGAGCCGTGATCTGGGACGGCCGCTTCCTGACCGAACGTCATAGCGGCCGACGTTGCCACCGCTGTCCGACACCGCGAGGTGAACCAGGGCTACGGGGTGTGCTGCCGTCCACACCTGCGCATCGCCATGCGAGAACGGCTCATCCGGACGGTGGCGCAGGTCGATGCCGGTGAGGAAGCCCGCTCAACCCACTAGGAGTTCCTAACGAAATGATCTCGGCGTCGAGTCGCTCGTCCCTTATGGAGGGACTTGAGCGCCGATCGGTCGTCGAGCAGACGTCGGGCGGCCTCGCCGACGCCACCATTGACGGTAATATCTCCCACGTTTTTGCTTGCAGCGGGGAGGAAGACCCACATGTCATGGAAGTTCCCGGCCGGCGTAATAATGGCGCTGGCCTTTCTGATTCCGGCGGCACCGGCGGTGGCTCAAACCGAACAGCCCGGGCTGAACGAGGCCTGCGAAACGGTCGAACGCAAGGTGTACAAGGATATCCGCGAGCTTGTCACCATCGACCTGGATACCGCCACCGATCGCGAGGTGCGCGTGCTGACCGCCCAGATCCTCGCTGTGGCGAACGCCGACTCTCTGCCCATCTTGTCCAAGGCAATTCAGGAGCGGCTGAACGGCACCGCGGATGATCTGCGCGCATTCCTGAAGGCGGACGTGCAGAAGGCATGGTCGGTGGACCTGCGGATCAGGGTGGTCCAGACGTTGACGAACGCCGGCGTCAACGTGAAGGCCGCCGCGCAGAAGGCGCTCGACGACGGTGCCATCGACACGTACCTGGCTTACCTGAACATCGGCCTGTACGAGGCCCGTGCGCTTGACTGCGCGTCTCAGCCCACGCCGACGCCGACGTCTCAGCCCACGTCGACGCCGAGCGCCACGCCCAGCGCCACGACGACCGTTGCACCGACCCCTGCCTCCTCCACCAGCGTGGGCGGCGGCGAGGGCGGTGGGCTGCCCGTGACCGGTGCCGACACCGCGACCGTAGCCGGCATCGGCGGTGCGCTTCTGCTCCTCGGCGGCGCGGGCTACGTGATCGCACGACGACGCCGTTCCCACTTCGTGGCATAGCTCGCTCGACGCGCCCGGCTCGATACTTCGTCGGGTCGGGCGCGATCAGCGGAACCGGCGTAGCCCCCACCCTCGGCCCCGGCGGACGATCTCCCGCGCGGGGCTCCCCGCCTGCTCCGCACCAGCCGAGCGCGGCTCCGCTAGACGGCGTTGCCGTGCTCGGCGTACGTGGAGCCACCGCTACGCGCGGCGATCGCGGCACGGATCCGACGGGCCAGCCGCGCCGGACCATGCTCGTCGAGCTCGTGCGGCGGCACGTAGCGCCACTCGGTGAGCTCGCCGTCCGCGAAGCGGATGCCGCGTTCCTGCTCGGCGGTCAACGTTCCGGCATCGAAGATGAAGAGCAGCTTGTCGCCCTCGTGCTGGGCGGGCGCCCAGTCGACGACCAGCATGGCGCCGAGCACGACCGTGAGGCCGAGCTCCTCCTCGACCTCGCGCAGACAGGCGGCTCGCGGCGACTCGCCCGGCTCGACGAAGCCGCCGGGGATCTCCCAGTGCCGCTTGTAGCTGGGGCGTACGAGGAGCACGTGACCTTCGTCGTTGAAGAAGAGGGCACCAGCGGCCACGCGTGGAGTTGCCACGGGTGGCATCTCATCGACCGTCACCGTGGCAGCCTAGATGCGACACCCTCGGTCGAGCACCAGATGTCGGCGGGGAATCTAGATCGAGCCAACCAGTGCCAAGCCCGTCCGCCGTCGTCGCGCGATGTCGACGTCTGGGGAGAGCCTTGCTGTACGGGCGACTGTACGGTCTTGCCGTGGCCGAGAACTTGGAGCATGCCGGGGCTCAATACGCGGTGCAGTTTCGCGTATGACGTGGACGCCTGGTGCTTGGAGCTCAGCGAGGCGGACGCTGTCACCCGTCTGCCCGGACCGGCCTTTCTTGTCGCAGTAGTGCCTGACGAGGATCCGACTCAGGAGTCGGTGATTCACGTTCATAGCTCTGATGCGCGCGACATTCCATACGAGGTGATGCGCTGGTTCGTGGGGAAGGTCGCCGAGCAGGTCGAGCGATGTCGCGCTGGGCTGGTCGAGACGTCCTGAAACGGATCCGTCAAGCATGTGGTGGGCCTAGACGCACCAGCGCGCGAACAGGGGACCGGCCCGGCGATCGGCTCGGATGTTGAAGCGGCACGGGCGATCACTGCTCTCCATCAAGAAGCAACGACGCTTGCCAGCGCCACACATCGCTGAGACCTCTCAGTTACATGAGCTCGTTGCCGACATGGTGGCATCCTCGACGTACTCCCGTGTCTGGGAGGAGGCACGGATCCTGAGCCTGCCTCCGGACCGGGCGGCCTCTCCCCTGGCCGGGCGCCCGTACGACCTGCGGCACGCCGGGGTGTCCCTCTGGCTGAACGCGGGCCTACCAGCACCGGAGGTCGCCGAGCGGGCCGGTCACTCGGTGGACGTGCTGCTCAAGGTGTACGCGAAGTGCATCGACGGTGACCGGAGCCGGATGAACGAACGGATCGAGGCGGCGCGGTCCGCATGACGATCACCAGTAGGGTGCGGGACGTCGGGGCGAGCGCTGCGACGTCCTTCGCCGGATCGGGGTCTCGCACAATGACCACAGCGGGCTGGTTCAACAGGGATCATGAGCTACCACCTGGCAGGGAACTCTTTCGCAGTGACCGCTGGTTCCACCTCATGGCCTACTCAGCCAGTCACGGTCAGCTCCTGTTACGTAGCGAACCCGTTTACGGTGACGACGACCAAGCTGGCCCCGAGACGACGATCGACGTCCTCTTCAAACCGGTCGAAGCCGTAAAGCTACGAGGCTCGCTCAGGGGCCTGGTGATCCGGTGCGCGGACTCAAACGAAGCCGAGCACGTCAAGGCGTCGCTACCCGGCGTCGACTGGAAGGGACTGCACGTCTTCATGTTGCAGAGCCCGGACCTGCACCAGCCCGACTATGTGGTCAGCATGGCCGTGGGTTGGCATGAAGGCGTTCTCCCGCGCATGCAGCAGAGTTTCTTCGGTGGCGGCATTCTGCCGGGCGACCGATGGAACCTCACTCCACTCCACGGGGTAGGCGCGGGCCTCGACATGGCCCCGGCTCAAGAACTGCTGAACGCCCTGCGGGCCGATGAATACCCACCACGCCGCCGGGAGCGACACCGTCACGTCTTCGTCCTGATGGCCAGATACGACCGGGCAGACGGGCGGACGGTGTCCGGAGTCGGGGTGTTCTTGACCGAAGAAGACGCCGAGGAGGCTCGGGCCCTGTACGCGTCCGGGGTCGAGGACTGCTGGATCGAGGTACTTCCCGTTGCCGTATGACCAGATCTCCACCACTCGCCCGGACGGCGGCTAGGTTGATCACCGGTATTGCGCTAGAGGCCGTGGCTGACGCTGCGGCTTCTCCCCGTTTTGCGCCGTCTGAGTTGCGCAAACACTGCACCGCAGAGCCTCAAGATCATTGCACGTATTTTGCACGACCGGCGACAAACGGTGGCTACAGGCGGCCTACGACTGCCTACGAGATCACATCGACCGGGAAGAATTCCGGCTGGCCAGGTGACGTTTTTGCTGATCTTCGAGGTGCCCCCGGCAGGATTCGAACCTGCGACACACGGTTTAGGAAGTGTGGACACGGCCGGCGGTCGCACGGCAGCGACCTGGCTTGACCTGCGCCGCCATACCGGCCGCCACGTCCAGGAGCTGACCGCCGTTGACCCTCGGGTCCCGCCCCATCGGGCACGCGACGCGCACGCCGCAGTCCCATGGCTGTACAACCTCAGTGCTTCTGCGTCTCGTAGCGCGCTTCGGCTTCTGGCGTATGGACCCACGAGATGAAGACTTCATCGATGTCGTCGCTTGGCCCTTGCCCTGTGCCGAGGTTGATGTCCCACTCCTGCACCGACGCGCCACAATCGGCGATGCCCATGATGGAGACGGGTGAGTGGGGATTCTGCTGCGACAACCACTCCTGGAGTTCCGACACGATCATGAGCGACATGGTACGTACGCGTCGCGTATCCGTACCGTCAGTTTGGAAGAGCGTGCTCAAGCAGTCGTGATGTCCGAAACGCCTGCGGTCGGCGGTTGGCCTGGTTGCGTCTCGTGCCCTCTCGTGCCCGCTGCGTGCCACGGTTACTGGCCCACGGATGGCCCGGCGGCTGTGCGGCAGACTTGGGCCTTGTGCCAACTCACCCGCTGATTCGCAAGGTTCGCTTTGAGGTCCGTCCGTGGGGCCAGGGTCCCGACCCGGCACGCGAATTATTGCCGTACGTCGACAACGTGAGCCTGGTGGACCTGGTCTCGGGCTTCGAGCACGCGGCCGGCCACGATGTGCCCGGCACGTATGCCGGGATCATTCTCGATCACTTCAACTTCGGTGACCTGGGTGCCTACCTCACCGGACGACCGGACTCCGCCTACTCCGGGAAAGGCTTGATCGCCCTACTCGGTTGCGACTGTGGCGAGGTCGGCTGCTGGCCTCTGGAAGCCCAGGTGATTACTGCTGAGGACTCGGTGATGTGGCGCGGCTTCTCCCAGCCCTACCGCCCCAAGCGCGACTATGGGGACTTTGGTCCATTTGTGTTCCGGCGGAACCAGTACGAGCGCGCAGTTCGCGAGGCGGTTGCCGCCAGTCTGCCCCCATCCCCCTGATAGGTGCCAAGGACTGCGGCGCCCGCGCGGGGTCAAGGGTGGCCGTAGGCCATCGGCGTGCCGACGCGCAGCGCCCTTGACGCCGGGCGGGTGGCGTAGAGGATCGGGCACCCGGGGGGATGGGTCACGTCCTGGTCCTCGTCGTCATCGAGCCGCAGGCAGTGCCCACGAGAGTCCGGAGGCAAGCAGCTCTGCTGCGCGGCAGCCGATCGCCCCAGCGTCGACGGGGAGCAACCCCGATCGCGATCGTCCCTCCTCAGCGCTTCATGCCCTTGGTGTTCCGCCAGCGTGGCCGGCCGGCCCGGCCGATGCCGGCCGGAGGTCGCCAGCAGGCCGGGGCCGGGCCGGCGCGGCCCGCTTGCGGGCCGCCTTGACGTCGCCTTGCGGTCGGCCGGGTTGGGCGACGTGACTCCTCATGATCTGCGGGCCACCCACGCGAGCTGGGTCGCTGACTCGCACGGCGTCCTGGTGGCGGCTCGTCGGCTCGGGCACGCCAACGCCAGCGTCACGACTCGTCACTACGCCCGCGCCGTCGATGGCCGAGACGCCGAGGTCGCTGAGCACCTGGACGCGAGCCGGTCGAAGGCCGCGAGGCGATCGGGCACGCAGCGGGCACGCAAGCCCCGGAAGGCGGAATAGTGATCGGTAATCAAGGCTGTGACCTGGTGCCCCCGGCAGGATTCGAACCTGCGACACACGGTTTAGGAAACCGATGCTCTATCCCCTGAGCTACGAGGGCGCGAGGGCCTAGTCTAGCGACCTGGGTGTTCACCCGAGGTGGCAGGGAGTGGCCGACGTTCAGCCACGCCAGCTGGAGCCGTTCTCCCAGCCCACGGCGAGGCCCAAAGCACACGGACCCCGATTCGCCCAGTTGCCGCGGGCGACGTCGGCCGGCGTACGTATCGACGGGCGCCACCGACACCGACACCGATCGTGGTCAGGGCGCTAGCCCGGCACGTGTGACGTGGCGCCCAGGTCGGGCCTCGCCGGTCACCGCACCTGGAAATAGAGGTGGGTGTGCAGCCGGCAGCGCTCGTTGAACAGCGCGTCGCAGCTCGGGCAGGAGTCGACCGCGAGGTACTCGTCGATGGTCAGCTCGCTACGGCAGACGCCGCAGAGCACCGCGCGCTGCCCGCGCTGGTCGAGAGGCCACTGACTCGCGGGATGGTCGGTCGTCTCCTCGTGGCAGAGGTGGCACGGGTAGTAGCGCAGGCAGCAGGCGAACTTGATCGCGATGACGTCCACGGGCGTGGCGTAGTGGACGCACCGGGTCTGGTCGTCGACGGTCTTGCCGTGGATCTGCACGACTTGCGCGCTCCCGTGAATGGATGTCCGCTTCGGTGGTGTCGCCGCCGGCCCGCACTCGCACCGGGCGTGGGACGGCGACCCGCCCCGGCAGCCTAGTTCTCGCCCGCCGCCGGAGGTCAACTCGCCTTCCTTGAAGTCGGGGTATCCGCCCGCCTCGGACACCCCGACTTCAGGGAAGGCGAGTCGATCAACCGCTCGCTTCGGCCCGACCCGGCACGCGCTCGATGGGCCGATCCCGCCCGCACGGCGGGTCCCGATGCCGACGAACGATCGGAAGCTTTCGTGCATTAATTTAAAAGTTTCCATGCATATATCTAAAGTGATAACGTCGGCGATCGATCTTTCGTCTCGCGAGATCGATCTGCCCACCCCGGCGGGAGAAAGTGGGACGACGGCTTCTCCCCGGCCGGGACCCGTACCCAGCTCGGAGGACCGATGACCGGACCGAACCGATGGCGGTATCGCCGTCGCGCCGTGCTCACCACCGTGGGTGCCGCTCTGGCGACCCTGCTCGCCACAGCCCCTGTCACCCCGGCCACCGCCGCACCCGGCACCGCCGACGTACCTCCACAGGAACCCGGTGTCACCCTGCGGTCGTACGACATGGGCGCGCCGTTGTCGGCGCTGTGCACCCTCAAGCCCGCGCAGACCCCGAACGTCGACAAGCTGATGCCGCAGATCAACTGGACCACCACTGACGAGTTCGGGCTCTCCGACCGGTTCATCAGCCACGCCATCGCCAACCTCACGGTGCCCGTCGACGGGACGTACACGTTCCGGCTCACCAGCGACGACGGGTCCCGCCTGACGATCGGTGACCAGGTCGTCGTCGACCACGACGGCCTGCACGGCGAGACCTCCAAGGAGGGCAGCGTCGACCTGGCCGCCGGGCTGCACCCGCTCTTCGCCGAGCTCTTCGACAACGGCGGCGGCCAGGTGCTGCGGCTGGAGTGGCGTGTTCCCGGCGCGGACACCTTCGAGCTCGTGCCGGCCTCCGCGCTGAGCACCGACGCGGGCGTCGTGCGGGTGACCGCGCCCGGCTGGAAGTACTGCGAGGGAGCCTCCGACTCGGCCGGCGACGGCATGCCGCTCGACCGGGTGCACCCGGGCTACAACCTCACCGACCTGCGCCCCGAAGGGTTCCAGCCGCAGGTCACCGGCATGGCCTTCAGGCCAGACGGCGACCTGGTCGTCTCCACCTGGGGTGGCACCGACAACACGACCGGCGAGATCTACGTCGTGGAGGGCGCCACCGGCCGGACCGGTCCCGAGCAGGTGACCTACCGCCGGTTCGCGGAGGGGATGCGCGAGCCCCAGGGCGTCGCGGTCGTCGGCGGCACCGTCTACGTCAGCCAGAAGCATGAGCTGACCGCCCTGCGCGACACCGACGGCGACGGCGTCGCGGACAGCCGGCGGACGGTCGCCACCTGGCCGTGGGGCCAGAACTTCCACGAGTTCGCGTTCGGCCTGCTCTACCGGGACGGGTACTTCTATCTCAACCTCTCCGTCGCCATCGACCTCGGCGGCGCCACGACGGTGCCCCAGCCCGCCGCGAACCGCGGCACCTCGATCAAGGTGAACGCGAAGACCGGCAAGATCACGTACGTGGCCGGCGGGCTGCGTACCCCGAACGGCATCGGCTGGGGTCCGCGCGGCGAGGTGCTCGTCACCGACAACCAGGGCGGTTGGCTACCCGCGTCCAAGCTGGTCGAGATCCAGGACGGCGCCTTCTACAACCACTACACCACCCCCGCCGGACCCTTCGACGACGAGCCGGTGACCCGCCCCATCGTCTGGCTCCCGCAGAACGAGATCGGTAACTCGCCGTCCACCCCGGTGCTGCTCAAGAAGGGGCCGTACGCGGGACAGCTGGTCGTCGGTGACGTGACCTACGGCGGCCTGCAGCGCGTCTTCCTAGAGGAGATCGAAGGGCAGTACCAGGGCGCCGTGTTCCGGCACACCCAGGGCCTGGAGGCCGGCGTCAACGAGGTCACCCTCGGCCCCGACGGCGCGCTCTACCTGGGTGGCCTCGGCGCGGGCGGCAACTGGGGCCAGGAGGGCAAGCTCAGCTACGGCCTGCAGAAACTGACGCCCAACGGCACCTCGGTCTTCGAGGTCAAGCGGATGCGCGCATCGCACGTCGGGTTCGAGCTGGAGTACACCGAGCCGCTGTCGGCCGAGACCGCGCAGGACCTCGCCGACGCGTACCAGGTGACGCAGTGGCGCTACGGCGCGACGAGCCAGTACGGCGGCCCGAAGCTCGACCTGGAGACGCTCGACGTGGCCAAGGCCGAGCTCTCGGCCGACCGCCGCACCGTCAAGCTCCGGATTCCGGGCCTCAAGGAGAACCGGGTGGTGCACGTGCGGTCGCCGCGTCCGTTCTCCTCCGCCGACGGCGAGGAGCTGTGGAACACTGAGGCCTGGTACACGCTCAACGAGATCCCGGGTCGCGTGGTGCAGCCGCAGACGTTCTTCGAGGCCGAGGAGGGCCGGACCGTCGGCGTCGGCATGGCGACCGACCACGCCGCCTACTCCGGCGCCGGGTTCGCCGCCGGGTTCGCCGAGGACGGCTCGTCGACCAGGATCTCCGTCGACGTCCGCAAGAGCGGCACGTACGACCTGGCGATGCGGTACAGCAACGGCCCGAACCCCTACTCGGGCGAGAAGCAGCTCAGCCTCTACGTCAACGGTCAACGGGTGGAGCAGACCGTCTTCCCCTCCACGGTGACCTGGGAGGAGTGGGGCACGGTCACCACCACCGTGCGCCTGCGTGAGGGGCGCAACCTGGTCGAGTACCGCAAGGAGGCCGCCGACTCCGGGCACGTGAACCTCGACGTCCTCGCCGTCCGGCCGCACGGCAAGCGCATCGCCCTGCTCGACGGCGGCGGCGACCTCACCGAGTGGCAGCACAGCGACGGGCGCGAGCCCGAGTGGGAGGTCGCGAACGGCGCCATGACGGTGCGCGGCGGGGACCTGCGTACGGTGCAGGCCTTCGGCGACTTCCGGCTGCACGTGGAGTTCAACCTGCCCCAGTACCCGCCGGACGTGACCGGGCAGGCGCGCGCCAACAGCGGCGTGTACCTGCAGGACCGCTACGAGATCCAGGTGCTGGACTCGTTCGGCATCGACCCGCCGCAGACCAACGACGCCGCCGCCATCTACCAGCAGAAGGCGCCGGACGTGAACGCGGCGCGGCCACCGCTGACCTGGCAGACGTACGACATCGTCTACCGGCAGGCGCGCTACGACGCGGCCGGCAACAAGCTGGAGAACCCGCGCGTGACGGTGGTCTGGAACGGCGTCACCGTGCACGACGACGTCGAGATGCTCGGCCCGACCGGCGGTAGCCGACCCGAGGGCCCGGCCACGGGCGCCATCCGGCTCCAGGACCACGGCAACCCGGTGCAGTACCGCAACATCTGGGTCGAGCCACTCGACCCGTAGCCACGCCGGTCGCCTGAGCACGGGCGGTCGGGTCCGGTTCGCCGGCCCGGCCGCCCGCCCATGCGGATCATCGCCTTGGCCGCCTCGGATGCCTGGACACCCCGCGCTGTGCGGGCTTCATCCCGCCGAACGGAGACGGCCGCGAGGCATCAGCCGGCGCCCGCCAAACGGACGACGGTCGGTGGATGGTAGTCGGCCACCAGACCCAACACGGTCATCAGATCTTGCATCAGGAGTTCGAACATCGGTTCGTGGTCCGTGATCAGGGGGGCGAACTGATCGAAGACCTCCAGGGCGACCGCACCGTAGATCGACCGCCAGCAGGAGAGCATGACGACGAGAGCGCCAAGTGGAATCTCCACTCCGGTGGCCCGGCGGTACTCGGCGAGCTGTGGTCGGAGGCGGGCATCGAGCTCGTCATCGTCGAGGATCGGATAGGGGCGAGCAGCCCACAGTTTTACGAACTCGGGCCCCCAGACGCCGGCGAGGCGCCGCACCCAGTCGCTCGTGACATCGACCTGGGCACTCCCGGCGGCCGCGGTCGGGGTGCCGAATAGCAGGGCAAATTCCTGCCGGTTGGCCAACGCCCACAAGCGGAACGCCCGGGCCGGCTCCACCAGGCGGGCCGCGTAGTCGTTCTCCTCCTGAGCGTCCACCGTCGTCTGCAGCAGGTCGGTGATCTCGGCAGTGACTTCCCGTGCCGCCTGCCGGACGATGTCCGCGAGGGGCGGGTCCTCGAAATGACGGTAGAGGGCGGCGGGGGTGACTCCCACCCGGCGTGCCACCTCGGCGAGCGTGAGCGCCTCCACCCCCTGGTCCTTGATGACGGCCCTCGCCGCGCTCCGCGCATCCGCCACCATCTGCTCCCGGAGCCGATCGCGCCGCGTTGCTGCTTTCACGCTCTTCACTCTCTCCGCTCGACTACCGCCGCACCATAGTCCCAGCCGGGCATCCTTCCGCCCACGCGCGACCTTGCGGCGAGGCGTCGATGCATCCGTGTGCCGGCGGCTACGGCCTACCCGGCCGCCACTCGACCGAACCGTGTTTCACAACACTGTCCACTTTGTCCGAACACGCATACACGAACATCGTTCGTTGCCGCATCAGGTAAACGCCATTAACATAGTTAATTCTCATCGCTTGGTAATGGGCCATCACGGATCAGCGGACGGAACGGCCGACATGAAGGCCGACGCCGACGAGGCCCCGCACGCGGCCGGCACCGATGCCGCTCGCAGCCAGGTCGGAAAGACGCAGCTCCTTCGTAGGGAGGATGTCACAATGGAGGACTTTTCGCACTATTCATCCCTGTTCAACCAAGCATTGCAGGATGCACCGCACAAGGTCGTGCTCTTCGTCGACATGGTCGGTTCGACCGACCTGAAGCTTCGCTCTCCCGAAGTCGAGTGGCTCCCCACCATGGGCCGATTCCTCGACCTGGTGGACGAGGCCGTACGGAAGCACGGCGGCACGGTCGTGAAGTACCTGGGCGACGGGGTCCTCGCGGTCTTCGGCGACGAGCAGGCGGCAAACGCGATCAACGCGGCCATCATGATCCAGGAATCACTGGAGGCCGACAACGACGGCAACCGGCTCCGCAACTGCCAATGCCGCGTGGGTCTGGCGACCGGCAAGGTCGTCGAGTACGAGGGACCGGGCGGCGTAGTGGACTACGTCGGGACCGTCGTCGATCTGGCCGCTCGACTGAGCAACGCCGCCTCCGCCGGCGCGATCTGGGCGGACATGGCCACCACCGACGCGGCGAACCTGAACAAGATCAGCTCCAGGGTCGGTCGCGCCCTCAAACGTGGTTCCCGCGAGTACGTGAGCGAGCACGAGCAGAAGGTGGACCTGAAGGGCTTCGCCAAGTCGATCATCTACAAGGAGGTCATCTGGGCCCAGGCCAGCAAGGGCGTGAGCAACGAGGTGACGACCATGATGGCCGATCGGGCGGCGAACCAACGGCGCAGCGACGAGCCCGCGCAGCGCACGGTGGAGGGCACCGTCACGTCGTGGATGGCTGACCCGGGACGCGGGTTCATCCGCACCACCGACGAAGGCGACTTCTACGTCGACCGGCGTTTCCTGGGTGGCGGTGGGACCGACCTGACGGTCGGCCGGACGGTCATGTTCATTCCTCGCCCCGCCACCCGGGCAGACGGACGCCCGGTCGCCGGGTGCACCGTCCAGGACGGTCAGCAGGTGACCGGCCAGTTCGTCACCTTGCACGACCGATACGGCTTCATCAGGTTGGCCGATTCGAGCGGTAACCCGATGAACATCTTCGTTTACCTGGGCGCCAAGGCAACCACGTACGAGATCGGACAGGCCGTGACCGTGACCCTCGCGCCCGGCCGCAGGGGCGGACTGCAGGGGCTCGTCCTGGACGTCGGATCGGGGCAGACGAGCGCGGCCGCATGACCTTGGCACCGGACGGGAGAGAGGAACGGTCGGAGGCAACCGTCGGCGGCATCCCGTTGGACGCACTGCTGCAGGAGACCCGGCAGGAGATCGGCCGGACGGACGCCAAGGCCAGTCTGCTGCTGGCCCTCCTGGCTGTGCTGATGGGAGTGTTCGTGAGCCTCAGCGCCACCGCTACGGCGCTGTCGCCCAGCAGCTGGGCGGTGGGCACGGCGACCGCGTTGTTCATAGTGAGCGCGCTACTGCTGGTCTGGGCCGTCCGGCCGCGCCTCAATGCCGGCGGACGTGGGCGACAGGAGTACTTCGCGCACTTCGCCACGTTCGTCGACCGACCTGACGACCTCGAACGAGAGCTCGCGTGCACCCCTGACGACGTGAACTCGCGTCGGGCCGCTCAACTTGTGGACCTCTCCCGCCTGGTGCTGCGGAAGTACCGGTTGATTCAGGTCGCCGTGGACCTCTTAGTGGTTGCGGTCGCCATCGGGGGGATCGCACTGATGCAGGCACTGTGGCGGTTCTGAAAGCGGCCATCCCGCGGCCTCGCGCATAGGTGGCGCGCCGAAACGCGGAGGGGCCGTGCGGCCCGCGACTCACGCGGCTCAGCGGCACGAGGGCCGGTTCCCCGGGTCACCCACGCCCTGGGAGCCGGCTGCCCCGTCGGGGCCAGCCCTACCCGCTCTCGGGCGCACCGGAGCAATATCATTCCGGTCCGGTGAGACCGGTGCCCACCCACCATCCGTCTGTCCTCTATGGAGTGCGAGCATGGCGCGCATGGATATCTACGAGGACGCCCGTACGGTGTCACGGGCCGACCTGGCCGGCTGGCTGCGTCAGCTGGCGAACCAGCTGGAGTCCGACGGTCGGGTCTACTACGGCGCCGCCGGCGCGGTGGCGGTCGCGGACGAGGTCCGGTGCGAGCTGGAGATCGAGCGCGAGAGCGAGACCGAGCTCTCCGTCGAGATCGAGTTCTCCTGGACCCTGCCCGCTCCGGTGAAGGCGGCGGAGCAGGAGACGGCGGCCGCGACGGACGACGAGGCCGACGAGGAGCCGAAGGCCGAGGAGTCCGCGGAGGAGCCGAAGGCCGAGGAGAAGCCAAAGGCCTGACCGCGGAGCGACCGGGGGGCGGCGGCGGTGCCGGCGCCCGCCGGACGATCGACCCGAGGCCCGTCCACGGTCACGGGGCCGCAGGAGAAACATGACGCCCGCTGTTCCGAGTCCGAGACACCGGCTGGCCGACGCGTGCCAGGCGCTGGTGGCGGCCTCCTGGTTCAACCTCACGAGCTTCGTCCTGATCCTGGTCAACTCGTTGGCGCTCGGCCTGGAGACGTACGGCCGGGCGGTGGTGGCGGCCGGTGCCCCGCTGCGGGCGATCGAGCACGCGTGCCTCACCTTCTTCGTACTCGAACTGCTGGTGCGTTTCGGTGCGCACCTGCGCCGTCCGGCCGGGTTCTTCCGGGATCGCTGGAACATCTTCGACCTGCTGATCGTCGCCACGCCGCTGCTGCCCGGCGTACGCGAGAACGTGACGCTGCTGCGCCTGCTGCGGCTGGCCCGGATCGTCCGCGCGTTCCGCCTCTTTCCCAGCCTGCGGGTGATCCTGGTCGGGATCCGGCGCAGCCTTCCGGGGCTCGGCAGTTTCCTGCTGGTCACGGTGCTGGTGCTGTACGGGTACGCGATGCTCGGCTGGATGCTCTTCGGCACCGCCGAACCGCAGCGGTACGGCACGGTCGGGCAGGCGATGCTCACGCTGTTCCTGCTGTTGTCGCTGGACGGCATCACCGACACGCTCCAGGCCGGCCGGGAGGTCACCGAGTGGGCGGTGCTGTACTACGTGTCGTACATGGTGACCGCCTGCTACCTGCTGACCAATCTGCTGGTGGGCGTGGTGCTCCGCGCGTTGGAGGAGGCCGACCAGGAGGAGCGGGCCACCCGGCGGAAGGTCCCCGACGACCTCGCCGAACCCTCGGTCCACCAGCAGCTGGCGCAGCTCCGCACGATCATCACGGACCTGGAGCGGCGGCTCCCGGAGGCCCCGGACGGCGAGGCCCCCGGTTCGGCTCCGGCGCGACGCCACACCCACGGTCAGCCCGCAGGCCGTCGCCGGGGTCGCGGGAAGCGGAAGGCCGCGTCGACCGGTGCCCGGTCGGGAGCGGGAAAGTCGGAGTCCTCTGTGGAGGGTGTTCGTCGCGGGTGATGTAATTCCTCCCGATCGGTCCCGTCCGGGCGAGATGTCAGCCCGGGTATCGAAGGAGAGTCCATGCCCGTCACCGCCGACCTCACCAAGCTGGTCGACAAGGCCTACCAGGACAAGACCCTCACCGAGCTGGTCGACGCCCCGGTGGCCGCCCTCGCGGGGGTCAGCGAGGGTGGCGCCAAGCTGCTCAAGGAGGCGCTCGGCATCGTCACGATCGGCGACCTCGGCCGCAACCCGTACTTCCGGGCCGCACAGGCGCTGGTCGCCCTGAACTCGAAGTAGTCACCGAGTCCGTGCTGCCCGGCGGTGACCCGAACCCGCCGGGCGTCACGCGGCCCCGGCGCGCACCACGGCCCGGCCGGCCGCTAACGCACGATGTGCAGCCCCGCCTTGACCGCGCCCCGGGCATCGAGGTAGCTGCTGATCCGATCCATGGCCGCGGTGTAGAGCGAGCGCCTGCGGTCGATGCGCGGCATGGGCTTCACGGCCGCGGGTAGGTTCACGACACGGATGGTGGGCCGCAGCGACAGCCAGATGGGCGTCGCCTCCGCGCGCGTCACCTTCCACCGGTGGTTCGGCTGCTCGGTGAAGGTGAACGAGGCGATGACGCCCTCCCGGTTGGCGTCGACGGGGAAGTCGTGCCGGGCGAGGGTGTTCCCGACGCCGTACGCGATCCACTTGTCGCCGACCTTCTCGAAGGGCTGCACGACGTGGGCGTGGTGGCCGATGATCAGGTCGATGTTCGGGTCGGCGATCAACTGCCGGGCCCAGTACAACTGGTCACCGCTGGGCTCGTGGACGAGCTCCTTCCCCCAGTGCGCGGAGAGCACGATGATCTGCGCGCCCGCCTTACGGGTGGCGGCGGCAGCCGCCTTGATCGCCTTGACGTCGATCCGGTTGGCCAGCCACTCCTTCCCGGCCGGCGGCTTGAGCCCGTTGAAGTGCATGGCGTACGACAGGTGCCCGACCTTGACGCCCTTCACGTTGTAGATCGTCGGGCGGACCCGCTCGGCGGCGCTGCGGAAGGTGCCGGTGTGGCCGAGGCCCGCCGCGTCCAGCGCGTCGAGGTTGTCGTAGACGCCCTGCTCACCCTGGTCGAGGGCGTGGTTGCTGGAGGTCGAACAGGCGTCGTAGCCGGTCGACTTGACCGTCGCCGCCAGCTCGGTGGGCGCGCGGAACCGGGGGAAGTCCTGCGGACCGCCCGGTCCCATGGGCCCCTCCATGTGGCAGATGGCCAGGTCGGCGGCCGAGACGACGGGACGGATGTCGGCGAAGATGCGTTCGAAGTCGTAGCCGTCCCGGCCGTCCGCCTCCGCGTCGGCGTGGGCCTGCTGCCAGGTCGGCGGGTGGACGAGGATGTCACCGGAGCCCGAGATGGTGATCTGCCGGGGCCCACCGGACGCGGTCGGTGCGGCGACCTGACCGGCCGGGCTCGGCTCGGTCGCCATCCGGTCCCGAATGATGTCGCCGCGCAGCACCCAGACCAGGCCGGGTGAGAGTACGAGCGCGACGATGAGGATGATGCGGACAGCACGCATGACCGTTCCTAGTGTCAGAGCCGGATGACCCGGCGCAGCCGCTCGCCGAAGTAACCGGAGTCGACGACACCGTCTCCATGTACGTCGCCGAAGGTGGGACCGTCGACGGTCTCGCGCGAGGAGACGAAGCGCATCCCCCCGTCCTCATCCTTCCCGAGATAGATCCCGGAGTGGGTGATGAGGTTGGGGTCCTCCTTGTGCAGGGAGAAGAAGACGAGGTCGCCGGGTTGCAGGGCGGTCAGGTCGGCGGGCGCCTTGCCCGGGGTACGTCCGGCGGCGATGAGCACCGAGCGGGCGTACGAGGCCATGCTCGACGCCGTGCGCGGAAGGCCGTCGACGGTGGTGCTGACCGGATCGTTGAAGAGCGGGAGCCCGAACCGGTAGCCGTAGATCAGCCGGACGAAGCCGGAGCAGTCCAGGTCACGGTCCCACCGCTCGGACGGCTTCTTCTTGCCGCTGTCGGAGAACTCCCACGGGATCTCCAGGTAGTCGTAGAAGTCCGCCCCGTCACGCTCGTCGGCGCTGTGCACGTACCCGAAGCCGGCGTCGCCGATGTACCTGACACCCTCGTCGTTGCGGCCGTCGGGCGCGTCGGCCAGGTACTGCATCGTGGCCGCGAGCACGTCGATCGGCGGATCCTCGTCCTCGATCTGGTCGAGCAGCCAGCCGACGAACTCCTCGTCCTTGCCGCGTCGCGTCTGCCACGGCTCCGGCGCCACGCGCACCCAGGACGTCGATTCGATCTCCGCGGGAGTGCTGGACGGTTCGCTGAAGCGGCGCTCGGGGCCGGCCACCACGACGGTCCGCGCGCCCACGGTGAGCGTGGCGACGAGCTCGTTGTCGCTGCGGCGATGCACCTCGGTGCGGTCCGGGCGGGTCCGGTCCACCAGCTTGTACTGCTGCTCCAGCCGCTCGACGTCGTTGCGCGGCGAGTGCGTCGGGGTCGGCGTACCCCAGCTCGACGCCGGCGCCGCGCCGTTCGGGCTCCCGGTGACGAGCCGGACGACGACCAGGCCGGCGGCGACGACGGCGACGGCCGCCAGGACGGTGAGGACGACCCGCAGGTTGCGCATCAGAGCGAGACCATCAGCAGGGCGAGGCCGCCGGTGCCGGCGCTGACCACGCCCGTGGCGGCCAGCGTCTGCAGCGCACGCGGCCGCACCAGCTGGTAGGTCATCAGTCCGGGGATGATGAACGACAGCGTGTCGCCGGCGAAGAGGAACGGCAGACGGGTGTGCAGCAGCACGAACGACGTCACCGACATGAAGGAGGAGACCAACACCGCCACGGCGAAGAGCCGCTTGCCGTACAGGATGGTCATGCGCTGCAGCACCTTCATGATCAGCACCGTGACGGTGGTGATGGCCACGACGGTGATGAGACTGCGGGCGTCCTCCAGCGCGGTGAGCACCAGACAACCGGGCACCATGAGGCCGGCCGGCGCGACGTTGGTCACGAGGTAGCCGACGAGCCCGAACAGCAGCCCCGCCGCGATGATCACGGCACTGAGCTCGGAGGACAGGTCGAATGTTGGCATCATGTTCCTTCGCTCAGGGGCGGGCGGCTCGACGTCGGTCGCCGTGCAGGACGGCGATGCGGGCGCTGTTCAGCACCGTGGTCGCGGTCAGGTCCTCGCGGGAGAGCACGACTGTCGCGTCCAGGTCGACCTGCGCCCCGCTCTCCGCCGTGTCCGGCTTGCGGGCGGTGTCCAGCTTGTAGATGCGCTCCAGGGTCTGGGAGAGCTCGGCGAACGGCGCCGCGGCGGTCGCCGCGACGGTCACCGAGTGCAGCGCCTCCAGCAGCTCCTCGCCGCGACCGTGGATGTTGCCGATCATCAGCAGCGAGGTCCCGGTCTCGCCCGCGCCGAGCTGTTCGACGATGGCGTCCCGCAGCTCGACGCCGGTGCGGTGCTCGCCGTCGAGGTCGACCACGCGGTCGCGCCACTCTTCCGGGATGAGGTGCAGCGCGCTACGGGTCGGGGCGCCGATGAGGAACACCTTCGTCGGCTTGATCTCCGGGATGATGCCGCCCATCTGGCCGTTGCGCTCGATCCGGTCGGGTCGGCAGTTGATGACCACGGCGACCCGCTCACCGACCAACCCGCGCTCCCGGAGCAGGTTGATGTTCATCAGGGTCGAGGCCGGGTCGTTGGCGGCGAAGAGGTTCACCGCGGCGAACCGCCGCCCGTTGTGGGCGCACGCGTCCACTCGCAGTACGCCCGGGTCCGGGGCGGCCTGCCACATCCCCTTCAGCGCGGTCCGCCGGTCCACGCCGCAGAGCTCCGCGACGGCCAGCGCGATGGCCACGTTCTCCTTGAAGGTGATCCACCGGAAGCGCCGCATCTCCGCGTCCGTGACCGTTTCCGGGTCTACGGCGATCAGGTTGCACTGGCGGCGGTCCGCCTCCTCGCGCAGGATGTGCAACCGTTCCCGCTCCGCGGTCACCACCGTGCCGCGATGAGGCATCGAACGGCTCAACGACCGGGCGACGTCGTCGAGGGTCGGGCCCATCTCCTCCAGATGGTCCTCCCGCACGTTGCTGATCACGACGACGTCGCCCTCGATGAGCAGCTCCTGGTTCACCTGCTGCAGCTCCGGCAGGACCGCCATGCACTCCACGACCAGGGTGTCCGCGCCCGCGTGCACGGCTCGGCGGACCACCCCGATCTGCTCGATGACGTTGACGCCGCCTCGACCGCGACGGATCGGAACCTCCCGGCCCTGCGGGTAGATCAGGCGGGCGGCGGTGCCCGTCGTCTTGGCGAAGACCGTGCGTCGGTCGTCCGCGCGCAGGGCGCCCGCGATGAGCCGGGTCACCGAGGACTTGCCGCGGATTCCGTTCACCACGATCCGGGTCGGCAGCCGGGACAGCTGACGCCGGTGGCGTGCGCGTTCGACCAGAAGGTGAGTGAGCAGGCCCGCGATGCATACCCCGAGCAGCCACAGGGGCGCGGTGACCGACGTCATCGGGACCGCTTCGTCGAGGGCAGGCTGCCGCCAGGCATGGTCGTACTCCGTCTCGGCACGAGGAAATGGCTGAGGAGTGGCGGCCGGACCGTGAGGCGTCAACGGGACCGATGCACGACCGGGGCGCCGGGCTGGGTGAACGGGATTCGAGGATCAGTGCGGTCGCGGGCCGTCCTTGCCCGACGAGTGACCACAGCGGCTTCCCCGCTGCGAAGACATACGCACCTCCCGGTCGACACACCAGCTGCCGCGGCCGTACACCTGAAGCTGTGCCAGGGCAGCATGACCTACAGCGGCAGACGACCAGCAACTGTCACACGACCCGGAAGACGGACGGTTAACTTCGAGCGGGTGAGCCTGGCGGCAAATGCGAAAATGGTCCAGCTTGTCCCGTCGGTGTGATGCCTTGTTGGGGCTTTCGACGCGTCTGTCCCCCCGCAACGGATGAGGTCATTCCTGACCACTCGGGTCTCCTGATCAACCTGGTCGGGCCCCCCGGCGCGGGCCGCAGCCGGCCGAACGAGGTAGGGCTGGGCATACCCGCGGAGTGGATCCAGTCGGCTGGGTCGGCCCCGGCACCGCCGATAGCGTCGAGGACATGACGTCCTCCCGGCCCTCGCACCTGGCCACGGCGCTGCGCCACCCCCGCTACCTGCTCTCCGAGTGGCCCTGGCGAGCGCTGGCCTACCTGGTCTCCACCGCCCCGGTCGCCGGCGTGCTCTCCGTCGGGCTGCTGCTGGTCGGGGCTCCCCTGCTCGCGGCCGTCAACGCCGTACACCGGCACGACCGTCCGATTCCCCTGCCGCTCGCGCTCTTCCTGACCCTGGGCACGCTCGCCCTCGTCGGGTTCGCGCCGATCGTCAGCGCCGCCGTCGCGGCGGTCGAAAGGTGGCGGCTCGGGCTCATCGACTCGCGCCCGGTGCCGGCCCGCCGCTGGTCGAGCGTCGCCGAGCGCTACACGAGCGCCCACGCGTGGCGCGAGGTCGCGTACCTGGTGTGGCTCGGCGGTGTGGTGCCGGTCGTCTACTGGGTCTATCTCCTGCTGGTGCTGATCGACGTGCTGCTGGTCGCCAGTCCGTGGCTGGCCGGGGACGCCGACCAGGTGATCGTGGTCTGGGACACCATCGACACGCCGGGTGAGGCCGTCCCGTACGCAGTCGTCGCCGTGCTGCTGCTGCCGGTGCTCTGGTACGGACTCGGGGCGCTCGCGGCGACCCAGGGCGCGGTGGCGCGCTGGCTGCTCGGCTCGTCGCCCGACACCGCCGCGCTGCGCGAGGTGACCAGGTCACGGGCTCGCCTCGTGGACGCGTACGAGGCGGAGCGCCGCCGGATCGAACGCGACCTGCACGACGGCGCCCAGCCCCGGCTGACCAGCCTCACCCTGCAACTGGGGCTGGCCCGGCTCGACGTGCCCGACGACTCCCCCGCCGCCCGGCCGCTCACGGTGGCTCACGACCAGGCGAAGGGGCTGATGGTCATGCTCCGGCAGATCGTGCACGGCCTCCGCCCGCAGAGCCTCACGGACCTCGGCCTCGCCGGCGCGGTCCGGGAACTGGCCGACGAGGCCACCGTCCCGGTCACCGTGCACGCCGACCTGGAACGGCCGGTGCCCGAGAACGTCGAGACGACAGCCTGGTACGTGGTCTCGGAGTCGCTCAACAACGTCACCCGGCACGCCTCGGCGACCCGGGCCGAGGTACGACTCACGCGGGCCGGCGAGCGGCTGGTGGTCGAGGTCTCGGACGACGGCCGGGGCGGCGCGGACCCGGCGCGGGGCACCGGGCTGACCGGACTCGCCGACCGGGTGGGCGCCGCCGGCGGGCGGTTGCTGCTCGCCAGCCCACCGGGCGGCCCTACCCTCGTCCGGGTGGAGCTGCCATGCCACCGGTGACCCGGGTCGTACTCGCCGAGGACGAGGTCCTCCTCCGCGAAGGGCTGGTCGGCCTGCTGGAGCGGTTCGGTTTCGAGGTGCTCGCCGCCGCCGGCTCCGCGCCGGAGCTGCTGGCGGCGGCCCGCACGCACCGGCCGGACCTGGTGGTGACCGACATCCGGATGCCCCCCGGCCGGCGGGACGACGGTCTGCGGGCGGCGGTCGAGTTGCGCGCGGAGCGGCCGGAGCTCGCGGTGGTGGTGCTCAGTCAGCACGTGCAGGCCGAGTACGCCGCCGCGCTCCTCGGCAGCGGGGACGGCCGCCGCGTCGGCTACCTGCTGAAGGACCGGGTCGCCGAGGTGGTCGAGTTCGTCGAGCAGCTGCGCACCGTCACCGGCGGCGGCACGGTCATCGACCCCGACGTCGTACGCCGGCTGCTGCACCGCCCGAACGACCCTCTCGCCGCGTTGTCCGGACGGGAGCGGGAGGTGCTGGGGCTGGTGGCGCAGGGCCGTTCGAACGCGGCGATCGCGGCGGCGCTGCACGTCACCGAGGCGGCGGTCGGCAAGCACGTCGGGAACATCCTCACCAAGCTCGGCCTGCTGCCCAGCGACGACACCAACCGTCGCGTGCTGGCGGTGCTCACCTACCTGCGCGGCGGCTCGACGTGGACCGGCCCGTCCGCCGACCGGCGCGGATGAGGCGGGACGGGCCGGCCACGTCGGACGTCACCAGGAGGCCTTGCGTACCCCCGGCAGCTCACCCCGCAGCGCCATCTCCCGGAAGCGGACCCGGGACAGGCCGAACCGGCTGAGCACCCCACGCGGTCGCCCGTCGACGACGTCCCGGCTGCGCAGCCGTACCGGGCTGGAGTCGCGTGGCAGCCGCGCCAGGCGGCGGACGGCCTCGCCGCGTACCACCGGGTCGGTGTCGGGGTGGGCGATGAGCCGCTTCAGCTCGGCGCGGTGGTCGGCCTGCCGCGCGACCAGCTCCGCCCGGCGGCCCTGACGGTTGACGAGACCGCGGCGGGCCATCAGCGCTCCTCCCGGAACTCGACGTGCCGACGCACGAGCGGGTCGTACTTGCGCAGGACGAGGCGGTCCGGGTCGTTGCGCCGGTTCTTCCGGGTGACGTAGGTGTAGCCGGTTCCGGCGGTGCTGCGGAGCTTGACCACCGGACGGATGTCGGTCTGCCGGGCCATCAGATCCGCGCTCCCCGGCCGCGCAGCTCGGCGACGATCGCCTCGATGCCCCTGCGGTCGACCGTCCGCAACGCCTTCGCGGTGAGGGTGAGGGTGATCCAGCGCCGCTCGGACGGCAGCCAGTACCGGTGACGCTGGAGGTTCGGGTTCCACCGGCGGCGGGTGCGTCGATGGGAGTGGGACACGGCGTTGCCGAAGCCCGGCTGGGCGCCGGTGACATCACATCGTCTGGACACGTGACTCCTTCTGGTTGATACTCGGCCTCTCACTATAATGACAATCGTTTTCAACAAGCGACGAGAGGACCGTGATGTCGACGTCACCACTCGCGCCCGCCGGCACCCTGGCCGGAGCGGCCGACCTCCGGCCGGCCCTGACCGTGTTGAGCGGCTTCTGGCCGGGCACCACCTACGCCGCCGCCCGCGCCCTGCTCACGGCGGACCCGACCCTGCTGCTGGTCCGCCACGACCTCACCGAGGTGCACGCGGGCGCGGTCCAGCGCATCGTCCGCGACGGTTCCGGCCTGCTGGAGGACGTACGCATCGAACTCGCACACGGCTGCGTCTCCTGCACGCTCCGCGAGGACGTGCTGCCCACCCTGGCCCGACTCGCCCGCACGCACCCCGGCCGGGACCTCATCCTGATGCTCCCCGAGGTCGTCGAGCCGGAGGCGGTCGCCACCGCCTGCGCCCACTGCCTGGTCGACGGCGCCCCGGTCACCGACCTGCTGCGCATCGACTCGTACGTCACAGTGGTCGATGCCGAGCACCTGATCGACGCGCTGGCCACCACCGACGACCTGAAGAGCCTCGGCATCCACGCCGCCGCCGACGACGACCGCGCCGTGGCCGACGTGGTGGTACGCCAGATCGAGTACGCCGACACGATCGTCCTGTGGGGCCTGTCCCGCGACGGGGAGTTCGACACCAGCCGGCTCTCGGTGCTGCTGGACCGGATGGCGCCGTGGACCACTCAGGTCCGGGTCGACGCGGAACTGGTCGACACCCACGCGCTGAGCCGGCAGCTGCGCGACACCCGCCGTCACCGGCCCGACACGCCGGGCACACTGACCCGAGGCCTGGAGGGGTACGCGCTCGGGGTGCACGAGCCGCACCCGGACTGCGGAGTCGTCTCCGCGCTGTTCCGGGCGCGCCGGCCGTTCCACCCCGGCCGCCTGCACGACGCGCTGGAGGAGCTCAACGCCGAGGCGATCCGGTCGCGGGGACACCTCTGGCTGGCCAGTCAGCCGGAGACCGTGATCGCCTGGGACTTCGCCGGTGGCGGCCTCGCCCTGGGTTCGCTCGGGCGCTGGCTCGCCGTCCTGCCGGACGAGCTCTGGGCCGAGGCGTCCGACCACCGGCGGCTCGCCGCCGCTCTGGACTGGGACCCCTACTACGGCGACCGCCACCAACATCTGGTCTTCATCGGCCTGGACCTGGCCGCCGCCGAACTGCACCGCACCCTCGCCGCGTGCCTGCTCACCGACGCCGAACTGGCTGACGGCGAGGAGGTCTGGCGCAGCTATCCCGACCCGTTCGCCGGCTGCTTCCCCCTCGTCACCCTCACCCCGGACGGCAGTCCCGATCCCGATCTGCCCGACAGTTCCGCCAACCCCGAAGGAGAGAGCGCATGAAGCGCGGCATCCACCCCGAATACCGGCCGGTCGTCTACCGCGACCGCGCTGCCGACTTCGCCTTCCTCACCCGCTCCACCGCCACCAGCGACCAGACCGTCGAGTGGACCGACGGCAACACCTATCCGGTCATCGATGTGCAGATCTCCTCCGCGAGCCACCCGTTCTGGACGGGGAAGCAGCGGCTCGTCGACAGCGCGGGCCGGGTGGAGAGGTTCCGGGCGCGCTACGCCCGGCACGGGACGCAGCGGGCCCGCTGAGGGCACCCGTCGTCACGGTCAGTCGACCGGCGTCTCCGGCCCGGCCGGACGCCGGTAGACGCCGTACCACCAGGTCTCGGCGAGCTCGCGGGCGGCGGCCTCGTCACCGCTGCCGTCGTCGGTGGCCACGTGGTCGGCGAGGAAGCGCTCGCCGCCCAGCACTATCAGGCGGCTCGCGGCGGCGATGTCGACCTCCGCGGGCACCCGGCCGGCCCGCTTCTCCTCCTCCAGCACCTGGGCGGTACGCACGAGGAACAGGTCGAGCCTCGCCCGCCAGAACCTGCGGATCACCGGCTCGTACCCGGAGACCTCGGTGATCGCGGCGAGCACCCCGCTGTGCTGCCGGTAGACGGCGAGGATCTCCCGGAAGCCGGCAGCCAGCGCGTCCAGCCCCACCGAGCCGCCGACCGGCGGACCCTCCGGCGCCGGCTCCCACTCCCGGGCGATCCCGAAGGCGACGCCGGTGAACGACTCGGCGAGCCGCAGCAGGAGCTCGGTCTTGTCGGCGAAGTGCATGTAGAAGGTCGACCGCGCGACGCCCGCCTCCCGGGCGATGCGCTGCACCCCGAGCTCCGTGAAGCTCTCCCCCTCGGCGAGCAGACGCTCGGTGGCGGCGAGGATCTGCGCCTCGACGGGGAGACGCCGGTCGGAGCCGCCGGAGCGTCGTCGCGTGATCGAAGGCATAACCAGATCCTAGGCGTCGCCGCTCGGCTCCGGTTAGGCTTCTCGGACACGCTGTCCGAGCAGGCTGTCTCAGCGGCGGCCCCGGCGGGCCGCACCCGGAGGGAGTACCCACCTTGAAGTACCGACTCCTCGGCGACACCGGCGTCTGGGTCTCCGAGCTCTCGCTCGGCACGATGACCTTCGGCGGGGCGAACGACCCCCGCTACGCCGGCCTCGGCGGGCTCGGCCGGGAAGAGGTCGACCGGATGGTGGAGCGAGCGCTCGACGTCGGGATCAACTTCATCGACACGGCCGACGTCTACGGCCGGGGCGAGAGCGAGGAGCTGCTCGGCCGCGCGCTCCGCCGCCGCCGCGACGACGTGGTCCTCGCCACGAAGGTGCACTCGCGTACCGGCCCCGGCCCCAACGACGCCGGCTGGTCCCGGCTGTACGTGACGCGCGCGCTGGAGGCCAGCCTGCGCCGGCTGAAGACCGACCACATCGACCTCTACCAGCTGCACAACTTCGACCACCTGACCCCGTTCGAGGAGGTGCTCAGCGCGCTCGACGACGCCGTACGGCAGGGCAAGGTCCGCTACCTCGGCTGCGCGAACCTCGCCGCCTGGCAGATCACCAAGGCGCTCGGCGTCTCCGCGCTGCACGACCTGCACCGCCTGGTCTCCGTGCAGGTGTACTACTCCCTCGTGGGACGGGACGTCGAGCGCGATCTGGTGCCGATGGCCCAGTCCGAGAAGTTGGCGCTGACCGTGTGGAGCCCGCTGGCCGGCGGCTTCCTCACCGGCAAGTTCAGCCGGGACGGGTCGGTGCAGGGTCCCGCTCGGCGCAGCGGCGCGGCCGGCTTCCCGCCGGTGGAGAGCGAACGCGGGTTCGAGGTGGTCGAGATGCTCCGCACCGTCGCCGCCCGGCACGACGCGAGCATCCCCCAGATCGCGATCGCCTGGCTGCTCGCCCAGCCGGCGGTCACCAGCGTCGTCATCGGCGCCCGGACGATGGCACAGCTCGACGACAACATCGCCGCCGGCGGGGTGACGCTGACCGAGCAGGACCTGGCCGACCTCGACGCGGTCAGCGCCCAGCCGCCGGCGTACCCGAACTGGCTCCAGCAGATGTACGCCCCCGGACGCGACGCGAACCGCTGAAACGACCCTGGCGGGCGGCGGTATCACCGTCGCTGGGCCGTCCCCGGCTGGGATAGGATGAGCGCGGAAGGCGCAGATGGGGACGAGTACCGTCGCACGCAGCCAGGAGCGATCCGGGGATGGTGGAAGCCCGGAGGCGTGCGCGGCGGGAAGATCACCCCGGAGCCGTCGGAAGAAAGGCCACCCGGCCCAGTAGACCCGACCACACCCGAAACGAGAGGGCCGGACACCGGCCAAGGAGGGTGGTACCGCGGGGCCACGGCCTCGTCCCTCCGGCGGAGCTTGAGCACACGCGCCGACGGAGGACCGATGTACCGCAGCGTACCGACGCAGGTCGATCTGCCCGACCTCGACCACAACGTCCTGCACTTCTGGCACGCGAACAGCATCTTCAGGCGCAGCCTGGAGCAGTCCGAGGGCCGCCCGGAGTGGGTCTTCTACGAGGGGCCACCCACCGCCAACGGCATGCCCGGCGCCCACCACATCGAGGCGCGCGTCTTCAAGGACGTCTTCCCCCGCTACAAGACCATGAAGGGCTTCCACGTCGCCCGTAAGGCCGGCTGGGACTGCCACGGCCTGCCCGTCGAACTCGCCGTCGAGCGGGAACTCGGCTTCTCCGGCAAGCAGGACATCGAGAAGTTCGGCATCGCCGAGTTCAACGCCCGCTGCCGGGAGTCGGTCACCCGGCACACCGACGCGTTCGCCGAACTCACCGACCGCATGGGCTACTGGGTCGACATGGACGACGCCTACCGGACCATGGACCCGGAGTACATCGAGTCCGTCTGGTGGTCGCTGAAGCAGATCTTCGACAAGGGCCTGCTGGTCGAGGACTTCCGGGTCGCCCCGTGGTGCCCGCGCGACGAGACCGGGCTCTCCGACCACGAGCTCGCCCAGGGGTACGAGACGGTCGTCGACCCGTCGGTCTTCGTCCGGTTCCCGCTCACCTCGGGCCCGCTGGCCGACCGGGCCGCCCTGCTGGTCTGGACCACCACCCCGTGGACGCTGCCGTCGAACGTCGCGGTGGCGGTCCACCCCGACGTGCGGTACGTGGTCGCCAGCGACGGCAACGAGCAGCTCGTGGTCGCCGAGCCGCTGCTGGCGTACGCGCTGGGCGACGGCTGGGAGCTCACCGGCGAGTCGTTCAAGGGCAAGGAGCTGGAGCGGTGGACCTACCGGCCGCCGTTCGACCTCGTCGAGGTGCCCGACGCGCACTACGTCGTCCTGGCGTCGTACGTGACCACGGACAGCGGCACCGGCCTCGTCCACCAGGCGCCGGCGTTCGGCGCGGACGACCTCGCCATCGCCCGGGCGTACGGGCTGCCGATGGTGAACCCGGTGCAGTCGAACGGACGCTTCGAGCCGGACATCCCGCTGATCGGCGGACGGTTCTTCAAGGAGGCCGACCGGCCGCTGATCGAGGACCTCCAACTGCGCGGCCTGCTCTTCAAGAACGTCCCGTACGAGCACACCTATCCGCACTGCTGGCGCTGCCACACCGCGCTGATCTACTACGCCCAGCCGTCCTGGTACGTGCGGACCACCGCCGTACGCGACGCGCTGCTGCGGGAGAACGAGCGCACCACCTGGCACCCCGGCACGGTCAAGTACGGCCGCTACGGCGACTGGCTCAACAACAACGTCGACTGGGCGCTCTCCCGTCGGCGTTACTGGGGCACCCCGCTGCCCATCTGGCGCTGCGCGAACGACCACCTCACCTGCGTCGGCTCGCTCACCGAGCTGAGCGAGCTGACCGGCACGGATGTGACCGGGCTCGACCCGCACCGGCCCTTCATCGACGACGTCACCTTCGCCTGCCACTGCGGTGAGACCGCCCGCCGGGTGCCGGAGGTCATCGACGCCTGGTACGACTCCGGCTCCATGCCCTTCGCCCAGTTCGGCTACCCGTACCGGAACAAGGAGCTCTTCGAGCAGCAATTCCCGGCGCAGTTCATCTCCGAGGCGATCGACCAGACCCGTGGCTGGTTCTACACCCTGATGGCCATCGGCACGCTGGTCTTCGACCGCTCCCCGTACGAGACGGTGGTCTGCCTGGGCCACATCCTCGCCGAGGACGGCCGGAAGATGTCCAAGCACCTCGGCAACATCCTGGAGCCGATCCCGCTGCTCGACCAGCACGGCGCGGACGCGGTGCGCTGGTTCATGGCCGCCGTCGGCTCGCCCTGGTCGGCCCGGCGGGTCGGGCACACCGCCCTCCAGGAGGTCGTCCGCAAGACCCTGCTGACCTACTGGAACACGGCCGCCTTCCAGTCCCTCTACGGCCGTACCGCCGGATGGACCCCGTCGGCCGAGGACCCGGCCCCGGCCGACCGGCCGGTGCTGGACCGGTGGCTGCTCTCCGAGCTGAACACCCTGGTCCAGCAGGTCGACGCCGCGATGGCCGACTTCGACACGCACCAGGCCGGCCGGCTGCTCGCCACGTTCGTGGACGACCTGTCGAACTGGTACGTGCGGCGCAGCCGGCGTCGCTTCTGGCGGGGCGACCGGGCGGCGCTCGCCACCCTGCACGAGGCGTTGAGCGCCGTCACCCTGCTGCTGGCGCCGCTCACCCCGTTCATCACCGAACGGGTGTGGCAGGACATGATCGCGCCGGTCGACCCGGAGGCGCCGCAGTCGGTGCACCTCGCCCCGTACCCGGTCGCCGACGAGTCGCTGATCGACCCGGCGCTGTCCCGGCAGATGGCGCTCGCCCGTCGCCTGGTCGAGCTGGGCCGGGCGGCCCGCGCCGACTCCGGCATGAAGGTCCGGCAGCCGCTGTCGCGGGCGCTGGCCTCGGCGAGCGGCTTCGAGGAGCTTCCGCCGGAGCTGCTGGCGGAGGTCTCCGCTGAGCTCAACGTCGGGTCGGTCGACCCGGTCGGTGGGGCCGGCGGGTCGCTCGTGGACACCACCGCCAAGGCCAACTTCCGCACCCTGGGCAGGCGGTTCGGCAAGACGGTGCAGCAGGTGGCCGCGGCGATCGCGGCGGCCGACGCGGCGGCCCTCAAGGACTCGCTGCGCGACACCGGGTCGGCGACCGTCCAGGTCGGCGACGAGACGGTGACGCTCGGCCCGGACGAGGTGGTGGTCACCGAGACCCCGCGCGAGGGCTGGGCGGTGGCCAACGACGCCGGCGCGACGCTCGCGCTCGACCTGCACCTCACCCAAGAGCTGCGGCGGGCCGGCGTGGCCCGCGACGCGATCCGGCAGATCCAGGAGGCGCGTAAGAGCAGCGGCCTCGAGGTCACCGACCGGATCGAGCTGCGCTACCGCACCGACCGGGACGAGACCGCGCTGGCCCTGAGCGAGCACCGTGACCTGGTGGCCGAGGAGGTGCTGGCGTCCGACTGTGCCGAGGGCGAGCCGTCCTGGGCCGGCGCGGAGCCGTTCACCGACGAGTCGCTGGGCCTGACCTTCTGGATCCGGAAGTCCTGAGCCGACACCGGGTGCTCCGGGCCACTCTCCGGCCCGGGGCACCCGAGCGGCGTCACGACGCCGCCGTGAGACGCGCCGCGATCTCCCGAGCCGTCCGGTCGTGGGCGACGGCCTCGTCGTCGCGACGGAGCGCCCTGGCCAGGTCGGCCAGGTGCCGGGCCACCGGACCGAAGCTGAGCACGCCGCTGCCCGCCCCGGCCAGCTCGGCCGCGGCGGGCAGCAGCTCGGCGTACGCGTACCGCATCGTGGGCTCGTCGCCGACGGCGAGCGCGGCCCGGGCGGTCAGGCAGAGGCGGGCCTCCCGGAGCAGGTCGTGCGGCGACTCGGGCAGCGCGCGCAGGGCGGCGACGGTCTCGTCCCGGCGGCCGGCGGCGGCCACCTCCAGCGCCCGCACCCACGGCTCGTACGGCCCCCGGTCAGCCTCGCCGGGCACCTGCCCCGCCGACGCGAGCGCGTCCAGCGGCCGCAACGAGAGCAGCGCGAGCGGCAGCAGACCCTCGGCCAGGCCGGGCATTCCCGCCGCCGGGGTCCGGGCCGCCGCCCGACGGTAGGCGACCGCCGCGTCGGCGCGGCGTCCGAGCAGGGCGAGGCGCAGCGCGGCGTACCACTCGGTGAAGACACCCACGAGGGGCAGGTCGTGCCGGACGGCGAGCCGGTCGGCGGCGGCCGCCGCCGCGTCGGCGGTGCTGAGGTCGGCCAGCGCGCAGCTCGCCTGCACCACGATGAGATGACCGAGCACCTCGAAGGTCACCAGGTCGTGCCGGGCCGCCAGGTCGACCAGCTCCGCGCCGAGCCGCGCCCGCTGCGGGGCCAGGCCGGTCCGCTCGAAGGTGTGCATGAAGCGGGCGTTGAGCGCGAACGCCAGCAGCGCCGGTCGGTGCAGTCGCCGCGCGATCGTCTCGGCCTCGACGGCCGCCCGACGTCCACGGTCGCCGGTGCTGCCCCGCAGCTCCAGAGCGAGCGTGCTGAGCAGCCGGCTCCGCAGCTCCGGGTCGTCCGCGCCGGCCGCGCCGAGCGTCCGGTCGGCGGCCGCCACGATCCGGTGGGAGAGCTCCTCGTCGTCGTTGCGGGTCCACACCGCCGGCACGTCGAAGGCGGAGAGCACCGCGGCGACCAGGGCCGGATCGTCGAGCGTCTCGGCCGTGCCGATCGCCTCGGCCCGGTAGCGACGGGTGCGGTCCAGCTGGCCGGTCACGGCCAGCGCCCGGCCGAGGCCCATCATCGCCACCAGCCGCCCGCGCACGTCGGCGTCGCCGGCCCGGTCGTGGGCGTCCACCGCCTGCTGCCACAGCCGGGCCGCCTGATGCGGGTGGGCGCGCCGTTCGGCCTGCTCGGCGGCGACCCGGGCGTACCGGCCGGCGCGCCCGGCGGTGGCCCGGCTCGCCGCTTCGCCGAAGTGGTGGGCGAGGGTCACCACGTCGTCGGGGTGCAGCCGCTCGATCGCCTCCCCGGCGGCGGTGTGCCAACGGGCCCGGCGCGGCGCGGAGAGGTCACCGTAGATCGTGTCCCGGACCAGGACGTGGGTGAACCGCAGCTCGCCGCCCTGCTCGGTGAGGAACCCGGCGGCCAGCGCCTGGTCCAGCGCGTCGAGCACCATCACGTCGTCACCGGCGAGGACGGCCAGCACCTCCGGATCGACGTCCCGGCCGAGGACCGCGGCCTGCCGCAGCACGTCCTGCGCCGCCACCGGAAGCCGGTCGAGCCGGTGCCGGATGACGTCCCGAACCCCGGCGGGCACCCGCTCCAACGCCGCGTCACCCTCGGTCGCGAGGAGCCGGGCCAACTCCCGTACGAAGAACGGGTTGCCACCGCTGCGGCGGTGGATCGAGCGCACGACGGCCGCGTCCAGGTCCCGCCCGGCGACGGCTCGGGCGAGCGCGCCGGTCGCCGATTCGGCGAGCCCGCCCAGGTAGACGCGGAGGGGCTCGATCCGGGCGAGCCGGGCCAGCGCCGTGGTCAGCTCCGGCGTGATCTCGGTGGCCCGGTAGGTGCCGAGCACCGACACCGGGCCGCTCACCGGTTCCGGGCCGGTGAGCAGTGCGGAGAGCAGGTCGAGGGTGCCCTCGTCCGCGCGGTGCAGGTCGTCGAGGACCAGCAGCACCGGTCCGCGTCCCGCCGCCTCGGTGAGCTGTGCCGCGGCGGCGCGGTGCAGGCGGAACCGGGCGACGGCCGGATCATCCTCGACGCCCGCCGGGTTCTCCGCCTCGACACCGGGTGGCCCGGTTCCGGTCGCCGCGGTCAGCTGGTCGGCGATCTGCCGCCACGGCCAGGCGACCGGAGCGCCGTCGTACTCGGGGCTGCGACCCCACGCCGTGGTCCAGCCGGCGGCCGCGAGCTCGACGGTCAGCGCCTCGGCGAGCGCGGACTTGCCGGCGCCCGCGTCCCCGGAGATCAGGGCGAGGCTCGGGGAGCGGCCCTCGGCGAGCTGCTCGGCCGCCTGTCGGAGGCGAACCAGTTCGTCGTCCCGCCCGACGAGCGGGCGCCGCCCCGCCCCGGTCACCCCACGGTCGGGCGGGATGCGGGGGCCGGCCGACGCCGTGGCCGCCGGGGCGGATGCGGGGCCGGCGAGGTGCGGCGCCTGGGCGAGGACGTCCGCCTCCAGTTGCCGCAGCCGGGGGCCGGGGTCGACGCCGAGCCGCGTCACCAGCGTCTCCCGGGCACGGCGTAGCGCCGCCAGGGCGTCGCCCTGCCGGTCCGCGCGGTACAGGGCGAGGGCCAGCAACCGCCAGGCGTCCTCGCGCAGCGGCTGGTCGGCGACGTGCGCCCGTAGGTCGGAGGCGGCCTCGGCGGCCCGACCGGAGGAGAGCAGCGCCTCGGCCCGCCGCTCGACGGCCAGCAGCCGCAGCTCGTCGAGCCGGTCGATCTCCGCGCGGGCCCAGCTGCGGCCGGCGTACTCGGCGTAGGCGGGGCCGCGCCACAGGGCGAGCGCCTCGTCGAGGCGGGCGAGCGCCTCGCCGGGTTTGCCGCCGGTGAGCAGCTCCGCCGACTCGCCGACGGCCGCCTCGAATCGCCACGCGTCCACCGCGCCGTCGGCGAGGTGCAGCGCGTATCCGGGCGGCACGGTCACCAGCAGGCGGGGCGGTTGGCGGGGCGGTCGCTCGGGTTCCAGGGCCCGGCGCAGGTCGGCGACGAAGGTGCGCAGCGCGGCCACGGCCCCGTCCGGCGGTTCCGCCCAGAGCGCGTCGAGCAGCCGGTCGACCGGCACCACCCGCCCCCGGGCGACCAGCAGCCGGGCCAGTACGGCGCGCTGGCGGGCACCCCGCAGCGCCACCGGGCCACGGGCGTCGTCGGCGCGTACCTCCCCGAGGACGCCGAACATCACCGGGGAGGTGGCCGGCTCGCTGGTCATGGCCCCAATCTAGGTCGACTCCGCGGCGGCCGAGCAGCCACTCATCCGACGCTGATCGGTTGCTGATCGGTCGGGCGCAGGCTCGACGCGTACCGGCTGGGGCGGCGTCCCCGCCCCGGGCCTCCGACAGCGAAAGGTCCCCTCGTGGAGATCAAGGGTTTCGACTACCAGCGCGTCACCGTCGCGGACGGTGTGACGCTCCAGGCGGCGGTGGGCGGCTCCGGCAGCCCCGTCGTGTTGTTGCACGGCTTCCCGCAGACCCATCTCATGTGGCGGCACGTCGCCGCCGATCTCGCCGCGGACCACACGGTGATCTCCCCCGACCTGCGCGGGTACGGCGCCAGCGACAAGCCCGTCGACACCGACGGGGAGCGGTACGCCAAGCGGACGATGGCCGCCGACATCGTGGCGCTGGCCCGGGCGCTGGGCCACGAGCGGTTCGCCCTGGCCGGGCATGACCGGGGTGCGCTGGTCGCCGTGCGGGCCGGCCTCGATCATCCGGACGCCGTCACCCACCTCGCCGCGCTGGACGTGCTGCCCACCCTCGACATGTGGGACGTCCTGCACGGCACCACCGCCGCCGTCGGCTTCCACCTGTACCTCATGGCCCAGCCGCCCGGCCTGCCGGAGCAGCTGATCAGCGGAAGCCCGGACGCCTTCTTCGGGCACTTCCTGGATGTCTGGACCCGCGACCCGGCGGCTCTCCCGGCCGACGTGCGGGCCGCGTACCTGGCGGCGTCCCGGGCGGCGGTCCCCTCGATCGTGGCCGACTACCGGGCGTCGGCCGGGATCGACGTCGTGCACGATCGGGCCGACCTGTCGGCGGGGAACCGGCTGCGGATGCCGGTGACCGTGCTCCAGCAGGACTGGGGTGCCGCTCTCGGCTACGACGCGGCGGCGCTGTGGCGGGCCTGGGCGCCGGATCTGGAGCACCGCACCGTCTCCTGCGGCCACTTCATGGCGGAGGAGGCGCCGGCCGAGGTCGTCGCGGCGCTGCGCGCCCTGCTGGCCCGGTAGCTGCTCGTTCGGTAGCGGCAGCCCGGCCCGCGTCACCTCGGCGGGCGATCAGCGCGCAGAGCGACGAGAATTTTCTGTGGGGCGTGTCGATTGGCGCCGGCCCCGTTCGTCGTCAGAACGTAAGGCAGCCGGAGAGACGACAGGAGTCGGACATGAAGTACATGCTGCTGATCTACAGCGGTTCCGCGGACGCACCGGACCCGTGCACCGTCGAGGACTGGGTGGCCTTCGACAAGGCGGTCGCGGAGGCCGGGATCCTGGTCTCCGGCCACTCGCTGGCCGACCTGACCACCGCCACCACGGTGCACGTCGCCGAGACCGGCGAGCGGGCCGTCACCGACGGGCCGTTCGCCGAGTCGCGGGAGGTGCTCGGCGGCTACTACGTCATCGACGTGCCGGACCTCGACGTCGCCGTGGAGTGGGCCGCGCGCTGCCCCGGGGCACGCGGCAACGGGGCGATGGAAGTCCGGCCGGTCGCCGAGTTCTGAGGTCGAGCGGAGTGGACGAGCGGGCAGCCGGCACGCGCTCCTCGGTCGAGGCGGTGTTCCGCGAGGAGCACGGCCGGCTGCTCGCCGCCCTGGTGCACCGCTTCGGCGATCTCGACCTCGCCGAGGACGTCGCCTCCGAGGCGATCGAGGCGGCCCTGCTGCACTGGCCGGTCGACGGCGTACCGTCCCGGCCCGGCGCCTGGCTGCTCACCACCGCCCGCCGCCGGGCCGTCGACCGGCTCCGGCGCGACCAGGCGTACGCGGCCCGGCTGGCGCTCATCGCGGCCGAGGCGGAGCGGGCCGACGCGGCCGCCCCGGTGAGCGACGACGACGGCCTCCCCGACGAGCGGTTGCGGCTCTTCTTCACCTGCGCCCACCCGGCGCTGCCGGCTGCGGACCGTGGCGCGTTGACCCTGCGCTACCTGGCCGGACTGACCACGCCCGAGGTGGCCCGGGCCTACCTGGTGCCGACGGCGACCATGGCCCAGCGGTTGGTACGGGCGAAACGGAAGATCTCCGAGGCGCGCATCCCGTTCCGGGTGCCCGAGCCGGCGGAGCTGCCGGGGCGCCTGCCCGGCGTGCTCCAGGCGGTCTACTCGATCTTCACCGAGGGGTACGCGGCCAGCTCCGGCCCACGGCTCCAGCGGCTCGACCTCGCCGAGGAGGCCATCCGGCTGGCCCGGATCCTGCGCGGGCTGCTGCCCACCCAGCGGGAGGTCGCCGGCCTGCTCGGGCTCATGCTGCTCGTCCACGCCCGGTGGGACGCCCGGATCGGCGCCGACGGTGAACTGGTGCTCCTCGACGCCCAGGACCGCACCCGGTGGGACCGCGACATGATCAACGAAGGGCGCTCCCTGGTGCTCGTCGCGCTCACCGGCGGCACGCCCGGCCCGTACGGCGTACAGGCCGCGATAGCGGCGCTGCACGACGAGGCGGCCGACGAGGCGTCCACCGACTGGCCGCAGGTGGTGGCGCTCTACGACGTACTCCTCGCGTTGACCCCCTCGCCGGTGGTGGCCCTGAACCGGGCCGTGGCGGTCGCGATGCGGGACGGCCCGGAGGCCGGCCTCGCGCTCCTGGACGAGCTGGCCGGCGAGGCACAGCTACGCGGCTACCACCCCTACCCCGCCGCCCGGGCCGGTCTGCTGCACCGGCTCGGCCGGCACGCGGAGGCGGCCGCCGCCTACCGGGAGGCGCTCGACCTGGCCGGCACCGAGCCGGAGCGGGAGCACCTGCGTGGCCGGCTCGCCGCCGTCGACCCGACCGACGGTTGACCGCCGGCCCCACCGAACCGGGGGCCGGGACACCGCAACCGGCCGGTGCGGTCGGGTCAACGCGCGGTGCGGGCCCGCTCCTCGGCGACCAGCTCCCGGGTGGCCGGGGCGACCTCGGCGGCGAAGACCTCGATGGTGGCGGGATCGTCGGCCATCAGGATGAAGGCGCTCACCCCGTACTCCAGGGTCAGGCCGGCGAGATCCTCTGCCCACTGCTCCGGCGGGCCGTTGAGCAGCGACCGGCCGGTGGGCGAGAACTCGCCACCGATGTTGAGCAGCCGCCGGATCTGTGCCGGCTCCCGACCCGCCGCCACGGCGGCCTCGTCGATCTGCTCGTTCATCGGGGTCAGCTCGGCCGGTCCGTTCTGGAAGTACGGCAGGGACGGCAGCCAGCCGTCGGCCATCCGCCCGGTCAGCCGCAGCATCCGCGGCTTGTACGCGCCGACCCACACGTTCACGTCGTGCGCGGGGGCGGGCCCCCGCTTGGCGCCGTTCACCCGGTAGTGCTCGCCGTCGACGCGTACGCCGCCGGGCCTGTCGGCCGCCCAGACCTCGCGGATGATCCGGATCGCCTCGTCGAGCGCCGTGATCGCCTGGCCCGCGCTGCGTCGCGGGCCGCCCATCGCCTCGATGGCGTCCCAGTACGCGCCCGCGCCGATGCCCAGCTCGAACCGCCCGCCGCTGAGCAGGTCGAGGCTGGCCGCGCTGCGGGCGATCATGGCGGGCTGCCGCAGCGGCAGGTTGAGCACGTTGGCGCTGAGGTGCACGCGCTCGGTGCGCGCGGCCACGTAGCTCAGCAGCGTCCAGGTGTCGTGGAAGCGCGGCTGGTACGGGTGGTCCTGGAAGGTGACCAGGTCCAGCCCGGCGCGGTCGGCGACGACTGCCAGGTCGACGGCGTGCCGGACGGGTTGCACGGTGGGCGTGGCGAAGGTGCCGAACAGTAGGTCGTGCCCGTAGTCGGTCATGGCGTCGTCCTCGATGCGGTGTCGGGTGTGATGGCGAAGTTGTCGCGGAAGAGGCCGTCCGGGTCGTAGCGCTTCTTCAGCGTGCGCAGCCGGGCCAGCGTGCGGGGCGGGAACGCCTCGGTGAGGCGTTCCGGCCGCAGGTCGGTCTCGAAGCTGAGGTACGTGCCGCTCAGGTGCTCGGTGAGCAGGTCGTCCCAGAGCGCGTCGAGCCGGGCCCGGTGCCGCCCGAAGGCGGTCACGTGGAAGTTGGACCCGCGGTGGCTCCAGGCCATCGCGTCCGGGTCCACGTCGGTGACCGCCCCGCCGATCGAGCGGATGTGGAAGAAGTAGACGACGCCGCTGGTCAGCAGTCGGGCGGCGGCCGCCGCGAACTCGGCGGTGAGGTGGGTGATCAACCCGGTGCGGGAGATCGGTTCACCCTGCGCCTGGTGCGGCGCGTCGCTCGCGTTCGCCATCACCGAGGCGTACGAGGTGATGACGACCTGCTGGTCGTACCCGGGCGCGACGTCGGCGAGCGGCTGGAGCTGGGCGACGATCGTGGCGGGATCGTCCGAGTCGACCATCGCCATCACCTGCGCGACCGCCGGTTGACCCATCCGGGGCGGGCCCATGATGATCGCGCTGGTCAGGTCGCGCGGCGCGGCCTCGACCGCGGCGCCCCAGCGGGTGAGCAGACCGGCGGGGTCACCGGCGTCGAGTGCGAACTGGGCCCAACCGACCGGCCCGACCTCGTCCACCTCGAACTCCAACGCGGTCACCACGCCGAAGTTGGCGCCGGCGCCGCGTACCGCCCAGAAGAGGTCGGGGTTCTCCGTCTCGCTCGCCCGCGCGACGCGGCCGTCGGCGAGGACCAGCTCGACGGCGCGGAGGTGGTCGATGGTGAGCCCGTGCTTGCGCGCCAGCCAACCGACACCAGCCGCGGTGGCCAGCCCGCCCACGCCGACCCCGCCGTAGTCGCCGGAGGTGAGCGCCCAGCCGTACGGGGCCAGCGCCTGGGCGACGTCCGTCCAACGCGCGCCGGGACCGATCCGGACCAGGCGGCGGGCCTCGTCGAGCACCTCGATGCCGTTCAGCTCGCCGACGTCGAGGACGATGCCGCCGTCGTTCGTCGACCGGCCGCTGATGCCGTGCCCGCCGCTGCGGATGCCGAGCGGCAGGTGCCGGTGCGCGCGGGCGAAGGCGAGCGCGTCGGCCACCTCGGCCGGGGTACGCGGCCGAAGGACGAGACCGGGCGCGCCGCCGCGCAGGTAGTTCGACTTCACCCGGGAGTAGTCGATGTCGCCGGGCTCCACGGCGCGGTCGGCCAGGGAGGCGGGCAGCTCGTCGTACGCGATGCCGGGACGCCGCCTGGCGCGGACCGCGCCGCTGCGCGCGGCGGTGCGAGGCAGCGGCGCGGGCAGGGCCCGGTCGGCCGCCTCCCGCAGGGCGGGCGCCACCTCCCGGGCGAACCGCTCCATGGTCGCCACGTCATCGGTGATCAGGATGAATGTGCCGACACCGTCCTCGACGACCAGCGGCAGCAGGTCCTCGACCCAGCCGGCGGCCGGTCCGTGCAGGAAGCCCTGGCGGGTGTCGGTGAAGCGTCCGGAGACGTTGAGCAGTCGGCGGATCTCCGAAGGGCCGCGGCCCGCCTCGCGGGCCGCCTCGTCAATGAGCTTGTTGCCGGCCCGGACCGCGTCGGGCGTGGCCGGGTCGAGGGTGCTGAGCCACCCGTCGGCCGTCGCGCCGACCAGCCGCAGCAGCCGGGGGTCGGTTCCGCCGAGCCAGATCGGGATGTGGTGGGCCGGTAGCGGACCCCCCGCCGCCCCGTCGAGGCGGTGGTGTTCGCCGCGGTAGCGAACCGGTGCCGGGTCGCCGGCGTCGAGCATGGCCCGGACGACGTCGACCGACTCGCCGAGCGCGTCGACGGCCGCTCCCGGTTCGAGCGCGGGGCCGCCCAGCGCCTCGACGGCGGCGAGCCCGCCGGGGGCCCGGTCGCTCTCGCCGGTGCCGAGGGCGAGTTCCAGCCGCCCGCCGGAGAGGAGGTCGAGGCTGGCGGCGGAGCGGGCGAGCAGGGCCGGGGGCCGCATCGGGGTGGTGAGCACGTTCGCGGCGAGGTGGATCCGGTCGGTCCGGCCGGCGACCCAGGCGAGCAGCGTCCACGTGTCCAGGTGGGCGGGCTGGTCGGGGTCGTCGGAGAAGGTGACCAGGTCGTAGCCGAGCGCCTCGCTGCGCCGGGCGAGCGCCACCGGGGTGTCGGGCGACGCGTTCACCGGCGTGACGAACGTGCCGAACTCGAGGCGGTGGCCGTAGCTGCCTGACACGACTGCCTCCCAAAGGTTGATGCGTCAACCAGACTACGGCGCGCACGGTGGATGCGCGTGTGATCCCGGTCATCCCCGACCGGCCCCGGTTCCCGACCCGGGCGGTCGACCCCATCCCGAATTACGCTGGTCGGATGGGCGAATCCGGCAACCGGCTCGACGGGCGCGAGTACCAGAGCTGGCGCGCCTTCCACCGGATGCACGACCAGCTCTCGCTCGCCCTCAACCAGCACCTCCAGCGGGACGCGGGAATCTCCGAGCCCGACTTCCAGGTGCTCGCCGCGCTGGCCGAGGCACCGGGGCAGGCGCTGCGGTCCCGCGAACTCCGCGAGGAGCTCCAGTGGGAGAAGAGCCGGCTCGCCCACCAGCTCCGCCGGATGGAGCAGCGCGGCCTGGTCCTGCGGGACGACTGCCCGGAGGACGCCCGGTCGGCCACCGTCCGGATCACCGACACCGGCCTGGCCGGCGTGCGCACCGCCGCGCAGGCCCACGCGGCCCTGGTCCGCGAACTCTTCTTCGACGCGCTCACCCCGGCACAGCTCGACGCCTTCGACGAGGCCGGCGCGGCGGTGATCGAGCGGCTGCGGCAGCGCTGCCCGGCGGAGGCGCCGTGACCGGGCGAGTGGCCCTAAACTGCCCGCATGGGGCAGCGGGCGTGATCAGCGGCATGACGCCTTCGACGACGTACGGGCACGTCTGCTGGGTCTATGACGATCCGGCCGCGCTCGACCAGGCGGCCCGGACGTTCCTCACCGCCGGCCTCGCCGCCGGCGAACGGCTCTGGTACGTCACCGCCGGCCCGGTCGAGCCGGTGGTCGCGAGGCTCACCACCACCCCGGCGCTGGGCGACGCGCTGGCCCGCGGGGCGGCCGAGGTGGTGTCGCTGCCCGACACCTACCCCTCCGGCGCCGTCGTGGACGGCCCCGCCCAGGTGCGGGCGTACGCGGCGGCCACCGAGGCCGCCCTCGCCGCCGGTTACCGCGGCCTGCGGGTGGTCGCCGAAGCCACCCCGCTGGTCCGCACCCCGGCCCAGCTCGACGCCTTCACCCGCTACGAGCACCTGGTCGACCGGTACATGCGCGCCCGGCCCTTCCGGGCGATGTGCGCGTACGACCGGCGGGAGATCGACGGCCGCGCGGTGGCCGAGCTGGCCTGCCTGCACCCGGAGACGAACGCCGTCGAGGCCCCGTTCCAGCTCTTCGCCTGGGACGGAACGGGCCACCGCGCGGGCCTGACCGGGGAGCTGGACGAGACCGGCGAGGAGCTCTTCGTCACCGCCCTGGAGCGGGCCGACCTGCGACCGGTCGACGGCCGGCTGGTGCTGGAGGCCCCCGGCCTGCGCTTCGTCGACCACCGGGCGCTGCTGCGGCTGCGCGAGTACGCCTGCCGCCGGAACAGCGCCGTGCTGCTGCGCTCGCCGCTCCCCGCCGCGGCGCGCCTCGCCGCCCTGCTCGATCTGCCCGGTCTCACCGTGGAGGTGGCCCGATGAGGACGGGTGCCGCCGCAGGCCACCACGGCTACTTCCACGAGGCGGTCCGCTACGACTCCGACGAGCAGCTGCTCGCCGTCGTGCTGCCGTTCCTGCTCGGCGGAGTCGAGGCCGGCGAGCCGACGTTCGTCGCCCTCGGCGAGCGCACCGGCGGGCTGGTGCGGGCCGCCCTGCCCACCGGATCGGGCGTCGAGTTCCTGACCGGCGGCAGCGTCTACGCCCGCCCCACCGCCGCGATCCGCTCCTACCGGCAGCTGCTCGCCGACCGGGTGGCCGCCGGAGCCGGTCAGATCCGGATCATCGGCGAGCTGCCGGAGGTCGCCTTCGGGGCGACCTGGGACTGGTGGGCCCGGTACGAGTCGGCGATCAACCACGCGTACGACGACTTCCCGCTCTGGAGCATGTGCGCGTACGACACCCGGATCACGCCACCGCACGTGCTCGACGAGGTGGCCCGCACCCACCCCCGGTACGCCACCCCCGGCGGAGAGCACCTGCCCAGCCCGACGTACACCGAGCCGGTCGTCTACCTGCGCGAGGAGCGCGCCGCGCCGGCCGATCCGCTCCAGGCCACCGCGCCCCTGATCGAACTGACCGATCCCACCGCCGCGCAGGCGCGCGCCGCCGTGCAGGCGGTCGACCGGGGCGTACTGCCCCCGGACGACGTCGACGATCTGATCGTGGCGGTCAGCGAGACCGTCACCAACGCGCTGCGGCACGGGCGCACCCCGGTCCGGCTACGCCTCTGGGCCGGTCCGGACCGGATCGTGGCGACCGTCAGCGACGCCGGGGACGGCCCGAAGGATCCGTTCGCCGGGCTGCTCCCGGCCGGCGACGGCGCGACCGGTGGCCTCGGACTCTGGATCACCTACCAGTCCTGCAACCACGTGAGCCTGCACCGTGGCGGCCCGGCCGGTTTCACCCTCCGGCTCACCGCCGGCAACCCGCACTGACGCCCCGCGCATCGTCCACCGCGGCACCGTCACCGGCTGCCCGGGCGCGCCGCGGCCATGGGCCGAACGCACGCGACAGCGAAGCAGGCCGCTGAGCAGTAGCTCAGCGGCCTGGGCGGGCGGGTGGGGCCACCGTCACTGGGGCAGCTGCCGCCAGGCCGGATGGTTGCCGCGCCACGCGCCGGCCAGGATGGCGGCTGCGGCCCGGCTCGGGCACTCCTGCACCCGGGACCGCCCGGATTCACCACCGATCTGGGCCTGGACCTCCCAGCGCTGCCCGTCGGTGCGGATGTACACGTCCCGGCGCCCCCGCGCCGTCCGGTCACCGTTCCACCAATGCTGCTCGACAATCACGTCGCTGACGCTATAGCACCGCTCCGACGGTGGTAAGGGCACGGCCACCGGATCGCCAGTGCCTGGCACATCGCGCGAAGTCACTCGGCCACCACCAGCGCCTGCGGGGCGGCCTGCTTCATCCGGCTACGCAGCCACTTCAGCTGCATGGCGGTCTCGCCCTCACACCGCCGGACCACCGCGAGCAGGTCCCGGTCCCGGGCGCCGTACGCGGCCTGCCCCACCACCGTCCAGCAGATGTCGCACTCGGCCGCCATCAGATAGAGGTCCTGAAGGTCGCGGAGCAGCCCGATCCCACCGCCGCGGGTACCACCGAACAACTCCGAGTGCAGCCGGTCCGGCTCGGCGGGCGCCTCCTCGGCGTACCGGGCGACGAACGGCTTCAGCAGCTCCGCGTACCCGTGGCACCGCTTCGCCTGCTGCGCGCAGAGGTGGAAGACGTCCGGCTCCTCCTGGTGCGCGGCGCCCACCTGCCCGAACGCGTCCGCGAGGTTGGTCTCGGCCCGGTGCAGCAGCCCGAGATAGAGCGCGAGATGCATGACTCACTCCCCTCCCACCTGGCTGGTCGCCTCCGCCGCCGGGCCACCGACCGTCGCCGGGATCCCGGCGACGGCGGGCGCGCTGCCGCCCACCGTCGGCGCCGGCGCCGGGACGCCCCCGCCGCCGGCAAGCCGGGTCACGGCCACCGCGGCGACCTTGAAGAGCGGCTGCTTGGAGACCGGATCCCAGGCAGTGATGGTCAACTCGTTGGCGGCCCGCGGCGTACGGTCGGCCGGGTCCTGGTCGAACCAGCCGTAGTGGAACGGCAGGAAGACCACCCCGGGGCGGATGCCGCTGAGCCGCGCCCGGGCCTGCACGGCGCCGCGCGCCGAGGAGACCCCCACCAGGTCACCCTCGCCGATGCCGAGCCGCTCGGCGTCGACCGGGTTCAGCTCCACCCAGACGTCCGGCGCGGCGGCGTTGAGCTGCGGTGCCCGGCCGGTCTTCGTACGGGTGTGGAACTGGTAGACGGTGCGGCCGGTGGTGAGCAGCATCGGATGCTCCGCGTCGGGCACCTCCGGCGACGGCCGGTACTCGTCGGCGTGCAGGAACGCCCGCCCGCCCGGCTGCTTCGCCCGGTACTCGTCGGCGAGGAGTTCGGCGCCGGTGGCCAGATCCTGGCCGTAGGTCTCGCACACCTCCGGGTCGGTGGGGAAGACCCCGTCGACGTAGAGCCGCTCCGTGCCCTCGGGTCGGGCGTCGGTGCACGGCCACTGGATGCCGCTGCCGCCCCTCAGCCGGTCGTAGCTGAGCCCGGTGTAGTCGCACGGGCGGCCCCGGGAGCACTCCTTCCACGCCTCGAACGCCTCCTCCGGCGACGTCCACCTGATCAGCGGTCGACCGTCGCGGTCACGGAAGTCCATCCGCCGCGCGTACTCCAGGAAGATGTCCAGATCGGGTCGCGCCTCGCCGGGTGACTCGACCGCCTTCTCGCTGAGGTGCACCGTCCGGTCCACGTTCGTGAAGGTGCCGGTCTTCTCGCCCCAGGTGGCACCGGGGAGCACCACGTCGGCGAACTCCGCGGTCTCGGTCAGGAAGAGATCCTGCACCACCACGAAGAGCTCGGGCCGGCGCAGGATGCGCCGGATCCGGGAGAGGTCGGGCAGGGAGACCGCCGGATTGGTGGCGCTGATCCAGAGCAGCTTGATGGAGCCCTGTTCGGCGTACCGGAAGATCTGCATGGCGTGCGTGGGCGGCGCCCAGTGCGGGATGACCTCGGAGTCGACGTTCCACAGCCGGGCCAGCTCGGCGATGTGGTCGGGGTTGTCCCAGTTGCGCAGCCCCGGCAGGTCCCCGTCCGCCCCGGTCTCCCGGGTGTTCTGCGCAGTCGGCTGGCCGTTCATCTGGTAGAGGCCGGCGCCCGGACGGCCGATCATCCCCCGGAGCAGGTGCAGGTTGTTCACCTGGCAGGCCGCCGCGGTGGCCTGGTTGGACTGGTAGAAGCCCTGCAGCACGGTGGAGAGCAGGCGCTGCGACCCGCCGAGGAGCTCGGCGGCGCGGCGTACGTCGGCGGCGGGCACGTCGCAGATCTCGGCGACGCGCTCCGGCGGGTAGCCGTCGACGGTGCGGGACAGCTCGTCGAAGCCCAGCGTGTGCGCCGCCACGTACTCCTCGTCGTACCAGCCGTTGCGGATGACCTCCCGCAGCAGCCCGTTGAGCAGCGCCATGTTGGTGCCGTTACGGATCGGCAGGTGCAGGTCGGCCTCGCGGGTCACGGCGGTGGACCGCGGGTCGACGGCGAGCATCGCCGGCGGGTTCGGACCACGGCGGCGATCCAGCATCCGCATCCAGAGCACCGCCTGGGTCTCCGCGACGTTGTGCCCCCAGAGCGCCAGCGTGTCGCAGTGGTCGATGTCGGTGTACGAGCCGGGCTGCCCGTCCGCGCCGAAGGTCGCCTTCAGCGCCGCAGCCGAGGTCGCCGTGCAGAGCCGGGTGTTGCCGTCCATGTGCGGCGTGCCGAGACCGGCCTTCCCGATCACGCCGAGCGTGTAGTACTCCTCGAGGAAGAGCTGACCGGTGGTGTAGAAGCCGAAGTGGCCCCAGCCGCCGGGGCCGTCGAGCAGCTCCTTCGACCGGTCCACGATCCGCCCCATGGCGGTGTCCCAGTCGGTCTCCACCAGCCGGTCACCGTCGCGGACGAGCGGACGGGTCAGCCGGTCGGGGCTGTGGTTGGCCTGCCAGCCGTAGAGGTCCTTCGGATCGAGCCGCCCCCGGTTGACCCGGTCCACCGCCCGGCCCCGTACGCCGACCATCCGGCCGTCCCGCACCGCGATGTCGAGCGCGTCGCCGTTGGAGTGCAGGATCGACGCTGACTGGACCCATTGGTCCACGTCCTCGGCGCGCAGATCGCCGTCGAGGAAGGTGTCCACCCGTACCGGCCACTCCTGTCCCGCCCCGTACGGGGTTCGCGGACCCCACGGGTCGGCGATCCGGTCGACCACGTCGCGCTCCCTCCGACTCCCTGCTCCGATCCTCACACCTGCCCACTGCGAATCGGGCGAAACCGCGAACCGGGGCCGATCCCGCTCGCGGCGGGACCAGGTCGAGGCATGGCACCGTGACGGCCGGGTAGCCGGACCCGTGGCCGCCTGGGAACAGTTGTTCGTTCCGAGTACACCGCTGCTGGAGACGGTCATCCGCGGCAGCGTCATGTACCTGGTGCTGTTCGGGCTGCTCCGGATCATCCTCAAGCGGGAGAGCGGCACCACCGGCGTCACCGACCTGCTGGTCATCGTGCTGCTCGCCGACGCCGCCCAGAACGGTATGTCGGGCAACTACACGTCGATCACCGACGGGGTGCTGCTCGTCGCGGTGATCATCGGGTGGTCGTACCTGCTCGACGCCGTGGCGTACGGGTGGCCGGCGGCGGCCCGGGTGATCCGGCCCAGCTCGCTGCTGCTGGTTCGCAACGGGCAGATCATGCACCGGAACATGCGTCGCGAGCTGATAACGGACGAGGAGCTGAACCAGCTGCTCCGCGAAGAGGGGGTCGACGACATCTCGAAGGTGCGGGAGGCGCGGATGGAGTCCGACGGGCAGATCAGCGTCACCACCCACCACAGCGTCGACCACCGCCGAAAGCGGCGTAGACGACAAATGCCCTGACCGGCGGGGCCAGTTTGTACCGGTGGTGGGCGGGAAAGCGGGGGGTTGCCCGGCGCGAGGCCGCGCCTCGCGCCCGTCCTACAGATGGAGGCTGAGATGACCAGCCGGGAGCAGCTGCACGACATGCGTCAGCAGGCCCACAAGATGGGCATCGAGGGCAACTCCAAGATGACGGAGAGCCAGCTCAAGGACGCCATGAAGATGGCCGGCAAGGGCATGAAACCGCAGGAAGCCAAGGAGCAGGCCAAGCGCTGACCCGTCATCCCGCCGGCTGCCCGGGCACACCCGGGCGGCCGGCGGTCGTACGTCAACTCATCGCGGCCAGCAGGTCCCGGCAGGCCTTCTCGCACTCCCGGCAGACGTCGGCGCAGATCCGGCAGTGCTCGTGCATCTCGGCGTGCCGGGCGCACTCGTCGCCGCACGCCCGGCAGGCTGTCACGCACGCCTCCAACACGCTGAGCGTCACGTTCGCGTCGTAGCCCTCGTGCCGGGAGAGCACCCGCGCGGTGGTGGTGCAGACGTCCGCGCAGTCCAGGTCGGTTCGCACGCACTTCGTCAGCTCGGCCACCATCTCGTCGCTGAGGCAGGCGTCGGCGCACGCCGTGCACGCCTGGGCACACGAGTTGATCGTGTCGATCACCGCGGCGAGCTTCGCCCGGTCCAGGTTGATCGACTTCGGGTACGCATCGAGCATCTGCCTCGTCACGCTGGCCATGGCCGGCTCCTCCGTTCGACGGCGCACTCTTGCGACCCGCCGTACCCCTGGGTGCCGCGTCCACACCTCGGACCGGAGCGCCCGCCGATGGCAGGTGTGAACGACGCGTCAAGAAGAGCCCCGTTCGCCGTCAAATCGGCGTATAGAGACGGGTAGGGCCGCCCGGTGGCGCGTCACGATGGCGACATGACCTCACGATGGTCGAGGTGGCCGGAGCCCGAGCCGGCGCCGGACGGCGTCCCACCCGGCGACGAGCCCGAACGGCGGCACGAAGCGCTGATCGGCGTACGGCTGACCGCCGCCACCCCCGGCAGCCACCTCCTGGAGTACCTGCGGACCGAGCCGTGCGCGGTGGCCGCCTGGTGGATCGCGGCGGACCTCGACGCCGTCGTACGACTCTCCGCCGACAGCCTGACGATGCTGCACCGCGCCGTGGCCGACCTGCGCCGGCGAGGCGGAGCGGAGGTCGTCGTCACGCTCAGCATCCTGCGCCCCCTCGACCTCTCCGAAGCCACCCCGAAGAGCCTGGCGACCTCGGCATGAGCCGCCCCGCCACCACCCGACGCGTCGTCGTCGGCGTCGACCGCTCCTTCTGCGGCCTGGCGGCGCTGCGTGCCGCCGTACGCCTGGCACACCAGGAGAACGCCTGCCTGTACGCGGTACGTGCGTGGGCGTACGCACCGGTCTGGCGCCCGGGCACCATGCCCTGGCTCTGGCAGGAGGACCTGGACCGCGCCGCCCGCGCGTACATCCGGGAGGCGTTCGACGCGGCGATGGGCGGCGTGCCCCGCGACGTCCCGGTACGGATCGTCGCCGAGCAGGGGTACGCCGGCCAGGTGCTGGTCGACCAGGCCTGCCGAGAGAGTGATCTCCTCGTCGTCGGCAGCCCCCGGCGCGGCCGCTTCAGCGTGGCCGGCGGGCATGTGACCCGCTACTGCGTCAGCCGCGCGCAGGTGCCCGTCGTGACGGTTCCCGCCCCGGCCTGGGCCCGCGCCGAAGTGATCCGACGCTTCGGCGCGAGCCTCGAACGATTCACCCCGTGACCGGCAACCCGCCGGTCGTACACCCGAAAGGCACCAGAATGGACGAGCTTCCGGATACCTACGTCGTCCCGGTACGCACCACACCGGGGCGGCAGGCGCTCGCCGTACGGACCGGCCGGCTACCCCAGGGGCAGCGGGTCGGTCTCGCCTTCACCGACCCGGAGCGGCTCGCCCGCGCGATGGGCGCGGACCAGCCGTGGACCCGGCTCTGCGAATCGGCGCTGCGGTCCATGCTGAGACCGCTCGGCATCGACCGGATCCAGGTCGACCCGCTCCTGGTGGCGCCTCCGGTCCGCCCCGAGGCCCCTACCGAGGCCCCCGCACCGCAGCAGCCCGTCGCCGCGCTGGCCGGAACCCGGGAGGCCTAGGTGGCACCCGAGCTCACCGTGCTGCGGCCGGTGGCCCGTCCGGCCGGACCGGCGACGGTCGACGGGGACCGTCCCGGCGTCCTCGTCGAGATCCGCATCCTGCTCCGGACGCCCGGCGACGCCACGACCGCCGCCCGGGACCTCGTAGAAGGGCTCGCCGCCCTGCTGGACGACGCGCCACGGCTCGACGACCGCCCCGCCCGCGCCACCACCGGTACGGGCGACGCCGAGCGCCGTCGGCTCACCAGGCCGGTGGAGCTGGTGACCGTACCGGTCGGTGCCGCGGCCGAACCCGCCCGGACCGGGCTGGTGCTCCGGCCGGTACGCCGTACCGCCCTGCTGGACGGCGCCCCGCTCGCGTTGACCCGCCGCGAGTACGACCTGCTGCTCTTCCTGGCCCACCGCCCGGACCAGGCGCTCGGCCGGGAGCAGCTGCTGCGCGAGGTGTGGGGCCACGGCCCCTGCCTCGGCCCGCGCACCGTGGACGTCCACGTGAGCCGGCTGCGGCACAAGCTGGCCGGCCGGGGCCCGGTCATCACCACAGTGCACGGCATCGGGTACCGCCTGGACCGCGCCGAGCGGCTGCGGATCGCCGCGGACTGACCTCGGTCAGGGGCGGTAGCGGTAGCCCATGCCCGGCTCGGTGATGAGGTGCCGGGGACGGGCCGGGTCGTCCTCCAACTTGCGGCGCAGCTGCGCCAGGTACTGCCGCAGGTAGTTGCTCTCGTTCTCGTACTCCGGCCCCCACACCTCGTGCAGCAGCTGCCGCTGGCTGACCAGCTTGCCGGGGTGGCGCAGCAGCTTCTCCAGCACCGACCACTGGGTGGGGGTCAGCTTGATCTCCGTGCCGTCGTCGCTGGTGACCGTACGGTCGGCGAGGTCGACGGTGTTGCGGCCCACCTTCAACGTGGCGCCCACCTCGGTGGCGGGGCCGAGCCGGCGGGTGACCGCCCTGATCCGCGCCAGCAGCTCCTCGACCCCGAACGGCTTCGTGATGTAGTCGTCGGCCCCGGCGTCCAGCGCCTCCACCTTGTCCTCGCTGCCGGCCCGGCCGGAGAGCACGATGATCGGCACCCCGGTCCAGCCGCGCAGCCCCCGGATCACCTCGACCCCGTCCAGGTCGGGCAGGCCGAGGTCGAGGACGACCAGGTCGGGCGGGTGGCTGGCGGCGGCCTTGAGCGCACCGGCGCCGGTGTCGGCCACCACCACGTCGTACCGCCGGGCGCGGAGGTTGATCCGCAGAGCGCGCAGGATCTGCGGCTCGTCGTCCACGACCAGGATCCGGGTCATTCCTGTGGTCCCTCCGCCATGCCATGGGTAGCGGCGGGCAGCCGCAGCACCATGGTCAGTCCACCACCCGGCGTCGTCTCCGGGGTGAGACTGCCGCCCATCGCCTCCGCCAGCCCCCGGGAGAGCGCCAACCCGAGCCCCACCCCGGTCTGGTTGTCCCGGTCACCGAGGCGTTGGAACGGCAGGAAGACGTGCTCCCACTGGTCCTCCGGAATGCCCGGCCCGGTGTCGATGACCCGCAGTTCCACCTGGCCCGCGTGGGCGCTCGCGGTGATGTGCGGTGGTTGACCGGGCGGGCTGTACCGCAGGGCGTTGGCGATGACGTTGACGAGCACCCGTTCCAGCAGGCCGGGGTCGGCGGTGACGGCGGGCAGGTCGGCCGGGATGTCGGTGCCGACGCCGGCGGCCGGGGGGCCGAGTTCGTCGAGGGCGAGCGGCACCGCGTCCTCCAGGCCGATCGCGGCCGGTAGGACCCCGAGCGCGCCGGCCTGGAGCCGACTCATGTCGAGCAGGTTGGCGACGAGCCGGGCCAGCCGGTCCAGCGACTCCTCCGCGGTGGCCAGCAGCTCCGCCCGGTCGTCCTCGTCGAAGTCGACGTCGGGGCTGCGCAGGCTGGTCACCGCCGCCTTGGCCGAGGCCAGCGGGGTACGCAGGTCGTGGCTGACCGCGGCGAGCAGCGCGGTGCGCATCCGGTCCGCCTCGGCGAGCGGCCGGGCGGTGGCGGCCTCCTCGGCCAGCCGTTCCTGACGGAGCGCGACGGCCGCCTGGGCGGCGAACGCCTCGACCAGGCGGCGGTCGGCCGCCTCCAGCCGGGCGCCGCAGAGCACCACCGTGATCCGTTCGTCGACCGGCACCACCGTCTCGCCCCGGTCGGGGGTGGTGGCCGGGTGCTCGCCGACGCTCGCCACCACGCACCAGGCCCGCTCCTCCCGGGACCGGGCGGGCCGCCCGCTGGCCTCCTCGGCGAGCTCCAGCACGCTCACCGCGCGCAGCCCGAACGTCTCGCGGAGCTGGTCCAGCAGTGCGATCAAGGGTCGCCCACCGCGCAGCACCCCGCCCGCCACGGCGGCGAGGGTCTGCGCGTCGGCGGCGGCGCGGGCCGCCTCCCGGGTGCGCCGGGCGGCGACGTCCACGATCCAGCTGACCGCGACCGCGACGCCGACGAAGACGGCGAGGGCGAGCAGGTTGTCCGGCTCGTTGATGGTCAGCGTGTTGAAGGGTGGGGTGAAGAACCAGTTGAGGATCAGCGACCCGCCGAGCGCGGCGACCAGCGCCGGCCAGAGCCCACCGACCAGCGCCACCACGACCACGGCGGCGAGGAAGAGCAGGATGTCGCTCGCCAGGGTGAGGTCGGGCACGAGGGTGAGCAGCAGGGTCAGCAGCGGTACGCCGAGCGCGGCGAGGGCGAAGCCGAGCAGCCGACGACGCCGGGACAGCGCTGCCGGCACCCCGCCGGCGCGGCGCCCGCGACCGGCCTCGGTGTGGGTGACCAGGTGCACGTCGATGGCGTCGGAGTGCGCGATGGTGGTCACCCCGACGCCGCGGGCGAACATCTGGGCGAAGCGACCACGGCGGCTGGCGCCGAGCACGAGCTGGGTGGCGTTGACGCCCCGGGCGAAGTCGAGCAGGGCCGCCGAGACGTCGGCGCCGAGAACCTGGTGGTAGGTGCCGCCCAGGCTCTCCACCAGTACCCGCTGCCGGGCGAGCTGCGCCGGGTCCGCGCCGACCAGCCCGTCACTGCGGGCCACGTGCACGGCGAGCAGGTCGGAGCCCTTGCTGCGGGCGGCGATCCGGGCGGCGCGACGGACCAGCGTCTCCCCCTCGGGGCCGCCGGTCAGCGCGACCACCACCCGCTCGCGCGCCTCCCACGTCTCGGCGATGCCCTGCTGGTCGCGGTACCGGCCGAGCTGTTCGTCGACCTTGTCGGCCAGCCAGAGCAGCGCCAGTTCCCGTAGCGCCGTGAGGTTGCCGACCCGGAAGTAGTTGCCGAGCGCCGCATCGATCTTGTCGGGTCGGTAGATGTTGCCGTGGGCCATCCGCCGGCGCAGCGCCTCCGGCGTCATGTCGACCAGCTCGACCTGCTCCGCGGCCCGGACGATCTCGTCCGGCACCGTCTCCCGCTGCACGGTGCCGGTGATCTGCGCGACCACGTCGTTGACCGATTCGAGGTGCTGGACGTTGACCGTGGAGAGCACGTCGATCCCGGCGTCGAGCAGCTCCTGGACGTCCTGCCAGCGCTTGCCGTTGCGGGAGCCGGGGACGTTCGTGTGGGCCAGTTCGTCGACCACGGCGACCTCCGGCCGGCGGGCGAGCACCGCGTCGAGGTCCATCTCGGCGAACTCGCTGCCCCGGTACTCGACCGTCCGGCGGGGCACCTGCTCCAGGTCGCCGATCATGGTGGCGGTGTGCTTACGGCCGTGCGTCTCGACCAGCCCGATCACCACGTCGGTGCCGCGCTCGGCACGCCGGTGGGCCTCCTCCAGCATCGCGTACGTCTTGCCGACGCCGGGGGCCGCACCCAGGTAGATGCGCAGCTCTCCTCGGGACACGGAACCATCCTCTCCTGCGCCCTCGGGTGGGCGGTCACGGCGCGGGGCGAGACCACGTTCGTGGTCTCGCCCCGCGTGTTCGACGGGTCAGCGGGCGGGGAACTCCCGGTCCAGCGCCAGGTTCAGTTCCAGCACGTTCACCGCGGGCTCCCCCATGAAGCCCAGCGCCCGGCCGGTGGTGTTCGCCTCGATCAGGCGGCGGACCGCCGCCGGGTCCGCGCCGCGCTCGCGCGCGACCCGGTTCACCTGCAGCTCGGCGTAGCCCGGGCTGATCTGCGGGTCGAGGCCGCTGCCGCTGGCCGTCACCGCGTCGGCGGGCACGGCCGGCTCGGCGGGGGCGTCGCCGCGGATCGGGGTGATGATCCCGCCCTCGGCGACGTAGTCCTGGCCGGGCTCGGCCAGCTGCACCCGCACGCCCTGGTAGTCGGCGAGGAACGGGGTGGCCGGGGCCGCCTGGTTGACGCTCACCACCCGGGTGATCGCCCCGGTGAGGCCGTCGGCGCGGAACACGGCGAGCACCGCGCCGACCCCGTCCGGGGTGCAGAACGGGCGGCTGCCGTCCACCCCGTCGAGTTCGCCGACCGCCTTGCTGCGCTCGCAGACCTGGGTGAGCAGGCTCTGCGAGGACTCCTCCGGATCGGTGGCGATGGTGTCGACCACGCTCTCCGGGCCGAGGTTGCTGGCCGAGGTGGCGGTCGGGTCGTAGCCGTCGCCGGCCATCGACGGGCGGCTCTGGAAGTAGCGGGCGATCGGGTTCCCATCCGCGTCGGTGAAGGACTGTCCGATGAGGCTGCTGCCCACGGTGCGTCCGTCGACGCTGATCAGGGAACCGTTCGCCTTGCCGTCGAGGCCGGGGATGTGGCCCACGGCGACCATGGCGAGCGGGTAGGCCAGGCCGAGCAGCACGGTGAAGACGAGCACGGCCCGCAGGGCGGCTAGGTGCTGGGTGATCCAGCTGGGTAGGCGCATCACGAGATCCCTGGGATGAACTGGATGAGCAGGTCGATGAGCTTGATGCCGAGGAACGGCACGACGAGGCCGCCCAGGCCGTAGAGCCAGAGGTTGCGGCTGAGCAGCTTCGACGCGCTGGCCGGCCGGTACCGCACGCCGCGCAGGGCGAGCGGGATCAGCACGACGATGATGATCGCGTTGAAGATGACGGCGGAGAGGATCGCCGACTCCGGGCTGGCCAGCCGCATGATGTTCAGCGCGTCCAGGCTCGGGTAGAGGCCGGCGAACATGGCCGGGATGATGGCGAAGTACTTCGCCACGTCGTTGGCGATGGAGAACGTGGTCAGCGCGCCCCGGGTGATCAGCAACTGCTTGCCGATCTCGACGATCTCGATGAGCTTCGTCGGGTCGGAGTCGAGGTCGACCATGTTGCCGGCCTCCTTCGCGGCCGACGTGCCGGTGTTCATGGCCACGCCGACGTCCGCCTGGGCGAGCGCGGGCGCGTCGTTGGTGCCGTCGCCCGTCATGGCGACCAGCCGACCGCCCTCCTGCTCCTTCTTGATGAGGGCGAGCTTGTCCTCCGGGGTGGCCTCGGCGAGGAAGTCGTCCACCCCCGCCTCGTCGGCGATCGCCTTCGCGGTCCGCGGGTTGTCACCGGTGATCATCACGGTTCGGATGCCCATCCGGCGCATCTCGTCGAACCGCTCACGCATCCCGGACTTGACCACGTCCTTCAGGTGGATGACGCCGAGCGCCCGGGCCGGCTCCCCGGCGACGTGCTCGGCGACGACCAGCGGGGTGCCGCCGGTGCCGCTGATCGCGTCGACCAGCTCACCGACCTGCTCGGTCGGGTGGCCGCCGTTGTCGCGTACCCACTTCATGACGGCCGCCGCGGCGCCCTTGCGGATCCGGCGTACCGGCCCGGTGGTACCGCCGTCGACGCTGGCGTCGGGCGTCAGGTCGACGCCGCTCATCCGGGTCTGCGCCGTGAACGGCACGAAGGTGGCGTGCGGCATGACACCCGGCTCCCGCTCGCGGAGCCCGTACTCGTTCTTCGCGAGCACCACCACCGAGCGCCCCTCGGGGGTCTCGTCGGCGAGGCTGGAGAGCTGTGCGGCGTCGGCGACCTCCGCCGCCTCGACCCCCTCGACCGGCAGGAACTCCGCGGCCTGCCGGTTGCCGAGGGTGATCGTGCCGGTCTTGTCGAGCAGCAGCGTGTTCACGTCTCCCGCCGCCTCGACCGCGCGACCGCTGACCGCGAGGACGTTGCGCTGGACCAGGCGGTCCATGCCGGCGATGCCGATCGCCGAGAGCAGCGCGCCGATCGTGGTGGGGATCAGGCAGACGAGCAGCGAGGCGAGCACCACGCCGGTGATGCCGGCGTCGGTGATCGCGCCGGTGTCCGACGCGGCCGCCTGGAAGCCCTTCGAGAAGATCGCCAGCGGCTGGAGGGTGACCACCGCGAGCAGGAAGATGATCGTGAGCGCGGCGAGCAGGATGTTGAGCGCGATCTCGTTCGGCGTCTTCTGCCGGTTCGCCCCCTCGACGAGGGCGATCATCCGGTCGATGAAGCTCTCCCCGGGCTTCTGGGTGATCTTCACGACGATCCGGTCGGAGAGCACCTTGGTACCGCCGGTGACCGCGCTGCGGTCACCGCCGGACTCCCGGATCACCGGCGCGGACTCACCGGTGATGGCCGACTCGTCGACGCTGGCGATGCCCTCGACCACGTCACCGTCGCCGGGGATGATGCTCCCCGCCTCGACGAGGACGATGTCGCCCTGCCTCAGCTCGGGCGCGGCCACCGCCTCGTCCCGGTACGAGTTCGCCGCGGCGCCCGGCTGCCAACCGATCAGCCGGGTGGCGATGGTGTCCCGCTTGGCCTGGCGCAACGTGGCGGCCTGCGCCTTGCCCCGGCCCTCCGCCACGGCCTCCGCGAGGTTCGCGAAGATGACGGTGAGCCAGAGCCAGACGGTGATGGCCCAGGCGAACACCGACGGGTCGGCGATCGCCAGCACGGTGGTGAAGACGGCGCCGATCTCGACGATCAGCATCACCGGGGTGCGCCACAGCGTGCGCGGGTCGAGCTTGCGCAGCGCGTCCGGAAGGGACCGGAGCATCTGCTTCGGGTCGAGCAGGCCGCCGCCGACCCGGTTGCCCTGGGTGGCGGGCGTGCCGGCGGTCGGCGCGTCGCCGGCCCCCGATGTCACCGACGTGACGGACATGTTCTCGTTCCTCATGAGAGATCAGAGCCCCTCGGCCAGCGGGCCGAGCGCGAGGGCGGGCAGGAAGGTGAGCGCGACGAGGACCACCGTGACGCCCGTGACCATCCCGACGAAGAGCGGCCGGTGGGTCGGCAGGGTGCCCTCGGACGCCGGGGTCGGCTGCTGGCGGGCCAGCGAGCCGGCGAGGGCGAGCACGAAGATGATCGGCAGGAACCGGCCGAGCAGCATGCAGAGCCCGAGCGCGGTGTCCCACCAGGTGGTGTTCACCGTGATGCCGGCGAAGGCGGACCCGTTGTTGTTGCTCGCCGAGGTGAACGCGTAGAGCACCTCGGAGAGCCCGTGCGGGCCGGCGTTCAGCGCGGTCTCGTTGTTGCCGGTGGCGAACGCCGCGGCCGTCCCGATCAGCACCAGCGCGGGCATGATCAGGAAGTACATCGAGGCGAACTTGATCTCCCGGGCGCCGATCTTCTTGCCCAGGTACTCCGGCGTACGGCCGACCATGAGCCCGGCCACGAAGACCGTGATCACCGCGAGGATCAGCAGGCCGTAGAGGCCGGAGCCGACGCCACCGGGGGCGACCTCGCCGAGCATCATGTTGAACAGCGGCATCATGCCGCCGAGCGGGGTGAACGAGTCGTGGAACGAGTTCACCGCGCCGGTGGAGGTCAACGTGGTCGCCGCAGCGAAGGTGGCGGAGTTCGAGACGTCGAACCGGAGCTCCTTGCCCTCCAGCGCGGCGCCCACCGCCTGCGGCACGGTGCCGTGCCCGGTCAGCTCGAAGACGTTGGTGAGGGTGACGCTCGCCAACGCGAGGATCGCCATCACGGCCGCGATGGCGTACCCCTGCCGGTTCTGGCCGACCATCCGGCCGAAGACCCGGGGCAGGCTGAACGGGATCAGCAGGATCAGGAAGATCTCGATCCAGTTGGTCCAGGACGTCGGGTTCTCGAACGGGTGGGCGCTGTTCGCGTTGTAGAAGCCGCCGCCGTTGGTGCCCAGCTCCTTGATCACTTCCTGGCTGGCCACCGGGCCGCCGGTGATCGTCTGGCCGCCACCGGTGAGGGTGGTGACGTCGGTGCCGCCGGAGAGGTTCTGCACCACCCCGCCGAGCATCAACGCGAACGCGCCGAGCACGGCGATCGGCAGCAGGATGCGGACGGTGATCCGGGTCAGGTCGACCCAGAAGTTGCCCAGCCGCTCGGTGCGGTGCCGGGAGAAGCCCCGGACCAGCGCGACCGCGACCGCGATACCGACCGACGCGGAGACGAAGTTCTGCACCGCGAGGCCGGCCATCTGCACCAGGTGGCCCATGGTCGACTCACCCGAGTACGACTGCCAGTTCGTGTTGGTCACGAACGACACCGCGGTGTTCCACGCGCCGTGCGGCACCACCGGGTCGAAGCCCAGCGACAGCCAGAGCTTGTCCTGCACCCGCTGGAGCAGGTAGAGGAAGAGCAGCGAGACGACCGAGAAGGCCAGCACGCTGCGGGCGTACACGCCCCAGCTCTGCTCGGCGGCCGGGTTGACCCCGACCAGCCGGTAGATCCCGCGCTCGACGCGGGACTGCCGGGTGCCGGAGACCACCCGGTACATGTAGTCGCCGAACGGCTTGTAGACGGCGACCAGCGCCACCACCAGCGACAGGACGAAGATGACGCCGGCTGTTGTCATGGTCATCAGAAGCGCTCCGGGAAGAGCAGGGCGACGACCAGGAAGATCCCCAGGCCGATCGCGAGCACCAGACCGACGGCGTTGACCGCGCTCACAGCTTCTCCACCGCCCGGACCACCAGGGCGAGCGCCGCGAAGAGCGCCACCGTCAGGACCACGAACACCACGTCAGACACGCTGACTCCTCGTACGGATAAGGTTCGTCGCGACCGCCTCCCGGTCGCGCCGGGCAATCAAAGCCCCACCGTCAGCGGTGCGACAGGGGCTATAACGGGACCGTGACGGGGGCGCACAGCTTTTTGACGCCCTTTTCACGGGCCGCCCGGCTACGGGTGAACCGGGCCACAGGGACGGCCGTCCGAGCCGGCCGAATGCGGCGAGAGCTGGGCATCGGGCGCGCCGGCGCGCGCCGCGCCGTGATCCGGCGCCGGGCCCGCTCCGGTGGGCCGGGCGAGCGTCCGGACCCACCGGCAGCCGGCGCCCAGCAGCGCGGCGAACCCGATCACTGCCGAGTACGCCCAGACCTGCGCGGAGGCGCCGGTCAGCTCGCCGAACCGGTTGACCAGGAACCCGACGAAGCAGGCCACCGCCAGCACGGCGACCCCGGCCAGCGCCCGCAGGCCCGGCACGAGAACGGCGTACCCGCCGACCGTGAGCGCGACGACGGCCAGCCGCCCGGGCAGCTCACCCGAAGGGAAGAGCGCAGCGGCCAGCAACGTCGCGCCGACGACCAGCACGGCGCCCGTCGCGACGCCGATCCCGGTCGGCGTCCCCTCGTCCCGCGTCCCGCGACCGCCACGATCGACCTTCACGGCTCTGCCTCCGCCGGTGCCGAAGAGGCCCGCCTGCCGGGCCCGTCGGCCGCCATCCCATGCCGGTCCGCGCGCCGAAGTCGACGGTTTTCACGCCCCCGTGACGGGGCGAGGGGAAATCTTGACGACGCCATCACACGCGGGCGGTTCACGGCCCGGGGAGTCGATCGACGCTTGTTGACACGTCGCCGGACGGGCACAAGGGTGGGGCCATGCCGACGCTCCACCCCTCGCCGTGGCGTAAGCCGGAGCACGACGACCTGGCCGAGCTGGCCCGTACCTTCCTCACCCGGGAGGTGCTGCCGCACACCGACCGGCTGTTGGCGCAGGGGCACCCGGACCGGGAGCACTACCGCCGCGCGGGCGAGCTGGGCCTGCTCGGCCTCTCCGTTCCGGAGCAGTACGGCGGCGGGGGCGGCGACTTCACCCACGAGGCGGTGCTGCTCCAGGAGCAGACGTACGCCGGGGAGAGCAGCCTCGGCCTCGCCGTACACAGCGGAATCGTCACCGGCTACCTGGTGGCGTACGGCAGCGAGGAGCAGAAGCGGCGCTGGCTGCCCGGCCTCTGCAGCGGCGAACTGGTCGGGGCGATCGCCATGACCGAGCCCGACGGCGGCTCGGACCTCCAGGCGATGCGCACTCGCGCGGTGCGCGACGGCGACGACTACCTGGTCACCGGGGCGAAGACCTTCATCAGCAACGGTGGGCTCGCCGACCTGGTCATCGTGGCCGTCAAGACGGACCCGCAGCAGCGGGCCGCCGGCATCTCGCTGCTGGTCTGCGAGGTCGGCGGCGACCCGGACGGCTTCCGCCGGGGCCGGCTGCTCACCAAGATCGGCCTGCACGCCAACGACACCGCCGAGCTGTTCTTCGACGGGCTCCGGGTGCCGGCCGCCAACCTGCTGGGCGACGCCGAGGGGCTCGGCTTCGTCCAGCTCATGCAGCAGCTCCCGCAGGAGCGGCTGGTGATCGGGGTGGGCGCGGTCGCCGCCATGGAGCGGGCCGTCGAGCTGACCGTGGCGTACGCGAAGGAGCGGACCGCGTTCGGCAAGCCGCTGCTCGGGCACCAGAACACCCGGATGGTGCTCGCCGAATGCGCGACCCGGACGCGGGCGAGCCGGGTCTTCCTCGATGACTGCATCGTCCGGCACGGCCGAGGCGAGCTGGACGTGCCGACCGCCGCCATGGCGAAGTACTGGCTCACCGACGGACAGTGCGAGGTCGTCGACCGATGCCTGCAACTCTTCGGCGGCTACGGCTACACCACCGAGTACCCGATCGCCCGGATGTACGCCGACGCCCGCGCCCAGAAGATCTACGGGGGCACCAACGAGATCATGAAGGAGTTGATCGCCCGTGCCCTCTGACGGCAGGCCGGCCGGAGGCAGCGGGCCGGCCGGAGGCGGCGGAGCGGCCGGAGGCGGCGGAGCGGCCGGCGTGCGTGGCGGGCCGCTGGCCGAGGAGAACGACGGGCTGTCGGCCACGGCGCGCGGCGGGCCGCTGGCCGGGGTGCGGGTGGTCGAGCTGGCGAGCCTCGCGCCCGCCCCGTTCGGCTGCATGGTCCTCGCCGACCTCGGCGCCGACGTGGTCCGGGTCGACCGGCCGGGCGGCCCCGCCTCCGGCCGGCTGGCCGCTCCGGTAACGGGGCCGTTGCAGCGCGGTCGGCGGGTCACCGGGCTGGACCTGAAAACCCCGGACGGCGTCGCGGCGCTCCTGAGCCTCGTGGAGCGGGCGGACGTGCTGGTCGAGGCGTACCGGCCGGGGGTGGCCGAGCGGCTGGGCTTCGGCCCGGAGCCCTGCCTGGCCCGCAACCCCGGCCTCGTGTACGCGCGGATGACGGGCTGGGGACAGGACGGGCCGCTGGCTCCCCGGGCCGGTCACGACATCGACTACATCGCGGTCTCCGGCGCGCTCGAACCGCTGGGCCGCGCCGGTGAACGCCCGTACCCGCCCACGAACCTGATAGGTGACTTCGCGGGCGGCGGGATGCTGCTCGCCGTCGGTGTGCTGGCCGCGCTGCTGGAGCGGGAACGCTCGGGGGTCGGGCAGGTGGTGGACGCCGCGATGGTCGACGGATCGGCGCTGCTAACGGCGTTCCTGCACGGGATGATCGGCACCGGTGCCTGGTCCGCGCCGCGCGGCGGCAACCTGCTCGACGGCGGCGCGCCCTTCTACGACACGTACCGCACCGCCGACGGTGGTTTCCTGGCGGTCGGCGCGCTGGAGCCGGCCTTCTACGCCGCCCTACTCACCGGCCTGGACCTGGCCGACGATCCCGACCTGCCGGCCCAGTACGACCCGGCCGGCTGGGGCGAGCTACGTCGCCGGTTCGCCGAGCGGATCGCCGGCCGTACCCGGGACGAGTGGGCGGCCGTCTTCGCCGACCTGGACGCCTGCGTGGCACCGGTGCTCGCCCCCGGCGAGGCGCACCGGCACCCGCACAACGCCGCCCGGGGGACCTTCGTGGCGGTGGGCCGGGAGATCCAGCCGGCCCCCGCGCCCCGCTTCGACCGCACGCCGGCGCCGCCCCCGACCCCCGCCCCCGACCCGGAGCGGGACGCCCTCCCCGTGCACACCATCCTGAACACCTGGCCACCCCGCCCCTGACTGACCCGCCCCCGCCCTGACCCACCCACCCACCCACCCGCCCGCCCGCCCGCCCGCCCCAAGATCCGCGCAAATTCACGGAAAGAGTGGCCATCCAGCCTCGGATGGCCACTCTTTCCGTGAATTTGTCCCCGCCGACGGGGCGAGGGTGCGGGGGCGAGGGGTGGGGGGTGGGTGCGACGGGGGCGGGCCGTCGCCGGGGCGGCGGCACCCTGCCCCGGCGACGGCCTGGAAGGTGGCGTGCAGCGGAGGCGGCGGGGGGTGCCGCTTCCGCTGCACGCTCGTCAGCGGTTGCCCGCGCCGGCCTTGACCTCCTCGGCCCGGTCCTGGGCGACGGCGGTCTCCGGCTCGGCCACGTCAGCGTCGCCGTGGTCCTCGTCGAGCATGGTCGCCTCGTCGAAGGGCCGCTCACCGGAGAGCACCGCCTGCGCCTGCTCCCGGTCGAACTCGCCGGTCCAGCGACCGATGAGCACGGTGGCCACGGCGTTGCCGGCGAAGTTGGTCAACGCCCGCGCCTCGGACATGAACCGGTCGATGCCCACGATCAGGCCGACGCCGTCCACCAGGTCCGGCCGGTGCGACTGGAGGCCGCCGGCGAGCGTGGCGAGGCCCGCGCCGGTGATCCCGGCGGCACCCTTCGACGCAATGATCATGAAGACCAGCAGCGAGATCTGCTCGGTCACCGAGAGCGGGTCGCCCATCGCCGAGGCGATGAAGAGCGACGCCATGGTCAGGTAGATGGCCGTGCCGTCCAGGTTGAAGGAGTACCCGGTCGGCACGGTGATGCCGACGACCGGCTTGCTGACCCCGAAGTGCTCCATCTTCGCGATGAGCCGCGGGAGCGCCGACTCCGACGACGAGGTCGAGACGATCAGCAGGAACTCGCGCCCGAGGTACCGCAGCAGCGAGAAGATCGAGATCCGGGCCACGAGCCAGAGCATGGCCCCGAGCACCACCACGACGAAGATCAGACACGTGGCGTAGAAGCCGAGCATGATCTGCGCGAGGCTCTTCAGCGCGTCCACCCCGGTCGCGCCGACCACCGCCGCGATGGCGCCGAACGCGCCGATCGGGGCCAGCCACATGATCATGGTCAGGACCTTGAAGACGAGACGCTGGGCGATGCCGACGGCGCGCAGCACCGGCTCGCCCTTGCGGCCCATACCCTGCACCGCGAAGCCGACCAGCAGCGCGACCAGGAGCGTCTGCAGCACCTCACCGCCGGTCAGCGCGGAGAGCAGCGAGGTCGGGATGATGCCGAGCAGGAAGTCGACGGTCCCCTCGCTCTCGGCGCCGGCGGCCTTCTGGCCCGCCTCGGCCAGTTCGTTGCTGAGCTGGAGCCCGGAGCCGGGGTGGACGATGTTGCCGACGACGAGGCCGATGGCCAGCGCGACTGTCGACATCACCAGGAAGTAGCCCAGCGCCAGACCACCGACCTTGCCGACCTTGGCGGCCTGCCGTACGGAGCCGACGCCGAGCACGATCGTGCAGAAGATGACCGGGCTGATCATCATCTTGATCAGCGCGACGAAGCCGGTGCCGATCGGCTTCAGCTCCTGCGCCGCGTCGGGCGCGACGAAGCCGACCAGGATGCCCGCCAGAACGGCGACGATCACCGCGAGGTACAGGAAGTGTGTTCGGTCGCGGCGGGTTCGCGCGGCCGGTGTGCTGGTGGTGGGGGTCTGCATGGCTGAGACTGTGGGCCACGTCTCAACCGGAATCAGCCTTGCGTTCATTCTGTTCACCGACCTGAGCCCACGACCGGGCCCGGACGTCACCGACCTGGCCCCGGCCGGAGCGATGCCGCACCGACCTGAACCGTCGACCCGACGGGCACGTGCACCGATCGGAACCGCCGGCCGGGCGGGGAACCCGAGTCCCGCGACGACGAGGAGACATGAGCGGACGGAAGTGGAGCATCGCCGGGCAGCTCTTCGCCCTCCAGGTCGTGGTGGTGACGTTGTTGGTGGCGGCGGCCACCGCGGGGGTCGCGCTGGTCGCCCGGGTCGACGCCCGGGAGGCGGCCCGCAAGGAGGTGCTCGCCGTCGCCGAGACGGTCGCCCGCTCCCCCGAGGTCGCCGACGCGCTGCGCGCACCCGACCCCTCGGCCGTGCTCCAGCCGTACGCCGAGTCGATCCGACGCGCGACGCAGACCGACTTCGTGGTGGTGATGGCCCCGGACCGGACCCGCTACTCGCACAAGGATCCCGCCCAGATCGGCCGACCGTTCATCGGCGAGATCGCCCCGGCGCTGGCCGGGCAGCCGATCACCGTGGTGAACACCGGCACGCTCGGCGAGTCGGTCCGCTCGGTGGTGCCGGTACGCGCCGCCGACGGCACGGTGATCGGGCTGGTGTCGGTCGGCATCACCACCGAGGCGATCAACCGGGAACTCCTCGACCGTTCACCGGTGCTGCTCGTCGCCACCGCCGCCGCCCTGGCCCTGGCCGCCGCCGGGTCCTGGCTGCTCAGCCGACGGCTGCGGCGGCAGACCCACGGTCTCGGTCCGGCGCAGATGACCCGGATGTACGAGTACTACGACGCGGTGCTGCACTCCGTCGGCGAGGGGCTCATGGTCATCGGGTCGGACCGCCGGATCGCACTGATCAACGACGAGGGTCGCCGGCTGCTGGGGCTGCCCGCCGACGCCCCGCTGGTGGACCGGCCGGTGACCGAGGTGGACCTGCCGGCCACGCTGACCGAACTGATCACGAACGGGCAGACCGCCCGCGACGAGCTGATCCTGACCGCCGATCGTGCGCTGGTCGCCAACCTCCGGCCGACCGGTACCGGCGGGCACACCATGGGCACGGTGCTCACCCTGCGCGACCACACCGATCTGCGGGCCCTCACCAGTGAGCTGGACTCCGTCCGAGGGCTCACCGACGCGCTCCGGTCGCAGGCGCACGAGGCCGCGAACCGGCTGCACACCGTCCTCACCCTGGTCGAGCTGGGTCGCACCGAGGAGGCCGTACGGCTGGCCACCGAGGAGTTGGCGCTGGCGCAGCAGCTCACCGACGAGGTCGTCGGTGCGATCACCGAGCCGGCCCTGGCCGCGCTGCTGCTCGGGAAGTCGGCGCAGGCCGCCGAACGCGGCGTCGAGCTGACCGTCGATCCGGCGTCCCGGCTCGACGTCGGCACCCTGCCCGCCGGTGACCTGCTGACCGTGGTGGGGAACCTGGTCGACAACGCGCTGGAGGCGGTCGCCGCGGGACAGCCGCCCCGCCGGGTACGCGTGCACGTGGCCGAGACGGCGGGCGAGGTGCTGGTGGAGGTGACCGACAGCGGTGCGGGGCTGCCACCGGATCGGGTCGCCGACGCGTTCCGCCGGGGCTGGTCGACCAAGGCCAGCGGCCGTGGACTGGGGCTCGCCCTGGTCGGCCAGGTGCTGACCCGGCACGGCGGCCGGCACGAGGTGGCGGAGGCCGCGGACGGCGGCACGGTGTTCCGGGTACACCTTCCGCTGCCGGTGGAGCAGCGCACAGGCGAGCGAATCATCCGGCAGAGCGCGAACCCTCACGCCGGTGCCGAGCGCAGCGAGGGACCGGCGTGAGCGACATCCGGGTGCTCGTCGTCGAGGACGAGGAGTTGATCGCGGAGGCGCACCGCGCGTACACCGAACGGGTGCCCGGCTTCCGCGTGGTCGGCGTGGCGCACAACGCCCGGGAGGCGATGCGGGTGCTGCGGCGTACCGGTGCCGACGCGGTCGACCTGGTGCTGCTCGACCTGCACCTGCCCGACGTGCCCGGCCTGGACGTCTGCCGGGCGATGCGCGCGGCGGGCAGCGACGCGGACGTGCTCGCGGTGACCTCGGCCCGGGATCTGACGATGGTCCGCGCGGCGGTGGCCCTCGGGGTGACCCACTACCTGCTCAAGCCCTTCACGTTCGCCGCGTTCCGCGACAAGCTGGAGCGCTACGCCGAGTACCGGCGGCAGGCCTCGTCGGGCGGGGCGGTCGCCGCCCAGCACGAGGTGGACCGGATGCTCGCCACGCTGCGCGGAACGGCGCCGGACACGCTGCCCAAGGGCCTCGTCGCGCAGACCCTCGACGTCGTGCTGGACGTGCTGCGCCGCCGGCCGGGCCTCTCCGCCTCGGAGGTCGCCGAGCAGACCGGGATGTCCCGGGTGACCGCCCGGCGCTACCTGGAGCACCTGGCCGACACCGGCCGGGTGACCCGCACCCCGCGCTACGGCACGCCGGGGCGTCCCGAGGTCGAGTACCGCCCGACCTGACCGTGGCCGGCTCGTCCGCCCCGAACAGGTCGAAGTGCGAGGTCAGTGCGCGCCCCGTCCGGACGGCGGACCCGACCGGCGGGCATGATCGAGTGGGCGGCGGAACCGCCAGCGAGGAGGGAGTACGCCGTGCCGGAGACCGAGGAGCTGATCGACGCCGCTCTGACGGCCGCGCGCGGCCGGGACGTACGCCTCGCCGAACGGCAGCTGGACCGGCTCGTGGTCGGCACGGGCGGACCGGACGCCGTCGCGGAGGTGGACGCGGCGCTGCTGCGCCGGCTGACCCGCGACGTGGGGCGGCTCTGGTCGCGCGGATGGCAGCCGGTCGACCTGGCCCGGCTCGCGCACCGCCGCCTCGGGCCCCGGCCGGCGCGACTGCTGCACGACGTGCTCGCCGTGCAGCGACGGGAGCTGCCCGATCCGGTTCCGCAGTGGTGGGACGAGCAGCTTCGGGAGCTGGACGCCCGCGTGTGGTGGACGAAGGAGAGCAGTCACCTCGCGGCCTGGGCGGCGCGGGAGGGGATCGACCGGGTGACCGCCATGCGGGAGGCGGTCGACGCGCTGGCGCTCGTGGTGGCGCTGCCGCCGATCGCCGTGCTCCGCCCGCCACCCGGTGCCACGGGGGCCCGCCCGGCGACCGGAACTGCCCGCGGCGGCAGCGGCTCCCGGATCCTGGACCGGGTCCGGGCGCTGCTCGCCAAGGCCGAGTCGACCACCTTCCCGGCCGAGGCGGAGGCGCTGACCGGCAAGGCCCAGGAGCTGATCGCCCGACACCGGCTCGACGAGGCGCTGCTGGCGGCCGAGACGCAGCGGTCCGACCTGCCGGGCGGGGTGCGGTTGAGCACCGACGCCCCCTACGCCGGCGCGAAGGCGCTGCTGGTGCAGGAGGTGGCGGCGGCGAACGGGTGCGAGTCGGTCTGGTCCGACGACCTCGGCTTCGCCACGGTGCTCGGCTGGCCGGCCGACCTGGACGCGGTGGAGCTGCTCTACACCTCGCTCCTGGTGCAGGCCACCGCCGCGATGCTCGCCGGCCGGGGTGAGCGTCGGGCGTCCAGCGGGCGGCGCACCCGCGGCTACGACGACGCTTTCCTCAACGCGTTCGCGCTGCGGATCGGGGAGCGGCTGCGCGCGGCCACGGCGGCGGCGAGCCAGCAGGCGGCGCAGGAGGCCGGCGCGGAGCGGCTGCTGCCGGTGCTCGCGGCGCGGGGCGAGGCGGTACGGGAGCAGCTCGAGACGCTCTTTCCCGGGGTCACCCGGAGCAGGCTGACCGTACGCGACGAAGAGGGCTGGGCCTCCGGCACGGCGGCGGCGGATCGGGCGTCTCTCGACGTGGGCGACCCCCGGGGCGCCCGTCAGGTCCGTGGCGGCCGGCGGGGCCGCCGCTGAGCCGGCGAAACTAGCGGCGGACAACGGGCTCGACGGAACCCGACGGCGGACCGAAGGACACGACGGGGCCCGACAGCGGGCCGAGGGGTCATCGGTGAGCCGGCCGCCGGCGGGCCGAGATTTCTGGGATTTTCTTTCCTGGCGGATGTAGGGAGCGGGGTGTCGGCTCCGACCCCTGGGCGAGCCGCGCCACCCCACGGTCGCGGCCGGGACGTGAGGAGCAGGTTGTGAAGTACATGCTGTTGATCTGGAACCGGCCGGGTTTCGTCGAGGAGCTCTCCGAGCAGGACCGGGTGGCGCTCTTCGGCGAGGTCGACGAGATCATGAAGGAGCTCTCCGAGTCCGGCGAACTGATCGGCGGGCAGGCGCTGGCCGACCCGTCGCAGTCCCGTACGGTCCGGCTGGCCGGCGGCCACCCGGAGGTCGTCGACGGGCCGTTCCTGGAGAGCAAGGAGCAGTTCGCCGGTTACCTCGCCGTCGACTGCGACACGCCGGAGCGGGCCGCGGAGATCGCGCAGCGCTGGCCGGACGTGCGGTACGGCGGCGTCATGGAGATCCGCGCGATCATGGACGAGGCCGGGCCGGAGATGTGATGACCGGGTCGCGCGAGATCGAGGAGCTGCTGCGCGCCCTGGCGCCGCAGGTCCTCGGTCTGCTCGTCCGCCGGCACGGCCAGTTCGACAGGTGCGAGGACGCGGTGCAGGAGGCGCTGCTCGCGGCGGCCCTGCAGTGGCCCGGGCAGGGGGTGCCGGAGAAGCCGCGCGCCTGGCTGCTCACCGTCGCCACCCGACGGCTGACCGACGAGTGGCGCAGCGAACGGGCCCGCCGGGATCGCGAGGTCGCAGTGGCGGTACGCGAGCCGGCGTACGCCGGGGTCGCCCCGGCGGCGGACGCGGAGCCGCCGGCCGGCGACGACACGCTGCGCCTGCTCTTCCTCTGCTGCCATCCGGCGCTGGCCCGGTCGGCGCAGGTGGCGTTGACCCTGCGTGCGGTCGGCGGGCTCACCACCGCGCAGATCGCCCGCGCGTACCTGCTGCCCGAGGCGACGATGAGTCAGCGGATCCGTCGGGCCAAGCAGCGGATCGAGGCGACCGGCGCGCGGTTCACCATGCCGTCGGCGGCCGATCGGGACGAGCGGCTGAGCGCGGTACGCCAGGTCCTCTACCTGATCTTCAACGAGGGGTACACCTCCTCCGGCGGCCCGGACCTGCACCGGGCCGAGCTGACCGGCGAGGCGATCCGGTTGACCCGGATGCTGCACGCGCTGCTGCCGGACGACGGTGAGGTGACCGGTCTGCTCGCGCTGATGCTGCTCACCGACTCGCATCGGGCCGCCCGGCTGGGCCCGGGCGGCGAGCTGGTGCCGCTGGCCGAGCAGGACCGCACCCGGTGGGACCGGGCGGCCGTCGAGGAGGGCGTCGCGCTGATCACCGATTCGCTGACCTGGTCGCCGCCCGGGCCGTACCAGCTCCAGGCGGCGATCGCCGCGGTGCACGCGGAGGCGCCGTCGGCGGCCGAGACGGACTGGCCGCAGATCCTCGCGCTCTACCGGCTGCTCGCCCGGATCGCGCCGAACCCGATGGTCACCCTGAACCAGGCGGTCGCCGTGGCCATGGTGGACGGGCCCCGGGCAGGGCTCGCCATGCTCGCACCGCTCGTCGAGGACGAGCGCACCGCCGGGCATCACCGGCTCGCGGCGGTCCGCGCCCACCTGCTGGAGCTGGCCGGCGAGCCCGGTCCGGCGCGCGCGGCGTACCTGGCCGCGGCGCGGGGCACCACCAGCCTCCCCGAACAGCGGTACCTGGAGCTGCGGGCCGCCCGGCTCGTGGTGGCCGACCAACCCCGGAGGACGGATCCATGAGTACGGTGACCAGTCAACTGTCGATCTCGCTCGACGGCTACGTGGCCGGGCCCGAGCAGAGCCTCCAGGACCCACTCGGCCGGGGCGGCGAGCAGCTGCACGAGTGGGCCTACAACCTCGAGAGCTGGCGGGCGCACCACGGGTTGTCCGGTGGCGAGCCCGGAGTGGACGCGGACGTCGTGGAGGAGATGACCCGGGACGTCGGCGCGTACGTCATGGGACGGCGGATGTTCGGCGGCGGCGACGGGCCCTGGGACGAGACGTGGCGCGGCTGGTGGGGCGAGGAGCCGCCCTTCCGTACACCGGTCTTCGTGCTCACCCACCAGCCGCGCGAGCCGCTCCCGATGGCCGGCGGTACGACGTTCCGGTTCGTCACCGACGGCGTCCACTCGGCGCTGGAGCAGGCGCGGGAGGCGGCGGGTGACCGGAAGGTCGCGGTCGCCGGCGGGGCGAGCACGGTCCGGCAGTACCTGGCCGCCGGCCTGCTCGACACCCTCCAGCTGCACATCGTCCCGGTCGTTCTCGGCGGCGGCGAACGCCTCCTCACCGGCCTCGACGATCTGCGGCTCGAACAGGCGGCGGTGGTCGCCGGGCCGACCGTCACCCACGTGACGTACCGGGTGCTGCGCTGACCCGGGAGGCGTCCGGCCGCGGACCACGCGACGGCCGGACGCCCCCGGTGGATCAGGCGGTCGGGTCCACCGCGGGGCAGCGGGCACCGCGCTCCGGCACCGCCCCGTCGAGCAGGTACCGGTCCACGGCGCGGGACACGCAGCGGCTCGTCGTGTAGCTGCCGTGCCCCCAGCCGTCGTACGTCAGCAGCACGCCGTGTCGTCCGAGCTGGCGGGCCACGTTGGTCGCCCAGTTGTAGCCGCTGGCCGGGTCGTGCCGGGTGCCGGCGAGCAGCAGCGGCACGTCGGTGCGGACGCGGAGGCGGTGCTGCGGGTTCGCGACCGGGGTCGGCGTGCCCAGGCAGGTCGAGAGGGCGAAGACGGCCTGGGGATACCGCAGGTCGGGCGCGAGCCGGGCGATCCGGCGCAGGTGGCTCGCGTACTCCCGGTAGTCGCGGACCGGCAGTGACCAGTCCTGGCAGAAGACCGCGAAGGGGTACGGGCTGACCGAGGTGCCCGCCGTGGTGCTCGACGCGGCGACCGGAGCCGGTCGGTTCGACTCCATGGTCTGGATGTCCTCCGCCAGCCCCGGCCAGTCCGGGCCGTAGAACGCCCGCTGCGCGAGCCGGCTGAGCAGGAACGGGCTCAGCAGCGCGCCGGGGCGATCGGGGTCGGTGAGTTCGCCCCGCTCGGCGCGGGACCAGAGGCCGGCCCAGACCGCCCGAACGTCCCGCCCGTGCAGCGCGCACTTCTCGGCGGTCTCGCACCAGGCGACGAACTCGTCGAACGAGTCCTCCGCGGTGACCGCCTGGGTGTCGAGGAAGGACCGGGTCGCGTGGCTGTGGTCGACGGTGCTCTCCAGCACCATGGCCCGCACCCGATGCGGGAACAGCTCGGCGTACTGGAGGCCGAGCAGGGTGCCGTACGAGCTGCCGTGGAAGGTCAACCGGCGCTCGCCGAGGGCGGCCCGGACCGCGTCCAGGTCCCGGGCCGCGCTGATCGTGTCCACGTGGTCGACGAGCGGCCCGGTCCGTGTCCGGCAGTCGGCGCGCAGCCGCGCGTTGCCGGCGAGGGCGGCGGCGAACTGCTCCTGGTCGGCGATCACCTGCGGCTGGGCGGCGAGCAGGTCGGTGGCGCAGACGACCGGGTGACTGCGGCCGGTGCCGCGCGGGTCGAAACTCACGATGTCGAACCGGCGGCGCAGGTCGTCGCTGAACCGGTCGATGCCGGTCACCACCCGATCCACGCCACTGTCGCCGGGTCCTCCGGGACCGAAGACCAGTGCGCCCCCGGCGGCTTGCGGGTCGGTGGCCGCCCGGCGGGCGAGGGCCAGATCGAACCGCTCCCCGTCCGGGTGGTCCCAGTCGACCGGGACGGAGAGCGTTCCGCACTCGGCGGTGGCGTCCTGCTCACAGGGCTGCCAGCTGATGGTCCGGACCGGATCGGGCGGGGCCGCCGCGACGGGCGGTCCGGCGGCGCCGACCAGCGCGGCGACCGTCGCGACCGCCAGCGTCCAGCCGACGGATTTGCGTACGCGCAGCACGAGATGTTGTCCTCTCCTCGAAGGGGCGTTGCGGAAAGAACTCGCCCGTGGGCGAGGCGATGCTGCTTCCACCCGGGTCGTCGAGTTGCCTCTCGACGGCCCGGGGCTCCGGGCCGGACTAGTCGACCTCGCGCAGGACGCGCTCCAGTGCGGTCATCCGGTCCTCCATGGATCCCAACCGGCCGTCGAGCGTGGCCAGCAGGCGTTCGTTGCTCTCCTGGAGCCGGACGGCCGTCTCGGCGAGGTGGCGGTACTCCTCCTCGCGAATCCCGGCGAACCGCGCCCGCCGGGTCTTGGCGAACTGCACCACGGTCACCGTGAACACGCTGATGAGCAGGGCGAAGACACCGAACGCGCCGACCACCTCGGTCCAGTCGTGGTCGCTCATGCCGGTCACCGCTCGGCTCGGTGCGGGTCGACGGTCTCCGGCGGGGTCAGCGTCCGGGCCGCCGCCGCGATGGTGCCCGGGGTGAGCCGGAGCACGAACGGTTCCACCTCGTAGTACTTCATTGCCTTCCCGTCCTCCGACAGCTCCAGGTGGGCGGACACGAGGCCGGCCGCCGTCAGCTTCCGCAGGTGGACCTGCAGCAGCGCACGGCTGATCCCGAGATCCCGGGCGAGCCGACTGACGTACGCCCGCTCCCGGGACAGCGCGGCGATCACCCGCATCCGGTGTGGATTGGCCAGGGTGCCGAGCACCCGGACCAGGTCGTCCCCCGACAGCGGTGGGTCATCACTCATGCCAAGCCCTTGCACATGCAAAGGAAAGCTAGCGGGTGAGCGTCCACGATGAACAGGGCCGCGCCCGCGACCGAGGGTGAAGTCAGGGTTGGCACCCAGGGGGTGACGGGCGGGGCCGTCAGGGGCGGCAGTCCCGCATGAGGGTCGCCGGGATCCCGGTGAAGGTGTCGTCGAGCCAGGTGGTGGGGCGGTTCGCCCGGGCACCGGCGGCGATCCGGTCGGCGGTCGAGGTGATCAGTGTCCTGATCTCGCGGTCCTGCGCGCGGCGAGCCTGGTCACGCACCTGGTCGGCGAGCCCGTCGAGGGTCCGGCGGAGCTGGGCGTTGAGCTGCTCGCCGGTCGACTTCCGGTCGGTGGCGGCGTTGATCGACTCGGGGTCATTGAAGTCGGGGTGTCCGGCTGCGGCGGATACCCCGACTTCAAGAAGGACGAGTTGACCATCGGCCGGACCGGACCACGCAGGGGTGCCGGTGACGAGCCGCCGGACCGAGGGGCTTGCAGGCAGCGCGCCGGGCCGGTGACGACCGGCCCGGCGCGTACGCGTGCGATCAGCTCTTGAAGGCGTCCTTCACCTTCTCGCCGGCCTGCTTCAGGTTGGCGGCGGCCTGGTCGTTGCGACCCTCCGCCTCCAGCCGCTCGTCGTCGGCGGCCCGGCCGGTGTGCTCCTTGACCTTGCCGGCCGCGTTCTCGGCCGCGTTGCTGACCTTGTCGTCGATACCCATGACGGCACCTCCCGTGCAAGACGTCGCTACGCCCGCACAGTTACCCACCCCCACCCACCCCCAACCCACCCCCACGCCCCCGTTGACCATGAGGTTGACGGGGATCCGGAGATCGAATCGCCCGCCAACTTCATGATCAACGCCGAGAGCGGCAACGCCGAGGGCAGCGGGGGGTCAGGGGGTGGTGAGGGGGCGGAAGCGGCGCAGGCGGAGGCTGTTGGCGACCACGAAGACCGAGGAGAGCGCCATCGTCCCGCCGGCGATCATCGGGTTGAGCAGCCCGGCCGCGGCCAACGGCAGCGCCGCGACGTTGTAGCCGAACGCCCAGACCAGGTTCCCCCGGATGGTGTTCAAGGTGCGCCGGGCCAGCCGGACGGCGTCCGCCGCGGCGGTCAGGTCGCCCCGGACCAGGGTCAGGTCGGACGCCTCGATCGCCACGTCGGTGCCGGTGCCCATGGCCAGGCCCAGGTCGGCCTGGGCCAGCGCGGCCGCGTCGTTCACGCCATCGCCGACCATGGCGACGACGCGCCCCTCGCGTTGCAGGCGGGCGACCACGTCCACCTTCTCCGCCGGCAACACCTCGGCGATCACCTCGTCGATGCCGACCTCCTCGGCGACCGCGCGGGCGACCGTGGCGTTGTCCCCGGTGAGCAGCACGGGGTGCAGCCCCAGCTCGCGCAACCGGGCCACCGCGGCCCGGCTGGTCGGCTTCACGGCGTCGGCGACCGCGAGCAGGCCGCGGGCCCGCCCGTCCCAGCCGGCGAGCACCGCCGTCCGACCGGCGGCCTCCGCGTCGGTCACCGCCCGCTCCACCTCCGGAGGTACGTCGAAGCCGCGCTCGCGCAGCAGCCGGAGCCGCCCGACCACCACCGCGCGCCCCTCGACGACGCCTGTCACACCGAGCCCTTCGACGTTGGCGAACTCGGTGACGGGCGGCAGTGCGCCGGCCTCGGCCGCGCCGGCGGCGACCGCCCGGGCTACCGGGTGCTCGGAGGCGGCCTCCAGTGCGCCGGTGAGCCGGAGCAGCTCCGCGGCCTCGACGCCCTCGGCGGGCGCCACCTCCGCCAGCGTCATCCGCCCGGTGGTCACGGTGCCGGTCTTGTCCAGCACCACGGTGTCGACCCTCCGGGTGTTCTCCAGCACCTCCGGACCCTTGATCAGGATGCCGAGCTGGGCGCCCCGGCCGGTGCCGACGAGCAGCGCGGTGGGCGTGGCGAGGCCCAGCGCACACGGGCAGGCGATGATCAGCACCGCGACGGCGGCGGTGAACGCGGCGGTCGGCCCGCCGCCCGTGCCGAGCCACCAGCCGAGGGTGCCGACGGCCAGGGCGATCACGATCGGCACGAAGACACCGGAGATCCGGTCCGCGAGCCGCTGCGCCGCCGCCTTGCCGCTCTGCGCCTGCTCGACCAGGCGGGCCATCTGCGCGAGCTGGGTGTCACCGCCGATCCGCGTGGCGGTGACCACGAGCCGTCCACCGGCGTTGACCGTGGCGCCGACGACGGCGTCACCCGGGCCGACCTCGACCGGTACGGACTCGCCGGTCAGCATGCTCGCGTCGACCGCCGAGGTGCCCTCGTCGACCACCCCGTCGGTGGCGATCTTCTCGCCCGGCCGTACGACGAACCGGTCCCCGACGGCGAGCTGCTCGACCGGGACGCGGGTCTCCACCCCGCCGCGCAGCACGGCGACGTCCCGCGCGCCGAGTTCGAGCAGCGCGCGCAGCGCCGCCCCGGCGTTGCGCTTCGAGCGGGCCTCGAAGTAGCGGCCGGCGAGGATGAAGAGAGTGACCCCGGCCGCCGCCTCCAGGTAGATGTTCCCGGCGCCGTCGGAGCGGGTGATGGCGAAGCTGAACGGGTGCGTCATGCCGGGCGTTCCCGCGTCGCCGAGGAAGAGCGCCCAGAGCGACCAGCCGAACGCCGCGAGAGTGCCCACCGAGACCAGGGTGTCCATGGTGGCGGCGCCGTGCCGCAGGTTGATCAGCGCGGCCCGGTGGAACGGCAGCCCGCCCCAGACCACGACCGGGGCGGCCAGGGTCAGCGACAGCCACTGCCAGTAGTCGAACTGCCAGGCCGGCACCATGGCGAGCAGGATCACCGGGACGGTCAGCGCCACCGACGTCCAGAGCCGGTTACGCAGGCCGCGCAGCTCGTCGACCGGCGCCTCGGCGGCCGGCGTGCCGGCGGGCGTGGGTGGCGGCGGCAGCTTCGCCGTGTAGCCGGTCTTCTCCACGGTGGCGATGAGGTCGTCCGGGGTGACCTCGTCGGCGAAGCGGACGGTGGCCTTCTCCGTCGCGTAGTTGACGGTGGCGGAGACGCCCTCCATCCGGTTCAGCTTCTTCTCGATGCGCGCCGCGCAGGAGGCGCAGGTCATGCCGCCGATGGCGAGTTCGATGAGATTCGGCGCCGTCGGCAGCGGGGTGCTGCTGCTGGTGGTGGTCATGACGCCTCCCGTCAGTCGTGCCCGTGGCCGGGCCCACCGTGTTCGGCGGTACCGGTCGGGGCGGGGGCGGTCGGGGCGGGGGCCGGACTCTCGTCGGCCAGCGCGACGCCGGCCACCACGGTGAACTCGGCGGTGCGCACGGTGCCGCCGTGCTTGAAGTCGAGGTAGAGACGGTAGGTGCCGGCGGCGGGCACCTCGGCCAGGAAGCGGACGGTCGGGCCGGGCGCGGTCCGCCCGTCGCCGGGCTCGCCGTCCGGGTGGACGTGCAGGTACGCGAGGTCGCCCTGGCGGAGTGCCACCAGGTGACCGTACGCGCCGAGGTAGGGCTCCAGGTCGGTGACCGGCGCGCCGTCGCGGCTGACGGTCAGGGTCAGTTCGGCGGTACGGCCGGGCTGCGGGTCACCGGCGAGCGTGACGGTGTACCCGTCGACGGTGGTGCTGGTCGCCGGCGCCGGCAGTGACCGGGGGGTCAGCGCACCGGGCACGGTCACGTCGACGCCGAGCGTCAACGGGTCGCCCCCGGTGGGGGTGAAGTCGGCGAAGGCCCGCCACACGCCCGGCCCGGCCAGCGGGGAGGCGACCCGCCAGGTGCCGTCTGAGCCGAGTTCGGGGTGTACGTGCCGGAAGCCGGAGAGGTCGCGCCGGGCGACGATGAGGTGCATCCGCTCGTCGTGCGCCACGTCGTACCGGGTGACCGGCCGGCCGTCGTGGTCGGTGATCCGGAAGGCGAACTCGCCGGCCGGGGCGGTGACGGGGGCGAGCGTGTAGCCCCGGTCGGAGACGAGCAGGCCGCCGGGGAGGTGTTCGTCCTCGCTCCCGCCGTGTCCCGGATCGTCCTGGGTGCCGTGTTCGGCGGTCGCCGGGCCCTCGTGCCGGGATTCGGCGGCCGGGGTGACGGGGTCGGCCACTCGGCCGACCCCGTACGCCGCGCCGAACACCGCCGCGAGGCCGAGCGCGAAGCTGCCCAGCTTCATGGGTGTGTTCATCGGTGTGACCTCGTTTCCGGGTCAGCCGCCGCTCACTCGCCGACGAGGTCGTAACCGGCCTCGTCGACGGCGGAGCGCACGGCACTGGTCTCCAGCGGGCCGTCGCTGGTGACGGTGACCTGGCCGGTGGCCAGGTCGACCTGGACGTCGCTGACGCCGGCGACGGCGCCGACCTCGGCGCTGACCGCGCTCACGCAGTGTCCGCAGGTCATGCCCTGCACCTGGTACGTCGTGGTGACCATCGGAGCTCTCCTTCCGCCGCCCAACCTATACCCCCGGGGGGTAAGAGCCGGGCAAGCTTCCGCCCTAGTCGCTGTACCGGTACCCGGTGGGGGTATCGGCTCCTGCGAGGACCGTACCATACCCCCTGGGGGTAGGCTATCCTTGCGCCATGACCACACCGACCCCCATCCGCGGATACACGGCCAGCAAGGACCAGCTGCTCGCCCGGCTGCGCCGCATCGAGGGGCAGGTACGCGGCGTCGAGAAGATGGTCGACGAGGACCGTTACTGCATCGACGTGCTCACCCAGATCTCCGCGGTCCAGGCCGCGCTGGACAAGGTCGCCCTCGGGCTGCTCGACGGCCACGCCCGGCACTGCATGCACGAGGGAGCGGCCGAGGGGCGCGCCGACGAGATGGCCAGCGAGATGATGGCCGCGGTCGGTCGGCTCATGAAGCGCGGCTGACCCGGCCGCCCCGCGGCGCCCGACGCCTCCTCGGCTCGTGGCAGGGCGCGGCTCTCAGCCCGCGTTCGGCGCGCCGAGGCGTACCCGGCGCAGCAGTTGGGCGTTGAGCGCCACCACGATGGTGGAGCCCGACATCAGCACCGCGGCGACGGCGGGGCTCAACGACAATCCGACGCCGGCCAGCACCCCGGCCGCCAGCGGCAGGGCCACCACGTTGTAGCCCGCCGCCCAGGCGAGGTTCTGCAGCATCTTGCGGTACGAGGCACGCGAGAGCCGGATGACCGCCCCCACCCCGCGCGGGTCGGAGGAGGCGAGCACCACCCCGGCGGACTCGATGGCCACGTCCGTGCCGGCGCCGATGGCGATCCCCACGTCGGCCCGGGCCAGCGCCGGCGCGTCGTTCACCCCGTCGCCGACCATCGCCACGGTCAACCCACGCCGCCGCAGTTCGGTCACCTTGGCGTCCTTCTGCGCCGGCAGCACCTCCGCGAACACCTCGTCGCCGGGACCGAACCCGAGGTCCGCGGCGACCGCCTCGGCCACCGGCCGGGCATCCCCGGTGATCATCGCGATGGTCCGTACACCCTGCGCCCGCAGCTCGGCGACCGCGTCGCGCGCCTCGGGGCGCAGCTCGTCGGTGAGCGCCAGCGCACCGAGCACCCCGTCCGGCAGCCGCACCAGGTGCAGCACCACCGCGCCCCGGCCGGCCCAGTGGTCGGTTTCGGCGCGCAGCTCGTCGGGGAGGCGTACGCCCAGCTCGCGCAGGAGCGCCGGCCCGCCCACCGCGTACCTCCGGCCCGCCACGGTGGCCTCCACCCCACGGCCTGGCCGGGACCGGAACCCGGTGGCCGCGACGGCCCCACCACGCTCCCCCGCCGCCGCGACGATCGCCCGGGCCATCGGATGCTCGCTCTCCGCCTCGATTCCGGCGGCGAGCCGCAGCAGCTCGTCGGGCTCGATGCCGGGGACCGTGGCCAGGTCGGTCACCACGTGCTCGCCGCGGGTGAGGGTGCCGGTCTTGTCGAACAGCACGGCGTCGACGGTCCGCATCCGCTCCAGCGCCAGCCGGTCCTTGACCAGGATCCCGGACTTCGCGGCCACCGCCGTGGAGAGCGCGATCACCAGCGGGATCGCCAGACCGAGTGCGTGCGGGCAGGCGATGACCAGCACGGTGACGGCCCGGACCACCGCCTCGTCGCCCCGGCCCATCAACGTCCACGCCAGCACCGTCACCACGGCTGTCGCCATGGCGACGTAGAACAGCGCCGCGGCGAACCGGTCGGCCAGCACCTGGGCCCGCCCGCTGGACTGCTGCGCCTCGGCGACCATGCGTTGGATGCCCGCCAGCGTGGTCTGCTCCCCGACCGCCTCGACCCGGATCCGCAGCGCCGAGTCGGCGGCCACCGTGCCCGCCACCACCCGATCGCCGACGGACCGGGACACCGGCCGGGACTCCCCGGTGATCATCGACTCGTCCAGCTCGGCGGCGCCGTCCACCACGCGTCCGTCCGCCGGCACCCGGCCACCGGGCCGGACCAGCACCACGTCACCGACCCGCAGGCCGGTCACCGGCACCGGCTCGGTCCGGCCGTCCTCGGTGACCCGCTCGGCCTGGTCGGGCAGGAGTGCGGCGAGCGCCGCGAGCGCCCCGCGCGCCTGCCCGATCGCCCGCATCTCCTGCCAGTGTCCGAGCAGCATGATGGTGACCAGAGCCGCCAGCTCCCACCAGAAGTCCAGGTCGAAGGCGCCCAGGCTGGTGGCGAGCGACGCGCCGTACGCGACGGTGATCGCCATGGCGACGAGCAGCATCATGCCCGGCGCCCGGTCCCGCACCTCGCGTACCGCGCCGACCAGGAACGGCCAGCCACCCCACCAGAACACCACCGAGCCGAGCACCGGCCCGACCCAGGTGAGGCCCGGCGCGTCGAGCCGGTAACCGAGCCACTCCATGACCATGTGGCTGGTGACCACGACCGGCACGGTGAGCGCCAGACAGATCCAGAACCGCCGCCGGAACATCGCCGGGTCGTGGCCGGCGTGCTTGTCGTGGCCACCCCGGCCGTGGTCCGGCTCGGGTGCGCCCGGGTGGTGCGGTGACGGATCTGCGGTCATGAACCCAACATGCCCCGTCGGCCGCCGCCGTGGGGACCTTCGCCGTCATGACGTGACACCGTCGGCGTGAACGGGCGCCGGAGGGTCGCCATGGTTAGCATTCCGACGATGACTCTCCGGATCTTTCGTGGCGGGGCGGTCCCGCGCCGCTGAACCGATCGCCCCACCGGCACGTACCCTGCCCCGGATTCGTTGGGAGATTCGTAATGGGCGCCGACCACAGCCGTCCCGCACCGTCCACCCCACCGGGGGTGCGACGGATCCTCCTCGTGACGGTCGTCCCGCTCGTCCTCGCCACCGTGGTCGCCGCCCTGGTGCTCTGGCCCCGCGACGTTCCGGAGACGGAGGGCAGCGGCGATCCGGCCCGGTATCACGGCACCGTCACCCGGGTGGTGAGCGAGGCCTGCTCCCCGGTGTCGGAGACGCCGGAGGGGACGCCCGGTGGACGGCCACAGCGCTGCGGCACGGTGACCGTACGTGTGCAGGACGGCCCGGCCGCCGGTCAGCAGGTCGAGGCGCCGGTCCCGGACGGTCCGGGGGCACCGGTCGTCGAGGCGGGCGACGAGGTGATCATGGTGCAGCTGACCGATCCGACCGACCCCTCGTCGTCGAGTTGGAACGTCGCCGAGCACCAGCGCGGCCAGCCGCTCGTCTGGCTGGCGTTGATCTTCGCCGGGGCGATCGTCGCGTTCGGACGGTGGCGGGGCCTGGCCGCGCTCGCCGGCCTCGCCGCGAGCTTCGGCATCCTGCTCACCTTCGTCCTGCCCGGCATCGGCGCCGGGCACTCACCGCTGCTGGTCGCCGTGGTCGGCGCCGCCCTGATCATGTTCGTGGTGCTCTACCTGACGCACGGCGTGACCGCGCAGACCTCGGTCGCCGTGCTCGGCACCCTCGGCAGCCTGGTGCTCACCGGCGTCCTCGGCGCGGCTGCCACCGCCGCCACCCACCTCACCGGCTTCGGCAGCGAGGACGCCCTGACGCTCTCGATGTTCCGCGGCGACGTGGACCTGCGGGGCCTGCTGCTCGCCGGGATCATCATCGGGTCGCTCGGCGTGCTCGACGACGTCACGGTCACCCAGGCGGCCACGGTCACCGAGCTGGCCCACGCGAACCCGGGGTTGTCCCGGCTCCAGCTCTACCGGGCCGCGACCCGGGTCGGCCGCGCGCACATCGCGTCCACGGTGAACACCATCGTGCTCGCGTACGCGGGCGCCTCGCTGCCGCTGCTGCTCCTGCTGACCGCCGACTCGCGCCCGGTGGGTCAACTCCTCACCAGCGAGTTCCTGGCCCAGGAGATCGTCCGTAGCGCGGTCGCGACGCTCGGGCTGATCGCCGCCGTCCCGCTCACCACCGGCCTGGCCGCGATCGTCACGACGGCCGGACGCTCGGTCGCCGCACCGGCCGACGGCGAGGCGAAGCCCACCCACCCGACCACCCGGCCCGCCCCGGACCGGAGCGACGTGTTGGAGGCGCTGGGCGCCGGGCGACACGACCCGAGCCCGATCCCACCCCCCGCCACCCCCGGTGGCCGGCCCGACCCGGACAGGAGAACGGAGAGCGCATGGTGACACTCCTCAACGTGACCGCGCAGGCTCGCCGGCCTGGCAGCTGCGCCACTGGTTACCCAGCGCTATGGCGAAATGACGCCTTTAGTCGGCATCCGGGCGTAGCTCCCCGGCCGGGCTCTCGGGTAACCTCGCTGCCGGTAACCGCCGAAGGCGCGCAGCGGCGCCTGCGGTACCACCGCCCAATCGCCGGACGGCGAGCCGGGAACCCAGGTACCTGGGGTGAGTCCGCGTCAGCGGTAGGGGCCACTTCCGCCCCGAACCCGTCAGCTAACCCGGTCGGCGGTCGACGGAAGGGAAAACTGTGACGGCACCCCTACGCCGCTGGTTGATACCCGTGGTGGCCGTGATCGCCGCGCTGACCGTGCTCGCCGGGCCCCTCCCGGCGTCCGCCGCACCCAAGCCGGCCGTTCCGTCCGGGCACGAGGACGACGACCCGCCACTGCTCACCGACGTCGTCGAGACGACGAACCGCAACTACACCGCGGCCAAGGCCAAGCTGGAGAAGTCCAAGAAGCGCCAGGTGGAGCTGGGCCTGGACGTCAAGCGGGCCGAGGCCGAGCTGAACGCGTTGGCGCCGCAGGTCGGCCAGGTCGCCGCCCAGTCGTACCGCACCGGTCGGATGGGCGCGGTCGGGATGTTGCTGTCGAGCAACGACCCGGACTCCTTCGTGGAGCGGGTGATGGGCCTCGACGAACTCAACATGGTCAACTCGCAGAAGCTGTCCCGGATCAACGAGGTCAAGCACCGCGCCGAGCTCGCCAAGCTGGCGATCGACACCGAGGTCCGCGAGCAGCAGAAGCAGGCCGCCATCATGGCCAAGCAGAAGCGCGAGGCGGACAAGGCCCTGGCCCTGGTCGGCGGAAAGGGCTTCACCGGCGGTCTCGTCTCGGCCACCTCGCCGGTGGCGAGGATGGGTCCCGGCCGGACGGCCGACGGCGACTGGAAGCCGATGTCGTGCAGTGAGCCCGACCCGACCACCTCGGGCTGCATCACGCCCCGCACGCTGCACGCCTACAAGGAGGTCAAGCGAGCCGGCTTCAACCGGTTCGTCGGCTGCTACCGACCGGGCGGGCCGTGGGAGCACCCGAAGGGCCGGGCCTGCGACTGGTCCCTGCAGAAGAGCGGCTTCTCGCCCTGGCACAACGACGACACCCGGATGTACGGCAACAACGTCGCCGCGTTCCTCATTCGCAACGCCGACCGGCTCGGCATCTACTACGTGATCTGGAACCGGCAGATCTGGTTCCCGGCCACCGGCTGGAAGTCCTACAGCGGCCCGTCCAACCACACGGACCACGTGCACATGTCGCTGCTGTAGCGACCGGTTGAGAACGGCAAGGGCCGCCCCGCATTCGCGGGGCGGCCCTCTCGCTTCTCCTGGCGTCGTGGAGGGTGTCAGCCCGCCGTCGGATCCGCGCCCGCCGCGGGCGGAAGCACCCCGGCGACCTGACGGACCTCGCCGGCGGCGAGCCGGTACGACATGCCGACCACCCCGCACCGCCCGGCCTCGACCTCGGCGGCCAGCACTGCCGAGTTCTCGAGCAGCGCCTCGACGGTCTGCGCGATGTGGAGGTCGATGATCCGGTCGAGGTCGTCGACCCCCTCGGCGGCGGCGCGACGCAGGCTGGGCAGCACGGCGTCCACCACCGCGCCCAGGTGACCGGGGGGCTGCGTGCCGGTGTCGAGCGACTCCCGGGCCGCCTTCACGGCCCCGCACGAGTCGTGCCCGAGCACCACGACCAGCGGCGCGCGCAGCACCGTGACCGCGTACTCGACGCTGCCCAGCACCTCCGGCCCGGTGGTGTGCCCGGCCGTACGCACCACGAAGAGGTCGCCCAGCCCACGGTCGAAGATGATCTCGGCGGCGAGGCGGGAGTCGGAGCAGCCCACGATCACCGCGAACGGGTGCTGCTCGTCGGCGACCGCGGCCCGGTGGCCGGCGTCCTGGTTGGGGTGGCTCGGGGTGCCGGTGACGAAGCGGTGGTTGCCCTCGATCAGCTCGGCGAGCGCCTGCTCCGGACGCAGCACCGGCGTTTCGGGTCCACTCATCCCCGCACCTCGACTTCCTATGCGATCGGTGTGATCACCCACGGTGACCGCCGCGGGCTCCCGTCCACGGTCACACCCACCCGGAGACACGTCAAGGTATACGTGATTTGCGTTTCAGGTATTCGCGGACGGGTCACGATCGATGGAATCGGAGGGATGGGCCGGGCCCTACGATGACGGCCATGGCGACGAGCGCGAGCGGGTACGGCGGCACCCGGAACTGGACGTTCCTCACCAATCATGGACATGTGCTGCTCGCCATCGCGCGCAATCCCACCGCGCGGCTGCGGGACGTCGCGGACGAGGTGGGGGTCACCGAGCGGGCCGCCCAGGCGATCGTCGCCGACCTGGAGGCCGGCGGTTATCTCAGCCGGACCCGGGTGGGGCGCCGCAACGAGTACACCCTCAACCCGGCCGGCCGGTTCCGCCATCCGGCCGAGGCCGACCTCGAGGTCGGGGCCCTGCTTGCTCTCTTCACCGAGCTGCCCGACACCGCCGTCGCCGGGCCCGCGACCGACGCGGACCGGTCCGACGCCGACGACGCCGGCACCGGTGACCTGGACGGTTGATCGACTCGACCGAGGCCCGGATGCCGCGAGGTGGCCGGGCCGCGGTCGCGCCCGCCGCCGGTCACCGGTGACCGTCCGTCCGATGAGGACGGGTGGGCACGGTCACGTCGGCGGTGGTTCCGGCCAGGCTGCGCCCGACGGCCGAGAGCGGTAGGTTGGTCCCGTGCTGTCCATAGCGTCCGCCCGCCCCACCTGGCGGGCCACGCTGCGCACGTTGGGCGAGCTGACCCGGCTCGCCGTAGCCACGCTCGCGCTCGCCGTCGGCCTCGGCGCCGCGGCCCCGGCCGGGCCGCCGGCCACCGCCGCCCAGCTCCAGCCCACCTCGGTCAGCAGCCAGGTCGAGGTGCTGCGACCCGAGATCGCGCCGGTCGCCGAGCGGTTGACCCCGGCCGAGGCTCCCGCGCACCGTCCGGCCGACCGGCCGCTGCTCGCCGCCCCGGCCGCCGGCACCCTGACGGCGACGCCCGAGGCTCTCCCGGCGCTCGACGCCGGCCGCGCCGCGCCCGGTCGCCGCGGCCCTCCGCTCGCCTGACCCGAGGGCCATCCGCCCCGGCACCGACGGCCACCACGGCCGTGGCCGGCGCAGTTCGCGCCGTAAGCCCTGGCCGGCGTCGTTCGCCCGCAACGGTCTGACCGCTGCGTCGCCCGGCTCGACCGCCGAGCCCGCACACCGGATGGCCGCCGTGCGTCTCGCACCACCGACCTTCGCGTCGCGGAGCGGTGCGGGACCGGCCCCCGAATCTTCCCTCCGCTCACCAGCGGGTCAGATCGTCCATTACCGACAACCGACCACGAGGTGCAGATGATGCAGACCGTCCTCTCCGCCGTCCTGCCCGACGTGCCCCGCGCCGCCGTGATCTGGCTGAGCCTGCTCGCCGTGGTGGGCGTCGTCGTCGCCGCCCTGCTGCTCCGACCGGGCCGGCTCGCGATCGGCGCCGCCACGAGGATCCGGCGCGCGGCGATGCCGGGCCGGCTCGAGTTCGCCGAGGAGGAGCGGGACCGCACCCGCTACTCGCAGGAGGTCGCCGTCGCCGCCGAGCGCGCCACCAGCACCGCGGAGCGACAGCGGGCGGAGTGGCTCGCCGCGCAGGACGCGGTCGAGGTGGCCTGGCAGGCGTACGAGGCGGCCGAGGCGGACGTCCGACGCCTGGGCGCCGCCGCTGCCATGCCGCTGCCGCGTACCGCCCGCACGCCGGCCGAGTACGTGGACCGCGAGCGCTTCCTGCACCGCGCCGCGCTCGACGCGTACTGGCAGCGGGAGCTCTCCGTCGAGCAGCTCAGCGACGTGTTCGCGCACCGCAACGGCTGGGACCCGCGGCTGCACCCGGTGGAGCAGGAGCTGGTGCTGCGACGGGCGGTACGCGACAACCTCCTCGCCCGCCACCAGGTGGCACGCGAACAGGAGCAGCTCGCCTGGCGGGAGGTCGAACGCACTGCCGCGGCCGCCCGCAGCCTGCGGGAGGAGGCGTTCGCCGCCACCGGACGCCGGGCGGAGGACGCCGAGTCGGTGCTGCCGCTCAGCGAGGTCGCCCGGCCGATGGAGCAGACGCGGGAGAACCAGGTCGTGGCGCGGGGGCGCGCGGCCGTACCGGCGTACTGACCGGGGCCCGGCGCTGACGGCCGCCTCGAACAGGGTGCAGGCGGCCGGATTGGGTTAGCGTGACCGCATGTCGCGCGAAGCGTGGATCGTCCTCCTCGTCATCGCCGGCGTCGTGCTGCTCGCGACGCTGGTCGGCGCCGTGGTGCTGGCCGTCCGGGTGGTACGGACCCACCGGCTGCTGACCTCGCTCGGCTCCAGCGGCAAGGTGGCTCTCTACGGGGCCCTGGCTTACACGATCTTCCCGGTCGACCTGCTGCCCGACCCCATCTACCTGGACGACATGGGCATCCTCGCGGGCACGTTGATCTATCTGAGCCGGCTGGTGCAGAAGCACCGGGAGGCCGCTCGCCGGTTGCCGAGCCAGCCGTACGCGCCCCCGGGCCCCGGGCAGGACCGCCGGCGCGTGCCATGATCGGTCGACGGATTGGGGGGACCGGAGATGCCGGGCACGCGCCTGCTGGACGTACGTGACGATCGGGTGATCGCCTTCTGCCGGGAACGGCACCTCGCCACGCTCACCACGCTCCGGCCGGACGGTACCCCGCACGTGGTGCCCGTCGGGGTGACCCTGGACCCGGCGTCCGGCCTCGCCCGGGTGATCACCTCCGCCGCCTCCCGCAAGGCCCGGCACGTCGCCGCTGCCGGGGCTGAGGGCGCGCCGGTGGCGCTCTGCCACGTCGACGGCCGCCGCTGGCTCACCATCGAGGGGCGGGCCGTCGTCCGGTCGGACGGGACGGCGGTCGCCGAGGCGGAGCGGCGGTACGCGGAGCGTTACCGCGCCCCGCGCCCCAACCCGGAACGGGTCGTCATCGAGGTCACCGTCACCCGACTCATGGGCAGTTTGTGACGTACCGGTCGATTTGACCGGTCTCGCGGCCCTCGAATGGACCTTCGGGAGGATCGGGCTGGCACCCGGGGCGGAGCCCGGTCGCTGGGCACTACCCGCCGCCCCTCCAGGCCGCAAACCGGGCACATCGCGCTCATCGCCCGTGCGCGCCGATGATCGACTCGGTTTCCTTGATGTCGGGGTGTCCCCGGCCGCGTGATGCCCCGACTTCAAGGACCCCGAGTCGATCAAGGGCCCAGGGCCGGGCCGCGCGGCCGGGTCGATGAGTCGACCGGCCGCGACGGCGGGGCCGCCACGGTTGTCGCATCATCCCGCCGGGACTGCGAGGAAGACGGAGCGGGCCGCGCCCCGGGTTGTTCCCGCCGGGCCCTGCGACGTGCACGAGGTCACGGCGCCTCGGCGCGCCGGAATCCCCCTGCCACCGCCGCCGTTGCACCTGGTCGCGACGCCCTTGCCCCCGGCATCGGCGGCCGGAATGCCGGCCGTGACGGGGCCGTTGCACCCCCGGTACCCCGGGAGTGTCCGACGGCTCGGGGTCGCCCGTAAATGAGCCGAGCGCCCCGTTCTGGTGCTTACGCCTCCGTCGGAGGCGGCAAACCCCCGATTGGAGCCCGATTCATGAACCCGATCATCCACCGGAGTGGCCTCTCCGTCGCCGGCCTGCTGGTCGCCGGCGGGTGTGCGCTGGGCCCGGCGGTGGCGGCCCACGCCGCCCCGGTCCAGTCCGCCCCGACGACGTCCACGCAGTCCGACAAGGGCCACGACAGCCGGTCCGAGCGCCTGCTGAACGTGGACTACCAGGCCCAGCCGAACTTCTTCTACTGTGGGCCGGCCGCGACGCGGATCGCGCTCTCCGCGCAGGGCAAGCAGCTGTCGCAGGACGACGTGGCAGCACTGCTCGGCACCACCGAGGCGGGCACACCGTCCGCCCTGGACACCACCCGCGTGCTCAACCAGCTGACCGGCGGGAAGTACAAGACCGGCGAGATCCCGGACGACGTGGCCAAGCCGAGCGAGGTGCAGCGGCTCCGTGACGACGTCATGAAGGCGCTGGACGACGGCCGTCCGGTGGTGGCGAACGTCAGGGGCACGGCGGTCGACGAGATCGGCAGCCCGCACTCGTACGAGGGCGGTCACTACGTGACGCTCATCGGCTACCGGGACGGCGGGCAGAGCATTCAGATCGCCGACCCGGCCGATCCGGCCGACAACGAGTACTGGATGCCGCTCGACAAGGTCGCGAACTGGATCGCGTCGCGCGGTTACTCCGCCTGATCTGAGCTTCACCGCGCCGGGCTGCCCCCACGGGGGCGCCCGGCGCTTCTCGTCGTTCGGGGCCGGTCCCTGCGGGAACGCAGCGAAGCCTTACGGGCCAGCCGTACGGTCCTGGTGGAGAAGGTCCGCCGAGCGGCCCGCTGCAGCCGGCGGTGCACCAACGGGCGGACTGCCCGCTGACCCGCACCGGCGGCCGTACGCACCAGCCGGTTCGCCTCTTCGGGCTCGTAACCGGTGGCCCGCATCAGGTCGCTCGCGCTGGCGCGCAGGTCGGTGGTGAGGGTGTCGCCGAACGAGCGGACGCCCTGGGCCCACGCGCGGCCGGCGAGGTCGGCGGTCTCCAGGATGAGGGCCCGGGTCCGCTCGGGCCTCTCCTCTCCTCGCCGGCACTCCTCCCGCAGCTCCCGCACGGCGGCGGAGAACCGCGTGAGGGCGGCGGGCAGCTCGTCCGGAATCGGTTCGCCGTACTGGATGGCGGTCGCGGACCGTCTCGCCATGACCCGGACGTTGATCACGACTCGTTCGACATGGGTGAGGCCGCGGGCGTACCGATGGAACACCGCCCGGCGGTGCCAACGCGCCGGGGCCAGGGTGACCACCTCCTCCGCCCCGCTGAGCGCCTCGTTCAACCGGCCGATGTCCCCTTCGAGGCCACGCACCCGCTCCAGGGACCGGATCGAGCGCTCCGCGTCTCGTTGGCGAAGTGCGGCGGCGATCTCGTCGAGCTGATCCGAGACCGCCGCGAAGACCGGCGTCGCCGCCCGGTCGAGCACCCGTATCGGGTTGACCGGCAGCAGCAGCACGACGACCACCAGGCCGATGACGCCCCCGATCAACGCGTCGAAGATCCGGGGCAGCTCCAGCCGGCCCTCCGTGGGCATCAGCGTGGAGATCAGCACTGCGGTACCACCCGCCTGGCCGACGAGTGCCCCACCCCGGCCGGCCACCAGCAGTGCGATCACGATCGCGAAGGCCACCACCAGCCCGGTCTGCCAGGCCCCGGTGCCGAGGGAGTAGCGGAGCAGGTCACCGACGACGATGCCGAGCCCCACCCCGGCCAGCAGCTCGAAGGTGCGGCGGGCGCGTTGCCCGATCGCGCTGGCGATGGTGGCGACGGCGGCGGCCGGGGCGAAGACGTGCATGCCGCGGCCGAAGAGCTCCTGTGCGATGAGGGAGGCGAGCGCGGCGGCGAGCCCGGCCTGCACCGCGATCACGGAGATGATCTCCAGTTGGCGCAGCCGCGCCTTGCTGGCCTCACTGCCCAGACGCCGGAAGCGGCGGAGATGGCGACCGCCCCGTTCGGCGGCCGCGCTCACGGGCGACCGTTCGGGCTCCTGGTCGGCGCGGTCGTCGGTCATGACGGTAGTTACCCCACCCGGGACGGGTGAATCGTCCGGCGCGGCGGCTCTGCGGGGCGGACGTCGGGCGACGGGCCGGGGACGTTCCGGGCGGCCGGTACCCGGCCGCCCGGTGAACGCTGTTCCGGTCAACGCACCTGGTCACCCTCGCCGGTACGCGCCTGCGCCCGGTCGACGCCCTTGTCGATCTTGTCGGCGTACTTGCCGCCGGTGCGCTTGTCGGCCATCTGGCCGCCCTTCTCGAGCGCCTGGTCGACCTGCTTGTCGTGCTTCTTCGCGAAGTCCTTGGCCTTGTTCATGAACTCACCCATGGCTACCTCCCCGGTCCGAGCATCGAACCTGATGCCTTCCCCGGAGGCCGGGGGGCAAACGGGGAGGGTCAACGGGCGAGGTGCGTGCTGAACCAGTCGGCGGCCGCCTCGGTGACCTGGTCGAGGGTGCCGGGCTCCTCGAAGAGGTGGGTGGCGCCGGGCACGATGCGCAGTTCGACAGTCCCGGTGAGCATGGCGCGCGCCTGCTCGTTCAGGGTGATCACCTCGTCGTCGAGGCCGCCGACGAGCAGGAGCGTCGGGGCGCGTACGCCGGACAGCGCGGAGTGGGCCAGATCCGGCCGGCCGCCCCGGGAGACCACCGCGCCCACCTGCGCGGGCCGGGCCGCCGCGCTGACCAGCGCCGCCCCGGCGCCCGTGCTGGCGCCGAAGAGCCCGATCGGCAGCCCGCGCGTCCACTGCTCGCCGCCCAGCCAGTCGACGATCGCGGAGAGCCGGTCGGCGAGCAGCTCGATGTTGAAGCGGAGCTCGGCGGTGCGGGCGTCCACCGCGTCCTCGGCCGGCGTGAGCAGGTCGACCAGCACCGTGCCGAGCGCCCGTTGCTGCAGTACGCGGGCCACCGCCGTGTTTCGGGGGCTGTGCCGGGAGCTGCCGCTGCCGTGGGCGAAGAGCACGACTCCGACCGGTTCGCTCGGGAGGATCACGTCGGCCACGAGTTGGGCGTCGCCGACCGGGATCGTCACCTCACTGCTGCGCACGTCCATGCCAATGACCTCCACCCGCCGGTCTCTGCACCGGGCGGGGAACGTCTTACCCCGCCCGCCGGAGGGCAAGCGTGCCGCCGCACACCGCGCACCACGACGAGCCGTGCCGGGGGCGACACCGCGCACCACGACGGGGGGGCACTGCCGGACGGGGCGGTGCCGCCCCGCACCGCGCACCACGACGGTGGCACCGCCGGACGGGGGCCTGCGCCGTGCACCAACGACGGTGGCACCGCCGGACGGGCCGGCCGGCGTTTGCCGACGGGTGCGCCGGGTAGCCGACGTATCGACCGCAGACCGTGTCGGCGCAGCCGCGCCCCGACGGATCGCGAGGATCACCATGGCCCAGCAGCGGCAGACGTCCCGGCAGCAACAGGCGTCCCGGCACAAGCAGAGGGCGGAGGAGGAGAACCGGCTACGGTCGGCCGAACGCAACAAGGACTGGGCGGACGATGCCGCCCACGCGCGTACGGCCGACGATCCCCGGACGATGGCACCGCGGGACGCGGGGGGCCGCCCCTCCACGGGTGACCGTTTCTGACCCGAGAGGGTGTTTGAGAAGGCCGTGCCCTACTGCGCCGGCCACAGACGACGCCCGGCCGCGTTGTCGGTTCGCCCGGATACAACACCGGTATCCGGGCGAACCTCCGCCTTGCCGAACGCCGCCTGGCAACCGGCTCGCTACGGGCGAGCCTCCTCAAACACCCTCTGAACCCGACGGTCGGGGTGGGCGTCGTCCCGCCCCGACCGCGCGTCAGCGCTCCCGCTCCGGCAGCCGGAGCAGCGGCGACCGCCCGGGTGGGTGTTCCGGGGCCGGTCCAGCGGGATGCGCCGAGGGGACCGGCACGGTCACCGGCTCGTCGCAGGTGACCCGGATCGTCTCACCGTGGTGGCGCAGCTCGATCACGTCGTCCGGGTCGGCGTGCCGCAGCGCGTACGTGGTCTGGTGCTGCCGGACGTCCACCCGCAGCCGCCGGCCCCGCCACAGCAGCGAGAACTCCAGCCGGTTCAGCCCGCTGGAGAGCCGGGGCGCGAAGGAGAGTGTGCCGTCGTGGTCGCGTAGCCCACCGAACCCGGCCACCAGGGCGATCCAGGCGCCCGCGAGCGAGGCCATGTGCACGCCGTCGCGGGTGTTCTCGTTCAGGTCGTGCAGGTCCATCAGCGCGGCCTCGCGCAGGTAGCTGTGGGCCAGCTCCGGGTGGCCGACCTCGGCGGCGAGCACCGCCTGGGTGCAGGCCGAGAGGGACGAGTCCCGCACCGTGCGCCGCTCGTAGTAGAGGAAATTGCGCAGCTTCTGCTCCGGGGTGAACGCGTCGCCCCGCCAGTGCATGGCGAGCACCAGGTCCGCCTGCTTGACGACCTGCTTGCGGTACAGGTCGAAGTAGGGGTAATGCAGCAGCAGCGGGTACTTCTCCGCCGGGGTGTGCACGAAGTCCCACTCCTGGAGCCGGGTGAAGCCCTCCACCTGCTGGTGCACGTCGACGTCGTCGTCGTACGGCAGGTGCATGTCGGTCGCCGCGTCCCGCCAGCCCGCCGCCTCCTCGTCGGTGACGCCGAGGCGCAGCGCCTCGTCCCGGTAGCGGTTCACCGCCTCGGCGGCGGCGAGCAGGTTCCGCTGCGCCATCAGGTTGGTGTAGACGTTGTCGTTCTTGACCGCCGTGTACTCGTCCGGCCCGGTCACCCCGTCGATGTGGAACTTGCCGTGCCGGTCGTGGTGGCCGAGCGAACGCCACAGGCGGGCGGTCTCCACCAGCAGCTCCAGGCCGATCTCGCGCTCCAACTGGTCGTCCCCGGTGACCAGCACGTACCGGCGCAGCGCGTCGGCGATATCGGCGGCGATGTGGAACCCGGCGGTGCCCGCCGGCCAGTAGCCGGAGGACTCGGGGCCTTCGATGGTCCGCCAGGGGAAGGCCGCGCCCTTCAGGTTCAACGTCTGGGCCCGCTCCCGGGCCGAGTCGAGGGTTGCGTGCCGCCAGTGCAGCGCATCGCGGACCGCGTTCGGCTGGGTGTACGTGAGCACCGGCAGGACGAACATCTCGGTGTCCCAGAAGGCGTGCCCGTCGTATCCGGGGCCGGTCAGCCCCTTCGCCGAGATCGGTCTGCGCTCGGCCCGAGCACCGGCCTGGAGCACATGGAAGAGGCCGAAACGGACCGCCTGCTGGACCTCCGGGTCGCCCTCGACCCGCACGTCCGAGGCGTCCCAGAACTCGTCGAGGTAGGTCCGCTGCTCGCGGCAGAGGCCGTCCCAGCCGTCGAGCCGGGCGGCGGCGAGCGCCGCGCCGACCTGGTCGCGCAGCGCCGGCAACGACCGGCGGCTGGACCAGCCGTACGCCAGGTACTTGACCACCCGCAGCTTCTCGCCGGGCTGGAGCACGCAGCCGATCGTGGTGCGGACCCAGTCCTCGTACCCTTCGGACTCGATGGTGGTGCGGTCGGGCCCGTACACCTCGTGGTCCATGGCGGCGGCGACCCGCAGCCCGGAGACCTTGGTGCGGTGCAGGAGCAGCCCGCCGTCGTCGGTGGTCAGCTCCTCCTCGGCCTGCAACGGCGATTCGAGTACCGCCGCGACGCGCGGGTCGCGGCTCTGCGCCGGCAACGTCTCGTTGGCGACCAGCTCCGACTGGACGATCAGCCGCAGCGGGGCGTCGATCGCCTCCACCTCGTAGTTGATCGCGGCCACCGACCGCTGGGTGAACGAGACCACCCGGGTGGTGCGCACCTTGACCTCGCGGCCGGCCGGCGAGCGCCAGTGCACCTCCCGGTGCAGGGTGCCGGCGCGCATGTCGAGGATGCGTTCGTGGGAGAGCAGCTCGCCGTAGCGGACGTCGAGCGGCTCGTCGTCGACGAGCAGCCGGATCAGCTTGCCGTTGGTGACGTTGACGATGGTCTGGCCGGACTCGGGGAAGCCGTATCCGGCCTCGGCGTACGGCAACGGGCGCAGCTCGTAGAAGGAGTTCAGGTACGTGCCGGGCAGTCCGTGCGGCTCGCCCTCGTCCAGGTTGCCGCGCAGGCCGATGTGCCCGTTGGAGAGCGCGAAGACCGACTCGGACTGGGCCAGCACGTCCATGTCCAGCCGGATCTCCCGGACGTGCCACGGGTCGACCGGATAGGCCCGTTCCCTGATCATGCGCCGCGCCCTTCGTCGAGCAGCTCGGAGAGGTCGCGGACCACGACGTCGGCCCCGTGCGCCCGTAGCTCGTCCGCCTGGCCCACCCGGTCGACCCCCACCACGTAGCCGAAGCCACCGGCGCGGCCGGCGGCCACGCCGGCGAGCGCGTCCTCGAAGACGGCCGCCCGGGACGGGTCGACGCCGAGCATCCGCGCCCCGGCGAGGAAGGTGTCCGGCTCCGGTTTGCCGCGCAGGCCCTGGGCGCGGGCGACCAGTCCGTCGACCCGTTCCTCGATCAGCGGTTCCAGGCCGGCGGCGGCGACCACCTCGCGGCCGTTGGCGCTCGCCGTGACCACGGCCCGCCGCAGCCCGGCGGCGGCCGCCGCCTTGAGGTACGTCACCGAGCCGGGGTAGACGTCGACGCCGCGGGTACGCAGCTCCTTCAGGAGCAGGACGTTCTTCCGGTTGCCGATCCCGTTCACCGTCGCCGCCTCGGGCGGATCATCCGGGCTGCCCTCGGGGAGCACGATCCCGCGGGAGGCCAGGAAGGTCCGTACGCCGTCGGCCCGGGGGCGCCCGTCGACGTAACGGTTGTAGTCCGGCCCGGGGTCGAAGGGTCGGTACGGCTCCCCGGTGGCGGCGGCGCGCTGGCGCAGGAACTCGTCGAACGTCTCGGTCCAGGCCGCGTTGTGCACCCGGGCGGTCTGCGTCAGCACACCGTCAAGATCGAATAGGCAGGCGGTCACGTCAGCAGGCAGGCCCAGCACGCTCCGAATCTAACCACCGGAACCGGCCGGCAAACCCGTTTCGGGGGGTCGAGATCGGCTTCGGGCGGTTCGCGCCCGCCGGGTCACTGCGAGCGGAGCGTCCAGATCACCGTCATCTCCGACGTCGGCGTGCCGTCGTCGGTGGTGATCTCGATCCGCACCGGGAACTCCGGTCGCCGCCCGGACTCCAGCTCCGCGATCACCTCGGCGGGCGGGCGTCCCAGCCGGGCGGTGGCGCGCACCGGCCCGAGGGCCAACTTGCGGTAGGCGATGTCCGCGCGTACGGCCAGCGGCACCACCCGGTCGAGCAGCTGCCCGAAGGCGGCCAGCACGACCGCGCCGGAGGCGGTCTCGCCGAGGGTGAAGACGGCCCCGGCGTGCGGACCGCCGACGTGGTTGTGCGTGTCCGGCGTGTCGGGCAACCGGAGGACCGCGCGGACGCCGCCCTCGGCCTCGGGGGCGATCTCGACGAACTCGAAGCCGAGCGTACGGGCGAACGGCACGGCCTCGGTCATCCGGGCCGCCACCTGGCGTGAGTCGATGGACATGACGGAACGCTACTCCTGGGTAACCCGATCTCGCTAGGCCCGGATCAGCGCCCGGTCTGCTGCCGGCGGGGGAGGCGACGGCCCCCTCGGCGCGGAGCGCTCAGCGGGCCTTGGTGAAGCGCACGAACGCAGCCCAGGCCCGCGGGTCGAAGGCGAGCACGGAGCCCTGCCGGTCCTTGCTGTCCCGCACGGCGACGACGCCCGGCAGGTTGTCGGCCACCTCCACGCAGTTGCCGCCGTTGCCGCTGCTGCGGGTGCTCGTGCGCCAGGTCGCGCCGGTCAGGTCCATGTCTCCGCCGCCTCCGAAATCAGCTTCAGGGTGGCCCCGTGGGGCGTCGCCTCGGCCCGCACGGACTCCCAGGTCTGCCGCAGGGAGTGTACGTCCGCGCTCCGCTCGACGATCGTGCCGTGCAACTGGTTGTCCAGGTACGCGATGTCATCGCCCTCGGGCGGCGTGGCGAGCACGAATGCCCCGTTCAGGCCGGGGTAGGCGCCGGTGCTGCGCGGCACCAGGTGCAGATGGACCTTCGGCCGGCCACCCACCTCCAGCAGGTGCCGCAGCTGCTCGCGCATCACCTTCGGCCCGCCGACCGGGCGCTCCAGCACCGTGTAGTCGAGCACCACAACCAGCTGCGGCGGGGCCGGGCGGGTGAGCACCGTCTGCCGGGCCAGCCGGGCGGCGACCTGCTGCTCCACTTCGTCGCCGACGAACTGACCGGCCCCCTCGTAGAGGGTTCGCGCGTACGCCTCGGTCTGGAGGAGACCGGGCACGACCAGCGGTTCGAAGCTGCGCAGCGCGGCCGCCTCCTGCTCGATCGTCACCCACTCGCGGAACCACGGCATCAGGCTCTCGCGGACCAGCGTCTCCCGGATCCGCGCCAGCAGCCCGCCGCCCGAGAGCACCTCGTCGCAGCGCCGGGCGAACTCCTCCCGGGGCGGGCGGCGACACTGCTCGACCGCGGCCACCAGCGAGGCGGAGTAGCTGAGGCGCTCGCCGAGCGCCTCCTGAGAGAGCCCGGCGGCCACCCGAAGGCGGCGCAACTCCCCGGCGAACAGCTCCAGCATCGGCATCCGGCTCATCTGCACACCTCTGCACACGGGTGACGGCGAACTGCACGGCGGCGCCGTACGGCGCGTTCCACTTCCGACCGTAGTGCCGCCATCAGCAGACTGTCACCCAGCGGCCCGTCCCTGTCCAGCGAGAACGGGTCGCCGGGGCCGTCCCGCCTCCCCCGGGCCGGGACGGCCCCACCCGACCACGATCCGCGGGGCAGCCGCGGCGAGAGGAGGCGGACGTGACAGGTCACCGGCTACCGCAGCCGCAGGAGGGACCGGCCGCCGAGCGGCCCAGGCCGTACCCGTCGTACGCGAAGCCGCACCTTCCGCTGCGCCCGATGTGGTGCTGCGGAGCGTGCGGCCGGCCCTGGCCGTGCGCCGACGCGCGGCTGCTGCTCAAGGCGGAGTACGCGGCCGACCAGGTCGCGCTCTCGATCTACCTCTGCGGGCTGCTCTACGAGGCGGCCCAGGACCTCTACCGACTCGACCCCGACCACGGCCCGAGCCCCGGCGACCTCTTCACCCGGTTCGTCGCCTGGGGCCCGTACCGGCGGCCGATCGTGGACCTCCCCCGCTGAGCGTTCCGGCCAAGAGACCGTCGGGAAACCCGATGGTCTCTAACGCCAGCCCACGTCGATCCGGTCGCCCCGCTCGTCGAAGAAGTGCAGGGCGTCCATCCGTACCCGCACCGAGAGCGAGTGACCGGCCGCGGCCGCCGGGTACGGCGCGAGGCGTACCGCGAGATCGGCGGCGCGCCGGGCGTGCGCGCCGGCGTCGGGCAGCACACTCGACCGGGCCCGGCCCTCGGCCCGCTCCGGCGCCTCGGCCGACTTGCCGGCGAGCCGCTGGACCACCTGCCCGAAGCGACGCCGCCCGCGCTGACCGGGGTCCGCAGGCTCGCCCCGGCTGCCCATCTCGTCCACCACGATCGCGGTGGCCCCGATGTCGAGGTAGGCCAGCGACTCGTGCCCGTGGTGCTCCAGGTAGCGGATCCGGCCGTGCAGCAGGTCGCCCGGGTCGTCCGGGCCGACCGGGGTGAGCGCCTCGGCCCGCATCCCGACCACGATCCGCTCACCGTGGTAGTGCGCCACCGCCCGGCTGCGGATGTCGTCCCAGGGCAGGTAGAGCGCCTGCTCGCCGAGGGTGAGGGTGACGTAGCGGTCGAGGTGGACGTAGACCGACGCCTCCAGCAGGTTCATCCGCGGGCTGCCCAGGAACGCGGCCACGTAGAGCGTCGCCGGCCGGCCGTAGACCTGGGTGGGCGTGCCGACGTCCTGGAGCACGCCGCGGCGCATGATCGCGACCCGGTCGGCCATCGTGAGCGCCTCGGCCTGGTCGTGCGTGACGTAGACGGTGGTCACGCCCAGCTCACGGGTGAGGCCGGAGATCTCGGCGCGCAGTTCGGCGCGCAGCCCGCTGTCGAGGTTGGACAACGGCTCGTCCATGAGGAACAGCCGGGGCCGGCGGACGATCGCCCGGCCCATGGCGACCCGCTGCCGCTGCCCGCCGGAGAGCTGGCCGGGCCGGCGACCGAGCACGTCGCCGATGCCGAGCGCGCCCGCCACGTCGGTGACGCGCTCACCACGCGCGCCCGGCTCCATCCCGGCGAGCCGCAGCGGGAAGGAGATGTTGTCGCCGACCGTCATGTGCGGGTAGAGCGCGAAGTCCTGGAAGACCATGGCGACGCCCCGCTCGCGCGGCGACAGGTCGTTGGCCAGCTCGCCACCGAGCATGACCGCGCCCCGGGTCGGGTCCTCCAGGCCGGCGACCATCCGCAGCACCGTCGACTTTCCGCACCCGGACGGGCCGAGCAGCACCATGAACTCGCCGTCGCTGACGTCGAGGTTGACGCTGTCGACGGCCACGGTGCCGTCCCGGAAGACCTTGGTGACATCCTTCAACGCGACGGTGGTCACCGCCACCTCCCCGACTCGTCGCACCGAACCCGAATGACTGTGACGAAAGTCATGCCGCGCGCACATCGGGTGAACGTGCCAAGTTCGCTCCGTGACGACGCCGTCACGGACGGATCGAGGCACGACTATGCCGCCGGGTGGCGCGTCGATGCGGTCGGGCGCGACGGTCAGCAGCGGTGGCGGGACTCGGGCGGCTCGCCGAGGAAGACCTGCCGGACCACCCGTTCGGCCGCCCGCCCGTCGTCCAGGGTGCAGAACCGGTCGCGGAACCGCCGGCGGGCCCGGGTCGCCGCGTCCGCCGAGACCGCGCCCGTGCGGAACACCTGGAGCAGGTCGTGGAAGGTCATCGCCACCGCGCCCGGCGGCTCGGCCGTGATGTCGAAGTAGACCCCCCGGGCCAGCCGGTACGCCTCCCAGTCGGGCGCGTAGATGACGATGGGCCGGTCCAGGACGGCGTAGTCGAACATCGCCGATGAGTAGTCGGTGATCAACACGTCGGCGACCAGGTAGAGCTCCTCCACCCGTTGGTACGCGCTCACGTCGGTCACCTGGTCCCGCTGCACCGCGCGACGCGGCCGCCGGTCCCGGTCGTGGAAGTAGTGGCTGCGCATCAGCAGCCGGACGGAGGGCCCGAGCGCGTCGACGAAGTGATCCGGGTCGAACGGCGGCCGGTAGTTGGGCAGGTGCTCCCGGTGCGTGGGCGCGTAGAGCACGACCTGCTCGGCGAGGCCGATGCCGAGTCCGGCACGCAGCCGCCGGACGTCCTCCGGGGTGGCCGTCACCAGCAGGTCGTTGCGCGGGTAGCCCACCTCCAGCGTGGTGTACCGCGCCGGGTACGCGCGGTCCCACATCTGGGTGGAGAAGCTGTTCGAGGTGATGCTGTAGTCCCAGCGGTCCACCCGGCGCAGCAGGCCGGCGAAGTCCATCCGGCCGGCGCCGATCGGGTACCGCTGCTGGTCGAGCCCCATCACCTTGACCGGGGTGCCGTGATGGGTCTGCACGTGCGTGGAGCCGGGCCGCTTGCGGACGAAGTCCGGGAAGTTGACGTTGTTCACCAGCCAGCGGGCCCGAGCCAGCGCCCGGTAGTAGGCCCGGCTGCCGGCCACGACGAACTCGACGCCGGGCGGGAGCGTCCGCACCCGGTCCCGCCGGACCACCCAGACCCCGCGTACACCGGGTGCGAGCCGGCGGGCCGCCTCGTAGATCGCCGCCGGGTTACAGGAGTACCCCCGGTACCAGTACGCGGCGTAGACGGCGAGCGTCGGGTCGAGCGGCCGTCGCAGCTCCGCCCGGTAGTACTCGCGCAGCAGGACGTCGCGGGCCCGTCTGGCGCTGCGCCGGGCCACCGGCGTCACCCGCCGCCTGGCGGTACGCGCCGACCGGCGGGCCGCGTCCCGGGCCCGGTTCGCGGTCCGCAGGGCGCTGAAGGTACGCCAGCGGCCGGTGGCGACCAGCCGGTGCTTCAGCCCCTCCACGCCGTGCGGGGCCGGATAGCCCTCGGGCGGCAGCCAACGGGAGTAGTCGGCGGTGATCTGCGCGAAGAACGCCGGGCGCAGCTCCGGCGCGATCCGCTGCCCGTTGCCGAGGACGGTCAGGTAATGCCAGATCATCCGCTCGAAGACCGCCGGGCGTAGTCCGTCGACCGCCGACCCCCACCGGTCCATCAGCCGGAACACCCGATGCCACTGCGGGAAGACCTCGAAGTGCCGCTCCCCCCGGGTGCGGGTGATCGCCCCGGCGCGGCGCTGCCGGTAGTTGACGCAGACCCGGTCCAGTACGCCGATCCGGTCGGCCGCCATCAGCGCCGGGTAGCTGAACGACACGTCCTCGTACCAGCCGGGCGCGAAGCGCAGCCCCAGGTCGAGCAGGAACCGCCGGCGGACCAGCCGGTTCCAGGCGGTGTGCAGCAGCCGCATCGTCTCCGGCCGGTCCCGCAGCCGGAACGTCTCGACGCCGGGTGGGGTGGGGAAGACCTCGCGCATGGCGCTGCGGGTGGCGCTGTCGTTCCAGTGGGTGCGTACGTGGTCGACGACCAGCACGTCCGGCCGGGTCTCGTGCAGCCGCTCGACGACCACCGGCAGGCACTCCGGCGTCAGCCAGTCGTCCCCGTCCACGAACCAGACGTACTCGCCGGTGGCCCGGTCCAGCCCGATGTTGCGGGCCGGACCGAGCCCGACGTTCTCGGTCAGCCGGACGGCGCGGACCCGTGGGTCGCGCGCCGCGTACTCGTCGATGATCTCGCCGCTGTCGTCCGGCGAGCAGTCGTCGACGGCGATGACCTCCAGGTCGGTGAAGGGCTGGTCGAGGATCGAGTCCAGGCACTCACGCAGGTAGCCCTGCACTCGGTAGGCCGGCACGACGAAGCTGATCAGGGTCATCCGGCCGTCCCTCCGTCAGCCCGGTACGCCGTCCCCCATCCGCACCGGCACCGCCGACGCCCGTGCGGCGCGGGCCGGCAGAACCACCCAGGCCAGGACGACGCTCGCCACGAAAACCACGAGAAGGTACGTACCGAGTGTAGCCATCCCGATACCGCCGAACCCGACAATTGCCGCGAGGGTCAGCAGCACCGAGCGCCCGTCCCAGCCGAACGTGGCCGCGTGCAGCGGCGGGGCGGCCTGCCGCTTCTCCAGCCGGGCGGTGAGGTCGTAGTGGTGCACCGTGAGCACGAAGAGGTACCCGAAGATCAGCCAGGGCGGCACGTCACCGAGCACCCCCACGGTGATCGCGAAGAGGAACTCGGCGGCCCGCAGCGCGGCCGGCACCAGCCAGTCCAGCGGACCGTCGTGCCGGGCCCGGGCCCCCAGGCCGCCGACCAGCAGCATCAGCAGGGCGACCGGCAGCAGCCAACGCAGCTCGTCCGTCCCGCCGTCGGAGCGCCCGACCACCAGCGCCGCCACCAGCAGCGCCGCCGGGCCGAGCGCCGCGAGGAGCGCGTAGCCGAGCGGCCCCGGCGTACGCGACGCCGGCAGCCACCGCACCAGCGGGCCGTCGTCACGGTGCAGGGTGGCATCGACGGTGGCCAGCACCCCGACCCGCATCCAGCGCGCCCGCAGCGTCCGCAGCGCACCCGTGTAGACGAACGCCAGCACGCCCCAGACCAGCACCGCGATCAGGCTGACCAGCGGGTTGAACAACGCCACGGTCAGCGCGATCAGCGCCCACCGCTCCCCGATCGGGAAGACCACCGTGCGCTTCAGCCAGTACGACAGCGAACCCGTGTCGGCCTGCACCCGGGTCGAGGCGCTGTTCAGCCGGTCGCCGATGCCACCAGCGGTGGCCGCCGTCCGGGGGCGACGCGCCGCCTCGTCGTGCAGGACGCCGTACCACGTGTCGGTCATGTGCCGGACGGTCTGCAAGGTCATGGCGGCGATCGCCAGCGCCCAGCCGTACCGGTGACCCGCCTGCGTCGCACCGATGCCCAGGCCGGCGTAGACCACGTACTCCTTGGCCCGGTCGGCCATCGTGTCGAGCCAGCCACCCCAGGCGCTGAAGTTGCGGGTGTAGCGGGCCAGCTGCCCGTCCACGCAGTCGAGCACGAACCCGAGGTAGAGCAGGATCGCCCCGCCGACCAGCGCCGCCCGGTCACCGACCGCGAAGAGCACCGCGGCGGCCACCGCGAACGCCACCGAGATCGCCGTGACGATGGTCGGGGTGAGACGCAGCCGGGCCGAGGCCCGCACCACCAGCGTCGACCAGGTGCTCACGAAGAAGGTGGTGAAGAAGTCGTCCCGCTCCTTCACCGACAGGCGCAGCTCGGCGCGCTTCTCGTCGACCGCGGCCACCGCCGCCTCGGCGGCGGCCAGCTCGGCCGCGTCGCCCACCCGGTGCGCGACGAGCAGCCGTACCCGGTGGGCGAAGGCGACCGTGCCCCGCGCGGCGAGCCCGGCGAAGAGCCGGTCCACCGCGGTCTCCCCGGCCGATGTCACCGCGGCGGCCCGGGCGGCGGCGGCGAGCGCGGGCAGATCCTGCGCGGCGACCCGCAGCGCGCCACCGAAGACCCCGGTGGCGTCGGGCAGCGCCCCCGCCGGCCCGGTCTCGACCACCTGCCCGCGCTCCTCGCGCACCGCCGTCCGATCGGCGGCCGGCGGGTCACCGAGCACCAGCGCCACGGTCGGGCCGACCGGACTGGTGAGCAGGTGCCGGAGCACCGCCGTGTGCGCGACCAGGTCGGCGCCGGCCACCAGCACCGGGCCGGTGGCGACCTCGACGAGGGCGGCCAGTTCACCGAGGTCGGCGACGAACCGGACCTCGTCCGCCCCGGCCCGGCCGCACTGCGCGGCGAGCCGGTCGGCGAGCGTCTCGCCGGTACGCGTGGGCAGGCCCGCCGTGCTCCCGCCGGCGAGCACGATCGCGAGGGTCACCGGGGGACCGCGCTGTGGTAGGCCTCTAGCGCCTCGGCGACCGTGCCGTCGACGGTCAACCGCCCGCCGTCGAGGAAGAGCCCCCGACGGCAGAAGCGGGTCAGGTCCTTTTCGTTGTGTGACACCAGCACCAGTGTGCGCCCCTCCCCGAGCAGACGGTCAATCGTCGCATAACACTTTTTTCGGAACTCGGCGTCACCGACCGCGGTCACCTCGTCCATCAGCAGGATCGGATGCGGCAGATGCGAGATGATCGCGAAGCCGAGCCGGACCTTCATGCCGGACGAGTAGTGCCGCACCGACGTGTCGATGGCCCGCTCCACCTGCTCACCGGCGAACGAGACGATGTCGTCGAAGTGCCGCTTCAGATAGCCCGACGACAGCCCGTGCAGGCCGCCCACCAGATAGAGGTTCTCCCGCCCGGTCAGGTCGTTGGAGAAGCCGGCGGAGAGCTCCAGCAGCGGCGCGACGTCACCGCGAACCCGGATGTCACCCTCGTCGGGGATCAGCACCCCGGCGATCAACCGCAGCAGCGTGCTCTTGCCGGTGCCGTTGCGCCCGATCACCCCGATCGTGTCACCGGCCCGGACGGTGAACGACACGTCCCGCAGCGGCCAGAACTGGCCCGACAGGGCGTTCCGCCCACCCCGGTGGATGAACAGGTCACGCAGCCGCAGCTGCCGGCGCCGGTTGCGGACGAACCGGATGCCGAGACCGTTCGCCTCGATGATCACGTCGCCCATGTCAGAGTTCCTTGAGCACGGCGGGTTCGAGACGACGGAACGACCACCAGCCGGCCGCCAGCACCAGCAGACTGCCGGCGACCGTGGTGCCGAGCAGCCGGGCGTCCGGGAACTCGTCCGCGTACCAGATCGAATGGTGCAGCTGGAAGACGCCGACCAGCGGATTGAGCTCATACACGATCTTGAGCCAGCCGGGGAGGTCGGAGTCCCGGACCAGGCTCAGCGGATAGATGATCGGCGTCGCGTAGAAGAGCACCCGGATGATCAGCCGCATGAACCGCTCCACGTCGCGCATCAGCACGTTGAACGCGGAGAGCAGCAGCGCCAACCCGACCAGCAGGGTGCCCTGGACGAGCACGGCGAGCGGCAGCGCCAGCAGGGACCACCCGAGGTCGATCCGCCCGTGCACGGCGTACGCCACCGCGACCGCGACGAGGACCGGCAGACCGGCCAGGTACTCGGCGAACCGGCCGGTCACCCGCCCGATGGGGAAGACCTGCCGCGGCACGTTCATCGTGGTGATCAGCCGGGCCTGGCCGGTGAGCGCGTTGGTCGCCTCGCTCAACGCCGAACTCGTCCACATCCAGGCGAAGATCCCGGTGATCAGGAAGAGCGGGTACGACTCCGCCGCCTCACCCAGGTGCCGGCCGGTGTCCCGGGAGTAGAGCACCCCGAAGACGAACCAGTAGATCGCCCCCATGCCGAGCGGCTCGATGAGCGACCAGACGTAACCCAGCAGCGACTGCTGGTACTTGACCGCGAGATCGCGTTTGACCAGGATGCGCAGGGAGTTGCGGTGCGACCACAACGCCGCGACCCCAGAGGTCACCGCTGCCTCCCGCCTGAGTAAACGGACGACAGGTTAGCAGCCGGTGAACGGTCGCCCTGCCGGCACGCTCAACACTCGATCACGTTGACGGCCAGACCGCCGCGTGCCGTCTCCTTGTACTTGACCTTCATGTCGGCGCCGGTCTCCCGCATGGTCTTGATGACCTTGTCCAGCGAGACGGCGTGCACCCCGTCCCCGCGCAGCGCGAGCCGGGCGGCCGTGATCGCCTTGATGCTAGCCACCGCGTTGCGCTCGATGCAGGGGATCTGCACGAGGCCGCCCACCGGGTCGCAGGTCAGCCCCAGGTTGTGCTCCATACCGATCTCGGCGGCGTTCTCCACCTGCTCCGGGGTGCCGCCCAGCGCCTCGGCGAGCCCAGCGGCCGCCATCGAACACGCCGAACCCACCTCGCCCTGGCAGCCGACCTCCGCACCGGAGATCGACGCGTTCTCCTTGAACAGCACACCGATCGCGCCCGCCGCCAGCAGGAACCGGACCACCCCGTCCTCGGACGCATCCGGCACGAACCGCGTGTAGTAGTGCAGCACCGCGGGGATGATCCCGGCCGCGCCGTTGGTCGGGGCGGTGACCACCCGGCCGCCGGCCGCGTTCTCCTCGTTGACCGCCAACGCGAAGAGGGTCACCCAGTCCATCGCCCGCAGCGGATCGTCACTGCCGGCCTCCGCCTCCAGCCCACGGCGCAGCTCGGCGGCCCGACGGCGGACCTTCAACCCGCCGGGCAGCACCCCGTCCCGCTCGCAACCCCGATCGACGCACTCGCGCATCACCCGCCAGATCTCCAGCAGGCCCGCGCGCACCTCGGCCTCGCTGCGCCAGGAGAGCTCGTTGGCGAGCATCACCTCGCTGATCGACAGCCCGGTGGCGGTGGTGACCTTCAGCAGCTCCGCGCCGGTGAGGAAGGGGTAGGGGACGGCTGTCGTGTCGGGCACGATCCGGTCGGCGCCGGCCGCCGCCTCGTCGACCACGAACCCGCCGCCGACGGAGTAGTAGGTGCGCGCCCGCAGCTCCGCACCGCTCTCGTCGTACGCGGTGAAGGTCATCCCGTTCGGGTGGTACGGCAGCGAACGGCGGCGGTGCAGCACCAGATCCCGGTCCGGATCGAAGTCGATCTCGTGCGCGTCGAGGAGGCCGATCCGCCGCTCCTCACGGATCCGGGCCACCCGGGAAGCCACGCTGTCGGTGTCGACCGTCTCCGGCGCCTCGCCGGTCAGCCCGAGCAGCACCGCCCGGTCGCTGCCGTGGCCGTGGCCGGTCGCCCCGAGCGAGCCGAACAGCTCCGCGTGCACCCGGGCGGTGACGGCGAGCAGCCCGTCGGCCTTGAGCCCGGTGACGAAGGTCCGCGCGGCCCGCATCGGCCCGACGGTGTGCGAGCTGGATGGCCCGATTCCGACGCTGAAGAGGTCAAAAACGCTGATCATGGCTGCACTTTCCTCGCCGTCACGCCCGTCGTGCGGGTACGGCCCCGTCATGGTCGCCCGGGTCGGGCGGCCGCCGCGGAAGCCCAGGGGTGTGGGTGTCCAACCGGCGAGCCTACCCGGCGGGTCCGCACCCCACCCGGCAGTCCGCACCGATCGCCGCGTCGCAGGGTCACGGCCACACAACCGACGGTGACCCACCCTGATCCGCTTCGCCAGGGGCACGTACGGGCTGCGGCGCGAACTGCGCCGAATCGGACATATGGCTGCGACGAGTCGGCTGCGGCGGACGCGGGTAACCACCTACGGGTACGGGATCCACCGTTCGTCCTGCGGTCTGAGGGCGGGGCGGCGGCGGGTTCCTACCGTGGGTTTCAGACGCGGCACTCACCGCCGCAGAGTGGGAGTACGACGATGAGTCGCAAACTGGTCCGGCCCCGCCAGGGGCGCATGCTCGCCGGTGTCTGCGCCGGCCTGGCCCAGCGGTTCGGCATGTCGGCCGGCATGGTCCGGCTGCTGTTCCTGCTGTCGCTGCTGCTGCCCGGCACGCAGGTGATCGTCTACCTGGTGCTCTGGCTCCTGATGCCCAACGAAGACCGCCACCTCGCCCCCACCCGCTAACCAGCCGGCCCCCGGGCGGCCCGGCCCCCTGCGGCCCGGCCCCCGGGGCGACCCGACCCTCCGAACGGCCCCAGCCCCCGAACGGCCCGGCCCACGGGCGACCAGGCCCACGCCGCAGAGCAATTTCCGGGAAGTTGTCGCCTTTCCCCAGCCGTAAGCAGCAATTACCCGGAAATTGCGCAGATCTTCGGCCACGCCCCGCAGGCACACAGCGCCCAGCGACCCCGCGCCCCACCCCCGGCGCCCCACCCCCGCGCCCCGTCCGCGCCCGCGCCCGCGCCCGCGCCCGCCGCCAACCCCGTTGATCAAGAGCTTTGCGTCACCGCAGCTGCGGAATCTGACGCAAAGCTCTTGATCAACTGGACGATCGGAGGGCGGAGGCGGGGAGGCGGGGGCGCGGGGGCGCGGAGGCGCGGAGGCGCGGAGGCGCGGAGGCGCGGAGGCGCGGAGGCGCGGAGGCGCGGAGGGCGGAGGCGCGGAGGCGCGGAGGCGCGGACGGGGCGGACGGGGCGGTGGACGGGGCGGCGCCCGCCCCGGGATCGGGGCGGGCGCCGTCGGGGGTTTGCGGTCAGGGGGCCACGTAGGTGATGGTGACCCGCTCGTAGCCGAGGGAGCCGAGCAGCCCCTCCAGCATCTTGCGGGTGTTCTCCTCCGCCCGGGCGCCGAGCCCGCTGTCCCGGGCGGCGGCGGTGATCCGGTCCTCGGCGAGGCGGTAGACCTCCTGCTGCCGGTTCGGGTCGCTGCCGAACACGTCACCCAACCGGTTGAGCAGGCCACGCTTCTCAGCGAAGACGTAGCTCTTCTCCAGGTCCAGGTTGGTCTCGCCGAGCTGCGGCGCGGGCAGCTTGATCTCCACCGACTTGCCGTCGGCCGACTCGACGATCGCCCCGTCGGAGATCTTCGAGAAGTCCACGTACGCCTCGACGCTGCCCGCCCCGACGAAGAGGGTGCGCTCGTTGAGCAGGAAGTCCGGCACGTACTGGCGGTCCTTCTGAAGATCGACCACCACCTGGAAGTTGCCCTCGGCGGCCACGTAGCGGCTCAGGTCCTGAATCGACTTCAGCAGCGTCGGTTGGCTGCGATCCGTCGTCTCCTCGGCGAACGGGTTGCGGAAGCTGGGGAACAGCCCGGCGGTCTGCACACCGAGCAGCACGATCACGGCGAGCGCCGCCGCGCCGAGCACCCAGAGCAGACCCCGGGCGGGGCGGTTGGTGGCCGTCGGTGTCGCCGGCGCCTCGGGCGCGGCGTCCGAGCGTTCCTTGAGCGCATCGCCGGTCGGGTAACCCGGGAACTCCCTGGTGGGCTCGTTGCTGTCAGCGTCGCGGGCCATCGCCCTCACCGTCCTCGTCAGACACTGCCGTCTGCAATGACGGTACGTCCGCCGTACGACAGCCGCGCGTCGAGCCGGCATGAAAGCTGTATCCGCAGGTCAGCCCCGGCACACGGGAGGGCTCAGGCGAAGGCGTTGAGCCCGGTCAACCGCTGCCCGATGACGAGCTGGTGGATCTCCGAGGTGCCCTCGTAGGTGAGCACGCTCTCCAGGTTGTTGGCGTGCCGCATCACCGGGTACTCGCCGGAGATCCCGTTCGCGCCGAGGATCGTCCGGCACTGCCGCGCGATCTCCAACGCCTCACGGACGTTGTTGAGCTTCCCGACGCTCACCTGCTCGGGGCGGAGCCGGCCGGCGTCGGCGAGCCGGCCCAGGTGCAGCGCCAGCAGGTAGCCCTTCTGCAGCTCCACGGTCATGTCGGCGAGCTTGGCCTGGGTCAGCTGGAAGCCGGCCAGCGGACGGCCGAACTGGGTGCGGGTGACCGCGTACGCCAGGGCGGTCTCCAGGCAGTCCCGGGCGGCGCCGAGCGCACCCCAGACGATGCCGTGGCGGGCCTCGGTGAGGCAGCTCAGCGGCGCCTTGAGCCCGACCGCCTCGGGCAGTTGGGCGGCTGCGGGAAGCCGCACGCCGTCGAGCACGATCTCGCCGGTGAGCGACGCGCGCAGTGACATCTTGTGGCGGATCTCCTGGGTGCTCACGCCCGTTGTGTCCATGGGCACCACGAAGCCCCGCACCCCGTCCTCGGTACGCGCCCAGACCACCCCGACGTCGGCGATCGGCGCGTTCGTGATCCACATCTTGCCGCCGTCGAGGACCCAGTCGTCGCCGTCGCGGCGGGCCCGGGTGGCCATCGAGGCCGGATCGGAGCCGTGATCGGGCTCGGTCAGCCCGAAACAGCCGATCGCCTCGCCGGCGGCCATCGCCGGCAGCCAGCGCTGCTTCTGCTCCTCGCTGCCGAAGCGCCAGATCGCGTACATCGCCAGCGAACCCTGCACCGAGACCAGCGAACGGATCCCCGAGTCACCGGCCTCCAGCTCCAGGCAGGCCAGCCCGTACGCGACCGCCGACGCGCCCGCGCAGCCGTAGCCGCTCAGGTGCATGCCGAGCAGGCCGAGCTTGCCGAACTCGCGGGCCAGCTCACGGGCGGGCAACTGGCCCTGCTCGTACCAGTCGGCGACGTGCGGTCGTACCCGCTCGTCCATCAGCTGGCGCACGACGGCGCGGATCTGCCGCTCCTCCTCGCTGAGCGCGGAGTCCAGGTCGAGCAGTTCGAGCGGTGCGCTGGTGCGGGGGCTCATGGCAGCCACCCTAACGGTGGCTCAGCTCCGGAGGCGAGGAGCGGATCACTCCGCCGGCTCGGAGAGCACCAGCACCCGGGCGTGGATCTGGTTGCGCTGCTGGAGCGCCGCCCGCAGCGCCCGGTGCAGGCCGTCCTCCAGGTAGAGGCCGCCGTGCCACTGCACCACGTGCGGAAAGAGGTCGCCGTAGAAGGTGGAGTCCTCGGCGAGGAGCTTGTCGAGGGCCAGCTCGCGCTTGGTGGTGATCAACTGGTCCAGGCGCAGCGGTCGCGGCGGGATCTCCGCCCACTGCTTGAGCGTCAGGTTGTGCTCCGGATAGGGACGCCCGTCCCGAACCGCTCTGAAGATCACGACGGCACGCTCCCTCCCCGTGGCCGAGCCGACCGGCGGCGCCGTGCCGGGTCGCGGCGTGGCACCGCAGGGCGCGGCACCGATGACCCGTGCCAGCCTAGCCGCCTGTCGCACACCGCGTACTTCTCCCTGATGTCAGTTTCGCTACCGCTCGCCCGATCTCCAACCGGGCGAATCCGGCGTGCCGGTCAACTCCACCGGCCCCGGTGGACCACCTCGTCGACCGGACGCCGCCCCCGCCGCAGCGACGGTGACCGATGGTCGGCCGCCCGGTAACCGACCGTCACCGCACCGATCGGCTCGTACTCCTCCGGCACGCCGAACGCCTCCCGGTACGCCGCCAGCCGCTGAGGGTGGATGCCGAAGAAGCACGCCCCCAGCCCCTCGTCCACCGCCGTGAGCAGCATCAGCAGGGCGGCGAAGCCGGTGTCCACATACCAGTAGGGCACCGGCCAACGCTGCTCCGAACGGTCCGTCCAGCCCTTGTCCGGCTCGGCGTACCGCTCCAGGTAGGCCGAGCGGTTGGCGTGCGGCACGACGATCAGCGGTGCCTTGCGCATCCCCGCCAGCCAGCGCTCCCGGCCGCCACCGTCCGGAGTGGCCGCCGCCCAGAACCTCTCCCGGTCGGCGGCCTCCTCCAACACCAGGAACGCCCAGCCCTGTGCGAAGCCGGCCGAGGGCGCGCGGAGCGCGTGGTCGAGCAGGCGCTGCACCACGTCGGGCGGGACCGGACGGTCCGGGTCGTAGTTGCGCACCATCCGCCGGCGCCGCAGCACCTCGGCGAACTCCATGCTGCTCCCCCTCCCGCCTCAGGCGCCGGGACGGATACCCCAGACGCCCCGCCAGGTCTCGTCCGGCCCGAGCACGATCACGTCGTGGTTGGAGCGGAAGGCGTCCGGCGGGCAGGTCATCGGCTCGATCGCGACCGAGCGGCGGTGCCGCTCACCGGTCAGCGTGTCGCCGGTGAAGACCTGCCACCACCCGAACTCCCGGTCGGCCCAGATGGTCACGCCCGACCCGTCCGGCGCGGCCAGGCTCACCGACGAGCCACCGTCGGCCTCCCGGACCACGTCCCCGAAGGCGAGGTCGAGGACTGCCGCGCCGATCGGGCGCGGGCTCGTCCAGTCGTACTCGGTGCCGTCCACCGGGGTCACGCCGATCGGGAGCAGGCGGTTGTCCAGCATCATCCGGCTCCGGCCGGGCACCCGCATCGCCAGGTCGTCGACCGGCACCCCGGGCAGCTGCAGGTACGGGTGCACGGAGAAGCCGAACGGCGCCGGCTCACCGCTGACGTTGCGCACCTCGTGCTCGGCGCGCAGGCCGCCCTCCCCGACGCTCCACCGGCTGCGCAGCTGCAGCGCCCACGGGTAGCCGGGCTGCGGCGGCATCCAGCACCCGAGGGTCACCGCGTCCGCCGACTCCTCGATCAGCTCCCAGGACACCCAGTTGACCAGGCCGTGGATCGCCACGTGCCGCGCCGGCTCGGTGAGCGGCAGCTGGTGGGTCCGCTCGCCGGTGCTGTAGCGCCCGTCCCGGATCCGGTTCGGCCACGGAGCGAGCACCTGGCCGGCGGAGCCGGGGCAGAGTTCGTCCTCGGCGTACCCGTCGAGGTAGTCGACGCCGTCGTGCGAGTACGTCCGCAGCCCGCCACCCACCTCGACGATGACGGCCTCATGGCCGGCGGCGGAGATGGTCCACTGGGTGCCCGACGGGGGACGCTGGTCAGGGGTGCGCATGTCGGCGACCCTAATCGGTCACTCTCGGTCACCGCCCGACGCCGTCGCCGCACGGTCGCCGCCGGGTGCCCCGGCCGCCGGACTACCGTCCACGGCCGTCGATCCCGCGCCACCGGCCGGCGCCGCGTCGGTGCCGGCCGCGTTCGTGGCGGCCCGGTAGCGCAGCAGCGCCGGGAAGGCGACCGCGAGCACCACGACCAGCACCGCCGAGGCGACACCGCCGGCTATCCACGCGACTCCGCCGCCGAGCCCGGCCGCCATCGCGCCGGCGCGCAGGTCACCGAGGCGCGGCCCGCCGGCGACGACCACCGTGTTGACCCCCTGGAGCCGGCCACGCATCCGGTCCGGCGCGTAGATCAGCAGCATGGACTGGCGCAGCACCGCGCTGACCAGGTCGGCCGCGCCGGCGACGCCGAGCAGCAGGACCATCAACCAGAGTTGGTGGGCGAACCCGGCCGCCGCGATGGCCACGCCCCAGGCGACCACCGCGAGCACCAGCCCGAGCCCCTGCCGGCGGAGCCGGCTGATCCAGCCGGAGGTGAGCCCGCCGATCATCGAGCCGATGGCGATCGCGCTGTACAGCCATCCGACCGCCCCGTCGCTGAACCGCTCGTGGGCGATCTCCGGGAAGAGCGCCCGGGGCATGGCCAGGATCATCGCGATCAGGTCGACGGCGAACGAGAGCAGCAGCACCGGGGTCGTCGCCAGGTAGCGGAAGCCGTCCACGACGCTCGCCAGCCCCGCCCGGCGGGGTGTGCCGTCGCCCTCCGGGTCCGGCTCGGGCGGCAGCGCGGGCAGCCGCAGCGTGGCCCAGAGCGAGACCGTGAAGAGCAGGGCGTCGACCGCATACGCGACCGGCAGGCCGACGTCGACACCCCAGGACGAGAAGATCAGGCCCGCCGCGAGCGGGCCGACCACCGAGGCGGCGGTGAAGGTGGTGTAGTTCAGCGTGCTGGCCGCGGGGACCAGCTCGTCGGGCACCAACCGCGGCAGGATCGCGCTGCGGGCCGGCGCGGTGATCGCGAAGGCGATCGACTGCACCGCCACCAGGATCAGCAGCAGCACGGGACTGCCCACCTGCAGCAGCGACTGGGCCAGCAGCCCCAGGGTCGACGCCCAGAGCAGCGTGCCGGCGCCGAGCAGCACCTTGCGTCGGTCACTGGCGTCGGCGACCGCGCCGCCCCAGAGACCGAAGATCAGCAGAGGTACGAAGCCGGCGATGCCGAGCAGGCCCACCCAGAGGGAAGCCTCCGTGATGTCGTACATCTCGACCGGCACGGCCACCGCGGTGAACTGGAAGCCGAACATCGCGATGCCGTTGCCGAGCCAGATCCGCCGGTAGTTCGGCACCCGCAGCGGACGCAGGTCGATCGCCCACCGGCGTACCCCGGCGCGTTGTTTTCCGGTCACGGCGCCAGCCGTTCGACGGTCCAGTCACCGGCGTCGGTGCGCCGGAACCGCAGCCGGTCGTGCAGCCGGCCGGCGTGGCCCTGCCAGAACTCCACCGAGTCCGGGCGGACCCGCAGCCCGCCCCAGTGCGGCGGGGCGGGGATCGGGCCGTCGCCGAAGCGCTGCGCCGCCTCCCGGTAACGGGCCTCCAACGCCGCCCGGTCGGGGATCACCTGCGACTGCGGGCTGGCCCAGGCGCCGAGCTGGGAGGCGCGGGGCCGGGTCGCGAAGTACGCCTCGGTCTCCGCCCTCGGCACCTCCCGCACGGTGCCGGCGACCACGACCTGGCGCTGCATGGGGAACCAGGGGAAGACCAGGCTGGCGTACGGATTCGCGGCCGCCTCGGTGCCCTTGCGCGAGGCGTGGTTGGTGAAGAAGACGAAGCCCTCCGGGTCGTAGCCCTTCAGCAGCACGGTGCGGCCGCTGGGCCGCCCGACGGCGTCGGCGGTGCCGACCACCATGGCGTTCGGCTCCGGAAGGCCGAAGGCCACGGCGTCGGCGAACCAGCGGGCGAACTGGGCGTGCCAGTCGCCGGCCAGGTCAGGCTCGGAAAGGCCCCGGTCCGCGGCGTACTCGTTACGCATCGCACCCGGGGCTGGTGTGTCGCCCGTCACGTTTCTACTCCCTTTCACCGGGTCGGCGCACGCCGGTCAAGGCTGGCCAGCCCGTACCGCCCCAGTCTTGCCCAGCCGCGAACGGGATGCGCGTCCGGGGATGTCGCGTGCGGCACAGTCGCAGCGGGTCGCGGACTCGGTTACTCACCAGGCAAGATGTTTCGAACGAAACCCCAAGGGTCGCCCAAGGTGCTCGACCGACCGGGCCGTGCGCAGCCGTGAGGGTGGCGACCAGAGCCAGGAGAGCGACATGGCCGATTTCAAGCCGGGACTGGAGGGCGTCGTCGCCTTCGAGACCGAGATCGCCGAACCCGACCGCGAGGGTGGCGCGCTGCGCTACCGCGGGGTGGACATCGAGGATCTGATCGGCCAGGTCTCCTTCGGCAACGTGTGGGCGCTGCTGGTCGACGGCCGGTTCGGGCCGGGCCTGCCGCCCGCCGAACCGTTCCCGGTGCCGGTGCACTCCGGCGACATCCGGGTCGACGTGCAGTCGGCGGTCGCGATGCTCGCCCCGTACTGGGGCCTCGACCAGCTGCTCGACATCACCGACGAGCAGGCGCGTGAGGATCTGGCCCGGGTCTCGGTGACCGCGCTCTCCTTCGTCGCCCAGTCCGCCCGTGGTCTCGGCCTGCCGGCCGTGCCGCAGAAGGAGATCGACAAGGCGTCCACGATCGTCGAGCGGTTCATGAAGCGCTGGCGCGGCGAGCCGGACCCGCGGCACGTCAAGGCCGTCGACGCGTACTTCATCTCGGCCGCCGAACACGGCCTGAACGCCTCGACCTTCACCGCCCGGATCGTCGCCTCGACCGGCGCGGACGCGGCCGCCTGCATCTCCTCCGGCATCGGTGCCCTCTCCGGCCCGCTGCACGGTGGCGCCCCGTCCCGGGTGCTCAACATGCTGGAGGCGGTCGAGCGCGGCGGCGACGCCGAGGGGTACGTCAAGGGTGTGCTGGATCGCGGCGAGCGGCTGATGGGCTTCGGGCACCGGGTCTACCGGGCCGAGGACCCGCGTGCCCGGGTGCTCCGTCGGACGGCCAAGGAGCTCGGCGCGCCGCGCTTCGAGGTGGCCGAGGCGCTGGAGAAGGCCGCTCTGGAGGAGCTGCACAACCGCAAGCCCGACCGGGTGCTCGCCACCAACGTCGAGTTCTGGTCCGCCGTCGTGCTCGACTTCGCCGAGGTGCCGGCCCACATGTTCACCTCGATGTTCACCTGCGCCCGGATGGGTGGCTGGAGCGCCCACATCCTGGAGCAGAAGCGGCTCCAGCGGCTGGTCCGCCCGTCCGCCCGTTATATCGGCCCCGCCCCGCGCAAGCCGCAGGAGGTCGAGGGCTGGGACGCCATTCCGCACGGCGTCTGAGGTCTGATCCGAGGGGCTCCTCGTGCCGCCTGGTGCGGCACGAGGGGCCCCTTTCTGCGACGCATCCCGCCCTGGCGCCCGCGTTCCCGCCGGCCCGCCAGCGGCCCCGTCGTCGGCGACGATCCCGCCGCACCACCCCTGCCAGCCGCCCCGGGGGCTGTGGCGTACGCCTCAATGCCGGAGGCGGGACCAGAACTCGGGCCCGCCGGCCGGGATGGGAGGATGTGATTTCGGCAGTGCCGCCGGACCGGGCTCGGATCCCGGCCACCGTGCGCCTCCGCGCCCGCCGCCGCTCCGCGCCCGCCAGCTGACCGGGCCCCGGCCCACGCGGAAGGATCTTGAGAACCGTGGCTGACGCACCGACCATCCGGATTCCCGACGAGATCAAGCCTGCCGACGGGCGGTTCGGCTGCGGACCGTCCAAGGTCCGCCCAGCGGCGGTCTCCGCCCTCACCGAGGTCGCCACCAGCTACCTCGGCACCTCCCACCGGCAGAAGACGGTCCGCGACCAGGTGGCCCGCCTGCGCAGTGGCATCGCCCAGTTCTTCTCGCTGCCCGAGGGCTACGAGGTGATCATCGGGAACGGCGGCACGACGGCCTTCTGGGAGGTCGCCACCTTCGGCCTGATCCGCGACCGGGCCCAGTTCGCCAGCTTCGGCGAGTTCGGCGCCAAGTTCGCCAAGTCGGTCAAGGACGCGCCCTTCCTCGGCGAACCGACCGTCCGCAAGTCGGAGGCGGGCACCGCACCGAGCCTGGTCGCCGAGGCGGGCGTCGACGTCTACGCGACCCCGCAGAACGAGACCTCGACCGGTGTGGCCGTGCCGATCTCCCGGGTCCCCGGGGCGGACGCGGGTTCGCTGCTGCTGGTCGACGCCACCTCCGGCGCGGGCGGTCTCGACGTGGACATCGCGGAGACCGACGTCTACTACTTCGCACCGCAGAAGTGCTTCGGCTCCGACGGCGGACTCTGGCTCGCCCTCATGTCCCCCGCCGCGCTGGAGCGGGCCGCCGAGATCAAGGCCTCCAGCCGCTACATCCCGGCCTTCCTCGACCTGGTCACCGCCATCGACAACTCGCGGCTCGAGCAGACCTACAACACCCCCGCGCTGGCCACCATCTTCCTGGCCGCGGAGCAGACCGACTGGATGAACGAGCAGGGTGGCCTGGCCTGGGCGGCCAAGCGCACGGCCGAGAGCGCCTCCATCGTGTACGGCTGGGCCGAGCGCTCGGAGGTCGCCACGCCCTTCGTCACCGACCCGGCGCTGCGCTCCAACGTGGTCGCCACCGTCGACTTCGCCGACGGGGTGGACGCGGGCGCGATCGCCAAGGCCCTGCGGGCCAACGGCATCGTGGACACCGAGCCGTACCGCAAGCTGGGCCGCAACCAGCTGCGGGTCGCGCTCTTCCCGGCCGTCGAGCCGGCCGACGTCGAAGCGCTCACCGCGTCGATCGACTACGTGATCGAGCGTCTCTGATCCAGATGACAGTGGGTGGTCGACGCGCCGAGCGCCGGCCACCCACCGTGATCATCGCTGCAGCTCACCCACAACATGCGGGTGTCGCATCCCCCACCTCAGGGCAGATGAGCGTACGGTGGTGCGAGACGCCCGGGTGGCTGACTCGTGGCGTGGGCCAACGAAGCGGGACGGAGGCAACGTAATGCGCCCAGTACGCTTCGTCGCCCTTTCCGAGGACGGCCAGGCTCTGGTGCTCGCCGACGAGGTCGGGCGACTGCTCGCGCTGCCCATCGACGAGCGGGTGAGTTCGGCGATGCACGCCGAACCGGGCGCCCCGCCGCTCGCCGTGGCGGCCACGACCGCCGATCCCGTCCCGTCCCTGTCCCCACGCGACATTCAGGCCCGCATCCGCTCCGGCGAGTCCGCCGAGGACGTCGCCCGGATCGCCGGAGTGCCGGTCGACCGGGTGCTGCGCTACGCCGGCCCGGTGCTGCAGGAGCGGGCGATGCTCGCCCAGCACGCTCGGCGCACCCGGCTCAAGGGCGCCGACAAGCCGACGCCGCTCGCCGAAGTGGTCAACGGCCGGCTGGCCCAGCACGGCATCGACACCGAGAAGATCTCCTGGGACGCTTACCGGCGCGACGACGGCACCTGGCGGATCATCGCCACCTGGCCGTCCGGCAAGGCCACCGCGCAGGCGATCTGGGTTCTCGAGAAGACCCGGCAGTCGGTCGCCCCGCACGACGACATGGCGCAGTATCTCTGCGCCGAGCGGCCCACGCCGATCCTCGGTCAGGAGCCGCCGGAGCGGGGCGGGCACGCCCTGCCCGGGCCGGCCCGGAGCGAGCCGAGTCGGGGCGGGCACGGCCTGCCGGCTCCCGCCGAGCACCCTCGCCCCGGTCGGGACCCGATCCGGGCCGGTCGGGACGCGCTGCTCGCCTCCCTCGACCGTCCGCTGGGCGGGTCGTCCGGCCGAGGCCTGGAGCCGCGTACCCCCGCGGCCCTCGCGGGGTCCGACGCACCCCGGCAGCGGGCCGTCGCGGGCGGTGCCGCGTCGCTGCTCGGCGGCGGGCCCGGTTCCGCCTTCGACGACGACTCGGACGCGCCCAAGGAGGTGCCGGCCGTGCCGTCGCTGGCGGTGCTGCGGCCCCGCCGGACCGGAGCGGCGGCCGCCGCGGGCGGTGAGTCCACCGACAGCTCGGGCAAGCCGCGCAAGCGCCTGCCGAGCTGGGACGACGTGCTCTTCGGCAGCGGCCCGGCGGCCCGCGAGTCCTCCTAGCGCGCCCTCGGAAGGCGGGCGGATTCGCCCGCCTTCCGACCCGAAGGAGAGTCAGCCCACAGTAGATCGCCCGAACCGCGGGCGGAGCAGACGCGTGTCCACGTAGTCCCCTCACGTGGAAGGCACGCAGCTTGAGCCTCGAAGTGGCACAGCAGAACAGTCCGGCCCGGCGAACGGCCCTCGGCCGGATCGGCATCACCCTCAGCGCGCTGCTCGCGCTCGTTCTCCTGGCGGTGGCCGTCCTCTACGCCTGGCCCCTGGGTGGGAGCGACCTCCAGCGCGCCACCCCCAAGACCTTCACCTTCGACGCCGCCGTCGGCCAGGCCCAACAGGTCGTCGCCGCCGAGACCGCAGACCCGGCGGTACGCCCCGAGTGCCGCAGCGTGGTGATGTCACACGGTGCCAAGACGACCAAGGCCGTCCTGCTGCTGCACGGATACACCGACTGCCCGAAGCAGTACGCGAGCCTCGCGAAGCGCTACTTCGACGAGGGCTACAACGTCTGGGTGCCTCGGGCGCCCCGCCACGGGGTCACCGACGAGCTGGCGCACGCGAAGCTCGAAGCCGGCGAGCTGGTGAGCTACGCCGACGACGCGCTGAATCTGGCCACCGGGCTCGGCGACGAGGTCGGCGTGGTGGGCATCTCCGGAGGCGGGGTGCTCGCCACCTGGCTGGCGGACCGCCGACCCGACGCGGTACGCCACCTCCTGCTGCTCTCGCCCTTCTACAAGCCGAACAGCGCCCAGGCGCCGGGCTTCGTGGTGAAGCCGACGATCGTGCTCTTCGGCTTCCACCTCCTCCCGGACAAGGTCAACTCGGCCGGTTTCTCGTTCGCCGCGCTCTCCCAGTACCTGCGCATCGCGCGCAACCTCGACCTGGACCACCGGAACCCGCAGCTGGCGAGCGTGGCCGTCGTGACGTCGGCGAACGACGACTTCATCGATCGCCAGGAGGCGGTGGCCGTCCCCCGGCGTCTCGCCACGTCCAGCAACCGCACACTCGTCGTGCACGAGTTGCCCGCGGAGCTGGGTATCGGGCACGACGTCGTCGAGCCCGACGGGCTGGGCGGCCGGGCCGACGAGCTCGACGGGATCTACTTCGACCTCTACGAGGGCACGCGCAAGGGCTGAGATCGACACATCCGGGAACACCCGGTCACAGCGGCCAGGCGGCGACCCGGTCGTACCGTGGCCGGGGCCCGGGGTGGCTGCGCGTCAGCACCAGCTCGTGCGCCGGCCACTCCGGCCCCTGGTAGCCGTCGAGGGCGATCCGGTCCGCCTCGACGTCCGACTCGTCCACCCGGTCACCGGGCCGGGCGATGGTGAGGTGCGGACGGAAGGGTTTCTCGTCGTGGGGCAGGCGGGCGCTGCGCAGTCGGGAGCGGATCAGCCGGGCCAGGGTGGCGAGGGCCTCGACCTCACCCCGTACGTCCACCCAGAGGATCGTGAACCGGTTCGCGCCGAACCGGCCACCTCCGCCCAGCCGCAGCCGGGGCGCGGTGTCCCGGGACTCGCGGAACCACTGGGCGGCGAGCCCGAGGGCGCTCTCCACCTCGACCAGCCGGGCCTCCTCGACCTCACCGAGGAAGGCGAGCGTGAGGTGGGCGTGCGCCGGGTCGGCCAGCCGTACGTTGGTGCCGGCGGCGGCCGCTGCCGCGACCCGGAGTCGGGAGACCTGCGTGGTCAGGTCGGCGACCACGTCCGCCGGCGGGTTGACCGCGACGAAGAGCCTCAACCGGCGTACGTCCTCACCGGTGCTGCTGGCGGCGACCCACACCCCTCGCGGCGGGCAGGGTCAGCCCGGCGGCGTGCAGCACCCCCTCCACCCGGACCCGCTCGATCTCCTGGTCGACGCCGTCGAGCTCGCTCAGGTGTTCGGTGATGCCGAGGGCGCGGCAGGCCAGGCGCAGCCGGTCGTCGTACGCCTGGAGCACCGAGTCGTGCCAGACCATCGGCCGGCCGTGACCACCGAGCCGCTGGCCGCCCAGCCGGCGCAGGTCGTTGGCGAGCTGCTCCAGCGGGCGCCGGTCCTCCCGGTCGAACTCGGACAGGTCGATGTTCCGGGTCAACGCGTCGGCCTCGACGGCCCGATCGAGCCGGGCGATGACGCGCCGTTCCCGTCGGCGCTCACGCCACTCCGCCCAGCCGCAGGCCACCCGGTCGATGATCTCGTCGGCGCAGAAGAGCAGGGCGATCACCGCCGGCAGGCTCGCCACGGCGACGAACGCCAGGGCGAGCAGCAGTGCACGTCCGACCTCCACGCATCGACGCTAAGCTCCGCGATGCCGCTCCGCCACCGGAATGGCGGCATCCGCGCCATCCGCGCATCGGGATGCTTCGCCCGGCCGCGGAGAAAGGAGCCCCTGCGCCGGATCCGGCAACAGGGGCCCCTCGCGGCTCAGCTCTCCGTCTGCGTCACGTAGAAGCGGGGCAGCGGCAGCACCCGGAACCGGAGCCGGGCCCCGGAGCGGCGCAGCTGCCAGGCCAGCGCCAGCAGGGCGGTGACCAGCGAGATCAGTGCGCCGATCCAGATGGCGGCCCCGGCGCCGAAGGTCTCCGCGACCCAACCGATCAACGGCGCGCCGACCGGGTTGGTGCCGAGGAAGACCAGCACCCAGAGGGCCATGACCCGGCCCCGGAAGGCGGCGTCCACTCCGAGCTGCACCCGCTGGTTGGCGGCCTGGGCGAAGAAGACCATGAAGAAGCCGGTCGGCACCAGCAGTACGGTCACCAGCCAGTACGCCTGGGCGAGGCCGACCAGCGTGCCGAAGCTCGCGCAGGCGATGGCGGCGCCGAGCACCAGCCAGACGGACGGCCGGCTGCGCCGCCCGGTGCCGGCGAGCGCCCCACCGAGCGCGCCGACCGCCAGCGCGGTGGTGAAGAGGCCGAACGAGGCGGCCCCGGTGTGGAACACGGTCTTGGCGAGCGCCGCCAGGGTGAGCTGGAAGTTGAACAACGACATGCCGATCACCGACATGACGACCATCGGGAGCAGCAGGTCGGAGCGGTGCCAGACGTACCGCAAGCCGTCGATCACGCGGGCCTCGGCGCGTTCGTCGCGCGGCGGCAGGGCGTCCCGGTAGAGCTCGGACGTACGCATCCGCACCACGTTCACCAGCGGCGCGATCGAGCTGACCGCGGTGATGAGGAAGACCGGCCCGACGTCGAAGAGGGCGATGGCCACGCCGGCGATGGCCGGGCCGATGATCCGCGCGGAGTTGAAGACGGCGGCGTTGAGCGAGAGGGCGTTCGGCAGCAGCGAGACGCCGACCAGCTCGGAGACGAAGGACTGCCGGACGGGGGTCTCGACCGCGTTGGCGACGCCGAGCAGGAGGGCGAAGGCGAAGACGTGCCAGAGCTGGGCCAGGCCGGTGAGGACCAGCACGCTCATGCCGAGCGCCAGCACCGTCCAGAAGGTGTTGGCGACGAAGAGCAGGATGCGCTTGTCGTACCGGTCGGCGAGGCGGCCGGAGAGGAGGGTGAGCAGGAGCACCGGAGTGAACTGGAGGGCCGTGACCACGCCGAGCGCGGTCGCGGAGTTCCCGGAGAGGTCGAGGACGAGCCAGTCCTGGGCGATGTACATCATCCAGACGCCGAGCAGTTTGATCAGCTGTCCGGTGGCGAAGAGCCGGTAGTTGCGAACCGTTAGGGACTGGAACATGGTGCTCAGCCGGGCCTGCACTCTTGGTTGCGCCTCCTCAGGTCGTACGCGTCATCCACAGCGGACGGCGCGGACCCGGCGGTACGGGCGCGTGAGTCAGGCGCGTGCGATCTGCTGCAGAAGCTCGGCGGCTCTCCGCAGCGTCTCCCGATCGGCCTCGCTGAGTTCGGCCAGCTGGTTGGCCAGCCACTCGTTGCGAGCGCGCTCGAACTGCTCGAGCACCGCCCGCCCTCCCTCGGTCGACGAGAGGATCACCTGGCGTCCGTCGGTCGGATGGGGGGTGCGCTGCACGAGGCCGCGCTCCTCCAACTTCGCGACGATCCGGGTCATCGTCGGCGGTTGTACCCGCTCGACGTCGGCCAGTTCCCGAGGTGTCAGCGCGCCCGCCAAGCCGAGGCTGGTGAGTGCGCTGAGCTGGGTGATCGTCAGGTCTCCGACCGGCCGGGCCTGTCGGACCCGCCGGTTGAGTCGAGTGATCGCATCACGCAGCTGAGGGGCCAGCTGCGCCGGTGGCACGCGTTTCGCCGTCACCGTCCGCTCCGTCACGATAGTTAGCTTAACTAATGAGCATGGCTAACGACATCTGATATGACCAGGCTCACGAGGACATCGCCGGTCCCGGGGCCGGCCCTCCGCTGCCGGACGACCGGCCCCGGGACGAGCGTTCACAGCACCAGGGACTCGATCGGCCCGCGCAGGAAGTAGAGGACGAAGAGCGCGGCCACCCCGTACATCAGCGGATGCACCTCCCGCGCCTTGCCCCGGGCCAGCTTCAGCAGTACGTAGGTGATGACACCGGCCCCGATCCCGTTGGAGATCGAGTAGGTGAAGGGCATCAGCACGATGGTGAGGAACGCCGGGATCGCGATCTCGTAGTCGGACCAGTCGATGGTCCGCACCGCGGTCATCATCAGGAAGCCCACCACCACCAGGGCGGTCGAGGCCGCCTCGAACGGCACGACCACCACCAGCGGCGCCAGGAACATCGCCAGCAGGAAGAGCCCGCCGGTGACCAGGTTCGCCACACCGGTCCGGGCGCCCTCCGCCACACCCGCGGCGCTCTCGATGTACGAGGTGTTGCTGGAGGTGCTCGCCGCACCGCCCGCCGCCGCCGCGATCGAGTCGACCAGCAGGATCTCCTTGGCCCGCGGCGGGGTGCCCCGCTCGTCGAGCATCCCGCCCTCCTGGCCGACCGCGACCATCGTGCCCATCGTGTCGAAGAAGTCCGTGATCAGCAGCGTGAAGACGAACATCAGCACGACCAGCCAGCCGGCCCGGCCCCACGAGTCGAGCACGTTGAAGTGACCGAGCAGCGACAGGTCCGGCAGGTCCACGATGGTCTTCGGCAACTCCGGAACGTTGAGCGACCAGCCCTTCGGGTTGGGCTTGCCGTCGACCACCGACGGGCCGACGTTCGCGATCGCCTCGACGATGATCGCCAGCACCGTCGAGCCGAGAATTCCGATCAGGATCGCGCCCCGGACCCGGCGTACCACCAGCACCAGCGTCAGCAGCAGCCCCACCACGAAGACGAGCAGCGGCCAGCTGACCAGCTTGCCGCCGATCCCCAGCCCCACCGGCACGGTGGTGTTGGCCACGTCGGGCACCCGACGTACGAAGCCGGCGTCGACCAGCCCGATGATGGTCAGGAAGAGCCCGATGCCGACGCCGATCGCCGTCTTCAGCTGGGTGGGCACCGCGCGGAACACGGCGCTACGCAGCCCGGTCAGCACCAGCACCGCGATGATCACACCCTCGATCAGCACGAGGCCCATGGCGTCGGCCCAGGTCATCTCCGGGGCGATCTCGAACGCGACCAGCGCGTTGACGCCGAGGCCCGCGGCGAGCGCCAGCGGGAACCGGCCGACCACACCCATCAGGATGGTCATCACGCCGGCGACCAGGGCCGTCGCGGCCGCGATCGCCGGGATCGCGAGTTTCTTGCCGTCACCGTCGGCGGCGCTGCCGAGGATCAGTGGATTGAGCACCACGATGTAGGCCATCGTGAAGAAGGTCGCCAGGCCACCACGGACCTCCCGGCTCAACGTCGAGCCACGGGCGGAGATCTCGAAGTACCGGTCGAATCCGTTGCGCGGCGAATCGGGATCGGGTGGTGTGCCGTTCTTGGGGGGCGGTACTGCCATCACGTCCTCGCAGGTGATCTTCGGGTCGTCGCGCGCATCGTCCCAGATCAGTGGGCTGGCAGGGAAGTTGATCGCGTACGCTTGCGACGTGCCGAACCAGCAGCCGCCGCGGCCCGAGCCACTCGATCCGCCGATGGTGCCGTTCGCCCTCGCCGGGATGGCCGGCTGGGCGGTAGTCGGCCTGGTGCTACTGCTCTTCTTCCGTGGCTGGCTGACCGAGCACGGGCACGAGAACTGGCTCTGGATCAGCCTGGCGGGGTTCCTCTGGGGCCTTCCCGGCCTCGCCGTGATGCTCCGGCACGACGCGAACCGTCGCCGCCGTCGCGCCGCCCCCCGCTGAACCGCGCCCCGCTGACCGGGGCGTTTACTCAGGAGTGGCCGTACGGCTCCGCCGGCTCGGCCCCCTCGACCGACCCGGGCGCGCGGCTGACCGCGACCGCCTCCACCGCGCTGTCGTCGTAGACGGTCGGCATCTCGTCGACGGAGGTCTCGGCCGCCTCGATGAGCGTCTCCGAGTGCGCGCCGCAACCGTGATCGACGCTCACCACCCGGCCGTCGTCCGGCGCGTAGAAGTTGCCGCAGGCGCCGAAGGCCTGCCGGAGCTGGCCGGCGAGCGGCAGGTAGAAGCCGCAGGTGCCGCAGCGGGCAGCCGCCGGGGCGGACGTGGAGATCGGCGCGGAGGGGCCGTGGTCCCCGTCGTACCAACGCTGGGCCGCCTCGGCGCGCCCCTCACGGGAGAAGACCCGGGCCCGGCCCTGGCCGAGCTCCCAGGCCGTCTCCTCGACCGCCGGGTCGTCGGAGAGCAGGTAACCGGGGGCGAGCCGCTCGTCGTCGGGCGGGGTGGGCAGCAGGTCGCCCGGGCCCAGGTCGCCCGGCTTGAGCCGCTCCTGCCAGGGCAGCCAGCCGGGCGCGAGCAGCGCGTCCGTGCCGGGCAGCAGCACCGTCTCGCAGATCGTCACGTTGCGGCTGCGCGGCACCCGGGTGACGGTGACCGCCCAGCGCCAGCCGCAGTAGCCGGCCAGCCGGCACTCGAAGTAGTGCGTGACAAGCCGTTCGCCCTCGGCGACAGCCTGTAGATGCTCACCGACGTCGGAGGCGTCCACCTCGGTGATGCCGGCGCGGGCCACCTCGACGGCGGCGGCGCAGACCTGGTCGAGACGGGCGGCACGGGTGGAGGCGGGCCTGGTCACCCGACCATTGTTCCCCATGCTTACGTCACCGGCGACGGGGACTCCCCGACCGTTCTCCCGAACTGGTGCGGCACACCCGGATCCGATGGGCGAGGATGGTGCACATGCCGCCGTCATCCCGCCCTGAGCGGTCCGTCCTCGGGCGGACCGTCGGCACCGGCATCCGCTTCGCCCGGCTGATGCTGCGCGGTTCGATCGGCAGCGGACGCTGGGTGACCCGGAGCGCAGGTCGGGCCCGGGCACGGGGCGCGGGTGGCGAGACCGGCATGGTCCGCCTCTTCGACCTGCACGCGCTCTCCTGCGCCGGGGACACCCTGATCGCCATCGGCCTGGCGGGCACGATCTTCTTCAACGTCCCGTTGGGCGAGGCGCGCAGCAAGGTGGCGCTCTACCTGCTGATCACCATGGTGCCGTTCGCGATGCTCGCCCCCGTGGTCGGGCCGCTGCTCGACCACTTCCGCCACGGCCGCCGGTACGCGCTGGCCACCACCATGCTCGGCCGCGCCTTCCTGGCCTGGATGATCAGCGACCACATCCACGGTCTCGGGCTCTATCCGGCGGCCTTCGGGGTGCTGGCGCTCTCCCGGGCGTACGGGGTCGCGCGTTCGGCGGCGGTGCCGAGACTGCTGCCGGAGGGGCTGGGCCTGTCCCAGGTCGGGGCGCGGGCCAGCGTCTACGGCACGATCGCCGGTGGCCTGGTCGCGCCGATCGGACTGGCCGCGTTCTGGTTCGGGCCGCAGTGGCCGCTGCGGGTCGCTTCGGTGATCTTCCTGATCGGCATGGTGATCTCGCTACGGCTGCCGCCGAAGGCCGACTCGGAGCCGCCGGAACGGGTGCCCCGTCCGCTGCGGGCGCTGCTGCGCCGCCGCCGGCCCGCGGACCGCCCGCTGGGCCGGGGCAACCCCGCCGGCCGGCTGGTGATCGCCACCCTGATCGGCGCGGCCACGCTGCGCGGGGTCTACGGGTTCCTGCTGCTCTTCCTCGCCTTCGCCATCAAGAAGGGCGACCTGACGACGGTCGCGTTCGGTCGCGACCTCACCGACGAGGCCGCCCTCGGCCTGGTCGGTGGCGCCCTGGTCGTGGGAACCTTCCTGGCCACCGCGATCGGCACCCGGCTGCGCATCCACCGGCCGACCGCCATCCAGTCCAGCAGCATGATCATCGTGGCCGGGGTCTCGGTGCTCGCCGTGGTGAAGTTCTCGCTCCCCATGGTCGCCCTCTTCTGCCTGGTCGCCTCCCTCTTCAGCGGCATCGCCAAGCTCGCCGTCGACGCGTCGATCCAGGAACGGATCCCGGAGCGGCTGCGGGCCAGCTCCTTCGCCCACTCCGAGACGGTGCTGATGATCGCGTTCGTCGCCGGTGGCGGGCTCGGACTGGTCCCCTTCGACGGTCGGATCGGCATCGCGGTCGCCGGCGCCGTGGGCGTGGTCGCCGCGATCCGGGGCGTACTGGTCGCCGGCCGGCTCCGTGGCGAACGCCTGGTCGGTCGCCCGCTCGGCGACGACGAGCTGACCGAGACGGAGGAGCCGGCGGAGCAGCCGACGGCGCGGCCGGCCGCGGAGACCGACGATCCGCGCCCCACCTCACCCGCGCCGGCACCGCAGGAGAGCGCGGGTTACGAGCCCGGTCCCACCGCCCCGCCCGGCTACCACATCTACCGCCCCTCCCCGTCCGTCGCCGGGCCGGGTGGCAGCGACGAGGAGAGCCGCCAGGAACCACGCGGACCGGTGTCGTGAGCGGGCTGCTGGTGGTCACCGCCGTACCCGCCGAGGCGGAGGCGATCCGGGCGGGCCTCATCGACCCGACGGTGACCGTGCTGCCGGCGGGCGTGGGGCCCGCCGTCGCCGCGGCGGCCACGGCCCGGGCGCTGGCGCTGGCCGAGGCGGCCGGGCAGCCGTACCGCGCGGTCGTCAGCGCCGGAGTCGGCGGCGGCTTCGTCGGTCGGGTCCCGGTTGGCGGCACCGTGCTGGGCACCGCGAGCATCGCCGCCGATCTCGGCGCCGAGACCCCGGAGGGTTTCCTCCCGATCGACGAGCTGGGCATGCCCCCGGCGCTGCTGGGCGGCGGAAGCACCGTCCCCGCGGACCGGGAGCTGCTGGCCGCGCTCCGGGCCGCCCTGCCGGACGCCACGGTCGGGCCGGTCCTCACCGTGAACACGGTGACCGGCACCGCGTCGAGCACCGAACTGCTCGCCCGACGCCACCCGGAGGCGGTGGCCGAGGCGATGGAGGGGTACGGCGTGGCGATGGCCGCCGCGCAGGCCGGTCTCCCCTTCGGCGAGCTGCGGACGATCTCCAACCCGGTCGGCCCCCGCGACCGCGCGGCCTGGCGGATGCGCGAGGCGCTCGCCGCCCTGACCGAGGCCGCCCCCGCCCTGAGCTGAGCTGAGCGCGACGGTGGGCGGGACGTCAACGTCGGGGCCGGTCGAGCCGTAGCGCCGCCGGCCGGCTCGCCTCGAACCGGAATCCGCACGCCAGCAGCAGGTCGATGCCCGGGCCGTCGGCGATCGCGTACGCGCTGACGATCTCCCGCTCACGCATTCCGGCGACGAGCGCCTCGACCAGTTGCCGCCCGATGCCCAGACGGCGGTAGTCGTACGCCACCAGGATCCCGTCGAGCACCACCTCCCGCTCGTGCGCGAGCCCCTGCCCGTACCTCAGGTGCGGGTCCCGCTCGTGGGCCCGCAGCTCGCCGACGAGTTCGCCGTCCGGCAGCTCGGCGACGAACCGCCAGCCGGTGTGCGGCACGTCCGCGCCGGTCACCCGGCGTAACCGCACAGTCCGCCGCACCGCCTCGCGCCGCCGCCGGTTGTCGCGGTAGCGCCGGTTCCGCTCGTAGGTCGCCGGCGGGAGGGGCAAGGGGTACCGCTCCGGTGGCAGCTTGTACCAGTCGGCCCACCAGGCTCCCGGCCAGTCGCGTGGCTCACGGACCTCCCACACGTCCAGATGGGCCGGGTAGCGCCGCCCCGCCTCGTCCCGCATCTCGTCGTGCGGCACTTCCGGCGCCGGCAACACCTCTCCGGCGGGTGCTCCGATCGCGAGGTCGCCACCTGCGGCCCGCACCAGGCGCTCGACCGTGCGGAACCTCGGGTCTCGCGTCCGGCCGGACTCGATGCGCGCCAAGGTCGCCTGCGGTACGCCCGATCGCTCGGCCAGCTCCCGTTGGCTCAGATCCGCCCTACGGCGCAGGGCCCGCAGCGTCCTGCCCAGCTCGACCGCCGTGCCCTGCTCGGCGGCCCTGCGCTCGACCGCGTCCACCGATTCGCCCACGGATCGATGCTCGACACCGGCGGCGCGGTTATCAACACCCGTCGCGGACCTGTGGACAACCTTGTGGATAACCCGGTGGAAACTCATGGAGCGGTGGACAGACGACGGACGCACCGGGGGCCAACCCATGGTCCGCCGACGCTTTAGAGCTGAGCCACCCACGTCATCACGATGCGCGAGCCAGCACGATGCCGGGGTCAGCACGACGCGCGAGCCAGCACCGATACGCGAGCCGGCACGATGCGCGGGTCAGCACGATGCGGGCCACCGGATGCGGGGTCAGCACGATGCGGGCCACCGGATGCGGGGTCAGCACGATGCGGGCCACCGGATGCGGGGTCATCACGGTGCGGGTCACCGGATGCGCGGCGGCATCGACCACCCACCGGCCACCTACGCACCTGCCGCGCTGCGCTCGAATCGCCTACGACATCAGTTCCAAAGGCTGCACGCACCACATACGCTTGCCGACTCCGCCCCGATCCGCTCGGGGGAGAGCCGATCCGCTCGGGGGGAGAACCGTGGTCCAGGTCGCGCACCCGGGACCGAGGTAGCGGCGCGTCACACCACAGGGGCCGGTTCAGACGGTCGTCACGGCACGGGGCTACGGTGGGGTCGTGGCGCTCTCGTTGGCATTCTCGCCCTGCCCCAACGACACCTTCATCTTCCACGCCCTGGTGCACGGCCAGGTCGCCGGCGCTCCGCCGGTCGAGGTGACCTTCGCCGACGTGGACGTCACCAACACCGCTGCCGAGCGCGGCGAGTTCGACCTGGTGAAGGTGAGCTACGCGGCGCTGCCGTGGCTGCTGGACAAGTACCATCTGCTGCCCTGCGGCGGTGCGCTCGGCCGCGGCTGCGGCCCCCTGGTGCTCACCCGCGGCGACCGCAACGACCTGTCGGGCGCGACCGTGGCGGTGCCCGGCGACCGCACCACCGCGTACCTGCTGTTCCGGCTCTGGGCGGCCGATCGCCCACCGGCGCGCATCGAGGTGGTTCCGTTCCACGAGATCATGCCCGGCGTGGCCGCCGGCCGGTACGACGCCGGCCTGGTCATCCACGAGGCGCGGTTCACCTACCACCGGCACGGCCTGACCTCGCTGGTCGACCTCGGCGAGTGGTGGGAGGCCGACACCGGCCTCCCCATTCCACTCGGCGCGATCCTGGCCCGGCGCGGCGCGGTCGACCCGGAGGCCGCCGCCGGCTGGATCCGGGAGTCCGTGCGGATGGCCTGGGCCGACCCGGCCGCCAGCCGCGACTACGTGCTCTCGCACGCCCAGGAGATGGAGCTCGACGTGGTGGACCGGCACATCGGTCTCTACGTCAACGAGTTCTCCGCCGACCTGGGCGAGGCGGGATTCGCCGCGGTGGACGCGCTGCTCGGCCGGGCCGCCGCCGCCGGGCTGGTCCCTCAGACCTCCAGCTCGTTCGCCACCGCGTGGACCAGCTGAGCGATCTTCTGCGCGGTCTTCCGGTCCGGGAACCGGCCCCGGCGCAGATCCGGCTGGACCTTCGCCTCCAGCACCTTGATCATGTCCTCGACGAGCCCGTGCAGCTCCTCCGCCGGCCGGCGGCGCAGCTCGGAAATCGACGGCGGGGCGTCCAGCAGCTTGACCCCCATGGCCTGCGCGCCGCGCCGGCTGTCGACCACGCTGAAGTCGACCCGCTGACCACCCTTGAGGTCGGTGACACCCGCCGGTAGCGCGCCCTTCGGCAGGAACACGTCGCCACCCTCGTCACTGGTGACGAAACCGTATCCCTTGGCCGCGTCGTACCACTTCACTCGACCCGTAGGCACCTGAGATCCCCTGCTTCGTTGAGACGTCTACTGCTCCAAGGCTAGCTGGATCATGCGGTCCAGCGCCGCTGGGAATCCGCTGAGATCGTCGAGCACCTCTTCCGCTCCGGCCGTCCGCAGCTCCTCGGCCGAGCACGGGCCGGTCACCACGGCGATCCCCGGGATCCCGGCCGTCTCGGCGGCGACCATGTCGGCCACGTGGTCACCGACGTAGTGGGTCGCGCCGTACTCGCGCAGGGCGGTCGCCTTCCCCTCGGCGAAGAGATCACCGGCCACCTCGTCCACCTCCAGTCCGAGGTGATCAAGGTGCAGCCGGGCAAGCCGGCCGAGCTTGGAGGTGACCACGAGCACCCGTCCGCCCCGCGCCCGGACCGCGTCGATCGCCTCCCGGGCGCCGGGCAGCGGAACGGTCGGGGTGATCGCGTACGCCGGGTAGAGCTCACGGAAGATCGACACCGCCGACTCGACCTGCTCCGGCGGGAACCACCGCGCGATCTCGGTACGCAGCGGCGGCCCGAGCCGGGACACCGCCGCGTCCGCGTCGACCGGCACGCCGGTGCGCGCCGTGAGCGCCCGGTACGCGGCGGCGATGCCGGGACGCGAGTCGACGAGGGTCATGTCGAGATCGAACCCGACAGTCAGTGCAGGCATGCGGAGAACGTACCGGCCGGGCCCTCCGCGCCCCGGAGGCCGGTGCCCGGCAGGCCAGCCTGACGTCCGAGGGGCGGGACGGGCCCGCGCCGGGCTAGCGTGGAACGACGATGACCACCTCACTCGCCGACCACCTGCGGTCGCTCCCCGACGAGTCGCTGGCCGCCCTCCTCCAGCTGCGGCCGGACCTCGTCGTGCCCGTACCCGCCGACATCTCCGCGCTCGCCACCCGCGCGCAGTCCCGGGTGTCGGTGGCCCGCGCCCTGGACGGGCTGGACCAGTTCACCCTGCAGATCCTCGACGCCGCCCGGCTCACCCGGGACCCGGCCGACGGCACCACCGCCACCGAGGCGGTGCTCGCCATGGCGACGAGCGGGCCCCGGCCGCCCGCGCCGACCACCGTCCGGGGCGCGGTCGACCGGCTGCGCGCGCTCTTCCTGCTGTACGGCCCGGAGCACGCGCTGAGCGTGGTGGAGAGCGTCGACGAGGTGTCGCCGTACCCGGCAGGGCTGGGTCGGCCGGCGGCGGAGCTGGACGGGCGCGCGGCCGCGCTCTGCGCCGACCCGGCGAAGCTGCGTCGGACGCTGCTGGCCGCACCGCCCTCGGCCCGGGCGATCCTGGACCGGCTGGCGGCCGGACCGCCGGTGGGCAGTGTGCCGCCGGGCGCGTTGCAGGCGCCGCCGATCGGCGAGGAGGACCAGCTGCCGCCCGACCCGGTCAACGGCGGTGTGCCGACCGGGTCACCCGTGCGCTGGCTGGTGGAGCACCGGCTGCTCGTACCGGTCTCGGCCGGAACGGTGGAGCTGCCCCGCGAGGTGGGGCTGCTGCTGCGCCGGGACAGCGGGCCGCTCGGGCCGCTGCGGACCAGCCCTCCGCCGGTCTCCGCCGCGCCCCGCGAGCCGAAGGCCGTCGACTCCGCCGGGGCCGGGCAGACCATGGAGGTGGTACGCCACACGGAAGGTCTGCTGGAGCAGCTCGCCGCCGAACCGGCCGCGGTGCTCCGCTCCGGCGGCATCGGCGTGCGTGACCTGCGTCGGCTGGCCCGCACCGGCGGGTTGGACGAGCCGACGACGGCGCTGCTGATCGAGGTGGCGTACGCGGCCGGGCTCCTCGGCGAGCTGGAGCTTCCCGGCGTCACCACCAACCGGTACGGTGCCGACCAGCAGGTGTTGCCGGCCGCCGGTTACGAGGTATGGCGGGCGGCCTCGCTGGCCCAGCGCTGGGAGCAGCTGGCCCGCGCCTGGCTGACGATGACCCGGCAGGTGGGGCTGGTCGGCCAGCGCGACGACCGGGACCGGCCGATCACGGCGCTCTCGGCCGAGGCGGAGCGGGCCAGCGCCCCGCTCTCCCGACGAGCGGTGCTCGGGGTGCTGGCCGATCTGGAGCCGGCCACCGCACCCACCGTCGACGAGGTGCTGGCGCTGCTGGACTGGCGCTCGCCGCGGCGCAGCCGGGGGCGGGAGGCCGCGCACCGGGAGGTGCTGGCCGAGGCCGCCCAGCTCGGTGTGACCGGGCTGGGGGCGCTCACCTCGTACGGGCGGCTGCTGCTGGCCGACGTCACCCGCACCGACGACGGCGCGGCCGACCCGCTCGGGCTGCACCTGGAGGCCGACAGCGACGAACCGTCGACGGCGGCGCGGGCGCTGGACGCCCTGCTGCCCGCCCCGGTGGACCACTTCCTCATGCAGGCCGACCTGACCCTCGTGGTGCCGGGCCCGCCCGAGCCGGCGCTCGCGGCCGAGCTGGACGCGGTGGCCGAGCTGGAGTCCGCGGGCGGTGCCAGCGTGCACCGGGTGACCACGGCGAGCGTGCGTCGGGCGTTGGACGCGGGGTACAGCGCCGACGACCTGCATGCGCTCTTCCGGCGGCGGTCCCGTACGCCGGTGCCGCAGTCGCTCACGTACCTGGTGGACGACGTGGCGCGCCGGCACGGTGGGCTGCGGGCCGGGTCCGCCGGCGCGTACCTGCGCAGTGACGACGAGGCGCTGCTCAGCGAGGTCTGCGCCGACCGGCGGTTGGAGTCGCTGGCGCTGCGCCGACTGGCGCCGACCGTGCTGGTCAGCCCGTACCAGGTCGGGCGGCTGCTGGGCGCGCTGCGCGACGCCGGGTACGCCCCGGTGCCCGAGGACGCCACCGGCGCGGCGGTGCTGTCCCGCCCGAAGACCCGGCGGGCGGCCGCCCGGGTGTCGGTGGGCACCCGGACGCTGGACCCGCTGGCCGCGCCGCGGGTGCCGATGCCGCGACTGCTCGGGGTGGTGGAGCAGATCCGGCGCGGCGACGCGGCGGCACGCGCGGCGCGGCGGGCCCCGGCGGCGGTACGCGGCGGCGGGCGGGGTGCCACCGGTCCGGCGCCCGTCCAGGGCCACAGCGACGCGCTCGCCGTGCTCCAGCAGGCGGTACGGGACAAGGCGCTGGTCTGGGTCGGTTACGTGGACGCGCACGGGGCGACCGCGTCCCGGCTGGTCAAGCCGGTCTCCATCGGCGCCGGTTACCTGCGGGCGGAGGACGAGCGGACCGAGATGCTGCACACCTTCGCGCTGCACCGGATCACCGCGGCGGTGCGCGCCGACTGACCGCCGAAGAGCGGAGCGGGCCCGGCCGCCGGCGATCCGGCCGGCCGGGTCAGCGGCGGCTGCGGCGTACGGTGCCGACGATCGAGACGATCAGCAGCAGTGCGAACCCGGTGCCGGCGGCCTCGCCGATCGAGTTGACGAAGCCCTGCCGGAGCACCAGCCAGCCGTAGAGGAACCAGCCGAAGAGGACCACCGCGGCGAGCACGTAGGCGACCACTGTCGCGGTGGACACCTCTTCCTCGTCCCGTTGCCGGGCCACCTCATGATCGAGCGCCATCTGCGCCTCCCCGTCCGGTACGACGCCGGACGTCCAGAGTGGCACCGTTGTGGCGGGAGTGACAGGGTGAAACACCCCGACTCCCGCCCGCTGATCAGCGGCTCAGGTGCCGGGGCGGCGGCCGACGAGCACCACCCGGCTGCCGACCTTCCCGAGTTCCCAGTACCGGACCGCGTCGGCGTGCAGCAGGTTGACGCAGCCGTGCGAGCCGATCGACTTGTCGTGCAGGTAGGTGGTGGTCTCGTGGAAGCCCATCCCCTGGGTGAAGTGCTGCCAGTAGGGCAGCCAGACCTCGTACGGGTCGGACCACTCCTTGACGTTACGGAAGTTGATCTTGTAGGTGCCGGCCGGCGTCCGATAGCCGGACATCCCGGTACGGGTCACCGTGGGCGCCACGACCACCTCGCCGCCGCGCATCACCCAGGTGGTCTGCCGGGTCAGGTCGATGCAGAAGGTCAGCCCCGACCCGGCCTCGCAGCGGCTGGTGTCGGTGGTGGCGAGCCGCTTCGCCACGTCGTACGTTGTGGGCCCGGCGCGGCCCTGGACCGGGCGGATGTCGTACCTCTTCTGGAACTTCTTGATGGCGGCGCAGTCGGCGGCGGACTGCCGGCCGTCGACGGTCACCCGGCCGAAGCCGCCCAGCTGGGCCAGGTACGCCTCCACGGCCCGCTGGTGCTCGCCCTGAGGGCAGCCGGACGGCGCGGCGGTGGAAGGCTTCGGCTTCGGAGCCGGCTTCGTCGGCGGGGCCATCCGGGTCGGCGTCGCCTTCGGCTTCGCCGGCGTCGTGGCAGGGGGCTGGTCCGGGCCGGGCGCCGCGCTCGCCCCCGATACCTGCTCCGCCGCGCCGACCGGAGCGGCGCCCCCGCCCCCACTCCCGCCGGCCTGCGGATCGAGCGCGCACGCACCGGCGCCGACCAGCGTGACCACCACGAGGGCGACCAGCCGGGAAGTTGTCCGAACACGCTTCATGGGGCCTCCCTGGGCAGCCGTCCCATTCTTAGACGTTCACGAGTGCCGGGTCGGTTGCACCCCGTGCGCAACTTCCTGTCCGGCTCCGGCCGCGTGCAACACTGGATGGTCGGCCTGCGGTGGGTACTCCACCTCGTCGGGCAGCCCATCGGACGGAAGGACGCTGGCGTGAGCGGTGGACCCCTGATCGTGCAGTCGGACAAGACCCTGCTGCTGGAGATCGACCACCCCGACGCGCAGGCGTGCCGGATGGCCATCGCCCCCTTCGCCGAGCTGGAGCGCTCCCCCGAGCACGTGCACACCTACCGCTTGACCCCGCTCGGCCTCTGGAACGCCCGGGCCGCCGGGCACGACGCCGAGAGCGTGGTCGACTCGCTGATCAAGTTCTCCCGCTACCCGGTGCCGCACGCGCTGCTCGTCGACGTGGCCGAGACGATGGACCGGTACGGCCGGCTCCAGCTCGCCAACGACCCGGTGCACGGCCTCGTGCTGCGGGCGCTGGACCGGGTGGTGCTGGTCGAGGTCGCCAAGAGCAAGAAGCTCGCCGGCATGCTCGGCGCCAGGATCGACGACGACACGATCGCGGTGCACCCCTCCGAGCGGGGCCGGCTCAAGCAGGCGCTGCTGAAGCTCGGCTGGCCCGCCGAGGACCTCGCCGGGTACGTCGACGGCGAGGCGCACCCGATCGAGCTGGCCGAGGCCGGCAAGGAAGGCCGGAAGCCGTGGACGCTGCGGTCGTACCAGCGGGAGGCGGTCGAGACGTTCTGGGCGGGCGGCTCGGGTGTCGTGGTGCTCCCCTGCGGCGCCGGCAAGACGCTGGTCGGCGCGGCCGCGATGGCCGAGGCGAAGGCCACCACGCTGATCCTGGTCACCAACACGGTCGCCGGGCGGCAGTGGAAGCGTGAGCTGATCGCCCGCACCTCGCTGACCGAGGAGGAGATCGGCGAGTACTCGGGCGAGCGCAAGGAGATCCGCCCGGTCACCATCGCCACGTACCAGGTGCTCACCTCACGGCGCGGCGGCGCCTTCACCCACCTGGACCTCTTCGGCGCCCGTGACTGGGGCCTGGTCATCTACGACGAGGTGCACCTGCTGCCCGCGCCGATCTTCCGGTTCACCGCGGACCTCCAGGCCCGCCGCCGGCTGGGCCTCACCGCGACCCTGGTCCGCGAGGACGGCCGCGAGGGCGACGTGTTCAGCCTCATCGGCCCGAAGCGGTACGACGCGCCGTGGAAGGACATCGAGTCGCAGGGCTGGATCGCCCCGGCCGAGTGCACCGAGGTACGCGTGACGCTTACCGACGCGGAGCGGATGTCGTACGCCACGGCGGAGGCCGAGGAGCGCTACCGGATGGCGGCGACCGCCCGCACCAAGCTCCCCGTGGTCAAGGCGCTGGTGGACCGGCACCCCGACGACCAGGTGCTGGTGATCGGCGGCTACATCGACCAGCTGCACCAGCTCGGCGAATACCTGGACGCGCCGATCATCCAGGGTTCGACCACCAACAAGGAGCGGGAACGCCTCTTCGACGAGTTCCGCTCCGGTTCGCTGCGCACCTTGGTGATCTCGAAGGTGGGCAACTTCTCCATCGACCTGCCCGAGGCGGCCGTGGCCATCCAGGTGAGCGGCACGTTCGGATCGCGGCAGGAGGAGGCGCAGCGCCTCGGCCGGGTGCTCCGCCCCAAGGCCGACGGCCGGCAGGCGCACTTCTACACGGTGGTCTCCCGGGACACCATCGACACCGAGTACGCCGCCCACCGGCAGCGCTTCCTCGCCGAGCAGGGGTACGCGTACACCATCGTGGACGCCGACGACGTCCTCGGCCCCTCGCTGCCGGCAGTCGACTGAGCGAGCACGGTGGGCCGCCCGCACGGGCGGCCCACCGTCACCATCGGGTCAGGAGAAGTTGACCAGGAAGTAGTAGCTCGTCATGTCGGTCCACGCCCCGTCGGCGGTGCGCCCGCGCACCCGCATGGTGTGCGAGCTGAACGAGGTCGGCGTGTAGGTCACGGTGGCGACTCCGGCGGCGTTCGCCGCCACCGTCAGCGGCTGCCCGTCGTCGACCGTGTACTCGAACTCCACCACACCCGGGCTGCCCTGGGTGAAGGTGAACTCACCCGGTACGCCCACTCCGCCGGCCCACTCGTCGGCCGGATAGGTGCTCGACGCGACCTTCGGTGCCGTGCCGACCAGGAACGGGTAGTCGGTCTGCGGCGTGTAGTCGCCCGACGCGGTCCGGCCCCGCACCGAGAAGACGTTCGCGCCGTTGCGGTCCATGGTCACCGAGATGTCCGTGACGAGCGCGTCGGGCTCCTTCGGAACGCTCTGCCAGGCCCCGCCGTTGAGCTGGTACTCGAAGGTGGTCACCTCGCTGATCTCGGTGTAGACCCCGAACCTGCCGACCGAACCGATCCCGCCGCGCGGGCTGTACTCGTCGTACGCGCTGCTCACGTTCACCCGGGGATCGCGGACCCGGAAGTAGTACCGGCGCTCCGGGCTGACCGTGCCGTCGGCCGTCCGGCTGGTGACCGTCAGCAGCGTGTAACCGGAGTGCGTCGGCGTGATCTCGACTGTGGCCCGGCCGTCCGCGCCGGCGGCCACCACCTGCTCCTCGCCGGTGTACTCCAGCACGTAGCGGTACTCGGTCACGCCGGAGCGGCCCGGGTTGAAGGTGAACCGGCCCGGCTGGCCGGGCTGGCCGGCGTCGCCGTTCTCGGGGTAGTCGCTGGACGCCACCACCGGCGCGTCGCTGACCTCGAAGGTGTAGGTGCGCGACGGCGAGAAGGACCCGTCCAGGAAACGCGTACGCACGGTCAGTGTGTTGCTGCCGGAGCGGTCCGGCGCGAGCGTCACCCGAGCCGAGCCGTACTCCGCGTTGGCGATCTGCTCGGGCCCGTCGTTGAGCCGGTAGAGGAAGACGTCCACATCCGGCATCGCGGTGCCGAAGTCGAACTCGCCGGGGATGCCCACGCCTCCCCAGGCGCCGTATTCGTAGTAGGTGCTGGAGTAGACGCCCGGCTTGATGTCGATGACGTTGAATTCGTACTGTGCGGCCTCGGAGACGGTGCCGTCGGCGCTGATGCTGCGCACGTTCAGCACGTACCAGTTGGGCTCGGTCGGAGTCCATCGCAGCACCGCGGTGCCGTCCGCCGCCGCGTCGAGGCGCTGCAGATCGCCGCCACCGAGCGTGTACTCGTACGCCACCACGCCGGTCCGGCCGGGCCGGAACGTGAAGGTGCCGGGGCGGTCCACCACCCCGTCGTGCTCGGGGAAGGCGAAGTCGTCCGACGCCACGGTCGGGGTGTCCCGGACCGACACGGTCTCGGTGTACCCGCCGACGAGCTCGCTCCCGGCGTAGCTGCGTACCTCGATCTTGACGTTGCCCGTCCGGTCGAAGACGACGGGGATCTCGGCCGTGCCGTCGGCGCCGGCCGGCACCCGGGTCTCACCGCCGTCGCCGATGCGGTACCCGAACTCGGTGACCCCCTCGACGTTCGTGGAGACGGCCAGCTTGCTGGGCAGACCGACGCCGCCCATCGTCACCCGCACCTGCGGCGCGGTCGACTTCACCCGGAACTCGTAACGGACAGTCTCCGAGGAGTTCGACGCGCTGTCCACGCTGCGTACACTCAGCGACTCGAAGAACGAGGTGGGGGTGTATTCGAGCGTCACGTCGGCACCGGGTGCGGGCGCGGGGATGTAGTTGTACGTCTCGCCGAAGCGCCCCCAGTAGTAGCCGACCACGTCCGGCGACCCGTTGGCCTTGAACGTGAACGTGCCCGGCACTCCCGACCCGCCGTGCGGCTGGCCGTCGTCCGGGTACTTCGCCGAGACGACCACCGGAGTGGCCGGCCGCTGCGCGTCCACCTTGACGTAGCACGGCTTCGCCCAGGCCGAGAAGTCGTGCCCGTCGTAGGCCCGGGCGGTCCAGGCCACCACGGTGCCGTCGGGGTACTGCGACATGTCCCAGTCGATCTTCGACAGCGCGCCGCCGTAACTCGACCCGAACTGCTCGGCACGCTGGTTCTCGTCGCCGACCGGCCACGCGGCGAACTGCCCGCTGTAGTCGTAGTCGTAGGGGTCCGCGTCCGCGCCCCTGACCATCAGGCTGTAGTAGCGCGGTCCCACGGGCTGCGGCTTCGCCGACGTCCCGCAGGCCCACGACGGGAACTCCAGCCCGATCTGCCCCACCGTCGGCGCGTGGTTCGACTCGCTGTGGATCACCGGGAACGGGCGGAGCTTACGGCCGTGGGAGAGCTTGGCCTCGAAGCCGTGCGGCAGCCGGATCTCGACGGTCAGCGTCTGCTTGCCCTGATCCGCGAGCTTCTGCAGCGCGGGCATGATGTCCCAGACCAGATAGCCGGGGCAGGCCGCCTCGCCGCCGGCCTGGACCGTGCCGAGCAGTTCGCGGCGGCGCGGCGACGAGTTCCAGCTCGTGGTCGCCGTGATCGGGTCGGTGCGCCACAGCTCGACCGGCTGGGCGGTCGCGCAGTCCGCCGCCGACCGCTCCTCGATGACCAGGTCGGCCTTGTGGATGACGGTCCCGCGGAAGCGTGCGACGTCGAAGGTGAAGTAGGACCGGGACTTGTGCCGAGCGCCTGCCGCGTCCGTCCACGCGCCGATCGGCGCGTCCCCGGACGGGTTGACGAACGACTTCTTCGGCAGGTGCGAATCCGTGTAGGCCCAACCGGACTTGCCGGTGTCGCGCTGTTCGTAGGCCTGCGCCGGGCTGGTGTTGACGCTGATCAGGCCGGCACCGAGCACTGTGCCCAGTGACGCGGCAAGCAGTCTTCGTGCGCGCACGACGATACCCCTCCCCCGTGAACGACGGCGTACATCGCCATCGAGTTGCACGAGGGTATCGAAGCGGGACGACAACGGTGTACGCCAATTCGGGTGGCTTCGGGCGACCGTGCGGACCGCGTCGGCGCGGCCCGCCCGGTCCCCGCCGTCAGCCTCTGCCGCCGGCCCGGAACGCCACCCAGGCGTCGCTCATCCGGTCCGCCTGGCCCGGGGTGAACATGTTCATGCAGGAGTCCTGCGTGTAGTCCATGAAGTTGTGGATCGGGTCCAGGCCGGGTGCGGTGCAGGTGTCCGCGCCCACCGGGCAGTCGAACTGCGGTGCCGCCTCCCGCGGAGTGTCCGCCACGAAGTCACCGGAGGCCGAGCAGCCGTGCGCGAAGGTGTGCTCCAGCATCAGCCAGTGCCCGACCTCGTGCGTCAGCGTGTCACCCAGCGAGTACTTGCCGGCCGTGCCGCCCGGCATCGACTCGTCGAGCATCACCACGCCGTCGATGTAGTCGCGGCCGTTGTTGTAGCCCTTCGGGAAGTACGCCCAGCCGAGCAGCCCGCCGCCGATGTTCGCCGCGTACACGTTCAGGGTGCGGGAGTCGCCGGTGTACAGCGCCTGCTTCATGTTCCGCTCGTTCTTGCCCGGCACCACCGTGTACCAGGCGCTGTTCACCGTCCAGGTGGTGTCGACGAGGGAGAACCGGAACGGCGTGTCGGAGGCGTCCGCCGCCGTACGGCCCGCGAACGAGTCGTTGAGCACCGTCATCTGCGCCGCGATCAGGGTGTTCCACCGGGCCGTCTCCGCCGCGCTCAGCGGATGGTCGGAGATCATGTGGAAGATCGTGGGAATGGTGACGCTGCCGTTGGGCAGGCGCGGCGAATCCTTGATGACGCCGTACGCGTTCGCTTCGTTCTTGGCGTACAGCTCCGGCTCCTTGACGGTGGCGCCCTCGGCGACCCGCGCCACGCTCTGCTCGTCGGCGCCCGGCTCACACGCCTCGGCACCCGGGGCGACGGTCGCGGGTGCCGCCGCGACCGCGCCGTAGGTGCCACCGGACGCCAGCAACGTCGCGGCGGTGGCGGTGAGAACTGCCAGTCGGAAGATCGGTCTCCTGTGCATCGGTGCACCTTTCAGGGGATGGGAGCGGTGCGGAATCGACGCGGGGTTGCCACGACCAGGTCGGTGGCGTCGTCTGCCCGGTATGAGACCACGTCAGGAGCGTCGACAAAAGCCCTGCTCAGAGGGCTGATCCCGATGTAACGGCAGGGGGGCGAGGAGCGCTTTCGAAGAGGCGCCCGGACGCGCGGGAGCCCGCCCGTAGCGAAGGTCGGCACCGCAGACAACCCGGTGAAGGTCCGGTTTACCCGACGGAAAGCAGTTGGCAACATCAATGCGACAGCTCGTGCGTGACGATCCTCCCGGCGGCGCCATCCCGGCGTTTCGGGCGATCCCACGCGCCCGCCCTCCTGGCAGACGGGAGCCTTCATGGGCAACAGCACTCACGCCACCACGACACCCACCACAACGGAGAACACCCAGCCGGGTGTCCGGCGCCGGTACCTGCTCGGCGGTGGCGCCGCGGCAGCCGGTGCGACGGTGGCCGGCCTGGTCACCGCGCAACCGGTCACGGCCGCCCCCGACTCCACTCCGGACCTGCTCAGACAGCTGCCGTCGGTCGGCCAGATCCCGCGCCGGTCGCGGTTCGTGGACTACGAGCTCAGTGAGCTGATCGTGCTGCTACGCGCCCGGAAGCTGAGCTCGGTCGAGGTGACGCGGGCGTACCTCGACCGCATCGATCGGCTCAACGGCCCCTTCGAGGTCTACGGCGACAACGGCGGGTACAACGCGTTCGTCCGGATCGACCGGGACAGCGCCCTCGCCCAGGCCGCGGCGGCGGACCGGGTGCTCCGCCACGATCGGCGGCCACCGCTGCTCTGCGGCATCCCCTTCGGGATCAAGGACTCGATCGCGGTCAAGGGGCTGGAGGCGAAGAACGGCACCCACGCGTACGACGGGAACCTGTCCCGCCGCGACGCGACCATCGTGGCGCGGCTGCGCGCACAGGGAGCGGTGATCATCGGCCACACCATCGCCTCGGCCTTCTCCGGCAGCATCGCCGGCACATTCGCCGGCAACGCCTGGAACCCGCGCTTCATCCCCGGCGGGTCGAGCCAGGGGTCCGGAGTGGCCACCGTGGCTCGACTGGCCGCGGCCACGATCGGTGAGGAGACCGGAGGCTCCATCATCATGCCGGCGGCGGCGAACGGCGCGAGCGCCATCAAGCCCTCGCTCGGTCTCGTCTCCACCGCCGGGACGATGCCGCTCTCGCCCGGCTATGACGTGCTCGGGCCGATCGCCCGGTCGATCCGGGACGCCTCGCTCGTGCTCGCCGCCGTCCTCGGCCCGGACCCCGCGCCCGACCCGCTCACCCTCGCCGCCCCGCACCCCTTCCCCGCGCTCCCCCTGGCCGCGCGGCATGGCAGCCGCCCCCTGGCGGGTACGACCATCGGCATTCCGCAGACCGACTGGATGACCCGGGGCGGCACGGGCGTCCCACCCGCGGAGACGTACGACGGCGACTACCGGGCCGCCTTCGAGCGTTTCAAGGCCGAACTGGTCGCGCTGGGCGCCACGGTCAAGGAGTTCCCGGGCCTCGACGTCACGGTGTCGGCGAACGACCCGTACTTCCGCACCACCGAACGTCTCCCGCTGCCGGACGGCGACGCCGTGTCGCCCGCCACGGCGGTGCTCAACCCGAACCGCTACGAGATCCGCTACTGGCAGGCGATCCAGGCGTTCGCCGAGTCGCACCCCGAGAACGCCCCCGCGTTGGAGCGGCAGTTCGGCGACCTCGCCCGGGCCGCGGCCGCCGCCGGCGCGATCCCCACAGCCGTACGCGACGAGGGCGAACGCCGCCGCCGCACGCTGCAGGCCAACTACCAGCAGGCGCTCGACGAGGCCGGCGTCGACTTCATGCTCGTGCTGCCGATGGGCGCGCAGATCGGACCCCGGTTCGGCGGCACACAGCTGCGCAACTACCGCAGCTTCTACCAGCTCCCCAACGCGCTCACCTGGCCCATGGTGACCTTCCCGATCGGGTACGACAGCACGGAGGGACTGCCGATCAACGCCGCCTTCTGGGGCCCCCGCTTCTCCGAGCCGGCGCTGGTCCAGGCCGCCCTGGACTACCAGCACCGGCACCCGCAGCATCATCGGGCGGCACCGGCCGACCCCGTCTTCGCGCCGCCGCAGGCGCGGGGCATGGCCCCGGGCGATGAGACGGTGCCACCTGAGCTGTCGAACGACCCGCTCGTCGCGGAGGAGGCGTGGTCATGACCGAGCCCTTCCTGACCGTGGAGTGGCAGCCGCTGCTCAACGCGGGCCTCCCGCTGCGCGACCCGGACGACGAGCCCGAGCCGCCGCTGACCGTCGAGTGGGGGCCGAAGCTCGGCACGAGCTGGTACGCCTACGGCGAGCACCTCGCCGAGGAGACCGACGGGCGTTGACGAACCGCGACCGCCCGCCGGCGTCGCTCGGGTCCTCGGAGCCGAGTGAGAGCGGTGGGCGGTCGCCGGCGCCGGTCGGCCGCTGGACGCCGCCGGGCGCCGACGGAGGCCGCTTGACGCTTGAGGCCGCTTGAGGCCACTTGATCGACTCGACTTCCTTGAGGTCGGGTGTCCGGACCGGCCGGACACCCCGACTTACCGGTAAGTCGAGTCGATCAACCCGCCGGCCGGCCGGGAGCGGGCGGGGGCGGTCGGCGGGCCAGCGAGTCGGCCGGTTGGCGGGTCGCCGGTCGGCGGGTCGGCCGGTCAGCGGGTCGGCGGGCCAGCGGGTCGGCCGGTCGGCGGATCGGCGGGTCGGCCGGTCAGCGGGCCAGCGGGTCGGCCGGTCAGCCCCAGAGGGCGGCGACGGCCACGGCGTGGGCCTTGCCGACGGCCCGGCCCGCCTGAGCCGCCGGCCCCCGGGTCGCCGGAGAGAGCGCGTTGGTGCCGAACGCGTCGACGGAGGCCTGGTCGGCGCTGATCACGTGCAGCTTCGCCGGGGCGAGCGCCGCGATCTCGTCGTCGAGGTTGCCCCACGGCTGCGGGGTGCCCTCCAGGGTGGGCTGGATGATCAGCACCCGGTCGGCGCCGGCCGCGAGGTCGGCGTTGGTCATGGAGCGCACCCCGCCGTCGATGTAGCGGCGCTCGCCGATAGCCACGGGCGGCCAGATGCCGGGTACCGCGCAGCTGGCGGCCACGGCGTCGCGCAGGGACACCCCGGAGTCGCCGGTGAAGACGGTCACCTCGCCGCTATCGGCGTCGACAGCGGGCAGCCGTACGTCCCGACCCGGCCACGCCTTGACCGGGAGCCGGGCGTCGATCGCGGCGAGCCGGAGGGCCGGCTCCACGGTCTGCGCGGCGAGCGCGAGAGCGCCCAGCCGACGGCGGGCCTCCGCCGGGTCGGAGACGCCGGTCAGCACCGCGCCGTAGTCGGCGAAGAGCTTCTCCGTGTCGACGTCGACCTCGATCTCGGCGGTCTCCGGGCGCAGCTGGGCCGCGTACAGGTCGTCGAGCGGGGTGCCGTTGGTGATCTGCGCGGCGACCGCCGAGCCGGCCGAGGTGCCCACCACCAGGTCGGCGGCGATGACCCGGTCGGCGAGCGCCGGATCGGCGTCGGCGAGGCCACGCAGGACCCCGAGTTCCCAGGCGATGCCGGCCACCCCGCCACCGGCAAGTACCATTGCGCTTCCCATGAACGGAGCCTTCCACAGCGCCCGGGGGCTAGGAAGTCGGTTCCACTGTGACCCGACTCCACTTCCTTGAAGTCGGGGTGTCCAGACCAGCCGGACACCCCGACCACCTGCAAGTCGAGTCGATCAACCCGCCGGGTGGCCGGGAGCGGTCGGCGGATCAGAGCACCCGGGTGACCTGCTCGGCGGCGATCCGGTCGTCGAGCCGGGACCGGTCCAGGTTCGCGCAGACCACCACGGACGCGCCGACGGAGAGCGGGGCGAGCAGCCACTTCAGCGGCTGCTCGTGCTCAGCCGCGTCGACCAGCAGCCGGTCGCCGGCGCGCAGCCCCCACAGCTCGGCCATCTCCCGCGCCAGCCCGCCCCACTCGCCGTAGGTGGTGCCGTCCGGGGTGGCCGGGTCGGACGGGCGGATCTCGGTGTAGTTCGGCGCGGCGTCGGAGTGCCGCAGCACCTCGGTGGACCAGTCGAGCCAGCCCACCGGCACCTCCGCCAGCGGCTCCACCCCGGTGCCGACGAGATAGCGGTGCGTCCCGTCCGGCACGTCCTCCAGCCAGTCGTCGAGGCGCTCCGGCGTCACGAGCACCGCGTCGTACGGCCGGTCGCCACCCGGTTCGAGCACCGGCAGGCCGGCGAGGGCCCGTGGCCGGTACGACACGGCCAGCCCGACCGACCACGCGCCCAGCAGCACCGCTGCGGTACGCCAGTGCGGGGTCAGCAGCACCGCGACCCGGCTGCCGGGGGCGAGACCGCAGCCTTCGCGCAGCAGGCCCGCACTGCGCGCCGCCCACTCGCCGAGCTGCGGCGCCGTCAGGTCGATCCGCACGCCGGTCGAGTCGTCGAGGTAGGTGAGCAGCGGCCGGTCGGCGCTGCGGGCAGCCTCCGCCGGGGCGGTCGTGGGGGTGCTGGCGGTCATCGTGGCGCTCCTCCCTGCCGGTGCGCCCACCATAGCCACCGGCAGGCCAGCTGCGGGTCACCCCGGCCCCCCGCAACGGTGCGACGGTGCGCGGCCGCGGATGAGCGTGAGCTGCCCGCGACCGTCGGGTCGTGGGCAGCTCACGGAGGAGGAACTACTCCTTGATTTCGACGACGTCGGTGGGACGCTCCACCTGCACCTCGACGCCGTAGTCGAAGAGTTCGAGCGTCACCTCGACGGTTCCGGTGTCGAGGCGGCCCTTCGCCGTGGACTGCCAGGTGCTGCTGAGCGCCACAGTCGCGATCCGGCCGTCGGCGTCGATGGTGACGTCGCCGGACGAACTGCTCGATCCTGCGGCGGACTCCGTCGCGTACGCGAAGTGCAGCGTGCCGTCCGGGTTCTCGGTGACCGTCGCGTCCGCCCGCTGCAACGCCGCGAACAGGACCGCCGGGTCGGGCGACGCCGCACCGAGGATGTCGTTCCCGTCGCCGTAGAGAGAAAGCCGGTCGTACCTGCCCGGGTACTGGCCGTAGCGGCCGTACGTCTCGCCCGGACCCTTGTCGGCCGGCGGCGTGCCCTGCGGCCGTTCGCCGCCCTCGTACCGGATGCCGTCGATCAGCAGCTCGGTCATGACCGAGTCGTCCTGCGGGGCGCGCACGTACCCGGTGGCGGTCCTCGGGTCGAACGCGCCCTCGTAACTCAACCCGCCCCCCGACTGGGTGAGCCGCATCCGGTAACTGATGTTCTCGCTGGCGGTGGCCGCCGAGACCAGCCTCATCGCGGGCGAGGTCGGCCGCGCCGCCCCCTCGGCGGTGACGGCCGGACGGTCCGCCGCCGGTAGCGTCGCCACGGTCACCGCCGTGGCGGCGCCCAACGCCAGGAAGGCGCACGTCGCGCCGACCATCGCGGTGCTCCGGCGCCGCCGCGCCCGCCGGCCCCGGTCGAGCAGCGCCTCCACCGGGGGTACGGAGTCCTGTTCGCCGTCGACGATGTCGTGCAGCCGGTGGGCGAGCTGTTCATCGAGTGAGATCATGACTGATCACCTGCTTACCGCGTAGGAGGGTTCATCGAGTAGGTGGCGGAGCTTCTCCAGCGCCTTGGCGTTCTGGCTCTTGACCGTGCCGAGCGAGCAACCCAGCACCCGGGCCACCTCACGCTCGGTCAGGTCCTCGTAGTGGCGCAGCACCACGACCGCGCGCTGCTTCGCCGGGAGCGACATGAGCGCCCCGCGCAGGACGAGGGCGTCGGGGCCGATGTCGCCGCCAGTGGCGGGCCGGTCCGGGACGTCCGCCACGAGGTTCTCCCGGCGACGTCGCCGCCAGCTGGACGTGTGGTTGTTGACCAGGGCGCGGCGAAGATAGGCGTGCGGGTCATCGAGCCGGGACAGCCGCCGCCACCGCTCGTACACCTTGACCAGGCTCTCCTGGAGCAACTCCTCGGCCCGCCACCGATCGCCGGTCAGCAGCATGGCCAGCCGGATATGCCGCCGCCAAGCCACCTCGACGAAGGCCACGTACGACCGGTCCGCCGTGGACATCGCTTCTTCTTGGTCGGTCACGCCCCTATCACGTCGCGGTGCCACAGAAGGTTGCCTCCGATCGCCTCGGGCCGGTCGGCACCCGCCGTCGACACTCGCGACCGCCACCCGGCCCGCCTGTCGACTTTGGTCGGCCGCGTCTTCTGCCGATGGCCGTAGCGGCGGTCCAGGTGGTCCGGGCACGGTACGGATGACCCCGACACGCCGCCGAGGAGTGCCGATGCCCGCCGAGCGACACCCCGATCGTCTCCCCCTGCGCCGCCGGTTGGTGCCGGCCGTCGCGCTACTACTGCTCGCCCCCTGGGCCGCCGAGTGCTCCTGGGGCGGCTTCACCCTCACCGACACCCCGTTCGTGATCCTCGTCCTGGCGCCGATGTACGGCGGGGCGGCGCTGCTGATCCGGGAGACCGCCCGCCGGGTCGGGGCGGGCTGGCCGACGATTGCGCTGTTCGCCGCGGCGTTCGGCGTGATCCAGGCCGGGCTGGTCGACCAGTCGCTGTTCAACCCAGGCTTCCTCGACGACACGGAGTTCGCGGACACCCAGGCCACCGCCGAGGCCACGCTCGTACCGGGGCTCGACTTCAGCGCCCGGCAGGCGTTCGACTACATCGGCAACCACATCGCGCTGAGCATCTGCGCACCGATCGTCATCGTCGAGTCACTCCTGCGCGGAGATCGGCGGTCGCGCCCGTGGCTGGGCCGGCCGGGGCTCACCGTGGTCACACTGCTCTACCTCGCCGGCAGCCTCCTGATCTTCTCCGACGACGAGGGCCGCAAGGACTTCCTGGCCAGCCCGGCGCAGGTCGGGTTCGCCGTGACGGTCGCCGTCGCGTTGATCGGCGCGGGGCTGCTGATCCGCCGCCGCCGCGGCAGCCCGGCCCTCCCCGCGCCGCCGGTCGTCGCGACGGTCCCGGCCACCGCCGGCGCACCGGTCCCGGCACACGACTCCGGCGTCCCGGCGGCGCCCGCGCCGCACGACGACAGCCGTCCACCGGTCGCGGCGAAGGGTCGTCGCGCGCCCCGGCCGGTCTGGCCGGGGCTGGTGGTCCTCGTGGCGTACGCCGGCTCCAATCTCGCCCCCGGCTGGGCCGGGATCGCCGTCGGGCTGGTGCTCGCCGCCGCCGCCGCGACCCTGCTGGTGACCTGGTCCCGGCGCTCCGGTTGGGGGCAGCGACAGGTGCTCGCCGCCGGCACGGCCAGCATGCTCGTCGCCGCCGCGTACGCCTACGCCGTGCCGACCTACGCCCCGGCGACGCCGGCCGCTGCCCTCGTCGGTGACATCGCGATCAGCATCGTCACCCTCACCCTGATCGGCGGCGCGGCGTGGCGGCTGCGCATGACTTCGTCGACTGTTCACGCAGCCGCAAGCTGATGCTCCCCGAAGGGTGCCAGCCTCCGACCGGGCATCACCGTACGGAGGAAGGCCTTGACTTTGAGAAGAGCATTCACCCTGCTCACCGCGGCCGGAGTCGCAGCCGCCGGTCTGACCGGCGCCACTGCGGCTTCGGCCAGCGGAAACCACCACCCGGGCAAGCCTCTCGCCTTTGACCGGGTCGCCACCTACCCCGTCTTCCAGAACCGCCCTGCCGGCGAGGACCCCACCTCTCCCACCGTCGCGGAGATCTCGGCGGTCAGCGAGGACGGGCGCACCCTCATCTACACCGACGCCCTGGGACGCCGGATCGGCTTCCTCGACATCTCCCGGGCCGAGAAGCCCCGTGGCCTCGGCACCCTCTCGCTGTCGCAGCTCGGTGACGCCGAGGACGAGCCGACCTCGGTCGCCGTGGTCGGCAGGTACGTGCTCGTGGTGGTGAACACCAGCCGCAGCTTCACCGAGCCGTCCGGACGCCTGGACGTGATCGAGCTGGCCACCCGCAAGCGGGTCCGCAGCTTCGACCTCGGCGGCCAGCCCGACTCGATCGCCATCAGCAAGAACCACCGGTACGGCGCGATCGCCATCGAGAACGAGCGCGACGAGGAGGCCACCCCGCCCGGCGGCGAGGAGGGCGACCTGCCCCAGGCTCCCGGCGGTTTCGTGCAGATCGTCGACCTGGCGGGCACGAACCCGGCCGGCTGGCGGGTGCGGCCGGTGCCGCTGACCGGCCCGCAGGGCCAGGCGCTGCCCGCCCTGGTCAAGGCCGGCCTCACCGACCCGACCGACCCGGAGCCGGAGTACGTCACCATCAACAGCCGTAACGAGCTGGCGGTGACCCTCCAGGAGAACAACGGGATCGCCCTGATCGACCTGCCCACCGGCCGGATCACCCGGGTCTTCAGCGCGGGCACCGCGACGATCAGCGGGGTCGACACCGCCGACGACGGCACGATCGACCTGACCGGCACGATCACCGACGTGCCGCGCGAGCCGGACGCGGTCGCCTGGATCGACGACCACTACCTCGCAACGGCCAACGAGGGTGACTGGAAGGGCGGCAGCCGAGGCTGGACCGTCTTCGACAGCCGCACCGGCAAGGTCGCCTGGGACGCGGGCAACACGTTCGAGCGGCTCGCCGCGACGTACGGCCTGCACAACGAGGACCGGGCCGGCAAGAAGGGCACCGAGCCGGAGGGGGTGGCGGTCGCCGAATACGACGGCGTCCGGTACGGCTTCGTCGGCTCGGAGCGAAGCAACTTCGTCGCCGTCTACGACCTCAGCAACCCGACCCGGCCGGTCTTCAAGCAGATGCTGCCCTCCACCAACGGGCCGGAGGGGCTGCTGCCCATCCCGTCCCGGGGGCTGATCGCCATCTCCAGCGAGGAGGACGACGCCTCGGTCAACGTCCGGGCCTCCGTCTCCCTCTACCAGCTGGGCAAGGGCACGCCCGCGTTCCCGAGCATCGTCTCCGCCTCCGACAAGCACGGCACGCCTATCGGTTGGGGTGCCCTCGGCGCGCTGAGCGCAGTGCCGGGCAAGCCGAACGAGCTGGTCAGCGTCACCGACTCGGCGTACTCGCAGACCCGCATCCTCGACATCGACGTGAAGCGCTCGCCCGCCGTCATCACCGGCGCGCTGAGCGTCAAGGACGCCGCCGGCAAGCCGGTCGGCTACGACGCCGAGGGCATCTTCGCCCGCCCGCAGGGCGGCTACTGGCTCGCCGTCGAGGGGGCCAGCGGTCCGGAGAACGCACTGGTCCGCCTGGACACCGCCGGGGTCACCCGGCAGGTCGTCGCACTGCCGGCGGACGTCGCCGCCGGCCTGGGCAAGCAGGGCCTGGAGGGGGTCACCGCCACGACCGACCGGCGCGGCCGGGAGGTCGTCTGGGTGGCCGTACAGCGTGAGCTCTCCACCGACCCGGCCGGCACCGTCCGGCTCGGCCGGTACGACGTCGCGGCCGGCACCTGGAGCTGGTTCGGCTACAAGCTGAACAGCACCGACGTCGCGGGGGACTGGATCGGGCTCTCCGAGATCACGGTGGTCGGTGACCGGCTCGCGGTGATCGAGCGGGACAAGCTGAACGGCCCCGCCGCCACCCTGAAGCGGGTCTACACCGTCCCGATGCCGGACTCGGCGGCCGCGCCGGGCCCGCTGCGCGTGCTGCCGAAGACGCTCGCCGTCGACGTGCTGCCCGCGCTCCGCGCGACGAACGGGTGGACGCAGGAGAAGCTCGAGGGTCTGACCGTGGCCGGCAACGGCGAGGTGTACGCGGTCACCGACAACGACGCGCTCAACGACGCGACCGGTGAGACCGTGTTCCTGGGGCTCGGGTCCAGCCGGAAGGTCTTCGGGCGCGACTGAGCCCCGCGCAGCGTCCGGCTGATCGGCACCGGTCCGGCGTCCCACCTCACCAGGTGGGCGCCGGGCCGGCGTCGTCGTGGGGTGCGGGCTCGCCGTCCGGCGCCGGCGTCGTCGCCGGACGGTGTGCTCCCCGGTCCCGCCGGCGTCGTCGCCCGGCAGAGCGCTCGCCGTCCCGGGCGCCGGTGGTCGGGGCAGTGGTGGCGTCGCGCGCCGGCCGTCAGCGGCGGCGCAGGTAGCGGGCCCGCCGACCGGCGTCGACGAAGCCCAGGCGCCGGTACAGCGCGCCGGCCGGGTTGTCGTCGTTGACGCAGAGCCACGCCTGCGGAGCGCCCTCGGCGGCGAGGGACCGCAACACGCTCCCCACCAGGTACGCCCCGACCCGCCGCTTCCGCCACGCCGGCACGACGCCGACCTGGTCGACCCAGGTGCCGAGAACGTTCACGAAACCGACGGGCTGCCCGTCGGGGGCTCGGGCCAGCAGGGACAGGTCCGGCCGGTACTCGTCGTCCTCGAACAGCTCCGCCAGCCACTCGTCGGCGTCGGGCGTCACGAAGCCCGGCCGGTCGGCGAACGCCGCGCAGTAGGTGCTGAAGAGCTCCCCGCCGACCCCCGCGGTCACCGGCTCGGTGCGCACCGAGTCCGGCTGGGCGACCGCCGGCACGGCGTCCAGGTCGTGTCTCAGCACCGATTCGGCGAAGGTCCGGTGGAAGCCGTGGGCCGTGAGGAGGCGGTCCGCGTCGGCGCTCCACGTCTCGGTGGTCAGCAGCAGGTCGCTGTCGCCGGCCCGCTCGGCCGCCCAGGTGATCAGGCGGGTGCCGAGCCCCTGACCGCGCCGGTCCGGATGCACCAGACCGGTCGTGGTGGCCGGTCCCGCGCCGACACCGGTGCCGGCCGTCGCCGTGTTCCCGATTCCGGCCGCGGCGACGAGCAGACCGTCGTGCCAGGCGCCGAGCGTGTACGTCTGAAGTAGGCGCGCCCGCAGCAGCGGCGGTGTGGTGAGGAGCGGCAGGCCCCCGTCGGCCGCGAGGCACTCCTCGGCCAGCTTGGTCAGCGCCGCGGTGTGTCGCTCGTCGAGTTCGCCCCAGTCGAGGGTGTCGGTCGGTTCCACGTCGTCCTTCGTTGCCGCCAGTCGGGGCCGCGCCGCCCGCGTGCCCGGTGGCCCAGTAGGCGCCGGGGGCGGCGGGGCTGTCAACCTCGATTCGGTCTCCTCGGCGCACCGGGCCGGCCTTCGGCGGAAGGGCCGGGGTCGGGCTTGAGCGGAGGGGCCGGGGCCGGGATCCGGTGGAGGGCCGGGCTTCGGCGGGGGCCGGGCCGGACGGGGTCGGTCTCCCCGTTCGGGTCCTCTGCGCTGCCCTGAGATGAATGGATCGGAAACTGCCGGGGACGCCGAAAAAGGCCGTCCCCGACTCCGTGTAGTCAATTCCTGACCATCGGGTCAGCGCCCCTTCCTTTATGTGCGTTTGGTCACTCGCCGTAATACAGCCGCGCAGGACAGGCGTGTTTAATGTGCGGCGGCCCGTGCCGTCCTGCGATTGGAGCGATCGATGCACAACCGGCCCGGGGATCGGCACGAGCCCGCCCCTGATCACCGCCGCGGTCCCGGCCACCCCGGGGCGCAGACCGGTGGGCGCGGAGACTGGCGGGACGGCGGCCAGCCCAGGGAGGGCCACCCCGGGCGGCAGGCCGATCGTCGCGGACCGTGGCCGGACGAGCGCTACCCAGGCGTGCAGGCCGACCGGCGCGGGCAGTGGCCGGCCGGCGGCCACCCCGGGACGCAGGCCGACCCGCGCGCACAGTGGCCGGCCGGCGGCCACCCCGGGACGCAGGCCGACCCGCGCGCACAGTGGCCGGCCGGCGGCCACCCCGGGACGCAGGCCGACCCGCGCCGGCAGTGGACGGACGGCGGCCACCGCACGGACGGCCGTCCCGGGCGGCAGGCCGACCCGCACCGGCAGTGGCCGGACGACCGATACCCGGGCGCGCAGGCCGACGGGCAGCGGCAGTGGCCGAACGGTGGCCACCCCGGAGCGCAGGCCGACCGGCACGGGCAGTGGACGGACGGCGGTCACCCCGGGACGCGGCCCGACGAGCGGACGGACGGCGGCATTCCGCGGCAGCGGACGGGCGGCCGGCGGCGGAGTGCGGAGCCACCGGAGGAGCCGAACCGGCGTGGCCATACGCGTCGCGGGGTGTTGGCGGCCGCGCTGGTGACGCTGGCCGGCGGCGGCCTGGTCGGCGGGGGTGCGATCTGGCGCCTCTCCGGCTCGGGCGACGGGTCCGGGTCGTCACCGGCGTCCGCCGTGTCGGCCAAGCCGACGCCCAGCCCGACGCCCGACTACCTCGGCCCGGCCCGCAAGCGGGTCGAGGCGTACGTGCGGGCGACCAAGGGGCGCATCGCGGTGGCCGTCCAGGACCGGGTGACCGGGGTGAGCGTCACCGTCGGCACCCAGCGCTTCCAGACGGCCAGCATCGTCAAGGCCGACATCCTCGCCGCGGTGCTGTGGCACGCGCAGCAGGACGGGAAGAAGATCAGCAGCGCCGATCGCGAACGGGCCAGAAAGTCGATCACACTGAGTGACAACGACGCGACCTCAGCGCTCTACGACCGGATCGACGGCAAGCCGGGGTTGACCGCCGCGAACCGCGCGTTCGGCCTGAAGGAGACCGCGCCGAACGTGCGCTGGGGAATGACGCTCACCACCGTGGCCGACCAGATCCGACTGCTCACCGCGCTCAGCGCCGAGGACGGGCCGCTGACCGAGGCTGACCGCGCCTACCTCTTCGGCCTGATGAGCAAGGTCGACGAGGAGCAGGACTGGGGCATCACCGCCGCCGCCGGTACCGACACCACGGAGAGCTACGTCAAGAACGGCTGGGATCAGCTCGACGCCGATAACGGCAAGTGGGCGGTCAACAGCATCGGGCGGCTCGTCGAGCCGGAGCACGACTGGCTCATCGCCGTGCTCTCCAGTCAGCACACCAAGATGGAGACCGGAATCCGGATGGTGGAGAAGGTCGCCAAGTACACCGTGGGTGAGCTGCGGAAGATCCCGCTGCCGTCCTGATCCGGAGTCGCCGGCACATTCCGACGGTCGTCGTGGTCGCAGCCGATCGGCGCCGATTTTCTTCCGGCATCCGGTAAATGGATCGGGGCGCTGGTGCGTACACCAGGTGTGGAACGAGAACGGAAGGACTTCGCGGACTTCTATCAGCGCTCCCGGGACAACTGCCTGCGCGCCGTACTCGCCGGAACGGGCGATCGCGCGCTGGCCGAGGACCTGGTCGCTGAGGCGTTCGCGCGGGCCTGGGCCTCCTGGCAGAAGGTGAGCCGGCATCCGGCACCGGCGGCGTGGGTGGTGCGCACCGCCCTGAACCTCCGGGTGTCCTGGTGGCGGCGGCGCAGACGCGAGGTCGCTCTCGACGGCCACGACCGGGCGCTCGCCGAGGCCGACCTCGGCACGGACGACGCCCTGCTGACCGCCGTTCGCAGGCTGCCCAAACGGCAGCGTGAGGTGGTCGTGCTGCGCATCTGGCTCGACCTGGACACCAACGCCGTAGCCGAGGTGCTAGGGATCTCCGCCCGAACCGTGGCCGTCCACCTTTCCCGTGCCACCGCAACCCTGCGGGCGCAGATCGTGCTCGTGGCCAGCTAGGAGATCGGATGATGAACGAAGATGAGGTGCTGGACGCGGTGAAGCAGACCCTCTCCGACGTACGGATGGAGCGCCCGGTCGAGGCGATCCAGCAGCGTGGCCGGGAGCGGCGGCGCAACCGCAAGCTCTTCGGCGTGGCCGCCGGCGGTGGCCTGGCGGCCGTGGCCGCGCTCGCGCTGGCCCTGCCGACGGCCGCCGCGCAGCCCGACGCGACCCCGACCGACACCGGTCCGGTCGCCGGCAGCAGCGGTACGACGGCAATGGAGCCGGCGGCGTTCACGCTGGCCAAGCAGGCGGACAGCACGGTGAAGCTGACCTTGAACTACCGGCAGCTTCTGGATCCCGCCGCCCTGAAGAGCGCACTGGCCGACGCGGGTGTCCCCGCCGAGGTCAAGACCCACGCCATCTGCACGCCGGAGGGCAAGGAGCTGCCGCAGGCCGACCAGGTCTACTCGAACAAGCGGGTCAACTGGCCGGACGGGTCGCCCAAGCAGTACGACATGGTGATCGCGCCAGCGAAGATGCCGAAGAACAGCCGGCTCTACTTCAGCGTCTTCTCCATTCGGCCGGGCGAGGAGTACGCAAAGATCGCCAACTATCTGGTGTCGAACGACGACCCGATGAAGTGCGGCTCCGAAAAGTGATTCCCGCGCTCGGCCGGTGAGCTGAACCCGGCAGGCCGACGCCGGTGGGTGTGCCCGCTCATCGGCGTCGGCCCGCCGGGCGTCGGAACGAGCGGGGCAGGTTCAGGGCGCGGGCAGCTCGGGGCCGCCGTCGAGCAGCGGGGCCAGCAGGTCACCGGACTTCTCCACCCGTTGGAGCACCTCGGCCGTCGTGTACGGCTTCGACGCCGGTCGCTTCCCGGCCGCGCCCGCCTCGACCTCGTCCCAGGTCAACGGTGTGGACACCGACGGCACCGACTGGGCCCGCATCGAGTAGGGCGCGACTGTGGTCTTCGCCGCGTTGTTCTGACTCCAGTCGATGAAGACCTTTCCGCCCCGAAGGTTCTTCGCCATCTTCGAGACGACGACCTTCGGATGCGCCCGCTCCAGCTCCTGAGCGATCCGCTTCGCGTACGCCGACACGTCGTCCGAGGACTGGGTGCCGGCGATCGGGCAGCAGAGCTGCATGCCCTTCTTCCCGGACGTCTTCGGGTAGCTGTCGATGCCGTCCTCGGCGAGCCGGTCGCGCATCGCCAGGGCCACCTGGCAGCACTGCTTCAACGCCGCCGGCGCCCCCGGGTCGAGGTCGACCACCATCATGTCCGGGTGCTCGCCGACCCTCCACTGCGGTGTGTGCAGCTCCAGCGCGGCGAGGTTGGCGAGCCAGACCAGGGTGGGCAGGTCGTCGGCGACCACGTAGTCGATCGTCTCCCGCCCCTTGCTCGACCCGGGTGCGGGCAGTGTCTCCGTACGCACCCAGCCGGGAGTGGCGGCCGGGGCGTTCTTCTCGAAGAACGAGCCGCCCTCGACGCCGTTGGGGAAGCGGATGCGGGTCAACGCCCGGTCCCGCAGGTGCGGCAGGAGCACCGGGGCGATGCGGGTGTAGTAGTCGATCACCTCGCCCTTGGTGAAGCCTGCGGCCGGATAGAGCACCTTGTCCAGGTTGGAGAGCTCCAGCGCGCGCCCCTCGACCTCCACCCGGAGCCGGTCAGCCGACATCGTCCACCTCCTCGGCCGGCTTGTCCGGCCGGAGCCGGAGCACCCGCGGGAAGCGCAGCCGCCCGTCCGGGGTGCGCTGGCCGTACTTGACCTCCACCACGACCCGGGGTGTTACCCAGATCGCGCCTCGCGCATCCTCGCGGGGCACATCCCCGGCGAACGAGCCCTCGGCGGTGCGCAGCGGCTCCAGCTCGGCGAGGAGCTGCCGTTCCAGGGCGGCGCCGATCCCGCCGCCGACCCGACCCCGATAGGTGAGCCGGCCGTCCGGGCGCGGGACCCCGACGAGCAGACCGCCGATCTTCCGCGCCCCCGGCCGCCAACCGCCGACCACGAAGTCCCCGGTCACCTCGAGCTTGACCTTCACCCAGTCCGGTGAGCGGACCCCGGCCCGGTAGGTCGCGCCGAGCCGCTTGGCCATCACCCCCTCCAGGCCGTGCTCACCGGCCGCCTCGTAGGTGGCGGGGCCATCGGAGAAGACCGGCGGTACGGCCCAGCGGGCGCCGCCCAGGCCGAGGCCGTCCAGGGCCTCCCGGCGGCGTTCGTACGGCCGGCCCGTCAGGTCCTCGCCGTCGTGCCGGAGCAGGTCGAAGATCATGTACGTCACCGGCATGACCGCCGCCAGCCGAGCGGCCTTGTTCCGGTCCCGGACGTGCATCCGCTCGGCGAGCGCGGTGAACGAGGGCTGTCCGGTCTCGCCGAGCAGCACCACCTCGCCGTCGAGCAGCGCGTCGTCCACCTGGTCGCGGAGCGTGGCCAGCTCCGGATACGCCGCGGTGATCTCCACACCGGAACGCGCGTAGAGGTGCTGCCGGCCGCCGGAGATGTCGGCGAGCGCGCGCACCCCGTCCCACTTGAACTCGTACGCCCAACCGGCACCCACCGGGAGCTGCCCGGTCATCGCGAGCATCGGCTTCAGAGGCGCGCCGGGCACCTCCTGACTGTAGTTCGCGGCCGAAGTCCTCGCGCCCGCTTCGATCCTTTGCGATCCTGGGCTCTACCGGGGAGAGGAGCCGACATGAGGGCCATCTGGAAAGGAGCCGTCTCGTTCGGGCTGGTCTCGATCGCGGTGCGGCTCTACTCCGCCACCGAGGAGAAGGACATCCGCTTCCACCAGGTGCACCGGGAGGACGGCGGACGGATCAAGTACAAGCGCACCTGCTCGATCGACGGGGAGGAGGTCACCTACGACGACATCGCCAAGGGCTACGACATCGGCGGCGGCGAGATGGTCATCCTCACCGACGAGGACTTCGCCGATCTGCCGCTGACCACGTCCCGCGCGATCGACGTGCTGGAGTTCGTGCCGGCCGAGCAGGTGGACCCGATCCTCTACAACAAGGCGTACTTCCTCGAACCGGACGGCGCGGCCACCAAGCCGTACGTGCTGCTGCGCGACGCGCTGCTCGACTCGGAGCGGGTGGCCATCGTGAAGGTCGCCCTGCGTCAGCGGGAGCAGCTCGCCACCCTGCGCGTACGCGAGGGGGTGCTGCTGCTCAACACCATGCTCTGGCCGGACGAGGTGCGCCGGCCCGACTTCGGTTTCCTGGACGAGGACCTCAAGGTCCGTCCCCCGGAGTTGGCGATGGCCAGCTCGCTCATCGACTCGATGACCGGCGAGTTCGAGCCGGACGTCTTCACCGACGACTACCGGGCGGCGTTGCAGGAGGTCATCGACGCGAAGATCGAGGGCCGGGAGGTGGTCCAGCCGGAGGAGGTCGAGGAGGCCCCCGCCGCCGCGGTGGACCTGATGGCCGCGCTGAAGGCCTCCGTGGAGCGGGCCCGCTCGGCGCGTGGTGAGCCGGCGGGTGGCCGGGGCGCCGGAGCGCCGACCCCGATCTCGTCGGCCCGCTCGGCGCAGAAGAAGGCGGCCGAGAAGAAGACCGCCGGTGCGGCGGCGAAGAAGACCGCGGAGAAGAAGGCCGCGCCCAAGAAGACGGCGGCCAAGAAGGCCGCGCCGAAGAAGACCGCGGCGGCTGAGAAGAAGGCCGCCCCGAAGAAGGCGGCGGCCAAGAAGACCAGCCGCAAGACCGCCTGAGCGGCCCGACTCAGAGCGCTGTGCGGCCCAGCCTCCGCATCGGCGTCACCCGGATGATCACCCGCTGCTCGCCGGGCTGCCGGAACGGGTAGCTCTCCTGGCCGAGGTACTTCCTCGCCAGCCGGTCGAGGTGCTCGTCGGCGCCCTCCGTGACCAGCTCGGCCCGGCCCTTGATCCAGAGGGTGCGGAAGTCGTTCGCCCGGTCCGCCACCGAGATCGCCACCTGCGGGTTTCGTCGCAGGTTCTCGTACTTGGTCCGCCCTCTGATCGTGTTGAACAGGATGTGCTCACCGTCGGTGTCGATCCAGACGGGCGTGACGTGCGGGCTCCCGTCCTCCTCGATCGTGGCCACGTGCGCGAGCTGCGGCTCGGCCAGCAGGGCCAGGTCGTCGTCGGTCAGGATCGCCATGGTCGGAATCTACCGGCGGCCCGGCCGCCGGGCCGGCCGTTCGGACCGCCTCGACGCCGACGGCGAGGTGCCGCGACTGTCCGGCCGGTACCGGCCACGACGAACCCCGGTCCGTGGGTGGCGGCGGCCGCGACGGCCACCGGTCCCGTCGGTGGCGGCCGCCGGGGCGGATCCGCAGCGCCAGGGCGGGCACCGGAGGCCTCCGGGCGGGTACCGTGTGCGTCGGCTGTCTCCCGGCACCGGTGCCGGCCACCCACCTCTTCCCAGGGAGTCGACGAGTGAGCGAGCGGACCCAGAACCGGTCGAAAACGGAGCGGCGACTGGCCGCTCAGCTGGCCGCGCAGAAGGCGGCAGAGGCGAAGCGCCGCCGGCAGGCATGGCTCGGTGGCCTCGCCGCCCTCGCCGTGGTCGCGGTGCTGGTCACCGTCTTCGTGATCGTCGGTCAGGGGGGCGACGACGACGCTGCCCCGCAGGCCGACGCCTCCCCGTCCGCGACCGCCGCCGGCGAGCAGGCCCCCGCCACCCCCGCCGCGCCGCAGCTGCCCGAGGGCGCGGATCCGGCCTTGAACACCGCACCCAAGGTCACCGCCGGCAAGGGCGACCTGACGAAGCTCACCGTCACCCCGCTGATCAAGGGCACCGGCCCGGCGGTGAAGGCCGGCCAGACGATCACCACGAACTACGTGGGCGTGCTCTACAAGGACGGCAAGGAGTTCGACTCGTCGTGGAGCCGGGGCGAGCCGGCGAGCTTCCCGATCGGCGTCGGCCAGGTCATCCCGGGCTGGGACCAGGGCCTCGTCGGGGTCACGGTGGGCAGCCGGGTGCAGCTCGACATCCCCTCCGAGCTGGCGTACGGCGACGACGCCGCCAACGGGGTCTCCGGCCCGCTGCGCTTCGTGGTGGACGTCCTCGCCGCCCAGTGATCGACCGGCGTACCGGTTCGTCCCGCTCCGTCACCTGATGGTGATGCAGTTGACCACAGAGGGCTTCCGGCCCGTTACGCACCTCCAGTAGGTTCCGGGTCACCCTGGGTCGTTTCGGCCCGGGGTCGACCTCGGACGCGACGTGGAGGTGCACGTGCACGTGACGGCGCTGGACGACCTCGGCCGGACCGCTCGACTTCTGTGGCGGTACTACGAACCGGTGCACGCGGTGACGTACTTCCACCCGCGCAGCCGAGCCGCGTACGAGGCGGCCGGGCTGCGCGGGTACTGGCGGGGGTACTTCGCGGGCCGGGCCGCGCCGCTCGGCGCTACCGACGCCGCCCCGGTGATCGCCGCCTTCTTCTCCTTCGCACCGTCGATGGTGAGCCGGGCGCTGCCGGCCGTGTGGCGGCTCGCCACCCCGCAGGAGGCGTTGCGGGCCCGGCTCACCGGCGCGGTGCAGGCGCTCGCGGAGCTGACCTACGAGCTGCCCGAGACGCACCTGGCCGAGGCCGCGGAGCTGCTCGAGGTGGCGGCCGGCGCGGCCGAGACCGGTGGTCGGGTGCTCGGCGCCGCCAACGCCGCCCTGCCCGCCGGCGAGTACCCGCTGGCCCGGCTCTGGCAGGCCGCCACGACTCTGCGCGAGCACCGGGGCGACGGGCACGTCGCCGCACTCGTCGCCGCCGGCCTCGACCCGGTGGAGACGCTCGCCTGGCGGGTCGCGGTGGACATGCCCGCGGTGAACCTGCTGGGGCGGGGCTGGACCGAGGAGCAGTGGCGGGGCGCCCGGGAGCGGTTGACCGAGCGCGGCTGGCTCACGTCGGACGGGAAGCCGACCGAGCGGGGCCACGCCGGTTTCCAGGCGGTCGAGGAGGCGACGGACGCGGCGGCCGCCCGACCCTGGCGGGCGCTCGGCGCGGACCGGGTCGAGCGGCTCTGCGAGGTGCTGCACCCCGTCACCCGCGCCTGCCACAAGGTCCTGCCGCCGGACAACCCGATCGGGCTACCGCCGCTGCCGGAGTGACCGCGCGCCCCGCCCACCACCCGCGCACCCTCACCGGGTGGGGCGAACGCCCGGCCCGCCCGGCTTGCCGGCGATGGGCGATCGGGCAGGATGGGGACGTGGTGGATGCGGTGATCTTCGACCTGGACGGCGTGATCGTGGACTCCGAGCCGGTCTGGGAGGAGGTCCGGCGGGCATACGTGGCGACGCACGGCGGTATCTGGCAACCGGACAGCCAGCGCCGGCTGATGGGGATGAGCACCGGCGAGTGGGCCCAGTACTTGAGCGGCGAACTCGGCGTCACTCGTACCGCCGAGCAGGTGGCCACGGAGGTGGTCGACGAGATGACCCGGCGCTACGCGGAGCGCGTACCGCTGATCGACGACGCCGACGAGGTGGTGCGCCGGATCGCCGCGCGCTGGCCGCTGGGGCTCGCGAGCTCCTCGCCGACCCGGCTGATCGCCGCGACGCTGGCCGTGACGGGGCTGACCGACTCGTTCCGCACGACGCTCTCCACCGAGGAGACCGCCCGCGGCAAGCCGGCGCCGGACGTGTACCTCGCCGTGGCCCGGCGGCTGGGCGTCGACCCGACGCGCTGCGCCGCCGTGGAGGACTCGTCGAACGGGGTGCGGTCGGCGGCCGCCGCCGGGATGCGGGTGGTGGCGGTACCGCACGGGTCGTACCCGCTGGATCCGGACGCGGCGCAGCTCGCCGCGGTGACGCTGGGTTCGGTCGACGAGCTGACTCCCGAGGTGGTGGAGCGCCTGCCGTGAACCGCCGCCCCGGCAGGGCCGAGCACATACGGTCGGCTTGAGGGCGGTGGGCACCGGTTCAAAGCACGAGAGAGGACGGCGATGAAGGCGATCGTGTACGAGCGCACCGGCGATCCGTCGGTGCTTCAGCTGGTCGACCGGCCGGTGCCGGAGCCGGGGCCCGGTGAGGTCCTGGTGCGGGTGGCCGTCTCCGGGGTGAACCCGACCGACTGGAAGGCGCGACGGAACGGGCCGGTGCCGGGCGGGTGGCAGATTCCCGGGCAGGACGGCGCCGGGGTGGTCGAGGCGGTCGGCGAGGGCGTGGACCAGCAGCTGATCGGCGAGCGGGTCTGGCTCTGGGAGGCCGCCTGGCAGCGGCCGTGGGGCACCACTGCCGAGTACACCGTGGTGCCGGTCCGGCAGGCGGTGAGCCTGGGCTCGGCCTCGTTCGACCTGGGCGCCTGCCTCGGCATTCCGTTCCTCACCGCGCACCGCTGCCTGACGGTGGGCGAGTACATGCCGCAGAAGCTGCACGCGGGCGCGCTCAGCGACCACACGGTGCTGGTGCAGGGCGGCGCGGGCGCGGTGGGCAACGCGGCGATCCAGTTGGCGCGCTGGGCCGACGCCTGCGTCATCGCGACGGTGAGCAGCCCTGAGAAGGCGCAGCTCGCGGCGGCGGCCGGTGCCACCCACGTGATCAACTATCGCGAGCAGGACGTGGTGGCGGAGGTCTGCAAGATCGCGCCCGACGGGGTGCACACGATCGTCGAGGTCGCTCCCGCGGCGAACGCGGAGATCGACGTGCAGCTGCTGCGCAGCGGCGGCGCGGTCTGCGTGTACGCCAACGACGGCGGCGACGAGGTCACCCTCCCGATCCGCCCCTCGATGACGCCGAACGCGCGCTGGCAGTTCGTGCTGGTCTACACCGAGCCGAAGGCGGCCAAGGCGCACGGGGTCCGCGACGTCTGCGCCGCCGTCGTGCAGGGCGCGATCCGGGTGGGCGAGGAGGCCGGGCTGCCGCTGCACCACCACCCGCTCAGCGCGGCCGCCGCGGCGCATCAGGCGGTGGAGAACTCGGTGGTCGGAAAGGTGCTGATCAGCACCAGCGAGCAGTGACGTCCCGGCACGATCGGATTTCGCCGTCATCGGGACGGAGGCGAACAACTCTCGCAATAATGGATTTGCGGGTCGCCCCGCGTGGAACGGGCGGCCCCGGCGCGGTGCGAACGCCGGGGCCGCCCCTGGGGAGGAGAGTCTCTCCTCAGTCAGGCGTCAGCCCGTGCGGAAACGTTACGGGGCGCTCAACACCCGTACGGTGAGTTCGCCCTCGGCGTACCGCGAACGGACGACCTTCTTGTCGAACTTGCCGACGCTCGTCTTCGGCACCGCCTCGACGAACGCCCACCGCTCCGGCAACTGCCAGCGGGCCACCGACGCGGCGAGGAAGTCCCGCAACTCCTCCGCGGTGACCGAGGCACCCTCCCGGAGCACCACCGTCGCGAGCGGACGCTCGTCCCAACGCTCGTCCGGCACCCCGACCACGCAGGCCTCCAGCACGGTCGGGTGCGCCATCAGGGCGTTCTCCAACTCGACCGACGAGATCCACTCCCCGCCGGACTTGATGACGTCCTTCGCCCGGTCGGTAAGGGTGATGAAGCCGTCCGACGAGAGCGTTCCCACGTCCCCGGTACGCAGCCAGCCGTCGCGGAACTTCTCCTCGTCCGGGGCGTCGTCGCCGACGTACCGCGCGGTGACCCACGGCCCGCGGACCTCCAGCTCACCCACGGACGTGCCGTCGGCGGGCAGCTCCTTTCCGGCCGGCCCGACGATGCGCGCCTGCACCCCGGCCGGAATCCGCCCCTGCGTGTAGCGGTAGCGCCAGGCCTCCTCGCCGCTCGCCCCGCGAGGCGGCCGGGAGACCGAACCCAGGGGTGACATCTCGGTCATGCCCCAGGCATGGACGACCTGGACGTCGTACCGCTCGGCGAAGGCGTGCATCAGCGCCGGCGGGCAGGCCGAGCCGCCGACGATCACCTCCTGCAACGAGGAGATGTCCACCTCGTGGGTGTCCAGATAGGCCAGCAGGTCGGTCCAGATGGTCGGCACCGCACCCGCCAGGGTGGGCCGCTCGGCGGCGATCATCGCGGCGATCGGCTCGGCCTGGAGGAAGCGGTCCGGCATGATCAGCGACGCGCCGGAGAGGAACGCCGCGAACGGCAGCCCCCACGACATCGCGTGGAACATCGGCACGATGGCCAGCTCCCGATCGGTCGGCCGGAGCCCGAAGCCCTCCGGCATGCAGACCTGGAGGGTGTGCAGGTAGATCGAGCGGTGCGAGTACGCCACGCCCTTCGGGTTGCCCGTCGTCCCCGAGGTGTAGCAGAGCGCCGCCGCGTCCCGCTCGTTCGCCTCGGGCCAGTCGTACGTGTCGGGGCGGCCCGCGAGCAGGTCGTCCCAGCGGTGCACCGTGATCCGGTCGCCGGCCGCCTCGACGAGCGGAGCCGGATCGCCGCCACCGACCACCACCACGTGGCGCACGGTGGTCATCGCCCCGATCGCCCGGGCCAGCAGCGGGATCAACGTGGTGTCGACCAGCACCACCCGGTCCTCGGCGTGGTTGGCGATGTAGGCGACCTGGTCCGGAAAGAGCCGGAGGTTCAGCGTGTGCAGCACGGCGCCCATGCTCGGCACCGCGAAGTACGCGACCAGATGCTCGTTGTTGTTCCACATGAAGGTGGCGACGCGCTCGTCACCGGTCACGCCGCACTCGGCGCGCAGACCGTGGGCGAGACGGGCGGCGGCCCGCCCGACCTCCGCGTACGTCATCCGGCTGGGCTCGGCGCCGGTCCAGGTGACCACCTCGGCCGTGCCGTGCACGGTGGCGCCGTGGTCGAGGATCCGGGAGACCTGGAGAGGGGCGTCCATCATCGTGCTCCGCATGGCTGACAAATTAGTGTCGTCGGTCACATCTTGGGAACCCCGGAAAGCCGTCCGCTCCGAGCCGCGACTCGTAGATTGTCCGGGTGAGCATCTCCTGGGCCGATTCCTACGTGGGGCAGCTACGCGCCATCGCCGGAGACCGGACGCTGATGTTCGTCGGGGCCCGAGCCGTGGTGCGGGACAACGCCGGGCGCGTCCTGCTGATCCGGCGGTCGGACAACGGCCAGTGGGCGATGCCGGCCGGCGCGATGGAGCTCGGTGAGTCGATCGCCGACTGCGCGGTACGCGAGGTGCGCGAGGAGACCGGACTGCGGGCCCTGCGGGTGTGCGCGTTCGCCCTCTACACCGGCCCGGACCGTACGCACACCAACATGTACGGCCACACGTACCAGATCTTCACGACCGCGTTCCGGGTCGAGGAGTGGGACGGCAGCCTCGCCCGGGTGACCGACGAGACCACCGACGCCGCCTTCTTCCACCGGGAGCAGTTCCCGTCGCCGCTCTCCGCCTCGGTCCTGGAGACCCTCGCCGACCTGGACGTCTTCGAGCAGACGAACCGGCTGATCCTGAAGTGACGCCGAAGGCGGCCCGCAACCGCGGATCCGCCTTCGACCGTTGCCCGCGCCGCCTTCGGCCGCTGTCGGGGCCGCCGCATCGCCTTCGACCGTTGCCCGCGGCCACGGCGCCGGGCGCCGGGGCGTCCGGCGCTCAGATCATCGTCTGGGAGTTGGCCTCCATCTGGGCGGCGGCCTGGTCCTTGGACTCCTGCGACAGCGGCTTGCCACCGGCCGCCGGCGCCTTGCCGCCGAGCGGGTCGGCACCACCGGTGGCGCCCTCCGGGCCGGCCCCGCGCAGCTGCGCGTTCGGCATGGCGACCGTGACCAGCACGGCCACGATCGCGATCAGGCCAGCGGTCAGGAAGACCGGGTGCAGCGCCGCCACGAACGCCTCCTGGATCGCGTTCCGGACCGGCCCGGGCAACGCCATGATGGTCGCCGGGTCGTTGATCGAGATGTTCGTCCCGCCGGCCGCCTCCGCGGCGGCCCGCTGGTCGGGGGGCAGCTGCGCGATCGCGGCGGGCAACCGACCGGCCAGCCCGGTGGCGAGCCCCGAGGAGAGCACGGTGCCGAGGATGGCCACCCCGAACGAGCCGCCGAGCGACCGGAAGAAGGTCGCCGAGGAGGTGCCGGCACCGAGGTCCCGGACGGAGACGGCGTTCTGCACGGCGAGGATCAGCGACTGCATGCAGAGACCCAGCCCGACGCCGATCACCACCATGTAGAGGAAGGCCAGCCAGAGCGTGGTCGCCACGTGCAGCTGGGTGAAGAGCAGCATCCCGACGACCAGCACCACCGAGCCGATGACCGGGAACCACTTGTAGCGCCCGATCCGGGTCATCGCCCGGCCGGTGAGGATCGAGGTGCCGATGATGCCGACCATCATCGGCAGCATCAGCAGACCGCTCTGGGTCGGCGAGGCGCCCTTGACGATCTGCAGGTAGAGCGGGATGAAGATGATCGACCCGAACATCACCAGGCCGATGACGAAGACGGCGGTGTTGGCCAGCGCGAAGGTACGCAGCCGGAACAGGTGCAGCGGCAGGATCGGCTCGGCGACCCGGCGCTCCTGGAGCACGAAGAGCGCACCGAGCACCACCCCGGCCACGATCAGCCCGATGATCACGCCGGAGCCCCAGGCGTACTCGTTGCCGCCCCAGCTCAGCGCCAGCAGCAGGGAGCTCACCCCGGCCACCAGCAGCGCCGCGCCGAGCCAGTCGATGCTCCGCTCCCGCTGCTCGAACGGGATCATCCGCATCACGTGGTAGCAGACCACGATCGCCACGAGGGCCAGCGGAACGTTGATGTAGAAGATCCACCGCCAGTTCGTCTCCGCGAAGTACCCGCCGACGAGCGGGCCGGCCACCGAGGCGATGCCGAAGACCGCACCGAAGAGGCCCTGGTAGCGGCCGCGTTCCCGCGGCGACAGCACGTCCGAGATGATGGTGAACGCGAGCGTGATCAGGCCACCGGCGCCGAGTCCCTGCACGCCCCGGGTGAGGATCAGCTGGGTCATGTTCTGTGACAGCCCGGCCAGCAGCGAGCCGACCAGGAACGCGCCGATCGCGAAGAGGAAGACCGGACGCCGGCCGTAGAGGTCGGAGATCTTGCCGTACAGCGGCGTCGACGCGGTCGAGGCGAGCAGGTACGCGGTCACCACCCACGAGTAGTGGTTGATCCCGCCCAGCTCGCCGACGATCGTCGGGAGGGCCGTACCGACGATGGTCTGGTCGAGCGCCGCCAGCAGCATGCCGGTCATCAGGCCGACCATGAGCAGGCGGATCTGCCGGCGGTTCAGCATGGTCCCGGGTTGCGCTTCGCTGGTCACCCGCCCTTCTTTCCCGGCAGGCGAGGAACATGCCCCGACCGGAAGATCTCGCACTGTCGATCATGAGGTTGGCGGCGACTCCGGAGATCCAGAACGCCGTCAACCTCATGATCACCGGGTCAGTGGCGGCCCTCGGCGAACTCTTCGACGATCTTCGCGCAGAAGGCGGGGAGGTCGTCGGGCCTGCGGCTGCTGACCAGCCCGTTGTCGGTCACGCACTCCTCGTCGACCCAGCTCGCGCCGGCATTGACGAGATCGGTGCGCAGGCTCGGCCAGGAGGTGATCCGGCGGCCCCGCACCACGTCCGCCTCGATCAGCGTCCACGGCCCGTGGCAGATCACCCCGACCGGCTTGCCCGCGTCGAAGAACGCGCGCACGAACCGGACCGCGTCCGCGTCCGCACGCAGGAAGTCAGGATTCGCCACCCCACCCGGCAGCACGAGCGCGTCGTAGCTGCCGGCGTCCGCGTCCGCCGCCGTGACGTCCACGTCGTAGGTCTTCGAGTGGTCGAGGTGGTTGAAGGACTGGATCGAGCCCGGCTTCACCGAGACCAGCTCAGCCGTCGCGCCGGCCTGCTCCACCGCCGCGCGGGGCTGGACGTACTCGACCTCCTCCACCCCGTCGGCGGCCAGGAAGGCGATCCGCTTGCCCTGAAGTGTCGTCGCTGACATCTGCTGAACATCTCCTCTCCGAGGGGTACAGCTGGATCGTTCCCGGGACGCAAGGTACGAAAACCCCGGCCATGGTGACCGCCGCCACCGTGAGCAGCCCGCCCGCGACCGGGTTTGACCCATCGGGCCGGGGGGATCCGCAACGACATGGCAGAAGCAGCAGCGGAACAGCGGCGGCTCGCCAGCGTGGTGGAGAGCTGGCAGGGACGCCCGGTCCTGGTGATCGGTGACGCCATGCTCGACGAGTGGCGGTTCGCGGAGTCCGACCGGCTCTGCCGGGAGGCGCCCGCGCCGGTGCTCACCCTCCGCCGCCGGATCTCGGCGGCCGGCGGAGCCGCGAACACCGCGGTCAACATCGCCGCGCTCGGCGGCCGCGCGTTGCTGGTGGCCCCGGTCGGCGCCGACGTTGCCGGCGACGAACTGCACGACTGCCTCGACCGGGCCGGGGTCTGGGACCGTACGGTCAACCAGCCCGGCCGGCCCACCCCCCTGAAGCGGCGAATGCTGGCCGGCAACCAGATCCTGCTCCGCGAGGACTCCGGTGAGCCGGACGACCCGCTGGACCCGGAGGGGGTGCAGCGGCTGCTCACCGCGCTGGACTGCGCCACCGAGGAGCTGTGCGCCGTGGCCGGCGGGGAGGCGCCCACCATGGTGGTCTGCGACTACGGACTCGGTGCCCTACCCGCGCCGGTACGCGCCTGGCTGGTCGCCAACCGGGAGCGCTACGCCACCGTGGCGCTGGACGCGCACGACCTCGCCGACTGGCGCGGTCTCGCCCCGACCGTCGTGACCCCGAGCTTCGCCGAGGCGACCCGCCTGCTGGCCCGGGCCGCCCGGCGCAGCGGCGGCACCGAGCTGCACCTCGACCATCCGGACGGCGACCCGGCCGACGGCCCGTCCGAGCTGACCGTCGGCGCCGCGCCCGGCGACCGTACGACCCGGGCGGAGGACTCCCCGGCGGTCCGGACGAGCACCGGCCCGACCGGGCCCGACCCGGCGGGCACCGGTCCCACCGGCGAGCCCACCCCCGGCGAGGGCCGGGTGGCGATGACCGGCGACGGGCTCAGCGTGACGGCGACCGGTGTCACGGTGAACGCGGCCGCCGGCGAGGGCGTCGATCGCGCCATGCTGGCCGAGTCCCGCCTCGCCGAGCTGCACGCGCACACCGGCGCCGACGTGGTGGCGGTGACCCTGGACACCGAGGGCGCGGTGGTCGGCGCGGCCGACGGGGAGCGGCGACGCAGCCACAGCACCCCCGTTCCGGCCAGCCATGCGGTGGGGGCCGGGGACGCGTACCTGGCGGCGATGACCCTGGCCCTGGCCGCCGGCGCGCCGCTGTCGACGGCGGCCCAGCTCGCCCAGCTCACCGCCACCATCACCGTCTCGGACACCGGGACCTGCGTCTGCCGCCGCGAGGATCTGCTCTCCGCGCTCGACCAACCGGTGCGCGACGCCGAGCACCCGGTGGTGGTCGACGGGGACGAGCTGAGCGCCATCGTGGCCGCCCAGCGCGACGCCGGCCGCTCAGTGATCTTCACCAACGGCTGCTTCGACGTGCTGCACCGGGGCCACGTCCGCTACCTGGAGCAGGCCCGCGCCCTCGGTGACCTGCTGATCGTGGCGGTGAACGCCGACGAGAGCGTGCGCCGGCTCAAGGGGCCGGACCGCCCGGTGAACCCGGTCGAGGACCGCGCCACCCTGCTCGCCGCCCTCTCCTGCGTGGACCATGTGGTGGTCTTCGAGGAGGACTCGCCGGCCGCCCTGATCGAGGTCGTCCGCCCGGACGTGTACGTCAAGGGCGGCGACTACCCGCCGGAGATGGTGCCGGAGGCGCCGCTGGTCCGCCGGCTGGGCGGGCAGGTGCGCACCCTCGGCTACGTGCCGGACCGCTCCACCTCGCGGATCATCGAGCGGATCCGTACGCACAGCCAGGAGCGGGAGACCGACCCGTCGATGTCCAGCAAGCCGTCGTGAACCGGCCGCTCGATCCGGGCACTCCGGAGCAGTTCCGCACCGACCGGTTGGTCGACGTGCTGATCCCGACCCGTAACCGCCCCGCCGAACTGGCGGTCACCCTCTCCGGGCTGGCCGCCCAGGAGGGGGTGCCCGGGTTCGGGGTGGTGGTGAGCGACCAGTCCGACGGGGAGCCCGCGTACGCCCACCCGGCGGCGGCGACGATGGTCCGGGCGCTACGCCACCGGGGTCACCCGGTGCTGCTCACCCGCCGGCTGCCGCGCCGGGGGCTGGCCGAGCACCGGGCCTACCTGCTCGCCGCGTCGACGGCCCGGTACGTGCTCTTCCTCGACGACGACGTCTGGCTGGAACCGGGGACGCTGCACCGGCTGGTGACCGTGCTGACCGAGCTCGGCTGCGGGTTCGTGGGCAACGCCGTGCACGGTCTCTCCTACCTGGACGACGTACGGCCCGAGACGCACGGGCACTACGAGGAGTGGGGCGGCAGACCGGTGCCGGAGCGGATCCGTCCGGGCACGCCGGAGTGGGACCGGGCGCGGATCCATTCGGCGGCGAACCTGCTGCACCTGACGGAGAAGCTGGCGCTCTCGTCCGGGGCCTGGCGCGCGTACAAGGTCTCCTGGATCGGCGGGTGCGTCCTCTACGACCGGGCGAAGCTGGTCGACTCGGGCGGCTTCGACTTCTGGCGACGGGTGCAGGAGAAGCATCAGGGTGAGGACGTCGCCGCCCAGCTCGCCGTCCTGGCGCGGCACGGGGGCGCGGGGGTGCTGCCCAGCGGGGCGTACCACCTGGAGTCGCCGACCACCGTAACGGAGCGGGACGTCGAGGCGTGGGAGGTAGTCCTCGCCGACGAGGACGCCGCCCAACCGGCCTGAGGGCGTCGTCCCCGTCAGGGGAGCAGCTCGTGGGCGGCCTCGAGCACCTCGGCCACCGGTACGTCGGTCACGAACGAGTCCCGGTGCGGGCACCCGTCGTCGCCGGGCCGGTGCGGGTAGATGTCGGTCGTGCTGCAGTCCACGCCGCAGACCGGGCAGCGCACCGTCCAGGAGATGATCGGTCGGTGCCGGCCGCGCAGCGGTGTCGCGGTGTTGATGAGGTTGCCGACCCAGAAGATACCGACCGTCGGGGTGTTGACCGCGGCGGCCAGGTGCAGCGGCCCGGTGTCGTTCGAGACGACCAGCGCGCACTCCGCGTAGCAGCCGGCGAGCCCGCCGAGGCTGAGCGTGCCGACCTGTGGCCGGACCGGCACCCCGGCCGCCGCGACCACCCGATCCACCACCTCCCGCTCGGCCGGGGTGCCGGTGACCAGCACCTCGTACCCCGCGCCGACCAGGTCGCGGGCGACCTCGGCGAAGCGTTCGGCGGGCCAGCGCCGCCGGGTGTCGGTCGCGCCCGGGTGCAGCGCCACCCGGGGCCGCTCGACCGGGCCGAGCACCTCGGCCGCCTCGGCCCGGTCCACTGCGGTGACTGCGAGCGCGGGCACGATCGTGGTGGCCGGCGCGCCGACGAGCGCCGCCACCTCCAGGTAGCGGATCACCTCGTGCTGGTAGTAGACGTACCGGATCCACCGGTCCAGCGGCGGCGCGTTCTCGGTGCGCAGCCCGGCCGTCACCCGGGCCCCGAGCGCGCTGATCAGCGGGTTCGAGTTGGCGCCACCGCCGTGCAGCTGCAACGCCAGGTCGAAGCGCTCCGTGCGGGCCGCCGCGAGGAACTCGTCGGTCGTCGCCGGCTTCTCGTCGGGCTCCGGCCGGCGGATGCCGTCCGCGGGCGGCACCACCAGCACCCGGTCCACCGGGCCCGGCCGGTCGCGCCAGAGCTGCACGTGCCACGGCGCGCCGAGCAGCACGATCTCCGCCTGCGGGTACGTGGCCCGCAGCGCGTCCAGCGCCGGCAGTACGAAGATGAAGTCGCCGAGCGCGTTCGCGCGCAGCACGGCGATCCGTTCGACCTCGGGTACACGCTCGGCGACCGGGCCGAGCAGGGACGGGGCGACCACGCCGGACCGCTAAGGCCTGTCGATCTCGCCGGCGGCGGTGTCCGGGCGGTGCAGCTCCCGGTCCGCGGCGGGATCACCCGGTGCCGGCGTACGGCTGCCGAGCGGGCCGGTACGCGGCCCGGTACGGCCGACGGTGATGGTGCGCGGCGCGGGCCGGGCGGATCGCGGCAGGTGGACCCGGAGCAGCCCGTGGTCCATCACCGCGTCGATGACGTCCGGGTCGACGCGGCTGGGCAGCTCCACGCGGTACTCGAAGCCGCGGGCCTCGAAGCCGCCGGGAATGCCCTGGTCGGCGTTGACCTCCGCCTCGGAGCGCGCCCGTACGCACAGGTCTCGATCGTCCAGCTCGACGGCGACCTCCTCCGGTGCCACGCCGGGCAGCCGGACGATGACCTCCCAGCCGTCGGGCACCTCGGTCAGCTCCACTTCCGGCGGACCGGAGCGACCGCTGACCAACCGGCGCAGCTCGGCGCGGAGCGACTGGAGTTCGCCCATCGGGTCCCAGCCCTGCTGCCGGCCGCGCCAGCGGCCGAGCCCGCCACCCTGTTCGCTCATGCCGTGCTCTCCCTCCGGTCGATCACGACCTGAGGCTCAACCGCGCAGTGCCCGATGATTCGCTCGCTACGCTCGCTCATGCCGTGCTCTCCCTCCGGTCGATCACGACCTGAGGCTCAACCCCGCAGTGCCCGATGATTCGCTGGCTCATGCCGTGCTCTCGCCCATGCCGTGGTCTCCCCTCGGATCAGCGCGTCCGCGGAACGCGGTACCCCGGGCCGCAGCCGGCAAACCTTGGTCCGGCCGGTCGTACGCTGGGCGACACGGGCCGCAGCGTGGCGGCGCCACCCGCACACTCGCCCCCGGGAGGACCTGTGACGGTGGAGATCACGTCGACGGAGGAGCTACGCGAGCTGCTCGGCGAGCCGACGGCGCACGCCGCCAACAAGGAGCGCGTCCGGCTGCACGACCTGGACCGGCAGTGGCTGGCCGCCTCGCCGTTCTGTCTGGTCGCGACGGCCGGCGCGGACGGCAGCTGCGACGTCTCGCCGAAGGGCGACCCACCGGGCTTCGCTCTGGTGCTCGACGACACGACGATCGCGCTGCCGGAGCGGCCGGGCAACCGGCGGGCGGACGGCTACCGCAACATTCTGGAGAACCCGCACGTCGGGCTGCTCTTCATGATTCCGGGGCGCTCCGACACGCTGCGGATCAACGGACGCGCGCGGCTGGTCCGGGACGCGCCCTGGTTCGAGGAGTTGACCGTCAAGGGTCACCGTCCCGTCCTCGCCGTGCTGGTGGAGATCGAGCAGATCTTCTACCACTGCCCGAAGGCATTCCTCCGCTCGCAGCTGTGGAAGCCGGAGAGCTGGCAGCCGGAGGTGCTGCCCTCCCGGGCGCGGCTCGTGAAGGAGCTGGAGGCGCCGGAGAAGGAGCTCGCGGAGTTGGAGCGCCACTACGGCCCGGACTACCTGCGCAAGCTCTACGCCTGATCGGCGCCGCGTGCCGAGTCGAGGTCGGCTCCGCTATTGCTAAAGACATCTTTATAAAGATAGCTTTAGCGTATGTCGCTCTCCAGGACTAAGCTGACCGACCCGAAGGCCCTGCGGGGGTACGCCCACCCGCTGCGGATGGCGCTGCTCGGGCTGCTGCGCGCCCACGGACCGATGACCGCCACCCAGGCCGCCGAGCAGCTCGGCGAGAGCGTGCCGAACTGCTCGTTCCACCTCCGCCAGCTCGCCAAGTACGGCCTCGCCGAGCGGTCACCGGGAGCGGACGCCCGGGAGCGGCCCTGGCGCGCCACGGCGCTCGCCACCTCCTGGGACGACGACTCCGACGACCCGCAGGTGCGCGCCGCCACCGACGAGTTGAACGCGGCCCAACTCGCGCTCTACACCCGCCGCGCGGAGGAGTTCCTCCTTCGGCGGGCCGACGAATCCGCGGCCTGGCGAGCCGTCACCGGCTTCAGCGACCAGTCGCTCTACGTGACCGCCGACGAGCTGGCCGAGCTGACGCGCCGGCTCGACGAGGTGCTCTCCGAGTACGACGATCGGATCCTCGACCCGTCCCGGCGGCCGGCAGACGCGCGCCGGGTCAGCCTGATCCAGCTCGCGGTGCTCTCGCCGTCACCGACCGACGGCGCCCTGCCCGCCACGCCGGCACCCACCACAGAGGCGCCCGAGGCACCGGGCGGCGCCCGGTGAGCGGCGATCCGGCCAGCGGCCTGACGCCCGGCGGCCCGACCTCCGGCGACGCCGTGCCGACCCGCACCGCTACCACCGGCGGCGCGACCGGCACGGTGCCCAACCGCGGCGCGACCGGCACGGTGCCCAACGGCGGCGGGACCCGCACGGTTTCCGGCGGTGGACCGACCGGCATCGCGCCCGACGGCGGACCGATCGGAACCGCGCCGACCGGCGGCCCGACCGGTGCCGTGCCCAACAGCGGACCGATCGGGGCCGGAACGATCGACGGCCCGACCGGCAGCGGCCCCGGTGGCTCGCTCAACCGCCTCCGGCTGCCTCGGCTGCTGCAGGAGCGGATGTTCCGCCGGTACTGGGCGGCGCAGACGGTGTCGTACTTCGGAGACGAGATCTCCACGCTGGCGCTGCCGCTGCTCGCCGTGCTCATCACCGACGCCGGGCCGACCCAGATGGGCTACCTGACCGCCGCCGCGCTGGCGCCGAACCTCCTCTTCTCCCTGCTCGCCGGGGCGTGGGTGGACCGGCTCGCCCGGAAACGGCGCATCATGGTCCTCAGTGACGTCGGCCGGGCGCTGCTGCTCGCCACGATCCCCGCCGCCTACCTGCTCGACGTCCTCACCCTGACCCAGCTCTACGGCGTGGCGTTCGCGGTGGGCACCCTCGCGGTCCTCTTCGAGGTCTCCCGGGGGCCGCTCTTCGTGTCCCTGGTGGAGCGTCGGGACTACGTCGAGGCGAACACGCTGATCAACGGCAGCCGGGGGTTGTCCCTGGTCGCCGGGCCGAGCATCGGCGGTCTGCTGGTGCAGCTGCTCACCGCACCGATCGCGCTGGTCGCCGACGCGCTGTCGTACGTCTGGTCCGCCGCCTTCCTGGCCCGGATGCGCACCACGGAGCCGGCGCCGGTCCGCGGCCGTGGCCTGGGGATCGCCGCCGGCCTACGGTTCATCGCCGGAACGCCGATGATGCGGGCGATCGTGCTCGGCACCACCACTGTCAACCTCTTCAACTTCATGTTCGCCGCGCTCTTCGTCCTCTACGCCACCACCGAGCTGCACCTCTCGCCCGGCCTGCTCGGTACGGTGCTCGGCGCGGGCGCGGTGGGTGGCCTCTTCGGCGCCGCGGTCACCGGCCGGCTGACCCGCCGCTTCGGCATCGGCCCGACACTGGTGAGCGGCTTCCTGCTCTTCCCCGCTCCGCTGCTGCTCGTCCCGCTGGCCGACGGCCCGACACCCGTGGTGCTGGGCATGCTCTTCGCCGCCGAGTTCTTCTGCGCCGTCGGCGTGATGGTGCTCGACATCGTCACCGGCTCCGTGCAGACCGCCCTCACCCCGGAGACGATGCTGGCCCGGGCCACCGGGGTACGACGCACGATCAACTACGGCATCCGGCCCATCGGCGCGCTCATCGGCGGCGCCCTGGGTGCCGCTCTCGGCGTACGCGAGGCGCTCTGGATCGCGACTGTGGGCGCGCTGGCCGGCGTGCTCTGGGTGCTCTTCTCCCCCGTCCGCCGCCTACGCGAGCTGCCCGAAGCGGTCGAGGCCTGACCCCATCCGCACCGGAGACCCGCTGTGCCATGCTGGCGCCCATGTCGAGCCACCCCTTCGCCGACACCCCGGCCCCGCCGTACGTGGCGGTCATCTTCACCTCCGTCCGCACCCCCGGCGACAACGGATACGCGGTGATGGCCGCGTCGATGGCGGAGCTGGCCCGGGAACAGCCCGGCTTCCTCGGCATCGAGTCGGCCCGCGAGGACGTCGGGATCACCGTGTCGTACTGGACGGATCAGACGGCGGCGCAGGGCTGGAAGCGGGTCGCCGCGCACCTCGTCGCCCAACGTCGCGGCCGCGACGTCTGGTACGACGACTACCGCGTCCGGATCGCCACCGTCGAACGCGACTACGGGCGCGACTCCTCCCCGCTCGACCCCGGCTGACCAGGCCCGGCCGGAAAATGACGGCGCCCACCGATAGGCTCATGCCCATGCGTCGACTGATTCCCGTCGTTTCGATCGCCCTCGCCGTTCTCGTGGCCGGCTGCGGCACCAACTCCGACAGCCCCACGGCCGGCTCGTCCGCCAGCAGCGCGGCCGACCCGGTCACCGCCATCAAGGAGGGCATGGGCCGCAGCCTCGCTGGCACGGTCATCATGGACGCCTCGGTGAAGGCCGGCCCGGCGACGATGGAGCTCACCGGCAAGATGGACCCGGCCGCCAAGGTGCTCACGGTCACCACCACGGCACCCGAGGAGATGGAGGCCCGGCTCATCGGCGACGCCGCCTACATCAAGATGGAGGCGTCCGGCAGCGGCAAGCCGTGGATGAAGATCGACCTCACGAAGCTGCGGCCGGAGAGCTCGCTGCGCCAGTCCTTCGACCTGGAGTCGCAGACCGGCCTGGTCGGCGGCATCGTCACCGCCGAGAAGGTGGGCGAGGGCAGCTACAAGGGCACCGCCGACCTGGAGAAGGCCGTGCAGGCCGCGCCCGCCGACGGTGGGATGCGCGACGGCCTCGAGTCGACCGCCAAGCTGGCGAAGGACCCGAAGGCGATTCCGTTCGAGGCGACCGTCGACGCCGAGGGCCGCGTCACCTCCCTCTCGTACACGATCGCCACGAAGAGCCTCGGCGATCTGGTCACCGAGATGAAGATGCATGGCTTCGGCGAGCCGGTGAAGGTGGAGGCGCCGCCCGCCGGCGAGACCGAGGACGCCGCCGCGGAGATGTACACGTTCCTCTGACCCCGCAGCCCGGCGGCACAAGCGCCAGGCGTGACACGGAAGGCCCAGGTTGCCGGCGGCGAGCCGGACGGCCTGGGCCTTCCTCGCATCCGGCGCCCGGCCGGCTACAGCGGTGGCGCCGGCAGCTCGGCCGGGCGTCCTCGGGCGCGGATCCCGTCGGTCACCGCGATCCAGGCCAGGACGAGAGCGGGCACCACGGCGACCAGCAACCGCGGCAGGAACATCATCGCCGGTGAGCCGACGACCAGCAGGCCCGCCCCGATCACGCGATTCCGGGACACCCGGCCGAAGACCGCGTACTCGAACATGCCCCGCCCGACGAGGAAGAGCGTGGGTCCGCCGAGGATGACGGCGACCAACGCCGGCTGCACGTGCCCGAACGGGTGCTCGATGACGAGCTCCACGGCGATGGCGCTGGGCACGATTCCGCCGACCATCAGCAGGTGGGAGTAGAGCGCCCAGATGCTGGCCCGGACGGGGTCGCCGGCGGCTCCGATCGCCACCGCCAGCAGGCTTCCGGCCCGGTGGAGGTAGATCCGCCACAGCAGCGCCGTGGTGACGAACGCGACCACGACCGCCGCGATCTGCCCGGACCCGAACTCGCTCCCGCTGAACGTCAGCCCGGTGACCAGGACGAGCTCACCGAGCCCGACGATGAAGAGCTGCCGGTGACGTTCGGCCAGGTGCTCGCCGGAGATCGCGAACTCGGGCCGCATGTACGCCCGCCCCAGCCCGGGTGTCGGCAGGCCGAATGCGAGGGCAGCGCACTCCAGACCCACCGCCGACGCCCACAACACGTCACGCGCCACCCCGTGCGTGAACGCACCCACGATCCACGGCACCGAGGCCACGCAGTGCCAGAAGAGCACCCGCACGAAGGCCCGCCACGCCTCGTGGCCACGCAGCAGGAAGACCACGAGGACGGCAGGGCAGACCTGGGTGACGACCCACGTACCCGCGAAGAAGGCGCCCTTCCCGTCGAACGCCTCGGGGGCCGCGGCGGCCATCAGCAGGGTGCCGAACATGGTCGCGAGAACCAGCAGCTGCACCACCGGGTGCTGCGGATCCAACCGGTCGGTCAGCCCCGACGTGGCGGTCCAGACCATCCAGAGGGCGAGCAGCAGCACCAGCGTGTGGAAGGCGCCGTGCCAGCTCAGGTTCTTGACCAGACCGGCGGCGAGGGCGGCGAGCGTGAAGACGAAGACCAGGTCGAAGAAGAGTTCCAGGAAGGCGGCCCGAGGCGCCTCCGGTCGTCGCAGCAGCGCGGCTGCCCCACTCGTCATCGACCCGCCCGTTTCTGCCTGATCTGGCCGCCTTTCCGGCAGTCGTACCACACGGCGGTGCTCATGAAATGTGAATGAGCGGCGGCGGGTCGAACCCGGCCGAGCGGCGAGGAACGGCCGCCTCTCCGGGCCGTCTCCCCGCGCCGGCCTTGCCAACGGGCGCGCCGGCGGCGAGATTCGATTCGTGGACGCGGATGTGCTGATCGCCGGATGTGGACCCGTCGGAGCCGTACTCGCCGCGCTGCTCGGCGGCCGGGGCGTCCGGGTCGCCGTCGTGGACCCGGCAGCCGACGCCGGCTCCCCGTCGCACCCGCACCCGCGCGCGGCGGTCCTCGACGCGCACACCCAGCGGATCCTCCGCCGCATCGACGGCCTGGCCGGCTGGGAGGACTGGGCGGTGCCGTTGCGCCGCTCGCAACTGCTCGCTCCGGACCGCCGCCCCCTGCTGACGCTGCGCCTGCCCGACGGCGTCCCGGCCGGCGTCATGCTCGACCAACCGCGCCTCGAGCGGGCGCTACGCGACCGGCTGGCGCGGACACAGACGGTCCGGCTGTACGCGGGGCGGTCGGTGACGGCGCTCCAGCAGTCCGCCGACCGGGTCACCGTCACCCTCGACGACGGCTCGTCGTTGACCGCAGCCTGGCTCGTCGGCTGCGACGGGGCGTCGAGCACCGTGCGGGGCCTGATCGGAGTCGGCTACGACGGCGTCAGCTACCCGGAGCCGTGGCTGGTCGTCGACGCCCGCACCGACGAGCCCGGCACCGGCGAGCCGACCTTCTCCTACGTACTCGACCCCGCTCGGCCCATGGTGGCGTTCGAACGACCGGGTGCCCGGAGGTGGGAGTGGATGCTGCTGCCGGGCGAGGATCCGGCCGGCATGACAGCGCGGGCCGACGAACTGATCCGACCCTGGGCCGACCCCGCGGCGCTCCGCGTCGAGCGGGCCGCCGTCTTCACCTTCCACGCCCGTACGGCGTCGGCGTGGCGCCGTGGCCGGGTACTGCTCGCCGGCGACGCCGCGCACTCGATGCCGCCCTTCACCGGCCAGGGCCTCGGCGCCGGCCTGCGCGACGTCGCGACCCTCTCCTGGCTGCTGACCGACGCGCCCGCCGACCTCGACAGGTACGAACGCGAGCGGCGGCCGGCTGTGACGCGGATGACCCGGACCGCGCTCCGCACCGGCCGGATCGTGCTCGGCCGCAACCATCTCGCCGCCGCCGCCCTGCGCGGCGTCGTACGGACCGCCGGGCTGCTCCCGGGCCTCGACGCGCGCGTCGCCACCGCTGCCGCGGCGCCCGAGCGGCTCCCCGACGGCACCCGGCAGCTGCCCGACACCCCGCTCGTCGTCGACGGTCGACGGACCACCCTCGACGCGTTGCTGGGTAACCGGTGGGGCGTGCTCTCCGGCGGTGCGGGCATCCTCGATCCCGAGACCCGGGCGTGGCTCACCGCGCGCGACGCCGTCTTCGCCGACGTGGACGGGTTCGCGCAAGGGCAGGTGACGATCGTTCGCCCCGACCGCTTCATCGCGACCGGAGTCCCGCTCGGCTGACCGCCCGTCGCGGGCCTACCGCAGCCGTGGGTCCGGCACCCGTACCGACGCCATGCCCGCCGCGGTCGCGGCCTGGATGCCCATGTCGGTGTCCTCGAAGACGAGACAGTCCTGCGGGGCGACACCGAGGAGCTCGGCCGCCCGCAGGAACGCCTCCGGGTCCGGCTTCGCCCGCGCGTAGTCGCCGGCACAGACGAACACGTCGAACCGGTCGAGGAGGCCGAGCGCGCCGAGGGAGGCGGTGACCGACTCGCGGGTGCTGCCCGAGACGACCGCGAACGGGACCCGCCGGTGCGACTCGACGATGTGTTCGAGGACGCCCGGCACGGCGGTGACCTTCGGCAGCAGTTCCAGGTAGAGATCCTCCCGACGTCGGGCGACGACCTCCACCGGCATGGCCAGGCCGTGCTGGTCGTTGAGGTCCACGATGATGTCCGCGACGGGACGGCCGCCCCACGCGTAGAAGAGGTCCTCCGGTAGCTCGCAGCCCCACTCCTGGAGGGCCTGCTGCCAGGCGACGTGATGCAGCGGCATGGAGTCGGCGATGGTGCCGTCGCAGTCGAAGAGGTACGCCCGGTACTCACCGGCAGGCAGGGGCAGGATCACCCGTAGCAGGGTAGACGGCTTCGCGCTCGCCGGATTCGCAACTCGGCTCGGGGCTACACATTTCGCGCTTGTTCCCGGCCGCCTCCACCGCTTGGTCCTGGCTCTGACCGGTCAGATTTCTGACTGTGGACGGGGTGGCCCGACCTCGGCCGCCAGTCGTGTTCGAAACTGTCCTGGATCTCCGTAAAGCCCGAAAATTCTCGGGGCGCGACGAGCCTCGGCTCGCCGCTACGATGCATCCTCCTGGGCACGTCGCACCGGGCGGAGGGCGCGGATGCTTGCAGCCAAGAGAACGGTGAGGACAAAGACGACCATCTGGCGCTACAAATTGTGGCGTTACAGGCTCACCACGGTGGGGCTGGTTCTAGCCTCGTTCGGCTTGGCGACATCTCTGGGAGACCCGTCCCGGCCAGTCAGCGTGGTCGCCGGCCTTGCCGGCGCTACTCTCTCCCTGATGGAGATCCGAGCCAACCGCCGCCGCTCGAGAGAGGTACGGTTCCAGCCGAGAAAGGGCGACACCTACCGGGATGTGATCAGTCATTCAGCCGACCTCGGACCAAGCGTGGAGAGCGCGCGCGACGTGGGTATTCTGCTGTCCCGCGAAAACATCGAACTGCGAAAGCGCCCCATCCGGGCCATTGTCCGGACTCCCGATTACAGGCTTCCACGTGATCTGAGGACATGGTCGCTCGACTACCTGAATTACCGCGCGAAGACCGGAAGGATCTATAACGACAGCGTGCTCTGTCTGGCGTCGGACATTCTGAGCGACGACGTCGTCAAGCTGAGAGCAGGACGCTACTTCGACTTCATGTGCAGCAACCTCCTCGCTCCACTGGACATCTGGGAGGTCGGGCGAAAGAGCCCTGCCCTTCGTGGGCGGGACCTCATCCTCGACGCTGAAGGCCGGCTGGTTCCCTTCAAGCGCAGTCGCCTTGCGAACCATATCGGCGTGTCGACGCTGGCTCTCACCACTGACGGGCAGTTGCTCCTCGTCGCGCAGACGGACGACAACATCGGCAGTCCTGGCTTGCTGGCTCCATCCGGTTCAGGGGCACTCGAGCCCAGGGACGTACCCCGCGACACGGACGACTACACGATCCAGCAGGTCGTGATCAACGGGGCCGAGCGCGAGTTGCGGGAAGAGTGCCACCTGACCGCACGGGAAATAGAAGAGAGTTCTCTCGTCGGCCACGGTAGGTGGGTCAGCCGGGGAGCGATGCCGGAGTTCTGCGCCGTAACCCTTCTTAACCTTTCGGGCGATCAGATGCTCGACCGGTCACCACGGCGGGTAGAGCAGTCGTACGTCCATGAATTCATGCCAGTCAGCCTCGCCCCGCTACGGCTTTGGGATCCCAACCGACCGCTAGAGATGCTGCCGCATCATCGGCAGGCGGTTTCCTGGCCCCTCGCACTCGGGCTCGCTTGTCTAGCGGAGTGCATCAAGGACGAGTCGTGGTCGCTGCGCAAGGCCGTGTTGGCGCGACTGGAGGGGTAGTCCGCTTCGCGCACAGCGTCGACCTACGCATTACGAGATCAAGATGCCCGTCCCGCCGAACTGCGCATCTGGCGGTCTAGCAGCGGAAACGCCTCTCGACATCTCACACCACTCCCCCGCCGTCCGTCGACCCTCTTGCGGACCAGATGCGGACTGCTCGCCTGCTGTCGACCAGCGTCGGTCGCTGCTCTCCGTCGAGTGGGCGCGGCCCGAGCCAGCTACGGTCGTCGCGTGAACGTGGTCAACGTGGTTCAGAAGTTCGGGGCGGACGACTTCCTCGAACGTTCCTGGGAGTTGCCTTCGGAAATGATCGAGCCGCTACGAGAGCACGTCAACGTCGGAGAAGATGGCTGGATCATCGATGCATGGCCCATGACGAAGCAGATCGCGGCCATCGTTCAGCCACGGGTGACCGAGCACATCGATGTCGCCTCAGGTGCCTGGTTCGTTGAATCGTGGTGCGGCCCTGAACAAGTACAGCTTCCCTGCCTCAGCCTCTAGCCTGCTAGCGGATCCCCCATGACACACCGCAGGCCCCTGCCTTGCAAAGATCAAGACTGCTGTCGGCCCGCGTCGCCTACTGCCGCTGATCTGCTCGACCTGTCGGCTGTCGCCGCTCATCACCTATGACTGACGGCCGGCTTGGCTGTACGGATGGCTGTACGGTCGCCATGGATCACCGAAGGCAACGGGGAGCGAGGATGGCCGACCCAGCTCGTGCGGTCGCTTTGGCGGCGTTGTCAGACCTGTGGGATCAGGGATGTCCCATCGCCTCACCCGATGACCGCGAGCGCCTCGTTGACGTCGGCCTACGCCGGTTGCGCAGCTTCCATCGACGGCACCCTCGTATTCGTCAGCCATCGCACGAGGCCAGGATTCGCGACCTGGTGCGCGGGTTAGTCGAGGCAGTCGAGCCGGAACCGCGGTTCGGCCTGGCGCCAGATGCTGATGAATTCTGACCGGGCGACGCTCAGCCGCATTTCCTCACCAACCGGCGGTGCCCACGGTGGCGGCTCACCCCACTCAGATCGAGGTCGAGTGCTGAAGGTGAACAGCACGGCAGACTGGCTCATCTCCACGGACATGTCCAGGTGGTCGAAGGTGTCCCCAAGGTGTAGCCGGCCCCGCCCCCGCTTGCTGCGGTGTTCGGCGATCTGGCACAGGCGGGAGAGATTCGCAATGTGCGGGTACAACGCAGTTGTGCTGGCGTCTCCGATCGGGATGCCCTCGATGTAGAGCTGGAACACGCCGAACCTCTTGTCGCGGCTAGTCGGCGTGAACTCCACCCGAAACGTGTCAGCGGTGCCTGCGCCCACCGTTGGAAAGAGCGACTCGCGGTCGTCGTCGTTCGTTCGAGCCATCGGGCGGATGTTACGGGTTGCGTCGTCAACCTGCAGATGGGCCACGGCCTGCCGTGTACGCCGGCCTCTTCGGTGACGACCTGGACGCGGTCGCCAACCGGCTGGACGAGGCGGTCGCCGCGCGGGATGCGGACTATTTGCGGACTGGCACGGCCGGCGGCGAGGTTGTCGACCTTGGAAAACGGCGAAGCCCAGGCCGATGACCTGGGCTTCCATACCGAGCCGCCTGACGGAATCGAACCGTCGACCTACGCATTACGAGTGCGTCGCTCTAGCCGACTGAGCTAAGGCGGCAACGATCGCCAAGTGTACGGCACCGGCCCGCCCCGGCCGAATCCGATACCCCGCTCGTCGCCTCGCCGTCACAACCCGGGCAAGGAGCGCGAAAGGGTCGTTGGCCGGACAGCGCTCCCGTTGTGGCCGGACTACGCTGCGGCGGTGACTGACGATCACGCCCGCCCCGACGACTCGGATCTTCCCCTCCACGGCCGGCGGGACGCCGCCGGCGCCGACGACCGGAGCGCCGGTAAGCAGAGCCCCGGTGAGCAGGACGCTGTTGAGCAGAGTTCCGGTGAGCGGACCGCCGCAGCACCGGCCGCCGGGGAGCCGGCCGGGGAGCGGGCGGCCCGCCGCCCCCGGACCACCGATCCGCTGGAGCTGGGCTTCACCCCGCGCAAGCCCGTCCCGTGGCTCGCGCCGTTCCTGCTGATCAGCACCGGTATCCGTACGCTCCTCGCGATGCTCTTCGGCGCGTACCTGGACAAGCGGGAGCTGCAGAACTCCCTGGAGTCCCGCATCGAACGGCAGGTCGGGCCGGACGGTGGGCTCTGGCTGGACTACGTGGCGGACCTTGGCGACGGCTTCAACGCCACCTACTCGGTCGCGTACCTGCTCGCCCAGCCGGAGCTGGAGGTCGACGGGCATCGGCTGCCGCGCGCGCAGACGCTCGTGATGGGCGGCGACCAGGTCTACCCGTCGGCGGCCTTCGAGGCGTACGAGGACCGGTGCAAGGGCCCCTACCAGGCCGCCCTGCCCATCACCCCGCCCGAGCAGCCCACCCTCTTCGCGGTTCCCGGCAACCACGACTGGTACGACGGGTTGACGGCGTTCCTGCGGCTCTTCGTCCGCTCCCGCGATCGGCACTTCGGCGGGTGGGGCACCGGCCAGTCCCGGTCGTACTTCGCGGTCGAGCTGCCCGGCGACTGGTGGCTGCTGGGCCTGGACGACCAGTCCGGCTCGTACCTGGACGACCCGCAGCTCGCCTACTTCGACGCGGTGGCGCAGAAGCTGGGCCCGCAGCACCGGGTGATCCTGGCGGTGCCGGCGCCGACCTGGGTCAAGGCCGCCGACCACCCCACGGCGTACGACTCGATCGACTACTTCATCCGTACGATCGTCGCGCCGACCGGGGCTCAGGTACGGCTGCTGATCTCCGGCGACCTGCACCACTACGCCCGGTACGCCGGCCCGGACCGGCAGCTCGTCACCTGCGGCAGCGGCGGCGCGTACCTCTACCCGACGCACAAGCTGCCCGAGCGGATCGAGGTGCCCCCGAAGGACACCCTGGCGCGGCGGGCCAGTGTCTCCCGCCCGTACGAGCTGGCGGCGCGCTACCCCGAGGCGGCCCGCAGCCGCCGGTACGGCTGGGGGGTCTTCCCCCGGCTGCCGCTGCGCAACCCGGGCTTCACCACCCTGCTCGGCACCCTGCACACCCTGCTGATGCTCGCCATGTCCGGCGTGGCGGCGAACCGGGTCGGTACGACCGAGCAGCGGCTGTTCAGTGTGCCGCTGGTGCTGATGCTGCTGGTGACGCTGCTCGGGGCCGCGTTCTTCGCGAAGCCGCCGAGCGCCAGCGGCAAACGGCACGCCCGGCACTGGATCCTCGGCGTCGGGCACGGGCTGGCCCACCTGGCGTTGGGCGCGGGCGGCACGTGGGTCTGGCTGCAGCTGCCCTTCGCCGACTGGCCGTGGCCGCTGCCGGTGGTCGCCGCCGCGGTGGTCTACGGCCCGATCAGCGGGCTGGTGGCCAGCCAGCTGGTGGCGGCGTACCTGCTGATCGCCGGGGCGTTCGGGGTGAACCTCAACGAGCTCTTCGCCGGTCAGGGCATCGAGGACTCGAAGGCGTTCCTGCGGATCCGGATCGACCCGGACGGCGCGCTCACCATCTATCCGATCGCCGTGGACCGGGTCGCCCGCGACTGGCAGGTGAACCCCGACGAGACCCCCACGGCCTCCTGGCTCACCCCGAAGACCCCCCTGACCCCCCGCCTGGCCGAACCCCCCATCCACATCCCCTAACCCACCCACCCACCCACCGGCCCCCCGCTCCCACTCCCACCCCCCCGTTGATCAAGAGCTTTGCGTCATGCAGGAACCGGATTCTGACGCAAAGCTCTTGATCAACGGGGGAGCCGCCGACGGGGGAGAAGCCGGCGGCGGGGGGCTAAATGGTGTAGTGCTGGTCGTGGGCCTGGCGGGGGGCGCAGACCGACGCGCGGGAGCAGGAGCAGCGGGAGCCGTCGGCGTCCAGCCGGACCGTCACCGAGTCGCGCGGAACGCTGTGGCCCACCACCCGACCGTCACCCTCCGGTGTGGAGACCCGCGCGCCGACCGCCGGCGCCGATTCCTGGAACCGCTGGTACAGCGGGTGCTCGTACTTCAGGCAGCACATCAGTCGTCCGCACGCCCCGGAGATGCGCAGCGGATTGAGCGGCAGATCCTGGTCCTTCGCCATCCGGATGGTGACCGGCTCGAAGTCGGTGAGGAAGGTCGCGCAGCAGAGGTCCCGCCCGCAGGAGCCGATTCCCCCCTGCACCCGGGCCGAGTCCCGGGCCGAGAGCTGGCGCAGCTCCACCCGGCAGTGCAGGGTCGCCCCGAGATCGCGGACCAGCGAGCGGAAGTCCACCCGGTGCGGGGCGGTGAAGTAGACGGTGGTGCGCTCCCCGCCCGCCTCGGCGGAGCCGAGCACATGGTCGACGGCCACCACCTTCATCGGCAGCCCGTGCGCCCGGATCAGCCGCTTCGCGGCCACCTTCGCCTCGGCCTTGCGGCGGCGCAGCGCCTCGTCACGGCGGAGGTCGTCCTCGCCGGCCACCCCGGCCAGCTTGGGGAAGCCGTCCGTCTCCTCGCTGACCCACTGCGCGGCCCAGACGCACTCCGCCACCTCGGGCCCGTCGTCCGTGGGCACCAGCACCTTGTCACCGACCTGCGGGCGCAGCTCGCCCGGGTCGAGGTAGTAGAGCCGCCCGTACCGGTTGAAACTGACCGCGCAGAGCATGCCCATGCCCCCACCCTACGACGAACCGGCGCCCCGCGTCGGGGCCACCGTCGCCGCCCGGCTACACCGTGCAGTCATCCACCGCCGTCGAATCGAATGAATCGACGCCCAACCCGTCGTGCCGTTGACCCTCGCCCGGACGGTTGAATCCGCGCCACGACGGGCGACAAACGACCGGCGGGCGCGTTGAGTGGAGACCAGACCTGCGGGGGGTGCAGGGGGAAGACCACGGCGTCGCCGACGGCAGCGGGCTCGGCCCGATGCCCGAACGCGACGCCGTGGACTGTCCGGGGTCACCACCCGACGCGGGTGGTCCCGTCGTAGCGGGGGCGGCCCACCACCGAGGGACGCCACGTCGACTCGGCGAGACTCGGCCCCCACTGCCGCAGCAGCGTCTCCGCCCCGTCGTACGCGACGCAGAGCACCGCCAGCACCCGCGCGGCGATCTCCGCCGCCTCCATGACGCGCGGACCGGCGGAACCCGGTCGGGCTGCCGCCCCGCTCAGCACGGAGGTCGCGGCGACCACCGCCACCGCCTCGGCCGAGCGGAGCACGTCGGCCAGCGCCCGGGCCAGCGCGAGCCGGCTGCCCTCGATCCAGTCGGCGAGCGCGTCGGCGTAGCCGGCCGTGGACTCCAGCCGCCCGACGAGGCTCTCCGGCCCCTCGTCGAGGTGGTGCAGGAGCGCCGCCCGCGACTGCCCGTACGCCTCGGCGGCCGACCCGGACCAGAGCACCGGATCGGTCAGCGTGGTGGAGACGTCGTCGTAGCCGCGTACCAGCCGTCGCACCCCGTGACCCGCATCGGCGAGCGGCGCGGGGCGCAGTTCCAGGAAGTGGCGTACCGCCTCGCCGGGGAGCACCTGCATCCGGCGCAGCAGAGGCCAGACCCGATGCTCCTCGGGAGCGCCGGCGGCGAGCAGCGTGTCCACCCGGCGCAGCAGGTCGAGCCCCGGTTCGGCGAGGCGGTCCAGGGCGTCCATCACGCCTCCCCGGCCAGCCGCCGCCGGACCCCCCGGTCGACGTCGACGTAGTGGTCGGCGGCCTCGCGTACGGCTGACGCGGCGGCGGTGAGCCGCCCGGCGGCCACCCGGGCCTCCCGGGACCGGCTGTCGGTGGCCGCCGTCCACTGCCGGTGCAACGCCCGGCCGATCTCGCCCGGCCGACCCGGCGCGTCGGCACCGAACGCGGCCTGCGGCGGGTCGTTCGCGGTGACGGTGTGGGAGAGCGTGGTGAGGGCGGCGGTGGCCTCGTCGAGGCGGGCGGCCAGAGCGCGCAGAGCGTCCATCTCAGGCCCCCGCGAGCGGCCGGTAGGCGGCGAAGGTCTCGTTGTGCAGCTTCTCCCGGGCCCACTCGGCCGCGTCCGCAGCGGCGGTGACGGCGGCCTGCACCGAGTTGGCGACGTCACGGGGGTTGCGGGCGTGCAGCGGACCGAGGAAGCGGACGTCGGTGATCCGGCCACCGGCGGTCACCACGACCTCGACCAGCCCGTCGGGCGAGCGCACGGTGACCTCCACGGTCGACACCGCCTGGTCGAACTCGGCCTGGAGTGACTCGATGCGCCGATAGCGGCGCACCGCCTCCTCGATCCAAGCCTCGTCGATCTCCCCCCGTGGCATCGGCGGACCCCTCCCCCGGCTCATCCTCACTGAGCGTGGCTTCCCCGTCACCACGGCATTCCCGGGACCGTACCGCATGGAAATCGCACCTGTCGATGCCCTGTGGACGAGCGGTCCGGCGGGCGGGATCGGTGCCGGCTGCCGGTCAGCCCTTCCAGAGGGCGAGCATCATGGCCTCGACCGCGATCCGGGGCTTCACGTTCGCCTCGATGGCGGTGCGGCAGGCGAGCACCGCCTCCAGCCGGCGCAGCGCCCCCTCGGCGTCCCACTTCTGCGCGGCCGCGGCGGCCACCTCGGCGGTGTCGGTGTGCACCGGCGCGACCGACGCGCGCAGCGCCATGGTGAGCGCGTCCCGGTAGAAGCCGGCCAGGTCGACCAGCGCCCGGTCCAGCGCGTCCCGCTGGGCCCGGGTCGCCCGCGACTTCTGGCGCTTCTCCAGCTCCTTGAGCTGCCCGGCGGAGCCCCGGATGGCGCCGGCCGCGCCCCGGCCGGTACCGCCCGCGCCGAGCGCCGTCTCCAGGGCCGCCCGCTCGGCGGCGTCGGCCTCCGCCACGGACGCCTCGGCCTCCGCCTCGGCGGCGTCGATCAACGCGGACGCCGCGTCGAACGCCGCACCGACCGCGGTGAGCCGGCGCGGGACCGCCAGCACGGCGTCGCGCCGCTTGCGGGCCTCCGGGTCGCGGGCCAGCCGCCGGGCCCGGCCCACGTGCCCCTGGGCGGCGGCCGCCGCCCACTGGGCCACGTCCGGGGCGACACCGTCCCGGCGGACCAGCACCTCGGCCACCGCGGCGGGCGACGGCTGCCGCAGCGGTACGACCCGACACCGCGACCGGATCGTCACCGAGACGTCGTCCGGGTGGGTGGACGGAGCGCAGAGCAGGAAGACCGTACGCGGGGGCGGCTCCTCGATCGCTTTGAGCAGCGCGTTGCCGGCCGCCTCGGTGAGCCGGTCGGCGTCCTCGATGATCACCACCTGCCAGCGCCCGCCGGACGGGGTGCTGGCGGCCCGCAGCACGAGCGCCCGCATCTCGCCGACGCCGATGGAGAGCCCCTCCGGCACCACCAGCCGGACGTCCGCGTGGGTGCCCGCCATCGTGGTGTGGCAGCCGGGGCACTCGCCGCAGCCCGTGCCGTACGCGCACTGCAGGGCGGCCGCGAAGGCGCGCGCCGCGACCGAACGCCCGGAGCCGGGCGGCCCGGTGAAGATCCAGGCGTGGGTCATTCCGGCGCCCGGGTCGGCGGCGGGGGCGGCCCCGTCGGCCGGGGTGCCGCCGTCGACGGCCCCCGCCGGCACGAGCGTCCGCTCGGCGCCGTGCCGCAGCACGGCGGCCGCCGCCGCGGCGGCCCGGCGCAGCGTGCCGACCGCCTCGTCCTGGCCGACCAGGTCGGCGAAGACGTCCGGCATCAGGTCCGTTGCTCCATCGTCACCAGCTCCTCGTCGGATAACTCCGGCTGCACCGAGGTGTCCGGCCCCTGCGCCCGGCGCGGGTGCACGATCCCGGCCGGGTCGCCGAGCAGCTCGTCGATCCGCTGCGCCACCAGCCCGGCGATCTCCTTCAGCGGCCGGCCGGCGTCGAGCACCAGGTAACGCTTCGGGTCGGCGGCGGCGAGGTCGAGGAACGCGTACCGGACCCGCTCGTGGAAGGCGACGGACTCGGCCTCCAGCCGGTCGGCGGACTCGCCGCGCGCCGCCACCCGGGAGAGCCCGGTGCGCGGGTCGACGTCGAGCAGCACCACCAGGTCCGGCTTGAGCCCTCCGGTGGCCCAGGAGGAGAGCCAGGAGACCTCGTCGACCGGGAGCGTGCGGCCCGCCCCCTGGTAGGCCAGGGAGGAGTCGACGTACCGGTCGCTGATCACCACCCCGCCCCGGGTCAGCGCCGGGCGGACCACCGTGGCCACGTGGTGGGCGCGGTCGGCGGCGTAGAGCAGCGCCTCGGCGCGCGGCGACGGGGCCTCGCCCTCGGTGGTGTCGAGCAGCAGCGACCGGATCCGCTCACCCACCGGGGTGGCGCCCGGCTCGCGGGTGACCACCACGTCGCGGCCCTGCGTGCGCAGCCGGTCGGCGAGGAGGGCGAGCTGGGTGGACTTGCCGGCGCCCTCGCCGCCCTCGAAGACCACGAAGAGCCCGTTGGAGACGAACGGCTCGGCGGGCATGAGCGGACGACCCCGGATCGAGCCCCAGAGGTCGGCCAGGACGGGTACGCCCTTCTTGTCATCCATCTGCCCGAACGCGCTGATGCCGGCGAAGATGCCGGCCGCACCGGCGGCGAGCAGCAGCAGCCGGGTGGAGGAGATCGAGAGGCCCAGGTCGGCGATCTCCAGCTTGCGGGAGCCGCCGACACCGGCGAGCAGGCTGCTCAGCGCGATCGCCAGGATGAGCACCAGCCGGGTACCGATCTGCACGACCGCGAAGACCCGTCCGCGTACCTCGTCGGCGATCTCCCCGCCGAGCAGCGTGGTGCCGGCCAGGAAGGCCATCCCCGCGCCGGCGCCGACCAGGATCGCGCCGACGATCGCCATCGACAGGTGGATGGCGAAGGCGAGGGTCATCACCGCCGCGCTGGCCAGCACGATGCTCATGCCGAACCAACGGCGCCGGGACATCTCCTTGACGATCATCGGGCCGAGCCCGATACCGAGCGCCAGGCCGATGAAGATGGCGCCGAAGAGCAGGAAGAAGGCGGCGTCACCGGCGCCGAGCGAGTTGGCGAAGAAGCGGGCGGTGCCGATCACGATGCCGCCACCGGCGAACGCGCCGAAGATGCCGAGCACCAGGCCCCGGACCAGCCGGGTCTGGGAGATGAACCGCCAGCCCTCGACGAACTGCCGGGTCATGCTCTGCTCGGCGTGCTCGTGCTTGCCACCCCGGGTCTGGCTGATCTCCTTGATCCCGAACGCCACCACCACGGCGGTGGCGAGCCGGGAGAAGGAGTTGAACCAGAGCGCCAGCTGGGCGGGCTCCGCCCAGCCGGGGACCTCACCGCCGGTCGCCGCCCGCACGCTGCGGTCGAGCCCCGCGATGGCGAGCGCCGCGAAGACCGGGGTCAGGCCGTACGTGGTGATGAGGGTGAGCTGGTTGGCCGTCTCCAGCCGGGCGCGCGGGATCAGGTTGGGTACCGCGGCCTCCTTGGCCGGGATCCACATCAGGGTGATCGACTCGATCAGGAAGGTCGCGATCGCCGCCCAGGTGACCACCAGGCCGCCGCTGGCCCCGGTGAGGGCGTACAGCGGGATCGAGGCGAAGAGCACGAAGCGCAGCAGGTCGCAGATGACCATGGTCCAGCGCCTGTCGAACCGGTCGGCGAAGACGCCGGCGAGCGGCCCGAGCACCAGCGCCGGCAGCAGCCGTACGGCGATCACCCCACCGAACGCGGCACCCTGCGCCGTGCTGCCCTGCACCTGCGCGGCGGCGAAGACGGAGGTGGCCAGGAGGCCGAGCCAGTCGCCGAAGGAGGCGACGCCGAGCACGAGCCAGAGCCGGCGGAACGGCCGGATACGCAGCACCGAGCGGATCGCGCTGTAGCCGGATCGGTCGGTCTGGGGCGGGGTGCCCGGTTGGCTCGCGGCACCGGCGACCTGCCCCTCGGCGCTGCCGAGCGGAGCGGTGGGACTCTCGGCCGGGCCCTGCGGGCCGTCGGGCTGGCTGGCGGACGGCGACACGCCGGGCGACTCGCCGTTGTTCTGGCTTTCGATGGCCGTACCTCCACGTGCCGGCCCATCGCTGGGCATCCCCGGTGGAACACTCTAGACCCGGTGGGCAGCGGTCCCACCCTGACATTCTCCTGCTCGCCGAGCCTAGGCCGCCGGGGGTATCACCCGCAGCCGGGCGTACGCGAGGCTATTTCGCATTGACCGTCGGACAGTTAGCGTGCACACGTGGCCATCGAAAGCGACAAACTTCGCGAGCGCCTGGAACGGGCGACCGCCCACCTGGATCCGCCGTACGCCGTGGTCGACCTGGCCGCCTTCGACGCCAACGCGGTCGAGCTGGTCGGCCTCGCCGCCGGCAAGCCGATCCGGCTCGCCAGCAAGTCGGTACGCAGCCGCGAGTTGATCGCGCGAGCCCTGGCCCGGCCGGGCTGGCGGGGCGTGATGGCGTTCACCCTGCCCGAGGCAATCTGGCTGGTCCGGGCCGGTCTCAGCGACGACGTGCTGGTGGCGTACCCGAGCGCCGACCGGGGCGCGCTGGCCGCGCTGACCGCCGACCCCGACCTCGCCGCGGCGATCACCTTGATGATCGACAGCACCGACCAGCTCGACCTGGTCGACGACGTGCGTTCCGCCGACCGCCGACCCGATCTTCGGGTCTGCCTCGAACTGGACGCCTCCTGGCGGCCGATGGGCGGGCGGGTGCACGTCGGCGTGCGGCGCTCCCCGCTGCACGGCGCGGCGGCGGCCGGCGCGTTCGCCGCCACGGTCGCCGGGCGCGCCGGGTTCCGGCTGGTCGGCCTCATGGCGTACGAGGCGCAGATCGCCGGCCTCGGCGACACGCCGCCCGGGCAGGCGCTGCTCGGCCAGGCGATCCGCCTCGCCAAGCGCGGCTCGTACCGGGAACTGCTCGCCCGCCGGGGCGCGGCGGTGGCGGCCGTACGCGAGCACGCCGACCTGGAGTTCGTCAACGGCGGCGGCACCGGGAGCGTGGCCGCGACCAGCGCCGACCCCGCGGTCACCGAGGTCACCGCGGGATCGGGTCTCTACGGTCCGACGCTCTTCGACGCGTACCGCGCCTGGCGCCCCACCCCGGCGGCCTACTTCGCCTGCTCGGTGGTGCGTCGACCGGCACCCGGCCTGGTCACCGTGCTCGGCGGCGGCTGGATCGCCTCCGGTCCGGCCGCGGCCAGCCGACTGCCCCGTCCGGTCCTACCGGCCGGCCTGAAAATGCTCGGCGCCGAGGGCGCGGGCGAGGTGCAGACGCCGCTCGCCGGCGCCGCGGCTGCCGCGCTCCGCGTCGGCGACCGGGTGTGGTTCCGGCACGCCAAGGCCGGTGAGCTCGGCGAACACGTCAACGAGCTGCACCTGGTCGACGGGGACACGGTCGTCGCGACGGTGCCCACCTACCGGGGCGAGGGGCACGCCTTCCTCTGACGCGGCTCAGCACGCCGGGTCGTGCGCCGCGCGTGCGGGATCCGCCGCACGCGCGGTCGAGCCGGCAGGACGGCACGGCCGCCCGGTCGGCCACGTCGGTCCGGGACCGATCGGGCCGACCGGGCGGTTCAGCCGGCCCGGGCGCCGTCGGTCGCGGCGTCGACCTGCCGGTGCAGGTACTCCCGGATCAGTGCCTTCGCCTCGGCCAGCACCCGGTCGTCCCCCTCGGTGGTACGACGGAACGCGAGCTTGATGAGCGCGTCGGCCGTCTCCACGGCGACTTCCAGGTGGAAGCGGAGCTCGGGGACGTCGGTGAGCCCGAAGCGCTCGGTGAGCACCCGGGCCAACTGGTCCGCGATCACCCCGTTGTTGTCCCGCTGCTCATCGAGCAGGTGCAGGTCGACCACGTCGCCGAAGTGCAGGGTACGGAAGCCCGGAACGGTGCGGTGCATCGTGATGTACTCGTCGATGCTCGCGTCGACGCCGTCCCACCAGTGGGTCAGGTCGTCCGAGGCGAACCGCTCGTCGAGCCGCTGGAGGTAGGACTCCATCGTGCGCAGGGTCAGCGCCTGCACGATTGCCCGCTTGTCCGGGAAGAACTGGTAAACCGACCCGATCGCCACCTCGGCACGCTCGGCGAGCAAGGTCGTGGTCAGCCCCTCGTACCCCACCTCGTCGACGAGTTCGGCGCAGGCGTCCAGCATCCGCTGGACTCGCGCGACACTTCGACCCTGCACCGGTACGCGCCGCAGCGGCCCGGTCGTGGCAGCTGGTGTGGACACTCGGCGCCACCCCCCTTCGACGGATGAACATATCTGCACGTCACTAGATCGTGACTACCGGTACAACGAGCGGACCTCAGTTGCGGTATTTACCAGCGACAACGTTCCTGATATGAAGTCACTTCATATTCACATCGAGGAGCGCGCATGGCCGGCACCGCACCGTCCACCGTCCCCTGGTCCAACTGGGCCGGCAACCAACGCGGTGCCGCCATCATCCTGCGCCCCGGCTCCGTGGCAGACGTCGTCGATACCGTTCTCGCCACCCGGGACGCCGGCGGACGGCTCCGGGTGGCGGGCAGCGGCCACTCGTTCACCCCGATCGCCCTCGCCGACGACCGGCGGCTGGAGCTGTCGGCGCTGGACACCGGCGTACGGGTGGACGCCGAGCGGCGGCTCGTCACCGTGCCCGCGGGAATGACGCTGCACGCTTTGAACGACCTGCTCGCCCGGCACGGCCTCGCGCTGCCCAACCTCGGCGACATCGACGCGCAGACCGTCGCCGGGGCGATCTCCACGGGAACCCACGGCACCGGCGCCGGGTACGGCTGCCTCGCCACCTTCGTCGAGGCGATCACCCTGGTCACCGGCGCCGGCGAGGTGCTGCACTGCTCGGCCGAGGAGAACCCGGACGTCCTCGCCGCCGCCCGGGTCTCGCTCGGTGCGCTCGGCGTACTGGTCGAGGTGACGCTGCGCGTCGTGGACGCGTTCGTGCTGCACGCGCACGAGCGACCGGCGCCCCTGGACGACGTACTGGCCAGGCTGCCGGAACTCGTCGAGGCGCACGACCACGTCGAGTTCTACTGGTTCCCGTACACGGCCAGGGTGCAGGTCAAGGCGAACGACCGGGTGCCCGCCGACGATCGGCCGCTGTCGCGGCTGCGCGGCTGGCTGGACGACGAGTTCCTCTCCAACACCGTCTTCGCGGGCGCCTGCCGGGTCGGCCGGGCCGTGCCGGCCCTCGCCCCGACGATCTCCGCGATCTCCGCGCGGGCCCTCACCGAGCGCCGCTACACCGGGCGATCCGACGCCGTCTTCTGCACCTCGCGCCGGGTCCGCTTCGTGGAGATGGAGTACGGGTTGCCCCGTGCCGCACTCGGCGAGGCGCTCCACGCGCTGCGGCGGATCGTCGACGGGCTGCCGTTCAAGGTGCTCTTCCCGGTCGAGGTGCGCTTCACCGCCGCCGACGACATCTGGCTCTCCCACGGGTACGGCCGCGACTCCGCCTACGTCGCCATCCACCAGTACGTCGGCATGCCGTACGAGCCGTACTTCACCGCCTTCGAACGCGTCGCCGAAGAGCTGGGCGGCCGGCCACACTGGGGCAAACTGCACTGGCGCGACGCGGAGTCGCTCGCTCCCGCGTACCCCCGCTGGGCCGACTTCCGCGCCGTCCGCGACCGCCTCGACCCCGACCGGGTCTTCACCAATCCCCACCTGACCCGCGTCCTGGGCGCCTAACCCCGCATTCTTGGAACGAAGACGCCCCTATCGCGGCAGATTCGCACCAAGATCCACGCGCTGTCCACAGGGGCCCAGGCAGGTCGGGGGATTACGGCATGGTGGGGAGGTGGAGGGGCGTGAGCTACCGGGACAGGGCCGAGGTCGATGGGGCCGAAGCGGGTGGGCGGCGCTGCGCCGAGCTCTGCCGGCGGACGACGCCGATGACCTGACCTGGCTGCTGTTCCACCAGGATGATGTGATCCGCCTCGACCAGGCGCGCTGCCACCTTTCGCCGAGCGCGATCCGGCACCGGGTCGATACAGGTCGCTGGCGGCAGGTGCACCGCGCCATCTACGTCACCCACAGCGGTCCGGTCGGTCCCGAGCAGTTCCGGTGGATCGCCGTGCTCGCCGCAGGACCGGCCGCACTGCTCGGAGGGCTCAGCGCGGCACAGGCATGGGGTCTGCGCCGGTACGAGAGCGGGACCGTGCACCTGCTGACACCTGCCACGCACCGGGCCCGCTCGCTGCCCTCCGGCGTCCGCCTGCACCGCACCACCGTGCTGAGCGAGGAGGATGTCCTCCAGGTGGGGCTGCCGCCCCGCACTCTGCCGACGCGTTCATTGGTGGACGCCGCTCAATGGGCGGCCTCCGACGAGGAGGCCCGCGCGATCGTCGCCGCGGGTTTCCAGCAACGGCTGGTCGCCGGCGATGATCTCCACCGGGTCCTCGACCGGCTGCCACGCGCCCGCCGTCGTCGGCTCATCATGCGGACGGCATCGGACGCCGGCGGCGGCGCCCACTCCCTGGCCGAACTGGATTTCCTCGGGCTCGTCCGGCGGGCCGGCCTGCCCGAGCCGTCGCGTCAGGTGGTCAGGTACGACTCGGCCGGACGGCGCAGATACCTCGATGCCTGGTTCGAAGAGTGGCGTGTCCACGTCGAGATCGACGGCGGACAACATCACGACCCGCGCGCCGCGTGGGCCGACATGCGCCGGCAGAACGACCTCTGGCTCGACGGTGACCGCGTGCTCCGCTTTCCGGCGTGGGCGATCCGTGCGCAACCCGAGGAGGTCATCCGCCAGATTCGAGCCGCGCTTCGCGCCGCCGGCTGGCCCGACCTGCCCCGACACGAGTGATCTTGGCACGAATCCGCCGCGATAGGGACACATTCGCACCAAGATCTGCTCGGGTCTGGGGTCAGTCGGTGGGGGTGGTGGCCTTGCGGGGGGCCGCCTTCTTGGCGGGGGTGGCCTTGGCGGTCGCGGTCTTCTTCGCCGCCGTCGACTTGGTGGCCGCCGCGGTCTTCTTCGCCGCGGTGGTCTTCTTCGCCGCCGTCGTCTTCTTCGCCGTGGTCTTCTTGGCGGCCGCCTTCTTGCGCGGCGCCGGGCCCTTCGCCCGCTTCTCGGCGAGCATCTGGGAGGCCTCCTCGAGGCTGAGCGCCTCAGGCGTCTGCCCGCGCCGCAGCGACGCGTTGACCTCCCCGTCGGTCACGTACGGGCCGAACCGGCCGTCCTTGATGACCAGCAGCTTCTCGGTCGCCGGGTCCGCCCCCATTTCACGCAGCGGAGGCGCGGCGGCCCGCCGCTGGCGCGTCTTCGGGGCGGCCAGCAGGGCCAGCGCCTCGTCCAGCGTGACGGTGAACATCTTGTCCTCGGAGTCCAGCGACCGGAACTCCTCGCCCTGCTTGACGTACGGGCCGTAGCGGCCGTTGTTGGCGAAGACCTCGACGCCGTCCGGGGCGACGCCGACCAGACGGGGCAGGCTGAGCAGCTTCAACGCCTCGTCGAAGGTGAGCGAGTCGGGCGTCTGCGAGCGCAGCAGCGACGACTTGCGCTCGCCGCTGGCCACGTACGGGCCGAACCGGCCGGACTTGAGCAGGATCGGCTCGCCGGTGGACGGGTCGTCGCCGAGCTTGCGCTCACCGCCGCCACCGAGGAAGAGCTCGTGCACCTTCTCCGGGGTCAGCTCGTCCGGCGCCAGGCCCTCGGGGATCGGCGCCCGGTCCCCGTGCGCGGTGCCCTCCTCGCCCTCCGCAGGTGCGACCGCCTCCTCGCCCGGAGTTCGCCGCTCGAGGTACGGGCCGTACCGGCCGACCCGGACGACCACGTCGCGGCCCTCGTCGTCGGCGAAGAGCGGTATCGAGTTGACGCTACGGGCGTCGATCTCGCTGAGGTTCTCGGTGACCAGCTTCTTCAGGCCGCCCGCGTGGGCGATCGTCTGGTCGCCGGTGCCGTTGGTGCCGCCGAAGTAGAACGAGGTGAGGAAGTCGACGGCGGCGTGGTCTCCGCCGGCGATCTCGTCCAGCTCGTTCTCCATGCTGGCGGTGAAGTCGTAGTCGATGAGGCGCGGGTAGTGCCGCTCCATCAGCCCGATCACCGCGAACGCCAGAAAGGTCGGGATCATCGCCTGGCCGCGCTTGTTGACGTAGCCGCGATCCTGGATGGTCTGCATGATCGACGCGTACGTCGACGGGCGCCCGATGCCCAGCTCCTCCAGCGCCTTGACCAGCGAGGCCTCGGTGTAGCGGGCCGGCGGCTGGGTGTGGTGCCCCTGCGCGGCCAGCTCGTCGGCGGTCAGCGCCTGGTCCTTGACCAGGGTCGGCAGGCGACGCTCGGCATCCTCGGCCTCGGCGTTCTCGTCGTCGCTCGACTCGACGTACGCCCGCAGGAAGCCCGGGTCGGTGATGGTCTTACCGGTCGCGCCGAAGTCGGCTTCCTCGCCGGTGTTGGAGAGGGCACGGATCCGCACCGACACGCTGGAGCCGACCGCGTCGGTCATCTGCGAGGCGATGGTGCGTCGCCAGATCAGCTCGTAGAGCTTGAACTCCTCGGCCGACAGCTCCTTGGCCACCTCGCCCGGGGTGCGGAAGTTGTCGCCCGCGGGGCGGATCGCCTCGTGCGCCTCCTGGGCGTTCTTCACCTTGCCGGTGTAGCGACGCGGCTCCGGCGGCACGCTGCGCTCGCCGTAGAGCTCGACGATCTGCCGACGGGCCGCCGTGATGGCGGTCTCCGACAGGTTCACCGAGTCGGTACGCATATAGGTGATGTAGCCGTTCTCGTAGAGCCGCTGCGCGGTGCGCATCGTCTGCTGGGACGAGAACCGCATCTTGCGGGCTGCCTCCTGCTGGAGCGTGGAGGTGATGAACGGCGCGTACGGGCGGCGGCGGTAGGGCTTCTCCTCGACCCGGGTGACCGTGAACGGGCGGTCCTGCAGCCGGGCCGCCAGGCCCCGGGCGCCGCTCTCGTCCAGGTGCACCACGCCCGCGCCGGGCTTGACCCGGCCGGTGGTCGGCTCGAAGTCCTTACCGGTGGCGATCCGGTCGCCGTTGAGGGCGATCAGCGTGGCGTGGAACGTACGGGGGCCCTCGCCGGCGTTCGCCACCGCGAGCGTGGCCAGGATGTCCCAGTACTCGGCGGTGCGGAACGCCATCCGCTGCCGCTCCCGCTCGACCACGATCCGGGTCGCCACCGACTGCACCCGGCCCGCCGAGAGCTTCGGCATGACCTTCTTCCACAGCACGGGAGAGACCTCGTAGCCGTAGAGGCGGTCGAGGATGCGCCGGGCCTCCTGCGCGTCGACCAGGTCGCGGTCGATCTCGCGCGGGTTCGCCACCGCCGCCTGGATGGCCGGCTTGGTGATCTCGTGGAAGACCATCCGCTTGACCGGCACCTTGGGCTTGAGCGTCTCCACCAGGTGCCAGGCGATCGCCTCGCCCTCGCGGTCCTCATCCGTGGCCAGGAAGATCTCGTCGACCTCCTTGGCCAGCTTGGTCAGCTTGCTGATCTGCTGCTTGCGGTCGGCCGAGACCACGTAGAGGGCGTGGAAGCCGTTGTCGACGTCCACCCCGAGCCGCGCCCACGGCTCGCCCTTGTACTTGGCCGGTACGTCGGCGGCGTTGCGCGGAAGGTCCCGGACATGGCCGAAGCTCGCCTCCACGACGTACCCCGGGCCGAGGTAGCCCGAGATCGTCTTGGCCTTCGCCGGTGACTCGACGATGACCAGACGGGTGGTTCCCGCGTTGCTCGGCACGTCTCTCCCTGACCTAACTCCTGCTCGTGACCGCTCGGTACCCGTTTCAGGCCGTGTTCGACCTGCCAGACCCCGGCGGTCCGGATGTCCAACGTAACGCGCCGTCCGCGTTTCGGGTTTCGCGGGCGGCAAACCACCCCGGCGTGGGGTGGATGTGCCGGACGGCGCCACCGTACACCGTGGGTAGGGCCCCGAGCGGGTCACTGTGATGATGGCGGGCCTTCGATCAAGGCCCCAACTGCCGGTTTTATTCCGATATCTTCGCGCCGCCTGTCCGCCACCGGACAGCCCGGTCCGGTCAGGGCCAGGCCGTGGGCGGGGTGGCGCTCGGACGATCCCCCACCAGCTCGGCGAGGCGGCGCAACCGGTGCCGGCCACTGATCAGGTACGCGGGCCCGCTCGCCCCGGAGTCGAGCAGCTCCCCGGCGAGGCCGACCGCCGCGAGCGCCGCGCCGACGGGTTCCCACCACTGCCGGTCCGCTGCGCCCAGGTGCAGCCGGCACCCGGGCGGGTCGACCTCACCCGCCGCCGCCAGCCAGAGCCGCAGCCGCCGCCCGTTGAGATGGAAACCGGCCGGCGGCCGCTTCGCCACCCCCCGTGTCCACGCCACCGCGAGCGGCTTGAGCGCCCGGGTGTACGAGGTGCGTACCGCGTGCCGCTCGTCCTCGGTCGGCTCCCAGCTCGCCGAGAGTCCCCGCTGGGCCAGCTCGGCCACCAGCACGTGCACCCGCCACGGCGCATCCACCACGATCGAGAGCCGGGCGGTGCCCCCCATCCGGACCACCTCGCCGGGACCGGCGAGCAGGCCGGCGAGGTCGGCCACGGCCGGCTCGACCGTCTCCGCGCCGAAGAAGACCAGTTGCCGCCCCGCCTCGTCGACGCTCCCGCGTGCGGGACGGGCCGCCGCACCTGCGGTGGCCGCCCGCCCGGGGTCCCCGTCGGCCGCAGCGGCCATCGGATCGCTCGCCCCGACGCCGGGACCGCCGGCAGCCCCCGCGGAGGGCGATCTCCGGCGGCGGCTCGGTGCTGCCGGTTCGGGCACCGGGAAGAGCGTCGGGAGCTGCTGCGCTCCCGACGGTTCGCCGAGCCCGTCTAGCGACACTCCGGCACCTCGTCGAAGGCTTGTCTCAACTCCTCCGAGTTGAGACGGCTCGTGTCCAGCGTGCTCGCGTCGTACTCCTTGTTGAGCGTCTCCACCGCGGCCCGCACGCCGTCGTAGAAGGTGGTGGGCTCGCCGGTGCTCAACCCTCCGACGGTGTCCGCCGCACGGCCGTAGGCGTCACGCATCTGCCCCAGGGCCGTGCGGAAGCCGACGGAGATCTCCTCGCCGTGCTCGGCCTCCGGCACACCGGCCTCCTCGACCTTCCGCCGGGCCGTCTCGCTCGCCTTCTCGGCCCCGTCGAAGAGACGGACCAGGTTCTCCTTCGCCTGCGCGGGAGTGGTCTGCGCCGTCATCTGCTGGTCGGTGCTGCTGGTCAGCCTGCTGATCTCCGACCGCCACGGGGCGAGCGCGGAGCAGACCGAGGACGCCCACGCCCGGGGGCTGGGACCGCCACCGCACCCGCCGGCCACCAGGACGAGCGTGGCCAGGACCACCGTGAGCTTTCCGGCGGCAGTCGCCCGGCACGTACGCATGCGTTGCAGCGTACGGCCTCCGTCGAACGCAGGCACCGTTCAGGTTTGCGTTCGGCCCCGGCCGGCGACGGACGCCGACCGGGGCCAGTCGATCAGGCCGGAACCGTCTCCGACCGCTGGTCGGCGCTGCCCGAGCCGGTGCCGTCGCCGGCGTCCGTGTCGGACATCGCCACCCCCTTGCGCTTGCTGACGAACACGGCCCCGACGATGACCAGCGCGGCCACCACCGCGATGGAGATCCGCAGGCCGGTGTTCTTGTCGTCACCGATGCTCCAGGCCACCACGGCCGGCGCGATCAGCAGCGAGACCAGGTTCATCACCTTGATCAGCGGGTTGATCGCGGGGCCGGCGGTGTCCTTGAACGGGTCGCCGACGGTGTCGCCGATGACGGTGGCGGCGTGCGACTCGGAGCCCTTGCCCCCGTACGCGCCGTCCTCGACCAGCTTCTTGGCGTTGTCCCAGGCGCCACCGGAGTTGGACAGGAAGACCGCCATCAGGGTGCCCGCCCCGATAGCGCCGGCCAGGTACGACGCGAGCGCCCCCGGGCCGAGGCCGAAGCCGACCGCGATCGGCGCGAGGATGGCGAGCAGGCCGGGGGTCATCAGCTCGCGCTGGGCGTCCCGGGTGCAGATGTCGACGACCTTGCCGTACTCCGGCCGCTGGGTGCGGTCCATGATGCCGGGCAGCTCACGGAACTGCCGGCGGACCTCCATGACGACCGCGCCGGCCGAGCGGGAGACCGCGTTGATGGCCAGCCCGGAGAAGAGGAAGACCACCGCCGCACCGATGATCAGGCCGACGAGGTTCCGCGGGTTCGCCACGTTCAGCGAGTTCAGGATCTCCGACCCGACGTCGCCCACTCCGGCGTCCGCGTACGCGGTGCGCAGCGTGTCGGTGTACGAGCCGAAGAGCGCGGTCGCCGCGAGCACAGCGGTGGCGATCGCGATGCCCTTGGTGATCGCCTTGGTGGTGTTGCCCACCGCGTCCAGCTCGGTCAGCGTCCGGGCGCCGTGCTCGTCGATGTCGCCGGACATCTCCGCCACGCCCTGGGCGTTGTCGGAGATCGGGCCGAAGGTGTCCATCGCGACGATCACGCCGACCGTGGTGAGCAGACCGGTGCCGGCCAGCGCCACCGCGAAGAGGGAGAGCGTGATGGAGCTGCCGCCGAGCAGGAAGGCGCCGAAGACGCCCGCGCCGATCAGCAGCGCCGAGTAGACCGCCGACTCCAGGCCGACGCTGATGCCGGCGAGGATGACGGTGGCCGGACCGGTCTGCGAGCTCTTGCCGATGTCCTGCACCGGGCGCTTGTTGGTCTCGGTGAAGTAGCCGGTGAGCGCCTGGATCGCGGCGGCCAGCACGATACCGATGACCACCGCGCCGATGGCGACCATCCGCGGGTTCTCGCTGACGTCGGTGAGGCCGCCCTCCAGCTCGGCGAAGGTCGCTGGCAGGTACGCGTACGCGGCGATCGCCACCAGCACCGCCGAGATCACCGCGGAGAGGTAGAAGGCCCGGTTGATCGCGGTCAGACCGTTGCGGTCGGAGGTGCGCAGCCGGGTGATGAAGACACCGATGATCGCGACGAGCACGCCGATCGTGGAGATGATCAGCGGGAAGACCAGCCCGTCCTCGCCGAACGCGGCCCGGCCGAGGATGAGCGCGGCGACCAGGGTCACCGCGTACGACTCGAAGAGGTCGGCGGCCATGCCGGCGCAGTCACCGACGTTGTCGCCCACGTTGTCGGCGATGGTCGCGGCGTTGCGCGGGTCGTCCTCGGGGATACCCTGCTCGACCTTGCCGACCAGGTCGGCGCCGACGTCGGCGGCCTTGGTGAAGATGCCACCGCCGACCCGCATGAACATGGCGAGCAGCGCGGCACCGAAGCCGAAGCCCTCCAGCACGGTCGGGGCGTCGCCGCGGAAGACCATGACGACCAGCGCCGCACCGAAGAGGCCGAGGCCGACGGTGAGGAAGCCGACCACGCCACCGGTCCGGAAGGCGATCTTCATGGCCGCCTCGCGGCCCCCCTGCCGCTCCCGGGCGGCGGCCGCGACCCGCAGGTTGGCGCGGGTGGCGAGCCACATGCCGGCGCCGCCGATGAACGCGCTGAAGAGCGCGCCGACCACGAAGAAGGCCGACCGGCCGATCTTCACGGCGAGCTCGCTGCCGTCGGTGTCGTGCACCGGCAGCAGGAAGAGCAGTACGACGGCGATGACGACGAAGATCGCCAGGGTGCGGAACTGCCGGAGCAGATACGCCGACGCGCCCTCCTGGACCGCGCCGGAGATCTCCTGCATGTTGGCGGTGCCCTTGCCGGCCGCCAGGACCGCCCTGGTCAGGGCGGCGGCGAAGACGAGCGCCACCAACGCGATCACCGCGGCGATGACGACGTACGTGACGTTGGCTCCGGTAAGGGAAAGCCCGCCGCCCTCGGCGGCCAAGGTCTCGGACATCTGTGTCCTCCTGTACCGAACACGCACCGGTCGGTGGAGACGCACCACCCGGCGCCTGAATGCGGACTCGCAAGCACTCGCCGACCCCACCGAACGGAGCAGCGACGAACACCAGTTCCCGCTGGCTGCGGGATGGATCACTTGCTGACAACCCGGGTACTGTAGCCCTCCGCAGTGTCCGAGGTCACACCGAGGGTCCACCCCGTGTCGATGATCTTCGTCGCTGTGTTATGAGGAAGAATCTGATATAGGAGCTGGTCCATACCGAACAGGCCGCGCCCGATCGGGCGCGGCCTGTGTGGACGGTGGAGTCAGCGGCCTACCGGCCAGACCATGCGCACCTCGGTGCCGATACCCTCGTCGACCGGACGGACCTGAAGGTCCTCCACGAAACCGGCGAGCAGGGCGAAACCCACACCGGTGGTGAGCGCCTCGTCGGTGAGAGACTCGTCGGCCAGCTCGTCCGGGGGCAGCGCGGCGAGCCCGATGCCCGCCTCGATCGGCGCCCGGTCGACGACCCGCACGGCGTACTGCCCGGAGTCGGACATCTCCATCAGCACCGGCTCGCGCAGGCCGTACTGACGGTGCAGGGCGACGGCGCGGGTGCACGCCTCACCGATGGCGAGACGTACCTCGTCGAGCAGGTCCTCGCGGACCCCGGCCCGGCGGGCGACCGCGACGCCCACCAGGCGGGCGGTGCGCACGTGCACCGGCGCCGGGGAGAAGGAGAGACGAACCGTCGCCATCACGCTCCGGCACCCGTCGAATCGGCGGCGATCGCCGCGTCGACCGTCGGATGCAGCGGGAAGACCTGGTCGAGCGCGGTGATCCGGAAGATCTTGAGCAGCGGCTCCTTGTCGCAGACCAGAGCAAAGCTACCGCCCGCCGCGCGCAGCCGCTTCAACGCGCCGACCAGCACCCCGAGGCCGGTCGAGTCGAGGAAATCCACCCGTCCGAGATCCACCACCACGCGCCGGGCGCCGCCGTCGATCAGTTCGAGGAGCCGTTCACGCAACCGGGGGGCGGTGTAGACGTCCACCTCACCACCGACCTCGAGCACCGTGTGCTCCCCCACGGCCCGGGTCGCCAGCGACAGCTCCATCTGTCCTCCTCGCAAGAGCCGTAAACTCTTCTGGGCATCTAACCACTACCGCCGCAAGACGCAGCGGTCACCGGCGGGCCTCCCCCATACCCCGGCCCCCGGCTTTTCATCTCCGAACACCAGTGCGAAAGTTCTCCAGTGACCCACGACAGCTTCAGCTCGGCGCGGCTGGCGCCGCGCCATGACCTGGAGCCGTCGACCCCCGCCACCGTAGCCGCGGGTCCCGGCCCCCGGCACGCGCCGGCCGAGCTGCTGGCCCGGCTGCGCGCCCGCGCCGACACCGACCCGGTCACCCACGTGGAGCGGGTACCGGCCCGGGCGGGCGTGCCGGCGCCGTGGCCGCAGTGGGTGCCGGAGGAGCTGCGGGCCGCGTTCGCCGGGCGCGGGGTGACCGCGCCCTGGCGGCACCAGGCCGAGGCGGCCGCCCTGGCGTACGACGGTCAGCACGTCGTCGTGGCCACCGGCACCGCGTCCGGCAAGTCCCTGGCGTACCAGATGCCAGCGCTCGCCACCCTGCTCGCGGACCCCCGGGCCACCGTGCTCTACCTGGCCCCGACCAAGGCGCTCGCCGCCGACCAGCTGCGCGCCATCGCCGAGCTGGAGCTGGAGGGGGTACGCCCCGCCTGCTACGACGGGGACACTCCGCGCGCCGAACGGGAGTGGATCCGGCGACACTCCCGGTTCGTGCTGACCAACCCGGACATGCTGCACCACGGCATCCTCCCCGGGCACGGCCAGTGGTCGGGCTTCCTGCGCCGGCTGACCTACGTCGTGATCGACGAGTGCCACACCTACCGGGGCGTGTTCGGCTCCCACGTCGCCCACGTGCTGCGCCGGCTGCGGAGACTGAGCGGCGCACCCGGCCGGGGCTCCGCCGCCGGCTCGCGGACCAGCCCCGTCTTCGTGCTCGCCTCCGCGACCTCGGGTGACCCGGCGACGGCGGCGCAGCGGCTCACCGGCCTGCCCGTGGCCGCCATCACCGAGGACACCTCACCCCGCGGCGGGGTGACCTTCGCGCTCTGGGAACCACCGCTGCTGCCCTCGGCCGACACCTCGTCCGACGCGGTCGACCTCGCCCCCGTACGCCGGTCGGCGCTGCGGGAGACCGCCGACCTGCTCGCCGACACGGTCGCCGCGGGCGTACGCAGCCTCGCCTTCGTCCGCTCCCGCCGGGGCGCCGAGGTGGTGGCCGCGAACACCCGGCGCGCCCTCGACGAGGCGGTACCCGGCCTGGGCGACCGGGTCGCCGCCTACCGCGGCGGCTACCTGCGCGAGGAGCGGCGGGAGTTGGAGCGGGCGCTGCTCCACGGTGACCTGCTCGGGCTGGCCTCGACCAACGCGCTGGAGCTCGGCGTCGACCTGGTCGGTCTCGACGCGGTGCTGATCTGCGGCTACCCCGGCACCCGGGCCTCGCTCTGGCAGCAGGCGGGGCGGGCCGGACGCTCCGGGCAGGAGGCGCTCGCCGTGCTGGTGGCCCGGGACGACCCGCTCGACACCTACCTGGTGCACCACCCGGAGGCGGTCTTCGGGCGGCCGGTGGAGGCGACCGTGCTCGACCCGGCCAACCCGTACGTCCTCGCGCCGCAGCTCGCCTGCGCCGCGGTGGAGGCCCCGCTCACCCCGGCCGACCTGGCGCTCTTCGGCGACGGGGCGAAGGAGGCCGTCGACGAGCTCGTCGCGACCGGCGCGCTGCGGCAGCGCCCGACCGGCTGGTACTGGCGGCACCGCGAACGGCCTCAGGTGGACCTGCGGGGCGAGGGCGGTGCGCCGGTCGCCGTGGTGGAGGCGGCCACCGGGCGACTGCTCGGCACGGTGGACGGCGGCTCGTCGCACTTCCTGCTCCACCCCGGCGCGGTCTACCTGCACCAGGGCGTCTCGTACGTGGTGGACGAGCTGGACCTGGCCGACGGGTGCGCGCTCGTGCACGTCGAGGAGCCGGACTGGTCCACGCACGCCCGGGACGTCACCGACGTCTCGGTGGTGTCGGTGCGTTCGTACGTCGACGCCGGGCCGGTCGGGATGTTCCTCGGCGAGGTGGACGTGACCAGCCAGGTGGTCTCCTACCAGCGACGGCGGATCGCCACCGGCGAGGTGATCGACACTCGGCCGCTGGACCTGCCGGCCCGTGAGCTGCGTACGGTCGCCGTCTGGTTCACGCTCTCGCCGGAGTCGTTGGCCGCGGCCGGCGTCGACCCGGGGGACGTGCCCGGGGGGCTGCACGCCGCCGAGCACGCGGCGATCGGGCTGCTGCCACTGATCGCCACCTGCGACCGCTGGGACATCGGCGGGCTCTCCACCGCGCTGCACCCGGACACCGAGGCACCGACCGTCTTCGTCTACGACGGACACCCGGGCGGGGCGGGCTTCGCCGAGCGCGCGTACGGCACGGCGGCGACCTGGCTGCGGGCCACCCGGGACGCGATCGCCGAGTGCGCGTGCGAGACCGGCTGCCCGTCGTGCGTGCAGTCCCCGAAGTGCGGCAACGGCAACAACCCGCTCTCGAAGGCGGACGCCGTCCGGGTGCTGGACGTGGTGCTGGCCAACCTGCCGTCCTGACCACCCGCTGGCCGACACGGCCGCCGGGACGGGCCGGCCGGAAGGGTCGCCGAGCGGGACGGGTCGGCAGGTCCGAGTACGGGCGGTGGTCGGCTCTTGCCGCAGCGTACGAGCCACGGCCGAGCGGCCGGAGGCGGGCGATCGGGGGAGGGTGCGGGGTGTTGTGGTGTGCAACACTCCGGCGTCCCTAAACGAGGAGAACACGAAAATGCAGCCCGACATGTTGCAGGCTCAGCAGCGTTTCCACATCCGCCAGCGGGTGCGGCTGATGGTCAACCAGTACGAGGTCCTCGCGGTGGCGCCGGACGGCTCGGAGGGGCAGCTGCTGGCTTTCGCCCAGCAGAAGCGGCTCGCCTTCAAGGAGCAGGTCACCCTGTACACGGACGACTCGAAGCAGCAGCCCGTCCTCGGCTTCAAGGCCCGCCAGGCCCTCGACCTCGGCGCCACGTACGACGTCACCGATGCGACCGGCAACCCGGTCGGCCTGTTCCGCAAGAACTTCGCGCAGTCCCTGCTGCGTTCCACGTGGCACGTCGAGCAGGCCGGCCTGCCGGCGGTCACCGGCCAGGAGCGCAGCCTGCCGGTGGCGCTGCTGCGGCGCTTCGTCGACTCGCTCTCCTGGCTGCCGTACCACTTCGACTTCATCGCCGACGGTCAGCCCGTCTTCTCCGTGGTGAAGAAGTGGGGCCTGCGTGACCGGTACGTGGTCGAGATCCAGCACCCGCAGATCGACCGGCGGCTCGTCATCGCCATGGCCATCGCCCTGGACGCGCTCCAGGCCCGCTGAGCCCGGCACCGCCCCGGTGAGGCCGCCGGTCAGGCAGCGTCATCGGGGCGCGGCCCGCGCCCTGGCCCTGGCGGCTGACGTCGAGCGCTCAGCCTCGCAGCCGGCCGGCCGGGGAGCTGGCCGTGGCGACCCACGCCGAGCGCTCAGCCGCGCAGCGGGCCGGCCCGGGCGCTGGCCGTGGCGACTCGGGTCAGGCCGGGCAGCACGGTGACGCTGACCTCGGCGGTGACCAGCACGTCGAGGTCGTCGAGCCGGCAGACCAGCAAGCGTCCGCCGTTGCGCCCCGCGATCTCGGCCGCCGCCGAACACGCCGCCTCGTCGCCGTCGAGCGCTCGCCCGGCACCGGCCAGCGCGCCGAAGTCCGCCGCCACCGCCGCCTGCTGACGCGCCGCCCGAGCCGCGCCCACCGCCGCGCCGAACATCCCGGCCAGGACGAGCGCCAGACCGACCACGAGCAGGCACACGCTTGCCCCGCCCCGCTCCCGGTGCGGCTCCTCGACCGACCGACACAGCCGGTGCGGCTCCTTGACCGGCCGGCACGCGCGGCCGCTGGACGCGCCGCGCGTCACGCGATCGGCGCCCGCGTCCGCCTTTCGGCCCGGGCCCAGACCGCGTCGCACACCGCCGCACATCCGGTCGTCGGCACCCACGCCCTTTCCACGCCATGGACCGGGGCCCCCGCGATCGGCGCCGGCCGCCGGCCCGCGCCTCGCGGGGATCACGAGGGGTCCGCCTCCGCGATGCCGGTGTTCCGCGCCGGTGACGTTCGGCCGCTGGTCGGGGCAGCTCACGACGGGGCCGCTTCGGCCGCACCGGGCTCGATCGCGGCCACCGCGGTCGCGGTCACGGTGATCCGGGGCAGCCGAGCGCCGAGCGCGCGGACCGGCGCCCGGACGGTCACCTGCACCCGCCCGCCGCCGGTGGTGACGGTGAACTCCGATCCTGCGGGAGCTGCCCGGGCCCCGGCGGCGGGACCGTCCTCGCCGCGGGAGGCGGCCAGGGCCGCCTCCCGCGCCGCGTGCAGGCAACCGGCTCGGGTGCTGACCGCGTCGACGGCCGTCAGCCCGGCGAGTAGGAGCAACAGCAGCGCCGGCAGGCCGGCCGCCAGTTCGGCGGTGAACGAACCCCGGTCACGGCCGGCCGGCCGGCGCCGGATCACTTGAGCGCCCGGTCGATGACGGCCGTCAACGCGGACTGGACGTTCCCAGACGTCAGGACCTTCAGCAGGATGCCTGCGAAGGCGACCGCCGCCAGCGTGCCGACGGCGTACTCGGCGGTGTTCATCCCGGCGTCCCCGCGCAGGCGGGCCAGCAGTTTGCGCACGTTCGTACCCCTTCCTCGATGTTTCTCAGAGCACGTCGCCGAGAACGGCGACGATCACCGGCACCAGGCCGGCGAGAATGAAAGCCGGCAGGAAGCAGAGCCCCAGCGGCAGCACGATGAGCACGCCTGCCCGCCGGGCCGACGCCTCGGCGGCGGTGGCCCGGTCGGCGCGCAGGTCGTCGGCGAGCCGGGTCAGCGCGCCGGCCAGCGCCGCACCGCTGTTCGACGACCGGTACGCGGCAGCGGCCACCCGCTCCGCGCCGGGCACCCCGTCGAGCGCCGACCACGCCTCCTCCGGTCCACCGCCGAGCAGCAGCGTCCGGCCGACCCTTCCGAGTCGAGTCGCGAGCGGGCCGTCCAACGCCTCGGCGACCGCGAGCACCGACCTGTCCACGGGTGCCCCCGCACGCATCGCCGCGGCCAGCAGATCCGCAGCGAGTGGCAGGTCGGCTGCCTCCCGGAGCCGACGGTTGCGGTCCGCGGGCGGCTCGATCCGGCGTAGCAGCCGATCCAGCAGGATCGTGGCCGGCACGGAGGCGAGCAGACCGAGCCAGTTGCCCGCGACCACGACGACCGCCAGACCGCCCAGCACCGAGGCCAGCCGGATCAGGTCGGGACGCCGTCCGCGTTCGGAGCCGGCACCGTCGCCCGCCGGACCGCCCGCGCTCACCGTGCTGCCCCCTGAAGACCGCGCCGGGCGGCCGAACCCGAGCCACCACCGACGCGCCCCCGACTCGTCGTGCGGCAGAGCTGACCCGGGCGGGCGGGAGTCGCGGAGCGCCCGAAGCCGGTCCAGCGGCCGGCGGCCCGTCGTCGCGGCGAGTAGGGCCGCCGCGGCCAGGAGAGCGGCAGCCAGGACGGCCCGAGACATCAGGCACCCCGGGCCGGTGCGGCGCTGAGCCGTTCGGCCCAGAAGAGCCCAGCGGCTTGGAGAGCGACGGCGAGCACCGTGCAGGCGCCCCCGATCGGCGTGCGCAGGAGCACGTGGACCGGATCGACGCCGATGCCGTACCCGAGCCCGATGCCGCCGAGCGGAAGTGCTGCCAGCAGCCAGGCGGTGGCTCGTGCCCCCGCCGCCTGCGCGGCCGCAGCGGCGAGCCCTCGATCGGTCGACCGGGCGTCGGCCTCGATCCGCTCGACCAGGTCGGCGAGCGGCGCGCCGGTCCGGTCGGCGAGCCGCACGGCGGCCGACGCGAGCCGGTGAAGACGGTCCGGCCCGTCGGGCTGCTCCGCGGGGTCGCTCAACGGCGGGACCGGAAGCCCGGCCCGCAGATCGGCGGCGAATCCGCAGAGCTGATCCAGCCGCCGCCGGCGAGCCTGCTCGACGTGCCGGGTGGCACTCCACCGAATGGCCGCGCGCATGCCCAGAAGTGCGTACGCCGCCAGCGCCACGGCGGCGACCGGGCCGCCGAGCAGGCCGCCCAGACCGGCACCGGCCAGCCCGGTCAGGAGCAGCGTGCGCCGAGGTGCCCGACCCAGCACGCGACCCCAACGGGGACCGCCGCTCAACGGTGTCGCGCCCGGTTGGCGTTGGAGGGTGACGCTCGGCTCCGGAGTCCCACCCAGCCCCGCAGGACCCCTCGCGTCCCGTCTGGCGGGCGGGCTCGACGGCCCGGGCGCCCGTCCCGGCCCGGGGCCCTGCCGGGTGGGGCGGGACCCGCGGGGGGCCACGTCCCGGCCGGGCGGCCACCCCGCGCTGCCGCCGTGGCCGGTTGCCCGCTCGCGGCGGCCCGACCCGACCGGTGACGCCTGGCCCGGTTGATGCGGACGGCGGGCGGAGCGCCGGCCGGCCGTCTCCTGCGCGGCGTCGGTGGGGACTGTCACCGGGCTCGGCTCGGTGTCGAAGCCCGACCATCCGCTGGGCACGCCAGGTCGGTCGCCGCTGGCCGGCTGGCCGGGCGGGGCAGCGTCCGCGTCAGCCGTCGAGTGCCGGGGCGACGCCGCCGGCTGCGACCGCACCACGGACGGCGCGGCTTCGGCGGTGCGGCTCGCCCCGGCCGTCACGTCACGGGGCGGAACGACGCCGCCCGGTCCCGTGCGCTGCCCGGGTCGGGCGTTCAGCGACCCAGGAGGGTCGTCGGACGTGTTCCCGAGTTCGGTGACCCAGGCGATGAGCGCCTCGTCCGCCGAGCGGCGTGCCCGACGTCCCGCGCCGCCGATCGTGGACACCACCGCGCGGCGGCGGGCCCGGGCGCCGCGCAGCGGCCAACCGACCAGGACGGCCGCCACCAGCAGCGCCAGCGTCGACCAGAGCGCCGGGCTCATGCCGGCCCCGCCGATCCGGGCCAGGGCTCGCTGAGGATCGGCGGCACCGGCACGTCCCGCTCGCGCAGCAGCGTGGCGAGCGCCCGGGCGGCCGGGCCCGCGCCACGTCCACGCGCCCAGGCGGGCACCACCGTGATCAACCGGTCCGGTTCCCCGGGCAGTAGCAGACAGACCGACTCCAGCACCCGACCGCGGTCACTGCGGCGCACCTGCAGGAGCACCTGCAGCGCGGCGGCGACCTGGGCGTGCAGCGCGGCACGCGGCAGCCCACCGAGCATTCCCAGCGCCTCCAGGCGGGCCGGCACGTCGGTCGGGGCGTTGGCGTGCAGCGTCCCCGCACCACCGTCGTGGCCGGTGTTCAGAGCGGCGAGCAGATCCACCACCTCGCCGCCTCGGCACTCACCGACGACCAGCCGGTCGGGTCGCATCCGCAGCGCCTGCCGGACCAGGTCGGCCAGGCCGACCACCCCGGATCCCTCCACATTGGCGGTTCGCGCCTGCAGCCCGACCACGTGCGGATGCCTCGGCCGCAGCTCGGCGGCGTCCTCCACCAGCACGATCCGTTCGGTCGCTGGTACGAGCCCGAGCAGAGTGTTGAGCAGGGTCGTCTTGCCCGACCCCGTGCCTCCGGTCACCAGGTAGGCGAGCCGGGCCGCCACCACGGCGGAGAGCACGGGCGCGACCGATCGGGGCACGGTGCCGTGCTGCACCAGCTCGTCCAGGGTGAAGGGCCGCTGCCGGAAGGTGCGCAGCGACAGGTACGGCCCGTCCGTCGCCACCGGAGGCAGGACGGCGTGCAGCCGGGTGCCGTCGGCGAGCCGGGCATCCGCGTACGGGGAGCCGTCGTCCAGCCGCCGGCCGGCGCTCGCGGTGAGCCGCTGCGCCAACCGCCGTACGTCGTCGACCGAGCCGAGCGGGACCGCCACCTGATGCAGGCCCTGCCCCCGGTCGACCCACACCCGGACGCCGTTGACCAGCACGTCAGTCACCTCCGGGTCGGCCAGCAGCGGGGCGAGCGGACCGGCGCCGACGAGCTCGTCGCGTACCCGGTCGGCCATCCGCAGCACCGCCGTGTCACCGAGGACAGCGGCGGTGGGCTCGGCGCGGACGGCGGAGACGATCGCGGCCGGGGTGACCGGGGTCGCGGAGGAGGCCATCCGCTGCCGCACCCGGGCGGGGAGACCGCCGTCCGACCGGCCGCTCACGCCGCACCGGCCGTGGGCGCGCCGGTGAGCTCGGCGACGATGCGCTGGCAGAGGGTGGCCAGCGGCCCCCGCCCGGTGGCGGCCGGTGCCTCTCCCCGCTCCAGCCCCCGCACGATGGCGGGCTCGGGTCGGAGCGTGCCGGCCAGCGGAAGTCCGAGGGCCCGCGCCACCTCACCGGCCCGCAGCCGCCCGGGGGCCGGCCCGCGCACGATGACCGAGAGGTCGGTGCAGTGCAGGGCGGCGGCCGCCGCGACCCGGGACGCCGCCGCGATGGCGCGCAGCTCCGCCGGGACGACCAGGTAGGCCCGGTCGGCGGCCTGCAGGGCGAGGACGGCCGCGTCGTCGAGCTGCCGGGGCAGGTCGACGGCGACGAAGTCGCGGCCGCGCCGGGCGGCGTCGAGGGTGGCCGCCATCGCCGGGGCCGGCAGGGCGAGCAGGTCACCCCGATCCCAGGAGAGCACCACCAGGTCGCCGCGGCGGGGCAAAGCCCGGACCAACGCGGGGGCGTCCACCCGGCCGTCGGCGTCGGTGAGCGACGGCCAGCGGAGCCCGTCCAGCTGCTCCCAGCCGAGGACCAGGTCGAGCCCGCCGCCGAGCGGGTCGGCGTCCACCAGCAGCGTCCGCAGTCGGGTACGGGCCGCGGTGACGGCGAGCCCCCCGGCCAGGATGCTCGCCCCGGCGCCGCCCCGGCCGCCGAGCACGGCGACGATCCGGGCGGCGGCTCCCGGTGGGTCGGCGCCGTGTTCGGCGAAGCGGTCCACCAGCCACGGCTCGGCCGCGGGCAGGGTGGCGACGTGCTCGGCGCCGATCAGCTCGGCCACCTGCCAGCCGGGATCGAGCTCACCGGCGCGGCCCACCAGGACCAGGTGTTGGCGCTGCGGCAGGCGGGCCCGGAGGCAGGGCTGTGCCTGGTCGACGCCGACCAGCACGAGCGGCGCCGGCAGCCAGCGGGTGCGCGCGGCAGCCGGATCGGGGGCGAGGTCCACCTCGGCACCACCGGCGGCGGCGAGCCGGAGCAGGTCGTCGAGGAGTACGCCGTCACCGGTGACGACCAGCGGGCGCCGGCCGGGTGACGGGACGGAGGTACGGGGTGGCATCGCGGCCTCCAGCGGTCAGGGCTCGAAGTGCTGCCCGAGACGTTGCTCGCGATCCGGGCCGCCGGCCGCCCCACGGCGGTCGGCTGTGGACAACTGCGCCGGCTGTGGACAACGCCCGCCCCGGCAATGGATCTGCTAAATGAAGTCGCGCCCGGCCCAGGCGGCGTCCGCAGCCGACGGCGACGGCGACGGCCGAGCGGTGTCACATCCTTCGGCGCTCGTGACGTTCCATGGGGCAGGAGGTACGAGAGTGGAGAGCTTCGACGAGGTGATGGCCGCTCGGCTGCCGGCGCTGTCCCGCTACGCGGCCGTGCTGACCGGCGACCGGGACCTCGCGCAGGACGTGGTGCAGGACGCGTTGATTCGGGCGCACGCGCGGTGGGGGCGCATCGCCCGGATGGACCGTCCGGATCTCTACCTGCGCCGGATGGTTTTCACGGAGTACCTGTCGCTGCGCCGACGCCGAGCGCGGCGGGCCGCGCTGGAGCAGGCCCGGCGGCCGGTCGACGAGCACGGCCCCGACCACGCCGTCGGTCATGCCGAGCGCGACGACCTGTGGAGCCGGTTGGCCACGTTGCCGCCTCGGCACCGGGCCGTACTGGTACTGCGCTACTACGAGGACCTTTCCGACGGCGAGATCGCCGAGGTGTTGCAGTGCGCCGTCGCCTCGGTGCGCGTCTACCGGGCCCGCGCGTTCGCCGCGCTGCGGCTTGAGCTGGAACTGGAGGAGAGCCGATGAACGCAAGACTGAACCGGGCACTCGCCGAGGGGGAGCGCCACACGCCGGACGCCGACGCGGTCATGGCCGGCGTACGGGCGGGCATCGCCCGCAGCCACCGGAGACGGCGGTATGCGTCCGCCGGCCTCGCGGCGTTCACCCTGCTGGCGGTGAGCGGCACGGCGGTGCTGGTCGCCCGGCCCGAGCAGCCTGCGTCCCGCCCCGCCGACAACCTGGCGGCAAACGCGCAGACCGGCCCGGTGCCACCTCAGGAGTGCCGGCTGAGCCTCGGCTGGCTGCCGGAGGGACTGGTCGAGCCCAGCCGAATTTGCGGCCCCACCGCGCAGAGCGTCCTCTACCCGATGTACGACGGCCCCTACCTGAGCGTCTCGATCGACCAGTCGGGCTGGCAGGGCCCCCGGAACACGCGAGGATGGGAACCGGTCACCGTCAACGGCGAGGCCGGCTACCTCGTGACCCGTGCGACCCGGACGTTCGTCAAATTTCCGCTGCCGTCGGGGCGCTGGGTCTCCGTCGAGTACGGCGTCGGCATGCCGGGGGCGAGGGCGACGGCCGGGCTGGAGGCGACGGCCCGCCGGATCGCCGAGCACATCAGCGAGACGCCCACCGAGTCGCTCAACGCCCCGTTCGCCCCGACGTACCTTCCGCCCGGGCAGCGTCTGGCAAATCTGCGGCGAGACGGAGACGGCGCGTCCGTGACCTACCAGGATGGCTCGGGCCGGATCATCGGCGCGACGAGCACCTCGACGACGGAGGACGGCGTAATCGGCGAATTCCTGGAGTTCGACGACGGCGCCGGGTATCGCATCTCCTGGACCTCGAACCCGCCGGGCGATTATCTGCCGCTGAAGCAGGGCGAGCGGATCGCGGACATCCAGGGACGTCCCGCCCATCGGTTCAACGAGGACGGGATCGTCGTGGTCGACGGATTCCACGGCGGCCAACTCACGGTTTCGACGAGATACCCGGTGTCGCTCCACCGAAAGCTGCCGAAACCGGCCAACCCGACGCCCGAGTTGGTGCGGATCGCCGAAGGGGTGCGCTGGTTGGGCTGACGGCAACGGCACCTGCACCGGCCGCGCAGGCCGCGGCTGCCACCGGACGGAGTTGGCTGTGGACAACAGTTCCCGCTGTGGACAACGCCCGCCCCGGCAGTGGATCTGCCAAGCCTCGTGCCGCACGCCCTGCTCGGTCCGCACAGACACCGTCCGCGCTCGGCGGAAGCGCCGCCCGGTCGTGCGTCGGGGACGCCGGACAGCCGCCGGTGAATACTGGGTATGCTCTGCCCGTGCGGCCTGATCATCGAACGGTGGCTCTCATCGCGCCGATGGGTGGTCTCCTGCTCGGATTCCTCGACTTCGTGTGGATCAAGTGGGTGCCGTACCCCTTCGCGGAGCTGGGCAACTCCACCGCCACCTGGGCGGTCGCCGCCTTCGTCCTCGGCTACTGGATCCGGTCGGGCTGGTTACGCGCGGCGCTCGGCGCCGCCGCCCTGCTCGTCACAGCGGTACCCAGCTACTACGTCGCGGCGGCCCTCCTGCAGGGCGACGACCTGGCCGCGGTGTGGGCCCCGGCATCGCTGGTCTGGATGCTCTTCGGCGTTCTCGCCGGCACCGTCTTCGGCATCGGCGGCACCTGGGCGCGCGCGGCCGGGTGGCGCGGGGTCCTCGGGACCGCGCTGCCTGCCGCGGCACTCTTCGAGGAGGCGGCGCGGTTCGTCGGCAAGGTCGCGGATCCGAACTATCCCTCGGGTGCGGAGTGGAACGTCGCCATCGACGCCGGGCTCGGCGTTCTGGCCGTCGTACTGATCAGCGGAGCGAACCGCAGGCGGGCGCTCGCGCTGGTCGCCGCCCTCCCCCTCGCCCTCGCCATCTTCGTCGGATTCGCGCTGGCCGGCCGCTTCTGAGCACGGCGACACGACACGCCCCGCGTGGCGCAACCCGTAGAGGGGCGACCCCGTCGGGAGCTGCGGTCTCGCGCTGTCGAGTGGACCTTCGCTGATCGATGTCGGCGATTGGCGTTGGAGTGAACGATCTCCTGTTCTGTGCCGGCGTTCGCTGCTCGTCGCCGCGCGTCTCGATGACTACTTGCTGACTTTGAGCCTTGATGACGTAATGATTCTCGCGAGGTACCGGGGCCCCGGTCGACAGGTACGAGGGCTCAGACACGAGGCCGGCGTGGACGTGGAGGAGCGGGAACATGACGACGCATTTCCAATCAGTACCGTCCGGCGCACAACTAACCCTGCTCGGCGGCCCGCTCCTGGCGGCGGCGACGGTCGGCACCTGGCTCGCCTGGCTGAGCTGGAACACCGGCTACCGGACCGACCCGGAGACCGGCGCGGTCAGCGGCCCGTACGCGGTGTGGCAGGTAGCCGGGTGCGTGCTCACGCTTGCCGTGATCGCCGCCGCCGGCGGCTGGTGGCTCAGCCCCTGGCTGGTCGCGCCGGTGATGGCGGTCGCCTTCACGGTTCCCTGGGCCGTGCAGGCTGCGTCGAGCGATGACAGCGGGCTGTGGGGGGTAGGCGCGATGTTGGTGCTGGTAGGCACGGCGGCCGGCAGCGGGGTGGTCAGCCTGGGTACCCGCCTGCTCCGCCTGCGACTGACCGGGGCGTGACCCAGCAGTACCTACCCGCACACCACTCCTGCCGCGAGTGCCGCCGTGGCCCTTCGTTAGATGTCATGGGCCACGAGCAGGCGTCAACGACGCTCAACCGTTACACGCACACCCCGGACGACTACGCGGTCCGGGTCCTGGATGCCTTCACGTTGCCTGCTGACGATCTGCTGACTCCTGCAGAGGGAACAAACTCGGAAAGCACCCTCGACGAGGACGAGGAGGGGCTGTGACCTGGGCCGCAGCGCTTGACCCACAAAGGGACGACCCCCGTCGGGGGGAGACGGGGGTCGTCGGGAGGTTCGGCTCCGGGGGGGTCGAGCCGAACCAACTCAGCGGTCACGGGGGGTGCAACCGCTGAGGGTCTGCCTACTGTCGGATATGAGCACTCGTCGTGCGGACAAGTCTGCCTGAGCGGACCTGTTACGTCGAGTGGTGTTCACTCCACTCCCCGCGAATTTGTTTTCGCAGAGTGTGATCGCGGTCACGGTGCGCAGAGGTGACCGGGTCCGGCCGCCGATCTGGCGATCATTGGACCCCGGGCACCCGCCGACCATAGACCATCGGACTAGACTTTCGCGCCGTGGGCCGAGGTGCCGCTTTTTTCGATCTGGACAAGACCGTCATCGCCAAGTCGAGCGCGCTGGCGTTCGGCCGTCCGTTCTACCGGGACGGGCTGATCACACGTCGTGACGTGGTCAAGTCGGCGTACGCGCAGCTGATGTTCCGGCTGGGCGGCACCGACGAGCAGACCATGGCTCGCACCCGGGACTACCTGGCGACACTGTGCAAGGGCTGGCCGGTGGAGCAGGTCCGCCAGATCGTCGCGGAGACACTGCACGAGCTGATCAATCCGTACGTGTACGCCGAGGCGGCTGCGCTCATCGAGGAGCATCAGGCGGCCGGGCGGGACGTGGTGCTGGTCTCCGCCTCCGGCGAGGAGATGGTCCGCCCGATCGGTGAACTGCTCGGGATTACCGACGTGATCGCCACCAGGATGACGGTGGAGGACGGCCGGTACAGCGGCGAGGTCGAGTTCTACGCGGCCGGCCCGAGCAAGGTCGAGGGCGTGAACCGGCTCGCCGAGGAGCGGGGCTACGACCTGGCCGACTCGTACGCCTACTCCGACTCGTACAGTGACCGGCCGCTGCTGGAGTGCGTCGGTCATCCCACCGCGGTGAACCCGGACCGGCAGCTGCGCCGGCTCGCCACCGAGAACGCCTGGCCGGTGCTGGAGTTCCGCCACCCGATTCCGCTGGGCCGGCGGCTGCGCGAGCGTCCGGCGGTGCCGGTGGCCGCGGCGGCGCTCGGCGTCGGCGTCGGGGTGGCGATCGGCATCGCCTGGTACGGGCGACACCGGCGCACCCGGGCGGACTCCACCGCCACCTGACTCGACCCCCTTCCGCCACCCGGGCGGTCAGGTCACGAAGACCGCACCACTGTCATGCCGGGCACCCGACCGCGCCACTTCCGGCCCGGCACCTCCACCGCGGGCTCACACCTACCGGCTCCTCCACCGCGCGACCGCCGGCCAGCCGGCGCACCCAGCGCTGACGGCCGCCGCCAGGCGTGCTGCGCATGCCGTGCGAAACAGACCGGAAGGCCCTGAGTCCATCGCGACCCGTCGCGGCGCAACCTCACCCGTCCGGCACCGAGCCGTGCAATCCACGGCCCCGGCCACGAAGGCCTGACCGCGCCCGGCCCACAGCCGGCTGCGCCGCCGTCAACCCACTTGAGCACTCGCTCAAATCTCCCTATGCTTCCGTCTTGAGCGAGTGCTCAAACACGGGGAGGAAACATGCCGGAGCAGGACGAGCCGAAGCCGGAGCAGGACGAGCCGAAGCCGGAGCAGGACGAGCCGAAGCCGGAAAGAACGATCGCCAACTGGATCCTGGCCGGTCTGATCACGGCCTTCGGCCTGATGGTCTTCACGGTGGCGGTACGCGACGGCCACGCCGACAGCGCCCTGCTCTTCGTCGCGCTCCCGGTGATCCTGGCCGCGGCGCTCGCCCTCACCCCCGGGCGCACGTCCCACGGCCGGGTCTTCGGCGTCACCACCATCGCGCTACTGCTGGCCGCGGTGGCGCTGCACGAGGGCGCGATCTGCGTCTTACTCGCCGCGCCGCTGGTCTACGCGGTGGCCCACGGCAGCACCGCACTCATCCGGGCGGTCCGTCGCTCCTCACGGACGTACGCCGTGATCGCCGTACCGCTGCTGCTCCTGCCCGGCCTGGAAGGTAGCGGGATCGGGCCGCGGATCGACCCCGTCCAGTCCGTCGAGGTGACCCGCGTCGTCGGCCTGCCGCCCGAGGAGGTGGCGGCCCGCATCGCGGCCGGGCCGCGACCAGCCGCCATCCGGTCCGCATCGCTGCGGCTGCTCGGCGTTCCGACACCCGGGCACGTCGTCGGCGACGGCGTGGAGCCAGGAGATCGCTGGGCCTTCGGATACCACGGCAGCGCGCATGGCCCGGGCGGCCACCTGCTCGCCGAGGTCGAGGTCAACGAGCCTGGACACCTCGGCTTCCGCTTCGTGGAAGACACCTCGATCACGGGCCGCTGGCTGACGTGGCGGCACGCCGACCTGCGCTGGCAGCCCGCCGGATCCGACCGTACGCAGATCCGCGTCACCGTGCGGTACGAGCGTGGTCTCGACCCGTCCTGGTACTTCGGTCCCCTGCAGAACGCGTTGCTCGGTGAGGGCGTGGAGCACCTGCTCGACATGATGACGCTGCGATGACGGCTGCCCGTTATCTCGCCCTGGCGGTACCGCTGCTGGCGGTGCTCGCAGCCGCAGGGTTCGAGCGTGGTCGCGACGCCCGAGCCGCCGCTCTGCTGGCCTTCGTGGTCAGCATGATCGGGATCGCCGCCCTCAACGACGCCGCCCGGCTGGCCGGCTGGTTCGCCTTCGCCCCGGTCGGCGGCGCCTGGCGCGGAATGCCGGTCGACCTGTGGATCGGCTGGGCTGCCCTGTGGGGCCCACTGCCCGTTCTGCTGCGCCGGGTGCTCCCGCTGCCGCTCACGCTCGGCCTGCTGCTCTGGCTCGACGCGGTCGCGATGCCCGCGCTGACGCCACTGGTCCGGCTCGGACCGCACTGGCTGGTCGGCGAGGCGGTCGGCCTGATCGCCGTCGCCCTGCCGGCGCAGCTGCTCGGCAGGTGCAGCGCCGATCGCCGCCACCTGCGTACGCGGACGCTGCTCCAGGTCGGTCTCTTCAGCGCGATGCTGCTGTGGTTCCTACCCACGCTGGCCTTCGAGCTGGGCGGCGGGTCGTGGGCCCGGCTCAGCGCGATGCCCATGCCCCTGTTGCTGCTGGTCGCCCAGGTTGGACTGCTGGTCGCCGCACCGGCACTCGCGGCGGTGCGCGAATTCGCGGCCCGGGGCGGCGGCACGCCCTACCCGTGGGACCCGCCCCGCCGGCTCGTCACCACCGGCCCCTACGCCTACCTGGCGAACCCCATGCAGCTCGGCGCGGTGACGCTCGTCCTGGTCGTCGCCGCGGCCACCCGAAGCCCGGCGCTCGTGGCCGTGGCGGTGACCGCGGTCGCCTTCAGCGCGGCCGTGGCCCGGCCACACGAGGAACACGACCTCGCGAGGCGGTACGGCCTGCGTTGGCGGGACTATCGGCGGCAGGTGCACGACTGGTGGCCGCGCTGGCGACCGTATGCCACCGGCGCTTCCGCGGTCCTCTGGCTCGATGACGACTGCGGCCCCTGCGCGGCGGTCTGGCGCTTCCTCGACCGCCGGGCCCCGGTGAACCTCACCATCGCACCCGCGGCGGAGCACCCGCAGGTGCTGTGGCGGGCCGGGTACGCGGGCGGCGACGGCCACACGGATCGGGGGGTGGCCGCCGTCGCCCGCGCACTCGAACACGTCAACCTGGGCTGGGCCCTGGTGGGCTGGACGCTGCGACTGCCGGGGATCACCTGGCTGGCACAGCTGGTCAGCGATGCGATGATCGCACCGCCCCATCCGGCGAGTCGGCGAGGAGAGCGATGTCCGACACCAAGCAACGGCTGCTCGACGGGACGATCACCGCGATCCGCCAGTACGGCATCGCCGGTGTGTCGGCCCGTACCATCGCCGCGGCCGCCGGGGTGAACCAGGCGCTCGTCTTCTACCACTTCGGCACCGTGGACGACCTGCTCACGGCCGCCTGCCGGGCGAGTACCGCCGAGCGGGTGCGGCACTGGTCGGCCAGCCTGGAGCAGGTCCGCTCCCTCCGGGAGCTGCTCGCGGTCGGGCGCGAGCTGCACGAGCAGGAACGGGAACTGGGCAACGTCTCGATCCTGGCCCAGATGCTGGCCGGCGCACAGGGCGACGAACGGCTCGCCGCGCCCACGGCGGCGTCGCTCCAGCTCTGGGTGGACGCAATCAAGATCGTCCTGCTCCGGCTCCTCGACGGGTCCCCGTTCGCGGAGGTCGCCGACGTGCCCGGGCTGGCCCGGGCCGTGTCCGCCGCGTTCATCGGCCTGGAGCTCTACGACGGGGTGGACCGCGCGGGCGCCGACCAGGCGCTGTCCGCGCTCGACCAGCTCGCCGTGCTCATCGAGGTCGTCGACGACCTCGGTCCGATCGCCCGGCGAGCGCTACAGGGCAGGATCAACCGGGCCACGCGACGGAGCTGACGGCCGGATCGCCTCCTTCTCAGGACGCCGCCAGCACCTCGTCGCCGATCCGGGTGAGTTCGTCCGCGGCCACCTCGACCGCCGTCATGTAGTGCCGCAACCAGGAACGGAGCCCGTCCGGGGTGCCGGTGGCGAAGGCCCCGGCCGAGCCGACGTACTCGGGTTCCCGTTCGTGATGGCCGACGTCCACGGCGAGCAGGCCGCGCGGGTCGGTGCCGCTCGCCAGCAGCACCAGTCGGGCCGCGCCGCGGGCGACCACGCCGGACGGGCCGGCGAACGGCCGCAGCGCCAGCAGTTCGCCGTGCACCACGGCCGCGAGCACCAACGGGGAGACCCGGGTGCCGCCGGCCACGAGCGCCGCGAGGTTGTCCAGGCGGGCGGCGACCACGGCATCGGCCACCGGCCGTCCCAGCTCCGGTTCGGGTACGAGGTCGCGGGCGGCGAGGACGTGCAGTCTCGCCAGTGCCTGCCGGGGCGCCTTCGGCCAGAGCTCGGTCAGCCCGGGCAGCGCCCCGGCGACCCGCAGCGCGCCCTGGAGCACCGGGTCGGTGACCGTACCCGCGCGGACCGCCTCGCGGTCGTACGCGTACCCCTCGAGGGCGGCGCTGGCCACCGCGGACCGGAGGCTCACCTCGCCGGTGACCTGTCCCCCGTGCCGGCGCAGCGCGCGGTGCCGCAACGCCTCGTCGAACCGTTCCCGGGCCCGCTGCGCGGCGGGGGCGACGTCGGCGAGTTCGAGCAGCGGAGCGAGCGGGTCGGTGGTCACCCCGTCACGCTAGCGACCCCGGTGGGGGCGACGGCGGCCAACCGCCGCCGGGGCGAGCGACACCACCGGAGACGGACGCGCCGGGCACACCCACGGGTGCAGTTGGGCGCGCGACGTGGGCCGTTGGGCGCGGGGGCGGACTCCCGGCGGTCGCCTCGCCTGGCCAGCCGGACTAACCTCTCCTGACGAGACTCAGGTCACCCCGAGCGACGAGGAGCACGGATGAGCGAGGCATTGGCCAACTTGCTGAACGAGACGCGCCAGTTCCCGCCGCCGGCCGAACTCGCCGCGAACGCCAACGTGAAGGCCGACGCGTACGACGAGGCGGCGGCCGACCGGCTGGCTTTCTGGGAGCGACAGGCCGGGCGGCTGACCTGGTCGCAGCAGTGGGAGCAGGCGCTCGACTGGTCGAACGCGCCGTTCGCGAAGTGGTTCGTGGGCGGCCGGCTCAACGTGGCGTACAACTGCCTGGACCGGCACGTGGAGGCCGGTCGGGGCGACAAGGTGGCGATCCACTGGGAGGGCGAGCCGGGTGACACCCGCACCCTCACCTACGCCGACCTGCACAAGCTCACCTGCCAGGCGGCGAACGCCCTCACCGAGCTGGGGGTGACGGCCGGGGACCGGGTGGCGATCTACCTGCCGATGATTCCGGAGGCGGCCGCCGCGATGCTGGCGTGCGCCCGGATCGGCGCGACGCACAGCGTGGTCTTCGGCGGTTTCTCCGCGGACGCGCTGACCAACCGGATCCAGGACGCCAGCGCCAAGGTGGTCATCACGGCGGACGGCGGCTACCGGCGGGGCAAGCCGTCGGCGCTCAAGCCGACCGTGGACGAGGCGGTGGCGAAGTGCCCGTCGGTGGACCATGTGCTGGTGGTCCGCCGCACCGGCCAGGAGGTCGCCTGGTCGGAGAAGGACCACTGGTGGCACGAGACGGTGGAAACCGCCTCGCCGGAGCACACCGCGGAGTCGTTCGACTCCGAGCACCCGCTCTTCATCCTCTACACCAGCGGCACCACGGCCCGGCCGAAGGGCATCCTGCACACCACCGGCGGCCACCTGACCCAGGCGTCGTACACCACGCACGCGGTCTTCGACCTGAAGCCGGAGAGCGACGTCTACTGGTGCACCGCGGACATCGGCTGGGTGACCGGCCACTCGTACATCGTGTACGGGCCGCTCTCGAACGGCGCCACCCAGGTGATGTACGAGGGCACCCCGGACACCCCGCACAAGGGCCGATTCTGGGAGATCGTCGACAAGTACCAGGTGACGATCCTCTACACCGCGCCGACGCTGATCCGCACCATGATGAAGTGGGGCGAGGACATCCCGGCCGGGTACGACCTCTCGTCGCTGCGGCTGCTGGGCAGCGTCGGCGAGCCGATCAACCCGGAGGCGTGGATCTGGTACCGCCAGCACGTCGGGCGGGGCGAGCTGCCCGTCGTGGACACCTGGTGGCAGACCGAGACCGGGGCCATCATGGTCTCGCCGCTTCCCGGGGTGACCGAGGCGAAGCCGGGCAGCGCCATGGCGCCGCTGCCGGGCATCGTGGCCGACGTGGTGGACGACCAGGGTCAGTCGGTGCCGAACGGTGGCGGCGGCTACCTGGTGCTCAAGGAGCCCTGGCCGTCGATGCTGCGCACCGTCTGGGGCGACGACAACCGTTTCCTCGAGACGTACTGGTCCCGGTTCGGGGCCGGCGCGGGCGGCGGGTCGGGTGACTGGGTCTACTTCGCCGGTGACGGCGCGAAGAAGGACGACGACGGGCACATCTGGCTGCTGGGCCGGGTCGACGACGTGATGCTGGTGTCCGGGCACAACATCTCGACGACGGAGGTGGAGTCGGCGCTCGTCTCCCACCCGTCGGTCGCCGAGGCGGCGGTGGTCGGCGCCACCGACCCGACGACGGGACAGGCGATCGTGGCGTTCGCGATCCCCCGGGGCAGTGTGGAGAGCGGGGGCGAGGCGGGCGAGCAGCTCATCGCGGATCTGCGTAACCACGTGGCGAAGACCCTCGGCCCGATCGCCAAGCCCCGGCAGATCCTGCTCGTGCCCGAGCTGCCGAAGACCCGCTCCGGCAAGATCATGCGTCGGTTGCTGCGGGACGTGGCGGAGAACCGGTCGCTCGGTGACGTCACCACGCTCCAGGACTCCTCGGTGATGGACCTCATCGCGTCCGGCATGAGCGGTGGCAAGTCCGATGAGGACTGACCTCTGACGTACCGGATGGAGGGTGGTGGCCCACGGGCCGCCACCCTCCGTCATTTCTTACGGGTTGCGACACCACCCGATACCCGGTGTCACATCGGTCGGTCGGGTGAACCGAAAAAAGCTGAATGGACACAGGGGGCTCCGACCCCTGTCGCTCGGGTGCTCTCGTGATTTACGTTCACGCCGGCCGCGCCCGCTTCGATGAACATCACATCGATGGCGGGCCGGCCGTGGTCCCGCCATCCCATGCCCGAGATCGGAGCGGCATGAACAAACGACCCCAGTCCCGCGGGCGTCGACGGCTACTCGTCGCGCTGCCCGCCATCGCCCTCGCCGCCACGTCACTGACCGTGACGAGCAGCGCCTCCGCCGAGACCAGCTCGGCACCGCGGGCGGTGATCGGATCCGACGAGTACTACATCAACTACGCCGAGCCGGAGGTTCAGCCGGACACGGATGGCCGCGAGGTCAAGGGCAAGGACGGCGTCTACGCCCCGGCCCACGAGAAGATCCGTGAGTTCGACCGCAAGCACGCTCGCGGCAACCCCGTGACGGCACGGGAGCTGGCCAAGATCGAGGCCAAGTCGATCAAGAGCGGCAAGAACCCCCGGAAGATCAAGCAGGCGCCGAGCACCCAGAAGGCGAAGCTGCTGACCCTGCTGGTGGAGTTCAACGACCAGGCCAACGACGACTTCACCGACGTCATGGTGCCGCGGACGGTCTTCGAGGACCGCACCTGCGTCCCCGGCACGGTGCAGAACGGGCCGAAGCACAACAACCTCCCGAACCCGGCGAAGCTGGGCTACGAGGACAACAACACGATGTGGGTGCCGGACTTCTCGCCCGCGCACTACGACAAGATGCTCTACACCACGACCGGCATCACCGAGCGGGTGCGCAAGGACCTGAAGGGTCCGGACGGCAAGCGCGGCATCGACCTCTCCGGCCGCACCATGCACAACATGTACCTGGAGATGTCGAAGGGCGCGTACACGGTGGACGGGCAGGCCAGCCCGTGGATCACCGTGCCGCACTCGGAGGCCTGGTACGCGGCGAACCGCTGCTTCCAGGACGAGAACGGCAACTGGGTCGCCGGGCGTGAGCAGTCGATGAACGGCCACCCGGACAACCCGGCCGGCGCCGGCCGGCTCGCCACCGACGCGATCACCACGCTGGCGACGTCCGACCCGGACTTCCCGTGGGCCGACTACGACATCGAGGACCAGGCAGACCGGGACGGGGACGGCAACTTCTTCGAGCCCGACGGCGTGATCGACCACCTGGTGCTGGTGCACGCCGGCAAGGGCAAGTCCTCCGGCGGCGGCGCGCAGGGCGTCTACGCGGTCTGGGCGCACTCCTCCTCGGTGCCGGGCGGCTTCACCATCCCGGGCACCGACCTCCAGGTGTCGAACTACATCGTGCAGCCGGAGGACGCCGGAGTGGGCGTCTTCGCCCACGAGTTCGGCCACGACCTCGGCCTGCCGGACCTCTACGACACCTCGGGCAACGCCGACTCGGACGTGGACTTCTGGGACCTGATGGCCTCGGGTTCGCACTCCGGTGAGATCTTCCAGGCGCTCCCCACCCACATGGGTATCTGGGACAAGTGGGTGCTCGGCTGGGCCGATCCGCTGACCGTCGCCCCGGGCACCCGGCCGCAGTACGTGGAGCTCGGGCAGACCTCGCGTACGCCGGTCGGCACCGAGGACGGCATCAAGATCGACCTGCCGGACAAGGTCAGCACGCTGGCCGAGCCGCACAGCGGCGCGAACATGTGGCACAGCGGCAACGACCAGGAGTGGGCCGACGTCAGGCTGACCCGTTCGGTGGCGGTTCCGGCGGCGGCCGACGCGAAGTTCTGGATGTGGAACAACTACGTCATCGAGGCGGACTGGGACTACGGCTTCGTCGAGGTCTCGACCGACGGCGGGACCACCTGGACCGAGCAGAAGGTCTACGACGAGGCCGGCAACGTGGTCACCACGCCGGACAACTACCCGGACCCGAACGGCCGGATGAACGACTTCGGTGGCAAGAAGTACGGCCTGACCGGCAGCACCGACGGCTGGCGGCACGACTACGTCGACCTGTCGTCGTACGCGGGCACGACCATCCAGCTGCGGCTGCGCCAGGCCACCGACGAGGCCTTCGAGGAGCGCGGCTGGTTCGCCGACGACTTCTCGGTCACCGGCGGCGGCGCCACCACCTGGAGTGACGATGTCGAGAACGGCGCCAACGGCTGGACCCCCGCCGTCGGCACCTGGGTCGACACCACGGGCGAGGGCTGGAACATCGACAGCGGCACCATGGTTCAGGCGCACTACTACCTGGCCGAGTGGCGCAACTTCGACGGCTTCGACGAGGGCCTGAAGTACGCGTACGACACGGTCTACTCGCGCGACGCGTGGAAGGTCGACCGGATCTCGTACAACGCCCCGGGCATGCTGGTCTGGTACCGGGACACCGCCCTCGGCGACGTCAACCACGTCACCGGGCAGCTCACCTCGCTGCCCAGCTACGGCGCGAAGGGCGGGTTGCTCATCGTCGACTCGCACTTCGACCCGCTGCGGCGCAAGGGGACGGCGGCCGTCAAGGACCCGTCGGTGACGGACAACCTGCCGAGCCGTCCGCAGTCGTCGAACGCGGCGTTCTCGCTGAAGCCGACGTACCCCTTCCAGGAGTGCCTGGAGGCGGCGGGCGAGCCGTACAGCGCGTACTGCACGAAGTTCGGTGCGGAGCCGGCGGTGAAGACCTTCACGGACGCCAAGGGCTGGTACCCGGGCATCGAGATGCGTGACGGTCAGCCGTACGCGCGGGACAGCGACGCCTCGGTCGTGCTGCCCTCGCGGAACAACGCGGCGTACACCACCCGGGTGACCCGCCCGAACGGGAAGCCGGCGCCGGAGTTCTACGGCATGACGTTGGGCGGTGGCGCCATCACGCTGGGCACCGGCAACCCCGGCGACATGCGCGTCAACTACGGCGTCTCCATCAAGATCGAGAAGAGCGCGAAGGACAATTCGGCCACCTGGGTCTACGTGACTCCGTCCAAGCGGTGACCTGACCGTTCTCGTCGCGGCCCGTCCGGAGCTCGGCTCCGGGCGGGCCGCTTCGTTTCCGGCGGTGGACTGTCACGTCGTACGGCCATCGACGAGGTATGCGAGTGACGCCCTCGGGGGTGCCGACGCTCTCCCTTGGGGACCGCATAATCACCCGCTGCGCGAAGCCCCCGTGATTGAAACGTAATGTTAAAAGTTGCTTAGGGCTACAGATACCTTGGGCGGATTTGTGACTAACAAATCCGCTCAAAATAGATGATCATTCCTTCCCGGCAACTCGTGACATGCTCCGCCTCCTCTGTAAGGGTGGTTGACGCAATTCATGACAGTCGTTTGCACGTGTGCGGCCTGTCATGTAACAGATCCACAAAGGAGGACCCTTTGAGGAGACGAGTCACAGCCGGCCTGGCGACCGCGGCGGCCGCGCTGCTGGCGGCGGGAGCCGTGGCGACGCCGGCCTCCGGCGCCCCGGCGGCGAACCCGACCCCCTCATCCGACCGGGCCGAGCACGGCCCGGACAACCTTCCCGACCCGAAGGCCGACCAGCAGCGCGCTCTCCGGAAGCAGGCCATCGCCGACCTGCTCACCGGCAAGGCCAAGCTGGAGACCCGGCACGGTTCGAAGGTCATCAAGATCAAGGACAAGTTCGTCGAGTACCAGCAGCCGCCGAAGGTCGACCCGATCTTCACCATGCTGGTCAACTTCGGCGACAAGGTCGACCCGCGGACCGGTGGCGCAGCCGGCCCGGTGGTGAACCAGATCCCCGAGCCCGACCGCAAGTACGACGGCGGCGCGACCGACGACAACAGCACCACGTGGTCGGCGAACTACGACCGCCAGCACTACCTCGACATGTTCTACGGTCGCCGCGGCGAGTCGATGCGCGACTTCTACCTGGCGCAGTCCGGCGGCCGGTACACGGTCGGCGGCGACGTCAGCGACTGGGTCACCGTGCCCTACAACGAGGCCCGGTACGGCAGCAACGCCATCCCGGAGAGCGACGGTTCCTGGAACTTCATCAAGGACACCGCCACCTCCTGGTACGACGCCCAGGTCACCGCCGGTAAGACGCCCGCCCAGATCAAGGAGTACCTGGCCCAGTTCGACACCTGGGACCGGTACGACTTCGACCAGGACGGCAACTTCAACGAGCCCGACGGCTACGTCGACCACTTCCAGGCCGTGCACGCCGGTATCGGCGAGGAGGCCGGCGGCGGCGCCGAGGGCGAGGACGCCATCTGGTCGCACCGCTGGGGCGCGTTCACCAACCTGGCCGGCAGCGCCGGTCCGGAGGGGAACAAGGCCGGCGGCGTGCAGATCGGCGACACCGGCATGTGGATCCGCGACTACACCACCGAGCCGGAGAACGGCGGGCTCGGGGTCTTCTCCCACGAGTACGGCCACGACCTCGGTCTGCCCGACCTCTACGACACGGTCGGCGGCGACAACGGCGTCGGCTTCTGGAGCCTCATGTCGTCCGGGTCGTGGCTGAGCCACGGCAAGGAGGACATCGGCTCGACCCCGGGCTACATGGACCCGTGGTCGAAGCTCTTCCTCGGCTGGCTGAACTACTCCACCGTCGAGTACGACAAGGGCACCAGCCAGGTCACCCTCGGCCCGGCCGGTGACAGCGACGGCCCGCTGGCCCAGGCCGTCGTCGTGAACCTGCCGGCACAGGAGCAGACCACCGCCTACAACACGCCGTTCGGCGGGTCGTACGAGTGGTGGGGCGGCAGCGCCGACGACCTGAACACCACCCTCGCTCGGCAGCTCGATCTGACCGGCGCCACCACCGCCTCGATCAACGCCAAGGCCTGGTACGACATCGAGGAGGACTTCGACTACCTCTACGCCGAGGTGTCGACCGACAACGGCGCCAGCTGGACGCAGCTCACCAACTCGCTGGTCGACGCCGCGGAGACCGGCGTCGACGGCTCGTCCAACGGTGCGTGGGTGGACCTGAACTACGACCTGTCGGCGTACGCCGGCAAGGCCGTCCAGTTCCGCTACCGCTACCAGAGCGACGGCGGGCTCCACCTCGCCGGCGCGTTCCTGGACAACGTCTCGCTGGTCAAGGACGGCGCCGCCGCCTGGACCGACGACGTCGAGACGCAGGCCGCCGAGTGGACCGCCCGGGGCTTCACCCGGATGGGCGGCAAGGTGACCGCCGAGTACCCCCGCTTCTACATCGCGGAGAACCGGACCTACTTCGGTTACGACGAGACGCTGAAGACCGGTGGCTACAACTACGGCTACACCAACACCCGCCCCAACTGGGTCGAGCGGTACGCCAACCAGCCCGGCATGGTGGTCTGGTACGTGAACTACGCCTACGGCGACAACAACACGTCGGAGCACCCGGGCTACGGCCTGAACCTCCCGGTCGACGTCCGGCCGGGCCCGATCACGGTCCCGGGTCAGGGCACCATCACCAACCGGCGCAACGGCTTCGACGCGGCCTTCAGCCTGAAGCAGAAGCCGGCGCAGACCTTCCACCTCAACGGGGTGCCGGTCACCCTGCCGAAGCTGAAGGCCAACCCGGTCTTCGACGACAGCGTGGTGGACCGCTACTGGTCGGCGCAGAACGAGCAGAACTCGGTGAAGGTGGCCGGAACGGGCACTCGCATCGAAATCGTGAAGCAGGGTAACCACCCGGCCGACAAGATGGTCGTGCGAGTTAGCAACTGATCCATCGATCATCTTCGGGGCCGGTGGCGGAAACGCCGCCGGCCCCTTTTTCGTACCTTCGAACAGGGTTGATCGAAATGCGCCGCTGCCTGGGCTCGTAGCCGGATCCGGCCTGCTCATGTCCGTTGCGGGACCTGCCGGAGTATGACGGCTGAAGGCAGTGTCAACAAATACTTGCAACAAATCGACGCGCCTGTCTTCCCCCTCGACGCAGCAGTGTCTATGTTCACCAGTGGCCCCTCAGGGGGCCGAGTCAGCCGGCCCGCAACCCCGGGGGGCCGGTTCCCTCACATCGGAGGTACCACGTGCGCAAAGTCGCAGTGGGTCTACTCGGGCTTTCGCTGACGGCGACGGGACTGGTGGCTGGCGCCTCCGCCAGTGCGGCGCCGAAGCTGCCGACCGCCGCTCCGTCGGTGGCCGAACCCGCCCATGTGGACCACGACCTGCCCAACCCGCTTGAGGACAAGCGGCGGGCGATGCGCCAGGAGGGTCTGACCGACGTCCTCTCTGGCCGGGCCGAGGCCCAGAAGATCAACGGCAGCACGGTGGTCAAGGTCGGCGAGACCGCGGCCGTCGGCGGCGCGGCGAGCCGCTCCGCCAAGACCACCAAGGCCGGCAAGGGCGCGACGAAGGACCAGTACGTCGAGCTCGGGCGCGAGACGACCGACAAGATCTTCGTGATCCTCGCCGAGTTCGGCAACCAGCGGCACCCGAACTACCCGGATCAGGACACCGACCCGGACACGGCGGGCCCGACCCGCTTCGACGGGCCGCTGCACAACGAGATCCCGCAGCCCAACCGGGCGGTGGACAACTCGACCATCTGGCAGCCGGACTTCAGCGCCGACCACTTCCGGCAGGTGTACTTCGGCACCAACCCGGGCGACGAGTCGCTGAAGCAGTACTACGAGGCGCAGTCCTCGGGCCGCTACAGCGTCGAGGGTGAGGTCACCGACTGGGTCAAGGTGCCGTACAACGAGGCCCGCTACGGCCGCTCCGGCGGCTACCCCTGCGCCTCGAACGTCTGCACCAACACCTGGAACCTGGTCGCGGACGCCGCCAACCAGTGGGTCGCCGACCAGAAGGCCGCCGGCAAGACTGACGCTCAGATCGCCGCGGACGTCAAGTCGATGGACCAGTGGGACCGGTACGACCACGACGGCGACGGCAACTTCAACGAGTCGGACGGCTACATCGACCACTTCCAGATCGTCCACTCCGGCGGTGACGAGGCCGACGGTGACCCGCACCAGGGTGAGGACGCCATCTGGAGCCACCGCTGGTACGCCTTCGCGTCCGACCAGGGTGTCACCGGCCCGCCGAGCTTCCCGGCCGGTGGTACCCAGATCGGCAACACCGGCATCTGGATCGGCGACTACACCATCCAGCCGGAGAACGGCGGCCGCAGCGTCTTCTACCACGAGTACGGCCACGACCTCGGTCTGCCGGACGACTACAACGTCATCAACAGCGGCGACAACAACAACGAGCACTGGACCCTGATGGCCCAGAGCCGGCTCGGCGCCAAGAACGACGAGGGCATCGGTGACCGGGGCGGCGACCTCGGCGCCTGGAACAAGCTCCAGCTCGGCTGGCTCGACTACGAGGTGGTCGTGGCCGGTCAGAAGCGGACCCTGGAGCTCGGCCCGCAGGAGTACAACTCCGACAAGGCGCAGGCTGCCGTGGTCGTCCTCCCGCAGCGGGAGTACACCTTCGACCACGGCGCGCCGTTCGCCGGTACGAAGCAGTTCTTCTCGGGTAACCGGGACGACCTGAACAGCACCATGACCCGGACGCTGAACCTCACCGGCAAGACCAGTGCCGCGTTCAGCATGAAGGGCCGCTACAGCATCGAGGCCGACTTCGACTACCTCTTCTTCGAGGCGTCGACCGACGGCCAGTCCTGGACGCCGCTGCCCGGCACGGTCAACGGCGCGCCGCTGAAGGAGATCTCGACGGGGCGCTACGCCCTGGACGGCTCCAGCGGTGGCCAGTGGGTGGACATCAACATCCCGCTGAACGCCTACGCCGGTCAGAACGTGCAGTTCCGGCTCCGCTACCAGACCGACGGCGGTGTCTCCGAGGGCGGCTTCTACGGTGACGCCATCACCGTCACCGCCGACGGGCAGACCCTGCTGAGCGACGGTGCCGAGGCCGGTGCCGCGGGCTGGACGCTCGCCGGTGGCTTCGAGATCGCCGAGGCGTCGTACACCCGGCTCTTCGACAACTTCTACATCGCCGGCAACCGGTCGTACGTCTCGTACGACAAGTACCTGAAGACCGGGCCGTACTTCTTCGGGTACACGAACACCCGGCCGGACTGGGTGGACCACTACGCGTACCAGGAGGGTCTGCTGATCTCGTACTGGAACACCCGGTACGAGGACAACGACACCTTCGAGCACCCGGGCGAGGGTCGTAACATGATCATCGACGCCCACCCGCGGCCGATCTACAACCTGACCGGCCAGCCGTGGCGGGCCCGGGTCCAGGTGTACGACGCGACGTTCAGCCTGAAGAAGGCGGACTCGTTCACGCTGCACCTGAACAGCCAGCCGCAGTACATCCGCGGCCAGGACGCGGAGCCGCTCTTCGACGACACCAAGAAGTACTTCTACGAGGAGCTGCCGAACCACGGCGTCAAGCTCCCCGCGACCGGTGTCAAGATCAAGGTGCAGGAGCAGAAGGGCACCTCGATGAAGATCCGGATCTCCTGATCCGCTGGTCCCCGCACCACCACGCGATGCCCGGGCAGGCCACCTGCCCGGGCATCGCCCTTTCCGTAGCCCTCCGCCCGCAATCGTCGAGGCCACCGCGGTACCGCATTGCCCACCCCCGCCCCGGGCACGGGCACAGTGCCCGAGGCGGGGACCTAGGCTGGGCTCATGACCGACCAGTACGGCGGACCCGTCGACGAGTCCTGCGTCCTCACCGAGGGGCCCTGGACGCATCGGTTCGTCGGCGCGAACGGCAGCCGGTTCCACGTGGTCGAGGCGGGCGCCGGACCGATGGTGCTCTTCCTGCACGGCTTCCCCGAACACTGGTGGGCCTGGCACGAGATGCTGCCGGCCGTCGCCGACGCCGGTTTCCGGGCGGTCGCCGTGGACCTACGCGGCTACGGCGCCAGCGACAAGCCACCCCGGGGATACGACGGGTACACTCTCGCGGCCGACATCGCCGGGCTGATCCGTGCTCTCGGTGAGCGTTCCGCCACCCTGGTCGGCACCGGCGCCGGCGGCCTGATCGCCTGGACCGTCGCCTCGTTCCACCCGGCCCTGGTGCGCCGGCTGGTCGTGCTCGGCGCGCCGCATCCGCTGCGGCTGCGCGCCGGCATCTTCGCCGACCCGCGCGGGCAGTTCGCCGCCTCCACGACCGCGCTCAAGTTCCAGCTGCCCCGCTTCGAGCACGTGCTGACCCGCGACGGCGCGGCGCTCGTGGAGGAGCTGCTGCGCCGTTGGGGCGGGCGGGACTGGGTGGCCGGTCCGAGCTTCGCCGAGTACGCCGAGCGCTGCCGGGAGGCGATGCGGATCCCGCAGGCGGCGTTCTGCGCCATGGAGGGCTACCGCTGGGCGTTCCGCTCGGTGCTGCGGCTGCACGGCTACCGCTTCGTCAAGCTGATGCAGCGGCCGCTGGTCACCCCGACCCTGCAACTGCACGGCGCCGCCGACGTCGCCGCCCTGCCGCGTACCGCCCAGGGCTCGGGCCGCTACGTGGTCGCACCCTACGAGTGGCGGCTCCTCGACGGGGTGGGGCACTTCCCGCACCTGGAGGCGCCGGACGTGGTGCTCGGCGAGATCCTGCGCTGGACGAAGTCCTGACCCGGCCGGGCCGTCAGATCCGCTGCTCGCGCAGGTCGGTCACCTCAGCGGCGGGCGCCCAGCCCTGGTAGACGCCGAAGTCGAAGACCTCCAGCCGCATCGCCTGGGCCACCGGCCACCGGCCACCGGTGTACTCCACCCGCAGCCAGCCGTCGTGCTCGCCGAGCACGACGAACGGCTGCCCCTGCCACCTGCAGGTGGTACGCACGTACGCCAGGTCCTCGACCTCGCTCGCCGGTAGCACCTGCACGTACCGGCCGGGCCGGACCTCCTCGAAGCCCTCACCCGTCTCCGGCTGGTAGAGGCGCACGTCGTCGCCGTCCGGGCTGGCCTGGTACTCCCGGCCCCGCCAGCGGGCCACGTAGCCGTCCCGGATCACGTCGCCCCCACCTCCCGCCAGCGCAGCGCGTCGCTGTCCAGGATCGCGACGACCCGCTCGCTGCCGTCCGCACCGACCCGCCAGAGCTGCGCGCCGTGCGGCAGCCGGGCGCTGTCCACCTTGAACTCCGCCACCACGTCGCTGCTCTCCCCGGGCGCGAACCCGTTGCCCCGGAACGGCGGGCGCTCGATGACCCAGCCCTCCATGGCCCGCATGGCCGCCTCGTTCTGGCCGCCGTAGGGGATCCGGTAGAGGCTCGGACGGTACGCCGGCCAGCGCAGCACGTAGATCTCCTCGGCGTCCCGGGAGAACGGCGACTCGGGGTAGTTGAGCCCGAGCGCGTCGTGCAGCTGCGCGGGCGTGTTCAGGTGGGCCAGTTCGTTGGCCCGGTGCACGAAACCGGAGACCCGGTCGTAGCCACGTTCGAGGTAGTAGGCGACCTGGCTCGGGGCGACCGCCTTCTGCATCATGACCGGCCGGGACGGGTCGACCGGCTTCGGCGTGGTACGCGGCTGCTCGGCCGGGGCGTCCGGGGCGGCGGGCTCCTCCGCCTCCACGTCGTCGCCGAGGCCGACCTCGGCGGCCCAGTTGGCCAGCCCGACGATCTGCTCACCGGGCAGCTTCGCCCCGACCGGCGTACCCGGGTTGACGGCGAACGACCACGCCTCGTCCGGCCAGCGCCGGATGAGCTGGACGAACTTGAACTGGGCGGTCTCCAGGTCGCCGTCGACGCGCTCGGTCAACCGCTCCGGGGAGGTGTAGACCACGACGAAGGTCTCCCCGTCCAACTCCTCGGTACGCCAGACGAAACCCGGGTCGCCGGGTCGACTGCCGGGCACCGACTCGGCGGCCACGGGCAGGAGCACCCGGGCGAGCAGCAGCGTGGAGAGGAAGGTGTCGGTGCTTCCCGCCCCGGCCGCGCCCAGCAGGTCCTCCTCCACCGCGTTGGCCGGCTGGAAGTCGACCGCCGGCTCCGCGACGGGCGCGGTCGACTCCTGCGGGACAGACGATTCGGCGTAGGTGGAGCCGCCGTCCGCAGCGGTGGTCGCGGCGCTCGCGGTGGTGTGCCGCTCGGCCGGCACCGGTGCGGTGTCGACGGTCGGCTCCGCCGCGCCGGGCGTCGGCCGCCCCGATCGTGGCGTCCAGAGGTCCGGGACGGAGTCCGGCACCCGCCCGACAGCGTCTGCCGGGGCGGTGCCGCTTCCCGCCGTGGTGCCGGCCCCGCGCAGGTCGAGCGTCACGTCGGCCGTGGAGTCGGTCGGCGGATCGGGGACGCGCGGGTTCCCGGTCGTCTTCGGCCGCATCCAGGGGCTGCCCGATCGGGACGTCCACGGGTCGCCCTCCGGGCCCGGGTCGGGCGCGGGGGCGCTGCCGGGTCGGGACGGGGACCAGCGGTCCGTGCCGACGTTCGAGCCGGCCCACGGCTGCGGCGCGCCCGCGCGGTCGACCTGCCCGGTCGTCGGCGGGGTGCCGGCGCTCGCCGCGGTGGAGCCGAAGCCGGCCCGTCCGGCGGACGGCGCGCCGAACGGATCCACCGATCCGGCCGACCGGGCCGCCGGCAGGTCGAGGTCCCGGGATTCGACGACCGTGCCCTCGATCACGATCGGCGCGAAGCCCCGGCGGGGTGCCGGCGGACCGGAGACCGGCTCCGCCGCGGACGTTGGCAGCTCCTCGGCGGGCTCCGGTCCCCGGGGCTCCGGACGGGAGCGCGGTGGCAGCGGCTGCGTCCGTTCGCCCTCCGCGTCGGTACCGGTCGCCGCCGGTGCGCCGAAGACGCCGAAGGCACGGGTGGGCTCCTCGGCCCGCGGATCGGGCCGGCGGGGTGGCAGCTGCTGGGTCGCCTCCACGCCCTCGACCCGGCTCGCCGCCGTCCGCTGCGCGGCCTGCGACGGGCGCGGCGACGGCGTCGGTTCACGGGCGGCGGAGAAGAACGCCTGAGTCGCCTCGGGGTCTCGCGGCCCGTCGACCGGACCGCGTCGCGGAAACGGCTGGTCGCTGCGGCCGAACCGGGACGGTGGTGCGGCCCGGTCCCCGGACCGGAGCGGACTGCGCGGCGCCGACCCGCGGCCGGAGGCCGGTTCGAAGAAGGAACGGCGCGGCGTCTCGGCCGAGTCTCCCGAGGCGGACGGCCCGTTGCCGACAGGAGTCTCGACGGCGCCGGGACGCGCCGAGGGGGGCTGGCTCCGTTCCCGGCCGGCCCGGTCGGCGGCGCTCGGGGTGAAGGGCGCAGCGGGACCCGGCTCGCCACGCCTCGCCCGGGACGAATCGGCGGAACCGCCCGGCCAGGCCGTCGGCACCGCCTCGGAGGGCCGTCGCGGCAGCGCCACGGAGGCCGGCGGGACCCGCGTGGGCGCTCCGCCGGCCTCGCCGCCCGGTGGCGGCCCGATGTCGGGCGCGGTGGCGCGGAACGACGTCCGCGTGGGCGACCCCGCCGTCGCTGCGGCATCGGGACGACCGGCGGCCGGTACCGCCGAAGGATCCCGACCGGACTCGGCGGCCCGGGCACGGGCCAGCGACTCGGCCCGCTCAAGCCGGGCCCGGGCGCCGAGCGTACGGCCGGGCAGCCGCACCTCGCCGCGGGAGAGCTGGGCGACGTACCAGGCGGGCAGGTAGCCCTCGACGGGCAGGCCGGGGTTGATCGCCAGCCACCACTCGGGATTGGGCCAATCGGCGGCCAGGTCGGCGAACGCGATGCGGCGGTGGGCGCCCGCGTTCTCGCCGACGCATGAGCGCAGGGCGGTGGCGGAGGTGAACGCGAGGACATGGGTGCGTCCGCCGCTGGTCCAGGTGCCCCAGCCCGCGGGGCCGGCCACCGGCTGCGTCGTCGGGAGGAGGAGATCGGTGCGCGCCAGGATCCGGAAGTATCTTTCCTGGTCGCTGGCGCGTAAGGCGTCCCGCATCGCCGCCTCGGCCTCCGTGGCCGGCTCCCATTCGGTCACGGCCACCTCTCCTCCCGAGAACAGGCCATAGGCATCGCCTACAACCTACAAGGTGGTAACAAGATCACAATGCCACCGGTCGGCGGTGCGCCGAGATACCGCGCGGGCGATAACATCCCGTACCGGAGCCGACACGATACGGAGGCGGCCGATGTCCCCGTCGATGGCGCGTCCGGCCCTGGCGGCGCTCGCGGCCGTGCTGCTGACCGTCGCGCCGGCCGCCCAGCCCGCGGCCGCGACGACGCGCGAGGCGGTCGCCGAGAACCAGGCCCTCGGGGTGGTGGCGGCCGCCCCGGGCCGCGGGGCCGCGCCGGGTTGCGCCACCCCGCCGGCTCCTGCCGGAACCGTCGCCGGAACACCTTGGGCACAGCAGCGGTACGCCCCCGAACGGCTGGCCCCACTGGCGACCGGGTCCGGAGTGACGGTGGCGGTGATCGATTCCGGGGTGGACCGGGAGCACCACCAGCTCGCCGGTCGGGTGCTCGACGGCACCGATCTGCTCGACCCCGGCGGCGACGGTGGCCGTGACTGCGCCGGCCACGGCACCGGCGTGGCGAGCATCATCGCCGCCGCGTCCCGACCGGGCGTGGCGTTCCGCGGCCTGGCACCGGAGAGCCGGATCCTCCCGGTCCGGGTCAGCGAGCAGCAGGTGGTGGCGGGCCGCGAGGCGGGGCGTACGGTCAGCGCCGGCGAGTTCGCCCGGGCGATCCGGTGGGCGGTGGACCACGGCGCGGACGTGCTGAACCTCTCCGTCGTGCTCTACGCCGACGATCCGGCCGTGCGGTCGGCGGTCGGCTACGCGCTCGCCCGGGACGTGGTGTTGGTCGCCGCCGCCGGAAACCTGCACGAAGCCGGCGACCCCCGGCCCTACCCGGCGGCCTACGACGGGGTGCTCGGGGTGGGCGCGATCGGGGCGGACGGCACCCGGGCGCCCTTCTCCCAGACCGGCCCGTACGTCGACCTGGTCGCACCCGGCAGCGACGTGTTGATGGCGGCTCCCGGGCGGGGCCACCACCGGGCCGAGGGCACCAGTTACGCGGCCCCGTTCGTCGCCGCGACGGCGGCGCTGCTGCGTGAGTACCGCCCCGGGCTGAGCGCCGCCGAGGTAGCCGAACGGATCGTGGCCAGCGCGGACCCGGCACCGGGCGGCGGGTACGGCGCCGGGGTGCTCAACCCCTACCGGGCGGTCACCGAGACGCCCGGATCGGCGGCGGGCGCGCCGCGTCCGGTCGCTGCCCTGGCCGACGACCGGGCCGACCCGGCGCGACAGGCGCAGCTGGCCCGGCGGGCGGCCGCCCGGGAGCGGGCCCTGGCGGTGGCGGCAGCCGTCGGCGGGTTGGCCGTCGTCGTCGTGCTGCTCGCGCACCTGCTGCCGCGCGGCGCTCGCCGCCGCTGGCGCCCGGCTGATCCCGGCTAGCGGTCAGCCCAGGAACCCAGGCCTGACGCGCCGACGGTGGTGCGGGCCCGGAGCGGGCCCGCACCACCGTCGGATGGATCACCGCCAGGCCGCGACATCGTCGAGCAGCCGGCGGCACCGGGTCACTGGAAGAGGCCCACGTTCTTCTTCTCGGTGTCCAGATAGTCGGCGGCGGAGTCGTCCACCGCGAACTTGATGTCGCGCAGCATGGCCGAGAGGTCCTGCGCGGCCGTACGCCAGCGCGCCTGCCGCTGCTCGTAGGCCTGCTGGGCCTCACCGGTCCAGCCGGCGACCAGCGGGGCCGCGTCGCGCTCCAACTGGCCGAGCTGCGAGTCGAGCGTGTTCAACGCCTTCTGGATGTCCGCGCTGGCCTGCTGCAGCGCGGCGAAGTTGACGACGAGTACGCCGTTGTCCATCTGCGGAATCCCTCCCCCTGGATCGGAACCTGTCAGAGCGGCAGCTGGATGCCACCGCGGTTGGTGCCGGCGACGCGGCCGGCGGCCTCGCTGTCGGAGGCGTCGTACTGCTGCCCGGTCGTACGGATCGCGCCGGCGGTCTCTCGCAGGGCGCGCTGCAACGCGGCCTGGTCCTGCGCCCACTGCTGCTTAACCTGCTCGAAGGATCGCCCGCCCGCACCGCGCCAGGCCTGCTGCAACACGGCGAGCTCGGCCAGCAGGCCACTGAGCATCGACTGCAGGGACTGGTCCACCTGCTCGAACCTGGTCGCGGTCTGCTGCATCACGGCCGCTTCCGCCTGGGTCTGGGACACTTTCGGACCTCACCTCGTCTCGTGGTCTCGGCCGGCCTCGGGTGCGCCGCCGGAGAACGCACCGCTCGCGCCCTGGTCGTCGCGCACTACGGGCGCCGGGCTCAGCGGATTCGTGGCTGACGGTAGTCGTCCGGTAGCCGTCCTGCTACCCCGCTCCGCTCCCCTGTGGACAACGCGTAGCCGGCTGCTCGCTTACCATGTGCGGCAGCGACGTAGCGGCGAGTGATCGGCGGGAGGGGCGGTGACCGCGACCAGCACCGCCGAGCGGCACCGCCCGGGTCGGCCCGGCGTCGGCCGCGGATTCGCGCGGCTGTCGGCGTGGTCCAGCGCCTCGCTGCGGGTCCGGGCCGGTCAGGTCGTCGCCGCGCAGGTGGCGACGGCCCTGCTGGTCGCCGCCCTCGGCCGGGGCGCCGGGCCGCTGGCGGGCGCCCTGCTCGCCGCCGCGCTGCTGCTGCCGCTGGCCTGGCTGCGGATCCGGGACCGTTGGCTCTTCGAGTGGGCCGCGACGGGCCTCGGTCACCTGACCCGCCGCAGAGCACTACCGGCGCAGGCGGGCCCGGCGGCGCTGCTCGACCTCGTCGATCCGGGCGCCACCGTCCGCCCCGTGGAGCTGGTCGGCCGGCCCGCCGCAGTGCTGGACGACCCGGCCGGCATGGTGGCCCTGCTGGAGTTCGGCGATCCGGGCGAGCTGCTCGGCGCCGGCCCGCAGCCGCTACCCGCGCCGGCAACGCTGCTGCCGCCCGCCACGTCGGACGCCCCACCGCTGCGGATCCAACTGGTGCTCTCGACCACCCGGGCACCCGCGGTGGACGGCGCGGCGGGCACGTCGTACCGGCAGCTGACCGACGGGCGGCTGGCCGGGCGCGAGCGGGCGGTCATCGCCGTACGGGTGCTGCGGGTCGACGGCTGGTCGGCGGAGGAGCTGCGGGTCGCCCTCGCCGGCGCGGTACGGCGGATCGTCCGTCGACTACGGCCACTGGACGCGCGCCCGCTCGGCGTGGCCGCGACGCTGGAGACGCTCGCCGAACTCGCCAACCTCGACGGCGGGCCGGTGCGGGAACGCTGGACGGCGCTACGCACGGGCCGGCTGCACCAGGCCACCTTCCGGCTGGACCGGTGGCCGGAGCTGGACGGCGACGCCGCCGGACGGCTGGCCTCCCGGCTGTCGGCGCTGCCGGCCACCGTCACGACCGTCGCGCTCTGCGCCGGCCCGGGCGACGCCGTAGGCGCGGTGAACGCCGCCCCGGCCGTACGCCTCGCCGCGACCTCGCCCGGGGCGCTCGCCCTCGCCGCACAGGCCCTGCACCGGCTGCTGACCGACCTGGGTGGGCAGCTCCACCGGCTCGACGGCGCACACGCGGGCGGGCTGGCCGGCACGCTGCCGTTGGCGCTGGCCGGGCCGTCCCGCACCGGGCCGGCGTCGCACCTGCCGGAGCTGACCCTCGGCGACGCCGGGCTGATGCTCGGCACCAACCGGCAGGGGCGGTCGGTGACCGTCCGGCTCTTCCGGCCGGAGAACACCCGGGTGCTGCTGGTCGGCGGGGTACGCGCGACCCAGCTCGTGCTGCTGCGCGCCCTGGCGCTCGGCGCGCAGGCGGTGGTGCAGACCAGCCGTCCGCGGCTGTGGGAGCCGTTCGTCCGGGGCGTCGGCACGGCCGACACGACCGTGCCGCTGCTCCCACCCGGCGCGCCGTTCCCCGCCGGGGCGGGCACCCCACTGCGCCCGTTGCTGCTGGTGCTGGACGTCGGCCCGGTGCCGGCCGACCCGCAGCCCGGTCCGCCGTGGCGATCCACACTGGTCGTACGCGAGGAGCTGACCCCGGCGGACGTGGACCTGCTGGGCCGCGCCGACCTGGTGGTGCTGCAACCCCTCGACGCGGAGGAGGCGGCCCTGGCCGGCGCGACGCTGGGGCTCGGAGACTCCGCGCAGTGGCTGACCCACATGCGCGACGACATGGTCGCGGTCATCAACCGGCGCGCGTTGCGCTGGGCGCTGCTCTCCCTCACCCCCGTCGAGGCGCAGCTCGTCGGTCGCCCGTCCCGCCGCGAGGGCCACCGCCCGGGTCACGTCGACGGGCGGCATGCCGGCTCGCCGGAGGCACTCCGGTAACCGAAATCCGGACCGGCACGGGTTCCGCCGCTGGTCGGCGCGTGGCACCATCGCCGCCATGGATTTTCTGAAGGGGCTGCTGATCCGGCTGGTCACCACGGCGTTCGCCTTCTGGCTGGCCACCCTGTTCATCCCCGGCATCACCCTCGACTCGGACTCCGCCGTCACCACGGTCACCACGTTGGTCCTGGTGGCGGCGATCTTCGGCGTGGTCAACGCGGTGCTCCAGCCGGTCATCAAGACCGTCGGCTGCGGCTTCTACCTGCTGACCCTCGGGCTGATCGCGCTGGTGGTGAACGGCCTGCTCTTCCTGCTGACCAGTTGGATCGCCGGTGAGGCCGGGCTGCCGTTCCACGTGGACGGATTCTGGCCCTCGGCGGTGCTGGGCGCGCTGCTCGTCAGCGTCGTGACCTGGGTGCTGGGCGCCATCCTCGACCGCGACTGATCGGGCCGCCCGGCGGCGGGCCGGACGGTGACGGGCCGGACGGTGACGGGCCGGACGGTGACGGGCCGGACGGTGACGGGCCGGACGCGGCGGGCCGGAGGGTGGCGGCGACGGGCCGGGTGGCCAGGGCGCGGGAATTGGCTGGCGCGGCGGGCGGGCGACGGGGTTAGCGTCGCAGGCGTGTTCACGCTGACTCGCGACGACGGTTACCTGCTCAGCACCGATCCCGGCCGGCTCGACCTGGGCCTGGTGCACCACTGGCTCAGCACCGACGCGTACTGGGCGCTGGGCCGCGACCGCGAGACCGTGGGGCGGGCCTTCGCCGGCTCGCTGCCGTTCGGCGTCTACCGCCCGGGCGACGGCCGACAGGTGGCCGTGGCCCGGGTGGTCACCGACCGGGCCACCTTCGCGTGGCTCTGCGACGTCTACGTGGACCCCGGCGAGCGGGGGCGCGGGCTGGGCGGCTGGCTGGCCGGGGCGGTCCGGGACCACCTCGACGAGATCGGCGTGCGGCGGATCCTGCTGGCCACGCTGGACGCGCACGGGGTGTACGCGAAGGTCGGCTTCACACCGGTCGACCCGACCCACTTCATGCAGCTTGACCGACGCGCCGAAGCGGCGACGCCGGACGGCGAAACGGCGGCGCGGGACGGCGACCGGGCGGCGACGCAGGACGACGGATCGGCGGCGGCCACGGGCGACGAGGCGGCGGCGACGCCGGTCGGCGAGGCTCGGGTGACCCAGGCCACTCGAAAGGAACCCGAGGGTCGACCGCCCCTTACGGTTGACGCGTGACACCGCTGCGACTGGGATACCTCTACGGCTTCGGCGCGTACCTGCTCTGGGGTTTCTTCCCGCTCTACCTGAAGCTGCTGCGGCCGGCCGAGCCGCTGGAGATCCTGGCCCACCGGATCGTCTGGTCGGTGGCGTTCGTGGCGCTGCTGCTCGCCGCGCAGCGCAACATCGCCTTCCTGCGGGCGCTCGCCCGCCGCCCGCGCGTACTCGCGGGGATCACCGTCGCGGCGGCGCTGATCGCGGTGAACTGGGGTACCTACATCTACGGCGTGAACTCCGACCGGGTGGTGGAGACGGCGCTCGGATACTTCATCAATCCGCTGGTGGTCGTGCTGCTCGGGGTGACCGTGCTACGCGAGCGGCTCCGCCGGGCACAGTGGGTGGCGCTCGGCGTCGGCGGACTGGCCGTGGCGGTGTTGACCGTCGACTACGGCCACGTGCCGTACCTGGCGCTCACCCTCGCGCTCAGCTTCGGCGGGTACAGCCTGGTCAAGAAGCGGCTCGGGCTGCCGGCGGCGGAGGGGCTCTTCGTCGAGTCGGCGGTGCTGGCCCTGCCCGCGCTCGGCTACCTCGGCTGGCTCGCCTCGTCCGGCGGCGTGCAGTTCGGTCACGTCTCCGCGACGCACACCACGCTGCTGGTGCTCGCCGGCGCGGCCACCGCCGTCCCGCTGCTGCTCTTCGCGGGCGCGGCCAACCGGCTGCCGCTCACCAACCTCGGCATGATCCAGTACCTCGCGCCGATCCTCCAGCTCGCCTGCGGGGTGCTGATCTTCCACGAGCCGATGCCGCCCGCCCGGCTCGCCGGCTTCGCGCTGGTCTGGCTCGCGCTGATCGTCTTCACGGCCGACGCGGTACGCACCGCCCGGCGCACCCGGATCGCCGCGCGTACCAACGCCCCGACGCCCGCCACCACCGCCGCCCGCTGAGCGGGTGGCGGCCCGCACCGCTCGGTCAGCGGACGTCGTAGCCGAGCACCGGGGTGCCGTCGGCGCGCAGCAGCTCCAGGCGCACCAGCTCCGCGCCGGTGAACCGGGTGACCCCGGTGAACTGCACGTCGTCGCCGGGCGCGGCCAGCCAGGAACCGACCTGCTCGGTCGCGCCGTCCGGGCCGTGCGCCACCAGCCGGAAGGTGTACGCCCTCGTCGTTCCGGGACGCGAGTCGTACCCGCAGCGCATGGTCACCTCGGTGCCCCACTCGGTGCCGGCCAACGCGATCTCGGCGTGCACCGGCACGCTGGTGGCCACCGGCTGCATCGCCACCAGCTGCGGCTGCTCGACGATCGGGGCGCTCTGCCGGGGCAGCACGAGGGCCGTGCCGACGCCGACCACCAGGGCCAGCGCCGCCGCGACGAGACCGGTCAACGCGTACCGCCGGCGGCCGGCCGCCCGTTCGCGGCGCCGCTGGTTCCGCGCCTCGTCGAGCAGCGCCGGCAGCGACGGGCCGGACCTGGGCTGCAGGAACTGCTCGAGTCCGGCCGGGTCGAGCCGGCCGAGCAGGCCGGGCAGCACGGCGATCTCGGCGACCGCCTCCCGGCACTCGGCGCACCCGCCCAGGTGCCGTTCGTACGCGGCCCGCTCGGCCGGGGCGAGAGCGCCCAGCACGTACGCGCCGTCGTCCTGCGTGAACTCGCAGCGGCTCATTCGGTCACCCCCATCTCGGCCAGGACCAACCGCAGTGAGCGCAGCGCGTAGTGGGTCCGTGACTTCACCGTGCCCGGTGGCACCCCGAGCCGCGACGCCGCCTCCGCCACCGACCGTCCCTGGTAGAAGCACTCCACCAGCACCTCGCGATGGGTCGGGCTGAGCCGGTTCAGCGCCTCGGCGACGGTCCACGCCTCCACCGCACGCTCGGTCTCGTCGACCGCCTCCGGCGGCTCGGGCAGCTCGTCGGTGAAGACCTCGCCGACCCGGGTGGACCGTCGCCGCCAGGCGTCGATGGCCAGGTTGCGGGCGGTGGTGAAGAGCCAGGCCCGGACCGAACCGCGATGCGGGTCGAGCGCCTCGGGATGGCGCCAGGCCCGCAGCAGGGTCTCCTGCACCAGGTCCTCGGCGCGCTGCCGATCGCCGTTGACGAGCCGTAGCGCGTGCGCGTACAGCGCCTCGGCGTGCTCGTCGTGCAGCGCGCGAAGCAGTTGGGCGTCGTGGTCGCTGATGGCGGCCTCCTCGCTCTCGACGCGAGCCCGGCGATGCGTTCGCCCCGGAATACGTACGGTGACCCGGATCGGTTCAGCCCGAGGTCAGGCGGACCTCCCACCGATCGCTCCGATCGATGTGTTCACGTCTGGTTCATGTTCAGGCCGACGCTCGCTCACCACGTCCTCCTAGCGTCCGGCGCGTAGGCGCGCGCTGGACCGCCGGTCCCGCGAGCCACCATCCCCCATTCAGGAGGCTTCCCCCCATGAGCGACCGTCCTCGGCTGCTCCCGCTGCTGGGCGCCACCCGCCACGGCAGCCGCGATGCCATGACCTGTCTCTACCGCTGCGGCAACGCCTGTGACCACCCGGTCCCGAACACGTCGGAGAACGAGTACTTCGGAGACGTGGTGAACGCCGAGGTCTCCCGCCGCGGCGTCGTCCGGGCCGGTGCGGTCGGTGCGCTGGTCCTCGGCTTCGGTGGCGCGGCTGCCGGCGCGCTGGCCGGCGCCGCCCCGGCCGCGGCCGCCGCCGCCACCGCTTCCCCCGCGGCGGCCGGCTTCGGCCGTCCCCGCCCCGGGGTCGGCAACGGCGCGCTGACCTTCAAGGCCATCCCGCCGAACAAGCTCGACACGCTGGTGGTGCCGAACGGGTACGACCACTCCGTGGTCATCAAGTGGGGCGACGAGGTCGTCCCGGACGCCCCGGAGTTCAACCTGCACCGGCAGACCGCCGCCGCCCAGTCGAAGCAGTTCGGCTACAACAACGACTTCGTCGGCGTGCTGCCCCTGGACAAGCAGGGCCGGCGGGCGCTGCTCGTGGTCAACCACGAGTACACCAACGAGGACCTCATGTTCCCCGGCTTCCCCGGGCTGGACAACCTGTCGGTGGAGCAGATCCGGGTCGCCATGGCCGCGCACGGCATGTCCGTGGTGGAGCTGGAGCGGGTCGACGACACCGGCCAGTGGCGGCCGGTGAAGAAGGGCCGCCGCCAGTACAACCGGCGGGTCACGGCGCTCGCCACCAAGTTCGACCTGACCGGCCCCGCGGCCGGCTCGGCGTGGCTGAAGACCGCGGCCGACCCGAAGGGCCGTACGGTCATCGGCACGCTGAACAACTGCGCCGGTGGGGTGACCCCGTGGGGCACGGTGCTCTCCGGTGAGGAGAACTTCAACCAGTACTTCGTCGGTGCCGACGGAGCCCCGGCCGAGCTGAAGCCGAAGCTGGAGCGGTACGGCATCCCCACCACCACCCGCTACCCGAGCGGCAGCCGCAAGTGGGAGCGCGCGGACGAGCGCTTCGACCTGGCCAAGCACCCCAACGAGGCGCACCGGTTCGGGTGGGTCGTCGAGATCGACCCGCTGGACCCGGAGGCCCGGCCGCGCAAGCACACCGCGCTGGGCCGGTTCAAGCACGAGGGCGCGAACGTCATCATCGCCAAGAGCGGCCACGCCGTGGCGTACATGGGCGACGACGAGCGCTTCGACTACCTCTACAAGTTCGTCTCGGACAAGAAGTTCATGAAGGGCGACTCCTGGACCGCCCGCAACCACAACCTCAGCCTCCTGGAGTCCGGCACGCTCTTCGTGGCGAAGCTGGAGCAGACCAGCGCCGGTGAGATCGACGGCTCGGGCAAGCTCCCGTCGGACGGCGCCTTCAACGGCCGGGGTCGCTGGATCAAGCTGGTCAGCGGCAACCGTTCGTTCGTCGCAGGGATGACCGCCGCCGACGTGCTCACCTTCACCCGGCTCGCCGGTGACAAGGTCGGCGCGACCAAGATGGACCGGCCGGAGGACGTCGAGCCGAGCCAGCTCACCGGCAAGGTGTACGTGGCGTTGACCAACAACACCAACCGGGGTGTGGGCGCCAACCCGAAGGCGGACGAGGCGAACCCGCGCAACGCCAACAAGCACGGGCAGATCCTGGAGCTGGTCGAGGACCGTGGCGACAGCAGCGCGGAGACGTTCGCCTGGTCGCTGCCGATCATCTGCGGCGACCCGACCGACGCGTCGACCTACTTCGCCGGGTACGACAAGACGAAGGTCTCCCCGATCTCCTGCCCGGACAACGTCGCCTTCGACGCCACCGGCAACCTCTGGATCTCCACCGACGGCAACGCGCTGGGCAGCAACGACGGCCTCTTCGCCACCGCTCTCGAGGGGCCGGAGCGGGGGCACCTCAAGCAGTTCCTGACCGTGCCGCTCGGCGCGGAGACCTGCGGGCCGTTCATCACGGACGACAACCGGTCGGTCTTCGTGGCGGTGCAGCACCCGGGTGAGATCACCGGTGCCTCGGTCGAGCAGCCCGCCTCCACCTGGCCGGACGGCGACTTCGCCAAGCCGGGCGTCGTGGTGACCTGGCGCCTCGACGGCGGCCCGATCGGCAGCTGATCTTCCTTCCGCGGTCCGCCGCCGGATCGCACCACGCGGGGCCCTCTCCCAGCCGGGGAGAGGGCCCCGTCGCGTCGGCGCCGGGCAGAGGTCAGTGCTGTTCGGCCGCGATGCCGTCGGCGACGGAGCGGGCGGTGGCGAGCATCTTCGCCCGGACCATCCGGGCGGAGGTCATCATCTCGTTCGCCGGCAGCGCGCAGGCGAGGACGACTCGACGTTCCATGTCCTTGTCGGGGCTGACCAGGACCGCGGCGCATGCCACCCCCTGGCGGAACTGCCCGAGCTCCAGCTGCATGCCGCGCCGGTCGCCGGCGGCCAGGTCGGCCTCGAACGTCTCCGAGCTGGTCAGGGTGGCGCTGGTGAACGGGCGCATGCCGTACTCGCGCAGGTAGCGGAACCGCTGCTCGGCGGTGAGCGTGGCGAGCAGGGACTTGCCGAGCGCGGTGGCGTGCGCCCCCTCGTCGAAGCCGGGAACCAGATCCTCCAGGTACGGGGAGCGCGGCCCCTCGGCGACCGCGGTGACCGCCACCTGGCCGCCGACGAACCGGCCGAGGTAGTGGCTGTAGCCGGTCTCCGAGGCGGCTCGGCGCAGGGTCTCACCGACGGCCGGCGGCCCGCGGAACGCCGCCACCAGCTCCCGGTAGCGGTCGGCGACCTCAAGCCCCACGATGTACGTGCCGTCCTCGCGACGGATGACGTACCCCTCGTAGGCCAGGGTGCGGACCAGGTGGTACGTGGTGGCGACGGTCAACTCGCACCGCCGGGCGATCTGCTTGACGGTCAGCCCTCTGGGGGCACGGCCGACCGATTCCAGCACTCGTAGCGCGCGGGAGACGCTACGGATCAGGTCCGAAGGTTCCGCCAGGGGGTCGCGCACAACCACCTCCGCCGCCGGGGACTTACACCATATGAAATTCGGAGCCGGTGCGAAACGACTGTTCGGGTCGAGGATGCCAGATCGTCATCAACGGAGTGTGTACTGGTGGCCACGATCCGTGGTTCACGGGCGCCTGGCGTAGGTTTGCCGGACGATGACCGAGATCGCCACCTCCCCCCTCACCGGCACCGCCCCCACCCGCCCCGTCCGGGCCAGCGCGAGTGCCATTGTCGTCACCATCGCCTGCGTCCTGCCGGTCTTCCTGGTCGGCGGTCTCGCCGTACAGCTGGGCGAGGATCTGAGCTTCTCCCCGGCCGGGCTCGGTCTCGTGGTCTCCGTCTACTTCGGGGTGGGCGCGCTCGCGTCGGTGCCGTCCGGTGCCCTCGCCGAGCGGTACGGACCGGCGGTGGTGGCTCGCGCCGGCATCCTGCTCTCGACCGCCTGCCTGCTCGCCGTGGCGACGCTAGCCCGCTCGTACCCGGTCCTGCTCGGCCTGATGGCGGTCGGTGGTGTCGCCAACGCTCTCGGTCAGCTCGCCAGCAACGCCGCGCTCGCCCGGCACGTTCCGCCGCACCGGCAGGGGCTCTCGTTCGGGGTCAAGCAGGCGGCCATCCCGGTCTCCACGCTGCTGGCCGGGGCGGCCGTGCCGACGATCGCACTGACCGTCGGCTGGCGGTGGGCGTTCGTCGCCGCCGGCGGTGCCGCGCTGGCCACGTTGCTGGCCGTACCGGCGCGGGAGGGCCGCGGTTCGCGGCGGGCGGGCCGTACCCCTGCCGGTCGGGGCACCGGGGCCCTCGTGGTCATCGGGGTCGCCGCGACGCTCGCCGCGGGCGCGGCGAACGCGCTGGGCACCTTCGTGGTCGACTCCGCGGCCGGGCGCGGGCTGGCGCCGGCGCTGGCCGGGCTGACGCTGACGCTCGGCAGCGCGGTCTGCGTCGTCGCTCGGATCGGCTCCGGGTGGCTGGCCGACCGCCGGTCCGGGGGGCACGTCGCCGTCATCGCGGCCATGTTGCTGGTGGGCGCGGGCGGGCTCGGTCTGCTCGCGGTGGGCGGTGTCGCGCCGCTGGTGGTGGGCGTGGTGCTCGGCTTCGGGCTCGGCTGGGCGTGGCCCGGGCTGCTGAACTTCGCGGTGGTCCGGCTGCACCCGCAGGCCCCGGCCGCCGCCACCTCGATCACCCAGACCGGGGTGTACGCGGGCGGCTGTCTCGGTCCGCTCGGCCTCGGTGCGATGGCCGCCCGGCTCGGCTACCCCGCGATGTGGGGCACGGCCGCCCTGTCGATGCTCGTCGCCGCCGCCCTCATGCTCACCGGCAGCCGCCTCCTGACCCGCCCCTGACCCGGCCGCCTCGAGAATCGTTGATCAAGAGGATCGCGTCATCGTCGGCCCGATCCCTGACGCAAATCTCTTGATCACCGTGACGAACCGGGGGGGGGGTTAGCTGGTGCGGTCGGCTACGAAGTCGCAGAGGGATTCGAGAGCGCGGCGGGCCGGGTTCTCGGGCAGGGGCGCGAGCTTCGCGCGGGCGTCCTCCGCGTAGCTGCGTACCGTCTCCCGGGCCCGCTTCATCGCCGGGCTCTCCCGAAGCAGACCGAGCGCCTCGGCGTGCAGGTCGTCGTCGGTCACCGCGCCGGCGCCGAGGATCTCCCGCAGCCGGACGGAGGCGGCGTCGGAGTCGTCCCCCGCGCGGGCGTAGAGCACCGGCAGGGTCGGTACGCCCTCCCGCAGGTCGGTGCCGGGAGTCTTGCCGGACTGGACCGACTCGGACGCGATGTCGAGCAGGTCGTCGGAGAGCTGGAAGGCGACGCCGATCGTCTCGCCGTAGCCGGCCAGCGCCTCGGTGTGCTCAGGGGACGCACCGCCGAAGAGGCCGCCGAAGCGGGTCGAGGTGGCGATCAGCGAACCCGTCTTCCCGGCGATCACCTCGAGGTAGTGCGCCACCGGGTCCTCACCGGGGCGGGGCCCGACGGTCTCGGCGATCTGCCCGTGCACCAACTGCGAGAAGGTGCGCGCCTGCAGGCGTACCGCCTCGGTGCCCAGGTCGGCGGCGACGTCGGCGGCCCGCGCGAAGAGGTAGTCGCCGACCAGGATCGCCACCGAGTTGGTCCACCGGGAGTTGGCGCTCTGCGCGCCCCGGCGCACGGCCGCCTCGTCCATCACGTCGTCGTGGTAGAGCGTCGCCAGGTGGGTGAGTTCCATCACCACCGCCGCCGGTACGACCGGCGCGGCGGCCGGGTCACCGAACTGGGCCCCGAGCGCCACCAGCAGCGGCCGGAACCGTTTGCCGCCGGCCTCGACCAGATGCCGGGCGGCCTCCGTGACGAACGGGTCGGCGCTGGCGACGGTCGACCGCAGCTCGGTCTCGACGGCCTCCAGCACAGCCAGCACGGACTCCTCGAGGCGGGGATCGGCAAGGTAGAGGCCGAGTTCCCCGAACTGACCCGCGCCACGCCGGTTCCGGCGGACGCCGGAGCCGGTGGCACCTGTACCCTCGCCAGCCGGTTTCACCACGGTTCAACCATGCCACACGCGTTCGACCAGCCCCGGGCCGGGGATGCATGCGCCGAGGAGCAGCGACCAGGCCCGTCCAGCGGTGGGCACGGATGCACGAAGGCCGGTACGTCGTGGCGTACCGGCCTTCGGGTGGAGCTTTTCGTCATCTGACGAATTCGGCGGCTCCGGTGGCCAGGTCGAGCAGCGGCGCCGGGGCGACACCGAGGACCAGAGTGGCCACCACGCCGATCATCAGCGCCGCCGCGGTGAGCCCACCCGGCACCGCGACCGTCGGGGTGGACTCGCCGGGCTCGGAGAGCCACATCATCACCACGACCCGCAGGTACGGGAACGCCAGCACCATGCTGGTCAGCACACCGGCGATCACCAGCCAGGCCCGCCCCTCGGCCAGCGCCGGCCCGAAGATCGCGAACTTGCTGGTGAAGCCGCTCGTCAACGGGATGCCGGCGAAGGCGAGCAGGATGAACGTGAACACGCTCGCGAAGAACGGTGAGCGTCGTCCCAGCCCGGCCCAGCGGGACAGGTGGGTGGCCTCCCCGTCGCCGTCGCGAACCAGGGTCACCACGGCGAACGCGGCGAGCACCGAGAAGCCGTACGCGACGAGGTAGAACATCGTGCCGGAGAGCCCGTCCTTCGACGGCGCGAGCACGCCCACCAGCAGGTAGCCGGCGTTGGCGATGGAGGAGTACGCGAGCAGCCGCTTGATGTCGGTCTGGGTCACGGCGAGCACCGCGCCGACCAGCATGGTCAGCACCGCCACGACGCCGAGAACCGGGGCGAAGTCCCAGCTGGCGCTGGCGAACGCCACCTGGAAGACCCGGAGCAGGGCACCGAAGGCGGCGACCTTGGTGCAGGCGGCCATGAACCCGGTGACCGGGGTCGGCGCGCCCTGGTAGACGTCCGGCGTCCAGACGTGGAACGGCGCCGCGGCCGCCTTGAAGAGCAGCCCGATGGCGAGCAGCGCCATTCCGGCGAAGAGCAGCACCCGGCTGGCCGGCGACTCGTTCACCGCCGCGTTGATGGTGGCGAAGTCGACCCCGGCCGACCGGCCCGGGATGCCGGAGGTGAAGCCGTAGATCAGCGCGACGCCGAAGAGGAAGAACGCCGAGGCGTACGCGCCGAGCATGAAGTACTTCAGCGCCGCTTCCTGGCTGAGCAGCCGGCGGCGTCGGGCCAGCGCGCAGAGCAGGTAGAGCGGCAGCGAGAAGACCTCGAGGGCGATGAACATGGTGAGCAGGTCGTTCGCCGCCACGAAGATCAGCATGCCGCCGATGGCGAACGTGACGAGCGGGTACACCTCGGTGGCGCCGTCGGCGCCCTCGGCCTGCCGCCGGTCCTCGGGCGACTCGGCGGTGACCGCCGCGTGCGCCACGAAGGCGCCGCCGCGCTCCACCACCCGCTCACCGATGAGCAGCAGCGCCATCGCGGCGAGCACCAGGATCCCGCCCTGGAGGAAGAGCGCCGGCCCGTCCACGGCGATCGCCGAGCCGGCCGTGATCAGCCGGTCGTCGCTGTTGAGCACCACCATGGTCAGCGCGGCGAGCACCGCGAGCAGGGCCAGCGACAGCTGCACCAGGTGCCGCCTGTGCCGGGGCACGAACGCCTCGACCAGGACACCGAGCAGCGCGGCCCCCAACATGATCAGGATCGGGGCGAGCGCCGCGTAGTCGATCGACGGCAGCTTCAGTTCACTCACCGGGCCAACCTTCCGTTCGCGACTGGGTCGCCGTCTGCTCGCGCCTGCGGGGCTCGCACTGCCCGCGCCTCGCGCCCGTGCCTGGGCTCGCTCACGATCGCTCGTTCAGCCTTCCCGCTCACCGGCCGGCCTCCTGGACGGTGGTGACCACCGACGGGGCGGGGTCGGTCTTGCCGATGTCGTCCATGGTCGCCTGGACGGCGGGGTTGATCACGTCGGTGACCGGCTTCGGGTAGAAGCCCAGCACCACGATCAGCGCGATCAGTGGCGCGATCACCACCTTCTCGCGCAGGTTGAGGTCACGCCGCATCCCGTCGATCTGGGTCAGTGCCGGGTTGAGCGTGCCCTGCGTGGTGCGCTGCACCATCCACAGCACGTATGCCGCCGCCAGGATGATGCCGAGGGTGGCGATCACCGCGACCGGCTTGTTCACCGTGAACGAGCCGACCAGCACCAGGAACTCGGAGACGAAGGGCGCGGTGCCGGGCAGCGCCAGCGACGCCAGACCGGCGAAGAAGAGCACCCCGGCGAGCACCGGGACCAGCTTGCCGGCCCCACCGAAGTCGCTGATCAGCGACGAGCCCCGGCGCGCGATCAGCATGCCCACCACCAGGAAGAGCAGGCCGGTGGCGAGGCCGTGGTTGACCATGTAGAGCACCGCGCCGGTGCCGGCCTGGGTGGTGAAGGCGAAGATGCCCACGCCGATGAAGCCGAAGTGCGCGATCGAGGTGTACGACACCAACCGCTTCAGGTCGTTCTGCCCGACCGCGAGGAGCGCGGCGTAGATGATGCCGATCAGCGCCAACGCGAGCGCCCACGGCGCGAACCACTTGGCCGCGTCGGGGAAGAGCGGCAGGCAGTACCGCAGGATGCCGAAGGTGCCGACCTTGTCGAGCACGCCGACCAGCAGCGCCGCCGCGCCGGCCGGCGCTGCGCCACCGGCGTCCGGAAGCCAGGTGTGGAACGGGAAGAACGGCGCCTTGATCGCGAACGCGACGAAGAAGCCGAGGAAGAGCCAGCGCTCGGTGCCGGTGGAGATGTCCACCTGCGACAGCGCCTGCCAGTCGAAGGTCTTGCCGCCGACCACCCAGAGGCCGATCACCGCGGCGAGCATGAAGAGGCCGCCGACCAGCGAGTAGAGGAAGAACTTCACCGCCGCGTACTGCCGCTGGTGGCCGCCGTAGCTGCCGATGAGGAAGTACATCGGCACCAGCATGACCTCGAAGAACACGTAGAAGAGGAAGACGTCGGCGGCGGCGAAGACGCCGATCATCGTGCACTCGAGGACGAGCAGCAGCGCGAAGTAGGTGGGCACCGAGCGCTTCGACGACTCAGCGTCGTGCCAGGACGCGAGGATCACCAGCGGCACCAGCACCGCGATCAGCATCAGCATGACCAGCGCGATGCCGTCGGCGGCGAAGGTGAAGTGGACGCCCCAGTTCGGGATCCACGGGTACGACTCGCGGAACTGGAAGCGGTCACCGTCGACCTGGAAGGCGATCCACATCAGCACCGAGAGCACCAGCACCAGCAGCGACCAGCCGAACGCCACCTGCTTGGCCAGGTCCGGCCGCCGGCGTGGCAGCAGGGCGACCACGAGGGCACCCACCAGTGGCGCCACGGTCAGCACCGAGAGGAACGGGAAGTTGGACATTATGCGGCCTTACCTCCGTCGTCACTGCGTGGTCCGCCGGCGGGGGCGGCCGGGAAGAGGTCGATCACGCCAGCCACCCCGCCTGTACGGCCAGGAACGCCGCCACCACGAGCAGCGCGCCGGTCAGGATCGAGGTCGCGTACGACCGGACGAAGCCGGTCTGCAGCCGCCGGAGCCGGCCGGAACCACCGCCGACCGCGGCGGCGAGGCCGTTGACCAGCCCGTCCACGCCCCGGTTGTCCAGGAAGACCAGCGCCCGGGTGAGGAAGATGCCCGGCTTCTCGAAGACCGTCTCGTTGAAGGCGTCCGTGTAGAGGTTGCGGCGGGCGGCGGTGACCAGCACCCCGGCCGGCTGCGGTGCGGTGGCCGTACCGCGCCGGAAGAGGAACCAGGCCAGCCCGGCGCCGAGCACGGTCACCAGCAGCGAGAGGGCGGTGATCACGGCGTGCGACAGGACCGGATGGTGCTCCGCGTGCTCCCCGCCGAGGCCCGCGGTCGCGGTCAGCCAGTCCGGCACCGAGGTGGAGAGCAGGAAGCCCGCCCCGATCGAGCCGATCGCCAGCAGGATCAGCGGGACGGTCATCAGCTTCGGCGACTCGTGCGGGTGCTCGATCTCCTCGGTCCAGCGCTTGGGCCCGTGGAAGGTGAGCACGAAGAGCCGGGTCATGTAGAACGCGGTCAGCCCCGCGCCGAGCAGCGCGGCCCCACCGAAGAGCCAGGCCGTCCAGTCCTCCCGACCGAACGCGGCCGCGATGATCGGCTCCTTCGAGAAGTAGCCCGACAGCGGCGGGATGCCGATGATGGCCAGCCAGCCCATCATGAACGTGATCCAGGTGATCCTCATGTGCTTGGCGAGCCCGCCGAAGCGGCGGATGTCCACCTGGTCCTTCATCCCGTGCATGACCGAACCGGCGCCGAGGAACATGTTGGCCTTGAAGAAGCCGTGCGCCAGCAGGTGGATGATGGCCAGCGCGTACGCCCCACCGCCGAGGCCGACGCCGAGGAACATGTAGCCGATCTGGCTCACCGTCGACCAGGCGAGCACCCGCTTGATGTCGTCCTTGGCCGCGCCGATGATGCAGCCCATCAGCAGGGTCAGCGCGCCGACGCTCACCACCACGAGCTGGAGCGTCGTGTTCGCCGAGAAGACCGGGTTGGAGCGGGCGATCAGGTAGACGCCCGCGGTGACCATGGTGGCCGCGTGGATGAGCGCCGACACCGGGGTCGGGCCCTCCATCGCGTCCGGCAGCCACGCCTGGAGCGGGAACTGGCCGGACTTGCCGGCCGCGCCGAGCAGGAGCAGCAGGCCGAGCACGAGCACGGTGCCGCCGGTCAGCGCGCCGACGTTCGAGAAGACCTCGTCGTACTGGGTGGTGCCGAGGGTGGCGAACATGATGAAGATCGCGATGGCCAGACCGGCGTCACCGACCCGGTTCATCAGGAACGCCTTCTTGCCGGCGGTGGCCGCGCTCGGCCGATCCTGCCAGAAGGAGATCAGCAGGTACGACGCCAGACCGACGCCCTCCCAGCCGACGTAGAGCATCACGTAGTTGTTGCCGAGCACCAGCAGCAGCATGGCGGCGACGAACAGGTTGAAGTAGCCGAAGAACCGCCGCCGGCCCCCGTCGTGCGACATGTACTCGACCGCGTAGAGGTGGATCAGGAAACCCACCCCGGTGATCAGCAGGACGAAGAGCGCGGAGAGCGGGTCGAAGAGCAGACCGAAGTCCACCCGGAGGTCGCCGACCGTGATGAAGTCCCAGAGGCTCAGCTCGACGGACTTGTTCTCCAGGCCGCGCAGCTGGAAGAACGACGCGAGGCCGAGCACGAACGACACACCGATCGCGCTCACCCCGAGCCAGTGCCCCCAGCGGTCGGCGCGCCGGCCGAGCAGCAGCAGGACCGCCGCGCTGACCAGCGGGATCGCCACCAGCAGCCAGACGCTGGTGAGCAGGCCGTCCGCCGTCGCGTACGTGACGGCCCCCGCCGGCTCCGCCGGGGCGTTCGTCAGTATCTCTCCCACCGCAGGCCCCTCTAGTACTTGAGCAGGTTGGCGTCGTCGACGCTCGCCGAGCGCCGGGTTCGGAAGATCGCCATGATGATCGCGAGGCCGACCACGACCTCGGCCGCAGCCACCACCATCACGAAGAACGCCATGATCTGGCCGTTGAGGTCACCGTTGATCCGGCTGAAGGTGACCAGCGTCAGGTTCGCCGCGTTGAGCATCAGCTCGACGCACATGAACAACACGATCGCGTTGCGGCGGATGAGCACCCCGGACGCGCCGATGGTGAAGAGGATCGCCGCGAGCACGAGGTAGTAGTCGGGAGTCACTTTTCGGTGCCCTTCAGCGAAGTCTCCTGGGCGGTCAGCTCACGGACCGGCAGGATGTCCGGCGTGCTCCGCTCGCTGAGCCGGCCGTCCGGCAACCGGGCCGGCGTGGCGACCGAGCTGCTGGTGGCGAAGACGCCCGGGCCGGGCTTCGGGCCGGGGTAGTTGCCGGGCCGGAAGCGCGCCTTCATGGTGGCGATCTGGTCCATCTTGTCCTGCTTGCGCCGCTCGACGTGCGCCAGCACCATCGCGCCGACGGCCGCCGTGATCAGCAGCGCCGAGGTCAGCTCGAAGGCGAAGACGTACTTGGTGAAGAGCAGCCGGGCGATGCCCTGGACGTTCCCCTCGGCGTTGGCCTGCGTCAGGCCGGCCGCCGTGGTGCCCTCCATCGCCCGGTAGACGCCGCCGCCGACCAGCCCGGCGAAGCCCAGGCCGAGCAGGATCGCCGCGGCCCGCTGCCCGCGCAGCGTCTCGATCAGCGAGTCGGACGCGTCCCGCCCGACCAGCATCAGCACGAAGAGGAAGAGCATCATGATCGCGCCGGTGTAGACGATGATCTGCACCATGCCGATGAACGGCCCGGCCTGGAGCACGTAGAAGACGCCCAGGCAGAGCATGGTCAGCACCAGCCAGAGCGCGGAGTGCACCGCGTTGCGGGCGGCCACCATCCCGATCGCGCCGATCAGCGCGAGCGGGGCGAGGATCCAGAAGGTGACCTGCTCGCCGCCGGACACCCCGCCCGCGGCGGCGAGCACCGTCTGCGTGGTCATGCCTTGTCCCCCTTGCCCGCGGCGGCCCGCTGGGCGTGCTGCTCCGCGCCAGGGAAGGTCACCCCGGGGTGCTCCTCCACCTGGTACCGGCCCGGGCTGTTGGCGGCGCGCTCCGCGCCGGCCGAGGTGCCCGGGTTGGTCAGGCTGCCGACGTAGTAGTCCTTCTCGCTCTCGCCGAGCCGCATCGCGTGCGGCGGCTGCTCCATGCCCGGCAGCAGCGGCGCGAGCAGCTGCTCCTTCGTGAAGATCAGATCCTGCCGGCTGTCCCGGGCCAGCTCGTACTCGTTGCTCATGGTCAACGAGCGGGTCGGGCAGGCCTCGATGCAGAGTCCGCAGAAGATGCACCGCGCGTAGTTGATCTGGTAGATGCTGGCGTACCGCTCACCCGGGGAGAAGCGCTGCTCCTCGGTGTTGTCGCCACCCTCCACGTAGATCGCGTCGGCCGGGCAGGCCCAGGCGCACAGCTCGCACCCGATGCACTTCTCCAACCCGTCCGGGTGCCGGTTCAGAATGTGCCGCCCGTGGTAGCGCGGCGCCGAGACCGGCGGCTTGAACGGGTAGTCGGTGGTGACCACCTTCCTGAACATGTGCGAGAAGGTGACCCCGAAGCCCTTGAACGTTCCGGTGATCGCGCCCACGTCACACCTCCCCTGACTCCGAGCCGGCGGTGACGTTCGCCGGCTCCCGCTCGGCGACCACGCGCCTGGTGCGCGGGCTCGGTGGGATCTGAAGGTCCAGCGGCGGCAGCGGGAAGCTGCCGTGCGGACGGTTGTTGACCTGCTCCTGGACGCTCACCTTCGGCCGTGGCTTCCGGCCGGGCCAGAGCAGCGTGACGAGCAGCAGTACGCCGGCCGGAATGCCGACCGCGATCAGCTTGCCCCGGGTGTCCCAGTCCTCGATCGACCGCAGGCCGCTGAGGACCAGGATCCAGACCAGGTTGATCGGCAGCAGCACCTTCCAGCCGAAGCGCATGAACTGGTCGTAGCGCAGCCGGGGCAGCGTGCCGCGGAGCCAGACGAAGACGAAGACCAGCGCGATGACCTTGCCGAAGAACCAGAGCATCGGCCACCAACCGGAGTTGGCGCCCTCCCAGAGCGTGATCGGCCAGGGTGCCCGCCAGCCGCCGAGGAAGAGCGTCGTGGTGACCGCGGACATGGTCACCATCGAGACGTACTCGGAGAGCATGAAGAGCGCGAACTTCAGCGAGCTGTACTCGGTCATGAAGCCCGCCACCAGCTCGGACTCCGCCTCGGGCAGGTCGAACGGCGCGCGGTTGGTCTCGCCGACGGTGGCGATGAAGAAGATGACGAAGCTCGGCAGCAGCAGGATCGCGTACCAGCCCGGCGCGGGGATGTCGGTGCCGAACAGGGTCAGCTGCGTGGCGTCCCCCTGCGCGGCGACGATCCCGCTGGTGCTCATGGTGCCGGCCGTCATGAAGACCGCCACGATGCTCAGCCCCATCGCGACCTCGTACGAGATCATCTGGGCGCTGGAGCGCAGACCGCCGAGCAGCGGGTAGGTGGATCCGGAGGCCCAGCCGCCGAGCACGATGCCGTAGATGCCCATGGACGAGCAGGCCAGCAGCACCAGCACCGCCACCGAGACGTCGGTGACCTGCAGCGGCGTCCAGTGGCCGAAGATGCTCACCATCGGGCCGAACGGCACCACCGAGAGCGCGGTGACCGCGCAGATCACCGAGATCGTCGGGGCGAAGAAGAAGACGACCTTGTCGGCGGCGCGCGGGAGGATGTCCTCCTTGAAGGCCATCTTCAGGCCGTCGGCCAGGGTCTGCAGCAGGCCGAGCGGGCCGACCTGGTTGGGGCCGGGCCGCACCTGCATGTAGCCGACCACGCGCCGCTCGAACCAGACGCCGAGCAGGGTGGCCAGCACCGCGAAGACGAAGGCGAAGACGATCTTGATGAGGACCAGCCACCACGGATCCCGGCCGAAGTCGGCCAGGGTCGGGTCCTGGGCCAGGTAGACCGCGTTCATCGTGCCCACCTTTCGTTCGCGACTGCGGGGCTCACTCGCGCGCTCCTCGCGCTCACTGGGCACCCCCGGAGTTGAGCAGCGGGCCCGGGACGCCGGCCTCGTCCGCCGCCGACCGGCCGGCCGGCACGGCCGCCGTCGGGGCCGGAACGGAGATCCGGACCACCCGGCCGGAGAGCGCGCCGAGGCTGCGCCGGACGGTCGCGCCGGGCGAGTTCGTGGGCACCCAGACCACCCCGTCCGGCATCTCGGTGATGGCGGCCGGCAGCGTCACCGCGCCCCGGTCCGTCCCGACCGTCACCGCGTCGCCGTCCGCGACCCCCAGCGCCTCGGCGGTGCCCTTGCCCAGCCGCACCAGCGGCGGGCGGGCGGTGCCGACGAGGTGCTCGTCGCCGTCGAGGAGGCTGCCCAGGTCGATCAACTGGTGCCAGGTGGCGAGCACCGCCTCGCCGGCGCCCGGCTGCGGCACGGCCGCCGGCTCCACCGACGGGGCGGCCGGCCGGGCCGTCCGGGTGGGCGGCAGCGAGCCCAGCTCACGGCGGATGCTGAGCACGTCTCCGGTGCCGAGCCGCACGTCGAGCTGCGCGGCGAGCGCATCCAGCACCCGGCCGTCGGTCATCGCGGCGGTCTGCAGCACCGCCTCGAAGGTGCGCAGCCGCCCCTCCCAGTCGACGAAGCTGCCCGCCTTCTCGTCCACCGGGGCGACCGGGAAGACCACGTCGGCCCGGCGGGTCACCGCGCTGCCGCGCAGCTCCAGGCTCACCAGGAACGGCACCTGCTCCAGGGCCTGCTCGGCGAGGCGCGGATCGGCCAGGTCGGCCGGGTCGACCCCGGCGACCACCAGGGCGCCGAGCCGACCGTTCGCGGCCGCCGTGAGGATGCCGTCGGTGTCCCGACCGGCCTGGCTCGGGATGACCCCGGCCGCGATGTCCCACGCCTCACCCAGCTCGGCACGGGCCGCCGGCTCGGTGACCAGGCGACCACCGGGGAGCAGGTTCGGCAGGCAGCCGGCGTCGACCGCGCCGCGGTCACCCGCGCGCCGCGGCACCCAGGCCAGCTTGGCACCCGTACGCCGGGCGACGTCCGCGGCGGCGGAGAGGCCGCCCGGCACCTCGGCGAGCCGCTCACCCACGATCAGGATCGCGCCCTCGGCGCTCAGCGCCTCGGCGACAGTGGCGTGCTCGGCGAGCACGCTCGCCTCCTCGCCCGGCACCACCCGGGCCAGCTTGGCGCCGAGCTTCTCCAGGCCGCGGGTGGCGAACGGGGCGATCGCGTACACCCGGAGGCCGCCCTTGGTGTGGGCCTTGCGCAGCCGCAGGAAGAGGATCGGGCACTCCTCCTCCGGCTCGATGCCGACCAGCACCACCGCCGGCGCCTTCTCCACGTCGGCGTAGGTCACGTCGGTGACCCCGGCGACCGAGCTGGCCAGGAAGTCGGCCTCCTCGCGGGAGACCGGCCGGGCCCGGAAGTCGACGTCGTTGGTGTTGAGCGCGACCCGGGCGAACTTCGCGTACGCGTAGGCGTCCTCGACGGTCAACCGGCCGCCGGTGAGCACCGCGGCGCCCTGCCCGGAGTCCCGGGCGGCCCGCAGCCCCTCGGCGGCGACGGTGAGCGCCTCGCTCCAGGACGCCTCGCGCAGCTCACCGGTACGCGCGTCGCGGACCAGCGGCGTGCTGAGCCGGTCGTGCGCCCGGGTGTACTGGAAGCCCCACCGGCCCTTGTCGCAGTTCCACTCCTCGTTCACCGCCGGGTCGTCGCCGGCCAGCCGGCGCAGCACCTTGCCCCGCCGCCAGTCGGTGCGCTGGGCGCACCCGGCCGAGCAGTGCTCGCAGACGCTCGGGCTGGAGACCAGGTCGAACGGGCGGGCCCGGAACCGGTACTGGGCGCCGGTCAGCGCGCCGACCGGGCAGATCTGCACGGTGTTGCCGGAGAAGTAGGAGTTGAAGGGGACGTCACCGGCGTCGCCCTCCTCGCCGTACGCCTCGTCCCGGTAGATGTTGATCTCCTCGGCGGAGGACCGGTTCATCAGGTCGATGAACTTGTCCCCGGCGATCTCCTCGGAGAAGCGGGTGCACCGCTGGCAGAGCACGCAGCGCTCCCGGTCGAGCAGCACCTGGCTGCTGATCGGCAGCGGCTTCGGGTACTCCCGCTTGTGCTCGTGGAACCGGGAGTCGCTCCGCCCGGTGGACATCGCCTGGTTCTGCAGGGGGCACTCGCCGCCCTTGTCGCACATCGGGCAGTCGAGCGGGTGGTTGAGCAGCAGCAGCTCCATGACCCCCTCCTGCGCCTTCTTGGCGACCGGGGAGCTGAGCTGGGTGCGGACCACCATGCCGTCGGCGACGGTCTGGGTGCAGGAGGCGACCGGCTTGCGCTGCCCCTCCACCTCCACCAGGCACTGCCGGCACGCGCCGGCCGGGGCCAGCAGCGGGTGGTCGCAGAACCGGGGGATCTCGGTGCCCATCTGCTCGGCGACCCGGATCAGCAGCGCTCCCTTCGGAGCGGTGACCTCGACGCCGTCGATGGTGAGCGTGACGGTTTCCGGGGCCTTGACGACGTCAGTCATGTGCCGGCCTTTCACTCGCGACTGCGGGGCTCGCTCCGCTCGCTCCTCGCGCTCGCATCAGTGGGCTCCCACTAGCTGCTTGTCGGACAGCTTCGGCGCGGTGCGCCCCTCGATGTAGTCGAGGTAGTCCTGCTTGAAGTACTGCAGCGAGGAGGTCACCGAGCTGGTCGCGCCGTCACCCAGGCCGCAGAACGACCGGCCGAGGATGTTGTCGCAGGTGTCGAGCAGGGTGTCCAGGTCCTCGTGGGTGCCCTGGCCGGAGAGGATCCGCCGGTACACCCGGACCATCCAGTAGTTGCCCTCCCGGCACGGGGTGCACTTGCCGCACGACTCGTGGTGGTAGAACTCCAGCCACCGGTACGTCGCGTAGACCGGGCAGTCCTGGTCCGAGAAGATCTGGGTGGCCGTGGTGCCGAGGATCGAGCCCGCCGCCGCCACCGACTCGAAGTCCAGCGGCACGTCCAGGTGCTCGGCGGTGAGCAGCGGGGTCGAGGACCCGCCCGGGGTCCAGAACCTCAGATTGTGGCCGGGCTGCATCCCGCCGGCGAGTTCGAGCAGCTCCCGCAGCGTGACGCCCAACGAGCACTCGAACTGGCCCGGGTTGGCGACCCGGCCGGAGAGCGAGTAGATCATCGGGCCGGCGGACTTCTCCGTGCCCATCGTCTTCCACCAGGCGGCACCGCCCAGCACGATGTAGGGCACGCTCGCGATGGTGCCGACGTTGTTGACGACGGTCGGGCTCGCGTACAGGCCGTGGGTCGCCGGGAACGGCGGGCGGAGCCGAGGCTGGCCGCGGAAGCCCTCCAGCGAGTCCAGCAACGCGGTCTCCTCACCGCAGATGTACGCCCCGGCGCCCGAGTGCACCACCAACTCCAGGTCGAATCCGGAGCCGAGGATGTTCCGGCCGAGGTAGCCCTTGGCCTGTGCCTCCCGCACCGCGTTGCGCAGTCGCCGGGCGGCGTGCACCGCCTCACCCCGGATGTAGATGTACGCGCGGTTGGCCCGGATCGCGTACGAGGCGATGATGACGCCCTCGACCAGCGAGTGCGGATCGTGCGTCATCAACGGCAGGTCCTTGCAGGTGCCCGGCTCACCCTCGTCGGCGTTGACCACGAGGTAGTGCGGCTTGCCGTCCCCCTGCGGGATGAAGCCCCACTTGAGACCCGTGGGGAACCCGGCCCCGCCGCGACCCCGCAGCCCGGAGTCCTTGACCAACTGGATCAGGTCGTCCGGGTGGGACTTGAGCGCCTTGCGCAGCGCCGCGTAGCCGTCCAGCTTCTCGTAGGTGCCGATCCGCCAGGCGTCCGGCGAGAGCCAGCGCTTGGTCAGGACCGGGGTGAGCTTGGCCAGCGTCTCCGGCCGAGGAGTGGTCACTTCTGGACCCCCGTTTCGCTCGCGACCGCCGGGTCCGCGCCGTTCCCGCCGGCCCCGGCCTCCGCTTCCTTGAGATTGCGCTCCTGCGCCCCGGCGTCGTCGCCGGCGGGCTTGCCGTCACTGGCCGGCGGGTTGGCCGCCACCCCGGCAACCTCCGCCTCCTGCGCGTCACGCGGTGCCGGCGGCACCGAGTCGGCGGGCACCTTGGTGCCGGGCGCGTCCGGCACGGCCGTGGCCGCGTCGGGCTGCCGCGTCTCGGCGGTACGCACCTGCGGCGACTTGTCGTCCGGCGCTTTCACGTCCGGCGTGGTGCTGCCGGTCGCCCGCTCCGGCTGCGCCGGCTCGACCCCGGTGGGGGCCGAGGCGCCGTCGCCGCCCTTGACCGGGGCGTCGGGGGCCGACTTCGCGGCCGCGTCGGCCTTGGCCTTCTCCGCCGCCTCCGCCTTGGCCTTCGCCTCCGCGGCGACCCGGTCGGCTTCGGCCTTGCTCCGGATCGGCGTGTTCGGGTCGAAGCCCGGAGCCGAGATGCCGTGCTGCTGGGCGAGGCGGAGCCCGCGCAGGCTCGACTCGCCCGGGCCGCCGTCGGCGACCGCGCCCTCCCGCTCGTCGGCGAACCCGGCGAGCTGGACGGCCATCTCCTTGAGCGTGCAGAGCCGGGCGCCCCGCGTCGGCATCGGCCGGCCGCCGGCCCGCAGCTCGTCCACCACACCGACCGCGCCCCGCGGGTCGACGTTGTCGAAGAAGTCGTAGTTGACCGTCATGACCGGGCCGTAGTCGCAGGCCGCCAGGCACTCGGCGTGCTCCAGGGTGATCTTCCCGTCGGCGGTGGTCTCGTCGTGCCCGACGCCGAGGTGCTCGGCGAGGGTGTCGTAGACGTCCTGGCCGCCGAGCACGTTGCACATCGTGTTGGTGCAGACGCTGACCAGGTAGTCACCGGTCGGCTTGCGCTTGTACATCGTGTAGAAGGTGGCCACCGCGCCGACCTGGGCCTTGTTGAGGCCCAGCACCTCGGCGCAGAACTCCACGCCGGCCGGGGAGACGTAACCCTCCTCGGCCTGCACCAGATGCAGCAGCGGCAGCAGCGCCGAGCGGGACCGGTCAGCCGGATAGCGGGAGACGATCTCCCTCGCCCGCTCGCGGGTCTGTTCGGTGAAGACAGTCATCAGCGCCGCCCTTCGTTCGCGACTGCGTGATCCTCTGCCCGCGACTGCGGGGCTCGCTCCGCTCGCTCCTCGCGCGGGCGGCTGGGGCTCGCAAGCTCACTCCTCGCGCTCACCGGTCACAACCTCCCATTACCGGGTCCAGCGAGGCGCCACCGGCGATCACGTCGGCGATCAGGCCGCCCTCGGCCATCGCCGGGAGCGCCTGGAGGTTGACGAAGCTCGGCTCCCGGTAGTGCACCCGGTAGGGCCGGGTCCCACCGTCGGAGACCGCGTGCACGCCCAGCTCGCCGCGGGGTGACTCGATGCCCACGTACACCTGGCCGGGCGGGACGCGGAAGCCCTCGGTGACCAGCTTGAAGTGGTGGATCAGCGACTCCATCGACTGACCCATGATCTTCGCGACGTGCTCGAGCGAGTTGCCCATCCCGTCGACGCCGATGGCCAGCTGGGCCGGCCAGGCGATCTTCCGGTCGGCGACCATCACCGGTCCCGGCTTGGCCAGCCGGTCCACCGCCTGCTCGACGATCTTCATCGACTCGCGGATCTCGGCGAGGCGCACCTGGTAGCGGCCCCACACGTCGCCGCCGGTGTGCGTCGGGACGTCGAACTCGTACGTCTCGTAGCCGCAGTACGGCATGGTCTTGCGCAGGTCCCAGGCGAGACCGGCGGAGCGCAGCACCGGGCCGGTCACGCCGAGCGCCAGGCAGGCGGTCACGTCGAGCACCGCCACGTTCTTCGTACGCTCGGTCCAGATCGGCTGGCCGGAGAGGAGGTCCTCGTACTCCTTGAGCCGCTTGGGCAGCAGTGCGAGAAGCTCGCGGATCTTGATGATCGCGTCGTCCGGCACGTCCTGCGCCACGCCGCCGGGGCGGACGTACGCGTGGTTCATCCGCAGGCCGGTGATGAGCTCGAAGATCTCGAGGATGTACTCCCGCTCGCGGAAGCCGTACAGCATGATCGAGATGGCGCCGAGCTCCATGCCCGTGGTGGCCAGCCAGACCAGGTGCGAGGAGATCCGGTTGAGCTCCATCATGAGCACGCGGATGGTGTTGGCCCGCTCGGTGATGTCGTCGGTGATGCCGAGCAGCTTCTCCACCGCGAGCGAGTACGCCGTCTCGTTGAACAGCGGCGCGAGGTAGTCCATCCGGGTCACGAAGGTGCTGCCCTGGACCCACGTGCGGTACTCGAGGTTCTTCTCGATCCCGGTGTGCAGGTAGCCGATGACGGAACGGGCCTCCCGGACCGTCTCGCCCTCCAGCTCCAGGACCAGCCGCAGCACGCCGTGCGTGGACGGGTGCTGCGGACCCATGTTGACGACGATCCGCTCGTCGTTGATCGGGTCGGTGCCGGAGACTACCGAGTCCCAGTCTCCACCGGTGACGGTGAAGACCTTGCCCTCGGTGGTCTCCCGCTCGGTCGCGTAGTTGGAAGTGGTCACTGGTACGACCTCCACTTGTCCGGGCCGCTGGCGGTACTGCGAATCTCGGCGCCCGTCACTGGTACGACCTCCGCTTGTCCGGCGGTGGAATCTCGGCGCCCTTGTACTCGACCGGCACACCGCCGAGCGGGTAGTCCTTGCGCTGCGGGTGCCCCTCCCAGTCGTCCGGCATGAGGATCCGGGTCAGGTTGGGGTGACCGTCGAAGACGATCCCGAACATGTCGTAGGCCTCGCGCTCCTGCCAGTCCGCCGTCGGGTAGGTCGCGGTGACGCTGGGCAGGTGCGGGTTCTCGGCGGGTACGGCGGCCTCCAGCCGGACCCGGCGGCGGTACGTCATCGAGGTGAGCTGGTAGACCACGTGCAGCCGGCGCTCGTCCGCGCCGAGGTAGTCCACGCCCGACACCGAGGAGCAGAGCTCGAAGCGGAGCGCCAGGTCGTCGCGCATCACCTGGCAGACCTCGGCGATCCGCTCGGGGCGGACGTGCAGGGTCAGCTCGCCCCGGTCGACCACGACCTTCTCGATCGCGTCGGCGAAGCCCGGGTACGCCTCCTCCAGCGCGTCGTGGACCTCGTCGAAGTAGCTCCCGAACGGCCGCGACGCGCCCGTGATCGGCTGGCGCGGGCGGACCAGGCCGCCGAAGCCGGAGACGTCGCCGGAGCCCTGGTTGCCGAACATGCCGCGCCCGGCCGGGCTGGACGGCGGGTGCTCGGCGGGGGCGCCGCTGGTGGCCCCGGCGGGGGTCACCGGCACGGGCACACCGCCGCCGTTCGGCTTGTCGTGAGGTGAGGTCACTTCTTCATGCCCCCGTACTGCTGAAGATGGTTCTGGGTCTGCATCCAGTTCTCGATCCGCAGCTGCTCCTCGCGGCCCTCACGGACGGCCTTCGTCCACTCGGCACGGCGGGTCTTGTCGCTGCGGTACGACGACGGCATCGAGCCGTAGGGGACGACCGGGACGTCGCCGCGCTCCTTGCGCGCCTCGAGCATCCGGCGGCCGTTCGGACCCAGCGGCTCGTGCATGATCTTCTCGCGGAGCTTGAGGATCGCGTCGATGAGCATCTCCGGCCGAGGCGGGCAGCCGGGAAGGTACATGTCCACCGGCACCACGTGGTCGACGCCCTGCACGATCGCGTAGTTGTTGAACATGCCGCCGCTGCTGGCGCAGACGCCCATGGAGAGCACCCAGCGCGGCTCCGCCATCTGGTCGTAGATCTGGCGCAGCACCGGGGCCATCTTCTGACTGACCCGACCGGCCACGATCATCAGGTCCGCCTGGCGGGGCGAGGCGCGGAAGACCTCCATGCCCCAGCGGCCCATGTCGTAGTGCGGGCCGCCGGCCGCCATCATCTCGATGGCGCAGCAGGCGAGGCCGAACGTGGCGCCCCAGACGGACGACTTGCGGGACCAGTTGACGAGCTTCTCCACCGAGGTCAGCAGGATGCCGGCGGGGAGCTTCTCCTCGATGCCCATCTGACGTTCCTTCCTCAGTCCCAGTCCAGGCCGCCGCGCCGCCACACGTAGGCGTACGCGACGAAGACCGCGACGATGAACAGGACCATCTCCACGAAGCCGAAGATCGGCAGGGCGTCGAACGAGACCGCCCAGGGGTAGAGGAAGATGATCTCGATGTCGAAGACGATGAAGAGCATCGCCGTCAGGTAGAACTTGATCGGGAAACGCCCGCCGCCCACCGGCTGCGGACTGGGCTCGATGCCGCACTCGTACGCCTCGAGTTTGGCCTTGTTGTAACGCCGGGGGCCGGCGAAGCGGGCGGCGGCCACGGAGAACAGCGCGAACGCCGCGGCGAGGGCGAACAGCCCGATGATGGGTGCGTAAGGCGAGAGCGACATCTTCTTCTCCTGCTCGTCCTTCCCTGCCCTCGTTGACGAGAATCACACTATTCACGTCCCCCGAAGCCTTCGCCGCCGGGGGGCGGGTCCGTCCATCCCGTCCGGTCCCTTCGCAGGTCACCGGCCGTCGATGTCACACCGCTGGGGCCACCTTCGTCATCGCATTGATGACCCGGTCCATCGCGTCCCCGCCGCGCGGGTCGGTCAGGTTGGCCAGCAGCTTGAGTACGAAGCGCATCAGCGTCGGATGCGGCATGCCGTGCTTCGTCGCCAGCCGCATGATCTCGGGGCGACCGATGAGCTTCACGAAGACGCCACCGAGCCGGTAGTAGCCGCCGAAGCGCGCCTTCAGCTCGGCCGGGTACGCCTGCAACGCCCGCTCGCGTTCGACGCCGGCCGGCCGGGCCAGCGCCTGCACGACGACCTCCGCGGCGAGTTCGCCGGACTCCATGGCGTACGCGATGCCCTCGCCGTTGAACGGGTTGACCATGCCGCCGGAGTCACCGACCAGCAGCACCCCACGGGTGTAGTGCGGCACGCGGTTGAAGCCCATCGGCAGCGCGGCGCCGAGGATCGGACCGTCCGCATTGGCCTCGTCGGTCATCCCCCAGTCCTCCGGGGTGTTCGCCAGCCAGTCGGTGAGCAGGCGACGGTAGTTGGTCTTCCCGAACGCGGAGGACGAGTTGAGCACGCCGAGGCCCACGTTCACCCGGCCGTCGCCGAGGCCGAAGATCCAGCCGTAGCCGGGCAGCAGGTTCTCCCCGCTCTCCTTGCTCCGCAGTTCGAGCCAGGACTCCAGGTAGTCGTCGTCGTGCTTGGCCGGCGAGCGGTAGTAGCGCCGCACGGCCACCCCGATCGGCCGGTCCTCGCGCTTGGCCAGCCCGAGCGCGAGCGGGAAGCGGCCGGAGACGCCGTCGGCCGCGACCACGAGCGGGGCGTGGAAGGTGGCGGGGGCCTTCTCCGGGCCCACCTCGGCCTGCACGCCGATCACGCGGTCGTCGGCGTCGAGCACCGGGCCGATGACGTTGGTGCCCGTGCGCAGCGTGGCGCCGGCGGCGATGGCCCGCTCGGCGAGCAGCTGGTCGAAGTCCATCCGGGTGCGGACCAGGCCGTAGTTGGGGAAGCTCGCGAGATCGGGCCAGTCCAGCTCCAGCCGGATGCCGCCGCCGATCACCCGCAGGCCCCGGTTGTGCAGCCAACCCGCCTCAGGCGACGTGTCGACGCCCATCCTGAGCAGCTGGCGCACAGCGCGCGGGGTCAACCCGTCGCCGCAGACCTTCTCCCGGGGAAACTCGGTCTTCTCCAGCAGCAACACCCGCACCCCGTGCTGGGCCAGGTGGTACGCCGTGGCCGAGCCACCGGGACCGGCGCCCACGACGATCACGTCGGCGTCATGCTCCACCGCGGACATCCGCGCCTCCTCCCGCCTGCTCGTGAAATGCTTCACAAGCCAACCGCTGGGAGTCTATGACCGACGTCTCATCCGCGCTTGACCAGGGGTGCCTAAGTTGCGGATGTGACACCTGGGAGCGCATCGAGCGCGCTCGGTGTCAGGGCGGCTCGACGTGAATCCCGTCGAACCGGGGCGCGCACCCGGCGGCGATCCGGCCACCGGACCTAGGCGCGGCTGGGGGCGTCGAGGCCCGCGTCGACACGGATCGTTTCGGGGAGGTGGTCGCGCAGCGCGCCGCCCGCGGCGCGGTCGAGCGCGGCGAGGACCTCGGCCACCACCTGACGGACGTCCGCCGGATCGGCGCCGGCCAACTCCCGCAGCTGCGCGATGAGTTCGGCCGCGTCGTCGTCGGTGGCCTGCACCCGGTCCGCCGGCTCTGGTCCCGTCATGGGGGCGAGCTTACGGCGCAAAGTGGACTAAAAACGGATGTTCACGAAAATCTGCCGAGGCGTGCGACGCGGCGAGTTACTCGCGGACCGCCCGGTGCAGGGCGACGATGCCGCCGGTCAGATTGCGCCAGGCCACCTTCTGCCAACCCGCCGCACCGACCTTCGCGGCGAGCGCCGCCTGATCCGGCCAGGCCCGGATCGACTCGGCCAGGTAGACGTACGCGTCGGGGTTGCTGGAGACCGTGCGCGCCACCGCCGGCAGCGAGCGCATCAGGTAGGAGAGGTAGACGGTGCGGAACGCCGGGTTGACCGGGGTGCTGAACTCACAGACCACCAGCCGACCGCCCGGCCGGGTGACCCGGGCCAGCTCACGCAGCGCGGCATCAGGGTCGGTGACGTTGCGCAGCGCGAAGGAGATGGTCACCGCGTCGAAGCTCCCGTCGGCGAACGGCAGCCGCAGCGCGTCCCCGGCCAGCAGCGGCACGCTGGGCCGGCTGCGCTTGCCGGCGTAGAGCATGCCGAGCGAGAGATCAGCACCGACCGCGTACGCCCCGGACTGGGCCAGCTCCTCGGTGGAGACCCCCGTGCCGGCGCCCACGTCGAGCACCCGCTCGCCGGGGCGCAGCCCGAGCGCGGCCCGGGTGGCCCGCCGCCAGGGCCGGTCCTGCCCGAAGGAGAGGACCGTGTTCGTCAGGTCGTAGCGCGCCGCCACGCCGTCGAACATCGCGGCGACCTCGTGCGGCTGCTTGTCCAGGCTGGCGCGCCGGCCGTGTGGGGTGCTCACCCCTCCACTCTGCCAGCCACCCTCGGCCCGGCGGCCGGTGGGTTCGGCGTACACGAAGGGGCGGGGTGGCCTGCGCCACCCCGCCCCTTTCAGTGGTACGCGTCAGTCGGTCGACTTCTCGTCGCCCGGCGCCACCAGCACGACCCGGCGCCGCCGCGCCGCGAAGAGCAGCGCGCCACCGGCCAGCAGGATCGCCCCGCCGATGCCGCCGATCAGGCTGACCTGCACACCGGTCACCGGCAGACCGCCGTCACCGCCACCGCCACCGCCCGGCGACGGGGTCGCGGTGGCGCCCGGCGTGGGGGTCCCGGTCGGCGTGACCGTGGGCGTCGGGGTCGGGGTCGGGGTGGGCTGCCCCGGCAGCTCCACGAACGCCTCGAAGATGGCCTGGTTGTCGCCGAGGTCCACCTCGGTGAAGGTCCTGCGCTGCTGCGCGGTGGCGAGCCGCGGCTGCTCCGCCGCCGGGCCCTCGGCCGCGTCCAGCCCCTGCGCGAAGAGCTCACCCTCCTTGAGCACCGGCTCGGTGACGTCCTCGCCGACCTTCACCCGGACGTCCGCGGTGTAGTACTCGCCCGGCTTGAGCACCGCACCGGTGTCCTCGCAGAGCAGCTGGGCCTTGCCGACGACCTGCTGTTCGAGGCAGCCCTCCGGCTTCTGCACGAAGCTCACACCCGCCGGCACGGTCAGGACGTACGAGATGCCCGTCGCCTTGCGGCTGCCGTCGTTGTAGACGGCCCAGTCCAGCGGCACCGTCTCGCCGCGCGGCACCGGCTTCAGATTCGGCTCGTCCTGGACCGCGCCGTTCACCACGACGTTCGCCTGCACGTCCTGCACCCAGGAGGTCAGGTCGTAGCCGGGCTTCGTCACGGTGAGGTCGTGCTCGACCTTGTCACCGGTCGCGTTGGCGGCGATGACCTCGACCGTCAACGTTCCGGCAGCGCCCTTGCCGCCCTTGGAGAAGAGCGGGATGCCGAAGTCCTCGGTGGTCCCGCCGCGCAGGTCGCCGAGGACGCAGGTGAAGGCGGTACCGGTCAGGTCGCAGCCCTCCGGCACGACGAAACCGACCTTCTTCGGCTTCAGCCCCGCCGTCTCGACCTTGACCGTGACACTCTTCGCGTCGACCGCGCTCGAATTGGCCACCTGGAACTTCATCGGCTTGGCCTTGGCCTCCTTGACGCCCTTGGCCAGGTCGTAGCTGAGCGGGACGAGGGCGAGCTCTGCCTGGTCGTCGGCGTGGGCCGGGGCGGCCACGGCGGCCAGGCCGCCGGCCACGATCAGGGCCACGGCCCCGGCGCGCGCCAGGGCGGAGCGGTGGAACGGTCTCATTGGTCCCCCGGGGGTGAGGAGAAAAGAAGAAAGTAAATAGAGGTGGCTTCACGAACCCGAGCGGACGTTATCGAACGCCGATGTGCCGCGCCAGCATCGCCGCTGCGAATTCATCCGTCCGTCCGGGGTGGGACGAACGGTGCGGCAGGGATGATCACCCATCCCGCCGCGCCACCCGCATCCGCCGAGCCGTCCCCGCGGCTGCGGGTGCCGGGCCTCAGGCCGCCGGCTGCTCATCCTGCGGCGCGACCAGCACCACCCGGCGCCGGCGTGCGACCAGGATCAGCACGACACCGGCGAACAGCACGGACACCCCGATCCCCCCGATGAGTCGGGCCTGCGGACCGGTCACCGGCAGACCGCCGACGTCACCACCGCCGCCACCCTCGCCGGGTCCGCCGCCGGCGGCGGCCGTGACCACCGCCGCGAACTCGTCGGTGTTGTCACTGGCATCGACATCGTCCGGGATCGGCGGCAGGTTGGACACCTTGCGCACGTACGAGGGCAGGGCGGCAGCCCGACGCGCCGCCTCCTCATCCGGGGGGCGGGTGAAGTTGGTTCCCGACACCGTCACCGTGCCACCGGAGTAGGTCGCCGGCGCGTCCAGATCGGAGGCGACCCGGACCGGGAAGACGATCTGCACGCCCTCCCGCGACGTCAGGTTGCCGGGCTCGATCAGGCAGGTCATCGTCCGCAGATCGGCGCTGGTCCCGCAGTCACCGTCGCGCTCCTCGAAGGTGAGGCCCGCCGGCACCGTCATGCGCAGCGACAGCGTCATCGCGAACCAGTCGCCCTGGTTGACGACGTACGCGGAGGCCACCGTCCGATCGCCCGGATTGAGCGGGGCGGACTGCGGGTCGTCGTCGAACGCGTCGGCCGGATCGATCTCGCGGGTGATGTCCGGCGCCACGATCGTCAGGTCGCCGCCGCTCACCGTGGCGAGTTCGATCACGTGCTCGGCACCGTTGTTCGCCGGATCGGCGTCGGTCAACGGCTTCCCGTCGCTCCACGGCGTGACGGAGACCGCCAGCGTCGCCCGGTACGCCTCGGTGAGCTGGTCGGTGGTCTTGATGACCAGCAGCGGCAGCTCGACCGTCTCCCCCGGCCCGGGGATCTGCTCCCCGCGCAGCGGGCAGCTCCAGCGCTCGTCCTGCTCGTCACCGTCGACATCGCACTCGTCGAGCAGCGGGTCGATCCGCACCTTGCCGGAGTCGACGTCCCCGGCGTCGTAGTCGAGCGCGAGGAGGTCGGGCGTCACCGTGCCGTGATTGCTGACCTTCACCACGGCGATCTTGTCGGTGCGGTTCGCGGCGAGCCGGGTGCCGACGACGGTGACCCCAACGTCGACGACCGGCTCCTCGGCGTACGCGGGCAGCGCCGGAACGACGAGACCGGCGGCGGCCAGCAGGACGACGACGCCTGCCACGGGTGAACGGCGGAAGGGTGTCATCGGTCCCCCTGGGCCGGGAAGGAGAGGAGCAGCCTCGGACCGAGCGGACGTTATCGAACGTCGATGCGTTACGCCAGCGCGAGGCGGGGAATTCGTCCGTCCGTACCGGTCGCCTCGGGCGGTGTGGGCGCAACTGTCACCCGCACCGCCCACTGCACCCCGGCCGATCTGAACGACCCCAGAAGCGGGACCTGCCCTCCCGGCCACGCCTCGCCGTACCGGCGTGGCGGACCGCGGAACGCGTCAGTTCGCCTGGACCAGCGGCAGGGACTTGCCGACGCCCCCACCGGGCAGGGCGATCGAGGAGAAGTGCGAGACCACCCGGTCGTCGGTCGGGTCGTCCTCCGGCGTCCAGTGCACGGCGAGCCGGTGGTAGAGGGTGTCTCGCTGGGCCGGGATCCGGCCGGCCGTACGGATCATCTCGATCAGCTCGTGCAGGTTGGACCGGTGCCGGGCGCCGGCCGAGGAGATGACGTTCTCCTCCAGCATGATCGAGCCGAGGTCGTCGACCCCCATGTGCAGCGCGAGCTGGCCGACGTCCTTGCCGGTGGTCAGCCAGGAGGCCTGCAGGTGCGGCACGGTCTCGAAGAAGAGCCGGGCCACCGCGATCAGGCGCAGGTACTCCAGCCGGGTCGCCTGGGTACGCCCCTTCAGGTGGTTGTTCTCCGGCTGGTACGTCCACGGGATGAAGGCGCGGAAGCCGCCGGTGCGGTCCTGCACGTCGCGGATCATCCGCAGGTGCTCGATCCGCTCGGCGTTCGTCTCGCCGGTGCCCATCATCATCGTCGCGGTCGACTCGAGACCCTGCCGGTGCGCCAGCTCCATGACCTCCAGCCAGCGCTCGCCGGACTCCTTCAGCGGAGCGATGGCCTTACGCGGCCGCTCGGGCAGCATCTCCGCGCCCGCGCCGGCGATGGAGTCGAGACCGGCCGCCTTGATCCGGGCGATCGCCTCGTCCAGGCTCACCCCGGAGACCTTCGCCATGTGCAGGATCTCGCTCGGGCCGATCGAGTGGATCGCCAGCTGCGGGTAGGCCTGCTTGACCGCGGAGAAGAGCTCCTCGTAGTACTCCACGCCGTACTCCGGGTGGTGCCCACCCTGGAGCATCACCTGGGTGGCGCCCAGGTCGACCGCCTCGCCGCAGCGACGCAGGATCTCCTCCGTCGAGTGGCTCCAGCCCTCGCTGTGCTTCGGCGCGCGGAAGAAGGCGCAGAACTTGCACGCCGTCACGCAGACGTTCGTGTAGTTGATGTTGCGGTCGATCAGGTACGTGACGATGTTGTCCGGATAGCGGCGACGGCGCACGGCGTCGGCCGCCTCACCGAGGGCGTGGAAGGGCGCGTCGGTGTAGAGGAGCAGAGCCTCCTCGGGCGTGATCCGCCCGCCGTCCGCACCGCGCTGCAGGATGTCGTCGATCTCCCGGCTCACCATCACCCCCCGAGCCTACGCCGACCGGCGGATACGGCCTTGGACGGGCGTTCCGGCCGATGAGTGCCCCGAGCCGGGCGGCCAGCAAATCAATTTCAAGATCAGAAACAAGATGTACTCGCCTCGTTGACAAACTTAGGCGACATTCATCTCTATCATATTTACAAACTCCGCTCATCCCTCGGAGGCAGCAATGGGCGACGACGAGCTGGCCCTGAGCATCACGACTCGGTGCCGGGAGGCTGGAGGCCTTACTGAGGCAACTCTCGGCGAACTGCGAGACGAACTCGGTTACAAGAAGCTGGGCCGTTGGGTACTCGCCGAGATCGCGGACGCGCTCAAAGCAGCGGGGCTCGGATTCTTTCCTCCCGACCGGCTCAACGCCGAACTGAACGCCGAGCCACGCCAGTGGCAGACGGTCTGGATCTACCAACGTGATGGCGGGGCACGAGCGAGGGTGATCGACGCCGTTCTTCAGCCCGACGAATGTGATGTGCGAGGCGTACTGGACGGGCTCGGAGCTGGCAACCTGACAGCGCTCAGCCCCGCAGAACGCCTCAGTCGCATTCGCGAGATCGTCAACGCCTGAGCGACCGACAGCCAAGACCTGACGAAAGGAGGCGGATGATGAGCGCTCACATATTCGTGGACGAGACCAAGGAGCGGGGACTTCTCGTCGCCGCCGCCGTCGTCCTCACACGAGATCTCGCACCCGCCCGCAAGGTGATGCGCAGCCTCATCCTGCCCAACCAGCGCCGAATTCACTTCCACAAAGAACGTGACGACAGACGCCGGCAGATCGTCGGTGCGATCAACGGGATCGGTGCACAAGCGGTGATCCTGGATGCAAGTGACCACCCGAACATGAAAGCCGCGCGCGACGCCAGCCTGGTGCGACTTGTCGCCTACGCCGGCAAGATTGGCGCAGCACGGCTGGTCATTGAGCAGGACGACTCGACTATCAAGGCCGATCGCCGACTCTTGTTCGATGAGGTTCAGAAGGCTGGGCTGTCCGACACGGTCCGGTACGACCACCTACGCGCCCACGAGGAGTGTCTGCTCGCGATCCCCGACGCGCTGGCGTGGTGCTGGGCCAAGCGTGGACGCTGGAGGGCGGCCGTTCAGCGGACGGTCGTCGAGTCATATCGGCTGTGAAACGCGAAACCCGGCCCACCCACCGTCCGGAAGGCTGCCGGGTCCACTTCCAAGGGCTACTGCTCCTGGCGGTTAAAGCCTACCTGCACTCATCGTGGCCTACAACCTGCGCGAGACATCGTCCTCACGCGTCGTAGTCGACCACGAGCCTGTCGGTGACCGGGCTCGACTGACACGTCAGCACGTAGCCGGCCGCGATCTCGTCCGGCTCCAGGGCGTAGTTGCGGGCCATCTCGACCTCGCCCTCCACCACCTTCGCCCGGCAGGTCGAACAGACGCCGCCCTTGCAGGCGTACGGCAGCTCGCCGCGAACCTTCAACGCGGCGTCCAGCACCCGTTCGTCGCGGCGCATGGTGAGGCTCGACGAGCGCCCCTCCAGCACGATCGTCACCTCCGTGCCCGCGCCCGCCTCGTCGGCGGGGCGGCGCGGCGGCTCCGGCGGCGCGTCGACGTGGAACAGCTCCGTGTGTACCGCCGACTCCGGCACGCCACGCGCGCCGAGCGTCTCCCGGACGTCGAGCACCATGCCGTACGGGCCGCAGAGGAACCACTCCTCGATGTGGCCACCCGGCACGATCGTCTCCAGCAACCGGCCCATCCGGTCGGCGTCGATCCGGCCGGAGAGCAGCGGCGACTCGCCCTGCTCCCGGGAGAGCACGTGCACCAGGTGCAGCCGGCTGGGGTACCGGTCCTTCAGGTCGGCCAGCTCCTCGGCGAACATCACGGTGTTCGTCCGCCGGTTGCCGTACACCAGGGTGAAGGTGCTGGCCGGCTCCACGGCGAGCGCCGTCGCGACCAGCGCCAGCACCGGGGTGATGCCGGAGCCGGCGACCACTGCGCCGTAGTGGCGGGCGCGACCCGGGTCGAACGCCGACGTGAAGTGACCGAGCGGGGGCAGCACCTCGACGGTCTCGCCGAGCCGCAGCTCCCCGCAGGCAAAGGTGGAGAAGGCCCCACCGGGGACCTCCCGCACGCCGATCCGCAGCCGGCCGTGCCGGGCCAGGTCGTCCGGGGTGGAGCAGATGGAGTACGACCGGCGCACGTCGGTGTCGTCCTCGGCGATCCGCCGGACGGTCAGGTGCTGCCCGGCCCGGAACGCGAAGGTGTCCCGCAACTCCTCGGGCACGGCGAAGGTGATCGCCACGGCGTCGTCGCTGAGCCGGTCGACCGCGGCGACCGGGAGCGGGTGGAAGACGGGCCGGCGACGGACCGGTCGGGTGATGGTGACAGTCACAGCGCCTTCAGGTGGTCGAAGGGTTCGGAGCAGGAGCGGCATCGCCAGAGCGCCTTGCACGCGGTGGAGCCGAAGCGGCTGAGCTGCTCGGTCTCCGGCGAGCCACAGCGGGGGCAGCGCAGGGTGAGGGTGAGGGGTACGACCCCGGGCCGACGCACCGGCTGCGGCGGCGCGATCCCGGCGGCGGCCAGCTTCGACCGGCCGGACTCGGAGATCCAGTCGGTGCTCCACGCCGGGGAGTGGACGGTGCGGACCTCGGCGTCCGGGTGCCCGGCCACGTTCAGCGCGCGGCGGATGTCGGCGCGGATCACGTCCATCGCCGGGCAGCCCGTGTACGTGGGGGTGATGGTGACGACCACCCGGCCGGTCGCCGGATCCTCCTCGACCGACCGCAGGATGCCCAGCTCGTCGATGGTGAGCACCCGGATCTCCGGATCCACCACCGCGGCCGCCGCCTCCCTCGGATTCACCGGTGCCCCGCACGGCGGGTGAGGGCGGCGCCGCGCGTCGCCGTGGTCACCACTTCGCTCCGGGGTGGGCGCGGTGCAGCACCTGCATCTCGGCGAGCAGGTACGACAGGTGCTCGGTGTGCAGGCCGTCCCGCCCGCCGGCCGGCGCCCAGCCGGACTCGGGCCGGGCGAGCGTGGCCTCGGTCAGCACCGCCGTCACGGTGGCGTCGAACTCCGCCCGCAGGGTGGCCGGGTCGACGGGCGCGCCCGGGTCGGGGGTGAAGAGCTCCGCCACGTACGGCCACACCTGGTCGGCGGCCGCCTGCATCCGGCGGTGCGACTCCTCGGTGCCGTCACCGAGCCGCTTCACCCAGAGCGAGGCGTGGTCCAGGTGGTACGCCGACTCCTTGCGCGCCTTGGACCCGATGGCGGCGAGCCGCTCGTCGGCGCACTCCGCGAGCGCGGTGTAGAGCGGCAGCTGGTACGCCGACAGGAAGAGCAGCTTCGCCATGGTGACCGCGAAGTCGTCGTTCGGGAGCTCGACCAGGAGACAGTTGCGGAACTCCCGGTCGTCGCGCAGGTAGGCGAGGGCGTCCTCGTCCCGGCCGGCGCCCTCCAGCTCGCCCGCGTACGTCAGCAGGAGCCGGGCCGCGCCGAGCTGGTCGAGGGCGATGTTCGCCAGCGCGATGTCCTCCTCCATCTCCGGGGCGCGGGTGGTCCACTCGGCCAGCCGCTGCGCGGCGATCAACGCGTCGTCGCCGAGCCGGAGCGCGAACTCGAACGGCCCGTTCACGCTGCCACCTCGCTTCGCTCGGCGCCGGCGTGAAGGGCTCCGCTGCTGAGCCGACCGGTTCGCTCGCTCCGCTCGTTCACAGGTGAGCCACCCCGTCCGGTACGTCGTAGAAGGTCGGGTGGCGGTAGACCTTGTCGGCCGCCGGGTCGAAGAAGGCGTCCTTCTCGTCCGGGCTCGACGCGGTGATCGCGCTCGCCGGCACCACCCAGATCGACACGCCCTCCTGCCGCCGGGTGTAGAGGTCCCGGGCGTTGCGCAGGGCCAGCTCCGCGTCGGGGGCGTGCAGGCTGCCGACGTGGGTGTGCGACAACCCCCGCCGGGCCCGGACGAAGACCTCCCACAGAGGCGACGGATCGGTCACGCTGCCACCTTCTCCTTCTTCTCCGCGGCCCGCTTGCCGGCGTACGCCGCGGCGGCCTCACGTACCCAGGCGCCGTCGGCGTGGGCTCGCCGGCGGTGCGCCATCCGCTCCCGGTTGCACGGTCCGTCGCCCTTGATGACCCGCATCAGCTCGTCGTAGTCGGGCTGGGTGTAGTCGTACGCCTGCCGCTCGTCGTTCCAGCGCAGGCCCGGGTCGGGGATGGTCAGGCCGAGGATCTCGGCCTGCTGCACGCACATGTCGACGAAGCGCTGCCGCAGCTCGTCGTTCGAGAAGCGCTTGATCTTCCAGGCCATCGACTGCGTGGAGTGCGTCGACTCACCGTCGGGCGGGCCGAACATCGCCAGCGACGGGTACCACCAGCGGTCCAGCGCGTCCTGGGCCATCGCCTTCTGCTCGGGGGTGCCGTGCGCCAGCGTGTGCAGGATCTCGTAGCCCTGCCGCTGGTGGAACGACTCCTCCTTGCAGATGCGGATCATCGCCCGGGCGTACGGCCCGTAGGAGCACCGGCACAGCGGCACCTGGTTGACGATCGCCGCGCCGTCGACAAGCCAGCCGATGGCGCCGACGTCGGCCCAGGTGAGCGTCGGGTAGTTGAAGATGGAGCTGTACTTCTGCCGGCCGTCGAGGAGCAGGTCGACCAGCTCGTCGCGGCTGATTCCGAGGGTCTCGGCGGCGGCGTAGAGGTAGAGCCCGTGCCCGGCCTCGTCCTGGACCTTGGCGAGCAGGATCGCCTTGCGCTTGAGCGACGGTGCCCGGCTGATCCAGTTTCCTTCGGGCTGCATGCCGATGATCTCGGAGTGGGCGTGCTGGGCGATCTGCCGGATCAGCGTCTTGCGGTACGCCTCCGGCATCCAGTCGCGGGGCTCGATCTTCTGGTCGGCCTCGACGATCTCGGCGAAGAACCCCGCCAGGTCGTCGTCGGACGCGGGCAGGCCCCGCCGCTGCCGGGCCGCCGCCTCCCGCAGCGCGGCCTCGGCCGCCTCGACCTCTCCGAGCAGGCCGCCGCCGGATGCCTCCTCCGGGGCGCCGAAGTCGTTGCCATACATGACGACAAGTGTTACAGCTCGCGCCCGAAGACACCAGGGGGTGTAACAGGAATCCGAGGACGACTTCCGAATCGAATCGCCTCCTCCGCCGGGACGCGCTTACGGAACTTTTACGGACAGTCGGGATAACCTGCGTGTCGAAACAAACATGAACATTCGCAGAAGCCGCATAACCGTTCGATATCCCGTCTTCACCGCAACTTGCCAGGCGCCAGCACTGGCATATCGCATTTGCGGACGTAGACTTTCGACGTCACACCGATCGGCCGGCGACGATCACCGTCCCCAACAGGTCGTGGGCCTTCCCGACCTGGGCGATCAGCCGGTCCGTGCGGACAGCAAGCCGGTCCCCCCGGCCCTGACACCTGGAGTTCACCGACTCATGCGTTCCCGCGTGACCATGGTGCTCGCCGTCGCAGCAGTAGTCCTCGGTAGCGCCCTGCTCGTTCCGACCGCGTACGCCCGCCTCTCCGGCGGAGACGGCGGCGGCAGCAGTGGCGGCAGTGGCGGGGCCGACGTCGCCGCGCCCGCGCCCAGCCCACCACCGCCGCCAACCCTGGCCGCCGGCCCGGTCTCGGTGGACTTCGACGGTGACTTCTTCTCGTGGGCCCTGATGGACCGGAAGACCGGCAACATCTCCGGCGCGAAGAACATGACCTCGACCAGCTCGACCGAGTCGATGATCAAGGCGTGGATCGTCAGCGACTACCTGCGCCAGTTCGGCGACAAGAAGAAGCCGTCGGCCGGCATGTTGGCGATGGCGAGCGCCGCCATCCGGAAGAGCGACGACGGCGCGGCCGACAAGATCTACTTCGCCGCCGGCGGCTCGTACCGAGTCAGTGCCGGCGGCGCGCCGAACCCGGTGATCCAGCGGGCGATCAAGATCTGCGGCCTCACCGACACCGAGCGCGGCGCCGTGAAGAAGTACGAGGGCTACTGGAGCTTCACCCAAATGTCCCCCCGGGACGCCGTCCGGCTCGGTGACTGCATCGCCGACGGCAAGGCGGCCGGGCCCAAGTGGACCAAGTGGGTGCTCGACGAGATGAGCAAGGTCAGCGGCAGCGTCTCCGACCAGCACGAGACGTACGGCGGCGGCAAGTGGGGGATCGTCGACGGCCTGCCGGCGTCGATCAAGGCACAGGGGCCGGTCAGCATCAAGAACGGCTGGACCCGGCTCGGCTACGACGGCAACTGGCACGTGAACTGCCTCGCCGTCACCGACAAGTGGAGCCTCGCCGTCATGATGCGCTACCCGGCCGGTCGCAGCCTCTCCTACGGAGCGAGGACCTGCGCCAGCGTCGCCACCCAGCTGGTGACCCCGCAGCCCGGCGCGGTGCTGAAGGTGCCGCAGCAACCGGCCGGAAAGCTCTGATGGCCGGCGACCAGCAGAGGCGCGAGCCGTCCCCGCTACGACTGCTCGCCATCGCGGTGATCCTCATCGGGCTGGTGCTCGCCGGGCTGCGCCTGGTGCCCGGCTCGCCGTTCGGGGACCAGGCCGCCGCGACGTGGGACGTGGGCGCGGGCACGGCCGACGGCACCCGAGTGGACGACGCAGCCGGCCGTAGCGACCGGCCCTCGGCGGAGCCGAGCCCGTCCCTGCCGCCGCTGCCGTTCGAGGCCAAGGATCTCGACCTCGACATCGAGGGCTGGTACGGCTGGGCCGTCCTGGACCGACGGACCGGCGAGATCATCGGCTCGAAGGACATGAACAAGACGAGCACCACCGCGTCGCTCATCAAGTCCTGGATCATCGCCGACTACCTGCGCCGGGCCGACGAGAAGGGGCAGACGCCGAGCGACGCCAAGCTGGCCGACGCCACGCTGGTCATCCGGGACAGCGACAACACCCGCGCCGAGCAGTTCTACAACAACGTCGGACGCTCCGCCTCGATCAAGCGGGCGATCTCGATGTGCGGCCTCACGGACAGCGGCGTCGCCCCCGACGGCGGCTGGAGCCGCACGGCCCTCTCCCCTCGGGACGTCGCCCGCCTCGGCAACTGCATCGCCGAGGGCAAGGCCGCGGGGCCCGAGTGGACGGACTGGCTGCTCAACGAGATGCGCCAGGTGCGTGGTGCGGGTGACTTCGGCATCCGGAAGGCGTTCCCGGCCGCCGAGCGGAAGCAGATCGCCATCAAGAACGGGTGGATCGACCGGACCCAGGAGCAGGAGATGCACATCAACTGCCTGGCCATCGGGGACACCTGGACGATGGGCGTGATGGTGCAGTACCCGATCGAGCTGGGCTACGACTACGGCATGAAGAACTGCCAGAAGATCACCGAGGCGTTGCTCCGCCCCGGCGTCTGACGCCGCTCGCGCCGTCCGGTCGGCACCCGGTCGGCTCGCTCCGCTCCGGAGGGTCGGGGTCTCCGGCTCCGCAGCTGCCCCGACCTCCGAAAAGGCGAGTCGCTCAGCCGGCGAAGAACGCGGGGCCGTTCGGCGGCAGGGCGGGCGCCTCGCCGAGCGCGGCGGCCCGCCGGGCGAACTCCCGCAAGCCGGCGACCTGCCGCTCACCCAGCGAGAAGTCGAGGGTACGGAAGTACGTGGCCAGGGTCTCCGCGTCGAACGGCTCCCACCGGGCACCGGCCTCGGCGACCTGATCGAGCTCGGTGAGGCTGAGGTCGCGGGAGCGCAGGAACGCCTCGTGCACCTCCTTCACCCGGCCCGGATGGGCGGCCGCGAAGTCCCGGCGTACCGCCCAGACGGCGAAGACCATCGGCAGGCCGGTCCACTCCCGCCACGCCTGCCCGAGGTCGGTCACCTCCAGGCCCCGGCGCGGCGCCTCGTAGAGCGCGCGCAGCGCCACGTCGCCGATGACCACGGCCGCGTCCGCCTCCAGCAGCATCTGCGTCAGATCCGGCGGGCAGCGGAAGTACTCGGGGCGCACCCCGTACCGCTCGCCCAGCAGCAGTTGCGCGAGCAGTACGCCGGTCCGCGAGGTCGAGCCGAGCGCGACCCGGGCGCCGTCCAGCTCGGTGAGCGGCCGGGTGGAGACGATGTTCACCGAGAGCACCGGCCCGTCGCTGCCGACGGCGAGGCCCGGCAGGAGCAGCAACTCGTCGGCGTGCCGCAGGTATTCGAGCTGAGAGATCGGCCCGATGTCCAGGTCACCGGCGACCAGCGCCTCGTTCAGCCGGTCCGGAGTGTCCTTCTGCAGGTCCACGTCGATCAGCGCACCGGAGCGCATCAGCCCCCAGTAGATCGGCAGGCAGTTGAGGAACTGGATGTGTCCAACCCGCGGACGGGCGATGCGCTCAGCCATGGCTCGACCGTATCGCTGTCGGTGGGGTGCGGCTCAGCGACCCGGCACCGGAGTGACGGCGGTCCCCGCCTCCGCCTTCGGTGCGGCGGCCGGCTCCGCGGGGTCCGCTGTGCGGGGCGCCTGCTGCGGCGTTCCCGCCGCTCGATCCCTGCGGGCCGCCCGGGACAGGGGTACGGCCAGCACGCCGACCGCGGCCAGCCCGGCGACCCCGGCGGCGGCCACCAGCGGTCGGGGGTCGACCAGTTCGAGCAGGACCCCGCCGGCCAGGTAGCCCACCATGGACGCGCCCTGGACCGCCCCGACGTAGCTCGCGAACGCCCGTCCCCGGACCGCCTCCGGCACCCGCCGGGCCATCAGCACGGTGCCGAAGACGTTGTTGCCGCCGTTGAAGATCCCGCCGACCAGCCAGATCGGCACGAGCAGCAGCGCGGTCGGCACGGCCGCGGAGACCAGCACCATCAGGCAGCACCCGCCGAGCAGGGCGAGCCCGGCACCGGCCAGCGCCCCGTCGCGGTGGAGCCGCCCGACGGCCCGCGCGAAGATCCACGAACCGGCCAGCGCGCCCAGCGTCCAGGCGCCGGTGACCAGCCCGTACATGGTCGTGCTGCTGTGCAGGGTCTCCCGGATGAAGAAGACCTCCACCACGTTGATGGCACCGACCGAGCCGACCACTCCGGCCACCCCGATCACGGTGGCGAGCAGCAGCGGGTCGCGGCGCAGCCGCCAGGTGCGTGGCTCGATCCCACCGTCGGCCAACACCTTCTCCGGTACCCGACGACCGCCCCGCCGGGTACGGATGAGCAGCCCGGCCGCCACCAGGGCGAGGTAGCTGGCCGCGTCGAGGAGCAGCGGGAGGCGGGTGCCGAAGCCGCCCACCAGGACGCCGGCGAGCGCGGGGCCGGCGAGCACGCCGAGCGTCCCCGCCGACTGCTGAAGTGCGCTGGCGCGGGGCAGGTCCGCCGGTCGCACCATGGCGGGGACCAGGGCGGCCAGCACCGGTTGGGTGACGGCCAGACCGACCGCGAGCAGCCCGGCCAGGGCGATCATCATGGCCGGTCGCTCGGCGTACGCCAGGGCGAGACAGATGCCTGCCTGGGCCAGCCCGGCGATGACCAGCAGTGTGCGGCTGTCCACACGGTCGGCGAGCCGCCCGGTCAGCGGGGCGAGTACCACGAGCGGCAGGGTGGCGGCGAGCAGCAGACCGGAGACGGCGAGGCCGCCGGCCCCGGCGCTCTGCAGGGCGAGGGTGAGGGCGCTCGCGGCGAGGAAGTCTCCGCAGCTGGAGATGCCGCGGGCGGCGGTGGCGAGCCAGACGTCCGACCAGCGCGAGGGAGCAGTTGTGAAGGACATACTTCGAAAATAATCCTTCACAACTGCTTCGGGCAACCCCCATTCACTCCAGCGGCAGCGCCTTGTAGTAGATCGAGACGGTCCGGGCGTCAGACGGCGGATCGGTACGCGTCCGCTTGCGATACGGCTCCAACAGCCGATCCACCGCATCGGTCAGTTCGGCGAGCTCCGCCGCGGTAATCAGGAGCTGGCTCTCGAAGAGCCGGGCGACGTCGTACCACTCGGGCGGCTCGGCCGACGCGCGCCGCAACCAGTCGCGGCTGCGCTTCAGCTCGACGGCGAGGAACGCCTCAACGACCGCGGTCTGGGCCGCCACCGCCTCCGGCCCGGCGTCCCGACCGGCGTCCACCGTCCAGCTGGGGCTGACGGTCCGCCAGATCCGCTCCCGCGCGTCACCACGGCTCGGTGCCGGCTCGACGAGGCCGGCCTTGGCCAGCTCCCGCAGGTGGTAGCTGGTGGCACTCGGCGACAGGCCGGCGATCTCAGCGCTCTCGGTGGCGGTCGCGCCTTCCGGGAGCGCACTCAGCTGTTCCATGATCGCGAGTCGGGCCGGATGAGCCAGCGCCCGCATCACCTGCGGGTCGCTGATCCTCAGCCCACGTCGCTCGACAGGCGGCTCGGTCATACCCCCATGATCCCGGCCGCTCCCCCACCTCGTCGCCCGCCCCGCCCGGCGCGGCAAGGCGTGCTCGACGGCCTCACCCAACGCCGGCGACGCGCCTCGTGGACGACCCGGGTAGGAAGGGACGATGCGAATCACCGCGACCATCGGTCAGATCCCGACGCCGTGGGACATCCGTACAAATCTCGCGTCCATCGAAGCGGTCGTGGCCCAGAGCGAACCGGACGACCTCGTGCTGCTGCCCGAAGGCGCCATCTCGGGGTACGCCCCGGACCTGTCTCCGCTCGCCACGCTCGACCGGGCACACCTCGCCGACGCGATCGAGCGGATCGCCGAACTGGCACGACGTCGAGGGGTCCACATCTTCTGCGGCTCACTCCTGCCCGAGGAGGGCGCATGGTGGAACGTCGCGCTGCACTTCCCGCCGTCCGACGGGCGATGGATCTACCGGAAGATCAACCTGGCGGTGAACGAACAGTCGGCCGCGCTCCGGGCCGGTGCCGAACTGCCCACGCGGCGGGTACGTCAGCCCGACGGAGAGCTCGTCGTCGGCGTGCAGCTGTGCCGGGAGATCCGCTACCCCGAACAGTGGCAGTACCTGGCGCGTTCCGGCGCGCAGGCGTTCGTCTACCTCACCAACGCCGCCAGCCACGAGGCGACGCCTGGTGTCTGGCGCAGCCACCTGATCAGCCGAGCGGCCGAGAACCAGCGGTTCGTCTTCGCGGTGAACCTCGCCGATCCCCGCCAGCACTGCCCGAGCATGGTCGTGTCGCCACGGGGCGAGGTGCTCGCCGAGTTGCCGCCCGGCGAAGCGGGCACGCTCCGCGTCACCGTCGACCTGGCCCAGGTCTCGGACTGGATTCTCGACCAGCAGCGACGGGACGTGGTCGACCTGCAGTACCGCCCCGACGCCTGCGAGCCGGCCTGACGGTCGCCCCGAGCAGCAACAGACATCGCCACGAGCCGCGGATCCGCCCGGAAATTCCGTCGCCGCCGGTCGGCTCCGAGGCGTAGGGTGGACGACCGCGCGCATCGACGCGCGACTCCTGCCTGCGGGCACAGCCGACACCGCCTCGACGGAGCGCCGGGCGGCCCAGGTCACCGATCACACGAACGCACCGGAAGGTCGCCTCGGATGACCCTTGCTGCCCACACCTCCCACGAACCCACCGATCTCGACGAGGAACTGACCTCCGAGCGAGCCCACCTGGAGAGCTCCCGAGCCGCGCTGCGCCGGATGCGGGAACGGGCGGAGGCCCTCTTCGCCACCGGCGACACGGTCGCCGGCGACTCGTACACCGCCGAGCAGCTGGGCCGCCACATGGCCCGGCGGGTGAAGGAGCTGGCCGACGACCCGACCACCCCGCTCTTCTTCGGCCGGCTCGATTTCGGCGCGGCCACCGAACGCCGCCACGGCGGCGACGTCGAGGCCGACGACGAGGTCGTCGGCGTGTACCACGTCGGACGGCGGCACGTCACCGACGAGCTGGGCGAACCGATGGTGCTCGACTGGCGCGCCCCGGTGTCGCGAGCCTTCTACCGGGCCAGCGCCCGCGACCCGCAGGGCGTCGCCGTCCGCCGCCGGTTCGGCTTCAGCACCGGCGTGCTCACCAGCTTCGAGGACGAGCACCTGGACCGGGGCGAGGAGCTCGGCACCACGAGCCGGATCCTCACCGCCGAGATCGAGCGCCCCCGCGTCGGACCGATGCGGGACATCGTCGCCACCATCCAGCCCGAACAGGACGAGCTGGTCCGGGCCGACCTCGCCGACTCGATCTGCGTGCAGGGCGCACCCGGCACCGGGAAGACCGCCGTCGGGCTGCACCGCGCCGCCTTCCTGCTCTACCTGCACCGGGAGCGGCTGAACCGGTCCGGTGTGCTGATCGTCGGGCCGAACCGGGCGTTCCTGTCCTACATCGCGGCGGTGCTTCCGGCCCTCGGCGAGGTGGAGGTCGAACAGTCCACGGTCGAGGACCTGGTCACCCGCGTGCCGGTACGCGCGGTCGAGGACCCCGCCACGGCGACGCTCAAGCACGACGTACGCATGGCGGAGCTGCTGCGCCGCGCGCTCGAGGCCCACATCGGCGAGCCGACCGAACCGATCATGGTGTCCGACGGCTCGTTCCGTTGGCGGATCGGGCTGGAGCCGCTGCACCGGGTGATCGAGGAGACGCGCCGGGAGGGGCTGCCGTACGGTGTCGGCCGCGAGCGGGTCCGGGCACGGGTGGTGAGCCTGCTGCAACGGCAGTCCGAGGCGCGGCGCGCGGAGTCACCGAGCGACGCCTGGCTGCGCCGGATGGCGAAGTCACGACCGGTGACCGAGTTCCTCGACACCGCCTGGCCGGCGGTCACCCCCGAAGGCCTGGTACACACCCTCCTCGCCGACCCGGCGGCGCTCGCCTCCGCCGCGGACGGTCTGCTCACCGAGGCCGAGCAGGCGCAGCTGCTCTGGCGAAAGCCGGCGCGCACCGCCAAGGCGACCAAGTGGACGGCGGCCGACGCGGTCCTCGTCGACGAGGCGGCGGGGCTGATCGAACGGCCCGCCGGCTTCGGCCACGTCGTCATCGACGAGGCGCAGGACCTCTCCCCCATGCAGTGCCGGGCCATCGCGCGACGCAGCGAGCACGGATCGATCACCCTCCTCGGCGACCTGGCCCAGGGCACCGCCCCCTGGGCCGCCACCGACTGGCGGGAGACCCTCGCCCACCTGGGCAAGCCCGACGCGGTCGTGGTCCCGCTGACCATCGGTTTCCGGGTGCCGGCCGCCGTGGTCGCCCTCGCGAACCGGTTGCTTCCGGCGCTCGCCGTGAACGTGCCCCCTGCCGAGTCGCTGCGCCGGGACGGCGGTCTCGACGTGCGTACGGTGCCGGATCTGACCGAGGCGACGGTGGCCGAGGTGCGGGCGGCCCTGGCGCACGACGGCTCGGTCGGCGTCATCGCGGCGGACGACACGGTGGCGGGACTGCGCTCGGCTCTCGCCGAGGCGGGCATCGAGACCACCACCGCCGACGACGTGGCGGCCACCGTGCGGGTCACCGTGGTGCCCGCGACCCTGGTCAAGGGCCTGGAGTACGACCACGTGGTGGTCGTCGAGCCGGCCGCGATCGTGGCCGCCGAACCACGCGGCCTGCACCGGCTCTACGTGGTGCTGACCCGGGCGGTGTCCCGGCTGGCCGTGCTGCACCACGACCCGCTGCCGGCCGCCTTGGCCGGCTGAGACGACCCCGGCCGCTCGGCACCGGCACGCTGCCCCGGCGAGCCACGGTCGACGGGGCAGCGGCGGTGGCGCCGGGCGAGTAGACAGAGAGCCGGCAGGTTAACGGGACCCCGCGAAGGAGCACCGCATGTTGCTGGCGCGCGCCGACCAGGTCACCCGCCGCTACGGTGACGTGCTGGCCCTCGACCGGGTCGACCTGACCGTCCGGGCCGGCGAGATGGTCGGCCTGCTCGGGCCGAACGGGGCCGGCAAGAGCACTCTGATGAACCTGATCGTCGGCCTGCGCCGCCCCACCTCGGGCCGGATCGAACTCTTCGGCGGCGATCCGCGCGACCCGGCGTCCCGCCGGCAGCTCGGCATGACGCCGCAGGAGACCGGCCTGCCCGGCACCCTGCGCGTCGGCGAGGTGGTGGACTTCGTGGCCGCCCACTACCCCGATCCGGTGCCCCGCGGCGAGCTGCTCGACCGCTTCGGGCTGACCGACCAGGTCCGGCGGCAGACCGGTGGCCTCTCCGGCGGCCAGCGCCGACGGCTCGCGGTGGCGCTGGCCTTCGTCGGCCGTCCCCGGCTGGTGCTGCTCGACGAGCCGACCACCGGCCTCGACGTCGAGGCGCGCCGCACCCTCTGGGACGCCATCCGCGCGTTCCACGCCGACGGCGGGACGGTGCTGCTGAGCAGCCACTACCTGGAGGAGGTGGAGGCGCTGGCCGAGCGGGTGGTGGTGATCGGGCACGGTCGGATGCTCGCCGACGACAGCGTGGACGCGATCCGCTCCGTGGTCGGCGTACGCCGGGTCGGCTTCGTCGCCGACGAGCTGCCGGCGCTGCCCGGCGTGGTGCGCAGCGAGCTGATCGACGGCCGGCACCACCTGCTCACCACCGACGCCGACCAGCTGGTGCGGGACCTGGTCGTCGCCGGGGTCGCCTTCAGCGAGCTGGAGGTCCGCCCCACCTCGCTGGAGGAGGCGTTCCTCGCCATCACAGCCGAGGAGCGACCGCGCGACGAGCCACCCGTCACCGCCACCGCGGGCCGCTGAGCCGCCGCCGACGCAGGAGAGGGAAGCCGTGCAACTCACCCTGGTCCACACCCGCTACCAGCTGCTGGAGATCGTCCGGATCCCGATCGCCCTCATCGGCAGCGCGTTCTTCCCCGCCGCCGCGATGCTCTTCTTCGTGGTGCCGTTCGCGGGGAAGGATCCGGTCGGCGCGACCTACGCCACCGCGTCGATGGTCACCTTCTCGGTGATGAGCGCCAACATCTTCCAGTACGGAATCGGCGTGGCCGAGGACCGCGACCAGCCCTGGAATCCGTACACCCGGACCCTGCCCGCGGGGCCGGGGCCACGGCTCGCCGGCCGGGTGCTGGCCGGGCTGGCGCTCACCTACCTCTCGCTGCTCCCGGTGCTGGTGATCAGCGCGACGCTGACCGCCGCAAGGATCACGCCGCTGGCGTTCCTGCTGGCCATCGGCACCGTCGCCGTGGTGTCGGTGCCGTTCACGCTGATGGGGCTCGCCATCGGCTACTCGCTGCCGAGCAAGGCGGCCATCGTGGTCGCGCAGATCGTCTTCTTCCCGCTCGCCTTCGGCGGGGGCCTGCTCTCCGCCCCGGGCGAGGCGCCGGGGTTCATCGAGGTGATCGCGCCCTACCTGCCGACCCGAGGGGCGGCCGAGCTGATGTGGGCGACCGTCGGTGACTACCCGATGCGACCGCTGTCGCTGAGCATGCTGGGCGTCTGGGTGGTGGTGCTGGCGTCGCTGGCCGTCTGGGCGTACCGGCGGGACGAGGGTCGCCGGTTCAGCTGACGATTCGTCCGTTTTCGCCCCGTACGTCGGCGGGACGGTGCCAGGATTCCGGCAAGGGGGCGGTCGTGCCGCCCCGAGCCGAGAGGGGTCACCGTGAACACCGTCCCGCCGGGTACGCCCTGCTGGGCCGACCTGGCCACCCCGGACCTCGCCGACGCCCGGCGGTTCTATCCCGAGCTGTTCGGCTGGACCGGGCGGGTGGCGACGGAGCCGGAGGCGGGCGGTTACACGGTCTTCCAGCTGCGCGGGCAGGCCGTCGCCGGGGCCGGCCCACCGGCCATCCCCGACCAGGTGCCGATCTGGTCGACGTACCTGGCCACCGATGACGCCGAGCTGGTCGCCGGCCGGGTCGAACGGGCCGGCGGGCAGGTGGTGGTGCCGCCGTTCGAGGTCTTCGACCGGGGGCGGATGGCGGTCTTCGCCGACCCGGCCGGCGCGTCGTTCAGCGTCTGGCAGCCGATGTCGATGCCCGGTGGCGAGGTCTTCAACGTGCCCGGCGCGATGGCCTGGAACGAACTGGTCACCCCCGACCCGGAGGGAGCGAAGGTCTTCTACGAGCTGGTCTTCGGCTGGCAGCCGGACGACCAGGTGGTCGGCGCGATGACCTACACCGGGTGGCGGCTCGGCGCGCAGATCGTGGCCGGGATGATGCCTCCGCTCGCCGACGACTTCCCGGCGGACCTGCCGGCGTACTGGACGGTCTACTTCGCGGTCGCCGACGCCGACGCCGCGGCGGCCCGCGCCGCCGCGCTGGGCGGAACGATCCTGGTGCCGCCGAGGGACATTCCGACGGGCCGGTTCGCGGCGCTCCGCGATCCCCAGGGCGCCCTCTTCTCGATCATCGACATCGGTACCCCCTGACCCGCCCACCCCACCCCACACCCGCCCAACCCGCCCGCCCTCCCGCCGCACCGGGAGCGTCGACACTTTCACTGAACGAGTGGCCATTCCGGGTGGAATGACCACTCGTTCAGTGAAAGAGGCCCGTCGAGGGAAGGGGGTCAGCGGCGGCGGACGGGAACGATCAGTGGACCGTGCTCGCCGTCGAGGACCCGGACGCTGGCCTTGTAGTGCTCGGCGAGCAGGCTCTCGGTGAGCACCTCACGGGGCGTTCCGGCCGCGGCCACCCGCCCCTCGGCGAGCAGCACCATCCGGTCGGCGTACTCACCGGCGATCGAGAGGTCGTGCATGGTGGCGACCACGGTCAGCTCGTGCTCGCGGCGCAGTTGGTCGACGAGGTCGAGCACCTCCTGCTGGTGGCCGATGTCGAGTGCGCTGGTCGGCTCGTCGAGCAGCAGCAGCGTGGCGCCCTGGGCGAGCGCCCGGGCCAGGAAGACCCGCTGCCGCTCCCCGCCGGAGAGGGTCGCCAGTTCGCGCCGGACGAAGCCGGTCAGGTCCAGCCGGGCGAGCACCTCGTGCACGGCGGCCAGGTCGGCGGCCGACTCCCGTCCCAGCGGGGGGATGTACGGGGTGCGGCCGAGCAGCACGTAGTCGAGCACCGGCATGCCCGGCGGCACCACCGGGGACTGCGCCACCGTGGCCACCACCCGGGCCCGGTTCCGCCGGGGCAGCGACTCGATGGGCGTACCGAAGAGGCTCACGGCGCCCGGCGCGGCCAGCAGGCCGCCGACGGCGCGCAACAGGGTCGACTTGCCGGCGCCGTTCGGGCCGATCACCGTGACCCACTCGCCGACGGCGACGGTCAGGTCGATGCCGGCGAGGATCGGCGTGCGGTCCATGGTGACGTGCAGGTCACGCACCTCGACCGCGGGTGCGGCGCTCACGTCAGCACCCGTCGGGCGGTGCGCAGGATCAGGACGAAGAACGGGCCACCGAGCAGGGCGGTGACCACGCCGATCGGGATCTCGGCGGGAGCGGCGACGGTGCGCGCTGCCACGTCGGTGAGCGCCAGGAACGCGGCGCCGAAGAGCAGCGAGAGCGGCAGGATCACCCGGTAGCTCGACCCGGCGAGCAGTCGGATGGTGTGCGGCACGATGATGCCGACGAAGCCGATCAGGCCGGTCGCGGAGACCGCCGCCGCGGTGCCGAGCGAGGCTGCGGCGATCAGCAGGTAGCGGGAGCGCTGCGGGTGCAGGCCGAGGCTGCTCGCCTCGTCGTCACCGACCGACAGGACGTCCAGCTCGCGGCCGTGCAGCAGCACCACGACGGCGGTGAGCACGGCGTACGGCAGGACCAGCAGGACGTCGTGCCAGCCGGCGGTGGCGAGCCGACCGAGCAGCCAGGAGTAGACCGCCTGGATGCTGTCGGCGTTGCGCTGGAGCAGGTAGGTCTGCCCGGCGGAGAGGAACGCGGAGACCGCCACCCCGGCCAGGATCAGCATCGCCGGGGAGCGGCTGCGGCCGCCCGCCGCACCGAGCAGGTAGGTCAGCGCCACCGCTCCCAGCGAGCCGACGAACGCGGCGAGCGGGATGGTCAGCGGCAGGCCGGTGAGCGCGCCCTCCGAGCCGGCGCCGCCGAGGGCGATCACCGCGGTCACCGCCAGGCCGGCCCCGGCGGCCACGCCGAGCAGGTACGGGTCGGCCAGCGGGTTGCGGAACACGCCCTGGTAGCAGCCACCGGCGAGGGCGAGCATCCCGCCGACGAGCAGGCCGAGCACCACCCGGGGCAGCCGCAGCTCGGTGACGATGGCGATCTCCCGCTCGTTGAGCCCGCTCTCCAGGTGCACCCCGGGCAGCAGGTTGAGCAGTTCGGCGGCGACGCTGCCCGGTGGGATGGTGACCGGGCCGAGCGACACTCCGGCGACCAGCGCGACGAGGACCGCGACGAGCCCGGCGACGAGCCAGCGCGGTCGCAGGCCGGCCGGCCGGGACGGGTTTGGCGTCTCGGCCGGCCGGATGGGCGACGAATCGCGGGCCACGGGTGCGACCCTGGTCACGGTCGACCCTCGGTCACGCGGGCACCTTGGCGACCGCGTCGACGATCGCCCGCAGCAGGTCGACGACCCGCGGCCCCCAGCGGGAGGCGACGCTGTCGTCCAGGGCGACCACCTGGTTGTTCTTCACGGCGGTGAGCCCGGACCAGCCGGCGCGCGCCTTGACCGTGTCGGCGCTCTGCTGGCAGCACTTCGTGTCGGCGAGGAAGATGAAGTCCGGGTCCGCCTTGACGATGATCTCCTGGGAGAGCTGCGGGTACCCGCCGTTCTTGTTGTCGGCGTCGGCGGGGTCGGCGATGTTCTCCAGACCGGCCATCGCGTAGAGCGAACCGATAAAGGTCTTGCTGGTCGCGCTGTAGAGCTCGGTGCCCAGCTCGTGGTAGAAGGTGAGCTTCTCCGACCGCTGCGGCAGGTCCTTCACCAGCTTGGCGATGTCGTCCCGCATCCGCCGGGTCAGGTCGGCCGCCTCGGTGGGGTGCCCGGTGAGCGTGCCCAGGTCGGTGATCTGCTGGTAGGTGTCGTCCAGAGTGGTCGCCGACGGGGTCACCAGCACCGGGATCTTGAGCTTGCCGAGCTGGTCGACGATCTTGTTGCGGTCGTCGGAGATCACCACCAGGTCGGGGTTGCGGCCGGCGATCGCCTCCGCGTTCGGCTGGAAGCCGGAGAGGTCGCTCTTCGGCACCCCGGCCGGGTAGTCCGAGTTGTCGTCGACCGCGGTCACCTGCGGACCGGCGCCGATGGCGAAGAGCATCTCGGTCACGCTCGGCGAGAGCGAGACGATCTTCTCGGGACGCTCGTCGAGAGTGATGTTGCCGACCGTGGCCGGGAAGGCGGCAGCCGACTGGCTGCTGCTGCCGGCGCCGGGGGCGTCGTCGGCCTTCTCGGCGCAGGCGCCGAGGGCGAGCGCGGCGACGGCGAGGGTCGCGGCGAGCAGCCGAGGGGTACGTCTGGACATCGGTCCTCCTGTCGGTCGAGGAGCGTGGTGCTTCGCCGACAGGGGCCGAGCGCCCGTCCGCGAGCGCCCTTCCTCGAGAGCGCGGGTCGCGACCGGTCCGCAGGCGACCTGGCTCGTCCCCGCCGTGGCGGGGTATCACAGTTGCGGGACAGCACCGGGTTCTCACCGGCTTCGCTGTGGAACGGTCGGTAAGACGGTAGCGCACGGGTCGAGCGGGCCCGATCGATGAACGAACCCATCCAGCGTGGCCGATCACCCGACCGGTCGGGGTCCGGGTCGATCGGGCGGTGGTTACCGATATGCCCCGATCCGTGGCGGGCAGGGTGGGGCCCCGTCGGGGGCGGGACGGGGCCCCACCGATTCAGGAGGCGGTGATGGTGACGTTGTCCACAGCCGCCTCGACCAGGCTCGCGCCCGAGGCGTCCGCCGCCTGGACCAGGATCCGTACGCTCTGGCCCGCGTACGGGGTGAGGTTCAGGTTCGCCACCGCCCAGGAGCCGTTGCGGTTGGTCGCCGCCCCGGCCTGGTTCAGCAGGGTGGTGGTGCCGCCGCCGTGCACCACGCTGACCCGGAGGTAGTCGGCCGACGAGGAGTTCGAGCCGTGCGCCAGGTACCAGGCGAGCGAGAGGGTGAGTGTGCCGCCGGCGGGCAGCGTCACCGCCGGCGACTGGGCGCTGGTCACCCCGCCGTCGAGGTCGTAGTCACCGGCCCCGGCGCCGGCCAGCCGGCCGGTGACCAGGTCGTTGCCGCCCGCGTACGGGGTGAGCTGCTTGGCGCCGCTGGACGTGGTCGCCTGGGCGGCGCCCCGCTCCCAGGCCCCGAGGGTCGCGGTGTCCGTGCCGTTCGGGTTCACCGTCCAGCCGGTGGCGGTCTCGAAGGTGTCCGACCAGACAGTGGTGCCGCCACCGCCACCGCAGTACTGGGTCTGCTTGCCGATCGCCCGGTACGGGCAGTCGGCGTACTCGCTGAGCATCAGCACCGCCTCCCGGTTGCGGGAGGTCTGCGCCGGGATCACCTCGTCGGGCGGGTAGAAGCCGCCGCCACCGGCCGACCCCGGGTACATCTCGAAGGTGTAGGCCCAGATGCCGTGCGCCGCCCACATCCAGTCGATGCTGGTGCCGTCGGCGATGTAGAGGTCGCTGGACTGCTCCGGCGTGTAGCCGTTGGTGGCGGCCATCTGCTGGCCGATGGTGGCGAAGGTGTTGTACTGGTCGGCCGTCATCCCGCTGGGCGTGTTGGCGGTCGTGTAGCCGAACGGCCAGAGCACGAGCTGCGAGTAGGTGTGGAAGTCGATGTTGGCCTTGATCTGCTGCACACCGCCGACCACCCGGCTGTTGACGAAGTTCCGCAGCGCCTGTGTCTCCGGCGCGGAGAACGCCGACGGGCCCCGGTAGGTCTCCGACGAGGTCGAGCCCGACGAGCCGCCGCAGCAGCCCCACTGGTAGGACCAGTTCCGGTTCAGGTCGGTGCCGATCGCCGACGAGCCGCTGTTCGGCTGCCGGTTCTTCCGCCAGGACCGGTAGGACCCGGTGGCGATGTCGTACTCGCTGCCGTCCGGGTTGACCGTCGGCACGATCCAGATCTCCCGCCCGTTGACGAGGTTGGTGATCCGGGAGTCGCTGCCGTACCCGTCGGTGAAGAGGTTCAGCAGGTAGATCGCCATCTCCACGGTCAGGTGCTCGCGGGCGTGCTGCTGGGCGTTGAAGAGGAGCTCCGGCTCGTTCTCGTCGGTGGCGACGTTGTCGGAGATCTTCACGGCCATCAGGTCGCGGCCCTCGTAGGAGCTGCCGATGCTGAGCTTGCGGGCGATCGTCGGGTGGCTGGACACGACCTGGTTCACCACCGCGGTCAGCTCGGCGTAGTCGTGGTAGTTCGAGTCGGCGGGTGGGAAGGCGAGGGTGCCGACGTCGCCGTGGGTGTGCGGGGTGGACGGTGGCGCGGGGACCGCTTCCAGCCGGAAGCCGAGGCGGCCGATCGCCGCGGCCTCGGCCGGCGTCGCCGAGACGTGCAGCACGCCGTGCTCGCTGTAGTCGATCGCCGCGCCGGTGCGGGCCACCGCGTTGCGGTCGGCGAGCGTACGGGGGCCGAGCACCCGGTACTCGGCGGCGGCCGATCCGCCGGGTCCGGTGCCCGGTCGGGCGGCGGCCGGGCCGGTGGTGACGGTGACGAACGCCAGGCCGGCGGCGACGGCGAGCGCCAGGGCGCGACGGAGGGGGATGGAGGTACGGAAGGCCATGGACAACCTCCTCGGAGGGCGGGAGATCCCGCTCGGTGGAGCACACTCCACCACCCGTCACATGGTCATATCAATATTGATCACTGCCTCTTCCATGCCAAGCGGATCATCATCCCGGCAATGATTTTCCATCCATCCAGATATGGCGAAACTTCCCTGCAAGCGGGACACTGACCGGCGACGATGCCCGACCACACCCCCGCGGAGCACCCATGGCCAGATCACGTCTGAGCGTGGCCGCCCTCGCCGGCGTCACCGCGCTCACCCTCCTCGGCACCGCCGTACCGGCGTACGCGGCCACCCCCGCCGCGGCGGCCCACCAGGCCACCCGGCCGGTCAACCACGACGAACAGGTCACCTTCCACGACTGGTCCCGCTACCCCGACTGGCGGCGGGGCAGCCACTCCGGCACCCGGGCGGTTCCCGGTCCCCGCCCCGGCCTGACCCTGGCCCGACCCGCCGGCACCACCGAATACACCGATCCGCACACCGGGGTCACCCGCAGCTGGGAGTACGGCACCTGGACCTCCCCGGTCACCGCGGTCGGCTTCGACGCGACCGAGCTGGTCGCCTCCTGGAACGCGAAGACCCCGGCCGGCACCTGGGTCCAGGTCGAGCTCCAGGGCAGGTACAACACCGGCGACAGGACGCCGTGGTACGTGATGGGCCGGTGGGCCTCCGGGGACGCGGACGTCAAGCGGACCACGGTCAACAGCCAGGGCGACCCGTGGTCGACGATCTGGACCGACACGTTCAGCATCGACGACGCCTCCGCCGGGGTGCTGCTGCGCTCGTACCAGCTGCGGCTGACCCTCTACCGGGCGCCCGGGCAGGCCGCCGCTCCGGTGGTGCACATGCTCGGCGCGATGAGCTCGAACGTGCCGGACCGGTTCACCGTCACGCCGAGCGCCGGGCACATCGCCTGGGGCGTCGAGCTGCCGGTGCCCCGCTACTCGCAGAACGTGCACTCCGGGCACTACCCCGAGTACGACGGCGGCGGCGAGGCCTGGTGCTCCCCCACCTCGACCGAGATGGTAGTCGAGTACTGGGGACGGCAGCCCTCCGCGGCGGACACCGCCTGGGTCGACCCGACCTACCCGGATCCGACGGTCAACCACGCGGCCCGGATGACCTACGACTACGCGTACGACGGCGCGGGCAACTGGCCGTTCAACACCGCGTACGCCGCCAGCTTCCCGGGCCTGGAGGGTCGGGTCACCCGACTGCACTCCCTGGACGAGGTGGAGCGCTTCATCGCCGCCGGCATCCCGGTCGTGACCAGCCAGTCCTTCCTCGCCAGCGAGCTGGACGGGGCGAACTACGGCACCTCCGGTCACCTCTTCGTGGTGGTCGGCTTCACCGCGGACGGGGACGTGATCGTCAACGACCCCGCCTCGTCCAGCAACGACGTGGTGCGCAACGTCTACCAGCGGGAGCAGTTCGAGCAGATCTGGCTGCGCACCAAGCGGATCAACGCGAGCGGCGGCGTCTCCGGCGGCTCCGGCGGCGTCGCGTACCTGATCAAGCCGGTCAACAAGCCCTGGCCACGGGTGCCCGGCTCGACCAACTGGTGAGAACGAGCGAGCCCGGCGCGGTCGCAGTCGACCGTGCCGGGCTCACCGTTACGTTCAGTTCAGCCCGGTGGCGGCGAGGAAGGCCTCGTCCGTCGCCCTCCGCTCGCGGCGCCGACGGACCTCCCGCAGGATGACGATCACCCAGGCCACCGCGGCCACCAGCCCGGCGAGGGTGAGCCCGGTGACGAGCAGCCAGGTGGAGCCGCCGCTGGTGGAGAAGACGCCGTCACCCGCGCCCGTGTCCCGGGCCGGAGCGGTCTCACCTGCCGAGAGCCCGTCCGGCGCGTCATAGAGGATCACGTCGGTGCGCGTCGCGCCCGCGTCGGTCGTGAAGTCGCCGTACCAGGTGCAGCTACGCCGGGAGCACTCCTGGCGCTCCGCGGTGAAACTGCCGGAGGTGCCCCCACCGCCGTGCGCCTGCCACGCCGGCACGAGGTCACCGGTGCCCGCCACGAACCCGATGACGGCGATGATCGGGAGGCCGACCCAGAGGAAGAACTTGGCCCGCCAGTCACTGATCTTGCTGGAAATTCCCACGGCGGCAGACCCTAGCGGGGCGGTCCCGGTCGCGATGACCCGTTTTTCCGCCGGCCCCGCCCGACACGAGCAGCCCCGCTACCGAGGCTGGCCCTCCTGCCGCTCGCCCTCGTTCGGCTCGTCCTCGCCCGCCAGCGCGGAGCGCAGGCGCTCCTTCTCCGCCCGGCGACGCTGCGACGCGCCGGCCATCTCCTCGGCCATCTCGTCCCGCCAGCCCTTGAGCAGGAAGAACGAGAGCGCCGCGGAGAAGACCAACGCCAGCATCAGCTTCAGGAAGACGTTGATGTCGACCAGCCAGAGGGCCGCCAGCACGACGACGAACAACCCGAGCCGCCCCAGCGTGTACTTGACCGCCGCGCTCACCTGCACCACTCCGTTCTCGCTCCGCCGGTCGGTCCGGCGAACGCCTCAGCCCGCGGGGGGCGGTTCAGCCCGTCCGACGGGCCAGCCAGCGGACGCCGGTGAACCACACCACGGCGTACACCACGGTGAAGGCGGCCGCCGCCAGCGCGCCGGAGAGCAGCCCCGGCAGGCCCGCGGCCAGACCGGCCACCAGCAGCCCGACGACCACCCCGACGGCGGCGGCGAAGACTCCCGCCACCACCCGGGCCGCGCCGAACTCCCAGGCGCGGAAGTCCTCCCAGAAGAGCCAGACCGGAAGGATGATCGACAGCCACCCGTTGGCCCGCCCGAAGCCACCCGCCCCGAACGTGGCGAACGCCCAGTCGAAGAGCACCAGGGTGAGCACCCCGATCACCCAGCCGGCCAGGCTGATCCCGAGCAGATCGCCGAGGAAACGTATCCGCCCGTCGGCGTCCCGCCGAGGAAAACTGCTCTGCTGCTCCGTCATCGCCCTACGAGAGTACGTGGCCGCTCAGGCCCACACCTGCTGCGGCTCGGCACGGCGCTCCGCCAGCGTCGGCGCGGGGTCGTACTCGCGTACCACGTTGTACCGGGTGTCCCGTTCGACGGGGCGGAAACCCGCCTCCCAGATCAGGTTGAGCAGATCCTCCCGGTGCATGGTGTTCGGGGTGCCGTACGAGTCCGCGTCGTGCGTGATCTTGTATTCGACGACCGACCCGTCCAGGTCGTCCACGCCGAAGTTCAGGGAGAGCTGGGCTACCGAGAGGCCGTGCATCACCCAGAAGCACTTGACATGCGGCACGTTGTCGAAGAGCAGCCGGGAGACCGCGAACGTCTTCAGCGACTCGGCCGGCGAGGCCATCGTCGTACGCGCCTGGATGCGGTTACGGATCTTGCCGTCCGCCGAGTCGACGAAGTCGTGCTGGTAGCGCAGCGGAATGAAGACCGCGAAGCCCCCGGTCTCGTCCTGGAGCTCCCGCAGCCGCAGTACGTGGTCGACCCGGTGCCGCGGCTCCTCGATGTGGCCGTAGAGCATCGTGGCCGGCGTCTTCATGCCCTTGCGGTGGGCCAGCGCGTGGATCCGGGACCAGTCCTCCCAGTGACACTCGTGGTCGACGATGTGCTGCCGGACCTCCCAGTCGAAGATCTCCGCACCACCACCGGTCAGCGACTCCAGGCCGGCGTCCATCAGCTCGTCGAGGATCGCGTCGGCGCTCAACCCGCTGATCTTCTCGAACCACTGCACCTCGGTCGCGGTGAAGCACTTGAGCTTGACGTTCGGCAGCGCCGCCTTCAGCTCGCGCAGCACCTTCGGGTAGTAGCGCCACGGCAGCGTCGGGTGCAGGCCGTTGACGATGTGCAGCTCGGTGAGCTGCTCGTCCTCCATCTCCTTCGCCTTGCGGACCGCCTCGTCGATACGCATCGTGTAGGCGTCCTTCTCGCCCGGCTTGCGCTGGAACGAGCAGTACGCGCACGACGCGGAGCAGACGTTGGTCAGGTTCAGGTGCCGGTTGACGTTGAACATCACCCGCTCGCCGTTGAGCTCCGTACGCCGGTGGTGCGCCAGCCGCCCGAGCCAGACGAGGTCGTCGCTCTCGTAGAGCGCGATCCCGTCCTCCCGGGTCAGCCGCTCCCCGGCGTAGACCTTCGCCTCGAGCTCACGCTTGAGTCCGGCGTCCATGGCACGTCCCTTCCACACCCGCGATCCCGATCGAGCGTACGTCGGGCGGCCGACGACTCCGCCGGCACGGTCACGAGCAGGACGACCGGTTAACCGCATTCTCAGCCATCCGTAACCCGACCACACATCGACAAGGCTGCGCCGACTGAGGTAAGACAGGGTGGGGAGGGACACACCGCACCCTTGCTCACCCCGATCGGTCCATCGTGGCCGCGGGAGGAGGCTCCGGGGCGTGGACAACGCGCGGCCACGGCCGCCCAGGGTCCACTGGTAGCGTCCCCACGGCCGCGCCTACCCCGGCGCGGTGACTGCACGGCAGATGGGGAGCGGCATGGTCGACAGCGGGCATGGGCGACGGCGACGGCGACGGAGCCCGGTGGTCTCGCCGGTACTGCGGCCACGGCTCTGGGCCGCGCTACTGGGCGCGATAGCCGCCGCGGTGCTGGCCACCCCGGTCTACGCCGACCCCGCACCGCCCGCCGCCGTGCCGGACTCCGGGGCCCGCCCCACCGTCACCGGCACCCTTCAACTGCCTCCGGGCACGTCCGGCACGACTCCCCCGACGACCGGCGTACCGGGCGGCAACCTCGGCAACGGCCCGTTGGCCAGTCAGATCTACGCCGCCGAGACCCAGGTCGGCACGCTCGGCGAGAACCTGCTCCAAGTACGACAGAAACGCACCGAAGCGCAGACGCAGCTCACCACCGCCGACCGGGAGCTGAAGCTCGCCCGCGACGCACTGGCCCAGGCGCAGGTGACCGCCGACCAGGCGGCCGCCGACGCGTTCAAGGCCGCCGCGGCGCTGCCGTCCGCCGAGTTCGCCGAGGAGCTCGACGGGCTGAGCCGGCTCCAGCGGATCACCCGCGGCGAGAAGGTCGAGGGCTCGACCACCGCGGCGACCGGTGAGCTGGCCCGGGCGCAGGCCGCCGAGCAGGCGGCCTACCAGGCCTACACGACGGCCGAGGCGCAGCTGCGCGGCGTGGCCACGGAGTTCAGCACCGGCGAGACGGCCCTGCGCACCGCCGAGACGAAGCTCCTCACGCTGCGCAAGAACAACGAGGCGCAGCTCCTCCAGCTCGAACGCCAGCAGGAGGCGAGCGAGCAGCAGCTCGGCGCCCAGTACCTGGACGGCCAGAGCGCCAACGGGCTGACCGCCCACCCGCGCGCCCTGGCCGCCGTGCGCTACGCGCTCGCCCAGCTCGGCGACCCGTACGTCTGGGCCGCGGAGGGACCGGACCGGTTCGACTGCTCGGGTCTGATGTGGGCGGCGTACCGGTCGAAGGGCGCCGACTACTTCGACCTGCCCCGCGTCTCCCGCGACCAGTACTACGCGACCCGCGGCCGCACTGTGTCGCGCAACGCGCTGCTCCCGGGCGACCTGCTCTTCTTCGCCTCCGGCAGCAGCTGGACGACGATCCACCACGTCGCGATGTACATCGGCAACGGCAAGATGGTGCAGGCGCCGACCACCGGCGACGTCGTCAAGATCTCCACGGTCTCCTGGTCCCGGCTCTACGCGGCGACCCGGGTGATCGGCGCTGTGCCGACTCCCCCGACGACCCCCCGGCCGCCGACGACGCCGACGCCCACCCCGTCGACCACGCCGAAGCCCACCGGTTCGCCAAAGCCCACCGGCTCACCCAAGCCGACCGGCTCGCCGACGCCGACCGGGTCCACGACGCCGACGCCCACCGGTTCGCCCACGACGAGCCCGACGCCCTCCACGGACCCGAGCCCGAGCGAGACGCCGGATACCACACCGTCCACCAGTCCGACGCCGAGCTCCTCGGCCTCGAACTCCCCCTCACCCAGCCGCAGCTCGGAGACGAGCGGCAGCCCGTCCGCGAGCGGTTCGAAGAGCCCGAGCAGCATCGGCTGAGAGACTGTCGGGAAACCCCGGGGCGAGCAGGGTTTCTCGACAGTCTCTGAACCGCAAGCCCGGACTCCGGGTGTCCCACCCGGGTGTGATGTGGCACCGTGACACCCAGAAACCCGGTCCCGGCCGGGTGCGGGTGCGCAGGCGTGGGGGCGGAGGGGCGGAGATGGCCGAGCAGAACGATCCGGCGGAGGTGGCGGAGCCCGAGACAGCGCCCGTCGACCGGGCCGGCAGCCCGCCGGGTGAGCAGCGCGACTCCGCTCCTGTGGCGAGCCCGGTTCGGGCGCGGGCCAGCGTCGCCGGTGCTGCCGCGCCGACCTCGGGCGGAACGCCGGTGGCGAACCCGGGCCCCGGCACGACCTACCGGGCGACGAGCTCCGCCACGCCGACGGCGACCCCCTCCGGCCCGGCCGGGGAGCTGCCAAGCCAGCGGGACAGCTCGGGCGAGACCGCCCGGGCCGACGCCACCGTCCCGGAGCCGACCCGGGCCACCGCCGACGCGGCGCCGGCCGCCCGGGCCAGCGCCGCCGTACCGACCGTGCGGGCCACGACCGACGAGTCGGCGGCCGCCCGAGCCAGTGCCGCCGTGCCCGCGACCGGCCGGGTGACGGCGTCGGAGGCGCAGGCCGCCGGCGGGGCCCGCTCCGGCGCAGCGGCGGTGTACCGGTCCGGACCGGTCGAGCCGGAGCCACCCGCGCCGGCGCAGCCGCCCCAGCCCGCACAGCCGCCGAAGCCACCGATCCCGGAACCGGAGCCGGCACCCGCGCCCACCCCTCCGCTGCCCGGGCCGACCCCGCCGTCACCCAACCCGCCGGTGCCGACGCCGGCCCCGCCGACGCCGGGCCCCTACCCCCCGGGGCCGCGCCCCGGGCCGCCGCCCGGACCGGTGCCGCCCGGACCGGTGCCACCTGTGCCGGGACCGCCCGCCCCGCCGCCGGGGCCGCCCGTCCCTCCGCCACCGCCGCCACCCGGCCCCACGCCGGCACCGCCGTTCCCCCCGCCCCCGTCGACCTCGTGGCCGACGACGTCCGCCACACCGGCTCCGGCGCAGCCCGGCTCGGGCAGTCGCACCGGCCGCGCCCCGGGAAGCGGCGGTACGGGCACGACCCACGCCGGGCGGTACGACGGCGGGCCGGACCTGGCCGGCACGGTCTACGGCGGCAACGCCACCGAGGGCGCCGGCTTCACCACGGTCGCGCTGCCGAACAACGCGGTCGAGAACTCGGGCTCGTTGACCGGGCACATCCTGGCCCAGGGCTGGGCGGAGACCCCGACCGAACGGTCCCGCAACACCCGCGTGGTGGTGGTGCTCGCCACCGCCCTCGGCCTGCTCGTGCTGATCAGCGTGCTGGTCGTACTGGTCGCCGGCGACGCGGTCGACGGTCTCATCGGCAACGTGCTCAACAGCTGACCGCCCCGGCTCTCCGCCGGTGCGCGACGGGCGTGCGCCGAACCCCTGATCGATGAGCCCGGGCCGGGGCGGCCGGACGGTGAGTCCGCCCACTGCGGTTTCCGCACGGGTGGCGACTCGCCGTGGTCGCCGTACACTTGTTGGGTTCATTCACCCGGTGCGCGCACTGCGCACCCCATGGGCGGTCTTGCGGGCGATTCGCGCGGCGTAGAGCTGCGGCGGGCCATCGCGAAGATGCGCCCCGCTCGAAAGGCACTTCTTGTCCACGTTTGCTGATCCCAGCACGTTTCCGTCCGCTTTCACCGCCCCACCCGTCGACGACCAGCCCAGCCGCGAGGAGACCGCGGAGCAGACCGCCCCGGCCACCGCCGTGCCGGACTTCGCCGCGCTCGGTCTGCCTCAGCCGCTGGTCCGCGCGCTCGCCCGGCAGGGCATCACCACCCCGTTCGAGATCCAACGCGCCACCGTCCCGGACGCGCTCGCCGGCCGGGACGTGCTCGGCCGTGGGCAGACCGGCTCCGGCAAGACCCTCGCCTTCGGCCTGCCGCTGCTCGCCCGGGTCGCCGCCGGGGACCGGGCCCGGCCGCTGCACCCGCGCGCCCTCGTCCTGGTTCCGACCCGGGAACTGGCCATGCAGGTCAACGACGCCCTGCTGCCCCTGGGCAAGGCGGTCGGCGTCTTCCTCAAGACCGCTGTCGGCGGTGTGCCGTACGACCGGCAGATCGACGCGCTGCGTCGCGGGGTGGAGATCATCGTCGCCACCCCGGGCCGGCTCGGCGACCTGATCGAGCGGGGGGTCTGCCGGCTCGACGACGTCGAGACCACCGTGCTCGACGAGGCCGACCAGATGGCCGACATGGGCTTCCTGCCCGAGGTCACCGAGCTGCTCGCGAAGACTCCGGCGGGCGGACAGCGGCTGCTCTTCTCGGCCACCCTCGACGGCGACGTGGACACGCTGGTCAAGCGGTTCATGACCGACCCGGTCACCCACTCCACCGCCCCGCCGACCGCCGCGGTCTCCACCATGGACCACCACGTGCTGCTCATCCCGCCGCAGGACAAGTTCCCGGTGGTGGCGTCGATCGCCGCCCGCAAGGGCCGGACCATGGTCTTCGCCCGTACCCAGCTCGGGGTGGACCGGCTGGTCGGCCAGCTCGCCGCCGTGGGCGTACGCGCCGGTGGCCTGCACGGCGGCAAGACCCAGCGGATGCGTACGCGCACCCTCGCCGAGTTCCGCGAGGGTCGGACGAACGTGCTGGTCGCGACCGACGTGGCCGCCCGCGGCATCCACGTCGACGGGGTCTCCCTGGTGCTGCACGTCGACCCGCCGAAGGACCCGAAGGACTACCTGCACCGGGCGGGCCGCACCGCCCGCGCGGGTGAGTCCGGCGCGGTCGCCACGCTGGTGCTGCCGAAGCAGCGCCGGACCACCCTCGCGATGCTGGAGAAGGCCGGCGTCGAGCCGGCGGAGACCCGGGTCCGGGCCGGTGACGCCACGCTCGCCGAGCTGACGGGCGCGCGGGAGCCGAGCGGGGTACCGGTGCGCGAGGAGCCGGAGGAGCCGCGCCGTCCGGGTGCTCGCTCCGGTGGCCAGCGCCGCTTCGGTGACCGTCCGGAGCGCCGCTTCGGCGAGCGCGGCGGTGAGCGGCGCTACGGCGACCGCCCGCGCGGTGAGCGCCGCTCCGACGACCGGGCGGGGTACCGCACGACGGACGGGCCTCGCGACGAACGGCGCTACGGTGACCGGCCGCAGGGCGACCGCGGGTACGGCGAGCGGCGTCACGGCGACCGGCCGCAGGGCGACCGCGGATACGGCGAGCGTCGTCACGGCGACCGGCCGCAGGGCGAGCGCGACGAACGGCGCTTCGGCGACCGGCCACAGGGCGACCGCCCGTACGGCGAGCGCCGGTACGCCGACCGCGCCGGTGACGCCCGGGGTGAGCGCCGGGGTGCTTTCCGGACGGAGGGCCGGGGTCGTGACGACCGTGGCTACGGCGACCGGGCACCGGCCCGCACCCACTGAACGTCGTCGAGCCGGACGGGATTCACCGCCGGCATCGACGCACCCGAACGCCGCCGTGGAGTTTCCGCTCCGCGGCGGCGTTCGCGCATGCGCTGCCGGTGACGGTCCGGTCGCGTAACGTCGGCTCATGCCGAGCATGCCGAAGTCGCTCTTCTGGACCCGGACGGACACAGCCGGGGCCGAGCACGCCCTCTTCGACGACGGTCAGGGGCTGGCGGCCAGGGGCACGATGCTCGCCGTCGACCCCGTCCCGTGGACCGGCCGCTACCAGGTCAGCACCGATCCGGCGTGGGCCACCACCCGGGTCGAGGTCGAGGTGGAGGGCACCGGCTGGCTGCGCAGCGTACGGCTGGAACGGGCGGCCGACAGGTGGCGCGTGACCACCGCCGAGCAGGGTGACCTGGACGGGGCGCTGGCGGCGGCCGGGTACGCCCCGGCCGGGCTGCCCGGCACCGACGACCCGGACCGGCTGGCCGACGCGCTCGACGTCGACCTCGGCGGCTCCCCGCTCTTCAACGCGCTGCCGGTGCACCGGCTCGGGCTGGCCGGCGCACCCGCCGACCGGTCGCACCGGATCACGGTCGCCTGGGTGCTGGTGCCGAGCCTGATGGTGGTCGCCGCCGAGCAGGTCTACACCTCGCTCGGGCCGGGACGGGTCCGGTTCGCGAGCGACACCTACAGCGCCGAGGTGGAGCTCGACGGCGAGGGGTACGTGCTGCGTTACCCGGGGCTCGCCGAGCGGATCGACCCGCGCTGAGGCGGGCGCGGCGCTCCCCGGCGGGGCCGGCGTCCCCGGCGGTTCCCGCTGGGCGGGGTCGGGCGAGACGGGTTCGGGCGGGGCGGGGTCAGGCGAGACGGGTTCGGGCGGGGCGGGGTCAGGCGGCGGGCGGGCTGACCGGCCGGGGGCGGTTCTCCCACTTCGTGGAGAGCGCGATGCCGGTCCGGGTGGAGGCCACGCCGGGTGTCCGGTTCAGCCGCACGATCAGCTGCTCCAGCTCGGCGATGGTGCCGACCCGCGCCTTGAGCAGGAACGACTCGACGCCGGCCATGAAGTAGCAGGACTCGATCTCGGGCATCTTCCGGAACGCCGCCAGCACGTCGTCCGTGTCGGCGCCGGAGTCCTCCACGATGCCGATGAGCGCGGTCACGCCCAGCCCGACCGCCTCCGGCTCGACGTCGGCCCGGTAGCCCCGCAACACACCGCTGGTCTCCAGCTTGCCGACCCGCTCGTGTACGGCCGGCGCGGAGAGGCCGACCTGGCGCGCGAGTTCGGCGTACGAGAGCCGGGCGTTGGTGCGCAGCAGGTCCACGAGGTTGAGGTCGATCGCGTCCACGGAAGGTGACCCTAGCTCGTCGGGCGTAACGCGAGGACTTCGGCATCCGTTGGACATGACAGTAGGTAACAGTTCACGTACGCAGGGTTAAAGGAGCGCATCGCCGGTACCATTGACTAACTTCCCACTCAGTGCGTTTTTCGCGTTTGGCGGACAGGCCAGGTCGCTGGTGCTGTAATTGCCATACGTCCCTCATGACGGCTCTGGGCTCGCACCAGCCGGGGGCAGTGTGTTCAGCCGGGGGCTTCGTCGACGCGAGGAGGGGGCTGTGGACACTGGAGATCGCCTGCTGACACCGGGTGAGGTCGCCGCGCTGTTTCGGGTAGACCCGAAAACTGTGACGAGATGGGCGGCGGCGGGCCGGATCGGCAGCATCCGGACTCCAGGCGGGCATCGCCGGTTTCGGGAATCCGAGGTGCGGGCCCTGCTTGAAGGGGAGGGCATGCTGGAGGAGACCGACGAGGCGGGCAAGCCACGCAACACCGGCCCGGCTGCCGCGACCGGTCCCGGTCCGGCGAACGCCGGCATGTACTGAGTTTGGTGCGAGGTCACAACGTGAGCCGGGGCCCGACGGTGCCCGGTTCGCGTACCACCCGCGGCCCGGTGGCCGGCGACGTCAGTCCCGGGCCGCGCCGAGCTCACCCGACCAGCGGCGGAACAGCGTGTGCGGCACGCCCAGGGCGTCCAGCACCTTTCCCGCGATGAAGTCGACGAGCTGCTGCGCCGAGGCGGACGCCCCGGCCCCGTAGAAGCCAGGGCTGGCGGGCAGCACCACCGCACCGGCGTCGTGCAACGAGATCAGGTGCTCGAGGTGGCTACGGGTCACCGGGGTCTCCCGGGGCACCACCACCACCGGACGGCGTTCCTTGAGGTTCACCTCCGCCGACCGTTGCAGCAGATCCTTCGACAGGCCGATCGCGATGCCCGCGCACGCCGCGGTGCTCGCCGGCACCACCGCCATCCCGCGCACCCGGTACGAGCCACTGCTCGGCCCGGCCGCCAGGTCCCCCGCGGGCCAGTGCCGCACGTCGGCGTCGCCGAGGTCCCGGCCGAGCCAGCCGGCGAGGTCGTCGACCCAGTGCGCGTCGCGGAACGGTCGCCCGGTCTCGTCGAGCAGCGTGAGCCGGGCGGCCCGGGACACGATCAGGTCGACCGGCTCACCCGCGTCGAGCAGCCCGGAGATGACGGCGGCCGCGTAGGGCGTCCCGGACGCGCCGGAGACACCGACAACCCAGGGCTCGCGTACGCCGTCGCGCCGCACCCCGGTCACGGCCGCAGGCCGAGCCGGACCACCAGGTCGAGCAGGGCGAAGACGAAGAGCGCGATACCGACGAACCCGTTCGCCGTGAAGAACGCCCGGTTGACCTTGCTGAGGTCGGTCGGGCTGACCACCACGTGCTGGTACGCGAAGGCGACCGCGGTCAGCGCCAGGCCGATCCACCAGAGCCAACCGAAGCCGACGAGCGCACCGAACCACAGGAAGAGCGCGAACGTCACCACGTGCGCGACGGTCGAGGCGTGCAGCGCGAAGCGTGCGCCGTACCGGGCGGGGACGCTGTGCACCCCGATCTGCCGGTCGATCTCGATGTCCTGGCAGGCGTAGATCAGGTCGAAGCCGCCGATCCAGAGGCCGACTGCCGCGCCGAGCAGCCAGGCCGGCCCGGAGCCGGCGAAGGTGCCGGTGACGGCGAGCCACGCACCGACCGGCCCGACCGCCTGGGCGATCCCCAGGATGGCGTGCGGCCAGTTGGTGAACCGCTTGCCGTACGGGTAGACGACCAGCGGCACCACCGCGAGCGGGGCGAGCGCCAGGCAGAGCGGGTTGAGCAGCGCTGCGGCGGCCAGGAAGACCACGAGCGCGACGGCGGCGCCGGTCCAGGCCGTCCGTACGCTCACCGCACCGGTGACCAGCTCCCGCCGGGCCGTACGCGGGTTCCGCCCGTCGATGCGCCGGTCGAGGATCCGGTTGGCGGCCATCGCGAACGTCCGCGCCCCGACCATCGCGACGGTGATCAGCAGCAGGTCGAGCCAGCGCACCCGCCCGCCGTTCACCTGCATGGCGGTGAGCGCGGAGAGGTACCCGAAGGGCAGCGCGAAGACCGAGTGTTCGATGGTGACCAGGCGCAGGAACGACTTGACCCGACCCGGGCGTTCCACCGGCGCGTCGAGAACCGCCATCAGATCCCGTACTCCTTCCAGCGCTTGTCGACCAGGGAGACCACCTCGGGCGACATCCGCATCTCCTCCGGCCAGCCCCGGCTGTAGCCCTCCTCGGGCAGTTTCCGCGTCGCGTCGACGCCCGCCTTGCCGCCCCAGAACTGCTGGTACGACGAGTGGTCGAGGTGGTCCACCGGGCCCTCGGTGAGCAGCAGGTCGCGAGCGTAGTCGACATTGCCGAAGGCGCGGAACGCCACCTCGTTGTAGTCGTGCACGTCGCAGTCCTCGTCGACGATCACGATCAGCTTGGTCAGCGACATCAGGTGCGCTCCCCAGATCGCGTTCATCACCTTCTGCGCGTGCTTCGGGTAGCGCTTGCGGATCGACACGATCGCACAGTTGTGGAAGACGCCGGCGGCCGGCAGGTCGTAGTCGACGATGTCCGGGATCAGCAGCTTGAGCAGCGGCTGGAAGATCCGCTCGGTGGCCTTGCCCAGGCCGTGGTCCTCCTGGGGCGGCTTCGACGTGACGATCGAGTGGTAGACCGGGTCGCGCTGCATGGTCATCGCCTCGATGTGCAGCACGGGGAACGGCTCGACCGGGGTGTAGAAACCGGTGTGGTCGCCGAACGGGCCCTCCGGCAGCCGCTCGCCGGGCTCCAGGTAGCCCTCCAGCACCACCTGCGCGTTCGCCGGCACCTGGAGCGGGACGGTGAGGCAGTCGACCATCTCGACCCGCTCGCCGCTCAGGAAGCCGGCGAACAGGTACTCGTCGATGTCACTGGGGAGCGGCGCCGAGGCCGCGTACGACACCACCGGGTCACAGCCGATCGCGACCGCGACGGGCAGGCGCTGGCCGAGCCGCTCCGCGACCGCGTGGTGCGCGGTGGAGTCCTTGTGGATCTGCCAGTGCATGCCGAGCGTGTTGCGCGAGTGCTGCTGGAGCCGGTAGAGGCCCAGGTTGCGCTTGCCGGTCTCCGGGTGCTTCGTGTGGGTCAACCCGAAGTTGTGGAATATCCCGCCGTCGCCGGGCCAGACCTGGAGGCCGGGGAGCCGGTTCAGGTCGACGTCGTCGCCGCGGTAGACCACCTGCTGGCACGGCGCGGTCTTCACCTTGCGCGGCGGCAGCGACTTGAGCTGCATGACCTTGCCGAGCCCTTCGCGGATGCCCGACCAGCCGACCGGCAGCTCCGGCCTGATCAGCTCGCCGATGCGGGCGCCGACCTCGTCGAGCGACTCGACGCCCAGCGCCATCGCCATCCGCTTCTCGGTGCCGAAGAGGTTGATCGCCACCGGCATCTCACCGCGCGTCGGGCGTTCGAAGAGCAGCGCCGGCCCGCCCTCACGTACCGTCCGGGTGACGACCTCGCTGATCTCCAGGGTCGGGTCGACCGGGACGCTCACCCGCCGTAGTTCGCCCGCGCGCTCCAGCGCCGCGAGGAAGTCCTTGAGGTCGGTGTACGGGAAGCCACGAGCCGCCATGCCCGCCAGTCTCCCGCACCGGCGCTCCGACCGCCGCCACCGGGTCGGTGATGTCGCCGCCCCGGTGTGGGCTCCCCCACATCACAGCGCCGAAGGGGGTGATCATGTCGGTGCGCCCCGGCACCATACGTTGCCCCGTAGCCGAGCGAAGGAGAGTCACGATGCCGCGTCGCACGTCCGTCTCGCTGAACGTCGTCGAGCGAGGCCCGGGTGTCCCGGTGCTGGCGCTGCACGGCTGGACGCCCGACCACCGGCTGATGCTCGGCTGCCTCGAACCGGTCTTCGCCGCCCGCCCCGGCTATCGCCGCCTGTATCCGGACCTGCCCGGCATGGGCAAGTCACCGGCTCCGCCGGAGATCGCCGGCTCGGACGACGTGCTCGCCACCCTCCAGGACCTTGTGGACGACCTCCTCGGCGACACACCCTTCCTGCTCGTCGGTGAGTCCTACGGCGGTTACCTCGCCCGCGCCCTGACCCGGTCTCGGCCGAGGCAGGTGCTGGGGCTGGCGCTGATCTGCCCCGTCGGCACGGCCGTGGAGAAGGAGGAGCGCCGGGTGCCGCAGCCCACGGTGCTGCGGCCCGACCCCGACCTGCTCGCGGCGACCGACGCCCGGACGGCGGCCGAGTTCGCGGACCTGGCGGTCGTGCAGACCCCGGAGACGCTGCGCCGGTTCCGTAAGGAGGTCCTGGCCGGTCTCGACGTCGCGGACACCACGGCGATGGCCCGCATCCGGCAGCGGTGGACGCTCACCGAGGACCCGGAGGGCGGCGCGCCGTTCACCCGCCCGAGCCTGATCCTCACCGGGCGGCAGGACCACGCCACGGGCTACCTCGACCAGTTCGCGCTGCTGCCGCACTACCCACGGGCGACGTTCGCGGCGCTCGACGTCGCGGGTCACAACCTCCAGATCGAGCAGCCCGCGCTCTTCGACGCCCTGATGGGCGAGTGGCTCGACCGGGTGGCGACCGAAGCCGGCTGACCGGCCCGCTCAGCGGCCCTCAACTCCGTCGAGGCCTAGGCCGAGGCCGTTGGTACGGGATCGGCCGGCGTCCAGGCGTACGCGGCCAGCGGCGGGTCGAGCGGCGCGTCGACGAGCCGGTTGGCGAAGGTCGAGATGGTGTACGTCCCGACGCCGAGCACCACGTCCAGGGCGTTGCGAGGCAGGTAGCCGGCGGCCAGGAAGGCGGTCAGCTCCTCCTCCGGGACGGCGCCCCGCCGGTCGAGCACGGCGAGCGTGAAGCGCCGCAGGGCCTCGAGCCGGTCGCCGGGCAGGGCGGTGCCGGCGCGCAGCGCGGCGATCAACTCGGGGGCGGCGCGGTGCCGGGTCAGGGTGGCGGTGTGCATGGCGAGTCGGCCTCGGCGGTCGATGATCGACTCGGGTTCCTTGAAGTCGGGGTGTCCCGCCCACCGTGATGCCACGACTTCCATGAAGTCGAGTCGATCAAGCCCCGCGCGGACCGACCCAGCCCCGCGCGGACCGACCCAGCCCCGCGCGGACCGACCCCCTACGGATCGACGAGCTGCTCAGCAGGCGGGGCGGCCGATCACGTGGCCGCCACCCGCCCGCGTAGCGCCTCGGTTCAGAGGCCGCCGTACGAGTGCAGGCCGGTGAAGAAGATGTTCACCCCGAACAGGTTCATCAGCATGGTGAAGAAGCCGAGCACGGCGATCCAGGTCGCCACGTTCCGCTTGACGCTCGGGGTGGCCCGGGCGTGCAGGTAGCCCGCGTACACCACCCAGGAGATGAACGCCCAGGTCTCCTTCGGGTCCCAGCCCCACGGGCGGCCCCAGGCCGCCTCGGCCCAGATCGCCCCGGCGATCACCGCGAAGGTGAAGATCGGGAACGAGAAGGCGTGCAGCACGAAGGTGAGCCGCTCCAGCGCGGCCGCCGCCGGCAGCCGCTTGGCCAGGGTGTACGGGAAGCTGCGCTTGCCCGCCTCGTACCCGCGGCGCATCAGGAACGCCACCGCCGGCACCACGCCGAGCAGGAAGATGCCGGAGCTGAACACGATGGTCGAGACGTGGACGACGAACCAGTACGAGTTCAACGCCGGGACCAGCGGCACCACCGGCACGTAGAGCACCAGCTCGGCGGTGGCCACCAGCAGCACCATCACCAGGGTGAGGAAGAGGCCGAGCTTGCGCAGCGACGGCCGCTTGACGAGCACCACCAGCCAGGCGGCGACACCGATGAAGGTAACCGTGAGCACGAACTCGTACATGTTGCCCCACGGCATCCGGTCTGCGGCGAGGCCGCGGGTGACCAGTGCGACGAGGTGCAGCACGGCGGCGACCGCGGTGGCCACCACGGCAACCAGACCGGCCAGCCGGGCCCGACCGGCGGCGCGGTCGGCCACGGGCGTCACCGGCGGCGTCGGCTCGGCGGACTTGACGATCATCCCACCGGGCGCGCCGGCACCGGCGCCCACCAGCTCCCGTTCCCGCTGGGGTGCCGCGGCGGCCCGGACCCGGCCGTTGCCGAGGGCGAACTCGACGGCGTGACTGATCATCGCGACCAGGTACGCCAGGATCGCGAACGTCACCAGCTGGTCGGAGAGTGCGGACATCAGTCGGTCCCTTCCCGCATCCCGGCCCGATCGCTTCCGTCGCGATCCGTGCCGGCCCGCTCGTCCGGCCGCCCGTCACCGCTGACCGCGGCGACGAGCTGCGCGAACTCGTCGACGAACCCTGGATAGTCGGTGCGCGGCAACCCACCGGCCTCGACCAAACTACTACCGGCCGTCGGAGTTTCGCCTGTGGGGTCCGCGGATCCACCGGACGTCACCCGGAAGAAGACCCGACGTCGCCGTCCGAAGAGCGACCCCATCAGCCCGGCCAGCAGGAAGCCGCAGCTCACCAGCAGTACGCCCGAGCCGGGATCGTGCCGGACGGAGAGCGTGATGTAGCGCCGGGTGCCGAGGAACTCGACAGTGCTGCCGTCGTCGAGCTTCCAGCTCTCGCCCTGCTTGAGCACCTTGTCGCCGACCTGCTTGACCTTGCCCATCCGGACCTGCCGCTGGTCGAGCTGGTAGACCGAGCCGGGGATGCCGGCGTCCAGGCCGAGGTCGCCCCGGTAGGCGACCAGGTTGAGCAACGGGTTGCGCTCGGTCGGATACTCCGAGCGCACGTACGGCGGGGCGTCCGGCGCGGTCGGCAGGTAGAGACCGGTGAAGGCCACCTGTTGGTTCGAGTCCTTCTTGCCGGTCTTCGGGTCGAGGTTGGCGTCCGGAAAGGCGGCCAGCCCCTCACTGGTCAGACCCATGTCACCGGTGGTGAGGAAGGGCTCCACGCTGGTCTGGCTGCGCCCGTACCGGTCGGTGTAACGGATGATCGGGGCGTACCCGTGACCGAGCAGGTACAGGTTGGCGCCGTCGAGCCGCAGCGGCGAGTTGACCGAGAAGTCGGCGGTCCGGGTCGACTTACCGGGCTCGTCCACGGTCACCGTGGCGTTGAAGGACGACGGCTGCCCCGATTCGAGGAACCGGGCGTGGAACTCGTCCAGGGTCACGCAGAAGCCGGGCAGATTCCCGGTGTCCACCCGCGGGCCGAGCTTCGCCTCGGCGTACTGCTGGCGGGTGTTGCAGAAGGACTTGTCCTCGCCGGCGACGAGCAGCCGGTTGCCGCTCCAGCCGTACCAGTGGCCGAGCGCGACGCCGACCAGGACGACCAGCAGCGAGGTGTGGAAGATCAGGTTGCCGGTCTCCTTGAGGTAGCCCTTCTCGGCGGAGACCTCGTTGCCCCGGACCGTCACCCGCCAGCGGCGGCGGCGCAGCACCTCGGCGATCGCCGCCACGCCCCCGGCCGGGAGGGTCAGCACCGAGTGCTGCGGCAGCCGGTCGAGTCGCTTCGGCGCGGCCGGCGGCTTCGACCGCAGGGCCCGGAAGTGGTCGCGCAGCCGCGGCGTGATGCAGCCGATCAGCGAGGTGAAGAGCAGCAGGTAGATCGCCGAGAACCAGACCGAGCCGAAGACGTCGAAGCCGCCGATCTGGTCCAGCCTCGGTGCCAGGTCGGGGTGCTCGGTGAAGTACTCGTTGACCTTCTCCGGGCTGACGTTGCGCTGCGGGAGCACCGAGCCCGGAATCGCCGCGATCGCGAGCAGGAAGAGCAGCACCAGCGCCGTACGCATGCTGGTCAGCTGCCGCCACGAGTTGCGCAGCAGGGCCAGCAGACGGTTCGGGCGGCGACGCGGCGCCTCGGCCGGGGGAGCGGGCCGCTCGTCCAGGACGGTCATCAGATGCTCACCTCACCAACGCCGACGGTGGTCTGCAGCCAGATCACGACGTTCGTCCAACCGCCGGTGACCAGCGCGAGGCCGATCACGATCAGCAGTGCGCCGCCGACCCGGGTGACCCAGCGGCTGTTCCGGCGGATGGCGCGGAACACCCCGAGCAGCCGCTGGAAACCCAGCCCGAAGACGACGAACGGGATCCCCAGCCCCAGGCAGTACGCCACGGCGAGCACCACGGCCCGGTCGACCTGCCCGCTGACCGTGGCCATCCCGGTGACCGCGGCGAGCGTCGGGCCGACGCACGGCACCCAGCTGAGCGCGAAGACCGCGCCGAAGACGGGCGCCCCGAGCAGGCCGGCGGCCGGCAGCCGGTGGATCCGGAACTCGCGCTGCATACCGGGGACGATGCCGACGAAGGCGAGCCCCATCAGGATGATCAGCGCCCCGATGACGATCTCCAGCGTCCGCTCGTACTCGAAGAAGACCTTCCCCACGCTGGCGAAGAGGACCGCGGTGGCGGTGAAGACCACGGTGAAACCGGCGATGAAGAGCATCGTCCCGGCGAGCACCCGGCCCTTGACCGCGGCCACCGCGCTGCGGGGGGTCGCCAGGCGGGGCGCCGCGACGGCGACCCCGCCGCCGGAGCCGCCGCCGTCCGGCACGTCGACGCCACCCACCGGCGGCGTCTGCCGCGCCCGGCCCTCCAGGTCGGCGCCGGCCAGGCCGGTGACGTAGGAGAGGTAGCCGGGGACCAGCGGGAGCACGCACGGGGAGAGGAAGCTCACGACGCCGGCGAGCACCGCCGCGCCGATGGCGAGCAGCAGCGGCCCGGAGAGGGCTACCTGCCGGAACGTCTCGCCCATCAGTTCGGACCGCTGGTCGGCTGCTCGGCGGCGATCCGCTCGACTATCGGCTTCAGGCCCTCCTGCTTGACCGCGGCCCGGATCACCACCGCGATCCGGCCCTCACGATCGAGCACCACCGTCGCCGGGATGGTGTTCGGCGGGATGTCCAGAGCGAGCGCCATCCGGCTGGCCGGGTCGAAGAGGCTCTGGTAGGTGACCCCGAAGCTCTGCTCGAACGCGAGCGCCTTGTCCTTGTTGTCCTGGACGTTGATGCCCAGGAAGGTCACTCCGCTGGCCTTGGTCGCCTGGTAGGTGGCCTCCAGGTCGTCGGCCTCGGCCCGGCACGGCGCGCACCACGAGCCCCAGAAGTTGAGTACGACCACCTGGCCCCGGGCCTGGGAGACGTCGTAGTTCCCACCGGTGAGCAGCTCACCGGCGACCTTCGGGGGTGCCGACCGCTGGTCGGGCGCGCACTCGATGACGCCTTCCGGGCTGGTACCGCAGGCCTTCTCCTCGCTGGGCGAGGTGCAACCGGCGAGCGCCACCGCGGCGACGGTGGCGAGCAGACCGGCGGTCCACCTCCGGGCGCGCGTCATCAGGCCCCCTTGGCCGTCCGGGCGGTCGGCGACATGGCGACCAGGTGCGCGGCGGGTTCGGAGTAGCCGATGCCGGCCACCTTCGCCCCGTCGAAGTGGAAGGAGGTGAGGCTGGCCAGGGAGCACTGCCGCCGGCGCGGGTCGTGCCAGAGCCGCTTGCGCTCGACGTACCGGCGCAGCGTCCAGATCGGCAGCTGGTGCGAGACCAGCACCGCCTCACGCCCCTCGGCGGCGATTCGGGCGGCGTGCAGCGCGGCGAACATCCGCTCCGCGATCGCCTGGTACGCCTCGCCCCACGAAGGGGTGATCGGGTCGCGGAGCACCCACCAGTTACGCGGGTCACGGAACGATCCGTCACCCGGGGAGACCCGCTTGCCCTCGAACCAGTTGGCGCTCTCGATGAGCCGCTCGTCCACCCCGACCGGCAGCCCGAACTGCCCGGCGATGGGCTCGGCGGTCTGCTGCGCGCGCTCCAGCGGGCTGGCGACGACGTGCACGACGTTCCGCTCGGCGAGCCCCTGCGCGGCGGCCTTGGCCATCTGCACACCGAGCTCGGAGAGGCGGTAACCGGGCAGCCGCCCATAGAGGATCTTGTCCGGATTGTGCACCTCACCGTGCCGGAGCACGTGAACGACCGTACTGCTCACCGCACCTACCCCCCGTGACCCGCCGCTGCCGCTGCCCGCGCCGCGCTCGGCAACGCCGAGGCGATCTGTTCCAGGGCGGCGTCGTCCAGCGCCGCCGAGACGAACCAGGACTCGAACGCGCTCGGCGGCAGGTAGACACCCGCGGCGAGCATGGCGTGGAAGAACGCCTTGAACGCCGGCACGTGCTGAGTCCGCGCGCTGTCGTAGTCGACCACGTCGGCGTCGGTGAAGAAGATCGAGAACATGCTGCCCGCGTACGACAGCCGGTGCGCGACCCCCGCGGCGGCCAGCGCGTCGGACGCCAGCTTGCCCACGAAGGCGGCCGTGTCGTCCAGCTTGCGGTAGAGCGCGTCGTCGGCCAGCCGCAGGGTGGCCAGGCCGGCGGCGCAGGCCAACGGGTTACCGGAGAGCGTGCCGGCCTGGTAGACCGGGCCGGCCGGGGCGAGCCGGGCCATGATCTCCGCACGGCCGCCGAACGCCGCCGCGGGCAGGCCGCCCCCCATGACCTTGCCGTACGTCCAGAGGTCCGCGTCGGACGGGTCGAGGCCGTGCCAGCCGGAGCGGGAGACCCGGAACCCGGTCATCACCTCGTCGACGACGAGCAGCGCGCCGTGTGCGTGCGCGATGCGGGCCAGCTCCTGGTTGAAGCCGTCACGCGGGGCGACCACGCCCATGTTGCCGGCGGCCGCCTCGGTGATGATCGCCGCGATGTGCTGTCCCTCGGCGGCGAAGGCCTCCTCCACCGCGCGCAGGTCGTTGTACGGCAGCACGATGGTCTCGCTCGCCGCCGCGCCGGTGACGCCGGGCGAGTCGGGCAGGCCGAGGGTGGCCACGCCGGAGCCGGCGGCGGCGAGCAGCGCGTCCACGTGTCCGTGGTAGCAGCCGGCGAACTTGACGATCTTGGATCGGCCGGTGAAGCCCCGGGCCAGCCGGATCGCCGACATGGTGGCCTCGGTGCCGGAGTTGACCAGCCTGACCTGCTCGACCGGGGTCCGGTCCACGATCTCGGCGGCCAGCTCCACCTCACCCGGCGTCGGCGTGCCGAAGCTGGTGCCGAGGGCGGCGGCGGCCTGCACGGCGGCGACCACCTCCGGGTGGGCGTGACCGAGGATCAGCGGGCCCCAGGAGCAGACCAGGTCGACGTAGCGCCGGTCGTCGGCGTCGTAGAGCCACGGGCCCTCCCCCCGGACCATGAAGCGCGGGGCGCCCCCGACCGCGCGGAAGGCGCGCACGGGGGAGTTCACCCCGCCCGGCACGATGGCGCGGGCGCGGTCGAAGAGGGCCTCGGAGGCCGGAGCGTCGGCCGGGTAGCGGCCGGATCCGGCGGAAAAGGTATCGGTCACGATGCCGTCATTGTGTCAGCGCCGGCAGGTGAACCGGCAGGCACCCCGGCCCGGGGTTACCCGGCTCACCCGGGAAACGGATGGCGGGGCGACGACTCCTCGGCGGGCCGGGTCGATCAGATCGGGTTAGGCTGGCCCGGTGGATCGCGCCGAACTGTCCATCACGCTACACCGGGCGGGTGACGAGGCCGTGCTGCGCCTCGCCGGTGAGATCGACATGCTCACGGCCGCCCAGCTATCGACCGTCGTGAACGAGGTGCTCACCGAGCCGCCGGCCCGGATCGTGCTCGACCTCGCCGGGGTCACCTTCTGCGACTCGCAGGGGCTGGGCACGTTGGTCGTTCTCAGCCGCAAGGCGAGTCACGCGCAGAGCCTGCTGATCCTCACCCACGTGGGCGATTTCCTGCTCCGCGTCCTGGACATCACCGGCCTCCGCTCGGCCCTGATGATCCGCAACGACCAACCCGCCAGCTAACCCCAGCCCGCCCCTCCCCGGCCTTGGCCCCGGCCGATCTCTCGGTTGATCATGAAGTTATTGCCGCTCGATGCCCGACATGTCGGCAATAACTTCATGATCAACAAGTCGCCCGGCCCCCGAGTGGGGGTGTGGGCGTGGGGTGGGTGGGTCAGGTGGGGGTGCCCCAGCGGGCTTGTTCGAGCAGTTCGACAGCGCGGTCGCGGGCCTCCGGGTCGTCACCGCGCAGCAGCGCCGTCGCCTCGTCGACCGCGTCGGTCAACAGCCGCCACTGCGTGTCCCGCTCCCGCACCAGATCGGACTGGGCGGCCAGCTGGCGGGTCTTGACCCACAGCTCCACGAAGACCGAGACCTTGGCGCGCAGCACCCAGGGGTCGAACGGCTTGGTGAGGTAGTCGACCGCGCCGACCTGATAGCCGCGCAGGGCCAGCTGGGCGTCCCGGTCGGCGGCCGTGAGGAAGATGATCGGTACGTGCCGGGTCCGCTCACGCCGCTTGATGTGGCCCGCCGTCTCGAAGCCGTCCATGTCCGGCATCTGGGCGTCCAGCAGGATCACCGCGAAGTCGTCCACCAACAGCTGCTTGAGCGCCGCCTCACCGCTCTCCACCGCCACCGCCTGGACCGGCAGACCCTGGAGGATCGCCTCCAGGGCCATCAGGTTCTCCCGACGGTCGTCCACCAACAGCGCCTTGGCCATCTGGGTCACGAGCTCTCCTCGGTCCGGCTGCCGCTGATCCAGGACGACATGAGTTCGATCAGCTCGTCCAGGTCGACCGGCTTGGTGATGTAGTCGCTGCCACCGGCCGCCAGGGCGGACTCCCGGTCGCCCGGCATCGCCTTCGCGGTCAGGAAGACGATGGGCAGGTCCGCGAACCGGTGGTTCCGGCGGATCTGCCGGGTCGTCTCGTACCCGTCCTGGTCGGGCATCATGGCGTCCATCAGCACGATGTCCACCTCCGGGTGCTCGGCGAGCAGGCGGACGCCGTCCGCCCCGTTGTCCGAGTACAACACGGTCATCCCGTGCAGTTCCAATGCGCTCGTCAGCGCGAAGACGTTCCGGACGTCGTCATCGACGATCAACACGGTCGCCCCGTCGAGCCGTCGGCTGACCGGGGCCGCGGCCGGCTCCGGCAATTCCAGCGGCGGCATGAGCAGCGACGACGGCAGTCCGGCCCGGGCCGGCGACGGCGGCAGCGGAGCCACCACCGCGTCCGGGGCCAGTACGTCCGGAACGAAGAGCGTGAAGGTCGAGCCCTGTCCCGGCGCCGACGTGACGGTGATGGTGCCGCCGAGCAGGCGGGCCAGGTCACGGCTGATCGACAGGCCGAGACCCGTACCGCCGTACCTGCGGCTGGTCGTGCCGTCCGCCTGCTGGAACGCCTCGAAGATGATCGACAGCTTGTCGTCCGAGATGCCGATGCCGGTGTCGATCACGGTGAACGCAATCACGTGCTGCGCGTTGGTCAACGTCGGTACGTCGAAGACCGCGCTCTCGGCCGCCGGGGCGATCCGCAGCGTCACCGCGCCGTTGTCGGTGAACTTCACCGCGTTCGAGAGCAGGTTGCGCAGGATCTGCTGCAACCGCTGCGCGTCGGTGACCACGGACCCCGGCAGGTCCTTGCTCACGCGTACCTGGAAGTCGAGGCCCTTCTCCTCCGCCTGCGGGGCGAACGCCTGCTCGACGTAGCCCCGGATGTCGCCGAACCGGACCTCGGTCGGCTCGACGTCCATCCGGCCCGCCTCGATCTTGGACAGGTCCAGGATGTCGTCGATCAAAGAAAGCAGGTCGGAGCCCGCGCCGTGGATGGTCCGGGCGAACTCGATCTGCTTCGGGGTCAGGTTCTGCTCCGAGTTCTCCGCCAGCAGCCGGGCCAGCAGGAGCAGCGAGTTCAGCGGCGTACGCAGCTCGTGGCTCATGTTCGCGAGGAACTCCGACTTGTACGCCGAGGCGCGGGTGAGCTGCTGGGCCTTCTCCTCCAGGCCCAGCCGGGCAAGCTCGATCTCCCGGTTCTTGACCTCGATGTTGCCCTTCTGCTCGGAGAGCAGCGTGGCCTTCTCCTCCAGCTCCGCGTTGGTCCGCTGCAGCTCCGCCGACTGCTCCTGGAGCTCGTGCGCGAGCCGCTGCGACTGCGCCAGCAGCTCCTCCGTACGCCGGTTGGCCTGGATGGTGTTGACCGCGATGCCGATGGTGAGCACCAGCCGCTCCAGGAACGACAGGTGCAGCTCGGAGAAGGGGACGACGCTGGCGAACTCGATCACGCCGAGCAGCTCGCCCTCGAAGAGCACGGGGAGCACCACGAGATCGGCCGGGGGCGTGCTGGCCAGCCCGGAGCGCAGCGTCAGCGAGCCGTCCGGGGCGGTGCTGACCCGGATGGTCCGGCGGGAGAGCGCCGCCTGGCCGACCAGCCCCTCACCCGGCCCGAACGTGACGTCGTGCCCGCGGGCCACGTACCCGTAGGAGGCGGTGAGCCGCAGCCGCATGCTGCCGTCGGAGTTGTCCACCAGGAAGAACGCGCCGAGCTGCGCGTCCACCAGCGGAGTCACCTCCACCATGATCATGCGGCAGACCTCGCCGAGGTCGCGCTGCCCCTGGAGCAGGCCGCTGATCCGGGCGAGGTTCGAGTCCAGCCAGCCCTGCTCGGCGTTCTTCTTCGTCGTCTCCCGGAGGGTGACGATCATCTGGTTGATGTTGTCCTTCAGCTCGGCGACCTCGCCCTGCGCCTGGACGTTGATCCGCTGGGTCAGATCCCCCCGGGTGACGGAGGTGGAGACCTCGGCGATGGCCCGCAGCTGGGTGGTGAGCGTGGAGGCGAGCTGGTTCACGTTCTCGGTGAGGTCCCGCCAGGTGCCGGAGACCCCCTTCACCTGCGCCTGACCACCGAGCTTGCCCTCGATGCCGACCTCCCGGCCGACCCGGGTCAACTCGTCGGCGAAGGAGGAGAGCTGATCCACCATCGTGTTGACGGTGTTCTTCAGCTCCAGGATCTCGCCCTGCGCGTCCACGGTGATCTTCTGGCCGAGGTCGCCCTTCGCGACCGCGGTGGTCACCGAGGCGATGTTCCGCACCTGCGCCGTCAGGTTCGACGCCATCGAGTTCACGTTGCCCGTCAGGTCCCGCCAGGTACCCGAGACCCCCTTCACCTGCGCCTGACCACCGAGCTTCCCCTCGGTGCCCACCTCACGGGCCACCCGGGTCACCTCGTCGGCGAACGACGACAGCTGATCCACCATCGTGTTCACGGTGTTCTTCAGCTCCAGGATCTCGCCCTGCGCGTCCACCGTGATCTTCTGCGACAGGTCACCCTTCGCCACCGCCGTCGAGACCTGGGCGATGTTGCGCACCTGCGCCGTCAGGTTCGAGGCCATCGAGTTCACGTTGTCCGTCAGGTCCCGCCAGGTGCCCGCGACGCCGCGCACCTGGGCCTGACCGCCGAGCTTCCCCTCGGTGCCCACCTCACGGGCCACCCGGGTCACCTCGTCGGCGAACGACGACAACTGGTCCACCATCGTGTTGACCGTCGACTTCAGCTCCAGGATCTCGCCCCGGGCGTCCACCGTGATCTTCTGCGACAGGTCACCCTTCGCGACCGCGGTGGTCACCGAGGCGATGTTCCGCACCTGGCTGGTCAGGTTCGACGCCATCGAGTTCACGTTGTCCGTCAGGTCCCGCCAGGTACCCAGAACACCCTTCACCTGCGCCTGACCACCGAGCTTCCCCTCGGTACCCACCTCACGCGCGACCCGGGTCACCTCGTCGGCGAACGACGACAGCTGATCCACCATCGTGTTCACGGTGTTCTTCAGCTCCAGGATCTCGCCCTGCGCGTCCACCGTGATCTTCTGCGACAGGTCACCCTTCGCCACCGCCGTCGACACCTGTGAGATGTTCCGCACCTGCGCCGTCAGGTTGCCGGCGAGCTGGTTCACGTTCTCGGTGAGGTCCCGCCAGGTGCCAGAGACGCCGCGTACCTGCGCCTGACCACCGAGCTTCCCCTCGATGCCCACCTCACGGGCCACCCGGGTCACCTCGTCGGCGAACGACGACAGCTGATCCACCATCGTGTTCACGGTGTTCTTCAGCTCCAGGATCTCGCCCTGCGCCGCCACCGTGATCTTCTGCGACAGGTCACCCTTCGCCACCGCCGTCGAGACCTGGGCGATGTTGCGCACCTGCGCCGTCAGGTTCGAGGCCATCGAGTTGACGCTGTCGGTCAGGTCCTTCCAGGTGCCCGCCACGTTCGGCACTTCCGCCTGACCGCCGAGCTTCCCCTCGGTGCCCACCTCACGGGCCACCCGGGTCACCTGTTCCGCGAAGAGCCGCAGCGTGTCGGTGAGCGAGTTCATGGTGTCGGCCAGCTCGGCGACCTCACCGCGCGCCCCGACGGTGATCTTCTGCGACAGGTCGCCCTTGGCGACCGCCCGCGCCACCTGGGAGATCGACCGAACCTGACCGGTGAGGTTCGACGCCATGGTGTTCACCGAGTCGGTGAGGTCCTTCCAGGTGCCCGCGACGCCCCGAACGTCGGCCTGGCCACCCAACTTGCCCTCGGTGCCCACCTCGCGAGCCACCCGGGTCACCTCGTCGGCGAACGACGACAGCTGATCCACCATCGTGTTGACCGTGCGCCCGATGCGCAGGTACTCACCGCGCAGCGGTCGCCCGTCGATCTCCAGCGCCATGTGCTGGGAGAGATCGCCGTCAGCGACCGCGACGATCACCCGGGCGATCTCGGTGCTCGGCCGGCCCAGGTCGTCGATGAGCGAGTTGACCGCCCGGTTCCCCTCGGCCCAGGAGCCGTCCAGCCCCTCCTCGTCCAGGCGCTCGGTGAGCCGGCCGTCCCGGCCCACGACCCGGCTGATCCGCCGCAGGTCGAGATACTGCCGCTCCTGGAGCGAGACCACCTCGTTGAAGGCGTCCGCGACCTCCCCGACCCGCCCGGCGCGTCGGGGCAACCGCACCTTGAGATCACCGCGGCGCACCCGCCGCAGCGCCTCGGTCAGTTCATCGAGGAGAGCCTCGTGGTCGGGCGCGGAAGAGTCCGCCACCGACTGCTTCACCGTGGTCATTCTTCCTCGTCTCAGCTCGGGGGCCACCGGCTCGTGCCGAGATGCCGGCCATCCCATATTGTGCCCGCGGACGCGCCGTTGCCAGGGCGCGTGGCCGCCCGCCACGCCCCGACAGCACGGTGAGCGGTGCCGATGTGGGTGCGGGTTGGCAGTCGCCCGGGTGGCGGTGGAGGATACGAGAGTGTCGGCGGAGACGAGGCCCGCTACGGCCGGGGGCCCGGACGGGCACGTCCGGCGCGTGCGCCTGCCCGCCGATCGGCGTACGCCCGCGGCGGCCCGCGCCCTCGTGCGCTCGGTGCTGACCGAGGCACACCTGGACGAACTGCTCAACGAGGCCCTGCTGCTCACCACCGAGCTCACCACCAACGCGGTGGAGCACGCCGGCACGGACCTGGACATCGAGGTCACCGCGGATGAGATCGGGCTGACCGTCACGGTCTCCGACTTCGCGTCCGGTCCCGTCGAGGAGCTGATCGTCGGCGTACGCAACGAGGCCGACGAGATCACCGAGGTGGCCGAGCGCGGCCGAGGGCTGCTGCTCGTCGACCACTTCGCCAGCCGGTGGGGCACCACCTACCTGCCCACCGGCAAGGGCGTCTGGTTCCGGCTCGACCGGTCGGGGGATGCCGACGCCGGGCCGGAGCACGCCGCCCACGGCACACCGAGCGGCGACCCGCAGCCGGCCACCGCCGCCCCGAGCGCCGCCGCGGTGAGCGAGCTGATGAAGATCAGCCCCGACGCGTACGCGGACGATCCGCTGCCGGACTTCGCCACCCACCTGCTCACCGGGGTGGCCGAGATGGTCGGCGCGGCCGGCGGGCTGATCCGGTTGGACCGGGGCGACGGCACGGGCCCCCAGGTGCTGGCCCGCTACGGCCGGCAGCCCCGAGCGGGGAACAAGCTGCTCCACGTGCCGTTGACCGTGCACCGCCCCTACGCCGGTGAGCTGGAGCTGGACGCCGCGCCGTCGGCGTACGCCGGGCCGCTGGCCGTGCTCGCGGCCGAACGCTTGTCGCTGCACCTGGAGAACGACCGGCTGCGCCGCGCCGACGTACGCCGGCAGGCCTGGCTGACGTTCCTCGCCGAGGCGAGCGAGCTGCTCGCCCAGTCGCTGGACGTCGAGTTGACCATGGCGCTGATTCCGCAGCTGGTGGTGCCCCGGCTGGGCCAGTGGTGCGCGGTGCACACGACCGACGAGTGGGGGCGCCTCCGGCTCGCGGCGGCCAGCCACGCCGACGAGTCGGTCCTGCCGCAGCTGCACAAGGTGCTCGCCGAGACCGGCCCGGACTCGGTCCAGGCCCGGCTGCGCGAGGCGACCCGCAGCGCCGCGCAGGTGCCACTGGGCGGGCCGATGGAGGGCTTCGCCGTACCGCTGATCGCCCGCGGCCAGCGGCTGGGGACCCTGGCCGTCGGCCGGCACCAGCGGCACCGGCACGACCCGGACGAGGTCGCGGTGCTGGAGGACGTCGCCCGGCGGGCCGCGTTGGCGATCGAGAACGCCCGGATCCACGCCGAGCGCCGCCGGGTGGCGCAGACGCTGCAACAGTCGCTGCTGCCGCCCGTGCTGCCGGTGGTCGAGGGGATCGGCTTCGCGGCCGAGTACGTACCGACCGGGGGCGACGCCGACGTCGGCGGCGACTTCTACGACGTGGTGCCGCTGCCGGACGGGCGGTGGCTCGTGGTGATCGGGGACGTCTCCGGCAAGGGCGTGCAGGCCGCCGCGGTCACCGGGCTGGTCCGGGACGTCATCCGCGTGCTGGTCGGCGACGGCAAGCCGCTGCCCGAGGTGCTGGCCCGTCTCAACGAGACCCTGGTCGAGCGGGGCGGCGGCCGGTACTGCACGTTGGCGCTCGCGGCGGTCGGCCCGGTCGTCGGCGGCCGGCTCGACGTCTCCCTGCACCTGGCGGGCCACGACCGGCCGGTGCTGCTGCGCGGCGGGGGCGGGGGCGGCTTCGTCGGCACCGGCGGCACGGCGCTCGGCCTGCTCGACCGGATCAGTACCCCCACCGCCGAGGTGCCGCTCGCCCCGGGCGACGCGCTGGTCTTCTACACCGACGGCGTCACCGAACGGCGGCGCGGCCGGGAACTCTTCGGCACCGAGCGGCTCCGCGAGGCCGCCGCGCCGCTGGCCGGTTACTCGGCCGACGTGGTCGCCGCCCGGCTGCGGGCCACCGCGCTCGGCTTCTCGGTCGAGGCGCCGCGCGACGACATCGCGATCCTCGTCCTGCGCAACGAGGCCGCCTGACCGGGCGCCAGCGCGCGTGGCTTGATCAACTCGTCTTCATTGAAGTCGGGGTGTCCGCTGCTCACGGACGCCCCGACCTCAAGGATCCCGAGTCGATCAAGGACCGGGGTCGCTCCACGGGCTCGACGCGGGCACCGCGGACGGGCGGCGGGCCGTAGGTTGGCCCGTATGTCGACTGCCGTGAATGCTGTCGCCGGCGTGCCGCGACTGGTCCGTACCGTCCTGGTCGCCCAGTTGGCGGTGGCCGTCGCCTTCGTCGTGGTCGCGGCGCTCTACGTCGGACGGATGGCGACCGCCGGAGTCGGCCCGGCCGAGATGCTGACCGGGGCGTACGACCCGAAGGATCTTGTTCCGTACGGCCTGCACGCCGCGAACCCGTTCTTCTGGCTGTACGCCGCCGTCTCGCTCCTGTACGTGGTGGGCGCCGTGCTCACCCTGCCGATGGCGGTCTACGCCGCGGCGGTGGCCGCCCGGGACACCGACCTGCTCTCCCGGCGCGTCCGGACGCTTCTGCTGGTCGGCGCGGGCGTCACGACGCTGCTCCTGATCATCCGGTTCACCCCGGTCGCCGCCGACATGCACCGCTGGTGGCTCGACTGACTCCGCCGGGCAAATCCAGGACGGAACTCGCCCGTCCATGACGGGAGCCGGCCCGGAAGTGCGGCTCGCCCGCGCGGCTTGATCGACTCGTCTTCCCTGAGGTCGGGGTGTCCGAGTCGTACGGACAGCCCGACTTCAAGGATCCCGAGTCGATCAAGGACCAGAGTTCACGGTGGGGTCAGCCGCCGCCGGGGAGGCGGCCGGGGGCGAGCCGGTGGTGCGGGTCGAGGTGCGCCTTCGCGGCGCGCAGCCGGGGCAGCCCGGTCAGCTCGCCCCAGAGGTCGACCGCGCGGCGCACCGGGGTGGGCGCCGACAGGACCACGCACCGCCCCTTGCGCGCCAGCAGCACGCCCCGGACGGCGGCCAGGATCGAGGCGATCCGGTCGGCGGGGAGCGAGCCGGGCAGCGCCGCGTGCACCACGCCGAGGCCGGCGGAGCCGCGTACGGGCACCGGGGCACCCGCCGCGTCACGCAGCGCGTAGACGGCCGCATGCAGGTCGGTGATCGGCACCTCTATCCGCAACGCGGTGTCGCCCGGCCCGAACGGGTAACGCCGCCACCACGGCGGGGCCGAGTGGGCGACCAGGGCGCCGTCGAGAAGGGACACCAGGCGTTCGGCCCGCTCGACGGCCTCCGCCGGACCACCTTCGAGCAGCACCACGACGCTGCCCGCCCGGGGCGGGGCGTCCGCCCGCCCACCCATCGAGGGGTGGCGAGCGCGGGCCGCAGCGGCCGGACCGGTCGGGTCGATCGGGCGACGGGGCCGGGGCAGGGCGGGTAGGTCCAGCTCGATCGCGGCCGGATCGAGGCGCGCGGCGAGGATCGTGCGCACCAGGTCGTGCACCTCGAGCGGCGTCCAGACCGGACGGGAGACCCAGAGTCGGGTGGCCGGCACGGCCTGCACCCGCAGCGTGGCCGAGACCAGCACGCCGAGCGCCCCCTGCGATCCGCAGAGCAGGCGCGCCAGGTCGAGCCCGGGCGCGCCACCGCCGGCGCTGACCAGCTCGCCGTCGGCGGTCAGGTAGCGCACGCCGACCAGCTGGTCGCAGGGCGTGCCGTGCCGGTGCCGCAGCGGCCCGGCCTCGCCCGCGGCGAGCACGCCGCCCAGGGTCGCACCGGGCGAGGGCGCGTCGACGGCGAGCCGCTGGCCGGTGCGGTCGAGCGTCGCCTGCACCGCCCGCAGCGGTGTGCCGGCCCCCACCTCGGCCACGGCCGCACCGACCGGCTCGTGGCCGATCCCGGCGAGCCGGCCGGTGTCGAGCATGATGTCGACCTGCTCCGGTGCCGCACCCCAGTCGATCTTGGTGCCGGCGCCCCGGGGAACCACCGTGAGACCGTGCCTCGCTGCGAGCCGGAGCACCTCGGCCGCCGCCTGCGGGCCGCCCGGCACCGCGACCCAGCGGGCGGCGCGCCCGGCCACCTCGTCGGCCGGGCCGGCGAACCGGGCGAACGGCGGGCCGCAGATCTCCGTGAGCCGTTGGGTGATCTCGAGCGCTCCGGACCTGTCGATCGAACTCGCTGCAGCCGCCATGCCGGTCATCGTACATGTGTTCGAATGCCGTGGTGGGGAATCGCGGCGGAGGCGGTGCGCGTACCCGGCGACGATCGCTGCTCGGCCGGTAACGTGGCGGCCGTGACCACCGACACTTCCCCGCCCCAGGCCAAGCGGGTGCCCGCCGAGCGCAAGCACCACGGCGACACCGTCATCGACGAGTACGCCTGGCTGGCGACCAAGGACGACCCCGAGACGATCGCCTACCTGACGGCCGAGAACGACTACACCGAGGCGCGCACGGCACACCTGGCCGAGCTCCGCGAGCAGCTGTTCGAGGAGACCCGGCGGCGCACCCAGGAGACGGACCTGTCGGTGCCGACCCGCAAGGGCGGCTACTGGTACTACGCCCGCACGGTCGAGGGGCAGCAGTACGGCGTGCAGTGTCGGCGCGCCGTTCGCGACGGCGAGACCGAGCCGCCGGTGAGCGTCGACGGCGCACCGCTCGACGGCGAGGAGGTGCTGCTCGACGGCAACCAGCTGGCCGAGGGGCACGACTTCTTCGCGCTCGGCGCGTTCGACGTGAGCCCGGACGGACGCTGGCTCGCGTACTCGACGGACTTCTCCGGGGACGAGCGGTTCACCCTGCGGGTCAAGGACCTGACCACCGGCGAGCTGCTCCCCGACGAGGTGCCGGACACCTTCTACGGCTCCGCCTGGTCCAGCGACGCGTCGGTGCTCTTCTACGTCACCGTGGACGACGCCTGGCGGCCGTACCGGGTCTGGCGGCACACCATCGGCTCGCCCTCCGCCGAGGACGTGGTGGTGCACCAGGAGGACGACGAGCGGTTCTGGGTCGGCGTCGAGCTGACCCGTTCCGAGAAGTTCATCGTCATCGACATCCACAGCAAGATCACCAGTGAGGTGCTGGTGATCCCGGCCGGCAACCCGACGGGGCTGCCGGCCGCCGTCGCGCCCCGCCGGCAGGGCGTCGAGTACACGGTGGAGCACCACGGCCACCGCTTCCTGATCCTGCACAACGACGGCGCGGAGGACTTCGCGCTGGCGTACACCTCGGCGGACACGCCGGGCGACTGGGTGCCGCTCATCGAGCACTCCCCCGGTACCCGGCTGGAGGCGGTGGACGCGTTCGAGAACCACCTGGTGGTCTCGCTTCGTACGGACGGGCTGACCGGGCTGCGGGTGCTGCCGATCGGCGGCGGCGACGGGTACGACATCGACTTCCCCGAGCCGCTCTACAGCGTCGGCCTGGACGCGAACCCCGAGTACCGGACGGGGCGGATCCGGCTGCACTACTCCTCGCTGATCACCCCGGACTCGGTCTACGACTACGACCTGGTGACCCGGCAGATGGTGCTGCGCAAGCAGAAGCCGGTGCTTCCCGGGCCGGACGGGCGGCCGTACGACCCGGACGCCTACGAGCAGCACCGGGACTGGGCGCTCGCCGACGACGGCACCCGCATACCGATCTCGCTGGTCCTGCGCAAGGGCACCCCGCGCGACGGCTCCGCCCCCTGCGAGCTCTACGGCTACGGCTCGTACGAGGCGAGCATGGACCCGTGGTTCTCGGTGGCCCGGCTCTCCCTGCTGGACCGGGGAGTCGTCTTCGCGGTGGCGCACATCCGGGGCGGCGGCGAGCTGGGCCGGCGCTGGTACGAGCAGGGCAAGCTGCTGGCCAAGAAGAACACCTTCACCGACTTCGTGGCCTGCGCCCGGCACCTCGTCGAGTCGGGCTGGACGGCGGACGACCGGCTGGTGGCGCGCGGCGCGTCCGCCGGCGGGCTGCTGATGGGCGCGGTCGCCAACATCGCCCCGGACGCCTTCGCGGGGATCGTCGCGCAGGTGCCCTTCGTGGACGCGCTCACCTCGATCCTCGACCCGTCGCTGCCGTTGACCGTCACCGAGTGGGAGGAGTGGGGCAACCCGCTCGACGATCCCGAGGTGTACGCGTACATGAAGTCGTACACGCCGTACGAGAACGTGACGGCCGTCGACTATCCGGCGATCCTCGCGGTGACCAGCCTGAACGACACCCGGGTGCTGTACCACGAGCCGGCGAAGTGGATCGCGCGACTGCGGGCCACCGCGCCGCAGGGCGACTACCTGCTGAAGACCGAGATGGGCGCGGGCCACGGCGGCCCGAGCGGACGGTACGACTCCTGGCGCGAGGAGGCGTTCATCAACGCCTGGATCCTCGATCGGCTCGGTCGCGCCTGACGTGCGGGGAAGGGGCCCTCGCCCGAGGGCCCCTTCCCGATGCCACAGTCGCCGTCAGCCCGGCCCGTCGGTCAGCACCCCGGCCAGCACGCTCGGGTCGGCGTTCCCGCCGGTGACCACGACGGCCGTGCGGCCCTGGGGCAGTTCGTCGCGGTGGAAGAGCCGGGCGGCGAGCGCGACCGCCCCGCTCGGCTCCGCCACCAGCCGGGCGTCGCGCACCAGACGCCCCATCGCGGCCGCGATCTCCTCCTCGGTCACGGTCACGATGCCGTCGAGACGTTCCCGCAGGTGCGCGAAGGTCAGCTCGGAGAGGTTCGTGCGCAGCCCGTCGGCGCTCGTCCGGTGGGTCCGCTCGACGTCCCACACCACCACCGAGTCGACGGCGAGCGATTCCCGGGCGTCGGCGGCGAGCAGTGGTTCGACGCCGATCACCGCGGCCGACGGGCGCAGCGCCTTCACCGCCGTGGCCACGCCGGAGGCGAGCCCACCGCCGCCCACCGGCACCAGCACCACGTCCACCTCGGGAAGGTCATCGACGATCTCCAGCCCGACGGTGCCCTGACCGGCGATGACGTGCGGATCGTCGAAGGGCGGCACCAGCGCACCGCCGGTCTCCGCCACGATCCGCTCCGCCTCGATGAGCCGCCGGGCGGGCGGGACGAGCACGACCTCGGCGCCGTACGCCCGGATCCGGTCGACCTTCACGAGCGGCGCGCCCTCCGGCACCACCACCGTGCAGGGCGCGCCCGCCGAGCGGGCCGCGTACGCCAGCGCCTGCCCGTGGTTGCCGGACGAGTGGGTGACCACGCCGCGGGCGCGGACCACCGGGTCGAGCCGGGTGACCGCGTGTGTGGCGCCGCGCAGCTTGAACGACCCGACCGGTTGCAGGCTCTCCGGTTTGAGCCACACCTGGGCGTCCCACGGCGCGGGCAGCAGCGGGGTACGGGTCACGGTGCCGGCGATGTCGGTCGCGGCGGCCCGGACGTCCTCGATCGAGATCAGCTCCATCGCCCCATGTTGCCCCTACCGCTGATCGCCCGCTGCCCGCCGCGAACGCACCCGCCCCAGAGAAACCCGACCATCCCGGCGGAGACCAGCTCCACCACCCGGGCGCGATCATCCGACCTCGGCGTGCCGCAGCCGTGCGCCACCTAGACTGCCTCGGTGAGCGAGGCCGACGAGCAGCCGGACGGGGCCGACGTACCCGCGGAAGGGGCGGAACCCGGAGCCGCCGGACGGCGGCCGGCGCTGGTCATCCTCGCGGTGGTCGTGGCCGCCGTCTTCGTCTGCTGCTGCTCGGCGTTGGTCGGTCTGCTCATCTCCTGGTCGGCGGGGCTGTTCCACCCACCGGGCTGAGCACGTCGGGGCCGACGACGAGCGCCCGACGTCGGGACCGGTCAGCCCGAGCGGCCCGTGGTGAGCAGGGCTGCCGCCTCGCCGGTACGCACCATGCGATGCCAGCGCAGCCGGTTGCCGATCACCGCGGTGACCACGGACTGCACCACGACGAGGTACATCACCTGGCGGTAGACGACCTGCTGCAGCGGCAGCGCCCACAGCGGGCCGAGGCGTTCGCGGTCCAACCGCAGCGCGTAGCCGGCGGTCAACGCCTGGAGCAGCAGCAGCCCGAACCAGGACAGGGCCAGCGTCGACCAGGGCAGGAAGAGGAGGCCGTAGAGGGCGAAGACGTCGACCGCCGGAGCGGTCAACGGCAGTAGGAGCTGGAAGACCGTGAGGTACGGCAGGCCCCGCCGGCCCAGCTTGCCGCCTGCTCCTGGCTCGCGCAGCGCGTGGCGGTGCTTCCACATCGCCTGCATCGTGCCGTAACACCAGCGGTACCGCTGCCGCCACAGCTGCCGCAGCGTGGACGGCGCCTCGGTCCAGGCGATCGCGCTCTCCTCGTAAACCACCCGCCAACCTGCCCGCAGCACCTTCATGGTGAGGTCGGTGTCCTCCGCCAGGGTGTCCCCCGGCACCCCGCCCACGGAGCGCAGCACATCACGGCGGAACGCGCCGATCGCGCCGGGAATCGTCGGCATGCACTCCAGCACGTCGTACATCCGGCGGTCGAGGTTGAAGCCGATCACGTACTCCAGGTGCTGCCAGCGGCCGAGCAGCCGTCGGCGGTTGGCCACCTTCGTGTTGCCGGAGATGGCACCCACCGTCGGGTCGACGAACCCCTGCACCAGCCGGCGCACGGTGTCCGGCTGGAACACCGTGTCTCCGTCCACCAGGACCAGCAGTCCGGCGCGCGCGGCCCGGATCCCGGTGTTCAGAGCCGCCGGCTTGCCGGCGTTCGACTGCCGGATGACCCGTACGTCGCGCAGCCGCATCCGCTCGACGATGTCCGCGGTGCCGTCGGTGGACCCGTCATCCACCACGATCACCTCCAGCGCCGGATAGTCGCTCGCCATCAGCGACCGGACCGTCGCGGCGATGTTCGCAGCCTCGTTGTAGGCCGGCACGATCACCGAAACCGGTGCACGCACCTCGGGCCGGTCTCGGTGATCGGCGCGCCGGCGCACCCGGCGGACGTGCCGCTGGGCGCAGAACACCTGGACGGCGAGCCGGGCCACGCCGAGCACCAGTGCGATGCCGAGCAGCAGGTTCATTCCGCTGGCCACCCAGCCGGCCGCAACCTGGGTCCAGCGCACCAGTGTGCCGCTGATCCGAGTGCCGGGGCCCGCCGGAACGGCCGACTCGGGCGCGTCGATCCCCGCAGAGACGGTGGTGAACCGGTACCCCTGACGGGTGAGCTCCGGCAGCAGCCGGTCCAGCGCGGCGACCGTCTGATCGCGGTCGCCTCCCCCGTCGTGCATGAGCACCACCGCACCACGGCCGCCGGCCGGTGTGGCCGCCTCGACGATCTGCGCGGCGCCGGGGCGCTGCCAGTCACGCGTGTCCAGGTCGGCGAGCACGGCGACATGGCCGCTGCCGGCGGCGGTACGCAGCGCGTCGTAGTCCGCCCCGGTCAGCGCCGACGGGACCGAGGAGAAGGGGGGTCGCAGCAGGGTGACCTGCTGCCCGGTGGCGCTGGCGATCGCCTTGCGGGTCAGGGAGAGTTCCAGCTCCCGGCGCCAGGCGGGCGCGGCGGCGAGATCCGCGTGCGTGAAGGTGTGCGAGCCGATCTCGTGTCCCTCGGCGAGAATCCGCCGCACCAGCTCGGGGTGCTCGTTGACCCGGGCGCCGACGACGAAGAACGTGGCGTGGGCGTGATGCCGCCGCAGCACATCCAGCACCTGTGGCGTCCAGCGCGGGTCCGGCCCGTCGTCGAAGGTGAGCGCGATGGTCCGGTCCGGCATCGCCCGGCTGACCGGTTCGGGCCGATCCAGCCGGAGCACCGGTCCGGCTCCCGTGACGCTCTTCGGCGGGGCCATCCGGTCGGTCGTGCTGTCCTGGACGGTCCGGCCGGAGCCGCCACCGAGTCCGGTCACCAGACCGTGCACGGTGAGCGTGGCGAGCAGCATCAGCACGCCGAGCAGGAGGAGGAACCAGTGCGCCCGGGGGTCCCGTCGGGCCGCGTGTCGAGGGGGCGGAGTCACTGCGGCTTGCCCGGGGACCTGTTCGGCTTCGCCGTGCTGCGGTGCTCGTCACCCTGACCCGGATGGTCGGTCCGGGCGGGCTGGGCGGTGCGCGGGGTCGTTCCGGTGGCGTCCGGACTCACCGAGCGGGCGGGCGTCGGAGCGGGTGCGGTCGAGGGGGTGATCGGAGTGGGGCTCACGGAGGGGGATTCCCCGAGGCCCGCACGGTCGTCCAGCCCCGCCTCGACGGGTTGTGCGGGCCGCGAGTCCGGCCAGCCGGGCACCGGCACGGGGGCGTCGAAGAAGAGACCGGCGAGGATCAGCGCGATGCTGGTGAGCAGACCCAGGCCCATGGCTGTACCGGCGATCACCGTCAGCCGACGGCGGCGACCGCTCCGGTCGACGAACACCGGCGGCGCGGCACCCGGCTGGTTCTGCATCTGGTGAACTCCCACGGCCGACTGCACCGAGGCCCGTCCGACCCTCGGTGAGAGGCCCGACATCCCGGGCCCCGAGGCTCAAAGCGCCCCCCGGAGTCGGGGTGTTACACCGTCAGGTGGCCCGGAGTTCCTCTACCGCGGTGCTCGGTCGCAGGAAGAGCAGACCGACCAAGACCGTGGCGAGCACCGCGGCGAGGGCGCCGCCCCCGAGCAGCGCCAACTGTTCCAGCGGTACGTCGGGCACCGCGTGCACCGCCGGGCTCTCGGTGATCCGGGTGTACTGCTCCCGCGTCGCCGGGTCGGCGCAGAGCTGCGCGCCGGCGTCGCAGACGGAGGTCGTCGACGGGCCGCGGTCGGCGTCGCCGAAGAGGGCCCGGGCCAGGACCGCACCGACGGTCAACGCCAACAGGATCGCCGGTACGGCGGGGAGCACCGCCTGCCAGACGAGCGACCAGGCCAGCGTGGTTCGCGGCACACCGGTCGCCGTCAGCGCGGCGTACGCTCGCCGCCGCGCCACGACGCCCTCGACGACGGCGACGAGCAGACCCGCGGCGGCGATCAACACCGCGACGGTCACCGCGAGGTCCACCAGGCTGATCGTGTTCAGGTAGAACGGGTTGGCGCCCGCCTCGACGCCCGCGAGTCGGTTCTGCTGGCGTGCCAGCCGGTCCTCGGTGACGAAGTGCGAGCGCAGCCCGGCCGCTCCGGCGCCGAAGGTCACCGCCGCGAGCAGGGCGGCGAAGGCACGGCTGCCGGCCCACGGATCACTCATCAGCCGGCCGGCGGCGAGCAACGGGGCGGGGTGCCGGGCGTACCGGCGCAGCAGCCGACCGGTGGTGTGCGAGATCCAGCCGGTACCCGTCACGGTGCCGAGGATGGCGGCGAGCCCGCCCGCGGCGATGAGGAACAGCGCGAGTCCGACGAACGGCCCGTCCACGGTCCGTCGCAGGAGGACCGGCCACCCGAGGATGAACGCCGCCACGCCGACGACGATCAGCACTCCCGCCCATGGGCCGGGACCGCGTTCCCGAGCCGCCCGGCGCGTCACGCCCAACGGCGTGGTGATCACTCGGCGCAGCATCAGTGCGGTGGCGAGCCCGGCGACCAGCGGCAGGCCGACCACGACCGCGGCGAGCGCGCCGGCGTGCGGCAGAACGTCGGTGGGGAGGGCGAGCTGACCGCGCTCGTCCGGCCGGTGCAGCAGCTCGCGGCCGACCAGGTAGAGGGCGAGCCCGCAGAGTGTGCCGAAGAGGCAGGCGACGCCGGTCTCCAGCATCGCGAGCCGGGTGACCTGTCCCGGGGTGGCGCCGGCGAGCCGGAGCGCGGCGAGCCGGCGGTCCCGGGCCGGGGCGCCGAGCCGGGCGCACTGCCCGGCCAGGGCCAGCACCGGAACCATGAGCAGTACGAGGGCGAACGCCGTGCCGCCCCGCAGCCCCGGCTCCCGCAGGAGCGCGTTGGAGTACTGCTCGGACCAGCGGACCATGTTGTCGGCGGTGGCCGGTGGCGTCGGGATGGCGAGCACGGTGAGCGCCGCGAACGCGGCCAGCGCCGCGAGCGCCGCGCTGACCGCGGTGAGCAGCACCCGTACCGTGTCGGTGCGGGTCCCGGCCAGGGCGAGCCGGAGCAGCGCGGACGGTCTCACCGGGCACCGCCGGTCGACGGCACGTTCAGCTCGAGGCCGCTGTGCTCGACCGCCCCGTCGCGGAGTGTCACCTCCCGGTCGGCGTACGCGGCGATGCGCGGCTCGTGCGTGACCAGCACGACCGAGGTGCGCTGCTCCCGGGCCAGCCGGACCAGTGTGGTGAGCACCTGCTCGCCGGTGAGCGTGTCCAGCGCACCGGTCGGCTCGTCGGCGAAGAGCACCCGCGGTCCGGTGACCAGCGATCGGGCGGTGGCGCACCGCTGCTGCTGCCCGCCGGACATCTCACCCGGCCGGACGTCGGCCAACTCCGCCACACCGAACCGCTCCAGCCAGCTCAACGCCGTCTCCCGTGCCGCTCGCCGCCCCGTGCCGGCGAGAAGCAGCGGAAGCGCGACGTTCTCCGCCGCGGTCAGCTCGGCCACGAGCTGACCGAACTGGAACAGCACACCGAACTCGGTGCGGCGCAGCCGCGACCGGGCGGCCTCGGGCTGGGTGTCGAGCCGCTCACCGCGCCAGATCACCTCGCCGGCGTCGGGCCGCAGGATCCCCGCGAGGCAGTGCAGGAGGGTCGACTTGCCGCAGCCGCTCGGCCCGGTCACCGCGACGATCTCTCCCTCGTCGACGTCGAGCGTCACGCCGCGCAACGCGGGTGTCCGCCCGTACGACCTGGTCAGGTCACGGGCCTGGAGCTGGCTCATGCCGCACCTCCCGGTGCCAGTCGGCGACACGGCTCAACGTGGTCGCCAGCCACTTGAGGTCGGCGTCGAGGTGAGCGATGGCGAAGTCGGCCGCCACGACGTCGTCGAGGGTGGCCGACGGGGCGTGCTTCAGCACGGTCAGTTCGCGCAGCCGCGCGGTGTGCGCCTGGCGCTGGGCGGCGAGGCAGGCGCGTACCCGGTCCACGTCGGCGACCAGCAGCGCCACCGCCATCTTGGCGAGCAGCGTGCTGGTCACGTACGGGTAGGGCGGTTCGACGTCGTTCAGCCACCGGTCCAGCGCCGCCCGCCCCTCGCCGGTCAGCGCGTAGGTGGTCCGGTCGGGCCCGCCGTCGCGTTCCTGACCGGCGACGGTCACCAGTCCGTCGCGCTGCATCCGGCTCAGGGTCGCGTAGACCTGGCCGAAGGCCAGGGGTCGGGCCTGCGGAAGCCGCTCGTCGTGGGCACGCTTGAGCTCGTAGCCGTGCTTGTCGCCCGTTGCGAGCAGCCCGAGCAGAACGTGCGGCGTGGACACCCGTCCACTATTCACTCGGCGAATAATCCGTGTCAACGGGCCGTGCCCGGTGCCGGCGTCAGCCGACGGCGGTCCAGCGGGGGTCGCGCCCGGTGAGGCCGAGCAGTCGGTCCAGGTCGGGCACGGCCGGACCGGTCGGCACCGGTTCGGCGAAGACACCCATCTGCCGGGCTGTCGGGCCGAGCTCTTCGGTCAGCTGCTGCAGCGCGACTGTGGCCTGTGGCGCCGGGGCGTACGGCCGGCCGGTGGCGACGGCCAGGTCCCAGCCGTGCACGGTGAAGTCCAGCAACACCATGCCGCCCACCATGGTCTGCGGCATGCCCATGCCGGGCGAGACGCCCTCCAGGCTCGTCGGATCGGCCCAGGCGGCGATCAGTCGCTCGGTCTCCACCTCGAACCGGCTCCGCCAGTCGTCGGTGAGGAAGTCCTGCTTCTCCGCCCAGGTCACCGGGCGCTTCGCCGCCAGGTCCCGGAAGTTGACCACCACCTCGAAGAGGTGGTTGAGCAGATCACGTACGGAGTAGTCGCGGCACGGCGTCGGCAGGTGCAGCTGGTCGTCGGCGACGCCGCGCACCACCGCGATCGTGGGCGGCGCCGCAGCCGCCAGCAAATCACTAGTCTCTGTGGCCATAGACCGAGCTTATGAGGGTGGTCTTGAAAAAATGCGACAGCGACCGCGTGGCGACAGCCGGGGAATTCTCGCCCCCGACCGGATGCTGCGACAGGTCCGGTTCCGCCGGCATCTGCCGGCGGCGCTGCTGCGTCCGTGGATCGAGCACTACTGGTTCGTCGACTGGGAGCTCACCGAGCCGTTCGCGCAGCACGTCGTACCGCATCCCGCGGTGAACCTGGTCTTCCGTCGCGACGGCGACGGTCCGGCCTGCGGTGAGGTCGCCGGGGTCGGGCTGGCGCTCTTCTCGATCACTCTCACCGGAGTCGGCCGGGTCAGCGGCGTCCAGTTCCGGCCCGGCGGCTTCCACCCGTTCTGGCGCGGCTCGGTCGCCGAGCTGACCGGCCGCCGCCGGCCCCTCGCCGACCTCGCCGAGCGCTGGCCGCCGGCCCGCGAACCGACCGGCGACACCTGCGACGGTACGGACGCCGACCGCTGCCGCCGCCTCGACGCGCTGCTCACCGGCTGGGCGCCGCAGGCCGGGGCGGACCCCGTCACCGAGGAGGTGATCCGCCTGGTCGAGGAGATCCGCACCGACCGCACGGTGCTTCGGGTGGACGCGTTCGCCCGGCGGCACGGCCTCACCACCCGCCGTCTGCAACGCCTCTTCCTGGAGCGGGTCGGCGTCGGTCCGAAGTGGGTGATCCGCCGGTACCGGATCCAGGAGGTCATCGAGCAGGCCACCGGCGGGCCGCCGCCGGACTGGGCGCGACTCGCCGCCGATCTCGGCTACAGCGACCAGGCGCACCTCGTGCGGGAGTTCACCGCGGTCACCGGAACTTCCCCCGCCGCCTACGCCCGCTCGCTCGCCTGATCCGGCCCCCGCCCGACCCCGCCCGCCCCGCACCGGCCTGCGCGTCGCTCGATCGGAACCGCAGACCTGTCGCCCGGGCCCGCGCGCAGCCCGCACGCCGGTCGGCCCGGGCCCGCACGTCGGTCGGACGCCGCCGGGGCCTGCATCTCGGCCCGCCTGGGCCGATCAACGCCGGGGAGCGTCCACCACGGGGGCAGCCTGCGCGAGCGCGCCCACGTTCCCTGGCGCGGACCTCACCCTGCGTGATATCGGCGCTCCGGCGGACACACCCCTGTGGACGCTTTGCTCTGCACCCCCATACGCGCCAATAACCGAAAGTAACTGCCGCTCGCGGTCGGACGCTCAAGGTCCCCAGAGGATTCGCAGCTTAGCTTGGTGGTGCGTATAGGGGTGCAGAGCAAAGCGAGCGAAGGGGTAGTAGCCGCCCCATGCCGAGAGTGACGCTGCGTATTCGGCGCGCGATGGTCACCCTGCGCAATCAGCGACCCGAGACAATCAGCGAGTCGGCACGATCAGCGGCTTCGGCACGATCAGAGGCGCGGCACGATCACGAACACCGGCACCGAGCGCACGGTCATCTGCGACGCAGCACGACCACTGCGACGTCGTCGTTGATCTCGGGCGGGGTGAGTTGCACCAGCAGTCGCTCACAGAACCGGTCCAGGTCCTCGTCCACCTGCGCGGCGACGTCGGCCAGCGCTGCCAGCCCCTCGTCGATGGTCGCGTCCCGGCGCTCGATCAGGCCGTCGGTGTAGAACACCAGCGTCGCCCCGGGCGGGAGCACGAACTCCAGATCCGCCGGGCGTTCGGCGCGGACCCCGAGCAGCGGCGCGGAGTGCTGGACGAACTCGACCTTGCCGTCGACGTTGAGCACCGGCGGCAGATGACCGGCGCTCGCCAGCCGGACCCGCCCGGTCGTCGGATCCAGCAGCAACACGCAGAGCGTCGCCGACTCGTTCGGCAGCAACGTGCGCATCAGCTCGTTGACCCGATGCAGGATCGCGCCGGGCTGGTGGCCCTCCACCGCGTACGCCCGGACGGCGTGCCGGAGCTCGGCCATCACCGTCGCCGCGTGCAGCGAGTGCCCTGCCACGTCGCCGACGGCGAGCAGCAGGTGCCCGTCGAGCATCACCAGCTCGTAGAAGTCGCCCCCCACCTCGGTCCGCGCGCTGGCCGGCTCGTAGCGCACCGCGAGGTCGAGACCGTTGATCTCCGGGATCCGCTGCGGGAGCAGGCTGCGCTGGAGCGTCACCGCGATGCGGTGCTCCTCGTCGTACGACCGCTGGGCCTCCACCGCCGCGGCCACCGCCTGCACCAACTGCACGAGCGCCGGCGTACGTTCGGTCTGGGTCTTGGTGGGGACCACGACGTAGAGCGGCGGCCGGTCCTCCCGCAGCCGGGCGGCGGCCACCGTCACCGTGTCGCCGGCCGGCCAGTCCAGCAGCGCCCACTGCGCCGGGTCGGTGACCCGGACCGTGGTGCCGACCGGCACCGCGCTGTCGTCTTCGACCGTCCACGGCACCGTCGACGCGCCCAGCCCCTGACCGGCAGCCACCCCGGCGAGACGCTCGCCGTCGGCCGTCTCCCCGACCACCACCGCCGGGCTCTTGAAGATCTCGGCGGCACCGGACGCCGCCGCCTCGAGCAGCTGCCGGAACGTCGACGCGGCGTGCGCCGCGACCGTGGTGTCGGCGAGCGCGAGCATCCGAGCGGCGAGCAGCTCGGCGCGCTGCCGGGCCTGGTAGTAACGGAGTACCGCGTGCGCGGTGGCGATCAGCTCGTCCGGCTCGATCGGCTCGGCGAGGTACGCGTCCGCGCCCCGGGTCAGCCCCTGGGTCCGGTCCACGACGTCCACCGCGTGCGCCGACACGTGGATCACGGGCATGGCCGGGTGCCGGCTCTTGATCTGCTCGCACACCTCGAAACCGCTGGCGTCGGGGAGCCGCACGTCGAGCACCACCAGGTCCACGTGGTCATCATCGACCCGGGTCAACGCGTCGGCGCCGTTCTCCGCCTCGATCACCTGGAACCCGGCCCGGGTCAACCAGCTGACCAGCAGGTATCGCTTGGTCCGGCTGTCGTCGACCACCAGCACGGTCGCCTGGGCGGGCACCTCAGGCTCCGCCCACCGGCAGGGTGACAGTGAAGGTGCTGCCCCGACCCGGCTCGCTGGTCAGCTGCAGGGTGCCGCCGAGCAGCGTGGTGAGACGGCGCGCGTACGGCAGCCCGAGGCCCGTGCCACCGGCCCGGGTCACCCCCGGCACCTGGTAGAACTCCTCGAAGATGCGGTCGTGCAGCTCGGGCGCGATGCCCGGGCCGGTGTCCGTGACCGTCAGCACCCAGCGGTCGTCCCGAAGGTGCGCGCGCAGCCGCACCTCGCCGCGCTCGGTGAACTTCAGCCCGTTGTGCAACAGGTTGCGCAGCACCTGGCCGAGCAGCACCTCATCGGTACGCAGCGTGGCCGACGGCGGCTCCTCCACCTCCAGCTCCACCGGGCGACCGGCGGCGAGCGCACGCAGCGTGCCGCGCAGCTGCCCGAAGATCGGCCGCAGGTCGACCTCCGACCAGTTCACCTCGATCCGCCCCGACTCCGCCTTGGCCAGGTCGAGCAGTTCGTTGACCAGGGTGAGCAGGTCGGCCGCCGACGAGCGGATCAGCTCCACCTGCTGGGCCTGCTCCCGGGTGAGCGGGTCGGACGCCGAGTCGGCGAGCAGCCGGCCGAGACCGATGATCGCCGTCACCGGCGCCCGCAGCTCGTGGCTGACGTTGGCCAGGAACCGGCTCTTCGACTCGCTCGCCGCCCGCAGCTGGGCCGACTTCTCGTCCAGCTCGGCGTAGAGCGCCACCACGCCCCGGTTGGTCTCCTCCAGCTCCTCCGAGAGCTGCCCGTAGAGCGCGAGCACGCCCCGGTTCGTCTCCTGCAGCTCCTCGTTCAGCACCGCCAGCTCGTCGCGCTGCTCCCGCACCTCGTCGAGAGTCGCGATCAACTGCTGGTTCTGCGCCGCCAACTCGTCCAGGGCGCTGCCCGGGGTGCTCTGGCCGAGCTCGGTCCGGAGCTCGGCGAGGCGCTCCGGGGTCAGCGCCTGCGCGGTGACCGGGACACGTCGCGACATCCTCACGACCGTATCCCGGCCGACCCCGATCGCGCCCAGGCTGTCCACGAGCCGTGCCACCGCGCCGGACTGCGGCTCGTACCGGCCGGCGGGCAGCGGTCGGACCGGAAGCAGGTCCACCCGCAGGTGGCGTCGGCCGTCGGGGGTCTCGTCGAGGTGGAACGTGACATCCGCGCCGCCGACCATGCCCAGCAGGTCCCGGGCCACCTCGCTGAGCGCGGTGGCGACCCGCACCTGGTCCTGGTGCTCCAGGCCCACCGCCGCGGCGACCTCCCGGCCCCGCTGGCGCACCACGAAGATGTCGTGCTCGACGCGCAGCGCCATCTGGAGCAGCGGCGGGCGGTCGGGCACCGTGCTCATGCCGACGCCCTCGCCACCAGCACGCAGGCGTCGTCCCGGCGGGTGCCCGCGTCCCGCAGCAGTGTCGCGGCGACCACCAGCGGGGAGCGGTCGACGAGCCCCGGCAGGTCGTCGAGCCGCCAGCGGTCGACCACGCCGTCGCTGTGCATCACGAGCAGAGCGTCGGCCTCGAAGGGGTACTCGTACTCGCGGATCACGGGACGCTGGTGGCCGGCGATACCCGGCAGGGAGACGAGGCCCCGCTGCCGCCCGTCCGGCGTGACCACCTGCGCGGCGATGTTGCCCAGGCCGGCGTAGCGCAGGACGCCTGTCGACGGCGGCAGCTCGGCCACCGCCAGCGCGGCGCCCCGGGTGTGCGACATCGATCGGTGCAGGTGGTGCACCACCGCCGCCGGGGAGCCGGGCGGGGCGGCGTGGAAGGCGGCGATCGCGGCGTCGCTCGCCACGCAGGCCAGCGGGCCGTGGCCCAGCCCGTCGGCGACCAGCACCTGGTGGCGACCCTCGATCGTCCGGACGGCGTACCCGTCCCCGCTGACCGGCTCACCGCTCAGCGGCCGGGTCAGCCCAGCGGCCCAGGGTGTCTCGTCGATCTCCGAGGGCCAGATCTGGACGGCGAGAACAGTGCCCCGGCCGGGTCGCGAGTAGCCGTCGAACCAGTTGGCCTGCCGGACTATCGCGCCGAGGCCGATGCCGAGCGTGCCGACCGTCGAGTGTCCGTCCTGGGAGGAGATGGCGAGGTCCGCCATGCCCGGCCCGGAGTCCACGGCGATCAGCTCCACGCCCGCCTCACGCTCGCGGCGCACGGGGCGGAGCAGCAGCGCGCCCTCCTCGGCGTGCTTGACGAGGTTGCTGGTCAGCTCGGCGGCGACGATGGCCAGGTCCGCCGTCCGCGTCTCGCCCAGCTCGAGCCGCTTGCCGAGGCGCTCGGCGGCGCGGCGTACAGCGCTGCCCGTGCTCCCCGACTCCATCCGGAACCAGACGCCGCGGTCACCGACCGCGTCGTCGGTCACCGAGCCCACTTGATGACGGTGATCCGGGTGCCCTTGCCGACTCCGGTGTCGATGTCGAACTCGTCGACCAGCCGGCGGGCGCCGCTGAGCCCCAGGCCGAGCCCGCCGCCGGTGGTGTAGCCGTCGGTGAGCGCCAGGTTGAGGTCGGCGATCCCCGGACCGGAGTCGGCGAAGATGATCCGCACCCCGCGGCGTCGCCCGTTGTCCACAGTCGCGACCTCGACGCCGCCGCCCCCGCCGTAGACCAGCGTGTTGCGGGCCAGCTCGCTCGCCGCGGTGACCAGTTTGGTCTGGTCGACCAGGGAGAGCTTCGCGGCCACCGCGACCGTACGGACCAGCTGCCGGACGCGTACCACGTCCTCGTCGCTCCGGATCGCCTGCGCGTGCGGTTGATCCAGGTCGATGCCTGCGGTCACGGTGAGCTCGTCGTCTCGGGATCGTCGTCGGACCCGTCGGCGAGCTCGTCGTCGTACGGGAACTCGTCGGCGCGGGCGTCGGCGACCAGCTCCATGCCGCGCTCCACGTTCAGCGCGGTCCGGATGCCGTTGAGCGACAGCCCCAGCTCGACCAGGGTGATGGCGACCGCCGGGCGCATCCCCACCACGACGGTCTCGGCGTCGAGCACCTTGGAGATCGACGCGATGCTGGAGAGCATCCGCCCGACGAACGAGTCGACGATGTCCAGCGCCGTGATGTCGATGATCACGCCGTGGCAGCCGGTGGCGACGATCCGCTCGGCGAGGTCCTCCTGGAGCTGGAGCGCCGTCTGATCGGACATGTCGAGCTGGATCGAGACCAGCAGGATCTCACCGATCTTGAGAATCGGCACCCGCTCCATCAGGCCCCCCTGCGCGAGCGGCGGGTGGTCTCGACGCCGGTGAGGCGCAGTACGTGGCGCAGCGCGTCGGCGAGGCTCGCCTTGGTGGCGATGTCGCCGAACTCGATGCCGAGCGCCACGATCGTCTGGGCGATCTGCGGGCGGATGCCGGAGATGATGCAGTCCGCACCCATCAGCCGCGCGGCCACCACGGTCTTGAGGATGTGCTGGGCGACCTGGGTGTCCACCGCCGGCACGCCGGTGATGTCGATGATCGCGTACGGCGAGCCGGTGTCGACCAGGGTCTGGAGCAGCCGCTCCATCACCACCTGGGCCCGGGCGGAGTCGAGGGTGCCGACCAGCGGCACGGCGACGACGCCCTCCCAGAGCTTGACGACCGGGGTGGAGAGCTCGAGCAGCTGCTCCGCCTGGTCGGCGATCAGCCCCTCCCGGGTGCGTACGTAGCTCTCGAAGGTGAACAGGCCCATCGTGTCGATCAGGGCGGAGAACGCCACATAGTCGCGGAGGGTGCTCTCGCCACCGTGGGACTCCAGCAGCTCCAGCAGCACCTCCTTGAGCGCGAAGACGCTGATCGCCGTCTCGGTGGCGGAGAAGCCCTGCCGGGCCCGTCCCCGGGACAGCTCGGCGAGCACGGCGCGCAGCTCGGCGGCGTACTCGGCGTCGAGGTCGACGATCCCGTTCTCGGCCGTCGTGACGATGGCTTGGCGGAGTTCCTGGAGCTGCGAGCGCAGCTCGACCTGGCTGAGCCGGCCGCGCAGCGACGCCGCCACCGTCTCCGTCCAACGCTGCGTGACCTGGTCGACGTGCTCGCTCAGCAGGGCTGCGAGCCGGCCGCTCTCCTCGGCAGTCAGTGCCATTATCAAACCCCCCTCGACCCGGACCGGGCGGACTCTATCACCGGAACCTGCCCAACTACTTGCCGCAAGGCAACGGAATGATGATGGCCACCAGATGGCCGCGCCCGTTCTGCGCACGGCCAGGATCGTGGGATACCGTTCCACCGATAACAGGAGGTCTGGCGAATGTCCCTGACGGTGCAGACGGAACAACGCGGCGACGTGGTCGTCGTGTCGGTCGCGGGCGAGTTGGACATGGCGACCGCACCGCAGCTGCAGGACCAGATCACCGACCTGCTCGACAAGGGGCGCAGCCGTCTGGTGTTCGACCTGGCGGAGGTCTCGTTCTGCGACTCCACCGGGCTGTCGGTGTTCGTACGGGCCAAGAACAGCAGCGACGAGGTCGGGGGCGTGGTCCGGCTGGCCGCGCCTCAGCGGGGCGTGCTGCGCATCCTCGAGGTCAGCGGCCTGGTCGAGGTGCTCCAGACGTACCCGACGGTCGACCAGGCGGTCGCCGGGGATCCGACGCCCGCCTCCTCCTGACCGCTCTCGTTCATCGCTCGTCCTCGACGTGCCGGGGACGAGCGATGATCATGCCTGCGGCCGTCTGCACGACGAGCGCGACCGCCAGGAAGCCGATCGGCACGGTCCAGCCCCCGGTCGCCTGGTAGAGAATGCCGACCAGCAGCGGGCCGATGGCCGCGATCAGGTAGCCGGTGCTCTGGGTGAACGCGGAGAGCGCCACCGTCCCCTCCGTCGTCCGGGCCCGCATCCCGATGATCGCCAGCGCCAGCGGAAACGCGCTCTGCCCGATCGCCAGCAGCACCACCCAGAGCAGCGCGCCGCGGTGCGGCGCCAGCGCCACGCCGACGTAGGCGATCGCCATCGCGGCGGAGAGCGCCAGCATCAGCGGGCGCAGTGAGCGGAGCCGACCGGCGAAGGTCGGCATGAGCAGCGCGATCGGCACACCGAGCGCGGTCACCCCGGCGAGCAGCAGACCGGCCTGCTCCGGCTGGAAACCGGCGTCGCGGAAGAGCTGGGCCAGCCAGCCCATGATCGCGTACGCGCTGAGCGACTGCGTCCCGAAGTAGACGGCCATGGCCCAGCCGAGCCGGGTTCGCGCCGGGCGGACCCGGGCCGGGGTGGGCTCGGTCGTGGTGGCGGCCCGCCGGGTCGTGCCGCGCCGCAGCGCCAGGGGCAGCCACGGGAGTACGGCCACCGCGGCCAGCCCGGCCCAGACGGCGAGCCCGGCCCGCCAGGAGCCCAGCAGGTGGGCGATCGGCACGGTGGTCGCGGCGGCGGTCGCCGCGCCGGCGGTGAGCGTCATCGAGTACGCCCCCGTGACCAGCCCGATCCGGTGCGGGAAGTACTGCTTGACCAGCAGCGGCAGCAGTACGTTCGCCACCGCCACCCCGGCGAGCGCGGCGGCGCTGCCGACGAGGAAGACCACCGTGGAGGTGGTGCCGACCCGGACCAGCTGCCCGGCGGCGAGCAGCACCATCGCCGCCGCCAGCAGTCTCGGGGGCGAGTAGCGCCGGACCAGCCGGGGGGTGAGCGCGCCGAAGACGCCGAAGGCGATGGCGGGCAGGGTGGTGATGACGCCGGCCATCGCCCCGGAGAGCCCCATACCGTCGCGGACCTCGTCGAGCAGGGCGCCCAGGCTGGTGATCGCGGCGCGCAGGTTGAGCGCGACGAGCAGCATCCCGACCAGCACCAGGGCGGCGCCGGCCATCGGGCCGCTCGGCCGGGTCGGCGTCGAGCGCGGGCCGGCCGGCGCGGTGTCGGCGGGAACGACTGTCGGCTCGGCGGTGCTGGTAGGGGGTGGTGGCGGAGTCATACCGTCGAACCTACAATCATGGGATGAATTTCGGGCCGGTGATGTAACCAGTGCCACGGTCGGCGAATTCCCCACCGCCGCCCCCGCGCGGGCAGCGGATACGCGAGACGATCGCCCAGCTCAGGGAGCGGATCCTGGCCGGCGAGTGGCCGGTCGGCAGCCGCATCCCCACCGAGCCGCAGTTGGTCGCGGCGCTCGGGGTCGGGCGCAACACGGTCCGCGAGGCGGTCCGGGCGCTCCAGCACGCCGGTGTGCTCGAGTGCCGGCAGGGCTCCGGGACGTACGTGGTCTCGACCGACGAACTCGCTCCCGTGGTGGCCCGTCAGCTCACCGGCGACCGGGTGACCGAGGTGATCGAGGTCCGCCGCGCCTTCGAGGTGGAGGCCGCCCGGCTCGCCGCGCTCCGGCGTACGCCCGAGGATCTGGTCGCCCTCGACGACGCGCTCGCGGCCCGCGAGGCGGCGTGGCACGGCGGCCGGGCCGACGAGTTCGTGGAGGCCGACGTCGTGCTGCACACGGCGGTGATCGCCGCCGCGCACAACCGTCTGCTCGCCGAGCTGTACGCCTCGTTCGGCGCCGCACTGCGCAGCAGCCTCGTCGAGACGATGGGCGGGGCGCTCACGGCGGAGCAGTACATCGACCACGCCCGCATGGTGGAGGCCATCCGGGCCGGTGATCCGGAGCGGGCGGCCCGCGAGGCCGGGGCTTACCTGGAGGCAGCGCCCAGGGCTTAGGTTGTCCCGGACGGAAAACCGGACAGCGCGGGAGTACGGATGCTCAAGGGCTTCAAAGACTTCATCATGCGGGGCAACGTCGTCGACCTGGCGGTCGGCGTCGTCATCGGCGCCGCGTTCACCGGCGTGGTGACCGCCTTCACCACCTCGTTCCTGAAGCCGATCATCAAGTTCGTGGGCGGTGGCGAGGATCAGTTCGCCGGCGCCTGGGAGATCAGCAAGGGCAATTTCGTCACCTGGGCGGATTTCCTCAATGCCCTGATTACGTTCTTGCTCACCGCTGCGGTGCTCTACTTCCTCGTGGTGTTTCCCATGAACAAGCTGGCCGAGCGACGGCGGCGGGGCGAGGAGCCGCCGCCGGCCGCGCCCAGCGAGGAGGTCAAGCTGCTCACCGAGATCCGTGACGCGCTGGTCGCGGCGGGTCACCGGACGCCCGCGCAGCAGCGCGGCGCGCTCGACGACGTGCTCGGCCGGCAGGAACCGCCCACCGCGCGCTGAACCCGGCAGCGGCACATCGGCCCCCACGGGATCCCCGTGGGGGCCGCACATTCTCGTACGTATGTTCGATAGAGTCCGCGCATGGAGCAGCGGAAGCACTGGTGGAACGGGAAATGGGGGCGGCTGGCGCGGCGGGACGTGTTCCTCCGCGTGGACGGCGACCGGTGGCACATCGAGCAGCGGGCCGGCGGCGCCGAGGGGGTCTCCCGTTTCTACGAGTACGACAGTGCCGACGAGGCCGAGGCGACGGTCCGCGCGCTGCTCGAAGGGGCGGACGGCTGGCGGGAGTTGTCGCCCCGCCCGCCGGGTGGTTGGGGGGCGTCGAACGGCTGACCCGCACGGCGGGTCGGCCCGGGGCGGCGTTTAGCGTCGCGCCGCCCCGGGAACCGCGTCGGAATGAGGCAGCAGGGCGACCAGCAGACCATTTCCCGGATCACCACCGGGATGCCGGTGATCGACGCCGACGGAGTCGAGATCGGCACGGTGGATCTCGTCCAACGGGGTGACCCGAACGCGGTGACGGTGCAGGCGCCGACCGCCGACCCGGGCAGCAGCCTGGACGAGCTGATCGAGTCGACCGCGGTCGAGGAGCCGGGTGTTCCGGCGGATCTCGCCGCCCGCCTGCTGCACGGCGGATACCTGAAGGTGAGCGGCGGGCTCGCCGACCTCGGGGCGGTCTACGTACCCGCCGACTGGATCGCCACCGTCGCCGACGGCCGGGTACGCCTCGACGTGCCCGCCGCCGACCTGCCCGCCGAGGAGTGACCGGCCGCCGGATCAGCGCCGGGTCAACGCCGGTTCGGCCTCCGGTGCCGGAGCTGGCTCGGCCCGGCGGCGGCGGAAGAGCAGCAGCATCAGGCAGCCCGCGACCAGGCCCCAGAATGCGCCGCCGACGCCGAGCAGGGTCACCCCGGAGGCGGTGACCACGAAGGTGACCACGGCGGCCTCGCGCCGCTCCGGCTCGGCCACGGCCGAGGTCACCGCCGAGGTCAGCGCGGTGGCCAGCGCGCCGAGCAGCGCCAGCCCGGCGACCGCCTCGATCAGCACCGGTGGCGCGATCGCCACCAGCGCGGTCGCCGCCCCGGCGCCCAGCCCGAGCAGGGCGAGCCCGATCCCCGCCGTCACCGAGGCGATCCAGCGCCGGTCCGGGTCCGGATGGGCGTCCGGACCGGCGGCAAGCGCGGCGGTGATCGCGGCGAGGTTCACCCCGTGGCCGCCGGCCGGGGCGGCGAGCAGACCGGCGACGCCGGTGGCCCGCAGCGCGGCGGTGAACGGCGGGCGGTAGCCGTAGCCGACCAGCACCGCCATGCCGGGCACGTTCTGCGCGGCCATGGTGACCAGGAAGAGCGGTAGCGCGACCCCGATCAGGGCCGGCACGTTCCAGGAGGGCGGAGTCAGCTCGACCACGGGGCGCAGCCCGACCGCGCCGAGGCCGGCGCCGGCCGAGGTCGACGCGAGCGCCACCACCGCGACCACCAGCGCTCCGGGCACCGCCCAGGGGCGGGCGTACCGGTGCAGCAGCAGCCAGGCGACGACGACCGGACCGGCCAGCCGGGGCACCTCGACCAGGGCGCGTACCGGCGCCACGCAGAGCGGCAGCAGCACCCCGGCGAGCATCGCGCCGGCGATCGGCTTCGGGATGGCCGCCACCGCTCGACCGAGCGGCGGGACCAGCCCGGCCGCCACGATCAGCACGCCGGAGACGAGGAAGGCCCCGACGGCGGCGGGCCAGCCGCCGGGGAGCGGCCCGGTGGCGACCAGCAACGCCGCGCCCGGGGTGGACCAGGCGACGCTCATCGGTATCCGGTGGCGCAGGCCGAGCCAGGCGGCGGCGAGCCCGGACGCCACGCAGAGCGCCAGCAGCCCCGAGGCGGCCTGGCCGGTGTCAGCCCCGACCGCTCGCAGGCCGGCCAGCACGACGGTGAACGAACTGGCGAAGCCGACCAGCGCGGTGACCACGCCCGCCAGCACCGGTTGGAGTCGTCCCGCCACACCGCCTCCTCGTAAGCCGTTCCGTTTACGGAACGATGGTTTGTAGCACCATAGCGGGGTGCCCCAGCCACCACCAGGCCGCCGCCGGCTCGACGCCGACCCGAGCATGATCGGTGCCCGGGTACGCGGCCTGCGCGAGGAGAAGGGCATCTCGCTCTCCGCCCTGGCCCGGCTCGCCGGCGTGGGCAAGGCGACCCTCTCCGGGCTGGAGAACGGCGTCCGCAATCCCACGCTGGAGACGCTCTACGCGATCACCGCCCAGCTCGGCGTGCCGCTGACCGCGGTGCTCGCCGAACCGGCCGCGACGCCGACCGTGCACGGCGCGGCGGTACACGCCACCCTGCTGGAGGTCTTCACCGACACCGACGCGACCTACGAGCTCTACCGGATGCGGGTCCGCCCGGGGACCGGTCAGCTCTCCCCGGCGCACCAGCCCGGCGTCACCGAGCACGTCACGGTCTTCTCCGGGGTGCTGCGGGCCGGGCCGGCCGACGCGCCGTCGACCGCCCCCGCCGGCGGGTACCTGCGCTGGGTCTCCGACGTGCCGCATAGCTACGCGGCGGTCGGGGACGAGGAGGTCGACGCGAGCCTGCTGCTGCGCTACCCACGTCGCTGAGCGCCGCGCGCCGGCTCAGCGCTCGACGGGCGCGAGCACCCGCCGCTGAGCGCCGCGCGCCGGCTCAGCGCTCGACGGGCACGGGCACCGGAAGCCGCCGCTGTACGGCCCAGAGCGCGACCTCCGTCCGGGAGGCCGCCCCGGTCTTGCGCAGCAGATTGGACACGTGCACGGTGACGGTGCGCACGGAGATGCCGAGCGCCTTCGCGACCTGCTTGTTCGACATCCCGGCGACCAGGCAGCCGAGCACCTCGACCTCCCGACCGGTCAGCTCCGCCTCCCGTACGCCGGACGTCGCGACCGGATGGCCGGCCCGGAGCGCGGGCCGAGCCGACTCCGCCGCGCGGCGGGAGCCCGCCGAACGGGTCGACTGCCGAGGAGCGGGGGTGGGCAGCGGCCGGATCAGCGCCTCCAGCGGGTGACCGGCGTGCGCGGCGAGCAACTCCGTCAACGCGAACGGGTTGCCGCCGGTCCGCCGCCAGACCGCGCTCACCAGCCGCCCGGACGGGCGCGCACCGGGGTACACCTGGCTCAGCACCTCGGCGACCTCGGCGGCCCGCAGCGGCCCGAGGTGCTGGCGCACGACGCCGCGTACGCCGCAGAGCCGGGACAGCGCGCGGACCGCGAGATCCGGCGCGACGGCCTCCCCGGCGGGCCGGGTGGCGACCACGAGCAGCGCGGGCAGCTCGGCGGCGGTGGCCAGCTCGCCGATCAGGTTCAGGCTCGCCGGGTCGAGCGCGTGCAGATCCTCCACCACCAGCACGGCCGGTCCGGCGCCCACGAGCAGCCGCACCGTCCGGACGGCGAGACGCAGCAGGGCGCCGGGGGTGTACCGCTCCCGCGGCGAGGTCGGATGCTGGGCCAACCAGGCCAGCGCGTCCGGCGGCAGGTCGAGATCGCTGGTGTCCCGTCCGCTGAGCACCGCCGCCAGCCAGTCGTACGGGGCGGGGCTGTGCACCCGCGCGGCGCCGGAGAGCACCACCGCCGGACGCGGGGTCAGCGCCTCCAGGGCCGCGGCGACGAGCAGGCTCTTGCCCACTCCGGCGTCTCCGGTGACCACCGCCACGGTCGGTGCCGCCCGCCGCCCGGCAACCACCAAGGACCAGGCCCGGTCGAACTCGGCCAGCTCACTGGCCCGTCCGACCAGGGACACCGGCATCATTCCTCAACCCTACGCAGTAGTGCGTAGAGACGCGGGCGGGGTGTTCTTGGCAAGCTAAGCGCATGACGCTCATCCTCCGCTCGGCCATCCTCAACGACATCGGCCTGGTCCGGACCAACAACGAGGACTCCGCCCTCGCCGGTGACCGGCTGGTCGCCGTCGCAGACGGCATGGGCGGCCTGCCCGCGGGGGAGGTGGCGAGCGAGATCGTCATCCGGATCCTGGACGAGTTGGCCCCGCCGACCGAGCCGGAGGCGGCCACGGACGCGCTGCGGGCCGTGGTGAGCACCGCCAACCAGCGCATTCACGCGGCCATCACCGTCGACCCGGCCCGCGACGGCATGGGTACGACGTTGACTGCCGCCCTGCTCGCCGGTGACACGCTGGTGCTGGCGCAGGTCGGTGACTCGCGCTGCTACCTGCTGCGGGACAACAAGCTGACGCAGCTCACCCGGGACGACACGTTCGTGCAGGCGCTGGTCGACCAAGGGGCGCTCACCCCCGACCAGGCCCGGCACCATCCGCAGCGGTCCCTGGTGACGCGCGCGGTGCAGGGCGCGGACAGTCCACCCACGATCGGCACGCTCACCGTCCAGGCCGGTGACCGGCTGCTGCTCTGCAGCGACGGCCTCTCCGACTACGTGGAGAAGGAGGCGATCGCGGTGGCCCTCGGCGCGTACGGCGACCGGCAGCTCTGCGGTGAGCAGCTGGTCAAGCTCGCCCACCAGGCCGGCGCGCCGGACAACGTGACAGTGGTGGTCTCCGACGTCACCCTGGTGGCCTGATGGGAACCGTCCGCCGGATCAGCTCCGAGGAGCGTCTGACCACCAGCTTCGTGCTCAGCGCGTACGCCTTCGAGCCGTCGCCCTCGCGCCGGGTCGACGAGTTCCCCCGCTACCTGCCCTACCACGAGGGCAACCGGACGCTGATCGTCGAGGCGGAGGGGGAGACCCTGGCCGCCGCCACCAGCATCCCGATGCGGCAGAACCTGCGCGGCGCGGTGCTGCCGATGGCCGGCGTCGCCGGGGTGGCGACCCACCCGCTGGCCCGCCGGCAGGGGCACGTCCGGACGCTGCTGCACCAACTCCTCGACGAGGTGCGCGAGGAGGGGCATGCGCTCACCGCGCTCTACCCGTTCCGCCCCAGCTTCTACGCCCGCTTCGGCTACGTCGGGCTGCCCAAGCCGCGCACGGTCACCTTCTCCCCCGCCGACCTGGCCCCACTGCTCCGCGCCGACCTGCCCGGCGAGGTGGGTTGGGAGCGGATCGGCACCGGCTACCCGGCGTGGCGCGAGTTCACCGAACGCTGCCTGCGGGAGCGGCACGGTTTCGCGGTCTTCCCCGACTACCGGGACGTACGGCTGCGCGACGACGACGACCGGTGGCTGCTCACCGCCCGCGTCGACGGGGCACTGACCGGGGCGGTGACGTACCGGATCGACGACCACGGTGGCGAGTTGGTCGCCGACGACCTGCTCTTCACCGACCCGTACGCCCGGTCGCTGCTGTTGCAGTTCTTCGCCCGGCACGTCGACCAGGTGGAGCGGGTCAGCCTCCGGCTGGCCGCCGACGAGCTGCCGGAGCTCTGGCTCACCGACCTGGCCGTGCACGTGCAGGCGCTGACGGCCCGGCCGGGTTCCTCGGCCCCGATGGGCCGCCTGCTCACGCTGGACGCGCTGGCCGGGCTGCCGGCCGGTCCGGGGCGGGTCCGCGTCGAGCTGACCGACGACCGCTGGCTCGCGGGCACGCACCTGCTCGACGGCACCACCGGCTCGCTGGAGCTGCGCGGCGGTACGGCCACCGCCACCTCCACCTCCGTGCCGGCGGCCACGCTCACCGCGGCCGGGCTCTCCGCGCTGGCGTACGGGGTGCTCGACCCGATCGAGGTGCAGCTGCGCGGGCTCGGGCAGGTGCGGGCCGACGCCGCCGCCGAGCTGCGCCGGATCTTCCCGCGCCAGGTGCCGTACCTCTTCGCCGACTTCTGAGGGCTCCGGCCAGGTCCCAATCCGCGGCCGCGCCCGGCACGGCTGCGTACGTCCTCTCCGGAGGGCGGGCGGCTCGTCGTCCCCCGGCATCGCCGGGCCGCGGCCCGCTGGAACAGCCCCTAGCATCGTGGCGTGCGCACCGGACCCCTCCTCGCCCTCCTCGCCGCCGGCCTCGTCGCCCTCTCCGCCTGCGGCACGGCCGGTCCGGCGCCGACGACGCCGGTCACCCCGTCGGCCGACGCCGGGTCGCCGACCGCCCCGCAGCAGGTGGCCCCGGCCGCCCGGACCGGCTTCGGCGGCCCGAGTCCGTCTCCGTCGAAGCCGCCCACCACGTTGCTCCGGGCCGGGAACGCGAAGGGGCACGCGCCGGTGCCGGCCGAGGCACGGGCGGTGGACACCTCGAAGCCGACCCGCACGATCGGCAGCGGAACCCCGGTGAGCTGCACCTCCGCCGCCGTGGTGAAGGCCGTCGCGGCGGGCGGCGTGATCACCTTCGACTGCGGACCGGACCCGGTGACGATCCGGATGGCCGCCACGGCGAAGGTGCGCAACGCCAACGGGCCGAAGGTGGTGCTGGACGGCGGCGGCAAGGTCACCCTCAGCGGTCAGGGCAAGCGGCGGATCCTCTACATGAACACCTGCGACCAGGCGCAGGGCTGGACCACCTCGCACTGCCAGAACCAGGACCACCCGCAGCTCACCCTGCAGAACATCACCTTCGCCGACGGCAACTCCACCGGTGAGCAGGGCGAGGGGGGCGGGGGTGGCGCGGTCTTCGTCCGCGGCGGGCGGGTGAAGGTGGTCAACGCCAAGTTCGTCCGCAACCGCTGCGACCGCACCGGGCCGGATCTGGGCGGTGCCGCCCTGCGGGTGCTGAGCCAGTACGAGAACAAGCCGGTGTACGTCGTGAGCAGCACCTTCGATCGCGGTTCCTGCTCGAACGGCGGGGCGTTGAGCAGCATCGGCGTCTCGTGGACGGTGCTGAACAGCCTCTTCACCGGCAACGAGGCGGTCGGCAGCGGCGCCAACCCGGCGAAGTCCGGTACGCCCGGCGGCGGCAGCGGCGGCGCGATCTACTGCGACGGCAACCGCTTCACGGTCAGGATCGCCGGCACGGTGATCGAGGACAACGAGGCGAACGAGGGCGGCGGCGCGATCTTCTTCGTGAGCAACGACCGTACGGGCACGATGACCATCGAGAACTCGACGCTGCGCCGCAACCGCAGTGGCCAGTTCGAGACGCCCGGCCACCCCGGCATCTTCTTCCTAGGCGCCCACCTAACCTCCTAACCCCACCCCACCCCGGCCCGGCCCGGCCCGGCCCGGTGATCATGAGGTTATTGCCCGTTCCATCGGCGTGTCGCGACGCTGACTTCATGATCACGGGGCTGGGACCTCGGCCGGGGCTGGGACCCCGGGGGGGGGGGAGGGTCAGTAGGGGTTGTGGTGGCCGGCGGGGGTGCCGCGGAGGAGGGCGGCCAGACGCCCGGGAAGCTCAGGCGCGGCGGACATCGGCGGGCTGGAGGTATGGGCGCGTTCCGCCATCCCGGTGAAGAGCTCCCGCAGGGCGGTGAGCGCGTCGACCCGTGGCCGCCAGCCCAGCTCGCTCTCGGCACGCTCGCTCGACAGCAGCGGCACACTCAGCGCCAGCTGCACCCAGCCGGCGTCGATCGGCTGCAGGCGCGCGTACCAGGTCAGCCGGGCGGCAGCGCGCAGCACCGGGGCGGCCACCGGCACCGTCCAACCGTGGAAGTGCCGGGCCACCAGCTCCGGAGTCAGCACCGGGTCCGCGGCCAGGTTGAAGGCGCCGCGCGCGTCACCGAGAAGCACCCGGGCGTACGCCTCGGCGACGTCATCGGTCTGCACCGCCTGCATCCGCAGCCGGCGATGGGTGGGCACCAGCGGGATCCGGTTGAACCGGAGCAGCTGGACCGGCACCAGCGGCCCCAGGAAGTAGCGGCTGATCTCGGTGGCCGCGTCCCGTTGGAAGTTCAGCCCGGGGCGCATCCGCACCACCCGCAGCTCCGGGTGCTCCCGCTCGGCCACGTCGAGCAGCGCCTCCACCTCCGCCTTGTCCCGGCTGTACGACGACTCGGGCACCCCCGTCGCCGGCCAACGCTCGCTCACCGGGTGGTCCTTCGGGCCGGCCGCGTAGACACCTACCGACGACGCGTACACCAGGGCCGGCACCTTGGCCCGGACCACCGCGTCGATCACCGCCCGGCTGCCGCCCACGTTGGTCCGGTGCAGCACCCGCTGGTCGTGGCTGGGCTGGATCTGCCAGGCCAGGTGCACCACCGCCCCGGCGCCGGCGAACACCTCGGCGAGCTGGTCGGCCGCGCCGGGCATCCCGATGTCGCAGGAGTGCCACTCCACCTGGTCGTACGGCTCCCCCGAGTCCGGCCCGGGCATCCGGCGGGCGACCCCGGCCAGCTCCACGTTCCGCTCCCGGCGTAGCCGGCGCAGCAGCGCCGTCCCGGCATTGCCGCTGGCCCCGACCACCACGATCCGCATGCCCGCCCCGTACCCGCCCAGACCGCCCCTATACGTGCGGTTCTCCGCCTCCCCCGGCTTCGGTCGACTCGGCCTGCGGGTGAGAGCGCCCCGCTAGCTCGTTCGCTCGGGACCCGCCGAGGCCGGAGGCGTCAACCCGGCCAGCGGCGGGAGCGGAGAGGCGTCCGGGGAGGCGCGGAACGCCTGGATGGCGAGCGCGGCGAAGCGCCGGGAAGCCGTGATCCGGGCGGCCGGTGAGGTGGCCCGGATGCCACTGTTGGCCATCAGCACGAGGAGCACGTCGTCCAGGACGAAGTCGGGGCGCAGCCGGCCGGCGGCCATGGCGCGGCGGGCCAGTTCAGCGATACCGGTGAGCGCGTATTCGCGGCGCGCCTCGAAATCCACGGCTTTGGGAAAGGCCGCGACAAAGGCGGCGGTGAAGCCGTGGTCCCGCGCGTGCAGTTCACACATTCTCTCGATCACAAGACAGAAACCGTGCCACGGATCCGGGTCGGCGAGCCCCTCGTCGACGATGTCGTGGCACGCGTGCATCTGCTCGGTGAATGCCTCGGTGACCAGCATCTCCTTCGTCGGAAAGCGGCGGTACAGGGTCGCCGGGGCGACCCCCGCACGCCGGGCGATCTGCCGCATCGGAGCGTTCACACCTTCGGCGGCGAAGACCGCCCGGGCCGCCTCGATGATGCGCTCGCGATTGCCCAGAGCGTCGGAGCGCAGGGGGTGAGGCAAACCGTCGGTCACCACTCTCACTTTAGCCAGGCGGAGGGTTTTGCCGATTAGCGTCCGCGGGCATGAGAGCGCTGCAATTTCCCGAGTACGGTCCCGCGAGTGTGCTCAAGGTCGGCGAGATGCCGGAGCCGCACGCCGGGCCGGGTCAGATCCGAGTGGCGGTTCGGGCGTCGGGCGTCAATCCGGCCGACACGTACGTCCGGGCCGGCCGGTTCCGCGAGTGGATCCCGCTACCCCTGCCGCACGTGCCCGGCGTCGACGCGGCCGGTGTGGTGGACGAGGTGGGTGCCGGGGTCACCACGGTTCGAGTGGGCGACGAGGTCTTCGGGGTCACCGATTACGCGCAGATGGGCGGGGCGAACGCCGAATACGCGGTCCTGGCCGCATGGGCGCCGAAGCCTGCCGCGTTGAGCTGGGAGCAGGCCGGCGGCGCGGCCGGCAACATCGAGACGGCCACTCGGGTGCTCGACCGGCTGGGCGTCGAACCCGGCACCGTGCTGCTGATCGAGGGCGCGGCCGGCGGCGTCGGCACGACCGCGATCCAACTCGCGGTCGCTCGCGGCGCGACGGTCATCGGCACTGCCGGCGAGCACAACCACGAGTTCATCACCGCGCTCGGGGCAATACCGACCACCTACGGCCCCGGGCTGGCCGAACGGGTCAAGGCGCTGGTGCCCGGCGGGGTGGACGTCGTACTCGACGGTGCCGGCTCCGGGTCGCTGCCCGACCTGGTCGGCCTGGTCGCGAGCCCGGAGCGGGTGGTGAGCATCGCCGACGCCAACGCCGCCGCGTACGGCGTGCACTGGTCGCGCGGCTCCGGTCCCGGCGCGGACGTACCGGCGCTCGACGGAATCGCCGCCGCCGGTGCACTCGCCGAGCAGGGTCGCTTCACGGTGCCGATCGCCGCCGTCTTCTCCCTCGACGAGGGGGCCGCCGCGCACGAGTTGAGCGAGTCCCGCCACGCACGGGGCAAGATCGTGCTGACGCCGTAGCGCCGCCCGTGAGCCTCCGCCCGGTCGGCTGCCGACCGGGCGGTCACCCGGGCTGCAGCGAGCGACGGACGTGCCTGCGCGCGTGGTGGATCCGGGACTTCAACGTGCCGACGGGAATCTCCAACTGCCGCGCGATCTCCGGGTAGTCGAGCTGGCATAGATCGCGGAGGACCAGCGGAGCGACCAACTCGGGACGGTGTGCCTCCAGCCGCTCCAGCGCGTCGAGCAGGTCGAGCCGTGAGCCGGCGATGACGCTCGTCCGCCGGGGGTCCACCACCTCGACCGGCAGCTTGGAACCGGCCTGCTCGGCCGCGCGCCTCCGCAACGAGCGGTAGGTCTGACGTGCACAGTTCGCGGTGACCACGTGCAGCCAGGTGGAGAAGCGGGAACGCCCCTCGAAGCTGGTGATTCTCCGGGCCACCTGCAACAACGCATCCTGGCACGCTTCCTCGGCATCCTGCCGGCACGGCAGGATGCGCGCGCATTGCCGGAGCACGTGGGGGCTGATCCGGGCCAAGAGCGCGTCGAGCGCCGCACCGTCACCGGTGACGGCGAGACGGGCCAGCTCCTCGGTCTGCGGATCGTCCGTCACCTGCGCCTCCGATCACCGCGCTGGGACTGTGCTGAGGACGTTATAGATTGTGTCGATGCCGCGCCAGATCGGCCGTTACCGCGTCACGAGCCGGCTGGGCTTCGGCGCCTTCGCCACGGTCTGGCTGGCCGAGGACGACGCACTGAAGTCGTCCGTGGCGATCAAGGTCCTGGCCGACAACTGGGCGCACCACGCCGACATTCGGGCTCGGTTCGAGCAGGAGGCGCGGATCATGCGTCGCGCCGACTCGGATCGGCTCGTACGGGTGCTGGACATCGGCGAGTTGCCCGACGGCCGGCCCTACCTCGTCATGACGTACGCAGCCGGCGGCACGTTGGCGGAGCGGCTCGGCGCCGGGCCGATGCGGATCCACCCCGCGTTGCGAACGGCGGCCGACATCGCGCGGAGCGTGGCGGTGCTGCACGGGATCGGTGTCCTGCACCGGGATCTGAAACCGTCGAACGTGCTCTTCGACGGCGAGCGGGTGCTGGTGGCCGACCTCGGCCTGGCCAAGGCCATCGCGCAGGCCTCGGGCTTCACGGTCGTGGCCGGCACTCCCGGCTACATGGCGCCCGAGCAGGCCCGGCCCGGCGGTGGTCTCGATGTCCGTGCCGACGTGTACGCGATCGGGGCGCTGGCCTACCACATGCTCACCGGACGAGCCCCCGGCGTCGGCGAGCACGGCGCTGGCAGTTCCGGCAGCGGGTCCGCGCTCCGGCCGTCGAAACTCCGTCCCGGCGTACCGGCACACGTCGACAAGGTCGTACTCCGGGCGCTGCACCGGGATCCGGAGCGGCGTTGGCCCTCCGCCTCGGCCTTCGCCGAAGCACTGGACGAGGCCGCTGACCGCGCCCCGGAGCCCGGCGGACCGGTTCGCACCAAGGATTCGGCCAAGGCAGGCCGCAGGATTCGTAGCGCCGGTCGGATGGCCGTGGCCGCGAGCGCCCTCGCCGCCGTGCTCACCCTCGCCGACTCGTCCGGGCCCGTCGGATCCACCGCTCCGGGCTGGGTGCGGGTCTCCGACGCCTCCGGCGATCTCACGATCGCGGTCCCCGCCGGCTGGGCGCAGCAGCTGAAGGACGCCGGCTGGGATCCGGCGAGGGTACGTCTCCCGTCCGGTCAGGCACCCGGCCTCCTCGTCGGTCCGGACCTCGCCGCGTGGCCGGACCCCGCAAGCCGGGTGCCCGGGGTGTTCGCCGGCGCCAGCAGATCGCTCGGTTCGGGGCAGCCCGCACCGGCGCTGCCGGCTCATGCGGACTGCACCGCGCACCCAGCCCGCCCGGTTGCGATCGGCGACCTGACGGGCTGGGTGCGACGGTGGGTCGGATGCGGCGGTACGCCGATCTCGTTCAGCGAGGTGCTGCTGGCTCCGGCCCATGACGGCTACGGGATCTACGTCCAGATCAAGCAGGTGGATCGGACCGACCGGACCGACTGGATCCTGGAGAGCCTGCGGGTGAGGGGTTCGCTCGCGCCACAAGCCACCGGCCGCGGACGGTGACCGCCGATCTGCGCGGAACGACGTCTCCGAGATCGCGACGCGGGCGCCGACCCTGATCAGAATTGCTCCCACGGGCCGTACATGCCGGCCTGCCGGTACCGCCGGTTCTCCGTCTTCCCGTCGAGCCGCTTGACGGTGGTCACGACCGTCTGTCCCGCGAGCCGGTACGAGGTGAAGGTCATCATCTTGTCGCCGGCCGCGCTGGGAGCGTCGCCTCTGATGACCGGCCACGCCTCCAGGGTCTGACCGTCGGATCCGAGCTGGACCGGCACGAGCGCCTGTTGCCGGGCGGCGCCGGGGTTGCCGAGTTCGACGAGCACGAGCGCATCCTCCCGGGACTGCGCATTCGCGGGTTCCTCGACGAGGAACTCCCCGTAGACCGGTCGTGCCCCGCCGGGCAAAATGCGGCAGGGGATGTCGTGGCCGTTCGACCCGTCGCGGAACGCGACGACGTCGTCCGACTCACCGCAGAAGGGCAACAGCCGCACGTTGGCGTTGCGCCAGTGCGTCTCGCGGATCACGCTCCCTGGGCCACCGCCCGGCCGCCCCGAGGTGGCAGTCGCGGTGGGCGCGGTCGGCTTGGGCGACTTGGGCGGCTTGGGCGGCTTGGTCGACGCCGTCGGCTCGGCCGGCGTAACCGACGGCGTGGCGGAAGCGATGGGGCTGACGTCGGCCTCGGGCGAGCCGACAGGCGCGGCTTCTCCAGGATGCCGCTCGGTCGAGCTGCATCCGGCCGTGACCGCGAGGGCGAGGAGGACGCCCAACAGGCGATTGGTTCGCATGAGAAACCTTCCGTGGAAGTGGCTGTCCTGGGTTGAGATGCGCCGTCCCCCGCTCCAGTTCACGGCGAAGTGTCAGGTTGCCGACCGACGAGCGCCGACCCTGTCATGCGCTGCCACGGCCCCGGTCGAGTCGGGCCGCCCGACTGATACCCCCTGCGGCGAAGCCGTCGGCGCCCGAGGCATGCTCGGGCGGCTGCGGTGACGACCATCGGTGGCCCTGCGAAGGCGGCCCCGAAACGGGCGGCCGGCGCGGCCGGGCCACCGTGGGAGAATCAGCGCGTGCAGGTCGGGATGCTGGGATCATTCGAGGTTCGCACGAACGACGGCAGCACCGCCGACGTGCCCGGCGCCCGGTTACGCGCACTGCTGATCGCCCTGGCCCTCGAACCGGGCCGCACCGTTCCGAAGTCGATGCTCGTCGACTGGATCTGGGGCAAGAACCCGCCCGCCGACGCGGCGAACGCCCTGCAACGTCTGGCTTCCCGGCTGCGGAAGGCGCTGCCCGGTGGGGTTGTCGAGGGGCAGCCGGGTGGCTACCGGCTGACGGTGGAGCCCGACGACGTCGACGCTCTCCGGTTCGAACGTCTCCTCGGTCGGGCCCGCCAGGAGGAGGGTCTCCAGCGTGTACGGCTGCTGCGCGAAGCCCTCGGCCTGTGGCGCGGTGCAGCCCTGCACGATGTGGGCTTGGAGGAGAGCGACGCGTTCGACGCGGCGGTGACCCGACTCGACGGGCTGCGCCTGACGGCGATGGAGGATCGCTTCGAGGCGGAGGTCGCGCTCGGCAACGGCGCGCAGGTGGTCGCGGAGCTGACCGACGCGGTCACCGCGAATCCGCTGCGGGAACCGCTGGTCGCGGCGCTGATGCGGGCCCTGGTGGCGGCCGGCCGCGACTCCGAGGCCCTGCTCACCTACGAACGGACGAGGGAGGCGCTCTCCGACTCGCTGGGCGTCGACCCGTCGCCGGAGCTGTCGGCCCTGCACGTCGCGTTGCTGCGGGGCGAGCTGGGGCGACGAGAGGAGAGCCGGCAGACCAACGTGCGTGCCGAACTCACCAGCTTCGTCGGCCGGGACGCCGAGGTCGCCGCCGTACGCGAGTTGGTGGCGGAGCATCGGCTCACCACCTTGATCGGGCCGGGCGGTTCGGGCAAGACCAGACTGGCCACGGAGACCGCGCGCACGCTGGTCGGTGACCTGCCGGACGGAGTCTGGTTGGTGGAGCTCGCCGCCGTCGGCGCCGACGGCGTCGCGCAGGCGACGCTCACCGGGCTCGGGCTCCGGGACGCCCTGCTCGGCGCGGGTTCGGGCGCCGACCCGGCGGACGGGCTCATCGCCGCGATCCGCGAGCGGGAGGCGCTGCTGATCCTCGACAACTGTGAGCATGTGATCGAGGCGGCGGCGAGGTTCGCCGAACGGGTGCTCGGGGAGTGCCGGCGGCTGCGGATCCTGGCGACGAGCAGGGAGCCGCTCGGCATAACCGGTGAGGCGCTGTGGCTGGTCGAGCCGCTGGCCGTGCCGGCCGACGCGGACCCTGCCGAGATCGCGTCCTCGCCGGCCGTCCGCCTGCTCCGCGACCGGGCGGGCGCCGTGCGCCGGGACCTCGGCGTCGACGAGCAGACCCTGTCGACGATGGTGCGCGTCTGCCGGGCGCTGGACGGGATGCCGCTGGCGATCGAACTCGCCGCCGCCCGGCTGCGCACCATGAGCATCGAGCAGCTCGCCAACCGGCTCGACGACCGGTTCCGCCTGCTGACCAGCGGCAGCCGTACCGCCCTGCCGCGGCACAAGACGCTGCGCGCGGTGGTCGACTGGAGCTGGGAGTTGCTCACCGACGCCGAGCGGACGGCGCTGCGCCGGCTGTCGGTCTTCTTCGGAGGGGCGAGCCTGGAGGCGGCCGAACGGGTCTGCGCCGGCGACCTCGTCGAGCAGGATGAGGTGCTGGAGTTGGTCACCTCGCTGGCCGAGAAGTCCCTTCTGGTGACCGAGGGCGAGGGCACGCCGCGCTACCGGATGCTCGGCACGATCAAGGAGTACGCCGCGGATCGGCTCGCCGAAGCCGGCGAATCGGAGCTGACCCGGCGGGCGCATCTCGCCTACTTCACCGAGCTCACCGAGGCCGCGGAGCCGCATCTGCGCCGCGCCGAGCAGCTGGTCTGGCTCGCCACGCTCGAGGCCGAGCACGACAACATCGCCGCCGCGCTGCGGGGGGCGATCACGGCCGGCGACGCGCAGGCCGCGATGCGGCTCGCGGCGGCCACCGGGTGGTACTGGTGGCTCGGCGGGCGCCGGGCCGAGGGGCTCGACCTGATGATCGCGGCCACCGAGGTTCCCGGCGAGGTGACCGACGACGTCCGGGCCATGGCGTACGGGCTGGTGGTGCTCTTCGTGACCTCCGGGCGGGGCGACGAGCACCAGGGCGCCGAGTGGATCCACAAGGCGTACCGGTTCAGCCAGCAGAGCCGGCACCGCAATCCGCTGCTGGGGCTGGTCAACCCGCTGGAGCGGATGCTGCGGGAGCCGGAGTCTGCGGTCTCCGCGTTCGAGTCGTTGCTGGAGAGCGAGGACCCGTGGGTACGCGCCCTGGCCCGTTGGCAGAGCGGGAAGATGCGGATCCTGCTCGGCCGGGGCGGCTCGGAGGCGGAGGCCAACCTGGAGCTGGCGCTCACCGAGTTCCGGACGCTCGGCGAGCGGTTCGGCATGTTCCTGGCCCTCTCCGAGCTGGCGGGCCAACTCGCGCAGCGCGGCGAGTTCGCCGGCGCGTGTGAGCACTACGAAGCGGCGATCGCGGTCGTCACCGAGGTCGGCGCCGTCGAGGATGTCATCCAGCTCCGCACCCAGCAGGCCCTGCTGTACTGGCAGTGGGGTGATCGGGAGGCCGGTGCGGCTGCCCTCGCCGAGGCCGAGCGGCGCGCCGAAGGGGTCACCTGGCCGCATGCGCTGGTCGAGCTGGCGCTCGCCAAGGCGGAGCTCGCGCGGTGGGACGGCGACACAGCGGAGGCGCGCCACCAACTCGGGGTCGCGACGGCTCTCCTGGGTGAAGACGCGGAGCAGGCGCACATCCGCGCGCTCATCCACGACCGGCTCGGCTACCTGACCGACGACCTCCGCGAGGTCCGTTCGCACCGGGTGGCGGCCTGGCAGGCGGCGTCCGAGGCGGGACAACCTTTCCTGATCGCCCAGATGCTCGTCGGTGTCGCGGACCTGGCGCTGCGGCACGACCGGTACGAGCTGGCCGCGCGGCTGCTGGCCGCCAGCGTCGGGGTGCGCGGCCTGCCGGATCGTGCTCATCCGGATGCCGGTCGGGTGGAGACGGAAACGCGGCGTCACCTCGGCGAAGCACGGTTCGCCGAGGTGACGCAGGAGGGCGGGGGTTCGAGCCCGGTCGAGCTGGTCGAGGTCGCGCTCGCGCTGTGAGCTTCAGCTCGCCGCGCGCTGGATGATGATGTCGCCGTGCCGGGTGCGGGCGTGGACGAAGACCTCGTCGTCGGACGGGTCGGGGTTCCCGGCCGGCGTGACGGAGTCGCGTACCGAAGCACGTTCGCTGTCGACGTCGATCCGGGCGGTGGCGTGCCGGCCGATGCCGACTTCGATGTTTCCCGAGCCGTTCATCAACTTCGCGTGACCGTTCGCCATCCGGCCGATCCGGATGGCGCCGCTGGCCGTCGTGGCGGTGACGCTGCCGTCGGCGCGGTCGACGTCGAAGTCGCAGCTGGCGCTGCTGAGGGAGAGGTCGGCCCGGGCATGACCGATCCAGGCGTGGCCGCCGGAGTTCGAGAGCCGCACGGTGCCGTCGGCCGCACCGACCCGCATCGTGAACGCACCGCCGTCGATGCTGGCCCGACCGGCGATGTGGCCGACCGCGACCTGACCGGACGCGATGTTCGCCTCCAGGGCGTCGACGCGATCCAGCTCGACCCGTCCTGAGGCCATCCGCAGCTCGCACGCGCCGAACGGGCCGACCGTGTGCACGTCCGAGTGCGCCAGGTAAGCGGCCAGGTCGGAGCCGGCGGGCAGGTCGATCGTGATGACGACCGACCCGGCCTTCTCCCCGGCGGCCCTCGTCTTGACCGACAGGTGACCGTCGGCGAAGTCGACCTCGGTCTTCTCGGCCACCCGGACGTCCTTCCGGCTCGCCTCGTCGATGGGCTCGACCAGTACCACCGTGTCGGTCCGGTCGCTCGCGGTGACCCGTACCTGAGCGCCGGCGACCTCCACCGTGGCGGCGATGGGCCCGGACGTGGCGTATGTGGGCATGACAGCTTCTCCTTCTGCTCGCGGCGGCCGGTGCGACGCTCTGGTCGGTCAGGCACGCTTCGGTCGGTCGGTCGCGCTCTCTGGCCGGTCAGGCGCGCTTCTTGAAGGTGGAGAGCGACCAGACGTATCCGATCAGGGCGATCCCGACGCACCAGGCGACGGCGACCATCACGCTGCTGGTGTCGGGTTCGCCGGTCAGCAGCCCGCGCACCGTCTCGATGATCGGGGTGAAGGGCTGGTACTCGGCGAACTGCCGCACGCCGGGGCCCATCGTCTCGGCGGGCACGATCGCGCTGCTCAGGAAGGGCAGCATGATCAGCGGCACGGAGACCATCCCCGCCGACTCCGGGGTCTTGGCCGACAGGCCCAGGGCGACGGTGAGCCAGGTGGTCGCGAAGGAGACCAGCACGAGGAAGCCGATCGCGCCGAGCCATTCGAGGGGACTCGCCGCCGGCCGGAAACCCAGCGCCAGGGCCACGCCGACGAGGCCGGCGATGGCGATCACGGTACGGAGCATGCTCTCGGCGACATGTGCGGTCAGTACGGCGCTGCGGGAGATGTCCATGACCTTGAACCGGTTGATGATCCCCTTCGTCATGTCGGAGTTCACCGCGAGCGCGGTGGCGCTCAACCCGTAGCAGATCGTCATCACGATCATGCCCGGGGTCGCGTAGTCGATGTAGTTCCCGGCGATGTCGAAGGCGCCGCCGATGACGTAGACGAAAATCAGCAGCAGGACGATCGGGAACAGGACCGCGTTGAACACGGTGACCGGGTTGCGGAGAGTGTGCTTGAAGTTGCGACCGAGCATGGTCGTCGCGCTGCTCATTATGCGTTCACCTTCGTGTTGGTACGACCGGTCAGGGCAAGGAAGACGTCGTCGAGGTCCGGCGTGTGCACCGAGAACTCCTCGACCTCGATGGAGTGCGCGTCGAGTTGGGCGAGCAGGGCGCGCAGCGAACTCGCGCCGCCGTCACCGGGAACCCGCAGGATCAGGTCCTCGTCGTCGTCCCGGGTGGAGTCGGGCAGGACCCGCATCGCCGCGTCGAGTTCGAGGTCGCCCGCGAACCGGAGCCGGACGTGCCCGCCGGGGACCAGCCGCTTGAGTTCGGCGGGGGTGCCCTGGGCGACCAGCCTGCCCTGGTCGAGCACCGCGATCCGGTCCGCGAGCCGATCGGCCTCCTCCAGGTACTGGGTGGTGAGGAAGATGGTCGTGCCCTCGGCCACCAGCCGGCGGATGATGTCCCACATCGTCCGGCGGCTACGCGGGTCCAGGCCCGTCGTCGGCTCGTCGAGGAAGATGATGCTGGGCTTGCCGACCAGGGTCATCGCCAGATCCAGCTTCCGGCGCATACCCCCGGAGTAGCTCGCCGCCTGCTTCTGCGCCGACTCCGTCAGGTCGAACCGCTCCAGCAGGTCGGCGACGACCCGCTTGCTCTCCCCCGAGCCCAACCGCTTGAGGTCCGCCATCAGCTGCAGGTTCTCCCGGCCCGTCAGCAGCTCGTCCACCGCGGCGAACTGGCCGGTGACCCCGATGGCCGCCCGTACCGCCTTGGTCTCGGTCGCCACGTCGTGGCCCGCGACCCGTACCGTGCCGCCGTCGGCCTTCATCAACGTGCTCAGCACGTTGACAGTCGTCGTCTTGCCCGCCCCGTTCGGGCCGAGCAGCGAGAAGATCGTGCCGGTGGCGACGTCGAGATCGATGCCGTCGAGAACGACCTTGTCCTTGTACGCCTTCCGCAGCCCCGTGGCCGCGATCGCTGAACTCGTCATGCGACTACCTTCAGCGCCCGGCCTGCCACCCCCCTGACACCGCCCTGACACGGCACCTGACACCACGACCGGGCTGCCCGTCCGGACCTTCAACCGGAGGTCATCGGGCTAGCGTCGGGCTAGCGCGAGGTCCGTGCGACCGCCCTAGGCAGTGTCTTCAAAGGATCTTGGTGTCGGATGATGTAGCGCGTGGGTCGTCGCTACGAGTTGTCTGACGTCGAGTGGGAAGCGCTGTCGCGGTATCTGCCGTCGGCGGTGACCGGTGGT
>NZ_RAZT01000006.1 GCF_003626635.1 Micromonospora musae | reverse complement strand
GGCCACGAGGTCTCCGGTATGAAGTTCTTGCTTGGTCGCAGAACCAGATACCGGAGGCCTCTTCAGTTGTCGATCACCGCCACGCCGGGACCTTCATCGACCACCACGACTTCTGAAACACGCCTTAGACCCGAGCAAGGGCCGGAAGCTGCACGAGAACACCTTGCACGGCTTCACCTCCGGGGTCCGCTCGCTGGTGGCCGAGGTCGCCGACGATCGCCGAGCGATCGTCGAGGTCGACCCAGGCGACGACCCCGTTGCGGCGCTGGCGAGAAAGCGTGAACTTCTCGACGCGGCGGCAGCGAAGGCGGACCTGTTCCGTCTCTTTGCGGATCTGACCGTCGGCTCTGGCCTCGGCTATGTAAGCAGGGGTGAGCGCGGGATTGACGCGGGGGCAGTCGAGGCGGCCAAGCTCGCCAGCGACGTTGCCTCCGGCTCCGAGAAGCGCCCGGCCGAAGAGCAGCGCACCCGATGGTTTGCCACCGACTACGTCCCCGGCTCCTTTGTTCGCAAGCCAATCCACTGGCCGCTTGTCTTCCCTGAGGTTTTCGAGCATGGCGGCTTCGACGCGATTGTCGGCAATCCGCCATTTCTTCACGGATCGAAAATTACCGGCGCCTTCGGGAACGCCTACAGAGAATGGCTGGTGTCGGCGGTTGCCCGCGGCGAGCGCGGCAATGCCGATCTTGTCGCCTATTTCGTGCTACGTGCACACGGCTTACTGCGGGCAGCAGGACAAACTGGATTGATCGCGACGAACAGCCTTGCCCAGGGTGATAGTCGAGATGTGGGCCTCGATCGGCTGGTGAAGGGCGGTGTCGTGATCCGCCAAGCGATTAAGAGTAAGCCGTGGCCCTCAAGGTCGGCGGCCATCGAATACTGTGTCGTTTGGACGAGCCTCCAAGCATTGAGCAGCGGTGCCGCGAAGGCCATCGATGGAATTTCTGTGGCTGGAATCACGTCATCGCTTGATCCGATGCGCCGCGTTTCGGGGTCGCCCGAACGGTTGGCTTCGAACGCCGGGATAGCCTTCAATGCTTCTAAGGTAGACGGTATGGGCTTCACCATGGAGGGGGCTAGAGCCAAAACCTTGATTGAGCAAGATGAGCGCAACCGTGAGGTGGTATTCCCATTCCTGAACGGCCAGGACCTGAATTCCCGGCCGGACTTATCGGGTCGCCGATGGGTCATTAACTTCTTCAACTGGGATGAGGCGCGTGCCAAGTCTTATCCTGCTTGCTACGAGCAGGTCGTCAACTTGGTTAAGCCGGAGCGAGATAAGAACAATCGTAAGGCGCGCCGCGAGCGATGGTGGCAGTACGGCGAGTTGGCGCTTGGCCTGTATCAATCGATAGTGGGCCTTCAGAGAGTAGTCGTGCAAGCCCAAACGAGCAGCCTCGCCATGCCCGCGATGGTGTCGACGGGTCAGGTATTCTCCCATGCACTAGTTGTCTTCGCGACAGAAGACCTGGCGATGCTCGCGGTGTTGTCGAGCGCTCCGCACTACTGGTGGGCGGCAAGTCGTGCGTCATCCATGAAGGCGGATCTCCGCTACACCCCATCCGACGTATTCGAGACCTTCGCACTACCGGAGCTGACCTCGGAGATGCGAGCGCACGGGGAACGGCTGGACACGTACCGCCGGGACGTGATGCTTAGCCGCCAGTCTGGGCTGACGGCGACCTACAACCTGGTGTTTGACCCAGCCTGCCAAGACGAGGACATCGTGGAGTTGCGGCGTATCCACCGTGACATCGACGAGGCGGTCTGCCGCGCCTATGGCTGGCACGACCTCGTCGAACACGACCTTGACCACGGCTTCCACAAGGCTGGCGCCTACACCCGCTACACCATCGGCCCCGCGGCACAGCGCGAGATACTCGACCGGCTGCTGGAGCTGAACCACCAGCGCTACGCCGGGGAGGTCGCCAAGGGCCTCCACGACAAGAAGACCGGCCGTAAGGCGAAGACCAACGCGCAAGGGTTGTGGTGATGGTCGACGTACAGGGCGGGCTCTTCCCGCACCCCCGTGGCGAGCAGCAGGCGCTGTCCCTGTCCGGCAAGGACGACGGCGATCAGCCGTCGCTCATCCCGCCGCTCGACGTGCCGCAAACCTTCACGGAGGCCACCTCCTACCAGGTGCGCGACGAGCTGGAGGAGTTGATCGGGCGGGACCTGCTCGGCCCGTGGGGCGGCGAGAACGAGGAGTTCCGCCCCGGCGCGATGGGGCCGCGCGAGCGCTACCTCGTCGGCATGCTCGGCCCGAAGCAGCGGCCGCGCACCGAGCGCCGGGACTCGTCCGAGGTGCAGGATGTGGACGCCGCCGTCCAGGGCGACGGTAGCGAGGCCGAGCTGCCCGAGGTGGTCACCCCGCAGAACCTCGGCAAGATGTGGGCCTCCTCGATGGGGTTGTCGTTCGCCGTCGCCGGCGACACCGATGTGCTGTCGGTGACCGCCGAGTGGGGCCGCTACGACCTGCGCGAGTCTGAGGACGAGAATTGCAAGAAGCGCCGCGTCTGGTACCGCGAACCGGTCTCCTACGCCAAGGAGATCCGGCTCGACGGCGACACCTCGTACCGGATCCCCCTGACGGTCGACGACCAGGACGCGCCGGGGGTGCACCTCTCCGTCGAGGTCCGGCCACGCGACGGCCAACGGGTGGTGCAGCTCGCGCTGATCAACACACAGCGCGAACCGGAGAGCAACGCCGACACCGCGTGGCTCTTCCAGTCCGCGCTGACCGTGACCGCGCTGGACGGCCACGCGGCCGTCTTCCTGCCCATCGACGACCCGCTCGACGGGGTAAAGGGCGTCGGCGACGACCTGGAGGAGGCGCACCTGCGGTTGCTCTACCGGTCGCAGCGCCGCTACGCCTCTGGCCGCAACGTCGCCGTGCACCCTTGGGTTCGCGACGGCGAGCGCTGCGCCCACAAGCTCTTCACCACCTGGCTGCCCACCTACAACGTGCCCGCCACGGTCGCCCCGGTCGGTAAGGGCACGCCGCTGGCCGGTGTCGAGCTGTCCATGGACGCCCTCGCCACCGCCGACATCGACCGGCTCCGCACCGGCCTCGCGCCGCTCGCCGACGGGTACGAGTCCTGGCTCGACGACGAGGCCGCGAAGATCCCCGACCTGCCCGAGGCGCTCCGCGAGGCCGCCCAGACCGCCGTCATGAACGCCGCGAAGGCGGCGAGGCGCATCCGCGCCGGGATCGCGCTGCTCACCAACCCGGAGGCGGACAAGCACGCAGACGCGCTCGCCGCGTTCCGCTTCGCCAACGAGGCCATGGCGTTGCAGCGCCGCCACAGCGAGGTCGCGCGGCTCCGGGAGGAGCAGGGCCTCACGTACGCAGAGGCCAAGGCCGCCATCGACGCGCGCGGCGCCGCTGCCGCCTCCTGGCGGCCGTTCCAGCTCGCGTTCGTGCTGCTCAACCTGCCGTCGCTGACCGACCCGGCACACCCCGAGCGGGCCGCGAGCCGGGACGCCACCGTCGACCTGCTCTTCTTCCCGACCGGTGGTGGCAAGACCGAGGCCTACCTGGGCCTGACCGCGTTCACCTTCGCCATCCGCCGGCTTCAGGGCGTGGTCGGCTCTGGGGCGGACGCTCGCAGCGGCGAGGCCGGTGTCGCCGTGCTCATGCGCTACACGCTGCGGCTGCTCACCGCGCAGCAGTTCCAGCGGGCCGCCGCGCTGATCTGCGCCGCCGAGGTGCTGCGTCAGCGCGACGAGCGCACCTGGGGCAAGGAGCCGTTCCGGATCGGGCTGTGGGTCGGCGGTGGGGTCTCGCCGAACTGGTTCGACGAGGCGGCCGAGCAGGTCGCGGAGGCGCGCGAGGCGGGGCACGGCAAGTTCACGAACGTCCTGCAGACGCTGAGCTGCCCGTGGTGCGGGTCGAAGCTGCGCGCCGAGCGGGACCTGGAGCCTAAGGAGGACATGCGCCGCGTTCTCCTGTTCTGCTCGGAGGCGGAGGGCGTCGACGCCTGCCCGTTCTCCCGCACCCGCAGCAGCGAGGGCCTGCCGATCCTCACCGTCGACGAGGAAATCTACCGGTACGCCCCCAGCCTGGTCATCGCCACCGTCGACAAGCTCGCCCAGCTCCCGTGGCGCGGCTACGCCGGCCTGCTCTTCGGGCGGGTGCGCGAGCGCTGCCCCCGGCACGGCTACCGGCACGACGACCTCGACGCGCGGACCGGCTGCGGCAACCGGCACAACAAGAAGGGCAGCCTTGAGGCGGTCACCAGCCAGCCGGTGATCCGGCTCCGCCCGCCGGACCTGATCATCCAGGACGAGCTGCACCTCATTTCGGGCGCGCTCGGCACCGTCGTCGGCCTCTTCGAGGCGGCCGTCGACCAGCTCTGCACCTGGCCGCTGTCGGACGGGCGCGAGGCCGGGCCGAAGATTGTCGCCTCCACGGCCACCACCAAACGGGCTCGGGAGCAGGTGCTCGGCGTCTTCGGCCGGGACCTGGCCGTCTTCCCGCCGCCGGTCATCGACATCACCGACACGTTCTTCAGCCAGCAAGTGCCGGTCACCGTCGCCAACCCCGGCCGCCGCTACCTGGGCGTGTGCGCTCACGGCGTCCGAATGAAATCCGCCGAGATCCGGGTCGCGGAGATCCTGCTGCTCGCCGGACAGACCTTGTTCGACAGGTACGGAAAGCCGGCCGACCCGTACATGACGACTGTCGGCTACTTCAGTGCCACTCGCGAGCTGGCCGGCATGCGCCGCCTGCTCGACGACGATGTGACCACGCGTGTCCGCACCCACGGCCGGCGCAAGGACCTCTCCGATCGGCTCGTCGGGCCGAACATGCTCAACGTGCAGGAGCTGACGTCCCGGATCTCGTCCGGAGACATCAGCGACGTGCTCAAGCGGCTGGAAATCGGCTTCGACCCGGAGATCGACACGACCACGCGGCGGAAGGCCATCTTCGAGGACATGCGGGAGGCCATGAAGGCCAAGACCGCGTCCAACCCGCGGCTCAACCTGCACCCGGTGACCGACCGCTTCTACAAGCGGCAGAACGATGGACAACTGCTCCCGGTCGACGCGGTGCTCGCCACCTCGATGCTCCAGGTCGGCGTGGACGTGTCCCGGTTCGGTCTCATGGTGGTCACCGGCCAGCCGAAGAACACCGCCGAGTACATCCAGGCGTCCTCCCGGGTCGGTCGGGACGCCCGCCGGCCCGGCCTGGTGGTGACCCTCTACAACTGGACCCGGCCCCGGGACCTCGCCCACTACGAGGACTTCGAGTACTACCACGCCACCTTCTACCGGCAGGTGGAGGCGCTGTCCGTCACCCCGTACACGCGGCGGGCGCTGGACCGACAGACGACCGCGACCCTGGTCGCGGCCGTGCGCAACGCGGAGGAAGGATTCTCCCGCAACACCGACGCGCAGGACGTGCCGCTCGGCGGCCCCGAGGTGCAGCGGGTCGTCGACCGGTTCCTCCAGCGGGCCGAGGACATCGCCGGCAACCGCGGCCGGGACTACCTCCTGGAGCGGATCAACCGCCTGCGGGACGAATGGAACAAACGGAAGACCGGCTCCACTCGGCTGGGCTACGCGGAGGGCACTTTCAAGCAGCAGAAGCTCGCCGGGCTGCTCACGGTGGCGGGCGGCGAGCGGTGGACCGACCTGACCGTCGGGCAGTCCATGCGGGAGACCGAGAACGAAATCAACCTGGTGCTGCCGGCCAGCGACAAGATCTTCGACCCGCAGTACGGGGCACCGGAGTGGTCATTCGGCCCGCCGCCGAGTGACGACGTGCGGGATGAGGACCTTCCCGACGGGGACGAGCTGGGCGAGTCAACCCTCGCGGAGAAGGGGAACTGATGGCGGGCAAGCACTTCCGGCGGGTCGGGTCGGTCCGCCCCAGCCACCTGATGTTCACCACCGGCGTCGGCGCGATCGTCGACCTGCCGAACTTCTCCGTGCTGGTGCGTGGCCTCGACGACTGGAACCACAACGCCGTGCCGGACTGGGAGCCGATCGAAGAGCCCCGGCTGCTCGCCGCCGTGCGCAAACTGCTCAAGCAGAAGTCGGTGAAGGAACTGCGGCCGGCGCCGTGGATAGACGGCGCCGACCAGCAGCCCAACGGCCCGGCGGCCAAGGTCGGTGTGCCGATCACGCCCTTCCCCGGCTGGCTGCGCTGCACCGCCTGTGACGAACTGGCCCCGATCGACGGAGGCGTCTTCGGATTCGAGAACGCCAAGGCCCGCAAGCCGCACGAGGCACGCTTTTTCCACACGGTGTGCGGGCGGAAGAAATCCGGCCGGCGGCCCATGGCGGTGGCGGCCCGGTTCGTGCTCGCCTGCACGGCCGGCCACCTCGACGACTTCCCGTACGTGCAGTACGTGCACCAGGGCGGCAACTGCCCCAACGCCAGCCACCCCAAGCTGCGGATGGATGACCGGGGCGGCAACCTCGGCGCCAACGTCGAGATCCGGTGCGTGCCGTGCGGCGCCCGCCGCAACATGAAGGAGGTCCTCGGCCAGCGCGGCACCGACAAGCTGCCCCGCTGCCGCGGCCGGCGGGCGCACCTGGGCGACTTCGAGCCGGGGGCGTGCAAGGGCGAGCTGAAGCTGCTGGTAGTCGGTGCGTCCAACCAGTGGTTCGCGCAGACGCTCTCCGCGCTCGCCGTGCCACGCACGGGTGCCAGCGAGCTGCAGACCAAGGTCGAGCAGCACTGGTCAACCTTCGAGGGCATGGAGAGCCCCGCGTTCCTCAAGTTCGCCCGCACCGCCGTACCCGTGGTGCAGCGCGAGTTTGAGCGTTGGACCGACGAACAGATTTGGGTGGCGGTCGAGCGGCACCGCAGCGGTCCCAAGAGCGATGACGACGAGAACGGCTACCCGGATCTGCACACCCCGGAGTGGGAGATCTTCGCCGCCGGCGAACTGCCGCCCGCCACCCCCGACTTCACCCTGCGGCGGGACCCGGACGGCGTGCCGGGCGAACTGAAGGAGATCTACGCCGACGTCATCCAGGCCGAACGGCTGCGCGAGGTCCGCGCGCTCGTCGGTTTCACCCGCCTCGACGCCCCCGACCCGATGGACCCCGACCTCGTCTGGCGGGCGCCGCTGTCCAAAGCCACCCCGGAATGGGTGCCAGCCAGCGAGGTGCGGGGGGAAGGCATCTTCCTTCGGCTGCCGGAGGACCTGCTCGTTGAGTGGGAGCGGCGGGTCACCGACACAGAGACCATGGAGACCCACCGGGAGGCGTACGGACGGTTCCGGGAGAGCCGCTACTCGGGCCGCATTCGGGGTGGCTTCGACCGGATGCGTCACTGGCCGGGGGAGCGGTACATCGCCCTGCACACCCTGTCGCACCTGCTGATCCGCACCATCGCCCTGGAATGCGGCTACAGCTCGGCAAGCCTGTCGGAGCGCATCTACACGAGCACCCCCGAGGATCCGCGCGCCGGGATCCTGATCTACACGGCCGTGCCGGACGCGGAGGGGACCCTCGGCGGTCTGGTGTCTCTCGCGGAGCATGATCATCTGGTTCGCCTCACCAGGCGGGCGCTGAACGATGCCATGCACTGCTCGTCGGATCCGCTCTGCGCCGAGCGGCTCCCGCACCACCCGGAGGAGTTCCTTCACGGCGCTGCCTGCCACGTCTGCCTGTTCGTCTCCGAGACGACCTGCGAACGGGGCAACCGGTTCCTCGACCGCCGGTTCGTCGTACCGATCGACAACCCGGATCTGGCGCTCTTCCCTGAGCTGCCGTGACCTGGAATTCGGCGTTCGAAGCGGCGGCCGAGGCTGCAGCGCACCGGCTCGGCCCGGCACATCTGCGCATGTTGGCGGACCGCATGGGCGACGGCTGGCCGGAGCAGGCGCTGCGGCATGCCGTCCCGGTGTCCGGCTTCGTCGAGGCTGCTGGGGCGGTGCTGGCCGCGCAGCGGACGTCGGGGGTGTCGGATGCGGAGGCGGCGGCCTACCTGCGCGGGCTGGCTGCCGGCCATGCCCAGCGGTCGGCGGCGGTGCGGATCGAGTCGGTCTGGAGCGGGCCGAGCAGCCACCCGGTGCCGGTCCGCGCCACCGCCCAGGTGTTGGTCGACCTGGTTGCGGAGGCGCGCGCCGAGCTGCTGTTGATGACGTACTCGGCGACGAGGTATGCGCCACTGTTGGCGGCGTTGACGGCGGCGGTCGACAGAGGCGTGACGGTCACGGTCGTGACCGAGACGCTGGCTGGAGCGCGCGGTGCGCTCACCGGCGCCGAGCCGGCCAGCGCGTTCGCTGAGGTGCCCGGTGCGCAGCTGTGGCACTGGCCCGTCGAGCAGCGGGCCGAGGAACGAGCCAAGATGCATGCCAAGATCGCGGTCGCCGACCGGCGGGTCTTGTTGGTGTCGAGCGCAAACCTGACGCAGTCGGGTGTGAACCGGAACGTCGAGGCCGGCCTGCTGATCCGGGGAGGGACGGCACCGCAACGCGCGGCCGAGCACATCGCCGAGCTCCAGAGCCGAGGCGTGCTGGCCCGGTTTCCGTCAACCAGTCAGGGGAGGTGACCGGTGTCCAGCGCAGACGGCGCGACCGTAGCCAGCAGCGACATCGCCCGGCTGGCGGGTGTCGGCCGCGCGGCGGTCAGCAACTGGCGTCGCCGCTTCCCGGACTTCCCGCAACCTGCCGGAGGGACCTCGGCGAGCCCGCTGTACGCGTTGCGGGACGTCGAAGAGTGGCTCGCCCGGCACGGTAAGCCATACGACATCACACCCCGGGACCGGCTGTGGCAGGCGTTGCGTGGTTCATCAGCCGACTTGGAGCTGGGTGACCGGATCGGCTATCTCGGCGGGTTTCTGGTGGTCCTCGAACGGGCGCCTGAGCGGTGGAAAGCCCTCGCCGACCAGCCCGAGCCTGTGGTCGCAGGTTCTCTCGTGGATCTGCTTCGAAGCGTCCTGCCGGAGTTCGAAGGCCTGATCACCGACGTGCCGGACGTGGACGCCGTCACCATAATCCGCCTGACTGCCCAGGCGGCGGAACGGGACAGCGCCGCCGAAGTCTTCGACTTTCTCTGCAAGCGCTATCTCGAGGTTCACTCCCGTCGGCACACGGTCACACCCTCATGGGTGGCCGACCTCATGGTGTCGTTGACCGGGTCGACCGGCAGCCGGGTGCTCGACCCGGCGTGCGGACTGGGCACGCTTCTTCGGGCCGGGCGCGCCACGGGCGCCGCGCTCGTCTCCGGGCAGGAAATCAACCTCACCGCAGCTCGGCTGGCCGTCGCGCGTCTGCTGCTGCACGGTGCTCAACCCCGGCTGGCTGTCGGCGACTCGTTGCGCCACGACGCCTTCCCCGGCGAGTTGTTCGAGGCGGTGATATGCAACCCGCCCTTCGGCGAACGCTCGTGGGGATACGACGACCTCACGACAGACTCGCGTTGGACCTACGGGATGCCACCTCGCAGCGAGCCGGAGCTGGCCTGGCTCCAGCACTGTCTCGCCCACGTCAAGCCGGGCGGGCACGCCGCGATCCTGATGCCGGCTGCGGCCGCCCACCGTCGCCCCGGCCGCCGCATCCGGGCGAACCTGCTGCGCGCCGGTGTGCTCCGCGCGATCATCAGCCTCCCCGGCTGGGGTACGACGGCATCCGGCACCGACCTGTGGGTCCTGTGCCGCCCCGACGGCGTCGACCACACACACGTGCTGCTGCTCGACGCCACCGGAGACCGCGACATCATCCGGGACATCTGGTGGTCCTTTCGGGCCGACCCCGAATCTGATCTGCCCGGGCCAGCCCGCTCGGTGCGGATCGTCGACCTGCTCGACGAAGAGACTGATCTGAGTCCGGCGCGGCACGTCGCCGCGAAACCGGCCCACGCGGGCGTGGCCTTCCGGCCGGCTCGCACCCGGCTGTACACGGCGGCCCGCACACTCGCGGACACGCTTCCGGACCTGTCAGCGCCTCTGGCCGGTGAACCTCTGCCGACCACGACTGTTGCTGAGTTGGCGAAGGCCGGTGCGCTGTCGATCCGTCAGGCTCCGATGGGCATGCTCACCGACGGCGGTGGCCTACCCGTGCTCACGGCAAGAGATGTCCGACTCGACCGGCCGCCCTCGGGGGCTGCCGACATCGCGCCCGGTATCATCGAGCTGCGGCGGGGAGACGTCGTCGCCCTGCCGCCCGGACGTCACTCGGCCGTCCGCGTGCTCAGCGAGGACGGGATGCTGCTCGGCCCGCACCTGCTCCTGTTCCGCGTTGATCCGCAGCGTCTCGACCCGTACTTTCTCGCGGGCTTCATCCGCATCGCGCAGGCTGCCCGCACCTCGTCCGGTTCAGCTCGTGCCGATCTGCACCGCGCGCGGCTGCTCCGGCTTCCTCTCGATGCGCAACACGAGTACGCCCAGGCATTCCAAACGTTGTCGGCTTTCCAACGATCGGCGCGAGAGGCGGCGGAACTCGCAGAGTCGCTTGTGTCACTAGGATTCGCAGGTCTCGCTGACGGCAGCCTACGACCTGCGAGGAGCAGCGCGTGAACATCATGCCCATCGCCGTGGGGGCTCAGGAGGGGCTGTGACGGGGCGAACGTTGAGCAACGGGCGTTACGAGTTGGAGGACTTCCCACTCGCTCGGGGCGGTATGGGTGAGGTGTGGCTCGGGCGGGACACCAAGCTTGACCGGGAGATCGCGGTCAAGTTCATTCGGTTCCCCGACGGGACACGCGACGACGAGCACATCCGTCGCTTCGTCCGGGAATCACGCATCACCGCCCGGCTCGAACATCCTGGGGTCCCCGCCGTGTACGACGTCGGCGTCGACGACGACGGACGTCCCTTCCTGGTCATGCAGCGCATCCATGGCCTCAGCGTGGCCGACCTCGTCGCCGAGCAGGGCGCCTTGCCGATCGGATGGGCGGCCGCGATCGCCGCCCAGGTCTGCGCGGTGCTGGCCGCAGCCCACCGCGCGTCACTGGTGCACCGCGATCTCAAACCGAACAACCTCATGCTCGAACCCGACGGTCGAGTCAAGGTGCTCGACTTCGGGCTCGCCGTTGCACCAACCCTCGCCGACTTCTCCAAAATCACCCACACCGGCCAGCCTCTCGGCACACCCGCCTACATGGCCCCCGAACAGGTCGAAGCGAACCTCAGCAGCCCCGCCACTGACCTTTACGCACTCGGCTGCACTCTGCACGAGATGCTCTCCGGCACGCACGTGTTCACCGGATCCACGTCCTACTCGGTGATGAGCAAGCAGGTGCGGGAGAAGCCGCCTCCGCTGCGCTCGCTGTGCGCCGACGTGCCGGTGGCGCTGGAACGCCTGGTGCTCGACCTTCTCGAGAAGAAGCCACAGTCCCGCCCGGCGAACGCGGACGTCGTCTACGAGCGGTTGCTGCCCTTCGCCACCGGCCTCGTGGGGCTGCCCGGAGCGCTCGACGCTCCCACGGTCACAAGCCCGGTACGCATGTACGCAGGTGTGCTCAGCCGCGTCTTCGCCGATCCGACCACCGTTGCAGAGGCCCCGGTGCCGCAACCGCCGCAGCATCCTGTCGAGCCCGCACCACAGGCGGAGCCGGCGCCACCGTCGGCGCGACTTCGTCGCAGCGATTTGGACCGGGCTCGCAGCGAAGCCATTGCGCTCGTCCGACAGTCCCGCTACAGCCAGGCGGCCGAGGTCCTCGACCAGGCGGCTGGCCCCGCCAGCCGTACCTTTGGCGCCGTCGACCGTGATGTCGTCAGCCTGCGGTTCCAGCTTGCCGAGACCCTGTTCGAGGGCGGTGACTATCACCGTGCGGCGCCGGCCTATCACGAACTCGCTGTCGACCTCTCCGCGGCCGAGAGCGCGGAGGTTGACCTACTGCTGCGCTGCCGCCTGAGGGAGGCGACCTGCCACGCCCTGACCGGGCAGACCAACCAGGCGCTGCGGCAGCTCAGCGACCTGCTCAATGATCAGCGGCAGGTCCACGGCGACGACGATCCACGCACTCTCGAACTACGCCGTCAGATCGGTCTCCTGCAACTTGGCGCCGGTCAGCGACAGGCGGCCGAGCAGACCCTGTCGGCGCTGCTTGCCGACCTGAAGAGGCTGAACAACGCCGCGAACCCGAGCATCACAGAGGTCGCCGACCTGCTCACCTCGCTGCGCCGGTCGGGACCACGGTAACCGATGACGGTCAGGAGGCAGCAACTCGGATTTGACGCCGGCCCATGGGCACGTGCCGACGGCCTCGACCGCCACACCAAATCAGACTCCACGCCAATGAGCGGGGATGGCCGCGTCAGGGTTCCAGAGAGGCGCGGCAGCGCCTGCCGCAGGCGAAGGCTCCAGCTCTGCGGCTTGGGGAAGGCGCCCAGCCGCTGTACCAGAGGCGGCAGTTCCAAGCCGCGGGCACACGGCACGAGGCTTTCGAGCGTAAGGGTGCACAACGACACAAACGCCCTGCCGGCGACTTCGATCGGCCTTCAAGACGCTGCACGTTCGACCGCGTGTGCCCGAGCTCGATGATCCCGCCGCCGCGTGCGGGGTTGAACCAGCGCCTCTGATGATGTCGGAGGAACGGTTTGTCGCCCACGCGGAGCGCGGCAACCTATTCCGGGCGCGGATGAAAGTGGTATGCGTTGCTCGCGTGGCACCTACAGCCCAGCCGGGACAGACCCTGACGGGACTGTTACGGCTCGCCGCGGTCACCCCACATGAGGAAGCAGGCGAGGCACGTCTTCAAGCGCAAGATGTGGCTGTCGGAAATCCGACGATGGGACTTCGCTGCCCGGCACCGTTTTCAGCCCTTCGGTGGTTGCTGTACCCGTCCATGATCTGATTGCGTAACCGGCTCAGGAGCGAGTTCATAGGCAACGGGGAGCCGGAGAATGGTCGCCGCACGCGAGACGACGCTGCAGGAACTGCTGGAGGGTGCGAAGCAGTACCAGGTACCGCTGTACCAGCGGACCTACTCCTGGACCAAGCCACAGCTGAAGCGGCTGTGGGACGACATCCTGAAGTTGGCCGAAGACCGGGCCCACGACCCGAAGGCCACACACTTCATCGGCTCGCTGGTGCTCGCCCCGAGCCCTGCCAACGGTCCCACGGGTGTCGCCGAGTACCTGGTCGTCGATGGGCAGCAGCGGCTCACCACGCTGACGATCCTGCTCTGCGCCATCCGCGATCACCGCGTTAAGCACGAAGACCCCATGCACCGTGACCGGCTCAATCAGCAGTACCTGATCAACCCGTGGAAACCGTCGTCGCAGACGCTGAAGCTCGTCCCCACCCAGGCCGACCGCGCCGCTTACCTGGCCTGCCTGGACTCCACGCCGCAGGCCGGAGGCGCGGACCCGGTCGGCGAGGCATATCGCTTCTTCACCGCTCAGTTGGCCACCGCCGACGATCCAGCCGATCCGTTCGACATCGAACGCATCGAGAGCGCGGTCATTTCTGGCCTCGCGCTGGTGTCGGTCACCGCTCAAGCCGGCGACAACGTGCACCGAATCTTCGAGTCGCTCAACAACACGGGTCTTAAACTCACTCAGGCCGACCTCCTGCGCAACTACCTGTTCATGCGGCTACCCACTATGGGCGAGGCGGTCTATCAGGCGCTGTGGCTGCCGTTGCAGGACCGGTTGACCCCGGCGGAGCTGGAACTACTTTTCTGGCTTGACCTGGTCCGCGATGACCCACGGGTCAAGCAGACCGACGTCTACGCGGCGCAGCAGGCCCGGCTCAACCGCCTTCGCTCCGAGGAAGAGATCGAGGCGGAGGTGCAGCGGTTCGGCCGCCTTGGCGTCCTCCTACGGACCATCCTCCATCCCAACGAGGAAAAGGACGCGGGCGTTCGGCGGCGGCTCGAACGGCTCAGCGCCTGGGGCACGACCACGATCTACCCGCTGCTGTTGCACTTGCTGGACCGCCGCGAACAGGGCAGAGCCACCGCCCAGCAGATCGCCTCGGCGATGCTCTACGTCGAGAGCTTTTTCGTCCGCCGGCTGCTAATCGGACGGGCCACGGCGAACATCAACCGGATCCTGCTCTCAGTGGTCACCGAAATGGACGCCGGCCTGCCGGTGGACGAGGCCGTCCGGGCCTACCTGTCGACTGGCCGCAAGTACTACGCCACCGACTCCAACGTACGGTCCGCGGTGCGGTCGATCCCGTACTACCTCAACGGCCGTCCCCAACAGCGCAACCTGGTTCTGCGCTGGCTTGAAGAGTCCTACGGCAGTAAAGAGCCGGTCGAACTGAACTCGCTTTCCATCGAGCACGTGCTGCCGCAGACTCCCACCTCCGAGTGGCGGCAGGTGCTGTCGGCTGACCTCGGCCCAGACGAGAACTTTGCCGAAGTGCACGAGGCCCTGGTGCACACGCTGGGCAACCTGACCTTGACCGGCTACAACTCGGAGCTGAGCAACAGCCCCTTCTCAGTGAAGCGGCTCCAGCTCTCGAGAAGCGGCATCCGGCTCAACCAGGAAATCGCCGCTCAGGACCGCTGGGGACGCGCGGAGATCCGCGTCCGCGCCGATGCTCTCGCCGATCGCATCATCTCCATTTGGCCAGGCCCCACGGAGCAAGCGAGCGACCAGTCGGACGTCCCCTGGGACCTCATGAACAAGGCCCTCGCCGAGCTTCCGGCCGGTTCCTGGACCACGTACGGCGATTTGGCCGCGCTCATCGGCAGCCACCCGGTGCCGGTAGGCGCCCGGCTTGCGACTTCCCCGGCGCCGAACGCTCATCGGGTGTTACAGGTCGAGGGAACTGTCTCGCCCAACTTCCGTTGGTCAGAACCGGACCGCAGGGACGACCCGCGGGACCTCTTGCGTGCAGAGGGCGTCACGTTCGACGAATACGGTCGCGCTGACCAGGCGCAGCGCATCAGCACGGAGGAGTTGGCGCAACTAGCCGGTGTGACGCCGGAGGACGTGCCCGAACGCCTGCCTCGACCCCGTGCGAACCAAGACCTGGACTTTGCCGACCGTTTCATCGAGCAGGTCACCGCGCTGCAGGGACCACAGGTTGCCACCGCCGTCCACGTGGTCCTCGATGCCTGGACAACGATGGGCGGGACCATCCTCTACGGCACCGGCGGGGAAACCTCCTGCTTCCTCATGGCAAGAGGCAGGCGACACGAGCTCGGCGACATCTGGCCCGCCGCGATCTACCCCAGCGGAAAGTTCGAGATCGTCTTCCAGCACATGAGCGTGCGCACGCCGTTCAACGACGTCATCCTCCGCGAGGAGTTCCGCCAGCGGTTAAACCAGCTACCAGACGTGGACATCGCCCAAGCCAAGATCGCGCTGCGTCCCGGCTTCCCGCTTACGGTCCTCGCCGACGCCGACGCGCGTGAGGCAGTTACCGACCACCTCCGCTGGTTCTACGACCATGCCCAGGCCCCCACAGCGGAGACGCTGATCATGGAATAGCTCCCGTGACGTGCGGGCGCAACCCAGGTGCCGGCGGTGCAGGCTCGCGGGCAGGCGGGCCTGGTCGTAGCCGTTGGTGCCGCCGACCCACCACACCCAACCCCGAGAGGTTTACCCGTGCCTCAGCTCGCCTTCGCAAACACCTTCTGGGAGAGCTACGACGTCCTGGAGAAGCCAATCAAGGCCGGTGTACGCAAGGCGATGGCAAAGTTCCAACAGCTCACCATCGCCGAGTTGTACGCCGATAAGGGCCTGCACCTCGAATCGGTGAACAACGCCCGTGACCCGCGGATGCGAACGATCCGGGTCAACGACTTCTGGCGCGGAGTCGTGCTGGCACCCGACGATGGCAGCGACACCTTCCTTCTGCTGAGCGTCGTGCCACACGACAGCGCGTACACCTGGGCGGCGAAGCGGCTCTATACGATTAACACCGCCACCCGCGCGTTGGAGGTCCGTAACGCTATCGCCATCGAGCAGCTCACGCCGACACTCGAAAGGGCCGCGAAGCAGGCCCCAACACTGCTCTTCGCCGACCACTCCGACACCATGCTGGGGGACCTCGGCATCGACAAACAGGTGTTGCGGGCGGTCCGCACGATCGTCGACAAGCCGCAGCTCGAAGCCTTCGGCATGCTTCTGCCCGAGGACCAGTTCGAGGTGCTGCGGTACCTCGCCGAAGGCTTCTCTGCCGACGAGGTCTACCGCGACATCGTCGCGGAGCGGCGCCCGGCCGACGCCACGCCAGAGCCGAACGAGAGCCTGGCCGAGGCGATCGCCAACACGAAGAGCCGAATCACGCTGGTGACCCGGCCAGACGAGCTCGCCGAGATCCTCGACAAGCCTTTTGCCGCCTGGCGGGTGTTCCTGCACCCGTCCCAGCGGCGTGTCGCGTACCGGGTGTCGTATAACGGGCCGGCGCAGGTGACCGGCGGCCCGGGAACGGGAAAGACGGTGGTGGCCCTGCACCGGGTCAAGCACCTGCTGTCGCGATCCGCGGAGAGCCGGGTGCTGCTCACCACGTACACCAATGCCCTGGCCACGAATCTGCGAGAGAACCTGGCGCTACTCCTCGGCGACGCCGAGCTGTTGGCGAGGGTCGAGGTGACCACGGTGAACGCCGTTGCTCACCGTACGGTGCGCGCACTCGCCGGCCGGGTGCCAACTCCAATCGGGGACGCGGACGAGCGGCAGATCTGGCGGCAGGTGTGCCGCCGCCTCACCCTGCCGTGGACCGAGCAGTTTCTCGCTCAGGAGTTCCGGCACGTCGTGCTCGCTCACGATGTGCGTACTCGGGAGGAGTACCGCGAGGCCAGCCGGCGGGGGAGGGGGACTGCGCTGGGCCCGCGGCAACGCGACCGGGTTTGGGAAGCGGTGGAGATGTTCTCGGCAGAACTGTCAGAAGCCGGAAGCTTGACGCACCTGCAGTTGTGCGCGCAAGCTGCCGACCTGCTCAGGAAAGCTGACCTGACCGTCCATGGCTACGACCATGTGGTGGTCGATGAGGCGCAGGACCTGCACCCCGCGCAGTGGCGCGTGTTGCGAGCCGCAGTAGGCCTCGGCGCTGACGATTTGTTCATCACGGGCGACCCGCACCAACGCATTTACGACTCCCGGGTTTCGCTGGCGGCACTTGGGATCTCCGTCGCCGGGCGCAGTAGCCGGCTACGCGTCAACTACCGCAGCACCGAGGAAATCCTGTCCTGGTCCACCCGGCTGCTCGTCGGGGCGCGAGTCGAGGACTTGGGCGGTGAGGGCGCGGACAGCCTAACCGGTTACCGGTCGCTGCTGCACGGCAAGCGTCCGAGCGCTCACGGGTACCCCACGACGAAGGCAGAGATCACTGCGCTCGCGAAGCGTGTGGGGGAGTGGCTGGAGCACGGCGTACAGCCGAGCGAGATCGCGGTCTGCGCGCGGTTCAACACCCTGCTTACCAGCGTGCACGACGAGCTGACCGCCGCGGGAATCCCCGCCGTGCGCGTGCGGGATCAGCCGGGCGCGGACGTCCAAGGCGTGCGGCTCGCCACCATGCACGTCATGAAGGGCCTCGAGTTCCGCTGCGTCGCCATGGTGGGCGTAACCGCCCGGGCGGTGCCATTCGCTAAGGAGGTCACGCCGCCCGACGTGGACCAGATGCAGCACGACAACGACCTCCTCAGAGAACGTTGCCTGCTCTTCGTTGCCAGCACCCGTGCAAGGGAAGCGCTGCACGTTACATGGACCGGACAGCCCAGCCCATTCCTGCCAGCCGCCGCCGACGAACCCCGTTAGGTTCCGAACCTCGAGGCGGCACCAAAGCCACCGTCCTGGTGCACGGATCGTCCATACCGATACCACACGCTGCGGTGTTTGCCTCGCTCGAGCAACTTCAGGTCGTGAACGAGCACCCGCCCAGGGGCCATCGGGCCTCCCGCGGTTGACCGAGTGCGTACTGAGCCGGCCGCGATGGTCGAGTTGGCACACGGGGTGCGGCGGCGGCCGAGTGAGTTCCCCCCGCTTTGATGGAGCGGTGGTTACCTGCTGCCGGCTGGCGCAGGGTCGGCGATAGTTGGTTCGGCTGGTTCGGTCTGGCGGCTGTGCCAGGCGGTCTCGTACTCGTTCGGGCTGAGGTAGCCCAGTTCCTTCTGGATGCGGCGGGTGTTGTACCAGCCGTCGATGTAGGCAAAGATCGCGTTCTCGGCTTCGTCGCGGGTCCGCCAGCTTGTGCGGTAGACGAGTTCGATCTTCAGCGCTGACCAGAAATTCTCCATCAGGGCGTTGTCGTAGCTGTCGCCGACGGAGCCCATCGAGGGCAGGATTCCGTTGTCCTGCAAACGTTCCGCGAAGCGGAACGACGTGTAGTTCGACCCGCGGTCGCTGTGGTGGATCAACTGGCCGTCGCGGACGTCGCGGGACCAGATGCCGTATTCGAGGGCGGCGAGGATCAGGTCGGTGTCGCAGCGGTCGGAAGTCTTCCACCCGACGATCCGGCGGGAGAACGCGTCACGGACCGCGGCGAGCCAGAACACGCCTTCGCCGCAGGGAATGCGGGTGGCGTCGGCGACCCAGAGCCGGTTCGGCCCGTCGGCGGTGAACTGTCGGTTGACCAGATCCGGCGCTGGCGTGTGCCGTGGGTCCTGCTTCGTGGAGCCGCCGCGCCAGCCTCGACGCAGGAACGCCCCCTGCCATCCCTGGCCGGCCATCAACCGCTCGACGCGCTTGCGGCCCACACGGATGCCGTCGCGGTGTAGCTGCCGGTGGACCCGGTCCGCGCCGTAGGTGCGCCCAGAGGTCTCCCAGATCTCGTGGATGTTGGAGACCAGCCCCAGGTCGACCACGTCGCGGTCGCAGGGCTGCTCGGCCTGCTTCACCCACGCGTAATAGGTCGAGGCGCCGATGTTCAGAACCCGTAGCAGGAGCGCGACCGCGAACTGGTCACGGTGTTCGTGGACGAACCTCATGACCGTCGCCGGGTCGGGTCGAGCTCCGCCGCGAAATACGCGCTCGCGGCCTTCAGGATCTCGTTCGCCCGCCGCAACTCGGCGACCTCCCTGCGCAGACGGCGGTTCTCCTCCGCCATCTCGCTGGTCGGCCGGTCGTGACGCTCACCCATGTCAGCTTCAGCCTGCCGGATCCAGTTTCTGAGCGCCTCGTGATGCACGCCAAGCTGCTCAGCCAGACGCCGGATCACCGGCTTCGGGTCCGACTCGCGGTACAAACGCACAGCGCGCTGACGTAGCTCATCGGGGTACTTCTTCGGTGCTGCCACGGACGACTTCCTCCCCACGGCCATCAGACCATGATCAAGAAGCTCCACGAAAGCGGGGGTAGCTCAGAGCAAGCCGGCGATCTGACCACGGCGGCATGGGCCAACCCGGGGCCGCCCTTACTAAACAAGATCACGGGCAGCTGCTCTCGCGTTGGCGAACATCTTGTCGACGGCTCCGACAAACTCGAGGCTGGGCATCGCGCTCCGCCGCAGCCGATGAGAACCAACGCCATCTAGTGCCAGCCGCTCACCCTGCCGTCTCAAACGTCTCCGGGGAACGCATCGTGCGACCAGGCCAGGATGTCGAGAATGCGCACATCGGTCAGGCGATTCGCCGCCTCGACGACATCGGGATCGAAGTGCTGGCGGGCAGCTGCCCGCAGTGCAGCGAGGCCCTCGCCTGCTCGCAGTACGTCCAGCCGATACGCCGCCCAGAATGCTCGCCTCTTCGGCGCGTGCGGCGAGCCTGCCGACCGCAGCTCGTCGGCCGCCTGCATCGCGGCCGCCCGATAGAGCCTGAGCAGTTTGCTGTCAAGGATGACGAAGAGAGCCGGCCGCATCAAGTGCAGGCACTTACTGACCTTTGCGTGGCCGAGCCCCTCCGGCCGCTGCTGAAAGAAGTGTTCGTAAAGCCGCAGCATGCGAGCATAGAGGCCATCTGGCTCGACCGGATCGGCGTCGTGGAGCCGGGCGTCGATCGGCACGTCCTGCCACGGCGCGCTGTCGCTGAGCTGCAGCAGGCGCTCCTCCTGCTTCCGGCTGATCCTGCTGTTCATCCATGGCCATCTCGTCGCCTTGATTAGCTGCGGTGTCAGGCTCCGGCTGGTTCCGGCGAGCCCGTCGTAGTGCTGGAGGGTTTTGCGGTGACTCTGGCAGTAGCCGACGAAGGTGGCGAGAGGGTCGGGAACTACGTGACCCGCGACCGCGATCGGCACGACGGCGTTCACGCTTGCTCACCCGTGGATTCGCGCGTCGCTCGCTGGAAGCTGACTTTGGCCTCCGGGAATCTGTCCCGCAACGTGATCAGGGTGGGTTCTGTGTTGCGGCCCCACATTTTCCGGATCACCCACGTCTTGCCGTCCTCCACGATGGCGTGCTCGGTGAACCAGCGGCTGACCTCTACCCCTGGATACTGTTCCGCGAGGGCAGCCTGCACCTGGTCTTCGCTGTGGTGCTCTCCCACTAGCGGCCGAAACCGCCCCGGTGTGAGAACACCACCGATGGTGGAGGCGTTGACCCCCCGCTCGATTAGATTCTGAAGCATTAGTCGCACCGCGCGCCGCTTGTTCTCGTCCGGCAGCACCTGGCCGTCGACCACAATGTGGTAGCGGGTCCAGCCGCGCTTGTCAGTGCCGCGCCGCTCCTGCTCGGCGACCTTGCGGCCGACCCGGATCTGGTAGTCGGCCGCCTCTGGCAGGGGAATGACCTGCTGGATGTCCAGCAGGATTCGGCCGTCGATCAGGTACGGGATGAGCCTGACGCAGCGTACGTCCATGCCGTTGAACCGGTTGAGCCAGAGCACCGCGGTTGTCAACTCGCGCCCGAAGTCCGCGGAGACGAGCACGATCCGTACGTCCGACGAGATGATCGGAGGCTCGTCGGTATCGCCAAGATCGAGCCAAGCGAGCAGGTCGACTCGGGCGTCGACGTCGTCGTGCGGCCGTACCCGAGACAGGTAGTCGTCGTAGGCTGCGACGACTTCGTCGAAGCTCATCGCGGACACCATGGCGGCATAGCGGAGAGCCTGCAGCTCCATGTGCCCACCGCCGTCGGTGCGCTTCAGCTCGATGACGACCAAGTGCCCAGTCTTGTCCACGGCCAGAAGGTCAACTCGCCGGCGGGAGTCCTCCCAGTTACCGAACTCCTCAGCGATGACGAGCAGATCCGGACTCAGGACGGCGATGTCGTCGCGAAGGAGCCGTTGCAGGTCGTCGCGCTCGTATATGCCGAGAGCGGCGAAGCGAGCGTTGTCGTGTCGACGCAGCCGGTCGCCATCGATCTCGTACAGCGGCACACAGTCCTCCTCAGGCGGAGATCAAGGCGGACAGGCCACCAGCGTCGGACACCGCCTGCCGAAGGCGCAACTGGGCGGCGATGAACCACTCGACGTACTCATCCCAGTCGTCAGTGTCGGTGATCTCGCCGGTCCGGTACTCCGCGATACGGCACCCCTTGCGGGCTGCGAGCGGCTCGAAGGACAGAGCCGGGTACGACGGTTCGAGCTTGGCTCGGGCGGCGGCGAACCGTTGGTCGTTGACCGCAGTGTCGGGGTCTTGGAAGAAGATCTCGCTGCCTAGCCCTAATCTGCCAAATGTGCAGGCGAACGACACCCCACTCATACCGCTCGGCAGCGACTGCCAGTTCTGCGGCAGCCCCTTGACCGACGTCGTCCACTGCAGCCCTCGGCCGCGAACAACGTCCAGGAACTTGCTCCAGAATCCCTGGTACGCGAGGCTCTTGCTGCTCATCGTCGCGTCAGCCTGGGCTAGGGACTTCACCTTCTTGCCCCAGTCGTTCGGCTGTACGACCAGGCGCATCAGCGGCGCCGGCAGCGAGGTGCCGATCCGGACTGCGCTGATCTCGATGCCGAAGAAGCGGGTGTTCTCGTCGGTCCTGTTGTTCAGCCAGTCCAGGGCCGACCGGTGCTCCTCACGGAAGCTCGTCGCGATCCACACTACGTTCACCGGATCGGTGCCGCCAGCGTACGTGAGCAACTGACCGAGATGGCTATGGTCGGTCCTCTCCAGCTGGTTTTCGATGATGACGGTCTCGTTCGTCGCCTCATCGACCCCCATGAGATCCAGCGAGAAGCCGCCGACCGGATGCTCTGCGGCCGACAGGGACAGCTGCATCCCGAGTGCCTCGCCGAGCACCTCGGCATTGGCGAGTAGCCACGGTGTGAACGTGTGCGCCTCGTGTTTCCACACCGTGCGGATGTCTACTGCGTCGAGCGTGCCGAGTTGGGGTAGAGCCTCAGCTTCCACTGCCGTCATAGGGCCGACCGTACCGGCTGTCGCCCAAACGGCCTTACCCACGTGATGGCAGGCCTCGCTACGGCCGGTCAGTGAGCATGGCCGTGATGGCCGTCGCCGGTCGGCCGAATGGACCGAACCCAACCCGCTCTGGGATGCGGGGCAGCTCAAATTCCCAAGATTCACTAGCATCACGCTCTTCCGGCGGCGATCCGCCCTCGGCCTGGGCGTGAGGAGTGGGTGAGATGCCACGCGGCAGCAAGAGCCAGTTCGACCGGTTGCTGGAAGGTCCGTACTACGACGCGGTGGTGGCGGCGAACCATGCGTACCTGAGGGCGGCCATTCCCGACGCGGCAGCCACTGAACGGGAATTCTGGGCGCTTTCCTGCCTGCCGAACACCCCGACCAGGCCACGTCGGCTCTCCGCTGTCTCGATGAAAACTATGGAAACCTTTGTGCTGCACGAGCCCCGTCAGGGGGACAAGATGCCTGAGGGTTTCGTCGTTGTTCGACGATCAACATTCAGGCGACATTGGGCGAGCCGCCGAGCGCTCAGCAGAACGTTTCCTGGGCTTATTGAGGAGCCTTCCGACTACGAGGACGGCGGCGACGACCAGGCCCGGATCGCCGGCCGGTACGACCGGTTGATCCTTGCTCTAGCTGACGAGCGCTTTGCGGCTGCCGTACGCGACCTGGTGGCACCGCTGCTGGTTGTCAGGACGATGCATGGCGCCGGTCACAGCTATGCCCTCGTCGACCACGTGCTCGACCGTGCCTCCCGGCCATCAGAGTGGATCTACCCGGTCAACGAGGAGAGCGAGAACTGGGGCGATGACCGAGGCGTCCTAGAAACCTTCCGCTCCGTTCGCGAAGGTGACGTGGGCGAGTGGTATCTGTCATCGTGCTTCCATCAAATCAGGGCTGGCGACCGGATCTGGGTCTATGCCACCACGCCGCACCGGCGGATCCTGGCCGCAGGCATCGCATGGTCGGACCCGTACGAGGTCGCCGACGAGGAGACGGCATACTGGCGGCTGGACATTCGGTGGGACATTCCGCTTACCCGCTTCCTGCTTGCGACCGAGACGGCCGGGCCGGAGATCCTCGAAGCGAGGGTGCCGCAGGTACGCGCGATGCAGCCGGCCGAGTCAGCGAAATTGTCGGCGTTTCTCGCCGATCGTCAGGCACCGGAACCGGCGAGGCTGCCAGCTGGGCGGCGGCGACGGCTAGCCCAGGTCACCGCCCGCCAGGGCCAGGCCGACTTCCGGCGTCGGCTCATGGCGGCATATGACGGGCGGTGCGCGATTACCGGCTGCGACGTCGAAGCCGTCCTCCAGGCCGCGCACATCGACCCGTACAACGGGCCGGCCACCAACCGAGTCACCAACGGCCTGTTGCTCCGCGCCGACCTGCACAACCTCTTCGATCGCGGCTTTCTGTGGATCGACGGGCGGTATCGAGTGCGAATCGCCGAAGGCCTTGACCACTACGCCGACCTTGACGGCCAACTCTTGCAACAGGTGACGACCGACGCTCGCCCGGACAAGGAGGCGCTAGCCCGCCACCGCAGCGAAGCGGTCAAGCGCATCGGCCGCTAACCGAGCCTCCGCGGACGGACAGGCGCGACTCCAGACCATGACGTCAGGCGACGCCGCGTTTGTCTTCTCGGCCACTCACGACGTCTACTGCGTCCACGCAGCGTCGCCGGTACCTCGGCGGCCACTAACGCCATACTGCTCTGCACCGACGGCTTCGCTCGGCTGATAACCGGGGTCTGTGGATCTAAAGGTGTTTCCGGCCTGACCTGCCAGGCGTTGTGCCTGGTGAGGAGGGTGCCGTGATGACCGCGACACTGAACGACCAGACCGGAGGCAGGAAGCGGCCCGAGCCGTCGGCGGAGGCGAAGGCCGCCGCCGAGCTGGTCCGGGCGGCAAAGGAACAGGGGCTGTCGCTGACCGGCCCGGACGGGCTGCTGAGGCAGTTGACCAAGACGGTCCTGGAGACCGCGGTGAACGAGGAGATGACTGAGCACCTCGGCTACGAAAAACACGACCAGGCCGGCGCCGGGACAGGCAACGTCCGCAACGGCACCCGGTCGAAGACGGTCCTGACCGACACGACCGGTGCGGTGCAGATCGACGTGCCCCGGGACCGGGCGGGCACCTTCGAGCCCCAGATCGTGCGTAAGCGGCAGCGCCGCCTGTCGGGCGTCGACGAGGTCGTGTTGTCGCTGTATGCCAAAGGGCTGACCACGGGCGAGATTTCGGCGCACTTCGCCGAGATCTATGGGGCCTCGGTCAGCAAGGAGACGATCTCGCGGATCACCGACAAGGTGATCGAGGAGATGACCGACTGGTCGCACCGGCCCTTGGATGAGATTTACGCGGCGGTGTTCATCGACGCGATCGTGGTCAAGGTTCGGGACGGGCAGGTCGCCAACCGGCCGTTCTACGCCGCGATCGGGGTCACCCTCGACGGGGAGAAGGACATCCTCGGGTTGTGGGCCGGCGCGGGTGGTGAGGGCGCGAAGTTCTGGATGAGTGTGCTGACCGACCTGCGCAACCGCGGCGTGAAGGACGTGTTCTTCCTCGTCTGCGACGGCCTCAAAGGGTTGCCAGAGGTCGTGACGAACGTGTGGCCCCGCACGGTGGTGCAGACGTGCATCATCCATCTGATCCGCAACACGTTCCGGCTGACCTCCCGCAAGTACTGGGACGCGCTGAAGCACGACATCAAACCGATCTACACCGCCGTCAACGCCGACGCCGCCCGGGCCGCGTTCGACGACCTCACCGAGAAGTGGGGCGGCCGGTATCCGGCGGTGATCCGCTTGTGGGACAACGCCTGGGCCGAGTTCATCCCGTTCCTCGACTACGACGTCGAAATCCGGCGGGTGATCTGCTCGACCAACGCGATCGAATCATTGAACGCCCGCTACCGGCGGGCGATCAAGGCCCGCGGCCACTTCCCCAACGAGCAGGCCGCGTTGAAGTGTCTGTACCTGGTGACCCGGTCCCTGGACCCCACCGGAGCAGGCAGAACCCGATGGACGATGCGCTGGAAACCCGCGTTGAACGCCTTCGCCATCACCTTCAGCGACCGCTTCCCAGCCGCTGAAACCTACTAACCAAGATCGCCGGAAACACCCTTAGCGAGACAGCCCCCAAGAGTGGGCAGATGTCGTCACCGATGCTCTGGAGCACGGGCTGCCGTGCCTGGAACAGCTGATCCGAGAGGTCGAGAGCACGGACGGTGGCACCGGTAGCCGGTTCAAGTGTGCCGACGATGCTGCCCTTGTGCTGCGAACCACGAACTGAGCCCGCGCCTGACGGAGCACGCATGAAATGGACGCCCCCGTACCTCGTCGAACGGAACGGGGATACCTCGAATACCCACTACCGATTTCCCGTGAAGCTCGTAGTCGACTACCACGGTCGGGTACCGCTGGGTCTGCTGCGGAACGAGCGAGACGAGTGGGAGTTGCCAGGCGGCAAGCTTGAAGTCGGCGAAACAGCCGCGGACGGGGTGTGCCGGGCGGTCGCGGACGAACTCGGCCTCACCGTGACCCGCGTCGATCACCGATTCGTGATCTGTGAGAGCCCTGCCATCCGACATGTCCTGGTCGTCAGCTACGGCGCCAAGTACCTCGGCAATGAGCAGCTGGTGTACTCCGCCGAAGCACGAGGAGCTTGGCGTGTTCAGCTACGACGACCTGCCGGCATTGCACATGCCGGAGCAGTACAAAGCGACCATCGCTCGCTGGCACCGGCGGAATTCGGCCCCGGGTGGCGTCCTCTGACTGCCAGCAGCGATGGAGGCTACGAGTCGGACCGGGCGCGGGCGTGTGCGACGAACCGCCCCCAGGCGGCGGGATCGAACGTCAACGTCGGGCCTTCGGGATTCTTGGAGTCGCGGACGGCGACGATGCCGGAGAGGTTGGTGGCGACCTCGACGCAGTCCCCGCCGTTGTCGCCGCTGCGGGTGCTCTTGCGCCAGACGGCGCCACTCAGGTCAGTCATGCCGCAACTCCCCAGCGATTCGCTTGATCATGTCTCTCGATTCTGCCTCACCTAACGCAAGGGCTTCCACACCGTTCCAGGTGTTCTGGTAGGCGGCGAGCTCGTCAGGCTTGTCAAGGTAGAGCGCGCCGGTCAGCGATTCGCTGTAGACGACGGACGGTTCAGGTGCCGCTCGTCCACCCCTCGTAGCCGGAAAGTCGAGGATGACGAAGGATCCGGCTACCGCTCCGGGGTGTGGTCCAGCCACAAGCGGGACCACGCGCACCGACACGTTCGGCAGCTCCGAAGCCTCAAGAAGGTGGATGAGTTGACCAGTCATGACGCGAGTTCCACCAACCGGCCGACGGAGCACAGCCTCCGAGAGTAGCGCCTCCAACTGCGGCGGCTTCGGTAGGCGCCGAGTTAAGAGGTCTTGGCGCTGCATGCGCACCTCAACGGCGCGCTCCCGCTCCTCGGTACTAAGCCGGCTGCCCGCGTGATACAGCCCCAGCGCGTACTCGCGCGTTTGGAGCAGCCCAGGGACCAACGATTCGTCGTAGCGGCGTAGGTGAGACGCGGCGGACTCCAGGCCCACGTAGAGCTCGAACCAGGTTGGCACCGCGTCCCCGTACGCATGCCACCAGCCCTTTGACTTAGTCTCCGCGGCGAGGCCCTTCATCGCCTCAGACATCTCGTCCGAGACGCCGTAGAGCTCGCACATGGCTTTGACGTCGAGCACCCGGACCGCGCCGAGGCCGGATTCGATGCGCCAGATTTTCTGCCGGCTGTATTCGAGGGCCTCGGCGGCGGCGTCGAGGGTAACGCCGGCTTCGGTGCGGTACTGGCGCAGCAGCCGGCCGAGTTGGCGGCGCGGCACGGTCGATCCGATGTCCTCGGCCATCTGGGCACTCCTTGGTTCCGTCCTGCAACAACATGTGACGTCGCTCTGCAACTCCTACAGGTTGCAATAAAGAAAGTCAATGAATCTAGCAGAAAGTCCGGGGTGGAACGTTGCGTGCGGACCGCTCATCGTCCGATGCTGAGCACCATCGGCTGCGTCGCCGTACCGCTGAACGAAGCTGTGGTGGCGCGGCCGGGGTGGGGCGATCGCGGGGGAGGGCGGGGCCCCACCCCATCCAGTCGACGACGGAAGGCGGACCCGAGATGACTCAGCGAACAGACCAGGGAAGTGCGACACCGCACCGATCCACGGCCTACACCAGTCTGCTGCCTTGGCAGGTGCGGGAGCGAAGGTTCCAGCCTGTCGGGCTCGCACGCCGCAACCTCGACCCCGACGACGTCTACACCTTCCTCGACCGAGTCGCGGGCGACATGGCTGCCATCTATGCGGCGCTGGCCGCCAGCCGCCGAGAGAACGCCGTCATCAAGGACGCCCTGCGCCGATGGCAGTCCGACCAGGCCCGCGCGCGCGAGGCCCGGGAGCACGAGCGGTGAGCCGGCGCTACGTGATCCACCTGCCCGTCGTGGCCGTCGACTTGACGGCTGCCCAGCGCCTGGCCCGGGTCGTCGGCCGCTGGATGACTGTGCTGCCGATGATGGACCCGGGGGAGATAACGGTCTCCGAAGAGGACCATCAGTTCCTCCGGCACCGCGTTTTCTGCGACCAGCTGATGCCCGGCGGCCGACGCTGCCAGCTCCGCGCCGACCACGACGGCGAATGCACCCGCCGCCTCCGCCGCTGACTGTCTCCGTGAAAACTGCGTACTCCGGCGGGGTTTGGTCCCCGACCAAACCGGTTCGAGCAACTGGAGGAGCCGCGTCGCCGCCGGCTCGGGGCTGAAGATCCGGAGCCGGCGGTCGTAAGAGCTCCGAGCCTCGCCAGTCAGCTGGCGGTTGAGCCCAAGTCATGGCCGCTGAGGACATGGATGAGCTCGTCGTCGCGAGTCACCTTGTAACCGCGTAGGCGCAGTTCCGCCACGAGGTCGGCTTCGCAGTCGAGTGGGATGTCGAGGTACTCGCCGCTGTGAACCGTGACCTGACGCTTCCCGTACCGGTCCTGTAGATCCTGAGGCAGCACCGTGAACGCCCGCTCGGTGACCATCGGCGGCCAGTTCCCGTCCGCGACTGCACTCACCTGGGTGATGTCGAAGGGCTTGTCGTCGGCGTACCCGTCCCGCGGGTCGTGGTAGTCGGGACCTGCTGGGCTCCACAGGTGTGTCATCGGAACCTGCCGGGCTTCACCCCACGTGCGTGCGGCACCGAGCGCCTTGATCTCTTCGGCCTCCTCGGCCGCGGTGGCGGCGTCGGCGATGGCGAGGCAGTCGTGTGACTGGGTGTATCCGTACACGAGGTGCTGGTTGAGCGTCGTCACGGCTGACATCCTGCCCCAGGCCTACGCCTCTCAAGATCGACAAAAAGGTCCGGGTCGGTACCCGGTCGGATGATTGCTGGGCTGGCGGTTCCTGGCGTCGCCTTTGGATGGACGCCTGTCCAACGGGAGGTACACGCTTGCGCGTCGTCGACGACGCTCAGCTTGCGGTCGGGCTGCACACGGCGGGCGTTCATCACTTTCTTGATGAAGAACCTGTTGCGTCGATATGTCACCTCCCGTCGGCGGCGCCGTAACAGGAGGGCTACCACCTGCCCACGGTGTCAGCGATGGCCCGGATGGTCAGCGATGATCGCGAAGAGACAACGGCACCCCACGCTCCGGTAAGCGATCTTGTCCGCTTGGGCCAGCCTCCCGTAGCGCCGCCACCCCTAGCCTGCCTGGCAAAGCCAAGCAGACTACTGCCCATGCCAGACGACCGTGGGCAAGCGGCTGGTGCTGCCACGAGCGGTGCCGCCCGGCCCCGCAGACGACGGGGGTCACTGTGGGAGCGGAGCGCAAGCTCGTCAAAGTCGTGCAGCAGGCGTTATCGCAGGGGCCGATGCCGCGGGACGCCTTACTCGCGGCCCTCGGGCAAGCTGGCCTGCGCATTGACAGCAGCGACCTCTACATCACCTGCGCGATGCATGGGCTGGCCGACCTGCAGGGCGACAATTGAGTGCCGCGAGGCTGGGCCGCCCCGGTGGTAGAGACGACATCGTCGACCACCAGCCGCTGCCCGTCCGAGCCGCCCGCTCATGCGGTTCGAGGCCGAGGGTGATCTTGGGCTGGCCGAGGGCGCCCAAGCGACACAAGCCTGGTCCTGCCTATTGGCGTGGGAGACCTCGCGGCAGCCATCGGGCCTCAACCTCTGCCCAGAAACGCCCCAACCACTTGCCGGCATTTGTGGATGCTGAAGGCACTTCTCGGTGGTCAGATCGATCTTGTAACTGTGGCGCGATGGGACCTGCTACCACGCAGCGGTCTGGCGATCCAGGCTCCAAGGGGTGACGCCCATCCGCACAGAGCCTCACCGACCCTCCAGCGACCCTGGCAACCGGACGGCTACGACTACGGGCCGCCGGGAGGATGTCGTCTTGTTGGTGGCTACCCCTAGCCTTTCGCCAAGACGTGAAAGGGATGGCGATGGACCTTCGTGCAGTTGGGCTTGGACGGCTGAAGGGCGTTGCGGACGCCGCTGGACGGATGGTTGCCGACAGCACGAGCGTCGCGACGCAGCTTGTCACTGATGCCGCTGGCGATGCACAGGAGAGGGTGAAGCAGTCCGCCGAGCAGGTGATGGCAAAGGTCGGAGAAGTCAAGGACGGCCTGTCGGCTTGGTCGTCCCGCAACCCCGCCAATGTCGGCGACTTGTCCGCGCTCAGCGCGGATGGGAAGCTGCTCTATTGCCGGGTGTTGGTGAGCTTAGCGCTGGTCGACGGCCTCCTCGATCCTCGCGAGATCGCGAATCTGTACTTGTTCGCATCGACGATCGGCCTCGACGGCGAGGCGCGATCGGAGTTGCGCAGGGAAATTACTGGGGCGCAACGGGATGCAGCGAGCGTCGCAGGGGTTCCCGAAGCGACGGTGGAGCTGGCCAGGGAATTGCACGACCTCTTCGAGGAGGATCAGCGCGAGGCGGTGTTCACGGTGCTGGTGCGTGATCTGGTGCGAATTTCGCGTGCTGACAGGCATGCCGCCGACGTCGAGCGCGAGCGAATCGTGCTGGTCGCAGGACTCGTGTTCCCCGAGTCAGCTGACAAGGTCGTGGAGGCCACCGAGCGGTTTGTGATTACCGAAGAGGATTTCGCTTCCGGCAAGATCACGACCAGCCAGCTGGAGACCACCACCAAGGACCTCGCTGCCAAGGCTGCTGCGTTCGGTGCCCCGATCGCCGCAGTTAGTCTTGCTGGCAGCGTCTCCGGCCTCAGCGGGGCGGGAATCACCTCGGGTCTGGCGGCCCTGGGGTTCGGCGGCCTGCTGGGACTGAGCGCGATGGTCACCGGGATCGGCACGGTGGTGATTCTCGGGGTCGCGGTCCATCAGGGGGCGCGTTGGGTGCTGGCCACCAACGAGCGTGAACGAGAGAATCGGCGGGAGCATCTGATTCAGCAAGTCGTCAAGAATCACCAGCAGGCGATGGCCGAGCTCACCGACGACATCGCGGGGCTCGGTCACCGGATGGAGGCCTACCTCACCCAGACCACGAGGAACGAGGAGCGACTCGCCACGCTCAAGGCTGAGTTGGCCGCCTTTCAGTCGGCCCTGGTGAATCTGCAGACCAGCCAGGAGGCCTTCGAACGGCGGGAGCCACTCAGTGTCGGGTGACCGGCTTTCGGCTCCTGCCGTGGTCGTGGCTTACCAAGCCGTCACGCTGACCGAACTGCGGGGCTTGTTCGACCAGGTGGAATTCGACCTCAAGGATGTCCTCGAACGCGAACTTCGCGTCACCGACATCCTGGACTCGGTCGAATCCGAGTTCGACGCGGTGCGCGCCCGTCTCCAAGCAATGGGCGTCCTCGTCCCAGCTCAAGAGTCCCAATCGAGCGCAGTGGCCGCCGTGAGTGTCGAGACATCGAGCTACCGCCGTTACGCCGTGCCTGTCGTCCCGACTGATGGCGACTTCGATCAACTCGTCAGGCTTGCCGAAGCCCGGTTGGATCTGTTAGGTATCGATCTGACCCGGGACCCGCTCCAGCAGGTTCTTCCCTCCGGCCAGATAGCTCGCAGCCTGCGCAGCTACGCCGAGGAACACGGCGACGTCAGCTGGGACAACACCGACTGGACGGTCGTCCTAGTTGCCGGAGCCCTCGCGACCCTCCTTGACGTCATCCTCGTCCGCATCCCCCAGGGTTCCACCTTCCTAGGTAAGGAGTACGCGGGATCGCCCCTCACCAAGTGGCTCCAGGACAAGGATCGGGCTCAAGACATCCACGCCCGATTCTTCAAGAGGTTCGAGAAGCTGGCCAAAGTGCCGTATGACGCTCCCACCACGTGGGCCACCGGGGGCCTGGTCAGCGGCATGTCGTCGTATACCCATCGGCTCCAGAGCCTCGGCCACGATCCAGCCCTGGGTTTCCTCTTCGGCGTGGCAGATCTCATCGGCGGCACTGGCACCTACATCGACAAGGCAGGACAACTGGTCCAGGTCGCCACCCACTACGACCCGGTCGACCTGATCAACGCGCTCATCACCCAGGTGCGCCATCTGCTCTCGGACGTCTACACTCCCGCCGGCCTGCAGCCCCCATTCTTCAGCCTGCTTCAGCTCGGACAGGTTGGTTCCCCGTTCGCCTTGGACCCCTCCGGTGTCAAGGTGCCCTGGACCGAGGTCGCCCGCTACATGTATACGAACGGCTACGACCTGCGCCACTTCTTCACGATGGGCATCACTCCTGGCGTCGTGTCCGCGATCATCCGCGGGTACTGGCTTCTCAAGAGCTATGCCACCGGTGGTACCGCCGCGCAACGGAAACTGGAGCACGCCAAACTCACCTCCATGCTGCTGCTCGCGCACACCATCGCCACCTCAGGCACGCTCCTCAAGACCGGGCTGCTGTTCGGCATGAACCCGGCCGCCCTCAACTACAACCAGATACTCGCCATGGCACCCGCCACCATCGCCTGGTTCAAAGAAGCCATCGCCCGCGACCATCGAATCACTCAAGCCCTGGAGAAGGAATGGGAGTTGCTCCTCACCGAATCCGAGGGCAATCGTGGCCAGCGAGTCGAGTCGCGAGCCTGGGCAGACCGTCAATCTGACTGATTGCGAGTCCGCCACGCGGGGCAGCATGGCCAGGGGCGGCGCGGCGAGCCGCTGTCGGGCTTTCGCGCTCACTGGGTTGGCGCGAGGCTGAGCAGTCCGCAGCCGAACGAGCGGCCGCGGCCGATACCGGACGGCACAGCCGTGCGAACCTGGTCCGCGTCGGCGATTACGGCCTGCCCCTCGAAGAGCGTGATGGCGTGGCGTACCGGGACGGCGCGACCACGGGCTGCTGGTTGCGGCTGTGCGCGTAGGCGGCGTAGGTCGAGGCCGTGGGCGTCGGCTTTGCGCTGCCACCACTGCTCGGCCTGTTGGCCGGACAGGGCGACGATCTTGCCGGCGCTGTCCCCCTTCCAGGCTCGTCTGGACGCGTTGGCGGCGATCCGGTAGTGCACCGCCATTCCGGTGGGCAGGGCCTTGAGTAGGGGGCTGACGTCGCGGGTGTCGATGGTGCCGTAGCCGTCGGGCAGCCGGGCCGGGTCGGGTGGCAGGGTGGTCTGGATCAGCAGCACTGGACCGGCGGTGGTGTGGTCGAGCCGGAAGAGGACACCCGCGTGGTGTCGTGGCTGCCCGCCCAGGCCGTCCGGCACCAGGGACATTGCCCTGCGGTGCAGGGCGGTCGGCCGTGGCGACAAGAGATCAGGCGGGCGTAGCCGGCGCACACAGCATTTCACCCGTGGTGGGATTTCGGCACAGGTAGCGGTCGCCCTCGTGCATCCAGCCCCACAACCACTCGTGAAACAGGGACTCCCCACAGTTTCGGCACGTCGCAGACCGTTGCTCCGGCGCTGGTGGTGGCGCCTGAACGTTTTGTTGCGAGGCGGTGTCCATCACGGTCTCCCCTTGGCCGGCGACTCTGGCAGGTGATGGGACCGGCAACTGGGCTGAGTCAAGGCTGGTCCCGGCGGCCTCGCCGTGTCTCTTCGACAAGGTGGCCCAAATCTGGAGCCGGAGCCCCGACCGCCACGGAGGCCGCGTACCCCGACTTCTATAGGTAGGCGTCGAGGACTGCGGTGCTGTTACAGGAGATCCATAGCTGCTCACCGGATGGGAGGGCGGCGAATAGAACGATCAGCTTGTAGAGGCACGACGGGCTTTCGGTCAGGTGGTGTAGCTGGCGGCAAGAGCGGGAAGCTTTGTGCCGGCTGGTCGCTGCTCTGTCGGTGCCTCCGGGCAGACTGATGCCGTGCCAGTCATCACCGCCGTGCTCGGGGACATCACGACGCAGGATGTGGACGCCGTCGTCAACGCGGCGAACAAGGCGATGCGCGGAGGTGGTGGTGTGGATGGCGCGATCCATCGCGGCGGAGGCCCGGCGATCCTGCGTGACTGCCTCGCCCGGTTTCCTGACGGCCTCGCCACCGGCGACGCCGGATGGACCACGGCGGGCGACCTGCCCGCCCGGTGGGTCATCCACACCGTCGGCCCCAACTACCACGCCGGGCAGCGCGACCGCTCCCTGCTGGAGTCGTGTTACCGGTGCGCGCTGGAGGTCGCCGACGAACTGGGCGCCCGCAGCGTCGCGTTCCCGCTGATCAGCACCGGCGTCGGCGGCTGGCCACACGCCGATGCCATCGAGGCGGCGATCGAGACCATCGCGGCCGCCGAGACGGGCGTCGACGAGGTGCGGCTCGTCGCATTCGACGAAGCCATGCACAAGCGAACCCGCGCGGCCGTCTGGGTTCGGTGTCCGCCGCCCTTCGACACAGACAGCGTCGGCTCCTTGTTTGAGCGCGAGCCGATCCAGTACTCGCTGCGCGGCGATTTCTACCTCTGGCTAGAACTTCGCGCGCGGTTCGCCGATACGCCGCTGCCAGACGACTGGTTCACCCTACGGACGCTCATCATGGACACCATCGAGCAGGTTGTCGGCGAACATCTCACCAGCCGCGAATCGGCACCGTGGCACGACCGCGTCGGAGCAATATACGTCCCCGAGTTCGACCCGGGCCACGGCATGTCTGCCGGCGCCGTCCACGTTCCATGGTGGGTGCACACGGGTGTACCGATCCTGCTCGACCGCTACGCCGCGCGGCGCGAACCCGGCACATTCCCGGCTGGCTGACTCAATCCACCTGCACCAGGCACGGCCCGGGCATTGTGGTAGGCCAGCGGACGGCGTGGACGGCGCTTGGTCCACCACACAGACTGCCCTCTGCGCGCGGCAGCGGAAGCTGTCAAGTCAAGTGAGACGTTTTCGTGGTCAGGTGTTCTGTAACTTGCGGGCTGAGCTGCTGGTTTGTTGATCCACACGATGTCGGGCAGGGCCGGGGGTCGGGGGCGGCGGGTAAGCCGGTCGGGGTGGGCCCACCTGCGCCACGGACATCTCCGCGTACTCGTCCCGATGCAGTTGATCGAGGCCGCGCGGTGTTCGGCCTCGCTCAGAGTCGGCTTCGATGCACCGGGGCCAGCGGGCGTAGCTCGAACGGGAACCGAATCCGCGGGGCATTGGCGGCCTCAGCCATGCAAGCCACGCATGCCCTGCTCGGGACAACGCCCGCCTCGCCCACGCAGGCGTTGCAGCCTCACCTCCAGTCGGCCGGCTCGGTTCGCGGTGTCGTTTGTAGACCAGTGAGCCGCCCCAGCCAGCGAGCGGCACACTGGTCGCGTCTTCCCGATCAGCCGTTGCGGACCGGAATTTCCTCGTAGCGGTAAGGATCGATGTCTTCGAAGGTATTGTCGACGAGGGAGTCGATGATTCCCATCATCGCCAGTTCGTGGACCTTCGCGATGAATCCGTGCCGCCACTGCGGGTTGGCGTGGCGCTGACGGCCGGCCTCCATCAGCACGCTTGCGCTGCCACGCAGCTGGTAGGTGGCGTTGGCCGAGCCGGCTAGGTCGAGGTTCTGCGGGTAACGGGTCACGCCGGAAAACGTCGAGCCTCCGCGCTGGACGCCCTCCCAGGCGGCGACGTTTGCGCGGCGTGACGCGTCCCAGCCGAAGTTCGGATACGCGGTCCCAGCGCCGTGCGAGCCGGGGTCACGGAGGAACTGCGCCGAGATCGACATCGGCGTGTGCAGGTCGGGAGTATGCGCTTCGCCGTCATCGAACGTGTTGCAGGGCGCCTGATTGTGCAGGTCCACGAACACGTCTACGAGACCGAACTCCTGCTCCAGCTCTGTGTACAGGTCGCGCGAAGCCCGCGCCTCGGGGGTGAGGTACATGCCGCGCACCGAACCGCCGCCGGGAAGATGCCCCGCCTGCGGCGCATAGTCGAAGTCCGGGTTGAAGTCGCGGTTCAGGTCGAAGCCGGGTACCCGCGGATCGGACCAGAACCGGGGTCCGGGAAGCGAATGGTAGAACGCCGACGGCGCGCCCGCCAGCTGCGGGAACATCGCGACCGTATCGTCCCAGGTCTGGTGGTTCTCCCGCTGGTACGGTACAGCCCCGTCCGGGTTCAGCTGCGGGACCGCGACAATGGTCACGGCCTCGCGGACCTGCTGCGATCGACGCGAGCTGTCGCTCAAGCTCTTGAGCACGTTGACGAGTGCGATCGTTCCCGTTGGCTCGTTCGCATGGATTCCGGCCTGTAGGAAGACGACCTTGTCGCCGGAGCCCACTCGGACCGAGTAGATCGGTCGTCCCTGGTTCGACGTCCCAATAACGTCGGTGTTCACACCCTGGCCCGTGTGCTCAAGCTGCTGGACCACGCGCTCGATTTCCGCAGGCTGGTAATACCCCTCGACCGTCTCGCTTCCCTGGCCTTCCGGGAACTCATTGCACTGCGAGGGCTCCGCTCTGACCGGCGACGGTGACTCGACCATCGCGACCGACGTGAACGCCAGTGCGGCCAAGACGCCGATCCCGAACACTCGGCGTATGCCAGGTAATGTAGCCACCAATTTCGGTCCTCTTCTCCTTGGTCTATGACCGGCCGGGCTCCCTGCGGCCGCGACCGCCACCAGCTTCCTCGCCGGTTTTGTGATCATCGTTGATCAATGTATTTGGCCGCGCGTCGGAGGGGCACCGAACACGTGCAGGGATTTCGAGCGCCCGTTTAGGACATCCGTCGAGACCGTGTGTCGGCGGCCCGGTACGACCGTGACCTGCGCGAAGAGGTCCTCAGCCGAACCGGGCGGCGTCGCGGCGAGACCGTGGCGACGTTTGCGATGCTGGACGCCTACCCGGCCGAGCGGCTGCTGGACACCACCGAGCAGGAAACTGAGCGGGGTACCCTGATCGCCCTCGTCGAAGGTCTCGGGTACGACCCGGCCACTCGTGGCCAACACGTTCATCGCCACCGGCAACCTGCATCCGGCCCTGCGGGCGGTCGCGCAGTGGAACCCGGTCTCGGCGGTGGTGCAGGCCGTCCGGGTTCATTTCGGCAGCATCAGTCCCGCGCTGGCGTCACCGCGGGCGTGGCCGCTCCGCGATCCGGTCGCGGCCTCGCTGGGCTGGGCGGTGCTGATCCTGGCGGTCTGCGTCCCGCTGGCGGTCTGGCGTTACCGCAAGGTGGTCAGCCGATGACCCGTCCCTGGCGCAGTGCGGTCCGGGGTTTCGCCGGACTCGGTCGAGCCGGGTTTCCCGGCGATCACCGCGACTCCCGCTCGGCCCGGGTGACCGCACTGGCGTCGCCTTCAGCGCTGCCTGCACGAGGTCGGTGCCGATGCCGGCTCACCGGCTGCCCCCGGCTGTCCGGCACTTGACGTAGGCGACAGCCCGCGCGCAGGCCGGCGCCGCCCGTGGGAGCGTGCTCGGCGTACTCGGACGGTCACCGTACGCCGCAGTTGGCGGGCGCAGCGCAGAGCCGCGACAGCTCGGCTGACGTGCGCCGTTGCATGATCACGACGATTGACGTAGTGGCAGGGCCGCCTTCCTCGACAACTGCACCATGACGGTCCGCTCGTGCCGTCCTTAGTGTCATGATCCGTGCGCTCTTCGGCTGCGCGGTGTCCAAGCTGCGCTGAGAGTCACCAAGGGAGAATTGCCAAGGGAGAAATGTGGTGAAAGCGAAGCCCCTCGTCGCGGGCGCAGTCGCGCTGGCGATGGCTGCGGCAGTGCAGCTCGGTGGAGCCGGCGCGGCATTCGCCGCCGGGCCGGCATCGAGCCCGTCGGACAACTCCGCCCACGGCGGCGGGGTCTTGGACGACGTTCACAATGTGCCGACGACCGCCGTCAAAGGCAACGTCACGTTCATCGACAACGTCAGGGGAGTCAGCGGCTACTCGGCGCTGAACTTCATCAACTACAAGAAGTACGGCTACGACTTCATGTTCGCCAACGGCACCGGCGGTCTCGCCGTCTGGTCGCTGAAGAACCCCAAGCACCCGGCCCTGGTCTCGAAGATCACGGCGGCTGAGCTGCGCCTGCCGGGGGACACCCAGGACAGGTTCTGGGAAGGCGAGAACATGACCGTCGACCCGAAGCGCAAGCTGGTCTTTCTCACCCGGGACCCGCGTGGCTTCGGTGGCACCGTCTCGACCGGTCAGTCCGGTGTCTACATCGTCGATGTCAAGAATCCGTGGAAGCCGGAAGTCGTTACCTTCCACCCGATTCCGGCCGGGCACACGGCCACCTGCATCAACGACTGCAAGTACCTCTGGTCGGTCGGTCCGGCCAACACGGGGACGCCAGGCCAGGATCCCTCCTGGAAGGGTGTGCCGGTGCGGGTGACCGACATCCACGACATCAAGCACCCGTACACCTTCGACCAGGCGGTCGATCTCGGTCGGCACGACGGCGTCACCGACTACGTGCACAGTGTCGACGTCGACAAGAACGGCATCGCCTGGGCCTCCGGTGAGGGTGGCGTACGTGGCTACTGGACCCAGGGCAGGCATTACGACCCGGTGCTGAAGCGCAAGCGCGTCGCGACGGCGTACGACCCGGTGCCGTACGCGGGCGGGACCGTCGTGGCCACCAACCCGGCGGGCACCGAGTTCTTCGACTTCTTCGACCACAACGCGTACCACAACACGGAGAAGGTCCGCGGCTTCGACAAGGGCGAGCTGCTCTACATCACCAACGAGAACATCACGACCTGCTCCCAGGCGGGTGAGTTCAAGATCGCCTCGTTGAAGGGCAGCTACGACGGTGAGGGCTGGCGTTCCACGCCGGAGAATCCGTTCCGGCTGGACCTGATCAGCCACTGGTCGCCGTGGGGCAAGGAGGGCTCGGCTACCACCGGTAGCTGCTCCGCGCACTGGTTCACGGTGAACGGCAACATCGTGGCGCAGGGGTGGTACGGGCAGGGCACCCGCTTCATCGACGTGTCGGACCCGAGGAACCCGACCCAGGTCGGCTACTTCCGGGTGCCGGCAGGGGAGGGCGTGACCGGCGGTTCGGCGTCGGCCGTCTACTGGCACAACGGGCTGGTCTACGTCGCGGACTACAACCGGGGCGTCGACGTCCTGCGGTTCGACGGCAAGCTGGCCGGCAAGCCGGACGACAAGATCTGTTGGAACTCGTGCGACAAGTAACCGTCTGAACGAAGGCACCGGCCCGAGCGCGGCGACCGCTGCGCCCGGGCCGGCTTTCGGTGGTGACGGATCTGGAGGTAGAACGGTGCGACGCAGAGGTGCCGTGCGCTCGGTCGCGCTGGGCGCGGCCGCGCTGGTGGTGAGCGGTCTACTCGGCGCGTGCTCCGGCTCTGACGAGGGCGGGGGTGCCCCGAAGCTGCGGGGCGAGATCACGTTCGGGGTGCTGGCCCCGCTCGCGGGCGACCTGGCTGAGCGTGGGCAGGACCTCGTCGACGGGGCGCAGCTGGCTGCCGCTGAGCTCAATGATCAGGGCGGGGTTCTGGGGCGGCAGGTGAAGGTGGTCGTCGAGGACGGGGGCTGCACGTCGGCGACCGGCGAGCAGGGGGCGACGGGGCTGGCCGCCAAGAAGGTCGTGGGGATGGTCGGCGGGCTGTGTGAGGATGCGGCGGTGGCGGCGGCGAAGGCCATGGCCGCGACTGGCACGCCGTTCCTGGTCTCCTCCGCCCGCGCCGACCGGCTGATCGAAGCCGGGGTGTCGTCGGCGTTCCCGATGGAGGCGACGGTCTATCAGGAGGCGCTGGCCGCGGTGCACTGGATGGCCTACCGGAGCGCGCAGCAGGTGGCGGTGCTCGATGACGGCTCGCCGGCCGCACAGCGGCTGTCCGGCCTGGTGACCGACCGGCTCAAGGCCGACGGCCTGCCGGTGAGCAGGCAGAGCACCGACGGTCCTGATCTTGCGAAGCTCGCCGGCACCGTCACCGCCTCCAAGGCGGACTTCGTCTACTGGACGGGGGCAGCGGAACCAGGTGGACGACTGGTGAGCGCACTGCGCCAGGCTGGCTACACCGGCAATTTCATGGCCTCCTCCGAGTCGGACAGCCCGAAGTTTCTGCAGGCGGCCGGCGAGGCGGCCGAGGACGCATTCCTCACCACGGCCGCGGGCCCGAAGCTTCTCCCGACGGCGGCGGACTGGACTGCACGCTTCAAGGATCGCTACCGGCGGGACCCGGGCCGTGACGCCATGCAGGCCTACGACGCGCTCCGTGCGTTGGCCCAGGCGGTGCGCCAGGCAGGGGACACGGCACCCTCGAAGGTTGTCGAGAACATCCCGCGGCTCGAAGACTTCACCACCTTCACCGGGGTGCTCCGCTTCGCCGCCGATCACTCGCTGACGTACGACAACTACGTCATCGCTCAGGTCAAGGGCGGCACGTTCACCCTGGCCAGCAAGCTGCGTACGGACTAGCCCGGATGACGCACAGGATCCAACTCGCAGGCCATCGCTGGGCCTGGCTGGTCACGCGGCTGGCGGTGGTCCTCCTCCTCGCGACCGGCGGCCTGGTCACCAACCTCGCGTCCCCCGCGCAGCCGGCGTACGCCCACGCCTCCCTGGTGGAGACCTCGCCGGTCGACGGCGAGGTGCTGGCCTCGCCGCCGACGGAGGTCCGGCTCCGCTTCAATGAGGCGGTCAGCTTCAACGAGCGGTCGATCCAGCTGCTCGACACGAACGCGGAGAAGCTGGCGATCGGCACCCCCGGTCACGTGGACGGGAAGGGCAACACGGCACAGGTCAGCCTGCCCACGGATCTGGCCGAGGGAACCTACGTCCTGGCCTGGCGGGTCACCTCCGCGGACTCGCACGTGGTGTCGGGTGCGCTCACGTTCAGCATCGGCCACCCGAGCGCAACGTCCGCCCCGGTGGAGCAGGACGCACACCGTGCCGTCGTCGTCGTCGACGCGGTCGGCCGTGCCCTGGCCTTCCTCGGTATGGCCCTCGCCCTCGGTGGCGCGCTGTTCGTTGCCGTGCTCTGGCCCGCGGGCCGCACCGACCGCCCCGGCCGCCGCATCGTGTGGTCAGGATTCGCCGTGCTGGCCGCCGGCACCGTGGTGGTCCTGCTCGTACAGGGGCCGTACGCCGCCGGCACGTCGCTGGCCGAAGTGTTCGACCCGGACCTGCTCGGCGCGACACTGTCCACCCGATTGGGCCACGCGCTGCTGGCACGGCTGGTGATCGTGCTCGCCCTCGGCGTGGCGTTCGGGCTCGCCATACGCCATCGGTCACGGTCTGCCAACAATGCGACGGCGACCACCGCGATGGCGACCACCGCGACGGCGACCACCGCGACGGCGACCACCGGAACGGCGACCACCGCGACCGCGACCATCGGGACGACGACCACCCGAACGGCGACCACCGCGACCGCGACCATCGGGACGACGACCACCGGGACGGCCGGCGCCACCCGCCGGATCGTCCTGCCCGCGGTCGCCACGGTCGGCGCCGTCGCCCTGCCGCTGACCTGGACGCTGACGGATCACGCGCAGACCGGCGTGCAGACCTGGCTGGCCGTGCCGGCGACCAGCCTGCACCTACTCGCCATGTCCCTGTGGCTGGGCGGCCTGATCACGCTCGCGGCCTGCGTCCTCATCCCCGCCGGGAGACGGGAGACCAACCAAGCCATCACCCTGGCGCCCGCGCTGCCCAGGTTCTCCGGGCTCGCGCAGGTCTGCTTCGCGGTGATCGCGGTGACCGGCGTCTATCTTTCCTGGCGGCAGGTGGGGACGTGGGCCGCGCTCGGCGCGACCGACTTCGGTCGGCTGCTGCTCGGCAAGCTCGCCGTCGTCCTCGCCGTGGTGGCTCTCGCCGCCGGAGCGCGGCGGTTCGTACGGCGGCGCGGCCGCGAACCCCTCGGCCTCGACGCCGCCCCCGCCGCCGCAGTGCGCCGGCTGCGCCGTTCGGTCGTGGCAGAGATCCTGCTCGGGGTCGCCGTCGTGTCGATCACGGCCGTGCTCGTCAACACCGCCCCGGCCCGCACCAGCTACGCGCCGCCGGTGCACACCACCGTCCCCGTTCCCGCCGCCGCGGCCGAGTCGGCCGCCGGGCTGCGCGACGCCTCGATCGAGGTGCAGATCGAGCCGGCGCGGGCCGGCAACAACGTGGCCGACATCTACCTCACCGGCGCGGACGGCTCGCTGGTTGCGGTACCCGAGATCTCCGGCCGGCTCGAATCACCCGACCGCGACGTCCCGGCGCTGCCGGTCGCCGTCACCGCCGCCGAACCCGGCCACTACGTGGCGAACTCGATGTCCATCCCCTTCCCCGGGGAGTGGGTGCTGCGGCTGGACATCCGAGTCTCCGACTTCGACGAGACACCCGTGCGCGTCCAGTTCACGGCACGCTGAAAAGGTAGGTGACACACATGCGAGGCGCTGACCGAAACGCGTCCCGGAGCCGATCGACCGCGATCGCCGCCGGCTTGCTCGCCCTCGGCGTCCTGGCGGGCTGCTCCAGCGAGAGCCCGGCACCCGTGACCAAACCCCCCTACACCGTGGACTCGGTCCGCTCCGGCCTGGTCAGCCCCAGTGACCTGGGGGAGGGCGCGATCGAGATCGAGGACGAGGGCCACTCCTCGCACGTCATCTACACGCCCCCGAACAGCATCCCGACCTGCCCGTACGTCCAACGTTCCGAGACCGTCGAGGTCGCTGTGGAGCCGGCGATCGAGCCGGTGGGCGGGAATCCGACCGGACGGACCATCGTCGCGCCTCAGAAAGTGGGGCCGTCGTCGCTGCCGGTCGTCACGCAGGGCGCGGTGGTCTTCCAGAGCGCCTCGCTCGTGGACGACACGATGAACAAGGTCGTGGCCGAGGCCGACAAGTGTCCGGCGACGTTCAGCGTGCTCGGCGGACCGCCGACCGTGGTGGGTGAGTACAAGGTCGGCAGCCGGTCGATCGAGATCAACGGGTGGAAAGGGTTCGCGCAGCATCTCGTACACACCTCGCCCCCGGAGGTGAACACGGAGACCTACGACGATCTGGTCACCGTCGTGGTGCGCAAGGCGAACGCCATCATCTACGTCGGCTACACGCAGATCAAGTCCGTGGGCAAGCGCGCCGACTCCGACGAGAAGGTCAAGGCGTTGATGAAGACCACGCTGGCCCGCCTCGGCTAGCCATGATTGTCGACCGATAGAGAGCTGGAGAATGCACATGCCTCGCCGAGTAGTTCGTGGCCTCGTAACCGTAGGCGTGGTGGCCTGCCTCGTCGGCGTCCTACCGGCGGCGGCGTTCGCGCACGTGACGGTCAACCCGGGCACGGCCACCCAGGGTGGTTACGCCGCCTTGACGTTCCGGGTTCCCACCGAGAGCGACGACGCGAGCACCAACAAGGTCGAGGTGCAGTTCCCGACCGACTCCCCACTTGCCTCGCTCTCGGTGAAGCCGCACGCCGGTTGGTCGTACGAGATCACGAAGAGGAAGCTGACCACACCGGTCGAGGCGCACGGCGCGCAGATCAGCGAGGTCATTGACAAGATCACCTGGACTGCGGCGAATCCGCAGTCGGCGATCAAACCGGGTGAGTACGACGAGTTCTCGGTGAGCGCCGGACCGCTGCCTGCGGCCGACCGGTTGGTGTTCAAGACGTTGCAGCACTACAGCAACGGCGAGGTCGTGCGGTGGATCCAGGAGCCGGCCTCCGGTACCGACGAGCCGGAGCGGCCCGCGCCGGTGCTCCGGCTCGTGGCCGAGGCCGATGCGGCATCGTCCCCGGCGGCGGGCACCGAGCAGGCGGCGGTGGCCGCGGACAGCGCGTCCACTACGCAGTCGGATGCGGGAAGCCGGTGGGCGGTCGGACTGTCCGTGGCCTCGCTGGTGATCGCCCTCGTGTGCGCGACGATCGCCGTTCGATCTCGCCGGACGCGATGACCGCCTGATCAGCGCTCCTCGCGCCGGACGCGAGGAGCGCCGATCAGCACCACCGAATGCCGCCGTCCTTCTCACTCGGCTGGCGGTGGGTCGCTCTCCATTGGGAGAGGACGTTTGCCAACGCGCCGAGGGCAAGGTGAGACGAGACGGGGCGCTCGGCACTGCGCTCTTGTTTGTGACGGTGGTACGGCTTGCGACCGGCGGGTAGCGCGACAGCATGTGCACGGCGCGGAGGTGGGCAAGCCGCTGCGTACCCCGGGCCTTCTACTTCTCATGCGTCATGCTGGGCTCGGCTCTGCCCTGTTGGGCGTTGCCTGGCAGCGACGCAGACCCCACGGCCTGTCTTAACCTGCTGACGAGAGCGGCGATTCTGGGAAGGCTCACGTGACCTCCTTGACTGCCCGGCAACCGTGATCGCCTCGCCGCCTGCATGTCGGTGGTGCGCGGGTGCGTGGCATCCGAGTTCTTCACGGTGACCAGTTCGGCAAGCTGCCGGGCGAAGTCGTCCTCAGACGCCCGCGGAACGATGACGCCTAGCTGTTCGGCGACGAGTGCGGCTGTTTCGTCGTTACGAGGCCGCCAGATGATAGGCAGGTCGGGCCGGATAGCCCGCGCAGCGAGAGCAGTAGCCAGGCTGGCGTCGTCATCGGGAGTGAGAAGTAGCAGGGCTCGGCACCGCTCGACGGCAGCGCGGCTGAGGGTTTCCGACCTGCTCGCGTCGTCGACGATAAACGGAATGGCCAGATCTCGGGCGACATGCACTCCGCGGGCGGCTTCGGAGACATCCACAGCGACGATTTCGGCACCGGCACGGCGCAACGCACCGACCACTTGGCTCCCCAAGCCGCCGAGGCCCACGACCACGATGTGACCGCTGCTGCCTTTGGGTAGTACGCCAGCGGCGGCCAATGCGCGGGCGTGCTGGACGGCGTCTCCCAGGTAAATACCAGTCACGACGCCGCCGGTGACAGTCAGCAGAGTGTAGACGACGTCGAATACCTGTGCGTCCCTGGTCGAGAGGGGGTCTGGGCCACCTTGGCCGTTCATCAGGAAGGAGTACAGGGCATCGAAGACGCCGACTTGATTCACCAGCATCAGGAACCCTGTTCCGAGGGCCGTCACCACCAACGACGTAGCGGCAATGCGCGCGACTCGGACCTGCAGCACTTGGCGGAGAAGGCGGCGCTGCGTGCGCAACCGGCGGACGCGGGCCTTGACCGTGGGCGCCGCGTCGGCAAGTGCAGCCACATGCGCTACGGCGGCGGCACTGGAAGAGGAAACGAACGTGCAGCCGGGCAGCATCGGATAGTCGCCGGCCTCGCCGACCTCACTGCGCACGACGAGCCGCGCGGCCGGGTTGAGCTCACGCACAAGTAGGGCTTGACGCAGCGCAGACGTGCTTGACAGCAGCGCCACAGTTTCTGCTTCCGCGACCTTTGCCAGGTGCAGCGTCTCGCGGTCCAGCGGCTCAGCCGTGACAAGGTGGACGTTGGGGATGTCGCCGACCTTAAAGCGCGCCGCGACGTCCGGCGGTAAGACAACGGCCACCACCGCGTCGGGCCGCCTCGCCAGGTTCCTCACCAGTTCGACCGCCAGGCGGTCGTCACCACAGACTACGTATCGGAGGCTGCGCCGCTGGTCGACCATGCACATGACATTAAGATCTCGGGACAAGTCAGAGCAGATCCAGAACATCTCGCTTCGGAGCCGTGCTCGCGAGTTCCTCGCTGTGGAGCGGCCGGGTGGTCGTCACATCGGCACTCTCACCCTCTCTCGTTACTCTTGCGCGATCCCAAAGTGCAGCGAGTGATCCTCGAACAGCATCCGCCCCTGTCCAGGGGTTGCCTGCTCGCTAGCGCCTCGGCCTGCAACGGCAGGCCCGGGCCGGTGAATTGCAAAACCTTGGCGTCGACTGCCCAGGCGGTGTCGCAATCCTTCAAGGATTGGTCGAGACGTCCTTTAGCCTCGCGGCCCTGGTAGAAGCGGCACCGCTCGCTCATGCGGTCAGCTCTCTGTGGTCACCGCTTCCCATGGAGGCGAAGGTTCGACTTGCGAGGATCTGCCTTGATCGTGGAAACAATTCCTCCCTCCCGAAGGCGACGCAGGATGGCCTGGTGCGCCTGCGTGTCGACAAGTTCGCGCGCGGCGTAGTAGGCGCAGGCGGCCCTCACAATGCCGGGCCGACGACGACCACGTCAGGCCTGGCCTCGCTCCGTCCAGCGCTGGTGGGCCAGGTCGGCTACCACGAGGTCCTGCCAGCCCATGCCGACGCTCTTGAAGACCGATGAGCCGGTGGTGGGTGCCAGCTGTACCGCATCGCGTAGCTCGATGAGGCTGTCCTCGGCGACGACGCCGGCGCGTACGGCCTGGATGATGTCACCCGCCTCCCGCAGCGCGACGCCGCGGGACTCGACGACCACCCGTTCGGCGGCGCCGATCGTCACGTCGTCGAGTTCACGGGCGTCCGGCTCGTGGGAGCCCACCGCGACCGCACAGGTTCCCGGGCGCAGCCGGCGGCCGTCGAAGAGCGGCTGGCGGGCGGTGGTGGCGCAGACCACCACGTCCGCATCCGCGACGTCGTCGTGGCTGCCCACGCGCGCGTCCAGGCCGCTGTCCCGGACCCTGGCCGCCAGGGCCGCCGCGCGGTCGGGGTCCCGGCCCACCACCGTGACGTCGCTGAGCGGACGAACGGCTCGCAGCGCCTCGACATGCCCCCACGCCTGTGGGCCGGAGCCGAGCACGAGCAGGTGTCGCGCGCCGGGCGCGGCGAGGTGGTCGACCGCGACCGCGGAGACCGCGGGGGTTCGCAACGTCGTCAGGGCCGTGCCGTCCAGCAGGGCCACCGGTGTCAGCGTGACCCGGTCGTAGAGCACGTACAGCGCTTGGACGCGGGGGAGGCCCCGGCCGGAGTTGCCCGGAGCCACAGTGCTCAGCTTCACGCCCATGGCGGTGGCGGTCTCGGCGGGCATCAGCAGCAGCTGCCCCTGCTCCACGTCGTGGATGGAGCGCTGCAGCGACGCCTGCGGGTCGAGCCCGCCGGACAGGGCCTTCGCGAGTGCGGCGACGGCGTCGGCGAACGGCACCAGGCCGAAGACGTCGGCCTCGTCGAGGTACGGCAGGGTCGCGGTCATCGGGTCTTCGCAATCACGGTCGCCGGGCGGGGTGCGGTGTGGGCGAGGACGGCGGCGGGGGTGCCGGTGTGCAGTCGTGCCAGGTCGTCGTCGGTGAGCTGCACGATGGGCAGACTGGTGCCGTAGATCTCGGCGGCGACGAGGGCCCCGATCACCAGGATCGCGTCGCACTCGGCCAGGAGGAGGGCCGCCGGCGCGTGCCCGGACCGGATCAGCTCCGCGAGCACCGCCGTTGAGGAGCTGGACCCGCGCCCGGTCTGCATCGTGAGGACCTGCCCGGCGACCGTGACGCCGCGTTGCGGATGGTGCGCGTCGACGACCACCCCGCGCGCGTCGACACCGCCCCAGAACGAGAGCGGTTCGTCGAGCACGAGGACGACGCCGTCCGCCGCTCCGGGATGAAGTGAGCGGCCGGACAGCGTCACCGGCTTATCCCCAGAGCCGCTCATCGCGTACCACCTTCCCGGCTCGTGCCGAGGCGACGCACTCGGCGAGGCTGCCCAGTACGGTGTCGATCCCAAGGTTGGCCGGCGCGTACCAGGCCCACTTGCCCGAGTTCGTCATCACAGTGCGGATCCCGTCGCTCAGCACGGGTGTCACGTAGGTGCAGGTGTCGGTGATGATGCGGCCACCCGCGTCGCGCACGGCGTCGGCGTACCCGTGTGCCTGCGCCTCGGCCAGCACGGCCCGGCTGGTCGACACGAACACGTCGACCGACGGGCTGAACGACGGACCGTCCCGCAGCTCGCGCGCCAGCGCCGCGAACTCGGAAAGCGAGAAGTGGGGGGTGCCGAGGCTGACGGCGTCGAGTGAGGTCGTGGCGGCGCTGCTGAGCCGGTCACGCGCTCGCCTGAGGTCGTGTGCCGTCACCGGCACGGTGGTGGCCCCGGGTGCGAGCACCGCATCCAGCGTCGGCGCCTCCGGGGTCACCCCGACGATGTGAAAGAGCGCGACGCCGCCGGCGGACGCGGCGGTGGCGCCGAGCGCCTTGAGTCGGTCCTCGGTGATCCCGCCGTCGTTCAGGTCGCCCGGCAGGCCGGTGAGAGCCGCGACCCGGGTTCCGGCGAACTCCCCGAGCAGCGCCCCGATCGCGGGCCAGGCGACGTCGTCGTCGAGCAGTGCGGCGGGGACCGCGGAGAAGTCGAGCACCAGCGCGGCGGTGCGGTTGCGCTGCAGGTGCAGGCCCGAGTAGGGGACCCGGCCGGCGATGCCGGCGGCGATGTCGATGAAGTCGCCGTAGCGGTCCGTGCGCGCGCCGAGCACCGAGTTGACGAAGGCGATGGCGTTCGACTCCGCCCAGGCCACGTGGCTGCCCGCTGCCGGGCGGTGGCCGGCCTGGTAGGGCGCGCACGACCAGATCGGCTCGCAGCCGAGGGCCACGTGCGCGTCCATCAGGCGCCGGCCGTTCTCGGCCACCTCCGGGTCGGCGCGTACCAGCCCGGGATGCAGCAGGTCGAGCGAGCCGACGTTGAGTGTCGTGCGCACCCGCACCCGGGCGCCGAGGGAGACGAGCCGTTCGGTGAACTCCAGCCCCGCCATGCCGTGGTACAGGCAGCCGTCGGCGTGCGCCGATTCGATCGGCACCAACCGTTCGGCGCCGTTCGCGCGTGCCACTCCGACGATCAGCCGCATGCACATCGCGGTGGCCGGGCCCTGCTCCCCGGCCAGCATGGATTCTTCCTCGGCTGTGAGGAACAGATGGTCGTCGCCGGGCATCAGGCTCCTTCGCGGGGGGCCGGGGTCGCCGTGTGCAGGTAGGCGTACGCGTCGACGTCCTCGGACAGGTCGCCCCGGTAGGGCAGGGCGGCCGCGACGAGCGCGCCGTGCCGGGGGCGGGCGCGGGGAGTGGGGGAGGCAGTCACGTCGGCGAGTCCTTTCAGGACGGCCGGTAAAACATTACACAGCAGCCCGTTGGGTTGAAATCACGCGTCGGTAACACCCCCACGTGCACCTCTGGAGCAACTTTGTGTCCTGTGCCATAGTGCGGTGCTACGTCACACAGCAGTGCTACCAGTCGCTACCTGGCCGTCCAATGTGTCGGCCCTTGAGGGAAGTGAGTTTGGACAATGACGTCATACCTCACCCGCCGGCTGTCGCGAGTCGCCCTCGTGGGCACTGCGGCGGTGGCGGCCATGCTGCTCTCCGCCTGCGGTAACGGCCTCGCCTCGGGCGGGGGCGAGAAGTCGGACGATGGGCCGATCGTCCTCGGCATGCTGACTCCGCTCTCCGGCAGCAGCTCGGCCATCGGCCCGTACATGAAGAACGGCGCGCAGCTCGCCGTCGACGAGCTCAACGCCAAGGGCGGCGTCAACGGGCGCAAGCTTGAGCTCAAGGTCGAGGACGAGGCGTGCGACGCCAAGAGCGCCACGGCGGGCGCCAACAAGCTGGTCACCGCGGGCGTGAAGGTCTCGGTCGGTGGCTACTGCTCGGGTGCGACGCTTCCGACGCTGCCGATCTTCGAGAAGGCCGGCGTGCCGATGCTCATCCCGGCCGCCAACTCCAACGAGCTGGTAGCGCAGAAGAAGAAGAACGTCTTCCTGATCAACGGCACCGGTGTTCAGCAGTCCGATTCGGCGCTGAAGTTCATGAAGAAGGTGGGCGCCACCAAGGTCGCCCTCATGGACGACAACACCAGCTACTCCAAGGACATCGCCGACACCACCGCCAAGCTGCTCACCGGCTCACCGGCGCTCGCCGGACGCGAGTCGGTCACCGCGGGTGAGAGCGACTACAGCGCCAACGTCAACGCCATCCTGAAGGGCCAGCCGGACTTCATCTACTGGACCGGCTACTACCAGGAGGGTGGCCTCATCATCCGTCAGCTGCGGCAGGCGGGCTACACCGGCAAGATCATGGTGGCCGACGGGTCGGTCGACCAGAAGCTGGTGGACATCGCCGGCCCCGAGGCCGCCGCGGGCGTCTTCGCCACCATGACCCAGACCCCGGAGACCATCCAGGGCGCGGAGAAGTGGATCGCGGACTACACGAGCAAGTTCGGCGCCGCGCCCGGTCCGTACTCCACTCAGGCCTACGACGCGGTCCGGGTGGCCGCCGAGGCGGTCACGAAGGCCGGCTCGACCGACGGTGACGCCGTCATCAAGGCGCTCGAGGGGATCGACGGTTTCCAGCTGTTCTCCGGGCCGCTGAAGTTCACGCCCGAGCACACGCTCTCCAGCGGTGGCTTCCAGATCCTCGTGGTGGAGAACGGCAAGATCGTCCTCGAGGACACCCTGCAGTAGGTCGCCTGCTCCCGGCGGCGTCCTCCCAGGAGCGCGCCGCCGGGGCGTTCCCCGCTCCGAAGGACTCCCATGACCCAACTCCTCTGGAACGGTCTCTTCGTCGGATCGTTCTACGCCTTGGTCGCCCTGGGCTACACGATGGTGTACGGCATCATCAGGCTCCTCAACTTCGCCCACGGCGACCTGTACATGCTCGGTGCGTTCGTCGGTTTCGGTGTCCTGAGCGTCGCCGGCGGGCTGGCGACCGGCCTCGGCTTCGTGGCGCTGCTCATCGTCATGCTCATCGCGATGCTGGTGACCGGAACGGCCGGCCTGCTGCTCGAGCGGGTCGCCTACCGTCCCCTGCGTGGCGCGCCCCGGCTCTCCGTGCTGATCACCGCGGTGGGCGCCTCGTTCGCGCTCGAGTACGGGATGCGGCTGGTGGCCGGGCCCAACCCGGAGGTCTACCCGGTTCGGCTGGCGGGTGACCCGGTCAATCTGCTCGGCGCCCGCATCACCATCCAGCAGGCCAGTCTCATCGTGATCGCGGTCCTGCTGATGGCCGGCCTTCAGTGGCTCGTCATGGGGACCGAGACCGGGCGGGCCATGCGTGCCATCTCCCAGGACCCGACGGCGGCCCTGTACATGGGCATCAACGTCGACGCCGTCATCGCGCGTACCTTCTTCATCGGCTCCGCCCTCGCCGGCGCCGCCGGCGTCATGGCCGGCGGCTACTACGGGAAGATCGACTTCCTGATGGGGTTCGTCATCGGGCTCAAGGCGTTCACCGCGGCCGTCATCGGCGGCATCGGCAACGTCAAGGGCGCGATGCTCGGCGGCCTGACGCTCGGCCTGCTCGAGTCGATCGGCACCCACTGGATCGGCGGGCAGTGGCGCGATGTATTCGCCTTCACCTTCCTCATCATCTTCCTGACGCTCCGCCCGACCGGCATCCTCGGCGAGCGCGTTACGGAGCGTGTCTGATGACCACCAACCTCGCCACGTCACCGGCCCGCGCCCGTGCGCTCTTCGACCGCCTCCAGCAGAACCGCCACCTCGGCCTGGTCGGACTGGCCGTCGCGTTGCTGGCGCCGTTCATCACCGCCACCAACTACGCCCTGTCGGTGATGACCTCCGCGCTGCTCTTCGTGATGCTCGCGGTCGGCCTCAACATCGTCGTCGGCTACTGCGGCCTGCTCGATCTCGGGTACGCCGCTTTCTTCGCCATCGGCGCCTACGTCAGCGGCATCCTCGCCACCAGGTACGGCTGGCCGCTGCTGGCCACGGTGCCCGTCGTCATCGTCGCGGCGGTGGTCGCGGGCATCGTGATCGGTGGACCCACCCTGCGGCTGCGCAGCGACTATCTGGCGATCGTGACGCTCGGCTTCGGGGAGATCATCCGGATCACGGCGAACAACCTCACCATCACCGGAGGGCCGTCCGGCATCTACGGGATCCCCGGCATCATGCTGCTCGGGGTCGATCTGAGCGGCCCGGTCGGCCTCTACTACACCTGTGTGGTCGTCGTCGCCCTGGCCGTCCTCGGCGCGGCGCGGCTCGGCCGCAGCCGGCTCGGCCGCGCCTGGCGGTTCATCCGCGAGGACGAGGACGCCGCTGAGGCGATGGGCATCAACACGTACCGGGTGAAGCTCGCCGCCTACATCGGCGGCGCCATCTGGGGTGGCCTCGCCGGCATCCTCTTCGGCGCCCAGCTCTCCGCCATCTCCCCACCGAGCTTCACATTCCTGTGGTCGGCGCTCATTCTGATGGCCGTCGTGCTCGGTGGCATGGGCTCGACGCCCGGCGTCGTGCTCGGCGCCATCTTCATCAGCGTGCTGCCCGAGCTTCTCCGGGAGGCCGCGGACTACCGGTACTTCGTGTTCGGGATCCTGCTCATCATCGTGATGATCTTCCGTCGGCAGGGGCTGTGGCCGGCGCGGGCCGTGGAACGGCAGTCCCGGCGCGACAAGCGCAGGGCCGAGGAGCATGCCGCGCGCAAGGGCAAGGAGGTGGTGCCGTGAGCACGCCGGATTCCGTACCGCTGCTGCGGGTGCAGGACCTGCACCTGGACTTCGGCGGTGTGAAGGCCGTCGACGGGCTGACCTTCCAGGTCTACCAGGGCGACGTCCTCTCGCTCGTCGGTCCCAACGGTGCCGGCAAGACCAGCGCGTTCAACTGCGTCACGGGCTTCTACAAGCCCACCGGCGGCTCGATCACCCTGCACGGCAAGGACATCACCGGCCTGCGGCCGTCCGCGATCGCGGCCCGGGGGATGTCGCGCACCTTCCAGAACCTGCGCCTCTTCGGTGAGCTGACGGTGCTCGACAACGTCCGCGCCGGGATGCACCTGCGGCTGCGGCAGAACGCCCTCGACGCGCTGCTGCACACGCCCCGGTTCAGGCGAACGGAGCGGGAGGCCACCGACGAGGCCAACCGGTGGCTCGACTTTGTGGGCCTGCGCGGCGACCGCGCTGGCCTTGCGCGGAACCTTCCGTACGGCGAGCAGCGGCGTGTCGAGATCGCCCGCGCCCTCGCCTGCGGGCCCAAGGTGCTCCTGCTGGACGAGCCCGCCGCCGGCCTCAACTACGGCGAGAAGGGGGAGCTGCTCGATCTGCTGCAGCGCATCAGCGCGCTCGGCATCGCCATCGTGCTCATCGAGCACGACATGGATCTCGTCATGCAGGTCTCGCGCCGGGTCGTCGTGCTGAACTTCGGCCGGGAGATCGCCGACGGCACTCCCGAAGAGGTACGCCGCGACCCGGCCGTGATCGAGGCGTACCTCGGCAAGGACGATGACGACGAGGAGGACATGGATGAGGAGATGATGAGCCATGAGTGACGCCGCCGGCCGCTGGGCGCTCGAGATCGATGGCCTCGACGTTCACTATGGCCGCGTCCACGCCCTGCGGGGGTTGAGCCTGACCGTCGGTGAGGGCGAGATCATCACGCTGCTCGGCAACAACGGCGCGGGCAAGACCAGTACGCTCGCCACCGTCTCCGGGGTGGTGCGGTCCACCGGCGGCACCGTGCGCGCGTTCGGCCGGGACATCACCAAGGCCAAGCCGTGGGAGATCGTCGGCGCCGGGGTCGTGCACGTGCCGGAGGGACGCCGCATCTTCTCCCGGCTGACCGTCCACGAGAACCTGCAACTCGGCGGCTACCTGGTGAGCGACAAGGCCGTGGTCGGCCGCCGGATCGACGAGGTCTACGCCCTGCTGCCGCGGCTCGCCGAGCGGCGCAACCAGCAGGGCGGGAACCTCTCCGGCGGCGAGCAGCAGATGCTCGCCGTCGGTCGCGCGCTGGTCGCGAAGCCCAAACTGCTGATGCTGGACGAACCCTCGATGGGGCTCGCACCACTCGTGGTGACACAGATCATGAAGCTGATCCGCCAGATCAACGCCGACGGCACCTCGGTGCTGCTCGTCGAGCAGAACGCCCGCGCCGCGCTCAAGATCGCGCACCGCGCGTACGTCGTGGAGAATGGTGTGATCACCCTGCAGGGAGCGGCCCGCGAGCTCAGGCGCGACTCCCGCGTGGTCGAGGCGTACCTGGGGGCCTGAGGCGATGCCGGACATTCGCGCCACCGACTACCACACGGCGGGAGAGCCCTTCCGCATCGTCACCGACGGCGTCCCGGAGATCCCCGGCGCCACCGTCCTGCAACGGCGCGGGCACGCTCAGCGCGACGAACAGATCGACGCCGTACGCCGGCTCCTGGTCAACGAACCTCGTGGCCACGCCGACATGTACGGCTGCTTCCTCGTGCCGCCGGACGACGAGGGCGCCCACTTCGGGGTGCTGTTCTGGCACAAGGACGGCTACTCGACGGCGTGTGGACACGGCACCATCGCGCTGGGTGTGTGGGCCGTCCGCAGCGGACTCGTGAACGCCGACCCGGACGGGGAGACCGACGTGGTGATCGACGTACCGTCAGGTCGCGTCACCGCCACAGTCACCTGCGTCGCCGGCGAGGTCCGCGACGTCAGCTTCCGCAACGTGCCCGCGTACGTACTGGGCCGGGACATCACCGTGAACACCAGCCGGGGCCCGGTGCGCGCGGACGTCAGCTACGGCGGCGGGATCTACGCCTCCGTCGACGCCTCGGTCCTCGGGCTGTCGGTCACCCCGGAGCACTACGGTGAGCTGCTCGCACTCGGCCGGGAAATCAAATGGGCACTCAACGGGACCGAATGGGCCCGGCACCCGAGCGAATCGCGGCTCGACGGTGTCTACGGCACGATCCTGTTCGAGGATCTGGGCCGGCGGTCCGGCGGCCCCCACCAGCGCAACATCACCGTCTTCGCCGACGGGGAGGTCGACCGGTCACCGTGCGGGTCAGGCACCTCCGCGCGGATCGCGCTGTTAGCATCATCCGGGCAACTCGCCCCTGACCAGGTGCTGACGCACGACTCGGTGATCGGAACACGGTTCCTGGGCCGCGTCGTGCGGGAGTTGGAAGCAGAGGGCCGCCCGGCCTACGTCTCAGAGGTGCGAGGGATGGCCTACCGCACCGGCGAACACCATTTCGTCCTTGAGGACAACGATCCCGTCGGACTGGGATTCACGCTGCGATGAAGAGGACAAGGAGTGAGACCGTGACGGACGCCACCGGGCGCCTGGCCCCGGACACGCTCTCCTTGCCACAGCTGGGAGGCCGACCCAACCTTCGCCAGGAGATCGCCCATGCCCTGCGCGGCGCGGTCATCACCGGGCAGCTGCGCGTCGGCGTGCTGTACTCCGTGCCGATGCTCGTAGAGCAGTTCGGTGTCTCCGCCACGCCAGTACGCGAAGCGATGCTCGACCTCGCCAACGAGGAACTGGTCACGATCGTTCGAAACAAAGGCTTCCGAGTCACGGAGCTGACCGACCGGGACCTGGACGAGATCACCTCACTGCGCGCGCTGATTGAGGTGCCCACCGTGGCCGAGATCGCCCGGGCCATCAACGAGCCCACCCGGGCGGCGGTCGAGGCGCTGCGTCCCCTGACGAAGGAGGTGGAGCGCCTCGCCGAAACCGGCGACCTCATCGGCTACGTCGAGGTCGACAGGCGTTTCCATCTCGCGCTGCTCGCCCTCGCCGGCAACCGGCATCTCATCGACGTGGTCGGGAACCTACGGGCCCGCAGCCGGCTGTACGGCCTGCAAGAGCTCGCCGAGCGTGGCGAGCTGGGGCGTTCGGCCGCCGAGCACGAGCAGATCGTCGATCTGGTGGTGGCCGGCGATGCGCCGGGGGCGGCGGCGCTGATGCGACGCCACATCGGCCACGTCCGGGGCTCCTGGGCCGGCCACCACGAACCCTGACCGCCAGCACCGGGCGGCCGCGGCGGATGAAGTCGAAGAGCTGCGCTGGCAACAACGCGGCGGTGGACGACTTCGGGGCACCGAACATCGTGCACGGTATCAAGGGAGTGACCGCGCGGCTCTGTAGCACATTGTCGCGGCAATAGGAACACGTGGTGGGCCGGCAATCGCCGGCCCACCGTTTTTCCATCGTCGTGTGATGAGGGGATCGCGTGCGAGGAAAGGGGCGCCGGCCGACGATGCGACAGTGGTTCGATGCAGCGGCGAGAAACTACGACGATTGTAGATAGTTGGCCCCGTCTATGAATGCATAGGGTTCTGGACCAGGTCCCTTTCGTGGCGGTGTCCTCCGGACGGCGGCCCTGTCGCGGATCTACTGTGTCCAGAATCGGAGGAAGCCGCTATGGCCAGGCCTTTTTCGACCGCCATCGCGCTCGGTGCACTCATTGTGCCCGGCGTCATGGTCGTCGAGTCATCCGCGTACGCGAAGGAGTCGGTGGAGAGGCAGGTCGACCTTTCGGTGGGGTTGTCCGACCACATCAATTTGGCCGGGACCGGGTTGGTGCCGGCGGTTCTGCGGAGCGCCGCGGCATTCGACGCAACCGCCGTGGACCCCGGAAGTGTGCTGCTCGGCACGCCCGAGGCCGGGGGTGCCTCACCCGCAAAATGGGCAGACGGCTCCGTGATCGCGACGAAGACGGATGTCGACGGCGATGGCCGAAATGACCTCGTGCTGCACTTCGACAAGGCGGATCTCACGAGCGACGGCGGACTCGGTCCGGACAGTGCCGAATTGACATTGTCCGGTCGTCTGTCCGACGGCGGCGAGATCACGGGTACCGACCACGCCGACACGGAGGTCGCACTCGAAATCAAGTTCGCCGAATCCCTCAAGATTCGTGGTGCGAATGCCGACCTACGCAGCGAGCGCGGCCAGAGCCTGCAGCGGGTCGAGAGTGTCCTCGACCGGCACGGCCGGGTCCGTGACCTCGAACCGATGGTGCAGACGGTCTCCTCTGCCGAGCTGACCGAGCTCGCCGACGAGGCGGCGGAGCGCACGGGCGAGGCTGTGCCCGACATGTCCTCCTGGTACCGCCTCACCATGCCCTCCGGGGTCGACGCCGAGGCTGTCCGCGCCGAGCTCGCGGCGCTGCCCGAGGTCGTGCACGTCTATCCGGTGCCGGAGCCGGTGCCGCCGCCGTCGACCACGCCGGACTTCACCGGTCGGCAGGGCTACCTCCGCCCGGCGCCGACCGGAATCGACGCCGACTTCGGCCGGCACGACCCGCGGCTGCGCGGCGCGGGAATCAAGGTGGCGGACCTTGAGTACGACTGGAACCCGTTCCACGAGGATCTGCAGCTGGACTGGTCAAGCGACCTGGGCGGCGAGGCCTTCCCGCGCTACACGGGCTTTGCCGACGAGCACGGCACGGCGGTGTTCGGCATCATGGGCGGCCGTGACAACGAGTACGGGGTCACCGGTGGGGTTCCCGACGCGCAGCTCTACGGTATTTCGCCGAACCAGCGGCTGGCCAACGGTCGCACCTCCTGGAGCCCCGGGCCGGCGCTGGCCTACCTGGCCGCCAACGGCAATCTGCGACCCGGCGATGTCGTGCTGCTGGAGCAGCAGACCTCCAGCCCGCTCGGCAGCACCCGGTACGCGCCGCTGGAGTGGATCCCGGCAGTGTTCGACGCGATCAAGCTGCTGACCGGGCTGGGCGTCACCGTGGTCTCGACCGGCGGTAACGGCAACACCAACTCCGACGACCCGATGTACACCCGCGACGGCATCCGCTGGTTCGACCCGGCCGTGCAGCACTCCGGCTCGATCATGGTCGGCGCCGGTAGCAGCACCGACCACGAGCGGCTCAGCTTCTCCAACTACGGCACCCGGTTCGACCTGCAGGGCTGGGGGCACAACATCACCACCACGGGGGGCAACGGGAACCTGCAGGGTGGCACGAACCCGGCAGACCTCAACGTTCGCTACACGCAGTCGTTCGGTGGTACGTCGGGCGCCGGGCCGGTTGTGACGAACGCCGTCGTGGCCATCCAGTCGTATCTCAAGGCCACCGGCCAGGAGCCGTGGAGCGGCCAGGAGATCGTCGAGGTGCTGAGGGCCACGGGAACGCCGCAGGGTGCGACCACGGCGGGTGAGCAGATCGGGCCGCTGCCCAACCTGGAGGCGGCCCTGAAGATGATCGAGGTGGATGCGCCGGTGTCGACCATCGCCCTGAGCCATCACGCCAACAGCGATGTGCCCTGGGTGGCCAACCCGCTGGCGACGCTTCGTGCCGACGACGGGTGGGGCGTCGGTGTCGCCCGCATCGAGTACCGGCTCGATGGCGGGTCGTGGAAGCAGTACCAGGCGCCGTTCCGGGTCAAGGGACCGGGCGAGCGGACGATTGAGTACCGCGCGATCGACAACAACGGCAATGTCGAGAAGGCCAACACGCTGACCTTCAGCAACCCGCGGGTGCCGGTGCACCAGTAGTCCGCTCTGCGGGCCTACCTCGGTCAGGTTGCCGAGGTGGGCCCGGCTGCTGACCGCTTCCGTCGCGTCCTGTTCATCGGCCACTGTGGACGCCGGGCCGAGGGGGAGGGGTGTCGGCGACGGCAGGTTCTTGACCGCTGCCTCGCCGCTGCAGCGCGAGATCGGTCGCTTCCAACGTGACGTCCAGAAGGTCGTCGTCTCCGACACTCTGACCGACCGAGAGGTGTCCGCGCACCCGGCGACCGTCGTTCGCCCCTCGTGGCCGATCGCGTCGAGCGCGTCGCAGTAAACCGCCATGAGGTCGGGGAACTTCGGGGCCATAACCGTGGTGGCGCCGCTCTTGACGGGCTCGCCCTTGATCAATAGCGGCCGAGAACGGTTCGACGCGAGACGCGTCTCGCTGCTCGACGAGGTTGTGCGCTCGTCCATGACGAAGACTTCCCAGTCTTTCCGAAACGCCCGGCGGGTGTACCGATTGGTAAACCCGGTGGACGGATGCGCGGTCCGATGGAAGGCGGCCTCGCCGAACCGCGCGGGTCGTCGCAGAGCACCCAGCGCGGTCCACCGCGCTCGAAGATCCCTGACGGGCAGATCAGTGAATGGAGCCCACCTTTGCCGCGAAGGTGGAACAATTTCACAAAGGGTGCCAATCGAACCGAGTGCTGGACGGTCGCGACGATCACGTCCACCGGCGCGCGGCACCTTTGCATTGCCTGAGTCCCACCATGGGCGGTTTGTCCGCCGCTGATTCGGGCTCGGGCCCCACCGAGGAAGGGACCAGCATTATGGGACGGACCAGACTCTGGACGGTGGCGATGGCGGCCAGCGCGGCGGTCGCGGCCAGCGCCATCGGCACCACCGCCCTGGCCGACGGCCGGGACGACTCGGGCGACAAACGCGACTCGCACGACTCGCGGGACTGGAGTGACTCGCGGGACGCCAAGGAGGTGAACGTCCGCGCCAAGCTCAGCGGCTTCGAGGAGGATCCCAAACCGATCTCGACGCCCGGTTCCGGGCGGTTCGAGGCCAAGATCGACGAACGGGACAAGGAGATCAGGTTCAAGCTGAGCTACGAAGACCTGAAGGACGTCCAGCAGGCACACATCCACTTCGGAGGCAGACACCAGAGCGGCGGCGTCGCCGTCTTCCTGTGTTCGAACCTGAAGGACGCGAAGGGTGGCCATTCGGCGGACGTCCAGTCCTGCCCGCAGGCCCCGGCCAAGATCGAGGGCACCATCAAGCCCGACGACGTGGTGGGCCCCGCCGACCAGGGCATCCAGCCCGGCGAGTTTGACGAGCTCGTCGACGCGATCGAAGCGGGTGTCACGTACGTCAACGTGCACACCAAGCAGTTCCCGAACGGCGAAATCCGCGGCCAGATCAAGACCGACGACAAGCACAAGGACAGCAAGGACTGGGCCCGCGACAAGGACGACGACCACCGGGGCACCTCGTGGAGCAGCGACGAGGACCGGGACTGGAACGAATTCAGGAAGGCGTGGGACGACCACGAGGACCGGGATTGGGGGACAAGGGCCACGAGGACAAGGGCCACGAGGACAAGGGCCACGAGGACAAGGGCCACGAGGACAAGGGCCACGAGGACAAGGGCCACGAGGACAAGGGCCACGAGGACAAGGGCCACGAGGACAAGGGCCACGAGGACAAGGACGACAAGCACAAGGACGACAAGGACAAGGGCCACGAGGACAAGGACGACAAGCACAAGGACGACAAGGACAAGGGCCAAGACCACGACAAGTGAGCCCGTGGCCTCACGACAGCGGAACGCCTGACCACCACAAGGGGTCAGGCGTTCCCCGTGCACGGCTGCGGCGCCGGAACGGCCCGCCGTCGGTGGTGACGAACCACGTCCCGCTGAGTGCCCGGCGACGTTCTTCACCTTCGGGCTCCGCACCAACGTGGCGGCCCCGACGGCGGCCTGCTCCCACAAGGGCGGGTCGGCGGCGAGGGGATGGCGAGGCTCGCGTGGTGCTCGCGCCTGTCGGGCGAGGCCGTTTGCTGCGACTCAGCCCATGCGTCGACGGCTGCGGCGAACTGTGCGACGGGAAGCCTCACGATGACGGCGTCGCCCGATGATCGCCCGCTCTTGGAGACCTCCCAGGGCCTCTCCGGCCTCTCCATCGCACCCCAGCGAGGACGCGGCCCGGATCTGCCGGGAGCACGCGGACCTGCACGCGTGCACCGACCGTCGCGAGCCCCGCCGCACAGAGTGTCGGCTGTTCTACCGGCGGCAGGTCAGCGACGGAGCCGCACGTTGTGCGCGCACGGCCGTAACGGGCTGCCCGGCACCCGCCAGGCGGCGAGCACCGGGCAGCCGTTCGGTCAGCCGTTCCTGGACAGCCGCAGCGGGAACGTGCCGCGGCCGATGTCGCTGAGCGTGGTGGTGTTCGCCGTCAGGAACGTGTCGAGGAACGGCGAGCGGTCACCCCGGGTCGGCACGTCGTAGCGCGGGTTCTGCACGTCCAAGGTGAGCCGGGCGTCGGAGACCTTGATCGTGTGGCCCGAGGGGACGTCCCGCCACCTGTTGGAGTCGATGGTGCCGATCTGGACTCCGAGCTGGTGCCCACGCTTGACGGTCCAGTCGGTCGACTTCAGATCGAAGGAGATCCGTCCGCCGCGTTCGATCAGCGCAACGTTCTCGTCGAACATCGTCGCCGTACCGTCGGGAGCGACGTCCCACAGGCGCACCATCACGTTCCCGCTCGTGCTCGCCTTGAGGGAGATCCTCGGTGTGCCGGTGATCCGCAGCGCCTGGGAGGCGGGCGTGGACCAGGTCCAGAAGCTGGAGGCCGAGGCGTCGCCCTGCCCGGCGGCGTTCTTTTCGGCATGGGACAGCACCTCCATGCGCGGCGCCCGCTCCATGTCCCAGCGGCCCTGGTCCACCGCCCTGGACTCGGCGGCCGCCGCCGAGGCGCCGCCGTTGTCGACGTACCGGCCGGTGGAGAGCCGCGCGTCGTACGACGTTCCAATCACCGGCCAGGTCTTCTGCGCGCGCCAGTGGCCGAGGCTGTCCTCGATGGCGTACGCGGGATCGGTCACCGATGGGGGCGTGCCGCGGAGGTACTGGTCGTAGAACCGCATCACCTCGTCGAACCAGCCGGCACGGCCCATCTGCAACCGGCCGTCGCCGTCGGTGTCGTTGCCCCGTACGTGGTCCCACTGACCGAGCCAACCGCGCTCCGGGCCGCGGTGGTTGGTCAGGTACTCGTCCATGTCCTCAGGTTTGGTGTTGGACTCGATGAAGCCCTGGGTCACGAACAACGGCGTGCGGGTGCCAGCAGCATCCTTGGCCAGGTTCCTGGCCCTCCAGTACGCCGAATCGGCGTCAGGGTTGTTGTTGTTGGTGATGTTGTCGCTCAGGCACTCCGGATGGCTCGCCTCGTAGAGGGCGTTCGCCTTGTACCGGTCGCTGTCGTCGGCCATCGCAGGCATGACCGCGATCGAGTTGTACGCCGCGGGCGTGCCCGTGACATTGGGGCGGGGCACCTTGTTGCTGAACAGGTAGTTGTACATGTCCCAGAGGGGCTCCTGGGCGACGACCGCCTTCAGGGCGTTCATCTTGAGGTTGTTGCCCACCAGCCCGGTGACGGCGTCGTAGGACTTGCCGTACATCCCGATCTTTCCGTTGGACCACGGCTGGCTGGCCGACCACTGGATGGCCGCCCGGACGTCGGCCTGTTCGCCTGGGCCGGCCCAGTCCAGGCATCCGGTGCTGCCGCCGAAGCCGCGCAGGTCGACCATGACGAAGGTGTAGCCGCGTGCCATCAGGTCGGCGCCGTCGACGAGGTCCTGGAAACGTGCCGACGGTCCGACTCGGTCCCAGCCCTCGGGGCCGGTCTGCCCGGCGTGGGCGAAGTAGGGGCCCACGGAGAGGATCACCGGCGTCTTCGCATGTGCCGGCAGGTGTGCTGGGCGCAGCACGTCGGCGTGCAACTCGACGCCGCTGCCGTCGGAGGACGGGAAGTACGCCTCCGTCCACGCCGCCCCCTCGGGCACCCGTGGGTTCTCGTCATGGGTGATCGACTCGTCGGTTGTCGCGGCTGTCTGTGCGGCCGCGGGCGATCCGCCCGCGGTTAAGATCGTGACGATGGCCAATGCCCCGGCCGCCGCAGCGGCCGATGCCTTCCTGCCACGGTTCATCCCTGCTCCCCTGACATCAATTCCAGACGAGGCCCGCCTGGTCGCCTAGCCGAGCGTAGTGACGCCCGTCGTTCTTGTCGCCCCTCGGGGCCGTCCTCGACCTTCACCGGATCCGACCGCCGCAGGGCACACGAACGCGGCTCGTCCTACACTCCCGGCACCGCGAAGCGGCCGCGTCGCGGCGGGTTTCACTGCTTCGATCGGACGCCCTCAGTCGGTCCGCCGGGCGTAGGCCTCTCGGGGAACGCGGTAGGCCAGGTCGGCTGCCGTCTCGATCGCCTCGTCCTCGGTCAGTCGGTGTTCGAGGACGAGGCGGGCCGGGTAGCCGGCGTCGATCTGTCGGGAGAGGTCGTTCCAGCCGGGAACTACGAAGGCCGGGCCAAGGGCAATCTGGCCGAACCGGACCAGGGTCGGCTGGGTTTCCGTACGCTGCGCTGAGTGAACTGGGCACGATGCTTCGTCGCGTTGGCGGCGACCCTGCTTGTTGTGGCGTGTGATCCCGCCCGGACCTCGCCGGCCGGTGCGCCTACCGGCTCCGCCTCTCCGGCCTCTCCATCGCAGCCCACCGAGATCACCTTGGCCTTCGCGGGCGACGTGCACTTCACCGACCGGACGGCCGATCTGCTCGGCGACCCGGCCACCGCGTTCGGGTCGATCTCGTCGACCCTGTCGGCCGCAGACCTGGCGATGATCAACCTGGAGACGGCGGTCACCACGCGCGGCACCCCCGAGCCGAAGCAGTTCCATTTCCGAGCGCCGGCAAGCGCATATGACGCGGTAAAGGCCGCCGGCATCGATGTCGTGTCGATCGCCAACAACCACGCGCTGGACTACGGGCGGACGGGGCTGGCCGACACCGTGGACGCAGCCAAGGCCGCCGGCATGCCCGCCGTCGGGGCGGGGGCCGACGCGGCGGCAGCGTACCGGCCGTGGATCACCGAAATACGCGGTACCAAGATCGCTGTCCTCGGCTTCAGCCAGATCTCCGAGCTGTGGTCAGAGTGGAGAGCCACCGACAACCGGGCCGGCATCGCGATGGCCCGGGACCTGCCGCGCGCCGTCGAAGCGGTACGCGCCGCACGACGTCAGGCCAGCGTGGTTGTCGTCTACGTCCACTGGGGCGCCGAGGGCGACGCGTGCCCCACCGCCGAGGCTCGCGCGTTCGCGGGCGAAATGGCCGAGGCGGGTGCCACGATCGTGGTCGGCACCCACGCTCACCTGTTGCTCGGCGACGGATGGCTCGGTAACACCTTCGTTCAGTACGGGCTCGGCAACTTCCTGTGGTGGCGTGACGACGCGTACAGCAACGACACGGGAGTGCTGCGGGTGACCCTCGAAAATACGGCGATCTCGAAGACGGAACTGCTGCCCGCGACGATCTCCCGACGCACCGGTCGGCCCGAACTCGCCAGCGGGGAGGACGTGGCCCGGATCCACCGGGAGTACGCGGACCTGCGCGAGTGCACCGGACTCGCCGCGAGCCCCGTCCGATAGGGCGCAGCGTGCTGCCGGCGGCAGGTCAGCGACGGAGCCGCCGGGAGCAGGAGGTCATCGCCAGCGGCACCGTCGTCCGCGAACGTAGGTGAAGGAAGGCGTGGGCAGCTGCTGCCCTCAAAGAGCGTGCTACGCGCCGGACGGCTGCCCGCCACCGGCACCCACCGGTTCGATCACCTGCCAGAAGTCCTTCGAAAGCTGGGCCGCCGCGTTCTGGAACTCGTCACGGGTGACAGCCTCACGGAGCGTGGTGAGCACCGCGGCGACCCCGGGACCGGCGAGCGCACGGTCGATGTTCGGGCGGTCCGCCACCCGCCGCACGAACTCTTCGAGCCCGAACGACGTAGCCTGTTCCCGTCCACGCGGTCCGCGCAGGTGATCGGCCAGCTTGTCCGGAAGCTGATAGGCAAGGTCCTCTGCCTGACCGGCGCTGATCCGATCTGCCAACGTCTCCAGCGTCGTGGCGGTGATTGTCGCCGCCTGATCGGTCGAAACCTTTGCCCGCGTCGCCACTGCGTTGATGAAATCCTGGTATTCCACCCGAGTCCCCTCTCCGGCCGGATCGCCCTCGAAACGCCAGTTACGAGCCCTGACCGTAATGCGCCCGCGGTTGGGTTCAGATGTGCCTTGTCTACGCGTACGGCACCCTCACACCCCGCGGGAAAGGCTCGCGTCGAAGCTGCTCGGGATGTCGCCCGACAGCGTCACGACGTTCAGCCTGGCCTACCCGTATAGGAGAGGCGCATGCAAACCTCACCTCTCGGCTGCCGAGCGACCTGCTACCTCGACAGCCTGCTGGGGCCGGGGGTGAATCTGCCTCATCCGCATCGTGCGAATACGAAGCGACGCGGGTATACGGACTCCCGAGGCGCGCGCCGGCCTGCTCGCCCGGCGCGGACGGGCCGACGAGGCCGTCGCCGCCTACGACGAGGCGGTCGCCCTGACCCACGCCGGCCGGCGGGACCATCTCGTCGGGCGCTGAGAAGCACCCCGCACCTGACGAAACGGCCGGACCTGGAAGGTCCGGCCGTTTCGGTTCGTAGCGGGGCCAGGATCTGGTGGTGCTCTGCTCGATGTCAGAGCGTCATGAGGCGCTCGCTTTCCGGCCGCTGGGGGTCTGGAAGCCGGTGAAGCGGGGTGTGTCGTTCGTGGTCAAGGCGATCTGGTTGAGCACCAGCCCGGCTTCACGGGGCGCCAACGTGATCGTGTGCTCACCGGGCTCGAGCGCCAATGCGGTCGCAGCGACGTTCGTGCTGCCGTACCAGGTCTCGAACCCGGTCTCCGGCCCGGACTTGCTCGACTGGTACCTCCACTGCCCGTCGACGAGCACGTGGTAGGAGTCGGCGTCTGGGTTCGGGTTGCTTGAGTTGACGAACAGGTAGTACGTGCCACCGGTCTGGATGTCGACGGTGAATTCGAGCCGCGGTGGTGCTCCTGCCGCCGAGCTCCCGTTGACCTTCTGGGTCGGGCCGGCCCTGAACAGCGCCTCGGCTTGGGCGGCCGAGGTCGCCAGCCATTGCGCCTTCGCGCTGGCGTCGGCCGGCGGGACGACCTGCAGGCCGTTACGAGCCAGCGCCCAGCCGTGCGTCTCGTTGTTGCTGGCGGTCGCGTGGGCGGAGGCACTGTTCTCGAGCGCGTCGGCCGCGTCAAGGATGACCAGGCCGTCCTGTTCCAGGTACGGGCCGACGGGCGCGCCCTCGGCCCTGCCCACCGTGACGGGCGCCACCCAGGTCTCGCCGCCACCGGTGGTGATGGAGACCTCGGCTCTTCCGGCCCGGTGCCCGGTGATGCTCAGCTCGCCGTCGGTGATCGTGACTGAGGCGGCGGTCTTGTTGTCCGATTCCGCGGTCGCCACGTCGGTCACACCCTCGACCGTGCTCGTCCGGCCCACCGACGTCTCGATCGCGGGCAGCCGGTGGAGTTCCGGCATCACGCCGGGAAGTGGCGCGACGGTTGCCTTCTCGGGTGCCGCGATGTTGTTCGGGCTCTCGGGTGGGCCGACGAGGCCGTCGCCGACCGCGCCGTCGCGGGTCTCGATGATGATCCGGTCGAAGAGGATCGCTGCGTCCGAGCGGTAGACCATCAGGTCGTGCCAGCCCGGTGTGGTCACGTCGACGGTGAAGTTCAGGGGTTCGATCTGACGCATGATGTTGAATCCCCAGGTGCTGGTGCTCGTACCGGCGACGGAGTTGCCGCGCAGCAGGCTGGGGGACTGGTCGTCGAGCCCGACCGCCGTGCGCGCGGTTCGCGGCGTGCCGTCGTCCTCTGTGCCTTCGTTCAGCGTCGGAATCCGGTAGAAGGTCCCGGTGAACTTTCCGGTGGAGGCGAAGTAGACCCGGTATTTCAGGCGGGCGGTCGTCTCGAAGCCGGAGTCGACCCGGGGCGCGATCTCCGGGAAGCTGCCCATCGATGCCCCGCGCTGACCCACGCCCTGAAGGGGGGCCCACCGGGTCCCGTCGGCGCCGGGCACGTTCTCGGAGAAGTGCTCGGCTTCGAGGGCCACGTATCCGTTGGCCTCCAGGTGCGCCGGCTCGGTGACACGGTGCAGATCCACGGCGGCCCGCTTCGCGTTGACGGTGAACGTCGCGACCGGGTCGCCGACCTTGGCGCCGTCGACGGCGTTGAAGACCCGGATCGTCCCCGTCGTGGCGGGGTGGTCTTTGGCGACGGTCACCGTGACTCGTTGCTCTGTCGCGGTCGTGCCCGATCGCTGGGAGAGGGTGATCCACGGGGCGTCCGCCTCGGCGACCCACTCCTGCCGGTTGGCTACGTCGTCGCGGGAGAACACGTCGAAGAACCGCTTGTCGTCGGGCGCGGCCGAGTTGAACGTCAGCGTGCCGCGGCCAGGCTCCTTGCCGCCCTCGGCGGCGGCGCCCACCGCGTCGGTCGGGGCGGCGACCCGGGCATACCGGTCGTTGGTGAGCATGACGGCGCCCTCATTCGGGAAGCCTTCGGGATGGCTGTGGCCGATGGCGTGGTCCCACTTGCCGTGACTGATCGTGTTCCAGTACTCCTCGTCGGTGAGGATGCGCTCGCGGGCCTGTTTCGAGAGCAGCTCGTAGCTTCCCGCGCTGGCGTAGCGACCTTGGGCGGCTGCGAGCTGGTTCTTCCAGTAGTAGCCGATGTGCTCGGCCATGTTGCGGTAGGACCGGACTCGGTGGAGCACCTGCTGATAGAACGCGGAGCGATAGCGCGGGTCGAGCTTCGCGGAAGCACCCTCGAGAATCCTGACCAGTTCGTTGGACTCGTTGATGTGGCGCTGGAGCTCGTCTCCGTCGGAGGTGGCGCTGAACGGGAAGACCTGGCCGTCGTGGATCCTTCCGGAGTTCGCGTTGGACGAGTTGACCTCGCCCCAGAACTCGGCGCGCTTGGTGTTTTCGAGCGCGTCGAACCTTTTCAGCGCGTCGGTGACCACGGCGGCGTTGGTGCCCTTCAGCCGGAAGTCTCGCTGCAGGTGCTCGGTGAGGAACTTGCTTCCGATGTTCGTGTCGTCATAGCCGTCGACGTCCCATGCGAGCTTGGCGAACAGGTCGAGCTTGATCTCGCCGGGCTTGATGTCCCCGACGTTGAGGATCCAGTAGCGGCCCGCACCGGAGTTCCAGGCGCGACGCAGCTGCTGCACCATCAGGGACATCGGCGTCGAGTTCAGCCACAGGTAGCTCTTCGGCTCGCCCCAGTAGGAGATGTGGTAATAGACGCCGTTCCCGCCGGAGCGGGCGGCCTCGGTCCGCGTGGGCACCTGGCGCAGGTAGCCCTGGTTGTCCTCGGCCCACATCAGGGTCACATCGTCGGGGATGTGGTCCTTCAGACCGGCGTTGTAGAGATCGTTCATCTCCTTGTAGGGGATGAACACCTGCGGCACAGCGTCGGCGCTGCCGTAGACCTCCGCGATCATCTTGCGCTGCTCGCGAATGACGTCGGCCTCCATCTCGACCTTGTCCTTGAACCCGTACGGGTTACCGGGTGTGAACACCGCGTCGCTGTCGTGCACTCCGCGGATGCCGAGGGCAAGGATGTTCTCGAAGTCGGCGTTGGCGACCACACGCTGGCGCCAGTACTCCAGGATCGCTGGCTTGTTGATCGAATAGTTGAAGGCCGCCACGGCGTCCGAGCCCTTGATGTCGAGCGCGTCCTTGTTGCGGTCGTACCACTGTCGCCACTCGCCCTCGTTGTTGCGCAGCATCAGCTCCGCGTGGGACGAGGATGCGACCACGCCGAACGCTGCCGCCTCGCGGGCGTTGACCGGTGTCCCCGTGTCGTACGTCCCGGTGTCGGTGACCGCGTTGAACGCCGTCGAAGCCAGGTGCATCGCCGGCCACAGCGTGTTCAGCCTCAGCCGCAGCATCAGCTCGTAGACGTGCCGGTAGAAGTTGACATCAGGTGTGCCGTCGCCGGTGGGGAACTTCCGCTTCGCCCACGCGATGGTGCGTTCCTCGTCGTTGATGAAGAACCCGCGGTACTTGACGTCCGGCCCGTCGTCGACCCGGGTCCTGCCCTTGACGTCGATGTGGTCCCGCTGCCTGACCGGCACGTCGCTGTACCAGTACCAGGGCGAGACGCCGATCTCCTCGGAGATCGAGTAGATCCCGTAGATCGTTCCCCGGGCATCACTGCCCGCGATCACCAGTGCCTTGTCGACCCCGGGCACGGGCTTCGTGATGGTCTTGGCCGCATACGCCTCCCACCTGCCCTCGATCCCGGCGGCCTCGTTGAACTTGCCGGCTCCGACGATTTCGTCGATCAGCCGGCTCTCACCGATCTGGCCGACGATGATCGCGGTCTTGCGACCCGTGGCCTTGGTCAGCAGGGCCGGCAGTTTGCTCTGGTCGGCCTTCGCCAACCGCGTTTCCTTGGCCGACTCGTCGTCGACGAACACGCTCTGCACGTCATTGGGATCGATCGCCCCGGTCACCATGGCGACGTCCTGCCGCAGGTCCTGAACCGCGCGGCGCACCTGCGTGTAGTCTCGATCGCCGTGATCGCCGCCGTAGGACGCGTCGATCAGGATCGGAGCGGTCCTCCGACCGTCGAAGATGGTGAAGTCTCCCGGCGATGCGTGCGCCGGCGTCACCCCCACCGAGGTCAGGGACGCGGCCAGCACAGCGCCGATCGCGACGGCCGCGGACCACCGCCTGGCCCGACCCGCGAAATCGCGCTGGGCGTGTGGCACACCTCGAGTTCTCTGCCCGGGCTGCGACATCCCTTGCTCCTTCCGTCCGACACGCCATCGACTGGCCGGCACGGTCGCAACGTAGGGATCGCGTGACAATTTCTGCAAGGTGTTGCCAGAATTGCCATTGTCGTGGCTAGATGCGTTCGTGGAGCCCACCATCTTTGACGTGGCGCGAGCTGCCGGCGTGGCCGGGTCAACGGTCTCCCGGGCGTTCAACAAGCCTGGCCGGGTCAACGAAGCGACGCGACAGCGGATAGTCGCTGCGGCCGCACAGCTCGGCTACCAGCACCGACCGCAGAACCGCGCCCTTCCGGGTCAACGCCACCGCACCATCGCCATGGTGCTCTCCGACATCACCAATCCCCACTTCTTCGAGCTGATCCGCGGCGCGGAGCAGCGCGCGAAGGCGTCGGACGTCACGCTGGTGATCGTCAACGCCGAGGAATCCCGGCGTATCGAGGAGAACCAGGTCCGCGACCTTGCCTCCGGTGTGGACGGGTTCGTGCTGGCGTCCAGCCGACTCGACGACGAGGCCCTGCGCGACCTCGCCAAACTGCACCGGATCGTCCTGTTCAACCGAGAGCTGCCCGGGTTGATCAGCGTCACGTTCGACACCGTCGCCGGCTGTCAGCAGATCCTGGAACACCTGGCCTCGCTCGGGCACGAGAGCTTCACCTACTGTGCCGGGCCACCCAGCTCCTGGGTGGGAGCGGCGCGTTGGGCGGCGCTGAGCGTCGGGGCCGAAGCGCACGGTCTGACGGCACACCGGATCGGTCCCTACAACCCGAACGTCGCCAACGGCGGGGCCGCCGCCGACGGAGCACTGCGCACCGGTGTGACGGCGGTCGTGGCTCACAACGACCTCCTGGCGATCGGCATCATCCGACGCCTCGCCCAGCGCGGTGTTCGAGTCCCGGCCGACATCAGCGTGATCGGGTTCGACGACATCTTCGCCGCCGACTTCGTCCATCCCTCGTTGACGACCCTTGCCGGGCCCGGTTCGCACGCTGGTCGGCTCGCGGTAGAGCTCTTGATCGAACAGTTCGCCGCACGATCACCACGCGAGAACGAAGCGATCCGTCTGCCTACCGAGCTGGTGCTTCGCGAGTCGTCCGGACCAGCGCAACAGGTGTAGGAGCCATTGATCGAAGTATTTAACAATTGTTCGATGATCGGCCGCAGGTCAAACCGTAGCGTCGGGGCAACTCAACTCGCACGGACCGATTGCGGAAAGTAATCGCCGGGCGAGCGGCGCGAATCACCGCGGCGGGCCGTCCCCCGGCGGTCGTGAGTGGGCGCTCCACGTTGCCAACCCCCGAGGAGTAGCTGTGCCGCCGAACAAACATCCGTCCCGTGGCCGCCGTCCCGCGGCCTTGTTGTTGTCCACGACTCTTGTTGTTGCTCTGACCTCGCTTCCGACGTCGTCCGCTTCGGCGGCTCCGGAGGAGGGTGCGGCGAGGCCGAATCCGATCTTTCTGACTGGTCCGAACGAGGGGACGCCGGACAGCATCGCGATCGACTATCTGCGGGCGAAACCGGTGCAGTACGGCGTGACCGATGCCGACCTGCGTGATCTGGCGGTGGCGTCCCGCTACACGAGCCGGCACAACGGCGTGACGCATGTGAACCTGGCGCAGCGGTACAAGGACCTGGAGGTCTTCGGTGCCACGGCGACGGTGAACGTCGCTCGTGACGGCAGTGTGATCTTCGTGGGTGACTCGCTGGTGTCGGGTCTGTCGGAGAAGGTGTCCGGGACCGCGTCGCTGGACGCCGTGCAGGCGGTGGAGGCGGCCGCGAAGGGCCTGAAGCTGGCCAAGCCGAAGAATCCGCGGGTGGTGAGCCGGGCCGGTGGTGCGGCGAAGCGGACCGTGGTGTCCGGCAGTGGTATCTCGGAGCAGCCGATCCCGGCGAAGCTGGGGTGGCAGCCGACTGACGAGGGGCTGCGCCTGGCGTGGCAGTTGGTCATTGACGACTCGTCGGCTGCGCACCTGTGGAACGCGGCGGTGGACGCCCGGACCGGTGAACTCCTCAACGCCGACGACTGGACCACCCACGAGCACGTCGACGAGCTGCCCGGCACCCTGAGCCAGGTGGAGGGTCGGACGTTGCCGGCCGGCGCCAGCGGCCTGGGCACCCGCGACCCCGCGCAGGACGGATCGAGCTACCGGGTCTACGGCTACCCGACGGAGAGCCCGAACGACGGGCCGCGCACCCTGGTGACCAACCCGGCGGACGGCACCGCGTCGCCGTACGGCTGGCACGACACCGACGGCGTCCCGGGCGCCGAGCACACCACCACCCAGGGCAACAACGTGCACGCGTACCAGGACCAGGACGTCGACAACGCCGCGGACTTCGGCAGCAGCCCCAACGGCGGGGCCGGTCTGAGCTTCGACTTCCCGCTCGACCTCGCGCAGAACCCGCAGAACTACCGGGACGCGGCGACGGCCAACCTTTTCTACTGGAACAACATCATCCACGACGTCTCCTACCTCTACGGCTTCGACGAGGCGTCGGGCAACTTCCAGGTCAACAACTACGGTCGCGGCGGCGCGGCCGGCGACTACGTGCGCGCCGAGGCCGCGGACGGCAACGGTACGAACAACGCGAACTTCTCGACGCCGCCGGTGGACGGCACGGGTACCCCACGGATGCAGATGTACCTGTGGCCGGGCAACCAGTTCGGCGCTCAGAACCAGGTCGTCGTCAATGGCGTCGGTTCCTTCGACGCGTCGTGGTCGCGGTTCAGCCCGGCGCTTTCGGCGGCCGGCCGGTCCGGCCAGTTCGTGTACGGCGGCACCGGCTGTGCGGCGGACGCGTACCCCGGCACGCTGCCGAGCGGCGACTGGATCGCGGTGGTCGACGGCGGCACCGCCGCCTGCAGCTACCTGCAGCGCACCCAGGTCGCCGAGTCCCTCGGCGCCAAGGCGGTCGTGGTCGCGCACGACGCCGCCGGGGCCGCGCCGGTGCTGACCGGTTCCATGACGACCGCGCCGGTCACCATCCCGGCGATCGCCGTGACCCAGGCCGACGGGGCGACCATCAAGGCCGCGATCGCCGCTGGCGACGTCACCGGGTCGGCGCGTAAGCACCCGAACCACCCGGGCATCCGCGACGGCGACCTCGACGCCGGCATCATCATCCACGAGTACGGTCACGGCATCTCCAACCGGCTCACCGGCGGCCCGACGATCAACTGCCTGACGGGCAACGAGCAGATGGGCGAGGGCTGGAGCGACTACTTCGCCGTCACCACCCTGCTCGACCCGAGGCTCGACACGGCCGACGGTCAGCGCGGCCTGGTGCCGTACGTCCTGTTCCAGGAGAACCGGAGCGGTAACGGTCTCCGGCCGCGGCCGTACTCGCGCAACATGGAGGTACAGCCCTTCACGTACGACAGCATCAAGACCGGCGGTTGGCTGAACGGCACCTCCCTGGCCGCGCCGCACGGCATCGGTCACGGTTGGGCGTCGGTCCTCTGGGACATGACCTGGGACCTCATCGACAAGCACGGGCTGAACCCGAACGTCTACGACTCCTGGGAGACCGGCGGTAACAACCTCTCCATGCAGCTCGTGATCGACGGGCTGAAGATGCAGGGCTGTGGCCCGGGCTTCGTGACCGGTCGAAACGCCATCATCGCCGCGGACGCGGCGTTGACCGGTGGCGAGAACGCCTGCACGCTGTGGGCGTCGTTCGCCCGCCGCGGTCTGGGTTACAGCGCGGTGCAGGGCACCACGAACCGGGACGACAACACCGAGGCGTTCGACACGCACCCGTCCTGCCGGGGTGACTTCACCAAGCTGGCCGCGCAGCCGGCGCTGAACGAAGTCGACGCGGGTGACGCGGTGCCGCTGCGGTTCAAGCTGGCCGCCAACCGGGGTCTGGACATCCTAGCCAGCAACTCCCCGTACTCCCGGCTGGTGGACTGCGACACCCTCAAGACCGTCAACCCGGACGGGCCGATCACGCCCCGTCCCACGCCGGTCGCGGCACAGACCCCGGGCGGGTCCAAGATGACCGTCACCGCGAAAGGCCGGTACCTGTACCCGTGGAAGACCGACCCCGCCTGGGCCGGCACCTGCCGCGAGTTCGTCCTGACCCTCGACGACGGCTTCCAGCACCGCGCCTACTTCAAGTTCACCAGCTGAGCCACAGCACCGATCGGTAGCGAACGGAGGGAGCGTCCCGGCCAACGGAACGCTCCCTCCGGTCCGTCCAGACCCGACCAACCGCGACCGATGTACGGCCGCGTTGGACGCGGCGACCCGCCGCGTCACCCAGAGTCACCCATTACGGACGACGAGGAGACATCGATGCAGAGACGGACGACGGCGGCGGCGCTCGGCGTGCTGCTGACCGCGAGCGTCTTCACGGGAGGGGTCGCGGCGGCGACCCCCGCGACGGCGGCGGAGGCCCCGCCGGAGGGGATCACCCACGAGGAGAACGACCGGGTCCCGGAGGGCTCGGTCTGGACGCAGCACTACTTCCCGTCGACGGACGGGGTCGAGCTGCACGCCGACGTGCTGCGGCCCGAGGGACTGCCGGCGGGCGCGAAGACGCCCGTCATCCTCGCCGTCGGGCCCTACTTCGGTCACGCCGGGCAGACCGGGCCCGAGGGCTTCACCCGCACCGGGCCGTCGGCACGCTTCAACGACTTCCTCGAGGGCGCCGACCTCTTCGACGAGGGCTTCACGTACGTCATGGTCGACCTGCGCGGGTTCGGCGGGTCCACCGGCTGCCTCGACAACAAGGGCCCGGGCGAGCAGAACGACGTCCGCGCGGCCATCGAGTGGTCGGCCTCGCAGCCGTGGTCGAACGGCAACGTCGGCATGTACGGCAAGTCCTACGATGGCGCCACCGGTCTGATGGGCAACAACCTCAAGATGCCGCAGCTCAAGGCGGTCGTGGCGCAGGAGTCGATCTGGACCGGGTACAACTACCTGTTCTCCAACGGGGTGCCGCGCCCGAACGCCACCGGCACGCCGAACTCCTACAACAACATCGCCACGATGGACCCGCTGGCCGACGACACCTCGCGCTACCAGGCCAACGCGCGGTACGAGGAGTCGCACCCCGAGTGCCTCAGCAAGAACATCGCGGACAACTACGAACCGGACCCGAACGCCCCCTTCTGGCAGGCGCGTGACATGGCAGCCAAGGCCAAGGGCACGACGACTCCGCTGTTCATCACGGCGGGCTTCATCGAGAGCAACACCAAGCCCGAGGAGATGGAGGAGTTCCTCGAGAACCACGTCGGCCCCGAGCGCGGCTGGCTGGGCCAGTGGGACCACGTGCGCGGCAACGACCGCGTGTCCGACGGACGCCTGGCGATGGGCCGCGAGGGCTGGTTCGACGAGGTGATGAGCTTCTACGACCAGTACCTCAAGGGCGAGAAGCCGACGACGACGTACCCCACTTACTCGATCGAGGACAACCTCGGCGAGTGGCGGGCCGAGCCGACCTGGCCGACCCCCGATCGCCGCATCACCGTGGCGCTCGGCAACGGCACCTACGTCGACGACGGCGGCGCCGCGGGCGTGCCGTACGCGTCGTCGCCGTCCACGCTCGCCCTCCCGAAGAGCCACGGGCAGTGGGACATGGAGAGCGCCCCGAGGCTCGAGGGGCTCGGGGCGACGCGCAAGGCGGCCTCGCCGTCGGCGTCGTCCGACGCGGCCTCCGCGCAGCCGGCGTCGAGCTACCTCGTGTGGTCCGACGTCGTGCGGCAGGAGACGCGGCTGACCGCCACGCCGCGCGTCGAGCTCACGGCTCATGCGGCGGGCAACGTCATGGTCAAGGTGTGGGACGTCGCGCCCGACGGCACGGCGGTGATGTTCGACGAGAACGTATCGCTGGTCGAGAAGGGCCGGGTCGGGTTCGACCTCAAGTCGACCGACTGGACGCTGCAGGCCGGGCACCGGCTCGCGGTCGAGATCGGCTCGATTACGACCGGGAGCTGGCGGGACACGCCGTCGGGCGCCACGATCCGCGTGACCGGCGCGGTCCTGCGGCTGGCGACGGAGAGCACCGCGGACGACGTGCCGACCGCGGGGGAGCGCTCACCGTTCCTCGACAGCTACATCCGGGCGTACACGCGCACCTTCCCGGAGCCGGGCAAGCCGAAATTCCGACTCTGAGCAGCGGTTCAGGATCAGCGCACGCCCGGGCGTGCGCTGATCCTGACACCTCCGGATATCCTCTCGTCAGTGTCAGGAGAGGCTGCCGCGTTGCGGTGGTTGGATCCCTTGCCATCGGATCCCCACCGCCGAGTGGCAGCGGCACAGTTGCGGCCCGGGAGCGAAAGGTCCCCGCGACTACCTGTGGGCGTGGATCACCACCGCCACCCAGCCCGGTGAGCACCGATGGTTGCTCATCCGCCGCGGGCGCACGCGGCGGCCGCCCGCCCAGGTTCGACAAGAACGGCTACGAGGAACGTCACGCGGTGGGGCGCGGCATCAACCGGCTAAAGCGCCACCAGGCTGGGGCCACGAGGTACGACAAGCTTGCGTTCGCTACGAAGCGACCGCGCTGGTCGCCGCCATCAACGAGTGGCTGGGACCAGGACTTTCAGGGCCTTCCCTCATAGGGACCACCCCGGAAGTACATGCTTTCATGCGGTCGGGGACGGTCACCACGCTCATGCGCGGCGTCGGAGCGATCGGCAGGCGTCGACCGCTTGGCCAGCGCGCGCAGCATCTCCAGAGCGGCAAGGATCTCCGAGCGATTGTCCGACTTCTTCATCCACGACGGCATCCGCGCAAACATTGCCCTCGTCGGCCGCGCCCCGCCCCGCTCACGCAATTGGGCGCCGACGTAGGCGGACAGTTCGTTGACGTGCTCCTCGTTGTAGGCCCACAGGATATGGCCGACGCAACGGGTCTGCAGCCACAGGGGCCGCCGGAAGAACGGGTCCTCACTACCGCCCAGTACCGCGCCTACCAGCCCAGCACCCTGCACCTCGGGTTCCCAATCGGTAACGGCGCCGCACCCCCTGCAAGCCAGACGGCGTGGCTGGAACAGGAACTCGCTGAAGTACGCAGGTGCGGGGGGACCAGGCCGGGGAACCACGAGCGCACAGCCACCACATTGCGGACAGACCACAAGCATTCGGCCGGCGAACTGGGCCAACGAGCTCCCTGGGTCATAGTGGCGGGCGAGCCCGGCACTCGGCTCAGAATCCATAGCAGAGAGACTCGCAGGTGCGCGGTGCTGCCTGCGACCGGGGTCTCGAAGCGAATAACAGCACGCCGGCAGCGCTGAGCGATGATTCCCGATATCGCACGAGCCGCTTTCGCAAGAGGCGCCCTTGTTGCTTACGGGATCGATGCCGAGGATCGCGTCGAGGACTCGTCGACTGGTGGCCTCGGTCACGACGTCGGGCCGGTTGAGGACTTGGGGACCGTGCCAGACCGAGACCCTCGGCGCTGTGTGGCGGGTTTCGCTGCATAGACCCGGACGCCCTCACTCGATCCGTCGGGCGTAGGCCTCTCGGGGAAGGCGGTAGGCCAGGTCGGCTGCCGTTTCGATCGCCTCGTCCTCGGTCAGTCGGTGTTCCAGGACGAGGCGGGCCAGGTAGCCGGCGTCGATGCGCCGGGCGAGGTCGTGCCGGGCCGGGATGGACAGGAACGCCCGGGTGTCGTCGACGAAGCCGCTGGTGTTGTAGAAGCCGGCCGTCTCCGTCACCAGTTCGCGGAAGCGGCGCATCCCGTCGGGGCTGTCCAGGAACCACCACGGGGCGCCGAGGCGTACGGCGGGGTAGACGCCGGCGAGTGGGGCGAGCTCTCGGGAGTAGACCGTCTCGTCGACGGTGAAGAGCACCAGCCGGAACCGCGGGTCGCGGCCGAAGGCGTTGAGCATCGGCCGCAGCGAGCGGGTGAACTCGGCCGCGATCGGGATGTCGAAGCCGAGGTCGGAGCCGAAGTCGGCGTGGATTGCAGGGTCGTGGTCGCGGAGCACGCCGGGGTGGATCTGCATGACCAGGCCGTCGTCGCAGGACATCCGGGCCATCTCGTAGAGCATGTGGCCGGCGAAGGCCTCCGTCACGTCGGGGCTGACCGTGCCGTGGCGCGCGTCGGTGTAGATCCGCTGGGCGTCGGCGGGGCTGAGCGGCTCGGTGGCGGCGGTGAGGTGGCCGTGGTCGGTGGCTCGGGCGCCGGCGGCGACGAACGCTGCGCGCCGCGCGCGCAGGGCCGCGAGGTAACCGGCGTAGTCGCCGGTGTCCTCGCCGGTCAGCTGCTGGAGGTGTTCGAGCTGGCGGGTCCAACCGAGGTGGCCGACGTGGGTCAGGGCGTCCGGGCGGAAGGTGGGCACCACCCGTTCCCCGAGTCCGGCCTCGCGGAGCCGGGCGTGGTCGTGCAGCGGTGAGGTGGCGGAGTCGGTGGTGGCGATCAGCTCGATGTTGAAGGTGTCGAGCAGGGTACGCGGCCGGAAGCCCGGTTCGGACAGTCGCGCGTCGATGAGGTCGTAGAGCTCGTCCGCGGTGTCGGGCCCGGGGGTGAGGTCGAGCTTGAGCACCTCGGCGATCTCGTGTTCCAGCCAGTAGCGGCTGGGGGTGCCGCGGAACAGGTGCCAGTGGGTGCAGAAGAGCCGCCAGATGGCGCGGGGGTCCGTTTCGGCCACCGTGCCGTCGAGGCGCGGGACGCCGAGCTGGTCGAGGGTGACACCCTGCGAGACGAGCATCCGGGTCACGTAGTGGTCCGGCACGACCAGCAGGTTGGCCGGGTCGGAGAAGCGTTCGTCGTCGGCGAGGACGGCGGCGTCCACGTGCCCGTGCATGCAGAGCAGCGGCAGCTCCCGCGTGGAGTGGTAGATGCGGCGGGCTACGGCGCGGATGTCGTTGTCGGCCGGTAGCGCGCGGTCGGGGTGCAGACGCAGCTGTGCCACCAATTTCTCCTTCGCGGCTTCGATGGAACGGGCCCTGCAAAGGATTGCATCGACGAGTCTCTGTCACAAGGGCGGCTTTACTGCAGCCGGGGAACATTCATACGCGCGAGTATTGACAGGGTTCTGCAATCGGTTTCAAACTTCGGACGTGACGGTTCCACGATCGAGGAGGTGAACCGTTGCGCACGACGATCCGCGAGGTGGCTCGGGAGGCCGGCGTCTCACCGTCCACCGTGTCCCGGGCGCTGTCGATGCCCGGGCTGGTCAACTCGGTGACCCGGGAACGGGTGCTGCGCGCGGCCCAGCGGTTGGGTTACGAACCGAACCGGGCCGCGCGGGGTCTCATCACCGGCAAGACCGGGAACCTGGGGCTGATCGTGCCGGACCTGGCCAATCCGTTCTTTCCCAGCCTGGTGAAGGGCGTGCAGGCCAGGGCCCGGGAGGCGGACTACGCCGTCTTCCTGGCCGACTCCGACGAGGATCCGGCCGCGGAGAGCGATCTGGTGCGGGTCCTCGCCAAGCAGGTCGACGGGCTCATCCTCTGCTCGCCGCGAGGGCGTGAGGAGGACATCCTCACGCTCGCCGCGACCACGACCCTGGTCATGGTCAACCGGCGCTTCGGGCGGGTTCCGTCCGTCGTCTTCGACAACTCGGACGGGATCGGGCAGGCCGTCGCCCATCTGGCGGCGCTCGGGCACAAGCGGGTTGGGTGGGTCGGTGGACCGCGTGCGTCGTGGTCCGACCGCGACCGGATCCGGGCGCTGCGCGCCGCGACCGCCGCGGCCGGGATGGATCTGTACGTGGCGGGTCACTTCCCGCCCCAGTTCGAGGGCGGGGTCGCCGCGGCGGATCTCATCGTCGCCTCCGGTGTCACGTCCGTCATCGCCTACAACGACGTCATGGCGCTGGGCCTGCTCGGCCGGCTGCGAGACCGTGGCTTGCGCGTACCGCAGGACATCAGCGTGATCGGCATCGATGACATTCAGATGTCGTCGATGTCGTCGCCCACGCTCACCACCGTTTCGCTCGCCAAGGAGCAGGCCGGCCGCGCCGCCGTCGACCTGTTGTTGTCGCTGCTGGAGCGGCCCGACGGTGTGCGCAAGCCGCGTCGGGAGCTGCCCACCCAGCTGCTGGTTCGCGGCTCGACCGGGGTCGCGCCGACCGACTGACATTCCGGCCGGAAGGACGCGCCCCCACCCATCACCACCACCGTGACTGACGACCGAGAGAGGGAAGTTTCATGGGCATCACCCGGCGGAGCGCCCTGATCGCCGCAGCATCGTCCCTGCTGACCGTTACCGCCGCCTGCGGCGCCCCGGACACCTCCGGCGGCTCCGGCGGCAACAGCGACGGCGAGGTTCCCGACAAGCCGACCAAGGCCGTGGCGCTGAACATCCTCGACGTCGCGGGCAACCTGCAACTGACCCAGGGAATGATCGACGAGTTCGTGAAGAACAACCCGGACGTCATCTCCAAGGTGACCTACTCCAAGTCGCCCGCCCCGGAGCTGGTCGGCAAGATCAAGGCGCAGCAGAACGCCGACCGGGTGGACATCGGGCTGGTGCTCACCGGCGTGGACGGCCTCGCGGCCGGCATCGACCAGGGGCTGTGGCTCGACGTCCTGCCGAAGTTCCAGAGCCGGCTGACCGGCATGAACAACTATCTTGCGCCGGCGGCCGCTATGCAGAAGCTCGCCGGCAACGCGGGCGTGACGGTCACCTACTACCCGTCCGGGCCGCTGCTGGAGTACCTGCCGGGGACCGTGGCGACCCCGCCGACCAGCGCGGAGCAGCTCCTCGCGTACGCCAAGGCCCACCCCGGCAAGGTCCAGTACGCCCGCCCGTCGAACTCCGGTCCCGGGCGTACGTTCCTGATGGGGCTGCCCTACATCCTCGGCGACAAGGACCCGAAGGACCCGGTGAACGGGTGGGACAAGACGTGGGCCTACCTCAAGGAACTCAACCAGCACGTCGACTACTACCCGTCCGGCACCGCCGAGACGATGAAGAACCTGGCCAACGGGTCGGCGCACGTGATCGCGTCGACGACCGGCTGGGACATCAACCCCCGGGTGCTCGGCACCGTGCCGAAGGAGGCCAAGGTCACCTCGCTTGAGGGGTTCCACTGGGTGACCGACGCACACTACGCGGTGATCCCGAAGGGGGCGTCGACGGACAGCCAGGCCGCGGTGCTGGCTCTGCTGGCGTTCATGCTCACGCCGCAGCAGCAGGCGAAGGCCTACGACGAGGGCTACTTCTACCCGGGCCCGGCGGTGCAGGGTGTGCAGCTGTCGGACGCGCCGCAGAAGAGCCAGGACGCCATCCGGGACTTCGGTCGGCCGGAGTACGACGCGCTGATCGCGAACAACCCGACCGAGGTGCCGCTGGACGCGAAGGCGCTGGTGGCGGCGTTCGACAGGTGGGACCGCGAGATCGGTAGCGGGAAGGTCAAGCAGGGATGACCGCCGGCGCCAAAGCGTTCTCCCAGCTGCGGCTGGAGGGCGTGTCGCGTCGCTTCGGCGGCCATGACGCGCTGCGCGACCTCGACCTGACGATCGAGGCGGGCGAGTTCGTCGCCCTGCTCGGTCCGTCGGGTTGCGGCAAGTCCACCGCCCTGAACTGCCTCGCCGGGCTGCTGCCCCTGACAGCGGGCAGCATCTGGCAGGACGAGCGGCGCATCGACACGCTGCCGCCGGAGCGCCGCGGCTTCGGAATGGTATTCCAGAACTATGCGCTGTTCCCGCACATGTCCGTGCGGGCCAACATCGCGTTCGGGCTGCGGATGCGGCGGCTGCCGAAGGACGAGATCCGCCGCCGCACCGACGAGGCGGTCCGCCTGGTACGCCTCGAGGACCACGCCGGGAAGCTACCCGGCCAGCTCTCCGGCGGCCAGCAGCAGCGGGTGGCGATCGCCCGCGCGGTGGTCCTGGAACCGTCGCTGGTGCTGATGGACGAGCCGCTGAGCAACCTCGACGCGAAGCTGCGCCTGGAGATGCGTACCGAGATCCGCCGACTGCACCAGTCGCTGGGTCTCACCACGGTCTACGTGACGCACGACCAGGAGGAGGCGCTCTCGCTGGCCGATCGGCTGGTGGTGCTGCGGGAAGGCCGGGTGCAGCAGATCGGCTCGCCGGAGGAGCTGCACACCCGCCCGGCGAACTGGCACGTCGCCGACTTCATGGGCTACCGCAACCTGTGGACGATGCGGGTGCGGGAGGCGGCCGACGGCACGGTCGCCGTCGAACTGGACGGCCTGCGGCTCGTCGGCGTCCCGGTCGGCCCGGTCGCGCCGGGCGACGAGGTGATCGTCGCGGTGCGCCCGGAAGACGTGCGGGTCGATCAGGCCGGCGCGACGACCAACGCGGTGCCGGCGCAGATCGAGGTGGTCGAGTACCAGGGCCGGGAACTGGCGGCGGAGGCGGTCACCGCCGCCGGCTCCCGAGTCCACCTGCGTACCGATCAGCGGGTGGCGCCCGGCGACCAGGTCACCCTGAGCATCGACCCGCAGCGGCTGCTCGTCTTCCCCGGCGATGCGGCCGCCACCCGGCCCGCCGACCCGGCGACGGCCGTGGTCGAGGAACCCGGGCTGGTCGGATGAGCGTCACGACCCGCACCCCCACGGCGGAGTCCGCCGGACCTCCGCCGCCCGCGCGGGCCCACTGGCAGCACCGCCTCGCCGAGCGCGGCGTCGACCGTCACCTGTGGCTGCTCACCCCGGCGCTGCTCTTCGTCGTGCTGCTCTTCCTCTATCCGTTCTTCTACGGCCTGGGCCTGTCGTTCCAGCCGACCGAGGGCGGCCCGTTCAGCGACTACGCGCGTTTCTTCAGCGACGCCTACCAGCGTGACACGATCTGGACCACGCTCGGTCTGGCGCTGCCCGCCGCGCTGCTCAACGTGGTCGCGTCGGTGCCGATCGCGTACCGGATGCGGGGCCGGTTCCGCGGCAAGCGGCTGGTCACGATCCTGCTGGTGGTGCCCATCACCCTCGGCACCGTGCTCACCGCCCAGGGTCTGCTGAACTTCCTCGGCCCGACCGGCTGGTTCAACCGGGTGCTCTCCGGGCTGCACCTCACCGACGAACCGATCCGGCTCGTCCACAACTACTGGGGCGTGTTCTTCTCGCTCGTCATCACCGGGTTCCCCTTCGCGTTCCTGCTCGTCCTGTCGTACCTGTCCGGCATCGACCCGACGCTCGAACGGGCCGCGGCGACCCTCGGCGCCGGCTGGTGGCAGCGGTTCCGCATGATCACCCTGCCGTTGCTGATGCCCGGGCTGGCCACCACGTTCTGCCTGACGTTCGTCCTCGCGTTCAGCGTGTTCCCGTCAGCGGTCCTGGTCGGCAACCCGGCAGGGGAGACCCGGGTCATCTCGATCGCCGCCTACCAGGCGGCGTACGAGCAGTACGACTACCCGTACGCATCGGCCATCGCGATGATCATGGGTTTGATCGAGCTGGTGGTCATCGCGGTGGTGCTGTTCGCCCGGACGCGCTTCTACACCGGTTCCACGGGAGGTAAGGGCTGATGGTCACCACCACCGCGGCAACCGATACCCGGCGACGGATCGTCGCCCGTCCCGCCGCCTGGCTGGTCTGGGGCGCGGTCATCTTCTTCTTCCTCAACCTGCTCGGTGTCGTCGGATCCGTGCTGGTCAGCTCCTTCGGGCAGCGCTGGTTCGACACCTGGTTCCCGGACGGCTACACCACCAAGTGGTACGGCGACGCGTGGACCGAGTTCGCGCTCCTCCAGGTGATCACGGTGACCCTGCAGGTGTCCCTACTCGTCGTGGGACTGTCGCTGGTGATCGGCGTCCCGGCCGCGTACGTGCTGGCGCGGCGCAGCTTCCCCGGGAAACGCGCCATCTACCTGCTCTTCCTGCTGCCGATCCTGATGCCACCGATCACCTACGGCATCCCGCTGGCGACCGTGCTCTACAAGTTCGGCTTCGCCGGCCACCTCTCCGGCGTGGTGCTGGCGAACCTCGTCCCGTCGGTGCCGTTCGTGATCCTGACCATGACACCGTTCATCGAGCAGATCGACCCGCGGATCGAGAGCGCGGCCCGCATGTGCGGGGCCGGCATGCGGTCGGTGTTCCTGCGGGTGCTGGCGCCGCTGCTGCTGCCCGGAATGCTCGCCTCGGCGATCCTCGTCCTGGTCCGGACCGTCGGCATGTTCGAGCTCACCTTCCTCACCGCCGGCCCGGACTCGCAAACCCTCGTCGTCGCGCTCTACTACTCGATGTCCGCCGCCGGTATCCGCGCCCAGCAGTCGGTGGACGCGATGGCGGTCATGTACACCGCGATGATGCTGGTGCTGCTCGTCATCGCGCTGCGGTACGTCAACCCGACCCAGCTCGTCGCCCGGGTCAAGGAGGAACCGGACCCGTGACGACCACCGACGCCCCGACCGGCGTGACCCGCCGGACGGTCGGCGGACGGAACGGCACACCCGTGGGAAGGGAGGCGAACCGATGAGCGTGGTGGTCCTGTACGACAGCGACGACGTCGCGGTGGCGACGACACCGATGACAGCGGGGCAGCCGTTGGCGGTGGCGGGCGTGGCGCTGCGCGACGACGTGCCCGCCGGACACAAGGTCGCCCTGCGCGACCTGCCCGCCGGATCGCCGGTACGCAAGTACGGCCAGGTGATCGGGCGGGCCCTGGCGGAGATCCGTGCGGGGGAACACGTGCACGGGCACAACCTCGGAATGCCGCAGGAGGCGGCCGCCCGCGCCGCCGGTGGCGAAGGCACCACCGCCGCTCCGCGGCTCCCCGCCGACCTGCGCCGCACCTTCCGCGGCTACCGCCGCCCGGACGGTCGGGGCGCCACCCGTAACTACGTCGGTGTCCTGACCACCGTCAACTGCTCGGCCACTGTCGCCCGGAAGATCGCCCGCGTCACCGAGGACGACGCCGAAGGCCTCGACGGCGTCGACGGGGTCGTCGCCCTGACCCACGGCACCGGATGCGGGATGGCCGACCGAGGCGAAGGATGGGAGGTGCTGCGCCGTACCCTCGCCGGCTACGCCCACAACCCGAACATCGGAGGCCTGGTCGTCGTCGGGCTCGGCTGCGAGGTGAACGCGGTGACCGGGCTCATGGCCGACCTCGGGGTGGCCGACCACGTGCCGGTGTCGTCGTACACCATCCAGGAGCTGGGTGGCACATCCGCCGCGGTGAACCGCGGCGTCGAACTGGTCCGGGGCATGATGCGCGACCTCGCCGGCGCGACCCGAACCGAGATCGGGGTGGAGGAGATCGTGCTCGGCCTGCAGTGCGGCGGCTCCGACGGCTGGTCCGGACTGACCGCGAACCCGGCCCTCGGCGTCGCCTCGGACCTGCTGGTGGCCGCCGGCGCGACCTCCGTGCTCGGCGAGACCCCGGAGATCTACGGCGCCGAACACCTGCTCGCCGCCCGGGCGACCAGCGCCGAGACGGCCGAGGCGTTGATGGCGCGGATCCGCTGGTGGGAGGAGTACACCGGACGGCAGGGCACCACGATGGACGCCAACCCGTCCCCCGGCAACAAGGCCGGCGGCATCACCACCATCCTGGAGAAGTCCCTCGGTGCGGTGGCGAAGGCCGGCCGCAGCCCGCTCGCCGCGGTGCGCCACTACGCGCAGCCGATCCCGCGGCCCGGGCTGGTCTTCATGGACACCCCCGGCTACGACCCCGTCTCCGTGACCGGAATGGTCGCCGGCGGGGCGAACCTCATCTGCTTCACCACCGGACGCGGTTCGGTCTTCGGCAGCCGCCCCGTCCCCACCGTCAAGCTCGGCACGAACGCCGAACTGGCCAAACGGATGGCCGCCGACATCGACCTGGACTGCTCCCCGGTCGTCGAGCAGGGCGTCCCGCTCGAGGAGATGGGCCGGCACGTCTACGACCTACTGCTGGACGTGGCGTCCGGCCGCCCCAGCGCCAGCGAGGACCTCGGACTCGGCGGTGAGGAGATCGTCCCGTGGCAGCTCGGGGCCGTCCTGTGAGCGAGACGCGCCGGCTGAGCCTCGACACGCTCGACCGGCTCGGGTCCGGCGGCGCGTTCACCCCGCCGGCGATGGATCCGCGCGCGCTGCGGGTCGGCATCGTGCACCTCGGCATCGGCGCGTTCCACCGAGCACACCAGGCCGTCTTCACCGAGCTGGCCGCGGCGGCCACCGGCCGCGACGACTGGGGCATCGCCGGGGTCACCCAGCGGTCGGCGTCCGTACGCGACCAGCTGACCCCGCAGGACGGCCTCTACACGGTGCTGGAGCGAGGCCCCGGCGCGGCGCCCCCGCGCGTCGTCGGCAGCGTCCGCGAGGTGCTGCACGGGGCGGGCGATCCGGCAGCGGTCGTCGACCGGATCGCCGACCCCGCCGTACGCCTCGTCACGCTCACCGTCACCGAGAAGGGCTACCGCCGCGACCGCACCGGCCGGCTGGACCGGTCGGACCCGGAGGTGGCCGCCGACCTCGGGGGACGGCCCCCGCGGACCGTCGTCGGGCAGCTCGTCCGCGGGTTGCAGCGACGCGCGGCCGGCGTCGCCGGACCGGTCACCGTGCTCTCCTGCGACAACCTCGTCGGCAACGGCGAGGTCCTGCGCGGCCTGGTGCACGACTTCCTGGACGCGTTGCCGGACCACGAGGCGGGACCGGTCGCCGACTGGATCGCCGCCTCGGTGCGGTTTCCGTCCTGCATGGTCGACCGGATCGTGCCGGCCACCACCGACGACGACCGCGCGACCGTCCGGACGGTGCTGGGGCTGGACGACCAGGGCGTCGTGGTGGCCGAACCGTTCCGCCAGTGGGTGATCGAGGACGACTTCGCCGCCGACCGGCCCGCCTGGGACCGCGCCGGCGCGGTCTTCACCGACGACGTCGCCGCCTGGGAGTCGGTGAAGCTGCGCATGCTCAACGCCACCCACTCGCTGCTCGCCTACCTGGGGGCGCTACGCGGACACGACACCATCGCAGCCGCGCTCGCCGACGACGAACTCGCCGCCGCCGCAGAGGCGCTGATGGTCGAGGACGTGGCACCGGCCCTGCGCGTGCCCGACGGCCTGGACCTGCCCGGCTACCGGCGGCAGGTGCTGCAGCGGTTCGCCAACCCGGCGCTGCGACACCGCACCGTGCAGGTCGCCATGGACGGATCACAGAAGCTACCGGTCCGGCTGCTCGGCACCGTCCGCGACCGCCTCGCCGCCGGGGCGATCCCACGGCAGGCCGCGCTCGCGGTCGCCGCCTGGATGACATACGTGGCGAAGGGCCGGGACGCCCGCGGGCGGGAGCTTCCACTCGACGATCCGCTGGCCGACCGGCTCCGGGTGGCGGCTGCCGCCGGTGCGGGCGACCCGAAGCGGCTGGTCGACTCGCTGCTGCAGGTCGAGGAGATCTTCGGTACGGACCTGCCCGAGCACGACGGGTTCCGGGGCGTCCTGATCGACCACGTCGCCCGGCTCACCGCCTGAGACCTGCTGCCGGAGGAGGGATCATCATCGGTGATGGCCTGAGCTGGAGCGCAGTTGTAGCGTCGATGACATGACGACGGTGGTGGTATCTCTCGTGGCGTTTGCGGTGTTGGTTGCCGCGATTGCCGCTCTCGTGGGTTGGCGGCAGCGGAACCGGCTCTCCTCGGATGCTGATTCGGCTGGTGCCCGCCAAGCCGTAGCCGATCAGCACCGGCACGAGGCAGATCGCCACTTCGCGTCCCGCATGTCGGCGAGCGATCACATGCCCAACGGCATGTAAGCGAGCCTCTGCTCGGCTCGCCGACCACTGTCGCTCGTCACCTGTGGATGTTCCGGCATCCGCCTACACTGCGTCGAATGGACCAGCCGTCACCCCATACCGCTCAGTCTCTTGCGTCTGACCTGCGTGCGCTCGGCGTCGCTTCGGGCGACGTCCTGCTGCTGCACTCGTCGAACCGGAGCCTCGGGTTCGTTGTCGGAGGCACCCAGGCGGTTGTGCAAGCGTTGCTGGATGTGCTCGGCCCAGAGGGCACGCTCGTCGTGCCAACCCACACGCCCGAGAACACGGACCCGGCCGGGTGGCAGCATCCGCCTGTCCCCGAGGCGTGGTGGCCCGCGATCCGAGAGCAGGCTCCCGGCTTTGAACCGTCGTGTACGCCGAGCCGGTGGATGGGTGTCATCGCCGAGGCGGTCCGCATGTGGCCGGGTGCACTGCGCAGCGATCATCCGCAGGTCTCCTTTGCCGCACTCGGCATGAACGCCGCGGGCATCGTGGGCGGGCACCAACTCGACGATGCGTTGGGTGAGACTTCACCGCTCGGCGCGGTGTACCGGCTTAACGGCAAGGTGCTACTGCTCGGATGCGGTTACAACTCCAACACCTCACTACACCTAGCGGAGTGGCGACAGAAGTCGCCGCCGCGCGCAGTCACCGGCTCGTCAGTGCGACAACCGGACGGAACAAGCCAATGGACCACGTGGGTTGACATCGTTGCCGATGAGAGCGACTTCGATCGACTGGGCGCCGATTTCGAGGCCGCCGGTGCCGCAGTAATCGGTCAAGTTGGCGGCGCAACGGCACAACTGATGTCCCAACCAGTTCTAGTCGACTTCGCGACCGCCTGGATGTCCGCCAACCGTCTCCCTAAGCACAGCGTGAGCAAGAAGCCCCTGGCCAGCGGTGAGGCGCCTGTGCTCGCATCCTCCTGAAGACAAGGACTGAACTTGCCGGGCTCATTGGGCGGATCTCTGAGGAGGGCCGTGGTTCGGGGCGGAGCCCTGAGGTTCTCAAGGGCTTGGTCGTCCTCAAGCGTGGCCGGCCTGCCCGGTCGATGCCGGCCGGAGGCCGCCAGCCCGTACCGTTTGGTCCATGACAGCAGCCGAGACAGGGATCACGGGACGCTTCCGCGACCCGAAGCATTGGCTGGGTGGCTTGGCCGCTGGAGCAATCCTCGTCCGGTGTCCACGGTGCGCCGGGCGGGCTTCGGTCCATCCTGATCCTGAGTCAGCCGACGGCTCCGGGCATCATGTCCGGCTGCGCCGTCGACTCAGTTGCCTCGGGTGCGCGTTCACTGACGTCTGGGATGCTCCTCGCCGCGCAGGCGACAACGCCCGAACACTTCCTGACTTCTCAGGCCCGAATGACCCCTACTTCCGACTGCCGCTCTGGCTTTCGGTTGACTGCCGCGGGCGGGTGCTCTGGGCGTACAACGCCGAGCATCTGAACCTGCTGGAGGCGTACGTGTCCGCTCGATTGCGGGAGCGCGGCCGAGAGATGGGAGGCCAAACCCTCGTCGAGCGCCTGCCCGCGTGGATCAAGGATGGCAAGCATCGCGCCGACGTGCTGGACGGGATAGGCCGACTTCGGGCGCTTCTGCCCTGACCGCCGACCGGCGGCACCGTCAGTTGGAAGGACGAAGATCACCGCCCCGAGATGCCCGAAACGCCTGCCGGCGGCAGGGCACTGGGGTGACGGTTCACGCCCGCTCGTGCCCGTCCGGGGTGCCGGCTATTGGCGCGTGGCTGGCACACCGGCGGCGTTCACGGGCAGCCGGCCCCGCTTATCCTTACCTCGTCGCGTCTCACTTGAGTCATTCCTGCGACGCGGCAGCGTCAGCGAGTCTCCGAAGATAACTGCAGAACCTGCGTGACGGTGCGCCGTGCGCTGGTGGAGTTTGCCGCGACGGAGCAGGGGAACCGCGTGGTGCTGGAGGTCCGGGCGGTGCGTCGACGACGGAGGTCGCCCGAACCGTTGGGACGTCTCGGCTGTGGACCGCTGGTGGGCTGGCGCCGTATTAGGCGTCCGGGTCTGTATTGGCCAAATGAGTAGGAAGATCGCCTATGGCGCATATCTTGGGGATTCGGCGACCGGTGCCGATTGGTGAGGCCCAACGCACCACCCCGTTTGAGATCTTCTTCGACCTGGTGTTCGCGTTCGCCTTCATCCGCGTGGCCACGTTCATGGCAGGGTCGCCGACGCCGCTCGGTTTGGCGCAGGGCCTGGTGTTCCTGATGTTGCTGTGGTGGCCCTTCACTACCTTCGCCTGGCTCGCCAATCAGGTCCGCGCCGACGTGGGCCTGGTCCGGGCCGGGCTGGTCGTGGTGATGGCCGCAATGTTCGTGGCCGGCTTGGTCATCCCGTACGCGTGGGGGCACGAGACCTGGACGGTGTCCGAAGCGCTGACGGTCGCGGTGGCGTACATCGTGATCCGGACCGCGTTCTACCTACTCAACTGGCATGCGGCCGTCGTGAACCGGCCGATCCCGGCGCCCGGCTTCCGCTATGCCATCCCGATCGTGGGGGGCTGGATTCCGCTGCTGCTCGGGGCGGTGCTCGGCGGCACCACACAAACGCTGTTGTGGGCCGCAGCGTTCCTCATCGACTGCCTCGGTACCGCGTGCGTCTCGTTGTTCAGCAAAGACCGATTTCGGGTGCGCAGTGCTAGCCACCTGTGCGACCGGCATGGCCTGTTACTGATTATCGCCCTGGGCGAGTCGCTGATCGCGGTGGGCGCCGGCGCCGGATCGGCGGTCACCCGCTGGCCGGTCCTGATCGCCGCACTGCTCGCCGTGGCCAATGCCACAACCCTGTGGTGGCTGTATTTCGAGAACGCCGCCGCGCCGGCCGGACAGGCCCTGGCGCGTCTCCCCGACCGGGACCGTGTCCGGCCTGCCATCAACGCCTACAGCCTGGCCCACTTTCCGCTCATCGCCGGGATCATCTACCTGGCCCTGGGCATCGAACTCGTCCTCGAGCACCTGGCCCACCACCCGTCGCAGCATCCTGCCGGCGCGCCACTGGATTGGACCTCCACAGCGGCCCTGTTCGGCGGCCCGGTGGTCTACCTAATCGGCCGGGGCCTGTTCCTCCAATTCACCGTCGGACACACCTCGCGCGCCCAAATCGTCGCGGCCGCCATCATGCTCGCACTGCTTCCCGTCGGTCGGAGCCTGCCCGCCCTCGGCGCCTTCGGCGTGATCACCGCTGTCCTCGCCGCGCTCGTCTGCTACGAACGCATCATGTGGCAGCCGACCGCAGGTGCCAGATGATTACCCACCAATTTGATCTTGTGGCAAGATCGCCGGATGCTGCGACTCACCGATTTCATCATCGACTGCCCGGACACGATGGCGCTGGCAGCCTTCTATTCGGAGGTGACGGGTCGCCCGGTCAAGGAGGGCAGCCACGGCGACTGGGCCGGTATCCGGTTTGGCGAGATCGAGCTGGCCTTCATCCGGGTGGAGGACTACCGCGCCCCGCAGTGGCCCGACAGCGAGCACCCCAAGCAGTTCCATCTCGACTTCGAAGTCGACGACATCGAGGTCGAACAGAGCCGCGTCCTGGCCCTCGGCGCGACCCTGCAGCAGGACTCCATCGGCCCCGACGGCTACGGCTGGCGCGTCTACACCGACCCCATCGGCCACCCGTTCTGCCTCCGCCGCAACAAGGGTGTCACCTGGACCGACCAGGGCCCCATCTGGGCCAAGGGCGAGTAAGCGGGTATCCGAAGCGGGTCGAGGCAATTCATCGATCGCGGCGATGTGTGCGACGGCCTCGTGGCGCACGGCAAGCATGTCGAAGTACGTGGCGACGCCGCAGTCGAAGGCAGGTGGCCGTCAGCCCTTCGACCCCCGCTTACTGCGGGGAGTGTCCTGGTCGGCGTTGCTCGGGATAGTGGCCTCGATCCCGCTCCGGCGCAGATAGCGATAAAGGGCACCCGGCGACACCCGCTGACAATCCCCACGATCCCGTTACCTCGACCCTGATCTCGGGTCTCCGCCTGCGTCTCCCCGACGGCGGTCTGCGCTACTGTCTCGCCGGTCTCCTGCCCTCCGCTGTCTAGTGACCAAAGTCCGCTGTCGCTTCGTCGGTTGAGTGCATAGGTGCCCGGTACCGCTGGTGTAGACGACTGTGCCGTGACCGAGGCCGCGGGCACGCGGCCGGTGTGCCGAAGCATCGGCGGCCTCACGCCTCGACGGCGGCAAGGATACTGTCGCGGCCCGGTCAGGTGCCTGCGCCGCGGGGCACCGCAGCTTCTCGAAATCGTGTCCGGCACCGGATGGCAACAAACGGTCGGGCCGATTCACCGCGCACCGGCCGCTTCATGCACCCGTCCGGCGGCGGCCGTCGGGCACGAAGATCGATTCTGAAACAAGTTTCAATCCTGTGACGCATTGACCCTTGGCGAACTGTTTGGTGTCGTGAACGTCGGACCGCAAACGATTTCAGGTCCGTGCGGTCCCCGACGAGGTTCGGAGGAGAGGCCATGGCGCCGATGACGGATCCCGCCATCACCCGACGCGGGCTGTTCGGTCTGGGGGCCGCCGCCACCGCCGCCACGACGCTCGCCGGCGTCGCCGCCCCCGCGCGGGCGGCAGTGCCCGATGGCCTCGCCCCGCCACCCGACGCCGCCGCGGAGATCCTGCGGCAGTGGCGGGAGGCGCCGGGCAGCCATCCGCTGCTGCCAGACGTGTCGACCGCCGGCTACCGGCTCGGCCAGAAGCCGCCCCGGCCGCGAATCACCACGAAGGTCACCGACTTCGGCGCCCGGCCGGACGGAACTGACTGCACCGCCGCGTTCAACGCCGCCGTACGCCACGCCGGCGAACACGGCGGGGGAGTGGTGCTGGTGCCGCCCGGGACCTGGACACTCTCCGGGCCGGTCTGGATGCACTGGTCGGGGGTCGTGCTGCGCGGCGCCGGCCGGGACGCCACCGTGCTTCACTGCACCCGCACCCTCGACGACGGATACCGGCCGAACCGCCAGTCCAACGGCAACAGCCGTTGGTCCTGGACCGGCGGGCAGATCTGGTTCGTCGCGCCCGAGCGGCGGGCCCGCTCCGAAGCCGAGGACTACGCAGGCACCGAAGGGTGGCTGCTCGGTGACGTACTCGCTGAGGTCGCTAGCGCCTCCCGCGGCCAGCGGACGCTGGTGGTCTCCGGCACCGGCCGGCTGAGCCCCGGCGACATGGTCGTGCTCGAGTGCCAGAACCCGGCGGACGCGAGCCTGCTGCGCCACCTCGCCGGCGATGTGCCGGGCACCCGGGACTATGACTGGCCGCGCGGCGCACCTCAACTGGTCACCGGCTCCGGCGGGCAGTACGTGCAGTACGCGACCCTGCAGTGGCCGGTGCGGGTGGCGGCGGTGCTCGGCGACCGGATGGTCCGGCTGGCGCAGCCCCTCAAGTACGACCTCCGGAACGGCTGGCCGGCCCGGCTACGCGCGATCGGCCCCACCGTCCACGACGCCGGCGTCGAGCACCTCACAATCCGCAACGAACTCGTCCCGCAGACCGCACACAACCGGCACCCGGGCTCGAACGGGGTGTGCTTCCAGGCGGTCCACGACTGCTGGGCGCGCGACGTCCGCGTGGAGAACTGCGATCTCGGGTTCGGGCTGACCACCGCCAAGGCGATCACCATTACCGGGGTGACCATCGGCGGGCGGGCCGCCCACCACAGCTTCGCCTGCCGGATGCAGTCGAACGACAACCTGGTGGAGGACTTCGAGATCGAACGGTTCACCGTCCCCGTTCCCTCCGACGCGATCCACCACGGCCTCAACGTCGAGGGACTCTCAGCCGGCAACGTCTACCGGCGCGGGCGCATGGCGGAGGGCACCTTCGACACCCACCGCGCGCTGCCGTTCGAGAACGTCCGCACCGACATCACGGTGGAGAACAACGGCCGGGTGGGTGGGTCCGCCGCGTCCGGACCGCTGTTCGGCGCGCGAATGGCGCACTGGAACGTGCGCATCACCAACGGCCGGCCGTACGCGATCACGATCGCCGACGTGGCGCCGCGCAGCGCGACCGTCGGCGTGCAGGGCGTCGAGGGCACCGGCAGCGGCCTGCCGCGCGACTTCTCCGGTGACCTGGAATCACTGCTCGCCGACCACGGGTCGGCACCAACCGTCAGGGATCTCTACCTCGCCCAACGCGGGCGGCGGTAGCTGTCGGCACCTGCGCGGGAGGGTCGATGACCACGGAACGCGGCAGGCGCAACGTCCTTCGTTGGGACAGGGCCGCCACTCCGAGCTGGCCGGTACGCGGACACCGCGCGGCGATCGAGGACGTCACGATCGGCAGGTATGCGGACGAACGCGGGGCATGCTCGAGCACTGCGGCTGCTGTCACCGGTCCGGGGTCAACGCTGAGCCTCGACGGGCCACGCTTCCGTAGCCCGTCGAGACTCGCGTCCACGTCCGGGTGCTACGCGGGTCGGATGTTGTGGTTGGCCAGGAACATGTTGCCCGGGTCGAAGCGGCGCTTGATCCGGGCCAGCCGGTCGTAGCGCTCCGCGCCGTAGGCGAGGCGTACCTGCTCCGGCGTAGCGGCCTCGTCCTTGGAGAGGAAGTTCACCATCCGGCGGCCGTCGACCGACCACGGCTCGAAGGTGTGGACGAGGCGTTCGAGCCAGCCCCGCAGCAGGTCGGCCTGGTCGGGCCCGCCCACCCCGATGGCGAACACCACGTACGGGACGCCACGGGTGGGCACCGCGTTCGGCACGGTGGGCTCGCGGTCGAAGGCGCCGCCGAGGGCCCGGATCTCGATGCTGGCCAGCGGATTGTTCGAGGCCGGTCCGGCGAACTCGAGGAGGGCGTCGAGCGCCTCGGGGGTGAACTCGCGCAGCGTGGTCGTGCGGTCGTAGTACGGCAGGGGCGTCGGCGGGTCCAGGTGGATCAGTGGGCTGTCCGCGTAGGGCAGCATCCGTACGCCGTCGACCAGCGGCCTGGTAACCGCGCGGATCGGCGCGAGCAGCCGCTCACCCTCCTCAGCCGTACCGAGGTACGCGAACCGGACGTGCAGCACGAACGCGCCGCGCAGCGGCTCGGGCAGTTCGGGCAGGGGCGGGAGCCGCTGCACGGCGACCGAGGTGGTCGCCTGCTCCGGGAGCTCGGGCGCCCAGGTGCGCCAGACCCGCAGCACGTCTTCCATCCGCTCACCGGCGAAGTGCAGTCCGCCGCCGTAGAACTCGGTCACCGGGAACAGGGCGAACTCGATCGCGGTCACCACCCCGAAGTTGCCCTTGCCACCGAGCAGCGCCCAGAACAGGTCCGGCTCGCTCTCTGCGGTGACCTGCCGCAACTCACCGTCCGCAGTCACCACCTCCAGGCGTCGGACGTGGTCCGCGGCGTACCCGTGCGAGCGGCCCAGCACGGGGCCCTGCCCGCCGCCGAGGGTATAACCGATCACGCTGACCGTTGCTGCGGACCCGCTCAGCGGCGCAAGCCCGAACTTGGCTGTCTCGGCCATCGTCGTGGCCCAGTCGACACCGGCCTCCACCCGGGCGCTTCGGCTGTCGGCGTCGACAAGCACACCCTGCATCCGCGACGTGTTGATCAAAATCGCGCCCCGCGCGTCCTTGACGACCTGATGCCCGGTGGCCCGTACCGCCACCGCCAGCTGGTTCCGGGCCGCGTAGCGGACGACGGCCTGCACATCGGCGGCACTGGTTACACCGACCGCGAGAGCCGGCTCCATCACATTTATCAAGTTGAACGAGGCGACCTCCTCGGCGAAGCCGTCGTCGCCGGGTAGCAGCACCGGTCCGATCACGGTGCCACGCAGTTCATCCACAGTCATATCTGTTCTCCGATCGGAATCTGAAGCCACATACCGAGATGCAACGTGCGGTGTAAGGCACACCGCTCGGGAAACGGCCTCGTTGGGCGAGAGGTTCACGAGAGTTACCGCCACCACAGCCAGGGAACCCAGGGGTCGGCATCAGGCTGGTTGCGCCCATCTACGCGCGACCGCCGGACCGATCAGCGTCGACGACGGCCAGAGCTTGCGGACCACGGGTTGGGGTGTGCGTGCCTGCGGTTCCTGGGCAGCTCCACTCCACAACCGGAGGCCTTCAGCTGTTCGACGGGACGGTTCACCAGTCCTCGGGAAGCGCCTCCACGCCGTGCTTACGGAACAGCCCCAGGATTCGCTCGTCGAATCGCTCCGGCCCCCAGGCCTGAACAGCCACACCCGGCTCGGGCTCGTCGCCGCCCTCAAGGAAAAGGTTCTCCGCGCCGCCGGGGGTGTACAGGAAAAGCATCTTCGCGGTGTGCAGGCCGACGTTCTTGAAGCGGTGGCGGATGGTTCGCGGAATGAACACGATGTCGCCCGCGCTGGCGGTGAAAATTCGATCGCCGTCCAGGAACTCCAGCTCCCCGGAGAGGAGATAGAAGGTCTCGTCCTGATCGGCGTGCGTGTGCGCGACCGGACCGCTGCCGGGCGGAACGCTGGCCTCCACGATGCCGATGGCTCCGTTGGTGGCGGCCGCCCCCAACCGGACGGTGTACACGTCGCCGGAGAACCACTTGGTTTCGCCGGTGTTCGCCGGTACGTGTATTCCGCCCTGCCGGGTGTACCGGGGGTCGGAGTTCAGGTCGCTCAGGTCGATGCTCATGAACAAGCTCCTGTGTTTCTGTCGAATGGGTCTGACGGAAGATTTGGCCGAGGTGTGTCCAAAATGGCCCGTCAGCCGCCGCCGACGCTAACACAACGGTTGCGGTTGCAACCACGTTCAAGGCCTGCATTTGTTCAGTGATGAAGGGCACGTAAAAATCGTTGAACCATTCGTGCCGGGGCATCAAGGATTTGCCCCACTCGTGGGGCTCTTGAAGGCAGATAAATGTTGGCCCAGATTGCGGGTGATGTCACGCTGTTGGCACCGTGGATCGGTATGGCGCTAACAGATTATCGAGGATGTGCCTGCTGGTTGACTCCATCCCAGACCAAGCCACCGAAGGGCTGTGAGACTCGCCCGAGATCCCGCCAATCGTCGAGCCCGTCTGGAGCGAGGAAGAAGTCGAGCGTGCGATCCCGCGCGACGACGGGCTTGGACGAGTGCGGGCCCGCACTCCCTGCTCGGCGTCGAGTGACGTCTGGATGACGGTGAGGCTTCGTCGAGATCACTCATTGGGCTGGCTGGTCGTGTCGGTCCGCGGGTTGCGCGCAGCGATGAGAGTGAACGCGGTGGCGAGGACGGCGAGTGCCGCGTATCCGAACGCGATGTGCGGCACCGAGAAGACGCCGGAGAGTTGGGCGGCGATCAGGCTGGGGATGGTCGCGCCGCTGTAGCTGAGGAGATATACGACGGCGAAGATCGGTGCCCGGTCGTGCAGGGTGCTGCCGTGCAGCAGGCCGCGGGTGGCGGAGCTGATGGCGATGCCCTGAGCGGTTCCCGCGACGATGGTCGCGGCGATGAACAACGGCAGCGCGCTGGTGGTGACCGCGGTGATGATGCCGATCCATCCGGCCAGGAAGGCGCTCATGCCGATGCGTTGAGCCGCCGCCGGGGAGAACCGGCCGCCGAGGGGGGCGCCCAGAGCGCTGGGGCCCATGTACGCGGCGAATACCAGTCCAAGGATGAGCGGGCTGTTGGTGTGCAGTTGATCCTCGACCAGTGCGGGCACGAAGGCCTGGTAGAAGGCCCCGGTTGCCCAGGTGGCCAGGAGCACCGCGGCCGCGACGGGGAGCAGATGCCGGACGCGGGCCGGCACCCGAACGCTGGGGCGTAGTGAACGCCAACCGCCCGGCGAGGGCGCCACCGTCTCCGGGCTGATGAAGACGAGCACGGCAGACAGGAGGAGCAGGCCGATGACAACCAGGTAGATGAGGTCACGTGGCCAGGGGCCGAACTGGACCAGGGCACCGGAGGCGATCGCGCCCACGGCGAGACCGAGCATGACCGTCTGGCTGGAAGCGACGGAGGCCAGCCACGTCGGCCTGCTGGGTGCGGTGTCGACGATGTAGGCGGTGAGGCTGCTGCTGGCCAGCCCGGCGCCGAGGCCCATCAGGAGCCGACCGGCGATGAGGATGCCGATGTGGTGGACGTTCAACAGCAGCAGACAACCCAGTACGAGCAGGCCGAGGCTGGCGATCGCCGCAGGTCGTCGGCCCACATGGTTGGAGAGCCGTCCCAGCACGAGCAGGGTGCTGAGGGTAGCGGCGGAGTAGGCGACGACGGTAAGGGAGATACCGGCGTTGGTGAACCCGTCCTCGGCCCGGTAGATGTTGAAGAGAGGGATCGTCGAGCCCACTGCGGCGAACACGGCCACCAGTGCGACCACCGCGGATAGGAAGGCAAGGTGGGGAGTTCTGTCCCGGCGGCCCAGCTTGGTCGCAAGGGTCACGTGTTGCATCGAGCCGTCCTTCTCCTTGTTCTGAACCATGCCGGCGCTTCTGGAGGTCTCTGGGTGCGCACGTTCACGTGCGCGACCACCTCTTGCCTCGTTCCGGTCTCCTCAGTCCCTGCGGGCGAGGGTCACGAACCGCGCCGCGACTGCGGCCAGAACGGCTGCGGCAAGGACGGTGAAGCCTGCCGTGAGGAACACCGTCTGCAAGGTCGTCGACGAGACGAGGATCGCGCCGAGGCCGGACCCGGCCGCCAGGGCTACCTGAAGGTTCGTCACATTGACGGCCGATGCGGCCTCCGGGGTCTCCGGGGCCGCGTCGAGTATCCAGACCAACGTTCCCGGGTTCACGATTCCCCAGAACAGGCCCCACAGCACGAGCAACAGGCCGGCCAGCCAGGGCAGGGAGCCCACGTACACCAGCCCGATGAGTAGTGCCGCCACCACCGTCGCCGCTCCGGCGAAGCTGCCGATCACTCCGCGCTTGAACAGCGATCCGGCGACGATCGAGCCGACGATGCCACCGAGGCCGTAGATGACGTAGAGCAGTGAGATCACGCCGCTGGACAGCTGTGTGTGGTCCATCAGGAACGGGGTGATGTACGTCCAGGCGGTGAACTGTCCGATGAACACCACCGCGCCCGCTGCCATCCCGAACCGGGCCGCCGGCCGCGTCACGACTCCCACGAGATCCCGCAGGTGCGTACGCCCGTCCGCGGGAATGCCCGGCAGCACCACTGCCTGCGCCACCACGACAAGAAGTGTCGCCGCCGCCGCGATGGCGAAAGCGAGACGCCAGCCGACGAGATCGCCAAGGAACTGTCCCGCAGGCAGACCCACCACCGTCCCACCCGAGATGCCCGCCGCGATGATGGTGATGGCGCGAGTGCCGCCGGCCCGGCCTACCAGCTTGGGGCCGACCGGTGAGACCACGGTCCAGAAGGCTCCGAGGGTGGCGCCGAAAAGCATGCGGGCGATCAGTACCAGGACGAAGTTCGGGGCCACCGCGACGACCGCGTTCGACACCAGCACCGTCAAACCCAGGGCAAGGATGACCGAGCGCCGGTTGAAGCGGCCGGAACCGAGGAAGAACAGCGGCGCTGACACCGCGGCGCTGAAACCCGGCACGAGCACCATCAGCCCTGCGAGGCCGAGCGAGACACCCAGTCCGTCGGCGATCTGCGGCAGCAGCCCCACCGGAAGCGTCTCCGTCATGACGATGACGAACGCGCCGAGCGCGACCGCGCCGACGGACGCCCAGCCCCGCCTGCTGCCGGGCTCCGTGGCAGCGCGGACCTCTGCAGGCTCGGTCGGGACTGCCGCAGCGCACGACGATGCCGTGACCACGCGCACGTCCGATGCGTGGCGGGTCGGCGCCGCCTGTTCGGTGTGGGTCATAGGTTTTCCTCAGTCATCGCATGCTCCTGGCACGGCTCCGCTCGGTAAGCACGAGAAAACTCCGCGCGAGTCACGCGGGCTTTCGAGACACCGCACGTTCCGGCCCAGCCGCAGGAGACCAGTACGCGGCTGCCCGGTTGCGTGGCCGTGTCAGGTCTTGATGAGGTCGATGATGTGGCCGAAGTTGAGCTCCGAGGCGAGTGCCGTCAGGTCTCCCTCCGCGAGCTTCGCCGCAGCCGCCCTGGTGGCTCCGAGAGCGTGCGTGTAGGGGTCGACCCCGAGGCTGATTCGGCGGATACCGATCGTCTGGAGTTCCGCGACGGTAGCCGTGTCGTTGGGGCTGACGAGGACGTTGACCGGCTTCGGCGCGACAGCCTTGATGACCGCGCTGATCGAGGCCACGTCCGGCAGGTTCGGCGCGTACAGGACGTCGGCTCCTGCTTCCGCGAAGGCCGTGAGCCGGCGGACGGTGTCATCGAGGTCGGAGATCCCCCACAGGAAGTTGTCCGTACGGCCTGTCAGGACGATCCGTCCACGCGCTACGGCGGCGGCGGCCTCGATGCGGCGAACCGCGTCATCGAAGTGACGAATCGGGTTGCCGGGCTCACCGGTGGTGTCCTCAACTCCGATACCGGCGAGACCGCGGGTAATGGCAGCTTCGACAGTGTCCGCGACATCTTCGGGAGTTTTGCCGTAGCCGTCCTCGAAGTCGCCGTTGATCGGCAGGCCACTCACGGACGTGAGTAGGGCGGCATGGTCAAGGTGCGTGCCGCGACTGATGGCGTGGATACCGTCGAGCAGGCCCAGCGTCGCGGCGAAAGCCGCCGAAGAGGTCGCGATGGACTTGAATCCGGCTTCTTTGAAGAGCAGGGCCGACGGCACGTCCCATGCGTTGGGCATGATGAACGTGCCGGGGCCACGATGGAGCTCGACGAACTGTTCGTACCGTGCTTGGGCAGCAAGATCAGACATGGTGCCGGGTCAGGCGCCCGGAGCGATCGCGCAGGCGGCGACGCAGAGCCAGTTGCCCTCGCGCTTCTGGTACACGTCCGTGTACAGCGCTTCCTGCTCCACTCCATCGGCGATCATGGTGTATGTGACGCGGCCGTGGATCAGCGCGACGTCACCGAGGATGCGGATCTTGACGTCGTGTAGAACGATGTCCTTGAGGGGTCGGGGCTTGGCGATGTACTCGAGGTACTCGTCGCGGTTGCGGGTGACACCCGGTGTCTGCGTGATGAAATCCTCGGCGAGGAACTCACTGAAGCGCTTGGCGTCGCTGGTCTCGTCCGAGTGGATGTAGTCGAGGTTGAGCTGTTCGAGGATCGCCAGATCTTCGGCGGACTGCTTGGCGTCGCTCATTTCCTGCTCCTTCTCCCGTAGAGTTCGGCTTTCGCCGAAGCTCGGTTGTCGGCCCGTGCCGTGCACGCGGTTCCGGCCCGCACGGTCGTTTCATCTGGTTGGTGTCGGAGCTGTCGCGCCGTTTTGCCGGATATGCGCCAATCCCGGTGCGCTCGACGCCCGCCCAACCCCAGTCCGTTCCGCGACTGATGGCTGATGCATGCCCCGTCATCGAGTTGCGATACGTGGTTGGCCCGATGAACCCGGGTCGCTCCGTCGACCATGCCACGACAGGACCATCCGGTCCAGTTTACGGGCCGTGGCTCCGCTCACAAGCGCGCGCCCCGCCCGAGCCATGCCGGGTCTGCGGCTTGCCGCGGCGGTCCTGCTGTGGTTATGGGCAGGCCAGGGCGGGCGTTCGGCGGCCAGCCTTGCTGATAAAGGCGATCATCCGGCAGCCACCGGCACTGCATCCGGGTGCCCATGTCTGGACTCTAGCGTCCCGTTGCTGGCCGGTGGTTATCTGCTGCCGGATGACGCAGTGCCGCGACGGTTACTGGTCACGCCGATTTTCGCGTCGCTCGAAGACCAGGAGGTCGACGCGCAGTACCTGGGGGACGGGGGCCGTGGTGGCCTGGGTGGCCGCGTAGGTGGCCTCGGCCTCGGCCTCGGTGGCGTAGTACCGGAACCGGTCGCCGTCGCCGGGAGAACCGATGGCGACGATTCGCAGCACAGGAGTGAGCCCGGCGGCTTCAGCGACGGCGCACAGACTGCGCGCATGATCGCCGCCGGCTTGGTCGGACCCGGTGGGGCTGCCGGACCGGATCGTGGCGATCACGCACGCGTCGTCGCTCACCGGCAGCCGCCGGCGCTGAACAGCCGTCCGCCGCCGGATCCAGCGGGGGACAGATCTGCGGTGCGTGGCCACCGCAGGGTTACCAAGCCGACCGGCTGGTCGCTGTGGTCGAGCCCGACCACACCGGTGGCCTCGATGCCGGTCAGGTAGGAGCGACCGGTCGCTACGGCCGCCGCGTGTAGGTGGTTGTCGCCGTCCAGGTCGAGGATTGTCTCGCCGTGGCGGCTGTACACGATGACGAGTTGCCTCGCGAGCCGCGACGCAAACCCGCCCCTGGGCTCAATCTCCGCCCAGTCGTCATCGCGGTCGTCAAGCTGCCACACGGTGTATAGGCACACCGCCGGGCACCCGCGGTGCGTCCTCCGTGAGGCTGGGTCGGTGGAGTAGTGCCTGAGAGTGCAGATTCAAGGAAGTAGTCATGGGGCGGGTGTCTCCCGCCGCGCGGCGCGCCGCCCGGTTTCCGCTTCTAGCCGCTGATCGCGCGCTCATGCCGAATTGCGGGCGTTGCGGCTAAGCGGTGCTGCGAAGATCGCTCTCGTGCCGCCAGAGCGATTCGCCGACCGCCTCTACGGGGCGACCTACGAGCATGGCGACGAGGTTGTGAGCGTGTTCGAGTTTTGGTCCGGCGGTCAGGGACGCGCCGGGTAGCGCAGCGAAGCCAGCAGCTGACTGTGCAGGATGGCGTTCGAGTACAGGCCGCCGCCCTGATCGTTCGCACGTCCACCGGTTCGATCGGTGAAGCGGCCGCCAGCCTCCTCGACTAGGAGAACCCACGGCGCGTGATCCCACTTGTGGTAACGCTCGGCCAAGAAGGCATCGATCTCACCACGAACGAGCTCGATCAGCGGTAGGGGGCTCGCCGTTGCGCGAGCCGCGCTCGGTGGGAGACGATCTCTGGACTCGTCGTCCAGAGCATCGAGCACGGCGTCAGCGAGCGTTGACGTCGAACTGACCTTGAGGCGGCGCGTCTTGCTCTCCTCGCGCGGCCAGGATGACTCGAAGGCACCGCCACCTCGGGTCGCCCACCAACAGCGCCGCAGCGCAGGAGAGGTGACGAGTGCGACCTGCGTGATCCCTCGAATCTCCAGAGCAATGTGGATTCGCCAGTTCGGATCACCCCGACTGAAGAACCCGGTGCCATCGATCGGGTCGAGGATCCAGACCCGATCGGACTCACCGAGCTGACCAAGTTCCTCACCGAGGAACGCATCTTCGGGGCGTGCCTCCGACAACGTCTCCCGCAGCAAGCGCTCGACTGCCCGATCGGCTTCGGTGACCGGTGTGCCGTCGGCCTTCAGCGTTGCCGAAACGCCAGACTCAAACTGAGCGAGCGCGAGCTCCGCCGCCAGGTCCGCGGTGTCGAACGCGAGTTGGAGGTCATCAGCGCTGCCCACAGCCGCTGACCCTATCAACCCAGCCCCACCCCTCAAGAGCCGATGAGGGAGCGTCAGACCGGCGCTCCAGATCGCAGCCGCCTCGGGCCACGGGCGATACCCAGAGGGTCACGGCGCACATGCAGTAGTACCTGGCCGCGCACTCATCTGCCGCGATCCGCGCGCTGTGGAGCGTGACCACCCAGCAGCCCTCGGAGTGTCCGGACATGCCGAGATCCGCGCTGGCCGAGTGCCGTCCGCAGTCCGCAGCGTTTCATGCCTTGGAGTCGGTTGGGAGTCGTTGCGATGCGGCCGGAGGTCCTGGCGGAGCGGCTGCTATCGGCGATCTCCGCGTACGGCGCGATGACCGGCATTCGGGTGGTCGCCGGATCCGCCCGGCACGATCACGGCGAGGACGACGTCCGCGCGCGCCCGTGTGGTGTCCGGCTGCGGCGCCTGTCCGCAGACGGGTGCCGCGGGTCAGGCAGCGCGATGGTGGCGGATAGCCGCCGAGCGGCCGCCTGTGATCAGTGCGCTACCGCCGGGCGGCGGCGGCCCGCTGGCGTGCCGATTCGTACAGCACGACAGTCGCGGCGGTCGCCGCGTTCAGGGAGCTGGCGGACCCGAACATGGGGATCCGGACGAGCTGGTCGCATGCCTCGCGCCAGCCGGAGCTGAGGCCGGTGGTCTCGTTGCCGATCAACGTTAGGTTGGGTTGTTTGAAGTCGTACTCGGCGGCGTCCAGGATGCCGCGCTCATCGGTTCCCACGATGCCGATGCCAATGCCGTCGGCGCGGACGTCGGCGACCCAGGATAGAACGGCCTGGTGGGAGGGCACCCGGACCACGGGCAAGGCGAACAGCGAGCCGGTGCTCGCCCGGACCGCCTTCGGGTCGTATACGTCGGCGGCGTGGCCGGTGACGATGACGCCGCTGGCACCGAAGGCGTCCGCCGACCGAACGAGGGTCCCGATATTGCCGGGGCTGGTGGGCCGATCGAACACGACGGTGAGCATGGTCGGACCGACCGGGATACGGCGCAGGTTGTCCTCAGGCAGCGCGACCACGGCCAGCAGCTCTGGGACCGTGTCTGCCTTACCTCCCAGTTCGTGCATCAGTTCATGCGAGACGGCGAACTTCTCGGCCCGGACTGTGTCCAGGGCCTCGCGTGCCCAGCCGGACAGCTGAGCGCTGGTGTCGTAGAGCAGCTCCCGGATTTGCCAGCCGTGTTCAACGGCCATGGTGATCGGGCGCACGCCCTGCACGAGGAACTCGCCGCGTTGCTGCCGCTTGGTCCGGTTGCCGAGGAGAGCTTTCCATTGCTGGAACCGCGCATTGCGGCCACTCACTCGCAGAACCACTGCCAACCCCGCCTCCGTCGCACGTAGCCCGCCCATGCCCTGCCTGCCACACTTCACCGGTCTCGGGGCGCTGTGCTGGGTGCCGGCCGGGATCCGCCACGCACGCCTTTTTCCGGCATCCCACTGGCGACGGCAACCTCACCGGCGCCGCGCCTTGGACCTCACCCTGACTCCCCGAGGTTTCCGACATGACCTTCGGCTAGCTAGGCGCTCAGGAACGACGGAGCAAGTCGCCCCGGCCGCGGTCGGTGCCATCCCCGTCCGGACCGAGGGCGTCCTGTCCGAGACCCCGACGGATCGCGATCTCTACGGGTGAGTATGCGCCGTCGGCCCGCTCCAGTTCGTATGGTTCGGCTGGCATCAGCGGCGGTTGGGCCATGAAGCGAGGCAGCGCTCCGTGGTGCGGTTGCGCCGCGTGCACCAGGAATGGGTGGCAAAGGAAGACGTCGCCCGGAGATCCGGTGGCGAGGGCGAGGGGCCGGTGCTCGGACGCCGCCACCAGGTCGGGTGCAAGGGCCAGTCCGCTCGCTCCGTCCTCCCCGTACTTCTCCAGCACCTTCGGCACGTCGAGGTGTGAGCCGACCCGGATCCGGGTCGGGGCGTCCTTCTCACCGACCTCACTGAACAGGAACAGCATCAGCAGTGCCCGGCCCCGGGAGCGCACATTGGTGAAGTACCAGCTCTCGCCCTCCGGCAGATAGCTGCCCTCGATGTGCCAGCCCGCGTCGTCCGGCTCCTCTTCGTGCGGGAAGCGCAGCGGGAACGTGCCCAGCGAGTAGCGCGGCTCCCAACGTCCCGCGCCGACGAGCAGGTCGTACGCGTGATGGAGGAACGGGGAGTTGGGAGCGGCGGCGAACGGCCCCTGCGCCATGCCGGGCACCCAGTGCACGGGCTGCGTCCACGTCGTTGGATCGTCCGGGTCGCAGCCCGTCTCCCGCCACAGCAGCCGCGCGCAGTCCGCTGCCACGCGCGGCGCGACGGCGCCCTCCAGCTTTACGAAGCCGTCGCGAAGAAAGCGGGCTACCAAGGTCGTGTCATTCATGCCCCCATCGTGCGGCGGCACCGGTCTCGATCACCCGACATTTTCCGCGCCGCTTCTGTCGGGTGCCCACCGGTGTGCTGCGACGAAGGTTGACGTCGGACGGAGGCTTGATCTCTCGGCACTCCGTCTGTCCGTCAGAGGGAGCGAACACGTGGACATCCGCATCGTCGACCATCCCGAGATCCGGCTCGTGGGGCACGCGGCCCGTGTCCGGCTGGTCCGTCGAGGCATCAACCCGCACATTCAGCGGCACATCACCACACTGCCGATGGAGGAGCACCTGCGCTTGAAGGCTCTCGGCAACACTGAGCCGACCGGCCTGCTCGCGGTCAGCGACGACCTTGACCCCGACTACGCCGAGGGCAGCGAGCTGACCTACCTTCACGGGGTCGCCGTGTCCCCGGGTACGCCGGTCCCCAGCGGCCTCGACATCATCGAAGTTCCAGCCGGCAGATGGGTGGTCATCCGGACCACGGGGCCGCATCCGCAGACCCTGCAGAATGCCTGGGCCACGGCCGCAGCCGCGTGGTTCCCGTCCAACCCGTGGCGCCTGCGGCCAGGTCCGGAGATCGTCGCAGTGCTTGAGGCTACGGACGACTTCAGCACCGCGACCTGTGAACTCTGGCTGCCCGTCGAACCGGCATAACGATCTGGCGAGCATCCAGACAGCATCAGGGATCCGGCCCGGCGGCCAACAGGATGGCCCGGCCGCGGCAACCGAGCGCGAATATCCGGATCTGCCGCCGATCGTGCGTGCCGTCCAACCGGGCTATCACGCTCGGTGGTTGGTTCCTGCGTCAAGCGGGCATCCTGAACTGTCGATGCGCGGATGCCTCGATGCCGGCGCAGGGTGCGATGATCAAATGCGGCGACACCCGGATCAGCGGAGACAGCGCGCAGGGAGTATGCGCATGAGTCGGCCGTGGCCATTTCAAGGGATCCTGATGCAGGATGCCTACGAGGCGGTCCAGGATCTGCTGGATCGGCTGGTGCGTCCGCGGTGCGGCAGCGATGTCGTCATTTGCTCTTGTCGGGAGTTCCCCGACCGCTTGGGTTTTCGGTTGCAACACGCGTCGGTTCTTGCAGGACATGGAGCTTCTGGCGTCTCTCGTCGGTAACGGCCCGGTCGTCGTGCCCAAGTCGGGCGAGCCGCCATATCTCGGCGTCTCCGGCGGCCCCATCGAGGATCAGATCCAGCCCTGACACGGCGGGGGAGACTGCCGATGCGGGGTGACCGCGCCGGTGGGACGCCTCGCCGTCCCCGAGTGGGCGTATGGACCTGCCGTCGACCGGTTGCCGCCTTCGTCTCGCTTGTCTGTCGTGGATAGCGTGCGGGCGTGGATCGTCGATCTGCGGCGCCGTGGGCGCCGGCCGTGGTCGCGCTGCTGACGGTGGCGTGGCTCATCGGCGGGCTGGTGCTGCTCGGGTGGGTGTTCGGCATCGGCCTCGAGGGCTGGGCGGACCAGCACAGTAACCAGGGTGGTGGTGCCGACGCACTATCGCGTAAGGCGAACGTAGCCCTGTTGCTCTTGGTCGCGGAGGTGGTGGCCGGCCCGGTGGTGATCGCCGTCGTGGCGCGCGGCGGGCTTCTGCGCCGGACCGCTGCTGTCTACCTGGTGATTGCGTTCGGTCTCGGCGTAGTCGCCGTTCCGGTCGCCGCTGGCGCGTACCGAGAGCTCGCCCCGTCCCCGCCCGCCTCTCCGCCGCCGACGAGATGTCAGGAGCACAGCGGCGGCGATACCCGCTGCCCGGGCGGTTAGCCCCAGCTCCGAAGGCCGAGCACCACCTCAGCTCGTAAGCCCCGCACCCCAGCATCCGGGTTTGCCGCGGTCCTCTTGCCGTGGTCGGAGACGACGGAGGGAACGAACTGGCAGACCTGATCGGGAACCCGTGTCGGGGACAGCCGGCCCACGGACGCTTTCGTGGGCTTGGGCGGAACCGGCCGGACTACGAGCTTCGCGGTGAGTGCCACTCAAGAGCGAAACGCCCGGATTGCGAGCGCCGCGAAGCGGCGGGAGGCGGCAACCCGGGTGCTTGTCGATGTGGCGTGCAGGCCGTTGTTCGCCATGAACACGAGGATGAGATCGTCCAGGACGAAGTCGGACCGCAACTGGCCGGTCTCCTTGGCGCGGCGTGTGAGCTCGGCGAGCGAGCGGAGCGTGCGTTCGCGTTCCGCGGTGAGGTCGATGGCGTGAGGAAAAGCCGAGGTGAACGCCGTGGTGACGCCACGGTTTCGTGCCTGTAGCTCGAAGAGCCGCTCGATCACGCGGCAGAAGCCGTGCCACGGGTCCGGGTCGGCGAGTTCCTCCTCGGCGATGGTGCGGCACGCCTGCATCTGCTCGGTGAAGGCCTCGGCGGCCAGCGCCTGCTTGGTGGGGAAGCGGCGGTAGAGGGTGGCGGGGCCGACGCCGGCGCGCCGGGCGATCTCGCGCATCGGCACGTCCATGCCTTCGGCGGCGAACACCGCCCGAGCCGCCTCGAGGATCCGCTCGCGGTTGTCCAGGGCGTCTGAGCGCAGCTTGTGAGGCAAATCGTCGGCCACCGTCTCACTATAGCTAAACGGACGCCGGCGTCCGTTAACGTTCCGGCGCACGCAGGCGTCGCCCTCCGGCGGCCCTAGATAAAGCTCACGAAGAGGAACAACCATGAAGGCAGTCACGATCAAGGAGTTCGGACCCCCCGAAGGGCTCGCCGTCATCGACATCCCCAGCCCGGCACCCGCCCCCGGTCAGGTGCTGATCGCCGTCGAGGCGATCGGAGTCGCAGGCGTCGACGTCATGATCCGAAGCGGCGCCCTCGCCGCCTACGGCTACCGCGAGGGGCATATCCCCGGCGGGGAGGTCTCCGGAACGGTGACCGCGGTGGGCGACGGCGTCGACCCCAGCTGGCTCGGGCAGCGGGTGTGGGCGTTCACCGGCGCCGGCGGCTACGCCGAGCAGGCGACCGCGCCGATCGAGGAGGTCGTACCCCTCCCGGCGGGTCTTGCCGCCGTCGACGCCGTGACGCTCGGCAGCGCCGGGGTCGTGGCCCACTTCGGTCTCGTCCAAGCCCACTTCTCCCCAGGAGAGGCCGTGCTCGTGCGTGGCGCGGCCGGCAGCATCGGGATCATGACGGTCCAACTCGCGGCACGCGGTGCTGCCGGTGCCGTGGCCGTCACCACATCCTCGCCGGAACGTGGCCGTCGGCTACGCGACCTCGGCGCGACCCACGTGCTGGACCGCTCCGGCGCAGGAGGACCGGACGATCCCGCGGGCTACGACGTGATCATCGACGTCGTGGCAGGTCAAAGCATGCCCACGTTCTTCGACAGGCTCAACCCCAACGGCCGGCTCGTGGTCGTCGGCGCGGTCGGGGGCCAGCCACCGGCGGACTTCGGCACGCGGTTGATGGCCGCCTTCCAGAAGTCGATGTCCTTCGCCACCTTCAGCGCCACGACGGTCACCCAGCCCGCCCGACACGCGGTGCGGATCGAGCAGTTCGCCGCCGCAGCTCGCGGCGAACTCCAGACCGTGGTGCACGAGGTGCTGCCGCTGACGCACGCCGTGGTGGCGCACCGGAAGATGGACGCCGGCGACGTCTTCGGCAGGGTCGTGCTGACGCCCTAGTCGGGGCCGTGCTGCGGATCGTCTTCGGGCAGGCTGGGTAGGTTGACCGCATGCCTTCCGCACTTGTTGTTGGTTACGACCCCCACGCGATACCTGGCGTCGACGCAGACGCACTCCGTGCCGGCCTCGATGCGGAGCTGACCCGGTTCGGTGAGCACGGCATCGACGCGGCCATGACGCTGATCGTGTTCGGCGAATCGGCCGAGTCCACGCTCGTCGCCTCGTTGACCATGCAGCCGTGGGATGTCGTGGTCGTCGGCGGCGGAATCCGCAAGACCGAGCAACTGCTTCCGCTCTTCGAACAGGTCGTGAACCTGATCCGCCGCCATGCACCCCAGGCCGCCATCGCGTTCAACACCACCGGCGGCGACAGCGTGGAGGCGGCGCAGCGGTGGCTCTGAATCCCAGCCGCCGGATCACGTCCTGAGCCACAGTTGCCGGGACCTCGCCATGAAGAAGGTGTTCGCATTGCCGTTCGGTCGGCTCCACCACCTGATCATCGACTGCCCGGACCCGATGGCCGAGGCGCGGTTCTGGAGCGCGATCCTCGGCGACCCGATCACCTACGTGGACGCGGACTTCGTCGTCGTGTCAGCCAGCACGACGGCATCCGGGCTGGCGTTTCAGCGCGCGGACGACCTGACACCGTCGACCTGGCCGGACCCGGCAGTGCCACAGCAGATGCACCTCGACGTGATGGTCGACGACCAGGCCGCGGCGGGCGAGGCAGCGCTCGCGCTCGGCGCGCGGCGGCTGCCCGGCGATCACGTGTACGCCGACCCGGCAGGCCACCCGTTCTGCCTGATCAGACGCCCGACCTGGGCGCCACCCGTGAACTGAGCTCAGCGGTGCATCATGCTCAGCACATGGCCCCCGCCGGGCCATCGTGCCGGTGACGACGGCGCCCACGGGCCGCTGGTGATGCCGGTACGGCCGGCGCCGCGTACTGTCAGGGCGGGGTGGTCCCCAGGACCGAGAAGAACGCCCCCTGCGGATCGGTGAGCACCGCAAACCGTCCCCGCGTCAGGTCCGTCGGCTGGACGGCGACCGTCGCGCCCATCCGAATCGCCTCGGCGACGACCCTGTCGGTGTCGGTGACCGCGAAGTAGACCATCCAGTGCGACGGAAGATCACCCCAGTCCTCGCCGAACATCGGCATCATCCCGGCGACCGGACGGCCGTCCAACTGCCATGTCGTGTAGGTGATCGGTCCCATCGGTTGGTCGTCCGCCGTCCACCCGAACACCGACCCGTAGAACTCCTTCGCCCCGTCCCACTCCCGCGTGGTCAGCTCAGGCCAGGTCAGCGAGCCGGGCACGTCGAACACCTCGGCCCCCGGCATACCGAGGGACTGCCACACCCCGAACGACGCGCCGGCCGGGTCGGCGAACAGCGCCGTCCGCCGGGAGCCGGGGACGTCGACGGGCTCGGTCAAGATGAAGCCGCCGGCGGCGGTCACCCGCCGACAGACCCCCTCGACGTCATCGGTCGCCAGGTAGGGCAGCCAGGCAGGCGGTTGTTGCGGGTCGGCCCGCAGCCCGGCACCGGCCACCGGTTTGCCCTGCTGGTGGAAGACGAGGTGACCGTCAGCCCCGGCCTGCGGGTCCGCCTCGGCGACGGCCCAGCCGAACAGGGGCGCGTAGAAGCGCGTCGCGCCGTCAAGGTCGGTGGTGACCAGGTCGACCCAGGCGGGTGCCCCCGGTGGAATATCCGTCATGGCTTCGGCTTCGCTTCCTCTGCTCCGGCGTGATCCGCCCGGTTCCAGCCGAACGGCTCCGGGCAGCCCGCGTCGGCGAGATCCCGGATGGCCAGGGCGGCCCGGCAGGGCGTGCCCGGCGGGACGGTGCTCACGTCGACCCCTCTCGATTGGGGCGGCCACCGCGGGCACGCCCCTGTCGGCATCGTGGCACCGTTCGCGCGCCGTACGGGGCGGATCGGGCGAATCGCCAGCTGAACCGTCGCCCTGGTCTGCCGCGAAGTGGGCGCGCCGACGTCGAATCACCCATCTCGGCGATCGATGTCAGGGCGGCTTCAGATCTCGAAGTCCTCCGCCCACCGCTCCCAATCGACAACGGTGAGGCCAGCCGGCGCTCCTTCGGGGGACGGCAGTGCGACATGGTCCTGCAACCACACGATCACCAGCCGGGAGCGGTGGAGTACGGGATCCTTGCCGTCATCGACGGGCCCCGACGAGAACCACCTCATCACGATCACTGCGGGAAGCGACTCAACCGGCCCGAACGGAAGCGAACCAACATTCAGGTCCGACTCCCGGGTCCGTGGAGGGTCGACGACGTGGACGGGTGCACCGGGCAGGACACGCGCCGCTCGCTGCGCCAACCCGCCCATGATCATGTCGTTCAGTCGCCGCATCGGGTAGCCCTCGAGCAGCCCACCGTACGTCGATGTCAGATGCACCTCGGTCAGTGCGATGTCACGCCCGTTGGGCAACACCACCAGCGCCAACTCCACAGCCGTAGAAGATACGTGGCATCCACGACGGCACCGCCGCTCGCCCGATGTGTCCGACGCGGTGCCTTGCTGCGCTCGGATGAGCTCAACCCAGGCGGTGCTGGGCCCGCTTGGCGGCGATCGCCCTGCGCGGAGCCATCGAGCTAATCGCGCAGGCCGGCGGCGGCCTGGTCGAGGGCCATCCGCACGACACCGGCGGGGTCCGGAGGGAGAATTCGTCGTTTCTCTACAACGGCACTTGCGCCTGAACTGGACGCGCATTGGACGAGACGCCCGTCAGCACCCTCCGGTTGGACCAGGCATCCGCTCATCCAACGATCGGCACTCCCGCCGCGAAGGTAGCGCCGGGCAAGTCGAGGTCGTCTGGATGATTGGTGTACCGGGTGCCCGCGTGGAGGGTGAAGGCCCGGCCGGGAAGTGCTTCCCGGCCGGGCCCTTGACGAGCCTCGGTAGGTGTCAGCCGACGTGCGGCCGGTGGCCCTTCTCCTGCCTGGGCATCTGCTGCTTCGCCGGCGGCCCTTCCGGCATCGGCAGGTTCTTGATCGCGTACTGGGTGAAGTTGTAGTCGCCCACGGTGTCCGGCATCGTCGGGGCCTCGGCGCGCTTTTTGTTGAACCGGAACGCCGCGGTCAGGTCACCACAGGTCTCCCGGCGCCATGCGCTGATGTTGGTCTCCTTAACCCCGGTGATGTGCTCCAGGAACTGCAACTGCGAGGTGTGGTCGGAGACCTCGGAGCAGACGTAACCGCCCGCGGTCCACGGCGACACGATGATGCACGGCACGCGGAAACCGAGGCCGTTGGGCCATCCCCGGCCCTGCTCACCGACGGTGGAGGTCTTGAAGACGAACTCGTCCGGGGTGCCGGCCGGCGGGGTCGGCGGAACGACGTGGTCGAAGAGGCCGTCGTTCTCGTCGTAGGACAGGATGAAGACGGTCTTGGCCCATACCTCGGGGTTCGACGCGATGGCGTCGATCTTGCCCGCGATGAACTGCGCACCGGCCGCGGCTGAGCCCGGGGTGGAGGGGTGCTCGTCGTAGCCGGACGGCGGCAGGATCCAGCTGACCGTCGGCAGCGAGTCGTTCAGGCAGTCGTACTCGAACTGACCCAGGGGCTGGGTCGCCACGCCGTTCTCGTAGAAGCCGTCGCCGGGCTGGGCCTGGGCGAAGTCGGTGAACTTGCTGATCGCGGACGATCCGGTGAGGCCGCCGGGCTGGCGGTAGACCTTCCAGCTCACGCCGGCTTCGCTGAGTCGCTTCGGGTAGGTCTTCCAGGAGAACTGGTTGGCCGGACCACTGGTGGTCAGTGAGGGGCCGCCGGCCAGACCGTCGACATCGATCGTGCCCGACATCCACATGTGCCGGTTCGGGCCGGTCGGGCCAATCACCGAACAGTGGTAGTGGTCCAGGATGGTGAAGGACTCGGCCAGTGCGTAGTGGAACGGGATGTCCTCACGCGTCAGGTAGCCCATGGTGAACGGAGCGTTCTCGCCGTCGTGCGGAATATGCGCCGGGATCCAGTTGTCCATCTTGCCGCCGTTCCACGCCTCGTGCTGGCCCTGCCAGCCGTGGTCGGTGGAGGGCAGCGCGTGGCCGGCGAGCTTCTTGGTGTCAAGGTGGAACGGCAGTACGTAACCGTCCGGGTGACCATCCCAGGGCTGGTGGAAAACGGAACGGCCGTTCCCCAGGATCAGCGCGTTCGGGTCGTCGAAGCCGCAGACGCCCGACATCGTGCCGAAGTAGTGGTCGAAGCTGCGGTTCTCCTGCATCAACATCACGACGTGCTTGATGTCGCTGAGACGACCGGAGGTCTTCGGCGGCGTGGCAAGCGCCTTCTGGACGTTCGGCGGCAGCGCCAGCGACGCGGCACCGAGGGCGGCTGCGGCCCCGGTCCCGAGGATCCGTCGGCGGGTGAATCGGGATGGGCTCTGGTCCTGCTCTGGCATAGGGGTGGAGTCCTCTGCTCTGCGGGCCGACTGCGGACTCGTTGATCATTTCGATGAAACGTGAACGGGACCCTAACCAGCACCTACGGGCTGAGGAAGGCGGCGAACTGTCGGACTCGGCACAGGGTTCCGTGAAGCGCTGGTGCGGCAGATCGTTGAGATGCTCTCACTTGCACGGTGTCTTGCCGTCAGCCCCGATCATCAGTGAGCCTTTTCCAACCTGCGAGGGATTTGATGATCCCGACCGGTGTTGTGACCAGGTGGTGCCCTCGTCCGGTTGGTGTTGGCTATGGGTCGAGACTGTGGGGCATGGAGTTTCTGTGCTTCCACCGTGATCGGCCCGACTCTGTCACCCTGCGCGACGAGTTGATAGAAGAACACTGGTCCTACATGGACCGGTACGCTACGGAGATGATCGCCCGCGGGCCGGCCCTCGCCGACGACGGCGAGACGCCCACGGGCAGCCTGCACATCGTCGACCTGCCCAGCTCCGCCGCCGCCCGAGCGTTCGCCTTCGACGAGCCCAACTACCAGGCCGGCGTGTATCGCGACGTGCTGCTTCGGCGATGGCGCAACACGTTGGGACGCAGCATGTGGGACTTTCCCGGCGGCCCGACCGGCGGTAACCGTTACCTGGTGCTGGCCCTCGGCGCGGGGCAGGCCGCCGATCTGGCCGTGCCGCCCGGCTCGGATCAGCTGATCGCGTACGGGCCGCTGCTGTCAGACGACGGCGCTGCCTGGCTGGGTACCGCGATGCTGGTCCAGGTGCCTGATCCGGACACGGCTCGCGCCATCCTGACTTCGGACCGGTACGCCGACATCGAGGTGCACAACTGGCAGTTCGGTGGGCGGCGCTAAGGAAGTAAGGAGGTCCAGGGTCTGCGCGTTGCCTTCAACGTTCCGCCACTTCACCTCGAGTAGCGGTTGGCTTCGACGTGGTGCAGGAAGAGGATGGCCTGCACGATCGTGGTGGCTCGGCGTGGGCAGCAGCGCATCACGTCGGCGCTGGTCAAGGCATCGATGATGCCGTGAGTGCGGGCCGCGGTCAGGTCATGGACGGAGCCGGGCAGTGCTGGGGAGGCCCAGACGAGCCGACCCACCGCGTCAGCGATGACCTGCACGTTCACGCCGTGGCGCTTGTGCTTGCCGGAGCAGTAGGGCTTCTGGTCGGCGATCCGATCGATCGGGATGAGCGTGCCGTCCATGATCGCGTATGCCAGCATACGGATCTTCTTCATTGCCGTGGCCAGGTCATCAGCGGCTGTCGCGAGCAGGGTGATCACCTCCTGCACGTACCGCCAGGCAGTGGCCAAGCCGACCTCGAACCTGGCAGCCAGGCGGGTGTAGGTGTCGCCGTTACGCAGATGAGCGAGAGCGAGGAGTGCTTGCCGGCCCGCATCGAGGTGCCGCCACCTCGACCGAAGCCTGGCCGGGCCACGGTCGCAGGTCAATGAAACAAGTAGCCGCCGACCGGTTGCCGCCTTCGTCTCGCTTGTCTGTCGTGGATAGCGTGCGGGCGTGGATCGTCGATCTGCGGCGCCGTGGGCGCCGGCCGTGGTCGCGCTGCTGACGGTGGCGTGGCTCATCGGCGGGCTGGTGCTGCTCGGGTGGGTGTTCGGCATCGGCCTCGAGGGCTGGGCGGACCAGCACAGTAACCAGGGTGGTGGTGCCGACGCACTATCGCGTAAGGCGAACGTAGCCCTGTTGCTCTTGGTCGCGGAGGTGGTGGCCGGCCCGGTGGTGATCGCCGTCGTGGCCCGCGGCGGGCTTCTGCGCCGGACCGCCGCTGTCTACCTGGTGATTGCGTTCGGTCTCGGCGTAGTCGCCGTTCCGGTCGCCGCTGGCGCGTACCGAGAGCTCGCCCCGTCCCCGCCTCCCTCTCCGCCGCCGACGAGATGTCAGGAGCACAGCGGCGGCGATACCCGCTGCCCGGGCGGTTAGCCCCAGCTCCGAAGGCCGAGCACCACCTCAGCTCGTAAGCCCCGCACCCCAGCGTCCGGATCTGCCGCCGATCGTGCGTGCCGTCCAACCGGGCTATCACGCTCGGTGGCCGGTTCCTGCGTCGCGCGGGCCTCCTGAACTGTCGAGGAGCGGATGTGATCGCCGTCCAGGCGAATCACGGCAGTGGTGTGCGCCTCGGCTGGTCCCGTTGGGCGCTGCGGCAGAGCGTGCCTCGCTGCCATACCCTGCTGTCGTGCCGATCATGGGGGAAGAACGTCGTGCGGCTGTAGCCAGGATTCGCCGTCTACGGGTGTCGGTGGCGCTCGCAGTCATCGTCGCAGTCATCGCGGGGCTCGGCGGTTATCGGATCGGCTTGTCGCGTGAGCGGCATTCGGCGACCGCGGTGGTGTTGACGGGGACTGTCACGTGGTCGAACGCGGAGACCCGACTGATCGCGTTCGAGACGGATGGCGTCGTCCGCAAGCCCAACGAGGGGGACATGATCTACTCGGTGCTCACCGACAACTGGCAGGACGTCGCGGGGACGTTTCGCTCGGATGGCACGTATCCGACCTGTCTGGCCGGGAAGGGTGACGACCCGGTTTCCATGGACCATCACCGCGCCGAGTTGACGGTCATCGATTGGGACACTGGTGGCGCTCAGTCGATGCACGTCGCGGTCCGGGTCCGCTGTCTGGACTGACCGCCCGAAGGGGTGCCTGCAGCGCCTGGCCACGACCGTCGAGACGTGGTGGCCGGAAACCCCCGCGTTCCTGCACAGCGGCATCACCGACCTCGGCACCGAAGTCACCAATCGAGTCGTCAAGATCATCGCCTGCGACACCTGCGGCTTCCGCAGCCCCGTCAACCAGCGCTTACGCACTCGCTGCGCGGCCAATCGGCGAGCCCGTGGACACCTCGACGCCCGCTAACTTTGTTGAGCCCGCACCCTGATTGGTGTTGGCTACCGCAGCGGCGCCGACCCGTCAGAACCGTTGCTGTCCGCTTGGCTGTGCAGGGAGTTGAACATGCAGGACGATGTTGTCGACCCCGTTGCTCATAATCGGGCAGCCTGGGACAAGTATGTCCATGAGGGCAACGAGTGGTCGAGGCCGGTGAGCGCTGAGACTGTCGAACGCGCCCGCCTGGGCGACTGGTCGGTTGTTCTCATCGGGCGTGAGCCGGTCGACCGCTCCTGGCTGCCGGCGGACGTGACCGGCAAGGACGTGTTGTGCCTGGCCTCCGGCGGTGGCCAGCAGGGTCCGATCCTCGCTGCCGCAGGGGCGCGGGTCACCGTGTTCGACAACTCGCCCCGCCAGCTCGGCCAGGACCAACTGGTGGCGGCACGCGACGGACTGGAGCTGCGCACCGTCCTCGGCGACATGCGCGACCTCAGCGCCTTCGGCGACGCAACATTCGACGTCGTATTCCACCCGGTCTCGAACCTGTTCGTACCAAACTTGGCACCGGTGTGGCGTGAGTGCTTCCGCGTCCTGCGGCCGGGCGGAACTCTGCTCGCGGGCTTCCTCAACCCCGATGTGTACCTCTTCGACCACGAGGCGCTCGACGAGCGCGGCGAGCTGGTCGTCGTGCACAAGCTGCCCTACAGCGACGTCACGCAGTACTCCGCCGAGGAACGCGCCACGAAGTTCGGCGCGGATGCCCCTCTTGAATACAGTCACACCCTCACCGCGCAGATCGGCGGGCAACTCGCCGCGGGGTTCGTCCTCACCGGCTTCGCAGAAGCACCGCACCAATCCAACGCGTCCGCTCAATACATGTCGCACTACTTTGCGACGCTCGCGGTCAAGCCGGTCTGACCCAGCCGCAGGCCGGCCAATCGCCCCTCAGCGCAGCCTGACTGATGCCGCCAGGATCACGCGACGTCCCTTCGCGCGGATGATCAGCACAGTGGCCGCTGCCGCCGCTACCCACACGGTCAGCCGCACCGGCTGAGCCATCAGGCTGTCCGACGGTGGAGGCAGTACCACCATCTGCAGTGTGGCGCCAGCAGGCATCAGTAGGGCGGCCAGTGTCCCGGCCGGACCGGGTCGCCGGATCAACGCGCCGGTAGCGCCGAGCGCAGGGCCGAGCACCACGCTGGCGAGTAACCAGTACCGGGTCGCCATGCCCCACCACGTGCCGCCGTCGAAGAGCACGTCCATGCCGTAGTAGGCGGTGGTGGCGAACACCAACGTCAGGCCTCCGGCTGCCGCGCCGCGCAGCAACCCCGCAGCGGGGTGTGTGTGCCGGCTGACCAGCCAGCCCACCAGCACAGCCGTCGCGGCCCACGCCCATCCAGCGTCGAGAACCAGGCTGGCGAACTCCGCGACCTGCGACCAGCCCCCACGATCGGCACGCGCGGTGCCGACTTCGCCAAGCCAGACCGGCACATGGTTCACCACCGAGTCGACGGCACCCAACGACATCCCTACGACCGGACCGGACACCACCCACAGTGAGCGACCATGCCCCCGCATCATGGCAGTCATTGTGCTTGATCCGTACATGATTGACCGGCCCGAGGACGACGGCGAGAAGAGGACGAGCATCTCCTGAGCCGCCGCTGAGAGCGACCATCACACCCAGCCGCGAAGGGCTTGCGACGATTGGGGATCGTCCGGCCTGGTCAACTTGTGCAGAGGCAGAAGGGGTGACCTGCGGGGTCGAGGAAGACCCGGAAAGTCGTACCGGGTTGGTGCGGGTGTTTGGTTGCGCCGAGATCGAGCACTGCCGCCTCGGCGGCATCGAGGTCGTCGACGATCACGTCGAGGTGCATCTGCTGGGGTGGTTCCTGGGTCGGCCAGATCGGTGGCGTGTACCCATCCACCTGCTGGAACGAGATGCACTGACCGTAGTCCGCGCGGGCGTCGGCCCAGTCGGAGGAGACGTCGACCTTCCAATCCAACATGGCGCCGTAGAACTGGGCGAGCGTTCCAGGGTCGGGACAGTCGATGACGATGCTGGGGAAGCGGGCGATAGCCATGCCGGCCATGGTAGGGGCGGTTGCGGACGATCGACGTCCTGATTGCCTCGGTGGCGTCGCCTCGACGAGGCCGCCGAAGGGGCAGGGCGATGCCCGGCGGGAGGAGCAAGTCCTGCGGGCAACGGTGGCCCGGCGGCGGCGGAAAGGCGCCCGGGGGCGACGCCCGGCTCGCCGGCTCCGCCCCGAGCGCTCGGCGCCAGGACGAAATGGGTGGCCTCGCCAGCCCGTCCCGTCCTAGCCTTCTGACTAGATCTTCTTCTCCGACGCAATCACGAGAGGACCTCACTCCGCGTGACGCCGCCTGCTTCTTAGACCTGACACCTTGCCCCGGGCATTGGTCGCCGACGTCGCCGTCGGCTCCTTTCCGATGCCTTCCGTCAGATCCTTGGAGAGAAGATGTCTACGCGTCCTCATATCGTGCTGCCCTGGACCGTCGGTCAGACGCGGCTTCCCCTGCTCGCCTTCGGCAACGTCTCCGGCTATCTCCGACTTGCCCGCGTCGGCGACGAGAAGTTCCGCGTCGTGGCCAACGGCAACCTCCTCGACGTCTGGCCCCTGGCTGCCGACGTTCCCGCCGAACGCACCAGCAGATTGACCAATCATCATCGCGTCGCGGTCCGGCACCTCAAGCCGATCCTTTTGAGGGGCTACTCCGGCAGTTCTTCCCGCCGTTGGCCTGAGCCGGGGCGAGCGGCAAGGTGGCCTCGCCCCGGACTGCATCACGTGGCAGTCTCCGCGAGGTCGCTCATGGCGCGCGATCGAAGGTCAGGGCCGGCCCGATACCGACGAAGGTGAACGCCCGGCGCAAACGTCGCGACGTGCGATGAGCGGAGGTTCCCGGAGGACCTCGGGGTGTGCTGATCTACAGCGATGATCAGCACCGGTGGTCCCGTGTCGATGACCGCACGCCTGGGGTAGGTGGTGGTCCCGTCCCGCGTGGTCGTGTTGGCCTGTGGTGGGTTTCTCGATCAGTGGGCTGACCTTGGTGAGCCGTTGTCGATCCGCGCGGTGCAGGCGGCCGGCACGGGCGGCGCCCACTTGCGGGACTGGCTTGCCGAGGCGGTCGCCGTGCCGGCCGGACCGGGTGCGTTGGCGGTGGCTGCGCGCACCCGGCCCGGTACCTACGTGGCGATCGACACCATCGCCACGCTAAACATCAAAACTGATCGCTATCGCCAGTACGCACTGTGGACTCGTCAATCGGGCTAAGAACATCCCAAGCCCGAGCCCGACGATCCCACTACTAGCGCAGACAGGCCGAGTGACGTTGGAGTACTACTGGCGCGGAGGCGAAACGAACGTCCAGTCAGCGGTTGACGATGAGTCCTTCGACCGGGCCGGACAGCAGTGGCTTGAAGTAGTGTGCCTTGTCATCGGCCAGCACCTCGGTTTCCCCTTTTGCCAGCGCGGTGATGATCTCGGCGGCCACCATGGCGGGGTCGTTCTTGGGTCCGGGAAGATCGCGTACCAGGTCGGTGTCGGTCAAGCCGAATTGAGCGCCGAGGACCTGGGTGCCCTGGCCGGCGAGTTCCGCGCGCAGGTTGTTGGTCATTGAGATGAGGGCGGCCTTGGCCGCGCCGTACGTGCCCGAGCCGGGGAACCCCGCTATCCAGGCCGTCACTGAGTGCAGGTTGACCAGCGCACCGCCGCCGTTGGCGGCGAGTACGGGCGCGAACGCCTTGGCCACCCGCAGTGGCCCGAATGCCACTGCGTCGAAGACCCGATCGACCTCAGCCTGATCGTCAGCGAGTAGGGGCGTGAACGTCATGATCCCGGCGTTGTTCACCACGATGCTGACGTCGGCTGCTTCCCGAGCGAGGGCGGTGGCACCCTGCGGATCGGTCAGCTCAAACGCAAGCGGCACGATTCGCGCGTCGTCGGCCGGCCGGGAAGCGCGGGAGGTGGCGTACACCTTGGCGGCGCCCGCCTCGAGCAGTTGCCGGGTGATCTCCCGGCCCAGGCCTCGCTGGCCGCCGGTGACCAGGGCGACCGCCCCGCTGATGGTCGTCATGAGTTGACTCCTCGCAATCGACGACTGAAGTGAACCACTATTTACTTCTGTCAGCATGCCTCGTCGACTCGACGGAAGTCAAGTAGACTTTGCCTATGTCGTGGACTGCTAGCGAGAGGTTCGAAGCCCGGCCCGCGCCGGGTGGCTTGGCCCTGGTGCAGGAACTGGTCAACACCCACGCCACCGGCGGCGGCGGTGTCGACCTGCTGGCCGATCCGGTGACGGCCGAGCAGTGGGCGCAGGCGGCTGCCGATCAATGGGCGGCGGTCCACGGGCTGCAGCCGCCGACGCTCTCGCTGACCCCAGCCGGCCTGCGATCACTTCGTGAACTGCGCGACGAGCTTCACACGATGCTGGATGTTCCACCTGACCAGCGGCTGTCCGGGCCGCTCCAGGTCGACAGCGTGGTTCCTCGTGCGGATGCACAGTTGGGCTCCGACGCTCAGGGGCGCGTGATGATGATCCCCCGAGGCACGGGCGTCGATTGGCTCGTGTCGGCGGTCTGGTCTGAGATCCTCATCGCCCAGCTCGACAGCACCTGGACACGCGTCAAGCTCTGCCGGGAGCAGGGCTGCCGATCAGCCTTCTACGACGCCTCCCGCAACAGCAGCGCGGTCTGGCACAACGTGCGCACGTGCGGCAACATCGCCAATCTGCGCGCATCCCGGGCACGACGCCGATCGGCCGACTGATCGCGGCGGCCTCGATACTTTATTCGGACTTCACTGGGCGGCCTGGCCTGGTCTTTTCAGTAGGTGACCGGCGATGAGGTCTACGGCGCCGGCGGTCAACGACGGCCGTACTCCAAGCCGCCGAGCGGGGGATCGAGCCCCGCTACTTCCGGCCGTTCGGCAGGAAGGACGGGACGACCGGGTGGAAGGCCCATCAGCGGTTCGTGCGGGCGGGGGAGACCGCGTTCAAGATCTGGGCTCCGGTACGGCGACGGCCGAGCGAGGAGCAGGCCAGCCAGTGGGAGGCGGCCGGGCATGGTCCGGCGTGACCCCGACGGGCGTCCGTCGGTGCAGGTCGTCGGGTTCCGGCCGGCGAACACGTTCGAGTTGTCGCAGACCGACGGCAGCCGTTCGACCCGCCGACCGTGCCGCGCCGCGCCCGCCGCGCGGGTGGGCCGCAGTTGCTGGTGGGGGAGGAGCCATGCTCGCCGGACGGCGCGACCGATACCGCGCCAGTGAGCACCCGGCCCTGGCCGGGATCCCGGTCAGCGACGGTCAGCTGCGGCGGCAGGCCGCACCGGCGGAGCCCTGGTACACGGTGTGGGTCCGTGACTACGACGTGATCCGCCACCCGGCGCAGCTCGGCACCCTCGCGGCATCCTGGCGGGGGATTCCATCACGACGGATCCGACCGCTAACCCCCGCCTGAGCGGTCACGGCGGGAACCCTCTCGCCCTGGGGCCTTGCCCGGTCTGTGCCACCTACTGGCCGTGCCCGTCGATCGCACTCGGACACGGCCAGGTCGACCGCGACCAGCCTGGACACGCCAGCACACATAGAAGCGCGCCACCGAGCGTTAAGGAGCGCCAGGAGGACGCCAGCCACCTACTCTCCGACCGAGACAACCAACTCACCGGGAGTAAGGCATGGGCCTCATCCACATCGAGCTGTTCGCAACCCTCGACCTCGTCGGGCAGGCGCCCGGCGGCCCCGACGAGGATCCGGTGGGGTTTCCGTTCGGCGGCTGGCAGGCGCCCCTGCTCGACGAGGTCACCGGGGCGCAGATCGGTGCCGCGTACGAGGGCACTGACGCCCTCCTGCTCGGCCGGCGCACGTACGACATCTTCGCCGCCTACTGGCCACACCAGGAGGGCGGCGACGACAGTGACATCGCCACCCTGTTCAACAGGGTCCCGAAGTACGTGGCCTCCCGCGGCAGACCCGACCTGTCGTGGGCCGGGTCCACTCACCTCGGCCCGGATCTGCCGACCGCGGTGCGCGAGCTCCGTGACCGGCACGAGCACGTCAAGGTCGTCGGGAGCCTGAACCTCGTGCAGGCCCTCCTGCGCGAGAAGCTCTTCGACCGCCTCGACCTCTGGGTGCACCCGATCGTGCTCGGCGTCGGGAAGCAGGTGTTCGACGGCGGCGCAGTGCCCACGAACCTCACACTCCTCGAACCGCCGCTGGCCAGTCCGAAGGGCACCGTGCTCCTGCGCTACGGGCTCGCCGGCGGCACGCCTGGGACGGGAGACATGAGCGCACCCGACCGCGGTGCCGGGAGCGACGACTGAAGTCGCCCCCGGCCCAGGTGGGTGCGTGTCGTGGGCGGGTGAACCCGCCAGGGTGGCATTTCCTTACGGCGTCGGCGGTTCGACGTGCTGTCGCCGTGACGACGTGCTTCGCCGGAGGATCACGCCGTCACGCACGAATCTCGCAGGTCCGCTCACCCCCGTGCGACAGACGCAGACGGGGAGTGGTCTGCCATCCGATCTGGAAGGGCGCGGGCAGCGGAACCGGCGCCGCACGATAGTTACGGCCGTTCCGGCGCTCTGCGTGGCGAACGTCGGCGCCCGCCCGGCTCTGCTCAGCTGTGGACGGTGTATCCGCCGATGAGGACCGGATACCGGGGCCGCTGAGGGACTCCCGGAGGCAGCTCCGTCTCCGGGTCGATGCAGTGGGTGGGTGGCCGCTCCGTCCCGTTCTGCGTCTGCGCGTCGACGATCTGATCCGGCCCCCTTCCACCGTCGATGATCTTCACGTAGTAGCCGTGGTTCTTCACATTGCCTTGGCCCTCAGGGACGACCGCGGTGAACACCGCGACGTTCCCGGTGACCTTCAGACACGTCACGTCGGCCCGTCCCTGCCCGACCGGCGTGCCGTCCGGCAGTTCGTGCCGGTACAGGAACTGGCCGTACGCCGATCCGTCGACGGCCGCCACCGCCTGGACACCGAACCAGATCCGGTGTCCCACCATGCCGGGCTCGTCGTATACGAAATGCCCCAACCCGGTGACGACCGACCAGCCGGCCGTGGTGCTCATCGCCTTGGACTGCTGGGCCTGCGCGACAGAGGGCGACGCCGCCACCCCCACGGCCGCAACCGCCGCCAACGCCACCGCGCGCAAACTAGACCTGAACATGTCGCTCCTTCTGACCATCCCGTCGGCTGACGTGATCCAGCGTCACCGCACGGCGATGCGAACGAATCCCTCCACCGAGCCACCCGCCTCCCTCGCCCAAGGGAAGAGGCGCCGCATGCCCGCGTAGGGATGAGCCAGCACCAGGCGCCGCTCATACGGCCCCACCAAAGACGGACGCCGGCACGCCGCACCACCTCGACCCTCGACCTCGACGCGGTCGCCGCCGCGCTCACCGCCGACGTCGACGTGCCCGGCTGGGCCCGCGTCATCGGCGCCGCACGCGACTGGCCCGTCAGGTGTCGGATGAACGGGTGGAGCGGCGGTGCAGGGCGGCGAGCAGTGGTGGCGATCTCCACGCTGTATCGCCACCGAACCAGGTCTGCATCGATGGGGACGGCGGGCGTATGCCGCCGAGGGGGTAGAGCGCGATCGCGAGCAGTGTTCCGGCGGAGGCGAGACCGAGGCAGATCCAGAGGGATAGGCGGACGCCGTCCGTGATGCTGTCGCCGACGCTCGCGGCGATGTAGAGGAGGATCGGCGCGATCATGAATGCGGCTACCGCACGTAGCAGCTCGACGATCGCGAAGACGCGTTGGAGTGCGTTGTTCCGCAGGGAGAAACCGGCGATGAACAGTGCGGGGGTGACGGAGGCGCCGACGCCGACTCCGATCAATCCTGTCGCGATCAGGGTTTGGGTGGTGGTGGGTGGGAGGCTGGTGGCGATGAGTGCGATGCCCGAGATGAGGGAGAGCATCCCCGCCAGGGCGAAGTAATGTAGCGCCCGGGTGGTGAACAGCTTCGCGAACACGATTGCCGCGATCACCGCGCCGCCGAATTCGGGCAGGTAGAGCAGTCCTAGTTCCAGGGGTGTGTACCGGTCCCGGAGCACAACGCCGGTCAACGCGATGGCGGGCACGGATGTCGCGGCCGCGGACATGGCTACGACGATCCCGACCACCGGCAGCGTGCTCGTGAGGGGGCGCAGGATCAGTAGTGGGCGCCTGGCATGGTACTGCTGGATCAGGAGGATGACGATGAGCACCAGGCCCGTGGCCAGGGGTGCGATCGCGCCGACGTCGAGAGCCCGTTGGGGCTCGAACCGTGAAACTCCGTAGAACGCGGCGACACATCCGGCGGTGGCCAGTGCGACTGCGACAGGGGAACGTGTGGCCGTGGGGTCCGCCGGCCCCACGTGCTGATAGGTCAGCAGTGATAGCAGAAACGCTACGGCGGCGATTCCCGCGATCACCCAGAACAGTGGCCGCCAGCTGTCTGCCTCGAGCTGGACGCCCGCGATCAGTGGGCCCAATGCGACCCCGCCGAAGATCGACAGGTTCAGGATCACCGCGGTCAGGGTGAGCTTCGACGGTGGGAACCCGGTGATCAGCGGCGGTACGGCGGCGATCAACAGGAGACTGGTGCACAGGCCCTGGAGTACGTGGCCGACGAGGAACAGGATCGGTTCGGTCGCCGCCGCCGCGAACACCGAGCCGATCACGAGAAGTGTGGTGTAGAGGAGCATCATCCGGCGCTGGGGCAGATGCTGGGCGAGCTGCACCGACAGTACGGTGCCCAGCGCGTAGCCGGCGTTGGCCAGGCCCACCGCCAGACTCGTCTGCCCGGTGCTCATGCCGAGATCCCGGGCGATGACCGGCGTGAGCGGGTCAAGTGCCACGGAGACCACCAGGTACGGGACCAGCGCGGCGACGACCATCGTCGCCACCGCAGGGTAATTGTGGGCCAGGGGGCCTTTTCTGGTCATTCCCGCAGCCTCCCGATCCCGGTGGGCTCGCCGACGGACCCGAGCCGGTTGTGCTCAGCCGCAGATCGCGGGTGCCGAGCACGGCGACTCGCCAACGGTCCACGGGCAGGGCGAGGGATCGCGCAGCTGGTGGAGGTCGGTGCAGGCTCAGTTCAGTGATCCGTGCTGCAGGCGCCGCTCGTCCCCACCGAAGCTACCCGGCGAAAGGGTTGTACCGGCGGTATTACGACGAAATCGAGCGCGACAGCGGGAGTTAGCTTGCGCAGGCGTGTCGCCGTGATCAAGACCCTTTCGGCGCTGCCGAGCCTCTGCCACTCCTGGCATCACGTGACCAAACCGAGAAATCGTTACCTTGATCTTGTGGAGGCCCTGAAGGGGCGACCGCACCTGGACTGCATGCATGATTCCGTCGAGACGTTCCAGGTCGGCCAGCACGTGTAGCCCGGTGATGCGGTCGCCGTCGATGGTCAGGGGCAGGGAGAAGGGCGCTGTGTCACGAAGGCGTTGGCCCCACATGGCGCACGAACATCGTTGTTTCGGACGATCTGGAACGTCCTTCTACCGCGGGCGTCAGAACTCGAGGACGTACTTGACCCCACCAGAGCGGCCGCCCGCGACCTGGTCCGCGATCGCGGCGCCGTCCTTGATTGGTGTCGTTCGGACGTCAAGTCTCAGTTCGCCGGCGGCGGCGAGTGCCGCGAGTTCGCCGAGCGCACGTCCGTCGGGCCGCACGTAGAGGTTCGAGGTGGTGATTCCGCGAATCGGGTCGGGTGCGTCCGAGGTGATGGAGGTGAGGCGGCCTCCGTCGACGAGCAGTCCGATAGCGTCCTCGGCGGTGCCTGTGGCGGCGATGAGGACGGCGTCGAATCGGCGATCGCTCTTCTGCGCCCAACCGTCAGCGTGGGTGTCGATGACCTCGCTGGCGCCGAGGGCGCGGAGCTGATCGGCGCGGGCCGGCCCGGCACCGGCGACGACCTCGGCGCCCCGGAGGTGGGCGAGTTGCACGGCCAGTGACGCGGTGGGGCCGGAGGCTCCGACGACGAGCAGGCGGGTGGTGGCGTCGACGTGGAGCTCGTCGAGGGCCTGCTGGGCGGTGAGCCCGGCGACCGGGAGTGCCGCCGCAATCTCCGGAGCCAGGTTCTCGGGCAGTCGTGCGACGTGCGCGGAACGGACCAGGACGCGCTCTGCCCAGGTGCCACTGCCGCCTGGCAGGGGAGCCTCGTGGACCAGCACGAGGTCGCCCGTGCGGAATTCGGTCTCGTTCGGGCCGGTCGCGATGACGCGGCCGACGGCTTCGACGCCCAGAGCTGCGGGCGGAACGAGGCCGACGTCCCATCCGCCCGTGTGAAGCAGGGCGTCCCACGGCCCGATCCCTGCCGCGACCACCTCCAGGACGAGCTCGCCCGCGTCAGGCTGACGGGGGTCCGGAAGGTCGAGGATCTCCAGAGCGCCGTTGGCGGCTCGAACACCGAGTCCGATCATGATTTGTCCTTCTGTGTTGATTGTGTTCGTGTGTGTTTCGGGTCTCAGGCGGCCGGGTTCGTTTCCGGGTCCACGGGGCGCTTGGATTTCGGGAGTTTGTCGACCACGAGCCGGTAGGAGTCGGTGACGAGTTCCTTCACCAGGTTCTCGTCGAGGCTGCGCCCACCTGCTGCCGTGATCCAGTGCTTCTTGTCCATGTGGTAGCCGGTCGTGATCTCTGCATACTGCTCACGCAGCCCAACGGCCTCGTCCGGATCGGCCTTCAGGATCACAACGGGGTGTCCCGGCATGTCGGTCATGAGCATGAAGACCTTGCCGCCGACCTTGTACAGCTCCCAGTTCGGGCCGTCACGGTGCTCGAACGTCACGTCCGGCAGCCCTGTCGCGTACTCGTTCGCGACCTTCTGGAGTTCCTGACCGTCCATAGCTGATCAACTCCTCTAGCGATCGGATCGCCTGGGCCAGGCCCGCTCAGGCGAAGGTGAACAGACGCTCGGGCTCGAACCGCGACACCGGAGTCTTGTACTGCTTCGCCTCGTCGGGGTAGCCCAGCGCGAGCAGCACGGTGGTGGTGTATCCGGTCGCGCGGATGTCGAAGGCCTTGTCCACGGTGACTGGGTCGAAGCCTTCCAGCGGCATGGCCTCGACGCCGAGCTCGGCGGCTGCCATCATCGTCAGACCCATCACCATGTAGGTCTGCTTCTCCATCCAGTGGTATTCGTCCTTGTAGCCATATTTGCGCAGGTTCAAGAAGTCGCGGGTCATGAATTCCCACAACTCGTGCTTGGCCTCGTCCGCGAACCGGCCGTCGGCCCGTTCCTTGGCGAACACCGCTTCGAGGTGGTGCTCGGGGATATCGGCCCGAGTGGTGAGGATGATGGTGTGCGAGGCGTTGAGGATCTTCACGGCGTTGTCCTGGAACCGCTCGCCGAGGTTCGCGGCCAGCCGCTCCTTGCCCTCCTGGGTGGACACGACGTAGAAGTGATTCGGCTGGATGTTCGTCGACGTGGGAGCCGAGCGCAGGAACTTCAGCAGCTGCTGAAGAGTCTCATCCGGGATTGTCTTGCTGCCGTCGAAATACCGGCTGAGGTGCTTGCTCATGAGCTTGTCGAGATCCATGTCATCGTGCTTTCTGTGCGTGAGGATTGAGGCGTTTTAGATGGTGAAGCCGGAGACGGCTAGGGTTTGCGGGCGAGGAGTTCGCCCACCCGGTCGAAGCTGATGCCTGTCGTGGCCGAGGCGATGTCGCCGGCCTTGAGCGCTGCGGCCGCCTGTTGGAGAGCACCCATCGCATGGGTGTAGAGCGCGGGGCCCAGGCTGATGCGCTTGACCCCGGCCTTCTGCAGTTCAGAGACGGTCAGCACCTGGTCCGCCGGTGAGATGAGAACGTTCACGGGTGTCGGCGCGACGGCGGTGACGATCGCGACCAGGGACTCGAGGTCGGGCGGGAACGGCGCGTAGAGCACGTCGGCGCCGACCTCGGCGAAAGCCGTCAGCCGTCGGATGGTGTCATCGAGGTCAGGCCGCCCCTGGATGAAGTTGTCGGTGCGAGCCGTGACGACGATGCGTCGCTTCGCCGCGGCGACCGCACTGCGAACCCGGCCTACCGCGTCGTCGAAGTCGCGGATCGGGTCATCGGGATTCGCGGTGGTGTCCTCGATCCCGATGCCGGCCAGCCCGTGCGCGACGGCACTGTCCACAGTCACGGCGACCTCCCCGGCGGTGACGCCGTAGCCGTCCTCGAAGTCACCGTTGACGGGCAACCCCGTGAGCCGGCCGAGCAGCCGTGCGTGGTCGAGATGCTCGTCGCGGGCGATGCTGTGGCGTCCGTCGAGGCGGCCGAGCGCGGCCGCCAGGGCCGCCGACGACGTGCCGATGGCCTCAAAGCCGGCATCCGCCAGGATCAATGCCGAGACGCCATCCCAGGCGTTCGGCATGACGAGGCCACCTTCTCGGGTGTGCAGTGCCATGAACTTCTCATAGAGTTCAGACCCGGACATGTCACTCCTTCCCAGTGCGGTTGATCAGGGCGAGGGTTCGACCGGCCAGGTCGCTGTTCTCGCGAGTTTGGTGAGCGCTCATGCCAGATCGGGGGCGGGGATGTCGACGTCGGTCAGGTTGACGTTGTTGAGGTAGTTGGTCAGCAGCGCCCGGACGACCAGCGCGACGATCGCCAAGATCTCCGGATCGGTGTACCCGGCCCCCCGGACGGCCGCGAGGTCGGCATCACTGACCCGTCCGCGTGTCTCAATCACCTGCTGGGCGAAGCGAGCCACCGCAGCCCGCTTCGGATCGACCGAACTTCCCGCCCGCGCCAGCTCGATGTCCGCCGCGGACATGCCACCCTTCAGGGACCCGGCCGTGTGCAGCGCCAGGCAGTAGTCGCAGCCGTCGGCTTCGGACACGGCCAGCGCGATCGTGTGGCGCGTCCGCGCGTCCAGGAGCCTGCTCGCCTTCGCCTGCACCGTCATGACGAGATCGAGGACGGTCGGGTTCGACGCGAGCATGGTGAACATGTTCGGTACGAAGCCGAACTGCGCGCCGACCTGGTCGAGCGTGCTCCGCACGTCGGCGGAGGGCTCATCGGCAGGAAGAACGTTCAGGCGCGGCATGAGAGATCCACTCCAGTTCATGGGGGTGATGGTCGGTAACCGACCTGGGTCAGGTTTTGGGCTGCGCGGCCCACTTCGCAGATACAACACCACGCAAGACTGGGCTGTCAAGCCCACTCTTGGTACGATGTGAATCATGAAGTCCACGACGGCGGCGCCAGAGCCTCGCCAGCTCACCGCGAAGGGGCAGGCGACGCGCGCCCGGATACTGGAGCACGCCGCCGCGCTCATCTACGCCGAGGGCGTCCACGCCACGAACAACGACAAGCTCCGGCGCGCCGCCGGCGTCAGCGGGTCGCAGATCAACCACTACTTCCCGACCAAGGAGAGCCTCGTCCTGGCGGTGATCGAATGGCAGGCTGAACGCGTCCTCGGGCTCCATCGCGGCGAACAGTTCGACGGCTTCGAGAGCCTCGAGGGGTTTCGGAAGTGGGCAGCGTTCTATATCGGGTATGAACGCGCCTACCACGAAGGCTGCAGCCTCGGGTCGCTCGCCAGTGAGATCATCAAGACCGACCTCGACGTTCACGATGAGCTTGCGGCTGCGTTCGCCCAGTGGCGAGAGATCTTCCGCGACGCGCTCCTCCGCCTGCAGCGGCAGGGCCGTCTGAGCAACGAGGCCGACGCCGAGAAGCTCGCGGGCCTGCTCCTCGCCGCGTTCCAGGGCGGCATGCTCCTCGCACAGGTCGCCCGGGGCATCTCCCCGCTCAGGGACGCCCTGGAAACCGCTCTCGACTACATCGAGACCTTCGCGACACCACGCCCTCGTAGCGCAAATCGATAGCGCACCAGATCGCGGATGGGGGTCGCAGGTTCGAGTCGTGCCCGGGGCGCGCATCGGGATGTGGCGCAGTTGGCAACTCCCACGGCGGTGAGCGTGGTGACTACGTCGAGGACTTCGGGTTCAAGGCGTTCTCGATGGCAGTGCGGCCGGGAGCCGGCGCGGCGGCCGACGTCGCGTTCGTCATCGGTGCGCTGACATCGGCCACCAGACACCGAGGATCCCGCCGCCGGGTCAGCGCCGCCGCGATGTCGTTGCCCCGGGACCCACCCGTCACCGCTGGGCTCGTATGGAGGAATACCGGCGGCCTATCAGTGCTCGTCGTAATGGCCTTCATGGGCGGCGTGTCGGTGCCCGTCGTGCACGTAGTCGAGATGATCGCCGTGCAGTACCGGCGAGTGGCCGCAGCCGCCTCCGTGCACGTGGTCGTGCTCTTCCGCCTTGGTATGCGTTTCGGAGAGGCACTCATCGTAGTGGTCGTCGTGGACGTGGTGCACATGCCCGTCGTGCAAATAGTCCACATGGTCGTCGTGCGGCACGCTGACGTGCCCGCAGTGTTCACCGTGTTCGTGGTCGTGCCGTTCCGACCGAGCATGGCCGTCGAGGTCGCACTCGTCGTAATGCCCGTCATGGGCGTAGTGCCGGTGTCCGTCGTGCAGGAAATCGACGTGGCCGACGTGCTCGGCCGCCATATGCCCGCAGTCCGGCCCGTGAATGTGCGGGTGTGGGCTGTGGGTCCCATGCCTGGTGGGCGCGGCCATTGCATTACCCCCGTCTCATGCGCGGTTGCTCTTTGGCTTCCGCTGGCCCTTGGCGGGGGCGCGTCCTCCCAGCCAGCCGTAGCAGCAGAACTACGCTAACACTAATCAAACAGCGTCTTTCGGGTTTTTTGCCCGCGCGGTGCCAGCCGCGAGGCACCGGGCCACCGAGTGCCGGCAGGACCAGCCTCATCAATCGATCTGGGTCAATTGAGGCGACCTGCGGGCCATCGTCATTGTCAACGATCGGGTGAGGTCAACATCGATGCCGCACTGGTCCGCGACGGCGCTGCGCTGTCGCACGTTGGGGGGGCTTGTTGAGCTCGCAACGCGGGTCGCCCTGCTGTCCGCCGGGGCTCTTCCCGGCCCGTCCTTGGAGTGTTGGGCTCTCCGGCCACGGTGAGGACTCGCCCGATGGGTGGGACGTCGGGTCGGGGGCGGGCGCTCGGGCCGGATCCCGCTGCTCGTCGAAGGAGCCGACGAGGCGTCATCCTCGGCAAGGCAACGGGGATCCGGTTCTCGTGCTGCCTTTGTCGCCACGGGCGAGGGCGGTGGCGAGTTGGGCGGTGACCTCGACCCGCCAGGCGGGACGGTGGCGGAGTCGTCCCCGGCTTCTGCGAGGGCGCGGCACTGGACGATTTGGCGTCGCCCGCGGCAATGATCTTGTTGACGGCGATCTCCGGCGCGATGGTGCTGGGGCCGGTAGCGGGTTGGGCGGCGTGGAGTCGGCGGATCGTATCGGTGAGCCGATGCGGTGCGAACGCCTTGAGGAACCAGTTGCCGAGTGCGGTGACGATGTCTCGCTCCGCGACGTAGCCCTAAGGATAGGTCGGTCTTCGTGATCATGGAGCTGCCCACGGTGGCCTTCTCGCCGTGGACCGAAGTCGCGCCTACCGATCGGTTGGGGGGAGCCCATTTGGTGGTGTGTCCTCCAGTAAAGTGAAGCTTGAGAGATTTTCCCCTTCTGTCGGAGATCTTCGCTGATCGTCAGTACGGTGAGGTTCGGGCGATCAAGCACGTCATCGCGGCACCGAAGCCCGGCCGCCATCGGTCCATGCGCGGCTCGGCGGTGCTTCCGAGCGGTTGCGGCTTCGCTGGGTCGCGTTGGCAGCCATGCGCATCTGCCTGCGTTCGGAAGCCACTGACCAACGAGGGAGAGAGACATGCTCGGTATCTCGCTACGTCGGCCGAAGACCATCGCCGCGGCGATCGCCACCGCAACGCTGGTGACGCTGCTCGGCTCAGCTGCCCCAGGCGTGTACGCGGACGGCGGTGTGCAGCCAACCCCCGACCGGGAGCATGACACCAGGCCAACCATCGTTCTCGTGCATGGCGCCTGGGCCGACGGCTCGAGCTGGAGCGGGGAGGTGCGCAGACTCCAGGCACGCGGTTTCGAGGTTCAGGTTGCGCCGCAACCCAACCGGGGCCCGTCGATCGACAGCGGCTACCTGGAGGACTTTCTGTCCACCATCGAAGGTCCCATCGTGCTCGCGGCCCACTCGTACGGCGGTTTTGTGGCAAGCGACGCCGCGACCGGCAACCGCAACGTGAAGGCGCTCGTGTTCGTCGACGCCTTCGCCCCGGACAAGGGGGAGACCCTGGAAGAACTCACCGCCGGCTCCGGCTCGGTCCTTGAGCCGGCCCTGACCGACCCCACGAGCGTTTTCAAGCTCGTGCCGTTCCCCGGCGCGCCAGAAGGCGCGGTCGACTCGTACGTCCTGCCGAAGATCTTCATCAACGGCTTCGCCAACGGTCTGCCGCGGCGGCAGGCGGAGGTGCTCGCCGTATCCCAGGTCGCACTTGCCACGAACGCGCTGGCGGAGCCGGCCACGGAGCCGGCGTGGAAGACGATTCCCTCTTGGGCTGTGATCGGCACCGAGGACCGGGTCATCCCGCCGGCCAGCCAGGAGGAGATGATGAAACGGGCGGGGGCCGACATCACCCGGATCGACGCCGGTCACCTGGGCCTGATCTCGCATCCCGGTGAGGTCACCGAGGTCATCCTGGAAGCGGCGCGGGCGACCGCCTGACACCGGGTTGGTACGCCATTCACTGTGGCGTCGGGTGCGGCCATGCAGCTCCTGCGTGGCCGTACCCCCGTTTCGCCCCCGGTGTACGTCGACCGTGCTTCGCGGCTGATCAGGCCGTCACGCTGCCAGGACGGATGATGACCTCCGCCTCGACCTCGACCGGGATGTCGAACGGTAAGGCTGCCTGGCCAACTGCTGAGCGTGCGTGACGACCTGCTTCCTCGCCCCACAAACGCAGAATGATGTCGGAGAATCCATTGATCACCGCAGGCGTCCGGTTGAAACCGGGCGCGGTGGCGACCATTCCGAACACTCGTGTCCAGGCCACCACCCGCTCGAGATCACCCAAAGCTGTTTTGAGCGACGACACCACCGCCAATGCTGTCTTGGCCGCCGCCGCGTACCCCTGCTCTTCGGTAACCTCGGCACCTACCCGGCCGAGCGGCCGAGCCAGACTGCCGTCGCTTTCCACCGGACCGTGCCCGGAGATGAACGCGCGGTCGCGGTGGACACGCACCCACGGGAAGGGAAGTTCGACACCCTCCGGCAGTGTCATCGCAGGCGGAAGTGACAGTCCGAGTTCGGCGAGCCGATTCTCGACATTCATCTGGGACGTCCTTGTTCCGCGAAGAGAAGTGGGGCTTGCGATGAGGCCGGCCGTGGCATCGCGTGAGCGATGCCACGGCCGGTTGTCGTGTCAGTCGGTGGCCTTGGCGGCCGCCTCGATCTGATTGGTGACCGCGCCCGCGTCGGTGACCATGGACAGGTGGGGAGCGTTGATCTCGATGGTGTGTGCCTTGGCCCGCTTGGACATGGCGACCTGCTGTGCGGCAGGGATGACGGCGTCCTGCTTGCCGATCACCGACCACGAGGGAATGGTGCGCCAGGCCGGCTCGCCGGCCTCCTCGAACAGGGCGTTCGACGCCAGTGGACGCTGCCGGGCGGCCAGCACCGCCACGTCCTTGGCGGAGATGGTCTTGTCGGCGAACGCCTTGCCGAAGATCGACGGCTTCACGTAGAAGTTGGCGACTCCCTCGTCGGCACCCGGGATCGCGACCTGGTCGAAGACGGTGGACGCTTCGGCCGCGAAGACGGAGCCCGGCACGGCCGAGGTCAGCGCGTAAACGGTGTCGTGCTGGTCCGGGATGTACGCGTCGACGTACACCAGGGCTTTGACCTGCTTGTCGCCCATCGCGGCGTTCGTGATGACCATGCCGCCGTACGAGTGCCCGACGAGGACGATCGGTCCGCTGATGGTGTCCAAATAGGCGCGGAGATTCGCGGCGTCGTTCGCCACGCCCGACAGCAGGTTCGGCGGGGTGACCACCCGGTAGCCGTCGTGCTGGAGCTTGGCCGTCACCTTGTCCCAGCTCGACCCGTCCGCCCAGGCACCGTGCACGAGCACGACAGTCGGTTTGACCGTTGCGGGGCGCGAATGCTGGGCGTAATTCGTCGAGGCCTGCGCGGTGCCGATACCGGCACCAACCAGCGTGAGGGCGCCGATGGCCACGCCTACGGAGATGAGGCGTCGCCGCAAGGACAATTTCACGGTTTTTCCTTTCACTACTTACTTCTGGAAGAAGTCGAGCAGGGCGGCGTTGACCTGATCGCTGTGGGTCCAGGCGATGGCGTGCGGCCCGCCCTCGATGACGAGCAACCGCGAATCCGCGGTGAAGGCGGACACCCGCTGGCCGGTCACCCCGATGGGTAGGACTCGGTCCTGGTCGCCCTGGATCACGAGTACCGGCACGTCAATCTTGGACAGGTCGTCACGGAAGTCGGTGAGCCAGGTCGGGATACAGGCCACCGCGGCGACGGGAGAACCGGCCACGGCCACATTCAGGCTGGCCTGGAACGCCTCGTCGCTGACCAGCGAGCCGCCGTAGACGTCGAGGTTGTAGAAGTTCTCCAGGAACTGCTTGAGCCACGCGTTCCGGTCCGCCCGCGCGGCGTGGATGAACCCATCGAACAACGCCTGCGGTGCGCCTTCGGGGTTGTCGTCCGTGCACAGGAGGAACGGCGGGATCGGCGACATCAGTACGGCCTTCGCGACCCGCTCGGTGCCATAGCGACCCAGGTACCGGGCAACGTCGCCGGTTCCCATCGAGTGACCCACGAGGATGGCGTCGCGTACGTCCAGTTTCGTGAGCAGCAGGTTCACGTCGTCGGCGAACGTGTCGTAGTCGTATCCGCTGGCGGGCTGGCTGGAATTGCCCCAACCCCGCCGGTCATAGGTGATGACCCGGTAACCGGCTGCGAGCAGTACGGAGACCTGCTTCTCCCAGGCCTGCCCGCTCAGCGGGTAGCCGTGACTGAGTACCACCGGCGTACCGGTGCCGTGATCCTCGTAATAGATCTCGATCGGGTTGGCTCCCTCTGAGCCAACGGTGACATGGGGCATGCGCACTCCTCGGGCTTGCGTTCCGCGCTGGGAACCCTGCCGAAGGTACGGATATCGCGCGTTTCGCGAATCACCCGAATCACGTAGTCCCCGTATTTGTCGGCCGACTCGACGACAACGAGAGATGGGGGATGTGGGGGACCAGGCGCAAGCCGCAGGCTGGGCCGAATAGCGAAGCCGCTGCCCTTTGATCACTAGGATGTCAATCGTGACGACGCCCGACCGCAGACTCCCGGACGGGCCGCCGTCCCGCTGCGAGTTCAAGGTCTTCGGCGGTCTTGGCTGCCGGCGGGACGGCTCGGATGTCGATCTTGGCCCGGTTCGCCAGCGGATCATCCTGGCCAAGCTCCTCGCCGCCGGGGGTGACGCGGTCAGCCTCGACAACATCATCGACAGCCTCTGGGACGAACAACCGCCGGCCAGCGCCGCCAACCAGATCCATCGGCACGTCGGGCACATCCGGCGGATCTTCGAACCGGATCTGGACGTCCGTGAAACCGGTCGGTACCTCCTACCGGCCGGTACGGGCTACCGGCTGGCCCTCGCGACCGAGGCCTCCGATCTGGCCATGTATCGCGAGCTGGTCCGGCGGGCCCGCGAGGCGCTCGCCGGCGGGGACGTCCTGGCCGGCGTACGGGAGTACCTGACCGCTCTGGAGCTTGGCCGCAGCCCCGCGTTCACCGACCTTCCGGCCAGCGCGTTGAGTTCGCCGGAGTTCGTCGCCATCGAACGGGAGCGCGTCTCGGTGGCGCTCGCGGCCAGCGAAGCCGCGATCGCCCACGGCATGGCCGACACCGTGTTGACCCCACTCCTGAGCGTGGCCGCCGCGGCGCCGCTGGACGAGGCGCTGCAGGCGTCCCTCATGCGCGCGTACGTCGCCACCGGTCACCGGGCGGAAGGGGTGCGGGTCTTCGAGCAGACCCGTCAACGTCTCGCCGAGGAACTGGGGGTGGACCCGGGCTCCGAACTGCGGGAGGCGTATCGGGAACTACTCGCCAGCGGCTGGACCCTGCAGGAGGAACTGCGCCCGCCGGAGGCTCCCCGGCCCGCACAGCTGCCGCCGCAGGTCGCGGGCTTCGTCCGCCGAAACGACGTGGCCGCCGTGCTCGACGACCAACTGTCCGACGCATTCAGCGACACGACCATCGTGATCACCGTGCTCGGCGGCATGGGTGGCATCGGCAAGACCGCCCTCGCCGTGCACTGGGCCCACCAGATCGCCAGCGACTTTCCCGACGGCCAGTTGTTCCTGAACCTCAGGGGTCTGGATCCGGACGGACGTGCCATGTCATCGGAGGAGGCACTCGCCACGTTGCTCGCGTCCCTGGGCGAGCCGGCGGTCTCGTCCCCGCAGGAGAACGTCGACGCGCAGGCGGCCCGTTACCGCAGTCGCCTTTTCGGTCGTCGACTCCTGATCCTCCTGGACAACGCGCGCGACTCCGATCAGGTCCGCCCACTGCTGCCGGCCTCCCGCGGCTGTCTGGTCATCGTGACGAGCCGTAACCGGATGACGAGCCTGGTCACCCGGGAGGGGGCACGTTACCTGCAAGTCGATCGGCTGACCGGCGCCGAGTCCCGACAGCTACTGATCAACCGCCTCGGCGTTCGTCGCGCCACCGCGAACCCGGACGCGTTGGAAAAGGTCATCGCGCTCTGCGCCGGGCTGCCGCTCGCACTGGCGATCGTCGCGGCCCGCGTGGCCCTCAATCCGGCCCTGCCATTGAGCGCGGTCGTCAGCGACGTATCGGCGCCGTCCGCCAGACTCGACGCGTTGTCCAGCGCGGACTCGTCCGACGATGTCCGGTCGGTGTTCTCGTGGTCGTACCAGGCCCTCGATCCCGCAACCGCGCAGGTGTTTCGTGCCCTCGCCGTCCATCCGGGCCCAGAGGTCTCGCTGGAGTCGGCGGCCAGCGTCACCGGAGTGGGTCGCGCACAGGCGCGCGAACAGCTCATGGAATTGGTGACCGCGAACCTGCTCGACCTGTCCCAGTCCGGGCGCTACGTGCTGCACGACCTGCTGCGGGCCTACGCGGGTGAGCTCCTCCACGAGGATCACGAACGACCGGAGTATGAGCGGCGTCTCGTCATGCATTACCTGCACTCGGCCCGCGCCGCCTACGCGAGGCACCATCGACAGCCAGCCGGCGCCGTCGACGAACTACCGTCGGACGTGACGCCTGAATCGTTCGACAGCGTGTCACAGGCTGCCGGCTGGTATGCGCGGGAACGGGCCGCGCTGTGGGCGACGATCGATCTGGCCCTCGCACATGGCCTGGGGCGCGACGCGGCGGCCATGGTCCTCGCCGCCTCAGCACCGGGCAGCAACTCCATACCCGCGGGCCGGACGCCCACCGTACTCGCGATCCTCGACCTGGTCAGCGTGCTCGGCGAGCCGCTGATGGAAGCCGAACTCCTTCGCACCGTCGGTGAGGTCTTCGCCCCGCTGCCACAGGCCGACGAATATTTCCGTCGAGCCTTGTCCATCTTCGAAGGCGCCGGAGAACTCGCCGGACAAGCCGAGGTCCTGCGAAACCTCGCCGTGTTGTCGTTGTCGCGTGGCGACCACGACGACGCGAACGCGTACGGCGAACGCTCGGTAAGTCTCGCCCGGCAGACGGGGCGCCAGGAACTGCTCGCCGTTTCGCTGTTGACACTCACGAGAGCGCTCCTGGGGTCCGACCGGTTCGAGACTGGCACACGGGTTGCGGACGAGGGGCTGGCCATCGCGGTGGCGAAGCACCTCGATCACCTGAAGATCTACTATGCGCAGCTCATCGCGGAGTCCTCCTGGAAACTCGGCCGGCTCGATCGAGCGGTGGAGATGTCGGAGTGGGGCTTGACGGAAGGCGTCTCTGAGTCGAACGGCCCCCGGTGCGCCGTCGCGGCGATCCTCGCGCGGGCCGCATTCGATCTCGGTGACCAGGTGCGCGCGGAACGGGGCTGCCAGCAGTTCGAGAACCTGATCGCCGACGACGGCTTCCGCGAACTCGTCGAGTTCTCCGGCATCGAGGCGGCCGAGTCGTACCGGACCATGGTCGCGTACGTCCGGGCCCGGCTGAGCCTGATGAGGGGTGCGTCGTAAGCGGGTAGGGGAGCACTCGGTCTGCACTCGTCGTGCACCGCGGCGCGATCGGATGGTCGTCGAGACCCCGAACCCTCGCCCGAGGAGCACCATGCACCACGCCGTAGCCGAGCCTGCCCGAATCCTTCCCCGTGCGGTACTGACCCCACGACAGGAACAGATCGCCCTTCTGGTGGCGGCAGGCTCCACCAACGTCGAGGTCGCCACGCACCTGGTCATCAGCGCCCATACCGTCAAACATCACCTACGCGGAGTGTTCCACCGGCTGGGCGTCGCATCCCGCCGCGAGCTACGCAGCAGGCTGGCCCACCACGACACGACCAACCACTTCGCCCAGAGCTGCTGCCTGACCAGCCAGGAGCGCGACATCGCGCGCCGGGTATCGAATGGCGCGTCCAACCGCGAGGTGGCGGCACAGCTGTTCATCAGCCCCAGCACAGTGGACTATCACCTGCGCAAGATCTTTCGCAAGCTCGACATCACCTCACGCCGAGAACTGGCGAGACGAGACCCACTTGCCGCAGCTGGATCGGATCACGCACCGTTGGCCGCAGAGCGTCGGGGCTCCAGATCACGCAGGTCGGACCCAAGCCGCTAGTTGACAAATCTCCTAGGTGACTCGTCTACTAGTTAGATGGTTCTGTCACGCATCATCTTGGGGCTGCTCGCCCTCGCGCCCATGACCGGCTATGACCTGAAGCGGCACTTCGACTCGACCGTCGGGCACTTCTGGGCGGCGGACAAGGCCCAGATCTACCGCACCCTCGCCCAGCTCGTCGTCGAGGGGTGCGCGGAGGTCGAGACGGTGGCCGGATCAGGGGCGCCGGACCGTCAGGAGCACCGCATCACCGCCGCCGGACGGGCGGCTCTCGCCGCCTGGCTCGCGAGCGCGCCGGAGCGCCACGTCGAACGCGACCCGTTCCTCGCGCGGGTGTTCTTCGGCGCCGACCTCGACGACGACGGCCTCCGGTCGCTCTTCGCGCAACGTCGCGTCGCGACGCAGGCGCAGCTGGCGCGCTTCGAGCGGATGCGAGCCGAGGCCGAGGCGTCCGATCGCGGCGCGCGGCTGCGGCTTGCCACGCTCGACAACGGCATCGTGCACCTACGCACCGAACTCGCCTGGCTCGACGCGGTCGAGGAGGAGGTCGCATGAGTGCCTTCCCCGAGGTGCACCGTCCCGAGACGGGTGCGGTGGGACGCCCGCTGGTGATGCTGCACGGAGGCAACGTCGCAAACTGGATGTGGCAGCCGCAAGTGGCCGCGCTCACCGACCGGGTGGTGCTCACGCCGGACCTGCCGGGCTTCGGGAACCGAGTCGGCGAGGGCTGGCTGGGCCTGGACGCGATGGCCGACGACCTCGTCGCACGAGTAACCGACCAGGGTGTCGACGGTCCCTTCGATCTCGTCGGGCTCTCCCTGGGCGCCGTGATGGCGCTTCGCGTGTTGGCGCGGCACCCTGACCGGGTGCACTCGGCATTCCTCACCGGAGCGCCGCTCCAGCCGGTCGGCGCCGGAGTGCGCCTGATCTGCCGGCTGCAACTGGCGTTCTGGCGGGCGCCGTGGTTCTGGCGCGCCCAAGCCGCAGCGTTCGGGATTCCGGCGGACTCACGCGCCCTGTACGTCGCGCATGGCCTTTCGGTGCACCGCGAGACCGCGTCCGCGATGAACGCCGAGGTGTTCGCCGGCGGCGTGCCCGCGACCCTGTGCCGCTACTCCGGCCCGCTGCTCGCGATCGCCGGTGAGAAGGAATCCGCAGCGGTGCGCCACTCCCTGCGGGAGATCGCCCAGGCCGCACCGCAAGCACAGTTGCGGCTCGCGCCGGGAATGCATCACATCTGGAACGTGGAAGACGCCTGCCTGTTCAACGGGGTCCTGCGCCAGTGGCTGAACGGGAGCACAGACCCGCGTCTTGTCCCGGTTTCCCGAGACTGAGCAACGCAACCGCCTTCGCCGTCGCGCAGGTGGTCCCCTCAAGGACGGCCCGACCTGCCCGCGACCTTCGGCCGACATCGGCCGGGCCGGCCACACTGGCGGACTGCAAGAGCTGTTTGCCCTCCGGGCGGGGAGCTACGACAGGGATAGGAGAAGCCCGTCCGGACGGTGAGGTAGTCGGGGGTCGCGCGGGTGGCCATCCCCACCGTGAGTCCCTGGGCAGAGCCGAGCAGACCAGCGGCCAGGGTGTGTGGGGTTCACGGCGGCGATGCTTTGAGGCTTGTCGTAGGTCGCAGCGCTTGACAGATCGTTACTGGCTGCGAGCACTGCTGCACCTGACCGAGACGATATGGCCGGTCTTAGGGTCGATGACGAGCTCGGCACTCTGCCTTCCGGCTGTCGGAGCCGCCGCATCATCCGGCTGCACACCGCAGACCGTCCGCGAGTCGAGGTGCAGGGGTCCCGCCGGTTCGCCCGTGAGAAAGCCAAGGCCCAACGCCATAAGGATCAGGGTGAGCCGAGCGCGAGAGCGCCGTTCGGGCGACGAGCGGTGCGGGGGCAAGTCCAGGTCGATAACGGGCACGCAGCACCCTAGCGTCTGGCGCCAAGCCCGCCGGGCGTACTCACCTGAAACCAAAGCCGCTTCACAACTTGCGGGTGGGTGAGCCACTGCGTCGTCCGACATCCGGCAGCCGGCCTGTCCTGCGCCAATTGATGCTCGACACGGGCGGTTTCCGTTGACCGTTGACCCGATCGTTTCCAGGCGCGACCCGCGGAACTGGCGACGCTCGTACGCTACGTTGACCGGGTGCCCGTACCTCGGCTGATTCCTATAGCGCACGAGGCTGACTACCGTACGGACAGGATCGGTCACTACGACGACGGGTTGTTCCTCGCGTCGGCGTGGGACCACCACGCATATGTGCACCTCTTTGACCGCGATGGGGCGTACCGGCGTTCAACGATCACGCGCGTCGCGGATCGAGCCGCGCTGGCTGAGGCGCTCGACGGGCTGCTCGCGGGGCTGTCCGGCATGTCGTACGGCGACATCGCGATTCAACTGTTCCAGACTCACCAGGACGACGTCACCTTCGGCTTGATCGATGAGTCCGGCGACCGGGCCGGTGACGGCAGCCACGTCGACTGGGTCGAGCTGTACCCAGATCGCCTGGGATTTCATGAGCCATGGGATGGGCTCTACGACACCTGACGGTGGGCCGGTCAGCCGCCGAGACCCGGCGCTGAGACCCCGGTGGGTGTCAGAGGTCCCGCGATTTCGTTCCGTCGAACACGGTGCGGGACCAGGCATTCCGGCAGCCGGCCGGCATCACGTTGGCGGCGGGGTGGCCGCGGTCCCGGTCTGCTCTCGCCACTGGCCGCCGTCGGCCCGGACGAGACGCCGCACCATCATCCGGGCCTCGTCCTCCGTGTCGAACTGCCACCGGAGCACTGTGCCCGTCTCCGAGTCGCCCGCGCGGGCGATCACGTGCCATCGGACCTCGCGGGCGAGCCACACATCACGGCGGGTCAGCCTCCCCCACACCCCGTTCCACCAGCGCCCAACCAGTTCCCGTGCCACACGTGGATCGTACATACGTACGATCGGCTTCATTGCTGCTGTCCGGCACGCCCGACATCGGCATCCGCATCTTCATCTACCCCGCGGTCTCTGATCGCGCGGCGACCGCGCACCGGTCCGGCAGGCTCGCCCGCCGCGCGAATCCTCATGGCGCACACGAGCATGGTGCAGCAGGGTCTGGATGCTGGGCGACGTCCACGGCTGACACCCGAATCAGGCAAAACCGCGCCGGACGACCGGGCCTACGCTGGTCGAGCCGCACGCGCGCCAGGGGATCGTCACGCGGGGTTGCGGTTGTGGGGTGCCTCCGGCGACCGGGCCGCTGCGATCAGCTCCCAGAGGAGTCGCGGGCTGAGTCGGGTGTTTCGAGGCGGCGGTCGGATGCCGCGACGCGCGCGGCCACCCGCCGGATGGTCGCCCGCGCCCTTCCGGTAAGCGATGGGACGTCACTTGATGCTCAGCGGTGCGAGGCGGACGGATTGGGTGGTTGTCCGACCGTGAGTTGAGGTATCAACGTGACTCCCGACCAGGGCAAGCATGGCGGCGAAAGTCGTCCGCGGCGACGCGCGGTCATGCGGTAGCGGTCCAACTCGCAGACGTGCAGGGCGAAGGAGTGGCAGAGGGCCCACCCGTGCGCGCGCCGGCATTGTGCTCTCGACAGACGTCGTGCCAACGATCACGCCTCGAGGTAGTCGTACGGCGGGATACCGTCGGGTGGCGATCATCTGTGCAAGGAGATGCCATGGTTCAGCAGCAGCGGTCCGGCGACGTCGATCCGGCGGAGGTGAAGCGGCGGATCGGCCCCATCGGGTTTTGGACGGGGGTGCTCGGCGGGCAGTCGGCCGAGTTCGGTCGCGCGGTCGCGGCCGAGGTAGAGGAGCTGGGTTACGGCGCGCTGTGGGTGGGGGAGACGGCGAGGTACAAGGAGGCGCTTGTCCACTCGGCGATCCTGCTCGGCGCCACCCGGCGGCTGGTGGTGGCCACCGGTATCGCCAACATCTGGGTCCGAGACGCCACCGCCGCCGCGAACGGTGCGAACGCGCTGGCCGAGGCGTACGACGGGCGGTTCCTACTCGGCCTCGGGGTGAGTCACGCACCGCTGGTTTCGTCGCGCGGCCATGACTACGGGCGTCCACTCGCGGCGATGCGCTCCTACCTTGATGCGATGGACGAGACCGAGTACGCCGCGCCGTTGCCGCAGCGGGCCCCGCGGGTGCTGGCCGCACTGCGTCCCGGAATGCTGGAGCTGGCGGCGCGGCGTAGCGCGGGCGCGCATCCGTACTTCGTCACTCCTGAGCACACCGCGCGCGCCCGCGAGATTCTCGGGCCGGAGCCGGTGCTGGCGCCTGAGCAGGCCGTGGTGCTGGACACCGATCCCGACTCGGCCCGGGAGAAGGCTCGGCGGTACACCTCGTGGTACCTGACCCTGCCCAACTACGCGAACAACCTGAGAGAGCTCGGTTGGGCCGAGAAGGACCTGGCCGGTACCGGCAGCGACGCCCTGGTCGACGCCCTCGTGCCGTGGGGCGACCCGGAGACGGTGGCGGAGCGGGTTCGAGCGCACCACACCGCGGGCGCGGACCACATCTGCGTTCAGCCGCTCGTGGATGGGCCGGAGGAGTTGCTGCCACAGCTACGCACCCTGGCTCCGCTGCTGCTCTCTCACTAGACGCGCTGCACAGCAAGGTCGATCAACCTGGTAATCGGCGACTGGCGGCCGAGGCGATGTGGGGCGGGAAAGCCCAAGCGACGGGAGAGCCTGAACATTACTAACGGGCCATCGCCCGGCGGTCGGTCATCGTGCGGTGGAGGCTTCGACCGTGGCCGTTGGCCTAGGATCGATAGAGGCGGATCCTCCTCGGCCTCTTGTCTAGCTGCAGAGGGCCTCGCGGCAGACGTGGGATGTGCGGGCGAACCGTTGGCGTGTAGGCCCAATCGATGAGTGACGCAGCGCGGGAACCTCGTGGAGGCGTTCCGCGTCCGGCACGTGGCATGCGAGGCGCGCGAAGCGGGACGGGCGGCTGACGCGGGCGCGTCCCGCTGCCCGCGCAGCCTCGGAAGCCGGGTCCGGTGCTGGTGAGCTACGGCAGCGACCCGCGAACAGCGCCGATGTGTCCCTGCCGCGCCGCTGGACGACATAGGCATGTCTGGCCTCGGTGAGGGCCGGCTAGGTATCAGGCGGCGGCGAAAGACAGGTAACCGATGCCGATGGTGCGCGAACCTACTCGCCTGACTCACCAACGCCGAGATCGCCCGCCGGCTGTACATCTCGCCGAAGACCGCCGCGGTGCACGTCTCGAACATCGTCCGCAAGCTGGGCGTCTCATCGCGTGCTGAGGTTGGCGGTCGGGTCGGAGGTTGACGAGGGGATTCCGTCATGCTCACCAACGCATCTCGGTCCGAAAATCGTGCGGTCAGCAGCTGCCTGTCGCCGACCTCGACGAGGGGCGTTGGTCCGCCGATGTGTTCCGCGCATCGGTCATGCTCGGGCGTGCCGCAGGGCCCAGTCGAGGGCGTAGTCGGCGATCTCCTCCCAGCCCTTCTGCGCGGGAAGCAGGTGGGCGTAGCCCTGGTACTCCTTGATCTCCGTGAGGGTGTTGGACTTGTAGTGCTTGGCGTTGGACTGCTGGACGGCTGGCGGCATGACGTGGTCCTCACTGCCGGAGATGAACAGCAGCGGCGCCCTGTTCTCGTTGTGGTAGTCAACCCAGGTGTCCTGGTGGCCGGGCTGGAAGTTGGCCAGCACGCCGCCCCACACGATTCCGCCGTTCGCGGGGATGTGGTAACGCCGGTAGAGGGCGCGGGACTCCTCCTCGGTGAACGTGTTCGTGAAGGCGTACTTCCACTCGTCGAACGAGAGCCCCACAGCCTTGTGCCGGTTAGCGGGGTTCTTCAGCACCGGGAACGTGGACTTGACCTGAGGCAGCGGCACGACCCGTACCCCTTCGGTCGGTGCCGAGTTCATCGCGACGCCCGCGGCGCCCAGGCCTCGGTCGAGCAGGAGCTGGGTGAACGTCCCGCCGGCCGAGTGCCCCATGATGATCGGCGGTGCGGGCAGCTCGTTGATGACCGCCGTGAGGTGGTCGACGATCTTCGGTACGGTCACCTCCATGATCGGGCTCGGGTCGGCGTTGAGGGCTTCCACCTCGATCTCGAAGCCGGGGTACGCGGGTGCGAGCACCCGGAATCCGCGCTGCTCGTAGTGGGCGATCCAGTGCTCCCAGCTGCGCGGGGTGAGCCAAAATCCGTGGACCAGGATGATCGTGTCGGGGTTGGTCATCGTGAACTCCTTGAAGGAAGGCAAGCAGGTCGTCTCACAGGCGCTGTCGGTGACTCGGCACGAGGACTCAGTCATGAAACGGTCCGCGAAACGGGTACGTACATGACGACAGGGAGGCCGCGACCGGTGTGACCGCCGTCAGGTGTGACGTCGGCCGCCGTCGAGCCGGCGTGCGCCCGGCGCAGGCTGGTGCAAGACCTGCGGCGGCGAGCTATCTGTCCGGAGCTCTTTCGTTCAGCTCGGCATGCGCAAGGACCGGGCCACGGTCTTCCGGTAGCTGATGGTGAGGTAGACGGCGACGGCGACGAGGATGACGGCGGCCGCGACTACGAGGGGCGGTGTGATCAGCAGTCCGGCCGTGATGGCGGCGAGCACGAGCACCGCCGCGATGCCGCGCCACGGTCGGTGGGTGGGGTCGAGAACGATGCCGAACAGGGATCGGCCGCCAATGTTGAGGGCGAGACCGCCCACGATGAGCAGCGTCCATGCCGCGTTGATCTGCCCGAGCGGGCTTCGGATGTAGATCTCGCTGCCGGCCAGCACGACCGTTCCCGCGATCATGATGCCGTGGCAGAACGCGGCGGCGACCGCGATCTGCGGTGCGGTCGAGTTGACCACCGTCCCGAGATCATGTCCCGGCGTCGGCAGGTATACCAGCAGCATCGACCGCCGACGAGAGGCTCCGGGCGACGTCGTCATCGGCTGATCGGGGAGCAACTCGCTTGCACTGTCCTCTGGCGCCCCGGCCATGCGCACGTTCGCTAGTCGTTCGGCCTTGGGTTCCTCGAGGGCGCCCATTGTCGGAGCTTGGCTGTCGTCGACGCCAACCCGGGATCCAGGTCGAACAGTTCCCGCTCAGTGCGGTACAGACGGCGGGTGGTATGCCATCGCACCGCTGTACGTACCTTCCGCGGATCGATGCCGACCATGATTACTGCGATGTAGCCGAGCTTCTCGTATGGCGCTCTGAGCCACCGCCCCGAGATCGGATCGAACCCCGTCGTGGTCTGCGGTGGCACGCCCGGCTGAAGGCGGATGAGAAGCACCTGAAATTCCTTCTTGCGTGTGTGGTGGGTCATTACCCCAAGGTGCGCGATATCGGTCCATGAGAGGCGGAGCTCAAGCCGCGAGCCACGTTCGGCAGTCAGGCTGGACCGGCCAATGGTCAGGGTCCTGGGCCGATTTTTCGCCTCCTGGATCGCACCTAGACCGGCGAGTAGCTCGATCGTTGCGAACGCCAAGAGAACACCCCAATTCTGCCGCTGCCAAGAAAACCAGGAAGTGACCGGCACGAGCAGCAGTAGCGCGATTCCGATCGTGGTCATGGACCGCCTGGCTACGGGGCCGTATGGTGGCTGACCCGTGAAGCTGTTCTCATCCGTCGGGGCCGGCGTCGGTTCGGGCCGACGAGTCCCCCCTCGGGCCAAGGCGAGGTTCCCGGCTGCATTACCCGCCCGCCGCTGCGGGCGGGGCAGACCGCGCTCGGCCAGTTCATGGTCGACCTGATCATAGATCTGGTCCAGGGCCAGCGGCTCGGGCCGCTCAAGGGCGCGCAGCAGCGCGCCGGTGAACGCGGTGTGCGTCTCGCCAGCCGGCGCATACGCCGGGGTGTTCGCGGTGGTCGAGGTGAGCGTGTATGAGCCGGCGATCGCCAACTGCCCGGCAACGAGCCCGTCAGGCGCCGACATCGCCTCGATCGCGCGGCCCGAAAAGCAGCAGTCCAGGATTAGCAGCCGAGTCGCCGCGGAACTGACCGCGAGGTCACGCTTGATCAGCTCCACCGGCACGGCGCTGTAACCAGGGCGGCCCGGGTCGGTGCCGGCCAGCGCCAGATACAACCTGCCCAGATCGTCCACGAGACCGTGCCCGGCGTAGTAGACGAGCAGCACGTCAGTTGCGGCTTCGGCGGCTTCCTTCAGCGCCGCGCCAACGTCCGTGGCCGTTGCCTCTTTGTCGACTCGGAGGCACTGGGGCAGCGTCCCGACGTGCGGATCGGTGAGAACCGCCTGCAACGATGACAGATTCTCCCGGACCGCCGGTATATCGGGAAGGTCGGCGGCGACAGGAAACCGGTCCGCGCCGATCAACACCGCCCACGAGCGATCCGGGTCGGGAAAGCGCGGCTCGCTCACCCAGCGTCCCCATCGCGAGGAAGCAGCCGCTCGACCTCGCGGATCAACACGGACAGGTCACGCGCCCGTTGCGCCCGTAGCGTCACCTGCCGCCCGTCGGCTCCGGCAACGTGTACCTCCACACTGGTGTCGCGCTGACTCAGCCATGTCGACAGTGAGCCAGCGAGCACTGCCACTGCTCCACCCGAGCCGAGAGAGACCAACAGGGCGTCGGTGATGGCCCCCATCTCCTCGGGGCGTACCGGGGCATGCTCCAGCCGTACTCGGCCACGCAACTCATCCTCATGACGTAACCAATCGAGGAGCGAGGTGAGTTCGCCTTGGCCGCTCGGAGCGCTGATCCGCAGAACCGCGGGGAGGTCGGAAGACGTCAACACCTCTCTATCCTGCCGGGTCCACGCAAGTTAGGTGCTCGGTGGCTGGCGGCCAGCTGTCGGTCGCTCTGATCTGTGGGATGCCGAGCTGGATCGCGACCACTCAACGTCTCCCCCTCAACTGGGCTGCCCAACACTGCGCACAGTGACTTGCTGGGCGGGAATCTGTCCCTTTCCTCAGGGTTAAATGGCTATTGTCCCTAAACAAGCCTATAGCCCTGCTGAACGGGGCGCCTCACACTACCGGCGTGTGTAGTTGCCCAGAAGGATTAATTGAGCCCGGAAACGGACCTATGCGACTGCTGGCTCACGTGCCTGGCCAGCGGATCCGTGGCCTCGGGGCGGCTTCTGCGAATCCGATTTGTTGGCTGGACGAACACCAGGCGCCGTGGTCGTGGTCATCGCCCCGGTCGGCTGGTTAAGACGATCGTGGTCTACGTGTCTAGTCCCACCACATGCTTGACTTTTCCGTCCCAGGACATGCTTGTCGGTTGGTCTAGGAAGTGCGGGTCTTCCTGGTGGGTCAATCGTAGCCGCTGGCCATGACGAGGGCTTCGGCGAAGGCCTTCCAGGCGGGTTGGTCGGGAATGGTTTCACAGCGGTTGGCGTAGAGGTGTGGTGCGTGGGAAGCCCGTACCGACATACCTCCGACGCCCGGGCACGATACCTCAGTGCCCATCAAGGCTCGATCAGAGGAGCTATTGATGGAGAGCTGGATCCGCTTGTTGATCCGGGCTCAAAAGCCGCGGGGAGGCGAAGGCGACCCGACGTTCGGCGTGGATCGCGACACTAGGAGGCTTACCGGGTTCAGCGATGCGGTCTTCGCCATCTCGAGCACCCTCCTCGTCCTGGACATCCGCCTGCCGGCCGGGACCGAACACCTGGGGAGGGACCTTTTGACGCTGTGGCCGTCCTACCTCGCCTACGCCATCACCTTCCTCTTGATCGGCCAGACCTGGGTCAATCATCACCTCATGTTCGACCATATCCGATCCATCGACCGAACAATACTGCTGTTGAACACTTTGCTGCTGCTGACCGCCGCGTTTGTACCCTTCACTGCGGAGACCCTCGCTCGAGCGTTCAGCAGCGGGCAGGGCGAACGTGCCGCCACCGTCTTCTACGGCGCAACTTTCATGGTGGGGGCCATCTTCTTCAACCTTATTTGGCACTACGCCAGACGTGGCCACCGGCTCCTCGGTGACACCATCACCCCAGAAGGGGCGAGCGTTGTCGCCAGGCGCTACTTGCCCGCTCCTTTCCTGACCGCTCTGGGGACAGGGGTCGGCTTCATCCTTCCCGAGCTGGGCGTCACGATGATCGCCTTGCTGATCCCGTTGTACTGGCTGTCAATTCCGGGTGAAATGCCTAAAGCAAGCCGCAATCGAGGAAACGCCGCCAAGGACCACGGGCAAGTGGAGGGACAATAGGCTGCGCAACATCTTGGAGACCCCCGATCCTGCCATCGGATTGCTGTGCATCCAGGATCATGCTGGTTGCGGTCCATCCTGTGTCACCCCTCGCGCCTGATGAATATCGCATCGGCGAGCTCCATCAGCGGGTCCAGGGTGCTGGCCGACTCGTCGAGCACCAAAGCGGCACGCGGGTGGCGAACCAGCTGCCACTCCGGGTTGGCGCAGGGAACGGCTACCGGACGCCGGGGGCGGCCAGGGCATGGGCTTTAGCGTATACCGTAGATCAGAACGCGAATGCCGTCTGTGCGAAGGTTATTCCGATTTTCATTGCCGCAGGACAATGGCTGTGCTCCTGCCGAGTTGAACTCGCCCGCCGAGAACTCACCGTTGTCTGGCTGGTGAGGCTCGGCGACCACTCGCACCATAATGACATATGTATTGCCCGGTTGCGGCTGAGTGGTGGCTCAGTCGGCGCCCGAGGATCTGGTGAGCGACGAGGCAGTTGAGCCGAGCGCGCGGACGGCACACCTGACCGATCCCATGTTCGGCTTGGTCAACTCGGGGCGGACGATGAGCGCCCGCGTCGCTCCTGGTCGCGACCGCTAGCGTGCTGCTCTACGGGGAGAAGCGCCCGGCACACAGTTCGAGGTAGTCGGCATGGAAGATGTGCTACCAGCTTCCGGCTCGTCGGCAGGCCAGGGTCTGGGTGCGACGCACCGGCCGGCCATCCGCATAGCGGACCTGAGCGGCCGCAGTATGGATCGGGTGACGATGAATGTCTCCCACAGCAGCGCACAGCCCAGCCTCTTGGCCGGGAATCCTGCGTTTGGCGACATGCGCGAGCCGGTGCTCATGTCGTTGAACACGGTCTACTACGAGCTCATGCCGTGCGCCACCAACGGCCGCGCCACTCCCACTCTGCCCAAGCGGTTCGCGGCGGAGCGCGAGCATGTCGACCAGTGGATCATCGGTCTCACGCACGCCTGGGACCGGCTCGACTCGGTCATCACCGCCGCCACCGGCAACATGCTCACCGGCACGTCTTGCGTGCGGCGGGAGCGCGAGCCGACGGCCGCGGCGTATCACCGTTGAAAAACTGGCCTGTGTGTCGGATCGAGCCGTTCTCCAGTCGTCTGAAGAGTGAGAGCGCGTGACCACCTCACGCGCTGGTGTCCTGACCGCACCCCCTGTCGGGGTTCGACCGATGAAGGAGAACCAGACGATGACGCAGTCAACCAGGCCGATTCCGGACACATATCGCCGGATCACGCCGTGTCTGGTGGTGGACGGGGCCGCGAAGGCCATCGACTTCTACACCCAGGTGTTCAGCGCGACCGAGCGAATGCGGTTTCCCGGTCCGGACGGCACGATCGCGCACGCCGAGATCGAGATTGGCGACTCGGTGGTGATCATCGAGGACGCCTCACCGCACACGGGCACCACCGCCCCGCCGGCCGATGGTCTGGCCGGGTCGCCGGTGTTTCAGTTCATCTACGTGGACGACGTTGACGCCACCGTGGCCTGTGCTGTCGAGTTCGGCGGGCGGCTGAAGCGGGCGGCACAGGACCAGTTCTACGGTGACCGCGACGCGTTCATCATCGACCCCTTCGGACACGGCTGGACCATCGCCTCACACGTCGAGGACGTGAGCGCAGAGGAGATGGGCCGGCGGTTGAACCAGATACAGGGACAGCCGACGGCAGGAGAGGAAGGACCCAGCAGATGAAGTACGTGCTGATGTTCGTCGAGACCGAGCAGTTCGCCGCTGACCTGGCCGCCATGGACGACGCCGAACGTGAGCGCGCCTACGGCCGCGTGGGCCAGTGGTTCACGGAGCACGCCGATCAGGTGACCCGCCACGTCTACCTCATGCCGCCGGAGTCGGCGACCACACTGAGGCTCGACGGTGGCGAACCGGTGATCACTGACGGGCCGTTCGTGGAGGGCAAGGAGATCGTTAGCGGCTTCGCCGAGATCGACGTGGACAATCTCGACGCTGCTTTACGACTGGCGAAGTCGTGGCCGGGCTGCCCGCTGGTGGAAGTCCGCCCGATCGCCGCCACATGACGGCGACGCCGAAGGACGAGCTGGCCCGGGTGGTACGTGACCACGCGGGTCGGCTCGCCGCCGCCCTCGTGGGCCTCACCGGTGACTTCGCCACCGCCGAAGACATGGTCCAGGACGCCGTCGAGGCCGCGCTCACCCACTGGCCCGCCGAGGGCATTCCCGAACGGCCCGACGCGTGGCTGTTCACCGTCGCCCGCCGCCGGGGCCTGGACCACCTCAAGCGGCAGGCGCGATACCGCAGCAAACTCGCCCTGCTGCACTGGCCCACCCAGCCCGAGCCGGACGACCGGCTACGGCTGATCTTCACCTGCTGCCATCCCGCACTGCCCCGCACCGGCCAGATCGCCCTCACCCTGCGCGCGGTGTGCGGACTGACCACCGCGCAGATCGCCCGCGCCTTCCTCCTCCCCGAGACCACGATCGGGCAGCGGATCACCCGCGCTAAACGCAAGATCAGCGAAGCCGGCATCCCGTACCGGATCCCGGACCCCGACGAGCTCGCCAGCCGGCTCTCGGAGGTCCTCGCGGTTATCTACCTGCTGTTCAACGAGGGCTACCTGGCCACCACCGGCGAGGTCTCCCACGACCGCAACCTGGCTGACGACGCCGAGTTCCTCGCCACGCTGCTCCACCGGTTGATGCCCGCCGAGCCCGAGGTCATGGGCCTGCTGGCGCTCATCCGACTACATCAGGCCCGTACCGCCGCCCGTTTCGACGCCGACGGCCGCATCATCCAACTGCCCGACCAGGACCGCAGCCTCTGGAACCACACCGTCGTCACGAACGCCGGCGACCTCATCGCCCGCGCCGCCGCCCACCGCCGCCCCGGCCCCTACCAACTTCAGGCCGCGATCGTCGCCTGCCACGCCGAGGCCAAGCGCTGGCAAGACACCGACTGGCCGCAGATCCTCGTGCTCTACACCATGCTCCTGCGCCTGCAGCCATCTCCGGTCACCCGCCTGCACCGCGCCGTCGCCCTGCGCTACACCGACGGACCACGCGCGGCGCTGGCCGAACTCGAACAGCTCGCCGACACCCTGGACGGCTACCACCTGTACCACGCGACCCGCGCCGAACTCCTTCGCGCCGACAACCAGCCGGAGATGGCCCAGGAAGCCGACGAACGAGCCCTGCCGCTGGCTGCCAACCCCGCCGAGATCGACCTGCTCCGGCACCGCCTGCCCTGGCGGTAACCGTGGCCAGCCTCGGCGCGGGCGCGTCGATGGGCCGGGCTCCGCTCGGGCATGCGAACGACGGGGGCCGCTTGCCGTCCCCTCGTAACGTTCTCTGCCGAATCATGGCGACCGTGCTCGCGATGCCAACAGCAAGGCGATAAAGGGACGGCGACAACCCTTGCTTGGTCGAATATTTCCTGCCGATCGGCGGCCAGCGGGAGAAGGTATCAGCACCGCGCCAAGGCGGCCGGAGGGCGCAAGACCCAAGCCGCGCTTCCACCGCGCGCAGAGTCTCTTCGGTGAGCGGGGCTCCAACGGGCCGGCGCCGTCGAAGACGATCATGGGAACGAGCGCGGGTTCGGTAGTCGGTCGGCGTCAGTTCCAGGTGAGTCCCAGAACGACAGCGGCAGGGCGGCCAATTCGGCCAACACGGAGGCGATGCCGCTGCCGCCCGCTGCGCCGAGTAGCGGAAGCACAAGAAGCACTCCCGCCACTCGGCACGTGACGAACGCCAGCGAGAGCAGGCTCAATGGGTGTGGTTGATCGCTGGTCTGTCAGGCCCTGAGGAAGCTGGCTGAGATGGGCCGCCACCGCCGAGCCGGTCCGCGAGCCAACAATCAGCCCTACGCCGGACTGCCGCGGTAGCCGATCGGGCCCTCACCGACCCGCTGGTAGGTCCCCAGGAAACCGCCGTCGTCGAAGGCGACCGTCCCGTTGTTGCCGCGGCCATCGCGCCAGGTCAGCCTGGTGACCGGGCGGCCGGGCGCGCCCACGGCGAACAGCAGGTCACCGGAGCGGTGCCAGCCGCCGCCCCAACCCTCCTCGGTCGAGAAGCGGCGAGCCTCCTTGGCGAAGGAGCCGCGTTCGATCAGCCGGCCGCGGAACTCCCTCGGTTGCTCACCCGGCTGCCGGGTCCAGCCGTAGAACGCGGCCTGCTGCTTCTCGAACGTGATCGCATATTCGGCGCCCGATACGTCCGCCCAGGCCACCTGGTCGAGGACGGCCTGCTCCCCGCGGTCGATGAAGATGACGACCTCGCCGACGTCGCTTCCGTACCGCAGCACCGGTTCGGCGATCGCCTGCCGTTCGAGCGCCAGCCCCGCCTGATCGTGTGCGTGCATCGGGTCGATCGTCACCCGGTACAACCACAACATGCTCCGGGCGTCGTGGCCGCTTTCGATCCGTAATGTGTTCCAGCCGGCCACCAACTCCTCGGCTGGGACCGCGAAGGCCAGGCGTTGCGGGAGTCCTCCGCCGTTCGGGATCCGCAGCCGGTCGGCCAGCGGTCTGCCGTTGAGGCGAACGGTGAGCGGGGCGTATCCGGGCGCCCGGGAGAGCATCGACGCGAGCGCCCGGAGGGCGACGCAGGCCTCACGGACGACGGCCGGGTCGGGCACGTCGAACGTCAGCTCGACCGACCCGCCGGCGCCGATGGCCAGGTGGTCGCCGGCGGCAGAGGACCGGTCGAGGCCCGTGATCGTGACGTTCCCGATGCGGGGCGGCTCGGTGCCGAAGTCGGCGTAGGTGGGTTCCATCTGGATCCCGGTGCGCCGCGGGGTCTCAGACGGGGGAGACGACGAGGGGTGTAGCAGCACCTCGTACGAATGAATCTTGTGCTCGTGGTTGCCGTATCCGATGTTGGCGGCGCCGAAGGCGGGCCGCACCTTGCCGATGTGCAGTGTGCCAGGGGCGACCGCCGCGCGGGCGACGTAGAGCGGTTCGCCGTCGCCCTCCCGGCCCACCGGCAGCGCGTCCGCGGGCACCGCGCCGCCGGACGCGATGCCCCAGACACCCCGATCCATCAGCACCTCGTATTCGTCGACGCTGACCGTTGCACCGCCCCAGGTGGCTTGGGCCCCGCCGAAGCCCGGGCGGACCTTGCCCGGGTGCACGCCGTCGCGCATCCGGACGCGGCACACCCACAATGGCTCACCGTCCGCCTCGTAGCCATGCGGTACCGCGCCGGGTGGGATCCACCCACCGCAGGCGGCCTCCCAGCGATATCCATCGGCAGAAATCCCCACACCGCGGAGAGTAGATCAACAGGTTCAGGTGTCGTGAATCGCCGGCGGCTAACGAGCGGCCGTACCGGCGACCTCCGAACCCGCCTGGGCGTTTCCTGCCGACCTTGCAGTGGTTGATCGTTGACGACGTGCCGGCGGTACGCCGTGGCGAGTCGACCGACAAGGAGTGGCTGATGATCAAGCCTGCTGTCGCAGGGCCTGGTACACGCCGCCTCTGTTCAGCGTCCTACCCGACACGCCTGCCCGACCTGCGTCCGCCGACACCACGGTGGAGCCATCGTGCGTCGCGGGCTCCCGCCAGCCGGCCGGCCGTCACGGTGCCGCGGTGAGCACGACTGGAAAGATTCGGATTGCCGTCGCGCAGACAGAGTACGGCCGGGGCGGCACCCGGCGGTGGTGGCGTCATGGCCAGTCGACCCGACCTAAGTCATCGACTTCCGCCTCGTCTTCCTCCAGTCGCTCGGCAATGTCGTCAAGCATGTCCGCCACGTCTGCCCATGGTGGCTGGGCCAGCGCGCCAGTGTCCCGATAGAACTCCATCACGCAGCCGTTCTTCGGGCCGCCGCGCAGGTCCACGAAAAGATTTCCGCCGCCGTGGTTGGTGGCGACGGGCAACCAGGCAGGCAGCCAGGTCTCGCAAACCGTTCCGGCTGGGCGATTGTTCTCCGAATTCACGAAGTCGTCCCACTGGTCGAGCGGTGCGACCTTCCGAGCGACGTCCATCCACAAGCGTCGACTCTCCAGCGCTTCAGCGATCGAGTAAGGCACGAAGCCTGGCGGGATAAGCCACCCGCCGTCGGCCTGAAGGCCGGAATGTGCCCCGTCGGCGTACGACCACCAGGCCCGCAGGTCCGGCGGCAGCGGCTGGCTGACCGCCTCCTGCGCCGCCACGAGGTCTGCCTCGGACGCCGGCGGTCGTAGAGCCGCGCGGGCCTGGGGCGCGTGCTGTTGAAGCCACGTGTCAATGCGGCCTATCGCGGCCGCGGCGACCGTCGCACGATCCGTACCCGCCATATTCACCCTTCCGATCGCCGAACCAGACCGCCTGTCGTCATCTAATGGGAGTGGCCGCCGGGCGTCTGTACGGCCCTACCATCCATACCGTGGATGACGGCATTGATCTACCCGCATCGCGGGCTCGGGATGAACCGCAGGTCGTCAAGCGTCGCCGTCTGGCGCTTCTGACATCCGCGGTGGCCATGATGGCGCTGGTCGCTGCCGCTGGTGGTCTCTGGTGGAGTCGCCGGGACGCCGCGGTAGCTCCGAACGCTCAGCAGGCCACCAAGATCGGGTGTCCGATATTTGGGGCGGACGCGGACCGCGGCTCGTTCTGTGCCGACCTTGTGCAAGACAGTAGCCGTCGAGCCGTCATCTCCGACAAAGAACGCCAGCGGGCCGAGGACGTAGCCAAGTCGGTACTTACCGCGGCTTCTCATGCCGGGTGGTGCACCTCGTCCAACGACTCTACGTGCGCGCGTCGGCCGCCGTCGCATGCGCCTACAGAACAGGACGTCAAGGCGGCGCGGCTCTGGCTGACGCGAACTGGGGCATCGGCCATCGACGCGCGACTGGCCCGGGAAGGTGATCCCGCTCCGGTCGGCTCTCTGTTGTATGCGGCGCAGATCGGCACCGTGTGCGTGGTCGGTCATGTGGAGTCGGTGCCAGGGGGCGCCGGCGCCCAGCGGACAGTTGGCCGCCTTCCGAACGGAAGCTGCCTTTAGACCGTGATGATCTCGTCCAGGAACGCGCTTCGTCCGAAGCGCCTACTGGCATCCGGTCGAAAGTCCGATCGGTGAGTCGTACCTTTGGGCGCTCCTGCGGATCCCTACCCATCGAAGGTAATAAGATCGGAGAGATCGACGCCTCTCATGTGGACGGTCGGGTTCTCCTGTTACCTCCGACCGAGTGAACCGCACGAGAGTAGGAGCGTTGATGCACGTCAGACACCACGGGGGACGGGGCGGCGGCACAACGTCGCGCCGGCGCCTAGCAGCCGCAGTCCTAGCTACCACCCTTACCCTCACCATGTCGGTCGTGGGCGGTCAGGCCGCCCACGCCGCTGAACGTCCATCAGCCGGAGTGGTTCCGCCCTTGGGGAAGGTGGCGAACGGGGCCCTGCTCGAGGAGGGGATCAAGGGTGACCCCAGCGCCCTCAAGTGGCTCAACGGACGGAAGGGTCGGCCGAAGGAGGCGCCGCCTTCTCCCGAAGAGGCGCGGCTCAATGCCAAGAAGAAGGCGGTCCAGCTTGACCAACGATCGTCCTGGGACGCCGAGCAGGCGGACATGTCCGCCAGCGTCAGCCAAGCGCTGAATCTGAGCTCCGCACCACCGGAGCCGCAGGCGGGCGAATGCCTCGCCCGACCGGACTCGAACTCCGTGAACGGCGTGACGCTGAACCGCGACCTGTGGTGCCAGCGGTACCGCCTCGGGAGCGTGCTGTATGAATGGGACGAAAACCTCAACATCAGCGTAAAGGTCGGCGAGATCACGATGGAGTTCACCGCCGTCGTGGCGGGCCGGCGAGATGACCGCTCGGTCCGCGTTTACTACAAGGCCGTACCGGGATCGGTCGACTACGACGTGCGCGAGATCGACCGCGTGATCGCTCCCACCATGGCCATCACCATCGGCGCCGACTGCCAGGACACCGGCTGCTCCCGAATCGGTCAGCCGATCTACAAGACCTGGGCCCAGTGGAACACCGACGACACCTGGTGGTCTTGGGACATCACCTCAGACGAGGCCGCCTCAACCGGCCCCGACGACGTACTCTTCCACAACTGGTATCTGACGTACCAGGGCAGCGGTGGCGGATTCGTCTTCCCCCCGGACGGATCCCGGACCCCCGAACGGACCATCCGGTGCGACTCCGCAACATACTTCAAATTTGGCGAAACCACGTACCCGAAGGCCTGTATCAACGCCGAGGTAATTCCTCACTTGCAGTACAGCATCAACAGCGCCGAGCACGGCGCCGTGGCAGAACACATCAGGACCGCACAGAACGAGCCGCAAAACACCTGGCCGATCACGTACCTCCCGAAGAGGATCCCAGGAAAGTTCACCGGGGACATTGACGATCCCGGTCTGCACCGAGTGGCCCCGGAAAGCGTAAACTACAGTGAAAACGAAAAAGAGCGGAAAGGTGCGTGCAATCGAACCGGTAACTATGACGGCATGACCGGCATGCCTCCGTACAACACAACTACGCACGACTGCGATGAATATCCATTCCGCATCACCGAAGAGGGCGCAGCTAGCCCCGACTGGGATTTCTCCGTCCGCGCGGTGCCGCTCTCGCAGAACAGGTCGGCGGGAGCTTCCCTGAATGTGTACGTCGTCTCCGACCGGATCCTCTACGACTATGACGAGTTCTGGGTCGAGATCAACGACGGCACGGGCGGTGGCGGTGGTGGCGGCGGCACCGGGCCGGTCGACGACGCGCCGCTGGTGGACGCGGGACCGGACCGGACCGGGGACGAGGGAAGCGCCATCAACCTGTACGGCCTGGCCAGTGACGACGGCGGCGCACCCGACGCGACCTGGTCCTACACGCCGGGATCCGGCGTTGACGCCGGAACGAGCTGCGCCTTCGGCGACGTTCACTCGGCACGTACCACCTTCACCTGCGACGACGACGGCGTGTTCACGCTGCGGCTGACCGCCTCGGACGGCGTCAACGCGGCGGTCAGCGACACCGCCACGGTGACCGTCTTGAACGCACCGCCGAGGATCACGAGCCTGGTCCCGCCGGACTGGCAGGTCTACAAGGTCGGCGACCCCGTGTCGCTGAAGGCGACCTTCACCGACGCAGCCAACGACACACACACCTGCGCGATCCTCTGGGACGACACCACCACCTCCCAGTTCACCGCCCAAGGCCACGCCTGCGAGCAGACCCACGTCTTCCCGCATGCCGGCATGTACACCATCGAGGTAACCGTCACCGACGACGATGGCGCCAGCGCCACCGCCAAAACCATGGTGGTCGTCTACAACCCCCAGGGGGGATTCGTCACCAGCGGCGCCAACTTCGCCTCGCCGGCGGGCGCGCTGAGCTCGAATCCGACGGCTGCCGAGCGGATGCGGGTGCAGCTGAATCCCCAGTACCAGCAGGGCGAGCCCGGTCCGGCCCTCAGCGGGGGACGGGTGAGCGCCACGCTCGACGGGGGTGCCTTCACGCTCGAATCGACCAAGCTGGATTGGCTCGTGGTCGCACCTGACGCGAAGGCCGCGGTGAAGGGCGAAGCGACCGTCAACGGGACTGCCGGCTATGGCTTCGTCGCCTACGGGTACGACGACCCGGCAAAGATGCGCCTGGTGGTCTGGCCGCTGTCCAGCGGCCCCAACCCGGGCACCTCGATCCTGTACGACAACCGCCGCGGCACGGACTATGACCTCGACCGGGCCGACCCCCAGCCCTTGGATGGCGGTTCGTTGCAGGTCCACGAGTAGAAGTCGCACGTGCATAAGTAATTGCGTCGATAGGTGGTCACGGCAAGTCGTTGGGCTGGCCCGTTCGGGCCAGCCCAACGCGAATTGGCGTGTGGTCAGGCGGGGCGGGACTTGGTCAGGGTGATGCGTGCGGGCATGCCGCCTGCGGCCGGGGTGCGGGAGGTCTCCTGCCAGCCGTGGGCGAGGTAGAAGCCCAGCGCTGCGGTGTTGCCCTCGAAGGACTCCAGCCGCGCCACGGGGTGCTCCTGGTGCAGCTGAGCCTCGGCGTCGGCCAGCAGCACCCCGCCCAGGCCCTGCCCGTGCCGGGAGACGTCGACCATGACCAGGTCCAGCAGGTCTCCCTCCAGGATGGTCAGGCCGACCACGTCGTGCCCGACGTGCAGGACCCGCACGTGCCCCTGGGCGAGGTGGTCGGTGATGTGCTGGTCGCTGCCGCCCGAGCCGATGAACCGGTCCACGGCCTCATCGCCCAGGAACGGGCGGTAGGACGCGTCGATGGTGCGCCGGGCCAGGTCGTGCAGCGCGGGCAGATCGTGCTGCACGCCAGGACGCACGAACGGGACCGATGAGTGGGTGGTGGCCATCAGACCTTCACGGGGAGACAGTGGTTCCTGGTGATTCTCTCAAGCGCGGTCAGCGGGCGGTAGCGTGCCCGACGAGGCGCTGGGCCGCTCGCGCGGCGGACTGAGCACGAAGATCCACCTGGCCACCGACGGCCGCCGCACGCACCGACCGGCGGCGATGCTGGCAGGCCTATCCAGAGTGACTTCTGCCGCTGTCGCTCTGCGGCCGTCACGCAGGACGCCCCGCGGCTGGTGTGGAAAGCGGGGAGCCCGGGGCCGCCGCAGACGGGACAGCTCATCAGTGATCATTCGAACACGACCTGAGCTAGACCAATTCGGTCAGATGGCCAACCCGGCACCCCCGGACACGACGATCTCCTGCCCGGTGATGTAAACGGCATCGTCCGAAGCCAGAAAAGCGACCGTCCTCGCGACGTCTTCTGGCGTTGCGAGGCGGCCGAACGGATTTTGCTCGGCCATCGCGGTCATCGTCCCCGCGACGTCATCGGTTGCCGTCCGGATCGAGGCTCTCGTCATCGGAGTGTCGGTCATTCCGGGGCTGACCGCGTTGATACGAATCCGGCGCGGTGCGAGCTCGAGCGCAAGTGTCGGGATCATGGACAGCATCGCGCCGTGTGAACCGGCCGCGACGCTGCTGCCGGTGAGGCTGCGCGTTGCTCCGATACCCACTGTCACAATGACCGAAGCGCCGTCGGACAGCAGTGGCAGGGCTTTGACCAGGGTGAAGAACACCCCTTTCGTGTTGACGGCGAACACCTCGTCGTAGCCCGATTCGTCCCAATCCTCCAGCGTCATCGGACGGTTGACGCCGGCGTTCAGGAACAGCGTGGTCAGACTTCCGAACTGTCCTCCGACTTCGGACACGACCTTATCGATGTCCGATAGCGACCGCACGTCAGCTTGCAAAACCAGGACATCGTTGGGCAATTCTTGCCGTGCGCGAGCCACGCTCTCCTGGCGTTGTCCGGTGACGGCAACGCGGTAGCCGCGATCATGCAGAGTCCGCGCGGTCGCCTTCCCGATTCCGCTGGTGCCGCCCGTAATCAGAGCCGTACGTTCCGACATCACACTCACTCTATCGTCGTTGTTGACTGGACTGGGCAGGCCAATGGCAACGCACCGCTGGCATGGTGTGTGGCCGGTCTGCCCAGAGTCGGAGACTTCCTACTGGACTATACAGTCCAAGTTTGCCAGGTTGGTGGCACGACCATGACTCGCGCAGGGAAGAGCGCGACCAAGGAACAGCGATTAGCGACGTCAGCAAGGACACCTTCTACGAGCGTGCCGACGCCCGCCTCGAGCGGTTCTGCGCCCTCGTCCGCGGCCTGGCCGTGAACGACCCGGCTGGCCGACCGACTCTCTTCGCTGGCTGCGCGCCGACGGGAACCTGCGTACGGCGCCGCTGGCCGCCGCAGCCGAGTTCGCGGCCGCCCGCTGCGGCACGCCGGATCCGGACCAGCTCGTCGCCACCGTGGTCGACACCTCCCGATCACACACCGACAGCGGACGGCGACGAGTGATACGCCTTCAGGCCAGGTAGGTCCCCGTGTCGTGCCCAGAACGGCCTCCACCGCGACCCGTTCGAGTCGCAGGCCAGCGGATGCCGGGCGCCGCGGGTACCGGGACGGGCGTGGTGAGCCGCCCCACCGGCAACGTCATGCCGGGTCCGGTGGGACGGCGTGGCGAGCCGCCCCACCGGCAACGTCATGCCGGGTCCGCGGCGCGCAGCCGTGGCCACTGCTGCTCGGTCCAGGCCCGCAACAGCCACTCCAAAGGTCCGTACCGGAACCGGGCCATCCACGCCGCGCTGACGGCGAGCTGCACACAGAAGATCGCGACCGCGAGGAGTACGACGACCGGGGGTGCGACGGCACCGGCGAGGCCCGACCCGACGCCGGTGAAGACCAGCACGCAGAGCAGCGACTGACCCAGGTAGTTCGACAGGGACATCCGTCCGGCCGGCGCGAGCACGGCGGCGACCCGCCGGCCCCGGTCGGTCTGGAAGAACCGGAGCAGGGTGGCGGCGTACGCGGCCGCGAGCAGCGGCGCGGTGAGCACGCCCACCGTCAGCCCGGTCAGGTTGGCGGTGCCCCCGCCCGACGCGAAGATCACCGCACCGGCCAAGCCGACCGGATAACCCACCTGCTGTACCCGACGCAGGAGCTGCCGGTTCCCGGCGACGTCGGTGAGGAGCCGACGCCGCCCGGCCGCGTAACCGAAGAGGAACGCCGAGAGGGCGAGTGGCCCCTGCACGAGGAGCGTGCCGAACATCGCCGGCAGTTGGCGTACGTGCTCGGTGATCACCGAACGGAGCCCGCCCTGTAGTGCCTCGGTGGACTGCTGCCCCGCCGCGAGTGCCGCCGCCGGATCGGTCACCAGCTGAGTCCCGGCCGTGGCGGCGAGCGCGAGGACGAAGCCGATCCCGGCGGTCAGCAGCACGGCGGCGCGCAGCGCGGTCCCGACGCGGACCTTCCGCATGGCGAGCAGGACCAGACCGAGCAAGGCGTACGTGGTCAGGATGTCGCCCTGGAACAGCAGCACCGCGTGCAGGACGCCGAGCACGAAGAGCCCGGCCAGCCGTCGCCGGAACCGTGGGACGAGGTCGACGCCGCGCCGGGCGGCGGAATCGATCTGGAGCGTGAAGCTGTAGCCGAACAGGAAGGAGAAGAGCAGGTACGCCTTCATCGTGAAGAGCAGCTCGACCAGCCACCGGACCGTCTGGTCACCCCAGGAGTCGTGCGCGGGATCCGGAACCAGGTGGAACGAGTAGCCGGAGGCGAAGAAGTTGATGTTGACGACCAGGATGAGGAGCAGCGCCACGGCGCGCAACGCGTCGACGTCGACGATCCGGGGGAACGTTCCGGACGGCGCGCGGCTCGAGACGGGCGGGTCTTCGACGGAGAAACTCACGACCACCTCCAGAACGGGCAGGAATCGGTTCGTCGACTTCCTGCGACCCTATGAAGCGGTCTGTTCGGATGGCAGCCGGTGAGCGGGAAGGTCGCCGGTGGGGAAGGCCCTACCCCAGGGCTCTAGCTCACCTGTCCGCCTGGTTGATGGTCAGGCCGGGACCGGTCGCACCACCAGCAGCCCGAACGTGCGGTCGTGTTCGCGGTGCAGCTCTCGTACCTCGAACGCGTCGCATACATGGCGTACCGTTCGCGCGAGGTGAATCCACACGTCTCGGTCTCGGTTCGGATCGCCTGGGTACACCGACCAGCCTCGTGAGCGTTGGGCTTCGCTCAGATCCAGATACCGGCTCACCGTTGGCGCTGGGCGCTTGGGAACAGCGAACGTCGCGAGCTGCTGCGCGCACCCGATCACCACCTTGACCAGGTCACCGGGCGGCCAAGCGACGATCGTCACTCGGTACCAGACGCGGCCGTCGTCCCATTGAAATCCGGCCCATTCGCACTCGGCGGGCAGGTCCGAGCCCGCCAGAAGTTGTCGCACCACAACAACGGCGTCGTCGTGGCCGTCCTTCAGTTTCAGCGTGCCGCTCACCCGAGCGACTATTCCATTGGACGTCGAGGGATGCCGATGGCTGAGGCTGCGGTGGGACGTCGGCCGCAGCCTGGCGCTCCAGCGTTCCCCTCCGCTACACCAAGAAGCCTCAGCCGTTCACCGCCGCGTCGAGGTACGCGAGGGCGTCCGCGCCGTCGGCGGAGACGTGCAGCAGGTCGTCCAGCGGGACCGGGAGGAAACCGTCCGCGTCCATTCGGCGCAGCTGTGCGGTCAGGCCGTCGTAGAAGCCGTCCGTGTTCAGCAGGACCACCGGCTTCGCGTGCAGAGCATGCTTCTTCAGTTCGAGGATCTCCGTCGCCTCGTCCAGGGTGCCCAGCCCACCCGCCAGGACCACGATGGCGTCCGCGCGCGCCAGCAGGAGAGCCTTACGTTCGGCGAGGTTCGCGGCGATCACCATCTCGTCCGCGTCCTCGCGGGCCACGTCCGCCAGGATCTCCACCGAGATGCCGACCAGGCGGCCGCCGGCGGCGCGTACCTCATCGGCGACGACCTTCATCAGGCCCATGTCCGAGCCGCCCCAGACCAGCGTGTGTCCGGCCTTGCCGATCAGCTCGCCGAAGACGCGGGCCGGGTTGGTGTAGCGCGCGTCGAGGTCCGCGGCGGAGAGGAAGACGCAGATGTTCATGCAGCGAGTGAACCACCCGCTACCGCCTCACCTTGCAGCGGATGCCCAGCGAGCCCGCCCACGCTTTCTCTCACCGGCCGTCGGGGTGGCCGAGGGGCTGCGGTGGGACGAAGGGCTCGGACGGGGTGGAGCTCATCGCCGGCGGCGACAAGAATCTGGTCGACAGCCGACGACGGCGCCGCAGTGACACGACTGGTTCGGTGATTGTCGCGGCGGATTCCTCGACTGGCTCAGCTGCTGATCGGTGAACAGATGGCTATGGACAAGACCTTGCTGTTGGGTGCCGCATCTCCTGACTGGGATCCACAAATGAGCGAGGTCGTGGCAGACCTCGAGGTGGTGCTCGGTTTCAGGCTCTTCCCAAAGCCGGCGGGAGAGGAGATGTTCCTCGGGGGCGACGATCGGGGTCACGCGTGGTTGACGCTGGAGTGGGAGGACTTTGAGCCGTTCCGGAGCCATCCCTTCAACCTCGACGTCACCACAAGCGAGCCGGAGCTGCCGTATGTGACCTCTCTGTTCGAGCGGTTGGCCGATCTTGCCCGGTATCGCGTGATCCTGCTGCTGGACCATGCCTGTATCCGATCGACGCACTTCCCGTGTGAGGCATGGTGACTCCTACCAGGCGGCCGCTGACCGGCAGCGGCGGCGCTGGCTTTACGAACGCGCGGAGGGTGCGGCCGACGGGTCGCACCCATGAGCCCGGTCCAGGCCCAGAAGATCATGGCAATTAGGATCAGTACCCGGCCGATACCCGACCAACCGTGGTCGGCCTGCAGCTCGCGCCACAGCCGGATCGGCGACCGGTTGTGGAATCACTCGCCTGACGGCGAACGCCGACAGTGGCTCATCGAGGGTGGCGACGACCGACTGTGGGTGGCCGTCCGCGACCTCGACCGGAGTATGAACCCGGAGAGTGGGTCCGGCTCGGCGAGCTCGAGGCGAGTGTGGGCGTTGACGGGCGACCGCTGGCAGGAGCAGTCCGGTCTGCCCGACGACAGCTTCGCGGCCGTTGCCGCGAACGGTGGGGTGTTGGCGGTGACCGGCGTCTACGGCGGCGGCGGTTACTGTGTCGACGGGCGGTACGTCGACAAGCCTGCCCTTGGTGGGAGGCAGCGGGACGGCGGCGAGGCTTTCATCGTGCGGGTGCTTCGGGACGACCCGATCGTCATGAGCTACCCGACGGGGATCTTCCTGGGCACCGGCTCCGGCGTCGACCGCTCCTGGACGCGGCTCTCCTGAGCCGCTGCCGGCACGCCACCGGCCCAACACAGAAGGGAGTGATGGACCGGCACGTGGGTCGTCTGGGGTCAGGCGCGGCGGTGGACGATCCGGCCAGCGTTGCATGGTCCCCAGGCGGGCGCCATCGACGGCGAAGACGGCCAGGTCAGCGCGACCGTCCTCAGCCGCTGGTCGGCGGGGCACCGTCAGCACGCTGAGTTTCGTCAGAGATCGGTAAACCCTGGGGCCGGCGGCGGTGTCTATCGGTAGGACCGAGCCGGCGTTAGAGGGTTCGGCCGTCCGGAAGTCTCACCGCGGCACCACAGCGATAACGTCGATCTCAATGAGCATCCCCTTCAGTGCCAGGGCGGGCACCGGAATCAGGGTCCATGCCGGCTTCCGGTCGCCCCAGACGCGATCGAACTCCTGTCGTACCACTGCAAACTTCTCCTCATTGTGGTCAACGATGAGGAGGTTGAACTTCGCTACGTCCGCCATCGTGGCGTCGGCGGCTGCCAGCACAGTTGCCGCGTTCGTCAGCGCTTGCCTGAGTTGCGTCCCGAAGTCCTCCGACAGAACGCCGTCCTCGGTCTCGCCGCCTTGTCCAGCTGGAAGGATCATCCGCCAGCCGGCCGGGAAGATCGCAAGATGTGAGTAGGCGTTCGGCCGAGGATCGTAGAGACCCTTTGGATTGATGAACTTCAGCCCGTCAACTTCTCCCGCGTGGACGTTATGGACCACGTCGCCCTTCCCCTCTGCGTCTCTGTGAGGACGGCTGCTCTCGAGGGACCTGAGGTGGTCACCGAAGATGCTCGTGTCATTACTCGACGTCATCGCGAGTCTAGTCAGTCAGACCTGGTGGCGTCGGAGTCTTGGCCACCTGCAAATTCGGCGAGACCGTGACTCGGCCGACCCGCACGCGGTCGCGCCCGATCGCGAGATCAGCGACTCCACCCATGCCGACCAGCTCGCCAAGGGCCCACCCTGGCCGCTACTCGAGTGGTACCTCAGCGAGCACCAGTTCATCGCGGCCTGCGCACCAGGCACGGCAGATCGCCGCCGTCCTGGACGCCCCGGACGCCCAGGTGTTCGAGCGGTCGTTGCAGCCCCGCGGTGCCGCGACCGTGGTCGTCTCCCGTGATCGCGACAGCGGTGTGGTGCTGCTCCGCGACCTGCCCGATCCCGGCCCCGGGCGGACCTACGAGCTCTGGCTCATCCGCGGCACCGAGCCCCGCAAGGTGGGGCGACTCGCCGCGGGGGTCAGGGCGTCGACCACGGTTATCGGCCCGTTCGCGGAGGCAGGCACGTTCGGGGTGTCCAACGAGCCCGTCGGCGGCTCCGTCACCCCCACACGGATCGTGGGAACAGTCGAGCTGAGTTGAGCTGGACCGGGCCGGCCGCGATCACACCGTCGGCCGGCCCGCTCCTGTCCGCCGCCCGCATGTCGCATCACCAGGCTCCATCGCATCGCCACTACCACCGCGATACTGGCCGCGTCCTCGCGCCGGTCAGCGCACGCTGCCCGTGACCTGCACTGACGCTGCGAGGTGGGCCTGGTAGGTGGGGCAGGTCGCGATGTCCTCGTGCGAACAGTTCAGCCCGGCTTCGAGAAGATCGAGCGCCGATTGCAGCGCCGCCATCCTGTCCTGCAAAGCGCGGTGGTTGCGGCGCAGCACGTCCTTGCGGGCTGCCGGGTCGCGCGCGGCGAGGAACGCGCGGATGTCCGGTAGCGGTAGGCCGGCCTGTTTCGCGCGCACGATCGAGGCTACCCGGAACAGATCGTCGCGGGTGTAGCGGCGGCGGTCACCCTCGGCGCGGGCAGGGGAGAGTAGGCCCACCGACTCCCAGTGCCGCAGCACGTGCGCTGGCAGGCCGAAGTGGTCCGCCACCTGACCGATCGTCATCGGGCTTGACTTCATGTCGACATTACGTCGGACCATGGCGGGCATGTCCAGTCTCCTCGCCGCTCTCGACGCCGCTGACGCGCAGCCCGTGGCTGTCGAGCTGCGCGCCCGTTCCTACGAGTTACTCGGCGACTTCACCGGCCGAACCGTGGTTGACGCCGGTTGCGGCAGTGGCCGTGCGGTCGCCGAGCTGGCCGAGCGCGGAGCCCACGCAATCGGCGTCGACCTCGACCCGGAAATGATCGCGGTGGCCCGGGAACGCTGGCCTGCCGGCGAGTTCCACGTCGCCGACGCCTGCGAGCTACCACTCGAGACCGGATCAGTTAGCTGCTACCGCGCAGAGAAGGTGTTGCACACGCTCGCCGACCCGCTGCGAGCCGTGCTCGAGGCCCGCCGAGTGCTCGTGCCGGGAGGACGGGCCGTGCTGCTTGGCCAGGACTGGGACATGATCGCCATCGACTCGGATGAGCCAGAGACCACCCGCCGGCTGGTCCACGCGAAGGCGGATCTGCTCCCGTCGCCGCGCATTGCCCGCAGGTACCGCAACCTGTTGCTCGACGCCGGGTTCACCGACCCGGTAGTCGAGGTACACACCGGTGTGTTCACTGATGGCACCGCGCTCACCCTGCTGCAACGGATCACCGACGAGGGGCGCTGGCTCGCCGAGCAGGCCGAGCGAGCCCGCGCGAACCGGATCCTCGTCGCGGTGCCGATGTTCCTCGTCGCAGCGCAGAAATTACGCCACCAATGACGCGAGACTGAGACAGGCCATGACCGGCGCGCCGACCAGCGCTTCCACGTGGCCGACCGGCACCTCATCGGTGGCCGGGGTCGTCCTGGACGCGATATTGCCCCTGGGAAACCGCCCGATCCATCTGCGCCCGCGATGCCGTCGCCGGCCGTACAGCTGAGCGAGCTGGTCACGACAACACCATTCGAGGCATCGCCCGCAGAATAAGTGCCAACGTCGGATCGCTAGAAAGAGGCGCGATGAACCGTTCGGTCAACTGGAGGTCGCCGGTTCTGCCGGTCCTCCTGGTCCTCGCTGTCGTGCTGATCTGGCTGGCCAGAGGGGCGTTCAACGGGCCGGACGACCAGTTCGCATCGTTCCCCTCGGTGGCGGACAGGCTCGTACACGAGACGGACGTCCAGACGTTCCTCGGCCGAGAGGAGGCGGCGCGTTGCGAACGGAGCGACGACGGCCGACGCCAGCAGGTGGAGACATGCCTGTGGGGTGCTCCCGAGGCCAGCCAGTTGACCGTCGCGGTCATTCGGCATGCTGCCGAGGCGACCGCGATCAAGGAATTCCGTCGGCCCATCGTGCCACCGAACATCGAGATTCCCGGCCTCGGCGACGAGGGTGCGCGCTCCGCGGAATCCGCCGCCGAACCGGAGGTGTTGTTCCGCCGCGGATACATCGTGGTGTCGATCTGGTACGTCGTCGCCGACGGGGACCCGAGCGAACGGATGCCAGGCATGGTCTCGCTCGCGCGCGCCATCGACAACCGACTCGATTCATTCGTCGCTTAGGTCCGAGGGGCAGACGCCCGAGGACCGGGTGGAGTGGAGGCGAGGACTCATGGCAGGCACCCCAGCCAGGTGAACGCTGCTGTTGCACATCGGGACGAGATCGTCGAACTGGGGGAGGAGTACGCACGCCGACCTCCGCTCAAGTGCGAGGCGTCGGCCGGTGATCGCCTCCGGGCGACGGTCGGGGCAAGGACCTCGCGTGCCATGAGCGTGCCGTTGGGCGAGGACAACACTGGCGCGCCGAGGCCACGAGAGACTGCCGAGACCAAGCCGCCAAGCCTGTGGTTCGCGGGTGGCTGGATGGTCGGAGACTGCCCGACAAGGAGATCCGCCTCTACCGTCGCCAGCAGCACCGCCACTTCCAACACCAAGGGCACTTCCGCCGTGCTGGCGTCGCCGGCCATCTCACTTGGTACGCCCTGCGAGTCATGGTGCGGGCTTCGCTAGCCTCTGCACATGATCATCTACCGTGCTGCTGCTCCCGCGGACCTCGACCGCGTCACCTCGTGGACCGTGACCGAGCCCGTGGGGTGGATTCCCGCCGACCGTTACCTGGCCGAACTGGCCGAGGGCATGTACCGGCCGGAATGGACGTGGATCGCCGAGCACGACGGTCAGGTCGTGGGACGGGCATTGTGGTGGGGGCCGAAGGGCAGCCCGCATCCGGTCGCGCTCGACTGCCTCGACGTGGATCCTGCCGTGGGTGACCGTGCCGCTGTCGCCGCCGAGCTGATGAGGGCCGCGCTGGCCGGGTTCCCGGAGCCGGTGCAGTACAGGATCAAGGTCACCCGTGGCTGGCGCGACGATCCGGCCACCTCGGCAGCCGTGGAGTGGCGGCGGGCGGCGGCGCACGCGGCGGGCCTCACTCGGGAGGTGGAGCGGCTGCAGTTCGAGTGGGCACCCGCCGACGGGGTGCCCCCCGCGGCCGGCAGGCTGCGGTTCGCCGAGGCCTCCGACGAGGAGTTCCTCGCGGTGTTCAGGAGAATCGCCGAGGGCAGCCTGGACGCCCAGACCCGTGCGAACCTGGCCGCCAAGGGCGTGGATGCGACCGCACGCGAGGAGATGGACTTTTATCTCAGGGCGCCGGGCATGCGCGAGTGGTGGCGGATCGCCTACACGCGCGAGGGCGAGGTGGCGGGCATGGCGATTCCCTCCGCGACCTCGTACAACGTGAACGTCGGCTACCTCGGGGTGGTGCCGGAGTTCCGCGGGCGTGGCTACGTGGACGAGGTGCTCGCCGAGATCACCCGCCTTCACGCGGCAAACGGGGAGTCGCGCATCACCGCCACCACCGACATGGGCAACACGCCTATGGCGGCCGCCTTCGGTCGCGCCGGATACCGCAACACGGAGATCCGGATCAACCTTTCCAACGACGTCCAGCCCTAGACAGATAAGACCGGCACCGACCCCGCAAACACGGGCTCGGACCGCCTCGCCGAGGCTGCGGGTCGGAGGGCAGGCCGGGCCATCCGCGTCGTCGAACCGCCGTGGACCCTGAAGCCAGGTGTCGGGCTCGGCACTTACCGTGGGCGGGTGATGTTCGAGGATCGGTTGGAAGTGCACCGCGTTGAGCTGACCGGCTACTGCTATCGCATGCTCGGCTGCGCCGCCGAGGCCGAGGATGCCGTGCAGGAGACTCTGCTTCGGGCCTGGAAGAGTGCTGATCGGTTCGACGAGCGCAGAGCGGGTCTGCGTACCTGGTTGCACCGGATCGCCACCAACGTCTGCCTCGACATGACCCGCAGCGTGCAGCGGCGTGCCCTCGCCATGGATCTCGGCCCGTCCTCACCTGTCGGGGCTGGCCTCGGCGCGCCGTTGAGCGCCGCCGCCTTCGTGCGACCCGTCCCGGACCGGCGCGTGCTCCCTGTCGACGGCGATCCGGCGGAGCTCGCCGTGCAGCGCGACACGATCCGGCTGGCGTTCGTCGCCGCCCTGCAGCAATTGGCGCCGCGCCAGCGGGCGGTGCTCATCCTGCGTGAGGTGCTCTGCTGGTCGGCGGAGGAGGTCGCGACACTCCTCGACATGAGCCCGGCCGCAGTCAACAGTGCCCTGCAGCGTGCCCGGGCCAGCATCTCCGCGCGCGACCAACCGGGCGGAACCAGTGAGGTGGCCGAGGACCTGCTCGGACGGTACGTCCAGGCGTTCACCGCCTACGACGTCGACGGCCTCGTAGCGCTGCTGCACGAGGACGCCACCATGTCGATGCCGCCGTTCGCCTGGTGGCTCGACGGCCGGGAAGCGATCCGGGCCGCCCTGCTCGGCGCGGCCGGCGTGTGTGCCGATGACCGGCTCGTCCGTACCGCGGCCAACGGCTCACCGGCATTCGGGCAATACCGCGGCCGGCAGGCTATCGGCCTGGTCATCCTGGATGTTCGGGACGGGCTGATCGCGGCCACGACGTCGTACCTCGAGCCGTCCCTGTTCGCACTGTTCGGTCTGCCGATGAGTTTGGAACCGCCGCCTCGTATGTAGTGCATGACCAACATCGTTGACATGTGGCACGACGAACGCGGCGCCGGCGACCCGGTGGTGCTCCTGCACGGCGGCCTGACCGACAGCCGCTGCTTCACCGCCAACCTCGACGGCCTCGCCGACACCTTCCGGGTGTACCTGCCCGACCGGCGTGGCCACGGCCGCACCCCCGATGCTCCCGGCCCGATCACCATCGAGCTGATGGCGCAGGACACCATCGCGTTCCTCGAGCAGTTGGTCGGCGCCCCGGCCCGGCTGGTCGGCTACAGCGCCGGCGGCACGGTGGCGCTGCGGGTGGCGATGCGCCGCCCTGACCTGGTCGAACGTCTCGTCCTGATCAGCACGGCCTACGACCTCGACGGACTGATCTTTAAACCGTCAGCCGGTGGCGAGATGCCCGCCGAAATCGTCGACGCCTACGCCGAGGTGTCACCCGACGGCCGGGACCACTTCCCGGTGGTAGTCGACAAGATCGCCCATGCGGCGGCGACCGAGCCCGCCCCAGACCCGGCCGACCTGCGCGCCGTGACCGCCCGCACCCTCGTCCTGGCCGGCGACGACGACCTCGTCACACTCGACCACACGGTGGCGCTCTACCGGGCGCTGCCCACCGCCGAGCTCGCCGTACTGCCAAACGCCAGTCACCTGCTGCTGCTGGAACACGCCGACGCGGTGCGCGACATCGTCCTGAAGTTCCTGACCACCGACGCTGCCGCGACATACATGCCGATCGCGCGCGCCGACCAACCCTCCCGCTGAGCGGCGCTGCGCCCCACAAGCCGCCTGCGGTCCAACCGCTCTCACATCCGCACTTCCCGAACGTAGAGATCATGACAGGTTGAGGCCGCCGAGGGATCAACAACCGAGGCATTCCCGGAGATCACGTACACGAGGACGGTCGGAAAGCTTGAACAGCGCCGCGCCGCGGCCATAGCGGCGGGGCGCTTCTCGGGTTGCGGTCGCCTTTCTGCTTCCCGAGTTTCCGCACACGGTCACGAGGACCGGGTCGTCGGCTGTCACGCGCGGCTCCTCGATGTGGTCCAGGTGATCGCGGTGGTGCTGTGCCGGCGGGCCACGACAAGACGGGGCTGGTCCGTGGGCGGGGGAATGGTTCCGTTCGGGTAGACGGCGATGTGCGGGCCGGGCGTGTTGCGGTGGTGGCGGTCCCAGTCGGCGATGAGGTCAAGCAGGTGTTGGGTGAGCGGGGCGGCGTGGGGGCCGTAGCCGCGGGCGCCGAACTGCCAGGCAGTGTCGTCGAGTCTGCGGATGGTGAGGTAGGTGATGCTGTCGTCGGTGAGCAGAGCGGGGCACGCCACCCAGTTCTGCGGCTCAAGGTCCGCGGCGCGGTCGCGGTCGACGGCGAGTTGTCCGTAGGGGTGTGGTTGGCTCGCCAGCCATAGGTGCAGGGAGTCGAATGACGTCGCGGGTGGGGTGGTGACCGCCGACCAGGCCTCGATATGGGGTCCGTTCAGTGTGCTGGTCTGGGCGTCGAAGTTCAGGGCCTGGGTGTCGGGGTCGTCGATGCATAGCGTCACGTCGTCGCCGCGTAGGGCCCGTCGAGTGACGGAGTTGGCGGCGGCGCCTCGCATGGGTACGAAGCCGCAGACGATCGAGTCGATGGCGATGAGGTGATTGGTTTCGCGGGTGAGGGTGAGGCATCGCGTGTTGCCGCGCATCCGTAGGGGCACGACGAGGATGCCCTCGGGGGCGAGTTGGTCGATCCAGGCGGGTGGGATGTCGCTGGCTTCGACGGTGACGATGACCGCGTCGTATGGCGCGGCGGCGGGCCGGCCGGTTTCTGCGTCCGCCGTGGCGACCTGGACGTGCGGATAACCTGTGCTGTCGAGCGCGGCTCGAGCCTGGGCTGTGACGTCGGGGTCGATGTCGATGCTGGTGACGTTGCCGTGCGGGCCGACGACTTCGGCGATGAGTGCGGCGTTGTAGCCGCCGGAGCCGATCTCCAGGACGCGCGCGCCGGGGCGTAGGCGGGCGGCGTGCAGCATCATCGCTTGCAGCCAGGGCGCGGAGATCGAACTCGTCGCGCGCCCGTCCGGGCCACGTTTGGTGATGATCACGTCGTCGGCGTACGTGGCGTCGATGCTGACATCGTCGGGTGCGAACAGATGCCGCGGCACCCGGCGAAATGCCCGCTCCACCGCTGGCGAGGTGATCCTTCCGTCGGCGAGGAGTTGGTCGACGAGCCTCGCGCGCGCCTCGTCGTCGGAGATGGTGTCGAGCGCGGAACCAGCCATCGTCTGACCTCCGTGGGCGGGAGTCGGCGGGGATGCGGGGCGCGCAACGACAATATAGGGCGCATGTGACAAAAGAGCTCGCCTGGATCCAGTTGGTGGCGGCAGCCGCGCAGGCGGTGACGCGGTCGGTAACTGTTCGGCCTGTCGATGTGAGGATGCGGCGGCAGCCGAGCGGTCCGACACGCTATCGAGACGGTGCTCGAACCGGGGCGACGCGCCGCCGGTAGTCGGCGGCCACGGCGATGACGAGCGGACCCCAAGCGAGCAGCGGGACGTAGTACCGGAGCACCTCCCAGCCGGGCACCGGATGTGCGGGTTCGTCGCTGCCGACGCCGGCCCATCCGCGCGGCACGAAGTGGAACATCTGGTTCAGGACGAAGTACACGGTGATCGCGACCAGCACTAAGCCGCCGGCCATCGCGAGGATCACGACGGGGCGAGCTGGGATCGACCGGCCTCCGAGCAGCGGTACCCGGGCCGGCACCTGTTGTCCCCAACGATGCACCAGCCCGAGTGTCGACAGGGCAAGCAGCATCGACAGGACGGACAGGAAGATCATGTACCACGTGCTAGCGGCGTCGTCGGTGAACAGCAGGGACAGTCGCCAGACCGCGGACGGCAGGACGCAGAGCGGGACGGCGTAGGCGGCCCAGACCGCCCAGGGCGATGGTGCCGCAGCCGAGGTACGCGTAGAGTCGGTGGGACTCACGAGTGCTCCGATCTTTCGAGGGGCCGAGTCGCTGAGGCATCGGCCGTGACCTGGTCAGGCTGGCTCAGCGAACGGCCGGTGTTCGTGGCCCGCTCCCGACGAGGCCGGGCAGCCACCCCAGGACTGACAGAACATCGCCTGACGGTCATGGATCAACGCTCTGCGACGACTGGTCGCCGTGTCCTCCCGGTAGCGGGGGGATGCGCTCCCTCTACCGGGGGAGTGCAGACCTCGGATCGTGAGGTTTGCTGGAGAGCGAGGGGAAGTCCGGGATGCGCGAAGACATCGTCGAGTAGGTCGGAGTGGGCAAAATGGACTGGAATGCGCTGGCCGATGCCGGCGGTGACGTCACCCGGGTCTCGGAACCGCACATCAATGAGCACCCGGTATTCCGGCGACGTTGACGTTTGAATCGCGGCGCGAGACGGGCAACTCGGCTCTAACTCAGATGAGCGGGGAAGTTGATGACGAAGCATGCTGTCCGGGCGGCGCGGATGTTCGACGGCGAGCGGCTGGTGGACGGCGGGGTGCTGGTCCTGCTGGACGACGGGCGCATCGCCGACGTGCACCAGGGCCGGACCGAGGTGCCGGCGGGCTGGCCGGTGCGCGAGGAGCCGGACGGCACCGTGCTGCCCGGCTTGATCGACGCGCATGTGCATCTGTGTACCGATGCTGGGCTCGACGCGCTCGGCCGGCTCGCCGAGCGTCCCGAGCCCGACCTCGATGCGGTCATCGAGGCGTCACTGCGCTCACACGTGGCGGCCGGCGTCACGACGGTTCGGGACCTCGGCGACCGGCGCGGCGCCGTGCTCCAGTGGCGGGACCAGGAGGTGCGTGACGATCTGCCAACGGTGGTGGCGTCGGGCGCGCCGATCACCAGCGTCGGCGGGCACTGCTGGTCGATGGGGGGCGAGGCGAGCGGCGTCGACGAAATTCGCGAGGCCGTGCGGTTGCGGGCAGAGGCCGGCGCCGACGTCGTGAAGGTCATGGCCAGCGGTGGGGTGTTCACCCCCGGTACCGACACCTCCCGGCCTCAGTTCAGCGACCGGGAGCTGACCGCTGCGCTGACCCGGGCGCACGACCTGGGCCTGCCGGTGACCGCGCACGCGCACGCGCTCAGCGCGGTCGAGCAGGCGCTGCGCGTCGGCGTCGACGGCATCGAACACTGCACGTGCGTGACCGCGACCGGCGCCCACGTCCCCGACGATCTCGCGAACCGCCTGGCCACGTCCGGGGTGGCGGTCTGTGCCACGCTCGGCACCGACCCGGCCGTGGTCACGCCACCGGAGGTGGTGGCGATGGCGGCGCGGCTCGGGCTCAGCGAGGCCACGCTGCGCGACGGCGCCACGACGCTGCATCGGGCCGGGGTCCGCCTGGTGGCCGGCTCGGACGCGGGCCTCGGCCCGGCGAAGCCGCACGGGATCCTGCCGGAGACGCTCGTCGAGTACGTCGCATGCGGGATCCCCGCCACCGCCGCACTCGCCGCGGCCACCTCGGTCGGTGCCGAGGTCTGTGGTCTCGGACGGCGCAAGGGCTACGTCCGCCCCGGATTCGACGCCGACCTACTGGTCGTGAACGGCGACCCGACGAGCGACATCACCGTACTGCGCCGCCCGCTCGCCGTGTACCGCGCCGGCGACCCGGTGAGCGGATGACTGCTGCCCGGCATGGCTGAGTCATGCAGACCATGCCGAAATGATTGGTCTCGACCTGTGGCCTGACGCGATCAAGATCAGTTTCTGCGATCGTGCCCGCCAGACCGAAACCCACATTGCGTGCATCTTCCCGTGGGCGGCGCGGCGACGTGGTACGACTGCTTCAGCGACAAGCCGACGACGCGGACGGGCCGGTGACGACGAACAGAGTGGCCAATCTGCTGCGCAAGCGGGAGAGTCCGCAGCGGCCGACCTTCCTGGAACTGTTCTTCGATCTGGTGTACGTATTCGCGCTCACTCGAATCGTGCACGAGTTGGTGCTGGACTACACCAGGGGCCACGTCGCCGAGACGTTGAGCACTTCGCTGTCGGAGAACGGCGAGACCCTGCTCCTGCTCTTGGCCCTCTGGTCGATCTGGACCCAGACGGCGTGGACGACGAGCAGATTCGACCCGTTCCAGCCGGCGATCCAGGTCGTTGTCGTCGCGACGATGCTCGGGAGTCTGTTCCTGGCGGTCGCGATATCCGGGGCTCTCGCCTCGACCGGCATGCTCTTCGCGGGCACGTACACGGCGATCCAGGTGGGCCGCACCCTCTTCTTCGTACTCACCTTGCGAGGTCACGGTCTGCGCCGCGTCAACATGCTCGCGCTCGTCTGGTTCGCCGCGTCGGCCGTACCGTGGCTGGTCGGCGCCTTCGCACCAGAGCTGACGCGAAATCTGCTGTGGGCGCTGGCCGTGGCCATCGACTACCTGGGGGCCAGACTCGGCTGGCCGGTGCCGGGGCTGGGTCGCTCGCGGGTGTCCCCGTGGGCCGTCGCGGGCGAGCACCTCGCCGAACGCTACTGGCAGCTCGTCATCGTCGCGCTCGGTGAGACGATCCTGACCTCCGGATCCAGCCTTCTGCGCGGTCCGATCGTGGCTGAACGAACGTTGGCCCTTACCTTGTCATTCCTCACCACGGTGTTGCTGTGGCGGATCTACTTCTACCGAGCCGGCCAGATCTTGGGTGAGGCCATCGCGGCATCCGCCAATCCCGGCCGGCTCGGTCGGTCGGCCGAGTTCTCTCATCTGCTCATGGTGACCGGCGTCGTCGTCACCTCAGCCGGTTCCGAACTCCTCCTCATGGACCCGACCGGACACGCCAAACCCGCCTGGGTCAGTGCCATCCTCGGCGGGCCCGCGCTCTACCTCGCCGGGCGCTCACTATTCGAGTATGTGGCCTTCGCCCGCGTGTCCCGGCCACGGCCGATCGGGATCCTCGTGCTCTTGGCCATTGCGCCGTTGATGGTCGGCCGCCCGCCACTCGGGGTCGCCGCGGCAGCTGCCGTGGTCCTGCTCGGCGTCGCCGTCTCGGACGCGATCCGAGCTCACGGGCGCCCCTTGGAGCAGGCCTCGCCGCCACGCTGACGGTGTCGGGGAGGTGGGGACTCAGGGAGTCACGGCTCGGGCCAAGGTCGCGAGTAGGCGCTCGAGCGCGCTGCGGTCGATGTCGCTGAGTCCGCGCAGCAGGGCCGCCTCGTTGGCGAGATGTTCCTCGATGAGCTGGTCCGTCAACGTGACTCCGGCGGGCGTGAGCCCGACGACTCTGCCGCGGGCGTCGGCTTCGGAGACCGAGCGTGACACGAGACCTCGGGTGATCAGCCGGTCCACCCGCTTGGTCACCGCGCCGGTGGTGACGAGCATCCGTTGGCTCAACTGACCCGCGGTGAGGGTGTACGGCTCGCCTGCTCGGCGCAGCGCCGCGAGCACGTCGAACTCGCCGTTGCCGAGATCCGCCGCGGCGAACGGCGGTCGCAGCGCCGCGTCGAGCGCTTCGGACAGCTGCTGGATCCGACCGATGATCAGCAGCGGGCTCGGGTCGAGGTCCGGTCGCTCGCGACGCCACTGACCAACGATCTCGGTGATGCGGTCCTCATCCACGGTTGCACCTTACCTTCCACGGAAGGTAAGTTACCTTCCGTGGAAGATAACTTTGCAGATGCGCCGGGCCCGGTAGTCGCCGCCTACGTGGACCCGTCCTGCCCCTTCGCCTGGATCACCTCACGCTGGCTCATGGAGGTGGCCCGGCTGCGTCCCATCGCACTGCGGTTCGAGGTGATGAGCCTCGCGGTGATCAACGAGCATCGCGACCTGGAACCCTGGTACCGCGAATTCAACGATCGTGCCTGGGGGCCGGCGCGGGTATGCGCGGCGGCGGTCGCACAACACGGCACCGCCGCCCTCGCGCGGCTGTACCCGGCACTCGGCCGCCGGATCCACGACGAGAAGAACAAGGACTTCGAGACCGTCATCCCGGCAGCCCTGGCCGAGGCGGGCCTTCCCGCCGAGCTGGCCGACGCCGCTCACCGAAACGACATCGACCCGCAGATGCGGGCGAGCACCGCCCGCGCCCAACAACTCGTCGGCGAGGACCTCGGCACCCCGACGGTCATCGTCGACGACGTGGCCTTCTTCGGCCCCGTACTGACCTCGATCCCTCGCGGTGACGAGGCTCTGCGCCTCTTCGACGGCGCCCGCCTGCTCGCCGGCTGCCGGGCGTTCACCGAACTGAAGCGAGCCCGGACCGATGGCCTCAGCTTCGCGTAGCCAGGTCCTGGCCGCAGGCGAGCAGACTGCCAATCGGCGGACGTCAGAGATCCTCACGCGCGCGCAGCTCCTCACCGCTGTGAGCGACGCTGCCGAACCGGGTGTGGGTCGCCGACTGCGACAGTCACGATCAACGTGAACCGGCCCACCACGCGGACAGCGCGTTCTTGAATCGTGGGGACTACTGCCCGCTCAGCAACAAATGGCAGCTGCCGTATCCTGAGCAACAGGAGCGGCTCGTCCGCCACGCCGAACGAGTGCAGGGGCAGCAGTGAGCTTCAACTCCATCCGTGCCGACATCATCGCTGACCCCGACAATGCGTGGGCAGGCGATCTCGGCTTTCTGCCGTTGTACACGGCGGGCCCGCACGCCCGGATCGCGGTAATCGGGCAAGCACCCGGACGTAAAGCCCAAGAATCCGGCGTCCCCTGGAACGACGCCAGCGGTCTGAAACTGCTCGACTGGCTCGGCGTCACCGACACTCAATTTCGGGACCCGAACCTGTTCACGCTCCTACCGATGGACTTTTACTACCCCGGTAAAGGCGCCAGTGGAGATCTGCCACCGCGTAAGTCTTTTGCCGCCCGCTGGCACAGACCCCTGCTCGAGCTGATGCCCGAGATCGCCCTGACGATCCTTATCGGCAGTTACGCGCAACAGCACTACCTTGCCGGTCGGACAAAACGCAACCTCACCGAGACCGTCCACGCGTTCCACGACTACCTGCCCGACACCATCCCACTCGTGCACCCATCCCCGCTGAACTTTCGCTGGCAGGCACGCAACCCCTGGTTCATCACCGATCTGCTCCCGGTCCTGCGGGACCAGGTCACAAGGGCGCTCGGTTCACCTCGTACTTCCGGCTACTGACGTATTTCACTTGAAGTGATACCAGCAAGAGCCTGTCTGCCAGGGTGAGTTGAGACCAGCGTGCCATAGCCGAGAGCGCTGACCACTCCGGCCAGCTCGTGCTCGGGAATCGACGGCGTCCGGTCACGGCCGAGTCGATCGGTCCAGATCGAGGGCCATGTCAGCTGACCCGGGGTGAATCCCGAGGCATGAACCTGGACAACGACTCGTTCGCCGCCGCGTCCGGCTCGGGCCGCTCCACCAGCTCATCCCTGCCACTCCAGCGAGCGTTACCGCGAGGCCCTCGGGATGGCGCCGTCGGAGTCGAGGCCCCCGCCGGCGCCATCCCTGCGTTGCGTTCGAGGTCAGTTGCGGCCGGCCATGATGCCGCCGTCGACGTCGACGATGGCGCCGGTCATCCAGCTCGACTGGTCCGACAGCAGGAACGACACCGCGTTCGCGATGTCCTCCGGGCTACCGACACGCCCCAGCGGGTGGAAGCTGTCGAAGCTGCCGACGGTCTCATCGAACTTGTCCGCTGGGACAAAGCCCAGATAAAGCGGCGTCTTCACGACCGCGGGGGCGACCGCGTTGACCCGGATGCTGTGCGGCGCCAGCTCGATCGCGAGGGCCTTGGTGAACGAGTGCAGGCCGCCCTTCTGCACGGAGTAGCCGGTGTGCGGCGTCGCCGCGATGCCCTGGTGCGCCCACATCGAGCCGATGTTGACGATGGCGCCGCCCCGGCCCCCGGCGACCATGCCCGCGACGACGGTCTGCGTTATGAAGAACAGCGCACGGTTCAGTTCGTTGTACGAGTCGTAGAAGGCCTCGTCGTACTCGCTGAACGCCTTCGGGATGAAGAAACCCGCGGCGTTGACGAGCATCGTCGCGTCGGCGTGCTCGGCGGCGAGCTGCTTCCGGAGCTCGGGCACCTGGTCGCGGTCGGTCAACTCGGCCGTGATGCCCCAGGCCTTTCCGTTCTCCGACAAGGCCTCGACCGCGGCCCCGACCTTGTCCCGGTCTCGACCCGTGATCACGGCAGTGCCGCCCCCGGCGACGACCTGGTGGGCCGTGGCCAGGCCCATCCCGCTGCTGCCGCCGACGACCACGACCTTACGGCCTTCGAAACTCTTACTCATACCAACTATTCCTTCCCCGCCGATTCGCGATCTGCGGCACCCGGTCCCCCCAGGTGGCGCGACGTCCGTAGAACTCGGCGCCCGTGGGCACGCCGGACAGCTCGTCCCCAGCGGAGGCACCGAGCCGGACGCCCCGAACGTAGTCGCGCCGGAACTGGTCGGTCAAGTCCAGTCTAGAGGTCATGCGGGTGCAACTGCGCAGTCGCCGCAGCCCAGGCCAGCCACCGTGGCGTGGGTACTCATCCCGCTGCTGCCAAGCATCTATCCTGGACCACATGGTCCATGAATGGTGATTTTCAGCGCAGTCGGAGGAGACATCGATCTCCCCCTGTCTCGACAATTCGACGCGGTGGGGGCTGGTCGAGGACATGAACGAACTGCATTGGGCGCCGGGGTTGCCCGCGTGCCACGCCGGGGCGGCCTCGGGATCTGGGACACCCGATCCGGCGCCCCCTTCAACTGCTCAACTGCACCGACACGGGGCGTCCGCCACCAGGTCGACTCGGAGCGTCGGTCCGGGAACAGCTGCGCGCGGCACGGTTGCTGCAGTCGACAGGGCCCTGCGAGGCGCCGACACCGGGTACGGGGATCCTGGCGGTGGACCTCTCCTCTTCGACAGCGCCCGCCCGCTCGCAGGCCACCGAGCGTTCACCGAACTGAAGCGAGCCCGGACCGACGGCCTCAGCTTCGCGTAGTCCGGCCCTGGCGGCCGGGGAGCAGACTGCCCATCGACGGCTGGCGAAAATCCTCGCGGCGGCTCCGGTGGCCGGGCGGGATACGACCCGGCCACCGGAGGTGATCAGTTGCCGCCCGTGTCCTTCGGCGTGGTGTCCCATTCGGGGTTGCCGAGGGTGGTCACCCACTCCCGGACCTTGGCGGTGTCGGTGGGGGAGAACGCGAGGCTGAGCAGGAGCAGCAGCCGCGCCTTCTGCGGCAGCAGGTCGTCGCCGGCGACGATGGGGAGACTGCTGCTTCCCCCGTACGTGGAGCCGGAGCCGGTGCGCGAGGCGGTCACGAAGACCACGCCCGACTGCGCGGCGGCGGACCGGGCGCTGCTCTGGGCGGAGGAGAGACCACCGGCTCCGGTGCCCGCCGTGACGATGCCCTTGACCCCGGCCGCCGCGAAGGCGGTGATCGCCTCGCCGCCGGCCTGCTGGTAGCCGTAGACCACCTCGACCCGGGGTAGCGCGGTCGGCGGGATCTGGGACAGGTCGAACGGCGTCCTCCAGCGCTTCTTGCTGTCGCAGTCATCCACTCGCGCCGGCGCCCGACCGACCTTGATGTTCGGCCCGTCGATCCAGCCGAGCACGCCGAGCTCGCGGGACTGGAAGGTGTCCATCCGGTGGGTGCTCGTCTTCGTGACGTCCCTGGCGGCGTGGAACTCGTCGCCGAGCATGAGCACCGTGCCGTAGCAGTACGTGGACTGGCTCGCCGCCAGGACGATCGAGTTATAGAGGTTCGCCGGGCCGTCAGCGCCGATGACCTGCGGACCGTCCGGGGTCCCCGCGGCCCACGGACGCATCGCCCCGGTGAGCACGACCGGCTTCTGGCTCTGCACCGTCAGGTCGAGCCAGTACGCGAACTCCTCCATGGTGTCCGTGCCGCTGGTGACCACGACGCCGTCCGAGGTCCTTAGCGCCGACTCCACCGCGAGGGTCAACGCGTGGAACTCGGCCATGCTGTACCCGCCCGAGCCCTTGTTGCCGAACTGCACCGTCGTCACGTCGGCGACCTCGCCGATCTCGGGCTGCAGCTGGCCGACCAGGTCGCTGATCGCGATCCGGCCGGACTGGTAGTTGGTGAAGCTGCTCCGCGAGGTGGCGACGCCCGAGATCGTGCCGCCGGTCCCTATCACGGTGACCTTGGGCTTCTTGGTCTTCGCCGCGGCGACGGCCTGGGTGTATGCGACGCTGCGGATCCCCTCCGGCCCGGTCACCCCGAGCGCGTGGTCGAGCGGAGCGTCCGCCGGCGGTTGAGGCTGCGCCGTGACGGCGAGGACGACGGCGGCGGCCACCGCAGCGGTGATCACCGGTGTCAGGATGGCGCCGAGGCGGCGGGGCGAGATGAGCAGTCGGTCTTGCAGGCTGGGCAAGTTGACCTCCGCGATAGCCGGGAAGCGCGATCTCGTACGCGCTCATCCTCGGTATTACAGGTTGATCCCTGTCTATCGCTACCTCTGACATGCAGCCGCATGGAGTGATCGGGTGGTTCGGAGGTCTATGTCCCTTGTGGAGCTGGCTGTGGCGCGCGGGTCTCAGCGTTGCGTGGTGAGCGATTCCGTTCGGCGGCCGTCGGAGACAGCACCTGGTAGACGGCGTGGTCCTGCCACCGGCCGGCGATGTTGAGATACTCCGGTGCCACGCCGAACTGCACGAACCCGTTGCGCTCCAGCACCCGCTGCGACCTGACGTTGTGCAGCAGCGTCTCTGCCTGCACCCGGTGCAGCCCCAACTCCTCGAAGGCCACCCGCACGATCTCACGTACCGCCCTGGTCGCGAAGCCTCGGCCGTTGTGACTGGCGCTCACCCAGTAGCCCATGGCGCAGGACTGGAACGGACCGCGCACGATGCCGCTGAGCGTGATCCGGCCGATCACCTGACCGGAGTCGTCGAGGATGACGTGCGGGAGCTTCGATCCCTGCTCGTGCTGCCCGAGGTCGGCCTGGATGACCGCGTGTTGACCGTCGACGGTGAAGTACTCCTCGCTCCGGACCGGCTCCCACGGCGCTAGGAACTCACGGTTGAGGCGGAACAGTTCGGCCAGGGCCGGTGCGTCCCCCGAGGTGATGAGTCGCGTGACGTTCACCGGCCCATCCTGCCAGGCGGCCGTGTCGCCTCATGCGCCCGCTCGGACTCCCCGCTGGGGTTCACAATTCTTGGTCGGTCGAGATCTGGGGCAGGACGTCCGGCATCTGGACGGGCAGCGACCCGTACCCGATGCCGGACACGCCCATCAGCAGCTCAGCCGAGCGGAACCCCTGTTCACCTGCCTGATCACATTCGTTCCAGCGTCCGAATGCCGAGCACGTAGAGCCCCTGCCGGAGCACCCGGGCGGTCAGGTCGCAGAGCACCAGCCGGCTCTCCCGGACCGGCCCGTCGGCCCGCAGCACCGGACACCGCTCGTAGAACGTGCTGAACGTGGCGCCCAGCCGGTACAGGTACCCGGCGAGGTGGTGGAATTCCAGGTTCTCCGCCACCTCGCCGACCACCTTGCCGAAGCCGACCAGCTCGAAGGCGAGCGCCCGCTCGGCCGGCTCGGTCAGCGAGATCCCCGCGTCCGGCCGGGCCGTCAGCCCGGCTCGCCGGAAGATCGACCGGATCCGCGAGTACGCGTACTGAAGGTAGGGCGCGGTGTTGCCATCCAGCGCGAGCATCCGCTCCCAGTCGAGCACGTAGTCCCTGTGCCGGTCACTGGACAGGTCCGCGTACTTGACCGCGCCGATGCCGACCGACCGGCCCACCTCGGCCGCCTCAGCCTCACCCAGCTCCGGGTTCCGCTCCCGGGCCAGTGCGGTGGCCCGGGTGATCGCCTCCTCCAGCAGCCCGACCAGCTTCACCGACCCGCCGGCCCGGCTGCGCAGCATCCGCCCGTCCGATCCGAGGATCGAGCCGAACCCGACGTGCTCGGCCCGGGCGGGCGGGGCCAGCCATCCGGCCTGCGCGGCGGCCGCGTACACCATCTCGAAGTGCTGCCGCTGGGGTAGCCCGACCACGTAGAGCAGCCGGGTCGCGCCCAGGGTGCCGGTGCGGTGCCGGACCGCCGCCAGGTCGGTCGCCGGGTAGCCGTACCCACCGTCGGACTTGCGCACAATCAGCGGCAGCGGCGCGCCGTCGCGCCCGACGGAGCCTGGCGGGAACACGCACGCCGCTCCCTCGCTCTCGCGCAGCAGTCCGAGCCGGTCCAGCTCCTCGACCACCGGCCCGAGCAGGTCGTTGTAGCTGCTCTCACCGTGGAAGTCCCGTTCGGTGAGGGTCACGTCGAGCAGGCCGTACACGGTGAGGAAGTACCGCTCGGACTGCTCCACCAGCAACCGCCACAGCCGCAGCGTCGCCTCGTCGCCGCCCTGCAACGCCACCACCCGCCGCCGGGACCGTTCACGGAACGCCTCGTCGGTGTCGAACTTGGCCCGAGCCGCCTTGTAGAACGAGTCCAGGTCACCCATCGACAGCTCCTGCGCCGCCTTGACCTCGCCCGGGTCGACCAGATGCTCGATCAGCATGCCGAACGGCGTGCCCCAGTCGCCCAGGTGGTTGGCGCGCAGCACCCGGTGCCCCAGCCACTCCAGCAGCCGGGCCGCCGCGTCGCCGATCACCGTCGATCGCAGGTGCCCGACGTGCATCTCCTTCGCCACGTTCGGCGCCGAGTAGTCGACCACCACAGTCTCCGGCGTAGCGGCCATCGCCACTCCCAGCCGCGGGTCGGTGGCCAGCGCGGAGACCATCCCGGCCAGGGCGTCGTCGGCGACGGTCAGATTGAGAAACCCCGGGCCGGAGACCTCCACCACACTGCACAGGTCGGCAAGGTCGGCGTGCTGCAGCACCTCGGTGGCGATGGTGCGCGGCGTCCGGCCGAGCTGCCGGGCCAGGGCCAGCGCGCCGTCGGACTGGAAGTCAGCCCTCGGGGAGCGCCGCACGACCGGGTCCACGGGCGTGCCGGCCACCGTCGCGAACGCCGGCGCCAGCCGGTCGGTCAGAAGTTGCTCCAGATCCATGGGTACGCCGATCTCGCTCGGATCCGCGGTCGCGGATCACCGGATGAGGATGCGGGCGGACCGAAGACGATCGACGATGACCGGCGGTTCGATCCGCCGGTCGCAGAGAGGATTGCTCAGCGCAGGCGGTCGTTGGACCGCCGGCGTCGCAGCGCGCCGAGCAGGACGTCGGGGGACGCCGTCGGGAACGCGTGCGAGCTGGTCATGTCATCAACCTAACCGTGCGCAGTGGCGCCGGTGCAACGCCATTTCCCACGCCGACCGTTTCGAGCCCGTCCTGTCAGACGAGCGATCAAGAGGGTCCGGCCGTTCGCATCCGAGACCACCCCGGCCCGCACCTCGGGGCGCGGGCCGGGGGTCCCGAGTCATGCCCTACTCGCGGCCGTAGCCCCGCCAGTTCTGTTGCCGGTCTCACCAGGCAGTCCGGAAATCTCGGGCCCGACCTGAAGCCGCCGGAGCGTATGACCTGCTGAGGGTCCTGATTGCCGGTTATCAGGGAGACGATGAATCCGCCCGGCGTCGTGGGCCTGTCAGGGCCAGGCCCACGACGTGCGGCCGTGAACTATCCCCGGGAGTCCGCCAGCTCGGCCCGGGCTTCCGGCGCGGCCTGCCGACGCTGGATCAGGGTGGCCAGCACGGCGGTGGCCAGCACACAGATCAGCGCCAGGTACGAATAGCGTTCGGCACTTCTTGCGTACGCCGCCAAGCTCGTGCTCCTCCCGACGTTGGCGAAGAAGATCGACCCGAGAATTGCCACACCCGCCGCGCTGGCGAACTGCTGCGTCGTGGTCAGCACCCCGGCCGCCGCGCCGGCCCGGGTCGGCTCCACGTTGGCCAGTACCGAGCCGATCAGGGCCAGGAAGGCAAGCCCGCTGCCCAACCCGATGATGGCGGTGGCCGGCAGCAGCCACGCCACCGTGAGATCAGCGCGCAGCACGTGCAGCTCGACGATCATCACGATCAGGCCGAGCGCGACGATCAGGCTGCCGAGCGTGACGGCCCGTGCCCCCATGCGGGCCACGGCGCTCCGGCCGAGCACCGAGACCAGGGCGAACACCACGCCCATCGGGAGGAACGCCAGGCCCGCCTGCAGGGCGGACAGGCGCAACCCTTCTTGCCAGACCAAAGTCAGGACCAGGAAGTAGCTGCCGAAGTACCCCATGAAGGCGGCGTTGGCGGGCAGACCGGCCATGAATGCGCGGCTGCGGAACAGCTGTATATCCAGGACTGGCTCGGCGTGACGGCGCTCCCACCAGAGCGTGGCGCCGAACGCGGGAACCGCCAGCACCATCAGGATGAAGCCCCACACAGGCCAGCCCTGCTCGCGGCCGAGGATGAGCGGGACCAGCACGAGGCCGAGCGAGGTCGCGATCCCGATCGCGCCGAGCACGTCGAACCGGTGGCGGCGGTCGGTGCTCAAATGGTCTGGCAGTAGCCGAGCCGCAGCGAGCACCGCCACCACGCTGATCGGCACGTTGAGTAGGAAGATGGCGCGCCAGCCGAGCCCGAACAGATCGGCTTGGACGAGTACGCCGCCGAGGATCTGCCCGGCGACACTGCCGAGGGCGAGCGTCACACCGAACCAGGACATGGCCTTCGGTCGTTCCGGCGTCGGGAACACCGAAGTGATCAGTGCGAGGACCTGTGGCACCATCATCGCGCCGGTCAGGCCCTGGAGGAGCCGTGCGGCGATCAGTTGGCCGGGCGATTGAGCGACGCCGCACAGCAGTGAGGCGAGTGCGAACGTGGTGATGCCGATGAGGAACATGCGTCGGTGGCCGACCTGGTCGCCCAGTCGTCCGCCGATCACCATCCCGGCGGCGTACGTGAACGCATAGCCACCGACCACCATCTGGAGAGCGGCCTGCCCGGCGTGCAGGTCGTGTTGCAGTGAGGGGGCGGCGACGTTGACGACGTTGAAGTCGAACAGCGTCATGAAGCTGGCACTCAGGATCGCGGGCAACATGGCCCAGCGACGCGGGTAAGGCGGGTCGATCGTCACTCGGGCGACGGTAGGCGCGGAGAGCTGCCCCTACCTGGCTCAGTGATGGCCAGGATCCCGGTCACATCGGGTCGCGTGCCATCACCTCGTGCCAGGCGCGTTCGGCGGCGGATCCGGGCTCGGGCGAGAGCACGATCAGGATCTGTCCCTCAGCGTGCTGGACCATCAGGCTCTCCACGGCGAGCTCGATCCGGCCGGCTTGGGGATGATGGAAGATCTTGCGGCGACGGTCAGCGAGTGACACGGTCTGGTCCTGCCAGACCCGGCGGAACAGGTCACTCGAGGCGGTCATGTCGTCGACCAGACCCCGGGCACCGCCAACAAGTGGCTTTCGCCCAGTTCGCAGCCGCAAGATGCCGATCATCTCGGCCGTGATCGCGGTCCAGTCCTCGCCGTGCAGTTCGCGGGCCCCGGGAGCGGTGAGCATGTATCGGATCGAGTTGCGCTCGTGCGGCGGCATGGCGTCGAAGCCGGCGTAGAGCCGCCGACCGGCCGGGTTCATAGCGAGCACGTCCATGCTCGCGTTGATCAGAACGGCCGGTGTCGGGCCCAGCGCGCGCATCAGAGCGCGGGTCTCGGGGCGTACGGGAACCGGATCGCCCTGCGGCGGCGCCGGTTCGGCCAGGCGATGCAGGTACTTGCGGTCGGCCTCGGGCAGGTGCAGCGCACGTGCGATCGCATCGAGCACGCCGGGCGAGGCAGCGGAGTGCCGTCCTTGTTCGAGGCGCGTGTAGTAGTCGACGCTCATCCCGGCCAGCGCCGCTAGTTCCTCACGGCGCAGGCCCGGGACTCGGCGGCGCCGGGCGCTGACCACACCCGCCTCGGTGGGATCGAGTCGTGCCCGGCGCGACCGCAGAAAATCGCCGAGCGCGGCATTCGGCCGAATCGCACTTTCCCGCATGATTCCAGCCTACCGATGTGGCTCCTGACGAGGACATCTAGAACGCCTGTCGAAGTCTTGCGCCGGGCCGACCCGGTGCAGCCCCGACCGGTCCGGCACCGTGCCCAGCACTCGCGCCGTCACCGCTAGTGCGGTCGCGGTGCCGTAGTGGCGGCTGGTGCTCCAGACCGGTGGGCGCCGGTCCCCGTTGTTCACCGATCCTCACGGCGCGAGAACGCCGAGCTGCTCGGCCGCCTCGATCACCTCACCGAGCAACCCGAGCCATTCGTCCACGTCGGCGCCCTTCAGGCCCACATCGAGGCCGAGGCCCTGGCCGGCGGCGAGGTACACCTGGGTGACACCACTCTCACGGGCGGCCATGAGGTCCTCGGCGATCTGCCGGGGCGATCCGCCGAGGAAGGGCCGGCCGTCGCCGATCGGCTCACGGGTGACCGGGGTCGGCCAGGCCGCCTGGTTGATCACCTGGAGGTCCTTGGGGTCGCGGCCCGCCTCCCTGGCGGCCTCATGGAACGCGGACACGACGCCGGCCAGCTCCTGCGCCGAGGAGGTGAGCGGGAGCAGGCCGTCCGAGATCCGGGCGGCGCGCTTGATGGCGGCCGGTGACGTCGCGGCCAGCAGCACTGGAATGTGGGCCTGGACGGGCTTGGGGTTCACCTGCGACGGCGTGATCTTGTAGAACTCGCCTTCGTGCTGGACCGGGTCCGGGCCCCAGGCGGCCCGCATCGCCGCGATGAACTCCTCCGTGCGGACGCCCTTGCGTCGGCTCGACACGTTCGCCGTCTCGAACTCGTGGTGCTGCCAGCCCTGTCCCATGCCGGCGATGACCCGGCCGCCGCTGAACTGGTCCAGGGTGGCGAGCCGGCGGGCGAGCATCACGGGTACGTGCATCGGCGCCAGCAGGACCGCGGTGCCCAGCTTGATCCGCTCGGTCTCGGCGGCGACGTAACTCAAGGTCTCCAGCGGCTCATACGTGGAACCGTAGAACTCCGGCACCGTCTGGGGTTCGCCCCCCGTCCAGAGGACGACCTTCTCGAGCGGGCGGAGCAGGCGCTCGAACGTCCACAGGGCGGCGTAGCCGAGCCGTTCGGCCTCCTTGGCGACCTTGATGATCGTCTCCGGAGAGGTCTCCGGCCCGGCGGTGGGCAGCGCGAGACCGAGTTCCATGGGGTCCTCCAACAGGCGGAATTGATGATCGGGTCTATGAGGCTGTCCGGCCCCGGCTGCCCGAGCCATGACCCCGGACGGGTCCGGAACACTTCTGCCTGTCCTCCACGGTCACACCAGCTGATCCGATCGACCACGCCGATCCGGCCGAGAACCCCTGCAATCGCGACATTCGTACCTGTCGAATTGATCGCTGACTCACGGCGTGGCGCGAGCGGTGGGTCTGCCGGCGGACCCGACCGGCGGCGGCGAGCGCGGGCGACCGTTGCCGGAGCGTGGGCTGTCTGCCCGCGGCGCAGGCCACACCGTCGAAGGTGCGCAACTGATCGCCCGGTGGCGGTACACCTACAGCGAGGACCCGCCTCCACGAGTGCGACCGACGCGGAGACGGGATCCTCGGTGTAGAAGGCCTATTTGCCGGTCATGAAGTCCTTGAAGTCCAGGGGTCGGTTCACAATACGGATATCTCCGACGTTGCCGTGGAAGACGACGTCGACCTTGCCGGCGTTCTCGTGGGCGCCGAGCAACCACTCAAGCCCGAGCGAGGTGAGGCCGATCGACTCCCGGGACGGGTTGTCCGCCACTGGCGAGCTGTCGATGTACAGCTTGCTCAGCCGGCCGTCGTTCACCACCGCGACGTGCCACCACCGCAGCTCGACCAGGCCGTGGCTCCAGTTGGTCGTGGGGTAGGTGGTGTTCAGCGGGTAGTGGTTCCACTGAACCTCGCGGCCGTTGTTCGTGATGTTCAGCTGCGCCAGCGGCTCGTTCGGGTTGGTGTTCTTACCCTGCTTGCCGGCGTCTTTCGCCGAGCCGCGGCGGCTGAGGATCGACGCGTTGCCGTTGTTGCCGGAGTTCCAGTCGAGCGGCATCATCACGAACGCTTCGATGGTGTAACCGCTGTTGAACGTCTCAATGTTCAGCGGAGCGTTCGGCCGCGTGGTCAGGTACGCGCCGTGCACCGGGTTGCGGCCGCCGGCGAACTTGAGGCTCGCGTGGCCGGGCTGGTCGGGGTGGTGGTCGGCGGACCAGGTGAGCGCGTCGGCGTCGGCGCCGGGCAGCGTGACCAGAGTGAGATCGTTGCCCTTGCCGGAGAGGTCTCGGATGGTCTGCGCCGAGGTGACCGGCGTGCCGTCCGCGCCCCCACCGTCGAAGCGCCAGTACGCCAGCGTGCCCTTCACCAGCACCTTGCTGGCCGGGCGGGCTGGCCGGATCGGCAGCGGAATGAAGCTGGCGAACCGGTCGCCGAAGTTGATCGGCATCGAGAAGTTGTCGACCGGGCCGGTGATCCGGGAGTGCTCCTGGGCCAGCGGACTGCGCGCTGCCGCGTCCTCAGCCAGGATCCACGGATTCTTGGTCTCCACGTCGATCGTGTTGCGGGCCAGGTCGAAGTGGTAGAGGCGCAGCATCGCGCCGCCACCCATGAACCGGTTCTGGTAGTTCGTGATGTGCATATGCACGTCGTTGCCGTGCGCGTTCTTCTTCGTCATGCGCCCGTTCGGCCAGAAGTGGCCGTTGAGGGTCAGGAAGATCTGGTCGTTGTCCTTGATCAGCTCGTCCCAGAGCCGCTGACCGTAGGAGGTCAGTACGGCGTTGTTCTCCGGGTCGCCCGACTCGTACGGGAACACCTCGTCGCCGTACGTCGAGTCGACGAGCTCGTGGGTGGTGACGATGACCGGCATCTTCGGGTGGGCCTTGATCATGTCGTTGGCCCAGGCGAGGCCCGCGTCCGTGGTCCGCCAGTCGAGTGCCAGGAGCAGCCACGAGCGGCCGGCCGCCTGGAAGATGTGCGCGGTGTTGTAACCGGACGGGTCGGCCCCGGCGAACGTCTTGGCGCGCTTGAACCGCTGCGGGCCCAAGGTCTGCAGGTAGGCCGAGTCGCCGCGGCTGTCGTCGCCGGTCACGTCGTGGTTGCCGGCCAGCACGCTGTACGCGACATCGTGGTTGTCCAGCACCTTGAACGCCTTGCCGACCGCCTCGAACGAGGTCGGGTCGCCGTCCTGAGTGATGTCGCCGAGCCCGGCGAGGAACACGATGTTGTCGCCGGAGTCGTCGCCGCTGTTGTTGATGACGTACCGGAACGACTCTTCCAGCGGCTTCATGTTGATGCTGTCCTGGCTGCCCCAGGCGAGATACTGCGTGTCGGGCATGACGGCCAGGGTGAACTGCAGCGACGTCGGGTTCGGCCGCCAGGTGCCGGTCTTGGTTGCCTTGTTGGATTCTGCGGCGAACGCCGGCATCGAGCCAACCGTGCTCAGCGCAGCGGCGCCGGCCCCGGCGAGCGCCGCGTTACGCAGAAAACCGCGCCGGTCCTGCCCCCTCGATTGCTGTGACGTAGAGGCACCGTCATCTTCGTGAATGGACATGCGTGTTCCTTTGCGGGTCGACCAGATGAGCGAGTCAGACGCTACGGGGAGGCCGACTGATCTGGGCGTACGTGGTATTGCGCAGAATGATCAACCAGCCGACGACTGCCCCAATGGAGTGTCAACTCCTTCCGCGATCGAAAGTCCGCATGAACGGCGAGTTAGCTACACACGTCTCCGCGGGCGTCCGGCGAACCGCGGCTACATCGGATCGGCCAGCGCCGCCGGCTGCAGCGCCTCAGTGGGATACCCAGCGCGCCGGTCACATCCCGCCACCTGTCAGCGGCCGCGTCAGGACGGTGACAGCCCGGTGTCAGAGCGGTTGGCGATGGTGGCTGCCATGAACGGTTCAGCGAACGCGGCTGGACCACACCGCACTCACCCGTCGCGTGGCGGCCATGCAAGCCCATGAGCGCTACGCCGAGGCGGACCCCGCAGATCGAGAACGTACGGAAGGAAACACGTGATGCGAACTGCTGACAGCGGCTTCTCCGCAAGCGGACTACGCAGACTCCACGAGGTGCTGGCCCGGCACGTCGACTCGGGGAAGATCCCCGGGCTCGTGGCTCTGGTCAGCCGGGGTGGGGAGACGCACGTCGAAACGATCGGAACGATGCGCCACGACGGTGGCCCGCCGATGAGCCGGGACACGATTTTCCGGATGGCGTCGACGTCCAAGCCGGTCTCGATCGCCGCGGCGATGGTGCTGCTCGACGAGTGCAGGCTGCGGCTGGACGACCCCGTCGAGCCGTGGCTGCCGGAGCTCGCCGACCGGCAGGTGTTGAAGCGGATCGACGGCCCGCTGGACGACACCGTGCCGGCGCGGCGGCCGATCACCGTACGGGACGTGCTGACCTCCACGTTCGGGCTCGGCATGGACATGACGGCGCTCGGCACCCCGATCATGGGCGCGGTCTTCGCGCAGGGGCTCACCCCGAACCTGCCGGAGCCGATGCCGGATCCGGACGAGTGGATGCGCCGCCTGGGAACGCTGCCGCTGATGCACCAGCCCGGGGAACGCTGGCAGTACCAGCTCAGCAGCGACCTGGTCGGCGTGCTCGTTGCCCGGGTCACCGGCCAGTCGTTCGAGACGTTCCTGCGGGAACGCATCTTCGACCCACTGGGCATGAAGGACACCGGCTTCCACGTACCCGGCGACAGGATCGCCCGACTGCCGACCCTCTACGCTCCCGACCCGCAGACCGGGGAGTTCACCGTGTGGGACGACGCCGAGGGGGGACGCTGGGCGCAGCCTCCGGCGTTCCAGGGTGGTGGCGGCGGGCTGGTCTCCACCGTCGACGACTACCACGCCTACTTCCGGATGCTGCTCAACGGCGGGATCCACGGCAACGAGCGGATCCTGTCCCGGCCCGCGGTCGAACTGATGACGACCAACCGCCTCACGCCCGAGCAGCAGGCCCCTCGTACCGCCATGGCCCGAGACAACGTCCACATCTCGTTCGGCCAAGGTCAGCACGGCGGCTGGGGCTTCGGAATGGCGGTTCGCACCTACCGCGGCGACTACGCCTCCGTGGGCCAGTTCGGCTGGGACGGCGGAAGCGGTACGTCGACCTACGCCGACCCGGAGAAGCAGCTCACCGGCATCCTGCTCACCCAGGTCGGAGCGACCGTCCCGAACTCCACGTGGGCGTTCCACGACTTCTGGACCACCGTCTACCAGGCCCTCGACGACTGAGGCGATGCGCGTCGGGAGGTCGGACAGAAGTCGGATTCTGTCCGACCTCCCGCCGCCGAGCGCCGCACTGCTCGGTCAGGCTTGCTTACGTGGTGCAGTGCTCCAGGTCGCGCTCAGCAGGTAGAGCAGCACCACTGGCAGGAACGCCACCCCGATGCCGAGCGCCAGCAGCAGACCCCAGCTGCCGATGACGACCGCCGCGACGAGGTCGGCGATCTCGGCCCGGCGACCGGAGCGCTCGGCCAGCACCGGCACCGTCGCCGCGAGGACCGGTACGCCGAGCAGGAAGCTCGCCGCTGGTCCGGAGTCCTGGACTGTCCACGGGGTGAGAGCGGCGGCGACCAGCACGGTGATCGCCAGAGCGGCCAGGCGGGCGAGCCGTTGGGCGGCGGCGGGCCGGCGAATCAGCAGCAGGAGAGCGACGGCGAGAACAGCGGCGAGTGCGCCCAGGGTCACCGAACTGGTCATTGGCCCTCCCTGATCGGGTAACGCCGGCCGGGTGCTGCAACGTCACGCGGCGGTCTCCACGATTGTCCGGCGGCGGCCCGACGAGACGCCCGTCAATGTCCGGCAGTTTACGGCCGAGCGGATGAAGACCCCTTCCCCAGCGCCCGTACCGCGGTCGAGGACATCGTGGCCAGTTCGGGCCGCGTAGGCAGAAAGACCGTGGGGACACCCAGCGACTGGTTCATCCCGGCGAGCTGATACTCGGCCTGCAGGTCGCTGGTGTTACGCACGCCGCGGACGATCACTCCTACCTCATGCCGGCGGCAGTAGGCGGAGGTCAACCCGCTCCAGGCCGCAACGGTGACGGAGGTCCACTCGACCGGCAGAATCGCCCGGACCGCGGCCGCTCGCTCCTCCGCGTCGGTGCCCGGCTGCTTGAGGCCGTTGACCGCGACCAACACGACCACTTCGTCGAAGAGGCCCCGCGCCCGGTTCACCACGTCGAGGTGCCCGGGAGTGAAGGGATCGAAGCTGCCGGGGTAGACAGCTCGCACAGGAATGCCGCTGCTCATGACCCGACTGTAGGGATCCGCTGTCGGCTCCGCTGGCCTCCGCGCGTGGGCGACGTGTCGCAGCGCCCTGAATACGTCTGGCACCCGCCCGACTGTGGAAACTCAGCTGTCCGGCCGGTGGTGACGTCCAGCGGAAGGTTCGGTGAATTGGGCCGTGCCCATATTGCCCAGTGTGGAGCGAGCACAGCAAAGTGCTTGCCTGTGCGTCTACTGGCAATCATCACCGCCCTCGTTGCCACGCTCGGCGTCGCCGCTCCCGCGCAGGCGCACGTCCACGTGACCGAGGTCGCCGTCGACCTGCGCAGCCAGGGCGACGGCGTCGGAGCCGCCGTCGACCTGGAGTACGACGTCATCGCCCGGCTGCTGAACCTCGACGGTGTGCTGGGCCCGGACGCGGTCGGCGTGGACGGCGCGGCCGCCGAGGTGCCGACCGAGGTGCGGCGCAGGTCGCTGGACGCGCACGCACGCGAGGTGGCGGCGTACGTCGGCGAGCGGCTGCGGCTGAGCCGCAGCTCGATCGGGTGCACCGCCGGGGACGGCGCCCGCGTCGAGCTCGCCGACTCCGGCCGGGTGCAGGTCGCGCTCGCCTACGACTGCCCGGCGTCCGGCGCGCTCACCGTCCGCAGCGACATCTTCCGCGCCTCCGACGGTGTCATCGACGACACGACCACCCTGGTGGCCTACGACATCGACGGTCACCGCGGTTCGTGGCTGCTCGACTCTGCCCGCACCAGCGTCACGGTGGGGCAGACGGATCTGCTCCGCGACATCCCGCGGTTTGTCCGGCTCGGGGGAGAGCACCTGCTCTTCGGGCTCGACCACGTGCTGTTCCTGCTGGCGCTGCTGTTGGGCGCGAAGCGGCTGCGCGACGTCGTCGAGGTCGCCACGGCGTTCACGCTCGCGCACTCGGTGACCCTGGTGCTGGCGGCGGTCGGCTGGGTCAGCGCGCCCGAGTGGATCGTCGAGCCGCTCATCGCGCTGTCGATCGCCTTCGTCGCGGTCGACAACCTGCTCTCGCCGAAGACGAGTCACCGACTGCCCGTGGTCTTCGGCTTCGGGTTGCTGCACGGGCTCGGCTTCGCGGGCGCGCTCAGCGTCGACGGGCCGCTGTCGTTCTCGACGCTGACCGACCTGGTCTCCTTCAACGTCGGCATCGAACTCGTTCAGCTGGCGATCATCGCGCTCGCCTTCCCGGGACTGCTCCTCCTGCGCAGGGCCGCGACCAGGCCGGTCGCCGCTCGCGCTCTCACGCTCGGCACCGCCACGGCGACCGTCGCGGTCGCTGGTGCCGGTCTGGTCTGGTTCGTCGAACGCTCGTCGTTCCTGACCTGACGCTCATCTCCCAACCCCCATCCCGAAGGATCCCGATGTCCGCGTTCAGATGGACACGCGCGCGCCTGCGCGTCGTCCTGTACACCGCCACGCTGGCGCTCGGCGCCAGCGTCGTGGCGGGACCGCTCGCGTCGTACGCGGCGTACGCCATCGACCCGCCGGAGGCCACCGTCACTGGCGTCGTGTACGTCGACGCCAACGGCGACGGCGTCCGCAACGACGGCGAGGGCGGCCTGGCCGGCGTACGCCTCTCCGACGGCGTGGTCACCACCACGACCGCCGCCGACGGCTCCTACTCGCTGACGATCTCCACCGACCGTCGCAAGACGGACATCGTGTGGGCCGGTCAGCCGCGGGGCTACCGGTTCGGCTTGGACGAGTACAAGGAGCCGAAGTTCTGGGCGAACCTCGGCCAGCTCGCCGACGACGCCACGCCGAAGGCGGACTTCGCACTCGTGCGTGACGAGCTCTCCGACGGCGACAAGTTCTCCTGGGCGAACATCGCCGACCCGCACGTCAACGCGCAGCTGCCCGACCAGATCCGCGAGATCAACTCCACCGGCACCGACCTGCGGTTCATCGCGGTCAGCGGCGACCTCACCAACGATGCCAGCCAGGGGCAGTTCGACACGTACCGTCGCGGCACCCAGCAGTCGGCCGTCGGGGTGTGGCCGGCCGTCGGCAACCACGAGTACGCGAGCGGGTCGGCGTACGCCGACAAGATCGACAACTACCGTAAGAACGTCGGCCCGGAGTGGTACTCGTTCAACTACGGCAACCGGCACTTCGTGGTGCTCGAGAACAACGGCTCGGCGCCGTTCGACGAGGAGCTGGAGTGGCTCAAGGCGGACCTCGCCGCGAGCGTCCCGCTCGATGACAACCCGAAGAACGACATCGAGGTCGTCGTGCTCACCCACCAGCCGATGAACGTCCCGTTCGGCTCGCCGTCGACCTACGACGCCTTCGGTGACGTGCTGGAGCAATACCAGGCGCAGCTGATCCTGGTCGGCCACGAGCACTCCAACCACGTGGAGAACCGCTCGGCGTTCGCCTCGACCGCCAAGCACATCCAGACCGTGTCGAGCTCGTACACGATCGACAACGCGCCGCGCGGCTTCCGCTACATCCACATGGCCGGTCCGGGCTTCGACAACCCGTTCCGGATGTACGGCGAGAACGAGCACCTCACCATCGTCAGCCCCGCGCCCGGCTCGAAGGTGCCGGCGGCGAAGTTCCCGGGCATCCAGATCAACGCCTACGACACCGGCGACGAGGTCGTCTCGGCGCGCTACCAGATCGACGGCGGAAAGAACTGGATGCCGCTGCACCACAGCGGTGAGTTCACCTGGCAGGCCAACCTGCCCAACAGCCTGCAGCGGGTCGGTAAGCACCGCATCGACGTGACGGTGGTCGACGCGGCGGGCAAGACCTGGACCAAGTCGGCGGAGTTCACGTTCACCGGCGAGCCGGCGCTCAAGCCGGTCGCCGGCGGTGACTGGAACCAGCACCACGGCAACGAGGCCCACTCCGGTGTCGCGCCCGCCCAGGAGGCCGGTCGCCGCCTGGCCTGGAGCTTCCGCACCGAGGGCACCTTCCTCACCGGGTCGCCGGTCATCCACGACGGCATCGTCTACGCGGGCACCCGCGACGAGAACGGCGACGGCAACAGCCGGATCCACGCCGTCGGGCTCAAGGACGGCAAGGAGCTGTGGAACTTCCAGGTGCCGCAGTCGATCCACGGCAGCCTCGCCTACGGTGACGGCCTGATCTTCGCGCCGACACTCGGCTCGGAGCTCTACGCCGTCGACGCGAGGACCGGCAAGCTGCGCTGGAAGGCCGTGCCCGAGCAGGCGCCGGCCCCGAACAACCAGCGCACCTACGGCTACTACTCGCCGGCCGTCTCCGGCCACACCGTGCTCTGGCCCCACCAGACCCGCTTCGGTATCGGCAGCCAGGGTGTGCTGAAGGCGCTCGACACCCGCACCGGGCGGCAGATCTGGGCCTCCCCGATGTCCGGCGCGACCATGAGCGACGGCACGCCCGCCGTCATGGACGGCACCGTGTTCGTCGGCAACGAGACCGCCGACCGCGTGCTCGCCTACGACCTGGCCACCGGCGCCCGCAAGTGGACCGGAACCGAGTCGCTCGGAAGCTGGCAGGACGGCGTACCGACCGCGGCCGAGGGGAAGGTCTTCATCGGCGCCAACAACGGCATCACCGCCCGTGACGCCAAGACCGGCGCGACGCTCTGGACCTACCGCAGCACGCGCTCCTCGCTCGTGTCGAGCGGCTCGACCCCGAGCGCGGCGGCGGTCAAGAACGGCGTCGTCTACATGGGCTTCCCCAGCGGCGCCGTCGTCGCCCTCGACGCCCAGACCGGCAACGTGTTGTGGGAGCGGGCGCTGCCCGGCGACATCTACCACGGTGGCGTCATGTCCAGCCCCGTGGTGGCCGGCGGGACGCTCTTCGTCGGCGCCAACAACGGCAGGTTCTACGCCCTGGCCACCGACACCGGCCAGATCCTGTGGAGCCACGAGACCGGCACCTGGGTGGGCGCCGGCCCGGCCGTCAGCGGCAACACCGTGGTGACGGGCGCCTGGGACGGCAACCTCTACGCCTACGTGCCGGGCGGCGAGTCCGCGAAGCGCTGGGCGACCGTGACCGGCACGGTCAGCGACCCGCAGACGGGCGCACCGATCGCCGGCGCGAAGGTCACCGCCGTCGCCGCCGGTCAGGACACCGCGGTGACCAGCACTGACGCCCGAGGCCACTACCGGATCGGTCTGCCGGCGTCGACCTGGACCGTCACGGCGGCCAAGCGCGGGCTGATCGCCGACGCCCGCTCGGGGGCCACCGTCAAGGTCGGCACCAGCGGAAACGCGACCGCCGACCTGAAGCTGATCAAGGTGGTCAAGCCGGTCGCCGGCAAGTCGACGTACGCGCCGGACTACGGCAACGGCAGCACCCGCACCGACGCCGTCGCCGGCACCGAGTACTACTACCTGGCCAACGACAAGATCCGCGCGTCCGTGACCCCGTACACCGCCGCCAACAACGGCGTCGGCGGTCTGGGTCAGGGTGCGCTGTCGGACCTCATGCTCAACGACGCCAACGGCGCCGAGACCCTCGACTGGGGTGAGATGCTGCTGCGTCCGAGCCTGACGCCGCCCGACTCGTGGGAGCGGCCGAACGACCAGCTCGACCTGCCCGATCTCGCGGTCGACGGCGCCGCCGTGCTCGGCAACGGCCAGTACCGGGCGGACCCGGCCATCAAGGCGCAGGTCCGCTACGAGACCCTGCCCGACGCGCCGATCGTGAAGATGACGGTCAAGCTGACCAATACCGGCACGACGGGCTACCAGGGCTACTTCAACTACATGATCGACCCGGACAGCTCGGTCGACAACGGCCGGATCCCCGGGTTCGCCGGCACCAACCCGGGAATGAAGACCTCGGGCTGGACCGGGAACTACGTCTACGTCGGCGCCGACGCGGCCACCACGAACGGCCAGGCCGCGCACGGTCTCGCGTGGGCGCTGGACACCCCGGCCGCGGTCGGCGCGTACGGCTACGTCGAGGGTCTCTACTACGACGCCACGATGGCGCCCGGCGCCACCAAGCAGTTCAGCTTCTACCACCTGACCGACTACGCGACCGCCGGTGGCGACCCCACCGGGAACATCGCGAAGTGGGCCGACGAGATCGACCTGCACGACCCGGCCGTTCCGGACGCCGCCCGTGCGGCCGGCACGATCACCGCGGGCGGTGCCGCCGTCCCCGGTGCCCGGGTCGTCCTCGAGCAGGCCGGCACGGTGGTCGCGACCACCAGCACCGACGCCCGGGGCAAGTACCTCGTGAAGGCCCCGACCGGTCGGTACGACGTCCGGGTGTCCAAGCTGGGCTACCAGACGGCCGACGGTACGGTCACCGTGCCGGCGGCGGGCAGCGGCGTCGCCGACGTCGCGCTGCGCCCGGTCGCTGTCGAGGCGAGCTACGGCAAGCAGATCGGATCGGGTCTGGTCGAGGCGGGCTACGGCGACGTCATGCTCGAGAACGACAAGCTCTCGATGGCGATCGCCGACGCCTACAACGACTCGCAGCTCTCCGGTGGCACCCGGGGCAAGCCCGTCGACGTCGCCGTCCGCGGCATGGCCGACCAGTTCGACTGGATCAACCTGCCCTACGTCTCGGCGACCCAGCCGACCGGCACCAGCGCGTGGGACATCCGGTCGGTGACGGCGACCGACGTCCAGATCGTCCAGGCCACCGGCGACCAGGCGGTCGTCCGGGTGTCCGGGCCGGTCAAGGGCTTCACGGGTCTGACGGCGACGACGACGTACACGCTGAAGCCGGGCGACAACTTCGCCACGGTCTCGACGGAGCTGAGCAACTCCGGCTCGGCGCCGCTGAGCGTGTGGACCGGTGACGCGATGGACCACGACGCGGCCGGCCAGGCCAGCGTCATCCCCGGCGCCGGCGTCGTGCCGCCGGGTGCGACGGCGGCGTACACCCCGACCAAGCCGTACATCGGCATGACCGGGACCGACCCGCAGGTCTTCGGCCTCGTCTACGGCACACCGGCCAGCGCCTTCGACGTCTACGCCGCGGGCAACTGGGTGATGAGCCGGTTCAACGTCGACGTGCCGGCGGGTGGCTCCTACACCCTCACCCGCAAGGTCGTCGTCACCCCGGGCACCGACGCGGTGGGCATTCTCGACGGCGTCTCCGCGCCGTAACCCACATCCACCCACCACACGGGGCCGGTCCGGATTCCACCGGGCCGGCCCCGTGCGTCGCGCCCCGAGGGCATCTCGGCGGGTCGCGTCAGGTGGTCCGAGCATCAGGGCGTCACAGCTGAACGAAGAGATTTAGCCCAGTGATCAGGGCCTCGAAGCCGGTCGGGCAGCGAAGCGCGCCTGAGGGGTCGGGATCGACGGATCGTGACCTGCTTCGCCGCCGGAGTCCTCGGGTAGGAACGGGCGTCTAGGGGCGACGCAGGGAGGGCGACCATGGCGCGAATCGCGATCGTGACGGGGGCCGGCGGTGGCTTGGGTCGAGAGATCGCCATCGGGCTCGCCGATACTTATTACGGCATCATCGTCGTCGATCGCGATGAACGAGCTGCCGAGGCGTGCGCCCACGTGATCGAGGCGCGTGCAGTGCCGGTGCGCAAGGTGTGCGCCGACGTCCGAGTGCCATCCGATGCCGACCGCATCGTCTCCGCCGCGCGGGAGCTGGGAGGCCCCCACGTGCTCGTCAACAATGCCGGTGGTTGGACTCCGCGGCGGCAATATCCCGAAGCGACGGCCGACGAGTGGGCAGCGACGATCAACCTGAACCTCGTCGCCCCGATGATGCTCAGCCAGCTTGTTATGGCACCCACGCGTGAACAGGGCAGCGGCGCGATCATCAACATCTCGTCCAGCGCAGGCATCGACTCCACGTCATACGGATCACCCGAGTACGGGGCCGCCAAGGCTGGTCTCATCCGCTTCACCTCCAGCCTGAGCGGCTTGGCGACCAGCCACGGCGTTCGGGTGATGTGCGTGGCTCCCGACTGGATCGGTCTCGAACGTGCCCAGGCTCAGTGGGCGCTCATGAGTCACGCCGAACGCGCGGCAACCGGCCCGCTGATCCCCCCAGCTGATGTCGTGGCGGTGGTCTTGCAGCTCATCCGGGAAGGAGTCGCTGGAACGGTGGTGGAGATGCGGGGAGGTGATCAACCACTCGCGCGCACCCATAAGCGCGTGAAGACAGAGTCGTGACCTCGGGCTCATTGCGCCAGGGCGTGGCGGGTCACTCAGGTGCAACTGATCTACTCGATGGGTGAGCGACCTGCGAGATCTCATCGTCCGCTGGCAGCGTGGCTGGTCCGTGGCCCGCACACTGCCCGCCGCCGAAGACGTAGGCGGCGCGTTGCGGGTCCGATGCATGCAGCCCGGCCGCGACATCGAATATGTGGCGCTCGACGCCGGCGAGGATCTCTCATCGCTCACCAGGCTGGCTGAGCTGGTCGCCGGTGAGGACACCGTCACGTGGCTGACCGTGCCCACCACCGACCCGGCAAGGGCGGCCTCGGCACTGGTTGCCGCAGGCCTGATCGTGCTCAAGCACTCGGAACTGTTGATGACGGCCGATCTTCGGGGGCATCCGCAGAACATGCCCGTGGCGCCGTACCGGCTCCTGACCCAGGTCGACTCGCGCGGAAGCGACAGCCTGGTCACGGCGACGGTACGGCACGAGTCGGGAGAGGTTGGCGCGCGCGGGACGATGGGACTGGCCGGAACCGATGCGGTCGCAGACCGAATCGAGACCACGCCGGCTCATCGCCGCAAGGGCCTGGCCAGTGCGGTCATGAGCGCACTGGCCGGTTCCGCGATCGAAGAAGGCGTCGAACACGGCATTCTCATCGCCAGCGAGGACGGCCAACGCCTCTACATGACCCTCGGTTGGCAGCCGGTGGCCGATGTGCTGATCGCAACGACGCCCGGCAACACGTACCCATCCTGACTGCGTAGACAGGCTGGGAGCGGGGTCGCCAGCGCCAAGGAGGCGCAAACGCTTGGGACCGCCCGCGGCCGGCGCACCTACGGCGGCAGATCAGCGCACCCCCGACCTTGGCCGATCGGTGCCGCCTTGATCAGCGGCAGATCCGGACGTTCATACTTCGTGGGTCGCGCACGTCGCGGGTTCCGCGGCTGCTTGGCCCGTTGAAGAATGCACTCCGTGGCGGACACCGACGCACGACGTCGCTGGCGAGAGCAGCAGCTCGCGCAGCAGCGTGGACGGCTCCAACCGGATGTTGCCCAGGGCGACCTCGAGGGATTCGTGTTGGTGCGTCCGGACGGATCCCTGACGGCCGAGGTTGTCCACGTGCAATGGATGGACAACCACCCCGCAGGTCCCGACACTCACGTGACGGTCTCGTTCGCCGATGGGTCGAACGTGGAGTTCGCCTTCGACGTCCCGGTCGTGAAGGTCCGAGCGGCCGACCTGCGGACGGTGAGCCGAGACGAAGTACGTCAGGCAGCGCCGTCCGGGTGGGGAGCCGACGCCGAGCGTTGGGACGAAGCCTGATCCGTCGGCGACCTGACCGCCGGACGTCACCGCTCAGTCCTGCGCAATGCGGCACGCCATCGTCCGCAGTCAGAGCCCAGCTGCCGATTGCGGCGAGGTCGAAGGCTTGGCCTTCTGCGGGTAGATGGTCTCGTGGCGGGCCAGCATGGCGACGAACTCGCCGATCTTCCGCTCTCGGGTCTGTGCCCGCTTGACGGCATTGACGCGGTAGATGAGTGCGAACCGGTTGGTCTTCGTTAGTACGTCGAACATGGCCTGGGCGGCGGGGTCGGCGGCGATGGCGGCGAGCAGGTCGGCCGGCATCTCGGCCTCCGACGGCGGGGCGTAGGCGGCCGCCCACCGCCCGTCCGCCTTCGCGGCCTCCACCGCGAGGCGGCCTGGGGGCAGCATCCGCCCGTGCGCCTCCAACCGGGCCACATTCGCGACGTTGCGTTGTGACCAGGAACTGCGGGGCCGGCGCGGGGTGAACCGGATCCAGGAGCTGTCCTGATCCCGTCTACGGGCCTGCCCGTCGATCCAGCCGAAACACAGGGCCTCGTCGACCGCCTGCTGCCAGGTCAGCGTCGTGACCGTGCCGCCCTTCTTGGTCAGGGCGAGCCAGACACCGGGCGACGTGGCGTGGTTGGCCGACAACCACACCCGCAGTGCGTCGGCGTCGGCGACGATCAACTCGTCCAGTTCGGCGCTCGTCATGACGGCAGGCTATCGCTGCCTCGGTGATCTGCTGGCTCGGGGACCGCGTGGCTCAGCCGGCGAGGGCACTCCGAGCGGGTGGGACTGCGTTCACGACTGCCCCGGAGAACGTGCTCTCATCGGCGGCCAGGTGGCTGCTTGGCCCCGAGACCAGCTACCGGGCGTGATGGCTTCGCTCAGTGGCGGGGCGGTGACGGCGGCTGATCCGTGCCTCGGACCTTACCGGCAGCCCGTTGGCCCGGTGATCCGACGCAGCAGCTCCAACCGGGCTTTCCTGTTGCCCGCGCTGGCCATTTGTAATATGCCCGCCATGAGCCGCATCGTCATCAGGCCACGCATTCAGATCCCGGTCCTGGTCGTCATCTTCACGCTGTGGACGCTGTTGGGCACCACGTACTTCACCCCCGGGGACGTTGTGGCCGAGCGCGACTGGTTCGGCATCGTGTTGGGATGCGTGCTCCTCACGAGTGGCGTGGCCGGGATCTGGCGGGCTCTTCGACTCGGCGTAGTCATCGACGCGGGCGGTGTCCGCGTTCGACGCTTCGACAGCCGTGACAAGTTCACACCGTGGAGCGCGATCCAGTCGGTCGACTGCTCGCAGATCGACGTACGAGGAGGCTTACCGCTCTACGCTCCGGTCCTCCGCCTCTCTGACGACTCAGACGCCGTCATACCGCTCTCGGCGCTCGGCTCGTACTCCCGGCAGGGCGCCGAACGCAAGGTCGAACAGCTGCAGCGCCTCAAACGCGACGCCCCGAGTTCCTGATCGGGCTGCGGAGGCGGCGGCTGCGGCCTGCGGTCAGGATGGATCCGCGCGTTCCTCGGCGCTCCGTCGGACCACCCGACCTCGGTTCCCCTCACGTAGGTGCCAGGTCTCCACCGCTGTTCACCGCCCTAGGAACTCCGGTCGCACCCTCGAACCCTGGATCAGCCTCCCGTGCCGTCACTCCGGCAGATGACCGCCGTGCGCGAAATGGTCGCCTCCGGCGCGCAACGCGGCAGATGAGTGAATGCGTCCGCGGCGATTCAGGCTCCGCCCGCTCGGCGGCAGGGGTTAGCCGGATGCTTCTGGCGGCTGGCGTAGCGTCCTTGTCGTGGCAGGTCGTTGGCATCCAGAACACGGGCCCGAAGGCTTCCTGGAGGCAACCGCGGACCAGGCGCGTCTTGTGCTCGATGTCGAAGAGGGCTGGCCCACCTACGAGGCGGGTCTCGAGTTTCAGGGGCTGGCCATGAGCGCCATGTCCAAGACCCCCCGAGCAGCGTACCTGCCTGACATACCGACCGCGCTCAACCTCATCTGGGGAGCACTGACAGATGAGATGGACGCCCCTGGAAGGGGATCGCCGGAACAGGACGCCGCCGCGGTCCGACACATGAAGCGGGCGGCGGCCGAATGGCTCGCGGTCGTGGATACGCAAGTCAACAGGGCGACCTACCTTGACCGCTGGGTTCACGACGAGTGCGGATACCAGCGGAAAGCCCCTGAGTCGACGACGTCTCCTCGACCCATCAAGGATGAAGCCGGGTGAGGTGCGCCGTGGGGGATTCACCTACGGCGGAGCGTCGCGCCCGTCTGCGGCAGATCCGTGCATCCGGACCGCGCGACATGAATTGCTGGTCGTGGCCTTGATGCCGAATGTCGGACCGAGAGGCGACGGTCAGGCTTCACCGAGGCTGCTGAACTGAATGCCCGCAAGTTGCCAGCCCTCGGGCTGCTCGACCCAGGTCTGGCTGACGCGGACGGTCAGGGCCATCTCCTGGTCCCGCCAGGTCGAGCGGCTGCGCTGGACGCAGCGGACGATGGCGGCATGCTCATAGCGGTGCACCTCGACGTCGCTGCTGTCCAGGCTGAGGTAGGCGAATTCGACAAACTTGCCGATCCACTGTGTCTTGTCCAGCACGTGGCCCTGGTCGCCAATGGATCGGAAGTCATCGGCGAGCAGCGCCCGCAGCGTGTCGGTGTCGGCGTGGAGTTCGGCCTCGTCGAAGGCCTGCTGGAGCCGATAGGCGTCGAAGGTCACGCGTAGATTCTGGCGGACCGCGGGCGGATACCGATCTGCACCCTCGAGAAGCTGCTCGTAGGGCATTCAGGCTGTGAGGCACCCGATCATCGGCCAGCGAGTGCACCGCCACGTCGGCCGATGTCTGTGCCGGCTGGTTTAGCCGGGTCCGCTTCGAGCCATTCGATGACGCGGCCGCGGACGATGATTGGCTGGGCCGGGTTGTTGGCTGGTGTCAGGGAGAGCGCGACTCGTGGGTCGCGGCGCAGGTTGCGGGCTTTGCGGCTGCCCGGGCCGGTGAGGATCACGATGTGTTCGCCGTGGGTGCCGCTCCAGACCGGGACGGATGCGGGGCGCTGTCGGGCAGGACAGTGGCGAGGTGGGCGATCGGGGTGTCGTCGAGCACGCGGCGTACGTCGGAATTAAGCATGGTTCTCGTCTCCCGGCGTAGGTTCCGGGTGGGCTTCTGACTGTGCTGGTCGGCGGTGCCGGTCATCGCTCGACCGCGTAGTGGAGGTGGGTGACGTCGGGCGCCGGGACGGCCTCGATGAGGCGCAGGCGTACGTGCTGGGGGAGGGTCTGGAAGAAGGGGCCCCGCCGCCGGCGTGGGTGCGGAATTGTGTGGAGCGGTCGGGTCCTGATCGGTGAGGATCATGCGGTGTCCGTTCCCACCCGTCAGATCCGCGCCCGCTACACGGCCGACACCATCACCGTGTACCAGGCGTATTCGCCGCAGATCGCGCTGCCAGCGGTGGCAGCCGGCCGCTTCGTGGCCCCCTTCAGACGAGATCGGATGACCTGGATCAAGCCGTCCTTCCTGTGGATGATGTACCGCTGCGGCTGGGCCACGCAGCCAGGGCAAGAGCACGTGCTGTCCATCGACATCGGCCGGGAGGGCTTCGAGTGGGCGCTGGCGCGAGCCTGCCTGAGTCACTACGACCGGGACCTGCACGGCGACAGGAAGGCCTGGTCGCGGCAACTGAAGGCCAGCCCGGTACGAGTGCAGTGGGATCCGGAACGGTCACTGCAGCTGAAGGCGCTGCCCTACCGATCGCTGCAGGTCGGGTTGTCCGGCGAGGCCGTCGACCGGTACGTGGACGACTGGGTGGTTGCCGTCACGGACATCACCGCCACCGTGCAGCGTGTCCGTGAGCTTCTGCGCGCCGGTGACGAACACGCGGCGGCAGCCCACCTGCCCATCGAACGTGTCTACCCACTCCCGGCTCAGATCGCCGCCAGCCTGAACGCTACCAACGGAGGAATGCCCGAACAGCAGGACAGACATTGACGCCCGCGGCGGAGGATGGCGGCGCAACGGTGAGGGGAGCAGTGGCTGCTGCGGATCAACCGGTCAGGCAGCCGGTGGGGTGACGGCCGATCGGCTGCCCCCATGGGACGCGACCAGCGCGTCTGCGACGATCTCCGCGTCAGCTTCTGCGACGTCCGCGGGGTACTCCGGTAGCAGGTCGTCCCAGACGACCAGCCACGACCCGTACAACTGGGCTTGCCCTTCTGGGCGAGCGAAGAACCAGACGTGCAGGTGGGCGCCACCATCTCCAATGCGGTAGACGTGAGCTCGCGAAATGTTCGGCAGCGCCTGCACGTGGCGAACGATACGAGTGCTCAGCAGGCCCAGCTCGGCGGCCAGTTCGTCCGGTAGATCCGCCATGTCGTAGTGATCGCGCGGAAACAGCATGAGCACCAGCGGGACGCCCACTCCGGGAATCCGGACCAGCCGCCAGTGATCGTTGAACCAGATCCCTTCGTCCCGGTCGCGGCAGGCGTTGCAGCCCGACGGATCCTCGCCGTGCCGCGCAGGCTCGGGGAGCACCGGCGGGCGCAACGGCGCTACGCGCAGTCCATCCGGCTCGAACGGACTGATCTCCCATCCCGTCATGCGCGCCAACGGAAGCCGACGCTCGCTGTCCGCGACGGCGACTACATGGTCAAAGAACTCGTCCGGTCGCAAGGCCATGCGGCGAAGACTAGTACGGCATGCTTCCAGTGATCGATAGGCCGTTAGCGGTCGAGGTCTCGCGGGCCTTGGCGCGGTGGCGCGGAGGCAGCAGCGCTCGGCGGGCTGTCCTGGACCGGATTCCATCGTGACTCTAGGCAGTCTTCGCAGTCCAGCACATCGCCGGCCGCCGCCAGCTCACGGGTGAATGCTCGGCGACTCTGGTTGCTCGGTTGCTGGTCTCGCGGTCTGGGTGACTCCCTCCTGCCACAGTTCCAGGACGCAGGCCTGGTCGTGGGTCGGTAGGAACCGGACTTCCAGGTCAAGCCCCGGGTGCAGGTAGCGACCGTCCGGCTCCGCCAGGAGGACGACCGGTTGCTGGGCCGCAGCGGAGAAGGTCAGCTGGCCGTCGGTGACCGCGATGTCGATCGGGTAGCCGTCGTGCAAGAGGTAGCGGCCCGTCATATCACCGAGTGGCGCGGCCGCGATGCGGGTGGCGTACCGACGGTCCGCAGTGGCGCGGATGATGGCCAGCAGCTCCCAGCCATCCTCGGAGTTGGTCATCGCGGCGACCGCGATGCCACTGTCGGGCCACACGTAGGAGAAGCACGTATAGCCGACGTTCTGCCCGGTGTGTCCGAAACGACGGCGCCCGGCGCGGTCGTCGACCTCGGTGCCGAGGCCGTAGCTGCCGCCCGGAATCTGCGGCGTCCACATCTCGGTGGCCAGGTCGCGGTCGAGCAGCTTCGACTCGCCGGCGACCGCCCGGGCGATCTCGAGGTCGAGCCGGAGCAGGTCGGTCGGGGTGCTCCACAGTCCAGCCGCGGCCGCCTCCGGTTGCACTCGCCAACCGCCGGGAATCCCTGTGCCGCCACCGTGATGGCCACGAGCCACCAGCTGCGGCGGTCGCTGGTGCGGGACCTGCTGGTCGAAGCTGCTGTCGTCCATCGCCAACGGTTGCAGCACCAGAGTCCGCATGAGCTCCTCGAACGGGGTTGCGGTCGCGTCCACCATCAGCTGCTGGAGTACGGAGTAGTGGCTGCCCGAGTATCGGAATCGGCTACCCGGCAAGAGGGTCGATCGAACCGGGGGAGTGGTCGTCGAGCCGCTGCCCTCCAAGACCTGCCGCAGCGACGGGGCGCGACCCGCGGCATAGCCGCGGTACCAGGTGTCGGACAGCCCTGCCGTGTGTGCCAGTAGTTGGCGTACCGTAACTCTCGGTTGCCGACCCGCGCGGTCGCGCAGGTGCCACGAGGTGAGGTACTCGTCGATGTCGGTGTCCAGGTTCAGGACGCCGTTCTGAACCAGCAGCAGTGCGCCGAACGCGGCGACGTGCTTACTGATCGAACAGGCCGCGAAAGCGGTGTCCGCGGTCACCGGCGTTGACGACTCGCCACCTGTGACGCCGTATCCCGCGGCCCAGACCCGCCCATCCACGTGCCCGACGGCGATGCTGACCCCCGGCACCTGATAGCTGGTCATCAACTCGGACAACGCCGCAGTGTCCGGCGAAGGCCGCCCGGAAGACACCTGCCGGTCGAGTCGGCCGAGCAGCTTGATCCAGTCCTGGGAGAACTCCACGTCTGTCACGGCGCCGATTCTCGACCACCGGCAGCCAGCGGATCAAATGATCGAATGGCCCCTATCTCCTGCGAGTGCTCGACCCGCTCATCCGATGCCCACCGTCTGCCGCTCGGGTTCGATGACCGCGACGACGCGCTCCTCGCTTCGCGAGTACGGCTGGCCGATGTACTTGGTGGCGAGTTGGTCGATGACCGTCCAGCCCGCGTCGCCTTCGAGCCACTCGATCACGCGGCCGCGGACGATGATTGGCTGGGCCGGGTTGTCGGCTGGTGTCAGGGAGAGCGCTACCCGCGGGTCGCGGCGCAGGTTGCGGGCCTTGCGGCTGCCCGGACCGGTGAGGATCACGATGTGTTCGCCGTGCGTGCCGATCCAGACCGGAACGGAGTGCGGGGCGCCGTCGGGCAGGACGGTGGCGAGGTGGGCGATCGGGGTGCTGTCGAGCACGCGGCGTACGTCGGGGTTGAGCATGGTCGTCATCTCCTGGCCTAGGTTCCGGGCGGGCTTCTGGCGGTGCTGATCGGCGAGCGAGGCCGCCGCGCCGGTGATGCCGGTCATCGCTCGACGGCGTAGTGGAGGTGGGTGACGCCGGGCGCCGGGACGGCCTCGATGAGCCGGAGGCGCACGTGCTCGGGCAGTGACTGGAAGAAGGGGCGCCCGCCGCCGAGCAGGACCGGCACCTGATGGAGAACCACCTCGTCGACGAGGCCCGCCTTCAGCGCCTCGGTCACGACGCCACCGCCCATGAGGCCGACGTCCTTGGCGCCGGCGGCCTCGCGGGCCGTGGCGACTGCGTCTTCGATGCCGGTGGTGACGAGGGTCTGCCGTTCGGTCAGCTCCGGTGCCGGCCGGTGGCTGAGGAGGATCAGTGGGGCCGCCGGGTGGGGGCTGCCGCCGCCGAAGTGCTCGGAGTCCTCGTAGGTGTTGCGGCCTGCCACGACTGCGCCCACTCGCCGGGCGAAGGCGTCGAAGATCCGGGCGCTGGGCGCGCTCAACCGGAATCCGTCGAAGACCTGGCTGGGGGTGTCGCCGTTGAAGTACCAGTCGAAGAGCATCGTGCCGTCGCCGAGCCCGCGCCCCGCGCCGGGTTCCCGGCCGGTGATGTAACCGTCGACCGAGACGGCGTGGGCGCTGATGACCTTGCTCATCTCCGCGATCCTTCCTGGGTTCCCTCAAGGGACCCTGTGACCGTAACAACTCAAGTTCCCTCAGGGAACCCCGATTGGTAAACTGAGCCCATGCAGCGCACGGACTTCAGCAAGATGGCCTGCTCGATCGCACGTACGCTCGACGTGATCGGAGAGCCCTGGTCACCGCTGATCCTGCGCGACGTGTGGGTCGGGCTCACCCGGTTCGAGCAACTCCAGGGCGACCTCGGCATCTCGCGCAAGGTTCTGACCGAGAGGCTGAACCACCTCGTCGAGCAGGGCGTGCTCGAGCGCCGCCCCTACGACCGGCGACCCCGCTACGAGTACGTCCTGACGGAGAAGGGCACCGAGCTGGTCGACCTGCTCATGGTGATGGTCGGCTGGGGAGACAAGTGGCTCGCCGGCGCGGCCGGCCCACCCGTGCTCTACCGCCACCGCGCCTGCGGCGAGATCAGCAGTGTCGACCTGAGCTGCGCCCAGTGCGGCGAGCCGATGCACGCAAACGACATCGACCTGCTGCCGGGCCCCGGCGCAGCCGGGCGACCGAACGCTTCCCCGTCATCCTCCGAGGGCCGCGCGCCATGTCCGGCTAACGACGATGGGCACAGGAAAAGTCGAGCCCGCGGGTTCCCGGAGCGGGCCTCAGGCGCTCGGGTCGGCTGGTGATGAGCTGGCACGCCCTCAGCCGGCGGTCCTCGACTGTATTGAAGGATCCTCTCCGTCGCGGCGTTCGGCGTCCGCTGCCTGACACGGGCTGCCCGTGGGGGCGTGGCGGAACGCTCGACACCTCACGGTCGGAATGGGTCAGGCCGGAGTTGCCTCGCCCGCGACTGGGTGTCGTGAGCCCACGCTGAACTGCTCGTACCAGACCAGGGCGACGAGGAACGCGGTGAGGAGCCCGAGCGCGGCCAGGGCGGGCAGGTTCCGGGCGGCGGGTAGCAGCAGCAGCGCCACGCCGATGGCGACTATCTGCGCTCGTGGGGCGGACTGGACGGCGAGCCGGAGGAACAGTAGTCGACCGGTGAGGTAAAGAACCGTCCCGCCGTACAACGCGACGGTGGAGGCCCAGTCCAGCCGGGTGTCGTGCCAGGGCTCGCCATGGGCCAGGTGGCCGAGGACTTGTTCGACGCCAAGCGCGCCGTAGATGACGCCGGCGACCAGAGGAAAGTGCGCCAGACTGTACGCGTAGGTGGCTATCCGACCGCGCTGTGCGCTAGGTGCCGTTTCCAAGCCGCGGCGCGCGACCATCGCGGTCTCTTTGAAGTAGAGCCGCCACCCGCACACCGCGTTGGTGATCGCGAGCAACGCTGCCAGCAGGACCGGGCCGCGCGTCACTGCCAACTCGGCTCCGGTCCCCACCGAGATCAGTGACTCACCGAGCGCGATGATCAACACCAGGCCGTGCCGTTCGGCGAAGTGGCTGGGGCTGCGCAGCCGCCACCCGCTGACGGCCGAGGCGATGACGCCGCCGCTGAGGTCGATGACGAATGCCGCTCCCCAGAGCAGGGTCTGAGCGGTTCCGTGGAGCAGGGCGCCGAGGACGAGCGGTATCCACGCGAGGATTGCCGTGGTCGCGAAGAGGCCCTGCGTGAAGCGCAGTTGCCGGTCGCCACCCGCTGCGTGCAGGCCGAGGGCGATGTTGATCGCTCGAAGTGCGATGTAGGCCAAGGCCAGGATCAGGGGTGCGTCCATGACCTCGTTCCCGTGCTGCCAGGCATTCGGTATGACCAGGGCGGCCACGAAGACGGCCGCCATCGCCACGATCGCTCCGGCGGGGACCAGGCCGGCGTCGGCGCGGACCAGGTTGCCCACCCAGGTGTAGATGGTCCAGGTGGTCCAGAGCAGCAGCAGGAGGATGAGCCCCTGCGCCAAGCTGAGAAACGTGGGCGGCCGCCCCATGAGCAGGACGATCCGGGTGAGAGCGAAGATGAACACGAGGTCGAAGAAGATCTCGACCGTGGTCGCCCGGTGCGTCTCCTCGGTCATGATCGGCCGGGACCGAAAGATCCGCTTCATCGCTACATTGTCGTGGTTCGACACCCAGAAGGCCGGGGGTCGCCTCAACCGAACCAGGAATGTCGGTAATGGACTTCGAGCGTGGTCGATGATCCACCGCGTAGAGACGCGGAGCCCTTGACAAGCTCCGCGAATTCAGTGGGCGGACTAATATCGTGATCGCATGAGTACTCGCCGCGAACCCGCACAGATCGGTGACCTGCCACCGATCGGACGACCAGCCAACACCGCCTTGCTCGAAGCCGGTATCACCACGCTTGCGCAAGTGGCCGCCCACCGGCGCCGCGATCTACTGGCTCTGCACGGGGTCGGGCCGAAGGCGGTCCGCACCCTTGCCGCCGCACTGGCTGAGCGTGGCCTCGCCTTTGCTGATTGACGGCAGTGGCGGTCGACGAGTGCGCCCGTGTCATCGTGCCTTCTGCGGCGGAAGCGGACGTTTCCCGGAGCAGACGAATCAACGGCGGGTGGCGCGGTGCAGCGCGGCGACACCGCCACTGAGGTTGCGCCAACCGACCCGCTGCCAGCCCGACGCGGCGATCCGCTTCGCCAGGTCCGGCTGGTTCGGCCAGGCACGGATGGATTCGATCAAGTAGACGTAGGCGTCCGGGTTGCTGGAAAGCCATCGGGTCACTACGGGTATCGCCCGGAGTAGGTGGGCGAGGTAGAGCGTACGAAATGCGGGGTTCGTCGGGTGACTGCACTCGCAGACCACGAGCCGCCCGCCTGGCCTGACGACCCGGGCGAACTCGCGTAAGGCAGCCTCGAGATCGACCACGTTGCGCAGCGCGAAGGAAGTGGTCACCGCATCGAACGCGCCATCCGGGAACGGCAGGCGCAGCGCGTCGCCTGCCGCCAGCGGCACCGCGGGCCGGACGCGTCCGCCGACCTGCAGCATGCCGGTGGAGAGGTCCACTCCCACTGCGTACACCCCGGCGCGGGCCAGTTCCTCGGTGGAGACGCCGGTGCCGGCGCCCACGTCGAGCACGCGTTCGCCTGGGCGCAGGCCCAACGCGGCTCTGGTCGCTCGCCGCCACCGGGCGTCCTGGCCTAACGAGATGATCCTGTTGGCCAGGTCGTACCGTTCGGCGACGCCGTCGAACATCGCGGCGACCGCCGGCGGCTGCTTGTCCAGCTGCGCGCGCGTCATACTGTCACCTCCGATGCCGGCGTGGCCGTCACAAGCAGGTATTCGAGCTCCAGCCGGAAGTGACCGCCATCGGCCACCCCGCGATCGTCAACGAACGAACGTAGGTCGGCGCGCAACGCCTCCCACCGACGTTGTGCCACGAGCAGTTCCCGTTCGGCGACGACGTGCCCGGCGCTGTCGATCAGCAGGTTGGTCGCTGTGTCGGCGTTGGCGAAGCTCAAACCCAACCGGTGAACGACAGCCGACGTGATCCGCAGGCCGGCGGCTGCGAGGAGCCGTCCGACCAGCTCGCGGTCACCCCACTGGCTCGGCGGGGCGCCTGCGGCCGGCGGCGGCGGTAGATATGGGCCGAGGACCTGCCCCATGGCCGGCAACAGACTGCCCGGTGTCCAGGCGGCCAGCAGGACTCGGCCCGAGGGGGCAGACACCCGGCTCAGCTCTCGGGCTGCCGCGTCGTGGTCGTTCGCGTAGATCACGCCGAACACGGACAGGACCACGTCGGCCGAGTCGTCTGGAAGGGGTAACCGGCACGCGTCGCCGACCCGCCAATCGACCGCCAGGGCGTCACCCGCGGCACGCCGCCGAGCCAGCTCCAGCAGCGCGGGCTCCAGATCCACCCCGACGATACGGGCTCCGCACTGTGCGGCCAGTATCGCGGCGTTGCCCGTACCGGTGCCGACGTCGACCACCCGGTCATCCGGCTGGATCGCAGCAGCTGCCACCACCGCTTCGGCGACCGGCATCAGCCGCCGCGCCATGGCCGGATAGTCGCCCGCACCCCACGTGGTCACGGATGCACTCATCACGCCTCCCTCATCACGGAAGGCGCCCTTGAATCCGATGGTCCCGGGTGAGCGTGGCGGACCCAGTCCGTCGCAGCGCCTCTCACTCCGGCATCGCCGACCGCGACTGGTCGGAATACGTCCCGGCGAGACCTGTGCCTCAAGAGCTTGCCGGCATTGCCTCAGGCTTGCCGCAGCCGCGCAGGCAGAGATCTCGGCCGGATCGAGGCGCAGACCCGCTAGCCGCGACTGACGCTGGACAGCCCCGGCTTGGCAGGCACCGACAACGCCTCGATCCAGCCCCCGACCCGCTCCGTCACATCGGGAACCGTCAGGCCGACCTCAGCGAGAATCTCGGAGCGGGTGCCATGGTCGATCCACCGCGCGGGCACACCCAGGTCGCGCAGTGGCACATCCAGGTCGTGGTCACGCAGCAGTCTGGCGACCGCGTCGCCGATGCCACCGTTGCGTACGCCGTCCTCGATCGTCACGACCAGCTTGTGCGAGCCCGCGAGTTGAACCAGCTCGACCGGTACGGGACGGACCCAGCGTGGGTCGACCACTGTCACGCCGAAGCCGCGTTTCGCCAGCTCGGCCGCGACCTGTACGCCGAGGTGAGCAAAGGGTCCTACCGTGACCAGCAGGACATCCTCGCGCTCAGGCGTCTCGGCGAGCACGTCGACACCGCCGACCTGACGCAGCGCGGGCAGCGCCGCCGGCACCGACCCGGTCGGGAAGCGCACCACGGTCGGGCCGTCGTTGATCGCCACCGCCTCGCGCAGTGACGTGCGCAGGGTCTCAGCGTCACGAGGCGCGGCCACCCGGAGGCCCGGCACGACACCGAGGATGGACAGATCCCAAATGCCGTAGTGGCTGGGCCCGTCCGGCCCGGTGATGCCTGCCCGGTCGAGCACGAAGGTCACGGGCAGCTTGTGCAGTGCCACATCCAGCAGCACCTGGTCGAAAGCCCGGTTCAGGAACGTCGCATAGATGGCCACCACCGGGTGCAGCCCGGCCAGCGCGAGCCCCGCGGCTGACGTGGTGGCGTGCTGCTCCGCGATACCGACGTCGAACGCCCGGTCCGGGTACGCGGCGGCGAGCTTGTCGATACCTGTCGACTCCGGCATGGCAGCCGTAATGCCGACGACATCGGGCCGCTCACCCGCGATCGCCACCAGCTCGTCGGCGAACACCTTCGTCCACTTGAGGCTCCACGCAGCCAGCGGCTTGCCCGTCTCCGGATCGAAGGCTCCAGGCGCGTGCAGCCGGTCGGCCTCATCCTGCTCGGCGGGTGCGTAACCGTGCCCCTTCTGCGTCACCGCGTGCACGATGACCGGGCCGCCGAACCGCTTGGCCCGGGTGAGTGCTGACTCCATCGCCGCCTGATCGTGGCCATCGACCGGTCCGACGTACTTGATCCCGAGGTCCTCGAACATCGCTTGCGGCGCCACGGCGTCCTTGATGCCCTTCTTCACCGCGTGCAGGGTGTCGAACAGCTGCTTGCCGACCAACGGCGCCTTCTCCAGGGCGTCCTTGGCGAGTTCGAGCACCTTCTCGTACGCCGGGTTGAGCCGCAGGGACGCGAGGTGATCGGCGAGCCCGCCGATGGTCGGCGCGTAGGAGCGACCGTTGTCGTTGACGATGATGACCAGCCGGTTGCCGGTGGCGGCGATGTTGTTGAGCGCCTCCCAGCACATACCACCGGTGAGGGCACCGTCCCCCACTACCGCCACGACGTGCCGCCGCTCGCCCCGCAGGGCGTAGGCCTTGGCCATTCCGTCGGCGTAGGACAACGCGGTGGAGGCGTGACAGTTCTCGACGAGATCGTGTTCGCTCTCGGCTCGGCTCGGGTATCCCGTGAGCCCGCCTCGCTGCTTCAAGAGGTCGAACCCGCGCTGCCGTCCGGTCAGAATCTTGTGCACGTAGGCCTGGTGCCCCGTGTCGAAGATAAAACGGTCGCGCGGGCTGTCGAAGATCCGGTGCATCGCAAGCGTCAGCTCGACGACACCGAGGTTGGGGCCGATGTGACCGCCGGTGCGCGCCACCTTAGCGATCATGAAGTCCCGGATCTCCGCACCCAGCACTGTCATCTGCTCGGGTGCCAGGGTCTTGAGGTCCTGGGGTCCACCGATGGTGCTCAGCAAGGACTGCGCGTGGTCAGTCATACCTCGGGAGTCTAGCGGGCATATCAGGTGTTTCGGATCGTTGCACATCGGCCTCGACGGCTCGAAATCCTCATTCGACAAGTCGCACCACCTTCGGTTTGGACGTATGGCGGCGGGTCACCACGGGTCGTGGTAGTTGAGGATCAGGACCAGTGCGGCCAGGGAGACGGCGAGGAACGCGGCCGGTCCGACAAGTTGGCGGGAACCTACCCGCAGGTGGGCGCCGAACGCGCCGATGAAGTAGAGCACGAGGCCGGCGGCGGCGAGCGCACCCAGCAGCGGCACGGCGAATCCGGACAGCAACCCCAACGAACCCGCCGCGAGCAACATGCCCAACTTCGGTCCCCACGAGCGGGGCAGGCGCTTCATGTCCAACTGGGCCTTCGGGTAGCGGTGCCCGGCCAGGTAGGTGACGGCCGCGGAGCCGGTGAAGACGGCGGCGACGATGGTGACCGTGACGTACGCGGCGAACATGAGATCCCCTCTCTGCGTCGGAAGGCGCCCCCGCGGTGCCGGATCTCCTCAGCGCGAGTGATCTCCTTGGCGCATTGACTTCGACGTATCGCGTTCGTTCCCGCGACGGTGCTCGTCGGTCGCGTCAAGGTGCTCACGCAGGTAATCGTCGATGAGGTGGTGCAGGCGCTCCTGACCGAAGCCGCGTCCGTGTCCCGCGTGCACCAGCCGTACCGGCAGGCTGCGTAGCCGCCGGAGAGAGTGTGCGTACTGTTCGGGGTCGCTGCCGGGCAGGGAGTCGAGCAGGACGTCGTCGTAGATGACGTCCCCGCTGAACAGCGTGCCGTCATGTTCGTCGAACAGGGCGATGCTGCCGGGACTGTGACCGGGCAGGTGCAGGACGGTCAGCCGGCGGTCGCCCAGGTCCAAGATGTCGCCGTCGGCCAGTGAGCGGGTGGGCGTCGCGGGTTGGACTCGGTAGTTTCCGAGGTCGTAGTCGCTGTGCGGACGGGCGGTCAGCAGCGCGGGCGGCAGGGTCTCGCGCAGACCCATTTGGGCGGCCAGGACGGGACCCAGCAGGGAGCCGGGAGCGGGACTGTCGACGTGTTCGAGCGGATGCGCCCAGACCCGGCTGAACTCGTGCGCGGAGCCCATGTGGTCGAGGTGTCCATGAGTCAGGACCAGCGCGGGTTCGCGGTCGAAGCGTTCGCGCAGCAGCGGTGCCAGCGTGGTGACGCCCAGTCCGCAGTCGATGAGGAGATCGCCTTCGCGGCCACGCAGGTGCCAGATATTCGCGCGCAGCAGGCCACGGACGTGAGGTTCCTCGATCAGGGTGGTGCGCTCGTCTAGCGCGGTGAGGCGAAACCATCGCGGTGCCACCGGCAGGTCCTCGACGATCGTGGTGTTCATACGGCCGCTTTCGGCAGCCGCATCTGACATGGGCCCAACGGCAGCGTCCGCAGCGGTACGAGGTTGGCTGTCCGTACCGGCCGACGCCCGTCGCCGAGCAGCGGAGGCGACGGCTCAGGTCTTACGGTGGTCACGGTGTGTCCCTTCGTTCCGATTGCACCAGCATCTCGCGCACCGAAATGCCAGACCTCCCCGCGATGGGTGAGCATGCTCCCTCGGACGGGGGAGCCCGCTGACGGGCCGGAGGGAGGCCGATCGGCCGACTGTGCGCCGTCGACGCCGACTTTTCCGAACCAAGTCGGCCCCGCGCCGTCGATCGCGGCGAGGAGCGGTCCGGACGGCGCGCAGCTCACCGGGGTGTAGCGCGCAGTGGCTCGTGCGGGAACACAGGGTCGACGAAGAGCCCGCCGATGTCCGTGCACTCGGTGATGGTTGCCTACGCCCTAGAAAGCCGGCGACGTTCGCACATCCCGACGACGGTGCGGACAACTTTGCGTCTTCGAGACCATCCATAATCCATGGATGTTCGCTCCGGAGCGGCCGGCCTCGCCGACGTTGGGGAACCGTCTCATCCTGGTCAACGGCGAGGAGGGTGCCGGTAAATCGACCATCGTTCGTGAACTGCTGGCCCACACGCCCGACGGCGCTCGGATTGACGCTGAAGATATCGGGCAGACCAATCCATGCCCGATGGACGACGAGTTCTTCGGCCTGCTCCGCCGTAACGTTGCCGCCCTGGTGGAGAACTTCTGGACCGCTGGCTACGTCAACGTCATCGCCGGAAGCTTCCTACGCAACTACCCGGACTACCTTGCCTTTCGTCAGTCGCTCTCGCCGCCGAGGTCCGTGTACATGGTTGAGCTCCTGGTCGACAAGGACGTGCGTGACGACCGGCGGATCACCAGAGCGAAGCAGACGACGCAGGACTGGCGTGACATGGTGGACCTGATTCCTGAAGATCGGACCATCCGGCAAGCGACCGACGCCGACTATCGATACGTCGGTGTTGATACGACTCGTTTGGACGTCGCCGAGACCGTGCGACAGATCAAGGACGCCATCCCGGAGGTCTACCGTCGGTAGCAACGTTTGCGCTGTTCTGCGGCAGCACGAACACGGGCCCCGACACAGTCTTCTGTGCGAGCGGTGCCTGCGCGTAGCCGATGGAGCCGGGGGGCTGGTCTGGTCTTGGCAACTTCGAGCCCTCCTGACGGCGTTCATCGTCCGGCGCGTTGGTCAGTCTTCAAGCGCCTGTCTGACAGACGGAAATCCGCCCAGCGCTCCGCTCCCATAGCGCGGCGATCGCGACGCCGGGCCAGACGGCGGCCGGCCCGAGGAAAGGACCCCAGCGGGGTGCCGACGCCGAGCCCGGGGTACCTCGGATCTGCCGCCGACCGGTTGCCACCTTCGTCTCACTTGTCATTCCTGGATAGCGTGCAGGCGTGGATCGTCGATCTGCGGCGCCTTGGGCGCCAGGCGTCGTCGCGCTCCTGACGGTGGCGTGGCTCATCGGTGGCCTGGTGCTGCTCGGGTGGATGTTCGCCCTCGGCCTCGAAGGCTGGGCAGACCAGCACAGTGACCAGGGTGTCGGAGCTGACGCACTGGCGCGTAAGGCGAACGTGGCCCTGCTGCTCTTGGCCGCCGAGGTGGTGGTCGGCCCGGTGGTGATCGCCGTCGTGGCCCGCAGCGGGCTCCTGCGCCGGACCGCCGCCGTCTACCTGGTCATCGCGCTCGGTCTCGGCGTACTTGCCGTTCCGGTCGCCGCCGGAGCGTACCGGGATCTCGCCCCGCCCCCGCCTGCGCCGCCACCGCCGACGAGATGCCAGGAGCACAGCGGCGGCGATAACCGCTGCCCCGGTGGGTAGCGCGGGAGTTTCGAACGCGGACGGTGTTACGCGGGACCCCTGTTAGGCGGGCCAGCGCGCCCATATCTGGTACACCGATCCCACGGGAAATCCCGCTCACCCCTCGGTGCCGATGGTGATCGGCTGCCTGAGGATGGTGCGCTGCTTGTCTGGCGCGACCTTGCGGTGGTCGCTGAGGTAGATCTCATGATGGGTTCCGGCCAGGCGAAGCCCGTTCTCGGGGATGAACCCGTGATGCAGTTGGGCGAGGAAGCCGGCCTCGTCGTCGAAGGAACCGATGTGCAGCGTCTGCACACACCGCCCCTCGGACAGCGTCTGGAGGCGGACATCGTCGAGACGTGCGGGCCGGCGCTTGGCACCGGTTTGCTCGACGGCGGTGGTGAACATGGTCTGATCGATCCAGTCGGGGACCATGAGCATCAGCGTCCAGTCCCACCGCGACTTGTCCCGTGCCACGGTGAAGGCGGCCATGTCCTCGGCCCACCACAAGCCTTCCAGGGGCGGGACGACATAGTCGCGCCCGAGGTCCCGCTTGCTGGCGAACTTCAGCTTGTACGCGACCGGATAGAGCGCTTCGACCGCCTGCGTGAAGGAGGGCGAGGTGTTGGGATCGCCATGACCGTCGGTCATGAGGTACTGCATGTCGGGTACGTCGACTATCCGGAACCGGCCTCGGTGCGCCTGGTAGGCGTCAAGGCTCTTCTTAAAGTCGATCTTGTCGTCGGGTTTCTTGGCCATGGAGCACCTGGATTCGGGTGGCGAGCCGCTGCCGTTCGGCATCCATGAGGCTCAGGGAGTAGGAGCGTGCGCAGCGCCCGCGCGTACTGCTGCTTCGAGGGATCACGACCAGCCCAGTCACGTCGAGCAGCGCCTACCAGGGAGGGCGGGCAGGCGCGGATGCGGCTGTGGTCGCTGTGCAAACGGACAGTCCTGCCGGACGTTGATCGCCCGGTGTTGCCTAACTCGCTGGAGATCGGGCCTGTGACGGCGGCTTTCACCTGGCGCACTGTCGTGGCCGCCGACCTCATCGAGGAGGTCACGGATTCAGTGGACCAGCGCTGTGATCCACCCGCCGTCGACGCTCAAGGTCTGCCCTGTGATGAAGGAGCTGGCTGGGGAGGCGAAGAACAGCACGGCTTCGGCGATGTCCTCGGCTCTCCCATCCGGCCGAGGGCGTACTGCGCCGTCAGAGTCTCGGTGAGGTTGGGGCTGGCGAAGATGGCGGCGGACATGTCCGACCGGGTCACTGCGGGGCGAACGGCATTTACGCGTACGCCCTGCTTACCCCACTCGGCGGCCAGTGCACGCGTCATGCCGTCGACGCCCGCTTTCGTGGTGGCGTAGAGGCTCTGGTTGGCGATGGCCCGCTCACTGCCGATCACCGACGAGAGGTTCACGATGCTGCCGCCGCCGTTCGCGCCCATGTGCTTGGCGAAGCGCCCGGCGAGGATGAGCGGCGACCGGGTGTTGATTCGCCAGATCTCGTCGGACTCGTCTTCGGTCAGCTCGCTGCCGAGCGTGAAGTTCTCGGCGGCCGCGTTGTTCACCAGGATGTCGACGCGGCCCAGCTGCTCGACCGCGGTGGTGAACAAGCGCTCGGCCTCGCCGGACTTTCCCAGGTCGACGGCGATGGTTACGGTGTCATCCGGCAGGCCTGCGGCTACCTCAAGCAATGACTCCTGCGACCGTCCTGCGAGCGCGAGCCGGGCGCCGGCCGTGGCGAGCAGTCCTGCGATGCTCGCACCGATGCCGCGTCCACCGCCGGTCACGAGAGCGGTGCGACCGGCCAAGGGGTGAGCCGGAATTCCATGGTTCACTGTGCTTTCTCCTTGCTGATGGGTGGCCGGCGATAGGCGCCGTACCACCAGATCCATCCGAGTTCCCGGGCGAATGCCGCGTCGCCGCTACCGTCGTCCACCTCGATGTGGCGGGCGATGGCCTGCGCACCACCCCAGACGATCACCCGGCTGGCGGCCGCGGGGTCCAGGTCGGCAGGGGTTTTGCCGGCCCGCTGCTGTTCGACGAGAGTCTCCAGCACGGCCTCGTCGAAGCCCTCCAGATCTGCGGTGTAGAAGCCACGCACCGCAGCGTCGTAACCGGCAACCTCGCGCAGCGCGGCGAGTAGAAGCCGTTTCCGTCGGTGCAGCGCAATGACGTCGACGAAGAACCGCGTATACCGATCGGCGCCATCCTCACCCGCGCCGGGATCCCAGGCCCGCGCCATATCGAGCAGTTGCTGCCGTAGCTCTGCGGTAAGCCGCAGAATGAGGTCGGTCTTGTCGCGGAAGTGCGCGTAGAACGTGGCCCGCGAGATGCCCGCCTCGGCGAGGATCTGCTGCACCGTGATCTCGGTGTACCGCTCGCCCTGCTCAATGAGGCGCTCCGCCGCCAACAGAATCCGGCGGTCCGTGGTCGCCTGCCCGCCGTCGTCCGCCCTACCGCGCCGCGTGAACGAGGCCATCGATCTTCACCAGCAAATCTGCGAATTCCGTCACGTTCGACCAGAACGGCGCGTGGTTGCCCGGCACGCGGAAGACTCGATCGGCGCGCTCGGCCAGCTGCTCCGCGACCGTGCCCGTAAGGGAGAGGTCATGTGTCGGGATCACGTAGCTGTTCGGCACCTGGCGCCAGCCCGCCCGGGTAACCGTCTCGAAGTCGGCGCGCACGCTCTGCGGCACGAGCCGCGCGATAGCCCTGGCCGTGTCCGGGTTATCCGGGTCGCCGTCATAGAAGGCGAGCGGCAGGTTGAGGTCCGGGTTCGCGGCCGGGCGCAGCCCGCTCAGCGATTCCGGAGACGGCACGCCGTGCGTGCCGAACATGCTCTCGCCGACGTCGAGCATGTAGGCGGCGACATAGACCACGTGTACGACGTTCGAGTCGCGGCTGACGGCCTCCGTGACTGGAACGCCGGCGTACGAGTGGGCAACGACGATCACATCGCCCCGGATCTGGGCGATCGCGTCCCGGATCACCTTCGCGTCGTCATACATGCCCGGGTACGGCTCGCCCTTGTCGACGTCGGTGACCGCGCTGGGCAGTGTCACCGTGCGGCTGGCGAGTCCGCGCTCGGTCATGGCGTTCTGAAGCGGCGCCCAAACCCACTCGCCGTGGTGCCCGCCGTGTACGAGGAGAAAAGTCGAGTTGCTCATCACTTATCCAGATCGAGGTCCAGGTTCTCCACGGAACCATACACGATGTTTAAACACAGTGTTTAGCCCGTCGACCCTGGTCCTGATCATTTCGGCGCCGCCGGGTCGTCGCCGTGGCTCGGGCCTTGCCGCCCGTCTACAAGTGGCGGGAAGCGGAATAATCTGTGATAAATGACGAAAATACTCGTGAGCAGCTCTGAGTGGATGTCAGTGGCTCTCCATGCCTGCTGATGAGGAATGACGCGGTCGGCCTGGACGCGCCGAGGGTGGACAAGGCCTCCGCGACGTGGTCGACGCCGTTGGGCGGGCGGTTGCCATCGGCGTAGGCCGTGGCGAGCAGCAGTCGTTTGGGTGACCTCTTCGGCGGATCTGAAAGGGGTAACGGTCGGTGGCCCCTTGTGGCAGCGAGAATGTCCACTTCCGGCGAGCTGGCCGGTTTCACCGGACTGGCGGTACCAGCCTTCCTGGCCGAGATCATGCCGGCCGTGGAGATCGGCTGGCGGCTCGGCCGCGCCTTCTGGGGCAGAGGCCTGGCCACCGAGGCGGCCGAGGCTGTTGTCTCCCACGCCCGTGCCGAGCTCGGCCTGCGGCGGCTGGTCAGCATCCACGTCGTCGGCAACGAGGCGTCTGCGCGGGTGATGGTCAAGCTGGGCATGTCGCTGGAGCGCGAGACGGTGCAGCCGGATACCTGTCGGCAGGTCCTGGTCTACGCGATGGACCTGTAGAACAGCATCGGCTCGGGCCGCGGGTCCTCGCGCACGGCGGCGTCCGTGATGTTGTAGATCTCTGCGTCCCCGCGAGGTAGGCCGTCACGCCGTCGGTAGCGGCATGGCGCGATTCGGTGCCGTTACGGGGTCAGACGCCTTGCGGGCGGTCGGCACGGATCGTGGCCTTCCTATCCCTCCGCGCGATAGATCTCGACAGGGGGATCCGACGAATGCAAGCGGGCCAGGTCCACCGGGCCGCGACCCGACCGGGAGATGACAGCGGCCACGGCTTCCTCGAACCCGTCGGTCAGGCTATTGATCTCCACGAACTCACCCGACACATGCGTGGCGTCCATCCATACGATGCGCCGACCGTCAGGGGGCAACACCGAGACGTACACGGCGACCCTGGTTACTTCCACCCAGGGAAGTCCCGTAGTCCCGTGGGGGCGCATGACCCAGATTCCCAGATCGTCGACGGAGACGCGTTCGGCCATGGGAGCGCACTGTACCGAGGGTGCAGCCGGAGCTGTCCACAGCAGCGGCCACAGCAATGAGCCAGACCAAAGCAGTGGCCAACGAGCTCTCCTAGCTCGGCACGCCTGGTTGCGCGGGCGCTCGTGGTGAGCGGTGCGCGAGGGCATCGTGCGGACCGCGAGCGGGCGGGCGTTGGGCCTGCAGTCCCGGGTTCGGCGGGTGGGACGAGTGACGGATAGTTGGATCGACGGCCGGCGAGATTGGCTGCTTCAGCCGAGCCTCATCGAGGTAGTCGGTGAGCCTGGCACGAAGATTCCCGCACCATGAGCGAGAGCTGCACAGGCTGGTCGAGGAGCTCGCGCCCCAGGACCGGCTCCTACGGGTCGGCGGGCCGGCGCTGCCTGGGTAACGATTGCAGGGCCTGGCGGAAGAGAGCAGGGACACCCTCCAAGATTCGTTGACAGGTGTTTCGGACTAGTGACAACGTTGTCATTGACCCATTTCCTCCATATACGACGAGGAGTGCAACTTGCTCTATCGGGGTCCACGCCGCCGCCGCGCGACAGCAGCCGCCGCGGCCGGCATTCTCATCACGGGGCTGACACTCGTTCCGTCCGCGACGGCCCAGGCCAGCCACAACCAGGCGAAGGACGGAGCCGTCCGGTCAGGGAACGCACGTTTCGAAGTGCTCTCCCCGACCCTGATCCGCACCGAGTACCAGAAGGACGGCAAGTTCACCGACGCCGCCACGTTCAACGCCGTCGGGCGCGACGACTTCCCCCGTACGCGTTTCACGAAGCACGTCGACCACGGCTGGCTCACCATCGACACCGGCGCGATGACGTTGCGTTACCAGGTGGGCTCGGGCGCGTTCACCGCGGACAACCTCACCGTGCAGCTCAAGACCGGCAAGCAGGTCGTGCAGGCCCAGCCCTGGGCCGGCCGCGGTGCTCCGGACTGCGCCCTCGGCGCGCTCTGTGAGGCCGAAGCGCTGCAGCTCAGCGGCCCCGGCGTGGCAACCGACCACCGGGGATATACCGGACGCGGGTTCGCGGCCGGTTTCACCTCCTCCGGCGACTCGGTCAAGTTCGCGCTCGACGCCCCGGCGGATGGCACGAAGCAGCTCACCGTCCGCTACGCCAACAGCGCCGGCGGTGACGGCCAGACCGTGGACCGCACCCTGACGGTCCTGGTCGACGGCGAGCCCGGCCGCACGCTGACGCTGCCGCCCACCGCGAACTGGGACACCTGGGGCCTGGCCAACGTGCCGGTCGACCTCACCGCGGGCCGGCACGAGATCAGCGTCCTGCGGGGTCCCAACGACTCCGGCAATGTGAACATCGACAGCCTCGCGGTGGTCAACCCGGGCGAACCGTTCCCGGCGCCGGCCGCACCCCAGCCACAGCCCCTGCCGTTCGGGACGCTCGGCGAGGCGGAGACCGGCGCGCTGACCGGCGGTGCGAAGCCCGCGAACGACCACAACGGCGCCTCCGGTACGGGCTTCCTCGCCGGCCTGGAGAGCACCACGTCCGCCGCCGCGCTCACCGTGACGAACGTGCCGTCCGCCGGTGACTACCGGGTGCAGATCCGCTACGCCAACGGCCAGGCCGGCTCCCAGCCGAGCCAGACGCGCACCATGTCGGTCACGGCGGGAACCGCGGCACCGGTCACGGCGAGCCTTCCGCCGACCAGCGGATGGGACTACTGGAACACGATCTCCGTCCCGGTCCACCTCACCCGCGGCACCAACACCGTGACGCTGGGCTGCCCCACGGACGCCAGCTGCAACGTCAACGTGGACACGGTCGCCGTCACGAGCGCGAAGTCCCCGCTGCTCGCCCCGCACGCGCCGCTCGGCGGCTACCGCCGGGGCCTGGACGGGGTCTCCGGTTCCGCGCTCACCTCCGCGGGCCTGCTCTACCAGGACGGCTGGTACCTGCTCGACGACTCGGCTTCGGCCCTGCGCGACACCAAGCCCCGGCCCGCCGCCGAGCAGGACGGCTACGTCTTCGCGTACGGGCAGGACTTCACCCGTGGTCTGAAGGAGCTGTCGACCCTGACCGGGCCCACGAAGCTGCTGCCGGAGTGGGCGTACGGGGTGTGGTGGTCCGAGTACTACGACCGCACCGCGACCGAGTTCCAGAACCTCGTGGCCCGGGCCAAGTCCGAGGGTGTGCCGATGGACGTGCTCGTCCTCGACACCGACGTCAAGGCGCCGAACAAGTGGAGCGGCTGGAGCATCGACCCCACCCGGATCCCCGACCCGAAGGCGTTCTTCGACTGGGCCAAGAAGCAGGGTCTGCACACCGGCATCAACATCCACCCGAGCATCCTCGGCTCGGACCCGAAGTTCGCGCAGGCGCAGGCCACCGCGAAGGGCAAGCTGCAGCGCGTCGGCTGCAACGGCGGCGCCGACTGCTACGCGTTCGACTTCGGCGACCCGGATCAGCTCAAGGCGTACCTGCAGCTGCACGACGGGATGGTGCCGAAGGGCAGCAAGGGCCCGGACCTCTGGTGGATGGACTGGTGCTGCGACAACTCCAAGTCCTCCCTCGCCGGGGTGACCCCGGACGCCTGGATCAACCAGCAGTACGCCGACAAGACCGGTTTCGCCTTCTCCCGGGCGTACGGATCGTTGCAGGCCGGCGGCTACAGCAGCCCGACCCCGGTGCCGACCGGCCCGTGGGCCGACAAGCGCACCACGCTGCACTTCACCGGCGACACCGTCTCCAACTGGCAGACCCTGCAGATGCAGGTCGGCTACACGCCGGGCGAGTCGGCCGCGACCGGGCTGGCCGCGGTCAGCCACGACATCGGCGGGCACACCGGCGGCCTGCAGGAGCCAGGCAGCGAGCCGGGCAGCACGAAGCTGCCCGACGACCTCTACGCCCGGTGGGTCCAGTTCGGTACGTTCCAGCCGATCGACCGGCTGCACTCCAACCACAGCGACCGGCTGCCCTGGCAGTACGGCCCGGCGGCGGAGGCGTCGGCCAAGAAGTTCCTGAACCTGCGGGAGAAGCTGCTGCCGTACACCTACGCCGCCGCCAAGGAGGCCACCCGCACGGGTACGCCCATCGTCCGCTCGATGTACCTGGCCTACCCGCATGAGCAGGCCGCGTACGCCACCGCCGGTTCCGAGTACCTCTACGGCCCGGACTACCTGGTGGCACCGGTGACCACGCCCGGCAACACCGCTACGACGTCGGTGTGGTTCCCGCCGGGCAACAGTTGGACCGACATCTTCACCGGGAAGACGTATCGGGGCGGCACCACGCAGAACATCACCACCACGCTGGACACCATGCCGGTGTTCAAGAAGCACTGAGACGGTCAGTCCCAGACCGGTACCCACCAGTGCCGGCCCTCCGGGTCGGTTTGCAGGACGGGTCCGGACGCCGGCCGGATGGGGCAACCCATCCGGCCGGCGCATTCAGCATTTCAGCGCCCGTGAACCGAACACCGCGTCGGCTGCGACAGACCGGAAACGGGCGGCAGTAAGCCCCGTCACGACTGCTCGTGACGTTTGTCATCGGAGCGGTGACAACTGCGCCTAACGCCTTCCGGGCCGGTGCGGAACCGTGGACGCATGAGCGGATGGAGTGATGGACCACGGCAGCAGCGGGCCCCGAAGCGAAGCTTGGCAGTGGACCTGATGAGCGTCGGCCCGGCATCCACACCGGCCCGGGAGGTGCTGTCCGCGATCGTGCAGATCGGTGCGGTTGCGCTCCTCGTCTTCGTGATCTTTCCCGACGATCTCCGGGAGCTGTGGCGGTGGGCGCTGCTGGGCGCGACGGTGCTGTACTTCGTGCTCCGCGCCGCCGCCGGCCTACCGACGTGGCGTCGGCGATAACCCTGTTCCGGGGTGGCGCGCTAGATCCAGCCCTCATTCCACGCAACGCGCGCAGCCTGGACGCGGTTGGCGGCACCGAGTTTCGTCATGGCGGTCGAGATGTAGTTGCGCACTGTGCCGGGGGCGAGATGGGTACGTTCGGCGATGACGCGAATGGTTGCGCCGTCGAGGGATTCGCGGAGCACATCGATCTCGCGTTCGGTGAGCGGGCAGTTGCTCTCAGACAGGGCGGCGGTAGCCACGGCGCCGTCGACGTATCGACCTCCGGACGCGACGGACCGGAGGATGCTCGGGAGTTCTTTGACGGAGGTGGCCTTCGTGACGAACGCGGAGACCCCGGCGTCGAGGGCGCGGCGGAGTACCGCCGGGCGGGCATGGCGGGTCAGCAGCACGACCCGGGTGCCGGGTGCGATCAGCTGGATCTCGGCGGCGGCTTCGATGCCGTCCTGGGTCGGCATTTCGAGGTCGAGCACGGCCACATCGGGGCGGGCCTTCCGGACGAGTTCGACGGCCTCAGCGCCGGTGGCGGCGGTTCCGAGCACGGTGATGCCGTCTTCGAGGGCGAGCAGTGTCATCACGGCCTCGCGCAGCAGGAGTTCGTCATCGGCGAGGATGACGCGGATCGGCGTGCCCGGCTCGGTCATCGGGAACCTCCTCCGGTCATGGGTACCCAGGCAGTGAGCTTGGCTCCCGGACCTGAGACGAAGGTGCATTCACCACCGGCGTCCAGGTAGCGCTCGCGCAACATGATCAACCCGGTACCACGTGTCCGAACCGCATGAGTAGCGGCGGGGCCGGAGTCCGTCACCGTCAGTACGATGCCATCGTTGCCGGCTCGTGCCTCGCATCTGACCTGAATGGTGCAGTCCCGGGTGCGCGAGTGTTTGAGGATGTTGGTGATTGCTTCCCGCACGGTCAGGCCGAACAGCCGGTCCGCCGTCTCGGGCAGGAAGTCGATACGGTCGACGTTCCGGGCGACGGCAATGCCGGCCGCTTCGAGCACGCGAGCCGCGTTGGTGAGTTCCTGATCGAGAGTGACGGCGCGGGTGTCGTGCACGACCCGGTGCAGTTCATCCAACGCGTCGCCGGCGATGGCTTGTAGCCGCCGGGCGTGAGCTGCGGCCCCCGCGGTGTCTCCGCTCGCGATGAGTTTCGTGACGAGTTCCGCTTCGACCGTGATGAGGCCGAGATGCTGACCCTGGATGTCGTGGAGGTCGCCGGCGAGGCGCTTGCGTTCGGTCGCCACCGCACGATCCGCTTCTAGGGCGCGCAGGTCGTCGAGTTCGATCGCGAGGATGTAGATCGAGTCCTGCCCGAGTAACCCGAAGGCCAGGAGTACGGCGACAGCCAGGCCGAGGGAATCCCAGGCTTGTCCGCTCCAAGCCGAGGTGAGCGCGGTGACAAGTCCGCAGCCCAGGGCGGCGGCGAACATGCGGGCGATACCGGACCAGAACGACCCGTCCGCGACTGCGCGCAGCGCCCACGCCAGCGGGATCACCGCAACACCCACGGCTCCTCCCGACGACGGTAGGAGGAGTATGACGACGAGCGCCGCGACCACGACGGCAACGCTCAACAGCGCACGGCGGCACGGGGGAGCGAAGGGGCGGGTGAGGCGATGCCAGGGCGCGAAATCGACGGCGACGGCCAGTGCCCCACCCACCGCGACGATCCCGGCGAAGAGCGCGACCAAGAACGCCAAGCCGGGTACGACCGAAGCCTCAAGAGCGAGCGCCACCACGGGCGCGGCGAACGAGGCCAGCGCGAGCGCGGCATGAGAAGCGTGCACGTAGGCGGCGATGCCGCGGAAGCGATCACGCTTCTGCCTGCTCATACGCCCTCCCGTCATCGTTGCCGTGCGTTCAGTGTCGGCGCTCCCATCGGAACGTGCGCCAGGCGAGCACCCCGAGCAGGACGATCCAGGCGGCCATGATGCTGAGATCGGCGGCGGCCGCCTCGCTGGCGACACCGTCCAGGTGCCATCCTGCCGTCACCAGATGCGCATTGGCCACGAGCGGCACCAGCCGCAGAGCCGTACCGCCTACGCCGTCACCGATCGACGGCAGCACCGCGACCGCACCCATCGTCGCGACGAACAGCGGCAGCATCGTCCACTGCGCCTTCTCCGGTGTTGCCGTGAACGCGCTCGTCACCACACCCGCGAGTGCCGCGATCACCATCCCGGCGAGCGCCGACACGACGACCAGTACCGCCGCATCGGGCGTGGGCGCGCCGAGCGCCACCAGCCCGACGAGCACCACGATGACCTGGAACGCTCCGACGAGAAGGGGCGGGGTGAGGAGGCCGGCCACGATCCCGAAGCTGGGCAGCGCGGTCGTGCGCAACCGTTTCAGCGCGAGGGTGTGCCGGCGTGCGGTGATCGTGTTCAGGGCGACGAAGTAGACGGTGATGCACTGGGCCGCGACCACGTTGCGGCCCGCGACCTGCGCCCAGAGTTCGGAGATATCGGAGGTCTCGCCGATCGCGGTGATCGCGAGCAGCCCGGCGGGGAGCAGCAGCGTCAGGGCGAGCATGACGGGCTGTCTCAGGAACACCCGCAGTTCGGCGGCGATGAGGGATGCGACGAGCTGGCCGGCGCTTCTGCGGTGGGTCGTGGTGGTCGTCATGAGTCGGCCCTACCAGCGGCGAGGGCGGGCATTTCGAAGAAGACCTCTTCCAGCGAGGCCGGGGCGCAACGAAGCTGCTCCAGGCGCAGACCATGCGCGCGGGCCCAGTCCATGACGGCGGCGACATCGTCCTGCAACCGCGGGGTCTGGACGGTCACCGACCAGGTATCCGCTGAACCGCAGGTGTCGACGATGGGCGTCTGCGCGACATCGCCGACGACGAGCAACCGCAGCTCGGCCAGCACCGCCGACGACGCCGCAGAGATGAACGTGATGCGGGCGGGGATCGCCGCGAGTACGTCGGACATCGTGCCCTCGACCGCGATCCGCCCCTTGTCGAGGATCGTCACCGAGTCCGCGAGGTGCTGTGCCTCCTCCAAGTAGTGCGTCGTGAGGAGCACGGTCGTACCACGGGTGTTGAGGTCGCGGATGATCGACCACATCGTGCGACGCGATTGCGGGTCCAGGCCCGTCGTCGGCTCGTCCAGCACCACCAGTTCCGGGTCGCCCCAGAGCGCCATCGCGAAGTCGAGGCGTCGCCTTTCCCCACCGGAGAGCACCGATACCGGTACCCGGCGGCGGTGATCGAGTCCGACGAGTTCGAGGACGCGATCCACCGAGTCCTCACGTACGCTCACGCCTCGCCACAGCGAGAGCTGATCCGCGACCGTCATCTCATCCACGAGCCCGGACTCCTGGAGCATCGTGCCGGTGCGCCCGGCAACCTCGGCACGGTGCCGCCGAGGGTCGCGCCCGAACACCTCGATGCTGCCCGATGCGGGGCGCCGCAACCCCTGGATCGTCTCCAGCAGAGTCGTCTTCCCCGCACCGTTCGTGCCGAGAAGTGCGTGAATGTGGCCGGCCCGCACCGACAGGCTGACGGTCTCGACGGCGACGAAATCGCGGTACGAACACGAGACTGCCTCGACTGCGACGACAGGCACCCGCTCGGGCAGATGCTGGGAGAGCGACATGTTCCCAGGCTCCCGTGTCTACCGGAGCCCGAGTAGTCACGACCGTCATCGCCGGAATGACATTTGTCAGCTACGAAGCCAGCGGGGGTCGAGACGACCACGGGCCTTGCGGGTGGTGGCGCTGGCCGGGTTTGGTGAGCCGATCGCATCTGCGGTGCAAATCAACCGGATCGCATCGCAAGTGCCGTACGTCTAGCTCTGACGGTCTCGCAGCTGCATCATGATGAGATGAACGCGCGGATGGCGGCGGCCCACTGGGACACCATGACCAGCGAACAGCGGCACCGATGGAGCACCGTCCTCACCCACCTGGCCGCCGCCATCCCGGCCGGCTCGCCTGCCGTGCTCATCGACGGGCACGATCACCGCGCCGCGCTGCTGGCCGACCGGCTCACCGCTGTCCTGCGCAACGCCGGCCGCCGCTGTGTGCGGCTCACCGAGGCCACCTGCACGACCCACGCCGACGCCCGCAACGGCCGCGCCGCCGACACCGTGGTCATCGCCGACGGCTCCCGCTGGCGCGCCGACCACCCAGCCGATCGCTGGCAGCTGAGCATCTGGGTGCGCAGCGCCCCCACCCTGAGCAGCAACCGCCGCCCGGCTGACGACGCGGATATCGTCGTCGACCTGCACGACGCCACCTGGCCGGTCATCCAGCACCTCGACCGATGGGTTGCGCCCACCAACCTCTGGTACCGCACCGAAGCCCAAGCGTTCTTCGCCGCCCGCGCCGCGACCTGGGACACCAAATTCGGCGACGACCTGCCCGCCTACGCCGCCGCCATCGCCGAAGCCACCATCCCCAGCGGCGGGGTGGCCATCGACGTCGGCTGCGGCACCGGCCGCGCCCTGCCCGCCCTGCGTGACGCGGTCGGACCCACCGGCACCGTCGTCGGCGTCGACCTGACCCCGCAAATGCTCGACGTTGCCCGCGCACGCGCCACCACCGCCCACGCCGGCCTCGTCCTCGCCGACGCCCGCCGCCTGCCCCTCCCGGATACGGCCGCCGACGTGATCTTCGCCGCCGGTCTCATCACGCATCTACCCGACACCGGCGACGGCCTACGCGAACTCGCCCGCGTCACCCGACCCGGCGGCCGACTAGTCCTGTTCCACCCCTCCGGCCGCGCCGCGCTCGCCGCCCGCCACGGCCGGACCCTGCGCCCCGACGAACCCCTCGCCGAAACCCCACTCCGCTTCGCCCTGCTCCGAACCGGCTGGTACCTCACCCACTACGACGACCCAGCACACCGGTTCCTCGCCATCGCCGCCCGCCAACAGCCTGGCCAACATCGGTCCCCGACCACGCCCCCTTCGTCGTGACAGGCGCCGCCCACGAGACGCGTGTCAGGCCGACAGGTCACGGCGGGTGATGCGGCGAGCGAAGGACGGGGTGAGTTGGCAGGCGGCCGCGGCGTGCCGGTCCGCTTGAGTCGGGACGCCGCGTCGCGATCAGCCTGGAGGCAGTTCGAGGTCGATCCGAGCGGTGTTGTCGGCCGGAGTGCGGTCCGCGGGGAAGGCCCCTCGGTCGTTGGCGCGCACGGTGAGAGCGAGGCCGTCGAGGGTACGGGCTGTCGGGCCCGGCGCGATCTCCACTCGCAAGCCGAAGCGGTACGAGCGGGACCCACCCGCCGGAATCTGCCGGTCCCCGGTGCAGAACATCGTCCTGGTGTCGTCGTCCTGCCCCTGGTTGAAGCAGCCACCGATGGCGCTGTCGCCGAAGTCGACCGTCGCCTCCACCGGCAGCACCACGATCATGTCGTTGGCGTCGTACGCCCGGTCGCCGGCGTTGGAGATGGTGAACGTCAACCACCCCGTGTAGGCGTCACCGGTCGGGTCGAGGGTGACCGACCCGGGGGAGCTGATCGACAGGTCGAGCCGGCGGGTGGAGGTCGCCGACGGTGGTGCCGCGGATCGGCCGCCGGATGGGGTGGCCGAGGCCGCCGACGGCGTCCCGGAGGCGGTGGCCGTAGGCGTCGGGCTGGTCGGCGTGGTCGGTGTGGCCGACGAACTCGGGGTCGGACCGGTCGGCGCGGTACTCGGGGTGGCCGGCGGGATCTCAGTGGCGGGGGGTGACTCGTCGGTGGTCACGAGCGGCGGCTGGGTGACCGCATTGCCGGCGAGGCCGACCGCGACGGCGAGCAGGGCAACAGTGGCCGCGACGACCGGCGCCGCGACGCGGTTCCGCAACCGGCGGTACGCCCGCCGGCGGGGCTCATCTGGGTCGGGTTCGGCGGCCCGGCGCAGGCTGGCGCCGCGGAACTCGGCGAAGGCGCCGGCCAACCGGTCCGCGCTCTGGTCTCGGTCGTCCACGTCAGTTCACCGTCCTCTCCGTCGACCCGCCCGCGGGCGTCCGTCCGCTGCCCGGTCGGCCGGCTTCGCCGTCGGCGAGGCCGGCCGCCAGCGCCGTACGAGCACGGTGCAACCAGGACTTGACCGTCCCCGGCGCCACACCGCAGTCCTCGGCGATCTCGTTGACCGTGAGCTCGGCCAGGTAGAACAGGACCACCGCGCGCCGCTGGCTGGCGGGGAGCGCGCCGAGCGCGGCGGTCAGCGCCACCCGATCGGGCTCCGGCCCGGCCACGACATCCAGCCGCTGCCGCTGTTGGAACAGCCAGGCGGTGCGTAGCCGGCGCCAGCGGCTGGCTGCGGCGTTCCAAGCCACTCGCCGTACCCAGGCCACCGGGTCGTCGTAGCGGGCGATCCGCTCCCAGCGTGGCCACGCCCGGCTGAACGCCTCCTGCACCAGGTCCTGGGCCTCGCTCATGTCTCCGACGAACGCGTAGAGCTGCACCACCAGGCTCTGGAAATTGTGCCGGTAGATCTCGTCGAAGCGGGGGCCGGTCTCGTCGGAGGCGGTCCGGGCGGCAGTGTGCGGCTCGGATGCGGTCCGCGGGGCCGGCGGGGCGGGAACGCGCGGCCGTGAATCCATGATCCACGGCCGCGCCTGCCCTTTCGTCATAGAGGTGTCAGGCCGCGTCGACGGCACGGACGCCGAAGCTGGCGGTGTTGTCGGCGGGCGACACGTCGACGAGCTCGTCGCCCCAACCGAAGAGGGCGAACAGCCGCACCGAACCGGTGCCAAGGTCCCCGGGCGCGACCTCCGCGGGTGCCCGGAGCAGCAGCGTGAGCGCCCGCTCCTCGCCCTGCATGAACGCCCCGCCGGCCACCCCGCAGACCCCGGCGCAGCCCTCCTCCGGTTCGATCCCGGCGACCTCCACGCCGGCGGGCAACGTCGGCTCCAGCCAGTACATGTCGTGCGCGGCGTCGCCGGCGGAGCGCACCGTGATCGGCAGCCGGCCGGCCCAGCTCCCGTCCTCCTGCCGGGTCAGGGTCGCGGAGCCGACGGTCAGCGAGGCGTCGGTCCGGGTGTCCCACTGGTACGGCTGCGGGTTGCGCAGCGAACCCGTGGTGGAGCGGAACCGCGTGTCGAACGAGGCGGTGTCGTTCGCGGGGTTCGCGTCCCCGGCGTCCACCGTCACCCGGCCGCCCGCGGCCGACATGGCGTGGGCCCGGGGCGCGGTGAGGACCCGGAAATCGACAGTGAACCGGCGCCGCTCGCCGGGCTGGAGGTCGCCGCCCGGCACGATGCAGGAGATCGTACGCAGCGGCGTCGGGCTGATGGTGATACACGCTTCGCTGGGCACCAGCCCGGCGAACGCCCCCGGCACCGGCTCGGTGAGGGTCAGCTCGAGGTAGGAGGCCTCCGCTCCCCGGTAGTTGACGGTCACCGGCAGGCTGCCGGTGTAGCCCCGGTCGGTCGGGTTCAATACAAGCCGGCCGACCGAGACCGACGTGTCGTGCGCGGCGGCGGCGTGCGCGGCGGGGGTGGCCACGCCGGTCACCGCGAGCCCCGCCCCGAGAACGCCGGCGACGAGCCGGCGGGTGGTGGTCCTGGTCATGTTGGAGCCTCCGATTCCCCGTTTGTCCGTCGGCGGCGCTCGCCGTCGACGGTGTCACGGGCAAGACACTCGTTGACCCCCCGACCGGTTGCGAACGGATGTGACCGATAAGTGTCGGCTAGCCGACAGTCGCCGGCGGCTGGTGGTGGCACTACCTGTGAGGTTTTCCGACGGGCCGCTGGACGGTCCAGTCGATGGCGGGCGTGCCGTTGTGCGCGCCCGCTCCAGCACGAAGGCCCAGACAGGACGCAGTCCAGGTCAGGGCCTTCGGTGTGTCGGGCCCACGAACAGCTAGTCGCAGCCCAACGCTTGGACATAGCCGGTTGGCGGGGTCCCGGCGGCGACCTTGTCGGCGATGCCCCAGAACACCTCCGGCCAGTCACCCTTGTCGTTCATCTGGTGCAGCACTCGCCACTTGTGGCTGCTGAGCAGCGCGTCGCTTGCCTGCTTGAGCGCCGCGTCGTCGCCGATGCGCTTCGCGCGGAGCCATTCCGAGACCCAGGCGCAGCCGACGCTGCCGGTCACCTCCGTGCCGAACTGGTAGGGATCGTTGATGCCGATGTGACCCAGGGCGGCGATGTCGAACCTCGGCGGCAGCGGCACGTCGGCGAGCGCGATGGCCGCCTCCGCGGCCACCCGGTCGGGCGTGACGACCTCCGCCGGAAGCGCGGCGAGCCAGGTGCGGGCGTCGACGCGCACCACATCGGTGAGCAGTCGTTCGAACGTGTCCCGGGTCCAGCGGCTTCGGGTGCGAAGCTCGACGAAGACACCGTCGCGGGGACGAAGCGTGACCGCGAAGTCGCCGGCACTGTAGGTGAAGAGGTGACCGGACCAGCTGTCGATCGTCACGGGCTCCGGTTTGCTGGCGCGGAGCCGGTCGGCGTAGAAGTCGTCGTAGGCGTCGGCGGGGTACCAGTTCATCTCCAGCTCCGCCTGGCCGTTGCGGAAGGCGATGGTGCCCTGCTGCTTGGCGAATCCGTAGACGGTGGTCACCGTCCAGCCGGGCTGGTTGATCAGCAACCGCGGGTTCTCCTCGGCAGCCTTGATCGCCGCGGCCGAGTAGACGATCGGGGTGCCGGCGGGAACGGCCTGGCGGTCGTCCCGATGGTCGGGAAGCATGGCGGGCACGGCGAGGATGCCCGCGAAAAGGGCGGCCGCGGCCAGTGCTCCGGCGGAGCGGCGGACAATGCTGCGGGGCGTCGTGGGGTGTGGCGGCGGCGGTTCGAGGACGCGCTGGAGGGTCGGCACAGACATGATTTCCTCCAGGAGTGTCTGCTTAGCCCCGTCGAGGTGTCCGATGACATCGGGTCGGTAGGGGTCGGCGTCCCGGACCAGCCGGTCGAGGTGTTCGTCGGTCATCTGCCCTCCTTCGGGGCGGGTGCGGTCAGGACGTCGAGTACATGTCCGGGTGGGGCGAGGTCGTCACTGATGAGATCGCGCAGCCTGGCTCGCGCGCGCGAAAGGCGGGTGCGGACCACGGCCGGGTCCACCCGAAGGACCATTGCCACCTCGCGCGGCTCGAGGCCCTCCCAGACGGTGAGCGTCAGCACCTCCCGGTCCAGCTCGCCGAGGCGGGCCAGCGCGGCCTGGATGGCGAGTCGTTCGGGTACCTCGCTGCCTGGGTCGGCGGCGACGGCGGCCCTCATTCGATGCCGGAGCCGCTCACCCAGTCGCTCGCGGCGTAGTCCGGTGCGGTGGTGGTTGGCAAGAATGCGTCGGGCGACGCCGTACAGCCACAACTTGACTTCGGCGTCGGCCGGCATCTCGTGACCGCGGCGCCAAGCGACGAGGAAGGTCTCGGCAACGACGTCGGCCGCGTCCTCGGGCTGCGCGGCACGTCGCAGGGCGTACGCGAGCAGCGGCTGGAAGTTGCTCGCGTAGATGCGGCGGAAGCGTTCCTCGTGCTCGGTCCCGGAGCTCACACACACCCCATGTCCGGTTGAGGTCCGATCGTGACAGCCCAGGCCGAGGAATGTGGAACATCGGGCAGGTGGCCCCGCCGCAGACGAAGAACGCCCGAGGGGGAAGCGTGGCCGCGCACCTTTTCGCGATGGGTCATGTTCGTTCACGCTCGTGGGCCTGACGAATGGCCGGCGCGGGTGGGGAGCCTGGACATCGCATCCTGGGGTTTGCGCAGCGTGCCCCACCCGTGGAGGTGAGCGAATCCGGGCCATCGTGGACGGCAGGCAGGGGCGTGCTGGGCCGCTCGGCGATTTCGGGAGACCAGGCGGTGCAATCGAGCGCCAGCGGGATGTGGTCTGCATCAGCGGCAGGAAGGCGGCTCGGCGTCTCGGAAGCCGAGTCCGACGATCCGGGAGGAAGACCGCGCTGGCGTGCTCGACGGGCGCCAGAGCCGCACCGGGTGCCGATACGTCAATCGGGCCTGATCCTGCTCTACCGATTGATGAACCGCCTCCACCTCATGGTTCGGAGATCAACTGACGCATTCGAAGGATAAGACGCTACTCGCTGGGGTCGTGATCCAAGCTGCCCGAACAGGGGCATGCCGTTGCGCCTCCGCCCGGGCATCGGCCAGAGCCGCAGCGCGCAGCGGTCCGATGGGAGCGAACCTGAATCCCGTGTTCTGGACGTCGAGGCTGTCGAGGCCGGTCAGACGGGGCTCATCGTCGAAGGTCATCTCGAAGTCGAGCTGCCATAGTTCAGGCTGCCAGTAGGGATCGGCACGATCACCGACATCAGCGACGGCCAACTGCCGAGCGAACGCCAGAATCGGGCGGTTGTCGCTCCAAGACCGTCGACCCCATTGAACTATGAAGCCATCAGCATCAGAGTCCGGAGTCGGGTCAATGCCATCGATCTCCAGTTGAAGGAACTCAGCGAACACATCCCATGCCGCTTCGACGTCCGTCACGGCGGCAGGCTCGACGCCGCGCCGCCCCAGCATTTGCGTGAACACGTCAATGCTGGCCTGCCAACGGATGCGCACGTGCCAAGCCTGCCCTGACGGAGCAGCCCAGCTGTCAGCAGCTAGGGCCCCGGCGTTCGAGAAGGGGTGAGCCAGGCGAGGGGCTGTCCGGTGAGGGCGGCGTCGGCGAGGCGGTGCGCGCTCGCGGTCTTGAGCGCTGCTCGTGAGCTGTCGATCCAGCGTTGAACGTTGTCGATTCCTTGGTGGCGGTATTCGACGGCTTGGACGAGGCATTCCAGTTTGTCGGCGTCACGGGCGATGATGGCTTCGAGGGTGTCGCCGGCTTCGTATTCGGCGACGGCGGCGGTGATGACGTCGGCGACTGCGGGTGGGCAGGCGGCGACCTGGTCGGCGGTGACTGCGGTGTTGGGCTGGGCGGTGAGGTAGCGCTTGGCGATGTGTGGGATGTCGGTGATCCGGGTTTCCTGGGTGTCGTGCAGGACGCACAGCATGGACACCCGGGCGGGGTCGGCGCCTTCCATGGCGGCGAGCATCATGCCGATGAGCGCGGTGCGGAAGGAGTGTTCGGCGATGGTCTCGGGGTGCTTGACGCCGGCGAACCACCAGCCGGTGCGGGCGGCGCGTTTGAGTACGCCGGCTTCGAAGATGAAGCTCATTGCTCCGGCGGCGTCGTGGTCGTCGCTCATCTGCCCGTCCCTGTGCCGGTGAGTCCGTCCGCTCGCAGGCGGTAGACGATAGAGGTTAGTTCCTGTCGGGATTGTGCGGAGACCCGGTCGCTGTCCAGGAGTCGGATGCCGCGGTTGAGGAGCGCCTGACTGGCGATGCCACATCCCTACGTTGACCGCTGGTCGACGTTCCTGGCGAGTCGCCCCCTCCAGACGGGTGTCTGGCCTGCTCACGCGTACTGCCGGTGAGTCCACTCGTCGCCGTTCTGATCGTAGCGTCGCAGTTACCGAACGTTCCAGATCCGGTCCCGTGGCTCGGGATCGGCCATGGAGTGCTGCCCGGCGGAGGGAGTACAGGGATGCGGGACGGGCCACCACCGTGGCGGCGAGTCTCCTACGACCAATACGTGACCGCTGTCGCGATGACCCTGGCACAACGGCACCGCCCGGCATGGTCGTGGCGAAATTGGGCCTGGATCTGCCGCTGTGGCGTCGACCTGCCCTGCCGTAACCGACATCGCATACCGATCAACCGAGGGCACTGGCCCACCCAGGAGGGGCAGTGAGCAACGAGGCGGAGCCGCGCAACCGGGTCGTACCACTGCGGGCGAAACGCGGCCCGACTGCCGGTCGTGCGGCGTCGTGGTTGTGTATGGCGTACCCGTGCCGGCAGGCGGACTGGGCCATGAACCGGCGGCCGCGGTTCCTGACAGCGGGCCCACTCGGCGGGTGCGCATGACCACCCACGGCCCAGTGCTACCGATCTGGAGCTGCGGCGGCTGCGACGCGCCCTGGCCATGCCGCACCCGGCAATACGAACTACGCGCCGAGTTCAACGGCGCTCCGATATCCCTGGCGCTCTACCTCGGTGCCCAACTCGTGCGCGCCTCCGAGGACCTGACCTGGATGCCGGCGGGAGTACTGCACCGACGCTTCCTCGGCTGGATTCGATGAGCATCCTGCGACCCGGCGACGAGAAGTTCCACTACAGCGACGGCTCGCACCGGTGGATCCCGCCGAACCCGGACTACGACCAGGAGGTCTGGGACGAGCAAATCCGCCAACACAAGCACGGACACCTCAGAAACGAGCGCCCGAAGGTCCGCATCCACCGCCTCATCTGACGCCAGCAGTACAGCAGCCAGTACAGCGACCTGCCGCCCGAACCGACCTGCGCCGAGCGGCTTCAGGCCGATTGGTTTCGCATTGTGAACGACGATGTTCGCACGGTGGTCGGGTCGCGCGCGGGCAGTGCCAGCGTCGGCAGTCAGATCAGATAAGGACCGAACTGTCAATAAGCAAATCACGATTAGGTGAGGCCACAATCGACCCGTACCTGCAAGGCATTGAGATTTCCATCTCTGCCGACGGAGTTCCTGGCGACGAGGGAGAACCAAACCTATGCTTGCCGCCGGAATGCGCTGCGGCTCATCCGAGCCGACGGGGAACACCGATACGAGGATTCGCGAATGCGCCGGAATTCTGCTCCGAACTACGGCACTGCTGGCGTCAGCGGAGCAACACCAGGCGGTGAACCGTCGGCTTCTACCGCAGAGGATGTCGCGCGCCGATCCGCGGTCGCCGAGGAGCAGGAGTTTCTCGACTCGGCCACGGCCCGACGCGACAGGCTGATCGACCACCTGCAGGCCGAGCTTTCGTCAGAGGCCCTGGACTCGCTGGAACGGGCCCGGCAGCGCATGCTCCGCCAGCAGTACGAGGAGCTACGGCGAGCAGAGGAAGGGCTGGTCTTCGGCCGCCTCGACGGCCTCGACGGCACGGTGCGACACGTGGGCCGTGTCGGTCTCCGCAACGACGGCGAGGACAACGAGCCACTGCTGGTGGACTGGCGCGCTCCCGCAGCGCGACCCTTCTACACGGCGACGGCCGTCGACTCACAAGGTCAGGCACGGCGCCGGCACATACGCACCACGGGATCGATCGTCGTCGGTGTGGATGACGAGCCACTGGACGGGACCATAACGGCCGAACTCGTCGGTGAAGCCGCTCTACTGGCCGCCCTCGACCAGCGGCGCACCGGCCGCATGTCGACGGCGATCTCCACGCTGCAACGCGAACAGGATGACATCATCCGGGCCGAGGCGACCGGCCCGCTGATCGTTCAGGGCGGCCCCGGCACCGGCAAGACCGTGGTTGCCCTGCACCGCGTCGCCTACCTGCTGTTCGCCCACCCCAAGATGGCCGACCAAGCGGTCCTGGTCCTCGGCCCCTCGTCACGGTTCCTCGAGTACATCGCCCAGGTGCTGCCCGCGCTCGGCGAGACCGCCGTCGTCTCGGCGACCTGCGACACTCTGCTGCCCAGGATCCGCGTGGGCCGCGACGAGAGCCGGCTCCTCGCCGAGATCAAGGGCCGCGCGCTCTGGCAACCCGCGCTCGAAAACTACGTCACGTCGCTGCTGCCCCGGCCCCGTGAGCTGAAGCTGCGCTGGGAGGGCGATTTCTACGTCATCACGGCCGCAGCCGTGGCACAGGCGCTCGCCTCGGCGGTGCAGGGGCGCGCGTACCACCGCGCCCGGGCGGCGTTCGCCGAGCAGCTGCACCATCTCCTTGCCGAAGCCGTCGCCGAGCAGCGCGAGGCGCTGATGAACGAGATGGAGGAGGGCTTCGAGGACATCCTCGCCCGTGTCGACAGGAGCATGGAACATGATCACCACCCCGACAGGAGGTCCACCGGCAGCGACGTCGACGGACTGCTCTCCGAGGACGAGATCGAACAGCTCCGTTCTCGCATCGCCGAGAACGCCACCATCGCCCGGTTCATCGAGGCATGGTGGCCCACCCTCGACACCGAATCCCTGCTGGGTGATCTCCTGACCGACCGCACCCTGCTGGCCCGGTTCGCCCCGCAGCTGTCCCCGGCGGAGATCACCGCTGTCTCGGCCGAGCCTGCCCCGTGGGCATCGAGCGACATCCCCCTGCTCGACGCCCTCGCCGACCTGCTGGGCGAGGTCGAAGCCCCGCAACCACAGGGCGAGTTCGTCGCCGACCACGCTCGCCGGCAGCGCGACTGGGTGTACGGCCACGTCGTCATCGACGAGGCACAAGAGCTCTCCGAGATGCAGTGGCAAATGGTCCTACGGCGCTGTCCCAGTCGCTCCATCACCGCGGTCGGCGACATCGACCAGGCGGAGGCGGCGCACCGGCACACCAGCTGGGCACAAGCGGTGCAGTCCGTTTTCGGAGACCGCTGGACCGCCGCGGAGCTGACCATCTGTTACCGGACCCCGCGTGAGGTCATGGACCTCACCGAATCCGTCTTGGAGAAAGCCGGCAGCCACAACGCGCCGCCACGGGCGGTACGTTCCTCCGGCATCGCCCCCTGGGAGCTCACGATCACGCCCGCCGAGCTTGCTGGCGCCGCCTCCCAAGCCGTACGACAGCTGCAGCAACGGTGGCATGGCGGCACGGTCGGCGTCATCGCCCCCGCCGACCGCATCGCCGAACTCCTGGCCGTGCTGGTCGACGTGCCGGTGCTCACCGCAACCCAGTCCAAGGGATTGGAATGGGACGCCACGGTACTCATCGATCCCCAGGGCATCGCCGCCGAACCGCGCGGCTGGAACGGCCTCTACGTCGCGCTCACCCGATGCACCCAGGAACTCGGACAGCTGATACTCGAACAGCAAACGTCACCCCGCGGTTCCGTAGCCACTCCAAGTCAGCCCAGGTAGTAGTTGGCCCTCCAGCGGGATTCCTCCACTACCGAGAAGCCGACGAAGTCGCCGGCGGCTTCGCAGTCCAGTAGGTAGCGGAGCGCTTCTACAGCCTGCGCCGAGCCGTCAGCCTCCAGGTACGCCCTGGTGGCGTCCAACCCTGCTCCGCAGAGCAGTTGAACGTCGATCGAGCAGTGGGCATTCCAGCTCGATTCCTTGGCCTGCCAGATGACGAGCACGTCGCCCAGTTGGCCGGCGTTGAACAGCTGCAGACAGCACAGCTTCATGAGCTCCGTGTCCTGGTCATGCTGCTCACGGTCTTCCTGAGCTTGCAGCGGTATTTCGCGGATGCGAGGCAGATCGGCGGCGGACGGGCGCAGACCGTACCGGCGAAGGATTTCGTCTTCAGACGGCCACGGCCGTGCTGGCGGCGCGCAGGACGGCGCCCGACGACGCGCCGTTCCTCGCCGCGCCGCTGGACTGGTAAACGGCGCTTCACGCCGTCCGCACGGGAAGCCGCCGGCTGATCCGGGATCCTGCCCGGCGACCGCCGCCGGCTGCCGGCGGTCTCGTCGGCAGCGGTACGCCTACTCGCCGGCCAGCTGCTGCGCCACCCGATCGAGACCGCCCCTGATCAGCTGCGCGTACTCGTCATCGCCGAGCGCGCCGATCCCCGCCTGCGCACGCTGGAGGTACTCGCGGGCACGGTCGAGGTCGCCGAGCTTGCGATAGCACTCTGCCAGGTTCAGGTGCAACGACGGATACAGGCCGGCCACCGGCAGGGTCACGCCGGCCTGAGTGACCCGGGCGTCGGTGAGCAGATCGGCCGCCGCCAACGCCCGTAGATCCCAGGCCAACTCCTGGTGGACGTCGTCCTGCACATCGGCCATCGAGTGCGCGAGGACGCACACGTGCAACGGGTCGCCCTGCTCTCCGCCGATCTCGTCCCAGATCTGCGTGAACACGTCGCGCGCAGCCGCACGCCGGCCCTGATGATGGTGCAACTGCACCCCTTCGTTGATCCGGGCGAGCGTCGCATCGATGATCATCGGCTGCTCCTGCACGGCTCGGCTCCCGACGATGTCACGGATCCTAACCGGAGCGTGTATGGGATGGGGTTGATCAGGCGTAGGCGACGGTGCGGCGGGTTTGACGGCGTGCCGGTTTGCCGCGGGCGATGTGGCCGGCCATGCCGGCCGTCGCGGCCCTGCGCGGGTTTATTCGATCAGTCGGCCGGTGATGCCCTGGTCGGCGGATCATGCCGGATCGGGGTGATCGTGTAGGCACTTCGTAGGGCATGCGATCACTGGGCAGCGGTCAGGTCGGAGGGGTAGCCGCGACGCGCGGACGCCGCGCCACCCGCTCCGGACCTGCCGGCAGGCTTCATCTCGCCACATCGTCCACAACAGATCTTTTTACACCCCCGCTCAGGCGGCTCCGGCGCTCATCACGATCTCGCCGTTCAGGCCGGCTGGGTAGAAGCCACCCGAAGTCGCCGGGGTCGGGCTCAGGTAGACGATGTTCAGAACGGACTGGGCCGTTCGGCCGTAGCACATCCCGTTCTCATCCGTGGGGATGAAATTCGGGTCTGCCGCCGTCCCGACCCCCTGGTCGTCGTCCGCCGGACCATCGAGACTGTTACGCGCGTCGGAGAGCTTCTGCACCGAGTCGAATACGGCGTCGTCGGTAAGTCCGACGCTGTAGAGAGCGGATCGGACGATCCCGGCGTGGTATGCCTCGGTGGCCAACAGGCCGGCGGCCGCATCAAGGTACGTTTTGTTCGACAAAAGTGACGCGGATCCTTTGAAGGCCGAGACTCCTACGTCTTCGAAGAGGAACGCCGCAAAGAGGAAGTTCAGGTCGTTCGCGTACGGGTCAAAGCTTTCGCCTTGCTTGATCAGGCCAGCGGCGGTCGCGGCCGCGGTGAAGCTCGTATCCAGTGAAATCGCGGGACGAGCAACAGCGGAATCGCCGAGCGCGGATCGCAGGAAGGCGACGTGCTGCATCTCGTCGGCGGCGATCTCCTTCGCGAACCTCTGCACGAAGTTGCTGCTGAAGTTGACTGATCCTCCGCCGGACACCTCGCCGCGGACCCCGGTGCCGGTAGTCATCTCGTCAGGAAGCCCGGATCCCGTCGTCGCGCGGAGGTAGAACTCGGCTTCGAGATATTCGAGATTGAGCGCGAAGTTGAGGATGGCTGCGTCGCTCGGCGAGCCCCCACCCGCCGGGTCGGCCTTGCACACCTCTGGATCTACCAGGGCCGCGAGCCTTTGCCGATCCGTTTCGGATTCTGCACTTCGTGACACCGCCTCTGAGATGAACCAGTTGTCCATGCTGCCTCCGATTCGATGCATCCAGGTCCCTTGGCTGTCCGCACCGGCCGACCTGGCTGGAAGGGATGACACCACGTTAGTTGCGCACACGAACCTCAGGAATTGTTTGACGGAAGGCGGAGCGGGACGAATCAAACGTCGACTATGCTCCCTGGCCGTGGCGCGCGCAGTCGTCATGTATTACGGGCTGCGGAGGCACGTTCACGCATTATCTATCGGTTCGCCCGCGGTGCCGCCCGAGCGGGTCATGAGGTGGACGCGGCGCCTATGGCTGGCTTTGCTGCCGTCGGATCATTCATTTCCCATATCTCCCGGGTTCAGTCACCTGCGTGGATTCTGATCCCCGCTCCGTCGCGAGTTCGGCGGGTCCTCGTTCGCTTCTCGCGTGCCTTCGATGCTGGGCCGGCGGCTTCCTGGGCGTGGGCACACGGACTTGACGTCGATTGAGGCATAAGCGGCGCAACCGCCTCCTCCGGGCCGCATGCGCCCTCGGCTTTGGGTTGCTCCGGTACGTGCTCTTGCCGGTACTTGGCGTCGAAAGCGGGGCTTTTCGAGCGGTTTCTCGGTACGCGGCCGAATTTGCGGAGCGGAGGCGGGTGGGTGCTGGGCCACTCCGGTAAAGGACGTCGACCGAGACGGCAGCGTTTGATCGGCAGGATGTCCACCGCGTCGACCGGCTGGCCGTCGACAACATCCTCGGCGGCGGGAGCCGGTCCCATCGAACCCTCCTGGCGTCGGGCATGACACTGGCCGCCGCCTCCGCAGGTCAGTCGTCGCGGACCAAACAGTCCAGTTACCGGTGCGTTGCAAGAACCGCTCGACCTTTGGGGCCGTTGCCGCACGCGGAAGCTCGCTGGATGCGCAGGTGCTATGGGTCAAGTGGCTGCCGGTTGAACTCGTTCTAGCCGGAGCTAGATTGGACCATCAAGTCCGTTGCAGCTACGATTGCGGCGATCTCCGGTTGATGGATGAGCGAGTAGTCGTCGTTCACGCATCAGGGCGGCGATCGTCATCGCGTCCCGCGACTCGGGCGGACTCAAATCCGGACAACTGGGCGACATCGGTGCCCGGCGACTCCCGGTCGCAGCGCGAGGTGATCCAACGATGCGAGGAACGACTCGATGACAGCTGCGCCGGTCCCACCGCCACAGGTGCCGACACCGGCCCGGCCTCGGCTGACGCCTCCACGCCGACCGGGCGGAGGGAGGGGAGAGGCGATCATGCGCCATCGCTCATGCGGACCCGGTACGACGAAGCGCGATTGCCGCCTCGCAAGAGAAGTCAGCGCGTCGACGACTGCGCCTTCATCTCCCGTCGATGACATGCAACTGGGCGCGTACGACTACCGCCACGATTTGAAAGTGACCCGATGACCAGCACCGAAGGCGTACCCCCCATGACCAACCCCATCGAGCCGACCCGCCACGCCCTCGGGTATTCCGACGGGGCCGGACACCCCGACGAGGAAGACATCCTCAGTCAGGACCAAGCCGTCCTCATCGACGAGGTAATCGATGATCCCCGTACCCCCGCGCTCGACTTGCAGGTCGTCAAGAACGAGAGACTCGGCACCTACGACGCCCTCGTCGGGGGCCGGGAGGTGGCCGGGCTGACCTACAGCGTCGCCGGAGACGACCGACTCGTGCTGCTCGGCACCTCCGTGCTCTCCGAGTTCCGCGAACAGGGCATCGCCACCGAGTTGATCCGACACGTCCTGGACGACGCGCGCGGGCAAGGTAAGACGGTCACCATCCTGTGCCCGATCGTCCGCACGTTCATCGAGCACAACCCCGAGTACGCCGACCTCGTCGACCCTCAGCATCCGGGAGTAACCCTGCGTCGCACCCATTCGTCCTGAACCCACCTTTAGCACCCCGACAGGAAGCGTGACAATGGCGATCGATCTCGAGGCCGAGGCGGCCACCCGGGAAGAGAACAACGCGGCGGTCATCGCCGCTCTGAACGAGACAAGTCTCAGCGAGGTGGAATCCAGCTGGGAGCTCGATGTCATCAACGACGTGGAGCGCGGTCGCTGGATCGCCGCCCTCGGCGCCGAAGCGATCGCCGAGCTCCAGTACCGGTTCGTGGGTGGCCGTGTCGTGCTGCTGACGACCTGGGTCGACCCCGCCTACCGGCGCAACCGGGTGGCCACGGAGCTCGTCGCTCGCGTGCTGAACGAGATCCGCGAGAGCGGGAAGAAGATCACCATCATCTGCCCGGTCGTCGGTAGGTTCATTGCCCGTAACCCGCAGTACCTCGACCTCATCGACAAGGTCCATCCCGGTGCCGGCGCCTACCCCCAGCGCGAACGCGCAGCGGGCGACCATGGCGAGGAGCTCACCGCGTTCGAGAAGGACATGACGTAGTCGTCCAGCGGGCGACTGCTGACGAAGATCGGCAACGTCGCGACCCTCGACGATGCCGTCGCCGTCTTCAACCGGGCCGGTCGAGGGCGAGACCGTGAACAGCGGTCGGTCATGACGCGCAGACAGCAGCACCCCTGTTGTGTCGTAACGGGGTGGACGAGGACTGATTCGGAGTGGCGTTCAGATGAAAGCGATCGTGGTGACGGACCGGGCCGCCGGGACGGCCGGGATGAGGCTGGTGGAGCGGCCCGAGCCGGACGCGGCGAGGCTCGCCAGTCTTGAGGGCGCGAACTACGGCGATGTCGTCGTCGAAGTTCATTCGTCTGGATTCACCGGCGATGAGCTGGAGTGGCCCTCGACCTGGATCGACCGCCTCGGCCGTGACCGGACGCCGTCGATCCCCGGCCACGAGGTGGCCGGGGTGGTCACCGCGCTCAGCTACGGAGCAACCGGGTTGTCGGTGGGACAGCGGGTGTTCGGCCTTACGGACTGGACCCGCGACGGCACGCTCGCGGAGTACGTCGTCGTCGAGGCGCGCAACCTTGCCCCGCTGCCGGGCGACGTTGACTTCACGGTGGGTGCCGGCGTCGCGATGGCCGGCCTGACTGCGTGGCAGGGGCTGTTCGATCACGGCCACCTCCTGGAGGGGCAGAGCGTCCTGGTGCACGGCGCGGCCGGCGTGGTCGGTTCGATGGCGACGCAGCTCGCTCGGCAGGCCGGCGCCTACGTCATCGGCACCGGACGTGCCAGCGGCCAACAGACCGCAGTCGACTTCGGTGTCCACGAGTTCGTCGACCTCGACAACGACACCCTGGAAGACGTCGGCGAAGTCGATCTCGTCTTCGATGTTCTCGGTGGCGACATCCAGAAGCGGTCCGCGGGTCTGGTTCGAGCCGGAGGGACGCTGGTGACGGTCACCGGACCGCCGGAGGTGCGGCCTGCTGACGGCCGGGCAATCGACTTCGTTGTCGTGTCCGACCGCGTCCAGCTGGGTGAGATCGCCCGGCGGGTCCGGGACGGGCGCGTGCGGACGAACATCGGAACCGTCGCCACCCTCGATGGTGCCGTGGCCGCCCTCAATCCGACCGAGCGGACCAGGGGGAAGACGATCATCCGCGTTCGCCCATGAGGGTTCACAGGCGGCAACCGGGCCCGCGTGGACCCGGTCAAGGGACCATTTGGTCCAAAGATGCGGCGCTCGCGCCGTGCATAGCGGGCAGCCGGCAGCCATGCTCGGACCTCAAGGTCCGAACCGAGCCGTCTGATCGTGCGGCGTAACTACACGTTGGGAAGGTGAGCCGATGAGCAGTGAGGGACAGGCGCCGGTGGCGGAGGAGTTGATCGACAGCCTCGATCATGGCCGCTTCGAGCTCTATCGCGATGGCGTGCTGGTCGGCTGGCTCTACTACACCCACCTGAAGCCCAACCGGTACGCCCTCCGGCACACCGAAGTCGAGTCGAGTCATCAACACCAGGGCGTGGCCGGCGCCATGGTCCGGCGAGTACTGGACGAGATCCGCGCCCGGGAAGGCACGATCACCGCGATCTGCCCCTTTGTGGTCGACTACCTTTCGCGAACGACCGCCTATGCCGATCTGATCGACGCCCGACACCCCGGCTACTCCGACCGGGCTGCTGCCGAGTCGGCGCGCGCGAAGGTCGGTGGCTGAGCCCAGCGGGCTCGCCCAGGCGATTTCTGACCTCCGACCGGCCGCAACGCGTGGTCCGAGAATTCAGACGACAGCGTGCAACGGCTCGGGTCACGTGGCGGGGCCGGCCAGCACCTCGGGCGGTTCGACACCGATCAGCTTGAGGAGGTTGGCCACCTTGCGGTCGAGGCCTATGCCGACCTCGGTGACCTGCGGGATGCCGAAGCCGCCGAACGCCACACTCGGCTGATCCAGGGTGAAGATGGCGCAGCCGTCGTCGTCGCTGTGCACCAGGATGCGCAGCGGCGCGTAGAGCAGGGTCGCCGGGTGGTAACCGAACATGCTCTCGGCGGTCACTGGATTGCCCAACAGGTACTCGATGGTGTTCGTCCGATGCCCGGCAAGGGCCATCAATGCTGTCTCGCCCTCCTTGACGTGCTGTGTCCCGACGGGCCCAGCGACGATCGTCTCGATGGACCGGGGGAGTGGCGATGTCGCGCGAGAGCGCAGCGCGGGGCGGGCGGGACCACGATCAACCGGCTGCGCCACTGGTCGTGGCGGCGGTGTCGGCGTAGAGCTGGACGCTGGTGATGCGGCCGCCCGCGACGCCGAAGAACCAGAGGTTCTGGAAGACGACGGTCTTGCCGGTCGCCTTGAGTACGGCCGTGTTGGTGAGTCGGGCGATGACGTGGTCGTCGGCGGCGAGGACGTCATCGACGACGACCTGGAACGACTTCCAGACGGCGCCACCGCCCGGGAGCTTCGCGAAGAAGTCGTCGAAGGCGGCGGGGCCGGTGAACTGGCCGCCGTAGGGCAGCGTCGTGGGCAGGGTGAGGACGACGTCGTCGCGCAGCATCGGGAGGATGGGGCCGCGATCGCGGTTCTGGAAGAGTTGGGTGACGGCGTACGTCATCTCGGCCCTGGTGTACGTGTCGCGCGTGCCTGGGGCTTGCGCTGCGGCGGCCAGCGACTCGGCGGCGGCGACGTCGGTGCCGATCACTCCGCCGGCGAAGGAGAGGTTCTCCGGCGGGGTCACGGTCATGACCACGAAGACGTCGGCGGGACGGACGCCCGGACCCTCTTCGAGCAGGCGGACCAGCGTCGAGTAGAACCTGCGCTTGGCCCGTTCGCCACGTTCCATACCGTCGGTGATCGTGAACACGATCCAGTCATCGGAGCGTGGCCCGCCGCGGAAGCCACGGTCGAAGACCATCTCGCCCGGTTCGTGCTGGTGGATGAGCTGGAAGTTGTCGTCCGGTTTCATGTTCAGCTCGGCGACCAGCGCGTCGTGCACCGCCTGGGATACGGCAGCCAGATACTGGTCCGACCTGCCCCGGGCCAGCGAGATGGTGACGAAGGGCATGCGCGCTCCTCTCGACGGGCCGATGGCCTGGGCGGCGTCTGGTCAATTCTGTCGAGCCGGGGCGCGTTCCAGGCGGCAGTCCGGGAAAGCGGAGGACCTGCCGGGTACCGGTGAGACGTCCGGCCTGCCAGAGTTCCTGGGCTTCCGCTTGCAACTATGCCGAGCAGCATACATAATTCAGGACAGAAGGCGGAGCGAGGAGAGGCGAGGTGAAGTCGTGGCTCGTCGGTCGGATGCCCGGCAGAGGATGGTGGAGGCGGCCAAGCAGCTGATCCGGCAGCGCGGCTACGAGGCGACGGCCTTCTCCGACGTGCTCAAGCTCAGCGAGGCGCCGCGCGGCTCGGTCTACTTCCACTTTCCCGGCGGCAAGGCGCAGTTGGCGATGGTGGCGGCCGAGGCGCACGCCCACGACCAGGTCGTCATCATCGACCAGGCCGCCGAAGGGGCCGGCTCCGCCGCCGAGCTCATCGAGCGCTACGTGGACCTGGGTCGCGAGGGCATGATCGCCAGCGAGTACGCCCGGGGCTGCGGAATCGCACCGCTGGTGATCGACGGAGCCGCCCAGCAGTCCGCCGACATGGCGGAGACGAGCCGACGCGCGTTCGCGCAGATGATCGACCGGCTCGCGTTCCACTTCATCGTCCTCGGCATCGACCAGGCGCCCGCACGCGTGCTGGCCGATGCGGTGGTCGCCGGCGTCGAAGGCGCGTTGGTCACCGCCCGCGCTCTGCGTAGCCCGGCTCCCTTCGACGCGGTTCGGGCCGCCCTGGTCAGTCTCGCGGACGGCGGGGCGCCCAAGGGCTCGCGTCGCGGCAGAGCCTGAAAATCCGGTCGTCGGAGTCGACCGGCCCTCGACCCATGTCCAGACAATATGCATGCCGTCATACCTATTATGGCTGCGGCTCGGAGTGCCGGCGACGCCGGACCGGCGGCAACCCCAAGGAAGGACCTACCTCGCATGGCACGAGTACTGATCACCGGAACGTCGCGCGGCATCGGCAGGGGCGCCGCGATCGCCCTGGCCGCCAGAGGCCATCAGGTCATCGCGACCGCCCGCGACCTGTCCACCCTCGACGACGTTCCCGCAGCGGTGAAGCTGCGGCTCGACGTCACCGACCAGGACTCGGTGGACGCCGCGGTCGCCCGGGCGGGACGCGTCGACGTACTGCTCAGCAACGCCGGCACGACTGTCCGGGCACCGCTCGAGTCGATCCCCCTCGACGCGCTGCGCGACCTGTTCGAGCTGAACACGTTCGGGGCGCTGCGGGTCGCCCAGGCCGTACTCCCGCAGATGCGCGACCGAGGATCGGGACAGCTCATCTTCATGTCCAGCATCCAGGGTCGGCTGGTCATCCCGCTGATCGGCGCGTACGGCGCGACCAAGCACGCGCTGGAGGCGTTCGCGGAGACCATCGCCATCGAGGCCGGCCACTTCGGCGTGTCCGTGCACGTGGTGCAGCCACCCGCGGTCACCTCCGGCGGCGCGGAGCTCGCCAAGGTGTACCTCGACGAGGACAGCCCCTACCGACCCCTGCTGAACAAACTCGGACCGTTCCGCTCCGCGCCCGTCTCGGTCGAAGAGGTAGCCGACGCCGTCGCCGCCACGATCGACCAGGGTGCCACGGCACCATTCCGAGTCCCCGTGGGTCAGACGGCCACGACCGTGCTGGCGGCGCGCAGAACGGCGCCCGATGACGCACCGTTCCTCGCCGCGCCGCTGGACTGGTGACGGCGCCTCATGCCGTCCGCGCGTTGCCGCGAGACCCTCGGGAACGTTGCTGAAGCCGCGGCGGCGCCGGCATCCGAACAGGTGCGACCTCAGTCGGCGGTCTCGGCGAGGAGGTCCCGGAGCAACTCCTCACCCCGGGGCCATGGGCCGAAGCCGGCCGCCGGGTTGACGTGGCCGACGGCGCCGAGGTCCACGAAGCGCGCGCCCCACTGTTTCGCCAGCAGCCGGGACCAGCCGATCTCCGCCCATTGGTCGGTGCTGCTGGCCGCCAGGACGGTCGGGAACGGCAACGGGTCCGCCGGGGTCGGGCCGAAGCGGGCGATCGGCGCACCACGGGACGCCGAGTAGTCGATATCGGGCGGCGCCACCAGCAGCGCCGCGCGGACCTGGGCGACGTGCCGCTGAGCCCAGTGGGCGACGGTGTGACAGCCGAGGCTGTGTGCGACCAGTACGACCGCTCCTTCGGCCCGCTGGACCGTGCCGTGCAGCTCGGCGACCCACTCGTCCCGGTCCGGCTGATCCCAGTTCCGCTGCTCGACCCGAACAGCGCCGGCCCAGTCCTGGAGCCAGTGGGACTGCCAGTGATCACGCCCGGAACCACCCAGGCCCGGTACGACGATCATGTTCTCCATGACGGAGACGCTATCGGCCTTCGCTTCACCGTCGTCGAGCCCCCAACGGGCCGGCCGCCGGACCTCGGCCTCCTCGGTGCCGCCGCCTACGGTTGGAAGTACTCCGACATCATTGCGCTGACCCATTCCGGCTGCCGGACCTCGCCCGGGAGGAACTCCACCATCGTCGGCTTCACGTCGATGACCGGAGTGCCGGAGACCGCGTCGAGGCCCACCACGGTCAGTTCGCGACCGCGGACGGACTCGATGGCGCAGCACGTCACCCCGATGCGGTTCGGTCTGCGGGGGCCGCGACCGGCGAAGACGCCGACGGGCGGGAGGTCTGGACGGCCACGGTAGGGGCGGGGTTCGCGGTAGTCGCCGTGCTCCGGGAACTGGTCGAAGACGAAGAGGACCTCCACATGGGAGAAGCCCTCCAGCCCTTGGAGGCTGGCCTCGCCGAAACGCTCGTCGATGGTGATCGTGCTGCGGACGGCTCCCCAGTTGTCCGTGTGCTGGATGTCCGTGCGGTCGTTCCGGACCGTACCTATCGGGGTGATCTCGAAGCTCGGCATGGCTGGAGGCTAATCTCCACGCGCCCGTCCGGTCGGTACCCACGGGCGACGATCTTCGATGTTTGCTCCCATATCGCCGTATCTCGGATCTCGCCGAGGCATTCGAGCGACCGGTGTATCTGCGCGAAACCGGGCGGCCGGCAGGCTACGTCCGGAAGTCGACACTTCCCTTTTTCCCTGGCAGGGTCGCTGATACGGCCGAGCAATTCGCACAGCTGTCGGAAAAGGTGATTTCGTCGGCCGCCTGCCGTCTGCGGAGCGCGGATCGCCAGGCGCTCGATTGCCGATTCGCGCTGCTCCGCCGCTTGCGGCGGGTAGTCACGCGCCCAACCGAGCCGAGTGTCGGACCCACGCCGGGAGCGGTGCCCGGCCGCGTCCGCTCCACACCGTGCAGCCGAACCGCTACGTTCCGTCAAGCGAACGCCGCCCCCTGCTGGTCCTTGCGACCGCCCGACATCACCCGAACGGCCATCAACTCGTTGACTGGAACCGTTCTAATATCGCTGGCAAGTTGCCTTAGCGGAACATTAGTTAGCCGCTCGATGAACACCGCCTATCGCAGGTCCGTCCGCCTTAGACAGCGTTGAGGCAACGCCATACAGGGTGAGGTGCCGCACGAAGCCGGCGCAGTTCATCGCGCGCTATTCCCATCGCGCGCCGGGTAACGGTGTCGGCATTCCTGCACGCCCTTTCCCTGTCGTCGATCGTGCACCCCAATCGATATCTATCAGTTACCGAGAGGGAAGAATGGTGACCAGACGCCGAAAGATCCTGGCCGCGGGGCTCGCTGCCATCGTGGGGTTCAGCCTGCTGCCCCTGACGGCCGGCCCGGCCCAGGCCGCACCCGTCGGTCAGGGGTTCGAGCTCAACGCCGGCGACCTGAGGTTCATCCTCAGGCAGATCAAGATCGCCGAGAACCACGCGACCAGGGAGGGGCCCGGTGGGGAGCCGGTCGCCGGACAACCGCTCTTCGGATCCGGAGCGAACCAGGTCAGCAGCGCGCTGCTGCCGTACGGTCTGCGGACGGTGGACGGGTCGGACAACAACGGCGTCCCCGGCCAGAGCTCCTACGGTGCTGTCGCCAAGACGTTCCCCCGGCACGCCGCACCGCAGTGGCGGCCCGGTGACGACGCCACCGCCTTCGGCGGCCCGGCGAACTCGTCGTACTCCCAGAAGAAGGGCGTGGTCGCCGACGCCCAGCCGCGGGTGATCAGCAACCTGATCGTCGACCAGTCGTCGGCCAACCCGGCCGCCGTGGTGGCCGCCGGCAGGCCGCACCGAAGTTTGAACCAGGATCCCACCGCGGTGCCCTGCGTCGTCGAGCCGGACCCCGGCCCACCAGCGACCGAAGGCTCACCGCCCGGCTGTACACCCCGGGGCGGCACCCTGTTCATCCCGAACGTCACCACCGACTTCGGCCTCTCCCCGCCGTACAACTCGTGGTTCGCGCTCTTCGGTCAGTTCTTCGACCACGGCGTCGACCTCACCGCCAAGGGCGGCAGCGGCTCGGTCATCGTGCCCCTCCAAGCCGACGACCCGCTGATCCCCGGCGCGGACGGCGAACTCGGCACCGCCGACGACCTGCCGCCGAACATGCGGTTCATGGTGGTCAACCGGGCGAAGAACCAGCCCGGTCCGGACGGCCACCTCGGGGACAACCCGGCGACCGCGACCGACGAGAGCGCGGACGACGTCCAGGAGGCCACCAACCTGAACTCGTCGTGGGTCGACCAGAGCCAGACGTACGCGTCGCACTCCTCCCACCAGGTCTTCCTGCGCCAGTACAAGAACAACAGCGCCGGCAAGCCGGTCGCCACCGGCCGGATGCTGAACGGCCCGACCGATGGCATGGGGACCTGGGCGAGCGTCAAGAACCAGGCCGCCTCGCTGCTCGGCATCCGACTCGCCGACGTCGACGTGTTGAACGTGCCGATGGTCGCCGCCGACCAGTACGGCCGGTTCCTGCGCGGCCCCAACGGATACCCGCAGCTGGTGACGGCCACCGGCCTGGTCGAGGGCAACCCCGCCGCGCCGATCGCGATCCCGGCGAACGTCAGCCGGATCAACATCGCCTTCCTCGACGACATCGCGCACCACGCGGTGCCGTCGGTCGCCAAGACCCCGGACGCCGACACCGTGATCAACCCGCCGGGCACCCAACTGCCCGCCGACCGGTACGACAACGAGATGCTCGACGCCCACTTCGTCGCCGGCGACGGACGGGTCAACGAGAACATCGGTCTCGTCGCCGTGCACCAGGTGTTCCACTCCGAGCACAACCGGCTGGTCGACTACATCAAGAACCTCATCATCGAGGAGAACATCGACGTCGCCGAGTGGCAGTCGCCGACCGGCGCCGACGGCTGGAACGGTGAGCGGATCTTCCAGGCCGCGCGGTTCGTGACGGAGATGGAGTACCAGCACATCGTCTTCGAGGACTTCGCCCGCAAGATCCAGCCCGGGATCAACCCGTTCAACGTCTTCACCCAGTCGGACACCGGCATCAACCCCGACGTCCGCGCCGAATTCGCCCACGCCGTGTACCGGTTCGGACACTCGATGCTGGCCGACACGGTCGCCCGGACCAATGAGGACGGCTCGAAGAGCGACATCCCGCTGCTGGAGGCGTTCCTCAACCCGCCGGCCTTCTTCCGCGACGGCGACGGAGGCACGTACACCGCGGCCCAGGCCGCCGGCGCGATCGCCCAGGGGATGACCGAGCAGACCGGTAACGAACTCGACGAGTTCGTCACCGGAGCACTCCGCAACAACCTGCTCGGGCTGCCGCTGGACCTCGCCGCCGTCAACATGACCCGAGCCCGCGACGCCGGTGTCCCGTCGCTGAACAACTTCCGCAAGCAGGTGTACGCACAGACCAACGACAGCGCCCTGCAGCCGTACACGAACTGGGTCGACTTCGGGCTCAGCATCAAGCATCCGGACTCCGTCATCAACTTCATGGCGGCGTACGGGACGCACCCGCGCATCCTGACCGACGCGGGCCCGGACCACATCGTCGAGGACGTCCCCGACACCGCCGCCGACGAGAGTGCTGACAACAAGCCGGCCACCCTGGCCTCGCGGCGCGCGGCCGCCCGGCTGATCTACGAGAACGACGCCGCCCTGAACCCGGTGCCGAAGACGCCGGCCGACAGCGCCGACTTCGTCAACAGCATCGGGGCTTGGGCGAACACCGCCGGTGGCGGCTCCACGACCGGTGTCGACGGCATCGACCTGTGGATCGGTGGCCTCGCCGAGTCGCAGGTCTTCTTCGGTGGCCTGCTCGGCTCCACCTTCAACTACGTCTTCGAGCGGCAGATGACCGACCTGCAGGACGGTGACCGGCTCTACTACCTGTCGCGTACCTCCGGGCTCAACCTGCGCACCGAGCTCGAAGGCAACTCGATGGCCGAACTCGTCATGCGCAACACCACCGCGCAGGCGCTGAAGGCCGACGTCTTCGCCACCTCGGACTGCAAGTTCGACCTGAACCGGCCCACCTTCGCCGGCACCGGCAACAACATTGCGGACGATCCGGAATCGGAGTGCGACGAGTCGAAGGTGCTCATCCGGATGGCTGACGGGACGATCCGGTACCGGCAGTCGAACTCCGTGGACCCGCCGGGTCTCAACGCCCAGAGCACCTACAACGGCACCGCGGGCAACGACAGGATGTGGGGCGGCATCGACAACGACACGTTCTGGGGCAACGACGGAAACGACCGTATCGAGGGCAACGACGGCGCCGACGAAGCACTGGGCGGGCTGGGCGACGACATCATCACCGACTCGGCCGGGGACGACGTGCACAAGGGCGGCGCGGGCAACGACGCCATCGACGCCGGGCCCGGCCTGGACATCATCATGAGTGGTGACGGTAAGGACTTCACCAACGGCGGCCTCAACGGCAACCAGACCTTCGCCGGTGAGGGCGACGACTTCGTCATCGCCGGTGACGGGCCCGACACCGTGTTCGGCGGCGGCGGTGACGACTGGCAGGAGGGCGGCAACTCCAACGACCTGCTCCAGGGCGACAGCGGCGCGCCGTTCTTCGACGACATCAACGAACCCGGGCACGACGTCCTGATCGGCAACAGCGGTGAGGACGACTACGACGCCGAGGGCGGCGACGACATCATGGTCGCCGGTCCGGGCATCGAGCGGAACCACGGTGTACGCGGTTTCGACTTCGCGATCCACGCCCGCTCGGTGGAGGCGGCGGACTCCGACCTGACCATCGCCATCGCCGACGCGCCGATCATGCTCGCCGACCGTTTCCTGTTGACCGAGGCGCTGTCGGGCTGGGACAAGGACGACGTCCTCAAGGGAGACGACCTGGTCCCGCTCGAACAGGACCTGGAGCTGAACACGCCCTGGGGCTCCAACGTACTGACCGAGGAGGGCATCGACCGGATCAAGGGTCTGCGGTCGCTCGTGGCGGGTCGCACCGCGTGCGTCGCCAGCCCGCCGGAGGTCAGCCCGTCCGCCGCGGTCTGTGGCTTCGGCGGCGGCAACATCCTGCTCGGCGGTGGTGGCAGTGACGAGATCACCGGCCGGGGAGCCGACGACATCATCGACGGGGACGCCTGGCTGAACGTGCGACTCAGCGTTCGGACCAACCCGGCCGACGCGACGACGGAGATCGGCACCACCACCTCCCTGAACGGCCAGTACCTGCGCGACGCCGCCGGGAACCCGACCGGGCAGACCCTGCACCAGGCGGTGTTCAGTGGAGCGCTCAACCCCCACAACATCGTGATCGTCCGGGAGATCCTGCACACCGGACCGGCCGGGGTCGACACGGCCGTCTTCACCGGACCGCGGGCGGACTACGACATCATCCCGAACGCCGACGGGACGCTGACCGTGGTCCACGCCCGCAACGTGCCACCCGCCGGCGACCAGGGCGGCGCCGGCGGCGACGGCACGGACACGCTCCGGAACGTCGAGCGGCTGGAGTTCACCGACACCACCGTCACGATGCTCACCCCCGGGGCCCCGACGATCGGGACCGCGAACGGTGGCAACGAGTCGGCGACCGTCACCTGGACCGCACCGGCGGACAACGGCGGGCCGGCGGTCTCCGGCTACCTGGTCCGGGTCGTGAACGCCGCGGGCACCCAGGTCGGCGAGCCGCGTACCGCCCCGGCGGGCGCGACGAGCCTGCTGGTCACCGGCCTGACCAACGGTCAGGCCTACCGGTTCCAGGTGGCGGCGGTCAACGAGGTGGGCACGGGGGCGTACTCGGCCCTCTCCGACGAGGTCACGCCCATCCTCGACGTGACGCCCCCGACGGTGACGGTGGAACGGCCGCTGCCCGGCGCGACCGGCGTCGGTCGGGGGACGAACGTCCAGGGCCTGTTCAGCGAGGTGGTGAACGGCGTGAACGCGAACACCGTCCAGCTGCGCAACGCCGCCACCAACGCCCTGGTCCCGGCCACGGTCGCCTACAACCGTCAGGTCGGGCGGTTCACCCTCAACCCCGACGCCGGCCTGGCTGCGGACACGACGTACCGGGTCACCCTGACGACCGGGATCACGGATGCCGCCGGCAACGCCCTGACACAGCTGAGCTGGACCTTCACCACCGGCCCCGCGCCGCAGGTGACGGCCCGGACACCGGAGCCGGGGGCGACCGGCGTGTCCCGCACCGGCAACATCACGGTGACCTTCGACGAGGCGGTCACCGGTGCCAGCGCCGCCGCCGTGCAGTTGAAACGGGTCTCCAACGGCAACGTCCTGGTGACCCGGGTCAGCTACGACCCCGCCACCCGGCTGCTCACGATCGACCCGAACGTTCAACTCCAGGCCAACGTGGCGTACGAGGTCACCCTGACCGGTGGCCCCACCGCCCTGCGCGACCTGGCCGGGAACCCCCTGCTCACCACGTCATGGACCTTCACCACGGGTTCGTGACCTGACCGCACGACCCGGTGGGGCGCTCCGGACTCCGGTCCGGAGCGCCCTGGCGTGTCACCGGGGTCGCGCGCTCGCCCGATCTTTCGGGCCGCCGCAACGTCCCGGGTCCCGGCACGGAAAGTTCCCGTCGTCGTCCCTGCCGCGTCGCCTTGCCGTGGCCCAGATGGTCGGTAATGTCGGCGAGCGTTGGACGCCGGGATCCGGGTCGCCGCCCGCCGCCGCCGGGCCCACCTGTCGGTTGGCTGCCGCCGGGTCGGTCCCTGCCTGGGTGATCAGGTTTACGGCGAACTGTGCGGATTATGATCCCGGTAAAACTTGAACAGTTCCAGAAGAATGGGCTATGTTCAGGGCATGACGTCCGGCTTCGAGGCGCAGCTGCGGGCAGCTTCGTTGCGCGTGACCGGGCCCCGGCTGGCGGTGCTCGCCGCGCTGCGCGACCATCCGCACGTCGACACCGACACGGTGATCTCACTGGTACGAGCGGACCATCCCACGGTCTCCCACCAGACGGTGTATGACGTACTGCGCGCACTCACCGAGGCCGGTCTCGTGCGGCGCATCCAACCTGCCCGCGCGACCGCCCGATACGAGTCACGGGTGGGGGACAACCACCACCACGTCGTCTGCCGCTCCTGCGGCGCCATCGCCGACGTCGACTGCGCCGTGGGACACGCTCCCTGTCTCACCGCCTCCGACGACCACGGGTTCGTGGTCGACGAGGCGGAGGTCGTCTACTGGGGCACCTGCCCCGACTGCGCGACCGAACGCACCTCCCAACGATCCGCCAGTTCGGAAGGAAGTAAATGAGCGACACCGAGGACTACACCCCCTCCAGCGCGCAGGGTGTGGACAAGAAGGAGGCGGCCGGCTGCCCGGTCGCACACGACTCCGTGACCGCGCACGGCAGCGAGAGCGAGAACCCGGCGATCGACTCGCCGACGCCGAAGACCGGCGGCCGTCCGCGCACCAACCGGGACTGGTGGCCCAACCAGCTCGACCTCTCGGTGCTGCACGCCCACTCCCCGAAGGGCAACCCGCTGGGGGAGAGCTTCAGCTACGCCAAGGAGTTCGCCAAGCTCGACGTCGAGGCCCTCAAGCAGGACATCGCCGAGGTCCTCACCACCTCGCAGGACTGGTGGCCGGCCGACTTCGGCCACTACGGCGGTCTGATGATCCGGATGAGCTGGCACGCCGCCGGCACCTACCGCATCCACGACGGCCGCGGCGGCGCCGGCGACGGTGGCCAGCGGTTCGCCCCGCTCAACAGCTGGCCGGACAACGCCAACCTCGACAAGGCCCGCCGGCTGCTGTGGCCGGTCAAGCAGAAGTACGGCCAGAAGATCTCCTGGGCCGACCTGCTCGTGCTCGCCGGCAACGTGGCCCTGGAGTCGATGGGCTTCAAGACCTTCGGCTTCGGCTTCGGCCGCGAAGACGTCTGGGAGCCCGAGGAGATCTTCTGGGGCCCGGAGGACACCTGGCTCGGCGACGAGCGCTACGCCTCCGAGAAGGAGATGGTGGCCGGCGTCGGCGCGACCGAGATGGGTCTGATCTACGTCAACCCGGAGGGCCCCCGCGGCAACGCGGACCCGGCCGCCGCGGCGCACTTCATCCGCGAGACCTTCGCCCGGATGGCGATGAACGACGAGGAGACCGTCGCCCTCATCGCCGGTGGCCACACCTTCGGCAAGACCCACGGCGCGGGCGTCGCTGACAACCACGTCGGCCCCGAGCCCGAAGGCGCCTCGCTGGAGGCGCAGGGCCTGGGCTGGCTCAGCACCCACGGCAGCGGCAAGGGCGCGGACACGATCACCAGCGGCCTCGAGGTGACGTGGACCGACGTGCCGACGCAGTGGAGCAACCGTTTCTTCGAGATCCTCTTCGGCTTCGAGTGGGAGCTCACCACGAGCCCCGGCGGCGCCAAGCAGTGGGTCGCCAAGGACGCCCCGGAGATCATCCCGGACCCGTTCGACCCGGCGAAGAAGTACAAGCCGACGATGCTCACGACCGACCTGTCGCTGCGCGTCGACCCGGCGTACGAGAAGATCTCCCGCCGGTTCCTGGAGAACCCCGACGAGTTCGCGCTGGCCTTCGCCAAGGCCTGGTACAAGCTGCTGCACCGCGACATGGGCCCGATCGACCGCTTCCTCGGGCCGTGGGTCGCCGAGCCCCAGCTGTGGCAGGACCCGGTGCCGGCCGTCGACCACGAGCTCGTGGGTGACGCCGACGTCGCCGCCCTCAAGGCGAAGATCCTGGAGTCCGGTCTCACCACCGCCCAGCTCGTCTCCACCGCCTGGGCCTCGGCCGCCAGCTACCGCTCCACCGACAAGCGCGGCGGCGCCAACGGCGCGCGGATCCGCCTCGAGCCGCAGCGCAGCTGGGAGGTCAACCAGCCCGAGCAGCTCGCGACGGTCCTGGAGACCCTCGAGGGCATCCAGCGGGAGTTCAACGCCGCCGGCGGCGCGAAGATCTCGCTCGCGGACCTGATCGTGCTCGCCGGCTCGGCCGCCGTCGAGAAGGCGGCGCGTGATGCCGGCGTCGAGGTGACCGTGCCGTTCCACCCGGGTCGCACCGACGCCACCCAGGAGCAGACCGACGTCGAGTCGTTCCGGGTCCTCGAGCCGCGCGCCGACGGATTCCGTAACTACCTGCGCCCCGGCGAGAAGACCCAGCCGGAGGTGCTGCTCATCGACCGCGCCTACATGCTCAACCTGACCGCCCCGGAGATGACCGTCCTCATCGGCGGTCTGCGCTCGCTCGGCAACAACGTCGGCGGCGCGCAGCACGGCGTCCTCACCGATCGGCCCGGCGTGCTCACCAACGACTTCTTCGCCAACCTGCTCTCCCCGGGCACCCGGTGGAAGGCGTCGGAGTCCGACGAGCACGTGTACGAGATCCGCGACCTGGCCACCGACAAGGTGAAGTGGACCGCCACCGCGGTCGACCTCATCTTCGGCTCCAACTCCCAGCTGCGCGCCCTCGCCGAGGTCTACGCCAGCCAGGACGCCCGCGAGAAGTTCGTCACCGACTTCGTCGCGGCCTGGACCAAGGTCATGGAGCTCGACCGGTTCGACATCGCCTGACCCTGCACCAACTGACGAGCCCCGGCCGATCCACCAGGATCGACCGGGGCTCGCCCCTTTCAGGAGCGCCGACGGTCACGACGCCGGCACCCGCCGAGCATGCACTCCACGGCCACGGCGGACGGAGACGACGGGAGGGCCGGCCCCGACGGGCCGGCCCTCCCACCTCCGGCTCAGGCGTGCGTAACGACACCCAGATCCGGCTCGAGGGTGATCGAGTCGACGTTGACGTTGCCGTTGTCGGTGGGCCCGAACACGATGTTCACGGCGTCACCCGCAGCGATCGGGAGCTCGACGGTGTACTCGGACCAGGTGTCCCAGTTCGCGAGCGTCGGCAGCCGCAGCACGACTGACGACGCCCCGCTGCTCAGGGTCATGGTCTGGGTGGCACCCATGGCGTTGGCGTACCGGATTCGGAGCGTGTAGTCGCCGTCCGCCGCCACGGCGGTGTTGAACCGCAGACCACTCTCCTTGGTCTTCAGACACGCCACGAATCCGCTGCCGGTGTAACCGGTGTGATCGGTCCGCAGACACGCCGCGCCGAGCAGCTGAGCGGCCTCCGCCTCGTGGCTGCGGGGACCGGCGGCGATCACGCCGGTGGAGGCGAGCAGCTCCGCCGCGACGTCGGGGGCGATCTGTCCGGCCGGGGCGGCCGTGACGAGGGCAGCGAGCCGGTCGAGCGCCGTGCGCATCGCCGTGCTGTCGCTCGCGGAAGCTGAACGCGCCGCCGCGGCGATCTCGTCAAGCAGCCGCTGCGACAGCGCCGGGGCGATGGTCCCGTCGTCGGTGGCCAGTCGTACGTCCCCGGCGATGGCGAGCAGCCCGCGAGCGTCGCCGAGCCGCACGGTGAGCAGGTCGTCGATCGCGGCCCGCGCCGGCACGCTCACCTCCGGCACCGGCAGGCGGTAGAGCTCCAGGCGCAGGTCCTGGAGGGCGAGCAGCCGGCCCGTCACATCGCCGTGCCGCAGCTCGGACTCGGCCTGGTTCAGCGGGTGTTGCAGCGTCGTGAGCGCCGACCGCGTCAGCTGCCGGGACTTCTGCAGCTGACGAATCAGCTCCAGCGTCGACCGGGTCTGGACGACCCGGACGGACTTACCGCGCGCGCCGTTCGGCGCACCGACTGCGACCTTGAAGTCGTCGTCCGGGACCTGGCTCGCGGGCAGGGTCAGCTCGACGGCGCCGCTGCCGTTCCCGGCGACCCGCACGGTCCGCGGCTCACCGACGGCACGCCCGTCGAGGAACAGTTGGGCGGGGACGGCCGCCACGGTGCTTCCGGTGTTGGCCAGCGACGCGGTCACGGTCAGCTGCTGCGTCTGCGCGTCCAGCGTGGCGTCCGCCGCGCCGAAGCTCACGCGGGCCGGGTCGTACCGGTCGAGCGTACGGCGGTCCTGCGCGGTCGCCGGTCGGATCCGGACGGCCTGTCCACCGCCGGCGACCAGCGACATGGTGAGCGCGGTCGACGAACGGACGAGCACCTTGCTGATCTCGATCGGCAGCGGGTTCCCGCGCCAGGTCGTCTCGGCCGCATCGGCGTAGATCTCGGCCACGTACTCGCCGTGGGACAGGAACGACAGGGGCATCTTCAGGACCCGGTCGTTCTCGTCGGTGATCGCACCGAGGTACCAGGTGTTGCCGTGACGTCGGGCCGTCGTCGTGAAGTCGCCGATGGCGCTGTCGAGCACCCGGCTCTCGTCCCAGGTGGTGGGCAGGTCCTTCAGGTACGCGAAGCCCGGGTGCGCGGCGTAGTTCTCCGGGGTGTCCGCCAGCATCTGCAGCGGGCTGTAGAAGATCGTGGAGAGCGCCAGCTGGGCGGCCGAGGTGGTCTGAACACGGGTGCCGAGCTTGCCCGGGTCCCAGGTCACGTTCAGCACGCCCGGGGTGTAGTCGGCGGGGCCGCCCATGAACCGGGTGAACGGAAGGATCGTGGCCTGCGCCGGCGGGTTGCCGCCCGCGCCCTTGTAGTTCTGCTGCTCCATCCCCGCGACGCCCTCGCCGGTCATCATGTTGGGGTAGGTACGGGCCAGGCCGGTCGGTTTGATCGCCTCGTGGGCGTCGATCGTGATGTGGTGCCGGGCCGCGGCGTCGATCACCCGCTGGTAGTGCCGGACGGCCTCCTGGTCGTAGTGGCTGCGGTTCACCCCGCCGAGCAGGAACTTGGTGGCGTAGCCGGTCTTGATCGCGTGGATCCCGAGCTCCTCGTACCGGGAGAAGATCTCCTCGAGGTGCGCGTCGTAGTAGTCGACGTCGCCCCGCGTCTCGTTGTGCGCGATGAACTGCACACCGTTCTGCGCGGCGTAGTCGAGCACCGCGGGCAGGTCGAAGTCGGGCTGCGGGGTGAGGAAGTCCTGGTTCGCCCAGGCGCCACCGGAGTTCGTGTTCCACCCCTCGGCCAGCACGAACTTCGAACCGGCCCGCTTCGCCAGGTCGATGTACTGCTTCACGCGAGCGGTGGTGGCCCCGTGGTTCGGCCCGTAGTTCCAGGTGGTCTGACGGCGCTGAAGCTCCCACCACACCCCGACGTACGTGGCGGGCTCGATCCAGGACGTGTCGCCGGCGCAGATCTCGCACGGGTCGTTCAGGTTCTCGATCAAGTGGGACTCGGCCAGGTCCCCGGGCCGCTCACCGATGGTCAGCGTCCGCCACGGGGTGGAGAACTCGCCGCGCAGCTTCGCCTTCGTGCCGTCCGGCAGACTGATCAGGTCGCTGGAGAACCGGCCCGGCTGACCCGGCACCGCCTTCAGCGTCATGCTCGGGTAGTCGGTCAGGTCGGCTTCGTGCACCACCAGGTAGGTGTTGCCGGTCGCCACCGTGATCGGCGTCTGCGCGGTCGGTACGGCCGACAGCGGCTGGTCGCGGTAGTGCTGCTCGTCGGCGTTCCAGTCCTTGCCGGCGGCGATGGACCAGCTCCTGGCGGTGGGTTCCAGACCGAACTCGGTCCGCTCGGCGGTCACGGTGTAGGCGTCCAGCCCCGCCTGGGCCGGGATGTGGTAGCGGAACCCGACGCCGTCGTCGAAGACGCGTACGACGATGTCCAGCCGGAATCCCGTGTCGGCCTGCACGGCGTGGACCGTGAGCTCGCGCGCGTGGTTGCGGACCTTGGCGTCCGTGCCCCAGAGCGGCTTCCACGTCTCGTCGATCGTGCGGCGTTCGACGGACTCGATGCTCATCGCCTGGGTCAGGCTGGGCCGTCCCGCCAGGTCGATGCCGAGCCCGGAAGCGCCGACGACCACCTTCCCGTGGTTCGTGACGCTGTAGGTGAGCCGGCCGTCCTCGGCGCTGATCGCGACGCCCAGCGATCCGTCGGGGGACTTCACCACCTGCCCGGCCCGCTCGGAGACCGCGGTCATGGCCGCGGGTGCGGCGGGAGCCACCGGCTCGGCCGCGCGCGCGGGCGCCGCGAGGAGCCCGGCGGAGAGTACGAGGGCTGTCGTCGTCGCCAGTCCGATTCTCAGCGTCGGCCTTCGGCCACCACTGTTCATTTGTCTGTCCCATCCTTGCCCGAAGCGGCCGTAACCCGGCCGAAATACTTCACGGACCCTAGGGACGCCGCGCGACAATGGTCAACAGCCAGATTCCCTGCGAATTAGGGCACTTTGCGCCGCAATTATGAAAGAAACGTTCTGTTACTCGGGTCACGGGCCGGCGGTATGAACGCGGCGGGGCGCAGGGTCCTCGACAGACGGTGACAATGGTCGGCCCATGAGCCGCCGGTCCCCAGTACTGCCGGGGGCGCTCCGCCGTGGACCGGCGAATCGCACCCGACCACCGCGAACTGGGAACCGGCGGCCCGGCGCCTACTGGTTTGTGACGACGACGTTGTCGAAGGCGGCGGCCGCGTTGTAGACGCGGACGCCCGACTTGCCGGACGCGTGGGTGGCGTCGGTGACCGAGATCCTCGGAGCGGTCAGGTCACCGACGTACACCTTGATCGACGACCCGACCGCCACCACCCGCAGGTGGTAGCTCTGGCCGGCGACGACCGGCAGCGGCGCCGAGCCGAGCAGCGTCCAGTTGTTGTCGGCCCGGCCGAGGATCACCCGCCCGGCCGGGGTGATCCCGGCGTAGTAACCGCGGTAGGCGTCGGTTCCGGTTCCCACGTTCGAGGCCCGGAACACCAGTCCGGCGTCGCCGATGCCCGAGGTGACCCGGACGTCGACGTCGTAGGTCGCGTTCACGTGGTTGTCGTCGAGCAGTGACTTCCCGCCGTAGGAGGCGCTCGTCCGGTACTGGCCGCCGCTGACCGACCAAGCGCCGCCGTACGTCTTCCAGCCGAGCGCGTTGCCGTCGGCGAAGTTGTCCTTCACGAGCATCTTCACCCGCTGGATCGTGCCGTCGGGGTTGAAGTTCATCCGGTCGTACGCGACCTGCCGGGCGTTGCCGCCGGTCTCCGAGAGCGGCCGGCGGTGGTAGAAGATGTACCAGGTGTCGGTGCCCGGAATGTTCAGCACCGAATTGTGCCCGGCGCCGCGCGCCACCGCGGAATCCTGCGCCAGCACCCGGTCGAGGCGGGTGAAGGGGCCGATGGGGGAGTCGGCCATCGCGTACGCCACCGAGTAGTTGGGCCCGGTCCAGCCGCCCTCCGACCACATCAGGTAGTACTTGCCGTTCCGCTTGAACATCTGCGAACCCTCGACGTACCCGCTCGGAGTGATCTCCTTGTACGTGGTGCCGTCGGCGAACGTGCCGAGGCTCGTCATGTCGGCGTTCAGTTTGGCGACGTTGGCGTGCCGCCAGCCGCCGTAGTAGATGTACGCCTGCCCGTCGTCGTCGATGAAGACGTCCTGGTCGATCGGCTGGGCGCCGTTGACGAACTGCGCGATCAGCGGGCGTCCGATCGCGTCGGTGTACGGCCCCTCGGGCCGGTCGGCCACCGCCACCCCGATCCCGCCGAGTTCGCTGTTGCTCTGGATGTCGTTGGCGGCGAAGTACAGGTAGTACTTGCCGTTGCGGGCGATCGGGGCGGGCGCCCAGACCGCGTACCGGGCCCAGCTCACGTTCGCGGTGGTGAGGACGTTCGGGTGCTTGGTCCAGTTGACCAGGTCGGTCGAGGAGAAGGCGTCGAGGTAGGTCTGTTCGGCGTACGGGCGGGACGAGGTCGGGAAGACGTAGAAGCGGTTGTTGTAGATCGCCACGTCGGGATCGGCGTACCACCCGGCCACGATCGGGTTGCCCGCCTCGGCGGTGGTGTACTCCGGCGGCGCGGCCGAGGCGGGAGCGGCCGCCACGGTGGCGGCGAGCACCCCCGCGACGGCGACGACCTTGCTGAGAACAGATCTAAGCATCGACATTTCACAATGCTTTCCGGTGGTGTTCGATGCCGTCAAGGTCTGCCCCGCACGACGCGAGGGGCACCCTCTCGCGAGGGTGCCCCTCCGGTTGCGTCACTGGTTGTCGCGGGCCGGCGAATCGTCAGCGGTGCGGGATCCCGGCGCGGCGGGCGGCCTGCTGACCGCCGAGGACCGGCAGGGAGAGGTGACTGACCTTGGTGTTGACGGTGATCGCCGGTAGCGAGGAGAGCGTCTGGGCCGAGTAGCTGCGGTAGCTGCCGACGATGATGACGCCGATCCGGTTGCCGGCGGAGAAGACGTAATCCTCCGGCAGCATCGGAATACTGATCTCGTACATCTTGCCGGGCGTCATGGGCTTGGGCGACGAGACCGAGTCCCGGTTCTGCCCGTCGCGGATGCCCTTGGTCACCCGCCACTGCGTGACGTCGGCCGGCCGGTACGCGATCGGCCGGTAGCAGCCGTCGTCGGTCGGGCTCGACTCGCCGTAGCACTCCTCGGGCAGCGTGGTCTGGACGACACCGTCACCGGATCGGCTGTTCTGGCGGCTCGGCCCGTACTCGACGAGCATCGCGCCGAAGTAGCCCTGATCGAGGCTCGACGACGCGGTGAGGTTGATGACCGGGGTGCCGGAGACGCGCAGGTCCTTCGCCAGCGGCGGCGACAGGAACGCCAGGCGGTTCCCGTTCGCCTGCTCCGGGTTGTTCATCATCGTGGCTTCGGTCTGGCTCGGGTTGTCGACGAACGAACGGGTCGTCGGGGCGCCCTTGGCCGGAGTGAGCGCGAGGTTCCCGGCGCTGTCGGCCGTCCCGGGGCGCATGAAGATGTTCACGTTGCCCGTGCCGGGGATCGGCCAGTCCGCGTGCTGCTCCCAGACGCCGGCGGACGGCTCCACGTCGACCTTCGGCTCGCGCGTGATCCCGTTGTTGACGCCCTGGAGCCAGTAGTCGAACCAGCGGTGCAGCGTGTCGACCCACACCTCCCGGCGGAACTCGAACGGGTCGATGTGCCCGACCCGGCCGGTCCACAGCTTGCGCGGCACGTCGTACTTCTTCAGCGCCTGCCAGAACTTGCTGAAGTGGTCGGCTCGGACGTTGTCGTCCTGGATGCCGTGCACGAGGAAGACGCTGGCCTTGATCTTCGCGGCGTCGTCCAGGTAGTTGCGCTCGGTCCAGAACGGCGTGTAGTCGCCGTGCTCGTCGCCGTCGCCGGCCGCGATCTCGTCCCAGACCGGGGCGCACCTGGCCTGGCGGGCCGGATCGTCATCCGTGATGGTCCGGGCGAGTGACCCGAGATAGTTGTTGCCGCGCGTGACGATGCCGTTGCCGCGGGTGTAGTCGTAGTAGTTGTACGGCCCGGCGATGGGAACGACTGTGGAGAGGCCCTTCACGCCGGAGACCGCCGCGGCCATCGCCAGGGATCCGTCGTACGACTTCCCGATCATCCCCGACTTGCCGTTGTGCCAGTCGACCACCACCGGATCGCCGTCGGCGTCGTGCGCGCTCCGCCGGCCGTTGAGCCAGTCGACCACGGCCGGCCCGGTGGCGTTCTCGTTGGCGCCCTGGATCGTCGGGCAGCCGGTGGAGCCGGCCGTGCCGGCCATGTCGACGAGCGCGACCGCGTAGCCGCGGGGCACGAAGTAGTTGTCGTAGAAGAGCGGCCACCGGTCGAGGAGGCCGTCACCGTCGACGTCCTCCTTGAGCTCCGACTCGTTTCCACGCCCCAGCGTCGCGTAGTACGGACTGTTGTCGATGATGACGGGCGCCTTCAGGCCGTCCTCGGTGGCGGCCGGCCGGATCAGGTCGACACGGATGACGTCCTTGACGCCGTCGCGGTCACTGTCGAAGTCACTGTCGACCCAGACCCGTTCGCGGATCGCATCGGTGTAGCCGAACACCGGCTGGGTGACCCCACCCGTCACGGTGACCCTCGGCGTCTTCACCGGCTCCGCGGCGATCGCCGGCGCCGACACGGCAAGCATCGTCATCACCGCGCCGACCGAAATGATCGTCCTCACGGCTTCCCTCCTCCTCCGGCCTGCGGGCACGCGCTTCTGACGCGCCGGCGCGACCATCACCGCACGCTACGAAAAGGGCGATTGATCGTCTTCCGGCAGATGCACGAAGTCCGCGGCGCGCCGCATAGGCATCTGCCGAGGCGCGGGCGCGGTCGTCGTCGAGCGACCGCGACCCGGCGACCGGTGCGGCCGAGCGGCGGCCGGCGGCGGGGGAACAGAGTCCGCTGCGCAGGGGGACTGGTTGATCGTCCGCCGCTGCGGAGTGCGTCGTCACGCCTGCGCCGCGTGCTCCGGGGTGGCCGGTTGTCGCCCCGGTCGGCAACATTGTCGAGCTCCGCGTTTCTCGCCGCGTTGACGAGATCGGGCCTATTGGTACGCCTATTGCCTCCAGGTAAAGCAAGACTCGCCTAATTAAGGTAAGGCTTGCTTTCGCGGATAACGACACTCCATCGAATTCGCGGAGGGCTGCCGCGGCAACGTTCCGCTGCTAGGGTGGCGCTATTCGAAATGGGATGGAGGATGCTTGCCGGCCGCGGTTTGGTTCTCCCGCTCAGTGGCAATTACAAGCTGGCATGCGAGTCGCCTGACCGGCGCGCTCATCTCCCGTGGACCTCGAGAGTGTGGAGGGCACCATGAAGACCCTGCTGCAATCGCCCCCGGTGCGTGAATGCGCCGCTACGGCGTGCAGTTTCAATGACAACGGCTGTCACGCCCCGGCGATCACCGTCGCCTCGACGGGTGATGCCGCATCCTGCGCGACGTTCGTGGAGTCGTCGGTGAGCGGCGGGATCGCGGAGGTGACCGGAGCTGTCGGCGCGTGCGCGCGTTCCGAGTGTGTCTACAACACCAACCTCGCCTGCACGGCCGAGTCCATCACCGTCGGTCCCGGCGCCACCGCCAGCGACTGCCTCACGTACCAGCCCGGCTGATCACCCCGACGTGACAGCGCCTCGACCAAGACAACAAGGGCCGAAGTCACGTTGTCATAGGTAAGGCTTACCTACTAAAGTCATGCCCTGGGCCGAGTTGACCTGCACTATCTGGCCGAGGGGACTGACATGGCGCTCCATCCAGCCGGGCGGCCGGCGGAGCTGGCGCACGCCGCTGGCGTCGACGCGACAGCGGAGGTGCCAGCGGCGGGAGCGCCCGAAGCCTCACTCGACCCGAACGCCGTGACAGCACGCTCAGCCCTGTCCACCAGTTCGTCGCTCCGGCTGGGACTCGGTGACAGCACCGTCGACCTCATCGACTCCCACGTCGTCCTGCCCGACGGTCAAGTGGTCCTCGCGATCGACGCGATGACCCGCACCGGTGGCCTTCTGGTCGCCGCGCGTGGCCGTCCAGGGGCGGTACGGCTCGACGTCACGCAACTCGTCCCCGTCGCCGTGCGGTCCCGCGTCCGAGCCAAGGTGTCGATGCGGGGCACCGTCCGCCGGTTCGACCCCGCGAGTCTGGACTCGTGCGACGATGACACCCTCCTGTCCCTGCTCGACCTGCCCCCCGTCGCGCTGTGGGCGGTGGAACCGGCCGACGTCCGCGTCACCCGCGACGACAGCGAAGCCACGACGAGTGTCACCGCCTACCGTGCCGCGCGTCCGGACCCGCTCGCCGCCACCGAAGCCGTACACCTGCAACACCTCAGCCGGCACCACCGGGATGTCCTCGACCGGCTCGCGACACTCGTCGACCCGGCGTTGACCGCCGAGTCGGCGCGGGTCGTGCCGGTCGCTGTCGACACCGCCGGCGTGGTGCTCCGTGCGGAGGCCCTCGACGGGTATGTCGACGTCCGGCTGGCGTTCGCCAAGCCGATCACCGGCAGCGCCGGCCTCCCCGAGGGGCTGCGGACGCTGCTCGCCGCGGCGGCAGGGCGCGGGCGTTCCCGCGCCACGGTTGACGTGGGACGCCCTCCGGCGGCCCCCTGCGATCTGCCCGCGACTGCCTGCGGCCTACCCACTGTGTGATACGAGCCGACCGGGCCGTGCAGCGACCGAAGGACCGGGGCCACATCGGTAGCCGGCCGATCCGCACATGCAGTGAGCCTTTTTCATCGTGACGGTGCAGGTCGCGGCAGGTGGAACGCTGGCGCGCCAGTGCCGCGGCGCCCGCCGTGTCGGCGGCGAAAATCGCTGTCCGGTTGTCGGAGCGCAGTGCTAGAAAGCCGGGGTGCACGAGTTCCTCACGTTCGCTGATCATCTGCGGCTGATCGGCGAACGGTCGACCGCCTTCCGCGCCGCGGTCGCGGCGGCGCCCAGCCTCGACATGCAGGTTCCGACCCATCCCGAGCGGACGCTGTTCGATCTCGTGCAACACGTGGGCATGGGCCGGCGCAAATCAGCCGCCATCGTCGCCGCAGGGCCTGCAGACGCGCCCCCGGAGAAGTCAGCTTGGGAGGACGGCATGGGCGCGCCTCGGGAACGCGAGGCTCTGCTGGCCTGGTGGACCGAGTCCGTCGAGCGACTGACGAGCGCGCTGCGTGAGGCTGGCCCGGACCGCGGTTGTTGGACGTGGTGGGGTGACTCGCAGTCACCCCAAACCTCTGGTGCCTGGGCGCGGCGACAGGTCCCCGAGATCGCGGTGCACACCTACGATGTCCAGCTCACTGTGGGAAACCCGGAGCCGCTGCCGGACGAGGTCGCCCTCGACGGGTTCGACGACTGCCAGTTCACCCTCTGCTCGACGGATGTCGCCTGGCCGCACGAACCCGCCGTCGTCGATTACTACGCCACTGAGGGCCGCTCCTGGCGCCTTCGGCTGTCCCGCAACGGGGCACGGGTCGCCCGCCTCGGCGAGCCCGCTGTCGGCGAGGCCCCGGACCCGGCCGACGCCTCCGCCCGGGGCACGGCCAGTGACCTGGTCCTGTTCTTTTACGGCCGTATACCGCCGGATTCTCTGAAGCTGGAGCTGGGCGGCGATCGTCGCATCTTCGACCAGCTCATCGCCTGGGACCCGTCCGTGTAACAACGATCCCTATTATCCCTGCGGAGGCCGGGTTCCCGACGTTTGAACGGTGTGCGGATGCGTCCGGTTCACGCGCCGGCGCCCGTGAAGAATCAATGGCACTGTTCGGGAATCTTTTTTGTTGAAATTGGGCTCTCCGTTGATGGGTTTTCTCGTTGCGGAGTTTCGTCGTCAGGAATTCCGAGGAAAAGCGTGTTTCCGGCCACCGATGACGGTCGCCGCGGCGGCTATCAGGAGGGCCAGCGCCGCCCAGGTGATCGACGCGGTACTCAGGCCCGATATCAGGAGACCACCGGTGAGTCCGCCGACCGCGATGGAGGCGGAGAAGACCGTGATGGTGACGGACTGGGCGACGTCGGCGGCGTCGCCTGTGGCGTTGATCGCCGCGCCGATGAAGAGGCTCGGGGAGCTGCCGAACGCGAAGCCCCACGCCGCGACGGCGACGTAGACCAGCACTGCCGCGCTGGTGAAGAGGGCCAGCACGAGCACGCTGGCCGCGAAGACCGCGGTGCTGCCCACCACCAGCTTGCGCAGGTGGCGGTCGATGTGCGTGCCGACCACGAGAACGCTGAGCACGGAGGTGACCCCGAACGCGAACAGCACCCACCCCGTCTGGCCGGCCATGCCCGCGTAGGAGAGGAAGTCGGTGATGTACGTGTAGAGGATGTTGTGCGCGACCATGTACGCGGCCAGCGCGAAGAGGATGGGACGCAGCCCGGGGATGACCAGGACCTGCGAGATCGTGAAACGTGCCTCGACCGGCTGGCCCAGCAGGTTCGGAAGGGTCGCCAGCACCCAGGCCATGGTCGCGACGGTCGCGGCGGCCGAGGCGTGGAAGGCGAGCTGCCAGCCGCCGAGACCGCTGAGCCAGGTCCCCACCGGGATACCGAGCGCAAGACCGATCGGGGTTCCGGCCAGGGCGATGGCGATGGCGCGTCCCTGCCGCCCCGCTGGTGCGAGACGGGCGGCGTAGCCACCGAGGAGCGGCCAGATGAGTCCGGTCCCCAGGCCGGCGACGAAGCGGAGGACCAGCGTCAGTTTGTAGTCGTCGGAGAGCGCGGTGAGCGCGTTGGTGACGGCGACCACACCCAGGGCGAGTTGCAGGACGTGCCTGCGTGGCCACCTGGTCGTTGCCCGCGCCAGGGGGATGGCGCCGAGCGCGGTGGCGAGCGCGTAGAGCGTGACGGTCTGACCGGTCAGTGAGACGCTCGTGCCGAGCGTGCGGCTCATCTCCGGCAGCAGCCCGGCCGGGAGGCATTCGGTGAGGATGCTGACGAAGCCGGCCAGGAAGAGGCCGAGCAGGGCCTTGCCGGGGAGGCGGTCCCGTCGGGCGACGGCTGGGGTCGGCGTTACGGATTCGGTGCTGGTGCGGCTCATGTGACGTTTCCCAGGCGGTACGTGGCCCGTCACGGCGCGGAGCGCCCTGGCGTGAGCCGGGACGAACTGCTGCAACCGTGACCTGAAGGGCCGAGGCGGGTCACGGCTCGCGGGCCGTGACTCAGGGACCCGTCGAGCCTGCTTCCGGCGCGCGAGGTCAACCGGACACCCGCTTCGCCCACGTCTCGGATGGCTACCACCGGCAGGGACAGGCTGAGTCGCCGAATCCGAGCAACACTTGAGAAATGGCAGTTCACCGCGCCGCCCGCAGCGGCCTCCCGGCCGTGCCGGAATCGGTTCCGGGGCCGGAGCCGGAGCGGCCCCTCGACCCGCGCGCGGAGCTGAGCGAGTTCCTCCGTACGCGCCGGGCCCGCCTCAAGCCGGCCGACGTGGGGCTCCTCGACCACAGCCGGCGGCGGCGCACACCGGGCCTGCGGCGGGAGGAGCTGGCGCAGCTCGCCGGGGTCTCCGCGGCGTACTACACCCGACTCGAACAGGGCAACGCCCGCAACGCCTCACGAGAGGTGCTGGACGCGATTTCCCGCGTACTCCAGCTCTCCGACGCCGAGCACACCCACCTGCTGCGCCTGGCGCGACCCAAGCGGGCCCGGCGGCAACCCGAATCTCCCCGCCAGCAGGTGCGGCCCGAGGTGCGAGAGCTGCTCACCGCGATGGAAGGCGTGCCGGCCTACGTGTGGGGCCGCCGCACCGACGTGCTGGCGTGGAACCAGACCGCCTCCGCCCTCTTCGGAGACTGGGCTGCCCGCGTCCCGCAGGAGCGGAACTGGGCCCGGTTCACCTTCCTCGACCCCGCGTCCCGAAAGTTGTTCACGGACTGGGAGGCCAAGGCGTACGACGTGGTGGGACAGCTGCGGCTGGGGGCCGGCCTGCACCTGGACGACGGACTGCTCGCCTCGCTGATCGGTGAACTCTCCCTCAAGAGCGAGGATTTCCGCAGGCTGTGGGCCGCCCACGACGTCAAGAAGAAGACGTACGGCACGATGCGCCTGTCGCATTCGCTGGTGGGTGACCTGACGCTGCGCTACGAGACCCTCGCGCTCCCCGGCGATCGGGAGCAGTCGCTCACGACCTACCACGCCGAGCCCGGCTCACAGTCGCAGGAGGCGCTGCGCCTGTTGGCCAGTTGGGGAGCGGATGCCACGCAAGAGCGACCGACCGGCGTCGCCGAACTGCCGGCCCCGGAACGCGGCGCGCAGCGTCAGGACTGACGCCACCACGCCAGCGCAGGCACGCACAGTAGTTGAGCGTATGCGGTGAGTAGCGCAACCCGTTGCGCGTCGCCCCCTGTCTCGTTTCGCCCTTCGGGTGGCGTGGATCCAGCTCCACGCCCCGACACCAGCCTGAGGCAAACGGGGGAAGCGATGGGATCTGTCCGGCGAAGACTGTCGGTGACATCGGTGGGGTTACTGGTGGCCGGTGCCGCCGGTCTCGGGCTGGCACCACCGGCGCTCGCGGCCCCGGGCGACGCCGCCGCCCGGGGAGTCGTCCTCGACCTGGTCGGGGACCCTGGCGACGAGTCGGTCCAGGCCCAGGGCACCTTCGCAAGCGTGACCGCCCCGCCCGGCGGCGGTACGAACAACGAGACGTCGGTCGACGTCACCCTCTCCGATCCGGAGAACGTCGTGGCCACCGGCACCGTCGCGGAGGTCACCGCCACCCGCGGGCCGGCCACCTCGACCGCCGTGTCCCGACTCGCCGACTTCACGCTGAGCGTCCTCGGCGTCGAGGTGCTGGACGTCTCCGAGTTGGCCGTGGGCGCCCGGTGCAGGCCCGACAACACCAGCGCCGAAGCCACCGGTGAGGACATCGCGGTCTTCGGTGAGCAGATCACCATCACCGACACGGCCCAGGAGTTCAGCGCGGACGTCACCGTCACCGGCCTCACCGACGCCACCCTGCACGCCGTCGTCGACCGGCAGCTCACCGGCACACCGAACAACGTGATCGGAATCAACGTGCGCGCGGTGCTCTCCGTCGCCGGCTTCGACGGCGTCGAACCGGTGCGGTTCTCGCTCGGGCAGGTGATCCTCGCGGAAGCCTCCTGCCAGAGCCCGTCGGCGGCGCCGCCGACGACCACGGCGATCTCACCGAGCTCCGGCCCGCAATCGGGCGGTCAGCAGGTGACGATCACCGGCACCGGCTTCGTGCCGAACGCCACGGAGGTGACCTTCGACGGCGTGGCGGCCACCAGTGTGGTCGTGACAACCGACGGAACGTCGTTGACGGCCGTGACACCGCCGGGGGCGACGGGCCCGGCCGCGGTGGTGGTCACCACGGCCGGCGGCTCGGCGCCCCCGTTGCCGTACACCTATCTGGCCGACGGCAGCGGCGCCGAGGTGACCGGTTTGACGCCGGGGGAGGGGCCGACCGCCGGCGGCACGACCGTGACGATCACGGGTTCCGAGTTCACCGGGGCGACCGGGGTGACCTTCGCCGGAGTGGCCGGCACCGGCTTCACCGTCAACCCGGCCGGCACCACGATCACGGTGGTGACCCCGCCGAACCCGGCGGGACCGGCGACCGTCGCGCTGGTCTTCCCGGCCGGCACCGCGAACGCCGGCACCTTCACCTACCGCCCGGTCGCGGTCGCGCCGACGATCGAGTCGCTCTCCCCGAACCAGGGTGGCACTGCGGGCGGCACCGTCGTGACCGTCCGGGGCAGCGGGTTCGTTCCGGGAGGGACCACCGTCGGCCTCTGCGGACGGACGATCGCCGCGGCTGAGGTCACCGTCGCGGCCGACGGCCGGTCGTTGACCTTCCGTACGCCGCCGTGCGCGGCGGGCGACGCCGCGGTCCGGGTCACCACGCCGGGTGGTACGTCGAACGAGGCTGCGTTCCACTACCGGGCGAACCTGCCGGTCACCGGCGCCTCGCTCGGCCTGCCCATCGCGGGCGGCCTCACGATGTTGCTCACCGGTGCGGCGCTGCTGCTGGCCGCCCGCAACCGCAGGAAGCCTGTCTGACCGGCCTGATCCGGCCGCGCCCCGATGCCCGAGGCGCGGCCCCGCGCCGCCCGGTCGGTGAGGAGACCCTCGCTGGCCGGGCGGCGCGGAGGCGCCGCCTCAGCGGTCATTCAGTCCAGGCAGAACTCGTTGCCCTCGACGTCCTGCATGACGAGGCACGACTCGTTCTCCTCGTCGGCGGGCAGTAGCTCCAGGCGGGTCGCACCGAGCGCGACCAGTCGCGCGCCTTCGGCCTCGAGTACGGCCACGCGCTCTTCTCCGACGAGCCCGGTGCCGGCGCGCACGTCGAGATGCACCCGGTTCTTGACGACCTTGCCTTCCGGAACGCGCTGGAAGAACAGCCGCGGCCCCACCCCCGACGGATCGGCGCAGGCGAACGCCGCATCCTGCTGCTCTGGCGGCAGCGAGCCGTTGTAATCGGCCCAGCTGGCGAAGCCCTCCGGAGGTGGCGGAACGACGTACCCCAACACCTCGCACCAGAAGCGGGCGACGCGCTCAGGTTCCGCGCAGTCGAAGGTGATCTGAACCTGCCTCACCGTTGCCATCGGTCAACCATAAGGGTGCGGCAGCACACGTTCCGACCCGGGACATTTGTCACCGCGCACCCGGTACCGGCGAATCTGCCGGCGCCGTCCGCGCGTCCATAGCGTGACGGGTATGCGTGACCTCCTCGTACGCCTCATTCGACAGAGCCGACAGCGGCCGCGGCACAAGGACTCCCAACCCGGAACCGTGATGCGGATCCTCAGGTGCGGCGCCCTGGTGCTGACCGTGCTGCTCACGGTGCAGACGGCCCCGGCGGCGGCCGCCCCGGCGACGACCGGGCCGGTGGTACGGACCGACCGCGGGCTGATCCGCGGGGTGACCGGCGACGGCTACCGGACCTTCCACGCGGTGCCGTACGCGGCGCCGCCGACCGGTGACCGTCGCTGGCGTGCTCCGCAACCGGTGACTGCCTGGTCCGGGATTCGCGACGGGCGCGAACCGCACGAGAAGTGCGCGCAGAACCCGATTTTCGGGTCGCCGGTCGGGGTCGAGGACTGCCTCTACCTGAGCGTCACCAAGCCCACCACGCCCGGCCCACACCCGGTGCTGGTGTTCGTACACGGCGGTAGCTTCCAGAACGGCTCGGGCGCCGACTACGACCCGACCCGACTCGTCACCCAGGGCGACCTGGTCGTGGTGACGATCAACTACCGGCTCGGGGTGTTCGGCTACCTGGGGCTGCCCGCGCTGGCGGGGTCCGGCACCTTCGGTCTTCAGGACCAGCAGGCAGCGCTGCGTTGGGTGCGGCGTAACGCGGCCGCGTTCGGCGGTGATCCCCGGAACGTGACCCTCGCCGGCCAGTCGGCGGGCGCGGAGAGCGTCTGCGCACAGCTCACCTCGCCGTCCGCCCGCGGCCTCTTCGACAAGGCGATCATGCAGTCCGGATCGTGCCTGACCGACTGGCCGGACGCACTCTTCCTGCCCGGCATCGAGGCCGGATCGCAGTTCAGCCCCCGCGCGAAGGTCGAGCAGACCGGCTCGGCTCTCGCTGCCACGCTCGGCTGCCCTGCCGGAGAGGCGCTCGCCTGCCTGCGCGCCGAGGATCCGGTGGTGCTGCTCAACGCGACGACCGGAACCGGCGTCGAGGCGTTCATCACCCCGGCGTACGGGACGGCACTGCTACCGGTCTCGCCGGCGGCGGCGGCGTTGCGGGCCGGGACGGCGCAGCGGGTTCCGGTGCTGGCCGGCAACAACCATGACGAGCACCGAGGAATCCTCGGCGTCCTCGAGATCACCCGAGGCGCCTACACCGCCGCCGACTACGAGGCGATGCTCGGGGCGGCGTTCGGCGGTCAGGCGCAACAGGTGGCCGCGCACTACCCGCTCGGAGCGTACGAGACGCCGGGCCTGGCGTGGGCGGCGGTTGCCACCGACCGGATCTGGGCCTGCCCGACCCTCACCACCCAGCGCCTGCTCGCCCGGCACGCGCCGACCTACGGCTACGAGTTCGCCGAGACGCACGGACCGGCGCTGACCGCGGACTACCCGTGGGGCGCCGCGCACGGGTACGAGCTGCCGTACCTTTTCGACGTCGCCGACTTCCTGACGGTCGGCACGGTGCAACCGGAGCTGGCCGCCGACATGATCAGCGCCTGGGCGCGCTTCGCGGCCACCGGGCGGGCGCCCTGGCCGGCCGTACGCCCGAACGCGGCAACGCCGTACCACCGGCTCTTCGCCGCCGATCGCACCGGCAACGTCGATCTGGCGGCCGAGCACCAGTGCTCGTTCTGGGACACCATCGCCGCGGGTGCCTGATCCGCATCAGGTCCGGCGCTGTCTGCGCGGCGCCGGACCTGATCGACGAGGCGCACCGGCCCTCGCCGTCCTGGCGTTGCTGCTGGTCGCCACTGAACTCGGTGTATGGCGACAGGCGCCAGAGAGTTCGACCACGCGCTGCCGACCGACGCGGGTCCAGGCTCAGCTGCTAGCGTCCGACAGCGCAGCGCGGCGCAGATGCTCCGCGAGCGCGCCGGTGACCCCGGACGCCGTCTCCGCCTTCGTACCCCAGGCCAGTAGGTGGTGCCGGCGTGACCAGGGCTCCTGGAGTTCGCACATCGCCAGCGGCTGGTTCGGGTCGACGGCACGACGCGGCACGACGGCCAACCCCACGCCGGCGGCGGCGAGCGCGACGACGGTGTTCAGGTTGGCGACGCTGGTGCGGTACCGGGGGACGGGGGCGTGCGCGCCCACGTGCTTCTCGATCCACCGTCGCAGCGACGCCCCGGCGTCGAGACCGACGAGCGGGTGCTCGGCGACCTCGCTGTAGGGCAGCGCGGTCCGCCCGGCGAGGACGCCGCCGGCCTGCCCGATGACCACGAGTGAGTCGTCGCCGAGGGGTTCGGTCGCCAAACCGCAGTCGCGCGCCTCGCCGTCGAGGACGATGCCCAGGTCCGCCTGACCGTCCGCGAGCCTCCGCACGATCTCCGGAGTGCGGCACTCGGCGATGGCCACGTCGGCGTCGGGATGTTCCCGGAGGAACGAGACCAGGGCCAGCGGCACCAGCCGGTGCATCGCCGAACCCCCGGCGAGCAGGACCAGCGGCTCGGCCGGAGGGCGACGGTAGCTCGCGACGGCGCCGTCGAGCCGCGCGGTCTGGGTGAGGACGTCTCGGGCGTGCCGCGCGAGCGCGGTGCCCGCGGGGGTGGGGCGGACGCCCCGCCGGCCCCGGATCAGCAGCGCCACTCCGGCGCTCTGTTCGAGCGCACGTACCCGGGCGCTCGCCGAGGGGAGGCTCAGGTGCATCCGGCCGGCGCCCGAGGTGATCGAACCCTCGGCGACGACGTGCAGGAAGAGGCGTAGGTCGTCCAGGTCGTACCGCATCCCGCTCAGCCTATGGCACAGCCTAAGGCTGGCTACGTCGATAGCGCATTGTGCGGCGCCGGCGGCGCGGTGATGCTCGGCTTCATGCCGGAGATGATGCTCGTGATGTTCGCCGGCCTCGCCGCCGGGGCGCTGAACGCGATCGGCGGCGGGGGGACCTTCGTGGCGCTGCCCGCCCTCGTCGCCGTCGGCGTGCCGCCGGTCACCGCGAACGCCTCGACGACCGTCGCCCTCGTACCCGGGTCCGTGGTGAGCGCCTGGGTCTACCGCAGAGAGCTCGGCCCGGTCGGGAAGACCTCTCTGACCGCGCTCACCACGGCCAGCGTGCTCGGCGGCGGGATCGGGGCCGTGCTGCTGCTGGCGCTGCCCTCCGCGACGTTCGACGCCGCGGTGCCGTGGCTGCTCGCCTTCGGCACGCTGGTCCTCGCCGTCGGACGCCGGCTCACCCGTGCCCTGACCGCCGCGCTGGGCCGGCCGCTCGACCTCGGCAGCCGCGCGATCCTGCTCGGGCAGTTCCTGCTGGCGATCTACGGCGGATACTTCGGCGGCGCCGTAGGCATCCTCATGCTGGCCCTGTGGGGGATCGGCCTCGGGCTCGACACCGCGAGCAGCAACCCGGCCCGAGTCGCCCAGGTCACCGCCGTCTACCTGACCGCGACCGCGTTCTTCCTCGTCGCCTCGGACGCCCTGAACGACCCGCTCCCGCTCGCCACGATGCTGGCCGGCGCGGTGGCCGGAGGCTTCGCCGGCGCCCACGTCGCGCGTCGCCTCTCCGCCCGGCTACTGCGCGGCATCATCCTGGCCACCGCCGCCACCATGACCATCCTCTACTTCCTGCGCGGGTGACCCGGCGCCGGACTGCGGCCGCGACCGTTCAATCCTCCGGCTCTGACGGCGGTGGTGGTTTCTTCGGGCCGAACCCGTAACGCACCGCCAGGAGCACGATGTACGCCACAAGGACGATGGTCAGAATGACGCACGCTATCCCCCCGGTGATGCCCATATCGCGAAATTATCGCGCTGTATGCACCGGGGAACTCGGTTTCGGGGATGCTCCATCAGGTGGAGGCTGAAGTGTTCCTGTGCCCCGCCCCGGGCTGCTCACTGCTCGCCGAGCAGGACGGCGGTCGGTAGCCGCCGGATGAGGATCGCCGGGACCAGCGCGGCGAGCACGGTCAGCAGCAGCGCCGCCGCGGTCGCCGCCACCGCCAGCGCCGCCAACCGGCCGTCCAGCCGGCCGACCAGCAGGACGACCGAGCCGAGGCCGCCGCCGACCCCGATGGCGCAGCCGAGCGCCCCGACGCCGAGTGCCTCGTAGACCAGCAGCCGGTTGAGCGTGGCGTCCGGCCACCCGATGGCCCGGAGCGTGGCGAACTCGGCGGCCCGTTCCCGCACGTTGAGGTAGAGCACGTCGGCCACGCCGAGCACCCCGAAGAGCAGCACTCCGCTGACCGCCAGCAGGTCCACCCCGCGTACCTGCACGGAGACCGCCTGACCGAGCAGCGAGCCGACCATGCCGTCGTTGAACGCCCAGAGCGCGGCGGCGATCAGCGTGGCGGCGCCGACGCCCGCGGCCAGGCTCACCGCTCCGACGAGGGTGCGCGCCGGCGTCCGTACCAGGTTGGCCGCCGCGAGCGCGGCGACGGTCCGCAGCGCGGTGGACCGCCGGGCCCGTACGGCGCTCGCCTGGAGCGCCGCCGCCGACCGGGTGCGGGCGGCCTGCAGCGCGGGCCAGGCACCGGCCACCGCGGTCAGCAGCACCGCGAGCGGCACGCAGAGCAGGGCCACCGTGCTGGAGACCCGTACCTCGGCGAGCCGACCGAGCGGCTGTGCCAGGGCGGCGCCGAGCAGCCCGGCGGCCAGCCCGAGCGCAGTGGTCTCGGCGAGGACCAGCAGGCTCAGCCGCCGGCCGGGCCAGCCGAGGCAGGCCAGGATGGCCAGCTCGCGTCGGCGGGTGCGGACCGCGGTGGAGACCGCATTGCCGACCAGCAGGGTGCACACCACCAGCAGCAACCCGAGCAGCAGGAGGTTCTTGCGGTCGACGGCGGTGACGATCTCGGCCGCCACGCCGGTGCGGGTGCGGGCCTCCAGCAGGGTCAGGTCGGGGCGGCCGAGCGGGCCGGCGGGCAGCAGCACCGGGCCGCGTACGGTCGAGCCGCCCAGCACGATCTCGACGGTCAGGCCGGTCCGCCGGACGATCTCGTCGGCCACCAACCGGACCCGCTCCCGGGCCACCTCGTCGAACCGGTCGATGCCGGCGACGCGGACCCGCACCGAGCTCAGCGGCGGGGCGGCCGACGCCGACCCGAGGCTCGCGTGGAGGTCGTGGGCGGCGGTCAGGGTGGTCAGCAGGTGGGGCGGCCGGTGTGGGTAGCCCAGTGGGTCGTCGCCGGGCAGCAGGGGCCGGTCGCCGAGCAGGTCCCGGGTACGCGCGTCGGCGCCCACCGGCGGGACCCGGCGGTAGAGGTCGAGTGCCTGTTGTGCGGCGCCGCCGACGGAGTCGAGCGCCTCCGGCGCGAAGCTGCCCACCGCGGTGACCGACCACTCCTGCGCCTGCCCCTCCAGGCTCATCGGGTCTCCCGTTCCGACGCCGCCGGCACTGAGCCAGGAGTCCCGCCAGACGTCGTCGATCGCCGGGTCGGTCGAGCCGGGCTCGCCGCTGCGGGGGAGCACCCGAGCGGTCCCGTCGGCCTGCGGTGCGTACGGCTGAGGTCGGGGCCGCAGCAGCGCCCGGACGCCGGAGAGCGGGGTACGTCCGGTCAGGGCGGCGTCGAGCCGGGCGCGGTAGAGCTGTGCCAGGTCGTGCTCGATGGTCCGCGGCGGCGCCTTCGCCGAGTCGCGGAGCAGCGGCCACAGCGCCTCCGTCGTGGCGCCGGGCACCCGGTCGGCGGTCCGGCCGGTCAGCCGGGACACGGCGACGTCGATCTGTTCGTCCACGGCGAGGTCGGCGGCGGCGAGCACCGGCAGCGTCAGCCCAGCCGGCCCCGTCGGGTTGAACGGGGAGGACGAGGTGTCGTGGGCGGCCGGGCCGACGGTGTCGGAGCCGGTCAGGTAGCGGCCCTGGCGCACCGCCCGATCCAGGCCGACCAGGCGCGTCTCGGCCGTCGGGTCGACCCCGGCCACCAGCGCCGGCATCACCGCCGGGAGCTGGATCTCCAGCCGGGCGGTGGCGGGTATCGCGGACGCCGGGCGGCCGAGCGTGATCACGGAGGCCAACCGGAAGGTGCCGTCTCCGAGCAGTTGGTAGGCCTGCACCTCGCTGACCTGGGTCCGTCGGGCGGTCGGTTCGAAGCTGCCCGCGGCGGTGGCGCACACCTGCAGGCGCCGACCGTCGGCCTGCACCTCCAGCGCGCCGCCCCCGCCGGTGCCGGGGCACTCGGCGGCGGAGCTGGTCTGGTCGACCCGGGTGCCGTCGGCGTAGACGAAGAGTCGCCGGTCGCCGCTGATCCGTGACAGCGGGATCAGCGGCCGGCGGGAGACGTACACGTAGGTCGGTGCGGCGGTCAGCGTGCTCAGCGCGCGGTCTCCGCTCACCTGCGGGGCGACCTCGATGACCTGCCGCTCGGCCGACCTGTCGACCCGGTCGGTCACGTCGATGGTCAGGTCGGGCCGGAGATCGGCGATGCCGAGGACCGCGAGCGGGGCGGCGACCTCGACGCCTTGAACACCCTCGATCCGCCGCCACTGGTCGAGGCTGATGCCGCCGTAGGCCGCGGTGGGCAGGCCCTGGTCGAGCAGGCCGCCGGCCGGCGCCGAGGGGTGGACCAGGATGTCGTACGACGCTCGGAACTGCGTGTCGACGGAGCCTCGGGCGACCAGCCGTGAGGTGCTGGCGGCTCCGGTGAGCACGGTGAACCCGGTGGTCGCGACCAGTACGGCGGTGAACACCGCCAGGCTTCGGCCGCGCGTGTGCCGTAGCTGGGACCAGACCATCCGCAACATCGGCGTGGCCTCTCCGCGTCTCGGCCCACGAACCGTCGAAGGGACTGTAAGTCGCGCGCCGGCGTGGTGGCGACCGGGCGACGAACCCGTTACTCGTTCGACGCCCCGCAGCGTCGGCTTCAGGCCAGCAGGCTCTCGCGCATCCGCGCGCCCGGATTGATCCCACCGACCACACCCCTGCCGTTCGGGTCGTGTACGTGGACGGTGTTGTTACGGCGCATCAGCTCCCGGACCGGCGGCGGCAGCCGGGGTGGCTCGTCCATGGCCGCGAGAATCTGAGCGGCGCTCGTGATCAGTCGATCGGCCAGGGCTGCCGCGTCGGTGTCGACCCGCACCCGGCCGTACTCCCAGCCGGCGGTGGTGAGGTCGAGCACCTCGAAGACGCTGGTCGCGAGTGGATTCGGGTCGGTCACGCGGTCGAGGCGGGACGCCCGGCCGCCGACGACCGTGACGGCGGCGGTCAGCTGCGCGTACGGGTGGAAGCCGGACGGCAACGCGAACAGCGGCCACCGCAGCGCGTGGCCCGCCTCCTTCCACAGGGGCCGGTAGTTCCGGCGGTGCACCAGGAGCCGACGACCGGTCCGTCGGTGTATCTCGTGGGCCTGAGCCTGTAGGTCCGCGTGGGCTTCGTCGGCGACCTGGCTCACGATCCGGGCCGCCACCACCAGGCCGTCGTCACCGTCGAGCATCGCGGTCACGGCCTCGACCTGCTCGGGAAAGCGCACCTGCGCGCCGGCGCCGTACCGGTGCTGGACGTCGTGGTGCAGCGCGGCCTGTCGCCCCGGGTCGAGTTGGACTCGCCTGCCGCCCAGCAATCGCCGCAGCCAATGCATTTCGCCTCGTTTCAGCATCGCCGTCCCGGACCGCGGCAATGCTAATGCGTGGGACTTTCCCCCTTCGGTGATGGGGTGGGGGAGCAGGCGAGCCAGGGCTCCTGGCCTTGTCCGGCGTCGGCGCCGGTGCCCGCGGGGCCGCGTGGGTCCACTGTCAGTGCTGCCGCGCGGCCTCCACTTCGGCGATGGCCTGACGGGCCTGCGCGGAACCGATGAACAGGTGCGTGCGCATGCCGAACGCCTCGGCGGCGCGGATGTTCTCGAGGCGGTCGTCGATGAACAGGATGCGTCCGGGCGCGAGGTCGAGGGCGCGGCAGCACCACCGGTACGCCTCCGGTTCGGGTTTCGCGTGCCCGATGCGGCAGGAGAAGGCGACCAGGTCGAAGTGCCGCAACCACTGGTGGTGCTGCTCGTAGTGCACTGCCAGCTCTTCCGGGATGTTCGACACCAACGCGAGCTGCCGCCCCGCGGCCGCCGCCTGTTCGACCAGGGCCACCATGTCGTCGTCGACAGCGCTCCAACTGGCGAGGTCCGCGGCGAGAAGGCGGCCGACCTGCTGGTCGTCGAAGGTCGCGCCGAGGGCGGACGCCACCTGCCGCCAGTACTCGGGCCCGGTCACCTCGCCACGGTCGTAGGGCGCCCGCAGCGCCCAGTACGCCTCCCAGAACTCGGGGGCCGAGGCGCCCGCCGTCGCCACCAGCAGCTCCTGACCGGCGGGAGACTGTTGGCGGGCGATGACGCCGAACAGGTCGAAGAGCAGGGTCTGCGGCATCCGGTCACACCCTGCGCACCACGACGCCGGCGGCGCTCAGCGCCTCGGTCTGGTCGTCGGGGGCGTCGCTCCCGGTCACGACGCTGTGCAGCGCGGACGCCGGCGCGACGAAGGCGAGCGCGGTACGGGAGAACTTGGCCGCGTCGGTGACCGCGATGACGCGGCGTGCCGAGGCCATCGCGGCACGCTTGATCGCCGCGTCGGCCAGGTCGTACGCGGTCAGGCCGTCGGCGGCGTTCAGGCCGCAGCAGCCGATGATCGCGGTGTCGAAGCGCAGCGCGGCCAGCGACGCCTCGGTGAGGGGACCGGTGAGCGCCAGCTCGCCGGGGCGGGGCTCGCCGCCGGGTAGCAGCAGCTTCAGCTGGGGTGCGCCGACCAGCGCGTTGGCCGCGTGCAGCGACAGCGGCATGACGGTCAGGCGGCGGTGGCTCAGGGCGCGGGCCACTTCGAGGCAGGTGGTGCCGCTGTCGACGACGACCGCCTCACCGTCGGCGATCAGGTCGGCCGTCGCCGCGGCGATACGCCGCTTGATCTCCAGCTCGTCGTGCTCGCGGAGCGCGAACGGGGGTTCCTCTCCGCGCAGCAGCAGGCTTCTCGCCCCGCCGCGGTAGCGCTCCAGGAGGCCCTGTTCGGCGAGGATCTCCAGGTCCCGGCGGATCGTCATCTCCGAGCTGCCGGTCAGCTCGGCCAGCTCCGAAACGCTGAGCTGACCGGTCTGCCGCACGGCGTCGGTGATCTGTCGGTGTCGGTCCGCGCTCGCCATACCCTTCATTGAACGCCAGAGCTGTTCGAAGTGCAAGTTATCGAACACGAAATCTGTTTGATATGTTCGGAGCCATGACGAAGCCCTTGCGGTCCGCGCGGCGGGCCACTTTCGCGTACTTCGCCCTCAACGGCTTCGTCCTGGGCCTCTGGGTGGTCCACATCCCCGCGATCGAGCACCAGGTCGGCATCAGCCACGCCACGCTCGGCTGGCTCCTGCTGCTCCTCGGCGCAGGCGCCTTCGTCGGGATGCAACTGGTCGGCCCGCTCACCGACCGGTTCGGCGCCCGCCGCGTCGTACCGCTGAGCGCGGCACTCTGCGGCGCGTCACTCGCCCTGCCCGGGCTCGCCGGGAACGCCTGGACATTGGGGGTGGCCCTGCTGGTCTTCGGTCTCGGCAACGGCAGCCTGGACGTGAGCATGAACGCCCACGCCGTTCAGGTCGAAGCCGGGTACCGGCGTCCGATCATGTCCGCGTTCCACGCCGTCTTCTCCGTCGGCGGGGTCCTAGCCGCGCTGGTCGGCGCCCAGGCCCTCGGCTGGGGCTGGAGTACCACGGCCACCCTGACCACCGTCGGCATCCTCGCCGTCGCCGTCGGCGCAGCCGCCGCGCCCGCGCTGCTGCCCAGGTCGGAGACCGCCGGCTCCGCGGAGCGCTCCGCCACCAAGGCCACCACCTGGCGGACCACGCCGCTGCGCATCTGGGCGCTCGCCGGACTCGCCCTGATGCTGATGCTCACCGAAGGCGTCGCCAACGACTGGAGCGCTCTCGCCCTGCGCGACGTGCTCGACGCGCCCGCCGCCACCGCCGCCCTCGCCTACGGCGCCTTCGCCACCGCCATGACGGTCGGGCGCCTCCTCGCCGACCGGGTCGCCGCACGCTTCGGTCCGGTCGCCATCGTCCGCCACGGATCGGCCCTCGCCGCGATCGCGCTCACGCTGGTCGCGCTCGCACCGTCGATCCCGCTCGCCATCACCGGATGGGCGCTGTTCGGCGTCGGGCTGTCCGGCACCGTCCCGCAGCTCTTCAGCGCGGCCGGCCACGCCGATCCCGCCGCCGCCGGGGCCAACGTCTCCCGCGTCGCCGGCCTCGGCTACCTCGGTGTGCTCGCCGGGCCCGCCATCATCGGGCCCCTCACCCATCTCATGCCGCTGAACCACACGTTCTTCCTGCCCGTGGCCTTCTGCGTGGCCGCCGCGCTCAGCGCCCGCATCCTGCGCCCCGGGGCGGCTCAGCCGCGGCCGCAGGGCGACCGGCCGGCAGCGGTCGACGTCCACGCCTGAGCCCCGCCAGCCGATCCCTCCCGTACTGCCGGGCGATCCTGCTGCCGGGAGCGCCGCCGACGAGCTGGGGGAGTGCGCCGCGCCCGCCCGGCGCGGGCCGTCGCAGTGACTCGGACGCTCCCGGTCCGCGCCGTCGAGGTCGGCGACGCGAACCGCGCCTCGTCGCGCTGCGGGACGCCGAGGACGTCAGCGCGCCGCCGCGTCCCGGACGCGAGCGGCGAGGGCCTGGGCCTGCCCGTGGTGCAGATCGCTCACCCACTCCCAGCCGGGCCTGGCCGAGGGGCCGATCCGGGGGTCGACGGGCTCGCGGCCCTCACGCAGAGCGAGCACGTATGCCCGGTCCCGCTCGATCCGCTCCCGCACCTGACCGGCCCCGCCGACCGAACCGTGGCCCGGGACGACGACGTCGACGTCGGCGGCCACGCCCTCCAGCAACCGCAACGCCGCGAGGTACTCCTCGACCGGGTCGGTGGCGGCGTCCAGGTCGAGCATCGGAACCAGGACGTCGGAGAGCATGTCGCCGGCGACGAGAACCCGGCGCTCCTCGACGACGAGCGCCGCGTGGCCCGGCGCATGCGCCTGATGCTCGATGATCCGGACCTCGGGGCCGTCCCAGGGGATCCGCGTCGTCCCGGCGGGCAGGGCGGTGACGCAGCCGTACAGGTCCAGCGAGACCTGCCCGGCGATCTCCGTCTCGGCCAGGTGCTCGGTGATCTGGGTCTTGGTGTCCGGGTCGGACAGCTGTTCCCGGGCGGCGGCCGCGCAGCCGGCCGTGCCGTAGCGGGGCGCTTCACCGAGCTGTGCGTGCCAGAGCAGATGATCCCAATCCGGATGCGTCGAGAAGCCCACCAGGACGGTCCGGCCCGACCCGGACAGGTCGTTAGCGAGGCAGGCCAGTTCGTGGTCCTGCAAGCCGGGATCGATGAGCAACACCCCGGCGTGGCCTTGCACGACTGTGGTGTTGCTCCGGAGGAACTCGCTCTCGTGAACCAGCACGCCGTCAGCTATCTGCCTCAGCACGGGTTCGTCTCCCGGATGGCGTAGTGGTGCATCGCGACACCCTGCTTGAACGAGCGCTGCTCGATCAGGTCGAGCTCGATCGGCAGGTCCCAGTCGTCGAAGAGCGGCCTGCCGAAGCCGAGGATCGCCGGGTGGGTGAAGAGCAGCAGTTCATCGAGGAGCCCCGCCCGGAGCAGCTGCGTGGCGAGCGTCGCGCCGCCGACGCCGAGGGTGCCGGCGGTCTCGGCCCGGAGGGCGGCCAGTTGCTCGATCGCGTCGTCCCCGCCGATGATCCGGGTGCCGTGATCGGCGGTGTGTCGGGTGCGGGAGACGAGCACCTTGGGCGCGGAGGTCCAGATCTCGCCGTACTCACGCATGAAGTCCGGCAGCGACGCGTCCTCGCGCGCCGACGGCCAGTACTCCTCCATCGTCTCGTAGATGACCCGGCCCTGGACCATGCCGGCGAGCGCCCGCGCTCGCGCGTTGAACTCCCGGTGCAGCTCCTCGTCGATGCGCAGCCACTCGCCGGCGCCGTCGTCACCGGGAACCTGCTCGATCCGCAGGTCGAGGGAGACGTTCATCCAGTACAGGAAACGGCCCATCATCCCCACCTCTCAAGTGGTTGCAATCTGCAACCACTATATTGGGGGCCACGTGCCTGTCAAGGAGGAGTCGTGGAACCACGGTCCGGGTGTCCGATCAACGCGGCCATCGAGGTGCTCGGAGACCGATGGGCGCTGCTCGTGCTCCGCGACGTCATCTTCGGCGACCGCCGCCACTTCCGGGCGCTGCTCACCGGGTCGATCGAGGGCATCGCCTCGAACATCCTCGCCGACCGCCTCGTGCGACTCGTCGAGGCAGGAATCCTCACCCGCGGTACCGCGGCACGTGGGCAGCGGGCCCGCTACAGCCTCACCGAAGCCGGCATTCGGACCCTGCCGGTCCTCTACGCGCTCGGCAACTGGGGCCTCGACTGGCGCCCCGGCACCGAGGAGCTCCAGATCCGGCAGCGAATCATGCGCGACGCGGGCCCGGCGTTCGTCGAGGAGCTCATGGACGAGCTGCGGGTGCGCCACCTCGACGCCCCGCCGAAGCCCCACGACGGCCCGAGCCCCCTCGAACGCCTGAACGCCGCCTACGCCGCCGAGCGGGAACGCCGCGACTAAGGCCCCTTTCAGAAGGAGATCCGGGCTGCGGCGTGGTCCAGACGAGAGCTGGACCTCGCCTCGCTCGGGCCCCTTCGAAACAGCCTCTCGAGGCACGGGCGAGGAGCGTCTCGTCGCGGCCAACGTCCCACGGCCTGCCAGGCGCCTGCGGATGGGTCAGCCATTTCGCGGAGCCGACGGCGCGGTGTGCGGAATTCACTGCCGACGACACTGCCAGGTGATCACACGAACGACCCACCCTCGCCCACCCGGGTCGTGGCCATGCCTACCGCCATACGCTGGACGAATCGGGTCGGCGCGGTGCCGGCCCCGCACAGAGGGACCGCGATGACCGAGAGCGTCCGTAGAGCGGCTCCCGACGCGGCAGGCTCCGACGACGGATGGCTGACCCTCGTCGCGCGCGAGGCCAGCGCCGACGCCGGCGGGGTGCCGGTGGAGTTGCTCGGCGACTATCTGCGGCTGCTGACGGACGCGGCGGTGACCGGCCGTCGGCCGCGCCGCGGCGAACTCGACGCGGTGGGCGCACTCGGGCGGCGCGCCGCCGAGCAGGGCGTCTCAGCGGGGAGGGTCGTCCGCCTCTACCTCTCCGCTGCGCGGCGACTCTGGCGGCAGCTGCCGCACCTCGCCCGCTCCGCCGACAGCGAGACGGTACGCGCGGCGGCGGACGCCGTGCTCCACGTCGTCGACACCGCCGTCGCCACGCTCGCCGAGGGGTACGCGGCGGCCCGTCGGGACCTGGTCCGCAGGGAAGAGACGCTGCGCCGGGAACTCATCGACGACCTGCTGCGCGGCGACTCGGACCTCGGCGGGCTGGTCGAGCGGGCCGAGCCGTTCGGGCTGGACCTGGCGCGGGTGCACCAGGTGGTGCTCGCCTCGCCGAGCCGGCGGCTGCCTGACACCGACACGGCGATCAGCGCCCTGGAGCGGGTCATCTTCGACCGGTTGGGTGACCGGGACGTACTGGTGGCCACGAAGGAGGGCCTGCTCGTGGTGATCGCGCCGGCGGATACGGTGACGGCCGATCGAGGCGCGGGCGACGGCGGATCGGCGGGGGACCTGGGCCGGATGATGCATGCCGAGCTGGACCGCCTGGCGCGGGGCCGGCCGTGGCAGGTGGCGGTCGGCCGCCCGCACCCCGGCCTGTACGGGATCGCTCGCTCCTACGAGGAGGCCCGTGAGGCGCTGACCACGGCGCGGCGGCTGCGCACCGACACCGCCGTGATCGACGCCCACGAGCTGCTCATCTACCGCGTCCTGCTGCGGGACCAGCCTGCCATGGTGGACCTGGTGCAGGCGGTGTTGACGCCGCTGACCCGGGCCAGGGGTGGTGCCGAATCGCTGCTGGACACCCTGAACGAGTACTTCGCGTGCGGCGAGGTCGCCACGGAGGCGGCCCGCCGCCTGCACGTGTCGGTCCGCACCGTCACCTACCGACTGGACCGGATCCGGACGCTGAGCGGCTACGACCCCGCCGATCCGCGGGACCGGTTCACGCTGCACGCCGCAGTGCTCGGCGCCCGGGCGCTGGACTGGCCGCGCCGGCCGCTGCCGACGTGACAGGTCAGCCGTTGAAGGTGACCAGTTCCGGGAAGCCGAGCAGGGTGGCCAACGCCGTCGCCTCGGTCCGGGTGAGAGAAAGGGTGATCATCCGGTCGGGGTCGTCCGGGTCGTCGTGAACGACATCCCGGTGGCCGCCCACCTGGTACTCGACGATGCCGATCCGTCGACCCTGATCCGTGGTGAAGGTCTGCCGCACTCCGATACCGGGCAGTGTGGTGCGTTCGATGTCCATGGGGAAAGCTCCGTTAGGGATGGCTGCCCATGGCCGGCCGGGAGCGGGTCGACGTCAGGGCAGCGCAGTGGACGGGCGGGCGAGAACCGCGACGTCCGGCGGAGCTCGGTCGGCCGACCAGGCGGGAACGCAAGCCGCCACGGCGCGATTGAGCCGGAACACGATGCACATGCCCAGCCCGCGACCCGTACGAACGGCGGTGACGACAACCGCAAGCACGGCCAGCATCGACAGCACGAGCGGCCGCTCGACGCCGATGGAGTGCTGCTGGTTGCGCATGCGGGACACCATAGCCGCCCGTCGGAGATCGTCCGGGCCCCGGTTGCAGGAACTTCCGTAAGCGGCCGTCGCCGCAGTTCGGGCCGCCGCCCCCGGGGATCACAGCCACGCGGTCAAGACCATGTTCTTCCGGCGATCGGCAATCGAGCCTGCCGATATTGGCCGGTGCCGGGCAATGTCAGCCCTTGCTTTTCGGGCGACGCTGGAGGTCCGACGCGATACCCGAGTAGCGAGGAGGCGGTGATGATGATCCGCATGCTGGTGGCGTACCCACCCGTACCGGCCGGTCGTCCACTGCCGTCCCGCCCCGGGTCGGCCCGGCGTCCAGGGCCGGTCTTCGTCGGCCCAACTGCCCGGATCGGCCGCGTCCGTCCCACCGCGAGCAGCGGCTGACGCTCCCGGACCCGGCGACGCCGCTGAGCGCCGCGACCTGAGGCCCACCCGCACCCGGGCCATCCGAGCATCGTTTCCACGCCGTGCCGTCCCGTCGGACGGCTGCGAAGCCGTACCCCACCGTCAGAGAGGCCGGTATGTCCGACAACATCACCTCCACCCGCTCCGGGCAGCGCAGCGGCTTGATGGTCGGCCGCTCCCATACTTCCCGCCCCGCGGCGACCGTCGACCCGGAGCCGATCGCCGTGGACCTCGGCAGCGCCCACCTGCGCATCTGGCTGGGGCCCGGCGGGGTGCTGAGCGTCCCGGCCGGCCAGGGCCTTCGGACACCTGTCGTGCGGCGAGGACGGATCGTCGACGGCCCCGCCTGCGCCGCCGAGCTACGGCGCCTGCTGCGCGACCACCGCACCCCGGTGCCGGTGGGAGCGCTCATCGTGGCCTGCCGTCCTGTCCTCGCCACCACGGCCGACCAGGAAGCCACCCGTCGAGTGCTCACTGCCGTCTTCGCGCCCTCCCGGCTGCTCTTCGTCGACAGCGTTCGCGCGGGAGCCATCGGGGCCGGTGCCGTCGCCGGCACCCTGCTGCTTGTCGACATCGGCGCCCAACTCACCGAGGTGGCCGTGCTGGATGAGGGGCGGGTGGTGGCAGCCCGGCGCGCCGACATCGGTACCCGCGACCTGAACCATGCGGCGACCGTCGCCATGCTCGCCGACACCACTGCCGGGCTGATACGTGAGCTGAGGCAGGCACCAGCAGTGCGCCCGCTGATCTCCGCGTCCCTGGCCCGTGGCGTGATCGTCGTCGGGGACGGAGCCACCCGACCCGACCTGACCGCCCGGCTGGTCGCCACCCTGGGCACAGCGGTGCACCGTGCCGCGTCACCGCGCACCGCCGCACTGACGGGCGCCAGCCTCGCCGCCGCCGCGGCGACCCGCCACCCCGTCGGCAACTGAACCCGACATGTTCCCGGAAAGGAGCTACCGACAATGACGCAGACCCTGAACGACCGTCCCGATCTCCTGCGTGAGCTGCTGGCACGCCAGCTCGATGAGCACACCGACCAGCTCGCAGAGCTGACGGTCTACTCACGGCAGCGCGATCACGGTGGCCACGACCCGGACACCCTGCGCCGGTTGGTCGAGGTCGCGCAGCAAGGCATAGCCGACATCAGCGAGGCGCTGAAGCGAATGTCCGAGGGCAGTTACGGCCTCTGTGAGGGCTGCGGCGGCGCCATCCCGACGGCCCGCCTGGAGATCCTGCCCTCCGCCCGACACTGCGTACCGTGTCAGCAACGTCGCTGACTGGCGGGCGCTCGCGGACCGTGCAGCGGGAGGCCGATGAGCGGCGTACGGTCGCGGCCCTGATGCCTTCGGTCGTCAGAGAGTGCGGGGCGGCAGGTGCTCACCTGCCGCCCCGCGTGCCGTCAACGGCTCAGTGGTTCGGGCTCAACGGACGTCCTTGCGGTGGAAGTCGCGCTTGCACTGCTTCAGATCGACCTCGACACGCTTGCCCAGGTCCACGTTGACCCGGGTGGTCTGCAGCACCGTGCCGTCCGGGCGCTCGCAGGTGAGGATCCACGGCTCGGTGTAGAAGCCGGTCTGGTTTCCGCGTACGCCGTCGGCCTGGTAGGCGGGAATGGGCCGGTACGACGGGTTGACCGCCCACTCGAACTTGCCGTTCGACCGCTCGATGTCCAGGTCCGAACTGAGTGTCGTGGTGAACGACGTCGGCCGGACGCTCCCGTCGGGCTGCGCGTACGGGCTGGTGTACATGTCGAAGGACTTGGTGAGCCGCAGCACCGCGTCCTTCGGCGCCTTACCCTCGATGACCGCGTGCTCCCGGGGGTCGGCGGCGGTTTCCAGCGCTTCGAACATCGCCGAGCGGTGCGCGGCGTACGTGTCGAGGACCTGCGTCTGGAAGGTCCGGGCCACGCCCGGGTCCGGGCAGGTCTCGCTGGTGATGGAGAGGCCGCGGGTCGCGTAGTACGCCCAGTCGATGGCCTCGCCGGTCGTCTCGTAGTCCTCGGCGGAGGGCAGCGCCCGGTACGTGGGGCCGTACTCCGCGGCGACCGCGGAGGCCAGCCGGTGCAGACGCTTGACGTCCTGCGCCGGACCGGCGGCGAGCTGCAGCGGCGGGTAGAGCACCACCTGGATGCAGGTGTGCTGGGTGTTGAAGACCGTCGCCTGGCGGGTGGAGAGCAGCCACGCGATGTTCCGGCTCTCCGGCTCCGACCACGGGGCGGCCCCGGCCGACGACAGCGGGGACCAGCCCAGGCCGTAGTTGCGGTTCATGTCCGTGTTGGTGTCGGTCTGCCGGCGGTTGCGGGCGAACCCGTCCACGTTCACCACCGGCACGATGACGACGCGGGCCCGGTCGAGCAGCTTCGAGACGTACGGGTTGCGCGAGTTCTTCACCAGGTCGATGGCGAACTCCATGGTCATTTCCCCGCTCGGCCACTCGTTGCCGTGGTGCATGCCCACGTCGACGAAGACCGGCTTGCCGTCGTTCGCCTGAACGTTCCTGCTGATCTCGATGCCGCGTACGGTGCGACCGGACGTCGTCTTGTAGGGCAGCGTGATCGGCTTGACCAGCGTCGGGTGCTGGGCCGCCAATTCGGCCATGTCGTTCTCGTAGTCAGCGAGCGTCCGATAGTCGGTGTTGCCGCTGGGCAGTGTGGACTTCGGGTTCGCCACTGCGCCGGTCGCGGGTGCGACGGCGGCGCCGAGGCTGAGCGTGAGCGCTGCGCCGGCGGCGAGCAGCCGGTGCCTCCATCGGGACGGATGGGCTTCGATCACGAGTGATTCCCTTCTGCGCGGGGATCCGAGTCTGCGAGTTCATCAACTCGATCGATGGACTTGATTTCCCCATCCAAGAACGCCACCAGGGCACGGGCCACCCGACTTCGATCTCCCTTTGGTAACTACGGCGGTTTCCTCGTGCACCCGCGGTTACGGCGCGACCCTCGTCGGTTCGGCGGCGCCGTCACGGACCGGGCACGGCGTCTCAGCGGCCGCCCGGTCGGGGCGGTCGGAGACCGGACGCGTCGGGTGCTGCGTTCGGGTCGGTCGGATCTGCAGTACGACGACGGAGGAGAGCACCAGGACACCGCCGACGAGCTGCATCAGGGTCAGCGATTCGCCGAGGGTCAGCGCGGCCAGCGCGGTAGTGACCACCGGCTCGAAGGTGGAGAGGATGGCGGCGTTCGACGGGCCGATCCGCTGTAGACCGGCGAAGAAGGTCAGCATCGCCACGACTGTGGAGACCACGGCGATGCAGGCCAGCCAGAACCATCCCGACATCCCGAAGTCGAGGTCGACGCCGCCCGTGAGCAAGGCACGCACGCCGAGGGTGCCGGCGGCCCCGGTCATCACCAGCGTGGAGAGCACCACCGGCGGCAGCCGGTGCACGACGGTGTCCGCCACCAGGATGTAGACCGTGTAGGTGATCGCGGTCCCGAACGCCATCAGCGCCCCGAGCAGGTGGAAGCTCACGTCGCCGGCGCCGAGCAGGACCAGCAGCATCCCGCCCGACGCGGCCACCAGCGCGGCGGAGCGCCCGTGGGTGAGCTGGTCCCGGCCGAGCAGCACCGCCACCACGGTCACCAGGACCGGGTAGCTGTAGAAGATCAGGGAGAGCAGCGATGCGTCCATAACCTGCAGGGCCGAGAAGAACAGGCTCGCCTGCGCCGCGTACCCGACCGCGCCCAGCGCGATGGCGGTCGCCAGCACCCGGCCGCGCCCGGCCTTCACCCGGCCCGCCGGGGCCGCTCGGTGCGGCTCCGGCGCCATCCGGCGCAGGCCCGGCCGCAGGACCAGAACCAGCCCCAGCAGTACGGCCGCCAGGGTGAAGCGCACCAGCAGCAGCGCCTGCGGTGTGACCCCGGCGTCGTAGGCGAGCTTGCCGAAGATCGCCATGGCGCCGAAGCACGCCGCGGAGACGAGACACCACACCGCACCCATGCGTCGATCATCGAGCACCCCGATCCGTCAGGTCCAGCGACGATTACCGAAGGAGACTCATTAGGATTTCCGCATGGTCGCGTGGGATCTTCGGCGGTTGCGCTTCCTCCGTGAGTTCGAGGAGCGAGGCACCCTCGGCGCCGTCGCCGCAGCCCTCGGCTACAGCCCGTCGACGGTCTCCCAGCAGATGGCCCTGCTGGAACGGGACGCCGGCACCCGGCTCTTCGAGAAGGCCGGCCGAGGCGTACGGCTCAACGACGCCGGACACCTGCTGGCCCACCACGCGCGCGTCCTGCTGTCAGCCGCCGAGGCGGCCGAAGCGGACCTCGCCGCGCTCGGCGGAGACGTCCGCGGCACCGTCCGCGCCGGCGGCCTGCAGTCGGCGGCGCGACGCCTGCTCGTACCGGCCGTGGCCCACCTGATGGTCGACCATCCAGCGGTCCGGCTGGAGGTCTTCGAACTCGAACTCGAACAGGCGCTGCCCGGATTACGGCTGGGCGCGGTCGACCTGGTGATCGGCGACGAGTACGACGGCCACCCGCGTCCTCGCCCGGCCGGGCTCCGCTTCACCCTCCTGCTCGAAGAACCGCTCAAGGTCGTCCTACCCGCCGGGCATCCACTCGCCGCGCCGGGCGGACCCGTCGCGCTCACGCAGCTGCGCTCCGACATCTGGACCGCCTCCGCCGAGGGCACCGGCCACCACGCCATGGTCATCGGCACCTGCCGCGCCCTCGGCGGCTACGAACCCGACCTGCGACACCGCTCCAGCGACGCCGACGTCCAGCTCGAACTCGTCCGCGCCGCCGCAGCCGTCGCCCTGCTGCCGGCGCTGACCCTGCCGAGGGAAGACCCCGCGCTCGCCATCCGTGACGTCGCCGAGACCACGCTCAAACGCCGCCTGGTCGCCGTCACCCGAGACGCCCCGCCCGCTCCCGCGCTGACCGCCTTCCTGATCGCGATAACCCAGCAGGCGCACCAGTTCGACCACATCGAACCAGGCTCCGATGCCTAGCTTCTTCTGGCCCGAGCACTGCTGGCGGCTGTAGATCGGGTCGCAAGCCGTCTGACAACAGCCTCACCCGCGGCGGCTGGTCATTCCTGCACCCCGAAGTTGTCTGAATTCGCTGGGCCGCGAACCGCTGACCGACTGCGGCCCCGCACGCCCCCGGGCAGGCAGCGCTGCTACCGTCCACTGCGCCCTGCCCTCTCCCGCCGGGCAGGACGGAGCCCTCTCATGCGAAGAGCCCGACGAGTTGCCGCCGCCCTGGCGTTCAGCTTGCTCGTGCCGACGACCGTCGCAGGATGTTCTCGGCTCTTGGGGTGTGTACCTGAACCTCCCGACGACATCACCGTGTCAGACCTGGCCGGCGTTTACAGCGGCTCCGAAGGTGGACGAATCGAGCTAGGAGAGGACGGGTACCGCGCTGACAATCTGCTGGGGGATAGGGGCCGTACGGCAGAGGGCACGTGGACTCTCGATCTCGAATCGGAGGGCAGCGAGGACATGATGCTTGACGACCTCCAAGTGTGGATCTCCGGCGACCGAGAGGAGCCCTGGCTGTACCGATTCGAAGGCGACCCGGACAACTGCCACCTGATCGAGTTTCACAGGACTCACTGATCGGACGATCGCTCTCCGAGGCTGGCCGACTCCTTCAGCGCGGGGAGCGCGACGAGTCAGACGAGCCGGGTGAGCAGGATTCGGCCGCCCTCGTACACCCCGCCGTCGATTGCGACGACCCGGCGGTCGGCGTACCTCAGCGCCGCCCGGACGTCCTGCGGCGCTACACCGAAGTACTTGGTGAGCGTGCTGTGCCCGTGCACGAGCACCTCGCCACCGAGCACGCGCAGCATCGTCGACACCGCATCGTCCGGCCGCGCCGACTCGGCCTCACGAAACGCGCCCCGGTCGCTCATCCGGCCGCAGAACTCCAGCCACTTCGCGCTCTCCAAAGAGGCCAGGGCCGCGGCCACGGCCGCGTTGACGGCTTCGACGCTCGATCCGAACTCCAGATACCGTGCGGTGTCGGAGTGGACGAGCAGGTGCCCGTCGACGACCGCGACCGCGGGCAAGCTCATGATCCAGGCGACGTGCTGCGGAGCCAGTCGGCGCAAGTCGTCCTCGCGCCCGCCGAACCGCGCCCAACCGCCTCGGAAGCCGCCGGGCTCGTCCCACCCGGCGATGGGCGTGGTGCCGAACCGGTGCGCGGCGAGCAGTTGCACTTCGTGGTTGCCGAGCAGCGCGTGCACCTCGCCGCCGGCGGCTGCGGCGGAGACGGCAAGTTGTCGAATGTCGTCGATGACGCCGATGCCGTCCGGGCCACGATCGACGTAGTCGCCCAGTAGCCACAGCCGGGCGTTTTCCCCGGACCACTGCCCCGACCGGTCGACGAGTCCCTCGTCGTGAAGCGCGGTCCGCAACTCGGACCGGTGACCATGAACATCCGCGACCACGTACAGCGGAGGCTTCGATCTTGGCATCGGCCCACCCTACCCACGAGCGCGCTGGGAAGCACAGACAGCGCTGAGGGATCGTCGCCCTGCCGTACCGGGGATAAGCAGGACGCCGATGGCGGCCGCGATCAGGCGCAGGCTGGTCCGCAGCGATCGGACCTTCTCCGGTTCGCGAGACAGGAAGAGAGACGACAGTGACGCTGCGAAAGCACGCGATTGGTGGCCACGGCCTTGTGGCGTCCGTCGAGGGGCTCGGCACCATGGGCATGACCGCGATGTACGGCACGCGGGACGACGCGGAGTCGGTCGCCACGGTGCACCGTGCCCTCGAACTCGGCGTGACCCTGTTCGACACGTCCGACTTCTACGGCCCGTACACCGGCGAGGAACTGCTCGGCCGGGCCCTGCGAGGCCGCCGCGACCAGGCGATCATCTCGACGAAGTTCGGCGGGGTGACGCTCGACGGCACCGGGAAGATCATCGGGGGTCCGAACGGGCGGCCCGACCACGTGCGCAAGTCACTCGACGGTTCGCTGCGACGGCTCGGTACCGACTACATCGACCTGTACCTCCAGCACCGGGTCGACCCGAACGTGCCGGCCGAGGAGACCTTCGGTGCGCTCGGTGAGCTCGTCGCCGCCGGCAAGATCCGCTATCTCGGGATCAGTGAGGCGTCGCCGGCCAGTATCCGGGCCGCGCATGCCGTGGCCCCGCTGTCGGCGGTGCAGACCGAGTACTCGCTGTTCACCCGTAACGTCGAAACCAACGGTGTTCTCGACACCGTGCGCGAGCTGGGCATCGGGTTCATGGCGTACGCGCCGCTGGGCCGTGGTTTCCTCACCGGCGCCGTACGCACCGTCGACGACCTGCCGGAGGACGACTTCCGCCGCACCTGGCCCCGGCTCGCCGAGGAGAACCTGCGGCAGAACCTGCTCCTGGTGGACCGCATCACGGCGATCGCGGCAGAGACCGGCGTGACCCCCGGCCAACTCGCGCTGGCCTGGGTGCTGGCGCAGGGTGATGACATCACCGCCATCCCCGGCACCAAGCGGCGCGGCTACCTGGAGCAGAACGTGGCCGCGGCGCAGCTCAGCCTGGATGCCGGTGTGTTGGCCGCCCTCGACGCTGCCGCGCCGGTCGGCGCCGCGGTCGGCGCGCGGTACACCGCGGCGGCGATGGCCGCGATTCAGGAATAACATCCCGATTGACGGAAGCGTCATCCAACGTCACCCGGTGTCATCGACGAACACCGGGTGACGTCGGTGACGTCGCGAGCGGAGAGGCAGTACGTGGCACCTACCGAACTCGGAGACTTCCTGCGGGCGCGCCGGGAGGCGCTACGCCCCGCCGACGTCGGGCTTCCGGCAGGCGGGCGGCGCCGCACCCCCGGCCTGCGCCGCGAGGAGGTCGCGCTGCTGGCCAACCTGTCCGTCGACTACTACGAGCGGCTGGAGCAGTCCCGCAGCGCCAACCCGTCGGAGGCGCTGCTCGGCAGCCTGGCCCGGGCGCTGCGGCTCTCCGTGGACGAGCGCGACTACCTCTACCGCCTCGCCGGGCACCCGCCGCCGACGACCGACATCGTCAGTGGCTACGTGGATCCCGCGATGATGTTCCTGCTCGACGCACTCACCACCGTGCCTGCGCACATCATGGACGACCGCACCACCATCCTCGCCCAGAACACCCTGAGCCGTGCGCTTCTCGGCTCCTGGGCCGAGGGTGACGCCCGCTCCGCGAACGTGACCTGGCGCTGGTTCACCACCCCGCAGTCACGGGCACTCAACGCGCCGGAGGAGCACGAGGTGATCGGCCGGGGATACGTCGCCGACCTGCGGGCCGCCGCGGTCCGCCCCGGAAACGACCCGGCCGCCGAGCAGCTGATCGCCGATCTCACCAGCGCCAGCGACGAGTTCGCGCGGTACTGGTCCGAGATGCGGGTCGCCGAGCTCCGGACGACCCGCAAGATCCTCATTCACCCACGAGCCGGACGCCTCGACGTGCAGTGCGACGTCGTCCTGAGCACCACCGTGGGCCAGCGGCTGGTCATCTTCCGCCCGCAACCCGGCACGGCCACTGCCGACCGCTTCGACTTCCTTCGCGTCCTCGGCGAACAGTCCTTCGCTCCGCCCGACGTGGGGCCGGTCTGAGAACTCCTGGCCGCGGGCGGGTGGGGGCCGGCGCCAGCAGATGCTGACGCCGGCGACGGTGTGGAACGCTTCGCGACCGCTGCGTACGTCAGCTTCCGCTGGCCCGATCATCGTGCTCGTCGGCCTGGAGGTCACCGAGTCGCTCCCGGACCTCGGGCGCTCCGGGATGTTCGAGCTCCTCCATGATCGACAGCGCCTCTCGGAGCGCCTTCTGGGTGTCGTGCGGCTGGTGAACGGCGCTGTAGGTCTCGGCCAGGTGAGTGAGCACGACGGCGTAGAAGTAGCGGTCGCCGAACTCGCGGTAGAGGTCCAGCGCGTGCTGGTACGCCTCGACCGCCTGCCGGTACTCGCCGAGGTGGTGGTGGGCGTAGCCGACGCTGTCCCAGGTCGCCGCCTGTTTGATCCGGTCACCGATGGCGTCGAGGATGCCGAGCGCCTCCGTGCAGTAGGTCAGGGCGGCCTGGTGGTCGCCGAGCAGCGAGTGCTCCCACCCCATCGCGTTGAGAGCCTCCGCCTCGCCCGCGTGAGGGGTGGCGGAGGCCCCGGCACGGAACAGCGCGAGCGCGGCGGTGGAGTGCTCGAGCGCCTCGCTCACCCGGTCCTGCTGCTCGAGCACCGCCGTCATGTTGATGTGGGTGGTCGCCAGCCGAGGCTTGTCGCCGAGGGTTTCGTAGAGGCGCAGGGCGGTGCCGAGGTGTTCGAGCGCCTCCTGCAGGTCTCCGCTGCGGCAGAGCGCCGCACCGAGCAGGCGCTCACAGAGGGCCTGCGCGGCCGTGTCGTCGGCGGCGACGGCCGCGTCGAGGCCCGCGCGCTGGGTCGAGACCCACGCCTGCCGGCGGCCGCGCCGGTCGAGGTACGGGGCCAGCGTCCAGGCCAGCTGCCAGACGTAGCTGTGCAGACCGGCCGTGGCCGCGATCTCCATCGCCGCGATGAGCGCCGGCAACTCCCGGTCCAGCCACGCCATCGCCGCGGCCGGATCGCCGGGATCCGCGACGGTCACCTCCGGAAGCTGCGGCAGCAGGTCGACCTGGTCCCGGTTGGGGTCGATCCAACGATCGGCGAGGTGCGCGGCGCGCAGGTAGTGGTTGAGCAGCCGGACCACCGCCGACTCCCGGACGCTCTCCTCCTCGCCGGCGAGGAGACGTTCGCGGGCGAACCGTCGTAACAGGTCGTGCATCCCGTACAGGCCGGGGCGGTGTTCGACGACCAGGTGAGCGTCGGTCAGTTCGGTGAGCGCCGATCGGGTCGCGGCGGGCTGCCGTCCCGCCAGGCTGGCCACCGCGCGAGTCGACAGCAGGCCTTCGGGGGCCAGGCTGAGCAGCCGGAACAGACGTGCGGCGTCGGCGCTGAGGCGCTGGTACGACCAGGAGAAGACGGCCCGGACGTCGGTGCGGTCGTCGTCCGTGGCGAGCGCGTCGAGGACATGCTCGTCGCGAAGTTCGCGGACGACGGCGGAGAGCGGGTGTCGGCGGCCACCGGCAGCCGCCCGCGCCGCCAGCACGGCCAAGGCGAGCGGCAGACCCGCGGACATGGCGACGAGGTCGTCGACGGCCTCCGGTTCGGTGGCCACCCGGTCGTCACCGAGCCGGCCGGCCAGCAGGTGCCGTGCCTCGAACGGGTCGAGCACGTCGAGCGCGACATGTTCGGCCCCCGACGACGCCACCAGCCCGGTGAGGTTGTTCCGGCTGGTCACCAGGACGACGCAGCCGGGCGCGCCGGGCAGGAGCGGGCGTACGTGGGCGCTGTTCCGGGCGTTGTCGAGGATGATCACGACTCTGCGACCGGCGAGCACGGCGCGGAAGAGGGCCGCCTGCGCGTCGAGGTCGGTGGGCCGTCGGCGCGGCTGCACTCCGAAGGCGCCGAGCATCCGACCGAGCGCGTCCTCGGGGGAGACCTCGGCCCTGGTCGAGCCCGAGCCGTGCAGGTCGACGTAGACCTGCCCGTCGGGAAACGCGCCCACCATCGTGTGCGCGAGGTGCACCGCCAACGTGGTCTTGCCGATGCCCGGCGCGCCCGTGATCACGTAGACGCCGGCTCGGTCGGGTGCCGCCCCGATCGCGTCGGTCAGCTGCGCCAGCTCCGCGGCCCGCCCGGCGAAGCCGCGTACGTCGAGGGGGAGTTGGGACACGCCGGTGACGCCCGCTCGTGCGGCGACGGGCCGTGCCGCGGCCGGCGTCGAGTCCGCCGGAGCGTCGCGGCCGGTGGTGTCGCCGGCCAGGATGCTCTTGAAGAGTTGCTGCAGCGCGGGGGAGGGTTCGATACCGAGGTCCTCGACGAGCTGCCGACGCGCGTCCCGGTAGGACTGCAACGCCTCCGCCTGCCGACCCGACCGGAACAGCGCCCACATGTGGGCGCTGCGCAGCCGCTCGCGCAGCGGGTTCTCTCGGATGTACGGCGCGACCTCGGCGGCCACGTGGGAGTAGCGGCCGAGCGTCAGGCCGGCATCGAACCGGTCCTCGATCGCCAGCCAGCGGCGTTCGACGAGGCGGGCGGAGAGTTCGCGCCCCAGGTCGAAGTCGGGGATGTCGGCGAACGGATTCCCCCGCCACAGGTCGAGGGCGCGGGTGAGCAGCTCCTGGGCCAGCTCGGCGTCGCCGGCCGCGATCGCCTGGTGGCCCTGCTCGGCCAGGGCGCCGAAGACGTCCGCGTCGACCTCGCCGGTCTCGGCGATCAGCTGGTAGCCGTGCGGGCGGCGCACGATCCGCTCATGGCCCAACCGCCGGCGCAGCTGGTGGATGTTGACCTGCAGGTTCTTCGCCGCCGTCCGCGGCGGGTCGGATCCCCAGACGGCGTCGATCAGCGCGTCGCTGGTCACGGCGTGGTCGGCCCAGCACAGCAACGCCGCCAGCAGCGTACGAATCCGCAGGGCCGGCAGCGGAATCACCTCGCCGACCTTATCGACGACGGTCAGCGGACCCAAGATCCGAAACTTCACGCAGCTCCTCCTGGGCCTTGCAAAAGTGACCCCGTACAGCAGATCGGGGATCACCATACTGCCGACATACCGGCGGACAACCACAGACGTCTTTGATTCTCGAAGTCTTCTCGCTCGCCCAACCGCCGGCGAGACAAGCAAGAGGGAGAGCATCAATGTCCTGGGGGCTTCCACAACGCCGACCTGCCGGCCCCGCGGCGGCCGAGAGCGCACCTCAACGGGGGTCTGTGCCACCCCACGCCGTCCGGCCCGCGGACCGATCGGCGGTACGCGGATGAGATATCAGCTCCTCGGCCCGGTGCGCGTGCGGGCAGCAGACGGCTACCGCACCATCAGCGGAGCCCGGCAACGGCGGATCCTGGCGGCGCTGCTCGTCGACGCCAATCGCGTCGTCTCCGTCGACCGACTCGTCGACGTCGTCTGGGGCGAGCAACCGCCCGCGACCTCCGTCCAGCAGGTCCAGAACTGTGTGAGCTCGCTGCGGCGGATGCTGGTGGACGTCGGCCACGAGCCGTCGATCAACCGGATGCCGACGGGATACTCGCTCTCGGTCCGGGACGACGCCGTGGACACCCGGATCTTCACCGACCTGGTTCTGCTCGCCGAGCGGTCGGCCGCGAACGGCGACACCGACGACGCCTGCACCACGCTGCGACGTGCCCTCGGGCTGTGGCACGGTCGCGCGATGGAGGACGTCTCCTCCGACGCGCTCACCCCGGCGGCGGTGCAGCTCGACGAGGCCCGGGTGCGGACGATGGAGCGCCTGGTCGCCATCGAGATGACCCGCGGGCGCGCCGATGCCGTGCTGGGTGACCTGTCGGCCTGGGCGCGGGAGCAGCCCTACCACGAGGGGCTGCACGGCCAGTTGGCGCTCGGCTACCACACGGTGGGGCGTACCGGGGACGCGCTGACCCTCATCGACGGCGTGCGGCGACGGCTGCGAACGGATCTGGGCATCGACCTCGGGGCCGAGCTGTCGCGGGTCGAGGCGCAGCTACGCGCACCGCGACCGGACGCCGTCGAGCCCGAACGCGTCGCCGGGTCCAGCCTGGAGATGCTCCACGCCGCTCTCGTCCGACTCACCGCCGCCGTCAATCTGCTGACCAGGGCGATCGAGGGCGGCCGGCTCGGGCAGGGCGCGAGCCCGTCGAGCCTGTAGAGCCTGTAGACCACAGGTCCGGCCGGAGCAGCGTCGCGCGGGGGCTCGTCGTCAGCCGACCGCGGGCTCATCGCCCGGCGTGCCGGCGCGGCGGCGCAGAAGTCCGCGGCGCGCGGCCGGGCCGCCACACGAGAAGGCGCCCCACCGGTCGGTGGGGCGCCTCCTCGATCCGGGGGTTGCCGTCAGCCCCGATACTTCGCCGTCGTGCAGTACACGATCGAACCACTGCCGGCGCAGCCCTGAGCCAGGAGGTCCTTGTTGTTCAACATCCTGGTCCACAAGCCCTGAATGAAGCCGGACTCCGACGTCCGCAGCGCGCCGGAGAGGTTGAAGCTCTTGATCGTCGGGTTGAAGTTCCCGTTGTCGAGCTTCGTCCACGCGGTGCGGCAGCGCGCACTCACCCGAATCTCCACCACCGGTCCGCCGTAACTCCGGAAATCCTGCTTGACCGGCGACGTGGCGTCTTCGGCGCAGGTGTAGTAGCTGCTGCCGTTGTAGTAGATCTTGAACGTCTGTGGGTCGCGTCCGTCGCAGGAGACACCGCACCCCGAGGTCGCGAGCTGCGCCTCGCTGATGTAGGCCGCGTTCCCCACGGCGATCTCCGCCCGCGCGACGCTCGAGAGCCCGGCCAGGCCGGGGCCGGCTTGCGCGGGCCCCGTGGCCCCGAGCACGCCGGCCCCCAGCATCGAGATGATCGCCATCACCTGCAGCGACATCCGTCGCGCGCCGGTAAGCCTCACCCGCATGTACCTCTCCTCGCAAAGTCGTGTGCGGGGGAGAGGGTCGCCCCGGCCCTCATCGATCCGCTAACCCGTGGGCACCCGGCCGGCCGGCGGAGATGACCGTGCGATGGCGGCACCTCCGGCGCCGCGCAGGCGCCGGGTGCTTGAGATCGGCGATCCGGGGTACCGGAAGCTCATGCCGAATGTGGGGCAACTCGTCGGAGAGCGCTACCGCCTGGTCGAGACAATCGCCAGCGGCGGCCAGGGCGACGTGTGGTGGGCCGTCGACGAGACCCTGGACCGCTGCGTGGCCGTCAAGATGCTGCACCCGCGCCTGCTCACCGCCGCCGGCTTCGGTGAACGGTTCCGGCGCGAGGCGCGTGCGATGGCGGCGCTGCGCCATCCGGGGGTCGCCCAGGTCTACGACTACGGCGAGCTGGAACGACCTGGTGGGACGGTCCTCGCCTACATCGTGATGGAGTGCGTGCAGGGACAGCCCCTGTCGGAGCGCATCGCCGACGTCGGCCGACTGGACCCGGCCGAGGCGATGTCGATTGCGGCGCAGACGGCCCGCGCTCTGCAGGCCGCACACGATGCCGGGGTCGTGCATCGTGACGTCAAGCCCCACAACCTGATCATCGAGCCCGACGGGCACGTCGTACTCGTCGACTTCGGCGTTGCCGTCACGCAGGACGCGGCGAGCCTGACCGCGGCGAACGAGGTCGTCGGCACCGCCCTGTACATGGCGCCCGAGCAGGTGTCCAAGAACGAGACCACGCCGGCGATCGACATCTACGCGCTCGGTGCCGTCGTCTACCACTGCCTCGCCGGTCGACCTCCGTACCAGGGGGAGAACGCCCTCGCGGTGGCGCTCCGGCACCTCGAAGACGAACCATCGCCGCTACCCGCGGACGTGCCGGCGCAGGTTCGGCAGCTGGTGGCCACCGCGATGGCGAAGGAGCCCGAGCAGCGGTACCCGACGGCGGCGGCGATGGCCGCCGTGGCGCAGGACCTCGCCGACTCGCCCGCGCAGCGGGTGACGGCCGTTACCGAGTCGCCGACCGTGCGCCTGGCCGCCCGGCAGCCGGGGTCCGCCGAGGTGTCCCGCAGGGCTGCCAGTCGCGGAAACACGAACCTGGCGGTGCTGCTCGGATTGTTGGCAGCCGTGGCCGCCGTCCTGGTGCTCGCCGATCCCACCGGGCTGAGGTCGGGGCCGACCGGGCGACCGTCGGCGCCGCCCGCGGTTCCGCCCGGCGCGCCGTCCGAGCCGGACGAGCCGGGACCCGGCGCGGGTGGCGGCGAACCGGAGACGCGCGATTCTGCCGGTATCCCGGTTCGCGCGACCGGGTCCGCCGCCCCGGTGGCCACCCGTCCGGCCGTAGAGAGGACGGCGGGCCGGCCGACGCCTTCGGGTGGGAGCAGTTCGGGTGCGCCAGACCCGACCATGTCCTGGAGCGCCTCCCCGGAACCGACGGTGGAGCCGACGGGTGGCACGTCGGCGACCCCCACCGGGCAGCCGACGGAGGATCCGTCTTCGGACCCGACGCCGGAGCCATCGGTGGACCCGACCGCGGAACCGTCGGTGGACGACTCGGCAGCCGCAGGGACCGCAGCGCCGCAGGCCTGACCGACGCGGGGGAGCCCCTGCGGGGCTGCGCCGGCACCGTCGGCTCCCGGGTGGTCGGCAGGCGCAGTCACCGGTCATCCATTGAGCTGGGGTGAACCGAGCTCTCTGCGCAGCTGCCAGACCAGTTGTTGGAAGGCGGTCTCGGCGGCGGCCCGTTGAGCCGCGTCTGCGTCCGGGCCGAGTCGGTAGAGATCCCGAGCGACGTCGTTCGCCAGTGACACCGTGCGAGCGCCGCACAGGAGGCTGAGGGTCGAGCGAGCGGACTGCATCCGATTCCGCCATTCCCGGCGGTCGTCCTGATCCATGCCCAGCTCGCCGACCTTCCGATACTGGCTCAGCAGGTACCGCGTGCTGGTGACGTACTCGACCGCCGCCCGAAGCTTCTGATCACGGAGCCACTGCCGACGCTCCCGTCGGGCCTGAAACCAGGCACCGAGGGCTACGACGACGAGGCTGGCGAGGGCGCCGAAGCCCGCTGCGGCAAGGTTTCCCATGGCGGTGGAGCGTAGAAAACCATCGGTGCTGTGGCTAGACCGTTGGGTTGGGCCCGGCTCGCGTTCTGCCAGGCCTCGCCCTGAGTGCCTGTCTGGGATGCGGTTGATCAGCTCCAGGTGCGAGTGCTGCGGGTTTGACGGCGTGCGGGTCGGCAGCGGCTGCCGGCCACGAGGGCAACGGTGACCAGCAAGCCCAGGTGTCGCTAATGATGAACCGATTCCGGTCGTTGATCTTCTTGCCCGCGTCGTAGCCTCGGCTGTGTCTGCCGACGGTCTCGGCGCCCGTCACGCTCTGCGAGTCGGTGATCCCCCCGACTGCTCCGGGTGGCAGCCCGGGTGATCCGTAGCGGGCGCTGCACAGGAGGAGTCCGGGCCCGCCGAGAGGCACCGCTCAACTCATGCTCAGGCCGGGACGGCGACTCCCTCATCGATCAGTTCGCGCACGAGCCGGCGGGCCTCGTCGAGACCGATCGCGGCGCGTAGCTCCTCGACCGCGACCACGGTGCCGGGGTGGTCGATCATCTGCGTGATCGTTTCGGTGACCGGGTCGGGTAGGTGAAGGTTGTGGTCGCCGAGGTGCAGGACGGTGCCGTCCGTTCCCTTGCTGGTGGCCAGTACCGCGCCCGGCAGGTACGTCACCGCTTCGACGTCGTGGCTGAGCACGCCCACGGCCGCGCTGACCGCGGGCCGGCGCGGCGCGGACTGGGCGCGTAGCGCCCGGGCGTGCAGAGACCGCGCGGCGCGTTCGACGTCGAGGTCGGCCAGCCAGCGGGCGAAGCGCTCGGCGACATCGCCCACGGCGGTGTCGATGCTGTGGTCGTGGAGCGCGGGCGGGAGCGCGGTGCGGAATTCGGGCTCCCCGGCGGCGACGTCCAAGAGCTGTTCGAGCAGCCAGTGCCGGGTGAACTGGAGGACGCCCACGCTGATGTGTAGGGAGGTGCCTTCCTCGGCGTATCCGTTGTGGATCCAGCCCCGAGGCACCCAGAGGACGTCTCCGGGTGCGAGGCGGACCCGCAGGAACGGTTCGCCCTTCTCGAACCGAGCACGCGCGGTGGCGGGGACCGGGACTCGTCCCCAGCGGTGCCGGGGGAGCGGATCGGCCAGGTACGGCTCGTGCAGCTCCCAGGTCTTTTGTCCGACGGTCTGGACGATGAAGACGGCTTCGGTGTCCCAGTGGTGCGCGAACCCCTGGCTCTTCGGCGGGGTGAGGAAGGCGTGCGCGTACAGCGGGTGCCCGAGTTCGGCCGAGAGCAGCCGGCAGAAGCGGGTCAGCGGTCGCCAGCTTCGGTGCAGACCCATGAGCAGGAGAGTGTGCCCGGTGCGCAGGTGCGCGCCGACCCGACGGGCGTCGACGGCTCCGGCGGCGTCCGGGAAGGCCGCGAGGTCGGGGCTGACGAGGCTTCCCGGCTGCGCCATCACGTTGTTCTTGGTCATCGTGACTGACGATGCAGGCAGGCCCTGGTCGCTGATCAGCCGGTCGACGTCGTCGAGGTCGAGGAGCGCAGTCAGCGCGGCCGGATCGCTGTGGTGGACCTCAGGCTGTTGCGGCCATTGCTCAATGAATTGTTCCGGCCGAGCCGTAAGGCATTCCAGTGGGCTGTTCATGCCGCCTCCGCTAATTGCACCGATTGTTGCCCGCTCGCCATCATGTGATTCTTCTGCTGGTCGACGCAAGGACGGGGTCCGGTGTAGCGGGGACTACGCCTTTGGGCGTACACGGTAGTAAGCGGCCGGTTGACACCTTCGTCGAACATCGACGGCCGGTATTTCTGCGCCTTCCCGCAATTGATTTCCGTGGCCTAACGTCCTCGGCGGAAGGTCTTCCAGTCATGCGAATTCCAAGCAAAGGAGAAGCGGTGAAGAAATCCGACGAACTCGACTTCGAGCTCGAGGACCTGCCGATGGACGTGTTCGACCTGGCCGAGAGCGGGCTCACGATCGAGTCGCTGACGGCGGGTCACGGCATGCCCGAGCACGGCGCCTCGCTGCCCTTCTGCTCGTGCAGCGCGACCTGCAGCTGCTGCCCGAGCAGCAGCAGCTGACCTTGAAAATCGGCTGTGCCGTCGGCCTCGGCCGGCGGCACAGCCCCAGGGCCGGGAGGGGCTATGGGCGAAAGCGTTGGCATGATGACGGACGGGGGGGTGCTCCTCTCGGGTGGCGCACGCGTGGACTCGCCTCCGATTCTGCGTCTTGCCGGGCTACCTGCGGCGGCGCTGGGCCGGCTGCGCTTGACGAAGTCATTCCGGTGCGCTGAGGAGCAGGCGCGGCTGCGCCGGTGGCTGGCTCTGGAGGGCCAGGCGCTGTCCGACGCCCTGTTCGCCGAGATCGGGGCGCTTCAGCACACGGCCCTGAAGCCCCGGCTGGTGGGTTTACGCCGGGCGGTCTTCCAATCGCGGCGGCCGCGCGACGAGGAGTGGAACGAGGCCGTCGCGGCGCTGCTCGCTCCGCACGTCACCGAGCGGATCGAGGTCTGGCTGTCGAAGCTCGACACTCTGGACCGGGTCGTTGCTGAACTGCCTGCGGTCCTTGCCGCCGAACTCACCGACCGGGAGCGGGTACTGCGGGAGGTGGCCGCGGATCCCGGCTTTCGCCGGGCCCTGTCCCAGGCCAGCCCCGCGCTGCACCTGGAACTGGGCAAGTGGTTGGCGGACGCGGCGCACCGGCCGAGGGCACAGAGCCTGGCCCGCCTCGCGAAGTACGTGGCGCGGGCGGCGGCCAAGACCAGCCCGTACAGCACCTTCACCATCAGTGGTCAGGGGGCCTGGGTCGACGGCACGGCACCGGAGCTGTTCGCCGCCAAGGCGCCGGTTGCCGGGATCCTGGAACTGGACGGCTTCCTGCTACAGAACATGATCCGGGCCCTTCGGGAAACGCCGGCGCTCAAGGCGTCGCTGTGGGTACGGGTGAACCCGAGCGTGACCAGGTCGGCAGGGAAGGTCACCTTCTCCGGGTTGCCGCCACGCGAACCGATCGTGACCATGCCGGAGACTCCCGCCATCCGCGCCTGTCTGCGCCTGGTTGCGGAGGGTGCGCCGGGCACGCTGGGCGGGCTGGCCGAACGCCTCGCCTCCGGCGCCAGGACGCCCGCTGACGTTCGGCCGTTCCTGGACGCGCTGGTGCGAGCTGGTCTGCTCATCCTTGAGCCCCCGGTGACCGATCAGGCCCTCGACCCGCTGTCAGATCTGATCGCCTGGGTCGCCGCGCACGGCGGCGACGAGCTCGTCGACGTCGCGGTGCTGCTGGACCGGTTGCGTACGGAGGTCAGCTTGCCGGTGCCGGTCGACGACGTCGACGGGCACTGCGCCCGCCAGGACCGGCTGCGGGACGCGGTGGCCGCCATCGTCACCCGCCTCCGGTTGCCCTTCCAGCCAGTGGCTGAAATGAGCAAGGCCGTGTACCACGAGAACGCGGTCTTTCCCGACCCGCCGGTCGAGTGCGCGACCGGGCGGTGGCGTCCGGCACTGGACGACCTCGACGCGGTCCGGCGCTGGCTGGCGGTCTTCGATCCGGCTTTGCCCCTGCGGCTCGCGTTGGGCGTCTATTTCCGGGAACGCTTCGGCGCAGGCGCCCAGGTCTCGGTGCTGGAGCTGTGCCGAGCGGTGCACGAGGAGATCGCGCGCGGAGAGCCGGCCGGTGGGTCCGCCGCCGGGCAGGAGGTGGCGCAGTTTCTGCGCGCGTCGCCGCTGGCCAACAGCACCGCCCTGGCCGCGAGTCCGCTGAGCAGGCTCCGGGAGCTCGGCCGGATCCAGGAGGCGGCCCGGCGCGGGGTGCTGGGTCCGGTGGAGGCGGACGGAGTCATCCGTACGCCGGCCGAGAAGCTGCGGGCGATGGCTGCCGGCTGGCCGCAGTGGGTCACCCCGCCCGGATCGCTGGGCTGCTACGTGCAGGTGGTCGAGCGGGGTCCGCAGCTGGCGCTCGCGCTGAACGTCGCGCATTCGGGATACGGGCGGGGGCGCAGCCGCACGACACGGTTGACCACCCTGGCCGGTGGGACCCTGCCACCGGGCCGGGTCTGGCCCGGGGCGTCCGGTGCGGTGATTCACGCGGAGTTGAGCGGGACGTTCTCGTCGGCGTTGAACGCCCGGACGGCCAGCACCGACTACGAGATCGACTATCCGTTCACGGTCACCGGGCGGCCGGACGCCGAGCGGTTGCCGCTGGGGGATCTGAGGGTGGTCCACGATCCGCGCAGCGACCTGGTGAACATCGTCTCGACCCGGCTGGTTCAGCAGGTCGTGCCGCTGCATCTGGGCATGATGGCCGACGTTCTGCTGCCGCCCATCGCTCAGTTCCTGAGTTGGTCGTTCGGGGTGACCTACTACCTGCACCCCAGTTTCTCGCCGCTGGCCAGCGGCACCGACCTGACGCCGCCCGAGAGCCTCACCACCCATCCGAGGGTGGAGACCGGCCGGGTCGTTCTGCGTCGGGCGCGGTGGCGGGTGCCGACCGCGCAGGTGCCGACGCGGCAGAAGGCGGAGGCCGACGCCGACTATCTGGTGCGCCTGGTCGGGTGGCTGCGGACGAACGGGATCCCGGACCGCTGCTATGTGCGGATGTGGACCGACGGGCTGTGGGGCAACGATCCAGCGGACGACAAGTGGGGCAGGTGGGTGCTGGACAAGTCCCGTAAGCCCGTCTACATCGACTTCGCCAACTGGTATCTGCTCGCGGTGTTCGAACGGATGCTGCGAACGCCGGGGCCGGTGATGGTGTTCGAAGAGGCGTTGCCCGCACCGGGTGACGTGTCAGGGCCTGCCGACGAGCCGGCCGTCGCCGAGTACCTGGTCGAGATTTCGGACCGAGGGTGAGATGGAAGAGACGAACTGGGTCAGCGCCCACGCCTTCTACCAGGGCGACCAGGACCACCTGCTGGTCGAGGCGGTCGATCCGCTGGTGACGGAGCTGATGTCCGGCGGCCGGGCCGCCGGATGGTTCTACCTGCGCTACTGGGACGGCGGTCCGCACGTGCGGTTGCGTCTGCTCCCGGCCGACGGCGTCGACCCGGACGAGATCAGAGAGGCAACCGACAAGCAGTTGGACGGCTACTTCCGGGACCATCCCTCGGACCCGGTGATGACCGCGGACAGCTACGCGGAGACCGCGGCGATGTTGGCGGCCTGGGAGCAGGTCGCACCCGGTTTCACCTCGCTGCAACCCAACGACTCGGTCGCGTACGTCCCGTACCGCCGGGAGCATCACCGCTACGGTCACGGTGCCGCGATCGAGGCGGTGGAGCGGCACTTCGTGCAGTCCAGCGCGCTGGCGATGCGTCTGCTGCGGCAGGGGGCCTCTGCGCAGGCCCGCTCGACCGCCGCGTTCGCCATGATCCTCATCGCCTGGCTCACCTGTGAAACGGACCCGGTGCGGCTACGCGACCTGATCGAATCCGGACCCGGGTACGACCGGGCGGCGCCCTTCGACCTGCCGCAGCCCTCGGCGCAGCTCGGCACGGCGGTGTCCGTGGCCCAACGGATGCGGGCGCTGGTGGCGGCCAACGACCGGCACAGCGACCCGGGAACGCTCGCCGGCTGGGCCCGCTCGGTCGCGGCGCTGCGGGACGTGCTGAACGAGCAGCTCGACCGGGGCGCACTGGCTCCTCCGGCCGCGGGCTGGGAGGGGCCCGGGGGCATCGTCACCGCGGGACCAGCCACCTCGGTGCTGACCATCATCGACATCTGCGCACACCTCGTCTGCAACCGCCTCGCCGTCACCCTGCCGGCGGAGATCTCCCTGCGCCAGCTGGCTGGGGCAGCGGTGTCGACGCTCGCCGAGGGGGACTGAACCATGCGATGGCACTGCTTCCAGATCTACTACCACGCCGACAACAAGGATCGGCTCATCCTGGAGGCGATCCGGCCGGTGGCGCGGCGGCTCGGCGACCAGGTCGACTCCCTCTACTACCTGCGGCACTGGCTGCGCGGTCCGCACGTGCGGCTGTACGTCCGCTGCACCCCCGAGGTCCTGGCAACGCTCGCTCGTCCGGCGATCGACGAACTCGTCGGTCGCTTCCTGGCCGAGGTGCCGTCGACCGTACGCCTGGATCCGCAGGAGCACCTGCCGATGCACCGGCGGCTGGCCGAACTGGAGTCGGAGAGCGGCGACCTGCTTCCGTGGTATCCGGACAACTCGCTACACCTCAGCACCGAGGTGGACCCGCCGCCGTCCGAGGCGACGACCGCCGGCCTGCTGGCGGACTTCTATTCGGACACCACCGAGCTGGCCTTCCGAATGACCGAGGAGATCGCTGCCGGCGGGCGGCGGCTCGGGATCGCGTTCGATCTCATGATCGCCACGGCGCACTCGCTGTCCGGGGTCGGGCTCGCCCGCGGCGGCCTCTCCTTCCGTTCGCACGCCGAGGCGTTTCTACACGGCTTTCCCGAGGGGCGGGGCCTGCGCGACGCGTGGGACCGGCACTACCGGCGCAGCGCAGCGACGCTGGTCGGACGTGTCCGGGCAGTGGTCGCAGACCTGGACGGCGCGACGTCGGCCGTGCCGTACGCGCGGGACTGGCTCGACGCCCTGCGACCGTACCGGGATCGCGCCGGTCGGCTGGTCAGCGCCGGGCTGCTGATGGACCAAGCCCCGCCGGTCGACGCCGACGCCGATATCGTCGACTTGACACAGGTCAGTCCGTTCCACCGGGAACTGTTCGCCACCAGCGCCTGGCAGGAGCAGACCGAAGCCACCGAGTGGTTCCTCAGCTACAAGCTGGTGCTCAACTACACGTACCTGCACCTGACCCGGCTGGGTGTAAACCCCGTCGAACGGTTCCTGCTGTGCCACCTCGCGGCTTGCGCGGTGGAGCAGGCGCACGGGGTGTCGGCGGTGGAGCTGATCAGGACCCTCGCCGACCCGTCGGTGACCGCCGCGGAGGCGGCACGATGATCGAGCCGTTGACGGACGCGCCGCTCACCGAACGCCTGTCGCTGGTCACCAGTGTCTACAGCGCGGTCGGCGAGGACGATCGGCTGCGACTGGTGGCGGGCTCCCGGGCCGAAACATTCGGCGTCGCGGAGACCTGGAAACGTGACCTTCTCCAGCAGCTCGCGGCGGGACCGTGCCCGGCCGCGGAACTGGCTGCGCAGGAACAGCGCGCCGGGTTCCTCGCAGCACTGGGCGCGGGCGGCTGGCTGGTCACGGAGATCGGCCGGGAGAAGGGGCCGCTGTACGCCGTCCAGCCCACCCGACGGCCGGTGCCGGCACCGCACCCCACCCCCGACCGGCTGCTCCTGTCGCGGTTCGCGATCGTGCACCGGGAACGCGACGAGCGGGACCTGGTCATCGAGTCGCCCCTGGCCTGGGCCCGGGTCCACGTCCACGACCCCGCACTGCTCGGCCTGCTGACGGGGGAGAAGCCCGTACCGGCCGACCCGGGCGCGCCGGCGCGGGCGCCCGCCGCTCGGTTCCTGCACGACCTGTACCAGTGCGGGCTGGCGGTGCCGGTCGGCGGCGCCGAGGACGAGGCGTTACACCTGCGCCAGTGGGGCGCTCACGAGCTGTGGTTTCACCAGCGCAGCCGGATCGGGCACCGTGACCGGCTGGGCAGCGGATACGGCCGTACCCGATGGGCCGACGGCCTGTTCGAGCCGTTGCCCGCCCAGCACGAGCCCTATCCCGGACCGGTCGTCCCGCTGCCCACCCCCGATCTGGGGCAGCTGCGTCGCGTCGACCCGCCGCTCGCCGCAGTGATGGAGGACCGGCGTTCCATCCGAGCTCACGACGACGACACCCCGATCACCCTGGAGGAGCTCGGCGAGTTCCTCTACCGGTGCGCGCGGATGCGGTTCGGCTCCGGTCCCGAGGGGGAGCGGCAGCTCGGTCGGCCGTACCCGTCCGGCGGTTCCGTGTACGAGCTGGAGCTGTATCCGGTGGTGCGGCTGGCCTCGGGGCTAGCCGCTGGGGTGTATCACTACGACGATCACGAACACGCGTTGCGGCTGGTGCGCGGGCCTGGGCCCGGCATGTCCCGCCTCATCGCCGCGGCGCGTCGAGGCACCTTCGAGCAGCTGAGGCCGCAGGTGCTGATCGTCGTGGCGGCGCGCTTCGGGCGGCTGGCCTGGACCTACGAGCAGATGCCGTACTCGCTCGTGCTCAAACACGTCGGGGTGCTCTATCAGACGATGTACCTGGCCGCCACGGCCATGGGTCTGGCCGCCTGTGGGCTCGGCGGCGGCGACCGCGAAACCCTCAACGAGGTGACCGGCGTCGGTTACACGCACGAAAGCGCGGTGGGCGAGTTCCTGCTCGGCAGCCGTCCTACCGCCCGATGAACGGACAACCGGAGACCATGGGCCTTCTGCTGCGTCCCGACACCTACTACACCCGCTCCGAGGACGGCCTGTACCTGCTGACGTACGAGGGGCCGGTCGTCGTGGGCGGCGATTCCGCGTATCCGCTGCTCGCCCGGCTGGCCCCCTACCTGGACGGCCGGTACTCCCTGGCCGACCTGACCGCCAAACTGACCGGCCCGCGGCGGGACATGGTGCGGCAGCTCATCACCATGCTGGTCGAGAAAGGCGCGATCACCCCGTACGGGCAGGCGTCCCCAGCCGGCACCGAACAGGTCGACGACCACCACGGGGAGATTTCCTTCCTCAACCACCTGACCGACTCCGCTCCACAGGCGTTCCGGGAGTACCGCGGCGAGACGGTCGCGGTGGTGGGCCCGGCAAATCTGGTACCGGCCGTGGCCGTCGCCGCGCTGCGTTCAGGGCTGAGCCAGGTGCGCCTGGTGGCGCCGGAACCTGCGGAGGGGTGGGACACGCTGCTGGCCGACGTCGAGCGCGGCCGCCGTGACCCCGCACAACGCGTCACCCGTACCCACCTCGACGCCGAAGCGGACGCGGCGGCGGTCACGTCGGCGCTGCACGGCGCGAACCTCGTCCTGCACATGTGCGACCGACCGGCGGTCGACCAGGTACGGCTACTGGAACAGGTCTGCGCGGCCTCGCGCGCCGACCTGTTCCAGGCGCTCATGATGGGGGACGGCGTCTGGTTCCTGTCATCCGGCCCCAGGGCGGGAACCGGCACGCGATGGTCGTCGGTGGCGCGGCGGCACCGCGCGCGTCATGGCGCCGGCGCCGCGCGATCGGCGCAACTGGACGGTACGACCCGTCGCGTCGCCGCAGCCCAGCTCCTGTCCCGTGCGTTCCGCACGGCAACCGGCGCGGCACGACCGGAACCGGCCGGGGTCACCCGTCTCGACGAGGCCAGCCTGAGCAGTGAGGCGCACTGCGTCGTGCCGCATCCCTTCGAGGCGGCGGCCGAGGACCCGACCGCCGAGGCGGTACGTGGACGCATCGCGCAACGACGTGCCGCCGCACCGCTGGACCCGGAGATCTTCTCTCGACGTGCCGCCGGATGTATGGACGATCGAGTTGGAGTCTTCGGGCGACCTGCGGAAGGCGACTTCGGTCAGCTGCCGCTGCATGTGTGCGAGATCGAGGTTCCGGATCCGGTGGGGCTGCTCGGTGAGGGCTCCGTTCCGCTCCGCGTCTTCGGCACCGGCTTGGACTTCGCCGCCGCCCGCCTCGCGGCCGGGCTCCACGCGTTCTCGGCCTACGGGGCGCTCATGCTAGACCCACGCCGGCTGGTCGGCATCGACGACGAGCCGCTCTTCGCCGACGACGTGGACCCGGATCTGGCCCTACGCGACGACGGAGTGCGGGCGGGCTATCTGCCAGGTATCGCGCTCACCGACGGACGGAGCCGGCTGGTGCCGGTGGCGCGAGCCTTCCCGGCGCTGCGTTCGGTTGAACGGGCCCGCCCACTCCCGCCCGGAATCGCCTCCGCCTACAGCTGGCAGGAGGCCGTGACGGCCGGCGTCCTCGGACAGGTCAGGCGGTTGACCCTCGAAGAGATGGTCGCGGCCCCGAGACTGTTTCCCGGGATCGACGTGGACGCCGTCGCTCTTGATCCGGTCGGGATGCGATACCGCGAGATCCTGGCGGCCGTCGGTGAGAGCCTGCTCGTGCTCGACATCACCGGGACGCTCGCGGTGCCGACCGTGTTCTGCCGGGTGGGTCCCGAGGCGCGGGGCTGCGCCAGCGGCCTGTCGGTGGCCGAGGCGGTGCGCGACGCCTTGGCCGAGGCGGTGCTGTCCTATCAGTCGTCGCTGCACGGACAGCCCGTATACGCGCCGCCACCGATCCCCGTGCCGTCGTCGCCCGCGCCGTCGATCCAGGCCCGTGCGCCGTCGTCCCCGCCCGGGCCGGACCGCCGACCCGACCCCGACCCGCTGGACCTGGACGCGGTCGTGGTCGCCCTGACGGCACACGGCAGGGAGCCGGTGGCCGTACCGCTCGACCACGATCCGGAAGTGAGCGCCATGATGTCCAACACCGTGCACGTGGTGGTGACCCATGACCGCTGAGGTGCGGCTGCTCGGCACCGGCACCCTCGCCGAGGCCATCGCCCGCAACGTCCACCGACCCGCGGGCGTGATCGCGGTGGCCGAACCCGCCGGCTCCAAGTCGGTCAGCACCGACACCGTCATCGTGACCGCGACCGACGCCTGGGACCTCGGCGACCGCACGGCGGTACGCGCCGCGGGAACATCGGACCGGCCGTCCTGGCTTCCGGTCCGCACCGAACTGGGCCGAGTGGTGATCGGACCCCTGGAACGCGCAGGTGAGCCCGGCTGCGTGGACTGCGCCGAACGGCGGCGCCGGCGCAACCGTCTACATTCCCGCGCCCACGACACGCTGATCGCCGACAGCCGCTCGACGCTGGGCAGCCGGCCCTCCGCCTGGATCACCGACCTGGCCGCCGACGCTGTCGCCGCGCTGGTCGACGACGAGATCGCGCGACTGACCCGGGACCCGCACGCACCCAGGACCCGATGGGCCCTGATCTGTCTTGACCTGAAGTCCCTGGAGGTGACCCGGCACCCGTTCCTGCCCGACCCGTCCTGCCCGGTCTGTGGGAACCTCCCGGAGGACAACGCCGACGCGGCCCGGATCGTGCTGCAACCCCGCCCGAAGAGCGCGCCCGACTGCTACCGGACCCGAAACCTGGCCGAGCACCAGGACGACCTGATCGCCACCTACGTGGACCCCGAGTGCGGACTCATCCGGCTGCTGGCCCGGGACAACAACGCCGGTTCGGTTGTCGCCGCGGCCTGGATGGGACTGCCGGACGGCGCGACCGAGGGCGGCTACGGACGGACCCGCAGCTATCGGAGCAGCGAGCTGGTCTCGATCCTCGAGGCACTGGAGCGACACGGCGGGATGGAGCCCGGCGGCAGGCGGACGACGGCGCACGGCAGCTACGCCGACCTGCGCGAGCGGGCCCTCGACCCCCGGCACCTCGGCCTGTACCCGGCCGATCGTTACCGAATCGACGGTTTTCGCTACCGCCCCTTCGAAGTCGACCAGCGGTACCGCTGGGTATGGGGACACTCCTTCCGGCGCGACGAGCCGATTCTGGTGCCGGAAACGTACGCCTACTACCGGATCCACCGCTCCGACAACGAACCGGCGCCGTTCGTGTACGAGATCTCCAACGGCTGTGCCCTCGGCGGAAGCCTGGAGGAGGCGATCCTGCACGGCATTCTCGAGATCGCCGAGCGGGATGCGTTTCTGATGACGTGGTACGCGCGCATGCCGGTGCCGCGGATCGACCTGCGCTCCGCGTGCCGCCGGACCGTCCCGCTCATCGCCGAGGCCATCCAGGCGGAGACGGGCTACCTGGTCCACACCTTCGACATCACCCTCGAACAGGGCATCCCGTGCGTGTGGGCGATGGCGGTGGACCCGTCCGACGACGACGACCGGCCGAGGGCAGTCTGCGCCGCCGGCAGCCATCTCGACCCGGAGATCGCCGCCGAGAACGCATTGAGCGAACTGGGGGCGATCCTGGTGGACCTGATGCGCCGCTATCCCGGACAACGCGAGCGCGCCGAACGGATGGTGCGGGACGGGACGCTGGTCACCGAGATGGCAGACCACTCCCTGCTCTACGCCGCACGTACCGCCTTCACCCGCTTTGACTTCCTGACCGGCTCGCCGCGCTGGACGAGCTTCGCGGAGATGGCACAGCCGGACGGGTTCCGCAACGCCGACCTCGCCGACGATCTCCGGGAGCTCTTGCGCCGCTATCTCGACGAGGGCATGGACGTGGTCGCCGTCGACCAGACCACCCCCGAACAGCACGCACAGGGCCTCGCCTGCGCCAAGGTGATCATCCCCGGAACCCTGCCGATGACCTTCGGTCACAGCCTGCGTCGAGTGGACGGGATACCTCGACTTCACGAGATTCCCCACCGGCTCGGATATCGCGATCGACGGCTGCGGGCCTCGGACATCAACCCGCACCCGCACCCGTTCCCCTGACCACCCCGAGATCAAGGAGCCCACCGGGATGTATCTGCAGTTCGTCCTCTGGGACTTGAGCAAGTCGAGCGTCTCCGTCGAAGACCTGCGCGGTTACCTGCGCGACTACGCCGTCGAGGCGTACTCACAGCTCCCGGGAATGCGCCTGAAGACGTGGTTCGCCAACTCTGACCGGCAGGTGTGGGGCGCGGTGTACCTGTGGGACGGCGCCGAATACATGGACGGCCCGGCCCGGGTGAGCCGAGCCGTCGAGCTGATCGGATACCCGCCAACCTCGGTCAGCGTCTTCGACGTCGAAGCCATCGCCGAGGGTGCGAGCGCCTACGACGGTCTCATGGCCCTCGGCCGGGCCTTCGCCTGAGCTTCCCACCCGGGTTCTGCGTCAGGGCAGTGGCTCACCGTCGAGGTCCAGCGCGCCGAGTGCCGCCGCCACGTCGGCCAGATCGCGTCCGAACGCCTTCTGGATCGCCTGGACCCGTGAGGTGACGTCGAGCTTGGCGTAGACGTTCGTCAGATGTCGCTTCACGGTCGTCTCCGTGATGAACAACTGCTGGGAGATCCGCCGATTGCTCATGCCCGCCGCTACCAACCGCATGATCTCAACTTCCCGGTTCGTCAACGGACCCGGCTCCGCGGTGGCCGGACGCAGCTTGCGGAGCGCACCGACGGGTGCGGAGAGAATGAAACGATCCTCCTTGCGGTGCACCGCGTGGATGACGCTGACCAGCTCGTCCAGTTGCACGCCCTTGGCCAGGCAGGCGTGCGCACCCGAGGTGAGCACCTTCCAAAGGAAGAGATGATCAGAAGAGTCGGTCAGGACGACGATCCTCGAGTCAGGCCGTTCGCCGAGGATGGGTGAGACCATCGCGTCGGGAAACTCATCACCGGCATCGGTGATCAGAATCGTCGTGTGCCACCGATCCTTCGCCAACAGCGGGGAGGCGGTCAGCGGCGGGCGGTCGTCGTACACGAAGAAGTTCGGCACCTTTCTCAGCAACTCGGCGAGGCCATGCTGAAGCAGCGGCGTCTCGCTCACTATCTCGATCGTCATCTGCTGCGGGCAGCCCCGGGGAACCTCTCGCGAGTCCGCTCCCGGGTTGTGCAATGCCGACAAGGTGCCCCCTGTGAGACGTGCTGACCGGACCCTCGGCCGGCGGCCGCGGCGGGCCACTGCTCGCAGCCGCCGGCCGAGGGCTCTCCGACGGCTAGCCGAGGTCCATACGGCGAAGCAGGGCGACCGCGTCGTCGCGCTTGGCGTTCGGGGCATCCGTGTCGAGGAACTCCCGCAACGCCACCAACTCCTGGTCGCTGACCTTGTCCCGGACGACCGACAGCCGCAGAATCCGGGCGTAGGTGCGGTCGGGGAAGTACAGTTCCTTGGCCGCCGCCAGCACAATCGCGCTGCTGGCTGATGAGATCACGCCACGCGCCACCGCTGCGGCGATCGCCACCCGAATATTGACCATGGGTTCGCACAGGGCGCGCAGCGAATCCGGGTCGAAGGTGATCGCCACCTCGTCGTCGGCGTAGACCGTGCCCGAACGGTACATCTCGAAGACCTGCCCGACCCCGACCATGCCCTCGGTCACCAGTTCGGCCGCGCGTAGGGCGCCCATGCTGGAGGAGCCGAACACCCGCACGGGGCCAGGGTGGCGATCTATGGCTCGTAGCACCTCCTTGGGGGAGATCATGAGCCCCTGAAGGAACTGGCCGTCCACGATGCCGATGTGGGTCGGCGGCTCCGGATCGGCCAGTAGCAGGTCGATGTCCCCGCGCTTGACCGGGGGACGCACCTCCACCGGTGCGATCTCGGCGATCGCGGCGGCGTCGATACTCGGCCCGGCGAAGACGACGGCGCGGGTCACCGTCCCGCTCCCGCCTGGGCCGCTGCCCGGTCACGCGGTCTGGCCACCAGTTGCAGCGACTCGTTCCAGTGCGCCTTTGCCCGCGGTCCGAGCCGGCTCTGATCGATCGCCCAGGACTCAAGTCCCGGCACGATCACCCGGACCACGTGTACTGGAAAGCCCGGTGGCGTGCGGTCGACCACGATCACCCTCTTCAGTCCGTTGTCGCGCAGCCGGCCGAGCATCAGCTGGATGTCTGCCATGACGTCGTCGTTCGGGAAACTGCGTACGTCGCCGAAGCGCGCCGGTGACTCGGACTCCCGCCACGGCCACACCGAGTGGTCCACCGATCCGCCGCGGGAGACGTGGTGGTTCCAGTTGTCGACCTCGCCCGCGGGCAGGCTGATGTCCTCGCGCATCCCTTGGATGTCCACCGCTCGGCTCTGCGCCAGTTCGGTCAGCGCGCGGATGACCGCCACCTCTGCGTTGGGATGCGTTCCGTATCCGGAGTGGCCCGGCGAGAAGGTGTCGGCCAACGACTCGCTGACCACGGCGGCGAAGCTCGGGATGCCGATCGAGGAGGTGATGTCTCTGACGACCAGGGGCAGCCCAGCGTCCTGGATCCTGTCGGCGAACCAGCGTGCCGCTTCGGGAAGGGTGGCGAGATCGACGCTGGGGGTGCTGTCCTCCAGCGTGGTCACCGCCCCTCGGGTGGCGGACGCGCCGAGCTTGTTGCGCATCATGTGGGTGATCCGGTTGCTGACCAGATCCGCCAGTGTCAGGGCGTCGCGCTCGATGACCTCGCACATGGCATGGCAGATGGCTTCCTCCAGCGAGTTGCCCGATGCCAGCCCGTTGCTGCTGTTGATCGCGAAGCACTGGACTTCGTGGAAGCGGATGTAGTAGCCGGCCAGGCTCAGCGGTACGTAGACCGGCTCGTCGTGGAGCAAGTCGTAGCCTTGGGCCCATGAGATCGGTACGTCCGGGCGGTAGGCGTGGCCCGGCGCGAGGTTGTGGTCCGCCGGGTCCAACACCGCCTGCCCGGCGGCGCCCAGTTCGGTGTACGCGGCCACGAGGTCCGGTGTCCTGGGCTGCCAAGCGGCGAAACGCTCCACCGCTTCCATGATCGCCGACGCCCGCGCATCATCGTGGGTGCGTCCCTTACCGTTGTAGACCGACAGCAGGTCGTGGGATCGCGGCACGATGGCGTTGTAGACGGGAATGCCGATGCGGTCCAACCAGGTGATATCGGCGACCCGGGCCACTCCCACGGTCCGTAGTAGGGGAGTGACGCGCTCAAGGGTCCGGAGCGTGGTCACCTCGCGGGTAGGCCCGACCTTGGGGACGCGGTCACGCAGCTTCAACGGCCACCACCGTCGGTCGAATAACGGTGTTGTCGACAGGCTGGTCAGGCATTCATCGACCTCTTCTCTCCGAGGGGCGCAGCCGTTGCCACTGCGGCGTTCGCTCTCCGGCGAGAATTGCATTCCGCCTGAACGATGTAAGCCAGGCTCGTGTGAGCTGCTTAGATACCCGTCACTGCCGCAGCGCTGGTGTCAACGATGATCCAGAGGTGGGACGCCGGCAAGGGGTACGCCCGTTCGGGACTGTTCGGAATCGTTCGGTGCGGGCTGGAGCGCCCCCGCTGCCGATCCGTTCGATATCGAGCAGCGCGAAATTCCCATCGTCCGCAACGGAATTCTTGGCTGGTCGTGCCCAAAGGGAAACGGTGCAATCGAAGTGGCCACGAGCGGCCCAATCACTGTCAGTCCGTGGTCGGAGTGACGGCCAAAATGCCGCGACAGCCCGAATGCGTCGGCCGCCGATCAAGTCCGCCGTTTCGAGGAGACCCGAGGCCGACCACGGCTGGGCGTGGAAGATCGGCTCCTGGTCAGCTGACCGCGTCGGGCCGGGGTTCCAGGACCACCACGGCGGTCTCGGACGGGCGAAGCGTCGCGAAGGCGTCGATCTTCGGATCGATCTCACGCCAGCGGGCCCACAGCCGCACCCGCTCGTCGCCCGCTGCGGCGTGCCCGCGTACCAGCCGCCGGCCGTCGACCAGGTCGACCGTCGCATCCGGATGGGTCTGGAGGTTCAGCCACCAGGCGGGCTCACCCTCGCCCCAGCCATTCATCGCCAACGTGAACAGGTTCGGCCCGTCCTCCAGATACGCGACGATGACGCTGCGCTGCTCGCCGCTGCGGCGTCCGGTGGTGGTCAGCCGCAACGTGCCCCAGCGGTCGGTGCGTGGTTGCCAGAGCCCGACCCGGCCGCGGAAGACCCGATACAAACCTCGGTGGACCCTCCAGGCCAGCCGGATGAACCAGCGCGGTGGAAGCTTCGGAACCTTCGCCTCGCCATTGACCGACATGATGACCTCCCACCCGTATCAGGCCACGGTGTGAACGGGTCGCCAATCGCAGCTTCGGGCAGTCCCGCCACGCCGAACGGGCCTTCGTCGCCCGGGACGTGGCTTGACACGCCTGACCGGCCGCTCTCAGGCATACGCGAGCAGGAGATCGGTCGTGCCGGTGCCGCCGGGTTGACCCGCCGGGGCGGAGACGTAGAAGCCGCCGTTGCCGGTCAGGCGGGGCGTCAGCACATCGCAACCGGGCAACGGGAGTGACCCCGAGCAATGCCGATTTCTAGGCGACCGTCACCATCGCCGCGCTACTCCAACGTTTGTGCACGTTGAAGACAGGGCCTAGCCGCGTCGCTTGCGCCTGCGCCAGAAGAGCAGGCCCGCAATCGCCACCGTGATGACACCGAGAATCGTCCAGTCGCCCGCGACGGTCGCCTCCGGCAGGGCCTTTGACTCGGGCTCGTCGCTCGCGGGCGAGGTATCCACGCCGACACATTACCCGGCGGATCGACGGGTGACACCGCACGAGGAGGCGAGTGCTTGTCAGCCATCGTGCGAGGTATGACCGCCGAGAATCGGGTAACCGCCCCCGGTGCCCGAGTCAGCGATCGCCGACTACGGCCTGCTCTCCGACTGCGCCTCGGCCGCGCTGGTTACCCGCGGCGGCTCGGTCGACTGGTGGTGCCCCGGCCAGTTCGGCTCGCCGTCGGTCTTCGGTCGGCTCCTCGACCCGGAAGCCGGGCACTGGACGCTCGGCCCGGTGACGGCCGAGCCGAGCACACGGACCGAGCGGGCGTACATCGACGGCTCGCTGGTACTGCGGACCGTGCACCACACCGGCGGTGGCAGCGTCGCCGTGACCGAGGCGCTGGCAGCCGAACCCGGAGCACGCGGACACGACCTGGGTCGCAACTCACCGGCAGTGCTGGTCCGGGTGGTCGAAGGGCTCACCGGCACGACGCGGATGCGCTGCGAGTTCGTGCCCAGGCCGGAGTACGGGCTCATCGTCCCGTACCTGCACTGCCGCGACAACAAGGTGCTGGTCGGTGCCGGGCCGCTCGCCCTGACGCTCCGCGGCCCGGTGCCGCTGGCCTGCGCGCAGGGCCGGGCCTACGCCGAGTTCGACGTCGCCGCCGGTCAGGTACTCGGCTTCGACCTGGCCTACGCTCCGGCGTACGGACCTCCGCCGCAGCAACTCGACCCGGTGCCGACCCTCGCCGACACCGTCGAGACCTGGCGGGCGATGCGGGGGCAGCACCAGTACCACGGGCGCTATCCCGACCTGGTGCAGCACAGCGGCCTGGTCCTGCAGGGCTTGACGTACCGGCCGAGCGGCGCGGTGGTCGCCGCCGTCACCACGTCACTGCCGGAACGGCTCGGTGGCACGGACAACTACGACTACCGGTACGCCTGGCTGCGCGACTTCGTCGTGACCATGCGGGCCCTCTGGGTGGCCGCCTGCCAGGAGGACACCGGCCGGCTCTTCGACTGGGCCGCCCGCTCGGCGGGGAACGCCGGCGACCGACCGGTGCCCATCATGTACGGGGTGGCGGGCGAACGGGACCTCTCCGAGTACTCCCTCGACCACCTCCGCGGGTACGCCGGCAGCCGCCCGGTCCGGGTGGGCAACGACGCCTGGCGGCAACGGCAGCAGGACGTGCCCGGCGGCGTGCTGCTCGGCACCCACCTGATCCGCGAGCAGCTCGGCGAGCTCTCCCGGGAGACCCAGGCGCTGCTCGTCGGTCTCGCCGAGCAGGCCACCCACTGGCGGGAGCCGGACGCCGGCATGTGGGAGGACCGCGGCCCGGGCCGGCACTACCTGGCGTCCAAGGCGCTGAGCTGGGGTGCGCTGGACAGCGCGATCAAACTCGCGCCGCTGCTCGGCGAGCACGCCGATCCCGCACGCTGGGCCGCCGTCCGCGACGAGATCCGGACCGCCGTGCTGCGGGACGGTTGGAACGAACGGGTCGGCGCCTACACCGGTGCCATCGGCTCGCCCGAGCTGGACGCCTCGGTCCTCGTCCTGCCGTCGACGGGGATGGTGTCGCCGAACGACCCCCGGATGCGGGCCACCATCGACGCCATCGCGTCGGAGCTGACAACCGACGGGCTGGTCCGCCGCTGGCCGGACGACCCCGCCGGATTCGTGGTGTGCACCTTCTGGCTGGTCGAGTGCCTGGCGATGACCGGCGAGTTGAAGCGGGCCGAGGCGCTGTTCGAACGTACCGTCGCTCGCGCCAACGACCTCGGGTTGTTCGCTGAGCAGATCGACCCTCGCACGGGCGCGCACCTGGGCAACACGCCGTTGGCACTCTCCCACGCCGGCCTGGTCGGCGCGGCCTGGCGACTCACCAAACCCGGCTTCGTCTGATCCCGCCGTCCGCCGAGGCGTAGCGCGCGCTCTACTGCCAGGTGGCGGTGTCGGGGTCGATGCCGTGGGCGCGTGCGCTGGCGTCGACGATCTGGCGGAACCAGGTGGCGAGACCGGCGCGGAGGTCGTCGTAGTAGGCGGCGAAGGCCGGCTCGGCCTCGTACTTGCGGCCGAGACAGACCTGCATCTGCCGGGTGAGGGGGAAGTAGGAGGAGAAGACTTCGCGGTGCCGCTCGACGAGCTGGTTCGCCTCCGGGCTGCCCGGTGTGACGCCGGCGTCCATCGCGTCCGCGAGCGCGCGGTTGAGGCCGGCATTGGCGTCGGCGACAGCTTGCCACTCCTCTGGTGTGCGGGAGGCCGAGCGTTCGGCGTACTGCTGCCATTGCAGCGTGTCTCCGTAGCGCTGACGGGCTTGGGCGGGCCAGTCCGGGTTCCATTCCGGGCCGAAGATCGCGGCCTGCTGCTCGACTGTCAGCAGCAGGCCGCGCTCGTGGGCGTCGATCATCCGGTCCAGTCCGACGCTGAGCTGCTGGAGGTGGTCGATCCGTTCGGCGACCTGGCGGCGCTGCGCGCGTAGTGCGCTGGTGGCGTCCGCAGTCGGGTCGTCCAGGACGGCCCGGATCCGGTCCAGGCCGAGGCCGATCTCACGGTAGACGACGATGCGGTGCAGGCGTTCCAGATCGCCGGCGGTGTAGAGCCGGTATCCGGCGGGCGTGCGCAGCGACGGTCGCGCCAGACCGGTCTCGTCCCAGTGGTGCAACGCGCGGACTGTCACGCCCAGACGCGTCGAGACCTGACCGACGGTGAGGCCGTCGGTGTCAGCGAGATGAGGCATGCCCTTCATTGTCGCCGCGACCGGCGCTCGGTGCGGTGATGCCGATGGCTTCAAGGTTGCGCGCCTCCTGACTGGACGGATCGAAGGGCTTCGCCGCGGTGAAGACGACCCGCGCGTTCTCGGGCGTGACCACCTCCACGTCCCGGGTGTTCCAGAAAGTGTCCCGGGGACCGTCGACGGAGCTCGGGTTCAGCGCCCGGCACGCCTCGACGAGTGGGTCGATCTGGTTGAGTACGCAGGCGAAGCTGACGCTCATCGATGGTGCCTGCTCCGGAACGCTCGGCGCCGAGACCAGGAGGACGTCCTGGAACGCCCAGCGACGCAGATGCACGAGTGTGCCGGGGATGCTGAACAGCTCGAAGAATCCCAGCCCGCGGATCCAGAAGTCCACCGACTCGGCCAGGTCACTCGCCGGGATCGTCACGAACGCGGGCATTCCGTAGATGCCGCGGAACGGCTCCGGTGCAACGGCGTCCGGGCCGGGATCGGGTACGGGACTGATCTCGAAGGCGTTGTAGTAGTCACTCATGCACCCCACCCTCCGGCCTCACGCCGCGTGAGGGTCAAGCCGGCCCATGCCGGTCGCGCCACGCTGCGAAACCGTCGCCCATTCGCTCGCTCAAATCTTGCCTTCCCTATCGAGATTCGATAGGTTCCTGTCGCCACTCGATGGGAGGATGAGGTCATGGGGAAGCTGATAGTGCGTGGGCTGCGCGCCGTGCTCGTGGTGTTGCTCGCCGGCACCGTCTTCGTGCAGGCGTCGATGGTGTGGGCGTTGTTCACCGACCCGGAGGATGGGTCGCTCCCGCTGACCCCGCTGCGCGTGATCACGATCCTGGGCATGGTGTCGGCCCAGGTGGCCCTGGTCTGCGTATGGCGGCTGGTGGCGATGGTGCGACGCGGAACCGTCTTCTCGCATGCCGCCTTCCGGTACGTGGACGTCCTGATCGGTGCGATCGTGGCGGCTGCGCTCGTCTGGTTCGCGGTCACGGCCGTCAACGCCCCCGGCCAGCGGGACGACCCGGGCGTCACCGTCATCATGTGCGGGATCGGCGTGGCCATCCTGGGGGTCGCGCTCATCGTGCTCGTGCTGCGAATGCTGCTCGCCCAGGCCGTCGCGCGCGACGTCGAGGCGACGCAGCTGCGGGCCGAGCTGGACGACGTGATCTGACGCCGGCCGACGCCGACCTCGACGTGGTGCCGGTCACTCGGAAGGCGGCGGTGGCCGCCGGGTGTGGTCCGTCGAGTCCGCGGCGACGACGCCGACCATCGCGAAACGCTGCCTCGGGGACGGGGTGGCGTATCGGCGGCCGCGCGAGCGCGGCAGTTGGGGAAGCTGGCGGGTGGCGGCGGCCGAGAGTAGCGTCTGAGTTGGCGCCCAAAGCGCCACGTCGGGGTCGGCATCGCCGCACGCCAGCTCTGTCCTCTTCGGCGCCGGATCGAAGGTGGCCACCTCATCCGGCCCTACCATTCGTCCTTCGCCGGACGGGGACTGAGCCGTTCAATGGACATAATCATTGGTCCCGGCGTATTACGGCACGACTACTACGACGTAGCGCCAAGCACACGGTACGTCACCTTGACCGGTGAAGCCGACCTGGCCAACGCCCACCAACTCGAGCGGGAGCTGAACTTCCTGCTGGCTCCAGCGTGGGTGACCAGTCTCATCCTCGATCTCACGGCGTTGCAGTTTCTCGACTGCGCCGCGCTCGCCGCGCTGCTAGCCGTCAGGAAGGCCGCGTTGACACGCGGTCAGCAGGTGAGCATCACCGCGGCTGCCAGCACGCCGGCTCGGGTCCTCGCGATCACCGCGGTCGGCCGACTCTTCAGCTACCCGCCGCGTCCCTGAACTGGCACCCGACCTCACCTCGGTGGTGAGCGCTCACGTCACCTGGCGCGCACGCTCGATCGCCCCCGGAGGTGACGGCGGTCAGCGTTCTGGTGCGTCGAAGGTTCGGGTGCGCCGGGCGAGATCCGAAGGATGCGCAAAGTGGCGAGGTGCCTCGCCGGGACGCCCGGAGCCTTGTCAGCCGACGCTCCAGCGCCGCGATCTTCATCTCGACCGCCTGACGCTTGCGCAGGTTCAGCCCGTTATCACCCGATGCGGGACGCGGTCGCCTCAGCACTTGCCACCGGAAGAGCAAGAAACTACTAGCGCCAACAGGTTTGCTATGGAAACCTATTGGCATGACTGCTGATTCGGTACCTGCGGGCGGCGACCCCCGCCGGCTCCTCGCTGATGCGCGCGCCCTCGCGCGCCGAGTTCGTCTCGCCCAACAGGCGACGTGGTTGCCGCTGCTGGTGTTGGCCCTGGTGACGTTCGGGGCGATCCCGGTGTACCGGTTCGCCCAACCGGTCCTCAGCGATTGCCAGACGACGGCGACCGGCGAGGTGTGCAAGGCCTGGTTCCAGGCCGCGCAGTTCTACTGGTGGGCGGCGCTGCTGCTCGCGTACGTGGTGATCGCCGGCGGCTACCTGCGGATCGCCCGGGCCCGCGGACTGGGCACCCGCGTGCTGCCGTACGTGCTCACCGGTGTCGGGCTCGTCGTGCTCTCCGCCGCCGCCACCGCGGTGTGGAGCATCCTCGACCACCCGTACTACCCCGACGCCCCACCCGCCTCCGTCCAGCTCCTGTTCCGGCTACTCGACCCCACCGGCGTGATCGGCTTGGCCCTGCTCATGCTGGCCTGGCTGGAGCGGCGCGTCGAGCTACTGGTATTCACCCTCGGTTACCTGGCGGTCGTGCTGGCGCCGATCAACTTCGGCTGGGGGGTCGGCTGGGGCCCGAACTGGGCGTTCGCCCCGCAGCTGGCCATCAACGGCGGCCTGCTGCTGCTCGGCAGCGTAGGGTTCGCGCTGGCGCAACGACTGCGACGCCCCCGGTGAACGGCCCCGCCAACACCTCCGAGCCGGACGACGCCGAGTCCCCCCATCCCGCCACCGGCCTCGACGACATGGTGCACCAGCGGGTCCGGCTGGGCATCCTCACCATCGCCCACGAGGCCCGCCGGGTCGAGTTCGGCTACCTGCGCGGCCAGCTGGAGCTGACCGCCGGCAACCTCTCCCAGCACCTGACCGTGCTGGAGACCGCCGGCCTGGTCGAGGTCGAGAAGGGGTACGCCGGGCGGCGCGGCCGTACCTGGATCACGCTCACCGCAGCCGGCAACACCGCGCTCGCCGAAGAGATCGGGCGCCTGAAGCAGCTCATCGCGCGGGTCGACGCCGCCGAGACAGGGGAATCCGGGTGACGCTTCACAGGGGTGACCGTCGGCGAAGGAGGGCCCTGCTCGTCGTGGGGGCGCAGGTGTCGCCGGTTGATGCGCCATCCCGTGACCGTGCCAGACTCGCCTCGTGGAAATAAGCCAGGCGAATGCGGACGACGTCGCAGACTTGGCCCGGCTGCTGTGGTTGGACACCCACTCCGAGGAGCCACCACAGCTGTCCGTCGCCGCATTCGCAGCGGAGCTGGCGCAGTGGTGGGCCACCCACCAGGATTCGCACCTGGCGTTCGTCGCTCGACTCCACCGGCCGGAGGCCGTCGGCATGGCCTGGGTCGCGCTCGTCCCGCGCGTCCCGAGACCCGGCGCGACGAGTCGGCTCTCCGCCGACATTCAGAGCGTCTTCGTCATGCCGGATCAACGAGGCCGGGGAATCGGCTCCGCGCTCGTGGACGCTGCATCGGCGCACGCGACTCGCCTCGGGTCCCTTCGCGTGACGGTCCGTTCCGGTCGCAAGGCAGTGCCGGTGTACGAACGGTTGGGCTTCGAGTCGTCCCGACAGCTTCTACAGCGACCGCCGGACTAGTCGAGGAGCCAGCCGAGCAACGCCTTGACCTGCGGCGTCAACGAGGAAACGGCAACGAGGGCGGCGAGAACCGTGCCGACGATGAGACTTCGGCCGTGCGCGGAGGCCCGCATCCCGGCCGTCAGGAGCCGGGTGCCGGCAACGAGTGACGCCGCTGCGGCGGCCCACGGCGCTACGCCGATCACGACGATCATCACTAGCGCCGTCGGCGCCCAGAGGCCGGGCCAGAGGTCAGCGCTACCGGTGAACTCGTCGCCCTGATGAGGCAGGTAGAGGTGACCGGAGAAGGAGGCGGCCCGACCGAGCGCGACACCGATGGCAATGACGTAGACGGCGGCCAGGGTGAACTGCACGCGCGCCAAGGCCCGGCCGGAACGGCCCGGGAGAGCAGTCGCATCGACTGCGCTGATCGTCATGGAGCGGATATTAGACCCGCTCGGCAGGGCTCGCGTGCCCGCGACCTTCGCGACTGCCGGGCGGCAGGTTCACGCGCCGCCGTCGTGGTCGGCCACGGCCTCGGGCGTGCGTGCGCGCGCTAGTAGCGGGCACCCACGACCTGACCGGCCAACTCGTCGAGGGCTGCCATGTCGTCCGCTGTCAGCTGCACCTGCAGGGCGGCCGCGTTCTGTTCCACCCACGGCACCCGCTTGGTGCCGGGGATCGGCACCACCGGGATGCCCAGCGTCCCGCTTCGCGAGGCGACCCAGGCGATGGCCACCTGACCCGACGTGGCGCCCTTGCCCTCCGCGATCCGCCTGACCCCGTCGGCGATGGCCTGGTTGGCTGTGGCTGCCTCGTCGGTGAATCGGGCGAGGCGGCGGCGCCCGTCAGTCGGAGCGAGTCGAGCAGGGTCGACTGTGCCGGTGAGGAAACCTCGGCCCAGCGGAGAGTAGGCGACGAGACCGACTCCCAGCGCGCGGGCCGCCTCCGCCACGACCGTCTCCGGATCGCGTGTCCAGAGCGAATACTCGCTCTGCACGGCCGCGATCGGGTGGACCGCGTGCGCGGCGCGCAACTGCTCTCCGGTGACTTCGGAGAGGCCGATATGACGGACCTTGCCCTCCTCGACGAGTTCGGTGAGGGCGCCGATCGAGTCCTCGAAGGGTACCTGCGGGTTCACTCGGTGAAGGTAGAACAGATCGATGTAGTCGGTGCCCAGCCTCAGCAGCGAGGCGTCGGCGGCGGCTTTGATCGCGGCGGGTTCGTTCCTGATGACGACCTTGCCGCGGGCGGTGGTGAAGTCCATGCCGAACTTGGTGGCCAGTTGCACCTCGTCGCGTCGGCCGGCAATCGCTCGCCCGACGAGTACCTCGTTGTGACCGATGCCGTAGGCGGCGGCCGTGTCGATCAGCGTGACGCCGAGGTCCAGAGCCCGCCGGATGGTCGCGATGGATTCGTCCCAGTCGGCTGCGCCGTAGACGGAACTCATCCCCATGCAGCCCAGCCCTTCTGCGGAGACGCTGAGGCCGCCGAGCTCTACCCTTTTCATATTGTTCATCCCATTCCGGAGATCCGCACAACCGCATGTGAGGTTGACTGATCCAGAATCGCCCCTCTTTATCTGCTCAAACAGGTCCCCGATTTCCTGGGATAATCAGGGACAGTCACCGAGTGCGGCAGCCGTCCTACTGTTGGGCCATGGAGGAACGGACGAACGCCCTCGGCGAGTTCCTACGTGCGCGACGCGAACGGTTGCGGCCCGAGGACGCCGGCGTCGCAACGACCGGATACCGCCGCACCCCGGGATTGCGTCGCGAGGAGGTCGCGATGCTCGCCGGCATTAGCACCGACTACTACCTGCGCCTGGAGCAAGGACGCGACCGTACCCCATCCGCCCAGGTGCTCGACGCCCTCGCCCGGGTTCTGCAGCTCGACGCGGACGAGACGACATTTCTGTACGCCCTCACCCGGGCCCGCACCAAGCGGGGCCCGCACGCCCGCCTCGAAAAGGTCCCCGAAGGCACGCTCCGCCTGCTCGACGCGCTACCGATGCCCGCGTTCGTCGAGGACCGCTATCTGACGGTGCTCGCCGCGAACCAACTGGCGCAAGCTCTGTCGCCGAACATGCGTGCGGGAATCAACCGACTGGCCGCCGCGTTCCTCGACCCACACGACCGGGAACTGCACGACGACTGGGAGCAGGCCACCGCTGCCGCCGTGGGTCAACTGCGCGCGGTCATGGGCACTGAAGCGGCCGACCCTCGCATGGTGGCGCTCGTGGGTGAGCTCTCCAACAGAAGCGAACGCTTCAGACGGCTCTGGGTCCGGCAGGACATCGTCCGCCGCACCGGCAGCCGGACCCGCCTGCATCATCCTGAGGTCGGTGACCTCGACCTGCACCGGGAGAAGCTGATTGTCGCCGGGACCGACAACCAGGTTCTCGTGATCTACCACGCCGAACCCGGCACAGCCTCGGCGCAGGCGCTCGCCCTGCTCGGCAGCATCGCTGTCAGCGCAGAGCGTGCAGCAGACCCCGCTCCGTCGATGAACCATGGATACCGCAACGAGAACTTGCCCTGAGTGGTTTGCCGTGCACCCGATCCGTGGTGCGGGTTCGGTTGAAGTAGACCCGTAGACACGGGCACTGGTCCGCAGGCGCTTCCGAGTGCGTGAGGACCGGGATTCGGTCAGTTCCGTGCCGGGTTGCCGGCGAGAGCACGTACGAGGTAGGCGTTACGGTCCTCGATGAGTCGACGCAGGTACCGGTGCAGCAGGACCTTGCTGACCAGCCACCCGAGTACGCCGAGCGGGGCGGCGAAGTCGATGACGTCCCGCATGATCGTGGTTCCGTTCGCCGCATCCGACACGAAGACGTGCTCGTGGCGCCAACGGCGGAACGGGCCGGCGACCTGCTCGTCGACGAACCGGTGCGGACGGTCGTAGGCGGTGATTCTGGACGTCATCCGCCAGCGGATGCCGAAGTGTCGGGCGACCCAGGTGACCGAGTCTCCCCGGGACATCCGGCCGGACAGGATGCCGGCCACCGCCTCCTCGCCGGCCGAGGACATCGAAGCGGTGTGTGCGTTCACGTCCAGCGACAGGTCGAAGACCTGTTCCACCGGTGCCCGGACGACGGTGGTGAGGTCGATCAGCGGCACATGGGCAATCTACGGGAACGACCGGTGCGACGCGGCGCGGCTGCGGGTCAAACCCGTACTTGCGGATGTGGAAAGTTATCGCATAAGTTTCCGTGATGGAAAGTATTGACCTGGAGGGGGCGCTCAGAACGGCCGAGCGCAGCGCCGCTGCCCCTTACACCACCTACCCGCCCACACCGTGGTGGTACGCGCCCGCCGTCGGCGCCTGGTCTGCTGCCATGGTCGGCACCTTCACCTGGTGGCGCGAGAGCGCCGGCCTGTTCCTGGGGTCGCTCGCCGCCCTGCTCGCCGTCGAGATCCTCTTCGTCGTCTGGATGCGGCGCCGGCACAGGGCGCTTCCGATGCCGGGCACCGGAACACCACCCACCGAGATCGCCCAGGTCTGGCGCGAGTTCCTGGCCGCGCTGCCCGTGCTCGCTCTGCTCGTCGGGCTCGTCTGGTGGCTGATCGGCGTCCCGGCGGCCGCCGGGACGGCCTTCGTCCTCGTGACAATCGGGCTGAGCGCTTACGAGCGGCGCTACGCCCGGGCCGCCGCCAGAACCCGGTCGCGCCTGCGGTGATCGACGGGCTGGATCCGGTCATCCACGTGCCGAAGCGTCTGGCGGCGATGGCCGTCCTGGCCAACGCGCCCACCGTGACGTTCCGGTTCCTGAAGGACCACCTGCAGATCAGCGACTCCGACCTCTCGCGGCAGATGTCCACCTTGGAGGCCGCCGGCTACGTCAGCTCGACCAAGACCGGCTACGGCCGCGGAGGCAGCACCACCTACCGGATAACCCGCGCCGGACAGACCGCTTACCAGAATCACTGCGCGGCCTTACGGGCGCTGATCGGCGACGCGTAGCGCTACCGGCCCGCCGACCGACGGCCCGGAGACCAGGTACGCCCGGTGGGCGCTTGGCTCGGCACGGGCAGGAGCCCCCGGCCGTCCCCTGACCTGCTTGGTGTTGCGGGCACCGGGAATGGCGGCGGGAAACCCGCGCCGGCGAGGTCACGTCGCGGTGTTCGCGCCGCGCCGTCCGACGGCTCGGGAGCCGACCTGCACGGCGGTGCGGACGGCTTCCGGTAGTGGGATGTCCCGCGAGAGGTCGAGGGCGAGGGATCCGAGGAAGGCATCGCCGGCTCCGGTGGTGTCGACGACCGGCATGGTGGGCGCGGGAACCGCTGCGGACCCGTGCGGGTGGGCGTAGGCGGCGCCGTGCGGGCCGGCGGTGACGACGACCGTGGGTGGCCCGAGGCGCTGCAGAGCCTTGGCCGCTTCGCGCGGCTCACCGCCGACGGTACGCAGGATGACGGCGGCTTCGTGCTGGTTGACCACGAGGACGTCGAGGTGCCGCAGCAGGGTGGGTTCGAGATCGGCGTGGGGTACGAGGTTGCCGATGACGGTCGGTGCGGGCCGCCGCCGCAGGAGCGCCGTCACCGGTTCGGGAGGCAGGTCGAGCTGGACGACGACGACGCGGCTGTCGAGAGTGGTGACGCGCTCGACGTCGGGTGTGGTGAGCTCGGTCGCGGGTGAAAGGGCGAGGGTGATGTAGCTCTCGCCGTCCGGGGTTACCTCGATGACTGCCGCGCCGGTGGTCACGGCCGGGATCAGCGTGAGGTGGCGGGTGTCGACGCCCACATCGGTGAGCGCGGCCCGGATCTGGTGACCCCAGGGGTCCGCGCCGACGTTCGCAACCAGGCGGACGCGTCCGCCGCGCTGGGCGACGGTGATGGCCTGGTTGAGGCTCTTGCCGCCGGGGCTCGCGGTCAGCGGCGAGCCGAAGGCGGCGCGTCCCGGGAGGGCGCGGTGCGACACCCGGACCGTCAGGTCGATGGTGGCCCGGCCGACGAAGGTGACGTCGAAACCGCCGACGGCGTCACGCTCGTCGGTCATCGAGGCGTCCGCCGGTACGCCCTCGACCGGGTGGGTCGGCGCGCCGCGCCGGCCGGCAGCCGCGGCGCGGCGGACGGTCCTGCGGTCCGGTCGCTCATTCGTGGTCGAGGCCGGCGCGACGTCGCACGGTCTCGGTGACCGCGAGCCAGTGCTGCTCGGACTGTCCGTGCGCCATGGCGTCGATGTACGCGTCGCGCAGCACCGCGCCCAGCGGCAGCGGCACTCCGTGCGCCTGCGCGGTGTCGAGGGCGAGGTTCATGTCCTTGTGTCCGAGCGCCAGCTTGAACGCGACCGGCTCGTAGTCGCGGGCGGCGATCTTCCGGCCGTAGGTCGGGTAGACCACGCCGGTGAACAGTTGGTCGCTGATGATGTCGATCAGCAGCGTGGGGTCGAGCTTCGCGGCCTCGGTGACGGTGGTCGCCTCGGCCATCGCTCCGATGGAGCAGGCGATCAGGTAGTTGACCTGGATCTTGAGCAGGTTGGCGTGCGGCGGTTGGTCGCCGATCGTCCACGTGCGACGGCCGATCACGTCGATGAGGGGCTGTACGACGGTGGTCGCTGCGGCGTCGCCGGCCACCAGCACGGTCAGGTTTCCGGCGCGGGCCACCTCGCTGTTGCCGAGCACCGGCGCGGCCACGTAACGCAGGCCCAGCTCCGTGTAGCGCCGATGGGCGCGGGCCGCCAGTTCGGTGCTGATGGTGGCGGTGTTCACGTGCACGGCGCCGGCCGGGGCGACGGCCAGCAGGTCCTCGTCGAGGAGGAGTCGGGTCACCGCGTCGTCGTCGCTGAGCGCGCTCAGCACCACGTCGCAGGCGAAGATCTCGGTCAGGTCGGTGGCGGCGGTGGCGCCGCGGTCGGTCAACTCCCGCACCGGCTCCGGCGATCGGTTCCAGACGTGGACCGGGTGACCGGCGGCGAGCAGGTTGCTCGCCATCGCGCTGCCCATCGCCCCGAGCCCGACGAATCCGATCTTCATTGCTGGTCACGCTCCTGGCTCTCGTGCTGCTCCGGGTGGCTGCGGTAACCCTACGGATCATGCTCCGGTGGTTCCACGATTGGTGACGGACGTCCCCGGGGCCGACGGCTGCGCGACCGCGCTTGACATGAAGTGAGGTTCAGGCTCTAGCGTCGCGATGTGGATCAAGGAGCGGTTCAGGGCCGATGATCCGAAGAGACAACACCGTCAACGGAAGGAACCTCATGCGACTGGCGCGCCTTCTGCGTCCACGCACCGTCGTGAGCGCACACTGTGATCTTCCCTGCGGGGTGTACGACCCGGCTCAGGCTCGGATCGAGGCCGAGTCGATCAAGGCCGTCTGCGAGAAGTACCAGGCCAACGACGACGCGGAGTTCCGCACCCGGGCTCTCATCATCAAGGAGCAGCGGGCCGAGCTGGTCAAGCACCACCTCTGGGTGCTCTGGACCGACTACTTCAAGCCGCCGCACTTCGAGAAGTACCCCGAGCTGCACACGCTGTTCAACGAGGCCACCAAGCTGGCCGGCGCCGGCGGCGCGAAGGGCTCCGCGGACCCGGCCGTCGCGGATCAGCTCCTCGCCAAGATCGAGCAGATCTCGAAGATTTTCTGGGAGACGAAGCAGAGCTGATTTCTCGGCAGCCCCAGGGTTGCCGGCCGGGCAACCCTGGGTGCCCGAAACCGCAGGCTTCCGGCGGAAGTAGGCTCAAACAGTCAGGACCCCACCGACCACGCCCCACCGACGAAGCCCTTCGCACAACCCTCAGGAGTGGCCCATGCAATCTCGTACCGATCTCATCGAAGATCTCATGGGCCGATTCCCGCACGTGCCGCGCGAAGCGGTCATCAAGGAAGACCTGCTCCGCGGTGGCCTGGCCTTCGACGACTCGGCGCTCACCGACAACGAGAACGGCGACGTCAAGCCGAAGTCGTACTTCATCTTCTCGTTCGACCACCGCACGCTGCCCGAACTGGGCGCCGCCGCGCTGCGCCGGCCGCCGGAGGAGATCGTGCTCACCGGCGGACCGTACGACCTTCGCCGCACGGTGGTGTCGGTCCGCACCAACCCCGACTCGCCGTACCGGGTCAAGCCCGACGACGACGGCCGGCTCATGCTCTTCCTGGACGGACGGGCGATCGCCGAGGTGGGCCTGCCTCCGATGCCGGAGTACTACCGGCACACCCTCAGCAACGGCAAGTCGGTGATGGAGGTCGCACCCACGATCCAGTGGGGCTACCTCATCTACCTGACCGCGTTCCGGGTCTGCCAGTACTTCGGCGCCAAGGAGGAGTGCCAGTACTGCGACATCAACCACAACTGGCGCCAGCACAAGCAGGCGGGCCGCCCGTACACCGGCGTCAAGCCCGTCGACGAGGTCCTCGAAGCGCTCGCCATCATCGACAAGTACGACACCGCCCGTACCTCACACGCCTACACGCTCACCGGCGGCAGCATCACCTCGAAGGTCGACGGGCTGGCCGAGGCCGACTTCTACGGCCGCTACGCACAGGCGATCGAGGAGCGGTTCCCCGGCCGGTGGATCGGCAAGGTCGTCGCCCAGGCCCTGCCCCGGGCGGACGTGCAGCGCTTCCACGACTACGGCATCCGGATCTACCACCCGAACTACGAGGTGTGGGACAAGCGGCTCTTCGAGCTCTATTGCCCCGGCAAGGAGCGGTACGTCGGCCGCGAGGAGTGGCACCGGCGCATCCTCGACTCCGCCGAGGTCTTCGGTTCCCGCAACGTCATCCCGAACTTCGTCGCCGGCGTCGAGATGGCCGCCCCGCACGGCTTCACCAGCGTCGACGAGGCGATCGACTCGACGGCCGAGGGCCTGCAGTACTTCATGTCCCGCGGGATCACCCCGCGCTTCACCACCTGGTGCCCGGAGCCGACCACCCCGCTCGGCCGGGCCAACCCGCAGGGCGCGCCGCTCGAATACCACATCCGTCTCCTGGAGGTCTACCGCGCGACCATGGAGGCCAACGGCCTGACCAGCCCGCCCGGGTACGGCCCCGCCGGCCCCGGCCGGGCGGTCTTCTCGGTCAGCTCGTTCATGGACAGCCTGCCCGCTGACTCCGAGGCCGCGACTCACGGCTGAGCGGGCTCGGGCATTCCCGTCCCGAACGCCGCGGTGCCCGACCGGACTGAACCGGCCGGGCACCGCGGCGCGTACCCTCGCCGCTGCGGGCAGCTCCGCGGCCGACGTGGGCAGCTCCCGGCCCGCGCCGGTCAGCCGCCGACGACCTGCCAGAGCAGGAACGTGTTGAGCGCGATGACCAGGGCGGCGATCACCGCCGCGGCGGCGGTGGTGAGCGGGTGGTTGACGAGGTTGCCCATCAGGTCGCGGCGCCGGGTGAACGCCACCACGGGGATCAGCGCGAAGGGGATGCCGAAGCTCAGCACGACCTGGGAGAGCACCAGCGCCTGGGTCGGGTCCAGGCCGATGGCGAGGATGACCACGGCCGGAACGAGGGTGATCAGCCGGCGCAGCAGCAGGGGGATCCGGCGGCGCAGGAAACCCTGCATGATGATCTCGCCGGCGTAGGTGCCGACGCTGGTGGAGGCGAGCCCGGAGACCAGGAGGGCGACCGCGAAGCCGAACGCCGCCGCGGTGCCGACGGTCTGGCCGAGCCCCGCGTGCACCCCCTCCAAGCTGTCGGTGTCGGGGGTGGCGGTGCCGTGGAAGCTGACGGCCGCGATGAGCAGCATCGCGAGGTTCACCGTCCCCGCGGCGGCCAGCGCCAGCAGCACGTCGGTGCGCTGACCGCGGAACAGGGTCTTGCGTTCGGCGTCGTTGGTGGCGGGGATGCGGTTGCCGGTGAGAGCGGAGTGCACGTAGATGACGTGCGGCATCACCGTGGCGCCGAGGATGCCGGCGGCGAGCAGGATGCTGTCGGTGCCCTGCAGGCGGGGGACCAGGCCGGCCACCGTCGAGCCGGGGTCGGAGCCGGCGGCGAGCAGACTGGCGGCGAAGACGAGGACGATGACGCCGAGCAGCACGGCGATGGTGATCTCGAAGGTGCGGAAGCCCCGGGAGCGCAGCGCGAGCACCGCGAAGGCGGCGGCGCCGATGATCAACCCGCCGGGCAGCAGCGGGATGCCGAACAACAGGTACAGCGCGACCGCGCCGCCGATCACTTCGGCGAGGTCGGTGGCCATCGCGACCAGCTCCGCCTGGCCCCACATCAGCCGGTTCACCGGACGAGGAAGCCGCTCCCGGCACAATTCGGGCAGGCTGCGCCCGGTGGCCAAGCCCAGTTTGGCGGTCAGCGTCTGCACCAGCATGGCCATCAGATTCGCCACCACGACCACCCAGACCAGCAGATAGCCGTAGCGGGCGCCGGCGGTGGAGTTGGTCGCGAAGTTGCCCGGGTCGACGTAGGCGACAGCGGCCACGAACGCCGGTCCCAGGAGGATCAACCGGCCCCGGATCCGGCCTCGGGCGCGGGCGATCTGCAGTGGCGACGCGGGCCGCGCGGCTACCTCGTTCGTGACCACCAGACACCTCCCGAGAACGACGGGGAACGAGCGTCGTTCTCCTTCCCGGGGAAGTGACCCGTTGATGCCACCGGGCGGCCCGGGCGGGCCAGGATCACCGACGCGGCGGCTGTCGCCGGAGCCGGCAAGCTCCGGCGACAGCACACCTCGGGTACCCGGCGGCCCGACCGGCCGGCTACGCCGTGATCGCCTTGAGCAGCGCCTCGCCCGCGGCCGCAGCCGACTGCGGGTTCTGCCCCGTGATCAGGTTGCCGTCGACCACGACGTAGGAGCCGAACGCCGGCCCGCCGTCGAACACCGCGCCGGCGGCGCGCAGCCGGGACTCCAGCAACCAGGGAGCGTTCGCCGCCAGCCCGACCTGGTCCTCCTCGGCGTCGGTGAACGAGGTCATCCGACGGCCGCGGAACAGCCAACTGCCGTCCTCGTTCCCGGCGGGCAGGAACGCGGCCAGCCCGTGACAGAGCGCGGCGACGGCCTTGCTCTCGTCGGGCAGCATCGCCTCCAGAATGCGTGCGATGTCGGGATCCACGGCGAGATCCTGCATCGGGCCGTGTCCGCCGGGGACCAGCACGGCGTCGTAGTCGGCCGGATCCACGTCTTCGAGCCGTAGCGGCGACCCGAGCACGTCACGAAGGCCTGCCAGGTAGGTCTTCTCGCTCTCGTCGGTCAGGCTGACCGCGTCGGCGACCGGCACGCGACCGCCCGGGGTTGCGATGGTGACCTGCACGCCGGCCTCGGTGAGAATCCGGTGCGGGGTGATGAACTCCTCGGCCCAGAAGCCGGTGGGACGCTGGCTGCCGTCCTTCTGCGTCCAGAAGCGGGCACCGGACAGAACGATCAGAACAGATGACATGGGATCAACTCCTTACGCCGATTGACGTTGTCACCTTACGAACTTAGAACCTCACGTTGTTATGCTTTCTGGGCATCAGGGTTAGAGCCGTACGCGCTACGATCGTTACATGGAGAACTGCCCGCCCGTGGTCTGCGAGGCGAGCGACCTGCTGCTCGCGTTCGTGAACTCCGGGTCGCTCGACGAGTGGCTCGGCGATTCCGGGGCGACCCCTGCCGGAGCCGCTTCGGATGTCGCCGCCGCCTCCGAGCTGCGCGCCAGCCTGATCGTGCTGCTGCGCGAACACTCCGGCTGCTCGCTGGATCCGACCGAGGTGGAGGCCGCCGAGAGCCACCTACGTCAGGTGGCGGCGCGCTATCCGCTGGTTGCGGTGATCGGGGCGGACACATCTTCGCTCGTGCCGGCACACGACGGCGCGTTCGGCCGCTTCGCCCAGGTGCTCGGCGCGGCCACCGACCTCGCCTACCGCGGGGCCTGGACGCGGGTGAAGGTGTGCAAGAACGACAACTGCCACCGGGGCTTCTTCGACAAGACCCGCAACACGTCCGCCCTCTACTGCAGCCCCACCTGCTCCTCGCAGGCGTCCATGCGCGCCTACCGCAACCGACGGAAGGTGGCCTGACGTGGAGCTGCGCCACCTGCACGCCTTCGTGGCGGTGGCCGAGGAGCGCAGCTTCTCCCGGGCCGCCACCCGCCTGCGCGTCGCCCAGTCCGCGGTCTCCCGTACGGTGCAGGCGCTCGAACGCGAACTCGGCCTTCCACTGTTCGAACGCAGTAGGCACTACGTGGAGCTGACGAAGACCGGACACGCCACTCTGGACAGTGCTCGCGCGGCACTCGCCGCCGCCGAGGCCGTTCGCGACGCCGCGCGTCAACCGTGTCCGGCCGCGTGCCCGCAACCGTCGACAACCCCGCGCTGACGATTGCTCGGAGAGCCGCCGCTCGCCGACGACGGGCAATGCCGCGCTCACACCGAGCCCGTATCCCGCTTGCGAACCCCACCTAGCATGCGGCCATGACGCGGGGCGCGGTCGGCGGGATCGCCGTGGGAGTGCTGCTTCTGCTGGGTTGCTCGGTGGGCGCGAGCGGCGGAGACGAACCGGCCGCCGCGCCGCACGCGAGCGTTGACGCCGGCGCGACGTTGGAGGCCGTGGACCTGCTGCGGTCGGGTACGAAGTTCATCGACGAGACCAGCTTCCGAGTCGACACCGATATCGGGGGAATAGTGATGATCCGGTCGTACGCCGACAACGTCAAGAGGCGCGCCGCCACCAAGCTCTCGGCGTCCGGGCAGGTCATCGAGATCCGGATGATCGAGAACGCGATCTACATGAAGACCAACGCGGATCTCCCTGGCGTCGGCAAGGAATGGATGTCTCTCGACCCCGCCCGCGTGCCGTCGGACTTCGCCCTGAGCTTCGCACCGGGCAAGAACGACCCCGGCGGCTCGGCGCGCCTCATCGACGCGATCGTCACCGCGCGAATCGAGGGCTCCCAGGTCGCCGGGACGCTCGACGTGACCCGAATGCGCCCCGGAAACGGGATCAACTTCCAGCCGAATCCGGGCGAGACGTTTCCCGACACCGTGCGTAGCCAGCCGTTCCGTGCCACGTTGGATGCCGAGGGCCGGCTCGTCAGTTTCGTGATCCCGGAGGCCGACGGCCTGCCGGCCGCGTCCCTGGGCTACGCCGACTTCGGAAAGGCAGTCGAGGTCGTCCGACCGCAAGGAGCGGTCCCCGCGCCAGCCGCCCTGTATCCCCAGCTCGGCCTCGGTGGCTGAGACCGGCCGTGCGGCACGGATTGGCCTCGGTCGGCCAGACCCGTCCCGCACCTCGCCTTGACCGTCCTCGAACATAGATGGTCTAGCGTCGGGTCACATGACGGAGCGGGAAGCGGTCGCGCACCTGTTACGCCGGGCGACCTTCGGACCCACCGCCGAGGAGGTCGACGCCGCGGAGCGGGCCGGCTACCCGGCCACGCTCAACCGGCTGCTCACCCCGAGCGGTACCGACCGGGGCGCGGCGGCCACACCGACACCGACGCTCGGCCCCGACCCGGCCGCCCACCTGGAGAAGGGGGCGAGCCGCGAGCAACGCCAGCAGGCCAACCAGCAGCGACGCGAGCAGGTCACCGCGGTGACCGAGTGGTGGCTCGACCGGATGGTCGCCGCCGAGCACCAGACCGACGAGAAGTTGCTGTTCTTCTGGCACGGCCACTGGGCGACGAGCGTGCAGAAGGTCCGCGCCGCCTCGCTGATGCTGCGCCAGCTCGACACCCTGCGCCGGCTGGGACGGGGCCCGCTGGCCCCGCTGGTGGAGGCGATGGTGCGTGACCCGGCCCTGATCCTCTGGCTGGACGGGCAGAAGAACACCCGCAAGGCGCCGAACGAGAACCTGGCCCGGGAGCTGATGGAGCTGTTCACGCTCGGCATCGGCGGTGGCTACACCGAGGCCGACGTGAAGGAGGGGGCGCGGGCGCTCACCGGCTGGCTCGTCGACCGGCGCACCGCCGTCGCTCGGTTCGAAGAGCGACGCCACGACAAGGCGCCGAAGACGATCCTCGGGAGTCGGGGAGCCTTCGACGCCGGGTCGTACGCGCGGCTGCTCGCCGGCCGCCCGGAGGCCGCCCGGTTCATCGCAAGCCGCCTCTGGTTCCGCTACGCCGGCGTCGACGTGCCGCCCCCGGAAGGCATCACCGGCCCGGACACGGTCACCGTGCTGCGTCGCCTGTTCACCGCCCCGACCTTCCCGCAGACCCGGGACAACCTGGTGAAACAGCCGGTGGAGTGGTTGGTCGGCGCGGCCCGCCAGCTGGGCGTACGACCGTCCGCGCTGCCCGAGCAGGGCCGGCGGCAACTGATGGCCGGACTGAACGCCCTCGACCAGATGCCGCTGCGCCCACCGAGCGTCGGCGGCTGGCCGGCCGGCACCGCCTGGCTGACCACCTCGTCGTTGCAGGCCCGACTGCGCCTCGCCAACCAGCTCGCCGGTGCGGCCGCCCCGGCGGTCCTGGCACGGCTCACCGCCGCGCCGACCGCCGGGCGTCCCGACGCCCTGGCCCGACTGCTCGTGGTCGACAGATGGAGCGCGCGCACCCGGGCCGCGCTGACCCCGCTGGCGGACGACCCACGCCGGCTGCTGGTGACCGGCCTGGTCAGTCCCGAGTACGCGGTGAGTTGAGAAGGAGACATTCGTGGACACCCTGACCCGACGGCGGTTCCTGGTGGCCAGCGGCGTGGTCGGTGCGACCGCGCTCGCAGCCGGCGCCGCCGCGTACCGCCTGGAGGACCTGCTCGCCACCGCCGGTGACCGCGACCCTGAGGCCCGCACCCTGGTCCTGGTCACCCTCTACGGCGGCAACGACGGCCTGAACACCGTCATCCCGTACGCCGACGCCGCGTACCAGGATGCGCGCCCCGACCTGGCGTACCAGGCGGAGGAGGTCAAGCGGCTCGACGACGGGTTCGGTCTCAACCCCGCGCTGACCGGCCTGCACCGGCGCTTCGGCGAGGGACAGCTCGCGGTGGTGCGGGGCGTCGGCTATCCGAAGCCCGACCGCAGCCACTTCCGGTCCATGGACATCTGGCACACCGCCCAGCCGGATCGCCCCGGCACCACCGGCTGGCTGGGCCGGTGGCTCGACGACGCCGGTGGGGATCCGCGACTCGCGGTCTCCTTCGAGCCCGCGCTGCCACCGCTGCTGGCCGGGGAGAGGAGCGCCGGCGCGTCGGTGCCGGTGACCGAACGCAAGGCGGCCAGGGGGCTGACGCAACCGACGCTGACCGCGCTCGCCGCCGCCGCGCCGGACGATTCGCCGGCCCGGGCCCGCGCCGCGGCCTGCTTCGCCGACCTGCACGCCGTCGACGACATGATCAAGGGGGTACGCGACGCGGCCGAGCCGGGGGAGGGGAGCGAGGGGGAGGCGGCCCCCGCCACCGCGACCGGCGGTGCCCGGTCCTCCCTGGACGCCCAGCTCGACCTCGTCGCGCAGTGCATCGACGCGGGTGTCTCCACCCGGGTCTTCTCGGTGTCGCTCGGCGGCTTCGACACCCACGCGGACGAGAAGCAACTGCAGGAGGTGCTGCTCGGGCAACTGGACCGGGCGGTGGACCGCTTCGTCGACCGGATGTCGCGCACCGACGCGGGCCGCAAGGTCGTCGTGATGATCTACTCGGAGTTCGGCCGGCGGGTGCGCGCCAACGCCTCGGACGGCACCGACCACGGCACCGCCTCGAACGCGCTGCTCGTCGGCGCGCCGGTGCGCGGCGGCCTCTACGGCGAGCCGCCGAGCCTCACCGACCTCGACGACGGTGACCTGAAGTTCACCACCGACTTCCGGGACGTCTACGCGACCATCCTCGACCGGGTGCTGGCCACCGACCCCGGCAAGGTCCTGGCGGGCTGGCGGGGACGCCTCGACGGCGTGCTCTGACGGCTGCCGTGCGGGCGTTCTTGGGGCGCGACTTCCGGCGTGGACGGGCGGCGCACCGGACTGCCTCCACTGTGGGCTGATCGGCGAGGCGACTGCGGGGCGATGTCGGATCGTACGGCGGGACTTCGGTCCCAGCGGTGGCTCATCCCATCCGATCGAACTACTGTCTGTGCCGTGCTGATCACTCTTCCGGCCTGCGCCGGTCAGGAAGGAGAAGGTCCTCGATGACGTACCAGTACGAGCGCGACCTGCACCTGACGCACGACCCGGCAAGGGGTTACTGGAACTTCGTCCTGCACATCGAACCGCCGATCGGCCCGGGAAGCGCCCTCAACGCCGCACAGCGGTTCGACCCCGCCGGAAGCCGGTACGCGGCGGAGTGGCTCGAACGACTGGTCCCCTGCGACGCCGACGCCCTCCACGTCACCCTCGTCGGTCCGAAGGATGCGCCGAACCTCTGGCACCCCTGCGTCCGTGACGACCCCGACTCGCCCTCCGCCGTCTCCGGCGACGGATGCGCCTGCTGGCAGACGTACCGCGATCCGCTGACCTGGCTCCCGGTCGCCGCGCACCACCACCGCACGGTCGGCGGCGATCACGAGAGCTGGCAGCACCTCACCTACGCGCCGCTCGCGCTCGCCGCCGGTGAACGCCTCGACGCGCTGATCATCGACCGGGAGGCGGACCTGGTCTGGGTGCGCAGCGACCGGGGCAACCTGCACCTCCTGCCCGAGACGCAGGGGGCCGGGTACAGCGTCGGCTACGGGGGCGGAGGCCCCACCGAGCTGGCGAGGATGATCGAGAAGATCGTGCGGTCGGAGGGCGCCGACGTGACCCCCGGAACCCCGGCCGAGCTGCCGAACCGGCGAGTGTACGGCTGGATCAGCAGCAAGGCGGCCGACCGTACCCAGGAACTCACCCTCGACCAGCTCAAGCTGCTCTGCCACACCGGCTCGGTGGCCTGAGTGAACGATGTCGGCCGGGCGCCGGTGGCTTCGAGCCACCGGCGCCCGGCCGGGAGTGCGGACGTCAGCGCTCGAGTTTGCCGTCGTGGCAGTTGCGGGGTGCGGAGACCGGGTTACAGCGCACCGAGACCCCACCGGGAAGTTCACCGACGAAGTCGCTGTCGTACCGGGCGGCCATGCCCACCGTCGGGAAGTCGGTGGTGACCATCTGCGCGCCGCTGGACAGCGCGACGTCCAGCCGGCTGAACTCCTCGTTCTTCACCGTGCTCAACGGCTCGTCCGACCGGGTACGCACGATGTAGCCGCGCTTGACCAGGTCGGTGATGGTCGCGGCGTTCGCGCCGCGGGGGTCGTTGACCATGGTGATCGCGGCGTCCGCGTCACCCGGGTTTCCGCGGGTGAAGACGGCCCGGCCGGCGAGGCTCGGGTGGCCGTCGAGGTACATGTCCCGGATCGTGCCGGGCCCACCGTTGTCGAAGAAGAACATCACCTTGCCGCGGGCCCACCTGAGGGTCGGCCAGCCGTTCTTCAGCACCGACTGTTCGAGCGTGAGGCCGGGCTTGCGCAGGTCGTCAGCGGTGATCAGCTCGTTCTCGGTGAAGACCGAGCGGATCTCCTCGTCGACGTCGTCGAGCAGCGCGGCGTCCCACGCCGGGCTGACCGCGCCGCCGAGCTTCTCCCAACGGTCGTCGGTCTGCTTCAGCTCCAGCTGGAGCACGATCGGCGCGTGGTCCGGGTTGGCGCGCGACCAGCTCCGCACCTGCTGCATGCAGACGACGAAGGTACGGCAGGTGCTGTTGTAGTCCTGGTCGGCGACGTGCAGCACCTTCATGCCCGGCGCGGCCATCGCCGGGTCGTCGATCGGTCCCAGGCCGGCGCGCTGGCGGGCGAGCGGGTTGCGGTAGAGGCCTCCCTGCGGATCGGGCAGCAGGTCCAGCTCGATGCCGCGCATGTTCTGCCGACCGAGCAGGTCGGGGATGGAGGCGTGCGAGTACCAGCCCCAGGACGGGTAGCCGGGGTCGATGTTGATCGACTCCACGAGCTCCGCGCCCTGCATCTCACGGTGGAAGGCGTTGTGGGCGCCCATGAACTGGATCTGGTTCATCCGGATGTTGTCGCCGTTCGCGGCGCCTGCCGCGAGGGCCTCCTGCTGCGCCGGCAGCACGGCCGAGAGCACGCTCACGGCGGCGACGGCGGCCACGACAGCGGCGGCAACCGCCCCGAGTCGCCCGACAACGGAAGAACGTTCTCTAAACTGGATCTTCACGCGATCATGCTCGAAATCCGGTGTGAACTGACCGTGTCAGGGACTCGTGGCTCGTCCATCCGGGTTGTGAACCTTCGCCAACCGGTCAGGGTGGGTAACCGCTGTCATGTCAGCTGGTGCGTCAGCCCGGCCCGGTCGATCTGCATCCAGTACTGCGTGATGACGCCGTTCTCGACGTGGTAGACGACGGAGTTGATCTGACGTACCAGCCGGCCGGTAGCCGCATGGCCGTCGACGGAGGCCAGGTGGCGTCCCGTCTGCGTCAGCCGGACGTACGCCCGCGCCCCGTCGACCAGGAACTCGTGCACCTCGAGTGAGAAGTCGCCCCAGGTCGCCTGCATCTCCCGCACGTGCTCGACATAGTCCGCGGGAGTCCGTTCGATCGTGACCTCATGCTCCGAATGCACCTGATGAGCCAGAACTCGTGGGGCCATCAGCTCGACCGCTCGATCGGGGGCACGACCGGATCGAACCTGGTCGAGAAATGCCGCCACAACGCGGCGAGTCACGTCTGCGTTGATCACGGATCAGCTTCGCACGCTGCTCTCGATCGATCCGTTTCAGGGGCACCGACGGTACGCGCCGAACGAAGTCATGGTGAACCGGATCTTGCCGGCGGCTAGCCGTTCGGTGGCAAGGAGGCGGCAAGGGTTGGCTGCCAGGATCTGCACCCGCTCCGCAGATCGGCTGTTCCCCTGCCCACCGCAGACGGATACCGCAACGCGGTGACCACCATCAACGGCCCGGCGCTCCGGCCGGGTCGACCACATCGGAGGAATCATGAAGCTCGGCAGGTTCGGGCGGATGACCGCGGCGAGCGCCGCGGCCATCCTGCTGACGTCCATGATGAGCAGCCCGGCGCTGGCCGCCGACCACACCATGTACACCCTCGACGACAACCCCGGCGGCCGGGTCGAGTTCACCGAGTACGGCGACATCATCAAGCTCTGTGACGTCCAGGCGGACGGCCACTACGTCGTCCTGGGCGTCTACGACGAGTTCGGGAACGGCTGGTGGGACTACGCCAGCGGCAACGGCAACTGCATCACGCACCGGGCCTCTCAGGGCGGCGAGTACAACCTGTACGAGAGCACCGAGTACAAGTTCACGATCAGCCTGATGGAGACCGGCGGGTTGGACTACGAGTTCAGGAACGTCGCGTTCTGGCTCAACGACCACTGACGGTTGCACCGCGACCCGAATCGGTCGACGAGGGCGCTGACGGGTTGTTCGTCGGGTGGCCCGCGCTCGTGAGGGTGCGGCGGTGCGGCCGGGAGTCCGGCCGCACCGCCGCACGGTCAGACGGTGATCAGGTCGAACTTCTCCCAGGGGCCGATCGCGTCCCGGTTCGCGATCAGCGCCTCGGCCCCGGCGTTCTCGGCGACCACATACTTGCTGTTCACCGTCGCCCGCAGGCTGACCGAGCCGTCCGTGTTCCGGACCAGGGCGAAGGTCTCCCACGACCCGGCCGTCGCCCGGTTCGCGATCAGCGGGTTGGCGCCGGCGTTCTCCGCGCAGACGAACTGGTTGTTCACCCGGGCCCGCAGGGCGACGTTTCCACCCCCGCGGTCGACCAGGTCGAACTGCTCCGGTCCGCCGACCGCCGTGGCGGACGCGACCAGATTGCCGACCCCGGCGTTGCCGGCCGAGACGTACCGCCCGTTGGCCTGGGCCCGCAGCGCGACCGCCCCGCTCGTCGGTGGGCCGCCGCCGGTGAGGATCCGCAGTGCGTCGACCATCCCCACCGAGGTGGCCCTGTTGACGATGCGGATGGTGTGGGTGCCGTTGGTCAGCCCGGTCCTGCGGAACACGACCTGCTGGGCCTGACGGGGACCGGCGACGTAGAGGTTGACGTTGGTCTGGAAGACGTTGTCCAGGTAGACGTCGACGTTGCCCATGTCGCTGAACCGTTCGGAGAGGTACTCCACCCCGGTTCCGGTGAAGGTGTAGCTGGCCGCCGCGCCGACGGTGGTGCTGTGGTGGGTGTCGTCGTTGTAGTCGCCGTACCCGCGGCTGGTGGTGTGGTGCCAGCCGGAGTCGTAGGTCAGCATCGTGTCGTTGACCAGCCCGCCCGCGCCGGGGCCGCCGAGGCCGAGCGTCGAGGCGGTGCCCGACAGCGTCTTCTCGCCCTGGTTGGCGGTGCCGGTGAGCGTCGTGCCGGTGTACGTCGACAGGGGCTTCGCGGTGCGCTCCAGCACGTAGACCGTGTTCGCCGTCGTCGCGAAGCTGACCTCTGCGGCCGTGGTGGTGGTCAGCACCGCGTTGTCCGAGGCGCGGCGGACCCGTACCTCCTGCCCGCCCCACGGGTTGACCACCCGGGCGGTCTTGCCGTACAGGCTCCGCAGGCCGACGTACTTGACCTCGCCGGCCTCCCGCTCGGAGCTGACCAGGAACCCGTCCTTCGCCAGCAGGGTGAACTTCCCGACGAAGCTGGAGTCGGTCGGCACGGCCGGGAAGACCCGGATCTTGTCGTTGTACGACTGCATCAGCGACTCGTTCATCGCCGCCAGGTGGATGCCGAGGTACTCGAAGACCCCGTTGGTGTTGTTGGTCATCCCGTTCGGGTGGTTCTGGTATTTCTGCAGCATGGTCCGCATGCCCTGGAATGCCTGGTTGCCCAGGCCGAGGCGGGCGGCGTGCACGTGGTCGTTGGCCCAGACGTTGCCGTACGGGTGCGGGCGCACGTTCCAGGTGGTGATGGCGGTCTGCTGGTCGGGGTAGCCGATGCCGGTCCGGTCGTACGGCCACACCAGCTCCAGCGCCACGTTCTCGCCGTTGCGGGTCGGCGAGGACGGCGGGTCGTGCGGCAGGTAGGCACCGTTCTGCACCTGGTACGGCGCCAGGTTGTCGACGATGTTCTGCCAGCCGGCGCGCAGCCCTGCGTCGAGGTTGAGCTGCTGGCTGACCTGGATAGTGAGCGGGAAGAGCAGCCGTACCGCGGCCAGGTCGGTGATGGCGTTGCGGACGTCCCAGTACGTCTCGTGTGCGTTGGAGTTGGCCATGTACCACCGGCCGGTGCCGCTGTCGTAGTCCAGCATGTCCTCGTAGAACTTCACGGCCTCCCGCATGTAGGGGTAGGCGGTGTTGCGCAGGTACGCCTCGTCGTTGCTGTACCGGTACTGCAGGTACATGTTGTAGGCGGCCTCGGTGCCGGTGGAGTAGAGGTCGTTGACGAAGTCGCTGTTGATCGTGCCGCGGGCGTTGCCGTCCCAGCCCATCGTCTCGGGCACCCAGAGCCCGTCACTGCCGTACCGGGTGGTGGTGTACGACTTCAGCGCGGCGAGGTTGCGGCTGTAGAGACGGTTGAAGCCGGAGAGCAGGTCGACGTGGTTGCTGGCCAGGAACGAGTTGTAGACGTCGCGTTGGTTCCAGTACCAGTACCCGTTGCTCCACTTGGAATTGTCCTGCGTCGCGCGGAAGACGCCGTTGATGAAGTGCATCGGGTAGTTGCCGTACCCGCCGGCCGCGATCATGTACGTCGCCAGGTAGTAGACGTTCTCCAGGTAGTCGGCGTCACCGGCGGTGTTGGAGTACTGCACGAACGACTTGGCCCAGAAGTCGTGCCACCAGGCGCGGTAGCTGTTCAACGTCGACGTGTAGCCGGTGTTCTTGACCGCCGTGAGCTGGCTCTTCGCCTGGGCCACCGAGTTGAGGCCGGGGGAGTTGATCCGGCTGGCCGCGGTCAACCAGATGGTGTAGCTGGAGGTGGGGGTGATGTTCAGCCGAACCCGGGTGCCGTTGACGACCTGGGAGGTGTAGGACGCGCCCTCGACCGTGGCCGCCAGGGTGTAGCCGAAGTTGTTCGCGTCGGTCTGCCCCCGGCTCAGCCCGACGCCACTGGCATCGGCGAAGGTGGAGACCGTCCGCCAGGTGTTCAGGTCGGGCACGTCGGCGATGTTCTGGACGGTGCTCATGTCCCAGAGGCTCAGGTCGAGCCCGACGCTGGTCACGCCGGGCCGGCTGTCCTCGACGTGGATGCCCATCACCTCGGAGTTGGGCGCGCCCATGACCGTGACGGTGCGGTTGTTGTCGTACCTGGTGGTCAACGTCCCGTCGTGGAGCGAGAGCCGCTGCTGGAAAGTGGTGTAGCCGGTGTCGAGCTGCGGGTTGCTGTACAGATTGACCAGGCCGGCGGCGTAGGTGGACTGCTGGGACAGGTCGACGCCGGAGACCTGCATGGTCAGGCCGTTGGCGTTCCACGCCATGGCGCCCGTACGGCCGTTGCCGACGGTGAGGCCGTGCAGGGGGTTGGTGTTCGGGCGGTTGTAGACGATGTCGTGCTTGGCCAGATAGGCGGCGCGGTTGACGTTCAGCGCTCCGGTGCTGGCGTTGAACGCGGCGTCGGTGGGGGCTGCGGCGGCCGGCCGGCTCGGTGCGGCGGCCACGATGCCACCGCTGAGCAGGACGGCGAGGGCGATGCGCAGCGGCGTTGTCACCTTCATCGACACGATCTCCTCTGGATCGTCGCGGATGATGCCTCGCATCCCGGGAGTCGCCCCGGTGGGGCCGCGTCCGCCGAAACGCGGGCGATGTCGAGACGGATCTGGGACGGTGCCCACCCGGAGGGTTCGCCGACTCCGGAAAGACATCGACTCACATCTGTATCGAGCAGTTAACATCGGACGTCTCTGCGCGTCAATCCCTCGCGTCCGAGAATCTGGCGCGATCCGGCCTGAGGTAGCAGGTCGATCGAGGTGGAGACATCGGATCTATGCCGGCCGATCGGCAGGGCGGCCGGGCCCGGCCACGGCGCTGCTCGCGGAGCTGGAGCAGTCCGCGCCGGAGCCGGGTAGCCGAACCGGCCCGGAGCAGACGAAGCGCCGCCGAGGCCTGGGCGGCCTTCGGCGGCGCGGTGCTTCCGGACTCAGTGCGACAACGCCTTCTCCAGCTCCGCCTTCGACATGCCGGAGCGGCCCTTGATGCCACGCTTCTTCGCCTCGTTGTACAGCTGCTCCTTGGTGCGCCCCTGCGCGCCGCTGTGCGAACGCTTGCCGCCCCGGTGCCCCGACGAGACGTCCTCCCGGGACAAGCGGCTCGACGTGCGGGCCTCGCCGGAGCGGGCACGCTCCTTGTTGACGGTCCGGGCGGCGATCTCCTCGGCCCGGTCCGTGGATGCGCCACGCTTCTTCGCGCTCGCCTTGATGTGCTGGTACTGCCGTTCCCGCTTCGGGCTGGCTCCTGCTGGCATCGCTCGCCTCCGGTGCTGGTACGGGACCGGGCGACTGCTCCGGCGGCTGTCCGTCGGGCACCACCGCCCAGGTCGTCCGCGCTCACGTGACCTGGGCAGAAGTGCCCTGACCGCCGGATACCGAAACGTCATGGGCGAGCGGACCACGGCGCACAAACGGAGTCGCCTGGGCTGGGCCTCGCGGCCCTGCCCAGGCGACTCCTGTTCGTCGAACCGGCGAGGTGTTACGCCACGCTACGACGACGGTGCAGCAGCATCAGGAAGCCGCCGATGATCACCAGCATCGCGCCGGCGGTGAGCGGCGTCCCGATCGCGTTGCCGGTCACGGGCAGGACCTGACCGACGTACCGGAAGGTCATCGGGTCCGACGAGCCGCCCGGCGTGGTCACGACGACCGTCGTGTCACCTGCCCGGCAGGCCGGCGTGCGGAACGTCAACGAACGTCCGTCCGCGGCCACGTTCACCTCATCCGCAGGAATGGTCTGCCCGCAGATCGTCACCGTGGTCTGCCCGGGGACGAAACCGGACCCGCCTACGGTCACCGTGGTGCCGCCAGTGGTCGGACCCTGACCCGGGTTGATGGTGCCGACGGTCGGCGGGGCCGCGATGTAGGTGAATGTGGGTGCGGTGGTTTGCCCGGCGGGGAAGACCAGTTCGACGACGGCTGGTCCGGCGGTGTTGGGTGGCGTGACGACGGTGATGGCGGTGCCGGCCGGGTTGAGGGTGAAGTTGGTGCCGGGTACGCCGTCGAAGGTGACGCCGGTGGCGCCGGTGAAGCCGGTGCCGGTGATGGTGACCGTGGTGCCGCCGGAGGTGGGTCCGGTGGTGGGTGTCAGGTCGGTGATGACGGCGTCGCTGCCGTCAGCGAGGTAGGTGTAGTTCAGCGGTGGTGCGGATCCTCCGGGGGTGGTGACCACGACTGTCGCGGGGCCGACCGCGCCGGGCGGGGTGACGGCGGTCAGCGAGGTGCCGCCGGGGGCGACGACCACGTTGGTGGCGGGCGTGCCGTCGAAGGTGACGGTGGTGTCCCCGGGTACGAACCCGGTGCCGGTGATCGTCACCGTCTGCCCACCGGACTGCGGACCCTCATCCGGGCTGATCGCCCCAGCGGTCGGTGGGGCGGCGAGGTAGGTGTAGCTGTCGGGTGCGGTGGCGTTGGCGCCGGGGATGAGGACGGTGACGTCGACGGTTCCGGGTGTGCCGGGTGGGGTGACGACGGTCAGCGAGGTGCCGCTGGGGTCGACCACGAGGTTGGTTCCGGGTGTGTCACCGAAGTTGACTCCGGTGGCGCCGGTGAGGCCGGTGCCGGTGATCGTGACGGTGGTGCCGCCGGTGCTGGGTCCCTGGTCGGGGACGACGGAGGTGATGGTGGGTGCGATGTAGGTGAATGTGGGTGCGGTGGTTTCCCCGGCGGGGAAGACCAGTTCGACGACGGCTGGCCCGGCGGTGTTGGGTGGCGTGACGACGGTGATGGCGGTGCCGGCCGGGTTGAGGGTGAAGTTGGTGCCGGGTACGCCGTCGAAGGTGACGCCGGTGGCGCCGGTGAAGCCGGTGCCGGTGATGGTGACGGTGGTGCCGCCGGAGGTGGGTCCGGTGGTGGGTGTCAGGTCGGTGATGACGGCGTCGCTGCCGTCAGCGAGGTAGGTGTAGTTCAGCGGTGGTGCGGATCCTCCGGGGGTGGTGACCACGACTGTCGCGGGGCCGACCGCGCCGGGCGGGGTGACGGCGGTCAGCGAGGTGCCGCCGGGGGCGACGATCACGTTGGTGGCGGGTGTCCCGTCGAAGGTGACGGTGGTGTTTCCGGGTACGAACCCGGTGCCGGTGATCGTCACCGTCTGCCCACCGGACTGCGGACCCTCATCCGGAGTGATCGACGCAGCCGTAGGCGGCTGGGGTGCGTCCGGACGCTCACAGATCGCCTCGGCCACGACGACCGTGCCGACCGGAATGACCACCGGCTGCCCGAGGACCGAGCCGCTGAGGGTGAGCGAGGCTCGTACGGCAGCCGCCGCCGCACCTGCGGCGGTCGTGGTCTCGGTGCGCGTCAACGAGGCGTTGAGAGCCGCTCCGAGCAGCCCGGGCACCGTCGCCGCCGCGCTGGCGTCCACACTGGGTCCGTTCGCCACCAACGTCACCGCCTGGCCGAACAACTCCAGATCGACCAAGGTCGTGTCGGCGCTCTGCGCGCCGTCGAACGGGCACGACACGCTCGCCGTCGCCTCCGCGGTGTCCACCACGTCGATGCCGAGCACGTTCAGGTTGAGGCCGCTGACCCGGGACAGCGCGGACGACACTCCGGGCGACCGCGTGGCGGTCACCTCCTCGACCGTCCCGCTCGCGCTCACCCCCAGCGCGCCGGGCAGGGAGATGGTGATCAGTGTCGAGGTGTCCGTGCCGCCGCCCGGCGGCGCCGTGGCCGAACCGATGACCGCGTCGGCGCTGATGACCGCCACACCGAGGACGTCCGCTGACAGGTCGACGACCACGCCCCTGGCGCTGGCGCTGCCGGGCTGGGCCAGTGCCGGCGCTCCCACGCCCACACTGGCCACCGCGCCGACCAGCGTCGCCACCGACGCCGTAGTGAATCTTCGCAGCACAGAACCCACCGCTTCCCCCGTTCGAGTCAGTTGACGGCGGCAACGGCCACCCGTCCTCAGATGGAACGAGAAAGCGGACAAAACGTTATGAAACGGTTAGTCGTGTCGGCGCGGCGACGCAAGTCCCGGTGGTGATCCCTGCCCAGCGCGAGGCGGCGGCCTCAGCGACGGGCCGTCACGCGGGCCATGAAGTCACGGATCAGTTCGGCGACCTCGGTCCCGGCGCTCTCCAGCAGGAAGTGGCCGCCGTCGAGCAGGTGGATCTCGGCGTTCGGGACGTCGGCAGCGAAGGCGCGGGCGCCGCCGGGTCCGAAGATCGGGTCGTTCCTGCCCCAGGCGGCGAGCACCGGCGGGCGGTGGTGGCGCAGGTATTCGTGCAGCGCCGGGTAGAGCGGTGGGTTGGTCGCGTAGTCGCGGAAGAGCGCGAGTTGGATGGCGTCGTTGCCGGGTCGGGACAGCAGCGCGAAGTCGTGCTGCCAGGTGTCCGGGCTGACCAGCGTCTCGTCCGGTACGCCGGTGAGGTACTGCCACCTGGTCGTCTCGAGCGTCAGTGCGCCTCGGATGCCGGCCTCGGTCTCGGGCGTCTGCTCGCGGTGGTAGTCCCACACGGTGCGCCAGAAGTCGGGGAGGAATCCGGCGTCGTAGCCGTTGCCGTTCTGGCTGATGATCGCGGTGATCGCGGCCGGGTCGGCGAGCGCCAGGCGCCAGCCGATCGGGGCGCCGTAGTCCTGGACGTACATCGCGTAGCGCCGCACCTCGAGCTGGCCGAGCAGTCCGGCGGTGAGGTCGGCCAGGGCGTCGAAGGTGTAGTCGAACTCGTCGGCCGGCGGAGCGGCGGAGAGCCCGAAGCCGAGGTGGTCCGGGGCGATCACCCGGTACCGGTCGGCCAGCGCGGGGATCAGGTTCCTGAACATGAAAGAGCTGGTGGGAAAGCCGTGCAGAAGCACGATCGCCGGTCCGTCGGCCGGGCCGGCCTCCCGGTAGAAGAGCTGCTGGCCCTGAACGGTGGCGTAACGGTGGTGAACGACAGTCATTCCTAACCTCCAAAGCGTGCGCTGGCGGTTAGAACCCAAGCATGAGGTGGCGTAACCTGTCAACTGCCGTTTGGGGGTTAGGATGGTGGTCGTGTCGAAGATTGACGAGGCGGACGAGACCCTGCTGCTCGACCTGCTCAACACCACCCCGGTTGTGGACGGCGTGCAGCGCGACGACCTGGGCGCCGTCGAGGCCGCCCGGAAGTGGCTCACCGCCCACGGCCAGCCGCCCACCGAGGGCGAGTGGCGCGCGTTGCTCGACGCGCGCCGTGCGCTGCAGCGTCTCGTCCGAGGAGACGGGTCCGCCAGCTCCGTCGCGCGCTTCGTCGACGGGGTGAGCTACCGGCCGTCGATCGTCGACGACGGGATCACCTGGACCCTCGACCTGCCAGGAGGGCGGTCGGCGGCCGCCCGGGCGGTGCTCGCCTGGGACGCGCTGCGGGTGTCGAGCCCCGGCCGGCTGCGCCCCTGCGCCAACCAGGAGTGCCGGCGGTTCCTCGTCGACCACAGCAAGTCCAACAGCGCCCGCTGGTGCTCGATGGCGATCTGCGGCAACCGGATGAAGGCCCGCCGGCACTACGAGCGCAGCCGCCGGCCGCAAGCCGGCTGAAACAGGGGCTACGCGACGGCAGGTGCGTCGCAGACGGTGCAGACCGAGGTGGAGGCCAACTCATGTTCAGGCGCTTCCCCGCACCCGCCCGTCACCTGCTCGCTCACGACTTCGAAGAACCGCGCTCAGCCCTCGTGGTCGTGGACGATCGTAGTCATCACGAGGAAGGGGACGCCGATGGCGAAGACGTGGCTGATCACGGGAAGCTCTCAAGGGCTGGGTCGCGAACTCGCCGAGGCCGTCCTGGCGGCCGGAGACTGCCTGGTGGCGACCACCAGACGCCCTGAGCAGCTCGACGACCTCGTGGAACGCCACGGCGACCGGGTCCGTGCCCTGGCGTTGGACGTCACCGACGCCGCCGCGGCCCGCGGTGTCGTACGGGAGGCGACCGACGCGTTCGGACGCCTGGACGTCGTCGTGAACAACGCCGGCTACGCGGACGTGGCCTCGATCGAGGACATGCCCGAGGACGAGTTCCGCGCTCAGGTCGACGCGAACTTCTACGGCGTGGTCAACGTGACCCGTGCGGCGCTACCCGTCCTGCGCGAACAGGGCGGCGGCCACATCATCCAGATCTCCTCGGTCGGTGGCCGGGTGGGCGGCCCAGGTCTGGGCGCCTACCAGGCGGCCAAGTGGGCGGTCGGTGGGTTCTCCGAGGTCCTCTCCAGAGAGGTGGCCACCTTCGGCATCAAGATCACGATCGCCGAGCCCGGTGGTATGCGTACGAACTGGGCCGGCTCCTCGATGACCACCCACCCCATCAGCGAGCCCTACAAGCCGGTCATCGAACCCACGGTCGCCCGCATGCAGGCCTCGAGCGGCAAGCAGCCGGGCGACCCGGCGCGGATCGCGCAGGTCATCCTGGACCTCACCGAGGCCCCGGACCCTCCGCTGCACCTGCTGCTCGGATCCGACGCGGTCGCGGTCGCACGAGCCGCCGCGGAGAACCTCGCAGCCTCCGACGCCAAGTGGCGCGCCGTGAGCGAGTCCGTCGGCTACGACGAGGAATAGCGCCGTGGCCCGTAGGGCTCAGCGTCGACTGCGGCCGTCCCCGGGTGAGGATGTCGGTCGGTCGCCCTACGGTGTGCGCCGTGAATGCCGTCCAGACGTACCGATACCTTCAGCCGTCCGCCCTCGGCGCCACCGGCCTCGACCTGCAGACCTGCGGCGGCCCGGCGGCCAACCCGCGCTTCTTCTCCGGGTTCCTCACCGCCCCGGCGGCAGCCGCCGCCGGCCTCCTCGCCGTCGCCGAGGTCGCTCGCACCCGCTACCACCAGCCTGTCAGTCCGGCCAGTCTGGATCCGGTGGTCACCGGCAGCCGCGATCGGCTGCGCTTCGAGTCCTTCTCCGGTTGCTGCGGCGTCTACGCCCGGATGGATGTCGGCCCGGCCGGCTTCGACGGCGACGTCGTCGGGCACGGCACCACCAACGTCGACGTCAACCCGCCGCTGCGGGAGGCGCTCGCCCGGGTCGGCGGGATCGAGCCGCTGCACATGGCCGTCGGCCCGGACGACCTCACCGTCTCCACCATCGACGGCGCGGTGGTGGAGCGGAAGGTACCGCTGCCGGGGCGGTGGCTGCGTGGCTTCGCCGAGGTGCACGTGCTCACGGCCGGGTTCGAGCCACGCGCCGAGATCCCCGCCGCCGAGGCGGCCGCGTTCCTGCGCCGGCTGCCCGGCGCCGGCGACCGCTCGGTGCTGTGGGCGCTACCGGCCGGGCGTACCCTCCGGCTGACCTCACGGCCCGCACCGGGTGCCGTCTGCCTGGCCGGCGCGGGACGGCTCGCGGCGCTGCGTGGGCTGGTCCGGCACGCCCGCACCCTGCGGGTGTACGGGCCCGCGGTGCGCCCCGGTTCGCCGGCCGTGCCGAGCACCTGGGAGCTGGACACCGGGGCGATGCGGCTGTCGCTGACCCTCTCTCCGGAGCCGTACCGGGGCTTCTCCGGTGAGGGCGCCGCCCTGCTCGCGCTCGCCGCCGACGAGGTGATCGACGACGCGGAGCTGGTGGGCGCCCTGCTCTCCTGGGACCCGACGATCGACGTCGCCGCGCTGGCCGACGCGGCCGGCCTGCCCGACGATCGGGTCCGCGCCGCCCTGGCGCAGCTCGGCACGGCCGGGCGGGTCGGTTACGACGTCGCCGACGGCGCGTACTTCCACCGGGTGATGCCGTACGACGCGGGCCGCGCCGAACGGGACAACCCACGTCTGGTCGCCGCGCGAGCCCTGGTCGAGCAGGACGCCGTGCGCCGGGACGGGGAGCACGCCACGGTACGCAGCGGCGAGGAGGAGTACCGGGTGCGCCGGCTGCCCGATGGGGTTCTCACCTGCTCCTGCCGCTGGTGGGCGCGGCACCAGGGACAACGCGGCCCGTGCAAGCACGCCCTCGCGGTGTCCATGGTGACGGCGCAGGCGGAGGTGCCGGCGTGAACAAGATCTTCGGCCCGCTGGGCCGCGGCGACGTGCCGGTCGTCCAGTCGATGCTCGCCGGGCTGGACGAGCCCGCCCGGCGGGCGCTCGGCGACGAGCTCGTGGCTCATGTGCGGCGTCTGCGGGACAACTGGTGGTCGGGAAAGGAAGCGACCGCTCTGGCGGTGGTGGCCGTGGGCACGCTGAGCACCGCCTCGAAGGCGGCGACGCTGCTCGGCCGCCGGTCGGTCGAGCTGCGCGACGTCGACTGCGAGCCGGTGATCGCCGTGGCGCGGCAGCGCGGCGTCACCTGGCTGGCCGACCTGGCGTACAAGCTGGCAGACCGGCTGCAACGCAACCGGCCCTGGGAGAACTGGCTCTTCGTCGAGGCGCTGCTGCTGGCCGAGCGGGCGGCGCCACCGGCGGGGGACGCGTTCGTCTCCGGCTGGGCGTACGCCATGTGGTGGCGGAACTCTCCGCGGGAACTCGCCCCGCTGGCCGACCGGCTTCGCGTCGATCCGTTCCTCGACGTGCTGCTGCCCCGGCTCTTCGAAGTGGACGGAATCGGCGACTACCTGAACTCCCCCTACGAGCGGCAGCGGGTGCCGCAGGCGCTGGCCGCTCTCGCCGAGCAGGGGCGGCTGGACCGGTCGGTGCTGCTGGACGGGGTGCTCGGACGGCTGCTGCGTGGGGACCGGCCGGCAGCGCTGCGCCCGTTCCTGGCCCTGCACGACCTGCTGGCGCCCACCCCGACGGAGACGGCCGACCGAACCGCCCCCTACCTGCGACTGCTCGCCGACGCGCCCGGCCCGGTGGCCACCCTGGCCCAGCGGACCCTGCAGAGCCTGGGGGAGACGGTCGAGCTGGAGGCCGTCCTCGACGCCGCCCGGACCGTTCTCAGTAGACCCGAGAAGGGTCTCGTCCGGGCGCAGCTGACCTGGCTCGACCGGTTGGCCCGGCAACGGCCGGACCGGGCCGCGGAGATCGCCGAAGTCCTCGCCGTGGGTGCCGATCACCCGGCGGCCGACCTGCGGGACCGGGCGGCAGCCCTCGCGCAGCGGCACGGTCACCGGCCGGTCGCCACGGTCACCGCTCCGAGAGCCCACGACGAACTGCCGTCGCCGGTCCCGCCCGCCCCCGCATCGGCACCGATCACCGACGTGGACGAGCTGACCGAAGAGGTGTCCGCGCTGCTCGCGCACCGGTGGTCCGCACCGGCCGTGGAGCGGGTCCTCGACGGGCTGGTCCGGCTGGCCACCACCGACCGCGACCGGCTGGCAGCCGCCCTGCTGCCGCTGCTGCGGCGCGAGCAGGTGGGCGTCTACGACCACCCGTGGGCGGTGTTCAACCTGCCGGTCCAGCTGCACGGCGTCCTGCTGGCCGCCGCCGCGCCGGCGGAGGCGGCCACCCGCCGCGACCAGTGGTCCGGCATCCTCAGCGACTCGCTGACCCGAACACTGCGCCCGTTCCGGGGTCGCCCGGCCGTGGAGCCACCCCGCCAGTCCGGGCTCACGCTGCTGTACTGCGCCCGGCTCGCGGAGATCGGCCAGCGGCTGGACGGCCGGGATGATCCGGGACTGCTGGCTGCCCCGACTCTGGCCACCGGCGCCATTGATCCGGCCGCGCTCTACGAGCGGCTGGCCGCCCTCGGCGACCGCCCGGTGTGGCGGTGGGACCTCACCCAAGCGCTGCTGCGGCTACCGGTCGGAGTGGACGAGACGCTGGCGTCGCGGGCCGCGGCGCTCGGCACCACGGCCGGTGACGAGCTTGCCAGCTGGCTGCGCGGCGACGCCCTGCCCGCGCCGGTGCAGCAGGTGGTGACGGTCGGCCGGCAAGAACGAACTGGCTCCTACTATCACGGCTACGACCGGCTGCCCCTCCGGCGGACCCTCGTCGCCAGCGTCCCGCCCGACGGCGTCGCGGACCCCCTCGGCCTGCTCACCGTGCCCGCACGGCAGATCGGGCAGTGGCACGGCGGCCGCGGCGACCTGTGGTCGGCGCTGCTGCCGGGCCACCGGGGTCTGGTCGCCGCCCACCTGCTACCCCGGATCGCCCTGGCCGCGCAGGAGAACGCCCGGGAAACCGCCACCGTCCTGCCGGTGCTCGCCGAGTGCACCGGCGCCGGTGGCCCGGCGCTCGACCTGGCGCTGGCGTACGGGTTGTGCGCCCGGCACGAGGTTGACCGGGTGTCCGCCCTCGATGCCCTGCTGATGCTGGCGGCCGCCGGTGACCTGGACGCCCCCGGCGTCGGCGGTCAGCTCGGCGCGCTGGCGGCCGACGGCCAGGTCACCCTGACCCGGGCGGTGACGCCGCTGCGCGACGCGGTCGCGGCCGGTGCCCGGCTCAGCGTGTGGCGGCTGCTCGCCGCCGCGGTGCCGCCGCTGCTGGCCGCGTCGACCCCGCCGCGCGGCACGCCCGACCTGCTCACCCTGGCGGCCGAGACGGCGGGCGCGACGGGCGTACGCATCGAGGTGCCGGGCCTCGCCGACGTGGTGGCGCGCGGCGGCGGAAGTCGGCTGGTGACCGAGGCGCGCCGGCTCACCACCGCGCTGGCCGCCTGACCCCGGTGTCGGCCCGCCCGTATCGTCGGGCGGGCCGACACCGGTCCGGTTTTGTTGCGACGGCCGCAGGTCGCCGAAGCGAATTGACGGCCGTCGTGCCATTTCTGCATTCGTGATGCATACACGCTCGGTGAGGCCCGAAACCGATCGAAGAGTCGACGGTTGAGGTGGCCTGACGTGAGCGGACACCCCTCAAGTACGGCCGCGCCTCTGTGTGCAGCCGGACGAGTAACGTCTCGGCGCATGAGGATTCTTGTCGTCGGTGCGGGCGCGACCGGAGGCTACTTCGGCGCCCAACTTCAGCAGGCCGGCCGAGACGTCACCTTCCTCGTCCGACCGAAGCGCGCCGATGTGCTCCACGAACGCGGACTGCGCATCACCGGCCTGGGGGCCGAGACGGTACTCACACCGCGGTTGTTGACCGCCGCCGAGATCGACGGACACTACGACGTCGTCCTCGTCTCCGTGAAGGCCACCGCGCTACCGGCGGCGCTCGACGACGTCGTCGCCGCGGTCGGCCCGCGCACCACGGTGGTTCCGTTCTTGAACGGAGTGGCGCACATGGACACGCTCAACGACCGGTTCACCTCGGATGCCGTGCTCGGAGGCGTCGTCCGCGTCCTCACCACACTCGACGCCGAGGGTGACATCGTCCGGCTGGGCACGCTGGCCGAGATCGTCATCGGCGAACAGCAAGGTGGCACGTCCCAGCGCGTCGAGCAGATCGCCGAAGCGCTCGCCGGCGCCGGCTTCGAATTCTCCGTATCGTCGGACATTCGCCGAGCCATGTGGCACAAGTGGGTCTTCATCAGCACGCTGGGCGCGCTGAACACGTTGGTCCGCGGTTCGGTGGGCAATGCGGCGGCGGTCCCGGGCGGCGAGGAACTCGGCCGGCAGATCGCGACCGAGGCCGCTGCCGTCGCCGCAGCGGCGGGCTATCCGGTGCCGAAGCAGGCCCTCGACAACGTGCGGGCGTTCGTCACCCGGCCCGGCTCGGTCGACACGGCCTCGCTCTACCGCGACCTGATCGCCCGGCAGCCGACCGAGGCCGAGCAGATCTTCGGCGACCTGACGGCGCGGGCCCGCGCGCTCGGCGTATCCACCCCGTTGTTGGATGCCACGACGGTTGCCCTACGCGTACACGAGCAGAGCCTCACCCGCGGGTAGGGGTCCCGTCGGTCGGGCGGGGGCGGAGTCCGTTGAGGGCGGTGGTCACGACGCTGTCGACGTACTGGGTGGTGAGGGGCCCGGTGCGTTGTAGCCACCGGTTGAGCACCGGTCCCCAGATCAGCTCCACTGCCACGTCGAGGTCGAGGTCCTCGGCGAGCTGGCCGGCCTGCTGAGCACTGCGCAGCCGTCGTCGCTTGGCCTCCTTCAAAGGCCCGTCCAGTCGTTCGGCGTACGCGGCGGCCAGCTCGGGATCGTGCGCGATCTCGGTCGCCAGCGCGCGCATCGGCTGGTCGTAGCGGCGATCGTTCAACTCCTCGATCGTGGCGCGTAGTACCGCGGTCAGGTCCGCTTCCAGGTCCCCGGTGTCGGGCAGTACCGGAGCCTCCCCGTCGCTGCCCTCACTGAGCATGAGGAAGGCATCGAAGATGACCGCGCCCTTCGACGGCCACCAGCGGTAGATGGTCTGCTTGCCGACGCCGGCGCGCGTGGCGATGCCCTCGATGCTGACTTTGGCGTAGCCGACCTCCTGCAGCAGGTCGAACGCGGCGGTGAGGATGGCGCGCCGCGAGGTCTCTCTCCGGCGGGCCGCGTTGGGCGTGGCTCTCTGCTGCGTCGTCATGCGTACAACCTAGCAAAGCCGAGACGGACCGTATCGTCTTGACGAGTGGATCGACCACGCCTACTCTCATCCCATCAGCGAGACGGACCGTCTCGTCTCATGCAGGATGGAGATCGACTGTGCGCACCTCACCCGCCCCGCGTACCTGGTTCATCACCGGCGCCAGCCGCGGCCTGGGCCGCGCGTTCGCCATCGCCGCGCTCGAACGCGGTGACCGGGTGGCCGCCGCCGCCCGGACCATCAGCCGGCACGACTTCGACGAGCGCCATGGTGACAGGCTCCTCGCCTTGACGCTCGACGTGACCGACCGGGCGGCGGTCTTCGCCGCCGTGGAAACCGCAGTCGAACACTTCGGGCGGCTCGACATCGTCGTCAACAACGCCGGCACCATGTCCATGGGCATGGTCGAAGAGTTCACCGAGGCTGAGGCGCGGGCGCAGTTCGAGGTCAACTTCTTCGGCGCGCTCTGGGTCGGCCAGGCCGTGCTGCCGCACCTGCGGGCCCAGCGGGCCGGCCACATCGTGCAGGTCTCCAGCATCGCCGCACTCGGTGGCTTCCCGAGCACCGGAATGTACAGCGCGAGCAAGTTCGCGCTGGAGGGCATGAGCGAGGCCCTCGCGATGGAGGCGGCGGCCTTCGGTGTCACCGTCAGCATCGTGCAGCCCGGCGGCTACTGGACCGACCTCTACACCAGCATGACCGCCACGACCCCCGCCGAGGCCTACGGTCCACTCCGTGCCGAGCTGGAGCGGCAGTGGGCCGAAGGCTCCATCGACAGCGAACCCCGCCTGGCCGCCGAGGCGCTGCTGAAACTGGTCGACAGCGACGAGCCGCCGCTGCGACTCCTGCTCGGCAGCATGGTGTACGACCTGGCGTTCGACATCTCCCGGCGGCGGATGGAGACCTGGGCGGGCTGGGAGCAGGTCAGCCGGGCCGCCGAGCATGCCGTCCCCGCCGCCGATGCGACACACTGACCTCACGACGTCCGGCCAGGCCACGGCATCACAACACCACCACCGACCCGGCTGCCCGCCCGAGCTCGTGGCGGGCGGCCGGGTCGGCGGCCGGCGACGCGTTGACGTGCGCGCTCCGGTTCTCCGACTCTCGGCTGTTCGTGGTCGTGGCGCTGGCCGCCGCGCTGCGTACCTGCCCCGACGGCCGAACGGCGCGCCGGGAGACGCGGCCGTGGCGCGCGATGTGGGCGCCTGGACGGCCGCCGAGGTGAACGCGCGAGGGCTACCGGCATCGACGGGATATGGTGCCCGCCGCCTTTGGAGCTGAATCGCCTACGACATCGGCTCGCGTGGGCGCGGCGTTCGGTGTCGCCAGCCGGGCCGGCTTCGTGGGCCCCGGCCCCCGGCCCCCTGTGAGGCGACGACGGGCACGGCGGAGCGTCAACGCCGAACCGCGGGCTCGCCGACTCGCCTGCGACATCAGCTCCAAAGGCTCCGCGCGCACCTGGCTAACGCGCCACCATCAGCCCCAAGGCCGTGCGACTCACGCGCCACCATCAGCCCTAGTCCGCGCGACTCGCCCGCCACCATCAGCCCCAAGCCGTGCGACTCACCCGGCACCATCAGGCCCAAAAGGCCGTGCGCCTCACCCGGCACCACCAGCCCCCCAAGGCCGTGCGACTCACCCGCCACATCAGCCCCAAGCGCCCCGTGCTCTGGCACGCCGCCAGGTAGCCCCGAGGCCCGCACGCACGCTGACACCTCCGCGACATCAGCTCCACAGCGATTGATCGCACCACGGTGGCATCACCTGGCATCACCACTCTTGCCAGTGGCATCACCGTGATGCCATACTGGCGTCATGGAGCTTGGTGTGTATGTGGATGCGGTCCGGCGTGATCTCGCGGTCGCGGCGGCGGCCGGCGGTGAAGAGGCCCAGGAACTCGGCGAGCGGCTCGTCGCGCCACTGGAGTCGGCGATCCGGCTCGCCCTGCTGGATGCGCTCTCCGAGGCGGCCACCGAGATCACCCGCGATCTCGCGCCCGGCTCGGTGGACCTGCGTCTGCGTAACCGGGAACCGAGCTTCGTCGTGACGCCACCGGCCGCCGAGCAGTGGGCCGACGAGACCGAGGGGGCTGCGGCACCCCCGCCCAACCCGCTGCCGCAGCCCCCCACCGACGGCGAGGACGAGGCGACCGTACGGATCAGCCTCCGCCTGCCGGAGAACCTCAAGGCCCGCGTCGAGCACGCAGCCGCCAGCGCCGGCGTCTCGATCAACACCTGGCTGATCCGAGCCGCGGCCGCCGCGGTCGACGCCCCCCACCAGCGGCCCGAGCCCGACAACCCCCGGCGCTCCGCCCCCGTCACCGGAGGGCAGCGCTTCACCGGCTGGGTGCGCTGACGCACCGGGCCCACCGACTACCCGAAAGGGGAGCACCATGCCTTCCTTCGACACCCCCGGCCCCATCTCGACATCCGTCGAACTCGTCGCCGGCGACGTCCGGATCAACGCCGGCCAGCGCTCCGACACCGTCGTACAGGTGCGGCCGGCCGACGAGTCCGACGACCGCGACGTGCGCGCGGCCGCACAGACCCGAGTGGAGTACGCCTCCGGCCGCCTCGTGGTACGCGGCCCCAAGCAGTCCGGCTTCGGCATCTTCAACAAGATCGGCTCCATCGAGGTGACCATCGACCTGCCAGCCGGCTCGGGCCTCGACGGGAAGCTGGGCGTCGGCGCCGTCAACTGCTCCGGCCCACTGGCCGACTGCCGGCTCAAGAGCGGCGCCGGTGACCTCCAGGTCGAGGACACCAGCGCACTGCGCCTGCACACCGGCTTCGGTGCGGCCATCGCCGAGAACGTGGCAGGCGACGCGGAGGTCACCACCGCCTCCGGCAAGCTCAGCGTCCGCGCCGTCGCCGGGCGGGCCGTACTGAAGAACGGCAACGGCGACACGTGGATCGGCGAGGCGGGCGGCGAGCTTCGCATCAATTCCGCCAACGGCCAGGTCGCCGCCGAACACACCGCCGGCCCCGTCACGGCCAACACCGCCAACGGTGACATCCGCATCGGTGAGCTGGTCCGCGGATCGGCGACGCTGCGAACCGCGGCCGGACGGATCGAGGTCGGCATCCGGCGCGGCACCGCGGCCCGACTCGACCTGCACACGCACTACGGCAAGGTTCGCAACGAACTGGAGTCCACCCCCGGCCCCGCCGACACGGACGAGAAGGCCGAGGTACGTGCCCGTACCGCATTCGGCGACATCATGATCCACCGCGCCTGAGCGACCCCACCACCGTTTGATCCGGTCGCGGGCTGGCGCCCGGACCGGCGATGACACGCGCCCTCGTACCCCGGTCCAGCCCCTCCGGCCCGACCGGCGATGGCACGCGCCCGAATCCCGAAACTCTTGAACATTGGAGGAGCAATGACGGTCACCACCGCCACGCGGCCGGCTATCTCAGTCTCCGGCCTCCGCAAGTCGTTCGGCGACAAGGTCGTCCTCGACGGCATCGACCTCGTGGTCACCGAAGGAACGGTCTTCTCGCTGCTCGGGCCCAACGGCGCGGGCAAGACCACCATGGTCCGCATCCTGTCCACCCTGGTGCCCGCCGGCGGCGGATCGATCCGGGTGGCCGGGCACGACCTCGCCAAGGAGCCCGACGCGGTACGCGCGGCGATCGGCGTCACCGGCCAGTTCTCCGCCGTCGACAACCTCCTCACCGGCGAGGAGAACCTCAAGCTGATGGCCGACCTGCACCACCTCGGACGCGTCGACGGCAGACGCCGCATCGCCCAGCTCGTCGAACGCTTCGACCTCGGCGAGATGGCCCGCAAGCCCGCCTCCGTCTACTCCGGCGGCATGCGGCGCCGCCTCGACCTGGCGATGACCCTCGTCGGCGAGCCGCGGCTGATCTTCCTCGACGAGCCCACCACCGGCCTCGACCCCCGCAGCCGGCACGCGATGTGGCAGATCATCCGCGGACTCGTCGCCGACGGCGTCACGATTTTCCTCACCACCCAGTACCTCGACGAGGCCGACCAACTCGCCGACCGGATCGCCGTCCTCGACCACGGCCGCATCGTCGTCGAGGGCACTCCCGACGAGCTCAAGAGCCGCATCCCGGGCGGGCACATCCTGCTGCGCTTCGGTGACCCGACCGCGCTGCACACCGCCGCCCGAGTGCTCGCCGCCGCGCAGATCGACGACGACGCCCTGACCCTGCAGGTTCCCAGCGACGGCGACGTGCGTTCGCTGCGCGCCGTGCTCGACCGACTCGATGACGCGCAGATCGAGGTCGACCGGCTCTCCATCCACACACCCGACCTGGACGACGTCTTCTTCGCCTTCACCGGCACACCCGTAACCGCCGCCACCGCCGACGCGACCACTGGGGGAAACCGATGACCAGCCTCGCCTACACCCTGACCGACTCGGCGACCATGTTCCGCCGGCAGCTACGCCACATCCAGCGATACCCCTCGCTGACCGGGATGCTGATCGGAATGCCCGTCGTCCTGCTGCTGCTCTTCGTCTACGTCTTCGGCGAGACGCTGGGCGCCGGACTGCCCGGCGGAGGCGGCGACCGCAGCGCGTACGTCAACTACCTGGTCCCCGGCCTCCTGCTCTTCGCGGCGTCCGGGGCCGCCCAGGGAACGGCCATCTCCATGGCGATGGACATGACGGAGGGGATCATCGATCGCTTCCGCACCATGGCCATCTCCCGCGCGTCCGTCCTGACCGGACACGTGCTCGGCAGCCTGCTGCAGACGGCGCTTTGCATGGCCGTCCTGCTCGGCGTCGCGCTGGCCATCGGATTCCGGCCCACCGCCACCCCGCTCGAGTGGCTCGCCGCCGCCGGTGTGCTCCTCGCCGCCGGATTCGCGCTGACCTGGCTCTCGGTCGCGCTCGGCCTCATCAGCGACAGCGTCGAGACCGCCAGCAACACGCCCATGTTCCTGATCCTGCTGCCCTTCCTGGGCAGCGGCTTCGTACCCACCGACACCATGCCGACCGTCCTGCGCTGGTTCGCCGACTACCAGCCCTTCACCCCGGTCACCGAGACGCTGCGCGGGCTGCTGCTCGGCTCGGGAATCGGCGCCAGCGCGCTCATCTCGCTGGCGTGGTGCGCGGTGATCTCGCTCCTCTCGTACCTCTGGGCCAAGCGCGCGTTCCGCCGCCGGGCCGCACGGTAGGTCGAGCGCGCGAGTGCGGGGCGGAACGCCGACGGCGTTCCGCCCCGCGCCGCCACGGACATCTGCGAGCGCCGTCAGACGAGGAGCAGGGTCTTACCTAGAGCGCGCCGGGCCTCGATCATGGCGTGCGCCTCGGCCGCGCGCTCCAGCGCGAAGGTCTGCCCGATGACCGGCCGCACCCGGCCCGCCGCCGCCTCGGAGAGCACCTGCTCGGCCCACCGCTGCTTGTGCGGCACGAAGCCGAAGAGCTGCTCGATGCCGAGCACCCGCACTCCGCGCCGCCGGGCCTCGGCCGGGTCGATCGCCGTCGCCCGGCCACTGGCCGCGCCATGCACCGAGAAGCGGCCGCCCTCCGCCGTCACCTCGAACGCGGCCCGGCCGACCTCCCCACCCACCCCGTCGAAGACCACGTCGGGACCAGCGCCCCCGGTCGCCTCGACCACCTGCTTAGCCCACCCCGGCTCGGAGTAGTCGACCGTCGCCTCCCCGCCCAACTCCCGGGCCAGATCCAGCTTCCGACGGCCACGGGCCGCCGCCACGACCCGGGCGCCGGCCGACCGAGCCAGCTGCACCAAGAGGCTGCCGACACCGCCACCCGCCGCCTCGACCAGCACCCACTCGCCGGGACGGATCCCGGCTCCCTCCACCAGCCCCAGCGCGGTGCTTCCGTCCGGGAGCAGGGCGCAGGCCTCCGGCAGGCCGAGCCCCTCCGGCACCGCGACGAGGTCCTCGACCGTGGCCACCGCCTGCTCGGCAAAACCGCCGCTCCCGCCGGTGCCCGCGATCACCCGCCGTCCCCACCAGCCCGGATCAACACCCGCGCCGACAGTTCGCACCCGGCCGCCCACCACACCGCCCGGCACGTACGGCAACTCAGGTCGGTCGTGCCACTTGTCGGTACCCCGCCGGATCTGCGTCTCCACGAAGGTGATGCCCGCGACGGACACGTCGACGACGACCTGACCCGCTCCGGCCACCGGATCGGGCACCTCGCCGGGCACCAGCACCTCGGGACCTCCGAACCGGGTCACCTGCACTACCCGCATACCGATCACTCTCCTGTACGTGGCTCGTCGCACCGCGACACAAGGAGTGTTCGACCTCAACCGGCGTTGAAGTCAACCGGCGACGACCCCACGGATCGTCCGACCGGACGCGACGTGTCGGGCATACCGTCGAGAGCTGCCCGCCGGATCGACGACCACTGCCGAGGCGCGGGGATTTCGCCGACAGCGTAGGTTTTCTGCCGCTGGCTAACCGCCCTGGTGACGAGCCCGCTACGCATGTTTCAGTGCCCGCATGAACATCTTTGTACTCGGCGGCACGGCCTGGCTCGGCCGCGAGGTGGCCCGGCAGGCGGTGCGGCGGGGCGATGCGGTGACCTGCCTCGCCCGGGGTGAGAGCGGGCAGGTGGCCGACGGGACGACCCTCGTCCGCGCCGACCGGCGGCAGCCGGACGCCTACGACGAGCTGCTCGACCGCGACTGGGACGCCGTCGTGGAGGTGTCCTGGCAGCCGGGCTTCGTCCGAGGCGCGCTACGGTCGCTCGCCGAGCGCGCCCGGCACTGGACGTACGTCTCCTCCGGCAACGTCTACGCCTCCCAGGCCACCCCCGGTGCGGACGAGTCCGCGCAGCTGATGCCGCCGACCGAGCTGGACGTCGTCACCCGCGAGCAGTACGGCGAGGCCAAGTCGGCGTGCGAGCAGGCGTCGGTGTCCGCGCTCGGTGACCGCTTGCTGATCGCCCGGGCCGGACTGATCGGGGGGCCGGGGGACCACAGCGACCGCACCGGCTACTGGCCGGCCCGCGCCGCCCGTGACCCGCAGAGCCCGATGCTGGTCCCGGCCACCTCCGACCAACCGACGCAGGTCATCGACGTCCGCGACCTCGCCGCCTGGCTGCTCGACTCGGCCCGGGACGGGATCACCGGGACCTACAACGCCGTCGGTCCGATCGTCCCCTTCGCCGAGTGGGTCGAGCTGTGCCGGGTGGCGGCGGGGCACAGCGGACCGCTGGTCACCGCCGATCCGGCCTGGCTGCTGGAGCAGGGCGTGGCGGAGTACATGGGCCCGGAGTCGCTGCCGATGTGGCTGGTCGAGCCGGGATGGGAGGGCTGGTCCGCCCGCAGCGGCGAGGCCGCCGCCCGCGCCGGGCTACGGCACCGGCCGCGCAGCGAGCTGATCGCGGACACGCTGGCCTGGGAGCGGGAGCAGGGGCTCGACCGTACGCGGCGGGCCGGGCTGAGCGCCGAGCGTGAACGCGCGCTGCTCACCGCGCTGCGGTGACGTCCGCTCGTGGTCAGGTGACGTCCGCTCACCGGTCAGCGGCAGAGCGTCCGCCGCCGGTCATGGGCGGCCCGATGGGCCGGATCCGCTAGCGCGCGGCGAGCCGCTCCATCAGGGCGGCGCTGCGCGCCAGCACCTCCCGCTCCTCGGCGGTGAGCTCGGCCTCGATGGCCTGGGCGAGCCAGCCGGCCCTTCGGCTGCGCTCCGCGTCGAGTGCGTCGCGTCCCGCGGGGGAGAGCTCGACCAGGGACTTGCGGCCGTCGGTGGGGTGCGCCCGGCGGGCGACCAGGCCCTGCTCCATGAGGAGCCCGACCGCGCGGGCCATGGACTGCGGGCGTACGCGCTGGTCGGCGGCGAGATCGCTGGTGGTCATGGCGCCATCACGGTCGAGCGTGCCGAGCACGGCGACCTGGCCGAGCGGAATTCGGTCCTCGTGCCGCACGCGCCGAGTGAGCTTACCCATCGCGGTACGCAGTTCGGTGGCGACGTTGGCGGATTCCGGGGCGGGCATAGGGCACTTTAACGCCCGTCAACCTGCGAGCCCGCGCACCCTGACCTGCGCAACTCACCTCTACAGCAATGCTGAACAGCATTGCTGTAGAGTTCGCTCCGCCGTGGCACGCGCCAGCGCTGTCGCAGCAGGGCCGCGGCGTGCCACAACGGGAAGGAACTCCCCGTGTCAAAGGCAGTTGCGCAAACCGCCATCCAGTCCGTCACCGCCCGATCGGTCCTCGACAGCCGCGGCAACCCCACGGTCGAGGCCGACGTCCTCCTCGCCGACGGCTCCCTCGGGCGCGCCGCAGTTCCGTCCGGCGCCTCCACCGGCGCACGCGAAGCCGTGGAACTGCGCGACGGAAACGCCGAGCGTTGGCACGGCAGAGGCGTCGACCGGGCCGTCGCCCACGTCAACGGCGAGATCGCGCAGACGGTCGTGGGGCGCGACGCCGACGACCAGGCGGGCCTGGACGCAGCGCTCGTCGCGCTCGACGGCACGAGCGACAAGTCCCGGCTCGGAGCCAACGCCCTGCTCGCCGTCTCTCTCGCCACCGCCAAGGCCGCCGCGGCCGCCCACCGCCAGCCGCTCTACCGCTACCTCGGCGGCGCCGACGCCCGACTGCTCCCGCTGCCGATGATGAACATCATCAACGGCGGTGCCCACGCCGACAACCCGTTGGACTTCCAGGAGCTCATGATCGCGCCGGTGGGCGCGAAGACCTTCGCTCAGGCTGTTCGGATGGGCTCCGAGGTCTTCCACACGCTACGTCGCGACCTGTTGTCCGCCGGGCACTCCACAGGTGTCGGCGACGAGGGCGGCTTCGCGCCCGCGCTGCGCACCGCGGAAGAGGCGCTGGACTTCGTCCTGGCCGCCATCGAGCGCACCGGATACCGCCCCGGCGCGGACATCGGCCTGGTCATGGACCCGGCGTCGTCGGAGTTCTTCCAGGACGGCACGTACGTGTACACGGGCGAAGGGGTGCGGCGCACGCCGAGCGAGCACGCGGACTACCTGGCCAAGCTGATCGACTCGTACCCGATCGTCTCCGTCGAGGACCCAATGGCTGAGAACGACCTGGACGGCTGGCGCGAGCTGACCGCCCGCGTCGGCGACCGCTGCCAGCTCACCGGCGACGACGTGTTCTGCACCAACGAGAATCTGCTGCGCGAGGGAATCCGCACGGGCGTCGGCAACTCGATCCTGGTGAAGGTGAATCAGATCGGCACCCTGACCGAGGCCTTGGCAGCGGTCACCACCGCACACCGCGCGGGCTGGACCGTCGTCATGTCGCACCGCTCCGGCGAGACGGAGGACACCACGATCGCGGACCTGGCGGTGGCGACGGGCTGCGGCCAGATCAAGACCGGCTCACTGTCGCGCTCGGACCGCACGGCGAAGTACAACCAACTCATCAGGATCGAGGAGGAGTTGGGCGCCTCGGCACGGTACGCGGGCGGGTCCGTACTGCGGAAGGCCTGATCGCCCGGTCGATCAGGCGGACCAGCGACCGCAGCCGGCCGACGATGCCGGCTGCGGTCGCTGCGCGCCCGAGCGGCGTTCGTGCCGTCGAGCAGGCAGCTTTCCGTCGCTCGTACCAAAGTTCTGCATGCTCTGGCGGAAGTTAGAGATCAACGTCTATTTCATTCCGGTGGCGCAGCCGTTACCGTGAGTCAGTCCATGATTCGGCGACCATGGATGAGCAGGTCAACGCCCCTACGGATGTAAGCAACCGACGTTGAGGCTCCGGTCACGACGTACGGCGTCCCGTGCGCACCCCGATCCGGCCGACACCCGAAGACCAGACGATCCGGGTGACGGTCCAGCGCGGGGATTGAAACGATCCAGCAGGCGGCCAGGCCGCCGGAGAGGACGACCATGCCCACCACCGAACCCGAACTCCCCCAGGACCCGGCGGTACGCCGCAAGCTCACCCGTCGTGGCATCCTCGCCGCCTCGGCCGGCGCCGCCGCGGCGCTCGGCGCGGTCGGTATGAACGTGCTCCAGACCAACCAACCGGCGATCGCCCACGGCCAGCTCCGGGCCGAGCCCCTGATCCCGACCCGCAATCGCGGCATCATCCTCTACAGCGTCCGCGACCGGATCACCGCCGCCCCGGACGACAGCGGCGTGCCGTACGGATTCGAACGGGTCCTCGCCCGACTCGCCGAACTCGGCTACAAGGAGATCGAGTTCGCCGGCTACACCCAGCACAGCTCGATCCTCGGCCGGCAGATCACCCCGGCCGAGATCCGCAAGATCCTCGACGACAACGGGTTGGTCGCCAACGGCTGCCACGTCTCCATCAACCCGGCCACGTTCGAGGAGCAGATGGATATCGCCGAGACGCTCGGCATGAAGAACCTCGGCACCGGCAGCGACCCCACCAACTCCAGCTACACCGCCGACTGGGACGCCGCCGCCGACGTCTGGAACGACCTGGGCCGCCAGGCCCGCAAGCGCGGGCTGCGCCTCTACACCCACAACCACGACGCCGCGTACTCGTTCCTGCTCGACGCCGGGCCGCTGGACGCCAACGGCCGGCCCACCCGCTCCTCCGGCACCCGACGCCTGGAGTACTTCTTCCGCAGGACCGACCCGCGCTACGTCTTCTTCGAGCTCGACATCTACTGGGCGTACGTGGCCCGGTTCAAGCACCAGAAGTACGTCGACCGGTACGGCCACGAGCGCACCGACCTCTTCGACCCGATCCTCAACGTCGTCAACCAGAGCAAGCGGTTCCCGCTCTTCCACGCCAAGGACGGCAACCGCAACAGCGCTCTGGCCAACGGCCACGAGATGGTGCCCTTCGGCGAGGGCGACATCAACTTCCAACAGTTCTTCCAGACCATCGGCGACCCGGACTTCCGCCACGCCAACTGGGAGCAGGACAACGCCCCCGGCGGCACGACGAACCCCGGCCAGTCGCTGGACTTCGCGGCACTCAGCTACACCAACATGTCCGAGATGACGATCTACCGCCGCTGACCGCCGGGTCGGGCGCGGCGGCGCGCGCCCGGCCTCCCGGCACCACTCGGAATCCACCCCCCGACCCCGGAGGAGACATGGCACGACCCCTGCGTCGCCGGGTGGCCATCCTGGCCGCCGCCGCCCTCGCCATTCCCGCCGCCGCGCCCGACCCCACCCCCACCGTCGCGCCGAGCGCCGAGAACCTCGGCGTCGAGAACGGCCCCGCGGCCCTACGCTCCGCGGTACGCGCACCGCAGAGCTACCGGGTGCTCGTCTTCACCAAGACCGCCGGGCAGCGCCGGGCCTCCATCCCGGACGGTGTGGCGAGCATCCGCGCCCTCGCCCAGGCCAACGGCTTCACGGCGACCGTGACCCAGGACGCCGGCGCGTTCACCGCCGCCAATCTCGCCAAGTTCCGGGCGGTGGTGTTCCTGAACACCACCGGCGACGTCCTCAACCCCGGCCAGCAGGGCGCGTTCGAAAGCTACGTCACCGCCGGCGGCGGGTACGTCGGCGTGCACGCCGCCGCCGAGACCGAGCCGGACTGGCCGTTCTACCAGAGCCTCGTCGGCGCGAAGGTCGCCTCGACCAGCGGGGTCGAGCCGGGCAACGTCGACGTCGCCGACCGGGCGCACCCCTCGACCGAGACCGTGCCGCGCACGTTGACCCTGACCGAGGAGTGGTACAACTTCACCGCCAACGTACGGGGTCAGTCGCACGTGCTCGCCACGGCCGACGAGAAGAGCTTCGCCGGCGGGACGATGGGCTACGACCACCCGATCAGCTGGTGCAAGGACTACCAGGGCGGCCGCTCGTGGTACACGGGGCTCGGTCACTCCATCGAGACGTACCGGGCCAACGCCTTCAAGAAGCACCTGCTCGGCGGCATCCAGTGGGCAGCAGGTGTGGTCGAGGGCGACTGCGGCGCCACCGTGCTCGGCAACTACGAGAAGGTCACCCTCAACGACGAGCCGGGCGAACCCATGTCCCTGGCCGTCCTGCCCGACGGCCGGGTCCTGCACAACACCCGCGGCGGCCAGGTGCGCCTCTACGACCCGGAGAGCGGCGCCAGCCCGGTCATCACCACGATCCCCGTCTACACCCACGACGAGGACGGTCTGCAGACCATCTCGATCGACCCCGACTTCGCCACCAACAAGTGGGTCTACGTCTACTACTCACCACGGTTGAACACCCCCGTCGACAACCCGGCCACGCCGGGCGTCAACGAGGGTGACGCCCCGGCCACGAGCACCGACCCGACCGTCTGGGACAAGTTCAAGGGCTACAACCAACTGTCCCGGGTGAAGTTCGTCGAGACTCCGACGCCACACCTGGACATGACGACCGAACAGCAGATCCTCCGCGTCGACGTGGACCGGGGCATCTGCTGCCACGTCGCCGGCAAGGTGAAGTTCGACGGCAAGGGCAACCTGTACCTGATCACCGGTGACGACACGAACGCCGGCGGCTCGGACGGTTTCGCCCCGATCAACGAGTCGCCGACGCAGGGCCCCGGGTACGACGCGCAGCGCTCCTCGGGCAACACCAACGACCTGCGCGGCAAGGTGCTGCGGATCAAGGTCAAGCCCAACGGGACGTACACCAGCCCGGCCGGGAACCTCTTCCCCGAGACGCAGGACCACGACGACAAGACCCGACCCGAGATCTTCCTGATGGGGCTGCGCAACCCGTTCCGGTTCGACGTGGACGACGCCGGCCGGGTGTACGTGGCCGACTACTCGCCGGACAGCCGTACGTCCAACCCCACCCGAGGACCGGAGGGGACCGGCCGCTGGTTCGCCACCGACAAGGCCGGCAACTACGGCTGGCCGTACTGCTACTCACCGAGCCTGGCCTACGTCGACTTCGACTTCGTGACCCGCACCTCCGGGCAGCCGTTCAACTGCGGCGCCCCGGTCAACGACTCGCCCCGCAACACCGGCCGCAGCGTCCTGCCGGCCGTCCAGCAACCCCAGTTCTGGTACACGTACGAGAACCGGACCCCCTGCGCGAGCGCCTACCTGGAGACCCCGCCGATCGCCTGCGACTTCAAGTGGCCGGTCATCGGCACCGGTGGCGTCGGCCCGCACGGCGGACCGATCTACACCTACGACCCGGAGAGCACCTCGGCCACGAAGTTCCCCGAGTACTACCAGAACGCGGTGGTCTTCGGAGAGTTCACCCGGGACAAGCTCTTCATGATGCGCACCGACGGCCGGGGCAACCTGGTCGGCGTCGAACAGTTCCTGCCCGGGTTCGTTTTCGACAACCCGATGGAGATGGAGTTCGGCCCCGACGGCAGCCTCTACCTCCTGGAGTACGGCGACGGCTTCTTCAACGCCAACCCCGACGCCCAGCTCTCGGTGATCCGGTACGTCAAGGGCACCCGGTCACCCGTCGCGGTGCTCAACGCCACCCCCACCTCCGGCCAGGCGCCCCTGACCGTCCAGTTCTCGGCGGCCGGTTCGCACGACCCGGACCCGGGTGAGTCCATCTCCTACGCCTGGGACTTCACCAGCGATGGCACCGTCGACTCGGCGGACCCGACCGTCTCCCACACCTACACCGGCAACGGGACCTACACGGCACGCCTCACGGTCACCGACTCCAGCGGGAAGACCGCCGTACTGACCAGGGAGATCACCGTCGGCAACACCGCTCCGACGGTGACCGTCACCGCCCCGGTCAACGGCACCTTCTTCAACTGGGGCGACCAGATTCCCTACACCGTCGAGGTCACCGACCCGGAGGACGGGCCGGTCGACTGCTCCCGGGTCACGGTGACCTTCGTCCTCGGCCACGACACCCACGGTCACCCGGACAGCTCCACCACCGGCTGCACGGGAGTGCTCCAGTCACCGGCCGACGGCGCCGACCACGCCGGCGGTTACCTCTACGGCGGTATCACCGCCTCCTACACCGACCTCGGCGGCGGCGGTCAACCGGCGCTGACCACCGTCGGTCAGGCGATCATCCAGGTGCCCCGGCAGCAGGCCGAGTTCGCCCAGATCCAGCAGGGCGTGACCGTCGCGAACACCGGTGACACCGGCGGCGGCCAGCACCTCAGCGGCCTCGATCCGGGCGACCACATCGCCTTCGACCCGATCAACGTCGGCGACGCCACCGCCGTCACCTTCCGGTACGCGGGCGGCTCGGCAGCGACCGCGGGCACTCCGCGCGCCGCCGTCGAGCTGCGGGTCGGCTCGCCGACCGGTCCGCTGGTCGCCACGGCTGTACTGAACGCCACCACCGGCAACAACGCCTGGTCCAGCCAGACCGTGCCGGTCAGTTACCCGGCCGGAGGACACCGTCTCTACCTCGTCTTCCAGTCGGTGAGCGGGGGACCGGCGACCGGCCTGGGCAACCTGAACTGGGTCGAGTTCACCCCGTAAGCCCCGTGACGGCGGCTCCCGGCCCTCCCGCCGGGAGCCGCCACCACGACCGGCGCGGCGTGAACCCGCGGCTCGACCGAGCAGCGGCGACCACCCGCCCGAACGCCCGAGCCCGCCCGAACGGATCCGAACGACCCCGAACGCGCCAACCCCGCCCGGCCGGTGAATGCGCGGCTACCGTCGGCACCGACTGCCGTCACGGCAGCCGGCGGCGGGCAGGACGGGGGCCGGGATGACCGAGCGGGCCGCGACGTACAGAGAGGTGTTCGCGGTACGCGAGTACCGCTACCTCTTCGCGGCGTACCTGCTCTCCCTCGCCGGTGACCAGCTCACGGCGGTCACCGTCGCGTACCTCGTCTACACCGGCACCGGCTCGGCGGCGCTGGCGGCGGCCGCGTACGCCAGCTCCTACCTGGCCTGGCTCACCGGCGGACCGCTGCTCTCCGGCCTCGCCGACCGGTTCCCGCGGCGGCGGGTCCTGATCGTCTGCGACCTCGCACGCGCGGCGCTGATCCCGCTGGCGGCGTTGCCGGGCCTCGCCGCGCCCGCCCTGGTGGTGCTGCTCTTCGCGGTCAACCTGCTCCGGCCGCCGTTCGTGGCCGCGCGAGCCGCGTTGATGCCCGAGGTGCTCGACGGCGACCGCTACCCGGTGGCCAACGGCGTGGACAACATCTGCGCCCAGATCGTGCAGGTGGTGGGCTTCGCCGTCGGCGGAAGCCTGGTGGCGTTGCTGTCGCTGCGCGGTGCGCTGCTGGTGGACGCCGCCACCTTCCTGCTCTCCGCGCTCCTGATCGTGATCGGTGTCCGCAGCCGCCCCGCGCCAAGCCTGTCGCCGAGCCCGGCCCGCCCCGGCCGAGCCGCCGGTCTGCGGGTCATCTCCACCGACGCGCGGCTGCGCGCCTACGTGCTCGTCCTCTGGATCGGCAGCTCCTTCACCTACGCCGCCGAGGGGCTGATGGCGCCGCTGGCCGACCAGTACGGCGGCGGTCCCGGCACCGTCGGACTACTGCTGGCGGCGGCGCCGACCGGCATGGCCCTCGGCGGAGTCGCCCTCACCCGGTTCTGCCCACCGGCGGCACGGGCGCGACTGATCCTGCCGCTGGCCGTGCTCTCCACCGGCGTGCTCACGGTGGTCTGGCTCGTCCCGCCGCTCTGGCTGGTCCTGTCCCTGCTGGTGCTGGCCGGCGCGGCGAGCGCCTTCGCGATCCCGCTGAACGCGCTCTTCGGTCGGGCCGTGCCGGCGCAGTACCGGGGACGCGCGTTCGGCGTGGCCATCACCGGCCTGGCCGGATTCCAGGGGATGGCGATGGTGCTGGCAGGCCTGGCCGCCGACCGTTGGCCGGCCACCACCGTCATCGGGTCCAGCGGGCTCTCCGGCGCGCTGCTGGTTCTCGCCATCACCCCGCTCTGGCCCCGTCGGCGAGCCGACAGACCGGTGACGAGCGAGGCGTCGCTCGAACGACTTCGAACAACCTCGATCGCCGGCAGCCCTGTCGCCGAGGGCAGCGGCGGCCGACGCTGAAGTGACCGGGCGGACACGGGGGCCGCCCCGACGGAGGGAGGGCGAGCCATGCGCAGCGTCGGCAAGCGCGGCGTCAGCTGGACCTGACCCCAACACTCCATCACCTCGGCGATCTCCTCCAGCCCACCCTCATCGCCGGAGGAGGTCGGCGGCACTGACGAGAGGAGGTGCGGCGATGCGTAAGGGCGACTGCGCCAGCTGAGACAGCGGCGGAACACGACGGGTGGCCACCGCGAGGTGGCCACCTCCGCGCACATGTTGGAGGACTTCATGCGGATCCAGGGCGTCTACCCGCTCACCATGGGCCAGCTGTCCATGTGGAGCGCCCTCGCGGTGCGCCCACCCGAGCAGCTCTGGGAGTCCAACCTGGAGGCGACGTGGCCGATCCCGGCCGGCGTCACCGAGGCGCGGGTCCGCGACAGCCTGCGAGTGCTGGCGGCGCGGCACGAGTCGCTGCGCACCGTCTACCGCCCCGCCGACGACCCCGGTGACCTGCGCCAGGTGGTCCTTGCCGACCCGCTCGTGCGCTTCACGCCGGCGTCGCTCCGGGAGCCGTTCGACCTGACCGCCCAGCCGGCCTGGCGGGCCTGGATCCACACCCCCGACGAGGGGCCGGCGCGGGTGCGTCTGCTGATCCACCACATCGCCGCCGACGGGGCCGCGCTCCGGATCCTGGAGTCCGACCTGCACGCCCTGCTGCGCGGTGAGCCGCTCGGCGCCGCCCCCGCACCACGAGAGCTGGCCGAACGACAGCGCGGCACCGCGTTCCGGAAGAGGCTGACCGCGGCCGGTGAGTACCGCCGGCAGACCCTGGCGGCCGCGCCGCGGGCAGCGGCGTCGCGCGGCCCGCTACTGCGGGCGCTCTTGCACACGGGGGTCCCGTACGACGCGGCCCGCCGCGCGGCGCAGCACCTGCAGGTGACCCTGCCCAACCTGCTGCTCGCGGTCTACACGCAGGCACTGGCCGCCACCACGGGCACGGCTGAGCAGCTGCTGTGGCAGCTCGCCGCGAACCGCCTCGACCCCTCGGTACGGCGGCTGGTGTCGTCCATGACCCAGTGGGTGCCCACCGTGGCCTCCTGCGATCCGGACGGTCCGCTGGGCCCGCCGGCCCGGCAGGTGAACGTCGCGGCGGTACAGGCGATGCGGCACGGCGTGTTCGACCCGTTCGCCGTGACACCCCAGGACTTCGACCACGGCAGCTACTTCACCTTCATCCCGGCGCCGGACGACGCCGACCCCACGCCGACCGAGGTCACGCCCGCACGCCTGGAGTGGCTCGCGCCCCGCGCCCACAGCGGGGCCAGCTTCTACCTGGTCGCCAAGGCGTACCCGACGGTGCAGCTCACCCTGCGGGTGATGCGCCACGGGTACGGGCGAGCCGACGCCGAGCGGTTCCTCACCGCCATGACCGACCTCCTGCACCGCGCCGTCGAGGAGGCGCGATGAGCGGGAGCCTGTGGCGCAACCGCGACTTCATGGTGCTCTGGTCGGGCCGGACCCTCAGCGAGGTCGGCGACGCCGTCTCGCTGCTGGTCATCCCGCTGCTCGCGGTCACCGTCCTGGACGCCTCCGCGGTGGAGGTCGGCATCCTCAGCGCCACCCGGATGGTCGCCTACCTCTTCCTCTCCCTGCCCGCCGGCGTGTGGGTGGACCGGATGCGCAAACGCCGGGTCATGGTGATCTGTCACCTCGTCCGGGCCGGGCTCGTGGCGACCGTCGCCGTCGGCGCCTGGACCGGCTGGGTCACGATGGCGCACCTCTGGATCGTGGCGCTGCTCTCCAGCGTCTGCACCGTGCTGTACGAGACCGCGCACCAGAGCTTCCTGCCGGCGGTCGTTCCCGGCGGTCAACTGCTCGACGCCAACGGCAAGCTCGCCACCACGTACTCGGTCTCGCAGATCGCCGGCTACAGCGCGGGCGGTCTGCTCGCCTCGGTGCTCGGGGTGGCGCGTACGGCGGGCATCGACGCGCTCGCCTACCTGGTCAACGCGGTCTCGCTGCTCTTCGTCCGGCGTGCGGAGGAGCCACCGGCCGCGACGCGGCGGCGGGACTTCCGCCGGGAACTCGCCGCGGGGTTGGCCTTCGTGTTCCGCCATCCGATCATGCCCAGGTTGGTGGCGGCGTCGGCGTCGCTCAACCTCTTCAGCCAGATGATCTTCGCCTTGGGCGTGCTGTACCTGGTGCGGGACCTGCACCTGAGCGAGCAGATGGTCGGGCTGGTGTTGGCGCTGACCACCCTGGGCGGGATCGGCGGCGGCCTGCTCTCCGCGCGGCTGGCGCGCCTGGTGGGCACCGCCCGGATCATCTGGGTCGCGCCGCTGGCGCTCGGCTGGACGGTGCTGCTCGTACCGGCCGCCCGACCGGGGTGGGGTCCGGTGGCCTACGCCGTCGGCATGGCCGGGCTGGGCGCGCTCTTCGCCATCTACAACGCGGCGGCGGTCAGCTACCGGCAAGGGGCGTGCCCACCCGAGCTGCTGGGGCGGATGACCGCCTCGGTCCGGTGGGTGATCTTCGGGGTGATGCCGGTGGGTGCCCTCACCGGCGGTCTGCTGGGCGACTGGCTGGGGGTACGGCCGACGCTGTGGATCGCGGCCGCCGGAGTGTGGGCGTCCGGCCTGTGGCTCTACTTCTCACCGCTGCGGCTGCGGCGTGACGTGACGGACGAGGCCAACCCGACAGCCGTTCACGGGGTGTCACCGCAGCCGCCGGCCGCACCCGAGCGGGTGTCCATCGAACCGGCCGGGAAGGCCACCGGAGGAGGACGACGTGCATGACCAGCCGTTCGGGCAGCGCATCCTGTCCTGGGCGGGCGGGCCGGCGGAAGCCGACCGGTTCGTCGCCCTCGGCGGGATCCGGCTGCCGGCGGAACCCGACCCCGCCGCGCTGCGGCACGCCCTCGACGCGGCCGTCGCCCGGCACCCCGTGCTGGGGCAGGGGCCGGTTCCGCTGCGGACCGTCGAGGACGTGTGGGCCGCCGCGGCGGCCGGCCGGTACCCGCCCGACGCGCGGTGCCTGCTCTGGGCGTACCTGGCCGGTACCGAACTGCTGCTCGTGGCGCACCACAACGTCACCGACCCGTGGTCGATGCGGCTGCTCGTCCGCGAGGTGCTGAAGCCGGGCTGCGGTCCGGCGCCCTCCTACCTCGACAGCGCCTCCACGCACCCACCCCACCGGGTCGCGCGCTTCGCGCCGTTCTGGAAGCGGATGCTCACCGACGTGCCGGCCCTCGCGCCGGGCGGTGGCGGCGACGTCGGCACGGCGGAGGTCCGGGCGCCGAGCGGCATCACCCAGGCGCGGGCCGGGGCGGTCGCCCGGGCCGTACGCAGCACCCCGTTCGTCGTCCTGTTCACCGCGTTCGCCCGAGCCCTCGATCAGCTGCGCCAGGGTGACGCGGTCGTTCCGGTGCTCACCCACGGCCGGCGCAGATCCGACTGGGACACCGTGGGGCTGTACATGAACGTGCTGCCGGTGCGGCTCGCCACGTCGACGGTGGGCGCGGTGCACAGCGCGTTCGCCGAGGCGTACGCCAACGAGATCCCGTTTCCGCTGCTGCTGGACGCGGTGCCGCAGGCCGAGGCGCTCTTCACCGAGGGCGGGCCGAGCCTGGCCCAGTTCGAGGTCATCCAGGTGCCGGCCGGCGGCGGGATCGAACCGCTCACCATTCCGCCCGGGCTCGGACTGGGCGGCCCGGTGCTGCCCGTCAACGGGCTGACGTTCTGGCTCGAACCGGGCGCGGGCGGCGCCTACACCGTCTGCCTGCGCTACCACCGTTCCTACCGGGAGGCCGAGATGCGCGCGTTGATCGGGCGGTTCGTCGACCGATGGGAGGAGATCGATGCCCACGCGACCCGAGCTTGAGGCGATGCTGACCCGGCTGTGGAGCGAGAAGCTGAACATCACCCCGGTCGGCGTCGAGGACAACTTCTTCGCCCTCGGCGGCGACTCGCTGCTCGCCGCCGACCTGCTGATGGACCTCTACGACCGGCTCGGCGTCGAGGTCGACGCCGCGGTGCTCTTCCTCAAGCCGACCATCGCCGAGCTGGTCGACGAGGTACTCGCCGGATGAGAACCCCGCCGTGCGGTCACACCCGCCCCCCGAACCGGTTCGACCTCGCCGACCCCGACCTCTACGGCGCCGGCGGTCCGCACGAGCTGTGGCGGACGCTGCGTCGGCGGGACCCGGTCCGCTGGCAACCGGTCGAGGGGCGCTCTGGCTTCTGGGCGGTCACCCGCTACCCCGACGCCCGAACCGTCCTGAACGACCACGCCCGGTTCACCTCCACCGGCGGCGTGATGCTCAACATGCTCGGCCGCCCCGAGCCGGCCCAGAACCAGCAGTTCGCGGCGAGCGACCCGCCGCGGCACAGCCTCATCCGCGGGCCACTGCACCACCAGATGACCACCCGGGCGGTGGCCCGGCACGCACCCGCCATCCGGTCCTTCGTGCGCGAGATGCTCCGCCCCGCCGACGGAGTCCTGGACTTCGCCGAGCTCACCGCCACCCTGCCACTGGCCTTCCTCGGGCCGCTGATGGGCATCCCCGCCACGGACTGGCCCGACCTCGCCCGGTGGGTGTCCATGTCGGTGGCCGAACACGACCCGGACGTCATGCTGGCCGACGGCCCCTCGGCGACCCTCGACCGAGGGCACCGGCAACTCTTCGCCTACCTGCTCAACCTGGTGCTCGATCATCGGCGACGCCCGCGCGGCGACCTGGTCGACGTGCTCGGCTCGATGCCACTGCGCCCCGGCGCGGTCGTGGCGAACTGCTACAGCCTCCTGCTCGGCGGCAGCGCCGCCATCCCGCACGTGCCCCGCGCGGCCCTGGCCGAACTGATCCGCGTCGGACGGTACGAGCACTGGGCCCGGCAGCCCGAGCGGATCGATCGCGCGGTGGAGGAGGCCCTGCGGTTCACCTCGCCGGCCGGGCACTTCATGCGCCTGGCGACCCGGGACACCACCGTCGGGGACGTGCCGATCGCGGCCGGCGACGCCGTCGTGGTGTGGCTCGGGTCGGCGAACCGTGACGAGGCCGTCTTCGCCGACGCCGACACGCTGACCCTGGGCCGCCACCCGAACCGGCACCTCGCGTTCGGCGACGGGCGGCACTACTGCCTGGGCGCGGCCGTGGCCCGACTGACGCTTCGAATCTTCTTCGAGGAGCTCTTCGCCACCTTCGTCTCCTTCGAACCCGTCGGCGACGTCGAACACGTACGGTCGAACTGGCTGGGCGGTATCAAGCGGATGCCGGTCGAGGGCCGGCGACGATGATCCCCGACGCGCTCGCCGCCCAGCTGAGCGCCCGCCGGGACGCGCCGGCCGTGGTGGATCCGGAGCAGACCCTGACGTACGCGGACCTGGACGGCCGCAGCGGCGCGGTCGCCGCCCACCTCCGCCAGCGGGGGGTGGCCGTCGGCGAGCCGGTGATCGTGCACACCCGGCTGTCGCGCTGGGCCGTCGTGGCCATGCTCGGGGTGCTGCGGGCGGGAGCGCGCTACGTCCCGGTCGACGCGGCCTTCCCGCCGGCCCGCCGGGAGCTGATGGCCACGGCGAGCGGCGCCCGGGTCACCCTCACCGAGGAGCTGCTGGCGTCCCTGCCCCCGACCTGCTCGCCCTGGCGGGACGGGCCCGACGCCTACACGATGTTCACCAGCGGGTCGACCGGCGAGCCGAAGGCGGTCACCGTGTCACGGGCCGCGCTGAGCTACTCGACCCGCGCCCGGCTGGACTACTACGACCTCCCGCCGAAGCGGTTCCTGCTCTGCTCGTCCATCTCGTTCGACAGCTCCGTGGCCGGCATCTACTGGACCCTGTGCAGCGGCGGAACACTGATCATTGCGACCGACCGGCCGTTCGACGTGCGGGCGCTGGTCCGCGCCGGCGACGCGCACCGGCCCACCCACACGCTGATGGTCCCGTCGCTGTACCGGCTGACGCTGCGGTCGCCGATGCGCAGCCTCTCCACCGTGATCGTGGCCGGTGAGACCTGCCCGCCCGGCCTGGTCGACCTGCACTACGAGCGGATGCCGCAGGCGACGCTCTACAACGAGTACGGCCCCACCGAGTGCACCGTCTGGAGCACCGTGCACCAATGCGCGGCAGGGGAGGATCCGGTGCCCATCGGCAGGGCGATCCCCGGCACCACGATCTCCATCGAGGACGGTGAGCTCTGCGTCTCCTCGCCCGGGGTGGTCTCCGGAGCGGCGGTGTACCGCACCGGTGACCGGGTCAGCATGGGCTCGGACGGTCTGCTCCGATACCACGGGCGGATCGACGAGCAGCTCAAGGTCGGCGGTGTGCGCATCGAACCGGCCGAGATCGAACACGCCCTGATGTCCCACCCGGCGGTGCTCCTGGCCGGCGTCGCCGTTCCCTACCAGGGTGTGGCGTACGTGGTCTGCGCCGAACCGGTGGACCAGCGGACGCTGCGCGCGCATCTGCTCGACCGGCTGCCCGCCGTGGCCGTGCCCACCGTGTTCGAGCGGGTGCCACGGCTGCCGAGCCTGCCCAACGGGAAGCTCGACCGGGGTGCCCTGAGCCGGAACGGCCGACCGGGGGAGCGCCACGATGAGCCGTCCGGCCATAGTTCCGCCGATCCGCAGAATTGCGACAGACAGGTTACATCGACGTCATGCGATTCTCGGGAGGTACGTCCCGACGGCTCGACCCACCGCCCGGATTGGCCGCACCCCAGATGACGACCGAGGAACCCATCCCCGCCGCACCTACCGACATCGGCGTCGCGGCGAGCGCCGCATACCGGCGCACCGCCCGGATCGACGAGCTGCGCGCCACCGAGTACCGACACCTCGACCGCGACGGCCAGGTCTACCTCGACTACGCGGGCGCCGGGGTGGCCGCCCGCGCGCAGGTCACCGCCCACCACGACCGGCTGCTCACCGGCCTGTACAGCAATCCGCACTCGGAGAACCCCACCTCCGAGGCGGCCGGATCACTCATCGACTCGGCCCGGCGTACCGTGCTCGACTTCTTCCACGCCGACCCGGGCGAGTACGCGGTCATCTTCACCCCGAACGCCAGCGGCGCCTGCCGCCTCGTGGCCGAGTCCTACGCCTTCGGGCCCACCAGCCCGCTCGTACTGACCTGGGACAACCACAACTCCGTCAACGGCATCCGGGAGTACGCCCGCGCCGCCCACGCGCCGGTCCGCTACGTACCGGTGAGCGGACCGCAGCTACGGGTGGCCGAATCCGACGTGGCAGCGGCGCTGACCGCCGGCCGAAGCCGCCCGACCAGCGGTTCGGGGCTGTTCGCGTACCCGGCGCAGAGCAACTTCACCGGCGTGCAGCATCCGCTGGGCTGGGTGGAGCTGGCCCGACAGCACGGGTACGACGTGCTGCTCGACGCCGCCGCGTTCGCCCCGACGAACCGGCTGGACCTGAGCGCCGTCCGCCCGGATTTCGTCTGCCTGAGCTGGTACAAGCTCTTCGGCTACCCCACTGGCGTGGGGGCGCTGCTCGCCCGGCGCGACGCGCTGGCCCGGCTGCGCCGCCCCTGGTTCGCCGGTGGCACCATCCGCGCCGTCAGCATCCAGGGCGACTGGCACCAGCCGATGCGCGACGAGACGGGGTTCGAGGACGGCACCCTCAACTTCCTCAGCATCCCCGACGTGGAGTTCGGGCTGCGCTGGCTCGACGCGATCGGGGTCGAGCTGATCCACACCCGGGTCGGACTGCTCACCGGTTGGCTGCTGGAGCAGTTGACCGCGCTGCGACACCGCAACGGCCGGCCGCTGGTGCGCGTCTACGGACCGCCGACCGGGGACGCCCGAGGCGGCACCGTGGCGCTCAACTTCCTGCACCCCGACGGCTCGCTCGTCGACGAGCGGCTCGTCGCGGTCGAGTCGTCGGCGGCCGGCTTCGCCCTGCGTACCGGCTGCTTCTGCAATCCGGGCTCCGCCGAGGCGGCCTTCGGGATCGACCCGGGTCTGCTGCGCCGGGCGATCCTCACGCACGCCGAGACGATCGACCAGCACCTCGCCACGCTGCGGCTGCCGACCGGCGGGGCGGTACGCATCTCCTTCGGGCTGGCCTCGACCGCCGCCGACGCCCAGCGGTTCCTCTCCTTCGCCGAGTCGACCTACCTGGACCGAAGCGGCCGGGCCGACATCCGGCTGGCGCCACGGATCCGCTGCTGACCACGGTCACCTCTCGTCATAGACGGATCTTGAGCCTCCTCCGTCCCTGCCCGCGTCAGGACCAGGACCGTGCGCGTTCGAATCGCGCGCGCAGGCCGGTTCGCGGTCCGCGCCCGCTTCGGACCGGGCGGTAGAGTCCCGACGGCTGGCCGGACGGGGGAGGACCGGCCAGCCGATCGAGGGGGAGAACGTGCTGCACCTGAGGGTGATCGCGACGCCGGATCAGTCGGCGGCGGTCACCGATCTGCTGGCCGCCGAACGTGGCGTGACGCATCTGGTGGTGCTTCCGGGCGCCGCCCGCCAGCCCGCGGGTGACCTCATCACCTGCGATGTGGTCCGGGAAAGCGCGGACGGCGTGTTGCAGGGCCTGCAACGGCTGGGCGTGGAGGCGCAGGGCGGCATCGCAGCCGACGACGTCGAGCTGACCATCTCTGTGGCCGCCGACCGGGCGGCGCGGGAGGCGCCCGGCAGCGGCGCCGACGCCGTGGTCTGGGACGAGATCGCGGCGAAGACCGGTGAGCAGACCGAACTGAGCGGCACCTACCTGGTCCTGATCATCGTGGCCACCATGATCGCCGGAATCGGGGTGCTGCTCGACCAGCCGATCCTCATCGTCGGCGCGATGGTGGTCGGCCCGGAGTTCGGGCCGCTCGCAGCGATCTGCGTGGGGCTGCTGCGTCGCCGGTTCGACACCGTGTGGCGGTCGCTTCAGGCCCTCGTGGTGGGTTTCCTCGCCGCCATGGTGGCCACGGTGCTGAGCACCTGGGCGCTGACCGCCGTGGGCCTGGTCAACCGGGCGATGCTGCTGGCCGATCGTCCGCTGACCGATTTCATCTGGCGCCCGGACGCGCTCTCCTGGGTGGTGGGCCTGCTCGCCGGAGTCGCCGGCATGCTCTCGCTCACCTCGAAGAAGTCCGGGAGCCTCGTCGGTGTGCTGATCTCGGTCACGACGGTCCCGGCGGCCGCGAACGTCGCGGTCGCCGGCGCGTACGGCGTCTGGGACGAGGCGGGCGGCTCGGCCCTCCAACTGATCATCAACATGTGCGCTATCGTGCTGGCCGGGCTGCTCACCCTCGCCGTGCAGCAGCTCTGGTGGTGGAACCTGGCCCGTCGTTCGCGGCGTCGGGCCGGTGCCTGAGCAGGACCCGCGGCGGCGGATCGTCCCCGTCGTGCCCGGCCGCGCCGACGATCAGCGGTGTGGTGCGGTGCGGGGCTGGGCAAATGGGCGCTGACCCCGACCCAGCCACCAGGTGAGCGGGTTGTTCCAGAGGTGTCCACGATCCGGAAGTCGTTCGCAGGCTCGACACGGCGGGGCAGGCGCTGACCGCCCTGCCCACACACTGGAGGAGACCATCGTGATTACCACTGCCGACGAGGAACTCCTGCGGCGTGCCATCGCCGTCGCGGCGCACGCCGTCACCCTGGGCGACGCCCCCTACGGCTCCCTGCTGGCCGGTCCGGACGGCGCGATCCTCGTCGAAGCCCACAACACGGTCCAGCGCGACAACGACATCAGCGCCCACCCCGAGTTGAAGCTCGCCCGCTGGGCGGCCCGCGAACTCGACCCGGAGACCGCCGCCCACACCACCATGTACACGAGCTGCCAGCCGTGCGGCATGTGCACGGGCGGCATCGTCCGCTCCGGACTCGGCCGGGTCGTCTACGCGTTGGCGACGGATCAGCTCGTCGAACTCAACCCGGCCTCGGGCGCCTGGCCCGCAGTGGCCCAGGACGGCCCGGCCCTCTTCGACGAGGCGCGCGTCCCGATCGACGCCTTCTACCGGCCCTGAGCGGGGGCGGCACCCGTCCTGCCGACCAGCGCACGCGTCGGCCGACCCCGCCGGAGTCGGCGGGGCCGAGCGGCGCGCTCCGTCGGTCAGGTCACCGCTGATCCGGGTTGCCTTGGGCGAGGCGGGAGATATGGTCCCACTTCTCGAGTCCGGCGAGGCGGCCGGCGTACTCGGTGCGCAACACGTCGAGTCCGTTGGTGCCGAAGAGCACGCGCAGGGGCGGATTCGGGGTGTCGGCGAGCGCGAGGATCGCTTGGCCGGTGGCGGCCGGGTCTCCAGCGGTGAACCCCGCGGACTCCGCGTAGAGAGCTTCGCGGGCATGGGTGTACGTGGGGGTCGACGTGGCCTGTGGTGAGTTCGCGGCCAGGCCGGTGGGGAACATGATCGGTTCGATCAGGGTGACGTGGATGTCGTAGGCGGCGACCTCGGCGGCCAGCGCCTGGCTCATCGCCTCGATCGCCCACTTCGTCGCCTGGTAGATGCCCATCGTCGGGTAGGCGATCAGGCCCCCGAGGGAGGAGACCTGCATGATGTGGCCACGGCGACGCCGGCGCATGCCGGGCAGCACGGCGCGGGTGGTCCAGAGCGTGCCGAAGTAGTTGACGTCCATCTGCGCGCGGGCCTGCTCGGGGGTGACCTCCTCCACCGCCCCCATGAGCATGTGCCCGGCGTTGTTGACCAGTACGTCGATACCACCGAAGCGCTGCTCGACCTCGTCGACCGCGGCGTCGACGGCGGCGCGGTCGGTGACGTCCAGCTGGATCGCGAGCACCCGGTCGCCGTAGCGATCGGTCAGCGGTTTGAGTGTCTCGGCGTCGCGCGCGGTGGCGGCGAGGTTGTCGCCGCGTTCCAGGATGGCTTCGGCCCAGTGGGCGCCGAACCCGCGGGACGCGCCGGTGAGGAACCAGGTGGACATGGTGCTGCTCCCAAGATCGGTCGGATCGGTCGTGATCCAGCCTGCGAGCTTCCCGGCGGCCTTGGCAGAGTGAGTTTCACTCTGCCTAGGCGTATGCGGGCGCGCAGACTGGAGAGGTGGATGCCGCCCTGCTGGCAGAGTTCCTGAGGATTCGCCGGGCCGCGCTGAGCCCCGGCGAGGTCGGCCTGCCGGCGGCCGGCCGGCGACGGACCCCGGGGCTGCGACGCGAAGAGGTCGCCGCGCTGGCCGGGATCTCGACCGACTACTACACCCGGCTCGAACAGCGGCGGGCGAGCGCCGTGCCGTCCGAGGCCGTGCTCCGGTCGCTGGCCCGGGCGCTACGGCTCAGCCGGGACGAGCGCGACCACCTCTACCGCCTCACTGGTCACCCTGTTCCCGAACGCCAAACGGACGATCAACATGTCGCCCCGGCCTTGCTCAGCGTCCTCAACGCGCTGACCGACATCCCGGCTCAGGTGATGACCGATCTCGGTGAGACCCTCGTGCAGAACAATCTGGCACGCGCCGTCTTCGGTCCGAACACCGGCGGCGGGCCGGAGGCGACCTTCATCTACCACTGGTTCCGCGAGCCCGCCGCACGGGCCGGCTACCCCGTCGAGGACCACGCCGCGGAGTCCCGCGCGCTGGTCGCCGATCTGCGTGCCGCGGTGGCACGCCGCGGTGATGCGCACGCCCAGTTGCTGGTCACCCGCCTACTGGCCGAGAGTCCGGAATTCGCGGCGCTCTGGAAGCTGCACGACGTCGCCGTGCTGCGCCGGCGCGAGAAGCGGATCCGGCACCCCGAGGTCGGACTGCTCGAATTCGACTGCCAGTTCCTCGTCGACGAGGCGCGCTCGCACATCCTGGCCCTCTTCTCGCCGCTGCCGGGAACCGCCACCACCGAGCGGCTCACGCTACTGGCCCTGGCCCAGGCCCACGATCCACTGGGCAGCACGACGAGATGAAGCCGCGACAAGAGCGCCGGCCGACCGCCTGATCCCGGGGCGGTTCCGTCCCCGGCCGCCCTCAGGATCGCCACGCCGGCGAACCGGGACAGCTCCGAACGGCAAGGCGATCGACCATGGCCAAGAGCGACTCCTGGAGCGGACCGGCGCTCACCGACGGATGCCCGCTTCTGCCGCCGATCGGGCGCCACGGGACGCGGCCCAGGTCAGGAAGCGGTAGTAGTGCAGCCCGGTCGACGACTCCTGCCAGCCGTCGAGCCGAAGCCGGGTGGACAGAACACCCCTTAAGCCGCAGAGCATGTGAATTAACTACTTATGGCGTCCTGTGGAACAGATGTTACGAAATCCGGAAGTTCCTCTTGTTTGGTATGAATCCGCCTAACGTTCGACATGGCTCGTCCTCCGGAGCCCGACCAGAAGGAGTGAGGAACATGTCGTCGAGGTTTTTGACCAAGCTCGCCGGCGGGGTGGTGCTGGGTAGCGCCGCCCTGCTGCTCGCTGCGCCCGCCACCGCGCTCGCCGCAGCCGACGAAGAACCCAAGGAGCCCAAGGCCTCGAGCCAGGGGCAGGAGTCGAAGAAGAAGTCACACGAAGAGCCCAAGACGTTCAACCTGAAGGACAAGGAGGGCAACGGCGTCACCTGCGCGACCACCGAGCAGGCCAACGAACAGAACATCTCCAATATCGTCAAGGACAACACCATCACGAACAGCATCGTCAGCTTCCACCTGTCCGCGGCGCAGTCGGCGTCGAACGAAGTCAGAACCCAGCCCAACAACATCGTCGTCTGCATCCGCGACATCGACGTCGACGTGGACGTGAAGACCGATCTGCTCAGCGACCTCCTCGCGATGGTCCAGGCCGGTCTCGGCGAGGCTGGCTCGGTGGCCAACAACGCCTCGGCGCCTGTCGGCGCGTACGCGGGTCCGGACGGAGCCTGGGTGTTGCCGAAGACGGCCGGCGTCGCGGCCGGTGACGGTGGCTCCCTCTCCGACACCAACACCGGTGCTCTGACGGCGGTCGGTGCCAGCATGATGGGCGTGGGCGCGCTCGGCGGCATCGCACTGCTGCGTCGGCGGTCCGCCAATGGCACAGTCGCCTAAGGCGGCCAGGAGCGCCAGCGGCCGCCACGGTTTCCCGTGGCGCGCCGCTGGCCTCTTCCTGGTCGTCCTTGTCACGCTCAGCGGAGCAGGATTGGTCGGCCTCGCGGCCCTGACTCCCGATCCGGTCCCGCCGCCACAGCCCGACCTCGCCGCCGCACCGCCGTCCCTGCCCTCACCGTCGGCGGACGAACCCACCACACCAACCGCGACGCCCACACCGACGCCGACGCCGACGCCGACGCCGACGCCGACGCCGAGCAAAGCCAACGCCTCACCGACCACCGGGGCGGCTCGCGGCGAGGCGCGCAGTGTCCACGGCTTGCCGACGGTGGCCGGGATGCCGCGATCGCAACCCACCCGCATCAAGATCCCGCGGATCGGCGTTGACGCCCCGACGAGTCCGGTCGGCCTGGACCGGAATCAGCAGATCGCGGTCCCGCCGTTGAACCAGCCCAAGACGGCCGGGTGGTACAAGCTGGGACCAAGTCCCGGCGAGATCGGGACCGCGGTGGTGGTGGGCCACGTCGACTCACGCGCCACCGGCCAGGCAGTCTTCTTCCGCCTGGGTGCCCTGAAACCGAAGGACACCATCGAAGTGCTCCGCACAGACGGCAAGAAGGCCCGTTTCATCGTCGACGGCGTGGCCCGCTACCCGAAGAAGCAGCTCCCGCTGAACCAGGTCTACGGTCACACCGGCAAGGCGCAGCTACGCGTGATTACCTGTGGTGGCGACTATGACAAGAAAGCGAAGTCGTACAAAGACAACATCGTGGTGTTCGCTACCCTAGCCACCGGCCCTGCCAAATGAGGCCTTGCGCCGTCGTGCCGCGCTGCCAGCACCTCAGTGAGATGGAGGAGCGTGGCGGCGAGCGCTGAAGCGGATCTCCTCGTCGGCTGTCGCCAGACCGTCCAGCCCTCGTGATTCCCGGCGAGGGGATCCGCGGCTGATTCTGAGGAGGGCGACCGGGCGGCGTACGACCAACTGCCGACGTCGCATCCGGCGAAGCGCACGAGCACCAGCAGTTCGAGCTGAAGCGTGACGACTACGGCACGGCCGAGAGTGCAGCCGCTGGTCGCACGCCGACCCCGCATCCCCTGAGTCTCAGTCCAGTCGCTGACCTCGGTCCCAGGTCAGGAAGCGGTAGTGCAGCCCGGTCGACGACTCCTGCCAGGCCCCGACGGAGTCCGGCGAGCGCCCGACGTCGGGCGCGTACGTGTCCCCGTCGAAGTGCTCGCGGATCTCGGTGACCACGATCCGGTCCGCGAGCGGCAGCGCCGCCCGGTACACCGCCGCGCCACCCATCACCCAGACGTCGCCGGACGTCGCGGCGAGCGCTCGCGGAAGGTCGGGGAAGGTCTCCACCCCCTCCTGCGGCGTACGCGACAGCACGAGGTTGCGCCGGCCCGGCAGCGGCCGGAACCGCGGCGGTAGCGACTCCCAGGTCCGCCGGCCCATCAGCACGGTGGCGCCCGAGGTCAGCTCGCGGAAGTGCTTCAGGTCCTCCGGCAGGTGCCACGGCAGCGCGCCGTCGCGGCCGATCACGCCGTTGGCCGACTGCGCCCACTCGACCCCGATCACACCGCCACCGGTGCCTTGATGCCGGGGTGCGGGTCGTAGCCGTCGAGCGCGATGTGCTCGTAGGTGTAGTCGAAGAGGCTGTCGGCCGGCTTCAGGCTCAGGGTGGGGAACGGCCGCGCCTCGCGTGCGAGCTGCGTGCGGACCTGCTCCTCGTGGTTGTCGTAGATGTGGCAGTCGCCGCCGGTCCAGACGAAGTCACCGACCCCGAGGCCCACCTGCTCCGCGATCATGTGGGTCAGCAGCGCGTAGCTCGCGATGTTGAACGGCACGCCCAGGAAGAGGTCGGCGCTGCGCTGGTAGAGCTGGCAGGAGAGCCTGCCGTCGGCGACGTAGAACTGGAAGAACGCGTGGCACGGCGGCAGCGCCATTCGGGGGATGTCGGCCACGTTCCAGGCGGAGACGATGATCCGCCGGGAATCCGGATTCTCACGCAGCGTACGCAGCACCTCGCTGATCTGGTCGATGTGCCCGCCGTCCGGGGTCGGCCACGAGCGCCACTGCACGCCGTAGATCGGGCCGAGATCACCGTCCGGGGCCGCCCACTCGTCCCAGATCGTGACGCCGTTCTCCTGAAGCCACCTGGCGTTCCCGTCGCCGCGCAGGAACCACAGCAGCTCGTACGCGATCGAGCGGAAGTGCACCTTCTTCGTCGTGATCAGCGGGAAGCCGTCGGAGAGCCGGTAGCGCAGCTGGTGACCGAAGATCGACTTGGTGCCCGTGCCGGTGCGGTCCTCCTTGCGGGTGCCCGTGGCAAGGACGTGGCGGAGCAGATCTTCGTACTGGGTGTCCGGCATACCCGCGAGCCTAGCGCTGGCCTCCGGTGCCACGATCACGTCCTCCGCCCGGCGTCAAGTCACGAGTCGATCACGTAGCGCTCACCTGGGCGGTGTTGCAGTCGCGGCCAGGGCGGCGCGCAGCCGGACGCAAGCCTGCGGGTCCAGCCCGTCGAGCCGGGCGAGCGCCTCCCGCCAGTGCCGGCGCGCCACTTCGCCGTGCCCGAGACCCGCATGGGCGTTGCCCAGCATCTGCAGCGCCAAGCCCGTGCCCCGCTGATGCTCGTAGCGTCGGCAGATCTCCAGCGACTCGCCCGCGCGGAGAATCGCCGCCCGATGGTCGCCGGCGGCCAGCAGCGTCTCGGCGAAGTTGACCAGCGCCTGCGCCTCACGTAGCGGATCCGTCCCACCGTCGGCGACAGCCAGTCCCGCCTCGTGGCAGGCGACGGCCCGCGGGAAGTCGTCGAGAGCCCGGTACACCAGGGCCAGGTTGTCGAGCACCGAGCCTTCCTTGTGCCATTGACCGAGTTCGCGACGGATGACCAGCGCGGCCTCCAGGTGCTCCAGGGCGCCGGTCAGGTCGCCTCGGTCGCGCAGCGCGTTCCCGAGGTTGTTCAGGATGGCGGCCTCGCCGCTGCGGTCGCCGAGCTCGCGCTGGACCCCCAGGCACCGCTGCAGCAGCGGGATCGCCTCGTCGAGCCGGCCCTGCCGCAGCATCGACACCGCGACGATGTTCAGCCCGGAGGCCTCGCCCGAGCGGTAGCCGTGTCGACTCGCCGCCGTCACGGCGAGCTGACCGAACTGTTGCTGCTCGGCGATGTGACCGGCGTAGTCGAGGAACTTGGCGGCCACCAGAGCCAGGTCGCTGACCTCGGTGAGGGTTCGTCCGGCCGCCGTCTGCTGGTGGGCTATCAGCAGCAGGTTGGTGTGCTCCCGCTCGAACCACGCCCACGCGTCGGCGGTGTCGCCGAGCGGCGGGCCCGGACGCGCCGCGGCGACCGGCTTGCCGATGCCGAAGGTGTCCTGCGAATAGAGCAGCCGGGCGGCGTGGACGGTGGCCGCGAGCAACCACGCGGTGAGGCGGCCGAGCGCCTCCTCCCGGTGGGTCGGAGCGTCGACGGCGTGAGCCCGTTCCCGGGCGTAGAGCCGGACGATGTCGTGGAACCGGTATCGACCACCGCCGGCCGACTCGATCAGGTACGCGTCGACAAGCGCGTCCAGCGCCCGCTCCGCATCGGTCACCGGCAGGTCGGCCAGCGCCGCGCAGCCGTACGACGTGAAGTGCGTCCAGTCCGGCAGCGCGGCGAGCCGGAAGAGCCGGGCCGCCAGCCGGCGCTCCGGCTGCGGCGCGTCCTCGAACGCCTGGTAGCCCAGGTGCAGGCTGGCCCGCACGGAGAGGTCGCCGACCTCCAGCACGTCCAGCCGGAGTCCCTCGTCGTCCATCCGCTCGGCCAGCCCGGTGAGTGGGGCGTCCGGCCGGGCCGCCGCGCGGGCGCCGACGATCCGCAACGCCAACGGCAGCCCGCCGCAGCGGCGTACCACCGTCGCGGCCGCGGCTGGCTCCGCCCGCACTCGTTGCGCGCCGGTCAGCCCGGTCAGCAGGGCGAGCGCCGCGTCGTCGGGCAACGGTTCGAGGCGGATCCGCGACGTCGTGTCCAGGTCGGGGAGCATCCACCGGCTGGTGATGATCGTGGTGCACCGGGGACCGCTGGCCAGCAGGGGCCGGACCTGCGCCGCCGACGCGGCGTTGTCGAGAACCACGAGCACACCGCGCTCGGCGGTCCAGGTGCGCAGCAGCGCCGACGCCTCGTCGAGCGACGCGGGGGCGCTCGGCGCGCCCAGCGCGCGGAGGAATCGGCCCACCACGTCCGCAGGTTCGGCCGCCGCGATACCGGCGGCGGCTCCCCGCAGATCGGTGTAGAGACAGCCGCCGTCGTAGCGTCCGGCGATCTGGTGCGCGACGTGCAGGGCGAGTGCGGACTTGCCGACGCCGCCCGCCCCTTCGACCAGGCAGACCGCCGCGTCCGCCTCCGTCGCGGCGAACAGCCGGCCGACCTCCGCCGATCGGCCGATCATCAGCGGCGGTGCCGGGGGCAGTTGATACGGGGCAGGCGCCTCGATGGCGTCGTCGGCGGACTGCGTCTCGGCGGCGATCGGCCACGGCGACCTGTGCGGTGTGGCCCGGTCCCGCCGGTCAACCGGTCCGTCGGTCGGCCTGCCGCGCTGACCGGCGTACGGGGTCGTCGCGCCACCGGGGACCAGGCGTAGGGCGGCGGAGCCCTCGGTCTGCGGTGCCGGCCGGTCATCCTCGGTGAGCGGCGCGACGGAGCCCCCGGCCGTGGTGAGGCGGGTGGAACGGCCGGTCGGGGAGGGGGCGGGCCGGCCTGGCGGGCCTGCGGGCGTGGCCGTCGGAGGCGTCGTCGTCGTACGGGCTGCCGCCAACCGGCCCCAGGCGGCGAGCCACGCCGTCACGCGGTCCTCCGGTAGGTCGCACGCCCGCAGCAGGGCCGACACCAGATCGCGGCGGGGAAGTGTCGCCCGGCCGAGCATCGTGGCCAGGGTGCTCGCCGGCAACACCGCCCCGTCGCGTTGGGCGCGGCGGGCGATCTCGCGGTAGGCGAGGCCGGACTGGTCGCGGACGCGACGCAGCAGCGTGACGTACTGCTCAGGGCTGGTCGCGGTGGTCGGGTCGACGCCGAAGTCGGCCGCCGTCATGAGCACCCTCACGTCAGAGGTAAGCGCCCGGAAGCGGGGGAGTGCCGGGCGGTCTGCCAGGGGCGTCAAACGGTACAGGCCAACGCGAGCGATGAATACCTCCCATTCCACAGTGGACGAAGGTTGCTGCGCCGGGGGCGGCGTCAGCACGACCCTCGCTTGTGGATCATTGCCCGATTCCGCAGCGAAACGGGATGTTACGTCGAGCGACCCACCGACTTTCCACGCTGATCTTCTAACTATCCGCGATTCCGACATGACTTTTGGTTGACCGTGGAATAAGTCGTCGTTACCGTCGACGCATGTCTATGGCCGATCTGGCAACGGCATCCGATGGGCTCGAAACCAAGCAGCGGACGCTGCGCGTGGCGATCGTCGGCGCGGGATTCATGGGGCAGGTGCACGCGGAGGCCGCCCGGCGCGCCGGGGCGAGCGTCGTGGCGGCGGTCGCCTCGCGTCCCGATCGCGCCGCCGCGGCGGCTTCCGCGATCGGCGCGGCGAACGGCTACCCCGACCTGACGGCGCTGCTCGACGACGCCGAGATCGACGTGCTGCACGTGTGCACGCCCAACGCGTCGCACGCCCCGGTCGCCGCCGCCGCGCTCGCCGCCGGCGTGCACGTCATCTGCGAGAAGCCGCTGGCGACCGGGGCCACGGAAGCCGCGGCTCTCGAGGCGGCCGCCGCCGATCGGGTGGCGACCGTGCCCTTCGTCTACCGCTTCCATCCGATGGTCCGCGAGCTGCGGGCCCGGCTGGCCGCCGGCGAGGCCGGTGTCGTCTCCAGCGTGACCGGCAGCTACCTGCAGGACTGGTTGTCCCGCCCGTCCGACGACGACTGGCGGGTCGACGCCGCGCTGGGTGGGCCGTCACGGGCCTTCGCCGACATCGGCTCACACTGGTGCGACCTGTTCGAATTCGTCACGGGCGACCGGATCGCCCGGCTCTCCGCCCGCACCGCCGTGGTGCACGAACGGACCCGTGGGGACCGTGGCCCGACCGAGGACGTCGCCTCCGTGCACTTCCTCACCGCCGCCGGAATGGTCGGCACGTTGGTGGTGTCGCAGGTCGCCGCCGGTCGCAAGAACCGGTTGCAGCTGGAGCTCTCCGGCGCCGACGCGAGCTTCGGCTTCGACCAGGAGGACCCGGAGCGGCTCTGGGTCGGCCGGCGTGACGGCGGGCAGACACTGCTGCGTGACCCGGCGACCCTGCACTCCTCCGCCGCACGCTACGTCCGGCTGCCCGCCGGGCACGCGCAGGGCTACCAGGACTGCTTCGACGCGTTCGTCGCCGACACCTACCGGGCGGTGCGCGGCGAGGCCCCGGACGGGCTGCCCACCTTCACTGACGGCCTGCGTGCCGTGCGGATCACCGACACGGTGCTGGCCTCCGCGACCTCCGACGGCGCCTGGACAGAGGTGCCGACATGACGTCCGACGCGACGCCCCGGGTACGACTGAGCGCGATCACCAAGTCCTTCCTCGGCGTACCCGTGCTGCACGGAGTGGACCTGGACCTGCGCGGCGGCGAGGTGCACGCCGTGATGGGTGAGAACGGTGCGGGCAAGTCCACACTGCTCAAGGTGCTCGCCGGGGTGCACCGGCCCGACAGCGGCACCATCGAGGTCGACGGCGAAGCGGCGTCCTTCGCGGGCCCGACCGACGCGCAGCGGGCCGGCATCGCGATCATCCACCAGGAGTTCACCCTCTTGCCGCACCGCAGCGTCGCCGAGAACGTCTACCTCGGTCGCGAGCCCGTGCGCCGCATGCAGGTCGACCGGCGGCGCATGGTGGCCGACACCCGCAAGCTGCTCGACTGGCTCGGTGAGGACGGCATCGACCCGACCGACGCCGTCTCCTCGCTCTCGGTCGCCCAACGCCAGGTCGTGGAGATCGTCAAGGCGCTCTCGACCGACGCGCGGGTGCTGGGCATGGACGAGCCGACCGCCGCGCTCGCCGATCACGAGGTCGAGCTCCTCTACGACCTGGTACGCCGGCTCCGCGAGCGGGGCATCGCCATCCTCTACGTGTCGCACCGCATGCGCGAGGTGTTCGATCTCTCCGACCGGATCACCGTGCTCAAGGACGGCCGGTTCGTCACCTGCGCCCCGACCGGCGAGCTGACCCCGGACGACCTCGTCCGGCACATGGTCGGCCGCGAGCTCGGCGACTACTACCCCGACCGGGCCGCCCCCGAGGACTTCGGGCGCGTCCGCCTCGCGCTGCGCGACGCCGGCAACGCCCGGGTACGCGACCTGAACCTGGAGGTACGCGCCGGGGAGATCGTCGGACTGGCGGGGCTGCAGGGCTCCGGCCGCTCGGCGCTCGCCCGCGCGGTGTTCGGCGTCGAACCGTTCACCACCGGCCGGATGGAGGTGGACGGGGCGGCGCAGCGGGTCACCCGGCCACGCACCGCCGTACGCCTCGGGATCGCGCTGGTCACCGAGGACCGCAAGGGCGACGGCCTCGCGCTTCGCCAGTCCGTACGCGACAACACGCTGCTGGTGCGTCGCGCGGCGCTGCGCGGCCCACGCTCGCGCGCCCGTCACGACGTGCCGTCGCTGCTCGACCTGGTCACCGTGGTGGCCCGCGGCGAACACCAGGAGGTGCGCTTCCTCTCCGGCGGCAACCAGCAGAAGGTCGTCCTCGCCAAGTGGCTCGCCGTCGAACCGAGGGTGCTGCTCGTCGACGAACCGACCCGCGGCATCGACGTCGGCGCGAAGCGCGCCGTGCACGAGCTGCTGCGTGACCTCGCCAAGCGCGGGGTGGCGGTCCTGATGATCTCCTCGGAGCTACCCGAGCTGATCGGCATGAGCGATCGCATCCTCGTCATGCACGCCGGCGCGCTCGCCGGCGAACTACCCGCCGGCGCGAGCGAGGGGGACGTGATGGCACTCGCCACCGGGCACAGGGCCGGGGCGGCGGCATGAGCACCGTGCAGCAGCGCACCGCCCCGGCCGGACCCGCGGCTGCCCGACCCGCGCTACGCCTACGGCTCACCCCGGTCGTCGTCGTTTACCTGGCGCTCGTCACTCTGCTCGTCGTCGGCAGCGTGCTCGTCGGGCTGCGCGGCGAGGTCCTGCTCGACCAGGCCGGCATCCTGAACATCCTCACCCGCTCCACCGCGCTCGGCCTCGTCGCGATCGGGCAGACGATGGTGATCCTCACCGGCTCGCTCGACCTCTCCGTCGCCTACCTGATCGGCCTCACCTCGCTGATCGCGGCGGAGACGATGGCCGGGCAGAACGGCATGATCGTCCCCGGCGTCCTGCTCGCGCTCGCCGTGGCCGCCGCCGTCGGCCTCGTCAACGGGCTGGTCATCACCGTCCTCAAAGCCAACGCGTTCATCGCCACGCTCGGGGTGGCGCTGATCCTGCGCGGCTACCTCGAGAACAACTACACCGGCCCGGCCGGGGACGTTCCGCGCGGCTTCCAGCACCTCGGCTACGACCGGATCGGCCCGCTGCCCGTCGCGGCGCTGCTCATGCTCGCCGTCGCCGCACTGGCCTGGTGGTACCTGTCACGGACCCGCCCCGGCTACCACATGTACGCCGTCGGCGGTGACCTTGAGGTGGCCCGGCTCTCCGGAGTGCCGACCCGCCGGGTCGTCGTCACCGCGCACGTGCTCTGCTCGCTCGCCGCGGGCCTCACCGGGATCTACCTGGCGAGCCGGCTCGGCTCCGGCGCCCCGTACGTCGGCACCGACGCCGGCTACGACCTGGAATCCATCGCCGCGGTCGTGCTCGGCGGAACGCTGCTCGCCGGTGGCCGCGGCGGTGTCATCGGCACCATCGGCGGCGTCCTCATCCTCGCCACCCTCGACACGATCTTCGACGACCTCGAGGTCGACCCGTTCTTCAAGGACGTCGTGCGCGGTGTCGTCCTGGTGACCGCGGTGGCGCTCTACGCGCGTCGCATGATGGCCGATCGCACCCGCGGGAGGTTGACGTGACCTGGCGGCCCCGCCTCGCCGAGGGCACCGCACCGGTGCTCGTCGTCCTGCTCCTGCTCCTCGTCGGCCTCGCGATCGTCGGCCCCGCCTACGACGAACCCTCCGGGTACCTGGCGCTGCTCAAGCGGGCCGCGCCGCTGATGATCCTCGCCATCGGGCAGTACTTCGTCATCGTCTCCGGCGGCTTCGACCTCTCGGTCGGCGCCCTGGTCACCGCCGGGGTGGTGATCGCCGCCCGGCTCATCGACGGCGACGAGTCGGCGACTACCCCGGTGATCCTGCTGGTGCTCGGGTTCGGTGTGCTGGTCGGCCTGCTCAACGGGCTGATCACGACGAAGCTGCTGGTGCCCTCGTTCATCGTCACGCTCGGCATGCTGCTCGTCCTCGACGGCGCGACGTTCCTCTGGACCGACGGTGCGCCCCGCGGCGCGCTCTCCGCCGGGTTCCGGACCTTCGGACGCGGCGCGCTGGACGTCCCGCTGCTCGGCGAGATCCCGTGGTCGGTGCTCATCCTGCTGGCGATCCTGGTGGCCGCGGCGCTGTTCATGCGCAGCGGCACCGGCCGGGCGCTGGTCGCGGCCGGTGACAACGAGGCCGCCGTGCGGATGTCCGGTGGTCAGGTCGACCGCCTCCGGCTGCTCGGTTTCGTCCTCTCCGGGCTGCTCGCCGCGGTCGCCGCGATCCTGCTGGGTGGTTTCGCCGGCGTCTCGGCGCAGGTCGGCAGCGGCCTGGAGTTCCGGGCGATCACCGCCGTCGTGCTGGGCGGCGTGCTCCTCGGCGGTGGGCGTGGGTCGGTGGTCGCGGCCGCCGCCGGCGCCCTCTCCCTGGAGGCCCTGTTCACGCTGCTGAACCTGCTCGGTGTCAGCGGCGCCCTCGAATCGGCCGTGCAGGGCCTGATCATCATCGCCGCCGTCGCCTACGCCTCTCTCGGCGGCGGCCTGCGGCAACGGCTGCGGTTGCGGCCGAAGCAGTGCAACACCGTGCAACCCGCACCCTCCTGACGTCCCTCGACTGGTAAGGAGAACACGAATAATGACCAAGAGATGGGCCCTGCTGGCCGCGGCGGGCGTGCTCGCGCTCGCCGGCTGCTCCAGCGACCTGCCCGAGGACTCGAACCCCGGCGGCGGGTCGTCCGGATCCGACACCCGCAAGTCGGAGTTCTTCGACCAGGCCGAGTACGACCGGCAGCTCAAGTTCCGCGACGCCACCCCGCAGGGCCCCGAGGGCAAGCCGTGGGAGCAGATGCTCGAACCGGAGATGGTGGACACCACGAAGTTCGCCAAGACCGGCGGGAAGTACACGCTCTGCTTCTCCAACGCCGCCGTGGACAACCCGTGGCGGCAGGTCGGCTTCAAGACCATGCAGCAGGAGGTGAAGCTGCACCCGGAGATCGGCGACTTCGTCGTGCTGGACGCCGAGGCCAAGGACGACAAGCAGATCAGTGACATCCAGTCGCTGACCGGCCGGAACTGCTCCGCGATCATCATCTCGCCGAACACCACCGCCACCCTGACGCCCGCCGTCGAGCAGGCCTGCGGGACCGGAGTCCCGGTGATCGTCTTCGACCGCGGCGTCAACACCAGCTGCCCGGTCACCTTCATCCACCCCATCGGCGGCTTCGCCTTCGGCGCCAACGGCGCGGAGTTCCTGAAGGAGAAGGTCAAGCCGGGCGGCAAGGTCCTCGCCCTGCGCATCCTGCCCGGCGTCGACGTGCTCGAGCAGCGGTGGGCCGCCGCCAACGAGATCTTCGCCGGCAGCGAACTCGACGTCGTCGGTGTGGAGTTCACCGACGGCGACGCGGCCAAGACCAAGAGCATCGTGGCCGACTACATCCAGCGCGAGGGTGAGATCAACGGCGTGTGGATGGACGCCGGCGCGACCGCCGTCGCCGCCGTGGAGGCGTTCCAGGACGCCGGCGTCGAGGTGCCCGCGTTCGTCGGTGAGGACCAGCAGGACTTCCTGCGGCTCTGGGTCGACGAGGGCCTGAACGCTGTCGCCCCGACCTACCCCACCTACCAGTGGCGCACCCCGGTCATCGCCGCGGTGAAGATCCTCAAGGGCGAGCAGGTGCCGAAGGAGTGGGTGCTGCCGCAGCCGCGGATCACCAGCGACAACGTCCGGCAGTACGTCCAGCAGGAGATGCCGCCACTGCACTACGCGATGTGCGGCTGCGAGACCATGCCCGGCTACCCGGGGCCGTGGAAGTGACCGAACGTCCACTCGGCGTCAACACGTGGGTGTGGACCTCACCGTTGACCGACGCGACCTTGGCCGCCCTCGCGGCCAAGGTCGCGGGGTGGGGCTTCGACGTGCTCGAACTCCCGGTCGAGAACCCGGACGACTGGGATCCGCGCCGAGCCGCGCGGGTGCTCGCCGACCACGGTCTCACCGCCACCGTCTGCCTCGTCATGCCACCCGGCCGGGAACTCGTCGCGACGGACCCGGCCACCATCCGGTCCACCCAGGACTACCTGCGGCACGTGGTGGACGCCGCCGCGACGGTCGGCTCGCCGGTGATCGCCGGGCCCGCGTACGCCTCGGTCGGGCGCACCTGGCGGCTCTCACCCGGCGAGCGGACGGCGGCGTACGCGCAGCTGCGGGAGAGCCTCGCTCCCGTCCTCGACCACGCCGGCGCGTCCGGTGTCCGGGTGGCCGTCGAGCCCCTCAACCGTTACGAGACGAGCCTGCTCAACACCATCGACCAGACCCTCGAAGCGATCGGGGAGCTGCCGCACTGCGGTGTCGCGCTCGACCTCTACCACCAGAACATCGAGGAGACCGACATCCCGGCGGCGATCCGCGCGGCCACGGGCCGGGTCGCGCACGTCCAGGTGTGCGGTAACGACCGGGGCGCGCCCGGCGCCGACCACCTGGACTGGCCGGCCATCCTCGCCGCGGTCGACGACGCGGGCTACCCCGGCCCGCTCTGCATCGAGTCGTTCACCGCGGAGAACGCGACGATCGCCACCGCCGCCTCCATCTGGCGGCCACTGGCCGCGAGCCAGGACGCGATCGCCGTGGACGGCCTCACGTTCCTGAGGACGGTGATGCCCTAGCCCCACCACCGGCTCCACAGCAGCCCGGCGGCGCCGGCACGCCGCACGGTCTCGACCACAACAGAACCTCACGTCCCAGGGAGGAACCACCCCATGAACGTGAACTGGCGTCCCCGGTGGGGACGATTGCTCGCGATGCCGGTCGCCGCCGCGCTCGCGATCTCCATGCTCAGCACGGCGCCAGCAGCCGCACACCCGGGCGCACACGGCGACGCCCACGTGCTGATCTTCACCAAGACCACCCAGTACCGGCACGCCGAGGCGATCGAGCAGGGCGTACCCGTGCTGCAGGCCGCCTTCGCCGACGCCGGGATCACCTCGGAACACACCGAGGACTCGTCGATCTTCAACGACGAGGACCTCGCCCACTTCGACGCCCTGGTGATGTTCCAGGCCTCCGGCGATCCGTGGACCGCCGACGAGAAGGCCGCCATGGAGCGCTACATGCAGGCCGGCCACGGCATCGTCGCCATCCACAACGCGACCGACATGCGCGGGAACTACGCGTGGTGGGACAACATGATCGGCTCGCTGATGCCCGGCCACGCCGCGACGGGCAGCAGCCCCGGCCTGCCGGGCACCGTCCGCGTCGAGGACCACGCCCACCCGTCGACCAGCCACCTGCCGCAGCGGTGGAACCGGGCCGACGAGTGGTACAACTACGCGCTCAACGTCCGCGGCGACGCGCACGTGCTCGCCACCATGGACGAGACGACGTACGACCCGGGCGGCAACGCCATGGGCTACGACCACCCGATCTCCTGGTGCAAGCCGTACGACGGCGGCCGCGCCTGGATGACCGGCATGGGCCACTTCGGCGCCCACTACACCGGTGAGCCGCAGCTCGTGCAGCACATGGTCGGCGGCGTCAAGTGGGCGGCCGGCCTGGCCCAGGGTGACTGCGGCGGGACCACGTGGGACAAGTTCGAGCGCGTGCCGCTGGACCAGAACACCAGCGCGCCGTACGCGATGGACGTCGCCCCCGACGGCCGGGTCTTCTACACCGAGCTGGTCCGCGGCGAGATCCGGGTGTACGACCCGCGCACCCAGACCACGTCGACCGCGATCAGCATCCCGGTCTACTCCGGCGGTGAGGACGGCCTCCTGGGCATCGCCCTCGACCCGGCCTTCGCCACCAACGGCCACCTCTACATCTACTACTCCCCGGCCAGCGGTGACGACACGAACCCCGACAACTTCGTCAACCGGCTCTCCCGGCTGACCGTCGGCGAGGGCTCGCAGATCGACCGGGCCAGCGAGAAGGTGCTGCTGGAAGTGCCCGCCCGGCGGCTGCCCGACGAGCCGGGACACACCGGTGGTGGGCTGGCCTTTGGCCTGAACGGAGACCTGTACCTCGGGGTGGGCGACGACGTGAACCCGCACTCCGAGCCGTCCGGCGGCTACGCACCACTGTCGGAACGCGACAACACCTTCCACGACGCGCGGGCCACCTCGGCCAACACGAACGACCTACGCGGCAAGATCCTGCGGATCCACCCGGAGTCGGACGGCACGTACACCGTCCCGGAGGGGAACCTCTTCCCGCCGGGCACCGCCAAGACCCGCCCGGAGATCTACGCGATGGGCTTCCGCAACCCGTTCCGGTTCTCCATCGACCCGAAGACCGGCGCGCTGGGCATGGCCGACTACTCGCCGGACAACGGCAACGACAACCCCGACCGCGGCCCGGCCGGCATCGCCGAGTGGAATCTGATCAGCGAGCCCGGCTTCTACGGCTGGCCGCTCTGCATGGGCGACAACGAACCGTTCCGGGACGTCGACTACCGGACCAGCCCGGTGACCGTCGGCGCCTACTTCGACTGCGCCAACCCGGTGAACGACTCGATCCGCAACACCGGCCTCACCCAGCTGCCGGCGGCCAAGCCGGCGAAGATGTGGTACGGCTACAAGCGCTCCTCGGTGCCGGAGGTCATTCCGCAGGGCGGCGGCCTCGCGCCGATGGGCGGACCGTTCTACCAGTACGACGCGGACCTGGAGTCGGACACCAAGTTCCCGGCCTACTACGACGGCAAGCCGTTCTTCTACGAGTGGTCCCGCAACAAGATGTACTCGATCATCCCCGACGGCGACGGGAACGTGGAGAAGGTCAACCCGTTCCTGCCGCAGGAGCAGTTCCTCGCCCCGATCGACTCGAAGTTCGGCGCGGAGGGCTCTCTCTACGTGCTCGACTGGGGCGGCGGCTTCGGCCGGGACAACCCGAACTCGGGCTTGTACCGCGTCGACTACATCTCCGGCTCGCGCTCGCCGGAGGCGAAGGCCACCGCCGCACCCGACTCCGGGCACGCGCCCCTCGAGGTGCGGTTCGACGGCGCGCCGTCGTCCGACCCGGAGGGCGAGCAGCTCAGCTACGCGTGGGACTTCGACGGCAACGGCAGTGTCGACTCGACCGACCGGGCGCCGACCCACACGTACACCGACAACGGCGTCTACGACGCCCGGCTCACGGTGACCGACCCGCACGGTAAGACCGGCACCACCACCGTGCCGATCACGGTCGGCAACAAGCGGCCCGAGGTGCGCTTCGAGCTGCCACCCAACGGCGGGTTCTTCGACTTCGGTGACGAGATCAGCTGGAACCTGTCGGTCACCGACGCCGAGGACACCCAGATCGACGACGCCGACGTGGTGATCCAACCGGCGCTCGGCCACGACGAGCACGCCCACCCGGCCGACCCGCTGCACGGGCGGACCGGCACGGTGGCCACGTCGCTGGGCGGCGGGCACAGCGACGACATGAACGTCTTCTACGCCCTGGACGGCCGCTACACCGACTCCGGCGGCGCGGGCGGCATTCCCGCGCTCACCGGCTCGGACACCACCCTGCTCTTCCCGAAGCAGCGGGAGGCGGAGTTCTTCGACGCCTCGCACGGCGTCACTGTGGTGCCGGCGCGGGACGTGGAGGGGCACGCCAACGCCATCACCGGGCAGAACGGCGGATGGGCGTCGTACGACCCGGTGCACCTGCGCGGTGTGGACAGGCTGATCCTGCGGGTCGGCGCCGCCAGCGCGGGCACCGTCGAGCTGCGCCGCGGTGCCCCGGACGGCGCTCTGCTGGGCACCGCTCAGGTCCCGGCGACGCCGGCCGGCCGGTACGTGGACGTACCGGTCGACGTCACCGACCCGGGGGAGACCTTCACCCTGTACGCGGTCTTCCCCGGCGCCGGGGAGCGGCGGCTGAACTTCATCGAGGCCGACGGCAAGGGCGTCTCACCGACGAGCAAGCCGAAGGTCGCGGTGACCGCCCCGACCCCGGACGACGACCTGCAGCCGGGCCCGATCCAGGTCACCGCCGATGCGAGCGACGCGGAGAACACGATCACCAAGGTGGAGTTCTTCGCCGGCGACACCTCGATCGGCACCGACACCACGGCCCCGTACGCGGTGACGTGGAACGCCACGACCCAGCAGCGCTACCAGCTGACCGCCGTCGCCACCAACGACAAGGGCACCAGCACCACCTCCCGCATCGTCGAGGTGGAGGTCGGTGACCTCTACGGCGACTGGCAGAGCTTCACCAACACCAACGCCACGTTCGACCGGCCGGACACCGACACCTGGGTGATCAACTCCGGCGGCGCGAACATGTGGCAGGGCACCGACCAGTACGGCTCGGTGTACCTTCCGGCCGCCGCCGGCAACGAGTGGACCGCCACGGTGAAGATCGAGCGGCAGGGCAACTCCAACTCGTCCGCCAAGGCCGGAATCATCGTCCGCAACGACATCACCCAACCCGGCGTGTCGGCCGGGTACGCGGCGATGACGCTGCGGGCCGGCCTCGGATTCGAGTGGCTGCGCGACACCGACGGCAACGGGCAGCTCGACGCCAGCACCGGCGCCAGCACGACCAGCTACCCGTCGTGGGTGCGGGTCGTGCGCGACGGCAACCAGTACTACGGGTACTGGAGCAAGGACGGCGTGACCTTCACCCGGGTCGGCGATCCGGTGACGCTCACCGGCGCGGCGACCCCGCAGGACATCGGCCTCGCGGTGACCGCGCACAGCACGTCGGCCACGAGCGAGGTGGAGTTCTCCGGGTTCAACCTGGTGAACGAGGCCATCCACCCCGGGCCGGACCCCGATCCCGATCCGGGACCGGGCTGCGACCCGACCGACGGCGGTGAGCGCGCGCCGAGCGACGAGTTCACCGGCGACACGCTCGACGGCTGCCGGTGGGACTCGGTGGTGCGCTACGACTCGTCGAAGGTCGCGATGAACGGCGGGCAGCTGCGCATCGAGACGCAACCGGGCGACATCAACGGCGACAACCCCGCGTCCCCGCGCAACTTCATCCTCCAGGACCTGCCGGACGGGGACTGGACGATCCAGACCCGGCTGACACCGACGATGCTGCACCGCTGGCAGCTGGCCGGGTTCCTGGTGTACGCCGACGACAACAACTACGTGAAGTTCGACGTGGTGGCCACGAACCCCAACGGCTCACCGACCGACCTGCGCGCCGAGCTGGTGTCGGAGCGCAACGGTCAGTTCGGCAACGGCGGCAACCGGTCCGTCGACGTCGCGGAGACGACCGAGAGCGGCTGGTACGACCTGCGGCTGAAGCGGACCGGGAACACCTACTCGGCCGAGATCAGCGACGGTGGGGTCAACTGGACCTCGCTCGGGGAGCCGGTGACCAACGACGCCGCGATGACGTCGTTCGGTCTGATGGCGCTCGGCCCGGAGCAGGTGTCGCCGGTGACGGTGGCGTTCGACTACTTCCGGGTGGTCGACCTGACCCCGCCGACCGTGTCGGTGACGGTCGACCCGGCGGCGCCGAACGGCGACAACGGCTGGTATGTCTCGCCGATCACGGTGACCGCCACCGGGGCCGACGACAGCGGTGGCCCGGTGCGGATCTCCTACCGGGTCGGCGACGGCGAGTGGACCGACTACCGCGAGCCGGTGGCGGTGACCGGAGACGGCAGCCGCGAACTGCGCTTCCGGTCCGTCGACGAGGCCGGCAACGTCTCGACGGAGGCGGCCGTGTCGCTGCGGGTCGACGCCACGGACCCGACCGTGAAGTTCGGCGGGATCAAGGATGGCGGCTCCTACCAGCTGGGCAAGGCGTTGCCGATCACGGCGTCGGCGGTGGACCCGGCGTCGGGCGTCGCGTCGGTGGTCGTGACGCTGGACGGCAAGCCGGTCAGCGGGGCGGTCGCGCCGACGGCGGGCACCCACCGGGTGACCGCGGTCGCCACCGACAAGGCCGGCAACGTGGTCGAGTCGACGGCGTCGTTCGAGGTGGTGGCGACGTTCACCAACACCCGGACGCTGCTGGAGCGCTACCGGAAGGAGGGGTCGGTCCCGCCGGCTCGCGCGATCCTCCTGACGACGCAGCTCAAGGTCGCCGAGGCGATGGCCAAGGCCGGGCTGAAGGCCCAGGCCCGGGCCGCGCTCGACCGGTTCACGGCCTTCGCCGACACCGTTCCGGACGCGCAGGCGCGGGCCCAGCTCGTCGCGGCCGGCGCCTATCTGAGGGCCCACCTGTGAGGTGATGACGGCGAGCCGGTGCCGGCCGGCTCCCGACCGGTGCCGGAGCACGCCACGCGTGCTCCGGCACCCGGTCCTCCACCGGGCGACCCTTGATCTGCCGGCCAACACGCTGATCACCCCGAGGCAGCGCACGTCCTGCCGGGTGCCGAGGTGTCCCGGTGCGTTCGCGGACGAACGACGCGTTGATGGGGAGCGCCCGATAGCGCGTCGCTGTGGGGGAGACCCCTGACCGGTGAGTGCTCTACGGGGAGATCTGCCGCCCGGAGCGAGACAAAAACAATGGCAAGGAGTCTGCTACTCCCTGCCAAGATAAACATATACCACATAGGGGGTCTTGCGGCAAGACCCGGGTGGTGGCGCAGAATCGTCGGCCGTAGCCGGGTACCTGCGGAAATCAGGTACTCGCGGAGTAGGTGCGCTTTCGCGCGAACCGCGCGCGGCGGCGGGCCGACGAGTATGGGGGCATTCGTGATTGACGTGATCATCGCCGGCGGCGGACCGACCGGCTTGATGCTCGCCGCCGAGCTGCGGCTGCACGGCGTGCACGTGCTCGTGCTGGAGAAGGACGAGGAGCCGACGCCGTTCGTCCGCGCGCTCGGTCTGCACGTACGCAGCATCGAGGTGATGGACCAGCGCGGTCTGCTGCAGCGGTTCCTCGCGCACGGCAAGCAGTACGCGGTGGGGGGCTTCTTCGCCGGCATCGTCAAGCCCTGGCCCGGCCGGCTGGACACCGCACACCCGTATGTCCTCGGCATCCCGCAGACCATCATCGATCGCCTGCTGGAGGAGCACGCCGCCGAGCTCGGTACCGAGATCCGGCGCGGCTGCGAGCTGGTCGGCCTCCGCCAGGACGACGACGGGGTGACCGCCGAGCTGGCCGACGGCACCCAGCTGAGCGCCCGGTACCTCGTCGGCTGCGACGGCGGCCGCAGCACGGTGCGCAAGCTGCTCGGCGTCGGCTTCCCCGGCGAGCCCACCCGGGTCGAGACGCTGCTGGGTGAGATGGAGGTGGCCGTACCGCCGGAGACGGTGGCCGCCGTGGTCGCCGAGGTCCGCGAGACGCAGAAACGGTTCGGTCTCGGGCCGCTCGGCGCAGACGGGGTGTACCGCGTCATCGTTCCCGCCGCCGGGGTGACCGGGGAGCGCGCGGTCCCGCCGACGCTCGACGAGTTCAAGCAGCAGCTGCAGGCGGTGGCCGGCACCGACTTCGGTGTGCACTCGCCGCGCTGGCTGTCGCGCTTCGGCGACGCCACCCGGCTGGCCGAGCGCTACCGGGGCGGCCGGGTGCTGCTGGCCGGCGACGCGGCGCACATCCACCCGCCGACCGGCGGTCAGGGCCTCAACCTCGGCATCCAGGACGCCTTCAACCTCGGCTGGAAGCTGGCCGCCGAGGTCCACGGCTGGGCGCCGGCGGGGCTGCTGGACAGCTACCACACCGAGCGGCACCCGGTCGCCGCCGACGTGCTGGACAACACCCGCGCGCAGATGCAGCTGCTCTCCACCGAACCCGGCCCCCAGGCGGTACGCCGGCTGCTGTCGGAGCTGATGGAGTTCGAGGAGGTCAACCGCTATCTCATCGAGAAGATCACCGCGATGGCGGTCCGCTACGACTTCGGCGAGGGGCATGAGCTGCTCGGCCGACGGATGCGGGACGTGGGACTGAAGCGGGGGCGGCTCTACGAGCTGACCCACGGCGGCCGTGGCCTGCTGCTCGACCAGACCGGCGGGCTCTCGGTCGCGGGCTGGGCCGACCGGGTCGACCATGTCGTCGACGTCAGCGAGGAGCTGGACGTGCCGGCCGTGCTGCTGCGCCCGGACGGGCATGTGGCCTGGGCCGGCGACGACCAGCAGGAGCTGCTCACCCAACTGCCGAAGTGGTTCGGCGCGGCCGCCGACTGAGTTCACAGTTGCGGTTTGACCAGGCGTGGGCGGGCCGGTGCGTGCCGCGCACCGGCCCTGTGCCTGAAACTTGAACATATGAGGGAGTCAGTCGCCATTCGCACATCAGCCGAGGGAGCGACTGGCGAGTCCGCAACAGGTCGACTGCGGTGTCGAGCTTAATCACGGATGGGGACGAAAATCATCTGTTGGTCAGTCTCCACTCGAAGACTCCGAAGATCGGAATTATCGTGAGCAGCGGCGCTGAGATCTCTTCCGCGAGCCATGTGGAGCCCCCGGCATGGTGGAAGGTGGCGGCACTCTGCTCGGCCGAGGCTAGGCCCAAGAGGATCGGGCTTCCTTTGCGTCCTCCGGCTTGCAATGCCTTCCGCCACTCGGTGGAGAGGTGGACCCACTGTCTGGACATCGGACGCAGCCCGCCTTGGCCCTGAAAGATCTGGTTGAGAGCCCGCATGGATGTCGCGTGGAACAATTGTGGCCTCTCCGCCGATGACGTATAAGAAATGTCGACGTGCACCGAATGGCCATACATTGCACGAACATGCGTCTCCGAGCTTTCAAAACGGGTCTCGTCGATGGCTCCGGCAACCGCCAAAACGTCGATGGTGGACACCCGCAGGCCGTCGGACCGCAATTGACTGGTCAGCGTCTCGACCGGAGCCCAACCCGCCCGGTCCCTCGGGATCGTAGGGTTGTGGCGGAGGTGGAAGGCGAGGGCCCGGCTAATATGCTTTCGTCGGGCATCAGCCAGATCGGGAATGGTCAGCCCTGCTGGTGCGCCCAGTCGTCGGGCCCACAGAAGATTGATGTCCCTGGCGAGGTCACGTGCGGGTTCCAGATCGGCCGTCATCTCGATCAACCGCAGCAGATTATGGCCGTGGAGTCGAAGTCCGTGGCTGCCGGAGGGATCCGACAGGGCTCGGATGGCACGTGCTGTAAGTCCTGCGATGTAGCCCTGAAGCAGGTCGGCGTCACCGACATTCATCTGGCGCTGGGTGAGCGTTTCGCCGTAGGCGGCCAAGATCGCGAGTCGTTGTGTCCAGCCAGTGCGTGTGCACGGCAGAATTGGGACGTCGTCGGTAAGTTGCGCCAATTCGTATCCGACGGGCCGCCATCCGACCGCCTCCAAATCTACCGCGAGAATCTGCTCTTCGTCCGTCACGATCCAGTTGAACGCGTGGGCGTCGCGTCGGGGAAACGACGGCAGCGCCCGGACCAGGTCCCACCAGCGGTCAAATTGCGAACGATCGCCTGGCTTGTCGACGATGACTTTGAGCCATCGTCCCACCTCTTTTGTCTTCAGCTCCTTTCGCATGCCGCTCGGAGTATCGTCCACCTTGCGCTCGATCGCATGAATATGTGCGAGGTATCGAGCAGTAGACGTGAGCCGTGCTATTGCAAGTGAGGGTTCCTCCGACCCAATGTTGGCGAGTGAGGAGCCGCGAGCAAATCGCCGTACGGTCATGACGGACCGCAGATCGTTCTCCAGGGCGGGAAGCTCCTCTTCCAAGACCGCAATGTGGTCCACCAAGCCATAACGATCTCCAAGGGCGTCGCGCCTTAATGTCTCTTCGATTAGTTCTGCTCGGCGTAGCTCGAGTTGGCAGCTTCGAAACCTTGTCCGCTTAAAAACAAACGTGTCGGTCGACAGGCCGAGGTGGTCTTCGACTGTCAGAGCATTGCTGCGGCCCCCGAGATGGCGATGGCGTACATCGGGACTTCTGATCGCGCGCGCCGCAGCCGATCGGTAGAGGGACGTGCTGTCGCCGCTTGCGATCGCCCGGAGCGACAACCGGTAGCCCGGCTGCCCCTCGAGGTGGCGTTCGATATCTTTCAGTTCGGACTCGAGAATGGGGCCGTTGGTTTCGATGTCCCTCCCGAGGATCACGAGCGGATTGCACGAACTGGTGTCGGCAGATACCTCCCTCAACAACTGCAGGACGCCGTCTCTTCTCACTTTCTGGTCGCCGGTCAGCGCGCCCAGGCGAATCAGATCGTCGCCCTGGCGTATCCGGCTTGCCTCATCGGTCAATGGCGAGTTGTTCCCGTACCTGATTCTGATCGCCTCCCGCAATGCCGATATTCTTCGGTCGGACGGAACGGCGGAGGATACGGACACGGCACTCAGCAGATCGGCGAGCACTCGTCTGCAAATGGGCTCGCCTCGGATTGAATCCATCAGGGTGGTCAGCTCTGCAATCAGTCGATCGACCATGTGTAACCCGGCGTCGTTTCCCTCGAGGAGAAGGTGGTCACGAGCGTGCTCGGCAAGCCCGAACGGCGTTCGCAGATAGCGAATCGTCACGCTGGGATGCCGCTGCCAACCGGAATCCCTTAGTGCTTCGAGGAAAGTCGACAGAATTGCCTGACGGACTCGGTCCGTGGATTCCGTCGGATGTGACTCGCCGGCTTGCTCTAGGTTTAGGTCGGCTCGTTCGAGGCAGACCTGTATTACGCCATGTGATCTTGCTCTTTCTGCAAGGCGCAGCCAAATCTCGGCCATATTTAGGAAGTGGGCGACGCGCGGTTGGTAGGCCGGATCTACCTGGCTTGTGTCCTTCACGTCAAGGAGTAGGTTGACATCACCAGTGAGATCGTAGAGGCGAATCACTCCCTCCAGGAGGTACGGCGTCGCATCCTGTGGAGGATTTCCCGAACTTATCGAAATTTTGAGGAGTTCGATCGCTTCGCGGAGCGTCTCCTCTTGACAGTCTTCGAAGCGTGAAATGAGAACCGTTGCCACGGCGGTCTTGCCGAGGAACTGGTTGCGTGTGCGCTCGTTGGTGAGATGAGCCTCTGCGACCACTCGTTGAAGGTACTCTCGCGCCAGAGCGAGCGTTCTCGTAAATACGAACGGGCGCCGCCAATTCACATCCCGAGCATGTTCATACAGAGCGAGCCCTACGTGCTGGCGGCAGACGTGGAGCGTCTTCTCGAACTGCATGCCGCCCGGCAGATCCATTGCGATCGCGCTGGGGTGCAACGAGAACCAGCGTTCGAACGCCAGCATCTCCAGCACGCTCATGCGGCCGCTGTTCAGATGCTGTTCCCAGAGGCCAACCACTTCGGACGCAGAGGCGTCGGCGCTGAGCAGGGCCGCCAGCGGACTCGCCTCATCTCGCCTGAAACAGTCGATGAGGGCCTCGGACAACGATTTCAGCCCGAGTTGATCTATGATCCACTCCAGGTCCTTAGCTTCGTCGGCGAGTGACGTGGCCGTTTCCACGGGATTCATGATTGCCGGGCGCCGCACTACGTCCTGCAGATGATGGAAAGTCGTTGCAGAGCTGCCCGGCGAGTTGGCGGTACGCTGGCGGATTCTTCTAGCGATATCGCCTGGAGAGGGGACCTGCGCGCGACTATCCATGTCGACACCGTACAAGATGGACTTTGGGTTGTGTGGGCTCCCGAAGTCGGAGTTCATCCTCGGACTACTGTGGGCGGTGCGTGGTCAAGTAGCCGCAGACGCTTCGTACCGGGTGATGTTGGCCAGCTCTTAGCCTCAGCTCGCGCAATCAAGGGCGTCCGTCGGCCGGGGTTTCGTCACGGTATTCGCGGTAATGAGACGATTGCGGTCGATGCGCAGCTCACCGTTGGCGGTTGACCGTGCCGCGTGGACCGAGAATCGCCAGTACGAACGGCGATCTGGCGCTGCCAACAGCCGGTGGCCGCCGGACCGGATCGAGGTCCGGCGGCCACCGCTGTCTCATATCCGCCGGAACACGCCGTGCAGGCGTCCCGCCGGCGTCGACCCCGTCCGGCAGGCCGAGACCGCATCGAGGACGACGTCGTACGTCGACGTCACCCCTTCGCTCACCGTCTGCCGCTTCACCTTCGGCGTCCACCCGTCCTTGGCGACGGTGACCTGGTACTTCCCGGCCGGCAGCCAGTAGACGTACCGGCCGTCGGCGTCGGCGACGACGGTGTAGCCCGTCCTGCCGCCGCTGCCCACGAGATCGAGGCGTACCGTCGCCCCGACGCCGGACACGCTTCCGTCGCAGCTGCGACCGCTCACCCTGCCCTGGATCTTGCCCCAGTCGGCGGGGGCGGCGACCCCGGCCTCGACCTCGACCGCCGGCACCGGGTACGGGGTGTCGGTGGTGAACCCGAACTCCGCCCGGTAGGTGCCGGGCTGCCCGATACCCGTGCCGGGGGTCGCGGTCACCGTGACGGTGACCTTCTTCGAGGCGCCCGGAGCCAGGGTGAGATCACCGGGCGTGACGTCGAGCCACGGCACACCGCTCGCGCCACAGTCGCCGAGACCGCTCAACCGCTCGGACTCGGCGGTCACCAGGTCACTACCGCCTCCGATCTTGTAGACCCCGCACGCCATCGCGCCGCGGTAGACGGCGACCTGGGTGTTCGGCAGGTCCCGCCACGCTCTGGTGGTCGGGTCGTACGCCACCGTGCGGTTGGTGACCGTGGAGTTCTCGGACATCCCGCCCGCGAGGATCAGCAGGCCACCGGCGACGGTGTTCGGTGAACCCCACAGGCCGATCGGCAGGTCGGGCAGGCGGGTCCACGCGTCGGCCGCCAGGTCGTAGCCGTAGGTGTCGCGGTACGGCATCGTGTCGATCCCACCGGCGCAGTAGATGCCGCCGCCGACACCACCGCACGGCAGGTACGCCACCGGCAGCGGGTAGTCGGCCCCGGTGGTGAACGTACGGGTGTGTGGGTCGAAGACGACGACGTTCCTGGTGCCCGCGCAGTTGCCGTCCGCGCAACCGCCCACGACGACGATCCGGCCGTCGACGAGTGCGGTGCCGGCCGCCGCGCGGGGCGCCGGGTTGGAGACCCCGACGAGGGTGCTCCAGTTGTTCGTCGCCGGATCGAACACGTCCACCGTGGGCACCGGCGCGCCGCTGGCGTTCCATCCGCCGAGGACGTAGATCTTGCCGTCCACCGCCACGGCCGAGGGCGCGCTGCGGCCCCGGGGCATCAGCGGCAGGCCGGTCCAGAGGTTCGTCGCCGGGTCGTAGACCCAGGTCGAACGCTCGGTGCCGGTGCCGGCACCACCACCGACGGAGTAGACCTTGCCGCCGATGGTGACGGCGGCGTTGTCGTAGACCTGGGCCGGAGCGCTGGCGATTCGACTCCAGGCCAGATCACCCGCCGCTGTCGCGGACGCGGTGGCCGCGGCCTTGGCGTCGTGGCCGGCCGCGATCCCGTTCATGGCCTTGCTGGCGGTGGGGACCTGCCGTTGCGCCAGCGGCGCCCCCTTGCGGCCGAGCACCTCGAACTGGCCCGCTCGGGCCAGCGTCTCGACCGTCACCGGGGCGCTGCCGGTGTTCTTGAGCGTCACCGTGGTGCTGCGGGTGGCACCGTATGGCTGGTTCAGCTCGATGTTCGTCTGGCTCACGGTGAGCCGACCCGCCGTGAGGGCGAAGTTCGCCTTGTTCAGCCGGTCCGCGGTGACCTCGACGTCCTTGGCCAGCGGCTGGTACGGCCGCTGACTCGCCCGCAACGGGTGGGTGCCGGTCAGCGTGGAGAGGAACCAGTAGAACCCGTCGGAGATGTTCGGGTCCTCCGGCGTCGCCTCGGTCTGCGTCTGCTCCGCCGGTGCGTCCGGGCTGACGACGGTGACGCCGTCGAGGCCCTCCCCGGTGTTCTTGTCGGTGACGAAACCGGCGACGAGGGCGGCGGGGGTCGGGGTGCAGGACCGGTCGATCAGCTCGACGTTGTCGACCGCCCACCACCAGCCGAAGTTCGCGCGGTAGCGGAACCGCACCTGAACGTTGGCCTTGCCGGCGGCCGGTTCGAGCGGGACCAGCTCCTGGGTCGGGCCGCGTCGCCAGTCGTCCCCGTGCCAGACGTTGGTCCAGGTCTTGCCGCCGTCGGTGGTGACGTCGATGTCGCCGACGTCATCGCCCGCCGTCGCGTAGAGGTCACTGTTGAAGCGCAGGTACGGCGCCCGGGCGGTTCGCAGGTCGAAGGCGGGGGAGATCAGGTCGGTGTCCTGCCGCGCGTCGAGCCCCTGGGAGATGCTGTCGACGATCGCGAAGTTGCCGCTGCCGCCGGTCTGGTTGCCCCGGCGTCCCGGGTCGTTGAAGGTCCACCCCGGGAACTGCGTCCGGTTGACCACCGACCAGCCCTGCGGCACGGCGTCGCCGTCGAACGTCTCCGTCCCGAACAGCGGGCCGGAGAAGGCGTCGGAGTAGCCGCCGGCGGTGCAGCCGTGGTCGACCGGGACCTTGATGTTGACGGTCTTCGCCGCGTCGGCCACCTGCACGCTGCGGGTGTCCTTCCGGTACCCGGGGTAGCGCGCGGTGGTCTCCACGGTGTAGGTGCTGTCGGCTGGCACCGTGAAGGAGTACCTGCCGGTGATCGGGTCGGTGAAGATCGGGCCGCCGGGACGACCGGCCACCGTGATGTTTGCGTAGAGCGGCCAGCCGTGACCGGACCCGTCGGTCACCCGACCCGAGACGGTCACCATCGACGGCGGGTCCAGCGTGAAGTTCGCCGTGACGGCGCCCGTCGCGGGCACGGTCACCGTGACACTCCGGCTTCCGTAGCCGTACGCGCCGGCCGTCACCGTCTGCTCGCCGACCGGCAGCACCAGCGTGTAGTCGCCGCCGGCGCCGGTGACCGCCCGCGTGTCGCCGGAGCTGATCTGGACGCCGCTCAGCGGCTCGTCCGAGGCCGAGTCGGTGACCCGGCCGGTCACCCGTCCGACGGCTCCGCGCGGCGCCTTCGTCACCGCCTGGTAGGCGTTGAGCCGCCCCTCGCCGAAGACGTTGTTGTCGGCGGCGGTGCCACCGCACTCGGTCGCGTCGACGTCGACGGCGGTCTCGTCGAGCAGCTTCTCGGTGGCGGCGAGGTCACGGTGCAGGTTCGGCGCGGCGGACCAGAGCAGCGCCACCGTCCCGGAGACGTGCGGCGCGGCCATCGACGTTCCGCTGAGCGTCGCGTACCCGCCGCCGGGCCAGCTCGACCGTACGTCCTCGCCGGGCGCGGAGATGTTCGGCTTGATGCCGCCGTCCACCCCCGAGCTGCCCCGACTGGAGTACTGGTAGACCTGGTTGGCCGAGTTGTAGCCGCCGACCGCGTACGACTGCGGGTAGTCGCCCGGGGTGTTCGCGGTGTCGCAGGCCGGACCGGAGTTGCCCGCGGAGAAGACGGGGAAGATGCCCGCGGCGCGCCACGCGTCGACGGTCTGCTTGTACCAGAGGTTGCCCTGGCCGCCGCCCCACGAGTTGTTGACGATGTCCGGCCGCAGGTCCGGGCGGGGGTTCTGCCCGTTACGGTCGGTCGGCGCGAGAATCCACTGGCCGGCGAGGAGCAGCGAGGCGTCCGAGCACCACTCGCGCTCGCAGCCCTTCGCGGCGATCCAGGTGGCTCCGGGGGCGACACCGATCTGGTTGCCGGCGCCGCCGTCACCGACCATGGTCCCCATGGTGTGGGTGCCGTGGCCGCCGGTGTCGCACGGCTCGAACTGCTGGCAGACGTTGGTCGGGTCGTACCAGTTGTAGTCGTGGGAGAAGGTGCCGTCGCCGTTGTTGCCCCGGTACTTCCCGACCAGCGCCGGGTGGTCGTACTGGACACCGCCGTCGATGTTGGCGACCACGATGCCCTCGCCGCGGTCGCTGAACTCGTCCCAGACCTGCGGCGCCTCGATGCTGGCCACGCCCCACTCGGTCGCCGCGGCGGCCTTCGTGCCGACCTTCGCCTGCTCGGGCTCGACCAGGGGGTACGACCGCACCGGGTCGATCCGGGCGACCTCGGGTCGGGCGGCGATCAGGTCCAGCAGGGCCTTGTCGCCGTCGACCTGAAGCGCGTTGGCGATCCAGTACGAGGTGTACCGCGCCTTGCGCTGCGTGAGGACGCCGCGCAGCCCGGCCTGGGTGCGGTCGGCGGTGCTGGTGAGCTGCTGGTGCACCTCCGTGGCGCGGGCGTCGCCGCGCAGCCTCGCCGTCGCGTCCAGCTTCGCCTGGTCCTTCAGGTAGACCAGGAAGCTCGTGCTGCCCTTCGCCGACAGCTCCTTGAGCACCTGGCCGTCCACGGCGGCCTGTGCGGGTGCCGCCTCGGCGACCGTCGGTTGTGCGGTCAGGCCGAGGATGACAGCCGCCGCTGCGGCGATCACCGGACGGATCGTGAGCCCGATCCTGCCCCGGCGTGTGCGTCTTTCTGACAACGTTCCTCCACTTCAGCGGCACCGATCGGTTTCCGGTGCCGGCGAGCGGACTCGTGGGTCCTCCCGAGCTCGCCCGACCCGTGCGGAACGCGCCGCACCTGACGGCGCCTCGACACGAATTTGATCATTGTCCGGTGAGGACAGAGCATGATCAACAAACGGACTTGGGCAGGACCTGAGCAGTCGGTACGCAATTCGTGGGCAAGACGGGCGGTCTGTGGCCGCGACGCCCGGGGGGTCGCGGGTCGCGCCGCAGGAGCTCCACGGGCGGGCCCGGCGGTCATCCACGAACAGTGGCGCTCGGCCCACGATGCGCGTCTTGGACTCCCCCCCCCCCCCCCCCCCCCGGCGGGCCCGGGGGGGGGGGGGGGCGGCCGGCCCCGCCCGGGGGGGGGGAGGGGAGGGGAACCGCCTGGACCCCAGCCCGAGACACCCACCTCGGCTGGCCGCGTTGTGTTGAAAAAAAAAAA
>NZ_RAZT01000005.1 GCF_003626635.1 Micromonospora musae | reverse complement strand
GATCCACTTCAACTCGGACCTGGAGGAGAGCTTCTGGGGGGCGGGCCTCGCCTTCGGCACGGTGGCCGTGGTCGCCGCGATCCTCACTCCGCTGACCAGGCCGAAGCGCGACGAGGACCTGCGCGGGCTGGTCTACGGCACGGGCGGCGTCGACCTGAAGGGGGACGTGCTGGCCGGGGACGCCGCCTGGTACCGCTCCCCGCTGCTGCTCGGCGTGATCGCCCTGGCCCTGGCCGTCGTCCTCTACATCCCGGTCTTCTAGGAAAGGTGTTGGCGCCATGGAGAACCGCAGCGAGCCGGCTCGCGATCCGCTGGCCGGTGAGGACGAGACGGAGGCGCGCCGCTCGGCCGCCGCGCGCCTGTTCGACATCCGCCGGGTGATCGGTGGTCTCTTCGCGGTGTACGGAGTGATCGTCACCCTGATGGGCGTCTTCGACGGCCGGGCCGAGCTCGACAAGGCGGAGGGCGTCCGGATCAACCTCTGGGCGGGTCTCGCGATGCTCGCCTTCGGCCTGCTCATGCTGCTCTGGCAGTGGCTGCGCCCCGCCGAGCCGCCCGCCACCGGGGAGCGGGAGCGGGTGGCCGGCCAGCCGGACGACCCCGGGGCCGACTCCACGGCCCGGTCCTGACCAGCCGAGTCCGGGCCTGGCTCGGGTTCGTTCCAGCGGGCCGGCGCGAACACCCCGCGGCGCACCGGGCATGACGGGCCGCCCGCGGGGTACGCGATCGGATCAGGCAACGCGTGAGAGGCGCCTCGGGACAGGAGGGCAGCAGCATGAGCGATCGTGACCGCCAACCGCCGCTGGAGGAGAGCCCGGAGATGGCCGCGGCGGTGGACGACGACAGCACCGTCCCGCAGCTCCGGACGGGCGGCGGGGCGGATCGGGACAACCCGTCCTTCGCCCAACCGGGTGACCTCACCGGGCCGGAGGCCTCGACGGAGGACCTGCTCGGCGACCCGTACGCGGCGGGCACCGGAGCGACCGGGACCGGCACCGGCGCGGGCGGCGACAACATCCGTACCGGCGGGGAACAGCCCTGGGACCCGGAGGACCTGGTGATGGCCCGGGGGCAGGACCTCACCCCGGAGAACCTCGAACGGGCCCGCCGGGACCTCGACGAGCTGGGCCAGGCCGCCGTGGAGCGCACCGTGCCCTGACCTTCGGCAGACAGCAGGAGGCCCCTGCCCGACGCGAGATGCGGTCGGGCAGGGGCCTTGTCGTGCGCCGTGCCCGAATTCGGGCCTGGCCAAATCACCCAGGCCCGCCCAAGCCGTGGGGAGAGCGCAGGCGCGGACAGCACGGCACCAACCCTCCCGAGTGACACCGCTGGGAGCGAAAGCCGCGTACCACCCGCCAAGTGCTTACACCGCATAAACGTAGAAACACGAATCTTTCCCTGCATAAGTCATGAAACGGTCTAACGTCAGTCTCAGCTCGGGTGCGCCGAGTTCAGGACAACAGGGATGGAGTGACGCAGGTCATGGCTAAGAAGATGCTCGGGAAGATCGTCGCGGGCGCCGCCCTCGGTGGGGCGTCCCTCCTGGTTTTCACCCCCGGAGTCGCGCTCGCGGACGGGCACCACGACGGCAAGGACCGGGACGGGAAGGTCCTGGCCAAGCCGCACGTCGTGAAGGCCGGCGAAGAGGTCAAGCTCCTCGAGATCTGCTCCGAGAAGCAGGAGCACGCCTTCGTGTGGTCGAAGGTCACCGGCAAGGTCGACCTCAAGCCCGTGAAGGACGACCGGCGCGAGGACCGGGGCGACGAGCACGGCAAGGACGACAACCGCAAGGACGACAAGGGCAAGGACGAGCACGGCAAGGACCAGAACGGCAAGGACGAGCACGGCAAGGACGACAAGGGCAAGGACGAGCACGGCAAGGACCAGAACGGCAAGGACGAGCACGGCAAGGACGACAAGGGCAAGGACGAGCACGGCAAGGACGAGCACGGCAAGGACGAGCACGGCAAGGACGACAAGGGTCGTGAGCACGAGGCTCGGGACGACTCGGGTCGTGACTACGAAGGCAGCGAGAACGGCGGCGACTGGCAGAACGGCGAGCGGACTTCGGCGAACGGTGGTCAGGGCGCGGCCGCCGACGACCCCAAGAAGGAAGAGGACCGCAAGCACGAGGACCGCAAGGACGAAGACCGCAAGCACGAGGACCGCAAGGACGAAGACCGCAAGAACGAGGACCGCAAGGACTGGAACGGCTACGAGCACGGCCAGGACGCGGGCCGCGAGGAGAACGGCGACAAGAAGGACGACAAGAAGAAGGACGACAAGAAGGACGAGGAGTCCCGCAGCCACGAGGAGAACGGCTCGTGGGAGAACGGCGGCGGCGAGTACGGCTCGGAGAACGGGTCGGAGTACGGCTCGGACTCGAAGAAGGACGAGGAGTCCCGCGACCACGAAGAGAAGGGCTCGTGGGAGAACGGCGGCAGCGAGAGCGGCTGGAACGGCGAGGAGTCCCGCGAAGGCGGCGACAAGGGCTGGGAGCACAAGCGTGACTTCGTCTACTACGGCGAGGCCAAGGTCGACAAGGACGCCAAGCCCGGCCGCTACGAGCTGAAGGGCTCCTGCGGCGAGGGCGAGCTGGTCGTCCTGCCGCGCGGTGGGGTCGACGGTGGTGACGGCGGCGTGGCCGGCGGCACCGACATGAACCTGGCCGCCGGGGGTGCGAGCCTGCTCGGCGCCGCCGCCCTGGGCGGGATCGTGCTGATGCGTCGTCGGCGGACCGATGAGTCGGTCGCCTGACGCGACGGCGACAAGGGCCGGCGGCCGTCACGGGAAACCGTGGCGTGCCGCCGGCACCGTTGTCGTCGTCCTGCTCGCCTTGGCCGGCGTCGGCATGATCGGCGCCTCTATGACGACCGCCTCCGCGCCCCGCCCGCCCCAGCCCCTGGCCCAGGCCGGCCCCGAGCCGAGCCAACTGGCCGAGGCGGACCAGCCGGCCGAGGGGGACCCAGCGCCCACCGGACTTCCCCGCGCGACGCCCACCACCATCGCGATCCCCCGGATCGGGGTGGACGCACAGCTCATGTCGCTCGGGACCAACCCGGACGGAACAGTACAGGTGCCTCCGCTGGAGCAGGCCGACCGCGCGGGCTGGTACGAGCCGGGGCCGAGCCCCGGCGAGGTCGGCAACGCGGTCATCGTCGGTCACGTGGACTCGGCCGCGATGGGCCCCGCGGTCTTCTTCGACCTGGGCGCGATGCAACCCGGTGACACGGTCACGGTCAACCGGTCGGACGGGCGGCCGGCCACGTTCCGCGTCGACTCGGTCAAGTCGTACCCGAAGGACCAGTTCCCGACCGAGTTGGTCTACGGGCCGAGCGAACGGCCCGGACTACGGGTGGTCACCTGCGGCGGCCAGTTCGACGAGACCGCACGCAGCTACCTGAACAACGTGATCGTCTTCGCCAGCCTGGTCGGCTGAGGAGAGGGCAGGATCCGGCCGGTCGGGATGCCCCGACCGGCCGGATCACATGCGGTCCCCGGTCAGGCCGCGGCGGAGGTCCGCACCAGGGTGCGGATCTGGCGCAGCAGCACTGACAGCGCGGCGAGATCCGCCCGGGACTCGTCGAACTCGCCCATCGCCCGCCGGGTCCGGTGGATGGAGGTCGAGTTCGACTTCTCCCACTGCTGCACCCGCTCCTGCGGCGACAGGTCGTCCGGCGTCGAGTCGAGCACCTCGGCGGTGAGCGCGGCCAGCGCGGCGTACAGGTCGTAGCGCAGCGCCATCCGGGCCAGCGTCTGCCACCGGTCCTCCCGCGGCAGCAGGGAGATCTTCGACAGCAGCGAGTCCACCCGGAAGAGGTCGGAGAGCACGAAGTAGACCGGAGCCACCTCGCCGACGTCCCGTCGCCGGTTCGCCGCCGTCTCCACCACGTCCAGCAGGCCGAAGCTGTACATCAGCCGGGTCGCCTGCTCGGCCAGCTCGCGCGGCAGGCCCCGCTCCGTCATCGAGTCGATGTGGGCCGTGATGGCCTCCCGCTCGCTGCCGTAGAAGAGGCTCTCCAGGCCGGGCAGCAGCCGCGCCACGCCGTCGCGGAGCCGGCGGATCTCTGCCGGTACGTCGATCGGCGAGCGACGGTTGGTGACCAGCCACCGCACCGCCCGGTCGAGCAGCCGACGGGTGTCCAGGTAGACGCTGGTCTGCAACTCCGGCGAGACCTTGTTGTCCAGGGCCTCGACCGCGTCCCAGAGCTCCCCCAGCCCGAAGACCTCACGGACCACCACGTACGCCCGGATCACGTCGGCCGCCGAGGCCGCCGTCTCCTCCGTCACCCGGAACACGAACGAGATGCCGCCCCGGTTGATCGCCTCGTTCACCAGCACCGTGGTCACGATGTCCCGGCGGAGCCGGTGCCGGGCCATCCGGTCGGCGAACCGCTCGCGCATCGGCGTCGGGAAGTAGTTGACCAGGACGTCGGTCGTCCACTCCTCGTCGGCGAGCCCGTCGGCGAGGATGTCCCGCTCGAGGACGATCTTGACGTACGCGAGCAGCACCGCGAACTCCGGAGCGGTCAGTCCGGACTCCACCCGGACCGCGAGCTCCTCGTCCGGTGGCAACGCCTCCAGCGACCGGTCGAGCGCACCCAAGCGCTCCAGGTCGTTGATCATCCGCCGGTGCACCGGCAGCAGGGACGCGGCCTGCGCCTGGGCGTTGTTGATCGCCCGGGCCTGGTCGTAGTTGTCCCGCAGCACCAGCTCCGCGACCTCGTCGGTCATCTCGGCGAGCAGCTCGTCCCGCGCCGCCGTGGTCAGCTCGTCGTCGGCGACCGCGGTGTTGAGCAGGATCTTGATGTTCACCTCGTGGTCGGAGGTGTCCACGCCGGCCGCGTTGTCGATGAAGTCGGTGTAGATGCGACCGCCGGTCAAGGCGTACTCGATCCGGCCGAGCTGGGTGAAGCCCAGGTTGCCGCCCTCACCGACGACCCGGCAGCGCAGGCTCCTGCCGTCGACCCGGATCGCGTCGTTGGACTTGTCGCCCACCTCCGCGTCGGTCTGGCTGGAGGCCTTGACGTACGTGCCGATGCCGCCGTTCCAGAGCAGGTCCACCGGCGCGGTCAGGATCGCCCGCATCAGCTCCTGCGGCGAGAGCTGGTTCACGCCGTCGTCCAGGCCGAGCCGCACCCGGATCTGCGGCGAGATCGGGATGGACTTGGCGGTACGCGGGTAGATGCCGCCCCCCGCCGAGATCAACTCCGCGTTGTAGTCCTCCCACGACGAGCGGGGCAGGTCGAAGAGCCGCTTCCGCTCGGCGTACGAGGTGGCCGCGTCCGGGTCCGGGTCGAGGATGATGTGCCGGTGGTCGAAGGCGGCCACCAACCGGATGTGCTCCGAGAGGAGCATGCCGTTACCGAAGACGTCGCCGGACATGTCGCCGACGCCGACCACGGTGAAGTCCTCGCTCTGGGTGTCGTGCCCCAGCTCCCGGAAGTGCCGCTTCACGGACTCCCAGGCGCCCCGGGCGGTGATGCCCATCTTCTTGTGGTCGTATCCGGCCGAGCCACCGGAGGCGAACGCGTCACCGAGCCAGAAGTTGTGCGCCGTGGAGATCTCGTTGGCGATGTCGGAGAAGGTGGCGGTGCCCTTGTCCGCCGCGACCACCATGTACGGGTCGTCGCCGTCGTGCCGGACCACGTCCTCCGGCGGCACGATCTGCCCGCCGACGATGTTGTCGGTCACGTCGAGCAGCCCGGAGATGAACTCCTTGTAGCAGGCGACCGCCTCGTCCCGGTCCCCCGGCTTCTGCTTGAGCACGAAGCCGCCCTTGGCGCCGACCGGCACGATGACGGTGTTCTTCACCATCTGCGCCTTGACCAGGCCCAGCACCTCGGTGCGGAAGTCCTCCCGCCGGTCGGACCAGCGCAGACCACCGCGGGCCACCGAGCCGAAGCGCAGGTGGACACCCTCGAACCGGGGCGAGTACACGAAGATCTCGAACTTCGGCCGGGGCGCCGGCAGGTCCGGAAGGGCCTGCGGGTCGAGCTTGAACGCCACGTACGACTTGGGCCGCCCGTCGGTGCGCCGCTGGTAGAAGCTGGTCCGCAGGGTCGCCTGGATCAGCGTCAGGTACGAGCGCAGGATCCGGTCCTGGTCGAGGCTGGCCACCTCGTCGAGCGCCGTACGGATGCTCTCCACCAGCTCGGCGCTGCGCTCCTGGCGCTGCCCGGTGTCGGGTTCGCCGGGCGCGAAACGGGTCTCGAAGAGCTGGACCAGCAGCTCGGCGATGCGCGGGTACGCGATGAAGGTCTGCTCCATGTAGTCCTGCGAGAAGACCGTGCCGGCCTGCCGCAGGTACTTCGCGTAGGCCCGGAGCACCACCACCTGCCGCCAGGTCAACCCGGCGCGCAGCACCAGCTCGTTGAAGCGGTCCACCTCGGCCTCGCCCCGCCACGCCGCCGCGAAGGCGTTCTCCACGTGCGGGCGCACCTCGGCCAGCTCCTGGTGGGCCTCGGGCAGCTGCAACCCGAAGTCGTACAGCCAGATCCGGCCGTCGATCCGGTCCACCTCGTACGGATGCTCGTCGATCACCCGTACGCCGAGCGAGTGCAGCACCGGCAGCACGGCGGAGAGCATCATCGGCTCGCCGTACCGGTAGACCTTGAACCGGACGTCCATCGACTCGTCCTGGTCCGCGCCGGTCCGCGCCCCCGCCCGCGGGGCGGACTGCTTGCGGAACAGGTGCATCTCCAGCTGGCCCGGCTCCTCGAGCAGCTCCAGCTTGGCCAGGTCCTTCATCGCCTCGTACGGCGTGTGGCCGTCCTTGTAGCCCTCCGGGAACGCGTCGGCGTACCGGGCGAAGAGGTGCTTGGCCTGCTCGTCGCCGAGCTTGCGCTCCAGCACCAGCCGGTAGTCGTCGTCCCAGAGCCGGGTCGCGTCGGCGAGTTCCTCGGCGAGCAGGTCGGCGTCGATGTCGCCGGGCGGGTTCGTCGGGTCGGTGCGGACGATGAAGTGCACCCGGGCGAGCATCGACTCGGTGACCCGGGTGGTGTAGTCCACCCCCACGCCGTTCAGCTCGCGCAGCAGGATGTCCTGCATGCGCAGCCGGTTCTGGGTGGTGAACCGGTCCCGCGGCAGGTAGATCAGGCAGGAGATGAACCGCCCGTAGGCGTCCTTGCGCAGGAACACCCGCAGCTGCCGGCGTCCGGCCATCCGCAGGACACCGATCACCGCGTGGTAAAGGTCGTCGGTCTTGATCTGGAAGAGCTCGTCGCGCGGGTAGGTCTCCAGGATCTGGAGCAGGTCCTTGCCGGAGTGGCTGCGCCGGCTGAGGCCCGAGCGTTCGAGCACCTCGGCGACCTTGCGGCGGACCACCGGCAGCTCCCGCACGCTGGTGCGGTACGCGGCCGTCGAGAAGAGGCCCAGGAAGCGCCGCTCCCCGACCACCTGGCCGGCCTCGTCGAAGATCTTGAAGCCGATGTAGTCCAGGTACGCCGACCGGTGCACGGTGGCCCGCGAGTTCGCCTTCGTGATGATCAGGAGGCGCTTCTCCAGCACCTTCTCGTGGGCTTCGGGCGTCATCGACGACAGCGCCCGCGCCTCCGGCGCGTCCTGCCGCAGGATGCCGAGCCCGGTGCCGAGCACCGCCTCCAGCGCCTGACCGCCCTGGGGGGTGTCGACCAGCCGGTACTCGCGGTAGCCGAGGAAGGTGAAGTGGTCGTGGGCGAGCCACCGCAGCAGCTCGACCGAGTCGGTGATGTCCTTCTCCGGCACCGGCGGCCGGTTGTCACTGGTGCGGGCGGCGGCCAACTCGTCGGCGAGCGCCAGGGCCCGCTGCCGCATCTTGGGCCAGTCCTCCACCGCCTCGCGGACGTCGGTGAGGACCCGCTGCAGCTCCCGGCGGATCCGGTCCCGCTCGGCGGCGTCCCGGACCGGATCGATCTCGATCCGCATCCAGCTCTCGACCAGGTCGCCGGCGATCGCGTCGTCCGGCTCGACGTCCGCGGAGACCTCAGCCAGCCGACCCAGCGGCTCCCGGCGCACCACGACCAGCGGGTGGACCAGCAGGTGGACGTCGAGATGGTGCGAGTTGAGCAGCGCCGTCACCGAGTCGACCAGGAAGGGCATGTCGTCGACGACGATCTCGACCACGGTGTGGTGCTGCTCGGCGTCCGGCTCGTGGATGCGCAGCTTCAGCTCGCCCGGCACCCGCTGCTGCGCCAGGTCCCGGTGCGCGCGCGCCGCGTCGAGCATCTCCTCGGCGGTGAAGCCGATCAGCTCCTCGTCCGGCGCGAACCGCCAGAAACGGCTGACCAGCGTCGCCGCGTCCTGGTCGTCCCCCGCGAGCGCGACCGCCTGGGCTACCAGACGCTCCGCGTTGGGTACGGGTTCGTCGAGCTCGGCGTCCTCCACGTCGTCGGCCAGCGCCTCCGTCGGCAGGCCGAGCTCGTAGATGGTGTCGATGCTCGACCCGGTCAGCCCGGTGACGCCCGTGTCGAGCCGGCCGTAGCCGTCCCCGTCGGTCGCCGAATCGAAGCTGTCGTCGTTCCCGCCGGTGTCGTTCAGCCGGAGGTCGGATTCCGGTTTGATCGCCGGACGCCGGTCCATCGGTGCCACTCCCCTCGACGACCCACCGCATTGTGGGTCACTCTGCCGCCCAGCCTAGGCCCTACGGGTTCACCCCTTCGCGGGCGGACCACGGGCCGGACGTCCGGATCTGGACTTTGTCCATTCGCCCCTTGCGGGTCCGAGGTTGGCCGCCTGCCGTGTACCCCTTCGCGCGATGTTCATCACACTGCCCCCGCCCAGTCTTTCCCCACGTCGCGGCCCGTCCCGGACAGTGGGTCCGCCGTTCACGTACTAGCGTGGGGCGACCCGACCGCGGAGGGACCTGACGCATGCCCCTGTCGTACCCACGTCACACCCGTCGCACCCGCCCCAACCGGCTTCTCGTCGCCGTGGCCGCCAGCCTGATCGGCGTCGGCGCGCTCACCGCGTGCTCCGGCGAGGACGGCCCGGAACGCAGCGTCGACGCCTTCCTGTCCGGTTGGCGCTCCGGCGACCTGCAGACCGTGGGCTTCGTCGACGCGACCGGCGCCAAGGTCCCCGCCGACGAGGTGGTCAAGGAGATCAAGGAGCTCTCCGGCGAGCTGGCCGCCACCCCGCCCACGCTGCGCCGGCAGGGCGACGCCAAGATCACCGCAGACACCGCCACCGCCGGAATCCGGATCGAGTGGACGCTCCAGGGCGACACCCGCTGGGCGTACGACCGTCAGGTGCGGCTGGCGCACGGCGACGACGGCCAGTGGCAGGTGATCTGGGAGCCGCAGCTCGTGCAGGAGCAGCTCACCAAGGGCGACCGGCTCGGGCTGCGCCGCGACACCGGCGCCCGCGCGGGCGTGCTGGACGCCGCCGGACGGCCGATCGTGGCGCCGCGACCGATCGTCCGGGTCGGCGTGCAGCCCAACCAGGTCAGCGACGTGCCGGGGCTGGTCAAGAAGCTCGACAGCGCGTTCCGGGCCATCCGGCCGGTGATCGTGCCGGCGGTCGACCTCGCCGACCTGCCCAAGCGCCTCTCCGAGGCCGATCCCGGCGCGTTCGTCGAGGTGGTGACGCTGCGGGACGAGGCGTACCGGCAGATCAAGTCGCGCATCTACGACCTGCCCGGCACGAAGTTCCAGTCCGACAAGGCGGACCTCGCCCCCACCCGGGAGTTCGCCCGGGCGCTGCTCGGCTCGGTGGACCCGGCACAGGCCGACGACCTGGCCGCCCACCCCGAGAAGTACCTCGCCGGTGACCTCGTCGGGCACGGCGGGTTGCAGGGCCGGTACGACGACCGGCTGCGCGGGCGACCCGGCTTCACCGTGATCATCAAGCGTCCCGGCGAGGACGGCACGCTGGTGCCGACCGGCAAGGAGGTCTTCCACCACGAGCCCCAGCCGGGCCAGCCGCTGAAGACGACCCTCGACGTGGCCGTGCAGAACGCGGCCGACGGGGCGCTGCGCGCACAGCCGCAACGCTCCGCCCTGGTGGCCGTACGGATCAGCGACGGCGCGGTGCTCGCGGCGGCGAACGGTCCCGGCCCGGCCGGAGAGAACCTCGCCTTCGACGCCCAGGTCCCGCCCGGCTCGACCTTCAAGATGGTCAGCGCCCTGGGCCTGCTCGACCGCGGCGCGGTCACGCCGGAGACCACCGTGAAGTGCGACAAGACCTTCACGGTGGACGGCCGGTCGTTCAAGAACTCGGACAACTTCGCGTTGGGCGCGGTGCCCTTCCGCACCGACTTCGCGAAGTCCTGCAACACCGCGTTCGCGGCGTTGGCCCCGAAGCTGGGCGGCGACGGTCTGGCGGTCGCCGGCCGGTCGTTGGGCCTGGAGGGGCAGTGGGACCTCGGGGTCGACGCGTTCACCGGCAAGGTCTCGGCGAACGGGTCCCCCGCCGAACAGGCCGCCGCCTCGTTCGGCCAAGGCACCACGCTGGTCAGCCCACTGGCCCTGGCGGCCGCCACCGCCGCCGTCGCCCGCGGCCACTTCGCCCAGCCCAAGCTGCTGCTGGATCCGGCCCCCGCCAAGGCGGCCCCGCCCGGTCAGCCGCTGAAGCCCGAGTCGGTGCAGGCGCTACGGGCCATGATGCGGGAAGTCGTCACCGTGGGCACCGCGAGCACGCTGAAGGACGTACCGGGCCAGCCGGTGCACGGCAAGACCGGCACCGCCGAGTACGACAACAACCCGGCGCACACCCACGCCTGGTTCGTCGGCTGGCAGGGGGACGTGGCGTTCGCCGTCTTCGTCGAGAAGGGCGGCGCGAGCACCGCCTCCGCCGTACCGATCGCCGAACGCTTCCTCCGCGCCCTACCCCGCTGACGACCGACCCGGCTCGCCGAGCCCGCCGGGCCGTTGGCCGGGGCCGGTGGCCGGGTCAGTCCGGGACCGGGACCGGGGTCAGGCCGGGGCCTGGGCCAAGCCGGGGCCTGGGCCAAGCCGGGGCCAGGGCCAAGCCGGGGCCAGGGCCCGGGCCGAGCCAGGGCCGGTGGCCAGGCCGAGACCGGTGGCCAGGCCGGGGCCGGGGCCGGTGGCCAGGCCGGGGCCGGGGCCGGGGCCTGGGCCGGTGACCAGGCCAGGGCCTGGGCCGGTGACCAGGCCAGGGCCTGGGCCGGTGACCAGGCCAGGGCCTGGGCCGGTGACCAGGCCAGGGCCTGGGCCGGTGACCAGGCCAGGGCCTGGGCCGGTGGCCAGGGCCGGTGACCAGGCCGGGGCCAGGGCCGGTGACCAGGCCGGGGCCAGGGCGTGATCGACTCGACATCCATGAAGTCGGGGTGTCCGGCCGGGCCGGACAGCCCGACTTCAATGAACCCGAGTGGATCAGTCAGTCGCTCGGTCAGGCGAGGCCGGCAGCTGGGCGCGGCCTCTCCTCGGCCGGTGCCGGACGGTCGTCCTCCGCCCCGTTCCGCTCGGCCGTGACCTCCGGCCGGCGGAGCCGCCCGGGCCCGGCCGAGGCAGGCGGCCCGACCGGCTCGAACCCGGCCGAGGCGGGCGATGCGCCGGGTTGCGGCCCGGACGAGGTGGGCGGCCCGGTCGGCTCCGGCGCGGACGAGGTGAGCAGCCCGGCCGAGGCGGGCGGCGCGACGAGCCCCGGGCCGAGCGAACCCGGCCCGAGCGAACCCGAGCCCAGCGAACCCGAGCCCAGCGAACCCGAGCCCAGCGAATCCGGGCCCAGCGAACCCGAGCCCAGCGAATCCGGGCCGAGCGGGCCGGCGGGCTCCTCCGCCGAACCTCGGACCGCGACGGCGGGAGGCAGGGCGCCCGGAGAGGCCAGACCGGACGGGACGGGACCGCGGGCAGCCGTCGTGGCCGAGGACGCCGTCGCGGAGACGGACGGCCGCCGGGTGCCGCGGCGCGGGGCGGGTGCCGGGGTGTCCGGCGGGCCCGGCAGCAGCCGGGGCGGTACGGCCCCCGGGGAGGTCACCGGGGTCAACCCGGCCACCACCGTGTTCACGATCTCGGCGGCGTACGCACCGTCGGGGTCGTAGTCGGGGTCGAAGACGGTCAGCTCCACGCCCAGGCAGTGCGGGGTGTCCACCAGCCCGGCGAGCAGGATCTCCAGCTCCGCGAAGGCGATGCCGCCGGGGTCGGGCGCGTCGACCGCCGGCATGACCGCCGGGTCGAGGACGTCCACGTCGATGTGCACCCAGTAGCCGGCGCACTCGGCGAGCTGCTCGTGCGCCCACTGGGCGGTCCGCGCCGCGCCCTCGGCGCGCAGCGCCGGCACGGGGCGGGTCAGGATGCCTGCGGCCTGGAGGTCGAGGCGGTACTCGTCCTGCGCACGGATGCCCAGCACCACCACGTCGATGTCGCGGAAGTAGGGCCGGCGCCCCTCGATCGCCGCCAGGTCGGCCTGTCCACGGCCGGTGACCAGGGCGAGGTCCTCGCCGGCCGCCGCGCCGACGTACGAGGCGTTGCCGGGGTGCCGGAAGTCCGAGTGGCCGTCGACGAAGATCAGCCCGATCCGCCCGCCGACCGCCTCACCGAGACGGTGCATGGCCAGCGCGGAGCCGAGCAGCACCGAGCAGTCACCGCCCAGCACCAGCGGGAACTCGCTGCGGTCGATGATCGCGCCGATCCGGTCGGCGAGCGCCACCGAGTACGCGGAGATCTCCCGGGCGTGGCAGACGCCGTCGCCGGGACGCCAGTCGCCCGGGTCGTAGCGGGGTGGGGTGAGGTGACCGGCGTCCCGCGCCCGTAGCCGGGCCAGCAGGCCCTGATCGCGCAGTGCACCGGGCGCCTTGGCGCAGCCCGGGACCGAGCTGGGCGTCGGCGGGCGTAGGCCGAGGTTTGTCGGCGCGTCGAGGACGGCGATCCGGCGCATCATGGGCTCCCGTCCTCGGAGGTCGGGCGGGCCGGCCGGTCTGCCGGCCCGCACTGCTCTGCTACGTACTCGGAACCGTTCCGCTGCTCAGAACAGAGCGCTGGCCAGGGCGCGCCGGGCGGTGGCGACCGCCGGGTCGTCCGGGCCGGCGATGCTGAACAGGCCGATCAGGTGCTGGCGTACCTTCTCCCGGTCGTCACCGGCGGTGCGGCGGACCGTGTCCACCAGGCGCTTGTAGGCCTGCTCGGCGAGGCCGCTGATCACCTCGATGTCGGCGGCGAGCAGCTGCGCGTCGACGTCGTCGGGGTTCGCCGCGGCCGCCGCGAGCGCGCCCTGCGGGTCGGCGCCGCCGACCCGACGGGCCAGGCCCACCTGGGCCAGGCCGGCCTCGGCCGCGGCGTCGGCCGGGAAGTCGGCGAGGATCTTGCGGTACGCGTGCTCGGCGGCGTCCAGGTCACCGGTCATCAGGGCGTCGTCGGCCTCGTCGAGGCGCGGGTCGGCCGGCTCGGTGAGGGCTACCCCGCCGGCCTTGAGAACCGCCTGGATCCACTGCTTGAGCTGCGCCTCCGGCACCACACCGGAGAAGGCGTCGACCGGTTGGCCGCCGACCACGGCGTAGACCATCGGGATGCCCTGCACCCGGAACATCTGGGCGAGGCGGGGGTTGGCGTCCACGTCGATCTTGGCGAGCACCCAGGCGCCGCCGCCCTCGACCGCCAGCCGTTCGAGCACCGGCGAGAGCTGCTTGCACGGCTCACACCACTCGGCCCAGAAGTCGATCACCACGGGGGTGGTGAGCGACCGCTCCAGCACCTCGGACTGGAATGTCGCCTCCGTGACGTCGATGACGGTGGCACCGCCGACGGCGCCACCGGGGGCACCGGCGGGCGGGCCCGCCTGGACGGGCGCGGAGGTGGGGGCGGGGGCGCGGAGGGCGCTGAGGTCGACCGCGCCGCGAGTGAAGATCGACGAGGTGATCCGTGGGTCGCTCATGGTTATCTAGTTTGGCACGGACGTCGCCGAACTCAGATCAACCGCGACGGCGACAGTTGCAGTTCTCACCCTGCTCATCCCACCCGTACGGGCACAGACCGCACCGCGCCGCGGGTAGCCGCGGCGCGGTGTGGGTGCGGGCGTGTCCGCCGGACGGGTCAGAAGCGGGCGGGCTCGCGGTAGGTGCCCCACTCGGCGCGCAGGGCGTCGCAGATCTCGCCGAGCGTCGCCTCGGCCCGGACCGCGTCGAGCATCGCCGGGATCATGTTCTCCCCGGTGCGGCTGACCTCGACCATCCGGTTCACTGCGGCCTTGACCGCGGCGTCGTCCCGGCCGGCCTTCCGCTCGGCCAGCACCCGGCGCTGCTCCAGCTCGACCTCGTGCGAGATGCGCAGGATCTCCAGGTCCTTGGCGACCGTGCTGGTGTGGCAGTTGACCCCGACGATCTTCTTGTCGCCCTTCTCCAGCGCCTGCTGGTAGACGAAGGCGGACTCGGCGATGTGGCCGGTGAACCAGCCGTCCTCGATGCCGCGCAGGATGCCGGAGGTCATCGGGCCGATCTGGTGCGGGCCCTCACCGCCGAGCTGGCGGATCCGGGCGAAGATCTCCTCCGCCTCGGCCTCGATCTTGTCGGTGAGCGCCTCGACGTACCAGGAGCCGCCGAGCGGGTCCGCCACGTTGGTGACCCCGGTCTCCTCCATCAACACCTGCTGGGTACGCAGGGCGATCTCGGCGGACTCGTCGGTCGGGAGCGCGAGGGTCTCGTCCAGCGCGTTGGTGTGCAGCGAGTTCGTGCCGCCGAGCACCGCGGCGAGGGCCTCCACAGCGGTGCGTACCACGTTGTTCACCGGCTGCTGGGCGGTCAGCGACACCCCGGCGGTCTGGGTGTGGAAGCGGAGCCAGAGGGCCTTCTCGCTGGTGGCGCCGTACACGTCGCGCATCCAGCGGGCCCAGATCCGCCGGGCGGCCCGGAACTTGGCGATCTCCTCGAAGAAGTCGACGTGCGAGTCGAAGAAGAAGCTCAGCCCCGGGGCGAAGACGTTCACGTCCAGCCCCCGGGAGAGCCCGAGCTCGACGTAGCCGAAGCCGTCGGCGAGCGTGTACGCCAGCTCCTGCGCGGCGGTCGACCCGGCCTCGCGGATGTGGTAGCCGGAGACCGAGAGCGGCTTGTAGCGCGGGATCTCCCGGGCGCAGTACTCCATCAGGTCGCCGATCAGGCGCAGGTGCGGCTCCGGGTCGAAGAGCCACTCCTTCTGCGCGATGTACTCCTTGAAGATGTCGGTCTGCAGCGTGCCGTCGAGCGTGGACAGGTCGGCGCCCTGCCGCTCGGCGGCGACCAGGTACATGCAGAAGACCGGCACGGCCGGGCCGGAGATGGTCATCGAGGTGGTGACGCCGGCCAGGTCGATGTCGCCGAAGAGGACCTCCATGTCGGCGGCGGTGTCGACAGCCACGCCGCAGTGCCCGACCTCGCCCAGCGCCTGCGGGTCGTCGGAGTCGCGGCCCATCAGCGTCGGCATGTCGAAGGCGACCGAGAGGCCGCCGCCGCCCGCGCCGAGGATCATCTTGTACCGCTCGTTGGTCTGCTGCGCGTTGCCGAAGCCGGCGAACTGCCGGATGGTCCAGGTCCGCCCCCGGTAACCGGTCGGGTGGAGCCCTCGGGTGTACGGGTACTCCCCCGGCCAACCGATCCGCTCGAAGCCCGGCTGGTCGACCCCCTCCGGGGGCCCGTAGACCGGGTCGACGGTCATGCCGGAGAGGGTGGTGAAGTCCGCGTCCCGCTTGCGCGCGGCGTCGTATCGGGCCTGCCAGCGCGCCCGGCCAGCAGCGATCTCGTCGGCGTTCATCCGCGGCTCCTCCTCGGGTCCTCGACCTACACGTCGAGTCTAGAGGTCACGCCTGAACGATCGCTAAGTCGCCCCGAACCAGCGGGTAACCCGGCGGCCAACGCGGCCGCCGGGCCCCGGTGCCTCAGGCGCCGGCCGCTCCCGGCTGGTTGAGCTCGATGTCGTCCACCGTGACGTTGACCTGGGTGACCGTCAGGCCGTACTTCTCCACCGCTTCGATCACTGCGGCCCGCACCGCCTCGGTCACGTCGGCCACGACCTGCCCGGCGTCGATCACCAGGACCACGTTGATGACCGCCGAGGTGCCCTTCACGTCGGCGGAGACGCCCCGGCGGGCGTCGCCCACCTCGTCCATGCCGACCTTGTCCAGGACGCTGTTGAAGAACCGGGCCACGTCGCCGCCGAGATCGGCGACTCCGGTCACCGAACGAGCGGCGGCCGCCGCGATCTTCTCCACGACCTCGTCGGAGACCGACGTGCCGCCTCGGGCCGCGCCCGCATCGGGCTGCACTCCACCGGCGTTCTCCACCGCGTCCGTCATGATCACATCTCCCCTGGTCCCGACGCATTGTGGACCGACCGGCTCGGCGGCCCGCTCCGCGGGAGCCTCGCTCCCGGCCGTGCGCTGCGAGCCTACTAGGGTCTGTTTCGTCAGGCTCGCCCGAGCGAGCAGAGGCCCAGGCGGCGGGCCACGACCGGCCGAACGTACCTGTGGAGTCCCGCGCACAACTGTGGACATCGAGCCACTACGCTGCCGTCCCGAGCGTCCGAGATGGACGGCCACTCCGCTGCACGAGTGAGGTCTGTTTGATGCGCAAGAGGTTGTTGAGTCTCGCCACGACTGTCGCCCTGTCGCTCGGTGCGCTGCTCGGCACGGCCGTGCCGGCCCAGGCGGCCGAGTCGCCCAGCGCCCTCTGCGGCTCCGGGTACTACGTCATCGACAGTCACGGGCTGCCCGGCGCCACCGTCTACCTGCTCTACAAGTCCAGCGGCGGCTGGAACTGCGTGGTCACCGTCAAGACCGCGGATCGGGGCACGGCGACCAAGGTCGGCGCCTACCTGCACATCGAGGACGGCCGGGGCGGCTTCGACGAGGATCCCTACCTGTACTACGCCGGGCCGGTGCGGGGTCAGGCCGGTGGACAGTGCGTCAAGTTCGGCGGGCTCAGCCGCGGCACCTCGTGGACCAGCAAGTGGGACCACTGCGGCTAGACCGGCCGTAGCGACCCGTCGACGCGGGACCGGCGCCTGTCATCGCCGCCGGTCCCGCGTCGGCGGGCGCCGTCAGCCCTGAGTACCTCGTGCCGGGCCCGGAGTCGCCCGGTACACGGCCGGCGCCGCGGCTGAGGTCAGGCCCCGAGCTGCGCCAGCAGCTCGTCGGCGGCCGTGTACGGGTCGATCGCCCCCTCGGCCACCTTCGCCGCGAGCGACGGCAGCTCCGTACCGTCGCGCAGCGAGCCGATCCGGGCGCGGAGCACACCGAGCGCGATCGCCTCGACCTCGGCGGCGGCCCGCGCCTCCTGCCGGCGGCGCAGCTCGCCGTGCTCGACCAGCCAGTCCCGGTGCTTGTCGATCGCGGCGGCGATGTCGTCGATCCCCTCGCCCCGCGCGGCGACCGCGCGGGTCACCACCGGTCGCCACTGTCCCGCGGCTCGCTCGCCGAGGGCGATCATGCCCTGGATGTCGCGGTACGTCGCGTCGGCGCCGTCCCGGTCGGCCTTGTTCACCACGAAGACGTCGGCGATCTCCAGGATGCCCGCCTTCACGGCCTGGATCGCGTCCCCCATCCCGGGGGCGAGCAGCACCAGTGTGCTGTCGGCGAGCGAGGCGACCTCCACCTCGGCCTGCCCGACACCGACCGTCTCCACCAGCACCACGTCGCAGCCGGCGCCCTCCAGCACCCGCACCGCCTGCGGGGTGGCCGCCGCCAGCCCGCCGAGGTGACCCCGGCTGGACATCGAGCGGATGTAGACGCCGGGATCGGTGGCGTGGTCCTGCATTCGGACCCGGTCGCCCAGGATCGCCCCGCCGGTGAACGGGCTGGACGGGTCGACCGCCAGTACGCCGACCCGGTGTCCGCGCGCCCGCAGCGCCCGCACCAGCTCGTTGGTGGTGGTGGACTTGCCCACGCCGGGCGACCCGGTCAACCCCACCACCTGGGCCTGGCCGGCGTACGGCGCGAGCGCCGCCGCGACCTCCCGGAGCAGGTCGTCGCCGTTCTCCACCAGCGTGATCAGGCGGGCCACCGCGCGGTGGTCACCCGCGCGGGCCCGCTCGACCAGCATGGGCACGTCCCGGCTGCGGCGCACCGAAGCGGTGGCCGCGGCCGGGGCGTTCTCGATGGTTCCGCTCACGGGGCTACTTTCGGTCGGCGAGCGCGGGTCCGCGCGACCCGGTCGCTCGTGGTGCTCACTTGCCGTTCTCGCCCCGGGCCGGAACGTGGATGATCAGCGCGTCGCCCTGGCCGCCGCCGCCGCAGAGGGCCGCCGCGCCGGTGCCGCCGCCACGCCGCCGCAGCTCCAGGGCGAGCGTGAGGACCAGGCGGGCGCCGGACATGCCGATCGGGTGGCCCAGCGCGATGGCGCCGCCGTTGACGTTCACCTTCGCCGGGCTGATCCCGAGGTCGCGGACGGACTGGATGCCGACCTGGGCGAAGGCCTCGTTGATCTCGATGAGGTCGAGGTCGGCGACGGTCAGCCCGGCCTTGCGCAACGCGTGCTGGATGGCGTTCGACGGCTGGGAGTGCAGGGAGTTGTCCGGGCCGGCGACGTTGCCGTGCGCGCCGACCTCGGCGATCCAGGTCAGCCCCAGCTCCTTCGCCTTGGCCTTGCTCATCACGACGACCGCGGCGGCGCCGTCCGAGATCGGCGAGGAGCTGCCGGCGGTGATCGTGCCGTCCTTGGTGAACGCCGGGCGGAGCTTGGCCAGCGTCTCGACGGTGGTGTCCGGGCGGATGCCCTCGTCCTCGCCGATCACCAGCGGGTCGCCCTTGCGCTGCGGGATGACCACCGGGGTGATCTCGTCGGCGAAGTGCCCGTTCTTCTGCGCGGCGGCGGCCTTCTGGTGGCTGCCCGCGGCGAAGGCGTCCTGCTCCTCGCGGGTGATGCCGTGCTTGCCGCCGAGCCGCTCGGTGGACTCCCCCATCGAGCAGCAGTCCCAGGCGTCGGAGAGGCCGTCGTGCGCCATGTGGTCCTTGATCACCACGTCGCCGTACTTGTAGCCGGTCCGCTGCCCCATCAGCAGGTGCGGGGCGTTGGTCATCGACTCCATGCCACCGGCGACGACGATGTCGAACTCGCCGGCCCGGATGAGCTGGTCGGCCAGGGCGATCGCGTCCAGGCCGGAGAGGCAGACCTTGTTGATGGTCAACGCCGGCACGCTCATCGGGATGCCCGCCTCTACCGCCGCCTGGCGGGCCGGGATCTGACCGGCGCCGGCCTGGAGCACCTGCCCCATGATCACGTACTGCACCTGTTCGGGGCTGACGCCACCGCGCTCCAGGGCCGCCTTGATCGCGATCCCACCGAGCTTCGTGGCCGGAAGGTCCTTGAGGTTGCCCAGCAGTCGCCCCATCGGGGTCCGCGCGCCGCTGACGATCACCGAAGCCATAGCTGCCTCCGAGGGGGGTGCCGACCTGTACGCCTTAACGATTGTTCGGCCAGACTAGCGTCATGGCAGAGAACTCCCCCGCCGAGCCCGCTGCGGACTACGTCACAGACATCGGGCTACGGCGAATCGATCACGTCGGCATCGCCGTCGCCGACCTGGACGCCGCGATCGACTTCTACCAGAAGACGTTCGGGATGCGCTGCGTGCACACCGAGACCAACACCGAGCAGGGCGTACGCGAGGCGATGCTCGCCGTCGGCCCCGACGTCGAGGGGGGCTGCGTGCAGCTGCTCGCCCCGCTCACGCCGGAGTCCACCATCGCGAAGTTCCTCGATCGCAACGGCCCCGGGGTGCAGCAGGTGGCGTACACCGTGGCGGACGTGGACGCGGCCTGCGCGGCGCTGCGCGAGCGCGGAATGCGGCTGCTCTACGACGAGCCGCGACGCGGCACCGCGAACTCTCGGATCAACTTCGTCCACCCGAAGGACGCCGGCGGCGTGCTGGTGGAGCTGGTCGAACCCGCGGCGCACTGACCGGGCGCCCCGGCCGCCGCCTGTCGCGCGGCCGGGGCCCCGCGGACCGCCCGGCGAGCGCGAGTCTGCGCGGTGCGACGGCCGCCCGGACACCTTCACGCATCGGTGGATGCAATTGTTCACAGGGGACTTCCCGCCCTAGCTACCGTTCAGTAACGTCCGCCTCCAGCAGGGACGCGATGTGTCGGACGCCGACATGGTGGCCGCTCGTCCCGGCGCCGACGATGGCAGCACCCAGTCCCGCGCGTGCGGGTGCGGACGAACGGGAGGTCACCGTGCAGGACATCCTCGAAGCAATCATGGCTGCCGAGGGCTCCGACCAGCCGGGGCGGGAACTCGCCGCGATCGCCGGCCTGCCGGTGCCGGAGAGCTACCGCGGCGTCGTGGTACGGGCCGACGAGACCCGCATCTTCGACGGAATGGCGGCCCGCGACAAGGACCCACGCAAGGCGCTGCACGTCCAGGAGGTGCCGACGCCCGAACTGGGCCCCGGCGAGGCGCTGGTGGCCGTGATGGCCAGCGCCATCAACTACAACACCGTCTGGACGAGCATCTTCGAGCCGCTGCCCACCTTCAAGTTCCTCCAGCGCTACGGGCGGCTCTCCGAGCTGACCCGCCGGCACGACCTGCCGTACCACGTGGTCGGTTCGGACGCGGCCGGCGTGGTGCTGCGTACCGGGCCCGGGGTGACCCGCTGGCAACCCGGCGACGAGGTGGTGGCGCACTGCCTCTCCGTGGAGCTGGAGGACTCCGCCGGCCACGACGACACGATGCTCGACCCGCAGCAGCGGATCTGGGGCTTCGAGACCAACTTCGGCGGCCTCGCCGAGCTGGCCGTGGTCAAGGCCAACCAGCTGATGCCGAAGCCGCGGCACCTCAGCTGGGAGGAGGCGGCCAGCCCGGGACTCGTCAACTCGACCGCGTACCGGCAGCTCGTCTCGCAGCACGGCGCCGGCATGAAGCAGGGCGACGTGGTGCTGATCTGGGGCGCCTCCGGTGGCCTCGGTGGCTACGCCACCCAGCTGGCCCTGAACGGGGGCGCGATCCCGGTCTGCGTGGTCTCCTCGCCGGAGAAGGCCGAGCTGTGCCGGAAGATGGGCGCCGAACTGGTCATCGACCGCACCGCCGAGGGGTTCCGGTTCTGGCGGGACGAGCAGACCCAGGACGCCGACGAGTGGCGCCGCTTCGGCGAACGGATCAGAGCGCTGACCGGCGGCGAGGACCCGGACATCGTCTTCGAGCACCCCGGCCGGGAGACCTTCGGCGCCAGCGTCTTCGTCGCCAAACGCGGCGGCACCGTCGTCACCTGCGCGTCGACCAGCGGCTACCAGCACCAGTACGACAACCGTTACCTCTGGATGCACCTGAAGCGAATCATCGGCAGCCACTTCGCCAACTACCACGAGGCGTGGCAGGCGAACCGGTTGGTGGCCCTGGGTCGGGTGCACCCGACGGTGTCGAGGACCTACCCGCTGGAGCGGACCGGCCAGGCCGCGTACGAGGTGCACCGCAACGCCCACCAGGGCAAGGTCGGCGTCCGCTGCCTCGCGCCCCGCGACGGCCTCGGCGTCCGCGACCCGGAGCTGCGCGCCCGGCACGAGCACGCGATCAACCGGTTCCGCGGTCACTGACGGCGACTACCGTTCGCCCGGTGCGGCCGTGACGGTCGGGAGCGTCCGCGCCGGCCGCCGCGGCGCGGAGCGGTTCGCCGCCGCTCCCGCACGGCGAACCGCCCGCGGCCGGCGCGGGACCGGCGACCCGGGCGAGGACTCGTCGACCAATGCGGGGCCACACCGCCGCCTTTCCGGCGGGCGGTCGGCGTCCCATTCGCGTACTGACGCGGGGTACGCACAAAGGGCCCGGCCGGTGTCGTAGTGAGCCCCTTTTCGCCGACCGGCGGCGGCCGACCCGACCCACCCCGGAGCTGCCAAGATCGGTGCCCGGCCCGGTCCCGTGACGAGCGGAAGTTGACCATGTAAAGAGGACTCGAAAGGTTCGTACCGCTCTTGCGGAGCACCCTGGGGCGTCTGCCAGTATGTCCCAATGCCCCAGCAGCAATCCTCCCCTCTCGCGTTCTTCGATAACGCGAACTCACAGCCAGATTTCACGGTTGGCCTGCGCGGATACAACACCCACCAGGTCGATGACTTCCTCGGCCGGATGACCGCCGCGCTCACCCAGTCCGAGCAGGCCCGCGCCGAGGCCGAGCAGCGGATGAACGACGCCCAGCGTCGGCTCCGCCAGGCCGACCAGCGCGTGGCCGCACTGGAGCAGAAGCTCACGGACACCAACAAGCAGCTCGAGGAGAACAGCCGGCCGACGCTCTCCGGCCTCGGCACTCGCGTCGAGCAGATCCTCCGACTGGCGGAGGAGCAGGCCAACGACCACCGCAACGAGGCCAAGCGCGAGTCGGAGGGGATTCTCTCCGCCGCCCGCCTCGAGGCGCGGGAGATCACCGACAAGGCCCGCGCCGAGGCGGCCGCGATGAAGGCCACCGCCGAGCGCGAGGCCGGCAACCTGCGCACCGCCGCCGAGCGGGAGGCCGCCGAGGTCCGCGTCCAGGCCCGCCGCGAGGCCGACACGCTGCGCGCTGACGCCGACCGCGAGACCAAGCAGCTGCGCACGGTGACCGCGCACGAGGTGGCCGAGCTGAAGTCCACCGTCGAGCGGGAGGTGGCGACCCTCCGGGCCACCGCCGAGCGGGAGATCACCCAGCAGCGGGCGAAGGCCGCCCGGGAGGCCGAGGAGAAGCGGGCCGAGGCGACGAAGCTGCTCACCGACGCGCGGGACAAGCGCGACAAGGACCTCCAGGCCCTGGAGCTCCAGCTCGCCGAGCGCCGGGAGAAGGCCGAGCGCGAGGAGTCCGAGCGGCACGCCGCCCAGGTGGCGCAGACCCAGAAGATGGTCAGCGAGGCCGAGCAGCGGGCCCGCGCCGCGCAGGAGCGGGCGAAGGAGATCGAGCAGCGCGCGGAGGCCCGCCGGGTCGAGTCGGAGCGCAGCTCCGCCGAGACGATCGACAAGGCCAAGGCGCTCGCCGACAAGACCCTCACCGAGGCGCGGGCGGAGTCGCAGCGCCTGCTCAGCGAGGCGCGGACGGAGGCCGAGCTGACCACGCAGGCGGCCCGTCGCGAGGTCGAGGACCTCACCCGCCAGAAGGACGCGGTGACGTCGCAGCTGGGTCAGATGCTCTCCGGCCTCGCCGGCATCGTGCCGGGTGTGCCGAACGGGCAGGCCGCGGCGGCGGAGGCCAAACCCGAGGCCGGCAAGTCCGGCGGCGACAAGGTGGCCGCGGAATCGGCTGGCTGACGAACCACAGGCCGGGGCATGACGCGGCGCGGGGGGCACCGGGTGACCGGTGCCCCCCGCGCCGCACGCTTTTCGCCACCCACTGTTATCCACCGGTACGACCCGAGTGAAGTAGGGCCGACAGGGGCGTCCGTATCGCCCCAGGAGGGCCCGTTGCGTGTGAGGATGAGGGCATGTCGCACGGCGAGGAACTGTTCGCTCTCGGCGGGGACGTGGCCACGGAGCCCAGCTTCGAGACCGCTCTGCGGGGGTACGAGAAGAAGCAGGTCGACCGGTACGTCGCGCGAGCGGAGCATGAGATCACGGCTCTCGCGGCAGAGCGGGAGCAGGCGTACACACAGATCCACAAGCTCGCCGGCCAGGTCGAGGTGCTCCAGCGCGACCTCGCCCAGGTGCGCAAACAGGTCGGCGTGGTGGACCGGGCGTCCTTCCGGCACCTCGGCCCCCGCGTCGAGCACATCCTCACCCTCGCCGAGGAGCAGGCGGAGGAGATCCTCCGCGTCGCCAACGACGAGATCGACTCCCGCCGGGCCGCCGCCGAGCACATCATCGAGGACGCCCGCGAGCAGGCCGAGAAGGCGCTGAAGGACTTCGAGATCGCCCTCGCCGCGCGGCGCTCCGAGGAGGAGCGGCAGGCCGCCGCGCGCAAGGCCGAGTCGGAGGCCGCGCTGCGCACCGCCAAGGAGGAGTCCGCGAAGCTGCGCCGCAACGCGCAGGACGAGCTGACCAGGGCGCAGCAGGAGGCGAACCAGCTCCGGGAGGCGGCCAAGGAGATCCACACCCGGGCCCAGCAGGAGTCCACCAAGCTGCGCGAGGCCGCCCGGTCGACGCTGGCCAAGGCGCAGCAGGAGGCCACCGACCTGCGGGACGCCGCCAAGGAGGTGCACGCGAAGGCCCAGCAGGAGGCGAAGCGCCTCGTCGACCAGGCGACCGAGGCCGGGCGGGCCAGCCACGCCAAGGCGCAGCGGGAGGCGAAGCAGACCATCGACGACGCCGCGATGGCGGGGCGGGCCACCCGGGCGAAGGCGCAGCAGGAGGCGGAGCGGATCACGACGCAGGCGAGCGAGACCGCCAAGCGCAGCCGCGCCGAGACCGAGGCGTACGTGCAGCGGATGCGGAGCGAGACCGAGTCGTACGTGCAGCAGTCGCGGGCGCAGACCCAGCAGGAGCTGGGCGCCTGGCGGGCGGGTGTGGAGAAGGAGGTCAACTCCCGACGGGAGACCGCGGATCGCGAGCTGGCTCAGCGCCGGGCCGCTGCCGAGCAGGAGTTCGCGAAGCGCCGCGACGACCTGGAGAAGCAGCACAAGTCCCGCCAGCAGGAGCTGGAGACGACCTTCACGCGCCGCCGGCAGGAGCTGGAGACGACGACCACGCGCCGCCAGCAGGAGCTCGAGACCGAGTTCACCGCGCGACGCGACCAGCTGGAGACCGAGTACACGACGCGCAAGAACGAGATCGAGCAGGGCGCCGACCGCGTCCGGCAGGCCGCCGAGCGGGACGCCGTCACGCTGCGCCGGCAGGCCGAGGAGCAGGCCACCGAGCTGCTGCGCCGGGCCGAGACGGAGGCGACCGAGAAGCGTCGCACGGCCGACGAGCACGTCGCGACGTCCCGGCGGCAGTTCGAGGAGTACGCGGCGACGACCCAGCAGGCCCTGGCCACCACCCAGCAGCACCTCGCGGCGACGCAACAGGAGGTCGCGTCCGGCCGGCAGCAGCTCGCACAGGTGATGCTGGAGATCGCGCAGGCGCAGCAGAAGCTCGCCGATCTGCGCCAGGAGACGTGGACGTCGCGCCAGGAGTCCGACGAGCTCCAGCGGCAACTGGTCGAGCTGCGGGGTCAGCTCGCGACGGCGCCGGCCGGCTCCGACGGCCCCACCTCGCCGCCGCCCGCCGGCGCGACCACGGCGGCCGCGGGTCCGGCCGTGGCGGCCCGGCCCGTCGGCGCGGGACGCGGTGCGGGTACCGACCCGACGGCGACGCCGGCGGGTACGTCCCGCCCGAGCGGCGTCAAGGGCGAGCCGGGCGGCGGCAGGACGCAGCCGGACGGCAAGCCCCAGCCGGTCGGCGCGACCGCGCAGGCCACCGAGAGCCCGGCGCAGCCCGCCGGGGCGGGCAGCGCGTCCGGAAAGGGCGCCGCGGGCGCGAGCGCCGCCGGTACCCGGCCCGAGCCGGTGACCGCCGAGGGCGAGGGCGAGTCGCAGGCGAGCGGCCAGCCGAAGGCCCGCCCGGTGGGCGAGCCGGTCACCACCGTCGACGACGGCGCCGCCGGTGCGGCCGTGGACGGCGAGCCGACGGTCGCCGCGGTACCCGGCGAGGGTGGCCGGGGCGCGACCCCCACGAAGATCACCAGCACGGGTGAGAACGGGAAGCGGCCCAGCAAGCCGACCACCGACGAGCGGGCGGCCAAACCCAACACGGTCTCGGTCGAGAAGGAGTGACCCGGCCCGCCGGACGGACGCGGCGGCCGGCCCCACCGAACCGGATCCGAACCCGGCGGGACCGCTCGCCCTCCCGCGGCGGTCGCCGCTGAGCGGCAGCGCGGCCGCCGACCGGGATTGCGGACGGTACGGCCCGCCGGCAGCCAGTACTCTCCGGTCAGGGCCGGTGCCAGGAGCAGGCCCGAGACGCGGATGAGGCGGCGCAGTCGCCGAACCTGACCGGAGGACTGGTGACGCAGGACGGGCCGAGGGCCGACGGACCGGATCCGGAGCGGGCCGAGGCGGGGCAGCCGGAGCGGGGCCGGGGGCCCCGGCGCACTCCGGCACCGCAGGGGGCGAGCCCGCCCCGCCCGGACGCCACCACTGTGGGGGAATCCCCGGACGATCCGAGCGACCCCGCACCGGCCACCGGCTCGGGGCGCTTCGGGCCGCGGGGGCGTCCGCTGCGGCGCAACAGTTTCCTGGTCGGCTTCACCGGTGGGCTCGGCCTGCTCGCCGCGTACGCCCTCTATCTCGGCCTGCGCAACGCGTTCGGGATCCTCGTCCTGGTGGTGATCGCGCTCTTCCTCGCGATCGGCCTCCATCCGGCGGTGGTCCGGCTGCGCCGCTGGGGCCTGCCGCACGGCCTCTCCGTCGCGCTCGTCGCGTTCGCCGTGCTGCTGCTGCTCTGCGGCGGCGTGTTCGCGCTCGTGCCGCCGATCATCACCCAGTCCGGGCAGTTCATCGAACAGCTGCCGAACTACATCGAGCAGCTGCGCCGCAGCGAGACCGTCAACGACCTGGTCGAGCGGTACGACCTGGTGCAGAAGGTGCAGGGCGCGGTGAACGCGGAGACCGTGGGACGCGCCCTCGGTGGCGTGCTCGGCGGCGCCCAACTGATCTTCGGCACCATCTTCCGCGCCCTGACCGTGCTGGTGCTGACCATCTACTTCCTGGCGTACTTCAACCGCCTGCGGGCCCTCGGCTACTCGCTGGTGCCCGCGTCGCGGCGGGAGCGGGTGCAGCTCATCGGCGACGAGATCCTCACCCGGGTCGGCGCCTACATGGTGGGCGCGCTCTGCATCGCGGTGCTCGCCGGGGTGAGCACGTTCGTCTTCGCCCTGATCGTCGGGCTGGCGTACCCGATGGCGCTGGCCGTGGTGGTCGCGGTGACCGACCTGATCCCGCAGATCGGGGCGACTCTCGGCGCGGTGATCGTGACCCTGGTCGGCTTCGCCACCGACCTCTCCGCGGGCATCGCCTGCGTGGTCTTCTTCCTCGTCTACCAGCAGGTGGAGAACTACCTCATCTACCCGAAGGTGATGCGCCGCTCGGTGCACGTCAACGAGGTGGCAGCCCTGCTCGCCGCGCTGCTCGGCGTCGGGCTGATCGGAGTGGTGGGCGCGGTGATCGCCATCCCGACGGTGGCCGCCATCCAGATCATCCTGCGCGAGGTGGTGCTGCCCCGACAGCAGTCACGCTGACCGACGATCGGCGGGTCCGCGCCCGGCTCGCCCGGGGCTGGGCGGGCTGCGCACCCGGCTGGGCGGGCTGTGCCGCGCCGGGTGCCGCGCCCACCGGCCCGTTCAGCCCGCGTGGGCCTGCGGCGGACCCGGCACCGGCCGGTCGGCGAAGGAGGCCACCGTCCGGTCGGCGTACGCGCTGACGTCGCCGGTCTCCATCGGGCCGTCCCAGGTGGTGGGCAGCGGCACGGCGACGGCCGGGTTGACCCGGTGGACCACCTCGTCGAGCACCCGCTCCGCGTCACCGACCCAGAGATGCTTCGCCCCGGACACCCCGATCACCTCGGCCTGCGGCACCGCCGCGAACCGCTTCCGCGCCTCCTCCGGGCGCAGGTAGTCGTCGAACTCGGGCACCAGCGCCGTCAGCGGCCGACCCGACTGCGCCCACTGGGCGAGGTCCTCCGGCTTGGAGTAGCGCAGCGGCGGGGAGAGCAGGATCGCGCCGGTGAGGGCGGGGTCGCAGCCGTACTTCAGGATCAGGTCGGTGCCGAACGACCAGCCGAGCAGCCAGATGTTCGGCAGCTCCTCGAACTCGGCGTACTCGATCGCGGCGGCCACGTCGTAGCGCTCACCTACCGCGTTGTCGAACGTCCCCTCGCTGGTGCCCCGGAGGCTGCTGGTGCCCCTGGTGTTGAAGCGCAGCACCGCGACGTCGGCCAGCGCGGGCAGCCGCCAGGCGGCCTTGCGGAAGACGTGGCTGTCCATCATCCCGCCGTGCGTCGGCAGCGGGTGCAGGCAGACCAGGGTGGCCACCGGTTCCCGGTCGAGCGGGCGAGCCAGCTCGCCGACGAGGCGCAGCCCGTCGGCGGTGTGCAGCTCGATCTCCTCCCGCTTCGCGGGGAGGACGGAGGACGCGCGGATCGGTGTGCTCACCGGTCAAGTCTGGCGCGACGGCGTGGAACCCGCCCGCCCGGGGAGGAAACAGGGTGACGCAGATCGCTCAGCCGTACCGGGGCGCGCCCCGGCCGCGCTGGATCACCGGACCGCGCCGGTCCCGCGCGCCCCAGCAACCGCGGTGCCAGTGACGGCGGTCGCTCAGGTCGCCCCGGCCGTCCGCCGGCCAGGCGACCACGTGCGGCACCCCGGGGCGGATCTCCTGATCACACCCGGGGCAGCGGTACGTCTTGACCGAGGAGCCCCCGCTGATCGCGCGTACCTGCCACTCGCCGTCGCGCCACTGCTGCACCGAGCCGATGCCCTGGCGCGCCCGCTCGGCGTCCAGGTCCGGGTTCTCGTCCCGGCGGGGACGGTTACGACGGGGACTCACGTCGTCAAGCGTACGGCCGGCTCGCGGAGGCCCGGGGTCAGCGGTGGGTGTGGTCGCGGAAGCCCCGGCCGGTCTTGCGGCCCAGGTAGCCGGCGGTGACCAGGTGCTCCAGCAGCGGCGCGGGGGCGAAGCCCGGCTCCCGCAGCTCCAGGTAGAGCTCCCGCTGGATGGCGAGCGCGACGTCCAGCCCGACCACGTCGAGCAGCTCGAACGGGCCCATCGGGTAGCCGCAGCCCAGCTTCATGGCGTGGTCGATGTCGTCCGTGGTCGAGTAGCTCGCCTCCAGCATCTTCACCGCGTCGTTGAGGTACGGGAAGAGCAGCGCGTTGACGACGAACCCGGAGCGGTCGCCGCAGACGACCGAGGTCTTGCCGAGCGCGGCGCAGACCGCACGGGCGGTGGCGACGGTCTCCGGTGCGGTCCGGATGGTGCGTACCACCTCGACCAGCTGCATGACCGGGGCCGGGTTGAAGAAGTGCAGCCCGACCACGTCCGCCGGCCGCTGGGTGGCCATCGCCATCTCGATCACCGGCAGCGAGGAGGTGGTGGTGGCGAGGACGACGCCGGGCTTGCAGATCTCGTCGAGGCTGGCGAAGAGCGCCTTCTTCACACTCAGCTCCTCGACGACCGCCTCGACGACGAGGTCGACGTCGGCGAGGTGGTCGAGCGTGGCCGACCAGGTGATCCGGCCGAGCGCGCCGTCCCGCTCCTCCTCGCTGAGCTTGCCCCGGACGACGCCCTTGTTGAGCGAGGTCTTCACCGCCTCGCAGATGCTCGCGGACTTCTCCGCGCCCCGGGTCACCGAGACGACCTCGTAGCCGGCCCGGGCGAAGACCTCGATGATCCCGGTGGCCATCGTCCCGGAGCCGACCACACCGACCTTGGCGATGGCCCGGCCGCCCTCGCTGAACGCGTCCGCCGGGGCCACCGGCGTCGCCTCGTCCGGTACGACCACCGGCGAACCCGGCCGCTCGTAGGTGTAGAAGCCGCGGCCGGACTTGCGACCGAGCAGACCGGCCGTGACCATCTGCTTGATCAGCGGCACCGGCGCGTGCCGGCGGTCCCGTCCACCGCGCCGGTACATCGTGTCCAGGATCTCGTACGCGGTGTCGACGCCGATCAGGTCCATCAGCGCCAGCGGGCCCATCGGCAGGCCGCAGCCGAGCTTCATGGCGGCGTCGATGTCCTCCCGGCTGGCGTAGTTCGACTCGAACAGGGCGACCGCGTGGTTCAGGTAGCCGAAGAGCAGGGCGTTGGCGATGAACCCGGCGCGGTCGTTGATGGTGACGTCGACCTTGCCGAGCCGGGCGCAGAGCGCCTCCACGTCGGCGACCACGTCGGCCGAGGTGACGACCGTGCGGATCACCTCGACGAGCTTCATCACGGGCGCCGGGTTGAAGAAGTGGATGCCGATCACCTGGTTGGGCCGGCTGGTGGCCACGGAGATCTCGGTGACGCTCAACGACGAGGTGTTGGTGGCCAGGATGGCGTCGGGCTTGCAGACCCGGTCCAGCTCGGCGAAGATCCGCTGCTTCAGGTCGAGGTGCTCGGGGACCGCCTCGATGACCAGGTCGACGGCGTGCAGCGCGTCGAGGCCGACGGCAAAGGTGACCCGGTCGAGCAGCGCGTCCCGGTCGGCCGGGTCGAGCTTGCCCTTGGCGACCGCCCGGTCGGTGGAGCGGGTGAGGGTGGCCTGGCCGCGCTCCAGGGCCGGCGCGGAGATCTCGACGGCGACCACGTCGATGCCGTTGCGGGCGAAGACCTCCACGATGCCGGCACCCATGGTGCCCAGCCCGACGACGCCCACGCTGGTGAACTCGCGTGCCATGACCGGCCTCCCCAGTACGCTCCGCACGGCCACTTGAACGGCCGCTAAGTCATGCGCGCGAGTCTGCCATGCACCGCCGGGTTGTCGAGAAGCCGTGGCATATTTCACCCAGCGCGCCCGCTTCCGGCAGCGACCGGCCACGACCGGCGGCCTCGCCTCGTCGTCCGGGCGCGGCCGGCGCCGGCCCGGCGGTGGGTCGTCAGACGGCCGCGTGATCGGTCAGCGCCAGCAGTTCCGCGACGAACTCGGCCGGCCGTTCGAGGTGCGGGCTGTGCCCGCAGCCGGGGAGCACCACCTCGCGGTACGCGCCGCCGGCCGCGGCGTACCGGTCCAGTACCGCCCGGGTCTGCCCGACCATCGGCTGCGGCGGGCACTCCGCCTCGCCCGGCCAGCCGGGCACGACGCCGAGCGAACCGAGGTACGCCAGGTCGAAGAGCGAGGTGTCGGACACGATCACGTCGGCGTCGCCCCGGATCCAGGTGATCGGCGGCTTCGGCGTGACCGCGACCAGGTCGTCGGCGACCCGGAGGTACGTGGGGGCGAGGGCGTTCAGCACGCCGCGCTCACCCGGTGCGCTGCCCGGCCAGTTCACCGAGGCGACCGAGGTGCCCGGGTAGTTGTCGTCCCCGGTGGAGGTCGACAGGACGCTGTCGAGCAGCAGCTCCTCGTCCCCGCCGAGCGACGTCGGGTCCGCCACGTAGGTGCCCCGCAGCACGCTGCGCGGGCTCGCCGGGGCGTCGTCGCCGCGGTCCTGCGCGGCGAGCCGGCGCACGAAGTCGGAGTTGGCGGTGCCCGCGCCGGTGCCGGCGAAGTCGGCGGTGGTCGGGGTGCCGGTCACGTCGCGGGTGCCGCCGAAGCCGTACGGGGAGACGGGGGCGGCGAGCAGCAGCCCGGCCACCCGGTCGGGGTGGTCGATCAGCAGGCTCATCGCCACTCCCCCGCCGAGCGAGTGCCCGACCACCAGCGGGCGGACGTCCGGCGCGGCGAAGAGGGTGGGCTCGTCGAGCAGGGCGGCCACGTCGTCGGCGAAGTCACGCAGCCCCCGGGTGGCGTCCACCGGGGCGGTCTGCGTGTCGCCGTAGCCGCGCAGGTCGGGCGCGACGATCCGCAGGGTTCCCGGCAGGCGCCGGACCAGGGGCTCCCAGAACAGCGCGGACGAGCAGTTGCCGTGCACGAGCAGCACCGGCACTCCGTCCGGCGGACCGGCGACCCGTACCGACTGGGTGATGCCGTTCGCCGTGACGATCCGCTGCTCGGTCTCCATCCGCGGCATGCTGCCACCCCGGCTGCCGGCCGTCCATGTGGCCGACTCCCATCCGGGGCGGGCCGAAGGTGTGGTCGTTCGCCGGGCTCCGGCCCGGAGACCCCGACGCGTGCCGTCGAGCTTCCCGACTCTTCGCGCCGACGCGTGGGGCCTGTGTCAGCGCAGCACCGGAGGCGTCGGCAAGGGCAGCGGCAACGTCGGTCGGTGGTCGCGCCGGGCCGGGCCGAACCGGAGCCCGACCGGGTCGGTACGGGCCACCCCCGGGTCGAAGAAGCGCAGCTCGGTACGGCCGAGCCGGATGACATCCCCGTCGGTGAGCTGCTCCAGCCCCCCGATCCGGCGGTCGTTCAGCCAGGTGCCGTTGGTCGAGCCGAGGTCACGCAGCCAGGCTCCCTCGGGCGTGAGCCACACCTCGGCGTGCCGCCGGCTCAGATGCGGGTCGGCGACGGAGACGTGGGCCGCCGGCGCCCGACCGATCAACTGAGCCTCGGCTCGAAGCCGGAAGCTCGCCCCGCGCATCGGACCACCGGCGACCGTCAACAACGGCAGCAGTTCCGGAAGCTCCTCCATGGACAGTCAGCCCTCCACCCCACACCCTCACTCCCCGCATCAGAGTGCCACCAGACGGTAGTCACCTCCATGGCCGGGCGGACACCTCCACGCCCCCGGCCGTACACCTTCCGTTAGCCGGTTCGGGCGGCGGACCGACAGCTCCATCGTGCCGCCGCGCCGGTCGGGAGGAGCGGGGGCGCGCCGAAGACCCGGGCACAGCGGTCGAATCACCCCTACCGGCGAGTAATACTCGGGTCTAGACTCCCGCCATGACGGCTGTGCATGTCCCCGGCGCCCCGGCCATCGAAGACGGCCTCCTGGTCTCCACCAGCCCGGCCACCGGTGCGGAGGCGGGACGCTTCCCGGTCGCCACCCCGGCCGACGTCACTGCGGCTGTCGAACGCGCCGGCACGGCCGGACAGTGGTGGGCGTCGCTCGGCTTCGCCGGTCGCCGGGAACGGCTGCTGCGCTGGCGGGCCCTGCTCGCCCGGCGGATCGAAGAGCTCGCCGAGCTGATGCACCTCGAAGGCGGCAAGCCGGTCGCCGACGGGATCGTCGAGATCGTCACCGCCGTCGAGCACATCGACTGGGCCGCGCGCAACGCCCGGCGGACGCTCGGTCCACGCCGGGTCCGATCCCGGCTCATCCTCGCCGAGTTCTCCGGTCACCTGGAGTACCAGCCGTACGGGGTGGTCGGCGTCATCGGTCCGTGGAACTACCCGGTCCTCACCCCCGTCGGCTCGACGGCGTACGCGCTGGCGGCCGGTAACGCGGTCGTCCTGAAACCCAGCGAGTACACGCCCGCGGTGGGGCAGTGGCTCGTGGACACGTTCGCGGAGGTGGCGCCGGAGCAGCCCGTCCTCACCGCGGTGCACGGGCTCGGCGACGTGGGTGCGGCGCTCTGCCGCTCCGGGGTGGGCAAGCTCGCCTTCACCGGTTCCAGCGCGACCGCCCGGAAGGTGATGGCCGCCTGCGCCGAGTCGCTCACGCCGGTGCTCATCGAGGCGGGCGGCAAGGACGCCATGATCGTCGACAGCGACGCCGACCTGGACGCGGCCGCCGAGGCGTGCGTCTGGGGGGCGCTGACCAACGCCGGGCAGACCTGCATCGGCATCGAACGGGTCTACGCCGTCGAACCGGTCTTCGACACCTTCGTGGCGAAGGTGGTCGACCGGGCAGGCCGGCTGACCGTGGGCCCCGACGATGCGGACCTCGGCCCGATCACGATGCCCGCCCAGATCGACGTGATCCGCCGGCACATCGACGACGCGCTCGCCCGGGGTGGGCGGGCCGTGCTGGGCGGCACGGACGCGGTGCAGCCGCCGTACGTGCGCCCGACGGTGCTCGTCGACGTGCCGGAGGACTCCGCCGCCGTACGGGAGGAGACGTTCGGGCCGACCCTCACCATCAACCGCGTCCGCGACGCCGACGAGGCCGTCGACCGCGCGAACGCCCTCCCGTACGGGCTGGGCGGCTCGGTCTTCGGCCGGCGTCGCGCCATGGCGGCCGCCCGGCGGCTACGCTCCGGCATGGCCTCGGTCAACTCGACGCTGACCTTCGCCGGAATGTCCACCCTGCCGTTCGGCGGGGTCGGCGACTCGGGCTTCGGCCGGATCCACGGCGCGGACGGGCTGCGCGAGTTCAGCCGAGCCAAGGCGATCACCCGGCGTCGAGCCCGCTCGCTGCTGCCCTCGATGACCTTCGACCGCACCCCGGCCGACGTCGACCGGCTCGTGAAGGTCGTCAAGACGATGTACGGCCGGTGAGTGCCGGCGACCGACCCAGCAGTGGGCCGGCGCAGCCTCAGAAGAGGGTCAGCTCGTCGCGCTCGATGCCGCGTAGCTTGTCGTAGTCGACCACCACGCACCGGATGCCCCGGTCGGTGGCGAGCACCCGGGCCTGCGGCTTGATCTCCTGTGCGGCGAAGACGCCGGCGACCGGTGCGAGCAGCGGGTCCCGGTTGAGCAGTTCGAGATAGCGGGTGAGCTGCTCCACCCCGTCGATCTCGCCGCGCCGCTTCACCTCCACCGCGACCGCACCCGAGTCGGCGTCCCGGCAGAGCAGGTCGACCGGGCCGATGGCGGTCATGTACTCGCGCCGGACCAGCGTGAACCCCTCGCCGAGGGTCTCCGGGTTGGCGGCGAGCAGCTCCTGCAGGTGCGCCTCGACGCCGTCCTTGCGCAGGCCGGGGTCCACCCCCAGCTCGTACGAGGTGTCCTGGAAGATCTCCTCGAGGGTGATCCGCAGCTCCTCGCCGGCCTTGTTGACCACCCGCCACACCCCGGGGGCCTCCTCCAGCCGGCAGGGCGGGCTCATCCAGTTCAGTGGCTTGTACGCACGGTCGTCGGCGTGGATGGAGACCGATCCGTCCGCCTTGACCATGAGCAGTCGGGTGGCCGGCGGCAGGTGAGCCGAGAGCCGTCCGACGTAGTCCACCGAGCACTTCGCAATCACCAACCGCACCCGACGAGGGTAGCGGAGTAGCCGGGGATCGCCGTCGAGCGGCACTGGCGTGCCGATGGGATGCTGTGACCGTGTTCGAACTCCTCACCGGAACCGGCCTCGCCGCCTCGGCCGGACTGAACGCCTACATCCCCCTGCTCACCATGGGTCTGCTCGCCCGCTACACCGACCTGATCGACCTACCGAGCGGCTGGGCCTGGCTCGGCGACGGCTGGGTCCTCGTCATCCTGGCGGCGCTGCTCTCCGTCGAGGTGGTCGCCGACAAGGTGCCGGTGCTCGACCACGTCAACGACGTGGTGCAGACGGTCGTACGCCCGACCGCAGGCGGTCTGGCCTTCGGTGCGGGCTCGACCGCCGAGACGGTCACGGTGAGCGACCCGGGCAACTTCTTCTCGTCGCACGAGTGGGTGCCGGTCGTGACCGGCGTGCTCATCGCGTTCGGCGTGCACCTGCTCAAGTCCGCCGCCCGTCCCGTCATCAACGCGACCACCGCCGGGGTGGGCGCGCCGGTGGCGAGCACTGCCGAGGACGCGACGAGCGCCGTGGTGTCGGTGGTGGCGATCCTGCTGCCGGTGCTCGTCCTGCTGTTCCTGGCCGGACTGCTCGCCTTCCTCTTCTGGTTCCGGCGCCGGCGCGCCGACCGGCGCCGGGAGCTGGAGGCGGCCCGAGCAGCCGGCTTCCGCGTCTAGGGTCTGCTTCACAAGGCTCGCCCGAGCGAGCCGAGCCCCAGGCGGCGGTCCGGCAAGGCGGAGGTTCGTGCGGATACCCCCGGTGTTGTATCCGGACGAACCGTCGCCGCCTGGGGCCGGCGCAGCCGGGCACGGTCTTATGGAACAGACCCAAGTGGATACGCCGCTGGCCGGCACCCGTGATGGGTGCCGGCCAGCGGTTGGTCGTGCTGTTTGGTTGTCAGCTGTTCCAGTACTGGCTCACCAGGTCGGCGGCCTGCTGCTCCCACTGCGCGTAGGCGTCCGGGTAGGCCGACACCTGCACGGTCTGGGCGGCGTCGGTCAGCGGCATGTCCTGCCAGCCGTCAACCTGCTTCAGACCCTTCAGGAACGCGGTGGTCGAGTACTGCGGGTCGGTGATCTGCTCCGGCGTACCCCAACCCGAGGTCGGGCGCTGCTGGAACAGGCCCAGCGAGTCGTGGTCGTTGGCGTCACCCAGGTGACCCAGGTTCTCCAACTTCGACTCCTGCAGGCTGGTGGCGATGGAGATGACCGCGGCCCGCTCGTTCATGTCCGACTTCTTCGTCGCGGCGATGATCGCCTTCACATTGGCGGTCTGCTCGTCGTCGAGGTTGATGCGGGACTGGGTGCCGTGGGTGCCGTTGGGCATCAGCTTGCCCTTGTCCACACCCGGCTTGTCAGCCTGCACGACAGCGACGGGCTTGGCATCCACCGCCGGGGTGGCGGCGTGGGCGGCGACGGGGCCGCCGATGACACCACCGGCGAACGCGAGACCAGCGATACCGAGAACGCTCTTACGCATGATCGTGTTCATGTCAAAGCTCCTTCGGGGGTGATGACCCACACCCGGGGGGGTGTGCAGGTCAGCGCCACGCTCGGGCGCTTCAAAAAGGGGGGAAAGTCTGAGTGGGCGCTTCCGCGAGAGGGAGTTCGCGGGGCCCGGTGTCCCGGGGCGAAGCGGGGGGGCTTCACCGCGCCGGGACGGTGTTCAACGGTCGGCGACCCGCCATCATTCCCGGCGACATGCCCGGGGGTCTCGGGGGCTTGCGGGACCGGGTTCAACGACCGGCGGCCCGCCATGATTCCCGGCGACGTGCCCGGGGCTTCGGGAGGCTCGGTGACCGTGGCCCGCTGCGACCCGGGAGGGGGTCGTGCGGCGGGACCGTGTTCAACGACCGGCAGGCCACCGTCATTCCCGGGGAGCCTCGCGGCTCGGTCCGGGCGGACGGGCCATCGGGCGGGGCTGCTACCTCGGCCGTCGGGGGTGTTCAACGCCCGCGACCCGGCCACGATTCCGGCCTGAGGATGCCACCGGTCACACCCCGAAACCGCCCAAACCATCAGCCTGGGGTGGCCGCACCCCAGGCTGCGCGCACGTGAACCGGACACCGTTCGCCAATCACCCCAGGCGCCGCTCGTGATCGACTCGGGGTCCTTGAAGTCGGGGCATCACGCGACCGGGACACCCCGACATCAAGGAACCCGAGTCGATCACCGACGCGCACGGGGCGATGAGCGCGATATATCCGGTTTGCGAGCCCGGGAGAAGGCGATGGGTCGCGCACAGCGACCCGGCTCTGCCGGGGGGACCGGCCCGATCCCCTCATAGGTCGATTCGGGGCCGCAAGGTCGGGGCATCACCCCGCCGGGACGCCCCGAAAAGCAGGCACGTCGAGTCGATCAACCCCAAGAGTGGCCGGGATCGGCACGACAGCCATCCCGCACGCGATCCGGCCCGTGCCGCCGGCCGATCAGGTCAAGGGTCGACTCGGGTTCCTTGAGGTCGGGGCATCCGCACCACCCGGACACCCCGACCTCCACGGACCCCGAGTCGATCACCGGTGGCCCGGGTACCCGGCGGCGAAAAGGCTCCGGCACGTTCATGGGGGTCAAAGTGCTCGAATTCCGGAAATCGGGAGATCGGCGGTGGTCCGATGGAGGTCACAGCGGTACGCGGCGAGATCGGGGCCGGCCGCCATTTCTGGCAGCCGGTGAGTCCGGATCGGCCGGGTGACCCGCAGGCTCTCAAGGAGGTCGAGATGACCGCGGCGATGCAGATGCCCCGCGTCGAGGAGTGTGTGGTCGCCTCGTGCGCGTACAACCACACCGGCGACTGCCACGCCTTCGCCATCACGATCGGCAGCCCCGACCACGCCCACTGTCACACCTTCGTACAGCTGCCGGTCCGCGCCGGGGTGGCAGAACTGACCGCTCAGGTCGGCGCCTGCCAGCGCGCCGACTGCCGGCACAACGAGCAGTTGGAGTGCCACGCACCGGCCATCCGGGTCGGCCCGGACAACGACCTGGCCGACTGCATCACCTACGCCGAACGCTGAGGCCGGCAACCGCCACCCGCGAACGCCGACGGCCGCAGCGCCAGAAGCAGCACCGCCAAGGGCGCCGGCAGCGCCGAGGCGGGCGCCCGCCAGGAAGCGTCGACAGCGCCGAAGGCCGGCACCGCCGAGAGGCGCTCATCGTGGGCGCGGGATCAGGTCAGCCCGTTCGCCTCGCGGATCACGGTGACCAGCTCGTCCACCACCCCGGTGAGGGCGAAGTCCCTGGGGGTGAAGACCCGGGCCACCCCGGCGGCCCGTAGCTGCTCCGCGTCCGGGGCCGGAATGATGCCGCCGACCACCACCGGAAGGTCCCCCCGCCCGGCGGCACGTAGCCCGTCGAGCACGGCGGGCACCGCCGCGAGGTGGGAGCCGGAGAGGACGGAGAGCCCGACCAGGTCGACGTCCTCCTCCACGGCGGCCGCCACGATCTGCCCGGCGGTCAGCCGGATCCCCTGGTAGATCACCTCGAAGCCGGCGTCGCGGGCGCGTACGGCGATCTGCTCGGCGCCGTTGGAGTGCCCGTCCAGTCCCGGCTTGCCGACGAGCAGCCGCAGCCGACCGGCACCCAGGTCGCGGGCGGTCGCGATGACCCGCTGCCGGACGGCGGCGAGCCCCGGGTCCGCCCCGGCGGCGGCGGTCGCGGTCAGCCCGGTCGGCGCCCGGTACTCGCCGAAGACCTGGCGCAGCGCTCCTGCCCACTCCCCCGTGGTCACACCGGCCCGTACGCAGGCGAGCGTGGCCGGCATCAGGTTCGTCGTGCTCGCCGCGTCGGCCTGCAGCCGGGTCAGCGCGGCATCCACCGCCGCCGCGTCCCGCTCCGCGCGCCAGCGGCGTACGGCGATCGCCGCGTCGGCCTCCACCGCCGGGTCGACCTGCTCGATCGCCTCGGCGCCGGTCGCGGTCAGCGGGGAGGGCTCGGTCTCGGTGAACCGGTTGACGCCCACCACCACGTCCGAGCCGACCTCCATCCGGTGCCGCCGCTGTGCCAGCGAGGCGACCAGGGCGCTCTTGAGGTAGCCGGTCTCCACCGCGGCGACCACGCCCCCCATCTCCAGCACCTTCTGCAGCTCGGTCCGTGCCCCGGCGACGAGCCCGTCGACCAACGCCGTCATCACGTGCGAACCCGCGAAGAGGTCCGGGTACTCGAGGAGGTCCGACTCGTACGCGAGCACCTGCTGCATTCGCAGCGACCACTGCTGGTCCCAGGGGCGGGGCAGACCGAGCGCCTCGTTCCAGGCGGGCAGCTGCACCGCGCGGGCCCGGGCGTCGCGGGAGAGCGTGACGCCGAGCATCTCCAGCACGATCCGCTGGATGTTGTTCTCTGGCTGCGCCGCGGTCAGGCCGAGCGAGTTGACCTGCACCCCGTAGCGGAACCGGCGCTGCTTCGGGTCGGTCACGCCGTACCGGTCGCGGGTGATCTCGTCCCAGAGCGCGCCGAAGGCCCGCATCTTGGCGACCTCCTCGACGAAGCGCACCCCGGCGTTGACGAAGAACGACAGGCGCTGCACCACGTCCCCCATCCGCTCGGCGGGCACCTGCCCGCAGTCACGGACCGCGTCGAGCACGGCGACCGCGGTGGCCAGCGCGAAGCCCACCTCCTGCACGGGCGTCGCGCCGGCCTCCTGGAGGTGGTACGAGCAGATGTTGACCGGGTTCCATCTCGGCATCGCCTCGAGGGCGTGCGCGACGACGTCGGCGGTGAGCCGGAGCGACGCCGCTGGCGGGAAGATGTGCGTCCCCCGGGAGAGGTACTCCTTGATGATGTCGTTCTGGGTGGTGCCGGCGAGCATCGAGGCGGTCCAGCCCTGCTCCGTGGCGACCGTCCCGTAGAGGGCGAGCAGCCACATCGCGGGGGCGTTGATGGTCATCGAGGTGTTCATCCGGGCGAGCGGGATGCCGTCGAAGAGGGCCCGCATGTCGCCGAGGTGGGCGACGGGGACGCCGACGCGGCCCACCTCGCCGACGGCGAGCTCGTGATCCGGGTCGTACCCGGTCTGGGTGGGCAGATCGAAGGCGACCGAGAGACCGGTCTGCCCCTTGGCCAGGTTGCGGCGGAAGAGGGCGTTGGTCGCGGTGGCCGAGCTGTGCCCGGCGTACGTGCGCATCACCCACGGACGGTCGCGCTCGGGCAACCGGCCAGGGAGACCCTTCTCGTCCATGACGGGAGTCTAAGTTACCGTTCAGTAAAACCGGCTGTGGAAAATTACACACGTCCATGGCGGAGACAGCCGGGCAGGAACGGCGTGACCTGGCTCCGATCACCACACCCCGCGCGGTCTGGCACCGCAGCCAGGCAGCACACTTGACGGCATGGAGAACGAGCTGGCGATCGCCGTACGAGGGCTGCGCAAGGCGTACGGCGACAACGTCGCGGTGGCCGGCGTGGACCTCGACGTCCGCCGGGGCGAGGTCTTCGCCCTGCTCGGCCCGAACGGGGCGGGCAAGACCACCACGGTGGAGATCCTGGAGGGCTATCGCCGACGCGACGCGGGCGAGGTCCGCGTGCTCGGCAGCGACCCGGCCGCCCCGGCCGCCGACTGGCGCTCCCGGGTCGGGATCGTGCTCCAGGGCACCGGCGAGTTCGACGAGCTGACCGTGGGCGAGGTGGTGCGGCACTTCGCCGGCTTCTACCCCGACGCGGACGATCCGGAGAAGGTCATCGCCCGGGTCGGGCTCACCGACAAGGCGCGGGCCCGTACGCACAGCCTCTCCGGCGGGCAGAAGCGCCGCCTCGACGTGGCGCTGGGCATCGTCGGCCGCCCCGAGCTGCTCTTCCTGGACGAGCCGACCACCGGCTTCGACCCGGAGGCGCGGCGGGAGTTCTGGGGACTGATCCGCGACCTGGCCGCGGCGGGCACCACGATCGTGCTCACCACCCACTACCTCGACGAGGCCGAGGAGCTGGCCGACCGGGTCGGGGTGATCGCCGGCGGCCGGATCGTGGAGGTGTCCACGCCCGAGCAGCTCGGCAACCGGCAGTCGGCCCTGACGACCGTCTCCTGGCGTACCCCGGAGGGGGTCGTGGAGAGCGTCCAGAGCGCGACGCCGACGGCGCTGGTGGCGGAGCTGGCCGGGCGTTTCGGCGGCGAGGTGCCGGGCCTGACCGTGACCCGGCCGACCCTGGAAGACGTCTACCTCACGATGATCGGACACCGATGACCACCACCACGAAGCCCGCGGCGCCGCTCGCCGCCACCGCGCCCCGACGGGTCGGCCCGGTCGCGCTCGGGCTGCGGCAGGGCCGGCTGGAGATCACCCAGTTCCTCCGCAGCCGGGAGTCCGTCGTCTTCACGATGGGCTTCCCGGTGATCATGATCCTGATCTTCGCGGCGATCTTCAACAACAAGATCGCGCCCGGGGTCAGCTACACCCAATACTTCATCACCGGCATGATCGCCACCGGCCTGATGACCGTCAGCTTCCAGAACCTCGGCATCTGGATCCCCATCGAGCGCGACCGCGGGGTGCTGAAGCGCTACCGGGGCACGCCGATGCCGAAGTGGGTGTACTTCGCCGGCAAGGTGATCATGGTGGTGGCGATCGGCGTGGTGGAGACGGTGCTGCTGCTCGCCGTCTCGGCCGCCTTCTTCGACCTCGACCTGCCGGCCACCGCCGGACGCTGGCTCACCTTCGCCTGGGTGGCGGTGCTCGGCGTGACCGCCTGCACGCTCTGCGGCATCGCCATCTCGTCGCTGGCCCGCACCGCACGCAGCGGCTCCGCCGTGGTCACCCCGCTGGCGCTGGTGCTCCAGTTCATCTCCGGGGTGTTCTTCGTCTTCACCGAGCTGCCCACCTGGATGCAGCAGGTGGCCGCGCTCTTCCCGCTCAAGTGGATGTGCCAGGGCCTGCGCTCGGTCTTCCTGCCGGACGGCTTCGGGGCGCAGGAGGCGGGCGGCTCCTTCGAGCTCGGCCGGGTCGCGCTCGTCCTCGGCGCCTGGTGCGTGATCGGCCTGCTGCTCTGCCTGACCACCTTCCGCTGGACCACCCGCCGCGACGGCTGACGCGATCGTCGCCGGACGACACCTGTCACCCGCCGGTGGCGACGAGCGCGGCACCGAGCGGCGTACGCCAGTAGAGCACCTCGCGCCCGGAGCGTCGTTTGTCGACGGCCCCGGCGTCGAGCAGCACCCGCAGGTGGTCGCTCACCGTCCCGAGGGAGAGCCCGGTGAGCGCCACCAGGTGCGACGTGCTCAACGGCGACTCCAGCCGAGCCAGGATGTCGGCCCGGTTCGCGCCGATCAGCCGGGCCAGTCCGTCGGGTGCGGGTGAGGTGGGGTCGACCAGGATCCCGCGCGCCGGATAGACCATCCCGAACCGGGTCGGCAGGTCCCAGACCACCCAGCCGCGCGGGCAGTGCGCGGGCAGGAAGATCAGCTGCTCGGCCCGGTGCAGCGACAGCGCCGGGTCGGGGTAGTCGTTGATCTGGAGGCGACCCTCCCCCAACCACCGCATGTCGCGGTTGAGGTCGGCCAGCACCCCGGCCCAGCCGCGCGTGCTCAACGCCGCGGTGCGCGCCACGATGTCCGCCCGCAGCCGACGTTCCCGCTCCGGCCACTCCGGCTCGACGGTGTGCGTCCAGACCCAGCGCAGGAGCTCCACCACCTCTCCGGTGAGGCCGTCCGCCAGCAGCTCGGCGGCGAGCGGCTCCGGGCGGGTGGCCCGCAGGTCGGCCCGGATCCGCTCGTCGGGCAGCGCCGCGACGGTCGCCAGCTCGGAGGCGAACGTCGGGTCCGGCAGGGCGGGCGCGATGGTGAGGAAGTCCGCCATCCACCGGGGGTAGAACGACGCGGGCAGCAGCGCCCGGACCACCGGCCGCGCGGCCAGCATCCGCTGGAACGCGTCGACGTGCGGCTGTCGCCAGGCCCGCTGCCACGGGGTACGCGGATTGATCAGCGCCTTCAGCGCCGCGACCGTCTCGACCATCGGCGAGACGGTGAAGCGGCTGCCCGCGAGCAGATCCGACGGCACCTGCCAGACACTCACGTTTCGCCTCCAGACGTAACTCTGTGAGAACCGGCCCGTCACCCCCGACCATCGTGCACGTGAGAACGTACGCAGAACTGTTCGCGGTCCGGGAGTTCCGGAACCTCTTCCTCGCGAACTGCGCGGGAATCGCCGCGCACACCACGTCGGCGCTCGCGCTCGGCGCGTTGACCTACGCGTCGACCGGCTCGGCTCTGCTCACCGCGTTGAGCATGTTCGGCGCACCGCTGGCGGGCGTCCTCGGCAGCCTGACGCTGCTCTCCGCCGCGGACAGTGTGCCGCCCCGCCGGGCGCTGACCCTCGCCGCGCTGCTGGTCACCGCCGGGGCGGCGGTGCAGGCCGTGCCCGGGCTGCCACTGTGGGCGCGCTTCGTGGTCATCTTCGGCAGCGCGTACGTCGGCTCGGTCACCGGCGGCGCCCGCTGGGCCCTGCTCACCGACATCCTGCCGGCCAACGCCTACGTCCTGGCTCGCGCCACGATGAACACCAGTGTCGGCGTCATGCAGATCGCCGGCTTCGGGCTGGCCGGCGTCCTGCTCGTCTGGCTCAGCCCGTACCAGGTGTTCCTGCTCGCCCTGGCCCTGCGCGCGGTGGCCGCGGCGGTCGGCTGGTTCGGGCTCTCCGAACATCCGGCTCGGGCGACCGAGCGGGTGACGGTCGCCCGAACCCTCCGGGTGAACCGGGCGCTCTGGGCCGATCCCGGTCGGCGGTCGCTGCTGCTCAACCTCTGGCTGCCCGGCGGCCTGATCGTCGGCTGCGAGGCGTTGTTCGTCCCGTACGCGGGTGACCGCGCCGGTTTCCTGCTCGCCGCCGCCGCCCTCGGCATGCTGATCGGGGACGTGCTGGTCGGGCGGTTCCTGACCCCGGCCCGCCGCGAGCGGTGGCTGCACCCGCTGCGGTTGCTGCTCGCTCTCCCGTACCTGGCCTTCGTGCTCGCGCCGCCGCTGCCGCTGGCCATGGCCGTCGCGCTGATCGCCTCGGTCGGCTACGCCGCCACGCTCCCGCTGCAGGAGCGGCTGGTCGCCCACTCGCCGTCCGACGCCCGTGGTCAGGTGCTCGGTCTGCACCACAACGGCATGCTCGCCGGGCAGGCGCTCTGCGCCGCCGTCGCCGGCGCGGTCGCGGACCTGGTGCCGGCGTACCACGCCGTCGCGCTGTTGGCCGGGGCGTCGCTGGTCGCCACGCTCACCCTCACCGCCGGGCTGCGGCGTACCGCGCCGCGAGCGGCCACGATCGGTGGCGTCGAGGATCGGACCAGGCCCGACCCGGCCGCCGCCGCACCCTGAGGGACGACAGGCGGCCGGTGGCGGGCCCTGGCCGTCCTCAGTACGTGTAGAAGCCCTTGCCGGTCTTGCGCCCCAGGTCACCGGCGGTGACCATGCGCTGGAGCAGCTCCGGCGGGAAGAACTTCTCGTCGGCGGTGTCGGCGTAGATGTTCTTCGCGGCGTGCAGCAGCACGTCGGCGCCGGTGAGGTCCGTGGTGGCGAGCGGGCCCATGGCGTGGCCGAAGCCCAGCTTGCAGGCCGTGTCCAGGTCCTCGGCCGAGATGACGCCCGACTCGACCAGCTTGACCGCCTCGACCACGAGCGCGGCGATCAGCCGGGTGGTGACGAAGCCGGCGATGTCCCGGTTGACCACGACCACCGTCTTGCCGATCTCCTCGGCGAACGCCCGTACGGTGGCGAGCGTGGCGTCACTGGTCTTGTAGCCGCGGACCAGCTCGCAGAGCTTCATCATCGGCACCGGGGAGAAGAAGTGGGTGCCGACCACCGCCTCCGGGCGCTCGGTGACCGCGGCGATCTGGGTGACCGGGATGGCGGAGGTGTTGGTGGCGAGGACGGCGTCGGACTTGCAGATCTTGTCGAGCGCCCGGAACACCTCGTGCTTGATCTCGAGCCGCTCGAAGACCGCCTCGACGACGATGTCGGCGTCGGCGGCGGCCTCCAGGTCGGTGGTCACGCTGATCCGACCGAGCGTCGCCTCGACCTCGGACGCCTCGATCTTGCCCTTCTCGGCGAACTTCTCCAGCGACTTCCGGATGCCGTCGACGCCCCGCTTCGTGGCCGCGTCGTCCAGGTCCCGCAGCGTCACCTGCCAGCCCGCCTGCGCCGCCACCTGGGCGATGCCGGAACCCATCAGCCCGGCCCCGACGACCGCGAGTCGACCCGCCATCTGCTCTCTCCCTCGCCTGATTGAGTGCTTGCCAGCACCCTAGTCGGCGACGCTGAACGATGGCTAAGCCGGTTGCGCTCAGATGGTGAGCTCCGGCTCCTCCGGCGCGGTGCCGCGCTCCACCTCGACCCCCAGGGCCCGCAGGTCGGCCACGAAGTCCGGGTAGCCGCGGTCGACGTGGTGCACGTGCGACACCTCGGTGACTCCGTCCGCGCAGAGGCCCGCGATGATCAGGCCGGCCCCGGCCCGGATGTCGGTGGCCTGCACCGGCGCGCCGGAGAGCCGCTCGTGGCCGCGTACGACCGCGTGGTGGCCGTCGGTCTTGATGTCCGCGCCGAGCCGCATCATCTCGTTGGCGAACATGAAGCGGCCGTCGAAGATGTTCTCGGTGATCAGGGAGGCGCCGTCGCTCACTGCGGCCAGCCCGATCGCCATCGGCAGCAGGTCGGTGGCGAACCCGGGAAAGGGCAGCGTCACCACGTCCACGGCGAAGGGCCGCTCGTCCATCCGGATCCGGAAGGCGTCCGCCCGGGTCTCCACCAGGCCACCGGCGGCCACCAGCTTGTCCAGTGCGACCTCCAGGAAGGCCGGGTCCGCCCCGGTCACTGTCACGTCGCCTCGGGTCATGGCGGCGCCGAACGCCCAGGTGCCCGCCACGATCCGGTCGCCGACGGTGGCGTGCCGCGCCGGGCGCAGCCCGGGCACCCCTTCGATGTGCAGGGTGGACGTGCCCGCGCCGGAGATCTGCGCGCCCATCTCCCGGAGCATCGTGCAGATGTCGACGATCTCCGGCTCGCGGGCCGCGTTGTCGATCACCGTGGCGCCGCGGGCCAGCACCGCCGCCATCACCAGGTTCTCCGTGGCGCCGACGCTCGGGAAGTCCAGCATGATCTCGGCGCCGTGCAGGCCGTTCGGCGCGGCGGCGATGACGAAACCGTGTTCACCGGAGATCTCCGCGCCCATCCGGGTCAGGCCGGAGATGTGCATGTCGAGCCCGCGCGAGCCGATGGCGTCGCCGCCCGGGTGCGCCACCCGTACGTAGCCCTGCCGGGCCAGCAGCGGCCCGAGCACACAGATCGACGCGCGCAGGCGGCGTACCAGGTCGTAGTCGGCCTCGGTGCCCAACTGGTCGGGCACGTCGATGGTCACCGACCTGGATCGGGCCACCCCGCCTCCCGCCACCATCGGATCCACCGGGTCGTCCGCGTCGAACCCGACGTCACAGCCGAGCCGGCGCAGCACCTCCCCCATGATCGCGATGTCGGTGATCCGGGGCACGTTGGTGATCACACTGCGCCCGGGGGCGAGCAGTGCGGCGGCCATCAACTTCAGCGCCGAGTTCTTCGCACCGACCACGTGCACGGTGCCCGCCAGCCGGGCACCGCCGTGGACCCGGATGACGTCGACGTCGTTGACCGAGGGATCGCCGGCGTCGCCGGGACCGACCGCGGTCGGCCAACCGGGCGCGCCCGGCCGCACCGGGATGGTCAGGTCCGGTATCCGTAGGCTGTTCGTCATGGCCGTCCACCTCACGCGCATCTACACCAGGGCCGGCGACGCCGGCACGACCAGGCTGAACAACAACGAGCAGGTGCCGAAGACCGATCCGCGGATCGTCGCGTACGCCGACGTGGACGAGTGCAACTCCTCGATCGGGGTCGCGCTCGCCCTCGGCCAGCTCGACGACGAACTGCGGGCGGTGCTCGGGTCGATCCAGAACGACCTCTTCGACGTGGGCGCCGACCTGGCGACGCCCGTCGAGCCGGAGCCGAAGTATCCACCGTTGCGCGTCACCGAGGAGTACGTCGATCGCCTCGAGGGCTGGTGCGACGAGTACAACGGGCGCCTGAGCAAGCTCGACTCCTTCGTCCTCCCCGGCGGCACCGCGGGCGCGGCGCTGCTGCACGTGGCGCGGACCATCGCCCGGCGCGCCGAGCGTGCGGCATGGGCGCTGGTCAGCCACGACCCGGAGCGGACCAGCACTCTCCCGGCAAAGTATCTCAACCGGCTCTCCGATTTGCTCTTTATCCTGGCAAGAGCGGCGAATCCGGCCGGGGACGTGCTATGGGTTCCGGGCGGGAAGCGCTGACCGGCGGCCTGCACCACGTCGAGGTGTGGGTCCCCGATCTGGCCGCCGCCGAACATGCCTGGGGCTGGCTTCTGGGCGAGCTGGGGTGGGAAATCTTTCAGGAGTGGCCCGCCGGCCGCTCGTGGCGGCTCGGCCCGACCTACCTCGTGCTGGAGGAGTCCCCGGCGATGAGTGGGCGGCGGCACGACCGGCTCGCACCCGGCCTGAACCATCTCGCCTTCCACGCGGGCCCGCCGGCCGCCGTGGACCGGCTGGTCGCCGCGGCGCCGGCGTACGGCTGGGCGCTGCTCTTCCCGGACCGGCACCCGCACGCGGGCGGCCCGGAGACCTACGCGGGCTATCTCACCGACGGCCAGGGGTACGAGATCGAGCTGGTCGCCGAAGCGGGCCGGTGACCGGGGACGGGGTCAGGCGGCAGGCCAGTCCTGGGAGGCCAGACGCGGCGAGACCGCCCCGGGTGGGGCGGCCTCGAGCCAGGAGAGGAAACCCGTCACGGTCGATCGTGCCATCGCGATCTCGACCGGAGCGTGGTGACTGGTACAGCGGAGGATCACCCAGTCGGCGGGCATGGAGAAGCGTTCCTGCCCCTCGGGCAGGCGCCGCCGCTCCACCGCGAGCCCCTCGCGCTCGAGCACCCGCTTCGGGCGCAGCGCGAAACTGAACAACCGGTACCAGCGCAGCTCGGCACCGACGAACCGGCCGAAACCGGGCGACCAGCCACGACCGTCGAGGAGCGTGGAGACCCGGACACTGAGCCGGATGGTGCCCCCACTGCGAGTGAAGAGGGCCCGCCGAACGAAGAGGGTCAGGAGCGCGCAGAGGACGACGGCGAAGCCGATTCCGATCCCCTCGACGATCTCCATCGACGGTGCGGGTCAGCGACCCTGCGCGGCGGAGACCGGGGTGGCGCTCTCGGCGAGGACCGTGACGCCTTCGGCGCTCACGGAGAGGAAGCCGCCGGCCACCTCGTAGGAGACCTGCTCACCGCCGGGGAGCTTGATGCGCACCTGACCGGGCTCGGCGAGCTGGCCGAGCAGCGGCGCGTGCCCCGGCAGCACGCCCAGCTCGCCCTCGGTCGTCCGGGCGACGACCATCTCGGCCTCGCCGGACCAGACCCTCTCCTCGACGGCTACGAGCTCGACGTGAAGCTGCTGTGCCACGCTGTCTCCTTGCTGCGGCGGCGGAATGGGCAAATTCTAATCCTGCCACCACCGCTTACCCAACGCGGGTGGCGCAAGACGTGCCGCGGCTACTTGGTCTTGTTCTGGAAGGTGGGGTGCTCGAGGAGGAAGGCGTCCAACTGCTCGTCCTTCAACGCGGCGAAGAAGTCGTCGACGCCGTCCTGGAACTGCTCCCCCTTGTAGGTCTTGCCGTCGAAGACCGGGCCGCCCGGGAGCTTGATCATCTGGATCGTGTTGGGGCGGATGTCCTTCAGCGCGAGCCCGAAGTCCAGCACGCTGTGGCCGCGACCGTTGAAGATCAGCGACTGGCCCGCCGCTCGGATCACCCGGTCCAGCTTGATCGGGTTGGAGACCACGTCGGCGCTGAACGCCTGGCCCACCATCGCCTTGACGAACTGCTGCTGGTGACGCTGCCGGCCGTAGTCGGCATCCGGCACACCGTTCTTCGGGTAGCGCTGCCGGACGTAGTCCAGCGCCTGCCAACCCTTGAGGTGGTGAGTGCCCTTCGTGTACACGGCCTGTGGCCCGACGTAGCCCTCGCCGTGCTGGTTGAACTCCCGGGGCTTGCCGTCCGGCTGCCGGTGCTCCGAGCGCACCTCGCGCTCGATGTACATGTCGACGCCGCCCATCGCGTCGACGATCTTCTGGAAACCGGTGAAGTTGATGATCGCACCGGCGTCGAAGCGCTTGATGCCGGTGATCTCCTGCACCGTCGTCGCCAGCAACTCGAAACCGCGGGCGGCGTCCGGGTTCTGCCCCGGCACCCGGCTACCGAACGACATCGCGGCGTTCAACTTCGTGGTCTCACCGCCGAAGTCCGCCTTCGGGAAGGCGGGGATGTCCACGTAGAGATCGCGCGGCACGGAGAAGAGATAGGCGCGATCCATGGTGGCGGGCACGTGCAGCACCATGATCGAGTCAGCGAGCGGCGGCGTCGTCGGGTTACGCGGATCGATGCCGACCAGCAGGAGGTTCAGCGGCCCCTTGATGTCGCTCTTCGGCGGCGCCGGGGCGCCGGCCGCCTCGTCACCGAAGAGATCGGCCTTGCCGACGGCCCCCTCGTACCGGGACTTCAGCGCCGCTGTGCCGACCAGCGCGGTGCCGCTGAGCACCATGAGCACAGTGCCGAAGATGGTGCAGATCCGCGCCCACCGCGGGATGGCCCGCCAGGTGGATCGCTTCCGGCCGTTCTTACCGGCCTTGGCCACGACTGTCTCCGTTCGTCACGCCGCTTCCCTGACTGAAGACGGCGTGCGTCCTCGAAAAGGTTGCACCGATCCGCATTGACCAGGTGTGAAGGTGCGGTGAACGCTACCTCGCATCCGCGCGCACGCCGAAAGCGAGGAACGGAGCAGTGGCGACCGTACATGCCAAAGGTGAACAAAAGGCCGCCCCGGCATTGCCGGGGCGGCCTTTTTGTGGAGGGCCTCGTCAGGCCTTCATCAGCTCTTCCGCCTTGCGCTCCAGGTCCTCCAGACCGCCGCACATGAAGAACGCCTGCTCAGGGAAGTGGTCGTACTCACCCTCGCTGATCTTCCGGAACGCCTCGATGGTCTCCTTGATCGGGACCGTCGAGCCCGGAACGCCGGTGAACTGCTCCGCAGCGTAGGTGTTCTGCGACAGGAAGCGCTCGATCCGGCGGGCTCGGCCGACCGTGACCTTGTCCTCCTCGGAGAGCTCCTCGATACCGAGGATGGCGATGATGTCCTGCAGGTCCTTGTAGCGCTGCAGGATCCGCTTCACCTCGGTGGCCACCGCGAAGTGCTCCTGGCCGACGAACTCCGGGGCGAGGATCCGGGACGAGGACGCCAGCGGGTCCACGGCCGGGTAGATGCCCTTGTCGGAGATCGACCGCTCCAGGTTGGTGGTCGCGTCGAGGTGGGCGAACGTGGTGGCCGGGGCGGGGTCGGTGTAGTCGTCCGCCGGCACGTAGATCGCCTGCATCGAGGTGATGGCCTGGCCCCGGACGGAGGTGATCCGCTCCTGGAGCTCGCCCATCTCGTCGGCCAGGGTCGGCTGGTAGCCCACCGCGCTCGGCATCCGGCCGAGCAGGGTGGAGACCTCGGAACCCGCCTGGGTGAAGCGGAAGATGTTGTCGATGAAGAGCAGCACCTCCTGCTTCTTCACGTCGCGGAAGTACTCCGCCATGGTCAGCGCGGAGAGGGCGACCCGGAGCCGGGTGCCCGGCGGCTCGTCCATCTGGCCGTAGACCAGCGCGGTCTTGTCGATGACGCCCGACTCGGTCATCTCGGCGATGAGGTCGTTGCCCTCACGGGTCCGCTCACCCACACCGGCGAAGACCGACGTACCACCGAAGTTACGGGCGACACGGGTGATCATCTCCTGGATGAGCACCGTCTTGCCCACGCCGGCGCCGCCGAACAGGCCGATCTTGCCGCCCTTGACGTACGGGGCGAGCAGGTCGATGACCTTGATGCCGGTCTCCAGCATCTCGGTCTTCGGCTCCAGGTCCGCGAAGGCCGGGGCCTTGCGGTGGATACCCCAGTGGTCGTCCGGGGTGAGCGTCTCGCCCTCGGTGAGGTTGAGGACCTCGCCGATCGCGTTGAACACGTGACCCTTGACCGCGTCGCCCACCGGCACGGTGATCGGCGAACCGGAGTCACGCACCTCCGCGCCGCGGACCAGGCCGTCGGTCGGCTGCATCGAGATGGCCCGGACCATGTTGTCACCCAGGTGCTGGGCGACCTCCAGGGTCAGCGTCTTCTCACCACCGGACAGGTTCACGTCGACGTTCAGGGCGTTGAACAGGGCCGGCATGGCGTCGCGCGGGAACTCGGCGTCGACGACCGGGCCGATGACCCGGACCACGCGACCGGTGGCCGTCTTGGTCTCTACTGGGGCAGTCATCACACTTCACTTCCCGACGCGGCAAGCGCGTTCGCGCCGCCGACGATCTCGCTGATCTCCTGGGTGATCCCGGCCTGGCGGGCCGTGTTCATCTCGCGCGTGTACTTCTCGATCATCTCTTCGGCGTTGTCGGTGGCGCTCTTCATCGCCCGCCGCCGGGCCGCCGACTCGCTCGCCGCCGACTCGATCAACGCCGCGTAGATCCGCGTGTTGATGTACTTCGGCAGCAGCGCGTCGAGCAGCGCCTCCGCCTCCGGCTCGAACTCGTAGGCCGGGAGCAGCCCCTCGGAGCGCGGCCGGTCCTCGACCTGCATCGGCCCGATGATCTTGGCGACCGGGGTCTGGGTCATCAACGAGTGGAACTCGGTGTAGACCATGTGCAGCTCGTCGATGCCGAGCACCCCGTCCACCCCGGCGCCGCCGTCGACGTCGTCCGCACCGGCCGTGAACGCCTTGATCAGCGTCTCGCCCACCGCGCGGGCGTCCGCGAACGACGGCTGCTCCGAGAATCCGGTCCAGTTCGCCTCGATCGGCCGGTTCCGGAACCGGTAGTAGCTGACGCCCTTGCGCCCGACGACGTAGAGCACCGGCTCCTTGCCGTCGGCCCGGAGGCGGGCGATCAACGACTCAGCCGTCTTGATCGCGTTGGAGCTGTAACCGCCGGCCAGACCCCGGTCGGCGGTTACCAGCACGACGCCCGCCCGCCGCACCCGCTCACGCGGGGTGAGCAGCGGGTGGTCGATCCGCGCGTTGGACGCGAGCGCGGTGAGCACGCCGGTGATGGCCTGGGCGTACGGCAGGGACGCCTCCACCCGCGCCTGGGACTTGGCGATCCGGCTCGTCGCCACGAGCTCCATCGCCTTGGTGATCTTCTTCATCCCCTTAGCGGAGCGGATCCGCTGACGAAGAACGCGTACCTGGGCCGCCATGGGATCAGCTCTCGGCCGGGCGGTCGGTCGCGCCGTCGCGGAAGCGGGTCACCGTCTCGCGGTTCTCGTCACCCTCCAGCGGCGCGGCCGGCGCGTCGTTGACCTGACGCTCGTCCTCCTTGCCGAGGAAGACCTGCTTGAACTCGGTGATCGCCGCGTCCAGGGAGCCGATGATGTCGTCGTCCCACTTGTTGTCGGCGATCCCCGCCAGCACACCGGCGTGCTTGTGCCGCAGGTACTGGAGGAACTCCGACTCGAAGCGCCGGACCTCGCCCACCGGGACGTCGTCCAGCTTGCCCTCGGTGCCGGCCCAGACCGAGACGACCTGCTCCTGCACCGGGTACGGCGAGTAGTTCGACTGCTTCAGCAGCTCGACCAGGCGGGCGCCGCGGTCCAGCTGGGCCCGGGAGGCCTTGTCCAGGTCGGAGGCGAAGGCGGCGAACGCCTCCAGCTCGCGGTACTGGGCCAGGTTGAGCCGCAGCGAGCCGGCGACCTTCTTCATCGGCTTCACCTGCGCGGCGCCACCGACCCGGGAGACCGAGGTGCCGACGTTGATGGCCGGCCGGACGCCCTGGTTGAACAGGTCGGTCTCGAGGAAGATCTGGCCGTCGGTGATCGAGATGACGTTGGTCGGGATGAAGGCCGAGATGTCGCTGGCCTTCGTCTCGATGATCGGCAGACCGGTCATCGAGCCGCCACCCAGCTCGTCGGAGAGCTTCGCGCAGCGCTCCAGCAGGCGGGAGTGCAGGTAGAAGACGTCACCCGGGTACGCCTCACGGCCCGGCGGGCGGCGCAGCAGCAGCGACACGGCGCGGTACGCCTCGGCCTGCTTGCTCAGGTCGTCGAAGACGATCAGGACGTGCTTGCCGCCGTACATCCAGTGCTGCCCGATGGACGAGCCGGTGTAGGGGGCGATGTACTTGAAGCCGGCCGGGTCGGAGGCCGGGGAGGCCACGATGGTGGTGTACTCCATCGCGCCCGACTCTTCCAGCTGGCCCTTGATCGAGGCGATCGTGGAGGCCTTCTGGCCGATGGCGACGTAGATGCAGCGGACCTGCTTCTTCGGGTCGCCGGAGCGCCAGTTCTCCCGCTGGTTCAGGATGGCGTCGAGGGCGACCGTGGTCTTGCCGGTCTTCCGGTCACCGATGATCAGCTGCCGCTGGCCCCGACCCACCGGCGTCATGGCGTCGATCGCCTTGATGCCGGTCTGCAGCGGCTCGAAGACCGACTGCCGGGCCATCACGTTCGGCGCCTGCAGCTCCAGCTCGCGGTAGCCCTCGTCGGCGATGTCGCCGAGGCCGTCGATCGGCTGGCCGAGCGCGTTGACCACGCGGCCGAGGAAGGCGTCGCCGACCGGCACGGAGAGCACCCGGTCGGTGCGCTTGACGCGCTGCCCCTCCTCCAGGTTGGCGGAGTCACCGAGAACGACGACACCGATCTCCCGGACGTCGAGGTTGAGCGCCACGCCGAGCGTGCCGTCCTCGAACTCCAGCAGCTCGTTGGTCTTGGTCGAAGGCAGGCCCTCGACGTGGGCGATGCCGTCGCCGGTGTCGGAGACGGTGCCGACCTCCTCGCGGGAGACGTCGGTCGAGTAGGAGGAGACGTAGCGCTCCAGGGCGCCGCGGATCTCCTCCGTCGAGATGGTCAGCTCGGCCATCCTCTGCTTCCTTATGTATCAGGGGCCCGGGATACCTAGTACCGACCGGTCCGAGTGGCGTCTGTCGTTGAGGGCGCTGCGCGGCTGAGCCGGTCAGCGCTTCGCGAGCGCGTTGCGGGTCTCGTTGAGGCGGCGCAGGACGGTGCCGTCGTACAGGTCGGAGCCGACCCGCACGCTCACGCCACCCAGAACGTCGGGGTTCACCGTCTGTCGCACGGATACCTCCCGACCGTATATCGCGGAGAGCCGAGCGCCCAGCCGCTGCTCCTCACCGTCACTCAACGGGGCGGCGACGGTCACGTACGCGACCTGCCGGTCCCGCCGCTCGGCGGAGAGCTCGACCAGCCGGGTGAGCGCCCCACTGAAGGAGCGACCTCCGAAGCCACCGAGCGCGACCCCGACGAGGCGGCCGGTGACCGGCCGGGCCTTGCCGGCGAGCAGCTGGTCGACCAGGGTCGCCCGCCGCTCGGACGGGACCATCGGGTCGGAGAGCGCGTTGGAGAGCTCCGGAGAGCCGGCGACGACCTGCCCGAAGCGGAACAGCTCGTCCTCGACCTCACTGAGCTCGCCGGCGGAGTCGGCGCTGGCCAGCAGCGCCTCCACGCCCAGCCGCTCGGCGCCGTCGAGAAGCTCGGACGGCGCCGACCACCGGCCGGAGACCAGCGCGGTGAGCAGGGTCAGCGCGTCCGCGCCGATCTTGCCGCTGAGCATCCCCGCGAGCAGCCCGGACCGGTCCTCGCCGGACCGGGCCGGGTCGGAGAGCGCCCGGCGCAGCCGCGGCTCCCGCCGCAGCAGGGCGGCGACGGAGAGGATGTCGTCGGCGGTGGTGGCCACCGCCGACGCCTCCGCGCCGCGGACGTACTCGTCGAGGCGCTCGGCCGCGATCTTGTACGACTCCCGGCTGGCGGCCTGCATCAGCGGGCCCCCGTGCTCTCGAGGCTGTCCAGGAACCGGTCGACGGTGCCCTTGCGACGTGCCTCGTCGGCGAGCGACTCACCGACGATCTTGCTGGCCAGGTCGACCGCGATCGTGCCGACCTCGGCGCGCAGCTCGCGCACGATGGTGGCCCGCTCGGCGGCGAGCTGGTCCTTGCCCGCCTGGATGACCCGGTCGGCCTCCTCCCGCGCCTTGGCGAGGATGTCCTGCCGGATGCCCTCGGCGTCGGCCCGGGCGTCGTCCCGGATCTTGGCGGCGTCGGTACGCGCCTCGGCGAGCTGCGCACGGTACTGCTCGAGCAGCTGGTTCGCCTCGGACTGCGCGGCCTCGGCGCGCTTGATGCCACCCTCGATGGCGTCGACCCGGGCCTGGAACGTCTGCTCCATGCGCGGGAAGACGAACTTCATCAGCACGAAGCAGAGCACGATGAAGGCGATGCCACCGACCACGATCTCCTGCCAGAGCGGCAGGATCGGGTTGTGCGCTTCACCGCCTTCTGCGGCGAGGAAGTACATGGAAGACCTCCCGGTCGAAGGGGGGCGGAATTACTGAATCGGGCCCTGCCACACGAAGCCGAATGCGACACCCAGCAGGGCGAGCGCCTCGATGACGGCGAAGCCGATCCAGACGTACGGCAGGGTGATCCGCGACGACTCCGGCTGGCGGGCGGTCGACTGGATGTAGGCGGCGAAGACCAGGCCGACGCCGATACCCGGGCCGATGGCGGCGAGGCCGTAGCCGATGGCGGCGGTGCTGCCCTCTACCGCGGCGAGAACGCTAGCGTCCATTGGTGTGGTTCCTCCTGGTTATCACGCGTGACTCTCACGCGGGACGACAACGGTTGGTGCGAGTGGATCAGTGTTCCTCGGCGAGCGCGCCCTGCACGTAGCTGGCGGTCAACACCGTGAAGACGTAGGCCTGCAGCACGATCACCAGGAACTCGAGGAAGGTGAGCGCCACGGTCATCACCCAGGACAGGACCGAGATCGGCGCCAGCAGGGCGTTGGCGTTGAGCATCGCGAAGCCGCCGAGCGTGAAGACCAGCAGGAGCATGTGGCCGGCGAACATGTTCGCGAAGAGACGAACGGCGAGCGAGAAGGGCCGGACCAGGAAGGTCGAGAACGCCTCGATCGGGATCAGCAGCGGCAGGATGTACCACGGCGCCGGGGGGATGAGGGCCCGCTTGAAGTACCCGCCGAAGCCGTGCTTCTTGATACCGACCCAGTTGAAGAGCACGTAGCTGATCAAGGCGAGGAAGGCCGGGAAGGCGATGTGCGAGTTCGGGGAGATCTGGAAGAACGGCACGATCGCGAAGAAGTTCGTCAGCAGCACGAAGCAGAAGAGCGTCGTGAAGTAGGGCGCGAACCGCACACCCTGGTGCCCGATCATCTCGACCGCGATGTTGTTGCGCACGAAGCCGTAGATCGACTCGGCGAGCCACTGCTTCTTGGTGGGCACCAACTGCGGCTTGCGGTAGGTGAGCAGGAAGAACAGGATCAGGATCCCGACCGCCAGCCACACCATGAACGTGATCTTGGTGAACCAGTAGTTGTTCTCCGCGCCCCACGGGGCGATGCTGGGCAGGTAGAAGTCCTCCACGCTGGGTGGGAAATTAACCTCGCCCTGTGCCAGGACGTTCGACTGTCCGAACACCGCGTCCCTTCCTATTTAGGCGTGCCGAGGTTGCGGATGACCAGGACGATGCCCCCGGCCATGCCGAGCACGATCCCGATGCCGGTGGCGATGCCCCCGGTCTCCAGCCATCCGTCAACCAGCCAGCCGATGAAGCCCCACACGAGCATGCCCGCGATCAGGTAGCTGAGCGCGGTCCAACCCTGACCGGCACCGGACGGAACATCGTCCGGGCCGCCAGCGCTGGGGGGTTTCTGGTCACCGGCCATGACGGGGCGAACGATATCAGTCGGGGAGAGAAGGCTGTGCCTCACCCCCCGCACAACCTGGTTGTGTGGGACACGGGTGGGCGAAGTCGTCGCGATGCACGCTACTCCCCTTCGGCAGGGGAGAGAATGACCGATCGGGGACACATCGGCGCGCGTTCCGAAAACTGGGACGCCGGCCCCGTCAACCCGCCACGCGTCGCGCGTGGACCGTGGTGAGCCACCAGATGTGCACGCCCGTCCAGACCGCCACCCCGGCGGCGATGCCCAGGCACATCGGGATGAGACCGGGCCAACCGGTCGAGGCCACCCCGACCATCACCGCGCCGATCACCGTGAACTTCGCGACGTAGAGCGCGAGGCCGAACGGCAGCACCAACTGCGTGTTGCGGGCGTCGACCCAGGCCAGCACCACAGTGGTGAGGCTGTAGCTGATCACCGTGACGGCCACCCCGGCGGCGGCGCCGAGCGCCGCGTCGGCCCCGCCGGTCACCCCGCCGACCACCGCCGCGACCCCGGCCAGCAGCACCGACGCGATCAGCAGCACCGGCAGGTGCCGCAGCCGCCAGCCCCGGTCCTCCGCTGCCCGCTCCGCGCGGGCCACCGGCTCAGCCACGGGGGTACGCCGGGAAAGTGGCGACCAGGTCGGTCACCTCGACGCCGATCCGGGCCAGCTCGTCGGCGCCCCCGGCCGTGGCCGGGTCGGTCCGCACGGCCCGGGCGATCAGACTCGCGATCTGCCGCATCTCGGGCTCCCGCATGCCCTGGGTGGTGACGCTCGGCGTGCCCACCCGGATGCCGGAGGAGACCATCGGCTTCTGCGGGTCGTACGGGATGGCGTTCTTGTTCAACGTGATGGCGGCGGCGTCGCAGCGCGCCTCCGCCTCCGCGCCCGTCACCCCGAGCTCTCGCAGATCGATCAGGGCCAGGTGGGTGTCGGTGCCGCCGGAGACCGGGCGCATCCCCTCGTCGGCGAGCCCCGTGGCGAGCGCCTGCGCGTTACTGATCACCTGGTCGGCGTAGGCCCGGTACTCGGGCTGCGCGGCCTCGCGCAGCGCCACCGCCTTCGCCGCGACCGCGTGCATCAGCGGGCCGCCCTGGGTGAACGGGAAGACCGCCTTGTCGATCCGCTGGGCCAGCGACTCCCGGCAGAGGATCATGCCGCCGCGCGGGCCGCGGAGCACCTTGTGGGTGGTGCAGCTGACCACGTCGGCGTACGGCACCGGCGACGGGATCGCCTTGCCCGCGACGAGCCCGATGAAGTGGGCGGCGTCCACCATGAGGTACGCGTCGACCTCGTCGGCGATCTCCCGGAACTTCGCGAAGTCGATCAGCCGGGGGTACGCGGTCGCACCGCAGATGATCATCTTTGGCCGGTGCGCCCGGGCCAGGTCCCGCACCTCGTCGTAGTCGATCAGCTCGGTGTCGCGCCGCACCGTGTAGCCCACCGTGGCGAACCACTTGCCGGAGAAGTTGACCCGGCTGCCGTGGGTGAGGTGCCCGCCGTGCGGCAGGTCCATGGCGAGGACGGTGTCCCCGGGCTGCACCAGCGCCGCGTACGTGGCCAGGTTGGCGCTCGCCCCGGAGTGCGGCTGGAGGTTGGCGTGCTCGGCGCCGAAGAGCTCCTTCGCCCGGGTGATGCCGATCTCCTCGGCCCGGTCCACCTCGGCGCAGCCGCCGTAGTAGCGCCGCCCCGGGTAGCCCTCGGCGTACTTGTTGGTGAGCGTCGAGCCGAGCGCGGCGAGCACCGCGGGCGAGGTGAGGTTCTCGCTCGCGATCAGTTGCAGCCCGCCCCGTAGGCGGTCCAGCTCGCCGAGCACCACGCCGGCGATCTCCGGGTCGGTGGCGCGGAGCTGCTCGAAGTCCGGCCCCCAGAAGGTGCTCGTCACGGTGTCCACGACGAAGCAGTCTATGGGGCCGCAGACTGGACACTGTGAGATGCCTGGTCACCGGTGCGACCGGATACATCGGCGGGCGGCTCGCGCCGCGACTGCTGGCCGACGGGCACCAGGTGCGCTGCCTGGCCCGCCACGCCGGCCGGCTGCGCGACGCGCCCTGGGCCGCAGCCGTGGAGATCGTCGAGGGCGACCTGCGTCGCCCCGAGACGCTGCCGCCCGCCTTCGCCGACGTGGACACCGCCTACTACCTGGTGCACTCGCTCGGTCAGGCCGGGTTCGAGTCGGCCGACCGGGAGGCCGCCGAGGCCTTCGCCGCGGCGGCCCGGGCCGCCGGCGTACGCCGCATCGTCTATCTCGGCGGGCCCGAGCCGGCCCGCGACGAGGCCTCGGCCCACCTACGGTCCCGCGCCGAGGTGGGGCGGATCCTGCTGGCCAGCGGTGTGCCGACGGCGGTGCTCCGGGCCGCGGTGATCATCGGATCCGGCTCGGCCTCGTTCGAGATGCTGCGCTACCTGAGCGAACGCCTGCCGGCGATGGTCACCCCGCGCTGGGTGCACAACCGGATCCAGCCGATCTCGGTCGAGGACGTGCTGCGCTACCTCGTCGGCTGCGTCGACCTGCCGCCCGAGGTCAACCGCGCCTTCGACATCGGCGGGCCGGACGTGCTCACCTTCGGCGACATGATCCAGCGGTACGCCCGGGTGGCCGGGCTGCGCGAGCGCGTCATCGTGCCGGTGCGCCCGCTGAGCCCCACGCTGTCGTCGTACTGGGTCGGACTGGTCACCCCGGTGCCGAACGCGATCGCTCGACCGCTGATCGAGAGCCTGATCCACGAGGCGGTCGTGCAGGAGCACGACATCGCCGCGTACGTCCCCGACCCGCCCGAGGGGCTCACCGGCTTCGACCAGGCGCTCGAGCTGGCCCTGGCGCGGGTGCGCGACGCCCAGGTGGAGACTCGGTGGTCGACCGCGAGCGGCCCGTACGCCCCGGCCGAGCCGCTGCCCAGCGACCCGGAGTGGTCCGGTGGTACCGCCTACACCGACCTGCGCGAACAGGTCGTCGACGCGCCCCCTGAGGCGCTCTGGCGGATCATCGAGGGCGTCGGGGGCGAGCACGGGTGGTACTCGTTCCCGCTGGCCTGGTCGGTGCGGGGCTGGTTCGACCGGCTGATCGGCGGGGCGGGGCTGCGACGCGGGCGGCGCGATCCGCACCGGCTCCAGGTCGGCGAGGCGCTGGACTTCTGGCGGGTCGAGGAGATCGAACCGGGACGGCTGCTGCGGCTGCGCGCGGAGATGCGGCTGCCCGGCCGGGCCTGGCTGGAGATGCGCGCTCTGCCGGCCGCCGACGGGCGCAGCCGGTACCAGCAGCGGGCGGTGTTCCTGCCGCGTGGGCTGGCCGGGCACACCTACTGGGCCGCCGTCACCCCGTTCCACGCGGTGGTCTTCGGTGGGATGGCCCGCAACATCGCCCGCGGCGCGGAGCGGGGCGGCAGTGACCTCAGTTCCCGGTCCGGGGGCCGGTGAGGTCGAAGGCGATCCGTTCGCTCGGCGGCACGAAGTCACGTACCGGCTGGTCCCGCAGCCCGAACGAGAGCACCTCCCCGACCGAGCGGGCCAGTTCGGCCTGCACCGGCTTGCCGACCGCGTCCCGGGGGTCGTCCGGGTTCGCGGCCATCGCGGCGACCGCGAGTTGCGGGGTGAAGGCGACCACCGTCTCCGTCTCGTACCGCTCGGAGCTGCCCGTCTTGCCGGCCACCGGCCGGCCCAGCCGCTGCCGCAGGTCGGTCACGGTCCCGCCGTCGCACCCGTTGTACATCGACTGGTCGCCGACCGGGCAGCGGGCCGCGTCCACGGCCGCCCGCGCCACATCGGTGTCCAGCACCTGCCGGCAGTCCGGCTGCGCCGCCTCCACCGGCCGCCCGGACGCGTCGGTGATCGACACCACCGGCGAGGGTGCGCACCAGGTTCCCTCGGCCGCCAGCGTGGCGTACGCGTTCGCCAGGTCGAGCGGGGTGGTCGCAGAGACGCCGAGGGTGAACGGTCCCCACTCCTTCGCGCCGTGCCGGGCGAGTTGGGCGTCGGACTCGGCCCGGAAGGCGACGCCCAACCGCTCGGCCATCTCCACCGCCTTGTCGGCGCCGACCCGCTCGATCAGCCAGGCGAAGTACGTGTTGACCGAGTTGCCGAAGGCGCTCCACATGGTGTGCCGGCCGTCGACCGACGCAGAGGAGTTCTGCGGGCACCATTGGCCGTCGCAGCTCGCCGGCCCCGTTGCGCGATAGCCGGTGACCAGGCGGCCCGGTGCGTCGTACTCGGTGCGCAGCGGCAGGCCGGCCTCCAGCGCGGCGAGCATGGTGAAGAGCTTGAAGGTCGAGCCGCCCTGGTAACCGTTGATGGCTCCGCCCCCGGCGACCAGCTGGTTCACGGTGTTCGGGTAGTTCTTCTGCCCGGCGGGGTTCTCGTCGACGCCGTAGTCGCGGTTCACGGCCATGGCGAGCACCCGGCCGGTGCCGGGCTGGACGACGGCGGTCGGCGCCGCCCGGCGGTCGGTCTCCGGGTAGATCCGCAGCACCTGCTCGACGGTGGTGCGCTGCACGGCGGGGTCGAGCGAGGAGACGATCGAGAAACCGCCCCGCCGCAGCGCCCGCTGCCGCTCGTCGGCGCTGGCGCCGAAGGCGGGTTGTGCGCTCCACCACTGGGTGAACCAGTCGCAGAAGAAGCCCCAGTCGTTCTGCGCCTCGGGCACCGCCGTGCAGTCGTTCGGCGTCTCGCTGGGGCGCAGCTTCAGCGGCTCCGCGTTGGCGCGCGCCGCCTGTTCGGGCGGAACCTGGCCGGACTCGGCGAGCTGTTGCAGCACGTACGACCGGCGGCCGAGGGCGGCGTCGGCGTCGCCGTTGATCGGCTCGTCGGTGTGCGGTGAGCGGACCAGGCCGGCCAGCAGTGCCGCCTCGGCCAGGGTCAGCTCCGCAGGCGACTTGGAGAAGTACCGTTTGCTCGCCGCCGCGATCCCGTACGCCCCGGCACCGAAGTACGCGATGTTGAGGTAGCGGGTGAGGATCTCCTCCTTGTCGAACTCCCGTTCCAGGGCGAGGGCGTACCGCATCTCCTGCACCTTGCGGGCGGCGCTCACCTCGGTGGCCGCCTGACGCTGATCGGCGGAGAGGCGGGGATCGGTGCTCAGGACGTTGCGGACGTACTGCATGGTCAGCGTGGACGCGCCCTGCCGGGTCTCGCCGCCGCGCTGGTTGACCGCGAAGGCGCGTACCACGCCGCGCAGGTCCACCCCGCGGTGGTCGTAGAAGCGGAGGTCCTCGGCGGCCACGATGGCCTGCCGCATCACCGGAGCCACCTCGCGCAGCGGCACGTCCACCCGGTCCTCCTGGTAGAAGGAGGTGATCAGGGTGGTGCCGTCGTTGGCGTAGAGGTTGGAGCGCTGCGCGGTCGGCGACGTGCGCAGGGTGTTGGGCAGCTCCGAGTAGGGCGTGGAGAGGGCGCTGAAGCCGATCCCGAAGACCAGCGCGACCGGCAGGGCCGCTCCCGCCAACACCAGACCGGCGAGCACGCCGGCGAGCAACACGGTCAGCACTTTGTCGAGATGGGCCCGGATCATCAGCTCTCCCCGCAGGAGCCGGTCACGCTAGGACCCGTTCAGAATGACCCGGAAAGCCCTGTTTCGCCGCCGATTCGCCTCAAACCCGGAGGAAACTCGCGAGGAGGACGGTCAGGGCAGAAGTGCCGCGGCGAGCGGCTGCACCGTCTCCTCGATCTCGTCGGCCACCCGGCTGAAGCACTGGTCACCCCGGCCCCACGGATCGTCGAGATCATCGGTGGCGAGCGAATGGGAATCGTGACGGGCCGCCTGCACCGCCGCCACCAGCGCCACCCCGCGGGCGTGTACCGCCTCCGGCGTGGCCGAGGACTCCGGCAGCCCAGCCACGTCCACCGCGCCCAGCAGCCGGCCGAACTCCCCCAGCACGAAGGTGCGCGCCGCGGCGTCGGGGCGCAGCGCCACCACGTAGTCCTGCTGGTCGGCGGTTGCCGTGAGGACGAGATCGGCGGCGTCGATGTGGTCCGAGCGGAGCTTGCGGGCGGCGAACCCCTCGGCGTCGCCGCCCCGGGACACCACCTGCCGGGCCGCCGGCGGGTTCATCTCCTCACCGGCGTGCCAGCCCCCGGTGCCGGCGCTGTGGCTGTGCACCAGCTCGTCGGCGCCGGCCGGGTCGAGGCCCAGCCGGGTCAGCCGCTCCCGTACGGCCAGCGCGAGCAGCCGCTCCGCCATCGGTGACCGGCAGATGTTGCCCATGCAGACGTGCAGCACGGTGAACGGTGGCACCTAGACTCCCTCGACGATGTCCGGCACCACGTCGCGCAGCTTCTCCAGCGGGATCGCGCCCTGGCGCAGGACCTGTGGCACCTCGCCGGTGAGATCCACGATCGTGCTCGGCACCGGATCCGGACAGGGGCCCGCCTCCAGGTACGCACGCACCGAGTAACCCAGCTGGTCGCGCGCCTCCTCGGCGGTGAGCGCGGAGGGCTGGCCCGTCTTGTTGGCCGACGAGACGGCCATCGGCCCGGTCTCCCGCAGCACCTCGAGCGCCACCGGGTGCAGCGGCATCCGCACCGCCACCGTGCCGGTCTTGTCCCCGAGGTCCCACTGCAGGCTCGGCGAGTGCTCGATCACGATGGTGAGCGCGCCCGGCCAGAACGCCTCGACGAGGTCCCGGGCCTCCCGGGGCAGCGAGAAGACCAGGCCGTCCAGGGTCTGCCGGGAGCCGATCAGCACCGGCGGCGGCATCTGCCGACCCCGGCCCTTGGCGTCCAGCAGCGCTTTGACGGCGTACGGGGTGAAGGCGTCCGCGCCGATGCCGTAAACGGTGTCCGTCGGCAGGACGACCAGTTCCCCGTTCTTGACCGCCTCGATGGCCGCGGCGATGCCGCGGTCCCGGTCGGCGGGCGACCGGCAGTCGTAGAGCATCACGAGGAGCCAGTCTGCCACGCCGGCCCGAGGTCGGGGCGGCGGCCGTCCGCACGTCGGGACGCGGTGGCGAACCGGGGCCTCCCGGTGAGGTCCCGATGCTCGGTGACGGCGGCGAACCGGCCGTCGGCGACGAGCAACGCCGGCACGTCCGCACCGTGCGTGTCGTCGTGCTCGATGCCGAGCATCCCGCCGGGCCGCAGCAGCGCCGCCGCGCGGGCGATCACCGGGCGGATGACCGACAGCCCGTCCGCGCCCCCGAAGACCGCCTCCGCCGGGTCGTACCCGGCCACCTCCGGGGCCACCACCGTGTCCGCGGGCACGTACGGCGGGTTGCAGAGCAGCACGTCGACCCGGCCGACCAGATCGTCGAGCAGGTCGGGGGCGGTGACGTCCGCCGCCACCACCTCGATCGGCCGGTCTCCCGCCGTGGCCCGGTCCCCCGCGTTGCGGCGCAGCCAGTCCAGCGCCGCCGGGGAGCGCTCGACCGCGACCACCCGGGCCGCCGGCAGCTCCTGGGCCACCGCGAGGGCGATCGCGCCCGAGCCGCTGCAGAGATCCACCACCAGCGGCGTGTCCCGGTCCCGCCCCTGCTCGATGCCCCAGCCGGCGAGCAGCTCCGTCTCCGGCCGGGGCACGAAGACGCCCGGCCCGACGGCCAGCTCCAGCCGCCGGAAGGCGGCGCTGCCGGTGAGGTGCTGCAACGGTTCACGGCTCACCCGGCGGGTCACCAGCGCGTCGAAGGTGGCGAGCTGGTTCGCGTCGAACCCGTCGGCGAGAGCCAGCCGGCCACGCGGCACATCCAGCACGTACGCGGCCAACAGCTCGGCCTCCGTCCGGGCGGCCGGCACCCCGGCATCGTCGAGGATCCGGGCCGCCCGCAGCACGGCGATCGATGGCCGAATCCTATTCGTCCCTTCGGGGGGGTGTTGCGGCTCGATGGTCACGACATAATCATGAAGCGTCGCGGGGCACGTCACGAGCGGGTGCGTACAGGCGCATGCCGACAGGAGGTCGCTGGTGGGTTGGCTCGACCGGGTCGAAGACCAGGTTGACGCGCTGACGCAGTCGCGGGCGTTGCAGGAGGCCAGCCGGTCCGCCGAGGCGTACACGGTGCTGGAACGGGTGCTGCGCACCACAGCCAGCCCACGCACCCGGGCCGACGCCATGGTGCAGCGCCTCTCCGCCCTGATCAATCTCGGGCGCACGGCGGAGTTCACCCGCGCGATCGAGGAGGCGTCGGCGGCCGTCCGCGACCTCGCCGAGCCCTACCTGCACGGGCACCTCAACGCCCTGGCCGCACTCGCCGCCCACCATCAGGGCGCGCTCGACCGCTGCGTCACCCACCTGGTCAAGGCCGCCCGCGCGCTCGGCGCCGTCGAGGACCCGGACCGGGACACCGCCTGGGGCTGGCACGACCTGGCGATGGCCTACTCCTACCTCAGCTTCCACGGCTACGCCCTCGGCGCGATCGAGCGGGCCCGGCAGCTCGGCATGGCCGCCGGGATCCCCGAGGAGACGTTCGCCGCGCCCGGCATCCGCCTGCGCAACGCCGTCGCGCTCGACCACAACGGCGACAGCGACGGCTGCCTGCGGGTGCTGCGCGACGTGGCGAGCGACCTGGCCCGCTTCCTGCACGGCGGGCGGGCCGGGCAGCTGCGCCCCAGCAGTCTCTCCGCGTACGGCTACGCCGCGGCCCGCCGGGCGGCGCTCGGCGACGAGATCGAGTTCAACAGCGACGCCGATCCCGCCCGGCTGCTCGCCCACGGCGGCGACAGCGCCCGGGCGCGGGACATGCGTGAACTCGGTCACGTCTGCCTCGCCATCGCCTCCGGCCGACCGATCGAGGCGGTGGCCCGGCTGGACACCGTCCGGGTCTCCAACGAGACGCTCGGCGCGGCCGAACCGGCCCGGCTGCGCAGCATCGCCCTGTCCCGGGCCGGTGATCACGCGGCCGCACACCGGGCGGACCGGCTGGCGTTCCGGCTGGCGGCGCAGCGCAACGACCGGCTGCGGGACGTCTACATCGACGGCATCGCGGCCCGCATCGACCACGAGGAGATGCGCCGGGAGGCCGCCCGCTACGAGGGCGAGGCGCTCACCGACCCGTTGACCGGTCTGCCCAACCGCCGCCGGCTCGAGCGCTACATCGCCAGCGTGGTGGCGCGGGGCGAGCAGGTGGTGATCGGGGTCTGCGACCTGGACGGCTTCAAGGCGGTCAACACCCGGCACGGACACCACTCGGGTGACCTGGTCCTCCAGCGCATCGCCGGGGTGATCAACCGGGTGATGCGCCGGGGTGACTTCGTGGCCCGCTACGGCGGGGACGAGTTCGTGGTGGTGCTGCCCGGCGCGGGCATGAGCGAGGCCGCCGAGGTGGCCCGCCGGGTCGGCGCGGCGGTGGCGAGCGAGGACTGGGAGGCGCTGGTCCCCGGCACCCCCGTCGGGGTGAGCATCGGCTTCGCCGAGGTCTCCGGCACCGGGCCGGCGCTTCGCGACGCGCTCAGCACCGCGTTCGAGATCGCCGACCGCGAGATGCTCCGAGCCAAGACCCGCCCCCGCGCCTCCTGACCCTCCCCCACGCACACCCTCCCCCTCCCCTTCCCCCGTCCCCCGGGCGTGATCAAGAGGTTTGCGTCACCGGGGTGATCGAAGGTGACGCGAAGCTCTTGATCAACGGGGCGACGGCGCCAGGGAGCCGGGGGCCGGGTCAGCGGCGGGTTAGTTCGGTGTCGCCGGCCAGGCGGGCGGCGCGGTCCGCCTCGGCCAGCGCGTCGAGCACGCCGTCGAGGTCACCGGCGAGGGCCAGATCCAGGTTGTACGCGGTGTAACCGATCCGGTGGTCGGTGATCCGGTTCTGCGGGAAGTTGTAGGTGCGGATCCGCTCCGAGCGGTCCACGGTGCGCACCTGCGCCTTACGCGCGTCGGAGGCGGCCGCGTCGGCCTGCTCCTGCGCCGCCGCGAGCAGCCGGGCCCGCAGGATCCGCATCGCCTGCTCCCGGTTCTGCAGCTGCGACTTCTCGTTCTGGCAGGACACCACGATGCCGGTCGGCAGGTGGGTGATCCTGACCGCCGAGTCGGTGGTGTTCACCGACTGCCCACCGGGGCCGGACGAGCGGAACACGTCGATCCGCAGCTCGTTCGGGTCGATCGTGACGTCGACCTCCTCGGCCTCCGGCAGGACGAGCACACCGGCCGCGCTGGTGTGGATGCGGCCCTGCGACTCGGTGACCGGGACGCGCTGCACCCGGTGCACCCCGCCCTCCCACTTGAGGCGGGACCAGACCCCGTTGCCGCCCTCCGGCACGCCCTTGGTCTTGATCGCCAGCGAGACGTCCTTCATCCCACCGAGGTCGGAGTCCTGGGCGTCGATCACCTCGACCAGCCAGCCCCGCCGCTCGGCGTACCGGGTGTACATCCGCAGCAGGTCACCGGCGAAGAGCGCCGACTCCTCGCCACCCTCGCCGGCCTTGATCTCGACGATCACGTCCTTGGCGTCGTGCGGATCGCGCGGGATCAGCAGCTCCGCCAGCCGCTCCTCCAGCGCCGGCATCGTCCCGGCGATCGAGTCGACCTCGGCGGCGAAGGACGGATCCTCCGCGGCCAGCTCCCGGGCGGCGGCCAGGTCGGCGCGCGCCTGGGCCAGCTCACCGGCCGCCTTGTGCAGCGGCACCAGCTCGGCGTACCGGCGACCGACCCGGCGGGCGACCGCCTGGTCGGCGTGGATGGCCGGGTCGGCCAGGCGCTTCTCCAGGTCCGCGTACTCGTCGAGAAGGGCGGTCAGACGCTCGCTGCTCATGCTGCGGATGCTCCTTCGACGCGAGGACGGAGGGCCGGCGTACCGGAGGGGAACCGGCGGTAATACGGACGGCGCCCGCGTCCGGTGGGAAACCGGACGCGGGCGCCGAACGAGGAGTTACTTGGCCTTCTTGGCCTGAACCTTGGCGTACTTCTGCTGGAACTTCGCGACCCGACCGGCGGTGTCCAGCACGCGCTGCTTACCGGTGTAGAACGGGTGGCAGGCGCTGCAGGTCTCGACGCTGATCTCGCCGCCCTTGGCGGTGCTGCGGGTCGTGAAAGTGTTGCCGCAGGAGCAGCGGACCTCGGTGGTCACGTACTCCGGGTGGATGTTGGGCTTCATGTCGCCTCGGTCCTTTCGTCGGTGGTCGCCGGGTCGCCGTCGCCACCCGCCGCATGTACGACGGGCTCAGGCGTGAACCGGAACCGGTGGCCGATTGACCAGTGTGCCATGGCTGCCGGCCTGACCCGTCATCGGGCGGCACCGCTGGTCCGGCTTCGACAACGCACGGCGTCCCACCGGCATTCCCGTCCGCTGTCCGGGCATTCACCCGGCACCCACCCCCGGGTCGTACCCCGGGTGGGGCACGATCGACCCCGCGCCGCAGGGCGCCCGCCGGAGGCCGACGACGGAGGTGTACGCGATGCCCCGCCTGATCGCGACCCGCGGGCTGCCCGCCTCGGGAAAGACCACCTTCGCCCGTACGCTCCAGCCGTCCGTGGTCCGGGTGAACCGCGACGACCTGCGGCGGATGCTGCACGGCGAGCGGTTGTTCACCCAGTGGGCGGAGGCCCAGGTGACCACCGCCCAGCGGGCCCAGGTCGAGGCGCTGCTCCGGGCCCGGGCCGACGTCTGCGTGGACGACACCAACCTGCGCGCCCGGACGCTGCGGGACTGGGCCGAGCTGGCCGAACGGTACGGCGCCGAGTTCGAGGTGCACGACTTCACCGACGTCCCGCTGGACGAGTGCCTGCGCCGGGACGCCGCCCGGCCGGAGCCGGACCGGGTCGGCGAGGCCGCGATCCGCCGGCTGCACGAGCGCTACCTGGCGGGGCGTCCGCTGCCGCTGCCGGTGCCGCAGGCCCGCGCCGGCCGCCCGAAGCGGGTGCACCCCGCCCCGGCGGGAGCGCCGGAGATCGTTCTGGTGGACATCGACGGCACCGTCGCGCTGCACGTCTCCCGCAGCCCGTACGACATGACGCGGGTCGCCGAGGACGAGCCGAACGAGGCGGTGATCGCCGCGGTCCGGGCCATGCACGCGGCCGGGTACGGGGTGGTCTTCTGCTCCGGCCGGGACGCCTCGGCGCGGGTCGACACGATGGCCTGGCTGGCGCGGCACGTCCGGGTGCCGTACCTCGCGCTGCACCTGCGGGCGGTGGGTGACGCCCGGAAGGACTCGATGGTCAAGCGGGAGATCTACGAGCGGGAGGTGCGGGACCGCTACCGGGTGGTCGGTGTCTTCGACGACCGGGCGCAGGTGGTCCGGATGTGGCGTTCCCTGGGCCTCACGGTGTTCCAGGTCGCCGACGGGGACTTCTGAGGCGGAGGGGCCCCGGCGACCGGGGCCCCTCCCCTGCTCAGGCGGCAGCGCGCAGCGCCGTGGTGATGGTGGCCTGGGCGCGTACGCCGTTGACCGTCACCGCCAGCACCAGCGAGGCGCCGGGGCGCAGCGCGGTGAGCCGGCCGGTGGCCGGGTCGAACCGGGCCACGTGCCACGGTCGCAGCCCGGTCAGCGGCCCGATGTGCACGTTCGGCGACGCGGACCAGTCGGCGCTCACCGGCGCGGCCACCGGGACCGTACGCCCACCCGGCTGGGTCAGCGTGGCGGTGACCGTGACCGGCTTGCCGAGGGCGACGCCGGTCGGGGCGTTCACCGCGAGCCGGTCGGTGTGCGCGTGCACCTCGGCCGTCACCCAGCGCGGCCCGTCGGCGAGCGGGTCCCGCCGGGCCCGGTCGGCCTCGGCGGGGCTGACCGGGTCGACGCCGAACTCGGTCCAGCCGGTGAAGCCGCCCCGGTCGGCCGGGGTGGAGGGCGTCTTGCCGGAGTTGCCGTTGATCACGTACGGGACGCCGTCCACCCGCTCGGCGTGGAACGTGCCGACGTGCCCGCCGACGAAGAGCGCGCCCTTGCCGGTGCGGTGCTGGAAGTCGGCGAGCCACTGCTCCAGGAGCGCCGCCTCCTTCCGGTCGCCGAGCTGGCTCGCCTGCGCCGGGCTGGGATCGCGCGGTGGATGGTGGTGCAGTACGACGACGGAGCCGACGGCCGGGTCGGTGGCCGCCGAGTCGAGCGCCTCGCGCAGCATCCGCACCTGGTCGAAGCCGCCACCACGCAGGGAGCCGGTGGAGGTGTCCAGCGTCACGAAGCGGGTGCCCCGGTGGTCGAGGACCCGTGACGTGTCGCCGAAGACGGCCCGGAAGTTGCTGATCGGCGCGCCCATGATCTCGTGGTTGCCGGGCACGTAGTACCAGGGCAGTTCGTCGCCGAGCTCCTCGTCGAGCAGCCGTTTCGCGAGTTCGAAGTCGGCCGGGTAGGCGGTGTCCACCAGATCACCGTTGATCACCAGGAAGTCCGGGCGGGACGCCTTGATCTCGCGCAGCGTACGGCGGGCCTGGGCGACCAGCTCACTCTCCGGGTCGGCCGCGACGAACTGGGCGTCGGACATCACGGCGAAGCGCCACGGCGCGGCGTCGACGGTGCCGTCGGTGACCACCACCCGGTCGGTCTCCGGCTCTTCGGCGGGTACGTCCACCGACGGCGGCACCTTGGCCACCAGGTCGTCGATGACGATCTCGCTGGTGTACTGGGCAGCGGCGTCGGTCTCGGCCACGTAGAACCGCCGGATCCGCACCGGGTACTGCACCCCGGCCGGAACGGCGAACTCCACGTACCGCCATCCGGTCCAGGTGATGTACGGCCCGCGCAGCACGTGCTGGGTGTCCTGGGCGTCGTGCAGGTGCAGGCTCGGCCACTCCCCCTTGCCGTTGCCGTGGATCCACATTCCGAACGCCTGCGGTTGACCGGGGACCTCGATCCAGGCCGGCGGGTCCGCGTACGCGGCGCGGGTGCCGGTGGACTGGCCGAAGTCGTACGAGAGCTTCAGGCCGGTGCCGGTGTGGCCCGGCACGGGAGCGACGGATCCGCTCGCCCGCGCCTGGCTGAACCTCCAGGCGGCCCCGTCCTCGAAGTCCGCCACCGGCTGGTCGGTCAGCCCGATGGTGACCGGGACGACGGTGCGCTCCCCTCGGACCTGGACGGTGACGAGGGCGGCACCGGTGTCGCGCAGCGCGGTGACCGTGAGGTTGCCGTCGTCGTCGGGGACGATCCGCAGCAGGTCGTGGTCGTACTCCAGCTCCAGGTCGGCGGGCTCGATCGGAGCGGTGTTCCCCTCGGCGTCGCGTCCGACCACGCCGAGGCGTGCCTTGCCGTCGAGCCCGGTCAGGCCGACCCGCTCGACCGTGGCGTCGATGCCGGCGAGCGGCCCGAGGACGGTGAGGTCGAGCGATCCGGTGGCGCCACCTCGGCGCGCGGTGACGGTCGCCGGGCCGGGCAGCAGGGCGCGGAAGATGTTGTCGCCGTCCACCCGGCCGCGCGTCGCGGGTCGGGTCTGCCAGCTCGGCCTGCCGGCCGCCGGACCGTACGTCTCGTCGTGGCCGGCGGCGGTGAGGCGGCGGCTGAGCCCGGGGAAGACCCGGTCCGGCCGGCCGCCGCGGACCGGGGAGACGCCCGGCGCGGCGGTCGGGTCGGCGGCCGTTCCCACCCAGTAGCCGGTCAGCCGCCCGCTGCCCTTCGGGGCGTAGAGGGCGAGGCCGTTGGGGACGGGGCGCTCGGAGCCGTCCGAGGGGCTGTTCTCCACCTGGACGGCGGCCGCGCCCGGCTCGCGGGCGAGCAGCGTCGAGGAGCCGCCGCCGTCGAGGTTGAGCGCGTTCTGCGCACCCAGCTCGGCCATCATCCGGCCCATCTCGGTCTGCGTGACGCCTCGGCTGTCGACCTGCCGGCCGTCCACCGTCAGCATGATCATTTTTCGGCCGTCGGCGGTGAAGCCGACAGCCGTGCGCGGCGCCAGCGACGGATCCGCGATCGTCTGCACCACGCCGTCGCGGACCAGCACGTTCCCGCCGCCGACCGCGGCGTGCAGGTTGCTGCCGTCGGACGGCTTCGGCTGCCAGGCCACCTCCACCGGGTCACCGGGGCGCAGCCCGGCGAGCGCGTCGGCGCCGCCCTCCCGGCCGAGCAGGAGGGTGGTCCCGGCGGGGATGGGTCCGCTGCCCGCTGCCGGGTCCACCCGGGCCACGTGACCGTCGACCACGGTGACCTCGGTGACGCGCGTCGCGCCGGAGACCGCCCGCTCGCGGGGGTACGTCCCCCAGAGCGCGGTGAAGACACCGACGCCGCCGGCCTGGACCATGTTGTTGAACTGGGTGAGCGTGACCGCTCCGGTGGGCAGGGTGGCGGTGCCGTCGAAGTTCACCTCGACGACCCGGCCGACGCCCTGGCTCGTCACCGCCACCGCGTTGCGGTGCCCGCTTACCGCCGACTGGATGAGTTCACCGTCGCGGATGCCGACCCCCTGCGCGGCTCCGGAGTTGTTGATGTCGAAGAAGTCGCCGTTGACCGCGGCGACCGCGCGGGTACGGTCCACGGCGGCGCGCAGCGGCTCTGTTCCGCTGACCACGCCGGAGTTGACGTAGTCCACGGTGACGCCGCCGTTGAGGTCGGCGGTGAGCGCGTCGGCGCGCAGCCAACCTTCGGCGTCGTATCGGTCGAAGGAGGTGAGCTGGACTCCGGGCGCGACGGGGCGGCTGGTCCTCGTGGTCTCCAGTCCACCGGCCGGCTCGACGTCGACGTCGGGGACGGGGACGGGGGCGGTGGCGGTGGCCGGCGCGGCGTAGCCGGCGGTGGTCGGCGCGGCGGTGGCCGGTGGTGGGCCGGCCAGGGTCAGCAGCGGCGTCAGCAGCAGGACGCCGGCGAGGTGGGCGGATCGTCTGCGGGTACGCATGGACGACAGTCAACCGGACACTGAATAGAAGTTTCAATAGCGTCCGCATGAATGGAGGAAAGCTGCACTCATGTCCGGCGATGTCGATCCGGAGTGGAGCGATGGGACGGGAAGTCGCCGCGCCGGCCGGTACAGCAGGAGGGGCACGGCCGACCGGCCGTGCCCCTCCTGTCGCCTCCTACCCCGGGGTCACTCCCCCGGCGTGGACTTCGCGATCTGCATCAGGAACTCGATGTTGGTACGCGACTGCTTGAGCCGGTCCAGCAGCAGATCCAGAGCCGCCTGAGAGTCCAGCGAGTGCAGGACCTTCCGCAGCTTGTGGATGATGGCCAGCTCCTCCGGCGCGAGCAGGACCTCCTCCTTGCGGGTACCGGAGGGGTTGATGTCGATCGCCGGGAAGACCCGCTTGTCGGCAATCTTCCGGTCCAGCTTCAGCTCGGCGTTGCCGGTGCCCTTGAACTCCTCGAAGATGACCGTGTCGGCCATCGAGCCGGTCTCCACCAGCGCGGTGGCGAGGATGGTCAGCGACCCGCCGTTCTCGATGTTGCGGGCCGCGCCGAGGAAGCGCTTCGGCGGGTAGAGCGCGGTGGAGTCGATACCGCCCGACATGATCCGGCCGCTGGCCGGGGCCGCCAGGTTGTACGACCGACCGAGCCGGGTCACCGAGTCGAGCAGCACGACCACGTCGTGTCCCAGCTCGACCAGGCGCTTCGCGCGCTCGATCGCCAGCTCGGCCACCGTCGTGTGGTCCTGCGGCGGGCGGTCGAACGTGGCCGCGATGACCTCGCCCTTCACCGACCGCTGCATGTCGGTGACCTCTTCGGGACGCTCGTCCACCAGCACCACCATCAGGTGGCACTCCGGGTTGTTGCGGGTGATCGCGTTCGCGATCGCCTGCAGCACCATCGTCTTACCGGCCTTCGGCGGTGAGACGATGAGCGCCCGCTGCCCCTTGCCGATCGGCATGACCAGGTCGATCACCCGGGTGGTCAGGATGTGCGGCTCGGTCTCCAGCCGCAGCCGCTCCTGCGGGTAGAGCGGGGTCAGCTTGTAGAACTCCGGCCGACGCCTGGCCTCCTCCGGCTCCATCCCGTTGATGGTGTCCAGCCGGACCAGCGGGTTGTACTTGTCCCGCCGCTGCTCGCCCTCGCGAGCCGCCCGGACGGCACCGGTGATCGCGTCACCGCGACGCAGGCCGTACTTCTTGATCTGCGACATCGACACGTACACGTCGTTCGGGCCGGCGAGGTAGCCGGTGGTCCGGACGAAGGCGTAGTTGTCGAGCACGTCGATGATGCCGGCCACTGGGACGAGCACGTCGTCCTCGCCGACCTGCGGCTCACGGGCACCCTCGCCGCCCTCGGCACGCTCACCACGGCCGCGGCGACGGTCCCGGAAGCGGCTGCGCCGGCCCCGCCGGCCACCGCCCTCGCCGTCGTCGTCGCCGTCGAGCTCCCGCTCGGCACGCTGGCCCCGGTCACCACGGTCGTTGCGGTCACCACGGTCACCGCGGTCGTTGCGGTCACCGCGATCGTTGCGGTCCGCGCGCTCAGCCCGGTCGCCGCGCTCGGCCCGCTCGTTGCGGTCCCCACGCTCGCCGCGCTCGGCCCGCTCGTTGCGCTCACCGCGGTCACCACGCTCGGCACGGTCGCCGCGCTCGGCACGGTCGCCGCGCTCGGCACGGTCGCCGCGCTCGGCACGGTCGCCGCGCTCGTTGCGGTCACGCCCACCGCGGCCCTCGCCCCGATCGGCACGCTCACCGGTCTCGGCCGTCTCGGTCCGAGTCTCGGCGACACGCTCCTCGGTACGCGCCCGACGCCGACCCCGGCCGCGACCCTCGGTCTCGGTGGTGGCCTGCTCGGCGGGCGCCGCCTCGGCGGTACGCCGCTCGGCCTCCGGCCGCTCAGTCGTCTCCCGCACCTCGGCGTGCACCTCCTCACGGGCCGGAGCAGCCGCGGCCGCGACCTCGGCCCGAGGTCGAGGGGTCCCGGCGGCGGCGCCGCCCTGCCGCTCGGAGATCGCGCTGATCAGCTCGCCCTTGCGCATGCGGGCCGTGCCGGAGATGCCGAGCGACGCGGCCAGGCTCTGGAGCTCTGGCAGCAGCATCGCCGACAGACCGGTGCCGCTGCGCCGCCGACGAGCGGGAGCGGCGGTGGTGGCTTCGCCAGCGACGTTGGAAACATCCGACGTCACGTCGGTGGTGTCGCTCAATGGATTCCTTCCCTCGATAGGCCGTGACTGCCCGGAGTCGACAAAGCAGGTGGCCGGGCGGCCTCGGTGCACCCGCCTCGCGTGAGCGCGTCGCGGGAGTCTGTGACACAGCAGCCGGTCCGTTTCCGACTCACCAGCCTCGGTGAGCAGGTCTCGCCGTCTGCGGCGACCTGCGGAAACTGCGGTGCGGCGTGGCCTTGGCAGGGGTGACGGGCTTACCGCCGAGAGCTTCGGGGGTGCGCCGACCCGCAGGAAGATCGCATGCTTCGCGGCTGTGCTAAGTCTAGAGCGTAATCAACTCTTCCGACCTGCGGCAACAGGGTCCCGCTCGGCGTGTCCAAGTCTACCCCGGGTGACCCGGGCACCGCTGACATCTATCGGTAACCGCCAGACCTGCCAGTCTCTTCCCGCGTCGAAGCCCTCCGGCGGAGCGCTGAGCGCCAGCACCGCCGGCCCGGCCCCACTGACCACAGCCGCCACACCGGCCTCACGCAGCTCGCTGACCAGGGCGGCCGTCTCGGGCATCCCGTCCGCGCGGTAATCCTGGTGCAGCCGATCGAGGGTGGCCGGCAGCAGCAGCGCGGGGTCGGCGGTGAGCGCGTGCACGAGCAGCGCCGCCCGCCCCGCGCTCAACGCGGCGTCACCGTGCGGCACCGCGGTCGGCAGCGCCGCGCGGGCCACCGCGGTCAGCCCGCGCCCGCCGGGCACGAAGACCGTGGGGCGTACGCCCTCGGCGACCGGACGGGTGACCGCCCGCGCGCCGGACGGCTCCGTCCAGGCGATCGTGAAACCTCCGAGCAGGCAGGGCGCCACGTTGTCGGGATGGCCCTCCAGCTCAGCGGCGAGTCGGAGCACGGCAGCGCCGTCGAGCCGACGCTCTCCGTCGACCACCAGCGCCCGGGCCAGCAGCACACCGGCGACGATCGCCGCGGAGGAGGAGCCCAACCCGCGGGCCTGCGGGATGCGGTTGACGCACTCGACGGCCAGCCCCGACGGCTGCCCGCCGAGCCGGTCGAAGGTGGCACGCATGGACCGGACCACGAGGTGACGGTCGTCGGTGGGCAGCTCGCCCGCGCCCTCCCCGGAGACGGTGACCCCGACGCCCGACGGGGCGATCTCCGCCGACACGTCGTCGTAGAGCCCGAGGGCGAGCCCCAGCGCGTCGAAGCCCGGCCCCAGGTTTGCGCTGGTGGCGGGAGCCCGGACGCGGACCGGCCCGGCTTCGAAGTTCTTCGGCACCGGCTCATGCTATGGCCCGGCTCCGACATCCCCGCCGTCCGCCCGACCCGTGAGATTCCGCCGTCTCCGCTAGCCTGTGCCGCGATCACGGATCGGAGGCCGGGTGAGTCCCTTCTGGTACACGGCGGTGCAAGCGCTCAGCCACCTACCGTCCCTGCTGGTGCTGGTGATCGGTCTGGTGCTGACCGGCGTGGCCCGGAGACGACTGCCCGGCCGCCCCCTCAGGCTGATGGTCGCCGGTCTGGGAGTGCTGCTGGTCGACGTCGGCCTCGGAGTCGGTGTGTCGTTCGTACTGCCCGCCCTGCTCTCGGCCGAGGCGACCGGGAGCCCCGGTTTCGACGTCGTGCAACTGGTCGTGGTGACGGGCTTGATCAGCACCCTGCTGCAGCCGGCCGGGCTGGGCCTGGTCATCGCGGCGGCGCTGACCGGCCGTCGTACGCCTGAACCGGTGCCGGCCACCGGCCCGGGGAGCTGGCCGACGTCGCCCGTGGCAACGGCGATCCCGAGCGGCGCTCCGTACGCGGGCGACCTCCCGCCGCTGCCGGCGCCGGCCCACCCGGCTGTCCCGTCGGTCAGCGGGCCGGCTCGGGAACCGGATCGGTGAGGGAGAGTCGCCGGGTGGCGATCCGCCAGCCGACCGCATAGACCACGGTGACCAGGCCGCAGCCGGCGAGCACCACCCGCTCGTCCACCGCGTCGACCACGAGCGCGACGGCGAGTTGGCTGATCGAGATGGCCAGCGTCGCCAGCATCATGTCGGTGGCGAACACGCGCCCGCGCAGCCGGTCCGGCACCTCACCCTGCAGCGCGTAGTTCGACATAACCCAGTTGCTGCCGCCGGCGAAGTGGGCCACGAAGACCAGCACCAGCACCAGCGGGAACCAGCCCACCGCCGAGGTGCCGAGGTAGGCCAACCCGTACAGGGACATCGACACGGCCAGGCCGGGCAGCAGCAGCGACCGGTTGGTGAGCACCCGCCGCATCAGGATGGGCCCGACCAGCGCCCCCGCGCCGCGGACCGCGAAGAGCAGCCCGGTGCCGGCCGGCCCGGCCCCGTACACGGCGGCCAGCAGCGGGAAGACCGTCAGCACGCCGTTGCCCAGGCCGACCGCCGACTTCACGGTCACCAACGCCAGCACCCGCGGGCGATGTCCGATGTAGCGCAACGCCTCGCTGACCGCGGCCCACGCCCGCTGCGGCGGCACGCCGGGCTCCCGCGGGGCCTGCAACGGCCGGCGGATCGTCGCGGCCAGGATCGCGGCGAGCGCCAGGCCGACCGCGGCGATCCAGAAGCAGGCGTACGGCCCGACCCGGTCGCTGAGCACGCCGCCGAGCGAGGCGCCGACGACCGTCATGGTCCCCCACGCCGAGCCGGCGATCGCGTTGCCGGCGGCCAGCTCCTCCGGGTCGAGGACGTTGGGCAGGGCGGCCTGGGCGGCGGGCGAGTAGAAGCCCTTGGCGACCGCGACCACCCCGATCGCCAGCAGGCCGAGCCAGGCGGTGTCGGCGCTGCGGACGCCGAGCAGGAGCAGCACCCCGAGCAGGGCGGCCACGTTCGCCGCCATCATGATCTTCCGCCGGTCGAACCGGTCGGCGATGGCGCCGGTGAACGGCAGCAGCAGCGCCACGACGCCGGTGTCCACGGCCAGCACCAGCGCGCCCCACACGCCGCTGCCGGTGAGCTGCGGCAGCAGCACCAGCAGCGGAACCATGACGAACCAGTCGGCTCCGAAGACCACCAGCTCGGCGAGGAAAAGATTGCGGAAATTCCGGTTGTGGGTAAGGACCGACAGGGTGGACGCCACGGACCAGGACCCTACTCCGCCGGCCGGAACACCCCTGCGCGGTACGCCCGTCCGTCTCGAATGGAACGCCCCCGGCGGATCGGAACCCGCCGGGGGCGTACCTGGAGCTGTGCTGCCTACTCGGTGGGCGGCAGCGGCGAGGTGCGGCTCTTGGGCAGCTTGAGCACCTCGAACTGGTCGGTGCCGTCGATCAGCGCCGCCGAGGGAGCGGGCCGCGTCTCCGGCCGGTTCCCGTTGCCGTTGCCCGCGTCCGTCCGGGCGCCCGCGGGGACCGGTTCGGGCTCGGCCGCCGTACCCGCCGGGTCGGTCGGCTCCGCCGGCCCCGCCGGCGAACCGTCGGCCCGCCGCCGACGCCGCTCCCGCAACGACGCCTTGGTGTTCTCCACCATCGTGTAGAGCGTCGGTACCAGGAGCAGGGTCAGCAGCGTGGAGGTGAGCAGACCGCCGATCACCACGATCGCGAGCGGCTGCGAGATGAAGCCGCCCTCGCCGGTGAGCCCGAACGCCATCGGCAGCAACGCGAAGATGGTCGCCACCGCGGTCATCAGGATCGGCCGCAGCCGGTGCCGGCCGCCCTCGACGACCGCGTCCTGCACGCTCAGGCCCTGGGCCCGGTACTGGTTCACCAGGTCCATCAGCACGATCGCGTTGGTCACCACGATGCCGACCAGCATCAGCATGCCGATCAGCGCGGGCACCCCGAGCGGCGTCCCGGTGACCAGCAGCAGACCGATGGCGCCGGTGGCCGCGAACGGGATCGAGATCAGCAGGATCAGCGCCTGGATGAGGCTACGGAACGTGGCCACCATGATCAGGAAGACGATCGCGATCGCGACGAGCACCGCCAGCCCCAGGTCGCCGAAGGCATCCGCCTGGTCGGCGCTGACCCCGCCGATCACGAACGTCGCCCCCGGTACGTCGATCGCGTCGAGACGCTGACGCAGCTCCTCGGTGGTCGCGCCGAGGTTCGAACCGGTGGAGGTGCCGGTCACCGTGACGCTGCGCGCGCCGTCGATCCGGGTGACCTGCTGCGGACCCTCGGCCCGCTCGACGGTGGCGATGTCCCCCAGCTTCACCGGTCCGACCGGCAACGCACGCAGCTCGTCGATGCTGAGCGGCGGGTTGTCGGAGAGTCGGAGCAGCACGTTCTGCTGGCCGCCGTCGAGGGCGACCTGCCCGAGCGGAGCACCCCGGAACGCCTGCGCCACGAGCTGGCCGACCGCGGCCTCGGTGAGACCCGCTCGACCGGCCTTCACCCGGTCGACCGTGACGTCGACCCGCGGCACCCGGTCGGCGAGGCTGCTGGTGACGTCCGCCACGTCCGGCGTACCGGCCACCGCCTCCTCGGCCGCCTTCGCGGCCCGGTCGAGCACCTCCGGGTCGGCGGCCTGGACGACCACCTCGAGCCGACTCGCGGAGGCGTCCTGCCCGCCACCGAAGGTGAACTCGCCGGCGTCGGAGCCGAGCGCGTCGAACTCCTTGCGCAGCTCCTCCCGCATCTGCTGGGCGTCCGTGTCGTCGCCCAGCGCCAGCGACCAGCTGGCCACGTTGTTCCGGCCGCCACCCAGGAAGCCCAGGTCGCCGCCGCCCGCCGTCACCTGGTACGTCTCGACGCCGTCGGTCTGCTTCAGCACCGCCTCGACCTTGCGGGCCGCCTCGTCGGTGGCGGCCAGGCCGGTGCCGGCCGGCAGCTCCTGACGGATGCTCAGGGTGTCCTGCCCAGAGTCGTCGAGGAAGTTCGTGTCCAGCTTGCTGGCGAGACCGAACGTGCCGAAGAGCACCAGCACGCCCAGCCCGACGGTGATCCACCGGGTGCGGCGGGTACGGGTGGCGAAGCCGATCGCCGGCAGGTACGCCCGCTGAAGCGGGCTGCGCAGCTCCTTCTCCTCCGCGGCCCGGCGTACGGCGGCGTCGTCCGGAGTGCCGCCCGAGGGCTTCAGGAACCAGTACGCGAGCACCGGGATGACGGTGAGCGCGACCAGCAGCGAGGCGAGCAGCGCCACGGTCACCGTGATGGCGAACGGCGCGAAGAGCTGCCCGACGAAGCCACCCACCAGGGCGATGGGGGCGAAGACGGCGACCGTGGTGAGGGTGGACGCGGTGACCGCGCCGGCCACCTCGCGTACGGCGTTGACGATCGCGTCGCGCTTCGGCTCGCCGTACCCGAGATGTCGTTTGATGTTCTCCAACACGACGATCGAGTCGTCCACCACCCGGCCCACCGCGATGGTCAGCGCGCCGAGGGTGAGCAGGTTGAGCGAGTAGTCACCGATCCAGAGCGCGATCAGCGCGACCAGCACCGAGAGCGGGATGGAGACCGCGGTGACCACGGTGGAGCGGACCGACAGCAGGAAGACCAGGATGACGATGACCGCCATGACCAGGCCGAGCAGGCCCTCGGTGGTGAGGCTCTCGATCGACTTCTCCACGAAGGGCGCCTGGTCGAAGATCACCGTCAGCCCGGCGCCGGAGGCGTCGCGCAGCGCGTCGAGCCGGTCGCGGATCTCGTGCGAGATCTGCACCGCGTTGCCGTCCGGGCTGGCGGTGACCGCGATGCCCAGGCTCTCCTCGCCGTTGGTGCGGGTGATCGCGGTGGCCGGGGCGAGCGTCTCCTCGACGGTCGCCACGTCGCCGAGCCGGACCGGGTTCGCCCCGGGCGCGACGACGATGCCGCGCAGGTCGTCGAGGGTGCCCACCGGGGTGCCGACCTGGACCGGGAGCGCCTGGGCGCCGTCGGTGACCGTGCCCGCCGGCACCGCGACGCCGTTGGTCTTCAACGCCGTCCCGATCGCGCTCGGGTCGAGCTTCGCGGCGGCCAGCTTCGCCAGGTTGGGCTTGACGACCACCACGTCGCTGCGGGTGCCGGTCAGTTCGACGGTCCGCACCCCGTCGATCGCCTCCAGCTCCGGCAGCACCTCGGCGCGCAGGTTGTCGGCGAGGGCACGCTCGTCACCGCCACCGGTGGCGGCGATCACCACCGCCGGCAGGTCGTCGGTGCTGCCCGCGAGCACCTGTGGCTCCACGCCCTCCGGCAGCTGCGCGCCGATCCGGTTCAAAGCGGTCTGCATCTTGTTGACCGTGTCGTCGAGGTCGGTGCCGAACTCGAACTGCACCTGGACGGTCGCCATGCCCTCGCGCGATGTCGAGTTGACCGTCTCCAGGCCGGGCAGGCCCTGGAGGCTGTTCTCGATCGGCTCGACGACCTGGGACTCGACGATCTCGGGTGTCGCGCCGGGGTAGGTGGCCATCACGAAGGCGGCCGGGAACTCCAGCGACGGCAGCAGTTGCTGCTTGAGCGACGGCACGGCGAACAGTCCGAAGACGGTGGTCACCACCGCGATGAGGGCGACCAGCCCTCGGTTGGCAAGGCTTGATCTGGCGAGCAGCGACATCGGCCTGGCTCACTCCTAGAAAAATTTGCAGGGCATGCAAAGTGTGCCCGACCCGCTCGCCCCGCCCCGCGCCGGGTACTGAGCAGTACCCCAGCTCTCATCCGCCCCCACCGGCACGGCCCGCCCCCGCCCCCGCCTCCACCCCGCCTCCACCCCGGTGATCAAGAGGTTTGCGTCACTCCGTTCGGCGTGTCGCACCGCAAACCTCTTGATCAACGGAGCCAGGCGGTGGGGCCGGGAGGCCGGCCCGGGAGGTGGGGGGTGGAGGGGTGGGGGTTAGGCCAGGTCTAGGGAGCGGGCGGCCGCTAGGGGGTCGTTCTGGATGGTGATCGGGGCGGGCGCGGTGGAGATCGCCCACTCCGGATCCTTGAGCCCGTGCCCGGTGACCGTGCACACCACGCTGGCCCCGGCCGGGATCCGGCCCGCGGCCGCCTGCTGGAGCAGCCCCGCCACGCTGGCCGCGCTCCCCAGCTCCACGAAGGCCCCGACCTCCCGGGCGAGCAGCCGGTACGCGGAGAGGATCTCCCGGTCCGTCACCGCCGCGATCAGCCCGCCGGAGGCCTCCCGGGCGTCGATCGCCCGGGTCCAGCTGGCCGGATTGCCGATCCGGATGGCGGTGGCGATCGTCGACGGTTCGCGTACCACCTCGCCGGTGACCAGCGGCGCCGCCCCGGAAGCCTGGAAACCGAACATCTTCGGGGCGCGGGTGGCCCGCCCGTCCGCCAGTTCCTCGCTGTAGCCCATCCAGTAGGCCGAGATGTTGCCCGCGTTGCCGACCGGCAGGCAGTGAATGTCCGGCGCGTCGCCGAGCGCCTCGACGATCTCGAACGCGGCCGTCTTCTGGCCGTGCAGCCGGTCGATGTTCACCGAGTTGACCAGCGCCACCGGATAGTCCTGGGCGAGCTTGGCGGCGAGCGCGAGGCAGTCGTCGAAGTTGCCGTTGACCTGGAGCAGCTTCGCGCCGTGCACCAGCGCCTGAGCCAGCTTGCCCAACGCGATCTTGCCCTGCGGCACGAGCACCGCGCAGGTCAGGCCGGCGCGGGCCGCATACGCGGCGGCGGAGGCGCTGGTGTTGCCGGTGGAGGCGCAGATGATCACCTTGTTGCCGGCCTCGACCGCCTTGGAGACCGCGACCGTCATGCCGCGGTCCTTGAAGGAGCCGGTCGGGTTGGCCCCCTCCACCTTGAGGTGCACGTCGCAGCCGAGCCGCGCGGAGAGCACCGGCGCCGGCAGCAGCGGCGTGTTCCCCTCGTTCAGGGTGACGACGGGCGTGGCGTCGGTGACCGGCAGTCGGTCCCGGTACGCCTCGATCAGACCACGCCACATGTCGCTCTCCTCGCCTCGTCCGCTCCACCGACCAGGGGCACGCCAAGCCTGGACCAGCCTCGCCGACCGGCCCCCGAAACACCCCCCGTTACCCACCTGGCGGGACACCCCTCGACGCGCGGCACGCGCCGCCGCCGTCCACGCCGTGCCTGACGCGGCTCACGACCGTTCCGTCGCAGCTCCACCGCCGGGCGCACGCCCGGCGCCGGCCCCGGTCGCCCTCGCCGGAGACCCGTCACCGGGTCAAACGAGTCACACCCCGCCCTCGACCCGGAGCACGCTGGTCACCGAACGGACCATCTCCAGACCCCGCAGCTCGGAGACGGTCGCGGCGAGCGCGGCGTCCGGCGCGACGTGGGTGACGATGACCAGGTCCGCATCCGTGCCGCTGCCGGGCGTCGAGCCCTCCGCCGGGCCCTGGCGCACCGTCGCGATCGACACCTCGTGCCGGGCGAACACCCCGGCCACCGCGGCCAGCACACCCGGCCGGTCGGCCACGTCGAGGCTCACGTGGTAGCGGGTGAGCGCCTCCCCCATGGGCCGTACGGAGAGGTCGGCGTACGCGCTCTCGCTGGCCGCGCGCACCCCGGCGAGCCGGTTGCGGGCGACCGCCACCACGTCGCCGAGCACCGCGCTGGCGGTCGGCGCCCCGCCCGCGCCACGGCCGTAGAACATCAGCTGACCGGCCGCCTCCGCCTCGACGAAGACCGCGTTGAACGCGTCGCCGACACCGGCCAGCGGGTGGGTCAGCGGAATCATCGCCGGGTGCACCCGGACGTTGACGGTCTCCCGGCCGGCGGTGTCCACCCCCCGCGCGGCGATGCAGAGCAGCTTGATGGTGCACCCCATCGCCTTGGCGCTGGCCACGTCGGCGGCGGTGACCTCGGTGATCCCCTCCCGGTGCACGTCGGCGGCGTTCACCCGGGTGTGGAACGCCAGCGAGGCGAGGATCGCCGCCTTCGCCGCCGCGTCGAAGCCCTCCACGTCGGCCGTCGGGTCGGCCTCGGCGTACCCCAGCTCGGTCGCCTCCTCCAGCGCCTCGGCGAAGCCGGCGCCGGTGGCGTCCATGGCGGAGAGGATGAAGTTGGTGGTGCCGTTGACGATGCCGGTGACCTGGGTGATCCGATCCCCGTGCAGCGACTCGCGCAGCGGGCGCAGCAACGGGATCGCCCCGGCCACCGCGGCCTCGTAGTAGAGGTCCGCGCCGCCCTCGGCGGCCGCGTCGTGCAGCGCGCCGCCGTCCTCGGCGAGCAGCGCCTTGTTGGCGGTCACCACGCTCTTGCCGGCCCGCAGCGCCTCGACCAGCCAACCGCGCGCCGGCTCGATGCCACCCACCACCTCGACCACGACGTCCACGTCGTCCCGCTTGATCAGGCCGAGCGGGTCGGTGGTGAAGATCGCCGGGTCCACCGGCAGCTCGCCGCGGTCACGACCGAGCCGGCGTACGGCGATGCCGGCGAGCTCCAACGGGGCGCCGATCCGGGCGGCGAGGTCGGTCGACTGCTCGTGCAGCAGCCGCACCACCTCCCCGCCGACGGTGCCGCAGCCGAGCAGCGCCAGGCGCACAGGTGAGGTCATCCAACATCCAATGCGAGCAGGTCCTCTTCGGTCTCCCGCCGGACGATCAGACGTGCCTGGCCGTGACGCACCGCGACCACCGGGGGGCGCGGCACGTGGTTGTAGTTGCTGGCCATGCTCCGGCAGTAGGCGCCGGTGCCGGGCACCGCGACAAGATCTCCGGGCTGCACGTCGGCGGGCAGGAATTCATCCTTCACCACGATGTCCCCGGACTCACAGTGCTTTCCCACCACGCGGGCGAGCATCGGCTCGGCGGCCGACGCCCGGGAGGCCAACGTCGCGGAGTAGGAGGCGTCGTAGAGGGCCGTACGGATGTTGTCGCTCATTCCGCCGTCGACGCTGACGTAGGTGCGGATGCCGTCGACGTCCTTGACCGTGCCCACCTCGTAGAGGGTGAACACGGCCGGGCCGACGATCGCCCGACCGGGCTCGATGGAGAGGCGCGGCACCGCCAGCCGCTCGGCCTCGCACTCGCCGTCGACGATCTTGCGGAGCCGCTTCGCCAGGTCCTCCGGCGCGGCCGGGTGGTCCTGGGTGGTGTACGCGATGCCGAAGCCGCCGCCGAGGTCCAGCTCGGGCAGCTCCACGCCGCGGGCGTCGCGGATCTGCGCCTGGAGCGCGAGCACCCGTCGGGCGGAGACCTCGAAGCCGCTGGCGTCGAATATCTGCGACCCGATGTGCGAGTGCAGGCCGCGCAGCTCCAGCACGTCCTCGTCGAGGATCTTGAAGGCGGCCGCCGCGGCCGCTCCACCGGCGAGCGAGAAGCCGAACTTCTGGTCCTCGTGGGCGGTGGCGATGAACTCGTGCGTGTGCGCCTCGACGCCGACGGTGACCCGGACCAGCACCCGGGGGCGTACGCCCCGCTCGCGGGCGAGCGCCGTCAGCCGGTCGATCTCGGTGAACGAGTCGACGATGATCCGCCCGACCCCGGCGTCCACCGCCCGGGTCAGCTCGGCGATCGACTTGTTGTTGCCGTGGAAGCCGATCCGCTCCGGCGGCATCCCGGCGGCCAACGCCGTGGCCAGCTCACCGCCGCTGCACACGTCGAGGTGCAGCCCCTCCTCGTCGATCATCCGGACCACGGCCCGGCAGAGGAAGGCCTTGCCGGCGTAGTAGACGTCCACGTCGGGGAAGGCGTCCCGGAAGTCCCGGCAGCGCGACCGGAGATCGTCCTCGTCCAGCACGTAGACCGGGGTGCCGAACTCGGCGGCGAGGTCGCGCACGCTCAGCCCGGCGACGCTGAGCGCGCCGTCGTCGGCACGCCGGACGGTGCGCGGCCAGAGCGCCGGCATCAGGGCGTTGACGTCTTCCGGCGTACGCAGCCAGCCCGGCCCGCGGCTGCCGATCTCACCGTGCAGCGCGCCGGCCTCGTGAGCCCGCATCAGTACCACCTTCCGTTCGCGACTGCGGGGCTCGCAAGCTCACTCCTCGCGCTCACCGACTACATCCTCTCCGGTGCGGTGACGCCGAGCAGGTGCAGGCCGTTGGCGATCACGGTCCGGGTGGCGTCGTTGAGCCAGAGCCGGGCCCGGTTGCCGTCGCCGATCGGCTCGTCGCCGCGCGGCAGGATCCGGCAGGCCGGCTCGTCGTAGAACCGGTGATAGGCCGGCGCGACCGTCTCCTCGAGGTAACGCGCCACCCGGTGCGGCTCCCGCAGCTCGGCGGCGGTGGCCACCACGGCGGGGAACTCGGCGAGCGCCTTGAGCAGCTCGTTCTCTTTCTCGTTGCCGAGCAGCTCGGGACGGAAGTCGGCGCTGTCGCCGCGGACCAGCCCGACCTCAGCAGCCTGCCGGGCCACGCCAGCCGTCCGCGCGGCGACGTACTGCACGTAGTAGACCGGGTTGTCGCGGCTCGCCCGGGTCCACAGCTCGACGTCGATGTCGATCGGCGAGTCACTGGAGTAGCGCGCCAGCGCGTACCGGGCGGCGTCCACGCCGATCGCCTCGACCAGGTCCTCCAGGGTGATGACCGTGCCGGCCCGCTTGCTCATCCGCATCGGCTGCCCGTCGCGGACCAGGTTGACCAGCTGGCCGATGAGGATCTCCAGATTGCGCTCCGGGTCGTCGCCGAAGCACGCGGCCATCGCCTTCATCCGGCCGATGTAGCCGTGGTGGTCGGCGCCCAGCATGATCACGACCCGCTCGAAGCCGCGCTCCCGCTTGTCGAGGTAGTAGGCGCAGTCGGCCGCGAAGTACGTCCACTCGCCATTGGACTTGCGCAGCACCCGGTCCTTGTCGTCGCCGAACTCGGTGGTGCGCAGCCAGGTCGCCCCCTCGGCCTCGAAGACGTGGCCCTGTTCCCGCAGCCGGGCCAGGGCGAGGTCCAGCTCGCCCCGGTCGTGCAGGTCCTTCTCGTTGAAGTACGTGTCGAACTCGACCCCGAAGTCGCGCAGCGAGGAGCGGATCTCGTCGAACATCAGCGCGACGCCCTCGGTCCGGAAGACCTCCTGGGCCGCGGCGTCGTCGAGGGAGAGCACCTCCGGCCGGCGGGCCTGCACCTCGGCGGCGATCTCCGAGATGTACGCCCCGCCGTAGCCGTCCTCCGGGACCGCCTCGCCCCGCGCCGCGGCCAGCAGCGACCGGGCGAACCGGTCGATCTGGGAGCCGGCGTCGTTGAAGTAGTACTCCGTGCCGACCTCGGCGCCGGTGGCCCGCAGCAGCCGGCTCAGCGCGTCGCCGACCGCGGCCCACCGCACACCGCCGATGTGCACCGGGCCGGTGGGGTTGGCGGAGACGAACTCCAGGTTGATCCGCTGCCCGGTGAGCCGCTCGCTGCGGCCGTACTCGGCACCGGCCTCGACGATCACGCGGGCGAGCTGACCGGCGGCGGCCGCGTCCAGCCGGATGTTGAGGAAGCCGGGGCCGGCGATCTCCACGGACTTGACGCCCGGCGCCTTGCCCAGCTCCTCGGCGAGGGCGCTCGCCAGCTCCCGCGGCGGCCGACCGACCTTCTTGCTCAGCTGCAACGCCAGCGTGGAGGCGTAGTCGCCGTGCTCCGGGTTCCGGGGTCGCTCGACGGTGGTCTCCCCCGGCAGAACAGCGGGGTCGAGGCCCCGTTGGGTGAAGACGGCGTGGGCTGCGGCGAGGACGACCTCGGCGAGTTCTGCGGGAGTCACCGATCCATGTTATCGGGGGTAGACTCGGTGCCCGCGGCGGTGACCCGTTGTGCGTACCAGACCCGCCGGCTCCCTGACCGACCGACCTGACGAGGCACGATGAGCATCAGCACCCCGGGCGGCGAGCAGCGCCGTCCGACCGTGGTCAGCACGGGCAAGAAGCCGGCCGCAGGCCGGCCGGCGTCCGGCGCCAAGGCCGGATCCGGCAAGCCGACGGCAGCCCGCGCGGGCGGGGGCAAGGGTCCCCGCAAGCCGATCGCCCCGGTCAAGGTCAGTCAGGGCCGCGCCAAGGGCCCGATCATCCTCTTCGTCGTCGTGGGCCTGGTGGCCGCCGGCATCATCGGCTTCGGCGCCTGGGCCGCGTTCCAGGGCTCCAAGCCGTGGGAGGAGCGGGCCGACGCGATCAGCGGCATCGTGAACTACCGCGAGAAGGACCCGGAGCTGGTCAAGGGCAGTAACCACCAGCCCGGCCCGATCAAGTACACGGTCTCCCCGCCGGTGGCCGGCCCGCACAACCAGGCCTGGCAGAACTGCATGGGCGACGTCTACGACGCCCCGATCGCCAACGAGCACGCGGTGCACAGCCTGGAGCACGGGGCGATCTGGATCACCTACCGCCCCGACCTCCCGGCCGACCAGGTCAGCAAGCTCGCCGAGAAGGTGCGCGGCAACGAGAAGATGCTCATGAGCCCGTTCGAGGGGCTCGACAAGCCGATCTCGCTGCAGGCCTGGGGCTACCAGCTCAAGCTCGACAACGCCGACGACAGCCGGATCGACGAGTTCGTGAAGACGCTGCGGGTGAACGCCTCGATCGAGGGGCCGACCGCGCTGTGCAACCAGGGCATCACCGCCACCGGCACCACGCCGCGTGACGACGGTGTGCAGATGCCGACCCAGTAAGGATCGTGATGACGGCTCCCGCCACGCTTGACAGCTCACCCGAATCCCCGGCCGCCGACGGCGGCCGGAGGTCCGGCACCCGCCTCGGCCTGGTGGGAGTCGCCGTCGCCGTCGTGGTCGCCCTGCTCCTCGGTTTCGCGGGGGGCCTGCTGACCCCCCGGTTGACCCGCCCCGGTGACGACTCGGTGGAGGCCGGCTTCGCCCGGGACATGACCGCCCACCACGCCCAGGCGGTCGAGATGGGGATGATGGCGTTCCAACGGGGCACCGACCCCGAGGTACGCCAGATCGGCGGCGACATCGCCAGCGGCCAGCAGGGCGAGATCGGCATCATGCAGACCTGGCTCCGCGGATGGGGGCTGGATCCGACCGGGTCGCAGCCGCGTATGGCGTGGATGCCGGACGGCGCGAGCCTGGTCAAGAACGGGCTGATGCCGGGCATGGCCACCCCGCAGGAGATGGAGCGGCTGCGCGCCGCCCAGGGCCGGGAGTTCGACCTCCTGTTCCTGAACATGATGATCAATCACCACCTGGGCGGTATCCACATGATCGACGGCGTGCTCGATGCCGGCGACGAGTCGGAGGTGCTCCGGACGGCGCAGATCATGAAGAACACCCAGCAGACCGATCTCACCAACCTGCAGAACGCGAAGAAGCGCCTCGGCGGCTGACGCGTCGCTGACTCTCCCGACGACCGAGAGGTCTGGATCAACCGGTTCCACCGGCCGATCCGGACCTCTCGGTCGTTTCCGGCCGGTTGGCGCGGTGATCGACCCCGACCCACGCGGAGATCTTCGTCCAGCACACCGAGCATCCTGCGCGCTTTGGGCGGTCTGCCCGATTACGTGCGTTGGAGAGTTTTCTCCACACATATCGTGACCAGTTGCGATTCGGGCTCGTTGCGCAAGACGTGGGGGTTGCACTGAGAGACGCACGGCGTTCGGTCACCAGCTGGTGCCGTCGCCACACCATCGGCGGTGACGGGGCGGTGGCAGCCGCCCGTCGCGGACAGCGGCAGAGCGAGCCGGGAATGCTCAGCCGCGAACAGGAACTCGAACTGATCGACACCCTGCGAGGTGTCCACCCGGACCAGTTCGATCTGGATGAGGAGCTGTGGACGCGGCAGAGCCTGACCGCCCTCATCCAGCGTCAGTTCGAGCTGCCGATGGACGCCGGCGCGGTCGGGGCGTACCTGCGGGCCTGGGGGTTGGGTCCGCGGGAGCCCCGCGAGCGGGCCTGCGGGCTCTGCGTGGGCGCGGTCGAGCGCTGGGTACGCAGCGAGTACCCGGCGATCACCCGGGCCGCCCAGGAGCACCTCGCCGAGGTCTACTGGATCGGTCGGGTCCGCCTGCGCGGCACGATGCCGGCGGCGGACGTCATCTCCGCCGTCTCCTCCCGCGGCCGGGTGCGTTTCATGATCACTACCCCGAACGTCGACCCGCCGCTGCCCCGTGACTTCGTCCTGCGGCTCAGCGGCGCGGAGGAGCGCACGGTGCACCTGATCGTGGACGGCTCGTGGGCCCGCAACGAGTGGCCTCGCCGGCTACCCCGGCGGATCGTGCTGCACCCCCTGCCCAGCTGCGGCCGAGCCCAGGCCGCCTGACCCTGCGGTGCGGTCGCTCAGAACCGTGTTGATCAAGAGGTTTGCGTCAACTTCCGCGCGGATCCTGACGCAAACCTCTTGATCAACACGTCCAGGGGCAGGGTGGGGTGGGTGAGGTTGAACAGGGGTGACGCGCGCGACGGATACCGATTCGGCGTTCGTACCGGGCGTTTGCTAGTCTTTCCCAGTCGCTGAGCCCCCGTAGCTCAGGGGATAGAGCACCGCCCTCCGGAGGCGGGGGCGCAGGTTCGAATCCTGCCGGGGGCACACTTGCTAAGGAAGCTTGACCAGCACTGAAGGCCGTTGACCAGGCAACTGGGCAGCGGCCTTCGTCGTTGTCTCGAACCGGGTCCGGCGCTCCACCGCCTGGTGTTCCTCCGCGTGCCGGCTCTCTCGTCGTTCGCCTGAGCCGGCCCGCGTCCCGCGCACTCCTGCTGAGCCGTCAGCGCGGGGTCGACGTCCGTGTCCGGGACCGGCTGGTCACCGCTTGCGCGCGGCGAACCCGCCGGCGACGGCCAGGATGACCCCGCCGACGATGAGCGCGTAGCACAGCAGTTGCAGGATCCCGCCGCCGATGTTGGGGCCACCCCATGCCTCGGGGAACGCCTGTCGCGCCCAGAGGTTGGTGAGCGCACCCACCAGGCCGGCGACTGCCGCGAATGCGCCGAGCTTCACCAGTCGCACCGCGATCTCCCCCCCTGCGGAACCCGGGGCCCGAGCCACCGTCCACAGAGTAACTCCGGCCGGGGCACGCGCAGCCCGCACGGAATCGCCCCGGAGGAGGAGAGGTGGTGGAGGACGGCACGAAGAAGGCCGCCGACCAGGGGAACCTGGCGGCGGCCGCTTCGTGTCTCCGCTCCGGGCCACTGGCGCGGCGCGGATCACTTCGAGCGCCGGTCAGAGGGTCTTGACGAGTCCACCGTCGATGACGACATCGCTGCCGGTCATCCATGATGCGGCGGGGCTGGCCAGGAACACCACCAGATGGGCGATCTCCTCGGCGGTGCCGAACCGGCCGAGTTTGATCCCGCCGAGGCCGTCGGCCATCGCGCTCATCGCACCATCCATGTCGGTGCCCATGGCCGTGGCGAGTTGTTCGCCGAGTGCGCCGGGCGCGGTCCACAACGGGGTCGCCACCGGGCCGGGTGAGACGGTGTTGACGCGGATGCCCTGGGACGCGAACTCCGCCGACAGCGACTTGCCGAGGTTGGTCAACGCCGCCTTGGTGGCGGAGTAGTCCACGACGCCGGGATCGGGCAGCAGGGCGTTGACGGAGCCGACGTTGACGATCGCGCCGCCGCCGCGCTCGATGAGCGCGGGCACCGCGACGCGGGTGGCCCGCACCGCGGAGAGCAGGTTGAGCTCGAAACTGCTCATCCAGTCGGCGTCGCTGACCGACAGGAACCCGCCGAGCCGGGGACCGCCGCCGGCAAGCGCGCCCATGTTGTTGACCAGCACATCCAGGCCACCGAACCGCTCGATGGCGGCGGCCACGAGCCGGCCCGGCCCCGCTGCGGTGGAGAGGTCGACGTCGACCGTCGCCAGCACCTTGTCGGAGGCCAGCCCGGCAAGATCGCTGCTGGCCCTGCGGCTGCCCGCGACCACGCGGGCGCCGGCATCGAGCAGCTCGCGGGTGACGGCAGCGCCGATGCCCTTGCCGGCGCCGGTCACGACGGCGACCTTGTCGGTGAGATCAAACGAAACAGACATGCGTGTCCCTATTTTCTTGATCGGTCGGTCAAATAAATGGGCAGGCGGATGCCACGCCCAGGGGTGAGCAAGAGGTCAGGGGTGGAGCATCGCCAAGGCGGTGTCGAGCGCCCGGATCAGGGTGCTCCGGTCGGCGCCGCCCGCTTCCATCACCCGCAAGCCCTGAATGGTGGCCACGGTGAGCGCCGCCCAGCCGGTGAGGTCCACCGTGTCGGCGACCAGGCCGGCCGCCCGGCCGCGTTGCGCCGCCTCCAGCAGCGCGGCCTCCAGGCCGGCGAACGCCGCCGTGACCCGGGAACGGACCGCGGCGTCCTCACCGGCCCGCTCGGCGGCCGCGGCGACCAACAGGCACCCTCTCGGGTCATCGGCGCAGCTACCGTCGAGCAGCGGCAGGATCGCCTCCCGCAACGCCACCCGAACGTCAACGCTGCCGGACACGGCTTCCACCAGGGGAAGGTAGAAGTGCTCCCGGTAGCGGTCCAGCGCCGCCAGATAGAGCTTCTGCTTGTCGCCGAACGCCAGGTACAGCGACTGGCGCCCCACACCGGTGGCCTCGGTCAGATCCGTGAGCGACGTGCCCTCGTAGCCACGCTCCCAGAACGTACGCATGGCCGCATCCAGTGCCGCGTCGGTGTCGAACTCCCTCGCCCGCCCCATGACACCACCCTACACCGTTTCTTGATCGGTCAGTCAAGAACCCTGGCCCACGGCGTCCGCCCTGGTCAGGCCACCCCGGTGGTGCGGAAACGGCGCTGGTAGACCGAGGGCGGGATGCCGTACGCCGTGATGAAGGCCCGCCGCAGCGTCTCGTCGCTGCCGAACCCGCTGCGCCGGGCGGCGTCCCCGACGGTGCCGCCCTGCTCCAGGAATACCCGGGCCGCCTCGATGCGCGCCAGCTCCAGGTAGCGCCCGGGCGTGAGGCCGAGCTCCTGTTGGAAGATCCGCCGCAGGTGCCGTGGGGTCACGGTCGCGTCGCGGGCCATCGCCTCGATCGGGTACGGCCGGGCCGGGTCGGCCGCCACCCGGTCGACGACCCGGCGCAGCCGCTGGTCGCCGCTGGGCGGAAGATCCTGCCGGACGGAGAACTGGGACTGCCCGCCTGGACGCTGCATGAAGACCACGAGTTCGCGGGCCACCTCCCGGGCCGGGCCGGCACCGTGGTCCGCTTCGACCAGGGCGAGCGCGAGGTCGATCCCGGCGGTCACCCCGGCGCTGGTGAGGAGGCGGCCACTGCGGACGTAGATGGCGTCGGGCTCCACCTCCACCTGGGGGAACTCGGCGCGCAACCGCTCCGCGTGCCGCCAGTGGGTGGTCGCCGGATGCCCGTCCAGCCACCCCGTCCGGGCCAGTACGAACGCCCCGGTGCAGACCGCGGCCAGGCGCGTTTCGGGGCGGACCAGGCGGCCCAGCCGGGCCCGGACCTCCGCCGTGTCGGGCAGCGCGGTCAGATCGTCGGCGCCGGTGAGCACGAGGGTGTCCACCGGATCGGCCTCGTCGAGGGTGGTGTCGGCGGTCAGCCGTACCCCGGACGAGGTGCGTACCTGCGCCGACCGCCAGCCGATCAGCTGCACCGAGTAGTGCGCGCCGCGTCGGGTGGCCGCGTCGAAGACGTCCACCGGCCCGGAGACGTCGAGCAGCTGCACGCCGTCGAAGACCAGCACACCGACCCGGTGCGGTCCCTGCGTGGTCATTTCGCGGTGCCTCCTCACGGCCGGCGGGGAGCCACCCGCTCCCCCGGTCACCCATGTCCGTATCTGTGGGGTGCCCGTCCTCAGGGACATGGCCCGTCGAGTCTAGCCCCGGCAGCATCGGATCGAGCCGGGCGAAGACCGGCCGCCGCCAGCACGGAAGGAACTCGGATGACCGAGATCATCGCCGGGATAGCGATCCCGGACACGCCGCTCGTCGCCGCCGCGACCGAACTGGTCCGGAAGGCGACCGACGACCTGCTCTACCACCACTCCCGCCGGGTGTTCCTCTTCGGCGCGCTCCAGGGCGAGCGCCGTGGCCTCGACCCGGACCCGGAGCTGCTCTACGTCGGCGCGATGTTCCACGATCTCGGCCTCACCGGCGAGTACGGCGGCACCGAGCTGCGCTTCGAGGTCGACGGGGCGCGGGCGGCGGAGCGGTTTCTGCTCGACCACGGCCGCTCCGCGCAGGAGGCACGCAAGGTCTGGCTCGCCGTGGCGCTGCACACCACGCCCGGCGTACCCGAGCATCTCGATCCGGAGATCGCCCTGGTGACTGCCGGGGTGGAGACCGACGTGCTCGGCATCGGCTACCGCGACCTGGACCCGGCGCGGGTCGCCGAGGTGACCGCGGCCCACCCGCGCCCGGACTTCAAGCGCCAGATCCTGGCGGCCTTCAACCGGGGCGTGACGCACCGACCGCAGACCACGTTCGGCACGGTGAACGACGACGTGCTCGCGCACTTCGACCCGTCGTTCGTACGGGAGGACTTCGTGCAGATCATCCTGGGAAACGACTGGCCGGAGTGAGCCGTGGCCGGGCCCGGCGTCAGCCCGCCTGACGTCGGGCCCGGGCCCGACGCTTGCCCTCGTGCATCGCCTGCACCCGGGCGATCGGGATGGCCCGCCCCTCCTCGACCAGATCGGTCGGAAGGGGCTGCGGTTCCGGCATCAGGTCCAGCCACGGGTCACCGGCGGCGACCAGCCCCGGGACGGTACGCACGGTGAAGTCGCCCGGCGTGACGTCCGTCAGGGCGGCCCAGTCGACCGGGAAGGAGACCGGCAGCCCCGGGCGCAGCCGCGGGCTGTACGCGGCCACCACCGTGGCGCCGCCAGCCCGGGTGGAGTCCACGAAGACCCGGCCACCCCGGTCCTCGCGGATGAAGGCGGTGGTGGCCAGTGCGGGGTCGAGCCGCTCGGCGCGGGCGGCGAGCGCCCTCGTGGCGGCCGCCATCTCCCCCGCGTCGAAGCCGGCCGCTACCGGCACGAAGACGTGGACCCCCTTGGCGCCGCTGGTCTTCACCGCGCCGGCCAGGCCGGCGTCGGCGAGCGCCTGCCGCACCAGCAGCGCGGCGGCCACCGCGGCCGGGAACGAGTCCCCCTCCGGCGGATCGAGGTCGAGCACCAGGTGGGTGGGGCGGTCGAGTTGATCGGCGCGGGCCAGGGTCGGGTGGTACTCGACGGCCCGCTGGTTGGCGAACCAGAGCAGCGTCCGGCGGTCGTCGCAGAGGGCGTACGACACCTGCCGCTGCGACGCCTCGGCCCAGACGGGCACCCGGCGCACCCATTCTGGGGTGTACTTCGGCAGGTTCTTCTGCATGAACGGCGCCTGCCCGCGCAGCGCCCGGATCACCGACAGCGGCCGCTCCCGCAACTGCGGGATGATCCGGTCCCGGACGGTGTCGAGGTAGTCGACAAGGTCCCGCTTGCTGGCCGTGGCGCCCTCGAAGAGCGTCTGGTCCAGGTTGGTCAGCGACACCCCGTCCCGGGTTTCGTCCGCCGCACTCATCAGCCCACCTTCCCGGCCGCCGAGACGGAGGTCAACCGGGCGCGACGGGCCGGTCGGAGATTCCCCACCGGGGCCGGTGGTTCGTCGTCCGCGGCACGGCCCGAGCACGCCTGTGGGGAAGGCCACGATTTTCTTCTGACCGATCGGTCAGGGTCTGACCGATCGGTCAGGCATGCTGGTCAACGGAGGTGACGGCATGCGACGGACGGAACCGGAGACCCGCGGGGAGATCCTGGCCGCGGCGACGCGGCGTTTCGCGGCGACCGGCTACCGGGGTACGTCGCTGCAGGACATCGCCACCGAGGTGGGCTGCTCGAAAGCCACCGTGCTCTACCACTTCGCCAACAAGGAAGCCCTGCTCACCGAGCTGATGGCACCGGCCATCGCGATGCTCCAGTCGCTCGACGACTCCCTCGTCGGGCTGACCGGGCGCGCGGCGCAACAGACCGCCGCAGCGGGCTTCATCGACCTCGCGGTCCGCTTCCGGCGGGAGATCGCCGTGCTCCGCGGCGAGTTCCCCGAACTGCTGCAACAGCCGGCGTTCGCGCACATCCAGCGGATCTCCGAACGGATGCGGGACGCCCTGGCCGGGCACAGCGCCCAGCCTGGCGCCCGGATCGCGGCGCTGGTGCTGCTCGCCGGGATCTCCGAGGGGTGCGCCGAGTTCGTCGACGTTCCCGACGACGAACTGCGCCCCGCCCTGCTCGCCCTCGCCGGGCGGGCGCTCGAACCCGTACCTGACCAATCCCCGACCCAGGACAAGGAAACCTGATGGCGACCCTGCTCTACCGGCTCGGCCGGGGCTCGTTGCGCCGGCGGCGACTCGTCGTCGCGGTCTGGCTCGTCGTACTCGTCGGTCTCGGCCTGGCCGCCGTGTTCCTGCGCGGCCCGACGGCGAGCAACTTCACCATGCCCGGCACCGAATCACAGCGGGCCCTCGACCTGCTCTCCCAGCAGTTCCCGTCGGCCAGCGGCGCCACCGGAACGATCGCGGTGAAGGCGCCCGCGGACGGCGAGCTGGGCACACCACAGGGGCAGGCGGTGATCAAGGAGATCGTGCAGGAGGCCACGAACGTGCCCGGCGTGGTCGGCGCGGTCGACCCGCTCGCCGTCGGCGCGGTCTCCCCCGACGGCCAGTACGCCCTGGTCCAGGTGCAGTTCGCGGGCGGCGCCGACGAGGTGGACGACGCGCAGCACGCGGCGTACGAGAAGATCGGCGCGAACGCCGAGGCCCAGGGCTGGCAGGTGGCCCCCGGCGGTGAGGTGCTGGGCGGTGAGCCGGAGGTCGGCTCGACCGAGGCGATCGGGGTGGCGGTGGCCGCCGTCGTCCTGGTCATCACGTTCGGCTCGCTGGTGGCGGCCGGAATGACCATGCTCAACGCCCTGATCGGGGTGGCCGTCGGCATGGCCGGCCTCTTCGCGCTCAGCAGCACCGTCGAGCTGACCGGCACCGCGCCGATCCTCGCGCTGATGCTCGGCCTCGCGGTCGGCATCGACTACTCGCTCTTCATCACCTCCCGCCACCGGCAGAACCTGCTCGACGGGCTGCCACCGGATGAGGCCGTGGGCCGAGCGGTCGGCACGGCGGGCTCGGCGGTCGTCTTCGCCGGGGCGACCGTGGTGATCGCGCTGGCCGGGCTGGCGGTGGTCGACATCCCGTTCCTGACCGTGATGGGTCTCGCTGCGGCGGGCACGGTCACCGTGGCGGTGCTAGTCGCGATCACCCTCCAGCCGGCGCTGCTCGGCTTCGCCGGCCGCAAGGTGCTCCCCCGCCGGCTGCGCGGGACCGCGCCGGTCGACGGCGTGCCGGCCCTCGACGGCGACAGCGTCGCCCGGGTGATGCGCCGGGCCGGGCCGGGCACGCCGGTCGAGGAGCTCTCGACCCGCCACGAGCCCGCCGCCGAGAACCGGTCCGGCTTCGGGTTCCGCTGGGCTCGGCTGGTCACCCGGCTGCGCGTACCGGTGATCCTGGTCGGGCTGCTCGGCCTGGGGCTGCTCGCGGTCCCCACCTCGGAGATGCGGCTCGCCCTGCCTGACGCCGGCACGGCCGCGGTCGGCTCGCCGGCCCGGGTGTCGAACGACCTGATCACCGAGGGCTTCGGTCCGGGCTTCACCGGCCGGCTGGCCGTGGTGGTGGCCGGGGAGACCCCGGAGGCCACGGCGGCGGCCGTACCCCAGGTCACCGCCCTGGTCCAGCGCACCGACGACGTACTCGCGGTGGCGCCGCCGCAGCTCAGCCCGGACGGCCGGACGGCCCTGCTCGGCGTGGTGCCGAAGACCGGGCCGACGGACGCCGCCACGGAGACGCTGGTGCACGACATCCGGCACGCGGTCGGCGGGATCAAGGACGTGGACGTGCTGCTGACCGGGGCCACCGCGATCGGCATCGACGTCTCGGAGAAGCTCGCGGACGCCCTCCCGATCTACCTGGTGCTGGTGGTGGGCCTCTCCGTCCTGCTGCTGATGCTGGTCTTCCGCTCGCTGCTGGTGCCGGTCAAGGCGGCGCTGGGCTTCCTGCTCACCGTCGCGGCGACCTTCGGCATCACCGTCGGGGTCTTCCAGCAGGGTCACCTCGCCGACCTGGTCGGCCTCGACACCCCGGGCCCGCTGATCAGCTTCCTGCCGATCCTGCTGATCGGCATCCTGTTCGGCCTGGCCATGGACTACGAGGTCTTCCTCGTCTCCCGGATGCGGGAGGACTTCGTGCACGGCGACACCGCGCAGCAGGCGACGATCAACGGCATGGGCCACGGCGCCCGGGTGGTCACCGCGGCCGCGCTGATCATGATCTCGGTCTTCGGCGGCTTCGTCTTCTTCCTCCACGACCCGGTGATCAAGTCGATCGGCTTCGCGCTCGCCGTCGGCGTGGCCATCGACGCCTTCGTGGTCCGGATGACCATCGTGCCGGCGGTGATGTCCCTGCTCGGCCGGCACGCCTGGTGGCTGCCGAGGTGGCTCGGCCGGGCCCTGCCGAACGTCGACATCGAGGGCGAGGGTCTCCGCGCCCACCTGGCCGACCGCGAGCCCGCCGGAGTCTGAGCGAGCGGCGGGGCCCCTCGGTGACTGCGAGAGGCCCCGCCGGCGCGGCCGGGTCACACCCCGGCCGGGTAGGTCTCCATCTCGCCGGTGGTGCTGATCGCGGGCAGCGGATGCAGCGCCGTGCTGTCGTCGCACCAGATGAAGGCGTCGTACCGCTCACCGAGACGGGTCGGCACGTAGTTGCCCCAGGACTCGAACGTCGGGTCGTAGACCACCCCGATCGCCCGGTGGTCGATCGTGTCGGTGACCCACCCGGGCTGGTCGTCACCGCCGAAGACGAGCACCGCCCGGTCCGGCATCAGCTCGTGCAGCCGCCGCTCGATCGAGCCGGGCCGTGCCGGCGGCACCACCATCGACTCGGCCGGTGAACCCCAGCGCGGCGCGGCGATCACGCTGCCCTCGTAACAGCCGAAGCCGATCAGCGCCACCGCGTCGGCTCCGTGCCGCTCCCGGGCCAGCTGCCCGATGTTGACCATTCCCTCCGCCGACATGTCGGTGGCCCGGGCGTCGCCCACGTGGGTGTTGTGTGCCCACACCACCCCCCGCGCGTCCGGGCCGTACCGGTCGAGCAGTCGGTCCAGGGTGTCCTGCATGTGGATGTCACGGATGTTCCAGGACTCCGGTCCACCGCCGACCATCGCCCGGTAGTACCGCTCCGCGCCCGCCACCACCTCGGCGTTCTGCCAGGCCGAGAAGCTCTCCGCACCGTCGGCGAGCGCCTGCTCCCGGGTGCGGGCCAGCAGCCGGACCACCTCCTCCTCGCACCGCGCGGAGACGAAGCGGCTCGCGAGGCCGTACTCCTCGGGGCGCCGGCCGTACGGCTCGAAACAGCGGTACGCGTCCTGCGCGGCCTCCAGCCCGGCCGGGTTCTCCTCGCCCAGGTAGTCGAAGATCGCCTGCATCGACTCCCAGAGGCTGTAGACGTCCAGCCCGTGGAAGCCGGCCCGCTCCCCCTCCGGCCGTCGCGCGTTCCACGCCCGCAGCCAGCCGGCGAAGCGCGCCACCTCGGCGTTCGCCCACATCCAGGTGGGCCAGCGCTCGAAGCGTTCGAGCGCGGCCAGTGGCTCGACCATCCCACCGGGCGCAGCGGTGACCGAACGGTGCACCCGGTCGCAGTCCGGCCAGTCCCCCTCGACGGCGACGAACGAGAATCCGCACTCGGCGATGAGTCTCCGGGTGAGCTGTTCCCGGAGTTGGTAGAAGTCGTAGGTCCCGTGGGTGGCTTCGCCGATCATCACCACCCGGGCGTCCCGGACGCGCTCCAACAGGGGGTCGAAGTCGCTCGGCGCGCCGAGCCGCTGAACCAGCATGCGAGCGGCTACCCGGCGGGTCGGCGGGCAAACCGGGGCGGGAGAGGCGTCGCGGGCGGCGGCCGGTGTGCCGGCCCGCTGAGCGGGTAGCCGCCGGGCATGACCGTCACCGGGGTGCAGTGGCAGGAGTTCCTGGCCGGGCTCGACTACCCGGTCTCCCGCGAGGACCTGGTCCGCTGGGGGCAGGAGAACGGGGCCAGCACGGAGATGTTGCAGATGTTGCGGGCCCTGCCGGCCGAGCAGTTCGACGCTCCCGCCGAGCTGCACGAGGCGCTCGGCACGCTGGCCTGACCGCCCGCCGCAGCCGTCACCTCGCGCGGGGCGCCGGTGGCCGGGCCGGAGGGCCCGACCACCGGAGTGAGCGGCTCAGCGAGCGTGCAGCAGCCGGAACAGCACCAGCCACTGCTCCGGCCAGACGTACCCGACCGGGGTGGCCGGGTCCAGTCGGGTGGCTCGCAGGGCCGCCGACACCCGACCTGGCGGGTACCGCCGGCGCAGCGAGGCCGCGAGCGAGCCGCCGGCGCCGCCGAAGCCCAGCTCCACCATCCGGTGGTACGCGGGCAGCGCGGCCGGTGCGACCAGCGACTGCGGCCGCCGCTCGATCCGCAGGATGCCCGCGTCCACGGTGGGCACCGGGCGGAACGCCGTACGCGGCAATCGTCCGGCGAGCCGCCAGGAGAACTCCGGCCAGCTCAGCACCGTGAGTCGGGACCACCGCCCGTAGTCGCCGGTGCGCCGGCGGGCGTACTCCAGCTGGGTGAGCAGCGTCGCGGTGCGCAGCCGTGGCGCGGCCAGGCACCACCGGACCACCGCCGAGGTCAGTGACCAGGGGATGTTGCCGACCACGGCGAACGGTTCGCCGGGCGGCTCGGCGGTGAGGAAGTCGGCCTGCCGGTGCCGGACGTGCGGCAGTTCGGCGCAGAGGGCGGCCAGTTCGGCTGCTGCCGTGGGATCGACCTCGTACGCCACGAGCTGCCCGCAGCGGGCCGCGAGCGGGCGGGTCAGCTGGCCTCGGCCGGCGCCGACCTCCAGCACGAGGCCGGTCGGGTCGGGATCCGCCGACCGGAGGACCCGGGCGATCGCGGCCGGGTCGGCGAGGAAGTTCTGCGAGAGTACGCGACGGTTCCGGTCGCGTTCGGTCGAGCGGGTACGGCGGGGCGCCACGTGTCGTCGTCCTGTCTGTCGCCGGTGCGGCGACGCGGGGACAGGCAGCCCGGAGTGGGGGCCTGTCCGAGTGGATGGGACTCGGACGGCCCTGGATACGGCGCGGGGAAGCGCCCGGCGGTCAGTCGCGGGTCGCGTCCCGGCCCACCAGGGCCGGACGCCGGACACGCGGGCGGGACGCCAACAGGGGGCCCCGGGCGGCCGGCGTGCCGGCCACCTCGATCAGGGCGTGCGTGAACATGGCCGCACGCTATCCCGCGCTCGGCCGCCCCACCACCGGATTACCGGCCGACGAGCGACGGCTACTGCCCGCGGATGATCGACTCGACTTCAATGAGGTCGGGGCATCCCGAGGGCGCGGATGCCCCGACTTCCTGACCTCGAGTTGACCACGCGACCGGACCCACTCGAACTCGCCCGGACGCGGCTTCCGTACGCGCCGGGGCGAAAGGCCTGCGCTCAGGCGGGAACGACGACGGTGCGGGACTCGGCCCGGGCCGTCTCGGCGGCGGCCAGCACGGCCACCACCTCGCGGCCGAAGCGCACGTCGCAGCGGTGGTCCCGGGTGCCCGCCTCGATCTCCTCGAGCAGCTGGTCGATCGCCACCCCGAAGGCGACCGGCGGCTCGTACTGCCCGTTCGGCACGGTCTCGATGCCGTTCTCGCCGTAGAAGGTGAACTCGCGGGTCATCGCCTCGGCTGGGGCGTCGAGCGTCAGCGAGACGCTGCTGGTGGCACCGCCGTCGTGGGTGAGCAGCAGGTGCACCAGGCCGCTCGGCCCGTCCGTCGCGGCCACCTTCTCCACCCGGCCCAGCACGGGCAGGATGATCGAGAGGGCGTGCGGGCCGACGTCCCAGAGCGCGCCGTGGTCACGCCGCCACTGCGACCCGCTGTACGGGCTGCCCGGCTGGTAGATCGAGGAGAACATGATCGCCTTCGCGTGCTGCCAGCCGCCGGCCGCGGCGGTGGCGGCGAGGAAGGCGGTCACATTCGGCTGGTACCGCTGGGTGAAGAAGACCACCGAGGCGACCCCGGCGGACTGCGCGGCCCCGACCACCCGGTCGGCGTCGGCGAGGCTCAGCGAGATCGGCTTGTCGAGCAGCAGGTGCCGTCCGGCGGCGGCCGCCCGGGCCGCGATGTCCGCCTGGATGTCCGGCGGCAGGGCGACCGCCGCCACGTCGCACGCCTCGATCAACGCGTCGACGTCGGCGAAGGCCGGTACGCCGTACCGGTCGGCCAGCGCCGCGGCCCGCTCCGGGTTCCGCCCCCACACCCCGGCCAACTCGGCGCGCGGGTGCGCGTCGAGCGCCGCCCCGTGCGTCTCCGCCGCCCAGTGACCGGTGCCGAACAAACCGAACCGCAGCACGTGAACCCCCGCCTTAGTCGTCCCCGCGGCAGTGCCACGGACGTGATCCACGCTAGTCGCCCGATCCGGGCCGCGCGGGCGCGGGGCCAGGTCGGGGCGGGGGCGAGCAGCCGCTACTACGACAATTAGTAGGCTGTGCCGGTGACCGAGCCAAGGACCGGGTGGTCCCGATGACCGTCGCCGCCGCCGCGACGGGATCGCCGGTGGACGGCCTCCTCGCCACCGCGTCGATCGTGCTGTCGCTCCTGATCGCGGTCTGGAGCCTGGTCTCCGCCGCGCGCAACCGGCCGCCGGACCGCTGGCAGCTGATCGGACTGGGCATGCTGGAGCTGGCGCTGCTCGGGCTGGCCGTGCTCGCCCTGGTCGCCGTCGGCGGGGGTGACCAGCCGGGCGAGCCGGGCGCCTTCTTCGGCTACCTGGTGACGCTGGTCTGCCTGCCGCCGCTCGCCGCGGTGCTGGCCCGGATGGAGCCGACCCGGTGGGGCTCGGCGATCGTCGGCGCGGTCTGCCTGGTCACGCCGGTCGTGGTGGTCCGGCTCCAGCAGACCTGGGAGGTGCTCGGTGGTTGAGACAGCGACGCCCCGGCGCAGCACGAACCGGGGTCCCGGCCGGTTGCTGATCGCCGTCTACATCCTCTTCGCGATCGCGGCGACCTCGCGGGCGCTGCTCCAGATCGTCACGAAGTTCGGCGAGGCGCCGGTGGCGTACGCGCTCTCCGCGGTGGCCGCGCTGATCTACATCGTGGCGGCGATCGGGCTGGCCCGGGCCGGTCACGCCGGGCGCCGGTTGGCCCTGATCTGCTGCTCCGTGGAGCTGGTCGGCGTGGTGGTGGTCGGCATCCTCAGCCTGGCCGACAAGGCGCTCTTCCCGGACGAGACGGTCTGGTCGCAGTTCGGCAGCGGCTACGGCTACATCCCGCTGCTCCTCCCCCTGCTCGGCCTCTTCTGGCTCTGGCGTACCCGCGCCACCCCCCGCTGACCCGCCCCTGACCCGCCCCTGGCTCGCCGGGCCAGGTCAGGCCACGAAGCGCCTCTTTCACCGAAAGAGTTGCTGTGGTGAGCGGAATGGCCACTCCTTCGGTGAAAGAGTGGCCATTCGCGCGGGGCGGGGCGGGATGGGCGGGGCGGGCTGGGGGTCAGGCGCGGGGGCCGCCGGCGACGTAGATGACCTGGCCGGAGACGAAGGACGCGCCCTCGCCCACCAGGAACGAGATGGTGTGGGCCACGTCCTCCGGTCGACCCACGCGGCGTACCGGGATCTCCGCGACCGCGTGCTTCTGCAGCTCCGCGAAGTCCACCTTCATCCGGGCGGCGGTCGCCGCCGTCATGTCGGTGACGATGAAGCCGGGCGCGACCGCGTTGACGGTGACACCGAAGGGGCCGAGCTCGATGGCGAGGGTCTTGGTGAAGCCCTGCAGGCCCGCCTTCGCCGCCGCGTAGTTGGCCTGGCCGCGGTTGCCGAGCGCCGAGGTGCTGGAGAGGTTGACGATCCGGCCCCACCTCCGCTCCACCATGTGCCGCTGGGTGGCCTGGCTGAAGAGGAAGGCACCGCGCAGGTGCACACCCATCACCGTGTCCCAGTCGGCGTCGGTCATCTTGAAGAGCAGGTTGTCCCGGAGCACCCCGGCGTTGTTGACCAGCACGGTCGGCGTACCCAACTCGGCGACGACCCGCTCCACGGCGGCCTCCACCTGGCCGCGGTCGGCGACGTCCGCGCCCACGCCGAGCGCGCGGCCCCCGGCGGCCACGATCCCGTCGACCGTCTCCTTCGTCGCCGACTCCTCGATGTCGACCACGGCGACCGCCAGGCCGTCCGCGGCGAGCCGGCGTGCAGTGGCCGCGCCGATACCGCGCGCGGCTCCGGTGACGATGGCGACGCGGGGCTCCTCCGACATGACTACCTCCCGGTAACTCAGGGTCGATCGAAGGAGCTTAGCCGCCAGCCGCCGCCGGGCGCGATCGTTGCCCTATACGAAATGATCATTGCGGCGTAGCGTCTCGTTCCGCCCTCCGACACCTGCGCGCCCCGATCCCCGAACCGGGACACGCATCCGGAGAGGTCGCTACCACCCCTGTAGCGACCGGTGCAGAAGACGAGACAAGGACGACATCACGTGAAGCTCTCGCGTACCCGTGGGGCCTGGCTCGCCGCCGTGGTCGCCACGGCCCTCGCGGCGACCAACGGGTCACCCGCCCTGGCCGCCCCGGGCTCTCCGGCCGGCCCCACCCCCGCTCCCCCGACGGATCTGCCCACCCCACCCGGCACCCACTCGGTCACGCTGATCACCGGTGACGTGGTCACCACCCGCAGCACCCCGAACGGCGGCACAGTGGACGTCCGACGGCCCGACGGCGCTCCCACGCCGGTACGGGTGGTCGAGGCCGGCGACGAGCTCTACGTCTACCCGCAGACGGTGCTGCCCTACGTGGCCGCGGACACCCTCGACAAGCGACTGTTCAACGTGACCCGGCTGATCGCCGACGAGTACGACGACGCGCACTCCGACCACCTGCCGCTGATCGTGTCGTACGCCGGGGCGGGCGCCGGGCTCCGCGCCACCGCACCCGCCGGCGCGACCCGCACCCGCACGTTGAGCAGCATCTCCGGCAGCGCGATGAACGAGGCCCGCGACCGGGCCGACGAGTTCTGGGCCGCGATCACCGCCACCCCCGCCGCGAGGTCGGCCACCGGGAACAGCGGCGCGGGACGCTTCGGCGGCGGGATCGCGAAGATCTGGCTGGACGGGCGGGTCCGCGCCGACCTCGCCGACACCACCGCGCAGATCGGCGCTCCCGAGGTGTGGGCCGGCGGCGACACCGGGCAGGGTGTCCGCGTCGCCGTGCTGGACACCGGCATCGACGCCACGCACCCGGACCTGGTCGACCGGGTGGCCGAGTCCGCCGTCTTCGTGCCCGGCGAGGAGTTGATCGACCGGTACGGGCACGGCACCCACGTCGCCTCGACCATCGCCGGCACCGGCGCCGCGTCCGGCGGCCGGGAGAGGGGCGTCGCCCCCGACGCCCGGCTCCTCGTCGGCAAGGTGCTCAGCGACGCCGGCTCCGGGCAGGACTCCTGGATCCTCGCCGGCATGGAGTGGGCGGCGCGGGACGCCGACGCGAAGGTCATCAACATGAGCCTCGGGTCGAACCAGCCAAGCGACGGCACCGACCTGCTCAGCCAGTCGGTCAACTCGCTCAGCGCCGAGACCGGTGCGCTCTTCGTCATCTCCGCCGGCAACATCGGCGCGCCGGGCAGCGTCACCGCCCCCGGCGCGGCCGACGCGGCGCTGACCGTCGGCGCGGTCGACGCCGACGACCAGCTCGCCTCCTTCTCGAGCCAGGGGCCGCGGATCAGCGACGAGGCCGTCAAGCCGGAGCTGACCGCACCGGGCGTCGGCGTGCTCGCCGCCCGGTCGCAGTACACGCCCGGTGAGGGCGCGTACCAGAGCATGGACGGCACGTCGATGGCCGCGCCGCACGTGGCCGGCGCCGCCGCCCTGCTCGCCGCCGAGCACCCGGACTGGACCGGCCAGCAGATCAAGGACGCGCTGGTCAGCACCACCCGGCGCACGCCGCAGTACGACGCGTACCAGGGCGGCACCGGCCGGGTCGACGTGGCCGCGGCGGTGCGGGCCCCGGTCTTCGCCACCGGCACCGTGCACACCGTCATGGGGGACGAGACGGCGAAGGTGGGTGGCAGCACGCCGCCGGTGACGTACACGAACACCACCGGCCAGCCGATCCCGCTGGAGCTGACGGTCGACGCCCCGAACGCACCGGCCGGCCTGTTCCGCCTCTCCAGCGCGCGGGTGACCGTGCCCGCGCACGGCACCGCCACGGTCACCCTCACCACGGACACCACCCGGGCGAACGCGGGCAGCCGATACACCGGGCAGATCGTCGCCACCGGAGCGGACCGGGCCGCCTCGGCCCGCACCGCGATCAGCGTCGGCACCTATACGCCGTACCACTGGCTGCGGATGCAGCTGACCGACCGGGCCGGTAAGCCGGCCGCCGGCCTCATCGAGCTGGGCCAGCCCGGCGCGTACGGCCCGGACTTCCTCAACACCGACGAGAACGGTGTCGCGCAGCTCTACCTGCCCGAGGGCGTCTACTCGGCGATGAGCTTCCTGAACGTCACCGGCGTGCACGGGCCGAACTCGCTCGGCGTGGCCCTGGTCGGCGACCCCGACATCGACCTGCGCAAGGACACCGTGGTCCGGTTGGACGCGAGCGCGGCGCGCCGGATCGACTCGCGGGTGCCACAGCAGACCGCCGACACGTACACCCGACTGGACTACTACCGGTCGCAGGGTGAGGGCCGGTGGCGCTCGTTCGTCGAGGGCGGTGTCTTCTTCGACAGCTTCTGGGCCCAGCCGACGAGCCGCGACGTGCGGCACGGCGACTTCTACCTGGGCGCCCGGTGGCGCAAGGAGCAGCCGGTGCTGAGCGTCGGCACGAGGACCGTCGACTTCGACGACGTGGTCCGGCAGCAGGGCACCACCCAGCTTCCGAAGGGGCGTTGGACGCTGCCCACCGTCTACGCGGGCAACGGCGCCGCGAGCGACTACGCCGGCCTGGACGCCCGGGGCAAGGTCGTGGTGGTCCGCCGCAACCAGGACGTCTTCGACGCCGATCAGGCCGCCGCGGCGACCGCCGCCGGGGCGAAGCTGCTGCTGGTCGTGAGCGACCAGCCCTGGCGCGACGTGCGCGACTACTCGATCGACTTCTTCACCCCCACCCCGATCGAGGTGGCGCTGGTCAGCCTCGACGAGGGCGAGGCGTTGATCAAGCAGATCCAGCGCGGGTCGACGACGGTCCAGGTGACCTCGCAGCCCGTCGCCGACTACGTGTACGACCTCATGCAGGCGTACCACAACCGGATCCCGCGGGAACTCAGCCGGACCGAGACGAAGAAGACGCTGGCCCGGATCGACGTGGGCTTCGCCTTCCCGCCCGGTCAGACCCGGGGCGGCGAGTTCCGCTTCGACTGGCCGTCGTACTCGGACTGGGGCATCGGCCAGACCAGCAACCGGCCGCTCGCCCCGGTACGCACCGACTGGGTCTCCACCGGCCAGCTCAACGAGTGGGGCCAGGAGGCGTACGTCGAGGGCGGCACCTACCAGATCGACGAGCGGACCGGCTACCGGGCGGGCAGCAGCGGGACGGAGCAGTTCTTCGAGCCGATCGAACGACCGCACCTGAACGACAACTTCAAGCTGCCCACCCGCGCCGGTGACACCCTCAACCTGGACGTGCCTGGTTGGGGCGGGGCCGACCACGTCGGCATGGCGATGAACGGCGCCACCCAGACCAACCAGCTCTACCAGGGTGACGAGCTGCTCGCCGAGGGCACCAGCACCTGGATCAGCGGCACCGCGCCGGGCGCGGGTGACCTGCCGTACCGGCTGGTGGTGCGGACCGCCCAGGACCCGACCGCCGGCGCGTACTCGACGCGTACCGAGTCGGAGTGGACGTTCCGGTCGAAGGCGCCGGCCGCCGGGGTGGAGTCGAGCGTGCTGCCGCTGCTCCAGCTCGACTACGTGGTCGACACCGACGCCGCCGGCACCGCGAAGCGCAACAGCACGCTGGCCGTCTCCGCCGCGCACCTGCCCGGCGTCACCGGCTGCGGCGACGTGCGGGCGGTCCGGTTGGAGGTCTCCTACGACGACGGCGCGCACTGGCGGACGCAGTCGGTGCGCCGGTCGAAGGACGGCTCCTGGACGGCGGCGCTGAACGCGCCGAAGGGCGCGTCGTACGTCTCGCTGCGCGCCCGTGCCACCGACGGTTCGGGCAACTCGGTCGACCAGACGGTGATCCGGGCCTTCGGCGTGCGCTGACGATCCGAGCGCGGAGCAGGGGGCCACGGCGGACGCCGTGGCCCCCTTTTCCGTTGCTCCTCGGCGACGGCCGGGGTGGGCGCGGCCGTCTGCCTGTGGCCTCAGCGGCCCCGCCGCAGCCGGATCCAGCGGTAGCCGCGCCCGGCGAGCTGGAGGCGTTCCAGCTTGCCCACCTCGCCGTAGCCACGGTCAGTGAGGACATCGATCGGCTGGTCCGCCTCCGCCTGGAGCAGGCTGAGGTCCACCTCGACGTCGTCGGTGCCCAGGTTGTGCAGGAAGACCATGGTCCCGGTGGGCCCGTCGGCGCGGTGCGCGAGAACCCCGGAGGGCATCGGCACGTCGATGTGGGTGGTCGAGCCGGAGCCGATCTCCGGCGCCTCGCGCAGGGTACGGATCATCCGCTCGAACCAGGCGAGCAGCGACCTCGGGTCACGCCGCTGGGCGGTGACGTTGACCTTCTCGTAGCCGTACTCCCCCTTGTCGATCACCGGGCGGACCAGCTTGCCCGGCTCGGCGGTGGAGAAGCCGGCGTTCTCCTTGAAGGACCACTGCATCGGGGTACGGATCGCGTGCCGCCCCGGGAGGGAGAGGTCCTCCCCCATGCCGATCTCCTCGCCGTAGCGCAGCACCGGTGTGCCCCGCAGCGAGAACTGCAACGCGTACGCCAGCTCGATCCACCGCCGGTCGTTGCCGAGCATCGGGGCGAGCCGCCGACGGATGCCCCGGTTGTAGAGGCGCATCTGCTCGTCCGGCCCGAACCGGGCGTAGACCTGGTTGCGTTGCTCGGCGGTGAGCCGGGACAGGTCGATCTCGTCGTGGTTGCGCAGGAAGGTGGCCCACTGCCCGCCCGTCGGCAACATGGGGGTGTCGCGCAGCGCCTCGATCACCGGCTCCGGGTCCTCCCGGGCCAGCGCGAGCATCAGACGGCCGTTGAGCATGAAGTCGAAGAGCATGTGCACGCGGTTCGCCGAGCCACCGCGGTCACCGAAGTAGACCGGCAGCTGGTCCGGTTCCACGTTCGCCTCGGCCAGCAGGATCGCGTCGCCCCGACGCCACTGGACGTGCTCGCGCAGCTCGGTGAGGAAGTCCAGGTCCTTCGGCGAGTTCGGGTTGCCCGGCTCGGTCAGCTCGATGATGAACGGCACCGCGTCCATCCGGAAGCCGGAGACGCCGAGCTGGAGCCAGAACGACATGATCTTCTTGACCTCGGCGCGTACCGCCGGGTTGGCCATGTCCAGGTCGGGCTGGAACCGGTAGAACCGGTGGTAGTACCAGGCCTTCGCCGTCCGGTCGTAGCTCCACGTCTCCTTCTGCTCGCCGGGGAAGACCATGCCCTGCTTGCGGTCCGGCGGCTCCTGCTCGGACCAGACGTACCAGTCCCGGTACGGCGAGTCCGGCGAGGAGCGGGCGGACTGGAACCACGGGTGCTCGTCGGAGGTGTGGTTCACCACCAGGTCGATGATCACGCGAATGCCGCGGTTGCGGGCCTGGTGCAGCAGCTCGGCGAAGTCGCCGAGGGTGCCGAAGCGCGGGTCCACGGTGTAGAAGTCGGTGACGTCGTAGCCGTCGTCCCGGTTCGGCGACGGATGGATCGGGTGCAGCCAGAGGCAGGTCACGCCGAGCCGGGCGAGGTAGTCGAGCCGGCCGATGAGCCCCGGGATGTCACCGACGCCGTCGCCGTCGGAGTCCGCGTACGTGTCGATGTCGAGGCAGTAGACGACCGCCTCGGAGTACCACCTGTCGCCCATGCCCGTTCAACTTCTCCGATCCGTCGCCCGGGCAAACCGGTTCGCCTTCCCACCGGTAGCGTGCCGGTCATGCCCGACGCACCCCAGACCGAGCCGGTCGACTGGTCCACCGGTGAATGGCTGCACCAGCCGGTCCGCGCGGAGCGGACCGCCGAGGGAGATCTCGTGGTGGAGCCCGCCGCCGGCAGCGACCTCTGGCGGCACACCAGCTACGGCTTCGTGCACGACGACGCGCCCGCGCTGCTCGCTCCGTTGCCCGCCGACACGGCCGTGGAGGTCACCTTCCGGCTGGAGTGGACCGAGCAGTTCGACCAGGCCGGCGTGCTGGTCCGGGTCGACGAACGGAACTGGATCAAGGCCGGGGTGGAGGTCAGCGACGGTCAGCCGCAGGTCGGCGCGGTGGTGACCCGGGAGCTGTCGGACTGGTCGGTCGCCCCGGTGCCCGAGTGGGCCGGGCGGGAGGTGACGGTGCGGGCCAGCCGGGCGGGTGACGCGCTCACCGTACGGGCCCGGGTGGCCGGGGAGCCGTGGCGGCTGGTCCGTCTCGCCCCGCTGGCGCCGGACGTCGAGGTGAGCGCCGGACCGTTCTGCTGCTCGCCGACGCGGGGCGGCCTGACGGTCCGGTTCACCGGTTGGCACCGGGGGCCGGCCGACGCGGCACTGCACCCGCAGGAGTGACGTCCGGCGGGCGCTAGGGTCTGTTTCATGAGGCTCGCCCGAGCGAGCCGAGTCCCAGGCGGCGGTCCGGCAAGGCGGAGGTTCGTCCGGATACCGGTGTTGTATCCGGACGAACCTCCAACGCGGCCGGTCGTCGCCTGGGGCCGGCGCAGCCGGGCACGGTCTTATGAAACAGACCCTAGGTGTGGCGCCCGCGTCGCGGGGTACAGGAGTCCGATCCCCTCCCGTAGCGGAAAGGATCGGCCATGGCGAGCGCCCAGGACGTCGACCCGACTCAACTCGGCGGGCTGACCGGCTGGGTGGCCGGCGTGATCGACGCGGCCGGCGTGATCGGCGTCGCGCTGCTCGTGGCCCTGGAGAGCGTCGTCCCGCCGATCCCCAGCGAGATCGTCCTGGCGCTGGCCGGTTTCCTGGCCGGCGAGGGACGGTTCAACGTGGTCGTGGTGGCGCTCGCCGCCACCGCCGGCTCCCTGCTGGGCGCGCTGATCCTCTACTGGGTGGGTGCCGGCGTCGGCGAGGACCGGCTGAAGCGGTGGCTGGACCGGCTGCCCCTGGTGGACCTGGACGATCTGGAGCGCGCCGACCGCTGGTTCGAGCGCTACGGCAGGTGGGCGGTCTTCTTCGGCCGGATGATTCCGGTGGTGCGCAGCCTCGTCTCGATCCCCGCCGGAACGAACCGGATGCCGCTGGTGCAGTTCGTCGTGCTGACCACCCTCGGCAGCGGAATCTGGAACGCGCTCTTCGTGGGGGGCGGGTACGCGCTCGGCTCCCGCTGGCAGCAGGTCGAGCAGTACAGCACCTGGTTCGACTACGGCATCCTCGCGCTCTTCGCCGCCATGATCACGATGTGGGTGGTGAAGAAGGTCCGTCGGCGCAACGGGCGTGGTGATCGCCCGAAGGTGCCCGCCGGCCGCTGAGGCGTACCGGCCGGAGGGGCCCCGGCGTCGCGCGAGGCCCCTCCGACCGGGTCAGCGGCGGAAGGTGAACCAGTTGACGTTGACGAAGTCGTTCGGCTGGCCGCTGGTGAAGGTCAGGTAGACCGAGTGCCGGCCGGTGGCCGCGCCGACGTTGCCCGGCACCGAACGCCAGCTCTGCCAACCGCCGGTGTTGGCGATGGCGAAGCTTCCGATCGGCGCGCTGGTGGGGCTGTCCAGACGCACCTCGACGAGCCCGCTGACCCCGCCACCGGCGCCGGAGGCGACCCGGGCCACGAAGTCGCGGGGCGAGGTGGAGCCGAAGTCGACGTTGTCGAACCGGACCCAGTCACCGTTGCGCAGCGCCGCGATGTTCTGGCCGCCCTCGCTGCACGCCTCGACGAGCACCCCGTTCTGGGCATTGAAGGACTCCGCCTGGATCGTGGCGTACGCGTCGCGTGCCCCGCCGGGCGGCGGATCGGTCGGCGGCGGGTCGGTCGGCGGGGTGCCGCGGCTGTAGACCGCCACGTAGTCGACCAGCATGGGGTGGCCCGGGACGGTCTGCGCGGTCGGGGTGGTGAAGCCGGCGACCCCGTTCGGGAAGCCACCGCCCATCGCCACGTTGAGCAGCAGGAAGTAGCCGGCGTGGCTGGTCATCTGCGACCAGTACGGCTCACCGACCTGGCTCTGCGTCACGGTGTGGTACTGCTGGCCGTCGACGTACCAGCGCAGCTGCTGCGGGCTGACCGAGGCGTCCCACTCGAAGCGGTAGGTGTGGAACGTCGACTGGCAGGTGGCGCCGGGGCAGGCCCGCGAGTTGCCGAGGCCGTTGAACTCGTTGCAGGGGCCGCCGGGCGCGACGCCGCAGTGCAGCACGCCCCAGACCGAGTTGAGCCCGTTCACGTTCTCCATCACGTCGAACTCGCCGATTCCGGGCCAGTTCTGGTAGTTGCCCCGGTAGGGGGCGCCGAGCGCCCAGAACGCGGGCCAGTAGCCGAGGGCGGGCGTGCCGGTCACGTTCGGCATCTGGATCCGGCCCTCGATGGCGAGCACCCCACCCGCGGGTGCCTTGAAGTTGCTCCGGACGGTCTCGATCCGGGCCGACGTCCAGCCGCCGGAGGCGTTGCGCAGCGGCGTGATGCGCAGGTTGCCCGCGCCGTCGTGGCTGACGTTGGCGGTGCTGTTGGTGTACGTCTGGATCTCGCCGGTCCCCCAGTTCGGCGGACCGCCCGGGTAGCTGGTGCCGGTGTCGATGATCCAGTTGGCGGCGGAGGGCAGCGTGCCGGCGGCGCCGGTGAAGTCGTCGCTCCAGACGAGGCTCCAGCCGCTCGGGGGTGGTGGCACGGCCGCTTGCGCGGTCACGGTGACCCCGGCCAGTGCGGTGGTCACGACGGCGAGCAGGGCGAGCGACAGGCGTGCTCGGTGCCGTACGGGCAGGGCGGCGGGTACCGCCGGGGCAGCTTCCATGGGTGTGCCTCTCTGCGGGGACGGGGGCGAGAGAGCGCTCTCTCACGAGTTGTACGGGCTCCTCGGACAGTTGTCAACGTCGATCTGTTCCGGCCTCCGCCGGGCTTGCCTGCGGCCGGCGCAGCACCCCCTGCTCAAGCGCGGTCCACGCGGTCGTCGTCACCAGGTAGAGCACGGCGGCCATCGGCAGCACCAGCGCCACCAGCACCGTCGTGTACGGCAGCAGCGGCAGCAGCCGACCGAGCAGGGCCGCCGGAGGGGCCGCCGACTGCGGAGCCGGCGCGACGGCCGCGCGACGCATCCGCCGCGACGACAACCAGGCCAGCAGCACGAGAGCGGCCAGCAGCAGGGCGAAGAGCGGCCCGGCCGCCCCCGCCACCCCGTCGCCGAGGTGGTGGCCCAGCGGTACGCCCGCCAACCGCTCGTCGAGCAGCCCGGTGCCGCCCTCCGCGGTGCTGAACAGCCGATACATCACCAGCAGGAAGGGAGCCTGGAGCAGCATCGGCAGGCAGCCCGCGACCGGGTTGGCGCCGGCCGACCGGTAGAGCGCGAAGAGTTCGCCCTGCAGGCGGGCCGGGTCGTCCGCGTACCTCCGCTGGACTTCGCGGACCTGGGGCGCGAGCGCCGCCCGACGCCGCTCCCCGCGGATCTGCGCGACGGTGAGCGGTGAGATCAGCAGCCGGACGGCCACGGTGAAGAGCACGATCGCGGCGGCCGTGGCCGCGCCACCGGCGATCGGTTCGAGCAGGGTGCTGAGCTGCGCCAGCGCGGTGCCGGCGAAGCCGACGGCGGTGTGCAGAGGTGCGAACGCGAGCATGGGAGGTCCCTCGGTCGATTCCGGGTGGTCCCGACCGGGCGGCAGGCCCGGTGGGGACGGATGACGACGGAATCGGCCGCGCGGCGCGGATCCGGTCCGGGCCCGTCCCGGCCCCGGCGAGAACACCGGTCGGGCGTGGGACGGGGGAACCAGGACGGACGGCCCGCCGAGGGGCTTTTGTCCCGGGACCGGGCACCGGGGGGGCGGTCCCCGGGCCGAGCCTGGGGAGGCGCCGCCCGGGTCCGGATCCCGCAGGCGTCGCCGGCCGTACCGACCGGCTGCGCTACGCGGCCGAGAGGCGGACGCCGGGGGCGCGGGGACGGGGTCGTCCGGGCGCGTTCGGATCGACCTGGCGGGGCACCCGCCGTCGGCGGGACCGCGCCCGCAGACCGGTGGCCCGCGAGCCGGCCCGCGGCGTGGGGTCCTGGACCAGGGCACGCGTGGCGAGCAGGGCGGTCAGCAGCGCCGCCGCACCGAGCGCGGCCCCGGCGAGCAATCCGGCCGGCTGGTCGGCGAGCCCGGCGACCTGGGCGCAGACGTACGCCCACAGCTCCAACGCGAACCCCGACCCGAGCACGGCGCCACCCTAGGACTCGCGCGCAAGCCCGCGACCCGGCGTCCGGCGCGCCCCGATCCGGCCGCCCGTTCGGGTGGAACCGCAGACACGCCGGGGAGACACGCCGCACACCGCGCGTAACGCGTTTCCCGGCTTCGCCACCCTGGGTAACCACGGAGGCGAGCTGTCGTGGACAGACCGCGACCAGCAGGAACGGACGGTGATCGGCATGACGGGCCAGCTGACGGAGGCACCCGGTCGGACCGCGGACGGGACCGAGCTCCTCACGGTGGGGGTCGAGGAGGAGTTCCTGCTCGTCGACCCGCACACCGGCGCGGCGGTGCCCGCCGTCGACCTGGTGCTGGAACAGGTGCCACCGGAGCTGCGCGGGCAGGTCGAGCGGGAGTTCCAGACCAGCCAGATCGAGATCGGCAGCCCGCCCGGGCTGGAGCTGCGCTCGATCCGGCACTCACTCGGCGTGCTCCGCGCCGCCCTGGCCGACGCGGCCGAGCGGGCCGGCGTACGCCTGCTCGCCATCGGCACCGGGCCGGTGGACGGCCCGGTGCCGCCGGTGGTCGACAAGCCCCGGTTCGACCGGATGATCGAGCGGTTCCGTCTGCTCGTGCCCGGCCCCGGTAACAACGGCATGCACGTGCACGTCGGCATCCCCGACCCGGAGATCGGCGTCCAGGTGCTCAACCACGTCCGGCCCTGGCTGCCCACGCTGCACGCGGCGACGGTGAACTCCCCGTTCGCGCGGAGCGAGGACACCGGCTACGCGAGCTGGCGGTCGGTGGAGTGGGAGCGCTGGCCCTCGGTGGCGCCCACCCCGTACCTGGAGTCGCACGAGCACTACCGCCGGCTGATCCGCCAGCTGATCGCCAGCGGGGTGATGCTCGACGAGGGGATGCTCTACTGGTACGCCCGGTTGTCGGCGAAGTACCCGACCGTGGAGATCCGCATCGGCGACGTCTGCCCCACGGTCGACGACGCGGTGCTGGTCGCGGCGCTCGTCCGGGCGATGGTGGCGACCGCGATCGAGGACGTCCGGGCCGGGCGACCGGCCATCCCCACCGACCACCACCTGCTGGTGGGCGCGCACTGGCGGGCGGCCCACGACGGGCTGGAGGGCGACGGGGTGGACGTGACCACCGGTGAGCTGCGCCCGGCGTGGGAGCTGCTGGACCGGTTCGTCGAGCGGCTCCGTCCCGCGCTGGAGAGCCACGGCGACTGGCCCGAGGTGACCGACCTGCTGGGCGGGCTGCGCCGGCACGGCACCGGCGCGGCGCGGCAGCGAGCGGTCTTCGCCCGCACCGGGCGGCTCGCCGACGTGGTGCAGGACGTGGCGAGGCAGACCCGCGGCACCAACACCCCGTGACAGGATGACTGCGTGGCGCAACGGTTGATCGTCATTGGTGGTAACGCCGCCGGGATGTCGGCGGCGTCCCAGGCGCGGCGCCGCTGCGGGCGGGACGAGCTGGAGATCATCGCCTTCGAGCGGGGTCACTTCACCTCGTACTCGAGCTGCGGTATCCCGTACTGGATCAGTGGGCTGGTGGACGGGCCGGAGGAGTTGATCGCCCGCGACCCGGAGACGTTCCGCCGGCGCTTCGACATCGACGTACGCATGCGGCACGAGGTGGTGGGGATCGATCTGGAGCAACGCGAGGTGATCGCCCGGGACCTCGTCGGCGGCGGCGAGGTCCGGGAACGCTTCGACGACCTGATGTACGCCGCCGGCGCGCTGCCGGTCCGGCCGGCCTGGGCCGAGGCGGAGATCGACGGCGTCTTCGGGATGCAGACCCTCGATGACGGCGCGGCGCTGCGCGACTGGCTGGAGGGCGAGCCGAAGCCGCGCCGGGCGGTGGTGGTCGGCGGCGGCTACATCGGGGTGGAGCTGGCCGAGGCGCTGCTCCAGCGGGGCCTGGCGGTCACCCTGGTCGAGAAGGCCGAACAGCCGATGTCCACGGTGGACGAGGACATGGCGGAGGTCGTCGTGGCCGCGATGCGCGAGCTGGGCGTCCAGATCCGCACCGGGCTCGGGGTGACCGGGATCGAGGAGCGGGACGGCCGGGTGAGCGCGGTCGTCACCGAGGAGGGGGCGATCCCCGCCGACGTGGTGGTGCTCGGCCTGGGCGTACGCCCCAACACCGACCTCGCCACCGCCGCCGGCGTGCCCCTGGGGCCGTCCGGGGCGATCCGGGTGGACCGGCGGATGCGGGTGCCGGGGGTGGACGGGGTCTGGGCGGCCGGTGACTGTGTCGAGTGCCTGCACCGGATCAGCGGAATGCCCGTGCACGTGCCGCTCGGCACGCACGCGAACAAGCAGGGCCGGGTCGCCGGCACGAACATCGGCGGCGGCTACGCCACCTTCACGGGGATCATCGGCACGGCGGTGACAAAGGTCTGCGACCTGGAGGTGGGACGCACCGGCCTCCGCGAGAAGGACGCTGCGGCCGTCGGGTTCGAGTTCGTCTCGGTGGTCGCCGAATCCACCAGCCGCGCCGGCTACTACCCGGGCACCCGGCCGATGACGGTGAAGCTGATCGCCGAGAAGCCCAGCGGCCGGCTGCTCGGAGCGCAGATCGTCGGCTGGTCCGAGGCGGCGAAGCGGATCGACACGCTGGCCGCGGCGCTCTGGAACGGCATGACGGTGGACGACATGACGGCGCTCGACCTCGGCTACGCGCCGCCGTACGCGCCGGTCTGGGATCCGGTGCTGATCGCCGCGCGCAAGGCCGTCGACGCGCTGCACCACGCCACCCGGTAACGACGGCCCGGTCCACTTCGGCCCCCCGATCTTGTCGGGGGCGCGGGTTAGCGTGCTCGCGTTGTCGCACCGGCGATCCGCCGGTCGCCCACCCCTTCCCCGGAGGCATCCCCCCATGGCTCAGGAGACGACCTACCTCGAGCTGTCCGAGTCCGACGGCGGCGCGCACAAGTTCTACGAGGTGGTGGTCGAGGACACCGCCATGACCATCCGCTACGGCCGCATCGGCGACCAGGGCCAGGTGAAGAACTCAAGCTTTCCGGACAACGCCCGCGCCCGGGCGGCCGCGGCGAAGAAGATCGGTGAGAAGATCCGCAAGGGGTACGCCCCGGCGGTGCCCGGCGTACGACAGAAGCGCTCGGTCTCCCGCCGCCAGATCGTCAGCACCCGCTCCACCGCACGCACCGCGCCGGTGCTCTGGCGCTACAACTCGGGTGCGCCCGCGTTCGGCATCTTCGTCGACGGGCAGAGCTGCATGGTGGGCAACGAGCACGGCGTGATCACCACGCTCGGCCACGACGCCCGGGTGCTCAACCAGGTTCGGCTCCCCGACGGGGTGAAGTGCATCGTCGCCGACGACGCGTGGATCTACGCCGGCTGCGACGACGGCAACGTCTACGACCTCTCCGGCAAGGTGCCCCGGGTGGCCTACGCGATCGCCCCCGACATCGACATCTACTGGCTCGACATCCACGACGGCGTGCTGGGGGTCTCCGACCGCGACGGTGGCATCGCCGCCGTCGACCACGAGGACGAGTTCCTCTGGCGCCGACCGGGCCGCGGCCGCTCCGCCTGGATGGTGCGCTGCGACCCCGACGCGCTCTACCACGGCCACTCGCGGGGCGTCACCGGCTACGACTGGCGGACCGGGCAGGAGCTGTGGCACACCGACACCGGCTCGGTCCTCTTCGGCTGGCAGGAACGGAACGCCGTCTTCGCCGGCACCGGCACCCGCGAGGTGGTGCGGCTGCGCAAGGACGGGCGCGCCGAGCGGACGTACCGCTGCGACGCCGCGGTCTTCTCCTGCGCCACCGCCGAGGGCGGCCGCTACGTCTTCGCCGGTGACAGCGCGTCCTCGATCTACTGCTTCGACGAGGCCGGTAACCGGCTCTGGAAGCTCGGCACCGGCTGCGGCTCGGCCTACTCCATGCAGTACCACGAGGAGCGGCTCTACGTGGTGACCACCAGCGGCCACCTGGCCTGCATCGACGCCAGCGAGCCGGCGATCCGGGCCGCCGAGGCGGGCAGCGTGCCGGACGTCGTCGACGTGAAGGCTCCCACCCGGCTGCCCGAGCCGGCCGCCTGGACCTCGGTCGAGGTGACCACCGACGACCGGTCCGGCGTGGTGGTGCAGTGCGTCGAGCACAGCGGCCGGCTGCGCATCCAGGTGCTCTCCGACGGGTACCACCATGACTGGTCGGTGCAGTTCCCCAAGGGCATCCGCGAGCCGGGGGCCCGCTACCTCGTCACCGAGGTGCGGGAGTCCGGCCGGGGTGGCTTCTACCGGGCGTACGGCGACATCCGCCGGCTCCGCTGAGAACTCCGGTCCGGGGGCGGAGCGGGACCGCCCCCGGACCGGTCTTCACCGGCAGGTCCAGCGCACCGCGTGACCTCTCTCGTTCTGGAAGAGCTGCCCGCCGAGCACCCGGCCGTCATCGCTGAGGCTCTTGACCCAGCCGTCCCCACTGGCGGTCGTTCCGTCCAGCCCGGGCAGCTTGACCAACTTGGTATCGGTGACCACGGCGGTGCCGTTGCCCGTGCCAGCCATCGAGCCGGCCTGCCACCCTCGCGCGTTCCCGGTCCCGGCCCAGACGACGGCGGGCATCAGGTCCGCCTTTCCCGTCCGCAGATCGATCCGCACCGGATACTCCTGCAGGGCCCTTCCGGACTTGCCCGGCTGCTTCTCCCGGTACGCCATCCCGGTCACCCAGCCACCGACCAGCGACACGGGCGTGAACTGGATGGTGGTTCCGCCCGGCACCTGAGGCAGTGGCAGCACCTCGGGCCGGGTGGCGCCCGGACGCCAGATGACTGCCCGCCGCGGCCTGCCCGGATCGTCCGCGCCAGCCATGTCGGCCATCTCGGCCAGGATGGTTCCGTCCTCATCGATGTCGATCGCCGAACCCGCCCACCCCGGGCCGGGTAGCGGCAGGTCGACAGCCGAGGCTTCGGACGAGTCCCAGATCACCGGCCGCTGCTGGGTCCACACCTCACGCCCGTCCTCGGCGTTCCGGAAGCCCACGATCCGGCCGGCGTCGTTGACCGCTGCCGCCGAGCCGGAGCTGACCCCCTTGAGTCGGATGGCCTCGCCGTCGCGCACCGCCCATGGCTGCGACAATTTGAGGCTGCGCCCCGTCGCACCCACCGCCAGGCCGGCCCGGTTGACGTCGCGCAACTGCTGCTCCTCACCGGGAATGGCAATTTCCCGGACCCGGTTCCCCTCCCAGATCAAAAGGCGGTAGTCGCGGAAGTCGTGCATGGTCAGACGGCCGACGAGCCACCGCCCGTCGGGGTCACCTGCCGTGACCTCACTGCCGGCGGCTTCCTCCGATCCAGGCAGGAGTGCTGCCGTGCACACCCCCTGCCAGGGGCCGCTCGGACGCGGTTTCGGGGACGGCGTCGACGGACTGGCTGACGTCGCCGGCGCCGGTGCCCCCCGATCGACCCCGTTTAGAGCGACCGGTAGGACGGCCACCGCCAGCACGCCCAGCGCGGCGGCCCCGGCCGCCGTCGCCCGGCGGTTGCGGCGGCGTCGCCGCGCCTCCCGGATCGCCCCGCCGAGGTCGACCCGGGGCGGACGAGTCGGTTCGTCGTCAAGCCGCCGCAGCAGGTCAGCGACCTGATCCTCGTCGATCCTCATCGTCACCGCTCCTTTCCGTTGCTACCGGCCAGCTGCCGATCGCTGAGCAGCCGGCGCATGGCGGCCAGCCCGTGCGAGGTCTGGCTCTTCACCGTCCCGGCCGAGCAGCCCAGAGACCGGGCCACCTCGTCCACCGGCAGGTCGTACAGGAAGCGCAGCACCAGCACGGCCCGCTGCCGGGGTGGCACCTGCGCCAGCGCGTCGCGCAGCACCGTGCGCTCCTCGACACCGCGGTCCTCGCTGCGCCGCACGTCGGGCGGGGCCGCGAAGAGCCGGATCCGCCACCAGCCCCGGCGTCGGCCGTCGAGGAAGAGCCGCACCACGATCGCCCGCACGTACGCGTCGACGTCGTCGGCCCTAGACGCGCGCGACCAGCGCTCGAAGAGCCGCGTCGCCGCCTCCTGCACCAGGTCGTCGGCCTGGTCGGCATTGCCGCAGAGCGAGTACGCCAGCCGGTGCAACGCCGGCAGCCGCGCACTCAGGTACGCGACGTATTCCTCATCCGATGCGTCCGGCATCCGGTTACCTCCGTCGGTTCCACGGGCGTGTCTCGGACGCGTCGGTCGAGCCGAACGGCGTCCGCCTCCGAGGCACGCCCCGAGGGCGTGTGTCGAGGTCCTGGCCGATTACCTCGGCACACGTCCTTAAGACGGGAATCGGCCGGGATCGGTTGTACGCGTGTCGAATGCGCGGTCCAGGATGGTCGCATGACCGACCTCCTGCCCATCCCCGAGCAGCTGACCTGGGTACGGCGGACTCCGGTCGGCCGGGCGTGGTTGGCCGAGCTGCCGGACCGGGTGGCGGCCTGCGTCGACCGCTGGTCGCTGCGGGTCGGCCCGCCGTTCCCGTACACCTTCGCCTCGCTGGCGCTGCCGGCCGAGCTGCCGGACGGAACACCGGCGGTGCTCAAGCTCCAGTACCCGGACAGCGAGAGCGAGCACGAGGCGGCGGCGCTGGCGAGGTGGTCGGGTGCGGGGGCGGTCCGGCTGCTCGGGCACGACCCGGGGCGGCGGGCGCTGCTGGTCGAGCGGGCCGTTCCCGGCACCCCGCTGAACGGGCTGCCGGCGGAGGCGGCTCTGGACGTCATGGTGGCGCTCCTCCCCCGGCTCTGCGTGCCGGTCGCCGGCCCGTTCACCTCGCTCGCCGAGGAGGCCGCCGGTTGGGCGGAGCGCCTGCCGGGCAAGTGGGAGCGGGCGAACCGGCCGTACGAGCGGCGGCTGCTGGACACCGCGCTCGGGCTGCTCGCCGAGCTGGCCCCGTCCCAGGGCGAGCAGGTGCTGGTCAACCAGGACCTGCACGGCGGCAACGTGCTGCGGGCGACCCGGGAGCCTTGGCTGGTCATCGACCCGAAGCCGCTGGTCGGCGAGCGTGAGTTCGCGGTGGCGCCGGTGGTGCGCGACGCCGCGCTGGGGCACTCCCCGGCGGCGGCACGTCACCGGCTCGACCGGCTCGCCGTCGAGCTGGGTCTGGACCGCGATCGGGCGCGCGGCTGGACGGTCGCGCAGACGCTGGCGTGGAGCATCAGCGACGGGGCCGTCTTCCCCGACCAGGTCGACGTGGTCCGCTGGCTGCTCGACGCCGTGCCGAAGTAGAAGCCCCTACCGGCCCTGGGGCACCAGCCTCACCGGCTCTGGCAGGTGGCGCACCAGTAGAGGTTGCGGCCGGCGAGTTCGCCGCGGCTGATCGCCGTGCCGCAGACGTGGCAGGGCGCGCCGGGACGGCGGTAGACGTACACCTCGCCGCCGTGCCGGTCGACGCGCGGTTCCCGACCCATCGCCTCCGGCAGGTGCTCGTCGCGCACGGTGTCGATGCGGCCCTGCCGCACGGCGAGGGTCATCAGCGTCACCAGGTCGGCCCAGAGCCGGTCCCAGCCGGCACGGTCCAACGCCCGGCCGGGCAGCGTCGGCGGCAGGCCGGCCCGGAACAGCGCCTCGGTCACGAAGATCAACCCGGTGCCGGCCACCACCGACTGGTCGAGCAGCAGGGCGGCGAGCGGCGTCGCGCTGCGGGAGATCCGGGCGTACGCCCGATCGGGGTCGGCGTCGGCGCGCAGCGGATCGGGCCCCAGCCGGGCCCGCAACGCCGCCACCTCCGGCGGGGTGAGCACCTCGCAGGCGGTGGGGCCACGCAGGTCGAGCCAGTGCCGGTCCTCGGGTCCGCCGCCGCGCCGAGGCCGGGGACGGTCGTTGGTGAGCCGCAGCCGCACCTGGCCGACCGGCTCCGGGGGCTCGCCGACGCCGTCGGTCACCTTGCCGTAGAGCCCGAGGTGCACGTGCAGGGTCAGCTCACCGGCGTGGTGGTGCAGGAGGTGCTTGCCGTACGCCTCGGTGGAGTCGAGCACGGTCCCGGTGAGCCGGGCCGCGCCATCGGCGAACCGGCCCTGCGGGCTGCTGGCGTGCACCGGTCGGCCGGCGAAGAGCTCGGCGTGCCGGGCCGCCAGGCGGTGGATGGTGTGTCCCTCTGGCACGGGCGCAAGGGTAGCCACCGCCGTTCACGCCTGCCAGACGGCCTGCTCGGGCGGTCGGCGTGCGCGACAGCCGGCCGGGCGGGAACGGCCGTGGGCGCGGGACGTGTCGGGAAACGGCCAGGCGGGTACTTCCGGGGACGTATCGCGTGGGTGCCGCCGGTTCCTCGGCCACCCCGCATTTCCTAGGAGGTGTGTTGTGGCCAGAATTCCTTCCCCGTCGCGCCGGCCCGCGCGCGACGAGAACCGTGACGGTGCCGGCAACGGTTCGGTCGCCACCGTCCCCGCCCCGGCGGACGCGGACCGTCCGGACGCGACCCGGACCGCGGTGACCGAGCGGACGTCGCCCCGCGACGGTGCCGCGCCCGTCGGTGCCCCGCGCACCGCCGACGCGCCGCCCACCGGCACGCGGGCCGCGACCGGGGCCGCCCCCGCGCTGCGTCCGGGGCCGGTACCCGCCCGCCCCGACGAGGAGCGGGACGGCGACCGGGCCGTACGCCCCGAGCGGGACCGCCCGCTCGACCCGGACGTACGGCCGGACGAGCCGGCGCCGACGGTGACGCCCGGTCCCCGGCCCCGCGCCAGCCTGCTCGCCACCCTCGGCCTGGTGGTCGGGGTGGCCGGGGCGCTCTTCGTGCTCACCGGCACCCTCGCCGGCTACGGGATCGGGCTGGGGGCGATCGGCGCGGTCCTCTCGGTGCTGGGAATGATCGCCACCCGGCGTCGACACGTCGCGGGCAAGACCGACGCGCTGCTCGGCATCGCCCTGGGCCTCACCGCGGTGGTCGTCGGGGTGCTCGCGATGACGGGGCTCTTCGACTGGCCGACCACCGACGGCGACTGGGTGCAGCGGTTCCGGGAGTGGCTCGACTCACAGTTTGTCGATCGGATCTAGCGGGCACTGTCCGGCTCGCCGGCGGTGCGCCGGCCAGCGGAGACCGGTGGTTCACCGGTCGAGCCCGACCAGTCTGGTGGTTCACCAGCCGGGCGACACAGTTTCAGGGGCGGCGGTTCGCCGCCCCTGATGTGTTTCCCGTCGAGGCTGCTCGCCGCCGCGCGGCCGGCCCGAGCGCGACCGGCGTCGATGTGGCCGCCACCCCGTCCCGCCGGGCCCGGCGCGTCGTTGACCGAAGGTGATCGAGCCCGGCTCCGGAGGAAGCGGCCGCGTAGAGCGGTCCGCGCAATGAATCGCCGTCGGCCTTGGCCCAGACGCAATGAACAGCCGTCCTGCGCAATCCTCTGCGGTGGATCCTGTCGGCCCGCGCCGAATAACGTTGAACATCGGCGCCAGCCCGTGGGCCGAGGTGGCCGGGCGCGCCCGACCCCTGGGAGCAGGACAATGACGATGGACGCGACGCGCCAGCGCTTTCTGATGTGCCGGCCGACGTACTTCGCCGTGGACTACGCGATCAACCCGTGGATGGACCCGACCGCGCCCGTCGACGCCGACCTGGCGATCCGGCAGTGGGAGCAGCTGCGGCAGGTCTACCGCGACCTGGGCCACACCGTCGAGGAGATCGCTCCGGTGCCCGGCCTGCCCGACATGGTCTTCGCCGCGAACGGCGGCACCGTGATCGACGACAAGGCGATGGCGGTGCAGTTCCGCGACCCGCAGCGTGCCGACGAGGCCCCGGCCTACCGGGCCTGGTTCGAGGCGGCCGGCTTCGAGATGTACGACCCGAAGCACGTCAACGAGGGCGAGGGCGACATCCTCCTCGCCGGTGAGCTGCTGCTCGCCGGCACCGGCTTCCGCACCGCGCACGCCTCACACGCCCAGTTGCAGGAGGTCTTCGGATACCCGGTGATCACCATGCAGCTGGTCGACCCGCGCTTCTACCACCTGGACACCGCGCTGACCGTGCTCGACGAGCGCACGGTGGCGTACCTGCCGGAGGCGTTCACCCCCGGCAGCCAGGCCGTACTGCGTCGGCTCTTCCCGGACGCGGTGCACGCCACGATGGCCGACGCCGAGGTGCTCGGCCTGAACGCGGTCAGCGACGGGCGGCACGTGGTGCTGCCGGCGCAGGCCACCGACCTGGCCGCGAAGCTTCGCGACCGGGGCTACGAAACCATCGGTGTCGACCTGTCCGAGCTGCTTAAGGCGGGCGGCGGACCGAAGTGCTGCACGTTGCGGCTCCGACAGGGAAAGGCAAGCAAGTGATCGTCGACGACATGCTGCGGACGCCGGGCGCGGTCCGCGACGCGGAGCGCTGGACCGCGCACAACTACCACCCGCTGCCGGTGGTGATCTCGTCCGCCGAGGGCGCCTGGCTGACCGATGTGGACGGGCGTCGTTTCCTCGACTTCCTGGCCGGCTACTCGGCGCTGAACTTCGGTCACCGGCACCCGCAGCTGGTCGCCGCGGCGCACGCGCAGCTCGACCGGCTCACCCTCACCAGCCGGGCGTTCATCCACGACCAGTTCGCGGCCTTCTGCCGGGAGCTGGCCGAACTCAGCGGCAAGGACCTGGTGCTGCCGATGAACACCGGCGCCGAGGCGGTGGAGACCGGGATCAAGGTGGCCCGCAAGTGGGGCTACCAGGTCAAGGGCGTACCGGCGGGCCAGGCCAACATCGTGGTCGCCGAGGGCAACTTCCACGGGCGTACGACCACCATCGTGAGCTTCTCCACCGATGAGGAAGCCCGGGAGGACTTCGGGCCGTACACGCCCGGGTTCACCGTGGTCCCCTACGGCGACCTGGACGCCTTGACGGCCGCCATCGACGAGAACACCGTCGCCGTGCTGATCGAGCCGATCCAGGGCGAGCAGGGCGTCGTGGTGCCGCCGGAGGGCTACCTGCCGGGCGTCCGCCGGGTCTGCACCGAGCGCAACGTGCTCTTCATCGCCGACGAGATCCAGTCCGGCCTGGGTCGCACCGGGGCGACGTTCGCCTGTGACCACGAGGGCGTCGTGCCGGACATGTACCTGCTCGGCAAGGCGCTCGGCGGCGGCATCGTGCCGGTCTCCGCCGTGGTCGCGAACACCGACGTGCTCGGCGTGCTCAAGCCCGGCCAGCACGGCTCGACCTTCGGCGGTAACCCGCTGGCCTGCGCGGTCGCCGTCGAGGTGGTCCGGATGCTGGCGACCGGCGAGTTCCAGCGCCGCTCCGCCGAGCTGGGCGAGCGGCTGCACGCCGGGCTGCAGGAGCTGGTCGGCAAGGGTCTGGTCGCCGTACGGGGCCGGGGCCTCTGGGCCGGGCTCGACATCGACCCGGCGCTGATGACCGGCCGTCAGGCCTGCGAGCGCCTCGCCGAGCGTGGTGTGCTCGCCAAGGACACCCACGGCTCCACGATCCGGCTCGCCCCGCCCCTGGTGGTGACCGAAGAGGAGATCGACCACGCGGTGGCCCAGCTGGCCGCCATCCTCACCCCCTGACCCCCACCCCCACTCCGCACGCGGTGATCAAGAGGTTTGCGTCACGAACAAGCCGCTTCCTGACGCAAATCTCTTGATCAACCGCTTCGGGTGATCGGGGCGGGCGGGGCCGGGTGTGTGTGGGTGGGGGGCGTCAGGGGCGGGGTAGACGCATGGCCATGGTGGGGGCCTCCGCCATCACCGAGGTCGGCGTGAACGACGCCCCCGCGGGCAGCTCCTCGGCCCGGCCGATCTGCACCCCCGGATAGAGCTCGATCATGTCGTTCTCGCCGAGCACCCGCGACTGCTTCGGCACGAGCGGAATCCGCTCCGCCTCGGTCATCGATCCGGCCGGACGGATGCCCGAGCCGTTGGTGCTCACGTCGGTCACGATCACCTCGCCGACGCGCAGCTCGAGGTGCAGGTGGTTCCGGCTGATCCAGCGCCGCGCCTCGTCGTTCAGCCACTGACCGAGGACGATCCCGCCCTCTGCCTCGGGGGCCCGGCCGACCAGCACCGGCTGCTCCTCGCTGACCACGAACCGGCGACGGACGAGCCCGCCGATGCGTACCGCGAGCACCTCGGTACGCGGCCGCGGGCCCACGTCGCCGAGCCGGGTGCCGTGCCGGGGGCAGGTCGGTACGCCGCCGCGCAGCGAGGGCGGCGCCTGCTCGGCGGGGCTGCGCTGCACCCGGGCCAGATCGGCGAAGGAACCGCCGCCACCGCCGCCGAAGAGGGCGCAGCCCGACTCCGGGCACCGCCACTGCCGGGTGAGCAGCTTCGCCCCGGCCGGGGAGCGGCGGCCCGCGACCGGCTTGTCGCCGCCCCCGACGTGCGCGACGAGGTTCGGCCCGCCGGCGCCCGGCACCGGGGCGAGGACCCGGCCGGGCTCCTCCGCCACCCAGGGGAACCGTCCACGCAGCCCGTCCAGCCGGGCCCGGGTCAGCACCGGAAGGCCGAGCAGGTCGGCCACCTCCAGCATCCGGTCACCCGGATTGTCGAGCACCTCGACCAGCCCGTCGTCGGCCCACCGGCGAACCACCATCCGCTCGTTGGAGGTGAGGTCGGCGTCGGAGAGCAGCGCCCGGTGCACCACGGCGTAGACCTGGACGCTGTCCTCCTCCAACTGCCGGGAGAGGGCGTCGATCACCATGCCGAGCCGCAACAGGCTGGCCGGTCGGCCACCGTCGATGTCCTGGTAGCGGATCACGTCGGCCAGATCGAGGACGGCCCGGGCCAGCGACGGGTCGACGCAGACCCGCCCCTCGATGGCGTCCAACACCTTGCTGATCTCGAATCTCATCGGGCACTCCGAATGATCTCGTCGATGCGACGGGCCAGGTCGACGTCACGGCGAGTGACCCCACCGACCGAGTGGGTGACGCACCGGAACGTCACGGTGCGCCACCGGATGTCGATGTCGGGGTGGTGGTCGAGCTGCTCGGCCGTCTCGGCGACCCGGTCCACCACCGCGATGGCGGCCGGGAAACCGGCCAGCTCCACGCTGCGGCTGATTCCGGTCGGGTCGCCCGACCAGCCGTCCAGCCCGCCCAGCTCCTGTTCCACCGCCTCCGCGGTGAGCACGTCTGCCATGGGGTGACCCTACCGGGACGGAGAGCCCCGCCGGCCGCGCATACCGGTGGGGTGTCCACCGCCGTCCGCGCGGCCGGCCGCGCCGAACCCGTCAGCTCCGCAGCGGTCGCCCCACCTCGTGCAGGTGGCCCAGCGCCTGCCGGTACGAGTCGAAGAGCCCGGTCTCCGCGTACGGGATGCCCTGCTCCGCGCAGTACGCCCGCACCAGCGGCTGGGCCCGGCGCAGGTTCGCCCTCGGCATGTTCGGGAAGAGGTGGTGCTCGATCTGGTAGTTGAGCCCGCCCAGCGCGGTGTCGACGAACCGGCCGCCCCGCACGTTGCGGGAGGTGAGCACCTGCTTGCGCAGGAAGTCGAGCTCGTCCTCGGCCGTCGGCATCGGCATGCCCTTGTGGTTCGGGGCGAAGGCGCAGCCCATGTAGAGCCCCCACAGCCCCTGGTGGACGGCCGCGAAGAGCAGCGCCTTACCGGGCGACATGGCCAGCAGCAGCGCGGCCAGGTAGCCGGCCGTGTGCACGCCCAGCAGCAGCGCCTCGACCCGCCGGTGCCGCATCGGCGTCCGGAACCGGCCGTCCGGCTCCCGCCCGACGATCGCCTGGATGCTCGCCACGTGCAGGTTGAGCCCCTCCAGCAGCAGCATCGGGAAGAACAGGTACGCCTGCCGCCGGGCCAGCCAGCGGCCGAAGCCCCGGGTGCCGAGCGCCTGCTCGTACGTCCAGACCAGCGCGCCGGCGCCGACGTCCGGGTCCTCGTCCTCGTGGTTCGGGTTGGCGTGGTGCCGGTTGTGCTTGTCCACCCACCAGCCGTAGCTGAGCCCCACCGCGAGGTTGCCGGCGATCAGACCGACCGCCTCGCTCGGGCCACGCCGGCGGAACATCTGCCGGTGCCCGGCGTCGTGACCGAGGAAGGCCACCTGCGTGGTGGCCACCGCCATCACGACCGCGACCAGCGCCTGCCACCAGGAGTCCCCCACGGCGAAGACCGCCACCCAGCCGGCCGCGAAGATGCCCAGGGTGAGCGCGATCCGCGCCACGTACCAGCCGGGACGGCGTTGCAGCAGGCCCGCCTGGTTGACCCTGCGGGACAACTGTGCGTAGTCGCTCCCTCGCCGTACCGGCGGGTCCGCCACCGCTGACAGCACCATGGCCGCTCCTGTTTCCTCGATGTACGGCCGGCCGTGCGGCTCGACCCCCGCCATCGAGTCTCCGGAGATCGGTAGCGTTGAGTAACCCTGTCCACCCCCGAGTGGGGGTAGGGTTCGCCCTACCTTGACACCGCCCGCGCCGCCCGCGACCTCCGCGACGCCCGCGACGTTCCCGGCGGCCGCGACGGCCGCGATGGCCGCGCCGGGGCAGGGCGCGCGCTCAGGGTCGGGTCTGCTCGTGCACCCAGGCCGCATACCCGGGGTCCCCGCTCTCCACCCGGCTCACCAGGATCTCCGGCACCTGGTACGGGTGGTTGGCCCGAAGCTGGTCGACCAGCGCGGCCACCCGGTCCGGGGCGGTCTTGAACTGCACCGACCACTCGCTGCTGGTCTCCACATCGGAGCGCCACCAGTAGGTGCTGTCGACCTGCCCGCCCACCTGTGCGCAGGCGGCGAGTCGGCCGGTCACGGCGGCCGCCGCGAGCACGTCGGCGACCGAACGGGCATCCACCACGGTCGTCACCACGCAGATCTGGTCCACGATCGCACCCTACGTGCCATGCTCACCGTCGCTCATGTCCATGCCGTCCCGATTCGCGGCGATCCACTCGTCGATCCGGGCCCACCAGTCGAAGAGCCAGTCGATGCGTTCCTGCCGGCCCGTCGGCACCTCCTCGGGCGGTACCGACCAGAACCGCATCACGATCCGCTTGTCCATCGGCAGCTCACGCCAGACGTCGGCGACGGTCAGCATCCGGTCCAGACCGGTGTGCGCCACGAAGACCACCCCGGCGTCGGGAGCGGCGTCCAGCGCGGCCAGCAGCCCACCGGGTTGCGGGGCGAGCACGTGCCGCATCCGCTCGGCCCGCAGCGCCATCCGCTCCAGGCCCAGCGACCGCAGGCGGGCGATGGCGCGCAGCCGCCGCTTGGGGGTGAAGTTGCCGCCCTCCGGGAAGATCACGAAGGCGTCGTCGTCGTCCAGCCCGGCCGCGAGGTGCCCGACCTGACGGATCACCGCCTCGGTCCGGTCGTGGTCCGGCGAGGGCGCGATGAAGCGATTCGGCAACCGGTTGAGCAGCACGTCGATCGCCGGATCCCACTGGAGGCTGTCCTTCAGCACGATCCGTGGCTCGCGCTTGAACCAGTTCACCAGGGCGTGGATCAGGATGAACGAGTCGCCCGGCCCGGCGTGCCGACAGAGCACCAGTTCGGGCCGGCCGGGCAGGGCGGTGTCCGGGTCGGCGCCGGTCACGTCGATCCGCAACCGCAGCGTCCAGCGCGCCTGCCAGAAGAGCACCCGCAGGAACCGGCCGGCGAGCACGTAGTGGGCGCGTTGGAAGGCCGGCGAGTGCACGCGGGCGCCGAAGCCGGCCCCGACCCAGAGCACGAAGAGCGCGATCAGCGCCGCCGCGTCCCACACCAGGTAGACGGTGCCGATCCAGAGCAGCCGCAGCGGGCGCAGCCGGCCGGGAACGAGCGGGGACAGGGCCGCCGCGACCAGGGCCCAGAGCGGCAGGGTGGTGACGACCGTGACGGCGAGCAGGACCACGGCGGGCCCCAGCAGCACCCGGCGCGTCCACCGTGGCGGCAACGGCATCAGCGGTCCAGGTTGGCCAGGTACCGCCGTGAGGCGGTGTAGGCGCGGCTGATCCGCCGCCCCACGGCCGCCATGTCCCGGTACGCCCACGGTGTGTCGTCGCGCGGGTTGAGCCCGCCGGTCGGCAGCACGTGCACCTCGACCCCTTCGGGCAGCGCGGCCATCTCCCGGAAGAACCGGTGCCGCCGGGCGATCTCGAAGGCGACCTGGGCGATCTCCCAGGGCCGCCGGGGAGGCGAGAGCTCCCGTTCGATCCGGCCCACCTGGAGGACGAAGATCCGGGTCGCGCCGACCGCGACGGCCTCGCCGATCGGGATCGAGTTGACGATCCCACCGTCGATGTAGTGCGCGCCGTTGATCTCCTTGGGCGGCAGCAGTCCGGGCACCGAGGCGGAGGCGAGCACGGCCGGCACCACCGGCCCGCTGTCGAACCAGTGTTCGGCGGCCCGTTCGATGTGCGCCGCGCAGCACCGGAACGGGACCCGCAGGTCGGCGAAGGTGGTCTCGGCCCCCAGCTCCGACTCGAGCAGCCGGCGCAGCGGGCGCGGCGAGTGCAGGTGCGTACGGGCGGCGAACCGGCGGAGCTGGCGGGCGACCGAGTCGCCGTACACCTCGCTCGCCTCCGGCGACGCCCAGAGCCGGACCAGCCGGTCGGTGACCGCCTCGGACGGGTCCGCGGCGACCAGGGCGCCGTTGACCGCCCCGATCGACGTGCCGAGCACCAGGTCCGGCTGGATACCGGCGCGGAACAGCGCGCGGAGCATGCCCACCTCGACCGCGCCGAGCACACCGCCGCCGCCGAGCACGAACGCCACCGGTCCCCCCGCCATGCCGTTCATCCTGGCACGACTGGCCGCCGCTCACCCTGGTGAGCCCGACCACCCCGGGCCGCGGTGCAGCGCGGAGTTCGCGCAGCGGGCGAGCCGGGCGGCGACCACCGGACCGGCGAACGGGGGTACGGCCGGCCGGGTCCGGCCGGGTCCGGCCGGGTCCGGTCAGCGCCGGCCGAGCCGCACCGCCTCCTGGACCGGCCGCCAGCGCGCGGCCGCGACCTGCCGATAGACCGCCTCGTAGCCCTGCGCCATCCGGCCGGTGGAGAAGTTCGTCGCCACCTGCCGCACGCAGTCGGCCGGATCGATCCACTCCACGGCGCGCAGCGCCGCCGGCAGCTCCTCCGGCCCGCTGCACACGACGCCGGTGACGCCGGTCGTGACCAGCTCCGGCACGGCTCCCCGACCGAGCGCGACCACCGGCGTACCGGTCGCCATCGCCTCGACCATCACCATGCCGAACGGCTCCTCCCACTGGATCGGCATGATCAGGCAGCGGGCGTCGAGCAGCATCCGCAGCGTCTCCGCCCGGTCGGCGTTGAGCACCACCTCGACGTCGTCGCCGAGCATCGGCGTCACCACCTCGTCGTAGTACCGGCGTTCGGCGGGCTCGTTGCACTTCCCGGCGAGCAGCAGCGGCAGGCCGGCGGCGCGGCAGGCGCGGATCGCGATGTCCGGCCCCTTGTCCGGGCTGAACCGGGCCAGCCACAGCACGGGGCCCGGCGCGGGCGCGGACTTGTGCGGGACGTCCCGCAGGTCCAGGCCGTTGTGCACCGTGCCGACCCAGGGCAGCCCCGCGTTCAACCCGCGCTGGGCGTGCGAGATGGCCACCAGCCGGACGCCGTGGTCGGTGTCGCTGAGCACCCTGCCGTACTCGCCGACGGGGTTGCCGTGCACCGTCGCCACCGTCGGCACGCTGCGCCGACCGGCCACCAGCGGCCCGATGGTGGTGTGGTCGTGGATGATGTCGAAGTCGGCGGGGTCGATCAACTCTCGTACCCGCGCCAGGTGGGCCAGCTCGGGCAGGGACTCGCCGAGCCGCGCGAACTGCAGCTGCGCCTCGGTGGAGACGAACTCCTGGGCGGTGGTGCCGTGCCACTCCCCGGCGCCGAAGAGCGTCACCCGGTGACCGCGGCCCACGAGGGCGTCCACCAGGCCCGCGACGACCTGTTCCAGCCCCCCGTAGCCGGGTGGCGGCACGGAGAGCCACGGCGGCACCACCATCGCGATCCGCAGCGGCCGACCGGCGTACCGATCGCCCGTCAGCTGGATTCCGCCCACGCGTCCTCCCCGTCGCTCCCCGGTGCGTGGTGACCGCAGGTGCGCGCGGTACCCCGGCGCACCGGCGGCCCGCTTTCCCGCAGGCGGCGCGGATAAACCGGACAACCGGGACGCTCTGCTCGCCCTGCCTCGGACGTCTCGGACGCCTCAATCGCCGACGAGCAGCTGGCTCTCCACCTCCCGTACGCCCGGCGCCGCCCAGGCGATCCGCTCAGCCTGATCCCGCTCCCACCAGGAGCGCACCACACCGCTGAGGACCAGGACGTCCCCCTGCGCCGCCACCTCGACCCGCCCGCCGGCGAGAGCCCGCCCCATCGCCCGCCGGACGTCGCGGAGCAGCCGGTCGGTCTCCGTCGGCGCGGGCGGGCGCACCTCGACGAGGTTGGTGACGCCGCGTACGCCCCGCAGCCGGCGCAGCTCACGCTCGGCGCTGCGGCGCTGCCAGCCGAACTCCACCTCGCCGCGGAGCATCACCCAGCCGTTGGCGACGGTCACGTCCAGCCGCTCCGCCGGGACGAAGCTGTCCCACTCCAGCGCCCGGCCGGCGGCGACGGCGATCTCCGGATCGGTGACCCCGGGGCTGCCGGGCAGGCGTACCTCGACGTCGTCGGCGACCGCGCGCACCCCGCGTACGCGCTGCGCGCAGCGGGTGGCGGCCCAGCGCCGGGCCGAGCTGTCCACCCAGCCGGTCAGGGTGACGATGCCCTGCTGGACGCTCACCCCGATCTCGTTCGGCTGCACCTCGGCGGCCCAGGCCAGCTCGGCCAGGACGTCCTGCTGGATGCGCTGGTCCTCGCGGGCGACGGCTGCGCTGCCCATCGCGTCCTCCCCTCGCCGGTGCTGCCGAGACTGCCCCCGATACGGGTGACGGCGGTTCACCCGCACCGGGTGAACCGCCGTCGCCGACGGAGGCGGCGGCGGGTGACGGAGCCAACCCCCTTGTCTCCGTCACCCGCCGCCTGGAGGAGGAGGCAGGTTCAGTGCCCGGTCAGGACGTCTCGGCGAGCGTGACGGTCGCGGTGGCCTCCGAGCCGTTCCGCTTGTACTGCACCTCGACCCGGTCGCCCACCTTGCCGGCCTGGACCGCGCCGACCAGGTCGTCCGAGTCGTTGATCGGCTTGTCGCCGAACCGGGTGATGACGTCGCCGCGCTGGAGGCCGGCCTTCTCGGCCGCGCTGCCCGGGGTGACGGCGGCGACCAGAGCGCCGCCGCCCTCGGCCATGTTCACGCTGACCCCGAGCGACGGGTGGCTCACCTTCTCGCCGCGCTGGAGCTTCCCGGCGACGTCCTTGGCCTTGTTGCTCGGGATGGCGAAGCCCACGCCGATGTTGCCGGTGCTCTGCCCGGAGGTGGCGATCGCGGTGTTGATGCCGATCACCTCACCTCGGGTGTTGACCAGCGCGCCGCCGGAGTTGCCGGGGTTGATCGGGGCGTCGGTCTGGAGCAGCCCGGAGATCGAGGAGGCGGTCTGGCGCGGGTCCTGCTGCTGGCCGTCGCCGGCCTGGATGGTGCGGTCGCGGGCGCTCAGGATGCCGGCGGTGACGGAGCCCTGCAGCCCCAGCGGGCTGCCCAGGGCGAGCACCTGGTCGCCGACCTGCATTCCGTCGCTGTCGCCGAACTTGGCGGCCTTCAGGTTGCTCACCCCGTTGGCCTTCACCACGGCGAGGTCGGTCTTCGGGTCGGTACCGATGATTTTGGCCTCGGCGTTCGTGCCGTCGGCGAAGATCACCCGCACGGTGTCGCCACTGGCCGAGGCGACCACGTGGTTGTTGCTGAGCACGTAGCCGTCGGCGGTCAGGATCACGCCGGAGCCCTCGCCGTTCTCGGTGGCGATGGAGACGACGCTGTCCTGCACCGAGGCGGCGATCTTCGGCAGGTCCGCGCTGTTGATCACCGGCGCGGCGGAGTAGGTACGAGTGACACCGCCACCGTCGCCGTCCAGGGCGAGCGCGAGCGCACCGCCGCCGACCCCGGAGCCGAGCATCAGCGCGAGTATGAGAAGGCCACCGCCGGCGAACTTGGCGATCCGGCCCATCCGCGGCCCGCCGGGTTGGGCGTCGACCTGGGTGTTCACCGCCCAGGGCGGCAGGGACTGGCCCGGCTGCTGCCCGTACGGCTGCGCCCCGGCACCCGGCTGACCCCCGCCCGCCCAGCCGGTGTGCTGGCCCGGGTACCAGTGGCCGCCCGGGTAGCCGGCGTTCGGCTGCGGGTAGCTGGGCTGGCCCGGGACGTGCTGGCCCGGCACGTGCTGGCCCGGGACCTGCTGCCCCGGCTGACCCGGAACGTGGTGGCCCGGAACGTGGTGGCCCGGCTGGCCCGGAACGTGGTGACCCGGCTGGCCCGGAGCGTGGTGACCCGGCATCTGGTGGCCGGCGTAGGCCGGCGTGCCGGCGTACGGCTGGTAGTCGGGCCCGGCGGGCGTCGCCACCGGCACGGTGGGGTCGGCGTCCCGGCCGAGGCCGGACGTCACGGCCACCGGCGCGGTCACGTCGGCGTCCGAAGTCGTAGCCACCGGCACGGTCGGGTCGGCGTCCCGGCCGGGGCCGGGCGACACCACCGGCACGGTCGGGTCGGCGTCCCGGCCGGGGCCGGTTCCGGTGCTGTCCTCGACGCCGGCGGGCTCCGCGGTGGCGGAGGCGGCCGGAGCCGCGGGCAGGTCGGTGGTCGGGGAGTCGGACTGCGCGCGCTCCACGCGCGGCAGCTCGTCGGTGGGTTGCGACGGCTCGGCGTCGGCGGTGGCCGGCCGGTGCTGCGGGTCGGACTCGTACTCGGTCATGACCTAACCTTCTCCCGCGCCTCTGCGATCAAGCTGGATTCGACCTGGAAGTTGCCTGAAAGTCAGTCGCCGTGCCCGTCGGCCTCCGGCACCAGCGGCAGCCGAACCCGGAAGGTGGCCCCACCACCCGGCGTCTCGGCGACCTCCACGTTCCCCCGGTGGGCACTGACCAAGGCCGCCACGATGGCCAGGCCCAGACCGGTGCCGGTGTTGCCATCGGCCCGACGGGTGCGGGCCGCGTCCACCCGGTAGAACCGCTCGAAGACCCGTTCCGCCTGCTCCGGGGTCAACCCGGGGCCGGTGTCGGCCACCTCCACCACGGCCAGGTTTCCGCGCTCGGCCCGCAGCCGCAGCGTCACGGAGGCGTCCGCCGGAGTGTGGCTCAGCGCGTTGGTCATCAGGTTGCCGATGATCTGCCGCAGCCGGGCGTCGTCGCCTAGCACCACCAGCGGGCCCGAGCCGGGCTCGATCTCCAGTTCGATGCGCCGCTCCGGGGCGACCGCCCGGGCGGCCTGGACCGCGTCACCGGCGAGGACCGGCAGCTCCACCGGCGCCAGGGAGATCGGCCGCTCCCGGTCCAGCCGGGCGAGCAGCAGCAGATCCTCCACGAGCAGACCCATCCGGGCCGCCTCGTCCTCGATCCGGCGCAGCAGCCCGGACGTCTGCTCCGGGTCGCGGGCCGCTCCCTGCCGGTACAGCTCGGCGAAGCCGCGAATGGTGGTCAACGGGGTACGCAGCTCGTGCGAGGCGTCCGCGACGAACTGCCGCATCCGCTCCTCCGAGCGCCGCGCCCGGGTCTCGGAGGCCTGCGCTGCCACGGCCGCGTCCCGGGCGGCCGCCTCCGCCGAGCGGGCGGCGCTCTCCGAGGCGGCCCGGGCCGTGAAGGCGGCCTCGATCTGGCTCAGCATCGCGTTCAACGCCCGGGAGAGCCGCCCCAGCTCCGACGTGGGGTACTCCTGCCCCTGCTCCGGATCGGGCACCCGCTGGGTCAGATCACCCCCGGCGATCGCGGCGGCGGTCCGCTCGATCTCGACCAGCGGTTTCAGGCTGGTCCGCACGATCGCCGCGCCGACCGAGGCGAGCAGGATCAGCACCGATCCGCCGACCAGCAGGTCGATCCAGACCAGCTGCCGCACCGCGAGATCGACGTCGGTGAGGTTCTGGCCGATAGCCGCCCACTGCCCGTTGGGTAGCTCTGTGTAGAGGATCCGCCAGCGGATGGGACTGCCCTGCGCCCGGACGGTCAGCGGGTCCCCGGACAGCCGTTGGAATCCGCTGGCGTCGGCGGGCCAGCGTGGCAGGTCGTTCGAATCGAACCGCTGGTTGTCGAACTGGACCCCGATAACCCTCCCGGTGCTTCGGTCCGTCACCACAACCAGATAGTCGGTGGGAACACCAATCCGCGCGGGCTGCTCCGAGATCAGCGCCGTCTCGATATTGCGGACCGAACCCTTGAGCTCGGAGTCGACCTGCCCCACCAGGTAGTTGCGCAGGAAGTAGGTGGTCAGCGAGCTGATCACGAGCAGGGCCAGCGCGACCAGCGTGAGGACCGCGGTGACCAGCTTCAACCGGAGCGGTACGCTGCGCAGCCGTCCCTTCGCCTGGTCGACCGCGTTCACGCCGCCGGCTTGCGTAGCACGTACCCCACGCCGCGGAGCGTGTGGATCAACCGGGGCTGGGTGGTGTCGACCTTGCGCCGCAGGTAGGAGATGTACGACTCGACGATGTTGTCGTCGCCGCGGAAGTCGTAGTTCCAGACGTGGTCGAGGATCTGCGCCTTCGAGAGCACCCGGTTGGCGTTCAACATCAGGTAGCGCAGCAGCTTGAACTCGGTCGGCGAGAGCTGCACCCGCTGGCCGGCGCGGTAGACCTCGTGGGTCTCCTCGTCGAGTTCGAGATCGGCGAAGGTGAGCCGGGAGGGCGGCTGCTCCCCGCTGGTCGTCCGGCGCAGCACCGCCCGGATCCGGGCGGTCAGCTCCTCCAGGCTGAACGGCTTGGTGACGTAGTCGTCCCCGCCCAGGGTCAGCCCGCGGATCTTGTCGTCGGTGGCGTCCCGCGCGGTCAGGAAGACCACGGGCGTACGCGTGCCGGCCTCCCGGAGCATCCGGATCACCTCGAAGCCGTCCAGGTCGGGCAGCATCACGTCGAGCACGACCAGGTCCGGCCGGTGATCCTTGGCGGCGGTCAACGCCGTGCTGCCGCTGGTCGCGGTGGCCACGTCGAAGCCGGCGAAGCGCAGACTCGCGGAGAGCAGTTCGAGGATGTTCGGGTCGTCCTCGACGACGAGCAGTCGCGCCTCGGTCTGGGTAGCGGGCATGTGCCCCATCATCCGCGAACTGACTGCGCCCGCGCTGGATGCTTCCTGCAAAGAACCTGTGAGCGAGCCCTCAACGTCCGGGCGGGTGACTCGCCGTCGCGGGTCGCCGGTCGGGCCCGCTCAGCGGAGCAACCGCCGCAGCCCGTCCAGCGCGCCGTCGAGCAGCCGGATCGCGGTGCGCAGCTGGGAGTCGGTGAACCGGCGGACGCGTACCAGCCGCGCCACCTCCGCGGTGAACTCGGCCAGCCGCTGGTCGAACTCGGCGAGCACGGCGGGGCCGGGCTCCGGCGGACCGGCCGGGGGCGGCGGTGCGCCGGGGGTGAACGAGGGGGACTCCCACCGGGCCCGTCGGCCCTGCCGCGTCTGCCGGGTGGCCTCGCGCAGCTCCCGCTTGAGGTCGCGAACGGAGCCGCGTACCTCGTCGCGGATCTCACCGGCGAGCGCGGAGAGGTCCTCCACCGAGGCGGCGATGTCCGACTCGAGGGCGGCCAGTTCGTCGGCGCGCTGCCGCAGCTCGGCGCGGCCGCTCTCGGTGATCTCGTACGTCTTCCGGCCACCGGCGGCGGTGTGCGTGACCAGCCCCTCCGCCTCCAGCCGCTGGAGGCGGGGGTAGATGGTGCCGGCGCTGGGTGCGTAGAGACCGAGGAAGCGCTCCTCGAGCAGCCGGATCAGCTCGTAGCCGTGCTTCGGGCCGTCGTCGAGGAGCCGGAGCAGGTAGAGCCGCAACCGCCCGTGACTGAAGACGGCCGTCACGGCAGCTCATCCTCCTCGTCGTCGTCCACCGGACGGGCGAGCAGCGCGATGCTGCCGGACGTGGCGGACGCCCAGAGCTTACCGTCGCCGGCGCCGAGCACTCCCTCGCTGTTCGCCACCGAACCCAGCTTCGACTCCCGCATCACCTGGGGGAAGCCACTGGTGATCCGGCCGGACGTGGTGTGCAGGCGTACGGCGAGGTCGCTGTCCTCGCGGACCCGGACGGTGATGCTGCCGGAGATGGTGTGCAGCCGGATCTCGCTGCTGCGGGGATTGTCGAGATCGCAGGTGATCGCCCCGGAGACCGTCTGCGCCCGGACCTGGGCGGCCGCGCTGTCGGCCAGGATGACCTCGCCGGAGACGGTCTCCAGGTGCAGGTCACCGCCGACGCCGAGCGCCTCGACCGGGCCGGAGACGATCTTCGCCATGGTGTTTCCGCGCAGGCCCATCAGGGTGATCTGCCCGGAGGTCACGTCGGCCCGGGTGTGCCGGCGCAGCCCGGAGACGACCAGCGAGCCGTCCACCAGCCGCAGCTCGGCCCGGACGTCGGCGGGCACCGCGATCGAGACGTCCACCCGGGACCAGTGCCCGAACGGCCCGATCCACCGCAGCACGTCCCGCCAGTGCCAGTGCCGCTCCTGCCGGACGGAGAGTCGCCCCTCGTGCTGCTCCACCAGGATCGGCCGGCGGCCCACCCGGGTGATGTCGACGCGGGCCGGCCCGTCCGTGGCCACCACGTTGAGCCGGCCACTGAAGAGGCGTACGTCCAGCCGGCTGACCGGCTCGTCCAGGCTCAGTCGCTGCGGAGCGTCGACCGTCCAACCGGCCATGGTGTCCTCCCCTTCCGACGACACGCCGACAGCGCGTCCGACGAGAGGAACAGTAACGCGATACATCGCGACAGCACAAGACATCGCGAGTCGCTCACGCCGCCAGGTCGAGCCCCCCGGCGCCGGGCCGGCTCGGGCGCACCGGCAGGCCCGTCGAGGGCAGCGCCAGCGGGACACCGGCCCGACGGACCGGAACGGCGCCGGCCGGCACGAGGTGCACAGCCGACTCGGCGGCCCGGGCGAGCACCCGACGGTCCGCGTCCCGGCTCGGGTGCAGCGCAGCGCCGACCGTCACCGTCACCTCGAGCCCCCGCCCCGCGACCACCCGGCGTACCGAGCGCAGCAGGGTCTCCTCGCCCAGGAAGGCGGTGGCCGTGGTGCTCTCCCCCGTCGCCGCGCAGCGGTAGGCGATCCGCAGCGGGACCACCGGGGCGCCGGCGTCGATCGCCGCCTGGAACATGGCCGGGCGGAAACCACCGTTCGGTCGGCAGTCGACCGCGTCCTCGCCCGCGCACCAGGTCGTACCCTCCGGGAAGACCGCGACCGCGCGACCGGCGCGCAGCGCGTCGGCGACCCGGCGCACGGTGTCGGGGAGCGCGCGGGGCCGCGACCGGTCCACGAAGACGGTGCCCGCCGCGGCGGCCAGCAGGCCGATCAGCGGCCAGGAGCGGACTTCGCGCTTCGCCACCATCCGGGTCGGGGCGACGGCCAGCACGACCAGGATGTCCAGCCAGGACATGTGGTTGGCGGCCACCAACGCCCGCCGCCGGGGCGGCCGGCCGCGCACCACCAGCCGCACACCGAACGCCCGTGCGGTCCCCCGCGCCCAGGCCCGCACCGCCGCCTGCCCGTCCCGGGCCGGGAGCACCGGCAGCACCGCGGCCAGTCCGGCGCCGAGCAGCAGCATCCCGACCCCGGCGAGCAGGCGTGCCACCTGCCGGAGCGCCGGCACGGTCGGCGTCTCCCCCGGAACCGGCAGGCACTTGTCGTCGCAGCCGGAGGTGGGGCGCCACAGGTCGAACGGCACCGCGGTCACTGCCCCACCCCGCCCAGGAAGTGCCGCAGGTAGCGCGGATTCATCCGGTCCATGGAGAGGAGCACGTAGAAGTCGGCGACGGCGAAGTCCGGGTCGTACGACGGCTCACCGCAGATCCACGCGCCGAGTCGCAGATAGCCGCGCAGCAGCGGCGGCACCAGACTCGCACCGTCCAGCGCACCGGCCGGAGCGGGCGGCACGGCCGGCGCCTCGGCGAACCACGGGCGCCGCGGACGCACCCGCAGCGGCGGCGGCGCGAGGTGCCGGGCCTGCGCCCGCTCCCACACCTCCGCCACGGCCCGGCCGCCGTCGGCCACCGGTACCGAGGCGCAGCCACCCAGCCAGCGGGATCCGCGCAGGTGCAGGTAACGGGCGATGCCGGCCCACATCAGGTTGATCACGGCGCCGCTGCGGTGATCCGGGTGCACACAGGAGCGGCCCGCCTCGACCAGCTCGTCCCGCAACGGGGCGAGCGCGCTCACGTCGAACTCGTCCTCGGCGTACCGGCGGTCGGTCCGGCCGGGCGGCAGCAGCCGGTACGTGCCGACCACGTCACCGGTGCTGTCCTGTCGCACGATCAGGTGGTCGCAGTACCTGTCGAACGGGTCCACGTCCAGCCCGACGGCGTCCGGGCGGAGGGTGGCGCCGAGTTCGGTGGCGAACACCTCGTGACGCAGGCGTTGCGCGGCCGCGACCTGGCTCGGGTCGTCGGCGATCAGCAGGGTGTAACCGCTGGTCGTGAGGGATGTCCCAGCGGTCGGCAGGGGTGTCCCGGCGGCGTGCAGAACGGACATGGGATCTGTGTAAGGGGCGCGGGTTGCCACTCCAGGGGGCGAGGAGTGTCGATCCGGTGAACGACGGCGGGCCACCGGTGTGCGTCGTGCGTACCGGCCGTGCGAGGCTGCCGGACGGATCCGGCCGCGGCGCCGGGTCACGCGCCCCACGGAGGTCGGCCGATGCGCATCGAATCCCGCTACAACGGGCCCCCCGGATCGGGCAACGGCGGCTGGAGCGCCGGTGTCTTCGCCGCCGAGGCCGGGCCCGGACCGGTCGAGGTGACCCTGCGCCGGCCGCCACCGCTGGAGACGCCGCTGACCCTGGTCGACGGCGAGGTCCGCGATCCGGCCGGAGAGGTGGTCGCCGAGGTGCGCCCCGGCGCGCCCGTCGACGCGGTGGTGCCGCCGGTTGATCGGGCCACCGCCGTCGACGCGGCCGCCCGGTACCCCGGACTGGTGGACCACCCCTTCCCCGGCTGCTACGTCTGCGGGCCGGAGCGGACCGACGGGCTGCGGATCTTCCCCGGCCGGTTGCCGGACGGCCGGACCGCCGCGCCGTTCCGCGCGCCGGAGCAGGTCGGCGGGGCCACGGTCTGGGCGGCCCTGGACTGCCCCGGCGGCTGGTCGGTGATCGCCCCCGGCCGCCCGTACGTCCTGGGACGGATGGCCGCCCGGCTGATCGCGCTGCCCGAGCCGGGTGACGAGTGCGTGGTGACCGGCGTGACCGTCTCGGTCGAGGGGCGCAAGGCACGGGTGCACAGCAGCCTGTACGGGCCGGACGGCGCCCTGCTCGCCAGCGCCCGGGCCACCTGGATCGCCCTGCCGTCCGGGGCGGACCGGGCCTGACCCGAGCGGCGGCTGTCGGCCCGGCAGTAGTCCTCGCGGATGACCGGACTCCTGCGTGAGGCGGAGGCGAGGGTACGGACCGCGCCTGATTGACCTCGCCGCGCGCTCCGGTCACGCTGTGCAGCGGCGTATCTCGACGCCACCGCACGGGAGGAGAACGATGTCTGACGGGCAGCCAAGCCCCACCAGTGGTCAGATCGTGGTGTCCGGCCTGACGAAGCAGTACCGCAACGTTCGGGCGGTCAACAACCTGTCCTTCACGGTCGAGTCGGGTCGGGTGACCGGCTTCCTCGGCCCGAACGGCGCGGGTAAGACCACCACGCTGCGCATGCTGCTGAACCTGGTCACCCCGACCAGCGGCACGGCGACCATCGGTGGCCGGCGGTACGCCGACCTCCCCGAGCCGCTGCGGCACGTGGGCGCCGTGCTGGAGGCCTCGAGCGCGCACAAGGGACGGACCGGGCTCAACCACCTGCGGGTGCTCTGCGCGGCGGCGGGGCTGCCGAGGCAGCGCGCCGACGAGGCGCTCGCCCTGGTCGGGTTGACCCCGGCCGCGAAGCGGAAGTTCAAGGGCTACTCGCTCGGCATGAAGCAGCGGTTGGGGATCGCCGCCGCGATGCTCGGTGACCCGAAGGTGCTGATCCTCGACGAGCCGGCCAACGGGCTGGACCCGGAGGGCATCCGCTGGATGCGTGGGTTCCTCAAGGGCCTGGCCCAGGAGGGGCGCACCATCCTGGTCTCCAGCCACCTGCTGTCGGAGATGCAGCTGCTCGCCGACGACGTGGTGATCATCGCGGCGGGCCAGCTGGTCCGCCAGGGCCCGGTCGACCAGGTGATCGGGTCGATGACGCAGGGCGTACGGGTGCGCGTCCGCACCCCGCAGGCCGAGGCGCTCGCCGCGGCGTTGAAGGACCAGAACGCCACTGTCGACGCCGACGGGCAGGGCGCCCTGCTGGTCGCCGGGGTCGACGCGGCGACGGTCGGCCGGACCGCCCTGACGGCCGGTGTCGAGCTGCACGAACTCACCACGGAACGGCCCGACCTGGAAGGGGTCTTCCTGGAGTTGACGGCCGGAAAGGCGGGCATCCGATGAACCTGGTCCGAGCCGAACTCCTCAAGATCCGCACCACCAGCACCTGGTGGTGGCTGGCCGTCGGCGCCTTCGTCTCGATCGTCCTGGCGTTCGCGTTCAACGCGTACCTGGCGACCGTCGTGCTCGGCGGCGAGGCCGGGAACGTCGGCATGAGCGCCGAGCAGTCGACGCCGGCCGCGCAGGCGGCGAACATCTACACCTCGGGCCAGTACCTCGGGCTGATGTTCGTGATGCTCATCGGCATCCTGATGGTCACCAACGAGTTCTTCCACCAGACCGCGACCACGACGTTCCTGGCGACCCCGCGGCGGACGTCGGTGATCGTCGGCAAGCTCGTCGCGGCCAGCCTGCTGGGCTTCGCCTTCTGGTTGGCGACCACGGTGATCGACCTGGTGGCCGGGGGCATCTTCCTGACGCTGAACGATTACGGCACGCAGCTCGGCGAGTGGCCGGTCCAGCGGGCCCTGCTGTTCAACCTGCTCGCGTACGCGATCTGGACCATCCTCGGCGTGGGCATCGGCACGCTGATCACCAACCAGCTCGGTGCCGTCATCACCGCCGCCGTGCTCTACCTGGTCGGCACCCAGGTGGTCGGTCTGCTCTTCCTCCTGCTGTCGAACCTGCTGGACACGCAGGCGGTCCTCAAGTGGCAGGTGATCTGGCCCGCCGTCGCGTCCCAGGTGATGATCACCGAGGGGCAGTCGGAGTTCGTCCCCGCCTGGTGGGTCGGCGCTCTGGTGCTGTTCGGCTACGCGCTCGCGAGCGGCGTCGCCGGCATCCTGATCACGCGCCGGCGCGACATCTCCTGACCCGCGTCGGGCGGCTGCCCGGAACGAGCCCGGATCCGGTGGCGAACGGCCACCGGATCCGCCGCTCCCCGGACCCACGCCGGTCCGCCGTCACCTGGGCCGGGAGCCATAGCAGGAGTCAATGGGACACGCAGCGCTTCGTGAACTTCTGGCATCTTCTGTGAAACGGACCACGCGACGGAGGCGGAAATGCCGTGGGGATCTGTACGGCGTAGCCTTGGAGCGTCCCGGCAGCCCGTGATACAGGGGGCCACCGGGCGTCGCGTGACACACAAACCCGCGTGAAAGAGGCGATTACCGGCCGTGTCGACCCAGCAGACTTCGCAGGAGAACCCACTGGCGGGTTTCGGCCCGAACGAGTGGATCGTCGAAGAGATGTACCAGCGGTATCTCGCCGATCCCAAGAGTGTCGACTCGGCCTGGCACGACTTCTTCGCCGACTACCGCCCCGGCCCGGGCGCGGGCACACCACGCCCGGACGCGAAGCCGGCGCCCGCGACCCAGCAGCCCGAGCCCGCCGAGCAGCAGGAGCCGGTCGCCGCGGTCGCCCAGCCCGCTGAGGCCAAGCCGGCCCCGGCCGCGCCCGCCAAGGCCGCCCCGGCCAAGCCCGCCGCCCCCGCCGCGAAGCCGGCGGCCAAGCCGGCCACGTCCGCGCCGACCGCCACCGGCCCGCAGAACACGCCGCTGCGCGGGGTCGCCGCGAAGATCGTCCAGAACATGGACGCCTCGCTCAGCGTGCCGACCGCGACGAGTGTGCGCGCCGTCCCGGCCAAGCTGCTGGTCGACAACCGCATCGTGATCAACAACCACCTCGCCCGCGGTCGCGGTGGCAAGGTCAGCTTCACCCACCTCATCGGCTACGCGCTGGTCCGGGCGATGGCCCAGCACCCGGAGATGAACAACTCCTACGCCGTCGTCGACGGCAAGCCGACGCTGGTCCGCCCCGAGCACGTCAACCTGGGCATCGCCATCGACATGACCCGGCCCGACGGCAGCCGCAACCTGGTGGTCCCCTCCATCAAGGGCTGCGAGCAGATGGACTTCCGGCAGTTCTGGCAGGCGTACGAGGACGTGGTCCGGCGAGCCCGCCGCAACGAGCTGACCATGGAGGACTACGGCGGCACCACGATCTCGCTGACCAACCCGGGCGGCATCGGCACGGTCCACTCGATGCCGCGGCTCATGCAGGGGCAGAGCGCGATCATCGGCGTCGGCGCCATGGAGTACCCGGCGCCCTACCAGGGCATGTCCGAGGCCACCCTCGCCGAGATGGCGGTCAGCAAGGTCATCACGCTGACCAGCACGTACGACCACCGGGTCATCCAGGGCGCCCAGTCCGGCGAGTTCCTCAAGGCGATGCACGAGCTGGTCCTCGGCGAGCACGGCTTCTACGACGAGATCTTCACCTCGCTGCGGATCCCGTACGAGCCGGTGCGCTGGATGCGCGACGTCGCGGTCGACAGCGAGGGCCAGATCAACAAGACGGCCCGGGTGCACGAGCTGATCCACGCCTACCGCGTGCGCGGCCACCTGATGGCCGACACCGACCCGCTCGAGTTCAAGATCCGCAAGCACCCCGACCTGGACGTGCTCCAGCACGGGCTGACCCTGTGGGACCTGGACCGCACCTTCCCGGTCAACGGCTTCGCGGGCAAGCAGCGGATGAAGCTGCGCGAGATCCTGGGCGTGCTGCGCGACTCGTACTGCCGGCGGGTCGGCATCGAGTACATGCACATCCAGGACCCGGAGGAGCGGCGCTGGCTCCAGGAGCGGGTGGAGCGCAAGTACGAGAAGCCCGCCTCCGACGAGCAGAAGCACGTGCTGAACCGGCTCAACGCCGCCGAGGCGTTCGAGACGTTCCTGCAGACCAAGTACGTCGGCCAGAAGCGCTTCTCGCTGGAGGGCGGGGAGTCGCTGATCCCGCTGCTGGGCGAGGTGCTGGAGGCCTCCGCCGAGGGCGGCCTCGACGAGGTGGTCATCGGCATGGCGCACCGGGGCCGGCTCAACGTGCTGGCCAACATCGTCGGCAAGCCGTACGAGAAGATCTTCTCGGAGTTCGAGGGGCACCTCGACCCGCGCTCGACGCAGGGCTCCGGCGACGTGAAGTACCACCTCGGCCAGAACGGCAAGTTCACCACCCCGGACGGGGCGAACTCGGTCAAGGTCTCGGTGGTGGCGAACCCGTCGCACCTGGAGGCCGTCGACCCGGTGCTGGAGGGCATCGTCCGGGCCAAGCAGGACCGGATCGACCTGAAGCTGGAGGGCTACACCGTGCTGCCGCTGGCGGTGCACGGTGACGCGGCCTTCGCCGGTCAGGGCGTGGTGGCCGAGACCCTGAACCTGTCGCAGCTGCGCGGCTACCGCACCGGCGGCACCGTGCACGTCGTGGTCAACAACCAGGTCGGCTTCACGACCGCCCCCGAGTACAGCCGGTCCAGCCTCTACAGCACCGACGTGGCCCGGATGATCCAGGCGCCGATCTTCCACGTCAACGGCGACGACCCCGAGGCCGTGGTCCGGGTCGCCCGGCTGGCCTTCGAGTACCGGCAGACGTTCAACAAGGACGTCGTGATCGACATGGTCTGCTACCGCCGGCGTGGCCACAACGAGGGCGACGACCCCTCGATGACCAACCCGCAGATGTACAAGATCATCGACTCGAAGCGCTCCGTTCGGAAGCTCTACACCGAGGAGCTGATCGGTCGCGGCGACATCACCGTGGAGGACGCGGAGGAGCTGCTGCGCGACTACCAGGCGCAGCTCGAGCGGGTCTTCAAGGCCACCCGGGACGCCGCCACCAAGCCGCGGCAGCTCAGCCGGCCCCGCCGCGAGGAGGAGCCGGAGCCGCAGGTGGACACCGCCGTCGACGCGTCGCTCGTCCGGGCCGTCGGCGACGCGCACGTCAACCTGCCGGAGGGCTTCACCCCGCACAAGCGAATCCAGCAGCTGCTCGACCGGCGGGCGAAGATGTCCGTCGAGGGCCACATCGACTGGGGCTACGGCGAGATCATCGCGTTCGGCACGCTGCTGCACGACGGGGTCACCGTGCGGCTGGCCGGGCAGGACTCCCGCCGCGGCACCTTCGTGCAGCGGCACGCCTCGATCGTGGATGCGCGCACCGGCGAGGACTACCTCCCCCTGAAGTCGCTGACCGGCGAGGGCGAGCGCTCCCGGCTCTTCGTGCACGACTCGCTGCTGAGCGAGTACGCGGCGATGGGCTTCGAGTACGGCTACTCGGTGGAGAACATCAACGCGCTGGTCTGCTGGGAAGCCCAGTTCGGTGACTTCGTCAACGGCGCCCAGTCGGTGATCGACGAGTTCATCTCCTCGGGCGAGGTCAAGTGGGGCCAGCGCTCCGCGCTGACCCTGCTGCTGCCGCACGGGCACGAGGGCCAGGGCCCGGACCACACCTCCGGCCGCCCCGAGCGCTTCCTGCAGCTCTGCGCCGAGGACAACATGCGCGTCGCCATCCCGACCACCCCGGCGAACTACTTCCACCTGCTGCGCCGCCAGGCGCTGTCGCCGAAGCGCAAGCCGCTGGTGGTGTTCACGCCGAAGTCGCTGCTGCGGCACAAGCTCTGCGTCTCCGGCGTCGAGGAGTTCACCACCGGCACCTTCCAGCCGGTGCTGGCCGACTCCGCCGCCCCGGCGCCGGAGTCGGTGAAGCGGGTGCTGCTCTGCTCGGGCAAGGTCTACTACGACCTCTTCCAGGCCCGGCAGGAGCGCGGCGTCACCGACACCGCGATCCTCCGGATCGAGCAGCTCTACCCGATGCCGGTGGAGGAGATCCGGGCCGCGCTCGCGCAGTACCCGAACGCCGAGGACTTCGCCTGGGTGCAGGAGGAGCCGGCCAACCAGGGCGCCTGGTCGTTCGTCGCGCTGAACCTGCTCGAGCACCTCGCGGACGTGCGGCTGCGCCGGATCTCCCGGCCAGCGGCCGCCGCCCCCTCGGTCGGCTCGGCCAAGATGCACGACGTCGAGCAGAACGCCCTGATCGAGGCGGCTCTCCCCCGCCCGTGACCTGATCGAACGAACCGTCGCCAGCCGGGGCAGGACCGTCGTGGACGGCCCTGCCCCGGCTGCGTCGGTGGAACCCGCCCGGCGGTTGCCGGGCCAGAAGAAGGACGTACGACATGTACTTCACCGACCGAGGCATCGAGGAGCTCGTCGAGCGCCGGGGCGACGAGCAGATCAGCGTCGAGTGGCTCGCCGAACGCCTGCGCGATTTCGTCGATCTGAACCCGGAGTTCGAGACGCCCGTCGAACGCTTCGCCACCTGGCTGGCCCGCCTCGACGACGAGGACGAGGACTGACCCCCGTCGCCCCGGACGAACGGACCCCCGCGTGTTGCCGTCCCGCCCCCTGCTCGCCCGGCAATCGGCCGTGACGGTCGGCGCCGCCCTCGCCCTCCTCCTCACCGGCTGCGGCAGCGGGCCCACCCCGCCGCCGGCGGCCCCCACCGGTCCCCCGATCTCCGCGCCGCCCCCACCGCCGGTCTTCTACGTCGACCCCGACAACCCGGCCGCCCAGGAGGCGACGCGCCTCGACGCGCAGGGCCGGGCCGACGACGCCGCGCTGCTGCGCCGGATCGCCACCCGGCCGACGGCGAAGTGGCTGACCGGCGACGAGGACTCGGTGCGCGACGAGGTGGACGAGTTCCTCGCGGCGGCGAACCTGGCCGGCCAGACGCCGGTGCTCGTCGCGCACAACGTGCCGGATCGCAACTGCGGTCGGGAGGACGGTGGGGGTGCTTCGGGCGCCGCGGAGTACCACCGCTGGATACGCGAGTTCGCGGCCGGCGTCGACGGCCGGCCGGTCATCGTGATCCTCGAACCCGGCGCGGTCCCGGACGCCGTCGACGGCTGCCCGCAGGACGTCAGCGGGCGGCTCGCCCTGCTACGCGACGCCGTGGACGTCCTGGAGAGCACCGACAGCGCGCGGGTCTACCTCGACGCCGGCCACCCCGCGTGGATCCGTGACGTCGGCGCCCTCGCGGCGGCGCTACGCAAGGCCGGCGCCGCGGAGGCGGACGGGTTCGCGCTCAACGTGGCGAACTTCGTGAGCACCGACGAGAACGTCCGCTACGGACACCAGATCTCCGACAAGCTCGGCGGCAGGACCCGGTTCGTCATCGACACGAGTCGCAACGGCAACGGCCCGTATCCCGCGGCTACCGTCGGCCGCGCGCCCAGTTGGTGCAATCCGCCCGGCCGGGCGCTCGGCGCGGAGCCGACTGCCGACCCCGGGGCGGAGCGGGTGGACGCGCTGCTCTGGGTCAAGTACCCCGGCGAGTCGGACAGTGACTGCCGCCCCGGCGAACCGGAGAGCGGCGAGTGGTGGCCCGAGTACGCCCTGGGGCTGGCCCGTAGCGCACGCTGACCGGCGTTCGAGCGCGGGCGTTTCGCGCGCTAGAGCGTTCCGCCGCGCGGGTGTTCGCGTGCCAGGGGCGTCAGCGGTTCCCGCCGGAGAGCCCCGGTTCCAGCCCGGTACGGCGCAGCTTCTGCCAGCCCAGCCGACCGCCGGTCAGCGCGGTGACGACAGACTGGACCATCACCAGGTACATCAGCTGCCGGTAGACGAACTGCTGCAGCGGAAGGACCCAGAGCACGCCGAGCTTCTCCCGATCCAGGCGGAACGCCACGGCCGCCGTCAACGTCTGCACGCCCAGCATGATCAGCCAGGCGACCACCGTCTCGGTCCGGTCGAGGAAGAAGAGGCCGTAGAGGGCCAGCAGGTCGATGACCGGCGCCATCAGCGGCAGCAGCACCCCGAAGAGGCTCAGGAACAGCAGGCAACGCCGGGTGTACCGGCCGGAGGCACCGCTGTCGAAGAGCGAGCGTCGGTGCTTCCACATCGCCTGCATGGTGCCGTAGCTCCACCGGTAACGCTGCTTCCACAGCTGGCCCATGGTCGCGGGCGCCTCGGTCCACGCGCGGGCGCTCTCCTCGTACACCACCTTCCAGCCGGCGCGTCCCATCGCCATGGTGATGTCGGTGTCCTCGGCCAGCGTGTCGTCGCTCATCCCACCGGCGTAGCGCAACGCCTGCCGCCGGAAGGCGCCGATGGCGCCGGGCACCGTGGACATGCAGCGCAACGTCTCGTAGAGGCGGCGGTCGAGGTTGAACCCGATGACGTACTCGATGTGCTGCCACTTGGCGATCAGGCTCTTGCGGTTGCCCACCTTGACGTTGCCGGCGACCGCGCCCACCTGCCGGTCGGCGAAGGGCTGCACCAGCCGGCGCACCGAGTCGCGTTCCAGGACCGTGTCGCCGTCGACCATCACGATCAGCTCGTGCCGGGCCAACGCGACCCCGGTGTTCAAGGCGCTGGACTTGCCGCCGTTCGGCTTGCGGACCACCCGGACGTTCGGCAGCCTCAGACCGTCGACGATGTCGGCGGTCCCGTCGGTCGAACCGTCGTCGACGACGATGACCTCGATGCCGCCCGGGTGATCACCGTCGGCGAGGGACCGGACCGCCGCCTCGATCCCCTCCTTCTCGTTGTAGGCGGGGACGATCACCGACACCGGATCGGTCACCGGCTCCCCCCAGGCCCACTCCGGCGAGCGGCGACGGCGGGCGTGCCGGGCCGCGAGCACGAAGAGCAGGGCGGTACGCCCGATGGTGAGCGCACCGACCACGACGAAGAGGATCCCGAAGAGGCCCAGCATGCCGTCGGCGCCCTGCACCGCCCAGACGAGGAACTTGCCGCGCCACCGGTCCGCCTCGGAGGCCACCGGGTTCCCCACCACCCGCTGGTCGACTCCGGCCGCCGCCAGCGCCAGGTTCACCCCCTCCGACACCGTGGTGAACCGGTAGCCCCGCTCCTTCATCAGCGGGATGAAGCGGTCCAGCGCGGCCACCGTCTGCGCCCGGTCGCCGCCGGCGTCGTGCCAGAGGGTGATCGCGCCGGAGTAACCGGGCGGGATGGCGTTCTGGATCACCTTCTCCGTGCCGGGCCGCTCCCAGTCCAGACTGTCGGTGTCGTTGAGCACCGTGAGGTAGCCGAGCTGACCGGCCTCATTCACCAGCGGCCAGTCCCGGTCGTCGATGGCGTTCGCGAAGGACGAGTACGGGAAGCGGATCAGTGAGGTCTCGACGCCGGCCGCGCTCGCCATCGCCAGCTGGGTCTGGGCGTACTCCAGCCGGCGTCGCCAGCCGGGCAGGTTGGCCAGGTCCGGGTGGGTGAAGGTGTGCACCCCCAGCTCGTGTCCCGAGCCGGACATCTCGCGGACCAGCTCGGGGTGCCGGGCCACCTGTGAACCCATCACGAAGAAGGTGGCCTTGACGTCGTACTTCGCCAGCACCCGCAGGATCTCGGGGGTCCACGTCGGGTCGGGGCCGTCGTCGAAGGTGAGCGCGATGGTCCGGGCCGGGAAGCGGTAGGAGCGGACCTTCCCGTCGGCGGCGCCGATGACGGGCCCGCCGTCCACCACCTCGGCGGGGACCCGGCTCTGGTCGTGGTCGGTGTGCTCACGGTCGGGCACGAAGGCGGCGTTCGAGTATGCCGCCACGAAGAGCACACCGGCCAGGACGACGAGCAGCATGCCGAGCACGGCCCAGCTCGGCGACGGCACCACCCGGCGCACCCGGCGGGCGGCGGTGGGGGGTGTGACGGAGGAGAGCTGGTCAGCCATGCGGCTCGGTCACCGACGCCCTGCCCGAGGCGGGCGGCTGCCGATCGCCGGCCGACGACGGTTCGTCGGCGAGCCCCGCGGGCGCTGACGCGTCGCTGGCGCTGACCCCCGGCGCCGGCTTGGAACCGGTCGGGGTGGGGTCCGGGATGGTGGCCGGTATCGGTGGCGGTTGCCACGGCTGCTTCGTCGACTCGACGAAGGGGAGGATGGAGCCGGGGCTCACCGACGCCCCGGCGAAGCTCGCCCCGACGAGCCCCGTGTAGGCCAACCCCAGCAGCCCGAGGGCGTACGCGACCAGCCGCAGCCGGGACCTTCGCCGTCCGGTCGGGTCGACGAAGACGGGCGGGAGCCGCGGGATCACGGCCATCAGCATGGTCGGGGTGTCGACGCGCCTGGCGGCGGGCGTGATGATGACCGTCGTGTCGTCGGACTCCGACCGAGCTGCGGCAGCTGTCCGGGGCCGGCGCGACACAGCGGGCTTGATGATGATGGTCGTGTCGTCGGAGGCCGACGGCGCGGCGGCCGGAGTCGGCACCGTGGGCGGCACCACGGCCGGAGTCGGCACCGCGGGCGGCGCAGCACGCGTGATCACGACCGTCGAATCCTCGGAGGGCAGCGACAGCACGTTGGGGGTCCGGGTCGCGGACGGCGCGGCGGGCGTGACCACGACGGTCAGCTCACCGGAGTCCGACGGCACTGCGGCCGGAGTCCGCAGCGGCGCGGGCGCGGCGGGCTTGATGGTGATGGTCGTGTCGTCGGAGGCCGACGGCGCCACGGCCGGAGTCCGCAGCACGGCCGGCGTGATCACGACGGTCAGCTCGTCGGAGACGGACGGCCCCACCACCGTCGCACTCTCGGCCGCGGTCTCGATCGGATTCTCTAGCACGGCCGGGACGACGGTCGGACGGTCGGTCACAGGTGGCGATTCTAGCGAGGGGTCTTCACGTCCGTGCGGCGCACTACCACCGATGCCGATCCCACCGGGCTCGCGCCGCGAGCAACCGGTTGACCAGGCATTCCTGCACCCGTCCGGCGGTGCCCGGCACCGGGCTCGGCCCGACGGGGCACAGCACGATCTTGTAGCGTGAGATCGTGGCGCGGAGTGTGTACCTGACCAGCGTGGGGTCCGGCGGTGGGAAATCGACCATCGCGCTCGGGCTGGCCGAGCTGCTCTCCCGCCAGGTCGGCCGGATCGGCGTGTTCCGACCGCTGATCGCCGGCACCGGCCCGGATCCGATCCTGGCGCTGCTCAGCGAGCGCTACCGGGTCGACCTGCCGTTGGCGGACCTGGCCGGAGCGACGTACGCCGAGGCCACCACCCTGGTCGCCGACGGCCGCCGCGAGGAGCTGATCTCCCTCATCGTCGAGCGGTACCGGGCGATCGAGCGGCAGTGCTCCGCGATGGTCGTGGTGGGGAGTGACTTCGACGACACCGGGGATCCCGCCCGCCCCCGCGAACTGGCGTTCAACGCCCGGCTGGCCACCGAGTTCGGCAGCGTCGTGGTGCCCGTCGTGGACGGTTTCGGCCAGGAGGCCGCAGCCATCGCGGCGACCACCCGCGGCGCCTACCACGACCTCGCGGACCTGGGCGCCACCGTGCTCGCCGTGATCGCCAACCGGGTGCCCGAGCCGATGGCGCTGCCCGAGCTGCCGGTTCCCGCGTACGCCATCCCCGAGGTGCCGAGCGTCTCGGCGCCGACGGTGGCCGAGGTGGCGGCGGCGCTCGACGCCACCGTGCTCGCCGGTGACGAGGCGGCGCTCAGCCGGGACGTGCTCGACTTCGTGGTGGGCGCGGCGCACGTGCCGACCCTCCTCGACCACCTGACCACCGGGGCCCTGATGATCACCCCGGGTGACCGCGCCGACCTGCTCGTCGCGGCGAGCGCCGCGCACGTGGCCGGGCAGATCTCCCTGGCCGGGCTGGTGCTCACCCTCGGCGAGCGGCCGGACCCGCGGGCGATGCGGCTGGTCGAACAGTTGAACACCGGCCTCGCCGTGCTCTCCGTGGGCACCGACAGCTACGACACGGTGGCCGCGTCGAGCCGGATCGAGGGGCGGCCGAGCGCCGCCAACCCGCGCAAGGTCGAGGCGGCGCTCGGCGCGTTCGAGGCGAACGTGGACACCGCCGACCTGGCCGGCCGGCTCCGGGTCAGCCGGTCCGAACGGGTCACGCCGCTGATGTTCGAGAACGAGCTGATCGACCGGGCCCGCACCCAGCGCCGCCACCTGGTGCTGCCCGAGGGGAGCGAGGAGCGCATCCTGCGCGCGGCGGAGATCCTGCTGCGCCGGGGCGTCGCCGAGCTGACCCTGCTGGGCCGCCCGGACGAGATCGCCCGGCGGGCCCGGGAACTCGGTGTCGACGTGGGCGACGCGCACCTGGTCGACCCGACCGCGAGCCGGTGGCGCGACGAGTTCGCCACCGAGTACGCGCGGCTGCGCGCCCACCGTGGCGTGTCGGCCGAGCTGGCGTACGACATCGTGGCCCAACCCAACTACTTCGGCACCCTCATGGTGCGGGCCGGCCGCGCCGACGGCATGGTCTCCGGGGCGACGCACACCACCGCCGCCACCATCCGCCCCGCCTTCGAGGTGATCCGGACCGTGCCGGACGTCTCGGTCGCTTCGAGCGTCTTCTTCATGCTGCTCGCCGACCGGGTGCTCGTCTACGGTGACTGCGCGGTGAACCGCGACCCGGACGCCACCCAGCTCGCCGACATCGCGATCTCCTCGGCGGAGACCGCGGCCCGGTTCGGCATCGAGCCCCGGGTGGCGATGCTGTCCTACTCGACCGGCAGCTCCGGGGCGGGCGCGGACGTGGAGAAGGTCGCCGCGGCCACCGCGCTGGTCCGCGAACGCCGGCCGGACCTGCTGGTGGAGGGCCCCATCCAGTACGACGCGGCCATCGATCCGGCGGTCGCCGCCACGAAGCTGCCGGGCAGCCCGGTCGCCGGGCGGGCGACGGTCTTCATCTTCCCGGACCTGAACACCGGCAACAACACGTACAAGGCGGTGCAGCGCTCCGCCGGGGCGGTGGCGGTCGGGCCGGTCATGCAGGGTCTGCGCCGCCCCGTGAACGACCTCTCCCGAGGGGCCACCGTGCCGGACATCGTCAACACGGTGGCCATCACCGCGATCCAGGCCGCGGTGCCGGCCGAGGAGGCCGAATGAGCCGGGTGCTGGTGCTCAACTGCGGGTCGTCGTCGGTCAAGTACCGGCTCTACGACGGCGACGAGGTGCGGGACAACGGCACGGTCGAGCGGATCGGTGAACCGGGCGGCGGGCCCGCCGACCACGAGACCGCCGTCCGCCAGGTCATCTCCGGCCTGGACCTGACCGGGCTGACCGCCGTGGGCCACCGGGTGGTGCACGGCGGCACGCGCTTCGGTGAACCGGTGCGGATCGACGAGGAGGTGCTCGCCGCGATCCGTGACCTGGTGCCGCTGGCGCCGCTGCACAACCCGCCCAACCTGGCCGGCATCGAGGTGGCCCGGGAGGCGCTGCCGGACGTGCCGCAGGTCGCGGTCTTCGACACCGCGTTCCACCGCACGCTGCCCGAGGCGGCCGCGACGTACGCGATCGACCGGGACACGGCGATGCGCTACGGCGTACGCCGGTACGGCTTCCACGGCACCTCGCACGCGTACGTCTCCCGGCGCACCGCCGAGCTGCTCGGCCGCCGCTACGACGAACTGAACACCATCACCCTGCACCTGGGTAACGGGGCGAGCGCCTGCGCGATCGCCGGTGGCCGGAGCGTGGCGACCTCGATGGGCATGTCGCCGCTGGAGGGCCTGGTCATGGGGACGCGCAGCGGCGACCTGGACCCGACGATCATCTTCCACCTGCGACGCGAGGGCGGGCTCTCCGTCGACGAGATCGACGACCTGCTCAACCACCGCAGCGGTCTGCAGGGGCTGGCCGGCGCCAACGACATGCGGGAGGTGCTGGCCCGCAGGGCGGCCGGTGACCCGGCGGCGTCCCTCGCCTTCGACGTCTACTGCCGCCGCATCACGAGCTACGTGGGGGCGTACTACGCGCTGCTCGGCCGGGTCGACGCGATCACCTTCACCGCCGGCGTCGGTGAGCACGCCGCCCCGGTGCGGGAGGCGGCCCTGACCGGCCTGGAGCGCCTCGGCATCACCGTCGACCCGGCACTCAACGCGGGGAAGGGCGACCGGGTCATCTCGCCCGACGGGGCCGAGGTCACGGTCTGCGTGGTCGCCACCGACGAGGAGCGCGAGATCGCCCGCGCCGCCCGCCGGATCGCGGGAACGGCCTGACCGCTCAGCCCGCGAGCCAGACGGCCACCGCGACCAGCACCACGACGACTGCGGCCGCGCCGATGATCAACGGCAGCCGGCTGGCGGTCGCCACCGGCGCCTCCGGCTCGGGGGTGTGGACGAAGGCACGGAAGGCCTCGGTGTTGCCGCTCGGGTCGCTCTGGGTCTCAGGCATGCGAGTGACCCTAGCGAAACCGGTCCAGGCCGGTCGTGCCGCATCGCCGACGCGGGCGTGGACCGGGCGGTGGAGCGCGACCCGGCCACCGGGTGCGACGGCCCGACCCGGACGGCGGGGCGTGCGGCCCGGCTCGGGCCCCTACCGTGGAACCATGGGGACGAGGCGGCTGCTGGCCGCGCTGGTGGCGGTGCTGCTCGCCGGCTGCGCGCCGGCCGGCGCCGTCGGCGGGGAGCCGGACCCGACGCGCCGGGCGCCCGAGGGAACGTACGCCGTCGGCGTGCGTACGTTCACTCTCGATCCGGGCTCGGCGCGTCCCCTGCCGGTGACCGTCTGGTACCCGGTTCGGGACGGGGCGGTGGCCGCCGGGCGGTTCCCGGTGGTGATCTACAGCCACGGCCTGGACAGCCTGCCCGAGCTGCACGCGGGGCTGACCCGCCGTTGGGCCGGGGCGGGCTTCGTGGTGGCCGCGCCCGCCTTCCCGCACACGCGGCGCGGCGCGCCCCGGTTCACCAGGGCGGACGTACGCCACCAGCCGGCCGACTGCTGGCGGCTGATCCGGCACCTGGTCCGGTTGGACTCGCGCCGGAGCGATCCGCTCGCCGGGCACCTCGACGTGGCCCGATTCGCGGCGGCCGGCCACTCGGCGGGCGGCTACACCACCGCGGGGATGTTCTCCGCGGGCCACTCGTCCCGGCTGCGCGCGGGCGTGATCGTCGCGGGTGGCGGGATGGCGGGCGGTCTCGCGGGGCAGCCCGCCCCGCTGCTCTTCGTACACGGCACCGCCGATCCGATCGTGCCGCTGGCGGTGGGGCGCGCGGCGTACCACCGAGCCCCCGGCGCGGCCGGCTTCGTCAGCGTGCTCGGGCAGGGCCACGGCGAGTACCTGATCCCGGGGAAGCCGGCCTTCGAGCAGGTCTTCGCCACCATCACGGATTTTCTGCGCTGGACCCTCTACGGCGACCGGGCCGCCCGTGACCGCCTTCCCGCCGACGCGAACTCGCCGCCGCTGACCCGCTACGAGTCCCGCCGACCCTTCTGACCTCATCGGCGGTCCGGTCCGGTTGTACGGTCTGCGGGTGGACGGGCTCACGGAGCGGCAGTTGGCGAGCGTCGACGACGTTGTCGAGGCGGCCGCGGCGGCCGGCATCGAGGTGTGGCTGCGCGGAGGTTGGGCGATGGACTTCCACCTCGGTCAGGTGACCCGCCCGCACGTCGACGTCGACTGGTACTGCTGGCGTGCGGACGCGGAGCGCCTGGCCGCGACGTTGACCGGCCGGGGTTGGCGCCCGGACCCCCGGATGCCGGTCGAGGTTCAGCTGGACCTGTTCCGGGGCGACGTCGAGGTGAGCTTCGCCTACCTGTCCCGCGACGACACCGGCCGGGTCACCGTGGGCGGTGGCCCGTGGACGGGCACCCCGCTGCCCGCCGGGATGCTGGACGGTCCGCGCGGAGAGATCGGGTCGCACACCGCGCCGATCATCTCGGTGGCGGCGCAGATCGAGTTCAAGGAGATGTTCCCGGTCTGGATGCCGGAGCGCCCGCGCCGGCCGAAGGACGCCGATGACGTGGCCCGGCTGCGCGCGTCCCTCATCACCTGAGCGACCAGCGCCGATGGGGACGAACCGGCGGCGCAGGTCCGCGTCGGAGAGGCCCCGGTCAGAGCGGTGTCGAGTGCGCGGCCGACCACGGTCCGTCGGATACCGGACCGGCAGCCTCGGGATCCGGGCACAATCGGATTCATGTCCCGTCGCTGGAGGGCCACCCTGCTCACCGCCGGCCTCCTCGCGGCCGGCCTGACGGGCTGTTCCGCGAAGGCGCCCACCGCCGAGCGGCCAGCCGCCCCGGCGGACCGGTCGACGAGCACCACGCCGACACCGCGGGTGCCCGCGGGCAACGCGCCCACGGAGAGCTTCGCGGTCGGCGTACGACAGTTGCAGCTGAAGCGCGACGACCGTTCCCTGCCGGTGACCGTCTGGTACCCGGCGGCCGGGACGGCCGGCGGCGATCCGGAGCGCTCCGTCGCGGCGGCGGACGGGGATTTCCCGGTGGTGATGTTCAGTCACGGGCTGGGCGGCCGGCCGGACGACTACGCGGCGCTGCTCACCCGCTGGGCGGCGGCGGGTTTCGTGGTGGCCGCGCCGACCTTTCCGCACACCTCCCGGGGCGCCGACGGGAACGTGCTCGACGTGCTCAACCAGCCGGCCGACGTGTCGTACGCGCTGACCCGGGTGCTCGCGCTCGACGGCGCGGCGGGTGACCCGCTGCGCGGCCGGCTCGCCGCCGACCGGGTGGCGGCGGCCGGGCACTCGGCGGGCGGGGTGACCACCGTCGGCCTCTTCACGGCCGGCCGCGACGAGCGGTTGGACGCGGGCGTGGTCTTCGCCGGCACGTCGCTCGGCGTGGGCACGGCGTTCGCCGGCGCGACCGCCCCGCAGCTCTTCGTGCACGGCGAGCTGGACGAGGTGATCGAGTACGCGGCGGGGAAGGCCGTCTACGACGCGGTGCCCTGGCCGAAGGCGATGCTCAGCCTCAGCGAGGGTGACCACGGGCGGGCGCTGCTCTCCGACGGCGCCGCGCTGCGCGTGGTCGCCGACACCACCGTCGAGTTCCTCCGCTGGTCCCTCTACGGCGACGCGGCGGCCAAGGGCCGGATCGCGTCCGACGCCACCCGCGGTGGCCTGGCCACCTTCGACAACCACCTCTGACCGCGCACCTCGGCGGGGTCAGGCGGTGTGGTCGACGACCACCTTGCCGAAGACCTCGCCGGTCTGCAGGCGGGCGAAGGCCTCCTCGACCTTGCTGAACGGCACCACGCTGTCGACCACCGGGCGGACCTGCCGGTCCGCGCAGAACGTCAGCAGCTCGTACAGCTCGCCGGGGGTACCCATCGAGGTGCCGAGGATCTCCAGCTGCATGGCGAAGACCCGGCGCAGGTTCACCTTCGGCTCGTGCCCGGCGGTGGCGCCGGAGACCACGATCCGGGCGCCGGGCGCGGCGGACTTCAGCGAGTGGTCGAAGGTGGCCGCGCCGACCGTCTCGATCACCACGCCCACCCGCTCCGGCAGCCGGGCACCCGGCTCGACGCCGGTCGCGCCCAGCTCGGTGATCCGCTCCCGCTTGCCGGCGTCGCGGCTGGTCGCGTACACCCGCTTGCCCATGGCCACGGCGAGCGCGACGGCCGCCGTCGCCACCCCACCGCCCGCGCCCTGCACCAGCACGGAGTCGGCCTCGTCCACCCGGCCCTTGGTGGTCAGCATCCGCCACGCGGTCAGCCAGGCCGTCGGCAGGCAGGCCGCGTCGGCCGACGCCAGCCCCGCGGGCAGGGGCACCAGGTTCGCCCGCGGTACGGCCACCCGCTCGGCGAGGGTGCCCGGGAAGTGCTCGGAGAGGATGGAGAGCCCGCGCGGGTCGCCCGGGGTGGGGACGACCGGGTAGACGACCACCTCGTTGCCCTCCGGGTCCACCCCCGCCGCGTCGCAGCCGAGGATCATCGGCAGCTGCGCCTCGGTGAGACCGACACCGCGCAGCGACCAGAGGTCGTGGTGGTTGAGCGAGCTGGCCCGCACCTCGACGGTCACCCAGTCGTCGGCCGGGTGGGTCGGCTCCGGCCGCTCCCCCACGCTGAGCGCGGCGAGCGGGTTGGCGTCATCGAAGCGGGAGGCGAAGGCGGCACGCATGGTCGGCACGGTAACAAGCTGAGCGCCCGTTAAGAAGGCCCCTTCCTGTGCCGAACGCGACAGGAAAGGGCCTTCTCCAGCTTCACGGGCGGGCCGGGCGGGCCGGGGTCAGGCGCGGGCGACACCGTCCCGGCGGGCCGCCTCGGCGACCGCTTCCGCCACCGCGGGGGCGACCCGCGGGTCGAGCGGCGACGGCACGATCGCCTCGGCGGTGAGCGACTCGGCGACCACGCCGGCGATGGCGTCGGCGGCGGCCACCTTCATCCCGTCGGTGATGCGGGTCGCCCGGGCGGCGAGCGCGCCCCGGAACACCCCGGGGAAGGCGAGCACGTTGTTGATCTGGTTCGGGTAGTCGCTGCGCCCGGTGGCGACCACGGCGACGTGCCGGGCCGCCACCTCCGGGTGCACCTCGGGGGTGGGGTTGGCGAGGGCGAAGACGATGCCGTCCGCCGCCATGCCGGCCACCGCCGCCTCCGGGATCTGCCCGCCGGAGACGCCGATCAGCACGTCGGCTCCGCGCAGCGCCTCGGTGATGTCGCCGGTACGGGCGTCGGCGTTGGTCGTCGCGGCCAGCTCTGCCTTCGTACCGGTCAGGTCGGTGCGGTGCCGGCCGATGATCCCCTTGGAGTCGCAGACCACCACCTGGTCGGGGTCGACCCCGCCGGCGATCAGCATCTTCGTCACGGCCACCCCGGCGGCGCCGGCGCCGCTGACCGTCACCCGCAGGTCGCCGAGCTTGCGGCTGAGCAGCGTCGCCGCGTTGCGCAGCGCGGCCAGCACCACGATGGCGGTGCCGTGCTGGTCGTCGTGGAAGACCGGGATGTCCAGCGCCTCGTCGAGCCGGCGTTCCACCTCGAAGCAGCGCGGTGCGCTGATGTCCTCCAGGTTGATCCCGCCGAACGACGGCGCGAGCGCCCGCACGATCGCCACGATCTCGTCCACGTCCTGGGTGTCCAGGCAGACGGGCACCGCGTCGACGCCACCGAACTGCTTGAACAGCACCGCCTTGCCCTCCATCACGGGCAGCGCCGCGCGGGGACCGATGTTGCCGAGCCCGAGCACCGCCGAGCCGTCGGTGACCACCGCGACGGTGTGCGAGGCCCAGGTGTAGTCGGCGGCCAGGGCCGGGTCGGCGGCGATCGCCTCGCAGACCCGGGCGACTCCCGGGGTGTACGCGAGGGAGAGGTCCTCCCGGCTGGTGAGCGGCACCGTCGAGGCGACGGCCATCTTGCCGCCCCGGTGCAGCTGGAAGACGGGATCGGCGGGGTCCACGCGGGACGAAGGCATCGGTGACTCCAGAACTCTGTCGAGCAGACGGGGCGGCTCGCTCGGGGCGCGAGGTGGGCGGCGAGCGGTGGCACGCGGTGCAGGGGGTCACCCGGGCACTTTCCGAGCATAGTGTCGGCGGTGACCGCCGGACGTGAGCAGGGTCATAACGGTCGGGGTCGGACCCGACCGGGCCGGGGCCAGTAGCGGGCCAGCACCCGGCCCCGCACGTCGGCCACGCCGTACGCCCGGGAGTCGTCGGTGACCAGGTCGTTGTCCCCGAGCAGCCACCAACCGCCGTCCTGCGGCCGGACCGCACGCTTGACCACCAGGAGGTCCGGGCGGCTGCGGAACACCGCCACCACCACGTCGCCGGGGCGCACCGGTCGGCCACCCCGGCGCACCAGCAGCGCGTCGCCGTGGCGCAGCGTGGGCGCCATGGACGGGCCGCTCACCAGGACCGCGGTCAGCGGCCGACGCAGCCGGTGCGGCTCCGCCGGGTGACTGGGTGGCACGGTTTCACCTCCACCGGGTCGGGGAGCCGGTCCAGGAGTAATGTCGTCTTGGATCATCGCAAACTTCCCATGGAGGATCCCGATGCGACTTCCACGCATCCTTACGCCCCGTGTCACGGCGAGCGCCCACTGCGACCTGCCCTGCGGCGTCTACGACCCGGCCCAGGCCCGCATCGAGGCCGAGTCGGTGAAAATGATCTGCGAGAAGTACCAGGCGAACACCGACCCGGAGTTCCGTACTCGCGCGGTCATCATCAAGGAGCAGCGCGCCGAGCTGGTCAAGCACCACCTCTGGGTGCTCTGGACGGACTACTTCAAGGCGCCCCACTTCGAGAAGTACCCGAACCTGCACCAGCTCTTCAACGAGGCCACCAAGCTCGCCGGCTCCGGCGGCGTCAAGGGCAGCCTCGACCCGGCCACCGCCGAGCAGCTGCTGCAGAAGATCGACGAGATCGCCAAGATCTTCTGGGAGACCAAGAAGGCGTGACGCCCGGAGCTCCGGCACCGACGATCCGGCCGGTACGTCCCGAGGACGTACCGGCCGTCGTCGCGATGGTGCATGAACTCGCCGCGTACGAACGTGCCCCCGACGAGTGCCACCTCACCGACGAGCAGCTCACCACCGCGCTGTTCGGCCCGGTGCCCGCGCTCTTCGGCCACGTCGCCGTGGACGCGCAGGACGAGCCGCTCGGGTTCGCGCTCTGGTTCCTCAACTTCTCGACCTGGGCCGGGGTGCACGGCATCCACCTGGAGGACATCTACGTCCGTCCGACGGCTCGGGGCAGCGGCGCGGGTCGACTCCTGCTGGCCACCCTCGCATCGATCTGCGTCGAGCGGGGCTACCGCCGGCTGGAGTGGATGATGATCGACTGGAACCCGGCGGCCGGCTTCTACGCCGCGATCGGCGCGGGGCAGGAGAACGAGTGGGTTCCGTACCGGCTCAGCGGCGAGGCGCTGCACGAGCTGGCCCGCCAGGCGGTGACGGCCCCCACGCGTACGACCGTCTGAGCGGGTAGAGTCCCCGACCGGGGGGATGAGTGGTGACTCAACTGACCGGCCAGGCGGCCACCGATGACGATGTCGTGCACCTCACTGTGCCCGCTGACGGCGGCTACCTTGGCGTGCTCCGCACCGCCACCGCCGGCCTCGCGGCCCGGCTGCAGTTCGCCCTCGACGAGATCGAGGATCTGCGCATCGCCGTCGACGAGGCCTGCGCCATGCTGCTGGCGATCGCCACGTCGGACGCCGAGCTGGAGTGCCGCTTCTCGGTGACGGAGGACGCGCTGACCGTCGAGGTGACGGTGCCGACCGTGCGCGGCGCCACGCTCCCCGCGGAGTCGTCCTTCGCCTGGAAGGTGCTGACCGCGCTCACCACGTCCGCCGCCGCCACGGCGGGCGACGGGCGGGCGACCATCTCGCTGCTCACCCGGCGGTCCACCGGCTACTGAGCGGCCGACGGCTCAGGAGAAGCCCAGGGCCCGGTTGCTCGCGGGGGCGACCAGCAGCGCGCTCACGCCGACCCCGAGCGCCATCAGCGGTACGCCCAGCCAGCCCAGCCCGCCCTGGATCATGTACCAGCCGATCGGCAGGAGCATCAGCTGGAGCACGATCGACGGGGCGCGCGCGCCCGCGCGGCGGCGGTTCAGCGCCGCACCGAGCGCCCAGAGCGCCACGGCGCCGGCGACCGCGAACCCCGTCACCAGCAGCGCCGAGGTCAGCCCGACGGTGGTCTCCGCAGTCAGGTCGGCCCAGATCAGCCAGACGGCGATCAGCCCCACGGCGACCGCTTCGGCGCGCAGCAGCCGTACGGCCCAGCGGAGCGTGACGGGAATCGGGTCTGCGTCGGTGGTCACGCGCGCCACGATACTCGGGCTACCGAGAGGTACAGTGCCGCCCATGCGGGCCGTCCTGGTGGTCAACCCGAAGGCCACCACCACCAGCGAGCGCAGCCGGGACGTGCTGGTCCGGGCGCTGCGCAGCGAGGTCGACCTCACCGTGCGCTACACCCGTCGACGGGGGCACGCGACCGCGCTGGCGCGGGAGTCCGCCGAGGAGGGCGTCGACGTCGTCGTCACGCTCGGTGGCGACGGCACGGTGAACGAGGTGGTCAACGGCCTGATGGCGGCGCAGCCGCCCACCATGCCCGGCGCGGCGTCGTCGGCCGAGCGGTTGCCGGCGTTGGCCACCGTGCCAGGCGGGTCGACGAACGTCTTCGCGCGGGCGCTGGGTCTGCCACGGGAGTGGCCGGAGGGGACCAGCATGATCCTCGAAGGGCTGCGTCTGGGTCGTTACCGGACGATCGGTCTGGGCCGGGCCGACGACCGCTACTTCACCTTCTGCGCCGGTTTCGGGCTGGACGCCGCGGTGATCCACCGGGTGGAGCAGGCGCGGCGCCGGGGACGGGTCTCCAGCCCCGGTCTCTACCTGCGCGCAATGCTGAGCCAGTACTTCCTCGCCTCGGACCGGCGGCATCCGGCCGTTCGGCTGGAGCGGCCGGGCGAACCGGCGGAGGAGGGGCTCTCCACGGCGATCATCCAGAACACCGCGCCGTGGACGTACGTGGGCGACCGGGAGGTCAATCCCAATCCCGGGGCCTCTTTCGACCTCGGCCTCGACGTCCTCGCGTTGCGCCAACTACGGGTGCCGAGTACGACACGGACGGTCACCCAGTTCTTCTCCACTCGGCCCGACCCCAAGGGACGCGGGGCGCTGCGCCTGCACGACGTCGCCGAGTTCACGCTGGTCTCCAGCCGCCCGCAGGCGTTCCAGCTCGACGGTGACTATCTCGGCGAGCGGGAGAAAGTCAGATTTGCATCCGTTCCCGCCGCACTGAGAGTAATCTGCTAGGCCTCGGGTACCACCGCAGGTTGACGCGGCCGCCGCACCGAACGCGAGAGGCCGCCACGCCGAAGGAAGGGTGCCGGAAATGTCAGCATTGACACCTCATCCGTACTATATTGATCCTCGACTGTGGCACTCCGGGTAACCAGAGGGCCCAAGAATCCGGACAAATGGGTTGTGGGCTTGCTCACCGCACGGAGTTTTTCCGAGCGTCACCCTTGACATTGCGTGAGTTCGTGAAAGTATTCACAAGCGAACTTGAGTTACCGGGACATCGCCTGGACATACTCACGAAGCGGAGTTGTTCCAGCAGGTCCCCGGGGCCAGCAGCCTGCTCACGCATAGCCGAATAGTCGAACGCGAACCGTTACGACCGGCGATGCGGACGCATATAGGAAAAGCACCAAAGCATTACTGCCACCCATCCAGAATGAGGAGTGTTGCCGCCATGGACTGGCGTCACCATGCTGTCTGCCGCGACGAGGACCCGGAGCTGTTCTTCCCGATCGGGACGTCTGGCCCGGCTCTCCTGCAGGTCGAGCAGGCCAAGGCCGTCTGCCGGCGCTGCTCCGTGACCGACCAGTGCCTGCAGTGGGCGCTCGAGTCGGGTCAGGACGCTGGCGTCTGGGGCGGAATGAGCGAGGAAGAGCGGCGCGCCCTCAAGCGCCGCGGTGGCCTCCGGGTGCTGCGCGCCCACTCCGCCTGAACCACGACACAGCGAAACGCCTCGCGGGTGAACCCGCGGGGCGTTTCGCTGTCCGCAACCGGAAATTCGCCGCCGAAAGCGCGGCGCACCGGAGATCGTCACGCAGCGGCATCCTCCGACCGTACCGATCTGTCGGAGAGTGACGGCGAGCGCAGTCACGCAGCGTCAATTCGCGCGGCCGCCGCGAGCGGAACGGCCGGAGCCGGATTCCCGCGCCGGTCCGGCCCGGCGCGGAGCGCGTCGACCCGCCGCAGCACCAGACCCGCCAGCTCCGGCGCGTCGGTGAGCGGAGCCGAGACGGCCGCCGCACCCGCGTCCCGAGCGCCCGCCGTCACCGCGTCGTGGAAGAGACCGGGAGCCAGGAAGTACGCCGACACCACGATCCGGCGAGCCCCCTGCGCGCGCAGCCGAGCCACCGCCGCCCCGACCGACGGCGGAGCCGCCGAGGCGTACGACACCCGGACGGGCACCTCAAGTTCCCGGCCGAGCGCCGCCGCCACCCGACCCACCGAACCACGGGCCCGCGCGTCCCGGGTACCCGCCGCCGCCAGCACCAGCGCGTCGAACCGACCCGGCTCCGCCTCGACCAGCCGACGCCGCAGCGCCGCCAGCAACGCCGGATCCACCTCCGCCCCGACCGGCCCGAGCACGTCGGTCACCCGCACCGCGAAGCCCGGCTCGGCGGCCCGAACCGCGGCCACCGCCGCCGGAACGTCGACCCGACGGTGGTACGCGGCGGTGAGCAAGAGCGGTACCAGCACGGCCCGCTGCTGCCCGGCGACGGCCAGCGCCCGCAACGCCTCGGTCGGCCCCGGGGCCGTGTGGTCCAGCCAGCTCGCCGAGACCGGGACGCCGGGGCGGGCCGCGCGCACCGCCCGGACCAGCGCCCGGGTCGCCGCGGCAGCTCGCGGATCACGGCTGCCGTGCGCCACCAGCAGGACCGGATCGGCGGCCCGTGCCGCCACCGGGGCGGGCACGGACCGGATCGGCCGACTCAGGTGTGCAGACCGCATTCGGTCTTCTCGAACATCGCCCACCGGCCCGCGCGCGGGTCCTCCCCCGCTCTCGTCCGCCGGGTGCACGGCCAGCAGCCGACCGAGCCGTACCCCTGCTTGAACAGCTCGTTCACCGGCACGTCCCACCGGGCGATGTAGTTGTCCACCTCCGCCTGGGTCCAGGCGGCGATCGGATTCACCTTCACCTTGCCGCGCCGCGGGTCGAACGTGACCACCGGCGTGTTGGCCCGGGTCGGCGACTCGTCCCGGCGCAGCCCGGCCGCCCACGCGTCGTAGCCGGTCAGCGCGCGCTCCAACGGCTCGACCTTGCGGAGCTGGCAGCAGTCGTCCGGGGACCGGTCGAAGAGCCGGGGACCGTACTGGCCGTCCTGCTGCCCCACCGTCAGCCGGGGCCGGACCGAACGCACTCGCACCGGCAGCCGGCGGGCCACCTCGTCGCGTACCCGCAGCGTCTCGGGGAAGTGCAGTCCGGTGTCGAGGAAGACCACGTCCACCCCGGGCGCGACCCGGGACACCAGGTGGGCCAGCACGGCGTCCGCCATCGAGCTGGTGACGCAGAACCGGTCGCCGAAGGTCTCCGCGGCCCAGCGGGCGATCTCCAACGCCGGGGCGCCCTCCAGCTCCCGGCCCGCCTCCTCGGCGAGCGCGCGCAGCTCCTGCGGATCACGCCGGGCGGCGTCGGCCGGCGCGGGCCCGCCGGCCCCCACCAGAGCCAGGTTCACCGCCGACACGAGGGACCTCGCGGCCGGCGCGACCTCCGCGCTCACCGGGCCACCGCCCGGCCGAGCAGACCGGTGAACCTGACGGTGAAGACCCGGGCGCAGGCGTGGCACTCCCAGGCGCCGTGGCTCGCCTCGTTGGGCCGCAGGTCCTCCTCGCCGCAGTACGGGCAGTACAGGGGTGCCGCTCGGTTCTCGCTGCTCACCGCAGTTCCTCCTCGTCGACTCTGATCACCCACTGGGCGAACGCCTCATCCTCCTGCCGGCCGGCGAGGTAGCGGCGCGCCAGCCGTTCCACGTACGCCGGAAGCTCCTCGGCGGTGGTCTTCAGGCCGCGCAGCTTGCGGCCGAAGCCGGCGGTCTGCCCGGTCGCCATGCCGAGGCCACCGCCGAGGTGCACCTGGAACCCCTCCACCTGACGCCCGTCCGGGCCGAGGACCAGCTGCCCCTTGAGCCCGATGTCGGCCACCTGGGTACGGGCACACGCGTTCGGGCACCCGTTGAGGTGGATCGAGATGTCCGCGTCGAAGTCCCGGAGCCGCTGCTCGAGCCGGGTCACCAGCTCCTCGCCCCGGGCCTTCGTCTCGACGATGGCGAGCTTGCAGTACTCGATGCCGGTGCAGGCCATCGTGCCCCGCCGCCAGGCCGACGGCCGGGCCTCCAGACCGATCCCGCGCAACGCGGTGACCAGGGACTCCACCCGCTCCGACGGCACGTCCAGCACCAGCAGCTTCTGGTACGGGGTGAGCCGTACCCGGTCGCTGCCGTGCGCCTGCACCACGTCGGCGAGGCGGGCCAGCTGGCTGCCGGAGACCCGGCCGACGATCGGGGCGGCGCCCACGTAGCTGAGCCCGTCGTGCTGGCGGTGCACGCCGATGTGGTCGATCGGCTTGCCGGGCAGCTCCGGGGCGGGGCCGTCGAGCAGCGTGCGGCCCAGGTACTCCTTCTCCAGCACCTCCCGGAAGCGCTCCACGCCCCAGTCGGCGACGAGGAACTTCAGCCGGGCCCGGTTGCGCAGCCGGCGATAGCCGTAGTCGCGGAAGATCCCGACCACGCCGGCCCAGACGTCGGGCACCTCGGCCAGCGGCACCCACACGCCCAGCCGCTGCGCCAGCATCGGGTTGGTGGAGAGCCCGCCACCGACCCAGAGGTCGAAGCCGGGGCCGTGCTCGGGGTGCTCCACCCCGAGCAGGGCGATGTCGTTCGCCTCGTACGGGGTGTCCGCGAGCCAGGAGATCGACGTCTTGAACTTACGCGGCAGGTTGGAGAACTCGGGGTTGCCCACGTACCGACGGACGATCTCGTCGATCGCCGGGGTCGCGTCGACCACCTCGTTCTCGGCCACGCCGGCGACCGGGCTGCCCAGCACGATCCGCGGGCAGTCGCCGCACGCCTCCGTGGTCTGCAGACCCACCGACTCCAGCCGCCGCCAGATCTCCGGCACGTCCTCGATCCGGATCCAGTGGAACTGGATGTTCTGCCGGTCGGTGATGTCGGCGGTGTCTCGGGCGAACTCCTGGGAGACCGCGGCGATCGTCCGCAACTGGGCGAGGGAGAGCTGGCCGCCGTCGATCCGTACCCGGAGCATGAAGTGCTCGTCCTCGAGCTCATGCGGCTCCAGCACCGCCGTACGCCCACCGTCGATGCCGGGCTTGCGCTGGGTGTACAGGCCCCACCAGCGCAGCCGGCCGCGCAGGTCGGCGGGGTCGATGGAGGCGAAGCCGCGGTGCGCGTAGATGGTCTCGATCCGCGCGCGGACGTTCAGCGGATCGTCGTCCTTCTTGGTCCGTTCGTTGGGGTTGAGCGGCTCGCGATGCCCGAGCGCCCACTGCCCCTCGCCGCGCGGGCGGCGCGGGGCCCTGGCGGGGCGGGTCGGCGGATCCTCGGGCCGGGTGGAGATGCTGCTGACCGCCATCGCGGCCTCCTCAGTCGTCTGCTGGACCTCGGTGGGAGCGCGTACGCGACGGCGGCCCGTCAGGACGGGCTGAGGACAGCGATGTCGGAGAAGCCGGCGCGGAACGCGCCCGAGATGAATGAGTCGGGCGTCGTCAGTGGGCCGGACAGATCGCGCTGCGCACGCGGCCGTAGTCGACGTGGCGGCGGGCCACGAAGCGACGCACGACGGCGGCAGTCATGCCCGTCATGCTGCCACACCCACCCGGGCGCAGCCAACGATCGCGTGCCTGATCCCACATCACGGGCCGGCGCCGTCGATAGGCTCGACCCGTGGGCGAAAAGTCCGATAGGCGGCATCGGGCAACCCCGCCGGCGAGCGGCGCGGTGCCGCCCGCGGCCCGGCGCGGCCTGCGGGAGACCGCGGTCTGGCTGGCGCCGGCGGTACTGACGCTGGTGGTGACCGGCTACGGGCTCACCGGCGCACAGCTCTGGCGGGACGAGCTGGCGACGTGGAACGCGGCCAGCCGCTCGGTGCGGGACCTGGTCCGGCTGGCCGGCAACATCGACGCGGCGACCGGACCGTACTACCTCTTCATGCACTTCTGGACGGCGCTGGCCGGCGACTCGATCGTCGCGCTGCGGCTCCCGTCGGTACTGGCCATGGCCGGTACGGCGGCACTGACCGCGCTGCTCGGCCGACGTCTCGCGGGGGCCCGCGCCGGGCTGCTCGCCGGACTGCTCTTCGCGCTCCTACCCGGCACGTCCCGGTACGCCCAGGAGGCCCGCCCCTACGCGCTGGCCAGCCTCTTCGCCATCCTCGCCACGCTGCTCCTGGTCGACGCGCTGTGCCGACCCGGCTGGGGACGCTGGATCGGGTACGCCGCGGCCCTCGCCGCCCTCGGACTGACCCACCTGATCGCCCTCACCCTGCTCGCCGCGCACGCGGTCGCCGTGCTCGCCACCCACCCTGCCGGGCTCACCGCGGGCGGGGGCGACCGCCGGCGCTGGTTCTGGGTGCCGGCCGTGCTGCCGGCGGTGCTGCTGGTGGCCCCGCTCGCGCTGGTCGCCCGGTCGCAGCGCGGACGTCAGCTGCAGTGGGTGGAGCTCGTCCGGCCGAGCGATCTCACCACGCTGCCGGGCGGGGTGGCGCAGAGCAGCGTGGTGGGTGGACTGCTGGTGGGGCTCGCCGTACTCGGCGCCGCCCGACTCGGCCGGCGTGCCCTGCTGCCGGGCACCGCGGTGCTGCTGCCGGTCTTCCTGCTCTTCGTCGCCGGGTTGGCCGTACCCATCTGGGTGCCGCGCTACCTGGTCTTCGTGGTCCCGTTCGCGTGCCTGCTGGCCGGGGCGGCGCTCGCGGCGGTACCGCTGCCCGGCGGGCTCGCCCTGGTGGTCCTGGCCGGGCTGCTCGGCGGGCCGGACCAGGCGGCCCTGCGGCGTACGCACGAGTGGCCGCGCAGCGCGCCGATCGACTACCGGGCGGTGGCCGAGGTGATCGCGGCGAACCAGCGCACCGGCGACGCGATCGTCTACTCACCCCGGCGCAGCTGGCTCTTCCTCGACTTCGGGATCGAGTACCAGCTCCGGGACCGGCGCCCGCGCGACGCGCTGCTGGTCGAGGGGGCGGCCCGGCGCGGTGACCTCTGGGCCACCGAGTGCGGCCGGCCCGCCGACTGCCTGGCCGGGGTGCCCCGGGTCTGGCTGGTGCTCTCCGGCCGGCACACCGATCCGGTCGCCGCGGTCTCCGGCGCCAAGGGCTCGGCCCTGCGGGACGGTTTCACCGTCACGCAGGTCTGGCAGCGCCCGGGTCTCACGCTGGCCCTGCTCACCCGGTGACCCGCGGCCGGGGCGCGGCGGTCAGGAGACGGAGCGCCCCTGCTCGCCGCCGCGCGCCAGCGGTACGACCAGCACCGCCTCGGTGCCGCCGCCGGAGGCGTCGCGCAGCTCGATGCTGCCGCGCAGCTCACCGGTGACCAGGGCCCGGACGATCTGCAGGCCGAGGTTGCCGCCGCTGTCGGCGTCGAAGCCCGCGGGCAGGCCCCGCCCGTTGTCGGTCACCGTGACGTGCAGCTGCTTGCGGAACCGGTGCGCCGCCACCACCACCTCCGGCGCGCTCGGCAGGTCACCAGCCCCCGGCGGCTCCCCCGCCCCGGCGGCCTCCGCCTCGTCGCCCGCCGGTGCGAAGCCATGCTCGACGGCCTCCGCCTCGTCGCCCGCCGGTGGGAAGCCGTGCTCGACGGCGTTGAGCAGCAGCTCGTTGAGGACCATCACCAGCGACGTGGCGATCTCGGCGGGCAGCACGCCGAAGCTCCCCTTGCGACGCATGCCGACCGGCACCTCGGTCGCCGCCACCTCGGTCGCCGCGCTCGCCACCCGGTCGACGATCGTGTCGAACTCGACCGCCTCGTCGCTGGACATGGAGAGCGTCTCGTGCACCAGCGCGATCGAGGCGACCCGGCGTACCGAGTCCTCCAGCGCGACCCGGGCCTCCGGCATGGCGACCCGCCGGGCCTGGAGGCGCAGCAGCGCGGCGACGGTCTGCAGGTTGTTCTTCACCCGGTGGTGGATCTCCCGGATGGTGGCGTCCTTCGTGATCAGGGCGCGGTCCCGGCGGCGCACCTCGGTGATGTCGCGGACGAGCACCAGCGCGCCGATCGGCACCCCGGCGGGCATCAACGGCAGCGCCCGGGTCAGCACGGTGGCGCCGCGGGCGTCGATCTCCCGGCGCGGCGGCGCGTCGCCACGCAGCGCGGCCAGGACGGCGTTCGCCGCGTCGGTCCCCTCCAGCGGGTCGTTGGCGAGCCGCCGGTGCAGCGCCGCCAGGTCCTCGCCGACCAGGTGCGAGGCGTAACCCAGCCGCCGGTACGCGGACTGCGCGTTAGGGCTGGCGTAGGTGACCTTCCCGTTCGCGTCCAGCCGGACCAGGCCGTCGCCGACCCGGGGAGCGGAGGTGGTCTCGCCCGGGTGTCGGGGCGGCGGGAAGGTGCCGTCGGCGATCATCTGGGCCAGGTCGTCGGCCGTGGTCAGGTAGTTCAGCTCCAGCTGGCTGGGCGTACGCGCGGTGGAGAGGTTGGTGTCCCGGCCGACCACGGCCACCACCTCGCCCGCCTCGCCGTCGGCGGTACGCAGCCGGACCGGGATCGCCTCGTGCCGGGCGGGCACGTCGCCGTACCAGACCGGGTCGCCCTCCCGCCAGATGCGGCCCTGCCGGTAGGCGACCTCCAGGTGCGCCACCTCCGGCCCGCCGACGATCCGGCCCACCTGGTCGTCCTGGTAGGCGGTGGGCGCGGTGGTCGGGCGTACCTGGGCGACGCAGAGGAAGGTGCCGTCGGCATCCACCGGCGCCCAGAGCAGCAGATCGGCGAAGGACATGTCGGAGAGCAGCTGCCAGTCTCCGGCGATCCGGTGCAGGTGGTCGATGTCCGCCGGGCGGAGCTGGGTGTGCTCCTCGGCGAGGTCGCGCAGCGTGGACACGTGCTTTAGCGTGCCACGCGCCGCCTCACATCGTCGCGGTGACCTTCTTGAGCCCGCGTGGGGAGTCCGGATCCTCGCCCCGGGTCAGGGCGAGCGCCAGGGCGAGCCGCTGCAGGGGCAGGATGTCCAGCAGCGGGGCGTACCGCTCGTCGACCTCGGGGACGGCGATCCGGGTGGCCCCCTCGACGTCGGCGGAGCCGACCACGACCACGTCGGCGCGGCGCTCACCGAGCCGGGGCAGGACCTTCTCCATCGAGCGCCCGCCGGGCCCAGAGCCGACCACGGCGAGCACCGGCACGTCCGGGTCGGTCATGGCGAGCGGGCCGTGCAGCAGGTCGGCGCCGGAGAAGGCGAGCGCCGGCAGGTACGAGGTCTCCATGAGCTTCAGCGCCGCCTCCCGCGCGGTCGGGTAGGCGTAGCCGCGGCCGGTGGTGACCAGCTGGGCGGCGAACCGGTAGCGCGGGGCCAGCTGGGCCGGGGTGGGGTCGGCGAGGGTACGGGCGGCCAGCTCCGGCAGCGCCGCGAGCGCGGCCTGCTCCTGCGCCGGCAGCGGCCCGCCGCCGGCCCGGACGCCCTCGACGAGCAGGAGCAGGGCGAGCAGTTCGGCGGTGTACGTCTTGGTGGCCGCGACCGCTCGCTCGTGGCCCGCCGCGACGTCCACGCTGAGTTCGGCGGCGGCGGCGAGCGGCGAGTCGGGCGCGTTGGTGACCGCGAGGGTGAGCGCTCCGGAGGCGCGGGCCTCCCGCAGCACCTCGGTCAGGTCCGGCGAGCCGCCGCTCTGGCTCACCCCGACGACCAGCGCGTCGGAGAGGTCGGGTCGAGCGCCGTAGAGCGTGACGACGCTCGGCGAGGCGAGCCCGGCGGGCAGGCCGAGCCGGATCTCGGTGAGGTACGCCCCGTAGAGCGCCGCGTGATCCGAGGTGCCGCGCGCGGTGAAGACGACGTGCCGCGGCCGGCGCTCGGCGATCACGGCGGCGACCCGGGCGATCGCCCCGGCGTGCTCGGCGGAGAGCAACCGCTCGTAGCCGGCCGGCTGCTCGTCGATGTCGGCGGCCATCCCGGCCCCTGCACGCGTCACGGAAACTCCTCCCACTGCGCGGTTGCCGCGCGTTTCCTGCTCAGTCTTGCATCTTTGATCTGGCCTGAGCAATCGAACGCGCAGTAGTGCGCAGCCGATCACCATGGCGGCTCAACATCACCTAGGCTGTCCCGGCTCGATTCCGCCACCGGACGACGAAAGGACGACGTGCCCGACGACGCCGCGCTCTCCGCCGCGGAGGAGCTCGCCCTGGCCCGGCTGGCCTTGACGGAGGGCGACCTGCAGCACGCGGCGGGACACGTGGCCGGCGCGCTGGCGCAGGCGCCGACCCTGCCCGAGGCTCACGAGACGCTGGCCCGGCTCGCCGCGATCAGCGGCGGCGGGGTGGACCTCTTCCCGCTCGACCAGCACACCTACGTCGGCGCCGCGGTCGCACGCGCCCACCTGCTCGCGGCGGCCGGGAAACCCGAGGACGGACTGGACCTGCTCGCTGCGGCGACCGGCTACGCCCCGCAGACGGACTGGGCCGGGGTGCCGTGGGTGATCGCGCCGGAGCTGACCCAACGGGTCACGCCGGAGCACGTCGCGCGGATCCTCATGCAGGTCTGCGCGGCCGTTCCCGACCCGGTGCCGCGCGCCGGGCGGCCGGCGCTGGCCGCGTACCTCACCCTGGCCCGCAACGCGGTCACCGCCCACCCCGAGCACGCGCTGCTGCTCGGCGCGGCGTCCGCGCTGGCCCGGCGACTCGGCGAGGTCGCCCTCGCGATCGACTGGGCCGCTCGGGGCGTACGCGCCGAACCGACGAAGCTCGGCGAGGTCTGGCTCGGCTACGCGTACCGCAGCGCCGGCCGGACCCGGGAGGCGCTCGCGGCGCTCGGCCGGGCGATCGAGCACGACCCCGACGACCTCGCCGTCTACGCCGACATCGCCGGCACCCTGGCCGACAACGGTCGGCTCGACGAGGCGCTGGACTGGATCGACCGGGCGCTGGGCCGGGACCCGACCTTCGACTGCGCGGTGCACACCGCGCATCGGCTGCGCTACCTGCGCGACGGAGACGTGGCACACCTGGTCGCGCTCGCCGACTTCATCCGGGACCACCCCGACGACACGCACGAACACGGCGACCTGGCCGAGTGCTGCCGGGGCCGCCCGTGGCTCGGGCAGCTGACGCCGGCCGGTGGGCCGGTGGCCGAGGCGCTGCGCCGGGTGGCCGCGGAGGGCGACCGGGCGGCCACCGTACGGCTGCCGACCCCGCCCGCACCGAGCGCGCTGCGGACGATCACGGGGGCGGGGCTGCGGGTCGAGGTGGACGGCGACGGCTCACCGGAGGCTCGCGAGCCCCGGCGCGCCGACGCCCAGCGGCTCTGGCGCTACGACGACGGCGTCCCGGTACCCGCGGTGCCGACGCCCTCGGTGGCCGCCGCCGACCGGCTCCGCCAGCTCGCGCACCCGGCGTGGCCGCACCCGCCGGCCGCGTACGACGCGGCGGTGGGGCTCGCCACGCTGGAGCTGACGGACCTGGTCGGGCTGCTGGTGCACCCGCCCGAGCCACCGGCCACCGCGGTCGGCCGAGTGCTGGCCGCGCAGGACCCGACGCTCTGGGTGCGCTGCGTGCAGGTCTGGGCCTGCCTCGGGCTGCTGCACCATCGCACCGACGAGCCGTGGGACGGCTCCACTCGCCGCCGGGTGCTGCTCGACCTGGTCTGGGGCGTGGAGGACTGGGTCACGGAAGCGGCGCTCTTCGCCCTGGTCACCGCGGCCTGGGTCGACCCGGCCGTACGCCCCGACGTGGCCGGGGTGGTCGCCGGGCGGATCGCCGACGCGGCGGCCGCGGCCCGGACCCGCCCGGTGCCCATCGCCACGTCGCTGGCCCACCTGGCGCTGGCCGCGCCGGCGCTGGAAACCGAGACCCGCGAGCTCGCTGCCGCACTGATCGCCACGGCCGTCCCGGTGCCGCGACCCCGCAACCCGCTGACCCGCCTCTGGCGACGCCTCACGGCCCCGCTCCGCCGTCCCTGACCCCGCCCCCACCACGGCTGATCATGAGGTTGTCGCCGTGACACGCCGACGTGGGTGGCGACAACCTCATGATCACCGCGAGGTGGGGGTCAGGCGACGGGAGCCGGTTCGCTCTCCTCACCGGTGGCCGGCGCCGGCGTCTCGTTCGCCGTACGCAGCGGGATCTCCTTGATGAACCAGGCGAGCACCGGAATGGCGACGGTGAAGAGCACCGCCCACAGGAACACGTGCGAGACCGCGTCGGCGAGGCCGGCGAGCACCGTCTCGCGGACCTGGGCGGGCAACTCCTTGAGCTGCTCCAGATCCATCCCGCCGCCCTCACCGCCGCCGAACGCTCCGCCCGCGGCCGAGTCGGCGAGCCGGTTGGCGAAGATCGCGCCGAAGAGCGAGATGCCGAACGAGCCGCCGATCGACCGGAAGAAGGTGGCCGCGCCACTCGCCGCGCCGAGGTCCTTCTGGGCCACGCTGTTCTGCGCGATGAGCATCGAGGTCTGCATGAGGAAGCCCATGCCGGCGCCGAGCACGACCATGAAGAGCGAGGACTCCAGCTTGCTGGTGCCGACGTCCAGCATGGTCAGCAGGCCCATGCCGGCGATCATCGCCACGCCGCCGATGATCGGGTACGCGCGGTAGCGGCCGGTCCGGGTGATCGCCCGACCGACGAGCAGCGAGACCACCAGCATGCCGAACATCAGCGGGAGCAGCAGCAGGCCGCTGTTCGTGGCCGAGGCGCCCTGCACGGTCTGCTGGTACAGCGGCAGGAAGTTCATGGCGCCGAACATCGCGAACCCGAGCAGGAAACCGATCACCGAGATCAGCGCGAAGTTGCGGTTGGCGAAGAGGGCCAACGGCAGGATCGGTTCGGGCGCCCGCCGCTCGACGAAGCCGAAGGCGATCAGCGACACCACGGCGAGCGCGACCAGGCCGAGGATCTGCCCGGAGCCCCAGTCGTACTCGTTGCCGCCCCAGGTGGTGATCAGCACGATCGAGGTGATGCCGACGGAGAGCAGTCCCGCGCCGAGCCAGTCGATCCGGTGCTCGGTGCGGTACTTCGGCAGGTGCATCGTCGTGATCAGCAGCGCCAGCGCGACGCCGCCGAGCGGCAGGTTGACGTAGAACGCCCAGCGCCAGGAGAGGTGGTCGGTGATGAAGCCCCCGACCAGCGGGCCGGCGACCATGGCGATCGCCATGATGCCGGCGATCATGCCCTGGTAGCGCCCCCGTTCCCGGGGCGGGACGAGGTCACCGATGATCGCCATGACGCCGACCATCAGGCCGCCCGCGCCGAGTCCCTGGACCGCCCGGAAGGCGATGAGCTGCATCATGCCGTCGGCGGGCCCGCCGAGGAGGCCGGAGCCGGCCATGCCGCAGAGCGCCGAGCCCACCAGGAAGATCGCGACCGAGGTGAGGAAGACCGACTTGCGCCCGTAGAGGTCGCCGAGCTTGCCCCAGATCGGCGTGGAGACGGTGGTGCCCAGGACGTACGCGGTGACCACCCAGGTGAAGTGGTCCAGGCCGCCGAACTCGTTGACGATCCTCGGCAGCGCGGTGCTGACGATCATGTTGTCGAGCATCGCGAGCATCATCGCGATCATCAGGCCGAAGAGCACGACCCGTACGTTGGGTCGCACGGCGGCCTGGCTTGGCTGACTCATCGGTAAGCTCCCCCGGAAGCGTGTACGGCCAACTTACTTGCCGGCCGGCTAGTTAACTTACTAGCCGCACGGTAAGTTGGTGGCGGACCAGGGTCAAGTGAATTGGGTGGGTGAGAGTGCGGGAGAGCACGAGCGGCACGCGGAACCGGATCAAGGCCGTGGCGCTGGAACTCTTCACCGAGCAGGGGTACGAGAAGACCTCGCTACGGGAGATCGCCGAGCGGCTCAATGTGACGAAGGCCGCCCTCTACTACCACTTCAAGAGCAAGGACGAGATCGTCTCCAGCTTCGTGGAGGACCGGCTGGAGCAGATCGACTCGCTCGTCGCCTGGGCGGAGGCGCAGCCGCCCGACCGGGACACCCGGCGGGAGCTGATCGCCCGGTACGCCGACGCCATGTTCACCGACGACCACCCGTCGGTGATGCGCTTCTTCGAGCAGAACCAGACGGTGCTCAAGAGCCTCGCCGCCGGCCAGCAGATGCGTGGCCGGATGATGCAGCTGGCCAGCGCCCTCTGCCGCGGTGACGACTCCCCGGCGGCGCAGCTACGCGCCGCGCTCTCGCTCTTCGCCGTGCACAGCAGCTGGTTCGCCGTGCGCACGCCGCACATCACCGACGCGGAACGCCGGAAGATCGCCCTTGAGGTGGCCGACGAGCTGCTCGCCCGGATCGGCCAACCGGAGACCGGCAAGGCCTAGCCACCGGCGCAACGGCCGGGCCCGGCGGCCCGGCGCGGCCGATTGCGGGTTGGTCGACCCGGATTCCGTGCATGTCGGGGTGTCCGATCGCGCGGAGGCCCCGACACACAAGGATCCCGGCGCCGTGCGTCAGGTCCGAGGCAGCTCGAGACGAAGGGCCAGCAGCTCTACCCCCGGCAGCGGCGACCAGTCCTTCTCCCGGACCCGGACGAAACCGAGCCGGTCGTAGAGACGCCGCGCCTGCTCGGCCATCCCGTCGCGTATGCAGATCACCACGGCCGAGCAGCCGAGTTCGCCGGCACGGTCGACGCACGCGCGGGCCAGCGCCACCCCGGCACCGAGCCCCTGCGCGGCGGGGTCGACGGCCAGCATCCGGAACTCCGCCTCACCCGGGCCGCAGAGCTCGGCGTACCGGGAGCCGGGCAGCACGAAGGTGACCGAACCGAGCAGCCGGCCCGCCGCGTCCTCGGCGACCAGCACCGTGCCGTGCTCCGCCCGGGCCGGCACGTCGGCCAGCACCGCGCCGTAGCCGTTCTCCCCCTTGAGCTGCCCGTCCGCCTCGTACGCGGCCACCGTGAGCCGGGCGATCGCGGGAAAGTCGGCCGGCGTGGCCGGCCGGACGAGCAGCCCCGTCAAGCGATCACGGCGATCAGGTCGCCGTCCTGCACCACGTCGCCCTCGTTGACCGCGAGCTGCTGCAGGATCCCGTCGGACTCTGCGACGACCGGGATCTCCATCTTCATCGACTCGAGGATCACCAGCGTGTCCCCCTCGGACACCGAGTCACCCTGCGACGCGACGACCTTCCAGACGTTCGCCACCATCTCGGCGCGAATCTCCTCGGCCATCTTCGCCCTCCCTCTCCTGGTTGCCTGCCGACGTATCCAATCATGCGGCGGCAGGTGTGCGGCCGGCGCTGGCGGGCACCCACCTCGACCCGGCCCGGCCGGCCGACCGGCGTGGCCGACGCCCCGGCGGGGCGCGGGCCACGCGGCCCGCACTAGCATCAGCGGGTCGGACCCGGTGCCGGGCGACCGGTCGGTGCACCGGCGCCGAGGTCGTCAAACCGGATCCGACCATCAAAGGAGGTCACCATGGCGAAGAAGGCTCGCAAGAAGAAGGCCCGTAAGAAGAGCGGCGCCAACCACGGCAAGCGCCCCAACTCCTGACCTCGCGGCGGGCCAGCCCGCCGACGACCAGTCAGCATCCCCGGCCCCGGCCGGGAACGCCGGTGGCCCGGGTCGACGATCGACCCGGGCCACCGTTGCGTGTGCTGTTCTCAGTCGGCCAGTTCGCGCGACTCGGTGCTCTCGAAGACGACCAGTTCGGTGAGCTTGACGCGCAGGCGCTCACGCAGCTGCTCCGGCGCGGTCTCGTTACCGCAGCACCGCGCCACCAGCGCCCTGACCTCCTGCTCGATGCCGTACTCACGTAGGCACGGCCCGCAGTCGTCGAGGTGGTGCCGGATCAGCGAGCGCCGGTCGTCGGCGCACTCCAGGTCCAGGTAGAGGTAGACCTCGGCGAGCACCTCGCGGCAGTCCGTCTCGTGCGGCTCTCCACAGCTCACGTCACACCTCCCGGCCGGCGGGAGCGGTCGAACCCTTGGTGGCGGCGCTGAAGCCCCGCTCCTTGGCGTACTGCTCCAGCAGCTTGCGCAGATTACGGCGACCACGGTGCAGACGCGACATCACCGTGCCGATCGGCGTGCCCATGATGTCGGCGACCTCCTTGTAGGAGAAGCCCTCGACATCGGTCAGGTAGACCGCGAGGCGGAACTCCTCCGGCAGCTGCTGGAGGGCCTCCTTGACGTCGCTGTCCGGCAGCCGGTCCAGCGCCTCGGTCTCGGCCGAACGCAGCCCGCTCGAGGTGTGCGACTCGGCCTCGGCGAGCTGCCAGTCGGTGATCTCGTCGGTCGGCGCCTGCACCGGCTGGCGCTGCCGCCGCCGGTAGGAGTTGATGTAGGTGTTGGTCAGGATCCGGTAGAGCCAGGCCTTGAGATTCGTGCCCTGCTCGAACTGGTGGAAGGCGGCGTACGCCTTCAGGTAGGTCTCCTGGACGAGGTCCTCGGCGTCCGCCGGGTTACGCGTCATCCGCAGCCCGGCAGCGTAGAGCTGATCGACGAATGGCATCGCGTCCCGCTCGAAGCGGGCCCTGCGCTCGTCCGTCTTCTCGGTCGTCAACCGCACGTCCCCTCGCGTCGGATGCTTTCTCGCCGAGGATACGCGCACGGGCCTGCCCGCAGATTCACTTCCGGCCGGTGTGCTCGTGCTCACCGCGGCCGTTCCGCCCGACGTGGCGGGCCACTCCGGCCCGGCGAGCAGCTGGCGTAGCTGCCGCACGTCCCGGTCGTCCCGCTCCCGGCTCGGTGTCTCGATCGGCACCCCGGTCCCCCCTCCGCGAAGAAAAGTCGTCCCGGGGGTAGTAACACGGCTGTGGGGTGGAGCATTCCGAGCGCCGCACCTTGATCGACTCGGGTGCCGGGAAGTCGGGCCGCCCGGCAGGGTCGAGACCGCGACTTGCTCGCCGCCCGCCCCCTTTCCTGGTCCCGGCGTCGGCGCGGCCGGCGCTGGGACCAGGAAGGGCCTGGGAGGATGGTTCCGCCGCCCGAACCGGACGTTCGGCACCATCCGATGCAACGACCCTCCTCGGCTGCCGGAAACGGCTCGATCGGGACGCGGAGTCCACTCCGCCGAGCATCACCCGCCGCCGGGAAGCCGGTCCCGGCCCGGCCCGATCCGCGCGCCGACGTCCTACCGCGACCGCGACCGCGCGACCGAATCCGCCGGGACACCCGCCGCTCGGTCGCCCGCCCAGCCCTGCCCGCGCAGCCAGTCGCGCACCACCGCAGCCGTGCCGGCCGGATCCTTCCGCAGGTCGTGCACCTCACCCGGCCGGGTCACCACGGTCACGCCGGGGCTCGCCTCGGGCACCCCGAACGGGTCCCGGTCACCGTTCACGACCAGGGTCGGCAGCCCGGTGAGCAGCTCCGCCGCCCGGGACCGCTCCGGCCGGCCCGGCGGGTGCAGCGGAAAGGCCAGGGCCACGATCCCCGCCGCGCCGACCGCGCCGGCCGTCCGGCAGGCCACCCGCGCGCCGCTGGAACGCCCGCCCACGAGCACGGGCACGCCCGGGTGCCACTCGCGTACCACGGCGAGCACCGCAGTCCACGCCTCGTCGAGGTGCCCGGCGGGCGCGGGCGCACGTCGGCCGGCCACCCGGTACGGCTGGGTCACCCGGACGACGCCGACGCCGACGGAAAGCACGGCGTCGCGTACCGCGAGCAGATCCGGGGCGTCGACGTCGCCCCCCGCGCCGTGCCCGAGCACGAGCAGGGAGGCGACCGGCCCGGCCGGCAGGTCGGCGTCGATCCGGGCCGGACCGCGGACAGTGGTGATCTCGTCGTGCTGGGTCACCGGGCCATTCTCCGCCCCGCCACACCGTCAGCAGGCTCGGACCCGGCCAGGAGTCGGCGCCCGACGGCCGACCCGACGGCAGGAGCTCCGAGCCGACCGCTCAGCTGAGCGGGACGAGAGCGAGCAGGCGGTCGCGGACCGGTGGGCCGGCCTCCTCGGCGGCCTCCGGATCCGGTTCGACCTCGGCCCGCCAGGCGACCAGCATGGCCCGGCGCTCCCGGGGCGTGGTCGCGCCCCACACGCCGTGGCAGTCACCGACCTCGAGCGCCCAGGCGAGGCACGAACCCTGCACGTCGCAGCTGCGGCAGAGCGCCACCGCCGCGTCGGCGGGCTCGTTCGGCGCGGGAAAGAACGTCTCCGGATCAACGGTCTGGCAGGTTCCTCTGGTCCGCCACGCCTCGTCCTCACGCCGCTCGCGCAGTGCGCGGAGCAGACGTGGATCTCGTCGTGCGGCAGCAACCTCGTGCGGGCGGGGCATACGCGCCCGGGTCATCCACCCACCTCCCCCGTGGGACCGGCAAGATCGATGGGTGTCGTCCGCCCCCTGCGAATCGACACTCACCACCGGCGCTGTGTTCTACCGCACTTGTGCGGGCGGTCACAAGGGGCTATCGGGAAGATGGCTGAACGGCCGGGCGACGTTTCACCCGCAACACTGGCAAATCGGCACGCGACAATGCGCAAGCCGCGATCAGAACAGGGTCGGCTCCGCCAGGTCGACGGCGCGGGCGAGCGGCACCCGAGCGGTCAACTGCGGGCCGTCGTTGCGTACGTCGCCCACTGCGGGACCGACCGGACGGACCTCCAGCCCGGCGAGCCACTCGGACGAGGGTGGGACGAGCAGCGCGGCCGGATCGTCGGCGGGGGCCAGCCACGACGCCCAGCGCTCGCGGGGCAGCAGCAGCGGCATCCGGTCGTGCACCTCCGCCAACTCGCCGAGCGCGGCGGTGGTGAGCACGCTGAACGTGAGGCGCTCGCTGTCGGCCGAGCCCCAGACCGACCAGATGCCGGCGAAGGCGAGCACCGAGGCGTCCCTCGGCGTCATGTAGTACGCCTGCCGGCCGCTCGGCGTGCGCACCCACTCGTACCATCCGTCGGCCGGCACCAGGCAGCGACGACGGGCGAAGGCACCGGCATAGGCCCGGCTGGTCGCCACCGTCTCCGCGCGCGCGTTGATCATCCGCGCGGCCCCGGCGGCGCTGCGGGCCCAGTGCGGCAGGAAGCCCCAGCGACCCACGGAGAGGATGCGCTGCTGCTCCGGGCTCAACCGGACCAGCGGAACCCGGTCGGTGGGCGCGACGTTGTGGTCGGGGCCCAGCTCGCCACCTGTGTCGTCGGCGGACTCGAAGACGGCACTCAGCTCGCCGGAGCTCCGAGTCGTCGCGTACCTGCCGCACATGGCCCCCACGCTAACCCGCCGGACGGCTCGCCGGCTGTCCCGACTACCGGGCGGCCGACGTCACGGGCCGGCGGACACGGCAGAATGTAACCGTGGGGAATCTGACCGCGACCCGGCCGCTGAAGCCGTGGACCGCACCGACCGCCACCGACCCGGTCGCGGCCACGCTGCGCCTGCCCGGATCCAAGTCGATGACCGCCCGCGCGCTGGTGCTCGGCGCACTGGCCAACGGTCCGTCGACGCTGGCCGGGCCGCTGCGCGCCCGGGACACCGAGTTGATGGCCGCCGGCCTGCGCGGCATGGGCGCGCACATGTCGATCAGCGACGACGAGCGCTGGCTCGTACGACCGCACCGGCTCGTCGGCCCCGCGCACGTCGACGTCGGCCTGGCCGGCACGGTGATGCGCTTCGTGCCACCGGTCGCCGGGCTGGCGGACGGACGGATCAGCTTCGACGGCGACCCGCACGCCCGGACGCGCCCGCTCGGCCCGCTGATCGGGGCGCTGCGCTCGCTCGGTGTCCGGATCGACGTCGCCGGCCCCGGCAGCCTCCCGCTCACCGTGCTCGGCGTCGGCCGGGTCACCGGCGGCGAGGTCGTGATCGACGCCTCCGCCTCCAGCCAGCTCGTCTCCGGCCTGCTGCTGGCCGCGCCCCGCTTCGACCGCGGGGTGGTGGTCCGGCACGTCGGTCCGCCGGTCCCGTCCGCACCGCACCTGCGGATGACCGTGCAGATGCTGCGCGCCGCGGGCGCCGCCGTCGACGACACCGTCCCGGACGTCTGGACCGTCGAACCGGGGCCGCTCACCGGGCGCGGTTGGCAGATCGAGCCGGACCTCTCCGGCGCCGTGCCCTTCTTCGCCGCCGCCCTGGTGACCGGCGGCGAGGTCACCCTCAAGGGGTGGCCGCACAGCAGCGCCCAGCCGCTCGAACGGCTGCGGGAGCTGCTGCAACTCATGGGGGGCGAGGTGACCCTCTCCACCGAGGGGCTCACCGTACGCGGCACCGGCACGGTGCACGGCCTGGACGCCGACCTCTCCGACGTCAGCGAGCTGACCCCGGCGCTGACCGCGCTGGCCATGCTGGCGGACTCCCCGTCCCGGTTCACCGGGGTGGCGCACATCCGCGGCCACGAGACCGACCGGATCGCCGCGCTGGCCCGGGAGTTCACCGCGCTCGGCGCCGACCTCACCGAGTCCCACGACGGGCTGCACATCCGGCCGCGTCCACTGCGCGGCGGCACGTTCCGCACCTACGCCGACCACCGCATGGCGCACGCCGCCGCGGTGGCCGGGCTCGCCGTGCCCGGCATCGAACTCGACGACGTCGCCTGCACCTCGAAGACCATGCCCGAGTTCCCGGCGCTATGGTCAGCGATGGTGACGGGCAAGAGCTGACACGACGGAGGGGCGGGTCCTGACGACCAAGCGGCGGGAGTACGACGAGGACGACGTACGGGTCCGACCCGGTAGGTCCTCGCGCCCGCGTACCCGCACCCGCCCCCGGCACGCCGACGCGGTGGAGGGCTTCGTCATCGCCGTGGACCGCGGGCGCTACACCTGCGTGCTCGATGACGCCGCGACGGTGGCGGCCACCGTCACCGCGATGCGCGCCCGCGAGCTGGGCCGCAAGTCGGTGGTGGTCGGCGACCGGGTGGCGCTGGTCGGCGACACCTCCGGCACGGCGGGCGCACTGGCCCGGATCGTCCGGATCGCCGAACGGTCGTCGGTGCTGCGCCGCACCGCCGACGACGACGAGACCACCGCCGAGGGGCGGTTGGAGCGGGTGGTGGTGGCCAACGCCGACCAGCTCGTGATCGTCAGCGCGCTCGCCGACCCGCCGCCGCGCACCGGGTTCATCGACCGTTGCCTGGTGGCCGCGTACGACGCGGACATCGAGCCGCTGCTCTGCCTCACGAAAGCCGACCTGGCCGGCCCCGAGACCGTGCTCGACTACTACGCCGAGCTGGAGCTGCCGTACGTGCTGATCCGGCCCGACTCGGAGCTGGACGCGCTGCGGGCGCTGCTTGCCGGGCGGGTCTCGGTGCTCGTGGGGCACTCCGGCGTCGGCAAGTCGACGCTGGTCAACCGGCTGGTCCCGGAGGCCGCCCGAGCGGTCGGCACGGTCAGCGCCATCGGCCGCGGCCGGCACACCTCGACCAGCGCCGTGGCGCTGCGCCTGCCGGCCGCGCCCGGGGGGTCCGGCACCTCAGCCGGCTGGATCGTCGACACGCCCGGCGTACGCAGCTTCGGGTTGGCGCACGTCTCCGCCGACAGCCTGCTGCACGGCTTCCCCGACCTGGTCGAGGGCACCGTCGACTGCCCGGCCAACTGCCCGCACACCCCGGACGCGGCGGAGTGCGGATTGGACGCCTGGGTGGCCGCCGGCAAGGCCGACCCGCGCCGGCTCGCGTCGTACCGCCGGCTGCTGGCCTCCCGGGCCGGCGACAGCGACCCGCGAGGCGAGCCGGAGTCCCGCGGCGAGCCGCCCACGCTCGGCTGACCCGGGCCCGGTCGGCTAGGTTCTCCAAATGACCGGGTACGCCGACGACCTCGCCCTCGCCCACACCCTCGCCGACGCCGCCGACGCCATCTCGACGGCCCGGTTCCGGGCACTGGATTTGCGGGTGGAGTCGAAGCCCGACCTGACCCCCGTCTCGGACGCGGACACCGCCGTCGAGCGGCGGATCCGGGACCTGCTGGGCGAGCACCGCCCGGCCGACGGGCTGCTCGGCGAGGAGTACGGCGCGCAGCCGGCCGCCGGACCGGACGGGCGGCGCTGGGTGATCGACCCGATCGACGGCACCAAGAACTTCGTCCGCGGCGTGCCCGTCTGGGGCACCCTGATCGCCCTGCTGGAGGGGGATCGGCCGGTGCTCGGGCTGGTCTCCGCTCCGGCGTTGGGACGCCGCTGGTGGGCCGCGGCCGGCGCGGGCGCCTGGGCCGGGCCGGACCGGGACAGCGGCGAGCCGATCCACGTCTCCGCGGTGCGGCAGCTCGGCGACGCCAGCTTCTGCTACTCCTCGCTGACGGGGTGGGAGGCCGCCGGACGGCTGGACGCGATGCTTGGCCTCATGCGGGACTGCTGGCGCAGCCGCGCGTACGGCGACTTCTACGGCTACGTGCTGCTGGCCGAGGGGGCGCTGGACGTGATGGTGGAGCCGGAGCTGTCGCTCTGGGACGTCGCCGCGCTGGTGCCGATCGTGCGTGAGGCGGGCGGGACCATCACCGACCTGGCGGGCACGCCGGCCCCGGCGGGCGGCCCCGGCACCGAGCACAGCGCGGTGGCCAGCAACGGCGAGCTGCACTCCGACATCCTCGACCGGCTGCGTCGACCAGCCGAGCGCTGACCCTCGTCTACCTCTATCCTCGCCAGGTGGTCTCCTCCGGCTGGTGCTTCCTCGCCGCCATGATCGTCGCGTACGGCGTCGCCAACCTGCTCCAGTCGGTGGCCGCCGCGCGCACAACGGTGCACCACACCTTCGATCCCGGGCTGCTGCTGCGGCTGGCCGGGCACCGCACCTACCTGGTGGGCGTGGCCTGCCAGCTCGGTGGCTTCCTGCTCGCCTTCCTGGCCCGCCGCGACCTGCCGCTCTTCCTGGTCCAGTCGAGCGTGGCCGCCGGGCTCGGGGTGACCGCCATCCTCGGCGTGGTGGTGCTGAAGTGGCGACTACCGGCCGCCGAGGTGGCGCTGCTGGCGCTGCTCTTCGCCGGGATCAGCGCGCTGGTGCTGGCCGCCCGCCCGGCGCCGTCGCGGCAGCTCGGCACGGGCGCCGTGCTCGCCCTGCTGCTGGTGCTCGCCCTCATCGCCGCCCTCGGCTTCTTCGCGGTGCGGCTGCACGGGGCACCCGGCTCGGTGGCGCTCGGGTCGCTGGCCGGCCTGGCGTTCTCCGCCGCCGCGGTGGCCGCCCGCCCGCTCGCCTCCGCGCCGTCGGTGGAGGCGTTCGCCCGCAACCCGCTGCTCTACCTGCTGGTGGCCCACTCGGTGGTCGGGCAGCTGCTGCTCGGCCTGGCCATGCAGCGCGGCTCCACGACCGCGGCGGTGGCGGCGATGGACGCGGCCGGCGCGGTGCCCGCCGCGATCGTCGGGTTGCTGCTGCTCAACGACAAGATCTGGCCCGGCCGTGAGTGGCTGGCCGCGGTCGGCTTCCTGGTCACGCTCGCTGCGGTGATCGGCCTGACCCGGTACGCCGAGCCACAGCAGCACCCGGTGGCCCGGACGCCCGGACCGGCGATGGCCGGCGTCGGCCGTCCCCGCTGAGACCCGCCGGCGGTGGCGTCACCGCACGCCCTGCCGCCGGCCGGTGCGGCTCATGCCTCGACCGGCTTGCGCTTGCCCACCACCCGCTCGTAGAGGCGCTCCAGCGCGGCGGCGGTCCGCTCCCAGGTGTAGCTGCACCGCACCCGGTCCACCGCCGCGTGCCCGTACGCGAACCGGCCCGCGTTGTCCGCGAGCAGCCGGCGCAGCGTCACCCCGAGCGCGCGTACGTCGCCCGGCGGCACCAGTCGCCCGGTCACCTCGTCGACCACCGCGTCGGCGATCCCGCCCATCGCGTAGCCGACCACCGGCACACCGCAGGCCATAGCCTCCAGCGAGACCCGCCCCGCCGAGGAGTAGTGCGGGGTGCAGGCGACCACGTCCGCCGACCGGTACCAGGTGGCCATCTGGTCGTGCGGCACGGCCCCCACCAGGCGCACCTGTTCGCCCACTCCGTTGCGCTCGGCCAGTTCGCGCAGCCGGCGCGCCTCGGCGTGGTTCTCCAGCTGCTCGACGGGCGGCCCGCCGGCGATCACCAGCTCGACGTCACCGACCAGCCGCATCGCCTGGATCAGGTCGTCCTGTCCGTGCCCGGGGGCGAGCCCGCCGACGGAGAGGATCCGGGGCCGCTGGTCCCGGGGCGCGGCCTCGCCGTCGGGGTGGAACTGCGCGACGTCCACCCCGGTGGGCACCATGGCGACCGAGGTGCGTTGCAGCCCCATCCGGGTCAGTTCGTCGACCTCGTCGTTGCACTGGGCGACCGCCACGTCCACCGCGCGGGTCAGCGCCCGCTCCAGGGGGATCCGCTCCCCCGGGCCGTCGTACGCCCCGCCGAGGTGGCGCAGCTGCTCGATGCCGAGCGAGTGGAAGGTCTGCACCACCGGGATGTCGGTCTCCCGCACCGCGTGCGCCGCGGCGAGCCCGCCGACCCAGTAGTGGCCGTGCACCACCTCGGGCGGCTCCTCGCCGGCCCAGCGGTCGGTCAGCCAGCCGCCGAACTCCGCCACGTACGGGATGAGCTCGGCCGTGGGCAGCGGCTCGGCCGGCCCGACGGGAACCCGTTCGACCTGGTAGCCGTCGAGCTCCAGGGTCGACGGCAGCTCGGGGTCGTCCCGGCGTTCGTAGACCCGGACGTCATGGCCTCGTCCGGCCAGCTCCGCGGCGACCCGTGCGATGTGTTGATGGGTGCCGACGGTCGGGCCGTCGGTCGTCCTGGACGGGCCGGCGTGCGCGCAGACGAGGCCGACGCGCATGGGTCACCTCCATGCGATGTGTCCAACGGTGGTCCTCCCGGTCAGAGGGTCCCATTAACCACGGCCCGAGAAGCCGAAACCTGGCAGATCAGGAAGAGCCCGGCAGGTCACCCGGACACATTCGCCACGAGGGCCACCAGACGCCTCGGAACATCGCCCTGTTGATCACTTTCGTGGCGATCCGGTCACCTTCACCGGCATGACCCGCCCCGGCCGGGGGTACGGGCCAGGAATGCCACTCACGCGCAGCCTCGACGCCGCCACCGTCGTGATCACTGGCGCCTCCAGCGGCATCGGCACCGCCACCGCGTACGCGCTGGCCAGGCGGGGTGCCGCGGTGGTGCTCGCGGCACGAAGCGAGGCCGCGCTGGGCCGGGTCGCGCAGCGCTGCGAGGAGCTCGGCGGCCGGCCGCTGGTCGTACCGACCGACGTCACCGACGCGGTCTCGGTCGAGCGGCTCGCCGAGCGCGCGGCGACGGGCTTCGGCCGGATCGACGCCTGGATCAACAACGCGGCGGTGGGTGCCGTCGGGCTCTTCGACGAGATCCCGGTGGCCGAGTTCCGCCGGGTGCTGGAGGTGAACCTGCTCGGCGCGGTGCACGGCATCCGGGCGGCACTGCCCCACCTCGGCGCCGCCGGGGGCGGGGTGGTGGTGAACAACGCCTCGATGCTCGCCGAGGTGGCGATGCCCTACCAGTCGGCGTACAACGCCACGAAGCACGGCCTGCGCGGCCTCGCCGACACCGTCCGTCAGGAGCTGCGGGTCACCGGACGGTCCAACATCTCGATCTGCACGGTGCTGCCGGCCACCGTCGACACCCCGTTCTTCCGGCACGCCGCGAACCACAGCGGACGCGAGGTGCTGCCGCCGCCTCCGGTCTACCCGCCGGAGATGGTGGCCGCGACGATCGTGCGCCTGCTGCGGCGGCCGCGCCGCGAGGCGTACGCCGGCAACGCGGCGCGGCTGCTCGGGCTCCAGTGGCGGCTGGCTCCGGCGCTGGCCGAGCGGACTCTCGGCTGGTACACGCACCGGACGCAGTTCGGGCCGGGCGTCCGCCTGGAGAGCTCGGGGAACGTGTTCCGGGCCGACGCCGACGGCCGGCGTGACGGCGGCTGGCACGGCCGACGCAGGCGGCTGGTCCGGATGACCGCCGCCTTCGGACTCGCGGCGGCCGGCACGGCGGTCGGCACGATCGCCGCCCGGTCCCGCCGGGCTCGGACGGAGCGCGCATGAGGCGGACCGAGCGCCCGGCGACCGTGGGGCAGGAGACGGCGAGCGGGCCCTGCCGGGTGGAGGCCGACGAGTCGTCGGCGGTGGTCCGGGTCCTCGGGCTGCTCGAACCGGCCGGCGCCCCGGCCGTACGCGAAGCGCTGCTCGCCCGGCTCAGCGAGCGTCCCGGCCCGGTGGTGGTCGACCTGACCGACCTGTGGGTGGCGGATCCGGCCACCCGTTCCGTCTTCGCCGACGTGCAGCGTGAGGTCGCCGGCTGGCCGGCGGCGGGTCTGCTGCTCTGCGATCCCGCCGCCACGGGCGACGACCCGGATCCGGCGCTGGCCGGGGTGCCGGTCCTGCCGAGCCTGGACGCGGCCCTGGCCGCGCTCGCCCGCTCGCCGATGGCCGCGGTGCTCAGCGCGGACTTCGCCCCGGTGGTCGATGCGGCTCGACAGGCTCGGGGGCTGGTCGCCGAGGGGTGCCGGCGGTGGGGTGTGCCGGCGCTCGCCGAGGCGGGCGGCATCGCGGTCACCGAGCTGGTCAACAACGTGGTGGCGCACGCCGGTACGCCGATGACGGTGCGGATCGCCCCGGCGGGCGAGGCCCTGCACCTGTCCGTACGCGACCACTCGCCGCGTCCGCCAGCCTTCGTCGGGCCGGCCGCCACGACGTCGATCGGCGGCCGGGGCCTGCTGCTGGTGGACGCCCTCGCCGACCGTTGGGGGAGCACTCCCCTGCCCGACGGCAAGCTGGTCTGGTGCGTTCTCCCCGCCGCGCCCTGACCCCTTCGGGACGGGTGGACTGCTGGGCGGTATCTGCGCTTGTGCCGCCTTTGCGGGCCGGGCCGACTGCATGACCGACGGGTCGAGTGGGTAGAGGTCCGTCATGCGCGACGACGAGTACCCGACGCCCGTGTCCGACCCGGAGGCGAACGGCCTGCCGGGGACCGCCGACGACGACTCGACCGCGAACGACGACGTGTTGACCGGTCGCGAGGCGGACGGCCCGGATCCGGCCCAGCTCCCCGGCGACCGGGACCCCGTCGCCGTGGACAGCTACGGCATCACCGCCGACGAGCAGCTCGACGGCGAGTCGCTCGACTACAAGCTCCAGCGCGAGCAGTACGAGCGCCCCACCGACGACCCGCTGGCCGGTCCCGTCGATCCCGGCATCGCGGCCGAGGCGGACAGCGAGGAGGCCGCGGCGCAGGCCCAGCTCGACGCCGACGTGATGGACGCGGGCCCGCGCTCGGACCCCGACTCGCCGGTCTCGCTCTACGACCACGGTCAGCTCGGCACGGTGGCCGACGCGGAGGTGGGGCGCATCGTCGAACCGGACGAGGGGGCGCACACCGACCAGGAGACCGACAACGTGGCGTACGACGCGGGCTCGGCCGGCGGCGGCGCGACCGCCGAGGAGCTGGCGATCCACGAGACGCAGCCACCGCACTCGGTCTGACCGGCACGGCGGCTCGGCAGCTCCGACCCCGTCCAGCGGCGCTGCGGCCGTCACACCATCCGGGGGCGCTGGTGCGCACCAGCAAACCCTGACGTACGGTGGAAAAGCCGCGAAAAACTCCGAGAGCCGCTGCCGGGACGGGCCATGACGAACGCCGATCCTCGCGTACCGCGTACCGTTGGGCCCATCGAACCTGCCCTCCTCATCGCCGAAGCCTTCGACCGGGGCCGGGTGACCGAACTGCGTCACTCGGTCACGTCCTGCGCCCAGGCCGCGGGCCTGCGCGACCAGCGACTCGACGACTTCGTGCTCGCGGTCAACGAGCTGATCACGAACGCCGTGCGGCACGGCGGCGGCCAGGGCTCGCTCCGCCTGTGGCAGCACGGCGGGACGCTGACCTGCGAGGTCGCCGATCAGGGCATCGGCATCAGCTCACAACGGCTCGACGACCGCAGCCGCCCCGCGCCCGACACCGCCGGCGGCTGGGGCCTCTGGCTCGCCCGCGAACTCAGCGACACCATCGAGATCGTCAGCGCCGAGACCGGCACGATCGTCCGGATCACCACCGCGGTCCCCGCGCAGACCTCGGCCGGTCAGCCCGACTGAGCGCGCCGGCCGGGCTCAACCGAAGAGAGCGCTGACCGACTCGCCGTTGTGGATCCGCCGCATCGCCTCGGCCAGCGCCGGCGCGACCGAGAGCACCTCGAGCTTCGGGCCCCGCTTCTCGGCCGGAATCGGCACGGTGTTGGTGCAGACGATCTCCAACACCCCGGGCTGCTCGCTCAGCCGACCCAACGCACCGCCCGAGAAGAGGCCGTGCGTGCAGGCGAGCCGGATCGACTGGACATCCCGCTCCCGCAGGTGGTCCATCAACTCGATCATCGTGCTGCCCTTGGCGATCTCGTCGTCCAGCACGATCACGTCCCGGCCCGACACGTCACCGATCACCGCGCTGATGGTGACCCGATCGTCGCTGAACCGCTGCTTCGCGCCCGCCGCGACCGGCGTACCGAGCATCCGGGCGAAGGCCGCCGCCTGCTTGGCGTTGCCCAGGTCGGGCGAGACGACCACGGTGTTGCTCAGGTCGTAGCGCTTGAAGTGGCCGGCCAGCTCGCGCAGCGCGTGCAGGTGGTCGACCGGGACGCTGAAGAATCCGTGCACCTGCGGCGAGTGCAGCGTCATCGCCAGCACCCGGTCGGCCCCGGCGGACGTGAGCAGGTCGGCGACGAGCCGAGCGCCGATCGAGATGCGCGGGGCGTCCTTCTTGTCCGACCGGGCGTACGCGTAGTGCGGCAGCACCACGGTGATCCGGCCGGCCGAGGCGCCCCGGGCCGCGTCGATCATCAGCAGCAGCTCGACCAGGTGCTCCTGCACCGGAGGCACCAGCGGTTGGATCAGGAAGACGTCCCGCTCCCGGCAGTTGGCCTGCAACTGCACCTCGAGACAGTCGTTGGCGAACCGGGACACCCGCACCGGGCGAAGCGGCACACCCAGCTGGTCGCAGATCTCGGCGGCGAGTTCCGGATGGGCAGATCCGCTGAAGACGGCGATGTCGCGCACGTTTGCAGATCGTACGGCCGGACGCGGGACGCGCCGCGCGCCGGGCCGTACGGCTCGGCGGCGAAACACGACGGACGCCGATCGGAGCGGTCGGCACGACCGCGCCGGTGCGGGTACGGTGCTGCCGTGACCGGAGAGTACGTCGCCGCCATCGATCAGGGCACCACCTCTTCGAGGTGCATCGTCTTCGACCGGGCGGGGGAGATCGTCTCCGTGGCGCAGCGGGAGCACCGGCAGATCTTCCCCCGCCCCGGCTGGGTCGAGCACGACGCCGAGGAGATCTGGGCGAACGTCGAGCACGTGGTGCGCGAGGCGCTGCGGGCGGCCGGCACCGACGCCGCCGGTCTCGCCGCCGTCGGCATCACCAACCAGCGGGAGACCACAGTGGTCTGGGACCGGGCGACCGGCCGCCCGGTGGCGAACGCGATCGTCTGGCAGGACACCCGGACCGGGGAGCTGCTGCGCGAGCTCGACCAGGCGTACGGCGAGCAGCGGTTCCGGGAACGCACCGGGCTGCCGCTGGCGACCTACTTCGCCGGGCCGAAGCTGCGCTGGCTGCTGGAGAACGTCGACGGGCTGCGGGCCCGCGCCGAGGCCGGCGAGGTGCTCTTCGGCACCATGGACAGCTGGCTGATCTGGAAGTTGACCGGCCGGCACGTCACCGACGTGACCAACGCGAGCCGCACCATGCTGATGAACCTCGCCACCCTCCAGTGGGATCCGGAACTGCTCGACGCGATGGGCGTACCGGCCGCGATGCTGCCGGAGATCCGCAGCTCCGCCGAGGTCTACGCGACGGCGACCGGGGTGCTCGCCGGGGTGCCGGTGGCCAGCGCCCTCGGCGACCAGCAGGCCGCGCTCTTCGGGCAGGCCTGCTTCCAGCCGGGAGAGGCGAAGTGCACGTACGGCACCGGCAGTTTCCTGCTGCTCAACACGGGCACGAGCGCGGTCACCTCGGCGCACGGCCTGCTCACCACCGTCGCCTACCGGATCGCGGAAGAGCCGCCCGCGTACGCCCTGGAGGGGGCCATCGCGGTGACCGGCGCCCTGGTCCAGTGGCTACGGGACAACCTGGGCCTCATCTCCACCGCGCCCGAGGTCGAGGAGCTGGCCGGCACGGTCGAGGACAACGGCGGCTGCTACGTGGTGCCGGCCTTCTCCGGGCTCTTCGCCCCGCACTGGCGCAGCGACGCGCGCGGAGTCATCGCCGGGCTCACCGGCTACATCACCAAGGGGCACCTGGCCCGAGCGGTGCTGGAGGCGTCGGCCTGGCAGACCCGCGAGGTGGTCGACGCGATGAACGCCGACTCGGACGTCGCGCTGCGACGGCTCCGGGTGGACGGTGGCATGACGGCCAACGGGCTGCTCATGCAGTTCCTCGCCGACGTGCTCGACGTCCCGGTGGTCCGCTCCCGGATCACCGAGACCACCTGCCTCGGCGCCGCGTACGCGGCCGGCCTGGCGGTCGGCTTCTGGCCCGACCTGGCCACGCTGCGCTCCCACTGGCGCTCGGACGCCGAGTGGGCGCCGCGGATGGACCCGGCGCATCGCGACCGTGAGCTGCGCAACTGGCGCAAGGCCGTGCAGCGGACCCTGGACTGGGTCGACTGACGCTCCCGGGCACCACGTCCGGCGGCGCGCGCGAGACGGCCGCCCCGGCGCCGGCCGGCACTTTCACCATCTGACGCGGCCGTCACCGTCACGAAGGGACCGGTACTCTTCGAGCCGGACGCCCACGGGCGTTCCGGTCCGTCCCTTCCACGACCGAGCGGGGCCATCGTGCGCGTGCTGACAGTCTCCCCAGATCGACCCGGCGCCTGTCCGACCATTTCGGACGCGCTCGAGATCGCCTCGGACGGCGCGGTGGTCTCGATCGAGGCCGGCGTCTACCGCGAGGCCCTGCACCTCGCCGGTCGGCGGATCACCCTGTCGGCCGCGGGCGAGGCCGGTTCGGTCACGATCGACGGCGAGGGGGCCGGCCGGCCGACGATCGGTTGCGCCGGCGGCGAGGTCGTCCTCCAGGGCCTGGTCGTGAAGGGCGCCGATCACCCCGCCGTCCAGGCGGCCGGCGGCCGGCTACGGATGGAGAAGTGCACGGTCGCCGCGGGCTACGCCGCGGCGGTGTCGGTCACCGACGGCGCGCGGCTGGACGCCGTCGAGGTGACGGTCACCGGCGGGCAGCACGGCATGGTCATCTCCGACGCCGGCGGCACGATCGAGCAGTGCGAGATCCGGGACGTCGCCGAGGACGGCATCATCGTCCGGCTCGGCGCCGATCCGACGATCCGCAACTGCACCGTGGTCAACAGCGGCTTCCGCGGCATGTACGTCTACCAGGCCGCCCGCCCCACCATCGAACGCTGCGACATCTCGGCCACCGGTGACGCGGGCATCGTGGTCGCGCTGCAGAGCGGCCCGACCATCGTGGACTGCTGGGTGCACGACACCCCCGGCGTCGGCATCGACGTGGGCCGGGGCTGCGCCGGGGTGGTGGAGGGCTGCCGGACCGAGCAGACCGCCCGGCCGGGCATCCGGATCGCCGAGGGCGCGACCACGGTGCTCCGCGAGGGCGAGGCGGGCGGCGGGCGGCCGAAGGCCGGCGTCAGCTCGGGCAGCTCCGTCGGGCAGGACGAACAGAAGGTCGACGAACTCCTCGGTGAGCTCGACTCGATGATCGGCCTGGAGGGGGTGAAGGCGGAGGTCCGCTCGCTGATCGACGAGATCCAGGTCAACGAGTGGCGGCGCAACGCCGGCCTGTCGGTCGGCGCGGTCAGCCATCACCTGATCTTCACCGGCGCCCCGGGCACCGGTAAGACGACAGTGGCCCGCCTGTACGGACAGCTGCTCAAGGCCCTCGGGGTGCTGCCGAACGGCCAGTTCCGCGAGGTCGCCCGCCGCGACCTGGTCGGGCAGTACATCGGCCACACCGCGGAGAAGACCTCCTCGGTGTTCAACGAGGCGCTGGGCGGCGTGCTCTTCATCGACGAGGCGTACACCCTCTCCCGGGCCGGGAGCACGGGTGGCGACTTCGGTCAGGAGGCGATCGACACCCTGGTCAAGCTCATGGAGGACCACCGGGACCAGGTCGCCGTCATCGTGGCCGGTTACACCAACGAGATGGCTGCCTTCCTGGACGCGAACTCGGGTCTGGCCTCCCGGTTCGCCAAGACGCTGGAGTTCGAGAACTACAGCCCGGAACAGCTGGTCGAGATCGTCGGGCGGATCGCCCGCAACGACGACTACGTGCTGCTCGACGGCCTGACCGACGGGCTGCTGGAGTGGTTCGGCCAGATCGACCGGGACCAGAACTTCGGCAACGCGCGCGAGGCTCGCAAGCTGATCGAGGGGATGCGCAAGGCCCAGTCCGGGCGGCTGCGTGCGCTGGGCCGGATGCCGAGCCGGGACGACCTGCGCACCCTGGTGCTGGAGGACCTGCTCGTCGCCACCCGCTGACCTGGGGTCCCGATCCGACGGCTGCCCTCCCTGCCAGGCCACCGCGCCGGCGGCGGGCCCGGTCGCCGCCATCGGGGTACGGCTCGACGGGCCGCGGCGACCGGATGGTCGACAACGACCGGTCGGCGTCGAACGCCTACCGGGAGGGCGCGGGAGACGATGCGCGTACGGTCTTCAGTGTCCGGTGGCCCACGGGTCCCGGGCGAGGCACCGAAGTTCCTATGATGAGCGGAGCCCGAGTGCCGACCACACAAGTCAATGCGTCTGGAGGTAGCAGCCGGAGATGACCGGAGCACCGCGACCAGCACGCCCCGACACACGACCCGACGGCTCCGCCGAAGCCCCGCGACTTCGAGCCCGCCGCCGCCCGGGCCGGGTCGGCGAGGTGCACGTACTGCAACTGTTCGTTCTCGAGGCGGTCGTGCTGGGCGTCCTGGCCAGCGGCCTGATCGGGATGCCGGCGCTGATCGGCACCGCCGTGCTCGGGGTCCTCGTGCTGTCGGTGACCTTCCTCCGCTCCCAGGGGCGCTGGTGGCTGGAGCGCCAGGTGATGGCCCGCCAGCACCGACGCCGTGGGCTCACCGGGGCGCCGGTCACCGCCGATGCACGCCTCGGGATCCTGCATCGCCTCACCCCCAGCCTGTCGGCGGAGAACGTGGCGATGTCCGACGGCAGCGTGATCGGGGTGGCCCGCGACGACGCCGGCTGGTTCGCCGTGGCCGCCGTCGTCCCGCCGGAGTCCGGCGCCGGGCCGGCCCCCGGCCTGCCGCTGGACCTGCTGGCCGCCGCGCTCAGCGAGGCCGGCCAGCAGGGTGCCGTGCTCCAGGTGGTGACCAGCACGGTGCCCTCGAACAGCGCGGAGGCGGCCCACGCGACCGTGGCGAAGGAGTCCTACCGCCGCCTGCTGGCCGGTCTGGACAGCCCGGTCGTACCGGCGGAGCGGACGACCTGGGTCACGGTCCGGCTGGACGCGCGCGCCCTCGCCGAGGCGCTCTCGGACTACGCGGTCGACCTGAGCCTCGCCCCCTCCGTGGTGGCGGCGCTGGCCCGCCGGGTCGGCAAGTCGCTGCGCCGGGTCGGGGTCGTCCACCGGCTGCTGGACGCCGAGGCGCTGGTCGCGGCCCTCGCCCAGTCCTGCGGGTTCACCCCGGAGACCCACGCGGGTGCCGAGCAGGTCCGCGAGGAGTGGTCCGCCTGGCACTACGGCCAGCTCGCGCACCGCTGCTACTGGATCCGCCAATGGCCGCCGGTCGACCGGGCCGCGGCGATGTTCGGCTGGCTGGACACCATTCCCACGTCGATGGTGACGGTCTCGTTGACCCTCACCGCGAACGGCGCGGACGAAGACTTCGGCCTGCGCGGGCTGGTCCGGTTGACCGGCCCGGCGCAGGCGCTCGCCCAGCTCTCCGGCGCGGTCGCCGACGGGGTGGGCAAGGCGGGTGGGGAGCTCTTCCCGCTCGACGGCGAGCACGGCCCGGCGGTCTACGCGTCGGCGCCGACGGGAGGTGGCGCGGGATGAGCCGATCCGGAGACCAGGGGCGCGCGGCGGTACCCGGGAACTTCGCCGGGTCGCCGGGCAACTCCGGGTACCCGGGTGCCGCCGCGGCGGCCGCCCCGCCGTCGACCGCCACCCAACCGGCCCCCGCGCCGGCCGAGAACGCGGCCGTGGTCGCGGCGCCGTCGGCCGGCGCCGAGGCCGGTGCCACGGCCACCGCCACCGCCCTGGCGACGGCCCGCGGCGACCGGCTCGCCCGCGCCGTGGCCAGCCCGCTCGCCGCCGGATACGGAGATCCGGGCCGGCCTACCGACCCGCCGGCCCATCCGTTCGAGGCCGAGCCGGGGACGGCGCGGCGTGGACCCGCCGGTCGGATGCCCCGCCTGCGGATCGGTAGCCACAGCGTCTCCTCGACGGCCCTGACCCGGCTCAGTCCGGCCCGCTACTCCGCCGGTCTCGTGCTGGGGGCCGACCGTCGACGGACACCGGTGACCGTCCGGATGTTCCGCCCCGAGCCCGGGCGGATCGCCCTGGTCGGTGGGGTCTGGGCGGGGCAGCTCCTCGCCTTCCGCGCGTTGGCGCTGGGGGCACGGGTCACCGTGGTGACCGCCGAACCGGCGGTGTGGAACGGCCTCGGTCCTGCCGCGTTGGGGCGGGTCGACGACCGGGTGGAGATCCGTACCGAGCCGGGTGCGGTCCGGCCGGCCACCGCCCAACGCCCGACGCTGCTCATCCACGACGTGCCGCCGGCCGCTTTGAACACCGCGCTGCCGGAGCAGCCGTGGCAGACCCGGCTCACCATCGTGCGGCGACTCGAACCGGCCGCCTGGCCGACGCTCAAGCAGAGCGGGCTCTGTCTGCTGCAGCGACTGGGGGCGGCCGAGTCCTCACTGGCCCAGCACGCCCTGCGGCTGCCGCAGGACAGCGCCCGGTTCCTCCAGGTGATGGCCGACGACATGCTGACCATGGTCGGTACCGACGGTGACCGCCACCTGTGGCTGCACCAGACCGACCTGGAGCGCCAGGTGCTGGGGCCGCCGCGCCGTTGACCGTGCTGGACCGGGCCGGCACCGCCGGCCCGGTCCACCCGGTTTCACTGGTTGGGCGGCAGCCAGGGCAGCTGAACCAGTTGGGCGCCGCCCCGGCGGGTGAAGAGCCAGCCCCGGCCGGCGGGGAGCCGCTGCGGCTTCATGTTGCCGAACAACGCACCCTCCTCGCGCGGGCCGGACATCATGATCGCCGGTGAGGCCAGCTCCCTGATCCGGCCGATGACCGGGTCGAACATGGCCCGACCCGCGCCACCGATCCGGCGGGTGAGGATCAGGTGCAGGCCGATGTCCCGCGCCTGGGGCAGGAACTCCAGCAGCGGCCCGAGCGGGTTGACCGACGCACCGGCCACCAGGTCGTAGTCGTCGATCAGCAGGTACAGCTCCGGCCCCTTCCACCAGGAGCGGTTGCGCAGCTGCTCCTGGGTCACGTCGCGGCCGGGGAGCCGTTCCTTCATCACCGTCACCACCTGCTTCACCAGGTCGGTGGTGACCTGCTGGGAGGTGCCGTAGCCGATCAGGTGCTCGCTCTCCACCGCGCCCAGCAGGCTGCGCCGGAAGTCCACCAGAATGATCCGCGCCTGCGCCGCGTCGTTGCCCGTCACGATGCTGCGGGCCAACGTGCGCAGGAAGGTGCTCTTGCCGGCCTCGACGTCACCGAAGAGCAGCAGGTGCGGCTCGGCGGTGAAGTCCAGGGTGACCGGCTGCAGGTTGGTCTCGGCGATGCCGACCGGGATCAGGCCACCCTGCGCGGCGGGCAGCGAGTCGTACGGCAGCTCGGCCGGGAGCAGCCGCACCGGCGGGGCGCCGGCCGCCGTCCAGTTCTGCTGGACCTGCTTCACCAGGGCGCCGAGGGCGTCCGCCAGGTCGTCGGTCTCCGGCCGACCGTCCACCCGCGGCAGGCCGGCGAGGAAGTGCAGGCCGTCCGGGGTGAGGCCATGACCGCTCTGCTCGGGCACGTTGACCGCGGCCCGGCGGTTGATGACCGAGTCGGCCGGCTCGCCGAGCCGCAGCTCCACCTTGGTGCCGAACATGTCGCGCACCGCCGGCCGGACGTCCATCCACCGGTTCGTCGCGGCGAGGATGTGGATGCCGTAGCCGAGACCCCGGTTGGTCAGCTCGGTGACCAGGGGCTCCAGGTCCTCGAAGTCGGCGCGCAGCGTGGACCAGCCGTCCACCACCAGGAAGACGTCGCCGAACGGGTCCTGCCGGAACCGCCCCTCGCGGCGGGCCCGGCGGTAGCCCGCCGCACCCTCGATGCCCTCCGTGGCGAACATCGCGTCCCGGGCCTGCATCAGGCCGTGCAACTCGGCGATGGTGCGGCGGACCTTGTCCACCTCACGCTTGTTGGCCACGCCACCGACGTGGGGCAGGCCGCTCAGCGCGGCGAGCGTGCCGCCGCCGAAGTCGAGGCAGTAGAACTGGGCCTCGCGCGGCGTGTGGGTGAGCGCGAGGCTGGCCACGAGCGTACGCAGCACGTTGCTCTTGCCGGTCTGCTGGGCGCCCACCACCATCACGTTGCCGGCCGCCCCGGACAGGTCGATCCAGAACGGGTCGCGGCTCTGCTCCAGCGGCTTGTCCACGATGCCCGCGACGCCCTGCAGCGCGTTGTGCCGCTCCTCCGCGGCGGCCGCGAAGCCCCGCTGCGGGATCGGCACGATCGAACCGAGCAGCTGGTCGAGGGTGGGCGGCTCGTCCAGCGGCGGAAGCCACACCTGGTGGGCGGCGGCGCCCCGCCCCTCCATCCGCTCGATCAGGACGTCGAGCAGGCTCTCCCCGACGACCTCCTCGTTCGAGGTCTCCGGCGTCTCGTCCGGCTCCTCGTCGGTTGCCACCGGAACGTAGTCGGTGCTGTAGTCGCGTACCGGGTCGATCTGCCGGCCACCGACGGTCGGTACGCCGCTGAAGTGCCGCACCGCGCCGGAGACGTACGCGGCCTTGAACCGGATCAGGCCCTCGGTTCCCGCCTTCAGGTAACCGTGTCCGGGCGAGCGGGGCAGCTCGTACGCGTCGGCCACCCCGAGCACCGCGCGGCTCTCCATGGAGGAGAAGGTCCGCAGGCCCAGTCGGTAGGAGAGGTGCGTCTCCAGCCCCCGCAGCCGCCCCTCCTCCAGCCGTTGCGAGGCGAGCAGCAGGTGCATGCCGAGTGACCGGCCGACGCGGCCGATCTGCACGAACATGTCGATGAAGTCGGGGCGGGCGCTGAGCAGCTCGCTGAACTCGTCGACCACGAGGAGCAGGCTCGGCAGCGGGGCGAGCGGCACCCCGGCCGCCCGGGCCCGCTCGTAGTCCCGCTGCGAGGCGTAGTTGCCGGCCCGGCGCAGCAGCTCCTGCCGGCGGGTGATCTCACCCTGGATGGCGCCGAGCATCCGGTCCACCAGGAAGAGTTCCTCGGAGAGGTTGGTGATGACCGCGCTGGTGTGCGGCAGCCGGTCCATCGCCGCGAACGTGGCGCCACCCTTGAAGTCGACGAGCACCAGGTTGAGGATCTCCGGGCTGTGCGTCACCGCCAGGGCGAGCACCAGCGTACGGAGCAGCTCGCTCTTGCCGGAGCCGGTGGCGCCGACCAGCAGGCCGTGCGGGCCCATGCCCTCCTGAGCGGATTCCTTGAGATCCAGCTCGATGGGGCGCCCGCTCTCGTTGACGCCGATCGGCACCCGGAGCCGGTTGCGGGTGGGGCGGCTCGCCCAGCTCTCGGTGAGGTCCAGCTCGTACGGGTCACCGAGGCCGAGCAGCTCGGCGAGGCCCAGGTCGACGTTGACCGCCGGCTGGTCCTGGTAGGAGACCGCGGAGAGGCGCAGCGGGGCCAGCTCGCGGGCGAGCACCTCGATCCGGTCCCGCTCCAGGCGGTCGGCCTGGCCGACCCGCGTGCTGCCGTCCGCCGTGGCGCCGGAGACGCTGCCGTCCGGGGCCACCTCCAGCACCACCGAGGTCTCGTCGAGCAGGCGGGGCGGCCGGCTGGTGAGGTCCAGGACGGTCACCCCGGCCAGGCCGCCCTCGGTCATCAGGTGGTCGGCGCCACCGACATGTCCGCCGTCGATCACCACCAGCACGTACGGCATCGCCGACTGGGTCACGGCGGGGTCGAAGCGGGGCCGGTTGGCCAACACGTCGACGAGCATCGCCTCCAGTGCCACCACGGTCGGCGCGAAGAGCCGGATCGGCCCGACGGCGTCGAGCTTGTCCGGGTGCTGGGCGTGCGGCAACCACTTGGCCCACTCCCACTCGGCCCGCTTCTCCTCGGCGACGCAGAACGCGACGAGCAGGTCCTCGGGGGCGTGGAAGGACGTCATCTGGGCCAGCATCGCGCGGACCAGGTTCGGCACGGCGTCCCCCTCGCCGCGCAGGTAGACGTGCGAGAAGTCGCGCAGCGCGATCGCCACCGGCAGGTCCGGGACCACCGAGTAGGTCGAGACGAAGCGACGCAGCGCCAGCGCGCAGAGCGGCTCCAGCTCGTCCACCGGGCGGGACTGCGGCGGCACCAGGGGGGTCGCCACCTCCTGCGGCCCCAGCGCGATCCGCACCACGCCGAAGTCGGCGTCGCCGCGGCGTCGCTCCCACAGCCGCCCGCTGGTCACCGTGGACCAGAGCGCGTCCGGGTCCGGGTGCCGGTAGTGCAGGGCTTCCCGCTGCTGGCGGATGGTGGCCCGTACCTGCGCCCGGAGCTGGGCGAGTCGCCGCATGTACTGCCGGCGGGACTCGATCATCTCCTTCTTGCCCGGGCCGGACTGGTTCACCACCATCACGGCGATCATGCCGAGGATGGAGACGCCGTACATTCCACCGACCACATAGGTCATGACCCCGCCGCGCTGCATGCCCATCATCAGGCCCATCGCGGCGGCGCCCGCCGCCATCGGCAGGATCATCAGCATGCGGGTCCAGCCGCGGCCACCCGCGGGGGGCACCTCGGGCGGAGGATCGAGCAACACCTCACCGGTCGGCAACATGGGCGCCGGCCGACGGGGCGGCCGTTTGACGACCACCAACGACGACATCTGCCAGTCCCTCCCACCACATTGGCCGACAGCGGCGCCAATCCTATCGACCGTTCGTCACGCGCAGGGACCGCCGCCCGCCGACGGACGGACGCCGGCCTCGATCCCGCCGTGTTACGTTGACCGGCGCGGAGGCCGAGGAGCGACCGCGCGCAGACGCATGCACGGGAGGTGACCAGCGTGACGGCCCCCGGCGGTCTCAGTCTGGCCAGGGTGACTATCGCCGCTCCCAAGCGGCGGATGGACGTGGCGTTACCGAACGCCATGCTCGTTGCGGAATTGATGCCGCACCTGCTCCGGCACGCCGGTGAAGGGCTCGGCGACGTCGGTGAGCAGCAGGGCGGCTGGGTGCTCCGGCGGGCCACCGGCACGTTGCTGGAGGCCAACCGGAACCTGTCCGCGCAGGGCGTACGCGACGGCGAACTGCTGCACCTGGCGCCCGGCCGTGACGAGTGGCCCGATCTCGCCTACGACGACGTGGTCGAGGTGATCGCGAGCAGCGCGCGCCGGGCCGGCCGGCCCTGGAGCGACGACGCCACCCGACGATGCGCGCTGGCGGTCACCGCGGCGCTGCTCGGGGTCGGCCTCATCGCGTTGCTGGCGATCGGTTCGCCGTGGCTCGTTCCGGCGCTGGTGGCGCTCGGCGTCGCGCTGCTGCTCGCGATCGCCGGGCCGGTGCTCTCCCGGGCCATGGGCGACGCCACCACCGGCGCGGTGGTGGCCGCCGCGGGCCTCCCCTACGGGTTCTTCGGTGGAGCGTTGCTGGCGACCCCCGACGGCACCCCGGTCACCGGCATCGGCGCCCCCGGGCTGCTGCTCGGCTCGTCCACACTGCTGGTCTTCAGCCTGATCGGGTACGCCACTGTCGCGGGCGTGCAGCGGCTCTTCATGGCCGGGCTCGCGGCCAGCGTGACGGGCCTGCTCGCCGCGCTGCTCAGCTACGCCGGGGTCTCCCCGGCCGGGGCGGCCGCCGCCACGCTGACCACGGTCATCGGGCTGCTGCCCGGCTACCCGCTGATCGCCAGCTGGCTGGGCAAGCTGCCGGTGCCGGAGCTGCCCGACCGGCCGGAGGAGATCCTCAAGGACCGGCCGGTGCCCGAGCGCGCGAAGGTCTTCGTGACCGTCGCCCGGGCCGCCGAGCTGCTCACCGGAATGCTGCTCTCCGTCTCGATCTGCGGCGCGCTGGCCATCGCCTTCCTCCTCAACCACGACCAGACGCCGGCGGGCGCGCTGCTGGCCCTCTGCGGGTCCGGCGCGATGCTGCTGCGCGCCCGACTCTTCCCCACCGCCGAGCAGCGGATTCCGCTGCTGGCAGGTGGCCTGCTCGGGCTGGTCGCCCTCGCGATGGGCGAGATGTCCGGCACCGGGTCCGGCGGCGGACGGCTGCTGGTCCTGGTCGGTGTGCTCGCCGCGGCGGCGGTGGTGCTGGCGGCCGGGCTGCGGTTCAGCCGGCGGCGGCCGACGCCCTACCTCGGCCGAGCCGCCGACATCGCGGACGTGGTCGCCATCATGGCGCTCATTCCGCTGGCCTGCGCGGTGATCGGCCTGTTCGGGGCGATCCAGGGAATGTTCGCCTCGATCGGCGGGTGAGGCACGGATGGCGACACGGCGGGATCAGCTTCAGTCGTACCAGTTCATGACCCAGCGGGTCATCTCCGCCTTCGTGATGCGGGAGACCGATCCGCAACAGTCACCGCTGCGCCGCGGCATCGGCGCGCTCTTCGGCGGGCTGATGGTGGCTGTGCTCGTCGCCGCCGGCGTCGGCATCTACGGCCTGTTGACCAAGGTCGGCGGCGACAGTTGGCGCAAGCCCGGCTCGGTGGTGGTCGAGAAGGAGAACGGCGCCACCTACGTCTTCCTGGACGGCAGGCTGCACCCGACGCTCAACTACACCTCGGCGCTGCTGGCCGTGGGCAAGCCCGGCGCTCCGGTGGCTCGGGTCTCCAGCGGGACCCTCGCCGGTGTGCCCCGGGGCGTTCCGATGGGCATCCCGAACGCGCCCGATTCGCTGCCCGGAGTGAAGGGGCAGACCGGCCTGCCGTGGTCGGTCTGCTCCACACCGAACCCGAACGGCAGCGGGCAGGCGGCGACCACGGTGACCCTCGCGCTCGCCGCCACGCCCTCCGGCGGGACCGGGGTCGGCGACGGCGGGCTCCTCGTCACGGACGCGGCGCTGGGCATGACGTACCTGGTGTGGCACGGTCGCCGGCACCTGGTGCAGGAGTCCCGGGTCCTGGTGCCCGCGCTCTTCGGCGCCGTCACCCCCGCACCGGTCGGCACCTCCTGGCTCAACGCGATGCCGGCCGGTGCGGACCTCGCCGCAGTGCCGATCGCGAACCGGGAGAAGCGGTCGGACGCGGTGCCCGGGCGACGCAACGGCGACATGCTTGTCGCGCAGACCGGCTCCGGCCCCCAGCACTACCTGGTGCTCGCCGACGGCGTGGCGCCGATCACTCCGGTGCAGCAGGCGATCCTCAGTGGACGGTACGGCCACCAGCCGATCGAGGTGCCGGTCTCCGACGTGACCTCGCTGCCGAGGAGCAGCCAGTCTCCGCCGCCCGCGACGAACGGTCAGCCACCGGCCACGCCGCCACGGCTCGTCACGGTCGACGGCGGTCAGCAGATCTGTGCCGTCACCCGGAGCTCCGGCGAGCCGCCGGAGCTGACGGTGGGCGGCGGCGTGGCTGGTGCGGAACGGGCCACGCCGACCGGTTCGGTCTCACCCGACGGTATCCCGCTCGCGGACCGGATTCTCGCCCCGGCCGGGCGCGTCACCGTGCTGAAGGCATTGAACAGCCCCGGCTCGTACAGCATCGTCACCGACCTCGGCATCCGGTATCCGGTCCCGTCGGCGGCAGTGCTCGGCCTGCTCGGATACCCGGCGGAGGCGGCGCTCGACGTGCCACCCAGCCTGATCCTGCTCATCCCGACCGGGCCGTCGCTCGATCCCCGCGCCGCCACGCTGCCCGCGGTGGCCGGCGCGGGGAGCTGAGCGCCCGGGCGTCAGCGGGCCGGGCCGGCCGGGACCTCGTCGAAGAGCTGAACGGGCGGCCCCGGCTCGTCGGGCTCCGGCGGCGTCACCGGACGGGAAGCGACCGCCGCCCGCCAGCGCCGCCGCCGCGCCCGGGGCAGCATGATCGCGACGATGGCGACCAGCAGAACCACGATCAGCGCGGCGAGCGCGCCGGTGAGCGCGGTGCGGCGGCTCGCCGCCTCGGCCGGGTCGGTCCGTTCGGTGGCGGCGGTGAACCCGGGGGGCGACGCCGGCTTCCCGTTCGGCAGCAGCTGGCCGTTGATCGCGCCGTACGGGTTCACCAGGCCGTGCCCGTACTGCTGCGGGTCGGCTCCGGGCACCGCGTTGGCGGTGAGCAGCCGGATCAGCTCGCTGCGCGGCGTCCCGGCCCGCTTCGCCCGGGTGAGTGCCACCGAGGCGGCGACGAAGCCGCAGGCCAGCGCGGTGCCGTCGGCCGCCTCGGTCAGCCCGCCACCGCGTTGCGTGGTGGTGATGCCCACCCCCGGGGCGACGAGGTCGAGGTAGGAACCGAACTGCGACCGGCCCCAGCGCTGGCCCTGCTGGTCGATCGCCCCGACCGCGAGCACCTCCGGATAAGCCGCCGGGTACGACGGCGGATTGCCGTCGTCGCCGTGGTCGCCACTGGCGGCCACCACGATGGTCCCCCGGTCGGCCGCCCTGCCCACCGCCTCCCGCAGCGCCGGGGCGTCCCGGTCCGAGTCGATGGTGACCGCGACGACCTGGGCACCCCGGTCGACCGCCCAGGAGATGCCGTCGGCGAGCACCTGCGGATCGGCCGGCGCGTCGCCGGGGCTGGCGTCGTCGCGCACCCGGACGGGCAGGATGCGGGCCGCCGGCGCGAGTCCGGTGAACGGAGCCCCCTCGGTCCGCCGGGCGACGATCAGCCCGGCCACTCGGGTACCCGCCCCGGTGCAGTCGCTGTTCGCGGTGCCGCCTCGGCGGACCGCGTCGTAGCCCTCCAGCACCCGGCCGCGCAGCTGCGGGTGTGAACCGTCCACACCGGAGCCGAGCACGGCGACGGTCACTCCGCTTCCCTGGCTGAACGGCCACACCTGCTCGGGGGCGAGCACCTGCTGCGCCCACGGCATCGCGGTGACCTGGCCACCCGGCTGCGCGCACTCCGGTGCCGCCTGCGCCGGCGCCGCCGGCCCCACCAGGACGGCGGCCACGGTGCCGGCGGCCGCCGCCCCCGCCGTCCAGCGTCGTACCGTCCGTGCCAGCCGACGGTTCGCCATTCCGACCTGTACCTCCGTCATCTCACGCCGGCCCGCCGTGTGACCGGCAGGGCCGTACCGATCCGGTCGTCGTCGACCCGCACCGCCCGGCCCTCGGCGACCGCTCTGGCTGCGGACTCCCACAGCGTGGCGGGGACCGCGCGCAGCGCCTGCCAGAAGGAACCGAAGCCGTCCGCGCACCGGTGCAGCAACCGGTCACCGATCTCCGCGGCGCTGTCGCCGTCGCGGGCTCGCGGGTCGTCATCGTCCCAGTACCAGATCGACCCCTCGTCCCCGCCCCGGATCTTCACCAGGAGCAGCCCGCCCTGCACGTAGCCGACGGCCAGCCACTGTGCGGGGAAGCGGTCCGCCCACCAGGTGTTGGCGTAGCCGAGGTCCTGCAGCCCGTCGGAGCGGGCGACACCGAGGAACGGCTGGTCGACCACGAACCCGAAACGCGGGTGTACGGCCGGCCACCCGGGCCGCCCGCCGTTGGTGCGGGCGAGGAAGTCGCGGTAGCCGGCGGGCAGCGGACCACCGACCCGTTCCTCGACGAGAGCCACCACCTCGGGCGACAGCCGCTCGGCGACCTCGATCGGTGGCGGTTCGGCGGTCTTTACCGGCAACCCCCGCCGCCCGTGGTCGGCGTCTCCGGCGCTGACCCCGCCCAGGTGCCGGAAGGCGGCGTGCAGCTCGGCGGGGACCAGCGCCACCCGGCGGGCTCCGGCCAGGTGCGCCCAGGTCCAGCCCAGCGGCGTACGGGCGTCGGGGTCGGCCGGGTCGGCCAGCGCCAGGTTGGCGGTGACCACGGCCAGCACCCGGGCCACGTCGACGCCGGTGCCGGGTGGCAGCGGCGGCAGCTCGACCACCTCGCGGGCGTACGGGACCCAGTCGGGAAACCCGTGCGGGTCGACGGCCACGCCCTGGCGGTAGCGGATCCGCAGCATCGGGGAGGCCGGGTGGAACACGCCGAAGGCGTACCCCGAGCCGGGAATCCGCGGCGCCCCGCTCACCTCGGCCACCCGCCGGTGGTGTCCCCGTCGGAGGCCTCCTCGTCGGCGGACGGCCAGAGCAGCAGGAACTGCACCTGCTCGGGAGGCAGGGTGATGCCCGCCGGTGAGTCCGGGTCGACGGCGAGGGCATGCCCCTCCGGCCAGACCGTGAGCAGCGAGACGAGAGTGGCGCGCAGGCTCGGCGCACCGTCCGGGTACGCCCGCTGGAAGCGCTCCGGCGTGGTGAAGACCTCGATCACCGGGGCCTCCGGCGGCCCCACCGGACGCCACGGGAAGTCGAGGTCGACCACCTGGGCCGGATCGTCCACCGGGCGGGCGGTCGGGAGCACCACCATCGCGTCCAGCAGAGCGTCCAGGTAGCCGGCCACGTCCCCGCTCTCCCCGGCGCTGAGCAGCAGCTCGGCGGTGTCCGGCTCCGGGGTGCGCGCGGTCCGCGCCATCGCGGCCTCGAACTCCGCCATCAGGTCGCCGTCGTCGCCGTCGGTGACGGCGGCGGTGATCTCCTCACCGGCGGTCGCCTCGGCGACCTCGGCGAGGACCTCCAGACCCGCGGGTACGGTCAACTCGCCGTCCGCCGCCGCCTGGACCGCCTCCACCGGCAGGTACACGTCGAGCGGGGTGCCTGGGTTGACCGCCAGCTTCCAGTCGGCCATCGGCCACCGCTCACGCAGCTCGTCGTACCCGGTCACGGTGTAGGCGTCGGCCACCCCGGCGATCCGCGGCGCCATGGTCTCGACCGAGGTGAACACGGGCAGGAACGGCTGCCCGAAGAGGTCCATGGTGATGAACCGCTGGCCTGCGGTGTCGGTGTCGCCGCTCAGCTGCGGAAGGTAGAGCTCGGCCCGGGTCAGGATCCGGAAGAACTCCACCCGGTCGTCGGCCTGCGCCGCACGCAGCAGCGCCCGTTCGGTGTCGTTGGCCGGCTGCCACGACTCGTCCACGACGGGTCTCCTCCCCCACGCGTCGTCGCGCTTCCCGCGCCGTCGGGTCCGAGCCTAGCGATCCGACGTCGATGGGCGGGACCCCGCCGACGGCGCACGTTAGGCTACGGGCCGGTCGCCGTCCATCGACGTCCCCTGAGGAGGATCCATGCGACGTGTCGCCACGATCGCCGCGCTGACCGCCCTACTGGCCGGCTGCTCGCCGGACACCTCGGCGCTGGACGCGCAGAAGCCGGTTCAGCAGAAGGTCACCCTCGAGCTGGCGCTGGTCGGCCCGGCCGAGTTCTTCGACCTCGTGGTGCAGTGGGGGCACACCACCGTCGCCAACAAGGAGGAGCACACCCCGGCGCCGAACTGGGTGAAGGATCTGACGCTGACCTGGCCCGACGACGTGTACGTCTACGTCAACGGGACCGCCCGGAAGAAGCCCACTGTGGACGACCGGCTCGCCTTCGTCAACGGCCAGCCGTCGGTCGAGTGCCGCCTGCGCATCAACGGCCAGGTCGTCAAGACGGCGACGAACGCCTCCCCGCAGTGCGACTTCAACCTCACGGGAACCTCGCCCGCGGCGCCGAGCGGCAGCGCCGGCTGAAGGTTCCCCCGGCGTCAGCCCAGCCGCCGCAGCGCGGTGTCGTACGCGGAACGGACGGCGGTGAGGCGGCTGGCCCGGAACCGACCCGGCTCCCGCTGGTAGACCGAGCGGCCCAGCGGGCTCCAGACGGCGGTGAACGGCACCCGACCGCCCCCCGCCGGCACGAACTTCAGCGCCTCGTCCACCGCCGCGACCGCCGCCGTCAGCCGGGTACGGCACCGCCGCCGGTCGGCCTCCGGCAACCGCTGCGCACCGGCGGGTACGCCCCGCGCGTGCCCCTCGGCCACCCAGAGCCACTCCCCCGCGTCGATCAGCGCGGAGGGCTCGGCAGCACCGTAACGGAAGCCCGCCTCGGCGCTCTCCGGCTCCGCGGGCAGCCGGAAGAGGAACTCCCGGGCGGTGCCGCAGCGTTCGCAGGAACCCGCGTACCGGCGGGCCAGCTCGCCGTCGGGCAGCGCGAGGATCGTGGAGGCACGGGGGAAGCGGCCCTCCCCGCAGCCACAGGGGTGCAGATCCATGTAGAGGTGCGCCTCGTTGGCGCTACGGGCCGCCAGCGCGCTCACGACGGGCTCCAGGGCATGTGGTCAAGGTAGAAGTCGCGGATCCCTTCGAGCCGTCGACGCCGGAAGCGGCCCGGGTCACGCTGGTAGACCGTACGGCCCCGGGTCGACCAGAACGCCGACTCGGGCACCACGTCGCCCTCCGTCGGGACGAACTTGCGGACCTCTTCCATGGCCGCCACCGCGGTCCAGCGCAGGTCCGCCGCCTCGGCGTCGTCGCCCTGCCGCTCGGCGATCTCCGACGCCTCCCCGCACCAGTCGGCGACCAGCAGCCACTCGCCCGGGTCGAGCAGCGCCGAGGGCTGCGGCCCGCCGAAGCGATTGGTGGGGTGCGGACCGGGAGCGGCGGGGGCGGGCTGCCCGTCGGGCAGCGCGAAGAGGAACTCGCGCTGGTCACCGCAGTCCACGCAGCGACCGCTGTACCGGTAAGCCGGCCGGGTCCCCTGCGCGGCGGGCGCCTCGTCCCAGGCGGCCTCCATCGCCCCGCACCGCGGACACGGATGCAGCTCCAGGTAGAGGTCCGCCTCGTCCCGGCTGCGTACGGCGGGCAGCAGCGTCATCACGCCTCCCGGTAGTGCCCGGTGTCCGGGTCGAGTCCCATGATTTCTCGTGCCCGGCGCATGTACTCGCGCTCGGCCTCCGGTGACGGCGGTCGGCGATTCTCCGAGTCGGCCCCGTCGGGGGTGAAGTCCGCGTCGTCCACCCGGTGCTCCGCCTGCCACCGACGGTGCAGCTCGGTCAGCTCCCGTAGGCGCCGCTGCCGCTCCGGATCGGTCTTCATCGCCGCGCTGTCTCCCTTCACGCCGTGGTCGTCGAGCACCCGGTTCCGGCTGCTGGTCGACGGTTCCGGTCTCCCGCCGTACCCGTTCAGGAGAGCGGGATCAGCACCCGGTCGGCGATGGTCTTCCGCTCCCAGGTGGCCGCGCGGTTCGGACCGCCGGTCACCGTCCACGCGTAGACGTCCACCGCCGTCATCATCTCCGACACGAAGTAATAGTTGTGCGAGAAGAACGTCAAGGTCCACTCACTGCCAGGGCCCTGCTCGAACACGGGAGGAGCCACCGCAGGCGCGTCGGGCACGACCAGCACCCGCGCGAAGTGGTCGGCCTCACGCACCAACCAACCCGCCCGCGCGCTCTCCGTCGCCCCGAACGAATACACCACCGGACCGTCGATGTCCTGCACCGAATACAGCTCGCCGAAGAGCTCCGCATACGCCAACGGACTCAACCCGGCACCGACCCGACGACCGAGCTCCGCCATCACCTCCGGACGGTTCAGGTGCAGCGACTCACCATCGACCGGAAGGAGCAGGCCATGGGTCACGTAGATCGGCTGCCCCGAGGCGACCACCCGGACCGCCTCGGACACCCAGCCCTCGTCGGCGACGGCCCAGTCGGCCGGGCGGGCCGCGTAGCGGTAACGGGATGACCGGACCGTGACCGAGGTCGGGCCCTGCCAGATCTTCTCGACCGTCTCCGCAGGGCTCAGCACATAACGCTGAATCGCCTCGGCGGTCCGCTCCGTATCCACCGGACACCCTCCCCGTGCTCACCCGCAGCGGCCCAATCCTGCCACAACGGCCCGCCCCTCCGGGGCCGCCGAGCGCCCGACCGGGGCCGGGCCTAGGGCGCGAAAGCCGCTGTCACCCGCGCCCGGAGTCCGTCCGGTCGGGCCAGGTCCGCCGGGCCTCCGCCAGCTTCTGGTGGACTTCAGGGACGAACCCGAGACGCCGCAACGGCCCGCGCCGGATCCGGAACGCGTCCCGGAATTCGAGTGAGGCGTCCCGGTGAGTGGCGTACAGGAAGACGTTCCGTTCCGCCGGGCCGAGCAGCGTGCCCAGCAGCGGGCCGGACAGCGGTGCGTTCATGCGGTTGTTCGCGATGATCGCGGCGCACCGTGCCCCAGTCTCCGCCATCCGTGACCGCACCGCCGACATCACCCAGCGCCAGAACTCGTCGGGATACCCGTTGCCGCGATACAACTCGGTGAGGTCGACCCGCTCCGTCCGCACGATGCTCCCGGTCGTTCCGAGCGTCAGCCAGAACGAGTTCACGAACAACCTCGACGACCACCGGGCGGGCAGCTCGGCCAGCACCCACTCCGATATCCGCAGGTAGTCGTCGCGTACGTGGTCGGGCAGCCGATCCAGGTGCGCGAGGCTCGCGTTGTACACGGGCCAACGTTCACCCGACGGCCCATCGTCGTCAAGCGGCTCACCCGCCCGAATACGCCGAGCACCCGGCCGGAAAGCAAGCCCGGCAATCCGCGTCAAAGCCCGCGCCGGGTATCCCTCTGATCGGGCCAGTCGCGTCGTGCCTCCGCCAGCTTCTGGTGTACCTCGGGAGCGAACCGCAACCGCCGTAACGGCCCGCGCCCGATCCGAAAGGAATCCCGGAACGTACGCGAGACGTCCCGGTGGGCCGCATGCAGAAAGAGGTTGTCCTCCGACGGACCTAGCAGCGCGCCTAATATCGGGCCCGGGAACGACGAGTCCATGCGGTCATTGGAGACGATCGCAGCACACCGTGCATGAACCTCCGCCAGCCGTGACCGCACCGCTGACAGCACCCAGCGAGAGAACTCATCGGGGTAGCCGTTGCGGCGATACAACTCAGTGGTGTCGACCCGCTCCACGTGCACGGCGTTTCCTGCCGTCCCGAGAGTCAGCCACAGCAGGGGCACGGACAACCTCGACGACCCCCGCGAGGGCAACTCGGCCAGCGTCCACTCCACAAGACGCAGGTAATCGTCGCGCACGTGGTCCGGCAGCCGGTCCAGGTTCGCGAGGCTCGCGTCATACATGAGCCAACGATCGCCCGGCGGCCCATGGTCGTCAAGCGAGGACCAGAATGCTCTCAGCGGTCTCGCCTGGCGTCAGCACCTGATGTTGAATTGCCGCGGCGATGCGCTCCGCATCCACTCGGACACCCTCCCCGTCGTACCCGGCGACGGCTCCTCCTGCCTCAGCCCGCCAGGTTCATCGGTTGCGCCGAACGCCGGGCCGTCGACACGCGCGGCGTGGGCGCCGCGATCGGGCGGTCAGCGGCCCGAGAGTGCGAGGCTGGCGCGGAAGGCCGCGACCTGGCTCGCCGGCGTCGTCGCGCCACCCCCTGCCAGCGCCTCCGTCAGCTCCCGAGGGGGTGCCACGCCGTACTCGGTGAGGTAGTAGCCGAGCGCCTCCGGCCACACCCAGCGGCCGTCGGTGCGGTACCCGCCCGGCACGACCTCGCCGCGCCCCGGCTCGACCAGGTCGGGAAGCCGCTCGGCCCGGCCGGGCACCGCCGCGCCCGCTGCCAACCGCTCGGCCAACATCCGACGCTCCGGCACGGGTACGCGGGGAGCCCCGGACCGGACGAGATCGGTCAGCTGTTCCGCGCCGAGTGCCAGCCGGACCCGGCCCACCTCCGGCGTCCACAGCAGCGCCGCCCCAGCCAGCGCCAGCCGGTGGTACGCCGGGAGCACGTCGCCGGTCCACCACACCTCGACCTGCGGCGCAGGGTCGCCGTCCTCGGCGAGCGAGCGCTGAGTGTCGTACGCGAGGTCCCACGCCGGTACGCCGGGCGCCACCTCGGCGAGGTACACCGGACGGGCTGCGGCCTCTTGGTCCGTTCCCACCCGCCAGGCACGCCAGACGCCCACCACTCCCGGCTCGACGGTGAGCGTCACCATCGCCGTGTCATCGGACGGTTCGGTGAGGCGGTTGGCGAGATCGGCGAGGGAGCGAAGCTCCGGCGGCAGATCGGTCAGGTCGTCGGGGTCGCCGCCGGTCAGATCGAGTCTGGGTGGCACACGTGGGCCTGCCTCCGCCAGCACCGCCGGCCGCACCGGCAGGAACCGGAACGGCCCGACGGCCGACGGGTCGGCGGCCACCGGCACCCGGTCGAACAACTGGGGCTTCCCGCCTGGTACGTCCAGCACGTCCAGGATGTGGGCCAGCAGGTCTCGGTCGGCCGGAGTCAGCGGAACGTCCAGCTCCACCGCCGCCACCGACACGGCGTCCGGCAGATAGCGCAGGTCGCCGCTACCGAAGAGTTCACGGAGCCGAGTGAGCATCTCGTCCGGCACCCGACCGGCGAGCCGCGTCAGCATCCGGTGCACGTCGGCGAAGAACTGGCTTGCGTCGTCCCAGCCGGTTCCGTCCGTCACGGTCTTTCCTCTTTCATCACGATGATCTCGCAGTTGTCCCGGAACTCCTCGGGCAATCCGGCCCGTACCTGCTCGACCAACTCAGGATGATCGGATGTCCGTCGCATCCTCGACCGGGGCGGGAAGACGGCCTCGTCGTCCTCGGCGAACGACGAGAAGACGGAGATGTCGCGCGCCTGCTCGCCGGTCAACAGGTAGACGACCAGCACCTTACCGCCCGACGCCGGGTTCTCCGACATGAACCGCACCGCGACGTCGAGTTGGCGGCTGACGCTGAGGAACTCCCGCGCAATACCAACTGGGAAGGTGGAACTGCCGTAGATCGGCGAGTAGACCGGGGTGATCCAGTCGCCCCGGTAGGCGACCGTCGGGCGTTCCGGGCTGCCGAGGGCGGGTAGCTGCATCATGGCGTCGTGGACCATGTCGGCGTGCCAACGCATCTCGTCGAGCAGTTGTGGTGTCACAGCGTCCAGCTCACGCCGGATCTGCCTCCAGGCGACCGCGGCGTCCCGTTGGGCCCGAAGCTTTTCGAGCCGGGCCTGGCCCTCCTCACGCAGGTTGCCCAGTCGTCTCTCTTCCGCCATTCGGACATTCGCGTCGGCGATCCGGCGGTGGGCGTCCACGTACCGTTGCGCCGGCTCGGCCAGGTCGGATCGGGAGTTGAGATGTCCCTCCCCGACGTGGACCACGGAACGCAGCTTCAGGGGCAGCGGCAAAGCCTTCGTGTCCGCCGTCAGGTTGTCGAGGTAGTTGGTCACCAGCTCGCGGATCTTACGACCGAAGAGCACCTCCATCGGCACGTCTCCGGCCAACCTGGTCCACAGGTGGCCGCGGATCACATTGTTGATCAGGTAGTGGCTGTGCCGGGTGTAGACGGTCAAGGCCATCACGTGCGGCTTCGACAGGCGCTGGCCCAGCTCCCGCACCGCGGCCGAGTCGGTCGGGTCGATGCCGTTGCGCCGCAGCCAGTCGGCCAGGTCCGGGTCCCGGACGTGCCCGCTCTCCAGCTGCGGCCACAACCGGTCGGCGATCTGCGGCACCTTGTGCTGCGTCTCGGAGAAGCCGCGCGGGTCGACGGCGTGCTCCAGGTAGCGGGCCTCGTGCGGGAGGAGCCCGTCAACGCCGACCTCTCTCCGCAACGTCGGCAGGTCGATGTCCGGCAGGGCCCGGTAGAGGTCCACCGCGGTGAACCGGGTGCCCGGCGGACGCACGTCGACCCGCGCGACGCCGGCGATCTCCGATCCGCGCAGGATCTCGAAGAGGCTGTGGTCGCGGGCAGGGAGCATCCAGCCCATCAACCCGCTGAGGAACCGCTCCAGCTGCGGGCCGTCGAGACCGATGAAGCGGGCGGCGGTCAGCATCCGTGCCGTGGTGCCGGAGACACCGTCGATGACCGGGAAGCCGTCCCGACCGACCCACCAGGCCCACGGGCCGCGATCCGTGTGGTGCGCCGTGACTCCCTCCCGCCACGGCAGCTTGCCATGCTCGCCGAGCGGCTCGCCGGTCTTGTTCCGTTCCAGCTGGTCCACGTAGGCCCGCTCGAGCCGTCCCAGCGGCGTGCCGAGGCTCGCGTAGTGGTCCGGGGTGTTCGCCCGCTCCAGCATCTCGGAGTGGCTACGGTTCTGCCGGGGTTTTTGGCTCGCCGTCATCTCGGTCAGGTCGCGGACGCCGTGCTCGGAGTTGCGCGCCACGTTCCCGGTCGCGAAGAAGTCGCGACCGAACTTGAACGTCTTCTGTAGGGCCTCCGGCATCAGCCGGTTCAGGTTCCCGTCGAGCAGCTCGCCCATCCGGCGTACGGACGGCACGTCGACGCCCGCCGCCCGGGCCTGCTCCCAACGGTCCCCGTCCAACACCGCCCGCAAGGCGTGGGACAGCGTGTGCGGGTTCGCCTGGTTCGTGTACGCGGCGTTGTAGAAGGCGGTCATCGTCTCGCGCAGGTTGCCCTCGCGGATCAGCCGGTCGAAGCCAACCCCGCTGCCGACCTGGCCGGCGCTGTCCTTCGCGTCGTCCCGGAAGAACGCGCTCTCCACCCGGGCCTTCACCTGGGCGGGGGTCTCGCCGGCGCGCGGCTCGGTGAGGTCCACCAGGATGTCCCGCATCCGGGTCAACGCCGTACGGACGGTGTCCAGCACCTCCGGGTCGCGGAAGTAGTACGCGCCGAGGCGCTGCTCGAACTGCGTCGCCTCGTCGGCCCAGCGCGGGTCGTTGAGGAAGCGCTCGAAGTCGAACGGCACCCGCGTGGTCCGGGCCGGGTAGGTCGCGGCGGCCGTCTCGGCCCGCTCCGGCACCGCCAGCTCGGCGGAGTCGGGCCGCTCCGGCACCGTCGGCTCTGCCGAGTCGGACCGCTCCGGCGCCGTCAGCTCGGCGGGATCTGACCGGTCCGGCACCGGATCGGCGTCGACGCGATCGGGCGCCGCGCCGTCGCTGTCGCGACCCGCCGGCGGGACCGTCTCACCGTCGGTCGCCCGTGCCGGGCCGCCGTCCGCCGGCGAACGGGTGGAGTCGGCGGGAGGCCGTTCCCGGCCGAGCAGGGCGTCCCGGCCGGCGTCGCTGATCCGCCCGTCGAGCAGCCGCGACCGGGCCGCCGCGCCGGGATCGTCCGGGTGCAGGCCGAGGTGGTCGCGGAGGGCCCGCAGCTCGGTCCGGGCGTGCGCGGCCTGCGCCGGATCGCGCAGCAGGTCCGCCAGCACCTCGGCCTCGGCCAGCCGACCGTGGTCGTGCGGGCTGAGCGTGGCGCCGTCGGCCATCGCACCGGGAACGAGGGCGTCCGGGGTGAAGGGGTCCAGCCCACCGTCGGCCCGCTGCCGGATCGCCGTCAGCTCGGCCGCCTCGTGCGCGACGGCGCGGGCGACATTGACATCGCTCGCACGGTCCGACAGTTCGACGCGCCAGCCGCCGCCCTCCGGCGGAACGGTACCGTGCGGCAGGTCCCGCCCCTGCGCGTCGATCGGCACGGACCGGGCCACCGCGCCGTCCGGCAGGGCGTCCGCCGGGACCGTGGTCAACTCCAGCCGTACGCCCTTGAGTGGGCTCCCCTCCGGCAGCGCCTCGGTGACCTGGCGCAGGGCGTCGTCACCGAGCTGCCGCACCGCGTCCGGCTCGGGGACGTCCCGGCCGTACCCGTGGAACTCGCCCTCCGGCACCCGGGCGGCGGTGACCGGCGGATGCCCGTCCCCGCTGAGCAGGCTGTGGATCGACGACGGGTCGGGAACCCGGGGCATGCCCTGGGTGTGCGCCGACCGGGGATGCAGCGGACCGGTGTCGCTGATCTCCTTGACGCCCTTCCAGTCCGCGCCGAGCAGCGCGCGCTTGCCGACCCACGACGCTTCCCGGCCGTGGTGGTGGTCGCCCCAGCCGGCCTGGCTGATGTCGAAGGGCGTCGGGTACCGGGCGCTGCCGAAGGAGCTGGTACGGGCGCGTTCGAGGATCTGCTCGGCTGCCTCCCGCTGCCGCTGCACCTCCTGGGCCACCTGCTCCGGATCGGTGGTGCCGTAGCGCTTGCGCAGCCGGTCGGCGTCCACGCTCGGGTCGTCCGCGGCCAGCCGGCGAGCCATGTCGACGTCGGCGTCGAGACCGCGCAGCTCGACCCGGAGCCGGTCGAGTACGGCGCTGGACCGGTGCTCCGTGTTGGGAGCCCAGTCGTAGCCGTCGCGCGCCCAGGCGTACCCGCCGACGGTGGAGGCGGCGTGCACCTCGATCCGCTCGACGCCGGAGTAGCGGTACCAGTCGATGAGGCTGTCGTTGAACTCCCGGGCGAAGCCGTGGCCCTGGACGCGGTCGTCGAGTTTCAGCGAGACGTGCTCCACGAAGAGGCTGCCGTTGTGGTCGCGCTGGAAGGAGCGCACCACCCGCCCGGCGCTCACCCCGTTCGCGTCCTGCACCTCCGCCCGGACCACGACCTCGTTGCGGTGCACGCTGACGCTGTACGGGTCCTCCAGGTCCACCCGGATCCGCAGCCCCGCGAACTCGCGCCCGTCGAGCTGGTCGGCGAACTCCCGCCGGACCGAGTCGCCCCAGGCGGTCGCCTCCTCCTGCGAGCTGGGGATCAGTTCGTCCAGCGAGGGCCGCCGGTCCTCCTGCCGCCATGGCGGGTCGGACCAGATCTCGTCGTGCCGGGAGTGGTCCCGACCGTCCGCCGCGGGAGCGTCGGCGGCTGTGGGACCTTCCGCCTCCGGCACCCGCTCCAACTGGTGCACCGGGTAGCCGCGCTGGGCCAGATCGGCGTCGATCCGCTGGAGATCCGCGCGTACCTGGGCCTGGTGCACCGGGTCCGTCGACGCGCGCAGCTCCTCCAGCGCGATGGAACGCTCGGTGAGCGCCAGGTTTGTCCGCCCGTCGGCAGCAACCGGGTCGGCGGAGGCGCGCTCGGGGCCGTTCGTCCAGGCGGGACGGTCGGCGGCCTCCGGCGTCGACCAGGCCGGCGTCCTCGGTTCCGGCGCACGCTCGGGGGTGCCCCAGGCGGGAGCATCCGACGTCGGACGCGCCTGCCCGGTGTACGGGTCGACGCCCGGCCGCCCCGGCGTCCCGGTGTGACCCGGGTCGGCCTCCGGCGGCCAGCCTCGGCTCGCATACGGGTCGTGGGCCGGCGGGTAGGCCTCGCCGGGCCGCCAACTCGGGGCCGCCTCGCCGGGGCGCTGGCCCCACTGCTGGGGCTCGGCCGGGCGCTGGCCCCACTGCTGAGACTCCGCCGGACGCTGACCCCACTGCTGGGCCTCACCTGGGCGCTGGCCCCACGGGCTGGTGTCGCCGTGAACCGGCTCGCCGGACCGCTGGCCCCACGTCCCGAAGCCGCCCTGGGTCGGCTCCCCTGGCCGCTGCCCGCCCCACTCTCCGAGGCCACCGTGGCTCGGCTCACCGGGGCGCGGAGCCCACGGCTGCGGGGTCGCCGGGTTCGGTTCGGGGGCGTGCGGGGCCGCCTCGCCACCGCCGAAGAGGCCGGTGATCCGGCGCAACGCCCGCGACAGCGCACCGGGCCGGCGCTCCGGCTCCGGGCGGGCCGGCTGCCCGTCGTGGTGCGCACCCGGCCCGTGCGTCGGCGATGGGTCGTGCCATGGGGGTGTGCTGTCGTGGGCAGGCCCGTCGGTTCGCCACGGCGGGGCGGTGTAAGGCGACTGCTGCTCGGGCGGCCAGGCCGCGTCCCCGTCCCGGCGAGGTCCCCACTCCGCCAGCGGCAGCGAGTCGGAGCCGTTCCGGGGTACCGAAGTCTCCGGCGCGGCCTCCTGATCCAGCAGCCGGGGCAGCGACTGCCTGCCGTGCTCCTGCCCGATCGCGTCGAGGTCGATGCCGTACCGGTCGGCGGTCTCCCGCGTCATCGGGCCGTAGAAGGTGCCCTGCCGGCGGTCGTCGGCGATCGGGAAGTTCGCCTCGTCGATCGAGAGGCGGGCCCGATCCAGAACACTCTCCGGGGTGAGCGCCACCAGCTGGTCGAGCAGATGATCGGGGATGGCGGCACGTTCGGCGGGGTTGGGGACGTACCGGTCGAGGATGCTGTCCCGCATCTGTTGCGGGGTCCAGTCCGCCATCTCCTGATAGCCGTCGCTCCGGGGTACGCGCAGATCACCGCCGTGTTGGATCTCCCGGAAGCCGGCCAGCCCGCGCAGGAACTGCTGCTGGACGGCGAACGCCTGGAACTCGCCCTCGAAACGCAGCGGGGCCATGACGTTGAGGAAGACGTCTTCGCCGTATCGCCCCTCGGCCACGCCCTGATCGATGTGGTCGGCCACCAGGTCCGTGCGGGGCTGGAGGCGGTGCATGCTCTCGTGCACCACGGTCGCGGCCACCGCGCTGATCGGCCGGCTCGACCCTCCTGCGTCTCGCGGGTCGACGTAGAGAATCTCGGTTCGTGGGTTGAAGCCGCCCCGGGCGGTCCCCTGGATCCACTTGTCCAGCTCCGGGCTGCGCAGTTCGGGCGGAAGCAGCGCGTCGACGCTCTCCATGTCCTTCGGGACAAGCCGCTCGAACGTACGCGCCGCGTGCCCCTCGAACGTCGGCCCGAGCACGTCACCGATCTTGGCGATCGCGATCGCCTGGTCCATGACGTGGAAGCGGTGGGTCTGCGGGTCGACGCTCACCACCCGGGTGGCCATCTCCACCGAGTTCAGCGGGTCGACGCCGTCGAGGTCCCGCCAACCCGGGTCGGCGTAGTCACCGCCGCGTTCGAAGTCACGCCAGTCCCGGTACTGGTCGGCGTACTCGTTGACGGCTCGGCTCAGGTCGCGGACGCCCTGCACCACGTCACCGAGCCGGCCGCTCTCGCGGGCCGCGTCGGCGGCCGTCTGCAACCGGTCGGCGATACCGCCGATGGCGTCCAGGTCGGCGATCCGGGCCGCCACCGCCGTCTCCGGGTAGCGGCCGAGCAGGTTCTCCTTGGCCCGCTGCACCAGCTCGTGGACCTGTTCGGGCAGCTCGGCGCCGGTCCTCGTACGATGCGGCGGGAAGTTCTCGCTGGGCGCCAACTCCTGGAGGATCGGCGAGTCGCCCGGGCGCGCCGTCTGCTCCGGGTGTACCGCGCCCTCCGGCGTCGCGTTGGGGTCGGCCGGCACGTGGGAGTCGACGACCGCTGCGGTCTCCTCGTGCAGCCGGGTCACCGCCGCGTCGATCTCGGCCTGCGAGCGCGGCACGTACGAGCCGTCCTCCTGCCGTACGGCGAGGTGGTCGCGGGCCCAGCCGCGGACCTGCTCCGGGGTGCCGGCGTCGGCCAGCAGGCCGCGAACGGTGTCCGGCGTGAGCGGCCGGGGCGGCGCGGGATCCGAGGGGGTGGCGTCGCGGAGGGTGACCCGGTCGAGCACCGGCGGGTCGGGGTGCAGGGGTCGTTCCAGCTCGGCCAGCGACGGCTCGTCTGCCCGGCGCGGAGGCTCCTCCGGACGCGGCGCCGCCGCGGTGTCGCGCGGGCTCTCCGGCACCCCGTCGGCCCGCGCGTCGTGCTCGGGCCGGACCGGCGCCGGATCGTCCGCGTCCGGCCCACGCCTCGGCTCTGTCGGGGTGCCGTCGCGGTCCGCGCGCGGCCCGGAGGCATCGTCCCGCTCCGAACGCGGCCCGGCGGCGTCATCCCGCGACGTACGCGGCCCGGCGGTGTCGTCCCGGTCCGTACGCGGCCCGGCGGCGTCATCCCGGGGCCGCTCGGTCCGGGTCGTGCCGTCATTCCGCGCCGTGTCGGTCCGGGACGTGTCGGTGGGCGTCCGATCGGTACGCGGTCCACCGTCGGTGGGCGTCCGATCGGTACGCGGCCCGCTCTCGATGCGTGAGGTGTCGGTCCGGGTCGTTCCGTCGCCACGCGGCGACGGGGGCTCGACCGGCCGGTCGAGCACCTGGTGCAGTTCCCGGTGCAGGGTGCTCCAGGCGTCGCCGAGTTGCCGGTCGACGAAGGCCGCCCGGGTGTTCGGGTCGTTCGGCAGGTGGTCGGGGAGCACCACACCGGCCGGTTCGCGCTGCACCCACTGCCCGTGCTCGACCTCCAGCCCTGGTCGCAGCACCACCGGCTGACCGGGCGGTAGGGACGAGTTGACCTGCAGCGCGACCTGCACGGTGACGCCGTCCGGGTACTCCACGGTGAGCAGCCGCGACGACTCGTCCCAGCTCGCCCGGTGCGGCTGATCCACCGGGCCGGGATCGCGGCCGGTGAGCAGCTCGCCGATGTGCCCGTCGAAGGTCGACCGGACAGCCTCGGGCATCGGCACCGACGGCCCGACCGGACGAGGCTCGACCGGCACCAGCTCGAACGGAACCCGCTCGCCCTCCGGCGTTACGCCGCGTAGCTCCCCCCGGCCGGCCAGGTCGCCGCCTCGGCCTGCATCCGCAGGATCTTGCCGAACGCCTTCCGGTACTGCATGTCCTCCGCCCCGTCCAGCGGTGTCCCCTGGCGGGAGTCCTTCTGGATGACCAGTCGACGATCCTTCTCCGGGAAGCCGAAGCTGTATTCGACCTCCCGACTGTCCTGTCGGATCAGTTCGAAGTCCACCAGAATCGCCATCGCCGGTTCTCCTCGGATACGCGTTGTCCAGGTCCTCCCCGGTACGCCCGGGCGCGACCCGCTCCCAATTGAACAGGCTCTGGGCGTGCGCGTGGGCGTCCGGGTAGGTGGCGTCGGGGTGGACCCGCATGTAGCCCGACTCGGCCAGCTCGTGCTCCAGCAGCACCAGGTCGGGCTCGAGGTGCCGCCCCTCCCGCAGGCGGATCCAGGCCTCCGCGATGTCCTCGTCCGCATCGAACCGGCGCCGTTCCCAACCGTCGGGGTAGTCGCGCAGCGTGTGCTCGTCGAACATCAGGTGCTGCTTGACCCGGGCGATCTCGGCTTGGCTGTAGCCGATGGTGCCGTCGGGGCGCTCCACCTCGGCGAGGTGCGCGGCGATCTCCGGCACGTCCTCCGGGTCGGCCCGGAACCGGTCGTACGCCTTGTTGGCCCACTCCTGGGCCCGCAGCTCGTCGCGGGGTCGGATGGACGCGCCGCTCTGCGCCTCCCCCGCCGTCGGGTCGGCGTGCTGCTCGTCGGCGCGGACCGGCGCGGACGGATCCTCGTGGCGGCTCGGCGGTGGGCCGTGCTCGTCCCGGCCTGTGGGTGCACCGTTCCGGTCGCCCGTGCCGGTGGGCCGGTCCTGGACCGGATCGGTCGGACCGCGCTGACCGTCCCGGCTCGTGGGCGTCTCCGGCCGACTCGTCGGCGCGGAGTGGTCGCGCGGCGACGGCGGACCGTCCGCACGCGGCGGCGTGGGGCTGTCGGTGCGCGGGGTCGTGGGGCTGTCCGCGCGTGGCGGCGTGGGGCTGTCCGCACGTGGCGGCGTGGGCCCGTCGGCACGCGGCGTCGTGGGCCCGTCGGCACGCGGCGTCGTGGGCCCGTCGGCACGCGGCGGCGTGGGGGCGTCCGCGCGCGGCGCGGTGGGGCCTTCGACGCGCGGCGGCGGAGCATCGGTGCGTACCGGCGGCGGGGTGTCGCCCCGGACGGCGGGCCCGGTCTCCACGGGCGGGGCGGTGTCCGGCCGGGCCGGCGGGGCGGTGTCGGCGCGTGCCCCGGAGCGCGGCTCCGTCGGGAACTCCGAATCCGTCCGCGGCGGAGGCGCGTCGCCCGACCGAACCGGATCCGAGTGCGGCCGGGTCGGAGCCGGATCGGTGGGGTGCGGGCCGGTGGTGTCCCGGGGCGACCCGGGCGGCTCCGAGCGGGTGGGTTCGGGTGGCGGGGCGTCGCCCGGCTCGCGCTGCTCCGGCCGGCTCGGGTCGTCCCCGATCCGATCCGGCGCCGTCTCCCGCGTGGAAGGACCCTCCGGGCCACGGTCGCCGGTCGGCCCGCCGTCGGTGGGTGTCCGGTCGCCTGGCGGCGCCGAGTCGGGCGTCGGGCGCTGCGGCGACGCGTCGGTGGGGGTGCGGTCGGCGACCGGCGCACTGTGATCGGTGGTCGGCCGGGTGAGTTCGCCGACCGGCCGCGACGGGTCCGTCGTCCGGATCCCGACATCTCCGGTACGACCGCCGGACGTCGGGTGGGCGGGCTGACGCGGGCCACCTCCGCCGCCTCCGCCGTCCCCACCGCCCGTCCCGCCGACCAGGTTCGTACGCTGCGGGACGTCGGTGCTGGGCAGCTGCGCGAGGGGCGTGTGCGGGGCGGACGGCTCGGACCGGATGACATCCCCGTCGACCACGTGCGGGGCGGGCGACTGGGTGCTGTCCCGGGAGAGGACCGTCCCGTCGGCGCCGATGCTCCCACCGTCGATCCGGGTGCCGCTGCCGTCGACCCGCTGCCAGGACGCGCCGTGCTCGCTGTACGTGACCTGCAGCCCGTCGGCCCGGTCGAACGCGCCGATCCCCTCGGGGAGCACCACGACGTCGTGGCCGATCCGCAGGGTGCTCCCGACGTTGACGGCCTCCATCTTGTTCTGCGCGCCGAAGATCGCGCCGGCCTTGGCGCCCTCGGCCCCGCCGTGCAGGATCTCGGTGACGTTCGCCCCGGTGATGTTCGTGAGGTCGAGCTTGCCCTGCGCGGCGAGCGTCGCCGCCGACATGCCCGCGCCGACCACCCCGCCGCCGACGATGTGCCCGGTGATGCCGCCGAACATCGAGGCGCCGAAGACACCGCCCTGGAGCGTGGACATGCCCAGCTGCCCCAGGTCGAGGCTGGCCCGCTCGCCACCGGCGATCTGGTACATCTGACCGAGCAGGTCACCGGCGCCCATGAAGCCGGCGCCGAAGGCCACCCGGGTGCCCACGTACTTGGCCAGCTCCCGGCTGAACGTGGTGGCGGCGATCTCGCGGGCCGCGTACTGGCCCAGCGCCTCGCGGCTGACCTGTTCGAACACCTCGTTGCCGGCCATCCGGGTCAGCGAGGTGCCGGCCGCGCGTCCGGCGAGGTCGGTGCCGACCCGGGCGCCGAACTTACGGAGCAGCTGCTCCTCGATCTCCTTCGCCAGCTGGTTTCGGGCGGCGAGCAGACCACGCCCGGCGAGCCGACGGGACTCCAGCCCGGCCTCGCGGCCGAGCTGGCGGAGCAGCTCGCGGTTGGTGGCGCTGCGCAGCCACTGCCCGGCCATCCGGTCGGCCACCGAGCGGGCGATCACGTTGCGGGGCAGGACGCCGCGCGCGAAGGTGGTGCCGCCCTGCCGGAGCAGGGTGGGCAGGGTGTGCCGCATGAGCGTGGGCAGCTCGTGCCGGATCAGGTTCGGTAGCTGGGTGGTGACCAGGCGGGGCAGTTGGGTGCGGACCAGATTGGGCAGCTGGGTACGGACCAGGGTGGGCAGCGCCCGGGTCACCAGCGCGGTCGCCTCGGCGAGCGCCGCGCGTACCGAGATGCTGCCGATCGCGCGCATCGCGTTGCTGGCCGCGGCGCCGATCGCCGCGCGACAGGCGGCGAAGGCCCCCGGGATTCCGGCGGTGGAGAGGCCGAGCGACGGAATGGCCGCGGCGACCAGCATGAAGAGCGAGACCGCGAGCATGATCAGGCCGATCAGGGCCATGAACTTCATGAGCTCGACCTGCAGCCCGTAGCTCTGTACGGCCTGCTCCATCGAGGCGAGCGTGTCGACCGATCCGGCCAGCGACTCGATGTACTTGTACCACTGCTCGGCGAAGGCGGCCGACGCGCCGTCACCGGACCAGTTGTTCAGGATGCCGTCGGCCGCGTGTGCGGCCTCCTCGTAGAACGTCCCGAGTGCCTCGGTGGCGTCGGCCCAGGTGTCGGCCAGGTCGTAGACGGCGCCGATGTCGGACTCGGGGATCTTGCCGATCAGGATCTCGCCGACGGTGGAGCGCACCCCGGGGATCGCGGCTTCGAGGTCGGAGAACCACTCCAGAATCTCGGCGAGCGCGTGGTCACTGTCGCTCACGCGCAGTCCTCTCCTTCACCGCCGTGCTTCACGACGGGGCCACGGTCAGCTGCGGCCACCGGCCCGGTTGATCTGGTCGCGGTTGTCGTCGTCGGTGCCGGTGTAGCTCCACATGGCGTCGGCGGCGTACTTGCCGAGCTGGACCATCGCCTCACCCAGTTTCGGCATGCTGCTCTTGACGGCCTCGTTCATCGGCTGCGCGCCACCGCCGGGCACCTCAATCGACTTGTGGTACGTCTTGAGGAACTCCTCGACGAACTCGTCGCCGCGGGGCAGCGTGCCGTGCCCGGACTCCATGGCCGTGACCGCGTCGAGCTTCGACGTCATGGTCGAGGCGAGCGACTGACCGCTGGCGCTGATGCGGTTGGCGATGCCGATGATGTCGGCGACGCTGGACTTGATCTCGACGAAGCTACTCATCGTCGTCCCCCTTCACGAGCACGTCGGCGTCGTGGCTGTGCAGCAGCTTCTGCAGCTGGTTCCCGCCGGGCGCGATGCGCCGCAGGTCGGGGGCGAGGCTGCCGTCGAGGATCTCCTTGGACTGCTCGGCGGCGTCCTCGACGGCCAGTCGGACGGTGGCCACGATCGTCGCCGCCAGCGCCTTCGAGTTGGGGTGCCGGAAGACCCGCGGGTCGATCTCGAGTTCGAGCAGGTGACCTCGGGGCCCGACCACCGCCTTGATGGTCTGGTCGTCCGACCAGGCCGTGCCGGTGACCTTGAGCATCTTGCTCTGCACCTCGTCCATTCCGGACCAGGCCTTCTTGAGGTCACCGATCATGGCGCTCAACGCGCCGAAGTTCGGTCGCTCCTCCATCGCCCCTCCCCCAAGGTCGCCGACGGAAGCCTATCGAAATCCCTGCCGTCCGACCGCCCCGCTGGTGCCGCGATGCGGGTCGCCGGTGGCGCTACGACCGGGCCGGCCGCCTCCACCGTGGATGGAGGCGGCCCGTCCCGTCCGTCACATGCCGGCGGCGATCGCCTGATCGACCTGCTGCATCCGCTCGGCCGAGGCACCGAGCTTGACACCGACGCGCATCAGCGCGCTCTTGATCTCTTCGGCGCCCTGGTTCCACTTCTGCTGGGCCTCGTTGCAGGCCTGGCCCGCGGCACCCTGCCAGTCCGCGGCGAAGAGCTGCTGGAACTGGCCGTACAGGTCCTGGAGAGCACCGTCCATGTGGCCCTGGTAGGTGCCGATGGCCGTCGCCACGTCCGAGATCTGGCCGAAGTTGTAAGTGATGGGACTGGTCACTGAATTCTCACCTCTCGCTCGTCGCTTGCGGCCTCAGCCACGCAGGATGCTCATCACGCTGGTGTCGCCGGTCTCGGCGGCGGCGTTACGGATCTCGGTCGCCGCGTCCTCGTCGTTCATCCCGTACTGCGTCGCGGCGTTGGTCATCTTGCCGGACAGCTCGTCGAGCGCCGTGATGATCGTCCGCAGACCGTCGTTGAGCTGAACTGACACGTCCTGCAGGGCGTTGTTCGCCGAGCCCCGCATTCCCCCGCCGCCCAGGGTCTGGATCCGCTCGATGAGCTGAGCCATTCCCTGCGCGAGACCCTCACCGGTGTCGTTGCACCGCTGCGCCATCGCGTTGAGCTGTTCCTGGGTGGCGTGAACCTGACCCAGTCCTGGAGTGTCGGTCAAGGTGGACTCACCCGCTCCTCTGCTCGCGCCCCCCGTTCAGGGAAGCGTCCCCTTGATGTGGTGGCCTAGTACGGCCGATGCTGACGGTAGCGTCCCGTGCCGAATCGGGCTACCTCGATCGGTCCGATGTGGTGGATGATGACAGGTCGTGACCGTTCGCCGTTACCCGCGCGTTGCTGACAGAAGCTAGTCTGGGCATCGATCTGTGCACACTCGGGCGGGGGCCCGCCGCACCAGGGGAGGGTCGGTGGCGGAGGAAAATCCTTACCAGCGGGAGACTGATCTCAACACCCGCACGGACTGGCTCGCCGATCAGAAGCCGGTCGACGTCGACATCGACGGCATGGTCGACTACGGCAAGAACATGGTCACCATCCAGGAGAACCTGCAGAACCACGGTGGCCAGTTGAGCCTGCTGGCGGAGCTGCCGAACAGCGCCTGGGAAGGCGCGGTGCTGCCCGAGGCCGGATACATCAAGGGCCAGATGGCCAGCAACTACGGCGAGCTGCAGCGCTACATCACCTACCTGGGCACGGCGCTGACCAACACCGGCATGGCGGCACAGACCATCGCCGACGCCTACTCCTCGACCGACGGCTTCTCCGCGGCGTCGCTGGACGCGGTGCGGTTCGCCTTCGGCGACGCGAACGCGCCGCGGCCGCCGGGCCTGCCCCCCTTCGTCACCGGCAAGACCTACTGGGACCAGCAATTCGAGTCGTTGTCCGCGACCGACCAGGGCGGGGGCGGGGAGCAGCAGAAGTTCACCGACACCGGCCAGCCGACAGTCAACCCCGACGGGAGCGTCACCCACACGTCGCTCGCCGAGGACGGCAGCGTGCGTACGCTCACCACCCAGACGCTACCGGGCGGCGGGACGTTGACCACGATCGTCACCAAGGACCCGTCCGGCAAGGTGACCAGCACCAGCAGCAGCCGGACCACCACGGTCGTACGGGACGACTCGACGATCACCACGACCACCAACTACGACGCGAACGGCAAGACGACCGGCGGCAGCCGGCAGACCACCACATACGGCGAGGACGGCAGCAACAGCCGGACCGACGAGCAGCTGGACGCCGAAGGCGAAACGACGTCGAGGTCGGTCGACCGGCAGAACGCCGACGGCACCCGGCACGTGACGGAGAGCGACGGCGAGGGCAACGTCACCCAGGAGCTGCACGTCGGGCAGAACACCGACGGGGTGGATCCCAGCGAGGTCTGCGACTCGCCGACCAGGAACGCCCTGGACGAGATCAAGCGGCACGACTACGGCATCTGAGCCAGGGAGGAAAGACGCCATGGCGGACTACTGGGGTGCCCGCGCGATCTATCCACACGGCGGCCCCAGCGGCGAGGGCACCCGCTACGTCACTCCGCCGCAGCAGACCGATCTGCAGTTCACCCCACCCCCGTCCGACGAGGGCGGGGCCACGATCGAGGCGGTTCGCCAGCAGGTGTTGGGCCAGCACCCGGAGGACATCTCCGCGCTGGCTGACCAGTGGCAGAACGCCTACAACCTGCTGCAGAGCATCCACCAGCAGCTCTTCAACGCCAGCCAGGCGCTGCACGACGAGACCTGGAAGTCACCGCAGGCGCGGGACGCCTTCCTGCAGGCCGGCCCGGGTAAGACCCTGGCCTACCTCGACGAGTGGATGGACGCCACGCTCAACAACGTCGCCGCGCTGCGGGCGATGGTGGGCATCGCCCGCGACTCCCGGGCGGAGATGGACCGGCTCTGGACGGAGTACCAGAACGCCATCAACGACGCCAAGAACGCGGACGGCTGGACACAGTTCTCCGAGGGCTTCAAGCAGGGCTTCACCCTGGGTCTCTACGACGGCGAGAAGGGCATCCAGGCGGCGGAGGCCGAGGCGGTCCAGGAGAAGCAGAAGGAGTACAACCGCAAGGCACAGCAGTTGGCCCACCAGACGGCCAACGAGTACTTCGACACCATGAGCAAGGTGAGCGGCGGGCACGGTCCGCCGTTCTTCCCGATGGACGCCGTGCTCAACCTGGTGGGTCACCCGCCGTGGCGCGGCCCGACCGGGGTTCCGCCGGTGGCACCCCCGCCGGTCGCGCCTCCGCCGGTCGCGAAGCCACCCGTGGCGAAGCCACCCGTTCCGGTCAAGGCGGTGCCCAGGCCGACCGATCCGGCGGAGATCCAGAAGCAGATCCTGGAGAAGATGCAGCCGCCACCGACGGTGGTGACGCCGACGCCGACGCCGTCGGTGGCCCCGCCGCCGGTCGCGACGCCCCCCATGGTCACGCCTCCGCCGGCGGTGGTCCGGACCGGGCCGCAGGCGACGAGCGTGCCCCGGCCCAGCGTGACGCGTCCGCCGGGGCTCGACGGGCTGAACGCCGCTGAACGCGGCGCGATGCGCAACGGGGTGATCCGGGGCGGCACGGGCGCGCCCGTGGCGGAGCCACCGCAGGCCTCGCTGCGCTCCCCCGGCGCCACCGCCACCCCACCCCCGGCCGGTGGACGGTCCGCACCGCCGAACGCCTTGCGCTCGCCGGGGGCGTCGGCGAACGCCACGCCGCCGCCGGCCGGAACCCGGGGCAATCCCGGCCAGACGGGTGCCCCGCCGGCGTCGACCACGCGTCGGCCGGGTGCGCCCGGCACGACGAGCGAGTCCACCACCGGCCGTACGCCGGGTCGGCCGGGAGCGCCCGGTGCCGAGCAGTTCGCGCCGCGCAGCAACGCCACCTCACCGCCGGTGCTGCAGAATCGGCAGCCCACGAAGGGCCGGCCGGGGGCCGGACTGCCCTCCGACGGGCACGGCAGCTCGACGCCGACCCGCCCGGGCACCTCCCCGTCGGTGCTGGGCAACTCGGCCAAGGGCGGCAGCACGCCACCGACGACGCCGGCCCGGTCGAGGCGGGACCAGGACCGTACGACCCGGCCGGTGCAGCCGGGCGGCGAGTGGCTGGGCGACGGTCAGCCGGAAGGTGTCGCGCCGGTGCTCGACGGGCCGGTGGCGCCGCCGACGGGTGCGCGGGTGTCCCGGCTGGAGGAGGTGCCGAGCAGCCTGCGGGGCCGTCCGGCGGCGAGCGGGCCGGCGCGTCCGGCCCGCGGTGGCCAGGCCGTTCCTCCGGAGCTGGCGAAGCGCCGGACGAGCATCCCCGAGCAGGCAGCACAGCGGGACGAGCAGGACGAGCTGAAGATCGTCACGGACGAGCAGGCGTTCAGCGTGGAGACGCCGGGCGGCGGGGTCGTCGGTCGGCAGGCGGAGGACCGCTCGTACCGGCCGGAGCCGAAGACCGCGCTCGGCGGCGGTAACTGAGTGACGCGTTCCCGGCCGGCTCGCCGGCCGGGAACCGTCAGCTCCAGCTGTTGCCCGTCAGCTTCTCGTAGACCTCGACGTAGCGGGCCCGGGTCGCCTCGACCACCTCGGTCGGCACGTCCGGCGCGGGCGCCTGCTTGTTCCAGCCGCTGTTGACGGCCCAGTCCCGCACGTACTGCTTGTCGTAGGAGAACTGGACCCGCCCCGGCTGGTACGACTCGGCCGGCCAGAAGCGGGACGAGTCCGAGGTGAGCAGCTCGTCGCCGAGGAGCAGGCTGCCGTCCGGCGCCCAGCCCAGCTCGAGTTTCGTGTCGGCGATCAGGATGCCCCGGTCGGCGGCGATCTCGGCACCGCGGCGGTAGACGTCGATGGTGATCTGACGCAGCCGCTCGGCGAGCGACTCACCGACCTTGGCCACCACGTCCGCGTAGGTGATCGGTTCGTCGTGCTCGCCGGCCGGCGCCTTCGTGGACGGCGTGAAGATCGGCTCAGGCAGGATCGAGGCCTCGCCCAGGCCCCGGGGCAGCGGAACACCGGAGACCATGCCGGTGCGCTCGTACTCCCTGAGCCCCCCGCCGGTGAGGTACCCGCGCGCGACGCACTCGACCGGCACCATCTCCAGCCGTCGGCAGCGGATCGCCCGGCCGGCGAACTCGGCGGGCACGTCGCTGGCCGAGATGACGTGGTTCGGTACCAGATCCGACAGCTGCTCGAACCACCAGAGCGAGAGCGCCGTGAGCAGCTTGCCCTTGTCGGGGATGGGTGTCGGCAGCACCACGTCGTAGATCGAGATCCGGTCGGAGGCGACCAGGATCAGGTCGTCGCCGTCGGCGTACACGTCCCGGACCTTGCCCGAGTGCAGAAGTTCCACGCGGCCTAGTAGACCACGCGGCACACGTACGGCGGTCAGGGTGGCCCGAGCGCATCGATGCGTACGCCAGTGGTGCGCGGCGGCTCTGCCCGGACGGACGTTGACACCTTCGGGCGGTGCCTGCGTGAATGATCCGATCGTCCCCAACGTCTCGTCCCGGGAGTCCCGCGTGCCCGTTTCCCGACCGCCGGTGCCGGCAGCCGACCCCGGCCGGCGCCGCGTGCTCGCCGCGCTACTGGGTGCGCCGTTCCTCGCGGCCGGCGGGCTCACGGGCTGCACCTCCGGGCCGGCCACGACCCCCACCGGGGACGGGCCGATCGAGTTGTCGGTCTTCTGGTGGGGCGGACCGGACCGCGCGAAGCTGACCGAGCAGGCGCTGCGTCTCTACAGCGAACGCAACCCGCGGGTGAGTTTCCGGGTGACCTGGCAGGGCATCGACGGCTACTACGGGCGGCTGGCCACCCAGGCCGCCGGCGGCAACGTGCCGGACCTGATCCAGCTGGACGACAGCATCCTGACCGAGTACGCCGATCGGGAGATCATCCGCGACCTCACCGACCACGTCGCGGACAACCGGCTGGATCTGCGCAACCTTCCCCAAGGGCTGGCCCAGTACGGCCAGGTGGCGGGCCGGACGATGGCGGTGGCCGCCGGGCAGACCGCCGCAGCGGTGATCTTCAACCGGGACCTGCTGAGTGAACTGCGGGTACCCGAGCCGCGCACCGGAATGTCCTGGGACGAGTACGTCGACTGGGCCGAGCAGGTGACGGAGGCCAGCGGGGGGCGGGTGGCCGGCAGCACGGATCCGTCCGGTGACTACCGGGCGTTGTGGCTCTGGCTGCGGGGGCGCGGCGGGGAGTTCTACCGGGGCCGGCAGCTCGCCTTCGGTGTGGAGGAGCTGGTCGGCTGGTTCGAGCTGTGGCGTCGGGCGCGCGCCGGGCGAGCCACCCCGAGCGCCGCGCTGGTCGAGCAGACCGACAGCGGCGAGCCGGCCCGGCAGCTCGTCGTGTCGGGGTTGACCGCCGCCTCCTTCGCCTGGTCGCACCAGCTGCCCGAGCTGCAACGCCTCACCCGGGCCGGGCTGGGGCTGATCGCCTTTCCCGGCTCCCCCACCAGTCAGTGGCCGCGGGCCTCGATGTACTGGGCGGTCTTCCGGGGAAGCCGCGACCCCGAGACGGCGATCGACGTGATCAACTTTCTGACCAGCGACGTCGCGGCGGGAGCCCTCCTCGGGCACGAGCGCGGCCTCACCCCGAACCAGGCCGTCCGGCGGGCTGTCGAGGGCAGCATCACCGATCCGGCGCAGCGGCGCGCCGCCGCCCTAGGTGGCCTTCTGGGCGCGGCCCCCGGCCCCGCCCCGGCGCCACCGCCGCGGGGGCACGCCCAGGTTCGCAGCCTGCTGGTCGCGGCGGCCGAGAGCGTCCGCTCCGGTGACAGCGGCGCCCGGGCGGCCGCGACCCGCTTCCTGGCCCAGGCCGACGCTGCCCTGACCAGCTGAGCCGGCCGGGGGCGGCACCGCGACGTCACACGTCGGCGCCGCCGCGTCGGTCAGCGGCGCGGACCGCGACGGTTGCGGGTCAGGCGTAGCAGCAGGAGGACGATCACCACGACGACCGCGAGGCAGCAGAGCGCCCCGAGGAAGCCGAAACCGATCCCGCCCCGTGAACGCCGTCGCGCGGCCTCCACCACCAGCTCGCCCGTCCCGGTCGACGCCCACGCCGCCACCGGTACGAACACCGAGAGCACGACCGCGCCGAGGACCGCGCCGAGTCGGCTCCACCACTTGCCGAAAGAAGACATGCTGACATCCTCGCCGAAGGCCGCAACCAGGGCAGCATCGGTGCCTAGAAGGTCCCGGCCGGGACGGCCACCGCCCCCGACGCTCGGTCGACGCGCCGGGCGTCGAGCCCGGTCAGCCGCAGGAGAGGCCGTCGAAGTCGTCCTCGTCGGCGCGAGTCATCTCGAACGTCAGCGGCGGCGAGTCCGACCCGGTGGTCGTGCCGTCGGCGCCGAGCGTGGTCAACGAGGTACGGATTCGCACCAGATCGCCGTCCCACTCGCCGTGGAGCTCGTTCAGCTGTGGCCCCGGGCCTTCGACCTCTGATCGGGTGTGCAGCGAGAAGCGGGTCCCGCGGTAGTTACGGGCGTCTCCCCACAGCTCGTAGGTCTCGGTCCGCCCCGCGGCGCAGACCTTGGCGACGCCCACCATGCCGGGGCAGTCGCCACAGCGGTCGGTCGCGCTCGGCGGGTCGTCGTCGAGGCGCAGCACGATCCGTCGATCGTCGGCCGGCCCGTACGGCACCGTGCCCTGCCAGTGACCCGTCAGCGCCGGCCGGCCCGGTAGGGAGAGGGCCCACGGATTCGCGGCCCAGTGCAAGCCGTAGACAGCGCCGACACCGACGACGATCAGCGCGGTGAACAGGACGAAGAAGCGTAGCTTGTTGGGCTTGCGACGCCCCTGCGGTCGGACTGCCATCCGGATCTCCTTCAGGTTGCCCACACCGTACGCGCCACGCCCCTGGCCCGCCGTCCCGCAGAGACCTCCGGATACGAAAGAACCCGGCCCCCCAACCGGGGAACCGGGTTCTTCTTCTCTCGTAGCGGGGACAGGATTTGAACCTGCGACCTCTGGGTTATGAGCCCAGCGAGCTACCGAGCTGCTCCACCCCGCGTCGGTGAAGACAACTCTACCCCATCCTCTGCAGGCCCGTTCGGTGGGCCCAAGATTCGCTCAGGCACCCCTTCGAGAAGGGCTGCCACCTGCGAAAACGGTTCAGCGGTCACACTCCAGGGCGGCCAGGTCGACCGCGTCCGCCATCGCCTGCATCCCCTTGTCGTTGGGGTGCAGGTGATCCCCGCCGTCGAAGAACGGCAGCATCCGCTGCGGGTCGTACGGACTGCGGGTGATCCGGTCGAAGTCGACGACCGCGTCGAACTCGCCGCCGCGCCGGATCCAGTCGTTGACCGCCTGGCGCACCGCCTCGCCGGCGTCGTCGTACTCGGACCAGCCCTTGAACGGCATGACCGTCGCACCGACGACGCACTTCCCCGCCGCGTGCACCCGTTCGACGATCTCCCGGTACCCGGCGATCAGGTCGTCGGCCGTGACACCGCTGTGGGCCTTGAGGTCGTTGATCCCCTCGAACAGGACAACCGTCTCCACCCCCGGGTGCGAGAGCACGTCCCGGTCCAACCGGCGCAGGGCTGCCTCACCGGCGCCGTCCGCGAGCACCTTGTTGCCCGAGATGCCCTCGTTGGCCACACCCTTCACCCCGCCGGTCTGCGCCGCCTGGAGCCGTCGGGAGAGATAGTCGGGCCAGCGACGGTTCTCGTCCTGGGTGGAGGCCCAGCCGTCGGTGATGGAGTCACCGAGGAGCGCCACCGCGCCGACCTCGACCGAGGTCTCCACGGTGACGGCGTCCAGCCAGTACCAGGAGCTGATCCGATCGGTCCAGCCGGTGGCCTCCTCCTGCGCCGCATGGTCGCCCGAGGCCGCGTACGACGTCTGCATCGCCATTCCGTGTCCGGTCGTCGGCCCCTGCGCACCCGTGACGTACAGGCTCACGACCAGGTCGACCTGGGCGGCCAACCGCCCGGGCAGTGGATCGCTGTAGACGGTCCCACCGGCCGGTACGACGACGGAGCCCTGCCCGCCGAACGTCAGCCGACGGTTGCTCCCCCGCACCAGCTCCGCACCCTGCCGCTGCAGCCCGAGGTAGGCGCTCGCGAAGGTCACCGGGTGCTCGCCGAAGGCGTTGGTCAGGCGGATGCGCGGCTTCGACCCGCCGACGCTGGTGCGTACGACCAGCCGGTAGCTGCGGTCCGCGGGCCCGGCGCCCTACCGATCGGCGCTGGCCCCCCACGTGATCACGGAGTGTCGATCCGTCCGGGTCGTCGCCGGGCCGCCCGCCGCGACAGATGCCGCCGGCGGGTCGGCCGGGACCGACGGCCGGGCCTGCACCGCCGTCGCGGTCGTCAGGGGTACGCAGACCGCGGCGACCGCCGCGACGACGACCGACGAGCGGCGGCGGCGAGCGCCCCGTCCGACGTGGTTGTCCCGTGCCCTCACCGGAAGCTCCGCAGCGTGACCGACTCCCCCGGGCGGAGCGTGACCTGCCGCGACCGGCCACCGGCGACGACCGTCGTGGCGCGCCCGCCGACGCTGGTCAACGTCGCCCGGGTGACCGCGCCGTCCTTCCAGGCCACGTCGACGACGAAACCACCGCGTACGCCCACCCCGGAGACCGAACCGGAGGCGGCCCAGGCGGCGGGGAGCGCGGGCAGCAGTTCGACGTGGTCCGGTCGCGAGTAGACCAGCATCTCCACCACGGCGGCGGGGGTGCCGAGGTTCGCGTCGATCTGGAAGATGCCGCGGCCCGGGTTCGTCTCGTAGATGTCGAAGAGGTTCATGGCGGTGCCGTTGCTGCCGTTCGTCGACGGCTTCAGGTTGTTGACCAGCAGCTGGTAGGCCTTCTCCGCGTCCTTCAGCCGTGCCCAGCAGAGGCTCCGCCACGCGTTGGCCCAGCCGTAGCTGTTCATGCCCCGCGCGGTGAGCAGGGCGGTCGCTCCGGCGACGATCTCCGGGGGCGTCGAGTCGTCGGGGCGGATCCGGTCGCCGGGAAAGAGGCCGATGAGCGGGGAGAGGTGCCGGTGGGTGGTCTCACCGAGGTTGTCCGGCGACATCCACTCCTGGAGCCAGCCCGTGGTCGGGCTGACCTCGGGCAGGTACAGGCGCCGGCGCAGGCCGTCGACGGTCTCGCCGTGGCCGGTGTCCCGGCCGAGCAGCCGGGTCGCCGTGCGGTAGTTCTCGAAGAGGTTCCACACCAGCTCCTGGGCGTAGGTGTTGCCCCTGGTGTCCTGCGGGCCGTGCTCGGGCGACCAGTCGCTGTCGGCGACCAGCACCTCGCGGGTGACACCCGCCGCGTCGGTGACGGTCATGGTGACGAGGCGGGTCTCCCAGAACTCCACGGCGCCCTTGAGCAGGGGGAAGATCTTCGCCAGGTAGGCGCGGTCCTGGACGTACTCGTAGTGCTCGAAGAGGTTCTGGCAGAGCCAGGCGTTCCCGGCCGGGTGCCACCACCATCCGCTGCCACCGTAGGGGTTGGTGGAGAAGGCCACCGTCCAGCCGGCCACCCTGCCGCTGGAGTTGCGGAACCGGTTGGTCGGAGTGTTGAAGAGCCGCCGGGTGACGTCCGTCCAGGCGGGCAGCTGCGCGACGCAGTAGTCGGCGAGGGCGTCGAAGCAGTCGGAGAGGCCGGCGCGGTCGGCGAGCCAGTAGCTCATCTGGATGTTGACGTCGGTGTGGTAGTCCCCCATCCAGTCCGGGTCGTTGCCGTCCAGCCACGGCCCCTGCAGGCCCATCGGCAGGCTGCCTCGGGAACCGGAGATCGTCAGGTAGCGCCCGAACTGGACGTACGCGGCCTCCAGCTCCGGGTCGGGCACGTTGTCCCGCCAGCGCGCCGCCAGCCGGCCCCAGGTGTCGAGCTCGCGCTGCGCCGGCGACGACGTACCGAGGTCGAGGTCGAAGCGCTCGAAGAGCGGACGGAAGTCGGCGACGTGGGTGTGCAGCAGATCGCGGAGGGATTCCCGGGCCGCGGCCAGGACCTTCGCCCGGGCCAGGTGCTCGGGCTCGACCGACGGGTCGCGGAATCCGGTGCCGGCGTCCGGGGCGTAGTTGGTGCCGCCGCTGACTACGACCGTGAGGTCCCGGCAGCCGGTGAACGTGATCGAGTTGCCCTGGATCGCGACCGTGCCGCTGCTGCTGTGGGCGGTGACGGCGGCGCCGTACCTCAACCCGTTGGCGAAGGAGGCGCCGAACGACGCGCACCGACCGCCGGCGGTGGTGGCCTCGCCGTGGGTGCCGGCCAGCGAGACGGTGCCGGTGTAGGTGCCGCGCCCCTCCCGGCTGAAGTGGAGCACGACAGCGTCGTCCGGCCGGCTGGCGAAGATCTGCCGGCGGTAGCTGACCCCGTCGATCTCGTACGTGGTGCCGACCAGGCCCTGGGCCAGGTCGAGCGTACGGCGGTAGTTGTCGACGACGCCCAGGTCGTGCTCGGGGATGTCGACGGTGAGCGTCCCCAGCAGCGTCAGCGAGCCGAAGTCGTCCCGCCCGTAGGGAAACTGCCCGTCGCTCTGGAGAGTGTCGTTGAGCCCCCCGGTCCAGAGGGTGGCGTCGCTGATCGTCAGGAGCTCGCGGGCGGGGTCGTTGCTGGCGAGGGCGCCGAGACGCCCGTTCCCGACCGGCAACCCCTGCTCGATCATGGAGTTGGCGGAGCCGGGCGCCGACCACCAGAGCTGGTTGCGTGCCGCGTCGCCCGGGGAGAGCAGCGGGGATTCGGTGGGGCGCCGGGGTGCCGCCGAGGCGGCGAACGCCGGTACGCCGCCGAGGGCGGTGGCCAGGCCGGAGGTGGCGGCGAGGGCCAGGAAGCCGCGGCGGCTCGGACGGAGGTCGCGCGATTCGGTGTTCCGGAAATCCATGTCGGTGCTCCAACTCCGGCGTTCGGCGGATGCGCGGGTCAGGACGGGGGCGGCGGCGGGTGTGGCGGCCCGGCGGGAGGCGGGGCCCGGCCGTCGACGACCGGGCCCCGCGCGTCGTGTCAGGGGGTCCGCGGTACGTCGATCCGGTCGATGTCCGGGGCGTACCAGTCGGCGCTGTCGAAGGTGACCGTGTTGACGCCCGCCTTCAGAGCGAGCTGGACGCTGACGGTCGCGACCGTGCCCCAGTCGCCGGTGGCGGGGAACTTGAGGCTGGTGCCGTTGCCGTCGTTGGAGTAGACGGTCACCGACCGGGCGTCGCCGCTGACGTACGCCACGCTGATCGTGTAGATCCCCGCCTTCCGCACGGTGACGCCGTTGATCTGCACCTTGCCGCCGAGGTAGAGGTTGCCGACCTTCTGGCCGCCCGAGCAGGCGTCGCAACCGTTCACGGACGCGTTGCCGCTCAGGGTGTTCGTGCCGGCCTCGGCCTCGTAGCTGGTGGTGACCAGTTCGGTGCCGCCGGGGCGGACGGTGAAGAGCCGCGAGCCGTGCGCGGGCAGGGTCGCGGTGATCTTGTTCTGGTACGTGCCGAGGTTCTTCCGGTTCCACAGGTCGCGCACCGAGGCCTTGCCCGTGAACCCGAGGGAGGCCCAGTCGGCGGTGACGGCCGCCGGCGCTTCGGCGAGGTTGAACAGCGCGATCGTCCAGCTGCCGTCGGGGTTGTGCGTACCCCAGACCTGCTGGTCGCCGGCGGGCGTGACCGGACGGGCGGGCGGGCCACCGTTCTGGTCGACGGCGATGACCTCGCGGTTGGTCAGCAGCGAGAGCCCGTACTCGTCGAGGCGGGTGAGGTCGTCGCCGGTGTAGAGCGGGGACTTGGAGATGGCCCACAAGGTCGTGTACGTCTGCCGCTCGGCGTTGGTGAGGCCGTCCATCACGCCGTTGCCGACGTTGAGCGAGTCGAGGTCGTTCCAGCCGCCGGGGCCGGCCCAGCGGCTCCAGGCCGGTGCGTCGTCGAACCGGTCGTCGACCGAGTTCTCCCAGGTGACCAGGGTGTTGCAGTAGCACTCGACGTCGGTGTCGATTCGCCAGCCGTTGGAGTAGCGCTTCCAGTCGGCGGCGTGGTTGATGTCGAGCGACCAGGAGAGTTCGAGGTGGATCGGGCGGCCGGTCGCGGCGATGGCCCGCTGCCAGGCGGCCACGTCGGCGATGTTGTCGTAGTTGTCGCCGGACTTGAAGGAGCCCGGTCCCACACCGTCGAGCTTGAGGAAGTCGTACCCCCAGTCGGCGAACATCTGCGCCTGCGAGTCGATGTACCGCTGGGCGCAGGGGTTGTCGAAGTTCAGCTTGTAGGCGCTGTCCCAGCCGTTGGTGGTACGCAGGTCCGGGTAGACGATGTCGGCGGTGGTGCAGTCCGGCGCGTTCCAGATCGGCGCCGCGCCCTCGACGTACGCCTCCTTCTCCAGGCCGACGGGCAGGTAGATGCCGGCCTTCAGCCCCTTGGCGTGGATGTCATCGGCGACCGCCTTCATCCCGCGCGGGAAGCGCGACGGTTCGGGGGTCTGCCGGGCGTACTCGTCGAACCTCGGTTTCCAGGCGAAGTCACGCCACCAGCCGGCGTCGATGTTCACGTACTCGTAGCCGTACGGCTTCAGCTTGCGCGCCAACGCGTCCGCCTGCTTCAGCACGTTCGACTCGGTCAGGTAGCTGTAGTCACCGTCCGGGTTCAGGCCCGGGTACTTCGAGGACTGCATGCTCCAGCTGGTCCACCCCATGTAGGGGCGGGCCGCGACGTCGCCGTCCGCGTCGACGTCGACGTCGGCGTCGACGTCGGCCGAGGTGACCGCCGCGCCGCCCGGTTCCGCTGCCGTCGGCGAGGCGGGGGTGGCCTGCGCCGGGACGACTCCCGCGCCGAGTGTCCCGGCCAGCGCCGCGGCCACGACGGCCACGCCTGTGCGGTACCGGGAACCTCTGCTGGTTCTCATCATCAACCTCCTGGTGGCGGGTGGTGCCGGCGTCGACGGGGCCGGGCCGGCCCCGAGGGGTCAGGGAAGGACGAGCGACTGGATGCTCACCGCGGCGGCCCCGCGGGCCCACTCCTCGAAGGGCAGCGGGCGGATCGTGACGGGGCAGCGGGCGGCCGCGCCGAAGGCCTGGCGTTCGAAGCTCGCCCGGATCGGAGCGTCGAACAGGTCGTAGGCGGCCAGCCCTTCACCAGAGACGACGATCCGGCTCGGACCCACGAGGTTCGCCACGGCCGCGATGCCGCAGCCGATCGCGTCGCCCGCTCGCGCGAAGACCGAGCGGAGCCCCTCGTGGCCGCCGCGCGCCAGGGCCACCGCCTCGTCGAGGGTGAGGTCCGGCTGGCCGGTTCGTTCCCGGGCCTGCGCCACGATGGCGTCCGTGCCGGCGATCGACTCCACGCAGCCGCGCCCCCCGCAGTGGCAGTCGGGGCCGGTCGCGTCGACGACGACGTGCCCGATCTCGCCGGCCACCCCGTACGAGCCGGAGACCAGTCGCCCGTTGACGACCAGGCCGCAGCCGATGCCGGTGCCGACGGTGACGAGGGCGAACGACTCGGCCCCCACCCCTTCGCCGAACCAGTGTTCGGCGGCGGTCAGCGCCTTGACGTCGTTCTCGACGGTGACGGCGAGGCCGGTCAGCCGGGCGGCCCGCTCGCCCAGCGGCACGTTCCGCCAGTGCAGGAACGGCGAGTAGCGGACCAGACCACTGGTGTGGTCCACGTCGCCGGAGAGGGAGAGCCCGAGCCGACGGAGGCGGGGGCGATGTTCGGGCAGCGTGTCGAGCAGTCCGTCGACGAGCAGACCGACCTCGGCGAGCACGGATTCGACGTCGGGACCGCTGAGCGGGCGGCGGGCGGTGGCCCGCACCTGGGCGCAGAGGTCGCAGATCACCCCGATCAGCTCGTCAGCGGTGATCTTCACACCGACGAAGAACTCGCGGTCGGCCCGGACGGCCAGTGGACTGGCCGGGCGCCCGGCGCCCGGGCCGCTGCGCTCCGTGGCGGCGAGTTCGTGCAGGTAGCCCAGTTCGATGAGCGGGCGGGCCGCCTTGGTCACCGCGGCGGAGGAGAGCCCGAGCCGGCGGGCGAGGCCGACCCTGCTCACCGGGCCCTCGGTCAACACCGTCGTGAACACCGCCGTCGCGGCCGGTGCCCCTACTGGCGAACCCGCGTCGCTGACCGGAGACATGCCCGCAAGCCTAGGTAAATATTTAACTTCTTCAAGTATTGAATTTGGCGATTGGCCGCCCTACAGTTCGCGGCGACGTGACCCCCGCAACGCCAGGTCGGACCGGTCCGCGGCAGTCCGGCCGCTGGCACGGTCAGTGGCGCGACGGCCAGCCCCGCCCTCGCGCCGCACGGCAGCGCCGGTCCAAAACAATCGAGCCCGCCCCCGAGAACGGGGACGGGCTCGATCTGGTGTTTCTTCGTAGCGGGGACAGGATTTGAACCTGCGACCTCTGGGTTATGAGCCCAGCGAGCTACCGAGCTGCTCCACCCCGCGTCGGCTCGACAACGGTAGCGCACCGTCCCCCAGGTAGCAAAACGACATCGGGGCGGGTGCCGGGCCGGCACCCGCAGCGCCGGCCCGGCAGTGGATCAGTCCAGCCAGTTCGAGATGGCCCGTTCCGCACGACGGCTGTAGTCGTCGACCTGCGCCCGGTCGCTGGACGTGCCCTCCCAGCCCATCTCCCAGAGCACCGTCACCACGTCGCCGATCCGGATCACCCGGATCAACCGCAGGACCTCGCCCTCCGCCGGCTCACCCGCCTCCCAGGCCGGCTCGCGCACCTCGACGAGCACCGCCTCGTCACCGAGGTCGCCGCCGGGGAGCAGCCGGTGCCGGTCGAACCGTCCCGGTGTGGTCTCCTGCTCCGGGCACTCCCGCACCGCCCGGCGCAGGTCGGCCATCCAGTCGTCCGCCCGACCGGATCGGTGAATGGTGATGGAGTTGCGGTAGATGCCGTACGGCACCGTCGCCTCCGGCTGGTTCGGGGTCAGGTGATAGGTGAGCACCCGACTCCGGGTCTGCACCACCCGGCCATCGAGGTCCGCCCCGCAGAAGTCCGGCAGAACGTCTTCCCCCTGCCGGAAAACAGGTGGTGCCGCCGTGGTCGACGCGGGCTGGGTGAAGAACGCCCGGTCCGGGATCGAGGTCGGCGTACGCGGGGCGCTGCTCGTCGAGGGCGTACCGCCGCTCGGTGCGGTCGCCGTCGCCGAGCCGACCGGTGACGGGTCGGCCCGTGACGGCGACGGGGTGACAGGTGACGGCGACGGACTGGGCGCGGTCACCGTCGGGGCCGGCGGACCGGCCGGCGGCCCCACCGGGCCCTCGTCGGCGGCGAGGACCAGCCGGGTGCCGGTGGCTGTGCCGGCGACCAGCAGCGCCACCGCCAGCACTCCCCCCGCCGCCCGTACCCGCGCCCGTCGGTCGGCCCGCCGGCGCAGCTCGCCCGGCCCGCCGAGCGGGCGGCCGTCGGCGTCCGCGGCGAGCGATCGGTAGAAGTCAGACAGATCACGCGACATCGTTGGCCTCCAGTTCCTCGGCGGCGCCGTCGGGCAGCAGCGCGGCCAGCCGCGCCCGCCCCCGGGACAACCAGGACTTCACGGTGCCGACGGGCACCTGCGTCTCCCGGGCGATCTCCTCCACCGACATGTCGACGAGGTAGTGCAGAGCGAGCGCCTGCCGTTGGGCGGCCGGCAGTTGACGCAGCGCGTCGAGCAGCAGCACGCCGTCCTCACCGGGTGGCGGCACCACGGCCGGCGGCGGGCCGCTGCGGATGAGCGCCGCCCGCCAGCCGTTGAGCCGACGCCAGCGGTCCGTGGCCAGCCGCGCGACGACCAGGCGCAGCCACGCCTCCGGCGCCGGGTGCGTCGACATCCGCCCCCACTGCCGCCAGGCCCGGGCGTACGCCTCCTGCACCAGGTCCTGTGCCTCGACGTAGTCACCGGCGACCGCGTACCCGTACCGGAGCATCCGCCGTGACGTGCTCCGGTAGAAATCGTCGAAACTGCCTGCGTCCCTCATCTCGCCACCACGCTCCCCACGGTCATCGCCCGTATGCAGACAGGACGGACGGGCGGTGCGGGTGGTTGCAGTCGGTGACGAGTCGGAGAGACGACACAGCCCCCGGACACCGGGACCGGAGTCGGTCCACGGGCCGGGGGCTGAACTGTCGTTCCGCCGCGGTCAGCCGCCCGAGGGGGCGCCGCTGCTCGGCGGCGGGCTGCTACCGCCCGGTGTCGGCGTTCCGCTCGGCGTCGGGCTGGCCGGCGTGCCGGCGGTCGGCGTGGCCTGCGACTGGGCCGCCTCGAAGGCCTTCATCGCGTCGTCCAGCGTCTTGAGCGCCCGGCCGTACCGCTCGAAGTCGCCCGAGGCCTGAGCCGCGCGCACCTCGACGATCGCCGTCTGCACCCGGTCCGCCGCGGCGGCGAGCTCACCGGTGAGCGGCGGCGTGTCCGGCCCGGTGGGCGGCGGCGCGGGCGGGTTGTCCCCGGTGGGCGGTGGCGGCGGCGCGTTCTCCGCAGCCCGTTTGCCCTGTTCGACGAGCTGTTTGATGCCGTCGGCGAGGTTGTTCGCCAGCGCCACGAACGAACTGCCGTCGCCGTAGGAGACGAGCACCCGCTGCAACTGCGGGAACGCGTCCTGGTTGTTGCTCTTCACGTACACCGGCTCGACGTACAGCATGCCGTTGCCGAACGGGAGCGAGAGCAGGTTGCCGTACAACACCTGGGCCTGGCCCGAGGCGGCGAGCAGGTTGAGCTGCTGCCGGATGTCTCCGTTGTTGGTCATCTGCTGGTGCACCTGCACCGGCCCGGAGATCCGGGTCTGGTCCGGTAGCTCCAGCACCTCCAACTGCGGCTCACCGTCGACGTACGACCCGGAGATCATCGCGGCGAGGTTCTGCCGCCCGTTCGGGGTGACCGCCGAGGTGAGCTGGAACCGTGGCCCCTCCTGCCCGGGGAACTGGGTGAAGAGGTAGTACGGGGGCTGCGTCTGGCCGCTGTCCGGGGCGTCCGGCACGTTCGGCACCTGCCAGAAGTCCTGCGCGGAGTAGAAGTCGCCCGGGTTGGTGACGTGGAACTTGGTGAGCAGGTTGCGCTGCACTTTGAACAGGTCCGCCGGGTAGCGGAAGTGCTCGGCCAGCTCGACCGGGATGTCCTTCTTCGGCAGCACCAGGTCGCCGCCGAACGCCTTGTTCCAGGCCTTGAGCACCGGGTCGTTCTCGTCGAACTCGTAGAGCCGGACGGTGCCGTCGTACGCGTCGACCGTCGCCTTCACCGAGTTGCGGATGTAGTTGACGTTCTCCCGGGCCAGCTGGAAGGTCCCCCGGCCGGTCAACTCGTCGGTCGTCTCCTCGCGCAGGTTGACCCGCTGCGCGTACGGGTAGCTCGCCGACGTGGTGTAGCCGTCGACGATCCACTGGACCCGGCCGTCCACGACCGCCGGGTAGGGGTCGCCGTCGAGCGTCAGGAACGGGGCGACCTTCTCCACCCGGTCCCGCGGGTTGCGTACGTAGAGCAGCTTCGAGTCGTCGTTGACGGCCCCGGAGAGCAGGAAGTTCGACTCCTGCTCCTTGATCGCGTAGAGCAGCCGCCGGGTGAACGAACCGATCTCCACACCGCCGGTGCCGGTGTAGGTGTAGAACTCGCCGCCGCCCTCACCGACCGGCCGGTCGAACTCGGCCTTCTTGTTCGGGTCGGTCTGGCCGACGATCGCGTAGTCGTCCTCGCCCATCCGCTCGCCGTAGTAGATCCGCGGCTGGTCGGCCGGGATCTGCTCGGTCTGCGAGGCGCACCCCTGCCCGGCCTTGTCGCCGAGGAAGCCGGAGACGAAGAACGGCTGCCCGCTGCACACCTGGTTGGCCGGCGCGGCCACCAGCCCGTACCCGTGGGTGTACACGGTGTGCCGGTTGATCCAGGTGTTCTGCTGGTCGGTCAGCTCGCCGTAGTTGATCTCGCGGACGCCGACCACGTAGTCGGAGGTCTTCCCGTTCACCCCGTACCGGTCGATGTCCAGCTTCGGGCCGAAGTCGTAGAACCCGCGCACCTGCTGGAGCTGCGTGTACGTCTCGCTGACCAGCTGCGGGTCGAGCAGCCGGATGTTCGGCACCACCGAGGTGTCGGTGGCCAGACTGGCCGGCGGGGTGAGGTTGTTCGCCGCGTACGCGGTGGTCTTGGTGTCGCCGAGGTCGAACGCCGTCCGGGTGGCCTGGATGCTGCGCTCGATGTACGGCGCCTCCTTCTCCTTGGCGCTCGGCTTCACCTCGAACGTCTGCACGGCCCACGGGTAGATGCCGCCGATGGCGACCGCGGAGACGCCGAGCAGGGCGAGCGAGATGCCCGGCCAGACCAGGTTCCGCATCCAGGCGTTGGAGAAGATGATGATCGCGATGGCCACCACGATCGAGATGTACGCGAGGATCTCCTTCGCCGGCAGCAGCGCGTTGACGTCGGCGTAGCCGGCGCCGTAGAGCTTGGCGCCCTCGTTGTACTCCAGCAGCATCGCCCGCCGGTCCAGCACGTACGCGACCGCCTTCAGCGCGACGAAGACCGCGACCAGCGTGCTCAGGTGGGCCCGGGCGGCGGTGGTCATCCGGTCGCCGACGCCCTGCAAGCGGACCCCGCCGAAGACGTAGTGCATGGCGAGCGAACCGATCACGGCCAGCACCACCGCGGTGAAGCCGATGCCGAGCAGGTAGCGCCAGAACGGCAGCTGGAAGACGTAGAACCCGACGTCGACGCCGAACTCCGGGTCCTTGACGCCGAAGTCACCACCGTTGCGGAAGAGGAGCCACTGGTTCCACCGGCCCTGCCCGGAGAGCCCGGCGAAGAGACCGACGACCGCGGAGATGATCGCGATCCAGGTGCCGAGGCGCGGCGTGAGCGCCATCCGGTAGCGCTCCAGGGTCGCCTGCTCCATGGAGTGCGGGCGCAGCCGTGGACGCAGCCGGTAGGCCAGCCAGAGGTTGCCGCCGATGACCAGCGCCATGGCGAGCCCGATCACCAGGAAGAGCAGCAGCCGGGTGACGAGCACACCGGTGAAGATCTCGGTGTAGTTGACCTCGTCGAACCACAACCAGTCGGTCCAGGCGCGCACGCCCCAACCGAGCAGGGTGAAGAGCGCGAACACCCCGACCAGGACGGCGATCGTGACCCGTCCCCGCCGACTCATCCTCGGCAGAGGGCTGCCGCTTCGCATGACCACTGTTGGCTCCGCACGCTCGATTGATCGGCTCCGACCAGGCACCCAGAGTACGGGGTGTTCCTGAATGCGGCGTCCCATGGTCGCGTTCGGCCGGTCACGGGGCGTCGGCGAAGCCCACCCGACCGGCTCCGCGGATCCGGCGGAGGCGGTCGGGCGGTGGCGCACCGCCGGGCTCGGCGGCTCAGCAGCGGCTCAGCAGCGGGTCGGCTGCCCCCCGGCGCGCAGCTTCTCGAGGGCGGTGAGCGCCTCGTCCAGTGATCCGACCCGGATCAGCGGCAGGTCGGGCTGCGGATTGCGGACGGCCTCGGCACAGTTGTCGGCCGGCACCAGGAAGACCTTCGCCCCGGCGTGCTTCGCGCCCACCAGCTTCTGGGCGATCCCGCCGATCGGGCCGACCTTCCCCTCGTCGTCGATGGTGCCGGTGCCCGCCACCACCGTGCCGCCGGTCAGGTCGGCCGGGGTCAGCTTGTCCACGATGCCGAGGGCGAACATCAGGCCGGCGCTCGGCCCGCCGATGTCCTCCAGGTCGATGTTGAGAGTGAACGGGTGCGGCTGCTTCTGCTCGACCTCGACCCCGATCCGCGGGTTGCCGTCCTGCTCACGGCTGGTGATCCGCGCGGTGGCCGGAGCTCCGTCCCGGGTGTAACCGATGGTCAGCGCGCTGCCCGCGCGCTTGGCGCGGATCAGCTCGGTGAGCCGGGCGGCGACCGGCACCGGCTGGCCGTCGACCGAGGTCAGGACGTCGCCGGGGGCCAGCATCCCGACCGACGGGCCGCCGGCGGTCACCGCCTTCACCACCACCTGCACCGGGAAGCCCAACTCCCGCAGCGCGGCGGTCTCGGCGCTGGTCTGCGACGCCGCGAAGTCCTCGGCGTTGCGCTTCTCGACCTGCTGCTGCGACTCCCCGGGCGGGTAGATCAACTCGCGGGGCACCACCGCCTCGTCCTTCGAGAACCAGCCGGCGATGGCCGACCGGAGCTTGACCGAGGGTTGGACGCCGACCGTGGTCAGCCGCAGCTGCCCGGCCGAGGTGGAGGTCGCCCGTCCGGAGACCTGGATGACGTCCTTTCCGTTCTCCGCACCCAGCGTGTTGACGGTCGGGCCGGGACCGAGCACCACGTACGGGATCGGCGCCCCGAGCACCCCGATGCTGAGCAGGGCCGTGAACAGGGCACCGAGCAGGACGGTCAGGCCGCGACGTCTCATGCGGCAGAGCGTACCGACCGCCACGGATCGGCCGACCGCAGCGCGGAGGACTTCGCCCTAAGCGCAACGCCAGCGGCGCTACCTGGGGCGCAGCGCGCGTACCGTAGACCTCGTGCCTGATATTCCGTTCGGTTTCGCGCTACCGGGTGGGCAACCACCAGACCCCAACGACCCCGCGCAGATGCAGCAGTTCATGGCGCAGCTGCAGCAGCTCTTCTCCGCGCCGGGCAGCGGGCCGGTCAACTGGGACCTCGCCCGGCAGGTGGCCGCCAGCCAGCTCGCCGCCGCCGGCGACCCGGCGGTCTCGCCGTACGAGCGAAACGCCGTGGAGGAGGCGCTGCGCCTGGCCGACCTCTGGCTCGAGCCCGCCTCGGCCCTGCCGTCCGGCATCCAGACCTCGCTGGCCTGGAACCGCAACGAGTGGATCTACAAGACGCTGGACGTGTGGCGGAAGCTCTGCGACCCGGTGGCCAGCCGGATGGTCGGCGCGATGGGTGACCTGGTGCCGCCGGAGGCCCGCGCCCAGCTCGGCCCGATGCAGTCGATGGTCGCCACCCTCGGCGGGGCCCTGTTCGGGGGCCAGCTGGGTCAGGCGCTCGGCTCGCTCGCCGCCGAGGTGCTCTCGGCCGGCGACATCGGGCTGCCGCTCGGCCCGGCCGGCACGGCCGCGCTCATCCCCGCCAACATCAAGGCGTACGGCGAGGGCCTGGAGCTGCCGGAGGACGAGGTACGCCTCTACGTGGCCCTGCGCGAGGCCGCCCACCAGCGGCTCTTCCAGCACGTCCCGTGGCTGCGCGGGCACGTGCTCAACGCCGTCGAGACGTACGCCGCGGGCATCCGGGTGAACCGGGAGGCGATCGAGGAGGCGATGGGTCGGGTCGACCCGACCGACCCGGAGTCGATGCAGGCGATCGCCCTGGAGGGGATCTTCACCCCGGAGGACAGCCCGGCGCAGAAGGCGTCGCTGGCCCGCCTGGAGACCGCGTTGGCGCTGGTCGAGGGGTGGGTCTGCCACGTGGTGGACAGCGCCGCCGGCGGCCGGTTGCCGAACGTCGTGCGCCTCGCCGAGGCGTTCCGCCGTCGCCGTGCGGCCGGTGGGCCCGCCGAGCAGACCTTCGCCGCCCTGGTCGGCCTGGAGCTGCGTCCGCGCCGGCTGCGGGAGGCGGCCGCGCTCTGGGCGGCGCTCACCGAGCACCGCGGCATCGCCGGGCGGGACGCCCTCTGGGGCCACCCCGACCTGCTCCCCTCCGAGGACGACTTCGCCGATCCGGTGGCGTTCGCGATGGCCGAGTTCGACGTCATCGGCGAGCTGGAGAACTTCGACTTCACCGCTCCCGGCGGGCCGCACGAGGAGACGCCCGGCGAGTCGGAGCGGCGCGGCGACGAGGGCGACGACGACAAGCGTTCCTGACCTCACCCGTTGGGCCGAGTTCCACCGACCCGGGTTCCGGTGCCGACCAGCGGTCGGCACCGGCCACGATCGTGCCCCGCATCCTTGCCCGGGTCGGGTCAGCCGGCGGTGCCCGAGAGCAGGGCGCGGGTGGCCTCCCAGCCCTCCAGGGCCGGGTCGAGCGTGGCCAGGTCGGCCGGGCCGCGGAGCCGGCGCCACGCCGGCGTCACCGAGAGGTCGCCGGGGCGTGGGGCGGCGGCGCGGATCTCCGTCGGCGTCGTCCGGTCCAGGTCCAGCGACGGAAGCCACGACGGTACGGGCAGCCGCACGGCGACGCCGAGCAGCCCCGGGCCGGCGCCCTCGGCCGGTGCCACCGCGGCGGGGCGACTGGTCAGTGGGCGGAGCAGCTTGCCGATGGTGAGCGCGGGCAGGTCCGGGGCGTCGGCCACGAGCACGGCGGCCTGGTCGTACCCGGAGAGCGCCGCGAACACGGCGTTCGGCGTCGGCTCGGGCACCTCGTGGACGGCCATGTCCGGCCAGGTGACCGCGTCGGCGAGCCACCGGTCGTCGGGGGTGACCGCCACCGCGGTGTCGACCTCGGTCAACGTGGCGAGCAGGTCGACGGTGTCCTCGGCGAGGGCGGTACGCCAGCGGGCCGGATCGACCCCCGGGGGCGTCCAGGGCACCGGCCCGAGCAATGCGACGACGACCCGAACCATCCCCCGACCCTAGACCCGCTCCCGCCGGTGCGGGCGGCCCGGGGTCACTCGGTCAGGGCGGGGACGGCGACGGCCGCGGCGATGCCCTCCAGGTAGCCCCGGGCCCGCTCCGACTTGGGGTAGCGGGCGACCAGGGCCCAGAAGGCGGCGTTGTGGCTCGGCACGATCAGGTGCGCCAGTTCGTGCAGCAGCACATAGTCGATCACCCAGTCCGGCATCTCCTGCACCCGGTGCGAGATGCGGATCGTCCGGTCGGCGGGGGTGCAGGAGCCCCAGCGGCCGTTCTGGTTGGTGACCCACCGAACGCTGGCCGGGACGGCCTGCGCACCGTGGTCGGAGAGGTAGGCGTCGAGCAGCCGGGTGGCCCGGGCAGCCAGCTCGGCGTCGGAGCGGGCCAGTCGCCCCTCGCGGGCGGCGAGCCGGGCGAGCATGCGGTCGACCCATTCGCTCTCCTCGGCCCGGGAGAACTGGTCGGGAATCAGCACGACGACCCGCTCACCGTCGCGGTAGGCGGACACCGTACGTCGTCGGCGCTGGCTGCGCCGTACCTCGACGACCGGCTTGCGCGCCCCTGCCATCAGAGACCCGCGCAGCCTCGATTTGCTGCCACGAGGGAAAGCTACTGCCTAGTGACCAGGGGTACGCAAGGGTCAACCCTCCGACACGCGCCCGGAAGATGGTGATTGGTCGCCAGGAGTCCTGAAAAATTTCTTGCCGGGGTGTCGAAGGACACCCGGTCACCCACCGTGGCGGCCCGAGATACCCATCAGCTGGGTAGGGGCGCGCCCCTGCCCACGGTAAGTGATCAACCGGTGCACCCGGCGCGCGGGGGCGCTTCGAAGGGCTGTCTGTGCGGGTTCGGTCGGCGTGTCCCCGCCAAACTGACTTATCCGACCTAATTCGCCGTGCACACTCTCGTGGTCGGCTTCCTCACAGTGTCGACGCGCAGCTGACATGGAACCGCCCAGACCTGGGTAGGGTCCGCGGACCAGCGGCCACGCGGGTGGCCGTGGGAGTTAGACCCAGCGCCGGCGCCGCTCACGGCCCGCCGCCGGGAAACCCGCCGGAACCGGTACCGGCCGGCGGACGAGACGAGGAGGGCACCGTGGCCGACCAGGCCCAGACCTACAACGGTTACTGCGTCAAGTGCAAGGAGAAGAGGGACTTCGAGGGACACATCGAGGTCTCGAAGACCGGGATGAACATGGCCAAGGGCAAGTGTCCGGTGTGCGGCACAACAGTGAACCGCATCCTGGGCAAGGCGAAGGTCTGACCCGATCAGCGACGGGCGAGGGGTGGCTCTCCAACGGGTCACCCCCGCCCGCGCTTGCCGGCCGGGCTGACCCGCCGGCAGCGTGTCGGGTGGCCGACACCGCACCCGGAGGCCTGTGGATAACTCCGGAAGTCCTGTGGACAGCCCTGGACAGGGCACCCCACACCTGTGGACAACGATCGACGTAACGCACGGACGCGGTGACGATTCGTTGCCATGACCCGTGCCGTACTCCCCCGCCCCACGCTGCTTCCCGGCCTCACCCGGCTCTGGCGTGACCGGCACACGCTTCAGCTCGGCGTCGGGCCGGAGCACGCCGTCCTGCTCGAGATCGCCGACCCGCGCGCCGCCCGCCTGCTGGATCTGCTCGACGGCACCCGCAGCGAACGTGGCGTGCTGACGCACCCGCTCGCCACCGAGCTCGGCGCCGAGCCGGCGCGTACGCTCCTCGACACCCTGCGCGCCGCCGGTCTGCTCGTACCGGGACACACCCTGTTGCCGCGTGACCTGGCCGGACCGACGCGGGCCCGGCTCGGCGCGGAGGCCGGCGCGCTCGCTCTCGCCGCCGCCCGGCTGCCGGCCACGCCCGCCCAGCTGCTCCGGCGCCGGCTGAGCGCCCGGGTGCTGGTGACCGGTGCCGGTCGACTCGGTGCCGCGGTGGCCGTGGCGCTCGCCCAGGCCGGCGTCGGGCAGGTCAGCGCGGAACTCGCGGGTCCGGTGCGCCCGGCCGACCTGGCGGGCACCGGCATCCCCGCGGCGGAGCTCGGACGTCCGCTCGCCGCCGCCGTGCGGGAGGCGATCGCCCGCACCGCCCCCGGCGCCGCCGGCCCGACGGGTCGACGCGGCCCGGTCGACCTGGTGGTGCAGCTCGGCACGGACCGTCCGGCCGCTCTCATCGCGGCCGGGTACGCCCAGCGCCGCCAGCCGCACCTGCTCGTCACGCTCCGGGAGGGGGTGCCGGTGATCGGGCCGCTGGTGCGGCCCCCGGTCGGACCCTGCCTGAACTGCGTCGACCTGCACCGCACCGACCGGGATCCGGACTGGCCCCGGCTCGCCGCCCAACTCGCCGGCGAGGAGCCCCTTCCCGCGGGCGCGACCGCGACCCTGCTCGCCGCGGCCGGGTTCGCCACCGCGGAGGCGCTGGCCCAGCTCGACGGCGGTACGCCCGAGACGCTGGGTGGCGCGGTCGAGGTCGCCGGTCCGGGCAGGCTCCGGCGCCGCGACTGGCCGCCCCACCCCTCCTGCCGGTGCTCGCGAAGAGGCCGTTGACCACCCCGCCGCCTGCCCCCGACGACCCGTCTTCGACCTGTCGTCCGGAACGAACGACGGGTGACAGGGCGCTCAGCAGCCGCGCGCCCGTCGAGTCGGTAACAATGACCGGGTGACCGACATCCCACGCCGGGCTGTGTCCCGGACCGCCAAGCTCGCCGCACTGCCGCTCGGCTTCGCCGGCCGGACCGTCCTCGGCATGGGAAAGCGCGTCACCGGTCTCGCCTCCGATGTGATCTCCGCGGAGATCCAGCAGCGCACCGCCGAGCAGCTCTTCAGCGTCCTGGGCCAGCTCAAGGGCGGGGCGATGAAGTTCGGGCAGGCGCTCTCCGTCTTCGAGGCGGCACTGCCGGAGGAGATCGCCGCCCCCTACCGGCAGGCGCTGACCAAGCTCCAGGAGGCGGCGCCGCCGCTCCCCGTCGCCAGCGTGCACAAGGTGCTGACCGAGCAGCTCGGCCCGGACTGGCGGGACCGCTTCGTCGAGTTCAACGACACCCCGGCCGCGGCGGCCAGCATCGGGCAGGTGCACCGCGCGATCTGGCGGGATCCGGGGTACGGCCCGTCGGGCGAGCCGAAGCAGCGTGACGTGGCCGTCAAGATCCAGTATCCGGGCGCCGGGGACGCACTGCTCGCGGACCTCAAGCAGCTCTCCCGACTCGGCGGGATGTTCCGGGCGATCCAGCCCGGCCTCGACGTCAAGCCGCTCCTGGTGGAGCTGCGGGAGCGGATCACCGAGGAGCTCGACTACGAGCTCGAGGCCGAGTCGCAGCGCGCCTTCGCGGCCGCGTACGCCGACGATCCGGACATCTACATCCCCGCCGTGGTCTCGGCCGCGCCGCGGGTGCTCATCACCGAGTGGGTCGAGGGCACGCCGCTCTCCGTGATCATTCGGGAGGGCACCGAGGAGCAGCGGGACGAGGCGGGCCGGCTGATGGCCGAGCTGCACCTCTCCGCGCCGATGCGGGCCGGGCTGCTGCACGCCGACCCGCACCCGGGTAACTTCCGGCTCCTGCCCGACGGCCGCCTCGGCGTGATCGACTTCGGCGCGGTGGCCCGGATGCCGGACGGCACCCCGGAGCCGATCGGCCGTCTCGCCGGCCTGGCGCTGCGGGGCGAGGCGGACGCCGTCGTGGCGGGGCTGCGGGCGGAGGGCTTCGTCAGCGAGGCCGAGGAGATCGACGCGCAGGCGGTGCTGGAATATCTGCGGCCCATGCTGGAGCCGGTGGCCGCCGACGAGTTCCGGTTCAGCCGGGCCTGGCTGCGGGGCGAGGCCGCCCGGTTGGCCAGCCCACGCTCCCCCGCCTACCAGCTGGGGCGTCAGCTCAACCTGCCCCCGTCGTACCTGCTCATCCACCGGGTGACCCTCGGCTCGATCGGGGTGCTCTGCCAGTTGGAGGCCAAGGCGCCGTACCGGCGCATCCTCGAACGCTGGCTGCCCGGCTTCGCGCCGGTCGGCTGAGCCGCCGCTCCTCGCCGCGACCGCCGGGACACGAGCCGCCGCTCCCCGGGAAGCGCGGGCCCGCCCCGTCGAGCAGGACGGCCCCGCCTCGTCCGGGGGCTCAGCGCCACCTCGCCCGGCTACGCCGCGGGGCGGGCGGCCGGAGTTCCGGCCACCCGCCCCGCGGATCGGTGGTGTCAGCGAATGCCCAGGTCGCGTGCCGACTGTCGGCGGCTGTTCATGGCGACGGTGAGGGCGGAACGGGTTGCCTCAGTGCTCGTGGTGTTGCCGGCCTGAGGCCGGCGCATTCGGGCCCTGGACAACGCTTCGTGAAGTAGTTGCATCTCAACTCCGTTGGGTACGTGCAGCATGTCGTTTCCAGTCGTCGCCGGAGCTGTACCGGCGTGGTTGGTTCGGATCGGGTTCATGTCAGGCCGCCAGCCGGACCGCGTTACGCCCCTGGGACAGCCCACTGGCCGCCAGGCGCGCCTCGGCCTCGACCCGGAGCGCGGCGTCACGGGCGACGTCCTCCTTGCGCGGACGGCCACGGGGCCGCTTGCGCGGGACGACCGCGCCACGCTCGAAGATCTCGCCACCCCAGACGCCCCAGGGCTCGGCACGCTCGACCGCGCCGGCGAGGCACTCGACGCGCAGCGGGCAGTCCCCGCAGAGCGACTTGGCAAGCTCGAGCTCGGCGGGCGCGTCGGAGAACCACAGGTCGGGGTCGAACTTCCGGCAGGGCAGGTTCGCCTCCAACTCGACGTCCAGGTCGAGCGGAGCCAGTGCCAGACTCATCGCCCGGTCACCTCTCTCTCATTTCGATCTCGTGGATCGCTACTTCCGACTAGGTGGGCGGAGCAAAAAACTGAGGCCGCGGATCCCGGTTTACGGGTTCCGCGGCCTCGAGGTGAGCCGGTCGGTCTGTTGATCAGACCGGTCTACCTCGAGGTGGAACGCCGCGGACATCGGTGCGCTTCGCGACACCATCGATGCCCATGCCCGTGAAGCCACTGGTCCCCCGGAGTCCGTTCGGCGCAGCGGCGAGGATCAGCTCGGCCTGAGCCTCGACCTGGTGCACCTGTGGGACCGACGGTCGCTTGACCGCGGAAGCCACCCGGACAGCCGACAGCGGAGCGCAGGCAGCCGGCATCGCCGCCAGACGCTCATAGGTGAAGATCTTCACGGGTGCCACCTCCCTCACGTTCCTCGAATCGACTGGGACAACCCCCGTGAGCAGCCCGAACTGCGCCGCTCGCGAGGTGTGCACTGAGGCTATTCCTCGCCCGAGGGGGAGGGCAAACGAATTTACGGCTCGATTTCGAAAGTTTTCTCGGGGCAGACGTCGTCGACCGCCGCGCCGCCCACCAGCGCCAGTACCGATTCGCCGTAGAGGCCCAGTTTGCGTGGGCCGATGCCGGCGATGGCGATCAGATCCTCGGGGCGACCCGGCCGCCGCTCGGCCAGCGCCGTCAGGGTGGCGTCGGTGAAGACCACGTAGGCCGGGACCCGCTGGTCACCGGCGACCCGCCGCCGCCACTCGCACAGCCGCTCGTGCAGCTCCTCGTCGATGTCGGACGGGCAGGTCGCGCACCGTCCCAGCTTCCGCTCCGGACCGGCGAGCAGCGTCGCGCCACAGATCCGGCAGGAGACGATCTGCGTCCGCCGCCGCTCCGGCCGGGGCGTCGTGCTCGTGCCGCGGGCCCGCTCGCCACCGCCGCCGGAGCGGTCGAGCTGGGGCAGGAAACGCGACGGCCGCCGGGCCCGCCCACCCGGCGAGCGGGCCACCGCGTACGACAGCCAGAGCCACTCCCGCGCGCGGGTGACCCCCACGTAGAGCAGCCGGCGCTCCTCCTCGACCTGCTCGGCCGTCTTCGCGTACGTGGTGGGCAGGGTGCCCTCGGAGAGCCCGACGAGGAAGACCGCGTCCCACTCCAACCCCTTCGCCGAGTGCAGCGAGGCCAGGGTCACCCCGTCGAGGGTGGGCACGTGTTGCTGGCTCGCCCGGCGGTGCAGCTCGTCGGTGAACTCGGCCAGCGTCACCGCCCGCTCGACGGTCGCCGCCTCGCCGATCGGCAGGACGGTGGGGGTCGCCGCGTACTCCTCGGCGAGCTGGACCAGCGCGGCGAGCGCCTCCCAGCGTTCCCGGGCGGCGCCACCGGCCGGCGGCGTCTCCGGCGACCAGCCCACGGCCGCGAGCGCCTCGACCACGGCCGCCGGGAGCGGGGTCTCCCCCGGGATGGAGCGGGTGGCGGCGCGCAGGGCGACCATCGCCTGCCGCACCTCGGCCCGCTCGAAGAACCGCTCCGCCCCCTGCACCACGTACGGCACCTCGGCCTCGGTGAGCGCCTTCTCGTACGCCTCGGACTGCGCGTTGGTGCGGAACAGCACGGCGATCTCCCGGGCGGGGGTGCCGGCGTCGATGAGCGCCCGGGCCCGCGCCGCCACCGCGTTCGCCTCGGCCGGCTCGTCGGTGAAGATCCGCAGCTCCGGTTCGGGGCCGGGCGGACGCTGCCCGCTCAGCTCCAGCCGGAGCCGGGCCTCGGCCCCCCGGGCCTGGGAGATCACGGCGTTGGCCAGCCCGACGACCTGCGGCGTGGACCGGTAGTCCCGGACCAGCCGGACGACCACCGCGTCCCGGTGGCGGCGCGGGAAGTCGACCAGGTACGACGAGGTGGCCCCGGTGAAGGAGTAGATGGTCTGGCTCGCGTCCCCCACCACGGTCAGGTCGTTGCGCCCGCCGAGCCAGGCCTCCAGCAGCCGCTGCTGGAGCGGGTTGACGTCCTGGTACTCGTCGACCACGAAGTGCCGGTACTGCGCGCGCACCTGCTCGGCGACGTCGGCGTGCTCCTCGATCCCCCAGACCGCCGCGCGCAGCATGTCCTCGAAGTCGATCACGCCGTTGCCACGCTTGATCTTCTCGTAGGCGGCGAACACCTCGGCGACCTTCGCCGGCTCGTGCGGGGTGTCCCGCAGCGCCTTCGCCGCCGCCACCATGTACTCGCCGGGCTCGACGAGTGACGACTTGGCCCACTCGATCTCGCCGGCCAGGTCCCGGGCGGCGGCCCGGTCGGTACGCAGACCCACCCGGGCCGCAGCGAGCGTGACGAGCCGGACCTTGCTGTCCAGCAGCTCCGGCATGGCCCGCCCGTCGAGCAGCCGGGGCGCGAAGTAGCGCACCTGGCGCAACGCGGCCGCATGGAAGGTGCGCGCCTGGACACCGCTCACCCCGAGCTGGGTGAGCCGGCTCCGCATCTCGGCGGCGGCGCGGGCGGTGAAGGTGACGGCGAGCACGTGCCGGCCGGAGATCTCACCGGTGAGTGCCCGGTGGGCGATCCGCGAGGTGACCGCCCGGGTCTTTCCGGTGCCCGCGCCGGCCAGGATGCAGACCGGCCCGGCCGGCGCGGTCACCGCGCCGCGCTGCTCGGGATCCAGCCCGGCGAGCACCCGTTCCGCGTCAGAGTGAACCGCCACAGCAAGGAATTCTCGCAGCAACCCCGGATGTTGCAGTGGATAGCCTCGGCTTGATCGGCAAGCCGACGGCGGAGCAGCGGGAGGAATTGACCATGCTGACGATGTACTCCACCTCGTGGTGCGGTTACTGCCACCGACTGAAGTCCCAGCTGGACCGGGAGGGCATCGGGTACGAGGTGGTCGACATCGAGCGGGACCCCCAGGCCGCGGAGTTCGTGATGAGCGTCAACGGCGGCAACCAGACCGTTCCGACGCTTCGCTTCGCCGACGGCAGCGCGCTCACCAACCCGTCGATCAACCAGGTCAAGCAGCACCTCGCGACCATCGTGACCGCCTGATCATCCAGTAGTCCCCCGAGAGGCGGCCGCCCGGACGGGCGGCCGCCTCTCCCCGTCCCCACCCCAACCCCAACCCACCCCGGCCCCGGCTCGGCCCGGTGATCATGGAGTTATCGGCCACGGCGTCGGCGTGTCGCGCCGATAACTTCATGATCACCGTTCGGGGAGCCGGGGGCGGTCGGGGAGGAGCCGGGGGCGGACGGGCGGCGCGGGGACGGGATCCGCGCTGTTCGGTGGGGAGGCTCGGTCGGCGGGGTGAGGTGCCGGGAGCGCCAGAGGTAGCCGCCGGCCAGCAGGGTGACCAGACCGGTCAGCAGGAAGAGCAGCCGGTAGTCGACGGCGCCGACGAGCAGCGCGCCGACGCCGATCGAGAGAGCCTGCGGCCCGCTGACCACCGCCTCGGAGGCGGCCGTGACCCGGCCGAGCAGCGGCGGTGGGGTACGGCGTTGGATGAGCGTGTTCAGCCCCACCATGGTCAGCGGGATCGAGACCCCGGCCAGCAGCACCGCCGCCACCCCGAGCCGGAGATCGGGGTAGGCCAGCGCCAGCGCGGCCGGCCCGAAGAAGGCCACCCCGGTCGCGAGGGTGCCCACCTCGCCGAGCCGGCGTACCGCGCCGGGTGAGCAGAGCCCACCGACCAGCCCGCCGACGCCCTGCACGGTGACCAGCACCCCGACGAACGCGGCGTCCCGGCGGAGCCCCTGGTCGACGTACGCGAAGATCAGCGACTCGGTGAAGCCCATCACGAGCGAGCCGAGCGCGTAGCCGAAGAGCGCCCGACGCAACGCGGGTTCGCCGGCCAGGTGCCGCAGGCCGGCACTCACCTCGGCCGGCCAGCGCGGTCCCGGTCGCGCGGGCGGCTCCTCCCGGGTCCGCAGCATGCCCACCACGGCGGCTGCCGTCACGAACCCGAGAACGCCGACTCCGGCCAGCGCCGGGCCGCCGATCGCGGCGTAGAGGCCGGCGCCGGCGAGCGGTCCGATCAGTCGCAACCCCTGTCGTACGGTCTGCAGCACGCCGTTCGCCTCGGCCAGCAGCTCGATCGGGACCAGTTGCCGGATCAGCCCGCTGAGCGCGGCGCTGAGCGCGAGGTACGAGAGTCCGTACAGGGCGGCCACCGCGTACACGATCCACACGTCGTCGCGCTCCCGTACGCAGAAGAGTGGGGTCAGCAGCACCGCGGTCACCAGGTTCGCCACCACGAAGAACTGTCGTCGCGGGTACCGGTCGACGAACCACCCGACCAGTGGCGCCAACGTCATCGGCGCGATGACCGCGAAGATCGTGGCACCGGCCATGCCGTCCGAGCCGGTGAGGTCCTTGACCCAGATGGCGAGCGCGAGCAGCAGGATGGACTCCGCGCTCATGCTCGCCAGCAGCCCGCAGAAGAGCAGGCGGAACTCGGGTCGGCGCAGGACGTGGCGCATTGTTCCTCCGGGGCGACGGTGGCGCGCCGCACTGGGCGCGCTCTCGGGGCGGCGTGGGCGGTCCGGACGCCGTGGTGGGGCGGCCACACGTTCCACGGTCCTCTTTTCTGCAAGACACGCCCTCGCCGGTACGTCCGACACCGGCCGCGCCGTCCATACTGACCGTGGGGGGCGAACTTCATACAGTTACCGTCGCGTCTGCGGCGGTCGATGGGAAAGAGGACACTCTTGCCTCCTGCCTCACCCAGCCCGATCCTGCGCCGCCGCAGGCTCGGCACAGAGCTGCGCCGACTGCGCGAGACGGCGGGTCTCACCGGAGACCAGGTCATCGAGCGGATCGGTTGGGCATCAGCGTCCAAACTGTCCCGCCTGGAGAACGGACGCAGCCGGCCGGACCCGGAGGACGTCCGGACCCTGCTCGACCTCTACCGCGCCGACGAGTCGCTCCGTGCCGAGCTGCTCGGCATCACGCTTGAGGCCGGCGACATGCGCGGCTGGTTGAAGAACTTCCCGGTCATGACCCAGCAGCAGCGGAGCTTCGCCGAGCTGGAGGCGGGCTGCGTCGGCATCTCCGAGTACAACCCGGTGCTCGTCCCCGGCCTGTTGCAGACGGCCGGCTACGCAGGTGTGCGGATCGTCTCGGCCCAGCAGGTCGCCGACCAGGCCGGCGATCCGGAGCCGACGGAGGAGACCGAGACCGAGGTGCAGGCCCGCCTCGCCCGGCAGTCACTGCTCACCCGGGAGTACGACCCACCCCGCTACACGGCGGTCATCGAGGAGGCGGCGCTCGGCCACCGGGCCGGCCCGCCGGAGGTGCTGTACGAGCAGCTGGTCCAGCTGTGCGAGCTGGCGCTGCTGCCGAACGTGACCCTGCACGTGCTGCTCCGCGAGACCCGGGTCGGCGACTGGTACCTCCCGCCGACCGCGTTCTCCCTCTATCGGTTCGCCGATCCGCTCGATCCGGAGACGGTCGCCATCGAAGGTGGCTTCACCGACGTCATGTCGACCGACGCAAAAACACTGAATCGCTATAAAGTGGTGTTCGAGTGGCTATGCACGGCGGCACTTCCCGCCTCGGACACCCTCGCTTGGCTGATCGAGGCGACGGGACGGCTGACCGGGGCAGACTCCCCGTCCACAGTGGCGTACGGGCCGGCAACGGCGCCGGTCCAACGCCGCCGGCAGCCGGGGCGACTGACGGACCGGTGATCCACGGGGGACCGCCCGTCGGCGCGTGCGCCACTCGTCCCATCGGAGCGGTTCGAATGGAGCAGAACCATGAACGAGATCCGCAACAACCCGTCCGTCCCCGCCCGACTGCTGGCGGACGCCCCGTGGCGCAAGAGCACCCGCAGCCAGACCTCCAACTGCGTGGAGGTCGCCCCGGTCGGCGGTCCCGCCGCCATCGCGCTGCGGGACAGCAAGGATCCGCAGGGCCCCGTGCTGTTGTTCAACCGCGCCGGTTGGCTCGGCTTCATCGCGGGAGCGAAAGAAGGCCAGTTCGATCTGAACTGAGCTGGTTGACGGGACAGGGCCGCCGGCACGGATGCCGGCGGCCCTGTCGCATTCCCGACCCGACCCGATCCACCGCTGACCAGGCATCCCCTGATCGGACGACGCGCCGAATCAATCGTCGAGTTTCACTTGCTGGGACGAACACGGCGCGTAACATGACGAGTGAGTGACGTGGAACTTCCACACCGGCTCACCAGTCGCGGTTCATCGGAGACCCCCATGCGGTTCCTGATCGTTCGCACCGACATCCGCACCGTCGCCGACGGGGAGATCGCGGCCGCCTGGGCCGGCGGCCACCGGTTGCGGGACGAGACGACCGCGCCCGAGCCACGCCGGCAGGTCGTCCACGCCGAAGACCGAGAGGCCGCAATGCACCTGGCCCGCGCCCTGGCCTCGGTGGGCGCGGTCCGCGCCGGCCGGCAACGGATCAAGGTCCTGCCGCTCGGTGAACCCCTACCCGCCTACCGCAGCCGACAGACATGAGGCGTCCGTCGTGGCCGGACCGGCTCCCCCGCCGCGTTCCTCGCCCACCGACCACGACGGTCCGTGTTCCCGGCCCGTGACCGCCGCGGCAACGACGGTCACGGGCCGGGACCGCATCCGGCATCGCCGCGCCGACGGCTTCCGCGTTCAGCGCGCCTCGTCCACCCAGCCGTCCAGCCAGCGGTGGATCAGGAACAACGCGATCGACGCGGGCGGCGGCAGCACCAGTTGCGCGCCCCCGCCCACGTCCACCGTCCGGCCGGCCAGCGCCGCGCCGATCTCCGCCCGGGTGAACCAGCGGGCGTACGCGATCTCGGTGGGGTCGATCCGCACCGGATCCTCCGGGTCGGCGGTGGCCAGGAAGCCCAGCATCAGCGAACCGGGGAACGGCCAGGCCTGGCTACCGACGTACACGATGTTCCCGACCTCGACGCCGACCTCCTCGCGGACCTCGCGCAGCACGGCGGCCTCCGCCGACTCCCCCGGCTCGATGTAGCCGGCGAGGCAGGAGAAGCGCCGCTGCCCGGGGCTGCTCGGCCAGGCGGCGTTGTTGCCCAACAGGCACCGCCCCGCGAGGCCCGGCTCCCCGTCGTGCACCAGCACGATCATGGCCGGGTCGGTGCGCGGCCAGACCCGATCGCCGTCGCGGTCGATGCGGGACCAACCCGCCTCGTCCATCTCGGTCGGCGAGCCGCTGGCCGACGAGTAGCCGTGCCGGATGTGCCAGTTGAGCAGCGCCAACGCCGTGGTGAAGAGGCCGGCGTCCCGGTCGGTGAGCAGATGCCCGACGTCGCGCAGGCCGACGGTCCGGGTGCCGACCACCTCCGGCAGCGGAATGTCCACCGCGAAGACGGGCAGCCCGTCCTGCTCGACCCCGAGGAACATCGCGGCCGCCTCGCTCCCCGCCGGCAGCTCGTCGGCGCGGAAGAGCACCAGCGCCGGCGGGTTCGCGTCCGTACGCACCAGCGTCCGACCCTCCGCCGTGGAGTCCAACGCCAGCACCCGGCCCCGCAGCCACGCCTCGGCCAGCCAGGCCCGATCCGTACGGTGGTGCGCGGCCCGGTCCAGCGTGGCGCGGGCCAGCGGTGGAGCCGCCTCCCCGCTCACGCCGCCGCCTCCCCTCGACCGGCGACGGCGTGCGGTTCTGCCGCGCTGCGCTCGCTCATGCCGTCTCGATCGGAGTGAGCGCGGCCAGCGACGGGGCGATCCGTTCGGCGTCACCGAGCACCATGGTGACCGCGTTCGCCGGGGCGAGGTAGCGGGCCGCGGCCTCCGCGACATCCGCCACCGTCGCCTTGGCCAGGCGTGCGGCGTGCTCGGCCAGGAAATCGAGCCGCAGGTCGTTGCCCGCGTACGCGCTGACGAGGGCGGCCAGGCCGGCCTGGGTGGACATGCCGAGCTGAAGGGTGCCGAGCGCGTACTGGCGGGCCTGCTCCAGCTCCTCCTCCTTGACCGGCAGCGAGGCGAGCCGACCCAGCTCGTACACCGTCTCCAGCAGTGCCGGAGCGGTCACCTCGGTGGCCACCTCGGCGCCGGCGACCAGCACCGAACCGGCCACCGAGTGCTCGACCACCGAGTGCGGGCCGTACGTGTAGCCCTTGTCCTCGCGGATGTTCTCGACCCACCGGGAGGAGAAGTAGCCGCCGAAGATCAGGTTGGCCAGTTGCAGCGCCGCGTGGTCCGGGTGGGTGCGGGGCACCGCCGGCAGCGCGACCCGCAGCGACGACTGCACCGACCCCGGCCGGTCGACCAGCAGCAGCGGGCCCGGCTCCAACGGCGGGGCGGGCGGCAGCTCGGCCGGCTGCCCGTCGCCCTTCCAACCGGAGAGCGCCTCCTCGGCGGCCTCCAGCGCGCGGTCGGGTTGCACGTCGCCGACGAGCACCAGCACCGCACCGGCCGGGTGTACCCGCTCGCCGTGCAGGCGGCGCAGGACGGGCGGCCGGACCGCGCGGACCTGATCGGGCTCCGGGGTCTGCACCGCGTACGGGTGCCGGCCGTAGATCCGCTTGAGCAGCGCCGTCCGGGCCAGGTGGGCGGGCTGGCTCTGGGCGACCTGGATCCGGTCGACCAGCCGGTCCCGCTCGATCTCCACCCAGTCACCCGGATAGGTGGCCCCGGTAAGGACGTCGGCGAGCAGCTCCAGCATCCGGCCCAGGCCGGTGACGAGGCTCGCCCCGGAGAGCATGAGCCGGTCCGGATCGACCCCGGCGGCGAGACCACCGCCGACCTTCTGCAGCTCGGCGGCGATCTGCGTCGCGGTGTGGGTCTCCGTGCCGGAGAGGATGGTCTGCGCGAGCATCGCCCCGCGGGCCAGGTGCGTACGCCCGAAGGGCACCCAGAGCCGCAGCTCCACGAGGGGCACCGCCGGCCGGCGCACCGCGATCACGGTGAGGCCGTTGGCCAGCGTGCGCTCCGCCTGCTTCGGCAGTTTGAGCTTGCGGTTGGGGCCGAGCGGCGGCAGGGTCCGCGGCGCGGGCTCGACGGTCGCCGTCACGTTCTCCTTCTTCGTTCGCGCGTTCATCGGGCACCGCCGGCGACGACCTCGATGGTGGCTCGACGCTCCGGCCGCAGGGTGGCCGCGGCGGAACGCACCTGCTCGTCGGTGACCTCACCGACGAGCCGGGGCAGGTCGTTGAGCAGGCCCGGCTCGGCACGCTGCTGCTCAAGCACCGCCATCCGCAGCGCCCGGCCGAGCACCGCGTCGGTGTCGCGCAGCAGGTGGGTGGCCATCCGGGCCTGGGTACGGGCCAACTCCCCCTCGGACAGCCCGTCGGTGGCGAGCCGGTCCAGCTCCTCGTCGACGGTGCGCAGCACCTTCTCCACGTCCCCGCCCGGCGGCAGGTGAGCCTGGAGCAGCAGCGCCGTCGGGTCGCGTACGTCGAACGGGTCGCCCATGAAGCCGAGGTAGCCACCGACGCTGGTGACCGTCCGGTCCCGCTGCACCAGCCGCTCGACCAGCCGGGAGGCGTCGCCGTCGGTGAGCACCTCGGCCAGCACCACGTACGGCAGGTAGCCGAGGAAGTCGCTGTGCGGGTCGGGTACCCGCCAGGCGCTGGCGACCGCCGGCAGCGGGGCGAGCTTGTCGGTGTAGGAGGTGCGCCGCTCGGCGGTCAGGTCGGGCTCGGTGAAGTCGGGACGCTGCGGGGCGGGGCGGGCCGGCACGTCGCCGAAGTGCCGCTCGATGAGCGTGGTCGCCTCGGCCACGTCGAGGTCGCCGCTGACCGCAAGTACCGCGTTGCCGCTGGCGTAGTAGCGCCGGAAGAAGTCCGCCGCGTCGGCGACGGTGGCCGACTCCAGATCGTCGAAGGAGCCGTAGCCGTCATGCGCGTTGGGGAAGGTGTCGAACATGACCGGTGGCAGGGTCAGCCAGGGGAACCCGCCGTACGGCCGGTTCAGCACGTTGACCCGGATCTCCTCCTTGACCACGTCCACCTGGTTGCGCAGGTTCTCCTCGGTCAACCGGGGACCACGCATCCGGTCGGCCTCGAGGAAGAGCGCGCGCTCGAGCGCATTGCTGGGGAGGGTCTCGAAGTAGTCGGTGTAGTCGAGGTGGGTGGAGCCGTTGAAGGTGCCGCCGGCGCCCTGCACGTGCCGGAAGTGGGCCAGCTTCTCCAGGTTCTCCGAGCCCTGGAACATGAGGTGCTCGAAGAGGTGGGCGAAGCCGGTGCGTCCCTCCGGTTCGGAGCGGATGCCGACGTCGTAGACGACGGCGACCCCGATGACCGGGGCGCTCCGATCCGGGGTGAGGACCACCCGCAGGCCGTTGTCGAGCTTGAACCGCTCGACTGGATATTTGGTCGCTGGAATTCTCGATCTCCGCGCCGCCACGTGACCGACCCTAGCGCGTCGGCACCTCCGCCACCTGTGACCTTCGACAGCCGCCGCGACCGGGGTATCCCACCATCTCGACGGGTGGGCCGCGGCCGCGACGCCGGTTCGCCGACCTGCCACCGGACGGCCGCGATTCGACCGTCGGGCGGTGGATCGGCAGGTGTCAGGCCCGGCGGGGACGGCGGGGGCGACGTGACCGCCCCGACGCACGGTGCGTGGGCCGGCCCACCTGTGATCCGCCCTCGTCGGTCGCCCCGTCCGTCGCCCGTACCGACGCGGGACGGGCCGCCCGCACGGGTGCCGGCGGCGCGATCGTCACCGGCACACCGGAGGGCTCCCGCGCCCCGGTCAGCCGGGCCAGCGCGTCGTCACCGGAGCGCACCTGGACGGACTCGGGGCGGATGCCGGCCGTCGCCATGAGACGGGAGACGTCCCGCCGCTGCTCCGGCACGACCAGGGTCACCACCCGGCCGGGCTGCCCGGCGCGAGCCGTACGGCCGCCCCGGTGCAGGTAGTCCTTGGCCTCGGTGGGCGGATCCACGTTGACCACCAGATCCAGCCCGTCGACGTGGATGCCCCGGGCCGCCACGTCGGTGGCGACCAGGGTGGTCACCAGCCCGGTGCGGAACTGCTCCAGGATGCGGGTCCGTTGCGGCTGCGACTTGCCGCCGTGCAGGGCCGCGGCGCGTACGCCCCTGGCCAGCAGCTGGCGGGCGAGCCGGTCGGCCCGGTGCTTGGTGCCGAGGAAGAGGATGGTGCGCCCCTCGCGGGCGGCGATCCGGGTGACCGCGGCCGTCTTCTCCATCGGGTCGACGTGCAGCACGTGGTGGCTCATCGCGGTGACCGTGGCGGTCCCCGGGTCGACCGAGTGCGACACCGGGTCGCTCAGGAAACGGCGGACCAGTCGGTCCACGCCGCCGTCGAGCGTGGCGGAGAAGAGCATCCGCTGCCCGTCCGGAGCGACCTGCTCCAGCAGCTTCGTGACCTGCGGCAGGAAGCCCATGTCGGCCATCTGGTCGGCCTCGTCGAGCACCGTGACCTGGACCTGGTCGAGGCGGGCGTCGCCGCGGTTGATCAGGTCGTGCAGCCGGCCGGGGGTGGCCACCAGCACCTCCACCCCGGCGCGCAGCGCGTCCGCCTGCCGCTGCAGCGACAGTCCGCCGACCACCGTCGCGCAGCGCAGCCCGACCGCACGGGCGTACGGGGAGAGCGCCGTGGTCACCTGCTGGGCCAGTTCGCGGGTCGGCACCAGCACCAGCGCCAGCGGACGGCCCGGACGGGCCCGCCGGCCGGCGGTCCGGTGCAGCAGCGCGAGCCCGAAGGCGAGGGTCTTGCCGGAGCCGGTACGACCCCGGCCGAGCACGTCCCGGCCGGCGAGCGAGTCGGGCAGGGTGGCGGACTGGATGGGGAACGGCTCGGCGATGCCCTGTGCCGACAACGCGGCGAGCAGGGCCGGAGCCAGGCCGGTACCGGCGAACGACGGAATGACGTCAGTCATGAGAAAGCCTTCCTCGAGGCGGCACGTGTCGAGGAAGGCGCCGGGGTGGCGCTGTCGCCGGTGCGGCGGAGCCGCCGGCGGTCGCAAGCACGAACCGAGTGGGGTACAGGTCGGCCCGCCGCCGTGCGGCGGCGGGCCGACTCGTCACTGCGCCCCGAAGAGCGCGGTGGGTGGTACGGAGTTACCCGACGATCAGAGCGGGCGGATGTTGGCCGCCTGCGGGCCCTTCTGGCCCTGCGTCACCTCGAACTCGACCCGCTGGTTCTCGTCCAGGCTCCGGTAGCCGGAGGACTGGATCGCCGAGAAGTGCGCGAAGACGTCGGCGCCGCCGTCGTCCGGGGTGATGAACCCGAAGCCCTTGTCAGCGTTGAACCACTTGACCGTGCCAATTGCCATGTTTCGTCTCCTTGACGGAACGTCGAACCCGCACCTGCTGCGGGCCCGGGAGCACTCGCGTGAATCACGTCGAGCACCTGTCGCTGCTGGTCGCCCCGCCCGGAGAACTCCGGACACAACAAAGTGCGCCTGGGGTCACGATCCACCAGGCGCACACAGAGTCTCTGGTAACCAAAACTGCAACAGCTCCAACCTATCACGGATGGACGCGCGATGTGTCGGCTTCTGCCGAGTCGGGCACGGCGGCGATCAGGTCGGTCAACCCGGCCACGTCGAGCAGGTCCGCCGGACGGACGGTCACCCCGTCCCGTACGTAGTGGAACGCCGCGCCAACCCGGTCGACCGGAACCCCGGCCAGCTCCGCCCAGGCCAGCCGGTAGACGGCCAACTGCACGGCGGCGGCCTCCGCCGCCGCGCCGGTCGGCTGCGCGCCGGTCTTCCAGTCCACCACGTCGTACCGGCCGCCGGGACGGCCGAAGACCGCGTCCATCCGCCCCCGGACCACCACCCCGGCGATCACCGTGGCGAACGGCACCTCCACCTCGACCGGCACCCGTTCGGCCCACTCGCTCGCCAGGAAGCGCTCCTGCAACTCGGCGAGCGCCTCGTCCGGCGCGGCGTCCGCGTCGGCCGCACCCGGCAACTCGTCCAGGTCGAGCAGCCGGTCCGCACCGAACCGCTGCTCCAGCCAGGTGTGGAAGGCGGTGCCCCGCCGGGCGTACGGGTTGGGTTCGGAGGGCACCGGACGGCGCAGCGTACGGGCCAGCCCGTGCGGGTCGCGACGCAGCGCCACCAACTGGGTGACGCTCAGCTGACCGGGCAACGCCACCTCGACCGCGCCCGTGGCCCGGGTCAGCTCGGCCCGCTCGGTCAGCAGCAGATCGACCTCCTGCCGCCAGCGCGCCACCTCCGGGTCGTCCGCCACCGGATCCGGCCCGGCGTCGCCCCCGGCCCGCGCGCCCTGCCGCACCTCGGCCGGCGCGCCGTCGAGCGCCTCCCGGACGGGGGCCGGTTCGTCGTCCGGCGACTCGTGCGGATCGCCCGCCGCCGCGTCGACCTCCGGTCCCCCGGTCAGGAACCGCCGGACCATCGCCGCGGCCTCGGTCAGCGCCGGGCGGCGCGCGCCCAACGGATCGGCCGGCCACTCCGCCCGGAGCACCACCTCGGTGGTCGGATTTCCCGCGTCCGGCGCCGGCTCGGAGACCCAGACGTCGACCAGGTGCCCGGACCCGCCCTCCGCGCAGGCGTCCTGCACCTCCTGCAGAAACACCGACGGGCCACGGGCCCGCTTGGTCCCCTCCCCCCACCAGTAGCCGGAGCAGAGCAGCAGCCGGCGGGGACGGGTCACGGCGACGTACGCCAGCCGCCGCTCCTCCCGCTCGTCGTGCGCCCGCCAGTCGTCGGTGAAGTCGGTCAACGCCCGGGCCACCCCGCGCTGGTCGGTCACCTCGCCGAGGTCCAACCGGGGCAGGCCGTCGGCGTCGCCGCGCAGCGGGAACGGCAGCACGCCCAGCCCGCCGAGCCAGTGGTCGGAGTTGCGGACCAGCCCCGGCCAGACGCCGCGGGTCAGGCCGGCGACCGCCACCACGTCCCACTCCAGGCCCTTCGCCGAGTGCGCGGTGAGCACCTGCACCGCGCCCTCGACGACCTCCACCTCGCCCGGGGTGAGGCCCCGCTCCTCGTCCTCCGCGGCGGCCAGGTAGGCGAGGAACGCCGAGAGCGTCGCGCCCGGTGTCTCGCCGCTGAACCTCGCCGCCACGTCACCGAGCGCGTCCAGGTGACCGCGGGCCAGGCCGGCGTCGCCCGTGCCGTCCCGGCCGGCCCGGACCGCCACCTCCACGTCCAGGCCGACGGTCCGCTCGATGTCCGCGATCAGATCGGGCAGCGACTGGTCCAGCCGGTAGCGGAGCAACGCCAACTCCCGGCCGTACGCGCGCAGCCGCGCGAAGCCCTCCGCCGAGTACGCCTGCGCCGGGCCGAGGTCGGCCAGCGCCTCGACGAGCGTCGCCTCGTCGAGCTGATCCGGAGTGATCTCGGGCAGATCGTCGGTGGCGAGCTGACGCCGAGCCACGGCGATGGCGCGTGCCCGGCGGTGCAGGGCCACCAGGTCACGCGGCCCGATCCGCCAGCGCGCGCCGGTGAGCAGGCGCAGCAGCGCCGCGCCGTCGGTCGGGTCGGCCAGCACCCGCAGCGTGCAGACCACGTCCCGCACCTCCGGGGTGTCCAGCAGACCGCCCAGGCCCACCACCTCGACCGGCAGCCCCCGCTCCCGCAGCGCCGACTCGATCGCCGGGATCTGGCTGCGTACCCGGACCAGCACGGCGGTCGTCGGCCGCAGCGGCACCGGAATGTGCTCGGGCAGCGCGTCGGGCATCCGGGCCGCGCCCCGCCAGGCGGCCAGCACACTGTCGGCGATCCACGCCGCCTCGTCGGCGTACGTCTCGAGCAGCGCGCAGTGCACGGTGCCGCCGGCCGCGCCGCGGGGGCTGCGATGCGGAATCGGATCGCGAACGGTCTGCGCGGCGTGCAGCTCCGGCACCCGCGCGCCCGCCGCCCGCAACGGCGTGGCCAGCGCGTTCGCCACCCCGAGGATCTCCGGTCGGTTACGCCAACTGGTGGTCAGGCCGAGCGCGGGGGCGGGCGTGCCGTCGCGGCGGGCGAACTCGGCGGGGAACCGGTCCAGGGTGCCCGCCGACGCCCCCCGCCAGCCGTAGATCGACTGACACGGGTCACCGACAGCGGTCACCGGGTGCCCGCCGCCGAAGAGGGCGCCGAGGAGCACCACCTGGGCGTGGCTGGTGTCCTGGTACTCGTCGAGCAGCACCACCCGGTAGCGGTCCCGCTCGATCGCGCCGACCCCCGGGTGGTCCCGGGCCACCCGGGCCGCCCGGGCCAGCTGGTCGGCGAAGTCCATCGCCTCGAAGTCCTCCTTGCGCCGGGCGTACGCCCGCACCAGCGGAAGCAACTTCAGGCGGGTCTGCTGGAGCTGGAGCGCCTTGCGCACGTCGGCGTAGACCCGGCCGGAGCTGGCCTGCACCTCCGCGAAGAACCGGCCCGTCCAGGCGGCCAGCTCGTCCGGGCCCACCAGGTGCTCGTCCAGCTCACCGGCGAGCGCCAGCACCGCGTCGGTGATGGTGCTCGGCATCCGGTCCACCTCGGACATGTCGCCGTCGAAGTTGCGTACCAGCAGGTCCACCAGCTGCCAGCGGGACGCCTCGGTGAGCAGCCGGGTGGACGGCTCGTAGCCGGCGCGCAGGCCGTGCTCCGTGACGATCCGCCCGGCGTACGAGTGGTAGGTGGCGATGGTCGGCTCGCCGGCGAGCGGATCGTCCAGCGAGTCCCGCTGCCGCCGGCCGAGCCGCCGGATCAGCTGGTCGAGTCGGGTACGGACGCGGTGCGCCAGCTCCCCGGCGGCCTTGCGGGTGAAGGTCAGCCCGAGCACCTGCTCGGGACGGACGTACGAGTTGGCCACCAGCCAGACCACCCGGGCGGCCATCGTCTCCGTCTTGCCGGAGCCGGCTCCCGCGACCACCAGCAGCGGCTCCACCGGCGCGGCGATGATCGCCGCCTGCTCCCGGGTGGGTGCCGGCAGCCGCAGCAGGCGGGCCAGCTCGACCGGGGTGTAGCGGGGTCCGGCGTCGGCCACCCGGGGCGCCGGGGTCGCGGCGCCGAAGAGGGCGGGTTGGGTCACGGCGACACCTCGGTTCGCGGCTCGGGGCCAGTCGGGCCACTCCTCGCGCTCACGCTCGTCAGCTCACTCCCCGCGTTCCGGCTGCCCCGGGCGGCGGACGGCCGGCGGTTCGACGACCTGACGCCCCTGCCCGGAGACCGGGCAGCTGGTCCGCACCGGGCAGACCCGGCACTTCGAGTTCGCGACGGCGGCGAAGGTGGCGGCCGCCATCGTATCGGCGGTGCGGCGCACCAGGGCGGTCGCCCAGCCGGCCTCCGGCCCCTGCGCGGCCGGCGGCTGGCTCTGCTCCTTCGCGTCCTTGGCCGTGGTGCCGAGCTGCACCAGCGCGGCGCCACCGGACTCGTCTCCGAAGTCGGCGAACGCCCCGGCCTCGACGGCCGCCTGATAGGCGCCCAACTGCGGATGCTCGGCCAGGTCGCTCCCGGTCACCGCGGTGGACTTGCCGGTCTTCAGGTCGACCACCACGAGCCGCCCATCGGCGTCGACCTCCAGCCGGTCGACCCGGCCGACCAGCTCGACGGGGTGGTGCGGGTCGTCCAGACGTACGGCGAACTCGTGCTCGATGGCGAGCAGCCGGCGGGGGTTACCGGCCAGCCAGCGGAGCAGCTTGTCGACCATCGCCTCGGCGCGGGACCGCTCCGGCCCGGCCATCCAGCGGGCCGCCAGTTCGATCGCGTCGAACCGGGCGGCCACGTAGTCGAGCAGCGCGCCCCGGTCGGCGCTGGCGTCCTCGGCGAGCATCGCGGCGGCGTGCACCAGATTCCCCACCCCCTGCGCGGTGCTGGCCGGCGCGCTGCCGCCGTGCCGCTCCAGCAACCAGCGCAGGCTGCACCGCAGCGCGCTCTCCATCGCCGAGGGAGTCACCCGGACCGGATCCCCCTCGTCCACCAGCGGCCGGTCGTCGGAGAGCCCGCGCAGCCCCCACCAGTCGTCCGGATGCGCGCCGGGCACGCCGGCCGCCGCGAGCCGGGCCAGCTCGGCCGCCGCGGCGCGCCGCCGGGCGTACGGGACCGCCGGGTCGACCACCACGGTGCGCAGCTCGGCGACGACGGCGGGCAACGTGAGCGCCCGGGGAGGCCGGGTGACGGGCAGCGCTGCGGGCCACCCGGTCGCCGCGCCGGCACGTTCCTCCTGGTCGCTGCCGCTGTCGTCCGAGCCGCGTGACACGGGTTGCTCCGGCGGCCCGTCGGCGATCGCGTCGCGTGAGCCCGGCCCGCCGCCGACCGCGTCGCGTGAGTCGGGCCCGCCAGCGACCGCGTCGCGCGAGCCCGGCCGGCCGGCGGTCGTGTGGTCCGAGCCGGACCGGTCGCCCGGTCGGTCGTCGGGGTCGCGATCCTCCGGGTCACCGTCGGGCGTGGGTCGCGGGGCGGGTGGGGTGGGGCCGTCGCCGGGCGGGTCGACGGGCCCCAGCTCGTGCAGGAAGCGGCTCGGCTGCTCCTCGTGGTCGTCCCCGCCCACCGCCGCCGAGGCGACCGCGCTGACCAGCAGCCGACGCCGGGCCCGGGTCACCGCGACGTGGAACAGCCGCCGCTCCTCGTCGAGCAGGGCCGAGGTCTGCCCGACCACCGTGGCCACCCTGCCGCCGTCGACGGCGCGGCCGGCGAGCACGTCGACCAGCCGCTCGGAGCCGAGCAGACTGCCCCGCAGCCGCAGATCGGGCCAGACCCCCTCCTGGACGCCGGCGACCGCGACCACATCCCACTCCAGCCCCTTCGCCGCGTGCGTGGTGAGCAGCCGGACGGCGTCGCCCCGGTCGGCGGTCGGGGCGAGGGTGTCGGCCGGCAACTCCTGGCCGAGAACGTGGTCGAGGAACACCTCCGTACGCGCGCCTGGCAGCCGGTCGGTGAACCGGGCCGCCGCGTCGAAGAGCACCATCACCGCGTCGAGGTCCCGGTCGGCGGCCTCGGCCCGACGCCGCCGCGCGACGTCCCCCTCGCCGGGCACCGGCCGGCCCCGGCTGATCGCGCCGGCCCACCGCTCGGCCAGGCCGCTGGCCTGCCACACCGCCCAGAGCACGTCCTCGGCCGTGGCGCCGGGACGCTCGGCCGCCTCTCGGGCGCGCGCCAGCAGCGCCGCCACGGTCTGCGCCGGCTCGGCCCATCGCCGGTCGATGCCGGCCAGCTCCGCCGGGTCCCGCAGCGCGGCGACGAGCAGCTCGCCGGAGGGACGCCGTTCACCGGCCGCCAGAGCCAGGGCGCGCAGGCCCTGCCGTAGCCGCCGCTCGGCCAGCGGGTCGGCTCCGCCGAGCGGCGAGTGCAGCAGCGCGACGGCCGCCTCCTCGTCGAGCCGCTCCGGTTCGAGCGCGCAGCGCAGCAGCAGGAGCAGCGGCGCGACCGCCGGTTGCAGGTGCAGCGGCAGGTCCTCGCCGTGCACGACGGTGGGCACCCCGGCGGCGTGCAGCGCCCGTTGCAGCGTGGGCAGCGCGAGCGCGGTGGAGCGGAGCAGCACCGCCATCGCCGACCAGGGAACCCCGTCGAGCAGGTGCGCCGTGCGCAGCGTGTGGGCCAGCCAGGCCGCCTCGCTGGTCGCCGAGCGGAAGGTGTGCACCTCCACGGCGCCGGGCGGCGCGTCGGGCAACGGTCGCAGCCGGCGGTGCGCCGCCGGGCCACGCAGCCGACGGGAGATCCGGCCGGCTGCGGTCAGCAGTCGGGCGCCGGCCCGGTAGGAGGTGGCGAGCAGCACCTGCGCCGCCGGCGCGCCGGAGACCGTCCGGAACCGGTGCGGGAACATGGTCACCCCGGCCGGGTCGGCACCCCGGAAGGCGTACGTGGACGAATCCGGATCGGCGAAGGCGACCAGCGGCTTCCCGCCCCCGGCCACCACGGCGAGCAGCTCCAGCTGGGCCGGGTCGGTGTCGGCCAGCTCGTCGACGTAGACGTACGCCAGCCGGCGCCGCTCGGCCGCGAGCAGCTCCTCGTCGTCGCGCAGCAGCCCGGTGGCGGCCCGGACCAGCTCGGCCGGGTCGTACGCGATCGAGCCGCGGTTGCTGACGTCGCGCAGCGCCAGCACGGCGACGTACTCCCGGAGGAACCGCGCGGCCGCCGGCCAGTCGGCCCGGCCGAGCCGCTCGCCGAGGCGGGCCAGCTCCACCGGGCCCACCCCGCGTTCGGCGGCGCGCATCAGCAGGTCCCGCAGCTGGGCGGCGAAGGCCCGGGTGCGTAGGGCGGGGCGCATGTCCTCCGGCCAGCCGACCGGGTCGTCCTCCGGCTCCTCGCCGACCACGTCCAGCAGCTCGCGGATGATCAGATCCTGCTCGGGACCGGTGAGCAGCCGGGGTGACGGCTCGCCCCGCTCGGCGGCGGCGCGCCGGAGCAGCCCGAAGGCGTACGCCGGGAAGGTGCGTACCAGCGGCTCGCGCAGCACCCGGTGACCCTCGCGGGCCACCCGGGCCTCGATCCGGTGGCGCAGCGCGGTGGCGCCCCGGCGGCTGAAGGTGAGCACGAGGATCCGCTCGGGGTCGACCCCCTCGGTCACCCGTGCGGCGACCGCTTCGACGAGCGTGCTGGTCTTGCCGGTGCCCGGCCCGCCCGTGACGAGCATCGGCCCGTCGGTGTGCCCGATCACCTCCGCCTGCACCGGGTCGGCCCGCCAGGTCGACCCGTCACCCGGACGCCACGGGCCGCCCGCCGGCCGCGCCGACGTGCCGTTCCCGGCGGCCGACCCTCCGGGCCGGCGGAGCCCGTCGGTCGGCCCAGTGGGCCGACGCACCAACCGGTACGCCTGCATCAGCTCATCCCACCACGCCCCTACGACACCCCCCGCACGCCACCCCGCCTGCCGGACGCCGCCGGAGGGGGCTGAGGGCACTTTGCCGGAAAGTGTCGGCTTCCGGGCCGGCGAGGCAACACCTTCAGGGAAAGTGCCGGGCAGGGTCGGGGACGGTCAGGCCAGGTGGGATTCGAGGGCGTCCAGGGCGGCGGGGACGGAGTCGACGACCGTCAGCAGGTCGAGGCCGGCCGGCTTGAGGAAGTGCTGGTCGGTGAGGTCGGCGAGCCAGTTCAGCAGCGGCCGGTAGAACCCGTCGGTGTCCACCAGCACCATCGGCTTGGCGTGCAGGGTGAGCGTGGCGGTCGTCCAGACCTCGAAGAGCTCGTCCAAGGTGCCGAGCCCGCCCGGCAGCGTCAGGAACGCGTCCGACTTGTCGATCATCAGGGTCTTACGGCTCGCCATCGAATCGGTGATCAACAGCTCGTCCGAGCGCAGGTCGGCGACCTCCAGGTCGACCAGCGCCTGCGGTATCACCCCGACGGTCGGGCCGCCGGCCGCCCGCGCCCCGTCGGCGATCGCGCCCATCATCCCGACGCAGCCACCGCCACTGACCAGGGTGTGCCCGCGCCGGGCGATCTCCGCGCCGGTCTCGGTCGCCAGGTCGAGCCAGCGCTGCTCGATCGTCCGGGAGGAGGCGCAGAAGACACAGATGGCAGCCACTCGCTCAGCTCTCCCTCGCTCCACCGGAATCGGCGGCGTCACGCTCGTCCGCGGCCTCCGCCGCGTCCCGCTGGTCGGCGGCGACGCGGGCCACCGCCTCCTCCCGGACCGCCTCCTGCTCGGCGGAGAGCGCCGCCTCGGCCTCCACGATGTGCCGGACCGCCGCCTCGACGGAGTCGGTGAGGCAGATCAACTCCAGGTCGACCGGCCCGATCTTGCCGTCGGCGGCCATCGTGTCGCGGAGCCAGTCGATCAGCCCCTGCCAGTACGCCGTGCCCATCAGCACCACCGGGAACCGGGTGACCTTGCCGGTCTGCACCAGGGTGAGCGCCTCGAAGAGCTCGTCCATGGTGCCGAACCCGCCGGGGAGCACCACGAACCCGTGGGCGTACTTGACGAACATGGTCTTGCGGGCGAAGAAGTAGCGGAAGTCGATGGCGAGGTCGACCCAGTCGTTGATGCCCTGCTCGAAGGGGAGCTCGATGCCGAGCCCGACGGAGAGGCCACCGGCCCCGCTGGCGCCCCGGTTGGCGGCCTCCATCACACCCGGGCCGCCGCCCGTGATCACCGCGTAGCCGGCCCGGGCCAGCGCGGCTCCCAGCTCCTCGGCCAGCCGGCACTCGGGGCTGTCCGGGCCGCTGCGCGCGGAGCCGAAGACGCTGACCGCCGGCGGGAGGTCGGCGAGGGTGTCGAAGCCCTCCACGAACTCCGAGAGGATGCGCAGCGCCCGCCAGGCGTCCCTGGTCTTCCAGTCGCCGCGCCCTCGGGAATCGAGCAGACGCTGATCGGCGGTGCTGTCCGGGATGGCCTGCCGGCGCAGGGTGACAGCCCCCCGGTGCCGCTCCCGCCCCGCTCTGCGGCCCGGCTCCCGCCCGTTGCTCTGACTCATGCAAGCAACCGTAGTGGAGCGACCCCCGCCGGGTGCACGGGCCGAGAACGCGTCGAAATAGTTCGCGATCTTGGGCAACCAAAACCGTCGCCCGTACGTCTTACTATTCACATACCGGGTATGCCCCGGCGCGCGCCTTCGGGGGAGGAGCCAGCGTGATCAGCAACAGCGAGATGATCCGGATCCGTCGTCAGATGCAGCGACGGATCCGCGACGTGGTGGCCGAGCGTCGCCGCGCCCGGCAGATGGAGCCGGCCGGCGAGCCGACCGGTGACTCCGACACCCGCCAGAGCACCGACCCGTCCCTCACCGCCCCACTCTGACCAACCGGCCAGGCCGGGAACGATCAGGAGGCTCGCGCCACCCGGCGCGAGCCTCCTGATCCATGTACGGGGTCAGGAGGAGGCCAGCCACCGGTGCAGGGTGGCCGCGCCGTCACGGATCTTGCCGATCTCGACGTGCTCGTCCTTGTGGTGGGCCAGGTTCGGATCACCGGGGCCGAAGTTCAACGCCGGAATGCCCAGCGCCGCGAAGCGGGCCACGTCCGTCCAGCCCAGCTTGCCGATCGGCGCGGCACCCACCGCTTCGAGGAACTCCCGCGCCGGCGGCGCCTCCAGCCCCGGCAGGGCGCCGGCCGCCGCGTCGGTCACCACCAGGTCGAAGCCGGCGAAGACCTCCCGCAGGTGCGCCTCGGCGGCCGCCGGGTCGCGGTCCGGGGCGTACCGGTAGTTGATCTCGATCTCACAACGGTCGGGGATGACGTTGCCGGCCACCCCGCCCTCGATCCGCACCGCGTTGAGGCCCTCGCGGTAGTCGCAGCCGTCGATGGTGACCCGGCGTGCCTCGTACGCCGTCAGGCGGCGCAACACCTCGACGGCGCCGTGGATGGCGTTCACCCCGTGCCAGGACCGCGCCGCGTGGGCCCGCTCGCCGTACGTGGTGACGTTCGCCCGCATGGTCCCCTGGCAACCGGCCTCGACGATGCCGTACGTGGGCTCCAGCAGCACCGCGAAGTCCGCCTGCAGCCACTCCGGGTGCGCCTCGCCGACCAGGAGCAGCCCGTTGTACCTCGACTCGATCTCCTCGGCCTCGTAGAAGAAGTACGTCACGTCGTACCGAGGGTCCGGCAGCGTCACCGCCAGGTGCAGGGCGTACGCCACCCCCGACTTCATGTCCGACGTGCCGCAGCCGTACATCAGGTCGCCGCGCATGGTGGACGGGAAGTTGTTGTTCAGCGGCACCGTGTCCAGATGCCCGGCCAACACCACCCGCTGCGACCGGCCCAGCTCGGTTCGCGCCATCACCGTGTTGCCGTGCCGGTACGTGGTGAGGTGCGGCACACCCCGGAGCACCTCCTCGACGCAGTCGGCGATCGCCTTCTCGTTGAGGGAGACGGACTCGATGTCGACGAGGGCGCGGGTCAACGCCACCGGATCGGCGAGGACCTCGGGGGTCAGCGGGTTCTCCATGTTTCGCACGGTACCGTCAGAGCCGGTGGGGGTGCCGAGTGAGCTTGCACCCGCACGACCCCGCGAACGAAGGGTGAATCTGTGACGTCCGCGCAATCCGCCTGGGGCATCGGCCTGGCCACGGTCGCCGCCGACGATCAGGTGCTCGACACCTGGTACCCGACCGGCAAGCTGGGGCTCGGCGAGCTCCCGCTGGTGGCCGGCGAGGAGAAGGCGGACGTGCTCGACCTGCCGCCGTCGGCGGTCGGCGAGCGGACCCTGCCCGGCCTGCGGGCCGTCCAGGTCGTCACCCAGATCGGCTCGCTGGACGATCCGATCAAGGACGCCGCCGACGCGTACCTCCGGCTGCACCTGCTCTCCCACCGCCTGGTGCGACCCAACGAGCTCAACCTGGACGGCATCTTCGGCAAGCTGGCGAACGTGGCCTGGACCTCGGCCGGGCCGTGCCCGCCGGAGCGGGTCGACGAGCTGCGGGTCATCGAGCGGGCCGCCGGTCGCCACCTGGCCGTGTACGGGGTGGACAAGTTCCCCCGGATGACCGACTACGTGGTGCCCTCCGGCGTGCGGATCGCCGACGCCGACCGGGTCCGCCTCGGCGCGTACCTGGCCTCCGGCACCACCGTGATGCACGAGGGCTTCGTGAACTTCAACGCCGGCACGCTCGGCACCTCGATGGTCGAGGGGCGCATCGTGCAGGGCGTGGTGGTCGGCGACGGCTCCGACGTCGGCGGCGGGGCCTCGATCATGGGCACCCTCTCCGGTGGCGGCACCGACAAGGTCCGCATCGGTGAGCGGAGCCTGATCGGCGCGAACGCCGGGGTCGGCATCTCCCTCGGCGACGACTGCGTGGTCGAGGCCGGCTGCTACATCACCGCCGCGTCGAAGATCACTCTGCCGGACGGTCGGGTGGTCAAGGCACGGGAGCTCTCCGGCGTGGACGGCCTGCTCTTCTGGCGCAACTCGGTCAACGGGGCGCTGGAGGCGAGGCCGCGCACCGGCCGGGGCATCGAGCTGAACGCGGCACTGCACGCCAACGACTGACCCGGTGAGCCCTCCGGGCCGGCGGTCACCCACCGACCCGGAGGAGCCCGGCGTCACCTCAGCCGGTACGCCTGGATGACGTGCTGGGTCACCGTGTTGCCGGCGCTGTCGCGCGCGGTGGCCCGCAGCGAGGCGTACCCGGGCCCGGCCGGGTGCCGGACGGCGGCCTTCCAGCCGTCGCCGGACTTCCGGACCTTCGCCCGCTGCCAGGTCGACCCGCCGTCGTAGGAGACCTCCACCATGAGCGCGGCGACGCGCGCCGAGGGAGCGCCCGGCTGCCGCTGCACCTGGACCGGGACGACGAAGCTCCGGCCGGCGGGCGCGTTGTTCGCGGCGTCCAGCGGTGGCGCGAAGCGGACGGCCATCGCGGGCAACGCGGCGAAGTCCTCGCCGGGGACGTGCCGGGAGCGGAACGTCCAGGCCGCGCCGACCTCGGTGCTCAGGTCGGTGAAGCTCCGCTTCGTCGCCGTCTCCAGCCGGTAGCCGGCGCCCCCCGGCGGCACCTCGAACTGGCCGAAGCCCGGGTCGGCGCTCTCCCCCACCAGCTTCCCGTTCCGGTAGAGCGCCGTCCGGGCGCTGTCCGGAAGCGAACCGCCGGCGTGACCGGACACGTCGCTGTGCAGCGGCACGTCCAGCACGATCACGTCGCCCTGCCGGGTGAGGCCCTGCCCGGGCCAGCGCGGCGCCGGGAAGGACGGCCCGTACGGCGCGCCGTTCCAGACCTCCCGGAGGTGCTTGCCGGCCCGGTAGGCCCGAGCGTCGCCGGCCAGCATGGCCCGGGGTTCGAGCCACCCGTCTCCGGTACGCACGCCGAAGGTCAACTCCGAGGTCCAGCGCACGCCCCGGGTGTTGTAGTGCTCGACCCGCTGCCCCGGCACCGCCGTCGGCAGCCCGACGGCCCAGCCGCCGACGGCCGGTTCCAGCTGCGGGAAGACCAACCGCTCGGTCTCCAGGCCGGGGTACCCGCCGCGGAACGTGTGGGTGACGGTGGCCAGGTCACGGGCGCGGTAGTCCCGGTCGAAGCCGGTCGGCAGCCGGCCGGGGAAGCCCTCGCTGAGCGCGTAGAGGTACGGGCTGCTGGCCGCCTCCCGGTCGGCCCACTGGCTGCTCACCGTGCCGACGAAACGCGCCGCCGAGCCGTTCGGGCCGAGCTGGCCGCTGGACAGGCCGGTGAAGTCGAACCCGAGCAGGCTGAAGCTGTACGAGCCGACGTCGGCGACGAAGACGTTCGCCCCGATGTCGACGAGCTGTGGCGTGGCCGTCGGGTCCGGCACCGTGCTGCGTACCGGCTTCGCCCGTCGGGCGTCGACGGTGAGCTCCGTGTCCCGGTCGAGCATCAGCTCGGGCCGGGCGATCATGGCGGCCCGGGAGTTCTGCTCGTCACCGCTGAACACGTAGCTGACCAGCGCGTACCGCCCCTTGGGCAGCCGGACCTGCACGGTGCCGTCCGGGTCGTACAGGTCGTGACTGGTGACGTCGGCCAGGTCGACGAGCGTGGTGCCGTGCTGGCCCGTCGCCGCACCCGTGTCGTCGAGGTGCCGGACGGTCAGCTGGTAGCTCTCCACCTCCCGGTGCACGGCGACCGGGGTGACCGCGACCGCGTCACCGGATCGGGCGACGACCCGCCCGGTGTAGTACCCGTCGGTGTCGCCGACCCGGGTGTCGGCGGTGACCGTGGCGGTCGCCGTACCGCCGGCCGGCACGGTCACCCGGCCGGTGCTCAGGCTGAACATCCCGCTCGGCGCGGGCGCTCCGCCGGGGCCGGTGACGTCGAGCGTGAGGTCCAGGGTGAGCGCCGTCGAGCCGTCGTTGCGCCAGGTCAGCTGGCGGGTGATCGGGGTGTCGTCGCCGTGCGGCCAGAGTGCCCGCCCGAACGAGACGCTCACCGGGTCACTGGTGACGGTCTGACCGATCGCCCGGGCCACGTCGACCCGCCCGGCGCCCTGCTCGTAGGCGGACCGCTGCGGGTGCGGCTTCGCCGAGGCCATCAGCGTCGCCTTCAGCTGCCCGGCCGTCCAGTCGCCGTGCTGGTCGGCGAGGAGCGCCACCGCGCCCGCGACGTGCGGCGCGGCCATCGAGGTGCCGGAGATGGAGACGTACGACTCGCCCACCGGGTCGCCGATCTGGCCGTCGGCGGCCCGGGCGGCCACGATCTCCACGCCCGGTGCGGTGAGGTCCGGCTTGATCGCCTCGTCGCCGACCCGCGGGCCGCGGCTGGAGAAGTCGGCGAGTTCGTCCTCGCGGTTCACCGCGCCGACGGCGAGCGCCGCGTCGGCGGTGCCGGGCGACCCGACCGGGGCGTACCCCCCGTCGTTGCCGGCGGAGACCACGAAGAGCGTGCCGGTCTCCTCGGTCAGCTGGGTCACCGCCTCCTCGAGCGGGTCGGTCTCCGGCGTGTCCATGCCGGTGAGGCTCATGTTCACCACGTCCGCCCGCTGCTCGACGGCGGCCCAGTGCATGCCTGCGAGGATGGCGGAGTCGGTGCAGAAGTCGGTCTCGCAGACCTTGCCGGAGAGCAGGGTGGCGTCCGGCGCCACGCCGCGGTACCGGCCTCCGGAGGCGGCGCCGCTGCCCGCGATGATCGAGGCCACATGGGTGCCGTGCCCCACCAGGTCACCCGGGGCCGGGTCCTCGGTGAAGTTGCGGGCCTCGGCCACCCGGCCGGCCAGGTCCGGGTGATCGGTGTCCACCCCGGTGTCGAGCACCGCGACGCGGACGCCCGCACCGGTGTATCCGGCCACGTACGCGGCGGGCGCACCGATCTGCGGGACGCTGTGTTCCAGCGTGATCCGCCGCCGGCCGTCGAGCCAGATCCGGTCGACGGCGGCCGCACCGGCCCGGGCCCCGGCTCGGCCGGCGAGGACCGTCCAGAGCTGCTCCGCCCGGTCCTTGCGCACCGTGCCGGCCACCCCGTCGATGGCGGGCAGATCGCGGGTGACGGTGAAGCCCGGCGGGGTGGCGGCGCGCCGCTCGGCCCCGGCGGCCCGGCGCAGCAGCACCGGGAGGTCGTCGTTGCGCGCGTCGTCGTAGCCGGCCGCGATCAGCTCGGTGACGTCGAAGAGCCGCCGGTCGACGCGGCCGGCGCCGATCAGCGGCAGCGCGTCCTGCGGCACGACCGAGAGCCGCCCGTGGTCCCGGCCGGTCAGGAAGCGTACGTGTTCGCGCCCCGGACCGGGCCGCACGCTGGCTGCGCCGGACGCGCTGACGGTCACCCGGTCCCCGGTGAGCAGGGTGACCGTGGCGGGCTGGTCGGCGGTCCTCGACGAGGCCGGCCCGGCGGCCGCCGGCGTCACCGGGGCGCCCGGTGGGGCGGCCACGGCGACCGCCGGCGCGGCGAGCACGAGGGCGATCGCGAGGCCTGTTCCGGTCAACTTCCGTGTTCGGTGCAACGGATCCTCCCTGATGGGGCGTGGTAACCGATGAGGGCATCGACGCCGGTCAGCATTGCATACGCGGTATGCGGTGAAGAGTCAGAAAATTGACTGACTTTCCGGCAGTAGGGCGAAAAGGCCGGGATGATCTACCGGTGACGTCCATGAAGGAGCGCCTGCTCGCGGGCGACCTGTACCAGGCCGACGACCCGGAGATCGTCGCCGAGCTGGCCCGCGCCGTACGCCTGATGGAGCGCTTCAACACCAGCCCCGCCGACGATCCCGCCGCCCGGCTCGCGGCGCTGCGAGACCTGCTCGGCGAGGTGGGTGCGGAGACCGAGATCCGGCCACCCTTCTACTGCGACTACGGCTCACGGACTCGGATCGGGCCGCGCTGCTTCGTCAACTTCAACGCCGTCTTCCTCGACGTCGCACCGATCACCATCGGCGCGGACGTCCAGATCGGCCCGAACGTCCAACTGCTCACCCCGACGCATCCCGTGGAGCCCGAGCCGCGCCGGGCGAAGTGGGAGTCGGCCAGGCCGATCACCATCGGCGACAACGTCTGGCTCGGCGGCGGCGTCATCGTGCTCGCCGGAATCGACGTCGGGGCGAACACCGTCGTCGGCGCGGGGGCCGTGGTTACCCGCGACCTACCACCGAACGTCGTCGCGCTCGGCAACCCCGCCCGCGCCGTACGGTCCGTCGAATAGTCGTTATCAAGGCTTCCACCTGCACGAACGACCGTTCCACGGCTTGCCAGCCACCCCCTACGACCGGCACTGTGGGTAATGACGTCTTCATCGGGAGGCGGCATGATCGGTCGGGTTCTCGAGCTACGGGTGCACGGGGTGTCCAACACGCCCCCGGCGCAGATCCTCGGCCTGCGCCCCGATCCGACCGGCGGGTCGCCCCAGCCGCGCCTGGTCGCCGGCGGCGCGGCGACCGGCTTCTACCGCGCCCCCGGCACCGGAACGGACGACCCGCTCGTCGTCGAGGCGTACAGCTGGGGGCAGTTGACCTCCGGCGCACGGACCGCGCGCGACGTCGAGCGCGCCCTCTGGACGCTGCTGCTGCCCTTCACCCTCGCCAACGTCGCGCTGCACGCCCGGCCCGCGATACCCCCGGAGTCGGACCGGGAACGCTGGTCCAGCGGCCCCGGCCTGACCGCCTGGCTGATTCGCCTCTTCTGCCTCAGCCTGACCTGCACGGTGGTCGTCGCGGTGACCGGGATCGGCGTCGACCTGATCGGCTGGCAGTGCGTCGACGAGGAGTGCCTGCGCCGGGTCCCGGGACCGTGGGAGTTCCTCGGCGAGGGGTGGTGGAGCGAGGGTGCCCGCGCGCTCGCCATCGGGCTCGTCGCCCCGATCGGGCTGCTCGCGCTGCTGGGGCTGCTCGCCTGGCGGACGTACCAGTACGAAGCCCAGATGCCCGCCGGCCCCGGCACCGGCCCCCTCCCCCGCCAGCCGCGGCCGATCCACGCCGACGCGCCGCCCGACGACCCGGAGCCCCGCCCCGACCGGCCACCTACCGAGCCGACGAACCCGTTGCAGGACCGCACCTTCTGGCACGGGGAGGGGCAGCTGCGCCGCTCGGCCGTGCTGCACCTCTGCACCGGCGCGATCGTCGCCGCCGCGGTGCCGCTCGGCACGGTGCTGGCCATGGACCCGCCCCGGGGAATCCGCGCGCTGGTCGCCTGGCCCACCGCCGCGGCCGGCGGCGCGGCCCTGCTGATCGTGGTGGTGGCGCTCGGCCGGCCGAGCCTCACCCGGCGGAGCGGCGCCACCCGGATCGGCCGGTGGACCGTCGGGGTCGCCGGGCTCACCGCGCTCACCGTGACCGGCACCGTGGCGCTCCTGCTGCTGCCCGACGGGCCGGCTGGTACCCCCCTCGCCGGGCTGCGCCCACCGACCGGCTGCGCCCGCGATCCCGGCACGCCGGGCTGCCTCGTCGACAGGTCGCTGCCCGGATACGACTGGATCGTCTCCTGGCTGAGCCTGGGCCAGCTGCTGCTACTGATCGCGATCGGCGCGGTCGCCCGCGCCGGCCGCCGCGCGTTGGCGCCACCGATGACCGCCGCAGGCCTGCTCGTGCTCGGCGTGTCCTGGGTCGACGGCCGGTTGCCCCTGGTGCCGGAGGCGCCGGCGCCCCTGAAGGTGTGGATGCTCGTCGTGCCGGCCGTCGCGCTCGCCGCCGTCGGACTGGCGCTGCCCCCCACCCACGCGGTCGACGAGCGCGCCGCCGCGCCACACAGCGCGGTCGCGTGGGGTGGCCGGGGGCCGGCCGTCATCGCGGGCGCTGGTTGGCTGCTCTGCGTCGCCAACTGCGCGGGGCTGCTCTACTGGGTCGCCGACCGGCTCAACAACGGGGCCACCCCGAGCGGCCGGAGCACGATCACCCCACCGGTCCCGGTGCTGTGGAGCGGGCTCGCCTTCGCCGTCGCGATCGTCGCGCTCGCGGTCACCGTCGCCCGCGCCGGCCTGCTGCTGAACCGGCTGCGCCGCCAGGCGTACGCCGAGCTGACGCCCGCCGGGCACGCGCTCTCCCCGCACGAGCTGCGCCGGTGCCGCGACGTCAGCCTCTTCCACGCCCTGCACCGGCTGGTCGGCGAGCACGCGATCCGGCTCGTCGGGCGCTACGCCGTGGTCGCCGCCGGGGTGGCCACCCTCGGCTGCGCGGCCGTGCTGTCCCACGCCCGACCGCATCCGATGCGGGCCACCGAGGGCGCGGCCGTGGTGAAGTTCGTCGCCGACGTCGGTGGCTCGATGCTCGGTTGGCTGCCCGTGCTGGTCGCCGCGATCGGCGCGCTGGTCTACCGCAACGACACCGTACGGCGCACCGTCGGAGTGATCTGGGACGTGGGCACGTTCTGGCCGCGCTCCGCCCACCCGCTCGCCCCGCCGAGCTACGCCGAGCGCGCCGTGCCCGAGCTGCAGACCAGGATCGCCGGGCTGCTCGCCCTCCGCGACGGCGACCCGCGCCGGATGGCGGGCATCATCCTCTCCGGCCACAGCCAGGGCACGGTGATCTGCGCGGCCGTCATCCTGCAACTGCCCGACCGGTGGCGGCGCCGGATCTGGTTCTTCTCGTACGGCTGCCAGCTGACCCGGCTCTACGGGCGGGTCTTCCCGGCCTACTTCGGGCCGGACCGGCTACCCACGTTGACCGGTGCGTTGACCACCTCCGCCGGCCGGTCGGGCTGGACGAACTTCTGGCGGAGCACCGACCCGCTCGGCTGGCCGGTCGACGCGGGCGAGCGGAACACGACCGTGCGCGACCCGGAGGCGCTGCACCCCAGCGACGGCGAGGTGGCCGACCCACCCATCCGGAACCACAGCGGCTACCCGCAGGCGCCGGAGTTCCAGCAGGAGCGGGCCCGGGTCACGCGGCTGCTGCTGCGCGAGGTCCCGCTACCCCGGCGGGGCCTCGGCTAGCCGCACCACCATGTCCGCCCGGCCGGCGGTGCCGGCGACAAGCGTCGCGTTCTCCTCGTCGCTGCCCATCGCCCACGCCCGCGCCGCCGTCTCGGACCGCCCGTACGCGACGTGCCGGGCGGTGAGCCGACGCAGCCGCAGCTCGGCGTCGAGGTCGAGGAACCACGCCTCGTGCAGCAGGGACCGCACCTCGTCCCACGGCGTCAACGGCAGCAGCAGGTAGTTGCCCTCGGTCACCACGAGGCGCACCTCCGGCGGCACCTCGATCGAGCCGGCGATCGGCTCCTCCAGGTCACGGCGGAACGCGGGCGCGTAGACGGAGGTCGGCTCCAGCCGGTGCAGCCGGCGCAGCAGCGAGACGTAGCCGTTGGCGTCGAAGGTGTCGGCAGCGCCCTTACGGTCGGCGCGGGCGAGCCGCTCCAGCTGCACCTGGGCGAGATGGAAACCGTCCATCGGCACCAACCGGGCGGCCGACCCGACCCCGGCGACGATCCGCTCGGCGAGGGTGGACTTGCCCGCGCCCGGCGCGCCCGCGATGCCGAGCAGCTGGCGGGGGCCGGCCTCGGCGAGGGAGCGCGCCCGCTCGATCAGCTCCTCGACCGGGAGCACCTGTGCCGGCGCCATCAGCCCAGAACCGGCTCGGAGATCGCGAACCGCGCCTGCACGGCGGCCTGCACCGACTGCGGCTGCGGATCGAGGTCGAGCTCCGGCCTCCCGCCCCCCTCGGGGCCGCCCGCGTACGCCATCCGGGCCATCATCGGCCGCTCGACACCGGTGTCCGCCAGCTCGACGAGCGCGGTGACACGGGCACCGAGCGCCTCGGCGTACTCCCGGCCCCGGGCGAGGGCGTCGGCGATCGCGGCGTGCCGGACCTCGCGGTACGTCGGGCTGTCCGGCCGTAGCGACCACCACGGCCCGGCGATCTCGACCTGGTCCAGCTCGGCCACGCGGAGCATCAGCTCGCCGAGGGCGGTGAAGTCGCTGACCGTGACGGTGGTGGTGACACTTCCGTGCCAGGCGACCACCCGCTCGGTGCCGCGCCGGGTCTCCGGGCGCACCCGCAGCTCCCCGGTCTCCCGCCGCTCGATCGCCGCGCCCTCGCCGTCGAGCCGCACGCGGACGGCGGCGGCCCGTTCGGCCAGCCTGGTCAGGGTGGCCTCCCGCTCCCGGTCGCGGGCTGTCACGGTGACCGCGAACCGGGCCAGCTCCGGGGGCACCTCCCGGTACGCCTCCCCGCGTACCGTCACCACCGGCCCGTCCACCATGCCCTCACCCTAGTCGTGGCCGCGCCCGAGCGCCGGAGCAGCGCTCAGCTCGCGCTCACGCCGGCGGACGACGCGCCAGGTAGGTCACCACGTCCGCATCGGCGGCGCAGCCGGTCAGCTGGCCGCCCGCCGAGCCCAGCTCCAGCAGGTACGCCAACTCGTCGGCGTGGTCCCCGTCGATCGGGAACTCACGCCGCTGCTCGTCCAGCGCCCGGTCGAGGAGCGCGTGACGTAGCTCCTGCGCCCGCCGGTAGCGCTCGACCAGCGCGTCCGCGTCGTCCCGGCGCAACGCGTCGACCAGCGCGTCGAGCACCACGCGGACCTGGCCGAGCTGGCCGAGCACCTCGTCCCGGTTCTGGAAGAGCATGTCCGCGATGCGCTCCACCGGCGTGCCGACCACCCGCGTGCCGTCCCGGAAGCTCCCGGCCGCCAGGCCGAGCACGGCGTCCCGGATCCCCACGTCGGCCGCCGCCCCGGCGAGGCTCCCCGCCAGCAGGTGGGGGACGTGGGAGGAGAGGGCGACCACCGAGTCGTGCACCGTCGGAGACATCGGCACGACGCGGGCCGAGAAGACCGTCACGAGGAGGCCGGCCAGCATTCGGAACGGCCCGATCCCGTCGAGGCTCGGGCAGAGCACCCAGGCCGCCCCGTCGAACAGCTCCGGCACGGCGGCGGTCAGCCCGGACCGCTCGGTGCCCGCCATCGGGTGGCCGGGCACGAACCGCCCGGTCAGGCCCTGCTCGACCGCGAAGCGGGCCACCGCGTCCTTGGTGCTGCCCACGTCGGTGACCACACAGTCGTCACCGGTGTGCCGGGCGACGGTGAGCAGGGTCTCCGGCAGGCTGGCCAGCGGCCCGGCGAGGAAGACGACGTCCCGGTCCCGGACCGCGTCGGCCAGCGCGTCGGGGAAGCGGACACCCCGGTCACGGCCGACGGCGCGGGTGGCCGGATCCGGGTCCCAGCCGACGACGTCCGGGTAGACCTCCCGCAGCCGGAGCAGGATGGACCCGCCGATGAGGCCGGTACCCACCACCGCGACCCTCGGCCGCTGACCCACGCTGCGCACCATCACGTACCCCGGTGTCCCGCTCGTACCGTCGTCGACCGACGACGCGACGTCACTGGTCGGCGAGCCGGCCGGCCACCGCGGCGACCCGCTCGTCGGACTCGGTGAGCGCGACCCGGACGTGCTGCCCACCGGTCGGACCGTAGAAGAGGCCGGGGGCGACGAGGACGCCCCGCCGGGCCAGCCAGTCCACCGTCTTCCAGCAGTCCTCGCCGCGGGTCGCCCAGAGGTAGAGGCCCGCCTCCGAGTGCTCGATGGTGAAGCCGGCCGCCTCGAACGCCTGACGCAGCACCTCGCGTCGGGCCCGGTAACGCTCCCGCTGCTCCACGGCGTGCTCGTCGTCCTGCAGGGCGGCCACCATCGCCGCCTGCACCGGCGCGGGCACGATCATGCCGGCGTGCTTGCGCACCGCGAGCAGCTCCGCCACCAGCGCCGCGTCACCGGCGACGAAACCGGCTCGGTAGCCGGCGAGGTTCGACCGCTTGGAGAGCGAGTGCACCGCCAGTACCCCGTCGTACGAGCCGCCACAGACCTCGGGCGAGAGCACCGAGACCGGCTCGGCCGACCAGCCCAGGGGTAGGTAGCACTCGTCACTGGCGACCACTGCGCCCCGCTCGCGCGCCCAGTCGACCACCTTGCGCAGGTGGGCGGCGGGCAGCACCTTGCCGTTCGGGTTGCCCGGCGAGTTGACCCAGACCAGCCGGACCCGCGAGGTCGGACCGACCGACGTCAGCGAGTCGCTGCGCACCACGGTGGCACCGGCGAGTCGGGCACCCACCTCGTAGGTCGGGTAGCTGACCGACGGCACCACGACCACGTCGTCCGGCCCGATCCCGAGCAGGGTCGGCAGCCAGGCGACCAGCTCCTTCGAGCCGATGGTCGGCAGCACGCCCAGACCGTTCGCCCCGGCGCCGCAGGCGCGGACGACCCAGGCGGTGATCGCCGCGCGCAGCGCGGGGGTGCCGGCGGTCAGCGGGTAACCGGGGGAGTCGGAGGCGTCAGCCAGCGCCTGCCGGATCACCTGCGGCACCGGGTCGACCGGCGTGCCGACGGAGAGGTTGATCAGGCCCTCCGGGTGCGCGGCGGCGACGGTGGCCGCCGCGTCCAGAGTGTCCCAGGGGAAGTCGGGCAGGTGCGCCGAGATCGGCGCGGGCCGGCTCAGTGTCCCTCACCGCGCGGCGGCTGCGCGGCGACGAACGCCGCATCCTTCTCCACCTTGCCGATCTTCGAGGCGCCGCCGGGCGAGCCGAGGTCCTCGAAGAACTCGTAGTTGGCGCCCGTGTAGTCCTTCCACTGCTCCGGCACGTCGTCCTCGTAGAAGATCGCCTCGACCGGGCAGACGGGCTCACAGGCACCACAGTCGACGCACTCGTCGGGGTGGATGTAGAGCATCCGGTTGCCCTCGTAAATGCAGTCGACCGGGCACTCCTCGATGCATGCCTTGTCGAGCACATCCACGCACGGCTCGGCGATGATGTAGGTCACCGGTCTTCTCCTCCGCAAGACGCGCCGCGATCTCCGCGACGGTAAGAGCCTAGTATCTCGCCGGGGAGGGGGTCGATCGTGCTGGGTCAGCAGGATGTGGGACACCGGATCGTGGTTCGGCGGATTGTCGGTATTCGCGAAGGCCGACCCCTGTTCTCCGACGCCCTCGGCGAGTTGGTCGAGCTGGACGAGACCCATCTCACGTTGAGCACCGCGCACGGCCCGCTGCGCGTGCCCCGGGACGAGGTGCACCGGGCCAAGCGGGTGCCGCCGGCCCGCCGCCCCACCGCGGCGGCCGTGATCGAGCTGGAGCTCGCCGCCGACGAGGCCTGGCCGGCGCCCACGCGCGAGCGGCTGGGTGGCTGGCTGCTGCGGGCCGCCGACGGCTGGACCGGGCGGGCCAACTCGGCGCTACCCGTCGGCGACCCGGACCGGCCGCTGCCGGCGGCCCTGGACACGGTCGAGCGGTGGTACGCCGAGCGTGGCCTCACCCCGCTGGTGAACACCCCGCTGCCACTCGCCACGCCGGTCGGCGCCGAGCTGGACGCCCGGGGCTGGAGCGGCCGACCGCCGGTGCTGGTGCAGACCGCGCCGCTCCCCCTGGTGACCGCCGCCTCGCCGACCCCACCGGCGCCCCGGGGCCCGGGCGGGTCGGCGTCGATACGGCTGGCGACCGCCCCCGCACCGGAGTGGCTGGCGGTCGTGGGTGACCGCAAGGCCGGCCTGCCGGACGCCGCCCGCCACGTGCTGACCGCGGTGGAGCAGGTCCGCTTCGCGCACGCGTACGCCGACGGCGAGCTGGTCGGGATGGGCCGGGGCACGGTGACCGGACAGGGCCGCTGGCTGGGGCTGACCGTCATCGAGGTGCTGCCGGCGGCCCGACGTCAGGGGCTGGCCGGCCGGATCGTCCGCGCGCTCGGGCAGTGGGGCGCGGAGGCCGGCGCCACTGACGCCTTCCTCCAGGTCGAGCAGCGCAACACCGCCGCCGTCGCCCTCTACCGCCGGTTCGGCTTCACCACCCACCACACGTACCTGACCCGCGTCCCCCCGCACTGACCCGTCGGGGCGGCACGATCCGGCCCGGTCAGCGACGGACGACCTTGCGGGGCTTGGCGGCCTTCAGCTCGGCGTAGCGCTTCAGGCCCTGCGACCGGTGGTCGAGGCCGAGCGCGGTGGCCACCAGGTAGCCGACCAGCGTCCCCGCCAGGGCGGCGCCGAGGTAGAGCCAGATCTGGGCGAAGAAGGTGCCCGCGCCACCGGCGAACGGACTGTCGCCCACCAGCAGCGGACCGACCAGCACCGTCAGGAGCATCGCGACCAGCACCGTGCCCGCCACGTCGGCCGACCATTCGCCCAGCGGTCGACGCCGCCCCCAGACGAAGGCGAGCACGGCGAGGATCACCCCGATCAGCACGAACATGCCGAGTGACACCCGGTCGGCGGCGGTGTCGTCGCCGTCGAAGCCGAAGTGGATGATCAACCGAGCGACCACGTTGACCGCGAAGAGCAGCCCGGCGAGCACCCCGATGTCGCGCCAGCGCCTCTCCATCGCACGACCTCCCGCCCAACCGTCCCCTCGGACGGTTTCCTGGCAGGAATATCTACCACTCGAACCTGTGTGCCGTCATCACCCGGGCGAGTGCGACGGCGGCGCGAGGATCTGCCGGAAACCCATCACGGCGAAGGTCATCGCGCCGGCCACGATCATGACGAGGCCGACCCAGTTGTCACCGGCGAGGAGCAGGTCCCCCTCGGCGGTCCGGATCGCCGCGACCGCCATCAGCACGAACCACGGCACCGCGGGCAGCGCCACCGACCAGCGGCGGCCGACCGTCCGGTGGGCGAACCAACCGAGCGCGATGTTCGCGCCGACCGCCACCAGCACCGACACCCCGACGAGCTGGCCGGCCACCCGGAGCGTGGCGAGCAGCAGCTCCACCACCCCGGTCACCACACCGGCGACGACCGCCACGAGGCCGCCGGCCACCCGCAGGCCGAGGTCGAGCAGGCGCGGCGGCGGGCCCGCCGGTGGCGGGTTGGTCTCGTCCGGGGCTACCGACATGGGAATGGTGGGGAGGGTCACCGCAGACCGGCCACCGCTGCCGGGGCCCGGTCGTGGCCGTGGTCGGCGAGCCCGGCGAAGAGGTCGTCCTCCCAGCCGTACGGGCCGCTGCCCGCACCCTTATCCCCCTTCGCGAGGGTGAAATACTCCAGCCCCATGAACTCGCCCCCGATGGCGCCGGCGATCGTGTAGAGCCACGAGGTCGGTGGGATCTGGGTGGCGTGGGCGCGCAGCGCGGCCTGCTTCGCGGCGTGTTGCTCGGTGGCGTCGATCCGGGCCGCGATCTGCTCGTCGGGGGTGCCGAACGGAAGCTCCGCGACGTCCTCGATCCCGGCGAACGGGTTGTCGGACGACTCGACGAACTGGTCCATGCCGGCCTTGAGCACGCTGAGCGGCATGGCCGTCCAGTAGACCTTCTCCGGAGCGATCCCCTCGGCCTCGGCCAGCTGATGCGCGCGCATCGCCACCCGGTGCGCCTGGATGTGGTCCGGGTGCCCGTAGAAGCCGTTCTCGTCGTACGTGATCATGACCTGCGGACGAACCTCCCGCATCACCTCGACCAGGTGACCGGCGGCCTCGTCCAGGTCGGCCTGCCAGAACGCCCGGGGGTGCTCGTTGGTGGCCAGCCCCATCATGCCGGAGTCCCGGTAGCGGCCCGCGCCGCCGAGGAAGCGGTGGTCGGTGACGCCCAGCGCCGCGCAGGCCGCGGTCAGCTCGGCGATCCGGTAGCCGCCGAGCTGGTCGGCCTGGTCGGCGGCGAGCTGCGCCAGCGCCGGCACGTGGATCTCGCCCTCCTCGCCGAGCGTGCACGTCACCAGCGTCACGTGCGCACCGGTGGCGGCGTAGTGCGCCATCGTCGAACCGGTTCCGATGGTCTCGTCGTCCGGGTGCGCGTGGACCAGCAGAAGGCGGCGGTCGGGCAGCATCGTCACGCCCGTCACTCTAACCGGCGGTTCCGTCCGGCCGACCCCAACGCGTCCGTGCAGGTCGGCCACATCACCTCCGGAGCCGACTTACGATCTGGCCGTGGACTATCCGGAGCTGGCCGCCCGTACCCGCCGGTTCAGCCACGGCGCGCCGCGCGCCGTCTCCGTGGCCGACGACGGATCCCGGGTGATCTTCCTGCGCTCGGCCGGCCCGGAGGACCCGGCCGACGCGCTCTGGCTCCTGGACGTCGCCTCCGGCGAGGAACGGCTGGTCGCCGACCCGGCGGTGCTGCTCGGGACCGACAGCGGCCCGGCCACCCTCTCCCCCGGCGAGCGGGCGCTGCGCGAGCGGTTGCGGCTCAGCGCCGACGGCATCGGCTCGTACGCCCTGGACGCCGCCGGGCGGGTGGCGGTCTTCGCGATCGCCGGCCGGCTCTTCCGGGCCGATCTGGTGCACGGTGACGTGGTGGAGGTGACCACCGTCGGACCGGTCCTCGACCCCCGGCCGGACCCGACCGGCGTTCGGCTCGCCTACGTCACCGACGCCGCGGACGGAGTCCGCCGGGGCGAGCTGCGCGTGGTCGACGCCGACGGCACCGACACGATGCTCGCCGGGGAGGACTCCGGCGTCACCTGGGGTCTGCCCGAGCACATCGCCGCCGAGGAGTTCGCCCGGTTCCGGGGCTACTGGTGGGCGCCGGACGGCCGCTCGGTGCTCGCTGCGCGGGTCGACGAGTCCCGGCTGGACCGGTGGCACCTGCACGACCCGGCCGACCCGGCCAGCCCGCCGACGACCGTCGCCTACCCACGGGCTGGCGGGCCGAACGCCGAGGTCAGCCTGCACCTGCTCGACCTGGACGACGGGTGGGTCGACGTGCACTGGGACCGGGAGACCTACCCCTACCTGACCTCGGTCAGCTGGGCGGACGGCGGCCCGCTGATCACCGTGCTGCGTCGTTCGCAGCAGCACGGCCTGGTGCTCGCGGTGGATCCGCGCACGGGTGAGACGCAGGTCCACGCCGAGCTGGCCGATCCGCGCTGGGTCGAGCCGATCGCCGGCACCCCGGCGCACCTGCCCGACGGGCGGGTGCTGGTCGGTGGTGAGCTGGCCCACGACGGGTACGACGCGCGGTGTCTCTTCGCCGACGGCACGCTGCTCACCCCGCCCTCGCTCTACGTCCGGCGCGTCGTGGGACGGCTGCCCAGCACCGGCGCGGGCGCGCCCGACCTGCTGGTCGAGGCGAGTGACGGCGAGCCGAGCGAGCGGCACCTGTTCCGGGTACGCACGACCATCGGCAGCGGGGTCGACGCCCGCCGGTTGACCTCCGACTCGGGATGGCACACCGCAGCGGTCGGCGGGGACGTGCTCGTGGTGGGCAGCGCCTCGCTCGACCACGCGGGAACGCGGTGGACGGTACGGCGCGGCGACGAGGAGGTGGCGTTGCTGAACTCGTACGCCGCCGTCTCGCCCTACTCGCCGCTGCCGCTGCTGGAGCGGGTGACCGACCGGCGGTTGCCGAGCGCGGTGCTCTACCCGAACAGCTACGTCACGGGTCGCCGGCTGCCGGTGCTGCTGGACATCTACGGCGGCCCCGGCCACCAGGAGGTGGTCGCGGCGCGTTCGGCCTGGTTGGAGCGGCAGTGGTGGGCCGACGCCGGGTTCGCGGTGGTGGTCGTGGACAACCGCGGCACGCCGGGGGTGGCGCCCTCGTTCGAGAAGGCGATCCACCGGCGGTTGGCCGACGTGATCCTGCTCGACCAGGTGGACGCGCTCACCGCGCTGGCCGACAAGCACCCGGATCTCGACCTGAGCCGGGTGGCGGTGCGGGGTTGGTCGTTCGGCGGCTGGCTGGCCGGGCTCGCGGTGCTGCGGCACCCGGAGCTGTTCCGGTGCGGCATCGCCGGGGCCCCGGTCAGCGACTGGGGTCTCTACGACACCGCCTACAGCGAGCGCTTCCTGGGGATGCCCGACGAGGGCTCGGACGTCTACGCGCACCATTCGCTGGTCGAGCTGGCCGCCGAGCCGGTGACAAATCCGGCGGAGGCCCGCCCGTTGCTGCTGGTGCACGGCATGGTGGACGACAACGTGGTCGCCGCGCACACCCTGCGGCTCTCGGCCGCGCTGCTCTCCTCCGGGCGGCCGCACTCGGTGCTGCCGCTGACCGGGGCGACGCACATGGCGGCCGGCGGCACCGCCGAGCGCCTGCTCCGGCTGGAGCTGGACTTCCTCCGCACGCACCTGGGATAGCGCGGGCCGCCCCGACCGGCGCCGAGGGCACGCACAATCCCCCGACCGCCGGGTGCGCACGACCCCCGGCCGACGACGGTGTCGACCGGGGGCCCGTTCGTGCGGCGGGACTACTGCTTGACGTACGCGTTCACGAAGGCGGGGTAGCCGAAGACGCTGGAGATGAAGACGCCGCCGGCCTTGGAGCCGTGCACGTTGTAGGCGACGTCGACGAAGAGCGGCACGACCGGCGCGTACTCCTTCATCATCCGCTCGTCGAGCTTGGCCCACTCCGGGCCCTGCTCGGCGGGGGAGAGCGCCAGGATCCGGTCCATCTCGGTGTTGACCGCCGGGTCGTTGAAGTACGACTGGTTGCTGTTGCCCTCGGGCTTGATGGTGCGCCCGTCGTAGAGCACCGGCAGGATCGACGCGCCGCTCGGCCAGTCGGCCGCCCAGTTACCGATGTACAGGTCCCAGGGGTTGTCCTTCTTCTTGATCTCGTCGAGCTTGGCGTCGTCCGGGATGTTCCGCAGCGTGATCTTGAAGCCGGCCCGCTCCAGGTTGGCCTTGAGCTGGGTGCCCTGCAGCTGCTCGGTCGCGCCGTCGGAGACGCCGAGGACCAGCTCCGGGGTCTGACCGGCGAGCAGCTCCTTGGCCTTGTCCACGTTCCCGTTGGCGCCGGCCGGGTACGCGTCGTACGCCTTGAAGCCGATGGTCGACGGCGGCATCAGCGTGGTGAGCGGCGCGGCGACGGTCGGCCCACCCATCGCCTTGATCAGACCTTCCCGGTCGATCGCGTAGTTGAGCGCCTGACGGATCTTCAGGTCCTTGACCCGCTGGTTGTTGATGACCAGCTGGTTGGCGCTCGGGGTCGGCGAGAGGATGGTGCGGGACTTCAGCGCGGCGTCGCCGGCCACCTTGGCGACCAGTGAGGCCGGCACGGTGTTGAAGGCGAGCGCGCTCTGGTCGGCGCCGTTGTCGGCGATCACCCGGTTGCTGGCGGCGTCCGGGGTCGGGCCGAAGCTCCAGACGAACTGGTCCGGGTACTGGTGCCGGACCGGGTCGGTCTTGGCGTCCCAGTTCGGGTTCCGGTCCAGGGTCAGCTTCACGCCGACCTGGTTGTCAGCGATCTTGTACGGCCCGGACGAGAAAGGCTTGTTGTCCAGGTTCACGCCGGTGTCCTTGGCGGGCGGCAGCGGCGCGGTGGTCGGCAACGAGACGGCGAACGGCAGGTCGCAGCGGGGCTTGGCGAACTCGAAGCGCAGCGTCTTGTCGTCCGGCGTGGTCAGCCCGGGCGGCAGCGAACCCTTGTTCTTCTTGAAGTCCCACTTGGTGTCGAACTGCGGGGTGTCGGCCAGCCACTCCTGGATGTAGGTCGGGCCGCCGGTGAGGTCCGGGTCGAAGGAGCGGGCGATGCCGTAGGCGATCTCCTTCGAGGTGATCGGGCTGCCGTCCTCGAACTTCACCCCGTCCTTGATCTTGAATTCCCAGACCTTGCAGTCCTTGTTGACGTCGTTGCCGGGCGTCTCGGCGAGGTCACCGACCAGGACCAGGCCGCCCTTGCCGTCGTCCTTCCAGGTGGTGAGGTAACGGGCGAAGAGCGGGCTCGCCATCAGACCGGCGAACGAGTACGTCCGCTGCGGGTCCAGGTGGGAGATGGGCGTCTCCCGGATGATGGTGAAGGTGCCGCCCTTGCTCGCTCCGGCCACCTCCGCGGCCGGGCCCTGCGAGTCCTTCGGGTCGGTCGCGATCACCCCGGTCTGCGTACGGTTGGTGTCCACGGTGGTGCCTTCGCCCGTGTTCTTCGAGCAGGCACCCAACGCCACAACCAGTGCGATCGCGCCGCCTGCGGCGGCCGCCACGCGTGGTCGCATCTCCTACCTCCTCCACCCATCTGACGTGCGGGTCCGCCGGAGGTGGAACCGCCGACGTCCCGAGGATCGTAAAGAAGAAAACCTACGGATTGTGTAACAGTTGTCGATAAATTTCACCATCGGCCGGCGGCTCGACCCTCGTCCGCCCCGCCCCGGCACCGCCCGGCGTCCCGGGCTCGGGTCAGTGCAGCCGTACCCGGGGGTCGATGGCCGCGTACAGGAGGTCGACCAGCACGTTCGCGAGCACCACGAAGACCGCCGCGATCAGCACGGTGGCCATGATCGTGGGCAGGTCGCCGGCCCGTACCGCGTCGACGGCCGTACGACCCAACCCCTGGATGCCGAAGGTCGTCTCGGTGATCACCGTGCCGCCGAGCGCGCCACCGACGTCCAGCCCGGCGATCGTCACCACCGGTGTGATCGCCGCGCGCAGCGCGTGCCGCCCGTACACCTTCGGCTTGGCCAGGCCCTTCGCCCGCGCGGTGCGGACGAAGTCCTCCGAGAGCGTCTCCAGCATCTGCGCGCGGGAGAGCCGGGCGTAGATCGCGGAGAAGAGGAAGGCCAGCGAGAACCAGGCCAGCACCAGCCCGCTCGCCCACTTCAGCGGATTGTCGAAGATCGACGTGTAGCTGGGCACCGGCAGGATCCGCAGGTTGTAGACGAAGACCAGCAGCAGCACCGCACCGACGAAGTAGAGCTGCAACGACGCCCCGGTGAGCGAGAAGCCGATGGCGAGCCGGTCCAACCAGGTGCCGCGGCGCAGCGCCGAGATCATGCCGAGCCCCACGCCGAGCAGCAGCCAGAGAACCGCCGCCGGGATCACGATGCTGAGCGTCACCGGCAGCACCCGCGCGATGGTGTCGGAGACCGCCTCGTTGGTGACGTACGACCAGCCCAGGCAGGGCGCGTCGCAGCGGCCGCCCTGGACGCTGCCCAGGTCCCGACCGGTGACGATGCCCTTCATGTAGCCGGCGTACTGCGTGACCAGCGGGTCGTTCAGGCCCAACTCGTCCCGGACCCGCTCCAGCCGCTCCGGGTTGCAGTTCTTCGGGCACATGCCGGTGACCGGGTCACGGGGCAGGGCGAAGAACATCAGGAAGGTCAGCACGCTCACCGCGAAGAGCGTCAGCGTGGCGGAGAAGAGCCGCTTGACCAGGAATCGCGTCATCAGAGCACCCCTTCGTTCGCAACCGCTCGACTCCGTGGCGTCGCACTCGGCACGCTCATCTCGACACCTACCGGGACGACTTCGGGTCGAGCGCGTCGCGCAGCGCGTCCCCGAAGAGGTTGAAGGCGAACACGAGCGCGAAGATCGCGATGCCCGGGAAGAAGACGTACGCGGGGTCGGTCTGCAGGTAGTCCAGGCTGCGGTAGATCATCCGGCCGAAGCTCGGCGTCTCGTCGCTCAGCCCCACCCCAATGAAGGAGAGCGCCGCCTCGCTGGTGATGAACTGCGGCACGGCCAGGGAGAACGAGACCAGGATCGGTGCCCAGATGTTCGGCAGCAGCTGCCGGAAGAGCATGTGTCCCAGGCCGGCGCCGCTGGCCCGGGCGGCCTCCACGAACTCCCGCTCGCGCAGTGCGATCACCTGGCCACGGACCAGCCGGGCGGTGCTCGTCCAGCCGAAGACGGCGAAGACGCCGATCAGCACCGCCACCCCGAAGGCCGGCGAGACGGCCTCCCGCTCGCCGTAGAAGCGCAGCACCAGCGTCGGGGTCAGGGCCAGCGCGATGACCAGGAACGGCATGGCCAGCGTCAGGTCGGTGATCCAGTTGATCACCGCGTCCAGCCACCCGCCGAGGTAGCCGGCGAGCGTACCGAGCACGACCCCGATCGTCGCGGTGATGACCGCCGCGGCGAACGCGATGAAGAGCGAGGTACGCAGGCCGTAGATCAGCCGGATGAAGATGTCCCGGCCCAGCCCCGGCTCCAGGCCGAACCAGTGCTCGCCGGAGACGCCACCGGCATAGCCCAGCGGCATGCCGAAGCCGTCGAGCAGGCTCTGGAACTGCTCCTTCGGACCGATGCCGTAGAGCAGCTCGACGAGCGGCGCGGCGAGCGCCAGCAGTAGGAAGAGGAGGAGCATCGCGCCGCTGACCATCGCCGTACGATCGCGCCGCAGCCGGATCCAGGCGAGCCGGCCGGGTGAGCGGCCGACGACGTCCCTGCTCTCCGGGGTCTCCGCGCCGCCGCCGGACTCGATCTCGGCGAGCGCCACACCCTCCACCGGGGACAGGCTCACTTCGACACCTCCTCGACGGCCGCGCCGGCCGTGCCGCCGCTCTCCCCCGCCACCGGGCCGGACTCCGGGAAGTGGCAGGCGGTGGCCTGCCCGCCGCCGTCCCGCGACACCAGCGCCGGCTCCTCGGTCGCGCAGATCTCCCGCGCCTTCCAGCACCGGGTGCGGAACCGGCAACCCGACGGCGGGTCGAGCGGGGTCGGCACGTCACCGGTGAGCCGGATCCGGCCCGCCGGGCCGAGCTTGGTGACGTCCGGGATCGCCGAGAGCAGCGCCCGGGTGTACGGATGCTGCGGCCGCTCGTAGATGTCGGCCCGGTCGCCGATCTCCACGATCTTGCCGAGGTACATCACGGCGACCCGCTGGCAGAAGTGGCGGACCACGGCCAGGTCGTGCGCGATGAAGACGAACGCCAACCCCAGGTCCCGCTGCAGCTCGCGAAGCAGGTTGACCACCTGCGCCTGGATCGACACGTCCAGGGCGGAGACCGGCTCGTCGGCGACGATGAGCTTCGGCCGCAGCGCCAACGCCCGGGCGATGCCGATCCGCTGCCGCTGCCCGCCGGAGAACTCGTGCGGGTACCGGTTGTAGTGCTCCGGGTTCAGCCCGACGACCTCCAGCAGCTCCTGCACGCGCGCCTTGACGCCACCCGCCGGCTCGACGCCGTTGACCTGCAACGGCATGGCGATGATCCGGCCCACCGTGTGCCGGGGATTCAGCGAGGCGTACGGGTCCTGGAAGATGATCTGCAGGTCCTGGCGCAGCGGGCGCAGCTCACGCCGGCCGGCGTGGGTGATGTCCCGGCCGTCGAACTCGATCGTGCCGGCGCTCGGCTCCAGCAGTCGCACCAGCATCCGACCGGTGGTGGTCTTGCCGCAGCCGGACTCACCGACCAGGCCGACCGTCTCACCGGGCCGCACGTCGAAGTCCAGCCCGTCGACCGCCCGCACCACGCCGCGGCTGCGCAGGCCGGTGCGTACCGGGAAGTGCTTGGCCAGCCCACGTACCCGTAGCAGCGGCTCGGCCTCCGCCGACGGCGTGCCCACCTCACTCATCGGAGCCTGCCTTCGTTCGCGACTGCGGTACTCCGCTGCGCTGCGTTCCTCGCGCTCACCGACACCCGCCTTCGTTCGCGACTGCGGTACTCCGCTGCGCTGCGTTCCTCGCGCTCACCGAGCGACCCCCACATGTGCGATCTCCTCGCGGTAGAGCCGCGTCCGCTCCTCGGCGGCCAGGTGGCAGGAGACCAGGTGGCCCTCCTCCCCGGCCGGGCGCAGCTCGGGCACCTCGCTGCGGGACCGGTCCCCGTTGCGGTCGGCGTACCGGCAGCGCGGGTGGAAGGAGCAGCCCGAGGGGAGGTTGATCAGGCTCGGCGGGTTGCCCCGGATCGGCACCAGCTCCGCGTCCGCGTCGCCGTGCAGGGAGGGCACGCTGGAGAGCAACCCCCAGGTGTACGGGTGCTGCGGCCGGCGGAGCACCTGCTCGACGCTGCCGCGTTCGACGGCCCGGCCCCCGTACATGACGAGTACGTCGTCGGCGACCTGGCTGACCACGCCGAGGTCGTGCGTGATCAGGATGATCGCGGAGTGGAACTCGGCCTGGAGGTCGGCGAGCAGGTCCAGGATCTGCGCCTGCACGGTGACGTCGAGGGCGGTGGTCGGCTCGTCGGCGATGAGCAGGTCCGGGTCGTTGACCAGCGCCATCGCGATCATCGCCCGCTGGCGCATGCCGCCGGAGAACTCGTGCGGGTACTGGTCGAAGCGGCGCGCCGGTTGCGGAATGCCGACCCGGCCGAGCATGTCGACCGCCCGCTGCCGGGCCTCCCGCTTGCCCGCGCGCGGGTGGTGCACCCGGTACGCCTCGGCGATCTGCCGCCCGACCGTGAAGTACGGGTGCAGCGCCGAAAGCGGATCCTGGAAGATCATCGCCATGTCGCGGCCACGCAGCCGGCGTACCTCCTCCTCCGGCAGGCCGACCAACTGCCGACCGCCGACGAAGATCTCGCCGCCGATGCTGGCGCGCTTGGCGTTGTGCAGGCCGAGGATGGCGAGTGAGGTGACGCTCTTGCCCGATCCGGACTCACCGACGATGCCGAGCGTGCGGCCACGCTCCACCGTGAACGAGACTCCATCCACCGCCCGGACCACACCGTCCTCGGTGTTGAAACGCACCCGCAGGTCGTTCACCCGCAGGTACGGCGCGTCGCCGGAGCGCTGCTCCGGCACGCTGGGACGATCGCCCGTCTGCCCGGACGGCACCGACTCCGACCTGCCCACGACCGCCTCCCCCAGTGACGAAGAGAACTTACAGGAAATCCCTGAGGGTGAAAATAAGCTACAAAGTCGCGGGCTGTCAGCGGCCGTCAGCGTAACGACTCGGCAACGTCCATGAACAGCCCTCACCAGCACATTCACGAAGTCCACTCGCCGGCTTCGCCACGTCACCGCACCTCTGGTGCGACGATGACAGCGGCAGTCAGGCAAGCATTCCCGCCGACACGAGGTGGAGGTGACCATGACCGTGGCGGTGTTCGACCACGAAGGCCCGTGGACCGAAGAGGAGTACCTCTCCCTCGGCGAGACGTCCCAGCGCGTCGAACTCTTCGACGGGAGCCTTCACGTGACCCCAGCACCAACCCCACGACACCAACGCATCTCCCGCAAGCTCGGAAACATCTTCGAAGCAGCGGCTGAAGCCGTGGGGCTCGAACTGCTCGAAGCGGTGAACGTCCGACTACGGCCGGGCCGCATCCCGATTCCCGACCTCGTGATCACTTCACCGGTGAACCTCGACGAGCCGTACGTCGAGGCGACGAGCGTCCGCCTGATCTGCGAGATCGTCTCTCCCGGTAACGCCTCGACCGACAAGGTGCTCAAGATGCACTACTACGCGGCCGCCGGCATCGACTGGTACCTGCTGGTGGATCAGGCGGCCGAGACACTCCGTCTCTATCGACGCCGCGGCCGCCACTACGTCGAACACTCGGCGGCCAAGCGCGCCGAGGCCCTGGAGCTGACCGAGCCGGTCCGGGCCACGATCCGGCCCGAAGAGCTGCTGCCCTGACGCAGGTCGGGCCGCTGGCCTAGGGTCGGTCGCATGAACGAGTTCGACGCGGCGACCGCCGCCGTACAGGCCGCTGTGGACGCCGGCGCCCGGTACGCCGACGCGCGCGTGATGCACCGGAGCTACGAGTCGATGGCGGCGCGCAACGGCGAGATCGAGGAGCTGACCCAGCACGAGAGCACGGGCCTGGGCGTACGCGCGCTGGTCGGGTCGAGCTGGGGCTTCTACGCCGTACCCGAGCTCTCCGACGCGGCCGCCCGCGACGCCGGTCGGCGCGCCGCGCGGATCGCCGCCGCGAGCGCGCGGGTGCCCGGCCCGCCCGTCGACCTGACGCCCGCCGAGGCGGTCACCGCGACCTGGGCCTCGGAGTGCCGCATCGACCCGCTCGGCGTGCCGCTCTCCGACAAGGGCGACCTACTGGTCCGGGCGACCACGACCATGCGGGAGCACGGCGCCGACCTGGCCGAGGGCCTCTACCAGATCTGGGACACGGCCAAGTGGTTCGTCTCCAGCGAGGGGCACCGGATCGACCAGCGCATCCGCGAGTGCGGCGGCGGGATCTCCGCCACCTCGATCGGCGACGGCGAGACGCAGCGCCGCTCCTACCCCAGCTACCGGGGCCAGTACGGCACCACCGGCTGGGAGCTCGTGGAGTCGCTGGACCTGGCCGCGCACGCCGCCCGGATCGCCGACGAGTCCCGGGCGCTGCTCACCGCGCCCGCGTGCCCGGCCGGCGAGACCGACCTGATCCTCGGTGGCGAACAGCTGGCGTTGCAGATCCACGAGTCGGTGGGGCACGCCATCGAGCTGGACCGGATCCTCGGCTGGGAGGCCGCCTTCGCCGGCACGTCCTGGCTGGACCTGGCTCAGCTCGGCTCGCTGCGCTACGGCTCCGAGCTGATGAACATCACCATCGACCCGACCATCCCGGGGGCGCTCGGCAGCTTCGGCTTCGACGACGAGGGCTCCCCCGCGGTGAAGCGGGACGCGGTCCGCGAGGGCCGTTGGGTGGGCGTGCTCGCCGGCCGGGACTCGGCCGCCGTCGCGGGCCTGGACTACGGCGGGAGCGTACGGTCCGACGGCTGGGCCCGGCTGCCGATGGTGCGGATGACGAACGTGGGTCTCGAACCCGGCCCGCACACCCTTGAGGAGATCATCTCGGAGACCGACGACGGGGTGCTGATGGATTTGAACCGCTCCTGGTCGATCGACGACAAACGGCTCAACTTCCAGTTCGGCTGCGAGATCGGCTGGGAGGTGAAGCGGGGCCGGCGCGGGCGGATGCTGCGCAACCCGACCTACACCGGCATCGGCCCGCTCTTCTGGCGGTCGATGGACATGCTCTCCTCGGAGACCACCGCCTGGGGGACGCCGAACTGCGGGAAGGGCCAGCCCGGCCAGACCGGGCACACCGGCCACCCGGCCGCGCCGGCCCGGTTCCGCAACGTCCGCGTGGGAGTGTCCGCGTGAGCGCGAGGAGTGAGTTGGAGCTCGCCGGTCAGGTGATCGACCTGGTCCGCCGCATCGGCGGCCCGGACGCGGAGGCCGAGGCGGTGGTCACCCGGGCGGATCTGGCGTTGACCCGGTTCGCCAACTCCTTCATCCACCAGAACGTCGCCGAGTCGGGCGTGGGCGTCCGGCTGCGGGTGCACGTCGACGGGCGTACCGCCGCGGCGAACGGCAGCTCGGTGAGCCCGGAGGGGCTGCGTACGCTGGTCGAGCGGACTCTCGCCGCAGCGCGGCTCGGTCCGCCCGATCCGGCCTGGCCGGGGCTCACCCCGGCCACGCCGACGCCGTCGTCCGGCCCGGCCGACGAGGCCACCGCGTACGCCGACCCGGACCAGCGGGCCGAGCGGGTCCGCGCCTTCGTCGACGCGGCCGGTGGACTGGAGACGGCCGGCTACTGCCGTACCACCCACCGGTCGTCGGGGTTCGCGAACAGCGCGGGACATTCGGCGTACGGGCACGCCGTCGAGGCGGCCATGGACGGCATCGCCCGAGCCGGCGGCGCGGACGGGGTCGCCCGACTCTGCGCGGACCGGCTGGCCGACCTCGACGGCGCCGTGCTGGGCGCGCGGGCGGCGACCAAGGCCCGGGCGGCGGTGGACCCGGTCGAGCTGACCCCGGGGCGGTACGAGGTGGTGTTCGAGCCGGCCGCGGTGGCGGACCTGCTCCAGAACCTCTCCTGGTACGGCTTCAACGGCAAGCGCCACGCCGAGCGGCAGTCGTTCGCCGAACCGGGCGTGGCGCAGTTCGATCCGGCCGTCACCGTGGTCGACGATCCGCTCAGCGCGGTCGACCTGCCGTTCGATGTGGAGGGGACGCCCCGCCGCCGGTTGACGCTCGTCGAGGCCGGCACCACCCGCGCGGTCGTACACGATCGGCGGACCGCCGCGGACGCGGGTACGCACTCCACGGGGCACGGCATCGCCGGTGGCGCGAGCTTCGGCCCGATCCCCCGTAACCTGCGGCTGCTCGGGCGCGACGGGACGGACGGTGACGCGGACGGCGCGGCCGGTCTGCCGACCGTCGGCGCGGTCGCCGACCGGGACACCGCGGCCCTGGTGGCGCAGGTCGAGCGGGGGTTGCTGGTCAGCGACCTGTGGTACACCCGGGTGCTCGACCCGAAGAGCCTGGTGGTGACCGGGTTGACCCGCAACGGGGTCTGGCTGGTCGAGGACGGACAGGTCACCTCGGCCGTACGCGACTTCCGGTTCACCGAGTCGTACCCGCGGGCTTTGGGGCCCGGTCGGGTGCTCGGCGTCGGCCGCGAGCCGGTCCGGCAACCGGACCGGCTGGACGGTGTCTGGTGGACGGCCCCACCGCTGCGGCTCGCCGCGTGGAACTTCACCGGCGGCGCCTCCGGCTGACCGGCGGACGCCTCCGGTCGGCGCTTCGGCGCTGCTCGGCCACCCCGGCGTCGGGACGGGACAGAGACCTTCTTAACATCGTCACATCGATCATCGTGCCGGGGGCTCTCGAGCCGGTCGGACACACGGGACGTCGCCTTGGACGGACGGCAAGCGAAGATCGGCGTAACGTGTGTCACTTAGCTGCGCCGGTGTGCCGGCGTGGTCGTTGGTGTGCGCATGACGTGGCAAGCGGGTGCGGTTTCGCCGGTCCGCGTGCCGACCGGAGGAAGTTCCGCCCGCGCGGGTGCGGGCCCGTCGAGGAGACGACTCGAATGACATCAACGGCAACGAGGCCGCGGGGAGCGCGGGCGCGCGCCGCCATCGCGGCGAAGACGTTGCGCACCGACCGCTGGTGGTTCGCCCCACTGATCACCGTCGTCGGACTCACCGCCTGGGTCGCGTACGCGACGGTCCGGGTCTACATGCACAAGTGGTACTGGGTCGAGGAGTTCCACTACCTGACCCCGTTCTACTCACCGTGCATCACGGACCGGTGCGTCGAGGGGTCGGCGCACTTCGGAACGATCCTCCCCGACTGGTGGATCATCCCGGAGGCCGCGTTCACCCTGCCCTTCCTGCTGCTGTTCCGGCTGACCTGCTACTACTACCGCAAGGCGTACTACCGGTCGTTCTGGCTCTCGCCGCCGGCCTGCGCGGTACCGGACGGGCACCAGACCTACAGCGGTGAGACCCGCTTCCCGCTGCTCGGGCAGAACCTGCACCGCTACTTCTTCTACGCCGCCGTGATCATCTCGCTGATCAACAGCTGGGACGCGGTCCTCGCCTTCCACTCGCCGCAGGGCTTCGGCTTCGGGCTGGGCAACCTGATCCTGATCGCCAACGTGGTGATGCTCTGGGCGTACACCATCTCCTGCCACTCCTGCCGGCACATCATCGGCGGACGGCTCAAGCACTTCTCCAAGCACCCGCTGCGCTACCGGGCCTGGACCGGCGTGTCCTGGCTCAACGTCCGGCACATGCAGCTCGCCTGGATCACGCTCGGCACCCTGGCGCTGACCGACTTCTACGTCATGGCGGTCGCGGCCGACTGGATCCCCGACCTGCGGTTCATCAACTAGAGGGCCTGGACATGACGACTACCACTCGCATCGAACGACACCACTACGACGTCGTCGTGATCGGTGCCGGCGGCGCCGGCCTGCGCGCGGCGATCGAGGCCCGGCTGGCCGGCAAGAAGACGGCGATCATCTCGAAGTCGCTCTTCGGCAAGGCGCACACCGTGATGGCCGAGGGCGGCGCCGCGGCCGCGATGGGGAACGTGAACCCGCGCGACAACTGGCAGGTGCACTACCGCGACACCATGCGCGGCGGGAAGTTCCTGAACAACTTCCGGATGGCCGAGCTGCACGCGAAGGAGTCGCCGCAGCGGATCTGGGAGCTGGAGACCTACGGTGCGCTCTTCGACCGCACCAAGAACGGCAAGATCTCCCAGCGCAACTTCGGCGGCCACGAGTACCCGCGACTGGCGCACGTCGGCGACCGTACCGGCCTGGAGCTGATCCGCACCCTCCAGCAGAAGATCGTCTCGCTTCAGCAGGAGGACAAGCGCGAGTTCGGCTCGTACGACGCCCGGATCCGGGTCTTCTCCGAGACCACCGTCACCGAGCTGCTGCTCGACGGTGACCGGGTGGCCGGGGCGTTCGGCTACTACCGGGAGTCCGGCGAGTTCATCCTCTTCGAGGCGCCCGCCGTGGTGCTGGCGACCGGCGGGGTCGGCCGCTCCTACAAGGTCACCTCGAACTCGTGGGAGTACACCGGGGACGGTCACGCGCTCGCGCTGCGCGCCGGGGCGAACCTGATCAACATGGAGTTCCTCCAGTTCCACCCGACCGGAATGGTCTGGCCACCGTCGGTGAAGGGCATCCTCGTCACCGAGTCGGTGCGCGGCGACGGCGGCGTGCTGCGAAACTCCGAGGGCAAGCGGTTCATGTTCGACTACGTGCCCGACGTCTTCCGCAAGCAGTACGCGGAGACCGAGGAGGAGGCGGACCGCTGGTACACCGACCCGGACAACAACCGGCGCCCGCCGGAGCTGCTCCCGCGTGACGAGGTGGCCCGGGCCATCAACAGCGAGGTCAAGGCCGGCCGGGGCACGCCTGCCGGCGGCGTCTACCTCGACATCGCCAGCCGCAAGTCGGCCGACGAGATCCGCCGACGGCTGCCGTCGATGTACCACCAGTTCAAGGAGCTGGCCGACGTCGACATCACCAAGGAGCCGATGGAGGTCGGCCCGACCTGCCACTACGTGATGGGCGGCGTCGAGGTCGAGCCGGACAGCGGGGCGGCGGTGGGCCACGTACGCGGCCTCTTCGCCGCCGGTGAGGTCTCCGGCGGCATGCACGGCTCCAACCGGCTCGGCGGGAACTCCCTCTCCGACCTGCTCGTCTTCGGCAAGCGGGCGGGCGGCCACGCCGCCTCGTACGCGGACAGCCTGCCCGAGCGGCCGAAGGTGGCGCTGCCGGCGGTCGAGGCCGCGGTGGAGACGGCGCTGGCGCCGTTGCAGCGCGACACGGGAGAGAGCCCGTACACCCTCCAGCAGGATCTCCAGGCGGTCATGGGGGATCTGGTCGGCATCATCCGGCGCGAGGGTGAGCTGGCAGACGCGTTGGTCCGCCTCGCCGAGCTGCGGGAGCGGGTGGCGAAGGTGAGCGCGGCCGGTGGGCGGCGCTACAACCCGGGCTGGCATCTCGCGCTGGACCTGCGCAACATGCTGGTGGTCTCGGAGTGCACCGCCAAGGCGGCGCTGGAGCGGCGGGAGTCGCGCGGCGGGCACACCCGGGAGGACCACCCGGCCATGGACCCGCAGTGGCGCCGGGTGAATCTGGTCTGCTCGCTGGAGGGCGACTCGGTGAACCTGGCCCGCAAGCCGCTGCCGAAGATGCGCCCCGAGCTGATCAGGCTGTTCGACCGCGCCGAGCTGGCCAAGTACCTGACGGACGAGGAACTCACGGAGTTCGACGCCCTCGCTGAGGAGGCGGGCAACTGATGGGAACCAAGCGCCAATTCCGCATCTGGCGGGGCGACGAGGACGGCGGCGACCTGCAGGACTACATGGTCGAGGTGAACGAGGGCGAGGTCGTCCTCGACGTGATCCATCGCCTCCAGGCCACCGACGCACCGGACCTGGCCTGCCGGTGGAACTGCAAGGCGGGCAAGTGCGGCTCCTGCTCGATGGAGATCAACGGCAAGCCTCGTCTGGGCTGCATGACGCGGATGTCCACCTTCGAGGAGAACGAGACCGTCACCGTCGCCCCGCTGCGCACGTTCCCGGTCATCCGGGACCTGGTCACCGACGTGTCGTTCAACTACGAGAAGGCCCGGGAGACCCCGGCCTTCGCACCCCCGGCCGACGTGCCGCCCGGCGACTACCGGATGCAGCAGGTCGACGTGGAGCGCTCGCAGGAGTTCCGCAAGTGCATCGAGTGCTTCCTCTGCCAGAACGTCTGCCACGTGATCCGCGACCACGAGGAGAACAAGCCGGCCTTCTCCGGGCCGCGGTTCTTCATCCGCGCCGCCGAGCTGGACATGCACCCGCTCGACACCCGAACCGACCGTAAGGAGTACGCGCAGGCGGAGATGGGCCTGGGCTACTGCAACATCACCAAGTGCTGCACCGAGGTCTGCCCCGAGCACATCAAGATCACCGACAACGGGATCATCCCCATGAAGGAACGGGCCGTCGACCGCAGGTACGATCCCCTTGTGTGGCTTGGTAGCAAGATCTTCCGTCGGGGTGAGACGCCCCAGACCAGCGTGACCAGCGCCCGCGCGGCCGGCCCGGCGACGCCCGGCCCGGTCGGGGGCTCATTGCACTCGCACGCCGGCGGCTCGCACGACCCGCAGGCCGAGGCCCAGGCGCAGAGCGGGGTGAACTGGCACCGCGAGGTTCCCCACCCGACCGCGCCGGCGGTGGACGAGCGGGGCAAGTTGCCGCTCACGGAGCTCACCTTCGACCGGGCGGCCGCGCCGTCGCCGTTCGGCGACGACGTGACGTTCCCGCTCCCTCCGGAGCACCTGAACTTCGCCCACCCGGAGCAGGACAAGCACTGAGCACGTCGACGACGATGACGGGGGCCGCGGCACTTGCCGCCGGCCCCCGTCCTTATCGTGCCCGGATGCCCGGTTCCCCGACCTGGAGCACCGGAACGGCGTCGTCCCCTCGCCGAGCGCGCGACCTGAACCTCGGCGGCCCGTGGTGGCCGCTCGCGGAGCGCCTCGCCGGTATCCGGCTGGCGGCCGGTCAGTCCGCGGCCAGCAGGGGACGGAGCGCGGCCACGATGGGGGCATCGGCGGGCAGCCACGTCACGGAGTCCAGCTCCCCGGCGGAGAGCCAGCGCAGCGCCGAGTGCTCCAGCGGCTGGGGCTGGGCGTCGCCGAGCAGCTGGGCCGCGTACACCTTGAGCACGGAGCGGCCGTGGGCCATCCGCACGTCGCGGCCGACCCGCTCGCCGATCTCCACGTCCACGGCCAGCTCCTCGACGCACTCCCGGACCAGCGCCTCGGGCTCGGACTCCCCCGGCTCGACCTTGCCGCCCGGGAACTCCCACATGCCGGCCACCTCCGGCGGCGCGGAGCGGGCGCACGCGAGCACCCGTCCGTCCCGGATTATCGCCGCGCCGACGACCACCTTGAGGTCCCGCCGTGCGGCCTGCCCGCCACCACTCGCCCGTTCGGTCTGCACGGCCGTCCAGCGTGCCAGATCAATCGGCGGTTTGGATACCGGATCCGGCCGCTAGGTCAGCAAGACCCGGAAGTGTGGGCGTGGACACACGAAGCGCGGGGCGAAAGACTGGAAGCCACCGACAAGACACGGGACGGCGACGATTTGGCCACAAGCCGGCAACGGCGCCTGGGAGGTGCGGTGATGCGCGCGCTGTTCAACGGCCGAGCGAAGCAGGACTACCTCTCCGATGCGCTCACACTGCTCCCCGGATGGACCCGCGACGGTGAGCAGATCCGACGCACCCTCGTGATCGACGACAGCCAGCACGCCGCGCTGACGGAGCGGGTGAAGGTGGTCGCGGACGCGCTGCACCTGCGTCCGGAGATCAGCCGCCGAGTGGACCACACCCTGATCCGGGTCGGGCACGACAACACTCCGCTCAGCGAGGGCGAGGTGCTGCTCGCCGCCCGGATCGAGGACGCGTACCGGGCGGTCACCGAAGCCTGACCGGCGGGCCGTCGCGCGAACGAGGAGCGGCCGAACCGAGAGATCGGGCGGCAGCTCGGAACGGCGCCCCGCCGGAGCCGTGCATCCGGCCGCCGGCGGGGCTTCGTCAGGGAAGGCGGTCAGCCGTGCCGGTCCGCCGGATACCAGCGCAGTTCGACGGAGTTGCCGTCCGGGTCGCGAACGTAGATCGAAGTCGCGGAGCCCCGCGCCCCGAACCTCCCGACCGGCCCCTCCAACACCGTGAACGCCCCGGAGTCGATCACAGCGGCCCAGTCCAGTGGGGCGACCACCAGGCAGAAGTGGTCGACGTTCGACTCCCCCCGGTCGCCCCTGACCAGGTCGATGATGGTGTCCGAGCTGACCCGTACCGAGGGGAACGGGACCCGCCCCGCACGCCACTCGTCGACCCGAACCGGTGCGAGGCCGAGCCGGCCGCAGTAGAACTCCAGCGAACGCTCGACGTCGGCCACGTTGAGCACGAGGTGGTCGAACCCGGTGACCCGCACGCCGCTCACCGCTCCAGCTCCCGCGCCCGGCCCAGCCAGCCGGTGAAGAGGGTCGGGTCGACGTCGGCGACCGTGCGCAGCCTGACCGAGGCCATCCGGCGAGCCCCCGGGGCCAATCGCCCGGACGGGTCGTCGACCTCCTGCCCGCGCCACAACCCGAAGGTGACGTACGTGCCGTACGCCTTGACCAGGCCGACCGGTCGCTGACCCGGCTTGTCGCCGAGGCCCCAGACCGGATGGCCGTGCCACATCCCAGCGGTGGCGTCGGGCAGGGCCGCGTCGATGACGGCACGGAGCTTCTCACCGACCTCCCGCAGGGGCGGTCGCAGATCGGTCAGGTACTGGTCGATGGTGGTGCTGCTCATGGCGTGCCTCTCGCTCGGGAACGACTCCAGCCTCCGCCGATCGTCGGCGGCCACCAAGACGCGTTCGGGCTACGATCGTTGCCCCTGACGCAACGATGGGACGGCGCGATGCTGGAGCGGTACGAGGTCGAGACGTTCCTGACCCTCGCCGACGAGCTGCACTTCGGGCGTACCGCCGAACGGCTGCGGCTGACGACCGGCCGGGTCAGCCATGTGATCAAGCGTCTGGAGCGTCGGGTCGGCGCTCCGCTCTTCGCGCGGACCAGCCGCGTCGTCCGGCTCACCCCGATCGGGCGGCAGCTCGCCGACGACCTCCGGCCGCTGGTCGCCGGGATCGAGGACGCGCTCGCCCGGGCCGTCGACGCCGGGCGCGGGGTCACCGGAACGCTGCGGGTCGCGTTCCTCGGCGAGTGGACGGCCCCGGTGCTGCTCAAGGCCGTCGCCGTCTTCAGCGAGCGGCATCCCGACTGTGCGGTCGAGGTACGCGAGGTGCAGCTCTTCAACTCCCGGCCCAGCCTGCTCGACGGGTCGGTCGACGTGCTCGTCGCCGCGTACCCTTTCGACGGGATGGCGACCGGCCCGGTGCTGCTCACCGAGGACCGGGTACTGGCCGTACCGGCCGGGCATCCGCTGGCCACCAGGGAGTCGGTCTCGCTCGAGGTGCTGGCCGACCACCCGGTCGTGCAGTACCCCGCGGCGACCTCCGACGGGTTCAAGCGGGACCGGACCCCGGATCACACCCCGTCGGGCCGTCCGGTGCCGAAGGGGCCGGCGGGCAACACGTTCTCGGAGATGTTGTCGCTGGTGGCGCTCGGGCGGGGTGTGCTGCCGGTCGGCGAGCACACCCGCCGGTACTACCCCCGCCCCGACGTCGCCTACGTGCCGATCCATGACGCCCCGCCGATCCGGCGCGGCCCGGTCTGGGTGGAGTCGAACACCACGGCGCGGGTCCGTGAGTTCGTCCGGGCCGCGGCCGACTCGGTCGAGCGCTGACCCGCGCCGTCCCGACGGCTGGCACCCGCTGCCTACCGTGACCCGCATGGCGAACGCGACGTACGACCGCAAGGAGCAGTTGCAGCAGATCCAGAGCGGGCTCCTCGACGGGGAGCAGATAATCGCCGTCTACGACGCCGTCGGCACCGGCACCGGCTTCATCGGCCTCACCGATCGGCGCGTGATCATCCAGGACCGCTCGTTCATCGGCAAGCGGTACGCGATCACCAGCATTCCGTACTCGAAGATCACCAGCGTGAGCGTGGTCAGCAACAAGTCGTGGGGCGGCTCGTTCTTCTCCACGGGTGCGATCGCGATCCACGTCGGTACACACACCTACGAGGTGGAGTTCCGTGGTGCGCAGAAGAGCCACCACGTGCACAACGTGATCCTGCACTACATCTCCTGACCGCGACGGTGCGGCGTGCGGAGACGAGCGAGAGGCGGCGGCGTGGCGGGCCGGAGGTCGGACCGGTGAGGCACCGGGAGTTCGAGGACCCGCGGCTGGTGCAGGTGTACGACGCCGAATGCACGTGGGGCCCCGACGACGACTTCTTCCTCGCCTCGGTCGGCGAGACGCCCGGGGCGCGGGTGCTCGACCTCGGCTGCGGCACCGGGCGGCTGACCGTCGCGTTGGCGGCGGCCGGTCACCGGGTCACCGGCGTCGACCCGGCGCACGCCTCCCTCGCGGCCGCCCGCCGTAAGCCCGGTGCCGACCGGGTCACCTGGGTCGAGGGCACCTCGGCCGCGCTCCCGACCGGGACGTACGACGTGGCCGTGATGACCAGCCATGTGGCTCAGTTCTTCGCGACCCGCGCCCAGTGGGCGGCCACCCTCGGTGACCTGCGCCGGGCGTTGGTGCCCGGCGGCCGGCTGCTCTTCGACTCCCGTGACCCGGCCGACCGGCGTTGGGAGCGGTGGAACCCGGTCGACTCGCGACGCCGGGTCACCCTGCCGGACGGCCGGGAGGTGCGGGCCTGGACCGAGATGACGGCGATCTCGGAGGGCACCGTCGGCATCGTGCACCACTACGTGTTTCCCGGCCGGGAGGAGCTGTCCAGCGCCGCCACGCTGCGGTTCCGCAGCGAACGGGAACTGCGCGACTCGCTGCTGACGGCCGGATTCTCCGTCGAGCACGTCTTCGGTGGCTGGCGGCGCGAGCCGGTCGGGGCGGGCGACGGGGAGCTCGTCGTCGTCGCCCGCGCGAGCGGCTCAGCGACGCCGCTCTGACCCCGTGCGGGCGATCAGCGGCCACGAAGACGGCAGCTCGCACGGGCATAGCCGGCGGCGGAGCGGGAAGAGGAGACGACCGCCCCGCCGGTCGGGTACGGGCGGCAGCGAGAGCGCGTCCGGTCACACGGCGACCGGACGGCACGTACGGGTTTCGGGAGAGGCGATGATGGCCGACCAATCGGAGAGCTACCAGCAGGCGCTCGACACCGCCGAACGGCTTCTGGGGGCGCCGCTCACGCTCCCGCTCGCCCCCGGTGAGCCGGAGGTCGGTCAAGACTTCCGTCGCCTCGCCACGATGCAGACCTTCGGCGAGTCGTGGCCGCGCCCTGGGTTGGACACCCGGAGCCGGGCGCTGGTCTCCGTCGCCATCGCCGCCACGCTCGGCACGCACGAGCCGCTGCGCGGGCAGCTGCGGATCGCCCTGCACTCCGGCGTAAGCAAGGAGGAGATCGTCGAACTCTTCATCCACCTCGCCGCGTACGCCGGGGCGGCCCGCGCCTTCGACTGCTACCAGGTCGCGCTCGCGGTCTTCGGCGAGAACTGACGCTTCCGCCGCAGCCCTTAAGATCCACTGTCGGGGCGGCCGCCGCCGCACCGGGCTGGTCCGCGCGAGCGCACAGGGGTGGCAGATGCAGGTGACCGTACGGGCCGCGACGGTGGCGGACGCGGAGACGTTGGGCGGGCTCCGGTGGCGCCGCGTCACCGAGGAGAGCGGCTACACCGGCACCGACCGCGACGCGTTCCTGCGGTCGTTCGCCGCCTGGGCCGCCGACCACCTGTCGAGCCATCTCCCCTTCCTCGCCGAGGTCGACGGCTCGGTGGTCGGAATGGCGTGGCTGATGGTCGCCGACCGGGTGCCCACGCCCGCCGACCGGGCCCGGCGCAGCGGCGACGTCCAGTCGGTGTACGTGGTGCCCGAGCTGCGCGACAGCGGGATCGGCGGCGAGCTGCTCGGTGCCGTGCTCGAAGAGGCCGGCAAGCTGGACCTGGAGCACGTGACGGTCCACTCCAGCGAGCGCGCGGTGCGCTTCTACCAGCGGGTCGGCTTCCAGCACGACGAGCAGTGGCTCCGCTGGCAGCCGGCCTGACGGCCACCGGCGGACCGGTCAGTCCCGCAGCGCGCCGGCGACGTGCAGGAACCGTTCACCGACCTCGACGATTTCCTCGGCGCTCCACTCGAGGCCGGGCGCGGCGACGGTGACCTCGGTCCTCGACACGCCCGGCACCTCGGTCTCCTGCCAGCCGGCCACGAACCACACCTTCTCCTTCTCGGCGAGCGCCAGCGCCGCCTCGTTGAGCGCCTGCGCCGGATGGGGCAGCCAGAGCCGGAACTGGTGCGTGTGCGGTGGGTCCGGATACACCCGCGCCCCGGGCAGCGCGGCGAGGGCCGCGGCGACCGTCCGGGCGTGCCGCACGTACTCGGGGAGGCGCGGCAGCACCCGGTCGAGGCCGGCGAGGGCGCTGAGGGCGGCAGGCCACTGCTGGAACACCTGCCCGCCGTAGCGGTGCCGCCAGACCCGGGCGTAATCCGCGAGCTCGGTGCTGCCGGCGAGCGCGCCGCCGCTGATGCCACCGAGCGACTTGTAGAACGAGACGTAGGTGCTGTCGGCGAGGCCCGCGATCTCGCCGAGGGTGTGCCCCAGGTAGGGCGTGGACTCCCAGATCCGGGCGCCGTCGAAGTGCACGCGCGCGCCGACGGCACGCGCCGCGGCGGACACGGCCACGAGCTCGTCCCAGGAGGGGAGCACGAAGCCGGCGTCACGCAGCGGAAGCTCGATGACCACGGTGCTCACCGACTCGACGAGCGCGCTGATCTCCTCGGCGGTGGGGTTGCGGGGCGCGGTCGTCGGCCAGGTGCTGCGCAAGCCGCTCAGCTGGGCGTAGGCGTGCCGCTCGTGTACCTCCTGATGCCCGAGCGGGTGGAGGGCCGCCGTGCGATGCCCGCTGCGGTCGGCGCCGTAGCGCAGGGCGACCTGCTGGGCCATCGTTCCCGTGGGGAAGAAGACGGCGGCCTCGGTGCCGAGAAGCTCCGCCACCCGCTCCTCCAGCGCGGCCACCGGTCCGTCGCCGTAGTAGTCGGGCTGACCGTCCAGGTCCGCGCCCGCACCCAGTTCGGCGAGGTGCTCCCGCATGGTCGCCGGCCGGGCGCCGGAGAGGATTCGGTCGGAGGCGGCCTGGGCGGCCAGCCGGCGCTGCCTTGTGTCGTGCATCGGCAGATCGTCGCAGACGGCCCTGGGTGGCGCTCGGGGCACCGCCGTTACGGCAGCGCCGGCGCTCCGGGCAGCCGGCTGTCGTACTCCCCTTGATCCGCGACGGTTGGCGGCACATGATGCGTGACACTCGGCCGAGTGCCGATGGAGGCGACCGGCGGTTTCCTGCTGGAGGCGAGGAGCGACATGGATTTCGCACTGCCGGACAGTCGGATCCTGGGCTGGGCGGAGTACGGCGATCCGGCCGGGGTGCCCGTGGTGTACCTGCACGGCACGCCCGGTTCTCGGCTCAGCCGCCCGGACGACGCCGCGTTGGCGGACGTTCGCCTGATAACCGTGGACCGGCCTGGATACGGCCGGTCCACACCTCTCCGGCGGCCAACGCTTCTCGGCGTCACCGATGCGGTCGGTGCGCTGATGGCCTCGCTGGAAATCGAGCGGTTCGGAGTGGTCGGGTTCTCCGGTGGCGCACCGTACGCCGTGGCCTGTGGTGCCCGGTTCCCGCAACGTCTGACCGGCGTCGTCGCCGCCGGATTCACCGGTCCGTACCGGGAGCTGCAGACGGTACGCGGCCGACAGCGGCTGCAAGCGTGGACGATTCGCAACATCCCGGGACTCGGTCGCTCCTACGTGACCCGGGCTGCCGCCTGGTACGCCGAAGACCCCCTCAAACAGCACCGAGAACTGCTTGCGACCGGCCAGGACACCTGGCTGCAGCCGAGTGGGGAGTCCAACCTCGAAGGCGCCCGCCAGGGAGCCGCCGGCCTGGTCGGCGATTGGCTGGCGACGGACATTCGTCCGTGGGGATTCCACCTCCGAGACGTGCCCTGCCGCGTCCTCGTCTGGGCTGGTCGACACGACCCCGGCAGAGCTGTCGCCGACGCGCCACTGATCGCCGCCCGGATGCCCGACGCCGAGGTCCGCATCGGTGAGGACGCCGCCCACACACCGTCTCCGGCCCACTGGCGGGAGATGCTGACGTGGGTCAGGGGTGGCTAGGAGCCGGCAGGCGTACGGCGTGCGGTAGGGCCTGGAAGTTCAGACGTTGAAGCGGAACTCGACGACGTCGCCGTCCTGCATGACGTACTCCTTGCCCTCGATCCGGACCTTGCCGGCCGCCTTGGCGGCGGACATGCTCCCGGCCCCGACGAGGTCGCCGTAGGAGACCACCTCGGCCTTGATGAAGCCGCGCTGGAAGTCGGAGTGGATGACCCCGGCGGCCTCCGGCGCGGTCGCGCCGATCGGGACGGTCCAGGCCCGCGCCTCCTTGGGGCCGGCCGTGAGGTACGTCTGGAGCCCGAGCGTGCGGAATCCGACCCGGACCAGCTGGTCCAGGCCCGGCTCGTTCTGCCCGATCGACTCCAGCAGCTCGCGGGCCTCGTCCTCCGGCAGGTCCACCAGCTCCGACTCGATCTTGGCGTCCATGAAGATCGCCTCGGCCGGGGCGACGAGCGCGCGCAGTTCGTCGAGGAACTCCGCGTTGCCGAGCTCGGCCTCGTCGACGTTGAAGACGTAGAGGAACGGCTTCGTGGTGAGCAGGTGCAGCTCACGCAGGTGCTCCAGCTCGATGCCCGCGTCAGTGGCGCCCGCGTAGAGGGTGACGCCCGTGTCCAGCAGCTCGACGGCCTTCTTCGCGGCGGTCAGGGCGGCGGCGCGGTCCTTGCGGAGCTTGGCCTCCTTCTCCAGCCGCGGCACCGCCTTCTCCAGCGTCTGGATGTCGGCGAGGATCAGCTCGGTGTTGATCGTCTCGATGTCGTCGGACGGGGACACCTTGCCGTCGACGTGCACCACGTTCGGGTCGGAGAAGGCCCGGACGACCTGGCAGATGGCCGAGGCGTCCCGGATGTTCGCCAGGAAGGCGTTGCCCCGGCCCTGCCCCTTCGAGGCACCGCGGACCAGGCCCGCGATGTCGACGAACGACACCGGCGCGGGCAGCACCTTCTGCGAGGTGAAGATCTCGGCGAGCTTGTGCAGCCGCTCGTCCGGCAGCCCGACAACGCCGACGTTGGGCTCGATCGTGGCGAACGGGTAGTTCGCCGCGAGCACGTCGTTCTTGGTCAGCGCATTGAACAGGGTGCTCTTGCCGACGTTGGGCAGGCCGACGATGCCGATGGTGAGACTCACGACGAGCCAGCTTACCCGTGGCCTCAGCCGAGCAGGCGCGGGGCGATGACGGTTTCCCGGACCGTGCCGTCCTCGGCCCGGCTGACCTCGTACGCCGAGACGCCCTCCCGGTCGGCGACGGCCTCGACGAGCTGGTCGCCCCGGTAAACGAGGCCGACGCCGTCGTCCGTGCAGTGGGAGGTGGGCAGCGTGCCGTCGCCGACCAGCCGGTGCATCAGCGGCCGACGCTGCTCCTCACTGTCGTAGTGCACCCCGTTGCCGTACGGCAGCCAGCCCAACCCGTCGGTGAACGCGCGCAGCTGCGGCCCGAAGCTGTCGGTGGCCCCGCCCACGTGCCAGCAGATCGAACCGGCCGACACCCCGGCCAGGACCACCCCGGCCTGCCAGCACTCGTGCAGGATCTCGTCGAGGCCGTGCACCCGCCAGACCGCGAGGAGGTTCGCCACGCTGCCGCCGCCGACCCAGATGACGTCCTGGGCGAGCAGGTGGGCGCGGATGTCGTCGACGTTCGGCATCGGGAAGAGCGCCAGGTGCGACATGCGGAACCGGGTGCCCGCGAACGCCCCGTACAGGGCGGTGAAGCTGGTGGGCTGGTCGCCGACCGCCTGCCCCAGGTAGCAGATGCGCGGTTCCGGGCCGGCCTGCGCCAGCTCGGCCCCGAGCTCGAAGATCGGTCCGGGCCGCAGATCGTACGTTCCGCGCTTACGGCTGAAGAAACCCATGCTGGTGGCGAGGATGGTCGGTTCGCTGGCGGGCACGATCGTCCTTCCGTCGAGGGCAGCCACCGATCATCCTGCCCCAGTGGCCGCCATCCTCGCCCGGCGGGCGTCGCGCCCCGGCGCTCAGGAGGCGCGTCGCTGGCGGGGCACGAGCGCCGTCGACCCGCCGGTGGGGCACCCGGCGAGGGTCAGCTCGGCGGCGGGCAGCTGCCCGGGCGCCAGCTCGCGGGCCGCCGCCAGCGGAAGGGTGAACCGGGCCTCGGCCGCCGGGCCGGCGACCCGTGACTCGCGCAGCATCCAGCGCACCTCGTCGGCCGTCCAGCCGAGGCGGGACCGCCCGGCGATCTCCCGGACGAGGCGCAGGCCGGGCCCGGTGTCGTCGTCGTAGAAGCGCATGCACCAGTGGTGCGCCCACATGCCGAGCGCCCGCAGCCCGTCCTCGTCGAGTGACCGGGCCAGCCGGCCGCAGGCGGTGTCGACGAAGGGCACACCGAGCTCACCGGCACGGTCGCGCTCGATGGCGCCGACGGCTGCGGGGGCGACGGCCCGCATCCGGCGATAGAAGCCCTGCAGGACGGCCCGGTCCAACGGAGGGAGCTCACTCCGCGTCGCTTCCGGACCCGCCACGCTCGCCATCGCCGCACCCCTTCTTGAGTTGGTGGCCGGACCGTACCCGCCACTACCGACACTTTCGACGGCGGGTGCGTAACCGCCCAGACGGGACGGGACGCCGACCGGACAACGGGTGGTCAACCGGCCGCCCCCGCTCCCGCCCGCGCCCGGCCGCGCGGTGTGAGCCGGCGTCGATGGCTCCAGTCGACAAGCGGCTGGAGCAGCGACATCAGCTCCTGGCCGTCGGTGGTGGGGGCGTAGCGGATCTGGACCGGGGAGGACGGGATCACCGTTCGCTCGATCAAGCCGTCGGACTCGAGTTCCTTGAGGCGCTGGGCGAGCAGCCGGTCGGAGATGCCGATCACGGCGGCCCGGTACTCACCGAACCGGCGCGCTCCCCGCACGCCGGCGAGCAGGATCGCCCCGGTCCACCGCCGGCCGACCAGCTCGAGCGAGTCCTGGAAGACCCGGCAGCCGGTGTCGTCGATGTGTTGGTAGTGCCGCAGAGCGGCGATCTCGGCGCTTGTCACTTACCAAATGTTAGTAGCTAACCTCGGGTTTGCCCACTCCGGCGCCCCGGCCCCACGCTTGGCCCCATGACCGATTACCACCAGCCGATCACCTTCGGCGTGAGCCTCGATCCGTCGGGCGAGAAACTACCCGAAACACGACAACTGGCCCGGGCGGCCGACGCGAGCGGCCTCGCATACCTGGCCGTACAGGACCACGCCTACCAGCCCGGACACTTCGACACCTGGACACTGATCAGCCACCTCGCGGCCGAGACCGACCGGATCTCGTTCCTCACCGACGTGGCCGACCTGCAGCTGCGCCCACCGACCATGCTCGCCAAGGCGGGCGCGTCGCTGAGCGTGCTCACCGGTGGCCGGATCGTCCTCGGCGTCGGCAGCGGCCCCAGCTCGGACGCCGTGGCGGCCATGGGTGGACCCCGCCGCAGCGGCGCGGAGACCATCACGTACACCGCCGAGGGGCTGCAGATCATGCGCCGGGCGCTGGCCGGGGAGACCGTCCGGCACCTCGGCGAGCAGCACACCGTCGAGGGGTACCAGGCCGGCCCCGTGCCGCCCCAGCCCGTGCCGCTCTGGCTGGGCGGCCAGCGGCCCCGCATGCTGACCGTCGCCGGCCGGTACGCCGACGGCTGGATCTCCCCACTCAACATCTACGTACCGCCGGCCGAGGTGCCGGCCCGGCAGCAGATCATCGACGATGCCGCGCGCGCCGCCGGCCGGGACCCGGCGCGGATCCGTCGGGTCTACAACGTCATCGGCGCGATCGGCCCGCGCGGGGGCGGCACCGGCCTCGTCGGCGACGTCCGGCTCTGGGTCGACACGTTGACCCGGTGGGCGGTCGACCTCGGCTTCGACACGTTCGTCTTCTGGCCGATCGCGTCGCCACTCGCACAGCTGCGGGTCTTCGCCGAGCAGGTGGTCCCGGGCGTCCTGGAGCAGGTACGCGAGATCAGGGAGCAGCGATGACCACCCTTCCCGACTCGTTGAAGGGCAAGCTCGTCACCCCCGGCGACGGCCGGTACGCGACGCTGCGCTCGACGTACACGACGCGGCACTCCCCCGCCGGGGTCCTGCTGCCGCGCACGCCCCAGCAGGTGGTCGACGCCGTCCGGTACGCCCGGGACCGCGGCCTGCCCGTCGCCGTACGCAGCGGCGGTCACGGCCTCGCGGGCACCTCGTCCAACGACGGCGGCCTGGTGATCGACCTCTCCGGCCTGAACCGGGTCGACGTGCTCGACGAACGGTCCCGGCTGGTCCGGGTCGAGGCGGGCGCGCGCTGGGCCACGGTGGCGAAGACACTGGCCCCCTACGGCCTGGCGATCAGCTCGGGCGACCACGGCAACGTGGGGGTGGGCGGGCTCGCCACCGGCGGCGGCGTCGGCTGGCTGGTCCGCCGGTTCGGGCTCACGATCGACCGGGTCAGGGCGGTGGAGGTGGTGCTCGCGGACGGGACGCTGATCCGCGCCGACGCCGAGCACGAGCCCGAACTGTTCTGGGTCGTTCGCGGCGCCGGGGCCGGGGTCGGCGTCGTGGTGGCGTTCGAGATCGAGGCGGAGGAGATCCGTAACGTCGGGCTGGCGCAGCTCGCCGTCGAGGCCACCCCGGACGGCGCGCCGGTGCGGCAGTGGGCGGAGTACCTGGCGCAGGCGCCCCGGGAGCTGAGCAGCGCCGCCGTGCTCCTCCCGTACGGGCGTACCACGGTCATGCAGATCACCGCGGTGGTCGCCGCCGAGAGCCTGCGCCGGGCGCGCCCGCTCATCGAACCGCTGCTCGCCATCGGCAGACTGCTCGACCACCGCACCGACCTGGTGCCCTACCCCGCCCTGGTCCCGACCAGTCACCTGCACGCGAACGTCGGACAGCAGCCGAGCCTGAGCACGAACAGCCTGCTCACCATGGACGACGCCGCCGCCCGGGCGATCACGCGGGCGGCGGGCGGGCCGCAGCGGGCGCTGGTGCAGCTGCGATCGGTGGGCGGTGCGGTCAACGACGTCCTCCCGACGGCGACCGCCTACCCGCACCGGCATCAGGACACCCTGGCCGTCGGCTCGGTCTTCCCGCCGCAGGGCGGCGCCGCGCTGGACGCCGCCTGGCGGGGCATCGCCGCGCGCTCCGACGGGGCGTACGTCAACTTCGAGAGCCGGCCGGACCGGGCGGCCTTCGACCGGATCTACCCGGGCGAGACCGGACGGCGGGTGGCGGAGCTGTGGCGGCGGTACGACCCGGACGGCGTCTTCCGCCCCGCGCTGCTCGGTGCGGCGCGCGGCCGCGTTGGCGACCGGAGGCGCTGACGACGGGGCACGGCTCAGTCGGGTGGGCGGCCGGAGGCGTTGACGACGGGGCCGGGAGCGGCGCGGCCGGGCGGTGGCACGCCCACGTCCGATTCCCGCCAGCCGGCACCCCGTCGACGGGGGCATCATCGGTGTCGTGGAGTTGGACTTCGAGCGGTGCTACCGGGCGGTCGACAGCCGTGACCAGCGGTTCGACGGCTGGTTCTACACCGGCGTGACGTCGACCGGGATCTACTGCCGGCCGTCCTGCCCGGCCACCACGCCGAAGCGGCAGAACGTCCGCTTCTTTCCGTCCGCGGCGGCGGCACAGGGGGCGGGGCTGCGAGCCTGCCGCCGCTGCCGGCCGGACGCCGCCCCCGGCTCACCGCAGTGGGACGTACGCGCCGACGTGGTCGGCCGGGCCATGCGGCTGATCGCGGACGGAGTGGTGGACCGGGAGGGGGTGCCCGGGTTGGCCACCCGGCTCGGCTACACCGAGCGGCACCTGCACCGGATGCTGCACGCCGAGGTCGGGGCGGGACCGCTCGCGCTGGCGCGGGCCCAGCGGGCGCAGACCGCCCGGATCCTGATCGAGACGACCGGGCTCGGCATGGCCGAGGTCGCGTTCGCGGCCGGGTTCGGCAGCGTACGGCAGTTCAACGACACGGTCCGGGAGGTCTACGGCGTACCGCCGAGCGAGCTGCGCCGGGCGCGCGGCGGGCGGCGGGTCGCGGGCGGCGCGGGAACGATCACGCTCCGGCTCGCCTACCGCCCGCCGCTGCACGCCACCGCGTTGCTGGACTTCCTCGCACTGCGCGCGCTACCCGGAGTGGAGGAGGTCCGGGACGGCACGTACCGCCGGGGGCTGCGGCTGCCGCACGGCACGGGTGAGGCGGCGTTGACCCCGGCGGACGGTCACGTGTCGGCGGTGCTGCGGCTGAGCGACATGCGTGACCTGGCCCCGGCGGTGGCCCGCTGCCGCCGCCTGCTCGACCTGGACGCCGATCCGGGAGCCGTGGACGGCACGCTCGGCGCGGATCCGGCGTTCGCCGCCGCGGTCGCGGCCGAGCCGGGCATCCGGCTGCCCCGCGCGGTGGACGGCTTCGAGATGGCGGTACGCGCGATCGTCGGCCAGCAGGTCTCGGTGACCTCCGCCCGCACCACGCTGACCCGCCTCCTGGCCCCCACCGTCCCCTCCCCCTCACCCGACCTTGTTGATCATGAGGTTGACGACGGAGTGGATCTCCGAAACGCCCGTCAACCTCATGATCACCGGGCCGACGGCGGACCGGAGCGGGGGTTGCGCGGGTTCCCCAGCGCGGCGGAGATCGCCGGGTTGGACGACTCGGCGTTCCGGATGCCGGCCACTCGACGCGAGACGATCCGGGGCCTGGCCCGGGCGGTGGCCGAGGGCGACCTGGAGCTCGCACCCGGCGGGGACCGGGCCGAGATCGTTCGCCGGCTGGTCGCGCTCCCCGGCATCGGCCCCTGGACCGCCGGGTACGTCGCGATGCGCGCGCTCGGCGATCCGGACGTCCTGCTCCCCACCGACCTGGCCGTCCGGCGCGGCGCGGCCGCGCTCGGCCTGCCCGACGACCCGAAGACCCTCGCCGCGTACGCGGACCGCTGGCGGCCCTGGCGGTCGTACGCGGTGATCAGACTCTGGAGAGCGGTATGACGACAGTAGACAGTTCGGTGCTGACCACCCCGGCCGGCCCGCTGAGCATCGTGGCCGGCCCCGACGGGGCGGTCCGGGCGGCCGGCTTCACCGACGACCCGGAGGCCCTGCTGCCACTGGTGCACCCGACGCTACGGGCGCCCCTGCGGCACCGGGCCGACCTGGGGCCGGTCACCGCAGCCGTCCGTTCCTACCTCGACGGTGACCTGACCGCGATCGACTCGGTGCCGGTCGAGCAGCGCACCGAGGGCGCGTTCCTGGCGCACGCCTGGCAGGTGCTGCGCGACGTCAAGCCGGGCGAGCCGGTCACGTACACGGCGTTCGCCGGGCTCGCCGGGCGACCGCCGGCCGTACGCGCCGCCGCCGCAGCCTGCGCCCGCAACGCGGTAGCGCTCTTCGTGCCCTGCCACCGGGTGCTGCGTACCGACGGGACGCTCGGCGGCTACCGCTGGGGGCTCGACGTGAAGCGGTGGCTGCTCGGTCATGAGCGGCCGACGGCGGTGAGCTGACCCCGGCCGGGGCACGCGACCGCGCCGACCGGCGGCGATCACCAGCGGTCGACGTGCAGCACCTCGTCCAGCGGCTGCCGGGTCGCCGGCCGGAAGCTCTCGCCGGTGTACCAGGCGGTCGGGATCAGCGCCGCCTGGCGTACCTCCTCCGGGAGGCCGAGCAGCTCGGCCACCTCCGCCTCGTAGACCAGGTGCAGGGTGGTCCAGGCGGTGCCGAGGCCACGCGCCCGCGCGGCGAGCATGTAGCTCCACACCGCGGGCAGCAGCGACCCCCAGAGCCCGGCCTGGTTGCCCGCGGCGAGTTCGCCACCGCCGGGCAACCGCAGGCACGGCAGGAGCAGCACCGGCACCTGGCCCATCCGGTCACCGAGCCACGCCACGCTCTCGGCCACCCGGCGCTGCGCCGCCGACCGGGCCGGGTCGTCGGCGAAGAGGCGACCCGCCGAGGACTCCGAGTCGAGGTACGCCTGCACCGCCCGCTGGTAGAGCAGCCCGATCTCGGCCCGCAGCATCGGATCGGTGACCAGCACGAAGTGCCATCCCTGCCGGTTGGAGCCGCTGGGTGCCTGGAGCGCGATCTCCAGGCACTCCCGGACCAGTTCCATCGGCACCGGCCGGGTCAGGTCCAACCGGCGGCGGACCGTACGGGTGGTGGTGAGCAGCTCGTCGGGGCTCAGCGGAGGCATTGGCACGAATTGCATCGTGTCACGCCGTAAACCGCGTGGTCCGGCCGTTGGGGGCTGCCTACGATCGCAGGATGACTGATACGGCGAGGACGGCCCGTGCCGGCGTCCCCGAACGTCCGACCCTGGACGGCATCGAGGAGACGTGGGCACGCCGCTGGCAGGAGGAGGGCACGTACGCGTTCGACCGGAGAAGGACCGTTCCGGTAGGCGGCACGGCGTCGGATACGCCGAGCCTCACCGGTCGCCGGGAGGACGTGTACTCCATCGACACCCCGCCGCCCACCGTATCGGGCGAGCTGCACATGGGACACGTCTTCTCGTACACGCACACCGACACGGTCGCCCGCTTCCAGCGGATGCGGGGCAAGTCCGTGTTCTACCCGATGGGCTGGGACGACAACGGCCTGCCCACCGAGCGCCGGGTGCAGAACGTCTACGGCGTGCGCTGCGACCCCGAGCTGCCGTACGACCCGGCCTGGCGGCCGCCCGCCACCCCGATCAGCGACGAGGCCCGGAAGAACCCGACCCCGATCTCCCGGCGCAGCTTCATCGAACTCTGCGAACGACTCACCGTCGCCGACGAGCAGGTCTTCGAGGCGCTCTGGCGGCGGCTCGGGCTCTCGGTGGACTGGTCGTTGACGTACACCACCATCGGTCGGGTGGCGCGGGCCACCAGCCAGCGGGCGTTCCTGCGCAACCTGGCCCGGGGCGAGGCGTACCAGGCGGAGGCGCCGACGCTCTGGGACGTCGGTTTCGCCACCGCGGTCGCCCAGGCGGAGCTGGAGGACCGGGAGCGCCCCGGGGCGTACCACCGGCTGCGGTTCACCGGTCCGGGCGGGCGCGAGGTGCTGATCGACACGACCCGGCCGGAGCTCCTGCCGGCCTGTGTGGCGCTGGTCTGCCATCCGGACGACGAGCGGTACGCCGACCTGGTGGGCGCCACCGCGCGGAGCCCGCTCTTCGGGGTCGAGGTGCCGGTGCACGCCCACTCGCTCGCCGACCCGGCCAAGGGCACCGGCATGGTGATGGTCTGCACGTTCGGTGACCTCACCGACGTGACCTGGTGGCGCGACCTGCAACTCGACACCCGGGTGGTGATCGGGCGCGACGGCCGGTTGCTGCCGGAGCCGCCGGCCGGCGTGCCGGCGCAGCCGTACGCGGCGCTGGCCGGGCAGACCGTCAACGGCGCCCGCCGCGAGATCGTCGGGATGCTCGCCGACGCGGGTGACCTGATCGGCGAGCCACGCGACATCACCCACCCGGTGAAGTTCTACGAGCGCGGCGACCGGCCGCTGGAGATCGTCTCCACCCGACAGTGGTACCTGCGCAACGGCGGACGCGATCCGCAGCTACGCGAGGAGCTGCTCGCCCGGGGCCGGGAGCTGCACTGGGTGCCGGAGCACATGCGGCACCGCTACGACCACTGGGTGGGTGGGCTGACCGGCGACTGGCTGGTCAGCCGGCAGCGCTTCTTCGGGGTGCCGGTGCCGGTGTGGTACCGGCTCGACGACGCTGGCGAGCCGGACTGGTCCCAGCCTCTCACGCCGGAGGAGTCCGCGCTGCCGGTCGACCCGTCCACCGACACCCCGGCCGGGTACGACGAGTCCCAGCGCGGCCGGCCGGGCGGATTCACCGGCGACCCCGACGTCCTCGACACCTGGGCCACCTCGTCGCTCAGCCCGCAGATCGTCGGCGGCTGGGAGATTGATCCCGACCTGTTCGCCCAGGTCTTCCCGATGGACCTGCGCCCGCAGGGGCACGACATCATCCGTACCTGGCTCTTCTCCACCATCGTCCGCTCGCATCTGGAGCACGGCGTGCTCCCCTGGCGGGACGCGGAGCTCTCCGGCTGGATCCTCGACCCGGACCGGAAGAAGATGTCCAAGTCCAAGGGGAACGTGGTGACCCCGATGGCGCTGCTGGAGCAGAACGGCTCGGACGCGGTGCGGTACTGGGCGGCCAACGGCAAGCCCGGCATGGACCTGGCGTACGACGCGGCCCAGATCAAGATCGGCCGCCGGTTGGCGACCAAGGTGCTCAACGCGTCGAAGTTCGCCCTCGGGCTGGGCGCCGCCGACGCGCTGCGCGCCGCCGCCACCGAGCCGCTGGACCGGGCCATGCTCGCCGAGCTCACCGACGTGGTCACCGCCGCGACGACCGCCTTCGAGTCGTACGACCACACCGCCGCCCTGCTGGCCGTGGAGTCGTTCTTCTGGCGCTTCTGCGACGACTACATCGAACTGGTCAAGGAGCGCGCCTACGGCACCGGGTCGGCCTCCGACTCGGCCCGGGCGGCGCTGGCCACCGCCCTCTCCGTGCAGTTGCGGCTCTTCGCCCCGGTGCTGCCCTTCGTCACCGAGGAGGTGTGGTCCTGGTGGCGGTACGGCTCGGTGCACCGGGCGCCGTGGCCGACGACGTACGAGGTGGGCCGGGCGATCGAGGGCGAGGGCGATCCGGAGCTGCTCCGGCTCGCCGGAGAGGCGCTCAGTCAGGTGCGGCGGGCCAAGTCGGAGCGGAAACTCTCGATGAAGGCGGAGGTGCCGCTCGCCGAGGCGCTCGGTCCGGCCGCGCTGCTGGAGAAGCTCACCCTGGTCTCCGACGACCTACGGTCGGCCGGCCGGATCGGCAAGCTGGACCTCCTCCCCGACCGGACGACGGAGCTGGTGATCGCCTCCGCCTTCTGACCCGTCCCCGCCTTCTGACCCGTCCCCGCACTTTCACGGAAAGAGTGGCCATTCGCGCGCGGAAGGCCACTCTTTCCGTGAACGAGTTCCCGAGCGGCGACGGGTGGTGGGCGGGGCCGGGGGGTTACCAGCCGCGGAGGAAGCGGAGGCCGAGCAGGAAGGCGACTACGGCCGGGCCGACCAGCAGGGTGATCGCCTGGAGCCGGTACGGCATCCGGTGCCGGGTCAGCTCGACCGCGTTGCCGAGCACGATCACGCCGGCCAGCATCAGGTACGCGCCCCACCAGTCGGTGTCGCCGAAGTCCACGACGCCGGCGCGGATCAGCTGGAAGGTCGCACCGAGCAGCGCCCCGGTCAGCGCGAGCAGCGCCACGGCCCGGTGCAGTCCCCGGGCCAGCGGATGCGCCGGGCGCCACAGGTAGGTGCCGGCGACCGCCAGACACGGCACCATGATCATGACGGGCCAGCCACGTCCCATGACGCCGAACATGAGCAGCGCGCCGGTGGCGAAGACCAGCGCGCCGGCGCAGGCCACCACGTACCCGGCGAAGGCCCGGCCGCCGCCCCGCGCCAGCAGCGGGCCGCCACAGGCCGCGATCAGCGCGCCCGGGATCAGCACGAACCCCGCCCACCAGTTGAAGTGCCCGCTGCTGCGGGCGATCGTGGTGATCGCCGCCGCGGCCAACCCGGCCACCGCGAGACTCACCAGCCAGTGCCGCCCCGCACTCGCGCCGGGTCGCCCCACCATGACCTGTCCCACTTCTGCGCTCACAGGTCAAGCCTCGCCGACCGGGCAGGCCCGGTCCATCCGGCCAGCCCTACCTTGAGCTGACCGGTTAGCCGGGGGCCCCTGCCGCGCGTACCGCGTCGACAGGGGCCCACCCACGAACAGGCGACGCTCAGCTCGTCTCGCCCGCCACGCTGAACGAGCGCAGCCGGTCGATCGCCAGGACGGTGAAGCCGACGCTGAACAGGGCCGTCATCACCGCCGCCACCGGCACCGAGACGGTGGTCTCCAGCAGCCCGGTCGGGGCCAGCCGGTCGGCGAGGGCGATCACGTACTGCTGGATCGACAGGACCTTGGTGCCGCTCACGAAGTTGCCGAGCAGCCCCTCCCAGATCAGCACGTAGACCAGGCCGAGCAGCACCGGCCGCCGGGTGACCAGGCTGAGCGCCAGGAAGAGCGCCGAGTACGCCAGCGCGCCGAGGCACGCGGCGACGACGAGCGCCAGGCCGAGGCGTACCGAGTGGGCGAGCACGCCCGCGACGTAGATCGGCACGGCGACGGTGACCGCGGTGACCCCGGTCGCCACCGCGAGCTTCGGCAGCACGATCTGCCAGCGCGGAAGCGGCTTCGTGAGGATGTGCACCACGGTGCCGTCGTCGATCTCCGCGCCGAGCACGCCGGTGCCGACGATCAGCGCGACCACCGGCAGCACCACGGCCAACCCGAGGCCGACCAGCACCGGCGGCCCCCACTCGCCCGGATCCACCCCGAGCGAACGGGAGAGCACGGCGAGCAGCACCAGCACCACCGGGAGCGGGAAGAGCATCAGGAACCGGCGGCGGCCGAAGAGGCCCCGGGCGGTGATCCAGGAAACGGTCGACATCTCAGGCCTCCACCAGGTAGGAGAAGACGCTCTCCAGGGACTCGTCCTCGGGCACCAGCTGCTGGACCCGGATGCCCTTCGCCAGGGCGATCCGGGGCAGCGCCCGGGTGAAGGCGCCGTAGTCACCGGCCCGCACTGTCAGGCCGGTCCGGCCCAGCTCGACCCCGGTGACCGACGGCTCGGCCATCAGCGCCACGGCGAGCGCCCGGTCGTCGGCGGAGCGCACCGCGAAGACGTGCGGCCGGTTGGTCATCAGCCGGCGGATCGTACGGAAGTCGCCGGAGGCGGCGAGCCGGCCGGCGACCATCACCTGGACGGTGCCGGAGACCTGCTCGACCTCCTCCAGGATGTGCGAGCTGAACAGGATGGTCCGGCCGGCGCCGCCGAGGCGGTGCAGCAGCTCCATCATGTGCAGCCGCTGACGCGGGTCCATTCCGTTGAACGGCTCGTCGAGCAGCAGCACCTGCGGGTCGTGCACCAGCGCGGCGGCCACCCGGGTCCGCTGCCGCATGCCCTTCGAGTAGGTGCCGATCCGCCGGTTCTGCGCGTCCTCCATCTCGACCAGCGCGATCGCCCGGCGGGCCGCCCCCTTCGGATCGGGCAGCCGGTGCAGCTTCGCGCTGGCCAGCACGAACTCGTACGCGGTGAGGAAGCTGTGCACCGCCTCCCGTTCGCTCACCAGCCCGAGCCGGCGGTAGACCTCGGGATTGCGCCAGGTCGGCGCGCCGTCGAGGGCGACCGTGCCGCGCGACGGGGCCAGGAAGCCGGCCATCATGTGCAGCAGGGTGGTCTTGCCCGCGCCGTTCGGCCCGAGCAGCCCGGTGACGCCCGGGCCGAGTCGCATGGAGACGTCGTTGACGGCGACCACGTTGCCGTACCAGCGGGAGACCCCGGCGAGGTCCAGCGTGCTGGCGGCGACGGTCGGGGCTCCGGCCACGGTGGCGGGGCTCGTCGTGGTCATCGGGTGGCCACCTTCCGGTAGCGGGCGAGCAACAGGGTGACGCAGCCGGCGATGAGCAGCACGGCGGCGACCGCGTACACCGGGCCGAAGTCGCCGATCAGCGAGTGGGTCGCCTCGGCCGCGTCGCCGGTGATCAGCAGGTCGCCGAGCGACCACGCACCGACCCCCTGCACCAGCGTGGACGGGGAGGCGAGACCGGCCAGCTCGTTCAGCGTCTGGGAGGGCATGATCGACAGGGTGCCGACGATCGGCGTGGTCATCAGGAAGACGGCTACGACCCCACCGGCGGCGAACGCCCGCTTGCCGGTGAGCGAGGCGACCAGCAGCCCGATCGAGGCGAAGACGGCCGCCCAGAGCCCGGCGTAGAGCAGGCCCGGCAGCAGGTCGAGCAGCTCGTTCCAGACCCCGTTCATACCGTCGCCGGTGGTGAACGCGGCACCGAGGAACATCACCAGCTGCGGCGCGCCGAGCAGCAGCCAGAGCGCGGTGATCATCGCCAGCAGCTTGGCCAGTGGGTAGTCCGACCGGGGCATCGGCCGGGAGAAGTACAGCGGCAGCACCCCGCTGCGCAGATCCCGGGAGACCAGCTCCGGGGCGACCACCGCGGCGAAGAAGATGACCAGCCAGCTCATGTTGTCGGCGAACTGGGCGTACGTCATGACGACCTCGCCGATCTGGCTGCGCACCGCGGTGACGCCGGCGGCCACCACCGTGACGATGGCGACCACCAGCCACGGGAAGATCTTGGCCTTCGCGCTCCGGCCCAGCCCGAATGCCGTACGCAGCCCGTGCAGGTAGAGCGCGCCGAAGACCTGCCGGCGGCCCAGCCTCGGACCGGTGTAGCGCTGGTAGCCGATGTCGTGGATGACGCCGGTCGGCTCAGACATGGCTGGGCTCCCTCGTGGCGAAGAGTTCGGCCACCCGGTGCCGGCGCTGGTCGAGCCGGTGCAACGGCAGGTCCAGCTCGGCGACCGCGCCGAGGATCAGATCGTAGGTGGCGTCGTCGGCGAGCGGTACGAGCAGCAGCCGCCCGTCCCGGGTCACCGGCAGCTGCAGCGCGGAGAGCCGCGCGGCGAGATCGTCGGTGCCTTCGCTGACCTCCACGGCGAGCACGTCGGTGCTCGTCGTCATGGCCGAGATGTGGTCGGCCCGCAGCAGCCGTCCGCCGTCGATGGCGATCAGCGTGTCGCAGATCCGTTCCACCTCGCCGAGCAGGTGGGAGCAGACCAGCACGGAGATGCCGAACTCGGTGCCGATCCGGTGCACCAGGGCGAGCATGGCGTCCCGGCCGGCCGGGTCGAGGCCGTTGGTCGGCTCGTCGAGCAGCAGCAGGTCGGGGTCGTGCACCAGCGCCTGGGCGAGCTTCACCCGTTGCTTCATGCCGGTGGAGTAGCCGCCGACCGGGCGGTAGCGCTCCTCGTAGAGCCCGACGTGCCGCAGCGCCTCGGAGGCCCGTTCCCGGGCGACCGTACGCGGCAGGCCGCTGATCCGCCCGAGGTGGGTGACCAGTTCGGCGGCGGTGAGGTCCGGCGGGAGCGCCTCGTGTTCCGGCATGTAGCCGACCCGGGCGCGGACGGCCGCGGAGTCGGTGGTCGGGTCCAGGCCCAGCACCTGCACCCGGCCGCTGGTCGGCGTGAGCAGGCCCAGCAGGATCTTGATCAGGGTCGACTTGCCGGCGCCGTTCGCGCCGACCAACCCGATGATCCCCGGCTCGACCGCCACGGTGAGGTCGGCCAACGCCGTGACCACACCCCCGTACGTCTTGGTCAGCGACTCGGTCGCGATCAGTGTCACGCAGCCCAGCGTAGGCAGGAGCGGCGCGTCGTGGGGCCCGCCGCGCCCCCGGTCCACCCCTGATCCTCCCCCCGCCCGCCCCCTAAGGAGACCGGACATGAGGGAACCTTGGAAGGAGCGAGGGAGTCCCATGCACGGTGGTATCGATTCCGGTCGGACCGGTCACCGATCCGGCACGCAGAGGCAGCTGGGAGAAAGATGATCGACGGCACGAGCGAGTCCCCGAAGGTGAGCGTCGTGGTGCCCGCCTACAACAGCGGCCCGCACATCGAGAAGCTCGTCGACTCGCTGCTGCGGCAGTCGATGCCGGCGTCGCAGTTCGAGGCCGTCTTCGTCGATGACGGGTCGACCGACGGGACACCGGCTCGGCTGGACGCGCTGGCGGCCGCCCACCCGCACCTGCGGGTCGTGCACATCGAGAACTCGGGATGGCCGTCACGGCCCCGCAACGTCGGGGTCGCCCACGCCCGGGGCGAGTACGTGATGTTCGTCGACGACGACGACTGGCTCGGCGACGAGGCCCTCGAGCGGATGTACGGCTACGGCGCCACGCACGGCGCCGACGTGGTGATCGGCCGGATGGCGGGCCACGGGGGCCGAGGCGTTCCGCGCGAGCTGTTCCGGCGCAACCGGGCCGACGCGACCCTGGCGAACTCGCCGCTGATCGACAGCCTGACCTGCCACAAGATGTTCCGCCGAGGGTTCCTCGACGAGCACGAGCTGCGTTTCCCCGAAGGGTGGCCACGGCGCCTGGAGGACCACCGCATGGTGGTGCGGGCGTACCTGCTGTCGAAGCGGACGTGCGTGCTCTCCGACTACACCTGCTACCACCACAACCGCCGCGACGACAGCGGGAACGTGACCGCCGGCCGACTGGACCCCCAGGAGTACTTCACCGCGCTGCGGGAGACCCTGGACGTCGTCGACGCGCACGTGGAGCCCGGCCCGCTGCGTGACCGGCTGCACCGACGCTGGTTGCGGCACCAGATGCTCGACCGGCTGCGCGGACGGCGGCTGCTGGAGGCGCCTGCGGAGTGGGCGGACCAGGTGGCCGCGCAGGTCCGGGACATCATCCGGGAGCGGTTCGCCGCGGGAGTGGCCGCCGGGCTGCCACCGATGTACCGCATCCTGGCCCACCTCGCCGAGCGGGACCGGTTGGCGGATCTGCGCCGGCTCGCCGAGTGGGAGAGGACGCTGCGCGCGGCGGCCCGGACCGAAGGCCACGCCCTCGCCGGTTCGACCCTGACCCTCACCGTCGCAGCCTGGTTGGAGTCCGGCGACGGGCCCGTCGCCGTCGGCCGCGACGGCGACCGGGACCTGCTCGTGCTGCCGGTGGCGGACGTCCCCGCGGAGCTGCGCGACGTGACGACGGCCCTCGTCGCGGGCCGGGTCGATGTCGTGGCCCGTCACCAGGAGGGCGGCGACGAGGTCTTCCTGCCGGTGACCTCGACGGTCGAGCGGGTGGTAGGGCCGGACGGGACCGCACACGCCGTCCACCGCGGGACGGTCACCGTGGACTACCGGACGGTCAACGCCGGCCGCACGGCCGGCACCTGGCGACTCAAGGCGCGGGTGACGAGCCTGGCCCGGACGCAGGACGTCCGCCTGCCGCTGTTGATCCAGTGCGAGGCCGACGGGGCGGCGCCGCGGGTCGTGGACGAGACCGCGTTCCTCTTCCGACTGCGCCAGGTGGTCCGCCGCCGCGTACCGGCCGGCCTGCTCGCCCGCCCCTCGCCCCGGGGCCGACGCGGCTGACCGGCGCTCGCCGGCGCGGCGGCCGGGTGCCCGCTGAGGCTCCCTCGTGGAGTGGCACCCTCGACCGATCGCCGCTCTGCTGCGAAACTGTGTGCCGATCAGCGAGTGGGGGTGTGATGAGCAACGGGTGGGTGCTGCCCGACGAGGTGCTCCGCGACGCGCCGGCGTACACGCCGCGCCCGGGGGAGCTGGCCGACCTTGAGCTGCTGCTGACCGGGGCGTACGCCCCGCTCACCGGCTTCATGACGCGCGCCGACCTGGTCTCCGTCAGTCGCCGGGCCCGGCTCGCCGACGGCACCCCGTGGCAGGTCGCGGTGACCCTCCAGGTGCCGACGGCGCTCGCCCAGGGGCTCGATCCACGGGACCCGGCCCGGCGGGCGCTGGTGCTCACCGACGGCGAGGGCGCTCCGGTGGCCGCGCTGGAGGTGGCCGACGCGTGGCCGGTCCGCGACGGAGTCGCCGGGGTCGGGGGCACCCTGCGCCGGCTGGGCGACGGCGGCCACGGGCCGTTCCAGCGGCTGCGCCGCACCCCGGAGGAGGTGCGGGCGCTGCTGCCCCCCGGCCGGGTGCTCGGGGTGATCGCCGATCGTCCACTACACCGGCCGCAGCTCGCCCAGATCGCGCACGCCACCCGCACCCTCGGCGCGCACCTGCTCGTGCTGATACCTGTCGGCGAGGACGGGACCGGCGGGCTGCCGCCCGAGTCGCTGGTACGCGCCGTCTTCGCCGCCCGGGACCGGATGCCACCGGCCACTCTGGTCACCGTGCCGCTCTCCCGACGCCGCGACGAGATCAGCGACGCCCTGCTGCGGGCCCGGGTCTCCGCCGCGTACGGCGTGACCCACCTGCTCTCCACCGGCGAGATGCTCTCCGGCGCCGGGCTGCGGGTGCTGGTGCCGCGCGAGCTGGCCTACGACAGTCGGGACGGGCAGTGGCGCTGGCGGGAGGACATCCCCCCGCGCAACCGGCGGCTGGCGCTGACCCAGGCGGAGATCGACGATCTGCTGGACCGGGGGTTCCCGCTGCCCGAGTGGCACACCCCGCCCGCGGTCGCCAGGGAGCTGGCCCGGGCCCGCCCGCCGCGCCGCCACCGTGGGCTCGTGGTCTTCCTGACCGGGCTCTCCGGCTCGGGCAAGTCGACCATCGCCCGGGGGCTCTCGGACGCCCTGCGCGAGGGTGGTGAGCGTACGGTCACCCTGCTCGACGGTGACGTGGCCCGCCGGGAGCTCTCGGCGGGGCTCGGGTTCAGCAAGGCCGACCGGGATTCGAACGTACGCCGGATCGGCTGGGTCGCCTCCGAGATCGCCCGGCATCGGGGGGTCGCCATCTGCTGCCCGATCGCCCCGTACGCGGCGGCCCGGGCAACCGCCCGGGAGATGGCGCTCGCGGCCGGGGCGGGGTTCGTACTGGTGCACGTCGCCACCCCGCTGGAGGTCTGCGAACGGCGGGACCGCAAGGGCCTGTACGCCCGGGCGCGCGCCGGCCTGCTCACCGGGATGACCGGCGTCGACGACCCGTACGAGGAGCCGACCGACGCCGACCTGGTGCTGGACACGAGCGATCTGGCCGTGGACGAGGCGGTCCAGGCGGTGCTGCACCACCTCACCGAGACCGGCTGGGTCGAACCGAAGCTGCCACCGCTCTGAGCCCGCGTCCCGGCTGGGCGCGGTGTGGCTCAGTGCGCCGCGGCTCGGGGCGTTTCCGTGCGGCGCGGCTCGGTGCGGCGCGGTGCGCCCGGCGGGCGGCTGACCCGCTCGGTGCGTCCGGCCGGCGGACCTGATCACGCAGGTGCCGACGGTGGCGGGCCGCCGTCCGGCCGCTGGACCCACCCCGCTTCCACCGGTTCCGGCCACGCGCTAATGTTCATTCTTGTTGGAACTCGTTTGACCACGTGAGAGTGCCGGAAATGGCCGGGAGGTGCGGCGGATGCTGGCGCAGCAACGGCAGGCGACCATCCTGGAGCGGGTCCGCGCGGCGGGCGGCGTACGCGTCAGCGAACTGGCCACCGAGTTCGGTGTCTCGGACATGACCATCCGGCGTGACCTGGAGTCGCTGCACGAGCGCGGCCTGCTGGCCAAGGTGCACGGCGGCGCGACGGTGGCCGGGCCGGGCTCGACCGACGAACCGGGCTTCCGGGCGAAGTCGGTCCGACAGCCGGCCGAGAAGGCGGCCATCGCCGACCGGGCGGCCCAGCTGGTCCGCCCGGGTGCGGCGATCGCGCTCTCCGCCGGCACCACCACCGCCGAGCTCGCCCGCCGGCTGCTGGACGTGCCCGGGCTGACCGTGGTGACCAACTCGCTCCCGGTGGCCGAGATCATGCACGCCGGCGGACGCCCGGACCAGACGGTGGTGCTCACCGGCGGGGTGCGTACCCCGTCCGACGCGCTGGTCGGGCCGCTGGCCGTGCAGGCGGTCCGATCGCTGCACCTGGACCTGCTCTTCCTCGGTGTGCACGGAATCAGCGAGCGGGCCGGATTCACCACGCCCAACCTCATGGAGGCGGACACCGACCGCGCCCTGGTCGCGTCCGCCGACCGGCTGGTGGTGCTCGCCGACCACTCCAAGTGGGGGACGGTCGGCATCTCCTCGATCGTCGAACTGTCGGCCGCGCACGTGCTGGTCAGCGACGAGGGATTGTCGTCCGAGGCGCGGCGGGTGCTCGGCGAACGCGTGGGCGAACTGGTGATGGTGACGGCGACGGGCACGCCGACGAACAGAGGGGCGGCGGAGTGAAGCGCACCGAGATGCGGCTGGCCGACGGCCGGGAACTGATCTACTTCGACGAGCGGGACGACGCCGTCCGCGACCAGCCGGACCGGCGGGAGCTGCCACCTCCGCCGCCCGCGTCCCAACTGCGTTACGACCCACTGACCGACGAGTGGGTGGCGGTCGCCGTGCACCGGCAGACCCGCACCTTCCTGCCGCCGGCGAACGAGTGCCCGCTCGACCCGTCGGTGGGTGACCGGCTCACCGAGATCCCGGCGCCCGACTACGACGTGGTGGTCTTCGAGAACCGGTTTCCGTCCCTGAGCGGCCGGGCCGCCGACACGCCCGGAGAGATCACGCCGTTCACGCCGGTCCGGCCGGGGCTCGGCCGCTGCGAGGTGGTCTGCTACACCTCCGACCACGACGCCTCGTTCGCGAGCCTCTCCCCCACCCGGGTCCGTACGGTGCTCGAGGCGCTCGCCGACCGGACCGTGGCCCTCGGCGAGCTGCCCGGTGTGGAGCAGGTGTTCTGCTTCGAGAACCGGGGGGTGGAGATCGGCGTGACCCTGCATCACCCGCACGGTCAGATCTACGCGTACCCGTTCGTCACGCCGCGGACCCGGACGATGCTCGCCGCCGCGCGCCGGCACACCGAGCGCACCGGCGGCGGCAACCTCTACGCCGACCTGCTCGCCGCCGAGCGGGCCGCCGGCGAGCGGGTGGTCCTGGCCAACGAGCACTGGACGGCGTACGTCCCGGCGGCCGCCCGCTGGCCGTTCGAGGTGCACGTGGCCCCGAACCGGCCGGTGCCGGACATCCCCGCGCTCGACGACGCCGAGCGGGACGCCTTCGGGCCGCTCTACCTGGACCTGCTGCGCCGCTTCGACGGGCTCTTCGACATGCCCATGCCCTACATCGCGGCCTGGCACCAGGCGCCGGTGCGGATCGACCGTGAACTCGGCCACCTGCACCTGCAGCTGTTCAGCATCCGCCGGGCGAAGGACAAGCTGAAGTATCTGGCCGGTGCGGAATCCGGCATGGGCACCTTCATCAACGACGTCGCACCGGAGCGCGCCGCCGAACTCCTCCGCGCCGCCTGAACACCGCCGCCGCGGCGGGTGCGCGCCAGTGAAGCTCCCCGAACAGGGCGCGGGGGGCCCGGGACAGGGCCCCCCGCAGGGAAGGGACGGCTGGCTGTGCACGACAGCCGGGAAGGCTGGCTGATCGGCACTCGTGCCGCGCGGTCACCACGGCCAACCTTCCAGGACGCGACTGGCATCTCGTCCACCCTGGTCAACGAGGCGCGCCGAGCGGAGTGACGGAAAATCACTCCTCCGGGTACGACGAAGCCCGCCGGCGCGCTGCCGGCGGGCTTCGTCGTTGCTGATCGAGATCAGGCGGCGAGCTTGCGCGCCAGGTTCTCGTCGAGCGCGTTCATGAACTCGTCGGTGGTCAGCCACGGGGCGTCGCGCGAGATCAGCAGCGCGAGGTCCTTGGTCATCTGGCCGCCCTCGACGGTGTCGACGATGACCTGCTCCAGCGTGTTGGCGAACTCGGTGACCGCCGGGGTGCCGTCCAGCTTGCCCCGGTGGGCCAGGCCCCGGGTCCAGGCGTAGATCGACGCGATCGGGTTGGTCGAGGTCTTCTCGCCCTTCTGGTACTGCCGGTAGTGCCGGGTGACAGTGCCGTGGGCGGCCTCGGCCTCGACGGTGCGGCCGTCCGGGGAGAGCAGCACCGAGGTCATCAGGCCGAGCGAGCCGAAGCCCTGCGCGACGGTGTCGGACTGCACGTCACCGTCGTAGTTCTTGCAGGCCCAGACGTAGCCGCCCTCCCACTTGAGCGCGGCGGCGACCATGTCGTCGATCAGCCGGTGCTCGTAGGTGAGGCCAGCGGCGTCGAACTCGGCCTTGAACTCGTTCTCGAAGACCTCGGCGAAGAGGTCCTTGAACCGGCCGTCGTACGCCTTCAGGATCGTGTTCTTCGTCGACAGGTAGACCGGGTAGTTGCGGTCCAGGCCGTAGCGGAAGGAGGCCCGCGCGAAGTCCCGGATCGACTCGTCGAAGTTGTACATGCCCATGGCGATACCGCCGCCGGCGAAGTTGGCGACCTCCATCTCGACCGGGGCGGAGCCGTCGGCCGGGGTGTAGGTGACGGTCACCTTGCCGGGGCCGGGCACCACGAAGTCGGTGGCCTTGTACTGGTCGCCGTGGGCGTGCCGGCCGATGATGATCGGCTTGGTCCAGCCGGGGACCAGGCGCGGCACGTTCGACATGATGATCGGCTCGCGGAAGACGACGCCGCCGAGGATGTTACGGATCGTGCCGTTCGGCGACCGCCACATCTTCTTGAGGCCGAACTCCTCCACCCGGGCCTCGTCCGGGGTGATCGTCGCGCACTTCACGCCGACGCCGTGCTCCTTGATGGCGTTGGCCGCATCGACGGTGACCTGGTCGTCGGTCTCGTCGCGGTGCTGGATCGACAGGTCGTAGTAGTGCAGGTCGACGTCGAGGTAGGGCAGGATCAGCTGCTCCCGGATCTGCTTCCAGATGATCCGGGTCATCTCGTCGCCGTCGAGCTCCACGACCGGGTTGTTTACCTTGATCTTCGCCATCGGCCGGCGCTCCTCTCGGGGGACACGTGCTCAAGCAGTACGAGCGTACTGGAAAGTTGCCGGCACCCCCCAGCCGGCCTCGGTGGAGGGAAAATCCACGACCGGCGCGGGAGATCAGTGGCATCATCGCCCGATGCCGCTGAGCCGCAGCCTCGGGTCTATCACGGTCACCGCGATCACCGACGGCGAGGGGCCGTTCTTCGAGCCCCGCACGGCGGCGTTCCCGGCCGCCACGGCGCGACAGTGGCGGGAGGCCGACCGGCGGGACCCGGCGGCGGTGACCCCCGACGGACGCTGGTGGCTGGGCTTCCGCTGCTTCGCGATCCGGGCCGGCGACGGACCGGTCACCCTGGTCGACGCCGGGATCGGGCCGGCCGACTCCCCCGCCGCGAGCTGGGCGCCCGTACCGGGTCGCCTCCCCACCGAACTCGCCGCCGCCGGCATCGACCCGGCCGACGTCCGCACGGTGGTGCTGACCCACCTGCACACCGACCACGTCGGCTGGGCGGTCACCGGCTCTCCCGGCACGCCGTACTTCCGCAACGCCACCTACCTGCTGCAGCGCGCCGAGGCAGCCGCCGTCGACCGGGTCAACCCGCAGCTGGAGGCCGGGCTGGTCGCGCCGTTGCGCGCCGCCGGCCAGCTGCGGGAGGTCGACGGCGAGGCCTCGATCGGGCCGGGCGTACGCCTCCTGCCGACGCCGGGGCATACGCCGGGACACCAGTGCGTGCTGCTGGACGGCCGGGAGGAGCGGCTACTGCTCACCGGCGACCTGCTGGTGCACGCCGTCCAGCTGGTCGACCCGGAGCTCGCGTACGCCCACGAGGCGGACCCGGACACGGCGCGAACCTCCCGCACGGCCCTGCTCCGCACCCTCGCCGAGGCCGGCCCCACGACCCTGGCCACCCCCCACCTCGGCACCCCCTTCCACCCCCTCTAACCCCCACCCCTCCCTCACGCCCGGCCCACCCGCCCCGCCGCGTTGATCAAGAGATTTGCGTCAGGATCCGGCGCCGGGACGACGCAAATCTCTTGATCAACGGGGGTGGCTGGGGTCGGAGGGGGTGGGATCAGGGGGTGGGGAGATGGCGGGAGGGGCGCGCCGTGTGCGGCGCGCCCCTCCCGGGTGGTGCTCAGGTCACATGTTGGAGATGTCGGCCTGCTTGGCGCGGACGGCCTCGGCGGCCTCCTTGAGGCTGGCCAGCTCGTCGGCGTCCAGGTCGGTCTCGACGACCTGCTTGACGCCCTCGGCGCCGATCTGGGCCTCCACGCCGAGGTAGACGCCGGAGATGCCGTACTGGCCGTCGACCCAGGCGCAGACCGGCATGACCTCGCCCGAGTCCTCGGCGACCGCCTTGGCCATCCGGGCGGCGGCGGCCGACGGCGCGTAGTACGCCGAACCGGTCTTGAGCAGCGCGACCACCTCGGCGCCACCGTTGCGGGTCCGGACGACGAGGTCCTCGATCTGCTCCGCGGGCATCACGTCACGCAGCGGCTTGCCGTTGACGGTGCTCTGCGAGGGCACCGGCACCATGGTGTCGCCGTGCGAGCCGAGGGTGAGGGTCTTCACCGACTTGACCGGCACGTTCAGCGCCTCGGCCACGAAGTTGCTGAACCGGGCGGTGTCGAGCATGCCGGCCTGGCCGAGCACGCGGTTACGCGGGAACTGGGTGGCGATCTGGGCCAGCGCGGTCATCTCGTCGAGCGGGTTGGAGACCACGATGACCACGGCGTTCGGTGCGTACTTCGCCACGTTCTCGGCGACCTGACGGACGATCTTGGCGTTCGTCTCGAGCAGGTCCATCCGGCTCATGCCCGGCTTGCGCGGCAGACCGGCGGTGATCACTACGACGTCGGAGCCCTCGATGGCGTCGTAGCCCTCACCGTTCTGGCCGGTGGTCACGCCGACCACCTTGGTCTCGAAACCCTCGACCGATCGCGACTGGTTCAGGTCCAGTGCGATGCCGGCAGGCTTGCCCTCGACGATGTCGGTGATAACGACGGTGTCGAAGATGTCGTACTCGGCCAGGCGCTGTGCGGTGGTGGAGCCGTAGAAGCCGGCGCCGACGACAGTGACCTTCTTACCCATGGTCGTCCCACTCCCTGATACCAGTCGGTTTTCCGGACCGTATCAGTCATCCTGGCACCGATCAGGCCAGGGGCGGACGGTTATGACCCCGTTGGGGGCAGCGGGGGCTCCGCCACCCGGAATCCGTTGCCGGGGGCCGCTTCCCGGCTGTCAGCCCTGCTCGGCGCGCTCGACCACGTTGGTGAGCAGCATGGCCCGCGTCATCGGCCCGACCCCGCCCGGCATCGGGACCAGCGCGCCGGCCACCTCCACCACGCCGGAGTCGACGTCGCCGGTGTAGCGGCCCTTGCCGTCCGGACCGACCACCCGGGTGATGCCGACGTCGACCACCACCGCGCCCGGGCTGATCATGTCGGCGGTGAGCAGGCCGGGTACGCCGGCCGCCACGATGACGATGTCTGCGGCCCGGGTGTGCGAGGCCAGGTCCAGGGTGCCGGTGTGGCACAGCGTCACGGTCGCGTTCTCGCTGCGGCGGGTCAGCAGCAGGCCGAGTGGGCGGCCGACGGTGTTCCCGCGACCGACCACCACGACCTTCGCGCCGCTGAGCCCCACGTCGTACCGGCGGAGCAGTTCGACGATGCCGCGCGGCGTGCAGGGCAGCGGCCCCGGGTAGCCGAGCACCAGCCGACCGAGGTTGACCGGGTGCAGGCCGTCGGCGTCCTTCGCCGGGTCGATCAGCTCCAGCACCCGCTGGGTGTCGAGGTGGCCCGGGAGCGGCAGCTGGACGATGTAACCGTGGCAGGCCGGGTCGGCGTTCAACTCGGCGAGCACCTGCTCGACCTGCTCCTGGGTGGCGTCGGCCGGCAGCTCACGCCGGATGGAGGCGATGCCCACCTCGGCGCAGTCGCGGTGCTTGCCGTTGACGTACGCCTGCGATCCGGGGTCGGCGCCGACGAGCACCGTGCCCAGCCCCGGGGTGATGCCCCGTTCGGCCAGAGCCTTGACCCGCGTACGCAGCTCGTCCTTGATCTCCGCCGCAGTCGCCTTGCCGTCCAGAAGCGTCGCCGTCACGAGCAGATCGTCTCACGGCCGGCACGCCCCGGTTGCGACGACCCGATGACCGCCGCCACCGGCGGTCTGCCTCCGGTTCGCCCATTGGTAACGGTGCGTGACATGAATTAGGTCACTCTTCGTGTCGATTATGGTCTGCGTCACAACCCGTCGGGACGGTTAGTTTCTTTGGGCAACAATCTGGACACGTACTCCAAGATTCGCCCATCCGGGTAGGAACCGAGACCTCATCAGCCTTGATCCAGACGAAAAAACGCTCGTCAGAGCCGAATCGACCGGGGTGCCTCTAACAGCATGGGCACCCCGGAGCAGAAGCCGGCCAGCCGCTCCGTTACCAGGTTGTGATCAAGTCGTTGCCGAAGTCGCGTTAACGGCCTACCGTTGCCGCTCGTTGCGCAGCGTCACCCAGCGTCGGGCTCGACTGCGCAGTGTGAGGAGATGAGGAGGCTTCATGCGAGTTCGTAGGCTCGCCGCCTGGACCGCCCTCCCGCTTGCGGTGACGCTGGGCCTCGCGGCCTGCGGCAGCGGCGGCGACGGTGGCTCCGGCGGCAGTGGCTCCGACACGGTCAGCATTCAGATCGCCGAGCCGCAGCACCTGGTTCCGACCAACACCACCGAGACGTCCGGCTCCCAGGTCGTCTCCGGCCTGTTCAGCCCGCTCGTCGACTACGACGCCCAGAACAAGCCCGTCGAGGTCGCGGCCGAGTCGGTCACGTCGACCGACAACAAGGCCTGGACGATCAAGCTCAAGGACGGCTTCACCTTCCACAACGGTGAGAAGGTCACGTCCGACGACTACATCAACGCCTGGAACTACGGCGCCTACGCGCCGAACGGCCAGGGCGGCAGCTACTTCTTCGAGAAGATCGCCGGCTACGAGGACCTCCAGGGCGAGCACCCGAAGGCCAAGACCATGTCCGGCCTGAAGAAGCTGGACGACCTGACCTTCCAGGTGACCCTGTCGGCGCCGTACATCGACTTCAAGACGATGCTCGGCTACAACGCGTTCTACCCGCTGCCGGACGCCGCGTTCTCCGCGCCCGGTGTGCTGAAGAGCGACTACGAGCAGGCGCCGATCGGCCAGGGCCCCTTCAAGATGAAGGGCACCTGGCAGCACGACAGCAAGATCGAGGTCGAGCGCTACGACGCGTACCCGCTCGACAAGCCGAAGGCGAAGAACATCGAGTTCCGGATCTACCAGCAGCTCACCGCCGCGTACGCGGACCTGCTGGCGGACAACCTGGACGTGCTCCCGACGATCCCCACGGAGAGCCTGAGCACCGCGCAGACCGACCTCGGCGACCGGTACCAGACCAGCCCGATGTCGTCGTTCCAGTTCCTGGCGTTCCCGACGTTCGACAAGGACTTCCAGAACCCGGACGTGCGCAAGGCCATCTCGATGGCGATCGACCGCGACGAGATCACGAAGTCGATCTTCAAGAACTCGCAGCAGCCGGCCCGTTCGTTCGTCTCGCCGGTGCTCCCGGGCTACCGGGACAACACCGCGGGTGCGGCCGGTGAGTTCAACCCGACCGAGGCCAAGCGGCTGTACCAGGCCGCCGGCGGCCCCGCGAAGATCACCATCTCCTACAACGGGGACGGCGGTCACAAGGACTGGGTCGACGCCACGGCCAACCAGCTCAAGGCCAACCTGGGCGTCGAGGTCGTCGGCTCCGCCGAGCCGAAGTTCGCCGACCTGCTGAACAAGGTCGAGAAGAAGCAGCCGGTGGGCATGTTCCGGCTGGGCTGGGTCATGGACTACCCGTCCATGGAGGACTACCTCGGCCCGCTGTACAGCACCAACGGCTCGTCGAACTACTACGGCTACAGCAACAAGGAGTTCGACCGCCTGGTCAAGGAGGGCTCCGCGGCGCCCACCCAGGAAGAGGCGATCAAGAAGTACCAGCAGGCCGAGGACATCCTGGCCAAGGACATGCCGGTGATCCCGCTCCGCTTCGGCGAGAACGTGTTCGGGCACTCGTCCAAGGTCAAGAGCGTCGAGATGGACCTGTTCCAGCGCGTCAACCTGCTGAAGGTCGAGGCGGCCAGCTGAGCTGACCGCGGCGCGGGCCACCCGGGGAAGCCCGGGTGGCCCGGGCACATCCGAACCGGCCCGGTCGCTCGGCGTCCGGGCCGGTTCCGGCGCCGGCCCCGGTCGGGGCCGAGGACCGGGTCGCAGGTGTTTCCGGTTCGACCAGAGATGTCGTCTCGCGACCCTTTCGCCTTTTTCCGGAGAGACTGGAAAGTATGTTCCGCTACATCCTGCGGCGCCTCCTACAGATGGTCCTGGCCTTCTTCGGGACCACGCTGATCGTCTACGCGCTGATGTTCGCCGGCCAGGGCGACCCGATCCAGGCACTCGCCGGCGAGCGACCGGTGACGGCCGCTCAGCGGGCATACCTGACGGAGAAGTACCACCTCGACGCGACCGGCGTCGGAGGCTTCTTCTACCGCTACTTCGACTACATCAGGAGCCTGCTCCAGGGCGACCTGGGCCAGTCGCTGACCGGCCGGAAGATCGGTGAGATCCTCCAGCAGGCGTGGCCGGTCACCGTGAAGCTCGCCCTCATCGCGCTCGCGGTCGCCGTGATCTTCGGCGTCACGGCCGGCGTGATCGCCGGCATCCGCCGCGCCGGCATCTTCGACAACTCCACGCTGGTGCTGACGCTGCTGGTGCTCGGCATCCCGACCATCGTGCTGGCTCCCCTCGCCCAGTTCTTCCTGGGCGTCAAGTGGCAGCTCTTCCCGCCCACCGCCGGCGCGGAGCCCGACTTCTACGCGCTGCTGCTGCCCGGCATCGTGCTCGGCTCGCTCTCACTGGCCACCGCGCTGCGGCTGACCCGCACGTCGGTGGCGGAGAACCTGCGCTCCGACTACGTCCGCACCGCGCGATCGAAGGGCCTGCTGAAGCGGCGCATCGTCAGCGTCCACGTGCTGCGCAACTCGCTGATCCCGGTGGTCACCTTCCTCGGTGTCGAGCTGGGCAACCTGATGAGCGGCGCGATCATCACGGAGGGCGTGTTCAACATCCCCGGCGTGGGCTTCAACCTCTTCCGCGGCATCCGCACCGAGGACGGCCCCCTCGTGGTGGGCATCGTCAGCGTGCTCGTCGTGGTCTACCTGGTCTCGAACCTGGTGGTGGACGTCCTGTACGCCGTACTCGACCCGAGGATCCGCTATGAGTGAGCGCAGCGAGCGAATCATCAGCGCAGTGTTCCCCGCCTCGGCGCGCCCCGGAGCGCAGCGAGGGGGTGCGCCGAGTGAGCGCAGCGAGCGAATCATCAGCGCAGTGTCCCGCGGCTCGGCGCGCCCCGTAGCGCAGCGAGGGGGTGCGCCGAGTGAGTGCGGCGGACGAATGATCAACGCAGCGTGCTTGGGCGCTCATGCCGGCACAGAGCGGAGCGAGGTGCAGGCATGAGTGACTTCGAAACGGTGGCCGCCACCGAGAACCAGGCCGCCCGGCGTGGTCCCTCGGGTGAGCCCGGCACGCCCAACCAGGTCGGCCCGAACAAGCCGCGCAGCCTGGCCGGGGACGCGTGGCGCGACCTGCGCCGCAAGCCGATCTTCTGGATCGCGCTGCTTCTGGTCGTGATCGTCACGCTGATGGCGATCTTCCCGAGCCTCTTCACCGGCAGCGATCCGAAGGACTGTGCGCTCGACCGGCAGAACCAGGGCCCGTCCGGCGGGGCCATCTTCGGGTTCGGGTTCCAGGGCTGCGACACGTACGCCCGGGCGGTCTACGGGACCCGGGCGTCGCTGCTCGTCGGCGCGCTCTCCGCGCTGATCACCGGCGTCATCGCGCTCGCGGTCGGGCTGCTCGCCGGCTACTTCGGCGGCTGGGCCGACGCGGTGCTCTCCCGGGTGATCGACATCGTGCTCGGCATCCCGCTGCTGCTCGCCGCGATCGTCCTGCTCAAGCGGATCGGCACGGACAACCCGAACTTCCGGCTCGGCGCGGTCGTGCTGGTGCTGGCAGTCCTCGGCTGGACCACCGCCGCCCGGGTGGTCCGCTCCTCGGTGATCACCGCGAAGGAGCAGGACTACGTGGCGGCGGCCCGGATGCTCGGCGCCGGCCACCTCCGGATCATGCTGCGGCACATCCTGCCGAACGCGCTCGCTCCCGCCATCGTGGTGCTGACCATCGCGCTCGGCTCGTTCATCGCCGCTGAGGCGACCCTCTCGTTCCTCGGCATCGGCCTCAGCCAGGAGACCATCTCCTGGGGCCAGGACATCGACACCGGCCGGGTTCACATGCGGGAGTCGTCCACGCCGCTGCTCGTCCCCTCGACCTTCCTCGCGCTGACCGTGCTCGCCTTCATCATGCTCGGCGACGCGATCCGTGACGCCTTCGACCCGAAGCTGCGGTGAGTCGATGCCAACGCGAGCAGTGAGCGAAGCGAGCCCCGCAGTCGCGAGCGGAAAGGCAGACCAGTCATGACCGACGCCGTCGTCCAACCCACACCCGCCTCCGCGACGCCGGAGGGTGGCCACCTGCTCGAGGTCCGGGACCTGCACGTCGAGTTCCGCACCAACGAGGGCGTGGCCAAGGTGATCAACGGGGTGTCGTACCACCTCGACGCCGGAGAGACGCTCGCCGTGCTCGGCGAATCCGGCTCCGGCAAGTCGGTGACCGCCCAGGCGATCATGGGCATCCTGGACACCCCACCCGCGCACGTCCGCTCCGGCCAGATCCTCTACCAGGGACGCGACCTGCTCTCCCAGTCGGAGGAGCAGCGCCGGCAGGTGCGCGGCAAGGAGATCGCGATGATCTTCCAGGACGCGCTCTCCGCGCTGAACCCGGTCTTCCCGGTCGGCTGGCAGATCGCCGAGACGCTGCGCAAGCGCGAGGGGATGTCCCGCGCCGACGCCCGCAAGCGGGCCATCGAGCTGATGGACCTGGTGAAGATCCCGGCCGCCGAGCGGCGGATCGGCGACTACCCGCACCAGTTCTCCGGCGGTATGCGGCAGCGCGTCATGATTGCGATGGCGCTGGCGCTCAACCCGAAGGTGCTGATCGCCGACGAGCCGACCACCGCGCTCGACGTCACCGTGCAGGCCCAGATCATGGACCTCCTCGCCGACCTGCGCCGGGAACTCGGCATGGCGATGATCCTGATCACCCACGACCTGGGTGTGGTCGCCGGCGTGGCGGACCGGATCGCGGTCATGTACGCCGGTCGCATCGTCGAGCACGCCGACGTCCGCTCGCTCTACCGGGCGCCGGCGCACCCGTACACCAAGGGGTTGCTGGAGTCGATCCCGCGCCTGGACGTCAAGGGCCAGGAGCTCGCGACGATCAAGGGACTGCCACCGAACCTGATGCGGATCCCGTCCGGCTGCCCGTTCCACCCGCGGTGCCCGTACGTGCAGCAGGTCTGCGTGGACGTGGTGCCGCACAGCCTGGTCCTCGGCGACGGCCGGACCAGCGAATGTCACTTCGCGCAGGAGGTGCTCGATGACAGCGCCCGCTAGCCCCACCAAGGTCCGCGGCGAGACCATCCTCTCGGTTGACAACCTGATGAAGCACTTCCCGATCACGCAGGGCGTGCTGTTCAAGAAGCACGTCGGCGCGGTCAAGGCCGTCGACGGGGTCAGCTTCGAGCTGCGCCGGGGCGAGACCCTCGGCATCGTCGGCGAGTCCGGCTGCGGCAAGTCGACGCTGGCCCGGATGCTGATGCGGCTGGAGACGCCGACCTCGGGCAGCGCCACCCTGGAGGGGCGGGACCTGTTCAAGTCCTCCGGCGGCGAACTGCGCCGGCTGCGGCGGAACATGCAGATGGTGATGCAGGACCCGTACACCTCGCTGAACCCGCGGATGACGGTCGGCGACATCATCGGCGAGCCGTTCGAGATCCACTCGGACGCCGCGCCGAAGGGCAGCCGCCGCAAGCGCGTCCAGGAGCTGCTGGACCTGGTCGGGCTCAACCCGGAGCACATCAACCGGTACCCGCACCAGTTCTCCGGTGGTCAGCGGCAGCGCATCGGGATCGCCCGGGCGCTCGCCCTGCGTCCAGAGATCATCGTCTGCGACGAGCCGGTGTCGGCGCTGGACGTCTCCATCCAGGCCCAGGTGATCAACCTGCTGGAACAGCTCCAGGACGAGCTGGGGCTCTCGTACATCTTCATCGCGCACGACCTGTCCGTGGTGCGGCACATCGCGGACCGGGTCGGCGTCATGTACCTCGGCAAGATCGTGGAGATCGGCACCGAGGACGAGATCTACGAGCGGGCCACCCACCCGTACACCCAGGCGCTGCTCTCCGCCGTGCCGGTGCCGGACCCGGAGGTACGCCACGAGCGGAACATCATCCGGCTGACCGGTGACGTCCCCTCGCCGGCCGACCCGCCGTCGGGCTGCCGCTTCCGCACCCGGTGCTGGAAGGCGCAGGACATCTGCGCCCGGGAGGAGCCGCTCACCATCGCGCGGGCCGCCGACCCGCACCCCTCGGCCTGCCACTTCGCCGAGGTGCGCCCCACGGCCGCCTGACCCGCCCGACGTTCGCGCCCCGCGTGCCACGCCCTGCCGAGACAGGGTTCGTGGCCCGCGGGGCGCGTCGTATGCGGAGAGGCCCACCGGCCGAGCACGACCGGACCACCCGAAGGCACGGGCGGCCCGGTCGGGCGAGGAGTCAGTGGAAGAAGTGGCGGGTGCCGGTCAGGTACATGGTCACGCCGGCCTCCTTGGCGGCCGCGATGACCTCCTCGTCACGGATGGAGCCACCGGGCTGCACGATGGCCCGGACGCCGGCCTCGAGAAGGATCTTCGGACCGTCGGCGAACGGGAAGAACGCGTCCGAGGCGCAGACCGAACCACTCGCCCGGTCGGCGCCGGCCCGCCGGACGGCGAGCTGCGCCGAGTCGACCCGGTTCACCTGGCCCATGCCGACCCCGACGGTCGCCCCGTCCTTGGCCAGCAGGATCGCGTTGCTCTTCACCGCCCGGACCGCCCGCCAGGCGAAGGCGAGATCGCGCAGCGTCGCCTCGTCGGCCGGTTCGCCGGTCGCGAGCCGCCAGCTCGCCGGGTCGTCGCCGTCCGCGTCGATCCGGTCCGCCAGCTGCACCAGCACGCCACCGCTGACCTGCCGCCACTCCGCCGGCGGCGGGTTCCAGGCCGGGGCGCGCAGCAGTCGGAGGTTCTTCTTCGCCTGGAGGACCTCGACCGCGCCGGCCTCGAACTCCGGCGCCACCAGCACCTCGGTGAAGATGTCGGCCACCTGCCGGGCCAGCTCGACCGAGACCGGCCGGTTGACCGCGATCACGCCGCCGTACGCGGAGACCGGGTCACAGGCGTGCGCCTTGCGGTGCGCGTCGGCGACGTCCGTGCCGACCGCGATGCCGCACGGGTTGGCGTGCTTGATGATCGCGACCGCCGGCTGGTCGGTGAAGTCGTTCGCGGCCCGCCACGCGGCGTCCGCGTCGACGTAGTTGTTGTAGGACATCTCCTTGCCGTGCAGCTGCTCGGCCTGGGCCAGCCCCGCCGGCGCGTCCGGGTCGGTGTAGAGCGCCGCCGCCTGGTGCGGGTTCTCGCCGTAGCGCAGTGCCCGGTCGGAGCGCAGCGCCAACCCGGCGAAGGCCGGCCACTCCGGCTCCCCACCCAGCTGCACCGCGCACCAGTTCGCCACCGCCACGTCGTACACGGCGATGTCGGCGAACGCCCGGGCGGCCAGGGCCCGGCGCTGCGTCAGGGTGAAGCCCCCGGCGTCGAGGGCGGCGCGCAGGGCCGAGTACCCCGACGGGTCGGTCACCACCGCGACCGAGGCGTGGTTCTTCGCCGCCGCACGCACCATCGCCGGGCCACCGATGTCGATCTGCTCCACGCACTCGTCCAGGCTCGCGCCGGAGGCGACCGTCGCCTGGAACGGGTAGAGGTTGCTCACCAGCAGGTCGAACGCGGCCACCCCCAGCTCGTCCAGCTGGTCGACGTGCGACTGCTTGCGCAGGTCCGCCAGGAGGCCGGCGTGCACCTTCGGGTGCAGCGTCTTGACCCGACCGTCGAGGACCTCGGGGAACCCGGTGACCGTCTCCACCGCGGTGACCGGCACCCCGGCTCCCGCGATCGTCGCCGCCGTGCTTCCGGTCGACACGATCTCCACGCCGGCCGCGTGCAGCGCCTGGGCCAGCTCGACCAGGCCGGTCTTGTCGTAGACGCTGACCAGCGCCCGCCTGATCGGGCGGCGCTCGTCCTGAGTGGAGCTCACGGGATCGTGACCTTTCTTCCGATGATCGTCCAGCCGTTCCGTACCAGGCGGCCGACCTGCTCGACGAGCTGGCGCCGCTCGGCCGACTTGATGCGCTCGGTGAGCGTCTCCTCGTCGTCGTCGTCGAGCACCGGCACGGCCACCTGCGCGACGATCGGGCCGGTGTCCGTCCCGGCGTCGACGAAGAAGAGCGTGGCACCGCTGATCTTCACGCCGTAGGCGAGGGCGTCGCGCGGGCCGTGGATGCCCGGGAATGCCGGCAGCAGCGTGTTGTGCGTGTTCAGGTAGCGGTCGCCGAAGGCCGCGAGGAAGTTCGGCCCGACCAGCTTCAGGAACCCGGCGGAGATGACCAGGTCGGGGCGGTGCTCGGCGACCTGCGCGGTGAGCGCCCGGTCCCACTCCTCCCGGGTGTCGTACGCCTTGAGCGGCACCACGAAGGTCGGCAGCCCGGCCGCCACGGCGTGGTCCAGCCCACCGATCCCGTCACGGTCTGCGCCGACCGCGACCACCTGCGCGCCGTACGCCGGGTCGGCGGCCGCGTCGAGCAGCGCGTGGAGGTTGCTCCCGGATCCGGAGACGAGAACGACGATGCGGGCGGCGGGCACGGGCTCGGGCACCCGGCAACCCTATCGGGCAGGTCAGAGTGATCGGCGTCTGGGCGGCGCGCCGCCCACCCGGGCGGCGTTCAGGCGGTACGCTGCCGCTCGCCCCGGGTCGGCGCGTCTTTCCGCCACGCGTCCCGCGTCGCCGACCCGCCGCGTCGACGACAGGAGGTCGCCCACCGCCGTGAACATCCCCGACGCCGGCTGACCGCCACCCCACGGCCCGACGCGACGGCCGTTCCCGCGGCGGAACGACCTCCCGACGGGGTGACCGGCCCGCTGGTCGCACCCTCGACCGCCGCCGCAGGTGAACCCGGATCACCGGCATCACGTGTTGGGGGTGGTGCGTGCCCGGGACATCGGCGCGATCATGAGTAGCAACACCGACACGAACCGACGGACACAGCCAAGGAGCCTCGTCGAATGCAGCCCGGTTACCCCGGTCAGGACCCCCACGGCCAGCAGCCCAACCAGGATCCGACCGCCCAGCCGCACGATCCGTACAGCCCGCCGCCGGCCGCTCCCTACGGGCAGCAGCCCACCCCCGGCCAGCCGTACGGCCAGCCGCAGAACCCCCAGAACCCGCAGCCCCCGTACGGCCAGCCGTACCAGGACCCCTACGGCCAGCAGCAGCCGTACGGCGGGGCGCCGACGTACCCGAACGCCGGCTACCCGCAGCCGTCGGGCCAGAACAACACGCTCGGCCTGGTGTCGATGATCCTCGGCATCGCGGCCATCCCGCTGGTGTGCTGCTTCTACCTCGGCATCCCCGTCGGCATCGCCGGCATCATCACCGGTTACCTGGCCAAGCAGAAGGCCGACCAGGGGCAGGCGAGCAACGGCGGGCAGGCGAAGGCCGGTCTGATCTGCGGTGCCGTCGCTGTGGTCCTGGGCATCCTGGTGATCATCCTCGGCGTCATCGCGAACGTGAGCCTGCCGACCGAGCCCTGACCGGCGGCTGAGCGAAGGGGGCGTTCCGCGTGCGGCGGAACGCCCCCTCGTCGTTCACGCCGCGACCCGCCGACGCCCCGGCCAGGCCCGCGACGTGACCGAACCGCGGCGTCATGGATCCGGATGAGGGCCGCGCCACGTCGGCGTGGGTGACCGCTGCTCTCCTCCGGGCGGCTGCACTCGGTGCTGCCGCTGACCGGGGCGACGCCCCGCCGGGCGCGGCCGGTCAGCGGGCGGCGGGGCGGGTGAGGACGCGCGTCGCGGCGGCGCCGAGCAGCGCGCTCGCCGCGACCACCGCGGTGGTCACCGCCCCCACCTGCCAGGCGACCGGACCCATCTCCGCGAGCCGGCCGCCACCGAGCGGCCCGCCGGAGAGCGCCGCCGCCACGCCGAGCAGGACGCCGGCCACCGGACCGGCGATCGCCGCCGGCCCGAGCAGCGAACCCCACCCGGACGGCGTGCGGTCCTCGGCCGCGAGCCGGAGCACGCGGCGGGCGAGCAGCCAACCGGCGGCCATCCCGGCCAGCACCGGCACCGCGAGCAGGCCGGCGCCGAGCCCGTCCATCGGGCCGCGCGGCAGCCCGGCGAGCAGAGGCACCGCCGGCAGCGCGCCCACGGAGACCTCGCTGGTGCGTACGGCGGTGTCGGCGCCGACCGCGAACCCGGGGCCGAGCAGGTAACTGGTCGACCAGATCATGGCGTTGGGCGCGTACGCGAGGCTGACCAGGATGATCCCCGCCTGACCGGCGACTCCGGTCCGGTAGGCCCCGATCATGTCGGCCGCGTCGCCGCCACCTGTCGCCACCGCCAGCCCGGCCGCGCCGGCCCCTGCGGCGAGCAGCAGCAGCCCGGCGACCAGGCCCGTGCGGACCCCGTCGCGCAGCACCGCCGGAGCGCGTTCGGCGAAGAGCCGGGCGACCCCGGTGATCCGCACGGCGCCGACCAGCGCGGCGAGCGTGCCCAGCAGGGCGAAGCTCACCCCCGCGCGAAGCGGTGCGGCGGCTCCGCCGGTGAGCAGGGCGGCGAGGACGCCGAGCAGCGCGTAGCCGGCGCCGACCGCGCCGGCCGAGACGAGCGCCTGGCGCGGCGACCGACCGCCGCGGGCACCGGTCGCGCGGCTGACATGGACACCCGCGCGGGCCAGCCGCCAGACCACCAGGGCGGTGAGCGCCAGCGGGGCGAGCCCGATCGGCCCGGCGTCCGTTCGCAGCGGCACGCCGTGCCCGAGCAGCCAGCCGGTCAGCCCGGCCCGGAGGGCGCCGGTCGGCGAGCCGGCGTCCTCGGTGAGTTGCGCCAGGCCCAGCACGACCGCGACCGGCAGGTACGAGGTGAGCGCGGCCCCGACGGCGGCCACCGCGGCGGCCACCGCCAGCGGTGCCCGGGTTCGGGGCGACCCGTCGGAGCGCGGTGCCGGCACCCGCCTGCCGGCGGCACGGTCGGCCGGCCGTTCGTCGGCAGCGGCGACCGCACCGGAACGGCGTGTCTGCTCAGGGGTGTCGGAGGACATCGGGGTCTACTCTGGCACGTCGCGTCCCCGACGGCAGTCCGATACCGCCCCGGTGTGGTTCGCGAGTCTCCGGCCGCGCCGACGCTCGGGCACCGGGTCGAGGGCGGGTGTGTCGGCCGGCCGGGCGGGCCGCCTCGGTGGCTGGGCCGCCGGGCGCTCGGGAGCACGCCGCCGGTGCCGATCGGTGCCGTCCGGAGACGGCTGAGGGGGCCGACCGTTCCGGTCGACCCCCTCACCAGGTGCTCCGCTCAGTTGGCGGACATGATCTCCCGCATCAGGCGGGCGGTCTCGGTCGGCGTCTTGCCGACCTTGACGCCGACCGCCTCCAGGGCCGCCTTCTTCGCGTCGGCGGTGCCGGCGGAGCCGGAGATGATCGCGCCCGCGTGGCCCATGGTCTTGCCGGGCGGGGCGGTGAAGCCGGCGATGTAGCCGACCACCGGCTTGGTCACGTTGGCCTTGATGAACTCGGCGGCCCGCTCCTCGGCGTCGCCACCGATCTCACCGATCATCACGATCGCGTCGGTCTCCGGGTCGGCCTCGAAGGCGGCGAGGGCGTCGATGTGGGTGGTGCCGATGATCGGGTCACCACCGATGCCCACGCAGGTCGAGAAGCCGATGTCGCGCAGCTCGTACATCATCTGGTAGGTCAGCGTGCCGCTCTTGCTGACCAGGCCGATGCGGCCGGAGCCGGTGATGTCGGCCGGGATGATGCCGGCGTTGGAGGCGCCCGGGGAGGCGATGCCGGGGCAGTTCGGCCCGATGATCCGGGTCCGCTCGCCCTTCGCCACGTTGTACGCCCAGAACGCGGCGGTGTCGTGCACCGGCACGCCCTCGGTGATCACCACGGCGAGCTCGATCCCGGCGTCGATCGCCTCGATCACCGCGCCCTTGGTGAACTGCGGCGGAACGAAGATCACCGTGACGTCCGCGCCGGTCTCCTTCATCGCGTCCGCGACGGAGGCGAAGACCGGAAGGGCGGTGCCGTCGAAGTCGACGGACTGGCCCGCCTTGCGCGGGTTCACGCCACCGACGACGTTGGTGCCGGCCGCGAGCATCCGCTTGGTGTGCTTGGAACCCTCGGAACCGGTCATCCCCTGCACGATGACCTTCGAGTCCTTGGTCAGCCAGATTGCCATGATCAGACTCCCGCAGCGGCCAGCTCGGCGGCCCGCTCGGCCGCGCCATCCATGGTGTCGACCCGCTCGATCAGCGGGTTGTTCGCGTCGTCGAGGATCGCCCGACCGGCCTCGGCGTTGTTGCCGTCGAGCCGGACGACGAGCGGCTTGGTGACCTTCTCACCACGCTGCTCGAGGAGGGCGAGCGCCTGCACGATGCCGTTGGCGACCGCGTCGCAGGCGGTGATGCCACCGAAGACGTTGACGAAGACGCTCTTCACCGACGGGTCGGAGAGGACGATCTCCAGGCCGTTCGCCATCACCGCGGCGCTCGCGCCGCCGCCGATGTCGAGGAAGTTGGCCGGCTTGACGCCGCCGTGCCGCTCCCCGGCGTACGCGACCACGTCGAGGGTCGACATGACCAGACCCGCGCCGTTGCCGATGATGCCGACCTCGCCGTCGAGCTTGACGTAGTTGAGGTCCTTCTCCTTGGCGGCCTGCTCCAGCGGGTCCACCGCGGCCTGGTCGACCAGCCCCTCGTGGTCGGGGTGCCGGAACCCGGCGTTCTCGTCCAGGCTGATCTTGGCGTCGAGCAGCAGCAGCTTGCCCTCGCCGGTCTTGGCCAGCGGGTTCACCTCGACCAGGGTGGCGTCCTCGGCGACGAACGCCTGCCACAGGCCGACCGCGACCTCGACGACCTGGTCGGCGACCTCGGCCGGGAAGCCGGCGGCGGCGACGATCTCGCGGGCCTTCGCCTCGTCCACACCCTTGACGGCGTCGATCGGGGCCTTGACGACCTTGTCCGGGGTCTCGGCGGCGACCTGCTCGATGTCCATGCCGCCGGCCACGCTGGCGATGCAGAGGAAGGTGCGGTTCGCCCGGTCGAGCAGGTAGGAGAAGTAGTACTCCTCGGCCACGTCCGCGGTCACGGTGATCATGACCTTGTGGACGGTGTGCCCCTTGATGTCCATGCCGAGGATGTCGGTGGCGCGGGCCACCGTCTCCTCCGCGCCCTCGGCCAGCTTCACGCCGCCGGCCTTACCCCGGCCGCCGACCTTCACCTGCGCCTTGACGACCACCCGGCCGCCGAGGCGCTCGGCGATCGCGCGGGCCTCCTCCGGGGTAGTGGCGACGCCGCCGGCGAGCACGGGCAAACCGTGCCGCTCGAACAGGTCCCGCCCCTGGTACTCGTACAGGTCCACGATTGCGCGTCCCGTCCCGTCTCCGCGGCGCGCCGTCGCGCCGCCACCAGCGTTCAGAAAACAGTTTGACGCCTGCCATCAGTTGAAACAGGCCATTGGGCGCAGCCTAGCGAGGTGGGCACCGGCGGCAACCGAGCGGGTGCGCGGTGTGCGGTAATGCACAACCGCGCCGCGGCGGTGCCTCTCGCCGCGTATTCAGTCGTCCGGGCGATGTTGCCGGGAGTGCGTAACCCCTCCGTCGGGGCGTCGTTGAGTCAGGTGTCGGAGCGCTGATCAGCGCGATGACGGGAGACGGCCGATGCCCTGTCGGTCGAGGGGTGGCGGCGGGGCATCGTGCATAGAGGGGCCGGACGTGTGAGGGGTGCGTCCGGCCCCTCCCCCGTCTCCGGAAACTGCCGACCCCGGCGCTCGCGGCCCTCGCGGGCTGCCGCCGGCGAGGTCAGCTGACGGGCTGGGCGACGTTCTGTCGCACCCATTCCACGATCGACGTGGTGGTCGCGCCCGGCGTGAAGATCTTGGCGACGCCCAGTCGCTCCAGCTCGGGGATGTCGCCGTCGGGGATGATGCCGCCCCCGAAGACCACGATGTCGCCGGCGTCGCGCTCGGCGAGCAGCTCGAGCACCCGGCGGAAGAGAGTCATGTGCGCGCCGGAGAGCACGGAGAGCCCGACCGCGTCGGCGTCCTCCTGGATTGCCGTCTCGACGATCTGCTCGGGGGTCTGGTGCAGGCCGGTGTAGATGACCTCCATACCCGCGTCCCGCAGGGCCCGGGCGACCACCTTCGCGCCTCGGTCGTGGCCGTCCAGACCTGGCTTTGCGACGACGACCCGAATACGAGAGCTCATCAGCGCACACCTTTCACCGGCTCCGCGGCCATTCACCTGAACGAACGGTAACCCGGGCGCGGGGGGTCCGGAAATCCGGGCCGGAGTCCTCGGTGGGGCGGGGTGGACGGGGCACGGGCGAGGACTCCTTGGTCACCGGGCCCGAGCAGGGTGCCGGTCGGGCGGCGGCACGGTCGGCCGGTTGTCGTCAAGCCGGACGACTCCGCCGTACCGGTCACGCTCGGCGACGAACGGACAGTTATCGGCTCGTCGAACAGCGACGCAAGGGGGCGCAATACCGGACGCAAGCGGACAGATTGACGCGCCGATTCGGCGCTTTGGCTTGTGACTCGTGTGGCGGTTGGCTAACGTGTCCACGGTTGTCATCGAGTCCATGGACGGGTGACGACGCAGCCGGCGGACGTTCACCTGAGCGTCACCGAATGTCCAGCGGCTGCTTCGGTACCCCGACAACGGAGGGTGTGCGTGCGCCAGCGCCTGTCGTCTGAGCCCGATAGATATCGCGGCCGCCGCCGCGTACCCACCCCACCTCGGAGCCGCTACGCCGCCGTCGTCACCACCGCCTTCGTCGGCGCCGGTGTCGTCGCGCTCGGCGCGAGCGCCCTGCCCGACGCCAAGGACATCAACCAGGCGGCCCTGGACGAGGTCCGCCAGGCCGCGGTGACCAGTCAGGACGCGGCGGCCCGTGCCGAATCCGCCGACGTCGCCTCCCGCGGCAACGACCGGCAGGAAGCCTCCGCCGAGTCCGACGTCTGGCTCCTCCCCTTCCAGGGCTACGACCTCGAGTCGTCCTACGGGGAGCGCTGGGGCAAGCTGCACACCGGCGTCGACCTGGTCGCGCCCGAGGGCACCCCGTACGTCGCGATCCACGACGGCACGGTCACCAAGGCCGGCTGGTTCGGTGGCTACGGCAACGCGGTGATCGTCAAGCACTCCGACGGCAGCGAGGCGATCTACGGCCACTCCTCCGCCCTGAACGTGCGGGAGGGCCAGCAGGTCAAGGCCGGCGACCAGCTCGGGTTGATCGGCATGACGGGCCACGCCTACGGCTCGCACCTGCATCTCGAGCTCCATGTCAAGGGCGAGCCGATCGACCCGAAGCCGTTCCTCAAGGAACGCGGAGTGGACATCGAGCTACAAGTCGAGGCTTACTACAACGACGTAGCCGCTTCCTGACGCTGCGTATCGACCGTTGACCGCCCGGATCGGCTGATCCGGGCGGTTTCTTTTCACCGGAAGTAACCTGGCTCACACGTCGGAGTGTGACCGGCGACACCGGAACCCATGATCACTTAGCGGGTCAGACCGCCCGGACCAGGACGTATCCGGGCAGGGTGGGGCGGGACGACGGGCGGTGCGGTCCGCCCCGTCGGTCGACACCGCGCCGCAGGTCACCAGGATCGGTCGGGTCCCAGCCCCTCGACACCCGAAGGTCCACCCGTGCAGGAAGACAGCACCACCCAGAACGAGCAGCCCACCGAGGCGGACGTCGTCCAGCACCGGCGGCCGGCCGGTCGGGTCCGGCTGCTCGTGGTCGGGGCGGTCGCCCTGGTCGGCCTCGGCGTGGCCGGCGCCGCGATCGTCACGACCGGGGACGACCCCACTCCGGCCCCGGTCTCGCTCGACGCCCAGGCCCGCTCCGAGGCCGCCGCCCGCGCCGACCGCTCCGTGCGCTCCTCCAGCGTCCCGGTCCCGCCGTCGGCGAGCCCCGCACCGAGCGCCACGACGGTCAGCCCGTCGCCCTCGACCAAGCCCGCCACCACGAAGGCGAAGCCGAAGCCGAAGAAGACCGCGAAGCCGAAGCCCGCCTGGGTCATCCCGATGAAGGGCGCGACGATCACCTCGTGCTTCGGTCCCCGTTGGGGCACCCAGCACCAGGGCATCGACTTCGCCATGCCCGCCGGCACCCCGATCCACGCCGCCTTCGGCGGCACCGTGGTCAAGGCGGGAGACGCCGGCGACGGGTACGGCAACTCGGTCTTCATCGACCACGGCAACGGCTACCTGACCCACTACGCGCACCAGAGCCGGCTCGTCGTCAGCGTCGGCGACAAGGTCACCGCCGGCCAGGTCATCGGCTACGAGGGCGCGACCGGCGACGCGACCGGCCCGCACCTGCACTTCGAGGTACACCAGGGTCAGATGTGGAACCAGATCGACCCGGCGCCCTTCCTGCGCGCTCGGGGCATCGACGTGAACTGCTGAGAACACGGCGGCGCGGAGCCCGGTCCGGCGAGTAGGCCGGGCCGGGCTTCCGGCCTGTTTCGTCAGCCCGTGGTCGGCCGAACCGGCCCGGTCAGATCTTGTCGATCGGGGCGTGCCGCAGCACCAGCCAGAGCGTCTGATCGCCGAAGTCGATCTGCGCGCGGGCGCTGGGGCCCTGCCCCTCGACGACGAGCACTCGCCCCAGCCCGTAACGCTGGTGGTTGACCCGGTCGCCGGCGGCCACCTTCGGCGCCTGCGGCAGCTCGCTCGCCGTGCTCAGCCGGCTGGCGTCCACGCCGAGCCGCCGCGCCAGCTGAGCCGCCTTCGGCGTACCACCGGTGAAGCCGCCGCGCCCGCCGGGCGCGCGGTCCGCGCGGCCGCCGACGCCGCCTCCCCCACCGGCCCACGAGGTGTACGACCCCTCGGTGCGCTCCCAGCGCACCAGTTCCGTCGGCAGCTCTTCGAGGAACCGCGACGGCGGATTGTAGGCCGGCTGCCCCCAGGCCGAACGGGTCACCGCGCGGGAGAGGTAGAGGCGCTGCCGGGCCCGGGTGATCCCGACGTACGCCAGCCGCCGCTCCTCCTCCAACTCGCGGGTGTCACCGAGCGAGCGCAGGTGCGGGAAGACGCCGTCCTCCAGGCCGGTCAGGAAGACCACCGGGAACTCCAGCCCCTTCGCGGTGTGCAGCGTCATCAGGGTGACCACACCCTGATGCTCCGGGTCGTCGGTGGGCACCTGGTCGGCGTCGGCGACGAGCGCGACCTGTTCGAGGAAGCCCGCCAGGGTGGCCCGCTCCCCCTCCTCACCGGTCGCCTCGATCCGCTCGGTGTACTCCCGGGCGACGCTCACCAGTTCCTGGAGGTTGTCGACCCGCCCGGCGTCCTGCGGGTCGATGCTCTCCTCCAGCTCGCTCAGGTAGCCCGAGCGGGTCAGCAGCGCCTCCAGCACCTCCTCCGGGGTGCCGGTCTCGGCCAGCTCGCGGGCACCGTCGAGCAGGGCGACGAAGTCGGCGATGCTGTTCGCGGCGCGGGTGGAGATGCCCGGAGCCTCCTTGGCCCGGCGCAGCGCCGCGCCGAAGGAGATCCGGTCCCGGCCGGCGAGCGCCTCGACGCACGCCTCCGCCCGGTCGCCGATCCCCCGACGCGGGGTGTTCAGGACCCGGCGCAGGCTGACCGTGTCGTCGTCGTTGACCACGGCACGCAGGTAGGCCAGCGCGTCGCGGACCTCCTTGCGCTCGTAGAAGCGCACCCCGCCGACCACCTTGTACGGCAGGCCGACCCGGATGAACACCTCCTCGAAGACGCGGGACTGGGCGTTGGTCCGGTAGAAGACCGCCACGTCGCCGGGGCGGATGTCGGCGTCGTCGACGAGCCGGTCGATCTCCCGGGCCACCCAGTCCGCCTCGGCGTGCTCGGTGTCAGCGACGTAGCCGACGATCTGCTCGCCGTGCCCCGCGTCGCTCCACAGCCGCTTGGGCTTCCGGGAGGTGTTCCGGTCGATGACCGCGTTGGCGGCGTTGAGGATGGTCTGGGTGGAGCGGTAGTTCTGCTCCAGCAGGATCGTCCGGGCGTCGGGGTAGTCCCGCTCGAACTCGAGGATGTTGCGGATGGTCGCGCCCCGGAACGCGTAGATCGACTGGTCGGCGTCACCGACCACGCAGAGCTCGGCCGGCGCCAGCCCCTCGGTACCCGAGACCAACTCCTTGATCAGCACGTACTGGGCGTGGTTGGTGTCCTGGTACTCGTCGACCAGCACGTGCCGGAAGCGGCGGCGGTAGGTCTCCGCGACGTGCGGGTGCGACTGGAACAGGTGCACCGTCGTCATGATCAGGTCGTCGAAGTCGAGCGCGTGGGCCTCGCGCAGCCGACGCTGGTAGAGCGTGTAGGCCTCGGCGAGCGCCCGCTCGTTGGGCCCCTTCGCCCGCGTCGCGAACTCCTCCGGGTCGACCAGCTCGTTCTTCAGGTTGGAGACCTGGGCCGCGAGCCCACGCGCCGGGTAGCGCTTCGGGTCGAGGTCGAGTTCCCGGGTGACCAACTGCATCAGCCGACGGGAGTCGTCCGCGTCGTAGATCGAGAAGGTGGACTTGAGCCCGGCGTGCTCGTGCTCGGCGCGCAGGATCCGTACGCACGCGGAGTGGAAGGTCGACACCCACATGAGCCGGGCCCGCGGGCCGACCAGGGCGGCGACCCGCTCCTTCATCTCGCCGGCGGCCTTGTTGGTGAAGGTGATCGCGATGATCTCCCCCGGGTGCACATCCCGCGCGGCGAGCAGGTGGGCGATCCGGTGGGTGAGCACCCGGGTCTTGCCGGAGCCGGCGCCCGCCACGATCAGCAGGGGCGAGCCGGAGTGGGTGACCGCGTCGCGCTGCGGCCCGTTCAGCCCGGTGAGCAGTTCCTGGGGGTCGAGGCGGCGGCCGGCGGGCCCGGGTCGGTGCGGGCGGGCCGGCTCCGGCGCGGGCGGGGACGCGGGGATGTCGAAGAGAGGATGCATCGCACGGCGAGTCTATGCCGCCGGCCGGACACTCCCCGACCGCGCACGCCCGACCGCTCCGGCGGGAAGGTGGCGGTTCGGCGCTCGCGGCGCCGGACCGGTCGACCCCCCGGCCGCGGTCCGGCTGGTGGGAATCCTTGCGCCCCGGCCTGCGACGTGGGCATACTCGACGACGTGTTCGCTCAGCGCTACTACTTTTACTACGGCACCGGGAGTCCGGCAGCCGTAGGTCGCGCCTGAACGACAGACCTGCGAAACGCCCCGGGCTTCTGGAGCCCGGGGCTTTCTCGTTCCCGGGTTCCGACCACCGGGGCACGACGTCCGAGGGATAAGGCGAAGATGACAGACGTGGTGCAGCAGAACGGCGGCTCGGTGCGGGGCGGCGACGAGGAGCCCGACGAGTCGGCGGGCGGCCCGCCGGCCTCCGCGGACGCGGCGGAGAGTTCGGGGGCCGGGCGGGCCTCGGGTCGGGTGCTGGACGCCGGCACGCAGGAGCCGATGACGGCGGCTCGGATCCGGGAGATCCGCACCCGGATCGACGAGATCGACCAGGCGATCATCGGGCTCTGGCAGGAGCGGGCGGGCCTCTCCCAGGAGGTCGGCGCCATGCGGCGGGCCTCCGGTGGCACCCGGCTGGTGCTCTCCCGCGAGCGCGAGATCCTGGAGCACTTCCGGGCGGCGCTCGGCCCCGACGGCACCCAACTCGCGCTGCTGCTGCTACGCGCCGGCCGCGGCCCGCTCTGACCTCACCCCACCCCGCACCCCCTGCCGCCGCGCCTCGTTGATCATGAGGTTGACGGCTGTTCCGGTGATCGAACAGCCCGTCAAGCCCATGATCAACGGGTCGGAGTTCCCGGGGGCCGGGGGGTGGGAAAGAGAGAACCGCCTGCCGGTGTCGGGGACACCGGCAGGCGGTTCGAGGGGTACGTCAGGCGGCCTCGTGGGTCGCCACGATCTCCCGCTTCTCGGCGAAGTGGCAGGCGCTCGGGTGGTCCGAGCCCGACCGGATCTGCAGCAGCGGCACCTCGCGGGCGCACACCTCCTGCGCCTTCCAGCACCGGGTCCGGAACCGGCAGCCCGACGGCGGGTTGGCCGGCGACGGGACGTCACCGGTCAGCCGGATGATCGCCTTGTGCTCCCGAACGGTCGGGTCCGGCACCGGCACCGCGGAGAGCAGCGCCTGGGTGTACGGGTGGGTCGGCCGCTCGTAGATCTCGTCCTCGGTGCCGACCTCCACGATCTTGCCGAGGTACATGACGGCGACCCGGTTACTCAGGTGCCGCACCACCGAGAGGTCGTGCGCGATGAAGACGTACGAGAGGCCGAACTCGGCCTGGAGCTTCTCCAGCAGGTTCATCACCTGAGCCTGGATCGAGACGTCCAGCGCCGACACCGGCTCGTCGCAGACGATGATCTCCGGACGCAGGGCGAGCGCCCGGGCGATCCCGATGCGCTGCCGCTGACCACCGGAGAACTGGTGCGGGTACCGGTTGATGTGCTCCGGGTTGAGGCCCACCAGGTCGAGGAGTTCCTTGACCTTGCCCCGCCGGCTGCCCTTCGGCGCCACCTCGGGGTGGATCTCGAACGGCTCGCCGATCAGGTCGCCGACCGTCATCCGCGGGTTCAGCGAGGTGTACGGGTCCTGCATCACCAGCTGGATCTGCCGGCGCAGGCGACGCAGCGCCCCACCGGAGAGCTTGGAGATGTCCTGCCCCTTGTAGTGCACGCTGCCGGCGGTCGGCTTCTCCAGGTTCATCAGCACCCGGGCGAGCGTCGACTTGCCGCAGCCGGACTCGCCGACCACGCCCAGCGTCTCGCCCTGACGCAGCTCGAAGGAGACGCCGTCGACCGCCTTGACGTGACCGATGGTCTTCTTGAACACCACGCCGCGGTGGATCGGGTAGTGCTTGACCAGGTCGCGGACCTCGAGGATGTTCTCAGTCACGGTTCACCAGCTCCTCGGCGAAGTGGCAGGCGCTGGCGCGGCCGGCGCCGATCTGCAGCAGCGGCGGCAGCTTCTCCCGGCAGACCGCCTGCGCCATGGGGCAGCGCGGGTTGAACGGGCAACCCGGCGGGATGTTCATCAGGTTCGGCGGGAGGCCCTTGATGGTGCGCAGCTCCTGCCCCTTCTCGTCCAACCGCGGGATCGAGTTGAGCAGGCCCAGGGTGTAGGGGTGCGCCGGCTTCGCGTACAGGTCGTACACGTCGGCTTCCTCGACGATCCGGCCGGCGTACATGACCGCGATCCGGTCCGCGACGTCGGCGACCACGCCGAGGTCGTGGGTGATCAGGATCATGCCCATCTGCCGCTCGCGCTGGAGTTCGGCCAGCAGGTCCATGATCTGGGCCTGCACGGTCACGTCGAGCGCGGTGGTCGGCTCGTCCGCGATCAGCACCTCGGGGTCGAGCGCGAGTGACATGGCGATCATCGCGCGCTGCCGCATACCACCGGAGAACTGGTGCGGATAGTTGCTGAACCGACCCTTGGCGTTCGGGATCTTGACCTGGTCGAGCATCTCGATCGCGCGCTTCTTGGCGTCCGAGCGGCTCATGCCGCGCCGGACCCGGAACTGCTCGGCGATCTGGAAGCCGACGGTGAAGACCGGGTTCAGCGCGGAGAGCGCGTCCTGGAAGATCATCGCGATGCCCTCGCCGCGGATGCGGCGACGCTCCTCGAAGGACATCTTGAGCATGTCCTTGCCGTGGAAGCGCGCCTGCCCGCCGGTGACGAAGCCGGGCGGCGTGTCGAGGATGCCCATGATGGTCTGCGCGGTGACGCTCTTGCCGGAGCCGGACTCGCCGAGCACGGCGAGGGTCTCCCCCGCGTCGACGTGGTACGTGACCCCGTTGATGACCTTGGCGACGCCGTCCCGGGTACGGAACTCCACCCGGAGGTCGTCGACCTCGAGCAGGCGGCCGGCGGGGCGCCCGGAGGCTCCCGCGGCGGACTGCTCGGACACGAGAATGTCGGACAACTGAATCTCCCCTAGCGGAGTTTCGGATCGAGGGCCTCGCGGACGGCCTCACCGAGCATCACGAAGCTCAGCACGGCCGCGACGAGGAACGCGGCGGGGAAGAAGAGCAGGTACGGGGCGACCCGGATCAGGTCCTGCGCCTCGTTGATGATGATGCCCCAGGAGACCACCGGCGACTTCAGCCCGACGCCCAGGAAGGAGAGCGTCGCCTCGGCGCCGATGAAGGAGCCCACCATGATCGTGCCGTACACCAGGATCGGCGCCAGGGTGTTCGGCAGCAGGTGCTTGAGGATGATCCGGCCGTTGCCGGCGCCGAGCGCCCGGGCCGCCACGATGTAGTCGGCCTCCTTGGTGGCGAGCACCGAGGAGCGCATCAGCCGCATCACGACCGGCCAGCTCAGCACGACCAGCGAGGCGATGACGAGGCCCTTGACCTCCCACTCGCTGTTGCTGGTGCCGGAGCCGTTGAAGGTGGTCAGGATGACGATCGCGCCGAGCACGAACGGCAGGCCGAAGAAGACGTCGGCGATCCGGGAGAGCAGGGCGTCCACCCAGCCGCCACGGAAGCCGGCGATCATGCCCATGGTGCCGCCGATCAGCAGCGTGCCGAGGACCGAGAGCAGCGCCACCACGATGGAGGCGTTGGCGCCGTAGATGGTCCGGGCGTAGACGTCGCGACCCTGGATGTCGTAGCCGAACCAGGCGTGCCCGGACGGCTTCTCGAGGCTGCGGCTCAGCTCACCGGCGGTCGGGTCGGCCGAGGTGAAGAGCGAGGGGAAGGCGGCCATCACGACGAAGATCAGGATGAAGACCGCGGAGATCCAGAAGAGCGGCTTGCGCCGCAGGTCGCGCCAGGCGTCGCCGAGCAGGCCGCGGGGCTTCTCCTGCTTGGCGTGCGCGGGCTGCCCGGCGTCGGTCGGGCCGCCGATCTCGGTGGGCTGGTGCGATGGCGGCGCGCCGACGATCGCAGCAGCGGTCGGGTCACTCATGCCGCCACCTCGCTCCGCTCGGTGCCGCCCTGAGCGGCCCGGGACACGGCGTTGATGTTTCGTTCGCTTCGCTCACTCATAGCGGATCCTCGGGTCCAGGGCGGCGTAGAGCAGGTCCACCAGCAGGTTCATCAGGAGATAGACGAGCACCAGGATCACCACGATGGAGACCACGGTGGCGCTCTCCTTGGTGACGATCGACCGGTAGACGATCCGGCCGATGCCGTTGATCTGGAAGATGCCCTCGGTGACGATGGCGCCGCCCATCAGGGCACCGAGGTCGGTGCCGAGCAGGGTTACCACCGGGATCAGCGAGTTGCGCAGCAGGTGCACACCGACGACCCGCCGCATCGGCAGGCCCTTGGCGATCGCGGTACGGACGTAGTCGGAGCGACGGTTCTCCGAGATGCTGGTACGGGCCACCCGGGCGATGTACGCCATCGAGATGCTGCCCAGTACGAAGCCGGGCACTATCAGCTCGGAGAGTCGCATTTCGCTCGACACGGTGGGCTCGACGATGTTCAGCTGAACACCGAGCACCCACTGGAGCACGAAGCCGATGACGAAGATCGGCAGGGCGATCAGGAAGAGCGTGGAGATCAGGACCAGGTTGTCCAGGAAGCCGTTACGACGCAGCCCGGTCACGACACCGGCGGTGAGGCCGATGATCGCCTCGATCGCCAGGGCCACGACCGCCAGCTTCAGCGTGTTCGGGTAGGCCGTGGCGATGATCTCGTTGATCGAGCGGTTGCCGAAGGTCGTGCCGAAGTCCCCCTGGAAAAGGTTCTTCATGTACGTGGCGTACTGCACGTAGAGAGGCTGGTCCAGCTGGAACTTCTCGGTCATCATCGCGACGAATCCCGGCGGGCACGGCCGTTCGCCGCACTTGCCGGCGAACGGGTCGCCGGGTACGGCCCAGACCAGCCAGTAGATCAGGAAGGTCGTTCCGATGAAGACCGGGACGAGTTGGAGCAGCCGTCTCAACAGATAACGGCCCATGGGGTGGTCCTCCAGACAGGGGGCGCGTCGGCGAGCGACACGCTGGTGACGTCGAGGGGTCTTGTGCACCCCTCGTGGAACGGCCCCAGGTCGGGCTCACCTGGTGTGGTGAGCCCGACCTGGGTCAGACCGTACGGATCAGAGCTCGACGGAGGTGATGTCGATCTCGCCGACGTTGGTCAGTTCGACCTTCTTGATCTTGTCCGAGTGGCCCGACTGCTGACCCTGGAAGTAGACCGGGATCGACGGGACATCGGCGTCGATGATCTTGACAGCCTCGGCGAACTTGGCGTGCGCCTCGTCGAGGTTGGCGGCGCCGCTGGCCTCCTTGGCCAGGGTGTCGACCTGCGGGTTGCTGTACAGGCCGTCGTTCGACGAGCCACCCTTGACGTAGAGCGGGTTGACCCAGTTCTCCACGTCCGGGTAGTCCTGCTGCCAACCGGCACGGTACGGGCCGGTCATCTTGTGGGCGTTGATCTGCTGGCGGAAGACCGCGAAGGTCGGGATGCCCTCGGCCCGGGCGTTGATGCCCAGCACGTTCTTCACGCTCTGCGCAACGGCCTCCATCCAGTCCTTGTGGCTGGCGTCGGCGTTGTAGTAGAAGACCATCTCGCCCTGGTAGCCGCTGGACTCCGCGAAGAGCCGCTTGGCCTCGTCGGCGTTGAACTGGCAGGCGGTGCAGTTGCCGGCCACGGCGCCCGGGGTGAGCGGGTTGGCCCAGCTGTCGGCCGGGGTGCGGTTGCCGAAGAAGATCTTGTCGGTGATCTCCTGCCGGTTGACGGCCAGCGAGATGGCCTTACGCAGCTTCGGGTCCTTGAACTTGGCGTCGTACATCGGGAAGGCGATGATGCCCGTGGACGGCGTGGTCGACTGGATCGCCCGCTCGCCCAGGTCGTTCTTCCACTTGTCACCGGCGAGCGCCGAGACCGGGACCTGCTGCTGGAAGTCGAGGTTGCCAGCGAGGAGGTCGTTGTACGCCGCCGTGTCCTCCTGGTAGAGCTTGACGTCGACGTCCTTGATCTTCATCTTGTCGCGCAGCGTGTAGTCGTCGAAGCGCGTCAGCTTGATCGAGACGTCGTCTTCCCACGACACGAACTTCACCGGGCCGTTGCCGACCGGCTTCTTGCCGAACTCCTCCGGCGTCTGGGTGAAGAACACGTCCGGCAGCGGCACGAAGGCGCTGTAGCCGAGCTTGGTGGGGAACACCGCGGTCGGCGCGGCGAGGGTGACCTCGAAGGTGTAGTCGTCGACGACCTTCAGGCCGGTCAGCTCCTTGGCCTTCGGCGGCGGCGCCTTCTGCGGGCCGTCGGCGTCCGGGTCCTCCGACTGCACGTCGGCGAAGCCCTGGATGTCGGCGAAGAAGCTGGAGTTCTGCGCGCCGTTCGGCGAGTAGGCCGCCCAGTTCCAGGCCTTGGTGAAGTTCGCTGCCTTCACCTCGGAGCCGTCGTGGAACTTCAGGCCCTTCTTGATCTTGATCGTGTAGACCTTGGAGTCGGTCGTCTCGATCGACTCGGCAACGGCGTTCTGCGGCGCGCCGCCGTTGTTCGGGTACTCGACCAGCCCGGTCCACAGGTAGTCGATGATCGCGCCACCACCGGTCTCGGTGGTGTTCGCCGGAACCAGGGGAACCTCCGGCTGGGTGCCGTCGATGACGATGGCGCCGTCTGCGGTGTTGCCGGCGTCGCCGCCGTCGTCGCTGCCGGAGCAGCCGGACGCGATGAGCGCGACCGCTGCGCCCAGCGCAACCGCGCCGCTCGTCCGCTTCGAGACTCTCATTCCGAGGGGCCTCCTCTTTCTAACCTGGTTCCGTCGTGGGTATCACGCACGTCTTGGGGGGTGACGCAACGGCGACCTGTTACCGCAGACCGCCGAACACCACTGGGAATTCGGGACACCCCCTGGTGCACCGATCCGCCGGGCCGCCCCACCCGCTCGGGATCGACACCGGGCACGCGTCGCCCCCACGGCGCCGCGGTCCTCAGCGGTGGGCGTGGGGGTCAGGTCGTGCGGGGTGCCTCACACCGGGAGGCGAGGTGCTGCCACTGTGACACCAACCGGCCGGTTCCGTGAAGGTGCCGTTATCAAGACGTTAGTTGGCCGCCACGTTGCCGATACTTGAGAAAAGATCATGAAAAACGCAGCTCATGCCGCTCTGAGCAGGTAAGACCTTGTCCCACCGACACGCCCGTTGCGCGCGTAGTCTCGGCCTCTGTGAGCTTTCCCGCGTCCGCTCCGGCACTCGCCGACGTCCGTCGCGCGCTGGCGGTTTTTGCCCATCCGGATGATGTCGACTTCGCCTGCGCGGGCACGATCGCCGTCTGGAGGGATGAGGGTATCGAGGTCGCCTACCTCATCGTCACCCGGGGGGAGTCGGGCGGCTTCGACGACACCGAACGCGCCGAGATACCCCGGCTGCGGGAAGCGGAGCAGCGGGCCGCCGCCGCGGCGCTCGGTGTCGAACAGGTCGAGCACCTCGACGGCTACCCGGACGGCGCGCTCGCCCCCACCCTGGCGCTACGTCGCGACATCACCGCGGCGATCCGCCGGTTCCGGCCCGACCGGGTGTTGACCCACGCCCCGCTGCGGCGCTGGGAGCAGCTCACCGGGCCGAGTCACCCCGACCACCTGGCCGTCGGCGAGGCCACCACCTGTGCCGTCTACCCCGACGCGCGCAACCGGTTCGCCCATCCGGAGCTGATCGCCGAGGGGCTGGAGCCGTGGGTCGTCCGGGAGGTCTGGTACGCGGGCGGCCCCGCCCCGGACCACGCGGTCGACATCACCGACCGGTTCGACCGCAAGCTGGCGGCGATGCGCGCCCACCGCTCGCAGACCGGACACTTCGAGGTGGAGAGCTGGATCCGGGACCGGCTCACCACCGCCGCGGACAACGCGGGCCTGCCACCCGGTCGCCTCGTCGAGGCGTACACCGTGCTGCGTACCGAGTGAGGAAGAGCCGCCGCTCAGACCAGCCGGCGGTCCGCCGCCCAGCGGGACAGCTCGTACCGGTTGGACATCTGCAGCTTGCGCAGCACATTGGAGACGTGCGTCTCGACCGTCTTGATCGAGATGAACAGCTCCTTGGCGATCTCCTTGTACGCGTACCCCCGGGCGAGGAGCCGGAGCACCTCACGCTCCCGGTTGGTGAGCTGGTCCAGCTCGGGGTCGGCGACCGGGGCGTCCGGCCGGGCCGCGAAGGCGTCGAGCACGAAACCGGCCAGCCGGGGGCTGAACACGGCGTCCCCGTCGGCCACCCGGCGGATCGCCGCGGTCAGCTCGTCCGGGGAGATGGTCTTGGTGACGTAACCCCGCGCCCCGGCCCGGATCAGGCCGATGACGTCCTCGGCGGCGTCCGAGACGCTCAGCGCCAGGAACTTGACCTGCGGGTGGGTACGCCGCATCGCCTCCAGCACCGCGCGCCCGCCCCCGTCGGGCATGTGCACGTCCAACAGGACCACGTCCGGCACGGTCGCGGCGATCCGGTTGACCGCCTCGGCCACCGTGCTCGCCTCACCCACCACCTCGACGTGGGCGCCGAGTTCGGCTCGTACGCCCGCGCGGAACATGGCGTGGTCGTCCACGAGGAACACCCGCAGCCGTTCGGCGCGGACACCCGCCCCGTCGACCGGTTCCATCGGCTGCTCGGCCATCGTCATCTGTCCCTTTCCGCTGTGGACGAGTCCCGGGAGATCGGCAGGATCAACCGGATCTCGGTGCCCTCCCCCGGCGCGGACCGGATCTCGGCCCGCCCGCCGTGCCGACTCATCCGTCCGACGATCGAACCACGTACCCCGTGCCGGTGGTCCTCCACCGTATCCGGGTCGAATCCCTTCCCCCGGTCCCGGACGAAGACGCTGACCTGTTCGGGCTCCACCTCGGCATAGAGCGAGACGGTCTGCACCCCGGCGTGCCGGGCGGCGTTCACCAGCGCCTCGCGGGCGGCGGCGACCAGCGCGCCGACCCGCTCGTCGGTCTCCCGGTCGCCGACCACCACCGCCTCGACGTTGATCGCGAAGGTGTCCTCGACCTCGGCGGCGGCCTGCTCCAACGCGGCCGCGAACCGCTCGGTCGGTGACGCGGTCGGCTTGTAGAGCCAGTTGCGCAGCGACCGCTCCTGACCCCGGGCCAGCCGCTGCACCGTCTTCACGTCGCCGGCGTTGCGCTGGATCAGGGCCAGGGTGTGCAGCACCTGGTCGTGCACCATCGCGGCGAGCTCGGCCCGCTCCTGCTCGCGGATGCGTCCCTCCCGCTCCGAGCGGAGCTGGTTGTACGTCCGCCACAGCACCGGCGCGGCGACCACGCCCACCCCGGCGAGGCCGACCAGCGCGAAGATGACGCCGTTGATCACCGCGTCGAGGTTCTGGGCCGGGGAGTAGACGGCGGCGACCCCGATGATGCCGACCGCGACCAGCACCCCGCCACCGATGAAGCGGAGCACGAACGCCCGCCGGTCGCTCTCCTCGACCACGGCGCCGAGCCACGGCACCGGCAGGGACTCGCCCCACCGCCGACGCCGCTCGGGCGCCGACTGGTGCCAGATCACCCCCGCGCCCACCGCGATGATCGCCACCAGCCAGCCGGCGGTGCCGGCCGCGCCGATCGAGTCGAAGACCATCACCTGGACCAGCAGGACACCGAGCCCGATCGCCACGAACGGCAACAGCTGCGCCACGTCACGACGCGGCGGCACGCCGGTGTCACCGGGTCGCAGCGGCACCACCGCCCAGAAGGCCGCGTAGAGCAGCAGGCCGAGCCCGCTCAGCCCGAGCAGGACCATGAAGGCCACCCGTACCCGCAGCACCGAGATGCCGAGATGTTCGGCGATACCGGCGGCCACCCCGGCGGCCATCCGGTGCTCCGGGGCGCGGTAGAGGCGCGGTGGCGGGCTGACGCTGCTGATCGGAGGCTCCCTCGTCGCGGCGACGGCGCCGGGCCGTGGCGGTGCGGCCGGCACCTGACGGTGGTACCGCTCGATCGTCACACGCTGCGACGGGTCTCGACCACGGGGACGCCCCCGACATTCCCGCCCCGGGATCTCAGGGTGCCGTCAGGGTCGGCTCCTGAGGTCACTCGGGCGGGTGAAGCAGCAGGATCGGAAGCATGACCGAGGAAGCTGCCCAGTCGCCCCGCGCAGGGGTGGCACCGCCGGGCGGAGCGACGCCTCCGCCCGCCTCCCCCGGCTGGACGGGACCCGCACCGGACGGCCCGCCGCCCGGCGCGGGCCCCGCGCCCGGACCGACGGACGCCGGGTCGGGACCGGCCTGGTACGGACCGGGTCCGGAGACGGCCGGCGCCGGCCCCACCCCGGGCTTCGGCCCGGGCGGCACCGGTCCGGCCTTCGGGCCCGGAGGCGGCGGCACCGGGCCGGCCTCCGGATTCGGTGGCGGCGGCACCGGGCCGGCCTCCGGATTCGGTGGCGGCGGCACCGGGCCGGCCTCCGGATTCGGTGGCGGCGGCACCGGGCCGGCCTCCGGATTCGGTGGCGGCGGCACCGGTCCGGCCTTCGGGTCAGGAGGCGGCGACCCCGGTCCGGCCTTCGGGTTCGCCGGCGGCGGGGGCGGGGGCGGGGGCGGGGGTACCCCGCCGCCACCGCCGGGCGGCCCGGGTGGCGCGGCCGGTGGCCCCCCGCCCGGCGCGTTCGGATTCACCACGCGGTACGGGCTGGTCCGCCCGCGCGACGGGCGCTACCTGGCCGGTGTCTGCGCCGCCATCGGGCGCGCCACCAACACCGACCCGGTGCTCTGGCGGGTGCTCCTCGCGGTGCTCGGCTTCTTCGGCGGGGTCGGCATCCTGGTCTACATCGCCGCGTGGCTGATCATCCCCGGCGAGGGCGACACCGCGTCACCGATCGAGTCGATGCTCGGCCGCGGCCGGTCCAGCATGTCGCCGGTCACCGTGATCGTGCTCGGCATCGTCGCGGCCGTCGGCTTCGGCTACATCGTCACCGACGCCTTCCGCGCGGTGCTGCTCGGCGCGGCCATCCTGATCGGTGGGGCGCTGCTGTTGAACCGCGGGCACCGACGCTCCCAGCCCGCCCCGGCCGGGCCACCACCCGCGCCGCCCGGCCCGGTGCCCCCGGTCAGCTACCCCGCGCCGACCCAGTACGCCGCACCACCCACCGCCGACCTGAGCGCCATGCCCGGCGCGCCCGCGCCCGGGGTCGGCCCGCAGCCCCAGCCCTCGCCGGGGCCGGAGGCCCGGGAGGTGATCGCTCCGCACGGGGGGAGCGCTCCCCAGCCCCAGGCCGGCGCACCGGTCTCCGGGCAGCCCGCCGACCGCACCGCCGAGCTGCCCAGCTGGCCGCCGGCCCAGCCGACCGCACCCCAGTGGGGGGCCCCGGGGGCACCCGGCTGGCCGGCGCCGACCGGGCCCGCGTCCGACCCCTTCGGCGGGGGCCAGCCGGGCGGCGGGCACACCCCCACCGCTCCGATGCCGCCGACCGGCTACCGTCCGCCGTTCGCCCCGCACGGCCCGTACGCGACCCAGTCCCCGGGTGCCGCTCCGCCGGCGAAGCCACCGAAACCGCCGAAGCCACCGAAGCGCCCGAAGGAGCGCTCGGCGCTCGGCGCGGTGACCTTCTCCCTGATCTTCCTGGCGCTCGGCCTGGTCGTCATCCTCGACCTGCTCAACGTCTTCGACGTCGGCGCGTCGGCATACTTCGCCGCGGCGCTGGCCACCATCGGGGTCGGGCTGCTGGTCGGCACCTGGTTCGGCCGGGCCCGCTGGCTGATCGCGCTCGGTCTGGTGACCGCCGCCGCGCTCGCCGTGGCGACGGTGGCCGAGTCGTACGACCGGTTCCGGGGCGTCGACGGCGCGGTGACCTGGGCTCCGTCGAGCTACCAGGACCTCGCCACGCGCTACGAGAACAGCTTCGGTGACGCGGTGCTGGACCTGCGTTCGGTCGACTTCGCCGGGCACAACGCCGAGATCACCGTCTCGGTGAACTTCGGACAGGGCACGGTCGTGGTGCCGCAGAACGTCGACGTGACCACGGTGACCGACGTCAACGCCGGCGACGCGACAGTCTTCGGGCAACACCAAGCCGGGGCAGCCGGCGGATCCCGGGAGTTCAGCGACCTCGGCGCGGACGGCGCCGGCGGCGGCACCCTGCGCCTCTTCGTCCACATCAATGCCGGAAGCCTGGTGGTGACCCGATGAAGGCGCACCGTACCGATCTCGTCTCCTTCGCCTTCGGGCTGCTCTTCCTGGCGCTCGCCGCCTGGTGGCTCTCCGGCAAGATCCTCGGGCTCGCCCTACCCCCGGTCGGCTGGTTCCTCGCCGGCGGGCTGATCCTGATCGGGGTCTTCGGTCTGGTGGGCGCGCTCCGCTCGGGCCGGCACGCCGACCGGGAGGTGGCCCCGGCCGACGCCCAACCGGCCCCGGACGTGACCGCGGCCGAGCGGGCGAGCGCGCCGGCCGCCGGGGAGCCGCGGGCCGACCTTCCGGCCACCGGAGTGAACCCCGGATGGCACCCGGACCAGCCCGTCTCCGGCGGGATCCTCCCCGGCTGGGAGCCGGACCAGCCGGCCACCGGCGCGATCCATCCGGCCTGGCAGGTGGACCGCACGGCCGAGATCCGGCCGGACGACGACGGGCGACCGGCGGACCCGGCCACGATTGCCCTCGACCGGGCGGAGGTCAGCACGACCACCATCGATCAGACGGCTGCCGGTCCCGACCGGGGGGACGGCGTCGACGAGCGGCCGACCGGGACTGTCGTCGGCGGGCCGGCCGAGCAGCGGTCGGGCGGTGGCCCGGAGGGCGTGGGCGCTCCCGGGTCGACTCGCCCCGACGACGGGGACGACCCGCGGCGTTGACCTGGGGTCTGTTTCATAAGGTTCGGGCGAGCCTTGTGAAACAGACCCTCGGCCCGGCGGGGAGGGTGCTCGACCCGGCCCCTCGGCGGCGGTGCGATCGGCACGCGGGGACGCCTATGCTGGCCGATGGAGTTTCCGCCTTCGTGGGTCGATCCCACCCCGCCGCGGCGGCCCGTCCCGCGCTTGCCGTGTCTACCCCGTCAGGAGCCCGTCCGACATGACCCAGTCCCCCGCCGTGCGTACCCCCGGCCGGCCCGGTCCGGTCCGCATCGGCGAGCGAGCCGCCCGTACCCTCGTCACCGAGCTCGCCCGGCTCAACGACTCGAAGGCCGCGCTGCTGGTCGGCGTGAACCCGCAGTCCGCGGTGCTGGCCGCGGCGATCGAGGCGTTGCTGCCCGGTGACCGGCTCACCGTGGTGGCCGCCGAGGGAGGGTCCACCGCCGCCCTGCGCGAACACGTCACCGCCCAGGGTCGGTGGGTCGCCGACCGGGTCCGGGTGGTCGACTCCCTCACCGAGGCCGACCCCGCCGAGGTGGTGATCGCGGCCGAGCCGCTGCTCGGCACCGCCGACGAGACCCGGACCACGATCGAGACCCTCACCAAGTACCTCAACGCCGGGGCGGTGCTCAGCGTGGCGACCGCCGCCGGGCCGGGCCGGACCCTGGGCGCGGCGGCGGAGCTCGAGCGGCAGAGCGCCCTGCACGGCGTCGGCGTCGACCTGGTGCTGCGCAACTCGCCGCCGGTACGTCTGCACCGGCTCCGGTTCAGCCCGGCGAGCCCGGCCACGGCGGATCGGCTCGCCGCCGCGCACCGGCCGTCGAGCGTGCCGCTGACCCGGACCATGCACATCGATTCCAACGGGGTCGCGGCGGCCGGAATCAGCCTCGGTCTGGCCGCGCTGGCCCGGCTGACCCGGCCGAAGTCGAAGCTCTGGCTGTTGCCGGCCCTCGCCGCCGCACCGGTCGCCGCGTTCTTCCGCGACCCGGAGCGGGACGTGCCCGAGGACCCGGCGGCGGTGGTGGCCGCCGCGGACGGCCAGGTGCTGTCGGTGCAGCGCCTGCACGACGAGCGCTTCGGCGACGGCGAGTGGCTGCGCGTCGCGGTCTTCCTGTCGGTGCTCGACGTGCACGTCAACCGTGCTCCGGTGGCCGGCAAGGTGGTCGACTACTTCGTGGCCGACGGCGGGTTCGTCAACGCCATGAAGCCGGACGCCGAGCACAACGTGGCCGCGTACACGGTGCTGGACACGGTGCACGGCACGGTGGTGGTGGCGCAGCGCACCGGCCTGATCGCCCGTCGGATCGTGCAGCGGGTGCCCATCGGGTCGCTGCTGGCCAAGGGCGAGCGCTTCGGGCTGATCCGGTTCGGCTCGCGTACCGACGTCTACCTGCCGGCCGATGCGGCGGAGCCGCTCGTCGGCCCCGGCGACAAGGTGGTCGGTGGCACGACGGTGATCGCCCGCTGGCTCTGAGCCGAACGACGAGAAGAGGCGCCGCGGATCGCGGCGCCTCTCTCTTTTCCGGTACGGGGTGTGGCGGCGCTTGCGCCCGGTCAGGCGGCTCGCCGCTGGCGCAGCCAGAGCACCGGCCCGCTGACCAGGTAGCCCACCACGATCAGGGCGAAGGTGAGCCGGATGTCGACCAGCGCGCCGATCACCGGGGCGAGCCACAGCCACGGCGGCAGCTTCACCAGCCGGGCGAGCTTGGCGTACGGGAAGCTGGACACCATCGCGAAGGCCAGCAACGCCACCCCGGCCAGGAGGACCGGACCGGGTACGGGCAACCCGATGGCCACGGTCACCGCGAGCACGGCCGCGGCCATGGTGGTGGGCACGCCGCAGAAGAATCGGCCGTCCTTGGGGCTGACGTTGAACCGGGCGAGCCGGATCGCGGCGCAGGCCGCGACGAGCGCGCACGCGACGGCCGCGGCGGCGGTCGACACGGAGCCGGCGAGCGAAGCATAGACGACCACCGGCGCGGCGAGGCCGAACGAGCACATGTCGGCCAGCGAGTCCATCTGCGCGCCGAACGGGCTGGCCACGCCGAGTTTGCGGGCCAGCGCCCCGTCGAGACCGTCGAACGCGACGCAGGCGATGAGGGAGAGCGCGGCGATGCGCACCTCGCCCTGCATGGCCAGGAAGATGGCGAGCATGCCGAGGGTCAGGCTGCTCAGCGTGCACGCGTTGACCAATGCGAACTTCACCCGGCGGGTGACGGTGCGCTCGCCGGGGAGCAGCGGGATCGACCCGGCCGCCGTGTCGTCGGGCGCGGTCACCGGTGGCAGCGCCGGGCTGATCGGCGGCAGCGCCGGGCTGACCGGCATGACCGACTCGACCTGTGCCCGGCTGAACCGGTCCAGCCCGTAGCGGCGACGACGGCTGCGGTAGCGGGGCTCGACCAGAGCGGTTTCGGTGCCTGTGGTCAGCTCGCCGTCACGCCGGCCCACCCGGACCAGCAGAACCTGCCGGGCGAACGCGCCGCTGCGGCGGAGCCGGCCCGCCCAGCGACGCCCTGCGGGGCGCGGACTGTCAGTCGTACGACGCCGGCGCCATGGGGCTCTCGGCACGCTTCCTCCATCACCGGATGAGTCTTCGGGACGTGCATCCGGCTGTCTCGTACCGGACCACTCTCGGCCCGGCAGCCGTTGTGCGGAGTACACCATTACACAGGGAACGGCGCTTGGCGATAGCTGTCGGCGGGCTTATATCTCCATATACCGCTCAGACGGCTCTCTCGTTCGCATCCCGGGCCTCATCGCCCGTTATCCATCATTCCCTACCTCGACTGTAGCCCAACGGGCCCGAACCGGCTCGGGCGGTGCGGCTTATCCGACTCGCTGTCCGGTCGCCCAGGCAGCGACGTCCGTCAACGGCAGGTCGTCGAGTTGGTCGGCCGTGAACCAGGCCGCGCGGGCCGTCGAGCCGCCGGCCGCCTCGGTGACCCGGGCCTCGGTGGGCGTCTCGACCACCACCCGGTAGATCACCCGTACCCCGTGCCAGTCGAGCGGGCGCCCCTCGGGCCCGAACGCGGCCGGGTTGTGCAGGTTGTCCACGCCCATCAGCTCGATCACCCGGCCGAGCTGCCCGGCCTCCTCGACCAGTTCGCGCAGGAGCGCGGGCTCGGGCTGTTCACCGTGGTCCGTGCCGCCGCCGGGCAGGTGCCACAGCCCGGCGCCGGGATACCCCTCGGCGATCATCGTGAGCAGCACCCGCCCCTGCGGGTCGGTGACCAGCCCGTACGCGGCGAAGCGCAGCCGGCGGTCGCCGAGCGGCGGGAAGGAGGAGGGTCCCGCGTGCCCCGCGGGCAACGGGGAGACCGGCAGGCCGAGCAGCTCGGCGGTGAACGGCGCCAGCGGCACCGCCGCCGCCTCCCGCGGCGTGAACCAGCGGGCCGAGTCGGTCACCCCCGCCGGCCCGTCGCGCAGCGCTCCCCCGGTGACGGCCAGGTCGAAGGCGAGCCGATCGGTGTGCAGTGACACGTCCGCGTCGGGGAACGGGACGACGTCCGCGAGCACCGCGCGCAGTCGGGTCACCTCGACGGTCAGCCCGGTCTCCTCGCCCACCTCGCGGAGCACGGCGTGCGCGGGGTGTTCGCCGTGCGGCACGACGCCACCGGGCAGGTGCCAGACCGCCGGGAATTGGGCGGCGGCGGAGCCGCGTACGAGCAACACCCGCCCGTCGTCGCGGCAGAGCCCGTACGCACCCACCTGCCGCCGCTGCTGCATCCCGTGGCCCCCGCCCGCGTCCCAGTCCGGTCGATCATGAAGTTATCGCCGTCCATCCCGGCGTGTCCCGACAATAACCTCATGATCACCACAGGCCGGGCGGAGGTGGGGGTGGGAGTAGGGGTCAGGTGAGGTGGGCGGCTTGGACGGCTTCGGCGGTGACCTCGGTGAGGCGTTCGGCCGGCAGGGCGCCCAGCTCGGCGGGGGCGAACCAGCGGGCCTCGCTGGTGGAACCGCCGACGTCGGCGACGGTGGGCGGGGCGGGCCGGTCGACCACCACCCGGTAGAAGGCGCGTACGCCGTGCCAGTCGATCGGGTAGCCCTCCGGGCCGAGCGAGGCGGCGTCCCGGTGACTGGCCACGCCGAGCAGCTCGACGAGCCGCCCGTCCTGCCCGGTCTCCTCCACCAGCTCACGGATGAGCGCCGCGCCGGGCTGCTCCCCGTAGTCGGTGCCGCCGCCGGGCAGGTGCCAGCAGCCGGCGCCGGGGTAGCCGTCGGCGACGCGGGTGAGCAGGACGCGGCCCTCGGGGTCGGTGCAGACCGCGTACGCGGCGAAGCGCTGCGCCCGGTGCAGCCCGTCCGGCCCGGGCACCGCGTAGAAGGAGGGGAACTCGGGCGGCTCGTCCGGAACCACGTCGCCCGAGGACGCGGGCAGGCCGAGGGCGCGCGAGGTGAACGAGCGCAGCGGCAGCTCGGCGGCCTCCTCCCGGGTGAACCACCGGGCCAGGTCGGTCGGCCGATCGACCCGGTCGGTGAGGGTCCCGCCCCGCACCGACACCTGGTAGATGAGCCGGTCGGTGTGGATCGTGATGCCCCGCTCGGGCAGCGCCCGCATGTCCGCCAGCACGTCCTGCAGCCCGGTCACGGAGACCGACAACCCCGTCTCGGCCGCCGTCTCCCGGACCACCGTGTGGTTGGGATCCTCGCCGTGGTCGACCGCGCCGCCGGGCAGCGACCATCGGCCGGGGGTGCCGGAGCGTGGGGAGGCACGAACCAGGAGAACCCGGCCAGCCGAATCGGCACAAACTGCGTATGCCGCGATCCTGCGGAGCGGCGTCAGCGCGGTGGTCACGGAAAAAAATTCTCCCTCGGGCGGGTTACCGGCATCGAAAAGAGTCAGATTGCTGACACAGGGCTCGCGACTCAGGGAGCGGTCAGGGTAAGGATCCGGGCGCTCACCGAGGTCGCCGCCGCAGCCGACGCGGAGGGTGGAGACATGACAACCAACACCCCTCCCCAGGCCCCGTACAAGCAGCTCCGGCGCCCCACCACCGACCGCATGGTCGCCGGTGTCGCCAGTGGCGTCGGTCGCTACCTCGGCGTCGACCCCACCATGATCCGGGTGCTCTTCGCGGTCGCCGTCCTGCTCACCGGCGGGCTGGCGCTGCTCGCGTACCCGGTCATGTGGTTCCTGATGCCGGAGGAGCCGCCCGGCGCCCCCGCCTGGCCGCACCCCGCGGGTGCCGCGCCGCAGCCTCCGCCGCCGACCACCACGGCGACGAGCCGGCCGGGGTACGCCCCGACGCCGCCCTACTACCCGCCGGCGGCGCCCGCCGAGCCCGTCGGCACCGCGCCGCAGGCGACGGCGCCGGTCCCGCCGAGCGGGCCCGTACCGCCGACCGCGGGCTGAGCGCCGCTCACTCCCACTCGATGGTGCCCGGCGGCTTGCTGGTCACGTCCAGCACCACCCGGTTGACCTCGGCCACCTCGTTGGTGATCCGGGTCGAGATCCGCGCGATCACGTCGTAGGGCAGCCGGGACCAGTCGGCCGTCATCGCGTCCTCGCTGGAGACCGGGCGCAGCACCACGGGATGCCCGTAGCTGCGCCCGTCGCCCTGCACCCCGACGCTGCGTACGTCGGCCAGGAGCACCACCGGGAACTGCCACACGTCCCGGTCCAGGCCGGCGGCGGTCAACTCCTGGCGGGCGATCAGGTCGGCCTTGCGGAGCAGCGCGAGCCGCTCCTCGTCGACCGCACCGATGATCCGGATCGCCAGCCCCGGGCCGGGGAACGGGTGACGCCAGACCATCTCCTCCGGCAGCCCCAGCTGGAGCCCGAGGGTGCGGACCTCGTCCTTGAAGAGCGCGCGCAACGGCTCGACCAGCGCGAACTTCAGGTCCTCCGGCAGGCCGCCGACGTTGTGGTGGCTCTTGATGTTGGCGGTGCCGGTGCCGCCACCGGACTCGACGACGTCCGGGTAGAGGGTGCCCTGCACCAGGAACTCGACGTCACCGTGCGCGGCGATCTCCCGGGCGGCGGCCTCGAAGACCCGGATGAACTCCCGGCCGATGATCTTGCGCTTCTGCTCGGGGTCGGTCACCCCGGCGAGCGCGCCCAGGAACCGGTCCCGCGCGTCGACCACCTTGAGCTTGATGCCGGTCGCCGCCACGTAGTCCTTCTCGACCTGCTCGGCCTCGCCGGCCCGGAGCAGACCGTGGTCGACGAAGACACAGGTCAACTGGTCGCCGACGGCCTTGTGCACGAGCGCCGCCGCGACGGCCGAGTCGACGCCACCGCTGAGGCCGCAGATGACCTCCTTCTCGCCGACCTGCTCGCGGATCCGGGCGACCTGCTCGTCGATGATGTTCTCCGGCGTCCAGGTGGGCTCGATGCCGGCGATCTCGTAGAGGAACCGGGTGAGCATCTCCTGGCCGTGCGCGGTGTGCCCGACCTCCGGGTGGAACTGCACGCCGGCCCGCCGCCCGACGAGGTCCTCGAAGGCGGCGACCGGCGCGCCGGCGGACTCGGCGGTCACCGTGAAGCCGGCCGGCGCCTCCGTGACGCAGTCGCCGTGGCTCATCCAGACCGGCAGGTCCGCGGGGAGATCCTTGAGCAGCACGCCCGCCTCCGGGCGGGCCTGCAACGGGGTGCCGCCGTACTCGCGGTTGCCGGTGTGCGCCACCGTGCCGCCGAGCGCCTGGGCCATGGCCTGGAAGCCGTAGCAGATGCCGAAGACCGGCACTCCGGCGGTGAACATGCCGGCGTCGACCTGCGGGGCACCCGGCGCGTAGACGCTGGCCGGGCCGCCGGAGAGGATGATCGCTGCCGGGTTCTTCGCCAGCATCTCGGCGACCGGCATGGTGTGCGGGACGATCTCGGAATAGACCTTCGCCTCGCGTACCCGGCGCGCGATGAGCTGGGCGTACTGGGCTCCGAAGTCCACCACGAGGACGGGGCGAGGCGTGCTCATGTGGAGAAAGCCTACCTACTGTTCCGGCCGCCCCCGGCTGCGCCCCGCGGTCGCCCCGGACGTCCCCTTTTCGGCCCGACGTCACGGTCGCAACGCGGCGGGAGCGTACGCCGGCACCGCGGGACTGCGCGGCGGCACCGGATCGATCCGCCGGTACGGCTCGCCGAGGGGCGGTCGCGGGTCCTCCTCGCCCCGATTCGGCCAGAGGGACATCGCCCGCTCGGCCTGCGCGGTGATGGTCAACGACGGGTTCACCCCGAGATTCGCCGAGACGGCCGCCCCGTCCACCACGTGCAGCCCCGGATGCCCGAAGACCCGGTGGTACGGGTCGATCACCCCGTCGACCGGGGTGGCGCCGATCACCGTCCCGCCGAGGATGTGCGCTGTCATCGGGATGTCGAAGGGCTCGGTCAGCGCGCCGCCCGGCGTACCGCCGATCTCCTCGGCGAGCAACCGGGCCGCCGTGTGGCCGGCGGGGATCCAGGTCGGGTTCGGAGTGCCGTGCCCGGGGCCGCCGACCAGCCGGCCCCGCCACCGCCCGCGCCGGAACCGGAGCGTGAGCGAGTTGTCGGCCGCCTGCATGACCAGGGCGATCACGGTCCGCTCGGACCAGCGCCGTACGGAGAGCAACCGGGCGGCGGTGCCGGGCTGGCGCAGCAGGCTGCCGAGCCAGCGCCGGACGCGGTGCGGCCCGCCCTCGACCAGCAGCGACTGGAGCAGCCCCATCGCGTTCGAGCCCCGGCCGTAGCGGACCGGCTCGATGTGGGTCTGCGGATCCGGGTGGAAGGAGCTGGTGATGGCGACGCCCTCGGTGAGGTCGAGCCCCGCGGCCCGGGCCTGCCGACGCGGCACCGACGCCCCCAGGATCGCCTCGGAGTTGGTCCGGGTCAGCTCGCCGAGCCGGGGCGAGAGGTCGGGCAGCGCGCCGGTGGCCTTCATCTCGTGCAGCAGCCGCTGGGTGCCGAGCGCCCCGGCCGCGAAGACGACCTGGTCGGCGCGGATCACCTGCCGCCGGCGCAGCCAGCCGCCGGTCCGGACGGTGTGCACCTCGTACCCGCCGTCGGGATGGGGGCGCACGGCGGTCACCGTGGTGAGCGGATGCACCCGCGCGCCGAGCCGTTCGGCCAGCCACAGATAGTTCTTGACCAGCGTGTTCTTCGCCCCGACCCGGCAGCCGGTCATGCACGAGCCACAGTGGGTGCAGCCGGTGCGCTCCGGGCCGGCGCCCCCGAAGTACGGGTCGGCGACCCGCTCGCCGGGGCGTCCGAGGTGGACGCCGACGGGGGTGGCGTGGAAGGTGTGCCCGACCCCCATCCGCTCGGCCACCGCCCGCATCGCCCGGTCCGCCCCGGTCTCCACCGGGTACGTGGCGACGCCCAGCATCCGCTTCGCCTGGTCGTAGTGGCGGGCCAGCTCGTCGCGCCAGTCGGTGATGTCCCGCCACTGCGGATCGGCGTAGAAGGCGGGCAGTGGCTCGTAGAGGGTGTTCGCGTAGACCAGGGAACCGCCGCCCACGCCGGCGCCGGAGAGCACCAGCAACCCGCCGCCGGCTCGCCGGTCGGCGGCCCGCAGCAGCGTGATCCGCTGGATGCCGTAGCAGCCGAGCCGCGGCGCCCATAGGAAGCGCCGTACCCGCCACGAGGTGCGGGGGAACTCGTCGTCGGCGAAGCGCCGCCCGGCCTCCAGGACGCCGACGGAGTAACCCTTCTCGGTCAGCCGCAGCGCGGTGACGCTGCCGCCGAAGCCGGACCCGATGACGACCACGTCGTACCGCATCCCCGCATCATTACCCGCCGGTAGCTGTCGCGCCAGGGCCACGATTCGCGCGATCATGCTCTCCACCCGCCGCACCGGCGTCCCGGCCGCAACCCCAGACCCCCGTCGGCGCGTTGTTCGAGTACGGGTGGAAGGAGGCCCAGATGAGCCTCGGTGCAGGCGCGGGCCGTCGTAGCCGAACGCTGATCGTGCTGCTGCTCGCCGCAGTCGTGCTGGTGACGGTGGGCGGCGTCGTGGTCAGCCGCCTCGTTGGCGGGTCGGGCCCCGAGCGGGGCGCCGCGCCGGCGAGCCCGTCGGCCACGAACCCGCCGACCGCCAGCCCCAGCCCGCCGCCACCCCCGCCGGGCGCCGACATCACCGGCCCGCTCAACCTCCTGCTGGTCGGGGTGGACACCCGGGTCAGCGTCCCCGGCTGGGAGCCGCACGCCGACTCGGTGCTCGTCCTGCACGTGCCGCGCGGGCTGGGCCGGGCGTACCTCTTCTCACTCCCCCGCGACCTGGTGGTCGACATCCCCGCGTTCCCGAAGGCGGGTTACCGCGGTGGTCGGACCAAGCTGACCCACGCGATGAGCTACGGCAGCCGGGTGCCCGGCCGCCCGAAGCAGCCGAGCGCCGCCCAGGGGTACGAGCTACTGCGCAGCACCGTGAGCGGCTACACCGGACTGCGCATCGACGCCGGTGCGGTGGTCACCTTCGCCGGCTTCGACCGGCTGGTGGACAGCCTCGGCGGGGTGGACCTCCACATCGACCAGCGGGTCGTCTCCCGGCACCGGCAACCCGACGGCCGGCACCGGGAGAGCGCGCCCGGCGGCTACACCGGCCCGCAGATGGTGTACGAGAAGGGCAACCGCCACCTGACCGGATGGCAGGCGCTGGACTACGCCCGGCAGCGCTACATCCCCGGCGGCGACTACAGCCGGCAGCGCCACCAGCAGCAGCTGATCCGGGCGCTCGTCGGCAAGATCCTCGACCAGGGGCTCGCCCGGGACCCGGACCGGGTGCAGCAGGTGGTCGACGCGCTCGGCGACACGTTGATCTACGTCGGCGGGCGTCGGCTGATCGACGTCGCGTACGCCCTGGGCGGCCTACCTGCCGACCGGTTCGTGCTGGTCGGCCTGCCCGGCAGGTCGGTCGGTTCGGGCAGCGGCTACCGGGGCGAGCAGCTCACTCCGGTCGGCCGCCGTTTCCTCACCGAGCTCCGCGCCGGTCGCGCCGACGCCTACCTGACCAAGAACCCCACCCTCCGCGTCAAAACCTGACCGTCCGGCGGCGCAGGGGATCGCCGCCGTCAGAGGGGTTTGGGTTCGGCGGGGCGTTCGGTGCCGTAGAGCCAGGCGTCGAAGAGCTTGTCCAACTGCTTGCCGGAGACCCGTTCGGCCAGCGCCACGAACTCGTCGGTGCCGCCGTTGCCGTTGCGCTGCTCCGCCGACCAGGTCTTCAACAGCTTGAAGAACGCGTCGTCGCCGACGGCCACCCGCAGCGCGTGCACGGTCATCCCGCCCCGCTGGTAGACCGAGTTGCCGAACAGGTTCTCCACCCCCGGCTTGCCCGGAGGCGTACGCCAGACCTGGTCCGACGAACCGTGGAAGCGGGAGGCGAACGACTCCTCGGCCTTCCGGCCGCCGCGGTGCTCGGTCCAGAGCCACTCGGCGTACGTGGCGAGCCCCTCGTTGAGCCAAATGTCCTGCCAACGGGTCAGCGACACGCTGTCGCCGTACCACTGGTGGGCCAACTCGTGCGCGACGACCTCGGTGTTCACCCCCTGCCGGAAGAAGTCGACCGCGTAGACCGGCCGGGACTGGGTCTCCAACGCGTACCGGATCCGCGGGTCGGAGATCACCACCCCGCCGTACGCCTCGAAGGGGTACGGGCCGAAAACCGTCTCCAGGTAGTCGGCCACCCTCACGGTCTCGGCGATCGAGTCGTCCGCGGCACCCTCCGGCACGTCGGTCTGGACCGCGCTGTAGATCGGCCGCCCCTTGTGCTTCCCGGTGGTCACCCGGAGGTCGCCGATCACCACGAAGCTCAGGTAACTGGCCATCGGCGCACGCTCGGCCCACTTCCAGGTGGTCCAACCGGCGCGACTGGCCTTCCCGCCCGGCACTCCGTTGCTGACCGCCGTCAGCCCGTCCGGCACGGTGATCTCGAAGTCGTAGGTGGCCTTGTCGGACGGGTGGTCGTTGACCGGGAACCAACTGCTCGCCGACTCCGGCTGGCCGAGCGCGATCGCGCCGTCCGTCGTGTGGATGAAGCCGCCACCGCCCAGCAGCTCGTTCTCCAGCGGCTCCGGCTTTCCGTCGTACCGGATCTCCGCGACGAAGCCGTTCCCTGTGATCAGCCCCTTGGCCGGGGTCACCGTCAGCTCGTCGCCCTTGCGGGTGTACCTGGCCGGCTCGTCGTCCACGGTCACCGAACGCACGGTCAGCCCGGCCAGGTCGAGGTTGAACGCGGAGAGGTCGCTGGTCGCCGAGGCGTGCACCGTGGTGGTGCCGGTGAGCTTGTCCTTCGCCGGGTCGTACCGGACCTTGACCGTGTACCGGCTGACGTCGTAGCCCCCGTTGCCGTAGCCGGGGAAGTAGGGGTCGCCCGCGCCCGCGGCACCCGGCTTGAACTGCCGCTGCGCCGCCTGGGACGGGGTGCCGGCCGGCTCGGCCGCGTCCGGCGTCGAACCGCACCCGGTCAGCAACGCCCCGACCAGCAGCAGACCGACCTTCGCCCGCAGAGACCGCCGTGGCTGCCTCATCGCCTCGTCCTCCCGATTGCCGGCGGGCATCCCGCCCATCCGCCGGCGAGCCGCCGCCGCAAGACCCGTACCGTCCGCGCTCTCGCCCGGTCCGTTCGCGGCAGCCTACCGAGGATCGATCCCGTCGTCGCCACTCGGCCGGGCGCGGGCCGGCGGCCGGGGCTACGGCAGGGCCGGCGCGTTACCGCCGACCAGCCAGGCGTCCATCAGCGACCGCAGCTGCCGGCCGGAGACCCGCTCGGCGAGGGCGACCAGGTCGGCTGTCGTGCCGTTGCGGTCACGTCGCTCGGTCGTCCACTCTCGCAGGACGCGGAAGAACGCGTCGTCGCCGACGGTGCGACGCAGCGCGTGCACGGCCAGCGCACCGCGCTTGTAGACGGCGGTGCCGAACATCGCCTCCCGGCCCGGGTTCACCGAGGGCTGCGACCAGTCGGTGGCGGCGTACTGGGCCTCGAACGAACGTTGCACGCTCCGGCCGCCGTCGTGCTCCTGCCAGAGCCACTCGGCGTACGTGGCGAAGCCCTCGTTCAGCCAGATGTCGCTCCACCGGCTCAACGAGACACTGTTGCCGAACCACTGGTGGGCCAGCTCGTGCGCCACCACCGTCGGGTTCGGGCGGCCGTCGGCGAAGAAGCCCGGGCCGTACACCGGCCGGGACTGGGTCTCCAGCGCGTACCCGATCCGCTCGTCGGCGATCGCCACCCCGCCGTACGACTCGAACGGGTACGGACCGAAGTAGCCGGCCAGGAAGTCGGCGATCTCGCCGGTGCGGGCCAGCGAGGCGGCGGCCGGACCGTTCGTCGGCTCGCCCGACGGAACGGCAGTGACGATCGGCCGGCCGCCGTGGGTGCCGGTGGTCACCCGGTAGTCGCCGACCACCAACGTGGTCAGGTAACTCGCCATCGGCGACCGTTCGCTCCACCGCCACGTGGTCCAGCCGTCGTCGCTGCGCTTCGGGCCGGGCACCCCGTTGCTCAGCGCGGCGAGCCCCTCCGGAACGGTCACCGCGATGTCGTAGGTGGCCTTGTCCGAGGGGTGGTCGTTGACCGGGAACCAGGTCGCCGCCGAGTCGGGCTGGCCGAGCGCTATCGCGCCGTCGCCGGTGTGCAGGAAACCACCGGAGCCGAGCGCGGTGTCGGTGACCGTGCTGGGCACCCCGGCGTACGCCACCTCGACGGTGAACCGGGTGTCGCGCGGAACCCGCCGGGCGGGCTCCACCACCAGCTCGTTCCCGCTCCGTCGGTGCTTCGCCGTGGCGCCGTCGACGATCACCTGGTCGACCTCCAGGCCGGTGAGGTCCAGGTTGAACCGGGACAGCCCCTGGGTGGCGGTCGCGGTCAGCACCGCCCGCCCGGTGAGCCGGTCGGTCGCCGGCTCGTACCGCACGTCGAGGGCGTAGTGCGCCACGTCGTACCCGCCGTTGCCGTGCCCGGGAACGTACGGGTCGCCGAGGTCCGCGCTGCCCGGCCGGAACCCGCCGTCCTCATCGGACCGGGTGCAGCCGCCCGCCGCGAGCGCCACCGCCAGCGCGGCGGCGAGCAGGATCCGGGGCCAGCTACGTCGCACCGGCCGAGCCTAACGGCGCGGCCGGTGCGACACGAAGCATTCGCGCAGGTCAGCGGTCGAGAACCAGGCCGACCTTCTGGAACTCCTTGAGATCGCGGTAGCCGCACTTGGCCATCGCCCGGCGCAGCCCGCCGAAGAGGTTGAGCTGGCCGTCCGGCTCGTCGGCCGGGCCGAAGAGGACCTGCTCCAGCGAGCCGATCGGCGCGCTGGCCGCCTCGAACGCCCCGCGCGGCAGCGACGGGTGGCTGGCGGCCGAGTGCCACCAGGCGCCACCGGCCGGCGCCTCCTCGCTGCGGGAGAGCGGCTCGCCGAGCATCACCGCGTCCGCGCCGCAGCCGAGCGCCTTGGCGATGTCGCCGGGGGTCTGGATGTCCCCGTCGGCGATCAGGTGCACGTAACGGCCACCGGTCTCGTCCAGGTAGTCCCGGCGGGCCGCCGCCGCGTCGGCGATCGCGGTGGCCATCGGCACCCGGATGCCGAGCACCGACTCGGTGGTCGACCAGTCGTCCCCGCCGATGCCGACGATGACGCCGGCCGCGCCGGTACGCATCAGGTGCAGCGCCGTCTTGTAGTCGGTGCAGCCGCCCACGATCACCGGCAGGTCGAGGTCCGCGATGAACTCCTTCAGGTTCAGCGGCTCGTCGGTGGTCGAGACGTGCTCGGCGGAGACGATCGTGCCCTGGATGACCAGGATGTCCACCCCGGCGTCCAGGATCACCGGGGCGAGCGCCAAGGTGTGCTGCGGGGAGACCCGCACCGCCACCGTGCCGCCCCCGGCGCGCAGCTCCCGTACGCGCTCGGCGATCAGGTCCGGCCGGATCGGCTCGGCGTACACCTCCTGGAGACGCTTGGTCGCCCGCGCGTCCTCGTCCAGCCCGGCCAGCTCCTCGAGCACCTTCGTCGGGTTCTCGTAGCGGGTCCAGAGCCCCTCGACGTTGAGCACGCCGAGCCCGCCGAGTTCGCCGAGGCGGACGGCGGAGGTGGGGCTCATCGTGGCGTCGGAGGGGTGCCCGACGCACGGGATGCCGAACTGGTACGCGTCGAGCTGCCAGGCGGTGGAGACGTCGTCGACGTCCCTGGTCCGACGGCTCGGGACGATGGCGATGTCGTCCAGGTGGTAGCCGCGTTGCGCGGTCTTGCCCAACCCGATCTCGACCACGTCACGCATGGCTCACTCCAGTTGTTGTCGGGGGTGGTGGGGGTCAGCGGGTGTGGTAGTTGGGCGCCTCGGTGGTCATCTGGATGTCGTGCGGGTGGCTCTCCTTGAGCCCGGCCGCGGTGATCCGGATCAGCTGGCCGCGCGCGTGGAGCTGGGGGATGGTCTCCGCGCCGGCGTAGCCCATCGCCAGCCGCAGGCCGCCGACCAGCTGGTGGGCGACCCGGGAGAGCGGCCCGCGGTAGGGCACCTGACCCTCGACGCCCTCCGGGACCAGCTTCTCGTCGCTGGTCACGTCCTGCTGGAAGTAGCGGTCCTTGGAGTACGACTTGGCCTGCCCCCGGGACTGCATCGCGCCGAGCGAGCCCATCCCCCGGTACGCCTTGAACTGCTTGCCGTTGACGAAGATCAGCTCACCGGGGCTCTCCTCGCAGCCGGCCAGCAGGCTGCCGAGCATCACCGTGTCGGCACCGGCCACCAGCGCCTTCGCGATGTCGCCGGAGTACTGGATGCCGCCGTCGCCGATCACCGGCACGCCCGCCGGGCGGGCGGCCCGGGCGGCTTCCATGATCGCGGTGATCTGTGGGACGCCCACGCCCGCGACGATCCGGGTGGTGCAGATCGCACCCGGGCCGACGCCGACCTTGACACCGTCCGCGCCGGCCTCGACCAGGGCCCGGGCGCCGGCGTACGTGGCGATGTTGCCGCCCACGATGTCGATCGTCACGTCCTTCTTGAGCCGGCGGACCATGTCCAGCACGGCCCGCTGGTGGCCGTGCGCCGTGTCCACGATCAGCACGTCCACGCCCGCGTCGACGAGGGCCCGGGCCCGCTTGTAGGAGTCCTCACCGACACCGATGGCGGCGGCCACCCGCAGCCGGCCCGCGTCGTCCTTCGTTGCGTCCGGGTACTGCTCGCTCTTGGTGAAGTCCTTGACGGTGATGAGCCCGCGCAGCCGGCCGGAGCCGTCCACGATCGGCAGCTTCTCCACCTTGTGCTGGCGCAGCAGGGCCAGCGCCTCGTCCTTGCTCACGCCGACCGGCGCGGTGATCAGCGGGGCCTGGGTCATGATCTCGCGAACCGGCGTGCCGGGGTCGGAGACGAACCGCATGTCGCGGTTCGTCACGATGCCGACGAGCTGACCGTCTCCGTCGACGACCGGCACCCCGGAGATCCGGTAGCGGCCGCAGAGCGCGTCGACGTCACGCAGGGTGTCGTCCGGGCTGGCGGTGACCGGATTGGTGATCATTCCGGACTCGGAGCGCTTGACCAGGTCCACCTGGAGCGCCTGGTCCTCCACCGAGAGGTTGCGGTGCAGCACGCCGATGCCGCCCTGCCGGGCCATCGCGATCGCCATGCGCGCCTCGGTCACCGTGTCCATCGCGCTGGAGAGCAGCGGCACGGAGAGCGTGACGTTGCGGGTCAACCGGGTGACGGTGTTCACCCGGCTCGGCACCACGTCCGACTCGCCGGGCTGGAGCAGTACGTCGTCGAAGGTGAGGCCGAGGGGTACCACCCGGGCCGAGCCGGCGGGCAGCTCTGGCAGGTGGCCGCCCAGCTCGCCGTGATCGGCGCCGGCCGGAAGATCGGTGCTGGGCGAAATTTCCACGATTGCTCCCCTGAGCTGGTCGAACGGGCTTCAGCGAGGTGGCGCGGCGAGCACCGGAGGAGCGCCGCACGCGGCGCGTCGCTCCATCGTACCCATCCGGCTGAGCTGGCCCTCGTCGCGCCGGGCCGGTGCGCGCAGGTGCGGGGGCGGGCGTCGTCGCGGCGTTGGGTCTACGGTGAGGAGGTGCACGACGAGCCCATCGACCCGTTCAACGGCGACCCGGCCGATCCGGCAGCCGGCCTGCACGACCCGGGCGACGACGCACCGCTGGACGCACTGACCGACGTCGAGCGGCAGGACGTGCTGGAGGATCTCGCCGACCTCGAGATCTACCAGGCTCTGCTGGCCCCGGTGGGCGTGCGCGGCCTGGTGATCGAGTGCGAGGACTGCCGCGAGCCGCACTACTTCGACTGGGACCTGCTCCGGGGTAACCTGCGCCACCTGCTCAGCTCGGGCCGTCCCCGCGTGCACGAGCCGGCCTACGACCCCGACCCGGACCACTACGTGACCTGGGAGTACGCCCGGGGCTACGCCGACGGCGTGCACGACACGCTGACCGGCGGCAACGACGAGGAGCCCGGGCGCGAGGGGAACGGACGCGAGGAGCCCGACCTCCGCTGAAGGCCGACCGGCGTCAGGAGCCCGGCCCCCGCCGAAGCGCCGACGCCGGTGCTGGTCGTGCTGGGGTCCGACGCGGTTTCCTTGATGTCGGGGTGTCCCGGCCGTGTAATGGCCCGACTTCAAGGAACCCGAGTCGATCACGAGCGCGGCTGGGGTCAACGTGTCGCGACGTCCGATTCGGGTGCGGGGCAGGCCGGGCCTGGTCGGCCTGTCTGGGGTAGTTTGGGCGGTTCGAGATGTAAGCGGTGGCCTCGGGCCGCAATCGTGGCCGGGCCGCCGGCGTGGAACATCCCGACGGCCGAGGTAGTAGACCGCCGGCCCGGTAGATGAACCGCCCCCGCGCGGCCTGTGCTTCGCGTGGCATCGGGCCCGCCGCACGAGCGCGAACCCGGTTGCGCCACCTCCGCGGCAGCGGATCCCCCTCGGGCACGCTTTAGAGCTGAATCATCTGCGACATCGGCCGACCACTGCCGTTTCCACCGATACCAGCCGCCACCGCCACCGCCGCCATGCCACTGCCACTGCCACTGCCACTGCCACTGCCACTGCCACTGCCACCGGCGATTTCAGCAGCCACTGCCGCCATCGGCTATCCCTTGACGAACCCAAAGGCGACCCCAGCGGCCACCTTCGCCCACCGGCGACAACAGCATCACGGCCGCCACCGGCGACACCAGCGGCCCGCTACCACCGGCGATATCAGCGGCCGGGCGCGCCGTCGGCGATCCCGTTGAACAAGCTCACCGATCGTTCCCACCCCGCGATTGCGGCGGCGCGGGGGCCGTGCAGCCTTTCGGGAAGCGGGGCCCCGTTTGGCAGATCAGCAGCCGCGTCCGCCGGCGACTCCTTTGCGACATCAGCTCTAAAGCGTCGCCGCAAGGGTTTGCTTTGGGCCCCAGGGTCACCAACCAGGCGCAGCGCGCACCGCCAGCCCCGCAAGGTTCAGAGCATCGGCCCCAGCGCGGCACGGACCACCAGTCAGGCGCAGCGCGCACCGCCAGCCCGGCGCTGCTCGAACCACCAGCCCAGCGCCGCGCACGCCGCCAATGCGGCGGGGCTCAGGCCACCAGTCCGGCGCGGAAGCCGGCGGCCACGGCGTGGGCCCGGTCCCGGGCGCCCAACTTACGGAAGAGCCGACGCGCGTGCGTCTTGACGGTGTCCTCCGAGACGAACAGCTCCCGCCCGATCTCGGCGTTGCTCTTGCCCTCCGCCATGCCGAGCAGCACCTGGAGCTCGCGCTCGGTCAGCCCGACGGACGCACGCGCGGCGCGGGCGTTCGGCGTTGGTCGCTGCCCGTCCTTGGGCGTGCCCTCGGGCTCACCGCCGTTGCCCTCCGGCCCGTCGTCGCCGCGTTGCACCGGCACCACGGAGGGCCCACCGTTCGGCCCCTCCGCCGGCCCCGCCGACCAGCCAGCGGCCGGATCGCCGCCGGGACGACCGGCGGGCGCGGAGCGGCTCGTCCCGCCGACCGCCGCGGTGTCCCGCGCGGGGTCGTTGACCCGGTGACGGGCCGCCCGGCCGGGCGCGGAGAGCAGCAGCAGCGCCTTGGCGACCGCGCTCGTGAGGTCGTGGTCGGCGCCCTGGATGAGGCCCCGGGCTCCGGCGCTGATGGTCGCGGCGGCGGCCTCGGACTCCTCGGCGCCGAAGAGCAGCACGGCGGCCTGCGGCGCGCGGGCCAGCACCCGGCGGACGAAGCCGGCGCTGTCGGGGCGGGTGAGCGCCGTGTCGGCGAGCACCACGTCGGGTTGCCGTTCGGCGAGCCGCAGCATCACCTCGGGATCGGAGACGGCGGTACGAACGACCGCGGACAGTCCGAGGCGGGCTGCCGCGGAGGTCAGGTGTTGCGCCGCAAGTGGTGTCCGGACGCAGACAAGAACCGTACGCACTGTGGGGTCTCCTCTCCGCCAACGAGCAGACCATGAGCGGGTCGGTCCGGGAGGGGGTTCCCGGCAATCCTTCGAACTTTTCCGACAGAAGGGGCATATGCGGCAAACCGTTAAAGGTTTTGGATCACACACGTGTGAGTTCTGAGGCGTTCGGGTACGGGAGTGCCAGGCCGGGATCGGTGCGCCTGTGCGGACCGCCGCCCGGAGGCCGGCCACGAAGATTCTCGCGGTGCCGCGAGGGAGGAGGGGTGCTGATGTCGAACGTACGTAGACTGCCCGGACCCATCGTCGATCTCTGGGACTGGCAGCGGCTCGGCTCCTGCCGGGGACGCGACAGTGCCCAGTTCTTCCACCCGGACGGCGAACGGGGCTCGTCCCGACTGCGCCGGGAATCCGGGGCGAAGGCGGTCTGCCGCGCCTGCCCGGTACGGGCGGAGTGCGCCGCGCACGCGCTGGCGGTGCGCGAGCCGTACGGCGTCTGGGGCGGTTTCAGCGAATCCGAGCGGCTGCGGCTGCTCGCCACCGGCTGGGAGGACCTGGCCGACCGCCGGCACACCCGGGTCGATGTCGCCCGGCTGGAAGCCCGCCTGGGCCGCCCGCACAAGTCGGCCGAGAGCATCGCCCCCGCGCCCGGCGGCGCCGTGCCCACCCAACGCAAGGTCGCCTGACCTCTCACCCCCGGCCCCACATCGAACGTCGGCGCCGCGTCCCTACCCGGGGCGCGGCGCCGTCGTTCGCGTCGATCAGGCGGCGGGGCGGACGGTGACCCGGACGGTGTGCCAGCCGGTGGCGCCGTCCGGGACGACGTCCTGCCGGCGGTCGGTCTGCGTCCGACCGGTGGCGTCGGTGGCCCGCACCTGGAGCCGGTGCTCCCCCGGCGTGGCCGCCCACCGCCACGACCACTGCACCCAGGTGTCCACGGAGACCGCCGGAGCCAGCTCCGCCTCCTGCCAGGGGCCGTCGTCGACGCGTACCTCGACCCGACGGATGCCGCGGTGCTGCGCCCAGGCCACCCCGGCCACCGTCACCGGCCCGGCGGTCAGCCGATTGCGCGGGCGCGGCGTGTCGATCCGCGACTGGGTCTTGATCGGCCCCTCCGGCGACCAGCCCCGCGGCACCCAGTACGCGTCGAAGTCCGAGAAGCTGGTCAACTCCAGCTCGGTCACCCACTTGCAGGCCGACACGTAGCCGTAGAGGCCCGGCACGACCATCCGGACGGGGAAGCCGTGCTCCACGGGCAGCGGCTCGCCGTTCATCCCCACCGCCAGCAACGCGTCCCGCCCGTCGCGCAGCAGCGCCGTCGGGGTGCCGCAGGTCCAACCGTCGACCGACCGCCCGACGACCTGGTCGGCGCCCTCCTCCGGCTCGACCTCGTCGAGCAGCTCCCGGATCGGCACGCCGAGCCACCGGGCGTTGCCGATCAGGTCGCCGCCGACCTCGTTGGAGACACAGGCGAGGGTGACGTACCGCTCCACCAGCGGCCGGGCGAGCAGGTCGGCGAAGCTCAGCGTGATCGGATTGCGGACCCGACCGTGGATGCGTAGCTGCCAGGTCTCCGGGTCGACCTGGGGCACCACCAGCGCGGTGTCGATCCGGTAGAAACCGAAGTTCGAGCTGACGTACGGGGCGAGCTGGGTCAGGGACAGGTCGGCTCCGGCGGGCACCGCGGGGGCGGGGGACGCCGGGGCGGGGAGCACGACGGCCTCCCGGGCCGCCGACACCCCACGCCGGCCGGCCAGCCACCGCCCGCCGAACCCGGCCACCGCCGCCGCGCCGAGCAGCGCACCGGTGCCGGTCAGGAACCGCCGCCGGGACTCCGGATCGGTCCGCTCCAGCGGCGCGTCCGCGGCCACGGTCCGCTCCCGCGTCGCGGGCGCCGCCGCCACGGGATCGGCGCTCCGCGCCGCCGCGGGTCCGGGCGGCGGAAGCTGGTCGCCGGGCGGGCTCCACGGCCAGGGATTCAGCTCCAGCGGGCCGGCGATGAACGCCCAGAGCACCAGCGCCCCGAAACCGCCGCCGACCAGCGACGGCAGCGCGTCGACGAGCTCCGCGCCGGGCCGGGTCAGGGCGGCGGCCACCCCGAGCGCCCCGAAGGCGGCGACCCCCGCGAGGCCGACCGCGAGGCGGCGTACGGCGAGCACGCCGAGCAGCGCGGCGAAGCCGGCCAGCAGCACGGCCGTGCCGATGAGCAGGGCGAGCTTGTCGTGCCGGCCGAAGACGTCGATGGCGAACTGCTTGAGCGGCTCCGGAACCGTGTCGACGACCACTGCGCCCACCGCGACCAGCGGCGCGGAGCGGGGGCCGGTCAACACGGCGACCACTTCGGCGACGCCGATCGCCACGGCGGCGGAGGTGATCCCGGCGAGCGCGGCGAACCGGCGGGTGGTGGTGCTCATCGGCCCAGTGTTTCCGATCGACCGGGCCGGCCGGTAGTGACGTCAGCGTTCGGTAACCACCGCCACGAACGCGTCGGGGCACACCGTCGGCTGACGGTGTGCCCCGACCGGGCGTACGACGTGGGTCAGAAGCCCGGGCCGTGCTGGTGGCCGTGGCCGTGCGAGTGGCCGTGGCCGCCGGCGGCAGCCGGCTCCGGCTCGGCCGGCTTCTCCACCACGAGGCTCTCCGTGGTGAGCAGCAGGCCGGCGATGGAAGCGGCGTTGGCGACCGCGTTGCGGGTCACCTTCACCGGGTCCAGGATGCCGGACTTGCCCAGGTCGACGTACTCGCCGGTGGCGGCGTTCAGGCCGTTGCCCCACTCGGCCGCGGCGACCTTCTGCACCACCACGTAGCCGTCGTGACCGGCGTTCTCGGCGATCCAGCGCAGCGGCTCGACGAGCGCCTTGCGGACGATCGAGACGCCGACCTTCTCGTCACCGGTGAGGCCGAGGTCGTCGGCGAGCGCCGGCAGGATCTGCGCCAGGGCGGCGCCACCGCCGGGCACCGTACCCTCCTCGACCGCGGCCTTGGTCGCGGCGATGGCGTCCTCGATGCGGTGCTTGCGCTCCTTCATCTCGACCTCGGTCGCGCCGCCGGCCTTGATGACGGCGATGCCGCCGGAGAGCTTCGCCAGTCGCTCGGCGAGCTTCTCCCGGTCCCACTCGGAGTCCGAGGCCTCGATCTCCTTGCGGATCTGGGCCACCCGGTCCGCGACGTCGGCGGACTGGCCGCCGCCGTCGACGATCGTGGTGTTGTCCTTGTCGACCACGACGCGCCGGGCGGAGCCCAGCACCTCCAGGCCGACCTGGTCGAGCTTGTAGCCCAGTTCCGGGGCGACCAACTCGGCACCGGTCAGGATCGCCATGTCCTGCAGCATCGCCTTGCGGCGGTCACCGAAGCCGGGGGCCTTCACCGCGCAGACCTTCAGGGTCTTGCGGATGGAGTTGACCACCAGCGTCGAGAGCGCCTGGCCCTCGACGTCCTCGGCGATGATCAGCAGCGGCTTGCTGTTCTGGAGGACCTTCTCCAGCAGCGGCAGCAGCTCCTCGATCGCCGAGATCTTCTGCGTGGTGATGAGGATGTAGGCGTCCTCGAGGACCGCCTCCTGCGACTCCGCGTCGGTGACGAAGTGCGGCGAGACGAAACCCTTGTCGAACTGCAGACCCTCGGTCACTTCCAGCTCGGTGGCGAGGGTGGAGCCCTCCTCGACGGTGATGACACCGTCGCGGCCGACCTTCTCCATCGCCCCGGCGATCATGTCGCCGATCGTGGCGTCCTGCGCGGAGACCGTCGCGACGTGCGCGATCGCCTCCTTGCCGGCCACCTCCACGGCCCGGTCCAGCAGCGCCTCGGAGACCTTGGCGCTCGCCGCGTCGATGCCGCGCTTCAGGCCGGTCGGGTTGGCCCCGGCCGCCACGTTGCGCAGGCCCTCGCGAACCATCGCCTGGGCCAGCACGGTCGCGGTGGTGGTCCCGTCGCCGGCGACGTCGTTGGTCTTGGTCGCCACCTCCTTGACCAGCTGCGCGCCGAGGTTCTCGTACGGGTTGGTGAGCTCGATCTCCTTGGCGATGGTCACACCATCGTTGGTGATCGTGGGCGCACCAAACTTCTTGTCCAGGACGACGTTGCGCCCGCGCGGGCCGAGGGTGACCTTCACCGCGTCCGCGAGGGCGTTGACACCGTGCTCGAGCAGGTGTCGGGCGTCGTCCGAGAAGCTCAGGATCTTCGCCATCAATGTCCCTTCAAGCGGCGCTGCCCCGGCCCGGCGAACCGGACCGGGGCAACGACACTGATCGGTTGCTTACTTCTCGATGACCGCGAGGACGTCGCGGGCGGAGAGCACCAGGTACTCCTCGCCGGCGTACTTGACCTCGGTGCCGCCGTACTTCGAGTAGAGGACGGTGTCGCCGACCTTGACGTCGATCGGGACGCGGTTGCCCTTGTCGTCGATCCGGCCCGGGCCGACAGCGAGGACAGTGCCCTCCTGCGGCTTCTCCTTGGCGGTGTCGGGGATCACGATGCCCGACGCCGTGGTGGTCTCAGCCTCGTTCGCCTGGACCACGATCCGGTCCTCGAGCGGCTTGATCGCAACCTTGGTCGCGGTAGTCACGGGCATACCCTCCTGGGGTACTGGTTCCTGTGCTGGTCGACTGGGCCGACCAGCGTCAATCTGCCACATGCCACCGGGCGGGGCCGTCGTCGCGGGTGCCGGTCCGCCTGGCGTTCAGCGCTCGGGTCGGATCGACCCGGGAGCTGGCACCCTCAGGTTGAGAGTGCTAATCGCAGGTTATTCCGTGGCTAGCACTCCGTCAAGGAGAGTGCCAACCCACCGGGCGGCGCGTCGAGGTCGACCACCACAATGACCGGGTGGATCTCGATCAGCTGGCCGCCCTGCGTACCGCCGAGGGAGTCGCCGCGCTCGACGCGGCGGCCCGGGTGAGCGCCGGCGACCCGCTGGCCGCCGCATCCGCCCTCCGCGCGGCCGGGGTGCCCGCCGGGCTCGCCGCGGCGGCGCTGACCCAGGTCGAGCTGCGCCGCCGGGCGACGGCCAAGTTCGGGGCGGCGGCCGCCGGGATGTTCCTCACCCGCGCCGGCCTCGAACAGGCGACCCGGGGCGTGGTGGCCGCGCGGCGCGCGGCGCGGCTGCGGGCCGCCGGGGTACGCACGCTGGCCGACCTCGGTTGCGGGCTGGGCGCGGACGCGCTCGCTGCCGCCCGAGCCGGCATCCGGGTGTACGGGGTGGAGGCCGACCCGCTGACCGCCGCGATGGCCGCCGCCAACGCCGAGGCGGCCGGCGTGGCCGACCTCTTCACGGTGGAGTGCGGTGACGCGACGAAGTTCGACGTGGACCGGGTGGAGGCGGTCTTCTGCGACCCGGCTCGGCGGGCCGGCGGCACCGGCCGGCGGATCTTCGATCCGAACGCCTACTCACCGCCCTGGGACTTCGTGACGCGGCTCGCCGAACGGGTGCCCCGGACGGTGGTGAAGGTAGCCCCCGGGATCGATCACGGCCTGATCCCCGCGGGCGCCGAGGCGGAGTGGGTCAGCGTCGACGGCGACCTGGTCGAGGCGGCTCTCTGGTGCGGCGAACTGGCCGAGGTCCCCCGCCGAGCCACCCTGCTGAGTGCGCAGGAAGGACACCCGGGCAACCGGCTGACGGGCGCCGGGGATCGGGAGGCGGAGGTCGGCCCGGTACGCCGGTTCCTGCACGACCCCGATCCGGCGGTCGTACGCGCGCACCTGGTCGCCGAGCTCGCCGACGAGCTGGACGCCACCCTCGCCGATCCCGCCATCGCCTACCTCTACGCCGACGAGCCGACGCCGGGACCGTACGCCCGCTGCCTGGAGATCACCGACGTGCTGCCGTTCTCGCTGAAGCGGCTGCGCGCGCTCCTGCGGGAGCGGGGGGTGGGCCGGGTGGAGATCCTCAAGCGTGGCTCGGCGCTCACCCCGGAGCAGCTGCGGCGGGACCTGCGGCTGGCCGGCGACGCGGCGGCGAGCCTCGTGCTCACCCGGGTCGCCGGCGCGCCGACCGTGCTGGTCTGCCAACCGATGCGGGGCTAGATTTCCGATCGTGGCGGGACAGGGCACACCGGCGACGGCGCTGTTGACGAAGCGGAGAGTCGCGCACAGCACCCACCCGTACGACGTGAGTCCGGACGCGCCGAACTACGGCGCGCTGGTCGCGGCCGCGCTCGGCGTACCCCCGGAGCGGGTGTTCAAGACCCTGGTCACCGTGGTCGACGGGGCGCTCGCCGTGGCGGTGGTGCCGGTCACCGGGGAGCTGGACCTGAAGGCGCTCGCCGCGGCGGTCGGCGGCAAGCGGGCCACGCTCGCCGACCGGGCGGCCGCCGAGCGGGCCACCGGCTACGTCCGGGGCGGCATCAGCCCGCTCGGCCAGCGCAAGCGGCTGCCGACCGTGCTCGACTCGTCCGCGCTGACCTTTCCGACGATCTACGTCTCGGCGGGCCGTCGCGGGCTTCAGCTCCAGCTCACGCCGGCTGACCTGGTGGCGTTGACCGACGCCGACACCGCGCCGCTCGCCGCCAGCTGAGCGTTCCCGGGCCGCGCCGATCGCGTGCCGGCGACCGACCGCGCCACCGGCGGCTTGCGCCTGGGTGACCGCAGGGTGAGGGGCGCGTTGCTGAATTGTTACTGCCCCCAACAAAAACGCCCCATCGGCTCTCTTGTGTGCGGCCTCACAACCGCCATACGTTGCCGGGCACAACAAAACAACACCTTCCCCCACCCTCCGAAAGGACCCTGAACATGCGTAAAGGGCTCCTCACCTTCGCCACCGTGGGCCTGCTGGCGACGGGTAGCTTGGCCGCCTGCGGCGACGACTCCGGCGGGAACGACCAGGCCGGCTCCGGCCAGACCCCGAAGATCGGCGTGATCCTGCCGGACAGCAAGTCCTCCGCCCGCTGGGAGGGCGCCGACCGCAAGTTCCTGGAGGAGGCCTTCAAGGCCGCCGACGTCCAGTACGACATCCAGAACGCCCAGGGCGACAAGACCCAGTTCCAGACCATCGCCGACCAGATGATCACCAGCGGCGTGACCGTGCTGATGATCGTCAACCTCGACTCCGGGACCGGCAAGGCCGTACTCGACAAGGCGAAGTCCCAGGGTGTGGCGACCATCGACTACGACCGGCTCACCCTCGGCGGCTCGGCGGAGTACTACGTCAGCTTCGACAACGTGGCCGTCGGCAAGCTCCAGGGCGAGGGCCTGGTCAAGTGCCTCACCGACAAGAACGTGAAGAGCCCCGCGGTCGCCTACCTCAACGGCTCGCCGACCGACAACAACGCCACCCTCTTCAAGAGCGGGTACGACTCGGTGCTCAAGCCGAAGTTCGACTCGAAGGAGTACACGAAGGCCGCCGACGACGCCGTGCCGGACTGGGACAACGCCCAGGCCGCCACGATCTTCGAGCAGCAGCTCACCAAGACCGGCGGCAAGATCGACGGCGTGCTCGCCGCGAACGACGGGCTGGGCAACGCGGCCATCTCCATCCTGAAGAAGAACAAGCTCAACGGCCGGGTCCCGGTCACCGGCCAGGACGCCACCCCCGAGGGCCTGCAGAACATCCTCGCCGGCGACCAGTGCATGACCGTCTACAAGGCGGTGAAGGAGGAGGCGAAGGCCGCCTCCGACCTGGCCATCGGGCTCGCCAAGGGTGAGCGGAAGGAGACCGGCCAGACGGTGAAGGACCCGGAGGGCGGCCGGGACGTCCCGTCCGTGCTGCTGACCCCGAAGGCGATCTACAAGGAGACCGTCAAGGACGTCATCGCCGACGGCTACGTGACCAAGGACGAGGTCTGCACCGAGGCGTACGCGAAGCTCTGCGCCGACGCCGGCATCAGCTGACCTGACGCCGCACCCGCCGAGGCGCAACCGCCGCCCGGCACGGGAGTCGCCTCCCGTGCCGGGCGGCACTCGCCGGACGGGCCGAGGAAGATCCGCCGTCCATCCGAAGGAGACCCTCCGTGTCCGCAACTCCCCTGCTGGAGCTACGCGGGATCGACAAGAGCTTCGGTCCCGTCCAGGTCCTGCGTGACGTCGCGTTCGCCGCTCACGCCGGCGAGGTGACCGCGCTCGTCGGCGACAACGGCGCCGGTAAGTCGACCCTGGTCAAGTGCATCAGCGGCATCCACCCCACCGACGCCGGCGAGTTCCTCTTCGACGGCAGCCCCGTCGCGATCCACAGCCCCCGGGACGCCGCCGCGCTCGGCATCGAGGTCGTCTACCAGGACCTCGCGCTCTGCGACAACCTCGACATCGTGCAGAACATGTTCCTCGGTCGGGAGAAGCGCAGCGGCATCGTCCTCGACGAGCCGACCATGGAGCAGATGGCCGCGGAGACGCTCGCCGGCCTCTCCGTACGCACGGTGAAGTCGTTGCGGCAACACGTCTCCAGCCTCTCCGGTGGGCAGCGCCAGACGGTGGCCATCGCGAAGGCGGTGCTCTGGAACAGCCGCCTCGTCATCCTCGACGAGCCGACCGCCGCGCTCGGCGTGGCGCAGACCGCGCAGGTGCTCGAACTGGTCCGCCGGCTCGCCGACAACGGTCTGGCCGTCGTACTCATCTCGCACAACATGAACGACGTCTTCGCCGTCTCCGACCGGGTCGCCGCCCTCTACCTCGGCCAGATGGTCGCCCAGGTGAAGACCACCGACATCACCCACGCCCAGGTGGTCGAGCTGATCACCGCCGGCCGCTCCGGCGGCCTCGGTCTCACCGCCGAGCCGGGCCAGGGCGGCAACGGCACCGGCAACGGCGGGCAGCCGGCCGGCTCGACCGCAGGAGGCGACCGATGACCACCACAGCCGTACAGGAGCAGGGCCCGGCGGCCGTCACACCGCCGCCGACCGTCGCGGGTCACGCGCGCAACTACTGGAGCCGGGTACGCGGCGGCGACATAGGCGGGCTCCCCGCGGTCCTCGGACTGGTCGTGCTCTGCACGGTCTTCTCGATCGCCCGTCCGTCGTTCCTCACCGCCGGCAACTTCGCCAACCTGCTCACCCAGGGCGCGGCGACCACGCTGATCGCAATGGGGCTGATCTTCGTCCTGCTGCTCGGCGAGATCGACCTCTCCGCCGGCTTCGCGAGCGGCGTCTGCGCGGCCGTACTGGCCAACGTGGTGACGGTGCTCGGCTACCCCTGGTACGTCGCGGTGCTCGCGGCGGTCGTCACCGGCGTGGTCATCGGTACGCTGCTCGGCCTCCTGGTGGCCAAGATCGGCATTCCGTCCTTCGTGGTCACCCTCGCCGGTTTCCTCGCCTTCCAGGGCATCGCGTTGATGCTCATGGAGGAAGGCAAGAACATCGCCGTCCGCGACGACGTGCTGGTGGCCATCTCCAACCGCAACCTCCCCCCGCTGCTCGGCTGGCTGCTCGCGCTCGTGGCGGTCGCCGGCTACGGCGCGGCGCAGCTGCTGCGGCACCGCAACCGGGCCGCCCGCGGGCTGGTCACCGACCCGATCGCCGTGGTCCTCGCCCGGATCGGCGGCCTGGCGCTGATCCTCGGCGTGGCGGTCTTCATCCTCAACCTGGAGCGCAGCCGGAACGTCCTGATCACCTCGCTCAAGGGCGTCCCGATCGTGGTGCCGGTCATCGCGGTGCTGCTGGTCCTCTGGACCTTCGTGCTCCAGCGCACCCGCTACGGCCGGCACGTCTACGCGGTCGGCGGCAACCGGGAGGCCGCCCGCCGGGCCGGCATCGACGTCGACCGGATCCGCATCTCCGTCTTCGTCATCTGCTCCTCGATGGCGGCGATCGGCGGCATCGTGGCGGCCAGCCGGGCCAACTCGGTGGACCCGAACACCGGCGGCAGCAGCGTGCTGCTCTACGCGGTGGGGGCGGCGGTCATCGGCGGCACCAGTCTCTTCGGTGGCAAGGGGCGGGTGCTCGACGCGGTGCTCGGCGGCGCGGTGATCGCTGTCATCGACAACGGCATGGGCCTGATGGGGTACAGCTCGGGCGTCAAGTACGCGCTCACCGGCGTGGTGCTGCTGCTCGCCGCGACCGTGGACGCCTTCTCCCGCCGCCGCTCCGCCGCGACCGGCACCCGCTGACCCCGCGCCACCGGAGCCGCACATGCCCCCAGGACCGAGCCAGGACGAGATCCGCCGGCAGAACCTCGGTGCCCTGCTGCGTCACGTCCACGTCCACGGGGCGACCTCACGCGCCGAACTGACCACCGCGCTCGGCCTGAACCGCAGCACCATCGGCGCGTTGACCGCCGACCTCGCCGGTGCGGGGCTGGTCAGCGAGGGCGCACCGAAGGAGACCGGCCGGGCCGGGCGACCGTCGCCGGTCGTCCGGCCCGAGTCGACCCGGATCCACGCGTACGCCTACAGCATCGAGGTGGATCGGTTGCGGGCCGCCCGCGTCGGCCTCGGCGGCGTGGTGCTCGACCGCCGGGAGCTGGACCGGCCTCGGGGCCTGCTCGTCGCCGAGGCCGCGCCGCTGCTCGCCGGCGCGGTCAAGGAGATGCAGCAGCGGGTGCCCGCCGACGCGGTCTGCGTCGGTACCGGCGTCGCGGTCTGCGGCATGGTCCGCCGCGACGACGGACTGGTTCGGCTCGCCCCCACCACCGGCTGGGTGGACGAGCCGGTCGCTGCGGCGCTCGGCGCCGAGCTCGGGGTCGACGTGCCGATCACGGTCGGCAACGTCGCCGACGTGGCCGCCTTCGCGGAGCACGCCCGCGGGGTCGCCGCCGGCTGCGACAACGTCGTCTACCTGTACGGCGACGTCGGCGTGGGCGCCGGCATCATCGCCGGCGGCCGGCGGGTCACCGGGCACGGCGGGTACGGCGGCGAGGTCGGGCACATGAAGGTGGTCCGCGACGGCGAGCGCTGCGAGTGCGGCTCCCGGGGCTGCTGGGAGACCCAGATCGGCGAGTACGGCCTGCTGCGCAACGCCGGCCGCTCCGACGCGCAGGGGCGGGAGGCGCTGCTCGCCGTCTTCGACGCGGCCGATCGCGGCGACGCCCGGGCCGGCGCGGCGGTGCGGCAGGCCGGCGACTGGCTCGGCTTCGGCGTGGCGAACCTGGTGAACCTCTTCAACCCGGAGATGGTCATCTTCGGCGGGACCATGCGCGACCTCTACCTCGCGGCGGCCGCCCAGATCCGCAGCCGACTCAACGCCAACGCGTTACCGGCCTGTGTGGAGCACGTACGACTGCGCACCCCGAAGCTCGGCGACGACGCCGCCCTCGTCGGCGCCGCCGAGCTGGCCTTCGAACGACTGCTGGCCGATCCGCTCGACATCGGCTGACGGCGGCCACTCCCGGGCACCGCGGACGTCACCGATTCGCGCGCCGCGCCGAGGATTCGTGAACTGAAACGGCGATCGGTCCGTACCAGTCTCCGACCGGGCCGCCGCCTCAACCGGCGGCCCGGCCCCGGCACGTTCGGCCCGCACCGAGGAGGCACCGCAGACATGGCCGCGCTCAGAACCGCCCGTAGCCGCCCGGGGCACCGCCCGCACCGGGCGGCGCTGCTGCTCGTCGCGATCCTGGCGACGCTCGGGGTGTTGCCCGGGGCGGCCGTCGCCGCGCCGGCGAGTGGCCAGCAGCTCAACGCGGCCGACATGACCCTGCTCAACGGGGTGCGACTGGCCGGGCTCTGGGAGATGCCGGCCGGGCAGATGGCGGCCGAGAAGGGCCAGTCGGCCAAGGTACGGGAGATCGGGGCGGGCATCGCCACCGAGCACCAGGAGCTCGACCAGCTCGTCGTGGACGCCGCCAACAAGCTGCGGGCCAGCATCCCGTCGGAGCCCACGGACGAGCAGAAGGGCTGGCTCAAGGAGATGCAGAACGCCTCCGGGGCCCGGTTCGACCAGATCTTCGTGACCCGGCTCCGGGTCGCGCACGGCAAGATCTTCCCGGTGATCGGCGCGGTCCGGGCGAGCACCCGCGACGCCACCGTCCGCAAGCTCTGCGACGACGCCAACCGGTTCGTGCTGCACCACATGCAGATGCTGGAGAGCACCAACCTGGTCCGCTGGCCGGAGCTGCCGCCGGCGGCGCTGCCCGCACCCGGCGCCGACGGTCTGCTCGCCGCCGCCTCCGCGAACACCGGCCCGAACGCGGGGGTGAGCAGCACGGTGGTCTGGCTGGTCTTCCTCGCCGCCCTCGGCACCGGCGGCGTCGCCACCTACCGTCTCCTCCGCCGCACCTGACCCAGGCCGGACCAGCGCCGCGGGGTCAGGGAGTGCCGTGCCAGGAGCGCCAGAGGGCGGCGTACGAGCCGTCGGCGGCGACCAGCTCGTCGTGCGGGCCCAGCTCGGTGATCCGCCCGTCCTCGACCACGGCCACCCGGTCCGCGTCGTGGGCGGAGAAGAGCCGGTGCGCGATGGCGATCACCGTGCGCCCCTGGAGCACCGCGGCGAGGGAGCGCTCCAGCTCCCGGGCGGCACGCGGGTCGATCAACGAGGTCGCCTCGTCCAGCACCAGCGTGTGCGGGTCGGCGAGCACGAGCCGGGCCAGCGCCAACTGCTGCGCCTGCGCCGGGGAGAGCGGATGCCCGCCCGAGCCGACCGGCGTCTCCAGCCCGTCCGGCAGCGCCTGCGCCCAGTCCAGTGCGGCCACCGCCGACAACGCCGCCCGTACGTCCGCGTCGGTGGCCGAAGGCCGGACCATCGCCAGGTTCTCGCGGAGCGTACCGATGAAGACGTGATGCTCCTGGGTGACCAGCGCGACGTGCGAACGCAGCTCGGCCAGCGGCAGGGTCTCCAGCGGGCGGTCGGCCACGGTGACCGTGCCGCTGTGCGGGGCGTGCACCCCGGCGAGCAGCCGGCCGAGGGTCGACTTGCCGGCGCCGGACGGCCCCACGACGGCCAGCGTCTCCCCCGGCTCGGGCACCAACGTCACGCCGTGCAGTACGTCCCGCCCGGCGCGGTACGCGTACCGCACGTTCCGGGCCACCAGCCGCCGTTCGCCCGCCACTTCGTCGCCGCCGTCGTCGGCCGCGACCACGGCGCCGTCCCGCCCCTCGGGCGCCTCCCGACCGGCGACGCCTGCCGGCGAGGGCTCGGCGACGCCCAGCAGGCGGGCCATCGAGGCGCCGCCGACCTGCAGCTCGTCCAACCAGGACAGCAGCCGGTCCACCGGGTCGACCAGCTGCTGCACGTAGAGCGTGGCGGCGGTGACCTCACCGAGGCTCACCCAGCCCTTGAGGTAGAACCAGCCGCCGACGACGAGGGTCGCCACCACCGGCACCACGTAGCCGATCTCGGCCACCGGGAAGAAGACGGTACGCAGGAAGAGGGTGTAGCGCTCGGCGGCGTACGACCGGGCGATGTCGGCGTTCGTGCGGGCACGGCGGCGGGCCTGCTGGCGCAACGCCTCCGTGGTCCGTGAGCCCTCGACCGTCTCACTGATCCCGTCGGTGATGTCCGAGTAGGCCGCGTTCTCCCGCAGGTATCCGGCGGGCGCCCGGCGCAGGTACCACCGGGTGCCGGCCCACAGCACCGGGACCGCGATCAGACAGGGCAGTGCGAGCAGCGGGCTGACCAGCAGCAACGCGCCGATGATGAAGGCGGCCGTAACGAGCGCGACGAGCGTCTCGGGCACCGCGAGGCGGACCGTCCGGGACAGCGCCGAGACGTCCCGCGAGGTACGGGTCAGCAGGTCACCGGTGCCCGCACGCTCCACCGTGGAGAGCGGCAGCGCGAGCACCCGGTCGACGAACTCCTCCCGCAGCTGGGCCAGCACCCGCTCGCCGAGCCGCGCCGACGCCAGATGGGCGAAGCGGACCAGCACCGCCTGCACCACCACGAACCCGGCGATCAGCAGGGCCACCCGGTCCACCGTCACCTGGGACGTACCGCGGGAGATGCCCTCGACCAGGTCGCCGAGCAACCGCGGGGCGACCAGACCGGCCGCGGCGGCCAGGGCGTGCAGGCCGAGCGCCACGGCGAGGGCCCGCGGATGCCGGCGGATCAACGTACGCGCGTAGCGGCGCACCTGGGTGGCGTCGGCGACGGGCAGCGCGGCGGCCATCAGTTCTCCCCCCGGCTGACCGTGGCCCGGTAGCGCGGCTCGCTGTCGTACAGGTGGGCGTGGCTGCCCTCGGCCACGACCTTGCCGTCCTCGACGAAGATCACGTGCTCGGCGTGCCCGAGCAGCAGCGGGCTGGTGGTGCAGACCAGGGTGGTCCGGCCGGGTCGGGCCGCGCCCAGCCCGGCGGCGATCCGCGCCTCGGTGTGCGCGTCGACGGCGCTGGTCGGTTCGACCAGCAGCAGCGTCTCCGGGGCGGCGACCAGCGCGCGGGCGAGCCGCAGGCGCTGCTGCTGCCCCCCGGAGAACTCCCGGCCGCGCTCGGCGACCCGGCTGTCCAGCCCGTCGGGCAGCGCCTCGACGATGTCGGTGGCGCTCGCCGCCCGCAGCGCCGCGTCGAGCGCGTCGGCGTCGCCGAGGTCACGCGGGTCGAGCTCCGTCCGGAGCGGGCCGGTGAAGAGGCGCGCGTCGTTGTCGGCCACCAGGATCCGCTCCCGCACCGTCGCCAGTGGCAGCTCCCGCAGCGGTACGCCGTGCAGCGTGGCGTCCGAGTCGACGTACCGACCGAGCCGGTCGACGATCGCGGCGGCCTCCTCCGGGGTGGTGGCGGCGATCGCGGTGAACCGGCCCGGCGGCACGCGCACCCCGGACTCGACGTCGACCAGCTCCCCCGGCCCGTCCGGCACTGTCGCGGGTCGGGCCGGGTCGACCAGGTCCGGGGTGAGCCGGAGCAGCCGGACCACCCGCCGGGCCGCCACGTGCCCCCGGGTCAGCTTGTCCACCGCCTCGGTGAGCTGCCGGAGCGGGCTGACCAGGAACGCCGTGTAGCCGTAGAAGGCGACGAGCTGGCCGGGGCTGATCCGACCGTCCAGCGCGAACCGCGCCCCGAGCCAGGTCACCAGCACCAGGAACGCGCCGGGCAGCAACACCTGCGCCGCCTCCAGCAGCGACTCGACCCGGGCCACCCGTACGCCGTGCGAGCGGAGCGCCTGCGACTCGGCCCGGTAGCGGGCCGAGAGCATCGGCTCGCCGCCGACGCCGCGCAGCACCCGCAGGCCGGAGACGATGTCACCGGCCCGAGTGGTCAACTTCCCCTCGGCGTCCCGGTACGCGTGCTGCTGCCGATGCAGCGGCCGGATCAGCAGGCCGACCACCGCCATCAGCACCGGCACGCCGAGCACCACGACCAACCCGAGCGGTACCGACGCGCCGAGCAGGATCACCGCCACGGTCACGATCGCCACCAGGGCTCCGGTGCCCCGGGCCGTGATGTCGACGGCGTGCCCGATCTGGTTGATGTCGGAGGTGCCGATGCTCACCACCTCGCCGGTGGCCACCCGGCGCGGCAGGGCGGCACCGAGCCGGTTCGCGGCCGTCACCGTGAGCTGCACCGTCCGGTACGCGGCGGCGAGCCAGTTGCGTACGGCGCACTGGTGCCGCAGCACTCCGGCGACGGCCTGGAGCACGCCGAGACCGAGCAGCACCAGACCCCAGGTGAGCAACGCGCCGTCGTCCCGACGACTCAGCCCGTCGACGGCCCGACCGACGGCGGCCGGCATCAGGGCCTGGGCGACCATCCAGGTCACGCCGAGCAGGATGCCCGTCGCGAAGATCAGCTTTTGCCGGCCGGCCAACCAGATCAGGTAGCGGGTCGCCGACCGGTCATCGGGTACGCCGGGATCTCCGGCCGGTGAGAAACGCATGGCCCGTCGACGCTAGGCGGCCGGCGGTTGCCCGTGCGAACCAATTACCAGCTGACGGACGTGTTCTTCGGCACCCCAGGGGTCAGCGATCGACCTGCGTGAAGTCCCAGGCGTGCGGCGGTCGGGCGACCAGCATCGGCGGCGGATCCGGGAACGCGGGCGGATCGCTGCGCCACTTCGAGATCACCACCAGCCGATGATCGGTGGAGGAGAAGACCTCACTGCTGAGGTGGCGCGGATCGTGCTCGAACTCCGGCAGGGCCGTGTCGCAGACCCAGGTGATCAGGTCGGCGAGGCCGTACGACTCCGCCCGCACCTCCCACATCCGGACGATCACCGCACGTCCCCGGGGACGCTGACGACGGTCAGCGGCATCGCCGAGTCGGCCGGCAGGTCCAGCCGGCTCGGCTCCACCCCGGCGGCGACCAGGTGCGAGCCGAGCGCGGCGACCATCGCCCCGTTGTCGGTGCAGAGCTTGGGCCGGGGCACCCGGACGCGGACGCCGTACTTCTCGGCCCGCTGCTCGGCCATCGCCCGCAGCCGCGAGTTCGCCGCCACTCCCCCACCGATCACCAGCGTCTCGATCCCGTTGGCGCGGCAGGCCTCCAGCGCCTTCACGGTGAGCACGTCGCAGACCGCCTCCTGGAAGGAGGCCGCCACGTCGGCCACCGGCACCGGCTCACCCGCCCGCTGGCGGGCCTCCACCCAGCGCGCCACCGCCGTCTTCAACCCGGAGAAGGAGAAGTCGTACCGGTGCGCGGCGAGGTCCTTGGCGGCGGTGAGGCCGCGCGGGAAGCCGATGGCCGCCGGGTCGCCGGCCCTAGCCTCCCGGTCGATCGGCGGACCACCCGGGAAGGGCAGCCCGAGCAGCCGGGCCACCTTGTCGAACGCCTCGCCGGCCGCGTCGTCGATGGTGGCGCCGAGCGGAGTGACCCCGCGCGCCAGGTCGTCGACGAGCAGCAGCGACGAGTGCCCACCGGAGACCAGCAGCGCGATCGCCGGCTCCGGCAGCGGCCCGTGCTCCAGGGTGTCCACGGCGACGTGCGCCGCGAGGTGGTTCACCCCGTAGACCGGCTTCTCGGCGGCGAGCGCGTACCCCTTGGCGGCGGCCACGCCGACGAGCAGCGCGCCGGCCAGCCCCGGTCCGGAGGTGACGGCGATCGCGTCGATGTCCGCGATGGTCACGCCCGCCTCGGTCAACGCCCGGTCCATGGTCGGCACGATCGCCTCCAGGTGGGCCCGGCTGGCCACCTCGGGCACCACACCGCCGAAGCGGGCGTGCTCCTCGACGCTGGAGGCCAGCGCGTCCGCGAGCAGGGTGTGCCCGCGGACGATGCCGACCCCGGTCTCGTCGCAGGAGGTCTCGATGCCGAGGATGAGCGGTTCGTCAGCCATGGATCAGTCCTCGCTCCGCTGCATGACCAGCGCGTCCGTGTTGCTCGGTTGGTAGTAGCCGCGCCGCACCCCGATCGGCTCGAAGCCGTACATCGCGTAGAGCCGCTGGGCGGGGGCGTTGTCGACGGCGACCTCCAGCAGGGTGCTGCGCGCACCACGCCGGGTCGCCTCGGCGAGAAGGTCCTCCAGGAGCAGCCGGCCGACGCCCCGACGCTGGGCGTCCCGCCGGACCGCGATGTTCTGCACCCACACCTCGTCCGGTGGGGCCCCGGCCAGCCCGGCGTAGCCGAGCACGACGTCGTCGTCGCCGGTCGCGATGCGGTAGTAGTGCCCGTTGGCCAGCTCGTTCCAGAACATCGCCGCCGACCACTGCTCGGCGCCGAAGAGGTCCGCCTCGATCGGCAGCACCTCGTCGATGTGCCACCAGCGGAAGCTGCCGAGCCGCACGGTGCTCACGGCGCAACCCTTGTTCGCGACTGCGGGGCTCGCAGGCCCGGCTCACTCCTCGCGCTCACGGGAGGACCGGCTTGCGGGCGATCGACGCCACGGCATCCGGGCGGCGCAGGTAGAGCGGGGTGAGCCGCTCGCCGGGCGCGCCGGCGCGAATCCGCTCGGCGGCCAGACGGGCCAGTTCGAGCGGGTCCGGGAAGCGGGGCTCGGCGCGGACCGGCAGCCCCAGGACATCGGCGTACCGGTGCGCGCCGTCGCCCACCGCGACGGTGGCCGCGAGGTCGCGGGCCCGCTCGGCGGCGACCGCGGGGGCGCTCACCTCCGGCCCGGCGATCCGCTGGCCCGCGCCGTCGTAGACCGCCCAGTAGACCTCCCTGCGGCGCGCGTCACTGACCGCCAGCACCGGCTCGCCGGCGGCCACCGGGTGACCGATGCCGTCCAGCGAACAGACACCGTACGTGGGTACGCCGAGCACCTGGCCCATCGTGGCGGCCGTGACCAGGCCCACCCGCAGCCCGGTGAACGGACCTGGGCCGAGCCCGGCGACGATCGCCGCGAGGTCGGCGGGGCGGGCGCCCGCCTCGGCGAGGACGGCGTCCACCTCCGGGGCGAGCAGTTCACCGTGCGCCCGGGCATCGACCGTGCACCGGTGCGCCCGCAACGCGACGCCGTCCGCCGAGACCTCGACCAGCGCCGCGGTGACCGCAGGGGTCGAGCTGTCCACCACGAGTACGAGCACGGTATGCCAGCCTAGCCGGACCTCTCGTCACGCCCGGTGACGCCCCACCCGCCGTCCCACATCCCGTACCGACGTTCGTCGTTGCCGTCCCCCGAACGTCTCCGCCCGCGCCGATTCGTGCCGCGAGTCGCCGCGACCACCACCGTCGGTGCCGTAACTACCCGCGAGCTTGATACCTCACAGGCATAAATATGGGTCTTGTGACGCATCTGTGGGTGGTTCGGTGCGTCGGACCCGATCGGCGGCGGGCCTGGCGGGATCGGTCGAGTCGGGTAGTCGCCGCCGCGGTACCGCCACGGCAGCGGCCTGCCCCACGATTGCCGCCATGTCGACCCGCCTCGTGAGGATCCTCGGCCGTACCGTCCGACAGCAGCGCGAGTCGCGTGCGCTGACCCAGCGGCAGCTGGCGGAGCTGGCCGGGGTTCAGCCAGGCAACGGTCGCCCGCATCGAACGCGGCGACCGCACCCCGACCCTGCCCGTGCTCGAGAACCTGCTCGCCGCGATGGGCGGACAGCTCACGGTCGCGGTCGAGCCGCTCGACGCGCACCTGGACGCCGAGCTGGCCGCCCTGGCCGGCCGCCCACTGGCCGACCGGATCGAGCGCCTCAACCTGGACCAGCTGCTCGACCGGCTGGGTGACCTGCCGAACGCGATCACCGGGGCGACCGCCGCGCTGCTCCAGGGGGCGCCGCTACCGGTCGACGCCCCGGAGCTGGCGATCCGCTGGCGCGACTCCGCCCGGCTGACCCGCTGGTTGGAGAAGGCGTACGGCCAGCGGTGGAACGCCCGGTGGAAAGAGTTCGGCGGGCCGCACCTCGAACCCGAGGAGCCGGGCGAGCATCGCTGGCGCACCCGCTACGGCGAGATCCGCGCGGTCATGTGCGACGAGCTGCCGGAGACCGTCGAGGTCCGGCACGGTGGCCGGAGCTACCGGGTGGTGCCCCTGGTGCAGCTGGACGTGACCGACCCCCGCACGGCGGCGCTCCTGCACCGCTACCGCGAAGGGCAGCTGCGCCCGCGAACCGGCCACCACCCGGCGTGACCGGTCAGCCGGCGGACCGCTCCCAGTCGACGGTGGGACGGCCGGCGTCGGCGAGGGCCTTGTTGGCCGCGCTGAACGGCCGGCTGCCGAGGAAGCCACGCGGATTCATCGGGCTGGGATGACCCGCCTCCAGCACGACGTGCTGCGGGCTGGTGACCAGCGCCGCCTTCTTGCGGGCGTAGCCGCCCCAGAGCAGGAAGGCCACCCGCTCGGGGAGCGCGTCGAGCGCCCGGATGGTGGCGTCGGTGAACTCCTCCCACCCCTGGTTGGCGTGTGAGCCGGGAGTGGCCTGCCGGACGGTGAGCACGCTGTTGAGCAGCAGCACGCCCTGGGCCGCCCAGCCGGCGAGGTTGCCGCTGCGCGGCTTCGGCGCTCCGACGTCCTCACCGAGCTCCTTGAAGACGTTGCGCAGCGACGGCGGGACGGAGACGCCCTCGCGGACGCTGAAGCTGAGTCCGTGGGCCTGCCCGGCCCGGTGGTAGGGGTCCTGCCCGAGGATCAGCACCCGGCAGGCGCCCGGTGGGCAGAGCCGGAAGGCGGAGAAGAGGTCCTCCAGGGGCGGAAAGACCGGCCCGGCCGCGTACTCGCGGGCGACGAACTCACCCAGCGCCGCCGTGCGGGCCGGATCGAGGTGCGGGGTGAGCAGGGCGCGCCACTCCTCCGGCAGGAGCGCCGGCAGGTCCAGGGCGGGAACGTCGGCCATCGGCAACCTTTCGCAGTCGGTCGGCCCTCTTCCTACCAGCCGCCCCCGACACCGCCGCGCGGCGGGAGACCGCCGCTCGGGTGGCCGGCGCGGGAAGGAGCCGCTCAGGCCAGGGCGTCGAGGCGCTGCGGCCAGTCGCCGCCCACCGGCTCGAGCTCGACGATCCGGGTGTCGTCCTCGCGGCGGTCGATGCGTACCCGAAGGTGCGCGTCGGTGAGCTGCTCGACCAGCCCCTCGCCCCACTCGACCACCGTCACCGACTCGTCCACCGAGGCGTCCAGGTCCAGGTCGTCGATCTCGGCGCGCGGATCCGCGGCGTCTCCCAGCCGGTACGCGTCGGCGTGCACCAGCGCCACCCGCCCGCCGCCGGCCGGATCGGGCCGGTGCACCCGGGCGATCACGAAGGTCGGCGAGGTGATCGCACCCTGCACGCCGAGGCCGGCGCCGATGCCCTGGGTCAACGCGGTCTTGCCGGCGCCCAGCGGACCGGTCAGCAGCACCAGGTCACCGGCGCGCAGCACGTCGGCCAGCCGGCGGCCGAACTCCTGCGTGTCGGAGACGGTGGGCAGCTTCACGACGACCTTGTTCAACACTCCTCCAGGAACCTCGCCACCGCGGCGTTGACCTCGTCCGCATGCTCCAGCATCACCACGTGGCCACTGTCGGGGATCTTGACGAACTCGGCGTGCGGCAGCCGGCGGACGATCTCCTCCGAGTGGGTCACCGGTGTGATCATGTCCTTGTCACCGACGACCACCAGCACCGGCGTGCCGGCCAGCGCGGCCAACGCCGGGTACCGGGAGTGCGTGGCCAGCGTACGCAGGTACCGGGTGACCGTGTCCGCCGAGGTGCGCGAGTTCATCGTCTCCACGTACGACACGAGGGCCGGGCTGGGACTACTGCCCCCGAAGCCGTACTTGCGGGTGAGCAGCCACGCCACGTTCGACGTCGACTTGCGGGCCTTGTCGATGACCGTGCCGCCGTAGCGGGTGGCGTTGCTCATCATGTGCAGCACCGGCCCGCCGACCCGGCCGATCAGCGCCGGCGCCACCAGCTTGGTCTCGGCGAGCAGCCCGCCGGAGGTGGCCATCAGCACCGTGCCCACGACCCGGTCGCCGAACATCTCCGGAAACAACTCGGCGAGGGCCATGATGGTCATCCCGCCCATCGAGTGACCGATCAGCACCAGCGGCCCCTCCGGGGCGGTCCGGTCGATCACGCGGCGGAGGGTGTGGCCGAGCAGGGTGAGGTCGTACTCGCCGGTCTCCAACCTGCCGGAGCGGCCGTGGCCGGGCTGGTCGTACGCGACCACCCGGTGCTCGCCGCGCTCGGTGAGCATCTTGCGCTGGAAGTGGAACGTCCCCATGTCCAGGCAGAAGCCGTGCACCAGCACCACCGTCGGCCGGCGCGGCGCCGCGCGTTTCGGCTCGACGACCTCGACGTGGATGTCGGTGCCGTCCGGCAGCTCCAGCTGGAACGCCTCGTCGTACGGTTGCTGGCCGAACTGCTCGTCGGCGTACGGATCGGCCGGACGGGACTTGAGCCGGCGGACCAGGACGCGTTCGGTGGCGACGCCGGCGGCCAGACCGGCGGCGGCGACCCCCACCGCGGCACCGACCACCCCCGCGACCCGGCCGGCCGCGCTCCGCGGCCGGGGGATGCGGTACGGCGTCACGGCGCGACCCCGGCTCGCAGGCCTGGCGCACTCCTCACACCCACAGTCGCTACCTTCGCTCGCGATCGCGGGGCCCGCGAGCCCGACTCGCCGCTCACGGTCGTTCGCCGTCGTAGACCCGGGGCACCCGGCTGCTGCCGAACCGGGTGACGATCTCGTAGTTGATGGTGCCCACGGCCTCGGCCCAGTCGTCGGCGGTCGGCTCGCCGTCGGCGCCGCTGCCGAAGAGGGTCACCACGTCGCCGGCCTCGACCGGGTCGTCCCCGCAGTCGAGCACGAACTGGTCCATGCAGACCCGGCCGGAGATGGTCCGTCGCACGCCGCCGAGGTGCACCGGACCGCAGTTGGAGGCGTGCCGGGGCACCCCGTCGGCGTAACCGAGCGGCACCACGGCCAGGTTCGACTCCCGTTCGGTGGTGTACGTGTGCCCGTACGAGACGCCACTGCCGGACGGCACCCGCTTGCTCAGCACCACCTTGGCGCGGGCCGTCATCGCCGGGCGCAGACCGAAGGTCTCCCCCGCCACCGGGGAGAGACCGTAGACGGCCAGCCCCGGTCGGACCAGGTCGAAGTGGGTGTCGGGGCGGGTCAGGGCGGCCGCCGAGTTGGCCAGGTGCCGGTAGCGGGGACGCAGCCCCGCCTCCTCGGCCATGCTCAGCCCCTCGTGGAAGACGGCCAGTTGCCGGTCGGTCGTCGGATGGCCGGGCATGTCGGCGTAGACGAAGTGGCTCCACACCCCGACGACCTCGATCAACCCGTCGGACTGCGCCTTGGCGGCTGCCTCGAGCAGAGCCGGCCAGTCCGCGACGGTCGCCCCGCCCCGGGAGAGCCCGGTGTCGATCTTCAGGTGCAGCTGCGCGGGACGTTCCGCGCGCCGGCTCGCCTGGATCATCTCGTCGAGCTGCGGAAGGCTCGCGGCGGCGAGGTCCACCCCGGCGGCGATCCCCTCGTCCAGCGGCAGCCCAGGGGCCAGCAGCCAGGCCAGCACGGGCGCGGTGATCCCGGCCCGGCGCAGCGTGAGCGCCTCGTCGAGCGTGCAGACGCCGAGCCAGGAGGCCCCGCCGTCCAGCGACGCGCGGGCGGCCGGAACCATGCCGTGCCCGTACCCGTCGCCCTTCACCACCGCCATCACCTCTGCGGTGGTGCCGGACCGGATCCGGCTCACGTTCTCACGGATCGCGTCAAGATCGACGCGTACCTCGGCCTGCCACATGTGCCCAGCGTACTTTCCGGTGTGATCAACGCGCGGCTGGACGCACGCGTGCGTGACCAGCGCCGTGCCCGACCGCCCGCAACGCCGCCCCGGCGGGGGGGCCGACCCGGGCCGCGCCCACGACACCGCGGGACGATCAGCCCAGCCGGGCGATCACCGGGCGGAGCGCGGCGGCCACGTCAGGTGCGATCACCGGGCCGCTCCGGGCCGCCTCGCGGCCGGCCAGCCCGTGCAGGTACGCCGCCGCGGCCGCCGCCCGCTCCGCGGGCAGGCCACCGGCGAGCAGCGAGCCGAGCAGCCCGGCCAGCACGTCACCGGTGCCGCCGGTGGCCAGCACGGGGGTGCCGGTCGGGTTGACGTACGCCCGGCCGTCGGGCGTGCCGATCACCGTCCGGTCGCCCTTGAGCAGGACCACGGCGTTCATCCAGGCGGCGAGCCGCAGCGTGGCCCCCACCCGGTCGGCGCCCGGCTCCTCCCCGCAGAGCCGGGTGAACTCCCGGTCGTGCGGAGTGACCACGGTCGGGGCGTCCCGTTTGCGCAGGTTCTCGGCGAGGGAGCCGTCCACGAGCAGGGTGAGCGCGTCGGCGTCGAGCACTGCGGGAACCGGCGCGGCGAGCACCGCGCGCAGCTCGGCGGCGGCGTCCTCGCCGGTGCCGAGCCCCGAGCCGCAGACCCACGCCTGCACCCGTCCGGCGTCGGCGACCCGCCCGGTCGCGATCACGGAAGGGTGCTCGCGCAGCACCTCGTCCCGGGCGCCGCCGGCGTAGCGCACCATGCCGGTCGGCCCGGCCAACGCCCCACCCACGGAGAGCACCGCCGCGCCGGGGTACGTGGCCGAGCCGGTCGCCACCCCGACCACTCCCCGGGTGTACTTCTCCGACGCCGGGCCGAGCTTCGGCCACCACCGCACGATGTCCGACCGCTCGGTGACCCGCAGCGCCGGTGTGCCGCGCAGCCACGGCCCGAGCCCGATGTCGACCAGCTCGACCTCACCGGCGAGCGGGGCGGCCGGGCCCACCACCAGGGCGGCCTTCAACGCCCCGAAGGTCACCGTCACGTCGGCCCGGACCGCGTTCGGCCGGCCGGCGGCGGTGAGCGGCACGTGGCCGGTGTCGACCGTGACCCCGCTCGGCACGTCCACCGCCACCACGGTGGCCCGCAGGCCGTCGCGCCCGCAGCAGCCGGCCAGGCTGGCGGCCAACTGCTCCGCCGTCTCCCGCAGCCCGCCGGTGCCGCCGATGCCGACGATCCCGTCGAGCACCAGGTCGAGCACGGCCGGCGGGCGGTCGACGACCCGGCCGCCCGCCGCGCGCAGCGCGGCGAGCCCTTCGGCGTGGGCCCGGCCGGGAGTGAGCAGCACGGCCGACACCGCGACGCCGCGCCGGGCCAGGTGGGCGCCGGCGAAGAGCGCGTCGCCACCGTTGTCGCCCGAGCCGGCCAGCACCAGCACCTGGGAGCCGTAGACACCACCCCGGTCGGCGAGGATCAGCGCGCAGCGGCGGGCCAACCCGGCGGCCGCCCGCTGCATGAGGGTCCCGGGCGGGAGGGTGCCGAGCAGGCCGGCCTCCGCCGCGCGTACGTCCGCCACCCGCCACACCGGTCTCACGGCACCGTCCCCCGTCCCACGTCCCGGGCCGATCGGCCCGACCGACCTTCAGCGTTCCGCGACCACCATCGCCGAGGCGATCCCGCCGTCGTGCGACAGCGAGAGGTGCCAGCGGTTGATCCCGTGCTCGACCGCCGCCGCGGCCACCGTGCCGGAGACGGAGAGCCAGGGCCGTCCGCCCGGATCCGGCACGATCTCGCAGTCGTGCCAGTTCAGGCCGGCCGGCGCGCCGAGCGCCTTGGCCACCGCCTCCTTCGCGGCGAACCGCGCCGCGAGCGACTCCGGCAGGCGCGGGCTGCCGGCGCGGGTGTACCGCTCGGCCTCGGTGAAGAGCCGCTCGGCGAGCAGCGGCGTCCGCTCCAGCGCCCGGGCGAACCGGTCGACCAGCACGACGTCGATGCCGACAGCGACGATCACCACTTCACCCTACCGGCGGAGAACCGCGCAGATTAGCCGCCGGGTCCGCGCCGGACAACGCCTGTGGACGACCTGGGCGTACGACCGCCGCACGCCGTCCACAGGGCACCCGGAACGCACCTCCGGCCGCCTAACGTCACGCCGTCGACGCCGATCGATGCGGGGGGTACGGGGATGACCGAGGAGCCGTTCACGGTCCGGCCGGAGGTGCTGCGGGAGGCGGCCCGGGCGCTGGACGACGACGCCTACCGGCTGGCGCACGGGCTGGCGGGCACGCCGGGGCTGACCGTGGCCGCTCCCGGCTGGTCGACGGCCGCGGCGCTGGACGCGCTGGAGGTCGCGGTGCACGGCTGGTTCGGCCGGCTCGGCGGTCGGGTGGCCGAGGCGGGTGGAGCGGTCCGGGCGTCCGTCGACGGATATCAGGCGGTCGACGACCGCGCCGCCCGCCGGCTCGCCGTCCTGCCCCGATGACCACGATCGGTTACGCCCAGCTCTGGGCGGCCGATCCGGGCGCCTGGCGCACCGCCGGCGCGGAGTGGGCCGGGCTGACGGCCCTCGTCGACAGGCGTTCGGCGGCGCTGGCGGCCAGGGGTGCGGCGCTGGCGCAGGGGTGGTCGGGCACGGCGGCCACCGCGGCCGGCGCGCGGGTCACCGACCTCCGCGCCGACCTGACCTCGGTGACGCCGGCACTGATCGAGGCCGACCAGGTGCTCGCCGAGCTGGCGGCACGGATCGCGACCGCGAAGGGGCAGCTCGCCGCCGCCGTGGCCGCCGCGGACGCGTCCGGGCTGGCGATCGACCGCGAGGGGCGGGTGAGCACGGATCCGGCCCGGATCCGGCCGAGCGAGCGGGACGGCCCGGCCGCGGCCCGCGTGACGGCGGCCCTGCGGGAGGCGCTCGAGTCGGCCGGTGCCGCCGACCGGGCGGCGGCGGCGAAGCTGGCCGCGCTCGCGGGGGCCGCCACGGCGGGCTGGCAGGAGCCGCCGCCGCCCGTCCGGCCCGGGCCGGACGCCGACCCGGCGCTCGTCCGGGCCTGGTGGGCGGGGCTGACGCCGGCCCAGCGGCGCTGGCTGGTGGCGCGCGAGCCGGCGCTGGTGGGCCGGTTGGACGGGGTGCCGGTGACCGCCCGCGACCAGGCCAACCGCCTCCTGCTCGGCGCTCACCGGGCGGAGTTGCTGGCGCAGCGGGAGCGGTTGCTGGGCCGGGTGCCCACCGGCCCGGTCGAGGCGGCCCGGCTGCGCTGGCTCGCCGGCCGGCTGACCGGCCTGGACGCGCTCACCGACCGGCTGATCGGGGCGGCGGGGCCGCGCGCGTACCTGCTCGGGCTCGACCCGGCCGGGGAGGGGCGGGTGGTCGTCGCGCTCGGCGACCCGGACCACTCCGACCGGGTGCTGACGTACGTGCCGGGGATGACCGCCGGCCTCGACGACGCGCCCGGCGAGCTCGGCCGGGCGGCACAGGTGCTCTCCCGCTGCGCCGAGCTGGCGCCCGACGAACGGAGCGCGGCCGTGCTCTGGCTCGACTACGACGCTCCGGACTTCCTGCACGAGGCGGTCACGGCCGGCCAGGCGCGGGACGCGGGGCCGACCCTGCACAACTTCCAGGAGGGGTTGCGGGCCACCCACGAGGGCCCGCCGGCCCGGCAGACCGTGCTCGGGCACAGCTACGGGTCGCTGGTGGTGGGCACGGCCGCCCGGGAGCACGGCCTGGCCGCCGACGCCCTCGTCTTCGTGGGCTCGCCGGGAGTCGGTGTGGGGCACGCCACCGAGCTGCGCCTGCCCTCCGGCGAGGTCTGGGCGAGCAGCGCGCCGGACGACGTGATCCGGCTGGCCCGTTCCCCGGACGACCTGGCCCGGCGGGCCATGTTCCACGCCTCGCCGTTGGCTGCGGCGCTCGGCTGGCCGGGGCAGGGCGGGCACGAGCTGTGGTTCGGGCGGGATCCGGCCACGCCGGGCTTCGGCGGGCGGGTCTTCGCCAGCGGAGCGCGCGGCCACACCGGCTACTGGGACGCGGAGAACCCGGCGCTGGACGGCATGGCCCGCATCGTGCTCGGCCGCTGACTGCCGGGCCACGGTCTCGGACGGCCGGGGCGACCACCGCCGGCAGCTCCGGGCCAGCCACCACGACCTGCCTGCGGCCGGCGTAGTTCGGCGTCGAAGCTGGTCACCGGCGCGCACGAGGTGCGCAGGCGGCTTCCCGAGACACCGAGGTCCCGGCCCACCGGGTGCGGCGGACCGGGACCGGACGGGTCGTCGTGGCTACTCGACGGTGACCGACTTCGCGAGGTTGCGCGGCTGGTCGACGTCGTGCCCCCGGGCGGCGGCGATCTCGGCGGCGAGCACCTGCAGCGGCACGGTGGTGACCAGCGGCGAGAGCAGGGTGGGCGTCCGCGGCACGTAGATCAGATGGTCGGCGTAGCGGACGACCGCCTCGTCGCCCTCCTCCGCGATCACGATGGTCCGGGCGCCCCGGGCGCGGACCTCCTGGATGTTGGAGACGACCTTGTCGTGCAGCATGCCCCGGCCCACCGGCGAGGGCACCACGCAGATCACCGGCGTGCCCTTGTCGATCAGCGAGATCGGGCCGTGCTTCAGCTCGCCGGCGGCGAAGCCCTCGGCGTGCATGTACGCGAGCTCCTTGAGCTTGAGCGCGCCCTCCAGCGCCACCGGGTAGCCGACGTGGCGGCCGATGAAGAGGATGGTCGGCTCGGACTTCAGCTCGCGGGCCAGCTCGCGGACCGGCTCGATCCGGTCGAGCAGTTCCCGCAGCTTGCCCGGCATCTCCTGCAGCTGGGCGACCACCGCGCCCACCTCGTCGGCGAACTTGATCCCGCGTACCTGGGCCAGGTGCAGGCCGATCAGGTAGCAGGCGACGACCTGCGTGAGGAACGCCTTGGTGGAGGCCACGGCGATCTCCGGGCCGCCGTGGGTGTAGAGCACGGCGTCGGACTCGCGCGGGATGGTGGAGCCGTTGGTGTTGCAGATGGCGAGCACGCGGGCCTTCTGCTCCTTGGCGTGGCGCAGCGCCATCAGGGTGTCCATCGTCTCGCCGGACTGCGAGATGACCACGATCAGGGTGGACCGGTCGAGCACCGGGTCCCGGTAGCGGAACTCGCTGGCCAGCTCCACCTCGCAGGGGATCCGGGTCCAGTGCTCGATGGCGTACTTCGCGACCAGGCCGGCGTGGTACGAAGTGCCGCAGGCCACGATGAAGATCTTGTCGACGTCCCGCAGGTCCTGGTCGCTGAGGCGGACCTCGTCGAGCGCGATCTCGCCCGACTCGGTGAGCCGGCCGAGCAGGGTGTCGGCGATCGCCTGCGGCTGCTCCTCGATCTCCTTGAGCATGAACCAGTCGTAGCCACCCTTCTCGGCGGCCGACGAGTCCCAGTCGATGTGGAAGTCCTTGCCGCTGGCGGGCTGGCCGTCGAAGTCGGTGATCTCGATCGTGTCGCCGGTGATCAGGACGATCTGGTCCTGCCCCAGCTCCACCGCGTCCCGGGTGTGCTCGATGAACGCGGCGACGTCGGAGGCGAGGTAGTTCTCCCCCTGACCCCGGCCCACCACGAGCGGGGAGTTGCGCCGCGCGCCGACCACGGCACCGGGTACGCCCGCGTCGACGGCGAGCAGGGTGAACGCGCCCTCCAAGCGCTGGCAGACGACCCGCATGGCGGCGGCGAGCAGCTGCGGAGCGTCCGGCTGGCCGGCGGCGCGCAGTTCGGTGAGCGCGGCGGAGAGCAGGTGGGCTACGCACTCGGTGTCGGTGTCGCTGGTGAACTGGACGCCGTCGGCCTCCAGCTCGGCGCGGAGCTTCGCGAAGTTCTCGATGATGCCGTTGTGGATCACGGCCACCCGGCCGTCCGGGGCGACGTGCGGGTGGGCGTTGCGGTCGGTGGGACCGCCGTGGGTGGCCCAGCGGGTGTGCCCGATGCCGGTGGTGCCGTCACCGATGCCGATCGGGCTGGCCGCACAGGAGGTGGGATCTTCGGCGGCGCGCTCGGAGAGCACCTTCTCCAGGTTGGCCAGCTTGCCGGCCTTCTTCTCGGTCAGCAGCTGCCCGTCGCACACCACGGCGACGCCCGCCGAGTCGTAGCCGCGGTACTCCAGCCGCCGCAGCCCGTCGAGCACGATGCCGAGCGCCGGCCGCGCGCCGGCGTAACCCACGATTCCACACATGGTCCGCAGCCTAACCCAGTTTCGCTCATCGCGTGTGCGCGAAAGCCCGGTAAACGATCACTGAACTTGAGCGAACGACCGAGTCGACGCGACGACCGGACCGAATCCCTGGCCGGACGTGCGACGACGCGGCGGTTCACCGCCCCCCGCCTACCCGTACATCCACTGCCGCAACCGGCGGACGGGCGACCAGCTGACCGGCGACAACCCGCCGCGCCGAGTTCACGTCCCGTCCGTGTCCGTACCGGACCAGATGTCCGAACCGTGCGGCCGGCGGACCACTGATCTCCGCCGCCGGACCGTTGATCGACACGACTTCCTTGACGTCGCGGTGTCCGGGTCGGCGGATGCCCCGACCTCAAGGAAGTCGAGTTGATCTCGCCCGCCGCCGCACGCCGAGGGCCGGGGCCGGGGCCGGGGGCCGGGGCCGGGGGCCGAGGCCGGGGGCCGGGGCCGGGGCCGGGGGCCGGGGGCCGGGGGCCGAGGCCGGGGGCCGAGGCCGGGGCCGGGGGCCGGGGGCCGGGGGCCGAGGCCGGGGCCGGGGGCCGGGGGCCGGGGCCGGGGCCGGGGCCGGGGGCCGAGGCCGGGGGCCGGGGGCCGAGGCCGGGGGCCGGGGGCCGAGGCCGGGGGCCGGGGGCCGAGGCCGGGGCCGAGGACCGGGGACCGATTGCCGGGAGCCGAGGGCCGGGAGGCCGGGAGGCCGGGGGCTCCAGCGCGGTCGACACCCCGCCGCCGGCGAGCCGGGCCGGGGAGGGCCGCACCGGGCGGTCGGGCGGTCCGTAGGCTGGCGGGCCCCGACCGACGCGCTCGCCCACGCGAACTGGAGTACCCATGTCCGACGGGCCGCCGCCCTCCGATCCGTCGCCACCCGCTCCGCCACCCGAGCCCCAACCCTGGGCGCCACTCGATCCGGCATCGACCGAGGAGAACACGGCGCGGCCGGATCTCTGGCTCGCCACCCCACTCCATTCGCCCGCTCCGACGGCCGACGCGACGTCGGTGCCGATCGTCGATCTCGGCGGCGGCGTCGCGTACCCGGTCACCGGTGACGCACGGCCCCGCGCGCGGCGGGGCCGGCGGCTCGTCGGCGCGCTCCTCGCCGGGGCGCTCCTGCTCGTCGGCGGCGTCGCACTCGGTGCGCGCCTCTCCGACCCGCCCGCGGACCACGCCCAGGCCGACCCGTTCGCCGACGACCTGTCGGCGGAGAGCGGGGACGGCGACACGGCCACGGACGGCGAAGACGGCGACACAGCCACGGACGGCGGGGACGGCGACACGGCCACGGACGGCGAAGACGGCGACACGGCCACGGACGCCACCTCGGCGCCGACCCCCTCGGCCAGCCCCGCCACCACCCCGTCCGGCGGTCCCGGCCTGATCTCGGTGGTCTACGAGGTGACCGGCCGCGGGCGGGCCGACATCCTGTACTACGACGCGAACGGCGTCCCCGTCTGGTTGGACGCGAGGTCGTTGCCCTGGCGCAGGAGCATCCGTACCGATCATCGCGACCAGGTGGTGTTGCAGGCCAGCCGGATCGCCGGCACCGGGGACACGCTCACCTGCTCGGTCCGGGTCGACGGTGGCGCCCCGATCACCGAGAAGGTGGGTGTCGCGGGCTCGCGGGCAAGCTGCTCCGGTGGAGCGGTCGGTTGAGCCGGAGCCGGGAAGTCGTAGGCTGGCGGGCGTGACGACGACCGCCGATGTCGATCCGCTGGTGGCCCGGATGCGGCCGTTCGGCACGACCATCTTCGCCGAGATGTCCGCGCTCGCCGTACGCACCGGCGCGGTCAACCTGGGCCAGGGCTTCCCGGACACCGACGGCCCGCCGGAGATGCTCGCCGCCGCCGCCGAGGCGCTGCGATCCGGGCAGAACCAGTACCCGCCGGGCCCGGGCATCCCCGCCCTGCGCGCGGCGGTGGCGGCCCATCAGCGCCGGTTCTGGGGGCTGGAGTACGACCCGGACGGCGAGGTCGTGGTGACGGCGGGCGCCACCGAGGCGGTCGCTGCCGCGATCCTCGCCCTCTGCGAGCCGGGCGACGAGGTGGTCTGCTTCGAGCCGTACTACGACTCGTACGCCGCCTCCATCGCCCTGGCCGGCGCGGTCCGCCGCCCGGTGACGTTGCGCCCGGTCGACAATGGCCGGTACGCCTTCGACCCGGAGGCGCTGCGCGCGGCGTTCGGGCCGCGGACCCGGCTGGTGCTGCTGAACTCGCCGCACAACCCGACCGGGAAGGTCTTCACTCCGGCCGAGCTGGCGCTCGTCGCCGAGCTGTGCCAGGAGCACGACGCGTACGCGGTGACCGACGAGGTCTACGAGCACCTGGTCTTCACCGACGCCTCCGCCCCGCACCTGCCCCTCGCCACGCTGCCGGGTATGCGGGAACGCACCCTGCGGATCTCCTCCGCCGGCAAGACGTTCTCCTGCACCGGGTGGAAGATCGGCTGGGCGAGCGGACCGGCGCGGCTGGTCTCCGCGCTGCTCCGGGTGAAGCAGTTCCTCACCTTCGTCAACGCAGCGCCGCTGCAGCCTGCAGCGGCGGTGGCGCTGGGCCTGCCGGACGAGTACTTCAGCGGGTTCCGGGCCGGGCTGCAGGCGCGGCGAGACCAGCTGGTCGAGGGCCTGAACGACGCCGGCTTCGACGTGCTCGCCCCGGAGGGCACGTACTTCGTCACCGCCGACGTCACGTCGCTCGGCGGCCGGGACGGGGTGGAGTTCTGCCGTTCGCTGCCGCAGCGGTGCGGGGTGGTCGCGGTGCCGACCCAGGTCTTCTACGACGACGCCGAGGCCGGGCGGCGGCTGGTCCGCTTCGCCTTCTGCAAACGGCCCGAGGTGCTGACCGAGGCGGTCACCCGCCTGCGCCGACTCGCCGCGGGCTGACCTCCGGACGGCCGGGCCGGGTCACCCGGCGATCCGGGTCGGGCCCGCCCCCTCCTCGGAGGGCTTCACCGGACGGGCCGCCGCCATCGTGGAGAGCACCGAACCGCCGTCGGCGAGCAGCACCGACTCCGCGTCGTCGATGAAGGCGAGATCGGCCTCGACGTGTCGACACGCGGCGGCGAGCAGCAACCCGACCACCGGGTCGCCGGCCGTACGCCGCAGACCGTCGAGGTTGCGCAGCTCCCGCAGCAGGTGCCCGCGCTGGCTGCCGAGGACCGTCCGTACGGTCTGCGCGGCGCCGGAGCGGGCGGCGGCGGTCACCTTCAGGAAGAAGTCGTCCCGGAACCCGCCGCTGCGCGGACTCGGCTCGCCGAGCCAGCGGTCCAGCTCGACGCGCCCGGCGTCGGTTATCTCGTAGACCACCCGGTCCGGCTTGGTGGGCTGCTCCTCACGGTGCGCGACCACCAACGCGTCCCGCGACAAGCGGTCGAGGATCTGGTAGAGGTGCCCGATGTTCAACGGGCCCCACTGTGGACCGACGGAGTTCTCGAACTCGCCCTTCAGCTCATAGCCGTAGCTGGGCCCGCCGGCCAGCAACGCCAGGACAGCGTGCTGGATCGCCATCATCCCCTCCAATTCCGGTCTTGCATTGTGACAATGTAACGCGCAGAGTGATGGGCAGCACAACGGGGAGGCGCGAACATGCTCAGGTTCATCTGGGGTCAGCTTCGCGGCCGTGCGGGACGGTCGGTGGCGCTCATGGTCGGCGTGCTCGTGGCGACGACCGGGTTCGTGGTGCTCACGGGCGCCACCACCACCTCCCGTCTCGACGTCACCGGCACCGTCGAGCGCAACACCCGCGTCGCCTACGACATCCTCGTCCGGCCTCAGGGGACACGCACCCCCCTGGAGGCCGAGCGCGGACTGGTCCGTCCGAACTACCTCTCCGGCCACTTCGGCGGCATCACGACGCAGCAGTACGAGCAGGTCAAGGCCGTCCCCGGCATCGACGTGGCAGCGCCGATCGCGATGCTCGGCTACTCGACCACCCTGGTGCCGACCCCACTGGACCTCACCGACGCCGTCGACCGGTCACTGGATCGGCAGGTGATCCGGGTCGATCCGACCTTCGTGGCCGAGCGCGGGCTCTCCACCGCGCCCGGCAAGCCCCGCTACGTGTACGTGACCAAGCACCCGCTGATCTATCCCCGGCTCGACCCGCCGTTCGACAGCGACGCGGTCCCGTACTCCGACGGCCGCTCGTACTCCGCGGAGGCGAGCTGCGGACTCGTTCCCCGTGAGGTGCTGCCGAACGGGCGCAGCCTTGCCGTCTGCGACCCGCGATTCGCCCTGCTGGGAAGCCCCAGCACCTATTCCGAGCGTGCGGAGTGGACCGTCGACGCGGTACGTCTGCTGCCGGACGGCCGCTTCGAGAGCATGCCGGGCGTGCTGGTGACCGGAGGGTCCGGCCCGTCACCGGCCGTCTCCGACCGGCTGCGCATGGCGTACGACCTGACCGTGCCGTTCCTGCTCGCCGCAGTGGACCCGGCAGCCGAGGAGCGGTTGGTCGGCCTCGGTGGTGCCGTGATCGAGGGACGAGTTGTCGGCCCGCACGACACGGTCGACGTCAAGCGCCTCGGCACCGCGGTCACCCTCGCCACCCCGGTGCTCGTCACCAGTCGACCCTTCTTCGACGCGGCACTGGCGGCCCGGCTCACCCGGCTGCCCGGGGTCAGTCCGGCCGGCGTGTCGGTCATCGACCTGGAGCACACGCTGGGCCGCGCCAGCGGGATCGCGGCCGGATCGGACCGGTACGACGTCGCCGCCGGCTATCGGGCGCAGCTCGCCGAAGGGCTCTCCGAGACCGGCTGCTGTTACGGGCAGCTGCAGGCCATCGTGCAGTCCGGTGACGTGCAGTACGAGCGTCGGCCCGACGGCACACTACGCGCGCGCCCGCAGCCACCCGCCGAACCCACGGCCTACGGCGACGAGACCACCGCCAGTCCACTCCCCCGGCCCTGGCTCTCCGAGGACCAGCCCACCCGAGCGGTACGCCGGTTACCGCTGCCCGACGGCGGCAACGCGCCCCAGCGTTACTGGCGCGCGGTCGGTGTCTTCGACCCGGGCAAGTTGGCCGGGTTCAGCGACGTCGGCAGGGTGCCCCTGGAGACCTACCAGGCGCCGGTGGCACAAGGGGCCGACGACGAGAGCCGGGCCGCGTTGGGCGGGCAGCCCCTGGAGCCGAGTGGCAACCCGGCCGGCTACCTCGCCGCCCCTCCGCTGCTGCTCACCAACCTCGGCAGCGTGCCGACGCTCCTGAAGGGCGGCCCTGTCCCGCAGGTCGAGGCACCGATCAGCGCCATCCGCGTCCGGGTCGCCGACGTGTCGGGCTACAACGAACGCTCCGCCGAACGCGTCCGGCTGATCGCCGAGCAGATCGCCAGGACGACCGGCCTGGACGTCGACATCACCCTCGGCTCCTCACCCGCGCCGCAGATCGTGGAACTGCCCTCCGGATCGTTCGGACGGCCCCTGCTGCGGTTGACCGAGCACTGGTCGGCGCTCGGCGTGGCGTCGGTCATCGCGCAGGCGGTGGACCGCAAGAGCGTGGTGCTCTTCTTCCTGGTGTTGGTGGTCTGCGCGCTGTTCCTCGGCAACGCGGTCAGCGCCGCCGTCCGGGACCGCAGGCCGGAGTTGGCGGTGCTCGCCTGTCTCGGCTGGCCGGTCCGCCGGATCGGCGCACTGATCCTCGGCGAGGTCGCCGTGCTCGGGCTCACGGCGGGCCTGCTCTCGCTGGCCCTCGCGGTGCCGATCGGTACCGCGCTCGGCATCGACGTGGACTGGTGGCGGGCCGCGCTGGCCGTGCCCGTGGCGCTGCTCCTCGCCCTGGCCGCGGGAGTGGTGCCGGCGCTGCGGGCGGCGCGCGCCCACCCGGCCGGCGCGCTCCGCCCGGTGGTGGCGGGCGCTCGCTGGGTACGCCGCCCGCGCACCCTCGCCGGCCTCGCCCTGGCCAATCTGCTCCGGACCCCCGGACGGACGCTTCTGGGAGCCGGTGCCCTGGCGATCGGGGTGGCCGCGCTGACGCTGGTCGCCGCCGCCGCGTACGCCTTCCGCGGGGCGATCGTCGGCAGCCTGCTCGGCGACGTGGTCTCGCTGAGCGTGCGCGGTGCGGACGCGGCGGCGGCTGCGGCCACGGTGTTGCTCGGCGCCGCGGCGGTGGCGGACGTGCTCTACCTCAACATCCGCGACCGGGCCGCCGAACTGGCCACGTTGCGTGCGGTCGGGTGGACCGACGCTGCGCTCGCCCGGCTGATCGGCTACGAGGGGCTGGCGTTGGGCGTCGCGGGCGCGGTGACCGGGGCGGCGGTGGGGCTGGGCGGGGCGGCCTGGATGGTCGGCGACCTCCCCGCCGCGCTGGTCCTGGTCGCGGCGCTGGTCGCGATGGCCGGAGTACTGGTGACGACCGTCGCCGCCCTGGTGCCCACCACCCTGTTGCGCCGCCTGCGTACGGCGCGCCTACTGGCAGAGGAGTAGACGATGAGCGAGCAGACCGGCAGCACCGTCTCGGTGGAGCGCCTGGCCCGGCGGTTCGGCAGCGGGGCGGAGCAGATCACGGCGGTCGACGACGTCTCGTTGACGATCGCGGCGGGTTCGGTGGTGGCGCTGACCGGGCCCAGCGGGTCGGGCAAGTCGACGCTGCTGCACCTGATCGGCGCGATCGAGCAGCCCGACGAGGGGACCATCACCGTCGACGGAGTGGAGATCAGCGGCCTGCGCCGGGCAGGTCTGGCGCGTTACCGGCAGCGGGTGGGCTTCGTCTTCCAGCGCTACCACCTGCTCCCCGCGCTCACCGTGCTGGACAACGTGCTCGCGCCCGTGCTGCCTCGTCGCGGTCGTACCGACCACCTGGCCCAGGCCCGGGAACTGCTCGACGCCGTCGGCCTCGCCGAGCGGGAACGGGCCCTGCCGGCACAGCTCTCCGGCGGCCAGCAGCAGCGGGTCGCCGTCGCCCGCGCGCTGATGGGCGGTCCCGGCCTGCTCCTCGCCGACGAGCCCACCGGCAACCTCGACTCGACCACCGGCGCGCAGATCCTCGACCTCCTGCTCGGCCTGCGCGACCGGCACGGCATGACGATCGTGCTCGCCACCCACGAGCGGGCCATCGCCGCCCGCTGCGACCGGCTGATCCGGCTCGGCGACGGTCGGGTGGTCGAGGACCTCGACCTCACCGAGGGAGAGGAGCCGGCGGAGACCTTCGACCGGGCCGCCCGGCTGCGGCTCTGAGGCGGCGGGCGGCTCGGCTGCGGCTCTGAGGCGGCGGGCGGCTCGGCTGCGGCTCTGAGGCGGCGGGCGGCCCGTCAGGGCGGCTCTCCAACCCGGAAGCGGGACCTGCGACCTGACGGAGAGGCGGGACGCGATGCTCGGATTCATCTGGCGCCAGCTACGCGGGCGAGCCGGACGGTCGATAGCCCTGCTGACCGGAGTGCTGGTGGCGACCACCGGCTTCATCGTGCTCACCGGCGCCACCACGGCGTCCCGGCTCCAGGTGATCGGCACGGTCGAACGGGACAGCGCGGCCGCGTACGACGTCCTGGTCCGGCCGAAGGGGAGCCGCACCGCGCAGGAGGCGGCGCGGGGACGGGTGCAGCCCAACTACCTCTCCGGGCTCTTCGGCGGCATCAGCCCGGCGCAGTACCGGCAGGTCGCCGCCGTCGACGGGGTGGAGGTCGCGGCGCCGATCGCGATGCTCGGTCACTCGATCCGGTGGGTGCCGGTGGAGGTCGACCTCACCGCCGCTGTGGACCGTGACGCCGACCGCCAGGTGATCCGCATCGACCCGACCTTCAGCGCCGAGCGCGGGCTGTCCCGCGCGGCGGCCCGCCCGCTCTACGTCTACGTCACCCGCAACGCGGTGGCCCAACCGGTCGGGCCGATAGATTCCCTCACCGGTCCCGTCCCGCACACCAACGGCAGGTCCTATCCGCTCGCCCACTGCGACGGCGCGGTCTCCGGAGGCGCCCTGGAGATCCTTCCCGACGGCCGTACGGAGCCGATCTGCGGAATACCCCAACCCGTCGGCGCGCCCGGCAGCTCGCGATCGGAGCTGGAGAACACCGGATTCTGGACGTTCCAGCTCCGCCCCGACGGGCGGTTCGCGGACGTGGAGATGGCGTACGACGGAGAAGTGCCGACGGGAACGTTCCGCCCGCGCGTGCGGGACCGCCTGACGGTACCCGTCTCGGCGCACGTGCCGTTCCTGCTCGCGGCCGTCGATCCGCCGGCCGAGGAGCGGCTCGTGGGGCTCAGCAGCGCCGTGGTGCAGGGCCGGGCACTGCGCCCGGACGACCTGCCGAGGGACCTGCCCGGGATACAGAACCGGCAGTTCCCGGTGCTGGCGACGAGCCGGCCGTACGTCGACGGCAACATCTCGGTGGCCTTCACCCGGCTCCGTCCCGATCGGGTGGCCGGCCTCTCCGAGACGGCGGTGAGCAGAGCGTTGGAGGCCGCCGAGGCGATCCCGGCCGGATCCGTCCGGCTGGACGTCGCGGCCGCCCAGGAGGCGCAGTTGGCGAAGGCGCTCCGGGACAGTGGCAGTTGCTGCTTCGGCGAGCTGCGGTCGGTGCTGCAGGCGGGCCCGCCCGGCTACGAGGAGCTACCCGACGGCACGCTGCGGGCCCGCGCAGTCGACCCCGATCCCGGCGTGTACGGGGAGGCCCGCGAACGCGACATGCCCGTGCCCTGGCTCGGGGCGGACACGTCGTTCCGCACGCTGCACAGGCTGGAGACGCGTGGGCTCGGCGGGCGGAAGATGCCGGGATGGGAGCCCGTCGGCGTCTTCGACCCCGAGCGGCTGACCCGGTTCGGCGACCTGTCCCGGGTGCCGTTGGAGACGTACGAGCCGCCGACGGCCGAGGGAGCGGACGAGCCCAGTCGGACGGCCCTCGGCGATCAGCCGTTGTTCCCCGGCGGAAACCCGGCCGGCTACCTGAGCACGCCCCCGTTCCTGCTGACCAACCTGGAGTCCCTGCCGAAGCTGTTGGAGGGGGCGCCCCGGGCGCAGCGCGACGCGCCGATCAGCGCCGTCCGGGTACGCGTCGAGGACGTCGACGGTTACAGCGAGCACTCCGCGGAACGGGTCCGTCTGGTGGCCGAGCAGATCGCCGAGGCCACCGGGCTGGACGTGGACATCACCCTCGGCTCCTCCCCCGCCCCGCAGACCGTCGAGCTGCCCGCCGGCTCCTTCGGCCGTCCCGAGCTGCGGCTGACCGAGAACTGGTCCGCCCTCGGGGTCGGGTCCGTCATCGTGCAGGCCGTCGACCGCAAGAGCGTGCTGCTCTTCCTGCTCGTACTGGTCGTGTGCGCGCTCTTCCTGGGCAACGCGGTGACCGCTGCGGTCCGGGACCGCAGGTCCGAGCTGGCGCTGCTCGCCTGCCTCGGCTGGTCGGCCCGGCGGATCAGCCTGCTCGTCCTCGGCGAGGTGGCCACCCTCGGCCTCGTCGCCGGGCTGCTCTCCGTCGCCCTGGCGACACCGATCTCGGCCGCGCTCGGAATCGACGTCGGCTGGTGGCGGGCGCTGCTCGCCGTACCGGTGGCGCTGCTGCTGGCGCTGGTCGCCGGCCTGACCCCGGCGCTGCGCGCCAGTCGCGCGCATCCGGCCGCCGCGCTACGTCCCGCGGTGGCCGCCGTCGGCCGTGGTACCCGGCCCCGCACCCTGTTCCAGTTGGCCCTCACCAACCTCGCCCGTACGCCGGGGCGCACCCTGCTCGGTGCGGGTGCCCTGGCCATCGGCGTCGCGGCGCTGACCCTGGTCGGCACCGTCTCGTACGCCTTCCGCGGCGCGGTCGTCGGCAGCCTGCTGGGGGACGCGATCTCGCTCGACGTCCGCGGAGCGGACCTGATCGCCGCGGCGGCGACCATGCTGCTCGGCGCGGCCGCCGTGGCCGACGTGATCTACCTCGGGGTCCGCGACCGCGCTGCGGAGCTGGCCACGCTCCGCGCGATCGGCTGGACCGATGGGGCGCTCGCCCGGCTCATCGCCTACGAGGCGCTCGCGCTCGGAGCGCTGGGCGCCGGCAGCGGGGCCCTGCTGGGTCTGCTGGGCGCGGTGGGCCTCATCGGCGCGCTCCCCGCCGGTCTGCTGCTGGTGGCCGGTGTCACGGCGGTCGCCGGCATCGTCGTGAGCGGCCTGGCGGCGCTCCTGCCGGCGGCCCTGCTACGTCGACTGCCGGCCGCGCGGCTGCTCGCCGAGGAGTGACGAGCAGCCGGTGTGGCCCCTGCCGGACCGGTCAGGAGGCCGGACTGGCGGTGCGGACCTGCTCGGCGATGCGCTCGGCGACCGACCGGGCCGTCGCCTCGGTGGCGGCCTCGACCATCACCCGGACCAGCGGCTCGGTGCCGGAGGGGCGCAGGAGCACCCGGCCGGTGCCGCCCAGCTCGTTCTCGGCCCGCTCGACCTCGGCACGTACCGCCGGAGCGGCGGCGCCGACGGTGCGGTCGCCGACCGGCACGTTGATCAGCACCTGCGGCAGCTTGGTCACCACGGCGGCGAGCTCGGCCAGGGAACGCCCGGTGGCCGCCATCCGGGACATCAGGTGCAGGCCGGTCAGCACGCCGTCGCCGGTGGTCGCGTAGGCGGGCATGACGATGTGCCCGCTCTGCTCGCCGCCGAGGGCGAGCCCGGACGCGCGCAGCTCCTCCAGGACGTACCGGTCGCCGACCTTCGTCTCGACCAGCCGGATGCCCTCGGCGGACATCGCCAGCCGGAGCCCGAGGTTGCTCATCACGGTCGCGACGAGCGTGTCGTCGGTGAGCGCCCCGGCCTCCCGCATGGCGAGCGCGAGGATCGCCATGAGCTGGTCGCCGTCGACCTCGTCGCCGTCGGCGGTCACCGCCACACAGCGATCGGCGTCGCCGTCGTGCGCGATGCCCAGGTGCGCGCCGTGCTCGACGACCGCGGCGCGCAACGCCTCGATGTGGTTGGAGCCGCACTCGTCGTTGATGTTGAGCCCGTCGGGCTCGGCGTGGATGGCGATCACCTCGGCGCCGGCCTCCCGGTACGCGACCGGGGCGACGTCGGCCGCCGCGCCGTTGGCGCAGTCGACTACGACCTTGATCCCGTCGAGCCGGTGCGGCACGGTCCCGACCAGGTGCTGCACGTAGTGGTCGGCCCCGTCGAGCAGGTCGTGCACCCGCCCGACGCCGGCACCGACCGGGCGGTCCCAGGCCGAGGTGGCGTTCGCCTCGATCGCCGCCTCGATCTTCATCTCCAGCTCGTCGGGGAGCTTGTGCCCGCCGGCGGCGAAGAGCTTGATCCCGTTGTCCGGCATCGGGTTGTGCGACGCGGAGAGCATCACGCCCAGGTCGGCCTTGGCCTCCGCGGTCAGGTACGCCACCGCCGGGGTGGGCAGCACCCCGACGCGGATCACCGTGGCACCGGCGCTGGTGAGGCCCGCGACGACGGCGGCCTCCAGCATCTCGCCGCTGGCCCGGGTGTCCCGCCCGACCACCGCGACCGGGGGATGACTCCGGTCGGTCTCGGCGAGTGTGTGCGCGGCGGCGACCGCCACGGCGAGCGCCAGCTCGGGTGTGAGATCCACGTTCGCGCGTCCGCGGACGCCGTCCGTACCGAACAACCGACCCATACCCGCCAAACCTCCGATGACGCGGTCGACAGAGAAGAAGCGAAACGGCCGGCCCCACCTCCCGTCGAAAGGAGGCGGACCGGCCGTCCGTCAGGCGTACAACGCGCTGGTGATGATCAGCGCTTCGAGTACTGAGGAGCCTTGCGGGCCTTCTTGAGGCCGTACTTCTTGCTCTCCTTGACCCGGGCGTCCCGGGTCAGGAAGCCGGCCTTCTTCAGGGCCGGGCGGTCGTCGGGCTCGTTGACGATCAGAGCCCGGGCGATGGCCAGGCGGAGCGCGCCGGCCTGACCGGTGATGCCGCCACCGCGCAGGTTGGCGATGACGTCGAACGCCTCCGGCTTCTCGGCGGTCACCAGCGGATCCTTGATCAGCTGCTGGTGGACCTTGCTCGGGAAGTAGGCCTCGAGGTCCCGGCCGTTGCAGGTGATCTTACCGGTGCCCGGCACGATGCGAACCCGGACGATGGCCTCCTTGCGGCGGCCCACGGTCTGGATCGGGCGGTCACCACGAGGCGCGCGGGCAACGGGCGCCGGCGCCTCGGCGGCCTCGGGGGCGACCTCGGTGGCGGTGATGTCGGTCATGCTGATTCCTTCGCCCGCGCTCACTGCGCGATCTGCTTGATCTCGAACGGCACCGGCTGCTGGGCGCCGTGCGGGTGCTCGGCACCGGCGTAGACCTTCAGCTTCTTGATGAGCTTACGGCCGAGCTTGTTGTGCGGCAGCATCCCCTTGACAGCCAGCTCGATGGCCCGCTCGGGACGCTTGGTCAGCAGCTCGTCGTAGCCGACCTGCTTCAGACCACCCGGGTAACCGGAGTGGCGGTAGGCGATCTTCTGCTGACGCTTGTTGCCGGTCAGCGCCACCTTGCCCGCGTTCACGATGACGACGAAGTCGCCCGTGTCGACGTGCGGCGCGAAGGTCGGCTTGTGCTTGCCACGCAGCAACGTGGCGGCGTGGGTGGCCAGGCGGCCCAGCACGACATCAGAAGCGTCGATGACGTGCCACTGACGCTCGATCTCACCCGGCTTCGGGCTGTACGTACGCACAGGTCTACCTTGTCTCGTCGTCGGTCTGGGGTCGCGCGCCGGGTCACCAGGCGCGCACGAACGACCAAGCGTACCTGAAGCGGCACGCCTCTGGATGTCGTACAACAGCAGGCAACGATACCCGGAGCCCGGTCGGCTGGTCAAAGCGGGGTCCTGCCCGACGTGTCACCGGCGGAAGTCACGGCCCCCGGTCACGCTCGGCGGCCGGAGCAGCCGGGCCGGCGGGGAGCCTACCGGCCCCGGCCGGGCGCCGCCGAGCGGGGCTCAGAGCTGCTGCAGGATGCGCAGCGCCCGGCCGACCAGGTGCATCGTGTCGGCGTCGGCGACGTCCACGCACTCGGTGAACCACTTCTTCAGCGGCGAGGAGAGGCGGTCGGGCATCACCACGTACCCACCCATGGGCACGGCGAGCGGCGAGTCGCGCAGCAGCGCCTGCTCGACCACCTCGACCACGATCACGATGGGCACCTCGGTGGAGTTGTAGACGTCCGAGCTGATCACCAGCCCGAGCCGTTCCCGGGCACCCTCGATGCGCCAGACCTCTCCCCTACGCAGCACGCCGACGCCCGCGGAAGAGCAGGTCGTCGACCATGCCCACCTCGCGCGCGTCGGCGAGGGCGGCCGACTCGAGATCCATTCCGGCGCGGCCGACAGCGGCGGCGTGCGCGGCGAAGACCTCCCGGAGCGCCTTCTCCCGGGCGGCCTGGTCCATCCACGCGGAGAGCGACATGCCCTCGCGCCTGGCGAACCGGCGCGCCTCCTCGATCGTCTCGTCGGAGAACGACAGCGTCACCTTGGCGGTCATGCCGGGAAGATTACCCAGCGGTATGACCGCCAGTCATCCCCGCCGCCGTGAATCGGCAAACCGGCGATCGGTTCGTGTTCCGGGATGAATCGGTCCAACCCGGCCTCCGAGAACCTGGACGGGTCCCGTCGACGGTGATCGCGCCCCGATCAGGGTGCCCGGCGCCGGCCGCGGACGGGATCAGGGGCGGTGACCACCGAAGACGGCGAAGCGCCACTCCTTGAAGAAGCAGTCCACGTCGACGAGGCCGGCGTCGGTGAGCCAGCCGCACTGGTCGGCCACCGTCGCCGGCCGGTCGTGCCGCATCCGCTCCCGGGCGGCCGCGATCTCGTCGGCTGTCGCGCCGAGCTCGATGATCCGCGCCGTCCACACGTCGTCGTAGCGCCGGTCCAGCGCGGGCGTCGGGCCGGCGACCTGCTCGGCGTTGACGAAGACCCCACCCGGCACGAGCGCGTCCGCGGCCCGTCGATAGAGCGTCCGCTTTCCGGCGTCGTCGAGGTGGTGGACGGCCAACGCGCTGACCACCGCGTCGTACCGGCCTGCGGGAAGTGGGTCAGCCAGGTCGGCGAGCACCGTGCGGTGCGGCACTCCGCGGGCCCGTAGCCGCTCCGCCCCGACCGCCAGCATCGCCGCAGCGGCGTCGACGAGGGTCAGCCGGACCCCGGGGACCGCCGCGGCGAGCAGCAGAGACAGCAGGCCGGTGCCCGCACCCAGGTCCAACACCTCGGGGGTACGCCCGGCGGCCAGCGCGGCCCGCAGGGGCGGCGCGGCCACCTCGACCGCGGTGCCGTAGAAGGCGTCGAAGCAGGGCACCAGCCGGCGACGCCCCTCGTCGTAGCTTCCCGCGACGGCGTCGAACGCGTCGGCGACGCTCATCCCTGCCTCCCAATCATTGGGAAATATCTCCCACATGATAGGCGGAACCGAGTCGGCGGGCCTCCCTGCGGTGCGCGGTCCCGGTGCAAGGTCGAGACGGTGCGGGCGCAGGCCGAAGCCGCCGACGGCGCGCTTGACCGGCGGTCGCCCGGCTCCGCGCCGCCCCGCGTCGCCCGGACGGCGTCGGGCGCGGCTACCACCTGCGCGTCGACCGCACGACCGATGCCCGGTCCGACGCGAGGCGTCGGACCGGGTGGGTCGTTCGGCGGAGGCGGATCGCGCCTCAGCCGACCGGCGTCGGGAAGCCCCGGCCGTGCTCGGCCTGCAGCCGCAGCATCGCGTGCTCGGTGACGGTGACCAGCACGTGCTTCACCGAGTCGCGTCGCCGGGCGTCGGTCATGATCAGCGGCACCTCGGGCGAGATCGCCAGCGCCTCGCGAATCTCCTCCAGCTCGTACCGGGGAGCGCCGTCGAAGCAGTTGAGCGCGACCACGTACGGCAGGTTGCGGTTCTCGAAGTAGTCCAGCGGCGCGAAGGCGTCGGTGATCCGCCGGGTGTCGACCAGCACGGCGGCACCCACCGCACCCCGGATGATCTCGTCCCACATGAACCAGAAACGGGTCTGTCCCGGCGTACCGAAGAGGTACAGGATCAGGTCCTGGGCCATGGTGATGCGGCCGAAGTCCATGGCGACCGTGGTGGTCTCCTTGCCCGGCACCTTGGACGGATCGTCGATGCCGACACCGGCCGCGGTCATCACCGCCTCGGTCCGCAGCGGGGTGATCTCCGAGATCGCGCCGACCAGTGTGGTCTTGCCGACCCCGAACCCGCCCGCGATGACGATCTTGGCGGAGACGATCCCGCGGCTCTGCTGCCCCCCGGCGGGGTCATAGCCTGCGAAGTCCACTTAGCACCCTTCCCAGCAGTTCCATCCGCTCCTCGAATCCCTCGACGGGAGCAGCAGTGTTTAGCGTCAGCAGGCCCTCGGTCACCATGTCGGCGACGAGCACCCGGGCGACGCCGAGCGGCATCCGGGTGTAGGCGGCGATTTCCGCCATCGACTGCGCCCGGCCATCGCAGACGGTGGCGATGCGGTGCTTGTCGTGGCCGGCAAAACGGGACTCGGCGACCTGGGTGGGCGTGGCCATCAGAACGGCCTCCAGGGCGATCTCCTGCCGAGGCTCCGTACGGCCGCGGGTGACCGCGTACGGCCGCACCAGCGCACCGCGCGGGTCACGTCGGGGCTCCATCCGCGATCACCTCCTCTCCGTACCGGTGCCCGGCGGCTCCGGTCCCGTTCCTGTCCCGTCGGCTCTGCGCGGTCGTCGCGCCCCGGGCTTCTGCACGCACCGCGCTGCGGCTACGAACGCACCGCGTCGCGCGGTAGCGGCACCAGCGCCGCTCCGACCCGCTCGACCAGCAGAGCCATCTCGTAGCCGACCTGGCCCACGTCACAGCTGCGCGCGGCGAGCACCGCCATCGACGAACCGTCACTGATCGACATCAGGAACAGGTAACCGCTGTCCATCTCGATGACGGTCTGCAGGACGCCTCCGGCACTGAACATCCGGGCGGCACCCTCGGTCAGGCTCACCACGCCGGAGGTGATCGCGGCGAGCTGGTCCGCCCGGTCGCCGGGGAGGTCCCGGGAGGAGGCGAGCAGCAACCCGTCCGCGGACACCGCCACCACGTGGGCGATGCCAGCCACGCTGTCGGCGAAGTTGGTGAGCAGCCAACCCATGTCCTGAATGGCCGCTGGCCTGTTCATCGGGTCTCCTTGTTGGAAGTGTGGTTCTGGTCCGTCCCGGCCGCCCGACCGCGTTGCACACCGCGGTGGTAGGCCGACAACAGACCACGTACGTCATCCGGGGAGCGCCGGCTGGGCTCCCGGCCGCCGCGCGGCTCGATGCCGCCCGGCACGAGCTGCGCCTGCGGAACGCGCTTGGGCAGCCCGGAGCGGGTGGTCCCGCCGTCGGTCGGCTCGGCCGCCTGGCTGGCGCGTGACCAGCCCTCGTCGGCCGCCGTCCGCCAGGCGTCCGCGTCGACCGCGGGCGCCGGGGCCGCCTGAGCGGGTGCGGGCGGCGCGGGTGGCGTGGGCGCGGGCTTGGCCGCCGGCGGAACGTACGACGGCGGTGGCGGCTGGGCCGGGCCCGCCGTGCCACCGACACCGGGGGTACGGGTCGGCAGCGGAGTGGTCGGCGAGGTGACCGCCGCCGGCCTGGCCTCGGCCGACGCCCGGGCACCGGACGCCGCAGCCGGCGGCTCGTCGAACTTCGGGCGGGTGAAGATCGCGGTCGCGTCGTTGCCGTGCGACCGGAACCAGACCGCCTCCATCTCCCGGAAGATCGGCGCCTCGGCCACCGGTTCGGGGCGGGCGGCGATCGGCGTCGGCGCGGCGGCCGGCGGCATCGCGGGCGGGGCCGGCGGCATGGCGGGCGGCGCCGGTGGCATGGCGGGGGCGCTCGGTCCGGCGTACGAGCCGAGCGAACCCGTCCCCGACTGCGCGGGCGGCAGATCGGCGGCCTCGGCGCCCGGCGCGCGCCGGGGCAGCGGCGTGAGCGTCGGGTGGGCGGCGGTCGGGTTGTCGACGCCGAACCCGTCCGCCGCGTACGGCTGGGCCGGTGGCGTGGTCAGCCCGCCGGCGTTCACGGTCGGCGCGGTCTCCCGGGCGTCCACCGGAGCCTGCCACGGCGCCGGGGCGGGTGGGCTGGTGCGCCACTCGTCGGGCAGCGTGGCCGCCGAGGTGAGCCCGGTACGCGGCTCGGCGAGCGCGACCGGCGTGTGCGGCGCCCGCTCGACGGCCATCGGCTGACGCGGGCGCGGCGGGGTGAGCGCCTGCTCGCGACCCCGGGTGAGGCTGGGCAGCACCACCGTGGAGTTCGGCAGCGTCACCTGGGCGACGGTGCCGCCCTCGACGTTGCGGCGCAGCTCGACGCGGATGCCGTAGCGGGACGCCAGGCGGCTCACCACCGCCAGACCCATCAGCCGGAACGCCGCCACGTCGACCGTCGGTGGGGCGGCCAGTCGGCGGTTCAGCGAGTCGAGCTGCTCGTCGGTGAGGCCGAGCCCCCGGTCCTCGATCTGGATCAGCACGTAGTCGCGGATCCGGCGGCCGTCGGCGACCACGATGGTGGTCGGCGGCGAGAACCGGGTCGCGTTGTCGAGCAGCTCGGCGACGAGCCGGACGACGTCGTTGACGGCGTGCGCGGCGACCGAGATGTCGGTGTCGACCGTGCCGAACTCGATCCGGTTGTAGAGCTCGACCTCGGACTGGGCGGCGCGCAGCACGTCCACCACCAGGGCGTCGTCGCGGCGCGGTACGGCCGAGTCGGCGCCGGCCAGGACCAGCAGGTTCTCGTCGTTACGGCGCATTCGGGTGGCCAGGTGGTCCAGCTCGAAGAGCTGCGCCAGCCGCTTCGGGTCCTCCTCGCCACGCTCGATCGCGTCCAGCTCGCCGATCATCCGGTCGACCAGGGTCTGACTGCGGCGAGCCAGGTTGAGGAACATCGCCGAGACGCTGGTACGCAGCGCGGCCTGCTCGGCGGCGACCCGGACCGCCTCCCGGTGCACCACGTTGAAGGCGGAGGCCACCTGGCCGACCTCGTCGCGGTTGGAGAGGTTGATGGGGTCGCGGACCTGCTGCACGATCTCGTCGACCCCACCCTCGCCGACGCTGCCCATGTTCTGCAGGCGCTGCACGGCGTCGGGCAGGTCGTGGTTGGCCACGGCGAGCGCGCCCTCACGCAGCCGGCGCAGCGATCCGTTGAGCGATCGGGCCAGCACCACGGCGAGCGTGACCGCGATGACCAGGGTCAGCAGCACCAGCACCGACTCGAGCACGGCCTGCTGGATGACGTCCGAACGGACCTGGTCGGTCTGGGCGAGGAGCGAGTTCTCCAACTGCATCTCGGCCCAGCGCATCAGGTCGTTCACCGCGCCGATGGCGGCGGTGGCGTCACGCGCGGTGACCAGCGGGCGCTGGCCGACCGAGCGGGTGATGTCGGACGCGACCCGGTCGGCGAGGCCTACCGCGTCACCGGAGACGGCGCTGTTGACCAGGGCGCGCTGCGCCGGGTCGGCGGCCAGCGAGAAGGCGAGCAGCGCCTCCTGCTGGCTGGTCAGGGTGGCCACGAACGAGGAGAACTGCTCCTCGTCGAGCTGGCCGGCGCTGAGCGCGGAGAAGGCGACCGCCTCCTCCTCGGCGACCGAGGACTTGGCGCGG
>NZ_RAZT01000004.1 GCF_003626635.1 Micromonospora musae | reverse complement strand
GCCGACCACCGGTCACCGCCGACGGCAGATACCGCGACAGCGCTTCCCACTCGACGTCAGACAACTCGTAGCGACGACCCACGCGCTACATCATCCGACACCAAGATCCTTTGAAGACACTGCCTAGGGCGTGTCCTGTCGATCTTGTAGTGGTTGATGGTTGACGATGTGCCGGTGGTGCGTCGTGGTGAGTTGACCGATGAGGCGTGGGTGGTGATTGCGCCGTTGCTTCCGGAGCCGGGTGGTGCGCGGGGGCGGTGGCGGGATCACCGTCAGGTCATTAACGGGATTCTGTGGAAGCTGCGCACGGGTGCGCCGTGGCGTGACCTGCCGGAACGTTTCGGGCCGTGGAAGACCTGCCACGAACGGTTGCGCCGGTGGACCGCTGACGGGACGTGGGATCGGATCCTGGCCGCGGCGCAGGTGCATGACGACGGGACACCGGTGCAGTGGACAATCAGCACCGACTCGTCGATCGTGCGGGCGCACCAGCATGCCGCTGGCGCCCGCAAAAAGGGGGCTCCCCGACAAGTCCGGCGACGCCTGGTGCGCAGGATGGCGAGGCCATCGGTCGATCCCGGGGAGGGCTGAGCACGAAGATCCACCTCGCCGTCGACGGACGCGGCCGACCGCTGTCGATCCTGCTCACTCCCGGTCAGGCCGGCGACAACCCCCAACTCCTCGCGCTGCTGGACGCGATCCGCGTCAACGAGCCCGGACCCGGCCGGCCTCGCAAACGCCCCGATGTGCTGATCGCCGACAAGGGCTACGCCCACGACTCCACCAGACGCGCCCTGAGGCAACGGGGAATCCGGCACGTCATCCCCGAACGCTCTGACCAGGTCGCCCGCCGGGCCGCCAAGGGCAGCACCGGCGGACGACCGCCAACCTTCGACAAACTGGTCTACAAGAAGCGCAACGTCGTGGAACGTTGCTTCAACCGGCTCAAACAGTGGCGGGACCTGGCCACCCGCTACGCCAAACGCGCATCCCTCTACCGAGCCAGCCTCGTCCTCATCGCCGCCATCATCTGGCTTCCATGATCGGCAGGACAGGACCTAGCCGGCGAGGCGCGCCTGCAGCTCCCGCATGCTGCGGATCTCGATGCCCTGGTCGGCGTTGACCTCCCGGGCGAACCGGTCGCTCGCCGGCTCCAGCCCGCCGCCGGCCGCGTAGAGCTGCTGCACCATGGTGAGCGCGCCCTCGTGGTGCCGGATCATGCGGTCGAGGAAGAGCCGGTCGAACTGCTCACCTCGGGTCTTCGCCAGCTCCGCCAGCTGCTCGGGGGTGAGCATGCCCGGCATCACCGCGTCGTGGTCGGCGTGGTGCTCGTGCGGCCCCGGGAGCTGTTCGCCGCGGTCGGTGAGCCACTGCTGCATCTGCGCGATCTCGTCGCGCTGCGACGTCTCGATCCGCTTGGCGATCAGCGAGACTTCCTTGCTGGTAGCGCGTTCCGCGACGAGCCCGGTCATGTCCAGCGCCTGCACGTGGTGCGCGATCATCCGCTGCATGAACTGGGTGTCGGCCGCGGTGTGCTTCGGAGGCGCGGGCAGCTGGGACTGCTCGGCCGGCGAGAGGGCGCGGCCGCTCTGACCGGGCGCGCCGGGCTGGACGACCCGGGGCGCGGCGACCGGCCCCGCCGGGGCGTCGCCGGTGAGCTGGGCCGCGGCGACGGCAGCCCCACCGAGGACGACGGCGGCGGCCACGGCGGCGAGAACGATACGGCGACGAGAGGAGAACACGATTCGATCACCGTAGCGGAATTCGGCCCGTCCCACGAGAGGCCGGACGGGTGGGCTGCTCAGCAGCCCTTGACGCTCCTGATGGGAACGCTCCAAGATCAACGCAGCGCCCCGCGCCACCGGTGGGGCCGAGCGAGTCGGGTGTGGTGGAGAGTGCTGAGCGCGTTCGGTCTGACCGAGTTGGAAGAGAAGCTCTACCTGGCGTTGGCCGGTGGGCACCCGGGCACCGCGACGGAGCTCGCGCAGCGCTTCGCCGCCGACTCCGGTCAGGTCGTCGCGGCGCTCGACGCGCTCACCCGCCACGGCCTCGTCCGGGTGGCCGGCGAGCAGGCCGCCGCGACCTCCCCCGACCTGGCCATCGACTCCCTGCTGACCCAGCGCATCCGCGAACTCCAGGAGGCGCGGATCGACCTGCGGGAGTGGCTGCGGCAGCAGCGCGCGGCGGAGCCGGCGGATCCGGGCGTCCAGATGGTCGTCGGGGTGACCGCGATCCTGCAGACCTTCGACCAGTTCCTGCGCGGCGCCGAGGAGGAGGTGCTCGGGTTCGAGCGACCCCCGTACGCGGCCGACTTCTCCGACAACCCGGCGGAGCTGGAGCTGCTGGATCGGGGCGTACGCTTCCGCGTGGTCTACGACCGGCGCGGCCTGGAACGGCCGGGGGCCTCGACCCACATCGGTCGCTTCATCGCCGCCGGCGAGCAGGCCCGGGTCGCCACGGACGTCCCCGCGAAGCTCGCCGTGGCGGACCGCCGGATGGGGTTGCTCTCCTTCCCGTCCCGCGACGACACCGTCGAGCCCTGGGCGCTGGTGGTACGCGGCGCCACCTGGGTTGAGGTGCTCGTGGCGCTCTTCACCGAGATCTGGGAGCGGGCCACGCCGCTGCGCCTCGCCCCGGCCACCACCGTGCTCGACGACGCCGACCGCTGGACGGTGCCGACGCCGACCGACCGGCAGATCCTCTCCCTGCTGATGACCGGGCTGCCGGACAAGGCGGTCGCCTCCCAGCTGGGCATCTCACTGCGTACCGTGCAGCGGCGGCTGCGGCAGCTCATGGACGTCAGCGGCAGCGCCACCCGGATGCAGCTCGGCTGGTTCGTCGCCCGCAACAACTGGCTCTGACCCCCACGAACCGCCCCACCGAACTGCGGCGGGACGGTTCGCGAGGATCCGCAGCGGGCCCCGCCACCCGGCGAGCGGCCGGCGGGGCCCGACGGTCACCTGGTGACGGTCACCGAGACGGTGACCGGGGTCGCCGCCCCCTTCGCGCCGTTGTTCGTGACCAGCAGCGTGGCGACGTACCTGCCCGGGGCCAGGCCGGTGGTGTCGACCGTGACGGTCAACGTGGCCTTCTCCCCCGGCGCCACCGCACCGGAGGCTCCGGCCGACAGCCACGACACGTCGCTGTACCCGGGCAGCGAGCCGTCCACGTGGTAGACCTTGCTGGCGAACGGCTGGTTCCGGAACGCCACCGTCCAGAGGTTGCCCTGTTCGTCGATGTCGAGCCCGGCGCCGCTCAGCGGGTTCGGGTCCGGGTCGGGCACCGAGGCGAGCGCCCGGCAGGTGTCCGGTTCCATCGCCCAGATCGACTCCTTCGCATCCTGGTTGATGCCCCACAGCACGTTCTGCTCCTCGTTGAGGGCGAGCCCCGTCATCCACGGCACCGGCGGGGTGCACTCCCCCAGCACCGAGCCCGGCTGCGAGTGAGACAGCCCGGCGAGGTGCCGGATGACCCCGTCGCCGCTGAGGTAGAAGGTGTCGTCCGCGGCGCGGTAGGCCAGCCCGTAGTAGAGCTTGCCCGCCCACGTCCCGCTGATCGTCTCCTTGACCTCCAACGTGTCCGGGTCGAAGCAGACGATCGGCAGCTCCCCGACGATCGACATCTTCGGCGCGCACATCAGGTCCCGCCCCGGCACGTAGGCCATGTCCGAGGGCCAGCCGCCGATGTCGAGCACCCCCTTGGCCAGCGACGTGCCGTCGGTGGAGAAGCGCTGCAGCTGTCCGAACAGGTACGAGTTCGACACGATCAACTCGCCGTTGCGGTAGCCGACACCGAACGCGTAGTAGAAGTCCTTCACGGCGAAGGAGCCGAGCACCTTGCCGGGCACACCCGCTGGCGGGGTCGGCGAGTCGATCTCCCTCGCCAACCAGGTGGCCGGCAGGTCGCCCTTGTTGGCGAGGGTCACCGTCGCGGTCCGGGTCTGTCCGGCCCGGGCGCTCACCGACACCGCGCTCCGGTTCGCCAGCAGCAGCGGCGTACGCAGCGCGAGGTCCTGCGTGACCACCCTGGTCTCGACCACGGTGGCGGTGGCCGGCGGCAGCTCGTAGCCGGGCTGCATCGCGGTCACGGTGACCGGCCCGGCCGGCGCCTCCAGCTGGTAGAAGCCCTCCGCGTCGGTGGTCGCGGTGATCGGTAGCCGCGCGTTCGGCGACTCGACCCGCACCGTCGCGCCCGCCAGGGGCTGACGGTCGTTCGCGTCGCGGACCGTGCCGCGCAGCAGGCCCCGGCCGGGCACCTCGAAGGTGACCGCGGCCTCCGCGTCGAGCACCGCCTCGTCCCGCGAGTACGTCAACGCGTCGGTGCCGCTGCCGTCCTCGATGCCGACCGTCGCCGAGCCGCCGGCCGCCGCCGAACCGGCACCGAGCTTGCGGTACCGGAGGGCGACGGTGCCGTTCTCGCCGAGCCGCGCCTGCACGTCGACCCGAACCTTCGGGTCGCTCTTGAGCGCGGCCCGCACCCAGCTGACCAGGAGCTGCCGGTTCTTCCCCGACCCGGTGCTCTTCGTCCGCACGGTCGAGGCGTGGTCCAGGACCAGGTCGTCCCAGAACGCGTAGACGGCCGGAGCCGACACCGCCGGGGCGGGCAGCGGTCCGTTGGCGCCGACAGAGGCGGCGGCGTCCGTGCCGAAGGTCAGGTAGCCGTCGGTGTGCACGGTGATCCGGTCGTACGTGGTGCCGTAGAAGGTCATCGGGAACGGCAGGTCGAGCCCCTTGCTCGCGGTGTCACCGGTGAGCGCGAGCACCTTGCCGCCGTCGTCCCACTTGCCGGCGACCACCCCGGCCGCGTAGCCGTGCCGGTCGGCCTTGGCGGCGAGCGCCACGTCGACGGTCTCCGGTCCGTCCACGGTCACCGCGACCGTCCGCGGGGCGAGCCAGCGTCCGTACTCGACCAGCAGGTCGTAGTCGGCCTCGGGCAGCGTCCCTGCGTAACGACCCTTGGCGTCGGTGACGAAGCCGGGGAACGACTCGTCGGCGAGCGTCAACCGCGCGCCGGCGACCGGCTTGCCGTTCGGGTCGGTGACCCGGCCGCCCACCGGCTGCCACGGGGCGACCTCGGAGAGGTCCAGGGTCAGGTTCACCGTGCCGCTCTGCGACACGGTGATCGTCCGCCGCTGGGTCCGCTGTCCGAAGTAGGTCGCGGTCAGCGTGTACTCCCCCGCCGGCACCCGGCCCAGCTGGACCGTGCCGTGCGCGTCGGTGCGGGCCGTCCGGGTGACCAGGTCGGAGGTCAGGGTGACCCGCGACCCGGCCAGCGGGCGTCCGTCGCGCTCCGCGTGCACCACGACGCCCCCGAGCTGCGCAGTCGAGGCCTGGGTCACCAGGTCGTAGGCGTCCAGCCGGCCCTCGCCGTAGACGTTGTTGTCGGCCGGGGTGCCGCCGCACTGCGCGTCGTCGACGTCGTGCGCGGTGCGGTCCATCAGCTCCCGGGTGGTCGCCACGTCCCGCCGCAGGTTCGGCACCGCCGACCAGGCCAGCGCGACCGCACCCGCGACGTGCGGAGCGGCCATCGAGGTGCCGTCCATGTAGCCGTACTCACCGCCGGGCAGGGTGGAGAGGATCTGCGCGCCGGGGGCCGTGATGTCCGGCCGAACCGCGCCGTCGCGGCCCGGACCGCGGCTGGAGAAGGCGGTGATCAGGCCGTCCGGGCCGGTCGCGCCGACCGCGTACGTCCGCGGGTTGGTGGCGGGGTGGCCCGCCGAGCCGCACGGCTCCGGCGCCTGCTCCGCCTCGTTGCCGACGGCGAAGACCGGGAAGATGCCGGCGGCCACCCAGGAGTCGACGATCGCGTCGTACATGTGCGGGTCGCCGCCGGTGCCGCCCCAGGAGTTGTTCACGATGTCCGGCGACAGCTCCGGGCGCGGGTTCGCGCCGTCGCGGTCGGTCGGGGCGAGCATCCACTGCCCGGCCGCCAGCAGCGACGCGTCGGTGCAGTAGGTGAGCTCGCAGCCCTTCGCCGCGATCCAGGTCGCGCCCGGGGCGACCCCGGTGACGTGCCCGGCGCCGTCGTCGCCGACCATCGAGCCGACGGTGTGCGTGCCGTGCCCGGCGTTGTCGCAGGGCCCCTCGGACATGCAGAACCCGGTGGGGTCGTACCAGTTGTAGTCGTGGGTGAAGGTGCCGTCACCGTTGTTGCCGCGATACTGGCGCACCAGCGACGGGTGGTCGTACTGCACCCCGGAGTCGACGCTGCCGACGACGACGCCCTCGCCCCGGGTGCCGTACTCGCGCCACACCTTGTCGGCGCCGACCGCGCCGAGGTTCCACAGCAGCGGCGCGTCGTCGGCGTCCGCGCCGGCGGTACGGACCGGCTCCTCCAGCGTCGTCACGCCGACCGCGGTGATCCGGGCGACGTCCGAACGGCCGGCCAGCTCGGTCAGCAGGTCCAGATCACCGGTCACCTCGATGACGTTCGCGATCCAGAACGGGGTGAATTCGGCGTGCCGGTCCCGCAGCAGCTCCCGCAGTCCGCGCTGGGTCCGCTCCGCGTGCGCGACCTTGGTCTGGTAGACCCGGGTCGTGCGGGCGACCCGGCCGGCCCGACCACCGGCGGCGCGCTCGACGCGGTCGAGCTCCGCCCCGTCCAGCTCGGCCTCCCCGGTTAGGTCGACCATGAAGGTGGTGCTGGTGCCGCCGCGTGCCGCGGCGAGCAGCTGCGGGTCCACCTTCCGCAGCGGCTCCACGATGCCGCTCGTGGGCGTCGGGGTCGTCGCCGCGACGGCACCGGTGGGCAGTACGAGCAACGCCGTCAGCGCCGCGGCGACCGTGGCGCTCGCGCGGCGCGCCCCGTATCTGGATCTGCGCATGAATTCCCTCCTCCGGGCGACCACCGGTGGAGGCCGGCAGCGCCGTCGGAGATTCTGGGGCGACGGACGGCCCGACGGGCGGCATGATCGCTGGCGGAGCCCGGACATGGCGGAACTCCGCCACCACCGGTTGGTCCCACCGACATCACCGCGTCACCTCGGCGTGCCCGCCGCCGTCAGTCGACCTCCGGCAGCCACGGCTCCAGCACGGCCGGATCCGCCACGGCGTGGCGCACCTGGTCCCGCTCCGACCTGGTCAGCCGGATCGCCTGGAGCCGCGCACCCCAGTCGGGCACCCGCTCGGGTTCCGCCAGGGCGATCGAGAGCTCGATCAGCCCGGCGAGCGCCACCGCCTGCTCGACGGCGGATGCCGCGTCGCCGTGCCGGCGCAGCCCGGAGTTGAGCGCCCGGAACGCCGCCCGGTCGTCCGACTTGAACTCGCGCAGGATCCGCGCGTTGTCGAGCACCCGGGCCAACCCCACCAGGTCCTTCGAGCCGCCGTACTCCAGCTCCTCCGGCTCGTCCCGGCGGATGAAGGTGATGGTGTTGCCGGAGGGGTCGACGACGCTGAACCGCGACGCGCCCGGCCGGTACCGGGTGATCCGCGGTAGCCCCTTGCCGAGCACCTTGCCGTAGGCGGCACGCATGGCCCCGCTGAACGCCGCGTGGTACGGCGCGACCGCGTCGACGAGCACCAGGCATCCGCCGGTCTGTTCGGCCGCCGGGTCGACGCCGGGGGCGGCGTTGCCGTAGTGCAGCTCGAACCCGCTCCAGCGGAAGGCCAGGTAGAGGTAGGGCCTGGTCTGCTCCCAGGTCACCGCGAAGCCGAGCGCCCGCCAGAAAGCCAGGGTCTCCTGGGGTGACACGCAGGGCAGCAGCGGCAGGATGGTCTCGTTCGGGTGGACGCGTTCCTCGCTCACCTTGGCCTCCCGGCTCCGGCTCTACGGTCCGGCCATTGTGCCAGCGGCGGGCCGTGCGCTGTGGGATCGACCACGATCGGCTGCCCGCGGCCGCCTTCCGCCCGCAGGTCACCACAGGTGGCCAGGCAGGTCTCGTACATCTGGCGGCTCCCGCGCGGACACCCGTTGCCCATATCCTCCGACGGTCTACTCCCATCGGAGGCCCGAGTTTCATGTACAGGCACATGACCAGACGACCACTGGCTGCGGTGGGCGTGCTGCTCGCCGGCAGCGCACTGACCCTGGCCAGCAGTACGACCGCCGTCGCCGCGCCGACGGCGACCACGCCCTTCGTCAGTGAGATCCACTACGACAACGCCGGCACCGACACCGGCGAGGCGATCGAGATCCAGGCGCCGGTCGGCTACGACCTGACCGGCTGGCAGGTCGTCCTCTACAACGGCGCCAACAACGCGGCGTACAACACGCGGACCCTCAGCGGCACGGTGCCCGCCACGGGCGTGGTCGTCGCGTCGTACCCGGTCGACGGGATCCAGAACGGGTCGCCCGACGGCGTGGCGCTCGTCGCCCCGGACGGCACGGTCGCCGAGTTCCTCAGCTACGAGGGCACCATGACGGCGTCCGGCGGGCCGGCGAACGGGCGCACCGCCGTCGACCTCGGCGTCGCGGAGACCGCGACCACCCCGGCCGGCCACTCCCTGCAGAAGCTCGACGGCACGTGGCGGGAGGCCGCGCCGAACAGCTTCGGCAGCCTCAACCAGGCCGGCGGTGGCGACGACGACCCCGAGCCCCCGGTGGGCTGCACCGTCACCGTCGACCACACCATCGCCGAGGTCCAGGGCACCGGCGCCGCCACCCCGCTGGCGGGCACCCGGGTCACCGTCGAGGGCGTGGTCACCGCCGATCACCGCACCGGTGGCTACAACGGCGTCTACGTGCAGAGCGCCGGTAGCGGCGGAGATCGGCCGGTCACGGCGGGTACCGCCTCGGACGGCGTCTTCGTCTACCTGACGACCAGCACCGCCAACCACCCGTCGGTGGCGATCGGCGACCGGGTGCGGGTCAGCGGCACCCTGAGCGAGTTCAACGGCCTCACCCAGGTCACCATCGGCGCCAAGGCCGACGTGCAGGTCTGCGCGCACGACGCGCCGCTGCCCGCGCCCGTGCCGGTCAGCCTGCCGCTCGACGACGCCGCCCGTGAGTCGGTCGAGTCGATGCTGGTCGCCCCGGTCGGCGCGTACACCGTCTCCGAGGTCTACAACACCAACCGGTACGGCGAGGTCGTGCTCGCCGCCGGCGACCGTCCCGCCGCGAACCCGACCGACCTGGCCCGTCCCGGCTCGGACGAGGCGCACCAGGTGGCGGCCGCCAACGAGCGCGGCCGGATCCTCGTCGACGACGGCCGGACCACCAACCTCTCCACCGGCGGCCTGCTGCCGCCGTACGTGTCGAAGGAGAGCCCGCTGCGGGTCGGCGACTCGGTGGAGGCCTTCGGGCCGTCCGTCCTGTCGTACGGCTTCGACGAGTGGCGGCTGCAGCCGACGCTGCCGGTCAGCGCGGAGACCGCCGCTCCCGCCCGGACCACCTTCAAGGCCACCAACCCGCGGACCTCGGCGCCGGTGAACGTCGGCGGTGACCTCCGGGTGGCGAGCTTCAACGTGCTGAACTACTTCGTCCACTTCGGCGGGGACGCCCGGGGCGCGGCCGACGAGGCGGCGCTCGGCCGGCAGGAGGCGAAGATCGTCTCCGCGATCAGCGCCCTCGGTGCCGACGTGGTCGCCCTCGAGGAGATCGAGAACTCGGTCCGCTTCAACCCGGAGGACCCGCAGCAGGCGCTCAAGCGCCTGGTCGCCGCGCTGAACGCCAAGGGCGGCGCGGGCACCTGGGACTACGTCCGCAGCCCGGCCGAGCTGCCGGCTCCGGCGGCGCAGGACTTCATCACCACGGCGATCATCTTCAAGCCGGCGAAGGCGCAGCCGAAGGGCCCGGCCCGCTCGGTGAACGACGAGAGCGTCTGGTTCAACGCCCGCGAGCCGATCGCGCAGGCGTTCACCGCGGACGGCGTGTCGTTCATCGTGGTCGCCAACCACCTCAAGTCCAAGAGCGGCACCGGCACGGGCGACAACGCCGACACCGGTGACGGTCAGGGGTCCTGGAACGGCGACCGGGTCCGGCAGGCGCACGCGCTGGCCACCTTCGTCGACCAGGTGAAGGCCGACAGCGGCACCGAGGACGTGCTGCTGCTGGGCGACTTCAACGCGTACACCCACGAGGACCCGATGCAGGTCCTCTACGGGGAGCAGTACCGCGATCTGAACGACACGGGCAAGGCCACCTACGTCTTCGGTGGCGAGTCCGGCTCCCTGGACCACGCGCTCGCCTCGCCGTCGCTGGCGGCCCGGGTCACCGGGGTCGACGTGTGGCAGATCAACGCGGTCGAGTCGTTCGCGTTCCAGTACGACGGCCTGCCCGCCTTCTACGAGCCGAGCCCGTACCGGGCCAGCGACCACAACCCCCTCGTGGTCGGCATCAGCACCGGCGCGAAGCCGGTCGACCTGCAGCTGCTGACCGTCAACGACTTCCACGGCCGGCTGGAGTCCCCGGCCACCGTGGACGGCCAGCCGGTCGGCGGCGCCGCCCAGCTCGCCGGCCTGCTGGGCCAGCTGCGGGCGCAGAACCCGAACACCGCGTTCGTCTCCGCGGGCGACAACATCGGCGCCTCCACCTTCATCTCGGCGATCGACGGGGACAACCCGACGATCGACGCGCTGAACCAGATGGGTCTCGCCGCCTCGGCGGTGGGCAACCACGAGTTCGACAAGGGTGCCGCGGACCTCACCGGCCGGGTTTCCGACCGCGCCGACTTCCCGTACCTGGGCGCCAACGTGTACCGCGGGAACGCCCGGGAGCTGCCGGCCTACTCCGTCAGCACGGTGGGCGGGGTCCGGGTCGGCTTCGTCGGTGTGGTGACGAAGCAGACCGCGTCGCTGGTCAGCCCGGACGGCATCGCCGGGCTCACCTTCCGCGACCCGGTCGCCGAGGCGAACCTGGTCGCCGGTCAGCTCAAGGACGGCAACCCGGACAACGGCGAGGCCGACGTGGTGGTGCTGCTCGCGCACGAGGGCGCCGCGACGGAGCACATCGACTCCGCCGAGGCGCTCGCCGCCGACCCGGTCTTCGGTCCGTTCACCCGGGTCGACGCCACCATCGACGCCATCGTCAGCGGTCACACCCACCAGCCGTACGCCTTCGAGCTCCCCGTCCCCGGCACCGACCGGCTGCGTCCGGTGCTGCAGGCCGAGGATTACGGCAAGCGGCTGGGCAAGCTGACCCTGACGTACGACCCGGAGGCCGGTCAGGTCACCACCGCCGACGCGGCGCTGGTGGACGTGGTCGGCGCGCCGCAGGACCCGGCGGTGGCCGGCATCGTGGCGACCGCCAAGGAGAAGGCCGCCGAGCTGGGCAAGGAGCACCTGGGGTCGATCACCGCGGACGTCAAGCGGGCCTACACCGACGGCAACGAGGATCGGGGCAAGGAGTCGGCGCTCGGCAACCTCGTCGCCGACGTGCAGCTCGCCGGCACGAAGGACGCCGGTCGGGGCGGCGCGCAGATCGCGTTCATGAACCCGGGCGGGCTCCGGGCCGACCTGCTCTACCGCACCGACGGCACGGTGACGTACGCCGACGCCTTCGCCGTCCAGCCGTTCGCGAACGACGTGGTCACCAAGAGCTACACCGGCGCCGAGATCAAGCAGGCGCTGGAGCAGCAGTGGCAGCCCGACGGCGCGTCGCGTCCGGTGCTGTGGCTGGGCGTCTCGAAGGGGTTCAGCTACACCTACAACCCCGAGGCGCCCAAGGGTTCGCGGATCACGTCGATGAAGCTGAACGGAGCGGCCGTCGACCCGTCGGGCACGTACCGCGTCACGGTGAACTCGTTCCTCGCCGCCGGCGGGGACAACTTCACCGCGCTCGGCGGCGGGACCGACCCGGCGACCACCGGTGACAACGACCTCACCATGCTGGTCGACTACTTCGCAGCGAACTCGCCGGTCACCGCGGACACCGCGCCGCGGTCGACGGTCGGCCAGGGCGGCCCGCAGTGCACCACGACGATCACCGGCCGGTACACCCGGCCACTGGTCGTCAGCGCGGGCCTGACCTGCCTGGAGAACGCCACCATCGCGGGGCCGGTCACGGTCCACCCGGGCGCGTCGCTGATCGTCACCGGCGGCGCCGTCAACGGTCCGATCTCCGCCACCCGTCCGGTGCTCTTCGAGCTCTCCGGGGCGACCGTGGCCGGCCCGGTGGCGGTCTCCGGCGCGACCGGCGGGCTGCGGATCGGCGCGGGCAAGGTGAACGGTCCGCTCTCACTCACCGGTAACACCGGTGGCGTACGGATCGACTCGGTCTCGGTCAGCGGGCCGGTTACCGTGACCGGCAACTCCGGCAGCCAGCCGGTCGTGGTCGCCGCCAACACCGTCGGCGGGCCGCTGAGCTGCTCCGGAAACACCCCGGCGCCGGTGAACGAGAGCCGGCCCAACACGGTGAAGGGCCCGGCGACGGGCCAGTGCGCCCGGCTCTGACCGGATGCTGACCCCCGTCCGCGGCCGGATCCGGCCGCGGACGGGGGCACCCGGGCCACAGGTGACGGGTCAGTCGACGCCGGCCGGCGGGAAGCTGCGGGTGTCGCTCCCGCGCCGGACCGCTCGAACGGCCCGGTCGGGCAGTCCGACCCCCTCGTCGGGGCCGAGCCCGGTCAGGGCGGTGACCGCCGGCCCGAGCTCCTCGCACTCGGCCCGGCATCGGGCGCAGTCGAGCAGGTGCGCCTCGAAGGCCAGCACGGCGTCGGGGCGGAGCGCACCCAGCAGGTACGTCCCGCAGTCGGCACACCCGCGGGTGCCGTCGCCATCGTCGGTCATCAGCGCGCCAGATCTTCTCGGTGACCCGGCCGCCGTCCTGGCGCAGGTCAGGGCGATCCTCGAACTGGCAGTCACTGTATGACGTGGACACCCGTCCGGGTCAGCACTCGCGCATTCCGACCTCGCCACGGATCGTCAATCCGCGTCGGTACGACCGATGGCAGCCCGTAATGCCCGTAAGGCGTAGTGTGCGCGCGACTTGACGGTCCCCTCCGGGATGCCGAGGCGGGCCGCCGCCTCGTCCGTCGAACGGCCGCGGTAGTAGAGCTCGATGAGGACGGCCCGGTGGGCGGGCGTCAGCTTCGGCAGGGCGCGACGGACCGTCTGCACGGCCACCACGTCCTCGGTCACGTCGCCGCTGGCGGGAAGCCGGGTGAGGTCGTTCAGGCCTACCTCGGTGGGTCGGGCCTGTCGGGCCCGCGCCGCGTCGATGGCGATCCGCCGGGCGACGATGAAGAGCCACCGGCGAACCGATTCGCTGCTGTCGGGCAGGCGGTCGAGGTGCCGCCACGCCTGCAGCATCGTCTCCTGGAGCAGGTCCTCGGCGAGCTGCCGCTCGCCCCAGCTCAGCCGCAGCAGGAAACGGTAGAGCGGCTCGGCGTGCTCGGCGTGCACCTCGCGCATCCGGGCCTGCGCCCGTGCCTCGTCGCCCGGCCCTCCGTCACCACCACCGATGCCGGAAGGGGCCGTGCCGACGAGCTTGGCCGGCACCAACAACGACTGCCTCCCCGGTTACCGTCACACCCCGCCCCGCCCCGGAACGCGGTTCGTCGGGTGTCGACGGATCCACGCTGGAGCTTCGGTGAAGCATACGGGCAGCCTCCGGCCAATCAAGCGAAACATTCACGAAATCATTACAAACGCCGGCAGGCGCGACACAACACTGAAAACCCTTCATGTTGTCGCGACGTCCTCGACCAGGAGCATCCGCAGCTGCTCCACGCTCGGGTCGCGCAGCGAACGGATCCGGCCCGCCTGACGCGTGATCGTCTCGTCGAGCACCTGCCGCGCGTACCGGCCGTTACCGAAGGTCCGCGTGCGCGGCACATGCTCGAAGTGCTGCCGCAGCGCCGCCAGCGTCTGCCCCGGACACTCGTAGCCACTCGCCGCGGCGAGATTCTGGAAGATGGCGACCAGATCGTTGGCGTCGTAGTTGGCGAAGTGGATCCGGCGCGAGAACCGGGACGCCAGACCCGCGTTGGCGGCGAGGAACGCCTCGATCTCCTCCTCGTACCCGGCGGCGATCACGACCACCTCGTCGCGGTGGTCCTCCATCAGCTTCACCAACGTGTCGATCGCCTCCCGACCGAAGTCCTGCCGGGCGTCCGGCGGCGCCAACGTGTACGCCTCGTCGATGAAGAGCACCCCGCCCCGAGCCCGGTCGAACGCCTCCCGGGTGCGCTGCGCGGTGTGTCCGATGTACTCCCCCACCAGATCCGCCCGGGCGACCTCCACCAGCTGCCCACCGGCGAGCACACCCAATGCGGTCAGCAACTCGCCGTAGAGCCGGGCCACCGTGGTCTTACCCGTGCCGGGCGGCCCGGAGAAGACCAGGTGCCGGGAGACAGACGGCGCCGGCAGGCCCGCCTTCACCCGGGTCCGGATGGTGGCCAGAAGGTCGATCATGTCGGCCACCTCCCGCTTCACCCCGGACAGGCCGATCATGGCGTTCAGCCGGCCGAGCAGCCGGTTCAGCTCGTCGTCGCGCGCCACCCCGGCCTGCACCCCGGTCCCCGCCGGCGCGCCCAGATCCTGCGGCAGCAACTGCGCCAGCTCGACGCCGGACGGGTCACCGGCCTGGGAGAGCCGGTACGCCTGCCGTCCGATCATCTCCTCGAACACCTTGCGGGCCACCCGGGCGTTGCCGAAGTTCGCGTCCCGGTTCATCCCGTCGAAGAGGTTGGCGAGCGCCACCCGGGTGTCGTACTCCAGGGAGTAGTGGTGGGTGCTGCAGAGCCGTTCGACGATGGTGACCAACTCCTCCGTCGCGTAGCTCTCGAACTCGACGGTCTTGGAGAACCGGGAGGCCAGACCGGGGTTGGCGTCCAGGAACTGGCGCATCTGCGCCGAGTAGCCGGCGACGATGACCACCATCTCGTCCCGGTGGTCCTCCATCAACTTGACCAGGGTGTCGATCGCCTCCCGGCCGAAGTCGTGGCCGCCGCCGCTCTCCACCGGGGCCAGCGCGTACGCCTCGTCGACGAAGAGCACCCCGCCGCGCGCCTCGTTGAACTTCTCCGTGGTCTTCACCGCCGTGCCACCGATGTGCTCGGCCACCAGGTCGGCCCGGGCGACCTCGACCAGTTGACCGGTCTTGAGCACGCCGAGCGCGGCCAGGATGCGCCCGTACAGCCGGGCCACCGTCGTCTTACCGGTACCGGGCGCGCCCGCGAAGACCATGTGACGGGACATCGGCGGCGCCGGCAGGCCGGCGGCGGCCCGACGCTGGCTGATCCGGTGCAGCCCGACCAGCGTCGCGACCTCGTGCTTCACGCCGGCCAACCCGACCAGCGCCTCCAGCTCCGCCAGCAGCGGTGTCGCCGGATCGACGGGCGCGGCCGGCGGCGCGACGACCGCGGTGGCCGCTGGGGTGGCGGTGGACGGGTCGCCGGTGGGGTCGGGGTTCGCCGGGGCGCCCGGCCGGGCCGGGGGCTCCTCGGGCCGGGCCGACTCGCCGGCCGACGGCGGCCGGGACGCCCGCGAGTCGTCCACGTCGACCGCCCCCGGCACGGTCAGCCGGATCGGCTCACCGCCGTTGCCCACGATGGTGCTGGTACGCACCCGAACCGGCTCCACCGTCTCGACGAGCAGCCCGTCGCCGGCGTTCTCCAGCACCTCACAGCCGTCGAGCCGACCGGAGGAGCCGGCCCCGAACCGGATCCCCGGCCCCCCGCTGCCCCGCACCCGGGTACGGGCCAACGTCAGCGTGGCCTCCTGCTGCACCAGGATGCCCGCCTGCCGCGCCCCACCGAACTCGCAGGCGGTGACCGTGGCGGCGCCGCCCGCCGCGATCAGCAGCGCGTTCGCGCCGTTGCGGACGGTCGTCTCGGTCATCGTGAGAGTCGCGCCGCGCGAGACCAGGGCGCCACCGCCGCGGGCCCCGTCGATCCGCGCGCCGCTCACGGTCGGCCCGGCGCGGTCGGCCACCCGCAGACCGTACTCGGCGCAGTCGGTGATCGTGACGTTCTCGATCGCCGGGTGAGCCCCGCCCTGCACCAGCAGGCCGTCGCGTCCACCGTGCACGGTCACGCCGCGTACGGTGCCGGCCGCCTCCCCGTCGAAGAGCAGCACCACGCCCTCCTCGCCGGACACCCGGCCCCCCTCGACCCGCGGCGCGGCCGAGCCGGTCACGGCCACCGCGGCGGACTCGGTGCCGCTGATCTCCCCGTCGCTGAAGACACCCGTCGCGTTCTCCAACGCGTAGAGCCCGTGGCCGGCGGTGCCGCTGATCCGGCAGCGGGTCAGCACCGGGTCGGCGGTGCCGGAGAGGACCACCCCGTGGCCACCGAGGTCACGCAACTCGCACTCCTCGAACGTGGGTGTGCCGCCGGCGACGAAGACGCCCGCGCCCGCGGTGTCGTGCACGGTGGTACGCACCACCCGCACCGCGCCGTTCTCCTCCACGGCGACGGCCGGGCCCTCGACGGCGCTGATGTCGCACCCCACGACACTGCCCCGGCCACCCTTCGTGGCGAGGACACCCGCGCCGCGCCCGTCCGCCAGGGTGCAGTCGCGGAACACCGGATCGGCGCCACCGGTGATCACGATGGCGGCGCTGCCGACGTCGCGCACGGTGGTCCGGACGACCTCGCCGGTGGCGCTGCCGTCGATCAGGAAGCCCGCGCCCGCCGGATTGCTGACCCGGCAGTCGTGCAGCTCGAACGCGCCGCCGGGCGCGTGCACCGCCACGATGCCCTGCCCGACGACCTCGCAGTCGGCGAGGTTCAGCCGGCCCTGCCCCACCTGCACGGCGGGCAGGTCGGCGCCACCACCCCGCACGGTCAGGCCGCGCAACGTCGCCGTGCCCCGGGCGGCGAAGACCGCCACGCCGTCCCCACCGTCGATGGTGACCGTGCCCGGCCCGTCCTCCGCGGTGACGACGACGTCCCGTGTCAGCCGCAGTTGCTCGCGGTACGTGCCCGGTTGGACGACGACTGTCGCGCCCGGCCCGGCGGCCCGCACGGCCTCCTCGATGGTCGACAGGTATCCCGGGTCCGTCTGGGACACCAGCAGCATGCCGTTGCTCACGCTCTCCCACCCTTGTTTCGCACGGCGGCGCCGGCGGGTTCCGCCGGCGGCCGGAAGGGACGGCCCTCGTCGTCCAGCCCCGGCGCGAAGCTCGTCGGCCGGCTCGCCCCGGTACGCGGCACCGCCCGCAGCTTCGCCAGGATCCGCTCCGAGTCGTCGCGCCCACCGCGGCGCGGCTCGCCACGGTGCGCGGCGGCGAGGTCCTGCAGCATCACCCGCACCGGGGCGTCACCCCCGGCTGATTCCTCGACCGCGAGCACCAGGAACCGGCTGCCCGGTTGGAAGACGGCCGCCCCGGTCCCGCCGTCGGCGGCCAGCCCGCCGAGGCGGTGGGCGCTCACCGACCAGATGGCGAACTCCACCCCGGACGGGGGCACCGGACCGGCGGCCAGATCCACGTCGACGAAGGCCGGCTCGGCGAGCACGTCACCGGGCCGGTACGCGTGGGCCTGCGCGAAGTCGGCGGGACCGGGCCGGAAGACCGGGCCGAAGACCGACGGCAGCCGGCGCAGCCCGTACGTGGCCCAGCGGGTCAGCAGTTCGACCCGCCCGCTCTCCTCCTCGTCGCCGCCACCGCGGAGCACCTCGTTGACGCGCTCGCGTTCGCCGTCGCAGTACGCCCGCACAGCGACCAGCCCGGCCGCGAGGTCGGCGACGGCGCCCACCGCGGCCCGTAGCCCCGGCGACTCGGCCAGCGTCCGGGTGACCACCCGCGCGTACGCGTCGTACCGACCGCCGACCGCCTGGCGCAGCGCGGCCCGGTTCGCGACGGTCAACTCCGGGTCGGCGCTCGGGAGCCAGCGCGCTCTCGGGCGCACCGGGACGGCAGCGGACTGCACTTCGGCCGCGTCGGAGCCGCCGGCGCTCACCGGGCCACCGCTGGAGGGCTCGACGGCTGCGGCGGGCGGCTCCTCGGTGCCGGTGTCGACCCGGCCGGTGGCGGCGGCGACCAACCCGGCGGGCGGGCCGGGGACGGTGGCCGCCGGGCCGGGGAGGCTGACCCGGACCGGTACGACCGGGTCGGAGTCCTCCGCCGCGCCGGCCGCCGGATCGCCGGCCGCCGGTGCGGCCGGCCCGGTCGGCAGGCCCGGATCGCCGGCCGGCACGACCGCGACCGGCCCGGGCAGCTCTCCCACGGCCGCCGCCCCTGCCGCCGGCACCCCGGCGGTCGCCGATGGCCCGGCCGCAGGCGCCGGCCCGGCCGACGTGGAGGGCGACCCGGCGGTCGGACCGGTCGAGGCCGGCGCGGGCGCCGCCGGTTCCGACGGCGGCGGCGGTGCCTGTCGCGCCGCGATCGGCGGCACCGCCGAGCGGATGCGCCAACGCTCCGCGTCGAGCAGGGCGGCCGCCGAGGCGGCCACCGGCTCCGGCTCCGGAACGGGCTCGGGCTCGGGCTCCGGAACAGGTTCGGAGTTCGCGTCGTCGGCCACTCCGACCGGGTGCGGGCCCGCCGCGGCGACGGATTCGGTCTCCGGGCGGTCCGCGGGCGTCGGCACCCGTCGCGAGTCCGTCCCGGACAGCGCCTCGGGCTGGTGGCCGGCTCCGGCATCCGTTCCGGGCTCCGAGTGGCCGTCCGTCCGGTCTGGCGAGCCGGGCCGCGCGTCCGGCCGCACGGACGGGTCGTCGCTGCTCGGCGCGTCCGCTGCCATGGCCTCCCGCCCTGCCGACGCCGGACCGATACCGGGCAGAGCCACGGGCGGCGGGTCGGTCCCGGCCTCCACTGTCGGCACCGAATCGGTGCCGGGCGGAGCCGGCCGAACGGTCCGGACCTCCGCTGCCGCTGCCGGACCGGTACCGGGCGGAGTTTGCGGAACGGTCCGGACCCCCGCTGCCGCTGCCGTTTCGGCGCCGGCCGGAGCCACGGGCGGCGGGACGCGCCGGGCCGTCGTGGTGGCCGACGGCCGGTCGGCGGGGGCGGTTCGACGGCCGACCGTACCGGGCAGCGGCGGTAGCACCTGGCCGACCACTCGGACCTGACGCGTAGGTCGCCCGTCGCCCGACCGGACCCGCCGGGGACTCCAACGGCGGAAGACGCCGGTGGTTCGCAGCAGTCCGCTGCTGGCGTGCTGCACCTCCCCGTCGGCGGCGTAGACATGGACCGCCAGCGCGTCCGCCAGGCCACCGTAGAGCAGGTCGGCCGCCGGGCCGGCGACCGTCACGCCCCGGGAGACGAGCACGACCGGTTGGCGCGCGTCCGGGCGGCAGGCCGCGATCAGTTTCGCGAAGCTGCGCGGCGGGGTCGGTCGACCACCGACCCGGAAACCGGTCGCGTCGACGGTCACCTCGACGACGAAGCCGACCAGCGCCGGGGCGAGCCGGTCGGTCGGCTCGTCCACGAAGGACCAGCCCGCGCGGGTACGTACCCCGGGCAGGTCGGGCGGCGGGACGGAGGCCTCGCTCGATGCCGGCGCGGCGGGCACGGAACGGGTCGGCAGCCACACGAGGGGCGGACGCTCGCGCGGCACGGCGACGACGCCGTCCTCCCCGGACACGAGCCACCACGGTCCCCCGTCCGGCCACTCGGCCCGCACCACTCGCTGCGGTGGCCCGACCCTGGGCAGCTCCGGCTCGGGGACCGCCTCGACCGGCACCGGCTCCGGTTCGCGGAGCGCCTCGACCCGGCCGGGTTCCGGCTCGGGAACCACCTCGACCGGCTCGGGCTCCGGCTCCGGCTCCGGCTCCGGCTCCGGCTCGCGAACCGCGTCGACCCGGGCGGGTTGCGGCTCGGGGAGCGCTTCGACCGGCTCGGGCCGCGCCACGGCCGCGGCCGGTGGCAGTGTGACGACCAGCGGCAGAACCGGCACGGCCGCCGGTGGCAGGGCGACCGCCACCGGAACCGGCTCGACCTCGACAACCACGTCCGGACGCTCGTCGACGACTGCCGGGTCCGGTACGGCCGGCGCGGGCACCGGCTGCGGCACCGCGGACGCAGGTCCGGGTTCGGGCGCCGTCGGCGCGAGCGCAGGTTCGGGCGCCGTCGGCCCAGGCGCAGGCGCTGGCACAGGCGCTGGCACAGGCGCAGGCTCCGTCGGCGCGGGCGCAGGCTCCGTCGACGCAGGCTCCGTCGGCGGCTCGGACGTCGCCGAGGGCGGGACCGGCTCAGTGCCCGCCGGGGCCGGCGGCGGCCACACGGCCGCCGGGCGGGGCGGGCCGTCGGGCGAGCACGTCACCCAGATCGAGCCGAGCGCGTCGGCCGGCAGCAGGTGGACGCCGTCCGGCGCCACCATCAGCCCGACCACCGGCACCAGCACGTCCTGCCCCACCCACTCGGCCAGCTTCCGGGCGGCGGGCACCGGCTGGACGGAGTCGGCGTACGCGCCCGTCGCGACGACCCGGACCGCGCCCGCGCTGCCGCCGAGGTGCTCGATCAGCAGGTCCGGCAGGAGTTCGAAGAAGTCCGTCCGGCCCGTCACCGTCGCCGCGCTCAGCACGGCGCTCTGCCCGGCCTCGACCGGCAGCGCAGCGGCCAGCGCGACGAGCGGTGCACGGCTGTCCGCCTCGGTACGCAGCACCAGCGCGTCACCGACGACCTCCACGGTGACGTCGGCCGTCGGCGGCGGATCGGTCCAGCCCGGGGGCATGGGGCGGATCACCTCGCTTTCGACGGACGGACGGACGGAGTGGGTCGAGGTCGCGGGTCAGCCCGCTTTCGCCGTGCCCGTCTGCCAGAGCGTCCGGCCGTTCTGCGAGATCGTCACGTTACCGTCGTTCTGCAGCACGAGGATGGCGCCGTCGTGACCGTTGGTGCGGGTGCTCCAGATCGTCGCCATGCTTCGCGTGTAGAGCACCAGATTGCCGTCGTCCTGGAAGACCAGTTGGTCCGCGCCCTTGCCACCGGTCTGCGCGCTCCACACTCGACGGCCCTGGTCGTTGAGGACCAGGTTGCCGTCGGAGGTGAGGGAGAAGGTCAGCCGGTTGGTGCGCCACGACCCGCCCGGACGCAGCACCGAGGTGCCGTTGACCACTCGGGTCTGCCACTGCGGCCGCTGCGGCGGCTTCGCGGGGGTCACCGTCCGGGTCGGCGACGGCGGCGTGGTCGAACCGGTGCCCGGCTTGGTGGTGGGTCGGGGGGCGTGCGGCGTCCGGGTCGCGGCCGGGGTCCGGGGCGGTTTCGGCGGTGCGGGGTCGGCGAGCCGCTTGTCGCCGCCGTAGTAGCCCGCGTACGTCGAGACCAGGTTGAGGTAGTCCCGAACCGTCGCGCTCTCCGGCACGCCGCCGGCCTGGCGTACCGCCTCGGGGCCGGCCCGGAACGCGGCGAGCGCCGCGAGGTACGGGTCCTCTCCCACGCCGTCGAGCTCGTCGACGAGAGAGCACATGGTGCGGCCGAGCGCCGGGACGGCGGCGCCCGGGTCCCAGGGTGAGGCGACCTGGGCGTAGGGGGCGTACCGGGCCCAGCGTTCGGGGGTGAACTGGGCGATGCCCTGTCCGCCGTCGGCGCCGAGCAGGTTCGGGTTGAACCCGGAGGCCGCCATCAACTGGGCGGCCACCCGGGCCGGCGAGAGGGCGGGGCAGTGCGCGCCGGCCGCGCGTACGGCCGCCAGGTAGTCGTCGGGCACCGGCTTGGCGGGAGTGCCCCGGCCGGGCGCCACCCCGACCGGACCGGTGGCCGTGGTGGGGGTGTCGAAGCCGGCCAGCGGCTGGCGGGCGTACCAGGCGGCGTAGCCGGCGACGGTGTCGACGTACTCGCGGGCCGGGGCGGGGATGCCGCCGGCCTCGCGTACGGCCGCGACGCCCGAGTGGTACGCGCCGAGCGCGAGCAGCCACGCGTCGCCCTCGACGCCGGCCTGCCGCACCTGCCCGACGAGGTCGCAGGTGAGGTGGGCGAGGGCGGTGACGTCGGCGGCGTGGTCGCCCCGGCGGGCGGCGACACCGGGCTTCCACTGTTCCCACGACGCGTCGGAGAGTCCCGCGAGGCCGCTGCCGGCGGAGGTCCGCGCGGTGGCGTCGAACCCGGACGCGGCCATCAGCTGCCCGGCGAGCCGGGCCGGGGTGAGCACCGGGCAGGAGAGCGCCGCCGCGGCGACGATCCGCGCGTCGGCGGCCGGCACCGGCCGACCGACGAGCTGCGGGGCCTGGCCCGCCGTGGCGCTGCCGAAGCCGGAGCTCGCCACGACTCCGGCCGCGCCGGCGAGCACGAGCGCGAGCAGCGCGGCCGTCCAGCGGCGGGCCGGGCGGCCGAGGAGGCGACGGGGTACGCCCAGCCCGAGCAGCGCACGCCGCAGTCGGGACCGTACGCCACCTCCGGAGGCCATGGACACTGTTCGATCTCCCTAAGCCAGGTGCTCGGTTGTACGACGGAGATCATCCGTGGTCGGTTCAAACCGATTTCGCCATGGCCTCCCCGGCCACGTCCCCGCTGTCGGCGGGCTCGTTCCCGCCGCCGGCCACCTCGGACCGGTCGGCGTCGTCGACCCCGCTCGCCGCCGAGGCGTAGAGGACGGAGAGCGTCCGGTGCAGCGCCACGGCGTCGACCTCGGGCGGCTGGTATCCGCTCCGCCGGATGTCGGCGAGGAGCGCGGGATCGGGCGCCAGGCCGTAGCCGCGCAGGTAGTAGCTGACCGCGTCGCTCCAGATCCACCGCCCGTCGGTACGGAACGCGGTCGGCACCACGGGTTGCCGGGCGGGGTCGACCACGTCCGGAGCGAGGTCCGGCGTGATGAGCAGCGGCACGCCCTCGTCGAGGTAGCGCGCCACCCGCTCCGCCTCGCTCTCGTCGAGCTCCGGGTGGTCGGGTTCGAAGCCCGGGCCGACGCCGGGTTCGAAGGTGTCGAAGACCCGTGCCACGGCGGGCGTCTCGCCCGGTGCCGCGGTCCAGAGCAGCGCGGAGAAGCCGAGGGCGGTGCGCTGGTAGGCCGGCAGTCCGTCGGCGTCGACGAAGGCCTCCACCTGCGGGTTCTCCTCCCCGGCGGCGCTCAGCGCGTCCTGGAGTCCGGCGGCCAGGGCGGGCAGGACCGCCTCGTCGTCGGCCTGCAGCAGGTAGACCCGACGCGGCGGCGGCCACTGGGTGCCCATCGCCGGGAACCGCCAGGTGCGCCAGAGCGCCCGGGGGGACGCGCCCGCGGTGAGCGACGGCATCGCGGCGACGGCGGCGGCGTCGACCTCGTCCGCTCCGCCCGGCCCGTCGTACGGCTGGGTCAGGTCGACGGCGTACGGCACGGCGTCGCCGTGCTCCGCGAGCACCTCGGGACTGACCGGGGCCACGCCGTACAGCGGCTGCGGGTCCGCTTCGGAGCGCTCCAGGTCGGAGAGCGCCTCGACGTCCTCACCTGCGGCGGTGAGAGCCTCGGCGAGCAGCGCGGCCTCGGCCTCGGTCACCGCGACCCGGGCGGCGAGCGCCGCGAAGACCACCGCCTGGGCGATCTCGACGAGTTCGCCCGCGACGAGCCAGCGCCGGGCCTCCGCGATCAGCTCGTCGGGCAGCCGACCGGCCATCCGCAGCAGCAGCTGATGGAAGGCGGCCTGCTCCTGCCGTACCTCGCCGGTCTGCGTCATCGACCCCTGCTTCCTCTCCACGCCGTCGCGGTCGGCCGGTGCCCCGTCCCGGTCACCCACGACGGTCGACGGTTGGGGACGCGCTCCGGTTCAATCCCGCCGCGACGGCGCCTTTGATCGGCGCGGTCGGCAGCCGGACACACGATGAACAATTCGTACATTCGGGGCTAATCCTCGCTAATCGCCCACCGGCCCACATAATCTCCGAGTGACCGCCCCGCTCACCACAGCAGGAAAGGAGCCTCGATGCGGAAGCGACCCATCTCCGCCGCCTTCGTAGGCGTCGCCGCGTCCGCCGCCCTGGCCGCGCCGGCGGCCGCGGAGGACACGACCGTCACGCTGACCGTCAACGCTGCGGGCGGCCTCCAGATCACGGTGCCCGCCACGGCCAACATCGGCCAGGGCACCGAGAACAGCACCGTCTCCGGGCAGCTCGGCCCGGTCACCGTGCTGGACCAGCGGGGCTCGCTCACCCCGAACTGGGCCGCCACCGTCATCAGCACCGACTTCGTCACCGGTGGCGGCACGTCGGGCGAGACGATCCCGAACATCAACGTCCGGTACTGGTCCGGCCCGGCGACGGCCACGGCCGGCAGCGGCACCTTCACTCCGGGGCAGCCCAGCTCACCGGACCAGGTGATCATCAACGTGCCGCGGACCGCGTTCAGCCACACCGGCGGCACCGGCAACAACTTCGCCACCTGGAACCCGACCCTGGTGGTGGACATCCCGGTGGGCACCGTCGCCGGCACCTACACCGGGACGGTGACGCATTCGGCGTTCTGACCCGCTCGGCCGGCTGGTGCTGCTCGCCTCCGTCGCCCTCCTGGCGATCGGAGTTCCGGCGGCACCAGCCGCGGCGGTGCGGGAGCAGCGGCACGCGGCGGACCCGGACGCGCCCGCCATCGGGATTCGCCTGCTCGAGATCCCGGCCGCACGGGCCGACGACCCTCGGGCCCAGGCCTACCTCGTCGACCACGTACCGCCGGGGCAGGCCATCAACCGCCGGGTCGAGGTCAACAACACCTCCGGCGAGCGTCAGCAGATCGAGCTGTATGCGGCGGCGGCGACCATCGAGGAGAACGCGTTCACTCCCGACGAGGGCCGCAAGGGCAACGAGCTCACCGAGTGGACGAGCATCGCGAAGCATCGGCTCGAACTCGATCCCGGTGAGCGGGAGGCGGTCAAGGTCAGGATCGACGTCCCCCGGGCCGCCTCGAAGAGCGAGCGGTACGGCGTGATCTGGGCGCAGACGACGAGCGCGACCGAGAAGGGCGGCAATATCACCCAGGTCCACCGGGTGGGCATCCGGATGTACCTCGACGTCGGGCCGGGCGGCGAGCCGCCGACCGACTTCCGGATCGAGGGTCTGACGGTCGGGCCCGGCCCCGGCAAGAGCCCGGTGGTCACCGCCCAGGTCGTCAACACCGGCGACCGGGCGCTGGACATGACCGGGACCCTCACCCTCACCAAGGACCCGGTCCGCGCCGGTCCGTTCAAGGTCACCAACGGGACGACCATCGCGCCGGGCGAGAGCGGGCAGGTCGAGGTCGAGGTGGCCGAGCCGTTGCCGGCCGGGGTCTGGGCCGCCCGGCTCGTCCTGCGCAGCGGGATGGTGGAGCGCACGGCCGAGGGTCGGATCAGACTGCCGGTGGAGACGAACCTGGCGATGGAGACCGACCGCGCCGACTGGGTGCTCTACGCGCTCAGCCTGGGAGCGGCGCTGGCGGCGCTCATCGCGTCCGCCGTCTGGTACCTGCTGCGCCGGCGCGCGCGGCCCGGACGCGAACTCCGCCCCACCTGACCCCCGATCCAGGCCGACGCGAGGCCGGGAGCCGAGGTCGGAGACCCACGGTCGTCGCGGCCGGGCGCACCGCTCGCGGTACTTCCCGGTCGCGACGATCTCGGTCAGGTCGTCAGCAGTACGCCCGCGTACGAGACGCCGGCGACGACCGCCCACGCGCTCAGGCCGAGGGCGGCGGCCCGACCGCCGGTACGGGCCATGCTGGGCAGGTGGACCGCGCTGCCGAGGCCGAACAGGGCAGCGGAGAGCAGGATCTCCTGCGTGAGGGCCGCGCCGTCGAGCACGCCCTCGGGCAGCCAGCCGGTGCTGCGTACCGCGATCATCACCAGGAAGCCGACGACGAAGAGCGGCACCAGGGAGGGCCGTCCCGCGCCTGACCCGTCGGCCGACTCCGGCCCACCGGCCCGCCGCCGCAGCCCCACGACCACCACGGCGACCAGCGGGGCGAGCAGGGCCACCCGCATGAGCTTCACCAGCACCGCGTCGCCCAGAGCGGCGGGTCCCGCGGTCTGCGCGGTGGCGACGACCTGACCGACGTCGTGCACGCTCGCGCCGACCCACCGGCCGAACTGCGCGTCGTCGAGCCCGAGCGGCTGGTGCAGCAGCGGGAGCACGGCGATGGCGAGCGTGCCACAGAGCGTCACCAGCGCGACCGAGGCGGCCGCGTCCTCCTCGTCGCTGCGGGTCGCCGCGCTGACCGCCCCGATCGCCGAGGCCCCGCAGATCGCGTAGCCCGCGGCGATCAGCAGCGGCTGGTCACCGGGGAGCCCGATCTTGCGGCCCAGCCACCAGGTGCCGACGAAGGTGGCGGTCACCACCGCGATCACCATCACCACGCTGGGCCAGCCGAGTTCGCGTACGTCCTGCAGGCTCAGCTTGAGCCCGAGCAGCACGATGCCCACCCGCATGAGCCGCTTGCCGGCGACGCTCAGCCCCGGCCGGGCCGCACCGCGCACCCGATCGCGGACGGCGGGCAGGTGGGCGGCGGCGATGCCGAGCACGACGGCGGCGGTCAGCACCGGCACGGCGGGCAGCAACCAGTGCACCGCCCAGGCGGCGGCCGCCCCGACGGCGGCGGCGACCAGCCCGGGGAGGATCCGTCGACCGTCCGAGCCCCTCGCGGCCCCGGTCCGGTCGGCGCCGGTTCCGCCGTTCGCCGCACCCGCCGGTTCGCTCGCGTGCGCGGTCGTGCCGGTCAGTGCCATACCGGCACCCGCGTCCCGTTCACTTCTCGTCGGTCGGCTGTGCGTACACCCGCCGGACACTGGATCCGAGACGGGAGATGTCGGCACCGTAGATGTGCAGCGAGATCGCCGTGCCGTCGCCGCCGTTCCAGACCCGGTGGATGTCCCCGGGAGGTGCGAAACCGCACACCTCGCCCTGCCGGTTCACCACGTCCTGGGTGGCGACGAGCCGGGCGGCGAGGCCGTCCGAGACGAGCCGGTAGCGCCGCTCGTGCTCCTCGCCCTGGTGCACCCCCGTGACGCACCAGGCGACGTGATCGTGGATCGAGGTCCGCTGACCGGGAAGCCAGACGAGGGCGACGACTGAGAAGCCGCCGTCACGCTCCGCATGCAGGACGTGCTGCCGGTAGCGCTCCGGGTCTCCCTCGCACTGCTCGGGCGTGAGCAGGTCGGAGGCGCCCAGGTGCGGCGCGAGCCGCTCCCCCACCAGGTACGCGGTCAGGTCCGGCGGCAGGCCACGGTCGACCACGGCCCGGATCTCCTCGACCAGCCGGGCGAGGCGGGCGGTGGTGGTCACCGGTGTGACGGTCGGAGTGGTCATGACGTCCATGGTGACTGAGCGTGACCCATCACGTCCAACTACAGTTTCTTGGCCGAACCCAAGGAACGCTTATGCATCACGCCTCGAGCGGGTCGGCGCGCCGGCCCGCCACCGCCGCGAGCGCCTCCAGCAGCCGGGCCGTCGCCGGGATGCGCAGGTGCTCGCGCAGGACGTACGCCGACACCTGACGCCGGGAGGCGGGTGCCAGCGGCTTCCCCCGGACCTTGTCCCGGCGCAGGAAGGAGAGGCTGAGGCCGGGCATCATCGCGACGCCGAGCCCCTGCGCGACGAGCGCCTGGACGGCGAGGTTGTCGTCGGTGGTGAAGACGATGTCGGGCGTGAACCCGAGCTGCGCGCACTCGTGCACGAAGTTCGTACGGCAGCGCAGGCAGCCGGCGATCCACCGCTCCTGGGCGAGGTCGCCGAGCTGGACGGCGCGGCGACGGGCCATCGGATGCCCCACCGGCAGCAGGACGGTGAGCTGGTCCTCCAGCAGCGGGATCTCCACCAGCTCCGCCGGCACCTCCTCCCGCAGGCCGGGATAGGTGAAGGCGAGCGTGACGTCGCTCTCGCCCTGCACCACGCGCCGCAGCGAGTCGGGGGGCTCGTCCTCGAGCAGCTCCACCCGGATGCCCGGGTGCTCGACCGCGAGCAACGCCATCGCCTCCGGCAGCAGGGTCGCGTTGGCGCTGGGGAACGCGCAGACCCGTACCAGGCCGGTGCGCAGCCGCGCGATCGCCGCCATCTGCTCCCGGGCGACCGACATGCTGCCGAGGATGTGCTCGGTGTGGCGGGCCAGCGTCTCCCCCGCCTCGGTGAGCCGCAGGCGCCGCCCCACCCGGGTGAAGAGCGGGGTGCCGACCTCCCGCTCCAGGGCCTTCATCTGCTGGGAGATCGCCGGCTGCGTGTAGCCGAGCGCCTGCGCCGCCGCCGAGTACGACCGCGTCCGGACCACCTCGTGGAACGTCCGGATGTGACGCGAGTCGAACACCGTCGAAGCATAGTTCGGCCGCTCGGCGCCCGCCCACGCTCGGTGAGCAGGACCACCGGGCCGGCCGGGGACGTCGTCGCCCCGACCGGCCCGCGTCGGCACCGTTACCGCAGCCCGAAGGCGCGTACGACGGTCTGGGTGACCGTGTTGCCGACCGCGTCCCGGGCGGTCACCCGGAGTGAGGCGAATCGGGCCGACTTCGGCGCGGCGAGCCGCAGCCGCCAGCCGTCGTGCTCCGCCCGCAGCTTCGTGACCCGCTGCCAGCTCCGGCCGTCGTCGTACGACAGCTCGACCCCGACCGTCCGGATCGCCCCGGCGTGCCACGCCCCGGCGAGGTGACCGGCCGAGACGGTCAGCTCGTCGGTGCGGCGGGCGCGCCCGGCCGGGTCGGTCGCCACGCCGTAGTCGAGCTGGATCAGGGGCAGCTGCCGCACCGAGTCCGGGTCCACGTCGGGGAACCTGAGATCCCACTCGGTGACGGTCCGGGTCGAGTACGGCGAGACGGCGTCCTGGGTCGCCTCGGTCACCAGCCGCACCGGCCGCGCCGGATCCACCGCCGCCGCGACCCCACCCCCGGGCATCGAGGTGATCAGCTCCGCGCCCTGGTAGAGACTGGTCGTCTGGGCGACCTCGGCACCCCAGGTCATTCCGTGGTGGTGCGGCTCCGCGTCACCCCAGCTCGGCAGCCCGGGCACGGTCAGCCACTCGCCGACCAGCACCGGCGGGCTGAAGAGCATCGAGCGCTGCGGCGCCCGCGGCCGGGCCACCGGCGCGAACCAGCTCTGCTCGGTGCGGCGCCCCGCCGGGTAGGCGACCGGCTCGGAGCCGAGCACGAGCGGGGCGAGGTTCACCATCTCCAGCCATTCGTTCCCGGCGTCGGCGGAGAGCCAGTCGGTGCGCCCGCCCTGCGCCGGGAACGGCACCGGCACCGCGCTCAACGCGGTCGTGGGTTCGTCCGGTGAGACGTTGTACCGGAGCCAGACCCCGGTGCCCGGGTTCGGGTGGCGGAACGACACCTCGACCCGGGCCAGGTCCTTGCCGCGCGGGCGGTAGGTCAGCTCCGCCCGCACCGCGCCGGCGTGCCGGTCGACCAGGTCGTAGAGGTACTCCGGGCTGGCGTGCCCCTCGACGGTGAGCCGTCCGTGGCCCCGCCGGATCCGCTCGATCAGCGCCTCGCCCTGGTCCCGGCCGAGCGAGGCGACCGGCAACGGGGTCTTCGGGTCCGGCACGTCCGCCCAGGCGTCCAGCCGCCCGTACCCGTCGTTGACGACGATCATCAGCCGGGCCCCGGCGGCGGCCGCCGCGTCGGCCTGCGCCAGCGCGGTGGGCGTGTCGGTGTGCCGGACCACCACGACCCTCCCACGCACCCCGGCGCGCGCGACGTCGGCCGGCGTCCCGCCCGGGACGAAGACGGCGTCGAGGTCGTGCCGCCCCTGCGGGCCGATCGCCGAGCCGCTCTGCATCCTCAGGTCGTCGTAGTCGTCGCCCTTGCCGGCCACGGTCAGCGGCGGTTGGATCAGGGACCAGCGGAAGCCCAGGGTGAAGGCGCCCCGCTCGACCTTGCGGCCGGTCGGGGTGGCCCAGAGGCTGTCGTAGCGGGGGTCGAGGAGGTAGTTGTCGGAGAGCCGGTAGCGGTCGGGGTAGGAGCGGAAGTAGTGGACCCCGAGCCCGGCGAGGCTGGTTCGCTGCGGGGTGACGGCGGTGACCTGCCGCAGCGTCCGGGCGTCCAACGTGACGGTGCGGGCGTCGTCGCCGACGACGACCTCGGGGGCGACCAGCATCGCCCGGCCGACCGAGTGCGGACCGTGCACGCCGGGCACGTCGGCCTGCATGAGCAGGCTGTAGGTGCCGGGCCGTACCTGCAGGGCGAGTCGGCCGCTCTCGTCGATCTGGTGCAGCTCCGGCACCACGTCCCGAGTGATGTCCTTGAGCAGGAGCTGGCCGGTGAGCCCGGTGCCGTCCCGGTCCCTCGTGGTGACGGTCAACCCGACGCGCTGCCCCTTCTTGTCGAGCCCGACCAGGCTGTGCAGGCGAGGGGCGCCGGCCGGGCCGGCGGCGACCACTGTGGCGTACGCGTAGCCGTCCTCGTCGGCCATCCGGTCCAGCTCGCCGTGCACGGTGACGGTGCTGGTGCCGTGGGCGGGCACCGTGACCTGATCGGCGTCGAGGGTGAAGAGCCCCGGCGGGGCGGTGGGCGCCTCGACGCTCAGGTCGAGGGTGACCGGGGTGTCGCCGCCGTTGGTGTAGGTCACCTTCTGGTCGGTCCGCTGCCCGGGCTCGTACGGCCAGCGCAGCGCGGCGAAGTCGACGCCGGTGGCGAAGACGGTCGCCGAGACGGCGGCGGCGACGTCGACCCGCCCCGTACCGCCCCGGTAGGCGTCGTACTGCCGGGTCACCTTGCTCGTGCTCATGAGGGCGTCCTTGAGCTGCCGCCCGCTCCACTGCGGATGGGTCGCGGCGAGCAGCGCGGCCGCGCCGGCCACGTGCGGGGTCGCCATCGAGGTGCCGCTCATCGTCAGGTATGGCCCCTCGCCCTCGGGCGCGTACTGCGAGCGCGCGGCGAGCACGTCCACGCCGGGGGCGGTGATGTCGGGCTTCAGCGCGTTGTCTCCGCGGCGCGGCCCCCGGCTGGAGAAGACGGCGAGCCGGTCGAGGGTGTCCACCGCGCCCACGGTGAGGGCCGCGTCCGCGCTGCCCGGCGCACCGACGGTTTGCATGTCCGGGCCGGAGTTGCCGGCGGCGACGGTGAAGAGGGCGCCGGTCTCGGCGCTGAGCTGGTTGACCGCCCGGCTGAGCAGGTCGGTGCCGTCGCTCGGGTCACCGCCGAGGCTCATGCTGATGACCCGCGCCTTCGCCTCCCGGGCGGCCCACTCCATGCCGCCGAGGATCCAGGAGTCCTGCCCCTCGCCGGTGTCGTCGAGGACCTTGCCGACGTGCAGTCGCACGCCGGGGGCGACCCCCCGTTCCGCGCCGGCGGAGGCGGCGCCGGTGCCGGCGATGGTCGAGGCGACGTGCGTCCCGTGGCCGTTGCGGTCGGTCACCTCCCGGCCCGGCACGAAGCTGCGCGCCTCGGTGACCTGGCCGACCAGGTCCGGGTGCTCGGCGTCGACGCCGGTGTCGAGGACGGCGACCGGTACGCCGGCACCGGTGTTGCCGCCGGCCCAGACCTGCGGCGCGCCGATCTGCGCCGTGGTGTCGGCCAGCGCGGCGCGCACCTTGCCGTCGAGCCACACCTTCGTCACGCCGCCGGTGAACCGCACCGGTTCGGTGTGGGACTGCTTCGCGGCCGGGGCCCCGGCGGTGGTGCCGGTGAGGGTGCTCCAGAAGCGGGCCGCCTGGCTGCGGTCCGCCTCGACGGCGGCGCCCTGCACGCTCGGCAGGTCGCGGAGGCGGGTCGCGCCGGTCGGCGCGGTCTTGGCCCGGGCGGCGGCGTCGGTGTAGCTGAGGATGAGCGGCAGCCGGGGGCGGTGCGCGTCGTCGTAGCCGTCCTCGATCAGCTCGGTGACGTTGAAGAGCCGCTGGTCCAGCAGCCCGGACGCGACGTACCGGGTGACCGAGTCGGGATAGACGTAGGTGTCGTCTCCGTAGGTGACGACCTGGGCGCCGACCGGCTGACCGGCCGGCCCGCGCACGTCGGTGGCGACCCCGCCCGCGGTGGGGGTGACCGTGACCCGGTCGCCGTTGATCAGGGTGATCGTGTGTGGAGCGCCGGTGGGGACCCGGGTGGGTGGTTCGGCCGGCGGCACGGGGGCGCCACTACCGGCCGGTGCGGCGGACGCCGGCGTGCCGACGCCCAGCGCGAGGGCGAGCACCGCGGCGAGCAGCGCGTCGCGTCGGCGGATCGGAGGTGTGTTCAACGATGCGGCTCCGTTCATCGGGGGCGGAACGTCGCGGAGCATGATCGCAATCGATTGTCCGGCCGGGTGAGCCGGGGCGCGGGGCACCATCCTCACCAATGCCGTCGTCGTGCGGCGGTGCCGCCGTCGCGCTGGGCCGCTGCGCTAGGCGGTGAGGAGCCCGCGCAGCAGGCTGCGGAGCGCGCGCTCGAAGAGGTCCATGGCCGCCGCCGGCGTGGCGGCCGGTCGGCTGAGCGCGGCGAGCAGATGCGGGTACGGCGTGAGGTCGAACCCGACGAAGGTGAGGGACTCGCCGGCGGCGCGTTTACGGGCGAAGAGGATCGCCACGCCGTTCATCATGCCGATCGCCTCGAACTTGGCGGCGGAGGGCGCCTCCACCGGTGCCATGACCCGCAGGCAGGCGTCGAAGAAGGCGAGCGCCTCCGGACCGATGGCGGAGGCCCGCTGGCTCAGCTCGAACAGCCACGGGTGGCGCTCGTGCACCGCCCGTTGCGCGCGGGCCAGGCGTACCAGGGTGTCCAGCCAGTCGCCGTCCGGTTCCGGGTACGGGCGCAGCTCGGCGGCGACCCGGTCGGCCATGAGGTCCAGCAGGTCGTCGCGGGAGGAGAGGTAGCGGTAGAGCGAGGCCGCGCCGGTCTCCAGCCGGGCGGCGACCGCTCGCATCGAGACCGCGGCCAGCCCGTCGGCGTCCGCGATCGCGATCGCCGCGGTCACGATGTCGTCCCGGCTGTGTGCGGGGGCCGGGCCCCGGCTTCCGCGTACGGGTCGCCGAAAAATCGACTCCCGCTGGGTGTGGCCGGTTCCGGGGGTCGCGTCGTTCACCGAACCACTGTAAACTGCAAACGTCGTTCGCAGTTACGAGAAGGGTGGGCGCTCATGGAACGAGTCATCGCACCGGACGGTGAGAAGATCGTGCTCCACTCGACCGGCACCGGCCCGGACGTGGTGATCGTGCACGGCGGCGGTGTGACCGTCGAGCCCTACCGCAGGCTCGCCGCCGCCCTCGCCGAGCGCTGCACCGTGCACCTCTACAACCGGCGCGGCCGAGCCGACGCACCCGCCCGCCGCGAGCCCTACTCCGTCGAGCAGGAGATCGAGGACCTGGGCGCCGTGCTTGCGCAGACCAGGGCGCGGGCGGTCGTCGGGCACAGCTCCGGCGGCTTCATCGCGCTACGCGCCGCGCTCACCATGCCGATCGCCCGGCTCGCGCTCTACGACCCGGCCGTCTCCGTCGACGGCATCTTCAAGGCCGACTTCATCCCGGCGGCGCGCGCGGCACTGCGCACCGGCGACACCGCCCGCGCGCTCGCCATCGTCGGCGCGGCGGGCAACCCGCAGTCGCTCGCGTCCCGACTGCCCCTCGCCGTGCAGACCGCCCTCACCCGGCTGCTCCTGCGCCACCCCGTCGGGCGGGAGATGGGCGAGCTGCTCGACATGACGCTCTACGAGACCGCCGAGATCGCGGCGCACGACGGCCCAGCCGAGCAGTACGCCGCCATCACCGCCGACGTGCTCTTCGCCTACGGGCAGGCCGGGCCGCCGCACTATCCGAGGCTCGCCGCGTCCCTGGCACCCGTCCTGCCCCGGATGCGGGTGTTGCCGGTCCCGCGCGCCGGCCACGACGGCATCAACCGAGCGCCGGCCCGGCTGGTCGAACCACTCACCGCCTTCCTGACGGCGGCGTGACCGAGCCGCGGTTCCACCCGCCCGGGCCGGACGCGGAGCTGAAGCCCTACCGCCACGACCACCGGTCAGCGGCGACCGTCGAGCCAGGGCCCGAGCAGCGTCATCGCGAGCCGGTGCAGCTCCTCCCGGAACGTCGCGTCCCGCACCTGCCGGGCCGGCTCGGCGACCCGCTGCCCGTCCAGGTACGCGCCGCTGGGCAGGCCCGGCCGCAGCGCCGCCGCCACGACGTTCGCGCCACCCCGGGACGCCGGCTCGCCCTCGACGGCGAACATCGCGTGCAGCAGCGCGGTGGACACGATCCCGGGGTGGACGCTCACGATCTCCGGCCGGAGGTGGGCTGCCTGCCGGGCCGCGTGGGCGACCAGCGCGAGCTTCGAGCGGGCGTACGCGGCGGTCGGCTCGTAGCCACGCCGCAGCTGCGGATCGTCCAGCTCGAACGTGGCGGAGAGGTGCGTCGCGGACGCCACGTGCACCACCCGCCCCGCCTCGGGCACGAGCGGCAACAGACGCTCGGTGAGCAGGACCGCCGCGAGGTAGTTCGTCTGCAACGTCGCCTCGTACCCGTCGTGGCTGTGCCGCCGCCGCGGCGCACCGGGCCGGCCGGCGTTGTTGACCACGACGTCGACCCGATCGGTGGTGTCCGCGACGTGCTCGGCCAGGGCGACGACGTCGTCGAGGCGGTCGAAGTCGGCCGACGCGTACCCGATCTCCGCCCGGCCGGCGGAGCGGAGTTCGTCGAGCAGCGGCCGCACCTCCGAGGCCGGCTCCGGACCGTGCACGATCAGCCGCCGCACCGAACCGGCGAGCAGCCGCGCCGCCGCCGCGCCGATCCCGCTGGTCGCCCCGGTGAGCAGCACGGTCGCGGAGTTCCGGTCGGTCATCGCTGATCACTCCCCCTCGCGCCGTCTCACCGGGCCATCATGGCCGCCCCCGCCGCCACCCGGACGACTTTCGCGGCCGACCGCCAACCGGTCGACATCGACGGTCGGGCAGCTCCCGCACCGTCCCCGACGGACCCTCGAACGCCGCCGCGCACCGGCGAGCCGGTGCCACCGGGCCGCGCCGGGACACCGTCCAACGCGGTTCGCCCGCCCGGAACCGGGTCGCGTACGGTCTGGGCCGAACCTGCGGGGGCGAGCGTTCGCGAGGGATGGTGCGGAATGGGCAGGTGGGCCGGGAGCGGACCTCATCGGCGCGGAGACGATCGGCCACCGGCGGTTGCGACCCGGGCCGCGCGACCACCCCGACGCCCCTGGTTGCTGCTCGGTCTCCTGCTCGGCCTCGCCCCGGTCCTCACCCCCGTGGCGGCGCTCGCCACCCCACCAGGCGCCGCCCAGCCGCCGTCGGCCGTGACCGCGCCGGCCGGCCCGGTCGACCTGGCCGCCGCCCGGTCGGGCCCGCCCGTACGGGCCGGCGCGCCCACGGCGACGGTCGGGACCCCGGCGAGCCCCTCGACCACCCGCTACTACGTGGTCGGCCCGCCCCGGGACGGCCAACGCGAGTACCTGTACCAGATCGCGGTGCAGACGCTCGGCGACGGCAACCGGTACCGGGAGATCTTCGCCCTCAACCGGGACCGCCCGCAGCCGGACGGCGGCACGTTGACCGAGCCGCTCACCGCGCTGCAACCCGGCTGGATCCTCGAACTCCCGCCCGACGCGAAGGGCTCGGCGGTGCGCGTCGGACCGTTGCCCGCACCGTCCGAGGCGCGGGCGAACGGGTCGGCGGCCGAGAAGGACGGTGCCGGCGCCACCCCGTACCTGGTCGGCGCCGCCGGGCTGGTGGTGATGGCGGTTCTGCTCGCCGTCGTGCTCCGACTGGTGCGTGGCGGCGCACGACCCCGGCCCGCCGCCCCGGAGACCGCCGAACCCACCGAGCCGGATATCGCCGAGCCGGGCGAGCCGAAGACCGTCGAACCCGCCGAGCCGAGAGTCACCGAGCCGGGCGATCCCGCGGCGACCGGCGATCCGGCCGCGACGGCCCGGCCGACCGAGAGCGTCGAGCCCGAGGCCGACGGACCGACCGGCACCGTCGATCCCGACGACGGCGAGCCCGCCCCGGCCCCGCCGGTGGAGGTCGCGACCACCACAGTGGTCGTCGTCCGCCCGGTCCCGCTGCTGACCACGTCGGGTCGGGTGGCCGTGCAACTGGAGTCGTTGACGGCCGACCCGGATCGTCTCGACGTACGCCTGCTCGGTACCGCGGGCGACGGCGGCGCGCAGACGCCCTGCGCGTGGATCGGCGACGGGCCGCTCCCGGACGCCACGATGCCCGTCGTCCTCGGCCGGGACGGCGAGCGGCGGCTCTTCGTCGACCTCGCCGCCGCGCCCGACGTCCTCACCGTCACCGGCGCGACGCCGGTCGCCCGCCGGCAGGCGCTCGCGTTCGCCGCGCAGCTCGACGCGGCGGGCGCGGCGGTCTTCGTGGTGGGCGACGCGCTCGGCCCGGACGCTCCGGCGCAGTACCGGCGGCTGGCGACCTTCGCCGACGCGGCCGGCATCGGCGCGACGGCGACCGGACCCGCGGTGATCTTCAGCGGTGGCCTGCGCGGGGCGGAGCTGACCGCGGCGCGCGGCCTGGCCGCCCGTACCGGCCATCGGATGCTGCCCGTGCTGGTCGGCGAGGTGGTGCGATCGCGCTGGTCGGTACGGGTCACCGGGTCGGCGCGCTGAGCCGGTTCGGCCACCGGCCGACCTCCGGCGCGCCGGTCGGCGGCGTTTCCTCGGCATCACCCACCGCAGTTTTGAACCGGCGGGCGGGGCGCAGCGTCGTCGGTGAGGGCGACTGCGCGTTCCACCGCGGATCACCCACGAGCAGACGGCGAGGCGAAGGAGGCCGGCGGTGACGGCGAAGGTGCGGGCCTGGCCCATCCTGCTCGGCGGCGTGGCGATGGTGGCCGCGCTGCCGCAGCTGAGCGGTGCCGGTCAGAGATCGGACCCGCTCCGACCGGCCCTGGTGTCCGTCGCGGCACCGGCGACGCCCACTCCCAACGCGGACGCGCAGAACGGCGCGTTCGTCAAGTACTACACCGTGGCGGCGGGCGCCGACGGCGCGGAGAGCCTGGCGGCGATCGCCGGGCGGTTGCTCGGTGCCGCGAACCGGGCCGAGGAGCTCTACCGGCTGAACGTCGGCCGTCGGCAGGCCGACGGTCAGAGCCTGACGGACTCCCGTCAGCTGCGCGCCGGCTGGACGCTCATCCTGCCCTGGGATGCGGTCGGGGACGGCGTGCGCATCGGACCGCTGCCCACCCAGCCGTCGTCGGGACCGGACCAGGCGCCGCCGGTGCCGCCGGTTCAGCCACCGAAGCCGCCGGCCAAGCCCGGCGGAGGCACCCGGCTGCCGGCCTCGTCACAGTGCGCCAACTCCGTGCCGTCGCGCCCCGGCTCCGGCTGGGCGCAGGAACGGATGGCCCCGGACCAGGCCTGGGGCCGTACCCGCGGCGCGGGGGTGCTCGTCGCGGTCGTCGACTCCGGTGTGGACGCCGGCCTCCCGGAGCTCAGCGGACGGGTCGCCGTCGGCGCGGACATCCCCTCCGGCAGCGGCCGGGGTGACGTCGACTGCCTCGGCTCGGGCACCGCGATGGCGAGCATCATCGGTGCCCGCCCCGCGGAGACCCCGCCGGCCGGTGCCGCCGCGGCGCCGGTCGTCGGAGTCGCACCGGAGGCAACCATCCTGCCGCTGCGGGTGGTGGGCGACGTGCCGCAGTCCAAGCCGGCCGACGCCGCCACCGCCATCGAGGTCGCGGTCTCGGCAGGGGCCCGCGTGGTGGCGCTCGGCGCCTTCGTCGACCTCGCCGACCCTGCCGTGGCGGAGGCGATCGGCCGGGCGTCCGAACACGACGTCGTGGTCGTGGCGCCCGCCGCGACCGGCACCGCCGCCTCGCCGTCACCGGCCGCGGGCGACGGACCGGAGGCCCTGCTGCGCGTCGGCGGCGTCGGCCCGGAGGGGCAGCCCGCGGCGAACTACCAGCCCTCCGGGGCCGATGTGATCGCGCCGGGCATCGACGTGGCCAGCCTCGGCGCGGGCGGTTCCGGGGTACGCGCCAGCAGTGGATCGCAGTACGCGGTCGCCTTCGTGGCCGGCACGGCGACCCTGGTCCGGAGCGCGTTCCCGAACCTGAGCGCCGCGCAGGTCACCCACCGGATCAAGACCACGGCCGACCGGGCCGGACGTCCCGACGCGGACCCGGCGACCGGCTGGGGCATGATCGACCCCAACGCGGCCGTCGTCACGACTCTCGCCGAGGAGGCGCCGCCCGCCCCCGACGACGCCGGCGGCTCCGGCGCGCTGCGCATCCTCGTCATCGCCCTGCTCGCCGTGGCGGGAATCGCGGCGATCGCGCTGCTGGCCCGGCGTCCCGGCGCGGGCGGCGAAGCGGCCACGGACGACACCGGCGACGAGGCCGGGGACGACGGCGGCGAGCCGGCCGGGCGGGAACGGCCCGACGACGCCACGGCCACCGACGACGGCGGCCCGGCCACGCCCGGCGAGGATCCGGAGCCGACCGCCGACGACGCGAGCAGCGGAGCCGACGCCACCGGCGAGGCGACCACCATGGCGACCGCCGCCGGTACGTCCGGGACCGACCCGGCCGGCGCACGCTGGTGACCTCGCCGGTCCGAGCCCGCGCGGTGGCCGCGGCGCTGCTGATCACCGGAGTCGTCGGCGCGGTGCCGGCGGTGCCCGCGCAGGCGGGTACGGCCGCCGCGGAGCGCACCACCACGGCCGCGGAACCGCCCGCGTTGCCGCAGGTCACCGGGGGTTGCGTGGGCGAGTCACCGACGGTCGCCGACACCGCGCCGTGGGCTCTACGCCGGATGCTCCCGTCCGCGGTGTGGCCACTGACGCGGGGCAGGGGCGTCGTGGTTGCGGTGATCGACACCGGGGTGAGCGCCGGCGCCACCGCCCTGCGCGGCGCGGTACGGCGCGGCACCGACGTGGTGGGCTCCGGCGCCGCCGACCGGGACTGCTACGGCCGGGGCACCGCGCTCGCGGGCATCGTGGCGGCCCGGCCCGTCACCGGGAGCGCGTTCGTCGGGGTGGCGCCCGAGGCGACGATCCTGCCGATCCGCATCGTCGACGGAAAGGGGAAGGTGGCCCCGGGGGCGATCGCCGCCGGGATCCGGGCGGCGACCGCCGCGAAGGCCGACGTCGTCCTGCTCGGAGTCGGAACCTCTGCTCCCGACGCGGAGCTCCGCGCCGCCATCCGCGAGGCGGTCACCCGGGACGTCGTGCTCGTCGCCTCCGTCTCCGACGACACGAGACCGGCCGGCACCACCCAGAAGCCCGCCCCCTGGTATCCGGCGGCGCACCCCGACGTCCTCGCCGTCGGCGGGATCGACGCCAAGGGCGTACCGACCGAGAAGTCCCCGGCGGAGGCCGGCGTCGACCTGCTGGCGCCCGCCTCCGACGCGGTCAGCGTCGCACCGCGCGGTGACGGGCACTACGCCGTCGCCGGCCCGGCGGTGGCCGCCGCCTACGTGGCCGGGGCCGCCGCGCTGATCCGTGCCCACTACCCGAAGCTCTCCCAGGCCGACGTCCGGCGCCGGCTGGAGCTGACCGCCGAACACCCGCTCGGCTCGTGGCCCGCGCCGAGCGTCGGGTACGGCACCCTCGACCTGTACCACGCGGTCGCCGCGCTGGAGCTGGGCCGAACGCCGGTGCCGTCCCAGCCCCAGGTCCTGCGGCCGCTGCCGACGGCCGATCCGGGCGAGCCGACGACGCTGATCGCCGGCTCCGTGGCGGCCGGCATGGTCGGCCTGGCCGGGCTCGCGTACCTCTCGGCGATGACCGTCAAGTGGGGCCGCCGCCGCCGCTGGCGCCCGTGAACCGGTCCCGGACACCCGGGGAGCACGCGGCGCGGCGGTGACACCCGCAGCCGGGGCGACGCGGCACCACCCCGGCGGGGGCGGCGCCGAGCCGACACTGTCGAGCGGCCCCGGCGCCGGCGCCGGCCCCGTCCACCCGCGACGTCCTCAGGCGGGCTGCTCCACCTCCGTCGGGCTCCACGCCGTCTGGATCAACCGCGCCCCGCGCCGGGTGCAGAGCAGCGCCCGCCCCGGCGGCAGGTGACGCGGTTTGGTGTTGCCGAGCAGCGGACCCTCGGTGGGCGGGCAGGAGAGCGCCACGTCCGGGCTGTTGGTCTCCTGCATCCGGCGCATCAGCGGATCCATCGACATCCGCAGCACGTTGGCCGCACCCCGCGTCAGCACCAGGTGGAATCCGATGTCCGCGCCCTGCGCCAGGTACGGCAGCAGCGGCGTCAGCGGGCTGTCGTGCCCGGCCAGCAGGTCGTAGTCGTCGACCAGGACGAAGAGCTGCGGTCCGGTCCACCAGTCCCGGCGGCGCAGCTGCTCCGGGGTGACGTCGGCGCCCGGCATGCGCGGTCCCAGCCCGGCCACGGCGTCCGCCACCGTCTCCCGGGTGGAGTCGGTGGAGACGGAGTAGCCCAGCCGGTACTCCTGCGGCACCGAGTCGAAGAGCTGCCGGCGATAGTCGACGATCATGATGCGGGCCTCGTCGGGCGTGTACCGGGCCATCACCGACCGGGCGAGGTGGCGCAGCATGTTCGTCTTGCCGCTCTCGGTGTCGCCGAGCACCGTCAGGTGCGGCACGTCGCCGAAGTCGTGCCAGACCGGCTGCATCCCGGCCTCGTCCAGACCGATCGCGACGCGCACGTCACCGTTGGGCACCGGCAGCGTGTCGGCGGGGAGCAGCGCGGGCAGCGTACGCACCGGCGGGGCCGCCGGGCCGTCCCAGAAGTCCCCCACCATGGCGGTCAGGCCCCGAACCGCCTCGGTCACGGTGGACGCGTCCGCGAACCCGTCGATACGGGGCAGCGCGCCGAGGAAGTGCAGCTTCTCGGGCGTGAGGCCACGACCGGGCAGCTTCGGCACGGTGGCCGCCAGGCGCAGGTCGATGGTGGAGTCGACCGGGTCACCGAGACGCAGTTCGAGCCGGGTGCCGATCTGGTCGCGCATCGCGTGATGCACCTCCGACCAGCGCGACGCGGTCAGCACCAGGTGGACGCCGAAGTTGAGGCCCTGGGCGGCGATCTGCCGCACGGCGCTCTCCAGCGTCTCGAACTCCTGGCGCAGCGTGAACCATCCGTCGACGATGAGGAAGACGTCGCCGTGCGGGTCGTCGGTGACCTGGCCCTCCGCGCGGAGCTTCCGGTAGGTCCCCATGCCGTCCACCCCGAGCTCGGCGAAGCGGCGCTCCCGATCCACGATGAGGCCGGTCACCTCGGCGACGGTGCGGCTCACCCGGTCGGTGTCGAGACGCCCCGCGACGCTGCCGACGTGCGGCAGCTCGGCCAGCGCGCCGAGCCCGCCGCCGCCGAAGTCGAGGCAGTAGAACTGCACCTCGCGTGGGCTGTGGGTCAGGGCGACGCTGCTGATCAGCGTACGCAGCAGGGTGCTCTTGCCGCTGCGCGGTCCGCCGGCGATGCCGACGTGCCCGCCGACGCCGGAGAGGTCGACGAGGAGCAGGTCCCGTACCTGTTCGAACGGCCGGTCGACGAAGCCCACCGGCGCGACGAGCATTCCGTTGCCCGGCCAGTCGACGGCGGTGAGCCCGCGATCGGGGTCGGGCGCGAGAGTGGGCAGCAGCTGGTCCAGCGTCGGCGAGGCGTCCAGCGGCGGCAGCCACACCTGGTGCGCCGGCGGCCCCTGGTCGATGAGCTGCTCCACCACGACGCTCAGCACGCTGCGCTCGGCGGTGGCCTGGTCGCCGTCGGCCGGCTCCTCGACCGCCTCCTCGACCTGCGCCGGCTCCGGCTCGCGGAACGGCACGTGCTCCAGCGAGTAGGGCACCACCTGCTGCTGCACGATCTCCTGCCGCACCCGGGCACTCGTGGTCCGGTACGGGCCCGACACGTAACCCGCCTTGAACCGGATCAGGGTCGACACGTCGGTCCGCAGATACCCGTTGCCGGGGGCCGGCGGCAGCTCGTACGCGTCGGGAACCCCGATGACCGAGCGCGACTCCATCGCGGAGAAGGTCCGCAACCCGATCCGGTACGACAGGTGGGACTCCAGCTGGGCGATCCGCCCGTCGTCGACGCGCTGGCTGGCCAGCAGCAGGTGCACGGCGAGCGACCGGCCGAGCCGCCCGATCATCACGAACAGGTCGATGAAGTCGCGGTGGGTGGCGAGCAGCTCGCTGAACTCGTCGACCACCACGAAGAGGGTGGGCAGCGGGTCCAGCGGGGCGCCCTGGGTACGGGCCCGTTCGTACTCCAGCACCGAGCTGAACCCGCCGGCCTGACGCAGCAGCTCCTGCCGGCGCACCATCTCGCCGTGCAGCGCGTCCTGCATCCGGCCGACCAGCGCCGCCTCGTCGGCCAGGTTCGTGATCACCGCGGAGGTGTGCGGCAGCCGGTCGAGACCGAGGAACGTGGCGCCGCCCTTGAAGTCGACGAGGACGAAGTTCAGCGTCTCCGAGGAGTGCGTGCTGGCCAGCGCGAGCACCAGGGTGCGCAGCAGCTCGCTCTTGCCGGAGCCGGTGGCGCCGATGAGCATGCCGTGCGGCCCCATGCCGCCGAGCGCGGACTCCTTGAGGTCGAGCGAGACCGGTTGGCCGGTGGCGTCGATGCCGATCGGCACCCGCAGCCGCTCCCCCACCGTACGAGGCGCCCAGAGCCGGCTGAGGTCCAGCTGCCGCAGGTCGGGGATCTGCAGCATCGCGCCGAGGTCGAAGTCGGTCTTCAACGTGTCCGCCGGGGTCTCGGTGACCACCCCGAGACGGTACGGCGACAGCGTCCGGGCCACCACGGCGGCCTGGGCGACGCCGAGCCGGTCGGGGGTGGCGAGCCGGGTACGCACCTCGCTGCCGACCCGGTCCTGCCGGACCATCAGCAGGTCGTCGCCCTCGACCTCCAGGCAGAGCGCCCCCTTGCCGGCGGCCGGGGTGGCGTCGTCGAGGTCGATGAGGACGGCGTTGCGGTAGCCGGCGGTCGCCATCCGGCTGCCGTTGCCCAGTCGCCCGCCATCGCGGACCACGACGACGTACGGCTCCTCCCGGCTCGGCGCCGCGCCCGACTCGTACCGTGGCCGGGCCGTGAAGGTCTCGCCGAGCCGCAGCTCCACCTCCTCCACCGTGCTGCCGACCAGCCGCACCGCGCCGGCGGCGTCCTGCTCGGTCGGGTGCTGCAGGTGCGGCAGCCACTTCGTCCACTCCCACTCGGCGACCGTGTCGTCGGCGACGCAGAGCGCGAGCCGGACCTCCTCGGGGGCGTGGAAACTGACCAGCTGCACCAGCAGCGCCCGGACGACGGCCCGGGTCTGCTCCTTCTCCCCCGACATCCGGATCTGCCCGAAACCGCGCAGGAACAACGCGATCGGCTGGTCCTCGAGGGTGGTGTAGGCGCGGATGAACCGCCGCAGCGACTTGGCCGCCAGCGGCTCCAGGTCCTCGATGGGCTTGGTCTGCAACGGCGTGATCCGCACCGTCAGGCGCTGCTCGCCGGTGCCCACCCGGATTTCGAGGAAGTCCGGGTGGGTGGGGCGTCGCTCCCAGCGCCGGGACGTCATCGTCAACGACCAGAGGGCGTTCGGCTCCGGGTGCTGCCAGTCGCTCGCCTCCCGCTGCCGCAGCACGTGCTGCCGTACCCGTTTGCGGTTCTGCGCCAGGTAGCGCAGGTAGTCGCGGCGGTCACCGCCGAGCCGGGACTTGCGTTCCATGCCGCCGACGGCGATCTGACCCACCACCAGACCACCGAGCGCGACGGCCATCAGCGCCAGGATGATCCAGGTGAACGCGCCGCCGCTGCGGCTGATGAACAGCAGCACCATGACACCGGACATCAGCGCCATCGGCAGCATCAGGAACGCCTGCCGCAGCCCGTTGCGTTGCGGCTCGGGCAGGGCCGGTGGCTCCTGGAGACTGATCTCACCGGACGGCATCTCCGGGCCGTTGCGGCGTGCGGGGCGTCGGAACAGCACCGTACTCAAGGGGCAGCCTTCCACGTCACGGGCGTCGCCCGCCTCCTGCGCTCACGTCGGGCCGCGTGCGTCGCCGCCCGACACCTCTACGACGGAGCCGGAGCCGGTTCGGGTCAACGGCTTCGGCAACCAGTTCGCGGGGAAAGTTTGAACCGGCGGGGTTCGCGGACCGTCGTGTGGGCATGAGCGTCACCGCCCCCGCGGAGATGTGCCGCCTCGTGGTGTCCGGTCCTGGGCGGCAGATCGAGGTGGCCGTACCGGCGAACGTGCTGGTCGCGGACCTTCTTCCGGCACTGCTTCATCACCTCGGTGACAACCTGGCCGACGCCGGCCTGGCGCACCGCGGCTGGGTGCTGCAACGGCTGGGCGGCCCGCCCCTGGACGAGGAGAGCACAGTCGCGCTGCTCGGTCTGCAGGACGGGGAGACGGTCTTCCTGCGTCCCCGCGCCGACCAGTTGCCTCCGGTCGACTTCGACGACCTGGCCGACGGCCTCGCCACCGGCGTGCGTACCCGGTCGGGGCTGTGGCGCCCCGAGATGATCCGGTGGACCGCGCTCGGCGCGTTCGTCCTCGTCGCCGGCCTCGGCGCCGTCACGCTGGCCATGCCCGGTCCGCCGTTGGCCCGGGCGCTCTGCGCCGCCGCCGTCGCGGTGCTCGCGCTGGCCGGCGCGTTCGGGCTCACCCGGGCCGGCGCGGACCGGCCGTTCGGACTCGCGTCGGCGGTGACCGCGATCGGCTTCGCCGCGCTGGCCGGGATGGTCGCCCCGGATCTGACCCGGGACAGCTCCCCGCTGGTCGTGGCCGGCCCGCAGGTCTTCACCGCCTCGGTCTCCGCGCTGGTGGTGGCGGCGTTGGCGGCGGTCCTGGTCGGCTGGGCCGGGCCGCTCTTCGCCGCCGTCGTCAGCTGCGCGCTCTTCGCCGCCGTCGGCTCGGCGCTGACCGCGTTCGTCGGGCTCGACGCGGGCCAGTCGGCCGCGGTGGTCGCGGTGGCCGCCACGGTGGCGACGGTACGCATCCCGCTGGTCGCCTTCCGCCTCGCCCGCATCCGCCTGGCGCCGCTGCCCACGGAGCCGGAGCACCTCCAGGAGGACATCGACCCGGAGCCGAGCGAGAAGCTGTTGGAGCGCACGGCCGTGGCCGACCGGTACATGACGGGGTTGTACGCCGGTGCGGCGGCCGCCGTCGTCGGGTGCCTCCTGCTCGTCGCCGTCTCCGGTGGTTGGGCCGCCTGGACCCTGCTCGGGCTGGTCGCCCTGGTCCGGCTGCTGGCGCTGCGCACGATGACCAGCGCGTGGCACCGACTCGCGCACGCCCTGCCGGCGGTGGTGGGGGTCGCCGCGCTGACCGTGATCAGCCTGGCCGGGGCACCGTCGCTGTTCCGGCTGCTCGCGCCGGTGACGCTGCTGCCGCTGGCCGGGGCGTTGCTCTTCCTGCTGGGGCGGTTGCTGCCCGACCGGCGGCTCATGCCGTACTGGGCGCGGATCGGCGACGTCGTCCAGCTCACCGCGACCGTCGCCATGGTGCCGGTGCTGCTCGCCGTGCTCGGGGCGTACGCGGCCGCCCGGGCGTTGGCGGGCTGAGCCGTGCAGTCCCGCCGTGACCAGGTGCAGGCCCAGACGTACGTGCTGGGCCGGCTGACGGGCGCGCTGATCGCCGCCGAGCCGGACGGCCTGGAGAACCCGAACCGGCGCATGGTGGTCGGCACGGTCTCCGGGGTGCTCGTGGCCGCGGTGGTCTTCGTCGGCTTCGTGATCTTCGGATTCTTCTTTCCCGGCGGGGCCACCAAGTGGCGGCAGCCGGGCGTGCTGGTGGTGGAGAAGGAGACCGGCAGCCGCTACGTCTACGACGAGGGCCTGCTGCGTCCCGTCCTCAACTACACGTCGGCGCGGCTGCTCTTCGGCGCCGAGCCCAAGGTCGTCTCGGTCTCCGGCAAGTCGTTGCGGGACGTGGCGCACGGTCAGCCGCTCGGTATCGCGGGCGCGCCCGACGCGCTGCCGACCACGACCGCCGTCGACCGTCAGGTGTGGACGGTCTGCGCGCTGGCCATGCCGGACGACGCGGGCACGACCTTCACGGCGACGACGGTACGCATCGAGCAGCCGAGCGGCGGCGCGCGCCGGGACCGGCCCCTCGATCGGGACCAGGCGATCCTGGTCACCTCGGGCGGCCAGAGCTTCCTGGTCTGGCAGGGTCGGCGGCTGCGGCTGACCGAGCCGTGGCTGGCCCGGGTGCTCGGCTACGACCGCAACGCGCTCCCGGTGGAGGCGGGCTGGCTGGAGTCCGTACCGGTCGGGGCGGAGATCGCGCCGCCGGAGGTGCCGGGGCGGGGCAGCCCGGGACCGACGGTGGACGGTCGGCGCGGCGTCGTCGGTGAGCTCTTCACGGCCCGTACGCCGGACGGCGCGGAGCGGCGCTACCTGCTCCAGCAGAACGGCCTGGCCGAGCTGAGCCCGATGGCGTACGCCATCGTCGCCGCCGACCCGGCGACCGCTGAGGTGTACGACGGGCGGCCGGTGCAGCCGCGGGAGCTGAGCCCCGCCGCCCTGGTCGCGCTGCCGGTCGCCCCGCAGCCGGCCTGGGTGGCGGCGCTGCCGGCGACCCCGCCGAGCCTCGCGAAGACGCCGGAGCAGGGCACCTGGTGCATACGCCACTCGATGTCGGGCGGTGCGGTCGAGGTGACCGCCGACCTGCCGGCCCCCTCCGCGACGACCCTCTCCGACGGGGTCGGCGTCACCCGCACCTCGGCGAGCGCGGAGGCGGTCGAGGTGCAGCCCGGGGTCGGCGGCCTGGTGCTGGCGGGCCGGGCCGACCAGGCCGCCGGGTCGGGCTTCTACCTGGTCACCGACGCCGGGATCAAGTATCCGGTGGGTTCGAGCACGGTCGCGAACCAGCTCGGCTTCCCGCCGGCCTCGGCCCGCCCGGTGCCCCGACAGCTCCTGGAGATGTTGCCCACCGGACCCCTGCTGGAATCCGCCGCGGGCGGGGGGTGATCGCCCTTCCAGCAGCGCCGGCGAGCGACCGGCACGCGATCACCCGACGGTCGCCGGGCGACCGGAGAGAGCAAGGCAGAAGTGCGGTGACGGCTCGGTACGGAGTCGTCCCGGAGACAGCAGACGAGAGAGGAGCAGGGCCGTGGCTAGTTGGACTCAGCAGCGATCCGACGACGAGACCAGAACCGGCGTCATCTACGCCTTCCAGCGGATGGTGGACGAGCTGGAGCAGGCGGAGCGGACGGTGATCAGCAGCTCCTCGGAGCTCGGCGCCCGCTGGCTGGGCGAGGCGTCCATGCGCTACCAGCAGGGGCTCCAGGAGATCTCGCAGGGGATCGTGCAGATCCGCTCCGGGCTCGGCGACATCAGCGGCTCCATGCAGCGGTTCGCGGCGATCACGGACTCCACCGAGGACGACAACATCGCGGCGGCGGCCAGCATCTCGCTGCAGACGGAGACCTTCACCCCCAAGGCGAGCTGGACCAACTGATCTTTTCCGTACGACACGTCAGGCAGGAAGGAAACGAGCAATGGCCACTTACACCGTCGACCTCTCCGACGTCGACGCCGCGGCGAGCCAGCTGGAGAGCGTCGCGCAGCGGCTGCGGCAGTCCCTCGACGAGCTGAAGTCCCAGGTTCAGGTCTTCCTGAGCGAGAACGCCGGTCAGACGATCGACAACTACGACGCCGTCCAGAAGAAGTGGGAAGACGGCATGCGGATGGTGGAGAGCGGCACGGCGAAGGCCGTCGCCGAGCTGCGCAAGATCGGCGACAACTACCACGCCGGTGACCAGCAGGGCGCGACTCTCTTCGTCGCCTGACCCGGGGCTCACCCCGGCACAGGCTGAGCCGGTCGGGCGGCCCGGAAGCACCCGCGCCGCCCGGCCGGGACCTGTCCAGAGCGAGAGATCAAGGGAAGGGATCCAGCGGTGCCGAAAGAAATCAAGATCGACGAGGCGTACCTGCGCGGCGTGGTCCAGAAGCTGAAGGGGATCAGGAACCAGGTCACCACGGTCCGGGCCGGAGCGAACCCCAACGACATGGCCCACCCGCACGGCGGGCACCTCAACAGCCTCGTGGTCCGCACCGGCACGGACAACTTCACCGCCGGCAAGGACCTGCGGGAGCGGATCAGGACCGTGGGCGGCCAGGTCGACCAGCGGCTCGCCGCGTACGACCAGAAGCTGTCGAGCTACGGCCAGAATCTTGAGCGCATCATCGCCTCGAGTGACGACATCGAGAACGCCAACACCTCGTACGCGTCGTCGACCGGTCTCGGCAACAACGGCCCGACCGGTAACGGCAACAAGACCCCCTGACCGGTCCGCGACCCCGACCCCCTCACGACCGTCTGCTCCGCGGTGAACGAAGGTCCCGATGACTCAGCCAAATCCGTTGCCGAACAGCCTGCCGGCCTGGGAACAGGGCATGCGGGAGGTGCTCGGCGCGTCCGAGATGGACTCTCGGCAGTTCACCGAGCCGACCTGGATCAGCCTCTCGAACTCCGGCTTCTACGTGAACTCGAAGGCGAAGCCGTGGGACGACCCGATGGGTACGCCGGCGAACAACGAGTTCACCCTCTACCGCCGGACGGCGCAGGCGTGGTACTACGAGGGCGACGGGTACATCGGCAAGTCCCACGCCGCGTTCTACATCATCAAGGGGAAGGTGAACTGGTACGAGAAGTCGGGCGACTACGCGCCCGACGACTACTGGAACCAGTTCTACAAGAGCTCCGACGACGCGCTGTCCCGTCCGCCGCTGCCACCGCCGCTCGACCCGGCGACCCTGCACGAGTCGGCGGAGAGCTTCTACAACCTCGCGATGTGGCTCGACACGGCGTCCCAGCAGCTCAAGACCGAGGTCGACAACCTCGGCGACGGGTTCAAGGGCGCGGCGGCGGAGGGGCTTCGTGAGTCGCTCACGAACCTCCGGGACGAGATGGTGCTGCTCCGGGAGGACCTCAAGACCGCCGACGACTGGGTGGCGATGCTGCACCGCAACGGCGACGCGGTGCAGACCTTCCTCACGGAGATAGGGAAGGCGTGGGAGGCCTTCGACAAGCACCCGGGGCGGAGCCCGAGGGCGATGGCCGAGGCCGCGATGCGCGACCTCGAGCGGGCGGTCGACCAACTGGGCAACGACACCGACGACTGGAACGGCCGCGCCTGGGACAACGGTTTGCTCGTGGTCTGGAAGGACCTCACGACCTGGCCCATCACGATCGACATCGGCAACGGGCCGAAGACGTACGACTTCATCCACGCGGACAAGGCACTCGAAAGCCTGAACAACAACATGAAGGCGTTCTTCGCCGAGGCGGCGAAGGTGCTGAACGACGCGATGACGACGCAGTACCGCAACCTGCACGACAGCTTCGAGACGACCTACCGGAACCTGGTCGACCCCCGGACGTACACGCCCCCGCCGCCGTCGAAGGACGACCTCAACGGCGGAGGCGACGACGGCGGGATCAACCTCGACGACATCCTCAACAAGGGTGGCGGAGGAGGCGGCGGGCTCGACATCGACGACATCCTCAACAAGGGCGGTGGCGGCGGAGGGGGCGGCGGCGGCGGCATCAACCTCGACGACATCCTGAACAAGGGTGGCGGCGGAAGCGGAGGCGGTGGCGGCTTCGACGCGAACAGCCTCTTCGGCGGCGGCGGAGGCGGCGGTGGTGGCGGCTTCGACGCGAACAGCCTCTTCGGCGGCGGCGGAGGCGGCGGCGGAGGCGGCCTCGACACCAACGGGCTCTTCGGCAACGGCAACGGTGGCGGCGGCGGTACCGGGCTGGAGGGTTTGACCGGGTCGGGATCGGGCGCGGGTGGCGGCGCCGGCTTCGGCGGCAACCTCGGTCTCGGTGGCCTGCCCGGATTCGGCGGCCTGAACGGTCCGCGGGGCAACGACGACAAACCGCCGTCGCAGAACGGGCCGACCACCGGTGGCGACTTCGACGAGGGGCCGTCCTCCATCGACGATCTCCCGGATCTCGGTGGTCCCGGTGCCGGCGGGAACTTCCCCGGCCTCGGTGGATCGGGCGGCTCGGGCTCCGGGTCCGGCATCACCGTCCCCGGCCTCGGCGGCTCGGACGGTCCCGGTGCCGGCGGGAACTTCCCCGGCCTCGGCGGCTCCGACGGCCCCGGCGCGGGCGGCAACTTCCCGGGCCTCGGCGGCTCCGACGGCCCCGGCGCGGGCGGCAACTTCCCGGGCCTCGGCGGCTCGGGCGACGGCGGGAACTTCCCCGGCCTCGGCGGCTCGGGCACCGGCGGCCTCGGGGGTAACGACTTCTTCGGCGGGGCCTCGGGCGGGCACGCCTTCGACGACTTCGGTGGTGCCGGTCTCGGCAACGGCGGCGCCGGGTCGGGCTCCAACAACCCCAACGGGATGATGGTCGGTTCGCTGGGTCCGGCACCGGCCGGCGCCGGGCTGAACGGTCTCAACCTGGTCCCCGGCGTCAACCAGCCGGGCCTGAACGGCGCGCCCGGCGCGTTCGGACCGGCCGGCGGTTACCCGCCCATGATGCCGCCGATGGGCGGCATGGGGGCGGGCAACCAGCAGGAGAAGGAGCGCGAACGCACCACCTGGTTGGCCGAGGAGGAAGAGGTCTGGGGCACCGACCCGGACGTGGCCCCCGCGGTGATCGGCCGCGACGAGCTCCCCGAGCCATCGAGCGGGCAGCGCACCCCTTGGTCGCCGGCCGCGCCGCAGACGCCCGGCTCCCCGTACGGCCCCGGTCGGGGCAGTGGCCAGCAGGTCCGTCGCGCCAACTGAGAGGAGAACGAGATGACCAGTCCGCTGTACGACCGGATCGAGCAGGCGTACGCCGAGTTCGAGGAGAAGAAGGCCGCGATCAGCGGTGTCGAACAGCAGATGTCGGGGGCGCAGACGACGGTGACGGCCAAGAACCGGGCCGTCAGCGTCACCGTGGACGGCCGGGGTGACCTGGTCGAGGTCAAGTTCCCGACGAACGCCTACCGCACGATGGCGCCCGCGGAGCTGGCCAGTCTCCTGGTGGAGACGCAGAAGACGGCGCGGGAGGAGGCTCGGGAGAAGGCGATGAAGCTGTTCGAGTCGATCCTGCCGCCCGGACTGCCGCTGGCCGGTCTGTTGCGCGGCTCGAAGACCGCCGACCAGATGTTCGACGAGGCGATGCAGTCGATCAACGAGTCGTTCGGCGAGGCGAAGTCGCCGGCCGGCGGGGAGCCGGGGGTGAACCGTGGCTAGCGTCGGAGCCGACACCGATCTGCTGCGTAGCGGCAAGCTCGCCCCGGCGCAGCGCGAGATGACCGCGGTGAACAAGAACTTCGCCTCCGTGGTCGAGCTGAACAACCCGCCCGGCGGGGTCCGCGCCAAGGTGGACAAGCAGATCCAGGACGGGCTCAAGACCCAGATCGAGCTGGTCACGTCGATCATCGACGGCCTCGTCCGGCTCTCCCGGGGAGACGGCTCGAAGGTGGACTCGCTGCGTTCGCTACTGTCCCGCGTGGAGGAGACCAACATCGACCTCGCGACGCCGAAGGGCGACGGTGGCGGTCGGCACTGAGTTACGGGCCAGCGTCGGCCCGGAGTGAGTTTCCGGGGCCACACCGCACAGTGGCGGTGTGGCCCCTCCCTCAATGACGAGGAGGTGTGACGGCCGTGGACATCGAGATGTCGGACGAGGCCGCCGCCTTCCTCAAGTGGCTCTCGGGCGAGGAGTTCCCGGCCACCAACCCCGACAAGGTGCGCGCGATCGCGGAGGCGTTCGGCGACACCGCCGACGGCATCGAACGCGTCGTGCCGCTGCTCATCACCGGGGTGAACAACATCCGCGACGGCGTGATGGGCAAGTCCGAGCAGGCCTTCGTCGAGTCGATGGAGGGCTTCCTCTCCGAGGACGGCTTCCTGGGCGTCGCGTCACGGTACGTCCGGCGGATGGGCGACGAGCTGGACAAGACCGCGAACCAGGTCGAGTACGCCAAGCTGATGATCTTCCTCTCGGTCATCCAGCTGATGATCGAGGTCGCCATCGCGCTCGCGATCGCCTGGCTCGTGCCCGGCGTCCTCGAGAAGCTCGCCATGCGCCTGCTGGTCGAGAAGCTGATGATCGCCCGATGGCTGGCCAAGCTCATCTACGCGGTGGCGATGAGCCAGGCGATGGGCGTCGGCCTCCAGGTCCTCATGGACATCATCGCGCAGAGCATCATGATCTCGGAGGGCAACCAGAAGGGCTGGAACTGGGACCAGACCGGGAAGGCCGCCGAGATCGGCGCCTGGATCGGCGTGGTCGGCATGGTCCTGGGCGCCGGCGGTGGCGCGATCTTCAACAAGCTCTTCGGCAAGGGCAACGTGCCGATCCCGCCGCCGGGAAAGGGCGCGGCGGACGACCTGCCCACCCCGGCTCCGATCAAGGACGACGGCCCACTCCCGCCCCCGGTCAAGCAGCCCGTCATCGAGACCGTGGTCAAGGAGTCCGACAACGCACCGACGTACTCCGGCTCGAAGAACGACCCCGACGCCCCGCCCCCGTACACGAAGAAGGACCCCGACGCGCCGCCGCCGTACCGCAAGCACGACCCGGCGGCCGGGCACCAGTCGCTCGCCGGGGAGACGCTGCACGAGGGCGCGACCGAGGTCGTCGGCGAGGGCACCTACGGCGCGATGACGGGCGAGGGCTGGGAGTGGAGCAGCACACCGGCCACCTTCGTCTCCGGCGCCCTCTCCGGCCTGCTGAGCGGACTCGGCACGATAGCGGGAACCCACCTCCGGATGGAGACCCACGGTCCCGGTGGCGGCATCGGCGCGGGCTCCTCGGGCGACGGACCGCCCGTCGGCGGCCCGCCGATACCGGTCGACCCGCCACCGTCCTACGACGAGGCGACGGCGCCACCCTCGACCACACCCGGATCGGCGGGTGGCACCGGGGGCGCATCCGGTGGCGGCGGTTCCACCGGCGGGGCGGGCTCGAACGGCGCGGGCTCGAACGGCGCAGCTTCGAACGGCGCGGGCTCGAACGGCGCGGGCTCGAACGGCGCAGCTTCGAACGGCGCGGGCTCGAACGGCGCAGCTTCGAACGGTGGGAACACCTCCGGCACCGGTACGGGTGGCGCGGAGGGTGGCGCGCGGCCCGGCGGCGACGACAGCGACGACGGGCCGACGCGGGTCACGCCCCCGCCGTACGCCGACCCGCCGAGCGTGGACCAGCAGCACCCCGGCGACGGCCCGACCGACGCGAACGGGCCGAACTCCCCCACCAGGGACGTCTCCGACGGCTCGACGAACTCCGACTCCGGGAGCTCGACCACCCCGGACGAGGAGGGCCTCTACATACCGCCACCGATAACCGTGGTGCCCGTGGAGTTCGGCCCCTTCGACACGATCGACACCACCGACACGAGCGGCGTGTCCGACACCTCCGGCACGGCCGACACGACCGGTCAGGGCGACGGCACCTCGGTCGACAGCGGCCCGCCGGCCGCGGGTGGCACGTGGAGCGGAACACCCGCCGCCGGACCGGCCGCCCCGTCGCCCGCCGGTGGGCCCGGCACTACCGGAGCCACCGGACCCGGCGCCACCAGCACCACCGGACCCGGCACGACGGGCACCACCACGACCGGACCCGGCACCACCACGAGCGGCACCACCACGACCGGCAGCGGGTCGACCGGCACCGGCAGCGGCACGGCCGCCAACGGCCCCGCCGCGTCGACCGGGACGACGTCGCAGCCCACGCCGATCCGGGACAACGGCACCGGCGGCCCACCGAACGGCTCCGGCGCCGGCAACGGTCCGAGCAGGGTGGACGACCCGTTCCGAACCTCCGCAGGGGTGCCCACCCCCACGGCCACCGATCAGACCGGAGCGAACAACCCCTTCCGGGTCGCCGCCGAGGTTCCGGCGCCCGCCTCCACCGATGGGCTCGGGTCGAACAACCCGTACCGAGACTCCGTCGAGACGCCGGCCCCCGCGCCCACCGACGGGCTCGGGTCGAACAACCCGTACCGAGACTCCGGCGACGCGCCGGCGCCCGCGCCGGGCGGGCCCGCGAGCCCGACGCCGGCTACGAGTCTCGACGAGACCGGCGGGCGGCGAGCGGAAAGCACGCGCCGGGACACCCCACCCGGATCCGAGAGCGACGGGCCGCGGCGTGTCCCGTCGCAGGTGCCGCAGTTCGGGGACCAGCCGGCCGTACGGCTCGACCGCGACGGCGTCGAGCAGCTGGTCGACGAGGTCGCCGACCGGGTACGCCCGCAGTCCGGGAACCCGGACGGGCAGCCGGATCCGGAGCTCTGTGTCGACCAACTCATCGCCATCCAGCAGTCGGTCTTCACGCAGCGGGCGCCGATCGCCCGAGCAGGCCGGAGCACCGACGACCTGAAGGTCGGCACCGGGCACGTGGCGGACCGGCTCGGCGGCGGCGCGACGTGGCGCCCGATCTCGTCCTGGACGGACGTCGAGCGGGCCGTCGAGCAGGCCGGGCCGGGCAGCATGGCGCTCGTCCTGTGGCAGCAGCCCAGCGGCATCGGCCACGCCTTCGCGCTCTACCACACCACCGACCTCTCCGAACCGTTGCAGTGGTTGGAGCCGCAGCAGCCGAAGGGGAGCCGGCTCGTCACCCGTGACGACCTGGGCTCCGCCATCGCCGCGCGGGTGCTCGTCCTCGACCCGACGGGGCGCGAGATCCCGCTCACCGAGCAGCCACCGGCCCACGGACCCGACGCCGGAAAGCCGGCCCCGGTGGTGCTCCCGACCGGGCCCGAGTCCGAGTCCGTCGCGCGGGCGATCGTCGACGCGCCGACCGACCACCGCTACGGTGCCCTGTTCCGGCGGGGGCGGCGCTCCCCCACCCCACCGGCGGCCCCGCCCACGCCGGAGACGTCGGTGAGCGAGGCCTCGACGTACTCCGCCGACCAGCCCCGGGAGAGCGAGGAGAACCTGACCCCAGCGCCGGTGACGGTTGCACCGGTCCTCACCTCCGCCGTGCCGGACACGGTGGCCGTGCCGCCGACCGTGACATCGATGGCGGCCGAGCTCACGGCGGTGACTCCGACGCCCGGCACGCCGCCGCCGGCCGGACCCGCGTCCTTCGTCGAGCCGGCCGCCACCTCCACGACGGCCCCCGCGGTGCCGCCGACGGACGGGCCGGTGAGCGAGCCGACGACCCCGGTCCCGCCGCCGGCGTCGGTGACCCCGGCGCCGGCCGCGCCCGGGCGGGGCCCGGAAACGACCGGGCCGCTCGCCGCCGTCGAGGGCGAGCACGTCCCGCCGCTCCCGCCCGGCCTGCGACCGGGGGTGCGCTTCGCCGTCGATCTGCCGGTCGAGCCGGTGAACCCGCTCGCGCGTGCGGGCCTCGACCCGGAAGCCGTCGACGAGCTGACGGAGCGCGCCCGCCGGGCCGTGGACGGCGGCCCGCAGAACCTGGCCGCCGAGCCGTCGTCGGCACCGCCGGCCACACCCGCGGTGACGACCGAACCACCGGCGGGACCCGCATCGACAGCCGAGACGCCGACTGACGTCGTCGATCCACCCGCCGACCCCGCATCGGTCGTCGACACACCGACGAACGTCACCGATCCACCCGCCGAGCCCGGGTCGACCCCCGAGTCGGTCGTCGACACACCGACGAACGTCACCGATCCACCGGCCGAGCCCGGATCGACCCCCGGGTCGACCCCCGGGTCGACCCCCGAGTCGCCCGCGGAGCCGGTGAACCCGCCGGAGGACGTACCGCAGCCGCCCTGGTACATCGAGCACGGCGCGACGGGCGCGATGAGCATCCAGTCGGCCGGGTACGCGGACCCGGGGCGGGTCGCCGCGCAGATCGTGGCCGCGCTGCCGGACGGCGCGCCGAACGCCACCGTCACCGAGTCGGAGAGCCTGCGCAACGGCGTACGGGCGCGGCTGACCGCGCTCCTCGGCATCGACGGCCACACCCCGCCCGCGGCGAACCGGCCGGACGAGTCCCCGGTCAGCGCCGCGGCACTGGTCGACCTGGCCTCCGCCGACGCGAACACCGACCGGTGGGACAAGCTGCTGCGCGAGGGCTGGACGGAGGTCATCGACGGCCGGTTGGTCTGGATCAAGCCGCGCCTGCACGCGGCGAAGCCCGTGCCGGCCCGCCCGGCGCAGGGGAACAAGTTCGAGGTCGCCTTCAACTCGACCGCGTCCAGCTCGGCCCGGGACCAGAAGAAGCCGGGCGAGCTGAGCACCGGCCCGGACCTGATCCTCAAGCTCCCCCGCAAGTTCCAGCTCATGCCGATCGGGCTGCCGCTGGAGGCCGAGTACGCCAACTCGCACTCGGTCAGCTCGTCGGATCGGGTGATCTCGGGGCGGAAGCTCTTCTTCAACGGCGGGCCCAGCTACGCCAGCGGGCTGGCGGTCGACGTGTTCGTCGACGGTCGGCGCTGGGGCGACACCCGGGAACTCGACCCCGACGACGGCCTGCTGGTGGTGAAGTTCCCCGAGCAGTACGTCGGGCGGGACCAGCGGCCGCGTACCGGCGCCACGGTCGACCCGGACCAGGCGGCGAAGCCGGGGCCGGCCACGGCCCACGACGTGCTGACCGCGATCGACTACACCCCGGCCGTCGCGGCGCTGCACCGGCAGCTCCGCGACCACGACCTGCCCGCGCAGACCGTGGCGACGGTCTCGCAGCACGTCACCCAGCAGTTGCTCAACGAACGGACCGCGCGCGGACGCAGCCGGTGGCTGCTCAACGGCGGGGACATGTCCGAGCAACTGACGGCGCCGATCGGCACCGGCAAGGAGTTCCGGGGCTACGTGACCGTCGAACTCGTCGTACGCCGGCTGCAACGCCTGGGCGAGACCGACGGCGTGTCGGTCCGCGACGACCTGGGCGCCGCGCAGGGGGATTCCGAGACCCGCTCCGGCTCCTACTCCTTCGGCTTCGCGCCCCGGGTCGTACCGAGCGGCTTGACCGCGACCGCCGCCGGAAACGACCGGGGCGGGCTCGGGCCGAACGTCGGGATGGAGTGGGGCAAGTCGGTCTCGCAGGACGTCGGCGGCGGCGCGATGAACCACACGATCCTCGTCCGCTCGGCCGAGCACGCCCGGTACGCCGCCGACGTGTCGGTGAACGTCAAGGTGGACTCGAGCACCCACCGGATCCCGTGGTTCGACGCCCGGGTGATGGCCGAGTTCGGCGTCCCGACGACCGACGCCGAGGCGTTCGAGCGGCAGCACCACGGTAAGCCCCTGCCACCGGCCCCGGCGCAACCGCACTGGTACGGGGCCGTCGTGCCGACCGTGACGCCGACGGCACCGGTCACCGCCGAGGAGGCCACGAACCGGCTCGGCGCGCCCCGGCGCAACGCGCCACAGGTCCGCGCGCCGTTCCGGCCGGACCAGGCGGCCGACCGGGAGCCGCTGCTCATGGCGGCGCGGCAGGGCGACGGTCCGGGCACCACCAACCACCTGCCCGGCGGCGAGCGGGTCATGCCGCAGGTGCTCACCGCGCTGCGCGACACCGTCGGCCGGGTTCGCGAGCTGCGCAACCGGCTCGGAATGGACGACCTCACCCCGGGCACGGACTCGTGGGGCGAGGTGCGACGGCTCGCCTCCATCCGCTACGGGCTGCCGGCGTTGGAGGCCGACCCGGCGCGGGTGCGGGCGGGCATCTTCACCACCTTCGACATCGACGGCGAACGGTACAAGGTGCTGGTGACCGCGCACCCCCGGGAGTGGATCGGCAGCAGCACGTACCCGATGCCGGTCAACAACCGGGCCATGTCGACGGCGAAGGTGAGCGCCGGCGTCACCAACAAGCAGCGGCTGCACGGCGGTCTCTCGGCCAACGCCTCCTTCGGATACGACAAGAGCGTCCGGGGACAACTGGCGGGTCTGCACGTCGACGGGTCGTACGAGCGCAGCACCGAGCGCGGCCACTCGCGGACGCTGAAGAGCTACCGGCGTACGGAGACCACGAAGGACGTCGTCCAGCACGACTACAACCTGGTGTACGAGGTCACCGTCTGGCCGGACGACGGGGCCCCCACGAGGTGGCTGATCGACGGCCCGGACGTGCAGCAGCACGTGGTCGTACCGGTCGAACACCTGCCGGCCACGACCCCGACCGCCGCCGAGATCGCCGCGGTCGGGGTCACGGTCCAGACGCACGGGAACCGCCCACCGCCGCCGCTGCCCGGCGCGGTGCCGTTCGAGCGCGAGGGCGTCACCGGGGTGTACCCCCGGTTCGGGGAGCTGCACGAGCTTCCGGCCACGGTGGCCCGCCTCTACGGGCAGGCGCACGGCCTCGCCGCCGACTGGCACCTCGACCCGTCGAAGTGGCCCGTGGAGCTGTGGGACGCCGAACTCGCGGTGCCCACCAAACTGAGCGCCAACCTGCCGGCCCTCACCAGTTCGGAGCAGCGCTGGACCATCCCGCTCGGCACCCGCGACGGCATGACCGTGGAGGCCGAGATCACCGCCTCGGTGCACGACGTGCCCCACCTCGGGACCAGCGAGGCGGTGGAGATCGAGCAGTACGCCCAGGCGGCGTCCCAGTTCGACGTCGCGGAGGAGACCGAGCAGGCGGTCTCGATCGGCGCCGGCGGTGGCGCGTACTACTCGGGCGGCCGTCGGACGGCCGACGACTCGGCGGCGTCGAACATCGGCGGTGGCTACGTCTCCGCACACGCCGCCACGGAGTCCGGTCGCTCCGCATCCAGCGGATCCGGCAGCATCGACGTCACCCGCGCCACCTACAAGGGGCCGGTGCACAGCTACCGACCCGAGCTGGTCCGGTTCACGGTGACGGTCAAGGGTTGGCGTGGCTCGGACCCGGCGGTGGTGCAGCGCTGGGCGACGGTCGACGTCCACAACGGCATGGAGTTCCAGGTGCCGAACCGGATGGCGCACGAACTCGGGCTGCCCGGTACCGTCCCCCTCGCCGATTCGCCGGCCCCGCGGCGGGAGCTGGACCCCCAGCTCGGCCGGGCCGCGAGCCATGTCGAACGGCTGCAGACCGACGATCCGCCCCTGCAGCTGATCCTCGACACGCTGACCGAGCGGGGTGTCCTGCCGCCGGCGGACAGCGGGCCACCGCCGATGCTGCGCAAGGCGCTGACCAAGACGTTCTCGCTGGACGCGCTGGAGGTCGAGGCGTTCGAGCTGTTCGGCAGCGGCGTGCAGGAGTGGTTCGTGGTGCCCGGCACGCTGCTGGGCACGGGTTACCTCTTCGTCCGGGTCAGCGCGTCCCTCGGGACCGTCACCTCCGACCGGCCGCGACCGGAGGTGAACCTGACCCTGCGCGGTCAGGGGTTCGACTCCACGGAGGAGAGCGAGTCGTCGGGCTGGTCGGCCAAGGTCGGCTTCGTGGGTCGCGGACGCGGGGCCGGGGCCGCGGGCGTCGGTGGCGGCACGGGACGGGTCGACTACGACTGGTCCTCGTCGCGGGAGCACGGCGAGGAGCACGCCACCAAGGACATCTTCCGGTACGGCACCTCCGGGTCGCACGAGCTGACCAACCAGGTCCACTTCACCGTGGAGATGCGTTACACGCATCAGATGCCGTTGCAGCTGCAGGTGGTCGGGAACGCGGTCCGGTCGCTGCTGATGCCCCTGACGACCGGTTTCCCGACGCTCCGGGCGCTCATCGACCCGCAGCGCAACGCCTGGGAGATGGTCGATCCGCGGCCGCAGGCGGGATCGGTGCGCCGGCTGCTCCCCGCGTTCCTGACCGGGCCGGCCGACAACAACTCGCAGCGATGGGAGCCGCTGCTCGCGGACGACGAGCCGATCAGCACGCAGACGTGGAGTGAGTCACCGCCGCGCGACGTGGGGCTCAACGACCTCGTCTCGACCGATCCCACCTTCATCCCGATCGCCCTGCCGATCACCGAGCAGCTCGGCCGGGACCTGATCCGGGCGCTGGAGCCGGGCGGCTCGCAGACGCAGCTCTCCGCCAAGGTGGCGCCGACCAACCTGCTCGGTCAGCTCGTCTTCCGCCATCTGCTGGGGCTCACCGGGTTCGCCCTCGGGGACGTCCTCGTCGACCCGGGGCAGTTCATCGCGGAGACGAACCTGCGCCCGCGGATCCAGCAGCTGCTCGACCACCGGTACCGGGTGCCCGGCACCGACGTCCGGCTCGGCATCGTCCTGACCGACGTCGCGCAGCTGCTCGACGAGAACGGCATGCCGGTGAACCCCACCGAGAAGGCGCGCCGGTACACCCAGGAGGAGACCAAGCCCGTCGTGGAGAGCGGCTCCTCGCGCGGCTGGGACGCGGGAGTGACTGTCGACGCGGCGGCCGTGCCGGGCGGGAAGACCAGATCCGCCGGGGCCCGGCTCGGCGGCAAGGCGGGCAGCCACTCCGGGGAGAAGTTCACCGCCGAGCTGGCCGAGATCGCCGAGCGCAACACCGAGTACAAGGCCCCGCACACCTTCTACCAGTACGGGCTGACGCTGGTGGTGCACCTGGCGGACGGCCGGACGGTCACCGTGCCGTCGCCCGAGGGCCTGTACGGGCAGAGTCAACGCTCGCCCGAGGCCCTGCTGGGTCCGGACGACCCGCGCCGTGACGGCCTCGTCGTGAACGGGCGCATGCTCACCGCCGCGCGTCTGCTCCAGGCCACGGACCGGGCCGTCGAGCAGGCCGGGCCGGACGCGGACGAGCTGACCGTGCTCGGCGCTCTCGCCGGACAGCTGTACCCGGCGGGGGTACGGCCGCTGCCCGACGCCGAACACCTGGTCACCGGGGAGCGGCCCGAGCCCGACGACTTCTCCACCGTCGAGCACTGGAGCCACACCCCGTCCTGGGACGCGGTCTCCGAGGCGGTACGCAGGTCGGGGCCGGGCAGCACCGCGCTCGTCCTCGACACCGACGGCGACGGCAACGAGCGCGGTCTCGCCGTCTACCACACCGCGGACGGCCGGATCCTCTGGACGGACCCGCACGAGACCGGCGACGCGTGGCTGACCCCCGATCCCGACGGCGCCTCCGACGGTCGGATTCCCGTCGAGCGGGATCCGCGAAACGCCAGGGTCCTGCTCATCGACCCGTCGGGCGGGACGATCGAGAACCGTCGGCTCGTGCCGGAGGAGTTCACCCGCCGCCCGGCGCAGGAGCCACCGCCGGCCCCGGCCACGGACCTCGTACCGCCGGGGCCGCCGGCTCCGGCCACGGACGTCGTACCGCCCGGGCCGGCCACGCCGACGCCGGCCGACGTCGCGCCGTCGGAGTCCGACGCGCCCGCACCCGGCACCCTCCCGCCACCCGCGCCCGGCACCGTCGCCGACACCACCGCCTCCACGCCGGAGACCGTCGTTCCGCCGGAGCCCGGCACGTCCGCCCCGGAGAGCGGCACGTCACCCGAGTCCGACAGCGACTCGGTCACCCCGGGCACGATCCTTCCGGAGGACGCCGAGGGCGCGCGTCGGCGCGATCAGGACCGGGCAGCCCGGAGCCGGGCGTTCCTGGGGCCCCTGCCGCATCCGCTGTCACCGCCCCCGGAGCAGCGCTCGGCCGTCACCGTGCACCCGAGCCTCTCCCCGACGCCGCCCGCGACGGACGGGTCGACGCCGGCGTCCGCTCCCGGCGATCGGCGCCCCCCACTGCCGCACCCGGCCCCGGCACAGCCCAGCCCACCGCCGCCCCCGACGGCGAGCGGGTCCACCACGGACGCCAGCACCGCCGCGCCGGACCCGCAGGCGGCGAGCGGGTCCACCACGGACGCCAGCACCGCCGCGCCGGACCCGCAGGCGGCGAGCGGGTCCACCACGGACGCCAGCACCGCCGCGCCGGACCCGCAGGCGGCGAGCGGGCCCGCCACGGACGCCAGCACCGCCGCGCCCGACCCGCAGGCGGCGAGCGGGTCCACCACGGACGCCAGCACCGCCGCGCCCGACCCGCAGGCGGCGAGCGGGCCCGCCACGGACGCCGGGGCCGCCGCGCCGGACGCGGAGGCGGCGCCGAGCGGCCCGATCCTCTGGACCGATCCGGTGGAGCTGCACGAGGCCGGTCTCCTCGACATCGTCGCGGGGCCGGACGGATCGGTGCTCTCCGGCAGCGAGCTGGCACAGCACGTCCGGGAGGCGCGCAGCGCGCACGGGGAGGATCCGGCACCGGATCGCGGCGCCGCCGTGGCCACCAGGACCATCCGCTGGATCAGGGACCAGGCCCGGGCCGCCACGACGGACAGCGCCATGGCCGCGCTGCTCGGCACCGGGCCGGCCACGAATCCACGGCCGCTCACCGTCGAGGTCGAGCTCGGCCTCCAGCCCGTCCCCACCGGCGAGACCACGGCCGACCGCACCGCGCGTGAGGCGCGGGAGGCGGACCTCGTCGCGTGGCTGACGAGCCAGGTGAACCTGCAGCTCACCCTCGGCCTCACCCGATGGAGCCAACGTCAGAGCGACGCGCCGGCCATCCCGCGTACGCGGGTGCGCTTCTCCGTGGTGCGGGAAGCCGCGGCCACGAACGGAGCCCCCGCCGTGGACCGCGTCCGCCTCCGCGCCGTCGAGCAGGTGCCGGCGACCGCCAAACCCCGGACGTCCCGCGGTCAGCGGGCGCTCATCGGCGGCGGCCGGACGATCGAGGTGCGGCGAGACCCGTCCACCGGGCAGCCCGCCGAGGAGGCCGGCGCGGCGATCGACGCGTTGGCCGTGGAGGTCGCGGCCGCGGCGGTGGGACGACACCGGTTCGCCGGGTCCGTGGAGCCGATCGGGGCGGCCCCGCAGCTACCCGCGCCGCAGGTGCGCCTGGTCGGGCGGTACGACGAGCTCGACGGGCACCCCGACGACGGGGTGGGTGACGCTCTCACCGTGTACCAGCGGTTCCAGCGGAGCCTGGAGGCCGAGGTGAACCGGCGGATCGCCGAGCTGACCGGCGAGCAGGCCACGGCAGCGCAGGTCAGCGAGGTCGTCTCCAGGATCGGGTACAGCTACGGCGCCCGCCCGGTCGCCGGTGCGGAGCCGGGTCAGCGGCACCCGCAGCCGGTGGATGTCGAGTACACCCTCCCCCCGGCTCCACCGCCGGTGGACGACCAGCAGCGTCCGCGGATGGACTACCTGAGCAGTTGGCGGCTGAGCCCGGCATCGACCGCCGGTCCCGGTTGGTGGCGCGCCGACTCCGCCGTCCCCGACGTCGACCAGATCCTGGCGGAGCTGCCGGAGTCAGCGTTCCGGCTGGTCAGCGCCGAGTCGGCGGAAGCGGGTGAATCCCGTGGCAACCCGGAGCTGCTCGACTACTACCGCGCCGACGTCCGGTACGACGTGGCCCGCGTCGCCGTCGAAGAGACCGGGCCGTCGGGTGGACCGGCGACGTCACAGCCCGTCCGGATCTTCCGTACCCGGATCCATCTCCTTCCGGCGGAGGGCGTCGCCGACGCGGACGTCGAGTCGTTCATGGCGCATGCCCGCGCCGCGATCGCCCAGGAGATCAACGGCCGCTTCCGGTTCCCCGACGGCGACCAGTTCCACCTGGTCGTGGAGTTCACCGACACGGCGGACGCCGCACACCACGTGATCCAGGTGCCGAAGACCGGCTCGATGACCTCCGGCATCTGGCCGGTGACCGTCCTACGACCTGCCGAAGCGGACCCGGAGGTGGCCCCGCCCGACCCGCAGGAAGACACGCAGCGCATCCGGGACTCCGTCCTGCACGAAGTGATGCACCTGCTGGGCCTGCCGGACGAGTACCTGGCGGCCGGGGCCGCGGAGGGCGTGCACAGCACCGCCTCGGTCTTCCGGAACGCGTACCGCGATCCGCCGACCTGGCGCAGCCCCCGCCGACCCGACCTGCCGTCGGCGTTGATGCAGGACGTCAGCCGGGCCGGCGGGCCGGACATCATCGCGGCCCGCTACCTCTGGGAGCTGGCGTACATCCAGGAGAGCAGCACGGTCGCCCCGCTCACCTCCGTGCGCAGAAGCGACGAGACCGTCGAGGTCGTCGCCGCGCCCGTCGACACCTGGTCGGACGGGGCACTGCACTCGGCGTTGCTCGACCGGATGCCCGACGAGCACTCCGCCGATACCAACGCACGGATGGCGCAGAACCTGCGCTACGAACGCGACGCGACCGACGCCGTCCTGAGCCGGCCCGGGGAGTGGGTCTGGGGCCGCAACTTCGTCATGCTGCCCGCCACGGCGGCCGCGCGGATCGTCGACGGCGAGCGCTTCCTGCTGCGAGCCGAGAGCACCGAGTTCGACGAGGTCCCGCCCGGCTACGAGGTCGCCATCGTCGACTCGTACAGCTGGGTGGTCGGGGACTCCGACGCGGAGCTGCGGTTCGTCGTACCCTCCCGGCTTCCGATCACCTTCGTCGAGCGTCCGGCAGACGGCTGGAGCCACTTCGTGCAGTCCGACCAGCTCACGGCGGCGGAGCCGGATGACGCCGCGCTCACCGGGGAGAACGACCCGGCCGAGTTCGCTCCGCCCGCGCCGGACGACCCGGACGCGATCCCGGACTTCGACGGGTCGGGGCTGGTGGTGGACCTGTCGGACCTGGTGCTGGAGGCGTCCGACTCCCCCGACCCGGCGTCCCACCGCCCGCCCCTACCGCCGCGCCCCGAGGCGGCCCGGGACAGCTCGACGTCGACGCCGGAGGTCGGCCGAACCGACCGGGAGCAACCGACCGAGCTCGCGAACGACCTGCGTACGCTGCTCAAGGCGGTGAACAACCCGTTCCGGCTGCCCTTCGCGCACCGGCGCGCCGTCGACGGGCCGCACGACGTGCTCAGCGCGAGCCTCGACCGGCTCACCGCCGAGCCGCTGGACCCGGCGTGGCGGGAGCAGCTGCCGGCGGTCCGGCAACAGCTGGACGTCCTCGCCCAGACCCTGCGGTCGGCCGCGACGACCGATCCCGACCTGCGGACCGGAATTCCGGAGCTGGACGTGCTCGTCGGCGATCTCGTGCGACGGATCGACGAGATCGCCCCGGAGCCGGCCCTCATCGACCTCGGCGACCCCGACAACGCCCCGGAGAGCGTGGTGGACCCGGACGCGGGTCGGGCCGGTCGCGGTGCGGGGCCCGCAACGGGCGGTGGTAGAGGTCCCGGCGGTGGACCGGCCCGGGTGATCCCGTCCCGGTTCGCCGACGACGCGGCGGCGCGGGCCGCGTACCCCTGGCTGGCGCTGGTCAACCCGAGCAGGTCGGACACGAACTGCGTGCTCACCGTGATCGTCTCGGACATGAACGCGGCCGAGGGCCGGAACTCCAGCTGGCAGGCGCCGCCGGAGCTCGCCCAGCCGGAGGAGCACCTGCTGAACTACCAGCGGCAGCGGTTGGGGTTGCCGGACGACGCCGCGCCGCCGGTGTACCGGACGGAGGTCGGGGCGGTCCGGGCGGCGATGGCGGCCGCGCCGCCCGGGACGCGGGGGGTGCTGCTCGTCCGGGATCCGGTGACGGCCGCCGGTCTGGGCGGCACGTCGCACGCGTTCAACGTGCTGCGGGACGAGACCGGTGTGGTCTTCCTCGACGGGCAGCACGGCGGGTTGGCCCGGATGCCCGCGTACGTCGGTGAGCTGTTGTTCCTCCCGCTGAGCGGGGACGTCGCCCGGCCGGAGGGCGCGGCGACGGTCGACCCGGCCGAGTTGAGCGGCACGGCCGGCACCCTCGGCAACGGCGAGAACCGCGACGACGCGCAGCGCCACGACACCGGTGGTGACGGCCGCACGCCGTCCGGTCCGGTCCCCGGCAGTTCCGGCTCCGGACCGGGCACGCGGCGCGGCACGTCCGGGTCGCTGCGCCCGACCCTGCCGCCGCTGGTCGTGCCGCCGGTCCCGGTACGCGCCGGGAGCCTGCTGCCGCCGGTGGACGGGCCGGCGGCAGCCCTGCTGAACGAGCTGTACGCCTGGGAACAGCCGCCGCCCCCGCCGCACCCCACCGACCGGGTGCTCGGACCGGACCTGCTGGGCCTGCTGGAACCCGCGCCGATGCCGGACTTCCTGGCCGACGGCTTCTCCTACGACCAGCTGTACACCGACCAGCTCTACGCGTTCTTCGACTTCCTCGACATGACGCAGCCCGACCGGGTGGCGGGCTACCAGGTCCGGCCCGAGGACCTGCCCGCCTACCCCGAGACGGTCTGGCAGGACGTACGGGCGCCGAACCCGCAGGAGGGCACCCCGGACCGGCGGCGGTGGGCCCCGAACACCTCGCGGCTGCCCGAGGAGCTACGCAGGCTGCCGGACGTCATCGAGCTGCCCCTGATGGGGCACGCCATCTGGTTCGGCGGCCCGCTGACCGGCACCGCCGCGACCGACGACTTCCGGCGCAACATCGAGGCCTTCGCCCGCCGGACCGGCCGGGCGGGGTTCCGGACCAACCTCTTCACCGACGTCACCCGGGCCGAGTTCCTCGCGGCCGCCCGGATGCCGGAGTTCCGCAGCGTCGAGGAGACGGAGAACGATCGCCTCGACGCCGTCCGGGACATGCTGGTGTGGGCGCAACGGCACAACATCCGCCTCATCAACGTGCACGAGGTCTTCCACGCCGAACTCGGCCTGCCGATCCAGCGTTTCCTGCTGGCCGAGCTGAACAAGCAGCACGGTCGCGGCTACGCGGCGGCGGCCGACATCGTCAAGGTGCTGCTGCCGGTCCTCTTCGGAGGATGGCCGACCGACGGCGACAACTCGCTGTCGCGGGCGGTGCTCCACTTCGACGACGGGACGAGCACCCCGGCCTGGCTGGACGAGGTGATGACCCTCTTCCAGGAGGACGGGTACGCCGTACACGCCCAGCCGGATCGCCAGCTCGTGGGCAACTCGTCGCTCTTCTCCTCCCGCGGCCACCCCTTCTTCCGGCGCTACCTGGAGCGTCTGGAGGAGAACTACGGCAAGACCCAACGCACGCTGCTGCCGGTCCCGGACGACGAACGGCGCGACGCGGCGGAGACGTGGGTGCGCCAACCGGCGCTGCGACCCCGCCGGCACTCGGTGATGAGCCGTACCGGCCCGGACAACCTGGCACGGTTGAGTCAGGACGTCGGCCACCGCAGGCCCTTCCCGGACCTGCCGCACCTGCGTCAGCTCCGAATGGGCGCGGCGAACAGCTGGATGTCCCGGCGCCCGTTCGATCCGCAGCGGGCGTACCTGCCGGACGAGGTGCCGGAGGTGCTGGCCCGGGTCACCGCCACACTCGTCCGCGGTCTGCACAACCGGGAGGGCGACCTGCACCTGACGGGTGTGGCGCCGGTGGTGAACGGTCTGCCCGACCCGGCCGCCGCCTGGGAGGCGGTGGTCGAGTACATCCTCGAGACCCCCGAGCTGGCCGATCGGGTCCGTACGGTCACCGACCGGACCCTGGTGCCACCGGAGCAGGCCGACGGGCCCGTCGACGTCGACGTGCTCGACCTGCCGCCGGTCGTCCGGCAACGGTTGGGCCTGGTCGAGGAGCCCGGTCAGGATCCGCCCGGCAGCTGGCGCCTGGCGGAGCTGTCCCGACCCGTGACGGTCGCGCCGCGGCGGACCGGCAACACGCCGCTGACCGCACTCGGCTCGGCCACCACCCCGCGCCGGCCGCGCTTCCTCGACAGCCCGCCGATCACCCCGGACACGCCGCGCCGGTCCGGCCGCCCGGCGGGACTCGCGCCGCCCTCGCCGGCGTCGCCGCTGCTGCCGCGCTCACCGCGGTCGCCGCGCTGGCTCGCAGCGCCGGACTCCGGTACGACGCCGTCGCCGGACGGGTTCGCCCGGCGGGACTTCGCCGATCAGTTGGTGACCGACCTGAGCGCGCTGAGCCTCGGGGAGTCCCGCGATCGGCGGCAGCACCTGGAGGCGGTGCAGGACGCGACGCGGTGGTGGGACGAGGCGACCTCGGAGGGCCGGCTCGACGGCCTCTTCGCCGCAGTGCGCAACATCGAGGCGCTGCTCGGACTGGGCGCCTCCGACGACAGGCCGCCGCTGCTGTCGCCGGAGGAGACCGCGACCGTCCTGGTCGGCGTGCACACCGCGGCGGACGGGAACCTCGCGGCGACGTCGGCGCGCCGGCGCGACCGCGTCGGCATGGCGGCCGACCAGCTCACCGTGCTCCTGGACCGGCTGAGCGACCTGCGTACGCCCGCCCCCGAGGTCGCGCACCACCTGCTTCAGGCGCAACGTCACGCGGCCGACCTCCGGTCCACCCTGCACACCGCCGCCGACCGGGCCGGCGCCGTCCTGCCGGCGTCGCCGGGCGCGGACAGTCCCCGCGGCGCCGCCCACGGACTGGTCGACCCGCCTACGCGCCGCTACCCCGGCATGACCCCGGACGGGCCGGAGGTCGCCGCCGACCCCTCCGCCGAGGTGTCGCAGGCGGTGCGGACGGCGGTGACCGCCCTGCCGGAGTGGGACGGCACCAGCGCCGACTGCGCGCCCCGGGTACGGGGCCTGCTCACCGCGTTGGGCGCCCGCAACCGCGAGCGGGACGACCAGTCGGGGCAGCGGGACGTCGACACGATCGCCGGCCAGCTCGGTGGCCGGTTCCGCGACTCGGACCTGGAGCGGCTGGCGGAGCTGCGCCCGGGCGGGGTGACGGCGGTCTGGGTGTCGATCCCGAACGACCTGATGCACGTCGTGCTGGTCGAACGGCTCGACGAAGACCGGTTCGTACAGGTCGAGACGCAGCCACGGCAGGGGAACACCTTCACCGCCTTCCGCCTCGACGACCGGTTGTCGGGCCGGGAGCCGCTTCCGGCGGTGTTCGGCGGCACGGTGCAGCTGGTCCTCGACGAGAACGGTGAACTGGGTCAGTTCCAGCCCGCGAGCACCGGCTCGACCGCCGAGGATCCGCCGTCCACGGCCACTTTGGACGACTTCCCTGGCCCGCCGCAGAGCGCCCTGACCACCGAACCGCTGCACCCGAAGCCCAGCTGGACCCGGGAGCTGGCCGGCGGCGTACGGCTGCTCCCGCCACCGCCGGAGGGCGCGGTCACCGCGGCCGACCTGGAGGCGGCAGCAGCACGCCTCACCGCCCCGCCGGGCGCGACCGTGGTGGCGGCCGTGCTGCCCTCCCTCGACATGGACCCGCCGCATTTCGCGACGACCGGTCAGACGGGCCTGGTCGAGGTCTCCGAGCTGCTCGACGACCTGATCCCCAGCAGCACGGACCAGGTGCTGCTGCTCTACCTGCACGACGCCGACCTGAACCGGTCGGCGACGGCGGCGCGCGACCTCCAGGCGGTGATCGACGACCGACGTCGCCGGGGCGAGCCCGTTCCGGCCGCGGTCCTGGTGTCGGCGCCCGCCGCGCCGTCGGTCTGGGACTGGGTCGGGTGGCGGTCCGGGCCACGGTGGATCCTGCACGGGTCGCTCTACGAGGACCTGCCCACGGCGCTGACCATGGCCCGGTCGACCACACCACCACCTATCGACCTGCACGCCGAGGTCCGTGCCCGGCTGCGGGGCGAGCCCAACCGGTACGGCTACACCGACGCGTCGCTGGCCGCCCGGCTCGCCGCAGAGCAGGGGTTGGACGACGGCGAGTACCCGGTGCTGCCGACCTACTCGGCCACCCTCCCGCTCGCCGCACCCGACCGTGGGCCGTTCGGGTCCCGGGTACGCGTGCCGATCGGCGACGCGGAGCACCCCGCCGAGCGGCTCCAGCGGGTCCGCGACTGGCTGCGGCTGGGCGTGCTGCGGCCGGTGCCGGGGCCGGGCGAGCGGACCGTCGAGGTGCAGCTGCCCGACGGGCTGCACGGCGGAACGGTCACCCTGCCCCGTTCCGGCCGCGACCCGGAGCAGCACCTGGTGGTCCTGGCGCCCAAGTTCCTGACCGTGCCGGACGCGGAGGGTCAGCCGGTCCGGCACGAGCTGGACCTCTGGGTGAACGAGCACGCCGACGGCCAGCTGGTGGCGACGGAGGCGCACGCCGCCGTCCGGGCTCTGCTGCTCGACAGCATCCCGCCGGACTCGCTCGGCCGCGTCCGCGTCGAGACCGGGCTGCTCAACGACCAGACGGTCGACGGTCACCCACCCGGGACGCTGCTGCGGTCGACGGCCGACGGTGAATGGATCACCGCCGAGCAGTACGTGCAGTCGATGCTGCCGCCGACCGGCGACGGTCAGGACCGGCCGATCGTGGTGCTGCCCTATCCACCGGGTGACATCGCCTGGCCGGAGACCCCGTTCCACCAGGCGCTGGAGCAGCACGCCATCGTGGTCTCCCAGCGTCGCGAGCAGCGCAGGGTCGAGGGGCGCGAGACCGACCAGCACTGGGCCGCCCGGCAGGGCGGCAACGCGGTCTGGACCAACCGTGAGCAGCGCGGCGTCGCCCAGATCCGCCGGTCGAGCCTGGCCACGCTGCTCACCGACCTGACCGGTGGCCGGCGACCGGGCGGCCGGGCGTACTCGGGCGAGGCGGCGGTCCACGCGCTCGCCCAGGCGGAGACGCCGGTGGCGGCCGAGGTGTTGACCGCGGCCCGCCGGGCCTTCGACACCGCCCCGGTGCCGGTGACCGACCAGCCCCGCTGGCTGCCCCTGCCGGCGACCCTGGGGCAGGCCGGCGCGCGGACGGCCGAGGGCTGGCTGCGCCACCAGGAGCTGGCCGTCCTGTACCCCGACGAGCGGTACGTCCAGACCCGGATCGCGGTGCCCGGCCGCTACGTGCGGGACGTGTCGGTCGAGTTCGCCAACGGTCAGCGGCGCAGCTACCAGCTGGTCGACCTGGCCGCGATCGTGGCCGACCGGCCGCGGGTCCGCGCGTACGCCAACGGGAACCTACGGTTGGAGACCGCTGGCGCCGGCCGGCAGAACCCCCCGACGCCGGCCCCACCCGGCTACGTCGACCCGCCGGCCTACGAACCACCACCGGCCGGCACACCGCAGGCCGGCCGGCCGGCCGAATCGCCGGCCCGCTCGCAGGTGGCGCCGACGCCCGGCGGCGACCGTGACCGGCAGGCCCGGGAGCGGGAGACGCTGGGGTCGCTGCCGCACCCGCTCCCCGGCGCGCCGGCACAGTCCCCACCGGACGGTGACGTGCTCACGGAGCTGGCCGCACCGCCTCCGCCCCTGACCCGGCAGCTCCGGCCGTTCGGGTCCCGGCCGGCCTCCTCCGTCAACACCCTGCGTACGGCCGGACTCGCGCGCATCGTCGAGCCGACCGACGCGACCGCGCCCCTCTTCGGCGAGGCGCTCCGCGACAAGCTGGACGAGCTGCCGCCGGACGACCCGTCGGCGGACCTGCCGTCGGACGGGGCGCCCACGCAGAAGACGGTGGACTGGATCCGGGCCCGGGCCGAGGTCGCCACGAGCGACGCCGCGCTGAACCGGCTCTGGCCCGGCGGGCCGAAGGCCGACGAGCGGCTCGCCTTCGACCTGACCATCGCCGCCCACGGCGATCCCGCCACGCTCGAAACGCTCGGGGAGTGGCTCACCGCCGTGCTCAACCGGGAGGCGAACCTGCGCCTCGTTCGCTGGGCGCAGCGCAACGGCCACGCCACGGTGCCGCAGGCCCGGGTCTCGTTCACCCTCCAGCCGCCGGCGACCTGGTCGAAGCAGTCGGACTGGGTCAAGCTCGCGTACCGCAGGGAAGCGGTGGCGCCTCCGAAGCCGCGCACGCTCACCGGCCAGCGGGAGAGCCTCGTCCGCGCCCGGCAACTGGACCTGCCGTGGCCGCCACCGGGCGGGGCGGAGAGCGTCCGCGCGGTCGCGCGGGAGATCGCGGCCGAGGTCGCGCCGCTCGCCGTGACGGCCGACCGGAGCGCGGCCCGGCCACCCCGCATCGAGCTGTTGGGGCAGTACGACGAGAGCCTCGGCAACGAGGACGCGGCCCGCGCCGCGCGCGACGAGGTCCGGCAGGCCTTCGTCGTGGAGCTGCACGACGCGGTCCGGCAGGCGCTCACGAACGACGCCGCCGATCGAGCCGCGATGGCGGCGGTCAACCGGCTCCACGACGCACGGGACGCCGATGATCCGCCGCCGGACGCCGACGAGATCGCCGCCGCGGCGGCGGCCGGACGGGCGGGCCACCCGCCGCCGACGACCGAGTCCGTCACCCGGATCGTGGAGCGGGTCGTGGCCACCGGCATGCGCGCGGCACCGCAGGGCACGACAGCGCCGGGCTCGGCGCCGCAGCCCTCGCCCGTGGTGATCAAGTTCGTGCCGCCCGGGCTGCCACCGGCGATCTACGATCCGGCCGGCCCGGTTCCGGACCTGCTGAGCGCCTGGAACACGAGCAGCGCCCTGGTCGGGGAGGACGGCTGGTGGCGGGCCGGCTCGCCGGCGGCCGGGCTGGACACGGTCGTCTCGGCGCTGCCCCGCGAATCGTTCCGTACGGTCGACACCGAGGTCAGGGACGTCACCGACCCGATTCGCGGGGACGGCATGCTGAGCTGGTCCGGCTCCACGGTGCGCTACGACGCGGCCCGCGTCCTGGTCGAGCAGCACGACCCGGACGGTGCCCTCCTGTCGTCGACTCCGGTGCGCGTCCTGCGGCTGCGCCTGCACCTGAAGCCGCAGAGCGGGGTGTCCTGGTCGGATGTGACGAAGTTGCAGCGGCACGCGGAGCAGGCGGTCCGCCGGCTGAACGAGCGGTTGAACCTGCCCGGCGGTGACCAGCTCCACGTGCAGGTGGTGTTCACCGCCGAGGACTGGGCCCACCACGTCATCGCCGTGCCGAAATCGCTGCCGGGCTCCGCGAACGCCGACTCGGGCAACTGGCCGGTCAGCCTGCTGGCCGGCGACGACCCGGCCGCCACGGAGAAGCTCGTGCAGGACGTGCTGCTGCACGAGATGCTGCACCTGCTGGGCCTGTACGACGAGTACCCGTCCCTCCCCGGCACGGGGCCGGAGCAGCGGCGGATCTTCGGGGTGCCGAGGCGCAGCGCGGCAGCGCACCCCTCGGCCACGACGTACCAGGATTCGGCGGTGGAGCGGGCGCCGGCGCGTACCGACAGCCCGGCCCTCATGGGGTATCTCCCGAACAGTCGGTCCGAGCTGATCGCGGTGCGCTACCTGACGCGGATCTGGCAGACGCAGGAGAACCAGGTGGTGCCGCCGGTGACGACGGTTCGTCGCGTCGGCGCCCACGTCACCTCGGTCGTCGCACCGGGAGCGAAGGTGCCGAGCATCGGCGCGCCGTGGCCCGCCAGCTCGCAGATCTGGGGGCCGGAGGCGTCGGGGGCGGCGATGGCGTCGACACCGCCACCGGCGCCGGTGCTGGCCGAGCCGCCCGCCTCGATCCCCGACACCCTGAACGTTCCGCCCGACAGCCGCTCCACCGTGCCCGAGAGACGCACCACGGTACGGTTCGACACCCCGATCGACAGCCGATCCGACACCACGTCGGAGACCTCCGCCCGGGAGGGCGACGTCCGGCGTACCGGTGCGGCCGACCCGCCCGCGCCGCGACGGCGACGGGTCCTCCGTAAACCGAATCCGCGACCGGCGGCGAACCCGCGCGCCGCCGGCCCCCGGCACGTGCCGGACCGGCGCGCCCACACCCCCGCGCTGACCTCCCTGGAGCCCACCCGGCGCACCCGCACCGACCCGGGCCAGGTGACGCCGCTCAGCGCGACGACGAGCCAGCCGTGGCAGGTGCGGCAGCGGTTGGCGACCATGTCCGCGGCGGACCTGCGCACGTACCGGCGGTGGGCGGACGAGGTGATCGCGGAGCGGCAGCGGCAACCGGGCGTCCCCGCCACCGTCGGCACGCTCGCCCCCGTGCGGCGCACCGAACTCGTCGATCGTGTGGTGGACCTGCTGCGCACGAACGACCATCTGGAGCGGCACGAGACCGAGCGCCTGGCGGGCGACCTCATCGACCGCTTCCTGCGGGAGGGTCCCGCGCCGCTGCCCGCACCACCGTTCCGGCGCGACCTCGACAGCACCTTCGTCTTCGACCCGGGCACGATCGAGCTCTCCTGGGCGAACCGGGCCGAGCTGGACGCCTACGTCCGCTCGATCGCGGCCGAGTCGGCCCGCCGGGCCGACGAGGGACTGCCGCCGCTGCGCCTGCACGTGGAGGTCGGGCCCGGCCAGAGCGGCCGGCTCGTCGACCGCCTCGTCGAGCAGGTGCTGCCCGCGCTTCCCGGCTCGGACGGGACCCGCCGGGGGCCGGGCCGGCGGATCGCCGACTCCCGCGCGGCCGGCCTCACCGCGACCCTCCAGGAGCTGCTGGCCCGGCACGCCGGGCCGGGAAGCGAGGTGGCGCTCACCAGCCGCGTGGTGACCACGCCGCTGCCCGGCGCGGGCCCGTTCGGTCGCGGTCCGGCCCGGGACTGGGCGCGGATCTGGGTCGGCGTGCCGGCGGGCGAACCCGGTCGCCTCGGCGGCGCCGGCGAGCCCGGCCGGGACGGGCTGGGCGACCAGCGCTGGGATCCGTGGACTCCGGAGGAGACGGTCGCGACGGAGCCGTCCCGGGCCCGCACGGACGGGCCACCGTCGGGTGGACGCCGTCGCGGCCGCCGGGCGCGGCAGGTCACCGCGCGTGGCACCACCGGCTCGCGCGGCGGCGCACCGCGCACGCCCCGGCCGGCGGCGCGTCCGACCGTGACCGACTCCCCGCGCCAGGGCGGCTCCGCGCAGCCACCGGCGGACGCCACCCGCTCCGCGGCGTCGGCGTTGCCGGCCGCCAGCACGCTCGCCCCCGCCGACGCCGACGGCGCCCTGAACGCCTACCAGGCGTTCCGAACGAACGCGCTACCCGCCCTGACCGGCCCCGTCGCGGAACCGCCGGTGGCGGACGCCCTCGCCTGGTCCACCCGGCCGGGGGCGCTCGCCCGCCCCACCGCGGACGTCCTCGACAACTTCGGGCTGCGCGCGGTGGTGTCCCAGGAGAACAGCATCTTCGCCGCGATCGCCGCCACCCTCACCCACTACCAGCTGCCCGGCGGTGACCTGCTCACCCGCCAGCCTCCCGACGCGTGGCCGGCCACCATCGCCGGAATGATCCTGGCGGAGCTGCGGGGCGACGAGACGCCGGGCCCCCGGATCGGCCTCGACCACACCGACCAGGCGACCGTCCGCGAGGTGACCACCTGGATCGGCAACGGCCTGCCGTCGGACCAGGTGCCGGGGGCGATCCTCGCCGCGCTGCACCTCGACGACGGGGCGGAGGGGAAGCTCCAGGCGATGCTCACGCTCACCGCCAACCTGATCGAGCGCCCGATCGCCATGGTCTTCCCCAACGGGGAGACCATCCTCAGCGGCCCCACCGACCAGGGGCGGGGAGCCGTGCTTCTGGTCGCCACCGACGACGGCGAGCTGCTGGCCACCGCCCCCCGCAGCGGTGCGCCGGCGCTGCTGCGGGCCGACGCCGACCAGGTCCTGGTCACGCAGGATCCCGGCGCGGCGGGGCATCTGCCCAGCGACGTCGCCTCCTTCGGCGTCCTGCACCTGTTCCTCCAGAGCGTGCTCGGCGACGGCGCCGAGGTGCCCCTGCCGGCGCCCGACACGGCCGCCGCATCCCTTCCGGAGGCGCTGGCCGGGACCGCGCCGGCGACCGGCAGCACCCTCGCCGACCTGCTGAGCCGGACCCGGGCCGCCGCTGCCGCGTCCACGCCGCCCCCCGCGCCGGACCCGGCGAGCTGGGCGGTGCTGCCGCGGGATTCGACGACGGTGAACCGGCTCACCGACTTCCAGGCCGCCCGGCTGGCCGAGGCCGGCGCCGGCGCGGTGTGGACCCCTCCCGGACCCGACGCGTTCTTCGAGGCGCTGCTGCAGGCCGCCGCGCACGGCCAGCCGGGGCTCGCCGGGCTCGCCGGCTGGACCGCGCCCGCGCTGCGTCACGCCCTCGCCACGCTGCTGCAGGCCGACCTGGCGGCCACCGGCGGTACCACCGCTCCCCTGCTGGGCCTCTCGCCGCAGGTCCTCGGGGCCCGGCGCGACAACGTTCTGCAGTGGATCAGGAGCCTCGCCACGCCCGGCGCCGACCTGCCCGCGCACACGCCCCGGCGGATCGCGCAGGTGCTCGCGCAGGTGCTCGGGGTGCGGGTGGAGCTGGTCCACCCCGGCGGGGTCCAGGTCGTGCCGCGCAACAGCACGGCCGCCCTCGACCTGACCGACGCACCGGTGCTGCGTCTCGTGGTGACCGCGGACGGCCACGTGATGCCCACCGTGCCGGCGTCCGATCGGCATGACGCGATCCGCCGGCCCGCCGACGTCGAGGGCGACCCCGCGGACGCGGCGCCGAAGCCCGACGAGAACTCGCCGGAGGCCTCCGGCAGCGAGCCGGCGACGGTACGCGCGCCGAGGCCGGACTCGATCGTGCACACCATCGGCATTCCGCACCGGACCCTGCCCTACCTCGACGAGGTGGTCGACCGGATCGTGGCGGCCGTGCAGGCGCGCGGTGTGCAGGTGCCGGAGAACGACCGCACAGTGCTGGCCTCCCGCCTGCTCAGCAACTACCGGGAACTCGTCGGCGGCGGCCACCTCGTACAGATCGGCACGGTCGAGCTGCTGGTCCGGCTCGACCCGACCGACGCCGCGCTCGCGCCCGATCCCGGGTACGCGCAGCCGGCGCGGCCGGCGATCGACGACTGGGACGCCGAGGACGAGGGCTCGACCGGCACCAACGAGAAGGGCAAGGGTCGCGCCGACGCGATCGACCCGAAGAAGATCTACCACGCGAACCAGGCGACGACCGGCGGCTTCAACACGGGCGGAACCTCGCACACCAACTCCGGACAGGCGGGCGCGCTGCGCGCCGGCCTCGGATTCGGGGTCGGCGTCGGCATCGCGCCGGGTCTGCTGCAGGTGGTCCGGTTCGGCGTGAGCGTCGCCGGCACGGCCAACAAGGTCGACCGCAGCACGACCAACGTCAAGGACGCCGAGTCGGGCCGGGTGGAGGACAACCGGATCGACTCGACGCTGGTCTCGTACACCCCGAACTGGACGCTACGGGTACGCGACGATGCCTCGCCGTCGGTGCCCTGGGCCCGCAGAGACACCGCGCCGGCCTGGGCGGACCTCCCACCGGAGTGGTCCAGCGCGGCCGAGCATCCGACCGGCCAGGAGCCGATGGAGGTCTGGATCCCCGACCACTACCTGGAGGACGGGAAGCCGCAGGTGGTCGCCGCGCCGCCCACCGACGACCGGCTGCGCGCGGAGTTCGAGGCTCGGCAACAGCGGATCCCGGACACCTACTCGGCCACCGGGCTCACCGGGCTACCCGAGCTCTACCACCAGATCGTGAACGGGCTGCGGGAGATGGGCCTGGAGCTCGCCGCGGACGGCCCGGAGCGCCGCGAGCTGCGGCAGACCCTGTGGAAGTTGGGCATCAACCTCGACGCGGCGATCAACGACCGGGAAGAGGGCTACCCGATCACGCTGCACGACAAGCACGGCAACGTCGTCGCCCAGCTGAACGTGCACACCAGCCGGGTGCCGGGCACGGCCCGCCGGCAGGGGGCCACCAGCGCCAAGTCGCACATCGAGCGGGTCAGCACCGCGATCATCGCGCACAGCGGAAACTCGGGTCTCGCCAACCAGAGCGAGCTGCGAGCCAGCGGCGAGCTGAATCTCGTACCCCTGCCGGGGCTGGTGCTCGGGCCGAACGTCGGCTTCGGCTGGAGCTGGACCAACCAGGACGCGATCAACGCCGGGCGAACCGGCATCTGGGTGCACGTCTCGCGGTACACCGGCCCGACCGCCGCCTACCAGGAGGACCTGCGGCACGACGTCGAGCTGAGCGCGTCGAGCCGGCCCGACGCCGAGCCGCGGCGCATCACCGGGGTGACCGGCACGGCGATGCTCCGCCTGCCGGTGGTGGAGGCGTTCACGCACCGGTATCCAGTCGACCTCACCTCGTTCCGTCAGCCGCTGCCACCCGGCACGTCGGCCGTCCCCTACGCGCCGGGGCTGATCGACGACGGCAGTACCCCGGCGAGCGAGCTGCACGACGCGATCCTGCCGCACCACGTGGCGCGGGGCCGGGGCATCGGCATGGGGCTGGCCAAGGTCGACGACCACGTCGCCGCCCAGCTGCGGCGGCAGATCCTGGCCGAGCTGCGCCGCACCGGGTACGTTCCACACCGCTCGCGGCATCCGTTCGCGAAGAACCCGAAGCTCGGCACGGACGTGCACATCGGCCGCAACAGCCGCTTTGCGAACCTCTCCGACGTCAACAAGTTCGTCTCCAGCAACGCCTTCTCCGCCTACTACGACCAGCTCCACCAGGACGGCTTCTCCTTCACCCTGCGTGGCGACCCGAAGGACGGGCGGCTGCGGCAGGCCCGGGTGACCCTGGAGGCGACCCAGGACCCCGCCGAGCTGGGCCGGCTCGGCGAGAACAACAACTCCGCCCACCTGCAGCGGCGGACCAACGAGTACCACCTCGTGAACCTGTCGATCGGTGGCAGCGCCGCCTCGTACTCGGCGAGCGGGTCGCGGACGTTCTCGGTCGGTCCCCGTTTCTCGGCCGGGGTGCGGCTGATGCAGACCTGGGGCATCGGGCTGGAGTACGCGTACACGAAGGGCGCGTCGCAGACCGCCGGGCGGGTGCTCAACGAGCCTCAGCTGCTGGAGTATCCGGGCGCCTCGAACGAGTACCGGCTGCCGAGCCGGTTCCGGGCCCGCGTCGAGTACGACCACTGGACCCGCCGGCGTGGGCCGGACGGGGCGGCCCGTCGGTTCCGCGGTGGCGGGCGCACCTGGAACAGCGGCACGGTCGACGGCGCGTCCACCGTGCACCTGATACCAGCGATCAACACGCAGCACCTCGAGACGGTGCCGACGGGCGAGCCCACCGACCCGAGCGTGATGGAGCAGGCGGTCGTCTACTACATCGACGCCACCGGTCTGCTCCGGGCGGCGCGCGACCTCCAGCCCACGCTGACCGGTCCCGGCCGGCCGGGCGACGAGGACGTGGCGAACTTCGTCAGCACGGTCTCGGTGCGGTCGTACCTGAAGGAGATCCTGCAGGACGAGTACGGGTCCGAGAACTTCTTCAAGTCCGGGTTCTTCGGCCACAAGCAGGGTGCGCTCGGGGTGCACGGCGCGCTCGGCCCCAGCGCCTTCGTCGGCGCCACGCCCGACAAGTTCGTCGCCGGTCTGATCAAGCTGTTCCTCTCCCAGACCTCCCACTCGCGCAGCAGTGGTCACGGGATCAAGGTCTCCGGTGACGACAAGCTCAAGGTCCCGTTGTCCGACGTCGACAACCTCTCCTCGATCGCGGGCCAGAGCTCCGCCTGGTTCAGGCTCGGCTGGAACAAGTCGAAGTCGATGTCGCGCACCGGTGGCAAGGAGATCCTGGAACTCAGCTTCCACCGGGCGTACGCCTTCGTGAGCACCGTCGACCTCACGGTCAGCGGTGTCCGCGAGTCGCACGGGAAGTTCCGGCCCACGGGGGTGGACCGGCCCGACGCGGAGCACGTGGGCGAGCGTCCGATGGTCTATCTGCTTCCGGAGCCCAACGCGCTCGAGGGGTTCGGTGACGGCCGCCTGCCTGTCGACCACGGGCAGGTGATGGACGCGCTGCGGCGCTGGAAGGACGGCAACGGGGATCCCGAGGAGCGGCTCGAACTCGACGCACGGGTGGTGCGTACCGTGCTGGACCGGTTGGACCGGGAGGCCGAGGGGCTGGCGGAGGACCCGAACCGGGACGAGCGGGCGGCGTTGCGGCTCCTGCTGGACGACCCCACCCACGACGCCCTCAGCAACCGGCTCCTCGAACTCGGGCTGACGAGCGCCGACGAGCTGAACATCCCCGACTACCTGGAGCCGGGCGGCCCGGTCACCCTGGGGCACAGCGGCATCGAATCGCTGAAGTTCCATCGGCCCGCCCCGGCGACCGACACGCCCACCCCGGCCGGCCCGTCCCGCCCGGCGACCACGCCCGCCCCGGCGGAGGCTGCGACCCCGGACCGGCCGACGATCCGCCCGATCGAGATCCTGCGCGAGGCCATCGAGACGGCGGCGCCCGGGCTGCTCGGCGCCCACCGTACGCAGTGGACGCCGAACAAGGCGGATCGGAGCGGTCTGGAGCTGTGGTACCGCCGCGTCGTCGGCGAGAAGGTGGTCATGGGGCAGCTCGTCGGCGGCCTCGACATGATCGACGGACTCTTCTCCGGCACCCGGTTGCAGCCGATGAGCGAAGACCTCCTGCAACTGCACGGCACCACCCTGCTCCTGGCCAACCGGGTCGGTCCGCTCCTCGCCGACGTGGTGGAGATCAAACTGAATCTGACGCTGAAGTCCCGCCCGGAGATCTTCGACTTCGTCAACAGGTTCGGCATCGAGAACTACAGCCACGCGCACAGCGGGCAGAGCGAGGGCCGGTCGAAGGGCATCTCGTACGGCTTCTCGCCGGCCAAGACCGAGTTCGGCGGCGCGGGGAACACCTCGAACACCAGCGGCGCCGTCGACGCCAACTTCTCCGGTGGCACCAGCTCCGGCGTGACCCAGTCGCACCAGAGCACCGAGGAGCAGACCGTCTACGACTGGGTCGCCCACTACCTCGCCCGCTCGGCTGTCTCCTTCGACGTCGAGGTCACCCGCCTCAACATGCCCAACCGGCCGGTGAACAACCTGCTCACCGACATCTACCGACACGTCACCGGGCATCACGAGCCGGTGCGGCGCGGCTTCGACGGCGAGCTGGTGCTGCGGCTGCCGCACAGCATCGTCGAGGCCCGCCGGCTGCCGCACTCCATCGACGAGGGGAACCTGAAGCCGCTCACGCGGCTGCCGGGCGACAAGTACATCGTCAGCGCCCGGCTCGACGACGCGCTCACCGTGGGGTGGGACCTGCTGGGCCGGATGTTCGGCACCGAGGCCAACGACGCCACCTTCCGCTCGTCGGTCACCCTGCCACCGCTGCTCTCGCCGAGCCACCTCAGCAACTTCCTGCACAAGGCGGTGGCGGGCGGACGCCACAAGCTCGCGGACGACATCTTCCTGCCCGGCCACTCCCGGACCCGGGCCAGCCTGTACCTGGTGGGCGACCTCTACCACCTCAAGGTGCTCTACCCCATCGAGGGCAGCGGCACCGGGCGGTACGCGAAGGACCAGGCCGGTACGAGCGTCAGCGCGAACCGGAGTCACCTGCGCGGGGCAGTGGTGGGCGGCGTCAACCAGAACCTGCCGCTGGGGGTGAACGACGCCGCGGCGCCGACCGACCCGGCGCACTCGCACAGCGGTGGACTGAACACCGAGCAGTCTCGGGTCGCACCGCGCGGAGACGGCATCGGGCAGACCGTCAACTACCGCTACGAGCAGCACCTCAAGCAGCAGGGGCGGCTCTACGCGGTCGAGATGCGGTTCAAGGGCCACCTCGAGGCGGAACGCGTCGAGGAGGGCGTCGAGTCCATCCCCAACGGCAGGTTCGTCAGCGACCCGATCGTCGGTCCGGTCTACGCCCAGCTCTTCGGCTACGAGGTGGTCGACCTGCTGGAGCAGTTGGAGGGCGCGGCGGAGTCGGGCCCGGCGACCGACCCGAGCAGGTGGCCCCGGCCCGACGCGCACACCCCGCGCCACAACCTCGACCAGCTCTTCAGCGGGGCGCTACGGCTCGGCGGGGACCGCCTCACCGTCGCCGAGCAGGTCTCCCGCTACATCCGCGGCCACGCCCGCACCAACCAGGTCGTCCTCTCCGCCTCCGTCTCCCGTCAGGTCTACGAGCGGTACCTGGTCGTCGAGGAGTGGGCGATCGACCAGCTCACGTCGCACGATCCCGCGGCGGCCGAGCGGCTGCGGCAGCAGCGCGGGGAGGCCCGTTACCAGCTCATGTGGCAGATGGCCGGCATCGCGTCGCCGCCGCCGTCGCAGATCGAGGCGGTACGCACCCGCACCGCCGCCCTGATCGACCTGGTGCGGAAGTACGACGCCGCGCTCACCCCGCCCGACGGGTTCGCCCCCGAGACCTACGATCCGGTGCTCACCGCCCGGCTGATCGCGCACAACCTGCGTCGGTACGTGCATCTCACGGTGACCCTCACCGACGGCAGCCGGGAACGCCTGCGCATCGATCCCACCGGGCACGTGGTACGGGAGGACGAACCGGAGCCGGCCTGACCGCCGGTCCGTCGCCGCCGGAACGGTCGACGGGAGCGCCCCCACCTGGGGACGCTCCCGCCGATCTCGAACGCGCCGGGTCAGTCCCGGAACTTGAAGTACGCGCGGTGCTGGAAGCCGTTGTCGAGGGTCAGCACGAACTCACGGCAGCTGCCGGCCCACGCCGGGTCGGTCTTCCACGGGTAGTTGTACCGGCCCTTGCCGTCGACCGTCATCCGCGAGCCACCCGGGTTGCGGGCGGCGACCGGAAGGGGTCGCGGGGTGATCGCGCCGTCCGGCCCGACGGTCTGCAGGGTGTCGCAGTCGACGAGCCGTGAGTAGGGCGAGCCGCTCGCCAGGATGTCCAGGCCGCGCTTGCGGGGCAGCTGGAACTTCATCGGTACGGCGCTGCCGGCGGTCACGGTGTTCAGGGCCGGTTGCGCGGCCCGACCGATGAAGTCGGCCCGGCAGGACGGGTGGGTGTCGAACGCCTCGGAGTTGTCGTTGCGTCCGGTGGTGCCCTGCACGGCGCTGTAGCCGAGGCCGCGTCGGGCGAAGGACGCCCAGAGGGTGCAGGCGTTCTCCCCGCCGGTGAGCACGGCGTCGGCGGCGATGATGGCGTTGCGGCCGGTCACGAAGCCGGGGCCGCAGCCCTGCAACTTCAGGCCGTCGACGACCAGCTGGAGGGCGAGGTTGTTGCCGCCGGTGCGCCACGACTCGTAGACGTTCGGGTTGAACCCGTGCCGGTCGACGAGGTCCCAGGTCATGTCGTACAGCACGGCCGCCCAGCCGTGCCCGATGCCGTGCGGCGCGGCCAGCGAGGTGCCGTCGAGCCAACCGCCGGTCTTGATGCTGTCGTAGGTGAACGGCTGGATCTCCATGTTCCGCGAGTAGGGCCGCGGCCGGATGCCGGGGCCGACCCGGCTCTCCTGGAACAGGGCGTACTGGCCGTAGCCGCGGGCCTGCTCCGGGTCGTCGATGGCGGGGTTGAGCAGCGAGGCGATGGCGAGGAAGTCGCTCCAGCCCTCCCCCATCTGCTCCTCACCGGTCAGGCAGTTGATCGTCGGGCCGCCGGTCAGCCGGTTGGAGACGCCGTGGCCGTACTCGTGGAAGATCGTCTCCGAGCGGAACGAGGCGTCCCGCATGGCGGGGCGGTCCAGGTTGCGCTGCACCCGGCCGGTGGCCGGCAGGCCGGCCTTGATGGCGGCCCCGTCGGCCTGGCTCACCATGACGGCGGGGATGCCGACCTCCGGGTCCATGGAGCCGTTCATGGCGGCCGGTGCGCCGGCGACGTTGTTGACGACCACCACCGCGACCGCGCCCGCCGCCTCGGCGTTGACCACCTGGGCGTGGTAGTTGCAGGCGCTGCCGCGATCCAGCACGGCGATCGCGCCGGCGGGCAGGGTGTACGGCGTGCAGCCGTCACCGACCGCGTCGACGCCGTCGTCCACCTGCACCACCTGGCCGGCGAAGCCGGCGCTGGTGGGCGCGGGGGTGAACCGCGCGTACTCCGCCTCGTAGGTGCCGGCGGCGGGGCCCGCGTCGATCGTCACCGTGTTCGGCAGGCCGAACTGGTTACCGGGCCAGAGGAACATCTGCATCCGCGGCCGGCCACCGTCCATGGCCGGGGTGGAGAAGTTGGCGTTGTTCTGGCCGGAGCCGTCGTGCGCCTCGCACTGCACGTCGTCGCCGCCGTTGCCGCCCCGCCCGTAGTTGTTGACCTGGAAGTTGCCGGACGCCTCGTCGAAGCCGTACCGGTAGGTCAGGTCGTGCACGACGTTGCACCAGTAGAACTGGTTCACCACGGCGGCGTCGTTGTACGTCTGCGGGTGCTCGTTCAGGTCGGCGGGGAAGTTGAAGGTGAGGCCGGCGCCGCCTTCGGCGGGGCTGCCCGGGTCGACCTGGTTGTTGGCGTCCTGATCGGTGTAGGCGTGCGCGTTGTTGCCCCGGGTGGTGGTGTGCTCGGCCCCCGGCGCGCCGTCGGTGTCGTGCCACCCGTACGGCGAGGCGGTCCCGTCGGCCGGGTTTCGCACGAGGCTCTGCGGGCCGTCGTTCGGATCCCCCTTGGGGAACTCGAAGACGCGGTAGCTGGATCCGTCGCGGGCCGGGTTCGGCGGGGTGATCCGCCGGGTGTGGCCGTTCGTCGTGGCGATCGCCGGGGTCGGCGCCTCCCGGCGGCCCAGGGTGGCGGCGAGTTCGGCGGGAGCGTCCTGGTGCGTCCAGTCGTCGGCGCCCAGCAGATCGCCGGTGGCGGCGTCGACTGTGGCGTTCCAGAGGTGGACGTCGGTGGAGTCGTCGATCACCAACTGCCAGGCGAGCCGGAGGCCCTTCTCGGTGGGCTGCCAGCCGAGCCGCGCCGGGATGGGCTGTTCGGAGATGCCGCTGCCGGAGACGACGGTGCGCTGCGCCGGGTCGGCGCTGCGGCTCATCACTCGTGGGGTGGCGGGTTCGGCCAGGTCGAGGGCGTCGGCGGCGGCCCGGACCGCCTCGACGGCGTCGAGGGGCGCGGCCGCGGGGGCCGGCTCGGTGAGCCCGGTGACCAGGGTGTCGCCGACGAAGACGACGCTGCCGTCGCGGGCGACGTTGACGGTCGCGGTGGCGCCGAAGATCTCCCGGCCCTGGTGACGCTGGGTCAGGTTGACGTGGGTCACGCCGTTGTGCCGGCTGGTGTAGCTGGACGCCACCGCGAGGTCGGTGAGGTCGGCGGCGAGTACGCCGTACTCGGCCGGGTGCGCCCGCAGGTACCGGAGGGCGATCTCGTTCGGCGCGCCCTCGTTCGGCCCGGTGAGGAAGGCCGGTGCGGCCGGGCCGGCCCCCTCCGGCTCGGCCCACGCGGGTCGGGCGACCAGTGGGGTCAGGGACGCGACTAGCGCCGTGGAGAGTAGCAACGCCGCATGGCGTCGCCCACGGGAGAGTTGTCGGGGCACCGATGCTCCCTTCGGGAGTTGGGGCCGGGTGGCCGTCGCACGAGGGCCGCAGCCCCGCGCCGCCAGCTCCCGCGGCGCCGAACCGGCGGTCACGTGCGGCGACCGTGCCGGCACGAAACGCATCGACGCTACGGTGCCGCCCCGCGCCGTTCATCCGACGAGTGGCGAAACATTCACACTCATCACTCCTACGGCTGTCGCGGCCGGAATCGCCCGACCGCTCGCCGCCTCGCCGCTTCCGGCTGCCGCCCGCCGTCGATCGTCCACATAGGATGTCGCGCAGTCCGCGCTCGGGACGGGCCCTGGCGGCCACGTCCACGCCGGTCGCCATCCTTCACCTCGAACGAGGCGTCCGATGCCGTCCGAGCTGCGGCATCCCATCCCCGTACGCTTCTTCTCGGAGGCCTCGCATGGCCTGGTTCATCAACCAGTCACTCCTGATCATCCTGGCAGCCTTCCTGCTGGGGCTGCTCGTCGGTTGGCTCGTCTGGGGCAGCCGGAGGCCGGCGCCGCCCGCGACCGACACCGCCGCAGCCACGCCCCTGCCCACCGAGCCCGTCCGCACCGGTCCCGACGACCTGGAGCGGATCGAGGGGATCGGCCCGAAGATGGCGGCCGCCCTGCGCGCCGCCGGCATCCACACCTTCGGTCAGCTCGCCGAGGCCGACGACGACACCCGGCGCACGGCCATCGAGGCGGCCGGGCTCACCTTCGCGCCGAGTCTCGTGACCTGGGGCCGCCAGGCCCGGCTGCTCGCCGACGGCGACGAAGCAGGATTCCGCGAACTCACCGAGCGGCTGGTGGCCGGCCGGGACGTCGAGACGGCGGCGCAGGCGCAGCCGGTGGGGCGGACCCGATGACGAAGACTCCTGCCCCGAGGCGAGAGCGCCGGTTCAGCCCGCTGGTCGCCCTGATCGTGGCGATACTCGGTCTGGCCGTACTCGGCACGGCCCAGCAGCTGCCGAACCGGCACCGGATGGAGGCCGACCTGACCCAGCGCTCCACTGTGGCGCTGCACGCGGCCGGCCTCTCCGACGTACGGGTCACCTTCACCGGACGTGACGGGAAGCTGAGGGCGGGCTCCGCCGCCGAGGCCGACCGGGCCCGCGGCGTCGTCCGCGCCCTGGCGGGCGTACGGGCCGTCGAGTCCGAGATCCCCGCGGCGCCGCTCCGCGTACCGCCCACCGTCTCGGTGGCCCTGGGTCACGGCGGCGCGTCCCTGCGGGGCACCGTGCCCACCGCGGAGTCCCGGACCGCGCTGGTCGACGCGGCGGTGGCCACCTACGGCGCCGGGGCCGTCGACGACGACCTCACGGTCGACCCGGAGGTGGGCGACGCGGCGCTGGCCGGCCTTCCGGGGGTGCTCCGCGCGTTCGGCGGCGACGGTCCCGACGCCCGGGTGGAGCTGCACCGCGGAACGCTCACCCTGACCGGAACCGCCCCCTCCGAGCTGTACCGGGAAGCGGTGCTCAGCGCCGCCCGGCGGACCGGGGCGGTGGTCGACGACCGGATCGAGGTCCCGGACGTACGACGGCGGTTAGGCGAGCTGCCCCGGCTCACGTTCGACAGCGGCGGCGACTCGCTCACCTCGGCCTCCCGAAGGAGCCTGGTCACGGTGGCCCGGATCCTGAAGGCCAATCCGAGCGCGCGGATCCGGATCGAGGGCCACACCGACTCCACCGGCTCGGCCGAGTCGAACCTCGTCCTCAGCCGTGCCCGCGCTCAGGCGGTGCACGACTTCCTGGCCGGGCACGGCGTGGCCGGCGACCGGCTGAGCGCCGAAGGGTACGGCGAGACCCGTCCCAAGGTCGCCGAGACCAGCGCGGGCGGGCTGGCGCAGAACCGGCGGGTCGAACTGGTCGTCACCGCGACGCCTCCACCGACGGACGACGGCACCTGAGGCCGGCTGCGCGAGCCGACCGCCCGGCGGGGGCGGTCGGCTCGCGCGGTCGGTTCGCGCGGTCGGCGGCGCGGTCGGTGAGCGCGGTCGGTGAGCGCGGGGGCGGGGTCGGTGAGCGCGGTCGGCCGTCGGGAGCCCGGCAGCGGGCTCCCGACGGCGGGTGGCTCAACCGGCGGCGACGCGGGCGCGCAGGGTGTTCACGGCCTCGACCGCCGTGGCGACGTCCCGGCAGGTGACGAGCCGTCGGGTGCCGTCGGTCAGCCGGAGGGCCAGCACCCGGCCGGGGAGCAGCGGCAGCGTGGGGTCGGTCGCGCCGCGCAACATGCCGCGGACGAGCCAGGTCGACGCGTCCAGTCGGGCCTCCTCCGCGGAGGCGATGGCGGTGAGCGGCAGGCGCCATCGGTACAGGCCGAAGGCGAGGCGGACCTCGCGCGCGTCGATGGCGAGCCGGTAGCGGGTGAACGGAAGCAGGATGGGCGCGGTGACGGTCGGTGCCAGCCCCGCCCAGCCGGAGACGCCCACGAAGGGCACCAGCAGGGCGGCGAGCAGTGGTCCGGTGATCGCGAGCGCTGCCGCCGCCCACACCACCGGCCGCAGCGAGCGCGACTCCCACCAGAGCAGCCGCTCACCGTCGCCCGCCGGGGCGGGCCGGTCGGTCGCCACCGTCGCGGCGACGCCGGTCGGCTGGCGTGGATCGGGGCGCTGCGCCGGTGCCCGGCCGGCCAGCAGCAGCGCCACGAGACCGGACACGACGGCCACCCCGGCCGGCGTCGCCATCGTCGCGGCGAAGTAGGCCCAGGAGATCCGCACGTCGGCGGCGGTGGCCGCGTCGAGCGCGGCGTTCAGCACCATCAGCAGGATCGTCAGCACCGCGCCGGCGACGGCGGCGACCGCGACCTGGATGCCCGCGCGCAGCCAGTGCCGGGGCGTACGGGGCAGCCAACCGGCCGCGAGGAACGCGACGAGCCCGGCGATCCAGGCGGCGAGGGCCACTCCGATCAGGAGCGCGGCCAGGGTGTCGACCGGGATCGTCGTCTCCACCGGTCGGCCGCCGACGCCGCCCTGGTTGGGCAGCCGGTCCGGCAGGCGTCCCCGCCACGCGAGCGTCGTCGCCGTGGCACCCGCGAGCAACGCGCCCGGCAGGAGCCCGATCCCGGCGATCCACCGTGCTCTCCTCATCCGCCCATCTCCTTCGCGTAATGCTTACGTACCATCCCGACGAGCTCCTCCAGGCCGACGCCGGCGCGGCTCGCATCGGCGACCAGACGCCGCACCCACTCGATCACCTGCGCCTGCTCCCGGGGCACCGCCCCGGTCACCACGGCGCCACGGCCGCGCCGCAGCTCGATCAGCCCGTCGTCGCGCAGCGCCGCGTACGCCCGGAGCACCGTGTGCATGTTGACGTTCAAGGTGTCGGCGAGTTCCCGGGCGGCCGGCAGCCGGTCGCCGCGCCGCACCGCACCGTCGGCCAACGCTCGGCGCACACTGGCCGCTATCTGTTCGGCGAGCGGCATCCCGCTCTCCGGCACCACACTGAACAACATGTTCGCATACTACTAGAACAAGTGAAGCATGCGGCGGGCGATTCGTAGTCGGCCGTCCAGAGTGGCCGTCGCTCGACCGCCCCCATGAACGACGGCCGGGCACGTACATCTGACGTTCCGGCGACGGCCACGCTCAATTGAGGACGCATTCGGGGCCGCTTCGTACCGTCCCGGCCATGACTGTCCCTTCCGCATCATCGCCGTCCGGCCGCGCCGCCACGGGGTCCGTGCTGACGCGTACCCGGGCCGTCGCCGCCGCTGCGGCGCTCACCGTCGCCGGCGGCGTCGCCGCGGTGGCCATCACGACCTCGTCCCCCGCCGCCGCCGAGCCCGGCGACGTCGTCGTCTCGGAGAGCTTCTCCTCCGGCACGCTGCCCGCCGGCTGGAACGCGGTCGACGGCGCCTGGAAGGTCGAGAACGGCCGGCTCTACGGGACCTCCGCCAGCGCGAGCGCCAACAACAAGATCACCTTTGGTCGGCACCTGAACGACTTCCGGTTCGAGGCGACCATGCGCTTCGAGTCGGTCTCCGCCGCCACCCGCTGGGCCTCGCTCGGCATCGACGTCCCGGCCGACGGCGCCACTCCGTGGTGGATCGCCACCATGCGCAGCGGCACCACGGCCGCCAACGGTCTCGAGTTCGCCCAGCGGACCACGGCCAACGCCTGGGTGGTGACGAACACCGCCTCCGCCCCGTACGCCGCCGGCACCGGCCGGGACGTGCGGGTCGCCGTCGAGGTGCACGGCAGCCAGGCCCGCTGGATCTTCGACGGGCGGGAGATGATGCGCACCAGCAGCCTCCAACGGTCCACCGACGGCGTCCAGGCGCTCTTCGTCAACGGCGGCACCGTCTCCTACGACGACGTCGTCGTCACCGAGCTGCCGCCGAACGGCTACATCCGCCCCGAGGGCAGCCCGTTCACGGTGATCGCACACCGCGGCGCCTCCGCCGCCGCGCCGGAGAACACCCTGGTCGCGCAGGAGATCGCCCGCAGGGGCGGCGCCGACTGGATCGAGAACGACGTCCAGCCCAGCAAGGACGGCGTCCCGTTCATCCTGCACGACGACACCGTCGACCGGACCACCGACGGAACCGGGAAGATCCGCAGCCTGACCGCCGCGCAGATCAAGGCCCTGGACGCCGGTTCCTGGTTCGCTCCGCAGTACGTCGGCGAGCGGGTGCCGACCCTGGCCGAGCAGCTCGCCGACCTGCGTACCCGGGGCGGCAACCTGCTGCTGGAGATCAAGGGCAAGCACACGAAGGACGAGGTCGCCACGATCATCCAGGTGATCCGCGACGAGCAGATGATGGGTCGGGTCTTCGTCCAGAGCTTCGAGGTCGACGCGCTCAGGTACACCTACGAACTCGCCCCCGAGCTGCCGCTCGGTCTGCTCCGCAGCAGCCTCGACGCCGATCCGGTGGCGATCTCCAAGGAGCTGCACCTGACCGCGTACAACCCGGACGGCAACGCGCTGCTGGCCAAGCCGGAGGTGATCGCACCGCTGCACGACGCCGGAGTCGCGGTGATGGCCTGGACGATGGACTCTGCCGGCCTCTGGCAGCGGCTCGAGCGGATCGGCACCGACGCGATCATCACCAACCGCGCGGCCGAGCTGGTCGGCTGGAACTCGGCGTTCACGCAGCGCGCCTCCGCCGAGCCCACCGTGGAGATCGCCTCGCCGGCCGAGGGCGCCCGGCTCGACCGCGCCCAGTCCCCGGTGATCGCGGTCGCCGCGACCAACGCGGAGACCGTCACCGTCACCCTCGACGGCAAGAAGTCGGCCGCCGGGCGCAAGCTCGACCTGGCCAAGCTGACGGCGGGCCGGCACACGGTCACCGCCGAGGTGACCGGTCCGGAGGGCACCGCGACCGCGACCAGCACCTTCACCGTGACGGTCAGCCAGGCCGGGCTCGGTTACCTGATCCTCACCTCGGGGGCCGACCCGTCCGCCGTCGACACGATGGCCGTCAAGCTGGCACACGGCCAGTACGCCCAGCTGGCCAGCTGGGTCGACCGGCAGGCCGGCAGGACCGTGCCCGCCGAGGTCGCCAGCGTCATCGCCGCCGACGCCCGGACCCTCGCCCTGCGCTAGTCCCCGCACTGTGGAGCCCCCGCCGTCCGGGCCGACGGCGGGGCTCCTCGTCACCTCCCCCGGCTGACCCCGGGAGCGGCCGGCCCTGGCGACCGCCGCCCCGCACCGGGCACGGCGAGCCCCTCCGTCGACGATTCGCGGCCACGCATAGGCCGCTCGGGCCCGGGTAGCCCTTCGCCATGCGGTACACGGATCCGGAGCTGCGACAGAAGCTCAAGGACGAGATCCAGGCCTCCGACAAGGGCGGGCGGCCGGGACAGTGGTCGGCGCGTAAGTCGCAGCTGCTGACGAAGGAGTACCAGAAGCGCGGCGGGGGTTACCAGGGTCCGCGGGACGAGCGGCAACGGAACCTGCGGCGCTGGGGTAACGAGCAGTGGCAGACCAGGCAGGGCGGCACGCGGGCGCGCAAGGACGGCGAGACCAGCCGTTACCTGCCCAAACGGGCCTGGGAGAAGCTCTCCCCCGAGGAACGTCGCGCGACCGACGTCAAGAAGCGGAAGGCGTCGCGCTCCGGCAGGCAGTTCGTACCGAACACCGGACCGGCCAAACGGGCGCGTAGCGCCGCCACCTCCGTCGACCGGCTGCTGGACCTGCGCGTGGCCGAGGCGGTCAAGCAGGTCCCCCACCTCGAGACGGGCCAGCTCAGGACGGCGCTGCGACGCGAGCGCGGCGGCAAGGGCCGCAAGACGCTCGTCCGGCGGCTGGAATCGGAGCTCGACCGGCGCTGACCGCCCCCCGCCGGCCGGGCACCCGGCCTCGGGAAGCGCCGCACGGCCGGCGACCCGGACAGCCGCCCCCGGGCGTCGGTCAGGCGGCGGTACGGTCCCGATGGTGCGCCGAGCCGGGGTGCGGTGGCAGCAGTCGCAGGGTCGGCGGGGCCGCCTCCTCCTCCACCGGAAGCCGCCACTGGGTCTCGTCGCCGCGACCCCGGGTGGCGGGGCCGTCCGGGTGCAGTCGTGGCCGGGAGAGCGCGATGACCATCGCGTACCCCGCGAGCAGGAATCCGTGGCTGACCAGCCGGGTGACCTCCACCCGACCGGTCACCACGTCGTTGGCCGAGAGCAGCACCAGGGTGCCGACGAACGCGCTCAGCATCGGCACCAGACCGGTCGGCGGGGTGCGCCGGGCCGCCACGAAGAGGAACCCGGCGCCGACGGCGACGTTCCACGCCGCGGACTCGTGCCAGAGGTGGCCGGCCGCCAGCGCCCCGGCGGGATGGGTGTGCCCGTCGGCGGCTCCGCGCGCGATCTGCACCAGCCCCAGGACGAGCTGCATGGCGCCGACCAGGCCCAGCGCGCTGCGGAGCGTGAGCAGCAACCGGTTGCGCCGAGGGCGCTTCTCGGGCGCGGGCAGCGCCGCCAGGACCACGTCGGTGAGATCGCGTCCGGCCGTCGGCACCGACAGGCGGGCCCGGCGGGAAACCGCGGCTGCCCGGTCGAACCACGTCCGGCAGTCGTCACACCCGGCGAGATGAGCCTCGGCGGCCGTCCGCTCGGCGGAGGTCTCTTCGCCGTCGAGCTGCGCCGACAGGACCTCGCGCCACTGCTCACACCTCATGTACCGATAGTCGTGGCAGCGGCGGCGTTGGTTCCCGCGAATTTCGCCCCGACGCAGGTCACAGCGGCTTCGCGGGCGTCAGCCAACCTCGTGACCGCCACGACGCGCCCCCGATCCCGGCCGAGCGTCCATGGCGACGAGGAGATCCTCCCGAGCGCGGGCCACCCGGGAGCGGATCGTGCCCACCGGGCAGTCGCACACCTCGGCGGCCTCGGCGTAGGAGAGGCCCAGCACCTGGGTGGCGACGAACGCCTCGCGCCGCTCGGCCGGCAACTCCGCGATCAGCCGCTCCAGGATCACCTGCCGGTCGAACCCGCTGCGGTGGAGGTCCGGGGTGTCGTACCCGTCCGGCACGGGCACCGTGCGGGGACGGGCGACGGTGGCGCGGACGTGGTCGACGGCCACCCGGCGGGCGATGGTGAAGAGCCAGGTCCGGGCGGAGGAGCGGCCGGCGAACGACGGGAGGGACCGGACCGCCCGCAGGAACGTCTCCTGCGCCAGATCGTCCGCCTCCGAGGGGGCGGTCAGGGCGGCGAGGAAGCGCCGGACCTGCGGCTGGGTCGCCTGGACGAACCGCGCGGCGGCGGCCCGGTCACCCTTGGCGGCGGCGAGCGCCCAGCCGGTGATCTCCGCCTCGTCGTCCGCCATCTCCACCTCCGGTCACGCCGCCGGATCCCCCGGGGCAGTTACGACGCGCTGTAGTAGCCCGGGGGCAGCGTATCCCATCCGGTGCCGCGCCGTACAAGGTAGGAAGTTTCGTACCGTCCGACTCGATGTTGGAGTCGGTCGGGGCAGAACTTTTGCCATACGTATAAAAAGTTATCGAAGTCTTGATTGAAGCTCGACGGTCGTGAGAATGCGATGATGCCTCTCCCCCCGGCTCTCCGGCGCGTCGTCTCGGGCCTGCTCGCGCTCGTCCTCGCGGCGGCGATCGCGGTCCTCGCGTCCACCCCGCCCGCCGCTGCCCACGGCACCCTGGCGACCGCCACACCGGCGGACGGCTCGGCGGTCAGCCGACCGCCGGCGGAGGTCCGGCTCTACTTCACCGAGCGGGTCGCCGCCAACGCCTACTTCACCATCACCGCGCCGGGCGGTGGCCGGGTCGACGACGGCTGGACGAACGGCGAACCGAAGCCACTGGAGCAGCCGGTACGGGAGTACTTCCTGGTAGACGGGAAGTTCGAGCCGCGCGAGTACTCGACCGGGTTTCCGGCGGTGGTCCGGATCGCCCACCTGCCGCGGCCGGGGCAGTACTCGATCAGCTACCTGACGGTGGCCTCCGACGGCGACACCGTCCGGGGCGCGACGACCTTCCGCTACACCGGAGCGACGACGGCGGCCCCGCGGGGCTGGCAGCCCCCCACCGACCAGCCCGACCCGGCGCTGATCGCGGCCACCGAACAACACGGCAACCCGGGGACCGGCTCGGCGACGCCGCAGAGCCCCTCGGCCGCGCCGGCCGTCGCGTCGTCCCCGCCCCCGGCGGCCGCCGCGGCCGACCGCGCCGACGACGAGGGCGGCCTCGGTTGGATGGCGTGGACCGGCTCGGCGGTGGCGGCGGTGGCGCTGATCCTCCTCGCCGTGTGGCGGCACCGCACCGCGGGTCGGGCCCGCGCCGCGGGGGCCGCCGCCCGGCGGGGCACCGGCGCCCGGGCCCGAGCAGGCAGCAGCGCCCGGGCCCAAGCAGGCGGCGGCGCCGGACGTCGCACCGGCACCGGTGCCAAGGTCACCAAGCCGGCCTCCGGCAACCGGGGGCGGCCCGCTGCCGTCCCCGCGGCACGCAGGGGCGGCACGACCGTCACCGCCACCACCGGGTCCGCGGTGCCGAGGCAGCGCAAGGCCGGCGCCACGACGGAGAGCTACCCGCGAACCGCCACCGGGTCCGCCGTGCCGAGGCAGCGCGGGGCCGGCGCCACGACGGAGAGCGGCCCGCGAACCGCCACCGGATCCGTGGTGCCGAGGCAGCAGGGGGCCGGCCCGGCGACGGACGACGACCCGCGACCCGCAACCGGTCCCGGCGGCTCGCCCGAAGGTGCGGCGGCCGCCGCGACGCTCCGGCCCCGACTGAGCAACGCGCGTCTCGCGCTGCTCGTCGGCGGCCTGGTGGTGGCGCTCGTCGCCGGGTTCGGGCTGGGACGCGTCGGCGCGGGCGACCCCCGGACCGGCGCCGACGCGCGGGCGGGCACCAGCCCGGCCGGCGCGCCCGTCGTCGCGGGGCAGGCGATGTCGGCGATGGACGGACACCAGCACCCGGCGGGTACCGGCCCGCACAGCCATCCCGGCGACGGCGGCGCCGGCCAGACCCAGGTGTCCGGCACGACGGTCAGCGCCGGCGGGTACCGCCTCCAGCCGGAACAGCGGTCCCAGCCGGCGGGCGTCGCCGCCGAGTACCGCTTCCAGATCATCGGCGCCGACCGGCGGGCCGCCACCCGCTTCGCGGTCGTGCACGAGAAGACGTTGCACCTGATCGTGGTCGGTCGGGACCTGACCGGATACCAGCACCTGCATCCCACGATGGCGGCCGACGGCACCTGGAGCATCCCGCTGACGCTGCCCCGGGCCGGCGGCTACCGCGTCTACGCCGACTTCTCGGTCACCACCGCCGCCGGCACCCAACTGCCGCTCGTCCTCGGCGTCGACCACCAGGTGCCGGGCGCGCACACCCCGACCGCGCTGCCGCCGCCCCAGCCGCAGGCGACCGCCGGGCCGTTCACGGTGTCGATGGACGGGACGCCCACGGTGGGGATGATGTCCCCCACCTCGTTCCGGATCACCCGCGCCGGTACGCCCGCCCCGGTCGAGCGCTACCTGGGCGCGTACGGGCACCTGGTCGTCGTCCGCGAGGGCGACCTCGGCTACGTGCACGTCCATCCGGAGCCGGAACTCGTCGACGGGGCGGTCAAGTTCTGGCTGACGCCGCCGAGCCCGGGCCGCTACCGGGCGTTCCTCGACTTCCAGGTCGACGGCGCGGTGCACACGGCGCAGTACACGATCGACGTGGGCTGAGCGCCCCGGTCAGCCCGTACGTACGGCGGCGACGACCCGGCGGACCTCGTCGCCGTCGGTGGCCTCCCGCCCGTCGCGCGGCACCGGCGCCCGCAGGTGCACCTCCCGCGCCCCGGTCTCCGCGAGCACCTGCCGGACGTTGTGCGACCGGATGCCGCCGCCGGCGATCACCCGCAACCGGTCGCCGGCGCGCTGCCGCAGTTCGGTGATCCGGGCGGCACCGGCCAGCGCGCTGGGCGCCGCGCCGGAGGTGAGCACGGCGTCCGCCCCGAGGTCGATGATCTCCTCGATCGCCCGCAGCTGGTCGTCGACCTCGTCGAAGGCCTTGTGCACGGTCACCGGGAGCGGCCCGGCGGCCGCGATCAGCCGACCCAGCACGGGCAGGTCGAGGCGGCCGTCGGCGGCGACCGCGCCGACCACCACCCCGACCGCAAGGTCGTGCGGGTTCGGCAGCCGGCGGATCGCGGCGATGTCGGCGAGCATGACCTGCTCCTCGACCTCGGTCACCCGGAAGTTCCCACCACGGGGGCGGACCATGATCCGTACCCCCGCGCTGCGCAACGTGCGCAGGGCGACCTCGACCGTGCCGAGGCTGGGCGTGGTGCCGCCCTGGCCGAGGTCGGCGCAGAGCTCCAGCCGGTCGGCCCCGGCCGTCTCGGCCACCAGGGCCGTCGGCACGTCGCTGACGCAGATCTCCACAGTGGTCATGCGGCGGTCCCGGTCTGTGCGGAGACCGCATCCGCCTCCGGGCGCAGCGGGAAGTGGCAGGCCACCTGGTGCCGGTCGCCGGCGAGCGGCGGCTCCGTCTCGCAGATCTCCTGGGCCAGCGGACAGCGGGTCCGGAACCGGCACCCGGTGGGCGGGTTCAGCGCGCTGGGCAGCTCGCCCTGGATGGTGACACCGTCCCGGGCCGCCGTGGCGCTCGGGGTGATGGACGGTACCGCGTCGATGAGCGCCTGCGTGTACGGGTGGCGGGCGGCCCGGACCACCTCCCGGGCGGGCCCCACCTCGACGAGCTTGCCGAGGTACATCACGCCGATGCGGTCCGCCATGTAGTCGACGACCGACAGGTCGTGGCTGATGAAGACGTACGCCAGGCCGAGTTCGCGCTGCAGGTCCCGCATGAGGTTGAGGACCTGCGCCTGGATCGACACGTCCAACGCGCTCACCGGCTCGTCGCCGACGATCAGCCGAGGCTGCAGGGCCAGCGACCGGGCCAGCCCGATGCGCTGCAGCTGACCGCCGGAGAACTCGTGCGGGTAGCGCTCCAGGACCCGCCGGGAGAGCCCGACCTGGTCGAGCAGGCTCGTGATCCGCGCCCGCCGCGCCGCCCCGTCGCCCACCTTCTGGATCTCGAGCGGTTCGGCGAGGATGGCGTCGACGCGCATCCGCGGGTTCATCGCGGCGTAGCTGTCCTGGAACATCAGCTGGACCTGGCGGTGCATCCGGCGGCGCTCCCGCCCGGCCAGCCCGGCGAGGTCGGTGCCGTCGAGCAGGATCTGGCCGGCGCTCGGCCGCTCCAGCCCCACGGCCAGCCGACCCACTGTGGACTTCCCGCAGCCGGACTCGCCGACCAGCCCGAAGGTCTCCCCCGGGGCGACCTCGAAGGAGACGTCCGCCACGGCGCTGACCTGGCCCGCGTTCCGGCGCAGCAGGCCCCGGCCGTGCGCGGCGTAGTTCTTCACCAGGTTCTGCACCGACAGGACGGGCGTCGCCGTCGACTCGACGCGTACCGGGGCCGCCGCCTCCACCGGCGCCGGTTCGCGCACCACCGGGGCGGGCAGCGTGACCGGCCCGGTCGGCGTCCCGCTGACCGGGTGCAGGCAGGCGAACTGGTGCTCGCCGCCGGAGAGGGCGACGTCCGTGCTCCGGCACTCGTCGGTGACGTGTCGGCAGCGCGGCGCGAACCGGCAGCCGGTGAGCGGCCGGGACAGGTCCGGCGGCAGGCCGGGGATGCTGTAGAGCCGGGCCTCCTTGCCGGCCTCCCGGACCGCGGTCTCGGGCAGCGCCTCCATCAGCGCCTCGGTGTAGCGGTGCCGAGGCGACCGGAACAGCTCCGCGGTCGCGGCGGTCTCCACCACCCGTCCGGCGTACATGACGGCGACCCGGTCGGCGCGGCCCGCGATGACACCCAGGTCGTGGGTGACCAGGATGACCGCCATCCCGAACTCTTCCCGCAGGTCGTCGATGAGTTCGAGGATCTGCCGCTGGGTGGTGACGTCGAGCGCGGTGGTCGGCTCGTCGGCGATGAGCAGGCGCGGGGAGCAGACTAGCGCCATCGCGATGGCGACCCGCTGCCGCATTCCGCCGGAGAGCTCGTGCGGGTAGTTGTCGACGATCCGGTCGGGGCGGGGCATTCCCACCCGGCGCAGGATCTCGACGGCCCGCTCGCGGGCCTCCGCCTTACCGACTCCCTCGTGCACCCGCAGCGGTTCGGCGACCTGGTACCCGATCCGCATCGTCGGGTTGAGCGAGGTGAGCGGGTCCTGGAAGACCATGCCCATCCGGACCCCACGAGTCCGGCGTACCTCGTCGGCCGGCAGCGATCGCAGGTCCCGACCCTCGAAGAGGATCTGTCCCCCGGTCACCTGGCCGCCCTGCGGCAGTAAGCCCATGATCGACAGTGCGGTCATCGTCTTGCCGCTGCCCGACTCGCCCACGACGCCGAGGGTCTCCCCCGGCATGACTTCGAGGCTGACCCCGTCGAGGGCGTGCACCGTGCCGCGGCGCAGGGCGATGTCGGTGTCGAGATCGCGCAGCTCCAGCAGGGGCTGGACGGCGGTCCCGTCCCCGGCCGCCTGGTGCTGCCGGACCTTCGGTTCGGTCGATTCGCTCATTTCGTGCTCCTGCTAGCGGCGACGGAGGCGGACCTCGAAGGCGTCCCTCAGCCCGTCGCCGATGAAGTTGAAGGCGAGGACGATGAGGATGATGGCGATTCCCGGCGGGTACAGCAGCCACCAGTGGCCGCTGTAGGTGTCCGCGAGGCCGTCGGAGAGCATCCCGCCCCAGTTCGCCGCCGGCGGCGGGACGCCGAGGCCGAGGAAGGACAGGTATGCGACGTAGAGGATCGCGTCGGCGACCTGGAAGGTCGCGTTGACGATCACCGTTCCGATGGCGTTCGGCACGATGTGCCGGCGCACCGCCCGGCCGCCCGTGCCGCCCATCCCCCGCATGGCCTGGACGTACTCGCGGGAGCGCAGGGTCAACGCCTCACCGCGGACCAGCCGGGCCGGCCCCAACCAGGCGAAGGCGCCGATGATGACGATGAGCATCGGCACGCTCGGGGTGACGATGGCGGCGAGCAGCATGAAGAGGAAGAGCGACGGGATCGACATCATCGCGTCGACCACCCGCATCATCGCCGTGTCGGCCCACCCGCCGACGAAGCCGGCGACGGCACCCCAGATCGTGCCGACCGCGGTGGCGAGGATCCCGGCCGCGAGCCCGACGATGATCGAGGTCTGACCGCCGAGCATGAGCCGGCCCAGCTGGTCGTAACCGACCCCGTCGGTGCCGAGCGGATGCCCCTGCTCCCCGGGGGCCAGGTGCACGGCGGCGAGGTCGGTGTGCACCTGGTCGGTGTGGTAGAAGAGCGGGCCGAGGAAGCAGAGCCCGGCCAGCAGGATGAACAGGCCCAGACCCACCAGGGCGAGCCGGTTCTCGCAGAAGACGACGAACCCCTGCCGCCAGAGGCCGCGTACCGGCGCCTCGGCGGCGTCGGCCGGATCGGGGGCGGCGCCGGGGCGGCCCGCCTCGGAGAGTGTGGTCATGACGAACTCCCGCGGAGTCGGACCCGGGGATCGACGGCGGCGTAGAGCAGGTCGGCGACGAGGGCGCCGACGACCGTCGCGATCGAGATGATGACGGTGACCCCGAGCAGGATCGGGAAGTCACGCTTCAACGCCGCCTGCCAGAACAGCTGCCCCATGCCGGGGAAGTTGAACAGGGACTCGACGACCAGCGCCCCGCTGAAGAGCGCCGGCAGGTACATGCCGAGCAGGGTGATGACCGGGAAGAGCCCGTTGCGCAGGGTGTGCCGCAGCACGACGCGCCGCTCGGAGAGGCCCTTGCTGCGGGCGGTGCGGACGTAGTTCTCGTTCAGGTTGTCGACCATCGTGGAGCGGACGTACCGCGAGTAGACCGCGATGGTGACGATGGCGAGCGTGATCGTGGGCAGCACCAGCCCCGCCGGGTCGGCGAGCACCTCCCCCACCGTGAAGCCCTGCGGCGCCTCGGGCGGCAGGATCGGCCACACCTGCGAGAAGAGAATGATCATCATGAGGCCCATGAAGAAGATGGGCGTGGCGTACGCCAGCAGCGACAGCGAGGTGATGGTGTAGTCGGGCCAGCGGTTGCGGCGTACGGCCTGGATCACCCCGAGCGGGATCGCCAGCACGATGGCGAGCAGGGTCGACAGCAGCGACAGCACCATGGTCTTCGGCAGCCGCTGGGTGATCGCCTCGACGACCGACTGGTTGAGCTGGTACGAGTACCCGAGGTCGCCGTGCAGCAGGCGCTGCACGTACATCAGGTACTGCTGGATCCAGGGCCGGTCGTAGCCCATCTCGTGGTTGAACGCCGCCAGCTGATCCAGCGTCGCCTCCTTGCCCAGCGTGGCGCGCGCCGCGCCGCCGGGCAGCAGGTGCAGGATGAGGAACGCGATCACCGTGACGAGCACGACGACGACGAGGGCCTGGCCCAGGCGCGTGATGAGGTACCGGACCACCTGGTCGGTTCCTCCTCCCCGGTCGGGGCCCCGGCGGCGCGGTGCGCGCCGCCGGGGCCGGGACGATCAGTGATCGGTCACTTCCAGGACCAGTCCTGGAAGTACATGAGGTTCATCGGGTCCTGCGGCTCGACGCCCTGCAGGCCCGAGCGGTACGCCGAGTTCTGGTAGACGGGGTTCGGCATCCAGAGCACCGGCAGGTCCTTGGCGAGGAAGTCGTTGTACGCCTTGAGCGCGCTCTCGTCGCCGGAGAACTGGGTGGCCTCGATGAGCCGGTCGGCCTCCGCGTTGCTGTAGCTGCCCAGGTTCACCGGGGCGTCGGTGGCGAAGATCCGCTCACCGCTGGCGAAGGCCGGGTAGTACCAGCTGCCCTGCGAGCCGAAGAAGGACATGTCCCACGAGCAGGTCGCCTCGGTCGGCTTGCACGCCGGGGTGACGGCCACCGAGTCGGGGACCTCCTTGATGGTCAGCTGGATGCCGAGCTTGGACATCTGCGACTTGATCTCGGAGAACATCTTGGTGGTGGCGGCGAAGCCGGTCTGGCTGGTGACGGTGAGGTTCAGCGCGGTGCCGGCGGCGACACCCTCGCCGCACTGGTTGGCCCCGGTGCCCGGCGTCTGGCAGGTGGTCTGCCCGTCCGGCGTCACCTTCCAGCCGTGGCCCTCCAGCAGCTCCTTGGCCTTGGCCGGGTCGAACGAGTAGACGCAGCCCGCGGCGTCGGTGCCGTTGGCGCCCGGCTTGGCCGGCACCGGGCCGCAGGTCGGCGCCGCCGTGCCGGACCAGACCACCTTGCTGATGGTCGGCTGGTCGATGAGCATCTGCATGGCCTGCCGCAGGTACGGCTGCTTGAACAGCGACCCGGTCTTCGGGTTGTTGAAGTTCAGCTGCAGGTAGGTGACGGACCAGCCGTACCAGGGCGAGATCGTGTAGCCCTTGGACTTGAGGTAGCCCTCCTGGGAGACGTTCGCCGCGGGTACGTACCCGTAGTCGACGTCACCGGCGCGCAGCACGTTGAACTGGCTGTCGTCGCTGGTGAACGGCCGCAGCACGACCTTGGCCAGCTTCGGCTTGTCCTCGCCCGAGTACTTCGGCTGGGCGGCTAGGGTCACCTCACCGCTCGGCACGTACTTCGCGAGCTGCCACGGGCCGCTGTTGACCTTCCACAGGTCGTTGGAGTCGTACGTCTTCAGGTCCTTCGAGGCCGCGGTGAGGAAGTCGAAGACCTTCTTGGCGCCCTGCGGAGTGCTCGCCAGGTCGCCCACCGCGCCGGTGGCGGAGTCCTTGTCCCAGGCGTGCTGCGGCAGGGGCGTGATGCGGTTGAGCTGGTTGTCGACGAACCACGCGGTGTTGTAGGCCTGCTTCGTGGTGATCGAGAAGGTCTTGTCGTCCTTGATCGTCCACTGCGCGATGTTGTCGGGGAAGCCGCCGGCCCGGTAGGACGCCCACTTGTCCTTGTTCGCGGTGACCAGGTCGTACCAGAACTGGATGTCCTTGGTGGTGACCGGCTTGCCGTCGGACCAGGTGTTGTCCTTGAGCGTGATGGTCAGCGTCTTGCCGCCGTCACTGACCGCGGGCGGCTCGGCCATGGAGCGCTTCGGGTCGATGTTGTAGTGCGCCGAGCCGTCCAGCTTGTACTGGTAGAGCGACCGGTACAGCGCCTGGCCGAAGATGGCGTTCTCACCCTGCGTGAAGCCGGGCGCCGAGATCGGCAGGATCCAGTTCGGCGTGCGGAGGGCGACGGTCACGGTGTCCTTGCCCTGGCTGCCGCCGTCCTTCGACGAACCGCCGCCGCAGGCGACCAGGCCCGCCCCGAGGGCGAGCGCACTCGCCAGCGCCACGGCGCCGCGGAGGGCGCGCCCCGGAATTCTGCTCCTCATGAGTCTCCTCGATTGATGTGCACGTGCCCCGCGTCTCCGGGCGCCGGCGGCTTTGCCACAGGTACCGCCGCCTGGTGCCGATCCTCGACGATCAACGCGGAGAATCTATCCATGCCGAAGTTCTGAGTCAACGAAAAGTTCCCTCTTTATTCGCTGACTTTCGCCGGGTTATGATCGAAGTCGGCGAGGCATCGAAAGATGCTCTCCCGCGCGGACTCCGGAGCGCAACCTTGCTTTGGCCCTGCGACACACTGGGCAGCGCCGCCGGAGGACCGCCCGAGCAAGGAGAGACATCTTGGAAGCACCGATCTCCGCCACTCTGCGTGATCAGACGCTTCACCTGCTGGCCAGCGGTGCGGCCAGCTCGCGCGCGGACCTCATCGAGGCGCTCCAGGTCGCCCCCTCGACCGTCACGACGGTGGTGCGCCGGCTGCTCGAGGAGGGCGTGATCCTGGAGGAGGGCGTGGGTCGGTCCACCGGCGGGCGTCGCCCCCGGATCCTGCGACTGCGGGAGGCCGAGGGGTTCCTCGCCGTCGCGGAGTTGGGCGGCCGGCACGCCCGGGTCGGGTTGTGCGCGCCCGGCGGCGGGCTCCGCGCCACCGAGGAGGTGGCGATCGACATCGCCGCCGGCCCCGGCGACGTCTTCGACGTCGTCGCGGCGACGGTCACGCGACTCCGGTCGGCGTCCGCGCCCGGCGAGCCGCTGCTCGGCGTCGGCGTCGCCCTGCCGGGCCCGGTCGAGTTCCCGCACGGGCGCCTGGTCGGACCGGCCCGGATGCCCGGCTGGAGCGGTGTCGACGCGCGGGCCGACCTCAGCGCCCGCTTCCAGGTGCCGGTGGTCGTCGACAACGACGCCAAGGCGGCGGCCATCGGCGAGTACGTCACCCGGAGCCGGGTGGCCGGCGACATGATCTACGTGAAGGCCGGTACCGGCATCGGCGCCTGCCTGGTCAGCGGCGGGCAGATCTACCGCGGCGGTCGTGGGCTCAGCGGCGACGTCACCCACGTACCCGTGGCGGAGGGCGGCGAGCGGCACTGCTCCTGCGGCAGCCGGGGCTGCCTGGAGACCGTCGCCAGCGGCGCGGCCCTCGCCCGCGAGCTGGCCGAGCAGGGGTCGTCGGCGACCACGGTCGCCGAGATCGTGACGGCGGTGGGCGACGCCGACCCGACCGCGGTGACCATGGTGCGCCACGCCGGCAGGCTGCTCGGGGTGGCCCTCTCCGGCCTGGTCAACTTCCTCAACCCCGACAGCGTCGTCATCGGCGGCGCCCTCTCCAGCCTCGACGTCTACGTAGCCGCGACCCGCGGAATGCTCTACGAACGCTGCCTACCCTCCATGACCCAGTCCCTGACCATCGAAGCCAGCATCGCGGGCCCGGACGCGGCCCTGGTCGGCCTCGGGCACCTGCTGCGCACGACCGCTGACGTACGACTCTCCTGAGGAGCCACCACCCGTGCCACGCCCACTCCGCATCGCCATCGGCGGAATCCACATCGAGTCCAGCACCTTCTCGCCCCACCTGAGCAGCGCCGACGACTTCGAGGTCACTCGGGGCGGCGCGCTGCTGGCCCGATACGACTGGCTCTCCCCCGCCCGCCCCTGGGCGATCGACGTCGAGTGGATCCCGCTCGTGCACGCCCGGGCCCTGCCCGGCGGTGCGGTGGAGCCGGCGACGTACCAGGCCTGGGCCACGGAGCTGGTGGAGAAGCTCGCCGCCGCCGGCCCGCTCGACGGCATGCTGCTCGACATCCACGGGGCGATGAGCGTCGTCGGGCTCGACGACGCGGAGGGCGAACTGGTCACCGCCGTCCGCTCGGCGATCGGGCCGGAGCCGTTCGTCTCCGCGGCGATGGACCTGCACGGCAACGTCTCGAAGGTGCTCTTCGACGCCTGCGACCTGCTCACCTGCTACCGCACGGCACCGCACGTCGACGTCTGGGAGACCCGCGAGCGCGCCGCCCGGAACCTGGTCGAGGCGTTGCGCCGGCGGCAGCGCCCGCACAAGGCTCTGGTCCACGTGCCGATCCTGCTGCCGGGCGAGATGACCAGCACCCGCGAGGAGCCGGCCCGGGGACTCTACGCGCGGATCCCGGAGGTCGAGGCGCGCGACGGCATCGTCGACGCGGCGATCTGGATCGGGTTCGCCTGGGCCGACCAGCCGCGCTGTCAGGGTGCGGTGGTGGTCACCGGCACCGACGCCGACGCCACCGCCGAGGCGGCGCGTGAGATCGGCGGCCACTTCTGGGAGGCCCGCGAGGAGTTCGCCTTCGTCGCCCCCACCGGCACCATGGACGAGTGCCTCGACACCGCCCTGGCCGCGGTCGCCGACCCGGCCCGGCGACCCTTCTTCATCAGCGACTCGGGCGACAACCCCGGCGCGGGCGGCGCCGACGACGTCACCTTCGCCCTCGAACGGATGCTGGCCCGCCCGGAGCTGCGCGACGGCTCCCGCCGCGCCGTCTTCGCCTCGCTGGTCGACCCGGAGGCGGTGGCGCAGATCGCCGACCAGCCGCTCGGCGCACCGGTCCGGGTGACGGTGGGCGGGCGGATCGACTCCCGCGACCCGGGGCCGCTGCCCCTCGACGGGATCCTGGAGGCGGTCGCCGACGACCCCGACGGCGGGCGGTGCGCGAGCGTACGGGTCGGCGGTGTCAGTGTCCTCGTCACGTCCCGCCGGATGCAGTACCGCCTGCTGAGCTCCTACGCACGACTGGGGATCGCGGTCGACCAGGTCGACCTCGTCGTGGTGAAGATCGGCTATCTCGAGCCCGAACTCTTCGACGCGGCCGGCGACTGGCGACTGGCCCTCACACCGGGCGGCGTCGACCAGGACCTCCTGCGGCTGCCGTACCAGAACGTGCTGCGGCCGATGTTCCCGCTGGACCGCGACTTCACCGCGGACCTCACCGTGGTGACCGGGTGATCGCGTGACCCGACCCGAAGAGCAGTGCGTCCTCGCCGTCGACGTCGGAGGGACGACCATCAAGGGCGCCGTGGTCGGCGAGGACGGCCAGATCCGGCACTCGCTGGTCGTGCCGTCGCAGGCGGACGACGACCCGGTCAAGGCGGTCCGGTCGCTCTGCCGCCGGCTGCGCGACGACGCGCTCGCCCTCGGCGTCACCCCCGCCGCGATCGGGGTGGTCACGCCGGGCCTCGTCGACGAGGTCGAGGGGGTGGTGCGGTACGCCGCCAACCTCCAATTCCGCAACGTGCCGCTGCGCGCCCTGATCGGCGACGACCTCGAACTTCCGGTCGCGGTCGGGCACGACGCGCGCGCGGCCGGCGTCGCCGAGGCGGTGGGCGGGGCGGCCCGCGGACTCGACAACTTCCTGCTGCTGCCGCTGGGCACCGGCATCGCCGCGGCCGTGGTGGTGCACGGCGTGCCGGTCTCCGGCGCGACCGCCTCGGCGGGCGAGGTCGGCCACATCCCGGTCTACCCGGGTGGGGAGCCCTGCACCTGCGGCCAGCGGGGGTGCCTGGAGGTGTACGCCTCCGCCGGCGGCCTGGCCCGCCGCTACGCCCGGGCCGGCGGAACGTCCGGACTGGACAGTCGGGCCATCGCCGACGCGGTGGCCACCGATCCGGTGGCCCGCACCGTGTGGGACGACGCGACCCGGGCCCTGGGGACCGCCTTGGCCACTCTCACCCTGACCATCGACCCGGCTCGCATCGTGCTCGGTGGCGGGCTGGCCGACGCGGGCGCGCTCTTCTTCGACCCGGTATGCGACGCCCTCCGGGCGGCCCTCGCCTGGCGGACGCCGCCACCGGTGCTGCGCTCCGCCTTCGGCGCCCAGGCCGCACAGATCGGCGCGGCAGTGCTGGCCCGACGGGAGGCAGGTCTGCCCGTTCCGGACGGCTGGGGCGCCCCCGAGCAGGTGCCTCCCACCGACTGACGGCGGATCACCGGATCCGGGCCGGGGCGGGCGTCGCTCGTCGCCCCGGCCGGGACACCGGTCGAGCCGCGCCGGACGGCGTCGCACCGGACCGTCGCATGTCGGCAATCCGTCGTTGTCTGCCGGGTGACCCCTCCGTAGCGTCGCGACTACAGATCGATGCCACGCGGAAGGGACCCCTCGTGACCGAACTCGTCGCTCCGCAGCTCGTCGTGAACAGCAGGATGCTCTACTTCGGGTGGACGCCCGCCGACCCCGAGGCCGTGGCCGCGCTCGTGCCCGACGGGCTGAAGCCCGCACCGAACCGGCAGGTCTTCATGAACCAGTACGTCGTCGACGACCCGGGGCAGACCTCCGGCTTCGGCGCCTACTCGCTGACGTACATCGGGCCGGACCTCTCCGGGGTCGACGCCCCCGACGGGATCACTCCCGGTCGCTGGTGGACGCACTACTTCAACTCGAGCCCGGTCGTCCGCGCGTACGCCACCGCCCGCGGCGTGCCCGCGACGGCGGGGACCACCACCATCGAGGTACGGGGCAAGCGGCTGGTCGCCACGACCGAGGCGGACGGCGTGCCCGTGATCAGGGCGACGGCCCGGGTCGGGCGCACCGGTGACGCGGTGAACCGGGGGCAGCTGCGCTACCTCACCCGGGTCGACGGCGCCTTCGTCAGCGGCAACTACCCCTTCGTGGCGGAGCCGGTCGACCCCTTCGAGGTGGAGTCGCTGGAGTTCCTCGAGCCCGAGCACCCGGTGTACGCGCTGCGCCCGGCCGATCCGCTGGAGGTCGTCTGGGGCTTCTACTCGCCGCGCTCGTCGTTCGCCTATCCCGGCGGAGAGTCGGTGCTCGACTGACCGCCGGAATCCCGGGTTCCGCCCGTGGCGCCAGCTCCGGCACCACGGGCGGAACGTTCAGCGGGCGGTCGCGTAGGTGGCGCAACCGATCAGCTCCAGCGACACCTGCAGCCGCTCGAGGCTGATGTTCTTGGCGATGGTGTCCTCCGGCGTGTGGTACGGCGGCTCCAGCAGCGCCGGGGTCTCCTCGCCGCGCCACGAGAAGTCGGTGTGACCCCGGCCACCACCGGCCGCGGGACCGCGCGCTCGCCCGGCATCCCGGAGCGGATCCCGAACGCCGCCGCGCTACTGTCGGTAATTGCCGATCAAGAGATGACCGGTGGGAGGAAAAGGGCCAATGAGCACGTCCATCATCGTCGGCGGCAGCAACGGGCTGGGCCGGGCCATCGCACAGCACTTCGCGGACCGCGGGGACACCGTCGTCATCACCAGCCGGGACAAGGCGCGCGCCGAGGAGGTCGCCGCGGAGATCGGCGGCGCGACCCGAGGGCTGGGCGCCGACCTCTCCCGACCGGAGACCATCGCCGCCGCCTTCGGCGACGTCACCGAGGTCGACAACCTGGTCATCACCGCCACCAGCCAGACCCCGAACAGCCTCGGCGCGTTCGACCTGGAGGCGGCGATCACCTCGGTGACCATCAAGCTGGTCGGCTACGCCGAGACGGTGCGGGTCCTGCGCGACCGCTTCCGCCCCGGCGCGTCGGTGGTGCTCTTCGGTGGCGTCGCCAAGGACCGCCCGTACCCCGGCTCCACGATGGTCACCACCCACAACGCCGGCCTCACCGGCCTGGTGAAGACCCTCGCCGTCGAGATCGCGCCGTACCGGATCAACGCGCTGCACTCCGGCATCGTCGGTGACAGCCCGAAGTGGCGCGACATGCCCAACCACCCGCACGTCGCCCGCACCCCGATCGGCCGGCTCGTGACGATGGCGGAGATCGTCGACGCGACCGATTTCCTGCTGCGCAACGGCGGCATCAACGCGCAGGAACTCTTCATCGAGGGTGGGGTCCTGGCCGGCTGACCCCGGTCGACACAGCCGTGAGCCGAGCGGCCGCCGGGGATTCCCGGCGGCCGTTCGGCGTATCAGGTGCAGCGGCCGCCGGGGGGCTGCGCCGGAACGCAGCCGGCGGTAGGGTGTCGGTTCATCCCTTGTGGACGTCCGTGCGGGGCCGGTGACCTGACGCCCGGCGGCGCGGGCGAGACCCGGAGGACCGCGCACTACCGACGGAGGGGACCGGCATGGTCGGTACGAGCGACGAGAACGAGGCGAAGCCGGCGACCGCGGCCCGGATCTACGACTACTACCTCGGCGGCACGCACAACTTCCCGGCCGACCGGGAAGCCGCCGAGGCGATGATGCGGGTGCTTCCGTTGGGACCACAGCTGGCCCGGACCAACCGAGCGTTCCTGCGGCGCGCCGTACGTCACCTCGCCGAGTCCGGCGTACGGCAGTTCCTCGACGTCGGCTCCGGCATCCCCACCGTGGGCAACGTCCACGAGATCGTCCAGCAGATCGCGCCGGAGACCCGGGTGGTCTACGTGGACATCGACCCGGTGGCGGTGGCGGAGAGCGAGGAGATCCTCAAGGGCAACGAGCTGGCCGCCGCCGTGCACGGCGACCTCCGCGAGCCGACGAGCATCCTCGCGCACCCGCAGGTCAACGCCCTGCTCGACCTCGATCGGCCGGTCGGTCTGCTGTTGGCGGCCGTGCTGCACTTCGTGCCCGACGACGATGTCGCCTACGGCGCGGTCGACCGGCTGCGCGCGGCGCTCGCGCCGGGAAGCCACCTCGTGATGTCGCACGCGACCACCGACGAGGTACGGCACGACCAGGACGAGCTCGACGTCGCCCACGACATCTACCGGCGGCGCACCACGACCCCGCTCGGTCTGCGTAGCCGGTCGCAGTTCGAGCGCTTCTTCGCCGGGCTGGAACTCGTCGAACCAGGCGTGGTGTGGCTACCGCTGTGGCGGCCCGCCCCGGACGACCCGCAGTACTTCGCCGACGACCCCCGGCGTAGCGCCGGCCTGGGTGCCGTCGGCCGGGTCCCCTAAGGTCTGTTTCATGAGGCTCGCCTGAGCGCCTCGGCCGCTCTCGCGGTCAGGGGCCGAAGGTGAAGACGTATGCGCGGCAACCGGGCTGCTCGGCGACGAGGGTGAGCAGGTGGTCTCCGCGCGCCGCGCCGGCGACGAGCCGGACCATGCCCGGCCGGTCGACGCGCACCACCCCGTCCGCGTCGACGTCGGCGCCACCGCGGTCCGCCACCGGCCGCCCGTCCAGCAGCACCCGCAGCGCGGCCCGGCCGGACGATCCGGGTTCGACGACGAGGTTCACCTCACCGGCGTCGAACGGCAGCGCGATCTCGCCGGCGCCGCGCACGAGTTCGACGTAGTCCCCGCTGCCGCGCCAGTCGCCGGTCAGCTCGAAGGCGCCCGGCAGCCGCCGGTCGACGCCGAGGTACGTCTCCTCGGTCACGCCCGCGTACGAGGGCTGTTCGGTCGCCGCGAAGGTAGCCACCTCCGGGGTGACCGAGGGCAGCTCGACATCGGGGTCCCGGTCCACCAGGAGCTGCCGGAGCACCGCCTCCGTCCGGTCGTACTCGCCCTCCCCGATCCACCGGGCCACGCGCTTGCCGTCCGCGTCGAAGAGGTAGCGGGCCGGCCACGCGATGTTTTCGAGGGCCGACCAGACCGTGAAGTCGTCGTCGAGCGCGATCGGATAGCTGAGCTGGTGGTCCCGGATGCCCCGGTCGATGTTCTCGGCGTGCTTGCCGAATTCGAACTCGGGTGCGTGCAGGCCGATCACGGTGAGGCCCCGGTCGGCGTAGTCGCGGTGCCAGGCCCTGACGTAGGGCGCGGTGCGGATCCAGTTGATGCAGGTGTACTCCCAGATGTCGACGAGGACGACCCGGCCGGCGAGCGCGTCGGGTGTCAGCGGTGGCGAGTTCACCCACCGTCGGACGTCGAGGGGCGGCAGCCGCACGGTCACCGTGATCTCGTCATCCGCCGGCCGTCCCGCCCCGGTACGGAGCCAGGAACGTCGTCAGCGCCGCGAGCAGCTCCTCGGGCGCCTGCTCGGCGAGCCAGTGGCCGGCACCGGGAATGACCACGGTCTGCACGTCGTCGGCGAGAGCCGTCATGGCCTGCCCGGGGCGGTCACCCCAGCTCTGCTCTCCGCCGATTCCGAGCACGGGCATCCCGAGCCGTCGGCTCTTCCGCTGCGCGTTCTGGGCGAGGGTGGCGTCCCAGGCGCGGTAGAGCCCGAAGCTTCCGCGCCGGACGTCGGGGTCGGAGTAGAGGTCGAAGTAGTACCGCAGCGCGTGGTCCGGCAGCGGCTCCCCGCCCTGGATGGCGAACTCGTAGCCGTAGAAGATCTCCTCCCGGCCGCTCACCAGCTGTTCGGTCAGCTCGTCGTCGACCCGGTTGAAGGCGATGTGCCAGACCTTGTTGTTGACCGGTGCGGGAAGGAACAGCGGCGGTCCGGAGGCCACCTCCGGCGGCCCGGGGATCTCGGCGACGACCAGGCGCTCGACCCGGTCCGGGTGGTCCGCCGCCAGCGCGTAGGCGATGATGTAGCCGGTGTCGTGGCCGACGACGGCGAACCGCTGGTGGCCGAGCGCGTCCATCAGCGCGACCAGGTCGTTGGCGAGGGTGGCGCTGTCGTACCCCTCCCGGGGCTTGTCGGTACGCCCGATGCCACGCTGGTCGACCGCTATGACCTCGAAGTCCCGGGCGAGCGCCGGCATCACCAGCCGCCAGGCGTACCAACTCTCCGGCCAGCCGTGCACCAGCAGCAGCGGCGGCCCCGCACCACCGACGACCACGTGCTGACGCACTCCACCGGCCTCCACGTAGTGGCTGGCGAAGGTGTCGGTGAAGCCCGCCGGGAGCTGCGGGGCCTGCGAGACGGTGCCGGGACCCTCCGCGACGGGGTACCGCGCCGAAGACGAGCTCACGACGATCTCCTTTCGCCTCGCGACCCGGTGCGCGACGAAGGCGCCGGCCCCTCACGCCGCAGGCCACCGAGGGTCATGGCAGGGTCAGCCTAACCAGGGCGCGGGCGCGGGCGAGCCGATATGCGGCTTTCCGGCGTCGGCGCGGAGACGGCCGATCCGGTGTGGTGTCGGGGCCGACCCGACACCACACCGGACCAGGTGTCACCGCCGCGAGCCGCTCACGTGAACTTCGGCGGCGGCGCGGGTTGCGCTAGTCGAGCGGGGGAAGGTTCGACGGAGGCAGGTCCGGCCCGAGGTCCGGAGCGGTCTCGGTCGAGACGATCCGCCGGGGCGGCCACTTGACCCCGCGCGGGGGCCAGGACTGTCCGGTCCGCTGCAGGAACCACTTCGGCGGCTCGTAGAGCGGGAGCTGATAGTCGTTCGGCAGCATGCTCTTCCACTTGATCTTGGAAGTGCGTCGGTCGAACTCCTCCTTCATCTCGGCCAGGATGGTCGGCTGGGTCAGCAGGTCGACGGTGGTGGCCGCGAGGTACTTCGCGGCGGCCAGCATGGAGACGTGCCCCGGGTTCGCTGCCGCGGTGGCGGTGTGGTGCCACGAGTGGTTCTTCGTACCGCCGGGCTGGTGCGCGGTGCCCATGGAGATGGTGGGCACCTGCCAGCTGATGTCGGCGACATCGGTCGAGCCGCCACCCATGAAGACCGGCGACGGAGGTCGAAGCTCACTGATCGTGCCCGAGAAGCCGGTCTCCGCCGAACCGTTCGACCGCTGCAGCGCCTTACCGAAGCGCTGGTCGGCCTCGGAGAACGTCGGCGGGCCGACCTGCGTCATGTTGGCGTACATCAGCTCGGCGCCGCGCTTGTTGCCGAGCTTGTTCCACACGCCGCCCATGATGCGGTGCTCCATCCGGGTGCCGGTCGCCAGGGCGGCTGCCTCCGCACACTTGACGATCTTGTCCATCAGGACCTTCGAGCGGGCCGGACTGCCCTCACGCGCGTAGTACCAGATGCTCGACAGCGTCGGGAAGACGTTCGGCGCCTGACCCGTCTGCCGGATCGCATGGTGCATACGGGCGGTGTGCGCCATGTCGCTCTCGCGGAGGAACTCGGTGAGCATCGCCATCGCCGTGACCGCGTCCTGGGTGGACCTGGTCTCCAGCGGGGAGCCGCCGTGACCGTCAGTGCCGAGGAAGTGGAAGGCGACGCTGTACATCGCGTTGCCCGAGCTCCAACTGGTGCTGTTGTTGGTGGCCGGGTGCCAGTCGACGAAGGCGTCCAGCCCCCGGTAGACCCCCGCCTTCACCGCGACCGACTTACCGACGAGCTGCTCCTCCGCCGTGGAGCCGAAGAACTTGATGGTGCCGTCGAGGTTGCGTGCCTTCATGGCCGCCGCCGTCGCCGCCGCGGCGCCGGCAGCCGCGGCACCCAGCGCGCAGTGCCCGCAGCCGTGGCCGAAGCCGTACGTGGGGGCGTACGGGTCATGGTGGTAGACCAGCGGGTTGTGCTTCGGGTTCCCCTTCTCCTGCGACAACCCGGGCAGCGCGTCGTACTCGCCGCTGAAGCCGATCACCGGCTTGCCGGTGCCGTGGCTGAACGTGGCCACGAACGCGGTGGGCATGCCGCCCGCACCCCACTCGATCGTGAACCCGTTGGCCGCCAGGAACTGCGCCTCCGCCCAGGAGGAGTTCCACTCCGCCAGCGAGGGTTCCGCGTACTCCCAGATCCGGTCGTTCAGACCGGCGATCCGCTCCGACTGGCGGTCGATCCACGAGATCGCGGCATCCTTGGCCTGCGAGTCGACGGCGAGGTTCGTCGGCGGCTCGTAGTTGACGAGATCGGACGGCATCGTCTTCGGGTCGAGCGCGAGGTCCGACGCGGCCGCCAGGGCCGGGTCCGCCGCCAGCGCGGGGGCGATCGCCAACCCGGCGCCGGCCATGCCGAGCAGCCCCAGCAGGTCCCGACGGCTGTAACCCGACGGATCGAGATGATCGGTTTCGCACATGGTGCAACGCTCCTCGATTGAGAGCTGATCAACCGGCCACGCTGACGGGTCATCGACAAGCCCAGGGACGATCGGCGACCCGGAGTCACGGAGTCGCGTCGGGAGGAAGGGCTGGAGGGGGGATCGGAGGCATGACGATGAGCCGGCTGACCATTGGACGCGGCGGGCGCCCTCCGTCCCCACTGTCTGTGTACCTGAGAGTGTCCCCGGCTCTCGCCGGCTTCCCCCTTCGGTGAGCGGCGCATGCCGCTGCTCTCCAGTGGCGCCTCGGAACTGCAGTACTTGGGCCTGTGAGTTTCCGGGGAGGTTGCTCCTTCGGCGCCCCCCTTGGCCAGGGGGAGGACTCTCCTGCAGCTCCTCAAACGGCTTATTTGATCCAACGCAGAAGGCGGCCGAATGTCAACCCTCGTCCCATGGTTGCTCAGTCAAGGATTCGGCTGCCTTCGATGTCGACACGACGAAATCAGGTCGATGAAACCGCTCAGCGGATCGGCTCCGGACTATGCGGCAGCGTCGCGCCGACCCCGCCACGCATCCGTACGGGTCACGCCGAACAGGATGCCGGCGTTGACGATCACGACGAAGATCGGGGCCAGCAGCTTCAGCGCCGGCATCACCGCGATCATCAGCACCAGCCAGCCGATCCGGGATCGGGAGAGCCGGTCGAGGAGCTCGTACTCGAAGATCACCCGTCCGAGCAGGAACAGGAACGAGCCGCCGACCACGAGCGCGACCAGACCGCTGTGCGTGCTTCCGAACGGCTCGGCGAGGGCGAGGTCCACTCCGGCGGTCGTCGCGATCACCCCGGCCACCAGAACGACGTAGACGTACGGCGCGAGGCGCACCGCGCGACGCGGGTGCCGGCGCACCGATCTCTCGACGAGGAGTTCGGTCCGGAACACGTAGATCTGCCACAGCAGCAGCGCCGCGGCGATAGCCGCCAGGAAGATGACGACCCGCGCGGTGGCGAAGCCCAGAATGCTGAGTTTCAGCGTGGAGGCCAGCACCAGGTCGCCGATCACCAGCGTGGAGGCCAGCACCAGGTCGCCGATCACCAGAATGGCGATCTGCTGGTATCGCTCGCCGAAATGCGGGGTCAACCGGTCGTACTGTTCGAGTGGAACCCGGCCCAGCCCGGGCGTCGGAAAGCGCAGCGCGGCGACGATGTATTCGATTGCGAGGGCGGCAGCCCATAACGCTCGACGCAATTCCGGATCGGTGAGCGCGCCGGCCAGCCAGAGCAGCCCGGAGAAGGCGAACCAGAACAGGAACAGCTTCACCCGGAGCTGCGCGAAGTGCCCGCGCAACGCCCGCACCAGCATGAGCCCGCGGGCCAGGTGGATGCCGACGTACGCGCCGGCGAAGAGGAGACCATGCTCGGCGAAGGCGCTCGGAATGGCCGCCGCCATGAGGCCCACCCCGAGCATGCCGGTGGCGAGAACCCGTTGGATGACCCGCTCGCGGGGATCGAAGAAGTCGGTCGCGATCGCGATGACCGACCACGTCCACCAGGCGGCCAGCAGCAGGATTACCGTATTCGCCAGCCCACGCCAGGAGAGGTCCCGGGCCAACTGCATCGACAACTGCGCGAACGTGGCGATGTAGAAGACGTCGAGGAGCAGTTCCAGGAGCGTCGATCGACTCGAGGACCGGGGATCCCGGATCAGCCCCGACGGTCTCGCCCCGGTCATCGATCAGCCATTCCTGCCCTCGTCGCGGCCATTCGCGGCCGAACCGCTCCCTGCGGCCGAGGAAGCGGTGGCGCCCTTCAGGCTAGGCCCTCCCCCACGGCCGCACGTCCGGAAAGTCCGAACCTCCGCCCACCCCCGAGGTCCGCTGCTGCCGGACCTCCACCCGCAGCCGCCGGCCCCGCCGACGCCCTCGCACCGCCGACGGACGGGCCGCCGGGTGGCCGGTCGGCTAGCCCGCGGCGGCACCCGGGAGACGTTCCGCGAAGGCGCGGTACACCGGGGTGCCGGCCAGACCGTCGCGGATGGCGAAGACCACGAGGTCGAACCGGCCCACCGCCCGCAGCGCCTCGGCGAACGCGCCGGCGACCGTGGCCGGGTCGTTGCGGAACACCCCGCACCCCCACGCGCCCAACACGATCCTCCGGTGTCCGTGCGCGGCGGCCACCTCCAGCACCCGCCGGGCCCGCCGGGCCAGCACCGCCGGCACGTCGGAGGCGTGCTCGGGCTGGTTGCGGACGATCGCGCCGAGGTTCGGGGCCGCGGCGGTCAGGAACGACGTGCCGTACGGCTCGTCGAGCAGCACACCCTTGTCGTCGCGGAACACCGGCACGCCCGGCGAGTAGATCACCCGGTCGCTGTAGCGCAGATCCCGCTGGGCCCGGTGGAAGGCGTAGAAATCCGGCGCGGCGAGCAGGCACGGGTACAGCGCCGACGAGCGGGCGATGCTCTCCTCCTGCGCCTTCGCCCCGCCGAGGAACCCACCGCCCGGGTTCTTCGCCGAGGCGAACACCAGGGCTGCCGCGCCGGACCCGAGTCGCCGGGCGGCCTGCAACGTCGTCTCGTACGTCACCTCGACGACACCGGCGCCCACCGCTGCGCTCGGCGGGACGAGCACATCGTCCGGGAGATGGTGCCGGGTGCCGGCGATGGCGGCGGGTACCGCCTCGCCGAGGTCGACCTCCACGCCGGAGCCCGAGCGGTACCGCCCCGACTCGACGATCGCCACCGAATGCCGGGCGATCTCACGGAGACGACTGCTCACTGGTGCGCCCGCCGCAGGGCGAGGGTGGAGGTCTGCACAGCCAGCAGGCTAGGCAGGCGATCCCCCACCGGCAACCGGTATTCCGTCCACCCCGGACCCCGTCGAGCAGCCGCGACGGTTCACCGGCGAGGCGCCCCCGCCGTCATCGGGACCGCTCGGTGGCGCGGGAGCGCCAGAGCAGCCACACGAAGTAGGGCGTACCAATCATGGCGATGACCAGGCCGGCGGGGATCTGCGCGGGCGCGATGACGGTACGGCCGAGTGTGTCGGCGACGCTGACCAGCAACGCGCCGAGCAGTGCCGCGACCGGCAGGACCCGTGCGTGCCGGCCACCGACGAGCGCCCGGGCGAGGTGCGGCGCCACCAGTCCAACGAATCCGATCACGCCGACGGCGGAGACCGCTGTCGAGGTGAGCAGCGCCGCCGCCCCGAGGGCGAGTAGCCGGGTTCGTTCCAGCCGGACGCCGAGCACCCGGGGGGTGTCGTCGTCGAGGGCGAGCAGATCGAATTCCCGCCGAGCCGCGACCACGGCCGGGGTGAGGACCAGCAGGGCGATCGCCACCGGCAGCACCTGGGTGGCGGTGCGTCCGTAGGTGGAGCCGGAGAGCCAGGTGAGGGCCTTGCCGGTGTTCCACGGATCGTAGGAGACGATCAGGAAGGTGATCAGGGCCAAGCCGCCCTGCCAGGCCCCGAAGCCGATCAGGACCAGCCGGTCCGAGCTGAGCCCGCCCCGCCAGGCGAGCCCGTAGACGAGGGCGAAGGCGAGGAGGGCGCCGAGCCCGGCGACGCCGGAGACGGCCCAGACGCCGGCCAGCGGCACGAAGGTCAGCAGCGAGACCGCACCCAGGCCCGCACCGGCGGTGATGCCGAGGATGCCCGGTTCGGCCAGCGGATTGCGGCAGACCGCCTGCACGGTGGTGCCGGCGACCGCGAGGGCCGCACCGGAGAGCAACGCCGCCGCGACCCGCGGCCACCGCTGGTCCAGCACGAAGGTGTACGCGGGCCCGGTGTTCCCGTTCAGCCAGTTGACGATGTCGCCGAGCAGCACCCAGGTGTCCCCGGCGAGCATGCCGACCAGCACCGCCCCGACGGTGAGCAGCGCGGCCACGGCGACCACCGAGCGGTGGAAGGTCGAGCTGCGGACGGCCGCGTGGCCGCCGGGTGGGCGGCGGGTCGGGCCGGCGTCGCGGTGCCGTCGGGCGAGCCAGATCAGGACGGCCGCTCCGAAGAGGGTGGTGACGACCCCGGTGGGGATGTCGACGCCGGCCTGCCCGCCCATCACGGCCCGCAGCAGGATGTCGGAGCCGAGCACGATGAGCACCCCGGTGATGCCGGAGAGCGGCAGCAGGATCCGGTGCCGGTGCACGCCGGGCACCACCCGGCCGAGCAGGCGGACGATCACCGGCGCGCAGAGGCCGACGAAGGCGACCGGGCCGGTCAGGGTCACCGCGGCGGCGGAGAGCAGGACGGCGAGCAGGGTCACCAGCACCCGGGTGCGCCGCACGTCGAGACCGAGGACGGTGGCCGTGTCGTCGCCGAGGCCGAGAATGTCCAGCCGGTGCCCGAGCAGCATCAGCGCCACGACGGCGAGGCCGATCACCGGCGCGAGTTCGCGGACCGCGACCAGGTCGCTCTGCACCAGGGAGCCGTTGCCCCAGGCGAAGAGGCCGATGGTGGCCTGTTCGAAGAGGAGCAGCAGCAGGGTGGTCACCGAGCTGAGCGCCATGGCGGTGGCCGAGCCGGCGAGCACGAGCCGGGTGGTGCCGGTCTGTCCACCGGCGGACATGGCCAGCACGAGCGCCGCCGCGGCGATGCCGCCACCGAAGGCGAGGGCGCCAGCCGGCAGCGCGGGCAGCGCGATCCCGAACGCGGCCACGGCGACGATGGCGAGGTGGGCGCCGGCGTTGACGGCGAGGGTGTCCGGCGAGGCGAGCGGGTTGCGGGCGACCGACTGGAAGGCGGCGCCGGCGAAGCCGAGCGCGACGCCGATGGTGAGGCCGGCGAGCAACCGGGGCAGCCGGGAGGCGATCAGCACGCGGGCCGCCTCGTCGTCGCCGCCGGTGGCCAGCCGAAGCAGGTCGAGGGCGCCGACGGCGGAGGTGCCCTGGGTGAGGTGGACCGCCGCGACGACGAGCGTGAGCAGGATCGCGGCGACGAAGAGCCCGACGAGGCGGGGCTTGGCGAGGGGCCCGGCCGGAGCCGGCGCGAGGGCCGGCTCCGGGCGCGGGGGCGCGGTCAGGGTGTTCACACCGCGTAGGTCTTGACGAACTGGTCGATGTACTGCTTACCGGAGAGCGGCCCACCGAAGGTCCAGATGCCGTCGGGCATCCGGTGCAGGTGCTTCTGCTGGACGAAGGGCAGCGACTTCCAGATGGCGTTGCCGGCGAGGCCGTCGGCGAAGACGTCGACGCCGTCGGAGGCGTTGTAGAAGAAGTGCAGGTTCGGGTCCTTGAGGACGGTCAGCCCCTCGACGTCGGTCTGGCCCAGGCCCCACGCCTCGTCGGTCTTGCCGGTCCAGGCGTTCGTCAGGCCGAGCTGGATGCCGAGCTGGGAGACGAGCGCGCCCTGGCCGAACATCCGGATGCTCACCGTGCTCCCCTCCTTCCAGCCGTCGGCGATGGCGAACGGGCGGCCGGCGGCGCCGGCGTCGGCGATCTTCTTCTTGCCGTCGGCGAGGGCGGCGTCGAAGTCGCCGAGCAGCTTCTCGGCCTCGGTGGTCTTGCCGACCGCCTTGGCGATCATGCCGAGGTCCGTACGCATCCGGCCGAGGTTGTCCTTGGCGTCGCTGCCCTTGGCGACCAGCACGGGGACGTACTTCTCGATCTGGTTGACCAGCGCACCGCCCCGGTCGTCCTCCATCACCACGAGGTCGGGCTGCAGGGCCACGATGGAGTCCACGCTGGGCTCCCCGCGGGTACCGACGTCCTTGACCCCCGGGTCGAGCTTGGCGGCGGTCACCCAGGTGCCGTAGCCCTTGGGGTCCGCCACGCCCACGGGCATGACGCCGAGGCTGACGAGCATCTCGACCTCACCCCACTCGAGCCCCACCACCTTGGTCGCCGGCGCCTTCAGGGTGATCTCCTTGCCGCGGCTGTCGGTGACGGTCACCGGGCCGGTCGCGGCGGCGGAGGCCGAGCTCTCGGGCGTGGTGTTCTTCTCGGTGGTGCCGCAGGCGCTCAACAGCAGCGCGGCCGCCGCGGCGACGATCGCGGTAACGCGGATACGGTTCATCGGAGTCTTTCTCGTGGGTGTGTGACGTGCTCGGATTTCAGACCGGGATTCGGGTCAGGTGCCGACCCACGGGACGGGTGGTCACCAGCCCGTTGACCGGGTCGGCGGAGACCTCGATACGGATGCCGTACGTCTCGGTGAGGGCCTGCTCGGTGAAGACCTCACCGGGTGTTCCGGTGGCCCGGACTCGGCCGTCGTGCAGCAGCACCACCTCGTCGGCCACGGCGGCGGCGTGATTGAGGTCGTGCAGCACCACGCCGACGGCGACGTCGTGGTCGTCGGCGAGGTCCCGGATCAGGTCGAGGATCTCCACCTGGTAGCGCAGATCGAGGAAGGTGGTGGGCTCGTCGAGCAGGAGCACCGGCGTGTCCTGCGCCAGGCAGGTCGCCAGCCAGACCCGTTGCAGCTCGCCGCCCGAGAGTTCGTCCACCGGACGGTCGGCCATCGCGGCCACGCCGGTGACCGTCATGGCGCGGCTGATGGCCGCGGGGCCCTGCGGGTCCTCGCCGCGCCACCGCCCCCGGTACGGGTGGCGACCGTAGCCGACCACGTCGTGGACGGTGACCCCGCTGGGCACCGGCCGGCTCTGCGCGAGCAGGGTGACCCGGCGGGCGAACTCCTTGGCCGGCAGGCCGGCCGCGGTGGCGCCGCCGGCGAGGTGCACCGTGCCGGCGGCGATCGGGTGCAGCCGAGCCAGGGAGCGCAGCAGGGTGGATTTGCCGCTGCCGTTCGGGCCCACCAGAGCGGTCACCGCGCCGGCGCGGAGAGTGATCGCCGCATCATGCACCACGGTCACCCCGTGGTAGCCCAACCGGAGGTCGCTCCCCCGCAAGCTCTGCTCGCCGCCGGTGAACGGCGTCCGCTCTGACATGAGGTTAGGCTAACCTAATCGAGTGTTCCGCTGTCAAGGTGGGGCCCGGTCACGCCCGCACGGCGTACCCGGCGCAGATCCACCGCGCCCGGCGCGCGGCTACCCGGTGCCGCGCACGGATTCCTCGCCGCGCCGGATCGCGTTCCGTACCTCGCGGTTCGCGGAGCTGGGGTCGCAGCCGGCGGCGCGAAGCAGGTCGCTCGCGGCGGTACGCAGCTGGCTCACCACGGCGTCGCCGAAGTCCGCCAGCCCCAGCGCCTGGGCTCGGCCGGCCCGCTGCACGGCGTCCCGAACCCGCTGGTGGGTTCGCTCGACGGGACGCCCCGCCCGGTGCTCACTGCGCAGGAGTTCGACCGCGTCGGCGAGGTCGCCGACGCCGGCGGGCAGGTCGGGAGGAATCCGCTCGTCGTACTGCAGCGCCATCGCCGACCGGCGGGCCAGCCCTCGACTGTGCTCGATGACCCGCTCCAGGTACACGGTGGCGCGGGCGAACCGCTCCACGTCCCGACGGCGTCGCCAACGGGCCGGCGCGAGGCTGACCACCTCCTCGGCGCCGCTGAGCGCCTGGTGCATCCGGTCGAGGTCCGGCCCCATGCCGCGCAGCCGGTCCAGCACGCGGACCGCCCGTTGCTGGTCGCGGGTCGCCAGGGCGGCGGCGATCTCCCGCAGTTGATCGGCCAGGCACCGGTAGACGGGGGCCGCGTCGCGGTCGAGGATCCGCATCGGATTGATCGGAAGCAGCAGCGCGACCACCACGAGGCCCACTGCGCCGCCGACCGCCGCCTCGACGATGCGCGGCCACTCCAGATCCTTCTGGGCCGGAGCCAGGGTCGCGAGCAGCACCGCCGTGCCCCCGGCCTGCCCCACGGCCGCCCCGCCGCGCCCGAAGAGCAGGAGCGTGGCCAGGATGGCGCAGCCGACGATGAACCCGGTCTGCCAGAACCCGGTACCGAGGAACGTCAGCAGGAAGTCGGTGGTGGCGATGCCGAGTCCGACCCCGAGGAGCAGTTCGGCGGTGCGGCGGGCGCGCTGGCCGAGCGCGGCGACGATCGTGCCCACCGCGGCGGAGGGCGCGAAGACGGGCGACGGGTTACCCAGCAGGTCGTGCCCGATCGACCAGGCGAGCGCCGCGGCGAGTCCCGCCTGGAGGGAGATGACCACGGCGACTTCGAGCTGGTGCAGCCGCACCCGACCGGCCCGGCGGCTTCGGCCCCGGGCTCCGACCACGGCGGCCCGGACGCGCTCGGTCACCCGGTCGCGGCGTGACCGGTCGGCGGCCGGTTCCCGCTCGTCAGCATCCACCGGGCACTCGTACCACGACGACGTCCGAGAAACCGGGCAACCGCGCGGGCCGACCGCGATGGAGGACGGCCCACGGGCGACCCCGGCATCGGGGGGAGCACCGCCGCGCCGGAGCGGCCGATCCGTTGCGCGGCGGCTCAGCCGACCGGCAGCAGCGCGCCGGTGACCTGGGCGGTGAGCCAGCGCGCCGCCCGCTCCAACGACCAGCCGCGGTCCCGCACGAGCGTGGGCCAGGCCGCCTGCCCCAGGTAGAACCAGAGGAGGTCGAGCGCGTCGTCACTACTCAGGCCGGGGCGCAGCGCGCCGAGGCCGACGAGCCGGTCGGCCACCGCGCCGAAGGCCTCCTGGTACGCGCGCAGGATCCGGTCGTACACCTCGGCGGCGGCCGGCTCCGACTGGCTCTGCGGGAAGAGCTCGACGATGACGTCCCAGTGACGTTCGTGGGTCCGCCGCACGCCCTCTCCCAGCAGCGTGAGGATCTCGATGGCGTCCGCACTCCCGCCGATGGCGGCCAACGTCTCGGCGACCGCGGGATCGCGGGTGATCGGCTCGATCAGCGCCGCCAGGATGTCGGCCTTCCCACCGGCGCTGGAGTAGACGGTGGGTACGGCGACCCCGGCGGCCCGGGCGATCTGCGGCACCGTGGTTCCCGCGTACCCCTGGCTCAGGAAGAGCTCGCGCCCGGCGGCCAGGATCATCGCCCTGGTCGCCGCCGCGGCGTCGGCGCGCCGCGGCGAGTGATATCTGCCCACCCCCACGGACCGGATCGTATCGGGACACCGGCCGCCAGGAGCCGGCGCGGAGCACCGGACCGCCTGTCGGCGAGGCTCGGCACGACCCGCACGAACCCGGCCCGCGACGCTCCCCCGTCGCCGTGGGCTCATCTGCCGTCGCCGAGCACGGCGCCCGGTGACGGGATGGCCTTGCGTCCGATCAGGTGCGCCAGGACCAGCGCCACAGTGAGGACGACCAACGCCCACATGATCGGCAGCAGGATCGTCACCGGAGCCAGCGCGGCGACGACCAGGTTGGCCGCCCGCCGGCCACCGATCGGACGGTTCGCGCGTCGCCAGATCAGGTGGTCGGCGAGCAGGTAGACGACGATTCCGCAGGCCAGCGTGGCCTGCCCGACCGTCGCCGGAGCGTCGAGGTCGTGCCCCGGCCGAGGCAGCGTGGTACGCAACCCGAAGGCGACCAGCACCAGGCCGACGACGAGGAACAGGTGCAGGTACGCGTAGGCGTCCCGGGCCAGCGCGCCACGTTCGCCGCTCGTGCGCAGCTCGGCGAAGCGCTGGGCGACGACGACGTCGCTGCCGACGTAGGTCCACCAGAGCGCGGCGATCAGCGCGGCGCTGAGCCCCACGGCGAGGAAGGTGGCCATCGAGACGGGCGGGTCGCCGGCGGCGATGCCGGTGGAGATCACCGCCTGGCCGAGCGCGATGAGGATGATCAGGTTGAAGCGGCCCATCCACCGGCTGACCGATCGCAGCCGCCAGTTGCGGGACCGGATGAGGTAGCCGCCGCCCACGTCGACGACGAGGGCGACGGTCCAGCAGAACGTGCTGATCGGGTTGACCGGCTTCCCCGTCACGACCCCGGTCGACACCGCGCCGAAGAGCAGCGCGATCCCCACGCCGGTCGGCGCGGCCGCCCGGGCGACGATGGCGCGGAGTTCCGCGTCGTGCCGGAGCACCCACCAGAACGCCACCAGGTGCAGGATGCGAACCGCCGCGTACGCGGTGACCACGATCAGCGGCCCGGGCAGTCCGCCGGAGATGTAGCTGAACGCCTGGGGGGTGGCGATGCCGAGCATCAGGGTCAGTGCCACCGCGAGGAGGACGACGAGCCGCAGGGCGTTGCCCGCGCTGCGGATCGTCGTGGTGAACCAGGTGTAGTTGACCCACGACCACCACAGCAGCGCCAGCACGGCCAACCCCTGGAGCACCCCGATCACCGACGGGTTCCGGATCATCAGCACGGTGACCTGGATGAACGCGTACACGAAGACCAGGTCCAGGAAGAGCTCCTCGGGGGTGGCGTCGACCTCCCGGGAGGCGGTCTCCTCGACGTCGCGGTGCAATTGTTGGTGACGACCTCGCAGCACGGTCAGATGGGCGATCACCAGGCAGACCAGGGCGCCGGCGAGGAGGGTGAGCGACCCCAGAGCCGTCAGGCCGCGGGCCGGCACGGAGAGCAGCGCCACCAGGACGAGGCCGAGCACGGGGCCGCGACCGATGCGTCGGGCGGTACGCCACTCGAACGCCACCAGTCCGAGCAGGTAGAGGAAGACGCCACCGTAGAGAGCCCCGAGGTCCGGCGCGGTCCAGTGCTCCGGCTCACCGATGGGCGTCCCGCCGAGCGCCTTCTTGAGCCCGAACGCGACCAGGATCAGCCCGCCGATCATCGGCAGGTGCAGCAGGGTGTAGGCGTCGCGGGCCTGGCGCGACCGGACGTGCTGGGGCGGGGTGCCCTCCAGCGCCTGCTCGCCGGAGGGCGACGCGATGTCGAAGTACGCCCACCACAGGAACGCCACGACGAGGAGCCCGAGCGCCGCCCCGGCGAGTATGGACCAGGTGACGGGGACGTCGCCGCCGAAGCCGCGGCTCGTTCCGATCGAGATGATCGTCTCGCCGAGCGCGATGAGCATGATCAGGTTGTGTCGCTCCGCCCAGTGCCGGGCCGACGCCAGCTGCCACGTCCCTGCCCCCGCCGCCCGCAGCCCGAAGTAGTCGATGACGATCGCGACCGCGAAGAGCACGAGCTGGAGGATCTCCGCGCCCTGCCCGGGTGGTAGGTGCTGGGGCAGCAGGACCGCGCACAGCAGTAGTGGGACGCTGCCGGCGAGCGGCAGCCAGGCGAGCCGGGCCGGGGTGGACGACCAGCGGGGACCGCCACGCCGGGCCCGGGAGACGATCAGCAGGGCTCCGATCCGGGTCGCCAGGAAGCCGACGACGAAGACGAGCGGCCCGACCAACCCGAACGAGTGGTTGACGAAGACCTCCGGAATGGCGACCGCGACGAGCAGGATCACGATGGCCACCGCGAAGACGGCGACCGGCAACGCGCCGCGGTCGAGCCGGACCAGGTTCCCCACCCAGGCGTACCCGGCCCAACTGCGCCAGATGAGCAGCACCACGAGCCCGCCCTGGAGCAGCGAGTCCAGGGCTGGGCCCTCCGCCATGAGGTGGGTGACGTTGATGAAGGCGTAGACGAAGACCAGGTCCAGGAAGAGTTCCGAGCGCGTCACCCCGCCGTGTGTCGCGGCCTTGATCTCTCCACCGGCCCCGAACGCACGCTGCGAGTTCGCCTCCCCGCCGTCGTCCACCCACTTACTGTGCCTATGCGGACATGGTTCGGACGCGGAAACAGCCAATGGCCCGGGCGGGCACCGAACCGGCGCCGGCCGGGGTTCGGGAACCCGGCGAGGCACGGGCCCGGGGCGGCCCGCGGCGGTCGGCGCAGCGCGGTCACCGCGAGTCGGCGCGCCCACCTGGTGTGGATCGCCCGGCAGCGGGTAGCGGGAGCGTTCGCGGTGGCGACGGGAGGAGGTGCGCCGTGTCGGACGACGGGGATCCGACCCGGGTACGACTGGTCAGCGCACCCCAGGTGCTGCGGGAGTACGCCCTGCTCGCAGACGGCCATCGCGGCGCGCTGATCGGCCCCGACGGCGACGTGGTCTGGTTGTGCGCCCCCGGCTGGGCCGATCCCCCGCTCTTCAGCGGTCTGCTGGGTGGGCGGGGTCGCTATCTCGTCGAGCCCGTAGGCCCACGGTTCGTCTGGAGCGGGCACTACGAGCCCGGGTCGTTGATCTGGGTGAGCCGCTGGGTGACCACCGACGGCGTCGTGGAGTCCCGCGAGGCACTGCTCTTCCCCGGCGACGCCCGTCGGGTGGTGCTGCTGCGGCGGGTCCACGCGCTGGACCGCGACGCGCTCGTCCGCGTCCGGCTCGATCCCCGGGCCGACTTCGGCCGGGCCCCGCTCGTCGACGCTCGTCGCGCGGACGGCTCGTGGACGGCCCGGACGGGCGGGTTGCACGTACGGCACAGCGGCGGCGACCGGCTTCGCCTCACGCACGACGAGGCGCTCGAGGGTGAGCTGCACCTGCCGAAGGGCGGGCGACACGACCTGGTGCTGGAGGTCTCGGTCGATCCGCTCGTCGAGCCGCCGCCGGACCCGGACGTGCTCTGGCGGATCACCGAACAGGGGTGGCGGGCATCGACACCCCGCCTGGCCGGCGGCGACGCGCAACGGGACGCCGCCCTCGCCTACGCGGTGCTGAGGGGCCTGACCAGCCCGGGCGGCGGGATGGTGGCGGCGGCGAGCACTGCCTTACCGGAGCGGGCCCACGCCGGGCGCAACTACGACTACCGGTACGCGTGGATCCGGGACCAGTCGTTCGCCGGGCAGGCCGCCGCCCTGACCGGCCGGTACGAGCTGCTGGACGAGGCGGCAGCCTTCCTCACCGCGCGGGTGCTCGCCGACGGCGAACGGCTCGCGCCCGCCTACACCGTCTCCGGTGGGACCGTGCCGCCGCAGACCGACCTGGAATTCCTGCCGGGCTACCCGGGCGCTCCCGTGCGGGTCGGCAACTGGGTCCGGCGGCAGTTCCAGCTGGACGCGTTCGGGGAGGTCCTGCTCCTGCTCGCCGCCGCGGCCCACCATGACCGGTTACCGCACGACTCGTGGCGGGCGCTGGACCTCGCCGCCCGGATCGTCGAGGAACGTTGGCGCGAACCGGACTCGGGCATCTGGGAGCTGCCCGCCCAGCAGTGGACCCACTCGAAGCTCACCTGCGTGGCCGGGCTGAGAGCCGCCGCCCGGGTGGCGCCGACCGCCGTGGCCGGGCGCTGGGCGGCGCTCGCCGACGCGATCCTCGCCGACGTCGGGGCGCACGCTCGGCACTCCTCCGGGCGCTGGCAGCGGGCCTACGACGACGAGCGGGTCGACGCCGCGTTGCTGTTGCCCGGGATTCGCGGGGCGGTACCGGCGGACGATCCGCGTACCGAGGCCACTCGCCGTGCGGTGCTGGCCGAGCTGGAGCGTGACGGCTACCTGTACCGGTTCCGGCCGGACCGCAGGCCGCTCGGCGACGCCGAGGGCGCGTTCCTGCTCTGCGGGTTCACGGCGGCGCTCGCGGCGTGGCAAGCCGGCGACCGGGTGTCCGCGCTGCGGTGGTTCGAGCGCAACCGTGCGGCGTGCGGCCCCGCCGGCCTGTACACCGAGGAGTACGACGTCGGCCAGCGGCAACTGCGCGGGAACCTGCCGCAGGCGTTCGTGCACGCGTTGATGCTGGAGACGGCCCTGGTCCTCGGGCAGACCGAGGTCGGCTGAGGCCGGACCGGGCAGGGGCGGCCGGCGTTCTGGGCGTGTCACGCCACCCGGTACGGCTCCGCACGGTCGGTACGGAAGGTCAGGCCGTTGCCGCTCTCCTCGAGCGGGACGGGTGCGCTGCCGCCGACGGCCCGCACGGCGCCGTGGAACAGCATCGACTCGATCCGCACGTGGTCGTGGAACCACTCGATGTGCCGCAGGTTGGGGGTGGCCGCGGCGACCGCCAGGTGCTGGTGCGGTGCGCAGTGCGCGGACACCTCCAGGCCGGCGGCCGCCGCGACCGCCGCCGCGCGGAGGAACTCGCTGATGCCACCGCACCGGGTCACGTCGATCTGGAGGCAGTCGACGTAGGGGGCCAGGCGGTGGAAGTAGCCGAGGTCGTAGCCGTACTCGCCCGCCGCCACGTCGGGCCGGACGTGGTCCCGGACCAGTCCGAGCCCGACCGGGTCGTCGGAGCTGACCGGCTCCTCGTACCAGCGCACGTCGAGGTCGGCGACAGCGTGGGCCACGCGGATGGCCTGCTTGCGCTGGTAGGCGCCGTTGGCGTCGACGTAGAGCTCGGCGTGGTCGCCGATGGTGCGCCGCGCGGCGGTCATCCGGTCGACGTCCCGCGCCACCTCGCTCCCCCACGACTCCCCGATCTTGATCTTCACTCGGGGAATGCCGTCGTCGTGCACCCAGCCGGCGAGCTGACGGTGCTGCCGCTCGGCGTCGTAGGTGGTGAACCCACCGCTGCCGTAGACGGGGACCCGGTGGCGGGCGGTGCCGAGCAGCCGGGCCAGCGGAATCGTGTGGCGGCGGGCCTTCAGGTCCCAGACGGCGCAGTCGACGGCGGAGAGCGCCAGCCCGGCGACGCCCGGCCGGCCGGCGTTGCGCAGCCGCCGCTGCATCGCCGACCAGACCGCCGGCACGTCGTCCGAGTCCAGGCCGGCGACGACGGGACCGAGCAGGTCGGTCACCACCGGCACCACGGCCCGCGGGCCGTACGTCCAGCCGATGCCGGTGACACCGTCCGCCTCGGCCCGCACGAGCACCAGGGTGGTGCTGGTCCAGGCGAGTGTGCCGTCGCCCTCGGGAGCGTCGGTCGGCACCTGGTACGCCTCGACGGCGAGCCGCAGACCGCTCACCGTCGGCGGAGCGCGGCCCGCACCGCGAGCGCGGCAGGCCCCAGCGCGGCCAGGCCGGTCAGGCCGAGGGCGGCCAGGCGGGCGGGGCGGGACGGCGGGTGGGGACGCTGCGACCAGCTCCGCTCCGGCCTGGGGGGCACGGTCGGGCCGTGCAGGCCGGCGCGGAGCAGTTCGGCCAGGTGGATCGCGGCCCGCCCGCCGGACGCGCTCTGCTCGACCTGGGTACGGCAGCTGAACCCGTCGGCCAGCAGCACGTCGGTTTCGGCGGCGTCCCGTACGGCGGGCAGCAGGACCCGTTCGGCGCAGGCCTCGGAGACCTCGTAGTGCCCCTGCTCGAAGCCGAAGTTGCCGGCCAGGCCGCAGCAGCCGGAGTCGAGGAACTCCGCCTGGACGTCGGCGGCGGCGAGCACGGCCTGATCGGCGGCGGTACCCAGGACGGCGTGTTGGTGGCAGTGGGTCTGGATCAGCGCGCGCACCGGAAGCCGCGGCGGCTGCCAGCCCGGGGTGTGCTCGTGCAGCAGCTCCGCGAGGGTGACGGTCTGCTCCCGCAGCCGGCGCACGTCGTCGTCGGCGGGGAAGAGCTCGTGGGCGTCGCTGCGGAAGACCGCGGCACAGCTCGGTTCCAGCCCCACCACGGGAGTGCCGGCGCGCAGGTACGGGCGCAGCACGTCCACGGTGCGGCGCAGCACCCGCTTCGCGGTGCCGAGCTGACCGGTGGAAATCCAGGTCAGTCCGCAGCAGACCGGACCCTCCGGTACCCGCACCCGCCAACCGGCGGCCTCCAGCACCTCGACCGCCGCCTGCCCGATCCCCGGGTGGAACCGGTTGGTGAAGGTGTCGGGCCAGAGCAGCACCTCACCCCGCGATCCGTCACCGTGCGGACGGTGCCCGGCGAACCAGTGCTGGAAGGAGGTGCGGGCGAAGCTGGGGATGCGCCGCCGCTGGTCGATCCCGCCGAGCAGCTTCGCGAGCCAGGTCAGCCCGGGGGCCTGAGCGAGCGCGTTGACGGTGCGGGGCGCGACCCCGGCGGCGACGGCGACCACCGGCAGCCAGCCCATCGAGTAGTGCGTGCGCGGCCGGATCCGGCCGGCGTAGTGGTGGGACAGGAACTCCGCCTTGTAGGTGGCCATGTCCACGTTGACCGGGCAGTCCGCCTTGCAGCCCTTGCAGGCGAGGCAGAGGTCGAGCGCGTCCCGTACGGCAGTGGAGCGCCAACCGCCGGCGACGGCGCCACCGCGCCCGGTGCCGTCGAGCATCTCGAACAGCAACCGGGACCGTCCCCGGGTGGAGTGCTCCTCCTCCCGGGTGACCATGTAGGAGGGGCACATCACCCCGCCGTGTTCGCGGCGGCACTTGCCCACGCCGACACAGCGCAGCACAGCCTCACCGAAGCTTCCCCCGTCGTCGGGGTAGGCGAAGACGGTCTGCACGCCGCCGTGGTTGTAGTCCACGCCGAGGCGCAGGTGGCTGTCCATCGGGTACGGCGGCATCACCTTGCCGGGGTTCATCCGGTCGTCCGGGTCGAAGATCGCCTTGAACTGCCCGAACGCGCGTACGAGCCGGTCACCGTACATCTTCGGCAGCAGTTCACCGCGGCCCTGGCCATCGCCGTGCTCGCCGGAGAACGAGCCGCCGTAGGAGACGACCAGGTCGGCGGCGCGCTCGATGAAGGAGCGGAACTGCCGGATCCCCTCGGCGCTACGCAGCCGGAAGGGGATCCGGCTGTGCACGCAGCCCTGCCCGAAGTGGCCGTAGACCGAAGCCTGTTCGAGGCCGTACTCGCGGTACAGCCGCAGCAGGTCGCGCAGGTAGTCACCGAGCCGGTCCGGTGCGACGGAGGAGTCCTCCCAGCCTGGCCAGGTGCTCTCCGCGCCCGGCACGTGCGCGGTCGCGCCGAGCCCCGACTCGCGGACCTCCCACATCCGCTGTTCGGCGTCCGGGTCGGCGAACTCGTGCACGGTGGGCCCGCCGTCGCGGCGGACCTCGGCGATCAGCCGGTCCGCCGCCGCCTTGGCCTGCTCCGGGGTGTCGCCGCCGAGCTGGACCATCAGCCAGGCGCCGCCGCTGGGCAGCTCCTGCAGCGCCGCGGGGTGCAGCTTCTTGCGTCGCTCGAAGTTGATCAACTTGTCGTCGATGCCCTCGAGGGCGATCGGTTCGTGGGGCAGGACGCGCGGCACGTCGTCCCCGGCGGCGGCGATGTCCGGGTAGCTGAGGAAGACGAGCGAATTGGCCGGGACGATCGGGACCAGCTTCAGCCGGGCGCGCAGGATCGTGACCAGGGTGCCCTCGGAACCGACCAGTGCCTGGCCGACGTGGAAGTTCTTCTCGGGCAGGAGGCTGTCGAGGTTGTAGCCGGAGACCCGGCGCGGGATCTGCGGGTAGCGGGCGCGGATGTCGGCCAGGTACTCGTCGCGCAGGGCTCGCAGCTGCCGGTAGACCTCCGCGCGCCGGCCACCCCGGCGTTGGATCTCGGCGTACTGCTCGTCGTCGGTCTCCCCCACCCACATCCGGGCTCCGTCGTAGAGCAGCACCTCCAGCTCGACGATGTTGTCGACCACCTTGCCGGTGCGCTGGGCGGTGGCGCCGCAGGAGTTGTTGCCGAGCATGCCGCCGAGGGTGCAGTGGTCATGCGTGGCCGGCTTGGGGCCGTACTGGAGGCCGGTCGGGGCGAGTTGCTCGTTGAGCGTGTCGAGCACGATGCCCGGCTCGATCAGGCAGGTGCGCGAGTCGGTGTCGACCTCCAGCAGCCGGTGGCAGTACTTCGACCAGTCGAGCACGACGGCGGTGTTGGTGGATTCACCGGCCAGGCTGGTGCCGCCGCCCCGGGACAGCAGCGGGGCCCGGTGGCGACGGCAGACCGCTACGGCGGCCACCGCCGCCTCCACGGATCGGGGTACGACGACGCCGAGCGGCACCTGCCGGTAGTTCGAGGCGTCGGTGGAGTAGGCGCCCCGCGAGCCGGCGTCGAACCGGACCTCGCCGTCCACCTCGGCGCGCAGTTCGGCCGCGAGCGCGGTGAGATCGATGTCCTGCGCCGGCTCGGCCGGCCGGCGTACCGGGGCGGGCAGCAGGATCCCGGTCATGACCGGAACTCGTTGAACTTGTCGCGGGCGACACTGGCGAGCGTGGCGATCTTGTGTGGCTGGCCGCGCAGGAACGACTCGGTGAAGTACTTCGCCTGCTCGTAGCGGATCTTGCCGGGCATCGGTGGCTCGTTCGGGTTGACGTCGCAGTCGACGACCGCGGGACCGGGGTGCGCGAGGGCCTCCCGGATCGCGCCGGGCAACGCCGCGGGGTCGGCCACCTTGACGCCGAACGCGCCGCAGGCGCGCGCCCAGGCGGCGAAGTCGGCCTCCGGCTGCCGATGCCGCACGGCGTACTCGGGGTAGCCGAGGATGATCTGCTCCCAGAGGATCTGGCCGTACGAGTTGTTGTTGTTGACGATCACCTTGACCGGCAGGTCGTGCCGTACCGCGGTGAGGAACTCGGCCATCAGCATGGCGAAGCCACCGTCACCGACGAAGGCGATGACCTGGCGTCCCGGATGGGCGTGCTGCATGGCGATCGCGTACGGCAGGCCCGGCGCCATGCTGGCCAGGTTGCCGGAGAGGTAGTACTCCCGCTCGCCGCGGATCGTCCAGTGCCGGGCCGACCAGGTGGCGACCGTGCCGGAGTCGCAGGTCAGGATCGCGTCGTTGGTCGCGGCCTCGTCGACGCAGCCCATCAGGTACTGCGGCGCGATCGGATTGCGGTCCGGGTCGCGCAGCGACACCATGTCGGAGAGCCAGGCGTCGCGTGACTTCTGGTACTTGCCGAGGAACGACCGCTCGGTACGCGCCTGCAGCATCGGTAGCAGTTGCCCCAGCGCGAGCCGCGCGTCGGCGGTGATGGCGGCTTCGACGGGCAGCCGCAACCCGATCAGGCTCGGGTCCACGTCGATCTGCACGACCCGCGCCTGACCCGGCTCGGGCAGGTACTTCCCGTACGGGTAGGAGGTGCCCACCATCAGCAGGGTGTCGCACTCCTCCATCAGCTCCTCGCTCGGTCGGGTGCCGAGCAGGCCGAGACCGCCGGTGGTGAGCGGATGGTCGTCGGGCACCACCATCTTTCCGGGCAGGGTCTTCACGATGGGGCTGGCCAGCGCCTCGGCCACGGCAAGCACCTCGTCGCGCGCGCCGCGGGCGCCGACGCCGACCAGCATCGCCACCTTCCGGCCGGCGTTGAGCACCTCGGCGGCGCGATCCAGGTCGGTCTGCGCGGCCGGCACCGGCGGCTGCGACAGCACCGTGCTGCTCTTCGGGGGTTTGCCCGGGCTGACGTGCCGGTAGGGGTCGCCGGTGATCGGAGCCACCTGGAGGTCGTTGGGGAAGGAGAGGTGGGCCACCGTCCGCTTGCCGAGCGCGTTACGGATCGCCAGGTCGACCACCCCCGGCACCTGCTGCGGGTTGGTGATCATCAGGTTGTACGCGGCCACGTCCTGGAAGAGCTGCGTGGTGTGCACCTCCTGCTGGTAGTTGGACCCGAGCACCGACGTCTCCTGCATGCCGGTGATCGCCAGCACCGGCACGTGGTCGAGTTTGGCGTCGTAGAGGCCGTTGAGCAGGTGGATGGCGCCCGGCCCGGAGGTGGCGGCGCAGACGCCGAGCCGGCCGGTGGCCTTCGCGTACCCCGTGGCCATGAAGGCGGCGGCCTCCTCGTGGTGCACCAGGATGAACCGGATCTTGTCGCGGTGCCGGCGGAAGCCCTCCATGAGGCCGTTGATGCCGTCGCCCGGCAGGCCGAAGATGGTGTCGACCCCCCAGTCCACCAGTCGCCGGGCCAGGCACTCGCCAACGATCTCCTGCACGTCGCCCTCCTCGCTCCGGGTTCGCCCGCCCCCGACCGGTGTCGGGGCCACAGCTGCGCGAGCGCGGAACCGGACAGCATCCGGCAGAGCGAACTTGGCGGCGGCTACCCGTCGTCCGGGGCGGTAAACGCCAGACGGGTACGAGATGTCACCACCACCGGTGGATTCGGCCGGCCCGGCCGCCGACGTGCGGCGGAGGCGGCGTGATCAGGTGGCTCGCCGGGCGCGGGCGATCAGGTACCCGGCGAGCAGGCCGGCGGCGAGAACGAGCCCGCCGGCGGGGAGCGGGCGGCGCCGGAGTCCCCGGCGAGCGTCGGCGACGCTCGCCGCCGCGTCGCCGACCGTACCCACCAGCAGGTCACCGAGCCGACCGAGGTGCACGGCGCCACCGCCCTCCGCGAGTTGCCGGCACGCCAGTACCCGTGCCGATCAGCCCGAAACGGGGAACCCGCCCGCCCGGCAGGGCGAACGGGCGGGTCCCACCGCGGGTGACGGGCCCCGTCAGCGCCGATGGATCGTGTAGACCGCTCCGTTGGAGAGCGACAGCACCGCGAGGTTGCCGTCCGGGTCGGTCTCGATGTCGGTGACGGCGCCGAAGTCGCGGCCGACCAGCAGACTCTCACTCTCCGTGATCTCGTGCTTGGCGAGGTTGTCCGCCACCCGGTCCTTCAGCCGGGGATCGGAGACGGCGACCTGCCGGCCGTTGCCGGTCAGGTTGAAGCGGAACAGGTATCCCCCGTCGAGGGCCCCGGTCGCGGCCCCCATGAAGAGGTCACCCTCGTACTGCGGGCCGAGCCGGCGGCTGTCGAGGAAGCCCAGCCCGCCGGGCGCGACCTCCCACTTCCAGCTGAACTCCGGATCGCTGTAGTGCGCTCCGGGGAGCATGAAGAGCCGGCGGAGCGCCGTCCACGGGCTGTCCGCGATGTTCGTCGGCGGCCAGCGCAGCTGCTGGAGGTTCTGCCCACCGAACGTCGTCTCGATCTCCTTGAACTGGTCGACCCGCCCCACCGGCCCGGCGATCTGGATCCAGCCGCCGTTCATCCCCGGCTCCAGCCGGTTCAGCTCGCTGAAGCTGTCATCGCCGTTCTCCTGCATCCACACGTTCCCGGTGTCGGGATCGACGGCCATGCCGAAGCCGTTGCGGTGGCCGTAGGAGAAGATCTTCTGGACGGTGGCGCCGACCTCGCCGCCCATCTTCGCGCCGGCCCGGAAGAACGGGTTGCTGATCGGCGTGCTGCCGTCGTCGTTGAGGCGCAGGACCACGCCGCTGAGGTGGGCCCGGTCCGGCGCCGGGCCGCCGAACTGGTCGTCCGCGACGGTCGGCCCCGGGCAGGTGGCGGTCGGCCCGCAGGTGAGGTTCTGCAGTCGGCCGCGCCGGCCGAGGTCGCCCGTGAAGACGTAGAGCTTCCGGTCCCGGCCGAAGCTGAGCACCCCGCCGTTGTGGTTGCCGCGGGCCGGCTGACCGGCGTCCTCCTGCACCGCGCGGATGCGAATCAGGTTCCGGTCGAAGGTGAGCGTGCTCCCGTTCCAGACGAAGCGGTCCACCCGGTTGCCGAGCTGCGCGGTCTCGGTGACGACGTTGCTGTCCGCGCCGGTCGTGCTCTCCGTCCAGTACAGATAGACCCCGGGGTTCGCCGGGAAGCGCGGGTGCAGGGCGATGCCGAGCAGTCCTCGCTCGGAGGCGGAGTTGACGGCGAGGTCGAGGGGCGTGCCGGCGACGACTCCGTCGACCACCCGCTGGACCCGTCCGGTCGTCTTCTCGATCACGAACATGTCGTCGTCGCCGAGGAAGGCCATGCCGGTGGGGCTGACCAGCCCGGTGACGGCCGTGCGCACCGCCAGTTTCGGGTCGAGCATCGTGGGACCGCCCGGTTCGGCGTTGGCCGGCCCGCCGGTCACGGTCACGGAGAGGCCGGTCGCGGCCAGGGCGAGCAACGCGACGGTCCTTCGGGTACGACGGCGTCGGGGTGGCGGCACACGATCGTCGGGGGATCCGATCGGTGGTTCCGGGGGCTTGCGGCTTGGGTCGACGGCACGGACATGTCGTACGGGCATGCCAGGTTTCCCTTCTTCCCGACTGATGACGCGAATTCCGTGGACGGTGTCGCCGGGCGTGACCCGGCGCCTCGCGTGGTTCGGTGGTGGTGGCCTCCTCCCTGTTCAACGCGGGCACAAGCCAGGGGCGTTACGGCCGGTCCCGGACGACGACCGCCGGGCCTCGTCGCCGTCGGGCACCCCGCCCGGGGCCGAGGCCGGCGAACCCACCGACAACGTTCGTCGCGCGGCCGCGCCGAGACCGGGCCCCACTGGTAGGCACGCGGAGCGGGTGGGACCGGTTCACGGTCGATCGATGAATTTCGAAGAATCGGGGAAGCCGCCGGTCGGCTACTCGGGACGCAGCTTCGCCTGGGCGAACGCCCCCTTCACCGCGGCGGAGAGCGCGGTGATGTCGTACGCACCGTGGTGGCGGCGGCCGTTGATGAAGAAGGTGGGTGTTCCGGAGACCCCGCTGAGGTCGGCCGAGTCGACGTCCTCACCGATCCGGTCGACGCTCCGGCGCTCGGCGAGGTAGTCCCGGAACCGGTCCAGATCCAGGCCGAGCTGCTCCGCGTAGTGGAGCATGTCGACGGTGCCCAGCGCGTCCTGGTGCTCGAAGAGCAGGTCGTGCATCTCCCAGAACGCGCCCTGGTCCCCGGCCGCCTCGGCGGCCTCGGCGGCGAGTTCGGCGTGCGGATGGACCTCGGTGAGCGGCAGGTGCCGCCACACGTACCGGATCTTGGTGAACTCGGCCAGCAGCTCCCGGACCACCGGCTCGGCCTGCCCGCAGTAGGGGCATTCGAAGTCGCCGTACTCGACGACCGTCACGGGCGCGTCCGCCGGCCCTCGGATGTGGTCCCGGTCCATGTCGACGGGCACCAGCAGATCGACGATCTCCTCCGCGGTACCGAGCAACGCGCGGGCGCGCCGCTCGGCCGGCAGCCGGGCGGCGAGCCGGAAGACCGACCAGGTGACGACGGCCGACACCACCGTCGCGGCGAGGATGCCGAGCTTCGCCTCGTCCAGCGCCGGACCGCTCAGCGCGTGGGAGGCGACCAGGAGGGCGACGGTGAATCCGATGCCGGAGACCGTGCCGACGCCGGTCACCGCGCCCCAGCCCACGGGGGGCCGGAGCCGGTTGTGGGTGAGTACGGTCACCAGGCGCGAGGTGAGGATGATCCCCACCGGCTTGCCGATCACGTACGCCACGACCACACCGAGCGTGACCGGAGAGGTGACGGCCCGGGCCAGCAGCTCACCGTCGATGACGAGGCCGACGTTGGCCAGGGCGAAGAGCGGCACGATCACGTAGCTCGCCCACGGGTGGTAGAGGTGCTGCAGGCGGTCGTTCGGGGAGAGCGCGGCCACCAGACCGGCGCGCACCGAGTGGGCGAACTGCGGGGTGGGCTGTTCCCGGAAGAGGCGGAACAGGTCGCTCGTGCGCTCCAGGTCGACCCGGCTCGGGGCGTAGGCGTAGGTGAGCAGACCCATCAGGAGGCCCACCACGACCGGGTCGACACCGGAGACCGAGACCGCCACCCAGGCCGCCACGCCGAGCAGCAGGTAGATCGGCCCGTACCGAAACCCGGTCGCCCGCGCCAGCAGGACGACGGCGAAGATCCCGCCCGCGGTGAGCAGCGCGGGCGGCGACGGGTGCTCCGGGTAGGCGACGGCCAGCACGACGATGGCGACCACGTCGTCGACGACGGAGACCGTCAGCAGGAAGCCGCGCAGCCGATCCGAGAAGCGTGGTCCGAGGATGGCGAGCGTGGCGAGCGCGAGCGCGGTGTCGGTCGCCATCACCACGCCCCAACCGGCCGCGGTGGTGTTCCCGGCGTTGATCGCGAGATAGATCAGGATCGGCACGAGCATGCCGCCGAGCCCGGCCAGCAGCGGCAACGTGAGCCGCCGCCGTTCCCGCAGCTCCCCGATGTCGAAGTCGCGACGCAGCTCCAACCCGGCGACCAGGAAGAAGATCGTCATGAGTCCGCTGTTGACCCAGCCGCGCAGGTCGCGGGCGAGTTCCCAGTCGCCGAGTCGCAGGGAGAGCGGCGTGTGCCAGAACGACTCGTACGACGACAGGCCGACGTTCGCCCAGACGAGAGCGGCCACCGTGGCGAGCACGACCAGGCGGGCGCTGCCGGTCTCGGTACGCAGGAAGGAGCGGAGCGAGGCGTCGAACCGGCCGACCCACGTGGTCTGACCGGACCATCGTGGTCGGCCGGCGCCTCTCGTCATCGCGCTCTCCTCGACCGTCTCCCCTGCCGTCCGGATTCCGGCAATTCACCCTAGCTGTCCGGTGGAGTGCGCTCGGCGCTGATCCGGCACACCGCGGCGGTCCGGTCCGGAACACGCAGCCCGGTGGCCCCGGCGACACCGTGGCGGACGAGCCGGGTCAGCCGGCGGACCGGCTGCCTGCCGTCTCCCCGTGCGACGGGGGTCGCCCGCCGACTTCCCGCTCCGACTCGGCGGTGAGCAGCGCGGCGAGGTCGGCGGCCGAGCCGGGGCGGGCGCCGGCCAGCCCGGGGATCCGGTCGAGCAACCGGTGCACCAGCGGAGCCCAGGCCGGCAGCAGGTGCGCCGCGCCGAGCAGGCCGGCGTCGGCCAGCCCCGCGGCCGCCGGCATCGTGCGCACCTCACCCCCGGCGACCACGGCCACCGCGTCCGCCCAGCGGTAGGCGAGATCGACGTCGTGGGTGGAGAGCACCACGGTGGTGCCGGCGGCGTGCAGGTCGTCCAACGTCCGCAGCAACGCCTCCACCCCGGCCGGGTCGAGCCCGGCGGTCGGCTCGTCCAGGATGAGCAGCCGGGGTCGCATCGCCACCGCCCCGGCGATGGCCACCCGTTTGCGCTGGCCGTAGGAGAGCAGGTGGGTCGGACGGTCGGCGAGCGCGGCCACCCCGAGCGCGGTCAGCGCCTCGTCGCAGCGGCGTCGGACCTCCTCCGGCGGCAGCCCCAGATTGACCGGCCCGAAGGAGACGTCCTGCCGGACGCTGGCGGAGAAGAGTTGGTCGTCCGGGTCCTGGAGCACCAGCTGCACCTGCTGTCGTAGCGCGCGCAGACCCGTCCGGTTGTGCCGCACCCGGACACCGGCGACGGCGACCTGGCCGGCGCCGGGCGTCAGCGCGCCGGCGGCGAGCCGGAACAGGGTCGTCTTGCCACCCCCGTTGGGGCCGACCACGGACAACCGCTGGCCCGGCTCGACGCGGAGGTCGGCGCCGGAGAGGACCGGACGGCCCGGCTGGTAGGCGAAGTGCACGCCGGCGACGTCCAGCAGCGGATCGGTCACCACTGTGGCCCGACGACGACGGCGGCGGTCACCGCGACGATCAGGACGAGCAGTCCTCCACTCGCCACCAGGAACGGCGGCGACATCCGTCGCGCCTCGACCTGCACCGCGAGCGAACCGGTGTATCCCCGCAACGCCAACCCCTCCTCCAGGCGCCGTGCCCGGCTGAACGCCCGCACGAAGATGGCGCCCGCCTGCCCCGCGAGCGACCGGTAGGCGGTGCGCCAGGTCCGGAAGCCGAGCCGGGCCGCCTGCGCCTCCCGGACCGCGCGCACGCTCTCCACCAGGAGGAAGAGCATCCGATAGGTCAGCGCGGCGACCTCGGTGACCGCCGCGGGCACCCCGAGCCGTTGCAGCCTCGGCAGCACCTCCGACAGCGGTGTGGTGGCGCTGAACAGCAGCAGGCAGGTCAGCGCCGCCACCGACCGTCCGGCCGTGTGCGCCGCCGTGCCGAAGCCGGCGGGGTTGACCGACAGCCGGATCGGCGCGTGCACCGTCACCACCAGCGGCACCGTCGACGTCGCCACGAAGAGCAGTGGCACTCTCGCCGCCCGCAGCACCACGGCCGGCGACACCCGTGCCGGCCCGACGAGCAGCACCGCCGCCGCCAGGCCGGAGAGCAGCGCGCCCGGCCACGGCGGCAGGATCACCGCGCAGGCCAGCAACCCGAGCGAGAGCAGCGCCTTCTCCCCGGGGTGCCGTGACCGCCACGGGCCGGTGTGGGCCGCGACGTCGAGAGCGAACACCTACTCGTGCGGCTGCTCGGCGATGCGGCACCGCCGCCGCGTCCGGGCGACCCCGAAGTAGTAGCCGAGGAAACCGGCGCCGAGCGCCGCCTGGAGCGCGAAGAGCGCGGACTCCACCTCGCCCGAGGGCGGCTCGTAGATCGGCGAGAACCAGGGTTCGTAGTCGGGGTGGTCGTCGACGATCGCCTGCTCGGCGAGCGCGTCCGCGCCGGCGAACGGCTCCTCACCGGAACCGAGGCCGAGCGCCACCGGCGCCACCGCCAGCAGCACCACCGCGAGCAGCAGGAGCAGGTTGATCCGGGAGAAGCGCTTCACGCCTGCACCGCCGGCTTCCGCAGCACGCCGAGCCGGCGCAGCTCGTCGCCGCTGACCCGGGTCAGGAGGCGTACCACCAGCACGGAGAGCAGCCCCTCGCTGACGGCCAACGGGATCTGGGTCACCGCGAAGATCCCGCCGAACTTGACGAGCGCGCCCACAAAGCCGGTCGCCGGGTCGGGGAACGCCAGCGCCAGCTGGGCGCTGGTGACGCAGTAGGTGGCCAGGTCGCCCAGTGCCGCCGCGGCGAAGACCGCCACGTCCAGTCCGCCGCCGAGCCGGCGGATCAGCGCGTAGACCGCGTACGCCACCCACGGGCCGACGATCGCCATCGAGAAGATGTTGGCGCCCAGTGTGCTCAACCCGCCGTGCGCGAGCAGCACCGCCTGGAAGAGCAGCACGATGCCGCCGAGCACGCTCATCACCGGCGGTCGGAACAGCACCGCCCCCAGGCCGGTGCCGGTCGGGTGTGAGCAGGAACCCGTCACCGAGGGAATCTTCAACGCGGAGAGCACGAAGGTGAACGCGCCCGCGGCGCCGAGCAGCAGCTTCGACTCCGGGTCCCGGCGGACCTGCTGGACCAGCGCCCGGCTGCCGTGGACGACGAACGGTGTGGACACCGCGAACCACGCCGCGGCCTGTATCGGGGGGAGGTACCCCTCGGCGATGTGCATCGACGACCTTCCTCTCCAGCACCTCGTGGATGAGATCCCGTCAAGGCCGGTCTCCTGGCTTCCGGATCGACGCTCACTCCGGCCTTCCCAGGCCCGGATGGGCCCAGTGGCGTTTCTCGGAGATCGCTACCCGGTCACAGTGGCGAGGGCCGCGCCGGCATTTCACCGGCTTCCCGTGCACCTTGACGGGCGAGAGGCTATCGGGCCGTCACCGGGCGGGGCAAGCGCCCGACGGGCAGCGTGACGTACGCCGCCCCTGGCGGCGACGTCCGGACCGGACGGAGCCCGACCCGGGGACGACGCCGGTCGCCCGACCGACGACGACGGCGCCCCGGTGGACGACATGCTCCCGGCCACGGCATCGCGGCGGACGGCACGCTCCCGGGCGACGGTGAGAGAAAGGCGACACGCGGACGCGACATCTGGTGTTGCCGACCCGCCGACGGCGGCATATATGGTGTCTCACGCAGCTGGTTCGGCCGCACCTGCACGGGGCGGCCGAGGCAAGAGGGAACCCGGTGCGAATCCGGGACTGCCCCGCAGCGGTGAGTGGGAACGAACGCCGTCATCGAGCACTGGGCCCGACGGGCCTGGGAAGCGACGGCCAGTAGGCGACCGGTCTCCCCCGGTCACGCCCGCGAGTCCGAAGACCTGCCAGCGCGCCGCACGCGTCGCGTGCGGTGGTCGGAGGCCGCGCGGGACGGCCGACGCCATCAGCCGGCCGGTCACGGCCGGCCTGCCGTGAGGCGGCCAGTGGCGTTCCTCCTGCGCGTTCGTCGACAGTGGACATGCGTGAGGAGGGGACATGACGGCGACGCAGGAGCAGGCGGCAGTCGATCAGGCGGTGCCGGAGCAGCGTCGGCATGTGATGCAGGTCCGTAAGCGCGACGGCGACACCGAGCCGGTGGACGTCAACAAGATCGTCAGGGCGGTGGAGCGGTGGGTCGCCGACCTGGGCGAGGTGGACCCGCTGCGAGTCGCCACCCGGACGATCAGCGGGCTGTACGACGGGGCCACCACCGCGGAGCTGGACAAGTTGTCCATCCAGACGGCTGCGGAGCTGATCGGTGAGGAGCCGCAGTACTCGAAGCTCGCGGCGCGGCTGCTCGCCGCCTACGTGGACAAGGAGGTGCGCGGGCAGGGCGTCGAGAGCTTCAGCCAGTCCATCCGGTACGCCCACGGTCTGGGCCTGATCGGCGACGACACGGCCGAGTTCGTGGCACGTCACGCGCGCAAGCTGGACGACGCCGTGGAACCGGCCGGTGATCTGCGGTTCGAGTACTTCGGCCTGCGCACGGTCGCGGACCGCTACCTGCTGCGGCACCCGCAGTCGCGGCTGGTGGTCGAGACACCGCAGTACTGGCTGCTGCGGGTGGCGTGCGGCCTCTCCGAGACGCCGGTCGAGGCGGTCGAGTTCTACCGGCTCATGTCGTCGCTGGCGTACCTGCCGAGTTCGCCGACCCTGTTCAACTCGGGCACCCGGCACACCCAGATGTCGTCCTGCTTCCTGGTCGACTCGCCCCGCGACGAGCTGGACTCGATCTACGAGCGCTACCACCAGGTGGCGAAGCTGTCGAAGTTCTCCGGCGGCATCGGCATCGCCTGGTCGCGGGTGCGCGGCCGTGGCGCGCTGATCCGCGGCACGAACGGCAGGTCGAACGGGATCGTGCCGTTCCTCAAGACCCTCGACGCCGGCGTCGCGGCGGTCAACCAGGGCGGCCGGCGCAAGGGGGCGGCCTGCGTGTACCTGGAGCCGTGGCACCCGGACGTCGAGGAGTTCCTCGAGCTGCGCGACAACACCGGTGAGGAGTCCCGGCGTACGCACAACCTCAACCTGGCGAACTGGATCCCGGACGAGTTCATGCGGCGGGTCGAGGCCGACGGCGACTGGTCGCTCATCGACCCGTCCGAGGCGCCGGAGCTGCCGGACCTGTACGGCGAGGAGTTCGACGAGGCGTACCGGGCGGCCGAGAAGAAGGCCGTGAAGACGGTCAAGGCCCGGGAGCTGTACGGGCGGATGATGCGCACGCTCGCGCAGACCGGCAACGGGTGGATGACGTTCAAGGACCCGTCGAACCGGCTCTCCAACCAGACCGGCGCGCCCGGCAACACGATCCACCTGTCGAACCTCTGCACCGAGATCCTGGAGGTGAACAACGACGCCGAGACCGCGGTCTGCAATCTGGGCTCGGTCAACCTCGGCGCGCACGTCACCGCCGACGGGGTCGACTGGGAGAAGCTGCGCTCGACGGTGCGTACCGCGGTGGTCTTCCTCGACCGGGTGATCGACATCAACTACTACCCGGCCGAGCAGGCGGCGGCGTCGAACCCGCGCTGGCGGCCGGTCGGGCTCGGGCTGATGGGCCTGCAGGACGCCTTCTTCACCCTGCGCCTGCCGTTCGACTCCGCGCAGGCCCGGGAGCTCTCCACCCGGGTGCAGGAGGAGATCTTCCTGACCGCGTTGGAGACGTCGGCCGGGCTCGCCGAGCGGTTCGGCCCGCACCCCGCGTACGCCGAGACCCGCGCCGCCAAGGGCGACCTGCACCCGGACCTGTGGGGCGTCGAGCCCAGCCAGACGGCCCGGTGGGCCGCGCTGCGGTCGGCGGTCGCCGCGCACGGCCTGCGCAACTCGCTGCTGGTCGCGATCGCCCCGACCGCGACGATCGCCTCGATCGCCGGCTGCTACGAGTGCATCGAGCCGCAGGTCTCCAACCTGTTCAAGCGCGAGACCATGTCCGGCGAGTTCCTCCAGGTCAACACGTATCTGGTGCGTGAGCTGAAGGCGCGCGGGCTCTGGACGCCCGCGATCCGGGAGCAGATCAAGCGCGCCGAGGGCTCGGTGCAGGGGATCGCCGACCTGCCCGTCGACGTCCGTGAGCTGTTCCGCACCGCCTGGGAGCTGCCGCAGCGGGCACTGATCGACCTCGCGGCCGCCCGCGCCCCGTTCATCGACCAGTCGCAGTCACTGAACCTGTTCCTGGCCGCGCCGACCATCGGCAAGTTGTCGTCGATGTACCTCCACGCCTGGAAGTCCGGGCTGAAGACCACCTACTACCTGCGGTCGCGTCCCGCGACCCGCATCCAGCAGGCCACCGTCGCCGTCGGTCAGACGGTGAAGCCGATCGTCGCCGTGAGCGACGACGAGGCGCTGGCCTGTTCCCTGGAGAACCCCGAGAGCTGCGAGGCCTGCCAGTGACCACGATCCCCGAACCCCGCACCACCGGCGCCGAAGCGCGGCAGATGCTGCTCGACCCCGGCATGGACCTGACGCTGCGTCCGATGCGGTACCCGCACTTCTTCGACCGGTTCAAGGACGCCATCAAGAACACCTGGACCGTCGAGGAGGTCGACCTGCACTCCGACCTCGCCGACCTGGCGAAGCTTTCCCCCGCCGAGCGGCACCTGGTGTCCCGGCTGGTCGCGTTCTTCGCCACCGGCGACACCATCGTCGCCAACAACCTGGTGCTCAACCTCTACCAGCACGTCAACAGCCCGGAGGGCCGGCTCTACCTGTCCCGCCAGCTCTTCGAGGAGGCGGTGCACGTCCAGTTCTACCTGAACCTGCTGGACACCTACGTGCCGGACGACAGCGAACGCTTCGCGGCGTTCGCGGCGATCGAGAACATCCCGTCCATCCGGCGCAAGGCCGAGTTCTGCTTCCGCTGGATCGACTCCATCTTCGAGCTGCGCGAGCTGCGGACCCGGGAGGACCGCCGGGCGTTCCTGCTGAACCTGATCTGCTTCGCCGCGTGCATCGAAGGGCTCTTCTTCTACGGCGCGTTCGCCTACGTCTACTTCCTGCGCTCCCGCGGCCTGCTCAACGGGCTCGCCTCGGGCACCAACTGGGTGTTCCGCGACGAGTCCATGCACATGGCCTTCGCCTTCGACGTGGTGGAGACCGTACGGCGCGAGGAGCCGGAGCTCTTCGACGACGAGCTGGCCCGCCAGGTGCGGGAGATGCTGGCCGAGGCGGTCGAGTGCGAGGTGCAGTTCGCCGAGGACCTGCTCGAGCAGGGCGTCTCCGGGCTCTCCCTCGGCGACATGCGGGAGTACCTGCAACACGTCGCCGACCGCCGGCTCGCCCAGCTCGGCATCGAGCCGCTCTACGGTTCGGCGAACCCGTTCGCGTTCATGGAGCTGCAGGACGTGCAGGAGTTGTCGAACTTCTTCGAGCGCCGGGTCTCGGCATACCAGGTCGCGGTGACGGGCAGCGTCACCTTCGACGACGACTTCTGACCGGCGGCGCTCCGCACCGGGCCGTCCGACGCCCGGTGCGGAGCGCGCAGACCACCCTCCGGGCCCGCCCGGCGCGGATCGACCTGATCCGCGCCCGGCGGGCCCGCCCCGTTTCCCGGCCCGGACGCACGCCGGTGGGCGTTGCCTCAAGTAATCCTCAAATCCGCAGCACGTCAGCCATCGATGTGAGGATTGCGAATACGATCACCGCACCCGGCTCGCCCACAGCCCTCTCGACCCGTCTCACGACCGCGATCCCCGTCCTGCCACCACGGTCCACCGTGGGCGAGTTCAGCGCGTCAGTCCCCAGTAGATCGGAGCGGTCGGCACCTGGGCGGGCCAGGATCAACCACTGACCGCACACGGAAGGAGGGGAGTATGCGACGCAGGCATCTCAACGTCGCGCTTCTCGCGCTGACCGCCATGACGGGAAGCGTCCTCATGGCGACCGCGCCGGCGGGCGCGGACCCCGCGCACCCCACAGCCGGCGCGGGTGCGAAGCGATCGCACCTCGAGGCTCAGGAATCGGTACGCCTGGTACGCCTCCAGCTGACCGGCGCCGACATGCTGGACAAGGTGGTCGCCGCCGGGTTCGACCTGGAGCACGGCGTCAAGCGCGTGCCGACCGGCATCGAGGGCGAGGCGGTGGTGACCGCCGAGCAGGTCGCCGAACTCCAGTCGATGGGCGTCCGGATCCTCGGCGCCGACGAGGGCTTCGCCTGGAACGAGCAGGCCGACGGGGGGTTCCAGGCCGCCGGCCGGCAGGCCGTCGCGCCGCTCAGCCACAAGCAGACGGTACGGGTCGTCCGCGCCGACTGGTTCACCACCAAGGGGCAGGGCTTCCTCTACGTCGAGGCGCGGACCACCGAGGGGCAGCAGGAGGACCCGGTCGTCGGGATGCAGCTCGAGAACGACTCGGGCCGGGGCACCTCGTTCGGCTTCCCCCGGACGATGAGCCGCTTCGTCGACTCGGGGCAGTACATGTTCCACCGGAACCTGTTCAAGCTCGACGAGCGTCCGAGCCAGATCCGGGTCACCAGCTCGACCGGCGGCGTCACCACCGGCAAGGTCTCCGACTGGCTGGAGAACGCCCCGCCGCCGCTGACCGAGAACCGCGGCTACAAGTCCGACTTCGTCGACGGCTACCAGACCCCGCAGCAGCTCTACAGCCGCGCCAAGGAGATCGCCCGGCAGTACCCGGACATCGCCCAGATCATCTACCTGCCGAACAAGACCAACGGCTATCAGCGCAAGGCGCAGGCCACCATCGGCGGCACCGGGCAGTCCGCGGTCGTCGTCAGCTCGGCGGCGTGGGGCCACGAGGGCGGCAACGACATCACCGTCGACTTCGTCGAGCGCCCGGGGGCGGACCTCCCGCTCGCCGTCGAGGTGACCGGCAAGGCGATCCGGGTACTGCTCGCCAAGGACGCCGCCGGCGCGCTCGCGAGCACGGCCGCCCAGGTGGCGACGGCGCTGGAGACCCAGTCCGCGGGCCTCGTCGACCGGGCGCACCCGTACCGGACCAACACCGGGACCGGCATCGTCGCGGCAACCGGTGGCCCGGTCGCGCTCACCGACTTCCTCGACCAGAAGCGGGTCGGCGCGCCGGAAGGCGAGGTGCCCCGCGGCCCGGCGACGATCCCGGTGCTGCGGATCGGCAAGCACCGCGACGGCACGAAGCCCGGCGTCCTGATCCAGGCGCAGGACCACGCCCGCGAGTGGGTGCCGGCGACGACCTCGTTGGAGTCGGCCGAGCGGCTGGTGCACAACTACCGGACCGACCGGGAGACCAAGAAGATCGTCGAGGGCACCGACGTCTTCTTCATCCTCTCCAACAACCCCGACGGGGCGAACTACAGCTTCTACAACTTCGCCTCGCAGCGTAAGAACCTGACGAACCACTGCCCGGACGAGAACGCCGACCCGGGCCGGCGTGACTCCTGGGGCGTCGACCTGAACCGGAACTACCGGGTCGGGTCGGGCCACGACGGCTACGCCGGCGGCTCGACGGTGTGCACCAGCGGCACCTACCAGGGGCCGGAGGAGCTCTCCGAGCCCGAGTCGCAGAACATCATCTGGCTGGTCGAGAAGTACCGGAACATCAAGTTCATGATGTCGGTGCACTCGAACGGCGGTCAGCTCTTCTGGCAGCCGGGCGCGTACATCGCCGACGGCCGGATCACCACGCCGCGCCCGCCGCTGGGTGACGAGGCGTTCTACTGGCAGTCGGCCGGCCGGATCCTCTCGCAGGTCAAGGCGTACCGGGAGACCGTCGTGACGCCGGAGAACGTCGGCGGCTCGTCGGACGTCCTCTACTCCTCCGCCGGCAACGTGCGCGAGGACCTGTACCACACCTACGGCATCTACGCCTTCGGTTGGGAGGTCGGCGGTTCGGTCTACAACCCGGCCACCGGCAACTGGCAGGGCGGCTCGTTCCAGCCGCCGTGGGAGGGCGACCCGAACCTGGTCAGCGGCCACTCCGAGACGATGGAGTACGCCAACGGGATCATGGAGATGTTCCGGGTCGCGGCGGACTGGGGCAAGGACAAGAAGGACCCGAAGTCCACGCTCGTACCGGGCGGCGGGAAGTACCGCGCGCCGGTCGACGTGCGCTTCGAGACGAACGAGCCGGCCACCGTCTACTACACGACGGACGGCAGCCGGCCCACGCTCCAGTCGCAGCGCTACGAGGCGACCGAGTTCCGTGAGCCGGGGCAGGTGTTCCACGTGACCGCGACCACCACGTTCAAGTGGTTCTCGGTCGACGCGGCCGGCAACGTCGAGAACAACTACGACCCGACCAAGAAGGGCAAGCGCGACAGCTACCGCACGGCGACCATCAGGATCGACAAGAGGTAGCCGGTGACCGTCGCCTCGTCAGCGTGGGTCGACCCCGCACTGACGAGGCGACGGGCCCGCATCAGGCCGCGCCGGACGGCCGATCGTGGGAGTCGCCGGCGGTGAGCAGGTCGGCCAGGCCGAAGACGGCTCCGGCTGCGGGCAGCTCCGGCACCCAGTCCGGCTCCCGGTGGAGGTAGCTGCCCGGGTCGGCGCGGAGCAGCCCGATCAGGACCTCCGCCACGATCCGACCGCCGACCGGGCCGAGCCGGTCACCGCCACCGCGATGCTCCGCCTCCTTGAGAATGTAGAACCACAGTGGAGTGCCGTGCGGCCAGGTCTGCGCCAGCTCGTCGGGGCTCAGCGGCGTCACCTCCATGAGCTGGGCGACCGCTTCGCCGCTGGGCAGGCCGGTGGCCTCGCCCCGCAGCAGGTCGCGTACCGCCAGGGAACGGTAGGCGGCGGCGTCGACGGTGCCGGTCACCTGCTCGGGCAGCCCGATGAGGCTGGCCGGGAGCCGGCCGTCGAGGCGCTTGGCCCGCTGGGCGGGTGGGCGGCCGGGAACGTCGAAGAGCTGCGTGAGATCCACCCGCCGGTCGGTGGGGAGCGGGCCGAAGCCGACCAGGTCCGGGAAGACCGGCACTGCGGCGCCGCCGTCGACGAGCCGGTAGGTGTGCCGGATCTGGCCGTGGCCGTACCGGAAGGCGGCGTCGGCGAACTCCAGCGGGATGTACGCCTCGCCCGGCCGCGGCGCGAACCACCGGCCACCCTCGGCGAGCACCTGCCGCACCAGGGGCGCTCCGACCAGCCGGGGCAGGTAGTCGTGGACCACCGTCCACTGGTAGTGCCAGGTGAGGGCGGTCCGTGCCGCGTCGAAGACGTTGGACTCGGGCATCCCGCCCGCGCGCAACAGGTCGACCAGGTGGTTGTGCGCGTGCAGCAGGGCGACGTGCAGGCTCAGCACGAAGACGTGTGAGTCGTTGCGGGGGTCGCCGATCAGGGCCACTCCCTGCTGGTTGCGCGGCACGTCGCCGCCGTCCGGGCCGAGCAGGAACTTCGCCGGGTCGGCGAGGTCGAACAGGTAGGGCGAGCCGATCGGGCCGTCCGAATAGATGATCTCCAGGTTGAGCATGGGCGCGCGGGCGTTGCGCAGCGCCTCGACGGCCACCCCGCCGGTGATGGGCGAGCGGTCGGCGGTGATGTCGTGGGCGATCAGCTGGCCGAAGAAGGGCCAACCGGCGGCCTCGGCAGCATCGTCGCCGCCGGCGTTCAGCTGGTCCAACGCTTCTGCGGCGGCACAGATCCCACCGTCACCGCCCGCGCGGATCAGCAACTTCGGGTCGGTGCCGAGCGGGGCCAGGTCGCGGAACATCCGTCCGTAACGGGCCGCGCCGGTCGGCCGGTCGACGGAGCGTACCGGGCTGAGGCAGTGGTCGCGGGCGGCCACGCGGCTGCCGCGCGGAGGTGACGGAGCGCTGCCCACCTGCCGATTCTCCCCCGGGGTGGGGCCGGATGCGGGCTCGTTCGGCGCATGCCCCGCCGATGTTCCGCCGCCCGGCACTGCGGTCGACGGCTCGCCGGGTCCGGGGCCGCCCGCCAGGGCCTGGACCGCACCGAGCAGGCTGCGGAGTCCGACCTCGTCGCGCTGGGCATCCGCCGGATCGAGGAGCCACTCGTCGACCGCCGCGTCGACCGGCCGGCTCCGTTCGGCCTCGGTCAGCTCCGTCCTCACGTTGGCCTCGAGCTCGTGCAGGAAGGCGCCGTCGCCGAGTGGGGTGCTCATCTTTCCTCCGTGACATGGGTGGAATCTGGTACAGATGGGACGGGTCACGCCCGTGGTCGCCGCCAACCAAGACCGGACGGTCCCCCGGCCTGTGACAGCTCGAACCGAGGTCGGCTGTCACAACTCGCCCGGCTGCCCGGTCGTACGAGGTGGAGACGACTCCCATCCGGAACCAGGAGGATCAACGAACATGAAGATCGCTGTCATCGGAGGCACCGGACTCATCGGATCTCAGGTGGTGAAGATCCTGGCCGCGGGCGGGCACGAGGCAGTGCCGCACTCTCCGAGCACCGGCCTGGATCTGATCAGCGGAAAGGGGCTGCCCGAGGCGATGGCGGGAGCCGATGTCGTCGTCAACCTGACGAACTCGCCGACGTTCGACGAGGCGTCGCCCGCGTTCTTCCAGACGACGATGGACAATCTGCTCGGGGCGGCGAACGCGGCCGGCGTCGGCCACGCCGTGATCCTCTCGATCGTCGGCGCGGAGAAGGTGCCGGACCTGGTCTACTACCGGGCCAAGGTGCTGCAGGAAGAGATCCTCAAGGCCGGCCCCGTGCCGTACTCGATCGTCCGCGCCACCCAGTTCTTCGAGTTCGTCGACGCGGCGATGTCCTGGACCTCCGACGAGAAGACCGTGCGTCTGCCCGCCACGCTCGTGCAGCCGATGGCCTCGGCCGACGTGGCCCGGGCCGTGGCTGACGTCGCCGTCGGCGCCCCGCTGCGGGGCACCCGCAACGTCGGCGGCCCCGAGGTCTTCCCCCTCGACGAGCTGGGCCGGATCACCCTCGCCGCCCGCGGCGACCAGCGCGCCGTCGTCACCGACGACAGCGCCGGCCTCTTCGCCGCCGCCTCCGGCAACGCCCTCCTCGCCGAGGCCGACGCGGTGATCTTCAAGACCACCTACCGGGAATTCCTCGCGCGCTGACCCGTCGGGGCCCGCACGACCCGCGTGCGGGCCCCGCCCTCGGGTGGTCACCAGCCAGGACCGAACGGTCCGCCTCCGCTGTGAGGGCCCTCAGGTCACCGACGCCGCCGCAATCTTCTCCGGGTTGACCATCCACAGCAACTGATCGATGCCGTCACTCGAAGCGGTGACCGTGAGCAGCCCGTAGACGCTGCCGTTCTGCCGCAGCACGGCGGACGTCTGGCCGTTCGTCGTCGCCCACTCCACCTCGACGTCCGCCCAGAACCAGCTCAGCGCGGAGAGGTACTTCACCACGCGCTGCGCCCCCACCACCGGCCGGCGGGAGACGCGGATCCGGCCGTTGCCGTCGGCGATGTTTGTCGCGTCCGCCGCGAGGAGCCGCTCCAACGCGGCCAGGTCGCCGGAGCGGGCCGCCGCGATGAAGGTGGTCAGCAGCTCCCGCTGCGCGGCCGGGCTCACCGGCGTACGGCGCTCCTCGGCCATGTGCTTGCGCGCCCGGCTCACCAGCTGGCGCACCGCCGGTTCGGTCGACCCCAGGATGTCGGCGATCTGGGCGTACGGGTAGTCGAACGCCTCCCGCAGGACATAAGCGGCACGTTCGTTGGGGGTGAGCTTCTCCATCAGCAGCAGCGCCGCGAACTCCAGGGCCGCGCCGCGCTCCGCCCCCAGATACGGATCCGCGCTGGTGTCGACCGGTTCCGGCAGCCACGGTCCGATGTACGTCTCACGCCGCCTCCGCGCCGACTGGAGCGCGTTGATGGCCAGCCGGGTCGTGGTCGTCGCCAGGAACGCCGCCGGGTTCAACACGGCGCTGCGGTCGGTCGCCTGCCACCGCAGCCACACCTCCTGCACCAGGTCCTCGGCCTCGCTGGCGCTGCTCAGCATCCGGTACGCGATCCCGAACAACCGGGGCCGGACGTCGGTGAAGACCCGTGCGGCCTCCTCGAGATCGTCCGACCCGACCGGCTCGTGATCCACCCCGGAATCCGCCATCGCTCGCCCCCGTCCGATCCTGCCGTTGGGTTCCCCCGAGCCCATCGTGTGCCGGGTCCGCCGCGAACGCCAAGGCGCGGTGCGCAGCAGTGACGTTGACGACGAAACCGACGAGGGCGGAAGAACCTGATCGAGCGGCTGCCCACGGCCCGTCTTCAGCGGTCGAAACCCCGGCCCACGCGCTCATCGTCTCCCAATCCGAGACCGTGGGTACGTCGATCCCCGGCGTCCGACCCGTTCGCGGTCGGGGACACAGCGCAGCTCGCGGCACCTATATCGTGCGCCGGGGAGATTCGCGGCGTGCGCGGTCGACCGGGAAACGGCGCCACGGGACGTCCGAGGCGAACCGACCGTAGTGAGGGAAGGGTGCGCGGTGAGGACCAGCCGACTCGAGGCGTTCAGCGACGGCGTGCTCGCCATCATCATCACGATCATGGTGCTGGAGCTGCGGGTGCCGGAGGGCCACGATCTCTCCGACCTCTTCCACACCAGCGGCGTCGGCCTGCTCACGTACCTGCTCAGCTTCGTCTACGTGGGCATCTACTGGAACAACCACCACCACATGTTCCACCTCGTCGAGAAGGTCAGCGGCGACGTGCTCTGGGCGAACCTGGGACTGCTGTTCTGCCTGTCGCTGATCCCGTTCACCACCACCTGGGTGGACGAATCGAGGTTCGAGCAGACCCCGGTCGTCGTCTACGGTCTCAACCTGCTCAGCGCGGCTGTCGCCTACTACGTGCTCCAGCGGGTGATCATCCGCCAGCAGGGGCCGAACTCGCCGCTGCGCGACGCCCTCGGCCTCGACCTGAAGGGCAAGCTCTCTCCGGCGCTGCTCATCGCCGGTATCCTCAGCGCGCTGACGATCGACCGGGACGGGCGCGTAGGCGTGTGGATCGCCCTGGCCTGCTACGTCGCCATCGCGATCATGTGGATCGTCCCCGACCGCCGCATCGACCGGGCCATCCGGGAACACGGGGCCCCGGCGTGAGCTGCTCGTAGGAGCTGCTCCCCACGGGCGACCCGACCGGTCCGACCCGCCGGCGGCGTAGGAAACGTACCGCCGCCCCGCCGTCCACAGTGGCCTGTATGAGCGCCGCCACCGCGCACCGACGTGTCGGAGTGGCCTGTTACGGTTCCGCCGCCCTTGCCGCAGTGGGACCGGAGGTTGCCGTGATCCATCCAGACGTTCCGTCGTTCGCCGGGCTGCCGGTGCCGCCCGGTGCGGCCCGCCGGGTCGAGGCCACGGAGCCCACGAGCTACGACGGCGGGCAGCGCCGCGACCACTCGGCCGGAGTGTGATCGACGATGGCTTTCGGATCCCACGCACGTTCCTTCGCCGGCCGACCGGTCGTCGAGGTCCCCGAGGACGGTCCGCTGCCGGAGGTGGACGGTCCGGTCTCGTGGCGCTTCTCCCGTTGGGACTTCGACGACGACGCCGAGGACGTCCTCTCCGAGGCGTTCCAGGTGGGGTTCGAGCAGTTCGTGGCGCAGGCCGGCCCGACCGTGGAGTCGCTGGTCGTGGGGGCCTGGGGCTACGCCGCGTTCAACCCCGCCCCGATCGCGCAGCTCTGCGAGGCGGCGCCCCGCCTGCCGGCGCTGCGTGCCCTCTTCCTCGGCGACATGACCGGCGAGGAGTGTGAGGTCTCCTGGATGAAGGTCGGTGACGTCAGCCAGTTGCTGGCGGCGTTCCCGTCCCTGGAGGTGCTGCGGGTACGCGGCGGCGAGGATTTCCGCTTCTCCCCCGTCCGGCATCCGCGGCTGCGGGAGCTGGCGGTGGAGAGCGGCGGCCTGTCGCGCGAGTTCGTCGGCGCGGTGCTCGACTCCGACCTGCCCGCGCTGACCGACCTGGAGCTGTGGCTCGGCACCTCGGAATACGGCGGCGACGCGACGCCCGCGGACCTGGCGCCGCTGCTGGCTGGGGAGCTCTTCCCGCAGCTGACCCGGTTGGGGCTGCGCAACGCGGAGACCGCCGACGAGGTGGCGCGTGCGGTGGCCGCCGCACCGGTGGTCCGCCGGCTCGAACGGCTGGACCTGTCGCTGGGCACCCTCGGCGACGAGGGGGCCGCCGCGCTGCTGGCCGGGCAGCCGCTGACCCACCTGGCCCAGCTCGACCTGCACCACCACTTCATGTCCGAGGAGGTGGCGGCGTCGGTGGTCGCCGCGCTGCCCGGCGTCCAGGTGGACGTCTCCGAGCAGGAGAAGCCCGACGAGTACGACGGCGAGACCTACCGCTACACGGCGGTGTCGGAGTGACATGCGGCTGACCGTCGTCGGTAACCCCGCCAATCGCCGGGTGGAGATGTTCACCCGCGCCGTGCTCGCTGCGGGGCTGCCCCGACCCGAGGTGCTGCCCTGGGCCGACGTGCTGGCCGGGGCGGCGCCACCGCCTGCCGGTGCGCTGGTGCGGGTGGATTCGCCCGGCGAGGACCCACAGGTCGATCGGATGCTGCGCCGGGCGGCCACCACCGCCCGGCCCGGCGAGCTGGTCGGCCTCGCCGACGCGTACGCCGGTCTGGTCGACGGCCTGGCGCGGATCGCCGCCGGCGGCGCCGACCTGCTCAACGGGCCGGAGGACGTCGCGGTGCTCTGCGACAAGCGTCGCTGCCACGCCGTGCTGGCGGCCGCCGGGGTGCCGGTGCCACCCGCGCTGCCGCCGGTCGGCGGGTACGCGCAGCTGCGCGCGGCGATGGCGGCGGCCGGCTGGGCCCGGGTCTTCGTGAAGCCCGCGCACGGCTCCTCCGCCGCCGGGGTGATCGCACTCGCGGTCGGACCCGGGCGAGTGCAGGCGGTCACCACCATCGAGCACACCCCGGACGCGCTCTTCAACTCGCTGCGGGTACGCCGTTACACCGACGAGCCGGAGATCGCCGCGATCGTCGACCGGCTCGCGCCGGAGGGCCTGCACGTCGAGCGGTGGCTGCCGAAGGCCGGCCTCGGCGACCGGGTGGTCGACGTGCGGGTGCTGGTCGTCGCGGGACGGCCGACGCACGCGGTGGTCCGCGCCGCCCGCGGACCGATGACCAACCTGCACCTCGGCAACGCGCGCGGTGACCTCGCCGAGCTGCGGGCCGCGGCCGGGCCGCGGGGCTGGTCGGCGGCGATGGAGACCTGCGAACGGGTCGCCGCGTGCTTCCCGGGTTCGCTGCACGTCGGGATCGACCTGATGTTCCTGGCCGGCTGGCGTCGGCACGCCGTGGCCGAGGTCAACGCCTTCGGTGACCTGCTGCCCGGGGTGCTGGCCGACGGGCGCGACAGCTACGCCGAGCAGGTGCACGCGCTCACCAGCGGCCGGTGGCGGCGTTGGCGGGCGGCCGTCGGGGCGGATCCGGTGCGGGAGGTGCTGCCGTGCGGAGTCTGATCGGCGGTCACGACCTGCTCCTGGTCACCCTCGACACGCTGCGCTACGACGTGGCCGTCGCGGAGGCGGCGGCGGGGCGTACCCCGAACCTCGCCCGGGCCCTGCCGGGCGGGCGTTGGGAGCGACGCCACTCCCCCGCCAGCTTCACCTACGCCGCGCACCACGCCTTCTTCGCCGGTTTCCTGCCCACCCCGGCGGGCCCCGGCCGGCACGAACGGCTCTACGCGGCGGCCTTCCCGGGCAGCGAGACCTCCGGAGCGGAGACCTGGGTCTTCGACGAGCCGGACCTGCCGACCGCCCTCGCCGGCGTCGGCTACCACACGCTCTGCCTGGGCGGGGTCGGCTTCTTCAACCGGCACAGTCCGCTCGGCGCGGTGCTACCGGGACTCTTCGCCGAGGCGCACTGGGAGTCGGAGTTCGGGGTCACCTCCCCGACCTGCCTGGACGCGCAGCTCGACCGGCTGGCCGAGGTGCTGCCCCGGGTGCCGGCGACGCAGCCGCTCTTCACCTTCCTCAACGTCGCCGCGATGCACCAGCCCAACCGGCACCACCTGCCCGGCGCGGAGGTCGACAGCCTGGCCAGCCACACCGCCGCGCTCCGGTACGTGGACGGGCGGATCGATCGACTGTTCAACCTGGTCACCGGCCGGGGCCGGCCAGTCTTCACGATCATCTGCTCGGACCACGGCACCGCCTACGGAGAGGACGGGCACACCGGCCACCGGATCGGCCACGACGTGGTGTGGACCGTTCCGTACGCTCACTTCACCCTGCGACCGGGAGAATGGTGACCAGCACCGACCCGAGCCTCGACGGCTCGCCGTACCAGCAGTACCTCTACGCGTACCCGCACAAGACGTCGTACCGGCCGCTGCGGCCGCGCCCCCGGTTGGCGGACGTCTGGCGGGCCGAGGCACGAGAAGCCCTCTTCCTCTACCTGCACGTGCCGTTCTGCGAGATGCGATGCGGCTTCTGCAACCTCTTCACCCGGGCCAACGCCCCACAGGAGCAGGTCACCGCCTACCTGCGGCAGCTGCGGCGACAGGCCGGGCGGGTCGCCGACGCGCTCGGCGACGACGCCGGGTACGCGCGGGCGGCGTTCGGTGGCGGCACCCCGACCTATCTCACCGCCGACGAGTTGACCGAGCTCTTCGACATCGCCACCGGCACGATCGGTGCCCGCCTGCCGGGCGTACCCCTGTCGGTGGAGACCTCACCGGCCACCGCGACCCCGGACCGGCTCGCGGTGCTCGCCGCGTACGGCACGACCCGGGTGAGCATCGGCGTGCAGAGCTTCCTCGACGTCGAGGCGCGCGCAGCGGGCCGCCCGCAGCGCCGCACCGAGGTGGAGGCCGCGCTGGGCGCGATCCGCGACGCCCGGATCCCGGTGCTCAACATCGACCTGATCTACGGCATCGACGGGCAGACCACCGAGACCTGGCAGGAGAGCCTGGCGGCGGCGCTGGCCTGGCGGCCCGAGGAGCTCTACCTCTACCCGCTCTACGTACGGCCGCTCACCGGGCTCGGCAGGCGCGCCCATGCCCGCGCCGACTGGGACGCCCAGCGGCTCGCCCTCTACCGGCAGGCCGTGGAGACGCTCGCCGCGGCCGGCTACCGACAGGAGTCGATGCGGCAGTTCCGCCGCGCGGACGTGCCGGCCCCGGACGGTCCGGACTACTGCTGCCAGGACGACGGCATGGTCGGGCTGGGGTGCGGCGCACGCTCCTACACCACGACCCTGCACTACTCCTTCGACTACGCGGTGAGCGTGACCGAGGTGCGGGCGGTGCTCGACGACTACCTCGCCCGGGACGCCGACGACTTCGGGTACGCCGAGTTCGGCTTCCACCTCGACGGCGCCGAGCAGCGCCGCCGGTGGCTGCTCAAGTCGCTGCTGCGCGCCGAGGGGGTCGACGCCGACGCCTACCGGGCCCGGTTCGGGCGTCCGCCGACCGACGACTTCCCCCAGCTCGGCCGGCTCGTCGAGCGGGGCTGGGCCACCGACGGCGGGCTGCGACTGACGCCCGCCGGGCTGGCCCACTCCGACGCGGTCGGCCCGTGGCTCACCTCCGCACAGGTCCACCAGGCGATGACCGGGTACGTGCCGCGATGAACCTGGCGATCCTCTATCGCGGGCCGCTGGCGAGCTGCAACTACGACTGCCCGTACTGCCCGTTCGCCAAGCGGCGCGACCCGCCCGAGCTGCTCCGGGCGGACCGGACGGCGCTGACCCGGTTCACCGACTGGGTGGCCGCGACCACCGACGTCTCGCTCTCCGTGCTCTTCACCCCGTGGGGCGAGGGGCTGACCCGCAGCTGGTACCGGGAGGCGATGGTGTCGCTGTCCCAGCTGCCGCACGTGGAGCGGGTCGCCATCCAGACCAACCTGGCCGCCCGGGTCGACTGGCTGGCCGACGCCGACCCCGGCTCCGCCGCGCTCTGGGCCACCTACCATCCGGGGCAGGTCGAGCGGGAGCAGTTCCTGCGGCGCTGTGCCCGCCTGGCCGAGCTGGGCATCCGGTACTCCGTCGGGGTGGTCGGGCTTCCGGAGCACCTCGACGAGGCGCGGGCGCTGCGCGCGGCCCTGCCGGAGGAGGTCTACCTCTGGGTGAACGCCGCCGAGGGGCACCGCTACGACGCCGCCGAGGAGGCGACCTGGACCGAGCTGGACCCGCACTTCGGCTACAGCGTCCGGCCGCACCTCTCCCTCGGCGAGCCCTGCCACGCGGGGGAGACGGCCGTCTCCGTGCTGGGCGACGGGACGGTGCGCCGCTGCCACTTCATCCCCAGCCCCATCGGCAACCTCTACGACGGCTCGTGGCGGGCCGCTCTGAAGCCTCGGCCGTGCGGCAACGCGATCTGCGACTGCCACATCGGATACGTGCACCTCAAGCCCCTCGGCCTGCGGGACGTCTTCGCCGGCGGGGTGCTGGAGCGCATCCCCGCCGGCTGGCCGCGCCAGCACGACGGAGCGCCGGCCCTGGCCGGGCCGGCGCTTCCCCTTCGAACTGTCGGTCAGAGTGTGGTCTCGCCGGTCAGCCCGAAGTAGTCGTGCCATTTGGCGCCGCCCGCGAAGGCGGTGCCGGTGGAGAGTCCGACGAATACGTCGTTGGTGGCGCCCTTGGTGAAGACGACGATGTCGTCACGCCCGTCGCCGTTGACGTCGCCGAGGTAGGGGAACTCGCCGGCGAGGCAGAAGAAGTCGTTCCATTTGATGGTGGTGCCTACGAAGCTGGTGCCGGTGGAGACCGCCGCGTAGACGTCGGCATCGGCGTTGCAGGTGAAGGTGACGATGTCGTCCTTGCCGTCGCCGTTGATGTCTCCGACGCGCGGCTGTTCGGCGCCGACGGCGAAGAGGTCGTGCCAGGTTTGTGCCGCGCCGAAGGCGGTGCCGGTGGAGAGGGCCACGATGACGTCGGAGGCGGAGGCCGGTCCCTGGGTGAAGGTGATGAGGTCGTCCCGGCCGTCGCCGTCGACATCGCCCACCGCCGGATACTCCCCGGCGATCGAGAAGAACTCGTGCCACTTCTGCCCGGGGCCGAAGGAGCTGCCGGTGGAGAGCGCCACGTAGACGTCGCCCGCGGCGTCATGGGTGAAGGTGATGATGTCGTCCCGGCCGTCGCCGTTGACGTCCCCGACCGCCGGCACCTCGGCGCCGGGCGCGAAGAAGTCGTGCCACTTCGCACCGCCGGCGAATCCCGTGCCGGTGGAGAGCCCGACGTACACGTCGCCGAGTGAGCCGTGGGTGAACGCCACGATGTCGTCCCGGCCGTCGCCGTTGAAGTCTCCGGTCAGCGGCGTCTCGCCGGTGAGGCCGAAGAAGTCGTTCCACTTCACCGACGTGCCGGCGAAGCCGGTCCCCGTGGAGGTCGAGACGTAGACGTCGGCGAGCGCGCCGTGCGTGAACGCCACGACATCGTCCTTGCCGTCACCGGTGAAATCGGTCGGCGAACCGGCGAGGTACGCCGACCCGGTGCCCGTACCGCCCTGGTTGACCAGGGAGATGTAGTAGTTCCAGTTCCAGTTCGGCCCGGGGTCGGTGTGGGTGTTGCCGGGGATCTCGTTGTGCCCCTTGATGCCGGCCCGGCTCTTCGGGATGCCGTACTTGTCGCAGAGGTAGCGGGTCAGCGCCGCCGACGAGCGGTACATCGCGTCGGTGAACCAGGCCGGGTTGTCCACGTACCCCTCGTGTTCGATGCCCACGCCGTACGCGTTGCCGGAGCGGGCGTGGTAGGCGGTGTCGCCCTCGCGCACCATCTGGGTGATCTCACCGTTGCTCGACTTGACGACGTAGTGCGCGCTCACCCCCGCCGCCGGGTTCTGGAACCAGCTGATGGTGCCCGCGTACGAGCCCTGGGTGACGTGGATGATCACGGTGGTGATCCGGCTGGACCGGCCGACCCCGTAGTTGGCCCCGTTGGCGGCGATCCAGCGCGCCGGAGCGTACTCGGGCACGGCGGCGGCCGCCAGCTTCGACGCGGGCGTGCCGGCCGGCGACACCTGCGCGTAGCGGCCCCGCTCGGGCTCGACCCGGTGCGGACGCACCGGAGCGGCGCCGGGGATGCCCTGCTGCAACAGGTCGTAGACGTGGTCCGCGTAGAGCCGCGCGGTCGGGTCGTCGACCGCTCCCCCGTACCTGGCCACGATCGGGTACCAGGCGGTGATCCGGTCGCGGTCGTCGGCGGTCAGCCCCTGCGCGTCGGCTAGGTCCCGCAGCACGGCCGCGCCACCCCGGATGTTCGCCGAGGTGGTCGCCTTCAACCTGGCGACCGGTTCGCCGGTCAACGCGGCGGCCCGTTCCAGGCTGTGCCGGGTCGGGTTGCTCACCAGGTGCATGACGCCGTACCCGTTGGCCTGGCTGGGCTCGCCGTCGTGTCCGTCGAGCCGGGACTCGCCGTATCCGACGGCGACCAGCAGGTCCCGCGGCACGTCGAACTCGTTCGCCGCTCGCTCGAAGGCGGAGTCGATCGCGGTACGGGCCGGGCTGTCGGCCGCCGCGGGCCCGGCCGGGCCGACGGTGGCGGCGGTGAGAGCCACCGCGACGAGGGTGACGGCGCCACGGCGCCGGCGGGGACGGGTTCCTGCCATGGGGGTCTCCAGTTCGGGTTTCACAGCGTCGCCTCCCCGTTGAGGCCGAAGAAGTCGTGCCACTTGGCGCCGCCGGCGAACGCGGTGCCGGTGGAGAGACCGACGTAGACGTCGTTGGTGGCGCCCTTGGTGAAGACGACGATGTCGTCACGCCCGTCGCCGTCGAAGTCGCCGAGGTAGGGGAATTCGCCCGCGAGGCAGAAGAAGTCGTTCCACTTCACGGTGGTGCCGGCGAAGGACGTACCGGTGGAGAGCCCGACGTAGACGTCGGCGTTGGCGTCGCAGGTGAAGGTGACGATGTCGTCCTTGCCGTCGCCGTTGACGTCACCGACGCGGGGCAGCTCCGAGCCGACGGCGAAGAGGTCGTGCCAGGTTTGTGCCGCGCCGAAGGCGGTGCCGGTCGAGCGGGCCACGATCACGTCGGCGGCGGAGGCCGGACCCTGGGTGAAGGTGATGAGGTCGTCCCGGCCGTCGCCGTCGACGTCGCCCACCGCCGGGTACTCGCCGAACGGGCTGAAGAACTCGTGCCACTTCTGCCCGGGGCCGAACGACGTGCCCGTGGAGAGCGCCACGTAGACGTCGCCGGCCGGGTTGTGGGTGAAGGCGACGAGGTCGTCGCGGCCGTCACCGTCGACGTCGCCGACCGCGCCGATCTCCGCTCCCGGGGCGAACCAGTCGTGCCATTTCTGGCCGCCGCCGAAGGCGGAGCCGTTCGACAAGGCCACGTAGACGTCGCCGGTGTTGCTGTGCGCGAAGGTGACGATGTCGTCGCGGCCGTCGCCGTTCACGTCGCCGCTCGACGCGGTCTCGCCGCCGATGGAGAAGAAGTCGTTCCACTTCGCCGAGGTGCCGGCGAAGGCGGAGCCGGTGGAGGTGGCGACGTAGACGTCGGCCAGCCCGTTCTGAGTGAAGGTGAGCACGTCGTCGCGGCCGTCGCCGGTGACGTCGGTCGGCGATCCGCCGGCGATGGCGTGGGTGCGGGCCGCCTCGGCGAGCAGCGTCCGCGCCTTCGCCGCGACCTGGTCGTAGCGGTCCGGGAATCCGGAGCGCTGTACGCACTGGGCGACCTGGCCCGCGGTGAAGCCGGGGTTGTTGCTGTCGCACACGATGGCCCGGGTGACGTACTGGGTGGTGGCGTAGACCGGGTCCATGATCTGTTCGGGGGTGCCCCAGCCGTAGTCCCAGCGTTGCTGGAAGACCCCGAGGGAGCTCTTGTCACCGCAGGGCAGGTTGTTCATGTGGGACTCCACCCAACCGGCCTCGAAGGCGGAGAGCAGCACCTTGTCGTTGACGTTGTGGGCGCGGGCCACCCGGTAGACGATCAGGGTGATGGCCGGGTCGTGGTTGGCGGGGATCGACGGGCAGGCCAGGGTGCCGATCGGGTCCGCCTGGGCGGGTACGCCGACGGCCACTGCCGCCAGGGCCGTGCAGAGCGCGAGCGGGATCGCCAGAAGCTTGCGTCTCACGATGGCTCCTCACCGGTGAGTGGTGCGTGGGTTCGGGGGGTCGCGTCGGGGTCGATTGGAGGTGTCTCACGGCACGCTCGGCCGGGGTAGGTGGTCGTTCGGCGCGAACTGGTCGTGCCACCGGTTGGCCGTCGGCCCGAACCGCCCGCCGTCGGAGAGGGCGACGTACACGTCGGCCGCCGTACCTCGGGTGAACGTCAGGACGTCCGCCCGGCCGTCGCCGTCGAAGTCGCCCACTCCGGGCGTCTCGTCGCCGATGGCGAAGTTCTCGTGCCACTTCCAGGCGTTCTGCACGAAGCGGGTGCCGTCGGAGAGGGACACGAACACGTCGGCCGTACCGCCCCGGGTGAAGGTCACGATGTCGTCGCGACCGTCCCCGTCGACATCGCCCACCGCCGGCAGCTCGTCGCCGACGGCGAAGTTCTCGTGCCACTTCCACCCGTCCTCGACGAAGCGGGTGCCGTCGGAGAGGGACACGAACACGTCGGCCGTACCGCCCCGGGTGAAGGTCACGATGTCGTCGCGACCGTCCCCGTCGACGTCACCAACCGCCGGCAGCTCGGCACCGAGGGCGAAGCGGTCGTGCCACTTGACCCCCGGGCCGAAGCCGGAGCCGGTGGAGAGCGCGACGTAGACGTCGGCGTTCTCGCCCCGGGTGAAGGTGATGATGTCGGTCCGGCCGTCGCCGTTGACGTCGCCGACGGCCGGGAGTTCGGTGCCGACGGCGAAGAAGTCGTGCCACTTGACGCCCGCGGCGAAGCCGGAGCCGGTGGAGAGCCCGACGTAGACGTCCGCGTTCTCACCTCTGGTGAAGGTGATGATGTCGGCCCGGCCGTCGCCGTTGACGTCGCCGGTGAGTGGGATCTCCGCGCCGGCCGCGAAGAAGTCGTTCCACGACCGACCGTCCGGCACGAACCGGGTGCCGTCGGAGAGGGCGGTGAAGACGTCGGCGGCGCTGCCGCGGGTGAAGTCGATCGCGTCGTCGCGCCGGTCACCGTTGGCGTCGCTGACGTTGCGGGGCCGGGTGCTGGCCGACACCTCGGCCGAGGGCGGCCCGGTGTTCCCAGCGACGTCCACGGCGACGACCCGGTAGTAGCGGGTCTGGCCCGCCGGCAACGGTCCGTGCCGGAACGAGGTCGACCGGGTGGTGGCGACCAGGTTGCCGGGCGTAATCGCGACCCCCGGCGTCCGGGCCGAGTAGACCCGGTAACCGGTCACCCCGACGTCGTCGGTCGACGGCGACCAGGAGAGCCCGAGGGCGTGCACCCGGCCGCCGCCCAGCGCCAGCCCGGTGACCGCCCCCGGCGCGGTGGTGTCGGTGAACGGTGCGACGACGCTGTCGACCAGGTAGCGGGCCGCGGTCCAGGCCGGCGCGCCCGAGGCGGGGGCGAGCGTCACGGTGACCGTCGACCTGCCGCTGGTCAGCGCCGCCGGGAGCACGAACTCGTCGGCCAGCCACCGCTGCCGGGCGTTGCCCAGGGGCTGCGACCACACGCCCGCCGTGGCGCCGTCCACCGACACGGCCACCTGCTGGTAGCCGCTGAGCTGGTCGGCGTGGCGGCGCAGCCGTACGCCCTGGTTGGCCGGGTCGAGCGCGATCCGGAACCGGACGGCGGCGGTCGCGGCGCGGACCTGGGCCGTCTCGGTGACGTTGTCGTCGTCGCCCTCGAAGCTCGAACTCAACGGGTACTGGGTCGCCGAGTCGGTGTACGCGTGGCTCGCCCGGCTGGCGGCGTCGCCGGTGGTTATCGCGTCGGTCCGCCGCGACGCGACGGTGGGCTGCGTGTAGAGGAACGCCGTCGAGGCGTAGTTCGCCGGCATGTCGTTGACCGGTCCGTGCTCGATGCCGAAGCGCAGACCCGTGCCGTACGCGACGGCGTCACCGATCATCAGACGGTACGTGGCGTCGCACTCGTCGGCGCATCCACCGGCGCGGAACAGGTGCGCCGGATTGCCGGTGAAGACGCCGCTGTACTCGCCCCGGTTGAAGTACCACCCGGACTCGTAGAAGTCCTCGGTGCCGGTGCCGTAGATCTGCGGGGTCGGCGAACCGTCGACGTGCACGCGCTCGTCGCCCTCGAGATAGTTGCGGGTGTTCCCGCCGATGATGTGCCCGCGCATGGTCTGCGAGACACCGACGAAGCGGCCGCGGCCGGTCTGGTCGGCGACGATCCAGTCGGTCCCGCCGACGGTCTCCGCCCGCCGGGACTGGGTGCTGAAGTAGCCGGCGGGTCCGTTCGCGGCGAGCGCGTCGGTCCACTGCGTGCCGGGGGCGGAGGTGATCTCCGCGCGAACGCCGCTGACCGTCGTGCCGCTGGTGTTGGCGAGCGCGACTGTCGCCGTGGAGCGGAACGGCATCGGCCACCAGACGCTGTACCAGCCGCCGGGCGCGTCGTCCATGCCGAACATCAACGAGCGGACCCGGCGCTCGCCCAGGCCGCTGCCGAAGAACTCCCCGACCGGGCTGTCCACTGTGGTACGACCGTCGAAGGTGATCCGGAGCCGGAGACCGGAGAGCACCGGTTCGCCGGCCGCGCTGTCGGGCACCTGCAGCCGCAGCGCGGTGATCGCTCTCGGTCCGCTCAGCGTCGCGAGGGTGGCCGCCCCACCGGCGGGTACGGTGACCGTCGCGGCCGTGGTGCCGGCGCCGGGCTGCGGCGGTTTCGGGTCTCCGGTGCCGGCGGCGCGCAGCAGGTCGACGACGTCGGTGGCCCGGTCGGCGGGGTCGAATCGGGACACCCCTGTCGCGTCGTCGAACTCGCGGAACGTGACGTGGTAGAAGAGCGGGTTGCGCTGGGTGGTGATCCGCATGGAGTCCCGGTAGGGCATCGGCACCTTGACGGTGACTCCACCGGACGTCTGGTCGGCGTTGCTGACCAGCGGCGCGACGAACGGGCTGCCGAGACCGCCGTTGACGAGGTTCTGCAGCCCGGTGTCGACGACGACGACTCCGTCGAGCTCGATGCGGATCCAGCCGGTGGCGGTGACGTTGCCCTCGTCCCGGGTGAACCAGATCGACTGCACCTCCCCCGCGCCGCGATCCTCGGCGATCACGCAGCCGCCGGACTGGCGCAGGCAGGAGTACGTGCCGACGAACCCGTCGTCGTTGGAGCCGTCGCGGGCGAAGCTGGAGAACTGCCGGGTCCGGGTTCCGCCCGACAGCTCGGGCAGCCGGTCGAGGCGACGGTAGGCGTCCCACCCGACGGGGCCCTTGTCGGCGGCGGCCGCGACAGCTCGGCCGGCGCCGCTCGCACCGGTGGCGGCCGCGCTCGGCCCGGTGGCGGCCGCCGCCGTGGAGATGGTCGTGACCAGCGCCGCCGCGACGGCGGCGGCGAGCCAGCGGGGGGTTCGTAGCCTCATCGGTCTCCCTTCGCAGGTGCCGTCGGGATAGCGGGCAATCGATTTCCCGGGAGTTAACTGCGGCCAGCGACGATTGTCAATGGTTGCCGACTTGCTTTGCGGCGAAGAATGAAATTTTCAGTCCAGGCCATCAGGCATTGACAAGTGTCGAGCTGTACGGCTTGACTTCTGCCAGCAGCCCGGGAGCCGGGCGCCGCGCCGGACTCCACAGGGGACCGTCGTCGCGAGCGGCGTGCCAGCGCGTCGGGCCGGGCGACGCCGAGGTACGCGGTGTGCCGGTGCGCTGCCCTCCGGACGTGGCCGAACGGCGGTGGGGCCGCCTGTCGCACCGTCCCCCGACCATCTCCCGACAGGAGTCACGACATGTCCCGCCGCTACGGTGACACCGTGCGTCGCAGTCTGGTCGCACTGCTCCTCCTGGCCACGGCCGTGCTGACCGGCGCGGTGGCGAAGCCCGTGCCCGCGCTCGCCGCGCCGGTCTTCAAGGCGCCCTTCCCGTGTGGGCAGCGATGGACCTACAGCCACCACAGCGCCGAGGTACGGCAGGCGCTGGACTTCGTACGGGCGGACGGGGGGATCACCGGCGGCACCCCCCAGGTCGCCTCGGCCGCCGGGGTGGCCCGCCGCTACTCCCAGCCCGGCGGCGCCGGAAACTACGTCGTCATCGACCACGGCGGCGGCTGGACCACCTACTACTTCCACCTCAGCTCCTACTCGGTGCCCGACGGTGCCTACGTCCAGCAGGGCCAGCAGATCGGCGTCACGGGCAGCACCGGCAACTCGTCCGGCCCGCACGTGCACTACGAGCAACTCTTCAACGGGGTCGGTCAGCCGATCGTGATCAACGGGGTGTCGCTGGCCCCCTATCCGGGCCAGTACCAACAGCGGTTCCTGGTCAGCGACAACTGCGGCGGGTCGAGCACCGGCGGTCGATACCTGGCGGGCTCCCCCACGGACTTCACCGGCGACGGCCGCGACGACGTCGTGGCCTTCTCGAAGGGGGCGACGAACGACGTGTACGTCTCCTCCTCGACCGGCTCGTCCTTCGCCGGGACGTCGGTGAAGTGGAACGACTTCTTCGGCCTCGACGGCGAGACACTGCTCTCCGGCGACTTCGACGGCGATGGCCGGGACGACATCGTGGCCTTCACCCACGGCACGCTCGCCGACGTGTACGTCGCCCTGTCGACCGGCGCCGCGTTCGCCGGTGCCACGAAATGGCACGACTGGTTCGCGCCGAACGCCGAGGTCGCGGCGGTGGGCGACGTGGACGGCGACGGCCGCGACGACATCGTGGCCTTCACCCACGACGCCGCGGGCGACGTCTACGTGGCGCTCTCCACCGGGTCGTCCTTCGCCGGCACGGCCGTGAAGTGGCACGAGTACTTCTCCATCGCCGGCGAGTACCCGGCGCTCGGTGACGTCGACGGCGACGGCCGGGACGACCTCATCACCTTCACCCAGGGACCGGCCTCCGCCTCCGACGTCATCGTGGCCCTCTCCACCGGCACCGCCTTCGGCGCGGCACAAACCTGGCACGACCTCTTCGCCGTCGGCGCCGAACAGCCGCGCGTCGGAGACATCAACGGCGACGGCAAGGACGACATCGTCACCTTCACCTGCAACGCCAACGCCGACGTCTACGCCGCAACCTCCACCGGCACCAGCTTCGCCGGCACCACCATCAAATGGAACGACTTCTTCTGCCTCGCCGGCGAGTTCCCCTACCTCGGCGACTACAACGGCGACGGGCGTGACGACATCATCGTCTTCACCAAAGGCACCCTCAACGACGTCTACGTCGGACTCTCCACCGGCACCGCCTTCACCGGCGGCGCCAAATGGCACGACTTCTTCGGCCTCAACGGCGAGACCACCCTCTGAGCACGTTGATCGCGTTCCGCGTACGCGCCGATCGGGGAGGATCCCGATCGGCGCGTACCGAACGCCCGGCGGCGAGGTCAGCCGAGGTGCCGGGCGAAGAACCGGAGCGCGCTCTCCAGCTCGAAGGCCGGGATCTCCCCGTGCCTGCCCGGGTTGGCGTGCAGCGACTTCTCGGTCGAGGCCAGCGCCTCGAAGAGCGCCAGACTCTGGGCCCGTGGCACCCGCTCGTCGTCCCACTGGACCAGGAACTCCACCGGAACGGTGATCCTCCCGGCGGCGTCGGCCGAGGCCAGCGCCCCGCCCAGCCCCAGCACTGCCGCGCGGACCCGAGGTTCGGCGGCGACGAACGGCACGCCGAGCCCGCAGCCCAACGAGACGCCCCAATAACCCACGGGACCCGCGCCGACGTGCCCGAGGGCCTGGACCGCGTCCAGCACCGCCCGCCACTCCGGAACGGTCTGGCGAGCCACGAGCGCCTGGAAGTCGGCGATCAGCGGTGCCAACTCCGCTCCGGCCGCCACCCGAGCCTGGTTCTCGGTCGCGATCCGGTCGTACTCCTCGTCCTTCGGCCGGTCGCCGTGACCGGGCACGTCGACCGCCGCGACCGCGAAGCCGGCCTCGGTCACGAAGCGGCGCGCGCGGGCCACCATGCCCGGGGCCTTCTTGTGCTGACCGCCGCCGTGCCCCATCAGGATCAGGGGGCGAGGACCGACGGCGCCTTCGCGCGTCCAGAGCACGCCAGGGATCTCGCCGAGAGTGAAGAGCTGTTCGAGGATGCCGTCGAACGACGTCTCAGAGGTGAATTGCACAGCGTTTGAAGCCTTTCGGGATGCCTTCTGCGGGCACTCCCTAGGCCACGCGCGGGAGGGAGGCCCGACCTGTCACAGCGTTGATCGGTCTCACCTCCTCGGTTCGCAGCGGCGCACGGCGACGCCGAAGGTATCACGGCGAGCCGCCGCCGTTGCCCCGCCGGATCGACCGGCCAGGACCCGTCGGGGCTGAGTCCTGGCCGGTCGGGCCGGCTCCGCCAGGCGCGTCAGCGGCCGGGGGTCAGCGTGACGGACCTGCCCGGCTGCACGGTGATCCGGCGTCGCCAACCACCCGCACGCAGCTCGGTCTCGGTGCCGCCGACGCTACGGATCGTCACACTGGTCACCTTGCCGGCACGCCAGGCCAGATCGACCTCGAAGCCGCCGCGCGCGCCGACGCCGGTCACCTCACCCCTGTCCGCCCAGGCATCGGGGAGCGCGGGCAGCAGCTCGATGACGCCGGGCCGGGAGTAGAGCAGCATCTCCAGCGCGGCGGTGGCGCCGCCCAGGTTGGCGTCGATCTGGAAGATCGTGTAGCTGCCCTGGCTGTACATGTCGAAGAGGTTGGCCGAGGTGCCGTTGCCGTTGTTCATCGACGGCCGCAGCACGGTCAGGTAGAGCTGATAGGCGTTCTCCGCGTGCTTGAGCCGGGACCAGCAGAGCGACCGCCATGCGCAGGCCCAGCCGTAGCTGTCCATGCCTCGTGCGGTGAGCAGGGCCCGCACCCCGTCGATCAGGGGCTTCGGGCTGGTGTCGGTGTTGATCCGGTCGCCCGGGTAGAAGCCGATCAGCGGGGAGAGGTGCCGGTGCGTGGTCTCACCGAGGTTCTCCGGGCTCATCCACTCCTCCAGCCAGCCGGTCTTCGGGCTGACCCGGGGCAGGTAGAGCCGGGCCTGGAGGTCGGTGACCTCGGCGGCGAACTCCGCGTCCCGGCCGAGCACCTCGGCGGCGATCCGGATCTGCTGGAACAGGTCCCAGGCGAGCTCCTGGGCGTAGGTGATGCCCTTCGCGTCCGGACCGTGCTCCGGCGACCAGGCGGTGTCGTCGATCAGCACCTCGCGGGTCGTGCCGTCCGGCTCGGTGACGGTGGTCGGGACGAGCCGGGCCTGCCAGAACTCGGCCGCGCCCCGGAGCACCGGATAGATCTTCGCCAGGTACGAACGGTCCAGGCTGTACTCGTAGTGGCGCCACAGCGAGTTGCAGAGCCACGCGTTGCCGGAGGGGTGCCAGGCCCAGCCGCTGCCGCCGTAGATGTTCGTGGAGAAGGCGACCGCCCACCCGGCCACCTTTCCGCTGGTGTTGCGGAAGCGGTTACGGGGGTCGTTGAAGAGCCGCCGGGTCACGTCGGTCCAGACCGGCAACTGGGACACGCAGTAGTCGGCCAGGGCCTGCGTGCACTCGCCGAGCCCGGCCGGGTCGGCCAGCCAGTAGTTCATCTGGATGTTGATGTCGGTGTGGTAGTCCCCGTACCAGTCCGGGTTGTTGTTGTGCACCCAGATGCCCTGCAGGTTCATCGGCAGCCGGTCACGTGACCCGGTGATGGTGAGGTATCGACCGAACTGGACGTACATCGCCTCCAGCTCGGGGTCGGGGGTGCTCGGGTCGGTGTAGCGCACCGCGACCCGCGACCAGGTGTCGAGCGCCCGCTGCGCCGGCGTCGACTCCCCCAGGCGCAGCCGCATCCGGTCGTAGAGCCGCCGGTAGTCGGTGACGTGCGTGGCGAGCAGCTCGGTTGCGCCGACACCCACGGCCGCCGCGACCTTCGCACGGGCGAGCGCGAGCGGATCGACCGCCGGGTCACGGAAGTCCCGGGCTGCGTCCCGCGAGTAGTCGGTGCCACCGCAGATCACCACGAGGACCTCTCTGCAGTCCTCGAAGGTGACCTTGGAGCCGTCGACGCCGACCCGGCCGCCGACGCCGATCACGGTGACCGCCGCGGCGTACCGCAGGCCGTTGGCCAGGGTGCCGGCGAAGCTCGCCCGGCCTCCGGAGGCGGTGGTGACCTCGCCGTGCGTGCCGACCAGGGATACGGCGCCAGTGTGGCTGCCGCCGCCGGAGCGGGTGAGCCGCAGGACGATCACGTCGTCGGGGTGGCTGGCGTACAGCTCGCGGCGGTAGGTCGTCTTCCCGATCCGGTAACGCGCCGACACGATTCCGTTGCTGAGGTCGAGCGCCCGGCGATAGTCCGCGTACGCGTCCGGGGTGTGACCGGTGAGTGCGATGCGCACCTGGGCGAGCAGGCCGAAGCTGCCGAAGCCGTTCGAGTCGTACGGGAGCTGGCCGTCGCTCTGCAGCGTGTCGTTACGCCCGCCGGTCCAGAACGAGCCGTCGGTGAGGTAGACGACGTCTTCGGCGGGACCGCCAGCGGCGAGCGCGCCGAGTCGCCCGTTCCCGATCGGCAGCCCCTCGCGGATGATCTGGTCCTCGCGGCCCGGGGTGCGGTACCAGAGCGTCGTCGCTTCGGCCTCCGGGACCAGCGCGGCCTCGGCGGGGCGGGCCGGTGCCGCGTGCGCGGCGAACGGCCGGGCGCCGACGAGCGCGAGACCGGCGCCGGCCGCGCCGGTGAGGCGGAGGAAGTTACGACGTGACGACTCGAGCACGGTGGTTTCCTTCCGACGTATACATCGGACCTCTGTCGCGCGAAATCCGGCAACTCCCGGCACGGCAGGCGGCTCATCTCGTGAGCGCTCCGATGTTTTCATAAAATATGAACGCCTGTCGTTGGGATGTCAACAGCCACCGATGTCCTGGGTGGCCGCGCTGCGGCGAGCACCGTCCTATCCGGTCACCCCACGTCTGCGGCCCGGCCGCGGGGTTCGACGACCGGGCAGCGCGCCGTTCGTCAGGGCAGCGCCGGCGCGGGGTTGCGGGTCACGGTGACCGCCGAGCCGCGTAGGCGGGAAGCGTCCTGACTGGGTGACGCGCCGAACTGCCGGCGGTACTCGCGGCTGAACTGCGACGGGCTGTCATAGCCGACCCGACGGCCCACGCCCGTGACGTCGTTGGGGTGGGTGGCGAGGAGCAGCCGGGCCTCCTGGAGCCGGATCTGCTTCTGGAACTGGATCGGGCTCATCGCGGTCACCGCCTGGAAGTTGCGGTAGAAGGCGGAGACGCTCATGCCGGACCTGCGGGCCACCTCCTCCACCCGGAAGGAGTGGGCGTAGTGGTCCCTGATCCAGTGCACAGCCCGGGAGACGTGCGCCAGGCTGCTGTCGGCGAGGCCGAGCTGGCGAACCGCCGCCCCCTGCTCACCGCTGACGAGCCGCCACAGGATCTCCCGCTTGATCAGCGGGGCGAGCACCGTGACGTCGCGGGGAGTGTCGAGCAGGCGCAGCAGACGGATCGCCGCGTCGAGCAGCTCGCCGGGGGCGTCGCTGACCGCGATGCCCAGCGGCGGGGTGCCGCCCACCGGCGGAAGATCGGTTGCGGCGGCCTGCAGCAACAGCTCGGCCACGGCGGCGGGTTGCAGCACCAGGCCCAGCCCCAGGGCCGGCAGTCGCGAGCTGGCCTCGGTGAAGTGACCGGTGACCGGCAGGTCGACCGAGGCGACGAGGTACTGACCGGCGCGGTACTCGTACACCCGGTCGCCCAGCGCCAGACGCTTCGCGCCCTGCGCGATGAGCGCGAAGACCGTGCCGGACATCGACGCCGACGGTGGGTCCACCCGCTCGACCTTCGAGATCAGCACACCGTCGATGGCGGTGGCGCCATCCGGGCGGGCATGGCGGGCCAGCAACGTCCGCAGCTCGTCGAGGGGCACAACCCGATTGAAGCACACCCACTGCTCTCCGGGCTTGGAGGATCGTGCAAGTCTCCAAGACCATCGTTCTACTACCTGCGCAGCTCAGGAGGTTGTATTGGGTCAACCCCAATTCCCCGGAGCGCTGCCGCGCTCCACGAACGGAGAGGTAGGGCGAACCATGCGGGTCGCCATCGTCACCGGCGCCAGCTCCGGCATCGGACAGAGCGCAGCCATCCAGATCGCCAAGCGCGGAGTGGGTGTGGTGCTCACCTACGGCAGGAACCAGGAGGGAGCGCGGGACACCGTCGCCGCCATCGAGAAGGAGGGCGGCAGCGCGGTCGCGTTGCCGCTGGACGTCGGCCGGAGCGAGACCTTCCCGGCCTTCCGCGACTCGATCGAGGCGGTTCTGCGTGACACCTGGCAGCGGGACACGTTCGACATCCTGGTGAACAACGCCGGCTTCGGCCAGATGGCGATGTTCGAGGAGACCACCGAAGAGCTCTTCGACCGGTTCATGCGGGTGCTGCTCAAAGGGCCGTACTTCCTCACCCAGACCCTGCTGCCGCTGCTGGCCGACGGCGGCGCGGTCGTCAACGTCACCAGCAACGCCGCGCTGCACTCCGGTCTGGAGCCGGGCTACTCGGCGTACGCCTCGATGAAGGGCGGCCTCACGGTGCTGACCCGGTACATGGCCAAGGAGTTCAGCCCGCGCGGCATCCGCGTCAACTCGATCGCCCCCGGCGCCACCCGTACCCGACTCGCCGACAACGCCTTCGAACGCTACCCCGAGGTGATCCCCGCCCTCGCGGCGAAGACCGCGTTCGGCCGCGTCGGCGAGCCGGACGACATCGGCATGGTGATCGCGACGCTCGTCTCCGACGAGGGGCGCTGGATCACGGCGCAGGACATCGAGGTCGCCGGCGGCTTCAACCTCTAGGGCGTGTGTCGAAGTCCTCGGTCCAGCCGAGGCGGAGTCCAGGCGGCGGTCCGGCAAGGCGGGGATTCGTTCGGATACCGGTGTCGTATCCGGACGAAGCGCCGACGCCGCCGGTCGTCGTCTGGGCCCGCCGCAGGCCGGCCAGGGACTTTGACACACGCCCTAGCTCGGGCGGGCGGCAGGCGTGCGGCCACGGGACGGACCCGTGACCGCACGCCTTACCTCGCCTGGATACGGGTCAGCGGAGCACGCCGCGGGTCGGGGCTACCGGCAGGGGCGGTGCCCGGGGGCGAACCGCAGGTCCAGGTAGCGCGCCCGGTTGTTGCTGATGTCCCCGTACAGGTCCGCGATGCTCGTGCTGTTCACGTTGTACGACACGACGAGGCTGTTCCTGGCGCTCATCGTCGGGTGCACGGCCACGTTGTAGGTGTAGATGTCACCGTCCGCGTCGGCGTCGAACTCCGGCTGCCCCTCGGGGGTGTCGTAGACCGGCACCCGCTCGGTGCCGGCGAAGCCGAACGGCGTCGACGCGGTGTGGACGTAGATCTCGGAGCCGAGGTAGCTGTCGGTGGTGACGAGCACGTACCGGCCCTGCACCTCGGCGACGCCGTAGGAGGAGCCGACCTCGTCCAGGATCGAGACGGAGTCGGCCTCGTTCGGGGACCAGCCGCTGCCCGTGTAGAACTCCCAGGCGCCGTCGAGGTGGCCGGCCCGGGCCCGCGCGACGTGGGCCTGCTTGCCCGGCCACTCGGCGCCGGTGCCGTAGATGTAGATGTACCCGCCCACCCGGAGCAGCTCCACGCCCCACTGGATGCCGTGCCCGTCATAGGTCGGAGTGACCTCACGCAGCCGCAGATCCGGCAACGACAGGGACGCGAGGTCGGTGCCGATCCATTCGAAGCCGAAGTGGCCTTCGCCCGCCGTCCGCTGCTGGAATTCGAAGACGTACAGCTTGCCGCCGTCGACGATGCCGTCGCCGTTCCAGTACCACGGCTCGTCGGTGCCGGCCGGACCGACGATCGGGAGCGGGTTCTCCGCGGTTCCGCGCAGGATGGTGCCGGTCGGCCGGTCGCTGCGGCCGTCCGCCGTCACGATCGTGTTGTGCACCGGCGCGTGCGGGGTGATGCTCCGGCCGGGACCGACCGGCCCGAGGAAGGTGTCGTTGAAGAGCCACGCGGTACGGCCGTCCGGTAGCGGCGTCGAGTAGGTGCCGTCACCACCGGCCCACTCCCCCGCGCCGGCGCCGTCGCCGAAGTGCGCCCACTTCTGCTGGAGGCCGACCGCCGGCCGGGCGGCCGTCACGACCGGGGCGCAGCCGCCGCCGGCCGCGACGTTCGCGCCCGCCCCGGTCGCCGGCCCGGCCGCGACCGTCGTCGAGCCGACGATCAGCGCGATGAGTCCTCCGTAGACACGGCTGCGGCGCATGTCCCCTCCTCCACGGGCCCGAACGACACTTTCAAGATCGTTCGAGATTTTCACATTCCGTACCCATGGGTCAAGATCGGACCGCCGCCGGGCTCGGTTGCTCGGCGGCGCGAAGGGGACCGCGTCCCGTGGCTGGGACACGGCCCCCTCCGTAGCCGCCCTGCTACGCCAGGGTCAGCCGCCCAGCGCGCCCGGCAGCGCGCTGGCCTCCACCGGGGTGGACGGTCCGTGGTAGATCGCGTTGAAGAGCAGCTTGCTCGGGTCACGCGACCAGGTACGGAAGGTCGGCTCGCTACCGAAGGTCACGATCAGACCCTCGCCCACCTGGTGCTTCACGACGTTGGCCTTGCCGTTGAGGTGTTCGCCGCCGATCAGCCAGCCGCTGCGCAGCTGCTCGCCCGAGGTCGGGAACGAGGAGACGACGTCGCCACCCTCGACGTTGTACGCCTGGTCGTCCTCGCCGAACCAGACCGGGGTGTCGGGGCGCATGCCCCAGGCCACCGGGTCCGTGGTGTCGAAGCGCTGGTTGAGGATGCTGCCGGGCGAGAAGAAGACGTGCTCGTCGGTCGGCAGCGCCGGGGTGATCGGCAGCGAGGCGAGCTGGCGCGCCGTCGCCACCGAGTCGCCGATGGCCAGCAGCGTGCCGCCGTCCTCGACGAACTTGCGCAGCTTCGCCCAACCCTCCTCGCCGACGCCGTACGCCCAGGCCCACTCGGCCGGGTAACGGTCCCGGTTCAGGCCCGAGACGATGTCGGCGCGGCTGATCCCCGCCGGCAGCACGATCGCGTCGAACTTCGCGTTGAGGTCACCGGCGAAGTCCGCGGCGACGACCTCCTCGAAGCCGATGTCGTACTGCTCGAAGAGCCACTTCATCCAGCCGCCGGGGATGTTGTTGACGCCGCGGAAGAGGCCGACCCGGGTGTTCTCCTTGAGCTGCTCCGCCGCCACCCGCGGGGCCTGGCCGACGCCGAAGACGGGGATACCGGTCTTACGGGAGACCTCCTGCAGCGCGGTCCGCGCCGCCCGGCTCGGCTCGACGATCAGCGTTCCCGGCGCGTGGCTGCGCCCACCGGCCGAGAACTCGGCGCCGGCCCGGAAGGTCTCCGCACCCGCCTTCTGCAGCGCCGCGATCATCATGGCGGTGCCGTAGGACTCGGGGCCGACCAGGTAGGCGCCGCGGCTGCCCGGGTCGCCGGGGAACGCCGGGGCGGCCGGCTGCACCTGCTTGACCCGGCTGGTCGAGACGGTGAACGGCTTCGCGATGGTGTCGACCTGCACCCCGAGGAGCATCGGCAGGGTCTGCGCCGTCACGTCGTACGGGTTCTGCGGCGGGCCACCCGGGTACTCCCGCAGGTCCGGGTAGTCCTGCGTCTCCAGCAGCGTCTTGGCGAAGCGGCCGTAGGGCTGCGCGTACCGGATGATCCAGGAGCCGGCCTCGTAGCGCTTGCCGTTCGCCGTGAAGGCCGAGATGGCCCGCTCGATCTCGACCTCACCGGTCTGCAGCGTCTTCAGCAGCTCGTACGTGGCGAACGGGTCCCGCTGGCCGGCCGGCGCCACGTAGGCGAACGGCTTGTCGGCGCTCGGCTCGACCGCGTTGCGCTGGGTGCGGTAGAAGTTGTAGAGCCACTCTGTCCTGTACTTGGCGACGTTGCTCAACGCGCCGAAGACCGTCGTGTCGAGGTAGTCCACGATCTGCGCCAGCGTCCAGGTGGACTGGTCGTACGGCTCGATGAAGTTGGTGTCCGGCTCCTGTGGACCGATCGGGCCGCCGTCGCTGCTGCGGTACGTGTACGCGAGGTCCTGCGCGCTCGCCGCCTCGACGAGGATGCGCGGCGCGCCGTGGTAGGTCATGTACTGCCGCGACGGCGTCCAGTAGTCGTAGGTCGAGCCCCAGTTGACGCCCTTCTTGCCCTCGGCGGTCAGGCTTCGGGAGATCTCCATGCCGAGCGAGTTGGTCTGCTGCACGGTGATGGGGTCGATGTTCGGGTCGTTCGGCGACAGGTACGGGGGGATGAAGATCCGGCCCCGGGCGTTACCCATCTGGTGCAGGTTCTGCACGACCTGCGGCTTCCACTCGTTCTGCAGGGCGACGCTGATCTGCGTCTCGGGCTGGGTGAACATGAACCAGTCACGGTTGTCGTCGTGCCCGATGTACTTCTGGTAGAGGTCGGGATAGGTGCGCGCGTAGTTGGTCCCCGCGGTTTCGTTGAAATGGTCGCCGACCCACTTGGTGCCGTCCGGGCTCTGCGCCGGAATGATGAGCACCACCACGTTGTCGAGGATTTCCGAAATCGTTGTCGACTTCTCCTCGGCGAGCCGGTGAAGAATGTTCGGAATGACCTGCGCGGTGCCCACCTCGGTGGAGTGGATCGCGGCTTCCAGCAGGAAGACCGGCTTGCTCTGCGCGGCGAGCTTCTTCGCCTCCACCTCGGTCAGCCCACGCGGATCGGCGAGCCGCTTGTTGACCTCCTTGATCCGGTCGAGGTTCCGTAGGTTCTCCCGGGAGCTGACCGTGAGGAGGGGGAACGGCCGGCCCGCCGCGGTCTTGCCGATCTCCTGGTAGAGCACCTTGTCGGAGCGGTCGGCGACGAGCTTGTAGTAGCGAACGAGATCGTCCCAGCGGGCGAGCTTGCCCTCCGAGCCGAGGGGGAAGCCGAAGAACTGCTCGGGGCTGGTGATGCGCGGGGCCGCGGTGGCGGCCGAATTCAGAACGAGGCTGCTACTCAGGGGCAGGGTCAGTGCAAGCAGAGCGGCTGCGGGTAGCAGCGCCCTCCTCCGCCAGGTGCGCACAGACATTCTCCTTGCGTCGGCGTCATGCTGGACGACTGTCGAATCGGGGCCGCAGCAGGGCTCCCGGATTCCGACGGGTGTCGAATTCCGGGCAGGGGTAATCGCTGCCGGGCCAGGCGAATTCTCACCTCGCTTTCACACATATAAATATCAACATGCGTAAGTTCGAGTCAACATCCGGGCCATTACCGCAAGGCTGAACGCGCCGGCCGTACGGGCACGGTGGTGGGCGGCAGCGCTGCGGGCCGGCCGCGCGTGAGGGGCGGGCGTCAGGGCGAGCAGCAGCGCGCGTCAGGAGGAGGTTCGGCCGCGCCGGTCCTCGGGCCGGCCGGCGGCGGCCGCGCCCGGGGCCGCCCGCAGCACCCGGCACACGGCGCCGAGAGTCGGGTCGGCGGTCACCTCCCGCAGGGCCGCGAGGGCATCCCCGCCGGAGTCGCCGCCGAAGCGCCGGAAGACCCGGTCCAGCATCTCCAGGAAGGTCAACGAATCCCCACCCAGCCGGTGGAAGTCGGCGTTCGGGTCGCCGGCGTCGACCGGCACCCGCAACACCTCGGACCAGATCCCGGCCACCACCCCGGCGGTCGGGTCCGGCGTGTCCACCACCGGCGGAACGGGGGCCTCGTCCCGGAGCGCGGCCAGCAGGACGGCGGTGTCGACCTTGCCGTTCGAGGTCCGCGGAAACCGCTCCAGCACGGCAAACGTCGCCGGCATGACCGGAGGTGGCAGCAGCCCGGCCAGATGGGCCCGCAGCGCGGCTTCGGTGACCGGCTCCCGCGTCGTCACGTAGGCGTGCAGCCGGATCTGCCTGCTCGCGGGCTGCGGATGCGCGAGCACCACGGCGCGGGCGACCGCCGGATGCTCCGCCAGGACAGCCGCGACCTCTCCCGGCTCGATCCGGTACCCGCGAATCTTCACCTGCTCGTCGGTGCGGCCCAGATACTCCAGGAGCCCGTCGGGGCGGAGCCGACCGAGATCGCCGGTACGGTACGCGCGGGTGCCGTCGGGCAGCCGTACGAAGCGCTCGCGCTGCGCCTCGGGCCGGTTCAGGTAGCCCCGGGCGAGCTGCGTGCCGGTCAGGTGGAGCTCGCCGACCGTGCCCGGGGGAACCGCTTCCCCCTCGAGGCCGAGCAGCAGGACACCGGTGCCGGGCACCGGCTCCCCGATCGGCACCGGGCCGGCGGAGCCGTCCCGCTCGGCGTCGAAGGAGCCGACGACGCAGCCGATCGTCGTCTCGGTGGGCCCGTACTCGTTGACGATGTCGCATCCGGAGCCGAAGAGCCGCTGGGCGCGGGCCGCCACCGCCGCCGGCAGCTGTTCCCCGCCGACGACCACGGTTCGGAACCGGGCCGGAGCGAGGTCGAGCCGGTTGATCAGGTCGAGGTAGGTCGGGGTGAGCTTGAGCGCGTTCACGCCTCCGCCCTCGATGATCCGGCGCAGCAGCGGTGGGGTCATCTCCCCGGGCACCAGTTCGACGCTGCCACCGGCGAGCAGCGGCAGGAAGACGGCCGTCGCGCCGAGGTCGAACGCCATCGAGGTGAAGAACGCGAAGCGGGTGCTCCGGTCGACCCGGTAGCGCGGCAGCGCCCAGGCGGCGTACGCGGTGAGGTTGCGGTGTTCGACCTGGACGCCCTTCGGCCGTCCGGTGGAACCGGAGGTGTAGATCAGGTAGGCCAGGTCGGTCGGGGCCGGCCGGGTGGCTGGCGCGGACGCGCCACTCGACGGCAGGTCGTCGAGCATCAGGACGCGGCGCCGGCCGAGCCGGTCGGCGAACCGACGCTGCGCGAGGCAGAGCGCGGCACCGGCGTCGTCGAGCAGGAAGGCGAGCCGACCCGGCGGGTACGACGGTTCGAGCGGCAGGTAGGCGGCGCCGGCCTTGAGCACGCCCCACAGCGCGCCGATCGCCGCCGGGGTGCGGTCGGCCAGCAGACCCACCACGTCTCCCGGCCCCACCCCGAGGCGGTGCAGCCGCTCGGCCACCACGTCGGCGCGCCGGTCCAGCTCGGCGTAGGTGACCGCGCCCTGCGGCCCGGTCAACGCCATCGCATCGGGGGTCTGCCGGACGCGCTGGGCGAAGATGTCCACCACGGTCGGGCCGACGGTCGCTTCGTCCGGTGGCGGCGTACGGCCGGTTCGGGGCGCCGGGGCGCGCGGCCCGGCGGTGACGGATGGGACGCCCTCCGGGGCGAGCGCCGCGGTGACCGCGGCCAGCAGGGTCTCGGCGGCCTGCTCGGCACCGGGCCCGCTCGGGTGGGACATGGTCAGCTCGATGTGCCCGGGCAGCTCGGTCGTGCTGAACGCGACCGGAATGAAGGGTCCGTGCACCGGCAGGGTGTAGACGGTGCCGGCGGTGAACGTGTCGGTGCAGAACGCGTCGAGGTCGATCCGGCCCAGGTGGGAGACGGCGGCCGTGCAGATCCCCCGGTTCCACCGGCGGCTGACCCGCTCGGCGGCGGAGAGGCCGGCGCGCAGCACCGGGCGGGGCAGGCGGCCGGCCCAGCTCTCGGCGGCGGAGACGGCGAGCTCCCGACGGTCGGCGAGCGCCCGCAGCAGGAGTTCGTGGACCTCCGCCCAGGGCTGGTCCGGTGTCACGTCGAGGAAGACGGGCAGCGCCAGGTTCCCGGTCGCGGCCAGGGTGCGCTCGTGTCGGCGCAGGTCGACCGGGACCATGAAACGTGACGGCCGGCCGGCCGCCGCGCCGATCGCCGCGATCGTCCGCGCGACCAGAGCGTGCTGGTTCCCGGTGATGGTGGTGCGCCGCCAGCGGTGCCGGCGGTGGGCCGTCGCGCCGACGAGTGGGGTACGCCACCGCAGGCCGGTGCTCAACCGGGCGGGCGAGGCAGCGACCCGTCGGCGGAGTGCGTCGTCGGTCACCGGCGAGCGCGCGCCGAGCGGACGTTCGTGTCGCAGGGCCCGCAGGACGTCGGTGGCCCAGACGAGCGCTCCCCTGGCGTCCATCGTGGCGTGTGCGGCGCGGAAGACGATCGTCGTCGCCGCGCCGGGAACGAGCAGCACCTCGCTGAGCGGGCCCGTCGAGGGGTCGAGCGGGCGGCGCAGGGCCGGACCGTCGAGATCCAGCGCGGGCAGCACGGTGACCGGTGGTGGTCGGCCGCTGTCCACCCAGAGTCTCCCGCGGCCGACCAGTCGCGACCCCGGGCAGGCCTCGGAGGCGACGGCCACCGCCCGGCGCAGCGCCGCCTCGTCGATCGATCCGACCCCCTCCACCAGGAGTTGGATCGCGAAGGGAGGCAGCAGCGGGGCGCCGGCCAGGTAGCCCTGCTCGATCGCGGAGATCGGGCGGGAGAAGCTCACCCCCGGGCCCCGCGGGCGAGTGCCGCGACGCCGCCGATCCGCTCGACCCACTTCCTGAGCTGCACGAGCCCGGTCTCCAGGTCGACCTCCGGGCGATAGCCGAGGTCCCGGTTCGCCGCCGTGGTGTCGTAGGTGGCCGTCCGGGTCAGCAGGGCGACCCCGTAGCGGGAGACCGGCGGCGGGCGGCGGGCGAGCAGCGGCACCCGCCAGAGCAGCTCGAACAGGCCGACGACGCCGGCGAGGAGCGGGCCGGGAATCCGGTGGGTCGGCGCGCGGAGGCCGAAGAGTTCGGCGACCCGGGCGATCAGCGCCCAGACGTCGATCCGCTCGGCGTCGGCGATGAAGTAGGCCCGGCCACCGACCCGGTCCGAGGTCGCGGCCAGCCGGCAGGCCACGGCCGCGTTGCGGCAGTGGCAGAGGGAGGCGAGGACGGGCGCCGGGCCGGAGAGGTCGGGCAGCGTGCCCCGGTGCATTCTGGTCAGCAGCCGGGGCAGGAAACCGGTGCGGTCCCGGGGCCCCCAGATGGCCCTCGGTCGGAGGGCGCAGGTGGTCAGCTCACCGTCGTTGGCGGCGAGCACCAACTGTTCGGCGACCGCCTTCGTCTCCGAGTACAGGTTCAGGAACCGGTCCGGGTAGGCCACGCTCTCGTCGATGTCGACCTGATCTTCCCCGTTCATCACGGCGCTCGGGCTGCTCACGTGGACGAACCGCGGCACACCGTTGCTGCGGGCGGCGGTCAGCAGGTGTTGCGTGCCGGTGACGTTGGCCGCCCAGAACTGGGCGCGGGTGCCGAAGTCCTGCGCCCGGGCGGCCGAGTGGTAGATCACGTCCACGTTGCGGGTCGCCGAGCGCAGCGAGGCGGGGTCGGTCAGGTCGCCGCTGACCAGTTCGATGCCCGGTACGGTGCGGAGGTGGCCGAGGTCGCTGGTCGGACGGACCAGCACGCGTACCCGGTCGCCCCGGCGTACGCACTCGTCGACGAGGTGACCGCCGAGGAAGCCGGAACCACCCGTGATGAGCGCTCTCACGCCAATCCCGTACGCCGTGCACGGCGGGTTCCGCCCGTTCGGGTACGCGCCGCCCAGGCGGCCAGCCGGCCGTGGTCGATCTTCGCGTTGTGGCGTACGTCGACCGGGAACGCGGGGTGGAAGCGGAACTCCGTGAGGCACCGCGTCGCCTCGTGCCGTTGCGCCAGCTCCCGCAGCTCGCGCTCGATGCTGGACCGTCGCGTCGCCGGCACACCCGCGCGGAGCTCGACGCAGACGACAGGCTGCTGCCGGCCGGGGAGACCCACCCCGACCAGCGCCGTGCGACGCACCTCCGGGTGCTCGTCGAGCACGGTCTCGCAGGGCACCGGGTAGAGCGGGCCGTCGGCGGTGTGGACCACGTCGCTGGACCGGCCGGCGAACCAGACCCGGCCCTGCTCGTCGACCCGACCGAGGTCGCCCGTCCGGTGCCAGATCCGTTCCCCCTCTGCGATCTTGGCGTTGGCGTTCGCGGCGGCCGGGCCGAGGTAGCGGCGACTCACCGTCGGTCCGCCGACCACGATCTCGCCGATCTCGTGCGGCGCGACCGGTCGAACCGCCGTCCAGTCGGGGATCGGTCCGTCGGTGGCGCGGATGACGCGCAGGTCGACCCCGTCGACGGGCCGGCCGACGCAGGTGCCGCCGCCGTTCGCAGCGGTGGCCCGGACCTCGTCGAGCAGCTCGCCGGCCTCGATGGACGCGATCGGGACCGCCTCGGTGGCGCCGTACGTGACGTGCATGCGGCCGCCCTGCGGGGCCAGTACGCGTCGCAGCCGCGCCACGACCTCGTTCGCGACGGGCGCCCCGCCGGAGACGACGAGGCGCAGCGTCGGCACCTGCTCGCCGGTTTCGTCGAGGTGCCGGGCGAGCGGGTCGAGCAGCGCGGGCGAGCCGAACATCGCGGTCACCCCGTACCGCCGGATCAGGTCGCTGATCATCGCCGGTTCGGCGTCCGCGACGCGGGCGAAGTCGATCTCCGGCAGCACGCAGGTCGAGCCGGTCAGCAGGTGCAGGAAGGCGAAGGAGAGCGAGGTGACCAGGCAGACGTCCGACGGGGTGTGCCGGTAGTGGGTGCCCGTCTGCCGGACCATCTCCGCCAACGCGCCGTGGGTGGACTCGACCCCCTTCGCGCTGCCGGTGCTCCCCGAGGTGAAGCTGATCATGAGTAGGTCGTCGGCCTCGACGGCCGGCCTCGGTGGCGCGGCCGTGGTCGCCGCCAGCCCGCGCAGCGTCGCGCCGCCCCAGCACCAGCGACGACCGGCGGTGATGACCGTCCGGATCCCGGCGAAGGCGTCCGGTCGCAGGACGCGGACGGCCTGTGCGGCCGGTACGCCGATGAAGGCCCGGGCCCCGGCGGCGCGGTAGCAGCGCAGCATCCGACGCAGGCCCATGCCCGGGTCCACGATGACCGGTACCGCGCCGAGCTTGAGCAGGCCGAAGATGACCGCGACGAGCTCGTCACCGACCGGCATCATGACGACGGTCCTGGTGCCGGTCTCGATCCCGACCTGGGCGAACCCGGCGGCGTACCGGTCGGACGCCGCGTCGAGCTCCGCGAACGTCGTGGTCCGGGTCTGTCCCGTGGCGGCCGGGAAGACCAGTGCCGGCTTGTCGCCGAACACCGCGGCGTGGGCACGCAACCGGTCACCGGGAGAGGTCAGGACCTCCCTCGGCGCCACCGTCGCCCGCCGCGGACTCCCCGTGGTCATCGGCTGACCGCCCGCAGCCGCAGGGTCGCCCAGCTCGGCAGCGCGGCTCGCCGATCGGCTCGGGCGGAGACCACCACCGGCCGGTACGGAGCCAGCGCGGCCAACGTGTCGGCGAGCTGGGCCCGGGCGAGCCCGGCGCCGGGGCAGCTGTGCGTGCCCGCTCCGAACACCAGATGTGAGATCCGCGGCGTCATCGGGGCGACGGGGTCGGGTCCCATCTCGTGAGCGTACGCGGCGTGCCGGGCGACCAGGATCAGCCGGTCGCCGGAGCGCACCGGGCAGCCGCCGACCTCGCCCGGCGCCGCGACCGCTCGCGGCAGGACCGGGCTGGGCGCGGTGACCCGCAGCAGCTCGGCGACGAGCGTCGGCAGCAGCTCCGGGTCGGCGGCGTGGGACCAGAGCCGGTCGTCGGCGCACCAGGCGACGGCGCGGGGTATCGCCGCGACCGTCGTGTTGACCGCCGCGACCGCGATCATGCTCGCCAGCGCGGGGTCGACGACGGCGCCGGCCAGCACGCCTGCCAGCCGGTCGACGGCGGCCCGGGTGGCGCGTTCCCGCCCCGGCCCGCGCGGACCCGGCAGCTCCGCGCGTACGGCCGCCGCGGCGGCGGCGCGGGCCGCGGCGGCGACCGCATGCGGGTCGGCGTTCAGGCCGAGCAGCGACACCGTCGCCACGCCGGCCAACTCGGCCGCGACGTCCACCAGATCGATCGTCTCGCCGGTGGCGAGGGGTGCGAGTCGCCGCCGTAGCACGTCGGCCCAGAGTGGACGGGTTCGTGCCACTCCGGCGGAGTTGAAGACGTGCGAGAGCTCGCGTCGGGCGCGGCGGTGGGCCGCGTCCTCCTGGTCGAAGAGGAGCTCGCCGCCGGTGAGCCGGCGGGCGTTCCCGCCGGTCGTACCCGCCGCGCTCCGGTCCAGGGCGACCTCGGTGAGCGCCTGGAGGTACGCCTCGGTGCCGTTGACCAGCACCGTACGGCCGAGGCGGAGCACCGGCGCCCGACGGGCGACGGCGAGCAGGGCGAAGAGGAGGGGGTGGCTCCGCAGGTAGACCCGGCGGTCGCGGCGCCGCCCCGGTGAGGTCGGGGCCATACGTCAGGACTTCTCCCACACCATCGTCGTGATGCTGACGCCGCCGCCCAGACCGAGGCAGAAGACCCGGGACCCGCTGGGCAGCTCCTCGTCGGCCCGGGCCAGCTGCACGCCGATGGTGGCACTGGCCACGTTGCCCAGCTCGGGCACGGTGACGATCAGCTTCTCCGCCGGCACCCGGGCCAGCTCGACGAAGCGGTTCAAGTACGGCAGCGTGACCTGGTGGACGAGGACCCGCTCGTAGTCCGACCAGTCGAAGCCGGTGCGGTGGTGGACCGTGCGGAGCACGTCCAGGCCGACCCGCTCGAAGACGGAGCGCAGCTTTCCGCCGTCGCCGTGGAAGTAGGTGTGCTCGTCGCCGCGCGGGTGCCGGGAGCCGCCGCCGTCGATCCCGCCGATCGTCCAGTACTCCGAGAAGGTGGCCGTCTGCACGTCGAGGATGCCGCCGGTCGGCACCTGCTCGACCAGCACGGCCGCGCCGGCGTCGCCGAACGTGTAGCCGGCGAACGACGATCGGACCTGCGCCGCGCTCGACGCCCGCATCCGCATCGACCGGGTCGGCGTCTCGCCGGTCACGACCAGGGCTCGTCGCGCCCGCCCGGCCAGGAGGAACGTCCGTGCCGTGTCGATTCCGTTGAGGAAGCTGTTGCAGGCGTTGGTCAGGTCGAAAGCGTGGGCACGGGTGCCCAGCTCCGCCTGGACGATGTGCGCGGTGGCGGGCTCCGCCATGTCCCGGGACGCGGAGGCGAAGATCAGCAGGTCGATGTCGTCGGGTGCGACGGCGGCGCTGTCGAACACGGTGCGGGCGGCCCGGACGGCGAGCGTGGAGGCGTGCTCGTCGGGGCCGGCGATGCGCCGGGTCTCGATACCCGTCATTCGCGAGAAGAGCCTCGGCGGTAGGGCGATGCCGCTGGCTCGTTCGACCTGTTCCTGAAGCTCCGCGCTCGTCACCACCCGCTCCGGCAGGGCGGCCGCGGCGGAGGTTATTCCCACCCTGGTCGCTGGCGGGGCGTCGGCGCTTCGGCTGTGGACCATGCCGGAGATGATCGTGCAGTGGCCTCGCCGAGTACAGCCACGGCCGCTTCGCCGCTCGGTGAGGAGAGTCACCAGGCGGCGTCGCCAGGAGCGGCCGGATCACCTGGTGACCCGTTGTGGCATGCACGGAAGTCAGTGCGTGCTCCGCGCCCCTGCCGACCCTCCATTTTCGACGAGACGGACGGGCGCGCGCCGGCCGCCCCGACGGGGCGGTCACCTCGTAGGCCGCCGACGGATCGTCGCGCCACCGCGGGCCCCCTCCGCGCTTGCCGCTCAACGTTCACGGACGACCGCGCCGCATTCACACATCCGCCGCCCGGCTGTAATGCACAAATGCAGTAATTGCCAAGGGTTTGCAGCTATGCCACCCTGGTCACTCAGGTCACGGCCACGGCCGGCACCACCCCCGACGTCCCCTCCCCTACCCGCAGGAGCTTTCGTGATCCGGTTACGTCCGACTCTCCGACGCCTCGTGGTCACCACCGCGGCGGCCGGTCTGCTCGCCCTGGCCGGCTGTTCGACCCCGGAGGTCCCCGAGGACTCGGCCGGCGGCGCGACGCTGGTCGTCGCCACCGCGGGCGAGTCCGACACGTTGAACCCGGTGCTCAACTACGGCGTCGACGGCGCCTCGCTGATCTTCGACGGCCTCGTCGCCCGGGACGCCGGCAACCGGCTCGTCCCCGGCCTGGCCGCGGAGCTGCCGACCGTCTCCCCGGACGGCCGCACGGTGACCGCGAAGCTCCGCGACGGCGTGCTCTTCCACGACGGTGGCGAGCTGACCGCGAGCGACGTCGCCTTCACCTACCAGGCGGTGCTGGACCCGAAGGTGGACTCGACGCTCCGGTCCGACCTCGACATGGTCGAGTCGATCACCGCGCCCGACCCGGCCACTGTGGTGTTCCGGCTGCGCTACCCGTACGCGCCGTTCCTGCAGCGGCTCACCCTCGGCGTCGTCCCGGCCAAACTCCTCACGGGGCAGGACATCAACAAGGCGGAGTTCAACCGGAAGCCCGTCGGGACCGGCCCGTACCGGGTCGAGTCCTGGACGCCGGGCGACCGGTTGGTGCTCACGGCGAACGAGCGCTACTTCGGCGGCCGCCCGGCGAACGACCGGGTGGTGGTCGCCTTCGTGGAGGACGACAACGTCCGTGCCCAGCGGATGCGGGCCGGTGAGTTCGACGCGGCGGAGCTGCCGCCGAAGCTCGCCGCCGGTTTCGCGCCGGACGGCGCGTACCGGGTCGAGCAGGTGCCGACCGCCGACTACCGCGGCGTGATGCTGCCCATGGGCAACCCGGTCCTCGCCGACGTGGCGATCCGCCGGGCGCTCAGCCTCGCCGTCGACCGGGCCGCGATGGTCGCCGGCATCCTCGGTGGCTCCGGCGACCCGGCGTTCGGTCCGGTCCCGCCGACCTCCGAGTTCGCCGAGCCGTCGATCGCCGGGAAACCGACCGCCGACCCCACGGCCGCGACCGCGCTGCTGGACGCCGCCGGCTGGACGCCCGGCCCCGACGGGGTACGCGTCAAGAACGGCCGCCCGGCCCGCTTCACGCTCATGTACCCGGCGAGCGACACGCTGCGCAAGGACCTGGCCCTGGCGGTGACCGCGGACGCGAAGAAGGTCGGCATCGAGGTGGCGCCGGAGGGGCTCACCTGGGACGCCATCGACCCGCGGATGAAGTCCGACGCGCTGCTGATGGGGTACGGCACGCCGTACGACCCGGACTTCGTCACGTACAAGCTGTACCACTCGCGCTTCGCCGGGCAGGGCTACTTCAACCCCGGCTCGTACCGCTCGCCGGTGGCGGACCAGGCCCTGCAGGAGGGGCGGGACCAGGCCGATCCGGCCCGCCGCAAGGCCGCGTACGCGACGTTCCAGAAGCAGATCGCCGCTGACGTGCCGTGGCTGTTCCTGACCTACCTGCGGCACAGCTACGTGCTGAAGTCCTCGGTCCAGGGCGTCTCCCCCCGGGTCGAGGCGCACGAGCACGGCGTCGCGAACAGCCTCTGGTGGAACATCGACACCTGGACCCGGTCGTGACCACCACCGCCCCGCCCCGCCGTCGCTCCGGCCGGCTGGCCGGGGCGGCGGTGGTGGTCCGGCGCCGACTCCTGGTCGCCGTACCGGTGCTCGTCGCCACCAGCGTCGGCATGTTCGCGCTCGGCGCCGCGTCGCCCGTCGACCCGGCCAAGCAGTACGCGGGCGCGGCGGCGTTCACCACCAGCGAGGAGAACCTGGCGCAGATCCGCGCGAACTGGGGCGTCGACGACCCGTTGCCGGTGCAGTACCTGCGGTGGATCGGCAACCTCCTCCGGGGCGACCTGGGCTGGTCGACGAGCCGGCACGAGCCGGTCACCTCGGTGCTCGCCGCCCGCGCCGGCTGGACGCTGCTGCTGATCGGCGTCACCCTGGCGGTGGTCCTGCTCGCGAGCCTGCTGCTGGGCGCCCTGGCCGCGTACCGCCGGGGTGGGCTCTTCGACCGCGGGTTGCGGGCCGCGGCCTACGCGGTCGAGTCGATGCCGGTCTTCTGGATCGGCCTGGCCGCGATAGCCGTCTTCGCGCTGGCCCTCGGCTGGTTTCCGGCCGGCGGGCTCACCGACGTCACCGCGACCGGCACCTCCTGGTCGGACGTGGCGCACCACCTGATCCTGCCGGTCGCGGTGCTGGCGATCTCCCAGGCGCCGTGGTTCCTGCTCTTCGTCCGCGATGCCGTCGCGGAGAGCCTGCGCGACGACCACGTGCTCGCGGCGCGGGCCCGCGGACTGCCCGGACGGACGGTGCTCTTCGGGCACGCGCTGCGTACCGCGCTGCTGCCGTTCCTCACGCTGGTCGGCACCCACCTGCCGGAGCTGGTCGGCGGGGCGGTGCTGGTCGAGACGGTCTTCTCCCTGCCGGGCCTCGGCGCGGTCACGGTCGAGGCCGCGCTCGGCAGCGACTTCCCGCTGCTGGCGGCGATCACCCTGGTCACCACCGCGGTGGTGTTGACCGCGAACCTCGCCGCCGACCTCGCCTACGCCGCCGCCGACCCGAGGGTGCGACTCGATGGCTGACCTCGCTGCCCGCCGTGCGCTGCCCCGTCCGCTGCGGTCGCGGTTGCGGCCCCGCCGGGCCGGTGTCGTCACGGCCGGGCTCGTCCTCATCGTCGCCGTCGGCGGCGCGCTGCTCGCCCCGATCGTCTGGCCGCTCGACCAGAGCGCCGTCGCGCTGGACCAGACCCGGCTGGCACCGTCCTGGAGCCACCTCGGCGGCACCGACGACCTCGGCCGGGACGTGGCCCACCGCGCGGTCTACGGCCTGCGCGTCTCACTGCTCGTCGGCGCGGTCGCCGCCCTGGTCGCCACCGTGATCGGCGGCCTGATCGGCGGGATCGCCGGCACGCTCGGCGGACGCGTCGATCGCGTCCTGATGCGGATCGTCGACACCATCGCCGCGCTGCCGCACCTGCTGCTCGGCATCTTCATCGTGGCCATGCTGCGGCCCAGCCTCGGCGCGGTGATCGCCTCCGTCGGGCTCACCCACTGGCTCTCCACCGCCCGCATCGTCCGGTCCGAGCTGCTGAGCCTCCGCACCCGGACCTTCGTCGACGCTGCGATCAGCGGCGGAGCCGGCCGGGGAAGGGTGCTCGTACGCCACCTCCTGCCGCACGTGCTGCCCCGGCTGGCGCTGGCCACCACGCTGATGATCCCGCACGCGGTGTGGCACGAGACCGCGCTGTCGTTCCTCGGCCTCGGCCTGCCACCGCACCTCGCGTCCCTCGGCAACATGATCAGCGACGGTGAGGGGTCGCTGCTGACCGGCGCCTGGTGGGCGAGCCTGGTGCCCGGCGCGGTGATCGTCGTCGTCACCCTCGCCATCGCGGTCCTCGCCGCCCGGTGGCGCGACCGCCTCGATCCCCGGGTCAGAGCGGAGCTGCAACTGTGACCACCACCCAGCCGGCCACCACGCCCACCCGCCCGGCCGATTCGCAGCAGTCGCCGCTGCTCTCCGTCGAGCGGCTCGGGGTCCGGTTCCGGCTACGCGACGCGGTCGTGCACGCCGTCACCGACCTCAGCCTCACCGTACGGGCCGGCGAACTGCTCGCCGTCGTCGGCGAATCGGGCTGCGGCAAGTCGGTGCTCGCCCACGCCCTGCTGGGGCTGCTGCCGGACAACGCCACCGTCACCGGCCGCGCGCTGCTGCACCAGCCGGACACCGAGCCGGTCGACCTGGTCAGCTGCGGCCAGCGCCACCTGGCCCGGCAGGTGCGTGGTCGCCGGATCGGGCTGGTCCCGCAGAGCCCGGCCACCGCGTTGAACCCGGTCCGCACCGGGCGGCGGCTGCTCGGAGAGACGTTGCGGGCCCACGGACGCGAGCGCGCGCAGGCCGACCGGCTCGCCGCCGACGTCGGGCTCGACCCGGCAGACCTGGACCGCTATCCGCACGAGCTATCCGGCGGTATGGCCCAGCGCCTGGTCACCGCCCTCGCGCTGGCCACGGATCCGCCGTTGCTGATCGCCGACGAGCCCACCACCGGCCTGGACCGCCCGCTGGTCGACCACACCCTGGACCTGCTCCGCCGTCGTTGTGACGCGGGTGCCGCCGTCGTGCTGATCACGCACGACCTGGCGGCGGCGCGCCGGGTCGCCGACACCGTGGCCGTCATGTATGCCAGCCGCGTCGTCGAACACCGGGACGGCGGCGAGTTCTTCGCCGCCCCCACCCACCCGTACGCGGCGGCGCTGCTCGACGCGCTGCCGGGCCGGGCCTTCCGGCCGGTACCCGGCCACCCGCCGATGCTGACCGCCCTCCCGACCGGCTGCGCCTTCGCGCCCCGGTGCCCGAGACGCACCGACACCTGCGAGGGCCGGCCGGAGCCGACATCGGCGGGCGGCGGCACGGTGGAATGCCATCACCCGATCCTCCCCGGAGCCGCCCCGTGACCAGCCCACAGCAACTGCTCGCCGACGAGGTGCGCGTCGCCTACGACCGTCAGGTGGTGCTCGACGGCGTCACCCTGAGCGTCGGGCGGGGTGAGACGGTGGGGCTGCGCGGCCCGTCCGGCTGCGGCAAGTCGACCCTGGTCCGGGTGCTCGCCCTGCTGCACCGCCCGGACGGCGGGCAGGTCAGCATCGACGGCACCCCGGTCACCGGGGTGCGGTACGCCGTTCCGGTCGGGCTGCGGACCCGGGTGGCAGTCCTGTTCCAGAGCCCGCGTGCCGCCGCCGATCCCCGGCTGAGCCTGACCGACCTCATCGCCGAACCGCTGCGCGCCGTCCGGGCTCCCGAGCCGGGCGTCCGCGAGCGGGTCGCCGAGCTCGCCGACCTGGTCGGGCTCACCCCCGACCTGCTCACCCGCCGGCCGCACGCGGTCTCCGACGGGCAGCTGCAACGCGCCTGCCTCGCCCGTGCCCTGGTGCACCGCCCCGACTACCTGCTCTGCGACGAGGCCACGGCGATGCTCGACGCCTCCACCCAGGCCCACGTCGCCGCCGTCATCGCCGACTACCAGCGCGCGCAGAACGCGGGCGTCCTGGTCATCACGCACGACGAGGCCCTGATGGGGCGCTGGGCCGACCGGATCGTCGACCTCGCGGGGGCGGTGACCGCACCGGCACGGTAAGCCGGCCCCCGCGACCGGCCGCTCTCCCCGGGCGGGGCCCCCTCAGCCGCGCGCCGCTGGAAGCGGGCGATCCGCCGGGGCGTGCCCCTCGTCGGTGGCCGGTTGACCGAGCCCGGCCTGTCGCCTGCGGAACGCCGCCGCGTACATCCGGTTGGCGCATCGCTCGCTGCAGTAGCGCCGCTGGGCGGCCCAGCGGCGGACCAGGTAGACCGACCGGCATCTCGACGCCCGGCACCGACCGAGCCGGTCCGGGCCGTACTGGCCGACCCACTGCGCCAGCCCCCAGGCCGCGTTGGCCAGATACTCGGCGGTTGGCGAGCCACCACGTCCGGCGACGTAGGTCCGCCAACCCTCGTCGTCGACGGTCACCCGCGGTCGCGCGTACAACCGGGCCATGACCATGTTCAGGGTCGCCGCGCTGCCGCCGGCATCGCCGTCACCGGCACGGAGGAACGCCTCCCGCAGGCCGGCGGCGGCGGTACGGGCCAGCGTCAGGTCGTCCGGGCCCGCCGGCAGCTCGAAGGACGCCGCATCGGCGAGCAGCGCCTCCAGGTCGGAGAGTCTCCCGAAGTCGGTGTTGGCGACGACGGCCGCGCGCTGCGCCCACGTCGTGATGACCGTGCCTGACCAAGCGCCCATGTGGTGAAGGTCGGCCGACGGGCACGGATAGTTCCCGACCTTCCGGTATCCGATGCCGCTCGCGCCGGGGAACCAGGACCCGCCACGGAACGACTACCCGGCTGTCTGCACAGCGCCGGGGCTTCACCGGTACGGGCCGGTGGCCGTCGGGCCGGTTGACCCGGAAGTTCCCCGGACGGCCGGTGAAATCAATCACTTTCGCCCAGGAACTTTCCTTTTGCCGTAATCGACCAACGGGCAACAGGTCCATCGCTGAAGGGAACGCCCATGTCCAGCACGACCGTCGGCAGCCGACGTCGCCGCGTCCACCTGCTCGCCGCCGCGGCGGCCTGCCTCGCGCTCGGCGCGGCCGGCTGCGGCCAGTCGTCGGCGGCGGAGCCGAGCCCGTCGGCGTCGGCCAGCACTCCGGCCGGTGTGCTCGGCATCCGCGACCCGTGGGTCAAGGCGGCCGACACCGGGATGACCGCGGCGTTCGGCACGCTCGTGAACGACGGGAACAGCGACGTCACGGTCACCGCGGCCGCCACCGAGGTGTCCCCCATGGAGCTGCACGAGATGACCATGAAGGACGGGAAGATGGTGATGCAGCCCAAGCAGGGCGGCATCGTGGTCAGGGCGCACAGCAGCACGACGCTGGAGCCCGGCGGCGACCACCTGATGCTGATGGACCTGAAGCAGCCGGTGAAGGCCGGTGACCAGCTCACCTTCACGCTCACCTTCGCCGACGGGAAGGCCCAGACGTTCCAGGCGGTGGCGAAGCCGTTCACCGGCGCGCAGGAGAGTTACGACCCCGGCCACGGCGAGCCGATGCCGGGCATGTCCACCACGCCGGGAACGAGCACGAGCCCGGTCTCGTGACCACGACCTCCGATCGACCGGTGAGCAGGCGTGGCCTGCTCACCGGCAGCGCCCTGGCCACCGGGGGTGCGCTCACCGGGGCCGCCACGCTGCGGTTGACCGCCGACGGGCCGGGTGCCGTGCAGGTGCCGGTGGCGCAGGTCGGCGGCGCGGTGGAGCCCTTCCACGGCGCCCGGCAGGCCGGGGTGGCCACCGAACCGCAGGCGCACGCCACGTTCGTGGCGTTCACCCTCAAGCCCGGCACCGACCGGGCCGCGCTGGGCCGACTGCTCCGCCTGCTCTCCGACGACGCCGCCCGGCTCACCCGGGGTCGGCCCGCGCTGGCCGACACCGAACCAGAGCTCGGGCTCCTCCCCGCTCGACTGACCGTCACCTTCGGCTTCGGCCCCGGCCTCTACGCCGCCGCCGGCCTCGGCGACCGGCGACCGCCGTCGGTGGCCGAGCTGCCCGCGTTCCGCATCGACCGGCTCCAACCGCGCTGGTCCGGCGGTGATCTGTTGCTCCAGATCTGCGCCGACGACCCGCTCACCGTCGCCCACGCGCAGCGGGTCGTGATCAAGGACAGCCGACCGTTCGCGGCCGTCCGCTGGGTGCAGCAGGGCTTCCGGCGCGCCGCCGGCGCCGAGCCCGGCCGCACGCAGCGGAACCTGTTCGGGCAGCTCGACGGCACCGCCAATCCGACGCCGGGCGCGCCGACGGACGCGGCCGTGTGGGTGCCCGACGGGCCGGCGTGGCTACGCGACAGCACCACCCTGGTCGTCCGCCGGATCAGCATGAACCTGGAGACCTGGGACCTGCTCGGCCGCACCGACCGGGAACTCGCCGTCGGCCGACGCCTCGACACCGGCGCCCCGCTCACCGGAACGGCCGAGCACGACGAACCCGACTTCGCCGCCACCGGGCCCGACGGGCTCACCGTCATCCCCGACTTCTCCCACCTCACCCGCGCCCACGTCACCGACGACCGGCAGAAGATCCTGCGCCGCCCGTACAACTACGACGGCACGCCGACCGCCGACGGGCACGCCGACAGCGGCCTGATCTTCACCTCGTACCAGGCCGACGTCACCCGCCAGTTCCTGCCCATCCAGCGACGCCTGGCCGAACGGGACCTGCTCAACGAGTGGACCACTCCGATCGGCTCCGCCGTCTTCGCCATCCCACCCGGCTGCCCCGAAGGCGGCTGGATCGGCCAGCAGTTGCTCGGCTGAGCGACACCGACCGGGAAAGACAGACCATGAGCACACGTCCTCGTCGTCCCCACGCCGCCGCCCGCATCGCCGCACTGCTGGTCGCCGTGGCGGTGCTGGTGGCGCCCGCCTCGCCGGCCGCCGCGCACAACACACTCCGGGCGTCCGAACCCGCCGCGGCCGCTCGCCTCACCGCGCCGCCGACGCGGATCAGCCTGACGTTCCTGCAGAAGCTGGATCCGGCCTTCACCACCATCGTGCTCAGCGACGCCGAGCAGCGGAAGGTTCCGACCGGCGCGCCCGTCGTCGCCGATGCGACGGGGACCGTGACGATCGACCGACCCCTCGCGAACGGCGCGTACACCGTCGCCTACCGCGTCGTCTCCGCCGACGGGCATCCCGTGCAGGGCTCCTACGCCTTCACGGTCGACGACCCGAGCGCGAGTCCCGCACCGGCCGTCTCCACTCCGGACGCCGCCGGCCCGGCCACCTCGTCCGGCCGATCCGCCGGAGCCGGCCCGTGGCCCCTCGCGGCCGGAGTACTCCTCGTGATCGTCGTCGCCGGGGGTGTGGTGCTGCTCCGGCGACGCCGGGGCACAGCCTGACCCCACCACGCGGAAGCGCTCTTCCGCCGTTCCCCACTGCCGAGGTCGAAGCACATGTCAGACATCCGCTCGCCCCAGGCTGAGCCGTCCCGTACCCCGGACGCGTCTCCCGCGACGGCGGTCCGCGACGTCCCGAGCGTCAAGGCGCCCGGACCCGGCCACCGCTTCGGCAGCAGGGCGGCCCTCGTCCCGTTCGCGGCCGCGGCGGCCGCCGCCGCGGTGCTGGTGATCGCCCTGCGCGCCGGCGGCGCGCTCGCGGTCGCGATCCCCGGCCTCCCCGATCCCGGGCCCGTCACCACGTGGGCGCTGCCATCGATCCGGCTGCTCGGTGACGCGCTCGCCACCGTGACCGTGGGGCTGCTGGTCACCGCCGCGTTCCTGCTACCGGGGGACGGGTCGAGCGTGTCGCCGCACGGCTGGCTGCTGCTGCGCCGGGCCGGGCCGCTCGCCGCCGGCTGGGCGGCCGCCGCGCTGACCCTGATCACGCTGACGGTCTCGGACCTCCTGGGCGTCCCGCCTCAGCGGCTCAGCCCGGCCACCGTGCTCAGCTTCGCCTCCTCGATCGCCCAGGGGCAGGCCCTGCTGCTCCAGGCCGGACTGGCCGTGACCGTGGCGGTGCTGGCCCGGGTGGGGGTGTCGCGCGGACTCGCGGCCACGGCGGCGCTGCTCGCCCTCGTCGCCGTGACGCCCCCGGCGTTCACCGGACACGCGGCCGGGGCCGGCAATCACCAGACCGCGGTGAGCAGCCTCGTGCTGCACATCCTGGCCGCCGCGCTCTGGGTCGGCGCCCTGGCCGCGCTGCTGATGGTCCGCCGCAGTCGACAGCTCGCCGAGGCGGCCGCCCGATACAGTCGCCTCGCCCTGGGCTGCTTCGTCGCCGTGGCGGTCAGCGGCCTGGCCAGCGCGGCCGTGCGGTTGGGCGCGGTGGAGCAGCTCTGGCAGTCCCGGTACGGGTGGCTGGTCTGCGGCAAGCTCCTCGCCCTGACGGTCCTGGGCCTCGTCGGTGCGGCACACCGCTCGGGGACGCTGCCCGCGCTGCGCGCCGGACGGCGGGGCGCGTTCGCCCGGTTGGCGGCCGGCGAGCTGGTGCTCTTCGCGGCGACCTTCGGCCTGGCCGTGGCGCTGTCGCGCAGCCCCACCCCGGTCGCGTCCGACCCGGTCGACGCCGATCCGATCACGGAACTGCTCGGCTTCCCCATGCCCGCGGCGCCCACGCCGGGCAACCTGCTCGGCCGGCCCCTGCCGGACCTGTTCTTCCTGACCGTGGCCGCCGTCGGGGCGTACGCCTATCTGGCCGGTGTGCGGCGGCTGCGTCGGGCCGGGCACTCCTGGCCGACGGCCCGCACCGCGAGCTGGCTGGCCGGGCTGCTGGTGTTCGCCGCGTTCACCGGGCTCGGCTTCGCCCGCTACGCGTACGTCCTGTTCAGCGCCCACATGGCGCAGCACATGGTGCTCTCCATGGTGGTTCCGATCCTGCTCGTCGGCGGCGCCCCGGTGACCCTCGCCCTGCGTGCCCTGCGCCGGCCCGCCGACCCGCAGGTCCGCGGCGCCCGGGAGTGGCTACTGCGCGCCCTGCACAGCCGATCCACCAGGCTGCTGACCCATCCCGTGGTCGCACTGGCCCTCTACACGAGCGGCCTCTTCGGCCTGTACTTCAGCGACCTGCTCGGCACCCTGATGCGCTCCCACCTCGGCCACCTCGCCATGGTCGCGCACTTCGTGGTCTCCGGTCACCTGCTGTTCTGGGTGCTCATCGGCATCGACCCCGGCCGCCGTCGGGTTCCCCACCCCATCCTGGTGCTCGTCCACCTGATCGCGATGATGGTGCACGGCTTCTTCGGCCTCGCGCTCATGCAGACCACCACGGTCATCGCTCCCGACTGGTACGTCTCGGTCCACCCCGGCTGGGCGGCGCCCCTGCTGGAGGACCAGCAGCTGGGCGCCGGCATCGCCTGGGCGTTCGGGGAGCTTCCGGCCGCGTTCGTGATGGCCCTCCTCGTCCGCCAGTGGATCCGCGCCGACCAGCGCGAACAGGCCCGCCTCGACCGCGCGGCCGACCGGGCCGCGGCCACCGGCGAGGAGGACGACCTGGCCCGGTACAACGCCTTCCTCGCCGACGCCAGCCGATCCGCCGACGACCGGACCCGGGGCGGTGAGATCAGGCGACGGTGGTGAGGTGGGCCGCCGCGACCGTGGTGATGCCGAGGCCGAGCGCGGTGATGCCGACGGCGGCGAGCACGGGGGCGACGCGGGTGGCCAGTCGCAGGAGGGCGTGCGAGTTCGCGCCACGGACGACGACCGAGTTGCCGGCGATCGCGAGCAGGCCGACGCCGAAGAGGACGACGGCCATGCCGACCCCGAAGGTCAGCACCAGGAGCAGCGCGAAGGCGGCCCGGCCGAGGAAGAGGCCGGTGACCAGGACGAGGAAGGCGGACGGCGAGGGCACGAGACCGCCGGAGATGCCGAGCATGAGCAGGCCCGGCCGCTTGGTGTGCTCGTGGCTGTGCCCGTGATCGTGGGTGTGCCCGTGCTCGTGGCTGTGCCCGTGATCGTGGGTGTGCCCGTGGTCGTGGCTGTGGGAGTGGCCGTGGTCGTGGCTGTGCCCGTGACCGCCGCCCCGCAGGTGCCGACGGACGAGCCAGACGCCGGTGGCCACGGCGACCAGGCCGGCGGCGAGTTGCAGCCAGGTGGTGAGCGCCTCCATCCGGATGACGTTCGCGAGGGAGAGGAACGTCCACGCGACCCCGATCACCAGCACCGAGATCGTGTGCATGGCGGCGACCGAGCCGCCCAGCCAGGCGGCGTCCCGGACGCGCCCGCGCGAGCCGACGAGGTACGCCGCGGCCAGGCTCTTGCCGTGCCCCGGCGCGACCGCATGGCCGGCGCCCGCGACGAACGCGAGCAGGAAGGCCAGCGGTGTCACGCCCGGCGAGTGGATGAGGTCCTGGAGCTGGTCCGGAACGGACGCTGCCTGGACGGCGGCGAGGGGTGTCATGCGGCGACCTTTCGGCGACGGTTGAACCGGCGGAGCAGCACCAGCGCCACCACCACGACCGGCAGGGTGCCGGCCGCCACGGCGGCGAGCTGGACGGCGGCGCTGCGGCCGAGGTTGGCGCTCTGCGATGCCGGCCCGCCGGTGAGGACCCAGTCGTGGGATTCCTGGACCGAGTCGTACACCTCGCGTTGGCCGTTGGGGCCGGTGGCGAGCGCGCGGTACGCGGAGTTCAGGTCGGTGAGCATCCGCATGCGGACCGTGGCGGTCTCGACCGGTCCGGGGCAGGTGAAGTCGGCGGTCGCGCCGGCTCGGGCGAGCGCTCTGGGCGGCTCGACGCTGCCGACGCAGGGCTGCCCGTCACCGGTGACCGTGATCCGTTCGAGCAGGTAGGCCGGGAACTTCTCGGACGCCCCGACCAGCCCGGGATCCGAGTACTGGTAGTCGACGTTTCCGTCGGAGAGGACGCGGTCCTTCGGCAGCAGGCCGAGGGAGACGCCGAGCAGGGTCAGGTCGTCGGGGCCGCCGACGCGCCAGCGTACGCGTACGACGTCGGGCCGCTGTTCGTCGCGCGCGACGTCCACGGTCTGCGGGTCACCGAACGGGTGAGCGGCCGCTGGCGCGGGCGCGGCCGTGACGGCGGCGGTGACGGCGAACGCCGCCAGCGCGAGGGCGCACACCGCGCCGCGCCAACGACGACGGCGGTGCGGGGGCAAGGAGAACGCTCCGGGTCTTGTCGTGTCGAACCGCAGCGAGTCTGGCGAGCCTTCGGAAACGGGCAGGTCCGAGCCAGTGATGAGCAGAGGACCGCGGTGTGAACAGTGTGTTGATCAGCCACGTCGGCGCTTCATCGACCCGAGGCACCTTGCTAGCGCTCGGCGGCCCGCTGCGCGCCCGGCCGCGCGGACTCGTCCGTGGAGTGCCGGACGATGGGAGCTATCGCCCGCCGAGGAGCCGGATGAGCAGGCGTGGATCTCCGGGCCAGGCGCCGAGCAGCACGTCGCGAGGCACTTGACGTGCGGCGTAACGCAGCGCCAGGGCGATGACGACGATGTCGTCGAGGGGACCGATGATCGGGAGGAATTCGGGGATCAGATCGATCGGGCTCATCACCCACAGCCCGGCGATCATGATGGCGAGCCGCGCCCGGCCGGGCACACGGGGGTCCTTGCGGAGCCGGCGGACGGTGGTCACGCAGTCGGGGACGAACGCGGCCAGGTCCCGGGCGGTGCCGGGCGGTAGGCGGCGAGCCAGCAGCAGAAGCAGCGCCCAGGTCGCGACCAGGCAGGCGGCGGCGACGCCGAGACCGATCAGCCAGGTACGCACGACTGCACGCTACGCCAGACCGCTTTCCGCACGGGCCCGCCGGGCGACGGACGTGTCGGCCGAGCCACCGCCGATGGATGACCAGGGCGGAGCAGCGGCGAGTCGGTCGTGTGTGGAGCCCGGCCACCGTGGCGGACGACGATCACGGTCACTACGCCCGCGAGGCGGAGTCGAACGGGGTATTGCCCTACCTCCATGCCGACCGTATTCTCCACCAAACAAGTAGGAATAGTAGTCAGATCACCCGCACCGATCCGCCGGCCGGGCAGCGCCGCCCGACTCGCCACCTCCCCACCCCCGATTGGAGAACTCGTGCGAAGACTGCTCCTGCTCGCCCTGGTCGGCCTGGGCGCACAGCTCGTCGACGGCAGCCTCGGCATGGCCTACGGCGTCACCTCGACCACCCTGCTGCTGGCCATCGGCACCAATCCCGCCGCCGCGTCGGCCACCGTCCACCTCGCCGAGATCGGCACCACGCTCGTCTCCGGCGCCTCGCACTGGCGGTTCGGCAACGTCGACTGGAAGGTCGTCGCGAAGATCGGCATACCCGGTGCGGTCGGCGCGTTCGCCGGAGCCACGTTCCTGTCCAGCCTCTCCACCGAGACCGCCGCGCCGCTGATGTCGATCATCCTGCTCGCCCTCGGCCTCTACATCCTGGTCCGCTTCACCGCGGTCGGCCTGCCCAAGGGCAATCTCGGTAAGCCCCTGCGCAAGCGGTTCCTCGCACCCCTGGGCGTGGTCGCCGGGTTCGTCGACTCCACGGGCGGCGGCGGGTGGGGCCCGGTCGGCACGCCGGCCATCCTGGCCAGCGGCCGGCTCGAACCTCGCAAGACCATCGGTTCGATCGACACGAGCGAGTTCCTCGTCGCCGTGGCCGCCAGCGTCGGGTTCATCATCGGCATCGGGTCCGAGGGGGTCAACTACACGTGGGTCGCCGCGCTGCTCATCGGCGGCATCATCGCCGCCCCGATCGCCGCCTGGCTGGTCCGGCACATCCCGCCCCGCGTCCTCGGTTCGGCCGTCGGCGGCATCATCGTCCTCACCAACACCCGCACCCTGCTGCGCAGCGACTGGATCGACGCCTCCGACGGCGTCCGTTACGCCTGCTACGCCGTCATCTACGTCGCCTGGGCCGCCGCCCTCGCGTGGTCGTTCCAGCAGTACCGCAAGCACCGCGACGAGGAACGGCTGATCATCGCCGAGGCCGAGGCGGCCGCGACGGCCGGCAGGACCTCCGCGGCGAAGGCCGGCACGCCGACGGTCTGACGCCGGCCCACCCGGCGGCTCGCGCTCCGGCCCGGCCCGCCCACGTCGTTCGACCCGTGGCGGTCGTACGACGTGGGCGGGCCGAACGGTGCGACGTTCGACGGCGGCGGGCAGGAGCACGGGGCCGTGGACGACCCGTGGGCCGGTCGGTCGGAGCGGGGCAGGGTCAGCCCTCGGCGGGCGGCGGGAGGATTCGACCCAGTGCCTCCAGCGCCGGCCCGTACCCGTGGTCGGACGGGGTGGCGTAGCCGACGACCAAGCCGTCGTGGCCGGGCATGACGGCGGCCGGATGGCGGAAGTCAGCGAGCCCGTCCAGGGCGATCGACTGCCGGGCGGCGGCCTCGACCACGGAGCGTTCGGTCCCGGGTGGCAGCCGCAGCACCGCGTGCAGTCCGGCGGCGATGCCGGTGGGCGCTATGTGCGGAACCTGTGCGGCGAGAGTGGCGACGAGGCGGTGCCGGCGAGCGCGATAGCGCTGGCGCATGCGGCGAAGGTGCCGGTCGTAGTGGCCAGACTCGATGAAGTCGGCCAGGGTGAGCTGGTCCATCACGCTCGCCCAGGCCTCCCGTTCACCCTTGGCGGTCAGGACGGGGGCTACCAGGTGCTCGGGCAGCACCAGCCAACCGAGGCGCAGCGCGGGCGACAGGCTCTTGCTGACCGAGCCGAGGTAGACGACGCGCTCCGGGTCGAGGCTCTGCACCGCCCCCACCGGCTCCCGGTCGTAGCGGAACTCGCCGTCGTAGTCGTCCTCGAGGATCAGGCCACCGCAGGTTCGGGCCCACTCCACCGCAGTGATCCGCCGCTCCGAGTGCAACGTTCCTCCGGTCGGGAACTGGTGCGCGGGCGTGAGCAGCGCCGTCCGTACTCCCGGAAGGCCCGCCAACTCGTCCGTACGGGCACCGTCCTCGTCGAGCGTGAGCGGGAGTGTACGGACGGCGGCCGCCGCCAGCACGGCACGGTGGAAGGCGAGGCCGTAGGACTCCACGGCCAGTGGACCACGGAGGACCCGACCGCCGAAGAGCAGCCGCAGCGCATGGGCGAAGCCGGAGCACACCACGATCCGGTCCGGTGTGGTCCGCACACCGCGCGCCCGTGCCAGGTACTCGGCCAGCGCCCGGCGTAGTTCGTGGCGGCCCTGCGGGTCACCCGGGCCGAAGGCCTCGTTGGGCGCGGCGTTCAGCGCGCGCCGGGCCGCCGCGAGCCAGGCCACACGGGGGAAGGAGGCGGCATCGGGCTGGCCCTGCCGCAGGTTGTGCAAGGAGGCTGCCGGGCGGGTGGAGGTCGGCTTCGGCACGCGCGGGACCCGGGCGGCTTCGGTGCGCCGCGCCACCCGGGTGCCCGAGCCCTGTCGGGCGACCAGCCACCCCTCGGCAACCAACTCCGAGTAGGCGGCGGCGACGGTGTTGCGGGCGAGGCCGAGGTCGGCGGCGAGCGAGCGGTACGGGGGCAGCCGGGCGCCGGCGGCCAGCCTCCCGTCGCGTACGGCGCTGCGGAGGGCTCGGGTCAGCGCGGCACGGCGGCTGCCCGGACCGGTCAGCTCCAGATGCAGGTCACTGCCGAGCCGCTGCGCCAAATTGACCCACGAACCTGCCATGAGAATGCACCCTACCCACGGTCTTTCGCCGTCCTAGCGTAGTGATCATCACGGGCGAGCACACCGCCGCCCCGGCCCTCGACTCGCCTCCGCCGGAACTGCCCGGTACGTCGTCGCCTGCCAATCGGAAGGAACAGCACCATGAACGCTCCGCACCTGCCGCGCTCGGTCGTCCGAGGCCGGGTCCTGCTGCCGGGAGACACCGACTTCGACGCTGCCAGCCGGCCGTGGAACCTGGCCGTCGAGCAGTCCGTGGCGGCGGTGGTCGAGGCCGCCGACGCCGACGACGTGGTCGCGCTCGTCCGGTACGCCCGCTCCGCCGGGCTGGCCATCGCGGTCCAGCCGAACGGGCACGGCGCGACCGGCCGCGCCGAGGGCACGATCCTGCTGCGCACCGGCCGGCTGGACGGCCTGAAGATCGACCCGGCCACCCGCCGGGCTCTCGTCGGCGCGGGCGTGCCGTCGGGCCGCGTCCAGGCCGCCGCCGCGCAGCACGGCCTCACCGGCCTGCCCGGCAGCTCCCCCGTGGTCAGCGTCACGGGCGTGGCCCTCGGCGGCGGACTGAGCTGGTTCGGCCGCGCGTACGGCTGGGTCTCCGACGCCGTCACCGCCTTCGACATCGTGGACGCCGAGGCCCGACAGCGGCACGTCACCGCCGACACCGACCCGGACCTGTTCTGGGCGCTGCGTGGCGGTGGCGGTGACTATGCGATCGTCACCGCGATCGAGCTCGCCCTGCAGCCCGCACCGCGCCTGTTCGGCGGCCGGGTGCTCTGGTCGGCCGCGCACGCACCGGAGGTGATGGAGGCCTACCTACAGATCACCGCCGTCGCGCCGGACGAGCTGACCGTCTGGCTGGACCTGCTGCACTTCCCCGGCGCCGATCCCATGGTGGCCGTCGACGTCACCTACCTCGGTGCCGAGCGGGAGGCGCGCGACCTGCTCGGCCCGCTGGACCACCTGCCCCGCCCGATCTCCGACAGCAGGCGGGCCATGCTGGTCTCCGATCTCGGTGTTATCACCGCCGAACCCACCGATCCCGGCGCGGGACTCTCCCGCGGCGAGCTGCTGACCCGCCTCGACAACGCCGCGGCCAAGACCCTGCTGGCCGACCCGATCGCACCGCTGCTGAGCGTGCAGATCCGGCACCTGGGCGGCGCGTTGGCCCGTCCGTCCGACAGCCCGCACGGCCCGCTGACCGAGCCCTACGCGCTCTACCTGTTCGGCATCCCCACCGACCCGGCGACCGCCGAGCAGGTCACCGTCAAGCAGCGTGCCCTCGCCGACGCTCTCCCGGTCAGCGGACGCAAGCCGCTGACCTTCCTCAACCCCACCGAGAGCGTGTCCGACGCCTTCACGCCCGCCGTCCTCACCCGACTGCGCGGCGTCAAGCGTCGCCACGACCCGCGCAACCTCGTCCGCTCCAACTTCCCGGTGGGCGGCTGACGCGGTTCGACCACCTCGGCCCTGCCGCTGCTTCGCGCGCAGGGCCGGTGGCCGTGGTGCGGCGGACGGTTACCGGGCTTGCGCGTGCTGCCGCCGCGCGCCGTCCGTGCCGGGCACGCGCCCGCGACCGGCACCGGTCGCCGTGGTCCCGAGCCCGCCGGCGGCGGCGCGAACGTCGCCGCGCCCCTCGTCCATGGCGACTCGCGACGGGCGGCGGAGGCGGAATCGGCGAGGGATTCTCAGCCACGGGCCGGCGAGGAGCGCGACGGCGACCTGGGCGACCCCGGCGGCGACGAGAGTCGGTCCCGCGCCGACCGCACCGATGACCGCGCCCCCGGCGAGCAGCCCGATCGAGACCGCCCCGTCGTGCACGAGGCTCTCCACCGCGAACGCGGCTCTGCGGTCCGGGCCGGCGCTCTGGGTGCTGATCAGCCGGTTGAGCGCGCCGATGCCGAGCGGCATGCACAAGCCACCGGCCGCGGCCACGCAGCCCAGCGGGACCAGGGACGATGCCACGGCGGGCAGGACCATGAACGCCACGCCGAGGAGGGCCCATCCGGTCGCCATCGTCGCGAGCGCCGGCATCCGCGGAACGAGCAGCGGGGCCAGCAGGGCACCGGCGAGCGAGCCCAGGCCGTAGCCGGTCATGCCGGCGGAGATGAGCAGTCCGGGCCGCCCGGTCTGGGCGCCGAGGATCGCCAGGCCGAGGGTGAAGGCGAACCACACGAGCCCGCCGACTCCCGACATCGTCACGGCCCGGCGGATGTCCGCATGCCGTGCGAGCACGTGACGCAGGGCCGGCGCGTCGGCCGGGCGGTCGGGCGGGGCGACGGAGACGGCGCCGCGCACGGTGAGCAGGAGGAGGGCTCCCGCGCCGACACCGACGGCCTCCGCCCAGAGCAACGGCAACGGCCCAGCGACGGCGACGGCCCAGCCGGCCACCGGCGGCGCCAGGATCATCGTGCTGCGGTGCAGGAAGTCCTGCCAGGTCAGGAGTCTCGTGGCGACGGTGGCGCCGAGGCTGTCGCCGATGTCCGAGAGCAGCGCTCGCTGCGCCGGCCCGCTGAGGGCGGTGGCACATCCGGTGACGAGCCCGGCTGCCGCGAGGTGCGGGGCGCCGACCGTGCCGACGGCCGCGGCGACCGGAACGACGAGCAGGCCGGTCACCTGAACCGCGAGCACCCAGGCGAGGGCCCTGCCGGAGGTCAGGCGTTGACGCAGGCCCCGGGCCCACCAGGGCGAGGCGAGCATGGGCAGCCCGACCGCTCCCCCGACCAGCCCGGTGGACCATGCGGATCCGGTCTCGGCGAGCGCGACGAGGGGAAGCGCCACGGCGGTCGTACGTTGGCCCATCCAGGTCACGAAGGTGGTTGTCAGCATGGCTGCGATGTCGCGTCCGTTGTTCACACGGCCATCCTTCGGTCGGAAAGAAGCCGCTGGTAGATGGCGGATCGGCAGGGCAACCCATAGCCTGAAGATATGACCTCATTCCCCTCGGTCGAGGACCTCCGGCTGGTCGAGGCAATCGCCCGGCACGGCTCACTCGGGGCCGCCGGGCGGGAACTGCTGATCAGCCAGCCGGCCGCGAGCAACCGCCTGGCGGCGCTCGAACGGCGGATCGGCGAGCGGCTCTTCGACCGGGACACGACCGGGGCGCGGCCGACTCCGGCCGGCCGTGCGTTTCGCGCGGAGGCGGACCACGTCCTCGATCATTTGGGGCTGGTCTTCGACCGGGTCCGCGCCGCAGCGCGCGCCCGCACGTTCAACGTCGGCACGTTCGGCAGCCTCGCCCCGCTGCTCTTTCCGGCGCTCGACGAGTTGCTGGCCGACTCGACGGTCAACCAGGTGACGGACCACGGCGATCGGCTCGTGGAGTGGGTCGGCGAAGGGTCGCTGGACGCGGCGTTCGTCGCCGTCGCCAACCAGATGCGTCTGCCCGCCACCGTGAGCGCCGTACCGGTGGCCGACGACCGACTCGCCGTCCTGACTCCACCGGCCGTGTCGCTGCGAGGTGGCCGGCGGCCGTTCGCCGACCTCGATGTCGTCACCTACACCTACGACATGTCCGCGGACACGTTGAACCAGCGACTCTCCGGCCTTGGCGCCCGGCCTCGCACGGCGGCCACCGCCGAGACGGCGGTACGGACGGCACGGCTCTCGGGGTGCCCGGCCGTCCTGCCCCGTGGGTTCGGGCTCGCCTACCGGCAGGAGGGGGATCGTCTCTCGGCCGCGCCGTTACCCGGCCGTCTCACGCTCTTCCTGGTGACCCGCAAACCCACTCCGCACGTGTTCGCCGCGGTGGTGAACCGGCTTCCCGGTCGCCTCGGTCTGCGGCGCCCGACGGCGCGACGATCCGAGTGACCCGGCCGGCGGTACCCGGCTTCAGAGCCAGCCGTTGGCCCGGGCGCTGAGGGCCGCCTCGATCCGGTTGCGGGTGCCGGTCTTGCCGATGGCGGCCGACAGGTAGTTGCGCACCGTGCTCTCCGACAGGTGCAGACGGACGGCGATGTCGGCGACCGTGGCACCGTCCACGGCCGCGGCCAGTACGTGCCGCTCCCGGTCGGTGAGCGGGTTCGGGCCGGCCGAGAGCGCCGCCGCCGCGAGAGCCGGATCGATCACCCGCTCACCGGCGAGCACCCGCCGGACGGCCACCGCCAGCTCCTCGACCGGCCCGTCCTTGACCAGGAAGCCCGCCGCACCGGCCTCCATCGCCCGCCGGAGGTAGCCGGGGCGGCCGAACGTGGTGAGGATCAGCACCCGGCACCGGGGCAGCTGCTCCCGCAACGTGGCCGCGGTGTCCAGGCCGCTGCCGTCGGGCATCTCGATGTCCAACAGCGCCACGTCCGGGCGGAGCCGCAGGGCGGCTTCGAGCGCCTCGGCGGTGGTCCCGGCCTCGGCGACCACCTCGATGTCGGGTTCGAGGTTCAACAGGAGGGCCAGCGCGCCGCGCATCATGCCCTGGTCCTCGGCGAGCAGCAGCCGGATCATGTGGTCACCCGCTCCGCGGTGCGCGCGGGCAGCAGGGCGGTGAGCAGCAGCCCGCCTCCGCGCGCCGGGCCGACGTGCAGGGTGCCGCCCGCCTGCTCGACGCGCTCGGTGAGCCCACGCAGGCCGTTGCCCGGCTCCGGCCGACCACCCACGCCGTCGTCGCGTACGGTCAGCACCGAGCCGTCCATATCGGCGCTGACCTCGATGTCGCACCGCGACGCCCGGCTGTGCCGCAGCACGTTCGTCACCCCTTCCCGAAGCACCCAGCGGAACGCGTCGTCGGCCGCCACGTCGAGCGGGTGCCCACGCTCCCGGACGGTGACCACGATGCCGACGTCGGCCAGGGCGTTACGCGCGTTCTCCAGCTCCCGGCCGAAGCTCTGCTCGCGATAGCCGGTGACCGCCTCGCGGACCTCGGCGAGGGCGGTGCGTCCGATCCGTTCGATGTCGGCCGCCTCGCCCGCGGCCCGGCCCGGATCCGTCGGGGCGAGCCGGCGCACCACCTCGGCCTTCACCACCACCAGCGACAGCGTGTGGCCGAGCAGGTCGTGCAGGTCCTTGGCGAACCGGAGCCGTTCCCGCTCCACCACCGTGCGGGCCAGCTCGCGCTGGGTGCGGCGAAGCTCCTCCACCAGGCGGGCCACCCGGGCGAAGGCAAGGGTCATGGCACCGGCGAGCAGCGTGATCAGTGCGAGCTGGGCGATGTCGTCCGCCGGCAGCCCGTGCGCCACGCCGATCACCAGGACGGCGGCGGTACTGGCGCCGACCCAGCCGAATCCCCACCCCACCCGGACCAGCCCCACGGCGCCGGCGGTGCAGACGTACATCAGCAGCACCGGCCAGCCCTCCGGCGCACTGGCGTACGCCGCCGCGAGCCCGACCCCGAGCAGCGCGAGCAGGACGAGCCCGCCGTGGTGCAGCGCCGGTCGGACCGGCAGCTCCGCCACCGGCACCGCCACCAGCGCGAGGTAGAGCAGCGCGAAGACGACCAGCCCGACCGTCGCCGTGGGCGCGTGGTCGATCTGCCCCCGGGTGATCGCGGCGGCCGGTGGCAGCAGCAGCCACAGCCACAGCGTGTGCGCCGCGACGAGCAGGAGCCCGCGCCGTCGCCGGCTTCGCTCGACGGGGCCTGTGGCAGGGGTGGCGCCGGCCATGTCGGTCACCGTAGCGGCAGCCCGAGCCGGGCGAGGGTGGTGTCCCGCGCGACGGTCGGGTCGAGGTCGTCGACGGCTCGTGCCGCTCCGAACCGTCGGGTGAGTCCGGTGCGGCGTACCGCGATGTCGTCCACCTCCGCCACGCTACGTACGCGGGCGGGACGACGGCAGAGCCGCCGGTACCCGGCCGGCCGGGACAAATGTCCCGCACCAACGGGCCACGGCGGCGGCATGCCGACCGGCCCGGCACCCCGCATGTGGACGGAGGCCGGGCCGGTCGTGGTGGTGCGGCGTCAGCTCGTGGCGAGGGTGGCGGCGATCCCGCAGCCGACCGCGAGGACGATGATCGCCACCAGGACGATCGACAGGATGGCGCCGGGCCGGGCGAGGACCGGCTTGCCCGGGTCGAGCGGCGCCGGCGAGAGTGCCGCCACACCCGGCGTCGGCCGGGGCGGGTCGAGCCGCAGCAGGCGCCGCAGCCGGAAACCATCGATGATCAGGAGCATCGGTACGGCGATCACGCCGACTCCCCACCAGCCGAGAAGCAGACTGCGGTTCGCGTGGTGGCGGAACATGGCGAGGCCGCAACTGCGGCACATCCAGCCGCGGTGGCTGGAGATGACGTAGAGGATCACGATGCTCGTGACGGACTGGAAAGCCGTCCGCACTGCGGGCTGCCCGCCGCAGAACTGGCACTCCCCGTCGGCGGGCGGGCGAAGCGCTGGGGACGTCGCGTCCCCGGGCAGAGGTGTTACGGACATGAGGGACTCCTGCTCGATGACGGCGCGTCCGGTCAGTTGACGGCTGCGGGGTAACGGTCGCCGCCGTACTGGCGCAGCGCTGCCACCACCTGGTCCGCCGGTTCCTTGACGGTGTGCAGATCGGCCACCTGGTAACCGCGGAGCCCGGTCAGCTGAACGGTGGCCGGTAGCGCCCGCTCCACCGTGTCGGTCGTCCACACCGTCAGCAGGCTGGGGCGGTTGAGCTTTCCGGAGTTCGGCCGCTTCTCCACCGAGACCCGGCTCACCTCCGCCCACGGGAAGACCACAGTGGCCGTCCCGTTCACCCAGGTGACGCCCTGCTCGTCGACGCGGACCGCGAACGCGCGGCGGCTCTCCCGTACCGCGCTGATCCCACCGATGAGTCCGAACAGAGCCAGCAGGTAGCCGACCCAGTCCCCGAAGACGAATTCCCGGCCCATCGCCGCCAGGATCTGCGGCGAGAACGCCATGACCAGCGCCAACGCGAGCAGCGCCGGTCCACGGGCGTAGGGTTTCCAGTTGCGATGAAGGTCCACAGTGATCTCCCCCGTTCGAGTGACGCGAGGATGTTAATCACCGGGGCGAGCGTCGGCGATCATGACAGAGGACGCAGCCGGGCCGGAAACAACGCAAACGCGTACGTGTTGATGATCAAGATTCGGTACCGCTTCGAGGTCGCTCGCGGAGACGAAGTACGTCTGATCGATCGACAGCCGGTGAACGCCGGGCCCGTACGAGACCCGCCGCCCGGCCGCCGTGGCATGCCGTGCCGTGCCGAGAGCGTCAGGAACGGCTGTGGCAAGGCGCCTCGCCCGCGGTCCGACCGCAGGTGGCCAGGCTGCACCATCGGCGCATCCCGCTCTCGTCGAGGAACAACCAACCACACCTCTCGTCAGGGCACACCCGGATGGTGGCGCGGCGAGGGTCGGCGAGCAGCTCGGCGGCGCTCCAGGCGACGGCGTGCACCGGCAGCCGGAGGCCGGAGACCAGGTCCGGCCACCACCGGCCACGGCCGTCGACACCACGCCGGAACGCCAGTGTCTTCGCGGCGGCCTCCGCGTGCCGAGCCACCGCGTCGAACGCCGCACCGTCGCCGGGATCGGTGAGGCAGGCGTACAGCCGGGCGCGGAGAGCGCGGCCGGCGTCGAGCTCCGCGGCGGCCGTGTCGGGGTCGCGGCGCGCGAGTTCGATCAGGCGGCTGACCGCCGCGTCGTCGGCCAGCCCCAGGTGGCCCGTCCACACCGCCAGGGTGCGGTACGTGCGAAGCCACTCGGAGCCCGGCAGCGGCGGCTCGTGTCCCCAGCCGGCGAAGGTGTTGCAGAACTCGAGCGCCGGGTGTCCGCCGACACTCCACGGCAGGGACTCCTCCTGGACCCGCACCTCGTACACGGGCCGGCCGGGCCGCTCGAGGCGGTGGTCGTCGTGCAGGATCCGCCGATGCACCTCCCGCAGACGCATGCCGGGCTCGACGCCCAGCTCCTCGACCAGCTCCCGCCGGGTCGCCCGGTAGAGCGCCAACGCCTCGGCCTGCCGGCCGCCCCGGTACAGGGCGGTCATCAACGTGCCGACCAACTCTTCGCGGGTCGGGTGCCGGGCGACGAGCGGCGTCAACTCGTTGATCACCGGTCCGTGACGATCGAGGGCCAGCTGCGCTTCGGCCCGCAGTTCGAGACTGGCGAGGCGGAGTTCCTCGATCGGCCCCTGCAGCCGGTCACGAAGCTCACCGTCGGCCGTGCCGGCGAGCAGCGGACCCCGCCAGAGCGCCAGCGCCCGGTCGAGCAGCTCCACCCGCCGCGCCGGGTCGGCGGTGGCGCTCGCCCTGTGCGCGAACTGGCTGAACTCGTCGACGTCGACGTGGTGCTCGCGCTCCACGAGGTAGCCGTCGCCGCCGGTGCGGATCTGAGCGCCGTACGGTGCCAGCGCGGTGCGCAGCCGCCCGATGTAGGTGTGCACGGCGCCGCGCGCCGACGACGGTGGCCGCCCGTCCCACAGCAGATCGATGAGGCGTTCGGTGGTGACCAGGTGTCCCATGTCGAGCAGGAGGACGGCGAGGATGCAGCGCTCCTGTCGTCGGCTGCCGAGCTCGACACGCCGGCCGTCCTGGTGCGCCTCGAACGGTCCGAGTAGTCGGAACTGCATGCCGGTCGTACCTCCTCCGCGCCTACGTTAGGTGGTCGCGCCCGGTGAGCCGTTGGTGAGTCCGGACCCAAGGGGAACGGCGGGTGGACGGCTCGGACGCCGGCGGACGGTCAGCATCTGGTGAGCGGAGTTGACGACGCTGGTCAGGCCCAACCGCCGAACAGCGTGGAGTAAGCATGATCAGGAAATTGACTGTCAGGTCGATGGTGGCTGCGGCTGTCGTCGTGGCGAGCCTGTCCACCTCCGCTCCCGCCGTCGCCGGCGGCACCGGGCACGGAGGCTGGGTGCCCGCACCGCAGGAGGGGTTCGAACAGCCGGCCGGAGCGCGGTGCGACTTCGCCGTCCGCGTTCAGCCCGTCGTGGACGAGGTCCGCAAGCTGGTGCTCGCGGAGTACCCGGACGGCTCGCCCCGGCGGGAGCTGTACACCGGCAAGCTGATCGACGAGGTGACGAACCTCGACAGCGGGGCCGTCACCCGGGTGGACGCGAGCGGCACCTCACTTGTCGAATACGCCCCGGACGGCTCGATGACCTGGTACGTGACCGGACCCGTACTGCTCGGCTTCCGCGAGAACGCCGGCAGCCTGCCACGCGGCATCTGGATCGTCGACGGCGTGTACGTCGTCGAGTTCGATCCGACCTACGTCCACAAGACCATCACGATGGTGCACGGCAGCACCCACGACGTCTGCACCGACGTGGACTAGGCGATTCGTCGACCTGAGCGATCTGCGCCCGGTTCGTCGACCCGGGGGGCAGATCGGTCAGGAGCGTCGACACGGCGTCTCAGTGCTGGATCAGGCCGCCGACCGGGACGTACGGGACGTGGCCGGTGGCCGGAAGGGTCTGCGCCAGCGCGAGACCGACGTCCACCAGCGATGATCGACACAGGCGAGCCACCTCGGGTATCGGAGTCCAGACCGACTCGGCGACCGAGCCGTTCACCTCGGGCCGGAGCGTGCCACCGGTGATCCGGACCTGGTAGAAGATGCCCACGTTCTGGTGCTCGGCCCCCGACCACGCTTCGGCGGCGGGGATCACCCTCGAGTCCACGCCCAGCAGCCGCTCGACCACGAGGCTGTTCGCGCTACTCAGGACCGCCGACCAGGGTGATCTCCCGGCCCTGCCAGCGGGAGCGCAGTCGTCGGTCGTGGCTGGCGAGCACGATCGCGCCCGGCCCCGCGCCCAACGCCTCCTCCAGCTCGTCGCAGAGTCGCGGCGAGAGATGGTTCGTCGGCTCGTCCAGCAACAGCAGCTCCGGTGGGTCCGCGACGAGCAGCGCCAGCGCGAGCCGGCGACGTTGGCCGACGGAGAGCGCCGCCGCCGGCCGGTCGAGGTCGGCGGCGGCGAGCAGCCCGAGTGAGGAGAGGGGTACCTCCTCGGCCCGTGCCGCTCCGACGGTGGCCGTGAAGATCTCCCGCGCGGTCCGTCGGGAGTCGTCGAAGGAGGTGTCCTGGGTCAGCAGACCGACTCTCAGGCCGGGCCGCCGCCGGACGGCCCCCTCGGCGGCGAGACGCCCGGCAAGTACCGCGAGGAGGGTGGATTTGCCCGCGCCGTTCGGACCGCTCACCAGCAGGCGGTCGGTGGCCGCGACGTCGAGCCGGTCGAGCCGGAGCCGACCGGGCACCACCATCCCCCGTACCGCCACGGCGACCTCGTCGCCGCCGTCGGTGGCGAGCAGCGGGGTGTGGAAGCGCAGCGGTTCCGGTGGCGCGGCGACCTGGTGACGTTCGAGCGTCTCCAGCCGACGGGTGGCGTCCCGGACGCGGCGGGAGATCTGGTTCTGCACGCGGCCGGCGGTGTGCCCGTACCCCATCTTCTCGCTGTCCCGAGGGGCACGGCCGTGGGCGACCTGATGCCCGGTCACGGCGGCGGCCACCCGCAGCTCGGCGAGCTGCTGCTGCTCCTCGTCGTGGCGGCGGCGCCAGCGCTCGGCCTCGGCGCGCTTCGTGGCGAGGTACGCGGTGTAGTTGCCGCCGAAGCGCACCGGGCCGTCGACCGCCGGATCCAGGTCGACGAGATCGGTGCAGACCGCGTCGAGGAACGCCCGGTCGTGCGTGGCCACCACGACCACGCCGGGCATCGTGCGCAGCTGCTCCTCGCAGAAGGTCGCCGCCGCGTCGTCGAGGTGGTTGGTGGGCTCGTCGAGCACGAGCGCCGCCGGACGGCGGATCAGCAGCGCGGCCAGGGCCAGCCGGCCCCGTTGACCGCCGGAGAGGGTGGCCAGGGTCCGGTCGTGCGGGATCCCGTCGAGTCCGAGCCCGGCGAGCACCGTGCGGGCCCGTCGGTCGGCGTCCCAGGCGTCACGGTCCTGCGCGCGCTCCAGCGTCTCGCCGTACGCGGCCAGCAGTTGGGCGTGCTCCTCGCTCTCCTCAGTCGCGGACGCCAGCGCGGTGCCGAGCCGGTCCAGGTCGGCGAGGTCGCTGCGCGCCTCACGCAGGGCGTCGTCGAGGATCTCGGCGACGGTGGCCGTCGGGGTGAAGGGCAGTTCCTGGTGCAGGAAGCCGAGGTCCGATGGGCGGGTCACGGTGCCGCTGTCCGGTTCGTCCGCCCCCGCCAGGATTCGTAGCAGGGTGGTCTTGCCGGTTCCGTTCTCGCCGATGAGTCCGATCCGGTGCCCGGGCGTGGCGGTCAGGGAGATCCCGTCGAGGACGCGGCGCGGGCCCCGGATGCGGACGAGGTCGTGAGCGATCAGTGCGGGTCGCTGCCCGTGAGACATGGAGTACCTCGGAGAAGACGCGGGCGCGCACGGCGGCGCCCGGCGGGAGCAGGGCATGACGACGGTGGCCGCGGCGACGGCGCGATCCTGCGCGCGTCGGCGGCCGATCCGGGCTCTCACCCGGAGATGTCGTCGTCACCTGCCACGTCTGCTCCGATCTCCAGTGACCGGCGAAGGATAGCTCATCGGCCGGCACCGAGCCGACCTTCGGCGGCAGGTGGCAGGGCAACGGTGGGCCGGCCCGTTTGTTATCAGGCCACTGGCCCGTTATCTTTGCCGACGTAAGGTTCCACTGGCCTCTAAGGGTGCGACAAAGCCGCCTCGGCCGACCCCGCCCGGGCCACATCACTCCGATCACCTGATCCACCGGACGCGGGGCATCGACGGCAACCACGATCCGGTGCAGCACGAGAATGGGGTACGTCAATGGAAAAGGTCTGGCTGATCACCGGGAGCTCTCGTGGTCTGGGCCGCGAACTCGCCGAAACCGTCCTGGCCGCGGGCGGCCGCCTGCTGGCCACCGCTCGCCGCCCCGAGCAGCTCGACGACCTCGTCGAGAAGTACGGCGAGCGGATCCGCACCGTCGCCTTGGACGTGACCGACTCGACCGCGGCGCGCGCGGCCGTCGCCACCGCCGTGGACGCGTTCGGCCGCCTCGACGTGCTGGTCAACAACGCCGGCTACGCGGACGTCGCCTCGATCGAGGACATGCCCGAGGAGGAGTTCCGCGCCCAGATCGAGGCGAACTTCTTCGGCGTGGTCAACGTGTCCCGCGCCGCCCTGCCCGTCATGCGCGAACAGGGCGCCGGCCACATCATCCAGATCTCCTCCGTCGGTGGACGGGTGGGCGTGCCGGGCCTCGGCGCGTACCAGCCCGCCAAGTGGGCGGTCGGCGGCTTCTCCGAGGTGCTCGGAAAGGAGGTCGCCTCCTTCGGCATCAGGGTCACCGTCGCCGAGCCGGGCGGCATGCGGACGAACTGGGCCGGCTCCTCGATGACCATGCTGCCCATCAGTGACGCGTACAAGCCGGTCATCGAAGCTCAGGTGGAGCGCCACCGGACGGCGAACGGCCGGCAGCCGGGCGACCCGGCACGCGTCGCCCAGGTGCTCATGGACGTGGTGGAGTCCCCGGATCCGCCGCGGCGGCTGCTGCTCGGCGCCGACGCGTTCGCGGTCGCGCAGTCCGTGGCGGCGGACCTCGCCGCCTCGGACGCCAAGTGGCGGACGGTGAGCGAGTCGATCGCCTTCGACGAGTGAACGGCGCCGTCGCCCGGACGCGGCTCGCCTGACCGCTCCGCGCGCCCTTCCCGGCCGGTCACCGGCCGGGGAGGGCGAGCGGGCAACCCCATCGGCTCCTGCGCTCCGACCTATCACCAGGTCGGAGGCGGTCCGCGAGCACCACGGAGTCAGGCCCCTTGACGTATGGTTGCGGCCGGCGGCGCTCAACGCGCGCCGGATCGACCGAGGTACGGATGATGAGTGGCACCGGTGAGCAGTTGAACTTCCAGCGCGCCCGGAATCCGGAGCAGCGCGAGGCACGCCGGCGAGTCATCCTCGGTGCGGCGGCCCAACTCCTGGCCGAGTCGCCGGTGAGCGAGATCAGCCTGCGTGAGCTGGCCCGGCGCGTCGGGCTCTCGAAGACGAACGTCGTCCGCTACTTCGAGACCCGTGAGGCGGTCTTCTTCGCGCTGCTCAACGAAGCGCTCGACGAGTGGCTCGACGACCTTCCCGCCGAACTGCCGGCCGCCTCACCCGCCGAGCCGCCGTCGCCCGACGCCGTGCTGGACGCCCTGGCCGGGTCGCTGGCTCGCCGCCCGTTGATCTGCGAACTCTGGAGCGCGCTCGGCACCGAACTGGAGCGCAACATCTCCACGGATGCCGTCCGTGCCTTCAAACTCACCCACGCGGAGCTGCAGGTCAGGTTGGCCGGGCTGCTGCGCGAACGCATTCCCGCGCTGACCGGGCCCGCGTCCCGGGAGCTCGTATCCCTGACGATCGTGCTGGTGGCCGGGTTCTGGCCGTTCGCCAACCCCTCGCCCGCCGTGGTGGAGGCCGTCGAGGACCCGCTGCTGGCCCACTCCCGGGTCGACTTCACCGCCCGGCTCAGCCGCGCCCTTCTCGTCGTGGTCGGCGGCCTGCTGGCGGCGGAGCCGCCGACGCCCGGCGCCTAGCCGGGCCACGCGGTGGAGGTGCGCGGCGCCGCGCCGCCCGAGCCCTGTCACGGGGGTGCCCCAGGGTGTCTCCCTGGGGCGATGCCGTCCCGTGCCGGGTGAGGGTGAGCGGCATGAAACGAAGCCTGATCCTCGCGCTGGCGGCGGTCCCCGCCGTGGCGGCGCTGATCCCGATGGCCGCCCACGCCGGCCCCGTACCCCACGGACCCGTCGTCACCTCGTGCGCCGCGATGCCCGTCACCGCGCCGCCCGGCGCCACTGTGGAGTCGGTGACCGCCGTCGCGCAGGCCGGTGGGACTGTCACCTTCCCAGACGCGCCCCCGCTGCCCACTCCCCCGCCGATCACGGACGTCCCGGCCAGATGCGACGTCACTGTCACGCTGACCCACGGTGACGCGAACGACCACGTCGCCGTCAAGGTCTCTCTGCCGCAGGACCCGAAGAGGTGGACGGGCCGCTTCCAGGCCACCGGCGGCAGCGCCTACCTCGCCGGTGATCTCGGCGCACCGCTGGTCGCGGCGGTGAAGGACGGCTACGTCGCCGCGGCAACCGACGCGGGCGTCGGCGCGAACCCGCTCGACGTGAGCGGCTGGGCCCTCACCCCCACCGGCACCGTCAACGCCCCGCTGCTGGAGAACTTCGCCTCCCGCTCGCTGCACGACATGGCCGTCGTCGGCAAGGACGTGGCGAAGCGGTTCTACGGCAAGGCGGTGCGCTACGCGTACTGGAACGGCTGCTCCACCGGCGGCCGGCAGGGCTACACCGAGGCCCAGGACCACCCGAACGACTTCCAGGGCATCCTGGCCAAGGCGCCGGCGATCAACTGGGACCGCTTCGCCATCGCCACGCTCTGGTCTCAGGCCGTCTTCAACGAGGAGAAGGTGCAGCCGAGCCAGTGTGAGCTGCAGGCCTTCACCGACGCGGCGATCAAGGCCTGCGACAGCCTCGACGGGGTCAGCAACGGCATCATCGACGACCCGGAGACCTGCCACTGGGACGCCCGCCGGCTGGTCGGCACCACCGTCGTCTGCGAAGGCAGGAAGATCACCATCTCGGCGGCGACCGCCGACGCCGTCCGCAAGATCTGGGCCGGGCCGGTCTCCCCCAGTGGGAAGAAGCTCTGGTACGGGCCGAACAAGGGCGCGAGCCTGGCCGCCCTCGCCGCCTACGGCGGACCCTTCAAGGTCGCCGACCTCTGGGCGCAGTACTTCGTGACGCAGGACCCGTCCTTCGACACCACGAAGCTCACCTACCGGTCGTTCGCGCAGCTCTTCCGCGCGTCACAGCGACAGTTCAACGACGTGATCGGCACCGACGAGGCGAACCTGCGGGCATTCGCGAAGGCGGGCGGCAAGCTGCTGAGCTGGCACGGTCAGACCGACGAGCTCATCCCGACGCAGGGCACCGTCGACTACCGGGAGCGGGTCAACCGCCTCCTGGGCGGTGACCGGAAGGTCGACGACTTCTACCGGCTCTTCCTCCTGCCCGGCGTGAACCACTGCGGTGGCGGGCCGGGCGCCTACCCGGTCGACGACCTGGGCGCGCTGGTCGACTGGGTGGAGAAGGGTGAGGCTCCGGCCACCCTCGCCGCCGCGACCACCGGCGCGGACGGCGAGACGGTCACCCGGAACGTGTGCCGCTACCCGCAGGTGACCCGCTACCTCGGCCACGGCGACCCGGACTCGGCCGCCAGCTACCGCTGCACCCCCGCCTGACCGGAGTAGCAACCACACGCGGTGGCCCTGGGGAGAACCCCGGGGCCACCGCCGTCGTGACGGCGCGGAAAAGACCAGCACCGGGGTGGGATCGTCCCGGGGCGCTCTCCGGGAAACCGGCGGAAACGACAGACGGCGTCCGCCGACCGCGAAGAGCGGTAGGCGGACGCCGGCAGTGCGGGGCGGCGGCTCAGCGGCCGGGCAGGCGTTCGGTGATCTCCTGGAGCATGAACTGGTTGCCGTCCGGGTCGGTGAACGAGGCGAACGAGCCGTACGAGCGCCGGCCGGGGTAGAGGCCGGGCACGCGCTTCTCGGTACCGGCGTGGTGGAAGACCCCGTCCGCGTCGTGGAAGATCTCGCTGACCTCGACACCCCGCCCGAGCAGGTCGGCGCGGGCCTCCTCGATGTCGCTGACGATCAGGTGCACGTTCTCCGTCGAACCCGGCGCGGCGGTGCCGATGCCCTCGCCGATCACGATCGAGCAGTGCGAGCCCGGCGGGGTGAAGTGCACCACCCGGAAGCCCTCGCCGCCGACGTAGTCGAGGTCCTCACGGAAGCCGAGCCGGGTGTAGAACTCCTTGGCCCGATCGACGTCCGCCACCGGCAACACGATCAGCTCAAGTTGGTAGTCCACCATCATGTCCTCCTGCGCGAATCCGGATGCCCTCCGGCATCCGGCACCCACCCTCGCGCGCCGCCGGGTGCGCTCGCCCCAGGGAGACACCCTGGGGCGACCCCGGGTCACCGCTCCCGCAGCGCCGCGGCCAGCTCCCGGCGGGAGGTGATGCCGAGCTTGGTGAAGACCTTGCGCAGATGCCACTCGACGGTACGCGGGCTGAGGAAGAGCACCGCGCCGATCTCCGGGTTGGTCCGTCCCGCCACGGCCAGGCGCGCGATCTGCGACTCCTGCGGGGTCAGCTCGACGGGCACGTCGGCGGCCCGCCTGCGGACCGTCTCCCCGGTGGCGCCGAGTTCCCGGCCGGCCCGCTCGGCGAAGCCCTCCGCCCCTGCCGTGGCGAACGTCTCGTACGCGTCGCGGAGCTGCGTCCGGGCGTCGCCGCGCCGGTTCTCCCGGCGCAGCCACTCGCCGTAGAGCAGGCGGGCCCGGGCCGACTGCAGCCCGAGCCGGGTGCCGGTGAGCCGCTCGATCGCCACCCGGTAGTGCGCCTCGGCGTGCTGAGGGGCCGCCGTGAGCGCGTCGGCGAGGGCCTGTGCGCCCCGCGCCCAGGCCGTACCGGCGGGGCCGGTGCGCTCGGCGAGACGGTCGCGGGCCTCGGCGGCCACCCCGGTCTCCCCGGCGCGGGTGGCGGCCTCGACCAGCTCGCCGAGCGTCCAGCTGAAGACGCCGAGGTCCGGGTGTTCGACCGCCGACCGGGCGGCCGCCAGCGCGGCCGGATACTGGCCGAGGCCGTTGAAGAGCACCGCCTTGGCGTAGCCGGCCAGGCCGATCAGCCGGCCCTGCCCACGCGCCTCGGCCTCGCGGACGGTGGCGTCGATCAGTTCGATCGCGGGACGTTCCCGGCCGCGGTGTGCCGCCAGGGTGAGCGCGGCGGACGGGTGCATGGCCAGCCCGGTGGCCTGCTCGAGCGCGCGGGACTCCTCGATCAGATCCGACGCGTCGGCGAAGCGGCCCGCGAAGACCAGGGCACCGGCGCGGAAGACCAGCGCCGTCGGCAGCAGGGACAGCGAACCGGTGGCGCGGGCGAAGCGGACCGCCTGTTCCGTGAGCCGGTACCAGGCCTCGTCCTCCCACACCTCGTGCGCCACCGGCGCGGCCAGCCACAGCAGGGACAGGTCCTCGTCCGCGGTCAGCGCGTCGAGCGCTCGGCGCAACCCCGGTACGGCGGTCGCGTACCCGTCGAGGCTGAAGGTGGTGAGCCCGGTCAGCAGCAGACCCGTCGCGTCGTCGCCGGCCAGGACGCCACGGGCCGCCTGGGCGGCTCGGCGCAGGTCGTCGCCGCCGGTCCGGCCGGCGTGCACGGCGGCGCCCACCGCGCTGAGGTAGGCGGCGCGGGCGGCGTGAACGTCGAGGTCGGCGAGGCGGCGGGCGGCGGAGAGCAGCGCCGGTCCGGCGGCCCGCCCCGGGTTGAGGGTGAACGCGACCTGGGCGCGCAGCCGGGCGACCTCGGCGTGCTGCAGCTCGTCGAGCGGGCCGAGTTCCGCGGCGGCCAGCAACTCCGCCGCTTCGGCCGGGGCGCCCGCCTGGAGCTGGGCCTGCGCCGCGGCGAGGGTACGCGCGGCGCGCGGGGTCGGGTCCGGGGTGAGTTCGGCCGCCCGTTCGAGGAAGGCCGCCGCCGCGGCTCGGCCACCTCGGGCGAGTGCCCGGTCGGCGGAGCGCTCCAGCTCACCGGCGACCTCCTCGTCCGGGCCGACGGCGGCGTGCGCGCGGTGCCAGGCGCGGCGGTCGGGGTCCCGCCGCGGGTCGGTCGCCTCGGCCAGGGCGCGGTGCACGTCGCGCAGCTCGGCGGCGTCGGCCGACCGCCAGCTCGCCGAGCGGACCAGTGGGTGGCGGAAGCGGACCCGGGCGCCGAACTCGACCAGGCCGGCCGCCTCGGCCGGCGCGGCGGCGTCCGGCCGGAGGCCCAGCCGGTCGAGCGCACGCCACAGCAGGGGGACGTCGCCGACCGGCTCGACGGCGGCGGTGAGCAGCAGCCGGCGGGTCTGCGCCGGCAGCGCGGCGATCCGTCGCTGGAACCCCTCCTCCACCCGACCGGCCAGCGGGGTCGCGCTCTGGGCACCGAAGCCGAAGGCCAGCTCCGCCGGGTTGAGGCCGCGCGGCAGTTCGAGCAGCGCCAGCGGGTTGCCGCGGGTCTCGGCGACGATGCGGTCGCGTACGTGGTCGTCGACAGGTCCCGGTAGCACCGAGTCCAGCAGTGCCCGCGCGTCCGGGGCGGGCAGCCCTTCGACACGCAGCTCCGGCAGCCCACCGAGGATCTGCTCGTCGCCGGGGCTGCGGACGGCGAAGACCAGCGCGACCGACTCGGCGTCCAGGCGGCGGGCGACGAAGGTGAGGATGACCTCGGACATCCGGTCCAGCCACTGCACGTCGTCGACGATGCAGACCAGCGGCTGCTCCGAGGCCGCCTCCGCGAGGAGCCCGAGCACGGCGAGCCCGACGAGCAGCCCCTCCGGGGGTTCGCCGACGCTGCGCCCGAAGGCGACGGAGAGGGCGGCGCGCTGCGGCTCGGGGAGTCGGTCGAGGTGGTCCAGCAGCGGCGCGCAGAGATGCTGCAGCGCGGAGTAGGCGATCTCGGACTCCGGCTCGACCCCGCCGACCCGGGTCAGGCGGTTGGTCCGGGCATGCTCGGTCAGGTAGTCCAGCAGTGCCGTCTTGCCGGCGCCCGACTCGCCGCGCAGCACCAGCACCCGGCTGTTTCCGGCGCGGACCTCCCGGAGCAGGCCGTTGAGCAGGTCGGTCTCTCGTCTGCGGCCGCGTAGCGCCGGGCTGTCGGTGGTACGGGGCACGTGATCGGAGCCTACACGGGCGCTTCGCGGGCACGGCGGCACGTTCGCGCTCCGGAGCTGGTCGGACACCTCGGTAAGCATGCGCGGCCCGGCACGAAGCGGGGCGATGCGCGGCTCGACGACGCTGACACCCATCGGTTTCGTGAGAGCATCCTCGATGTCCGAGTGCAGGAGATGACAGCTCGCGAAAGTGTGTCGACCTACATGATTCAGGCTCTTGGATTGACGAAGGTCTACGGCCGCGTACGGGCGGTGAACGGGGTCAGCTTCGAGGCACGACCGGGCCGGGTCACCGGATTCCTCGGACTCAACGGATCCGGGAAGACGACGACTCTCCGAATGCTCCTCGGGCTGACCCGGCCGACGGCCGGTCAGGCGCTCATCAACCGCCGACGCTTCCGCGACCTGTCGCATCCGACCCGCGAGGTCGGCGCGGTTCTCGAGCAGGGCATCTGCCACCCCGGCCAGTCCGGCCGAGCACATCTGGTGTCCCAAGCGATCATGGTAGGTGCGAGCAGATCGCGGGTGGACGTCCTGCTCGATCACGTCGACCTCACGCACGCCGCCGACCAGCGCACCGGCCAGTACTCCCTGGGCATGCGGCAGCGGCTCGCGGTGGCCACGGCACTCCTGTGCGACCCGCCTGTTCTCGTGCTCGACGAGCCGGCGAACGGTCTCGATCCCGAGGGTGTGGCGTGGATGCGCGGACTGCTGCGCGAGCACGCCCGCCTCGGTGGGACGGTGTTGCTCTCCAGTCACCTGCTCGCCGAACTCGCCCACCTCATCGACGACGTGGTGGTCATCGTGAAGGGGCAGGTGACGTGCGAGGCACCGCTCGCCAGCCTGTACGGCGCCACGGCCTCGCGCCTGCGGATCCGTAGCCGCGATCAGCGCCGGCTGTGGCAGGTGTTGGAGAGCGCCGGTGGGCGGGTCACCAGGAACGGCGACGCCCTGGAGGTGGTGGGCCTGACGTCGGAGCACGTCGGTGAGATCGCCTTCCACGCCCGGGTGCCGCTGCACGAACTGACCGTCGATCCCCCCAACCTGGAGGAGATCTTCCTCGACCTGGCGGGCAGCCGATGATCTCCGTCATTCGCAGCGACCTCTACCGCGCGGCGACGATCCGGTCGAGCTGGATCTCGCTGGTCATCTTCACCCTGCTCGGCCTGCTCCTCGGCGCGGTGAACATCGACGCCTGGCGGCTACTGACCGGCATGGGCGCCTTCGGCTTCGCCGCGATGATCGTGGCGCAGCACCATCAGCACCGGACCGCCGTCCTGCTCTACCTGTCGCAGCCCAGACGGTTGGTGGTGCTCAGCGGCCAGGTGGTGGCGGCGATGGTCGTGGCCACCGGTTTCGTGGGGGCCAGCGGCCTCACCGTGCTGTTCAAGGGCGACACCGAGCGGTACGGCCACCTGCTGACCGCCGTGCCGGTGATCGCGATCCTCGCTGCCGCCTGCGCGTCCATCGTGCGGCGGTCGACCTGGCTCCTTCTCGGGTGCGCCGGTTGGTTCGTCCTCGTCGAAGGGCTGATCGGCAAGTTGAAGCTGCCCCTGCCGTTCACCTCCCTCCTCGGTGCCGGGTCAGGTGACACGCGAGGGCTCCTGATCGCCGTGCTGTGGGCCGTCGCGGCGTTGGTCGTCGCGAGCCTCACCATCGGCCGCGACCTGGCGAGCGACTAGGGCCCGTTACGAAGGCCCGCCCGGTCGCCGGTCGACTGGTGGTGGACGGCCGGCTCGTCGAAGCGGGTGGCCACGGCGCAGCTCGATGATCTTCGCCGGTTCTGCGAACCCGGCCCGCACGACCCGCCACCCCGCGACGATCAGATCGGGTGGGCGCGCGCGGGGATCACCCGCGTGGGCGGCCGGATCGACGGCTGCTCCCGCGCCCCTCGACGACGAAGAGCTGCACGCCGGGGACGAGGGCAGGAAGGCCACGGATGACGTACGTGATCAACCAGAACGACCTGGCCCGGCTCACCGCGGCGGTCGCCGGCCCGGTGCTGGCCCCCGGCGACGAGGGGTACGCCGCGGAGACCGCCGCCTGGAACACGGCCCTGGTCCAACGCCCGGCCCTCGCGGTCGGCGCCACCTCCGCCGCCGACGTGCAGGCCGCCGTCCGCTTCGCCGCCGCGAACGCGCTGCCGGTCGCCCTGGTCGCCACCGGCCACGGCGCGGTCGTCCCCGCGGACGGCGCGCTCCTCGTCAACCTGCGCCGGATCAACGGCGTCAGCATCGACGCGCGCTCGGGTACGGGGACGATCGGCGCGGCCGTTCCGGCCCAGCAGTTGATCGAGGCGGGCACCGGGGTGGGCCTCGTACCGCTGGCCGGCTCGTCACCCAACGTCGGCGTGGTCGGCTACGCCCTCGGCGGCGGGATCAGCCCGACCCTCGGCCGCCTGCACGGCTTCGCCGCCGATCATGTCAGCGCGGCGGAGATCGTCTGCGCGGACGGCGCGCTCCGACAGATCGACGCGGAGCACGACCCGGACCTGTTCTGGGCGATCCGGGGCGGCATGGGCAACTTCGGGGTGGTCACCTCGCTCACCATCGGCCTGGTGCCGGTGACGCGGCTGTACGGCGGTGGGCTCTACTTCGCCGGAGAGCACGTCGAGCAGGTGGTCGACGCCTTTCGGCGGATCGCGGCGGCCCCGCCGGCGGAGCTCTCCGTCTCGCTCGCGTTCCTGCGGTTGCGGTCGGCACCGTCCGTGCCGGAGCCGCTGCGCGACCGGTTCAGCGTGCACGTGCGGATCGCCTACCTGGGATCGGCCGACGACGGCGAACGGCTCATCGCCGAGCTGCGCGCCACCGCGCCGGCGCTGCTCGACACGGTGGCCGAGATTCCGTACACGGCGATCGCCGGGATCCACTCCGACCCGGTCGAGCCGACGCCGACGTACGAGATGTCGACCCTGCTCCGCGAGTTCCCCGCGGCGGCCGCCGAGGCGCTGATCGCCGCCGCCGGCCCCGGCGTCGACACCCCGGCCGGGGTGATCGAGATCCGCCAGCTCGGCGGTGCGCTCGCCCGCGCACCCCGCGTGCCGAACGCCGTCGGCAACCGGGACGCCGGTTTCCAGCTCTCCGGCGCGATGTTCGACGCTCCGGGCCGGGCGGAGGAGTTCCGTGCGCCGCTGGCCGAGATCGCCGACGCGGTGGCCCCCTGGACGACCGGCGGCAGGCAGGCCAACTTCCTGACCGGCTACGACACGACGGCCGGGGCGGTGGCGCGGGCCTACGATCCGCAGACGTACCGCCGGCTCGCGGAGGTCAAGTCCGCCGTCGACCCGGGCAACATGTTCCGCATCAACCACAACATCCTCCCCGCGCCGTCGGGCGCGGCGTGAACGCGGTGCCGCTCCGGGTGGTCACCGTGCAGGGTGACCACCCGGAGCGGGTGGGGGTCCGGCGGGTCAGCGCTTGACGGGTGCGCCGTCGAGGCCGAACTGCGGCCGCAGCTGCTGGACCCCGGTCGCGTCCACCTCGGCCGCCGGGCCGTGGTAGATCGCGTTGTAGAGCAGGTTGTACTGCGAACGGGGCAGCGTCCGGAAGGTGATCTCGCTGCCGTACGTGACGACCTGGCCCTTGCCGACGTCGAAGGAGGCGACGTTGGTGGCGCCCCGGATGTGCTCGGCGCCACGCAGGTAGCCGCTGGCCAGGACCTCACCCTCGGCGGGGTAGTTCGACACCACCTTGCCGGAGTCGCCGGTGAGCTCCCACGCCTGAGTGTCGTAGAGCCAGACCGGCCAGGACTCGGGCATGCCCCAGGCCACCGGGTCGTTCGGGTCGAACTCCTGGTTGAGCAGGCTGCCACCGGTGACGAACTCGTCGTCGCTGGTGGGCAGCGCCGGCTTCATCGGCAGGTCGAGCAGCTGCTGGGCGGTCTGCACCGAGTCGCCGATCGCCAGCAGTGTGCCGCCGTTGCGGACGAACTGCTGGAGCTTGCGCCAGCCCTTCTCGCCCACCCCGTAGGCCCAGGAGTACGCCTCGTCGTACTGCGCCGGGTCGAGGCCCTCGACGATGTCGTCGCGGGAGACCCCGGACGACACGACGATGGTGTCGTACAGCTCGTTGAGCGATTTCCGCTGGAAGTCCTGGGCGGAGACCACGTCGTAGTTGATGCCGTACTGGTCGAACTGCCACATGTCCCAGCCGCCGGGCATGTTGCCGACCCCGCGCAGCAGACCGACCCGGGTCTTCGGCTTGAGCTGCACCCCGGCGACCTTGGGGGTCTGGTCCACGGCGGCGACCTGGAGGCCGACCTTGGCCGACGCGGTCGCCAGCGTGTTCCGCGCCTGCGGGGTGGCCGGCACGATGTAGGTGCCGGCGGGGTAGGCGACGCCCTTCGCGGTGAAGCCCTTGGCGCCGCGGAAGGTCGGGATGTTGGCGTCCTGCAGCGCCGAGACGATCTGGATCGTCCCGTACGACTCGGGGCGGACCAGGTAGGCGCCCTTGGCCCGAGGGGCGGGCGGCATGGTCACCTGCGGCGGCTGGACCGAGGTCACCCGCTCCAGCTGCGCCTCGAACGGGGCGCGGACCTCGGCGACGTCCACACCGAGCTGCAGCGGCAGGCTGGTCGTCGCCTCGGCGTACGGCAGCAGCACCGGGCATTCGCCGCAGTCACGGACCTCCGGGTACTGGTCGGTGCCGAGGACCTGATGTGCCCAGTTGCCGCGCGGCTGGTGCATCTTGACGACGTACGAGCCGGCGTCGTAGCGCTTCCCGTCGGCGACGAACGCCGACTTCGCACGCTCGATCTCCACCTCCGTCCACTCCAGACGCTGGAGCATCTCGAAGGTCGCGTACGGGTCACGCTGCTTGGCGTCCACCACGAACGCGAAGGTCCCGGACGGCACGCCCTTGGTCAGGTACTCGTGCGGCACGGCGTACAGGTTGTCGTAGAGCAGCTTCTCGCCGTTGCTCGCGGTGTACTCCATGCCGGCGTAGGTGGCGATCTTCGCGTAGTCGACGATGTCGGCCAGGGTCCAGGTGTCCGAGCGGTACGGCTCGATGAGGTTCATCCGGGCCTGCTGCGGGCCGAGCGGACGGCCGTCCTGCGACTTCTGCGGGTACGCGTAGTCGGTCACCGAGGCGATCTCGGTCAGGTAGACGCCGGAGCCGGTGAACGGGAAGTACCCGACGGGCTGCTCCAGGGTCCAGAAGATGTGGTAGTCGAGGCTGCCCACTCCGGTCTTGCCGGCGGCGGCGAGCGCCCGGGCGGCGTGCTGGCCGATCGCGGAGACCGAGGAGCTCATGTTCGCCGGCACGTTCTCGCTGGTGATGCCGCCGTAGGGCGGGACGAAGATGCGGCTGCCCGAGTTGCCCTTCTGGTGCATGATGTGCACGATCGCCGGGCGGTACTTCTTCTCCAGTTCGAGCCGGTACCGCGCCTCGACCTGGGTGAACATCGTCCAGTCCCGGTTGTCGTCGTGGCCGGTGTACTTGTGGTACAGGTCCGGGAAGGTCCGCCGGTAGTCGGTGCCGGCGGTCCGGTTGAAGTGGTCGATGATGAGGTGCTGCCCGTCGGGGTTCTGCGACGGCACCAGGACCACGACCGAGTTGTTCAGGATGTTCCGGGTGAAGTCCGAGTCCTCGGTGGCGAGGCGGTGGACGATGTCGTTGATCGCCTGCCCGTTGCCGACCTCGCTGGAGTGGATGGTCGCTTCCAGGTGGTAGAAGGGCACCCCCTCCGAGGCCAGCCGGCGGGCCTCCTCCGGGCTGGTGCTGCGCGGATCAGCGAGTTTCTGGTTGATTTCGACCAGCCGATCCAGGCGGCGCAGATTCTTCGGCGAACTGATGATGACGGTCCCGTATTCGTTGCCCATCGTCGTCGGACCGATGGTCTTGTAGTCGACGCGGTCGGACCGTTCGGCGATCAGTTTCATGTACGTGAGCACGTCGGGATATGAGGCGAGTTTTCCCTCCGCGCCCATCTTGAAGCCGAAGTGCTGCTCGGGGGTGGGGATGTTCGCTGCCCCGGCGACCGCCGCGGCGCGGGCGAGGTCGGGAGCGGCGCTCGCGACCGGTGCGGTGGCGGTGGCTCCGACCAGCGCCAGCAGGGCCACGCAGGCGCCGTAGAGCAGGGGTGGACGGGTCTTGAGCATCGGCAGACCTTCCGGCTCGACATCAGTCCTCGTCGATCGACTGTGGCTGAACCGTAACCGCACGCACCGGTCTCCACAGTGGCTCCGCTGTTCGCGTTTGTTCGCGTTTCCGCGGCCGGGAAAGCTCAAGAATGGCTCAACATGGTTGCCGCGGCTTCGGCTCACGCGGTATCAAAAACCATGATCGCCGAGCTGTCGAAACCACGGTTGACCGACACGCTCGATCCGGTCGCGGACGCGGCGGTCGCACGACGACCGGAACGCCTGCACGCCAGCGCACTCGCATTGATGTTCACCGACCGGTCGGCGCGCGGAATCGCCGACCACCTCGGTGACCTCATTCACTCCGGTCAACTCGCTCAGGGTCTGCGCCTGCCCACCGTGCGCGCGCTGGCCGCCGCCCTGCACGTCGGCCCCACCACGATCGCCTCCGCCTGGGCCCGGCTGCGCCAGCGCGGCCTGATCCACTGCGACCGCCGGCGCGGCAGCTTCGTACGCGGGCCCGGGGCGCTGGCCGGCCGCCGGTTCGCCAGCCTGCCGCCCCCGCCGCCGGTGCGGCTGGACCTCTCCACGGCGTATCCCGATCCGGCCCTGCTGCCCGACCTGGCCGGTCCGATGGCCGTGGCTGTGGCCGGGACGCACTGGCGGACGTACCCGGAGGACACGGTGGACGGGCAGCTGGCGACGGTGCTGCGCGCCACCTGGCCCTTCGAGGCCGAGGACTTCACCGTGACCAGCGGCGCCCACGACGCCCTGCACCGGGTGGCGGGCGTGGTGCTGCACCCGCACGACCGGGTCATCGTCGAGGAGGTCGCCGCCGCCTCGCTGCTCGACATCGTCGAGGACCACCGGGCCCAGGCGGTGCCGGTGCGCTGCGACGACGAGGGCCCGTTGCCGGAGTCGATGGAGGCGGCCCTGGCCACCCGTCCCGGCATGCTGCTCCTGCAGACCCGCATGGCCAGCCCGTACGGGCACGCGCTCTCCCGCCGGCGGGCCCGCACGCTGATGCCGATGCTCGCCGACCGCGACATCGTCATCCTGGAGCAGGACGGCGCCCACGAGCTCGCCCCGACTCCCGACGTGTCGTTCGGCGAGTTCCTGCCGGGGAAGACGCTGCTCGTCCGCAGCTGGAACAAGTCGCACGGGCCGCACCTGCGGGTCGGGGCGCTGGCCGGGATCCGGCGGGTCGTCTCGCGGGTGCGCGCCCGGCAGATGGCCACCGGCGGCTGGCCCTCCGTGCTGACCCAGCGCGCCCTGGCGCAGATGCTCACCGACCCGCAGACCCGGGAGACGATCCACCGGGCCCGGGTCACCTACCGGCAACGCCGGCAGCTGATGGTCGAGGCCCTCCGCGAGCAGGGGCTGACCCCCACCGGCATCGCCGGACTCTCGGTCTGGGTTCCCGTCGGCGACGCCGCGACCGCGATCCGGTCACTGGCCGCCGACGGCATCGGCATCGCCTCCGGCGCGCCGTTCACCGTGCACGGCGACGGGGGGTCGCACGTACGGATCGCCACCACGCTGTGGCACGACGAGCACACCCGGATCGCCCGCGTCCTCGGCGAGGCCCACCGCTGACGACGGCCGGCTGCCGTCAGGCCAGGAACGACTCGACCAGGTCGTCGACCCAGCCGGGTTCGAGAGAGTTGTTGGTGAACACCGCGCGATACATCAGCGGCCCGAGCAGCGCGTCCGCGGCCCACTCCACCTCCGGCGCCGTGCCGCCGCGGGCGCGTTCCCGGTCGAGGATCGCGGCGAGCTGGGCGTGCCGGTCGGCCATGCAGGCGCGGCTGGCACCGGCCCCGGATCCGACCGCGGCCCGCATGAGCGCCAGCCCGTCCGGGTCGGTGAGGTCGGTGGCGACGTCCGTGGTCCAGCGTTTGAGGTCGTCGCGTAGGGAACCGGTGTCGGGGACCACGAGGTCGCCGCTGAAGCGGCTGGTCGCCACGTCGGCCAGCAGGTCGGCGGTGGATCCCCAACGGCGGTAGAGCGTCGTCGGGTGCACGCCCGCACGATCCGCTATCACCGGCAGCGTCAGCGCCTCGGCCGGCGCCTCGGCGAGGAGTTCCGTGACCGCGCGATGCACGGCGGCACGCACCCGCGCGGACCGGCCGCCGGGCCTCGCGTTCGTGCTGGGCTTCGACACGAACCCATTATTGCAGCGATAACTGCGTTAGCGCTAGCATCCCTAACGCAACAATCACTGCGTTTAGGGAGTGCATCTTGTCCCAGCCACTCGCCGTCCGGTCCACGCCACGCCGCTTGTCCCAACCGGTCAGCTTCGCCGTGATCGCCGTGATCGCCGTGCTCTTCCCGGCCGCATCCAGCGCCCCCTCCCCCCTCTACGTCGTCTACCAGCAGCAGTGGCACTTCTCCGCGGCCACGCTCACCGCCGTCTTCGCGGTGTACGTGGTCGGGCTGATCGGGTCACTGCTCGTGGTCGGCGCGCTCTCCGATCACGTCGGGCGCCGTCCGGTCCTCGCCGCCGCGATCGGCCTGGAGGCGCTCTCGCTCCTCCTGTTCGCGATCGCCGGCGACGTCTGGATGCTCTTCGTCGCCCGGACCCTGCAAGGCATCGCGACCGGTGCGGCGATCACCACGCTCAGCGCCACCCTCGTCGACCTCAACCCGCCCCACGCGCCGGGCCGCGCCGGACTGGTCAACGGGATCGCCCCGACCGGTGGGCTCGCGCTCGGAGCACTCGGCTGCGGCGTCCTCGTGCAGTACGGCCCGGCCCCGACCCACCTCGTCTACCTCCTGTTCCTCGCCGGAATGCTGCTGGCCGTGGCGGCCGTGGCGGTGATGCCCGAGACGTCCGCGCGGCGACCGGGCGGAGTGGCCTCGCTCGTGCCGCGGCTCGGCGTCCCGGCGCGGCTACGCGCAGCCTTCTACCCGCTCGTGCCGATCCTCGTCGCTACCTGGGCTCTCGGTGGCCTGTACCTGTCGCTCGGCCCCTCGGTCGCGGCCGGTGTCTTCGGGCTCACCAACCATCTGATCGGCGGCCTCGTCATCACGGTTCTCTGCGGCAGCTCCGCCCTGACCGCGTTCGTGCTGCGCAACCGACAGAGCGGCCGCAGAGTCCTGGACGCCGGCGCGCTCCTGCTCGCGCTCGGCTCCGCGATCACCCTCGCCGGTGTGCTCGGCGGCACGGTGACGCTCGCGGTCGTCGGCACCGTCGTGGGCGGTGTCGGGTTCGGCGCCGCCGTGCTCGGAAGCTTCGGCGCGGTGGTACGCCTCGGCGGCCCGGCCGAACGCGGCGAACTCTTCGCGGTGGCGTACACGGTCGCGTACCTGGCCTTCAGCGTCCCTGCCGTCATCGCCGGGCTCGCCTCCACCGCTGTCGGGTTGCGCACCACGGCGGCCTGCTACGCCATCGTCCTCATCGTGCTGAGCGGATTCACGTTCGTGGCGCAACGACTCCCGAGCCGGGCCTGACCCACCGGTCGAGCAAGGACCAGCGCAACGGCTTCCGTTGGTTCCGGGGCCGCTGCGCTCCAGCGCCACGTACCGTGCGAAATAGCGGGCGGTCAGGCGTGGTCGGGAGCCTTCGCAGCCGAGGAGTGGATGGTTCGGCGCGCGCTGCGGTGCCGGATTCCGCACCGACGGCGTCTCAAGATGATCGCCCGACCGAGCCGCCCCGACCGCGAAGCACGAGGAGCGCGATGGGAACCCTCGACGGGAAGGTAGTGCTCATCACCGGCACCGGCGGCGGGATGGGCCGCACCGCCGCGCTGGTCTTCACCCGGGAGGGCGCGACCGTGGTCGGGTGCGACCTCTACCCGGCCGGCAACGACGAGACGGTCGAACTCGTCCGGAGCGCCGGCGGTGAGATGACCGGCATCGCGCCGATCGACCTCACCGATCCGGAGCAGGCTCGGGACTTCGTCGAGCAGGCGGCGGTCGCCTACGGCGGGTTCGACGTGGTCTACAACAACGCGGCCTCGCAGCGCTTCGGCCCGATGCCCGACTTCTCGGTGGAGGACTGGCGGGCGACGATCGCCGGGGAACTCGACATCCCCTTCTTCGTGTCGAAGTTCGCGTGGCCGCACCTGGTCCGGCGCGGTGGTGGCGTCATCATCAACGTGGCCTCCGAGGCCGGCATGATCGCCGGCGAGTTCCCTCCGATGATCGCGCACTGCGCGGCGAACGCGGGCGTCATCGGCATGACGCGGCAGCTCGCCCTGGAGGGCGCGCCCGTCGGGATCCGGGCCGTGACGATCAGCCCCGGCCCCGTCCTGACGCCGGCCAGTGACCGCGACCTCGGCGACAACCAGGCGGCCCGCGAGGCGATCACCCGCAAGACGCTCCTCAAGCGCTTCGCCCAGCCCGAGGAGATCGTCGAACTGGCGGCGTTCCTCGCCTCCGACCGGGCGTCGTACCTCACCGGGTCCAACTTCCCGGCCGAGGGCGGCGCCACCGCCTGGTGACGGCCGGGGGTGCGGTTCCCGCCGACGGACGGAGGAGAGCGGTGGAGTTCCTGGTCGACATGGTGACTTCGGTGCCGGAGGGGACGACGGACGACGAGGTCGCCGCCATGCGCGCACGGGAGGCCACACGCACGGCCGAGCTGGTGGCGCAGGGGAATCTGCTACGGCTGTGGCGACCGCCGTTGGCCCCCGGCGAGTGGCGGACGTGGGGACTCTTCGACGCCGACGACGCGGATCAGCTGGAGTTCCTACTGGCGTCGATGCCGTTGCGCGCGTGGCGACAGGACACGGTCACGCCGTTGTCGCCGCACCCGAGCGACCCGGGTCGACCGGCCCGCTGATGCGCCCGTGTCCACCGGCACCGGAGCGTCCCTCGCCCGGACGGCGGAGGAGCCCTTGACGTGACCGAGCCGGACCGGTTCGTTTACGGAGCGCCGGTGGCGCGACGCGCGCAGCCCGTCGGCCTGTTCGAGCAGCTGTAAATCGGCATCAGCGGGCAAGTCGGGCAATTCGCCGCGCGGGCGCACCCCACCGGATGCCCCGAACCCGGCCGCGCTCCAACTGGTCCATCGAGTCCATTCTTGGATCAACCGGGTGCTACTGTTTCGACCGCCTTGCCCAGGTCACACGGCAGGGTCATCGCCGCTTTCCGGCCGCCTCCGGACTCAGAAACCGGACCGAACAGTCCAAGGAAATTTGGGGGCCGCGGGAATACGACCGGCCCGTGGAGTGTCTGTACAGCGGAACGATCACCACCCGACCCCACATGCATTCCGACCGGCACCGCCCAGCGCGGTGCGGGTGAGGCACGTCCTCAACCAGCCAGAAGAGAGAAACCGATGAGTACGCAGAAAGTCGCCGTGATCACTGGGGCGTCCCAGGGCATCGGCGCGGCGCTCGTAACCGCCTACCGCAAGCTCGGCTACGCCGTCGTCGCGAACTCGCGTTCGATCGCGCCGTCCGATGACCCCCTGGTGCTGGCGGTCGCCGGTGACATCGCCGACCCGACCGTCGGCGCCCACGTCATCGATCAGGCAATCCGCACGTTCGGGCGCGTCGACACATTGGTCAACAACGCCGGCGTCTTCGTGGCCAAGCCGTTCACCGACTACACCGCCGAGGACTACGACCTGGTGACCGGGATCAACCTGCGCGGGTTCTTCGAGGTGTCGCAGCGGGCCATCGCCGCGATGATCGCCCAGGGCGGCGGCGGGCACGTCGTCAACATCACGGCCAGCGTGGTCGACCACGCCAACTCCAGCCTGCCGTCGGCGCTGGCGTCACTGACCAAGGGCGGCCTCAACGCGGTCACCAAATCGCTGGCGATCGAGTACGCCACTCGCGGCGTCCGGGTCAACGCGGTCTCGCCGGGCACCATCCGCACCCCGATGCACTCCGCCGAGCTCCACGAGTTCCTCGCCGGCCTGAACCCGGTCGGCCGACTGGGCGAGATCAACGACATCGTCGAGGCCGTGACCTACCTCGAGAACGCCGGGTTCGTCACCGGCGAGATCCTGCACGTCGACGGCGGCCAGAGCGCCGGGCACTGAGACAGTTCAAAAGCCGTGGCGGGCAGCGGCTCTCGGCGCTGCCCGCCGCGCCCAACAGCAGAGGAGACCATCATGACCAATACGGAGACCGAGATCCTTCGTAGCGTCCTCGACCAGTGGCGGTCCGCCGTCGACGCTCACGAACCGGAGCGCGTCGCGTCGTACTTCACCGACGACGCGATCTTCCAGGGCCTGCACCCGTACGGCGTCGGCCCCGCCGCCGTCGCCGAGTACTACGACTCGCAGCCGGTCGGGATGACCGCCGCGTACGACATCAAGGAGACCCGTCGCCTCGCCGACGATCTCGTCCTCGGCTACCTGAGCGTCGACTTCGCCTTCACCGATCGGCCGGTGGTGACCGTCAACCTCAGCGTGATCGTGCGGCGGGTCGGCGAGCGCTGGCTCATCAGCCACTACCAGGTGTCCCGGCTCGGATGAGCCGGACGGGCTGACGCGGGAGCGACCGGGTCCTGCAGCCGCCACCCGCCGGTTGTGATGTCGTAGACCGCGCGGCGGTCGACGCGCGCCGGGACCGGCGGCTCACCGAGCCGCCACGGTTCGGGCACCGCGTGAAGATCGACGGTCACCGCGTCGCGCGTCGTGACACCGAGTACGCCGACCCAGTGCCGGCTCTCTTCGATGAGGCTCTCCAGCGCCTCGACGTCGGGATCCGGCACGTCGACGACGGAGTCGTCGACCAGCGCCGAGCCGACCAGCAGGGCCAGGAGACGGCTCATGATCGCCGCGGGCAGCGACGGGTCCGTCGACTCGACCGCGACATAGCAGTCGTCGTGACCGGAGAAGAAGAGGCGGGAGCCGGTAAGGGAGAGCAGGATCGGCTCATCATGCCCGGCCGTTCCTACCGCGAGAATGATCTCGTCAAGGCGCCCCGCGGTCGGCGCACCCGGCACGTCGATCATCGTCAGCTCGTACGGATACCAACCGGCCAGAAATCTGGGCAGGTCGTCCCGGCGGATCACCAGAGCCTCGTCGCTGAGACCGACGACACCGGACGCCAGTACGCCGACGTCGTGAGCCTCATAGCCGACGCCCTGTTCGGCCGCGATCAGCGACGGCCGCCAGGGACGGTAACTCTCGTCCAGAAAGCTGTTGGTCTCCAGGCCCACGATCACGATCGTGTCGCCCGCCACGGTCATGAGCACATCGGCCAGTTCCGCGGCCTGCGCTGCGGTGGCATGGACCAGCCAGGAGCCCTTCGTTGCGCGAACACTGAAACTCAACGGGAACGGCGCGCGAGCGAGTCCCACACTGTTCACGGAGAACGCGCCATCGGGTCCTACCGCGACCATTGCCACCTCCTCGACGGACCCGAATGTAGACGCGGGCCTGGTGCGCGATGCGCGCGGCCTCAGACGCCGTGCAATCACCCGGGCCCGTCCTTCGTGTCGACCTCGCCGCCCACCCATCGCCCGAACGGCTTGTGAACGTAAACATACGGACTTGTCAATCCCTGCGGCCATCTTTGTCGATCGAGGACATCAGCACTGGCAGCGATATTGACGTGATCGATACATGTGCGTACGTTGGCGCTCATTCCCGAGCATGTTAACGCTCGCTTGGCGGGCCGAGCGCCTCCGTCGGAGCGCGGCGTCTCGGCCACCGACCGGCTGCACCACCGTCCTGACGCCCGATCTCCGTCGAGTCACAGGAGGAAGCCCGGCAATGTCCTCGCCGCCAGCCCCGCTCCGCCCGGCGCGCCGTCGCCCACGTCGCCGCAGCCGCCGACTACTCGCCGGCCTCACCGCGCTGGTCACCGGCCTGGTCGGCGTCATGACCCCGACCCCGGCCGGGGCGGCGGCCTCCCTCGACGACGGTCTCGTGCTGCGCTACGACCTCACCCAGAGCAGCGGCACGACCGTGCCGGACAGCTCCGGTCACGGGCGCCACGGCACCGTCAGCGGCGACGCGACCTGGCAGGGCCCCGACGGTCTGCGTCTCGGCGGCGTCGACGGCCATGTCCGGCTGCCCGACGACGTCCTGAACGGTCTCGACGGCGTCACCGTGTCGGTGCAGGTCAACGTGGCGACCGACCAGCCGACGCCGTACTTCGTCTGGGGGCTGGGCAACACCGGGTCCGACGGGGTCGGCAACGGGTACCTCTTCGCCACCGGCAACGCCTTCCGCGCCTCGATCGCGAGCGGCAACTGGTCGACCGAGCAGACGGTCACCACCGGCCGCAACCTCACCCGTGGCAGCTGGCGCACCATCACGTACACCCTCGGCGGTGGCACCGCGTTGCTCTACGAGGACGGTGTCGAGGTGGCCCGCTCCGCCGGCCTCAGCCTGACGCCCGGGGCGATCGGTGGCGGCAGCACCACCGCCAACTACCTCGGCCGCTCCGTCTACGCGGCCGACCGGTACCTCAAGGGTCAGGTCCGCGACTTCCGCATCTACGACCGGGCGGTCACCGCCGACGAGGCCCGCGCCCTCGGCGAGCAGACCGCCACGGGGCGCGCCGCCGCCGACGCGGCCGCGCTCGACCTGGGCGACACCACCGCCGTCACCGAGAACCTCGACCTGCCCACCCGGGGCGTCGGCGGCTCGACCGTCACCTGGTCCTCCAGCAGCCCGGCGGTGGTCTCGGACACCGGCGTGGTGACCCGCCCCGCGCCCCGCTCCGGAGACGCCACCGTCACGCTGACCGCCGCGGTCACCTACGCCGGCCACCGCGTCACCCGTGCCTTCACCGTCACCGTCCTGGAGGATCTCAGCGACCGGGAGAAGGTCGGCGACGCCCTCGCGGCCATCGTCATCCACGACCAGGACGCCGTCCGGGGCAACATCACCCTGCCCACCAGGGGCGAGCGCGACGTCGCCCTCAGCTGGAGCACGAAGGACCCCCGGGTGGTCACCACGACCGGCGAGGTCACCCGCCCGAAGCACGGCGCGAAGGCGGCCCGGGCCCGGCTCACCGTACGCGCGACGAAGGGCCGGGCGAGCGCCGTACGCCACTTCACCCTGACCGTCCTCCCGCTGCCGAAGAAGGAGAAGCTCGAGGGGTACGCCTTCGCCTACTTCACCGGCGAGGGCACGGCCGACGGCGAGCAGATCTACTTCGCGGCGAGCCGCGGCAACGACCCGCTCAAGTACGACGAGCTCAACGGCGGCCGACCCGTCCTCACCTCCAGCGCGGGCGACGAGGGGGTGCGGGACCCGTTCATCATCCGCAGCCCCGAGGGCGACCGGTTCTATCTCATCGCCACCGACCTGAAGATCTACGGCAACGGTGACTGGGACGCCGCCCAGCGCAGCGGCAGCAAGTACATCGAGGTGTGGGAGTCGACCGACCTGGTGAACTGGTCGCAGCAGCGGCACGTACGCGTCTCCCCCGACACCGCGGGGAACACCTGGGCGCCCGAGGCCTACTACGACGACACGATCGGCGCGTACGTCGTCTTCTGGGCCTCGAAGCTCTACGCGCCGGAGGACACCGCGCACACCGGCGACACCTACAACCGCATGATGTACGCGACGACCCGCGACTTCCGCACCTTCAGCGAGCCGAGGGTATGGGTCGACCCGGGGTACTCGGTGATCGACTCGACGGTGGTCGCGCACGACGGCACCTACTACCGCTTCACCAAGGACGAGCGGAACAACACCTCCACCACCCCGTGCAGCAAGTTCATCCTGGAGGAGAAGTCGACGCGGCTGCGCGACCCGAGCTGGGACTTCGTCCAGGAGTGCATCGGCAAGGCCACCGACGACAGCGAGGGCATCTCCCGCGGTGAGGGACCGACGATCTTCAAGAGCAACACCGAGGAAAAGTGGTACCTCTTCATCGACGAGTTCGGCGGGCGGGGCTACGTGCCGTTCGAGACCACCGACCTCGACGGCGGCCGGTTCACCATGTCGACCGGGTACGACCTGCCGGCCCATCCCCGGCACGGCACCGTCCTGCCCGTCACCCGGGCCGAGCTCGACCGGCTCCGCCAGGGCCCCGCACCCGCGCCGGCCACGAAGCAGGGCGTCATCGCCGACTACCGCCTCACCGGCGGTACCGGCACGACGGTGGCCGACAGCTCCGGCAACGGCCGCGACGCCGTCCTGCGCGGCGGGGTCACCCGGGGCAGTGACGCCTTCACCTTCGACGGCGACGACGGCTACGTCGACCTGCCCGACAACCTGTTGACCGGTCTCTCCGACGTCAGTGTCTCCGCCCAGGTCTGGGTCGACCCCGCGCAGGCGACGCCGTACTTCATCTGGGGTCTGGGCAACACCACGAACGGCGCGGGCAACGGCTACCTCTTCACCACCGGCAACGCGTACCGCACCGCCATCGCGAGCGGAACGTACTCGACCGAGCAGAACACCGGCGCCGGACGCGACCTCGGCCGAGGTGGTTGGCACACCATCACCTACACCCTCGCCGGTGGCGTCGCCCGCCTCTACGACAACGGGGTCGAGGTGGCCCGCAACAGCGGCGTCACCACGAGACCGGGCGACCTCGGCGGCGGCATCACCACCGCCAACCACCTGGGCCGCTCGCTCTTCGCCTCCGACCGCTACTTCAAGGGCCGGATGCGCGGCTTCACCCTGTGGAACCGTGCCCTGTCGGCGAGGCAGGTGCTCGCCCTCCCCGGGAACGAGACCGCCATCGGCTCGGTCGAGCTGGACGCGCTCAAGGTCCCGGCGATCATCGACGGCGACACGAACACCGTCACCCTGCCTGTCCGGCCGGGCACCGACGTGACCAGGCTGGCGCCCGAGTTCGGGATCGGCGACCGCGCCCGCCTCACCCCGCGCAACGGCGCGAAGCGGGACTTCACCGAGCCCGTCACGTACACCGTCACCGGCCCGCACGGCAGCCGCCGCACCTGGACCGTCAAGGCGGTCACCATGAACAGCCCGGTCCTGCCCGGCTACAACGCCGACCCGAACATCGTGCGCTTCGGCGACACCTACTACATCTACGCCACCACCGACGGCTTTCCCGGCTGGTCCGGCACCACCTTCAAGACCTGGTCCAGCACGGACCTGGCGCAGTGGACCGAGCACCCGACGATCCTCGACCTCGGCCCGGACGTGTCCTGGGCCGACGGGCGGGCCTGGGCGCCGGCGGCCATCGAGAAGAACGGGAAGTACTACCTGTACTTCTGCGCCGACGCCAAGATCGGAGTGGCGGTCGCCGACTCCCCCACCGGGCCCTTCGTCGACGTGCTCGGCAAACCGCTGGTCGCCGCCAACCCCGACGGCGGTCAGGCCATCGACCCCGCGGTCTTCACCGACGACGACGGCCGCAGCTACCTCTACTGGGGCAACGGCAACGCCTACGTGGTTCCGCTCAACCCCGACATGACGTCGTACGACGCCACGAAGGTCAAGCGGATCACCGGCCTGACCGGCTTCCGGGAGGGGCTGTTCATGGCCAAGCGCGCCGGCACCTACCACCTGAGCTGGTCGATCGACGACACCCGCAGCGAGAACTACCGTGTCGGCTCCGCCACGGCGACCAGCCCGATGGCCGACGGCCTGGTCAACCGGGGCGAGATCCTCGGCAAGGACCCCAGCCTCGGCATCCTCGGCACCGGCCACCACAGCATGATCCAGGTGCCCGGCACCGACGACTGGTACATCGCCTACCACCGCTTCGCCATCCCCGGCGGCGACGGCACCCACCGGGAAGTGACCATCGACCGCCTGCGCTTCAACGCCGACGGCACCATCGCCCGCGTCGTCCCGACGCTCGGAGGCGTCCCACCGCTGGCGCCCTGACCCCGCGGGCGGGGCGTCAGCGCATCCCGGCGCTGCCCGCCCCGCCCACCCGCCACCGCCGACAGGGAAGGCCGATCACCATGCGTACGTACCGCCTCGTCGCGGGCCTGGTCACCGCGATCGTGGCCGCCGGGCTGAGCGCCGGCGCCCCCGCAATCGGCGCGGACCCGACAGCCGCCCTCGACTACACCATCGACGTCGATTCCGGCGGCACCGGCCCGGCGATCGACCCGGACATGTACGGGGTCTTCTTCGAGGACATCAACCGGGCCGCCGACGGCGGGCTCTACGCCGAGCTGGTGCAGAACCGGTCCTTCGAGTACCTCCCGGTCGACAACGGCTCCTACACCGGCCTCACCGCCTGGAGCGCCGTCTCCTCCGCCGGCGGCAGCGGCACCGCCGCCACCGTCGACGACGACGCCCGGCTCAACGAACGCAACCGCACCTACCTGAAGCTGACCCTCAGCAACACCGGTGCCGGCGCCTACGGCGTGCAGAACGCCGGCTACAACACCGGCGTCGCGCTGGAGAAGGGCAAGCGGTACGACTTCTCGGTCTGGGCGCGCACCGACGCGGCCGGCGGCACCCCGTTGACGGTGAGCCTGCGCGACCAGGCCGGGACGACGAAGTACGCCACGGCGGTGCGGGTGAGCGTGCGGGGCGACACCTGGCGCCGGTACACCGGCACGTTCGTGGCCACCGGCACCACCGACGCGGCGCGCCTCACGGTGCAGGCCGGCGGCGCCGGCACCCTGCGCCTCGACATGGTGTCGCTCTTCCCCCGGGACACCTTCAAGGGTCGACCGAACGGCCTGCGGAAGGACCTCGCCGAGAAGATCGCCGCGCTGCGCCCCGGCTTCGTGCGCTTTCCCGGCGGATGCATCGTGAACACCGGGAGCATGTACGGCTACGACGCCGCCAGCGGATACCAGCGCGCCCGCGCCTACCAGTGGAAGGACACCGTCGGGCCGGTCGAGGAGCGCGCCACCAACGCGAACTTCTGGGGCTACAACCAGTCCTACGGCCTCGGCTACTACGAGTACTTCCAGTTCGCCGAGGACGTCGGCGCGAAGGCGGTGCCGGTGGTGCCGGCACTCGTCACCGGCTGCGGCCAGAACCGGGCCGTCGACGACGAGGCGCTGCTGCAACGACACATCCAGGACACCCTCGACCTCATCGAGTTCGCCACCGGTCCGGCCACCTCGACGTGGGGCGCGAAGCGCGCGGCGATGGGCCACCCCGAGCCGTTCGGCCTCGACCGTCTCGAGGTCGGCAACGAGGAGAACCTGCCGGACGCCTTCATGGCCCGCTTCGTGAAGTTCCGCGACGCGATCAAGGCGGAGTACCCGGACATCACGGTCATCAGCAACTCCGGACCCGACGACATGGGTGCCACCTTCGACCGGGCGTGGGAACTCAACCGCGCCAACGGGGTGGAGATGGTCGACGAGCACTACTACAACAGCCCCGACTGGTTCCTGCAGAACAACAGGCGCTACGACAGCTACGACCGCTCCGGCGCGAAGGTGTGGCTCGGCGAGTTCGCGTCGCAGGAGAACAAGCTCTACAACGCGCTGGCCGAGGGCGCGTACCTGACCGGCCTGGAGCGCAACGCCGACGTGGTGACGATGGCGTCCTACGCTCCCCTGCTGGCCAACATCGACTACGTCCAGTGGCGGCCGGACATGATCTGGTTCGACAACGACCAGTCGTGGGGCTCGGCCAGCTACGAGGTGCAGAAGCTCTTCATGACCAACGTCGGTGACCGGGTCGTGCCGAGCACCTTCAGCGGCGCGACGCGGACGCCCGAGCCGGTCACCGGGGCGGTCGGGCTCTCCACCTGGCGGACCGCGGCGAGCTACGACGACGTGCTGGTCACCTCGGCCGACGGCACGCAGCTCTTCCACGACGACTTCTCCGCCGGCGCCGACCGGTGGAGCCCGATCGCGGGTCGCGGCGCCTGGTCGGTCGTCGACGGCGGCTACGTCCAGTCCGACACCGCCGCCGAGAACACCATGGTCGAGGCGGGCGACGAGAACTGGCGCGACTACGACCTCGACGTCAAGGCGACCAAGCTCTCCGGCGCCGAGGGGTTCCTCGTCGGCTTCGGGGTGAAGGACACCGGCAACTACTACTGGTGGAACCTGGGCGGCTGGAACAACACCCAGGGCGCGGTGGAGAAGGCCGTGAACGGCGGCAAGACCACGCTGATCGCCAAGCCCAACACCATCGAGACCGGCCGCGCGTACGACATCAAGGTCCAGATCCGCGGCACGAAGGTCACCCTGCTGCTCGACGGGCAGGTGTGGGGCAGCTTCGACGACAACGCCGTCACCGAACCGTTCGCCCAGGTCGTCACCCGCGACGTCGCCGCCGGCCAGCTCATCGTCAAGGTGGTCAACGCCCAGGCCGCACCGGCGCGCACCACGATCAACCTGGGCGCCGGCGTCCGCGTCGCGAACAAGGCGCAGCTGACCGTCATCAGCGGCGACCCGGAGGAGCTGAACACCCGTACGGCGCAGCTCATCAAGCCGAGGACCAGCACCATCAACGGCGTCGCGCCCACCTTCACCCGGACCTTCGAGCCGTACTCGGTGACCTTCATCCGCGTCCAGACGAAGTAGGAGCAGCAGCGATGAGCACTCCCCTCAGCCGGCGTACCCTCCTGCGCGGTGGCCTCGGCGTGGCCGCGACCGGGCTGGCCCTACCCGCCGCCACCGGCACGGACGCCTGGGCGGCCCCGCCCACCGACGGTGAGATCTACGGCGCCCCGACCACCAACCCCCTGGTGTGGCAGCGCGCCGACCCGTTCATCACGCCCCGCACCCGGGGCCACTACTACTTCACGGCCTCCGTGCCGGAGTACGACCGGCTCATCGTGCGCGCCGCGCCGACCATCGAGGGGCTCGGCGACGCCGCCGAGGCGGTGGTGTGGCGTCGTCCCGCCGGCGGCCGGATGGGCGGCCACATCTGGGCCCCGGAGCTGCACCGCATCGACGGCCGCTGGTACCTCTACTTCGCCGCCGGCGACTCCGACGACGTCTTCCGGATCCGCATGTACGTCATGGAGTCCACCGCCGCCGACCCCCGCGACGTCAGCGGCTGGTCAGCGCCGCGGCAGATCGTCACCCCGTGGGACAGCTTCTCGCTCGACGCCACCACCTTCGAGCACCGCGGGGAGCGCTACCTCGTCTGGGCGCAGAGCGAGCCGGAGATCAGCAGCAACAGCAACCTCTACATCGCCCGGATGACCTCACCGTTCACCATCACCGGGAACCCGGCGCGCATCGCCACCCCCACGAAGTCGTGGGAGGTGCAGGGCTTCCGGGTCAACGAGGGCGCGGCCGTGATCAAGCGCAACGGCCGGGTCTTCGTCACCTACTCCGCCAGCGCCACCGATGCCCGCTACTGCATGGGGCTGCTCACCGCGGACGCCCGCGCCGACCTGCTCGACCCGGCCAGTTGGAGCAAGAACCCTGATCCCGTCTTCACCACGGACGAGCGGACGGGGCAGTACGGCCCCGGGCACAACAGCTTCACCGTGGCCGAGGACGGGGAGACCGACGTGCTCGTCTACCACGCGCGGGACTACCGGGACATCGTCGGTGACCCGCTCTACGACCCGAACCGGCACGCCCGCGCGCAGCGCCTCTACTGGCACCCCGACGGAACTCCCCTGTTCGGGGTGCCGGTGGGCCGGGGCGGCCCGATCGTACGGTTGTCGCCGGCCGACGCCCCGTCGACGTTCGTACGTCACCACACGTACGCGCTCCGCGTCGACCCGCGCGTACGGGAACTCGCCGACTCCCAGTTCCGGTTCGTCCCCGGGTTCGCGGGCGGCGGCACGGTCTCGCTCCAGTCGGTGAACTTCCCGGACCGCTACTGGCGGGTCGACGGGACGAGCCTGCGCATCGAGCCGGTGCAGGAGGGCGACGGGTTCGGCGCGCAGGCCAGCTTCCGCAGGGTGCCCGGCCTGGCGAACAGCAACGCCGTCTCGCTGGAGCTGTCGGATCGTCGGGGCAGCTACGTCAACCACGACCGGGGTGCCCTGACGGTGGGCAGGGCGTCCCGCGCGAAGTCGACCTTCTGGCTCAGCTGACCGGGCGAGCCCCTCGACGAGATCCCCGGCAGACGACGCCGATTTGGCGAGACGAGGTGGCAGCGCCGACACTGCACAGGTGATCACTCTCGGCACCGAGCGCCTGACCCTTCGCGGCCTGCGCGAGGACGACCTCGACGCTATCGCGAGCCTGAACGCCGACCCGGAGGTGATGCGCTACATCCGGGACGGGTCGGTACGTGACCGTGACCAGAGCGCCGAGGCTCTCCGCAAGATGATCAGGGACTGGGAGACCCAGGGCTTCGGTCTGTTCGCCGTCGAGCTGCGGGAGGGCGGCGCCTGGGCGGGCTGGGTGGGGCTCGCCGTGCCCGAGTTCCTCCCCGAGGTGTTGCCGACGGTGGAGATCGGCTGGCGGCTCGATCGCAGGTTCTGGGGGCACGGGTACGCGACCGAGGCCGCCACGGCGGTCCTACGGTTCGGCTTCAACGTCTGCGACCTGGACCGGATCGTCAGCATTCGGCACGTGGAGAACACGAGATCGAAGCGGGTCATGGAGAAGCTGGGCCTGCCGTGCGAGTTCCACACGGCCGTACCGGGAGATGAGCGGCCCGTCGCGGTTCACGCGACCACCCGCGAGCAGTATCAGGCCGACCACGGCAGCCGGCCGCCCGACCCCGCTTGAGGGCCGGTCTCAGGAGACCGTGCCCGGCTGCGCCGGCCGGATCAGACCAGCGGCGCGGCCGGAGGCTGCACCGGCCCGGACGGGCGCCGGGTCAGCACGACGATCCCGGTCACCGCGGTGGCCAGCACCGCCACCACTTCGAGCGGCACGGCCAGCAGGAACGGCGTGCGCCAGGTGAGCCCCCGGGTCAGCAGCGCCCCGGCCACGGCTCCGAACCCGAGCGCGAGCACTGCCGCGCCGACGACGAGCGGCATCGCCCAGGCGCGCTGCGCCCTCAGCTGCGCGACGAGCACCGCCGTGACGCCCCACGCCACACCGGCCGCGATCCCGGTCAGCGCGCGGCCGAACAGCAGCGAACCGCTCCCCGGGGCCAGCGTCGTCAGCAGCGATCCGAGGATCAGCACGACGGCCGCGGGCAGCGTCACCGCGGTCGGCCAGCGCCGGCCGAGCAGGAAACCGAGCGGAGTCGCGAGCAGCGCCGGGAGCAGGTAGGCGACGAAGCTCCACGGGATCGCCGAATCCGGTAGCTGCAGGGCCATTCGCATCGCGGACCCGCCCGGCCCGAAGGTGACGGCGAGCAGGTAGACGCCCAGCAACGCGGTGAGCGCTGGCCCGATCAGCATCCAGGCTGGACGGAGCGGGGCTGGGCCGTCACCACCGATCACGAGGATCACGCTGGCGCGGGGGCCGTTCGGGGGAACCGGATTGGCGGTGCCGGGGGATGGCGAAGTCACCCCCGAGAGCATACGGACGCGCGGCTCCGCGGCAAGTAGCGGCGGTCGATCGGTCGTGCTCTCCTGTCGCCGCGTACCGGGTCGCGGGTCGTCGCCGCGCCGTTCGGCTTCGAGCACGTCTGCGAGCGCGGACCGTTCGGCCTGGTGCCGGCCGAGAAGTGGGGCGCTGAAGGCAACCCAGGCGGCGTCCTGTTCGGCCGTCAGCTGCGCCCCGTCCACCTCGGACTCGACGTCCGGATGAGCGTCGAGGAACGTCGAGAAGAGCACGCCCATCTCGCGGCTGTGCCGCCGGTTCAGCTCGATGCGTCGCGGATCCATCGTCCTCACACCTCCGGAGGGTCGTCGCAGAGCGCCAACTGGTCGAACACGACCAACGCCACGCGCGTGGCCTCGCCGGGAGGGCACACCCGCAGCGTGTGATGCGGGTTCGGCGTGTCGTCGAGGATGACGACCCGCTCGATCCCGGCCGGCAGGTCGACCGGCCAGTCGATCTCGTCGGTGGGTTCCGCGACGAGGACGCGGGCGAGCCTCCCGCGCAGCCCGTTCTGGTCGTACCGCAGCGGCGTGCGGTCCTGGTTCTCCCCCATCAAGCAGACCCTAGGGTTCGGCGCGCCCGAGCCCGTCGACGGCCTCCTCATGCAGTTGCCGGGCTCGGTCGAGGTCGCCGAGGGCGACCGCCACGAGGGCCAGATTGTCCAGCGCGACGCGGGTCCTCGGGTCGTCGGCGCCGTGGACGTCCCGGGAGAGCCGGGCGACCTCCTCGAAGAGGTCGTGGGCGGCCTCCGCCTCGCCGAGCCGGAAGAGGCACTGCGCGAGGTTGCTCATCGAGGTGATCGTGTCCGGGTGGGCCGCGCCGCGCAGCCGGCGGGAGGCGGCGAGTTCCTGCTCGTGCAGGGTACGGGCCCGAGCCGGGTCGCCGTCCGCCTGGACCACCAGGGCCAGGTTGTTGACCGCGTTCCAGGTCACCATATGGTCCTCGCCCAGCACCTGCCGGGAGAGCGCGACCGTCCGCTCGCCCAGTTCGCGGGCGGCGGTCAGGTCGCCGAGCACGAGACGTACGTGGACCAGGTTGCTCCTCAGCGCGATCGACTGCGGGTTGGCGGCACCCCACTGCCGGTCGGCGAGCGCGATCGCCTGGGTCAGGGCCTCGGCCCCGGCGGCGGGGTCACCGCGTTCGACACGTGCGGCGGCGCGCCGGCCGGCTCGGTGCACGCGTATCAGGGTGACCCAGTTCCGGAAACCAGCCATGGCCACCTCCGCCGGCCCGGGACATCGACGCAGACGACTCTACGCCTCGGCTGAACGAGCAGCGGTCCGCGAGACCACGGCCGGCAGCCCGGCCGGCCCGGGTCGAACCCGGGCCGGGCCGGACTCGGCGCCGCTCAGCTGGACCAGCCGGCGAACGCGCCGGTCTCGTAGGAGCCGCCCCGCTGGTGCACGATCACGGCGAGCCGGTTGGCCGCGTTGATCAGGGCCACCAGGGAGACCAGGGCGGCGATCTGGTCGTCGTCGTAGTGCTTGCGTACTGCGGCCCAGGTCTCGTCGGAGACGCCGGGGTGGGCGTCGGCGAGCCGGGTGCCCTCCTCGGCGAGCGCGAGGGCGGCCTGCTCGGCCTCGGTGAACACCGTGGACTCGCGCCAGGCGGCGACCAGGTTGAGTCGGACGGCGCTCTCGCCGGCGGCCAGGGCCTCCTTGGTGTGCATGTCGATGCACCACCCGCAGCCGTTGATCTGGCTGGCCCGCAGCGACACCAGCTCCTGGGTGGAGGCCGGCAGCGAGGACTGGTGGATGACCAGGCCGGCGTTGGCGAACCGCTTGGCGAACCTGACGGAGACCTCGTTGTCGAACAGGTTGAATCGAGTGGTCACGGCTTCGTCCTCCTCGTGCTGTCGTGCTGGACGAACACGAGATGCCGGTGACCCGGCCGCTGTGACAGCGGCGCACAGGTGACCCGCGCCACAACGACACCGGACGGTACCGTTCCGATGTCACACGACGGCGCGGCCCGGCATCTGGTGGGTGACCCAGCCGAGAGTGAACAGGAGCCAGCCATGGCCGGCACGGCGCGGACCACACCTGACGAACGCGGCTCGGGCGGTGACCTCGACGACCGCCCCGACCCCGCCACCGAGACGTTCCTCGCCCACCGCAACCTGCTCTTCACCGTCGCCTACGAGATGCTCGGCTCCGCCGCAGACGCGGAGGACGTCCTGCAGGAGACCTGGCTGAAATGGACGAGCGTCGACCTCGACACCGTACGGGACCAGCGCGCGTACCTGGTGCGGATCACCACCCGCCAGGCTCTCGGGCGGATGCGCACGCTCCGCCGCCGGAAGGAGTCCTACGTCGGCTCCTGGCTGCCGGAGCCGCTCCTGACCACGCCGGACGTGGCCGAGGACGTCGAGCTGGCCGAGAGCGTCTCGATGGCGATGCTGCTGGTGCTGGAGACGCTCACGCCGACCGAGCGGGCGGTGTTCGTGCTGCGCGAGGTCTTCGATCTGGCGTACGACGAGATCGCCGAGGCCGTCGAGAAGAGCCCGGCCGCGGTCCGGCAGATCGCCCACCGGGCACGGGCGCACGTCGCGGCGCGGCGACCACGCGGGATCGTCTCCGCGTCCCAGACCCGGGACGCGCTCGACGCGTTCCAACGGGCCGTCGAGACGGGCGACCTGCAGCAGCTGCTCGACATCCTCGCGCCGGACGTCGTCATGCTGGGCGACGGTGGCGGGCTCAAGCAGGCCGTTCCGCGCCCCATCGTGGGCGTCGAGAAGGTCTCCCGGGTGCTCGCCGCCGGGCTGGGCCGGATCGCCGCCGTGGGCACGTTGCTGCCGGCGCAGGTCAACGGCTACCCGGCGCTGGTCTTCCGGCAGGACGGCGAGATCGACACCGTCGTGGCGGTACGCATCGACGACGGCCTCGTCACGGGTCTCTACGCGGTGCGCAACCCGGAGAAGCTGTCGCACATGGAGCGGGAGACCTCCCTGAGCCGCTGAGCGACGGGTTGCCAGGAGCCGATCACCTGTCGCGGTTGAGGCGTACGACGGCGCCGTTGAGCGCGGTGGCGAAGACCGTCCAGGCGGCGTACGGGGCCAGCGCGAGGCCGGCGACCCGGTCGGTGCGCACGGCACGGCGCAGCAGCAGGAGGTTGGACGCGTTGAGCGCGGCGATCTCGGTGAGCGCGGCGGCGGGTCTACGAGCGCGGAAGAAGAGCGCGGTCCAGCCGGCGTTGAGCGCGAGGTTCAGCGCGTAGGCACGGGCGAACGCGGCACGCTCGTCTGCCCTGCTGCGCTCCAGCGTGCGGGCGCCCGCCACCGCGATGAGCGCGTACACCGGGGTCCAGACCAGGGGGAACGTCGACGGCGGCGGCTGCCAGCGAGGTTTGCGCAACCGCCGGTACCAGCGGGAGGAGGGATCGGTGGCCAGGCTGCCGGCGGCGGCCGTCGCGGCGACGGCCGCCGCCGTCGTGATCCAGGTGGATGCAGGCATGGTGGTCCGGTACCCGCCCTACCGGGCATCAACCTGAAGGCACCGACCGCCTGCCGAGCCGTTTCGTCGGCGTGACCGCGTGGTGACCGTCGGCACCTACCGTGTGAGGATGCGACGGACGGGGCTGCTGGGACTCATCTGCGCGTTGGTGCTGGCTTGCCTGACGGGCTGCAGCGCGCCGATCGAGGGCGCGGTCGGCGTACGACTGGACCCCGACGGCCGGCTGGTCGGTGTGTTCGACTGGTGCCGGGGTGAGGGGGCGGTCGTGATCACCCTCTACCGGGGCATGGACAACGGCGGGGTCAAGGGCAGGGTGATCCAGCTCGAGCGGGAGCAGGATCGCCGGGCCCGCGAGACGGAGGACGTGGTACTGCTCGACCCGGCGGACGGTTGGCGGACGAAGCTGGCGGCGGCCACGTTGGACGACGAGCAGATCTACGACCTGCGGGCGTGGAACGAGGACGGCGGCGCGGTGGACGACTTCCCGTTCCGGGTCAGTGAGCTACGCGACCGGGTCGGCCCGAACACGATCCTCACCAAGAACTGGGAGGGCGACACGGACGGCGGATACATCGCCACGTACCGCACCCGAGAGGACTTCGCCCGCTACGCCGAGACGGTGTGCGACTGAACCGAGCGCCCGCTGGGCGACGTGGTGTCAGCGACGGCGCGGCGTCACCAGCCCCGACTCGTACGCCCACACGACCAGTTGAGCGCGGTCACGGCAGTGCAGCTTCGTCATCGCCCGGTTGACGTGCGTCTTGGCGGTCAACGGACTGATCACCATCTGTTCGGCGATCTCGTCGTTGCTCAGCCCCCGGGCGACGAGCTCGACGATCTCCTGCTCGCGGGCGGTCAGCACCTCGCGCCCGGCCGTCCGGTCCGGCGGTGCCGGGACCGCGACGAACTCGCTGATCAGCGTACGGGTGACGGCGGGGGCGAGCAGCGCGTCGCCGCGCGCCACGACGGCGACGGCCTGTAGCAGGTCGGCGGGGTCGGCGTCCTTGAGGAGGAACCCGCTGGCGCCCGCGCGGAGGGCGGCGAAGACGTAGGAGTCGAGCCCGTAGTTGGTGAGGATGAGGACGCGGACCGCGGCGAGGTCGGGATCGGCGGCGATGCGCCCGGTCGCCCCGATGCCGTCGAGCCCCGGCATCTGCACGTCCATCAGCACGACGTCCGGTCGCAGCCGCCGGGTCAGCTGCACGGCCGAGGCGCCGTCGACGGCCTCACCGACGACCTCCAGGTCGTCCTCGGCGTCGAGCAGGGCTCGGAAACCGGCCCGCATCAGGGCCTGATCGTCGGCGAGCAGGACCCGGATCACGCGGAACCGTCCAGCGGGAACGTGGCGCGCACCCCGAACCCGCCGTCGTCGCGGGCCGCGGCGTCCAGCGTGCCGCCCAGCCCGGTGACCCGCTCCCGCATGCCGCGCAGGCCCACCCCGGGCGTCGGCGACCCGACCGGCGCGGCCCGGCCGTCGTCGGTGACGGAGACGGTCAGCTGCGCCGGGGCGTACTCGACGTGGATCCGCGCGGTGGCGGGACCGGCGTGGCGGGCCACGTTGGTCAGAGCCTCCTGGACCACCCGGTACCCGGCCTGGTCGACCTCGCCGGGCAGCTCCCGGGGCTGACCGGTGACCGTCACCTGCACCGGTACGCCGGCCGCCCGGGTCCGCTCGGCGAGCTCACCCACCCGGGCCAGCCCGACCCAGTCCCCGTCGGAGGGTGAGCGCAGGGCGCCCAGCGTCGCGCGCAGTTCCCGCATCGCGGCGCCGCTCGCCTCCTGGATCGCCAGCAGCGCGGCCGCCGGCTCCTCCCCGTGTTTGCGGGCCAGGTGCACGGCGATCCCCGCCTGCACCTTGATCACGGAGATGTTGTGGGTCAGTGAGTCGTGCAGATCCCGGGCGATGCGCAGCCGCTCCTCCCCGGCGCGACGCAGCGCCACCTCCTCGCGGGTGTGTTCGGCCTCCACCGCCCGCTGCTCGACCTGCTCCAGGTACGCCCGGCGCTGCCGACCGACGAGCCCGGCGACGTTGGCGGCCACGAACCAGCCCAGCAGCAGGGACGTCCGCTCGACGATCTGCTGGCCGGGCCGGCCGGCGGGTGCCACCGAGATGTCGTGGGCCAGGAAGCCGCCGAGGAAGACGAGGCTGGCCAGGGCGGCGGTCGTCCGGTGTCCCCGCCAGGCGGCGACGTAGACCGCGCCGAGGACGGGGAAGGCGGCGGAGGGGCCGGGGTGCACCCGGAGGTGGAGGGCCAGCATGGCGGCGCTCACCACGATCAACGCCGGCGCCGGGTACCGCCGGCACGCCGCCAGGGCGGCCGCCATCACCACGACGAGGGCGACGTCGATCGGGTGTACCGGTGCGGCGTCCGGGGCGAGCGCGGCGTTGCCGAGCAGGAGGAGGCCGAGGGCGAGGCCGCTGAGGCCGTACGGCAGGTCGCGGCGCATGGACGAACTGTAGAACGGCCGTCGTCACTGGAGCATCCTCCAGCTGCGGTAGCTGAGGCGTACCGCGGACGTGGTAGCGGCGGCCCGGCAAGTGTCTGCGGCGGCACGACGCCCTTCCGGCCCGCCGGGACGAGCATCGACGCCATGACGTACCGCTTCTTCACCCCCGCTCCCCCGAAGGCCGCGACCGGCCGCACCGCGGAGGTCTACCGGCAGCTGCGGGACGAGTTCCTCGGGCCGGCGCCCACCTTCCGGGCGTTGTCGGTCGCGCCGGAGCTGCTGACCGCGACGTGGGCGCTGATGCGCGAGGCCCTGCTCGCCGGGGACGCGTCCCGGGTCGACCGTGAGCTCGTCGCGTCGGCGGTGTCCCGGGCCAACCGCTGCCGGTTCTGCGTCGACGCCCACGTGATGCTGCTGCACGCGCTCGGCGAGCACGAGCTGGCCGAGGTCGTCGCCCGGGGCGGAACGCCGGCGGAGCCGAGGCACGCCGCGCTCGTCGCCTGGGCCGAGGCGAGCCGCACCCCGGAGGCGGCCGACTGGGCCAGCCCGTACCGCCCCGAGGTGACCGGCACCGCGCTCGCCTTCCACTTCGTCAACCGGATCGTCTCGGCGCTGCTCGACCCGGATCTGCTCCCCGGCGGCGTGCAGCGCTACCCGTTGGTGCGCTCGGCCGGCGGTCGGCTGCACGCCACGACCGCCCGGGCGCCGAAGGAACCCGGCCGCGGCCTGGCCCTCCTCGGCGTCGGCACGACGTCGCCACCGGCCTGGGCCGGCGACAGCCCCGTCGGCGTCGCGTACGCGTCACTGCGGGACGCCGCCGGGCGCGGCGGAGAGCTGCTGGGCGACGTCGCGCGCCGGACCGTCGAGGCGACCGTGCGCTGGGAGGACGGGCGGCACCCGACCCGGCCCGCGGAGTGGGCCGCCGACCTGATCCGGGACCTGCCCGGCGCGGACCGCGTCGGCACGCGGATCGCCCTGCTGGCGGCGTTCGCGCCCGCCGCGATCCGCTCGGGTGACGTCGCCCTCTGGCGGCTCTCCCATCCGGACGACGCGGATCTCGTGCGGCTGGTCGCCTACGGCGCGATCACGGCCACCGACCACGTCGCCCAGACCCTCTCCCCCGCTGAACTCTAGGAGGTTTCTCATGCGTAAGGCCCTGGTCCTCGTCAGCGCTCTGCTGCTGGTCGCGTTCGCCCTCCAGTTCGTCTTCGCCGCCGTGGGCGCGTTCACCAAACCCGCCGGGGACGGCGCGTACGCACTGCACAGCGTCAACGGAATGGTGATCATCCCTGTCCTCACCCTGCTCACCATCCTGCTCGCCGCGCTGGCGAGGGCACCGGGCCGGGTCGTCGGGCTGGCGGCCCTGCCGCTCGCTCTCGTCGTCCTGCAGGCCCTGCTCGCCATGTTCGCGAACGCCTTCACCGACGCCTCGGGCGCCAGCACTCCGGTCGGCCTGACCGTCGCCGGGCTGCACGCGGTCAACGGGATCATCGCGGTGCACGTCGTGGTCGGTCTCCTCCGGGCGGCCCGCGAGCTGGCCAACCCGGCGCCGGCCGACGCCGAGCGGGTGGTCGTGCGGGAAGCGGAGCCGGCGTGAGCACCGGTTCGCTGCTCGCGGCCGACCTCGCGATCGCGGTCCTCGCGACCGCCGGTTGGCTGGCCGGTGGCGTCGCGTCGGCCGCCCGGCGTCGTCGGCTCGCACTGGGGCTGGCCGTCCTCGCGCTGCTCGCCACGCTCGCCCGCGCCGTCACGATCACCGCGCTCGCCCGCGCCGGCTGGTGGTTCGCGGCGGAGAAGATCGTCGTGGCCACGCCACTGTCGCTCGTGGCGGTGGCGGTCGCCGGGGCACGGTTGCTGCGACCGCCGGCCGACATCCGCTCCGCCGCGGTCCCGCTGCTCTTCGCCGGCTACGCCGGGAGCGGCGCCCTGCTCGTCACCGTCCTGCACGGCTATCCGGTGTCGCCGGGCGTGGCGCTGCTCGCGGTCGCCGGGGTGGCGGCGGCGACCGTCGTCTCGTGGCGTCTGCTCGGTCCGCGGCCGTCGCGGGCGGTGTCCCGGGCGGCCGTCGCGGTGGCGGTCGCGGCGCTGGTCACCGGAACGGGCCTGACCGCCGCCCCGGAGGCCTCCCCCGCCGGGACCCACGACCACGAATACCGGCAGGCGCAGCCGGTGGGCGAGCCGACCAAGCGGTTCACACTGACCGCCGGGACCGCCACGGTACGGGTGAGCGGCCGGGACGTCGCGGCGTGGGCGTTCGACGGGCAGGTTCCGGGGCCGGAGCTGACCGCCACCGTCGGCGACGTCCTGGAGGTGGCGCTGCGCAACCGGGACATCGAGCGGGGGGTCACGCTGCACTGGCACGGGTACGACGTGCCGAACGACCAGGACGGGGTGCCCGACGTGACCCAGGCGGCGGTGTCACCGGGGCAGGAGTTCGTCTACCGGTTCCGCGCCGACCAGGTCGGCACGTACTGGTACCACACGCACTCGGTCTCCGACGTCGGCGTGCGGATGGGGCTCTACGGGGTCCTGGTGGTGCGCCCGGCGCCGGTGACCGGCGTCGACGTCACGGTGCCGGTGCACACGCTGGCGGGCCTGCCGCTGCCCGTGGCGAGAACGGAGCAGGTCGAGGCGGGTGTGCCCGTACGGCTACGACTGATCAACACCGACAGCACGACGCATCGGTACGCCCTGGCCGGTGCTCCGTTCCGGGTCGCCGCGATCGACGGCTCGGACCTGCGGGGCCCGACGCCGGTCGCGGAGACCGCCGTGCTGATCCCGGCCGGGGGGCGCTACGACCTGGTGTTCACCGCGCCCGCCACACCGGTGGCGCTCCTCGTCGACGGCCGGTCGGTCTGGTCGACCGGGCCGGTGTCGACGGCGACCGGCTCGTGGCCGGTGCTGGATCCGCTCAGCTACGGCACCGGTTCACCGGTGCCGTGGTCCCGCTTCGATCGGGAGTTCACCCTCGTGCTCGACCGCGGCCTGGACCTGCGGGGTCTGCTTCCGCGCTACGCCCACACCGTCAACGGCGCGGCCGCTCCGGACATCCCGCCGCAGGTCGTCCGCCTCGGCGACGTCGTCAAGTTCACCATCGTGAACCGATCACTGGTGGTGCACCCGTGGCATCTGCACGGGCATCACGTCCTGGTGCTGGCCCGCGACGGTACGCCGGCGACCGGTAGTCCGCTGTGGTGGGACTCGTTCGACGTACGCCCCGGCGAGGTGTGGGAGGTGGCGTTCCCGGCGGACAACCCCGGGATGTGGGCGAACCACTGCCACAACCTGCCGCACGCCGACGCCGGCATGATGCTGCACCTGATGTACCGGTGACCCGCGCCGGGAAGCTCAGTCGCGGTCGGGACCGGCCGCCTCGACGGTCGAGACGGGGGTGCCGAGCTCGACGGTGCGGGAGACGGTGCAGAGCCGGTCGTGTGACTGCTGCATCGCCCGGGGCAGCGCCTCGCGTGCCTGGTCGCCCTCCGGGCCCTCCGGGAAGGTCACGGTGAACTCGACCTTGAGGTTCTGCATCCGGTTTCCGCTCTCGTCCCGGATCTTGTCGCCGGTGACGTTGACGGTGAAGTGGGCGGGTTCGGCGCGGCGGCTGGTGATGTGGTCGACGTCGATCGCGGTGCAGCCGCCGATGGCGGCCAGGAGCAGCTCCACCGGGGTGAAGCTGCCGTCCTCACCGGTGCCGACCGACATCGACCCGCCGCGGACGTTCCGCACGACGTACTGCCCGAGGCTGGTGCGCTCGATCTCCACCGAGCGGAAGGTGTCCGAACTCATGACAGGCACGCTACCCAGGTTTCCCGCTGCGTGAGCCACCGGCCCGGACGGGGGTGGGTGAGACCGCTCGGCGGTCACGCCGCGCGGGCCGGCGCGGTGGGGAACCGGTCGTCCGGGACCGGTTCCCCACCGGATCGTCAGGCGGTGGCCCGCTGCACCACGGTCGCCGGATCGCCGTCGACCGCCGCGGTCAGCTGCGGAACCAGCTTCTCCAGCAGGAACGACAGGCTCAGCGGGGTGATGAAGGAGGTCGCGGCCCCGACGATCTCCTCGTTCTCCAGGTAGACGTCGCGCCCCTCGGTCTGGACCTTGAGCTTGCTGTAGAGCGGGTCGGCCTGCACCTTCGCCTTGTCCGGGTCGTACTTGTCGACCAGCCAGATCAGCACGTCGGTGTCGAGCATGTCGGTGCGCTCCCGGCTCAGGTTCGCGCCGAATTCCGCGCCGGTCACCTCGGCGAGCCCGGTGGGCAGCGTGAAGCCCAGGTCGGTGAGGAAGCGGCCGCGCGGGTCCTGCGGCCCGTACACGTAGTAGCCCTCGTAGGTGGTGGCCATCAGGCCGGTCGCCCCGGCGAAGGCCGGGTTCGCGCTGCGCGCCGCGGCGATCTTCCCCTCGACGTCGGCGACGACGCGGTCGGCCTGCGCCTTGCGGCCGACCGCGGCGCCGACGGTACGGGTGAGGTCCTGCCAGGACACCCCGTAGTCGACGGCCCCCTTCGGCTGCGCCACGGTCGGGGCGATCTTCGCGAGGGTCGCGTAGTCGTCGGCGGTCAGCCCGGAGTAGATGCCGAGGATCAGGTCGGGCCGCAGCGCGGCGACCTTCTCGAACTGGACGCCGTCGGTGCTGGTGAGCACCTGCGGTCGGGGCGCGCCGCCGAGCGCGGCCTCGGCCCACGGCCAGATCGCGCCGGGCTTCTCGCCGAACCATTCGCTGGTGGCGACCGGGACGACGCCCAGCGACAGCAGCGCGTCCTGCTCGACCAGTCCGACCACGACGATCCGCTTCGGCTCGGCGGGGACGGTGGTGGTGCCGAACTTGTGCTCGATCGACACGGGGAAGGAGTCGGAGGCGGTGCCGCTGGACGAGGTGGCCGGCGGCTCCGATCCGCCCCCGCACGCCGAGAGGAGAAGCACGAGCCCGGTCGCCGCCACGGTGGCGGTACGCCGGATTGAGGCTAGCCGCACGGTTGTTCCTTTCTGCAGGCGAGGCCCCACGTCGGTGACCTCGGAGCGGAGTGTAGGTTAGCCTCACCTAACTCACGTAACGCGGATGGGCGGAGAGCGTTGTTGACCACCGGCACCCTCCCGGCGCCGCCGACCACCTCAGCGGAGCAGACGTCGCGGGAGCCGCGGTCCCGTACCCGCCGTCGTTGGGCCGGCCTCGGCGTCGGCCTCGTCGCACTCGCCGTCGCCGTGGCGTTGAGTGTCGCGGTCGGCAGCCGCTCGCTCGGCCTGGGCACCGTCTGGCAGGTGCTCTGGCACGATGACGGCTCCCCGTCCGCGGCGATCGTGCACCAGCTGCGGCTGCCCCGTACGCTGCTCGGCCTCGGGGTGGGCGCGGCGCTGGGCCTGGCCGGCACGGTCATGCAGGCGCTCACCCGCAATCCGCTGGCCGAGCCCGGGCTGCTCGGCGTCAACCTCGGCGCCGCCACCGGCGTGGTCTTCGCCATCGCGTTCCTCGGCGTCGGGACCGCCACCGGATACGTCTGGTTCGCCATCGTCGGAGCCGCCCTCACCTCGGCGGCCGTCTTCGCGCTCGGCGGCTCCGGCCGCGCACCCACCCCGGAACGGCAGGTGCTCGCCGGGGTCTCCTTCACCGCGGTGCTCGGCGCCGCCGTCTGGGCCGTCCTCGTCACCAACCGGGAGGCGTTCGACAGGTACCGGCACTGGGACGTCGGTTCCCTCGCCGACCGCGACAGCGCCGCCATCATGCAGGTGGCCCCGTTCCTGGTGGCCGGCATCCTGCTGGCGCTGGCGCTGGGCCGCCAGCTCAACGCGCTGAACCTCGGCGACGACTCGGCCGCCTCGCTCGGCGCGCACCCCAACCGGATCCGGGCGCTGAGCATCCTCGCGGTGACGCTGCTCTGCGGCGCCGCGACCGCCGCCTCCGGTCCGATCTGGTTCGTCGGCCTGGCCGTCCCGTACGCGGCCCGGATGTTCACCGGCTCGGACCACCGCTGGATCCTGGCCTACTCGGTCGTCCTCGGCCCCACCCTCCTGCTGGCCGCGGACGTGATCGGGCGGGTCCTGGTGGCCCCGGCCGAGATGCCGGTCGGAGTGGTCACCGCGTTCCTCGGCGCCCCGCTCTTCATCGCGTTGTGCCGCCGACGCCGGCTGAGCGCGCTGTGACCGCCCCCGTCCTGCGGCTGCGCCGCTCCGGCCGTACCACCCAGCTGGTGATCCGCAGCCGGGCCGGCCGGCTCTCGCTGCGGGTGCACCTGCGTGCGCTGCTCGTCGGCACCGCGCTGCTGCTGGCGGCGCTCGCCGTCTCGTTGGTCAACCTCTCCAGCGGCGACTTCCCGGTCCCCGTGCCCGACGTGCTGCGCAGCCTCGTCGGCCAGGGCGACCCGGGCACCGACTTCATCGTGCACGAGCTGCGACTCCCCCGCGTGTTGATCACCCTGCTCGTCGGGGCGGCGCTCGGCGCGAGCGGCAGCGTCTTCCAGGGCCTGACCCGCAACCCCCTCGGCAGCCCCGACTTCGTCGGCATGACGGTCGGCGCGGCGACCGGCGCGCTGATCGTGCTGCTGGTGCTGGGCGGCGGAGGATTCCAGGTGGCGGTCGGCGCGATCCTCGGCTGCCTGGCCACCGCCGTCGCCATCTACCTGCTGGCGTTCCGCCGTGGGGTGCAGCCGTTCCGGCTGGTCCTGATGGGCGTCGGCATGTACGCGCTGCTCGACGCCGCGAACTCGTACCTGATCTACCGCAGCCGACTGGACGAGGCGCTCGCCGCCCAGGTCTGGCTGATCGGCAGCGTCAACGGCCACGGCTGGACCGAGGTGACGCTGGTCGGCTGCACCGTCGCGGTGCTGCTGCCGGTGGTGCTCTACCACGCCCGGCACCTCGACCTGCTGGCCCTGGGTGACGAACCGGCGCAGCTGCAGGGCGTTCCGGTCGAACGCAGCCGGGCGGTGCTGGCGCTCGCCGGTGTCGGGCTCGCGGCGGGCGCCACCGCGGCGGCCGGGCCGATCGCGTTCGTGGCGCTGGCCGCACCGCCGCTGGCCACCCGGCTGACCCGCTCCCCGCACGCCGGTGTCCTGCCCGCCGCGCTGATGGGCGCCGCGCTGCTGAGCGCCAGCGACTGGGGGGCACAGCACGTCCTGCCCGGCAACGACATCCCCGTCGGCGTCGTCACCGGCGCGCTCGGCGGTCTCTACCTGACTTGGCTGCTCTTCCGAGAGCGCCGCAACCGCGGATAAGGAGCACGGCGATGACCAAGGCGCGCTTGCGGGCCGAGGCGCTGACGCTGGCGTACGACAGACGAGTGGTCGTGCGGGATCTCGACGTCCAGATCACCGACGGGTCGTTCACCGTCATCGTCGGCCCGAACGCGTGCGGCAAGTCCACCCTGCTGCGTTCGCTCGCCCGGGTGCTGAAGCCGCACTCCGGCACGGTGCTGCTCGACGGCCGGGCGATCGGGTCGTACCCGTCCCGGCAGGTCGCCAAGCAGCTCGGCATGCTGCCGCAGTCGCCGGTCGCGCCGGGCGGAACGGTGGTGGAGGAGCTGGTCGCCCGCGGCCGCTTCGCGCACCAGCGCCTGGTGCGGCAGTGGTCCGCCGAGGACGAGGCCGCGGTCGCCGACGCGATGCGCCAGACCGAGGTGACCGAGCTGGCCGACCGCTTCGTCGACGAGCTCTCCGGCGGGCAGCGCCAGCGGGTCTGGCTGGCCATGGCGCTGGCCCAGCAGACCTCGATCCTGCTGCTCGACGAGCCGACCACCTTCCTCGACCTCTCCCACCAGTTCGAGGTGCTGGACCTCTGCGCGGAGCTGCACGAGCAGGGCCGCACGATCGTGGCCGTGCTGCACGACCTGAACCAGGCCTGCCGGTACGCCACCGAGCTGATCGTGATGCACGACGGCGCGGTCGTCGCGCAGGGCGCTCCCGCCGAGGTGATGTCGGCGGAGCTGGTGGAGTCGGTCTTCGGGATGCCCTGCCGGGTGATGACCGACCCGGAGACCGACACCCCGATGGTGGTGCCCGCCGACCGGCAGCGGCGGCGGGCGGCGCGCGGCGGCGCGGCGACGGGCGTGGTCGACCGGGCCACCGTGTGACCGGCCGTCGTACGGTGCTCGGCGCAGCGCTCGCCGGGCAGCGGCGCACCATCGCGCTGAGCACAGTCATGTTCTCCGGTCACCAGGCCGGCGAGGCCGCGGTCCCGTTCCTGATCGGCGTGATCATCGACCGGGCGGTGGCCGGCGGCGTCGGCAGCCTCGCGCTGTGGCTGGGGGTGCTGGCCGCGGTCTACCTGTGCCTGAGCTACAGCTTCCGCTACGGCGCGCGCGCCGCCGAGCGGGCCGCCGAGCAGGCCGCCCACGACCTGCGCCTGCGGGTGACCCGGCGGGTGCTGGACGCGCGCGGCGGCGCCGAGGCCGACCGCCTCCCCGGCGCCCTGGTCTCGATCGCCACCAGCGACGCGTCCCGGGTCGGCGCGGTCGCCGTCGCGGTGGCCGCCGGCGTCGCCGCCGTCGTCGCAGTGGTCTTCACGGCAGTCCTGCTGCTCTCCATCTCGCTGCCGCTCGGACTGCTGGTGCTCCTGGGCACCCCTCCGCTGATGCTGCTCACCCGCCTGCTCGGCAAGCCGTTGGAGAGACGCAGCGAGACCGAGCAGGAGCACGGCGCGCAGGCCTCCGGCATCGCCGCCGACCTGGTCGCCGGGCTCCGCGTGATCAAGGGTTTGCGGGCCGAGAGCGCCGCCGTCGCCCGTTACCGGCGGCGCAGTCGCAGCGCGCTGGCCGCGACGGTACGAGCGGCCCGGGCGGAGGCCGCCTACCAGGGGGTGGTCTCCACGCTCAGCGGAGCGTTCCTGGCCGTCATCGCGGTCGTCGGCGGCCTGCTGGCCGTCCGTGGCCAGGTCAGCGTCGGTCAGCTCATCTCCTCGCTCGGCCTGGCGCAGTTCCTGGTGGGGCCGCTGTCGACGTTCGGCTGGGTGGGCGCCGACCTCGCCCAGGGCCGGGCGTCCGCCCGCCGCATCGCCGCCGTGCTGCACGCGCCCGACGCGGTGACCGGCGGCTCGGCGAGCCCGGTCACCCCGGCCCGGGGCGCACTGACGCTGCGGGGTCTGCACAGCCCGCCGCTGCGCGGGGTCGACCTGGACGTCGCCCCCGGCGAGCTGCTCGGCGTCGTCGCCGCCGACCCGGCCGAGGCGGCCGAGCTGGTGCGGGTGCTCGGACGCGTGCGCGACCCGGCCGCCGGGTCGGTCCGACTGGACGGCGTGGCGCTGACCGAGCTCGCTCCGTCCGCGCTGCGGGCCGTGGTGCTCGCCACCGAACACCACACCGACCTCTTCGACGGCACGCTGCGCGACGCCGTCTCGTTGGCCGGGCGCGCCCGACCCGACCGGGTGGCGGCGGCGTTGGCCACGGCCGACGCCGATGAGGTGGCGCGCAGCCTCCCGGACGGTCTGGACAGCGTGCTCGGCGATCAGGCCCGCTCGCTCTCCGGTGGGCAGCGGCAGCGCATCGCGCTCGCCCGGGCGGTGGCCGGCGACCCGCCGGTGCTGATCGTGCACGACCCCACCACCGCCGTTGACGCGGTGACCGAGGCCCGGATCGCCGGGCGACTGCGGTCGATGCGGGACGGGCTGACCACCGTCCTGGTGACCAGCAGCCTGGCGCTGCTCGCGGTGACCGACCGGGTGGTCGTCCTGCGGGACGGCGCCGTGCAGAGCAGCGGCACGCACGCCGACCTGATCGCCGGGGACGCCGGCTACCGAGAGACCGTGCTGGCATGACCGGCCGCACCGGACTCCGGCGCGTGACCGGGAAGTTCGGGCGTACGGAACACAGCGGCACGCCGACGGAGGGCCAGCCATGACCGCAGAGCCGACACCGCTGCCGATCGCCACCGGGCGTCGCACCCGGGCCTGGCTGCGCGTGCTGGTGCGGCCGCACCGGGCCCGGCTGGCCGGCGCGCTCGCCCTGCTGGTCGCCGGCACCACCGCGGGACTGGTGACCCCGCCGCTGCTCGGCCGGATCGTCGATCTGGCGACCGGCGGGGGCAGCACCGGCGAGTTCCTGCTCACCGGCGCCGGGCTGGTGGGCGGCGCGATCGCCGAGGCGGCGCTGGCCGGCCTCGGCGTGGCCCTGCTCGCCCAGGTGGGTGAGGGCATGCTGGCCCGGCTGCGGGAACGGTTCGTGGCCGCCGCGCTGCGCCTCCCGCTGGAGCGGGTCGAGCGCGCCGGGACCGGTGACCTCACCTCCCGGGTCACCAACGACGTGGCGGTGGTCGCCGAGGCGGCCCGCAGCGCGCTGCCCGAGTTCGCCCGGGCCCTTTTGACGATCGTGCTCACCCTGGCCGGGATGGCGGTGCTCGACTGGCGCTTCCTGGTCGCGGCGCTGATCGCGGTGCCGGTGCAGGTGTACACGGTCGGCTGGTACACCCGTCGCGCCATGCCGCTCTACGCGCGGCAGCGCGTGGCGGTCGCCGCGCAGCAGCATCACCTGCTCGCCACCATCGACGGCGCGCCGACCATCCGCGCCTTCCGGATCGCCGAAGAGCACCGGGACCGGGTCGCCGGCAAGTCGCAGCAGGCGGTGGAGCTGCTGTTGCGGGGCGTCGCGCTGCAGACCCGGTTCTACGCCCGGCTGCACGTCGCCGAGTTCGCCGGGCTGGCCGCCGTGCTCGCCACCGGATTCCTGCTGGTGCGGGGGGACGCGGTGAGCATCGGCACGGCCACCGCGGCGGCCCTGTACTTCCATGGCCTCTTCAACCCGATCAACGTGGCCCTGGCCCTGGTCGACGACGCCCAGGCCGCCGCGTCGGGGCTGGACCGGCTGGTCGGGGTCGCCGACCTGGACCCGCCCGCCCGGCCGCCGGTGACGCCCGCGCAGACGCCGGACGCGGTGGTGGTCAGCGGGGTCGACTTCGCCTACGTACCGGGGCGGCCGGTGCTGACCGGTGTGGACCTGACGATCCGCCGGGGGGAACGGGTGGCCCTGGTGGGCAGCAGCGGAGCGGGCAAGACCACCCTGGCCAAGGTGATCGCCGGTGTGCACCCGGTGACCGGCGGGAGCGTCGCGGTGCCGGCCGGGGAGGTCGCGCTGATCACGCAGGAGGTGCACGTCTTCGCCGGGCCGCTCGGCGAGGACCTGCGACTGGCCCGCCCGGACGCCACCGACGACGAGGTGCGTGCCGCGCTGGCCGCCGTGGACGCGCTGAGCTGGGTGGAGCAGCTGCCCGACGGTACGAACACCGAGGTCGGCGCGGGCGGGCACGTCCTCACCGCGGCGCAGGCGCAGCAACTGGCGTTCGCCCGGTTGATCCTGCGGGACCCGCCGGTGGCCATTCTGGACGAGGCCACCGCCGAGGCGGGCAGCGCGGGGGCGCGTCTGCTCGAACGGGTGGCCGCGACGGCCCTGGCCGGGCGTACCGCGCTGATCGTGGCGCACCGCCTGACGCAGGCGGTGTCGGCGGACCGGATCGTGGTGCTGGAGGAGGGCCGGATCGTCGAGGTCGGCACCCACCGGGAACTGACCGAGCGGGGCGGCCGGTACGCCACCCTGTGGCAGGCCTGGTCGGACCAGCGGGTGCCACACCTCGCGTCGGAGTGAGCGGGAGACCGTCGAGGACCGACCGAATTCATCGATAGTTGTCTGGTGTCCGTGCCGTACGGGTGATTTGCTGACCGAGTCCTTCGTGGACCTGGAGTCCGGACGAACTCGGGAGAGCGCCATGTTCGACGAGCTGCTCGCGTCGGTACGCGCCCGGGTCAACCGGTACCTGAACTCCGGGGACGCGGAGGATGTATGTCACCCGGCCGGGCTGCGCGACGCGCAGGCGCTGCTGGTGGTGGCCGGTGAGTTGCCGGGTGGCCGGTTCGCGCGCGGCGGCCGGACGCCACTGGTCGACGCGCAGCACGCCGCCGCGCTCCTGTACTACGCCCGACATGTCGCCGGGTCGACCGGCGACGACGAGAGCGATCTGAGCCGGGCCGAGCCACTGCTGCGACCGGTGTCCGACCGGGTTCCCGAGCTGACCGAGCAGCTGCGGGCGCTCGCCGAGGTGCCGGCGCAGCCGGTCCGGCTGAGCCCGCAGCGGGTGGCCGTCTTCACCTTCGCCGGTTCACCGCTGCACGAGGTCGACGCGGTCATCGCGGTGACCCGGCACGCCGTGCGGGCCGCCGTCGACGACGGGACGGATCCCCTGCCGCTGCGGATGAACCTCGCCGAGGCCCAGGAGCTCCGTTACCGGCGCACCGGCGAGGTCGCGGACCTGACGGACGCCATCGACACCGCCCGGGCGGTGTTGGCGGAGACGCCGCCCGACGACTCGATGTACACCAACCGGCTCACCACGCTCGGCGGCTACCTCCAGCTCCGGTTCGCGGGTGCCGGCAACAGCGCTGACCTGGCGGCCTCGATCGTGACGCTTGAGCAGGCGTTGTCGGCGGCGCCGGCCGACCACGAGGACCGCCCCATGTACCTGTCGAACCTGGGCCGGGCGAGGCTGACCCGCTACGCGCACGTCTCGCAGGATCTCGCCGATCTCGATGCCGCGTTCGAGCTGATCCGGTCGGCGGTGAGCGCCACCCCCGTAGGGGACCCGGGGCTGGGCGGCCGGCTCCACGCGCTGCACCAGACGCACCGCCTGCGGTACGCCCGCACCGGCGACCCCACGTACCTCGAGGCGGCGCTGGTCGCGGCGTACCAGGCGGTCGAGGCGACCCCACCGGAGCACGGTGAGCGCCCCGAGCGGATCCTCGACGTCGGCGCCACTCATCTGGATCGGTACGAGCGGACCGGGGACAAGCAGGACGCCGCGGTGGCGATCGACATCGCCCGGCAGGTCAAGCGGGTCGCCCCGCGGGATCACCCGCTGCACGCGGCCGCCCGGGAGCTGCTGGAGCGCGTCCGCCGCTGAGCTCGCGGCGTACCGGCCGCGCGCTGCCCCGGGTGGCGTCGGCCAGGCCGCAACTTTTCCGCACAATCCGCCCTTCGGGCCCGTCGACGGGATGAACGTCGCGGCCCGGTGGCGACTCCTCAGCGCCGCGGGGCGCCGCGTCCTGCGCCGAACTCGCGTGTGGTCGCCCTGCCGTGGCCCGGTGTAGCCTCGCATCGGACACGCTGTCTAGACACCCTGTCTAGTCAGCCGCCGGCCGGCTCGTCGGACCGGACGATCAACGAGGAGTGGATGATGAAATACCGCCTGTTGGGGCGAACCGGGGTCTGGGTCTCCGAGATCTCGCTGGGCACCATGACGTTCGGCGGTGCGACCCACCCGGTCTGGGGCGCTCTGGGCGCCTTGGGGCCGTCCGAGGCCGATCGCCTGGTCGGCGCGGCGCTCGACGCCGGCGTGAACTTCATCGACACCGCCGACTTCTACAGCGACGGGGAGTCCGAGGAGCTGCTCGGCCAGGTGCTGAAGGACCGCCGACGGGACGTCGTACTGGCGACCAAGCTGTACTCGCCGGTCGGGCCGGGCCCGAACGACAACGGCCTCTCCCGGTTGCACGTGATGCGGGCCCTGGAGGACAGCCTGCGCCGGCTGCGTACGGACCACATCGACCTCTATCAGATCCACCAGTTCGACCACCTGACCCCGATCGAGGAGACGCTGAGCGCGCTCGACGACGCGGTCCGGCAGGGCAAGATCCGCTACCTCGGCTGCGCCAACCTCGCCGCCTGGCAGATCAGCCACGCGCTCGGCGTCTCCGCGCAACACCACCAGGCCAGGTTCGTCTCGGCGCAGGTCTACTACTCGCTGCTCGGGCGCGACGTCGAGCGGGAGCTGGTGCCGATGGCCGAGGCGCAGGGCGTCGGACTGACGGTGTGGAGCCCCCTGGCCGGCGGGTTCCTCTCCGGCAAGGTCACCCGCGACGGTGTGACCGACGAGGGCTCGCGCCACGCCGGGTCGGGCTACGACTTCCCGCCGATCGACCGGGAGCGCGGTCACGACGTACTCGACGTCGTCCGGGCCGTCGCCGCCCGGCACGGGGTGAGCCCCGCCCGCGTGTCGATCGCCTGGTTGCTGGCCCAGCGCGCCGTCTCCAGCGTCATCGTGGGTGCCCGCAAGGTGGAGCAGCTCGTGGACAACGTGGCCGCCACCGACCTGACCCTCACCGAGCAGGACCTGGCCGAGCTCGACGCCGTCAGCGCCCTGCCCACGGCCTACCCGAACTGGATCCAGCAGATGTTCGCCCCGACGCGGGTGCCGCAGCAGCGCGGCGTCGCCGTGCCGGACCCGGCGTAGCAACAGCCCGTCGTCCGACCCGGCGCCGGCCGCCGACCCCGGTCGGGGCCGGTCGGGGCGGTCATCGGGAGCAACGAATCGTCGAATCTCAGAGACATACGGGGGAATCGTTCATGTCTGACCTGGCCGCGCCCAACCCGAGACGCTGGACAGCGCTGCTCGTCATCTCGCTCGCCCAGCTCATGGTGGTGCTCGACTCCACGATCGTGAACATCGCACTACCCGCCGCACAGCACGATCTCGGCTTCTCCGACGGCACCCGGCAATGGGTGATCACCGCCTACACGCTCGCCTTCGGCGGGCTGCTGCTGCTCGGCGGCAGGATCGCCGACATCGCCGGGCGCAAGCGCACCTTCCTGATCGGTCTGCTCGGCTTCGCCGCCGCCTCGGCGATCGGTGGCTTCGCGGTCAACACCGGCATGCTGCTCGGCGCCCGAGCACTACAGGGCTTCTTCGCCGCGCTGCTCGCCCCGGCCGCGCTCTCCCTGGTGACCGTGACCTTCACCGAGGTACGGGAGCGGGCCAAGGCGTTCGGTGTGTTCAGCGCCGTCGCCGGTGGCGGCGGCGCTCTCGGCCTCATCCTCGGCGGGGTGCTCACCGAGTACCTCGACTGGCGGTGGTGCCTCTACGTCAACGTCCCGATCACGCTGGTCGCCGGAGTGGGCGCCGTGCTGGTGATCCGCGACGTGGCGCACTCGCGCAACACGAACCGACTCGACATCCCGGGCGCGCTGCTGGCCAGTCTCGGCCTGGTGAGCCTGGTGTACGGGTTCACCCGGGCCGAGACCGACGGCTGGACGGCCGCCTGGACCCTGGGCTCGTTCGCCGCCGCGGTGGTGCTGCTGGTCGCGTTCGCGGTCGTGGAGTCCGTCGTCAAGGCGCCACTGCTGCCGTTGCGGGTACTCACCGAGCGCAACCGGGGTGGTGCCTTCCTCGGGCTCGGTATCGCCGTGATCGGCATGTTCGGTCTACTGCTGTTCATCACCTACTACCTGCAGGTGGTCAAGGCCTGGTCGCCGGTTCTCACCGGTGTGGCGTTCCTGCCCATGGTGATCGGCCTGGTCATCGGTTCCGCACAGATCGGACCCCGCCTGCTGCACCGGGTCGCGCCACGCCTGCTGATGGCACCGGGATTCCTGGCCGGGGCGCTCGGCATGCTGCTGCTGACCCAGCTCAGGGTCGACAGCTCGTACCTCTGGCCGATCCTGCCGGGCATGGCCCTGCTCGGCCTGGGCCTGGGCGTCGGGTTCATCACCGCCATGCACCTGGCCGCCCACGGTGTGCAGCCACGTGACGCGGGTGTCGCCTCCGCGATGGTCAACACCTCACAGCAGATCGGCGGCTCGATCGGCACCGCGCTGCTGAACACCGTCGCCGCCGGTTCCACCACCGCCTGGCTGGCCACGCACCTCACCGGCACGCCGACTCCGCAACTGGCGAACGCGGCGGCGGTGCACGGCTACGTCACCGCGATGTGGTGGACCGTCGGCGTGATGCTGGCCGCGGCCGCGATCGTCGTCGTCTTCGTCAACGCCCGGCGGGAGGGCGGCCCGGCGGCGCAGACCGGTGACGGGGAAGAGAACGAGAGCCAGGTGCCCGTGCTCGCGCACTGACCGGCTCGACCGGAATCCGCCAAGGGGGCCTGTCCGTCGTGAGTACGGGCAGGCCCCCGGGCACGCCCGGCCCGTGGCCGCAGGCTTCGACGCTGATCAGCCCGGTTACCGTTTCCGGTGTGCGGGCGGAGGCGGACGAGGCGATCGGCTTCTCGGTGCTCGGCTCGATCCGGGTCGTCCGCGCCGGCGCCGAGCTGCACCTGGGGGCCCGCCAGCAGCGCCTCGTCCTCGCGTTGCTGCTGGCCCGGGCCGGTTCACCCGTCTCGCTGACCGAGCTGGTCGACCTGCTCTGGGACGACGAGGCCCCGGCCAGCGCCGCGAACGTGGTGCACCGGCACGTCGGAGCGCTCCGGCGACTGCTCGAACCGGGCCTGCCCACACGGTCGACAGGCCGGTACCTCCCCCGGGAGCTCTCGGGCTACCGGCTGCACGCCGACGAGGACTCCCTCGACCTGCTGAAGTTCCGGTCGCTGAGCCGGCTCGCCGGCCGGAGCCTGCGGGACGGCGATCCGGAGTCGGCGCTGCGGCACTCCCTCGACGGGCTGCGGCTGTGGCGCGGCCGGTGCGCCGCCGGCCTGGAACCGGCCTCCCGCCTGCACCCCGCCTTCCTCGCCGTGGAGGCCGAGCGCGCCCAGGCGGTGCGCGAGGCCGCCGACGCCGCCGAGCGCTGCGGCCGGATGAGTGCGGTGTTGGTGCCGCTGCGGCAGGCGGCCGAACTGCACCCGCTCGACGAGTCGCTACAGAGCCGGCTGCTGCTGGCGCTGGCCGCCGACGGCCGTCAGGCGGAGGCCGTCGAGACGTACCGGGTGGTGCGCCGCCGGCTCGCCGACGAGCTGGGCATCGATCCGGGCGAGGAGCTGCGGGAGGCGTACGACCGGCTGCTGCACCAGCGCACCCCGGCGGCGCGTACCGGGTCGCCGGCGCCGCTCCCCCGGCCCGCGCAGCTGCCGCCGGACCTGCCCTTCTTCACCGGTCGCGGCGACCTCGTCGCCGAGGCCCGCGCGTTGGTGGCGCGTCCGGGTGGGCCGACGGTGCTCGCGATCGACGGGATGCCCGGGATCGGCAAGACCACCCTCGCCGTTCACCTCGCCCACGAGTTCGCCGCCGCCTACCCCGACGGGCAGCTCTACGTCGACCTGCGCGGATACGACGGGCGAGAGCCGGCGATGAGCCCGGCCGAGGCGCTGCGCGGCTTCCTCGGCTCGCTCGGGGTGCCACAGGACGGCATACCCGCCGAGCTGCACGCGCAGGCGGGCCTCTACCGCAGCAGCCTGGCCGGCCGACGCCTGCTGATCGTCCTCGACAACTGCCGGGACGCCGAGCAGATCCGGCACCTGCTGCCGGGCAGCCCCGGCTGTCTGGTGATCGTCACGAGCCGCGGTCGGCTCAGCACGCTGCTGACCACGGCCGGCGCGCATCCGTTGCCGGTCGGCCTGCCGAGCATCGACGAGGCCCGCGCCGCGCTCCTGCGTCCGCTCGGCGACGGCCGCGTCGCCACGGACCCGGCCGCGGTGGACGCCATCATCGCCCGCTGCGGACGGCTACCGCTCGCGCTGGCCGTGGTGGCCGCCCGCGCGGCGGGCCTGCCGCGGACGTCGCCGGCGCAGATCGCCGCCGAGCTGGCCGAAGCGCCCGGGAGTCTGGACGGTTTCGACGGCGACGACCCGCAGACCGGGCTGCGTGCCGTCTTCTCCTGGTCCTACCAGGCGCTCTCCGCCCCGGCCGCGCGGCTCTTCCGGCTGCTGCCGATCCATCCCGGCCCCGACATCTCGGTCGCCGGGGCGGCGGGTCTGGCCGGCGTTGCGCTGCGGACCGGCCGTACATTGGTCGGCGAACTGAGCCGCGCGCACCTGATCAGCGAGGACCGACCGGGCCGCTACCGCACCCACGACCTGCTGCTGGCGTACGCCGCGGAGCTCGGCGAGGAGCACGACAGCCCGGCCGAGCGAGCCGCCGCGGAGCTGCGCTGCCTGCGGTTCTACCGGGCCACCAGCTTCCAGGCGCACCTGCGGCTCCTGACCTCCGAGTACCACCCGATGATCGAGCCGGTACCGGGCGAGGCTCCGCTGCGCTTCGCCGACCAGGGCGAGGCGATGCGCTGGTTCGCCGCCGAGCGGCCGGTCCTGACGGCGCTGGTCGGCCGGGCCGCGCGGCAGGGCCGGCACACCGAGGCCTGGCAGCTCGCCCTCGGCATGCAGCAGTTCTTCGACCGCAGCGGCCGGTGGGTCGAGTGGACGACGACCGGCGAGGTGGCCCTCGACGCCGCCCGGGCCGGCGGCGACCTGGTGGGGCAGGCCCGGATGCACCGCAGCCTGGCCGGGGCGGCCTACTTCCGGCACGAGCACGAGGCCGCGCTCGGGCATCTCGACCGGGCGGTCGAGCTGCTCACCCGGCTCGGCCTGCTCGGTGAGCTGATCCGGGCCAACATCAACCGGGCGATGATCCTGGGCGCCCAGGGGCGACACGAAGATGTCGTCCGGGCGGTCTCCGCGGCGCTGGGCCCGGCCCGGACGGTCGGGGACGACAAGCTGCTCGCCGACGCCCTCGCGGTCCTGGGCGTGAGCAACGCCGAGCTGGGCCGGGCGGAGGAGGCCGTGCGCTGCGCCGAGCAGGCGATGGCGCTGTCGCGCGGGGCGCAGTACAGGCTGGGCATCGCCGAGGCGTGGGAGGTGTTCGGCCGGGCGCACTCCGCTCGCCGGGAGCTCGGCATGGCCGTCGACTGCTGGCGCGAGGCAGCCGCCGCCTACCAGGAGGCCTCGGCGCCGGCGCCGGCCGCGGAGGTGCTGGCGCTGCTCGGCGACGCCCTCGCCACCGCCGGCGAGCAGGACGCCGCGCTGCGGGCGTGGCGCGAGGCGCTGGCCCTGATCCCGTACGCGCAGACCCGCACCGGCCGGCGGCTGGCCGACCTGCTCGCGACGGTCACGTCGGGTCCCTGACCGGCTGCGATCGGCGACGGCACTCGATTCGCACTGGCACGTCAGTCCATTCGCATCGCTCGTCCATAGGCTCGTGCCTCGACTCGCCGTTGCTCCTGTCTGTGGGGGTACACCGTGCTCCGGGCATCCGACGAACCACCGGCCGACCACTCCGAGCGCATGACCGCGCTGCACGCGGACCACGCCCGTGCCGTGCTGCGTCTGCTGCTCGTGTTGACCCAGGGACAACGGCAGACCGCCGAGGATCTGCTTCAGGAGACGATGCTGCGGGCCTGGCGACACCTCGACTCCGTGCCGGCCGAGTCCGATGCCGCCCGCCGGTGGCTGCTCACCGTCGCTCGGCGGCTCGTCATCGACGGCGTCCGGCTGCGGCGGGGCCGTCCGGCCGAGGTCCATCTCGTCGACATGACCTGGATTCCCGCCGGTGACGACACCACCGGCAGCGCGCTCGCGTCGTACGCCATGCGGCACGCGCTCGGCCGGTTGAGCGCAGCGCAGCGCAGCCTGCTCTCCGAGGTCTACCTGGTCGGCCGGTCGCCGGAGGAGATGGCGGGCCGGTTGGGTCTGCCGATCGGCACGGTGAAGTCCCGAACCCACTACGCGCTGCGCGCGCTGCGCAGCGGCCTCGAAGCGGCCTGAGCAGGGCGTGCTTCCGCCGACCGGTGGATCCGGCCGCTGAGTCGGCGCTCACCTCGTCGCCCCGCGCCCCGCCCACCCGAGGTGGGGCCTGCCATGCTCTGCCGATCGGCACCATCGGGCTCGGCATGGATCGCATCGGTTTGAGAGACGCGTTGTCGTTCGACGTCCTCGGCCCGGTGCGCGTCCGGCGTGGGCGGTCCGAGATCGAACCCGGCACCCGGCAGCAGCGGCTGATCCTGGCGTTGCTGCTCATCCGGGCCGGCGACGCGGTCAGCGTCGCCGAACTCGTCGACCTGCTCTGGGAATCCGACCCGCCACCCAGCGCCGTCAACGTGGTGCACCGGCACGTCGGGCTGCTCCGGCGGCGCTTCGAGCCGGGCCTGCCGACGCGGGCGGCGGGCTCGGTGCTGATCCGCGACGGCGCCGAGTACCGGCTGCGGATCGACGGGGAGTCGCTCGACCTGCTGCGTTTCCGGCGGCTGGTGGCCGAGGCCGCGAAGAGCTCCGGCGAGCCGGCCGTCGCGCTCTACCGGGACGCCCTGGCGCTCTGGCGCGACCGAGTTGCCTCCGACCTGCGGACCGGCGACCGGGTTCATCCGGACTTCGTCGCGGTCGACCGCGAGCGGTTCGGGGCCGTCCGGGCGGCGACCGACGCCGCGCTGCGGGCCGGCTGCGCGCACCTGGTGCTGCCGGCGATCCGGCTGGCCGCCGAGTACGAGCCACTGGACGAGGCGTTGCAGGCGGGGCTGCTGCAGGCGCTCGCCGCGGACGGCCGGCGGGTCGAGGCCCTCGCCGCGTACGCCGACATCGAGCACCGGCTCGCCGCCGAACTCGGCATCCGGCCGGGCTTCGACCTGCGCGCGGCCCGCGACCGGCTACTCGGCCACGACGGCCCGGCCGAGGGTTCCGGGTCCGGGAGCGTCGGACCGGCCCTCGCCGGGTCCGCGGCGCCGCGCGACGGCACGAAGGCCGGAGCCGACCGTCCGGCCTTCGTTCGGCCGGGAGCGCCGCCCGGCGGCACGACCGCCGGTTCGTGGACGTCGGCCGGGCCGGAGCCGTCGCGGCCGGTCCGGGCCGAGCCGCCGGCGCAGCTGCCGGCCGACCATCCCTTCTTCATCGGTCGCCGGGCCGCCGTGGCCGCCGCCGAGGAGCTGCTAGCCGCGGACCCGCAGGCCACCGCGCTGCTCGTCGACGGGATGCCCGGCGTCGGGAAGACCACCTTCGCGGTGCACCTGGCGCACCGGTTGGCCGCCCGCTACCCGGGCGGGCAGCTGCACGCGGACCTGCGCGGTTTCGACGCCGGCGGTTCGGTGATGACCCCGGCGGAGGCGCTGCGCGGTTTCCTGTGGTCGCTCGGGGTCGCGCCGGCCGCCATCCCGGCCGAGCCGCCCGCCCAGGCGAGCCTCTACCGCAGCATCCTGGCCGAGCGCCGGACGCTGATCCTGCTCGACAACTGCCGCGACTGGGGCCAGATCCGGGACCTGCTGCCCGGGCCCGGCGGCAGCCTCGTCATCGCGACCAGCCGACGCCGGATCGCCGGCGGGGGCGTACCGGCGGTCGCCCACCCGATCCACCTCGATCTGCTGACCGAGGTCGAGTCCCGCGAACTGCTCGTGCGACGCCTCGGCGAGGCGGCGACCGCCGACCGGGCCGCCGTCAACGAGATCATCGCGCGCTGCGGCCGGCTGCCGCTGGCCCTGGCGCTGGTCGCCACCCGCAGCGTCGGCCGAGCCGCACTCGGCCTGCCCGTAGTCGCCGCCGAGCTGGCCGAGGCCGACGGCCGGCTGACCGGATTCGGGGAGGCGCACGCCGATCTGGAGGCGGTCTTCTCCTGGTCCTACCGGGCCCTGACGCCCGCGGCGGCCCGACTCTTCCGGCTGCTGCCCCTGCATCCGACCGGGGAGTTGAGCACGGAAGCGGCGGCCGCGCTGGGCGGCCTCTCCCTGCGTGCCGCCCGCGACCTGCTCGCCGAACTCGGCGCACAGCTGCTGGTGCAGCCCGGCGACGGGCGGTGGCGGATGCACGACCTGGTGCGCGCCTACGCCGTGGAGCTGGGGGAGGAACATGACGGGACCGCCGAGCGCGACGCCGTCGAGCGGGTCCACGACGATGACGAACCGAGTGCGTACGCCACGGACTCTCCGCCGGCCCGGCGGATCCGCGACGCGCCGCACCGGCACCGGTGACCCGGACGCGGCGCCGGTGGGCGCCGCGTCCGGGGCCCACCGTCAGTACCGGTAGGCGCGGATGACGGTCTGCTTGACCGTGTTACCGCCGGTGTCGCTCGCGGCGGCGCGCAGCGAGACGAAGCCGTGCCCCTTCGGGTTGTACACCAGGGCGACCGCCTTCTCACCGAGGCGCAGCACGGTGAGCTTCCGCCAGCTCTTGCCGTCGTCGAAGGACGCCTCGACGGTCAGCGTCCGGGTCCGGCCCGGCGCCGCCCCGACCTGCCGGTCGAGCGAGACCGGGATCGCGAAGAGCCGCCCGGCGGGCGCCCGGTTGTCGATGTCGAGCTCCGGCGTGTAGCGGATCGCGGTCATCGGCAGCTTCACCAGCTCGCCGTCGGCCACCCGACCGGACTTGAAGGTCCACTCCGCGTCGACGACAGTCGACAGGGTGAAGGCCGGGTCGCTCTGGAACCTCGCGGTCAGCTTGTAGTCACCCTTCTCCGCGGGCACGTCCCAGGTCCACGGCGCCTGGTTCGCGTCGCCGATCTTGGTCCCGTTGCGGTAGAGGTTCACCTGCACGCTGCCGCCGACGGGGTGTCGGAAACCCATGTGCCCGGCGCCGTCACCGTGCAGCGGGCCCGGTCCGCCGATCGTGTCGCCCCAGTAGCGGGTGGCGTACTGCTGGCCGAAGTTCGGCTCCGGGAAGACCGGCCCGATCACCCCGTTGGCCCACTTCACGTCGTACGTGCGCCCGGGCTTGAAGCTGGTCCACGGCGACTGGTAGTACGTGTACCCCTGCTGGGCCGAGGTCGACTGCCAGACCGCCGACTTGTCCTGGTTGTAGTACTCGGTGAAGGTGCTCGGCGCGTCGTAGGTGAAGCTCGGCGGGATGACGCGATCGTCGCGGTAGACCGGCGAGTTGCCGGGCGCGTGCGCGACGGCGGTCCGCGAAACCGGCACGTCGGCCACGTCCGCGCTGACCCGGGAGCGGACGGTGGCGAAGTCGTTCGCGCGCAGCTTGCGGGTCAGCCCGGTCATCATCTTCTCGGGCTCGTAGAGGTAGACCCGGTAGACGTACGGGCTGTTGTGCAGGCTGCCGTCGTCGGCCACCTGGCCCCACATCCCGTGCACGTAGGAGACGAAGCCGGGCGTCTTGCCGGGCCCGATCTGCGCGGTCCGCACGTGGTCGAAGGGAAGGTTCATCAGCACGCCGTACGGGTCGTTGCTGCCCCAGATCTGCGGCTGCTCGGTCCGGATCGTCCAGCCGGACTCGGGGAAGATCATGGTGGCCTTCGAGTTCGGCACCGACACCGCGATCGGCTTCGCCTGACGGGCGTCCATGGTGAGCGACTGGTCCCGGGTCAGGTCGAGGCTCGGCCGCACCAACGACGTGACCTGCGGGAAGTTCGGGTCGCCGCTCTGCAGGTAGGTCTGGACCAGGTAGCGGCCCGGACGGACCCGGTACGTGGTGGTGGCGGGATCGCCGAGCACCAGCACGGTCTGCCGGTCCAGGTCGGTCAGGACCGTCGCCCAGCCCTGCTCGGGCGTGGGCGCTCCGCCGTCGGGCCCGACGAGCTTGAGGGTCAGCCGCTGCCGGGCGATGTCGAGAGCGACCGGGGTCTGCACCTGCACGCCGTCGCCGATGGCGGTCACCTCGCCGCCGAGGTAGCGGTCGGGCAGGTCGGCGCCGGCCCGCACGGTGACGGTCACGGTGGCCGTGCCGCCGGCCGGGACCGTCACCGAGGAGGCGCTGAGGTTGAAGAGGCCGGCCGGCGCCGGGGCGCCGTCGGCGTCCTTGGCGTCGAGGGCGAGGGCCAGGGTGAGCGCGGTGGAGCCGCTGTTCGCGTACGTGATCGTGCGCTGCTGTGCGGCGCCGGTCCGCTCGAAGGCGACGCTGACCGGGCTCGCCGTGACGGTCTGCCGGGTCGCCCGGGCGACGTCGAGGAAGCCCGCGCCCTGCTCGTAGACCCCGATGGTGGCGTTCGGCTGCGCGGCTGCCATCAGCGTGGACTTGATCCGCTCAGGCGTCCAGTCCGGGTGCTGCTGCGCCAGGATCGCCGCCGCGCCGGCCACGTGCGGGGTCGCCATCGAGGTGCCGTTCATGCCGGTGTACTGCGGGTTCTCGGCGGCCGGCAGCTCGGAGGCGGAGCTGCGGGCGGCGACGATGCCGACGCCGGGCGCGGTGATGTCCGGCTTGATGCCGGCGTCGCCAGCGCGCGGGCCACGGCCGGAGAAGGAGGCCAGCTCGCCCGTCTTGGTCACGGCGCCCACGGTCAGCGCCTCGGCCACACTGCCCGGCGAGTCCACCGTGGACTCGCCGGCCTCGCCGCTGTTGCCCGCGGCGACGACGAAGAGCGTGCCGTAGCGGTGGGTGAGGTCGGCCACGGCCGCCTCGATCGGGTCGGTCTCCGGGCTGTCCGCGCCGCCGAGGCTCATGTTGGCGACCTTGACGCCCTGCTGCGCCGCCCAGGTCATGCCGGCGAGGATGGCCGACTCCGGGCAGCCCGCCTCGACGCAGACCTTGGCGCTGTAGAGGGAGGCGCCGGGCGCCATGCCCTTGTACCGGCCCTGCGAGGCCTCTCCGCCACCGGCGATGGTGGAGGCGACGTGGGTGCCGTGGCCGACCCGGTCGAGGGTGTCCGGGTCGGCGGTGAAGTTCTCCGTGGCGGCGACGCGGCCGGCCAGGTCGGGGTGGGTCTGGTCGACGCCGGTGTCGATCACACCGACCTTCACCCCGGCTCCCGTGAAGCCGGCCTGCCAGGCCTGCGGCGCGCCGGTCAGCGGGACGCTGACGTCGAGGGTGGGCTGGCGCAGCCCGTCGAGCCAGATCTTGTCGAACCCGGTCCGCAGCCGCCGCTCGGTGCCGCCCGCGGTCGACGTGATGCTGTTCCAGAAGGACACCGCGTCCGCGCGGCTCTCCGCGACCGCGCTCACCCCGGAGAGGGTCCGGGTGGTCCGGGCGCCGGCGAGGCCACCGGGGGCGGTGCCGCCGTGCTGGACGATGAGCGGCAGGGTGGCCCGGCTGTCGTCGTAGCCGAACTCGACGAGGGTCGAGATGTCGAAGAGCCGGGCGTCGAGCTTGCCGCGGTTGAGCAGGGCGAGGGCGTCGGCGGGGATCACCCGGACGTCCTCGCCGGCGCTGTGGGTGATGAACGGGACCCGTTCCCGGCCCTTGCCCGGCACGACGTCGACAGCGGTCTGGCCGTTCACCGCGCTGACGTGGACGGTGTCGCCGGTGACCAGCGTGACCGTCCGGGGCTTGGCCGCGACTGCGGCGGTGGTCGCCCGTTCGGCGACCGTGGGTGTGGTCGCCGGCTCCGCGGCCCGGGGCTGTGCGGACGCGGGCGAACCGCCCGGCGCCACCGCCGAGACGCCCAGCACCAGCACTGCCAGCGCGGATAACTTGCGGACTGATCGCATCATGCTCCCTTGATGAATGCGAGGGGGTGTTCGGCTGCTCCAGACGTGTCGGCCCGGTGAAAGTTCAGTCCATGTGACCTGAGTCACTCTGCGCACGTCGAGAGCTGCCGCGATCCGGCCGGTTCGGCGGCGATTTTCCGGACCGATGACCACGAAGGGTCGGAGAACCGGGCGAAGTTCGCCGATCCCGCCGGCGAGGCCCAGCCGCGCCGTGCACGCCGGAAACCGGCCGCGACTCGCCGGGCCAGGCCACACCGGATGAGCGAGCGCGAAGCCAAAGAGTTTTGTACGGTTCCTACAAACGATGCGGTCCCGGGTTCGGCGGTTACGACATGGCGCGGCCGGCCGGACGGCGGAAGGGTGATCACTACCGGGGCTTTTCCTGCCCCGGCGCATACGTGTGGGGTCTGCCGGGGGGTCTTCGGGTGTTCAGCCGTGTTGCCATCGTCAACCGAGGTGAGGCCGCGATGCGGCTCATCCACGCGGTCCGGGAGCTGGCCGCGGAGACCGGGGCCCGGATCGAGACGGTCGCCTTCTTCACCGACGTGGACCGTACCGCCACGTTCGTCCGCGAGGCGGACATCGCCTACGACCTCGGTCCCGCCTCCGCGCGCCCGTACCTCGACCTGAAGGTGCTGGAGCGCGCGCTGGTGGAGTCCGGGGCCGACGCCGCGTGGGTCGGTTGGGGCTTCGTCGCCGAGGACCCGGCCTTCGCCGAGCTGTGCGAGAAGGTCGGGGTCACCTTCGTCGGCCCGAGCGCGGACGCGATGCGCAAGCTCGGCGACAAGATCGGCGCGAAGCTGATCGCCGAGGAGGTCGGCGTGCCGGTCGCGCCGTGGAGCCGCGGCGCGGTCGAGACCCTGGACGCCGCCCTGGCCGCCGCCACCGAGATCGGCTACCCGCTGATGTTGAAGGCGACCGCGGGCGGCGGCGGACGCGGTATCCGCGTGGTCACGAACCCCGCCGAGCTCGCTGACGCCTACGAGCGCACCAGCCAGGAGGCCGCCCGGGCGTTCGGCAGCGGCATCGTGTTCCTGGAGCGCCTGGTCACCGGCGCTCGGCACGTCGAGGTCCAGGTGATCGCCGACGGTCAGGGCACCGCGTGGGCGCTCGGCGTACGCGACTGCTCGGTGCAGCGCCGCAACCAGAAGGTCATCGAGGAGTCCGCCTCACCGGTGCTCAGCCCGGCGCAGGCGGCCGAGCTCAAGTCCTCCGCCGAGCGGCTGGCCGTGGCCGTCGGCTACCGGGGCGCGGCGACCGTGGAGTTCCTCTACCACCCCGGTGACCGACTCTTCGCGTTCCTCGAGGTCAACACCCGGCTGCAGGTGGAGCACCCGATCACCGAGCTGACCACCGGCTTCGACCTGGTCAAGGCGCAGCTGCACGTGGCCTCGGGCGGGCGGCTCGACGGCACGCCGCCGGTGGAGCGCGGGCACGCCGTCGAGGCCCGGCTCAACGCCGAGGACCCGGACCGCGACTTCGCCCCCTCCCCCGGTCGCATCGCCCGGCTGGACCTGCCCGCCGGGCCGGGCATCCGCGTCGACACCGGCGTCAGCGAGGGCGACACCATCCCCGCCGACTTCGACTCGATGATCGCGAAGGTCATCGCGTACGGCCGGGACCGGGACGAGGCGCTGGGCCGGCTGCGCCGGGCCATGGCGAACACCACGGTGATCATCGAGGGCGGCGCGACCAACAAGAGCTTCGTACTCGACCTGCTCGACCAGCCCGAGGTCATCGACGCGAGCGCGGACACCGGCTGGATCGACCGGGTCCGCGGTCAGGGCCGGCTCGTCGCCCACCAGCACTCCGCGGTCGCGCTGGCCGCCGCCGCCATCGAGGCGTACGAGGAGGAGGAGGGCGTCGAGCGGCAGCGGCTGCTGTCGACGGCGGCCGGTGGGCGTCCGCAGGTGCAGCACAAGAGCGGCCGGCCCCTCGACCTCAAGCTGCGCGGTGTCGGCTACCGCGTGCGGGTGGCCCGGATCGGCGCGCACCGGTTCCGCGTCGGTGTCGAAGCCGGTGGTGACGTGCGCACCGCCGACGTCGAGGTCGACCGCTTCGACCGGCACACCGGGCAGATCGCGGTCAACGGCACCCGCTACCGCCTGCTCACCGGCGTGCACGGGCCGATCTTCCTGGTCGAGGTGGACGGCGTCACGCACCGAGTCAGCCGGGACGAGGGCGGTGTCCTCCGCTCCCCCATGCCCGCGCTGGTCGTGGCCACGCCGCTGGAGATCGGCGCCGAGGTCGAGGCGGGCGCGCCGGTGCTGGTGCTGGAAGCCATGAAGATGGAGACGGTGCTGCGGGCGCCGTTCAAGGCGCGGCTCAAGGAGTGCGCCGTCGCGGTGGGCAGCCAGGTGGAGGCCGGCGCCACGCTGCTGCGGCTGGAGCCGGTCGCCGACGGGGCCGCCGAGGTCGCGGAGAGCCCGGCCGCCGCCCCCGTCGAGCTGGACCTGCCCGCCGCGGTCGACCAGGTCCCCGCGGCGGAGCGCGCCGCGCGCGGCCAGGAGGACCTGCGCGGGCTGCTGCTCGGCTTCGACGTGGACCCGCACGACAACCGTCGGGTGCTCGACGACTACCTGACCGCCCGGCAGGCGGCCGCCGACGACGGCCAGCGGCCGCTCGCCGCCGAGGTCGACCTCGTCAACCTCTTCGTCGACCTCGCCGAGCTGACCCGCAACCGGCCGACGGGCGAGGACGGCGGCGCGAGCCACATCCACAGCGCCCGCGAGTACTTCCACACCTACCTGCAGAGCCTCGACGTGGAGCGGGCCGGGCTGCCGAGCGCGTTCCAGGCCAAGCTCGCCAAGGCGCTCGGCCACTACGGGATCACCGAGCTGGAGCGCTCCCCCGAGCTCGAAGCCGCCGTGTTCCGGATCTTCCTCGCCCAGCAACGCGCGTCCGCCGACGCCACCGTCGTCGCGACGCTGCTGCGCACCTGGCTGCGGGAGTCGCCGCCGGACGAGGCGCTGCACGAGCCGGCCGGCCTCGCGCTGGAGCGGCTGATCGCCGCCACGCAGGTCCGCTTCCCGGTCCTCGCCGACCTCGCCCGGGGCGTGGTGTTCGCCTGGTTCGCCCAGCCGCTGCTGCGCCGCAACCGCGCCCGCGTCTACGCCGAGGTCCGCAAGCACCTGCGTCACCTGGACGTGCACCCGCAGGCGCCGGACCGCCGCGAGCGCATCGCCGAGATGGTACGCAGCACCGAGCCGCTGGTCCGGCTGCTCGGTCAGCGGCTCGTCCACGACCACCTCGACAACGCGGTCATGTTGGAGGTCCTGACCCGGCGGTACTACGGCAACAAGGCGCTCACCGCCGTCACCACCCGGGCCGTCGCCGGCTGCACGTTCGTGGTCGCCGAGCGGGCCGAGTCGAGCGTGGTCTCCGCCGCGGTGCGGTTCGACGCGCTGGGTGACGCGCTGCGCGGGCTCGGTGAGCTGGCGAGTGGCGGCGAGGCCATCGACGCCGACATCTACCTCGCCTGGGAGAACCAGCCCGAGGACTTCGACGCGACGGTGGCCGCGCTGCTGGAGGTCATCAACGCGCACCCGCTGCCGCCGCAGGTCAACCGGCTCACCACCACCGTCGCGGGTCGCGGCGGCGCGGTGATGCACCATCACTACACGTTCCGTCCGTCCGACGGCGGGATGGTCGAGGAGCGGCTGATCCGCGGCCTGCACCCGTACATCGCGCAGCGGATGCAGCTCGAGCGGCTGCGCAACTTCGACCTCACCCGGCTGCCCTCCGCCGACGAGGAGGTCTACCTCTTCCAGAGCGTGGCCCGGGAGAACCCGTCCGACCAGCGCCTCGTCGCGTTCGCGCAGGTGCGTGACCTGACCGAGCTGCGTGAGCACGACGGTCGGCTGGTCTCGCTGCCGACCACCGAGGACGCCGTCGCCGCCTGCCTCGACTCGATCCGGCGCGCGCAGTCGCGCCGGCCGTCGAAGGTCCGTTTCAACACCAACCGGATCGTGATCTACGTCTGGCCGCCGAGCGACCTCACCCGCGAGGAGATGGAGATCATCGCCAACCGGGTGCGGCCGACGACCGCGGGCGCCGGGCTGGAGGAGATCCTCTTCATCGCCCGCCAGCGCAACCGTACGACCGGCGAGCTGACCAAGATCGGGGTGCGGATCTCCTTCGACGGCGCCGGCGGGGCCGAGCTGACCGTCGGTGAGCCGCCGGTCGAGGCGATCGAGCCGCTCGACGACTACCGGCTGAAGGTGCTGCGGGCCAGCAGCCGCAACACGGTGTACCCGTACGAGCTGACCCGGCTGCTCGGCGACTTCGTCGAGTACGACCTGGACGACGATCACGCGCTGGTGCCGGTCGACCGGCCCAAGGGGCGCAACAGCGCCGCCATCATCGCCGGTGTGGTCAGCACGCCGACCTCGCGGCACCCCGAGGGCGTCACCCGGGTGGTGCTGCTCGGCGACCCGACGAAGGCGCTGGGCGCGTTGTCGGAGCCGGAGTGCCGTCGCGTGATCGCCGCGCTGGACCTGGCCGAGCGGATGCGGGTGCCCGTGGAGTGGTACGCGCTCTCCGCCGGCGCGCGGATCTCCATGACGTCCGGCACCGAGAACATGGACTGGGTGGCCGCGGCGCTGAAGCGGATCGTCGAGTTCACCCAGGACGGTGGCGAGATCAACATCGTGGTCGCCGGCATCAACGTCGGCGCCCAGCCGTACTGGAACGCCGAGGCGACGATGCTCATGCACACCAAGGGCATCCTGGTGATGACCCCGGACTCGGCGATGGTGCTCACCGGTAAGCAGGCGCTCGACTTCTCCGGCGGGGTGTCCGCGGAGGACAACTTCGGTATCGGCGGCTACGACCGGGTGATGGGCCCGAACGGGCAGGCGCAGTACTGGGCGCCGGACCTGGCCGGGGCGCGTGACGTGCTGATGGCGCACTACGAGCACACGTACGTGGCGCCGGGTGAGGGCGCGCCGCGGCGGGCGGGCAGCACCGACCCGGTGGACCGCGACGTCTCCGACTTCCCGCACGTGGTGGCCGGCAGTGACTTCAGCACGGTCGGCGAGATCTTCTCCGCCACGGCCAACCCGGACCGCAAGAAGCCGTTCGACATCCGGACGGTGATGCGCGCCCTCTCCGACCAGGACCACGCGGTGCTGGAGCGCTGGGCGGGCATGGCCGACGCCGAGACCGCGGTGGTGCAGGACGTACACCTCGGTGGGGTTCCGGTGTGCCTGCTCGGCATCGAGTCCCGGTCGGTGCCGCGGCGTGGCTTCCCGCCCACCGACGGCCCGGACACCTACACCGCCGGCACGTTGTTCCCCCGCTCGTCGAAGAAGGCCGCGCGGGCGATCAACGCGGCCAGCGGCAACCGGCCGCTGGTGGTGCTCGCCAACCTCTCGGGCTTCGACGGCTCGCCCGAGTCGCTGCGCGAGCTGCAGCTGGAGTACGGCGCCGAGATCGGCCGGGCGATCGTGAACTTCCGCGGGCCCATCGTCTTCTGCGTGATCTCGCGGTACCACGGCGGAGCGTTCGTCGTCTTCTCCAAGGCGCTGAACCCCAACATGACCGTGCTGGCGCTGGAGGGCTCGTTCGCCTCGGTGCTCGGCGGGGCTCCGGCCGCCGCGGTGGTCTTCACCGGCGAGGTGGACGCCCGTACCGCGGCGGACCCGCGGGTGCGGGAGCTGGAGGCCCGCGTGGCGGCGGCCGCCGGCACCGACCGCGCCACGTTGACCGCCGAGCTCGGTGAGTTGCGCTCGTCGGTCCGCGCGGAGAAGCTCGGCGAGGTGGCGGCGGAGTTCGACCGGGTGCACAGCGTCCAGCGGGCCGTCGAGGTCGGCTCGGTCGACGCGGTGATCCGCACCGCCGACCTGCGTCCACGCATCATCGAGGCGATCGAGGCGCACCTGCGCCGACCGGTCCAGCGGCCGCGCCAGGCGCCCGACGGACACATCGCGATGACCTGACGGCGAACGGCGGGCCGCTGCGGAACCGGCGCACGGCTCACCGGTTCGGGCGACGCGGGGTGGAGCTCCCTCCCGACCGCGTCGCCCGGCAGCGCCCCCGGCACCGCGCCCACCCGCGGTGGTCACCGGCCCCGCCGCCCCGCCGGTACCCCATTCGGGACACATCGCCCTGATCGCCCCCGGGCTACTGGTGATCGGGGTGATTGGCGCGCGGTGTCCCGGTTTGCGGCCCCGCGCGGCCCCTCGAATGGACCTTCACGCGGATCGGGCCGACACCCCCGGGGCAGAGCCCGGTCGTTGGGCACTGCCCGCTGCCTCTCCCGGCCTCGCAAACCGGACACATCGCGCTCATCGCCCCCTGCGCGTCGAAGATCGACTCGGTTTCCTTGACGTCGGGGTGTCCCGGCCGCGTGAATGGCCGACTTCAAGGAACCCGAGTCGATCACCGGTCGCGGCCGGGGTGATTGACGAACGATGTCCGGTTCATCGGCGGCGCGGGCTGGGGTGCGCCGCCCCCGGCTGGGCGGTTTGGTTCGCTCTCGGGGTGTGACCGGTGGCATCCTCGGGCCAGAATCGTGGCCGGGCCGCCGACGTTGAACACCCCACGACGGCCGTGGTAGCAGCCCACCGGCCCGGCAGGATGAACCGCCCCCGCCCGGCCGGGGATAGCTCACAGCCGACGTCCGCCCTGCCCGGTGGTCGATCGACGCGCGGTAGGCTGCCGGGTGGCGCTGGTTCGTCCGGTCGTGATCCGGCCGTACGTCGTAAGAGGGAATCCGGTGGAAATCCGGGACTGCCCCGCAGCGGTGAGTGGGAACGACCGCCGTCATCGGCACTGGGCTACCTGCCTGGGAAGCGACGGCCAGTAGAAGACCGGTGAGCACCGGTCACGCCCGCGAGTCCGAAGACCTGCCCGCGCTGCGCACACGAGGTGTGTGCGCTGCCGTCGACCTCGCGGGCGGGTCGGGCGGGTGAGGCGCCGCAGCCGTCGGCGCGTCCTCGACGTGCGCTCACCGAGGTCGGTGGTGTGCTTCCCGAGGACGGACGAACCACACTGTGCACGACACCATCACCCTCACCGGCCGGCCGCCGTCGGCGTCCCACCTGACGCTGTCGCAGATCATGGACCAGCACCACACCAATCTGATGGGTACGGTCCACGGTGGCCGGATCCTCAACCTCATCGACTCGGTCGCCGGGGTCGTCGCCGCCCGGCACTCCGACGGGCCGGCGGTCACCGCTGCCATCGACGAGACCGCGTTCCTGCGCGCGGTCCGCGTCGGCGACGTCGTGCACGTCGACGCCCGGATCACCTGGGCCGGACGCAGCTCGATGGAGCTGGCGGTCCGGGTCACCGCGGACCGGTGGGACCGGGCCGTGCCGCCGGTCGACGTGGCGACCGCGCACCTGGTCATGGTCGCCGTGGACGACGCGGGCCAGCCGCGTCGGGTGCCGCCGCTGCTGCCGCACACCGACGAGGACCGGCGTCGCTACCGCGAGGCGGAGATCCGCCGCGAGCACCGGCTGGCGCTGCGGCGCGCCCTGCTCGGTGACGCCGAGGAGGGCTGAGACGTGCTCGGTCTCTCCGCGGCCGCCCTCGCCGGTTACCTCGCCGCGATCGTGGTCCTCATGCTCACCCCCGGCCCGGACATGATGTTCGTCCTCGCCAACGCGGCCCGCTACGGCACGCGTGCGGGGGTGGTGGCGGCGCTCGGTGTCGCCGCCGGTGAGGCGGTGCACGTCACGGCGGTGGTGTGCGGCCTCGCGGCGGCGATCTCCGCCTCGCCGGTGCTCTTCACCGTGATCCGCTGGGCCGGCGCCGCGTACCTGGTCCTGCTCGGGGTGCGGGCGCTGCGCAGCGCCGGCGGACCCGCCATCGCCACCGACGGAGCGGACTCCCGGGCCGGCCGGGCGTTCCTGCGTGGACTGGTGACCAATCTGCTCAATCCGAAGATGATCCTGTTCAGCGTGGCGTTCCTGCCGCAGTTCGTCTCGCCGGCCTCCGGCGACGTCACCGCCCAGCTGGTGCTGCTCGGCGCGCTCTTCGTCGCGCTGCAGCTCACCGTCGACATCGCTCTCGGCGTGGGTGCGGGGCGGCTCGCGGGCCGGCTGGCCGACGGCCGCTGGGCACGGCGGATCAACCGGATCTGCGCGGTCGCCTTCGTCGCCCTCGGGCTCCGCCTGGCGACGAGTTCGTAGGGCGCCCGCCCGGCACCGGGGGCGGTTCCGCACGGCGGAGCCGCGCGGGGGCGGCCGGGCCGTGGGCCGGGCGGCCGGTGCCGTGGCGGGGTGGCCGGCTCACAGGGTGCTGAATCCCGTTCGCCAGGAGGGGTGCTCCGGGACCCAGCCGAGGTGCTTGCGGGCGTAGTGGTTGTTCGCTCCCCGGGCCCAGCCGTTCCGTTCGCCCTCGGTCGGCGCGGGCGCGGGAACCCCGGCGGCCGCGCAGAACGCGGGCACCCAGACGGTGCCGGCGGCGGGCTCGTCGTCGCAGACGTTGACCGTGCTGTTGGGCCACTTCAGGGCTGCCGCCGCGGCGGCGACGGCGTCGTCGACGTGCAGCAGGCTGGCGACGTCGGCGTCCGCGGGGAGCTGACCCGCGGCGGCGAACCGGGCCATCAGGCCGTCGCGGGCGTACCAGGTGTCCGGGCCGTAGAGGGTGCCGTACCGCAGCACGACCCATTCGGGCGCCTCCTGCACTGCGGATTCGAGTGCGGCGACAGCGGCCACGGTGTGCTGCCTTGGCTCGACGGCGTGCAGGTCGAGCGGGGTCTCCTCCGTCGCGGGCTCGGCGCCCGGCTCGTACGCCCAGGTGATGCTCTGGGCCACGATCCGGCGTACCCCGGCGGCGAGCGCCGCGTCGACGAGGTTGCGGGTGCCGACCCGGCGCAGCCGCGCGTTGGCGGCGCGGTCACCGGTGCTCAGGCTGGTGAGCTGGTGCAGCACCGCGTCGGGCCGGACGTCGCGCACGGCGGCGGCCACCGCGTCCCGGTCGAAGACGTCGACGGCGAGCGGTCCGTTGCGGGCCAGGCCGACGACCTCGTGCCCCTGGGCGGTCAGCAGGGGCGCGAGTCGGCGGCCGATGACGCCGGTCGAGCCGGCGAGCAGGATCCGCATGATCAGGCCGCTCCGTCGGTCGGCCGGGGCGCCCTGCGGTCCTTGCGTGCTTCGAGCTCCTCGGGGCTGACCAGCACCAGCATCTCCTTGTCCGGCGCGCAGACCATGACGACCAGGAACTTGGCCTGCTGGTCGGGCAGGTTGTTGGCCGCCTGGTAGTGGATGACGTCACCGCCGGGCTCCCAGAACGCCTCACCGGCTTTGATCACTCGCTCCGGCTCACCCTCGAGTTCGAAGATCATTTCGCCTTCGAGCATGTACCCGAAGACGGGACCGGAGTGCCGGTGCGGCGGCGAGCCGGGGTCGCCCGCCGGCATTTCGATGATCGCCGTCATCACGTGCGAGCCCGGTGGCAGCTCCGGTGGCATGACCGTACCCAGCAGCGTGGCTTCGTTGTTTCCCATCTTCATCTTCTGCATGCATCGAACGTAGCCCGATCCGGACCAGTGAAATGGACCGGTCAGGCAGCATTCTGCTGGACCAGTTGGCCCAGCCGGGTCAGCGCCGTTCGCCAGGCGTGCGCGGGTGGCGCCGCGTACCCGAGGATCAGGGCCGCCGCCTGCCGCTCGTCCGCCGGCTCGTGCCAGTAGCCGCTGCTGTGCAGACCGGTCAGGTGCAGGCCCTGGCCGTGCCCGGCCCGGATCAGCAGCCGCTCCTGCGCGGCCGAGGCCAGCGGCAGCAGCGCGTGCACACCGGCCGCGATCCCCTCCAGCGGGGTGCTGGTCACCTCGGCCAGGCGCTCGGCCAACTCCGCCCGGCGCCGCCGGTAGATCAGGCGCATGCGACGGATGTGCCGGTCGTAGTCGCCGTCCACGAGCAGGCCGGTCATCGCGAGCTGGTCGATCGCGGAGACCGCGGCGCCGGCCTCCAGGATCACCTCCCCCAGGTCACGGCGCAGCGGCTCGGGCACGACGAACCAGCCCAGGCGTACGCCCGGCGCCAGCGACTTGCTGGTGCTGCCGGCGTAGACGATCCGCTCCGGCGCCAGCGCCTGCATCGCGCCCACCGGCCGCTGGTCGTAGCGGAACTCGCCGTCGTAGTCGTCCTCGATCAGGAACGCGTCGTGCCGGCGCGCCCAGGCGATGAAGCGGTAGCGGTGCTGCGGCGCCAGCACCGCTCCGGTCGGATGCTGGTGTGCCGGGGTGAGCAGCGCGGCCTGACCCGCCGCCTCGTCCGGGTCGGCCCCGCCCGCGCCGACGGTGAGCGGGGTGACCGTCAGGCCCGCGGCCCGGAGCACCTTACGGTGCGGGGCCAGACCGGGGTTCTCGGTGGCGATGGCGCGTACACCGCGCCGGTGCAGCGCCCGCGCCAGCAGGGAGAGCCCCTGGGTGAAGCCCGCGGTGACCACCACGGCGTCCGGGTCGCAGCGCACCCCCCGCGTACGCGCGAGATAGTCGGCCAACGCCGCTCGCAGCGGAAGCAGGCCGCGTCGATCCGGGTAGTCCAACGCCTCGCGGGACGCCGACGCCAGCGCCCGACGAACGCTGCCCGCCCAGGCGGTACGCGGGAACGAGCCGAGGTCCGGAATCCCCGGCCGCAGCTCGATGACCGGATCGGAGACCGGCGACGGTCGCGGGCTGCGCAGCGGGTCGGGCGGATCGTGCCGCACGTCCGCGACGCGGGTGCCCGAGCCGGCCGTCGACACCAGCCACCCCTCCGCCACCAGCTGCGCGTACGCCTGCACCACCGTGCCCCGGGCCAGGCCCAGATCGGTGGCGAGGCTACGGCTGCCGGGCAGGCGTGTCCCGGCCCGCAGCCGGCCGGTCCGGATGCTCTCCCGCAGGGCGTTCTCCAGCGAGCGGCCCGGAGATCCCGCACCTCGATCGAACTCCAGGTGCAGGTCGAGTGACTCCGTCACCGTCCAACGATCTCATTCGTGCGGTGGCTGTGGCGGGTTCGGTGACGACTCGCCAGGTTTCGGGGTCGGCGTGTCACGGGGCCTCGACCGGTCATCGTCGGAACTGGGCCAGCTTCTCCGGGTTGAGGACGATCAGCACCCGCTCGATGCCCTCCGGTGAGGCGTCGACGGTGAGCAACGCGACGGCCGTTCCGGCCCGCGACGCGAGGATCGCGGCCTGACCGTTGGCTTCGACGATCTCCAACGACAGGTCGTCTCCGTACTTCCGGACCAGTCCCAAGATGTATCGCGCGACGTTGTCGCGTCCGACGATGGGCGCCGGGGCGGCCCGTACGGCGCCGCCGCCGTCGGCGTGGGAGGTGGCGGTCTCGGCGAGCAGCTCCTCCAGTTGGCCGAGGTCCCCGGAGCGGGCGGCGGCGAGGAAGGCTTGCAGCAGGCGGCCGTGGTCCGTACGGCCGACCGGATCGTGCCGCTCCTGCGCCAGGTGCGTACGGGCGCGCCTGCCGAGCTGCCGCGCGTGCGCCTCGCCGATGCCGAGCACCTCGCCGATGCGGCGGAAGGGGTAGTCGAACGCCTCGCGCAGCACGTAGACCGCGCGCTCGGCCGGGGTGAGCCGCTCCAACAACAGCAGCACGGCGAGTTCGAGCGACTCGTTCCGTTCGGCCAGGAGCGTCGGGTCGGCGGAGGTGTCGACGGGCTCCGGCAGCCAGAGCCCGGGATAGCGCTCCCGCCGGACGCGAGCCGAGGTGGCGGCGTTCAGCGCGAGCCGAGCGGTCGCCGTGACCAGGAAACCGATCGGATCCCGCACCTGGCGGCGATCCGTCTGCTGCCAGCGGAGCCAGGCGTCCTGCACGACGTCCTCCGCCTCGGTGACGCTACCGAGCATCCGGTAGGCGATGCCGAAGAGCCGGGGACGGACCGCGTCGAACACTTCCAGCGCGTCGATCAACGTCTCCTCATGCCCTCGCCCTGCCATCTTCGCCGCCTCATCCCTTCCGTGCCTGAATCGAAACTGCCGAGCGTGATGTCGCTTCCGGTGGCTCCGCGCCCGACGGTGGATACCCCGCACGCGCGGACTACAGCTTCGGCACATCCCGCCAGACGCGGAACCGGCGAGGTGTCGGGCCCGCCGGATCGGTGCGGCCTGCCGGGTCGACGGCAGGGCCGCCCGCGTGGCGCGAGGATGATTCGCGCCTGTCGACGCAGATCCGGACGAGGGTGCCGACGAGCCAGGTGAGCGGCCGGTCGATCCTCTCCTGTTCCTCGTCCGGCATCGTGTACCAGCGGGTGTACGTCTCCTGCACCGCGACCTCGGCCGCGCCGACCGAGTCGAGCAGGCAGTACGCGAGGTTGCTGAGCAGGCGCCGCTCGGCGACGACCGCGCAGAACGTGCTCGGGAGCGCGCCGGACCGGGGTGACCGGCGGGATTCGGGGACCATCAATCCTCCCAGGGTTGTCGCGGGGCCGGGTCGGACCGTCTCAGCGGGCGACCGGCGCGGGCGCCGGAGCGCGCCGCGCCGCCCTGCGGTCGCGCAGCACCGTGAGCAGGATGATCAGCAGGCCGGCGAGCGCCACGGTTCCGTTTCCGACGGTGAGCAGGAGCGCCTCGCCGAGGGTGGCGTTCTCCATGTTCGCGAAGTGGTAGAAGAAGTGCGGCACCCCGAAGGTCGAGTACGCCGCCGCGGCGGGGATGACGTAGTGCGCCTTGGGTTTGACCGCCGCGATGCCCAGCAGCAGCGCGATCGCCAGTGACGCGGCACCGAAGTCGCGCGCGTAGTGCTCGCTGAACGGCGGCGTGAGGTCCACCGTCGGGAAGTACTTGTAGAAGCTCGCTGGCGAGATCGCGTTCCAGGCTCCGACCATGGCGTTGTCGACGAACAGGATCGCCAGGGCGATTCGGATGATGACGGTCATGAGTTGGTGCTCCTTACGCTGGCCCGGCCGACCTCCGAGGTGCCGCCACCGGCGAGCTGTCACCTGTTACGGACCGAGCGGCCCCCCGATTCGTGACAGCCGGCGAACGGCGAGCGCCGGCTGTCACGAATCGAGGGCCCCGCTCGGTCCACTTCCCGAACGGTGGGATCGGCCGCGACGGAGGGAGCAGGCCATGAAGAGGCGCGGCACGGCGGGTGGCATCGGCGGGTCGAGACCCGGCCGGGCTGCCCGCACCCGGCGTACGGTCGGACTGCTCGTCGCGGTCGCGCTCGCCGTGGGTCTCTCGCCGGCGCTCGCACCCACTCCCGTCTTCGCCCACGGCGCGACGCGGTCGATCGCGCCGGCCGACGGCGCGGCGCTGCCGGATGCCCCGCGACAGGTCGTCGTGGTCTTCGCCGCCGAGATCAGCCAGGTCGGCGCCGTCACGATCACGGATCGCGCGGGGAGGGACTGGGCCGGCGGTCGACCGGCGGTCCAGGGTGCGACCCTGACCCAACAGGTGGCGACGGGCATGCCGGACGGCGGGTACCGGATCAGCTGGCGGGCTACCTTCACCGACGGTCATCCGGTCGCCGGCACGTCCGAGTTCACCGTCGGGGCGGAAGCGGCGGCGGCCGTCGCGGCGAATCCGTTCCGGGCTCGGGTCACCTCCGGTGGAGTCGTCGCCCTGCAGGCCGCCGCGGGCGCCGCCGTGCTCGCCCTGCTGCTCGCCATCATCGCGCTCGCACGGGGTGTGTACGCGACCGGCGAGCGCGCGGACTCCACCCGTTAGGGCGATTTGCCGAGGTTCGGCCCTGCCGAGGGCTCCGGACAGATAGGACCGACATGACAGCAGAGCGAGCAGTCCCCCGCCCGCCGTCGCCCCCGGCGGCGACCTGCCGGTGGCGTGACGCGAACGCGGATCGGGAGGTGGCTCGGTGCGTATCGCGGTAGCCGGCGGGACCGGCTGGATCGGACGGCGGGTCGTCGAGGCCGTACGGGCCGGCGGCCACGAACCCGTCGTGATCGCGCGTTCCGCAGGCGTGGACCTGATCCGCGGCACCGGGCTGGCCGAGGCGCTGACCGGGGCGGCGGTCGTGATCGACGTGAGCGACCTGTGGACGATCAGCCGAAAGAGGTCGGAGGAGTTCTTCGGCACCGCGACGGGCAACCTGCTCGCCGCCGGCCGGCGCGCCGGCGTACGGCACCACGTCGTCCTGTCGATCGTCGGCGTGGACCGGGTGGACATCGGCTACTACGTGGGCAAACGCCGGCAGGAGGCGCTCGTGCTGGACGGCGCGGTACCGGGGACGGTGCTGCGCTCGACACAGTTCCACGAGTTCGCCGCGCAGCGGATCGCACCCCGTGGACCGGTCGCGGCGGTGCCCCAGCTGCTCAGCCAGCCGATCGCGGCCCGCGAGGTCGCTCGCTGCCTGGTCGACCTCGCCGTGGCGGAGCCGGCCGGCCTGGTGCCGGACCTCGCCGGCCCCGAGCAGCTGCGGATGCCGGAGATGGCTCGGCGGCTGCTACGTGCCCGGGGAAGTCGTCGCGTCGTCCTGCCGGTCCGCCTCCCGGGAGCGGTCGGCCGGGCCATGGCCGAGGGCGCCCTGCTGCCCACCGGCGCCGGCCCACGCGGCACCCAGACCTTCGACCAGTGGCTGGCGAGCCCGGTGGCGCAGAGCAGGCGGGGCCGGTGAACGCAGGCCGGGATCCCGCCGCGCCGGAGAGCCACACCCGGGGCCGGCGGATCACCGCGTTGATCCGGATCGCACTGGCGATCATCTTCCTCGACGAGCTCGTCGTCGGGCTCTGGAACCAGACCTTCCCCGAGAACTTCTACGACAACTTCCCGACGGTCAGCCTCACGCCGCCGTTCAGCGAGCACTACGCGCGAGACTTCGGCGGCGCCACGCTCGGCATCGCCGTCGTCCTCGGCATCGCGCTCGCCGTACCCCGGTCCGTCTTCACCATCCCGGCGGCCGCGGCCTTCTCCACCTTCGCCGTGCCGCACTTCTTCTTCCACCTGACACACCTCGACCACGCCGGCCTCGGCGAGGCGGTGCTCCTCACGGGGGGCAACGCCGTCGTCGCCCTGCTCGGCCTGCTCGTCATCGTCCTGTCCCTCGTCCGGGACGCGGTGCAGCGACGGCGGCAGCGACCAATCCGGCCGCCGAGCGGAGCCGCCAACGGATAATCGCCTGGTAGCGGCACGTTCCGGAGTTCGGCGAGCAGGACAGCCCGGCGGGACAGGTGATGGGGGACGGGAAGCCAGGCGGGCTGCTCAGGGGGCCCGAGGAGCGGCAGCAGGTGGCGCTCCTGGAGCTCTTCTTCGACCTGGCGTTCGTCTTCGCCCTCACGCAGCTGTCGAAGAACCTGGTCTCGGATCTCACCTGGACGGGGGTCTACCAGACCTTCGTGCTGCTCCTCGCGCTCTGGTGGGTCTGGACCCTCGCCGCGTGGATAACGAACCGGATGGATCCCCGCCGCCCGACGGTTCAGGCGGTGGTGCTCGGGATCATGGTCGGCACGCTCGTGATGGCGGTCGTGCTGACCGACGCCTTCGGCGCGCACGGCGTCATCTTCGCGAGCGTCTCCGCCGCGCTGCACATCGCGGTGATGCTCTTCCTAGCTCTCGCGCTTCCCCACCCGGAGAGGCGCACCGGCCGGCGGCTGCTCGTCTGGTCCACGGGCACGGGCGTTCTCTGGTTCGCCGGCGGTCTCACCGGCGGCACCGCACGGAATGTGCTGTGGGTTCTCGCCGCGGTCATCGACTACGCCGCGTACACCCTCCGGTATCCCACGCCCCGGCTCGGGCGGGTGACCCTGCCCGACTGGCCGCTCTCCGCCGGGCACCTGGCGGAGCGGCACCGCCAGCTCTTCATCATCGCCCTCGGCGAGCTGATCCTCGTCACGGGTGTCACCTTCACCCAGCGGGACTTCACTCCGGACCGAACCGGCGCCTTGGCGGTCTCGGTCCTGACCACCGTGCTCTTCTGGCGGATCTACGTCTTCCGCGCCGGGGAGTTGCTGGACAGCGCCATCGCGGCGGCCGCCGATCCCGTGCAGCTGACCCGTCCGCTGGCGCTCGCGCACCTGATCATGGTGGCCGGCGTCGTCGTCACCGCCGTCGGCGACGAGATGGTCATCACCGACCCGCTCGGCCACAATCACGCAGCTTGGGTCGCGGTGCTGCTCGGCGGGCCCGCGCTCTTCATCGTGGGGCGGGCCCGCCTGGAACAGGCGATCTTCGGCCGGGTCTCGCGGAACCGGCCGATCGCGCTGCTCGCCCTGCTCGCGCTCTCGGTACCGCTGCTGTTCGCGCCGCCGTTGCTGGCCGCCGGCGCCGTCCCCCTGGTCCTCGCCGCGGTGGTCGTCTCCGACGCGCGCAACGCCCGACGGCACCCGACCGAACCGGTCGCGGCACACGGCCGGCCGTAGCGGCTCGGGGCGGTTGCTTGACACGGCCGGTGGGCTCGGGCAGCTTCGGCTGGAAGGCCGGGAACGGCTCGTACCGGACCGGTCGCGCGAAGGGGTGGTGACATGACGCGCTACGCGGTGCTGCTCCGCGGCATCAACCTCGGCAGAGCTCGGCGGGTCGCCATGGCCGACCTGCGCACCCTGCTCACCCAGGAGGGGTACGGCAACGTCGCCACGCTGCTGCAGAGCGGCAACGTGGTGCTGGACGCCGACCGGCCGCCGGACGAGCTGGGACCGCTGATCGAACGGGCGCTCGAGCAGCGGTTCGGAATGCCGGTGGAGGTGTTCCTACGCAGCCGCGACGAGCTGGCCCGGGTGGTGGCGAGGAATCCGCTCGCCGCCGTGGCGAACGACGGATCGAGGTACGTCGTCTCGTTCCTGGCCCGGCCGCCCGACCGGCCGGTCGAGGAGGAGCTGGCCGGCGTCGATCTCGGCGCGGACCGCTACGCCGTCGACGGCACCGAGATGTACATCTGGTGCCCGGGTGGGCAGCGGGACAGCCCGTTGATGAAGGCCCTGTCCAGGATCAAGGGCGGCCCGCCGGCGACCGTGCGCAACTGGAACACGGTGGAGAAGCTCCTCGCCATGATGCGCTGAGCGCGGCACCCCTGACCTCGACCTCACCCGTGCGTCTGCTTCGGCAGGGTGAGGATCTCGGCTCCGTCGTCGGTGATGGCGATCGTGTGCTCGCTGTGCGCTGTCCGGCAGCCGGTCGCGCTTCGGAGCGTCCAGCCGTCGGCATCGGTGACGAGTTCGGCGGTGTCCGCCATGACCCACGGCTCCAGCGCCAGCAGGAGCCCGGGGCGGAGCTTGTATCCACGACCGGGTTTCCCGGTGTTCGACACGTGCGGGTCCTGGTGCATCGTCGATCCGACGCCATGACCACCGAACTGCGTGTTGATCGAATAGCCTGCCTCGCTCAGCACCGAACCGATGGCATGGGAGAGGTCACCGACCCGGGCTCCAGGTCCGGCGGCGGCAATCCCCGCGCGCAACGCGCGTTCGGTCGCGTCGATCAGCGCGACGCTCTCGGCGGGCGCGGAGTCGCCCACGACGAAGCTGATGGCGGAGTCGGCAACCACCCCTCCCTTGGAGACGGCGAGGTCGAGGGAGAGCAGATCGCCGTCGGCGAGCGTGTAGTCGTACGGCAAACCGTGCAGGACGGCATCGTTGACGGAGGTGCAGATGTAGTGGCCGAACGGCCCGCGCCCGAAGGAGGGCTCGTAGTCGACGTAGCAGGACTGCGCTCCGGCCTCAACGATCATGGCCTGGGCCCACCTGTCGATCTCCAGCAGGTTGGTGCCGACCGTGCTGCGGCCCTTCAGGGTCTGCAGGATCTCGGCGACCAGGGCGCCCGTCTCCCTCGCTCGCGGCAGGTCGGTGGGGTTCAGGAGCTCGATCATGTGCCGCCTTCCTCGCACATCCAATAACTATCCCGGCCATAGTATCCCGGTACTAGAATCGGCCCATGGTCAGGTTGCCGCTCACCCCCGCGGAGGTCGAACGCGGGCAGCGCCTCGGCGCCCTCCTGCGACGCGCCAGGGGGGAGCGCTCGATGCTCCTCACCGCGCTGGACGCCGGCGTCTCGCCGGAGACCCTTCGGAAGATCGAGTCCGGCCGCGTGGCCACCCCCGCCTTCTCGACCATCGCGGCGATCGCCGACGTCCTCGGCCTCTCCCTCGACGTGGTCTGGGCCGAGATCAACCAACCGGAACGCGCCGCCGCACCCGCGCGGCTGGCCTCGTAGGCCGCGCCCCCGGTCGGTACGCCCAGCGTCGACCCCGAGAGCCGGATGAGCCCTCGACGCGACGAGTACGGCGGTAGTAGGACCACCCGGCCACCGGCAACGCGATCTCCCACGCCACCAGCAGCGGCAGGCCGATGAGCACTCCGGTGGTCGTGAAGATGTCCTGCGGGCCGGCTGTGTCGAGCTGTTCGAGAAGTTGCGTGGGCAGCGTCAGCGAATAGCCGATCATCAGCGCGGAGCCGAGAACGGTGGGGGTCAACGGGAGCCACGGCGGCACCCTGCGGCCACGCAGCAGCGGTATCCAGCGCGGGAAGGTCAGGCCCCAGTCGCTGATGAGCCCGAGGGCCAGCACCCCGCCCAGGGCCGCGAGAACACAGAGAACGCCCAGGTAGAACGCACCAGGCGGCATACCGAGGAACCCCTCGACCGGGTGGTCCCCGACGCCGGGGCCGCGGCCCTGATACCACTCGCCGAACGGGCCGGGGTTGGCGAACAGCGGAATGCCGAGGATCCACGGGACGTGGAGCGGGATGAAGCCGAGCACCGGCGCCACCCATGCCGCATGTCCCGCCCAACGTGCCCATCGCGGCGGCGGCGGCGCGCACCGTGCCGTTGCCCCCGCCACTGCCTGCCTGGTCGCCTGAGCCATGCCACGCCTCGCCTCGCCTTCGCACGGTCCGATGCTTCTCGTCCGGCCACTGGGCTTCAGCGCGCCCGTCGCCATACCGAACGTCGCAGGGTTCCGGCGGTGGCAGCACACCCGCCCGGGGGATCCCGCTCCCCCTCGGGAGTACCGGGCGAGGGTGTCGTGCACCGACATCCCTGAGCCGACCTGGCGGACTAATCGGCCGCCGAGGGTTTCAGCAGGCTGCTCTCCATCTGCCGAAGAAGGCCGAGCACGGCGCGTTGCTGCTCCGCGGTCAGCTCGCTGACGGTCAGGCGCTCCAGCTCCGTCCAGATCCGCTGGACCTCGCGCCGCAGCGCGAGGCTGGCCGGGGTGGGCTCGACCAGGGTGGCCCGCCGGTCGTCCGGGTCCGGCACCCGTCGCACGTAGCCGGCGCGTTCGAGGCGCTGCACCGTACGGCTCATGCTGGCCGAGTCGGTGTCGAACCAGGCGGCCAGGTCGACCTGTCGCTGTGGGCCCGAGTCCCACAGACGCATCATCAGTAACTCCTGGCTCGTGTGCAGACCGGCCTCTCGCAGTAGTTGCGCGGCGCGCAGCCGGTGGATCCGGCCGAGACGGACGATGGCGTAGCTGATCGGGCCACCGAGAGCGGTCTCCGGCAGCTCGCCCTCGCCCGGCGTGTCACCCGTCCCCATGGCGGCAGATTACCTGACCTGGTCAGCAGTGGCGGCAGTCACTGGTGGATGCGAAATACACCCAGCCCCACGGTCAGTTACCTGTCCTAGACAGCTAATCCTGATGGACGGGCTGTGTCATCCACAGAACCAGGAGTCGACCATGAAGGCGATCACGTTCTACTCGTTCGGCGGGCCCGAGGTGCTGCAGGTCGCCGAACTGCCGCAGCCGACCCCCGGCCCGCGGCAGATCCGCATCCGGGTCCGGGCCGCCGGGGTGAATCCGATCGACGGCAAGATCCGCAGCGGCTCCATGGAGGCGATCTTCACGACCCCGCTGCCCGCCGTACTCGGGGTGGACGTCGCCGGGGTCGTCGACGCCCTCGGCGACGGCGTCACCGACGTCAGCGTCGGCGACCGGATCGTCGGCTGGGCCGACGCGCCCGCCGGGGCCTACGGGGAGTTCGCACTGGCCAGCACGTACACCAAACTTCCCGACGGCCTGGACTTCGCGGCGGCGGTGGCGCTGCCGGTCGCCCTGGAGACCGCGACCCGCAGTCTCGACCTGCTGCGGGTCCGCGCCGGGGACACCCTGCTCATCCACGGCGCGAGCGGGGCCGTCGGCCAGATCGCCGTACAACTCGCCGCCGACCGCGGCGCCACCGTGATCGGCACCGCCGGCGAGGCGAACCAGGACCGGGTACGGGGACTCGGCGCCGTCCCCACCGTCTACGGCCCGGGACTGGTCGAGCGGGTCCGCGCGCTCGCCCCGAACGGCGTCGACGCGGTGCTCGACGTGGCCGGCAAGAACGCCCTGCCGGACTCGATCGAGCTGCGTGGGGGCACCGACCGGATCGTCACGATCGCCGACGGCTCCGCGCCGGATCTCGGCGTCGTCTTCACCGCCGGACCGGAGCAGCGATCCGCGGCCGACCTCGCCGCGCTCGCCGACCGTCTCGTCCGCGGCGAGGTGACCGCCACCGTCGCCGCCGTCCTCCCGTTCGCGGACGCCGCCGCGGCGCACCAGCTCAGCGACGGCGGTCACGCCGGCGGCAAAGTGGTGCTGGTGCCCTGAGACCAGCCGACCACGCCCCACCCCGTAGCCGCGTCGTGCCTCGAGCCAGAGCCCGAGGCAGGACGCGGCACTGCTCTCCCACCCCTCTCCCGCCGCCGGGCCCGCGCGCCGGCCCGGCGTGATCGATCCACCGCGCCTGTCACAGATCCCAAGGCTGCGCTGTCTCGACTGCCGGAGAACGGAAAGGCGCCGGGAGAAGCGCATGCCCACCGATAGCGGGCGCAGGGATCTCGGCGTGGCCCCCGAACCGGCAGGGGCGAGGCCCCGGCAACGTCGCCGACGACCTCACCCCTGCCTCCTGGCCGCGGGCCCGACCTCGTACCGGTCGGCGCCCCGGCGGCCGCTCGCGTCGCCGTCGCCGACGGCGCCGACGGCGGGTTCGGGGGCCGGAGTCCGGGCATCGGAAGGAGAAGAGCGGCGCGGTGAGGACCAGTCGAGTCGAGGCGTTCAGCGATGGCGTGCTCGCCATCATCATCACGATCATGGTGCTGGAGCTGCGGGTGCCGGAGGGTCACGACCTTCCCGGCCTCGTCCACGACACCGGCGTCGGCCTGCTCACGTACCTGCTCAGCTTCGTCTACGTGGGCATCTACTGGAACGCCCATCACCACATGTTCCACCTGGTCCGGCGGGTCAACGGCGCCGTGCTCTGGGCGAACCTGGGACTGCTGTTCTGCCTGTCGCTGGTGCCGTTCACCACCACCTGGGTCTCCGAGTCGAGGTTCGAAGAGACCCCGGTCGTCGTCTACGGTCTCAACCTGCTCAGCGCGGCCGTCGCGTACGTCGTGCTCCAGCAGGTGATCATCCGGCAGCAGGGGCCGGACTCGCCGCTGCGCGAGGCGGTCGGCAGCGACCTCAAGGGCAAGTTCTCCGTGGCATTCGACGTCGCCGGAATCCTCGCCGCCCTGCTGATCGGCGGGCGCGTCGGAGTGGGGATCGCGCTGGCCTGCTTCGTCGCCATCGTGATCGTGTGGGTGGTCCCGGACCGCCGGATCGCCCGGGTGGTACGCGAGCACGAGCCGGCGCAGTAGGACGCGAGACCGGCCTCCGCGCGCCTCGCCTCCGGGTGGAGCCGCTCCGGCGGCAGGAATTCAAGATCAGAACGGCGGAGGACGTCACAGGCCGGGAGGCTGTCCGGTCGTAGCGGGTGACGGATGACAACTGACGCTCAAGGCGAATGGGAAGGCTTCAGATGAAGATCGTGGTAATCGGCGGCACCGGCCTGATCGGGTCGAAGCTCGTCGCGAAGCTCGGCGAGCACGGCCACGAGGCGGTGGCGGCGTCGCCGAACACCGGCGTCAACTCCCTCACCGGCGAGGGCCTGGCCGAGGCGATGACCGGCGCGTCCGTGGTGGTCGACGTGTCGAACTCCCCCTCGTGGGAGGAGCACGCCGTGATGGAGTTCTTCCAGACCTCCACCCGCAACCTGCTCGCGGCGGAGGCGGCGGCCGGCGTGGGTCACCACGTGGCGCTCTCGATCGTCGGGACCGAGCGGCTCGCCGCGAACAGCTACTTCCGCGCGAAGATCGCGCAGGAGAAGCTGATCGAGGAGTCCTCGATTCCGTTCTCGCTCGTGCACGCGACGCAGTTCTTCGAGTTCGTTCCCGGCATCGCCGACTCCGCGACGGACGGCGGCGTGGTCCGGATCGCGCCGGTGCTCTTCCAGCCGATGGCCGGCGAGGAGGTGGCCGAGGCGCTCGGCCGGGTGACGGTGGGCTCGCCGTTGAACGGTCGGGTCGAGATCGCCGGGCCCGAGCAGGTCCGGATGGACGAGTTCTTCCGGAAGGTGCTGGCCGCCGCGGGCGACCCGCGCGAGGTGGTCACCGACCCGCACGCTCACTACTTCGGGTCCGAGCTGGAGGAGCGGAGCCTGGTGCCGGACGACGGCGCGCTCCTCGGCAAGGTCGCGTACGCCGACTGGCTGGTGCAGAACAAGCCCGCCAGGTAGGCGGCGGCTCGCGGTCGGCGCCCGGGCGGGCGAAGGCCGGCGGCGAGCCGGCGTGGAGATGGTCGCCGGGCCCCGTTCGCGGGGCCCGGCGACCGTCTGCCCTCGGCCGCTGTCGCGCCTGCGGCCGTGCGAATACGTCGAGCCGGGCCGGTGAACCGGCCCGGCTCGCGCATGGCGGTGGAGGTCGCAGGTGTCGGTCCGCGCCCGCCCCCGCCGGTGCGCCGGCGGGATTCGGCCGAGGACGGCGGCCGAACGCCACACGGCGACGACTACTCGACGAGCTTCCCGACGGTCGACACGTCCTGCATCAGCTCGGCGATCTCCGTGGGGACCGGTGGGATCTCCTCGCGGACGATGCCCGCCGTCGGCGACCAGACGAGGTTGACCTGGAGCGTGGGGTCGAGGTTCGGGTAGTCGCTCCGGTTGTGGCAGCCGCGTGTCTCACGCCGCTCCAGCGCGGCCTCCAGGGTGGCTCGCGCCGCGAGCGCCGACGCCTTGAGGTCGAAGGCGTGCGCCAGGTCCTGATAACCCGCGATGTCCGGGTGGACGCCGATGTCGGTCATCCGGTCCTCGATCGCGCCCAGCTCGGTGAGTCCGGTGCGCAGCCCCTGCTCGTCGCGGACCACACCGGCGTGCTCCGTCATCGTGTTGCGGATCGCCCGTTGCAGCGCGCGTACGTTCTCGCGGCCGTCCGCGGAGAGCAGCCCGTCGATCTCGGCGCGAGCCTCGCCCACGGCCTCCCGCGAACGCCGCTGCGCGTCCAGCCCGGCGGTGTAGTCGGCGACGGTGGCGCCGACGATGCGGCCGTAGACGAGCAGCTCGATGAGCGAGTTGCCGCCCAGCCGGTTGGCGCCGTGCAGACCGCTCGCCGCCTCGCCGATCGCGTAGAGGCCCGCGACGTCGGTGCCGTGGTCCTCCGGGCGCACCCAGACGCCACCCATCGAGTAGTGCGCGGTGGGTGCGATCTCCATCGGGCTGGTCGTGATGTCGCGCATCTGCAGCTCCAGCATCATCTGGTAGACGCGCGGCAGCCGGTTCATGATGATCTCGCGCGGCAGGTGCGACACGTCGAGCCAGACCCCGCCGTTCGGCGTTCCCCGGCCCTGCTTGATCTCGGTGTACGCGGCGAGCGCCACCCGGTCGCGGGTCGACAGCTCCATCCGCTCGGGGTCGTAGCGCTCCATGAACCGCTCCCCCACCGCGTTGCGGAGGATGCCGCCTTCGCCGCGGGCGGCCTCCGAGACGAGGGTCCCGGCCGCGTTCTCGGGTTCGAGGATGCCGGACGGATGGAACTGGACCAGTTCGGGGTCGCGCAGGCGGGCGCCGGCGAGGACCGCGAGGCGGAACGAGTCCCCGGTGTTCTCGTCCCGACGTGAGGACGTCCGGCGCCAGATCCGGGTGTGCCCGCCTGCGGCGAGGATCACCGCGTCGGCGTGCACGAGGTAGCGGGTGCCGTCGTTCACGTCGAAGCCGTACGCGCCGAACACCACGTTGTCGCGGACGAGGAGGCGGGTGATGTAGACGGTGTCGAGGATGGGGACGGAGAGCTGGGCGGCGCGCCGGATGAGGGCGCGTTGGATCTCGAGGCCGGTGTAGTCGCCGGCGAACGCGGTGCGGCGATACTTGTGGGCGCCGAAGAATCGCTGGGAGATCCGGCCGTCCTCCTCCCGCGCGAAGCCCATCCCGAAGCGTTCGAGGTCGTGGATCCCCCGGGCGGCGCCCTGGGCGACGATCTGCACGGTGTGCGGGTTGGCGAGCAGGTAGCTCTCCTTGATGGTGTCCGCGGCGTGCTGCTGCCAGCTGTCCTCGGCGTCCATCGTGCCGAGCGCCGCGTTGATCCCGCCGGCCGCCAACGACGTGTGGGCGTCGAGCTTGGGTCGCTTGCCCACGGCGAGGACGTCGACGCCGCGCTCGGCGAGTTCGATCGCGGCCCGCAGGCCGGAGCCTCCGGTGCCGATCACCAGGACCGAGGTGGAGAGGCGTCGTTCTAGTTTGCTCATGGTGTTTCCCGTTCTGCGGTGAGGGGTGGCCGCCCCCCTGTGCGGTCAGGGGGGCGGCCGGTCGAGGCCAGCCGCACGGCGGTCTGACGCCGTGGTCGTGGCCTCGTCGCGCCCGCGCCAGGGGGTACGCGGGCTCGTCAGGTGGGACCGGAGCGGGTCACTGTTCGTGACTGGCGCTCAGCGGTCGGCGGAGAGCCCGTAGCGCTCACGGGCCTGCTGAACGGTCTCGGGCTTGACGTCGCCGCGCCGGGCGAGGGCGGCGAGCGCCGCGACCACGATCGACTGCGGGTCGACCCCGAAGTGGCGGCGGACGGCCTCGCGGGTGTCGGAGAGGCCGAAGCCGTCGGTGCCGATCGAGTGCCACTCCTGCGGCACCCACTGGCTGATCTGGTCCGGGACGGCCCGCATCCAGTCACTGACGGCGAGCACCGGGCCGGGGGCGCCGTCCAGCACCCGGGTGACGTATGGGGTCCGGTCCTCGCCCCGGAGCTGCGCCGCGTCACAGTTCAGTGCGTCGCGACGCAGCTCGCTCCAGGAGGTGGCGGACCACACGTCGGTCGCCACCCCCCAGTCGGCTGCGAGGAGCCGCTGGGCCTCCAGGATCCAGTGGATGGCGGTGCCGGAGGCGAGCAGTTGCAGGCGCGGGGCGTCCGCCGGCAACTGGGCGTCGGCGGTCCTGAACCGGTAGAGGCCCTTGAGGATGCCCTCCTCGACGTCGGGGCCGGCCGGCATCGCCGGCTGGACCTTCGGCTCGTTGTAGACCGTGAGGTAGTAGAAGACGTCCTCCGCGTCCGGTCCGTACATCCGCCGCAGGCCGTCGCGGACGATCACGGCGATCTCGTGGGCGAAGGCCGGGTCGTAGGCGATCGCCGCGGGGTTGGTGGAGGCGATCAGGTGCGAGTGGCCGTCGGCGTGTTGCAGGCCCTCGCCGGTCATCGTGGTACGGCCGGCGGTCGCGCCGATGAGGAAGCCGCGGCCGAGCTGGTCGGCGAGCGCCCACATCTGGTCGCCGGTGCGCTGCCAGCCGAACATCGCGTAGAAGATGTAGAACGGGATCATCGGCTCGCCGTGGGTGGCGTACGACGTGGCGGCGGCGGTGAAGTCGGCCATCGAACCGGCCTCGGTGATGCCCTCGTGGAGGATCTGCCCGTTCGTGGCCTCCTTGTAGAACAGGAGCATGTCCCGGTCGACCGGGTCGTAGGTCTGGCCGTGCGGGGAGTAGATCCCGGCGCTCGGGAAGAGCGACTCCATACCGAAGGTGCGCGCCTCGTCCGGGACGATGGGCACCCAGCGCCTGCCGGTCCGCGGGTCCCGCATCAGGTCCTTGACGAGCCGGACGAAGGCCATCGTCGTGGCGATCTCCTGGGTGCCGGACCCCTTGGCCAGGGTCTCGAACGCCTTGGCGGGCGGTTCGGGCAGCACCACCGGCCGGACTCGGCGGATCGGGGCGGGGCCGCCCAGCGCGGCCCTGCGCTCGTGGAGGTAACGGACCTCCGGCGAGTCTGCGCCGGGGTGGGCGTACGGCATCAGGTCGCCGTCGAGCCTGCTGTCCGGGATCGGGAGTTCCAGGAGGTCGCGCAGGGTCCGGAACTCTTCGCCGGTCAGCTTCTTCATCTGGTGGTTGGCGTTGCGCGAGGCGAAGCCGGAGCCGAGGGTGTGACCCTTGACGGTCTGGGCGAGGATCACGGTCGGGGCGCCCCGGTGCTCGACCGCGGCCCGGTAGGCGGCGTACACCTTGCGGGGTTCGTGGCCCGCCCGCGAGACGTGGAAGCACTCGGCGATCTTCGCGTCGGTCAGTACCTTCGCCATCTCGACGAGCGCCGGATCCGTGCCGAAGAAGTGGTCGCGGATGTAGGCGACGTCGCGGGCCGCGTACGTCTGGAACTGCCCGTCGGGGACCTCGCGCAGCCGGCGCAGGAGCGCGCCGGTGGTGTCGAGGGCGAAGAGGTCGTCCCAGGCCGTGCCCCAGAGCGCCTTGACGACGTTCCAGCCGGCCGCGTGGAACTGGGCTTCCAGCTCCTGGACGATCTTGAGGTTGGCGCGCACCGGCCCGTCGAGCCGTTGCAGGTTGCAGTTGATCACGAAGGTGAGGTTGTCCAGGCCTTCGCGACCGGCGAGGGCGAGCGCGGCCGTCGACTCCGGCTCGTCCATCTCACCGTCACCTAGGAAGGCCCAGACGCGGGAGCCGGAGGTGTCCTTGATGCCGCGGTGCTGCAGGTAGCGGTTGAACCGCGCCTGGTAGATCGCCGACAGCGGGCCCAGCCCCATCGACACGGTCGGGAACTCCCAGAGCCACGGCAGCCGGCGCGGGTGCGGGTAGGAGGGGAGGCCGTCGCCGCCGGCCTCCTGCCGGAACCGGTCGAGCTGCTCCTCGGTGAGCCGCCCCTCGAGGAAGGCGCGGGCGTAGATGCCCGGGGAGGCGTGGCCCTGGATGTAGAGCTGGTCGCCGGAGCCGTCGGCCTCCTTGCCGTGGAAGAAGTGTTGGAAGCCGGTCTCGTAGAGCCAGGCGGCGGAGGCGAAGGTGGCGAGGTGGCCGCCGAGGCCGTAGCGGCTGCCGCGGCTGACCATCGCGGCGGCGTTCCAGCGGTTCCAGGCGGTGATCCGCTGCTCCATCTCCTCGTCGCCGCTGAACTCCGGCTCGGCGGCGGTCGGGATGGTGTTGACGTACTCGGTCTCCGGCAGCTTCGGCAGTCCGAGGCCGGCGCCCTCGGCGTGTTCGAGGGTGCGGCGCAGGAGGTACGAGGCGCGGTGCGGACCGGCTGCGGTGGTGACGGCGTCGAGTGAGGCCGCCCACTCGGCGGTCTCCTCGGGGTCTCGATCCGGGATCTGGTCGAGCGCGCTCGGCTGCTTTCGCACGATGTCGGTCATGGTGGCCGCCTTCCGACGGTTCCGACCTCTCGTCGCCGGGGCGGGAGGTCGACACGGTGAGACAGGGTCCTGCCGGCGGGACGGCTCGGGCCGAGCCGCACTGCCGGTCCGCCAGGTAGGACCGACTGGTGCACCGATTCGTGACGGCCGAGCGGGCACGGGAGGTGTGACGTACGCGGCACCGGGCGGCGGCCCACCTCGGCCCCGGTCGGCCCCGCGCGGGGCCGACCGGGGTTGAGGCCGGCGCGGGAAGCCGGGTCAGCTACGCCGGCGGGTGTTGAGCCGGGCGGCCTGGCGCGTCAGGTGGTCGCGCTCGGCGAGGTTGGGCGCCTGCCGGGCCGCCTCGGTGTAGAGCCGCGCCGCCGTCGCCAGGTCGCCGTCGCGCTCGTGCAGGTACGCCGCCACCGCCGCGTAGCGGGGCAGCGTGTCGTCCAGCTCCGCGAGCGCCGCCAGCCCGGCACGCGCTCCGTCGGCCTCACCGACGGCCACCGCCCGGTTGAGCCGGACGACCGGGCTGTCGGTCAGGCGCGCGAGCTCGTCGTACCACTCGACGATCTGCACCCAGTCGGTCTCCTCGGCGGTGAGCGCGTCGGCGTGCAGTGCCGCGATGGCGGCCTGGGCCTGGAACTCGCCCAGCCGGTCGCGGGCCAGGGCCGCCTGGAGGATCTCGACGGCCTCGGCGATCGAGCCGCTGTCCCACCGGCCCCGGTCCTGCTCGGCGAGGGGCACCAGAGTCCCGTCGGCGGTGGTCCGACTGGCCCGCCGGGCGTGGTGGAGCAGCATGAGGGCGAGCAGCCCGGCCACCTCGGGATGGTCGATGGCGGCCGCGAGCTGCCGGGTGAGCCGGATCGCCTCGGCGGCGAGGTCGACGTCGCCGGAGTAGCCCTCGTTGAAGACCAGGTAGAGCACGCGCAGCACGGTGGCGACGTCGCCGGTCTGGTCGAACCGTACGTCGGAGACGGTCCGCTTGGCCCGGCTGATGCGCTGCGCCATGGTCGCCTCCGGCACCAGGTAGGCCCGGGCGATCTGGCGGGTGGTCAGCCCGCCGACGGCGCGCAGCGTGAGCGCGACCGCCGACGAGGGGGTCAGTGACGGGTGGGCGCAGCGGAAGTAGAGCTGGAGCGTGTCGTCCACCTCGGGGGCGGGCCCGGGCGCCGGTTCCGCGTCGAGCAGCTCCTCACGTCGGCGGCGGGCGGCGTCCGCCCGGGCCATGTCGAGGAACCGGCGCCAGGCCACGGTGACGAGCCAGCCCTTCGGATCCCGGGGCGGTTCGGCCGGCCAGACGCGGACCGCCTCGATCAGGGCGTCCTGCACGGCGTCCTCGGCCGCCGCGAAGTCGGCTCCGCGGCGGACGAGGATCCCGAGCACCTTCGGGGTGAGGCTCCGGAGCAGGAGCTCGTCCACCTCAGTGGCAGTCCGCGACGTTGGGCGACGCGGTCAGGAACGGACGCAGCTCCAGCCACTCGTGGATCGGCTTCCCGCCGGCCCCCGGGGCGGCCGACAGCTCCCCGGCGAGCTCGACGGCCCGTTCGTAGCTGTCGACGTCGATCACCATCCAGCCGGCGATGAGGTCCTTGGTCTCGGCGAACGGGCCGTCGGTGACCGGCGGTCGCCCCTCTCCGTCGTACCGGACGAACGTCCCCTCGGGGGCGAGCGCCTGGCCGTCGACGAACTCGCCGTTGGCCTCGAGTCGCGCCGCGAAGTCGTTCATGTACTGCACGTGCGCCGAGATCTCCTCCGGCGTCCACCGGTCCATCGGCACGTCGTTGACGGCGGCCGGGGCGCCACGGTAGTGCTTCAGCAGCAGGTACTTGGCCATCGTGGTTCTCCTCGATGCTGGTGCGACCCATTCTCGTCGCGTTCACAGCGGGGACGGAGCCGGGCACCGGTTCTCGACATCACCGGCGGAACTTTTTTCTGACCGCTTGCCGCATGATGGCGGGCGGCGTCGAAACCCTACCCGGTGACCACCGATCGGAGCTGCCCACCGATGAGAGCCCGCTACGCCAACCTCGCTCGCATCCGCGCACTCGATCCGGAGCACGACCACCTGGCCATCTACCAGGCGATGTTGCGGTACGAGTTCCCGTGGGACCTGAAGCTGGGGCTCAACCTGGCGTTCAACCGGTCCTTCTCCCTCCCGTCGATCGCCGCCGTGCACGCGGTCACCGGGGAGTTGACCGAGCGTACGCAGAAGCGGATCGACGACACCGGCATCCTGATGTACGAGATGATGCTGAACGGCTTCGACGAGCAGCGCGGCCGGGACGCCCTGCGCCGGGTCAACCAGATCCACCGCCGGTACGACATCAGCAACGACGACTACCTCTACGTCCTGGGTTGCCTGGTGGTGATCCCCACCCGGTGGCTGCAGCGCTACGGCTGGCGCCGTCCGTGCTGCCACGAGCTGCGCGCCACCCACCGCTTCTACGGCGAGCTCGGCCGCCGGATGGGTATCACCGGCATCCCCGACTCCTACCAGGCGTTCGAGACCTGGTTCGACGCCCACGACGCCGCGCATCTGCGGCCCAACCAGCACGCCGCGGCCGTCGAGCGGGCCACCCGCATGCTGATGCTCGCCCGGATCCCGCGGGCGCTCGCACCGCTGGGCGACGCGATGGTCGCCGCCCTCTACGACGAGCGGCTGCGGGAGGCGACGCAGGTCGCTCGGCCGGCCTGGCCCGTCCGAGCCGGCCTGCACCTGGTGCTGACGGGCCGTTCCCGGTCGCAGCGCTGGTTCGGCAAGCCGCGGACGACCGCGTTGTTCACGGACGGGATCACGACCAGGAGCTACCCCGACGGGTACGAGATCAGCCGGCTGGGCCCGCAGCAGGACGACTGACCGAGCCCCCGGCGGCTGAATGCGCGGATTTCTCGAGTTCACGCCGGTCATGTCCGGTTGTGCGGGCAAAGGTCCCGCCACGCCTGGTTCGGCATGGTACGAAGTTCGAACGGGACAAACCGGAAGAGGAGGCGGTGGCACAGGCGCGGTCGGGGTGGATTCTGCGCAGTCCGGACGCCCCCCGCCGGATCTCCTACCTGGAGCTGCTCTTCGACCTCGGCCTCATCGTCGCCCTCACCCGGCTCTCCGATCGACTGACCGGCAACCTGAGCTGGAACCACGCGCTGGAGACCATGGTCCTGCTCGCCGCCGTCTGGTGGGTCTGGACGGTCACCGCCTACACCACCGACTGGTACGACCCCGGCCTGCCGCTGGTCCAGCTCATCGTCCTGCTCGTACTCTTCGGCGGTCTGCTGATGTCGCTCGCCGTCAGCAGCGCCTTCGAGGACGCCAGCGGGATCGCCTTCGCCGGGGCGTACGTGGGCCTGCACCTCTGTCGCGGGCTCATCCTCGTCACCGCCCTGCGTGGTCACGCGCTGCGCGCGCGACCGATGCGGGTGCTCATCTGGTTCTGCGCCACCGGTGTGCTGTGGGTGGTCGGCGCGTTCCTGCCCAGCGGGGTCCGGCTGGTGTTCTGGGGGGTGGCGGTCATGACGGACTTCGCGGTCGGCTTCTTCGGATATCCGCTGCCGAGACTCGGGCGGGCGACCACGGAGGAGCTGCGGGTGGCCGGCGAGCACCTGTCGGAGCGCTACCGGCAGATGTTCATCGTCGCGCTCGGCGAGATCGTCCTGGTCGGGGTGCGGCGTTACGGGGACCCGCCGTTCGTGTCACTGCGGACGATGGGGGTGGTCCTCCTCTTCGTCATGACGGTGACGATGTGGCGGATCTACATCGTCTACGTCGCCGACCACCTCGCCACCGGGATCGACGAGTCCCGCAATCCCGGCCGGCTCGCCCTGGTCGCGGCGTACGCGCATCTGGTCATGGTCTCCGGCGTGGTGCTGATCGCCGCCGGTGGTGACATCGTCGCCATGAATCCCCTGGGGCAGACGACCGTCACGGAGCTGGCCATCGTGGTCGCCGGTCCGGCGGTCTTCCTCGCCGGACGCAGCGTATACGCGCTGGTGGTGTTCCGGGCGATGCTGTGGCGGCTGCCGCTCGGCGTGGTCGTCCTGGCGCTCGCGGCACCGGCCCTGCGGGAGCTACCGCCGCTCGCGGTCGCCGCCATCACGACCGGTGCGATGGTGGCGATCGCCTTCCTCCCGCACTACGGGCGGCCGGTGTACCGCACCCGCTGGCGCGTCCGCACCCGCTGGTGATCCGGCCGGCGCCCCTCCCCACCTCGGCGGCCGAGGTTGCAGCGCGCGAGAAGCCCTGTCTGCCACGGTCGGCGTTGGTAACGTCGAACAACGAGGCGGGCAGCCGCGCACCGGTTGCCCCTCCGCCTCGCTCCATCGCTCCCGGGCCTGCGATCCGCTCGTCGTCCCGCCCGGCCACCGGCGCACCCCTCGCCCGCCACCGCTGCGCCGCCGGGACGGAGGCAGTCACGACGCACCGGAGGGGATCTGCTCGTGTTCGACGGATTCGAGGAGTTCGACGTCACCACCACGGGCACGACGATCCACGGACGCCAGGGCGGCAGCGGGCCGCCCGTGCTGCTCCTGCACGGCATTCCGGAGACGCATCTCATGTGGCGTCACGTGGCGCCGCACCTCGCCGAGCGGTACACCGTGGTCGCCACCGACCTGCGTGGGTACGGCGACAGCGGCACGCCGGCCAGCACCGCCGGCCACGAGCCCTACAGCAAACGGGCGATGGCTCACGATCAGTTGGAGGTCATGCGGAGCCTGGGCTACGACCGGTTCCGGCTCGTCGGCCACGACCGTGGAGCGCGATGCGCCTACCGGCTCGCCCTCGACGAGCCGGACGCCGTCCTGCGGCTGGCCGTCATGGACGTCATTCCCGGCGGCGACGCGTGGAACCGCGCCGACCGGGAGTTCAGCCTCGCCTACTGGGTCTGGTCCTTCCTGGCCGCGCCCGAGCCGGTGCCGGAGCGGTTCATCGGCGCCGCCCCCGCCGTCCTGGTCGACTTCATGCTCGACAACTGGCCGACGGTGAAGGACGCCTTCCCCGCCGAGGTGCGCGCCGAATACGTCGCGAAGTTCGGCGACCCGGAGACCGTCCACGCGATCTGCGAGGAGTTCCGGGCCGCCGCGAGCGTCGACTACCGGCACGACGAGGCCGACCGGGGCCAGCGGAGGATCACCTGCCCCGTCCTCTTCCTCTGGGGCGAGCACGGCGCGGTCGCGAAGCTCTACGACGATCCGCTCGCCATCTGGCGAGAATGGGCCGACGACGTCCGCGGCGGTCCGGTGCCGGTCGGACACTTCATTCCGGAGGAGGCTCCGGAGGAGACCGCACGGCAGTTGCTGACCTTTCTCGGCTAGGACGCGTCCTGCCGATCATGGGCCGGACTCATGATCCGCCAGGCAGAACCTAGTCGCCGAGGACCCGCTCCCACAGCAGCCCGTCCCGCCAACTCCCGTCGAGGAGAATCGAGAAGTGCGCGACACCGTACGGGTTGAACCCGTTGCGGCGCAGCACCCGCTGCGACGGCAGGTTCTCCAGATTGGTGGACGCCTCGGCGCGATGCAACCCGAGTTCGTCCGTCATCACCCGGAGTACAAGCCCGACGGCGCGCCGGGCGTGCCCTTGGTTCTGTGCGACGGTGGCGATCCAGTATCCGACGGAGCCGCGGCGCAGGTGCGGCTGAGGCAGGATGCCTCCGACGGTGACCTGCCCGATCACCTGCTCGTCGGCGAGCACCACCCCCGGCCAGACCGTGCCGGCCCGGTATCCGGCCAGCAGCCTGTCGATCCGCTCCGCTTGGCCCTCCGGGGTGAAGAAGTCGGCCGGCTGGGCTGGTTCCCACTGCCGGAAAGCCTCAAGGTCCCGCACCCGATGCGCGGCGATCAGGGCGGCGTCGGTGGGCTCGATCAGGCGGATCCTGGTGCTGCTGGACATGTGCTGATCCTCGTCGCGGTGCGTCGGATGAGGCAACCAGCCCCAACTTCTGGCGCTGCGGGACGCGATCCGCGTCAACAAACCCCGGGCCCGGCCAGCCTCGCAAACGCCCTCAGTCGCGGCTCTGGAGCGCCGGTCCAGTGGCGGCTGCGGGGCGCTGGGCCTCAGCCGCGCAACCGCGCCGCGAGTTCGGCGGTCGCCCCCTGCGCGTGCCACTGCAGCTGCGGACCGAAGGTGATGCGGGTCGCGCCCAGCCGGGCCAGCTCGGCCACCGCCTCCTTCTCCGGCGTTCCCACCAGGTTGAGCGGGCCCTCGATGCCCACCCGAAGCAGCGGGATCACCTCGGCCGGCGCCATGATCGGGTAGACGCAGTCGGCGCCGGCGGCCGCGTACAGCCGCGCCCGTGCCACGGCGTCATCCGGGTCGCCCGTCCCGACCAGGAAGGTGTCGACGCGCGCGTTGATGAAGAGGTCGTCACCCGCCTCCGCCCGCACCTCGGCCAGCCACTGGGCGTGCCGCTGGGGATCATTGAGCGTGCTGTGCTCCACGGAGTCCTCCAGGTTGCAGCCGACGGCACCCGCCTCCAGCAGCCGCCCGACCAGCTCCCGGGGCGGAAGTCCGTACCCGCCCTCGACGTCGGCGGAGACCGGGACGGCGACGGCGCGGGCGATTCTCGCCACGGCGGCGAACATCTCGTCGGCCGGAGTCGAGCCGTCCTCGTACCCGAGCGAGGCGGCGATCCCGGCACTCGGGGTCGCCAACGCGGGGTAGCCGGCCTCGACGAAGGCCCGGGCGCTCGCCGCGTCCCACGGTCCGGGCAGGACGAGCGGGTCACCGCCGGCGCGGTTCTGGTGCAGGGCGCGGAAGGTGGCGGCGGTCATCTCGGCCACGCCCCGAGGGTGTGCGGGGCGTCGGAGCGCAGAGTTCGCTCCACGCCGTCGTTGATCGTCATGCCGGCAACGCTACGTCGCCGGTGGCACTGCGATACGGTCCACTTCCGTGACAGATTCCTGGTCCAGTTCCGCCGTCCCAGCGTCGGTCTCCGGTGCCGACCTGCATCTGGACCTGACCGGCTCCGGGCTGCGCGCCGGGCTCACCGACGCCCTGCGGGAGGCCATCCGCACCGGACGTCTGGTGCCCGGCACCCGGCTGCCGTCGTCCCGCTCACTCGCCGCCGATCTCGGTATCGCCCGCAACACCGTCGCCGACACCTACGCCGAACTCGTCGCCGAGGGCTGGCTCACCGCCCGGCAGGGCTCCGGAACGCGGGTGGCCAAGCGGGCCGAACCGCGCGGCGCGGCGTCCGCCGCCGCTCGCGCCCGGCCCGCTCAGCGCCGTCCCACGTACGGCCTGCTGCCGGGTACGCCGACCCTCGCCGAGTTTCCCCGTGCGGAGTGGCTCAAAGCCGCCCGCCGGGCGCTGACGACGGCCCCGAACGACGCCTTCGGCTACGGCGACGCCCACGGCCGGGTGGAGCTGCGTACCGCCCTCGCGGACTATCTGGCGCGGGCTCGCGGGGTGTACGCCACGCCGGATCGGATCGTGATCTGTGCCGGTTTCCACCATGGTCTGACGCTGATGGCGCAGGTGCTTCGGGCGCGGCGGGTCCCGGCGCTGGCCGTCGAGTCGTACGGCCTCGACGTCTATCGCGACCTGCTGACCAGCGCCGGCCTGCGGATCCCGCCCCTCTACGTCGACGAGCACGGCGCGCGCACCGACGATTTAGCGGGATTGAGCGGGGTCGGCGCGGCGCTGCTGACCCCGGCGCACCAGTACCCGACGGGGGTCGCGTTGACCCCGCAGCGACGCACGGCGGCGGTGGACTGGGCCCGCGCCACGGGCGGGCTGGTCCTGGAGGACGACTACGACGGGGAGTTCAGATACGACCGCCAGCCGGTGGGCGCGCTGCAGGGCCTGGACCCGGAGCGGGTGGTGTACTTCGGCACGGCGAGCAAGTCGCTGGCGCCCGCGCTGCGGCTCGGGTGGATGGTGCTGCCGAAGGATCTGGTCCCGGAGATCGTGGCCGCCAAGGGGGAGATCGACTACATGTCGAGCGCGGTGGAGCAGCTGACGCTCGCCGAGTTCATCGCCTCCGGCGCGTACGACCGTCAGGTGCGCTCGATGCGGGTGCGCTACCGGCGCCGCCGGGACGAGCTGGTCGCGGCGCTGGCCCAGCGGGCGCCCGGCGTCCGCGTGACCGGGATGGCGGCCGGGCTGCAGGCGGTCCTCGAGCTGCCGCCCGGCACCGAGGCGTCGGTGGTCCAGGCGGCGGCCCACCGGGGCCTGGCGGTGGCCCCGATGGCCGACTTCCGTCACGAACTGGCCGACCCGGGCTGGCGGTCGGCCGAGCCGGACGGGCTGGTGGTCAACTACGCGGCCCCCTCGGACAGCGCGTGGGCGGGCGCGCTGGACGCGCTCTGCGGCGTCATGCCGTAGGCCCGCCCGGTCAGAGGGTCGCCGTGTCGCCGGGCCTGATGAGGTCGTGCCAGGTGATGCCGAGCTGCTCGACGTAGGGGCGGTAGGTGTCGTAACGCTGGGTGATGAAGAACTCCTTGGCGTAGCCGTCGTGCAACGGGACGACGGCTGCGGGCCGGAGCTGGGCGATGAAGCCGGCGACGAGTCGCTCGGTCAGGTACGGACCCAGGACGGGCACGGCGAGCAGGTCGACGCCCTGGTGGGCGAAGAGGGCCGGGTGCAGGGAGTCGCCGCAGTGCAGGACGCGACCGTCGACGAGGTACGCCGTGTTGGCGGGGGTCTCCTCGGCGAGCACCGGTTCGTGGTCGGCGCGGATCGCGTCGATGGTCACGCCGTTGACGTGGTGCCGTCCGGGTTCGAGCACGGTGACGGTCAGGCCGTACGCGGCGAGGTGTTCGGCGCTCTCCCGGTTGCCGAGCAGCGGCGCGCCCGTGCGTCGCGTGATCGCGGTCAGGGCGTCCGGGTCGGCGTGGTCGGGGTGGTGGTGGGTCACGGCGATCGCGTCGAGGTCGCCGAAGTCCTCCGGGGTGACCCGGCCTTCGACGAAGGTGAACCGGCCGGGGTCGATGAGCAGCCGGGCGGCGCCGGTGTCGACGAGCAGGCACGAGTGCAGGTACTTGGTGACGCGCATCGTCGTCGCGTACCCGACCGGGTGCCGCCCATGCCATCCGTGGTGGCACGCGCCGGCGCGTCACGGCCGGGCCCGCCGCCGTGCTGTTGCGGTAGGCACACCGTGGCGCCTCGCCGGCTTCCGCTCTGTTTAGATCGCTGTGACGAACGAGGAAGGGAGCGGCACACCGTGATGGCAGAGCTTCAGGAGCAGGAGGAACGCCTCCAGTTCGACCGTTTCGACCACGACGACGCGTGGGCCCTGGGCACCCGTCTGGTCGAGCTGGGGCGGGCCCGGGGCCACGCCATCACGGTCGACATCCGTCTCGGCGACCACCAGCTCTTCCACTACGCGCTGCCCGGCACCTCCGCCGACAACGACGACTGGATCGAGCGCAAGATCCGCGTCGTACGCCGGTTCGGGCACAGCTCCTACCGCGTGGGCCAGAGCTTCCGCGACCGCGGCACCACCTTCGAGGAGCAGGCCCACCTCGATTCGGCCCGCTACGCGGCGCACGGCGGCTGCTTCCCGATCATCCTCAAGGGCACCGGCCCGGTCGGCACCGTCACCGTCTCCGGCCTGCCCCAACTCGACGACCACCGCCTGGTCGTGGAGGCCCTCGGGCTCTTCCTGGAGGCCGAGCGCTCCGGTCGCTGACGGGGCCGCGCCCGTCAGCGGCGGCTGTCCGCGATCTCGTCAGCGCTGCGGCGTGCTGCCGCCGCCCAGGAGGGGAGCCAGGCCGGCTCGGGGATCGGGGTCAGGCTCGCGAAGTGCTCGATGATCGCCCGAAGTCCCGGATGCGGATCGGTTTCGGGGAGCATGAGCGAGAGCGGGTAGACGAGCGTCGGGTCCACGATCGGGATGCGGCGTAGGTCGTGGCTCGCCGGCCAGAGGTACCGGTCGCGTGAGCCGACGAGGGTGGCCACGTCGGCGGAGTCCGCGAGGGCGTCGAGGAGCACCTCGGTGCCGAAGTTCGGGCCCGCCGCGTCGATCCGCAGGTCGAAAGCGGCGGCGAGCTGGTCGTAGAACTCCGCCCACTCGCTTCGGGGCACGATGCCCGGCACCCAGATCCGACGCTCACGCAGCTGGCGTGGGGTCACCGTTCGTGCGGCGGCGAGCGGATGCCGGGGGCCGACGAGGAGTTCCAGCGGCGAGTCGAAGGCGTGGATCATCCGTACGTCGGGCGGGAGCGTGGCCGGATCGGTGACGGTGCGGAACGAGGCGTCGATCTCGCCGGCCCGCACGGCGGCGGCCACCACGTGCGGGTCGTCGACCCTGAGCGTCACCACGTCGAGCTCCGTCTCGGGGTGCGACCGCTAGTAGTCGTGCAGCACGACGGCCTGCGCGCTCCGTAGGCCGAGGACGTCGATCCGGAGTGCCCGCGAGCCCGGCCGGACCGCGGTGACCGCCCGGTCGACGGCCGCGACGATGCTCCGCGCGTGCGGAAGGAACGCCTGGCCGTCGAGCGTCAGCTCGACCCCCCGGGCGGTACGGGCGAACAGCCGCACCGCCAGCTCCCGCTCCAGGGCGGCGACCCGCTTCGAGATCCCCTGCTGGGTCACGCCCAGCTCGTCGGCCGCGTGCTGCAACTGCCCGAACTCGGCCGCCCGGACGAACGATCGCACCGCCTCGGTATCCACCAGCCCAGCCTATGCCTGCCCAACTGATCGTTGTGGCTCGCCGTGGAGCGGTTGTTTGACCCTGCGCTTTCCCGGCCGATCTGATGCAGGGACACCACCATCAGTTGTCCCCGGAGGCGACGTGCGCGTGAAGTTGGGCGCCAGTTTCGGCTGGCTCTGGTCGGCCTACGCGGTCAGCACCTACGGCACGTGGATCGCCTTCGGCGCGTTCCCGCTCATCGCGGTCCGGGAGCTGCACGCGTCGGCGTTCGCGGTCTCGCTCCTGGAGGCCGCCGGGCTCGCCGTCGCGGCGATCATCGCGTTCCCGCTCGGGCCGTGGGTCGAGCACCGGCCCAAGCGTCCGGTGATGATCGCTATGGACCTGGCCCGGTTCCTGGCGATGGCGAGTGTCCCGGCGGCGTATCTCCTCGGCTCGCTCTCCTACGGCCAACTGCTGGTCGTCTCGGTCGTCTCCGGGGCCGCGAGCATCACCTTCACCGCGGCCTCCGGCGCATACCTGAAACACCTCGTCCGCGGTGATCACCTCCTCATCGCGAGCGGGAGATTCGAGGGCACGAGCTGGGTGGCGACGGCGGCCGGACCGCCTCTCGGCGGCGCGCTCAGCGGGCTGCTCGGCCCAGTCGTCACCATCCTGGCCGACTCGATCAGCTACCTGCTCTCCGCGCTCGGGGTGCTCGGCATCCGCGGCGGCGACGTCGCGACGCCCCGCGACCCGGCGACCCGGTTGCGCCGCGCCGACCTCCTCGACGGCTGGCGGTTCATCCTGCGCGACCGCGTACTACGGCGACTGTTCCTCAACTCGACTCTGGTCGGCGGCCTGATCATGGCCACCGCCCCGCTCCTCGCCCTCCTCCTGCTGGGCGAGTACCACTTCCCCGCCTGGCAGTACGGTCTCGCCTTCGGCCTCCCGGCACTCGGCGGCTTCGTGGGGGCCCGACTCTGCGCACGCCTCGTGCGGCGTCACGGCCGGTACCGCGTCATGACCGTCTCCGGTTGGCTGCGGTCGCTCTTCCCGCTCGGCCTCGCGTTTCTCCAGCCCGGCCTCAGCGGACTCCTCACCGTGATCGTCGTCGAGGGCCTGCTGATCACGTGCATGGGCGTCTTCAACCCGATCCACGCCACCGAACGCCTGCAACGGACTCCCGCCGACCGCGCCGCCCAGGTCCTCACCACCTGGAGCGTCAGCAGCAGACTCACGCAGGCAACCCTCATGGTGATCTGGGGGCTGCTCGCCACGCTCGTCGGCCCGCTCGCCGCGATCGCTCTCTCCGGCGTCCTCCTGCTCGCCACCCCGCTCCTGCTGCCCCGACGATCAGACCTGCTGGCGCACCCACCCGCCCAGCCGGCCGAGCGGGTCCCGGCCGCCTGACCCGCCGCGACGTCACCGGGCCGGCGAGGCCGGGGTGGCCCGCTCGCTGCCGCAGCGGGCGCCCGCGCGATGACCGATCGATGGGAGCCTCTTCCAGTCGTCGCGTTCCGTAACTACGCTGTTGCCCAGCCAGCACACCCACTCCGCACCTGGCCTCCGGTGCCGTCTGCCGCTTCCGCTGTCCGCGCCACTGCACACCGGACACCCCCGCCGCATCGGTGGGCGCAGCCACTCGTCCCACCCGGATTCCCACGCCACTGGCACCACCACAGGTCGGTTCACTCTGCATCTGGGGAGGAAACAATGGGACATCACGAGTCGTTGAGTCGAATCATCGAGGAGATCGTCGTACCCCAGGCCGCGGAGGTCGACCGGTCCGCCGCCTTTCCCCGCAAGGCCGTCGACGCGTTGGCGGACGCCGGCCTGCTCGCCCTCACGGTGCCGAGCGAACACGGCGGCGGCGGGCAGGATCTCCGCGCGGCCACGGACGTGATCCGGCAACTCTCGACCGCCTGCGGGTCGACCGCGATGGTCACCCTGATGCACTACAGCGCGGTGGCCGCGCTGACCGCCGCGGACTCCGGCGACGTGCTGCGCGAGATCGCCGCCGGACGGCACCTGAGCACGCTGGCCTTCTCCGAGGCCGGATCACGCAGCCACTTCTGGGCGCCGGTGAGCACGGCCACCGACGAGGGCGGGCAGGTACGTCTGGACGCCCGGAAGAGCTGGGTCACCTCGGCCGGCGAGGCGGACAGCTACGTCTGGTCGAGCCGGCCGCTCACCGCCGCCGGGCCGATGTCGCTGTGGCTGGTCGAGGCCGGCTCACCGGGACTCTCCATCGGCCCGGAGTTCGACGGGCTCGGACTGCGCGGCAACGACTCCCGCCCGGTCGCCGCCGACGGTCTGCTGGTGCCCGCCAGCGCCCGGCTCGGCCCCGACGGCGCGGGCCTGGACCTCGCGCTCACCGCGGTGCTGCCCTGTTTCCTGCTGCTCAACGCGGCCGCGAGCATCGGACTGATGCAGGCGGTGACCCGGGAGACGGCGGAGCATCTGACCCGTACCCGGCTGCAGCACCTGAACCGGTCGCTCGCCGGGCAGCCGGAGTCCCGGGCGATCCTGGCCCGGATGCGGATCGAGACCGATCGCACCGCCGCGCTCCTGGACGCGACCCTGGCCGCCCTGGCTGAGGGGCGTGAAGACGCCCAACTGCTCGTCCTGGAGATCAAGGCAGCGGCGGACGGCGGTGCCGCCGAGGTCGCGGACCTGGCGATGACGGCGTGCGGCGGCGCCGCGTTCCGCAAGGAGTTGGGGATCGAACGCCGCTTCCGCGATTCCCGGGCCGCCCGGGTGATGGCGCCGACCACGCCGGCGTTGCTGGACTTCGTCGGGCGGGCGCTGTGCGGCCTGCCGCTGCTGGACGGAGCCGACGCGTGAGGCACACCCTGCTGCTCGGCGCCGTCGCCTACGACCCGAAGGTCGTGACCATCTGGACCGGCTTCCGGTCCTGGTTCCGCGACCGCGGCCTCGACCTGGACTACGTCCTCTATTCCCAGTACGAGCGGCAGGTCGAGGAGCTGCTGGCCGGCCGGATCGACCTGGCCTGGAACTCTCCCCTGGCCTGGCTGCGCGCCCAGCGGCTGGCTCGCGCGCAGGACGCGACGGTACGTCCGATCGCGATGCGCGACACGGATCGCGACCTCACCTCGGTCGTCGTGGTGCGAGCCGATTCGGCGCATCAGACTCTGTCCGACCTGCGTGGCCGGACGGTGGCCACCGGTGCGGTCGACTCGCCGCAGGCGACCCTGCTGCCGTTGGCGCTGCTGCGCGCCGCGGGCCTGGACCCGAAGGTGGACATCGAGGTGCTCCGGTTCGACGTCGGGGTCGGCCTGCACGGCGACCATGTGGGCGGGGAGCGGGACGCCGCGCAGGCGCTGCGCGCCGGGCGCGCGGACGCGGCCTGCCTGCTCGACGCGAACCTGCTGCTCTTCGGGCGGGAGGGCACGCTGCCGGCGGGATCGGTGCGGGTCCTCGCCCAGACGGCGCCGTACGACCACTGCAACCTGACCGCCGGGCCGGCCGCCGACCCGGCACTCGTCGACCACTTCGGCAAGCTGCTGCTCGGCATGTCCTACGCGGACGACTCGGCCCGGCCGCTGCTGGACCTGGAGGGGCTGAAGCAGTGGCTGCCCGGCCGGACGGACCGCTACGCGGCGCTGGACAGGGCGGTCACGGAGACCGACTTCTACGATCCCCGGGGAGCACTCGGTGCCGCCGACTATCGACCTTGAGGATCTCGGTCTGGACTCCGGCGGTCACCTCCTGGTCGAGCGGGCGCTGGCCGGGCTGACGCCCGGTGACCGGCTGGTGGTACGCGGCCGTCATCCCGCGCTCGGCGTGCACCTGGCCGCCTGGTGCCGCGCCGAAGGGCACCGGCTCGACCCGGCGGTCGAGGGGCCGACCATCATCCGGGGCCACGCCGATCTGGATCGCTGGCGGGACGCGCAGCGGGCCGGCGCGACGGCCAACGACGTCGTCGCGCACGCCAGCCGCCACTGGGGGCTGGCCGCCCGAGGCGCGCTGGTGGAGCCGGGTGGCCCCGCCCTGGCGGTCGACTGGGTCGACCGCGACCTGGTCTGGGCCGACCTCGCACCTCGCCTCTACGCCCAGGCCACCGCGAACCAGTGGGATCCGGCGACCGCAGTGGACTGGGCGGCGGCCGGGTCGTTGCCGGAGCACGTCGAGGGCGCCGTCGTCCAGGTGATGACCTACCTGGTCGAGAACGAGCAGGCGGCGTTGATGATCCCGGCCCGGCTGCTGTCCCGGCTGCATCCGCACTTCCGGGAGGTCATGCAGCTGCTCGCGGCCCAGGCCGCGGACGAGGCGCGGCACGTGGAGATCTTCAGTCGGAGGGCCCTGCTCAACCGGGACGTGCTCGGGCTCTCCGGCGCCGGTGGCCGGGCGTCGCTGCAGACCCTGATCGAGGAGCCCGACTTCACCCTCGCCTCGTTCCTCCTCTCCGTCCTGGGCGAGGGCAGCTTCCTGGACCTGCTGCACTTCCTGCACCGGCATGCCCCGGACCGGGTCACCGCGGACGTCACCCGACTCGCCGCCCGCGACGAGGCCCGACACGTCGCCTTCGGGGTCGCGCACACCGCCCATGTGGTCCGGGCGGACCAGGGCTTCCTGCACCTGCTGCGTACGGCTGTCGAGCGACGTCACGCCGCCCTCGCCGACACGGCCGGGCTGAACAAGCAGGTCTTCGACGCGCTGGTCGTCCTCGCCGCCGGGTCCTGGACGCCGACGGCGATAAGCCACGGCTGGCAGGAGGTGCTCCGCCTGCAACAGGCGATGGACGAGGGTCGCCGCCGGCGGCTCGAATACATCGGTTTCCCGGCCGACGAGGCGGCCGCACTCTCCGCGCTGCACACCCGCAACTTCATGTGAACGTGGCCTGTCTCGCCACCGCCGGCGCAGGCAGACGAAACCGCCTTGCCGGGTGGGCCGCCAGCTGCGACGCTCCGGCTGTGATCGACAAGCCTGATGTCGACGAGCGGCTACTCGCGACCGAGGTGGCCGCCGCCTGGGCGGTGGACCTCACCAGTCTCACGTTCATGCCGGTCGGGCTCGACGGGCACGCATGGGCGTACCGGGTGGAGACGTCCGAGGGCGGGCGCTACTTCCTGAAGCTGCGCCACGGCGAGTTCGGCCGGGCGGCCACCCGGCTGCCCGGCTTCCTCCGGGCGCAGGGCGTCCGGCAGGTCGTAGCACCGATCGACCTGCCGGACGGCGGATCGAGCCACGGGTTCGGCGCCTACCAGCTGCTGCTCTACCCGTTCCATGACGGCGGCAGCCGCTGGGGGCGTGGTCTCACCGACCGGCAGTGGACCGAGTACGGCGAGTTCCTGGGCCGGCTGCACGCGGTCGCCCCGAGCGCCGACATCGCCGCGGACCTGCCGAGCGAGACCTACCGATCGAACGCGGGTGAGCGGCTGCGCCTCCTCGGCGGGCAGGCCGCGGCGAGCGAAGCCCTCGGCGCGTTCTGGGCCCGGTACGGTGCCGCGCTGCACCGCCTGTCGGAGACGGTCGAGCAGCTCGCCGGCCACGTGCCGCCGGGTCGACACGTCATCTGCCACGCCGACATCCACCCCGGCAACCTGATCGCCGACGGCGACGGCCCCCTGCACGTCGTGGACTGGGACGCGCCCATCCTCGCGCCGCGCGAACGGGACCTGATGTTCGTCTACAGCCAGGACTTCGGCGACCATCCGATCAACGCACACCGTGCCGCGCTCTTCCGCACCGGCTACGGCCCGTACGAAGTGGACCGGACCACGCTGAGCTACTACCGCGGCGAACGGCACCTCGACGACGCCGCCGCGTTCCTGGACGGCATCCTCAACTCCGCGGCGAGCCCGGAGTCTCGCGCCAACGACCTGCACTGGCTGACCCGCATCGCCGAGACCGTCGCCGACCCCAGCTACGCGGCCTGACTCCCCCGTTGATCAGACCCTAAATCCCTGGTCGGACGAGAGGCACATCGTCGATGATTGCGGCCATGGCCACGACCCGACAGGCTGACACCTCCCCGGCCGACGCGCTCGACGGCCACCTGGGGGGCAATGCCGCCTCGATCCGGGCGACGGCCCGGGCGCTGGCGAAGGTCGAGTCCGCCCTGGCCGTGGTGCTCGTCGAGGGCATCAGCGATCAGATCGCGCTGGAGACGGCCGCCGTGGGCCGAGGCCGGGACCTCGAGGCGGAGCGGGTCGTGATCGTGCCGATCGGCGGGGCACACGCGATCGGCCACTTCCTCACCAGGTTGGCCCCGTTGGGCCCTCAGGTCAGACGGGCTGGTCTCTGCGACGTGCGTGAGGAGGCGGTGTTCCGGCGTGGGCTGGAGGCCGCCCAGGTCGGCTCGCCCCGTACGCGCGGCGAGATGGAGCGCCTCGGCTTCTACGTCTGCGACAAGGACCTGGAGGACGAGCTGATCCGCGCCCTGGGTACCGAGGAGGTCGAGGCGCTCTTCGACTCGCAGGGCGACCTCCGCTCGTTCCACTCCTTCCAGAGCCAGCCCGCCTGGCGCGGCCGGCAGCCCGAGGCGCAACTGTGGCGGTTCCTGCGCAGCAGCTCCCGCCGCAACCAGCGGTACGCGCGCCTGCTCGTCGAGGCGGCCGTCGCCCGGGACCGCCTGCCGCGGCCGCTCGACGCGTTGCTCAGCGCCGTCTGACCTGCGCGATCAACCCGCCGCCGAGCTGCTGATCGGCCCTCCACCGCCCCGCGCGCCCGGCCGGTCGGCTTAGCACGTCACCCGCTCGGTGCTGGGCGGCGGAGCACGTCCGACCCCGGTGAGCCGGCGGCGGTGAACGGGTCGCGATCGACCGTCCCACCAGGCCGCGCACGTCTCGGCAGCTGGTCGGATCGACGCTTAATTGGCCCACGGAGTCGCCGTGTAACTGGACCAGATCGTGGTGCCACCTGGCGCGTAACTTTGCGGCGTAACCACGAAGCAGGCACCCACATTCGGACAGCGGACGCAAGGAACACAGCCCGCCTGAAACCGGGCAGATTCCGGTGCGACCCGGGTGGCGCACGTGGCTCGACCTACGAAACCACGATTGTTTGGGAGCGATGATGCGGATTTTTCTCGCCGGCGCGTCCGGTGTGATCGGGCGGCGGCTGATCCCCCGGCTGGTTCAGGCAGGGCATGTGGTCGGTGGCATGACTCGCTCGTCCGACAAGACGGAGCTGCTGGCGCAGCTCGGCGCCGAGCCGATCCTGTGTGACGTCTTCGACCGGGACGCCCTGATCAAGGCGGTTCGCGAATTCGAACCGGACGTCATCCTGAACGAGCTGACCGATCTGCCGGACGAGGTGGAGAAGATCGGTGATCATGCGGAGCTGAACGCCCGCATCCGGACCGAGGGCAACCAGAACCTGATCGAGGCGGCCCGGCAGAGCGGATCGCCGAAGATCCTGGCCCAGACCGTCGCCTGGCAGTTGCCGGACGGGCCCGACGCCCGGGCCGTCGCCGAGCTGGAGCGCACCGTCCTCGCCGAGGGTGGTGTGGTGCTGAGCTACGGGCAGTTCTACGGGCCCGGCACCTACAACGAAGAGCAGATCCCCGCCGAGCCCCGAGTCCAGATCGACCGGGCTGCCGCGCGCACCGTGGAGCTGCTGGATGCGCCGTCGGGCGTCGTCGTCATCACCGACTAACGATCACCATCCGGGCGCCGGGCCGCGCACCGAACTCGCCCGTGGACCAGTTCCCGGCCGACGACGGTCCGGCCCGGCCGCGGATTCCCTCTCCACCTTCACCAACTCATCGGCTCGCGCATCGCCACGCGCGACCGTTCCAGGGAGCTGTCATGTCCTCGATTCCGGGAACCATCGGCGCGCCCGCGACCCGCCGGCGGCGTACTCTCCCCGCCGGGCTGGCGTTGCCGGGCGCGGCGCTCGCGTTCACCAGCCTGTATCTCGGGGCGGGTGTATTGACCCCCCTGCTGGTGCTCTACCGCCAGCAGTGGAACTTCGCGCCGTCACTGCTCACGCTGGCCTTCGCGGTCTACGCGATCGGCTTCCTCGCCGCCGTCCTGACGCTGGGGTCGCTCTCCGACCATGTGGGACGGCGTCCGGTGCTCGTCGGCGCGCTGGTCATCCAGCTGGCGTCGAACGTCCTGTTCCTCGTCGCCCCCGATGTGGGTTGGGTGATCGCCGGGCGCATCGTGCAAGGTGTCGCCAGCGGCGCGGCGACGGCCGCCTTCACCGCGGCGCTCGTCGAGCTCGCCCCGTCGAACAGGAAGAGACTCGGCACGATCCTCGGCAGTGTCGGCCTGACGGGCGGTCTGGGTGCCGGCTCGCTGTTGGCCGGTCTCGCCATCCAGTTCACGGCCACGGCGAACACGATCGTCTTCGTCGTCCTCATCGCCCTCACGGTGCTCGGGGCGGTCGTCATCGCCCTGTCGCCGGAGACGATGCCCCGCACCTCGGGCGCGCTCCGCTCGATGGTTCCGCGCGTCGCTGTTCCGCCCGCCGCCCGAACGGAGTTCGCCGCCGCGGCGCCGGTGGTTGCCGCCGTCTGGATGCTCGCGGGGCTTTCCGGCGGGCTGGCCCCGAGCATGGTCCGCAGTGTCTTCCACCTGGACAGCGGTGTGCTCAATGGCGTGACCGGGTTCATCGCCCCGGCGGTGGCGGCCGTCGTCGGGCTGACCTTCGCCCGCCTCGATCCGCGGCGAGCGATGACCATCGGGATCTACGCGTCCCTCGTCGGGGCCCTCGGCATCATCGGTGGGGTGTTCGCCGGGAGCCTGGCCATCATGATCATCGGGCAGGCCATCGCCGGTGTCGGTTTCGGCGCGTCCTTCACCGCCGCGCTGCGCCTGGTCTTCCCGCTCGCGGCGGCGCACCAGCGCGCGGGACTCGTCGGCGGGATCTACGTCGTCTCGTACGTCGCCTTCGGGCTACCCATCGTCGTCGAGGGGCAGCTCACCGGCCCACTCGGCGAGGTGCCGGCGGTCGTCTGCTACACCGCGTTGACGGTTCTACTCACGCTCATCAGCCTCGCCGCCCAGACCCGCATCACCCGGCGGGCGCGCAGCTGACGGACGCATCGTCGCCCTCCACGTCGAAGGAGCGACGCCGACCCGACCGCCATCGGGCGTGCCGGAATGGGTGATACTGGCCAACGCGTGAAGCCCCCGGTGGGAACCGATCCTTCGCGGACCTGGACCCACCGGGGGTTCCGCACGCATCCGATGCGCCAGGTCAGCAAGTCTGATGTCCCTGGTCCTCAACCTCGTCCGCACCATCGGGGAGAGTCGTGACAAGCAGGTTCACCGAGTTGACCGTCGACTGCCACGATCCGGAGAGGCTCGCCGCCTTCTGGTGCGAGGTCCTGGACTTCACGGTGATCGACCGGGGCGAGAGCAAGGTCGAGATCGGCTCCTGGGTGCCGACCGTCGAGCAGGTTCGGGCCCGCCAGATGCCGCCCACCCTGCTCTTCATCCGGGTGCCCGAGGGCAAGACCGCGAAGAACCGGCTGCACCTCGACGTCAGCCCGATCGACGGCAGCACCGAGGACGAGGTGACCCGGCTGCTCGGCCTCGGCGCCACCAGGGCGGATGTGGGCCAGGGGGCGGACCGGAGCTGGGTGGTCATGGCAGACCCCGAGGGCAACGAGTTCTGCGTCCTGCGCACCCTCGCACCGCGAAGCTAGGCCGCGAGTGCGCACCCGCACCGTGACGTGGCCGCCCCGACCGCTCTCTGCCGTGGCCGGGCGGGAATCACCCGAGCGGGCTATTACGACAAAGACTCACAACCCGGACAAAACCTCTCGTAATACCGTCGGTTGGCACGTCCGCTGACAGGCAAGAGTCCTCTTGATCGGCAGCCGGCGTGGCCCGATCGAGAGGATGCGGATCATGCACGACCTTTCCCGTCGCAAGCTACTCAAGGCGACCGCCGTCGGCGCCGGGGCGGTGGCTCTTCCGGGCCTCCTGTCCGGGGGCACCCCGGGCTTCGCAGCCGACACCGCGGGGTGGTCGTCGAGCGAGAAGCACCCGCCGGCACGACTGACCGGTCGCATCGTCCGGCCCCAGGACCCCGACTACGCGGACGCCAGCCTCGGCTGGGACGAACTCTTCGTCCGCTATCCGCTGGTCATCGTCTTCGCCCAGGAGACCCAGGACGTGGTCAACGCCCTCACCTGGGCACGGCAGAACGACGTCGCGCTCCGGGTACGCAGCGGCCGGCACAGCCTTGAGGGCTGGTCGAACGTGGACAACGGCATCGTGATCGACGTCAGCGAGCTGAAGTCGACCCAGATCGACGTCGCCGCCCGCGTCGCACGCGTCGGCGCGGGGCTCAACCAGTTGGAGGCGGTCACCGCGCTCGCCGAGCACGACCTGGCCGCGACGACGGGGACCGAGGGGAGCGTGGGCCTCTCCGGCGCGACTCTCGGCGGCGGCTTCGGCTTCCTCACCCGCTACCTCGGCATGGCCTGCGACAACCTCATCGGAGCGGAGGTCGTCCTCCCGCACGGCGCCGACGGGGCGAAGGCGGTCGAGGTCGACCTGCACCACCACTCCGACCTGCTCTGGGCGCTGCGCGGCGCGGGAAACGGCAACTTCGGCATCGTCACCTCACTCACGTACCAGGCGGCTCCGCTGCGCAGCGTCGCGTACCTGCAAGCGACCTGGGAGGGCCTCGACGACCTGCACGGTGTCTTCGACACGTGGCAGCGTTCCGCTCCGTTCACCGACCCGCGCCTCGGCACCCAGCTGGAGATCCACAAGTCCGAGATCCTGCTCTTCGGGGTGCTCGCGGAGGGATCGGAGGCAGAGGCCCGGCACCTGCTGGAGGCCGTCCTCTCGATCGGCAGCCCGCAGGTCACTGTGCAGCTCGGCAACTGGGGCGACATCTACTCCGGCTTCCAGGTCCCGATCGAGGACGAGCCGGCGAACTGGAAGTTCTTCTCGCAGTTCACCAACGAGCCGTTCCCGAAGAAGGCGATCAGCGTGATCCGCGGGTTCATGGAGGACGCCCCCTCGGAGGAGAGCAACTTCTTCACCCAGGCGTTCGGCAGGGGCGCGCAGACGAACGAACCCCAGGGAGGTACGGCGTTCCCGCACCGCAGGGCGCTCTTCTACTCCGAGCCCGGCGCCGGCTGGGGCACTCGTGGCGAGCCGGACAGCGGCGACGCGGTAACGCCGATCGCCCAGGCCTGGATCGCCGAGTTCAGCCAGGCACTGCGTCCGTACGTCCACGGTGCCTACGTCAACGTGCCGAACATCGGGATGGCGGAGTGGGAGACCGCCTACTGGGGAGAGAACTTCGACCGGCTACGCAAGATCAAAGCGAAGTACGACCCCCACAACGTCTTCCAGTACGAGCAGAGCGTCCCGCCGGCGACCTGCTGACCGACCGCGCCCCTCGCGGAAGCGGTCGTCGTCGGCAGCGGAGGCGTGCGCGCCTGACACCTGCCCACGGTCAGGCGCGCACGTTCCTTCGTTCAGCAGCAGCGCGATCCGGCGCCGCTCGCCACCGTCGCCTGCTCCGCCGCGACACCGTTCGGTTCGCCGCAGCGGCACTCCCCTTCGGTCGTCTTGGCGAGCGTCTCGGCGTCGGCCTTGACGGTGTAGACCTCCCAGGGCTCGTTGCCGGGGCCGCGCACCCAGACCTTGTCCTGCAGCGCGTAGCAGCACTCGGTGCTCTTCTCCTCCAACGTGATGAGGCCGGAGTCGGTGAGACGCGCGGTGGCGGCGTTGACGTCGTCGGTGCTGAACACCTCGACGCCCAGATGGTCCATGACGGTGGGCTGGTCGGCCTCACCTTCGAGAAGTACGAGCTTCAGTGGCGGGTTCTCGACGGCGAAGTTCGCGTAGCCGGGGCGACGCTTCGCCGGCTCGACGCCGAACAGCTTCGAGTAGAAGGCGACCGAACCTTCGAGGTCGGACACGCGCAGGGCGAGCTGGACACGGGACACGGGAAACCTCCTGCTGGTGATGGTGGGTCGACGGACGGAGGAGCCGGGCGGCTGCGCTCCGCCATTGTCTAGATGGTTTTCGAATCAGCCCCCACGTTGCACCCTGTTTCGAAATCTGTCAACCTAGAGAAATGTCGAAACAGACGTTGCCGGTCGTGGACCTTCAAGCGGTGGGCTGCTGCGCCCCGCTCGCGGTTCGGCCGATGGACGCCGAGCAGGCGGCGGTGGTCGCGCCGATGTTCAAAGCCCTCGGCGACCCGGTCCGACTGCGGCTGATGTCGATGATCGCCTCGGTGCCCGAGATGTGCGTCTGCGACCTGACTCCGGCGTTCGACCTGTCCGGGCCGACCATCTCCCACCACCTCAAGGTGCTGCGCGAGGCCGGCCTGGTCGACTCCGAACGGCGCGGCACGTGGGTGTGGTATCGGGTCCGACCCGAGGCGTTCCGCCAGCTCGGCGCGCTCCTCGACCTGCCCGGCACGGCCACCCCCGCCGGCGCGTGAGCCGCACCCTCGCCCGGCGCGCCTCGGCCGAGTTCGCCGGAACCGCGCTCCTGGTCGCCGCCGTCGTCGGGTCCGGGATCGCCGCGGCCCGCCTCTCCCCCGCCGATGTCGGGCTTCAACTCCTGGAGAACGCGATCGCCACCGCCCTCGCGTTGGGCGCGCTGATCCTCACGTTCGGGCCGGTGTCCGGCGCGCATTTCAACCCCGTCGTGTCCGCAGTCGACTGGTGGCTCGGCCGCCGCGCCGGCACCGGCCTGACTGGCGCCGACCTCGCCGCCTACAGCGCCGCACAGGTCACCGGCGCGATCGCCGGATCCGTGCTGGCGAACCTCATGTTCGACCTTCCCGCCGCCGCCTGGTCACGGACCGACCGCACGGGCGGGAACCTGTGGCTCGCCGAGACGGTCGCCACCGCCGGCCTGGTCGTCCTGGTCTTCGCCCTCGCCCGCACCGGCCGGACTTCGGCCACGCCCGCTGCCGTGGGCGCCTACATCGGTGCGGCGTACTGGTTCACCTCGTCCACCTCGTTCGCGAACCCCGCCGTCACCATCGGCCGGGCCTTCACCGACACCTTCGCCGGCATCGCCCCCAGCTCGGTGCCCGGCTTCCTGGCCGCCCAGCTCGTCGGCGGCCTGCTCGCCGTCGCCGCGCTCGCCGCCTGGTACCCCCATGCCGGAGACGCCGCCGACGCCGTCGTCGTACCCCACCTCACCCAGGAGACCGAAGCACGATGAGCGACAAGCCCACCGTCCTGTTCGTCTGCGTCCACAACGCCGGCCGCTCCCAGATGGCCGCCGGCTGGCTCCGCCACCTCGCCGACGACACCGTCGAGGTCCGCTCCGCCGGCAGCGAACCCGCCGACCAGCTCAACCCCGTCGCCGTCGAAGCCATGCGCGAAGTCGGCATCGACATCACCGACCAAACCCCGGTCCGCCTCACCTGGGATGCCGCCGAAGCCGGTGACGTCATCGTCACCATGGGCTGCGGCGACACCTGCCCCGTCTTCCCCGGCAAACGCTACGAGGACTGGAAGCTCACCGACCCGGCCGGCCAACCCATCGACGTCGTCCGCCAGGTCCGCGACGACATCCGCGCCCGCGTCGAGAAGCTCCTCGGCGACCTCCACCCGCAGCCCTGAGGGCTCGGAGGTCGGCGGCGGCCGCCGCCGAGCGTGGTCTCCGGCGGTACGCCGCCGCCTGAACGATGCGCGAGCAGCCCTGATTCTTCACCTCCATGTCACCGAGTGCCCCCTTGAGTGACGCGTCGGCGTCCGCCCGCAGGAGTTGGCTTCAGCTCGTCGCAACTGTCTTGACCAGGAGCTGATCCACGTGCCTTCCTCTCGTCGTACGTTCCTCGCCGGTGGTGCCGCCGCCGGCGTGGGCATCGCCGTCGCCGGCGCCTTCCCGTCCCTGGCTCAGGCCCACCCGGGTCGTCCCCGCCCGCCGGCCGGGGCCGGCCACGTGCCCTTCCCGCCGCTCGTCGACGACCCCGACGGCATCCTGGCCCTGCCGGAGGGCTTCAGCTACACGATCGTGACGCGGACGGGTGTCACCCGCCTCGACCGCGGCCAGGGCGTCACCCCCTCCTCCCACGACGGCATGGCCGTCTACGACGCCGGCCACGGCCGCTACACGCTGATCCAGAACCACGAGATCGACCCGGGCGGCGAGTTCGGCGTGCCGCACGTCAAGGGCACGGTCTACGACGCGGGCGCCGTCGACGCCGGTGGCTGCACCGTGATCAAGACCGACCGTTCGGGCCGCAACCTCGGCGAGTTCGTCGCCCTCTCCGGCACCGCCGCGAACTGCGCCGGCGGACCGACCCCGTGGGGGACCTGGCTCACCTGCGAGGAGACCGAGGACCGGGCCGGCGACAAGTGGGAGGAGGGCGGCCGGTCGGGCGTCTTCCAGAAGGATCACGGGTACGTCTTCGAGGTGCGCGCCGACGGCGGCGCGGACCCGACGCCGATCAAGTGCCTGGGCCGCTACGCCCACGAGGCCCTGGCGATCGACAAGGACCGGACGAAGGTCTACCTCTCCGAGGACGCCGACGGCCCCAACGGCCTCTTCTACCGCTGGACGGCGCCGCACGGCGTCAAGCTCGGCCCGGGTGTGCTCCCCCGCCTCGCTCCGAACGCGGGCGTCCTCGCCGCGATGCAGATCATCATGGACGACGGCTCGGTGCTGCCGGACGTCGCCTACCTGACCTCCGCCCAGCTGGGCCGCCCGTTCCCGGTGCGCTGGGTTCCGGTGCCCGAGCGCGACGCGCGGACCAAGCCGGTGCGTGAGCAGTTCGCCGACGGCCAGGTCACCCGCGGGCGCAAGTTCGAGGGCGTGTGGGGCACCGACGAGGGCGTCTACGTGGTCAACTCCTACGCCTGGGACGAGGGCGACCTCCCCGGCTGACGCCGCGCCCCACGACGGCATGGTCTGGTTCTACGACTACAAGGCCCAGACGATCCAGCTGGTGACGTACTTCCCGCACCAGACCCAGTCCGAGGAGGGTACGGCGGTCAAGTACAACGACCTCACCTTCGACGGCCCGGACAACGTGACCGTCACCCCGTGGGGAAGCCTCGTGCTGGCCGAGGACGGCTCCGGCGCGTCCCACGTGCTCAGCGCGATCCCCGGCGGCCCGACGTACGCGATCGCCCGCAACCAGCTCAACGACTCCGAGTTCTGCGGGCCGACCTTCAGCGCCGACGGCAAGATGCTCTTCGTCAACATGCAGGACCCGGGCCTCACCCTGGCCATCACGGGGCCCTGGGAGAAGTACCTGGGCTGACCGGGTCGGATCGGCCGGGTGGGGGTCAGGCGAGCGGCCTGGCCCCCGCCGCGCGGGCGGAGTTCAGCTCATCGGCGCGTACCACTGGGCGCCGGTGACCCGGATCCGCCTGGACTGCTTGCGGTTCCACTCCACCCGCATGCCGTGCCGGCGCAGCACCGGGAAGGCGATCTCGTCCAGCATTCGCTCCAGGTCGGCCTGGTACCGGGCCTGCTGTTCGGCCTCGGGCAGCGCGGCGTAGGCGTCCTCGTCGAAGTCCGGCGTCGGATAGGCGCCGTAACCGAGGTAGACCTCGCCGTCCTCGCGCGCGATCAGCGACTCGGTATCCTGCTGGTGGTACCAGAGGTATCCGTGCCAGTGCCGGGAGTCGTCCCGCTCGTCGTGGATCTCGGCCGCCGCGCAGGTGCCGCAGCAGCTGAAGTTCTCCCGGGCCAGCACGCCGAGTTCGTTGAGCTCGGCGAAGGCCGCGGTGAGGTTGCTCCGCACCTCGCCCCACGCGGCCTGCTGTTCCCGCCGGGCGGCCACCGCCCTCCGGTACGCCGCCCGAAGCTCCTCGTCGGTGGCGCCGTGACGTTCCTCGTCGTCGTCGAAGCACTCCACGAACTCGTCGGCGTCATCCTCGCCGCGTACGACCCAGCTCCAGATCTCGCCGTCGATCTCTCCTCGACCCGGCTCCGCGATCCGCTCGGTGAGGAAACCGGCGCCCTCGGGGCGATCGTTGTAGCTCCATCCAGTCACGGCGCGGATCGTCACACGGGCCTGTGACAGTCGAGGCCGGTGGCCCCCGTCGACGGTTCGGTGGACGTCCTGGGGCGATCGTCCCTCGAATTGGGGAAAGCCCGCGATCCGGCGCTATCACTTTGTGTTTCCGGACGCCTCCGCTTCGGAATGGCCATCGGTTCAATTCGTCCTATGTGGCTTTAGTCTCATCCGGCTTTTATCCACCGTTCTCGCTGCTCATCGGGGCCGGCGTCGATAGTGGTCGGAGATCGACGCCCGGTCGACACAACAGGCATTGTCGCGACCCTTGTCGTGACGTAACCTCCCGCATCAAACGATGTCTGTGCGCCTGCGCGCACGGCGGTCAGAATCCGGAACGGTTGCGGCTGCCCGTGAGTGCGACAGTCGAGAGGTTGGTCGGAAATCTTGATCCAACAAATGTCCGAGGCCAGTGGTACGGACATGGCGCAGGGCCGCGCTGTCGCGCCGCGGCCGAGCTCCGGGGCCGACGGGGCGAGTGAGTCGGCTCCGACGACGGAGGCCGACCCGGGTGTCACTCCCTTCGCGGTCGCGTCGCAGCAGGCTGGGCCCGGTGCGGTGGTCGCCGCGTTCGTACTGATGGCCGCCGGTGGTTTCGTCGCCTGGACGGTCTGGAGCAGCGGCGCCAACCCGGCGAAGATCGAACCGTCGGACACCACTGCCGTCTTCCTCACCCTGCTGGTCTTCGCCGCGGCGCTCGAACGGATCCTGGAACCGTTCTCCCGGTGGCTTCCGGGACGCCGCGCCGAGGCCGCGCTGGAGCGGACGCTGGCCGCCGCGAGCAACCGTGCCGACGTCTCGTCGGAGGCCGTCACCACCGCGAGAGCGGCAATCGCCCGGGCTAAGGCGAACCGCACGATCGTCGCATGGGGACTCGCGAGCGGGCTCGCGACCGTCGCGTCCAGCTCAACCGGGTTCTATGTCCTGCACGCGGTGGCCGGGCCGGACTGGAACGGGCTCGCTGTCTGGATCGACGCGATCATCACCGGGGTGATGGTCGGCAGCGGCACCAAGCCGCTGCACGATCTGATCAGTCGAGTCCAGAACGGACCGTCCGCCGCCTGATCGACAGAGGACTCACGCCGGCGGGCGACTCGGCCGCCGGCGTGAGGGTCCGACGCCGGTGATCCGTACCCTCCGGGTCACACACTCGCGAGGCGGGTCGTGCTGAACCGGCGCTGGTAGGCGGCCGGGCTGATCTTCAGCTTCCTCGCGAAGACCCGCCGCATGCTCTCGTAGCTGGGGAACCCGGCGAGGGTCGCGGCCTGCGTCGCGGTGTGGCCCTGGTCGAGCAGGGCCCGAGCCATGTCGAACCGGATGTTCTCCACGTAGCGGGCCGGTGTCGTGGAGAGCTCGTCCTGGAAGAGCCGGGTGAGGTGCCGGGTACTGACGCTGAGGTGCTTCGCCAGCTCACCCAGCGAGTGGTCCCGGCGGGGCTGCGCCGTCACCAGGTCGGTGATCGTGCGGAGCGCCGGCGAGCGGGGCGGCGGCCCCTGCAACGGCGCGGAGAACTGGGACTGCCCGCCCGCGCGTTGCATGTACACCACCAGGGCGCGGGCGACGTGGCGCGCCAGGTCCGCGCCGTGGTCCTCCTCGACGAGGGCGAGCGCCAGGTCGATGCCGGCTGTCACCCCCGCCGAGGAGTACGTGCTGCCGTCGCGGACGTAGATCGCGTCGGGCTCGACGCGGCACGTCGGGCATCGGGCGGCGAGTTCGTGCGTGACCTGCCAGTGGGTGGTCGCGCGTTTGCCGTCGAGGAGGCCGGCCGCGGCGAGGATGAACGCCCCGGTGCAGATCGACGCGACCCGGCCGGCCACGGCCGCCGGTATCCGCACGGCGCTCGCCAGGTAGCCGGGGACCGGGGTACGCGGATAGAGGTCGGATCCGGGCACCAGCAACGTGTCGGAGGCCGCGTCCGAGGAGAGGTCGCCGTCGACAGCGACCCGGACCCCGAGGTTCGAGGTGACGTCCGCACCCGTCGGTGACAGCAGTGCGATCCGGTAGTCGGCGCCGAACCGGTTCGCCTCCTTGAACACCTCCGCCGGACCGGCGAGGTCCAGCAGCGTCACACCGTCGTAGGCGAGGACCACCACGCGGTGGGGGCCGGCGTTCGCCACCGGGAGGTCCCCGGAGCCGGATTCGCGCGACGACCAGCGGGACTCCGGTGGCACGGACCGCCGGTGGGTCGGCGACGCGGGAGGCAAGGACACCGTCCATTGGTAGCACACCGTAATCGGCGATCAGTGGGATCCCTGAGGACGGCGGTCGGCCGGTCACCCGGAATTCGGTGGGCTGCCTCATTCGAGGCGGCAGAGCGGGTAAGCACGAGCGAACTGGTCCACGAGAAGTGTCGCGCCGCAGCCGACGCCCGGTCGACGCTCGCGACAAACCCGACACCGGGCGCCGGGCGGGACGAGCTGTGCCGTACGGCGCGAAGTCGCACCCCATCGCGGAGGAGTCGGCCGTACGCGGTGCGGCTGAGGCGTGGTCCGCATTTGAGTGGTTCCTGGCCGGACGAAGGCGGCGGCGCGAGACGGTCGGTGGGCAGCATGGAAGTCGGACAGACGGTCTACAGCCAGCACCCTTCCGAAAGGTCAGAGGTAATGCCAGAGGTCATCGCGGGGTTGGAGATTCCTGAGACAGCGGCGGTCGCCGAAGCGACCAGGCTCATCCAGGAGACCACCCGCCCCGTCATCTACCACCACTCCCGGCGGGCGTTCCTGTTCGGCGTCATCCAGGCTCAGCAGCTCGGTGTGAAGGTGGACCCGGAGCTGCTCTACCTGGCGTCCATGTTCCACGACCTCGGCCTCCTGACTCCGTTCTCCGAGGTCAAGCAGCGCTTCGAGGTCGACGGCGCCGACCACGCGCGGAAGTTCCTCCTGGAGCGGGGCTTCTCCCCGGCCGCCGCCGAGACCGTTTGGACGGCGATCGCGCTGCACACCACGCTCGGCATCCCGGATCGGATGGGCCCGGAAATCGCGATCACGCAGCTCGGCATCGCCACCGATGTGGTCGGCATCGGCCTGGACGGGCTGGATCCCGACCAGGTGAATGAGATCCTCGCCGCCCACCCGCGGGGGGACTTCAAGAACGAGTTCCTGCGCGCCCACGTCGACGGGCTCAAGGACCGCCCCGAGACGACGAACGGCAACATGAACTCCGACATCCTCGAGCACTTCATCCCCGGCTTCCAGCGCCCGACGACGGTCCAGCTGATTCTCGGCTCGCCCTGGTCGAGCTGACCGGACCCGAGGCCACGCGGCGAACGATGTGGACCGGTCCGGCAGCGAGGCCGTCGGCGGAAGCGGGGCCACCAGCCATATCGACGAACCTTCCGGAAAGGATTTCGAGCATGCGAGCGATCACCGTGCGGGACCGGGACGCGGGTGTCGGTGGACTCACCCTGACCGACATGCCCTATCCCCATGCCGCGGAGAACGACGTCATCGTGCATGTGCACGCGGCCGGCTTCACCCCCGGAGAGCTCGACTGGCCGGCGACGTGGACCGACCGCGCCGGCCGTGACCGGACACCCACCATCCCCGGGCACGAGCTCTCCGGAGTCGTGGCCGAACTCGGCTACGGCACCACCGGCCTCACCGTGGGCCAGCGGGTGTTCGGGCTGACCGACTGGGCCCGCGACGGATCGCTGGCCGAGTACACCGCGGTGGAGGCCCGCAACCTCGCTCCCCTCGCGGCCGACATCGACCACACGGTGGCCGCCGCGCTGCCCATCTCTGGGCTCACCGCGTGGCAGGGGCTGTTCGACCACGCCCACCTCACGACCGGCCAGACCGTCCTCGTGCACGGCGCCGCGGGCGGGGTCGGCTCGATCGCCGTCCAGCTCGCGCGTGAGGTCGGCGCCCGCGTGATCGGCACCGGCCGGGCCGACGACCGCGACGTCGCGCTCGGTCTCGGCGCGCACACCTTCCTCGACCTGGCCGCCGACGACCTGCGCCAGGTCGGCGAGGTGGATGTGGTCTTCGACGTCATCGGCGGCGACATCCTCGCGCGATCGACCGAGTTGGTAAGCCCCGGCGGCACCGTCGTCACCATCGCCGCGCCTCCCGAGGTGCAGCCCGAGGACGGGCGAGCCGTCTTCTTCGTCGTCGAGCCCGACCGTGCCCGGCTGGCCGACCTCGCCCAGCGCCTGCGGGCCGGACGACTCACGCCCCTCGTCGGTGACGTGCGACCGCTCGCCGAGACGGCCGCCGCGTTCGCCCGCCACCGCCGCACGCCCGGCAAGACGATCATCCGGGTCGCGGACGAGGGGCCTACGGCACTTTGAACGTGGAGATCGTGGTGGAGCCTCGTCGGGGCCTCGCCGGGCGGGCGGCAAGCCGACGGGCCCCGGCGTCGGCATCGGCGTCAGCGGTAGGTGGTGTAGCCGGCGTCGACCACGACCGACTGCCCGGTGATGTAGCGTCCCGCGTCGGAGACGAGGTGCAGGACCGTGTTCGTGACGTCCGCCGGCTCCAGCATTCCGCCGGGAACCGGTAGCGGGTTCACCACGATCTTCGCGATCTCGGGGTGGTCCTGGAAGTGGCGGCCCATCGCCTCGTTGACGACCATCGGCGTGTTGACGCCGGTGGCGTGTACGACGTTGACCCGGATGCTGTCGGCCGCGACCGCGTTCGCGAGGGTGTGCATGACACCCACCACTCCGTGCTTGGCGGCGGCGTATCCGATCTCTCCGGGGGACGGTTCGGTGAGGATGCCGCCGACGACGCCGATCGTCGAACCGTGGATGACGATGGAACCGCCCTGGCCCCCGGCCCTGATGTGCCGGATCGCCGGATAGACCGTGTTGAAGACGCCGGTCAGCATCACGTCGATCGCGGCGACGAAGGTGTCCCGGCGGAATCGGAGCTGGTTGGTGACGGGGGCGATGCCGGCGTTCGCGATGACGATGTCGAGCCGGCCGAACCTGTCGGTCCCCTCGGTGATGACCTTCTCCACCGCGTCGTAGTCGCGTACGTCCGCCACCGCGACGTACGCCCGCCGGCCGGTGGCCTCGATCTGACGGACCGTCTCGGCGAGGTCCTCCTTCGTGGCCAGCGGGTACTCGACCGAGGGGTCGTCGGCGGCGATGTCGAAGCCGATGATGTCGGCGCCCTCCTCGGCCAGCCGCACCGCGTCCGACCTGCCCTGCCCTCGGGCGATCCCGGAGATGAGAGCGACCTTGTTCGTCACCATTGCCATGGTGAACCTCCTGTAACTGGCTTCTGTGCACACGCATGGAAGGAACTTCGCGTCGTGGGACGCAGGTCCCAACCTAGAACTACTTGCTTGACAAAGCAATTACACGGATCGTGTGCATCTCGTCACCCTGCGGCACAGCGGCGGCCCCGCCGACGAACAGGTCGCCGGACGGGCCGCCACTGCAGCCCGGCCCCGCCGGCCATCGGGCGGACGCGTCGCAGCGGACGAACGCCTGCCGTGCGCCGGCGGATCGGGGTGCGAGCCGGTCAGCTCCGCCAGAAGTCGTTCGCCTGTGCGACCGTCTGGAAGTTGAGCGCGATCACCTGAGAGCTGGCGATCAGGCTGTCGGCGTTCTCGGCGTACTCGGGGCGAAGCCTCTCGCGCACCTCCGCGGAGGGCTGGGTCATCTTCACCCCGATCCGCGAGAGCTTGATCGCGAGCTGAAATCCCTCCTCCGGGGTCGCCGTACGCAGGGTGGGAAGCCATGAATCGGACATTTATCCTCCTTGTTGTCACGGATCGCCGGGCCGCGGCGCGTGTTCGGCGAGCGCTGGTCGGCCAGTGCGCGGAGCGCACGAACACCCTCGGATCCGCCTCGCGGTGAGGTGGGTCGGGGGTCGCCGCCCGGCCCGGTGGTCGGGCGGCGGCGGCCCGGTCGTGTGTGGTGATCACGAGCGGGCCGCCCTCGCGGTTCACTGCGGCCAGGGGCCCGGAACGTCCCGGTTCGCTGCGGTGTCGAGCGCACCGAGGGCCCACCGGCGCGCACGTCCGGCCGACGGAACAGCGCCCCGACGATCGCGACCCGAGCGTGCCATGGATCGAGGCGTCACCGTCCGTTCGGAAGGTCACAGCGGAGCTGGCTTTGATGGTTAGTAGTCAGGTGGTAGCTTCCGGACCAGCTGACCTGACTGATGGGGAGGGGCTGTGTCGATCACCTTCGCGGGAGTGCTCGCCGACCGGAGCGCTTGGCGGCTGGAGAACTGCTCGATCGCCATGGCGATGGACGTCATCGGCACGCGCTCGTCGATGTTGATCCTTCGCGAGGCGTTGTGCGGCACGGTGCGCTTCGACGACTTCGCTCGCCGGACGAGGATCAGCGAGGCGATCGTCGCGGCTCGGCTGAAGCAGCTCACCGAGATCGGGCTGTTCGTCAAGCAGCCCTATCAGGAGCCGGGGAAGCGCACCCGCGACGAGTACCTGCTGACCGAGATGGGCAAGGACCTGCTCCCCGCGGTCTTCGCCCTGATGCAGTGGGGCAACAAGCACCTGCAGGCCGAGGAGGGCGGGCCGCTGCGACTCGTCGAACGCAGCACCGGCGAGCCGGTCACGATCGGCCCGCGTACCGAATCCGGCCGAAGCCTCGACCCCGACGGTCTCGCGATCGTCGCGAACGGCGACTGGGTCGACTCGCCGAGCAGCTGACCCACGCGCACGATCCCTCGCCGATTGGCAATCACCAAGGAGTGGATGTTGAGTACCGAGGACTACGCGTACGCGACGGTGCGGGAGTTGGCCGCCGCGCTGGAGGCGCGCGAGGTGTCCGCCGTGGAGCTGGCCGAGGTCGTGATCCAGCGTATTCAACGCTACGACGGCAAGCTCAACGCCGTACCCGTGCGCGATTTCGATCGGGCCCTGGACGCGGCGCGGAAGGCCGACCGGGCCAGGGCGCGGAGAGCCGGCGGGCCTCTCCTCGGGATACCGATGACGGTCAAGGAGTCGTTCAACGTCGCGGGGCTGCCGACGACCTGGGGCATTCCGCCGTTCAAGGACTTCGTTCCGGCCGAGGACGCCCTCGCGGTCGCGCGGCTCAAGGCCGCCGGGGCCGTGATCCTCGGTAAGACGAACGTCCCCATCGCACTCGGCGACCTGCAGACCTACAACCCGCTGTACGGCACGACGAACAACCCGTGGGACACCAGCCGTACGCCGGGCGGGTCCTCGGGTGGTTCAGCCGCGGCGCTCGCCGCCGGGTTCGGCCCGGTGTCACTCGGCTCCGACATCGCGGGCTCGCTGCGGCTACCGGCCCACTTCTCCGGGGTGTACGCGCACAAGCCCTCGCTCGGCCTGCTGCCGTCGCGGGGGCACACGCCACCGGCGACGCCGCCGCTGTCGTACGACCGGGATCTCGCCGTCATCGGCCCGATGGCCCGCACCGCCGCCGATCTCACGCTCCTGCTCGACCTGCTGGCCGAGCCGGAGACGCCGGGGCTCGGCGTCGCGTACCGGCACGAACCGCCACCGGCCCGCCACGACCGCCTGGCCGACTACCGGGTCCTCGTCCTGGACAGCCATCCGGCCATTCCGACATCGACCGAGGTCGCCGCGGCGATCGACGGTCTCGCGGAGAAGCTCGCCGCGGCGGGCGCGAGGGTGGAGCGGCACAGCCCACTCCTGCCCGATCAGACCGAGGCGGCCCGGCTCTACATGCGCCTCCTGCTTGCCGCTGTCGCCGCCGCCTACCCGCCGGACGCCTACGAACAGGTCCGCAAGGCCGCAGAGCAGATCGACAGCGGCGACGTCAGCCTGGCCGCCGAACGGGCGCGCGGAGCGGCGCTGAGTCACCGGGACTGGCTCGAGACCGACGCGCTCCGCACCCGGCATCGGGCCGCCTGGGCCGCGCTGTTCACGCAGTTCGACGTCGTGCTCTGCCCGGCGGCGCCCACCACCGCCTTCGGACACGACCAGAGTGCCGACCAGTGGGCACGCCGCATCACCGTCGACGGCGTCGAGTACGACTACCCCGACCAGCTCGTCTGGGCCGGCATCGCGTCCGCGCCCGGCAACCCGGCCACGGTGGCCCCCGTCGCGCGGTCTCGCGACGGTCTGCCGATCGGCGTCCAGCTGATCGGACCGATGTTCGAGGATCACACGCCCATCCGCTTCGCGGAGCTGCTCGAGCGGGAGTTCGGCGGATTCGTGGCACCGAACCTCGACTGACCTGACCCTCCCCCGGAGGGCACGCCGGGGCCCGCGCGGCGAGCTGCGAAGCGCGGGCCCCCGCCAGGCCGGGATGCGGGTCGGCGCCGCAGAGCGGCGGTGGGGCACCCTCCGAATTGGTCCGGAGATCTACCGCGAAATTGGACCAGATCTCAGGGCCACATGAGCCGTACGGTTGCCGGCATGACGATCAACGACCGCACGGAGCGGCTCCCCGAGCACGCCCCGCGCCTGGACTGGATGAAGCTCGCCCCCGACGTCTACAAGGCCATGATCCGGCTCGACACGGCGGCGCGGCAGGGCATCGAACCGACCCTGCTCAACCTGGTGAAGATCCGCGCCTCCCAGCTCAACCACTGTGCCTTCTGCCTCGACATGCACAGCAAGGACGCCCTGGCGGCCGGCGAATCAGCGGAACGGATCATCCAGCTCGGCGCGTGGACCGAGTCGAAGCACTTCTACACGGCGAGGGAGATCGCCGCGATCGCGCTGACCGAGGCGATCACCGTCCTCACCGACGGCTTCGTCCCCGAGGAGGTGTACGCGAGCGCCGCGAACGAGTTCGACGAGACCGAACTCGCCCACCTCATCGCCGCCATCACCACCATCAACGCCTTCAACCGCTTCGGCGTCTCCACCCGGATGGTCCCCGGCCACTACACCGCCGCCGCCTGACGCGCCCTCCCCCGCAACGCCCGCCGCACCCTCCGGCCACCGGGGCGCCTTCCGGTCGCCGCCGTCGTCGCGTGTCGCGCGGGCCTGCTCCATCGAGAATTGGAAGACCAGCCATGTCACTCATCACTACCCCCTTCTCCGTGCGCGCCACGGCGGCGGAGATCCTCACCGGAGTGGACCTGACCGGACGCCGCATGATCGTCACGGGCGGGGCGTCTGGGCTGGGAGGCGAGACGACTCGCGCGCTCGCCGGCGCCGGCGCCCAGGTCACGATCGCCACCCGCAACCCTGCCGCCGCCAAGGCCATCGTCGAGGAGTTCCCGGGCACCACCGTCGCCGCACTCGACCTCGCCGACCTGGCGTCGGTACGTGCCTTCTGCGACCAGTGGGACGGCCCGCTGGACACCGTCGTCGCCAACGCGGGCGTGATGGCGCTCCCCGAGCGCCAGCTCAACGCGGCAGGCTGGGAGATGCAGCTCGCCACCAACTACCTCGGCCACTTCGCTCTGGTGACCGGCCTGCGGGCGGCCCTCCGGTCGACCGGGCGCACGCGGAGCTTCGGTCCGCGCGTGGTCATGGTCAGCTCCAGCGCGCAACTGCTGGCCGGCTTCGACTTCGACGATCCGCACTTCGAGCGGCGGCCGTACGACCCGCTCATCGCGTACGCGCAGTCGAAGGCCGCCGACACGCTGTTCGCCGTCGCGCTCAGCCGTCGATGGGCCGAGGACGGGATCTGTGCCAACGCCGCTTCGCCGGGTTCGATCCACACGAACCTGACGCGGCACATGGACGCGGCCACCCTGCAAGCGCTCGGCGCCATGGACGCGAACGGTGACCTGCTCACTCCGGATTACTACAAGACGCCCGCGCAGGGGGCCGCCACCACGGTCCTGCTCGCCGCCGCGCCGATGCTCGAGGGCGTGACCGGGCGCTACTTCGAGCACAACCAGGAGGCCGAAGTCGTCGAGGGCGGCCCGCACACGCTGGCGAACGGTCCCGGGGCGATGGCCGGCGTGGCCGGCTGGTCCGTCGATCCCGCCGCCGCCGACCGGCTCTGGGAGTACACCCTCGCGGTGACCGGAGCCGTGGCGTAAGCAGACGCACGATCCGGCCTCCGGCGTCGAGCACCGCGTACCCGTCGTACCCGGTCCGCTCGGGGCCGAGGTCGGGCCGCGCCCGGCCTCGGTCGGCTCAGGCCGGGCGGGCCGCGGTGCGGATGAGGACCCACCGGTACGCCTGGACGAGACCCGTGTCGAAGCCGGCGGCCGAACCCCAGAGGAAGATCCGGAACCGGCGGTAGAGCGGCTCCCCCCAGCGGGCGACGATCTCCTCGCGCCGCGCGTCCAGCCGCTGCGCCCAGGCCCGGCAGGTCAGGAAGTAGTTGTGCCGGTCGTCCTCGAGGTCGAGCAGCTCGAACGGAGATCGGGCCACCTGCCGCAGGTACGAGTGCAGCACCAGAGGGGCCGAGTTCCCCGGGTAGACGTACTGCTTGAAGAACGTGGACACATGCTGCTTGCGCCGCATGGCGAGGGCGTCGAGGTAGATCCGCCCGCCGGGACGCAGCAGCCGGGCGTACGCCCGCAGTGTGGCCCGGTAGTCGGGCAGGTGCTCGGTCACGCCCATGTTGACGATCGCGTCGAAGGGCTCGGCGGACCGGTAGCGCAAGAAGTGCTCCCGCACCACGGTGACCGGCAACCCCTCCCGGGCGAAGAAGTCGGTGAGAAAACGCTCGGACTCGGCGGCCAGCGTCACGGTGGTGACTGCCACGCCGCGCCGCGCCGCGTGTTCGGCGAACGCTCCCCACCCGCCGCCGACCTCCAGCACCCGGTCCCCCGGACCGACGCCGATGGCGTCGAGTGCCAGGTCGAGCTTGCGGGTCACCGCGTCCTCCAGCGCCTCGTCGTCCCGCGCGAAGACGCCCTCGGTGTAGCAGCGGTGCCGGGTGTCGAGGAAGGTCAGGAAGAAGTCGGAGTCCTCGTCGTAGTGCCGGGAAATCGACCGCTGGTCATGGCCGTACCGCCCGTGCACCAGGGCCGGCAGCCAGCGGCCGAGGAAGGCGATCGGGTGCACGTCGGAGAAGAACCGGCGCATGGTCAGCGCGGCGAACAGATCACCCTCGACGTCGAGGTGTCCCGCGAGGTACGCGAGGACCACCTGGAGCTGGTCGAGGGAGTGCAGCGCCTGCTGACCGACGTCGTCGCGGACGACCAGACTGAACCGGGGTGGCAGGGCCTCGCTGACCCCGAAGCCGTGGGTAGCGCCGTCACGGTCGACGATCTCGAACGGCACGGGAGTGCGGTCGCGGAAGTAGCCCTCGTAACGCCGGCCGACCACGTCGGCCAAGGTCCGCCTCATGCGGTGATGGTCCCACAGGCCCCCTGCTCCGGGACACCATCGCCGGACGAAAAGGCCCGGTCGTGGCGCGCGGTGAACCGCGGTCGGCAGCCGGAACGAAGGGGAGCGCGTTTCGCGAACCCGCGGCCGGGAATGCGCCTCCCCGCGATCGAGACGGGCCCGCCCGCCGTGGTCGCACAGCGCAGGCCAGGAGGGCGTACGAGATGAGCGAAGACGCCGGCCCGGACGGCTCGGCCCCGACCGGTGACGGCGCGGCGGGGAGCCCTGACCCGGGCGCGGTGACCGTCGTCCGCCTCGGCGATCTCCGGCGTACCGTCGCGGCGACCGCGGTCGGCAACATGATCGAGTGGTTCGACTTCGGGGTGTACAGCTTCACCGCCGTGACGATCGGGCGGGTGTTCTTTCCCGAGGCCAGCCAGTCGGCGCAGCTCCTCTCGTCGTTCGCGACCTTCGCCGCGGCCTTCCTCGTCCGTCCCCTGGGTGGCCTCTTCTTCGGCCCGCTGAGCGACCGCATCGGCCGCAAGCGGGTGCTCGTCTTCACCGTGATCACGATGTCGCTCGGCACGTTCGCCGTCGGGCTGCTCCCCGGCTTCGCCCAGGTCGGCGTCTGGGCCCCGGTGCTGCTTCTCCTGGCCCGGCTGATCCAGGGCTTCTCCACCGGCGGTGAGTACGGCTCGGCGATGACGTTCATCACCGAGCACTCGCCGGACCGCCGGCGCGGCTTCGTGGCCAGCTGGCTCGAGTTCGGCACGCTGACCGGCTTCGTGCTCGGCGCGTCGCTGGTGACGCTCCTGACCAGCGTGCTGTCCACAGCCGACCTCGACTCCTGGGGTTGGCGAATCCCGTTCCTCGTCGCCGGCCCGCTCGGCCTGGTCGGCCTGTACCTGCGCCTGCGGCTGACCGAGACGCCCGCCTTCGAGCATCTGGAGACCCGCGCGCCGAAGCGCTCGGCCGGGCTCCGCAGGGAGGCGAAGGAACTGGTCCGCCATCAGCGCCGCCCGCTGTTGGTCTGCCTCGGCCTCGTCCTCGTGCTGAACGTGCCCAGCTACATGCTCACCGCGTACCTGCCGAGCTACCTGTCGGCGCAGCTCGGCTTCTCCCAGAACACCTCGCTGATCGTGGTGGTGGTCGTCCTGGTGATCCTCATGGTGCTGCTGCAGTTCGCGGGCCGGCTCTCCGACCGCGTCGGGCGTCGGCCCGTCATGATGACCGGCTGCGTCCTGCTGGTCGTCCTCTCCGTGCCGGCCTTCCTGATCATCCAGCAACGCACGGTGGTCGCCGTCTTCTTCGGCACGCTGCTCGTCGGCCTGATGTACCTCTGCTTCGACAGCACGGAGCCGGGCACCCTGCCGACGCTCTTCCCCACCCGGGTACGGGCCGGCGCGCTCTCCATCACGTACAACATCTCCACCTCGCTCTTCGGCGGCACGACGCCGCTGGTCGCCGCGGCGCTGGTCGACGGCACCCACAGCCTGATCGCCCCCGCCTTCCTGCTGGTGGCGGCCGGGCTGGTCGGCGGCATCGCGGTGTACTTCGCGCCGGAGACCGCCCGCCGCCCGATGCCGGCGGCGCCGCCGGTGGTGGCGACCGAGGAGGAGGCGGCCGCGATCCGGGGCGGCGCTCCGGCGTCCTGACCGATCCCCCGCGATCCGGCCCGGCCCGGCCCTCCGCCGGTACCGCGGTACCGGGCGGTCTCCGGAGGGCGAGGTCGACTTTCCGCGCAGCCATCACTATGGTCAGTTCCATTATGAAACTTACTGTCTTCTGGCGCTGGTGGGTCGCCGGCACGACCAGCCTCTTCGGCTCGGCGGTCGGTGGATTGGCCCTGCCGTTGACCGCACTGACCGTGCTGCACGCGTCCGCCTTCGAGATGGGTCTGATCACGGCCGCCGGCTACCTCGCGTACCTGCTGATCAGCCTGCCGGCGGGGGTGATCGTGCAGCGCCTGCCGCTGCGCGGCATGCAGGTCGCCCTGGATCTGATCCGGGCGCTCGCCATCGCGTCCGTCCCCCTGGCGTGGTGGTTCGACGCCCTGACGGTGGCCCAGCTGGTCGCGGTCGCCCTGGTGACGAGCTTCGCCAACGTGCTCTTCGACGTGGCGAACCAGACCTTCCTGCCGGAGATCGTGCCGGCGGCGCAGTTGCAGGCGCGTAACAGCCTCACCTCCGGTACGCATGCCGCCGCGCAGCTCGGCGGGCCGTCGCTGGGCGGGCTCGCGGTGCAGCTGCTGGGCGCGGTGCCGACGCTCTTCGTGGACGCCGTCAGCTATCTGATCTCCGCCACGCTGCTGCGCACCCTGCCGGCCCGGCGGGTGCAGCGACCGGCCGAGCGGCCCCCGATGGTCACGATGATCCGCGAGGGCTGGCACTACGTGCACCGCCACCCGATCATCGGACCGGCGATGTGGGACGCCACCGCGACGAACTTCGTCTCCGGCGCGATGCTGGCCCTCTTCCCGTACTACCTGCTGCGCGAGCTGCACGCCCCGCCGCTCTTGGTCGGTCTGCTGATCGCCGTCGACGGCCTCGGCTCGCTCGTCGGCGCCGCGCTGACGACCCGGTTCACCGATCGGGTCGGCACCGCACGCGGCCTGGTCATCGCGGCGGTCGTCAGCGTGGTCGGCGCGCTCGTCATCCCGCTGGGCACCGGCACCGTCGCCTACCTCGCCTTCGCCGTCGGCAACCTCGTCTTCGCCGGCTGCTCGGTGGTGCTCAGCGTGACCACCCGCACCTACCGGATGCTCGCCAGCCCGCCGGAGCTGCTGTCGCGGGTGATCGCCACGGTCAAGTTCGTCTCCTGGGGCGCCATTCCGCTCGGCGGCCTGCTCGCCGGCGCCCTGGCCGGGCCGCTCGGCGCCCGCACCACTCTGCTGATCTTCGGCGCGCTCACCGTGCTCTCCCCGATCATCTACCTGTCGACCCCGATCCGCCGGCTGCGCGACCTGCCGCTCGATCCCGCACCGGAGCGCGTGGAAGCCCGGGTGTGAACCAGGCGGTACGAACGGGCGGAGGGCCGCGGCGACCCGCCTGTTCCGCCACCGGCTCGGAGCGACTACGCCCGAGTTCGCGGCATAGTACATCATATGCTGTACTGTCCGACGAGTGGAGACCTTGACGCACGGTCAGGTGCTGGCCCGCTTCGGTCACGCCCTCTCCGATCCGACGCGGGCCCGGCTGCTACTGGCGCTGCGCGAGGGGCCGGGCTACCCGGCTGAGCTCGCCGACCTGCTCGGCACGACCCGGCAGAACCTGTCGAACCACCTCTCGTGTCTGCGTGGCTGCGGCCTGGTGGTCGCGGCGCCGGAAGGCCGCCGCACCCGCTACGAGTTGGCCGACGGCCGGCTGGCACACGCCCTGGCGGACCTGCTCGGTCTCGTGCTGGCGGTCGACCCGGCCGCCTGCCCGGATGCCGACGAGAAGGGTTGCTGCTGATGGACCTGCCCCTGATCGGTCGGCCCCCGGCGGGGCCGCCGCCCGCGCGCCGTCAGGTGCTCGCCCGGCGAGTGCGGCTGCTGGTCGCCGCCACGATCACCTACAACGTCATCGAGGCGGTCGTGGCGATCACCGCCGGCACGCTCGCGTCGTCGACCGCGTTGATCGGCTTCGGGCTGGACTCGGTGATCGAGGTGTCGTCCGCGGCGGCGGTGGCGTGGCAGTTCGCCGGCCGCGATCCCGAGTCACGCGAGAAGGTCGCACTGCGGATCATCGCGCTCTCGTTCTTCGCCCTCGCCGCGTACGTGACCGTGGAGTCGGTACGGGCGCTGTTCGGCGGCGCCGAGGCCGAGCACTCCAGCATCGGGCTGGTACTGGCGGCGCTGTCGCTGGCGATCATGCCCGTGCTGTCGTACGCGCAGCGCCGCGCCGGGCGAGAACTCGGTTCACGCTCGGCGGTCGCGGACTCCAAGCAGACCCTGCTCTGCACGTACCTCTCCGGCGTACTGCTCGTGGGTCTGGGGGTGGCCTCTTCGGCTGGTCCTGGGCCGACCCGATCGCCGCGCTGGTCATCGCCGCGGTGGCGGTGAAGGAGGGCCGCGAGGCGTGGCGCGGTGACGCCTGCTGCGCCGTCCCGCTGACCGCCCCCCGCACCGCCACCGCCGCCGGTGGGCCCGGCGTCGGCGAGGTCGATGCGTGCGGATGCCGGCCGGACTGCTCCTGCTGCACGGCCGACGCGACCTGAACGCGCCGACCAGGAGCGGGCAGGACCCGCGCCTCGACGTTCCACACTGGCCGACGCGGCGACCGTCACCACCCGGACGTCGTCCACATGCTGGCCACAGTGGCGGCAGCACCCGAATCGCGCGCCGGACCCGCACTGAGGGTGACCGTCGACACTGCAGTCCGATGTGAAATCCAGCATTTCGCCGTAAATGTCTGCATCAGTTGCGTAACGTTCCGGACATGGTCCTTCGTACCTGGCGTAACTTGTTGCTCACAGCGCTCGGGCTGGGAGTGCTCGCGGGTGCCGGTCAGCTCGGCATCGCGTTCGGCCTCGGCATCGTCCAGCTCGCCGGCGCCCCCGCCGACACCACAGTGAACCAGTGGCCTGCCCAGCTCGTCTGGGTGGGCTGGTTCGCGGCATACGCCGCCGTGGCCGGCACCGTCGTCACCGCACGCCTGGCCCGCCGCTACGGGGAGCCGGGAAGCACGGGCAGGTTGGTGGCGATCGCCGCCACCGCGGCGCTCGGCGCCACCGTCGTGGCGCCGCTCTGCGTCCGGCCGGTCCAGGCAGCCGAGCGTCTCTCCGTGGACCCGATCTGGGCCGTCGGCATCTGCGCGATCCTCGGCGCGCTGGTCGGCGCGGGTGGTGCGATCGCCGCACTGGTGAAGCCGCCGCTGGGCTGGAACATGGCGGCGGTGGGCGGCGTGGTCTGGCTGCTGGCGCTCGTCCCGGTCGTCCCGTCGCTGGCGACCGCCGGGGTGTTGCCCGCCGTACGGCTCGGTGTGCTGGAACCGGTCGGGCTCGGCGCGGAGGCGGCCCAACGACAGGCGATCCTGATCCTGCCGGCGGTAGCCCTGCTCCTCGGCGCGGTGACCAGCGGGCTGGCCCGCCGGCGCGGGCATCCGCCGCTGGTCAACGGCGCGACCGGCGCGGCGGGCCCGGTGCTGGTCGCCTTCGCCTACCTGACCGCCGGTCCCGGCGAGGCCGTCGACCGGTACCAGATCACGCCCTACTACACCGCGCTGCTCGCCGTCGTCGCCGGTCTGCTCGGTTCGGCCGTCGTCGCGTCGTTCCGCTGGCCGCTCCTGCGGCGCACGGCCGATGAGGAGGCGGTCGAGCCGACCGAGGTCCTCCGTCCACTCTCCGTCGACGCGGCCGTGCCGCAGGCCATGACGCCGGCCGACGAGCCGGGGCCCGCCGACCTGGCCGGCACGTTGCCGGTCACCGGTGCAATCGCAGCGGAGCTCCCGCGCGCCGCCGAACCGCTGAGCCTCGATGCGCCGCCCGGCGACCGGGACGACAGCGCCGTACCGGCCGACCACGCGCCGCGGACCGCCGCACCGGCGGTCGCCACCGTGCCGGCGGCCCGCGCCGTACCCGCCGATCTCGACGACACCTCGGAGACATCGGAACCGATCCCCGCGACGGCGGCCCACCTTCCCGCGGGATTCGGCGGGGACGACTCCGGAACGGCGGAGACGGAGGCCGACAACATCGGGCCCGACGGAATGCCGACCGGCGGGGCACTCGTCGCCCCGGGAACCCTCCGGATGTACCAACCGCCGAAGACCGACCGGACGCAGGTTCAGTCGACCTGGCCGGTCGTTCCGGCGCGACGGGTGCCGCCCTCCACCGAGCCCGCTCCTGGCGCCGAGGCGATCCAACCGGCCGGCAAGCAAGAGAGGCTCGAGCCGGCGCTCCCACCCCGGCACCGGCCGCCCCTGCCCAACCTGAACCTGGCCGCGAACTGGGACGCCCTCGCGAGCGCCCGGCGGGCCGGGCCGCCGCCCGCGACCGGCACCGCGCCGGCCGGCCCGGCATCCGTCGTCGAGGCGGGACGGGCCGGCGGGCGGGCCAGCGGCCGGCTGGGCCTGTTCCGGCGCAGCAAGTCCCGGGCCGACGGGGACGGCACGGGCACCCCGGCGGACGGCGAGCCGCTGGCGAGGCAGGACGCGGAGTTCGTCGACTGGGTGGCCCGGCTGGGCAAGCCGGCGGCGGACAACGAGCCAAATGAGGAGACCGGTCGCCAGTCACTCCGCTCCAACGGAGGCTGAGGCAGTCCCGTCAGGGGTACAGCCAACGTTCCCATGAGTCGCCGCAGACAAGACCTGAACCAGGCCTATCACCCGAAAACGTGAGGCAACCTCGTATAGCAGTCCAAGGCATGCTTGCGTCAGAAACCCGGAAAGCGCTCCGAACGGACATGAATCCTTCTTATGTTCGTCATGGCTCGTCTGCCCGAGACGACCAGGAGGGAGTGAGGGACATGTCGAAGAGGTTTCTGACCAAGCTCGCCGTAGGGGTGGCGCTGGGCGGCGGCGCCCTGCTGCTCGGCACGCCCGCTGCCGCGCACGCCGCACCCTACGAACAGGCCTCGGACCGCACCGAGGTTGCCTGCGCGAACACCGTGCAGACCAACAAGGTGAGCATCAACCAGATCATCAGCGACAACAAGATCGAGGACAGCGACGTCAGCTACGAGCAGTCCGCGTCGGTCGAGACGACGAACGACAACCAGACTCAGCCCAACAACACCGTCGTCTGCATCGGGAACATCGACGTGGACGTGGACGTCGAGGACTAGGAGCTGGAGCCGCCTCGGTCGGCAACCGCAGGGCACGGGGTGAGATTCGAGATCATGTTCTACGTGTGTCGTTTCAGGCCCCGGAGCCAGATGCTGATCGAGGCGACGTGAACGGTGGCTTCGTAGCGCACGGCGCGCCGTGCATTCCCGGGATGGCCGCCTTGATCCCGCGTCGGCGCAGACAGCCGCGGTTGGCCTCAGTGCTGTACGCCCCTGCCGGCCAGCAGCCGATCCGACCGGGCCCTCAAACGACACGGCCCTGATCCGGGGAACCCGGATGCCCGCCGTGGAGGCCTGGTTCCTGGGCGGCCCGGCCGACGGTCGCCTCGCACCGATCGAAGTCGGTGCCAGGTGTACCGACTCGCCGACACCGCCGACCACGGATAGAAGCATCGTGCGGGATCCGCTGGTCACGTGCCGACATGACGAACGGGCATGTGTCACAGGGTGTGGGGGCCAGCAGCCAGCCGGCCCCCACACCCGTCTGTCGGTTCGGTCAGGGCCGCCGGCCAACTCGTTGGTGCCAGGGGCGGACGGGAGCGGACGATGGCGGCGGGACGCGGTGCTGCGCTGCTGCGCGCCGAAGCGAGTTCGGGGCGTGCCACGTTCCTGGAGCTCTTCTTCGATCTCGCCTTCGTCGTCGCCCTGACCCGGGTCTCGCAACGGTTCGCCGACGTCAGCGACGAGACCGGCTGGGCGCTCGTCGGCGGGCTCGGTCGTACGCTGCTGCTGTTCCTGGCGCTCTGGTTGATCTGGTCGCAGACCACCTGGATCACCAGTCGCTACGAGCCGGAACGGTCGATCATTCAGGCGGTCGTGATCGGCACCATGTTCGCCGCCCTGGTGATGGCGGTGACGCTGCCGCGCGCCGTGGAGGAGCGGGCGGTGCCGTTCACGGTCGCGTACCTGATGGTGATGGTGGTGCGGCCGCTGGTGGTCGCGGCCGCACTGCGTGGCCATCCACGGCGGCTGGTGCCGTTTCGACTCGCCGCCTGGTCAGCGCTTTCCGCACCGCTCTGGCTGGTCGGCGCGTTGGGCCCGGACCGGCTTCGCCTGTCGCTGTGGGCTGCCGCGCTGGCGGTGGACTACCTCGCCTGGGCTCTGGGCTGGCCGCTGCCTCGGCTCGGTGCCGCGGCGGTCGGTCGCTGGCGGATCACCGGAGAGCATCTGGCCGAACGTCACCAGCAGATCTTCCTCATCGCGCTCGGCGAGTCGATTCTGGTCATCGGCGCCGCTTTCGGTGGCGTGGACTACTCCGCGGAGCGGGCGGCCGCCTTCGGGATCGCGTTCATCACCAGCGCGGTGCTGTGGCGGATCTACTTTCACCGCGCCGGCCGGTTGCTGAACGAGGCGTTGGGGCGGGCGGGCCTGCCCGGCCAGTTGGGTACGGCGTCGGAACGGACGCACGCGTTGATCGTACTCAGCGTGCTGGTCACCGCGGTTGGCTACGAGCTGGTCATCGCGCAACCGTTCGGGCCGCCGCGGCCGACGTGGCTGCTCTTCGTGGTGGGCGGCCCGGTGCTCTTCCTCCTCGCTCGGATTCGGCTGGACTACGAGATCTTCGGCCGGGTCCCCAGGTCGCGGGTGATCGGCTTGGTGGTTCTGCTGCTGGTCACGACGGCGTTGGCGCGCTGGTCGCCGATGGTCGGACTGAGCGTCGTGGCCGGAGTGCTGGCTCTTATCGCGCTGGTCGACGCGTTGCGGAGCCGGCAGCGGCCGCTCGAGGATCTCGCCTCGCCGATTGCACGGGAGACGCCCGGCAATCGCGAGCCCGAGGCGTGACCGCGGCCAACTTGAAGCGCTCCGTCGGCCCGCAGCAGTACTGAGCCACCGCCCTGCTTCGCCGACGACCGAGTCGATGAATGCGCCTGGGCGGGTCGTCGGATCGCCCGGCAGTCAGCTTCTCGTGGGGGCGGCCTCCGCGAGGAAGGCGTCGATGGCGGCGAACGTCGCCTCGGGCGCGTCCCGCATGGGCAGGTGCCCCGCACCCGGGATGAGGACGAGACGTGCGCCGGGGATGGCGTCGGCGTAACGGCGGCCGAATTCGGCGCTGACGACAGGGTCGTCCGCACCCCAGACGAGGAGTTCGGGGATCGTACGGAGCCGGGCCCGGTCCAGCAGGGTCGGGTCTTCCAGGGTGTCTCGGGTGTAGGCGCGGAGCGCGGCCAGATTCTCCGGTGGCGCGTTGCTCGGCATGGCGGGGCGCTGTCCGGGGATCTGCGGGCCGATGGCGTCGATGAGCACGAGCCGGCCGACGCGGTGGTCCCGGTCGCGCACGGCCATCTCGGCGGCCACCCAGCCGCCGAACGAGACGCCGACCACTGTCGCCTCGCTCAGCCCTTCTGCTTCGAGCAGTTCGAGGTAGGTGGCGGCGAGATCGGCGACGCTGGTCATGCTCTCGGGGCGGGTGGTGCCGTCCCAGCCGGGGTGGGTCGGTGCGAGCACCTGCTGCCCGTCGGCGAGGTGCACGAGGAGCGAGTCGATGGTGTGGGGACCGCCGGCGCCGTGCAGCACCAGCACTGGCCGACCGTGTCCGGCCGCGCGCACGGTGAGCGCGAGGCCGGGCCGAAGCTGGTGCGTCGCGGTGGTGGGGTTGCTCGTCATGATGTGTCTCCTTGAGACTGTGGCCGCGGTCGGGTCAGCGCACCACGTTGGCCAGTACCTCGTTGAAGGCCTCGGTGGAGCTGGGGTGGGTCCAGATCGCGTCCCGCAGCCCGCCGGCGGTCACCCCGCTGCGGATCGCCAGCGCCACGGTGTTCACCAGCTCTTGCGCGTCCACGCTGAGCAGCGCGGCTCCGAGGATGGCGTCGGTCTCGGCGTCGATCACGAACTTCATCAGCCCGCGGACGTCGTCCAGGATGCGGGCGCGGGGCATCGCCGCGATGGCCGCGATCGGTTTGGCGGCCACGCGCACAGGCCGGCCGGTGGCGCGCGCCTCGGTCTCGGTCAGGCCGACGCGGGCCAGCGGCGGTGTCATGAAGAGGGTGTACGGCACGGCCACCCGGTCGGCTGTGGAGCGGTTCCCCTCGCCCGTCAGCTGGTCGGCGACGATCCGGTAGTCGTCGAGGGAGATGTAGGTGAACTGGGGCCCGCCGTTGACGTCGCCCACCGCGAAGATGTGCGGTTGGCTCGTCCGGAGGTACTCATCCACCTCGATCGCGCCGCTGTCGGTGGTGCGTACGCCCGCGGCGTCCAGTCGCAGTTCCGCCGTACGCGGTGCCCGCCCCGCGGCGGCGAGTACGGCGTCCACCTCGATCCGGCCCGCCGTGCCGTTCGCCTCGTAGTGGACGACCGCGGCGGCACCGGAGTCGGTGACCTGGGTGACCTTCGCTCCGGTGACGAAGGTGACGCCCTGGTCCGTGAGGATCTTCTCGGCCGCCTCGGCGACGTCGTCGTCCTCGCGGCGCAGGATGCGGCCGCCGCGTTCCAGCACTGTCGCTTCGGCGCCGTAGTGGCTCAGCGTCGCGGCGAACTCGATCCCCTGATAGCCCCCGCCGACGACGGCGACCCGGCGCGGCAGGTCGGGCGAGCCGATCAGGTCGGTACCGGTGATCAGGTGGGCGCTGTCGCGCAGGCCGGGAATCTCCGGAACCACCGTCTGGGCGCCGGTGTTGATGACGATGGTGTCCGCCGTGATCTCCATCCGGTCGTCGCCGGCGGTGACCTCGACCCGCTTCTCGTCGAGGAAGGCGGCGGTGCCGGTCACGACCGTCACGGAGTCGAGGGTGTCCAGCATCTCGAAGTTCTTCTTCCGCAGCATCGAGGTCAGCGAGGCCGTCCACGCCACCGAGTCGGCGAACCATGACCTCGGGTCGGCGTCCTGCGGCCGGACCGACGCGCGATGGATGAGCGCCTTGGTCGGCACGCAGCCGATGTTGATGCACGTCCCCCCGTACATCAGCGCGGACTGCTCCACCATGATCACTCGGCGACCCTGGCGGCCCATGGTCGCGGCGAGGGTCTTCCCGCCCTTGCCGAAGCCGATCACGAGCAGATCCGCGTGCAGTGAAGTCATGGGTCCCAGACTTCACCGGAGCGAGCGATCCGACAAGACGGAAGAGGCTCAAGTATTATCGTGATCGGCTCATGGACTCGATCAGCAGAATCATCCGCTCGGCTCGCCTGGAGGGCGCCGTCGATGTGCGCTGCCTGCTGGCCGGCACCCACGTCCTGGACAATCCGCCCGGCGCGGCCGGGCAGGTGCCTTTCCACCTGCTGCTCGACGGCGACTGCGTGGCCGAGATCGACGATCGGGTGGTCGAGCTGCACGCCGGAGACGTCCTCATCCTTCCGCGCGCCGGGCGGCACCGGATACGGGTCGTCGCGGACGGGCCACCGCTGCCCTCCAGGCGGCACACCGGCGACTCGGTGACCACCCTGCGCGGCGAGGACGCCCCCGCCGTCGACCTCTTCTGCGGCCACTACACCTACCAGCCGGGGGCGGGAGAACTCCTCTTCGCCGGCCTGCCCGACATCGTGCACGCCTCCTTCGGCCTCGGAGCCGGCTCGCCACTGCACCCGCTCGGCGAGCTCATGCGCAGCGAGGCCGCACTCGACGCCCAGGGCACCGGCGCCCTGCTCGCGTCGCTCTGCGAGGCGCTGCTGGTGCTCGTCCTGCGCGGCGACGAACGCGGCGCTCCGTCGACCGCGAACCTGCTCACGCCATGGACCGCCGTGACGGACGCGAGCCTGCGGGCCGTCGTCGACGCCGTGGTGAACGAGCCGCAGCGACGGTGGACGATCGCGAGCCTCGCGCGTGTCGCCGGGGTCTCCCGGGCCACGCTGGTCCGGCGCTTCTCCGCGACGACGGGAATGGGCGTCGCGGATTTCCTGACGCGGACCCGAATGATCATCGCAGCCGACCTGCTGACCACCACCGGCCGCGGCCTGGATGACATCGCCGCCGCCGTGGGCTACCACTCGCCCTCCGCCTTCGGCAAAGCCTTCCGGACCATCACCGGCACCACACCGTCGCGCCTACGCCGGCACGCCGCGGCGAACGCCCGCTGACCGCCGCCCTGCGTCGAGGATCCGCCGGTTCGCGCGGCGATCGCCGACCGAGCGTGCGCACGGAGCCGCCGGGTCATCGAGCCGCGCCGACCAACCCCACCGCTCAAGCGGTCAGGACGGCTGCCGTGCGGCATGCGTCTGGACGAGTCCGTCGACGCCGCGGAGGAAGGTCTCGCAGATCAACTCGGGGTCGAAGAGACAGCCGGCCGCCATGGCGCCGTCGCGCAGCATGACGAAGTGCTGCGCGGCGGACTCGGCCGAGGTCTGCTCGATGCGCGCCATCAGGGTGGTGACGGTGTCGAGGAACCATTGCCGGTGCGCGAGGACCGCCTGATGTACGGGGTGGTCGGGGTCGGGGTACTCGGCCACGGCGTTCAGGAAGGCACAGCCGCGGAAGCCGGAGGACCGGATGCCCTCGGCGATCGACGCCGCGATGGCCCGCAGCGCGTCACTCGCCGGCAGGCCGGCCGCGACGGCCGTGACGGCCTCCTCCACCTGGCCACGGATGGCCTGGTCGGCCCCGCGCAGATAGGCGAGGACGAGATCTTCCTTGCCCGGGAAGTGTCGATAGAAGGTGGCCCGGGTCACACTCGCCTCGGCGACGATCCGGTCGACGCCGACCGAGTGGATTCCCTCCGCATAGAAGATCCGGGAAGCCGCGCCGAGTAGCCGCAGGCGCGCCTCGGACGGCCGGACGTCGGTTTCGCTGCTCGCCATGACTCCATGGTAGCGACAGAACGTTCCGTCTCACTCCTCGCGCCGCGTCGCGGCCGCGCTCCGACCTCGGTGCCACCGGTAGACAGAACGTTCCGTCTTGACAGTACGTAGTGAGCCGTTCATGATTGGCCGAGACAGAACGTTCGTTCTACCTGATTGCCGAGCCAGCCACACCCCTTGATCGACCAGCTCACCGGCACCCGCCGATCGACCGCCGCTCCGACAGGGAACCCCGAGAGGATCACCATGACCACCGTTGCCGCGCCCGGCATCTCGACGACGGCAGCCGCCCTGCGGCGGCTGTACCTCGTCCGCTTCGCGTTCGCCATCGTCTGGGCCCTCGTGGCGTTCACGACCGCCGAGCACCTCGGCCCACTCGCGGTGACGCTGCTCGTGCTCTACCCGCTCTTCGACGTGGCAGCCGCGATCATCGACGCCCGCGCGTCGCGCGCCACCGGATCCCCCGCCCTGCTCTACGCGAACGTCACGGTCAGTCTGCTCGCCGCCGTCGGTCTCGCCGTCGCGAGCACCTCCGGCATTCCGGCGGTGCTGGGGGTCTGGGGTGCGTGGGCGATCGTGGCCGGGCTGATCCAGCTGCTCGTGGGGGTCACCCGGCGCAGGATGGGGGGCCAGTGGCCGATGATCATCAGCGGTGGCATCTCCGTACTCGCCGGTGGGGCGTTCATCGCGGGCGCCGCCGCGGACAACCCGACGCTGACCAACGCGATCGGCTACGCCATCCCCGGCGCCATCTTCTTCCTCATCTCGGCGATCCGCCTCGGCCGCGCCGCGAAGGGCGACTGACCCTGTAGCTCAGGGCGGGGTCAGTTGAGCCCGAAACAGATGACGGCGAGGCTCCCGGCCAGGCAGCAGTCGATCAAGGTCCGCTGCCACGGCCGGGAGCCTCGCCTGCACTGTTCCGTCCCGCCAGATTCCGCTGTCCAGCAAGGCGCTGGAGCAACTTCCCGACCGGCCGCACTGCGCTCGGGAAGTGGTGAGCCGCCACGCCGGACGCCGTCTTCGGGGCAGGCCGGACGCGGCCACGTCAGGTCGCCGTGGCGTCTTGCGGACTGACGAGGCCGTCGAGCATGACCTGGATCGCCTTACCGCGAGCCTCGTCGCTGTCCCCGCTGAGGGTCATGCGGACGAAGGTCGCGATGTCATCGGCGGTTATGCCGGCGCGCAGCCGGCCGGCGGATCGTAACCGATCCGTGGCCGGGCCGACGACGGATGTAATCAGACGCTGCGCGTGCTTGTCGGCACGGTTGCCGGCGCCAGCCAGTTGGGCGAACGTCGCCACCTCCTGCTCGGACATGTCGCAGCTCTGGCTGAACACCGCCCGGAAGGCGCCGACCGGATCGCTGTTCTGCATGGCGCGCTCCGCGTTGTCCCGTACCGCCGCGGCGAGGTCATCGAGGACCGCCTCGATCAGCCCTTCCTTCTCCGGAAAGTGCCGGTAGAGCGTGGTGGTCCCGACGCCGGCCCGGCGTGCGATCTCGTCGAGGGCGACCTCCGGGCCGTGCTCGGTGAAGGCCTCGCGGGCAGCCGTGATCAACCGTTGCCGGTTGCGGAGCTGGTCCCGGCGGGGTGCCCGCATCTTCGGACCTCCGATCGAAGTGGTGGCAACACCACCACTTTAGCGCTACCGTTAAAACGGTGATGTCACTACCACTTCGGTGGAGAATGTCGTGCCCTGGAATCCGGCGGTCCGGCTCGGCGCGGGTCCGAGGCTCGGCGCCCGACCCTGGTCGATCTGGCAGAGCCGGCGTCCCGCCACCGGCGTGCCCGGCGACCGAACGAGACATGCAAGGAAGTGAAGAGATGAACGCTGGACGAGGTAGAGCCACCTTCTGGACCCTGACGTGCCTGGGGGCGGTCGGTGCCGCCCTCGGGACCCTGGGCGTGGTCAGCCCCGACCGCCAACAGCGCCTCTCCGGATTCGAGCGCCCCGCCGAGCGGGGACCGGGTGACCACACGACAGCCGTGCTGGGCAGCAGCTCCTTCGCCGCGATCGGCGAGGGCGGGGCCTATCTGCTGGGGGCGGCGCAGGGCTGGCCCGGCTTTCCCAGGTACGTCATGGCCCGCCGCTTGTTGATGGCGGCCGGCCTCACCGGGCTCGCGGCCACGGGTCGCGCGCCCCGGGCGTTTCTCAACGCGGCGGGCTGGGAGGCGCTCGGTGCCGCGGCCATCGCGGGGGCGTCCTGGCTGGACCGGCGAACCGACGCGAGCCCCGCATGAGCGTGCCCGCCGAGATCGCCCACACCCGGTACGCCACCGTGACCACCTACCGCCGGGACGGACGACCGGTCCCCACCCCCGTTGGGCTCGTCGCTGACGCAGGCGAGCTCTTCGTGCTCACCCAGCGCAAGAGCGGAAAAGTCAGAAGGATCCGCAACAACGCCACGGTGACCGTGACACCGTGCGACCCGAACGGCCGGGTCGCCGCCGGCGCGCCGACGGTACGGGGCCAGGCCCGACTACTGGACCGGACCGAGACGGCACGGGTACGCCGGCTCATGGCCCGCCGCTACCCCATCGCCCGGCTGGTGTTCGGGTTCGACCTGCTCCTCGGGCGACGTGACCGCAGGATCGGCATTGCCATCCGCCTATGACCGCCCTTCCTCATCTCCTCCACCTCCTCTTCATCGCGGTCCGGTGCGAGTAGACGTCCTGGTCGGCCGCATACGATGGTTCACCGACTGCCGCTACTCCTGGAGTTCCGCCGATGACCAGCACCACGCACCGTACCGTCCGGATCGCCGGCCTCGCCGACGTCGACGCCCTCGTCGACCTGGTCGAGTCGGCGTACCGGGGGGATAGCAGCCGGGCCGGCTGGACCCACGAGGCGGACCTGCTCGACGGCCAGCGCACCGACCGCGACATGGTGACCGCCGCGGTGACCGGCCCGGACAGCTCGGTGCTCGTCGTCGAGGAGGGGACCCGGCTCGTCGCCTGCTGCCAGCTGGAGCGCCGCGATGACCACGCCTACTTCGGCATGTTCGCCGTCGCACCCTCGCAGCAGGGCGGCGGGCTGGGGCGCGAGCTGCTCGACGTGGCCGAGCGCCACGCCGAGCAGGAGTGGGGCGCCGGGGAGATGCGGATGACGGTCATCACCCAACGGGACGAACTGATCGCCTGGTACGAGCGGCGGGGCTACGTCCGCACCGGAGAAATCACCCCGTTCCCCTACGGCGACGAGCGGTTCGGCCTGCCCCGCCGTCGCGACCTGGCCTTCGAGACACTGGTCAAGAAGCTCGGCTGACTCCGTCAGCACGAAGACGACTGAGCCGCCGCGGCTCTGTTCGGGGTCACGCGAGGGTCGCGGGCAGGGCGAGGACGGCGAAGCGGAGTACCCGTCCGAGCAGGCATGCGACGGCGAACTCCCAGCGGCGCAGGCCGGCGGTTCCGGCGGCGACGCTGACCAGGACGAGTGGTGGGACGCCGACGGAGGCGGAGAGCAGCACCGTCGGCAGACCGGTGCGGCGGCCGGAGAGCCAGCGCTGGACGGGCTCGGTCCAGCGGGCGGTCCGGGCGGCCGCGCGCCCCGATCTGTTGCGTCGTGCGAGCCTCCGGGCCAGCCGGCCGGTTCCGCGACGAGCGGCCTCGAACAGCAGCAGCTTTCCCGCGGTCTGCCCGACCGCCAGGGCGACCACGGCGATCACGGCGTACCCGCCCGGACGCCCGGCGACCACGGCGTAGGCCTCCGCGTTGACGACCGGGACGAGGGCCGAGACGAACCCGTACCCGAGCGCGACCGCAGCCTCCACGAGACCGTTCACGCCCGGCCGTCCCGCCTCAGCAGCCTGGCCACCGCCACGGCGGACCACGCCTTGACCGCGAGGACGGCCAATGCCACAGTCACCGCCACCGAGTACTGCCCGAGGGCCACAGCACCGATGACCCCGGCGGTGTTGACCGCCTTCGCCAGCGGCGACCAGTTCAATGCCCATACGCGCCGGTCGACGACATGGAAATGGTTCGGGCTGAGCACAGGCCAGCACAGGAACACCAGCGACAGCATGGTGTCCAGGACCATGAACGACGGCAGAAACACCATGGCGACCAGCGAGACATCGGGAACCAGGGCGACCAGGGCGACACAGAGCACCGCAGTGCAGGCCCGGTCGCTCACGATGTCGAGGACGGCGCCGGCTCGGGTCTCCTGACCGAGCCACCGCGCGGCGAGGCCGTCGAGCATGTCACCGAGCCAGTAGATGCCGTACGCCACCGCGATCAAGGCGACCGAACCGGAGGCGAGAGCGACGATGCCGAGCGTCACGGCCGCGAGGGTCCGGATGATGGTGATGCAGTTGGGGATGGTGAGCAGCGGGCCGACCTGCAGGACGGGCCGGGAGTCGACGAGAGTCACACCTGCAGGCTCCGGTTCTTGGCCCTTCCGGCGGAACGTACCGGGGTGCCGACCCTCGGCGCGGCCGCGGTACCGGGGTACCGACCGGACCGGTACCTGGGTACCTGGCCGGCCCAGGGCGGATCATCGAGACTGTGCAGGTGGTTACCGCGATCGGGCAATGGGTCCGCAGCCTCAGAGGCGCGCGCCGGCTCACCTACGGCGCGGCCGGTGTGATCGTCACAGTCGTGGTCACGACGGTCGACCAGGACGTGCTCGTACCGACGGGCTGGGTGTGGTTGGTGCTGCCCGCCGCCCTCACGGCCATGGCCCTGCCGCCCGGCGCTCGGGCCCTGGTCTTCGCGGCCTGCGCCGGGTTCGTGGCGATAGTGAGCACCGGTGAGTCGGTCCAGCTGGGTCTGGCGGCGGCCGCTCTCGTGTTCGTCTCGACCTGCGAGGATCCGGCCCGTCGACCGTGGCTGGGCTGGGCGGCCGGTCTGGCCGGCGCCGCCGGTGCCCTCACCGTCGCCCTGCTGAACCATCGCGGGCTCTACGAACAGCCCTTCGCCTTCGTGGCGGCCGGCTATCTCCTCGCTGTCCTGATGCGCTCGTGGTCCCGCGGCAACGCGCTCACCCGGGAGACGGCCGAGCTACGTGACCAGGCCGCCTGGCTCGCGCAGCGCACGAATCTGGCCCGCGAACTGCACGACGTGGTCGGTCACCACGTCACCGCGATGGTGGTCCAGGCCGAGGCCGGACAGTTCAGCAGCGACCCGGCGGTGGCGCTGCGGACGATCGCGAACAGCGGCCGCACCGCTCTGCGCGAGCTCGACACGCTCGTCGTACATCTCCGCAACCCGGACGCACCGGTGGCCGTGAGCGCCCCGCCCCGCCTCTCCGATATCGACGAACTGCTCGCCGAGCCGCTGCGCCAGCAGGGTGTGGCGGTGCACGTCCGGCTCGACGCCGAGCCGGGACTCGACGAGGTGGGTGTCCTGGCGGCCTACCGCATCGTTCAGGAGGCCGTCACCAACATCGCCCGGCACGCGAATGCCGCGACCGCCTGGGTCGAGCTGATCCGCGTCGGCGACCATGCCAGGCTGCGGGTGAGCGACGACGGGATCGGTCCGCCCCGGGCCGTGACGCGCGGCTCGGGGCTGCTCGGCATCGAGGAACGCGCGCGGGCGCTCGGCGGCAGCTCACACGTCGACCGGCGTCCCGGCGGCGGTACGGTGCTGGAGGCCGTCCTGCCGGTGGCCAGGCCATGATCCGTGTCGTGATCGCCGACGACCAGCAGTTGGTCCGCGACGGCTTCAGCCAGATCCTGCGCTCCCAGCCGGACATCCACGTCGCGGCCGAAGCCGCGGACGGGCGGCAGCTTCTCGATGCCGTCCGCCGCGATCCCCGCGTCGACGTCGCTCTCGTCGACATCCGCATGCCGGTACTGGACGGCCTGCAGGCCACCCGGGAGCTGGCCGCGATTCCTCATGCCCCGGCCGTCATCATCGTCACCACCTTCGACGATGACGCCTACGTCCTGGACGCCATCGCCTCGGGGGCGCGTGGGTTCCTCCTCAAACGCAGTAGCGCCCAGGACCTCCTGTCCGCCGTGCGCACGGTCGCGGCCGGCGGCGCGATCCTCTCGGCCGAGATCACCGGCGCGGTTCTGGAACGTGTGCGGTCGACCGGCCCGGCCACCCGCGTGGACCTCGCCGCCTATCAACTGACCGCGCGCGAGACCGACGTGCTCACGTTGATCGGCGCCGGGCTCAACAACGACGAGATCGCGCGGAGTCTTCATCTGTCGATGAGTACGGTCAAGACCCACGTCGCGAACGTGTTGGCGAAGACCGGCAGCCGCGACCGGGTGCGAGCCGCCATCCTGGCCATCCAGGCCGGCCTCGCATGATTCCTGCCCGGACGGGGGCGTGGCGGTGGTTCGCGGATGCGGGTCTGCGCCCTCCGGAGTAGTCGAGGCGCATCGAGCACGCGCGGGTGGCTGACCACGAATCGAGCCGACCCGGACAATTCGTCCCTTAGGTTACTGCGCAGGAGGCTGTCGAGACCGGGAGGCGGCGTGGAGAGCTATCCGGCGATCGAGGACCACGGGCTCATCGGCGACCTGCAGACCGCCGCTCTGGTGACGTGCGACGGAACCGTCGACTGGTTCTGCGCGCCGCGCTTCGACTCGCCGAGCATCTTCGCCGCGCTGCTGGACCGGGAACGCGGTGGCTACTTCCGCATCGCCCCGCACGACGTCCGGTACGTCACCAAGCAGCTCTACCTGCCCGGCACCCCGATCCTGATCACCCGGTTCATCAGCGCGGACGGCGTCGCCGAGGTGATGGACTTCATGCCGGTCACCGGTGATCTGGCCACCGACTCGCACCGCCTGGTCCGCATCGTCACCATGGTCCGGGGCAGCATGCGCTTCCGGGTGGAGTGCCGGCCCCGGTTCGACTACGCCCGGGAGAGGCACGACCTGGAGCGCCACCCGAACGGGTACCTGTTCCGCAGCCCGTCGGCGACGCTCACCTTCAATCCGGTCGACCCGGTACGGCAGCTCTGGGCGCAGACCGGGGAGGTCCGCCTGGAGGACGGCGACCTGATCGCGTACGGCACGCTCAACGAGGGTGACACCGGCGGGATCGTGCTGGAGACGGCCAGCACGGAGCCACGGACCATCTCCGCGGCAGAGGTCCAGGGGATGTTCGAGTGGACCCGGGACTACTGGCGGCGCTGGGTCGAGCGCTCCCGCTACACCGGGCGGTGGCGGGAGATGGTCGAGCGCTCGGCCATCACGTTGAAGCTCATGACGTACGCGCCGACCGGCGCGATGATCGCCGCGCCCACCGCCGCGCTGCCCGAGCTGGTCGGCGGCACCCGTAACTGGGACTACCGCTACACCTGGGTACGCGACACGTCGTTCTCGGTGCACGCGCTGCTCGGCCTCGGCTTCACCGAGGAGGTCAGCCGGTACATGAACTGGCTCGACGAGCGGATCCGTGAGGCCGGTGACCACCAGGACCCGCTGAAGATCATGTATCGGGTGGACGGCTCCTCGGACCTGCACGAGGAGGTGCTCGACCATCTGGAGGGGTACCGGGGGTCCAGCCCGGTGCGGATCGGCAACGGCGCCGCCGACCAGCTTCAACTCGACATCCACGGCGAGGCCCTCTACGCCATGCATCTCGCCGACGAGCAGGGCATCCGCGTCTCGCACCAGGTGTGGAAGAGCACCGTCCGGCTCGTCGACTGGCTCTGCCAGCACTGGGACCGGCCCGACGCCGGCATCTGGGAGAGCCGTCACCACCCGCGCAACTACACCTTCGGCCGGGTGATGTCCTGGGTCGCGCTGGACCGGGCCATCCGCCTCGCCACCCGCACCGGCCGCCCCGGCGACACCACCCGCTGGGCCGAGCAACGCAACCTGATCTACGACCAGGTCATGGCCCGCGGGTACCACCGGGGACGCGGCAGCTTCGTGCAGGCGTACGACGAGAACATGCTGGATGCGGCGCTGCTCGCCATGCCGGCGGTCGGCTTCGTGACGCCGAGCGACCCCCTCTGGCGGTCCACCTTGAACGCGATCGAGCGGGAGCTGGTCTCCGACAGCCTGGTCCACCGGTACGACCCGGTGCACTCCCCCGACGGCCTCCCCGGGCACGAGGGCACCTTCAACATGTGCACGTTCTGGTACGTCGAGGCGCTGGCTCGCTCCGGCCGCCTGGACGACGCCCGGCTCACCCTCGAGAAGATGTCCACCTTCAGCAACCACCTCGGCCTCTACGCCGAGGAGATCGCGGCGACCGGTGAGCAGATCGGCAACTACCCACAGGCGTTCAGCCACCTGTCTCTGATCAACTCGGCGCTGACGCTGAACGACCTGCTCGACGCCGAGGCCGACGCCCGACGCCGCCATTAGCGCGGCTCCCTCGATCAGCGGGCCCTACCCGAGGGCAGGTTGCCCGCCCATGGCGCTGAGGGTGGCGCCGTTGACGTAGCTGGCCTCCGGGGAGGCCATGAAGGCGATGGTGCCGGCGATCTCTTCGGGGTCGGCGAGACGCTTGAGGGCGACGGCCTGTCCGGCGGATTCGAAGGCGGGGCCGTACGCGGCGGTGCCTTCGGTGCGGGTGGGGCCGGCGGCGACGGCGTTGACGCGCACCCCGTCGGGGCCGTATTCGGAGGCCCAGACGCGGGTGAGGGATTCGAGGGCGGCCTTGGTGGCGCCGTAGATGCCGCTGCCGTGGCCGGGGGTGCTGGCGGCGCCGCTGCTGATGTTGATGATGGCGCCGTGGCCGCGTGCGGTCATGCCCGGGGCGAGGGCCTGGACGAGGAGGTACGGGGCGCGCAGGTTGACGGCGATGTGGGCCTCGAAGGTGGCCGGGTCGGTGTCGGCGGTGCGGGCGAACTGGAAGATGCCCGCGTTGTTGACGAGGATGTCGACGTCGCCGGCGCGTCCGGCCAGCGCGATCACCTGTGCGGGGTTGGAGAGGTCGGCGGGCTCGAAGCGGGCGGTGGCTCCCATCGCCTCGATCCGCCGGAGGGTGTCGGCGGCGCGCTCCCGGTCGCGGCCGTGGACGATGATGTCGGCGCCGCGCGCGGCGAGGGCCAGGGCGGTGGCGCGGCCGATGCCTGCGGTCGCTCCGGTGACCAGGGCGGTCCGGTGGGCGAGGTCCTTGCTCATCATGGTGCTTCTTCCTCTGATCGTGCGGGTGGTGTCAGCGGGTCTGTCGGGCGGTGCGCACGGGTGTCGTGGCGGTCACCGGGCGCGGTGGCAGCGCGCGGCGCGCCGCTGCACCCGTTTGCGGGAGCCCGTGGCGAGGTCGCGCCTGGCCGGTCAGGCGTGGGTGGGCTCGGGGGCGGGGATCCGGCGCGCCCACCCGCCGAAGAGGATCAGGCCGGCCAGCGGAAAGGCCGCGGTGGCCAGCAGGGTCGCCTCCAGGCCGTGGTCCAGGCCACCGGCGGTGGCCAGGACGCTGGTGAGGATGGCCAGGCCCATCGCGCCGCCGAGTTGCTGCAGGCCCTGGTTGAGGCCGGCCGCGGCGCCGATGTGCTCGGCGGGGGCCTGGTGCATGATGACGGCGGTGACGGGCGCGAACGTCGCGCCCGCGCCCGCGCCGAGCAGGACCGAAGGCAGCAGCACCGTGACGATCGAGGTGTGTGGGCCGGCGTCGGCGGCCACTGACGCCATCCAGGTGATGCCCAGCACGAGGCCGGCCAGGCCGGTACCGCCGATGGCGCGCTCCCCCAGGCGCGGCAGCAGCCGTGGGGTGAGCTGGTTGGTGGCGATCAGGCCGAGCGTGAACGGCACCAGCGCGAGTCCGGTCTGGATCGGGGTGAAGCCGAGGACCTGCTGGGTGAGCAACGTGGTGAAGAACAGGAAGCCGACCTGACCGGCCGGTACGACCAGCATGGACAGGAGCGGTCCCGCGCTGCGCATGGAGGCGAAGAAAGCCAGCGGCATCACCGGGTGCGGATGCCTGCGCTCACCCACCACGAGCAGCAGCAGGGAGAGCACGGCGACGGCGAATGCGCCCAGCACTACGGGGTTGGTCCAGCCTTGGTCGGCGGCGGAGGTGAAGGCGAAGACCAGGGCCACCATCAACACGATCGAGGCGGCGGCGCCACCGACGTCCAGGGGCGTGCGTCGGCGCGGCAGCTCCGGCAGGTTGCGCAGGGCGCCGAGCAGGACCAGGAGACCGATCGGTGCGTTGACGAACATCACCCACTCCCAGCCCAGGGTCTGGGTGAGTACCCCGCCCGCGAGCAGACCGACCGCCGCTCCGGCGCCGACGGCGAGTACGAACATCGCCATCGCGCGCGAGCGCTGCGGGCCGGGGTCGGTGATGCCCATGATCAGCACCATGACGCTGGGCGCGGCGAGAGCAGCGCCGGCGCCTTGCAGGGCGCGGGCGGCAACCAGGATCTCCGCCGAGGTGGCGAGACCTCCGGTGATCGAGGCGATCACGAAGACCGACACGCCGAGGAGAAGGGCACGGCGGGGGCCGATCATGGAGCCGACCTTGCCGCTCAGCAGGATCAGCCCGCCGAAGGTCAACGCGTAGGCGGTCACGACCCAGGACAGCCCGGTGTCGGAGAAGCCCAGTTCACGTCCGATGTCGGGTAGGGCCACGTTCACGATCGAGGTGTCCACGACGAACATCAACTGTGTCAGCACCAGGATCACCACGGCCAGCGTCGCACCGGCCCCTGATGTCGACTCGCTGTCGTGCCCACCCGCGGGGGCGGTGAGCAAGCTGCCTCGGGTCATCGCACCTCTCCTGTCCGGCGTCACCCCTGGTCGGGGTGCCTGCTGACACAGTCGGACCGTTCGGACGAAGAGGCAAAGTTCCTTGCTGCGGTGGCAATATTGGGGGCATGGATGACGAGACCGCGTCGACGATGGCAGCCGTCGGGCCCCGCCTGCGAGGGCTGCGTACGCGGCGCAACCTGTCGCTGACCCACCTCGCGCAGGCCACCGGGATCTCCCTGAGCACGCTCTCCCGCCTGGAGGCGGGCCAGCGCCGCCCCACCCTCGAACTCCTGCTCCCCCTGGCGCGCGAGCTGCGCGTCGACATCAGCGAGATCATCGGGGCGCCGCAGACCGGCGATCCCCGTTTGCACCTCAAGCCGGTCACCCGGCACGGCATGACCATGCTGCCCCTGACCCGGCGGGCCGGAAGCCTGCAGGCCTACAAACTGATCATCTCGCCCAAGATGCGCTCACCGGAGCCCGAGCAGTCCAGCCACGAGGGCTACGAGTGGCTCTACGTCCTCGACGGCCGCCTGCGCCTGGTCCTCGGGGACAAGGATCTGGTCATGGGTCCCGGTGAGGCGGCCGAATTCGACACCCACACCCCGCACTGGTTCGGCAACGCCGACGAGCACCCCGTGGAGATCCTCAGCCTCCTGGGCGTCCAGGGCGAGCGCGCGCACCTCCGGATCCGGACCGTACGGGGCGGGAGCGCCGCGACAGGCCGAGGCTGACCCACGCCACCTGAGGGCGAGGGGCCCTACGCGGGAGCTGGTTCGCCGGCATCGCTACCGGCGCTGAGCCTCTTGCTCTCGGATCGTCGCTGGCGCCTCGCGGCCGAGGCGGGCCCGGGCTCGGGCCATCCGAATGGCGGCCGTCAAGGTGGTGATGTCGTAGGCGCCGTAGTGGCGGCGGCCGTTGATGAAGAACGTCGGAGTACCGGACACTCCGCTGTTGTCGGCCGAGTCGATGTCACTGTCGATGCGGGCGGCGTGGGCATGGCTGATCAGATCGTCGTGGAACCGGTTCTGGTCCAGGCCCAGGTCGCCGGCGTACTTGATCAGATCCGGGATGTTCAGCTTCTCCTGGTGGTCGAGGAGCAGGTCGTGCATCTGCCAGAACCTGCCCTGCGCGGCCGCCGCCTCGGCGGCCTCGGCGGCCAACTGGGCCTGGGGGTGCACGTCCGACAGGGGCAGGTGACGCCACACGAAGCGCAGATCGGCGTGGCCCAGCAACTGCCGGATGACCGGCTCGGCCTTTCCGCAGTACGGGCACTCGAAGTCGCCGTACTGCACCAGCGTCACCGAAGCATCGGCGGGGCCGCGGACGTGGTCGTACTTCTCGTCGACCTCCGGAATGAGGTCGATCAGCTCCGTCACGTCGCCGAAGAGCGCCCGGGTGCGCTTCTCCTTGGACAGCAGGTTGGTGACGCGGAACACCGTCCAGGTCAGTGCCGAGGATACGATCGCGGCGCTGAGCACCCCGACCTTGGCCTCGGCGAGTTGGTCGCCGGTGAAGGCCAGGCTGGCGATCAGCAGCGACACCGTGAAGCTGACACCGGCGATCGTGCCGCTACCGAGCACGCCCGCCCAGCCCACGGCCGGGCGGACGCGGCCACGCGAGATCCAGGTGAGCCCGGCCGAGGTGCCGATCACGGCGAGGGGCTTGCCGACGACGAATCCGAGCAGCACGCCCCAGGTGACAGGCGACGTGAACGCCCGAGCCAGGAACGGACCGTCGATGCCGATGCCGGCGTTGGCCAGGCCGAACAGCGGCACGATGACGTAGCTGGACCACGGGTGGTAGATGCGCTGAAGGCGGTCGTTGGGCGAGAGCGTGTTCGCGAGGCCGATCGAAGCGGTACGCGCGAGCTTGGGCGTCGGCTGCTCACGGAACGACCGGAACAGCCCGCTGACCTGCTCGAGCTCAGCTCGGCCCGGAGAGTAGGCGAAGGCGGTCAACCCGATGGCCAGTCCGGCCACCACCGGGTCGACTCCGCTGACCAGCAGCGCGCCCCACATCACGACGGCGAACGGCACGTACGCCGAGCCACGCCGTACGCCGGCCGCCCGAATCGCCAGCATGATCGCGAACGCCGCCACGGCCACCATGATCGGCATCATCTTGATGTCGTCGCTGTAGACCAGGGCGATGACGACGAGTGCGATCAGGTCGTCGACCACGAACACGGTGAGCAGGAAGATTCGGACCCGGTCGGGCACGCCCCGGCCGAGCAGTGCCAGCAGGCCCAGCGCGAGGGCGGTGTCGGTCGACATGGCCACGCCCCAGCCGTGCGCGCCCGGGCCTCCGTGGTTGACCGCCAGGAAGATCAGCACCGGGATCAGCATGCCGATCACGCCGGCCAGGCTGGGCAGCACGAAGCGTCGCCGGTCGCGTAGGTCGCCGAGGTCGAACTCGCGCCGCGTCTCAAGGCCGACGACCAGGAAGAAGAGCGTCATCAAGCCGCTGTTGATCCAGGTGTGCAGGTCGCGGGAGAGTTCGAGGTTCCCGAGCCGCAGGGCCAACTGGGTGCGCCAGACGGCTTCGTAGGAGCCGAGGTCGAGGTTGACCCAGAGCAGTGCGGCGACGATGGCGGCCACGAGCACGCCGGCGCTCCCGGCCTCGGTTCGCAGGAAGGCTCGCAGCGGTGTCGCCAGACTCCGCATCCAGATCGTTCGGTCGCTCATCTTGCTTTCGGTCACACGTCACCTTCCGGGGCGCCGGCGACGGCCACGAGGCAGCGCCGGCCGCCCGGTAGCGGTCGTTCAGCAGGATCGGTGCGGCCGGGCCGCGACCTGGATCGGTTCGCGGTCGCCACAGCCCGCGCCGCGGGCACGTCGCCGCATGGCGTAACAGGCTGTCGCGGTCGACGGAACCCCGTCGCCGCTTGGGGAGGAAAGACGGGCGCCCGCTGCTCGGCCACGATCGCCGAGCAGCAGGCGGCCTGATTTCAGCGCGGCCCGACGAACTCGGTCCGCACGCTCCACGCGAACTGAATCAGCAGGGTCACCGGCGACCTCTCGGCGATGTCGTGCATCACCTTCAGGTCGTCGGGATCGGGCTCCTCGCTCAGCGTGATCGTGCGCTTCAGGTAGCGCTCTGCGCCTTCCTGCTCGGGCTCGTGGTAGTCGATCTCGACGGTGATGTCACCGGCGTTGTCGTACTTGTAGTCGACGTACTGCCGCAGCGTCTGAGCGGTGCACGACGCGAGCGCCATCAACAGGTACTCCGTCGGCGTCGGGCCTTCGCCGAGCGTGCCGTTGTGCGGCTCGTCGGCGACGAACGTGAAGCCGCGGCTGGTCAGCTCCGTGCGCCGGCGCTCATTGAGCGGAAGGACAGCTCGGGCGGATGCGACGACACGGTCCCGATCGGTTTCCATCAGCCGCGCCTTCCTCTTGATCTCGGTAGTGACAGTCCGGTACGCGGATCCGGCAGCAGCCGGGCCGCAGTCCGAGCGGGGGCCGCGGCCAGGCATTACCCATGACCGGGCGCCTCAGCAGGCTAGCCTTCGCGGACTGGATAGTCCAATTACTCGCCAGCCACCAGAACCACTCAGACGTCGCCATCCGGCGTCTCTAGCTGCATCTGGCGGCGTACAGACCCAAGACCCCTCGGCTGCACCCGGCCGACGCCGAACCCAGGGATGGACCCATCGGTCCAGCAGGTGCGCGGTGTACGGTCGTACCCGCGTCGGGGCGGCGACCGTCGCCGCCCAACCAGGCGAGGGCAGTTTCGCCGGAATGCTGCCGCGTAGGCCTACCGGCCGAGTCGAGGGCCTGCCGGCCGAGTCGAGTCGTCGCCACCGGGATCGACGCCGCCGAGGTTGCTTACGGCGGCATCACCCGCAACGACCTCCGGACTGTCCGCACCCGCCGCGACCAGCACGATCACGACGAGAAGGCTCGATCAGCGGGTCGACTCGCCGGACGGCTCCGTGAGGAACGACTTGATGTGCTCCAGCGCCATGTCCAGAGCGACTTCCATGGGTCCGACGTCGTGCGCGGTATTCGCCAGCAGGTAGCCACCCTGCAGAGCCGCCATCAACCCGGTGGCCAGCTTCTCCGGTTCGGCTTCCTGACGCAGCGCGCCGCTGTCGCGCATCCGGTGCAGACCATCGCTGATCAGCTTTTCCCATGCCGCGAACGTCTCCGACAGCATCGATCGGGCCTGCTCATCTTGATCGGACAGCTCGACAGCCATCGACCCGAGGCCACACCCGTATTTGCCGTTGTTCAGGGAGTTGGCCTGGACCAGCGCGTTACGCCACCGGACCAGCCCGGAGAACGATCTGAGCCGTTCCAGCCCTCCGCGTTCGCGCTGGAGCACGAGCGCGCCCCGATATCGGACCAACGCGCGTACGAGCTCCTGCTTGTCGGCGAAGTGGTGGTATAGCTGGGACTTGCTCGTCTGACTCGCCTCACGGACGTCGTCAAGGGTGGTCGCGTTCACTCCGCGTACGAACATCAGCCGGTTCGCGGCCTCGAGGATCCGCTCTCGCGTCGCGATGCCCCGTTGACTGATCCTCCGCGGCTTCGTCGGCGCAGACCCCTGCTCGTCGCCCATTGGTCAAGTGTATCGACGCGCCGAGGAATCCACTGAGAATTGGACCGTGGAGTCCGTTCAATCTTATTTCGCATTCGACCACATCAAGATAGAAGAAGGGTGCGCACCAGCATCGTTAATGGGCGTTGCATCCACGGAACATCATTGAGCGAGTCTCATTTTGGACTATTTAGTCCCGTATATAGGCCCGGCAGACAAGACGTCCCCACCGCTGGCCGGGTGGTGACGGCGGCTCGGACGGGTTTCGGCGGGCGCGGGCCGCGTCGGCTCCGGCGATCCCGGTCAGGACGAGGGCAGCAGCGGCGGCGACCGCGACCGCGACCGGCGGCAGGAGGAACATCGCCGGCGCGAGCGCGGCCAGCGCGAGGATGCCGATCGGTCGGACTGGGACACCCGACCGAACACCGCGTGCTCGAAGCGAGCCCGTCCGGCCAGGTACAGCGCGGGTCCGCCGAGGATGACGGCGATCCAGGCCGGCGGGGTGCGCCCGAGTGGATTCGCGATGACAAGTTCGGCGCCGACGGAGGCGGCGACCACGCCGGCGACCATGGTCAGGTGGGCGTAGGACGCCGATCCGGCCAGGCGGACCGGGTCGGCGGAGACGGCGATCGCCTCCGCCAGGACCTGCCCGGCGCGGTAGATGTAGATCCGCCACAGCAGCACGGTGGTCGCGATCGACACCGCGAACGCGGCGACCCCGTCCGGCGTGAAGCCGCCGTTGCCCAGCGCCAGGCCGGTCACCAGGATCATGTCGCCGAGCGCGACGATGAAGAACTGCTGGTGGCGCTCGGCCACGTGCGCGGTGATCCTCGATCAAAACGGCCGGAGGATCATCCGGAGATCGGCTGCGAGATCGCGCGAGAGCTGCGTGAGCGCGAGGACGAACACCAGGTCGAAGAAGAGTTCCAGGAACGTGGCCTGCTGCGGATCACCGGCTTTCCGTATCAGCTCGGCCGCGTTGCCCCTCGCCATCGACTCGCCCGCCATGCCAGCTATGCCCCATTTCTGGGGCATAGCTGGCATACGGCAGCGGCGGGAACCGCGGACGTGCCGTCCTGGACCGGATCGAGCGACCTCGTTACCCGGACGGACGAGGGTGAAGTCCACTCCTCGCTCCGCCCGACCACCTCAGCCCGAGCCGGCGCGCGGACCCGAGGTCCGCGCGCCGGAGGTGTCAGGCCGATGCCCGCTTCGGCAGCTTCCAGCCGGGGCGGGGGAAGTGGCAGGTGTAACCGTTGGGGTAGGTCTGCAGGTAGTTCTGGTGCTCGGGCTCGGCCTCCCAGAAGTCGCCCGCCGGGGTGACCTCGGTGACGACCTTGCCGGGCCACAGGCCCGAGGCGTCGACGTCGGCGATCGTGTCCTCGGCGACCCGCTTCTGCTCGTCGTTCGTGTAGAAGATCGCCGAGCGGTAGCTGAGGCCGATGTCGTTGCCCTGGCGGTTCTTCGTCGACGGGTCGTGAATCTGGAAGAAGAACTCGAGCAGCGCGCGGAAGTCGGTCTTCTCGGTGTCGTAGACGACCTCGATCGTCTCCGCGTGGGTGCCGTGGTTGCGGTAGGTGGCGTTCGGGACGTCGCCGCCGCTGTAGCCGACGCGCGTCGACACGATGCCGGGCTGGTGGCGGAACAGCTCCTCCATACCCCAGAAGCAGCCGCCGGCGAGGATCGCCTTTTCGGTGGTCACGTCGTCCCCTTACTTGTCGTCGGTGTTCTTGTCACTGGTGAACAGCTTGCGGTACTCGCCGTACCCGGCCTTCTCCAGGTCGTCGAGGTGGACGAAGCGCAACGACGCGGAGTTGATGCAGTAGCGCAGTCCACCCTTGTCGGCGGGACCGTCGTCGAAGATGTGGCCGAGGTGACTGTCCCCGTACAGCGAGCGGGCCTCGGTCCGGATCATCCCGAGACTGGAGTCTTGGAGCTCGACGACGTTGGTCTTGCTGATCGGCTTCGTGAAGCTCGGCCAGCCGGAGCGGCTGTCGTACTTGTCGACCGATGCGAACAGCGGCTCGCCGGACACGACGTCGACGTAGATGCCGGGCTCGTGGTTGTCCCAGTAGGCGTTGGCGAACGGGCGCTCGGTGCCGTCCTGCTGGGTAACGCGGTACTGCTCCGGGTTGAGCCGCGAAACGGCCTCCGGGTTCTTGTGGTACTGGGCCTGCTCGGGCACAGCTCTCCCCTCCCCGTCTTTCGGTGCGAAGCTGAGGAACCAGGCGAAGCGCGCCTGGGCACGCAGAGGTACAGACACCTCGCGGGCCGACTCTATTCCCGCAGCCCTCGCCTTCCATGGACTATAGCGTCCAGAGACGGAGCCCAGAGGCGGCCGGCCAGCACCATCATTGGGCGCTTCAGCCTGGGATGGGTTGCACTCAACGCGGCCTCCGCCGGGCTCCGAAAGTGGACTTGACCGACCAGTTATGCCCCGACTAGGTTCGGGGCGCCCTACTGGGTGCCCCGCTGGCGGCGAAGTATCCGGCCTGCCCACCGGCTCCGAGCTAGGACCGCTGCGCCACTTTCGGAAAACCGGGTGCCACGAGCACAGTTCGCGATTCGGTGGGAAAGGAACGACCTGCCCGGCACGCGTTGATCAGTGCACGGAGCGAACCGGCGGGGTCCAGGGCGGCCGGCTGGAGACAACGAGCAAGGAGACAATTCGCATGAAAGCGATCGTGGTGACGGACCAGGCGGCAGGAACGGCTGGGATGACGCTGGTGGAGCGGCCCGAGCCGGAGCCGGCGCTGAACGACGTCGTCGTTCAGGTTCACGCGTCCGGATTCGTACCGACGGAGCTGTCGTGGCCCTCGACCTGGACCGATCGCCTCGGCCGGGACCGGACGCCGTCGATCCCCGGGCACGAACTGGCCGGAGTGGTCACCGCGCTCGGCTACGGCACCACGGGACTCTCCGTGGGACAGCGGGTGTTCGGCCTCACCGACTGGACGCGCGACGGCACCCTGGCGGAGTACGTGGCCGTCGAGGCCCGCAACCTCGCGCCGCTGCCCGGTGACGTCGACTTCACGGTGGCCGCGAGCCTGCCGATCTCGGGCCTGACCGCGTGGCAGGGGCTGTTCGACCACGGCCGCCTTCGGGCGGGGCAGAGCGTCCTCGTGCACGGAGCGGCCGGCGCGGTCGGCTCGACGGTGACGCAGCTCGCACGCGAGGCGGGCGCCTACGTCATCGGCACCGGGCGCGCTGCCGACCGGCAGAAGGCGCTCGACTTCGGCGCGCAGGAGTTCGTCGACCTCGAGAACGACGCCCTCGAAGACATCGGCGGAGTCGAGCTGGTCTTCGACGTCATCGGCGGCGAGATCGGGAGGCGCTCCGCAGGCCTGGTCCGAGCCGGAGGCACGCTGGTCTCCGTCGTCGGGCCGGTCGAGACGCGGCCCGCGGACGGCCTGGCGGTCGACTTCGTCGTCGAGGCCGACCGCGCCCAGCTCGGGGAGATCGTCCAGCGGGTGCGCGACGGCCGGCTGCGGACGAACATTGGCAACGTCACGACCCTCGACGACGCCGTCGCCACCTTCAACTCGACCAAGCGGACCACCGGCAAGACCGTCGTCCGCGTTCGTCCGTAGGGCGCCAGGGACAGGGGTCCTGCCCGCCTTGTCGACCCGCGCCGACCGGGTAGGCCGGTTCGGGCGACTCGTCACTTGCGGGGCTGCGGACGTGCCCGTACACGTCCGCAGCCAGCCCTGCCCCTAGCGCGCGTAGTCCCTGCGCACCCCGGCCGACCGCGCTGCTCCAGCGATGAGCGCGACGTCAGACGCGACGGCGTGTGTTCAACTCCCGTGCCCGACCACGTGCGGCCCAGGGAAGACCGGGTCGAGAACGTCGGCATACTCGGGATGAGAATTGACGAACGCCGCCGTGAACGGACACGTGACGGTGGCGGTCTTGCCCTGGACGCGCAGCTCGTCGAGGACGCCCGCGACGAGCCTCCCCGCCACTCCCCTGCCTCGGAACTCGGGGAACACGGACGTCGCCGACAGGACGACGCGGTTCCCGACCATGCTGTAGACGAGGCCGGCGGCCGTCCGGCCCCCTATCGCGGCCTCGTAGATGCCGAGCTCGCTGTTGTCGGTGATGACGAGGTCTTCCGCGTCGTGCCCGGTGGCTCCGGACAGGTTCGAGCCACCCGAATCATGCTCCGGACTGGTCAACGTGACCATGTTCTCGGCGTTGCCCGGCATATCTTCTCCTGATCTCGTTGTCTGATCAGCGGCCTGAGCGCGCTCGGTCAGGTCGCTGACAGTGCAAAGTATCTCGCCTCGGACAATACGAACCGACGTCGGAGACCCCGACGTCGTCAGGAGGAGCGCGATTGACCGAATTCTCGACGCTCAGGCGGTCGGCATCGGGAGGCTGAGGAGCAGCGCCCCACGCAGGTCGACCAGCGCGCGGTCGGCCGTACGCACCAGGCGCAGGACGACTGCCTCGCAGCCGGGGCATCGGGCGACGAGGCCGGGCGCTCGGTCGAACACCCGCATCGCGGCCAGCGGGCGGGTCGTCCGGCACCCTGCGCAGGTGAGTTCGGCGACGGTGAGGTCGGTCCCCATGATCTCGCCGAGCGGTCCGGCGAGGGCGTTGCCGTCCACCCAGGCCGCGTCGTCGCCTCCGCCGTTGATGGTCGACATGGTCATCCTCCGGTCGGTCCGAAACGTTCAGCGCGGATGTTCGCGGGATCGTGACCGACGCCGACGAGCAGGTCGGCAACGGTCTCGACGAATCCGGTGGGCCCGCAGACGAACGCCACCGAGTCGGCATCGCGGGGCCAGACGACCCGGGCGAGGGCGTCCGCGTCCAACCGCCGGGGTGGGACCGGAGAGCCTGCGGGCGCGACCCGGGTGTAGACGTGCCTGACTGCGACGAGCCCATCGGCTGCGGCTCCCGCAGTGGCGAGCTCCGCGGTGAAGAGCGCGTCGGACGGCGACCGGGTCGAGTAGAGCAGCCGGGTGGGGCTCGTCGCCGCACGCACCATCGACATCAGCGGCGCCACACCGGACCCGCCGCCGATCAGCAACGCCGGGCGCGGGTCGGCGGGTCGGCGTACGAACCAGCCGCCGAGCGGCCCGCGGATCTCGAGCTGGTCGCCCGGCTCCGCAACCTCGACGAGGTACGGCGAGACCTCACCGTCGGTCACCACCTGGACCGTCACTTCGAGCCGGTCGGGCCCCGGGGCGGACGAGATCGAGTAGCTGCGCTGCGCCGTGTAGCCGTCGGGGGCCGTCAACCGGACGTCGATGTGCTGGCCCGGCAGGTGACCTGTCCAGCCGTCGACGTCGAGGATCAGCGTCCGCGCCGTCGCGGTCTCCGCCCGGGTGGCGGCGACGGTAGCCGACTGCCAGGTCAGTCTGCCCGGTACCGCTGCTCGCGCCACGGGTCCCCGTAGTTGTGGTAGCCGGCCGTCTCCCAGAACCCGGGCTCGTCGTCGAGACGCAGTTCCAGAGTCCGTAGCCATTTCGCGCTCTTCCAGAAGTAGAGGTGCGGAACGAGGAGACGAGCCGGCCCGCCGTGCACCGGAACCAGCGGCTCACCGTCGAACTCGTACGCCACCCAGGCCTGACCGTCGAGGAGGTCCTCGATCGGAATGTTCGTGGTGTAGCCGCCGTAGGAGTGGGCGACGACGTACTCGGCCGCGGTCTCGACGTCGGCCAGCAGCGTGTCCAGCGAGACGCCCCGCCAGCTCGTGCCGAACTTCGACCAGTGGGTGACGCAGTGGATGTCGACGGTCGGCTCGTCGGCAGGAAGGGCGGTGAACTCCGCCCACGACCACGTGCTCCGCTCGCCGGTCTCGGTGACGACGGCGAGTTCCCAGTCGTCGAGGCTGATGCGCGGCGTCGGCCCCGCCGACAGCACCGGGAAATCGTCCGTGCGGTACTGGCCGGGCGGGAGGTCGGTGTCGTCGCGTCTGCGGCCGCCGAAGCCGCGTGTGATCACTGCCATACGTCCCCCTCCAGGTGGCCGGGCGGCCACGTTCCCGCTGCCGCCCGCGCTTCCATGCAGTCGATTGGTGCCGATGTGACACCTGCCCACGGCGCCATCGCCAGCGAGTGCCCGGATGACGAGGTTCTCCATGGCGGGGACCGGGCCGTCCGTGGTCCCAGGCATATTATCTGGACTATCACGTCCAGGATAGGCTGGCCCCACGTTGCCCGGCAAACCGCAGCGGAAAGCTACCGCTGACGCCAGCAGCAGTACATATGACAACCCTGAGGAGGCGTCCTCCCGGATCCGACAGGCGCCTCCCCCGCAGAACATAAAACGGACGATAAGGTCCACAGATGATTGCTAGGAGAGTTCGATGAACCCGGTTCCCTCCGGCGGAAACGTGGTCGACGGCCAGCCGGTCGCCGCGGTGGACATGATCGCTGCCCTGACCGCCGCACAGCTCGTGTTCTCCGACGGAGCGACTCAATCGTTCACGGCGGAGGGTCGGACGACCTACGTCGAGAGGGGCACACCGTCCGCCGGGGAGTGGTCTGTCACGGGGGACGGCACCTTCGCCTCGTTCTGGCCGCCGACGTACCGGGCGTCGTACACGATCCGGTGGATCGTCGAGGAGGGCGTACCTGTCGGCGTCAGCTTCACGGATGCCCGCAGCGGAGTCCGCTACGACGGCCGGTACCGCTGACTGGGAGAAGACGAGGGGTCGCGGCTCACTGCCTGGGATCGGTTATCGCGGCCAGCAGACCTTCGAGGTCCTCCTGGCATGGGCCGCAGGCGCGCAGGTGGGCGGCGACTCCTCGGTAGCGCTCTGCCGCCGCCTCGGCGTTCGTGGCGGCCAGTTCGGCGTACAGGTGCAGCACCTCCATCGCCTGGCCGCAGCCCACGTCTTCGGGATCGGTGTGCAGGAAACGGTCGAGTGCGGACATGTCGTTCATCGCTGCGGCTCCGAGGTGTTGCCATGCGGATACCCATTAGCGGCGAGAGCGGTCCGCAGCTTACGCCGGGCATCGAACATGATTTTGTAGATCGCGTTCCGGTTCGAGCCGAGCCGCGCGACCAGGGCATCCAACGGTACGCCGTTCAGCACGATCTCGACGAAGACCTGGCGCTGACGCTCGGTCAGCTCCGTCTCCACCGCCCGGCGCAGCGCGGTGATCAGTTCGCGCCACTCGGACTCCCGGGCCGGGTCGAGGCCGAACCGGTCCGGCAACCGCTCCCACTCCTCGGCCTCCAACGGCACCTGCGGCCGGCGCCAGAAGTGGCGGCCGATCTTGCTCGACACCTCGAAGATCACGAACTTGTAGGCCCAGGTGCTGAAGCGGCTCTCCCCCCGAAACTGGCCGATCTTGCTGGTGATCGCCAGCAGCGCGTCGGCCGCCGCCTGGTGCGCCAGGTCGTCGAGCTCCGGGCCGTCGACGCGCAGCAACCCGCTACGGCGCCGTACCTCGCCGCGCGCGACCCGCAGCAGGAGCTCGTGCAGCCGCACGACAGCCGCCTCCCGCTCCGCGCCGCGACCACCGAGCGTGCGCACCCATTCGGCCGACTCCGGGTCGAGTCGGCCTGAGGTGTCCGGACTGTCGTCCAACGTCGTCGGGTCTGCCGGCATCACGCACCGAACTGTAGCCACGGCCGACCCGGGGCGTCCGCCGGAATCATCGACGGCGGACCGGACCGGGTCGGGCGGGCCGTGGAAGCCTTCGCGGCCCGCGATGTGACGGCGGTCTCCCGGCGGTAAGAACTCGCTCGGAACTCGTCGCCAACGTGACATGACCGATCCGTTCGCGGCAGGACCGCTCTGGTGCCCGGCGCGAACCGAACGAGGAGATTCAGAATGACCCTGCTACAGCCTGGTGAGCGCTTTCCCGCGCTGACGCTGTCCCTACCCGACGGGGAGACCCTGCGAGTGCCCGACGCCCTCGCCGGTGGCTTCGGTGTGGTGCTCTTCTACCGCGGCTCGTGGTGCCCGTACTGCAACGCGCAGCTGCGCGCCTTCCAGCGGTCGCTGGGGAAGCTCGCCGAACTCGGCGTCAAGGTGGTCGCGGTATCGGTCGATGACGAGCCCACGACGAAGCAGACGATCGCCGAGCACGGCCTGGAGTTCCCGGTGGGTCACAGCGCCGACCCGGACGCCTTCGCCGAGGCGACCGGTGCGTTCGTCAACGACGACCCGCGGTATCTCCAGTCGACCGGGTTCGTGCTCGATCCGGAGGGCAAGGTCGTGGTGAGCGTCTACTCCAGCGGGGCGATCGGGCGCCTCGTCCCCGAGGATGTCGCCGGCCTGGTCCGTTACCTGCGCGAGCATCAGGCCGCGTAGCGTCGACCACCGAGGAAGTGACCCAGGAGATGACCAGCAATCCGCCCGCCCTCACTGTGGAGCACCGCGACGGCTGGCGGTTGCGTACGCCCGGCGGTGAGCCGTTCCGCTCCATCGGGATCGTGCACGCCGACGACACCAACCTGCGCTACCCCCACAACCTCGATATTCACCGGTCCCGGTACGGCGGCTCGCGCCGACGTTGGCTCCGCGAGGGCCTGATCCCGGAGATGACGTCGTGGGGATTCAACACCGTGGGCTGGACCTCCGAGTACGTCAGCGGCAGCGGACTGTCCACGGAGGGGCGGGTCGTCGACCTGGGTCACTCGGAGGGGCTACCGCCCGACGAACTCGCCGGCACCGGTGTGCCGTATACGCTCTCGCTGCGGGTCGCCGAGATCGAGCACTGGAACGGCGTGCCGGCGTACCGGGATCCGCGTGAGCCCGCCTTCGCACAGTGGTGCGACCACCTGGCCCGTACGCTGTGCCGGCCCGACGACCCGAACCTGCTCGGCTACTTCCTGGTCGACGTCCCCTGCTGGGGCCGGCACCCGACCGGTGCCGGCTACCCAGCGGCAGAGCTGGCGGCCATCGCCGAGGCGTACTACCGGGTTGCCAGTGAGGCGATCCGGCGGCACGACCCACACCACCTGATCCTGGGCGACCGCTACGGCGGTCGGGTCGGCGCGCCCGAGCCGGTGCTCGATGCCATGGCGTCGTACGTCGACGTTCTCTCCGTACAGCTGTTTCCCGGACCAGAGGCCGGGCGCTTGGAGGCGGCCCTGGACATGGTCGATCGGTGGCACGAACGAACCGGCAGGCCGGTCCTCATCGCCGACACCGGCAACTGGTGTCCGACCGTGATGAGCCCGGGTCGTACCGGTTCCTTCCTCAACCAACGGGAACGCGGCCTGGCTTACGCGGCCTCCGCCGACGCCTTCGCCGAGCGGCCCTGGTGCCTGGGCTGGCACTGGTGCAGTTGGTTGGAGAATCCGCACCGGGGCTTCGGGCTCAAGGACCCGTGGGACGAGCCGTACCGGGACCTCACCGACGTGGTGACCGAGACGAACTCGAGGCTCGGACGACTCGGACCGTGACGGGCCGGCATCGTCGGTGAGACCAGCAGCACGGGAATCCGGCAGGATCCGGGCACGAATACGCTTAATATCCGCCTTTCGGGTAAACGGCGCGTACATGACCTTCAGCCGCCATAGCCTGCAAACAGGAAAGTTCTTCCCGTTTGCGGCTGTCACGACCGGAAGGTAGATCATGAAGCGCAAAACGCTCGCCACTGCCGCGCTCCTCGCCGGGCTCACCGGCGTCGGGGCGCTCCCGGGGCTCGCTCTCGCCGACGGCGGAGGACCGGAGTACCGGCACGACGACCGTGGTGGCCACGGACAGCACCACGAGGACGGCGACGAGGGTGCGCTGTTCGTCCAGACGAACAAGGCGGAGGGCAACACGGTCAAGGTCTACGACCGCGACGACGACGGCCGCCTCTCCCCGAAGGGCGAGTTCGAGACGGGCGGCCTCGGCGGATTCACCGTCGGCGCGCCGGGCGACGCGCTGGCGTCGCAAGGGTCGCTGATCTATCACGACGGGCTGCTGTTCGCGGTCAACGCCGGCAGCAACACCGTGACGGTGTTCCGGGTCGACGGCACCAAGCTCGACAAGCTCCAGGTCGTCTGGTCGCACGGCCTGCTGCCGGTCAGCGTGGCGGTTCGGGGCAACCTGGTCTACGTGCTCAACGCCGGCGGCGAAGGCTCCGTTCAGGGCTTCCGCCTGCACAAGGACCGGCTGTCGCCGATCGAGGGCGCGCACCGGTCACTCGGGCTGCACAACGGGAACCCGCCCGCCTTCATGACCGCCCCGGCCCAGGTCGAGATCGATCCCGAAGGCGAGTTCGTGCTGGTGAGCACGAAGGCCGCCAACGTGATGTTCAGCTACGAGATCGGCCGCCACGGCGAGCTGTCCCGACACCCCGTGATCAGCGACGCCGGCAACACCCCGTTCGGCTTCACCTTCGACACCGAGGACACACTGCTGGTCACCGAATCCGGCAGCAACGAGCTCAGCCGGTTCGAGCTGGAGAAGGACGGCGGACTCGACCAGATCGGACCGTCGGTGCCCAACGGCCAGCAGGCGCCGTGCTGGATCCAGCGCGTCGGCGACTTCTTCTTCGTCGCCAACGCCGGCAGCTCCACCATCAGCTCCTACAAGGTCGACCGCGACGGCAAGCTCGTCCTCGTCAAGGCCGTCGCCGCCGACACCGGCGGTGGCTCGATCGACATGACCGCCAGCGACGGCTTCCTGTACGTCCAGAACGCCGCCGCCGGCAACGTGCAGGGCTACGAGGTGGGCAAGGACGGCTCCCTCAAACTCGTCACCGAGGTGAAGGGGCTGCCGAAGTTCGAGAACGGCATCGGGATGGAAGGCATCGCCGCCTCCTGAGCTCAGCTCCACCGCTGGTCCCGGCCGCAGACGCGACCGGGACCAGCGTTTGTGCGTGAAACTGCCGGAAGCGGCCGCCGTCGCACCGCATCTCGTGAGCGGAACAGCCGTAAGAATCTGGAAATGGATGGCCGCCGATTCGACGACCGGTGCGACGTACTCTGGCGAGCATGTGGACGAAGCGAGTACGGCCGCCGCTGATCTGGGCAAGCGTGACCGTGGTCGTAATCATCGCGGCCTTCGGACTCTTCTGGTTTCAGCCGTGGAAACTGTTCACCGACACTCGCGTCGACGAGGCGCTACCGGTCGCCGAGAGGGCTCCCACACCGACCGGCTCCGCGTCCGCCGACGCTACGTCCCGCCCGGCCGCCACGAGGCCGGGCGCGAATCGAATCGTCTCCGCCGGTGACTTCATCACTCACGAGCATGAAACGACCGGCAGTGCGGAGATCGTCCGGCTCGCCGACGGCCGGCACCAGCTCGTCCTTCGCGATCTCGACACGTCCAACGGGCCGGACCTACGGGTCTGGCTGACCGACCAGCCGGTGAAGAGCGGGCCGGCCGGCTGGCGGGTGTTCGACGACGGCAGCTGGATCGAGGTGGCCCGCCTCAAGGGCAACCGCGGCGACCAGGTGTACGAACTCCCGGCCGCCGTGGATCCGGCGGACTTCCGGAGCGTCTCCATCTGGTGCAAGCGCTTCAGTGTCTCCTTTGGGGCCGCCGACCTGAGAACCACCTGATCCGGCCGGTCGCGCAGGCGCGGAATCGCCTTGCGTCGGCGTCGCGCGGTGGGCCATAGTCGTTCCATGATCTCGTACCGGAAGGGCGGCGACGCCCTGGCGCTGTGAGCGCCCCCGCGCGGCGCAGCGACGCCGCGAATCCTCCACAGGCCGTTCGCAGCGGCAGCCCTCACGACCTGTGGCAGCAGGCCATCCGAATTCGCCAGGAGTGGCTGGACCACGCTCTCTCCACCCAACCGGCTGACAGGTCGACCGCCGAGCGGTGCCTGACCGCCATCTACGCCAGGGCAGCACGGCCCCGACCTCGGTTCGAATGGGTCGACTCGCCGGAGAAGGCACGCCCCCTGATCACCGGCTGGCCCACCCTCGACCAGCTCTACGAGCGGATCAGGGACCCCCGGCCGCGCGGAACACCACCGCTGGCCGGCAGCATCGCCATGATCGCCTCCCAGCTGCGTGGCGCGCTCAGCGCGGGCGTCACCCACACCGATCCCGAACTGTCGCCGGTGCGCAGGAGCAAGACCAAGGAGCCGTGGCCCGAGCTGGCGCCGCTACGCGCGCTCGACAATGGAGTTCCGCTCGCTGTCGTGCTGCACCAAGGCGTACGCACGGCACTGCACCGCAGCCTCGCGCACGGGTACTACCTGCCCGTACGCGCGGCCCTCGCCGGTGACGCTGCGCTGCCGGTGTGCTGGTACGGGCAGCAGGACGCGTCATGGATCGCCTACTACGACGTGCTGCGGCGACTCGGCCTCGCCCGGTACGGGCCGGACGAAGCCGAACACCTCGACGCCTGGGCCGGCCTGGCCCGCTCCTGCGGCTGGTGGTGGCCCGGCGAGGACGTCTGCGTCGTGGTGGACCGGCCCGAAACGATACGAACCGAGCCGGTCTCCCGAACAGCGCACGACCAGATCCGGCTCCAACCTCGCGGCCTGCGCCACCGCGACGGCTGGGAGCCACTCCTGACCAGGTGACCTGAGTCGCCAGCGCAGGTGCGCGAACGACGGCCGCCGCAAAGTCGGTAGGAACGGTCAGAGCCTCCACGGCAATCCTTCTCCGTGGAGGCTCTGACCACTGCTTGCGAACCGGTTCGGCTAACTCACGGGCGCGGGTCCTCCTGGACCTTCAGGGCGTTGAGGATCGGGTCGCCCTCGCCCTTCTCGCGACTGAGCTCGATCTTCAGATCGCCGCCGGTGTGCGCGACGGTGACCGTGTTCAGCTCCGCGGTCAGCGCACCCGCCCTCGCCTGGACGTCGTGGTCGTAGAGCACGACCTTGCCGTCGACCAGGACGTCGAAGGCACGCTCGCCGGCCTTGACCTTCTCGATCTCCGCGAAGTCGAGGCCGATCCGGTACGTCCCGGCGGGGGCGTTCTTGAACACGTAGCTGAACGTCTTGCCGGTCCGCTGGGTGCGGAGCAGCGCGTCGTCCTCGGTGCCGGCGATGTCGGCCTTGGTGGTACGCGCCTTGCCGCCGACGTAGCCCCACGGCCGCGAACCGAGCGCCTGGTCGGGCGACCAGAAGAAGCCGGCTGCATCGACGTACCCTGATCCGCCCACGTCGACGCCCCTCCAGTAGGCCGAGGTCGCCAGGCGGACCGGCTTGAGCTGGGTCTCGCCCTTGCCGGCGTTCGTCGCCACGAGCACGTCCCCGACGAGTACGCCGGGCTTGACGCCGGCGTTGTCGGCCGTCGCCGTGACCGTGGTGGACGCCCCGGCCGCCAGCGTGACCGTGCCGGTCGTGGCCGCGCCCTTGAGGCTCAGCCACGGAAGGTCGGCGGCCTCGTGCCCGCCGTCGCTGGTGCGCTGCTGCTCGCTGATCCGCACCTGGAGCGGGGCGGAGCCGGTGTTGGTGACGGTCACGTCGGCCGTCGCCTTCTGGCCCTTGTCGAGGAGCCAGTCGAGGTCAGCTCCGGTGACGGTGGCGATGCCCGTGGTCAACGCCGTGTCGACGACCTCGGCCTGGTCCTTCTTGGCGATGGTCACGGGGTGGCTGGCGGTGACGTAGTTCGGCGACGACACCTCCACGGTGTTCTCGCCGACCAGCGCCTGGGCCTTCCACCGACCCTTCGCGTCGGTCGTGATGACCCGTTCACCGTTCGGCCCCTTGAGCGTGATGATCGCGCCCGCCATCGGCTTACCGTCGTTCTTGTCGGTGACCGTGCCCTCGATCGTGCCCGCGGCCGGGAGGGTGTACTCCAGCCCCAGGCCGGCCTTGAGGATGGGCTGGTCGAAGGAGTACTGACCCGCGGGGTTGCGGGTCAGGCTCTCCACGCCGACCGTCGCCGACGACCCCCGGGTGAGGGGGTTGTCGCCGCCGACGCCGTCGCCGTACCCGATCTGGATCCGGCCGTCCGCGATCAGGGTGACCGAGAAGCTCACCCGGGCCGCCGGCTCGCCGTAGAAGGTGGCGTTGCGCCACTCGATGACCTCAGCGGCCAGGCCGTCCACCTCGGTTCTGCCGAAGTAGATGTTCGCCTCGTCGTCGACGACCAGGTCGTCCCAGAACGGATAGATCGCGTCGAACGTGTACGGCGACGGCAGCTCCGTGTTGCTCCCCACGGCGCTGGCCCGGTCGAAGATCAGCTGGCCGTTCGTCGTCACGCACACGCCGTCCCAGGCCGTGTCGTAGAACGGGAACAGGAAGCTGGAGTCGAACCACAGCACGCCGCAGCTGTCGTCGCCGTGCCACCCGGACTCCTCAGTGCCCTGGCGGTAGAGCCCGTCGGTCACCTTCATCGAGTACGAGCGACCGGCCGGGGCCACCGGCACGGGGCCCGGATCCGGCTGCTCGGGCTGGGGATCCGGCTCCGCCACGTCAGCCCGCGGGTCGAGCGTCACCCGCAGCGCGGCGACGGTCGGGGGCTTCAGACCCTTCGAGCCCCGCAGCTCCACCGTCAGCGGACCACCCTCGTGCTTCACGACGGCGGTGCGCCAGTCGGCGGTGTTCTGCCCCACTGCCGCGGCCGGGTCGTACGCGTACTCCGTCAGCGACCCGTCCACGACGACGTCGAAGACCCGCTTACCCTTGGCCACCTTCTCGATCTCGGCGAACCCGAGATCGATCGCGTAGGTGCCCTTGGGCGCGTCGGGGAAGCGGTAGAACAACTGCTTGTCGTTCGTGGTGCGCTGCGACTGGAACAGGATGTCGTCCGTCGTGCCCTCGATCCCGGCCTTCGTGGAGGTGACCTTCGTCTTCCCCTCGTAGCCCCACGCCTTCTTGCTGGCGGGTTGGTCGGCGGACCAGGTGTAGCCGGAGCCGTCGGTGAGCTTCGCGCCGCCGGCGTTGATGCCGACCTGGTACTTCGTGGTGGTGAGCGTCACCGGGACGTACGTCTTGGACTGGCGTCCGGAGTCGGACCGCACCACGATGTTCGCGCCGAGGACTCCCGGCTTGGCGTCCTTCGAGGAGATCGAGACCTTGACGGTCGTCGACGCGCCCGGGGCGAGGGTGCCGCCGGCCGAGGAGAGCGACAGCCACGGCAGGTCGGTGAGCAGGTCGTCCTCGACGTCGACCAGTACGACGTCGTCGGCGACCTGGTCCGCCGCCCACAGCGCCCCGGTCGAGTCGGTCTCGAGGCCGCCGCCCTGCGTCGCCTTCTGACCCGGGAACCACCACGCGTTGACGAGCGAGCAGTCGTCCGGGTCGACCTGCAGCAGGCGGGTGGGCCGGTTCGTGGTGAGGTCGGTGTACCAGATGGTGTCGGAGGCCTGGTTGTAGGCCAGACCCATCACCTCGGGCAGCGGCGGGGCGCAGAAGGAGAGCAGCGCGCCCGCGTTGTCGTGCGACGTCCCGGCGACGGTTCCGATCATGCCGTTCGCCCGGCCACCGACGTAGAACACGTCCTCCGTCGGGTTGTAGGCGAGTCCGGTCAGCTGCAGGGTGGACCAGTCACCCTTGACCTGCCGGGTCTCCTTCCCGGTCTTCCGGTCGAAGCAGTGGATGAAGCTGGCCGGGCTGTCCTCCATCTGGCACATGTCACCGGTCTTGGTGTCGAGCGCCATGTCGAAGGCCCGGTACGCGGGGTTCCACGACGCGTCGAAGACCTTCCCGGTCGGCTTGCCCGTCACCGTGTAGGCGGTGTTGGTCCGCTTGTTGTAGTCGTGGACCCAGACGTCGCCGTCGTACCCGACGCCCGAGGGCTCCTTCTCGGCGATCGTGCCCGGGATGGGGATCCGGGTGATGACGTCGCCGCCGGAGGTCGGGCCGACCTTGCCGGCCGCCTGTGCCTCCGCGGCCTTCGCCGTCGCGGCCTTGCCGTCGGCGTTCGACGGCTTCATGCCGCTCGCGCCGGCCCTCCACGCGGTGAGGTCGATCGTGCTGTCCGCACCCGTCCCGGTGCGCGCGGTGGCGCCCGTGGCGTCGAGCTCGGGGTGGCGCGCGGCCTCGCCCAAGGTGTACGTGAGCGGGGCGGAGCCGTTGTTGGTCAGCGTCAGCGAGCCCACACCGTTCTGGTCGGTGCCGAGCAGCGCGTCGAGGCCGTCGGCCTTCAGCCCGGCGACACCCGTGGTCAGCCGCGCGTCGACCTTGGCCTTCGCGTAGAGCTTGTCGAGGGAGAAGGGGTACGTCCCGATCTGGTAGTTCGGCGCGTCCACCGTCATGGTGTAGTCGCCGACCGGAAGCTGGCGATGCACGACGCCCGTGCCGTCGGTCGTGACGGTCTCGACGAGCCCGGACTTGTTCGAGAAGGAGACCTCGGCCCCGGCCACCGGCTGTCCGTCGTTCTGGTCGACGACCGTCGCGTCGAGGTAACCGAAGTCAGGCAGGTCGTAGGTGACGACCATCCCGTCGTGCAGCACCGGGGCGCTCTCGGAGAACCGGATGCCGTCGACGCCAGCCCAGCCCTGGATGCCGGTGGTGGCGGTGGCGCCGGCGGTCACCGGGTCGTCGGTCCCGACGCCGTCGCCGTACCCGAAGATCACGGTGCCGGAGCGGGTGAGCGTGGCCGAGTAGCTGACCGGCTCCGTGTACTCCGTCCGGGTCGGATAGGCCCAGAGCTTGGCGTTGCGGAACTCGACGACGAACGCGTCCTCGCCGTTGACCTTGGTGGCTGCGGTGAAGACTCCCCCACCGGGCGCGAACTCCACGGGGGTCTGGAGCCAGAACGGGAAGACGCCCGCACCGCCGCTGCCGGGTCCGGTGGAGGTGTCCGGGGAGATGACGCCGCGCAGGCTCACACCGAGGGTGTCGTGGCTGCCGTTGTAGAGCGCGATCGGGAACGGCAGCTTCACCGTCGCCCACACGCCGCTCGGGAACTCGACCGGGTCGGTACCGCGCAGGTACTCGCCCTCGGAGACGGCGCAGCTGTAGCCGCCCTTGTCGACGACGAGCCCGACGGAGATCTCGAGCGACTCGTTCTGCGCGCCGACGTTCAGCGGGACGGTGGTGGGCGAGAAACAGGCGTTGGGCTTGACGTTCAGCGTGTACCCGCCCTCCGGAACACCGGCGACCGTGAACGCGCCGTTGGCGTCCGTGCGTACCGCCTTCAGCGGCGTCTCCTTGACGGTCACGTCGGCGTTCGGGACGGGCTGCTTCTTGTCGTCGACGACCCGGCCGCTGATGTCGTGCTTCGCGGCGGCCGTGAGCGGCAGCTTGACCGAGCTGTCCTGGCCGAGGGAGATCGTGACGTCGGCGGTCGCGGTCAGGTAGCCGAAGACCTTGGTGCTGAGCCGGTAGTCGCCGACCGGCAGGTTCGTCGTGAACCGGCCGTCCTCGTCGGTTCCGATCGACCGGCTGAACGGTCCGCTGATCGTCACCTCGGCAGCGGGGACCGGCTTGCCGTCGGCGGTGACGACACCGGTGAGGGTGCCGCCCTGCCGGGGCGCGAGCTCGAGCAGGCGGACGAGGTCGAGTCGGCCTTCGCCGTACTTGTTGTTGAAGTCGGCGGTGCCGCCGCACTCGGTGTCGTCGACGTCGACGGCCGAATCGGCGAGCAGGCGTCGGGTCTCCTCGACCTGCCCGATGAGGGTCGGGTCGTAGCTCCACAGGTCGGCGACGGCGCCGGCGACGTGGGGAGCCGCCATCGAGGTGCCGGCCATCTCGGTGTAGCTGTTGTTCGGGTACGACGAGAGGACGGCGACGCCCGGAGCGGAGATCTCGGGCTTGATCCGGTCACCTTCGCCCTCGCCCTTGCGGGAGAAGGACGCGAGGTTGCCGTCCGAGTCGTAGGCGCCGACGGAGTAGGCGCTCGTGGCCGAGCCGGGCGAGGAGACGGTGTCGCAGGCCGCGTACGGCGTGGTGTTGCCCGAGGACCAGACGCTGAAGATGCCCGCGGCGCTCCAGGCCTCGTCGATGGCCTGGAAGAAGTCGTCGAAGGCGTGCTCGACGGTCTGGCCCCACGAGTTGTTGACGACGTGCGGGCGCTTGGACGGGTCGGGGTTGTTCCCCTGGAGGTCGGTCGGGGCGAGCAGCCACCAGCCGGACGCCAGCAGCGACTCGACGCCGCTGCTGTCGCAGCAGCCGTTCGTCGCGATCCACTGCGCGTCCGGGGCGACACCGACGTGGTTGGTGCCGTCGACGCCGACCATGGTGCCCATGGTGTGCGTGCCGTGTCCGTTGTCGTCACACGGCGCGCCCGTGCACGTGCCCCGGGTGGCCATCCAGTTGTAGTTGTGGTCGACCGTGCCGTCGGCCTTCGTGCCGCGGTACTGGTGCACCAGGGCGGGGTGGTCGAACTGGACCCCCGAGTCGAGGTTGGAGACGGTGATGCCGGCACCGGTGGCGCCCATGGCCCACGCCTGCGGGGCGTGGATGGCGTCCAGACCCCACGTGACCGTGCCGTCGTCGGCGGCGGCCTTCGGGCTGGCCGGGCGGGCCGCCCGGTCGGCCGGGGTCTCCTCCTCCACGGGGTCGACCAGCGCCACCTGCGGCGTCGCGTGGATCTCGGCGACCTGCCCGACCGAGGCGACGTCGAGCGCGAGCTGCTGCGTGCCGCCCTTGACGAGCACGGCGTTGACGAGCGGGTAGGACGTGTACTTCACGCCCGCCTCGTCGAGCTCGGCGGTGACGGACGCCGCGGAGCTTTTCGCTGCTGCTTTCAAGGCGTCGTAGACGAACTGACCACGAGCGGTCCAGTCGGTGATCTTCTTCGCCGGCCCGAGGTCGGCCTTGGTGTCGAAGGTGATCCAGAAGTCGGAGGCCGGCTGCGTGCGGAAGCGGTCCTTCAGGTTCGACGCGATCTTGTTGGCGGCCGCGCCGGGATCCGGCTCGGCGGCCGACGCCGGTGGCGCCTGGATCGCGCTCAGGCCGACCGCTACGGCAAGTGTTGCCGCGAGGGCTTTGAGTCTCATGGGGGGTCCTTCGGCCTACAGGGGCTGGTAGGGGTCGTGGCTCTGGTGGTCGCCGGCACCATCCGTACCGTCGGGGTCGCGGGCGTCGAGGGTGCCGCCGGGGTGCGGCTCGCGCGGCAGCTCGGGTGGTGGCTGGTGCTCGATGGCCGAGTCGTTCCGCACGACAGGTCGCTCAGGCATGCACTGCCCAAGGGCTATGAATCATGGAGTCATGCTCGGCGCGCCGAGTGCCCGTCGCTATCCAGTGGATACGTCAATTTTCACGACGGTTCATCGAGAGGATCTTCTTCGGCGAAGACTCCGGCCTCCACCGCCTTGACCGCGAGCGCGGTCCGCGAGGTCACCTTCAACTTGCGCATCGCCGCACGCAGCTGCTGATCCACAGTGGCCGGGGACTTGGCCAGGATCCGGCTGATCTCCCGGTTCGTCTTGCCGGCGACAACCAGTTGGACCACGTCGAGCTCGCGAGGCGAGAGCTGGTCGCCGTACCCTCGTCGCCCGCCGCGCCACAGCCGCGGGACCTCGGCGCCGTGCTCGCGAAGCCGCTGGGCGACCCGGTCCGCGTCGCCGCGGGCGCCGAGCCGGAACAGCTGCTCGTACTGTGCGGCCAGCAGCTCCCGGCCTTTGTCGCTCTGGCCCTGCGCGATGAGTGACTCGGCTTGACGCTCGCGGGCGAGCATCGCGTCGTAGGGACGCGGCAGCGCGCCCCAGGCGCACGCCGCCCGGTCGTACGCCGTCGCCGCCCGGGCGTGGTCTCCGGCCGCGGCGAGCAGCAGGGCACGACACACGGTGAGCGCGGCGCGCGGCGCGGGCGCCGTACGGTCACGCAGTCCCCTGGCGAACTGGTCGCCCAGGCGGGTCGCGGACTTGAGGTCGCCCGCGGCGAGGTGCGCCTCGATCCGGGCGGGGACGAGGTCCGTCGCCCAGACCCAGATGCCTTTGCTCCGAACCGTCTCCATCGGCTCGTCCGTGATCTGCAGCGCCCGTCCGCTGTTTCCGTCCGTCAGCCACAGTCGGGCCAGCGCGGCGGCGGCCTCCATCGTGTCGTCGACCGCGCCGAGCCGGGCGGACTCCTCGAGGACCAGCCGGAACTGCTCCTCCGCGGCGCGCCGCCGTCCGGCTGCGGCGGCCAGCCGGGCCGCGAGCCGAATGCTGCCCAGGTAGTGCGCCGGACGGTCTCGGTCGGCGTCGGCGAGTGCCGCGCTCCGCTCCGCGAGGCCCTCCCACCGGCCGGTGAGCCACGCCAGGTTGGCCTGTTCGAGCCGGACGTTGTACTGCAACCGGGACGCCTGCTCGGCCTCGGCGAGGCGCATGGCCACGGCGAGGTGCTCCTCCGCGTCGGCGTACCGACCCCAGATCAGTGCCCCGGTCCCGACGTTCGCGTGGATGCGGGCCACGTCGAGCCGCTCCGCCGAGGTCGCGCCGTCGACAGGCAGGTCGGCGACGACGTCCCAGGCCTCCTCCTCGCCGAGCATGAGCAGCGCGGCGGCTCGGTTGCCGGCCAGGTTCAACCGCTCGGCGGGAGAGTCGAATCCGGCGGTGAGCTCGGCGGCGCGATCCAGCCAACGCCGATGAGTCGACGCCGGCCACGGCCCCGCATAGGCCCAGCCGAGATAGGTCATGGCCCGAGCCGCCTCGACCGGGTCATGGTCGAGGTTGGCCACCGCCTGTTCGAGCTCGCCGAGGGCGGCCTGCGCCTCGCCCCCGGTGATCAACAGCCGACCCAGGGGGTTGCGGATCTCGGCCTGCTGGCGGGCCGAGAGACCGGGGGTCTCCAGCACCGAGCGCAGGGTACGGATCACCCGGTGGTAGACCTCGTCGACCGGTTCACGCCGGCCCAGTGCGGCCACCCCGGCGATGCGCGCGACCCGGGCCCGATCCCCCGGCGGCAGCTCGGACGACGACAACAGATCGACCAGCAGGTCGACCGCCTTCGTGTGGTCACCCGAGGCCATGGCCAGCTCGGCGCCCTGCTCGGCGTACCGCGCCCAGGACCGCGTCTCACCCGCCTCACGGAAGTGACGGGCAAGACGGGCCACCCGCGGCGGATGGATCTCCTCCAACGCCCGGCCGGCCAGTAGGTGCAAGTGCCTGCGGTCGGTCAACGGGATCGCTTCGTAGACGGCCGTGGCGGCCAGCACATGCCGGAACCGCCACTGGCCGCGGTCGTCCCCGTCCAGGACGCCGGCATCGGCCGCCTCCGCGATAGCGCCGCGACACGCAGCTGGTGACAGACCGGCGGTCACCGCGATCGTGGCCACCGACGCGCGCTCGGCCAACGTGGCCGCGGCTCGCAACACCTGCTGCGCCCCCGGCGACAGACGTCCCACCCGCTCCCGGGTGGAGTCACGCACCGTCGGCGGCACCTGCAGCTCACGCAGCTTCAGCCGCACCCACTGCCCGTCGCGGAAGACGAGGTCGGCGCGGTCGCACATGAGGCGAACCGACTCCTCCAGCGCCAGCGGAACACCGCCGGTCCGCTCGTGCATGAACGTCGTGAACTCCTGCGATATCGGGTTGCCGTCCAGCATCGAGGAGATCAGCGCCGCCGTGTCGGGGGGTCCCATCGGCGCCAGGGCGATCCTCAGCTGGGTCACGCCGGCAGGCAACCGGGACGTCAGCCGCAGCAACAGCGATCCGACGTCCACCTCCTCCGGCCGATAGGAGATCACGAGGCTCGGCCCGTCCGACTGCTGCCGGGAGGTGACGAAGAGCAGGAACTCCAGAGTCACCTCGTCGGCCCAGTGCGCGTCCTCGAGCACGAGAACGTCGACACGCAGCGCCCGGAGCAGCTCGTCCAAGGCGCGGAACAGGCGATGCCGCGCCGCCTTCGCGTCGTCCAAAGGCTGAAGTGCGGGCGGCAGGTCAGCGGACCACTCAGGGAACAGCGGCCGTAACGCACCCGCGAGGTCGGTGAGCGGCAACCGCGACACCGGCCCGTCGATCCCCCGGAACGCGTCGACGACCGGCCCCAACGTGAGCGACTCGCGAAGCGGGGGGCACACCGAGACCAGGGCGGTGCGCTGGTCCGGCGCGGCCAACCACTCTCGCAGCAGTCGACTCTTCCCGATCCCTGCCTCGCCCTCCACCAGCACGATCGCCGGCGGCCGGGCCAAGGCGTCCCGGAGCGCCGCCATCTCCCGATCACGACCAACGAAGTGCGGCGTGGAAACTGTCGGTGAAGTTGTGTTGTCCTCCGGCGAGGGGTCGAGCATGCGTGATGATCTCCCTCTTCGCTGCTCGGGCGCAAGAGCATCCCACGACTCGCCTCGCGGGACGCTCAGCCCGACCTCGAGCTGACGCCGTCGAGCGATGGCAGGCCCGCCGCCTCCGGGACAACTTCGTCGGCGACAAGGTGCATGGCCGAGCGCCCCGATGGGCCGCGAGACGCCAGGGCCCCGGCAAATTCGTCAGGTAATGCCGAGTAGTGCCAGTGGGCGGGTGCTGTCACGGGCGTGCTGTCGGTTGGCGGCGGCGATGTTGGTGACCCCGGTCAGGCGTAGGGCGCCGATGGCGGCGTTGCGTAGGGCGGGCCATGACTTCGGGGCCGGTGCCGGTGCGGCTCTGGCTGCGGTCTTCGTCGTACGTGACGTCGGGGACCCAGTGGATCTTGTCTTTACCAGTGGCCGCGGATCCGCTCCGCCAGTTGTGCCGGTCTCGCCTGGTCGACGCGGAGGTCGGCGATGGCGTGGACGGTCTCGGTGGTGAAGCGTTTCGGCTGGTCCAGGCGGCGTCTACGGCGGCGGATCTGAATGGCTTGGGCGGCGTGCGGGAAGTCGATGCCGGTGGAGGTCGTCAGGATCCTCAGGCTGCGGATCTCGCGGCGGCCGTGCCCGCGGTCGCAGTCGCGGGTGGCGTCCGGGACTGTCCGCCAGGGCAGGCCGGTGAGTTGGCGGTGCAGGTGGGGCTGGTTGCCTTTGATGATCTTCCGGTCGGGTCATGCCCGTCTTGCTGCCACCAACAGCGGCGCTTCCCCTCCAACTTCCACAAGCCAGACCCCGTCACGCGACTTTGCCGGGGCCCTGACCCGGGACGACACTCATGACCCTGGTCACGCCCAACACCAGCACGGGTCGCCTACGGTGACGTCCTCTGGCGGCTACATGGCGCGGCCCTGTTATCTGCGGCAAGAGCGGTGAGCCTCGCCGGACTGCCGTCTTTGATCGGCCGGGAGCCGGTCACGGCGGGGGTAAGCGGGCAGCCAACTCCATCGGCAGCACCCGTCGCAGGGCTGCCACCGTCGCCTTCGCTCCGAAGCGCTCTGTGGCCAGCCGTTCAGCACGGGCGGACGCGCTGAAGATCTGGTCGACGGGTGCGGCCCGCAGCACGGCGACGATCCAGCCTTCCAGATCCTTCACGTCGTCGGGCAGTTCCAGAGCCTCCGGTGTCGGTGCCGGCCGGGGCGCTTGGTCGGGCCCCGGTTCGCCGGCTGAGGCGTACCGGTCGGGTGGAAGGCTCACCCGGTAAGGGTAGACGCAGACGGCGACGCCGTCGGTGGTGGCGCGCGCCAGCGGCCGCCTGGTCGAGTCACCACTCCTCGCATGGAAAGTGCGTCGACCGGACGCAGGCGTCGTCCAGCACGCGATACCGGGCGAAGCCGGCCGACCGCTCGAACAAAGAGGTCACGTACAGCAACTCCGGCTCACCGGTCGCGACGTCGAGGTTGCAGGGATGGCTGCGGAACGGCTCCCAATCCTCCCCCTCCAGCGTCAACCACGCGTGACTCCGATCGTCGCCCCCGAGGAACATCTCCTTTCCCGCCGGCTCCGGGGAAGCTTGAAACCGAACACCACCTCGAGGTCCGCCACGACCTCGCTCATCCGTGGATCCCAATCAGGATCTGTGGCCCCCAACAGCAGGGTCTTGTCCATAGCCATCTGTTCACCGATCAGCAGCTGAGCCAGTCGAAGAGTCCGCCCACAACAGTCACCGAGCCAGTCGCGTCACCTGCGGCGCCGTCGTCGTCGGCTGTCGACCAGGCTCTTGTCGCCGCCGACGATGATGCGGGATGCCTGAAAGGCCGCCAGTCGAGCTTCGAAGCTTTCGGCATTGACGTCTCGGACCAGGAACAGTCCGTTGTCGCTGGGAATGACAGCATCAACGACGGCCGGCATGGCTTCACTCCTTTCGAGCCGCGCTGAGGGTCCTTACCTCCATATGAGGTGGGGACCCTCAGCCGCGATCAATGGTCGACGGCGACGAAGAACGAGCAGCTCGTCGAGGAGTGCCCGCGGCCCGGTTACCTCACAACACCCCTGGCCTGTCGCCCGGGATCGGGGCGACAGGCCAGGGGTGTTCGGTCGAAGGACGGCGGTCAGGAGCTCTTCGGGAGTTCCTCGGGCCATCGTTGGCGGGCGACGCTGTCCTGCCACTCGACCACTGGGCCACCGCCAGCACGCGTCGCGGACCGGTCAACGACCGGGAAATCCGCCCCGCCCACCAGCTGATGCGTCCCACGCCCCTGCTCCGTCTTCGCCGCGAGCACGTAGGTCGTGCCGGGCCGTAGCAGAGACTCGCCCTCCACCTGCCAGGTGTCCTTGCCAAGGGTTCCACCCAGCTGGACTACGCGCAGCGTCTTGACCGGCTCGCCCTTGAGGGTCTTGTCCACCGTCACGTCGAAGACGGTGTAGGGCGCGCCGTCGCGCTCCTGCACCTCCGCGACGCGGTTTACCGTCGCGACGACGACGTAGTCGGCAAACCCGGCGACCTTCGTCTCGTCGGTGACATCGAACGCGTAGGACGAGTGCACCGTGTGCATGTCACCCGCCCGCAGCGAGTCGTAGGCCAACCATCCGCCGGAGGCCACCGCGACGGCGGCGGCGCCTGCGACCAGCGGTCGAACAAGGCGGCGGTTCATGCTCAGTACCCCCATACGTTGGGATACGAGTTGATGTCCCACGATTGCAGGTTGTTGTTCATGTTCGGGTTGTAACAGGCCGGGCACGTGTCCATCACCGCGATCTCCGGCCCGTGGGCGAGCTTGAGAGAGTGCCCGAACTCGTGGGTCACGACCGCGTGCTTCTGCGAGTCGTTGTAGCCGTCCATCCAGTGTGTGTTCAGTTTGATGTCGTCCGCGCCCGCGCTGCAGTCGAACCAGCCCGCCCGACTGTCGCTCGAAGAGGTGTAGTCGGACACGTCGACGTCCGCGTAGGTTGAAGCTGTATCAGCTTTGACGTTGATCGGGTTCAGCGAGTTCCATACCGCAGCGGGCGCGGCTTGGTTTCCTTGCTCAGCGCTGCCCAATGAGCCCTTTTCATCGTGATCGTGCTGGTCACGGCGGGTGCGGCTAACCCGGAGATCGATGAGGGCGAGGCTCCAGGTAAGACAGCAGTCGACCAAGATCCGATGCCCCGACCGGGAGCCTCGCCGTGCTGTCTTACCCCGCCACGATTCCGCTGTCCAGTCGAACCCTGAGCCACCTCGCCGAGCGCATCCGCGGCCACCGTCGGCAGCGCCGATCCCGGTGGCGGCGTCTGGACCCCGGTCGGCAAGCCCTGCTCACCCTCGCCCACCTGCGCAACGGCGATACCTACACCCGCCTCGCAGCTGGGTTCGGCATTGGCGTCACCACCGTCTGGCGCTACGTCCACGAAGCTGTCGACCTGCTCGCCGCAGCGGCCGACGATCTGGCTGCCACGATGGACCGCATCCGCAAGCTGGCATACACGATCCTCGACGGCACGCTGATCCCGATCGACCCGGTCGCCGACCAGGGGCCCTACTACGTGGGCAAACACAAGCGGCACGGTGTGAACGTGCAGGTCATCGGGGACGCTGCGGGTCGCCTGGTCTGGGCATCGGCGGCGCTGCCCGGTGCCATTCATGACCTGAGCGCCGCCCGCGTTCACGGCATCGTCGACGCGCTGAGCAGCGCCGAGGTGATGACGTTCGCGGACAAGGGCTACCCGGCTCTGAACGCCAGGGCTCGCCCGGGTCGGGCCGCCAGGCCTCGGTGCTTGGCGGCATCGCGGCCAGGGCGCTGGCCCTCGATTGCCCGGGCCTGCCGATCCGTGTGGGCGCCGAAGTCAGCGCCGCTTTCCGCACAGGTTCGTGGGTCGATCTATCCGCTCCCGCCGGTCGACGCGCCGTGCGCCAGCTCCGCGTCGGGGTCGTGGCCGTAGAGCCACCGGAGGTGGCTCAGGTCGACCTGCCGGGCCAGTTCCTCGTCGCGGGCGCGCTGCGCTGGCCCGTCGGGCAGGTGGAAGAGGGCGGCCCGACGCCGGGCCTGCCGGTGCACCTCCGCCACCCGGGGGCGGCGCGCCCGCTCGTACCGATAGAGGGCGGTGGCCGGGTCCGCGGCGAGTAGGTCGGCGACGAGCAGGGCGTCCTCCAGCGCCTGGTTGGCGCCCTGCGACAGGTACGGCAGGGTCGGGTGGGCGGCGTCGCCGAGCAGCACCAGCCGACGGCTGTGCCAGGGCCCGGCGATCTCCCGGTCGTACAGTCCCCAGCGGCTGACCCCACGGGCCGCGCCGATGACCCGGAGCACCTCGGGATGCCAGCCGTCCAGTGCGGCGGTCAGCTCCTCGACGGCAGGGTCGCCGGTCTCCGCGCTCTGCGCGCAGACCGCGCTGACGTGCACCGCTTGTCGGGCGGCGATCGGGTAGTACGTGACGTGGGCGTCGGGCCCGAACCAGAAGAGCACCCGGGGTACGCGACCCAGCGCGGGCACCTCGTCCACCGGGAGCAGGCCGCGCCAGACGGCGTAGCCGGAGTAGCGCGGGGTGTCGTCGATCAGCGCGGGACGCACCACGGAGTGCACACCGTCGGCGCCGATGACCAGGTCGGCGGTGTCACTGGTGCCGTCGGCGAGGTGCAGCGTGGCCTGCTCGTCGTCCTCGCTGACGCGGACGACGCGCCGGCCGAGCCCGAGGTCGGCAGCCGGCAGGAGCCCGACCAGGCCGCGCTGCAGGTCGGCACGGTGGATAAGCACGTACGGGGCGCCGTAGGCGGTCACGCACGCGTCGCCGTGTGGGAGGGCGCAGAGGAGCCGGCCGTCGTCCCAGCGTCGGATGTCGATCGATTCGGCGGCGACGCCGTGCTCGCGCAGCGTCGGGCCCACACCGAGCCGGCGCAGGATCCGCACCCCGTTCGGGGAGAGCTGGATGCCGGCGCCGACGGCGGTGAACCGGGTCGCCTGTTCGTAGATGCGGTACGGCACCCCGTGCTGGCGCAGCAGCGCGGCGACGGCCAGGCCGGCCACTCCGCCGCCCACGATCGCGACCCGTGTCACGCCGCCACCCCGCCCGGCTCGTACCCGTACAGCCAGGCACGGGCGTCCAGGTCGGCGGCCTGGCGCAGCGCCACGTCTCGGGCGGCCTGTTCGGGGCCGTCGGCGAGGTGCATGTGCCGAGCCTGCGCGCGAGAGGCGCTCTGCACGGCGGTGGTCCGGGGCATGCGCTGCCGCTGGTAGCGCAGCAGCCGGTCAGGGGCGTCGGCGCGGGAGGCGCCGGTGAGGCAGGAGGCCAGCTCGACGGCGTCCTCGACGGCCTGGTTGGCGCCCTGAGCAAGGAAGGGCAGCATCGGGTGGGCGGCGTCGCCGAGCAGGGTGACCCGCCCGACCGACAAGGCGGTCAACGGTTCCCGGTCCCACAGCGCCCAGTAGCGGACCTCGCGGGCGGCTTGCGCGACGGCGGCGACCGGGGCGTGCCAGCCGTCGAAGGCGGCGACCAGTTCGGCCGGATCCACCGTGGCGGACCACGATTCCACGGGCGGCTGGCGCAGGGGTGCGATGGCGGCGAAGCCGAGTGCCCGGCCGCCGCTGACCGGGTAGCAGACGAAGTGCCTGCCCGGACCGAGCCACATCCGGGCCACCGGCGCACGGGCGCCCGCCGGCAGCCGGTCCATCGGCACCAGCCCACGGAACACGCCGAGGCCGGAGAAGACCGGCGTGTCCGGGACGAGCGCCGCGCGGACCGCCGACCGCAGCCCGTCCGCGCCGACCACCACGTCGGCCCGATGGGTGCGGCCGTCGGCGAAGGTGAGCACCACCTCCTCGCCGTCACGATCCACCCTGGTCAACGGCCGGCCCAGATGCAGCCGGGTGGGGTCCACCCGCGCGTGCAGGGCGTCGCGCAGGTCGGCCCGGTGCATCCCCAGGTACGGCGCGCCGAAGCGCACCTCACAGGCTGCGCCGAGTTCGGTGCGGGCCACCGGACGGCCAGACCAGCCGTGGATCTGCGCCGCGGCGAGTCGGACTGCCCGGGAGTCCAGCGTGGGCCGCAGGCCGAGCCGGTGCAGGGGCCGGACCGCGTTCGGGGAGAGCTGGACGCCGGCGCCGACCTCGGTGAGCCGGTCGGCCCGCTCGAACACCTCGTAGGCCATGCCGGCCGCGTCGAGGGCCGCGGCCAGGGCTAGCCCGCCGATGCCGGCGCCGACGACCGCCACCCGCGGGCTACTCATGACGGGTTTCCGTCCGGGTACGCCGCAGCGAGCCAGGCGTAGGTGCGCAGCTCCTCAAAGAGGCTGCGGCCGAGTCGGTTGTGCAGCATGTGGACGTGGGAGAAGAGGATTTGGGCCGGCGGCGTGTCGCCGCTGGCGGCGATCTGCTCGGCCAGCTCCGCGATCGCGGCGTGCCAAGGGCGGAACGGGCCATGTGCGTCCGGGTCGGGGACCGGGCCGGTGGCGTCGACGGCGCAGAGGGCGACCAGCTGCTCAGGCGTGGTGCCGGAGTGGCCGGCCCAGACCCGCCAGGCGTCCATGCTGCGGCGGTAGAACTCGGCCTGCCGCTCGGGGCCGCCGAGGGCGGCCGCGGCGGCGATGGTGCCTCGCAGTCCCAGCCCGGTGCGCAGCCCCTCGGAGGGCCGGTTGGGCAGCATGGCGACGACGAGCTCGCTGGACAGCTGGAACAGCCGCTCGGTGGCGGGCATCAGCGACCGACCGCCGTAGCGCAGGTGCTCCGGCTCGTAAACGGCTCGATGCACGCCCGGCGGCAGCAGGTCGAGCACCTGCCGGTCGGCACCGCGTTCGGTGGCGGCGAAGGTCACCGCGCCGGCCCGGTAGCCGGCCTCGTCGAGGGGTTCCTCGTCGTCGGCCAGCCGGCCAGCCTCGGCCAGCCGGTCGCGCAACGCCTCCTCCACCCGGTGGTACGCCTCGGAGCCCAGGTCGCCGACCCGGAACCGCAGGTGAGTGCCGGCCTGCCAGAAACGCATGAAGAACCAGGGCCGACCGTCGAGTTCGGCGGCCACCGGCCGGATCACCTCCTGGATCACCCGGTCCTGCACCGAGCGGGCGTCGGAGGCGAGGTGCAGGTGCCACGAACTCCACTCGGTGGGCCGGGTCGCGGCGTGGTCGGGGCGGAGCACGGTCTGGGTCACGGCATCTCCTTTGTTCTCGATTGCGGGGCTCGCGAACCTGGGTAACTGCTCGCGCTCACGGCACCTCTCCTCACAACCTGATGTCGAGCAGCCCGCCGCTGGCGTGCCGCGGGGTGCCCACCACCACGGCGAGCGCGATCATCTCGTCGCCGGCCAGACCGAGCAGGTTCCGTGTCGCGTTCTCCACGAACGCCCGGACCGGCCGGGCGTACAGGTCGGCCGCGCTGGCCGCGAGGGAGAGGCCGTGCGCGGCCCAGCCGACGGCGTACTGGGTGGCCGTCCAGGCGGTCGGCCCGTAGGCGGCGTGCAGCTCCCGGGGGCGGACCGACAGGAACCACACCATGGAGGCGTGCCGGACGCCGCAGCCGTCGGTCGGGGTGAGCGGGTAGCCGTACGTCGCCTCCAGCTTCGTGGTGATCTCCCGGTCGGCTCGGTGCAGGACGAGTTCGCCGTCCGGCCCGACCCGGTGCACGCCGTCGGCGTACCCGTCGATGTCGCGCAGGGCGACCGAGACGGTGATCCGGTCGCGGACGGCGGCCAGGGTGGGCCCGGGTGCCGGTACAGCCAGCCAGCGTGTGATGTCGTGCACGACCGCCGCCGGCAGCCGCCGACGGCGGGAGTCGAAGCCGGGCCGGCCCGCCGGCATCCGTCCCGAGTTCCGACGCCAGGTCAGCTCCGCCCAGTCCGGCGCAGTCGGTGCGGCAGCCGCGTCCGCCGGCACACCGGAGCCGAGCCGGGTGGGTGGGTCAGTGAACGCCTGCGCCCGGTTCACCGCCGCCACCTCGGCGAGGACCGGATCGGGTGACTCGGCGGGCGGGTCGGCGGGCGTCGGGCCGGGCACCAGAGGGGGCGCACCCAACCCGACGGTGACCGGCAGCGACCACTCCCAGGCGGGGTCGAGCCCCACCTCGGCGAGGACCGCGCCGGCCCCGGCGTCGGGCAGCCGCACCCACGCTGGCACCCGGAAGTGGTGCAGGCCGATGGCGAGGGCGCGCAGCGCGTAGCCGGTCTCGATGGCGACCAGTGAGCCGCGGAACCAGCGGTAGCCGCGCGGGATGCGGGTGTAGCGACCGGTCAGCGCGAGCTGCCGGGCCCGGGGCGGATGCCCGGGTACCGACAGGGTGGTCAGCGCGTGCCGGTCGGGATCCAGCAGCGTCCAGTGCTCTCCGTCGTCGGCGAAGACCTGCACCGGGTACAGGCAGCGCGGCGAGGCGTAGCCGCGGTGGGGGTTGTAGACGTTGTCCGGGTCGTACCACTGCGGCCCGTACGCGGCGACCAGGGCGTGCCCGAGCGGGTCAGCCACCTCCCCCGCCACCTGCCCGTGCGGGTACGCGGTCCGCCCCAGCAGCTCCGCCGTCCCGTACGGCAGTGGCCGGCGGGTGCCTCCGACGGCGGCGGCCGGGGTGGGCGGGTGGACGTGCGTCTCCATCGGAGGCACCGGCTCGGACAGCCAGGGTGGGATCACGGTCTCGTCGGCCCCGGCGGCGTACGCGTACCAGAGCGACTCCCGGCCGATGGTGTGGTCGGTGTACGGGGCGGGAACCCGCATCCCGGCGCTCACGGGAACGGGTGGGGGTCGTAGGGCAGCGGTCGTCCGGCCTGGGCGGTGCCGGCGAGCGCGGCGGCGAGCCGGGGCTGGCCCAGCAGCCGCTGCTGGGCGTGGCCGAAACACATCGGCAGGATGCCGGGTACGACCATCTTGACCACCGAGATGCCGACGTCCCGGTGCTCCCGGGTGCTCTGGTCGACCAGCACCATCCGGTCCATGCCGGCTGCTGCGTAGAGTTCCCGGACGTGGTCCAGGGCGCCCCGAACGTCACCAGCGGCGGCCCGCTCGAGCTGGCCGGGCCAGTCGCCGAACGCCTCGGCGATCGTGGTCTCCGGGCCGCCCAGCACGGCGGTGGCACGGGCCAGTGTGGCCGGATGCATGTAGTAGCGGGGGTGGTGGACCAGTTCCTCCATGTTCCACGGGTCGGCCAGCATCGGCTCGATGTCGGAGGTGTCCGGGTCCTGCGGGTCGGTGACGAGCTGGGCGACCTCCCGTAGGGCGCCCCTGATGGCGGTGGCCGGGTTGGCGCCGGACCCTCCGGAGTGGAAGGTGGCCGGAAATCCGCCGGTCCGGTTGACGGCGAGGGTCCACACGATCGGCAGGGCCACGTCCTGGGTGGCGACGAGGATGTGGACGTCGAAGCCGCGAGCGTGGATGAGGTCGATGAGGGCCTTGCTGTCCGGGTCGGTGATCGTCGAGGTGGGGATCACCGGCAGCGGGGTGGCCCGGTGCCAGGCGATCAGGAAGGCGTCCCGCTCGGCGAGCTCGAGCAGCGAGTGCAGGGCCGCCTCCTCCAGGCAGGAGCCGGCGGCACAGCCGCTGGAGGAGTCGTAGAAGTGCTTGCGGTTCTCCCGCGGGTTGGCCCGGCGCGCGGCGCGGGCGGCCCGGCGGTTCAACTTGTACCGGTACTCGTACTGGTAGAAGCCGATCTCGGCGGGTACCAGCACCGGCCGCCCGGTGCTGAGGTCGTGGCCCCACACCCAGTCCATCGGGCTGTCCGGGTGTACCGGGAGCACCCGGGCGGTGGGGTGGGCGAGCTGCTCGTCGGTGTGCCCGCCGAGGGTGGCCGGGTCGAGGGCGTGGTCGGCGACCTGACGGTAGGTCAGCCCCTGGAGCACTGGCGCGTCGAACGGGAAGCCGCCGAGGCGCTCGTAGAGCTCGATGAGGCCGACCGGTTCGGCCTCCCGGAAGTTCATCGCCCGGCCGTGTCCCCACGCCGGCGCGTCCGGCATGATCGACATGCTCATGGCAAAGGGCGCGGCCGACTCCAGAATGATCTTCTGGACCGGGCCGAAGCGCTCGTCGACGACCCGGTCCCGCAGCGCCCCCGGAACGACCAGGCGGGCACCGTCCGCGGCCCGGGTGGGGTCGCCCGGTGCGGCCGGGTGGCTGCGCAGGGTCAGCAACTCCGGTCGCCAGTCCAGGTCCGGGTGGAAGCGCGGTGCGCAGGACGAGCAGTAGAAGTGCCGCGGGATCCGGTGCCGCCGCACGCCGGCCGGGCCGACCACAGCGAGCTCGCCAGGAGCCAGCGGCACGTCCGCCAGGTTCCGGGCAGCCGCCGCCAGCAGGTCCGGCAGCAGTGGGTCGCCGGTGCCGGTCCGCCAGCGGTTGAGGTCCAGGCGGGCCTGCAACGGGTGCTCCAGCACCGAACGCTCGCGGGACTCGGCGCAGACCGGGCAGCCGGCGTCGGTGCCCGGTACCCAGCGCGGGCCAATCTGCACCTCGTCGTCGTACACCCGCACCGACAGGTGCTCGCGGCCGTCGGCGGCGCTGCGGCGCCACTGCCCGGTCTGCCAGTTCAGGTCGAATCCGCGGTCGAGCGTCACGGTGGCGTCGACCGCGAGCAGGGGGGCCAGCGCGGTGAGCCACTCGTCGGCGGCGTCTGCGGCGAACCCCGGCCCGAGGTTGGGCCGGTCGGTGTCAGTGCCCATCGGTCTGCTCCTCGATGTCGCCGGTAACCTCGACCGGGCCGTACCAGAACGGAAGCTCACCCAGGACGGGATCGGCGTGCCGGGCGCGGCCGCGGAACCGGCGGCCGGTCGCCGCGGCCAGCGCGGTGACCTGCTTGCGCAGCGCGTGCACCACGCCGTCATCGGCGAGCAGCAGGGCGTCGGTGTGCAGGGCGGGTGCCGGCTCGCCGCCAGCTGCCTCGACCTGTCCGGCGGTGACAGCCACCCCCACGGCGGCCCGGACGGCGGTGTCCGTGTCCGGCCCCCATGCCACGCCGAGCGTCTCCCCGTCCGGGGTGCGCACCCGGGCCAGCCGCCAGTCCAGGCCGGGTACCGCGCGCAGGTCGACGACGTGCGGCTGGGCAGCCAGGCTCTGCCGGATCCGGTGCGTCTCCGGGTCCAGCTCGGCCGGGTCCAACGTGGGGGCCGGCTCGGCTTCCGCGGCGAGCAGCCGCAGTGCGCCGTCGAGCAGCCAGGTCTCCTCGGTCAATCCGGCCGCGCCGCCGTCGGGCGCCCGCCGCATCCCCTCGATGGCCGCCGCGACGTACGCGGTCTGGAGGTCGGGCCCACCGGCGAAGACCGAGCCGGTCCGGCCGTCGCGGTACGCCAGCTCGCGCTGTGACAGCGGTAGCTGGGGCAGCTCCGATTCCCGGTCACCCCGGGTGTACGGGCCGGTCCAGCGGCTGGTGAGGGCGGAGACGGCCGGGGTCAGGTCGTCGATCGTGGGCAGCGGAACGCGTTGGGCGTCGTCCAGCAGGTGCCAGCGCTCGTCGTCGGCCAGCGGCGCTCCGAGCACCACCCGGTCAGCTGTGAGCGCGTCGGAATGCACGACGTATGCGTCCCGGCGGGTGTCCTGACCGGCGATGACCGTGAACAGCAGGTGCGCGGCGAGCGCACCGGCCAGCGCGTCCGCGACCGGACGAGCGGGCGGCGGCACGGACTCCGCCGCAGCCTGGTCCAGGACCCGGTCCCGCCACGCCGGCCACCTGGCGGCGGTCGCGGTGTCGGTCACCACCGGTCCGGCCACCAGCACCCGGCCGTCCAGCAGCACCGGCAGCACCGGCGCCGCGGCCGGCTCGGGCGCCTCGCCGGCGGCGAGGCAGCGGATCACCGCGTCGAATCCGCTGAGGTCGCCGGCCGCATCCCGCGCCTCCGCCGCACCGATCCCGGCCCGGAGCAGCCCCCGCACCGCCGGCCCGGTGACCTCGACGGGGCCCACCACCGCCACCCGCGCTGCCCGCACCGCCGCGAAGGCGGCGTACGGATCCGCGGAGACCGCCTCCAGGTACGCCAGTGGCCCGGCCCACCGCTGCCGCTCGGCCTCGTCCGGCTCGGCGACGGTGTGCGCCGCGAAATCCAGGAGCAGGTTGTGCCCCCGTAGCTGGTCGACCAGGTGGCGGACGACCGGCCTGGCCCGCTCGCCCAGCGCGGTCACCATCTCGTCCTCGGTGGTGCCGACGTCCAGCAGCGGCACACAGGTGTCGGCGACCCGGAACAGCAGCGTTGAGCCCCGCAGGACGAGCTGGTCGCGGCCCCCGGCGAGGTAGACGCCGTCGGGCGTCGGCGCGTAGTGCAGGTACGGTCGCGCGCGCAGTCTCATGACTTCTTCCCTCCGTACTGGAACAGGCCGCCGGGGCGCCTGCCGATCTCGACCACCCACTCGTAGGCGTGCGTGCCGTCGACCACCCCGGGAAGCGCCTCCTCCAGGTAGTCCACGGCTTTCCCGTCGGCCCGACGCTCGAGCATCCGCGGCAGCACCCGGGTGCCGAGGGCGGAGGTCAGGTCGACGTACTGCGGCTTCTGCTTCTGCCGGCGGGGCATGATGTCGGCCGGGCGCAGTGACCGGGGCGCCTCGTCGTCGAAGGCGGTCTTGACCACCACCTCCTCCGGTACGCCGTACCGGCCGCGCCAGCCGGTGAGCGCGAGCAACCGCTCGGGGCCCTCCGGCGCGGCCAGCGCCCCGTCCAGCTCGGCGCCGCCGTACCAGCGGCGGCGGCTCAGCACCACATCGCCGACGGCGATCCGCGGGGCGATCCGGGTACGGGCTCGGTCCCACGGGTTGCCGCCGTGCCAGAGGTCCAGCAGGTAGTTGTTGAGTCGGCCGCCGGTCGCCAGGCAGGACGCCACCGACAGTGGCGGCGGGAACAGCCCCGGGTGCCCGGTGCCCAGCGGCAGCACCCGCAGCCGCTGCCCGTCGGCATCGGTGACCGCGAGCGTGTCGGTGTCCGGATCGTGCACCAGACGCAGCGCGTACCAGTCGTCCGGGCCCAACCCGTCCGGCAGCACGCGGGGATGGGCGTTGACGTTGAGTCGGTGCAGCCCCAGGTCCTCCACGACCCGTGCGCCGTCCCAGCCGAAGCGCTCGGCGAGCCGGTCGGCGAGGTACGGCAGCGCCCGCCCGCCGAGCCGCCGGTCGCCGTCGAGGAAGCGGGAGTAGAGCATGCCGTGCCCCGGCAGCCCGTCGTTGACGACCAGCCGGTCCCCCGCCCACTGCGCGAGCACCCCGTAGCTGAGTGGGTCACGCCGGAACTCCTCGGGCAGCTCGGCGACGAGCTCGTACGCCTGCTCGGCGGACCACCGCACCTCGGGCTCGCCCGCCTCGGCGGCTCGAGTGATCTCCGCCCGGGTCCAGGCCATGATCCGGCGGCGCAGCGCGTAGAGGCGCAGCAGCGGGTCGTCGCCGACCGGGCTGTCGTCGGTGAGCGTCGCGGCGTACTCCCCGGCCGCCACAGCCTGTGCGGACACCGCCTCGACGAGTTCGTCGGCGTGGTCGGCGAGCGGGACGCCGGCGCCGGCGCCGAACCGCCGGACGAAGGCCCGGGTGGTCATCATGCGCACGTCGTGCAGCCAGTCGAAGACCGACAGCAGCTCCACCGCCGCGCCCAGGTCGGCCAGGTTGCCCCGCACCGGCTCGGTGTCCACGGTGGCCGGCGGGAGGAGGTAGTCCTCCTCCACCATCACCTGGGCCGGCCGCTGCGCCAGCCCGCTGACCCGGGCCAGGTCGGCGCGCAGGGTCGCCAGGTCGGCGCCCCGCTCCATCACCGGCCCGTCGGCCAGCCGAGACAACCCGGCACGCACGTCGGCGAGGGCGTCGGCGGCCAGGGTGTCCGGCCGGTCCAGCTGTTCGGCCAGGTCGGCGTCGCCGTTCTCGGCCTCGTTGAAGGTGCACAGGATGCCGCTGTCCAGCGCCCGCAGCACGATCTGCTCGGCGTCGGGCAGTGGGCAGCCGGCGTGCGTGGCGACGTATCCGGCCACCGCCCGGGCCGGACGCGGGCCCATGGCGATCGCGTCCATCAGCAGCTTGATCGGGCCCCGCAGCGGTGCGGAGAGGCGCTGGTAGCCGCCCTCGGTGGGGCGCAGGAAGAACAGCGCGCCCTGCTCCGGCTCCACCGCGGAGGTTGGCGAGAGCCCCACCCAGGCACCGAGCCGCGCCGCGCCCGCCGGTGGGTTCAGCCCGCCCAGCACATAGGCGATCATGACGCGGTCCAGGCTGGGGAACGAGTGCGCCTCGGTGAACGGCACGCTGCGCGGGTCGACCCCCTCGGGGCCGGGCACCGCGATGCCGACAGCGGTGAACCGGGCCAGCGGGCTGGTCCGGACCATGGCCCGGGTGACGTACTGGATCAGGCCGCGCTCGGACTTGCGGCCTCGGGCGGCGACCGGTTGGCCGGTGGCCACGGCGGCCCGGTAGCGCTCGGCCTCCTCGTGCACCTCGGGAGCGAGCAGAGCCAGCGAACGGCGCAGGTCCTCGTCGCTCAACAGCCCGGCGAGGGTCCCCCGTTCCCGCTCGGCCGCCGCCGGATGCTCGGCGATGAGCCGGGCCCGCAGCTCGTCGCGGCGATGCCGGGCGGCGACCCAGGCGGCCACGGCGGGCAGATGCGTGAGGTCCGTGCGGGGCTCCCGGTCCCGGGAGATGGCGCGGCGGGCCTCCACCAGGCGCTTGCGTTCGGCCTCGTCGGAGCTGGCACCGATCAGCCGGTAGAGATCGTCGGCGCAGCGGGCGGCACTGTCGGACAGCGCCCGGTCCACGTCGGTCAGGTCGGCCAGGAGCGCCCGCAGCGTCGGGTCGGCGAGGCGGGCCCGGCGCAGCGGGTTGATCCGCAACTGCCAGAGGGGCTCCGCTGGCGAGGTGGTGCTGATCGGGGCGAGAGGCGCCGGGGCGGCGGGGGCGAGGGTCATGCCGCCCTCCCCGCGGTCGCGACGACCCGGACCCGGTCACGGGTTAGCCGGTCCTGCCAGCTCTCACCGAGCACCTCGTCGACCAGCTCGCTGATCGCGTAGCACATGTAGTAGCGCTGCATCGGCGACACGGTGAGCAGCGGAAGCTGCTGGTAGAAGAGGTTGATCAGCACGCGGTATGCGGCGAACCACTGGGTGGTCCGGTCGTAGGCGCCCGATGCGGCGACCCTGCGGTGGAACTCGGTGTCCGGCTGGTCGCCGGTCGGCACCACGTCGGGGGCGCTGGGCGGGCCCATCGCGGCGGTGTCCACACTGCCGGTGATCTCGTCCAGGAGGTCGAGGCTGAGCGTGCCGTCGGTCACGGCCGCGTCGAAGGTGCCGGCGCAGTAGGCGAACGCCGTCCGCCAGGCCGCCGCCGGGCCGCTGGGGGTGCCGGCGAGCCGTTGCTCGATTACCGGGCGCAGCACCGTCGCCTCCCGCGCCAGCCGCTGTGCGAATGCCGGGCGTACGTCCCGGGTGGGCCGTACCCAGGCCAGGAAGGCCTCGACGTGCGACCGGAACGAGTAGACGCCGTGCGCCAGCCCCAGGAAGTACGAGTCGGCGAGCGCCGCGAAGGCCTCGCCGAGGCGTACCGTGCCCTGCTCGGGCCGCCGCGCCAGCTCGTCCACCGTGTCCAGCAGCGGCGTGGTCAGGACGCTCTGCGCCACCTCCCAGCCGGCCAGGGCGCGCAGCGCCGGTTGCCGGGGGCCGCTGTCCTCCCGGCGGAGCAGTTGCACCGCGCCATGTTCGGCCATCGGCAGGTACGGCGGGGGCACCGCCTCCAACCGTCCGAACTCGCGGGCCTGCGTGAGGTAGTCCTCCTCGCTGAGGGCACGGGCCGGGTCCAGTGGGCCGGCGTCCAGCTGTGCGGCGACGGTGGCCCAGTCCGCCGCGCCCCCGGCGCCGCCGTACGCGACGATGTCGACGTGGGGACCGTGCCGCCAGCCCCGGTGGAGGTGGACGACGGCGTTGCCGTCGTCGTGCAGTGCGCGGGCCACCGGCACCACGGATCGTGCCAACCAGGGAAGCGTCACGGGCCCTCTGGTGTGGAGCCGCACACCAATCACGTCGGTGGCCGGCTCATACGCCTCGGTCGTCATGTCGACGCACCTTTCCGGAATTGTCTCGACGAGCAGGAAATTCACTGGGAATTCGATTCTCGACCCGCGCGGCGGGCGAACAACAATGTTCCTGACAACTGTCAGCAATTCGCTGACGGCTCGTCCCGGCGGGTGGTTTGCGCCTTTTGAGCGATCTACGCTAAGGTCTGCCCATGTCAGCTGACACCGGCGCGCGTCAATTGGGCGGCGAGTCCGTGAATCGCCGAGACCCGCTCGCCATGGGCGTCGTCACGATGGTCATCTATGGGTTGCTCTGGCTGATCGTGGGTGTGACCGGCCTACCGGTGCCCACCGGCGTCCGGCTCGCCCTCGACCTGGCCGCCGTGGTCGGCGCCGGCGCTCTCCTGATGGCGGGCCGGCGGCTGCGGGCGCGCGGTCCGTCCCGGGTCCGCCGCGTCCACCCGCATTCGATGCGGTGGTTCCACCTGGTCAACCTGGCCCAGACCGCGTTGATCCTGGCCGCCGTCTTCGGGCTGCTTCGGGCCGGTTCACCAGGGCTGATCGTCGTGGCCGTCTGCCTGGTCGTCGGCTTGCACTTCCTGCCACTGGCCCGGATCTTCGACGTCCCCGGCTACTGGTGGACCGGCGCACTGCTGATCCTGGTGGCCGCGGCCGGCGCGACAGCGTACGGTCTTGATACGGGTAACGGAACCGTACGCGCGGTGGTCGGCCTGCCGGCCGCCGTCGCGCTCTGGTCCACCGCGCTGGACGTGTCCCGGCGCGGGTGAGCGAGGGCCAGGCGCACCGACGTCGGCTGCACTCGTCCAACTTCGACTTGGACGAGCACAGCCGACGTCAGCCGCGTCAGCAGGTGCTGGACGAGCGGGTGGGCGAGGGCGATGGCGCCCCGGGGTGGCCGCTCGATGCGCCCGACGCCGGCTGGCTCTCGCCATCGTTCATCCACTGTGTCCCGTCGCCGGTCCGGCTGGTCTCGGTCCGACCGTGACGGTCGTTCAGCAGGTGCTGGACGAGCAGGTCGAGGAGGAGGACGAGGTGCCGATGCTGCCGCTCGACGCGCCCAGCTCCGGCAGAGCCACGCCCTGGGCGACCTCGAGGACCTCCAGGTCGGCGATCTCGAACGAGTCGAAGGTCTTGTCGTCCTGGGCCGCGGTGGTCTCGTCGATGCTCATGTCATTTCTCCTTCTGTTTTAAGGGCTTTCCTTCAACCCTTCCGGTGAAATCAATTCTGGCCCCGCCCAACGACCGTGTCCATGCTTTGTCAGCGCCTGCTGACACATATCACGGTGGCAATTACACCGGCGCCGGCCGTAATCGCGAAAGGGCCGCCCGGGTCGAGATGAGTGCCTGTCGGAGAAGGCGCACACCAGGCCCGGACGGCCCGTGGAACGAAGCTTCGGCAGGTCATCCCAGCCCCAGCTCCTCGCCGGCGCGCAGCGCCCAGTCCGCACCGTTGAGCAGCTGCCAGCCGTCCTCGGTGCGCCACGTGCCCAGCTCACCCGCCGGCCGGCTGCCGAGCAGGAAGTCCCCCACCGACGTCTCTCGCAGCCAGTCAAGCCGCAGCACCCGCGCGGTCAGGTCGGCGTCGCCGATCCCCAGCCCGCACGGCGCCAGCCCCATCGCCGTCGCCACCAGGTACATCGTCTGGTAGACCACCCCGCAGTGCCGCAGCGTCATCCCGTAGGCGATGCCCGCGTACTTCCAGGACAACCGCTGGAAGCGGGAGGTCAGGGTGATCAGCACGTCACCGTCCGCCTCGCCGCCGGTGGCTCCCGCGGCGATGTCCAACATCGCCGCCTGGTCCGCCGGCTCGTCGTTGACCAGCACCAACCGGTGCGCCGCGGAGTCGTAGAACCAGATCCCCGCGTCCAGGCCCGCGCAGCGGCGCACGGTCAGGTACAGCTCGATCTCGTACGCCGACCCGCCGGTCGGATAGGGCCGCCCCACGATCTCGTTGCCGGTCGGGTCGCCCTCGGCACCGCGCAGCACCCGCACCCGACCCACCCGGTAGAGGAACTCGCCGAGCTGGCGCAAGGTGAGCGGCTCCTCGCCGTAGGAGCGGATGGACCGGCGGCCCTCCAGCGCCACGGTGAACGCCGGGTCCCGGGCCAGCACCTCGTCGAGCTCGGGCCGGTACAGCTCCACTGTGCGGCCCGCCGGCGGCTCCTTGACGGCTGGCAGCGGCGGGATCTCCCCCCGGTGCGGGTAGATCCCGCCGATCGGGTCGTCGTAGCGACCGGGGCGGGTGCGCGAGTGGAAAAGCAGGTCGTGGAAGGACCACTGGCGCAGCGTCAGATCCACCTCGGACTCGAAGCCGCCGGCGCTGTCCGCCGCGTCGACCAGGCCCGCACCGACGAGATGACCCAGGAGCGTGCCGACCGCCGCGACGTCGAGGTCGTCGCCGGCCAACTCCGTCGGGGTACGCGGGGTGCCCAGCTCAGCCACCAGGCGTCGGGCCACCGGGTGCACCAGGAGCACCCGGTGCCGGGCCAACGGCGACTCCAGCACCAGCGCGCCTTCCCGAGTGCGGCAGAAGGCGAAGCGGGACAGCCGCACCCGGACGGCCGGCGCCACGGTGACCGGCGCGTACTGCGTTCCCGGCGAGGTCCGCTCAAGCCGCAGCATTTCGTGGCCACCCGCGACGACGCCCCAGGCGAGCAGGTGGGGCGCCCGGTCGAGAAACCCGCGCAGCTGGGCGGCCTCCCGCCCGGTCAACCCGCTGAGCAGGACGGCGGGGTCGACCGGCCCGTCGGCGAGCCGGCGTAGCGCCGCGCCGAGCCCGCTGCCGACCTGCCGCATCGCGACCACCCCGGCGGGGCTGGTGAGGACGACCCGGTCGGCTTGGAACTCCGCCCGGGCGTCGTCGCGGAACCTGACGACCGTGCCGTCGGTGGGGGTTGTCGTCTGCATGGTGCACTCCGTTTCCGTCGCGGGACTGGGCCTCGGGTCTCGCCGCCACGGATTCCGGACCTCGCCGGACACGACGCAACGAGGCGCCGCCGCCACTGTCCCCGGCCACCCCGGCCGCCGTCATCGACGGATGACGCTCGCACCTCACTCCGGTGACACCGGTCATGCCGGGTTCGTGACACCCGTACCGGCATCCGTGACGGACATCGTGGTGGCGCTGGCCCGGCGAACGGTCCGGGCAGAGGCTGGCCGGGTCCCCGCCCTGCTCGGCGGCGGGCGGAGGCTGCGGACGGGGAGGTCACGGTGGAGACCGGCGAGGCGCACTACGTACGGCGGCTGCTGGACGCCCTGCAACGGCGACCCGGACGGCCCGTCCTGTACCGGCCGGAGGGCGCGACGACCGGCGGCGAGCTCGCCGCAGCGATCCTGGCGACCGCCATCGGACTGACCCGCGCCGGTGTGGCCCGCGGGGAGACGGTGGCCGTGCTGACCGAGCCGAACGTGCCGGCCATGCTGGTCACCCGGTACGCCGCGCACCTGCTCGGCGCCACCGTCACGCACGTGCGCTCGATGAACGCCCGCGCCGACGGTGAACATCTTTCGACAGTCGCCCGCCGGCGGGTGCTGAACGCCACCGGCGCCCGCACCCTCGTGGTCGACGCGGCGAACGCCGGGCGGGGTCGGGAGTTGGCCGCCGCGGCGCCCTCGCTGACGGTGCTGGCCGCCGACGAGCTGCGCCAGCACCGGTCGAATCTCCTTCCGACCGCCGCCTGGCACCCGAACGACATCGCGGTGGTCGACCTGACGAGCGGCAGCTCCGGTGACCCGAAGCTGGTGCAGCAAACGTTCGGCGCCCGCGACAACCGGATCCGGGTGTCCGCCGGGGACGGCTCGCCGGACTGGCCGGTGACCATGCTGTCAGTGACTCCGGTCAGCCACGCCACGGCGACCATGGTCGACGCGGTCCTGATCGGCGGGGGCGCGGTGGTGCTCCGCGACGGCTTCGACCTGGACGAAGTGGTCGACACCATCGTCCGGCACCGGGTAACGGACGTCTACCTGGCGGTGCCGCACCTCTACCAACTGGTAGACCGGCCGGAGGCCGCCCGGCGAGCGCTGCCCTCGCTCCGCCAGGTGCTCTATAGCGGTACCTACGCCGCTCCGACCCGGGTCGCCCAGGCGGTGAAGCTCTTCGGCGAACGGCTGACCCAGCTGTACGGCAGCACCGAGGCCGGCGGCATGTGTACCCTCACCCCGCTCGATCACACCGAGCCGGAGCTCCTGCCCAGCGTCGGCCGACCCTTCTCGTGGGTCGATCTGGAGATCCGCGAGGCCGACGGCCGGACCGCAACGCCTCGCGGAGTCACCGGTGAGGTCTGGGTACGCGCGGCGACCACCATGGCCGGCTACCTCGGCGACCCGGCCTTGACCGCGCAGACGATGCACGACGGTTGGATGCGCACCGGCGACCTGGCTCGCTTCGACCGCTACGGCTACCTCCACCTCGTCGGACGCATCGGCAGCGTGATCAAGGCGAACGGCTTGAAGATTCATCCGTCCACCGTGGAGCGGGTTCTCCTTGCCCACCCGGCGGTGGCCGACGCCGTCGTGTACGACCGACGCGACCCGCGCCACGGCGAGACCGCCCACGCCGCGGTGCAGTTGCGTCCAGGGGTCCGGTGTGGTGCTGCCCAGCTGCGCGACCACATCGCCGCCGGTCTTTCCCCGGCGCACGTGCCGGCCGGCTTCTCGTTCCTCGACGCGCTGCCGCTGACCGTGTCGGGCAAACCCGACCGCGTCGCCCTCCGCGCCGCCGCCGATTAACCTCCGTTCAGTCGGGATGGCACATCCGGATGGGTCGCCGCGTGACGACGTTCGGCCGGAGAGTCGTGCTGGTAGGACGAGTGTCCCCTGACGTCGCGTTGATGCGAAGCTGGCCGGGTGACGATCAGGGTTCTGCTCGCCGAGGACATGAACATGGTCCGCGGCGCCCTCCTGGCACTCCTCGCCCTGGAGCCCGACATCGACGTCGTCGCCGAGGTGGCGTCCGGTGACGACATCCTGCCAGCGGCGCTGGCGCAACGGCCGGACGTCGCGGTGCTCGACATCGACCTGCCGGGAATCAACGGGCTGACCGCGGCAGGTCTGCTGCGCGAGCAGTTGCCGAGCTGCCGCTGCCTGATGCTGACCAGCCTCGGCCGGCCAGGCAACCTGCGCCGGGCGATGGCGGCGCACGTCGCCGGCTTCATCCTCAAGGACGCCCCGCCGGAGATCCTGGCCGACGCGATCCGGGGAGTTGCGGCGGGCCGCCGGGTGGTCGACCCGCAGCTGGCGCTCGCCGCCTGGGACAGCGCCGAATGCCCGCTGACCACCCGCGAGGCCGAAGTGCTCCGGCTCACCGAGAAGGGCGCCGAGCCGACCGAGATCGCCACGCGGCTGTTCCTGTCCCCCGGCACCGTCCGCAACTACCTGACCACCGCGGTGACCAAGCTCAACGCCCGAAACCGGATCGACGCGATCCGGATCGCCCGCGACGCCGGCTGGCTCTGACCCGGCCTCCCGGCCCGGTCAGGACGCGAGCTGGGCGGGCGCCTCCAGGGCGGCGGGCAGGCTGACCGGCAGCTCCGCCCGGAGCCGGAACCAGCCGTCCGGTGAGCAGCAGGTGACCAGGCGGCCGCCGAGCGCCCCGGCCCGGTCGGAGAGGTTGCGCAGCCCGCTGCCCCCGTGCTCGGACGGTAGGCCGGGCCCCTGGTCGGCGCCGTCGTTGGCGATGGTGAGCAGCACGCGCCCGCCCTGCTCGGTGACCAGCACCTCGCAGTTGCGCGCCCTGCTGTGCCGCAGCAGATTGGTGATCCCCTCGCGGAGCACGGTGGCGAGCACGGTGCTGACCGCCTGCGGAAGCGCGGGATGATCGATCTCCATCCGTACCTGGATGTCGGCGGCGGCCAGCACCGACCGCGCCGAGCGGGCCTCGTCGCCCAGCGACATGTCGCGGTAGCCGCTGGCGAGCTGCCGTACGTCAGCCAGCGCCTGTCGTGAGATGCCCAGGATGTCGTCCAATTCGGCGAGCGCTCGGGTCGGGTTGCGGACCATCAGGCGCCGGGTCAACTCGCTCTTGAGGGTGACCGCGGAGAGGCTGTAGCCGAGCAGGTCGTGCAGGTCACGGGAGAAACGGAGCCGTTCCCGGATCACCGCCAACCGGGCCAGTTCGGTGCGGGTCGCGTGCAGCTCACGGACCAGGATGGACATCTGGGACAACCCGTAGACGATAAGACCGGTCAGCACCGTGGACACCGTCGTGTACGCGACGAGCAGGACCTCTGTGGTCATCGCCGACTGAATCACAAGGGTGCCGAACACCGTCGCCGCGAAGGCCACGACGGAGCGGGGAGGCGCCAGCATCAGCAGGAAGCTGCCCGCGACGAAGCCCGGCATCCCGACCCAGGACTGGCCGAAGACGAGGAACGGTAGGAAACCGAGTAGCGACTGGGCGACGAGCAGCCCCAGACGGGCCGACCCGGGGAGCCGACGGGCCCGATCGGTCAGGAAGAACAGCTGAAGTGACAGGAGGCCGCTCATCGCCACCAGGGCGAGCACGACCGCGCGGGGCCCCTGCGCCGTCTCGATGATGTTGAGCAGCGCGACCAGGCTGAGCCCGGTGACGACGGTGGCGACCACGACCCGGGCAAGTCGCGACGCCGTGGGACCGGTGCGCACGTCGTCGTTGATCCGGTTTGAATCGTCTGACGGTGTCTGGTCCATGTGCACGCCCCCCGAGCGCCGATCCTCCCGCGCGAGCCTACGCGTTCAGGCCCTCGCGGCGGATCCGCGATGACGGCGGACTTCGATGTTAAGGTCTGCGTCACCCGAGCGGGGGGGCGGCGTCACTCGTGCGCCCGCCTCGCGGACTGCGTGTCCACACTGGTCGCCGCAGCGCGCTCGGCATGCGTGCCAGTGACCGCCACGCCCGTCGCGAGCAGATGCGCCACCGCCTCGCCGACCAGCGCCGCCGGCAGTCCGACGGCCACCGCCAGCGCCGCCACGGTGCTCGGCGCGGCCAACGCGTCGACCAGCCGGCCGCCGTCCGGGCGGTGCAGGACCACCCGGTATGCGCCGCCGGGCACCTCCAGCACCAGGCCACCCGACTCGCGGCGCGTCTGGACCGCCGGGGAGAGCCACACCAGGCCGTCCGCGGGCGGCGGCGCCAAGCGGAACACCGCCCTCGGGGTCAGCGGCAGAGCCGAGAGCCACGGACCGAGGCCGTCGGCCAGGCCCACCGACCGGACCACCACGTGCTGAAGGCGGTCCAGCAGCGCGGAGAGCCGGCGACGCCGGTCCTCGACGCTGTCGTCCGCGACACCCCGGAGAACGTTCTCCAGGGACACCGGGCCGAAGCTCATCCGGCGCAGCGACTCCACCGTCGTCGGATCCGGATCGGTCACCCGGATCTCACCCCACCGGGTCAGCAGCAGCACGCTGCCGTCCGGGGCGCCGGTCTCCACGAGCACGTCCTCGGGGAACGACCAGAGAGCGACCGTCCTGACCTGCCGGCCGGGCTGCCGCCACGACATGTGGCTGCTCACGTGGGCCCTCCTCACTCCGGCGACGCGCTGATGGATCAGACAAAGATCGGGATCGGGTTCAGGTCCTCGTACCGGGTGGCACGCACGATCCGCCCGAGTTGGACCGGCAGGTCGTAGAGGCGCCCCGGCGCGAACCTGGCCCAGAAGTGCCGCAGTCCCGGTACGAGCACCTTCACCACCGGCAGGCCGATGTCCGGCCGCGTCTGGTCGAGCACCAGCAGCTCCAGGCCGCGCGCCGTCACCGCTCTCTGCACTGTATGGATGTCGTCGCGCAGGTCGGTGCCCGGGACGTAGCCATAGTCGGCGGGCGTGCGGGCCGACACCTCGGCGTTCGGCCTCAGCCAGGGTTGGTTGGCCACGGTCGCGCTGGCCCACCAGCGGCGGGCCTCCGGGTCGTCGCAGGCGTACCCACGCCCCTTTGCGTCCACCTCCACCACGGCGGGCAGCAGCTGGTTGACCTCCGTCAGTGCCCGGCGCAGCGCCACCGCCGGGTCGAGATGCGCACCGAAGCCGAAGACGATGTCCTCCGCCGGCTTGTCCGTCCGCCGGGACAGCGCCACAAACGTCGGCACGCCCAGGTCGGCGGTCAGGTCCAGGGCCCATACCTCCCGGTGCAGCCGGCGGTGTACCTGCCGCAGCTCGACCATCCACCCGTCGGCGAAGGCGTCGAGGTCCACCCCCGGCTGCCGGGTGCGGTTGTACCACCACAGCGCCACCGCGTCCCGCTCCACCAGCTCGAAGAAGCCCTGGCAGATCGCGTCCTCCAGGCTGGCTCCGGCGGCGTTGCCGTTCGAGTCGGCCCGCAGGCAGCGCTGGCTGGCCTCCGCCGGGGTGCCGTAGTAGAGCAGGGCGGTGGGGAGCAGGCGTTGCCGCCCGGCGGTCAGCGACCACACCGGCGTCCAGTCCAGCTCGGCCTGCTCGTCGAAGCGCGGACCGATGTATTGGAACGCCGAGTGCCGGGCGTTCCAGGCGGCACGGTCGGCGTACTGGCGATCGTCGAACAACTGCACCGAGTTGGGGTGGACGGCCTCGTCGCCCAGCTCGGAGAAGCGGGCCCGGATGCGCAACTCGTCGCCGTGGAAGGTGCCCGACTGGCGCTCCAGCGCCTCACAGAGCGCGCTCACCCGAGCCTGCTCGGCGGTGGCGCCCTTGCCGCCGTGCTCGCTGCGGAGACCGCGGCGCAGGTCGTCCAGGCCGCGCACGTCCAGGGCCAGGTTGGCGCCCGCACGGTAGGAGTGCAGGAACTCCGGCCCGCGCGTGTCCCGGCGGATCTCCCGGACCAGCCCGGTGACCGGGCTGACGAGGTGCTCGTACCGCTGCCACACCTGCTCCGGTGAGAGCGCCCGGTGGCCGCCGCCGTCGGTCGACGCCTTGGGCCGGCTGACCGGAGTGACCGGCCGGCGGGTGCGCTCACGGACCAGCTGCGGGTCGCCGCAGGAGGGGCACTGTGGGCGGGCCCGCAGCTCATGATGCCGCCCTTGCAGGGTGAGGGTGTCCACCGTCCACACCGCCTGCTGACCGGCGTAGCGGTGGCCGGCCAGCCACTTCGTCGCTTCGAGGGCGACGAGTTGGGCGGCGACGGCGGCCGACGGCGGCACGGCGGCGACGGGACGGGGCACCGGTCCGTTCCGTCCGAGGACGCGCTGCACGTACGCCTCGGCCCGCCGGTGCAACCAGAGCCGGTGCGCCAGGCAGTGCCAGCAGGCCTGACCCGGTCGCAGCACCGGGCCGATCCAGAGCTGGGTGCCGACCGGGCGAGCCAGCAGCCAGGGCCGGGCGGTCTCGCGCTGCCGCCGGTTCACCGCGGCCAGCTCGGCGTCGAGGTAGTCGGCGCAGAGCACCACGTCGAGGTCGGCGGTACCCTCGCCGGTCATCAGGGTGAGGCCGGCGGTGGCGCAGGCCTCGCGTACCGCCGTGTCGTCGACCCCGCCCACGGCCTGGACCCGGACGGCGGCACCGGTCAGGGCGGAGGTCGCTGCACCGCTGTCCAGCCCGGCCGACTCCCAGTACGCCACGGCCCGCGGGTCGTGCTGTCCGACACCGGGCGTACGGGCGACGAGCAGCCCGGCGTCGGCCAGGTCACGGACCAGGCCCGCGCATTCCTCCGGGGCCTCCCGCAGCACGGTCGCCACGTCGCGGGTGCCGTCGAGCAGCGGGGTGAGGTGTTCCATCCGGGCCGCCTGGACGGCCGTCACACCGTGCTCCGAGAAGAGGTACGTCGCCTCGCCGGCGATCACCTCCGGGCGCAGGTGCCGCCGGAAGCCCACCAGCGACGGCTCCGCGACCCCGGTCATCTCAGGCGGCCCGCTCGTCGTGGGCGGCGTCCGCCAGGCAGATCCAGGTGAAGGTGGTGGCCGGGGTGTCGGACGTCGTCCACGCATCGTGCTGGCTGATCCGCAGGCCGGAGTTCGCACCGGCGGGGCCGAAGGCGTTGGCGGTGCCCGCCACACGGGAGTCGCGGTTGGGTGCGGATGAGTGCGTCATGGTGATCCTCGTTTCAGGTGGGGCAGGGATCATGTTCGCCCTGTGTTGGGAAAATGGTGTCGTCGCGGGGGCGGCCCCACCAGTGCCGACGTCACCGACCCGATGTGAAAAACACACGTCGGCGCGGCATGAAAATTTCAGGTTCGCCGGCTGTGCAATTTCATGTTTGCCTCGGGATCGGTGCACTGTTCCGATCACGGCCGCGTCGCCATGCTTTTGGGCAACGTCGGATTGGCCTCCGCAACGCCGGCCACCGACGAATCCTCTCACCAGCGGGGTGGCCCAATGAGCATTCGAATTGTCGTCTGCGACGACCACGCTCTGGTCCTGGACGCGTTCGCGGAGACTCTGCGGACGGTTTCGGGCTTCGAGATCGTCGGTCTCGTCAACGGTGGCCAGCACGTGGTCGCCACGGTCCGGCAGCTGCGTCCCTCCATCGTGATCCTGAGCATGGGGATGGCCGGCACGGACTGCCTTCAACTCGCCCGTCAGGTACGCGAGGCACTCCCCTCCTGCGGCGTCGCGCTGATCGCCGCCTCGCCCACGCGAGCCCTGGTGGATCGCGCGGTGGAGGCGGGCGTTCTCAGCGTGATCCCGAAACACGCGCGCCTGTCCCACCTGGTCGGCGCGGTCCGCGGGGTGGCTGCCGGCTGTCTCACCATCGACCCGGCCCTGATCGGGCCGCCCGGGGCGCGGGCGCAGGCCCTGTCCCACCGCGAGAGGGAGATCCTCAGCCTCACCGTCGGCGGCGCCTCGGTGAAGGAGATCGCGAAGGAGCTCTTCCTCTCCGCCGGGACGGTCCGCAACCTCTCCTCCTCGGCGATGCGCAAGCTCAAGGGGCGCAACCGTTTCGACGCCGCCCGCATCGCCTACGAGCAGGGCTGGCTCTGACCGCCGGTGACATCTGTCCCGGCCTGCGGTGATGTCGGTAAGCGACGCCGCTCTCCGGCCGCCGGACGCCCTAGCGTCCGGGAAAACCAATCGAAAGGGAAAGACCGTGACAGCACCGGAGCACCCCCGATGAGCGCCCTGGTCGTGGACGGACTGCGCAAGCGGTACCGAGACCACGAGGCCGTGGCCGGCATCGGCTTCACCGTCGAGCAGGGGGAGATCGTCGCCCTCCTCGGCCCGAACGGCGCGGGCAAGACCACCACACTGGAGATCCTGGAGGGCTTCCGCAGCCGCGACGCCGGCCGCGTGGAGGTGCTGGGCCGTGACCCGGGCGACCGGGCCGAGCAACGCTGGCTGCGGGAGCGGGTCGGCCTGGTGCTCCAGGACATCGCGGTGGAACCGCACCTGCGTGTGCGGGAGACGGTCGCCCGCAGCGCCGGCTACTACCCGGCCCCGCGTGACGTGGACGAGGTGGTCGAGCTCGTCGGACTCGCCGAGAAGCGCGACGCCAAGGTGAAGGACCTCTCCGGCGGGCAGAAGCGCCGGCTGGACCTCGCCCTCGGCGTGATCGGCGACCCGAAGCTGCTCTTCCTCGACGAGCCCACCACGGGTTTCGACCCGACCGCCCGCCGCGGCGCCTGGGAGGTCGTCCGCAGCCTGCGCGATCTCGGCACCACCGTCGTGCTGACCACCCACTACATGGACGAGGCGCAGGCGCTCGCCGACCAGATCGTGGTGCTCAACGCGGGCCGCGTGGTGGCACAGGGCACCCCGGAGACGATCGGCGGCCGAGACACCGCCCGTACCCGGATCCGCTTCGCCCGGCCCGACGGCGTGGCACCGGAGGAGCTGCCCGTCGTCCCCACCGAGATCGACGAGACGAACGTGACCCTCGAGGTGGACGACGCCACCGAGGCGTTGCACCGGCTGACCGGCTGGGCGCTGGCACGCGGGACGTCGCTGCACCGACTGGCGGTGGAGCAGCCCACCCTCGAGGACGTCTACCTGAGCCTGACCGGCGACGCCGCCGGCCGGCCCGAAGCCGCGCCCACGTCACGTCGGCAGCGCCGCAGGAACCGGAGGGCAGCATGACCACGTTGAATCCCGTCGCCGTCGGCCCCACCGACGAGACCACCGACCGCCCGTCCCGCCGCCGCCGCAGCGACCTGGCCGTGCTGCTCCACCAGATTCGGTACGAGCAGCTGTCGTTCTGGCGCAACCCACAGGCCATGATCTTCACGTTCGTCTTCCCGATCGCGTTCATCGCCATCATCGGTGCGGTCTTCGGTGGCGGGGAGGCCAGCGACTTCTTCTACGGCCGTACCGGCATGCAGTACTACACGGCGACGATCGCCGCCGTGTCGGTGCTCGGGGCCTGCTACGGCCAGCTCGCCATCGCGCTCGCCGCCCGACGGCAGACCGGCGTTCTCAAGCGACTGCACGCCACCCCGCTGCCGGCCTGGATCTACTTCGCCGGGCTCCTCGCACACTGCCTGATGGTCAGCGTCATCGACGTCGTCCTGGTAGTGAGTGTGGGCGCGCTGTACGACGCGCCGGTGCCCGCCGACTGGGCCTCGGTCGGTGTCACGCTGCTGCTGGGTTCGGTCTGCTACTGCGCCCTGGGTGCGGCGGTCGCCTCTCTGGTCAGCAACTCCGAGGCGGCCCCCGCGGTGGTGCAGTTCGTGCAGTTTCCGCTCGTCTTCATCTCGGGAAGCTATTTCCCCATCCACTCCGACACGTTGAACACCCTGGCTGGGTTGCTGCCCGTGAAGCCGTTCAACGACGCCCTGTTGTCGGCGTTCACCACCGGCGACGGCCTGCACTGGAAGCAGCACGGCATCCTGCTCGCCTGGGGTGTGCTGGGCACCCTGATCGCTGTCCGCCGATTCCGCTGGGACCCGCGCCCGGAGTGATCCGCGGCCGTACCGGCCCGCCAGCACGGCGGCGTCCGGACGGTGAGTTCCGGCCCTGGTTCCGGAGCTCGCCGCCCGGACGTCGCCGCGCTCGTTTGCGGCTGCGGCTACGGCTACGGCACCCTGTCCGATGCAGGGGGCACGGTGTGGACGCAGGCGCCCAGTCAGCGGGGCAGGGACGTGCTCACGCAGCTGGATCGCTCACGGTGGAACGCGCCCCTCGGTGACCCTCCCGGGTCCGCGAGGGGCCGTACGGCCGCCTGGCATCCGGAGCTCCTGGATGGTGGGCAGGGTCGGGCCCTCCCGGGCCTGCGTGCGGGTCGCGCTAATCGATGGGCGACGGGACCGGCCCGACCGGCATGGCCGCGCGGCGGGCAGGGCCGGCACGGCCAGGCGGCGGGCAGGGCCGGCACGGCGGTGAGACCGGCATGGCGCTGCGTCGTCCGGCACGGCGGTGCATCGTCCGGCACGGCGGTGCATCGTCCGGCACGGCGGTGCATCGTCCGGCACAGGCGACGGCGCCCGACCCTCGGCCGAGGCCGTGGATCGGGCGCAGTGGATCGGACGCTGCGGACGCCGGGCGTCAGTGGGCGAAGGCGGTGAGGTTCCAGCGCTGGCTGCGCAGTCGCTCCTGCCAGGGCTCTCCCAGCACGTCGTCGACGGTCTCCGCGATCGCGTGGCACATGTAGTAGCGCTGTAGCGGGGACACGGTCAACAGCGGCAGCTGCTGGTAGAACAGGTTCGTCAGCAAGCTGTACGAGGCGAAGAACGGCGACGGCGACTCGGCCACGCCCGACTCCCCCACCGCCCGGTGGAAGTCGCTGTCCGGTTCACCGGCGAGGCGCCGCCGCGGCCCGCCGTCCGGGCCCACCGAGTCGACCAGGTCCGGGGTTAGCACCCCGTTCGCAGCCGCGTTGTCGAGTGCGCCGGCGCAGTAGCCGAGCGAGGCCCGCCAGCCCGACGCGGCCGGTGACGCCGCGTCGGCGAGCCGGTCGGCGACCACCTGCCGGATCTGGTCGCCCTCCTTGGCGAGACGGTTGGCGAAGGTGGTCCGGACCTTGCCGGCCGGCTTCGCCCAGGCCAGGAAGGCCTCCGCGTGCCAGCGCAACGAGAGGGCCCCGTACGCGGTGCCGAGGGCGTGCGTGTCGGCGAGCGCGACGAACGCCTCGGCGAGGCGTACGGTCGCCCGTTCCGGGTGGGCGGACAGCTCGTCGACCAGGCGCATCAGCGGCCGGCCGAGCATGCCGCGCACCACATCCTTGAGCTGGTTGAACGCCGGCGCTGACTCCTCCATGCCGGCGGCCCAGAGGAACTCCACCAGGCCGTGCGTCCGCAAGGCGCCGTACGGTTGTGGCAACCCCTCCAGCCGGCCGAACTCCTCTGCCTGAGCCAGGTACACATCATCGGTGAGTGCGGTGGCGGGGTCCAGCGGCCCGGCGTCGAGCTGGGCCGCGATGGAGTGCCATGGCGGCGGCGGGCCGAAGGCGCGCCGGGCGATGATGTCCACGTGTGGGCCGTGCAACCAGCCCCGCCTGAGATAGACGATGCGTCCACTACCCTCGGCAAGGGCCCGCGCGACCGGTACGACGTGGTCGGCGAGCCATGGCAGGCTCACCGGCCCACGCGTGTACAGGCGCAGACCGGTCACGCCGGTCGTGTCCAGTTCCACGGTGTGCGGTGGCACGGCGTCAGCCAGCATCTCCATGACCTCCCATTGGCATCGGAAACCGTCCACTGGTGCCGGTTCGGATGAGCGGTTCCGCCGACTACCGGCGGCCGTTCCGCCTCGGATCATCCGGGCCTCGGAGCACTGCGGGAAAGTGCTGGAAACGATCCACTGACAAGTGTCACCCCGCTTTGTGCACGGCCGTGAAAAAACGCACATGACGGAACGTCAGCGGGACGATGACAAGTGTCCCCGACCAACCCGCCGACACCTTACGGAAGGCGTTTTGCGCCTCATCATCTAGGCGTGGCGCAATGGCCCGGACCGGGCCGCCGGACGCACCGGAATTCGCACCACCCCGTTATTGGAAGGGACCACCGTGTCCACTCGTCGTCAGTTACTGCGCCTCGGTGCGGCGTCGGGCATCCTCGGCGCGACCGGTGGCCTCGCCAGCCTCGCCGACCGGCTGGCCGACACGCCCGCCGCGGCGGCCACCGTCGCGCCGCCGGCCGCCGTCCCGGCGCCGTTCACCGTTCCGCTCACGGTGCCTCAGACACTGCGGCCGGTCCGTCGGACGGCCACCACCGACTACTACTCGGTCACCATGCACCGCCGCCGGCTGGAGATCCTGCCCGGCACCCGCACCGAGGTCTACACCTACAACGGTGACCTGCCCGGCCCCACCATCCGGGCCCGCTCCGGTCGCCGCGTGGTGGTCCAGCAGCGCAACCGGCTCGACATGCCGACCGCGGTGCACCTGCACGGCGGGGCGGCCACGCCGGGCGACGACGGTTCCGGCGGTGTGACGATCGCCCCCGGCGAGGAGCGCGTCTACGCCTACCCCAACCACCAGCCGCACGCCACGCTGTGGATGCACGACCACACCCACCACATGGAGGCCGAGCACCTCTATCGCGGGCTGAGCAGCCTTTACCTGCTCACCGACGCCACCGAGGAGGCCCTGCCGCTGCCGCGCGGCTCCTTCGACGTCCCGCTGGTGCTGCGCGACGCCCATTTCGACGCCGACGCGCAACTGGTCTGGACCATGGACGACGTCGAGAACCGGAACACCATCCTGGTCAACGGCCGGCCGACGCCCCGCTTCCAGGTGCAGGCGCGGCGGTACCGGCTGCGCCTGATCAACTCCAGCAACATGCGCATCTTCCTGCTGCGGCTCGCCGACAGCGGGATCTTCAACGTGATCGGCTCGGACGGCGGGCTGCTGGAGGCGCCGGTCGACACGTCGTACCTGCTGCTGTCCCCCGGGGAGCGGCTGGAGGTGGTGGTCGACTTCGCCCGCTACGCACCGGGCAGCTCCGTGGTGCTGGAGAACCTCATGGGCCCAGGCCCGACGGACCAGGTCGGCCAGGTTATGCGCTTCGACGTCGTACCGGCAGCGGCGCGGGATCGCAGCGCGGTGCCGGCCCGGCTGCGCACGCTGCCGACGCTGCCCACCCCGACGGTGCGGCGGCAGGTGGAGTTGCGAATGGACGAACCGGGGACGGGCCACCGGGCGTACATCGACGGAAAGGTCTTCGATCCGGCTCGGATCGACACCACCATCGCGTGGGGCACCACCGAGGAATGGACGGTTACGAACGCGAACACCACCATTCCCCACAACTTCCACATGCACCTGGTGCAGTTCCGGGTGCTCGATCGCGGGCCCAACCCGGCCGACCCCACCGAGTCCGGCTTGAAGGACACCGTGACCATCTTTCCCGGCCAGTCGGTGCGCCTACAGGCGACCTTCAACACCTGGCGCGGTGTCTACCCCTATCACTGCCACATGGTCGACCACAGCGGGATGGGCATGATGGCCCAATTCAGAGTCGTCTGATCCTGACCTGCTCGAAAGAGACCCCCGGCCCACCGGACCGGGCCGCACACCTTCGGGACAGGAAGGATGAAAATGCCCCTACACAGCCATTCGGCACGGTCGTTGCGACTACGCCGACTGCACCATCACAGCACCGCCGGTCTGGTCGTCGCGCCGGTCGACCACAGCATCGCCGACGGCCCGGTGGTGACGCCAAGCCAGCCCATCGACCGGCTCGTCGGCCAGCTCGCCGGCGGCGGAGTCGACGCGGTCGTGGTGCACAAGGGCAGCATGCGACACATCGGCCCGGACAGGTTCGCCGACATGTCGCTCATCGTGCACCTCAACGCGAGCACCAGCCAGGCTCCCGACCCCGACGCCAAGTACGTCGTCACGGCGGTGGAGGAGGCGATCCGCCTCGGTGCCGACGGGGTCAGCGTGCACGTCAACCTCGGCTCGCAGCAGGAGCACCAGCAGATTCAGGACCTGGCCCGGATCGCCGACTCGTGCGATCGGTGGAATCTGCCGCTGATGGCGATGATGTACCCGCGCGGGCCACGGATCGACGATCCCCGCGATCCAGCCCTGCTCGCACACGCGGTCACCATCGCCGCCGACCTCGGCGCGGACCTGGTCAAGACGGTCTATCCCGGCTCGGTGGCGGGGATGCTCGACCTCACCAGCATCTGCCCGATCCCGGTCCTGGTGGCCGGCGGGCCGCGACGGGGCAGCGAGACCGAGCTGCTCCGCTTCGTCGCCGACGCGCTGGCCGGCGGGGCCGCCGGAGTGGCGATGGGTCGCAACCTCTTCCAGGCCCATGATCCGGAGCAGCTGGCGCGCAGGGTGGCGCGGCTGGTGCATCGCTACCCGATGGAACAGATCGACGACCTAGAGGGAGGACACCATGACGGGCAACAGACTGTGCTGGCTTGACATCCGGGCAGCCCGCGAGGCGACCGCAGCCATTCTCGAAGAGGCCGTACACCAGGGTCTGGACGCCGTGGTGGCGTCCGACCCGGCGGCCTTCGCGGGCCTGCCACCGACACTGGGCAAGGTTCTGCTGCTGCGCGGCGGCGAGTTGCCGGATCACCTCGGGGAGGCCGACACGGTGGTGCTGCCCGGCCCGAGCGCGGAGCGGGCCACGCAACAGGCGGCGCACCCCGGCGTGCGCTTCGGTCGGTACGTCGAGATCGTCGACGCGCCGACTCTCGCCGAGGCATGTACGGCGGCCCGCGAAGAGGAGATCGCGGTCCTGGACTTCCGCGACCCCACCAAGATCCCGCTGGAGATCGTGCTCGCCGCGGCGGCCGAGTCCGAGGGAACGATCGTCACGGTGGCCCACGACGTGCCCGAGGCCGAGATTCTCTTCGGGGTGCTGGAGGTCGGCTCCGACGGGGTGCTGATGGCCGCCCGGTCGGTGGGAGACGCCACCGCGCTGCGCCGCGCGGCGACCGGCCAGCACGGCGAGATCCCACTGGTGGAGCTGGAGGTCACCCGGACGCGGCACGTGGGCATGGGCGAACGCGCCTGCGTGGACACGTGCACGTACTTCGGGCAGGACGAGGGGATCCTGGTGGGTTCCCACTCCAAGGGAATGGTGCTCTGCGTCAGCGAGACGCATCCCCTGCCGTACATGCCGACCCGGCCGTTCCGGGTGAACGCTGGCGCCATCCACTCGTACACCGTCGCGGCGGACGGGCGGACGCACTACCTGAGCGAGCTGGAGGCGGGCAGCAAAGTGCTCGCGGTGACCACCAAGGGTCAGACCCGGCTGGTCACGGTCGGCCGAGTCAAGATCGAGACCCGGCCATTGATCTCCATCGACGCGGTCGCGCCGAATGGGCAGACGGTCAACCTGATCCTTCAGGACGACTGGCACGTGCGGGTGCTCGGGCCCGACGCGGTGGTGCTCAACTCGACCGAACTGCAGCCCGGGGACCGGATCCTGGGCCACCTTCCCACCGCCGATCGGCACGTCGGCTACCCCATTGAGGAGTTCTGCCGCGAACAGTGAGTGACGGTTCCGCGCAGATACACGCCCTGCAGGCGTTCGCTGGCCTGCGGGGCGCGCCTCTGTGCGGCGACCCGGTGCGCTCCACCGCCACGGGCGGAGAGGCGTCCAGCCGCGCAACGTCGGCGCGGCCAGTAGGTGGTGCAGGGCGTTTATCGCGGTGCCGACCACCGCAGGCCGACGACGTGACTCGACCCGGACGGCGGTGAACCCCGAGAGGCTACGGGGTATCGAATCATGTGCCGCCAGCGGCTTGTCGGCACCGGTTGGCGAGCATGTTCAGGTGAGCGACAAGCTCCGGCGGCTCGATGACTCCGAAGTCGGCGCCGAGCCGTCGAAGCCCTAGGAAACATCGCCGCAGTCCTCCGCGACGCGGATCCCGCGGACAAGACACTGATCTACCGCGAGCTGGGACTCAAGCTGACCTATAGGCCAACGGCCCGGATCGTGTCCGCTCAGGCAACCCCAAGTGGATCATGTACTAAATTGTGTCCAAGGGGTGACACGAACCATTACCCCGCCGCCGATGACGATCGGCATGACCTTGAAGCTCGCACAACTCTAGCCGGTCCGGAATGGCGGCGCTGGTCGGCAAGTAGCCGGGACAGGAGCAGGCCGTGGTGGCCGTCATACCGGCGAGGTTGGCATCCATGATCTGTGGGCTGTTGAACAGATGCGGGATGCATCGGCGACCGTGCGGTGCGTACAGTTCCGGGTCGAACTTGGGGTGGGCCGGGTAGATCCGGCGCAGGGAACGGGACGAGACAGCGACGGCATGACAGCGGACAACATCACCGAAACCGGCAAATACGGCATCGACCGTCAACGGCTGGAGACCTGTCTCAGCGTCTTCGAGGCGTTGGAGGACCTGCCTCCCGATCACCCCGACGTGGTGCGGGTGCAACGGGCCACCGCGAAGCTCTACAAAATGATCAAGCAGCGGCGACGCGAGGAACGCCGAGATGCCATCGCGGCGGCCGACCGCGCGGTAACGGCAGCCACCGCCACCGGCGCCCCGGGCCGGATCGACGACGAGACCCAGGGCATCCCGCTCGCCTCGCCCACCGTAGGTGCCACGGCCGGCCTCCTGCACAATCCGCGCGGCTGCTACGTCTGCAAGCAGCGCTACCACGAGGTGGACGCCTTCTACCATCAGCTCTGCCCACCCTGCGCCGCGCTCAACCGGGAGCGCCGGAACGCCCGCACCGATCTGACTGGCCGGCGCGCCCTGCTAACCGGCGGCCGAGCCAAGATCGGCATGTACATCGCGCTGCGGCTGCTGCGCGACGGCGCGCACACCACGGTAACCACGCGGTTCCCGCACGACGCGGTCCGCCGATTCGCCGCGATGCCGGACAGCGGGGACTGGCTGCACCGTCTGCGGATCGTCGGGATCGACCTGCGCGACCCCGCCCAGGTGATCGCCCTCGCTGACTCGGTCAGCGCCCAGGGACCACTCGACATCCTAATCAACAATGCGGCGCAGACCGTCCGCCGCACGCCCGGGGCATACGCGCAGCTCGTCGCCGCAGAGGCCGCGGCCCTGCCGGACGGCCCCCTGCCAGAGCTGATCACGTTCGCCAAACCTGCCGGCCAGGGCGACCCGGCGGGCCTGATCGCCCCGCCGCAGTCGACCCCGGTCACCCCGCAGGCGCTCACCGCGCTGGCGCTGACCAGCGGCTCCGCCTCGCCGGAACGGATCGCGGCAGCCACCGCCATCGACGCCGGCGGTCTGGTCCCGGACCTCGACCCGGTCAACAGCTGGGTGCAGCGGGTGCACGAGGTGGACCCGGTCGAGCTGCTCGAAGTGCAGCTGTGCAACGTGACCGCGCCGTTCGTGCTGGTCAGCCGACTGCGACCAGCGATGGCCGCAGCGACCGCCCGCCGCAAATACGTGGTGAACGTATCGGCGATGGAGGGCCAGTTCGCCCGCGGCTACAAGGGACCGGGGCACCCGCACACCAACATGGCCAAGGCCGCGCTGAACATGCTGACCCGCACCAGCGCCCAGGAGATGCTGGCCGACGGCATCCTGATGACCAGCGTCGACACCGGCTGGATCACCGACGAGCGGCCCCACCCGACGAAGATGCGGCTGGCGGACGCAGGCTTCCACGCCCCGCTGGACCTGGTCGACGGCGCGGCCCGGGTCTACGACCCGATCGTCCGCGGCGAACAGGGCGAAGACCTGTACGGCTGCTTCCTGAAGGACTACGCGCCCTGCGCCTGGTAATCAGCGCGCCCGCCCCGCCGTCGGCCGCCCAGGCTCCGGCCGACACGGTCAGCGCCGTCGCCCGTCCACCACACAGGGTGCTCGCACCGGCGATATCACCGTCACGTTCGTCGATTACTCCGACCTTGCTGCCGCCATCGCCAACCTGACAGACGCCCAGGTACTCGACGTCATGCAGTTACGAGCCCCGCTGTCACAGGCCGACCTGAGCGCCCTCGGCCCCCACGAGCAGGACCACATCACCTATTGGAAACCGATTAACGTCGGCGAACTGCTGTTCAACTTCTGGGACTCAACAGGCGGACACAATAGCCCGTCAGGCACAGCCGCGTTGCCGAGACAGGGAACCGCTGGATCAAGGCCCGGTCAGGTGCGCCGACCAGTCGCTCCGCATCACCGCCAAGGGCCGCCGCGGCAAGCATGTCCGGAAAACGTTGTACTCCGAACTCCGGGTGCTTCGACACCGTCAGCCGTAGGCGTACTCGTCGATGTCTAGCTCGGCGCCCGTGAGCCGGAGGAACTCGAGCGTCCGCCGGTCAACGTGCCAGCCCAGCAGCTGATGCTGTCCGGGCAGCTTCTCCAGGCCGTCAACCTGCCCAGACAGGTCTTCCGGCTCGCCCGCAGGAGGCTCGAAAACCCGCACGACTTGCAGGACGGCCGACCCGCTACCGTCTGTCCGGTCGAGCTCGGCCGCGAGCACGCCGATCTGCGGAGCGTGCACAAACAAGCGATCAACGATGTGTGAAATTTGCTCGTCAACGGTCATGCCCGGCGTTCGGCAGACCACCTGCCAGCAGTGCGCGGCCGGGATCACTGGATTAGCCGGGCGGCGGCTGCCTCGGATCACGGCTCCGTCCGACTCGATGCCCAGGCGGGCGGCGATCTCCGATGCGGGCACGCTTGCCGATTTCAGCGCGAAGTAGGCGTACTGGGAAATCAGCACTGAGTGACCCGATCCGAAACGTCCGTGGCTGTCATCGGTCCGCCCTGCTCTGGCCGCCGACGCGGATGATCTCCGGGAGACTCAACAGTTCGTCGCCGGAAGCCAGCGACTCACCGGCCGAGACAAAGGTGAGCAGCCTGATTGGCGCGTTGCTGGACGCTGCAGCTGCTGTCTTGTGATGTCCGTCGAGCAGGAAGTGGAACAGGCCCCAGTGCCGTTCCCGCCTGAACCAGGGGCTCTCGATGTCAAGCAGCCCGAAGGCGACGGCAGTCGGTCGGCCGGGCGCGCGGACGTACCGTGCGACGACATCGGCGTCCAGCGCGGCCGGGTCGCCCATCGGGACAGCGAACTCGAACAGTTCCTCATGGTCGCCGATACCCTGACGATCGAGTCGGTAGTAGCTCCTGTTGGCGGGGTCGATGGAGTCCTCGAACTCTTCGTTGCGCCAGCCGGCCGGCCCGTCGAACGCGAAGTAGTCACCGGTTGAGCCCGGCGCGACGAGCGTCGGCAGTGTGTCCACCAGCATCACCTGGTAGTCACCGCGCGGCAGTCGGGCAGCGAAAGCGTCGATGACTTCCATGTCGAGCCCGTCCAGCCCGGCGTTGAGACGATCTCGTACGGCGGCCGCCGATAGTGATCCCCTCGGAACACCGGACTGGCGGCGCAGGACCAGCCCGCAGGTGCCACACGAATAGCCGATCTGGTAGGCAGGAACACCGTCGACGGTCAGGTAGCGGTTCGGCATTGTGGACCCGTCGATCCCGAGCCGGGGGCTTGTGGTACCGAGCGTCATCAGCTCGTGAGCGATGAGCCGGCTCACGCAGCCTCGTCCGGCAGGGAGGCGGACTGAACCCGCAGGGCCATCGCCCTTGGACGGAACCCGAGGCTGTACCCCACACCGTCGTCATCACTGCCGATTAACTTGATGTCGTTCGCACGTGGCTCGATGGAACTCAGGCGGACTACCCGTGTCGCGAACTGCGGCGATACGTGGACATGATTTCCCAGCCTCGAGTCCTCCGCACACACATCCCCTGCTGTCACGCGATCATTCTGGAGTGCGTTGAGCGACCCATCCACCATATTGGGCCAATCACCGGACACTCCGCACCGTCTGAGCATGCGGCTGGTCACGCGTTGACGCATGGCAGGAAGGCTCTCCAACGGTCCCCGGTCGCTGACGTCGAGGTCGATGTCGACAACGTACAGATTCCACACCTCCGCACGGCGCACGGGATACGGGTCCTGGCACAGGTCTCGACGATGGCCGTCGCCGACCTGGCCCGCGCCCACGACAAGGTGCGATCTGGCGCGCGCCGCGCGCGGCGAACACCCGGTATCTCATCGGGCAGGGGTGCAGGGCGTAGTTCAGGCGCTTGAAGAGGCACGCTCGGGCTCACAGGGGCGGAAATGAGTCGGCCGCTGCATGATCAGGCCGGTATCGTGCCCGGCCGTGAGTCACGATCCCGATCCGCGTTCTATCTACGGATTTCTGCAGGTGCAGCTGGCGGAGGGCAGCGAACTCGACGACGTGGTGCTCCCGGACGAGGAGCACGTCGCGGGCCAGCTGAAGTTCGCCTCCGGCGCCTGGGACGGCGTGGTCAGCCACCACGTCGCCATCCGCGAGACTGACGTCGCCGGAAGCTTGTTCGCCGCGGTCAAGGCTGTGGCTGCGGGCGGATGGCTCGCGCGCCGTCAGTTTGCCCGTCTCTACGAACGCGCGAAGAGCACCGATGACCTGTTGAGCGCAATCGACTCGCTGCTCGGCCGCATCCGCGAAAGCAGCATCGACGGAGGCCGTCTCCACAAGGTGGCCATGCACCTCGCCACGGATTCCGCACATCGAGGACCGGTGAAGCTGGGGATCGCTCTGCTCGGGTTGTTTCCGGCCGACCTGCACCGCGAGGTGCTGCTGACGCTGGGTCGTCACGAGGAGTTCACCCTCTACGCCGCAGTCGCGCTCGACAACGGGCAGGACCACGCCGACGACGATCTCTGGCACCTCGCCAAGCAGGTGCGTGGCTGGGGGCGAATTCACTTGGTCGAACGTCTCGCCGGCACCGAACGGCGCGAGATTCTCGACTGGGTTCTGCGCGAGGGGTTCCGCAATACGGTCATGGACGAGTACCTGGCGTACCTGGCCGCGTCCCGGGGCGATCTGCTGGCTGCGTTGAGTGCCGACGAGGTGGACGACCAACTGCTGCGTGCCACAGGTGATCTCCTGATGGCTCTGTTCGCTGGCGGGCCGGCACAGGACATCCACGACTACACCGACGGTGCCGCGGTCACCCGCATCTACCTGACGCTGATGCGGGACCGCGCTTCGGATCTGCAGCATCTGCTGGCAGTCGGCGCGATCCGAGACTTCGTCTCCGACTCCGCGCCGAGCCAGGGGTGGCCCGACGGCGGCTGGGACGAAGCAGCCCGCCTGCAGTTCGCTGCCGAGTGCCAGCAACTCATCGGCCGCGCCGGGTGGCCGCCGATGGCCCTTGAGGCCCTGGAGTCGGCCGATCCGGTGATGTTCTGGCGGGCCGAACGAGCCTGTAACATCCTGGGGATCTCGACGTTGCACACGTTGCTGCAGCAATTGCGGGTAGAGCCCCTGGAGTCGGGCAAGTGGTTCAGCGCCATCCGGCAGGTGGACCGAGACAGCATCGGCGAGGTGATCGATCTCGCGGTCGAAGTCCTCCCGTTGGAGGAGATCGCCTCGGGTCCCGGCGGGGAGCTCGGGCTTGGGCGGCAGTGGGCTGCCCACCAATGTCTCGATTTCCTCGTTCAAGATCTCGACAAGTGGCCCGGTGTCGGCTGGCCACTGATCGCCGCGTCAATAGCCAGCCCGGTCATTCGCAACCGGAACATGTCCGTGCGGACGTTGGCTGCCTGGCCCCGAAGCGCCTGGCCCAGCGACGCGGAGTCCCGGTTGCGGCAGGCGATCAGCGCCGAGCCGGAACAGGACGTGAAGCAACGAATGAGCGCGGCTCTGGAAGGCCGCCCGCTGGATTAGCGATCCGCGCCCACCTGCCGCTTGAACGCGTGAGAGTGACTGTTGAGCACGTACCGCTCGACGGCCACCCGTGCCACAACCCACGGGGCAAAGTTCTGGTTGGCGCACCGATCCGTGGCCGGCATGATCAGCGCTCATGGGCGCAGCCGATACGTACGTGACCATCACGGAGCCGACATTCGTGGCCCGGTTCCTTCTCGGTCCCGACACGACCGAGGAGTCCGCAGCCAACGTAGACACCTTCGTCGACCTTCCTGACGGCTCCAGTTGGGCGCTGACGATCCTCACCCTCGACGAGGTCCGCCGCCTGCTCGCGAGATGGAAGGAGACCGGCGAAGTCGCGGACGGCAGCTACTTCTGGGCCGCTGACCAGCTGATCGTGCCGGAACCGGGCCTGCCCGCCATGACTACAGCTATCCGAGAACTCGTTCGCAGCGGGGACATAGTCAGCGCCGGCGTCCGATCCGAAGATCCGGCCTGAAGCCGCCCGGGCGTACCCACGAGAAGTGGTGGCTCTGACTAGCGTCGTCATCGTGGGCGATCATCACGGTAGCGCTTGGACCTTGCACCGGCGCGACGACGGCCGGGTACTTGCCGATCTCGTCGTGACCGGCGGCGACTTTCCGTGGTTGAACGCTCGGGTCGACCAGAGGGAAGGGCTCGCGGAGGTGCGGCCGCTCTTCGCCGAGGAGCTGCGCCTGCTTGATGCTGGTGATGTGGACGTCGAGTCCTGGGAGCGCGCGTACGAGGAAATCCGGAGCGCCGTGACGCTTCGGTCTCCGGAGGGGCACGAGGTTCCTGAATTCCTGCTTCACATCGACGGCAACGAGGCGTGGTGGCGGTGGAGCGACGAACCGTTCGACGGGGAGCACACCTAGCCAATATCCGCTCGGCACGACCGGCCTGGCGTTAGCAGTACCCATCCGGTCCGGACCATCGCCGACCGTTGCCGGCGACCGGTAGTCGCAGCCGGACGCGGTACGGATGCATGCTTCGCCTTACGACGAAAGGCCTGTCGGCCAGGACGCATCCGGCTTGTAGGGTCGCGACGTGTCGACGAGTGCTGGTCCCGGTCCCGACCTTCAGCCGGAGCAGCGGCGGTGGGAGTGGAAGCATCCCGTCGGTCCGCGCTGGCTGCTCCTCGGCGAGGTCGGCTCCGACTGGTCCTACGAGTTCGACACCCCGTTGGCGCTGTGCCGGGAGGTCGAAGGGCTCTTCGTCGACTTGCCGCCCCGGCCGCGGGAACGGTTCACGCTCGTCGGCTGCACCGCGGCTGGCACACTCGCCGAGCTGCTCGACCGGCTGCCCGCTGAGGCGCTCGGCACCGAACACGCCTGGCTCGGCAACGTCTCGATAACGGCACCTCCCCCATCGCCAGGCATCCCACCACCGTGGCGGGGTGAGTACCTCTCCGACGTCGTCGTCACCGCCCAACGACCGAACATGACGGTGCCGGAGACCGTGGATATCGACCTCGACGGGTTCGTCTACGTCTACGACCGCACAGAGGCAGTGATGCCTCCCGGCGACGTCACCGAATTCGTCCTCCTTGGCTCGGACGAGCGGTCGTACGGGTCCTGCCGAGACGTCACAGGCGTGTTCCGCGAGCAAGCCGCACCGCCGGTGCCGCAGGTCCGGCTGCTCGGCTGCCAACCGGAACCACTGCTACTCGCCGCGCTGGAGACGGTCGGGCAGTCGACCAAGGCGAGCCTCCGCCGACGCCGGATCCGTGCCGACGTTCGCATGGTCACCGCCGACGGTTCGACCAGCCAGGTGATCGGCGCCGGGGTGTCCGGAACGATCCAGGCCAGCGAACCATCGCGGTTCGGTGCCGGGCTCCTCGACATGACCATCGACAGCGACCCGCAGGAGCCACTACCAGCAGGGGCGCTCCGCGTTCTTGAGCACTGGTACGCCGGTCCGCCCACGGAGAAGAACGTCTGGGCCGGCTACGACCGCGACCTGCGCCACCACTGGGCCGGAGCAGCGCTCGCCCACCGAGCCAGTACGCCGGACCGGCCCGCAGGCACCACGTACAACCTCGACGGCCGATTCGTCACTGACATCGAAGGGTTCTACTGCGCCATCGGCGAGGCGATCAACGGGCCGGGCGGATACTTCGGCTGGAACCTCAATGCTCTCCACGACTGCCTCACTGGAGGGTTCGGCGCACGGACACCATTCCGGCTGGTGTGGCACGACTCGGCCACCGCGCGCGCCCACCTCGTCACCGGCTACGACCGGCACCTGCTGAGCGCATCGACCACCATGGACTACCTACTAGACATGCTCGCGGAGCACCAGGTCAACGTCGACCTGCGCTAGAAGAGCAAGACAACTCGCCACGCCCGAAGAACGGTCGGCCCTGCGCGTCTATTCGCAAGCACGCTGCGCTTGCTTCCGCACTCCGGACGACAACACATCAGAGGCCGCCATCTCGGCAAGGAGTCTCAGAACGACATCCTGATCGAAGCCGTCTCGGCGAGACATTTCAATAGCCCATGGAGCGGCCAGCTGCATCCAGTACGAACGACCGGACTTCCATGCCGACTCGACCGTCAACTCAAAAAGCTCCTCCGGAGAGGACACTCCTCCCTGCCCGAGATCCGCCCACGCTCGGGAGAGTTCAGCCAAGACCGCAGGAAGATCGCGTTCCAGGTACGGCCACATGGGAACAAACCCCGAGCCTGTGAGAGTGGCGCGGCCCTCCGACTCCACACCAACGCCGAGACGGCCGTCAGGCATGATCCCAATCCACGCCCCGTCCCCTCGATACACCACCGGCTTCCACTCGCTCATCTCAACCCCATCACCCGAAGCCAAAGTCAACGCCCTGAACCCTCTAACTCTCCGCTACCACCGGCGCGCGAGTCCGTCCGCCTGTGGCCGTAGTTGCCCTGTGGCGACCCGTCGCCCGTCGCCCAGCCCCGCCCCGGCCAGCCCCGGCCAGCCCCGGCCAGCCCCGGCCAGCCCCGGCCAGCCCCGGCAGAACTTACCCGCTCCGAACTCGAACTCGGAGCGAAGATCGGCAACACCCGGCAATGATCGGAGCCAGGCAGAGATCACGAGCGTGGTCAGCCAGCGCTGCTGAATTCCTCACAGCCACTCGATGCGCCACTCAGAGCCTCGGAACATGTTCGCCAAAGCAGAAGCTCGCCCCCTGGCGCTGGACGACAACGGCGAAGATCGTGCTCGCCCATCCGTTCGCCACCCGGAACATCGGATTCTCCGTCATGGGTGCGACGCGTCTTTGGTGGGGCCGGACGATCAACTGAATGAGCCGCGGATCAAGTTGCCAGTTCGGGATAGTCCGTATACCCGTTCGCGCCACCGACGTAGAAGTGCTGCATCCGAGGGCGATTCAGCTCGAGCCCGTGTCGCCATCGCCGAACCAGGTCAGGATTTGCGAGCCCGGCGCGGCCGACTGCGACAGCGTCAGCGAAACCTCCGCTCACCAGGCGGTCGGCCTCTTGGTAAGTCGTTTCTGTTCGAGGGCCGGTGTTAACAACGAAGGGACCGCCAAACAGTTCACGCAGTTCCTGCGCGAACGGAGACGTGACTTCCGGTAAGTAGCTCAGATAGGCCATGTTCAGTGGGGCGATACCCGAGACCACCGCGTGATAGGTGTCGTTCGTGGCGTCATCGTTGTACTCGTTGATCCCATGCGAATGGTGCCGAGGTGATATTCGCAGGGCGGTGCGCTCAGCACCGATCGCGCTCGAAACTGCTGAGACGACCTCCACTGCAAGACGGGCTCGATTGACCGGAGAATCGCCGTATCTATCGGATCGGTTGTTGGTGCTGGGCGCGAAGAACTGATGGAGCAGGTACCCGTTGGCTCCCTGAACCTCCACTCCATCGAAGCCTGCGAAAACTGCACGCTCAGCGGCTTCAGCAAACAATGCGGCTATGCCTCGCAGTTCGTCTTCAGACAAGGATCGAGCGGCTTGCATAGCCACTTTGCCGCCCTGTGTGCGGGCCAGCCCTTTTGCTGATGTCGCGCTTGGCCCGACCGGCCGCGAACCGCCGGTGACCGCTGAATGTGTAGCCATGCCTGCGTGCATGATCTGCATGAAGATGCTGCCTCCACGGTCATGCACCGCATCCGTCACCCGACGCCACCCCTGGGCGTGCCTTTTCGTCGCGATACCTGGCTGATTCAAGTACGCGCGTCCTTCCAGGGAGGGAAAGACACCCTCGGTGACAATCAGCCCGAAGCTCGCACGTTGGGCGTAGTACGTCGCCATGTCCAGGCTCGGCGAACCGTCCGCGTGGGCGCGAAGACGCGTCATCGGGGCGAGCACGATCCGGTTCTCAAGATGAACCGATCCGAACGTCGCCGGGGAGAACATGTCCAACATCATTTCCTTTTTCCAGGGACGCTCGTATGGCCCGAGCCGCCCGCCAGGGGCCAATCGTCTCAGCACCGCACCGTGCCTACAAAACACTCACTCATGTTCGTAATGCGAGGTGGGGCGAAGGCGTCGCCGGCAATGAGCGCTGCGCCTACGTCCGCGTCATCGTCGTTCCAGTGCGCGCAGGGGCCGGGCACCTGCCTGACGGCTGCGCGTACACCGGTGTGAGCGCCTGTCATGAGACCTCCTCGCGCACATGGATGTGCCTTTTGTAAGTGTTTCGAATCTGACTCATCATGGGGTCACGCACAAATCGCAAGAAAGGAAGCATGATGCAGATCGAGATGTGGTCGGACATCATCTGCCCCATCTGCGGCATGACCCAGCAGCGCCTGCGCAACGCCGTGGCCGACTTCGAGCACGGCGACGAGGTAGAGATCATCCACCGTTCGTTCCAGGTGCACCCCGGCATCCCGCCTGAGGGCATCACCCAGACGCAGCTGAGCCTGAACGCGGGGATGACCATCGCGCAGATGAACAACGTGCTGCGACCGGTGGAGATCGCCGCCGACGAGGAGGGCTTCGGCGGGTACCACGCCATCGACCGCACCCTCGGCCCGACGGACCTCACCCACGAGCTCCTCGCGTACGCCACCGATCAGGGCAAGCACCACGAGGCGTGGACTGAGATGTTCAACGCACATTTCGGATACAACCGACAGCTGTGGACGATGGAGCAGCTGATCGAGTTCGCCGGTGAGATCGGCCTCGATCAGGACGAGACTCGCGAGGTGCTCGTCTCCCGCAGGTACAAGACGCGTGTCGAGGAGGAGCAGTACCGTGCCCAGCGGATGGGCGCGCACGGCACCCCTTTCATCGTGATCGATCAGAAGTACGGCATCGGAGGCGGCGTGGACCGCGCCACCTTCACCCGCGCCCTGCGTCGGGCCTGGGACGAAAGCCACCCCACTCCCGCGTTGCGCATGCCTTTTGGAGAAGGAGAGCAGTGCGGACCGGACGGAGCCTGCGCCGTCTGAGTGACAGATGTACCAAGAGAGATCGTCTTGCTCCGAGCCGGTACTAGCTCGGAGCAAGACGATTAGCTTTGCGGTAGCTCCCATCCCTTTGACTGCGAGTGGACTTCCTGACCGTGTGTCGCAGGTTCAAATCCTGCCGGGGCAACAGGTCCAAGCCTTAATCACGTGGTCAGTTGTCCTGCTCGGGAGGAAAGTCGTCGGCGAAGGCAGCGTCGACGGCTGACGCCGCCATGCAGTCGTGTTCGTGGGCCCAGGTGCCTGCAACGTGCAGCACGGGATCGGGTCCGTCGTCGGTGACGAAGGTGAAGTCGACGCGTTCAGGCAGGGTGCGCAGCCCGCACTGTCCCTCGATCGGCTTGAGTCGTTCCCACTGGCAGTCCGCGGCGGCCAGGGCGTCGGCCACCTGAGCGAAGGTCAGTCGCGCGGGTACGGCGACGACCTCGCCAGACTGTGCCGGGCTCGGCAGCTCAACCGTCCCTCGCCAGGTCTGGACTGTCACTGAGGTGATGATCCGGCAGCGGCATACGACGAGCTCGACGTCGCCGTAGGAGTACAGGTGCGGCCATCTGTGGCGTTTGTCGATCCGCCCGATGTCCCATGGCATGTCGTAGGCGGCGACGACCTCCTGTAAACGGGTGCCGGGATGAAGAAGGCCGACCCGGCCGGTTGAGCCGAACGCCGCCAGGACGTCGAGCACCTCCATGTCCTCAGCCCTCCCTGCGGTAGCCGTCTCCCGGCTCAGGAAGCCACCCGACCAACCGATATGGATCATGTCAAGCATCTGGTGGGACGCGAGTGTCAGGCATGTCCCGTGACACGACAACTTGCGTGCTGGTGAGACTGCCGAATTGCCCTCCAGAGGATCAAGGCGGCCCGCAAAGCAGGCCGCGCCGGCCCGGCGCCGGGCTGCTGGCGACCTCCGGGCGGCATCGGCCGGGCCGGCCGCCCACGTTGACGGACAACAGGAGCTTGAAGGCCTCGGGCGCTGCCCCGAACCCCGACCCTCCTCATAGATGCCGCCGCAGATCACCTCGCCGGCACCACGAGGGCTACCAGCCTCCCCGGACGGGAGATCCGCTCTTCATCGCTCACCCCGTAGCCACTGCGCGACAGGGTCAGCGCTGACTGGCACACTCCGCTCGTGAGTTACGACTTGGCGGTGTGGGAAGGTGACAGGCCCGCTGACAACGCCGTGGCGCTGGCGACTTTAAAGGCGCTCCGCGAGCGGTACACCGGCGAGGGACGAACGCCGGCGACCCCGCGTATCCAAGCCTACGTCGAGGCCCTTCTCGAGAGATGGATCGACCTTACTGAGGATGAGCGGAGTCCGTGGTCGACCGGGCCACTGATCAGGGAGGCATCGGGACCCATCGTTTATTTCCCGATGGTGTACAGCCGCTGTGAAGAGGTGTCGGCCGGTGCTGCACGAATTGCGGCCGAGCACGGCCTTGTCTGCTTCGACCCGCAGCTAGGTCTGCTTCGGCCCGCTCCTGAGGAGCTGCAGGCCGGGCCATCCACGGGCCAGTAAACGGGCTGCGCTGCGGTCATGAGCGGGCACGAGCGGCGTTCAGCTCCGCCGCCGGCCGCAGGCGTTCGGGCATCACGGCCGGTTGAGCACGCTCTTCCAAACTGACTGTCCGAGCGCGGCCGGCTCCGAAGGACCGCATCCAGGCCAGCAGGTCCGCATAACCGTCTCAAGTCGCGGGGAACTCGGCGTCGCCCGGGAGACCGCCACTGCTGCCGATGACCGACGCGTGATGGGGGTCGCGGTGGGTGTCGACACCACCGATGACCGATCGTTTCGCTCCCATGCTGGTGAGGTCCGCCTTTCTCGGTCGCGTCGAGAACACGTGGACACGTCACCGGTCAGGCGATGCGACAACACAGTGGTGGGCGGCTCTCGCGCAGGCTCCGCCCTTCCCGCCACGTCAACCGGACCTTACGGCTCAGCCGGCGTGCGCTTCCCTGCGCCGCGCTGCTCTGGTCCCACCGCTTGGCGTTGAACCAGTAGCGTTATACGGCTCCTTGGTGGGATCCGCCGCGTCCGGCTTGTCAACGCCGGTGAACTGGGCGTCGTCGTTCTTGCCGTACACGGTGTAGCCGTAGGTGGAATCGGTGTCTCCGGTCTCGTCGGTCAGTTGCTCGACGTCGGTGTGCGGGCTGTAGCCACAGTAGGCGTCTTCCTCAGTGCCGTCGTCCTTGTGCGTGACCTGCGACAGCCGCTGACTCCACGGCGCGCGGGAACCGGAAGCCCAAGCCGTCACGGTCGTACTTCGACAGGCAGTACTCGTCGTAGAGCCGGATCACGGCCCGCGCGATGCCCTTCTTCACGCCCTTCGGGGCCATGCCGTACGGGGTGGTCCAGTACGCGACCAGCTCGCCCGGCTCGTCGGCGCGCTGAAGCACCGCGTCGACAACCGTGGCGACGAGCTGGTCCGGGTCCGGCGTACTGCGGCGGGCGGCCGCGAACTCGGCTGCGGCGACCAGCGGCGCCGTACGCAGATTCCCATCGGCGCGCAGCCAGCGAAGGACATCGGTCAGCCAACCCGGGCCGCTCACGGCCAGGCCGCGGACGAGGGCGCAGAACCGCTCGACGCGGGCGCCTGCGCGCTCGTAGAAGGTGTCCTTGCTGACGTCGCGCAGGGAGACGCCGAGCAGGAACAGCTCGGAGCGCTCGTCGCGGACGTGTCCCGGGAGGCCGTGGGCGTTGGCGGCCAGCGCGGTCGTGGTGACCAGCAAGGTGACGGCCGGGCGGATGCGGGTCGCGTTGAACTTCGACATTGGGCTCAACCCCTGGTGTTCGGGGGAGCATCTTCGACAGGTGTACCGGGCCGGTAGTCAAGGCGACGGCGCCGTCAACCGCAGGTTGATAGCCTACCGGCTCCCCTATCGGGATGGCGTTCCGCTCGCTATCCGCAGTGGATGGCTATGGAGGCCGCCCGGGGAATCGAACCCCGCTGCGCGGTTTTGCAGACCGCTCCCTGACCACTCGGGCACACGACCAAGTTTAAGCGCCCACGGAGGAAATCGAACCCGACAACCCAGCTCCGGAAGCAGGTGCTCTATCCGCTGAGCTACGCGGGCGTGCGTGGGAGCGGAGAGATTCGAACTCCCTAAGCGCGGACGCACCGGGGTTACAGCCCGGCCCACCTCACCATCGGTGGCGCGCTCCCTTGGGGTGACTGGCGGGTACTGACCCCGCATATCCGGGACCACAACCCGGCGCTCTACCATTGAGCTACAGTCACAACTTTGGCCATTAGGCCAGTGCCCGCGGAAAGATTTGAACTCCCGACCCTCGCTTTGTAAGAGCGACGCTCTCCCCCTGAGCTACACGGGCTCGGCTCCGGCGACTGGACTCGAACCAGTACCTTACGGATTAACAGTCCGCTGCCCTACCGATTGGGCGACGCCGGAATGGTCGCGCGTGCGGGACTCGAACCCGCTTCACCAGCTTGAAAGGCTAGGGGCCTACCCATAACCGAACGCGCGTCTGCGTGCCCCGAGCTGGTGTCGAACCAACGGCCTTCCGCTTGTCGAGCGGACGCTCTCCCGCTGAGCTACCGGGGCGGGAGCGGGACCGGGAGTCGAACCCGGGGCCTCTGGGTTATGAGCCCAGCGCGCTTCCATAACTGCGCCATCCCGCAAGTGGGCCGCCAGAGAATCGAACTCTGGACACCTCCGATTAAAAGTCGGCGGCTCTACCACTGAGCTAGCGGCCCGAAACGTCCCCCGGGCAGAACTCGAACCTGCGACGACCCGGTTTAGGAAACCAGCGCTCTATCCTCTGAGCTACCGGGGGAATTGGTACGCCGTACTGGGATCGAACCAGTGACATTCCGATTAAGAGTCGGAAGCTCTGCCAACTGAGCTAACGGCGCATGGCGGCGAGGGAGGGAGTCGAACCCCCAAGGCCTTTCAACCCAGACCGTTTTCGAGACGGCGCCCGGCACCTATCGGGTGGCCTCACCATGAGTCGGGCTGGCCGGATTTGAACCGACGACTTCTCGCTCCCGAAGCGAGCGCGCTCCCAACTGCGCCACATCCCGATGCGTGCCCCCGGCGCGATTCGACCGCGCGACCCTCAGATTCGTTATCTGGTGCTCTATCCGCTGAGCCACGGGGGCGTGGTGTCGTCGGAGGGAGTTGAACCCACGATCTCCCGGTTATCAGCCGGGTGCCTTAACCAGCTTGGCCACGACGACATGGCGGAAGGTGAGGGACTCGAACCCCCGGCTGACAACCGGGTGTTCTGGCCTCTGAGCTACGCCAGCATGGTCCCGGCCAGCGGCCGGGAAGTGGAGACGAGGGGAGTCGAACCCCTGACCTCTGCATTGCGAAAGCAGCGCGCTACCACCTGCGCCACGTCCCCATGGCTTGGCCGGCCGGAGTCGAACCGGTTCTCCCCGGGTGCCCCGGGGCGGCGGCTCCACTCCGCCTTCAACCTTGCGTGCGCTCGGGGGGAGTCGAACCCCCACGCCTTTCGGCACACGGGTCTGAGCCGTGCGGGTCTACCTGAGTTCCACCACGAGCGCGTGGTGCCGACGGCGGGAGTCGAGCCCGCGGCCTCTCCGTTATGAGCGGAGCGCTCTGACCACCTGAGCTACGTCGGCATGGGGCCAGCGGGGCGACTCGAACGCCCTACCTCCGGGATACGAAGCCGGTGTACCGTCCGTCGTGCTGCGCTGGCATGGTTCCCGGTGCCTCTCTCGCCGGCCGGGACGGTGCCGCCCTTCCACCGACGGATCACCGGCAGGGGCGCGACATCCCTGCCTACTTCCTGGCCTCCCGGCCCGCGAGGGGCCCGCCGGGGTGTGTGGAGCCGGCGGCCGGACTCGAACCGGCGCGTTCGCGCTTACAAGGCGCGTGCTCTGCCATCTGAGCTACGCCGGCGTGGTGCCCTCGGGGCGATTCGAACGCGCCACCTCTCGGCCGCCTCACGACCGTGCCTCTACCGTTGGGCTACGAGGGCATGTTCGCGGCAGGGTCACCTTCCGGTTCGCCGGCGCCGATGGGTACACCCTGTGCCGACCCGCTTGCGCACCCTGGCGTGGCTCCCGGGCCAGGATTCGAGCCCAGCTCTTCGCATCCAGAGTGCGACGTCTTACCCGACTAGACGACCCGGGAAGGGTGGCCGGCGGTCCGCGGTCCCGCCGGCCGTGATCAGCGCTGCATCATGCTCGACCAGGTGGGAACCGTGGGCTGCCGGAGCAGCTGCATACCCGCCTCGGCGGGGATGAGGTTGGCCTTGCGCTGGTTGCACGCGTAGCAGGCGCCAATCGTGTTCTGCCAGGTGTTCGGCCCACCACGGGAGCGGGGAAGGATGTGGTCGACCGTGGTCGCCAGCGCGGGGCAGTAACCGCACCGCTGCCCGTCGCGGCGCAGGACGCCGCTCTTACTCCAGGCGGGCCCGTTCGTGAAGCGCCACCGGGTAACGACGTACCGGACGAGCCGGAGAACCTTCGGCATCGGGAAGATGCCGAGGTGCCGGCCGGGCTCGGCTTCGTGGATCTCGGCGACCTGACGCATGAGCATCCGGATCGCGTGTTTGATCGGGACCCGGTGCAACGGTCCCAGGTCGGCGTTGAGGACGAGAACGGCGTCCACCGGGCCCTCCTTCCTGTCGTGGCCGATGATCGTGAGAGTGGACGACGGGGACCGAACCCGCGACCTGCACCTTGGCAAGGTGCCGCGCTACCAACTGCGCTACGTCCGCATGGAGCCGTCGGCCGGGATCGAACCGGCGACCTGCGCCCTACCATGGCGCTGCTCTACCAACTGAGCTACGACGGCGTGAGTGCCCCGAGCGGGATTCGAACCCGCACTGTGCGCGTTTTGAAGGCGCTGCCTCCTGCCGTGTTGGGCTACCGGGGCAAGGGTCCGCAAGTTGCGGAGCCGGTTCGCTGATGATCGACTCAGGTCCGGGGCGGAGTTCCGTGCCTGTGACTCGCCCCAACGTGCTTAATGCCGACGATCGGGGAGGGACCGTGGCGCTCCGCACCATCGTGGAGATCACGGACGACCTGACCGGAGATTCTGGTGCCCGGGAGGTGCGGTTCAGCCTCGACGGCGTCGAGTACCAAGTCGACCTGGCGGACAAGAGCGCGACGGCTCTGCAGCGAAAGCTGGAGCCGTTCATGGCTGCCGGCCGGCGGATCCGGACCGCGGTGGGGCGTACCGTCAGTGAGCCGGTTGAGTCGGCCTCCGCGAAGCGGGAACGTCGCTGGCTGATCCGCGAGTGGTGGGCAGCCAACGAAAAGGTGGTTGGCCAGCCGGTGACCGACCGAGGGCGTATCCCGGCGGCCGTTGAAGACGCGTACAACAACCGGCAGCGGGCCCCTGCTGGCACGACCAAAGAAATGCCGAACGAGCGGTACCAGCGGCGACGTTCTCCGCTGGCGCGTGAGCTCCGGGAGCAGGAATCGAACCTGCGTCTGTACCGGGATCCAAAGTCCCGTCGCCCCTGCCAGCAGAGCACCCCGGAACGGTTGAGCGGCCGGCGGGCACCGACCCCGCTTCTTCGGTTTGGAAGACCGACGTGTCCGCCGAGTTGACCACGACCGCATGGCATTCGTGCGTAGGCCGTACGGGGTTCGAACCCGCAACCTCCGCGCTGAGAACGCGGCGAGCTTCCAATTGCTCCAACGACCCATGGAGCCGGCGGGAATCGTGGTCGCGCGCCCACGAACCCGCCAACGTGCCCTCCCCCCGACTTGAACGGAGTCCTCGGGGACTTCACTCCCGTGCGCTACCAGTTACGCCAGGAGGGCGTCGGTACGTGGAGAAGAGGGGACTCGAACCCCTGGCCTTCGGCGTGCCACGCCGACGCTCTACCAGCTGAGCTACATCCCCATGGTCCGGGACCGGGGTGTCGAACCCCGTGTCTCCTGCTCCCAAAGCAGGCGGGTTGCCGTCTCCCTCGTCCCGGAGGGTGTTGCCCCCGGCCGGCCCGTGCTGGCGCCGGCCGGGGTCTTGCTTATGCCATCCACTGTGGAGTTGAGAATCGACAACGTCCCCGGCCAAAGCCGGGACGAGAAGCAGGGGCGACAGGATTCGAACCTGCAACCTTCGGTTTTGGAGACCGGTGCTCTACCAGTTGAGCTACGCCCCTATGAAGTTGTTCGGTAACGAAGAAGCCGCCCTATCCCTGTCGGGGTGGGCGGCTTTCGCAGCTTGCGCTGACGCTATTCGTGCCGCCGCCCCGGCTCCCAGTTCTGCTCGCGTGCGCAGAGGTCGTGGGCTCGCCCGATCGAGGGCAGCACGACACCGCCGCGCGGCATGAACCGCGTGGTTTCGGTGGAGGCGTATTGCAACACCGGGAACTCCTCGGGTTGGTCCGGATGACCTTGCCATTTCAAGGTAAGGGCGGCGTCCGCGATTGGCAATGGATATTCCGAAGCCACATTCGCGTACCTTGTGGCGACGGCCGGTCAGTCGTTGAGGTGGACGTCCGACGAGGACGAGGCGTACGCGACGGGCAACCAGGTGAGCTCTGCCACCGGGCTTCCTCGTGGTGCCCTGGTCATGCCGGTCACCTCGCACGAGCTCTACGGCGACGACCTGACCCTCGGGGTAGGCGAGGGTCAGGTCTTGTATCGCGTGGTCCCGCGCGATTCGACCTGGAGAACCGCGTACAACACTCAATACGCCGGCTTGGGGCGGGTTTAGTCGTGCGGTCGCGAGGCGGGCGTTGGAGCTGGAAGGGTTCGACGAGGACTTGATGGCCGAGCGAGCGTGAGCGACGTCCTGGCTGGCCGGCACGGTCTTGGCCCGATCACGCCGGCGCGCCGCAGCAGCCGGGGGCAGTGACGTCGTCGAGGAAGCCGCCGTCTGGGCGGCATCCCCAGGGGCACGCCGGAGCGACCCTCACCGTCGAAGCCGCCGACACCACCTTCCGCGTCCACAACCGCGACTAACTCGTCACCGAGGTCGCCCGCGCCACCACCAAGCCGATCGCCCGGCTCAAAGTCCGCAGCACCGGGGTGAAGCTTGACGCCTGGCGGTGCCATTCCTAGCTTTGTCGCTCATGAACTGGAGCAACGAAGCCGGCAGATCAGACCATGGATAGCACCAGGTTGACGAAGGCACTCGGCTACACCGTCGGCGACCTGCTCATGATCTCAGCCGAGGCGGTCGACGCGCGGATCGTCAGGACCACGCCCCAGCGCCTGCTCATCGACTGGCCATGGTGGGAAGCCGACCCCGAGTCAACCAACTCATGGGACGGCACCGTGGGCTTTCCTCGTGACCCTGACGCGTACGGCTGGCTCAACACACCCTGGCGCCTGGAGCCTGACGCCTCAGAACTCCAGGCCGGTGACCCTTGCTTCGTCGGCATCCCACCGACGGAGGTGCGGGTTACCTCCATCGAGAGGTTCGACCCTCCCGCCGACTTCGGATTCCTACCCCGGCCGGACTACGCGCTTGAGGTCGTTCCTGTCGACGCGATCGAGGATCAAGAAGCGGGTTACGTCCTCTACCTCAACAGTCAAGAGCCGATCCACATCGAGGTTCTTGCGAACCCCGACTAGCCAGGGCACACGCAAGCGCTACCCTTCAACCCAAGATCGTCTAGCCGGACGTGTCACACACGTCCCGAGACTGATCTGTCACGGAGGTCCTGAGACCCAACACGGCCGGCAGTCGCCTTGTCTCGTCACGGGACAAGCTTGACACTCGCGTCCCACCAAATGCTTGACATGATCTACTTCGCGTTCGGTATCAGCGGTCCTGACTACGGCAGCCAGTCCGCCTTGTCTCGGCGGCGCGTCAGGCCGACCGCCTCAAACTCGTCGCGGTAGCCAGCCCGATCAACGCCGAGCTCTCTCAGGACCTGCGAGATCGGACTTCCGGCCTCCGCGAACGGCTGGCCCTCCTCGACCGACAGAGGCCCAACCGTCAGTTCTCCGTTCACCCATAGCGCTGCCCGCTGTCTACCGACGCCGCCGAAGAACTCCGCCTCGACGTAGCTGACCGGGCCGGTGGACGACCAGTCCGCCAGCACGCGATCGAACCCGCCAGGAAGCTTCCAGAATCCCAGCGACCGGTCGGACGTCGTGGTGGTGACCGCATCGAAAAGCCCGTCCGTGATCGGCACGATCGCCAGGGGCTGCGGTAGGCCGACAACCACGGCGGTTGGCTGAGCCTGCACCGCCACTCGTAAGAGACTCGAGGAGGCGATGACCGCCTCAAGCGTGTAGCCCATGCCTGCTCCTCTGGTTGGTTGCCGTGGCCGCAAGCCCAGGACCCAAAATCTAGACGTCAAGCACGTCCTGGGACGGATTCGTCAACCATGTGGTGGGACTAGACAGGCCGGCAACCGGCTGTCGGGTCTCGGGATCTGTGGCAGCTCGGTATCAAGACCTGCGCTACACCTTCCGGCCGATGCGCCTGCTGCGAGCGGGGATGGCCCGCTGCGCCCGGCGGTCGCTTCGATCAAGCCGGGGCACACCTGCGGGTTCGGGCCTGAGACACTTCGTCCGTGGCCGTAACGCAGCAACTGGCACGACTCTCTGCGGACCAGCTTGCCGCGTGCCGCAGGTCGGCTGAGGAGTTGGACAACCTCTGCTCGTTTGAGCTGATCCCTTCGTCCGACCACCTGGACCTCGACTGGTCCCCGGCTCCCATCCTGCGGGCCTGCGAAATCAGCCACGTCACCCGTGCAAGCCTCACTACCTTGCGACGGGCGTTTACGGGCGATGCGGAGATCAATCCGGCTTACCGCGAGGAGCACCCAGTAACGGCGCTCGAACCTGACGCCGTCGCTGACGTCGCGAAGTTGCTCGGCAACATGGATCCGGGAGTGGCACTGGCCGCAGTGCCTCTCGAGGCTGCGGCCGCATTGGCGACCCTCAGAATGCCCAGGTTCGACGGACACCCGCGGGCATACCTGCACCACCACCTCGCCGCGGTGCGTGACTTCTACCTGTACGCCGCTCGGCAACGGCTCGCGATTGCTCTTTGGTGGGACTGATCATTACAAGATCGTCTAGCCGGACGTGTCACCCACATCCCGACCGGGTTGTCACGGAGGTCCTGAGACCCGACACGGCAGGCAGCCGGCCAATCCGCTTCCGTCGGCGGACTCACGGCCTGTCAAGGGCCACCTTGAACACGATCGGTCTTCGACGAGGTGAGCTGGTCGGGCTCCGTCGGTCGAACGTCGACCTTGACGCGATGCGTCAGGCGCTCGACAGCTCGACGGACGGCTGTCATGAACCGCATTGCTGTCGACCCGCTCACTCGCGGCGACGCCCGCCGGGATTCGCCTGGTGGAATCGGAGCCCCCGGCCGGGATCGAACCGGCGACCTCTCGCTTACAAGTTCTAGACGCGTCGTCCAGCGGCGTCCGTTCGCATCCATGACCTCGAAGGACCTTCCGGCTGCGGGTGGCGCTGGCTGCGGGCGTCCAGGTTCGTTGCTGTCGACGGCTACGCACCGAGTACAAACCAGGCGACAACAACGCCGACGGTCAACACCAAGCCACCACCCCAGCCTGCGATCAGCCCTACCTTCAACCGTTGGCCCCCGTATGCGGACGCGATGACCACGCCAGCCAACAGGACTGTCTGCGTGCCGAGGTACGTACACAGCACTGCATAAGCGACGCCGAAGCGACCGCCGGCCTCCAAGTCGACATCGCTGCCCCGACCGCCTCCGGCTGATCGTGCAGCGCCCACGACAGCGACGAGAGCCAGCAGATGCCCCAGGACAGCCAGACCAATGCCAGCCAGGACCAGTCGCCGGCCGCGGCTGGACTCGCGCGGCTCTAAAGCACCGAACGGCTCTGACACGCGCACCTCAATCAAACCAGCGAGAAGCTGTAAGTCGCTGTCGGAGCGTACTGTCAGCTTCGGAATCAGGTTGATTCGCACCGTGAGTAGCTGTGTTGCCTGGAAGATGGCGTGGGCATCTTCGTCGCGGAGTAGACCCTGCATACCGCAGCGGGCGGGGCTTGGTTTCCGTTGCTCCGCAGGACCGCCAGTTTGGGAGGGCACCGCGGCCGGTCGTGATGCCCGGAACGCCTGCTGCTAGCGGCCAATCTGATTACGCCTCGTGCCCGCTCTCGCCCGCTGGGCCGTGTGGCTACCGACTCGTGGATGGTCCGCCAACCTCATCGCGACCGAGAGTTGCCATGCGGACTATCCTGACCGCAGTGACGACCATCGAGCAGCTTGAGCGGAACGTTTGGCCGGACCCCGGCTCGGACGCCTCGGCTCTCGTGACACTCTGTACGCAGCTGCGACGCAAGCCGTTGGCTGAGTTCACGGTCGAAGACCTGCGCATCATGCTGGGTCAAGAGATTGGCGTGCCGGCTTTGTTGCCCCTCGCAGTTCAGGTCCTGCTCCGAGATCCCTTGGCCGAGGGCGACTACTACCCGGGCGACCTGCTCTCCAACGTGCTGCGGCTACCCGACTCGGCATGGTCGAGCCTACGAGCGGAACGGAAGCGACTGGCGTCGTCTCTGGCTGAGCTCGTTGCCGGCCATCCCTTCTCCGATCCTGACCTCAGGCCTCGCGACCCGGACCGACTGCTTCGGGACGCCATCCTGCGGTTTCTGGCTCGATGAGAGGGAATCTCCCCGCCGGGCAGTCGTAGACCGTGCAGCCTCCCCGACCTACGCATTACGAGATCAACTGCCCGCCCTGCCGATCTGGACACATGGTGGCCGAGCAGCGGAAATGCCTTCCGTCATCTCTCACCGCTCCCCCACCCTCCGTGACCTCTTACGGACTGAAGGCGGACCCGTCCGCGCCTAGCAGGCAGACTTCTGGACAAAGGTTTCGCGTTCACCAGTGCCCGGGTCGTCGGCCCACTGCCACAAGCTCACCTCACCCCGCCATCTGCGCTGAGTGTTCAATTCAAGTTGTGCTCTTGCATCCTTCATCCGCAGAACTACCTGACCATCAGGTGCGAGGTCGTCCGGACCAAGTTGGCCGCTACCGGAAATCGTGTCCGTAGACCCGTCCGCGTTGGGCCCGAACAGGGCCTCAGACACCGTGAAGGCGTGATCTGGCGTGATCTGGATGACCCCACCCTGGCGGGACTGGAAGACCCCGCACAGAGTGTCGATGCGGACCGGCCACAGTGCCCGCCAGGCAAGGGCACCTGGCAACAGCGCTGCCAGAAGGCCAGCGGCCACAAGCACGGTCTTTCCCTTATTCATGTACTCGCCTTGTGTCGATGTCCGCCGTCGGCTTCCCCCACTGCTCTCCCCAATGGCACGCTAGCGGCACACAATTTGCTTCGACCGGCTACCCAGCGGGGAGTCGGGCACCCGGGAGATGGGGTGGCTCCCAGACTGTCAGCTTGGGACGCGCGTTGATCCGCACCCTCGGTAACTGTCTGACCGAAAAACGCTACGCAACGTCGACTTGCATAGATCTGCCACGTCGGCCCATGCCCCTGTTAACCACTGCATCGGGCACCGTTCGGGCACAGGCTTGCCAGCCGCCTAGTGTCCGGGGGTGGAACTTGGGCCTCTTGCCGCCGCCGCTCTGCTCATTTGCGTCGGGCTTGGCTGCGTCGTCCTCGTAGGGCTCGTGGGACTGCTGGCCGTGTGGTGGGGCGGCAAGCAGTAACGTGAACGCTTCGGGCTGATTGACCTCTTCGTCCCGAAAGGATGGTCAATCGTCGATGAGCTGGGCGAGTAGCCGGGGTGAGCCGCCTGAACAGTCTCCCATCGTCCGTGGACGTCCGTGGGCGTCCGGTGTCGGCCGCCCCGGCCGTCACCCAGTTGGTCACCCAGCCCGAGAATCAGACGTTGAAGCGGAACTGAGCGCCGCCTTGGCCTGACCTGCATCAAGCTGCTCTGCATCCTGGTCACGGCCTGTCCGTGGCTCACACCATTGGTCGCTGGTTGCCGACGTTTCACGCTGTCTTGCGCCCCATGTGTGCCCCGAGCCCGAGACACTGCTGTCACCGGCTACACTCGCTGGCCCCCAATTGCCGGGGTGGCCAACTAAGATCCAGTAACCACACCGGGAGGGGTCAGATGGAGACCTGGCGTGTCGTGGCCGCTGTCATCATCGGCCCGGCTGTGAGCCTCGTAGGCGTCGCCCTGGCCTCCAACTTTCGCGGGGTAACGGAGTGGCACGTGCGGCGATCGTCGTCCGCGGCAAGCGTGCTACAGCGAGTCCCGCCGTGGCGCTGGCTCCCCGACGTTCCACACGGGGAGCGTCTAGCGCGCTTCATCCTGCTAGGACGGGTGATGGGCGTAGCTTTCGCAGTCGCCGGCGCCATGATCTTAGTTACTGTCTGCTACAGCGCCTTGACCGGTCAGCCGATGCAGACGGCCAAGTAGGCACCTTCATCTCCGCCGTCGGCCCGCCGCGGGCGCAGGCAGCCGCCCGGCCCGCCACGTCAAGCGGGCCTTGACGGCACGTACGGCGCTGCCTGAACAGCCCGAGTCGGCTCTCGTGTCGCGGACCGCACCCACGGCGGACACCGCCACAGTGGCGCAGTTGACCCAACCTCGCCCGGCCACGGACCCGGCTCCCGGGGTCGGAGCTGGACATGATGCCTATCTTCTTCATGGATGACGACAGCCGTCCTGGCGCTGCTCCGCCCCGGCCGGCGTTCGTGAGGTGCCATGTCGTCGGTCAACAGGAGGACCAGGTCCTTGTCGTTAGCACTGCTCTCGACCACGTGGAAGCCGAGGACGGAACCACTCGGTTCCGGGTCCGCCCGAACCAGCTAGAGCCGGCGAGCTGGTCCTGACCCAACTGAACTGTCAGCTTGGGAATCGGGTTGGTTTGCAGTCTCAGAGGATGTGCTGGCTGGTCGCCAAACCATCGGCCACGCCTCGGAGCCGTGCACGGACCACCTTTGGCTGGTGTTGACCGCTGTGTCGGGCACGCAACGGGCACGGCTCACGGCGGCACCGTACGGGTGGGCGGTCGACGGGATTCGAACGCGCAACCTCCGTCGTCACACCGGTGCTCGACTCATTGACCGACGGGCACCCACCGGTCACGCTACACCCTCGTGCATGACGTAGTGGCTAGCCTTCGTGCGCGACGAGATCCGCGGTAGTCCACCCCTGATCCCCGGGCGAGCGCCCCTCCTAGACCTGAGGTACAACAAGGCGATGACACCGAGCCAGGAGCTGAACCCGCCGGCCCTGAGCGAGCTGTGGGACAGTGTTTGGCCCGAGTGTCCGCCGTTCGCCCACTGGCTTCGCGGCCGATACCCGGATCGTTGGGTGAGGTTCCACAGCCTGCCAGGATCGAAGCGGTACGCAGACAACGAGACCGAGTACGCGATAGTGCTCGACCGACATCACGCGGTGCTGTCAGAGCTCGATCCAGGTGCCGTCCTTCTTGTTGTAACCAGCGAATGGACAGAGGGCCCGGCAACCACCCCCCAGATCTGGCCGAGGCGTTCAGAAATCGCGCCGTCGGCATGGCACTGGCAGACCCTGCTAGAAGACCCCGAGGAAGAGCCCGAGCACCGCACCTATACACAGCTCTATGCAGAGACGATTCCCTGGCGACGGGGCGCGATTGACGTCCTGTTGAGGGCCGTCGCCGACGACGAGTTGGCGAACGTGATCCTCGCGCCGACCGATCTCCGATGGCTGTATCACCCCTACGACGGTGGAGCCGATGTCGTTCTGCCCACTCGCGAGCAACGGGACGCGCTGAAGGCACAGCACCCGGAATGGCTTTCCCAGCAATCGTCCGGGCTCTAGATGCCGCCGAGCCATCGCCCTTGACCCCAGGCAACCATGACGGCGTGGTCACCTCCGGCTCCATCTACCCGGAGCTGTGGAAACAATCCATGAACGTCCCCGGGCGTCCGGCGCCGTCCACATCTGTTGTCACTCGGTTTGTCACCCTGCCTGGGCCGGTACCTTGAGGCCGTGCCCCACGACCCGTACTCTCTCGCCGGCCTTCTTGTCGTCGAGATCGGCGTTAGGCAAGCCTGGCCCTTCATCACGTTCAGTAGTGACGAGGAGATCGGCAGGCCAACGGAGCTGCGTCTGTCCATAGATACGACCTGTGAGGTTCGCCCACCACCGTCGCACACTCTCGACCTGGCATCCCGACGATCCCGCCGGGCCGCTGCATGCGCTGCTTGAGCTGCTGAACCTGACGGTCGCCGTAGTGACAGTGGGACCAGATGGGGGCTTGGTCCTCGACTTCGACGGTGGCTCCACACTCTGCGTCTCCGGTGTCGCCGAAGCATGGACAACACACGATGTCTGGTGGCTTGGCGATCCACACGCCGATACCGCACACTGATTTCTTCGTCCCGGAGGAATGATCAGGCGTGACTGAGCTGGGCGCGTAGTTGGGCTGACCTGCGGAACGTTCCATCATCGTCCATGGGCAACCGGCGTCGGCCGCTCCGGTCGTCACCCACCTGGTCACTCAGTCCGCGGGCGGGCTTCCGGCCTCCTAGTCTCTGTAGGTTCTAATGGCTTCGTCTAAGCCCTCTGCCCCCTCCCTTCTTTACTACCTGCGGTTCCCTCTGTGGCTCTTCATGTTGCCCGTCCTGCTGTTCGCGGGTCTTCCTGCCCTGATGTTGGCCGGTCAGCGCGACTTCGGCGCAGCATTCCTGGTGTTGATGAGCAACGTCTACGCGGCCATCCTCGGCCGCCTGCTCCTCGCTAGGAACCTTCTCAGGAAGGGATAGGTGAAGCCCGAGGACTTGGCCTAGATGGCCTTCACCAGTTCGCTCCTCGCCTGCGCTCGCTAGCCATTCCGCATGCCGCCGACCCTTCCTCCGAGGAGCGCTGCCCGGCCCGCGACGTCAAGTGGACCTTGACGCACGTACGAACGCTGCCGGAACAGACTTAGGCCGTGTTTCAGAAGGGCGCTACGGTCGAGTGGTGGTTGTTGAGCAGCAGCGTTACCGCTATGTAGGGCCTGCGGACATCGCTGTGGTCGCGCTGCAGGGTGATGAGGGGCGGTTGATCCGGTCGGCGGAGGAGTTCGCCGACTGGGTGGCCTCGGTGGATGCGCGAGAGTTGGCAGAGCCGTTCACGTACGTGGTTGACACCGCTGGTGTCTTGCGGTTGGCGGCCCGACGCAGCGAACACGTGGCATGCGCTGGTGGCGGTACGGTGCTCGCAGCCGGAGAGATCGCTCTGGTGCGGCGGCCGGACGGGTGGTCGGTCAGCGAGGTCAGCAACCAGTCCACCGGCTACTGTCCCGAACCGCGTTGTTGGCCAGCGGTGGCGGCGGCTCTGAAACAGGTGGGGCTTGAAAACCCGGGCGGGTTTACCTGCGAGTTCGTGTTCCGTCGCTGCCCTGACTGCAAGGAACTGAGCGTGGTCAAGGACGGCGACTTCATCTGTTACGTCTGTGGCAGCGATCTGCCGCAGGCGTGGAACGTCGACCAGACGTGAACGTGATGCGGGATCACAGCCACTGGTGCGTCTCGGAGTACGAGCGGCTCTCCCCCGCCGCCCGCACGCCATAGCGATCGTGGCTCCGTAGGGCAGCTATGACGGCCGATATTCTCGCGGCCCGGCCGGGCTCACCCCCTCGGGCCCGCCGGCACCTCCGTTCGGGGGTCGAACGGCCGAAACGTGGTGGCGCTACCCAGCGTCGTCCAGCATCCTGGTCGCCGTGCTCGTCGTGCAACGTGTCCGGGTCCGCTGGGGTGCCCACGCCCGCGGGGCGACGCACGCGGTGCGACGTCGGTCGGTCGCGGAGGCGTATGAACTTCCGCCGCTGCCGGCGGGCGAGACGCTCGTCGTGCACGATGTTCTGGCTGACGAGGCTGACGGCTACCGGCCTGCGTCGTCCGTCGGTTCGGGTGTTCAGGCGGTGCGGGCGGTCGGGCTACGTGTCGACCTCACCGCAGACGGCGTGGTGATTAAGCGTCTCCCCGCCGGGGCTGCGTACCCGGCTTGGCGCACGTCGTACCGGATGTTCACGCTCCGACCTGGTCAGTACGGCCGATTCCGGGCCAATTTCCGGTTCACCGGTTGCGCCTGCTCCGCCCGCTGGTACTACGAGGCCTGGACGGTGCACGTCGCATCCGCGTCACCTCGACCGGACCTGTTCCTCAGCGCCGTCGCTGACCGTGACGTCGATCAGCGTGTGCATCTGTACGGCGGTCCGGCCCGCCGAACGGCAAGACAACGGCCAGCTTGATGCGGTCACAGCTGATCAGTTGGCGGGCCCGTGCAGGTTCTCGCCGTCAGGCGCTCCGATGACTAGCGATCCGCCGGGGCGCAGGACCGAGCGACCAGCAGGCGCGCTCGGCGAGGAGGAGAGACTGTGGGAGTTGCGCTCCGGCTTGGCGCGTAACCCTGCCCTGCCCGCCTCCCTTGTTGAACAGCTGACTGCGCTGGGCGACCCGTCGGTGTGGCTTGAGCTGGCCGAGCGAGACGATCTCAGCGGAGACCAGATCCGCCTCCTGGCTCGCCGCGGTGACGCCCATGTTGTGATTCGTCTGCTGTCGCGCGGGCTGTTGCCGCCGGACGAGGTTGACCGCTTCGACCCACCGGTCGTGATCGCCATGGCGGACATCGCGCCGATCCCTGAGGACTGGGCATGGCGGCTCGCCGCCAGCGCAGACCCGGCCATCCGTGGGGCTCTCGCCGCGACCACGCATCTGCCAGCCGACGTTGTTGCCGCCCTCGCCGACGACCCGGACCTGGAGGTGGTCGCCGAGGCCGCCAGATCGCCGAGGATCAGCGACCCCTTGGCGCAGCGGCTCGCAACCCATCCGCATCTGAGCGTGCGCCGAGCACTGGCCTGCAACGAACACGTACCGAGTCACCTTCTCGTCGCGCTTGCCGAGCGCCGCGCGCCGGCCGCAGAACTGTGCCCGGCATGTGACGGCTCCGGCCATCGGCTGGCAGAGCAGTGGAGCTGCGACGGCGGGCACCAGGACGCACTGCACGACCTGGACTACGCGCTCACCCTCAATCCACGCACGCCCGCCGAGACCGTCAGCCGCTTCACCGCGCATCCGTCGATACACGTGCACTGGCGGCTTGCCGTCCGAACCGACCTGCCGCAGGGCGCCTACCGCGCCCTCGCGCAGGATCCGACTCCCGGCATCCGCGCCGATGTAGCTGCGAACCCGGCCATCGACGAAGCACTCATCCGGGCCATGGCCGACGACACCAGCGTTGCCGCCGCTGCGGCAGCCAATCCGTCCCTTCCCGAAGCAGTAATGCACGACCTCGCGGCATCAGATGACGGATCCACCGGCACCGGATGAGGCCTACGCGTCGGCGTACGTGAGCGGCTGTAAACGCCAGGGCTCGCCCGGGTTGGGCCGCAAGGCCTCGATGCTTGGCGGCATCGCGGCCAGTTCGGCGATCGTGCCGTCCGCCGCGACCAGATGCTCCACGCAGACCAGGACGGCGTTGCCGTACGGATCGTTCACATCGTCGGACACCAGCCAGTCACCCTCAGCGTCATGGGCTACTGATCTGGCCGGCTCCGTGCCTTCGAGCACAGTGCGCTGGAGCGCCCCGGGGTGCTGCGGGAACCGGTTGTCGGGATACGGCCAGGCCACGCCACGCACGGCCTCATGCGCCCTCCGGCCAGCATGCCGGACCGCACCTCCCGCACTCGCCGATCAGGGGATCTTGGAGCCTGGTCCGGGCGCGTGGAAGACTCTGGGTGTGTTGTCCGGCGTTCCCCGAACCGTCAAGGCGATCGACACCGCCGAACTCATCCGGCTGGATGCCGAGGCGATTGCGTACGGGTTCAACCGCAACCACGGCGCTGGCTGGCTCGCCGAACACGCCGCCCTTGAGGCCGTGCACTACCTACGCCCCGTGGTCGTGCACCGGGCGGGGCGGCGGCCTGAGTTTTCCCCGCACTGGCGGTGCATGCTGCTGCTGGCGATGCGGGACGGCCAGGAAGTCTTCTCGCTGCTGGATGTCTGGCCCGCCTCGTTCGATCACCTGCCCGAGACCCTGGATTCGGCCACCGAGCGCGCGATTGCCTACCGGCTGGACTACGGAGGGCTGCCGACCTGCGCGCAATGGGCAAGCCTCAACACCTGACATGTCCGTACGCAGGCGCACGAGCAGATCCGCCGGCCTGGGATGAGTCACGGACCATTGTGAGGCGGGGAGTGCACTCATGCCCCGGGGCGGGTACGCGCCAGCCAGCTGGTGAGCATCAGGCTGGTGTCTTCGCCGAGTGCCGCCGCCGCTCGTGCCGCCAACGCGGCGAGCTCGCCGTGCTGCGCGGCGGTGACCGGCAGCTCCGGTGGTGGATTGCGGCGCCAAGTGGTTCGTACGCCGTCACGGGCGAGGCGGGTCACGTCGGCCTTGCCACGTTGGGCCAGGCGAGAGTCCGGGTCGAGGGTGAGGACCAGGCCAGCGCGCAACTGGACGTCGACGCCGTGGCCACGCAGGAGGCGATAGCCGGCCCGACGCAACTCCATCCGGGCGTCCCCGAGCAGCTGCCACGGAAGGCCCGGCGGCAGGGCACCGGGCAAGGGCCCCAGCGCGGCGGTCACCTCCCGGACCACCGCCGGCGACGGATCCCGCAGCAGCGCAAGCACCTCCCGTGCCACAACCGCGTCGAGCAGGCGCAGGGCTCGTACCGCCTGGCCGCGGACCCTGGCTTGCGGGTGGGTCAGCAGCGGCCGCAGCAGCGGGGCATCCGCTGCCGAGCCGGTCTCGGCAAGCCCAGCGATCGCACCCGGCGCCGGCTCTCCGGCGCTGACCGTGGTCCGGTAATGCTCCCGGGCGTCGACGCCGAGCCGCCGGGCCGCGTCCCGGGCCACCGCCCGGACCAGCGGCGCGTCGTCGTCCAGGTACGCGACAACGTCGCTGTCCTAACCGACCCGGACCAACCCGGTCAACGCCACCACCCGCACCTCGGCACGAACCGACCGGGCCAGGCGACGCAGAACGTCATGCCGGCGGGTCCAGACCGCCTCACGGCAGGCCGCGTCCGCCGCCCGGACCCGAATCCCCACATCCGAGTCAGCCTCGGCACAGGTGACGTAGTCGGGCAGACGCAGCCAGCCCTGAGCCAGGACGATGTCGAACACGAACCGGCGTTGCCGGCGGCCACCCGATCCCAGCAGCCCGCGCCACACCTCGTCAGCTGCCGACAGCAACGCCGCCCGTATCTGGGTGACGGCGAAGCCACCTCGCAGGCGCGCGTCGAGGCGCAACGCCATCGGCAGCACCGCCGGGAGATAGCCACCCGGATCGTCGGCGAGCAACAACGCCAGCCCGGCGCGCGCCCGATCCCGTACCGGCTTGACCCAATCACCGGTAGGCAGCACCAGGAACGGCATCACCTCCGGGCACGGCCGACCGACCATCGCCGTGACCGCGCGTTCCCGGATCTGCCCGTCACCGTGCATGCTCGCCAGCGCCATCGCGACAGGCCCCGACGTCGAGACCGAGAAACGCGCCCCGACCCGCCGCAACGCGCCCTCCTGGTACGGGCCGTACCAGGGCGCCTGCCGCGCGTGCCGGTCCAGCCGGGCCACCAAACCCGCAACGCCGGCCACCAGCTTCAACGCCGATCGCGCCACTACCTCGTCACCGGCAGCATCGACCTCGATCAGCACCTCGACCAGATGGTTCAACGCCTCCCACCCGCCGGCGGCGGCACCGTCGACCGCGACGTGCACCGCCCCGAGAGGGGTGCCTTCCGCTACCGCCGACGACTGAACCCCACTGCCCCGTCTCCCCCAGATCACCCCGCCATCCTGCCCGAGCCGACAATCCCGATCGAACTAGATTCGGCCCAGTCATCGACCCCGCACTGCAGTCGACTTGACACCGGCACTCGACTTCCCTGCCCAGTGGATGCTGGACCCCTCACCGGCCGTTCAAAACGAGTCCACGCCGGTCACGCGAGCCCGTTCAGCTGCCAGGCCAGAACTCTTGGACAACGTCGATCAGCCGACGATGTGCTGGTTGAACTCATCGAATTCCTCGGCCGGCACCCACAGCTTGAGGATGTTCGGATGCTGAGCAAACGCGGGCGTCACTGCGGTGAGTGATGGTGCAAACGCCTGCCGTCGCACACCAAAGGCCGGCAGAAGCGGACATCTTGCAGATCCGCGTCGTACACCGCCGGTTTGCACGTCGGCCGCAAAGCGTGCCCGCCGATTAAGGTCACCACGTGTCAATCCCCATGCGCTGGCGCCTGCTCGACGAGGAAACCGGCGCCACCATCACCGAATGCACGGACATCGACGGGCTCTTCGTCGACCGCGTGTTCCCGCACGAGCCGCTGCACGAGCGCTACACCCTGTTGAGCTGCGCGCCGTCCGGACCGCTTCTCACCGCGATCGACGGCACGGGGCCGACCTGGTTCGGCAACTTCGTTCTCGAGGGCGCACACGTCCCCGGCCGTCCGGCGAGCGAGAGGTGCGAGGCCTCGTGCCAGGAGTGCTACGAGAACATGGAAGAGCTGCTCAATGTCCGCGTCGTCGGTCACCGGCCCGCCGCGGACAGGTCCGGCCTGCTCGACATCGATCTCGAAGGCCATCGCCGCGACAGCGACAACAATCGTGGCGGCACCATCATGCCCGCTGTCTTCGGTTACCGGCTGCTCGCGTGGTCGACGGCGAACGGATCCAGCGAGGAAACGCCGGCCGGCGAGTGCCGTGGCATCGCCGGCCTGTTCCACGAGCGGCCGGACAGCTGGCCGCCGGGTCCGCCGTTGACCTTGCTGGGCTGCCGTCGCCGGCTCAGCGGGTCGTTCCAGGCCGAGCTGGCCCACGTGCGCGTCGACGGCACGGCTCACACGATGGGCTGGGGACAACGCGTGTTCGGAAGCGTCATAGCCACGCGCCCGTCCAACCTCGGTGACGACCTTGTTGATGTCATGGTGGATGCGCGGATCCCGGAGCCGCTGGCGACCAATGACCGCCCACTCTGGGACATGTGGCGCGCCGGCGGCCCGACTGAACCCAACCTGTGGGCGAAGCTCAACCGCAGTGACCGCTACCTCTGGGTACGGGCAGCTGCGGTCCATCGGAACCATGCTCCAGACAAGCCCGCGGACACGGCGTATCACCTGGACGGACAATACGTCACTGACTTTGACGCCTTCTTCTGCGCGATCGGGGAGGCCGTCAACGGCCCAGGAGGCTGGTTCGGCGGCGACCTGTTCTGGCTACACGAGAATGCCGCCACCGGCGGCGGCGGCGCGACCCCCGGCTTCCGCCTGATCTGGCACAACTCCGAGGTCGCGCGCACCCACTTAGTCTCCGGTTACGACCGAAAGAGCTGGCTGCCCGCCGTCACCTTCGACGACCTCGTCCGCTACCTCACCGAGGACGGCGTTCAGCTAGAACTACGCTGATGTAACACCATCGGTGAATCAGAGCATGCTGCCAATCTGACCGGTACAGCAGGTATAGGGACCCGCAGAAGCCGGCCACACAGCTCGACGGCACAGCTCATCGGCAGTCCAGGTGCTCGCCCAGAGGCCAGCTACCGACCTGTCACTGCGGAGCAGCAACCCACTGCTCAGCTTGGGCGATAAGTGCATCCAGTTCCGGGTCGCCCAGCTGCATATCAGCCCCAGTTGACGTGGGCGTGGACGTTGCGGTTGACATTGAGGCTGTCGGGCAGGCCGTTGCCACTGTCGAAGAGCACGGTGGGAGCGCCGCCGGAGACGGTGTAGACGCTGAAGCCGGCTGGGCCCGAGACGCTGGTGAGTTTGAACGTGACCCGGTTGTTCTGGAAGACGCCGTTGGGCACTTCGGTGGTGTTCCAGCCGGCGTAGAGCAGACCGGCGGCGCTTGCCTGGGGCAGGACCCAGGCTTGACCGTCCGTGCCGAGGAAGGACCACGCGGAACCGCCAGGCACAGTGATCTTGGCAGTGTTGGGTACCCGGAAAAGCACGTCGGCGGGGTTGCGTTCGACGTCGGTGGTGCCGGTGCCGTCGAGGACGTTGACGGTAAGAGCGCCGCTGGCGTAGTCGACGTCGATCACGTCGACGTGGCCGCTGGAGAGCACCACCGGTGCGGCGATGGCGGGCGTAGCGGTGCCGGTGAGCAGTGCCGCGGTCAGGATGAGACCGGTGAAGAACCGGTTGTGGGTACGCATCGCGCTCATCCCTTGACCGTGAAGCGGAGCGTGGCCTGATCGGAGGTCACCTGCTGGCCGGTGGCGGCCAGAGTACCGGTGGCGCGAACGGTCACGCGGTAGGTGCCGGCCTTGTCGAACGCCCAGTTGGCGTGGGTGTGGTCACCGGCGGTCAGCGCGATGTTGTCGGGCAGGCCGTCGCCACTGTCGGCCAGGACGCCCGGCTGACCGACGGCGTTCTCGGTGTAGATGGCGAACTGGCCGGGGCCGGTAACGGACTGCACGGACAGGGTCAGTGCGTCGTTGGTGAAGACGCCGGCCTCGATCTCCTCCGCGGCGATGCCCGCCCAGATCAGGTCGGGGTTCTGGATCTCCGGCAGGATCCATACCTTGGACACGCCCGGAGTGCCGAGGAAGGCGAAGGCGGGGTCAGCGGGAACGGTGACCCCGGCCTGACGCTTGACGATCAGGTTGACTTCGTCGGTGCCGTACTCGACGTCGTTCTCCTCGTCATGGACACCGATCTCCAGCGCACCGTCCTCGTAGGCCACGTCGACGACGTCGAGGTGGCCCTTCTTGAAGACCACGCTGGACGTGGTGGTGGCGGCCTGCGCGGGCAGGGCAGTGGCGACCAGTGCTACGCCCAGCACACCCGACGCCAGCAGATGACGCATGGTGCTATGCACGAAGAAACTCCTCTCGGCGGCGGTCCCTAGTGGCGCTTAATGGAAGCGATAGTCGTTTCGGATTCTTCGCGATAGAGCTGGGAGGAAACGACGCGATGTGTTTTCGACTGGGCGTCCGGCCCACCGCCCCGGGCCGGGCGGTGGGCCGGACGGTCAACCCCGATGATCCGGGATCGAGCCCGCCCGACGGCATCGGAAACACCGCGGAGAACGGGCTGTGGCGGCCGAGCCTCCGAGGCCGAGACCGGCGTGCTTCCTGCCGGTCAGCCCGGCACCCGGCACCCGGCGTTCAGCGCCGGCATCGGTCACCCGCGGAAGTCCGCGCCTGATCCGCGGATGACGGCGCAGCGCCGTCGCCCTTGCGGGGCGCCCTCGTCCGCCTACCGTACGGCCGGTGCCGCGTCGGGCGTCCGAGCGGGACTGAGTTGGCGGCCCGGATCCGTGTCGTCGCCGAGATCATGTCCGGCGGGGCGTCGCCAACGCCGAATGACCAAGCCGTGTCGTGGGGCGAAGAGCCAGGCGGCGAGGAAGACGGCGGTGGCGACCAGGACGATGGTGCCCCCGACCGGGGTGTCGTAGCTCCAGGACAGATACAGCCCGACGAGCGCGGACACGCCGCCGATCGTCGGCGCGAGCAGCATCATCACGGCGAGCCGGTCGGTGAGCAGACGGGCGGCCGCCGCGGGGGTGATCAGCAGGGCTAGGACCAGAATGTTGCCGATGGTCTGCAGGGAGATCACCACAGCCAGGGTGACGAGGACGTAGAGGGCGATGTCGAGCCAGAAGACCGGTAGTCCCATGGAGCGGGACATCTCCCGGTCGAGGCAGACCGCGACGAATTCCTTGTGCAGGGCCAGCACGAGGCTGAGGATGACCAGGCCGGTCCCCCCGACCAGGTAAAGGTCGCGATCCGGAATGCCGGTGATGGAGCCGAAGAGGAACTGCTGCAGCGATCCGGCGTAGCCGGGTGCCTGCGAGATGATGACGATACCGAGGGCGAACGCGGCGACGAGGAAGACGCCGATGAGTGAGTCCTCCTTGACGCGCCGGTTCTGCGAGAAGATCGCGATCAGCAGCGCGGTGGCGGTCCCGGCGACCGCACCACCGAGCACCAGGCTGCCCTGCAGGACGAAGGCGACCGCGACGCCCGGGAAGACCGCGTGCGCCACGGCGTCGCCGATGAATGCCATTCCCCGCAGGACGACGTAGCAGCCGACGACGCCACAGACGATGCTGGACATGACCGCTATCGCCAGCGCCTTGGGCAGGAACGCGAGGTCGGGATTGAACAGGTCGGTGAGGAAGTCGGTGATCGACATCAGGCTGCCCTCACGAGCTTCAACAGCGGGGAGGTCGCGCTCACCCCGAAGGTCTGCGTCCACAGCTCGGCGTCTTGCAGGTCCGCCGGGCGTCCGTCGGCGATGATTCGGCGATTGAGCAGGACCAACCGGGTGCAGGAGTCCACGGCCGCGACGAGGTCGTGGGTGGTCATCAGCACCGCGCGACCCTCCTGCGCGAGGCTAGTGAACAGGTCGCCCAGCAGTTCCTGGGTGGGCATGTCCAGTCCGGTGAACGGCTCGTCGAGCAGCAGGATGCTCGGTGCGAGCGCGAGAGCGCGCGCGACCAGGACGCGTTGGCGTTGGCCACCGGAGAGTTCACCGGCTGGCCGGCGCCGCAGCTCGGTGAGCTGCACCCGGTCCAGCGCGTCGCCGACCGCCCGCCAGTCAGCCACGCCGGGACGGCGCAGCAGACCGATCCGACCGGTACGACCGCTCATCACGGCCTGTTCCACCGAGATCGGAAAGTCCCAGCTGAACTCGTGGCGCTGGGGTACGTAGCCGATCCCGGCCCGGCCGGGGCGCGTCGGCTTGCCCTCCACCAGCACTCGGCCGCCGCGCGTGCGGATCAGCGCCAGGATGGCGCGCAGGAGGGTGGTCTTCCCGGCGCCGTTGGGGCCCAGCAGCCCGACAAGTTCGCCGCGATCGAGATGCAGCTGTACATCCCGCAGGACCGGCCGACCGCCGAGGTCCACATCCAGCTTCTCGATTTCTAGAGCTCTCACGATTGGTCTCCTGACGGCGACGTACGACGTTCCTGCTCGGCCCGCCGTCTCGCGCCGCGCCCGCGCAGCACGAGGACGATCAGACCGAGCGCGAGCACAACGGCCGTTCCGGTCAACGCCGTGATCAGCAGCGGCTGGGAGCCACCGGCCGAATCGTCGGCATCTGCCCGGTCCTGGCCGGGTGCTGCCTGGCCGTCGGGTACGGGAATCTCCGCCGTGGCGGCGAAGGCCTCGTCCGCGCTGGTCGCGTCGCCCACCGCGAAGCGCAGTGTGCCGGTCGCTGACGCCTTCTCACCGGTGATCAGATCGGCGGACACCTGCACCGCGACCAGGTAGACGCCGGGCTCGGTGAAGACCCAGTTGGCGTGGGTGTGGGTGTTGACCTCGGCCCAGAAGGGCTGAGCCGCGGAGTCCGCGGATCGCCACAGCGGCTGAGGCGCGCCGAAGTTACCCGACTGGAGGTACGTCGTCAGGGTTCCCGGCCCGTCTACACGGAGCATGGTCAGCGTGACGCCGCGGTCGATGGTCTGCATCACCCGGGGATCCTGCGTGTTCCAGCCGAGCCAGACCACGTCCTGGTTCTGCGTCTGCGGCACCACGTACACCCGCTTGCCGGCGTCGACGCCGAGGAACGCGTACGTCGGATCGTCCGGCACGGTCTGCAGCGCGGCGTCGGAGACCCGGAGCAGAGTCTCGTCAGGATCACGCCACGCCAGCTGCGCCTGGGTGCCGTCGTGCAGCAGCAGCGCCCACCGATCGTCGACGTAGCGCGGGCCGATGTCGACATGCCCGGTGGTGAGCGTGGCCCGGCCGGTGGCGAGGGGTTGGTCCGCGGCGATCGACTGGCTCAGGTCGGGTGTCGGCTCCTGGGCTGCCGCGGGGGTCTGGGCAACCAAGAGCATGATCAGCGTCGCGAGCGCGCAGCGCATGATGGCGGTGGTGGTGCGGATGGGCGGTCGCGCCTGTCCTGCCGTCACTGTTTCTCCCTTACTTCGCCGTGGTCAGGCAGTCGCGCAGCGATTCGGCGTTGAACCGCATCATGTCGAGGTAGTTGGTGACCTTGCGGTCGAAGGTGTCGCCGTAGATCGGGCACACCCGTAGCCCCTTCTCATCGGCCAGCTCGGTCAGGGTGGTGGAGCGGGCCGCCAGGTTCGGTTCCAGGAACACGGCGGGGATGTGCAGGTTGCGGATCGTCTCGGTGAGCCGGCGACGGTCGGCGAGGCTCGGTTCGGTGGCGGGGTTCGGGGTGACGAAGCCGGAGATCTGGATGCCGTACGCCTGGCCCAGATAGCCGAACGCGTCGTGAGTGGTGACCAGATGCCGTCGTGACGGGGGGATCTGGGCGATCGTGTCGCGGACGTAGGTGTCGAGCGCTTCCAGTTCTCGGATGTAGGTCGCGGCGTTCGCGCGGTAGGTCGCGGCGCCTTGCGGGTCGACCCCGATCAGGGTGTCGCGAATCAGCTCGACGTAGGAGATGGCATTACGAACGTTCTGCCACAGGTGGGGGTCGATCTCACCATGCACGTGCTTACCCAGGACCGCCTGCGGCAACTGGTAGACCTGCGTGCCGGGGCGGCCGAGGAACCGGAACTTCCGGTCGCCGGGCACCTCGAGCAGCGCCTTGTTCGGCACTTCGATCACGGTGTGGGCGGGGTCGTACACCCGCTGATTCGCCTCGCCGCTGCCTTGCGTGTCGGCGAACAGGTAGAGCCTTCGTTTGTCGAGATCGACCGTGAGGTCGGCGTGTCCGGAGTGCAGCACCTCTGCGCCGGCCATGCCCGGCACCGAGTGTGGGTCCACCCCGACGGCGAAGGTGAAGCTCTGCTCGCCCATCGGGATGGGTGCGGCTTCAGGGTCGACGGCCAGCCGTGCGCGCATGGTCAGCCGGTAGACACCGGGCTTGGTGAAGGCCCAGCTCATGTGCGTGTGCGCGTCCGGCGGAAGGGTGGCGGTGTCGTCCCGGTAGCCGTCGGCGGGGTCGAACCCGTCCGCGGTGTCGACGTAGAACGACGGGTTGCCGAAGGACTCGGTCAGGTAGGCGAACATTCGGCCCGGGCCGTCCGCCGCGGTCGCGCTGAGCAGCACGTCGGAGGAGCGGTTCGCGCCGTGCGTCGCGCCCGTGCCGCGCACCCGCATACCCAGCCAGATGGTGTCCAGCGAGACGTCCTCGACCAGCGGAATGATCTCCGCGGCGTACTTCACCGCCCCTTCGGCCAGCGAGATGTTCGGTACGCCGGCGCGCAGGTTGGCGTCCAGGGCCTTGATGACGGCCTGTTCTTCCAGGAGCAGGTAGTTGCTGAACGCGACGTCGGCGTAGACGACATCGCGGATGTCCCGCAGCGATGGCTCGTAACTGTGCGGATCGGCGCCGTCGGGCACCAACGAGGTGACAGCCACCCGGTCACCGCCGACGTGCGCTGCCAGGTCTCGCAGGATTCCGGTGGTGGTGACGATCTGCACGCGCTCGTCGTGCGCGCTCAATGGCGCCTCCGCCCGGCAGCCGGTGGCCAACAACGCGATCAGGACCGGAAACAGCAGCAGCTGTGCACCGCGGCGAGCCCGTGCGTGTACCCCGCGGGCAGCGAACGTCCGCACCTTTTCCCCCTGAAGCCTCGGCCCGAGCGCAGACGTGGAGCCACTGCCGCCCTGCGCACGTCGCCGGAACATTAACATGAAAATGAGAACTGTTATCGGATAGCTTGCGTGCCCTGGGACGGCCTCGATGATGGTGAGGCCGCCCCAGCTCCTTCAGGACCGGGAGGAATCTCAGGGCCGTGCGTCGCCGAGGCCTACGCGGCGACGTCGGCTGACGAGCAGCAGCAGAACACCGACGGCCACGAGGACAATCCCGATCGCTCCGGCCGTCAGCACCCAACCCGCACCGGTACGCGGCAGAGCTCCACCACCGCCCTGATCCGGACGGTCGTCGCCATCCCCGCCACCGCCGGAGCCGAAGCCGGCGTTCGGATCGGAGCTGTCGCCGACGGCGATGGTGAGCGTCTTCGTGTCGGTGACCGCCTTGCCACCGGTGGTGGTTCCGCTCATCTGCACCGCGAGGCGGTACAGGCCGGGCTTGCCGAACGCCCAGTTGCCGTGCGCGTGGGTGTTGAGCGGAATATCCAACTTCTGCGGGAACGGCTTGGTGGAGTCGAACAGTACGTCCTCGCCGCCGAAAGAGTCGGTCAGGTAGAGGGCGAACCGGCCGGGCCCGTTGACCCCCTTCAGCGTCCACGTGACGTTGCCCTTGAGGCCGGACACGACGGACTCGTGCTGGGTGTTCCAGCCGGGCCAGACGACACCCGCCTGCTGGGTCTGCGGCAGCAGCCACACGGTGTCGCCCTGTTTGCCGAGGAAGTCGGCCCCGGCGGGCACCGTCAGCTTCGCTTTGTCCTTGGCGTGCAGGACTACGTCAGCGGTCTCCCGCCAGACCGGAGGGCTGCTGCGGTCATCCTTGATCCGGATCGTCCAGCTGTCTCCGTTCAGCTGCGGGCCCATGTCGAGGTGCCCGTCACTGATCACCTGACGGCCCGCCGCAGTGGTGCCCGCCGCCTTCGGCGCGGTGGCGGGTTTCGGCACCGAGGCGGGCTTCGGCGCGGCGGCGGGTTTCGGCGCGGCGGCGGGCTTCGGCGCAGCGTATGCCTGCGCGCCCGGTCGCGCGGCCGGCTTCAGCGGAGCGGGCATCGACTGCTCGGCCGGTTCGATCGCCGGAACGCGGACCCGGTACGTCGCCTCGGTGCGCACCCTCTCCCCCGAACGTAGTACGGCCGAGGCGGTCAGGGTTAGCCGGTAGTCGCCGGCTGCGTCGAAGGCCCAGACCAGGCCGCCGGTACGCGTGCCGGCCGGCAGCTGCACCGACCGCTTGGCGCTGGGACCGCTGCCGAACAGCGGGGTCACCGCGCCGGGGGCGGACAGGGTGTAGGCAGTGAACGTGCCCGGCCCCTCAGTCGAGTGCAGAGCGAGGGTCACCTGGTCGCCGGTGACGGCGCCGGGGCGTACCCCGGTGGTGTCCAGGGCGGGGAACCCGGTGTCACCGGCGGACAGTGACCACACGGGGTGGCCCGGACGTCCGAGGAAAGCGAAGGCTGCGCCGGCCGGCACCCTGCCAGCCAGGCCGCCGTCCGGCCCGAGCACCACGTCGGCCGGGTTGCGCCCGGTCGCGCCGCTGGCCGCCTGCAAGGCGTCCCGGAAACGCAGCGACATCGAGTCGCCGTCGAGTGCAACCGAGGTTAGGTCGGCGCCGGCTGCGGTGACGGCTGCCGGTTCCGCGGAGGCCGGCGTCGCTGCGGGGGCCAATGCCAGCACGACGGCGGCAAGGCTCGCGGCACCGGCGCGCATACTTCTGATCCTCACTGGTGGCTCCCCAGGTGTAGCCGAGTCACTTCTCGTCCTTTCCCGTGTGGTCGATAGCGGTTTGTCGGTTGGCGGGACGCTCACCGGGACGATCAACGTCCGGCATCGGGCGGTTGTCGGGTACGCGTTCCACCGTCGCCGGCCGCCTGCGGCTGCACACTGGTCCCGGTGTCCGCCGTGGCATCCGGTCCGTCCGGCGCCTGCCCGGCCTCCCGGCCGGCCTGCGCGCGGCCCTCCTCCCGGGCGGCGGCCACCGCCTGAGCGAGCTGCGCCGCCCGCCGGCGCCGGGCCACGATCAGTGCCCAGCCAGCGAGGGCGAGCAGGGCCAGCAGGGCCAGCTGCGGCCAGGGCACTGCCCAGACGGTGGCCTCCGCCGCGCCGGCCCGCGGTGGCGGGTCGAGGACCTGGTCACCCACAGCGGCAGGCGTGACGGTCGCGCTCGCGGTCAGCCGTATCAGCGGCAGGGCACCCGACATAGGTACGGTGGTGGTCAGCTCGCCGCCGGGCAGGATCTCCGGCAGGGCTGCACCATCCACGGACCGCCTGGCCAGGCCGAACGGTCCGGCCACGCCGAGCGCAGGCTGCCCGGAGAGCCGCGCGTTTCCGGTGTTGCGGACGGTGAACGTGGCGCTGAGCGTGCCACCGGCAAGAGGGTTGAGGGAGCCGGTGTGCTGGACTCGCAGGTTCTCGACGGTCAGCGCGGGTTGTAGCTCACCGGTCACGCGCAGGTAGATGCGCGCGCCGACCCGGTGGTCGACGGAGACCTGGCTTCCCTGCGCGTCCGCCGCCGTGGCGGCGAGCGAGGCGACGATTCCCCCGGCGTGGTCCCCCGGCGTGGCGTTACGCGGCACCGTGAGCGTGAACGGGACGTCCAGCCGGGACGTCGACGGGATGGTCAGGGTACGGCTGGGGAGGCGGACCCAGGAGCCCACGTCGGTGGGCTGTTGGCCGCCGGCCAGCAGGTCAAATCCGCCTTGTTTCGTGGTGAACGCGTCGCTGGCGTAGAGGCTCAGAGTGAGTGGGCGCGTCGAGTGGTTGGTGACCGCGACGTAGTCGGTCAGGGTGGCGCCCGGGTCGAGCTTGTAGTTGAACGCCGCTCGGCCGTTCGGGCCCTTCGCGCTTGACGGTGCCACTCCCCATGTCACCGCGGTTGGACCCGGCGATGCAGGAGACGGCGGAGCCGAAGTCCCGGGCTGGCCCGCCGGGATGGAGGGGGTGGGCGCGGCCAGCGCCGGTACGGCAGCCCCCGAGGCAAGGGCGCTGTCGAGCGGCGCGGTCGACGCTGCCGTCAGCGTGGATGCGTTCGACCAGGACCCGGTCGCCGCGGAGGTGACCGGCACCGAGGTGATTGGTGCGGGCGAAGCGCCGAGCAGGGCGATCCCGGCGGCGATGGATGCGAGCAGACGCATTGCGGGGACGGTGTCCGTTCCTGGAGGACGAGAGGAGGTGCGGGGCGGGCGGGTCGCGGCAACGGCACGCCCACCCCGCAGACGTCCGGTGGCCGGGCTCAACGCCCGACCACCGGACGGATCGAAGCGATCAGATCGCGGTGAGGGTGAGGGTGGCGGTATAGGTACCGGCCGCCGTCTCCGTGGGCACGCTCAGCCGCAGGCTCGCGCCCAGCTGCGCGGTGCCCCGCCCAGCGCCGCCCGGCGCCGAGCCCAGCACCGCGCTGTTGCCGAGACCGCCACCGGTTCCGACGACGTACGGCGCCACCTGCGGACCGGCGACCACGCCCTGACCGGAACCCTGAGCCAGGACCTGCGGGGTCCAGCCGAGGTAGCCGGCGCTGAACGTCGCAGCGTCCGGGCCGGTGAAGTCCGCCGGGACCTGCCCGGAAGCGCTCCAGCCCGGCTGGCCGGCACGAGTGTCGGTCACGGTGACCGGTCGGAGCTCACCGTTACTCTCCCACCGGTCACCGGCCGGGCCGAGCTGCGCGGGCGGCAGCACCACGGCCCGGTCGTCCGGGTTGACACTGATGACCAGCGAGCCCTGCGTCTCGTCGATCGACGCGGTGATCGTCTGCGAGGTGCCCGGCTCCTCGGGCGGGAACGCCACCCAGAGGGTCACCGGCTCGCTGGCCGCGACGACCTCGTGGTCGTCGTCGTAGAGCTTGGCCACGTACTCGCAAGCGTTCAGTTCACGGGTCGCCGTGAAGGAGTAGCTCGCGCCCGCCTCACCCGAGATGATCGTGTAGTCGTCCGCGCCCGGGCACTTGCTGAACCAGTGGTAGTGATCCAGCTCGGTCTGCGGCGTCTGCACGGCGTTGAGCGTCACCGTGTCGTTGGGCTGGTACTCCTCGGCCATGCCGCTGACCGACAGGCCGACCTCCGGTCCGCCGCCGGGCAGCTCGCCGACGACGAACGAGTAGTCGACCGGCCCGGTGCTGACCGTCGTGCCGTTGGTCAGCGTCGCGTCGGCCTGGAACTTCAGGGTGTAGCTGCCCAACGCGCTGAACGCCCAGTTCGAGTGCGCGTGGGTGTGCACCGGAACATCGATCGCATCCGGAAGGCCGTCATCGCCGCGGAACTTGATGATCGGACCACCGAACGCGTCCTGGGTGAACAGCGTGACGTTGCCCGGCCCTTGCACGTCGACCAGGCTCAACCGCACCTTGTCCCCGGCGAACACGCCCGAGTCGAGCGTGGTCGTGTTCCAGCCCGGCCACAGCAGGTCCGGGTCCTGGGTCATTGGCAGCAGCCAGACCTGGCTCCCCACCGGCCCGAGGAAGGCGAACCGGGGATCATCCGGAACGGCCATCGCCGCGTCCGGAAGGACCTGGAACGTCACGTCCACCGGATCCCGCGTCACCGACGGACTGACCGTGTCGTCGTGCACCTTCAGCGACAGCGCACCACCCTCGTAGTGCACGTCGACCGCGTCGGTGTGCCCCTTGGAAAGCACCACCTTCTCGGCCGCCGACGCAGCGGCGGGCGCCAGTACCGTGCCTGCGACCACCACCGCCCCGGCCATCAGGGCCGCGAAACCGCGAGCCCTCAATGTTGCATTCATACCTCCCCTTTCACACCGCGCGCCCCTGCGCGCGGTGGTGCATGTGGCCGCGATTGCAGGCGTACCTCCGGAGGCGCGTTGATCGCCGGCGTCACCAGGAGGCCTTGCGGATCCCGGGCAGCTCGCCGCGCAGGGCCAACTCCCGGAACCGCACCCGAGAGAGCCCGAACCGGGTCAGCACGCCGCGCGGGCGGCCGTCGATCTGGTCGCGGGAACGCAGCCGCGCCGGGCTCGAGTCGCGCGGCAGCCGGGTCAGCCGGCGTACCGCCTCGGCACGGACCTCGGGTTCGGTGTCGGGATGGCTGATCAGGCGCCTCAGCTCGGCTCTCGCCGCAGCGTGCCGCGCCACCAGCTCCTCGCGGCGTGCCTGCCGGTTGCCGAGACTCTTGCGGGCCATCAGCGCGCCTCACGGAACTCGACGTGTCGGCGCACGATCGGGTCGTACTTGCGTAGGACCAGGCGATCAGGATCGTTGCGCCGGTTCTTGCGGGTGACGTAGGTGTAGCCGGTTCCCGCGGTGCTGCGCAGCCGCACGATCGGCCGTACATCGGTCTGGCGGGCCATCAGAGCTTCACTCCCCGGCCACGCAACTCGGCGACGACCTTCTCGATGCCCTTGCGGTCGACGGTCTTCAGCGCCTTGGTGGTCAGGGTCAAGCGCACCCAGCGACGCTCGGACGGCAGCCAGTAGCGGTGGTTCTGCAGGTTCGGGTTCCAGCGGCGCCGGTTGCGCCGGTGGGAATGGGATACGGCGTTTCCGAAACTCGGCTGCGCGCCGGTGACATCACAACGTCTGGACACAGTGGCCGCTCCTCTTGCTCTGGCCTTCACGGTAACGACAACGGTTTTCAGTTTTACATCACCCGTTCGGTCAGACCCGCGCCGGGGTCCCGAATGATCTCCACGGAGCAGTCGGCGCCCAGGCGGTAACCGACGCCACGCAGCGTGGTCACCACCGGCACATCCGCGCCGAGTTTGACGCGCAGCCGGCGGACATGGACGTCCACGCTGCGCGGACTCGTGTAGGGATGCCCCCAGACACGGTCCAGCAGTTGACGTCGGGTGAAGACCTGACGTGGATGCTCGGCCAGGCACCAGAGCAGGTCGTACTCCCGCCGAGTCAGCGCGATCTCGGTGCGTCCGCGGTACACGCTTCGCGCCTCAGGATGAATCCGCAGACGCGGGCCCTCCCCGTCGGCCAGCGGGGAGGGCGACAGGGCGCCCCCATCCAGCAGGGCCAGCAGGGCCTCGAACCGGCCGAGATCCACGCCAGGGGCACCGGGATCAAGCCTCACCTGCACCGTGACGGTGAGGACCTTGTCGTCCCGGCTCGGCTGACCCAGTCGCGACCCCAGGGGCTCGCTCGCGTTAGCAGCTTCCATCTGCTTAGAATGACAATCGTTTTCAGGTACGTCGAGAGGAACAGCATGTCGTCGTCACCACAGGCCCCGGCCCACGTCGCGACAGCCGACGCCGATACCCGCCCGTCGCTGACGGTGCTGTCCGGGTTCTGGCCGACGACGACCTTCGCCGTCGCCCGTACGCTGCTTGCCGCGGACCCGTCGCTGCTGCTCGTGCGACACGACCTCACCGGGATCCGGGACGGTGTCGTCCGCCGGGTGGTCCGCTCCGGCACCGGCATCATCGAGGACGAGCGGACCAACCTGAGGCACGGCTGCATCTCGTGCACCCTGCGGGAGGACGTCCTGCCCACCCTCGTCCGGCTCGCCCGCCACAACCCCGGTCAGGACCTGGTGCTGATGCTGCCCGAAGTGGTGGAACCGGAGGCGGTCGCGGCCGCCTGCACCTACTGCCTCGTCGACGGCGCCCCAATCACCGACCTGATCCGGGTCGACTCCTACGTCACCGTCCTCGACGCCGAGCACCTGCTCGATGCCCTCGCCAGCACCGACGACCTCACAACGCTCGGCATTCAGGCCGCCGATGACGACAACCGGGCACTGGCGGACGTCGTGGTCCGGCAGATCGAGTACGCCGACACCCTGGTGCTCTGGGGGCAGTCCCGCGAGGGGGCCTTCGACACCAGCAGGTTGACCGTGCTGCTGGAGCGGATGGCTCCGTGGGCGGCGCACTTCCGGGTCGACGACGACCTCGTGGACGCCGACGCGCTCACCCGCCAGCTGCGCCACACCGACCGGCACCGACCGGAGATCCCCGGCGTCCTCGCCCGGGGCCTGCAGGGCTACTCGTTGGGCGCGCACGAACCGGAGGCCGATTGCGGTGTCGTCTCCACCGTCTTCCGCGCCCGCCGCCCCTTCCACCCCCAGCGGCTGCACAACGTCCTGGAGGACGTCAACGCCGAGATGATCCGTTCTCGTGGCCACTTCTGGCTCGCCAGTCAGCCGGACACGGTGGTGGCGTGGGAGTTCGCCGGCGGTGGACTGGCGATGGGTTCCCTCGGGCACTGGCTGGTCAGCCTTCCCGAGGACCGGTGGGAGCACGTCTGCGACCAGCGCCGGCTCGCCGCGGCGCTGGAGTGGGACCCCTACTACGGCGACCGGCACCAGCACCTGGTCTTCATCGGCCTCGACGTCGACCCCGTCGCGCTGCATCGCACCCTCGCCGGCTGCCTGCTCACCGACGCCGAACTCGCCGACGGTGAGGAGGCCTGGCGCCGCTACCCCGACCCGTTCGCCGGCTGCTTTCCGCTCGGCACCGAAGATCTGGCCGAACCCGACACCGACACCGACACCGACGCCGACGCCGACGCCGAAGGAGCTCAGCCCGCATGAAGCCCGGAATCCACCCCGAGTACCGGCCCGTCGTCTTCCGCGACAAGGGCGCCGACTTCGCCTTCCTCACCCGATCCACCGCCACCAGCGACCAGACCATCGAGTGGACCGACGGCAACACCTATCCCGTCATCGACGTCCAGATCTCCTCCGCGAGTCATCCGTTCTGGACCGGCAAGCAGCGCCTGCTGGACACCGCCGGTCGAGTCGAGAAGTTCCGCAAGAAGTACGCCCGCCGCGGACCGCAGAGCGGCAGATGAGTGCCGATGTTCCCGTTGCCTGGGCCGAGCTGGCGCCGCAGTTGGTCGACGCTGCTCGGCGCGGCCGGGCCTGGTACCTGACGATTGCCCGCGAGCTGGTCGGCCCCGCCGACCGGCTCGCGGTCGACGTCGGATGCGGTGCCGCCGGGATGGCTCTCGCGATCGCCCGCATGGTGGCTTGCGGTCAGGTGGTCGCGGTAAACGGGCATCCGGCCGTGGTCGACCTAGCCCAAGATCACATCCGCAACGCGTGGTCCGATCCGCGGATACGCGTCGAGGTGCGTCACGCCGATATTCGCCACGATGAACCCGCCTTGCGGGAGACTCTCGACCGTCCGGCTGATCTCGTCTGGGCCTCGGCCGCCGTACACCATCTCGGCGATCAGCAGGCAGCGATCAGCACGCTCGCCAGCCTGCTCGCCCCCGGTGGACGACTCGCGCTCGCCGAGGGTGGCCTGCCGGAACAGCATCTGCCCTGGGACGTAGGCCTGGGCGACCCCGGCTTAGAGGCGAGGCTCCAGTCCGCGCAGGACCGATGGTTCACCCGGATGCGCGCGGACCTACCTGGTAGCCGTCGGATGCCATACGGGGGGACCGAGGCGCTGCGCCGAGCCGGTCTGTCGCCGGTCACCACACGCACGACGCTGCACGAACAGCCGTCACCGCTGCACGACACCGCACGGCGGGCCGTACTGGCACACCTCAGCCGACGGGTCGGTTGGTTGCGACCTACCGGCCTTCTCAGCGCGGGCGATCTCGACGCCTGGGACTGTCTCCTCGAACCGGCGGACGAGCAGTGGTTGAGACACCGCGGTGATCTGTTCCGGCTCTCCGCTCGCAGCGTGCACGTCGGCGTGCGCCCCTGATCACCATGACCACGCCCTCTGTGCCAGACCAACAACTACAGGTCGCGGGCCTGATCCCTACAGCTCAACGTCGGGCCGTCCTGGCGTTGCTGCTCGGACGCTCCCGCCCGATCACCGCCCAGGCGGTACACGCCGAGCTGAACCGCACTGACCGACATATCGGCCTGACCACTGTCTACCGGGCGTTGCACAGCCTCGCCGACGCCGGGCTGCTCCACACGTTCGACCTACATGGCCAACGCGCCTACCGCCACTGCGGGGTGGCGCCACACCAGCACCTGATCTGCGACGGGTGTGACGCGGTGCTTGAGTGCCCGCCCGACCTGGTGGCAACCTGGTTGCGCGAGCTGCACCACCACACCGGCTTCATCCCGCACTCCGACCGGCTCGACCTGCGGGGGACCTGTGCGACCTGCGCCACCACGTAGCCGCCGCCTGTGTGCCCGACCAGGTGACGAGCGGTCCGACAGCTGCCCGGATCGTCATCTCGGCAGACCGCCGAGGCGCCGGCTCGCCGGTCGACTTGATCATGGGGGCTGCGGCACCGCACCTCCTGGCACAAGCTCTTGGAAAAACTCCGAGCCGAACAGCCGCGCACGGTCGCCGACGACATCGAGTCTCCACCGTTCGTCCGCCGTCGCGGCACACCAAGTGATGGTGGTGCCCGTTCTGGCCGCACCGGACGGCTAATTGCTCAGCGCCGGGCAGCCGGGCGGGGTCGGCCGCGCCGGACTCGGCCAGCAATAGCAGTGTCCGATAATCGCTGGTAAGACTCGAGCCTACTCGGCCAGTAGCACCTGATGCCGGTGCTGCGCCGAGTGGGAGCGCTCGACCTCGCGCAGCAGCGTCAGCGCCTCGCCGTGCTGTCGACTGTTGTCGGGACGCTCACGAAGCGGGGGCGCCGGCGCGCGGCGTCGCGACGGTGATCCGGATCGCGGTGGTCAGGGCCAGGCCACCGTCGGGCACGCGCGCGGGTTCGAGCGCCCGGGCGGCGTCGGCGATCGCGGCGTCGTGACGCTCGGGCACGATGTGTCGCAGCAATGCCCGCCCGCCGTGCGACCACATCCATTCCATCCAGTGGCCGACCTCGCGGAACTTGCTCTCGACCTGGTAGTCCCGGATGCTGGTGACAGCAAGGTCCGCAACCGCCATGGTCGCCGTTATCGTCCGCTCGTCAGCGAACGGATCGGCCGCAGGCGCCGGTCGCGGCTGGTCCGCAGGCAGGTGTGCAGCCAACGCGTCCATCGCGGCGACGAAAGCCGGATCCTGGGCCGCGAAGGTGCTGACCGCCAATCTGCCCGCCGGTCGCAACAGCCGCGCGTACGTGCGCAGTGCCTGCTGGGGCTCGGGCAGCAGGAAGACGACCAGACCGGCCAGGATCGCGTCGAAGCTTCCAGGTGGGAAGTCGGGTTGCTGGGCGTCGTCGACCCGCACGTCGACGTGGGTCAGGCCGGCCCGTCTGAGGTCCTCCGCGGTGAAGCTGACCATGGCAGGCGCGAGGTCGATGCCCGTGACACGCCCGGTGGGCCCGGTGGCATCCGCGGCGGGGAACAGGACTGCTCCGCGACCGCAACCGACGTCGAGGACACGATCACCCGGTCGAATGCCGGCGCACCTGACGAGCTCGGCGCCGAACGGGCCGAAGAAGGAGACGCCGGTCCGGTCGTAGCTCGACGCAGCCTGCTCGAACACCTCGACGGCAGCGTTTGACCGCGCTCGATCCGTCATCAGCATGTGCTCCTCTCGTCGGGCAGGGCCGACCGGAGACGGCGAACCAGTCGCCGAACGCGGCGGGTGGCGAGAACCCGAGCCTACGTGATAACGGAAACGGTTTCCACTACGGTGGCGGCATGAGCGACGAGTACCGCGTCTCCGGGGAATACCTCCACCTTTTCAGCGAGCAGGCCTGGCAAGTCCTGCGGACACCAGTGGCGGATGCGCTGCGCGGCGCCGACGGTGACACCACCCTGCTCGACGTCGGCGCCGGCAGCGGACTGGGCACCGAGGTCCTCGCCACAGTCATCCCGCACGGCGACGTGGTCGCGGTGGAACCGTCGCCGGTACTGCGGGCGGTACTGCTCTCCCGTATCGCAGCGCACCCCGACCTGCGGCAACGGGTAACCGTGGTGGCCAGTGACGCGCTGAGCGTCGACCTGCCCACTCGGCTCGGCGCCGTCCTGGCGATGAACATGATCGGCCACCTCAACCCGAACGCACGGCGGGCGTTCCTGCTCCGGACTGCCGAACGTCTCACACCCGGCGCACCGCTGGTGCTGAACCTGCAACCACCAGCCGAGCCGGCACCGCTCCCGTTCTCGGTATTCGGCACCGTGCGGGTCGGCCGGCACACGTACGAAGGTGGCGGCTCCGGCGAACCGTCCGGCTCGGACGCGGTGACCTGGCGGATGCGCTACCGGGTCCTGGACAACGACGGCACCGCGCTGCGGGAGGATCACACCGACTACCGCTGGCACACCATCTCGGGCGAGGCATTACTCGCCGAGTTGGACGAGGCGGGCCTGGTCGGCGAGATCGGGCCACTGGACGTCGTACGAGCGGTGCGCCGACCCTAGCGGCGACGTCGGGCGTTCATTCGACAGGGTCTCCAGGGGCGTCTCGAAACGCCGAGGCCTGGCCCACCCGCCTGGTCATCGCTGTCGGTGAACCGCACCCGGGCAACCGCAACGACACGATCGCCTATCGCACGAGCGGAATCGAGCAGAAGGCGGCGGGTCGTTCACGCGGCGTTACCGGCTGCTGCCGTAGCGAGGCAAGAATCAACGCGAGCATTGAGCGCACGTACCGAAGATCTCCAGGGTGTGACCAACGTCGGTGAAGCCGTGTTGAGCCGCTACCTGGTCCGCCCACCGCTCGACGGCCGGTCCTGCGACCTCGACCGTTCGCCCGCAGTCGCGGCAGACCAAGTGGTGGTGGTGCTTGCTCTGGCCGCACCGCCGATACAGCTGCTCGCCCCCGGGCAGTCGGGTGGAGTCGATGTCGCCGGCGTCCACGAGCAACTGCAGCGTCCGGTAGACGGTCGTCAGGCCGACCCGCGCGTTCCGGGCGAGCAGCATCTGGTGCAGTTGCTGCGCCGTGTGAAAGCCCTCGACTTCTCGCAACAACGCCAGCACCTCGCTCCGCTGCCGCGTGTTGCGAGTCACATTTGGCATCGCCTGGTCCACCGTCGCCCTCTCGTGATCACGCCGGCCGCAGGCCGACCGCCGGCACACGGCCTGTTGCCGCCATGCCATTATGCGTCGTCCGGTGTCAGCGCCCACGCCACCTATCGGGTGCCGCCGATCGGATTCCGATCCCGGCGAGCCCTCGGCCAGTTCGCGCCACCGCTCGCAGCCTCGACCCGAGCCGGAACTGACCGGGAGGGCAGCGTCCACCCGGCCCCTCCGCACGACGGTTCGAGGCCCTCCGGAGGCGGGCGACTACGCGGCCTGATGGGTCGTGGATGCGAGGGGCGACGGTGGCGCCACGTCACGGGGATGTCACAACGTCGATTCGGCTCTCGACACCGAATACCAACACCACTAAGGATTCCCTCACGCGCGCCCTGCATCGACAGGGCCCTGTTCTCTGGAGGAAGAGAACGTGAGTGAATCCCGAAACCTGAGCAGGCGAACATTGGCCGCGCTCTTCGGATCGGTCCTGGCCGTTGGCGCCGTGACCGTCACGAGTGGCACCGCGACCGCGAGCGCCACCCCCTCCACACCCGACAATGCGCAGGCGACCCCTGCCGAGGCGTTGGGTGCGCATGACGCCAAGCTCCTCGCCGAGGCCACCGCGAAGCACGCACCGACGGTGACGCTGATCGTGGCCGCGGAAAAGGGCGAAGCGAACGCGGTCGCGGACGGGATCAAGGCACTCGGTGGGACGATCAACCGGCGCTTCGACCAGATCGGGTACGTCCTGGCCACCGTGCCCACCACGAAGGCCGTCAAGGCCGCCACGCTGCCCGGTGTCGCCGCTGTCGACCTTGACGAGGTCATTCCGGTGCCGGACCCGACGCCCGCTGTCGCACCTCGCGGTGGAAAGTCGGTGAAGCAAGCCGCCACCCTCGCGGGACCCGGCGCCGGCACCCGGGCGGTCAACCCGTACATGCCGACGCACGAGACCGGCGCGGAGGCATTCAAGGCCGCCCACCCGAAGTGGGACGGGCGCGGGGTCACCATCGGCATCATGGATTCCGGTGTCGACCTGGATCAGCCGGCGCTGCAGAAGACCACCACCGGTGAGCGGAAGATCGTCGACTGGGTCACCGCGACGGACCCGGTGACCGAGAACGACGGCACCTGGCGGCGGATGAACACCGAGGTGACCGGGCCCTCCTTCACCGCCGCCGGCGCGACCTGGACCGCACCGACGGGCACCTACCGATTCAACGTCTTCCGGGAGTCCATCACGGCGGCCAGCGACCCGGGCGGTGACGTCAACCGCGACGGCGACACCACCGACGTATGGGGCATCCTGTACGACCCGCAGAGCCACGACATCTGGGTCGACGTCGACCAGGACAACTCCTTCACCGACGAGAACCTGATGCGCCCGTACCGCGAGCGGTTCGACATCGGCCACTTCGGCACCGACAACCCTGCCACCGCTGTGCGTGACCAGATGCCCTTCGTCGTGGAGTACCGCGAGGACGTGGACACCACGCCGCTGAACATCCCGGGTACCTCGGACTACGTCAACATCGGCATCATCGAGGCGACCCACGGCACGCACGTCGCGGGTATCACGGCCGCGAACGACATGCTCGGCAACACCGCCTTCGACGGGGCCGCTCCGGGCGCGAAGATCGTCTCTGCCCGCGCCTGCTCCTGGGGCGGCGGTTGCACCGCCGCGGCGCTGACGACCGGCATGGCGGACCTGGTCATCAACCGCCGTGTGGACGTGGTGAACATGTCCATCGGCGGCCTGCCGACGCTCAACGACGGCTCCAACGCCCGCGCCCAGCTGTACAACGACCTGATCAGCATCTACGGGGTGCAGCTGTTCATCTCCGCCGGCAACTCCGGCCCCGGCCTGAACACCGTCGGAGACCCGTCGGTCGCCGAGAACGTGGTCAGCGTCGCGGCGAACATCAGCAAGGACACTTGGCTGGCCAACTACGGCTCGGTGGTGCGTACGAACAACGCGTTGTTCAACTTCTCCTCCCGCGGCCCGCGCGAGGACGGCGGTTTCAAGCCGAACATCACCGCTCCCGGATCGGCGATCTCGACCGCGCCGACCTGGCAGCCGGGCATCCCAGTGCCTGAGGCCGGCTACCCGCTGCCGCCGGGCTACCAGATGCTCAACGGCACGTCGATGGCTGCTCCTCAGGCCACCGGCGCCGCGGCGCTGCTGCTCTCGGCGGCCAAGGCCACCGACAAGGGTGTCACCCCGGCCGCGCTTCGCCGCGCCATCTACACCTCCGGCAAGCCGATCGCCGACGTCCCGACCTACGCGCAGGGCTACGGCATGGTCAACGTGCCGGGCGCGTGGAAGCTGCTCGCCAAGAACGTCGAGACGCGGTCGTACACCTCCGACGCCCCGGTCTGCTCTGAGCTGTCAGAGAATTTGACCCGCTACGACCGCGAGTTGAACCGCTTCGTGCCGAACCCCAACCGAGGCACCGGCGTCTACAACCGCTGCGCCTCGGGCGAAGGTGGGCAGAAGATCGGTCAGAGCCGGACCTACCAGGTCAAGCTCACCCGCACCAGCGGCCCAGCCGGATCCGTCATCCACAAGCTGGCCCTACGCGGCAACGACGGCACGTTCTCCGCAGCGAAGTCCGTCATCCTGCCGCTGAACAAGACGGTGACGGTCGGCATCACCGCCAAGCCGAGGTCCTCCGGCGCGCACGGCACCATCGTCACCGTGGACGACCCGAAGACGTCGGTGATCGACTTCGAGGTGTCCGCCGTCGTGGTCGCCTCCACCGACGTCACCCAGCCGAGCTTCTCCTTCTCGGCGGAAGGGTCGGTGCAGCGCAACAGCTTCACCTCGTACTTCGTCACCGTCCCGGCGGGCGCCGGTGCGCTGCAGGTGAACCTGTCGGGCATCGCCACCGGGCCGCAGACCCGCTTCATCGCCATCAACCCGTACGGCGTGCCGGTGGACCCGACGGCCAGCACCGCCTGCTACACCAACTTCTCCGACGCGGCTGCCTGCAAGCCGCAGGAGCGGGACTACCAGAACCCGATCGCCGGGGTCTGGGAGATCGAGGTGGAGTCACGACGGACCTCGCCGTCACTGAACAACCCGTTCCAACTGCAGGCGCGGGTGCAGGGTGTCACGGTCGAGCCGGACGTGATCGAACTACCGACGGTCACCGCGGGTCAGCCGACCGCGGCGAGCTGGACGTTGACCAACGCCTTCGGCCCGGTCGCGGTAACCGGTCGGGGTGGCGCCCTGTCCAGCGTGCACGCCGAGCGGCCGACCATCGCCGAGGGCGCCCAGCAGGAGTATCTGGTCGAGGTGCCGGCCGGTGCGACGAGCTTCACCGCCAGGATCGGCAACACCGCCAACCTCGGCGCTGACCTGGACCTGACGGTGTTCCGTGACGACACCGCGGTTGGGCAGTCAGCCGACGGTGACTCCGAGGAGGCCGTCACCATCACCAACCCGCTGGCGGGTACCTACCGGGTGGTCGTCGACGGGTACGCCGTCGACGGGCCGGGCACCACCACCGCCTACGACTACCGGGATTCGTTCTCGGCCCCGTCGCTGGGGGCGCTCACCACTCCCGTCACCGCCCTCGCCCTGCCCCACGGTGCCACCGCCACCCTGAACGGGACGGTGACCGCCCAATCCGTTCCGGGGGCCGGCCGACAGCTGTATGGCGAGCTCGCCGTCGTCACCGCCGACGGCGCGATCGTCGGCCGTGGGGCCGTCCACATCGGCGCCGTCAGCTAATGGCGTAAAGCGGAGTTGGAGCCCGCTCCCGTTAGGCGCGGGAGCGGGCTCCAACGTCTAAAGTCCAAGCCCCGGCTCGCCCAGGAGCTACCGGCACCCTGATCCCGAGGGCGCGCGCCACTGACTGGATCCACCCGACCAACGCCGAGCTTGGATACGCGGGTTCAGCGTGCAGCCCGCCCGAGCCCCTGCCATGACAGCTGCAGAGCCCCGCTTGAGCGATCAGGAAGAGAAGGGGGCCGGCGTTGGCCGCACCCGAGCGCATCGCCCCACCCGGTGAGAAAGAGACGGACGCCTCGCTGTCGGCTGAGGACCAGCCGCATGCCCTGGCGGACCGCCTCAGCGCAGCCCGATCACCGATTGGCAACCGGATCGGCTCCCTGGAGATCCTCACCGTCCTGCTGCTCCTCCTGCTCGTAATGAGTCAACATCTGACGGACCTGCTCGCCGCACCGGCCCTCGCGACGTGGACGACGGTGTTCGTCTCCGTGATGGTGCAGGCTGTACCCTTCCTGGTCTTCGGCGTGCTCCTCTCCGCAGCGATTGCGGTGTTCGTACCCCGATGCTTCTGGGCTCGAGCCCTCCCCCGGCATCCTGCCCTCGCCCTTCCCGTGACCAGCGTCGCCGTCGTCGTACTCCCAGGCTGCGAATGCGGCGCCGTGCCGATCGCAGGCTCCCTGATCCGCAGCGGCGTCACCCCGGCCGCCGCACTTGCCTTCCTGCTCGCCGCCCCAGCGATCAACCCGATCGTGCTCGCCGCCACCGCTGACGCGACCCAATCAACGACGAAGAAATCCCGTACGTCCAGGTCAACTCGTGGCGCGAGGTGACTGCCCCCGCTGATCCGTACGAGTAGCCGCCGCGACGCCCCGAGGCTGCAAGCAACCGGCGGATTTAGGCAGCCGGTCGGCTCCAGTGCGGGCTACCCGACCCTGACGACGACCAGGTGAAGGCTGGCCAGACGTTCCGGCAGGTGACACCACGGCACACCCGTACGCGGCGTCCACAAATCCCGTTGATGACCTGACGGTGATCCCGCCACCGCCCTCGTGTACCACCCGGCTCCGCAGCAGCGGCAAGATCACCACCCACGCCTCATCGGTCAACTCACCGCGACGCACCACCAGCACATGGGCGACGGTTGATCCTTGCAGGGTCGGCAGGACACACCATAACCGGGTTGACGATGAGGATCTTCATTCGGCGAAGACCGCGCTGGCGATGTTCCGGCAGCTGGACCATACCCACGGCGCCAGGCGGCGGCGACGCCGATCTCGAAGCCGGCCGCAAGTCGGGTGCAGGTGTCGCCATTGCGCAGATGGCCCAAAGCGAGCAGCGCCTGCCGGCCGGGTTCGAGGCGCCGCCACCTGGATCGGCGTTGCTTGCGTTGGCCGCTGATGCGTTCGGCCAGGTGGTTCACCTCCCGCCGAGCCGCTCTAACACCTAGCGCCGACAACGATGTGCGCCTGACGCACCTGGAGCGCGAGGCCCAACGGACGATCACGGACAACGAACGACTCCTGCCGGGCACGCTGGCAGCTCGCCTCCGCCCGCCACCCGGCGCCTGACCGGGTCGAGCACGACTTGCGCTGGCCAGGCACTATCGCTACGTTATTCGAAAATGATTACCGTTTTCGGTTAGGGCGAGAGCATGTCAAGGCACCACCGGGTCACCACACGTGAACCCACGTTCGGCAAGTCCGTCTTCCGAACTCGACTACGGCCTGCGCGCCGGTCGTCCCCCAGAACGCAGAGGCGGCGGCACCGGATGTCCGCGTTCGACGGGCACGTCCGAACAGCGATGCCCGTCGAGGGCATGCGGACGATCGGCCGACACAGCACCGAAACCGCCGTACGCGATCTGCGCGCCGCTCGGGTCGAACTCTGATGGCGAGGGCAGCCGAGATCCGGCGGATCCTCCGACTGAAGAGCGCTCCGGTACGCGGCCGAGAGCCGGCGACTTCCGGGGCTGAAGCGACAGTGCCCCGCCGGTTCGTCCTCCGGCTCCTCGTCGTGTGCGGTGTGCTGGCCTGCGGGCTGGCAGTCGCTGTCGTCGCCGGTGTGGCGTTGGGGCCGGTCCGGATTCCCCCGCTCGAGGTGGTCACTGCCTTGGCCGACGACCTCGGACTGCCTCTTCCGGGCGACGAAGCCGGTGGGCAGCACACCACCGTGATCAACTACATCCGGTTGCCGCGGGTGCTCGTCGGTGCGTTGGTGGGTGCCGCGTTGGGCATCGCGGGGGCAACCATGCAGGCGGTCTTCCGGAATCCACTGGCGGAGCCGGGCGTCATCGGAGTCTCCTCCGGCGCTGCGCTCGGCGCCGTCGCGGCGATCTACTTCGGCTGGACGGCGCTCACCCCCTGGATGCTGCCGGCTACAGCGTTCGTCGGTGCCGTCGCCGCGATGGGTTTCGTCTTCATGGTTGCCGCCCTGCGCCGGGACCGGGGCCCCGTGACACTCCTGCTGGTCGGCATCGCGGTCAGCGCCTTCTTCGGCGCGCTCATCTCGGTCATGGTGGCGACAGCGGCGAACGACGAGGAGTTGCGCGGCATCGTTTTCTGGCTGCAAGGCGGGCTCGGTGCCAGAACATGGCAGCACGTCCAGTTGGCCGCAGCACCGGTGGTGGCAGGTTGCCTGTTGCTGACCGTGTTCGGACGAGACCTGAACGTCCTGTTGCTCGGTGACGACGGTGCCCGTGCGGCCGGGCTCGACGTGGCCCGCCAACGGGTGGTGATCCTCGGGCTTACTTCGCTGTTGACCGGTGCGGCGGTGGCCGTCAGCGGGGTCATCGGCTTCGTGGGGCTCGTTGTCCCGCACGCGTTGCGCCTCGTGATCGGTCCGGACAACCGGATCCTGTTGCCCGCCAGCGCGCTCGGAGGCGCGGCGTTCCTGGTCCTGGCCGACCTGATCGCGCGCGTCGCCTTCAGCCCCACCAGCCTGCAGGTGGGCATCGTCACTGCCCTGTTCGGGGCGCCGGTCTTCCTGGCCCTGGTGCTGCGGCGGCGCGGGACCACGGGCGGTCTTCGATGATCGTCAACGCCAGCAACGTGGGACTGCGTCAGGGTGCCACCCGCATCCTCCACGCGGTCGATGTCGCAGCCTCCGCCGGGGAGGTCGTGGGCGTCATCGGGCCCAACGGCGCCGGCAAGTCCACGCTGCTGCGCGCGATCGCGGGCGTGGTCATCCCCGACGAGGGCGAGATCACGATCGCGGGAGTGGACGTCGCCCGCGCGCGGCCCAGGATGCTGGCGCGGCAGCTGGCACTTGTCGAGCAGCACCCGGTCATGCAGTTCGACTTCAGCGTCCGTGACTACGTCCTGTTGGGCAGGCACGCCCACCTGGGGCGCTTCCAGGCGGAGGGCGCAGCGGATGCTGCCCACACGACAGCGGCACTGGAGAAGGTCGGCATCTCCGCATTCGCGTCCCGGAACGTGACAACCCTGTCCGGCGGCGAACGCCAGCTCGTGGCGATCGCGCGGGCACTCGTGCAGCAGCCCCGCGCCCTGCTGCTCGACGAGCCGACGTCCGCACTCGACCTGAGCCACCAACTCCGGGTCCTGGAGCTCGTCCGGGACCTGGCCGCCGAGCAGCTCGCCGTCATCGTCGTGGTCCACGACCTCGACCTGGCGGCGCGGATGTGCGACCGGCTGGTCCTGCTCGTCGACGGCCGCGTCAGCGCCGACGGGCCACCGGAGACGGTCTTGGACGCGGACCTGCTGCGCGACGCATACCACGTGCACAGCGTTGTGCGCCCCAGTCCCGACACCGGCGCGCAGACCGTGACGGCGCTGCGTCACATCCCGACCCCGAACAACAAGTCCTAGTAACTACCTCAAAAGGAATGACATGAGAGCACCAACCGCCGTACGCCGCGCTCTGGCGCTGGTCGCGGCGCTGATCATGACGTCAGCGCTGATGGCCTGCGCGGGCGCCGGCGCGAGTGAGGACCAGCACCCCGCGGCCGCCGACGGCTACCCCAGGACGATCAAAACGGACCTGGGGGACGTCACCATCAAATCCCGCCCCGAGCGCATCGTCGCGGCGTCAACCAACGCCGCGGAGATCGCGCTCTCCCTCGTCGGCCCGGATCGGCTGATCGGCGTCCCCGAGTGGTCCACCGAAGACCGGCACAGTCCGTTCGCCGCTGAAGCGCGCCAGGTGGGGCACACCGTCGGAACGGTAGCGAATGATCCGGAACAGATTCTCGCGCTCAACCCGGACCTCGTGCTCATCACGTTGGCTCACGACACCGAGCGCGACGCGCTCAAGGTGCTGCAGCAGGCCGGCGTGCCCACCCTCGTGTTGAGCCACTTCCCGAGCGTCACCACTGACGCGTTGGCAGACATCTCGCTGATCGGTGAAGCGCTCGGCGCCGAGCAGAAGGCGACCGAACTGGTCGGTCAACTGCGTGGCCGGTTGGATGCCGTCAAGGAGGCCGTTGCCGGGAGCACGGTGAAGCCACGGGTCGTGTTCATCTCCATGTGGCTCGACAACGGCCCGTACGCGACCGGACCGGGGACCATCAACCATGACCTGGTGACGCTCGCAGGAGCAGCGAACGCGATCGAGGACGCAGGCTTCGACAGCAGTGGTTATCTGGATCCGGAACAGCTCGTCAAGGCGGCACCGACCCATATCGTGACGCTGGATTCCGGTGGGGTCGGTCTCGACAAGCTCACCAACGGATTCCTGAAGAATCCGGCACTCGCCAGTGTTCCCGCCATCGCGAAGGACCGGATCCTGGTGCTGCCCGACCGGATGTTCTCCCCCGCGCAGGCCGGGATCGAGGGACTTGAGCTGATGGCCAAGTGGCTGCACGACCCGAACGCCGCGCGGGAGGTGCAGTGACGCAGACGCATGCGCATCGCGCTGCCGCTGGGAAACCGCGGGCGGAGCTGGCCCATCTGCTGCGGAGGGCGGGTTTCACGCCGACCGACGCCGAGCTGGACCAGGCGGAGCTGCTCGGCTACCGGGCCACCGTCGAACGGCTGCTGAGCCCACCTCCGCCCGCCGATGACGAGCAGTACCTCGTGCACCGGCATCTCCCTGCGACCGAATTGCCGATCGAGGCCGCGATGGCCGCTCCCGAGGTCATGTGGCAACTGATCACCAGCGGACACCCCCTGAGGGAAAAGGTCGCGCTGTTCTGGCACGGGCTGTTCGCCACCGCGTTCAAGGACGGCAACGCCGGCGTCGATCAGGCAGCCCAGATCGCGATGTTCCGCCGACACGGCCTGGGCAGTTTCGCGGACCTGCTGGTCCGGCTGTCACTCGACCCCGCGATGTTGGTGTGGCTGGACAACCAGCTCAGTGCGGCCGACCGGGTCAATGAGAACTTCGGCCGGGAGCTCCTCGAGTTGTTCTCGATGGGGCGCGGCAGCTATGACGAACAGGATGTGCACGCCAGCGCCCTGGCCTTCACCGGGTGGTCGGTCCGTCCCGGGCCGTCGGCGTTCCACCTCGGGGCTCGCCCGATGTGGTTCCACTACGACGCGCAGCGCCACCACGGAAGCCCGCAACAAATGCTGGGCCGAGATGTCGCCAACGGCCACGACGTCGTTGCGGCGATCATGGCGCAGCCTGCTACAGCCCGATACATCGCAACCCGGCTGTACCTCTTCTTCTCCGAGCAGAGCCCGCACCCTGAGACCGTCGCTGCCATGGCGGACACGTTCACCCTGACCGGTGGCGACATTCGCGCGGTGCTGCGCACCCTCTTCACCAGCCGCCGCTTTCTCGACCCGGCAGTACGCCGCGTACAAGTGAAGTCGCCGGTCGAGCTTGTGGTGGGACTGGCCCGGACCGCACAGTCCTGGTCAGTTCCCGACCACCGGCTCGGTGAGCTCGTCGACGCGGCCGCCCTCATGGGGCAACGCCTGCTGACGCCACCCAACGTTGCCGGCTGGGCCAGTGGCGAGGCGTGGCTCCAGGGCGCCAACCTGCTGGAGCGGATCAACTTCGCCGCCCGCCTGGTCGGCGCGTCAGCGTTGCTGGCGAGCCGCGCCGAGCAGACCGGGCTTCCCGTGTTGGACGCCTGCCTGTCGGCGCTTGACCTTGATGACGTGTCGGAGCAGTCGCGGGACTCGTTGGCGCGGGCCATCGGGCGCCTCGGCGACGACGGGGGACCCGCCAGCGGTCGGGCCATGACCCTTGCCGTCGCAGTGCCCGAGTTCCAGTACTGCTGAAAGGAAGGCCATGTCCTCCAGTTTCGTAGTGATACACCTTGCCGGCGGCAACGACGCCCTGAACACCGTCGTGCCTTTCACGGATCCGCACTACATCGCAGTCCGCCCGACCCTCGCCCTGCAGCCGGATTCTGAGCTGCCGACACTGCGTCGTCCGGGCCGCGAGGACGTGCCGGGTGGGTCGGGCGTGCTGCCGATCAACGACTCGCTAGGCCTGCATGGCGCCCTTACCGGATTCCGCGACCTGTACGAGCAGGGCAGACTGGCCGTGCTGCTGGGCGTGGGCTACCCGGAGCGGGACCGGTCGCACTTCCGATCCCTGGACGTGTGGCACACCGCCGAACCGCACCAGGTCCGCAGTGACGGGTGGCTGGGCCGAGTCGCGTCGGTGTTGGACCCGCAGCACGACAACCCGGTGCTACTGACCAACATCGGCCGGTCGATGCCGCTGGCCTTGGCCGCCCCTGGCGTCATGGCGGCGTCGCTGGAGTCGATCGGAGGATACGGCCTGCTTTCGCCGGCCGACCGCCGCGGCGGCGGCGGCGCTGGGGGTGTCGCTCATGCCGATCTGGCCGCACTTGCGGCCAGCTTGTACCAGGGCCGGGCGCTCCCCAATCCGTGGGGCTCGGCGCAACAGGTCGGGGTATCGGCGATACGTGGGATCCGGTCCTTCGACGCGGTTCCCGATCGCGGCGAGACCGATGTGCAGTATCCGCCGTTCAATCCCATCGCCGCGCGCCTGGAGATCATCGCGCGGATCGCCACTGCCGGTGTGGGGGCGCAGATCTTTCACACCACCCATGACGGCTACGACACGCACGAGAACCAGTTCGCCACGCAGCACAGGCTGCTGGCCGATCTGAGCGAGGCCGTCACTGTGTTCCTCGATGACCTGGCACAGCGCGATCCACTGGATCGTACTCTGATCTTGATCCATTCCGAGTTCGGACGCCGTATCGCCGAGTCCCGCGGCGGGACCGACCACGGCGGAGCTGGAGTCGCGTTCCTGGTCGGCAACGGTGTGGCCGGCGGCATTTACGGTGACATGCCCAGCCTGCGCCGCGAGGACAGCATCGACGGTGACCTGCGCCCATCGTTGGACCTGCGCGAGGTGTATACCGCGATCCTTCAGCGGTTCCTGAACGTCGACGCTGCGGCGGTGCTCGGCAAGGCGTTGGGAAGCCTACGGCTGGATCGGACGGTGGCGTGATGACCGCAGCACTCAGTATCGGCGTATGGGGCAACAAGTCTCGGGGGTTCGCTCACCCGGTTGACGCCTGCCTCGACGAGGCAACGGGACACCTGCTGGTGCTCAACCGCTCAACCTCCTGGAGTTCGCCGCACGGCCGCGCCGTGCGTGTCAGCGTGTTGGATCGACCCGACCCTGATGCCGACGTGGTCGCGGAGTTCGCAGGGCATGGCTCCGAGACCGGCCAGCTGATGGCCCCGGTGGCGCTGGCCACCGACGGGACAGGTCGGATCGCCGTGACCGACGAACACAGCCACACCGTGACGGTGTTCGGCAGCGACGGACGGTTCATCAGCCGCATCGGCGGTCCCGGGACGGCGCCTGGCCTGTTCGATCACCCCGCCGGTATCGCCGCTGACCCGGATGGCATCTGGGTTGCCGACGCGGGTAACGACCGGCTGCAGCGACTCACCTGGGACGGCGCGCCGATCGCCGTCGTTGGCTCGACCGGCCTGGGGCCGGGCCAATTCCGTCGGCCGTGGATGGTGAACGCCGATAGCGAGGGGCACCTCTGGGTAGCCGACTGGGGCAACGACCGAATCCAGGTCCTCGACCCCCAGGGAACGTGCCGACAGGCACTCGGTTCGCCTGGAGGCGAGCCGTTCCTGCGGCCAAGCGCAGTGCTCCCCATGCCCGACGGCGGATTCGTTGTCTCCGACTGGGGGCACCGTTGCCTCCATCGCTTCGATCAACGGCTGCGGCGCATCGGGGTGTGGTACGGGTCGGCGCATCTGTCACCGTGGGGGCGGGAGCGGCTCGCCGAGTTCGACACCATCGCCGAACGCCGCGACGCAGCCGCAGATCCAGCCGGGGAACAGCTCATGGGGCGGCCGGGTGGGCTTTGCGCCTTGCCAGACGGGGACGTGCTGGTGGCGGACACCGCACACCATCGACTCCAGGTCTACCCGACGGTGTAACTCGGCCGCATGATGCGACGCCCCGGAGGTACATCGCGCGGGACGAGACCGCTTGCACAGGCTGCTGCCAGGTGGCGATGGCCCTGTCGGTGAGTGTGGGGACGGGTCACCCGGCCGGGTCACCCGGCCGGGTCACCCGGCCGGGTCACCCGTTCCCACATCCCAACGTCAGACGTCGTGGACCCGCAGCACCTGGCTGACCGGCGCGGCGTCGCCGAGCGCGGCCCGCAAAGCGACCGGCTCCGGGTCGGTCAGGAAGCTCTCCAGCCCCTGCGGGGCGGTGAAGGTTGTCACAGCCACCTCCGGCTCGACCGCCGAAGCGCAGGCCAAGCCGCTGCAGGCCACCGTTTTTGTGACCACGCAGGGCCCCCTGCTCCGGGTCAAGGGCGAGCGGCTGCCGGCGGCGCTGTGTTCCTTTGAGGCCGATGCTGACGTGGATATGCGGCAGGATCTGGTCCTCGGCCTCGTCGTAGGCGATGGCGCCGCCGAGCGCATCGACGTTGGACAGGTGAACGCGGTCCCACACGGATGCCTGGGGGCTGCCGAGCCGTTGGCATGTGCCGACGATCTCGACACTGCTGAAGCCAGCGATGAAGACGGCGATGTAGCCGTGGCGGTTGACGGCCATCTCCGACGTCATCGTCGCGGTAGCAATCAATTCGACCGATGGCTATACGTACGGCTGGTCAAGCAATCCGCTGGGCCAACGCCCTCGATCGCGAAGCCGCTCAACGCATCAACGTTGAGCAGCTTCGCGCTCAGCTGGTGACCCGGTCACCCGGTCTCTAAGGCGCAAGCACCGCCCGCTGCGGCAGCGTCTCCTGGGTGAGCTGACTCTCACGCCGCAACCGGCCGACCGAGGATCGCTGACATCGCCTCGTGCAGCGCTCGGTGCGGATCGGCGGGCAGCCGAATCGACCGCCAGCCGATGTGTTTGTCCGGACGCACCAGGAGCGCGCCGTCCTCGTCGATCTCCCGCAGCCGTGCCCAGTCGTAGTACAGGTCGGTCACTCGATGCCCAGGGCCGATCAGCACGGCCTCGAGCGGCACGCCGAGTTCGTGGCTGACCTTGTCGGCAGCCGCCACCCACGGCTCCCCAGCGATACCGGTCAACAGCGTGAACTGCGTCATCGGTGCCAGATCGAGAGTGGAAAACTTGTGCCGGGCATCACCCACCCAAGCATGCGGCAGCCGGGATCCCGGAACGGTGGACGGCTCGTAGTACAGCTCCGAGTCCCGGCTCGGCTCCGGCCGGCGAGTGCCGTCGGAAGTTACCGCATCCGACTCGTAGAACTGCCCCAGCTCGACGCCGTGGGCATTGAACTCGTAATTCTTCAGCTCCATGGCCGACACCAGTGCGGCCCGCTTGGCTGCCCCCTCGGGAGTGTTGGCTTTGCGCTCCTCGATGCGCGCGACCATCTCGGCCTCATCCTTGGCGTCGAGCAGGCCCAGCACCTCGAAGAACTGGACGAACTCGCGGCTGGACTTGTTCGCGCGCTGAACGATCTGCCTGGCCACTGGAGCCCGCTCCACCGAGTAGGTGTCCAGCAGCGAAGGCGCGGCCTGCCCACGGAGAACGGCTGCCAGCTTCCAGGCGAGGTTGTAGGAGTCCTGGATCGAGGTGTTCGACCCCAGTCCGTTGCTCGGCGGGTGACGGTGGACCGCGTCTCCGGCACAGAACACGCGCCCCGACTGCAGGTGCGTCGCGTACATCTCGTTGTTGCCCCACAACGACGTGCCGGTGATCTCCACGTCGATATCCGGCAGACCCAGCAGATTGCGCACGATCTGGACAGCGGCCGCCTCGTCGACGACCGGGGGAGGCTGGTTGATGTCGTAGCCCCAAACGACGAGCCACTCGTTCCAGGGCCGCACCATCCGCACCAGCCCGGCTCCGATTCCACCGATGTCCGAACCGGGACGTAGCACCCAGTAGAGCACCGAAGGCCGGTGCGCGACGTACGCCGCGAGGTCGGCCTTGAAGGTGATGTTCATCGAGCCGGCGATGTCCATCGCACCCTCCGTCGGAAGGTCGAGGTCGGCGGCGACCTTGGAGCGGGCGCCGTCAGCTCCAATGAGGTACTTGGCCCGGATCGTGTACTGCTCGCCGGTAAGGCGGTCCCGAACGTCGACGTCGACGCCATCGGAGTCTTGCCGGTGCCCCATGTACTCGGTGGAGAACTGGACCTGGGTACCTCGCTGCGCCGCGTTACGCACCAGGATTGGTTCCAGGTAGGTCTGGGGAAGATCGGCCGGCAGGCACGGTGAGGCGAGCCGGTAGTCGGCCAACCGGGCCGGATGGGTCCCCCAGGTAAGGATCCGCCCGATCTCCTCGCCAGCGATGGAGGTGCAGAAGACCGTGTCGCCCATCAGCTCGTGCGGAGTGGCGTCGGCGAGCGCTTGATCCTCGATGCCCAGGTCACGGAAGATCTCCATCGTGCGCTGGTTGGTGATGTGCGCCCGCGGGGTGTTGGCGGTCCAACGGTACTTCGTGATCATGATGTTCGGAATGCCCAGCGTGGACAGGAACAACGCGGCTCCTGCTCCCGCGGGGCCCGAGCCGACGACCACGACGTCGGTCGTCACCATCGAACCCTGGGGAAGCCGCGTCTCCGCTATCCCGTCGTTTAAATCCACGATCGCTCTCTCCACTTCGGTGCTCGGCGTGCGAGCAGGTGCCACTCGCGTGACCTTGTGTGCTACGGCGCGGCGCTGCCCCAGGAAGTACAGGCAGTAACGCGGCGGAAATACGAAACTGTGGCGGAATCAAATAGCTACCGGCGGACCCAGCCCTGCCGACGCAGGTCTGTGCACGCATGCCGAAGCGCGCCCGGAATGCTTGGGAAAGTGGGTAGCCGACCGGAGGCCGCAGCACGCCGCGACCTCAGCGACGGGAACCCGCGGTGAGGCTCGGTAGAAGGCACGGCCGCCCACGGAGCAATCAACACCGTGGTCACGACGGGAAGCACATACGTTGTCGACCAATTGGTCCAATCTAGGACTTCGAGACACCGCCGTTCAGGCTGTGAGCCTGGTCTCGCCCCGCCGAGTCCGGCAGCCTACTTCGGGTGCCGAACAGGTCGGGAGGAACGTTCGGGCGCTTGCTTGCTGGCGCCCACGATCATCCGACCGTGTCCAACAGCACTTCCCGGGGACCCTAGTCTGGACTATACAGTCCTGTTAACCGCTAGGCTACGGCAGTGCCTCGGCGGCCGATCCGAGATCACGTGACCGGCCAGTGCACCTGGTTTTGGCTGGCTCGGCGACACGTGCGACACAGGCGGACATTTGCATATTGCTTTCTATCAGCTGAAACCACCGACCAGGTTCGCCGGAAACGTCGTTCACGAAATAGACCTACGAATTCGATTCGAACAGGGTCACTTTGTTGGCGGGAATGTTCTGTCAACATTCGCCCTACCAGGGAGATAAGCGTCGTATGTCGTACGGTAGCGGAACCGAGGTCGATCAGCGTCGGCCGGTGCTGACCATCACCCCCGAATTCAAGGCGGACTCTCTCCGTCGATATGCCGAGCTCCGCGCACAGGGACCGGTTCATCGGGTCCGCTTCGGCAGCGGCCTCGAAGCGTGGGTAGTGGTCAGCTACGAGGAGGCGCGTATCGCGCTGACCCATCCGGCATTGTTGAAGGATTCGACCCCGGCGGAGAAGGCGCTCGCGGCAGTTGGCTTCATCATGAACAAGCCTGGGGTGGGGCTTGGCGGAAACATGTTGGAATCCGACCCGCCCACGCACACCCGGCTGCGGCGCCTGGTGGCCGGCGCCTTCAGCCCGCGCCGTATCCAACAGCTCGGCCCGCGTATCCAGCAGATCACCGACGACCTGCTGGACGCGATGGCACCACAGGGCGAGGTCGATTTGGTCGAGGCGTTCACCGGCCCGCTGCCGATCAAAGTCATCTGTGAGCTGCTGGGCGTACCCGAGGGGCCGGAGCGACGCGACTTCCGCAGCTGGACCAGCGCCACGTTGGGCCGGTTGTCCGACGAGCAGCGGGCGGCCGCGCTCAAGCTCAACCAGTACCTCGCCACTCTGATCGAACATAAGCGGTCCGAACCGGGAGACGACCTGCTGTCCGCGCTGATCGCGGTCCAGAACCAGGAGGACGGCCAGCTGACCCAGGCCGAGTTGCTCGGTACCGCAGTGCTGCTCGTCGTCGCTGGCCACGACACCACGGTCAATCTGCTGGCCAACACCATGATCGGGTTGTTCCGGCAGCCGGAGCAGGCCGACCTGCTGCGCAGCCGGCCCGAGCTGATGGCGACCGCGGTGGAGGAGTTTCTTCGGTACGACTCATCGGTCGAGCTGTCCACGAACCGGTACGTCGCCGAGGACCTGGAACTGGGCGGGCGGCAGATCCGGCGCGGCGACGTGGTGGCCGTCGCACTCGGCTCGGCGAGCCGCGATGCGCCTCAGCAGAACGGCGGTGAGCCCGACGTGATCGATGTGGAGCGAGCCGCGGCCCGGCACATCGCGTTCGGGCACGGTATCCACCACTGTCTCGGCGCCCCGCTCGCCCGACTGGAGGCGTCCATCGCGATCGGTTCACTGTTGCGGCGGTTCCCCGACCTGCGCCCGGCAGCCGACCTGCCGGGGCTCTCCTGGACGCCGACCGGCATGATGCGCGGTCCGCTCAGCCTGCCGGTGCGGTTCACGCCGACGGCCGTGGGCGAGAGGACGACGGCCGACCCCGCCTGAGGCGCCGGCCGGTCCGATAATCCGCAGCGGACAGAGTTGACGTGCGGCTCGGCGTCGTCGCCGAGGCCGCGCGTCTCGTCGGCTATCCGCCGCTCAATCCTCGCTGAGGGACTGGGATCCGACTCGACGTCGGCGACGGCAGCACGTTCGCCAGCCCCGGACACCTCGCCATCTACGCCGGCCTGGGACGACGTCGACGAGGGGTAGTCCAGGCAATTTCGGTGAAAGACCGTGAGGCATGTCTCTGGTGTGAACGTTTGGACGCAGGCTCGCGTTCCTGCCATGGACAACCATGCGAGCTGGTTGCCGGAGGCGTTCGTTTCCGAGGCCGTCGACGCCAGCCGTTATGCGTTGGCTCGAACCCAGGCCGTCTGCGGGGTACCTAGGATGAAGCCGCATGCGGCGCATGCATGTGCCTGGCAAGCCGCGACGTACAGGCGATGTTCGGGCTGATCGGCGACGCCGAGATGTTCTGCGTCCAGAGCTTTGTCTTCGACGGGAGCGACTACCTCGGCGCCGCGCACGAGGCGGGCGCCATGTTCATGCGGTTCGGATACCCCAGCCGGACCGGTGGGCTGGGTGTGGTCACGGTTACGCATGGTCCCGCCCTCACCAACACGCTCACCGGCTTGGTGGAGGGGGTGCGAGGGTGGGTACCGATGTTGTTGGTCGCCGGCGACACCGCCACCGGCAGCCGAGCTAACCTCCAGGGCATCCCGCAGCGTGACGTGGTGCTGCCCACCGGCGCAGGATTCGAGCAGGCGCGGACACCTGAGAGCGCGCTAGCGGACCTGGGGGTGGCCATCCGGCGGGCCATCGTCGAACGCCGTCCCGTCGTGTTCAACATTCCGTCGGACGACACGTGGCAGGACATCGAGTATCTCGATGTTCCGCTGGACCTACCGGCCTCGCAGAGGATTCACCCGGACCCGACATCGATCCGGCGGGCCGTGGATCTGATCACCGCAGCGCGAAAAACTGTCATGCTCGCCGGACACGGGCCCATCTCCGCGCGTACCTCCCTGCTGCGGCTGGCGGAGCGCATCGGTGCGCCTAGGACGACGAGTCTCAAGGCGAAGGACCTGTTCCGTGGCGATCCGTTCGACCTGGGTATTGCGGGCGGGCTGGCCGGACCGGTTGCCCGCGAAGTCATCGATTCGGCGGACCTTATCATCAGCTTCGGCGCCCGGCTCAACGCTTATACCACTCGACAGGCCGGCGCCCCGTAGCTGGCCGAGCTACTGCCAGCGGTGGCCCGTCGTGGCGTCCCAGTCCGGTCCGGCGCTCACCGCCCCGCCGGAAGCCTCGCCACCGGCCCCGGCCGCTCCGCGCACGTCGGCGGCCTCGCCCACGGCGCTGGTCACACGGTTCGTCATCGCCCTCTCGCCTTCACTTCACCGCCTGCCACCATCCGTCCTCATCAGATTCGCCCGCCCGGCCGCACACTCACTAGAGGCCGGCGAGGGCCTTCTCTACGAGGTCGAGCGCCTCCTCGACACGGTCGCGGTGGGTACGGTGCGACAGGATGCACATCCGGATCACCTTGCGGCCCCGGATGACGGTGCTGCTGAGATAGACGCGGCGGCTGGCGTTGACCTGTTCCAGCAGCCGGGTCGTACGTTCGTCGGCCCGCCGTGCCGCCGCGCCGGTGCGGCCCTCGGCGCGTGCCCGGAAGGCGACGGTGCTCAGCTCCGGCGTCCAGGGCAGATCGAGTTCCGGTATCGCGCGCAGCCGCTCGAAGGCGATCGTCGCGAGGTCGAGCTTCTCGTCGAGGGCGTCCCGGAACGCCCGGATTCCGTGCAGGTGCAGCGGCAGCCAGACCCGCAGTCCACGTGCCTCGCGGGTCAGTTCCGGCCCGAGGTCGGCGTAGTCGGGCAGCAGGTCGTCGGAGGTCACGTCGTCGAGATAGGGAGCAGACAGTTGCTCGGTGGCCAGGCGGGTTCGGTCGCGGACCAGGATGGCGCCGACCCCGAGCGGGAGGAACAGGCTCTTGTGCGGGTCGGCGGTGATGGAGTCGGCCCGTTCGATGCCGGCCAGTCGCGCGCGGCCGCGCTCGCTGAGCGCGAAGAAGCCACCGTAGGCGGCGTCCACGTGGAACCACATGCCCTCGCGCGCCGCCAGGTCGGCGAGCCGGTGCAGCGGGTCGACGGTGCCGGTGTCGGTCGATCCGGCGGTGGCGACCAGCATGGTGGGACGCAGCCCGGCGAGGTGGTCCTCCTTGATCATGTCAGCCACGGCCACCGGGTCCATCCGCAGGTCGTCGGCGCCCGGTACGACCCGGATCCGGTACGGCGAGAACCCGGCCAGGATGGCGGCCTTGCCGACGGAGTGGTGGGTCTGCTCGGAGACGTAGATCGTCGCGTCGGACAGGTTCGCGCCGGACCGCACGGTCCGCGCGGTCCGCGCCGCGATGACGGCGGAGAAGTTCGCCATGGATCCGCCGCTGGTGAGTAGGCCACCGCTACCGCCGGGAAGCCCGAAGACGTCGCGGGCGATCCACCGGACGACGCTCTCCTCGATCGCCGTGATGCCCGGGGCTGCGGCGGCGAGGGTGCTGTACCGGTTGAGCGCGCTCTTGTAGAGGTCGGCGAGCGCCCCCGCGTAGAGGCCGCCGGTCGGCACGTACCCGAGGAAGCCGGGGCCGGTGGTCTCTATCGCCTGCCCCGCCGCCGCGTCGATGCGATCCAGGAGTTCCGACAGTTCCTGCGGTCCCTCCGGGGGCGGGACCAGCAGGGCGCCGACACGCCCGCGAGCGTCAGGTTCGTCGGCCACGAAGGCGGGCCGATCCGGCAGACTCTCAATGAAGTCGACCGCGCGCCCAAGGACCAGACGTCCGGTACGGACCATCTCGGCGTGATCAGGCTCGAGGGGATAAGTGTGCTTCATACCGTCTCTCCGTGAATCCGCCGCCGCTCGGCAACGGCGACGCGCTTCCGCACTTCAGCTCTAGATTCACGTTATTCGCCAAGATTCAGACCGTGTAGGGCACTTTTCCTGAGATATCCTGGCCGGAGTTTGTGGAATCCACAGAATGGCGCCCCCGTGACACGCAGCAGTACGCAGGACGACACCACCCGTGACTGGTCGGCGGTCGCGGCGATCTGTCGAGAGGTCGAGAGCGGCCTCGCCACCCTGGTGACACAGATCATGGATGACATCCGCCGAGACCAGTCCGCCGCGTACGTGAACGTGTCGCGGGCGGAACACGAGGCCTGGATCCACGAGCAGGCGGTACTGCTCCTGGCCGGGTTGGCGGCACGGCGCCCGCCGACCGCCACGGAGACCGATCACGCGCGAGCGCTGGGCCGCCGCCGCGCCCAGCAGGGGCTCCCGGTCGAGGTGGTGCTCGGCGCCTACCACCGGGCGTACCAGTACATCTGGAACGCGCTGGCCGCTCGCGCACGCCCCGACGAGCCGGAGCAGACGTCGCTGGTCCTGGAGTTGGTCGATCTGACGCTGATCTGGTTGCGGAGGAACACCAGCGCCTTCGCCGACGGTCACGCCGAGGCCGCCCGGTCACGGGACGAGATCCGCATCGGACTCGGTCACCAGTTCCTGGACGCGCTCTACGCCGGTCGCGCCACGGCCGAGGAGACCGAGATGCTGGCGCGCGCGCTGGGCTTCGACCCCGACGGGCTGTTCCAGGCGATCTGCTGCCCGGCGCCACCTGCCGCGAGCGAGTACCTCGACCGCCTGCGGCGGCGCCTGCGGGACAACGGCGGCGCCGAGTGCGCGATGGTGCGCGGCCGCGTCCTGGTGGTCGTGTCGCAGGGGCTACCCGAGCCGCGCGTGATCCAGGCGCTGGACGGTCTCGACGGGCAACCGACCGCTGGGCTCGGCCTGCCCCGTCCCGGCCTCGTCGGCGCCGCCGAGAGCGTCGTCGACGCCGAGCGCGCGCTGGGCGTCGCGCAGGGCGCGCCCGCCGGGGAGGTCGTCCGTTTCAGCTCCTCCTGGCTGCTCGCCACCCTGTCCCCGCAGCTCGATCGGCTCCGCCCGCTGCTCGACTCGGGCCGGGCGACGGAGCAGGCGCACCTGTGCGAGGCCGTCCGCGCCTACGCCGGCCACGGTTTCTCCATCACCGCCAGCGCCGAGGCCCTGCACGTGCATCCCAACACCGTCAAGTACCGGCTCGACCGCTGGCAACACCTCGCCGGCTGGGATCCCCGAACCCTGGACGGTCTACAACGGTCGCTGCTGAGCATCGCGCTCGCCGAGCGCCAGCGGGGCGAGCAGTCCGCGTACGCCGTTGACGGCAAAGATCCCGATCGTTAGAGGCTGCGCGACGTCGGCCGCGGTGAGCTGGTCGGTAAGTGTGGCGATCTGCTCGCGTAGCCGTTCGGCCGTGATACCGGTGGCGCCTTCGCGTTCGGTGCTCAGTTCCAGGATCGACGGTCTGCTCAAGTTCGGTGTCATGCGTCGCGCCAGGACGGCGTGGCCGTGCCGGTCAGCCGACGGATGAGGTTCGCTGTTGAGGCCCACCGAGCCGCGATACCGACGACGCCGGTCGGTGGATCGGCAGGGCCTCTTGCCCGCCTTCTAGGCTGCTGCCATGGACAACGCGCTCACTCACGCGGGTAGCTCCTTCATCAACTTTCGACGCTACGCCCCGGATCCAAGGGAGCACGGGTTCCGATGGGTCGACATCAAGCAGCTCCACTTCTCAGCGGAGTCCGCGGACGATAGAGGGCTGCTTGCCGCACTCATCGGGCATGAGCAGTTCCGGGACGACTATGCAGGTGGTGGAGTGCTGCCGGACGGGCCCCGGCACGGCCCGTATTGGCTGCGGGTGATCACTCCCGAACTCTACGAGCCCATCAGCCAGGAGAAGGCCGTACAGATCCTGCGTGACTGGTTGGATCCGCTCTGGGACATGCCCACCGAGCTGGAGACCGATCTGCAGCGGGAGGTGTTCGCCCGCCTGGCCGCAGCCGATGGCATCTACTACCTCGCCGAGCTCGGCGATGAGGCAAATCATGACTGGGGACGTGTGCACGACTACTTTCACGAGTTCGTGCTCATCGACCGCTCGGTCGGGCAGATCATTCTCATCGTCGCCGCCGACGACTGAGGCAACCATCGGGGCAACCGCTGCGTGGCTCCAAGGGCGCGGAGGCGATCTCCTTGCCGGCCGAGCAACAAGCGCTCGCGTACGAGAGGTGGCCCTGGACCTGGGCGAGGAACGTGTCGGACAGCTCGTCGCCGGCCAGGAAGGCGTCCTCGAGCAGGTAGTGCAGCGTGTGCGACCCGCTGCTGGTGCCCAGCATGTTGCCCAGCGCCTGGAACGCCTCGGCGGTCAGCAGCCCACCGCCGGTGACGGATCAGGCCCGGAAGACCTCCACGTGGGTCAGCCGCGCGTCGCCGTGCCGCCAGTCGGCGACCGCGATCGCCACGTAGCGCCCGGAGGTCCGGACGGCGATGTCGGATTCCGGGCGCGGACGCGCGACGGAGGCGACCTCGACGTAGTCGAGGCCGTCGGCGGAGACCGCCACGGTGACCGGCCGGCGCCGACCGGGGGTCCAGGTCAGGTGGAGCGAGGCAAGGTCCTGGCGCGTTCCGAGGTCGATCACCATCCGGCCGGTCGGACCGGGCTCCCAGGAGGTACCCGGGTCGCCGTCGACGGCCGCCGACGGGTCGGTCATGCCGGCCGGCAGCGGCGACGTCGGGTAGGTCGTCCGGGACCGGGCGAGGTCGCTGGTCGGCGTCACCGGCGCACCGGCGAACTCGACGTCGCGGCTACGACCAGCGGCTACGGTCACCCGACGGGTGGCACCGCTGGCGGCGCACTCCACCTGTACCGACACGATGTCGCCGGCGGGTGCGGTGATCGTGAGGTGGTGGGAGTCGGTGACGTCGAACCGGGTGCCGGCGGGGACCGCCCTCGCGGGCGCTACCGGGGTCGCGGTGAACCGGGGTGGCTCGACGCGTGCGGTGGCGGCGGCGAGGTCGACCTGGTAGTCGGTGGTGCCGGATCCGGTGACCTGGCTCCCGCGGTACAGGCGCGGCGTCGTGGGCTGCGGGAGCGTGACGGTGGCCGTCGTGATGTCCTCGTCGGACAGGTTGAACACGCTGAGGTATCCGTCCGCGTCGCTGACCCGCAACGCCTCCGGCCCGCCGCTCGGCAGTGCACGGGATGCCGCCGCGGCCAGGGCCGAGTGGTTCGCGTCCGCGTACCCCTCGACGATCAGCCGGGTGCTGCCGGCGGCCGGTCCGCTGGAGAGGGTGACGTTGGTGCCGGTCACCGTGATCGGGTTCTGGCCGTTGTGGACCACCAGGCCGGCACGCCCGTCGACGTCCAGCCAGGAGCCGGCGATGGTCGGGCGGTCCGGCACCACCGCCGCGTCGCTCCAGGTGACGCCGTCGAGCGAGGTCTGGATGACGTACCGGGTGCCGTAGGCGGCCTCCCAGTCCAGGCGTACGCCGCTGATGTCCGTCGGCGCGCCGAGGTCGACAGCGAGCCAACTGTCCGGGCGGGCGCGCTCCTCGCGAGCCACCGCCCAGCGGGTTCCGGTGTTGCCGTCGGTGGCGTTTCGTGCGGGGTAGGCCGGGTCGGCCGACGAGGCGGTGGTGGGTCGGCCGGTGGCGAGGTCGGCGCCGCGGGCGTCGAGCACGGCGAGCGCGAACAGCGAGTAGCCGTACTGGGTGGCGGGGGCCTGGCCGAGCATCCGCACCCACCGGGCTGACCGGGGCGGGAGGCTGACCTGGTCGGTCCCGCCGTCGCCGAGGCCCGATTGTCCGGCCAGGGTGACGGACCCCTGCTCGCCGGTGAAGGTGCGGGTGCCGGTGAGCCCGGGTACGCCGGGCATGTCCAGGTTGAACAGCGTGAGGACGCCCTCGTCTTCCGCGATGCCGGTGGTGGCGTACACGACCGTGCCGGTGGGGAGCGTGGCGTATCCGGCGGTGCCGCCGGCGACGCGCAGGACGGTGGCGGTGGCGTCGACACCGTCGCGCGCCACGGTGTACGCGGCGGAGGTGCGGCCGAGGACGGGCGCGGACTGCCTCGGAAGCAGCGAGGCGGCCCGCGTGTCGAACAGCCAGTTGTCGTGGGCGGGGGCCCACAGGAACGACACGAAGCCGGTCTTGCTGACCGCCGCGGCGAAGGCGGTCGCGGTCTGCTGGGCGGTCAGGCCGGCCTGCTCCCCGAAGTCCCTCGTGCCGGCGGCCGCGGTGAAGAACGTGGTGCTGTCGACCGGCTGGACGACACCGCCGTTGGCGGCCCGCCAGGCGTGGAAGAGATAACTGATCGCGACCTCGGCCCGCGCCTCCGGCTCGTACTTCGGTTCGCCGCTGAACTTGGTAAGTCGGTCCTCGGGCGGGTAGTTCAGGTAGGGCATGAGCCGGTCGGCCAGGTCCGCCTCGGCCCGGGCCGCGTGCCGGTCACCCTGGACCTGCGCGAGGAAGGCCAGCGGCAGGACGTCGCGGCCGTACAGGTGGTAGCGGTCCGCGACCATCGGCATGAACGGTTCGCCGGCGTCGCTGGCCATCAGTCGCATGGTCCGCCACAGCTCAGCGCCGTTGGGTTGCCGGGTGAGCGCCTCGGGGAGTGGTTGGCCGGCGGTCAGGAAGTGTGCTGCGGTACGGCCCGCCGTACGCCAGAGCTCTTCCTGGTAGTGCGGCCCGAAGGAGCCGTGGTTCTCGACCAGGAAGGTGTCGTGGATGTTGTGGGCGGTGTTCCACTGCGCGACCGTCCGCCCGTCGACGATGGCGTGGCTGGCGCGGTCGGCGGGGGGAAGTCCGGTCGCGTTGATCGTCCACGTGAGGAACCGCTCGCGCCACTCGGCGGCGCGGTCGTCGTCCGCCGCCCAGGCCAGGCCGGGCGCGATCGCCTGGGCGTAGACGCCCATCTCTTCGAGCTTGGTGTCACCGATCCAGCCACCGGTCAGGCCGTTCGGCGTCCAGTCGCCACTGAGCGGGTCGTCACCCGTGCCCAGGTCGGAGGCGTACGCGGCCTGTCCGCGGGCGATGCTGTCGACGTTGGTGCGGGTCGCCTCGTCCAGGTCGGCCCAGAGCAGCCGGGCGGCCAGGATGAAGTAGAGCTCGAAGGTGCTGTCCCAGAAGAGTCGCTGGCCCCACTCGGTGCCGCCGGCAAGGCGGTTGGTGGCCGCGTACCGTCGGATGGTGGCGACGGTGCGGCTGTGCAGGGTGTCCCGGTCGACGCCAGCGGCTGCCGCGTCGTATCCGGGCGCGGTGAGCAGGACCGCGTTGCCGAGGACGACCGCGAAGCGGAAGTCCGCGAGACGGTAGGCGTTGAGCGCCGGATCCCACTGCTGCTCCGACCATCGCGTGTGGGCGAGCAGCAGTGCGTGGTAGGTGGCGGCGACCGGGTCGGTGGCCGCGACCGGCGACGTGGGCGCGAGCGGCGCGGCCTGGGCGCTGCCGGCGGGCGAGGCGATGGCGAGGCCGCTGCCGATGGCACCGGCAAGGACGAGGAGCCGCCTGCGGCTCAACGCGAAATCAGACATGGGATGGCCTCGCTCCCCCGTTGACAACGTTGTCTCAATCCCCACAGGCTTCGATGATCTTCTCCGGATGTCAAGGCGCGCGAACCCGTTACCGCCTGCTCGACGCCACGGACACCCGGGCTTGGCGCGCGACGGCCGCCGAACGTAACAGTGATGGTTACTTTTGCCACACGGGTCGGCGAGACTGCCGGGGTGGCGGCCAACAGCAGGGTGACGATCGCGGCTCATGCCCTGGCCTGGATGGAACTGGCCAGGCGGCGCGGTCGTGAGGTGCTCACCTCCGAGGAGGTGGCCGCCAGCGTCAACACGAACGCGGTCATCGTCCGACGCAGCCTCGGTGACCTGCAGCGGGCCGGCCTGGTGCGGGCACGCCGCGGCAACGGCGCCGGCTACTCCCTCGCGCGGTCGGCGACGGAGATCACGTTGCTGGACGTCTGGCTGGCCGTCTCACCGGAGCCGCTGCTGGCCCTGCACCACTGCGAACCGAACCTGGAGTGCCCGGTCGGACGCGGAATCCGGCCGGTGCTCACCGACCTGTACGACGAGGCGACCGACACCTTCCGGGCGGCGCTCGCGCGCTCGACCGTCGCCGACATTCTGCAAAGGATCCTCGCATGATCGTCGAATTGCGCCGCTACACCCTGCGTGCGGGACGCCGCGACGAGCTGATCGACCTGTTCGACCGCGAGTTCGTGGAGAGCCAGGAGGAGTGGGGAATGGCCGTGCTGGGCCAGTTCCGCGACCTCGACCGGCCCGACCAGTTCGTATGGCTGCGCGGATTCGCCGACATGCCATCGCGCCGGACCAGCCTGGCGGCCTTCTACTCGGGGCCGGTGTGGGCGCGGCACGCAGCAGCGGCAAACGCGACGATGCTCGACTCGGACGACGTGCTCCTGCTGCGTGAACTCGTCGCGGTGCCGGTCTTCGACCGCGGCACCGACGACTCCGAGACCGTGCTGCACGCGACGATCTGGTACTGGGCCGGCCCCTTCCCCGACCCCACCCCCAACCCGGAGGAGGCCGTGGCCGTGCTGAGGACCGAGTACGCCGTGAACGACTTTCCCCGGCTGCCGGTCCGGGAGAAGGAGCACGCCCTGGTCTGGTTCACCCGATCGCCCCTACCGGCGGACGTTCCCGCCGGGGTGGTGAAGACCGAGAGCTTGCGCCTGCGCCCACCCGCCGCTCCAGCCTGCGCTGAAAGGGCGACCGGCACGCCGACCCGGGCACCGGACGTCCCCACATCCGCCGTCACCCCTGCCGTACCGGGTCGCCTGCCCTGATCGTCCCGCCGACGAGCACCCGGGCGTTGAGGCCGCGTAGTCGCAGTCGCTTCCCATCCTCGGTCTAGACGAGCTTGTGGGCGTCGCGTCCGAACCGGGCGGCGAACTTGGCGCAGCCGTTGTGCGGCTGGTCGGTCACCTCGATGACGGCCCGGTCGCCGATGGCCAGGCGTGAACCGGCCGGCAGGGCGTCGAAGCTCAGGTCGAGATCGACGTAGCTGGTGTAGGGCAGTGCTCACGAGCAACTCCCGGATCTCTGGGCTGACCGGCGGGCGGCCGACACGGCTGGGGTAGGTCCAGCGACGTCGCGCCAGCCGTCGGTGCCAGGCCAGCGGGGTCGCCGGGGTCACGATCCGGTGGGCGCGGACCGGACGGGGTAGGAACCGGGCGAGAGCGGACAGGATTGGCCGGTCTGGCCAGGACAGCCGTGGTCGGCTGTGGACCTGGCGGCGGAGCACCGCGACCTCGTGTCGCAGCGCCAGCAGCTCCGCGAGGGACCAGCTCACAGCGTGTGCGGCAGGTATTGGCACCGTACAGGCGCCGGCGATGTTGTCCTCGATCGCGGCGACGCGAATTCGGGGTGAACACCGGCCTCGGACCGAGCTCCGGATCGTGCGATGTCACAGCGTGCTGCTCTTTGCTCGCCCTCACGGGGCAGTGTTTCAGGGCCGCCCATGTAGATCTTTCCGGACCTGCGTCGTTCACGGTAGTTCATCACCTTCGCTACCGTTTTTGTCGCTTAGCCGACAGAAGCGACCGCCGGCAGCGGTTGCGCCGACAGGAATCGACCTTCCAGGATGGACGTTCGCGGCTAGCTGCAGACCTTAATACGACGGACAACCCGGAGGGGTTTCGACGAAGGGGAAAGGGTGTCTGACCCGGACGTCACGGCCACGACCGGTGCCGATGGCAGGGATCTGGTGATGATCGCGCTCTCCGGGGTCCAGTCGTTCATCGCCGAGTCCCGCACGACCGCCGATCTCCACGCGGCGAGCGCGATTGTCGGTCGGCTGGCGTCTACCGCTGCCGAGGTTTGCGCGGCGGCCGTTGATGCCGAGGTCGTCTTCCCCTCGGCGGTGAGCGCCATGACGTCTGCTACGGACGGCCTGGCCGACGCGGTTGTTGCGGTACCCAATCGGGTGGTGGCGCTGGTCAGGTCCGGCAGTGGAGCGCGGGTCGCGGCGGCTGCCGCCGCTGAGATACGTGAGCAGTGGGCCGGATGGGTCCGCGATGTCCTCCACCGGGAGGTGCCAACTCCCGGTATGCCGAGTGTGCAGTGGGTCGCGGTGCCGGCCGGCCCCGGCGGCTATCCCGCGCAGTGGAAGCTGGCCCAGGAAGCGCTCGCCGCGCGCAAGCGGGTACGCGATTTTCCCGGCGGCGGCCAGTGCGAATGGCCCGGCCAGCGGCTTTGCGCCCAGAGCCCCCGCTGGCCGGCAGAGGACAAACGGCCGCCCGATGCGCCAGCGCACGAGACCGACCTGCTCAGCGCCGCAAACTGGGTGAAACGCCGGTGGGGACGAGGGCCGGGCACGGCTGACGAGGAACGCATCGGCTTCCCTTCCACCAGCTCCATCGCCTCGGCGCCCTACCGGCGCTTGATCCTGGACCGGCTCGGCGAAGACGAGGTACGCCAGGCCGTCACCGCCCTGCGCGACGCCGTGCGGCCGCTGACCCGGGTGCGGGAGTCGCCGGTGCCCGGGTTGATCGTTCCACCGGACGCGGAGCACGCTGGGTTGGCGCGCTGGCTGGCGGAGTCGGCGGGGCCATGGGTCTACCCGGATGCCTGGGACGCCCGGCGGCTGCACCGCGAGTTCGGCCGAGACGCCGCTGACAGGCGGGACTTCGGCCGTCTCGCCGCCGCCGGCCGTCGCGCCACGAACGGCCTCGCCCACGCCCTCGCCCCGGAACGGTCCGATGGCCTCCAGCCACCGGCATACCTGGCGGTCGTCGCCCAGGACCTCGACGGCATGGGCCGGTTCCTCAACGACCGGGCATCGGTCAGCCCGGCGGTACACCGCCAGATATCGGCGCGGCTGTCAAAGCTGGCCGGCGCCCAGCGGGCGGCGTTACGCGCACGGCGGCTGCTGGGCGTACCCGTCTACACCGGCGGCGACGACCTGCTGGCCTTCGCCCCGGCCACCACCGCGATCGATGCGGCCCGCGACTGTCACCAACTGGTGCCACTGGATGCGCTGCCCACCGCAAGCACGGCGGTGTTGTACTTCCATCGCGGGTCCTCCCTGCGCAGGGCTGTGGTGGAGGTGACCCGACTGCTGCATGACGCGAAGGACAGCCACCCGGACAAACACGCCCTGGCGGTTGGTTTCCTGCGGCGCAGCGGCGCGCGCGAGAGCACTATTCAGCCGTGGGTGCCAGCGCCGGAGCTGGCCACCGCCCTTCCCGCCGGCGGCACAGCGGCGGACCTGCTCGCCGTTTTCGCCGCCGAGCCGCAGCGACGGCGGCTCTCCCCCCGGCTTCTCGGCGAGCTGACCCGCGACGCCGACGAGTTCGCCGACCGGCACCTGCCGGAGGATCTCTACGAGGCGGAGTTGACCCGGCTGGTTGTGCGGCACGGTGGCGCACCGGCGGATGCGAAGGCGCTGGCCTGCCTCGGCTATCTGGAGCGTGCCGGCCGGCCGGCACGCGGCGACGGGCGGCGTACGCCGGAGCGGGCGGCGCGGGTCGCGGTGTTCCTGCGCCAGGAATGCCGGCCGTTGCCGGCCCACTCGACCGGGGTTGCGCGGTGACCGGCATGCGGCAATGGTTGGCACTCACCCCGCGCGACGCGCTGCTGATCCGGGACGGGCGGCGGTTCGACGCGGGCGCGGACACGTCCGCCGAGCCGGCCCGCCCTACCCCGAGCACTGTCGGCGGCGCGATCTTCAGCGCGTATGGCGGGTTGCCCGGCGCGGAACCCGAGGAGATCCGCGGTCCGGTACTCGCCCAATGGCACGCGGGCGGTTGGTGGACGCCGTACTTCCCGGCCCCGGCCGACCTGGTCCGCTCCGCTGACGATCACAGCCTGGTGACCCGGTTACGCCCGACCGAGTCGGCCGCGGTCACGGACCTCGGCGACGGATGTCCCCGGTTGATGGTCGGCGAGGGTGACCCGTTGGACGGGTGGCTGCCGGGCGACACCCTCGGCGCTTACCTGCGCGGCGAACTCTTCACCGGCGCTGATCCTCACCGGTCCGTCGATGACCTCGACCTGGGGTTCGTTCGTGACGACCCGGACATCGACCCTGGGCCGCTGGCCCGCGAGCCGCGGGTCGGCCTCGGCCGTACCGCGGAGCGGGTAGCGCGGGACGGGCTGCTCTACCAGGCGACGTTCCTGCGGCCGGTCGACGGGGTCGCGCTGCTAGCCGAATGCGTACTGCCGCCGGCCTGGCAGCGCACGGCGGCGGGGCCGGTGGCGCTCGGCGGGCGTGGTCGGCTCGCGGACGTGGCGGAGGTGGATGGTGTCGCCTGGCCGGACCCGCCGGCAGAGTTCACCGAGGGCCGGGTGCTGGTCTATGTGGCCACCCCGGCGGTCTGGCCGGACGGTTGGCGCATCACGGTGCCGCCCGGTGCTCGGTTGGTGGCCGCCGCCGTCGGCCCGCCGGAGCCGATCGCGACGGCTTCGCCGCGTTCCCCCGGCGGTGTACGCGCTACTCGTGTGCTGCGCTGGGCGGTTCCACCCGGCTCGGTGTACCTGCTGCAGTTCGACAATGCCGACGCGGCGGCGGCCTGGGCGATCGGCGACGGCGATCGCGTCGGGGCGCACGGGACCGCGTACGGCCGCCCCGCGAAGGATCGGCTGCGCACGGCGGGTTTCGGAGTGGTTCTGACAGGAGTGTGGTCGTGACGGAGATGCTGCTCCACCTGTACGCCGAGTCGCCCGTGCACGCCGGCGCGGCCGACAGTCTCGGGGTCCTGGATCTGCCGGTGCAGCGGGAGGCGACCACCCGGTACCCGGTGATCTGGGGGCAGAGCCTCAAGGGCGCGTTACGTCAGGCGGCGTTGGACGCGGGTCTGGGCGACCTCGTGGTGCCGGTTTTCGGCGCCCCGGTCCGGGCGCCGGGGAGTGACGACGCGGAGATCGAGCTGAGCGCGGGGCTGCTGACGGTCGGCGACGCGCAGGTGGTGGCGATGCCCGTACCCACCCTGCGACGCACCTTCGCCTGGGTCACCTCGGAACTGGCGCTGCACCGGCTGGCGCGCAAGTACGCGCGGCTCGCGGTGACCGGGCTGCCGCAGCCACCCAGGCTCGCCCCCGGGGGCGGAGCCGCCGCCTCGGAAGCCTGGACCGGGGACGGCCGCCGCGCCCGCAGCGAAGTGCTCGGGCCGTGCCTGGTCGAGCTGGGCGCCGCACCACACCCTCAGCTACGGCACTGGGCCGCCCAGCTCGCCACCGACGTCCTCGGTGACGCCGACGCCTCCGCGCCGTTGGCGCCGCTCGGCGACAAGCTCCGCGAAGATCTGCTCGCCGTCGGGTCGGACGTCATGCCGATGCTGCTCACCGAGTGCACCGAGTTCGTCGCCCGCGTGCAGCTGAACGCGGACAAGACCGTGCAGAACGGCCCTTTCCACAGCGAGTACCTGCCCACCGAGACGATCCTCGCCGCCTCGTTGTCGCTGCGCCCGATGCGATCCGACGGTGGGCTGACGACCGCGGACGCCGTCGAGTTGCTCCGCGACATGCTGCACGACAAGCTGATCCAGATCGGAGGCGACGAGACGATCGGCAAGGGCCTGCTCTGGGCGCGTCTGCTGCGCCCGGACGACGTCGAGGCGGTGGCCGCGCCGGAGGCCGCCGACAACGCGGCGGAGGCCGGGCGGTGAGCGGCAGCCGGGTACGTCGGGTCGACCAGCAGATGGCCGCCGCCGCCGCGGCCATGCTGCCCGAGAAGATCGACGCTGAGCTGCGTACCCGTTATCGGCAGCTGCCGGTGCTGGTGCGCGTCTCGGGGCTGGCGGCCACCTACGCGTACCTTATCGGCAAGAGCACCAAGACGAAGAGGGGCCCGGCCTACCAGAAAGTCGCCGACGGGATCCGAACCCACCTGACGACCCGCAGCGGACTGGTCGCAGCGGCCCAGATCGACACCAACGAGAAGCTCCTGCACGCCCTGGCCGAACTCGACACGTCGGTCTACGCCCGGGTCTCGGCCGAGGTGCAGGTGCTCGCCGGCTGGCTGAGTCGGCTCGCCGAGGCCCGCTACATCGCCGCCGGCGGGTGCGTAAACGACAGCGACGCGGACGGCGGGGGCCGACCGTGACCGGCCAGGACGCCAAGGCGGAGAAGAAGTTTCCCCGCCGAGCCGCGGCCGGGCCGATCGGCAGGGTGTTGTGGACCGGGGATCTGCTGATCCGTGGTCACGGAGGGGCGCTGGGTGCCGGCGCGAACCCGCTCGTCGTGCTGCACCGGGCGGCTTTCGTGAGCGGGAAGGGTGTGTTCGACACCACGACTGAGGCGGCCGTGCTGCGCTGGGCGGCCGACACCGGGCTTGGTCAGGAACCCGGCCTGCTCGCGGTGGCCGCCCGGCGGCGTACCCGGGCATTGGAGGCACTGGTCCGCCAGAGCAAAGGCAGGCTGGTTTGGCAGCGGCGGCACGTCACCCCGCAGTGGCGGATGACGGTCGGCGTTGGCAACCGCCTCAACCCGTACGAGATCGGGCTGTCCCTGCACGGCACCTACGGCTGGCCGATCATCCCCGGCTCGACCATCAAGGGCCTGACCCGCGCCTGGGCCCGAGAATGCGGCGTCGATCGGGACGACCCGCAGCGCTTCGACCGGATCTTCGGATTACCCCGCGCCCAGACGACGGCTGACACCGACGCACCAGCCTCTCCACCGGAGATTGACGGCGGCGACAGCCGCGGCGGTGGCGGTGGCGGTAAGAGCGCCGTACGAGGCAGTGTGGTCTTTCTCGACGCGCTGCCGGCCGGCGGACCGGTCAGCGTCACCCGCGACGTGGTGACCCCACACCAGCAGCCGTACTACGACGACGAGCAGAGGCTGGCCCCGGGCGAGCACCACCAGCCGATCCCCAGCGAATTCCTCGTCGTGGACGGCGGGGCGTTCGCCATCGACCTCGTCGGCCCGGCCGGCGTCCCTGGATCGGGGACCTGCACATCAGCAACCGTCGACGATGACGTGACGGTCGCCTCGGCATGGTGCGCCGCCGCCGTGGACGAGCTGGGTGTCGGGGCGAAGACCTCGGCCGGCTACGGCTATCTCACCGTACGGGAGGACCAGCCGTGAGGGAGGTGCACCTCATCTCTGTGGGACGCAGCCTGCTCGACACGTTCACCAAGAAGCGCGAACTCTTCGGCGACCACCTGCGCCCGGTCATCACCAAACACCAACCGCAAAATATCCTCGCGGATCTCGGCACCAGCACCGACGGCGTGAACGGCCGACTGACCGCCTGGTTCGGCGAGGGAGGCCACCTTCCGGAGAAACCAGCGAGCCTGATCGCCGCGGTCGAGGCGCGGCTCTGGCCGGCCACGGTCTGCGCCGAGATGGAGACCTTCACCCGGGTGACCAGACGAAACAGCGTCGCCGACGACAACGAACTGGTGGTCCTCCTCGCCACCGACACCGTCGCCGGCCTCGTCTCCGGGCTGTGGACCGCGGTCGGCATAGCCGATGGGGAGCATCACCGGATCCGGTACGTCGCCGAGCCCGCCTCGATCACCCCAGCCCCCGGAGTGGCGCTGGTACGCGTGCCGTACCTGGACGCCAGCAACGAACGTGGGTTCATCACAGCGATGTCGGGGCTCGGCGCGCTGGGCCACGCACTACTGCCGACCAGCGGCGGACAACCCGTCAACTTCCGCTTGCACCTTTCCGGCGGCTTCAAGGCGGCCATCCCCTACCTGATCGGCTTGGCCGAAGGGCTGAGGTCCTTCCCGCCCTCGCAAGTGGCCGACGTCGAGGCGTACGTGCTGCATGACACCAGCGACAACGTCATCCAACTGCCCCTGCGCACGCTCTACCCCGACGCGATCCGCAACGAGCTGGCCGGCTTCGCGCCGGACGGTTCCCGCAAGGGCCTGCCGGCCGAACGGTCGATGGACGGTTACGCGTACACCGCCGATCTGGTAGGTCGCACCGCCCGGCTCACCCCGTTCGGTGCCGGGCTGCGCACCCTGCTGGGCATCCCCGCCGAAGCGATCGGCAGAGGCTAACCGTGTTGACGGCCAGCGGAGCGCCGAGCGGGGTGTCCGGGCTGGTGGACCGCCTCGGCACCGGGCTGGGAGCGGCGATCAGCCGCTGGCGCCCACCACACAGGGAATCGCACGACATGACCGCCCTGGCCGACCCCGCGCTCTGGACCGACCTGTTTCATCTCGACGGACACCTGCCGCGCCGCAGCGCACTGGGTCCGGAGGACGTGGCAGAAGCGATCAGGAGGACGGCGGATCGGCTCAGCCGGGACCGACCCGCGCTCCTGGCCGTCCTGCTCGCACCGGGACGGCTACCCGAGCGGATCGTCGCCGTGCTCGACGAGCCCGACGTGTTTTCGAAACAGGTATGGATGTGGGCGTGCTGGATCTCCGAGGCGACCTGGCAGGCCGTCACCGACACCGCACCCGAGGACACCAAGCTGCGAAGTCCCGCACCTGAGTACGCCGAGCCACATGGTCCCGCGCCCGAGGACGCCACGCCACGTCGTCCCGTACCTGAGGACGCTGAGCTGCTTCGTCCCGCGGCGGCCCGGCTGCGGTTCCTTGTGCTCAGCGAGGCATTCCGTGGTGGGTCAGCGGACAACCGCGACCTGTGGCGGGACGGCACGGCTGACCCCGCCCTGGACCTGGGCACGGTATTCGGCACCAACACGGCCCACCTGGTGGTGCTGCGCTGCCGGCAGGCCCGCTGGGAGTGGCACCACTGCCTCGACGCGTATCAGTCTCATCCGCTGCTCGCCGCCGCGACGCCAGCCGAAATCGAAAGCGAGATCGACGCGCTGGCCTTCCGCCGTCCGCGACGAGGACGGCCGGCGGCCCCCTGGCGCGGCGGCCCGCCGGGCCCGCCGCTGGTGACCGACTGGGACGTGATCCACGATGCGAGCGCGCCGATGACCGCGGACGACACGGCCCTGCTCGACGACGTACTCGATCGGCATCTGCTGCCCCGAATGCGGCTGGGGCGGGTGCTCCGCGCCGCCACCTACCCGGCCGCCGTCACGGCACCGCACCAACACGGTTGGACCGCTACGGCCGCCCGCTGGTCGAGACGGTGGGCTGGGATGCTGCCGCTGCTCAGCGCGGCAGGCGCGTTGACGCTGGCTGCTCGCGGACACTTTCACGCGGCGGCGGCCGCCGCCGCGGCGACCTACACACTGCTCGGCGTTCTCGTCGTCGTGTTCGGACGGATCTGGGCCACCGCATGGCTGCTGCGCCTGCCCGCCGCAGGCACGGTCGGCCTGTTCGCGCTGCTCACCCTGCACCCGCACTGGTGGCAGCAGCCCGCCGGCACCTGGTGGGCGCCACTCACCCTCACCGCGGCGAGCATCGGCTACCTCGTCGTGGAAGCACGTAACCACGGCGTTGCCGCCGTGACGTCGATCGGCCGCGCCACCGCGCTCGCCGTGGTCGGAGCCGGACACGCGTTCCTGGTGACGGTCATCGGCCTGGTCGCCGTCGCGCCCGCGCTGATGGAGAACGGCCGCGAACTGCGCGACGCATGGCAGAACGGGTCGACCACCGCAGGCCTGGCAACCCTCGGCCTCGGCACCGCCTGGTGCCTGACCGTCGGCGTCTTCGCCCAGATCCTCTGGGACGACCGTCCGATCACCGCGCCCCTGGCCCACCTGCGCTGGCGCCGGTGACCCTCCGACACAGCGGCACTACGACGAGAGGCAGCCATGGCTTGGACGACGCTGACCATGCAGGTAACCACCCCGCTGTTCAACGGAGGCCATCAGCCGGCACCGTCCGAATCGACGGAAGGCGGAAACAGCCGGAGCGCCCGAAACCTCGACGCCGACGCCGGGATACGCGTGTCATCCCTGCGCGGCGCGATGCGGTACTGGCTGCGCGCGATCGCCGGTGCGGAGGTGGGCAACCAGATCCACGTACTCGCCGCACTGGAGAGCCGGGTCTTCGGCAGCACCACGCGAGCGTCGTCGGTCGCAATGCGAGTCCCGAAACCGCCACCGGTCAGCCGTAACAGCCAGCCTGACTGGTGCAAACGCGACGACGCCAGGTGGATCGGCTACCTCGCCGGTCAAGGGCTGTCCAAGCCCGCCGGCCGCGGATGTCAGCTCACCCGCCCCTTCGTCGCGCCGGGTACGACCTTCGACCTGCAACTGCGCCTCCCCCGGGACGACGACACCGCCGCGCTCGTCATGGCGGCACTATGGTCCCTGTGCCGCTACGGCGGCCTCGGTGCCCGCACCCGTCGCGGCTTCGGCGGGCTGCGTGTCATCGCGGTCGAAGGTCACCTGCCCACGCCCTGGACCACCGAGAGGCTGTGCGCCGCCGCCGTCGTATCCGGCGACGGGTTGGACTCGGACGAGCAGGGTCGGCCGCCGGAGATCGCGGCGTGCGCACCGGCGCTGGCCCGAATCGCCGCCCTGGCTCGACAGGATGTAGGCGAGGCGGCACCCGAAGGCTGGGCTGACCTGCCCACCTATCCCGTGTTCGGCGGCCCCGACATATTCATCGCCGGGCTCAGCGCCCGTACCTTCGGCGACTGGCCGGCGGTCCTCGGCTTCGCCGGCGAGCAGTACCGCTGGTTCCGGGCCACCGAGCCGGCACCGGGCGCGCCGTACCACCCGCCGATCAAGACCCGCGAATGGTTACACACCGTCCGGGGCAACGACCGCCGGTTCGCGCTGGGCGCACTGGGACTCCCGGTCAACTTCAAAGACGGAAACATCGTGCAGCCGGAGAAGACCGCTGCGGCCGCCGGCGGGAAGGCCCCCCTCCGCCGTGCCTCTCCGCTGTGGCTACGACCGGTACAGGACGGCGACAACGGGTGGCGCCTGCTCTCCTTCGCGTTCCTCGGTCGTTTCCTGCCCGACGGCGAGGCCGAGGTCTTCCTGCGCGGCCCACAGAGCAAAAAGCTCGACGTCAGCGTGGCCGACGTCAGGGAACTCAGCACGAATTGGATAACCACGTTGAGCCGAGGCGACTCGTTCGTCCGCGCCGCAACCCGTTAAGAGCGGGCCCGGATGCCGACGCAGTGGACAATCAATCTCGCGACACCGGTCGATCTCAGCGCCCAGCCGTACCACGACCACCTGCACGCGTTCGCCTGCGGATTTTTTCAGGAGGGCGACGAGGCACATCACGCCGACGACAAGCCCTTCACCGCTCGGCTGCAAGGCCCGCCCGACAAGTGCGCCGGGGTGATCCTCAGCTGGCTGCCGGACACCCCACCCCCGGCCACCGGGATACCACAGCGACTACGCTTCGGCGCCCACTGGTGCGAGGTGACCGAAGCGCGCATCCAGCGAATCCCGCTGGAGCGACTGACCGACAGCGTTCCCGCCCGGCGAGTCCGGCTCATGGTCACCACACCGGCCAAGTTCCGCCAGCACGGGCGGGACTACCCCCTACCAGACCCCTACCTGATCTACTCGACGCTCGCCCGACGCTTCCGGTCCGCAGGCGGCCAGGCAACCGACGACGACGTACGAGAGTTGAGCCGCACCGCGCTTCTCTACGCCCACAACATCCACACCGAGCCCTACACATGGCACGGCGCCCGTAGCGCCGGCTTCCTCGGCACGATCTCGCTCGGCCTGCCCCGCACCGCGCCACCAGGCGTCTCACGACTCTTCGCCACACTCAACGGCTTCATGGTGATCGCGGGCCTCGGGCACGGCACCACCCACGGTCTCGGCTCAACCGAACTCCTGCAACAGTGATCGGTGGTCAGCCGGCGTCCGCGTCGACCACTACCCCGGCAAACCACCCGAACCCGGACTGCCCAGATGCATCGCTCGGAAGCCGAGGTACGCGCAACCGCATTTGCGCACGTCAACGCCAACTTCATCGCAGTTGTGGCCTGGCCCACGTCGCTTCAGGGGCAACGCTCCGCGAGGCGCGGAATAATCTTCATTGGGGCAGCTCAGACCCACCCATATCAGGTAGGATCGCCATCCACAGCCCACCCCAGCGGGCATAGAAACAGGTAGGGGATGATGATTGCTTTTGTCCTCTCGGAATAGCCATCCACAGCCCACCCCAGCGGGCATAGAAACGCACCCAGCATTACAGCAAGTCCGGCGAAACAAATCTTTCATAGCCATCCACAGCCCACCCCAGCGGGCATAGAAACCCCCACAGCAGCTGTTGCATCCTCGACTGCCCTGTATAGCCATCCACAGCCCACCTCAGCGGGCGAAGGAAGTGCTCCAGCGGCACTATCGGTATCTGCGGGTGGGCCGGGAAAGGGAGAACCTGTGGGGGCGTTGTTGGCGCGGGCGATGACTGGTGACGCGCTGTTGCGCGCGTGGGAGGAGGTGCGGGAGAACGCGTACGACGATGGGCAGCCGAGCGCCGCGGTCATGGCATTCGACTCGCGGGCTCTTGTCCGGCTGAGCGAGCTGTCGCAAGACTTGGCCAGCGACCGTTACGAGCCGAAGCCGATGACACGCATTTCGATTCCGAAGCCGGACGGTGGCACCCGCGCTCTGGCGATCGGCGCGATTGAGGACCGTATCGTGGAGCGGGCACTGTTGGATGTACTCGATCCGGTGGTTGACCCGACGCTGTCGCCCTGGAGTTTCGTCTACCGGCGGGGGCTCGGGGTCAAAGACGCCGTACGCGCCTTGGCGGAAGTCGCGAGTCGGGGCTGACTTTCGTGGCCCGCTGCGATATCGACGACTGCTTCGACAGCATTCCGCGCTGGCCGCTGCTGCGTCGGCTGCGTGAGCTCGTACCGGATGCGGAGCTGGTGGCGCTCGTGGAGCAGCTGGTCGCCCGGCCGGTGATTGGTGAACGGACCAACGGTGGGCGTGGCCTGCATCAGGGCGGCCGCCTGTCGCCGCTGCTGGCGAATCTTTACCTGGACACGTTCGACCGCGCACTGATGCGGCTTGGCCATCGTGTGGTGCGCTACGGCGACGATATCGCGATCCCGGTATCCGATCGCCCGACCGGGTTGCGGGTGCTCGAACTCGCCGCCGCCGAGGCTGACGCGCTCGGCCTTCGGCTCAACGCAGACGATCGGCGGGTGATCGGGTTCGACGAGGGAGTGCCGTTCTGTGGGCAGGTCGTCACCGCCACCTCCGGCTCGACCGCGGACGCGCAGGCTAAGCCGCTGCAGGGCACCGTTTTTGTGACCACGCAGGGTGCCCTGCTCCGGGTCAAGGGCGAACGGCTGCGGGTGCAGGACGGTGACCGGCTACTCGCCAACGTCAACCTCAAGCGGGTACGTCAAATCGTGTGTTTCGGCCGGGTGGGTGTCACGTCTACCCTGCTACAGCGGGTGGTTGAGCGGGGCATCGAGCTGGCCTGGCTGTATGAGGACGGCCGGCATGCCGCCCGGGTGTCCGGTCTGGACGGTACGGACCCGGAGTTGAGGCTGGCGCAGTACCGTGCTGCCGGCGACGATCGGCGGGCGCTACGCATCGCCCGCCAGATGGTGGCCGGGAAGGTGACGAACATGCGGGTAGGCCTGCTGCGCGCCGCCCGTGCGCAGCAAGCCCCTGAGCTGGCCGAACGGCAGGCGCGGCTCGCGGCCGCGCGACAGTCGGCGCTCGCCGCTGACAGCGCCGCCGAGCTGATGGGATACGAAGGCTCGGCCACCCGCGGCTACTTCGCCGCGCTGGCCCAGATCCTCGGACCGGAGTGGGGATTCACCTCTCGGCAGCGTCGCCCGCCGCCCGACCCGGTGAACGCGATGCTCTCCTTCGGCTACACCCTACTTACCAACGAGGCGGTGGCCGCGTGTCAGCTCGCCGGCCTCGACCCGTACCTGAGGATGCTGCACTCGCCGCGCCGCAACCGCCCGTCCCTCGCCCTGGACCTGGTCGAGGGGTTGCGGCCCGTGGTGGTTGACGCGATGGTGGTCCGCCTGGTCCGCACCGGGCAGGTCACCCCGATGAACTTCGCCCTCACCGAAGACCGTGGCTGCCGGCTCGACGACCACGGCCGACGCGCGTTCCTCAACGGTACGAACGCCGCATGCTGACCCTGGTACACCACCCGGCCGAACGGCGACGGGATCCCCTGGCGGCACGTCCTCCTGGCACAGGCTCGGACGCTCGCCGCCGTGCTGTCAGGCCGCAAGCCGGAATACCGGCCGGTGGGTGGCGGTGAGCCGAATCCGCTACCTGATCGCGTACGACATCGCCGACGACGACCGCCGCGCCGACGTGTCAATGTTCCTCTCAGGTTACGGCCCACGGGTGCAACTGTCCGTCTTCGAGGTGGAACTACCCGACATTGACGCGGCAGCCGCCTTCCGGGAACACCTACGTGACCTGATCGACCCCGACGACGACCAGGTGCGCCTCTACCGGCTGACTCCCGAACTCCTCAACCAGCGGATAATCTACGGCCGCCGAACAATCGAGGAACGCGTCGACTTCTGGATCGTGTGACGATCAGCATCGCCCGCCAGTTCTCCGACATACCACCCGAACCCGGACTCGCCAGATGATCCCGTCAGGAGCGTAGGTGCGCAAAACCCTGTATGGGCAGCTGAGACCAGCATTTCCCGGTGCCTGTGGCCTGGGACACACCACCCCTGGACGCCGACACACGGAGGCGTGCGCGATGATCTTCATCCCGGCACGTCAGACCCACCGATTCCCCGGTAGGATCGCCATTCACAGCCCACCCCAGCGGGCATAGAAACTTCTCTTCCATGTCTGCACAGATTGAAGGAGAATATCGCCATCCACAGCCCACCCCAGCGGGCATAGAAACGCTGAGGATCGCCCAGAGGATCGTCCAGATGGTCGACCATCGCCATCCACCGCCCACCCCAGCGGGCATAGAAACCGAGCTGAATCCGGAGGGCCATGACATGGTCATCGCCATCCACAGCCGCGACGACCGCTTGAATCCGCCCTGGGCTCCGTGGTCGGTGTTCATGAACGCTCCGTGCAGGCTGCCGCGGGGGCGCTGTGCTGGGTGAAGGGCGTCGATGACCAGGTCGATGCGCATGTGCTCGGCGATCGCCCAGCCCGCGAGGCGCCGGGAGTGCAGGTCGAGGACGGTGGCCAGGTGGAGGAAGCCGCGCTCCCCGACCGATCGGTAAGTGATGTGGCCGACGTAGCGCTGGTTGACGGCGGGGGCGGTGAAGTCCCGGCGGATCAGGTCCGGGGCCTTCGCCTCGGCGGGGTCCGGCACCACCGTGCGGAGGCGGCGGCGCAGCCGCAGGCCCTGCATGCCGAAGCGGCGCATCACCCGTGCGGCCCGCTTACAGTTGACCGGCAGGCTGGCATCGCGGAGTTCGGCGGTGATTCGTGGTGTTCCGTACGTGCCGTCGTACTCCGCGTGTACCGCGCTCGGATCCGGACCGCGAGAGCCGTATCCGCAGCGTCACGGACGGCGCGCGCTTCAGCGGCCGAACGCCAGCAGTAGCCGGATCGAGACACCCCGATGATCTGACACAACCGCTTCACGCCGTAGCGCTGCTGGTGGTCGGCGACGAACCGGGGTTCAACGCGTCCGCCGATCAGAGAACCGCAACAGCGCCGTCACGGCACGGTTGAGTCAGCTCGCTCATCGCGGCGGGAACGGGCAGGATGGCCTTATGCGTCTGGTATCCCTGCTGCCGTCCGCGACGGAGATCGTCTACGCCCTCGGTTTAGGTGACGACCTGATTGGCGTGACGTTCGAGTGTGACGTGCCGCCCGCCGCACGGGGCGACAAGACCGTCGTGGTCGGCGGCCGGGACACCCGCGGCCTCACTCCACACGAGATCGACGCCTACGTTAAGGCACAGATGGCAGCAGGCCGCGACCTCTACACCCTGCACGGGGGCGCGCTGGCCGGCCTGAAACCTGAGCTGATCCTCACGCAGGACCTCTGCCGAGTGTGCGCCCTGCCCTCAGGCCAGGTCTCGGACGCCTTGGACTACCTCGGCTGCCGCGCCGACGTACTGTCCCTGGACCCGCACACGCTCGACGAGGTCCTCGACACGATCCTTGCGGTAGGCGCCCGGGCCGGCGTACCCGAACGGTCCGAGGCGCTGGTCACCAGCCTGCGCGCCCGGCTCAAGGCCGTCGCGGCGGCGGTCGCCGGCCGGCCGCGACCCCGCGTCGCCATCGTGGAGTGGGTCGACCCGCCGTTCACCGCCGGGCACTGGGTGCCCGACCTGGTGCGAAGCGCCGGCGGCAACCCAGTTGCCGCCCGCCCCGGTGACCGGTCGGTGCAGACAACCTGGCAGGAACTCAGTGACGCCGCTCCCGACGTCGTACTCGTCACGCCCTGTGGATTCCAGCTCGACGGCGCGACGCAGCAGGCCGAAACGGTCGCACCGAGGTTTCCCGGGGCCGCGGTGTGGGCGATCGACGCGGACGGCCTCGTCGTACGCCCGGGTCCGCGGCTCGTCGACGGCGTCGAAGCGATCGCCGCGATCCTGCACCCCGACGCCGTTCCCGAACCTCCCGTGGGCACCGTCGCCCGGGTGGTGTGACGACGGATAACCCTCTACAGCCGGTGGTTCCCGCTTGGAAGCAGCCGGAGGCCCTGCCGGTCGGCACAGGACAAGCCCGGTTCGGCATAGAGCCCCTACTGCACCAGCACCAGCCACGTGGCAGCGGGGCAGATGGTCGCGGCGACCGACGGATACGCCAGCACGAGCGCCGCAGCCGTAGCCAGCATCGAGACGGCCAAGCCGGCAACCACCAACCGCCGGCGTCGTAGTCAAGGTACTCGGGAACGCCCCTGATCTCGGCCAGCGGCCGGAATCCGCCGCACAACTCGGCGGGCTGTCAAGCGCACCGCATGCCCATCCAATGCCAGGACGGTGCGGACGTGTCGGTCGACCTCGGTGTACCAGGTGGGTCGGCCGCCGAGCACCAGCTCGACGGCCAGGTCGAGTCCGCCGAAGCCGGTGCACAAGAATCCGATACGTGGTGGGGTTCGGTGGTCAATCACGCACCTCCGGACCGTCAACGAGACCGGTCACGGTGCGTGTGTCGTTGTCCAGGCTGGCTGAACTCGAGTCGATCGAGGGGCGGCGGAAGATCAGCACGTCCTCGTGGGTGATCAGGTGCAGCGGGGTGCCGCCGGCGCGGGCCTTGCGTACGGCCTGGAGTTGGAAGAACGACGGGCGGGCGACGAGGTGCCCGTCGCGGACCGCCGCGAGGAGGGCGACGCATCGCTCGGTCGGCGTCAGGCCGGCGCGGACGTCGGCGGCGATGACAGCGGACGGTAAGCCAGCCGCGTGACCGCGGCCAGGCGGCAACCGATCAGCATGTCCATCAGAATGGTTTCGTCAGTTTCGTGCGTAGTAGTGACCGTTGGTGTCGTCGAACCGGCCTTGGCGTCGCAGCACCGGCGAAACCGCCGCTTGAGCCGTACGGGCGGGGATCGTTGCCCCCCGCATCATAGAGATGTCCCTGTTCACACAGCTCTACGCGCCTGCGGCCGCAGTGGTCATGTGGCGACCGGGCGCCCGTCGCCCGTCGCCCAACCCTGGCAGAACGCACCCGCTCCGAACCCGAACTCCGAGCGAAGATCGGCAACACCCGGCAATGATCGAGCCGGGCAGAGACCACGAGCGTGGTCAGCCAGCGCTGCTGACTTCCTCACAGCCACTCGATGCGCCACTCAGAGCCGTGGAACATGTTCGCCAACTCAGCCATGTCCATAACCCAGTAGTCACCGCCGTCAGTGGGGCTATCGATATCGTCGACCAAGAACACGTAGTACCCGTGAGTGACCTCCGCGTCGAAGTGGATGCGGATGAAGTAGCCCTCGTTCTCGCCGGCCAGAATGCGGCCGTACCGGTCAAGCGGAATATCCGGCATCGCGTTCAACGGAAAGAGTGGACATGACTATTCGCAATCCATTTTCTTGCATCGTCGCAGATCTTGAAGGACACGTGAGTGAATACGCCCTCGCCAACGAGATCGACCACCCCCGTGACATCTACCTGCGCGAGGACGCCCTCACCGATCCACTCGACACCTGGCTCGCCACCGCGTTCACTCCGGGCCACCTCAGAACGACGATCACCGCAATGACGGACGCCCAGTTGGCCAACCAGCCCGCCCCGGCCGTTGCCGCCGCTCACGCAACCATCGCCGAACGCGACGCGAAACTTGCGCCACCGAGCCGCCCTCGGCGCCGGAGCCGACCCCTCAGTCGTCAGCATGTAGAACGCCTAGGTCGTGTCTCGAAGTCAGATGGCGCGTGTCGGTGATCGATAGATAGCGAGGTCTCCGGTAGAGGGTTCATCGACGAAGAAGAACCTGAATACCGGAGACCTCGTGGCCACCATAGCGGTGACG
>NZ_RAZT01000003.1 GCF_003626635.1 Micromonospora musae | reverse complement strand
CATCAACCGGCTCAAACGCCATCGCGGCCTGGCCACCCGATACGACAAGCTGGCCGTCCGCTACGAAGCCACCATCCACGTCACCGCCATCAACGAGTGGCTACACGCACTTCGAGACAGGACCTAGCAGGTCCCGGGCCACGTCGGCGAGGCGCGGTGGTTCATGTGATCGGGTAGCCGCTGCCGCGCACGGATCGGGTAGCACCTTGACCACCTGGTCGGCGACGAATCCCGCCACGATGTCGGTGGGATCGAGAAGCATCAGCGCCGGCAGAGTGAGCTTGATGTTCTCGGCGATTAGGATGTGCACGAACTCGCCGACGAGTTCACCGAAGAACAGCTGGTACAGGGCGCAGAAGACCTCACCGCTGACTCGTTGCGGGTGAGTCGGATCGGCGAGGGGGCCGCCAGTTGTGGTGAGGCACTCGGCGACGTGGCGCGTAGCACGCCGGACTGCAGCATCCACGATCAGTCGGCCGTCGCCGCTCACATCGTCAACGAATCGACGGACGAACTCGTCGGTGGGGTCGACCGAGGTTTGGTCGGCAAGGTGCCGGAGCGCCGTTGGGTCCGGTTGTCTCAGCTCGTCGAGGATGCTGATGAGCCGCGCTCCGCCTGCCAGCGCCGCCTCACGGAGACCGTACCGTTCCGGATCTTCGAGCAGGGCTTCGCGCAGCGCGCGTCGAAACCGTTCCGCCAACTCTTGTGCGACGCGCCGGTCGTCCTCCATCAGGAGACCCGGCCGGCTGTCCGGGTCTGGAGTCCACCGGCTCAGGCCGTTCTTCGCCGCGGTCCATCCGCCCTTGGTTGGGCCAGGTAGACGGGTCGACGTGCCCAAGGCGACCTCCCGGGAGGGGGCGGGAAAGCGCGTGAACGAGAGTCTATTGATGCGCTGAGTCCACGAGCAAGTACTCTCTGTGCTTGGCTGCGGCGCGGCCGGTGCTGTTCCGCCAATCGTGCGATGACCGGTAAGGTGCGACCACTCAACCGGCGCCGGCCGGGTGCAGCCGTGAGTCGCCATGCCGACAAGCCTCGGACAAGGGATGTAGCCGGCCTGTCCGGGATAGTTGCGTAGGTGGCGGCACGGATCGACGAGGATGATGACCCGTACCTCTGGATGGAGGAGGTCGACGGGGCGGAAGCTGCCGGGTGGGTGCGGGATCGCAACGCGGAGACCCTCGCCGCGCTGACCGGCGGGGAGCGGTTCGCCGCACTGCGGACCGAGATCCGACAGGTGCTCGACGCCGACTACCGCATCCCCTACCCGGGCTGGCGCGGGGATCGCTTCTACTACGGCTTCTGGCGGGACGCCGCGCATCCGCGAGGGGTCTGGCGCCGAACCACCCTCGACCAGTACCGCCGGCGCGAGCCGGAGTGGGACGTGCTGCTCGACGTCGACGCGCTGGCCGCCGAGGAGGGGGAGAGCTGGGTCTGGGGCGGGGTGACGGTGCTCCGGCCCGGATACCGGCGCTGCTTGATCAGCCTGTCCCGAGGTGGCGCCGACGCGACCGTGATCCGCGAGTTCGATCTGGGCCGCCGGGAGTTCGTGGCCGGAGGCTTCTCCCTCTCCGAGGCGAAGAGCGCCGCCGGCTGGATCGACGCCGACCACATCTACGTGGCCACCGATTTCGGGCCCGGCTCGCTGACCACCTCCGGCTACCCGCGCGTCGCCAAACGATGGCGGCGGGGCACGCCGCTGGCCGAGGCCGAGGTCGTCTACGAGGCCCGTCCCGATGACGTGACCGTCTACGCCTCGCACGACCCGACGCCGGGGTTCAGGCGCGACTTCGTGGGCCGTCATCTGGACTTCTACCGGTCGGAAAACTTCCTGCTGACGGAGGCGGGGGAGCGGATCCGGATTCCCGTGCCGGCGGACGCCGCATGGGACGTACACCGCGAGTGGCTGGTGATCCGGCTCCGCTCGCCGTGGCGGGTCGCTGGGCTGACCCACCCCGCGGGTGCCCTGCTGGCGACCCGGTTCGACGCGTTCCTCGCCGGCGAGCGGGAGCTGACACCGCTGTTCCGCCCCGACGAACAGACTGCCCTGAGCTACCACGTCTGGACCCGCAACCATCTGATCCTGGCCACCCTCGTCGACGTGCGGAGCCGGTTCACCGTGCTGACGCCCGGCGAGACGGGGTGGCGGCGGGAGCCACTCGCGGGGGTCCCGTCGAACGAGCACAGCCGGCTCGTGGAGACCGACCCGGAGCTGGGCGACGAGTACCTGCTCGCGTCGGAAGGGTTCCTCCAACCGGCGACCCTGCGACTCGGCGAGGTCGGTGGCCCGGTCGAGGTGCTCAAGCAGGAGCCGGCCTCGTTCGACGCCGGGAACCTCGCGGTACGCCAAGGCTTCGCCACGTCTGCTGACGGCACCCGCGTCCCGTACTTCCTGGTGGGGCCCGAGCCCACCACCACCAGGCCGACGCTGCTCACCGGATACGGCGGGTACGAGATCCCGATGACGCCGGACTACGACGGCGCCATCGGCTGCGGCTGGCTGGCCCGGGGCGGCACCTACGTGGTGGCGAACATTCGCGGCGGCGGCGAGTACGGCCCGCGGTGGCATCACGCCGCGATGCGTGAGAACAGGCGGAGGGCGTACGAGGACTTCGCGGCGGTGGCTTGGGACCTGATCGCACAGGGGATCACCACGCCGGCGCAGCTTGGCATCGAGGGCGGCAGCAACGGCGGTCTGCTCATGGGGGTGATGCTCACGCGCTTCCCGGCGCTCTTCGGCGCGATAGTCGCTCAGGTGCCGGTGCTGGACATGCGCCGCTATCACCGGCTGCTCGCCGGCGCCTCCTGGATGGCCGAGTACGGCGATCCGGATCGGGCGGAGGACTGGTCCTATCTGCGGGAGTACTCGCCGTACCACAACATTCGCAGTGGGTTGGCGTATCCGCCGCTCCTGCTCGTCACCTCGACCCGGGATGATCGGGTGCATCCGGGGCACGCTCGGAAGATGGCTGCTCGCCTGCGCGAGCACGGCCATGACGTCACCTACTACGAGAACGTCGAAGGCGGGCACGGCGGCGCTGTCGACAACGAGCAGTCCGCGTTCATCTGGGCGCTGATGCTGGAGTTCCTCTGGCGCAAGCTGACGCCGATGGGCCCGGGTGTGCCGCGCCAGTCTGCACCCGCGGTGAGCGAGCAGGCTCAGGTTTCCGAGCGATAGCGGTGACGTCCGTCCGACCTGGAGCCGCAGCGCCACCATGCTCCTCGGGGTCGACATGACGAACCTCATGTCGACCGGCTGGTGGTGGTAACGGGCTGCCGAGGAGCCCCAGGGCTGACTCCGGCCCGATCAGGAGTCAGCGGCGGGGGCTCTCGCTCGCGATCGTCGCCGCTCGGGGCATGGCGGCCGCCTCCAGTGCCCAGTTCAGCGCGAAGTCGGCGACCTCCTCCCAGCCCTGTTCGCCCACGGTGAAGTGGGACCGGCCGGGGAACGGGTGGTACGCGGTCAGCGCCCGGGACTTCGTGTAGAGCGCGGCGTTGCTGCGGACCACGCCGGGCGGGACGACGTGGTCGGCGCCCCCGGTGATCAGCAGCAGGGGCGCCCGGTCGTCGCGACGGGTGTCCACCTCGGCGACCGAGTTCGGATCGAGATTGGCGAACGCGCTCTCGAAGAGCACATGCCCGGCCCCGGGGACGGCGTAGCGCTGCCAGGCGCGGTCGGAGTCGGCGCGGCTCATGGTGTTGCCGAACGCGTAGTGGAAGTCGTCCTGGGTGAACGGGACGGCCCGGTGCCGGTTCGCCGGGTTACGCAGGATCGAGAAGCCGGAGCGCAGAGTGCTGAGCGGCAACTTGACCACGCCCTTGATGGCTACGGGGTGGACGCCCACCCCGGCCGCGCCGAAGCCCCGGTCGAGGAGGAGTTGGGTGATGAGCCCGCCGATCGAGTGCCCCATGATGATCGGCGGTCGGGGAAGGGCCCGGATGGTCTGCTCGTAGTGGTCGACGATGTCGGCGATCCGCTGCCCCGCGATCGGCGTGGGGTCGTCGCGCAGCTGCTCGACCTCGCCCTCCATGCCGGGCCAGGAGGGGGCGAGCACCCGCAGGCCGTGTGCCTGGTATCGGTCGACCCACCCTTCCCAGCTCCGGGGGGTCATCCAGAGCCCGTGGATGAGTACGACGGTGTCCACGTTTCCCTGCGGCGCGCTGCCCATCGGCGTCCCTCCCCGGTCGCAACGTGCGGACCCCGGCGGTTACCCGGTTGGCGCGGCCGGAATCCTCCGGCACCCGGCCGCCCGGTAGGTGCGTGAATTGAGGTCTCTGATGCGCCTGGTGGCCAGGTCGCCCCTGAGTCCCCGCGAACCACGGCCGCCCCACCCCTGACAAATGTCACGGCGCGAACGTGACGGGCGCTCGGGGTACGAGACCCCGCCGGGCAAGAGCATGGTTCCCATGACGAGCACGCAACCGGCCGTGGAGCTGAGCGGCCTCACCAAGACCTTCGGCGCGGTCACCGCGGTCGACGGGCTGAGCCTGCGGGTGGAGCCCGGCGAGGTGGTCGCCTTCCTCGGCCCGAACGGCGCGGGCAAGACCACCACCATCGACATGCTGCTCGGCCTGGCCCGCCCGGACGCCGGCTCGGTGCGCATCCTCGGGGGCGAACCGGCGGACGCGATCGCGCGTGGCCGGGTCGCCGCGGTGCTGCAGACCGGCGGGCTGCTCAAGGACCTGACCGTCGGCGAGACGGTACGGCTGACCGCCAACTTCTACCGGCACAGCCGCCCCGCCGAGGAGGTGCTGGAGCGGGCCGGGATCACCGGCATCGCGGACCGGGTGGTGGGCAGGTGCTCCGGCGGCCAGCAGCAGCGGCTGCGCTTCGCCCTCGCCCTGCTGCCCGACCCGGACCTGATGGTGCTCGACGAGCCGACGACCGGCATGGACGTCGAGGGGCGGCGCGAGTTCTGGCAGGCACTGCGGCGCGACGCCCGGTCCGGACGGACCGTCATCTTCGCCACCCACTACCTCGACGAGGCCGACGCGTACGCCGACCGGATCGTGCTGGTCCGGCAGGGACGGATCGTGGCGGACGGCACCACCGCCGAGATCAAGAACCTGGCCGCCGGCCGGCTCGTCCGGGCCACCCTCCCCGGCGCCGACCAGGCCGCGCTCGCCGCGCTGCCCGGCGTCGACGCGGTGGAGGTGCGTGGCGACAGCGTGCTCGTGCGTACCGCCGACTCCGACCTGGTCGCCCGGCACCTGCTCACCCGGACCGCGGCCCGGGACGTGGAGATCACCTCCCGCAACCTCGAAGACGCCTTCCTCGCCCTCACCACCGACCACGCCGGAGCCTGACGATGACCACCGCGCTGAACGCCACCACCGACCGCGTCGCCCCCGACCGGCGGCCCCCCGCCCTTGGCGGCTTCTCCCCGGCCGTGCTCGGCATCGAGCTGCGCCGGGTGCTGCGCAACCGCCGCACGCTCGCGTTCACCCTGATCATGCCGGCGGTCTTCTTCCTCATCTTCGGCCTGCCGCAGCGCGGGCAGCAGCTGCCCAACGGCCGCGCGGTGACCGCGTACATCATGGTCAGCCTCGCCGTGTACGCCGCCATGGTCGCCACCACCAGCATCGGCGCCGCGGTCGCCACCGAGCGGGCGCTGGGCTGGAGTCGGCAACTGCGGCTCACCCCGCTGCGTCCCACCGCGTACGTCGCCGCGAAGGTCGTCACCGCGATGGTCCTCGGCCTGATCGCCGTCTGCGTCGAGTTCGTCGTCGGCGCGGCGACCGGCGTACGGCTCTCCGCCGACGTCTGGCTGCTGACCGGCCTCGGGGCGTGGCTCGGCTCGCTGGTCTTCGCCGCGTTCGGCCTCTTCGTCGGCTACCTCTTCCCGGCGGAGAACGTCATGCAGTTCATCGGCCCGATCCTCGCCGTGCTGGCGATGTTCGGTGGGCTCTTCGTTCCGCTGGAGGTGCTGCCCGAGGTGCTCCGGGACGTCGCGCGGTTCACCCCGGTGTACGGCGTCGGCGAACTCGCCCGCGCCCCGCTGACCGGCGACGGCGTGAGCCTGGCGGCACTGGCCAACCTGGTCGTGTGGACGGCCCTCTTCGCGCTCGGTGCGACCCGGTTGTTCCGCCGGGACACCGCCCGGGTCTGAGCGGAGACCGACGGCTAGCGTGAGCCCGATGGACGTTCCGAAGGGTCAGCCCCAGCCGGTGAGCCGAAAGTGGCGGCTCACCGGCTGGTTGCTGGCCGCGGTCTGGCTCTTCTTCCTCAACGTGCCGCTGGGCACGGCGTTGGGACAGGCCGAGCCGTGGAGCAAGTGGCTCGGGATCGGCACGCTGGTCGCCTTCGGGGTGGCGTACGTGCTGCTCTTCGAGTGGGCCCGGGCGCACCGGCAGGCCGGCCGGCCGATCCCGCGCGGCCGGGCCGCTGCCTCGCTGCTGGGGCTGCTCGCCCTCGGCCTGGTCGGCATCCCCGGCACCGGTGCGGACTGGATGACCACGCTGGTCTTCGTGGCCACGGCCGGGGTCTTCCTCCTCCCCGCGGTGTGGGCGCTGGTCGTCGTGGTGCTCGCCGCGCTGACGCCGCTGGTGGCGGGCTACCTGGTGCCCGGCTGGTCGGGGGTGAGCGGGGTCTTCTTCGCCGTGCTGCTCGCCTCGTTCGCCATGTTCGGCGTGGCCGCGCTGGCCCAGCGCAACGGCGAGCTCCGGGCGGCACAGCGGGAGATCAGCCGCTTGGCGGTGGCCGAGGAGCGGGCCCGGACGGCGCGGGATCTGCACGACATCCTCGGCCACTCGCTCACCGTGGTCGCCATCAAGGCCGAGCTGGCCGGCCGGCTGGTGGAGGTCGACCCGTCCAGGGCGGTGGCGGAGATCGCCGAGGTGGAGCAGCTCGCCCGGGCCGCACTAGCCGACGTCCGGGGGACCGTCGGGGCGTACCGGGGGGTGCGGCTGGCCGACGAGCTGGCGGGGGCGCGGTCGGCGTTGACCGCCGCGGGCATCACGGCCGACCTGCCTGCGGAACTGCCGGAGTTGCCGGCCGAGCGGGACACGCTCTTCGGCTGGGCGGTACGGGAAGGGGTGACGAATGTGGTGCGGCACAGCGGGGCGCGCCACTGCACGATCCGGGTGGAGCCGGACGCGGTGGAGGTCAGTGACGACGGCCGGGGACCGACGGCGCAGGCCGAAGCCGCCGGGCACGGCCTGGTCGGCCTACGGGAGCGGGCCCAGCGGCTCGACGCGACGGTGAGCGTCGGCCGTCGCCCGCAGGGGCGCGGGTTCGTGCTCCGGGTCGGCCTGCCGGCGGGTGCCCGGTGACCGAGCCGATAAAGCTGCTGCTCGCCGACGACCAGGCGCTGGTCCGGGGGGCGTTGGCGGCGCTGCTCTCCCTCGAACCGGACCTGACGGTGGTCGCCGAGGTGGGCCGGGGCGACGAGGTGGTGGCCGAGGCGCGGCGGACCGACCCGGACGTGGCGCTGCTCGACGTGGAGATGCCCGGGCTGGACGGGATCGCCGCCGCCGCGGCGCTGCGGGCGGCGCTGCCGGCCTGCCGGGTGCTGATGGTGACCACCTTCGGCCGTCCCGGTTATCTGCGCCGGGCCATGGAGGCCGGTGCCAACGGCTTCGTGGTCAAGGACACCCCGGCGCGCCAGCTCGCCGAGGCGGTCCGCCGGGTGCACGCCGGGCTGCGGGTGGTCGACCCGACGCTGGCGGCCGAGACGCTGGCCACCGGGGCGAGCCCACTCACCGAACGGGAGACCGGCGTGCTGCGGGCGGCGCGGGACGGCGGGACGGTGGCGGACCTGGCCGGCGCGCTGCACCTCTCCGAGGGGACGGTACGGAACCACCTCTCCGCCGCCATCGGCAAGACCGGCGCCCGCAACCGGGCCGAGGCGGTCCGGATCGCGGAGCAGAACGGCTGGCTGCTCGGCGACTGAGGCGGCGCCGGGCGAGGCAGGCGCGGCCGGCGTCTCGGGCGGTGGGTGGTGGTCGCGCCGGCGTCCGGCTCAGGCGGTCGGGGGTGGGGTGGGCAGCTCCTCGACCACCACCACGCTGCTGCCGGGGCGTACCTCGGCGAGCAGTTCGCGCTGGCCGCTGCGGGTGAGCCGGATGCACCCGTTGGTGGTGTTCTCGCCCAGCTCGTCGTCGTTGTACCAGGTGTGCACGCCGATGTGGGCGCCGCGCAGGCCGGCCGGGACCGCGTCGAGGTCGTCGGGGATCGAGCCGAGGGCGTAGATGTCGACGCCGCCGTACACGTCCTCCGGCGGCGGGGTGCGGCCGAGGACGAAGGTGCGGCCCAGCGGTGTCTCCTGCCCGCGCTGGCCCAGGCTCACCTCCCAGGTGCGCACCGCCTTGCCGGCCCGGTACCAGGTGAGCCGGTGCACGCGCCGCTCCACCACGATCTGGTCCCGCAGCGTGACGGTGGTGTGACCGCCGGGCGGAAGCCAGGCGAGCTTCCGGTTGGCCGAGGGGAGCAGGACGGCCGTCCATCCCGACCGCCGATCGGCGATCGGCATGATCAACTCGACCTCGCTGATCGTCGGCGCGAGGAAGGCGATCGGCTTGCCGCCCGGCGCGTCGTAGGCGGGGATCTTCCGGGTCGGGTGCAGCCCCTCGGTGAGCGGTGTGGTGTCCAGGGCGGCCGGGTCGGCCGGGAACCCGGCCGGTGCCGGGTCGTACGTCACCACCGGCAGCCCGGGTGGGGCCGGCGCGGCGGGGAGCACGCTCTCCTCGGGGCTCTGGTCGACCTCGCTCGGCGTCGCCGTGATGACGGGGGCGGCGTTGCTGGCCACCGGTTCCGTCTCGGGGGTCAGCGCCAGGCCGGTGAGCAGCGCGGTGACGAGCAGTGCCGGTATGCCGACACCGGCGGCCAGCCAGCCCCGACGTCCGGAGGATTTCATTCGGTCAAACGGCACAAAATTACTGTACGAGGGTCTAACGCCGCAGCGGGTCGAATACCGCCAAACCCGCCGAGACTCTCCGCCCACGCCCCCGCTCGGCCGGTGCCACACGCGTGATCCCGTCCGCCGGTTCGATCCGGCGAGAAATTTCTTCGGCGGCGGTGATCCGGCCGCCTCGTCGATCCGTACTGGAGGGCGGAGTGCAGCCGGCCGGCGGTCCGCCGCCGTTGGACGATCGAGGAGCAGATGGCCCGGGTCAAGCAGAAGCAGAAGGCGACGCCCGTCCGGACCAGCACCAGCAGCCGGGGCGTACGGGTCTCGTCCGGGTCGGCGATGACCGTGCTGATCGTCTCCGCCCTCGCGGCGTTGTGGGCTGCCGTGATGCTCACCGGCGCCGGCCAGCGGGCGTACGCGTACGGCTTCTTCTTCACCGAGTTCTTCGCCGGGGTGGTGACCCTCGTCTCGCTCAGCCTCACCGTGATGATGGGGCTGCTCGCCACGGACCGGCTGGTCCTGCTGATCCGGCACCGGGTGCTGCTGCAGTCCGCGCACCGGGCCACCGGCGTCCTCGGGGTCGCCGGCCTCGGCCTCCACGTGCTCACCAAGATCGCCACCGGTCGGGCCGCGAGCACCGACGCGGTGGTGCCGTTCGTCTCCGGCACCGGGCTCTACGTCGGGCTCGGTACGGTCGCCGCACTGCTGATGGTGGCCGTGCTCTGGACGGGGATCGTCCGAGCCCGCTTCGCCAACGTCGGTCCGAAGTGGCTGTGGCGGGCGTTGCACTCCACGGCGTACGCCGCCTGGCCGTTCGCCCTGGTGCACGGCCTCAACGCCGGGCGCGCGGCCAAGCCGTGGGTGACGCTGAGCTACCTGGTCTGCGTGCTGCTGGTGGTGGCGGCGCTGCTCGTCCGCCTCTCGGTGACGCTGGGGCGACGCAGCCGCGAGCAGAACCAGGCCGCCGCCAGGAACAAGGCCCTCGCCGGCCGGCCCGCCGAGGAGGGGCGCCGGCCGGTGCTCGGTCTCGGCCGCCGCGGCGAGGCCAAGCGGGCCGCCGAGGCGGCCCGGCAGCGCCGCGACGCCGAGTGGGCGCAGGCCACCGCCGAGATGTCCGTGCCGTCCACGCGGCGCGGCGCCGACCGGTTCGCCGTGCCGGTGGTGCCCGAGCCGGCCGCCGCCCGCGAGCGGACCCGATCGCGCGGACGCCGGCGGGACGAGGAGCCGGCCCGGACCGGTGCGTCGACCTGGCGGACGGGACGGTACCGCGACGAGCAGGACGAACGGGACGAGCCCGCGTCGCGCCGGCCGCGGAACGAGGAGGTCGAGCCGGCGGCACGCCGGTCGCGGCGGCGTCGCGCGCAGGAGCCGGAGCCGACCGGCCGGGTGTCGGCGTCCGCCCGGTCGCGCCGCCGCGCCGACGACCACGACGAGTCCGGTACGGAAGCCCGGATCCCGGTGCCGGCTCGCCGCGTCGACGAGCCGGAGGAGCCGTGGACCAGCCCGAGCCGCTGGGAGGCGACCGAACCCGTCTCCGCCGAGCCGATCTCCGCGCAGCCGACGAGCGGCGGGCGGCACAGCGTCGAGGACGACACGCCGGAGGAGCCCGACTACTGGCGCCCGCCGACCCAGTACCTGCCCGAGGAGGCGCCGGTCGACGACACCCCCACCCTGGTCGATCTGGCGTCCCGGCGAGCCCGGCGGGCCGCCGGCGAAGGACGGGCGAATCGCCGCCGCCGAGCCAACGCCGACGCGGTGGACGGCGCGTACTGGGCCGGACTGCGGGGTGAGGCCAAGTGAGGCGGACGACCGTCCCTCCGGTGGCCTGTGTCGGCGAACCACGGCTGACCGCGGGCTTCGCCGAGTTCGGTCGGCTCGACCTCGCCGCGCACGAGGAGACCCACGGGCCGGTCGGCCCGCTGGAGGCGGCCGGTCTGCTCCGCCTCGCCGAGGGGATCCAGCTCAAGGGCAAGGGCGGCGCCGGCTTCCCGTTCGCCCGCAAACTCCGCGCCGTGCTGGACTCCTGCGAGCGGCAGGACCTCGGCGCCGTCGTGGTGGTGAACGCCACCGAGGGAGAGCCGGCCAGCTGGAAGGACAAGGTGCTGCTCACCCGGGCCCCGCACCTGATCCTCGACGGCGCGGCGCTGGCCGCGTACGCGCTCGACGCCGAGGAGATCGTGCTCGGTGTCACCGACGACGAGGTGGGTCGCGGCTCGCTGATGGAGGCGTTGGCCGAGCGGCGGATGCCCGTCCCCACGAGCGTCGTCACCGTTCCGCACCGGTTCATCTCCGGCGAGGGCGGGGCACTGGTCAACGGCATCAACGGGCTGCCGCACATCCCGCCGGGCACCAAGAAACGCTCCAGCGACTCCGGGGTGAACGGGCTGCCCACCCTGCTCTCCAACGCCGAGACGTACGCCCAGCTCGCCGTCGCCGCCCGGCTCGGGCCGTACGAGTACGCCTCCCTCGGCACCGACGACGAGCCCGGCACCGTGCTGCTCACGGTCACCGGCGCGGCCGGCCGACCGGCGGTGGTCGAGTGCGCGGCCGGCACCCCGCTGCGGGACATCCTCGACCTCTGCGAGGTGCCCGACGGGCCGGGCATCCTGACCGGCGGCTACCACGGAAAGTGGATCACGGCCGAGGCGGCGGCTCGCGCCGAGATCTCGCGCAAGGGCATGGCCGCGGTCGGCGGCACCCTCGGCGCCGGCATCATCGTTCCGCTCGGCGGAGACACCTGCCCGCTCGGCGAGGCGGCCCAGGTGGTGCGCTACCTGGCCGGGGAGTCCGCGGGGCAGTGCGGCCCATGCAAGCGGGGCCTGCCCGACCTGGCCCGGGCGGTGGACCTCGCGGTCGCCGGCAGTCAGCCCGCCGACATCGTCCGGGCCGCCGCCGGTGAGGTGAAGGGACGAGGGGCGTGCAGCCACCCCGACGGTACGGCCCGCTTCGCGCTCTCCGCGGTCGAGGTCTTCGTCGACGACCTGCGGCTGCACGCGGCCGGTGAGGGGTGCGGCCGGCGGGTGAAGGGTGTGATGGGCCTGCCCGGCGCGCCGGATGCGGCCCCCCAGAAGCTGACCCTCGACTGGTCCCGCTGCGACGGGCACGGCCTCTGCGCGCACGTCGTACCGGACTTCATCCGGCTGGACGCCAACGGCTACCCGGCCTTCCCCCCGACGCCGGTGCCGACCTGGCTGCGGGAGGGGGCCAGCAAGGCGGTGAAGGTCTGCCCCGAGTTGGCGCTGCGCCTCACGAAGGTCGACTCGTAGCCGCGTTCCGCAACACGCGTTCCACCTCGCCGGCCAGCCGGCGGCCGCGCGTCGGACGGGAGCCGGCCGTCACCGGCCCCCGTCCACGGCGCAGGCTCAGCGGCCCGGCGTGAGGCGGTCGACGCCCAGCCGGTCGCGGAGCACCTCGGGCACCAGCACCGAGCCGTCGGGCTGCTGGAACTGCTCCAGAATGGCCGGGAAGAGGCGGCTGGTGGCCAGCGACGACCCGTTGAGCGTGTGCACGAACCGGGTCTGCTTGCCGCCCGGCTCGCGGTAGCGGATGGCCGCCCGGCGTGCCTGGTAGTCGCCGGCCCAGGAGACCGACGACACCTCCTTGTACTTGTCCATGCTCGGCATCCACACCTCGATGTCGAGGGTCTTGCGCATGGACGCGCTGGCGTCGCCGGCCGACAGCAGGCTGCGCTGGTAGTGCAGGCCCAGCTTCTCGACCAGCCCCTCGGCGTGGGTGACCATCGCCTCCAGCGCCGCCTCCGCCTGCTCGGGCAGGGTGAACTGGAAGATCTCCACCTTGTTGAACTGGTGGCCCCGGACGGTGCCGCGCTCGTCCGAGTGCGAACCGGCCGCCTCCCGGCGGTAGCACGGCGTGTACGCGAACCGCTTCAGCGGCAGCGTCGTGGTGTCCAGGATCTCGTCCTGGTACGCCCCGAGGATGGCCGTCTCCGAGGTGGGCAGCAGGAACTGGCCACGGGGAGCACCCTCGCGGTCGAGGTGGTAGACGTCGTCGTAGAACTTCGGGAACTGCCCGGCGGCGAAGCCGGCCGTGTCGAGCAGCAGGTGCGGCGGGAGCAGGAACTCGTAGCCGGCCTTGACGTTCTCGTCGATGAGGAAGTTCAGCAGCGCCCACTCCAGCCGGGCACCCATCCCCGTGTACATCCAGAAGCCGGAGCCGCCGAGCTTCACGCCCCGCTCGTGGTCGACCAGGCCGAGCATCCGGGACAGCTCCACGTGGTCGCGGATCTTCTCGATCACCGGCGCCGTACCGAAGGTCTTGACGACCTGGTTGGCCTCCTTGCCGCCCGGCGGCACCTCGTCGGCGGGCAGGTTGGGCAGCTCGCTCATCGCGGTGCGCAGCCGGTCCTGCACCTCGTCCAGCTCGGACTCCAGCTCGGAGAGCTGCTTGCGGCCGGCCTCGGGCGCGACGACCTCCGGCTCGCGGCCGGCCCGCTTCGCCTCCGCGTAGGCCCGTGCCTCTGCCTTGCGGCGCTGCCGATCGGCGTCGATCTCACCGATCAGGGCGCGCCGCTCCTGGTCGAGCCGCTGGATCTCGTCCAGCGCCCGGTTGACCTCGGCGGGATCCAGACGCTTCGCCAGCGCGGTCGCCACCGCCTCGCGATCCTTCCGGATCAACTCCATGTCGAGCATGCTGCTCCGTACGCCTCCGTCCGGCAGTCGGGTGGATCCCCAGATGCTACCGTCGCAGCCCGCCGCGTTCGGGCCTGGGGAGCGCGCCCGGGCCGCCTCGACCGAGCGGGCGGCCCCCGATCGGCGGCCCGCCGTGTCGGCCGGCCGGCACCGTCTCCGCGCGTCGTGGTTCCGGCCGGTGGCGTGCCGGTCAGAGTCGGATCGGCATCAGGATCGAGAGGGCGGCGTCGTCGTCGGGGCGGCGTACGGCCAGCGGGGTGATCGGGCCGTCCAGCTCCAGCACCAGCTGCGGCCCGCCGGCGGCGTCCAGCGCGTCGAGCAGGTAGTCGCCGTTCACCCCGAACCGGAGTCCGCCGTCCGGGCCGGTCTCGTCCGGTTCCAGCACCCGCAGCGCACCCCGCCCGTCGACGCCGAGCACGCTCACCGCGATCGGCGCCCCGTCGTACTCCCGGGCGATCGTCGGCGCGCCCGGTCGACGCAGCGCCGTCCGCAGCGCCGCCACGTCGACCGGGATCCGGTACGTCGGGGCGTCGCCGGCGGCCGCCCGGAGCAGCCGCTGGTAGTCCGGGAAGTCGTACGGCAGCAGCGAGCCGGTCACCGTGCGGCCGGCCACCGAAACCGCGATCGTGTCGCCCTCGACGGTCAACCGGACCGCCGAGGTGAGGTCGGCGCCGCTCTCCAGCAGGGCCCGGACCTCGTCGACGAAGCCGGCCGGGGCGAGCACCCGCACGGCCGGCCCGTCCATCCGGGTGACGTCGGCCCGGGCGAGCGCCATCCGGTGCCGGTCGGTGGTGACCAGGCGGACGCCGTCCGGCGCCACGTCGAACAGGACGCCGGTGAGGGCCGGCAGCTCCGGGTCGGTGCCGACGGCGAACCGGACCGCGTCGACGGCGTACGTCAGCTCGGCGCGGGAGAGCACGACGCGGACGGCCCGGGCGGGCTTCTCGGCGCCGACCAGGGCGCGGATCCGGGAGAGCTCGCGGCGGGCGTCGGCGAGGCCGTCCTCGAGCCGGCGCAGGTGCACGTCGAGCAGCCGGTGCACGGCGGCCGGTTCGGCCCGCACCGCGGCCGCGATCTCGGCGACCGGCATGCCGACCCGGCGCAGCCCGGCCACCAGCCGGGCCGGGGCCAGCTGCTCGTCGGCGTACCAGCGGTAGCCGGTCACCGGGTCGACCAGGGCCGGCACCAGCACCCCGGCCGAGTCGTAGAACCGCAGGGCGCTGACCGTGAGCCCGCTGGCCCTCGCCAGTTCGCCGATGCTGCGCAGTTCGCTCTCCACGTCGACCGATCCTGCCGTCTCAAGCTGGTCGAGGGTCAAGCCCGTCGGTGTCGACCGCCTCCAGCACCCGGAAGGTGATCCCGGCGCGGGTGAGCCGGGTGAGCAGCGCCTCGCCCATCGCGGTCACCGGAGTGACCTGGCCGGCGGTCGGCGGCAGGTCGTCCAGGGCCAGGCAGAGCGCCGACTCGGCGAGCATCTTCGCCGTCTCGTCGTACCCCGGGTCGCCCCCGGCCACCTCGGTGCGTACCCGGCGCCCGCCGCCCTCGCCGACGAACCGGATCCGGAACCACGACTGGGCCCGCCGCTGCGCTGCCGGTCCCTGCCCGGAGGTGAGCCGGCCGAGCAGCCAGCGCCGGGTCGGCGCCAGCCGCACCAGGCCCGCCACGGCGGCCAGGCCGACCCCGGCGGCCAGCACCGTGGGCAGCCGCTTCACGGCGGCGAAGTGCCGGTAGCGGAAGTCGGGACCGTACGCCGGGCAGGTCGCCGCCGAGCGCCGGACGATCTGGGGGTCGATGGTCGGCAGCGGTACCGCCCACATGCCCAGCCCGTCCGGGCGGGTGAGCCGTCCGCGTACCGCGCGGACCCGCCGGCCCTCGGGCCGCAGCTCCGTGGACCGCCGCTGCCGGGCGACCCGGCCGGCCCGGGCCGCCCGGGAGAACGCGATGAGGGTGGAGTGGTACGTGCCGGCGGAGAAACGTCCGCCGGCACGGACGAAACCGTCGACGGTGATCGGCGCGTCGGACGGGAGCTGCCGCACGGTGAACCAGGCGCCCAGGTCGTGCGGGATCGAGTCGAACCCGCAGGCGTGCACGAGACGCGATCCGGTGCGTACCGCCTCGGCGTGGTGGCGCAGGTACATCAGGTCGACGAATTCCGGCTCCCCGGTGATGTCCAGGTAGTCGGTGCCGGCGGTGGCGGCGGCGGCGACCAGCGGCTCGCCGTGTCGGATGAACGGGCCGACGGTGCTGGCGACGACCCGGGTCTGCTCCGCCAGCGCGCGAAGCGTTCGGGGGTCGGTGGTGTCGGCGGTCAGCAACGGCAGCTCGGTCAGCGCCGGGTCGATCGCGGTGAGCCGGTCGCGGACCGCCGCCAACCGGTCGGAGTTGCGGCCGGCGAGCGCCCACCGCAGCCCTGCCGGCGCGTGCCGGGCCAGGTATTCGGCGGTCAGCCCGCCGGTGAAGCCGGTCGCGCCGAAGAGCACCACGTCGTACGCCCGCTCTCCAGCCATCCCGCGAGTGTGCCACCCGCCATCGCGCCATTCGAGAGGGCTGTCCGGGATATCCCGTCAAGTCCGGTCTGCACCCTCGGCCCGTTCAGGGGTGAACGGGCTCGCCCCGAAGGGGTGAACGGCCCCGCGCCGGGTATCCGCCCGCCGACCGGGGGGTGGAACGCGTCCGTGGGGGTGGGCCGGATGCCGGAACAGCGAAGCGCCGTACGCGTGGGGACGGCGGACGACGTCCGGCCGCCGCTGCTCGCGTCCCGCCTGCACCCGCCCGCGCTCGGCGAGTCGGTGCTGGCCCGGCCCCGCCTGCTGCGCCGGCTCGACGCGGGCAGCGCCGGGCCGGTGACGCTGGTCAGCGCGCCCGCCGGCTGGGGCAAGAGCACCCTGCTCGCGGCCTGGACCCGGCTCGTGGGAGGCAGCTCGGGCGAGGGCGCCGAGGTGCGCCCGGACGGCAGCGTCGTCGAGGCGGCCCGGCCGGTGCCGGCCTGGGTGTCGGTGGAGGCGGGCGACGACGGCGACCGGCTCTGGTCGTACCTGGCGGCTGCGCTCCGGGCCGGCACGGGCCCCGGGCGGGACGGCGCGCAGGTGCCGGACCGACCGCCCCGGCCGGATCAGCTGGAGCTGCTGGCCGCCGGACTGGCCGCCCGGGAAGAGCCGGTGCTACTGGTCCTCGACGACCTGCACCGGGTCACCGACCCGGCCGCGCTGACCGGGCTGGACTTCCTGCTCCGCCACGCCGAGCAGCGGTTGCGTCTCGTGGTCGGGGCGCGGGCCGGGCTGCCGCTGGCCGTGCACCGGCTGCGGTTGGCGGGAGAGCTGACCGAGATCGGTCCGGACGAGCTGGCCTTCACCGACGACGAGGTGGCCGACCTGCTGACCGCGCACGGCGTGGCGCTGACCGGGGCGGCACTGCACCGGCTGCGGGAGCGGACCGGTGGGTGGCCGGCGGCGCTGCGCTTCGCCGCGCTGGCCTTGCAGCGGCAGCCCGACCCGTCGCGCTGGGTCGAGCAGTTCGGGGGCGACCAGCCGGACGTCGCCGGCTACCTGCACGAGGAGGTGCTCGCCGCGGTCGAGCCGGCGGCCCGCGAGCTGCTGCGGCGCACCGCGCTCGCCGAGACGGTCTGCGCCGACCTGGCCGACGCGCTCACCGGCGGGTCGGACGCCGAGCGGACGCTCGCCGACCTGGCCGGCGACGGTGGCCTGCTGCGTCGCGACGAGAGCCGCCCGCCCTGGTACCGCTGCCACCCGCTGCTGGCCGACCTGCTCCGGGCGGAGCTGACCCGGCTACCCGCCGACGAGCTGCGTGAGCTGCATCTTCGGGCGGCCGGTTGGTACGCCGACAACGGCCGGCCGGCGGAGGGGCTGCGGCACGCGCTGGCCGGCGGTCACTGGGACCGGGCGACCGAGATCTTCGTCGCGCAGTGGCCGGAGCTGGCCCCGTACGACCGGTCCGACTTCGGCGCCCCCGCGCCGGCGCCGCCACCACCCGAGGTCGTGCGCCGCGATCCCGAGCTGGCCCTCGCCTGCGCCGCGGAGCGGGCGCACGCCGGTGACCCGCAGGCCGCCACGGCGCACCTGCACGCCGCGGTCGCGGTCGCGGACACCCTGCCCGCCCAGCGCCGGGACCGTTTCCTCCGGCTGGCCACCGCGGTGGAGCTGACGCTGGCCCGGCTCGCCGGCGACCACGCCGAGGTGCGCGCCGCGGCCGCGCGGCTGATCCGGGCGCACCCCACGCCGCCTGGGCCGTCCAACCTGGCTGCCCCGAGCGGGGAGCCCGCCACCGGTCCGGCCCAGCGCTCGGCCCCCGCCGTCCGCGCACCGGAACCGCTCGCCGCGCCGGTGGCCGGCGGGCCGAGGGGCAGCGCCACCGAGGACGCCGAGCTGCGGGCGTTCGCCGGTACCGCGCTCGGGCTCGTGGAACTGGCCGAGGGGCAGCTGCCCTCGGCGCGGTTCGCCCGGGCGCTGGGTGCGGCGCGGGAGGCGGGCCGGCTCCGCGTCGAGCTGGTCTGCGCCAGCCGCTCGGCGCTGCTCGACGCCGTGCAAGGGAGGTTGCGGGCCGCCGAGGCGTCCGCCCGGGCCGCGTTGGCGATGCCGCCCTGCCACGGCTGGGCCTGCCGCCTCGACTGCGCGTACGCCCAGCTGGCGCTGGCCGTGGTGGCTCTGCACCGGGACCAGCCCGAGGAGGTCGCCGGGAACCTGGCGCTGGCCCGGGCCGCGACCGGGGAGTCGGAGACGCCGGCCGGTGCCGGGAGTGCCGTGGGGGAGACCACGGCCGCGGCGGTCGCCGCGCTCTGCCGGGCGCAGCTGCTGCACGACCGGGGTGAGGTGGCCGCCGGTCACCGGCTGCTGGCCGAGGCGCGGCACCGGATCGCGGACCGGCCGGCCGCCGTGGAGCTGGCCTACCAGCTGCTGGCCGCGGACGCGGACCTGCTCGGTGCCCGGGGTGACCTGGAGGCCGCCCGGGACCTGCTGGCCGGGCCGCTGCGGGACCAGGTCGAGCCGCTCGCCTCGGTCGCGGTGGCGCTGGCCCCGGTGGCGGTGGCGCTGGCCCGGGTCGAGCTGCGCGCCGGTGACCCGCGCGCGGCCGCTCGGGCCCTGCCGGACTGGGCGGCGCCGGAGGCGGAGCGGTGGTCGCTGCCGGTACGCGTGGACGCGGGCCTGCTCGACGCGGTGCTGGCGCGCCACGGCGGGGACGAGCGCCGGGCCGGCCGGACGTTGGAGCGGGTGCTCGACCTCGCCGGTCCGGAGGGCGTCCGGCGGGTCTTCACCCGCGCCGATCCGGCCGTGCGGGATCTGCTCGCCGCGCACCTCGACACCGGCACGGCGCACTGGTCGATGGTCAGCGACCTGGTGCGGGGCGCGGACGAGCCGGCCGAACGGGGGCCGGTGGAGCCGGGGCCGACGCTGGAGGAGCCGCTCACCGAGCGGGAGCTGACCATCCTGCGCTACCTGCAGAGCATCCTGTCCAACGTGGAGATAGCCAGTGAGCTGTCGCTGTCGGTCAACACGGTGAAGACCCACGTGCGCAACATCTACCGCAAGCTCGACGCGACCCGCCGGCGAGAAGCGGTCCGGCGGGCGCGCGAGCTGCGGTTGATCTAAGTGTCGGCCGCGGCGTCGACGGCGGCGAGCAGGTCCGGCAGGGCGTACCCGCCGTCGTGCCGGGCGTCGTTGACGAAGAGGGTCGGGGTGCCGTTGACCCCGCTGCGGATCCCGCCCACGAAGTCCCGGCGTACCCGGTCGGCGTGGGCGTGCCGCTCCACCTCGGCGTCGATGTCGTCCGGCGGCATGCCGAGCTGTTCGACGCCGAGCGACAGGTGCACCGGGTCGAGCTGGTCCTGGTGCTCGTAGAGCCAGTCGTGCATCTCCCAGAACCGGCCGCGGACCCCGGCCGCCTCGGCCGCCTCGGCCGCGCTCTCCGCGTACGGGTGCACGTTGGCGATCGGGAAGTAGCGGTAGACGAGCCGTACCGTGCCCTCCCGCTGCCGGAGCAGCTCGGTGAGGTTCGGGTACGCGGCGCCGCAGTAATGGCACTGGAAGTCGCCGTACTCGACGATCGTCACGGGGGCGTCGGCCGCGCCCCGAACATGGTCGGATCCGGTCACCGGCGTACGCAGACGGGCGGTGACCTGCAGCGGAGTCGTCATCCGACCCTCACCTCCCCGCTGGCGCGCATCCGCTCCAGCGCGTCGAGGATGCCGTCCGCGCCCGGGTTGACCTCCGGCGGGTAGAGCTGGGACCAGGCGACCGCGCCGTCCGGGTCGACCACCACGAGCGCCCGCGCGGCCTCACCGCTGCGGGTGTACGCGCCGTACGCGCGGGCCACCTCCCCCTTCGGCTCGAAGTCCGCCAACAGCGGGAAGCCGACGCCCTGGTCCTCGGCGAACGCTCGGTGCGACCACAAGCTGTCCACGGAGATGCCCAGCACGGCCGCCCGGTACTGGTCGAACTCCGGCATGGCGGCCTGGTAGAGCGCCATCTGGTCGCCGCAGACCGGACTCCAGTCGGCCGGGTAGAACGCGAGCACCACCGGTCGGCCGCGGTACTCGCGGACGCCGGTGCGCCGCCCGTCCGGGGTGGCCGGCAGCGCGAAGTCCGGCGCCGGCCGCCCCGGTCCGATCAGCCCGTTCGGATCAGTCATGACTCCCACGCTCGCCGCCGGCCGGGTGAAGTCGGCTCACCCTGCCGGGGTGGTTCAATGCAGGACCGGGGCGACGGCGATGTGGTTCTGCACCTCCCGGATGCCCGGCGCGGACCAGGCCACCCGTTCCACCTCGGCACGTTCCGGGATCGAGTGCACCAGACCGGCCAGTAGCACCGTGTCGCCGTGCACCCGCACCGTGACGTGCTCGGACTCGGTGGCCCGGCTGCGGGCGAGGGCGTCGACGATCCGCTCGGCCAGTTCGTGCCCGTCCGCGCGGATCGACGGCCGCACGGTGATCCCGTTGCTCAGGCCGCGTACGCCGGTGAGTCGGCTGACCGCCCGTTCGGCGGCTCGCCGCTGGTACTCCCACTCCACCTCGCCGTGCAGGGTCACCCAGCCGTCCGAGACGGTGACCTGCAACTGCTCCAGGGGTACGAACGCGTCCCACTCCAGGGCGTGCCCGACCGCGCCGGCCACCTCCGGGTCGGCCCGCTCCGCTCCGCCGGGCAGCTGCACGGTCAGATCGTTGGCGACCGCGCGGACCCGGGGGACCCGGTGCGCCGCCCGCTCGGCGGCCCACTTCTTCGCGTAGCTCTCCACCCGGCCGGTGAGGGTGACAACGCCCTCGGAAACGGTCACGCCGATCTCGTGCGGCCGGACCCGTGGCTCCCAGGTCAGCTCGTCGAGGACGTCGGACTGGATCTCCTGATCGGTACGGGTGACGGTCTCGGTGGCCATCGGCTCCCTCCTCGTCTCGCATGGGGGCTTCCGCAGGCACGGCCGCCCGGGGGCGATGCTGCCGCCGGTCGGGGTGAGCCACCCTCGCCCGACCCGGGTGATCGCGGTCCGACGATCTTGGAGGTGGCGGTCGGGGTCTAGGCTCGCGTGGTCCCACCCCGAAGGAGGTACGACATGGCTGCGATCAGAACTGCCTACCTGACGGCCGCTCGCTCGGCCGTGCGGCTGCTGGGCGACCCGGCGGTCGCCGAGCGCTGGGACCAGCCGAGCGCGCTCGCCGAGTTCGGTGTCGCCGGCCTCGCGGGGCACCTCGCCTCGCAGGTCTTCCAGGTCGAGGCGGTGCTCGCCGAGCCCGTGCCGGCCGGTGATCCGATAGGTCTGCTCGACCACTACGCGCGTGGCAGCTGGATCGGCGCGAGTGTCGACGACGACGTGAACGTGGGCATCCGCCGGGTGGGGGAGGGGATCGCGCAGGAGGGGCCGCAGGCGTTGGCCGCCCGTACGGCCGAGGCGGTGCAGCGGCTCACCGAGGCGTTGACCCGGGAGCCGGCGGGGCGGGTGGTGCACCTGGCTCGGGGGCCCTGGTCGCTCACCCTGGACGACTTCCTGACCACCCGCCTCATGGAGATCGCGGTGCACTCCGACGACCTGGCGGTCAGCGTCGGTGTGGCCACTTCAGAGCTACCCGTCGACGTCTTCGAGCCGGTGCTCTCGTTGCTGGCTCGGCTGGCGGTACGCCGTCACGGCCAGCCGGCGGTGCTGCGCGCCCTGGCCCGCGCCGAACGCGCGCCGGAGCGGATCAACGCCATCTGACTCGACCTGATGTCGGGGTGTCGTCGAGGTGCCGGACACCCCGACATCAACGAACCCGGGGTCGTTCATCCCCTGCGGATGCGCGGCGGGCCGGTCGGGACCGTCCTTGCTCGGGCTCAGGTGTCGAGGTTGGCGGGGGAGTTGGGGCGGTCCACGTCCACGAAGTCGATGTCGTCGACCGCGCGGTCGTCCCGGCTGCCCGCGGCCCGGGCGGCGGTACCCGCGGCCCAACCGATGGCGGCGCCGACCAGCGCCACACCGATCAGCAGCGTCCACGGCAGCGCCGGACGTCGACCGGCGAGCGCGTCGAAGGCGAGGGTGGCCCGGCGGCGGGCCTCGTCGGCAGCGTTGCCCACGACGTCACCTGCTCCGTCACTGAGCCGGTGTCCGCCGCGTTGCGCGGAGCGAGCGGTGCCTCGGACGGTGTCGCCGGCGGTGTTGACGCTGGAGACCAGGTGCTGCCACGCCTGGTCCGCGATCCGCTCGGGTCTGCTGCGGCGGTCCAGCAGGGTCGTTCCGAACATCGGGATTACCTCCTCGGTGCGCCGGCCACGGCGGGCGGGTCGGCTCCCGGCCATCCGGATCGGCGCGTCACGGTTCGCCTACCCGCCAGTGCCCCGCCCATCGGCGCCCCAAACCCGCCGAATCACCCCAGCCGGACCGCCGAAGTGGTGGGGCCTGACGGCCGGGGTCGCGCCGGGTTCACCATGCCCCGGCGGCCGGCCGCGCTCGGGCGGCCGGCCCGTTCGAGACGGAGATGGGGTGGTCAGCGCACCGAGACGACGGCGGCACCCCGGGCGAAGTCGTCGTCATCGTCGTCATCGTCTCCGCTGCCACCGAAGCCGCAGGCCAGTACGAGGGCGAGCAGGGCACCGACGCCGGCCAGCCCGGCCAGTCTCTTGATCATTGATCATCCCCTCTGTCGTGGACTCCCGGCCGATGCTAGGCCGCCCCGGCAAACGCACCCGCGCCGTGCGAAATCGGATCATGGGTCCGGACCCTTACCGGCCGCGTCGTTTCCGCCCGGCTGGCGCGGACCGGCTACCCTGGGCGGCGGTGCGTCGGTCCGAGGGGCCGTCGAACGAACAGACGAAGAGAAGAATCCGGACAAGGGTGACGAGATGTGCCCTGATCCGCGAATTGCTCATCCCCCGGGGGTGGCGACCGAGGCCATCGGAGGAATACTCTCGGTCGCGGCCCGCGTACTGATGAGGCGCCCGGGGGACGGGCGGGTGGAGGTGCTCGCGTGAGCCTGTCGATCGTGAAGTCGGTACTGTCCGGCGGTGTCGTGGAGATCGCCCCACGCGGCGAGATCGACGTCGACACCGCGTACGAGGTGCGTGAAGCGATCGCCGAGGTGCTGGCCAAGGGGCATCCGGCGCGCATCGAGCTCAACATGCGCCTGGTCACCTTCATCGACTCCGTCGGCATCAGCGCGATGGTCGCCGGGTTCCAGACCGCCGAGGTGAGCGGCGTCAAGCTCGTGGTCACCGAGCCGAGCCGGTTCGTGCACCGGCAGCTCTGGGTGACCGGCCTGCTCGGGCTCTTCGGTGCTCCGGAGCCCTACTACGCCGGCACGGCCACGCCCGAGGTGCTCCCCGGCGCCTGAGCCGCGCTCATCCCCGACCGGGCTCGACAACCCTCTCGTCGAGGCCGGAGAGGTCCACGTCGCCGGCTTCGCTGACGCCGCCGACCGGCTGCGGAGTCCCACCGGCTGATCGCCCGGCCGACAGGCACCCGAAGCCGCGGTATGCGCTCCGGAGGCCGCTCAGCCGTTGCCACCTGGCCCCTGGTGGGTGAGGATCGGGCGACCGGCGACGGCGGGAGACGGTGTGCTCAGGCGGGACTCCTTCAGCTACAGCGTCCAGGCGCGCTGCTCGCCGTCGGACGCCGCCGCGCTCCTCGGCGACCTCGACCGGCAGGGCGAACTGCACCCGCTGATCGTCCGGGTCCGCCGGCTTCCGCCCCGCCCCGGCGCGCGGGCCAGCTACACCGTCAGCGACCGGCTCACCGCCGGACCGGTGCGGTTCCGGGTGCGGTACCAGGCCGACGTGCTGGTCCAGGCGGAGGACGAGATCGTGACGGTGGCCCGGCAGTGGCCGGCCACCACCGTGCGCAGCCGCGCCCTGCTCCACACCGAGGCGGACGGGCAGCTGCGCATCGACGTCGAGATCACCCTCGCCGCGCCCGCGCCGCTCTTCGCGTACGCCTTCCGGCAGGCCCGCGCCGCGCACCTGACGCTGGCGAACCGGCTCGCCGGTGCGCTCGACCGCGACCGGAAGGGACCGCCCGCCACGTCCTGACCGACGCCGGGGGTTTGGTGGAGCCGGTCAGGCGCCCGCGCGGCCGGCCACCGGCGAGCGCCGGCCCGGCGCGGGCGACCCGGTCCGGCGCATCCGCCCCCACGGCTTGTACGTGGAGAGCACCGTCGCGATGACCATCAGACTGGTCGACACGGCGGGCGCGATCACCAGATCGGCCCGGTCCCGCGCCGGGAGGGCGGCCCCGAGCTCGCCCGCGGCGCGCAGGTTCGGGGTGAGCAGAAAGAGCACCAGCACGACCATCGCCGTGGTGATCAGCAGCTTCACCAACACCCAGCGGTACCGGAGGAGCTTCCACGGGGTCAACAGGGCGCTGGCCACGCCGACCGTCCACACCGCGACGGCCAGCGGGGCGAAGAGCACCGTGCCGATCAGCGCGGCCACCGGATAGACCACGTCCGGGTCGGCGCCGCGCAGCACCGCCACGCCGAGGGTGAGCAGGACCAGGTCCGCGCCGAGCCACCCCAGCGAGGTGACCAGGTGCAGCGTGAGCAGCGCCTTGCGCGCGGCGGGCGGTGTTCGGGTCATGTCCGTGATGCTGCCCGCGCGGGCCGGCCGGATCGTCCGCCGAGCGACGACATCCCGGGTACGTCCCGGGACGTACCGCCTCCGGCGGCGCGGGTGGCCGGACCGGGCCACCCGCGGCCGCGAGGTCAGTACACCGAGAGGTGCACGTGGTTCGTGTGGTCGCTCGACGGGTCTCCGCCCGCCCCGCTGTACGACTTCCATCCGCTGCTGGGCAGCCAGATCTGCCGGTACCAGATCACGTAGAGCACCGCGAGCCGGTCGGAGTTGCGGATGAAGTACGCGGCCAGGTTGTTGCCGTACGTCTTGTCGCCGCCGGTGGCGTCGCCGCCGAACCCGTTCTTCTGCGCGGCGAAGTCGCAGGCCCGGCCCTTGGGGTGTTCGCCGGAGCCGCCGTTTCGGTGGCAGGAGACGTAGCGGGTGAAGCCGGCCGCCTTGGCCTGGTTGAGCGCGTGCAGCATGCGTGGGGTGATGCAGCCGCTCGCCGGTGTCGGGTCGTTGACGCTGCACGACTCCTTCGGCCAGGAGCCGTCGGGGTTGCGTGGCGCCGGTGCGGCGTTCGCGGTGGAGGTGCCCCGGTTGGAACCTCCGGCCGTGGCGCGGACCGTGTTGGCGTTGGCCACCTCGATGGCCCGCTCGGCCTGCTGCTTGCGCTTCGCCATCACGGCGACCTGCTTGCGCTGCTCCTTGATCTCACCGTCCAGCGCGGCGCGGGTCCGGTTCGCCGTGTCCCGGGTCTCCATCAGCTCGCGCAGCACCCGGTCCTCGTTGGCGGCGACGGCGTCCAGGGCGGCGGCGCGGTCCATGAAGCCGTCCGGGCTGGTGCTGTTGAGCAGCGCCGAGATGGTGCCGAGCCGGCCGGTGCGGTAGGCGACCCCGGCGATCTCGCCGACCTTGCCGCTGCGCTGCGCCAGTTCGGTGTCGGTCGTCCGGAGCTGCGCGGTGAGCTGCTGCTGCCGCTGGGTCGAGCGGGCGAGGGCCGCCTTCGCGTCGAGCCAGCCCTTGCTCGCCGCCTCCAGTTGGGCGCGGAGCGCGGGGGTGCCGCCCTCGGCGTCGTTGCTGGGAACCGCGGCGGGCAGGGCCGCTGGGGGAGTGGACGCGGTGGCGGTGCCGGGGCTGAGCGCGACGGCGAGGGCGAGCGTCGCGGCGATCAGGGCCACCATCCGGGCGGCGCGTCGTCGTACGGGTGCCACTACTGGCATGCGCATGTCCTTCCGCCAGCCGACCGGGTTAGCTGACGGGTTCGGGACGGAAGATCCCTACCGCTCGCGCGGATGCACCCCAGGAACGTGGTTCCCCGGCTCGCCGAACGTCGGCGATTAGGCGTTGGCCGCCGCCGGCGCCCGTGAGCGCCACCTACCGGAGGCCGGAGCCGAGACTACCGGGGCCAGCGAGCCCTACGCAGCAGATGTGACTCTCGGTGCTGCTGTGGTCACCGATAATTCCGGCATACCGGACAATACACTCCCAGAATTAAGGATGTGCTCATTACCACTCACAGGACCCGCAGGCCCCGGGTGTCGCGCCCGGCTCGATCTGCAACGTGGCGTGCTCGATGTGGAAGTCCTCGTGCAGGGCGGTCCGCGCGGCGGTGAGCACCGTGCCGACGTCGGCGCCGGAGGCCATGGTGAGGTGCGCGGAGGCGACCTCCATGCCCGAGGTGAGCGTCCAGACGTGCAGGTCGTGGACGCCGGCCACACCGGGCACGGCCGCGAGCCGATCGTGCACCGCCGTCACCTGGAGGTGCTTCGGCGCGGCCTGGACGAGGATGCGGACCGCCGCCCGGCCGAGCTTCCAGGTGCGCGGCAGGATGAACACGCCGATGGCGATCGCCACCAGCGGGTCGGCCCACCACCAGTCGGTGACCGTGATGAGCAGCGCCGCGCCGATCACGCCGAGCGAGCCGAGCAGGTCGCCGAGCACCTCGAGGTAGGCGCCCTGGAGGTTGATGCTCTCCTTTGCCCCGGGCCGCAGCAGCAAGAAGGCGACCACGTTGGCCAGCAGGCCCAGCACGGCCACCGCCAGCATCGGGCCGGCGAGCACCTCCGGCGGGTCGCCGAAGCGGCCGACGGCCTCGATCACCACGTAGACGGCGACCCCGGAGAGCAGGACGGCGTTGGCGAGCGCGGCCAGCACCTCGAGTCGGTAGAGCCCGAAGGTGCGCTGCGGGTCCCGGTTGGCGTGCCGGGTCGCGGTGATCGCGGCGAGGGCCATGCCGATGCCGAGCACGTCGGTGAACATGTGCCCGGCGTCGGAGAGCAGGGCCAGCGAGCCGGTGCGGAGGGCGGCCACAGCCTCGACCACCATGAGGACGGCCAGCAGTCCGAATGCCGCCCAGAGTCGGCCACGGTGATGCTGGGCGGCGTTCGCCACCGTCTCCTCGTGGCCATGACCCGCGCCCACGAAACCACCCTCCGTCGACGGTTCGGACCGGTCAAACATATGCTCACATCGCAATGTATGCAACCGTCGGCCATGCGCGACGGCCGAACCGAGAAGTCGGGGAACGTCAGCCGGTCGGGTCGACCGTGCTCAGCCGCTGGGTGGCGCGGGAGAGCGCCACGTAGAGCGTCCGGACGCCCGAGCCGGGATCCGCCCGGATCTCGCTCGGCGCGACCAGCACCACCCCGTCGTACTCCATACCCTTCGCCTCCAGGCTGGTCACCACCTGGAGGCGGGACCCGCCCCGCGCGCCGAGCCAGCCGGCCACCTCGTTCCGGCGGGGCACCGGCGTGATCACCCCGACCGTCCCCTCCACCTCGTCCAGCAGCGTCGCGGCCGCCGCCACCGTGGCGCTCTCCAGCTCCGCCACCGGCACCGCCAGCTCGACCGGCTCGACGCCGGTGGAGCGGACCGCGGTGGGCAGCGCCAGGTCCGGGTCGAGCCGGCGGATCTCGGCCGCCGCCACCGCGAAGATCTCCGCCGAGTTGCGGTAGTTGGTGGTGAGCGTGAAGTGGTGCCGGCGGCGCCGGCCCAGCGCCTGGTCCCGGGCCCGGGTCAGCTCCGCCGGATCACCGGTCCACGCCGTCTGCGCCGGATCGCCCACCACCGTCCAGGACGCCAGGCGGCCGCGGCGACCGATCATCCGCCACTGCATCGGCGAGACGTCCTGCGCCTCGTCCACCACCACGTGCGCGTACTCCCGGTAGTCGGCCGGGCGCTCCCGCGCCGCCTCCCGGGCCGCCCGCTGCCGGTCGGCGTAGGTGCTCAGCTCACGCACCCCGCCGGCCAGCTGGAACGGATCCCGCTTCGCCCGGGACGGCCGCACCGGCTTGCCGAGCAGCGCGTCGAGCTCGTCCAGCAGCGCGATGTCGGCGATCGTCAGCCCCTCGCCGTCCAGGGTCCGGTACGCATTCGTCAGCAGCCGGATCTCCGCCCCGGAGAGGACGCCCCCGGCGTACCGGCGCAGCCGCTCGGGGCTCGCCAGCCAGCCCAGCACGTGCCGGGGGTGCAGCCGCGGCCACCAGGCCTTGAGGAACTCCCGGAACTCCGGCCGGTCGGCGATCTCGTCCTCGAAGGCGCGCTGCTCCGGCAGCCGGCCGATGTTCAGCCGGCGAGCCTGCGCCCAGAGCGCCGCGAAGACACCGTCGAAGCCTGCCCGGCGCACCTCGTTACGGCGCGCGCCCCGCGGCAGCGCACGATCCCGGATCGCGTCCAACTCCCGCCGCTCCAGCCGCAGCAGTTCGCCGCGGTAGAGCAGGCGCAGCTCCGTCGGCCCACCCGGTACGGCGTCCCGGGCCGCGCGCTCCAGCACCCGGCGCATCCGCAGCGAGCCCTTCACCGCGGCGACCTCGGGCGGGTCGGTCCGGGTCGCCGTCATCCCGGGGAAGAGCGTGCCCAGGGAGTGCAGGGTGGCGGTCTCCTCACCGAGGGAGGGCAGCACCGAGGCGATGTACTCGACGAAGACCGAGGAGGGGCCGACGACCAGGATGCCGCCTCCGGCGTACCGGCTGCGGTCGGAGTAGAGCAGGTAGGCCGCCCGGTGCAGGGCGACGGCCGTCTTGCCGGTGCCGGGGCCGCCGGAGACGATCGTGACTCCGGAGCCGGGGGAGCGGATCGCCTCGTCCTGCTCCCGCTGGATGGTCGCCACGATGTCCCGCATGCCCCGGCCGGTGGCCCGGGAGAGCGTGGCGAGCAGCGCACCGTCGCCCACCACCGCCATCTCCGGCGGCGCGGCGCCCGGATCGAGCAGGTCGTCCTCGATCCGTACGACCCGCTCCCCGCTCGACTGGATCGTCCGGCGGCGCACCACGCCCTGCGGCTGGGCCGGCGTCGCCTGGTAGAAGGCGGCTGCCGCCGGAGCCCGCCAGTCGACCACGAGGCTGGCCGCGTTCTCGTCCCGGATGCCGAGCCGACCGACGTGCAGCACCTGATGGTCACGCAGGTCGAGCCGGCCGAAGACCAGCCCCTCGTGCTCGGCGTCGAGCGCGTGGCGCCGCTGCGCGGCGTGGAAGACCATGGCGTCCCGCTCGACCAGAGCGCCGAAGTTCCCGACCCGGGCGAGCCGGTAGCCGTCCCGTTCGGCGCGGACCGCCGACCGCCGCAGCTCGGCGAGTCGGGCGTACACCCGGTCGAGATGCCGCTGCTCGACGGCGATCTCCTGCTCCAGGGTGGTCTGGTCGGTCACGCTCGCTCCTGATCCCTTGCCGGCGGCGGGCACCGCGGTACACCACGGGCCGCACGTCGGGCCAACCGAACGAGGGTACGGCCCCGACCGGCGGCACCACGTCGCCAGGTGCGCCCGTCGCGCCTCGTCAGGCCGGCGAGGCGGGGGTGAGCCGCCCGGCGGGCCGTGGCCGATCGAGCACTTGGCGGAGCACCCCGAGCAGGGCGGAGTTCACCTCGTCCGGGCGCTCCATCATGAGCATGTGCCCGGCGCCGGGGCAGACGGTCAGCTCGGTGTTCGGCAGCACCGCCGCGATCGACTCGGCGCACGGTGGCGGGGTGAGCCGGTCCCGGTCCCCGACGAGGGCGGCAGCGGGCAGGTGGGCCAGCTGGGCGAGGGTGTCGAGGCGGTGCTGCGCGCCGATGGAGGCGCGGAACCCACCTATCGAGCGGAGCGTGGCGCGCGCCACCGACGAGGTGACCAGCCGGATGTCGGCCGGGTCGCACGTCTCGCCGAAGAGCAGCCACCGGATGCTGGGACGCAACGCGCGCAGCAGCGCCAGCGGCGGCCGCCACGATCCGCAGCGCGCCAGTACGCCGGCGCCGGTGGTCTCGGCGAGCCGGATCAGCCGGGTGATGCGGGACGAGAGCCCGTAGACGGTGTGCGTGTGCCCCTCGGCGGTGGTCGAGACGAAGGCGAGACCGGCGGTACGCGCCGCGAAGTGCTCGGGATGCCGATGCGCGTACTCCATGATCGTCATACCGCCGAGGGAGTGCCCGACCAGGACGATCCGGCCGGTCGGGGCCGTCGCCTCGATCACCGTGGCGAGATCGTCACCGAGCTGGGCCAGGGTGGCCGTGCGCAGCGGCATGCAGCTGGAGCGGCCGTGGCCGCGTGCGTCGTACGCGACCAGCCGCACCGCCGTGCCGGCCGCCTCGCCCAGCGCGGCGAGTTGCCGGTGCCAGCTCCGGCCGTCGAGCGTCCAGCCGTGCAGCAGGATCACCGTGACCTCGGCGTCGACCGCCCCGGAGGTCTCGACGTGCAGGCGCACCCCCTCGTCGAGGCGCACCTCAGACTGCTCCGGCATCGCCGCCTCCCCGGGCCGCCCGGATCCCGCCACCGGGGTACCCGGTGGTGACACCGGCTACCCCGCATGACACCACGCCAACCCTCGCGACGGAAAGAGCCCGCGCCCGGCGGCGGCCCGCACCTGTCGATCATGAGGTTGGCGGCGGTTCCGGCGATCCGTCAACCGGCTGAGGGCGGGGAGAGGGGGAAGGTGGGGGGACGCAGAACCGCCCGCCGGGATGTCCCGACGGGCGGTTACGTGTTGCTCAGCGAGAGGGCTGCTCAGCCCTCGAAGACGCCGGCCTCGACCAGGCGCTTCTCGGTCGCGTCCCAGCCGTCGCCGGGGTGCACCTCGGCCAGCGTGTTCAGCTCGGCGCGGATCTTGGTGGCGTGGCCGGCGGCGGCCAGCACCCGGATCTCCTCGACGAAGGCCTCGGAGTCGGTGCGCAGGTGCGCGGTCTTGCCGTTGGTCAGGTTCCGCACGTAGGCGTGCTTGCCGCCGTTGAGCGGGATGAGGTACTTGAACTCGCCCAGCACGCTGAGGGCGCCACCCTGGCCAGCCTGGCCGGCCCGGACGGACGCGCGCGCGGTCTTAGAGGTGTTGCTCGCCACGGAGGTACTCCTTGCAAGACGTACGGGAGGACTGGAACGTCCGGGGGCTGTGCGGACGACTCCGGATGGATGGGCCCGCAGAAGTTGTGCGCGGCACAAGCCGCCGATGAAACTGTACACGAACACGATCCCTGGCTGGTCATCGCGCCGTCGTGGGTTCCAACGGCGGCCACCCTTGCGGCTATTCCGGCGGCTCTTCCCGGTGAATTTTCCGATTCCCTGGCGCACCGTCCGTCACAGGAGTCATCATGTGTCACAGGAACCACTCGGGTGGTCGAGGTCGTAGGGGAAGACGCACCTCGCTCTCCGGGAGGTCACCGTGCCAACGCGTGGCGTCGTATACGTCCACTCGACCCCGCTCGCCGTGTGCTCACACGTCGAGTGGGCGATCGCGCGCGTCCTTGCCGCGCCGGTCAACCTGCAGTGGACTGCACAACCCGTCGATCCCGGCGTCCGCCGGGCCGAGTGCGGGTGGACCGGTCGTCCGGGAACGGGCGCCGAGCTGGCTGCTGCCCTTCGGCAGTGGCCCATGATCCGTTTCGAGGTGACTGAGGAGCCGAGTCCCGGGGCCGACGGCGAGCGCTTCATGCACGTGCCGGGCCGAGGGCTCTTCCGGGCCACCGTCGGCGCGGCCGGTGACATCCAGCTGGGCGAGGACCGGCTACGCAGCATCCTGGCGACCGCCCGCGCCCCGGAGGCGATCACGCACGCGATCGAGAAGGCGCTCGGCGCCGCCTGGGACGCGGAGCTGGAGCCCTACCGCCACGCCGGCGACGGCGCCCCGGTGACGCTGCTCACCCGGGTCGGCTGAGGGGCCCCCGCCACGCGTATATCCGGTGTCGGCTGGCGGCCCTCACGGCCCAGCCGGGATGGACCGGGTTGCCCCGATACGCGGTGAACTGGTGGGATAGGTGGCGTGTCCCTTCGCCCCCGCCGCACCGTCGTCGCCGTAGCAGCCCTGGCCGCTCTGCTCCTCTCCGGTTGCTCGGGGTCCCCGCAGCAGCCGTCCTCCTCGTCCGCTCCGTCCTCCCCGTCGGCGCCGCCGAGCGGCGACCCGGCGGCCGGCGACCCGGCGGCCCGCGCCGCCGCCCTGGTCGCCACCCTCCCGGACGAGGACCTCGTCGGCCAGGTGCTGATGCCCTACGCCTACGGCAGCGCGGCCGACGACGTCTCGGCCGGCTCGGCCGCCGGCAACCAGGGGCTCGCCGGGGTGGACACCCCCGCCCAGATGATCGCCAAGTACCGCCTCGGCGGGCTCATCCTGGTCGGCTTCAGCGCCGACGACCCGACCCAGGGCAACCAGGAGACCACCAACGTCGACAGCGCGAAACAGGTCCGGGAGCTGACCACGGGGCTGCGCGGCGCCGCGGCCAAGCTGCCCACCGGCGCCGCGCCGTTCCTGATCGGCACCGACCAGGAGTTCGGCGTGGTGACCCGGATCACCGACCGGGTGACCGTGCTGCCCAGCGCCCTGGCCGCCGGGGCGGCGGGCGATCCGGCCCTGACGGAGGCGGCCTGGCGGGCCGCCGGCAGCGAACTGGCCGCGCTGGGGATCAACCTGGACTTCGCGCCCGTCGCCGATGTGCTCGCCACCCGCAGCACCGTGATCGGTTCCCGCTCGTTCGGCTCCGACCAGGGGCGCGTCTCGCCGCAGGTGGCCGCCGCGGTCCGCGGCCTGCAGAGCGCGGGGGTGGCGGCCACCCTGAAGCACTTCCCGGGACACGGGCACAGCGCCGACGACTCCCACAAGGAGCTGCCGGCGCTCACCCAGTCGCGGGCGAAGCTGGAGGCCGAGGCGTGGCCGCCGTTCAAGGCAGGCATCGACGCGGGCACCATGGCGGTGATGTCCGCTCACCTCGACGCGAGGTCGGTCGACCCGGGCACGCCGGCGACCTTCTCGCACAAGCTCCTCACCGACGTGCTCCGCGGTCAGCTCGGCTTCCAGGGCGTCGTCATCACCGACGGCATGAACATGGCGCCGGCCAAGCGCTGGTCACCCGGGGAGGCCGCGGTGCGTGCCCTCAAGGCCGGCAACGACCTCATCCTGATGACCCCCAACGTCGGCCAGGCGTACGACGGTCTGCTCGCCGCGCTGCGCGACGGGTCGCTGCCCCGGGCCCGGCTCGTCGACGCGGTGACCCACGTGCTGACCATGAAGTTCCGCCTCGCCGGCACGACGGCGCCGGAGATGTCGACGCTGGACGACCCGGCGCACCGGGCGGCGGCCGACGCGCTCGCCGCCGCGGCGGTGACGGTCCTCCGCGGCTCCTGCGACGGCACCCCGATCCCCGGGCCGGTGACCGTCACCTCCTCCGACGGCCGGGACCACACGCGGAGCCTGCTGACCGACGCGCTGAAGGCGGCCGGGGTGCGGGTGGTGCCCGAGGGCGGCACCGTCGTGCACCTGGTCGGCTACGGCGACGGCACCGGCGACCTGCGCGCCGACGCGGCCGTGACGGTCGCCATGGACACCCCGTACGTGCTGGCCAAGGCGAAGTCGCCGACGCTGCTGGCGACCTACTCGTCCAGCCGGGCGGCCATGACCGGGCTGGCGGCGGTGCTCGCCGGCAAGGCCCGCCCCGGCGGCCGCTCCCCGGTGACCGTCTCGGGCCTGCCGGCGTCCACCTGCACCAGCTGAGCCGGTCAGGGTCCGGTAGCCGCCGGGGCGTCCGGGTCGGAGAGATCCGCCGGCCGGTGCCGCGCCTGCGTGCCCAGCAGGCGCAACGGCGGCGGCTCGACCAGCGCGGGCGGGTCCGCGCTGGGTACCGCGCGGGGGAGCAGCGCGGCGAGACCGGCCCGGGTCGCCACCACGACGAGCCGGTCGGTGCGGACCAGCGGGCGTCGTCGCGGCAGCGCCCAGATCGTCTGCCCGGCCCGGCCGGTACGCATCGCGATCACCCGGACCTCGCCCGGGCGTGAGAGGTCGGGGCAGAACCGTCCCTCGAGATCCGAGCCCGCGCCGACCGGCAGCTCCGCGACGAGCAGCAGGTGCCGGCCGATCGGGATGGTGTCGATCACCTCCCGGCCCATCATGGCGGCCGCGAACGCCGGTGCGGCGAGGTACGACACGCTGCGCGAGTGGGTCAGCCCGAAGGTCCGCTGCACCCGCTGGGCGAAACCGTCGTCGAAGAGCCGGAGCACGACCCGCAGCGACCCGTCCGGTTGACCGGAGGCCGCCCGGGCGGTGGCGTGCGCCGACCGACCCGACAGGGCGGTCTCCAGGTTCGTCATGTCGTCGCTGGTGAGCACCACCAGCGCCCGGCAGGTCTGCACCGATGCGGCGCGGAGCGTCTCGGGACTCGTCGCGTCCCCGATGATCACGGGCAGCCCCAACTCGCGCCCCACGGCCACCCCGCGTGCCGACTCCGTACGGTCGATGCCGACCACCGGCAGGCCCGACGAGTGCAGCTCCTGGAGCACCCGGGTGCCGATGTTGCCCAGGCCGACCACGATCACGTGCTCCGCGACCGGGTCGACCAGCCCGCCCGCCGCCACCCTGAGCCGGGCGTGCACGAGCGCGTCGACGACCAGCGCGGTCACCGTGGGCACGATGGCGACACCCGAGAGCACCAGGACGACCGCGGTCACCTTCTCGGCGAGCGGGGCCGCCGGGTCGGCCTCGGCGCCGCCCAGCGCGGTGAGCAGCACGAGGTAGGCCGCCTCGGCCGGGGCCAGGCCACGGACGTACCCGAGCACCGCGCCGGCGGCCGTGAAGAGCAGGGCCATGCCGGCCAGGGCCAGCCGCAGGTTGCGCCCGAAGACCAGGGCGGTGGTACGCAGCAGCCGTTGCCGGCGTCGCGGCAGCGGCTCGGCGCGGGGGCGACCGTACGCCCGGACGAGGACCAGGTCCGCCTCGTCCTCGTCCGCGGGCAGCCGCACCAGCTCGGGCCCGCCGGTGTCCGCCAGCCCGCAGACGACCTCGGCGGACTCGTCGAGGGTGCGCCGGTCGGCCACGCGGACGAGTTCGTCGTCGGGTAGCCGCAGGTACGCCGAGGCCTCGTCGCCCAGGGTGGCGGCCACGAACGCCGGGGCGGCGATCTCGGAGCCGGAGAGGACGGCGCAGTCGCCCAGCATGGTGGCGACACCCTCGCCGAGGACCGGATTGAAGAGCCGGACCACCAACCGTACGTCCGGGTCCAGCTCCCGGACGATCGTCGCACCGTCCACGTTGGTGACGTCGTCGTCGGCGACCAACGCCACCGCCGCCGCCCGTGCCACCCCGGCGCGTCGCAGCACCTCCGCGGTCAGCCGGCGGGCCACCAGGACCTCCGGCCGCAGCTCCGGCCGGCCGGTCCGCGGCCCGAACTCCGCGATGTCGGGGGCGTGGTTGTCGTTCAGCGACGGCAGGACCACCGTGACCGGCAGCCCGTACCGGTCGACGAGTTCTCCCACCAGCCGGTGGGCCAGCGCGCCGTCGCCGCAGACGACGAAGCGCTGCCCGGAGGGCTCGGGCGGCGGGTTGGTGTCGTCGGACACGGCGGCATCGTAGTCGCTCGATTCGACGTCCGGGCAACGAGAAAGCGAAGCGTCCGCCCGCGTCAGCTCCGCGCGCGCAGCGCGGCGATCAACCACTCCACCGGCGGGACGGCCGGCGGGAACGGCTCCCGGCCGTTGAGCACCCCGATCAGCTGCCAGTACCGCTCCACCCGTCGGTCGGTGAAGGTGGCGAGGGAGTCGGCCAACTCCCGCCGCTGCTCCGGGGTGAGCGCCCGGTCCACCATCTCGTCGAGCACCGCCTGCCCCTCGGCCGAGGCCGGCTCGGTCCCGGCGGTCAGCGCGGCCCGTGCCAGGTCGAGCCGCGTCATCGGCTCCGGTGGGGGCGCCGGCTCCCCGGTCGTACCGGCCACCGCCATCTCGCGCACCCGGCGGCGGAAGTCCGGGTCGGCCACCAGCTCGGCCAGCTCCAGCCAGGCGTCCACCTCCTCGTCGGTGGGCTCGTCGGGCAGCTCTGCGGGGAGCGCGCGCATCGCCTGCGCCAGCCCGGCCGGGGGGCCGTCGACGCCGGCGAACACCTCGGCCACGAAGTCGTCGATGATCTGCTGCCGCTCCCGTGCGGAGAGCCGGGCCAGGTCGCTCATGAGTCTCAACTCCTCGGTCGTACTGCCACGTCGGGTGATCGACCGCAGCACCGCCCGACGCAGCCGCAGCGTCCGGAACTCGGCGTCCAGCGCCCGCAGGTGCGCCCGCGCCACGTCCTGCACGCTCGCCTGCCGATCCAGGATCCGGCGTACGTCGTCCAGGCCGATGCCCAGCTCCCGCAGGCTGCCCAACAGCTCCAGCCGGGCCACCGCGGCCAGGTCGTAGCGCCGGTAGCCGGCGGCCGAACGGGCCGTCGGCGGCACCAGCCCCAGGTCTGACCAGAACCGGATGGTTCGGACGGTGAGACCGGTCCGGCGGGCGAGTTCTCCGATGCCGAACAGGTCGGTGCGCTCGTTCACAGTGGTCAGCCTCCCGTCTCCAGCCGCTGGAGAGTCAACCCGGTCGGCGCAGAATCAGGTCGCGCGGTCCGCGGGGCTCCTGTCACCCTCATCGGATGGCGGAGGCGGCGGGATTCCGGTACGTCGAACGGGCCGACGGCACCGTGGTGATCTGGCACCACGGGCGGACCGCCGGCACCCTGCGCGGCGGTCGGGCCGCGCGGTTCCTCGCCGAGGTCGACGACGACCCGCAGCTGGTGATGGCGCGGTGGACCGGCAACTACCGTCGAGGCAACGAGCGGACCGCGCAGCGACACCCGCGCAACCAGGGCTGACGACGAGCAAGGGCCCGCGCTATGTGAGCGCGGGCCCTTGACGGGTACCAGTCGTTACCGGGGGCGGACCGTGCTCAGACCCGGGTGAAGACGAGCGCCACGTTGTGCCCACCGAAGCCGAACGCGTTGTTCAGCGCGGCGGGGACCTCCATGTTGCGCGCCTTGTGCGCGGCCACGTCCAGGGTGAGAGCCTCGTCCGGGTCGTCGAGGTTGATCGTCGGAGGAACGACACCGTCGCGGATGGCGAGGATGGTGGCGATCGACTCGAGCGCGCCGGCCGCACCGAGCAGGTGCCCGGTCATCGACTTGGTCGCGGAGAGCACCGGATGGTCGCCGAGCGCCTTGCGCAGCGCGCCGATCTCCAACATGTCGCCGATCGGGGTCGACGTGGCGTGCGCGTTGACGTGCACGATGTCCTGCTTCGCGACACCCGAGTCGGCGATCGCCTTCGAGATCGCCCGGATCGCGCCCTCGCCCTCGTTGTGCGGCTGCACGATGTCGAAGGCGTCGGAGGTGATGCCGGCGCCGGCCACCCGCGCGTACACGTGGGCCCCACGGGCAGCCGCGTGGTCGGCCCGCTCCAGGACGAGGACGCCCGCGCCCTCGCCGAGGACGAAGCCGTCCCGACCCTTGTCCCACGGCCGGGAGGCCTTCTCCGGCTCGTCGTTGCGGGTCGACATCGCCCGCATCGAGGCGAAGCCGGCGATCGGCAGCGGGTGGACGACCGCCTCGGTACCACCGGCGACCACCACGTCGGCCCGGCCGGAGCGGATGATGTCCAGGCCGAGCGCGATCGCCTCCGCACCGGTCGCGCAGGCGCTGGCCATCGAGTGCACGCCGGCCTTGGCGCCGACCTCGATCCCGACCCAGGCGGCCGGGCCGTTCGGCATCAGCATCGGCACGGTGTGCGGAGACACCCGACGCGGCCCGGAGGCCTCCAGGATGTCGTCCTGGGCGAGCAGGGTGGTCGCGCCGCCGATGCCGGAGCCGACGCTCACCGCCAGCCGCTCCGGGTCCAGCCCGGAGCCGGCCAGCCCGGCGTCCGCCCAGGCCTGCTGCGCCGCGATGAGGGCGATCGCCTCGGAGCGGTCCAGCCGGCGCAGCCGGACCCGGTCCAGCACCTCCGAAGGCTCGACGGCGAGCTGTGCGGCGATCTGGACCGGCAGTTGCGCCGCCCACTCCTGGGTGAGCGGACTCACCCCGGAGCGGCCGGCGACCATGGCGTCCCAGGTCGACGCGACGTCCCCGCCGAGCGGGGTCGTCGCGCCGAGCCCGGTGACGACGACGTCGGGGCGAGTCATGATCAGGACTGCGCCTCGATGTAGCTGACCGCGTCACCGACGGTCTTGAGGTTCTGCACCTCGTTGTCCGGGATCTTGACGCCGAACTTCTCCTCGGCCGCCACGACGACCTCCACCATGGAGAGCGAGTCGACGTCCAGGTCGTCGGTGAAGGACTTCCCCTCGGCCACGTCGTCCGGGTTCACCCCGGCAACCTCCTCGAGGATCTCGGCGAGGCCGGCGGTGATCTCTTCACGGGTCATTGCTGTCGGTTCCTCTCATCGGGTTGATCTCGTCGGGCGGCCTCGCCGCCGACGTTTCGGCTCGACGCTGCGCGCCGAGTCGGGTCTCAGGGGCAGCGGACGACCTGACCCGCGTAGGTCAGGCCGCCGCCGAAGCCGAAGAGCAGCACCGGGGCCCCGGACGGGATCTCCCGCCGCTCGACGAGCTTGGACAGGGCCAGCGGCACGCTCGCCGCCGAGGTGTTGCCGGACTCGACGATGTCCTTCGCGATGATCGCGTCCGGGATGTCGAGCCGCTTCGCGATGCCGTCGATGATCCGGGCGTTCGCCTGGTGCGGCACGAACGCGGCCAGCTCCGACGGGGCCACCCCGGCCCGCTCGCAGGCCTGCAGGGCCAGCGGGGCGAGCGCGGTCGTCGCCCAGCGGAAGACCGTCTGTCCCTCCTGCTGCACGTACGCGCGCCAGCCCTCGATCCGGACCGCGTCGCTCTTCTCGGGCACCGAGCCCCAGAGCACCGGGCCGACCCCGGTGGGCTCGTCGTCGCCGGTGGCGGTGACGACCGCGGCGCCCGCCCCGTCACCGAAGATGATGCAGGTCGAGCGGTCGGTCCAGTCGGTGAAGTCGGAGAGCTTCTCCGCGCCGATGACGATCGCGTTGCGCGCCGCACCGGCCCGGATCGCGTGGTCGACCGTGCCGAGCGCGTACGAGAAGCCCGAGCAGGCGGTGTTGATGTCGTACGCCCCGGGCGCGTCGATGCCGAGCTTGGCGGCCACCCGGCAGGCCACGTTGGGGCTGCGGTCCACCGACGTGCAGGTGGCGACCACGACCAGGTCGATGTCGGCGGCGGTGAGGCCCGAGTTGGCCAGCGCCTTTCCGGCGGCGGCGGCGGCCATGTCGGCCACCGTCTCGTCACCGGCGATCCGCCGGGTGGCGATGCCGACCCGGTCGCGGATCCACTCGTCGCTCGTGTCGACCATCTGGGCGAGTTCGTCGTTGGTGACGACCCGCGAGGGCTGGTAGTGCCCCAGGGCGACGATCCGGCTTCCGGCCATCAGTTCCTGCCTTTCGTTCGCGACTGCGGGGCCCGCGGGATCGTCTCGTTCCTCGCGCTCGCCGTGGTGTCGTTCGTTCGGGGCCGCGGGATCCGCGGTCTCGGCTCGTTCCTCGCGCTCACCGACTCGCGCCGACCCGCGCGATCAGGTCACGCGCGGCGGGCAGGTCGTCCGGGGTGTTCAGGGTGACGATCTCCGGGACGTTGCCGCCCTTGAACTCCCGCTTGATCAGCCCGGCCAGCGTGCCGGCCGGCGGCAGTTCGATCACGCCGGTGACACCGAGGTCGGCGAGCGTACGCATGCAGAGATCCCAGCGGACCGGCGCGGTGACCTGGCGGACCAGGCGCTGCACCAGCTCCCCGCCGTGCTCGACGGCGGTGCCGTCGAAGTTGGAGAGCAGGACCCGGGCCGGGTCGGCCGGCGTGATCCCGCCGGCGATCGCGGCGAGCGCGTTCTCCGCCGGTGCCATGTACGGGGTGTGGAAAGCGCCGGCCACCTGGAGGCGGATGATCCGGGCCTTCGCCGGTGGCTCCGCGGCGAGCTTGTCGAGGTTCTCCAGCGCGCCGGCGGCGACGATCTGCCCGGTGCCGTTGCGGTTGGCCGGGTAGAGCCGGTGCGCCTCGATCGCGGCGATCACCTCGTCGGGGTCCCCGCCCAGCACGGCGGCCATCCCGGTCGGCTCCAGCGCGCAGGCGGCGGCCATCTCCCGGCCGCGTACGCCGGCCAGCGTGATCGCGGTCTCGGCGGAGAGCACGCCGGCGAGGGTGGCCGCGCCCAGCTCACCGACGCTGTGTCCGGCGGTGACCTGCACGTCGTTCATCGGCAGCTGCTCGGCGGCGAGCAGCGCGGCCGCCACCAGCAACGGCTGGGTGCGGGCGGTGTCCTTGATCTCGTCGGCGTCGGCCGCCGTGCCGAGGTGCACCAGATCGACCCCGGCGAGCGCCGACCACCAGCGCAGTCGCGCCTCAGCGCCGGGCAGATCCAACCAGGGGGTCAGGAAGCCGGGCTTCTGGGAACCCTGCCCGGGGGAAAGTACGGCCAGCACGACTACGACTCTTCCGGATACGCGCGGGTAGCGCTGTGCCGCCCTCGACCAAACCACACTAGAACCTTTGGTGGGATCCTACAAAGATCGGCGGTGATCATCACCTGTCTGTGACGTTTTGCCGACGCCTGGGCCCATTGTCTGAGTCGGGACTGGCGGGGCCACCGGGTCGAGCCGGCCGACCGTCAGCGCCACCTGGAGCCCGAACGCGTCCCGCGGGGTGAGCGGCGACAAGCCGGTCACCTCGGCGATCCGGCGCAGCCGGTACCGCACCGTGTTCGGGTGCACGAAGAGCGCCCGGGCGGCGCTCTCCAACGTGCCGCCGGCGGCGAAGAAGGCGTCCAACGTCTCCAACAGCTCGCCGCCGGCGCGGATCAGCACCCCGTACACGTCGTGCCGCAGTCGCCGGCGGGCCTCCGCGTCCCCCGCGAGAGCCCGCTCCGGCAGCAGATCGGTGGCGGCCACCGGCCGGGGAGCGCCCGGCCAGGCCGGCGCCGCCCGGAAGCCGGCCAGGGCGGCCCGGGCCGACTCGGTCGCCGCGTCGAGGCTCGGCACCGCCGGGCCGACCACCACCGGCCCCTCGCCGAACGCGCTGAGCAGCTTCCCGGTGGCCGTCAACGGATCGTCGGCGCCGCCGAGCACGACGACCAGCCGGTCCCCGTGCACCCCGCCGATCACCTCGGCGCCGATCCGACGGGCCTGTCGGTACACGGTGTGCAGCACGGCCGAGACCTCTCCGCCCGGGGAGCGCCCGACCGCCACCGCGACCGGCGGCGCGTCCGCCCAGCCCAGCGCGGCCGCGCGACTGGCCAGCACGTCCGGTGAGTCCCCCCGCAGCAGCGCGTCCACCAGCAGCGCCTGCAACCGGGCGTCCCACGCGCCGCGCGACTCGGCGGCGCGGGCGTACACCCGGGCGGCGGCGAAGGCGATCTCCCGGGAGAAGCGCAGCACCGCGTCGTGGAGCTGCTGCTGCTCGCCCTCCGCGGCGAGGTGGGGCACCTGCTCCTCGACGACGTCGATGGTCACCTTGATCAGTGCCACCGTCTGCTGGAGGGTGATCGAGCGGGCCAGCGCCTGCGGGGCGGCCGCGAAGACCTCGTCGGAGACCTCCTGCGTGCTGTCGGCGCTGCCGCCGCCGGAGCCGAGCCACTGCACCAACGAGCGGACGCCCGCCTGAGCGACCAGCATGACCCAGGAGCGCTGGTCGGCCGGGAGGGCGCGGAACCAGGGCAGCGTCTCGTCCATCCGGGCGACGCTCGCCGTGGCGAGAGCGCCCGCCGCCCGCTCGATGCGTCGCAGCGTGGCGGTCAAGTCTCCGTCGCCCGGCTCGTTCCCCACCACACCAGCCTGACACATGCGCTGACCAGCGCCGTCCCGGCGGTGGGCTGCGGGCGCCGCCGGGTGGGGCGGCCCGGTGCGGCGACGGCCGGCGGTCAGCCGGAGGGCGGCGCGGTCAGCCCCAGCTCCTGGGCCAGGATGGCCGCCTGCACCCGGCTGCGCAGCTCCAGCTTGGCCAGGATCCGACTCACGTGGGTCTTGGCGGTGCTCTCCGCCATCACCAGCCGGTCGGCGATCTGCTGGTTGGACAGGCCGAGGCCCAGGCAGGCCAGGACGTCGCGCTCCCGCCGGGTGAGCCCGTCCACCACGGCCCGGCTCGCGGCCGGGGCGGTGGACGCGAAGGCCCGGATCAGCCGCCGGGTCACCGCCGGCGCGATCACCCCCTCGCCCCGGGCCACCGCCCGCACCGCCGCCAGCAGGCCGGCCGCGTCGGTGTCCTTGAGCAGGAAGCCGGCGGCCCCGGCGCGCAGCGCGCCGAAGACGTACTCGTCGAGGTCGAAGGTGGTGAGCACCAGCACGTCGGCGAGCCCCTCGCCGACGATCTCCCGGGTCGCCGCGACCCCGTCCCGCCGCGGCATGCGGATGTCGAGCACCGCGACGTCCGGGCGCAGCTCGTGGCAGAGCCGTACCGCCTCGTCGCCGTCGCCGGCCTCGCCGACGACGTCGATGTCCGGCGCGGCGGCCAGGATCAGCCGCAGCCCCGCCCGGACCGCCGGCTGGTCGTCGGCGAGCACCACCCGCGCGGTCGGGCCGGTCGCCCCCGTCGGCGGGCCGGTGCCGTCGCCCGCCGGCTCCCCGACGGGGTCCATCCGCAGGGCGGCGGGGGGTTCGTCGGAAGGCGCCGGGTGGGCGCCGCGGACGGTCACGACGGCTGGCGGGCGGCCGGCAGGGCGGCCTGGACCCGCCAGCGGCCGTCCGTCGGGCCGGCGACGAACCGGCCGTCCAGCAGCACCGCCCGCTCCCGCATGCCGATCAGGCCGGCGCCCGCCCCGGGCAGCCCGCCCCGACCGACGCGGACCGGATTCTCGACAGTGACCAGCACCTCGGCCGACCGGTACGTGATCTCCAGATCGGCTTCACCGCTGCCGTGCTTGAGGGCGTTGGTCAGCGACTCCTGCACGATCCGGTACGCCGCGAGGTCGACGCCGACCGGCAGACCGTCCAGATTCCCCGTCGTGCTGACCCGGACGGCGAGCCCCGCGGCCCGGGCACGCTCCACCAGCCGGTCCAACTCGCCGAGCCGGGCCGGGACCGCCGCGTCGGGGTCACCGCCGTCCACGGCGGCCGGCTCCGCCGGTGCCCGCAGCACGCCGATCATCTGCCGCATCTCGGTCAGCCCCTGCACGCTGTTCTCCCGGATCACCCGCAGCGCCGAGTCGACCTGGCCCCGGTCGAGCCCCGGCACGGAGAGCGCGGCCGTGGCGTGGATGGCCACCGCGCTCAGATGGTTGGCGATCACGTCGTGCAGCTCACGGGCCATCCGGGCGCGCTCCGCGGCGACCGCCTGCCGCCGGTCCAGTTCGACGAGGCGGGCGGTCTGCTCGGCCCGGGCCCGCTCGGCCGCCGCCTGATCGCGGTACTGCCTAACGCTGATCCCGGTGAGCACGGGCATCACTCCGGCGAGTACGAACGGCGTACCGAACCCCACACCACGCCAGTTGCCGACCAGCAGTACGCCGAGCGCCATGCTCAGCACACTCAGTACGACGGTGACGCGCAGCAGCCACCGCCAGGTGCGCGGCGAGCCGTACACGCACGAGTCGTAGAGGACCTGGGTGTAGACGAGCACCGTGCCCAGGGAGGCGCCGAGCAGCAGGTCGGCCACGACCGCGACGGTGCCGACGGCGAGGCTGGCGCCGGTGGCGACACGGCGCAGCCCGACCGCGACGCAGGCCGCGACCAGGGGCGGCAGGAACAGCGCATCGGGTAGGCCCGGATCCCAGGAGAGCTGCCGTTGGATGCCCAGGGCGAACAGGAGCAGCCCGCCGACGAGCGACGTTCCGGCCAGCGCGAGGTCCCGGCCCCGGGTGCCGGAGCCGAGCCACGGGGGCAGTCGCATGGCCCGATCTCACCACATCGACAGCCGGTCACCCTCCGTCCACGGGAGGAGTCCCGGGCCCGTCCGACTCCGCCGAAGGTGGTACGCGAGGGCACTCCGCGCGGCGGGAGATCCTGGTACGCCCCGCAGAGCCGTCGGGAGCGGCCAGTACGGTGGCAGGGCACCTCGGCGCTACCGCCGAGGTGCGATCGCGAGTGTGAGGAGACCGGGATGGCGCAGGGGGAGGCCGATCACGGCTGCGCCCAGGGGGAGCCGTGCCGGCCGGGCCACGATCAGCAGGCGGCCGCGAAGCACCGTCGCCTGGGCGGTGGCGCGCCCTCTTTCCCGGCGGAGCCGGCCGCGGGGCGGTCGGGGCTGACCGAACCGGCGCCGGGACGGGGCGCCGAGCGGCCCGAGGAGGAGCCCGCCGTGCCACGGCAGCGGGCCGCCGAGCCGGCCCCACCCGTCGAACCGGAGCCGGTGTCGCCCCGCTCGGGGTGCCGGAGCGACCTGCCTGGTTGGGCCGGCGCGCACCGGCACGGCGCGGTCCGCCCACCGCTGCGCGGCACCCGTCATGAGCGCCCGCCGCGCCGCTGGTGCTGACCTGCCGTGATCTTCGACGACCGCCGCTCCCGCCGCCCCCGGTCAGGGCGGTCGGCGGGGCGGTGACGGTCAGCGGGTGCGGCGGCGGATCAGCAGCGCGATCCCGGCGAGGCCGGAGGTGATGACCAGCACCACCGCGACGTTCAGCAGCAGCAGGCGCTGAAGGTCGCCGAGCGCCTGGTCGATGTCCCGCGCGGGGTTGAGCGCGTCCTCCGGGATGACCCGCTCTCCGCCGCCCACGCCGCCGCTGACCGTGTCGTACTCGCGCTCCAGCGGGACGCCCGCGTTGCGCAGCGTCTCGGACATGGAGAGCCGGCCGAGGAACCAGCCGGCCTTGGTCTTGCGGGAGTCGGGCTGCTTGGCCGGGCGGTAGATTCGTGGCCCGCCGACGGCCTTCGGGTACAGGTCGTACGTCTGCTTCGGGGTGTCCCCGGCGAGCACGACGACGGTGTACTTCGGACCGAGGTCGGCCGGCTTCGGGCCGGTGGCCGCGCCGGTGCGGCCCAGGAAGTTGACCTGCTCGATCACCGCGGTGACGTGCGCCGGCTGGGCGTTCGCGCGCAGCTGCAACGGCGCCGAGAGGCCTGCTCCGGCGATGTCCACTCCGGGCGGTGGCGGCGGCTTCGGGGCGGCGTGCGCCGGGCCGGCGAAGCCGACCGACAGGGCGGCTGTGAGCGCGCCGGCCAGCACGGCGACGAGTCGCCTCACCTGTCGGACCATAGCCGCCTCCTCGCCCCGTTCGATGGCTGGCTCTGCTGCGCCGGAGACCTCATCGGCGGTGGCGACCCGGTCCGATGACCGGACGCCACCCTTCAAGACTCCGTGAGATGTCGATTGGTTGCAGCTCGTGGAACAGTAATTGGAACTATTTGCGATCCGGGCTCGACCAACGAACAGGCCGTTGATCAGCGGGCGGATCGTACCTTTACGGAGGTCTCCATGGGGGGCAGGGTCGCACGGCTGACACGCCTCGTGCTAGCCGTATCCGGCGTGGCGCTCGGTGTGTCGCTGGCGCTGCCGGCGGCTCCGGCCGCCGCGCACAACTCGTTGACCGGCAGCGATCCGCGTGACGGCGCCCGGACAGCGACCGCGCCGGCCCGGATCGAGCTGCGTTTCCTGTCCCGACTGGACCCGGCTACGACGAAGATCACAGTCACCGGTCCGGACAATGTGGTCGCCGCGGGCGGCGCTCCGCGCTTCGCCGGCAGCCGGGTGAGCGTGCCGTTCAAGCCGGGACGGGCGGGGCTCTACATCGTCGGCTACCGGGTGGCGTCCGGCGACGGGCACCCGATCAACGGCGAGGTGCGCTTCACCCTCACCACCGGCACGCCGGCCGACCCGTCGGCCTCCCCGGCCGAGCCGTCCGCCACCGCGTCGGCGACCGCCGGCCCGCCGGCCGCCTCGCCCACGGCCGCCTCGTCCGGACCGGCCCTGACGGCGGGGCCGGACGGAGCCAGCCCGAGCTCGGCCGTGGTACGCACCGCGGACGAGCGGGACGACGTCAGCGGCTGGCTCTGGGCGCTCGGCGCGCTGGTGCTGCTCGCCGTTCTGGCGGGTGGAATGCTGTTCCGCCGACGGTCCACCCGCGGCCGCCGATAGGGCGCCCGACCGCTGGCCCTGATCGCCGGCACCCGCGGCTGTCGGGGGTGCCCGGGATACCTGCCGCGCACCCGGGGCTGTCGGGCGGTGCGCGGGCTGCCCTGCCGGGCGCCCCGCGACTTTCGGGCGGTGCGCCGACGCCTCGGCGTTACCGTCTGTGACTTACGCAGTGACTGCTCGTGCGTCACGGTCGGTAACCGGCCGCGGGGGCCTCCCGTTGCCCGATCAGGTGGCCCACTCGGGCGTCACCTCGCTGACCTGCGGGATCGCGCCACGCCTTCAGGGCGCTCTGCCCACCCCTCAGCCGCCTTTGCTCTGTACCCACATACGCGCCGGACGCGGAGCGTGGCTGGCGCGTATCGGGGTGCAGAGCAAGGGCGCGGAGGTGCGGTGGTCGCTGGTCGGGGCGTTGTGACAGCCAGTGATCGCCGTAAGCGTCAGCGGCTGCTCCCCGCAGGGGGCGAGGCGTGATCAGACCAGGCGGACCCGGGCGGCACGCAGCCGGGTGAGGGCGCGGTCCCGACCGAGCACCTCCAGCGACTCGAAGAGCGGCAGGCCCACGGTCCGGCCGGTGACCGCGACCCGTACCGGCGCCTGCGCCTTGCCGAGCTTGAGCCCGCGCTCGGCGCCGACCGCCTCCAGGGCGGCCTTGATCGCCTCGGCCTCCCACGAGGGCAGCGCCTCGAACGCCGAGATCGCGGCGTCGAGCAGCTCCGCCGAGCCCTCCTTCATCGCCTTCGCCCAGGCGGCCTCGTCGATCGTGGGGGTCGCCAGGAACAGGAAGTCGACGTTCGGCACGATCTCGCTGAGCACCGCGATGCGGGTCTGCGCCAGCGGAGCGACCGCGGCGAAGACGGCCGGGTCGAACTCGTCCGGCTGCCAGGGCGGCGGCGCGATCGTGCTGGTGCCGGTCAGCCAGGGCTGGCAGGCCGCGACGAACCCGTCCGCCGGGAGCGCCCGAATGTACTCGCCGTTGAACGCGCGCAGCTTCTTCTCGTCGAAGAACGCGGGCGACGGGTTGACGCTCTCGAGGCGGAACTCCTCCTCGATCACGGACCACGGGACGATCTCCCGGTCGCCGGAGGGCGCCCAGCCGAGCAGCATCAGGTAGTTGCGCATCGCGTCGGCGAGGTAGCCCTCGTCGCGGTACGCCTCCAGAGCGACCTTGTCCCGTCGCTTGGAGAGCTTCTGCCGCTTCTCGTTGACCACGACCGGCACGTGCGCCCAGATCGGCGGCTCGGCCCCCAGCGCGGCCCAGAGCAGCTGCTGCTTCGGCGTGTTCGGCAGGTGCTCCTCGGCGCGGATCACGTGCGTGATCCCCATGATCATGTCGTCCACGACGTTCGCCAGCAGGAAGACCGGCGAGCCGTCGCCGCGGGCGATGACGAAATCCTCGATCAGCTTGTTCTCGAAGGTCGGCTCGCCCCGGATAAGGTCGACCACCACGGTCTCCCCCTCGTCGGGCGTGCGGAAGCGCAGCGCCCGCCCCTCGCCCGGGCCGAGGCCCCGGTCCCGGTGGTAGCCGTCGTAGCCGGAGTGCTGCGAGCCGGTGCGCGCCTGGACGTCCTCCCGGGTGCAGTCGCAGTAGTACGCCCGGCCCGACTCGTAGAGCCGCTGCGCGGCGGCCCGGTGCTCGTGGGCGTTCTCCGACTGGAAGTGCGGGCCCTCGTAGCTGGTGCGTTCGATGCCGATCCACTCCAGCGCGGAGAGGATGCCCTCGGTCCACTCGGGCTTGTTGCGGGCCGCGTCGGTGTCCTCGATGCGGAGCACGAACACCCCGCCCTGCTGCTTGGCGTAGATCCAGTTCTGCAGGGCCGAGCGGGCGCCGCCGACGTGGAACATACCGGTCGGGGAGGGGGCGAAGCGTACACGTACCGTCACGCCCCAAGCCTACGGCGCTGCGCGAGCGTATTCGGCCAGGGGTCCGCTCAGGGCACCGAGCGGATCTTCACCACCAGGGCGCTGCCGAGCAGGGTGATCGCGGCGGTGACGGCGTAGAGCGTCGGGTAGCCGCCCAGGTGCACGACGAGCGGCGCGGAGAGCGCCGGGCCGAGCACCTGCGGGGCCGAGTTCGCAATGTTGATCACCCCGAGGTCCTTGGCCCGGTCCGTGGCGCGGGGGAGCACCTGGGTGATGAGCGCCGCGTCGACCGAGAGGTAGACGCCGTAGCCGGCGCCGAGCAGCAGGGCGGCGACGACAGCCATCGGCCAGACCGGGGCGACGGCGAGCAGCAGCGCCGCCACCGTCATGATCAACCCGGAGACGATCACGAAGACCTTGCGCCGTCCCGAGCGGTCGGAGAGCCGGCCGGCGACGACCGCGGTGAGCATCATGCCCAGCGTGTAGAGCAGGATGAGCACCAGCAGCGACCCCTCCGGGTCCGCCACCCGCACCCCGTCGGTCAGGAAGTACAGCAGGTAGAGGGTGCCCAGGGCGTTGCCGGTCTGGACGAGGAACCGGGTGAACCACGCCCAGGCGAAGTCCGGGTGCCGGCGCGGGCTGACCCACATCGAGGCGAACAGGGCGCGCCACCGCAGCGCCGGCCGGTGCGTACGGGGCAGCGGATCGTCGGCGGTGAACAGCGCGAACGGCAACGCCAGCACCAGCATCGCGAGTGCGATCGCGGCGTACCCGGCGGCGTTGCCGGTGACCACGGCGGTGACCAGCACCGCGCCGACCACCAGCCCGAGCGCCTGCGGGATGCCCACCCAACCGGAGACGCCGCCGCGCTGCGCCACCGGCACCCGGTCCGGAACGGCCGCGGTGAGGCTGGCCAGCATCGCGTTGAAGCAGACCTGCGCGGCGACCCAGCCGAGCGTCACGCCCAGCACGGTGCGCTGCTGGGCGAGCAGCAGCAGGGCGAGCGCCCCGAGCACGGCCCCGCCGGCCGTCCAGACGTGCCGTCGGCCGAACTCGCGCCCGCCCAGGCGCAGGCAGGTCCGGTCGGAGAGGGCGCCGGCCAGCGGGTTGGCGAGCACCGCGGCGACGGCGCCCAGCCCGGTGACCAGGGCCAGCATCTCCTCCTTGCCGTCCGGCGAGATCCGCTCGACCTGCTGGGGCAGCAGCACCTGGATCGGGGTGAAGAAGGCCATCCAGACCCCGAGGTTGGCCGCGAAGACCAGCGCGATCCAACCCCGCCGTACCGGCGTCGTCGGCTCGGCCAGCGCCGCCGGCAGCGCGGCGGATGCCGGGTCGACGGTGGTCACCGGGCCGGCTTCCGGCGCGCGGCCGCGATCGCGTGCCGCAGCCAGGCGTACGAGGACTTCGGCGTACGCGCCTGGGTGGCGTAGTCGACGTGCACCAGGCCGAAGCGTTTGGTGAAGCCCTCCGCCCACTCCCAGTTGTCCAGCAGCGACCAGACGAAGTACCCGCGTACGTCGACCCCGTCGTCGAGCGCGGCCCGTACGGCGCGCAGGTGTCCGTCCAGGTACGCGACGCGCTCCGGGTCGTGCACGCGTCCGTCGGCGTCGGGCACGTCGTCGTACGCGCAGCCGCTCTCGGTGATCTCGACGGGCGGAAGCGCGTCGCCGTACGTGCGGTGCAGCCAGCCGAGCAGCTCGTGCAGCCCGTCCGGGGCGACCGGCCAGTCGAACGCCGTCCTCGGGTATCCGTCCAGCGGCGCCAGCTCGAACGGCAGCGGCGAACCCTCCTGCGGGGCGCGTACCCCGGTCGGGTTGTAGTAGTTGACGCCGAGCACGTCGATCGGGGCGGCGATGACGGCGAGGTCCTCGTCGCGCACCACGGACGGGTCGCCGACCGTTCCCTCCGGGTAGCCCCGGCCGAGCAGCGGGTCGGTGAAGAGCCGGTTGTGCAGCGCCTCGTACGCGGCGGCGGCGCTCCGATCCGCGTCGGTTCCGTCGAGCGCCCGCACCGGCGAGTAGTTGTTGGCGATCGCGACCGGGCTGCCGCTGCGGGCCCGTAGCGCGGCGACTGCCAGCCCGTGCCCGAGCAGCTGGTGGTGGGCGACCGGGAAGGCGTCGAAGAGCAGCGTCCGTCCGGGCGCGTGCGCGCCGGTGCCGTAGCCGAGGCTCATCTGGACGAACGGTTCGTTCAGGGTGATCCAGAGCTTGACCCGGTCGCCGAGGCGGGCGGCGACGAGGTCGGCGTACGCGGCGAAGCGGGCCGCGGTGTCGCGGGCCAGCCAGCCGCCGGCATCCTCCAGCGGCTGGGGCAGGTCCCAGTGGTACAGGGTGGCCACCGGATCGATGTCGTGGGCGAGCAGGTCGTCGACCAGCCGGTCGTAGAAGTCGAGTCCGCGGGGGTGGGCCGGCCCGGTGCCGCCGGGTTGGATTCGCCCCCAGGCGACGGAGAAGCGGTAGGCGGTGACGCCGAGCCCGGCCAGGAGCGCGACGTCCTCGCGGTGGCGCTGGTAGTGGTCGCAGGCGACGTCGCCGCTGCTGCCGTCGGCGATCCGCCCGGGGGAGTGGGCGAAGGTGTCCCAGATGGACGGTCCGCGGCCGTCGGCGCCGACCGCGCCCTCGATCTGGTACGCCGAGGTCGAGACGCCCCAGCGGAAGCCGGCGGGAAACTGCGGCAGCGGTGCGGTCGGCATGGCGTCCTCCCGATCAACGTGAAACGTGTTCGGGACTCTAGGACGCGAGTCGGGATTGCGCTATAGGCCGTCATGACTGTCCGCGCAATGCTTTTCGGCGTGTCTTTTTCCGAACCCGTCCCAGTACGTCCAAATTTGCGCATAGAGTGCCGAATATCGCGGATGTCCTCACTGGAGGAAGACGGAAATGATCCTCGTGGAACGTAGTGCGCATGTGGTTGCGCCGGTGGAAGCGGTCTGGGACGTCGTACAGCGGGCCGAGCAGTTGCCGGCCTGGCTGGCGGGGGTTCGCGCGGCCGAAGTTCTCTCGGGTGAGGGCTTCGGGCGGCGGCAACGGGTCCAGGCCGGGCGCGGCTCGGCACACGAAGCCGAGGTGATCGCCTTTCAGGAGCCGACCCTGATCGGGTGGCGCGAGCGCGCCAAGGGTGCCGGCGCCCGAGCGGAGGCGCGCACCGAGATCTACGTACAGCTCACTCCCGACGAGGAGGAGGGCGGCACCGTCGTGCGGCTGATCGTCGTACGGTGGCCGGCCGGTCCGGTCAAGGCCGCCCTGCTCCGGCTCGGTCTGCGTCGGGTCGGCGCCGATCTGGAGGAGTCGTTGGCCCGGCTGACCGACCTGGCCGCCGTCGGCTGACCGGGCCCGCCCCCGGCGTCACCCGCGATGGTGGTGGCCCGGCGTCCCCGCCAGGGGCACCGGGCCATCGCTTGCTCCTCCGCCCGCGCAGAAGCCACCTCGGCCCTGCGGGGCGGCAGCACCCGTACACCGGGAACCGGCCCGGGAACGACGAAGGGCCCGCGCGATCTGCGCGGGCCCTTCGTGCGGACGGGTGCGGTCAGCTGTCGCCGCCGGTCTCGCCGACCGGGGCCGCGCTCACGTCGTCGATCGCGTACTTCTTCGCCGCCTCGCTCGGCACGTTCGCCGGAACCGTGCCGCGCATCGCGAGCTGCCGCAGCGTGGCGACCGCCACCGACTCGGCGTCGACGTGGAAGTGCCGGCGCAGGGCGTGCCGGGTGTCCGACATGCCGAACCCGTCGGTGCCCAGCGAGGTGTAGTCACCCGGTACCCAGCGGGCGATCAGGTCCGGCACGGCGCGCATGAAGTCGCTGACCGCGACCTTCGGCCCGTCCGCGTCGGCCAGCTTCCGGGCCACGTACGGCACCCGCTGCTCGGCACCCGGGTTGAGGAGGTTGTACTCCTCGCACTCCACCGCGTCGCGGCGCAGCTCGGTCCAGGAGGTCACCGACCACACGTCGGCGGCCACCCCCCAGTCCTGGGCCAGCAGCTGCTGCGCCTTGAGCGCCCACTGCATGCCGGTGCCGGAGGCCAGGATGTTCGCCTTCGGCGCTGCGCCGTCCAGCTTCGGCGCGGCCGCGTAGCGGTACACGCCCTTGACGATGCCCTCGACGTCCACGCCCTCCGGCTCGGCCGGCTGGAAGATCGGCTCGTTGTAGACGGTGAGGTAGTAGAAGACGTTCTCCTGCGCCTCGCCGTACATCCGGTGCAGACCGTTCTCGACGATGTGCGCGATCTCGAACGCGAACGCCGGGTCGTACGCGACCACCGCCGGGTTGGTGGCGGCGATCAGGAGCGAGTGGCCGTCCTCGTGCTGAAGACCCTCACCGTTGAGCGTGGTCCGACCGGCGGTGGCGCCGAGCAGGAAGCCCCGCGCCATCTGGTCGGCGGCCGCCCAGAGCCCGTCCGCGGTGCGCTGGAACCCGAACATCGAGTAGAACATGTACATCGGGATCATCGGCTCGTCGTGCGTGGCGTACGCCGAGCCGGCGGCGGTGAACGACGCGACCGAGCCGGCCTCGTTGATGCCCTCGTGCAGGATCTGCCCGACGGTCGCCTCCTTGTAGGACAGGAAGAGCTCCCGGTCCACGGAGGTGTAACGCTGCCCGTGCGGCGAGTAGATCTTCGCCGTCGGGAAGAGCGAGTCCATGCCGAAGGTGCGGGCCTCGTCCGGGATGATCGGCACCCAGCGCTTGCCGAACTCCTTGTCCTTCATCATGTCCTTGAGCAGGCGGACGAAGGCCATCGTGGTGGCCACCTTCTGCTTGCCCGACCCCCGCTTGACGTCGGCGAAGCGCTCCGGCCCGGGGATGACCAGCCGCTTCGAGTCGGTCCGGCGCGACGGCAGGTAGCCACCGAGCTGCTGACGCCGCTCGTGCAGGTACGCGATCTCGTCGGACTTCTCGCCCGGGTGGAAGTACGGCGGCAGGTAGGGGTTCTCCTCCAGCGCCGAGTCCGGGATGTCCAGGTAGAGGCGGTCGCGGAAGGTCTTCAGATCCTCCAGCGTCAGCTTCTTCATCTGGTGGGTCGCGTTGCGGGCCTCGAAGTGCGAGCCGAGCGTCCAGCCCTTGATCGTCTTGGCGAGGATCACGGTCGGCTGGCCGGTGTGCTCCGTCGCCGCCTTGTAGGCCGCGTAGAGCTTGCGGTAGTCGTGGCCACCCCGCTTGAGGTTCCAGATCTCGTCGTCGCTGAGGTGCTCGACCATCTTGCGGGTGCGCGGGTCGCGCCCGAAGAAGTGCTCCCGGATGTACGCGCCGGACTCCGCCTTGTAGGTCTGGTAGTCGCCGTCCGGGGTGGTGTTCATCAGGTTCACCAGCGCGCCGTCGGTGTCCGCGGCGAGCAGCGGGTCCCACTCGCGGCCCCAGACGACCTTGATGACGTTCCACCCTGCGCCCCGGAAGAACGCCTCCAGCTCCTGCATGACCTTGCCGTTGCCCCGGACCGGGCCGTCCAGCCGCTGCAGGTTGCAGTTGATCACGAAGGTGAGGTTGTCCAGCTCCTCGCGGGCGGCCACACCGATCGCGCCGAGCGTCTCCGGCTCGTCCATCTCGCCGTCGCCGAGGTAGGCCCAGACGCGCTGGTCGGAGGTGTCCTTGATGCCCCGGTGGTGCAGGTAGCGGTTGAACCGCGCCTGGTAGATCGCGTTCAGGCCGCCGAGACCCATCGAGACGGTGGGGAACTCCCAGAAGTCCGACATCAGCCGCGGGTGCGGGTACGACGGCAGCGCGCCACCCGGGTGCGACAGCTCCTGCCGGAACCCGTCCAGCTGGTTCTCGCTCAGCCGCCCCTCGAGGAACGCCCGGGCGTACATGCCGGGGGAGGCGTGACCCTGGTAGAAGATCTGGTCGCCACCGCCCGGGTGGTTCTTGCCACGGAAGAAGTGGTTGAAGCCCACCTCGTAGAGCGACGCCGAGCTGGCGAAGGTGGAGATGTGTCCACCGACACCGATCTCGGGACGCTGCGCCCGGTGCACGAGCATCGCCGCGTTCCACCGGATGTAGGCCCGGATCCGCCGTTCGATGTGCTCGTCACCCGGGAACCACGGCTCCCGCTCGGGGGCGATGGTGTTGATGTAGTCCGTGGTGGTCAGGGACGGAACCCCGACCTGGCGCTCCCGAGCGCGCTCGAGCAGGCGCAGCATCACGTAGCGAGCGCGCTTGGTTCCGCGCTCGTCGATGACCCCGTCGAGCGACTCGACCCATTCGCTGGTTTCGTCCGGGTCGATGTCCGGGAGCTGGCTCGGCAGGCCGGCAGTGATCACCGGGCGCTTGCGTTCCGTAGCCACAGGCGGTCCCTCGGTTGTGTGTGGGATAGGTCTCTAGCGCCATCCTGCCCTCTGCTGGCACCCGCCGTCACGTCTAGGTGCCTCGGACGCGACGCTGAACACACGTACCCGTCGGTAACTTTGGGGGTTTCGCCACCTCTCCCGGCCCGCTTGTCCGTTCTCAATAGCATGCCGACATGAATGGGCGGCGAACGGTCTCGGGCGCGCTTCTCCTGACGGCGGGCGTGCTCCTGGCGCTCCCGGTGGTGCCTGTGCTGCTGGTCCGTGACTCCGCCGCGCTGCCGGTGGCGCTCGTCGCCGGGCTGGGCGTGGTTCTCGGCGCGGTCCTGCTCGTGGGCGGGCTGCGGGCCCCGGCGCCCCGACGGCGCTCCGGGATTCCGGCGCCGCGTCGGCGGCACGCCGACACCGTCATCCCGCACCAGGGCCCGCCCGACTCGTACTCGTGGTGGGACTCGACCCACCACCGGTGGGGCGGCGGCTGGTCCGGCGGCGGGGACTCCGGCGGTGGCGGCGGGGGCGGCGACTCCGGCGGTGGCGGCGGCTCCTGACCCCCGGCTCCGGCAGAATGCGACGTATGCGCAGCGAAGTGATCACCGTCCAGACCGGTTCCCGGCCCGCCGTCCGGGACATCACCGCCGAGGCGCAGAACTTCGTCTCGGGCGAGGGCGACGGCCTGCTGCACGTCTTCGTGCCGCACGCCACGGCCGGGCTGGCGCTGATCGAGACCGGGTCCGGCTCCGACGACGACCTGCTCACCGCGTTGGACGAGCTGCTGCCGACCGACGACCGCTGGCGGCACCGGCACGGGTCGCGCGGCCACGGTCGGGACCACGTGCTGCCCGCCCTCGTTCCGCCGTACGCCTCGGTGCCGGTGCTCGGCGGGCGACTCGCGCTCGGCACCTGGCAGTCGATCTGCCTGGTCGACACCAACGGCGACAACCCCACCCGCCAGGTCCGCTTCTCCTTCCTCCCCGCCTGACTGCTTCTGACGCCGATGATCGACTACGCCGCGGCTCCGTAGACTCGACGCCATGACGTTGCCCGCCGTTCCCGCGGCCCGCCCCGATCCGGGTGGCCGCTCCGGGCTGGCGGCCGAGACGGTGCGCAGGATCATGCACGTCGCCTTCGCCATCCGGCAGCAGCAGGACACCGAGATCGGCTCGCTCGGTCTGACCCCGGCGGTCGCCCGCGCGCTCTACGAACTGGACCCGGACCGGCCGTTGCCGGCCCGCGACCTCGCCGAGCAGCTGCAGTGCGACCGGTCCAACGTGACAGCTCTCGTCGACAAGCTGGAGCAGGCCGGCCTGGTGCAGCGCCGGGTCGACCCCGCCGACCGCCGGCAGAAGACGCTGGTGGTCACCGACGCCGGCCGGCTGATGCGGCAGCGCGTACACGAGGTGATGTCGGACTCCCGACTGCTCGACGGGCTCACCACCGGCGAACTCGCCGCCCTGCGCGACCTGGTGCACAAGGTCTCCGACGGCGGCCGCCCGCAGGGCTGCGGGACGTAGCGTCCCGGCCCGGGTGGTGTGTGTCCGACTGGGCGCGACGGGCGTGCGTCGGTAATGCTGTCGGACGTGACCACCCCGCAAGATCTCGACGACCGGTTCCGGGAGACCCTGGCCGCGCTGGGCCCGACCGCGCGCCGACGTGACCCGGCCGAACCGGTCACCGACGGCGCGACGCTGACCGGCGCGCAGGCCCTCGACATCTTCGACGCACAGGTCACCAGCCGGCAGCTGGATCTGGCCGGGCGCTGGCTGCGCAGCTTCGGCGAGGGCTTCTACACCATCGGCTCGGCCGGCCACGAGGCAAACGCCCTGGTCGCCGCCGTGCTGCAGCCGACCGATCCGGCCCTGCTGCACTACCGCTCCGGCGCGTTCTACTGCGTCCGCGCGGCCCAGGGCGCGGCCGGCCCGGCCGCTGAGGCGGCCGTGGCGCATCCGGCCGATTCGGCCGCCCACTCGCCGTCCGATCTGGGGCGCGAGGCGGCCGCGGACGCCTCCGACGTGGGAGTGGGACTCTTCGACGCTGCCGGCGAGTCGTCCGACGAGCAGCCCGACGCGGGCGCCGCCGCGCCCGAGGACTCGGCGCGGGCCGCCCACGGGGCGGACGAGGCCCCGACCGGGGCCGACGGTGGGCGGGAGGCCGCCGAGGGCCCTCAGGACGCCGTGGGCGCTGCGGCGCGGCCGGAGCGCCCCTGGGCGTACGCGGAGGCGGCCGGGGACGTGCTGCGCGGTGTCGTCGCCTCGGCCCGGGAACCGATCGCCGGCGGCCGGCACAAGGTCTTCGGCCACCCCGACCTCGCGGTCGTGCCGACCACCTCCACCATCGCCTCGCACCTGCCCCGGGCCGTCGGCATGGGGCTCGCCGTCGAGCGGCTGCGCCGGCGGGAGACCCGACGGGCCGGCGGGGTGGACGCCGGCGACGAGGCGAGCGAGAGCCCGACCTGGCCGTCCGACTCGATCGTCGTCTGCTCGTTCGGCGACGCCTCGATCAACCATGCCAGCGCCACCGCCGCGTTCAACACGGCGGGCTGGTACGACCACACCGGCCTGCGCATCCCGGTGCTCTTCGTCTGCGAGGACAACGGCCTCGGCATCAGCGTTCGGACGCCGCAGGGCTGGGTGGAGGCGGCCCTGCGGTCCAAGCCGGGCATCCGCTACTTCGCCGCCGACGGCAGCGACCCGGTGCGGGCGTACACGGCGGCGGAAGAGGCGGCCGCCTGGGTGCGCCGGCACCGGCGCCCGGCGGTCCTGCACCTGCGTACGGTCCGGCTGATGGGGCACGCGGGCGCGGACGCCGAGACGGCGTACCGCAGCCCGGCGGAGCTCGCCAGGGACCTCGACCGGGATCCGGTGGCGGCCACGGCGCGGCTGCTGGTCGAGGCGGGAGTGGCCGGTGGCGAGGAGCTGCTGGCCCGGTACGACGAGATCGGCTGGCTGGTGCGCCGCGTCGCCGAGGTGGTGATCGGCGAGCCGAAGCTGACGGGCGCGGCCGACGTGGTCGCGCCGCTGGCCCCCCGGCGGCCGGCGCGGCTGGCCAGGGCGGTGGCCGAGGCCGCCGCGCGGGCCGCGGGCCCGGGCGCGGCGGCCCGCGACGCGACGTTCGGCGGCCGGCTCCCGGAGCTGGCCGGGCCGTTGACGCTGGCGCAGAGCATCAACGCGGCGCTCAGCGACGGAATGCTCGACCACGAGGAGATGGCGGTCTTCGGCGAGGACGTGGCCGCGAAGGGCGGCGTGTACGGGGTGACGAAGGGGCTGCGCGACCGCTTCGGGCCGGCCCGGGTCTTCGACACCCTGCTCGACGAGACGTCGGTGCTCGGGCTCGGGTTGGGCGCCGGGCTGGCCGGAATGCTGCCGGTGCCCGAGATCCAGTACCTGGCGTACCTGCACAACGCCGAGGACCAGCTGCGCGGCGAGGCGGCCACCATGCAGTTCTTCTCCCAGGGGGCGTACCGCAATCCGATGGTGGTGCGGGTGGCCGGCCTGGCGTACCAGGAGGGCTTCGGCGGGCACTTCCACAACGACAACTCGGTGGCCGTACTCCGGGACGTTCCCGGTCTGGTGATCGCGGTGCCGGCGCGGCCGGACGACGCCGCGCCCATGCTGCGTACCTGCCTGGCCAGCGCGGCGGTGGACGGCAGCGTCTGCGTCTTCCTGGAGCCGATCGCGCTCTACCACACCCGGGACCTCTACACCGAGGGCGACGGCGAGTGGCTCGCCGGCTACGCGGAGCCGGGCGCCTGGGCGAGCGGGCACGTGCCGATCGGGCGGGCCCGGGTGTACGGAGTGGGGTCCGCCGAGGATCTGACGATCATCACGTTCGGTAACGGCGTTCGCCTGTCGCTGCGGGCGGCGGCGGTGCTCGCCGACGAGGGGGTCGGCACCCGGGTGGTGGACCTGCGCTGGCTCGCCCCGCTGCCGGTGGCGGACATCATGCGGGAGGCCTCGGCGACCGGGCGGGTGCTGGTGGTGGACGAGACGCGCCGCTCCGGCGGGGTCGGCGAGGGCGTGCTCGCCGCACTGGTCGATGCCGGATATGTCGGTGCGGCGCGGCGAGTAGCCGGAGTTGACTCGTTTGTACCATTAGGTCCGGCCGCGCGTCAGGTTCTGGTCTCTGAAGAAGCCATTACCCAGGGTGCCCGCACTCTCCTGGCACGGTAAATTCCGTTCCACCCGGTGCGCCACTTGCGCGGGGAGGCACAACTGTGTGGACTTTGCCTGACGGCGCCGAACCGGCGTCGCGCAGGGACGAGATGAGGAGGCACGCGACAGTGAGCGCGACCGCTGGTCAGGCCGCCGACGGGGTACGCAGCCTGGCGGACCGGTTCGGAATCGAGCCGGGGATGGTCGTCATGGAGATGGGGTACGACGACGACGTCGACCACGACCTCCGTGAGGCCCTGACTGACCGCTCTGGAGATCTCGTCGACGAGGACACCGACGAGGTGGTCGACGCGGTGCTCGTCTGGTACCGCGACGGCGACGGTGATCTCTTCGAACTGCTCGTCGACGCCCTCGGCCCGCTGGCCGACAACGGGGTCGTGTGGCTGCTCACGCCGAAGGCGGGGCGCGACGGACACGTCGAGCCGAGCGAGATCGCCGAGTCCGCCCCCACCGCCGGCCTCCAGCAGACCTCGACGGTCAACGCCGGCCGGGACTGGAGCGCCGCGCGCCTCGTCCTGCGCCGGGGGGCCAAGAGCAAGAAGTAGCCCACCAGCCGCCCGTCGCCTCCCCGGGGACGACGAACGGCCACCCGGTCGCCCGGCGGAACCGCCGCCGGGTGTGGCTCGTGCCGTCCCGACGCGAGGAGTTCACGCATGCCGATAGCCGTCGGCGCCGAGGCGCCGGACTTCGTGCTGAAGGACCAGAACAACCAGGAGGTACGGCTCTCCGACTTCCGCGGTCGGCGCACGGTGCTGCTGGTCTTCTACCCGCTCGCCTTCACCGGCATCTGCCAGGGCGAGCTGGCGGAGATCCGCGACAACCTCGACGAGTACGCCAACGACGACGTCCAGGTGCTCACCGTCAGCGTCGACTCCGTCTACAGCCACAAGGTGTGGGCGGACCGCGAGGGCTACCACTTCCCGATGCTCGCCGACTTCTGGCCGCACGGCTCGGTCGCCCAGGCGTACGGAGTCTTCAACGAGGTCACCGGCGTCGCCAACCGGGGCACCTTCGTGATCGACGGAACCGGGGTCGTCCGGTACGCCGAGATGACGATGCCGGGGGAGTCGCGCGACCAGCAGAACTGGCGCAAGGCGCTGGCCGAGACCGCCGGCTGAGCGATCCGGCCACGCCGTGCGACCGGGCCGGCGGCGAGCAGGTAAGCTTGCCAGCCACCGGCCCGCCGCACGGGCGTTCCGGGCGCGTAGCTCAGTGGGAGAGCACTCGCCTTACAAGCGAGGGGTCGCAGGTTCGAAACCTGCCGCGCCCACCCCTTGACGACCAGGCAGAACCCGCCCGAACCCAGGGTTGTTGCCTCTTCGCTCAGACAGTCCCTCGCGAGGGCGGCGTCAGGCGCTTGCCCAGGCTTAGGTCATCGACGTAAGCGCCGTCGATCAGAAACTCGTCGACGTATCGGCCTTCGACGGCATAACCGTGCTGTTCGTAGAGCCATATGGCACCGGTGTTGGTCGCCAGGACGCGCAGTCCGATCTTCTTCGCGCCCTGTGCGCCGGCAAGGCGTTCGGCGCCCGAAAGCAGGGCTGAGGCGATACCCATCCGGCGGGCTTGCTCGGCCACCATGAGGTTCCACAGGCCGAAGACGTGAGCCCCCTCCGGGAACCGGGTCGTTTGGTGGGTACTCACGGTGCCGACGATCTGGCCGCCGAGAGTGGCGACGAGGTGGGTTTCGGGCTTGCGTCGTTCGTCGAAGTAGGCCGTTCGCTCGTCGGTCCGGGTGGAGGGGAGTCCGGACCCGGTGGTCCAGGCCGCGCGGTCGAGGGCGAGGAGACCGGCGTCGTCCTCCGTTGTGGCCGGCCGCACCAGGGGCAGCCAGTCGACGGTGAGCGTGTCCCTGGTCGCGAATCGCAGCAGGTGGCGGGTGATGGTGTCCTCCACCGCCGCGATCGCGTCCGCCGTGCCGGCTTTGACGATCATGTCGAAGTGGGCGGTCGAGGCCACGAGCAGGCAGCTGCCGAGGCTGAACGTGATGGACCCGCGATCCTCGTCGAGTTCGGTGGGCACCTTGCGCCCCATGTGTGAGACCAGTTGCTTGATGTAGCGGTGGGGGCGGTCGGTGACGACGCGTGCGGTCGAGTAGAGCATCTGATGCCTTTCCGGCAGTCGTGACTTCGGAGCTGGCGGGTGGTGCCGATCAGGCAGAGACGGCCGCGTCGGCGACCCGGGCGGGGCGGCTGTTCTCTGCCGAACGCTGACGGTCGGAAGAATCACGTAGCGCCGCCTCGACCCGGCGGTTGCTGGTCATGGTCGCCGTGACGGCGGTCATGGCGAGGAGGAGGCCGGCGGCGGCGTAGAGCGGGGTGCGCACGTCGTAGGTGGTGGCCAGCCAGCCGCCGAGGAAGGCGCCGAACGGGGCGGCGCACATGGCGAGCATCCGGGAGGTGGAGGCGACCCGACCCATCAGGTGGGCCGGGACGATCGCCTGCCGCAGGGAGGGTGCGAGCACCATCGTGGCGCCCATGCCCGCTCCGCAGACGGCGAGCGCGAGCCCGGCCACGTACGGATTCGGGGCGGCGGCAAGCCCCAGGATGGCAAGGCCCTCGACTGCGGCCGTGCAGGTCAGTGCGGTGCCGGTGCCGAGTCGCCGGCCGAGGAAGGTGGCGATGCCCGCCCCGAGCAGACCGCCGGTGGCCTCCGCCGTGAGGAGCAGGCCGAAGCCGTAGGTGTCGATGCCGAGGCGGTCGTGCGCGAAGAGGGCGAGGACGGTCTCCACGGCGAGGAAGGCGACGTTCCCGACCGCCGGGCGCAGCGCGAGCCCGAGCAGCAACCGGTCCCGGAAGACGTACGAGGCACCGGCGCGGGCCTGCCGAAGCAGCGACTCTCGGACCTCAGGCACGGGTCGGGACATGGCGGGCAGCGACCGTACGAGCAGGGCGGAGAGCGCGAACGACAGCGCGTCGGCGAGCAGCGGAACCGCCCGCCCGAGCGCGAGCAGCGCACTGCCCGCAGGCGGCCCCGCGAAGCCGGACATCGCGGTCTGGGCGCCGCGCAGGCGGGAGTTGGCGCGCTCCAGGAGTGCGGGATCGCGGCGGAGCAGATCCGGCAGATACGCGGTGGCGGCCGTGTCGAAGAAGAGCCCGCCGAGGCCGAGCAGGAAGGCGACGGCCGCGAGCAGCGGAACGCTCAGCACGTCGAGCGCGGCGGCGGTCGCCGGTATCGCGAGCAGCGCCGCACGCGCGGTGTCCGCGATCCACATCGTGCGTCGGCGGTCCCAGCGGTCCACCAGCGCGCCGCCGAGCACGCCGAAGAGCAGCCAGGGCAGCGTCCCGGCGGCCGCGACGACGGCGAGCGCCATCGGATCCCGCGTCACCGTCAACGCGAGCAGCGGCAGGGCAGCGTGCATCACCCCGTCGCCGAGCGAGGACACCGTCTGTGCGGTCCACAGCCGCCCGAACCCGGTTGGCAGCTTCCTCGCGTCTGAGGTCATTTGGCCTCCCCTTCGGCCTGCTGGCCCCGCGCCGGGTGGAAGAGTGCGAAGACGAGTGAGGCGTCCGGCAGCGACGGATTCGACAGCTCCCGGTACTCGTCCGCCAGTGCCTGCAGCCGCGCTCCCAGCTCGGCGAACTGCTCCTCGGTGAGCCGCAGATGCGCCATCCGTACGTGCCGCCCCTCCACCGGCGACGCCTCCAGGTCCGCCACCGCATGGCGCATCAGCACATCCGGCCCGCCCTCCCCCGGATCCGGCAGCACGATCGACCGCGCGGCCATCGCGTAGTACCGCTCGGTGACACCGCGCACCTTCCGCGTCCGTACCACCTTCACCAGGCCGGCCCGCTCCAGTAGCCGCACGTGATAGCTGGAACTCCCCTTCGCGAGGCCCACCCGCTCGGCGATCTGGGTGATCGTTGCGGGCTCGAAGCGGAGCACGGCCATGATCCGGTGACGGGTGAGGTTGGAGACGGCACGTAGCTGCTCGTGCGTGGTGACGTGAAACGTCTCGGGAAGCTCATCGGCAGGCATGCGAGCAATGGTCAACGTTTCTTGACCATTGCGCAAGGGGGTTCCCCGCGGTCTTTTCGGGTTGAGCCAGGTGGAAAGGCTGATTCCGGGTGGGAGTCACGCCATAAAAGAGGGATGCCAAAACGGCAGACACCGCCGCATAACGTCTTCTGCAGTGAACAGGGTCACACAGCCGCGGCTGTGCGGGATGGGGACTGGGGTGGAGCCCAGACTCCCTACGGCCCCTCCTTCGTCCGCTCCGGGTGCATCTCCCCAGGTGCCACGGGGCGGCCGGGGATGTTGATGCAGAGCTGTCCCGGCTCGGCGCCGCAGACCGGGCAGGGGCGGTACGACTCGACGGGCCCCGGATCGAGCTCCCTCGCCTGGGCCGACCGGGCGATCTCCTCGGCCGCCCGGTGCAGCTCGAGGTCCCGGTGCCGCACGGCAGCCTCGTGGATGCGGCGAAGTGCGCGTCGGGCCCGCTCCGATGGGTCGGTCATCCGAACGGCCTTCCCGCTCTGCCGACCGGCACACGCCCAGTCCCTCTTCCGTGGAGGCGCACGACGGCCACCCCGGTCGTTCACGGTCCGTGCACCCCCGGTGCCTAGCATGATCGTGTGAACAAGGTGCAGGTTCGGCGGCTCACGGTGACCGCGCCGCCCCTCCCCGACGAGGGCGGGCGGCTCCAGTCGCCGGCGGGCGAGTTCGCCCGGATCGTCAACGGCGGGACCTACCGGTACCTCGCCTATCTGGAGTTCCTGCCCGAGACCGGGAGGCCACGCGGGAACCACTACCACGAGCGCAAGATCGAGATCCTCTACGTGATCAGCGGGCGGCTCCGGGCCGTATACGAGGACCTGGAGTCCGGCGAGCGCGGCCAGGCGACCCTGGAGGCCGGCGACCTCGTCACCGTCCTGCCCCGCTGCGCCCACGTCTACTACGCCGACGGGCCCGCCCAGGCCGTCGAGTTGGCCGCCGAGCCGTACGACCCGGACGACGTCCACCCGTACGAGGTCGGCGAGGCCGCCTGACCGGACCCGATCCCGGCGCCGAAGGCCGTCAGTCGTCGCGCAGCGCGTCGTCGACGCCCGGATCACGCGGGCCGAGGCGGTCCGGGTCCCGGCCGGAGAGCAGGTCCAGCGCCGCCTTCACGCACGCCCCGTACTCGCGGGTGGAGCTGACGCGCCAGCGCCCGGCGTGCTGCCCCCTGGCGCTCTCGTCGCCCACGCCGTTGGCGTCGATGCCGAGGCGCCGGCACAACGCCACGGCTCGGGGCAGATGGAACGACTGGGTCACCACCGTGACGCGCTCCACCCCGAAGATCCGCTTCGCTCGCGCGCACGAGTCGTACGTGTCGAAACCGGCCCGGTCCAGCACCACCTTCCGGGCCGGCACGCCCCGGTCGACGAGCCAGCGCCGCATCGCGCCGGGCTCGTCGTAGTCGGCGTTCATGTTGTCGCCGGAGACCAGCACCGCCCGTACCTTCCCGGCCTCGAAGAGCCTCCGGGCGAGATCCAGCCGGGCGGCGAGGAACGGTGACGGGCTGCCGTTCGCGTCCACCTTGGTGCCCAGCACCAGGGCGACCGGCGCATCCGGCACCCCGGACTCGTCGTAGAGGTGACCCTCCGCGCCGCCGCGGATCCACGCCACGCTCGCCGCCGTTGCGCCGCCCACCAGCACCGCGCCGACGACCAGCACGGCGAGCGCCCAGCGGACGAGCAGCCGACGTTTCACGTACCACCGTCCGGCCGCGCCGATCCGCCCCCGCATGCCGCGGAATTATTCCTGTCGCGCCGCACCGCCGACGGGCGGGTCGGCCGTGATCAACCGATAATGGCCAAGTGACCGTCGAGTTCCCCGAACCCACCGTGCCGGCCGCCGGACGTGCCGAGGTGTTCCTGCGCTACCTCGACTACTTCCGGGAGAGCGTGGTCGCGAAGCTCTCCGCGCTGCCGGAGGCGGAGATGCGCCGCAGCACGCTGCCCTCCGGTTGGACGCCGCTGGAACTGGCAAAGCATCTGCGCTACGTGGAGCTGCGCTGGATCGAATGGGGTTTCCAGGGGCGCGACGTCGGCGACCCGTGGGGCGACCGGCGTGCGGACCGGTGGTACGTCGCGCCGGAGGAGAGCCGCGAGCAGTTGCTGGCCGCGCTGCGTGCCCAGGGCGCGCACACCCGCGCGGTCGTGACGGGCACCGGACTCGACGTACGCGGAGCGCCGAGCGAACGTTGGGCGGGCGCCGAGCCACCACCGTTGGAGCGGGTGCTCTTCCACCTCCTGCAGGAGTACGCCCGCCATCTCGGGCACCTGGACATCGTGACGGAGCTGGCGGGCGGCCCGGTCGGCGAGTAGTCGGCGACGCCCGGACGTGCCGGCCCGTCCACCCGGAGCCGGATAACCACTGGCATCGCCCGCGCCCGGCCGGGAAGCTGTCGGGTGATGTTGCATGAGAACGAGATCCGGGTCGACGAGGACGTCGTCCGGTCACTGCTGAAGGAGCAACGGCCGGAGTGGGCCGACCTGCCCGTCGTGTTCGCCGGGGCGGGAACCGACAACACCATGTACCGGCTCGGTGACGAGCTGCTCGTACGGCTGCCGCGTACCCCGGAGAAGGCGAACGCGCTGCGCAAGGAGCGGACCTGGCTTCCCCGGCTGGCGCCGCACCTTCCCTGCCGGGTCCCGGAGCCGGTCCACGCCGGCGAGCCGGCCGCCGCCTTCCCGGTCGCCTGGGCCGTGTACCGCTGGATCGACGGCGAGGTCCTCGGGCCGGGGTGCGTCACCGACTGGTCGACCTTCGGTCGGGACCTGGCGGCGGCCGTGCGGAGCCTGCACTCCACCGACCTGATGGGCGCGACCCGCGAGGGTGATCTCAGCTGGTACCGCGGCGGCGCGCTGGAGCCGTGCGACGGCTGGGTCACCCGGAGCTTCGCGGACTGCCGGGGCATCAGCGGCCTCGAGCTCGACGTCGCGGCGCTGGAACGAATGTGGCGGGACGCGCTGCGCCTGCCCGAGCCGACCGGCCGGCCGGAGTGGTTGCACGGGGACCTGCGGCCCGCCAATCTCCTGGCGCACGAGGGCCGGCTCCACGCGATCATCGACTTCGGCGGTCTCTCGGTCGGCCACCCCGATGCCGAGCACGCCACCGTGTGGGACCTCCCCGCCGAGGCGAGAGCGGCCTACTGGGAGAGCACCCGCCTCGACGAGGTGACCTGGCTGCGCGCCCGGGCCTGGGCCGTCGCCGTCGCGGTCAGCGGGGTCTCCTACTACTGGGACAGCTACCCGGCGTTCGTACGCGAGTGCCGGGCCCGGCTGACCGGGATCCTCGACGACGCGGGATCGCTGACCGGCCCGCGATCAGCCGACGACGGGACTGCGGCGCTCGATGAGCGTCACGTCGCGCCAGACGCCGTGCTGGCGGCCGATGCGTCGGCGGATGCCGACGGTGCGGAAGCCGCAGGCCGCGTGGAGCGCGAGGCTGGCGGTGTTCTCCGGAAAGACCCCGGACTGGATGGTCCAGATCCCGGCCCGCTCGGTGGAGGCGATCAGCGCTTCCAGCAGGGCACGGCCGACGCCTCGACCGTGGGCGTCGGGGTGTACGTAGACGGAGTGCTCGACGACGCCGGCGTAGACGCACCGCTCGGAGACGGGCGAGCAGGCCACCCAGCCGAGGACCCGGCCGGTCGGGTCGACGGCGACCCACCGGTGCCCGGGTAGCCGGGTGGCGGTGAAGTGGTCCCAGGCGGGTGGCTCGGTCTCGAAGGTGGCGTCGCCGGTGGCGATGCCGAGCCGGTAGATGGCGAGCACGGCGTCGGCGTGCCGGTCGTCCATCGCGGCGATGGCGATCCCGGTGGTGCTGGTGCTCATCGTGCCTCCTCCCACCGGGCGAGGGTACGTCGCCCAGGGCGTGTGTCGAAGTCCCTGGCCGGCCTGCGGCGGGCCCAGACGACGACCGGCGGCGTCGGCGCTTCGTCCGGATACGACACCGGTATCCGAACGAATCCCCGCCTTGCCGGACCGCCGCCTGGACTCCGCCTCGGCTCGACCGAGGACTTCGACACGCGCCCTAGCGGCGGGTCCGGCGTCGGCGGACCAGCCCCGCGACGCCGGCCCGTGGTGGACGGCGGGACGGGACGGTGGAGGTCTGCGCCGGCACGGGAACGGAGGGTGGTGCCGCCCCCTGCGGGCGCAGCCGGCCCAGCACCCCGCCGAGCAGCCGCTCGACGCCCCCAGTCAGACGGGTGACCACGATCGTCGAGAGCACGGTCGTGGCGGCGCCGACGAGCCAGGCGGCCGGCCCCCAGGAGAAGAAGTCGTCGAGGTTTCGACCGAGCGGGTTGCGCAGCCAGGGGGCCCGTACGGTGACGAGCACCGTTTCGCTCTCGGCGTCGAGCGCTACGGTGGCGACCTCCTGGCGGCGCGGCGCGTCCACGAGCCCCTGCGGTGCCGGCGCGATCACCCCGAGCGCGCCCTTCGGCGCGCTGATCGTGGTGAGCGACCCCTCGCCGGGCATCAGCCGCACCCCGTCGGGCCGGCGGCCGAGCGTGATCGGCAGGTCGACCTCGGAGAACGCTGGGGACGCCGCGCGGAACGGGAGATCCCGGCCGCGCCGGTAGACGGAGACGCCGTCGACCGTCCGGTCGAGTCGCCAGCCGAACTCGGCGACCCAGGTGGCGTCGACGCCCAGCTCCTTGCCGCTGATCTCCTCGTCGAGCCGGAGCGTGTCGCCGTCCAGCACGGCCTCGGCGCGGTACGCCACGGTCTCGATCTTCATGGGCGCCGCGCCCAGACCGGGCCCCTCGTCCGAGGTGGTGCCGAGGCGCACCGCGACCGCCGCGATCGCGCCGGTCAGGCCGACGAGCAGGACGGTCACCGTCAGCGCCACCCGGCGACGCCGGAGGATCCCGACGAGCACCGGCAGCAGTACGCCGACGCCGACCGTGACGATCAGGAGCGGCTGACGCCAGAGGAGGCCGGCGCCCACCGCGGCGAGGACCACGACGAGCCCGCCCAGCACCCACCAGGTCGCCCGCACGGGCCTGCCGGCGCCCCGTCCCAGTCGTGCCTCGCTCGTCATGAACCTGCCTTCCCAGGGACAGCCACGGAACCTCGCGCTGACACGCTAGGGCCGCGCATCGGCGGCCACAAGGCCGCCCGGTGCCGAACCGTCGACTCAGGAGGGAAGGGGGTTTTCCGCCGGTTCCGGGTCGCGCCGCTTCGCCAGCGCGACGGTCAGGCCGGCGTCCACGACGGTCAGGACGGACATCGCGGCGACCCCGGCACGGGCACCGACCCGGCGGCGGGATCTCCTGGCTTCGGCCGCGTACGCGGCGACCAGCACGGCGTTCAGCGCCGCCCGCGAGGCCATCCACGGCCAGCGTGGTCCGGCGCGGAGGAGCCCGCCGGCGATGACCAGGTCGGCCAGGCCGATCGCCCTTACCGGAACGGCACCGACGTTCAGGCCGAGTGCCCGGGCGCTGGGCCGCGGCGCGACGGTCAGCGCCACACCGAACCCGAGGGTCACCGCGCCGACCACTCGCGTCAGCTTCCCGGCGACCGAGCCCACCCGTCGATGATGACAGGTCGGCCGCCTCGCCGGTGACCGGCCGGGCGTGCGGTTCGGTGCACCCGGCCCCGCGTCCGGCCATCCTCTCGTTCCCGCACCACGCCTCCGTCCGACCGGGGCACACGGCCCGCGAGGGCGGCCCGCGAGGCCGGGCGCGACAGTTCGTTCCCGCCGCGCCCGGCCCCCCGATCAACTGGTGAAGCCGCCGTCCACGTTGACCACCGCGCCGGTCACGTACCCGGCCTCGGGCGCGGCCAGGTGGGCGACGGTGGCCGCGATGTCGGCGGGCCGGGCGTAGCGGCCCAGCGCGGTGAAGCCGGCGATCGTCGCGGCGTTCGGGCCGTCGGCCGGGTTGCTGTCGGTGTCGGTCGGCCCCGGGTTGACCAGGTTGACCGTGATCCCGCGCGGTCCCAGCTCCCGGGCCAGGCCCCGGGTCAGCCCGGCCAGGGCGGTCTTGCTCATCGAGTAGAGCGCGAGCCCGGGGAAGACCGCTCGTTCGCCCACGTTGCTGCCGATGCTGATGATCCGTCCGCCCTCGCCGAGGTGCCGAGCCGCGGCCCGGGCGGCCACGTACGAACCGCGGACGTTCACGGCGATGGTCTGCTCCACCTCGTCGGCGCCCAGTTCGTCGACCGCGCCGACCAGGAAGACCGCCGCGTTGTTCACCAGGATGTCCAACCTGCCCAGCACGATCGCCGTCCGGTCGACCGCGCCCTGGATCGCCGCCGGGTCGGCGCTGTCGGCCTGGACGGCCAGCGCCCGCCGGCCCAGTGACTGGATCTCCTTCACCACCGTCGCGGCCTGTTCCGCGCTCTGCCGGTAGGTCAGCGCCACGTCCGCGCCGTCCTGGGCGAGGCGCAGCGCGATCCCCGCCCCGATGCCTCGCGCGCCGCCGGTGACCAGGGCGACCTTGCCCTCCAACGTTTTCGTCATGCATCGATCCTCGGCTCGGCGCGGGCCCCGGTCTGGCGGCGATCGGACGGCGCGTTCCCCGCCCACCACCAGGTCCGATCCCCGCCATCGGCCCACTCGCGCCGGCACGACGACCGCCCGCGACGTCGCCGACGCCGGTCGGTGACCGGGCCGCTCCGGATCGGCCGAGGGGTCAGGGCAGTCGGGCGGCCGGTGCGGGGTGGGAGAGCCGGGCGGCGGTGAGGCCCAGCAGCAGTAAGAGCGTCGCGAAGGCCAGCGCGTTGACGACGACCGTCGGGTAGCCGAAGCGGGGCACGTCGAGGAACGGGTAGAGGTATCGCTCCTCCGCCTGGTCGGAGCCGGCCCCGCGGACCAGGATCGCCGTGAGCCAGGCGAGCGGGTAGGCGAGCAGCGTCACCGGGTACCTCCGGGGCGGCGCGGGCCGGGGCCGGTGGCTGAGCCAATCGGCGGCCGCCAGCGGTGGCGCCACCACGTGCAGCAGCAGGTTGCCCGCGTCCGAGACGGCGCCTCGGGCGTCGGCGGTCGCCATCATGCTGTAGCCGCTCCACGGGTTGGCGAGCACCAGCACGAAGACCAGGCCGGTGACGACGAGGTAGACGGTGAGCGCGGTCCGCAGCCGGTCGGCCCGCCCGAGCCGCAGCACGGCGAGGTAGGCGAGATCCACCTGGATGGTGAAGTACCAGAGCAGCTCCAGCGGCTCGTCGCGGGCCGCCACGAGGGCGAGCGCCAGCCCGACCAGGAGCACCACGACGGTGCTCGCCCGCAGGACCCGGCCGGCCGTCATCCGGCTGGGCGGCGCGTGGGGGAGGGGTGGCGGAGCGTGGTGTAGAGCCGGGTCAGCTCGGCCAGGTAGCGGGCACCGCTCCACGCCTCGACCGCGGCGCGGCCCTCGGCGGTCACCCGTTCGCGGAGGGCCTCGTCGGTGAGCAGCCGCCGGAGCAACGCTCCGAACTCGGCGGGTGTGCCGGCGGTGCACGGCCGGCGGGTGCCGGTGCCCGGCCGGGTGGCGAGCTCCGCGTCCACCATGGCCACCGGGAGCCCGTGCGCCTCGGCCTCGCCGAGCACCAGCCCCTGGGTGTCGGTCGTGGACGTGAAGGCGAGCACGTCGGCCGCCCGGTAGTACCCGCCGACCCGCGTCCGGGGCACCGGGTCGAGCAGGTGCGCCGCGTCGTCGACGGCGAGCCGGCGGGCCGCCCGGCGCACCGCGACCCGGTTGCGGCGTACGCCGAGCAGCACCAGCCGGGCCGTGGGCAGCGCGCGGCGTACCTGGGCGAACGCGGCGAGCAGCAGCTCGGGATCCTTCTCCGGCGACGCCCGCCCCACCGCGAGCAGCACCGGGGCGTCGGGCGGGATGCCGAGTTCGGCCCGGAGCCGTCGCCGGTCGTCGTCGTCGGGAGTCGGGGCGGGGACCGGTGTCGGCAGCACCACGATCGGGGTCCGGCCGGCGATCGGCGCCATCGCCTCGGCGGTCTTGGCGGAGGGGGCGAGCAGCAGGCTCATCTGTGCGAGCAGGCACCGGCCGAGTTCGGTCAGGCGCGCGTCCCGCCCCGGGCCGGGCCGGGCCAGCTCCCGCAGCGCCCGGGCGCGCCAGGGCAGGCCGAGGCGCAGCCCCGCGTACGCGGCCCCGAGTGGCACCTCCGGGTAGTGCGGGGCGTATGCGATCAGGTCGGTGTGCCAGGTGAAGACGACGGGCAGGGATCGGGCGGCCGCGTAGCGAAGCCCGGCGATGCCGACCGGGCCGGTGGTGTGCACGTGCAGCAGCTCCACCGGCGCGTCGGGGAGCCGGGGCAGCGCCAGCCGGTACGGCCGGGTCGGCACCGGCAGCGAGGGCAGCTCGCCCGGGCGGCGGCGCGACAGCGGCCCGGGCGAGTAGAGGGCGACCTGGTGCCCGGCGGCCCGCAGCAGCGCCACCGTGGCGCCCACCGAGGTGGCCACACCCTCGACGTTGGCGAGGTGGCTGTCGCTGACGTGCGCGATTCTCACCTCGCCATCATCGTCAGCCGTCGCTACCCCGGCCGTCCTCCGACCGGGTGTAGCGCAGGATCACCACTCCACTGTCGAACGGTCGCGTCTCGGCGAGCGTGAAGCGGCGTGGATCGAAGTCCCGGCTGACGAGCGGGATGCCGCTGCCGACCACGACCGGGTTGATCTTGAGGATCAGCTCGTCGATCTCGGGCAGGAGCTGGCCGGCGAGCTGCCCGCCGCCGGCCAGCCAGATGTCCTTGCCGTCGCGCGTCTTGAGCGCGCGGACGAAGGCGACCGGGTCGTCGGCGACGATCTCCACTTCCGGCTCGGCGGCGGGCGGCAGCGAGCGGGAGAAGACGTACTGCTGGAGGTGGGCGTAGGGGCTGGTGATGCCCGCCGCGAGCCCCGGGTCGTAGGTGCCCCGGCCCATCACCACGGCGTCGAACCGGCCCTCGGGGTGGTCGATGCCGAACTGCGCGTGCGCGAAGGTCGGCAGCGTCTGGGGGTAGTTGGCCAGCATGTGGTCGAGCACGTCGGGCTCGGGCACGAGGGGGAAGAAGTCGTACGACCCGTCGGGTGCGGCGATGAAGCCGTCGAGGGTGGCGGCGACGTAGTACACGAGCTTGCGCAAGCGGGAACTCCCTGCAATCACTACGGTTGTCGTGGATCAAAGTACAACAGGTGTCGTGGTTTTGCTAGGGTCTTCTCCGTGGCACGGAACATCGAACGACGGGCGGCCCTGGCGGACGCGGGCCTGCGGGTGCTGGCCGCCACCGGTGCGCGGGGGCTGACGCACCGCGCGGTGGACGCCGAGGCAGGGGTGCCCGTCGGCACCGCCTCCAACTACTTCCGCTCCCGCGACGCCCTGCTCGGCGCGCTCGGCGAGCGGATCATGGAGCGGTTCACCCCGGACGACGAGGTGCTCGCCGCGCTCGCCGCCCGGGAGCCGTCGCTGGAGCTCTTCACCGACTACGTCCGCTACGTCGTCGAGCGCACCACCCGACAGCCGGAGCTCACCCGGGCGCTCTTCGAGCTGCGGCTGGAGGCGGTCCGCCGTCCCGACCTGGCCCGGATCCTCGGCGACACGCTGCGCCGCGGCTACCGCGACGACGTGGCCTTCCACGTGGCCGCCGGGCTGCCGGGTGGCGCGTTCGAGGTGGCTCTGCTGCACTACGCGATGGACGGGCTGCTGCTCGACCTGCTGACCACCTCCGTCGACGCCGGCTTCGACGCCGACGAGGTGGTCTCCGCGTTCGTCGCCCGCCTGGTCGCCGGGGTCGCCCCGCGGCCCGGTCGGGCCCACCCAGGAAGGACTCCCACCGCATGACGCTGACCCTCGCCCCGATGACCGACGAGGAGCTCGCGCCACGGCTCGGGGCGCTGCACCGGTCGTACGCCGAGGAGCTGACCCGGCACCGCGCGGTGCCGGCGGCCGAGGCGCTGGACCGGGCGGTCGTGCAGACCGGGAGCCTGCTGCCCGCCGGTGCGGCGACCGAGAAGGTGCTGCTGCGCGTCGCCCGGGTCGGCGACGTGCAGGTCGGCTGGATCTGGGTGACCCTGCCCGGCGCGGCCGGGGCGTCCGACGCGCTGGCCGGGTCGGGGCGAGCCTGGATCCACAACATCGAGGTGGATCCGGAGCAGCGGGGACGCGGGTACGCACGGCGGATGATCCAGCTCATCGAGGCCGAACTCGCCGCACTCGGGGTGACCGAGCTGGGGTTGAACGTCTTCGGGACGAACTCGGTCGCCATCGGCCTCTACGAGAGCCTCGGCTTCCACGTCACCGCCCAGCAGATGGCGAAGCGGCTCGACCCGGGCGCGGCGTAGCCGTTCCGGGCTGAGCTGGGGCACAGGAGTGTTCACCGGCCCAACGGGAAAGCCGCGCCGACGCACCCGGGGAGGAGCGACGGATGAGGCATGGCGCCGGACTGACCATCGGTGTGCTCGGCTCGTACGGCGGTCGGAACCTCGGTGACGAGGCGATCCTCACCGGCCTTCTGGCCGATTTGCGCGAGCAGGAGCCGAATGCCCGGATCATCGTCTTCTCCCGGAACCCGGAACACACCCGGGTGGCCCATCCGGATGTCGAGGCGGTGCCCTGGGAAGGGGTCAGCCGCACCGACTCGGCGTTGGTGCTGGCCCAGCTCGACCTGCTGATCCTCGGCGGCGGCGGCATCCTCTACGACAAGGAGGCCCGTCGCTACCTGCGGGTGGTCCGGGTCGCCCAGGAGCGCGGCCTGCCACTGATCACGTACGCGGTGGGGGTCGGGCCGTTGAGCGACGGAGTGGACACCGGCATGGTCCGGGAGACCCTGGCCGGCGCGACCCAGGTGACCGTCCGTGACCAGGAGTCCCGGATGGTGCTGGAGGAGGCCGGGCTGGTCAACCCGATCACGGTCACCGCCGACCCGGCGTTCCTGCTCGAACCCGAGGACTTCCCCGCCGAGCTGCTGCGGGAGGAGGGGGTGCCGGCCGGCCGACGGCTGGTGGGGATGAGCGTACGGGAGCCGGGGCGGGCCGCCGAACGGCTGGACGTGGACGGCTACCACCGCCTGCTGGCCCAGATCGGTGACTTCCTGGTGCACCGGATCGACGCGTACGTCCTCTTCGTCCCCATGGAGCGCGACGACATCCGGCACTCACACGGGGTGCTCTCGCACATGATCGCCGCCGAGCGGGGCCGGATCCTGCACGGCAAGTACTCGCCTCAGCAGGTGCTCGGCCTGATGCGCCACTTCGACCTGGCCGTCGGTATGCGGCTGCACTTCCTGATCTTCGCGGCGATGGTGGGTACGCCGTTCCTCCCGCTGCCGTACGCCGGAAAGGTCTTCGACCTGGCCCAGCGACTCGGCGTGCCGGCGCTGCGCGGCGTGGAGCGGGAGGTGGAGGGTCCGCTGCTCGCCGAGGTCGACCGGCTCTGGGACGAGCGGGAGCGACGCGCGGAGGCCACCGCCCGCCGGGTCGCGCAGGTCTGCGACGAGGCCAGGGGCACCTCGCAGGTCACCCGGGCCGTGCTCGACAGCCTGCGGGCCCACACCCTCACCCGCGCCTGAGCGGAGAGCTCAGGCGGCCGGGCCCCGCCAGCAGTAGCGCCAGTCGCGGGCCTCGTCGCCGGTGGACTCCAGCTCGTAGATCTCCGCGGCGGCGAGCCCGCCCGGGCCGAGGTGGTGATGGGTCAGCGGCGGACGGCCGTTGCTGTCCAGCTCGACGGTCACGCGCTGCCCGCCGGCCGGGCCGTCCACGAGGGGAATCTCTACCGTTGCGGCCATGGGCCCATCCTGCCCTCCCGGACCGGGCCGCGCAGCGGATAGCGGGCGGCGGGTGGGCGGTTGCCCTAGGGTGCGGAGATGACGGAGATCTCGATCGATCCCACACTCGGTCCGGTGCTCGCCCGCACGGGCGACGAGCGGGCGGTGCTCGAATCGTTCCTCGACTTCCACCGCAGCGTGGTCCTGCGCAAGGTGCGCGGTCTCTCCGACGCCGACGCGGCGCGCCGGCTGGTGCCGTCCGCGACGACCCTCGCCGGCCTGCTCAGACACCTCGCGCTGGTCGAACGCAACTGGTTCCCGTGCCTGCTCGCGCCGGGGCCCGGCGACGTCTACCTGACCAGCGAGGAGGACGCCGTGACCAGCTTCGTCCTCGCCCCCGATGACACGGTGGAGCACCTCGCCGCCGGCTACGAGCAGGCGTGCGCCCGCTCCCGGGAGGTCGCCGCCCGCTTCGACCTCGACCACGTGGTGCCGCACCCCCAGCTCGGCGAGGTCTCGCTGCGCTGGATCCTCGTCCACATGATCGAGGAGACCGCCCGCCACGCCGGGCAGGCGGACATCCTCCGGGAACTCACCGACGGGCGTACCGGCACGTTGTGACCCCGTGCGCCGCTCCCCGAGGCCGCCGAGCGCGGCGGCCCCGGCCCGGTGGCGACGCCGCGCCGACCCGGGCCGCCTATCCTGGGCCCGGGCGTCGACGAGGGGGAGCACGTGCTGGTCATCCACGGGTTGTGGCTGCCCGGCGCGCCCGGCGAGCCGGTGCTCGCCGTCTGGGGCGAGGAGAGCGCGCTGCCGGCCGAGGCGCCGCGGCGCCCGGGCCGGCCGCCCCGGGAACGCCCCCACCCGTTCGCCGCCGACCATCCGGCGCTCGCCGCCGCGCTCGCCGAGGTCGCCGAGCCGACCGGGCTCGGCTCGGCGCTGCTCACCCTGCCGGCCCGGGGCGGCGTACCCCTCGAATCGCCGGAGCTGGTCCGGCCCGCCGTCGGGGACCCGCCGCGCGGGCGGGTCACCCTCACCGGCTGGCGGGTCCCCGTCCTGCGGTACGCCACGGACGCCGCGCTGCCCCTGCTGCGCGCCCTGGACGAGCTGCCGGTGGCGCCCGGGGCGACCCTGCGCCACCTCGCCGAGCTGGCCCACTTCGCCGTCGACCTGGTGGCCCGCGGCCGGGTCCTGCCCGGCGTGGCCGACGGGCACCCGGCGCGGGCGGTGTGGCGACCGCTGCTCACCGGCGTCGACGCCGGCTGGGCACGCTCCCTCGCGCTCGCCCTGCCCCCGGCCGCCCGCGCCGCCGAACCCGACCGTGCCCCCGGTGACCTGCTCACCAACGCCCTGGACGCGCTCGCCGACGCCGCCGCCCGCGCCGTGCTCGCGGAGACCGCGCTGGCGCGCGGGATGCGGCCCGGCGGCCCACTGCCCGCCTGGCTGGCCGCGCTCGCCGGCCCGCAGCGGGAGTTCACCGCCGACCCGGCCGCGCTGGCCGCCCTCCGGACCGAGCTGGACGCGTGGCAGCGGGACGCGGCGGGCGGCCGGGTGCGGGCCAGCTTCCGGCTGGTCGAGCCGCCCCCCGAGGAGATCACCGAGCCGGTGCTGGTGACCGTCCCCGGTGCGGAGGCCGCCGACCTGGTCGGCCCCGGCGCCGTCGCCGAGGGCCGGTGGCGGCTGGAGTTCGGGCTCCAGGCCGCGGACGAGCCGAGCCTGCACGTCGACGCCGGGCAGGTCTGGCGAGATCCGGCGGCGGTGACCGCCCTCGCCGGCCGGACCGGCAACGCGCAGGAGACCCTCCTGGCCGAGCTGGGCCGGGCCAGCCGGCTCTGGCCCGAGCTGGACGAGGCGCTGCGGACGGCCGCGCCGGAGCTGCTGGAGCTGGACGTCGAGGGCGCGCACCGGTTCCTGCGGGAGGGCGCCCCGGTGCTGCACGCCGCCGGGTTCGGCGTGCTGCTGCCCTCCTGGTGGCGGCGCCCCTCGGCCCGGCTCGGCGCCCGCCTGCGCGCCCGTGGCCGCGCCGCCCCGGGCACGGTCGCCACCACCGGCGGCGGCGTCGGGCTGGACGCCCTGGTCGACTACCGGTGGGAGGTGGCCCTCGGCGACCAGCCGCTCAGCGCCGAGGAGCTGGCGTCGCTGGCGTCGCTGAAGACCCCGCTGGTCCGGCTGCGGGGCCGCTGGGTCGAGCTGGATCCGAAACGGCTCGCCGCCGGGCTGCGCCTGCTCCGCTCCTCCGGCGAACTGACCATCGCGGACCTGCTGCGCCTCGGCCTCACCGCCGGCGACGACGAGGCGGCGTTGCCGGTGCTGGAGGTGACCGCCGACGGGGCGCTGGGCGACCTGCTCGCCGGCTCCGTGGAGCGGCGGCTCACCCCGCTGGACCCACCCGCGTCGTTCCGCGGCGTGCTGCGCCCGTACCAGCGCCGTGGCCTGGCCTGGCTGGCCTTCCTCCAGTCGCTCGGCCTGGGCGGCGTGCTCGCCGACGACATGGGGTTGGGCAAGACGGTGCAGCTGCTCGCGCTGCTCGCCGGGGACCCGCCGTCGGCGGGGCCGACCCTGCTCGTCTGCCCGATGTCGCTGGTCGGCAACTGGCAGCGGGAGGCCGCCCGGTTCGCGCCGGACCTGCGCGTACACGTGCATCACGGTGCCGAGCGGGCGCGGGGGGCGGAGTTCACCGAGGCCGTGCAGCGCGCGGACCTCGTGCTGACCACGTACTCGGTGGCGGCCCGCGACGCGGTGGCGCTCGCCGGCATCGACTGGCACCGGGTGGTGGTGGACGAGGCGCAGGCCATCAAGAACGCGGCCACCCGGCAGGCCGAGGCGGTCCGCGCGCTGCCGGCCCGGCAACGGGTGGCCGTCACCGGTACGCCGGTGGAGAACCGCCTCGCCGACCTCTGGTCGATCATGCAGTTCGTGAACCCCGGGCTGCTCGGGCCGGCGGCCACGTTCAAGAAGCGGTACGCCGAGCCGATCGAGCGCCACGGCGACGCCGAGGCCGCCGAGCGGCTGCGCCGGATCACCGGCCCATTCGTGCTGCGCCGGCTCAAGACCGACTCGTCGATCATCTCCGACCTGCCGGAGAAGTTGGAGATGGAGGTGGTCTGCAACCTGACGGCCGAGCAGGCCTCGCTCTACCGGGCGGTGGTCGACGACATGCTCGCCAAGATCGAGTCCAGTGAGGGCATCGAGCGACGCGGTCTGGTGCTGGCCACCATGACCCGGCTCAAGCAGATCTGCAACCACCCCGCCCAGCTGCTGCGCGACGGCTCGCCGCTGGACGGCCGCTCCGGCAAGCTGGCCCGGCTGGAGGAGATCCTCGACGAGGTGCTCGCAGCGGGGGAGAAGGCGCTGCTCTTCACCCAGTACGCCGAGTTCGGCGGCATGCTGCGCGGCCACCTCTCCGCCCGCTTCGGCCGGGAGGTGCTGTTCCTGCACGGCGGCGTCGGCAAGGCGGACCGGGACGCCATGGTCACCCGGTTCCAGTCCCCGGACGGCCCGCCGATCTTCGTGCTGTCGCTGAAGGCGGGCGGCACCGGCCTCACGCTGACCGCGGCGAACCACGTCGTGCACGTCGACCGCTGGTGGAATCCGGCGGTCGAGGACCAGGCCACCGACCGGGCGTTCCGGATCGGCCAACGGCGTCGGGTGCAGGTACGCAAGTTCGTCTGCGCCGGCACGGTCGAGGAGAAGGTCGCCGCCCTGATCGCCGACAAGCGCAACCTCGCGGCCCGGGTGGTCGGCACCGGCGAGCAGTGGGTCACCGAGCTGTCGACGACGCAGCTGCGCGAGTTGTTCGCGCTGGAGGCCGGGGCGGTGGTGGAGTGAGCGAGAGCAGTTCACGCTTCGCCGACTACGGCCGCCCCCGGCGGGTGGAGGGTGGTCTGCGGGCGCGCAGCACCCGGGGCGCGATCGGCCAGTCCTGGTGGTCGCGCCGGTTCCTGGAGGTGTTGGAGTCCTTCGCCCTCGGCACCCGGCTCACCCGCGGCCGGTCGTACGCGCGGGCCGGTCAGGTCGTCCGCCTGGAGATCGCCCCCGGGGTGGTGCGCGCCGCGGTGCAGGGCTCCCGACCCCGCCCGTACGACGTCCACATCGGACTTGCGGCGTTCCCGGCCGAGCTCTGGGACCGGGTGGAGGGGGAGCTGGCCGCCCAGGCGTTCTTCAGCGCCCGGCTGCTCGCCGGCGACCTGCCGTCCGAGCTGGAGGAGCTCTTCACCACGGTGGGCGCGCCGCTCTTCCCGGCCGGGATCGACGAGTTGGAGCAGCGCTGCAACTGCCCGGACTTCGCGGTGCCGTGCAAGCACCTGGCGGCCACCTTCTACCTGCTCGCCGAGGCCTTCGACGCGGACCCGTTCGAGCTGCTGCACTGGCGTGGCCGGGGCCGCACCGAGCTGCTCGACCGGCTCCGGGCGCTGCGGGCGTCCACCACCGGCGCGCCGGCGCCGATCCCGTCCGTGGCGAACGACGCGCCCGACGCGGTCGACGTGGAGCCTGTGGACGCCCCGCCGGCCGGGGCCGCGCGGGCGCTGGCCACCCTGCCGCTGTCGCCGCTGGCCGAGGCGGTCGACCGGTTCTGGTCGCCGCCGGTGCCGCTCCCCGACCGGCCGCCGACCCTCGCCACCGGACCGGACCTGCTGCTGCGGCAGCTGGGTCCGCCGGCGCCCGCCATCGGCGGACCGGGCCTGCTGGAGCGTCTCCGACGGGCCTATCGCGCCTTCGGTGGCTGACCGGGGTGGACGTTGTCGGAGGTGGGTGACTTGCGTCGACGTCCACGCCGGCCGGCTCGGGGTCCCGTCTCGTACGGAACCCGGGGCCGGCCGGCGCGGACGGTCATAGCCAGCGGCGGCGGAAGCGCCACATGAGCACCGCGTTGGCCACCAGTACCACTGCGCAGATGGCGCCGGCCATCCGCCCGGCCAGTACGGTCATCGCCGGCAGCGCGGCCCACAGCACGATGGTCAACAGCAGCAGGTAGCGACCACGGCGACCGCGTGCCCGGTTGTCGAGCCGGGCGAAGAACGCCGGGTCGCTCTCGCGGAGCTGCCGGGTGATCTGTTCGAACCTGCGCTGATCCTCTTTGCTGAGCATGGCGGTGCCTTCCCCTCACGGTTCAGCGGTTCGGCGGCATACCCGCTGCGGCGACGGCTCACGCCGCCCGCTGCCGGTCCTTTTGCCCCCGGCCCGGGCCGGCCGCGCTGCCGTGTTACGCGCCCCGCCCGGCCGTGCCACACCCTCGGTGCCTCCGCCTCGCCGCACGCCGCAGGGGCGTGCCGGGGCGGGGGTCGGGGCCGACAAGAGGTGCCGGAAGCACCAGCGAGGGCGGGCTGCGCGAGCGGTGACTTCCCGCGACCTTCCGGGCGCTCGCGGCAGCCCGCCCGGCAGGGGCGGATACGGATGATCCGGCAGCAACAGGCGGGGCCCGGCGGGCCGGGCTGGGTGGGCCGACGCGGTGGTATCCGCGCTGATACCGCCGGGTCGTACTCACACACCGCGGCGGTGGCGCGCTCAGCTGATCGACACGACTGTCGGGCTGCCCGGATAGCCGGGCGAACGGAGTCCGCGACCTCGGGGGAGGGGCGTGCCGGAGGTCGCGGACTCCAGAGTGGAGCTGAAGCTGCCCGGCGCGCGTGCCACTTCGCCGATCCGACGAAGTCGGTGCGCGTGGCGGTGCGCGAAGTCGGTGCGCGGTGGCGGTGCGACGCCGGGGTACCGCGGCCGGAGCGAGGTGACCCCGGCGGGGCGGGCGGCGGAGCGGACGGAGGGTCGGGTCAGCGGATCGGGCGGTGGGTGCCGGCGGGGCGGGAGCCCATCGGCCGGGGACGACCGGGACGGGAGCCCGCCGGTCGGGTGCCGGCCCAGCGACGTCGCGGGCGGCTGCGGTTCGGCGGCTCGCTGCCGCCGGTCTGCGGCGCGGTGTTGTCGGTGGACATCATTCCCCCCGCTCCCGGCGCGGGTCCGCGCCGTCACCGTGCTCAACGAGGCCGGGTGCTCCGACGACGCTGCCGTCGTCGTACCCGAGCCGGCGGCGTCGCGGGCCCACGTCGGCCGCAGGCCCGCCCGGCTGAGCCGTCCGAGCTGGACCGGCGGATCACATGCCGCGTCGGGGCAGGGGCAGGTGACCGGGGATCAGGTCGGAGGTGAGCGTGATGCCGGTCGCCCGGAGGGCGTCGATCAGGGTGTTCTGCACGAGGTAGGAGTCGGGCAGCTGCCAGCGGGCCTGCTCGGGTGCGACGGCCCAGCGTACGGCGCCCTCCGGCAGCCGGGTGGGGGGCGCCGGGATCCACGATCCGGGCCCGTGCCGCACCACGTGGAAGCAGTGCTCGAGCTCGGGCCGGAGCGGGTCGCCCGGGCGTACCAGGAACATCCAGCGTCCGGTCGGGGTGACCAGCACCGGCCCGCGGACGCCCGTGCCGGCCGGGTGGGTCTGGAGCGCGTCCAGCACCAGCCGACCGAGGTGGGCGGGGACCTCGAGGACGTCGAACGCGCGGCCGGTGGGCAGCAGGACGCCGTGCGGCCGGGTACGCCACCAGGTCGCCACCCGGGCCGGGTCGGCGCTCGCCGCGTGCTCCCAGTTCTCCAGGGCGGGGTGGCAGCCGACCGTGGGGCAGCCGGCGCGTCCGCAGACGAAGCGGCTACGGGCCAGGCACGCCCCGGGCGTCACCTCCCAGCCGTGCAGGGCGTAGCGCACCGCGACCCGGCGCAGCCGGACCCGTTCCAGAGGCGACAGTTGCGCGACCCGCGGGCCGACGTTCCCCCACATCTGTGCCACTCCTCTCGTCGGGCCCGACGGGCTTCGCTTGTTACGTCGAGCGCCGTCACTGTCGTAACCCGCGATCGTTTAGCTGACGAACGGCTGATGCAACTTGCACGAAAACTACGAGGACTGGCTGTACGGCTGACGCACTGGCTGTGCGACCAGGGAAAACCTGAAGAAGGCGGAACGCCCCCCGCGCCTCCGCCGCCCGGCACCACGCGGCGACCACGCCGTACAGGGGAGGGATCGGAGATGGAGGACCTACCCATAGGTCGTCGGGTGGCCTACTGGCGAGGACGGCGCAAGATGTCCCAGCAGGTCTTCGCCGACCGGTTGGGCAAGTCGAAGAGCTGGGTGGACAAGGTCGAACGCGGCGTCCGCCGGCTCGACAAGTTCTCCGTCCTCTACGAGATCGCCGACATCCTCCAGGTCGACGTGCAGCTGCTGCTGGGCAAGGACCCGGAGCGGCGTACCGACGCGCTCAACTGCATCGACCAGGTCGAGGTCGAGGAGATCCGGGCGGCCCTCGAACGGTACGACTCGATGAGCGCCTACTTCGACGCCGCGCCGTACCCGCCACCGCTGGCCGACATGCGCAAGGCCGTCAACCACGCCTGGCTCACCTACCAGTACGGCCGCTACGGGATGCTCACCCGCGCGCTGCCGAAGCTGCTGCGCGACGCCCAGGCGGCGGACGCCGGCTGCAGCGGCGACGACGGCCGCGAGGCGGCCCACCTGCTCGGGCAGGTCTACCAGATCGCCTCCTCGGTGCTGCGCAAGCTCGGCGAGTGCGACCTGGCCTGGCTCGCCGCGGACCGGTCGATGGCGGTCGCCCAACGGGCCGACGACCAGCTGCTGGCCGGCATCGCCACCACCCGGGTCTGCAACGCCCTGGTCGCCATGGGCCGCCCCCGGCCGGCGCTGGAGCTCAACGTCACCATCGCCAACCGGCTCGCGCCGGGCGGCGCCAACGACGCCTCCCCGGAACGGCTCAGCGTCTACGGCCTGCTCCTGCTCCAGGGTGCGATGGCGGCCGCCCGGATCGGTGACTCGGCCACCGTCGGCGACCTGATCAGCGGTGCCGAGGAGGCGGCCGTCCTGCTCGGCAGCGACCAGAACCACTACTGGACGTCGTTCGGCCCGACCAACCTCGAGCTGCACCGGGCGGCCGCCGCCGTCGAGCTGGGCGACGGGGGCCGGGCCGTGGAGGTGCACCAGCTGCGCATCAAGGAGCCGCCGTTCAACGCGCTGCTGCCCGAGCGGCGGGCGCACCACCTGCTCGACATCGCCCGCGGCTACGCCCAGATGGGCGACGTCGCCAACGCCGGGGAGATGCTGCTGCGCGGCGACCGGCTCGCGCCGTCGGAGATCCGCTGCCGGCCGATCGCGCACGAGGTGATGTCCGACATCCTCCGTCGCACACGTGGTGCGCCGCCTTCTCCGATTGCGGAGTTGGCTGAGCACATGGGAGTAGGAGTATGAGCGCGGAGTCGGCCTGATGGCCGGCCCGCAACTCGTCAACGAGCGCCGTGAGGTGCTTTACGTCATCGCCTGCGGTTCGCCGCTCGCCCGCAACGTCGGCCGGCTGGTGAGCCTGGCCCAACAGGACGGCTGGGACGTCTGTGTGATCACCACACCGGACGGCGCGAAGTTCGTCGACCGGCCCGCCCTGGCCCGCCAGACCGGACATCCGGTCCGTTCCCACTACAAGCAACCCAGCGATCCGGACCTGCTGCCGCCCGCCGACGCGATGATCGTCTGCCCGGCGACGGTCAACACGGTCAACAAGTGGGCGGCCGGGATCACCGACACCCTCGCGCTGGGGCTGCTGGTGGAGGCGCAGGGGCTCGGCAAGCCGATCGTGGCCGTACCGTTCACCAACGCGGCGATGGCCGCCCACCCGGCGTTCCGGGCCGGTCTCGCCCGGCTGGACGAGTGGGGCGTGACCGTGCGTTTCGGCGACGACGTCTTCCCGCTGCACGCGCCGGGCACCGGGGAGCGGCACCTGCACGCCTTCCCGTGGGAGGTCGGGCTCACCGCGCTCCGCGACCGGCTCTGCCCGGTGGTCTGACCCGCCGGTCGGGTGGCGCTGCGCAGCTCGTTCGGCGGGGGAGGCGGTCGGGCACGGCCCGCGCCGGTAAGCTGGCGCGCCGTGAGCACAACCGGAGCAGGGCCGACGGTGACCGACGTGGTCGCCGAGCTGGAGCGGCGCTACCCGCCGGTCTGGGCCGAGGAGTGGGACCGGGTCGGCCTGGTGCTCGGTGAGCCGTCCGCCCCCGTTCGTCGGGTGCTCTGCGTGGTGGACGTGGTCCCCGAGACGGTCGCCGAGGCGCTCGACGCCGCCGTCGACATGATCGTCGCCCACCATCCGCTGCTGCTGCGCGGAGTCTCGTCGGTCGCGCCGACGACGTACAAGGGGCGGATCGTCCACCAGCTGATCCGGGCCGGGGTGGCGCTCTACGTGGCGCACACGAACGCCGACGTGGCCGCCCCCGGGGTCTCCGACGCCCTCGCCGCCCGGTTCGGGCTCACCGGTCTGCGTCCGCTCCGCCCGGCCGCGCCCGGCTCGCCCGCGTACGGGCCGGGTCGGGGATTCGGCCGGGTGGGTGAGCTGCCCAGCCCGATGACGCTCGCCGAGCTGACCCGGCACGCCGCCGCGGTGCTCCCCGCCACATCCTGGGGGGTACGCGCGGCTGGCGACCCGGGCCGGACGGTGCGTACGCTCGCGGTCAGCGGTGGCTCCGGCGACGCCTTCCTCGGCGACGCGACCGCAGCCGGGGCGGACGCCCTGCTCACCGCCGACCTGCGACACCACCCGGCCGGCGAACACCTCGCCGCCGACGGGGCCGCGCTGCTCGACGCCGCCCACTGGGCGACCGAGCGACCCTGGCTCGACGACCTGGCGGCACTCCTGCGGGAGACGACGGGCGTCGAGACGCTGGTGTCCGACCTGGACACCGACCCCTGGACCGTGCATGCTTCCACCCCCGCCGTGGACGACAAGGAGCCCCGACCGTGAAGGCTGACCCGAAGGTCCAACGCCGCCTGCTCGACCTCCAGGCGATCGACACCGCCCTCGCCCAGCTCGCCCACCGCCGCCGTGCGCTGCCGGAGCGGGCCGAGCTGGAGGCGCTCGCCCGGGAGCTGTCCGCGCTGGAGGACGAGCGGGTACGCGCCCAGGTGGCCGTCGACGACCTGGACCGGGACATCGCCCGGGTGGAGAAGGACGTCGAGCAGGTCCGGGCCCGCAAGGAGAAGGACGAGGCGCGGCTCGCCGCCGGCAGCGGCCCGGCCCGGGAGCTGGAGGCGCTGCAGCACGAGCTGGTGTCGTTGAACCGGCGCCAGAGCGACCTGGAGGACTCCGAGCTCGAGCTGATGGAGCAGCGGGAGACCGCCCAGGGCGCCCTCGACGGGGTGGAGCAGCGGCTGGCCGGGTCCCGGGACAAGCGCTCGGCCACCGAGCAGCGCCGCGACGAGAGCCTCGCCGAGATCGCCAAGGAGGAGGAGTTCAAGCGCGGTGCCCGCCAGCCGCTCGCCGACGACCTCCCGTCGGACCTGGTCACCCTCTACGAGCGCATCCGCGAGGAGACCGGCCTCGGCGCCGCGCTGCTCACCGCCGGGCGCTGCGGCGGCTGCCGGCTGGAGCTCTCCGGCGCGGACCTGGCGCGCATCCGCAAGTCGGCCCCGGACGACGTGGTCCGCTGCGAGGAGTGCCGCCGGATCATGGTGCGTACCAACGAGTCGGGTCTGTAACGGCGATGACCGGACGGGTGGTGCTGATCGAGGCGGACGGCGGGTCCCGGGGCAACCCCGGCCCGGCCGGTTACGGCGCGGTGGTCCGCGATCCGCAGACCGGTGAGGTGCTCGCCGAGCGGTCCGAGTCGATCGGGGTGGCCACCAACAACGTGGCCGAGTACCGCGGTCTGATCGCCGGCTTGGAGGCCGCCGCCGAGCTGGGCGCCACCGAGGTCGACGCCCGGATGGACTCGAAGCTCGTGGTCGAGCAGATGTCCGGTCGCTGGCAGATCAAGAACGTCGGCCTCCGCCCGCTCGCCGCGCAGGCCGCCGAGCTGGTGGCCCGGTTCGCCGCGGTCCGGTTCAGCTGGGTGCCGCGGGAACGTAATCGGCACGCCGACGCGCTGGCGAACGCGGCGATGGACGCCGCCGCCGCCGGCGTACCGGCCCGCGCGGCCGTCGAGCCACCCCGGATCGTCGAGCCGCCGCGCGAGGTGGCGGGCCCCGATCCGGCGCTGCGGGACCGGGCGGGTGAGGTCGCCGCCAGCGCCGCCGACGCGCGGGTCACCGGCGGCGACGCGAGCACCGCGCCCGCCTCCTGGGAGCCCCGGCCCAGCCTCACGGCGACCCGGCTGGTGCTGGTGCGGCACGGCGAGACCGAGTACACCGAGCAGGGCCGCTACTCCGGTCGCGGCGACGTCGCGCTCTCCGCCCGGGGGGGCGAGCAGATCCGGGCCACGGCGGCCCGGGTGGCCGCGCTGGCACCGGGCGCGGTGGCCGTGGTCAGCTCACCCCTGTCCCGGTGTACTTCGACGGCGGCGGCGATCTCCGAGGCGCTCGGCGGCGTGCCGGTGCGCCGCGAGGACGACCTCATCGAGTGCGACTTCGGCGCCTGGGAGGGGCGGACCTTCGCCGAGGTGCGCGCGGGTTGGCCGGGGGAGCTGGACGCCTGGCTCGCCTCGACCGCCGTCGCGCCGCCGGACGGGGAGTCCTTCGTCCAGGTCGCCGAGCGGGCCGGCCGGGCGGTGGCGGCGCTCTGCGCGGCGTACCCCCGGGAGACCGTGGTGGTGGTCTCGCACGTCTCGCCGATCAAGCTGGTGCTGCGCGACGCCCTCGCGGCCGGTGACGCCTTCCTGCACCGGCTCTACCTCGACGCGGCCGGCGTCTCGGTGGTGGACCTGTGGCCGGACGGCGGGGTGGCGGTCCGGCTGGTCAACGAGACCGCCCACCTGAGCGCGATCGCCTGAACGCGGCCGGTGGTGTTCCGCGCCACAGTGCACGTTCCGTGCACCTGTTGACAGCGCGGCGTGAGACATCGAAGATCTGTTACGTGCGAAGCGTTCACCTGACGAAGCGGGGTCACATCGACCTCCTGCGCGTCGCCAGCGCTGCCTGTCGACGCTCCCTCTGACGCCGGGTTCCACCCTTCCTCGCACGCTGCTGGCGATATCCCGACTCCGCAGGTCTCCGGCCCTGCGGTGCGTCCGCCTGCGCGCACCCCCCTCCGCACGACAGGAGACCTGTCCTTGTCGGTTCGTAGACTCGTACCCCGACTCGCCGCCACCGCGGTGGCCAGCGCGGTCCTCTCGACGGCGGCGTTGACCGCCCCGGCCACCGCGTCGGCGCTGCCGACGGTGCCACCGGCCGCCCCCGACCTCTCCGACATCCGGGGCTATCCCCAGCAGAACGTCCTGCGGGTCTGGCCCGACAACCCGGCGGACGCCTCCATCCCGATCGGCGTCATCCCCTACGACGACATCGCGCCGAAGCTCAACGCCCTCCAGGCCGCCAGCCGCCGGGTCTCCGCCCGGGTCGCCGGGCGCTCCGCCGGCGGCTACGACCTGTACGCGGTCACGGTGACCGCGCCGGAGAGCCGCGCCGAGGCCCGGCAGCAGGAGCTCTGGAAGCGTCGCATCGAGGACGAGCCGAGCCGAGCCCAGCGGGACCGGGCGCTGCTGGCCGGCTACAAGACCCCGCTCTTCGTCAACGCCAACATCCACGGCAACGAGTGGGAGGGCACCGACGCGGCGCTGCGGGTGATCGAGCAGTTGGCGACCGACACCAGCGCCGAGACGACCCGGCTGCTGGAGCGCAACCGGCTGGTCTTCAACATCACCTCCAATCCGGACGGCCGGGTGGCCGGCACCCGGCCCAACGCCGCCGGGTACGACCTGAACCGCGACCTGACGATCGTGTCGCAGCCGGAGACGAACCTGATCCGCGAGCTGATCGTGGACACCAAGCCGATCATCACCCTCGACCTGCACGGCTACGTCAACCCGACGCTGCTGCACCCCAGCACCCCGCCGCACAACGTGAACAACGAGTACGACCTGTACATCAAGCACGGCCTGCCGAACGCCCTCGCGATCGAGCAGGGTCTGCGTGAGCTCGGGTACGCCGAGACCCAGCGGGCCCGCATCCCGTTCCGCGACGACGAGCCGGGGGTGTGGGACGACTTCCCGCCGATCTACGTGCCGTCGTTCGCGATGTTGCAGAGCAGCATCCCCTACACGATCGAGGCGCCGCTGAACCCGCGCGGCAGCGACCTCACGCCCGCCGAGCGGGTCCGCCGCTCGGGCATCAACACCGACGTCCACGAGGTGGCGATCCGCACGTCGCTGCGGTACATCCAGGAGCACCGGGCGCAGGTGCTGCACGACCAGGCCGAGGTCTACCGGCGTGGCTGGGCGGGTGAACCGCTGCGGGAACTCCCGGACGGGTACGTGCCGGGGTGGGGTCCGGAGGACGACTACCGCACCACCTTCCCCCGCGCGTACGTCATTCCCGGCGGCGCCGGGCAGCGCTCCGAACCGGCCGCCGCCCGCCTCGTCGACCTGCTGATCGGCAGCGGTGGCCGGGTGTGGCGGGCGAAGAAGTCGTTCACCGCGGAGGGCCGGCGCTACGAGGCGGGCTCGTACGTCATCGACCTGCACCAGCCCAAGCGCGGCCTGGTCAACTCGCTGCTGGAGCCGGGCGCCGACATCACCGACCGGGTGGACGACCTCTACGCCGGCCCGGCCGCCTGGAGCCAGGGGCTGACCTGGGGCGCCACCGTGGACACCCTCTGGGACGAGCTGCCCGACGTGCGCCTGGAGCGGACGTACGACGGGGTGGCCGAGGGGTATCTGGCGCCCGGCAACGGGGACCTGCGCCTCGACCTGCGCGACGCGGCCGACCTGCTCGTGGTCAACTCGCTGCTGGGTAAGGGGGTCGCGGTGCACCGGCTCGCCGACGGGTCGGTGGTCGTACCCGGCACGCCGGGGAACCGGAGGCTGGCCGGCGCCGAGGTCCGGGCGCACGGCGTGACCTTCGAGCGGGCGCCGAAGCACTGGCGGGGGATCCGGCTCGACGAGGTCGTGGTCGGCTATCTCGGCACCGTCGAGGAGCGGGACACGCTGGCCGAGCTCGGCTTCCCGGCCCGTGCGCTGACCGCGAGCACGCTCGGCACCACCCTCACCGCGGACGTCGACGTGCTCGTGGTCGCCGGCAGCGTCAACCTGGCGAACCTGACGCCGGAGAACCGGGCCGCGCTCGACGCCTTCCTGGCCCGCGGCGGCGGTGTCGTCGGTGTGGGTACGCCCGGGGCGGGCTTCAGCAACGCCGCCGGTCTGCTCACGGTGACCGCGACGGCCGGCCCGAGCCTGGCGAGCGGGGTGGCCAACGTGGTCAACGCCGGTGGTCCGGTCAGCTCCGGCGCGGCCGAGCACTCCTTCATCAGCCAACCGGTCTGGTTCACCGGCCTGGGTGCCGGGGTGACCGTCGAGCAGTCGTACGCCGCGGACCCGCTGCTCTCCGGCTGGTGGGCGACCGAGGGGGCCGGCGGCCAGTCGGCGGCGGCCGACCGGGCCAGCATCGTCCGCGGGGTCTCCGCCGGGGGCAACGGCGTGGTGCTCTTCGGCACCGACCCGACGTTCCGCCTGCACCCGAAGGGTCTGCAGGCGCAGCTCGGTCGCGCCCTGCTCTGGGCGGCGCGGCAGTGACCGCCATCCGCTGAGCCCTGGGGCGGGCCCGGGTGCCGAAGGGCGCCCGGGCCCGTCCGGGTCGGCGCGAGCGTCCACCGGGGACGCCGGTGCGGCGATGGTCCGCCCCCGTGCGCCGTTCGGCGCAGCCCGCCCGCCGTTCGGCGCAGCACCTCCCGGACGGGTCGCGTGACGGCAGTCACACGGTCGTAGCCTCCGGCCGTTACAACGCGTGCTACGACTTCCCGGAGGTCTGTCACATGGCTGCACCGGACCCGGAGGCGCCGCCGACGGCGTCGACCAGGGCGAAGGACAAAAGCCCCTGGAACTGGTTGCTCTTCATCCCGATCGTGGTGCCGCTGGTCCCGGCGTTCTTCAACGGGGACTCGCCGCGCCTCTTCGGCTTCCCCCGCTTCTACTGGCTGCAACTCGCCTACATCATCCTCGGCGTGACCACCACCACCGTGGTCTACCAGCTCACCAAGAAGCGGGGTGATCGCTGATGTGGCGCGACCACCTCACCGAGATCATCATCTTCTCCCTGCTCTTCCTGCTGGTCAGCGGCATGGGCTTCGTGGCCGCCCGGTGGCGGGCGCCGAAGGACATGGCCCACCTCGACGAGTGGGGGCTGGGCGGGCGGAACTTCGGCGGCTGGATCACCTGGTTCCTCGTCGGCGGTGACCTCTACACCGCGTACACCTTCGTCGCGGTGCCGGCGCTGGTCTTCGGGGCCGGCGCGATGGGCTTCTTCGCGGTGCCGTACACCATCGTGATCTACCCGTTGGTCTTCCTGGTGCTGGCCCGCCTCTGGTCGGTCTCGCACCGGCACGGCTTCGTCACCCCGGCCGACTTCGTCCGCAGCCGGTTCGACTCGCCGGTGCTGGCGCTGGTCATCGCGATCACCGGCATCGTGGCCACCATGCCGTACATCGCGTTGCAGCTGGTCGGCATCGAGGCGGTGCTCAAGGCCATGGGCGTGACGGGGGAGAGCACCCTCGCCCGGCACCTGCCGATCATCGTGGCGTTCGCCATCCTCGCCGCCTACACCTACCAGTCGGGGCTGCGCGCGCCGGCGCTGATCGCGTTCGTCAAGGACTCACTGATCTACATCGTGATCCTGGTCGCGATCATCTACCTGCCGTACAAGCTCGGCGGCTGGGGCGACATCTTCGCCGCCGCGGACGCGAAGTTCGACGCGTCACCCGCTCCCGGTGACGGCGTGCTGCTCAACGCCAACAACCAGCTCCAGTACGTGACGTTGGCGTTCGGTTCGGCGCTCGCGCTCTTCCTCTACCCGCACAGCCTCACCGGCGTGCTGGCGAGCCGGAACCGGGACGTCATCAAGCGGAACATGTCCGCGTTGCCCGCGTACAGCCTGCTGCTCGGTCTGATCGCGCTGCTCGGCTACATGGCCATCGCGGCCGACGTGACGCCGCTGCCCGGGGCGTCGGAGGGCACGGTGGACAGCAATACGGTCGTGCCGCTCCTCTTCGACCAGCAGTTCCCGAGCTGGTTCACCGGCATCGCGTACGCGGCCATCGGCATCGGCGCGCTGGTGCCGGCGGCGATCATGTCGATCGCGGCGGCGAACCTCTTCACCCGCAACATCTACAAGGAGTACCTGCGGCGGGACGCTACCGCGGCGCAGGAGGCGAACGTCTCGAAGATCACCTCGCTGGTGGTCAAGATCGGCGCGGTGGCCTGCATCGTCTTCCTCGACCCGCAGTTCTCCATCGATCTCCAGCTCATCGGCGGCGTGATCATCCTGCAGACGCTGCCGGCGGTGGCGCTGGGCATCTACACCCGCTGGTTCCACCGGGGCGGCCTGGTCGCGGGCTGGGTGGCCGGCATGGGCCTCGGCATGTGGATGCTCTACCAGATCTCCAGCCCGACCCGGAAGCACTTCGCCGGCTCGGCGTTCCCGCTGGAGAAGTTCGGCTTCGACACCCAGAAGACCATCTACGTCGGAATCGTCGCCGTGCTGGCCAACCTGCTGGTCGCGGCGGTGGTGACGCTGGCGCTGCGGGCCGCCAAGGTGGCCGAGGGCGTCGACGGCACGGCGCGGGACGACTACTTCGCCGACGAGGGCGATCCGCGGGTCACCCCCGGTGACCGCGCCGGCGCGGACGCCGCCCCCGAACCGGTCGCATGAGTGGAGGGGCCCTCGGTCGACGCCCGGCGTCGACCGAGGCCCCTCCACGTCGCGGCTCGGGCCTCGGCGGTCCCGGCTCACCGGTGAGGGCCAGCGCGCCCGGCGGGCCGCGCTGGCTCAGCGGTGGGGGCGGTGTTCCAGGGCCTCGTTGAGCCGGTGCAGCATGTCGGCGAGGGTGTCCCGATCCTCCGGTGCCCAGCCGGCCAGGATGTCGCCGTAGAGCCGGGTGCGGGCCGCCTGCACCGCCGCCATCCGTTGCAGGCCGGCGGGGGTGGGGGAGACCACCATGCCCCGCCCGTCACGCGGGTCGGGTTCGCGGACGATCAGGCCGTCGCGCTGCATGGCCGAGACCTGCCGGGTCACCGTCGAGCCGTCCAGGTTGAGTCGGGCGGCGAGTGCGGAGACGTTCTGCTGCCCGGCGTCGGCGAGGTGCCGCAGGATGACGTACGCCGCGCGGTCGAGCACCCGGTGCTCCGCACCGGTGCGCCGCCGGGTGGCCTCGCCGAGCCGCATCAGCATCGCCACCTCGGTCTCGATCCGGCCGAGGGTGACCTCGTCGTCGTCGGCGCCCGTGGAGAGGTCCGCATTCATAGCTGTATGATACAGGATAATTACCTGTAAGATACAGCTATCTGGGAGGCGGAGTGGATCGGCGCGCCGAACCGAACCGCAGTGCCATCTACGCCACCACGCTGGTGGCCTTCCTCGCGATCGCCGGCATCGCCGTGGTGGACCCGATCCTGCCGGCCATCGGGGAGGCGATCGGGGTCACCGCCTGGCAGGTCGAACTGCTCTTCACCGCGTACATCGCGGTCATGGCGGTGGGCATGATCCCGGCCACCCTGGCCAGCGGCCGCTTCGGCTTCAAACCGGTGCTGATCGCCGGTGTCTCCGTCGTCGGGATAGCCGCCATCCTCGCGTCGGCCAGCGACAACATCGTCCAGCTGAGCGTGCTGCGCGGCGCCTGGGGCCTGGGCAACGCCATGTTCTTCGCCACAGCCATGGTGGTACTGGTCAACCTGGCCGTCGACCGGGAGTGGGTCGTCGGACTCTTCGAGACCGCCCTCGGCCTCGGCTTCGCCGTCGGCCCCCTGATCGGCGGCCTGCTGGGCAAGATCAGCTGGCGGCTGCCGTTCTTCGTCTGCGGCGTGTTCATGGTGCTCGCCCTCGCCGTGGCCGCCCGCAAGCTGCGCGAGCCCGCCAACCGGCAGGCTCCCGTCCGGGTCGGACAGATCTTCGGCACCTACCGGCGGCCCGCGTTCATCGCGCTCTGCCTGATCACCGCGGCGTACAACTTCGTCTTCTTCGTGGTCCTCGGCTACACGCCGCTCTTCCTCGGCCTCGACGTCGTACCGCTCGGGCTGGCCTTCACCGGCTGGGGCCTCGGCCTGGCCGCCGGCATCCTGCTGATCGGGCATCGACTCGCCCACCGGATCGGCGCGGTGCAGACAATCGGCGTCGCCATCGTCGGGCTGCTCGCCTGCATGGTGCTCTTCGCCACCTCGACCAGCACCACCGAGTCCCTGGTCGTGCTGGTCCTCTCCGGACTCTGCATGGGCCTGGCCAACGCCAACCTCACCGACCTCGCCCTCGGCCTCGGCTCGGCCGACCGCCGGGTCGCCACCGGGGCGTTCAACCTGGTCCGCTGGGGCGCCGCCGCACCCGCGCCGATCATCTCGGGCAAGCTCGCCGAGCACTCGCTCGGCCTGCCGTACTGGGTCGGCTTCGCGGTGCTCGCCGTCGGTGTGCTGGTCTACCTCGGCACCGCCCACCTGATGGCCGCCGGCTACGGCGAGCGGGTGCTCTGGTCCCGCTGGAACCGGGCCGCCGCGGGCGCGGAGGGCGCGCCGGAGGAGCCGGTCGGCGAGGCGTACTGACCCACCGTCCCCCGCCCGCGCCGCCCCGCCGCACCACCCTTGCGGCGGGGCGGCGCGCCTCGGCGCCCCCGAGGCAGCACTTTCACGGAAAGTGCTGCCTCGGAGCGCGTTGAGGCAACACTTTCAGGGAATCTGTCCGGATCTTGTGCCCCGGTCCCGCCCTCGGGAGCGGGTGGGCGTCAGCCGAGGGCGCGCCAGAGCAGGAACAGGCCGATCACCGAGCCGAAGAGCACGATCACGGTCTTCAGCACCACCGGGGGCAGCCGACGCACCAGCCGCGCACCGACGTACCCGCCGACCAGGGTGGCCGGCGCGACCACCGCCACGGCCGCCCAGTTGACCGGCCCGAAGAGCGCGAACACCACCAACGTGGTCAGCCCCACCACCGCGGAGAGCAGATTCTTGATCGCACTGACCCGGGCCAGCGTGGCGTCCAGCACCAGGGCCAGGCCCGCCACCAGCATCACCCCGAGCGCCGCGCCGAAGTAGCCGCCGTACACCGAGCCGAGCGCGACGATGCTCTGCACCGTGACGGTACGGCGGCGCGGCGTCAGGTCGCGCGGGTGGCCGACCAGCCGGCGCAGCGGATCCTGGAACGCCAGCACCGCGGTCGCGCCGAGCACCAGGAACGGCACGACCACCTCGAAGGCGCGCGCCGGGGTCGCGAGCAGCACCAGCGAACCGGCGATCGTGCCGAGCACGGCGGTGGGCGGCAGCGTGGCCAGGGTGCGCGCGGGCGGAAGGTCCATGCGGCTCCCGGCGACGCTCGCCACGTACCCAGGAAAGACCGCCACCGAGTTGCTGACGTTGGCCGGCACCGGGGGGAGCCCGATCGCGATCATCGCGGGGAAGGTGATGAGGGAACCACCACCGGCCACCGCGTTGACCGTGCCCGCGGCGAGGCCGGCGGCGAGCAGCAGCACGGCGTGGGAGAGGTCCATGGTCCCCCGAGGCTAGTCCCCGCCCATCCGGCCCGAGCGGCGGGCAGCGCACCGGTCGCCGTGACCGGTTGCCCCATCTGTCTCATACCGGGTTTGACGTCCAGGATCTTGCCGTGGCGGGCCGGCAATAGTCGGCCGCCCGGCGTCGTTAGGATGAACAGCGCGACGGACGAGTCGACCGGGCGGTCGCGTCGGCGGGCCTCGAGCCCGCCGCCGAGGAACGTCCGGACTCCACAGGGCAGGGTGGTTGCTAACGGCAACCCGGGGTGACCCGCGGGACAGTGCCACAGAAAACAGACCGCCGGCCCCATCGGGGACGGTAAGGGTGAAACGGTGGGGTAAGAGCCCACCAGCACCCCGGGTGACCGGGGTGGCTCGGTAAACCCCACCCGGAGCAAGGCCAAGTAAGGGCCGTCACCGCAAGATGACGACCCCGCGCAGACGCTCGAGGGCTGCCCGCCCGATGTCTGCGGGTAGGCCGCTGGAGCCTGCCGGCGACGGTAGGCCGAGATGGATGGCCGCCGCCGGCGCGAGCCTCCGGGCGCGCGCCGCGCACAAAATCCGGCGTACAGGTCGACTCGTCCGTCGCCCACCAGCTCAGAGCCGCGATCAAGGCTTCTGATCTGGTTCTATGCCCGTGTGTCGATGGTCGTCCTTGGTCAGCTTTGGCCGGCATCTGACGCCCTGAGGACGCCCTGACGCCCTGGAGACGCCCTGAGCGCGGGCTCAGTCGATCTTTCCTTGGACCGCGCCGGCTGCGCCGTCATGGGGGCGTTGTCGGGGTCGGCACTCGGGGTGTGGGAGCGGGGCCGGGGGCGGCGTGGGAGGGCCGGGTACGTTCTGGCGGCGGGAGCTGGCAAGCCAGTCCCGGGGTTGGACTGGCGCGGCAGCCGGAAGCCCCGACCACGCGACCAGGCCGACCCCTGGCTTCCGTAGCGGCCTCGGTGATCCCATTCATGGATGAGGTGGGATGAGTGCGTGCCGGAGTTGCTGGAGCACCTGGGGGAGATGGGTCTCGTCGGGCTGGTCAAGATTGACGGGGAGCGGGAGCGCAAGCCCTGGACCGTGGTGATCTCGGGTCAGCGGCTCGACGGTGCGGCGATCAGGGTCGACGGCCACAGCCTCGATTACTGCCTGAGGCATGCCGTCGCCGCGCTTCACGACCGCTTCCCGGACGAAGTCGCGCTGAGCTGAGACCCGACTGTGGGGCGGTGTCCCGGCGACTGTCGGTGGCTCACCGCCCCGGCGCCGTAGGCGGCCGGGGCGGCTTGCCGCCGGCCGGGCTTGCCGCCCCCGCACCGCGCGGAGCGCGGTGCCTTGATCCAAAAGAGAGCAATTCGGCAAGGTGCCTGTCGGCACGTTTGTCCTCTGTCGACTGATGTGCGACAGGCGTCCGGCAACTGATCTGCGACACCTCAGCGCGCTGGTCGCGGCCAGAAGCGTGCACCACCTGATCTCGGTGGGCAAGGCTCGTGCGATGGTTCCTGTCGTGACGCAAGGTGTGGGTTAGGTGCTAGGCAGTCGTTGCTCAAGCTCAAACGAGTGAACATCCATGACGGGCTGCTTTCCCTCTTCGATATGAAGGTTTCCGCGCACCATGACCGAGCATCTTTTGTGACTCTCGACGGCCTTTTCGTAATTGTCGCGATCAAGGTTCATTCGAATCACTCGCCGCTTGCCGCCAACTATTGCGTGGACTCGCACCGATCCGCCAACATCCTCCGCTTTGCTGGATAGGACTTCAACCCATCCGTAGATCACTTGCTCTCGGTCTTCAATATCTTTGCGAAGGCCGCGAGCGATCCGCCGTAGCCGGGGAACGGACTCAGACGGGAATGCAAAGTGCTGTTTCACCCCTCCGGGTGGAGTTACGGCAGGCGCCCACTTAAACCCAACCTCAAAGTCTTGAACCGAGGGATCGCGTAGCGATCGGAGAACGCCATCGCATAGTTCGTACGAGATACCCTCTCCAACTCCGTCATAGACATCACGGTTACTCGGCTCATTTTCGCTCACGACGCCTAGTTCGTGCAGGACAGTCAAGCCTTTGGCAAGTGTGACGACCATGCGTCGGTCGAAGGATAGCTCTTCCACCTCTTCAACGAGGCGTGGTCGATCGTTCTCCCATGAGGCGTCAGGAACGCGCGCTTTAGTAATCACTGGAACAACGTACGACCCGGGGTGGGTGTGTCCCACTAGAACGTTCCTTGCCTGTTCTCTGGCTCGCTTGGGGACGGCGTGACCGAAATAGCCCCGACGCTTGAGGGTGGCGGAAGCTGCGGCAATCACCATCTTCTTAGCCGAATAGAATAGCTTGTGGCCGGCGTCGAGAGGAAAGACCGTGCTATCAAGCTCGTGGTCGGCGGAAACGTTGGTCACGTCTACGAACTGCCGGCTCATCTCGTCTCGGATTTGATCGCCCGAACGACGTTCATGGGCTTCAAGGTCTTGCAGGAGGATCTTCAGGCGAGTCCGGAAGTCTGGGGCCGAAGAGATTCGGGGAACGAGCAGTTCTAAGTCTTCATTGCTGTTCGAGTTTCTTGGGGTCCAAATCTGCGCTACCCGGCTCGATGTTGACACGTTCCATCCGGAGCGTGTGAGGTAGCTAGAAATCTCGTTCGGGCCAATAGAAAGCGAGACGGCGGAGAGTTCGTCGGTAGATTCCATCACGCGGCCATCCCTTCGCGTGTGCCCAGCGCATGTCGACGCGAATGCTCGAACATGCGGTCAAGCGCGTCTCCATCAAGGCGGCTAGCGAATGGGAGGTGGATGACAGTTGTCGATGACGTATTGACTGCGGGCCTGTCCTGGATGCATGCGTAATAGGCTGTGCATCTCAAGAGGAAGAATTCGTCATCGTGCAGGTGGATCCAGTCTTTGATGTCTCTGGGGACGATCATGACGAACAGGTATCCAGGAGCTGACCGGTCCGCTTCCCGAAGTTTGTCGTACGTCTTAATGTCCAAGTCAAAGGCGTACGAGTCGCCTAGCCTTCGCAACTCTTGGGTGCACTTTAGTTGGACATCCACCATTCGACCGCGTCGACGTAGTGTCGTATCGACACCGTCTTTGTCGACTGCCCAGTCGCCCAGCGTGCAGCCTTCCCGCGCCGCGACCGCGTGGAGGTAGGCGCGGCTAATCTGCTCTTTTTGCCAGGTTTCAGCATCCAATTACAGCCTCCCCTCGATCGCTACCTGACGGAACCTATCCTTCACACTGAGCAACTGGGAAGGGGTTGAAGCATGGCAGTTTGGGTTGTTAGTCATGTTCGTGTAGCTGCTACGTCCGGTCTGAGTGGCGGAGTGGGATGGCCTCTGATCCCAGTCGGAGCGCAAGAGCGGCAAGAGAGCATGCTGGCCACAGTGGCTGTGGGGGGCGACGGTTCTGCTGGTCGGCTGCTCAGGCGCCGGGCTCCGTGGTGCTCGATCTTGAAACCAATGAGGCGTTCAGCGAACTAAGTGCCCTCGGCCGTGGTGCGGAAGGTAGGTGCAGCAACTTCACGCCCGCCATCAACACGTACAACTCTCTGCGAGATGCTGCGTCACCATTCTTGTCTAACTGGTAGCCGTCCAGCCATGCCCAGCCGTCGTAGGTGTGAAAGTCGGAGCGGATCTTGATAAGGCGGAAGAGGATCGGCCGTACGAACTGCGGGCTGGCTGCGCGGGTCAAGTGCAGCACGTCACCGGCCTTCACGTCGGCCCTTCCTGTCTCGCCAGGCGCGTAGGGTCTCTCGGGCCTCTGTCACGCGTGGGCATCCATCATGCGTGCACCGAGGGCAGGTGGCGCGGTTGTGGAAGTCGACGACGTTGCCGGCCATCAGGACGAGGAACGGGGGCTCTGGTCGCTGCTGCGGGATCGACATGGCCTACCTCTGGTCGAAGCGCGTCGCGGCGTTCCTGGAGCGCCAGAGTCCTGCCTTGGTCATCAGGGGTGGCTCTGGTGCGGGGACGGCGGCGCGACCAGTCCATCTCTGCGGCTCTCGGCCGTACGTCGATGGGGTCGGCTCACCGGCTACGTAGTCGACAGGTTGGTCGGGGCGTTGGAACCACTTGAACCTAGTCATGCGTAAAGAGTAAGCGACCAGTAGCAGCGCGAACTAGGTCTCCATCAACTTGACGCACGCCTAGTCGGCAGGTGCCTAGCGTCAGTGTCATGGGCAAGAAGCTGCGGTTGGTGGGTTCGGGGGAGATCCGAACCCTGCTCGGTGGCGTCTCGCGCCAGCGCGTCTACCAGATCACCAACCGGCGCGACTTCCCTGAGCCCGTAGCCACGCTCCAGATGGGCAACGTCTGGCTTGCAGAAGATGTTGAGGCGTGGATCGCTGCCAAGCGCGGGGACCTGGATTAGCTCCAAGGGCTCCACCGCGACTTCGCGCCGAGGTGGACCGACGACACGAGAAACGCCCCGGTGACGATCTCCCGGGGCGCTCGTGTGCGGAGTGGTGGTGCTACAGCTCGTCGACGGCGAAGGCGGTCACCAGTTCGGCCATGCTGTCGATGACGACATCGGCGGCGGCGAATCGTTCGCGCTTGCCGGGCTTGTTGGCGTATCCGATGGCGGCGACTCCGGCGGCATGGGCGGCCTCGATGTCGCTGACGGAGTCACCCACGAGGACGCATTCCGCCGGCTCCGCGTCCAGCTCGCGAATGGCTGCCAGCACGCGCTCCTTCGACGAGTCGACCCGGGAGAGCACGGAGTTCCGGGTACGGAAGCACCTGCTGCCGTTTTTTGGCTCTCGGCAACTGGCGTCGATCAAGCCGGGGCTCATTCGGGAGTGGGACGCGCGCATGGTTGGCAAGCTGGCTCCGGCGACTCGGGCCGTGGTCTTCGCCCATCTGCGGACCATCCTCGGCGCGGCGGTCGATGACGAGCGCATCGCCAAGAACCCGTGTTCGGCAAAGTCGGTCAAGCCACCGCGACCGGTTCAGCGCCGCGTGGTGCCTTGGCGGTACGAACAGGTTTCGGCAATCCGCGGTGGCCTCGCCCGGCGGTACCGCGCGATGGTCGATCTGGGCGCCGGCTGTGGGCTGCGGCAGGGCGAAATTCTGGGGCTCGGCGTCGACGACATCGACCTTGACGCGGGGTGGGTCCACGTCTCACGTCAGGTGAAGCTTGTCCGCTCCCGGCTCGTCTTCGGTCTGCCCAAGAACGACCGTGACCGGCGGGTGCCGCTGCCGGACTCCGTCGCCCGGGTGCTGCGGCAGCACGTCGACGACTTCGCCCCGGTGCCGCTCACTCTGCCGTGGGAGAACCCAGCCAGCGACGAACGGGTCACGGTGCCACTGCTGTTCACCAGCACCCGGCGCGGTGCGATCAACCGTCGCACCTTCGACGACAAGAGTTGGCGCCCAGCCATGCTGGCGGCCGGCATCACGCCGACCCGGGCCGCCGGGATGCCGCGCTACGGCACTTCTACGCCTCGTCGCTGCTCGACGCGGGGGAGAGCATCAAAGCCCTCGCGTCCTACCTCGGGCACGCCGACCCTGGCTTCACGCTCCGGGTCTACACGCACCTGATGCCGGCCAGCGAGGAACGCACCCGCAATGCGATCGACAACCTGTTCGGGCCTGCGGCTGAGGTTCCGGGACCGCGCCCGTGACAGCGTTGTGCCTGACGGCCAGACTCGTCCGGGTGGAACTTGTTGAGTTGGGTGTGGTCGCTGCCCCATCCGGTGTCTTGGTCCTCGCGACGGTCGGGCACCTCGACTACATCTGGCCGAGCATTGGCGAGCGGCTTTCCGATCGTGCGGTGGCGGTCGCTGCCACTGGTGGTGGCCACATCCAGGAATGGCTGTTCGAGGCGGTCGCCGTACCTGTCGACGCAGACCGTCCGCTTTCCGTGCTGGCGGCCTGCCAGCCGTCCCCGTTCTCCGGCGAGGCCGCCATCACGATGCTTGAGGTTCGTCTGGGCGGAGAGAGGGCCGGCCGGTTGCTCGGTGACCTTCCGGCCGACCGGTGCGGCATGGTCCTGGGCGACGCCGTCGCACTCGATTCGTGGGTCGGCCTGTCCATGGAGCCGCATATCGACTACGACAACTTTCGTCGGTCCGCCAAGAACCATCCGCTGCACGTCGGCTCGGTCGAGGTTGCCGGCTGCCCCGTCCTTGGCATCGGCTGGAGCGAGGGCGACCATTCGATGCGTCACCGGGGAGAGCGGGCAGCGGGTCACGTCTACCCGGTGTCGGTTACCAGTGACCACTCATCCCGAACCGTTCTGCGGTGGGACGTTGACCCCGCCAACGTTCGACCTCCGACGGCCTGAGAGTGGCCTGATTCTCTCTGACGCCCTGGCGACGCCCTGAGCGGGTATCTGGCAAACGAATCGCCTGCTCAGAGCACTAATGAACTTCATAATCCGGCGTACAGGTCGACTCGTCCGTCGCCCAACAGGGTCAGCCGCCTCGACCACGGCTGCAACCTGCCCACCGAGGCCGGCTCACTCCGGGTCTTCCTGCGGTGGCTACCGATTCACGGGCGCAAATGTGACGATCTGGTCAGGCCGATTCGGTCGCTGGTCCAACGCCGGATCGCAGGCGATGTCGACGATGTCGACGTGCGGATCCTTGTCCGCCACCCCTGACAGCCGAACGCAGAGCCGGACGTGCACCTCAGCGGCGATATAGCCACCACCGTGGCCGGCCTCGTCATAGGCGACGTCCACCTCAAGGTGTCCGTCCTGGCCGGTTCGCTGCCCGAATACCACCCCGTGGCGGTCGGCGGCGCTGGCAGCTGTCGCCAGGGCGGTGAGCTGTTGTTCCGGAGTCTGAGTTGCGCGCTTCGGATCGGCGAGCACGGCGCTAGCGGTGTCCTGAGCGAGTGCGGCGCGAGATCGCACCGCATCGGTTGCTGCCTTCGTCGCTTGCCCTTCCGAGTCCAGACCACAGCTGGTCAGGCACATCAGCGTGACGCCCGCGAGAATGAACTTCCTTGCGGGCGTCACTCGGATCGCTCGGGTCACAGATCGATCATATCGACGGCCTTGTGTGGGGTAGACCGGCATCGCCCACGCCCTGGCAGCGCAAAGGTCGACTCGTCCGTGGCCCGCCAGGCCGCCTGGACGACATGTAGTAGCGTCGATGGGATGACGCTCGTGGTGGTTCTCGTCGTACTCGTGGTGCTGCTGGTCGCGGCGTTCGTCTTCGTCGGCTGGCGGGACCGCAAGCGACTCTCCGGGGCCGAGGACACGGCCGCCGCCCGTGATGCCGCCTCGATCCAGGAGCAGCACGCCGCCGAACGGCACGGTGTGCAGGGTGAGGTGTGGCGGCGCGGTCAGGCCGGCAACGGCTGACCGCCGCTCACTGCGGGGGCCAGTTCCTGAGGATGGAGTCGAGGGCGTCCAGCGACCTAGCCCACGACGCGTCCACCTCACGCGGGGTGTGGCGGAAGCCGCCGGAGCGCTCCAGGCTCACGTACCCGTGGAAGGTGCTGTGCATCATCCGTACGGCGTCGGTCTGGTCGGGTTCGGAGAGCTGGTAGCCGCGCAGGATCGCCCGCGTCATCTCGGCATGCCGGGGGCCGGCGCTCGCCGCCGCCGTCTCCGGATCCAGGTCGATCTGCATCGCGGCGTACCGGCCCGGATGTTCCTTCGCGTACGCCCGGTAGGCGTTGGCGAAGGCCACCAGCGCGTCCTTGCCGGCGCGGCCGGCGAGCGCGGCGGCGACCCGGTCGGCCAGCTCCGACAGGGCCAGCAGCGCCACCCGGACCCGGAGGTCCTGCGCGTTCCTGATGTGCGAGTAGAGGCTCGCGTCCTTGACGCCGAACCGGCGCGCGACCGCCGAGACCGTCACGTTCTCGTAGCCGATCTCGTCGGCCAGCTCCGCCGCCGCCACGGTCAGGCGCTCGGCTGTCAGTCCCGCACGCGTCATGGGCAGCACTCTACACCTAGAGATCTTAATGGTTTGCCTAATGGTGTTAGGCTAGTTCCTATGACACCCCTCACCGAGCCTGCCATCCGCGCCGCCTTCGTGAACTGCACGAAGGGCGAGGTCACGCGCCTGGCGGTGCCGAACGACCTGGCCGAGCGCCAGTGGTCCGACCTCGACTTCCTCGGCTGGCGAGATCCCGGGGCCCCGGAGCGGGCCTACCTGGTCGCCGAGTCCGCAGGCGAACTCGTCGGCGTGGCGCTGCGGGTGGCTTCCCAGACCGGGCGGGTGCGGCGCAGCATGTGCTCGCTCTGCCTGACCACACACACCGGCGACGGCGTATCGCTGATGACCGCGCGCAAGGCCGGACGGGAGGGGCGGCAGGGCAACTCCGTCGGGGCGTACATCTGCACCGACCTGGCCTGCTCGCTCTACCTACGCGGCAAGCGGAACGCCGGACGGCGGATCGACGAGTCCATCACGTTGACCGAGAAGGTCGAGCGCACCACGAGCCACCTCGCCGCCTTCCTGGCCAAGGTTGTCGGCTGACCCGTCGGCTGCACCGGTGATCGACTCGGTTTCTTGTATGTCGGGGTGTCCTGTCATGGGGATGCCCCGACTTCATTGAGGTCGGGTCGGCGCTACACCGATCGTCGGACTAGTTGTCGTCCCAGTCGGTGCCGGCGGGCAGGTAGAAGGTCTGCTCCGCGCCGGCCAACGCCTGCGCGACGACCAGCCGGGCGTGCGCGTCGAGCTTCGGCAGCCGGTCGGGCGCGAACCACTCCACGGCCTCGGACTCGTCGTCGTTGACTCGGGCCGTGCCGCCGAGCAGCCGGCACTCGAAGCCGAGGTTCAGGTACTCGCAGCGGTCACCGTTCGGATAGGTGTGCGGGTGGGAGACCACGCTGGTGAGCCGGATCGGCTCGACGGCCAGGCCGGTCTCCTCGCGTACCTCCCGGACGACTGCGGAGGCCGGTTGTTCCCCCGGCTCGACGATGCCGCTCACCACCGACCACCGGCCGTCATCGGCGCGCTTGCCCAGCAGCAGTTCGTCGGCGTCGTTGCGGACCACCGCACTGACGCTCGGCAGCCAGAGCAGGTCGTGGCCGATGTGCTTACGCATCCGCAGGATGTAGTCCGGTACGCCCACCCGGCGACCCTACCCCCGCCGATCGCGCCGGCCCGCCCCGGCGACGAGTGCCCGGGATCGCCGGGGGACCACACCGCGAGTAGTCTTTTTGTCGGATTCTGCCCCGGATCGCCTGATCCGTCTCTACTGTGGATACGGTCGGTGACTTGTGGTGTTCCGCTGGCGGCCGGGTGGTTCGCGGTGCACAGTGAGCTTCATGAGCGACAGCGGACTTGGTACGCACTACTACTGGTGCGTTCGACACCACCGGGTCGAGACCGATGCCGACGTGTGTCCGGCGAGGCACGTTCTCGGCCCGTACACCTCGGCCACCGAGGCGGAGAACGCGCTGCAGCGGGTGCAGGAGCGTAACGAAGCGTGGGAGGCCGAGGACGCCCGCTGGGCCGGGGAGGACAGGTAGACGGCGCGGGACGGCCCGCGTCGAGGTACTCCGTGCTCCGCGAGGAGACACGCGAGAGCACGTCCCCAAGGAGGGAACCGAGATGGCCGTAACACCGAAGGCCACCCGACCGGCCGCGAAACGTACCACCGCGAAGAAGACCGCCGCGGCGGAGCGGAACACGACCGCCAGCCGCACCACCCCCGCACGCCGGACCACCGCGACGGCCGCCAAGGCGCCGGCCAAGAAGGCGGCCGGCGGGGCGGGCCGCGCTCCGGCGAAGAAGACCACCGCCGCCAAGGCCCCCGCCAAGAAGGCCGCGGCGAAGGCCTCCACGACCACCCGGAAGGCCACCGGCACGGCGAAGAAGGCACCCGCCAAGGCCTCGACGGCCGCCAAGAAGACCGCCGGCGCGGCGAAGAAGACCACGGGCGCGGCCAAGCGCACCACCACGGCAGCGGCGAAGAAGACGACGGCGGCGGCCCGCAAGTCCACGACCGCGGCCCGCAAGAGCGCCACGAGCACCGCCCGGAAGACCACGAGCACCGCGAAGAGGACCACGGGCGCGGCGAAGAAGACCGCCGCGAAGAAGGCCCCCGCCAAGAAGGCTCCCGCGAAGAAGGCCCCGGCCAAGCGGACTACCGCCACCACCCGCCCCACGGCCGCGCGCAGCACCGCCGCGAAGAAGGCTCCGGCCCGCAAGGCGACCGTCAGCACCGCGGGCGTCGCGCGGAAGGCCGCGGCCAAGAAGGCTCCGGCCCGGACGGCGGCGCCCCGCAAGGCCACCCCGACCAGCACCCGCGCCACCACCGCGCGCGGTGCCACCGTCGCGGCCCGCAAGTCCGCCCGCTGACCTGCCGCGCCGCCGGTAAGACCGGGGTAGCTCACCCGGATCCCGCCGTCGGCACCCGTACACCGGGGTAGCGGGCCGGCCGGCTCCCGGCCGGCCGGCCCGCCCCGCAGCTCGGCCGGCACGGACCTCGGCCGGCCCGTTGGTCCCGCCGATGCCGATGCCGATGCCGATGCCGACGCCGACACCGACGCCGCGCCGGTCCACGGTGCGTGCCCGGCTGCCCGGGGCGGGCGCAACGCCGCCCGCACTGTCAGGATGGGCGCGTGGTCATCCGACGCGTCCTCGCGCCCCGCATCGACTTCGCCGCGCTGCGCCGCGAGCTGGGACTCCCCGAGGAGTTCCCGGCGGCGGCCCGGCAGGAGGCGGACGCCGCAGCCGCCGACCCGCCCCGACCCGGCGTCGACCGGACCGATGTTCCGTTCCTGACGGTGGATCCGGCCGGCTCCCGTGATCTCGACCAGGCGATGCACCTCAGCCGCCGCCCCGGCGGCGGCTACCGGGTGCGGTACGCGATCGCCGACGTGGCAGCGCGCGTCCGTCCCGGCGGTGCGTTGGACGAGGAGACCTGGCATCGAGGTCAGACCGTCTACCTGCCGGACGGCACCGTGCCGCTGCACCCGAAGTCCCTCAGCGAGGGCGCCGCGAGCCTGCTCCCCGACGTCGACCGCCCCGCCGTCGTCTGGACCATCGACCTGGACGCCGACGGCGCGACGGTCGCGGTCGAACTGGAACGGGCCCTCGTTCGCAGCCGCGCCCAGCTGGACTACGCCGGGGTGCAGGCCGGGGCCGACGAAGGCCGGCTGCCCGAACCCATCGCCCTGCTTCCGGAGCTCGGCGTACGGCTGACCGAGCGCGGACTGCGCCGCGGGGCGATCAACCTGCCGCTGCCCGAGCAGGAGGTCGAGGCCGACGGTGACGGCTGGCGGTTGGTGCTGCGCGGGCCCGTGCCGATGGAGGAGCACAACGCCCAGATCTCCCTGCTCACCGGGATGGCGGCGGCCGACATCATGCTCGCCGGGCGGATCGGGCTGCTGCGTACGATGCCGGCGCCGAAGCCGGAGGCGGTGGAGCGGTTGCGTACCGCCGCCGCGCCGCTGGGCGTGCACTGGCCCGAGGGGGCCAGCCCCGGCGAGGTCATCGCCGGCCTCGACCCCGCGCAGCCCCGGGCGGCGGCCTTCATCGACCAGGCGGCCGAGCTGATGCGCGGGGCCGCGTACACCGCCTTCGACGGCGAACTGCCGCAACAGCCGGAGCACGGCGGGGTCGCGGCCGCGTATGCCCACGTCACGGCCCCGCTGCGACGGCTCGCCGACCGGTACGCCACCGAGGTCTGCCTGGCCCTGCACGAGGACCGCCCGGTGCCGGACTGGGCGCGCGCGGCGCTGCCCCGGCTGCCGGAGGTGATGGCGACGACGGATCGGGCGGCCTCCGCCGCCGCCCGCGGCGCGGTGGAGCTCACCGAGGCGGTGCTGCTGGCGGAGCGGGTGGGGGAGGTCTTCGACGCGGCGGTCCTCGACGTCGACGCGCCGCCGAACGGCCGTTCCCGCCCCCGGCCGCCCGGTGGGACGGTGGCCCTGGACGATCCGCCGGTACGCTCCCGCTGCCTCGGTGACCTGCCCCTCGGCGAACGGATCCGGGCCCGCCTCGTCAGCGCCGACCCGGCCGGCCGGACCGTGCTCTTCGAACGCGCCTGACCGGCGTCCGCCGTCGCGCCCGGCGCGGGAGCGGTCCGCCCGTGCCGGGTGCCTGCCTCTCGGCGGGTGGCCGGGGGTTTGCGAGGATGAGCCCATGGGATACGACGCGAGCACGCTGCCCGACGTGACCGGGCTGACCGTCGGCATCATCGGCGGCACCGGTGACCAGGGGCGAGGCCTCGCCTACCGGTTCGCCCGGGCCGGGCAGACGGTGCTGATCGGATCGCGCTCCGCCGAGCGGGCCGCCGCCTCGGCGCAGGAGATCGCGGCGTTGCCGGGCGTGCCGGCCGGGGCGAGCATCGCGGGCGCGGACAACGAGGAGGTGGCCCGGGACAGCGACGTGGTCATCATCGCGGTCCCGTGGGACGGGCACGCGGCCGTCGTCGCCGCCCTCGCCGAGCCGCTCGCCGGCAAGATCGTCGTCGACTGCGTCAACCCGCTCGGCTTCGACAAGCAGGGTCCGTACCCGCTGAAGGTGGAGGAGGGCAGCGCGGTGCAGCAGGCCGCTGCACTGCTGCCCGACTCCCGGGTCTGCGCGGCGTTCAACCACGTCAGCGCGCCGCTGCTGGCCGACCCGGAGGTCGACCGGATCGAGCTGGACGTGCTGATCTGCACCGAGGACCGGGACGTCGTGGGCGTCGTCGCCGCCCTAGCCGCGCGGATCCCCGGCATGCGCGGGATCTACGCCGGCCGGCTGCGCAACGCCCACCAGATCGAGGCGTTCACCGCCAACCTGATCGCCATCAACAAGCGCTACAAGGCGCACTCCGGCATCCGCGTCACCGATCTCTGACGGTCACCCCGCCGGCGTTCGACGGCGGGCGGCGAGGTGCCCGGCAGGACCGTGACCCGGCCGACGCCGGTCGACCTCGCCCACGGGGCCGGGGGGCCGGACGCCGGCGCGCTGCCCCGGCATCCGGCCAGACGCGCGGCGAGGGTCTGTTTCATAAGACCGTGCCCGGCTGCGCCGGCCCCAGGCGATGACCGGCCGCGTTGGAGGTTCGTCCGGATACCACACCGGTATCCGCACGAACCTCCGCCTTGCCGGACCGCCGCCTGGGACTCGGCTCGCTCGGGCGAGCCTTATGAAACAGACCCTAGAAGGTGTGCTCGGCGGTGGGGAACTGGCCGCCGCGTACCTCGTCGGCGAAGCGCTGGGTGGCGTCGGCGAGGGCGCCGGCCAGGTCGGCGTACCGCTTGACGAAGCGGGGCGCCCGGCCGGTGCGCAGCCCGGCCATGTCCTGCCAGACCAGCACCTGGGCGTCGGTGGCCGGACCGGCACCGATGCCCACCGTCGGGATGCTCAGCTCGGTGGTGATCCGCTTCGCGACGTCGCCCGGCACCATCTCCAGGACGACGGCGAACGCGCCCGCCTCGGCCACCGCCCGGGCGTCGGCGAGCACCTCCTCGGCGGCGTCGCCGCGCCCCTGCACCCGGTAGCCACCGATGGCGTGCTCGCTCTGCGGGGTGAAGCCGATGTGCGCCATCACCGGAATGCCGGCGCCGGTGATCGCGGCGATCTGCTCGGCGCAGCGCCGGCCACCCTCCAGCTTCACCGCGTGGCAGCCGCCCTCCTTCATGAACCGGACGGCGGTGCGCAGCGCCTGCGCCGGACCCTCCTCGTACGAGCCGAACGGCAGGTCGCCGACGATCAGCGCCTGGCGGGTGGCCCGGACCACCGCGCGTACCAGCGGCAGCAGCTCCTCGGCGGTGACCGGGATCGTCGTCTCGTAGCCGAAGACGTTGTTCGCCGCCGAGTCGCCGACCAGCAGCACCGGGATGCCGGCCTGGTCGAAGATCGACGCGGTGTACTGGTCGTACGACGTGAGCATCGGCCACCGCTCGCCGCGCTCCTTGGCGGCGATCAGGTCACGGGTGCGTACCCGCCGGGTCGCCGGCCCGCCGTAGAGGGCGGTCACCTCGGTCGGGGTGGACTCCACCATGGCTCTCTCCTTCCTCGAGGCCGCGTGCGCGGTCCCCGGGTTCCGCCGCGATCGTCGCACCGGACGACCCGGCGGCGGCAGGGCGCAGTGGAGGATTTCACTCCGACACCGACCGGGGTACGTCAGCCGTCCTCCCGCCAGCGGTTGGTGATCGGGAGCCGCCGGTCCCGACCGAAGGCCTTCATCGAGATCTTCGGGCCCGGCGCTGCCTGCCGGCGCTTGTACTCGGCGGTATCCACCATCCGCAGCACCTTGTCGACCACCGCCGGGTCGTGCCCCGCCCCGACCAGCCCGTCGCGACCGAGATCGCCGTCGACGTAGCCGATCAGGATCGGGTCGAGTACGTCGTAGTCGGGCAGCGTGTCGCTGTCGAGCTGGCCCGGGCTCAGCTCCGCGCTCGGCGGCTTGCCGATGGAGCTCTCCGGGATCGGCGGGGTCTCGCCGCGTCGTACGGCGTCGGCGTTGCGCCACTTGGCAAGCCGCCAGACGAGCGTCTTCCAGACGTCCTTCACCGGGTTGAAGCCGCCCACCGAGTCGCCGTAGAGCGTCGAGTAGCCGACCGCCAGTTCGCTCTTGTTGCCGGTGGTCAGGACCAGGTGGCCCTCCTGGTTCGACAGTGCCATCAGGATCACCCCGCGTACCCGGGCCTGGAGGTTCTCCACCGTCACGCCGGAGAGCGACAGGTTGGCGAGGAAGGCGTCCACCATCGGCTGGATCGGCTCGATCCGGTAGTCCAGCCCGGTGCGCTTGGCGAGGTCCGCCGCATCCTCCCGGGAGTGCTCGGAGGAGTGCTGGCTGGGCAGGGAGACCGCGACCACCCGCTGCGGGCCGAGCGCGTCGACGGCCAGCGTGGCCACCACGGCCGAGTCGATGCCGCCGGAGAGGCCCAGCACCACCGACGGGAAACGGTTCTTGTTGACGTAGTCGCGCAGGCCGAGCACCAACGCGTGCCAGACCTCGGCCTCGTCGGCGACCGGCTCGATCGTCCCGCCGACCGCGGGTGGACCCACGGGGGCCGGCAGCTCCTCGCTGACGGTCGTCCGGAGCACCCGTAGCCCGTCGGCGAGCCGTTCGCCCGTATCGACCGGCTCCCCGGCGGCGGGCAGCTCCAGGTCGTGCACGAGCAGGTGCTCCACGAACTGGGGGGCGCGGGTGAGCAGCTCACCGTCGGCCGAGACGATCATCGAGTCCCCCTCGAAGACCAACTCGTCCTGCCCGCCGACCATGTTGACGTACGCGATGGCGGCGTCGGCCTCCGCGGCCCGGCGGCGGACCAGCGGCAGCCGGATGTCGTCCTTGTTCAGCTCGTACGGTGAGCCGTTGATGTTGACCACCAGGCCCACCCCGGCCTGGCGGGCCGCGGCGAACGGGCCGCCCGCCTGCCACAGGTCCTCGCAGATGGTCACGGCCACGTCCACCCCGCCGATCCGCACGACGGTGAGCATGTCGCCGGGCAGGAAGTACCGGTCCTCGTCGAAGACCCCGTAGTTGGGCAGGTGGTGCTTGAAGTAGCTGGCCGCCACCACGCCGCGGTGCAGCACGGCGGCGGCGTTGCGCGCGCCCCGGCCCGGCTCGGCGTCGCCGGAGACCTGCGGCGGCCCGTCGGCGTCCAGGTAGCCGACGACCACCGGCAGCTCGCCCAGCCCGTCCGCGGCGAGGTCGGCGGCGAGCCGGTCCAGCGTCGCCTTCGACGCCGCCACGAACGACCGCCGGAAGACCAGGTCCTCCACCGGGTACCCGGTCAGCATCATCTCGGGGAACGCGACGAGCTGAGCTCCCGCGTCGGCGGCCCGGCGCACCCAGTCGCGGACCAGGCGCGCGTTGCCGGCGAGGTCCCCGACGGTCGGGTTGACCTGGGACAAGGCGATACGCAGGGTGGGCATGGCCCCATCTTTCCCCAGAGCGTCGGGCCGACACCACGGGCGCGGGAGACGCCGGAGTTCCCCGACCCGGGGGCCGGCGGCCGGCGGCGCGGCCCGCCGGCCTGCCTGCCGGCGCACGACGGGACGGGTGCCGGCCCGTCGCGTAACGTCGGCGTAACCAGGCCGGTGGAGACTGGTCGGTCAGGCCGCGCCGGCCCGGCCGGCGGTAACGAAGAGCGTCACGAGGGGTGGAAGTGGACCGTCAGCAGGAGTTCGTCCTCCGTACGCTGGAAGAGCGGGACATCCGGTTCGTCCGGCTGTGGTTCACCGACGTGCTCGGCACGCTCAAGAGCGTCTCGGTCGCCCCCGCCGAGCTGGAGGCCGCGTTCGAGGAGGGCATCGGCTTCGACGGCTCCTCCATCGAGGGCTTCGCCCGGGTCTTCGAATCGGACATGGTGGCCATGCCCGACCCGACCACCTTCCAGGTCTTCCCGTTCGAGGGTGGCGTCAGCGGCGAGAGCGCCCGGATGTTCTGCGACATCCTGCTTCCCGACGGCAGCCCGTCCTGGGCCGACCCGCGGCACGTGCTGCGCCGGGCGCTCTCCCGGGCCGCCGACAAGGGCTTCACCTTCTACATCCATCCGGAGATCGAGTTCTTCCTGCTCGAGGACGGCCCGCAGGACGGCTCGCTGCCCACCCCCGTCGACACCGGCGGCTACTTCGAGCACACCACCCACGCCGTGGCGCGGGACTTCCGCCGCCAGGCGGTGCTCTCCCTGGAGCGGATCGGCATCTCGGTGGAGTTCAGCCACCACGAGGTGGCGCCCGGGCAGCAGGAGATCGACCTGCGGTACGCCGACGCGCTCACCACCGCCGACAACATCATGACCTTCCGGCACGTCGTCAAGGAGGTGGCGCTCTCCACCGGCGTGCAGGCGAGCTTCATGCCGAAGCCCTTCACCGACCAGCCGGGCAGCGGCATGCACCTCCATCTGTCGCTCTTCGAGGGGGAGCGCAACGCGTTCCACGACGGCGGCGACCCGATGAAGCTCTCCAAGGTCGCGAAGTCCTTCATCGCCGGCCAGCTGGTGCACGCCCGCGAGTACACGGCGGTCACCAACCAGTGGGTCAACTCGTACAAGCGGCTCTTCCCGCAGCACCTGCCGGACCGGATCACGGAGAGCCCCGCGTACGTCTGCTGGGGTCACCTCAACCGCTCGGCGCTGGTGCGGGTGCCCGCGTACGGGAAGCCGAACTCGGCCCGGGTCGAGGTGCGCTCGCCGGACTCGGCGGCGAACCCGTACCTCGCCTTCGCGGTGCTGCTCGGCGCCGGCCTGAAGGGGATCGAGGAGGGCTACGAGCTGCCGCCGGGCGCCGAGGACGACGTCTGGTCGCTGACCAGCGCGGAGCGGCGCGCGATGGGGTACGAGGCGCTGCCGGAGAACCTCGCCGAGGCGATCGACGTGATGGCCGGGTCGGAACTCGTCGCCGAGGTGCTCGGTGAGCACGTCTTCGACTTCTTCCTGCGGAACAAGCGCACCGAGTGGGAGCAGTACCGCCGCGAGGTCACCCCGTACGAGCGGCAGCGTTACCTGTCGCTCTGACCGGTTCCACCGCAGGGACGTACGGGTCGCGCGGGTTCGTCGTACCCCCGGCCTAGCCTGACGCGGTGAACCGCACCGACCGCCTCTACGCCCTGGTCGAGGAGCTGCGGGCGGTGTCACCGCGGCCGCGCAGCGCCCGCTGGCTGGCCGCGCGCTTCGAGGTGAGCAGCCGCACCATCGAACGTGACATCGGCGCGCTCCAGCAGTCCGGGGTGCCGATCTGGGCCGAGCCGGGCCGCACCGGCGGCTACGTGCTGGACGGTGCCCGCACCCTGCCGCCGGTCAACCTGACCGCGGCTGAGGCCGTGGCGATGGCGATGGCGCTGCACCGGCTGCGCGGCACGCCCTTCGCCGCGGCCGCCGCCACCGCGCTGCGCAAGCTCGTCGCCGTGATGCCGGCGGCGGACGTCGCCGAGGCGCACCGGCTCGCGGGCCGGGTGCACCTGATCGGCGACGGGCCGGTGACGCCCGTCCCGGCCGCGGTCGCCGACGCGGTCCTCGCGCGGCGGGTGCTTCGCATCCGGTACGCCGACCGCAGCGGCGCCGACTCGCTGCGCGCGGTGGAGCCGTTGGGTTACCTGGGCAACCCGCGGCACTGGTATCTGCTCGCCTGGTGCCGGCTGCGCGCCGGAGTCCGCGCCTTCCGCACCGACCGGATCGTGTCCGTGCAGCCGCTCTCCGAGGTGGTCACCCGGGAACTGAGCCTCGATGACCTCGACATCCCCCACGAGCGGGTGCGCCCGCTCAGTCTGGTCTGAGCGCGGCCGGCCACACCTCGCCGCCGGGGTGGAGCCCGCGCGGCGCCGGTGCGGAAGTTCGTGGACCTGCCCGGGAAACACCGACAGCACGGTGTCGCGAGCGAGGCCGAGGCTGGTTTCTGACAGCGCCGGCCGGGTGGCCGGCGCGTGGAACGGGAGGCCACAGATGACCATCGACAACGCCGTCACCTGGTTCGAGATCGGCACCGAACGGCCCGACGAGGCGCAGCGGTTCTACGGCGACCTCTTCGGCTGGAGCTTCACCGAGCAGGGGAGCGGGGAGGCGTCGTACCGGACGACCGAGGGCGGCGAGGGCGGGATCGGCGGCGCGATCCGTGGCACCGCCGGGACCGGGCCGAACTACGCGATCTTCTACGTGCAGGTGACCGACGTGGCGGAGACCTGTCGGCGGGCCGAGGCGGCGGGCGGCAAGGTGCTGGTGCCGACGAAGCGGAACGACAACGGGCTCACCTTCGCCCACATCCTCGATCCGGCCGGCAACCACGTCGGCGTCTTCACGCCGCCGCCGGGGCCGGCCGGCGCCTGACCGGTCGGCGGCGCGGACGGTGCTCCGCTGCCGCACCCCGGGTCGGCGGCGTGGCGGTGTCCCGTTCGACACCCCACGCCGCCGAACCCCGGGTCGGTCCGCGCGGCCCTGTTCGCCGCTCGCCGTCCGCCGGGCCCGTGCGGGTCCCGGGTTCGGCGGCCGGCCACATCCCGTACGTCGGCGGGCGAGGCCGTGGGCCGTCAGCTGCCGGTCGTGCCCTCGGGCGTGCCGCTGTCGCCGCGGTGACCGCCCCAACCGCCCCAACCGCCGTGGCGGCCGTGACCGCCCGGGCCGCCGGGGAAGACGCCGGCCTCGACGGCCTTGACGATCGCGTCGGCCTGCTCCTGGGTGAGCTTGCCGTCCTGCACCGCCCGGTCCAGGCGCTCCTTCAGCCGCGCCTGCCGATCCTCGGCGGACGGGCGCTGCGGCCGGTCGGCCTTGTGCTCGTCACGCAGCTTCTTCAGGGCGTCGGTCACCTTCCCCGTGGGCACGCCCAGCTCCTTGGCGAGCTCCTCGGCGAACTTCCCCTGGTGGTCGGCCGCCTTCTGCTGCTGATCGCCGTCAGTGGTGGTGCTGGCGCTCGGCGTCGGGGTGCCGCCGTCGGCGGCGAACGCCATGGTCGGAGCGGCGATGCCCACCCCGAGTACGCCCGCCGTGGCCAGACCGGCCAGCAGGTGCTTCTTCCTGATGCCGCGGGACATGGGTCCTCCAATTTCCTCGTCCTGATGCCCTGACCTCACCGACAGTGACCAGGGCGGCTTGGCGGCAGCCGTGGTGAGGCTGTCAGTCGGCTGGGAGTTCCGCCCGGGGACCGGACAAACGGGTTGCGTCGGTGCCGGAGCGTCGGCAGGGTTGGCCGGCGAACCGGGTGGCACCGTCGAGGCCCGGCCGGAGCCGAGGAGCAGCAGCGTGACCGACACCCCCATCCGGGAGTTCCCGGTGAGCGAGGCGGAAGCCGGCCCGTACGGCATCACCACCGGCCCGGACGGCGCGCTCTGGCTGACGCTGGTCCACGCCGCGGGTGTCGCCCGGGTGGGCGCGGACGGCGACGTCCGGACCTGGTCGTTGGGCGCGCCGGAGAGCCGACCGCTGATCATCGCGCCCGGCCCGGACGGCGCCCTCTGGTTCACCCGCTCCGGCGACGACCGGATCGGCCGGATCACCACGGCGGGCGAGCTCAGCGCGGTCACCCTGCCGCCCGGCACCGGCCCGTGCGGCATCGTCACCGGCCCGGACGGCGCGCTCTGGTACGCCGGAATGAACTCCGACACCGTCGGCCGGGTGACCACCGACGGCACGGTGACCACGGTCCCGCTGCCGCTGACCGGGGCGTTCGCGTCGATGGTCGCCGCCGGGCCGGACGAGGCGGTCTGGTGCACGCTCAACCAGGCGAACGCGCTCGCCCGCGTCGACCTGGACGGCGGTGTCACCGTTCATCCGCTGCCGACGCCGAACGCGGGGCCGGTCGGGATCAGCGGGGACACCGACGGGCTCTGGTTCGTGGAGATCGCCGCCGGCCAGCTCGGTCGGGTCGAGCCGGACGGCCGGATCCGGGAGTACGCGCTGCCGGACCGCTCCGCCCGGCCGCACGCGATCGTCGGGGACGGCGCCGGTGGGGCGTGGTACACCGAGTGGGGCGGCAACCGGATCGGTCACGTCGACGTGGCCGGCCGGATCGAGAGCTACGCGCTGCCCACCCCGAACTCGGAGCCGCACGGCCTCACGATCGCCTCCGACGCCACCGTCTGGGCCGCCCTCGAAACCGGCCACCTGGCCCACCTCACCCCACGCTCGGCGTGATCATGAGGTTGGCGGGGCCGAACCGGTCGACTCACCCCGCCAACCTCATGATCAACGGGGTGCGGTCGCTCAGCGGACGGCCGGGGTGACCGTGAGCGTGCCGGTGGTGGTGTCCAGGGTGGCCTCGGTGCCGACCGGCACGGTGAGCTGGCCGACGCCGTGGCCGATCGGCAGACCACCGAGCACCGGCACGCCGAGGTCACCGAGGCGCTCGGCGAGCACGTCCGCGACGGTCACCGGCCAGCCGTCCGCGCAGTTGGTGAACTGCCCGACCGCCACCGCGGCCAGGCCGTCGAGCGCACCGGCCCGGCGCAGCTGGGTGAGCATCCGGTCGACCTTGTACGGCGGCTCCTGCACGTCCTCGACGAGCAGCACGGCCCCGGTCAGGTCGGGCATGTCCGGGGTGCCGAGCGAAGCCGTGATCATGCACAGGTTGCCGCCGAGCAGCGGGCCGGTCGCGCGGCCGGGCACCCGCACCGCGAAGGTCTCCTCCTCGGCGACCGCGGCCACCGTCACCGGCTCGGTCGTCATCAGCGCGGCGTGCAGCGACTCGGCGGAGCGCAGCGGCGTCCGCTCGTCCGTCCACGCCGCCCCCGGCCCGTGGACGCCGGCCAGCCGAGCGCCCCGCCACAACGCGAGCTGGAGCGCGGTGACGTCGGAGAAGCCGGCCACCACCTTCGGATCCCGCCGTACGGCGTCCATGTCGATGGCGTCCACCACCCGCTGCGCGCCGTAGCCGCCGCGGGTGCAGATGACGCCGCGTACCCGGGGGTCGGCGAACGCCTCGTTCAGGTCGGCCGCCCGCAGCTCGTCCGCGCCGGCCAGGTAGCCCTGCCGGTCGTAGACGTGCGGCGCCAGCACGGGGCGCAGGCCCCAGCCGGTGAGCAGCTCGACGCCGCGCGCCACCCGCTCGGGGCGGGTCGGTCCGGACGGGGACACCAGCATCACCGTGTCGCCGGGGCGGAGCACGGGCGGGCGGAGGACCGTGAGGGCAGCGCTGGTCACAGCGGCAGAGCCTATCCCGCGCCTCCCACCGGCCCGCCTCCCGTCGCCCGGCAGGTACCCCGACGGGGGGCCCTGCGGGCCGCCACGTCGATGCCACCGGCCGGACGAGGGTGCGGGGCTCGGGGGCGCACCGGATAGCCTCGACTGCGTGGCAACCGCGTTGGTGATCGAGAACGACCCGAGCGACGAACTGGGCCGGCTGGGCGAGTGGCTGACCGAAACCGGCCTCGAGCTGTGGGTGGTGCGTCCGCACGCCGGCGACGAACTCCCCGCCGACCTGGAGGGCTACGCCGCGCTGGTGGTGCTCGGTGGGGCACAGCAGGCGTACCCCCTGCCGGACGGCTCGCCCGGCGCACCCTGGTTCCCGGCGCTGGAGGGCCTGCTGCGCAAGGCGGTACGGCACCGGGTGCCCACGTTGGCCATCTGCCTCGGTGCGCAGCTGCTCGCCGCCGCGCACGCCGGGCAGGTCGAGCGCAGCCCCTCCGGCCCGGAGATCGGGCCCGCGGTGGTGGGCCGGCGGGACGCGGCCGAGCAGGACCCGCTCTTCCGGTACGTGCCGCTCATCCCGGACGTCCTCCAGTGGCACGCCGACGAGATCACCGAGCTGCCGCACGGCGCGACCCTGCTGGCCGCCTCCACCCGCTACCCGCACCAGGCGTTCCGGCTCGGCGACCGGGCCTGGGGGCTGCAGTTCCACATCGAGTGCGACGCCGCCCAGATCGCCCGGTGGGCGGCCGACTCGACAGCTCTCGCGGAGCTGGGCTACGACCCGGAGCTGGTGGTGGCGGCCTGCGAGGCGGTGCTCGTCGACATCGAGGAGGTCTGGCAGCCGTTCGCCGCGCGGTTCGCGGCGCTGGCCCTCGGCGAGCTGGACGACGGCAGCGCCGCGCGTCGCAGCCTGCCCCTGCTCGGGCAGTGATGAGCCGGTCGACCAGCGCTCCCGGACGGCTCGCCCGGTACGGCTTCGGCACGGCTGAGGCCGACGGCGGCGTCCGCGCCGCGGACCTGCTCGGACCGGACGGCCTGGGCCTGTGGCGACCGGCCGGCCAGGAGCCCGTCGACGAGCGTGCGGCGGAGCTGCTCGCCGCGCTCTCCCGGGCGGCCGAGCCGGACCTGGCCCTGCGTCAGCTGCACCGCCTGGTGGAGGCCGAGCAGCGGGCGGCCGGGAACGCCGCGTCGACCCGCCCGGCCGCCACCACCGGCGCGAGCCAGGCCACCACCGATGCGAGCCGGGCCACCGCCGACGCGAGATCAGCCACCGCCGACGCGGCGGGTGCGGCCGCCGGCGACGGGAGGTCGGCCACCGCCGAGGGGAACGCGGCAGCTGGCGACGGGGCGGCCGGCATCGGGGCCGGTTCGACGCTGCTGGCGTCGCTGACCGCCGACGCCGGACTGCGCCGGCGACTGATCGCCGTGCTCGGCGCCTCGTCCGCGCTCGGCGACCACCTGGTGGCGAACCCGGAGCACTGGACCGTGCTGCGGACCAATCCCGACGGGTCGGCCCCGACCGCCGAGGGCCGGCTGGAGCCGCTCATCGGCGGCAACCCGATCGGCGGCGGCAACCCGATCGCCGCGCTGCGGCAGGCGTACCGGCTGGCGTTGTTGCGCATCGCGGCGGCGGACCTGACCGGCGGCCAGGAGCTGGAGCAGACCATGGCCGCGCTCTCCGCGCTGGCCGACGTCACCCTCCGGGCGGCGTACGGGCTCGCCGTCGGGGAGTTGCCGGAGGGCACACCCCCGCCGAGCCTGGCCGTGGTGGCGATGGGCAAGTGCGGCGGGGACGAGCTGAACTACGTCTCCGACGTGGACGTCATCTTCGTGGCCGCCTCCGACGACGACCTGGCCGCGGCCACCACGATCGCCACCCGGCTGATCCACATCTGTGGGCTGGTCGCCTGGCCCGTCGATGCCGCACTGCGCCCCGAGGGCAGCCGGGGACCGCTGGTGCGTACCCTCGCCAGCCACCTCGCCTACTACCGGCGGTGGGCCCGGACCTGGGAGTTCCAGGCGCTGCTCAAGGCCCGCCCGGCCGCCGGCGACCTGACGCTGGGGCAGGAGTGGATCGACCAGCTCGCCCCGCTGGTGTGGCGGGCCGCCGAGCGGCCGGAAGCGGTCGAGGACGTCCGCGCCATGCGCCGGAAGATCATCGACAACATTCCGCCGAAGGAGCTGGAGCGCGAGATCAAGCGCGGCCCGGGCGGGCTGCGCGACATCGAGTTCGCCGTCCAGCTGCTGCAGCTGGTGCACGGCCGGATCGACGAGTCGCTGCGCGAACCGGGCACCATCCCGGCGCTGCGCGCGCTGGTCGCCGGAGGCTACGTGGGCCGCGCCGACGGTGAGGCGCTGCTGCGCGGCTACCGCTTCCTGCGCGGCGTCGAGCACCGGCTCCAGCTGCAGGGCCTGCGCCGCACCCACACCGTGCCGACCGACCCGGGCGCGCTGCGCTGGCTCGCCGCCGCGCTGGGCTACACGGCCACCCCGGGCCGCAGCGCCGTCGAGGCGTTCCGCGCCGAGTGGGTCACCCACTCCGCCGAGGTACGCCGGCTGCACGCCAAGCTGCTCTACCGCCCGCTGCTGGAGGCGGTCGCCCGGGTGCCCGCCGACGGTTTGCGGCTCACCCCGGAGGCGGCCCGGCACCGTCTGGAGATCCTCGGCTTCGCCGACCCGGCCGGGGCGCTCCGGCACCTCCAGGCCCTCACCGGCGGGCTGAGCCGCACGGCGGCCATCCAGCGCACCCTGCTGCCCGTGCTGCTCAGTGAGTTCGCCGACGCGCCGGAGCCGGATCGGGGGCTGCTCAACTACCGGCAGGTCTCCGACAAGCTCGGCAGCACCCCCTGGTACCTGCGGCTGCTGCGCGACGAGGGCCCCGTCGCCCGCCGGCTGGCCCGCGTGCTCTCGTCCTCCCGGTACGCCGCCGACCTGCTGGCCCGGGAGCCGGAGGCGCTGCGGCTGCTCGCCGAGGAGACCGAGCTGACCCCGCGCCCCCGTACGGTGCTCTGCGAGGGCTTCGCCGCCGCGGCCGCCCGGCACAGCGACCCGGTCGAGGCGACCCGGGCGGTACGGGCGCTGCGCCGCCGCGAACTGGTCCGGATCGCCTGCGCCGACGTGCTGAGCCGGGCCGGCTCGCTGACCCCCGCTCCGCCCCGCGCGGACGGCGACGGGCGGGTCGCGGCGACGTTGACCGACGTCACGAGGGTCGGGGCCGCGCTGTCCGACGTCACCGACGCCACCCTGGCCGCCGCGCTGCGGATCGCTCGGGCCGCCCAGCCGACCCCGCCCGGGCTGCGTCTCGCGGTGATCGGCATGGGCCGGCTCGGCGGGTACGAGTCGAACTACCTCTCCGACGCCGATGTGCTCTTCGTCTACGACCCGCCGCCGGGGACGGACGAGAGCGCCGCCAGCGCCGCCGCGCAGGCCGTCGCCGAGGAGCTGCGCCGGCTGCTCGGCATGCCCGCCCCCGACCCGCCGCTCGGCGTCGACGCCGACCTGCGCCCGGAGGGGCGGCAGGGGCCACTGGTGCGCAGCCTCGCCGCCTACGCGCAGTACTACGCCCGCTGGTCCCGGGTGTGGGAGGCGCAGGCGCTGCTGCGCGCCCGGTTCGTCTGCGGCGACGCCGACCTGGCCGCCGAGTTCGAGGCGCTCGTCGACCCGGTCCGCTACCCGGCCGACGGGCTGACCCGCGAGCAGGTGGTGGAGATCCGTCGGATCAAGGCGCGGGTGGAGCACGAACGGCTGCCCCGGGGCGCCGACCCGACCACCCACACCAAGCTGGGCCGGGGCGGGCTCGCCGACGTCGAGTGGGCGGTGCAGCTGCTCCAGCTGCGCCACGGCGGGTCGCTGCCCGCGCTGCGCGGCACGCGTACCCTCGACGCGCTCGCCGCCGCCCGGGACGCGGGCCTGGTCGATCCGGCGGACGCCGCGGCGATGGCGGCCGGCTGGACGCTCGCCGCGCAGGTCCGCAACGCGCTCATGCTGGTCCGGGGCCGGGCCGGTGACCAGCTGCCCCGGCACGGCGTGGAGTTGGCCGGCGTGGTACGACTGCTCGGTGCCGACGACCCAGGCCAGTTCCTCGACGACTACCTCCGCACCGCCCGCCGCTCGCGGGCGGCGATGGAGCGGGTCCTCGACGCCTGAGCCCCGGCGCACCCTGCTCGGCACGCTCGTCGTGGCGCTGCTGCTCGCCGGCGCCTTCCTGCTCGCCCCGCCGATGGGCACCGACCTCTCCGCGCAGGTGGCCCGCGCCGTCTTCGCCGAGCGCCACGGGCTCGCCCCGGTGGACTTCTCGTGGTACGGCGGCGACGGCCAGTTCGGGTACAGCCTCTTCACCCAGTTCCTCGGTGCGGCGGTCGGCGTGCGGCTGGTCGGCGCGGTCGCGGCCGTGGTCTCGGCGGTGGCGCTGGCCTGGCTGCTCCTGCGCGGGCGGGCCCGCCGGCCGCTGCTCGGCGGGGTGCTCGGCGCGGCGGTGCTGGTGGGAAACCTGGCCAGCGGGCGGATCACGTTCGCGGTCGGCCTGACCTTCGGGCTCCTCGCGCTCTGCGCCGTGCACGCCACCCGGCCGCCCCGGTGGGCGCGCCTGCTGCTGGGGGCGGCGCTCGCGGCGCTCGCCACCTGGGGCAGCCCGGTGGCCGGCCTCTTCCTCGGCCTGGCCGGGGGAGCGCTGCTGCTCACCGACGCCTGGCGGGGCGGCCGGCCGCCCCGGCGCCCGAGGGCGGAGAATTTGCTGCTCTGTCTGGTGCCGGTGCTGGCCGTGGTGCCGATGGCGCTGCTCTTCGGCAACGGCGGGCGGCAGCCGTTCACCGCCGAGTCGATGCGGATCAACGTCGCGCTCGCCGTGGTGGTGCTCGCGCTCGTCCCGGTCCGGGTGCTGCGTGTCGGCGCGGCGCTGGCCGCGCTGCTGCTGGTCGCGGCGTACCAGGTGCCGAGCCCGATCGGCTCGAACGCGCTGCGCCTGCCGATGCTCTTCGCGCTGCCGATCGTCGCGGCGTTCGTGCCGTTCGGCGCACGCTGGCTCGCCGCCCTGCTGGCGGCGCTGGTGTGGTGGCAGTCACCGGTGATGACCAGTGATCTCACCCGGATGGGCTCCGCGCCCGCGTATGCGGCGTTCCACCAGCCGCTCCTCGACGAGCTGGGCCGCCGGGCGCCGGTCGGCCGGGTCGAGGTGGTACCGCTGCGCGACCACTGGGAGAGCGCGTACGTGGCGGCGGCCGTGCCGCTGGCCCGGGGCTGGGAGCGGCAGGTGGACGTGGAGCGAAACGCGCTCTTCTACGGCTCCGCGCTGGACCCCGCCGAGTACGGCGACTGGCTGCGGCGTAACGCGGTCAGCTTCGTGGCGGTCGCCCCGGACACCGCCCCCGACCGGTACGCGCAGGCCGAGGCGGCCCTGGTGCTCGCCGGCCAGCCGTACCTGCGGGAGGTCGCCCGGCCGGGGCGGTGGCGGCTCTACCAGGTGACCGACCCGGCGCCTCTCGTCTCCCCGCCGGCCACGCTGGTCGGCTCCACGCCGGCCGGGGTCCGGTTCAGCACCGACGCCCCCGGCGACGTCCTGATCCGGGTGCGCTGGAACCGTTGGCTCTCCCTCGACGGCGGCGCGGGCTGCCTGGCCCCCGGCCCCGACGGGTGGACCACCGTCCGGGCGGGCACCCCCGGCACGTTTGCGCTGACCAGCAGCCTGTCACCGGACGGGCGCTGCCCGTAGCGGCCACCGGCCCACCTGGGGGCCGGAAACCCGGGGCTGGCAGCATGTCCGGGTGCCTTCCCACCTCGCGCGCTGGACCGGCCTGGCCGGCTCGACGCTGCTCGCCGTCGTCGCCTTCCTCGGCGGCGCGATGCCGCACGGTGATCTGCGCCCGACCCCGCTCAGCATCTGGCAGGGGTCGTACGGGCCGGTGATCCTGATCGGCTGGGCCGTCGGCACCGCCGTGCTGGCGTACGCCTGGTGGTCGCTGCGCGACGGGGTGCCGTCGACCCGCTGGGCGCTGGTCACCGTCGGGCTCTGGCTGCTGCCGCTGCTCGTCACCCCGCCGCTGGGCAGCCGGGACGTCTACGCGTACGCCTGCCAGGGCGCCAGCTACGCCGCCGGCATCAACCCCTACGAGCAGGGCGTCTCCACCCTGCCCTGCCCGTGGCTGGACAGCATCTCCTACATCTGGCGGGACACCCCGGCGCCGTACGGGCCGCTCTTCGTGATGATCGCCGGTGCGGTGGTGAAGGCGACCGGCTCGCTCGTCGGCGCCATCGTGCTGTTCCGGCTGCTCGCGGTGGCCGGCATCGTGCTGACCGCGGCCAGCCTGCCGGCGCTCGCCCGCCGCTGCGGCGTACCGGCCGGCCGGGCCGTCTGGCTGGCGCTGGGCAGCCCGCTGATCGGCGTGCAGTTGCTCTCCGGCGCGCACAACGACGCCGCGATGGTGGGGCTGCTCATCGCCGGGCTCGCGGTGGTCGCCGCGCGTCCGGGCCGCCCCGGCATGCTGCTCGCCGGGGGCGTACTGCTCGGGCTGGCCGGCGGGATCAAGGCGACCGCGCTGGTCGTGGTGCCGTTCGCGGCGCTGGCGGCGATCGCCGGCGGGTTCTCCGTCCGGGCGCTGATCCGCGACGGCGGTTGGGTGGTGGGTGGCGCGGTCGCGACAGTGGTCGGGGCCACCTTCGCCGCCGGTCTCGACTTCGGCTGGATCAGCGGCCTGGAGCAGGGCGGCCTCGTGGTCGCCTGGACCTCGCCGCCCACCGCGCTCGGGCAGACCGTCGCCTACCTGGGGCTGCCGTTCGGCTGGCACGGCGATCCGCTGCCGGTCACCCGGGGCATCGGGATGGGCGCGCTGGCGGTCCTGCTGGTGTGGCTCTGGTTCCGGGCCCGCGACCGGGACCCGCTCTGGCACGCCGCGCTGGCGCTCACCGCCACGGTCGCGCTCGCCCCGCTCTTCCACCCGTGGTACTGGACGTGGCCCCTGGCGGTGCTCGCGGCCACGTCGCGGCAGCGCATCGGCTGGTTCGCCGTGGTCGCCCTCGTCTCGGCGTTCCTGGTGCTGCCGGACGGCACCGGGCTGCCCCGCTACACCAAGACGGTCGGTGCTCCGCTGATGACGCTGTTGGTGATCGTGGTGGTGGTCCGCTTGGTACGTTCGGCTCGGGCGACCCGTCAGCCGGTCGCCGCCACCGTCGGCACGGACTGAGGAGGCCACGCCGGTGACCGGACCCGGCGTGCCGCCGCCCGGGTCCGACCGTCGGGACGAGCCTCGCCCGGCCGCCGCGACTCGTGCCCGGTACGCCGGACTGGCCGGCGCGGTGCTGCTCGCGATCGCCGGATACCTCGGCGGTGCGCTGCCGACCGTCCGGTCGGGCGTCACCCCGGTGACCATCTGGCAGGGCCCGCACGGGCCGCTGATCCTCGGCGCGTGGCTCGTCGGCACCGCGCTGCTGGTGGGTGCGTGGTGGTCGCTGCGCCGGGGCGTGCCGTCGACCGGGTGGGCGTACCGCACGGCCGGGCTCTGGGCGCTGCCGCTGCTGGTCACCGCGCCGCTGGGCAGCCGGGACGTCTACTCGTACGCCTGCCAGGGCTGGGCGTACGCGCACGGCGTCGACCCGTACGTCACGGGGGTGGCCGACGCGGGCTGTCCCTGGGTGGAGAGCGTCGCGCCGATCTGGCGGGACACTCCCGCCCCGTACGGCCCGGTCTTCGTGCTGCTGGCCGCGCTCTCCGTGGTGCTGGGCGGCGGCCTGACCGGCACGATCGTGCTGCTGCGGCTCTTCGCGCTGGCCGGGGTGCTGCTGGTCGCGCTCTGCCTGCCGGGTCTGGCCCGGGCCGCCGGGGTGCCCGCCCGCCAGGCGGTGTGGCTGCTGCTCGCCTGCCCACTGGTCGGCGTGCAGCTGCTGGCCGGGGCACACAACGACGCGGTGATGCTGGGCCTGCTCCTACCCGGTCTGCTGGTGCTGCTCCGCCGGCCGGGCCGCCCCGCCGCGCTGCTGTTCGCCGGGGCGCTGCTCGGGCTGGCCGTGGCGGTGAAGGTGACCGCGGTGGTGGTGCTCCCGTACGCGGCCTTGGCGACCGTGCCCGGCCGGCTCACCGTACGCGCCCTGCTGCGCGACGGCGGCTGGCTGGCCGGCGGGGCGCTCGCGGCGCTGGCCGGCTGCTCGCTCCTCTCCGGCCTCGGGCTCGGCTGGGTCGGCGGGTTGAGTCGCAGCGGTGACTCGGAGCAGTGGACCTCGTTGCCGACGGCGCTGGGCTTCGTCGTCGACTACGTCGGGGCGCTCGCCGGCCGGGATCCGGACGCGGTGCCGGTGGCGCGGGCGGTGGGCGTGCTGCTGCTGGCCGGGGTGTTGCTGCTGCTCTGGTGGCGGGCCTGGACGGCGCTTCGCCGGTCGGAGGGCGTCCGGCAGTGGGAGGCCCAGCCGGTCGCCGCCCGCCCCCGGGTGGCGCTGTACGCGGCCGGGCTGGCGCTGGCCGCCACGGTGGTGCTGGCCCCGGTGTTCCACCCCTGGTACGCCACCTGGCCGCTGGCTCTGCTGGCGATCGGCGCGGGTGGCGACCATTCTTCGGACGTTCCGGTGCGGGTGGGCACGGGGAGGTCCTACCTCGCGACGCGGACCAGCTGGTTCGTGCTGCCCTGCGCGGTCGTCGCCTTCCTCACCCTGCCCGACGGCACCAACCTGGCCCGGTTCACCAAGGCCCCCGGCGCGATAGCGATGACCGCCCTGGCCCTGACCCTCCTGGTCCTCGCCCTCACCCGCTGGTCCGGCTTCCGCGCGCCCGCCCCGCCCGACTCCTCGCCTCGTTGATCATGAGGTTGGCGGCGGAATGCGAGATCGGACAGCCGCCAACGTCATGACCAACGGGACCGGTTCGGTGGGGAGGATCGCATTCAGCGCGGGGAGCCGCAGGTGGGACAGGTGTGGGCGGTTGGGAGGTTGGCTGATCGCAAGGGGCGGTTGCGGGCCGCACGTCCAGCGGTCAGCGCGACCCACAACACTGTCACGTTCAGCGCCACGACCGCGGCAGCGGTGACGGCGAACGTGGCGGTGTCCTGCGGGTTCCAGTCGAGCGTTTTTGCGGTCAGGAAGGCCAGCGGGCGCAGCGACAGCAGGCCGACCGGGGCGATGAGCAGCAGCATGGACCACAGCCCCCGCCGATCGCCGCGGAGCACCAGCGCCACCGCGATCAGCATGGCCACCACGAGAACGGCAGGTGCGGCGGTGGTCAGCGCTGTTCCCGGATCACCCCAGCGGTACGACCAGTCGCCCAGCCCGTGAGCCGTCGAGGCGACGGCTGCCGCCGCGGCCGCGAGTGGCGGCAGCCGGAGCCGCCAGCCGCCACCCGTCGGCAGCGCGAGTGCCAGCAGGCCCAGGACCATCTGGGGCAGGAGCACGAACAACGGCGGCCGCGGTACGCCGGCGATCACGCTGCCCGGCACCACCGCCACGGTGACCGCCAGGGCGAGCCCCACGGCGACCCGCGCCCACCGGGCGGGTGCGACGGCGGCGACCACGGCCGCGAGCAGCCACGCGACCCAGCAGGCAACGCCGACGGTGGCGAACGGGCCGAACTCCACCCAGTCCACGGTCGGTGCGGTGGTTTCGGCGGTCGCCCAGGTACCCGCCACGGCGGCCGCGGCGGGAAAGGCGAGCAGGGCCGCGAGGCGTACGCCCGGGATCAGGTCGGCGGCCCCGGCGGCCCGCAGCCGCTGGCGCAGGCCGCCGCGGAGCAGGTCCGCGGCGTCGGCGGGGGAGGGCCAGCGCTGTCCCTGCGCGGCGAGGTCGAGGTACGTGCCGACGATCTCGGCGCCGCGCGAGCGGCGGTAGTCGGCCGGGTACGCGCGCAGCAGGCGCAGGTAGCGGCGCTCCAGGTCGCTCATGCCGGCCCTCCAGCGAGACGTGGCGTGCCGGTGCCGGCGGCGCGACGCGGTGTGCCGGGGTTGGTGGCCCGGTTGCGCAGCCGTTCGGTGGCCGCCGCCACGTTGCGGCGAAGTCGTTCGGTCTCGGCGCTGAGGGTGGCCTCGCCCTCCGGGCTGAGGCGGTAGTAGCGACGTAGCCGGCCGTCGACGATCTCCTCCCGGTCGACGTCGACCAGGCCGGCGTCGACCAGCCGGTCGAGTGCGCCGTAGAGGGTGCCGGGGCGTAGCGAGACACGGCCGTCGGAGAGGGTGTCGACCTCGCCGATCAGGCCGTAGCCGTGCATCGGGGCGGCGGCCAGCGCGGTGAGGATCAGGAAGGTGGGTTCGCGTAGCGGAGTGTCCACGCCGCCAATATATCGGACCCGAAGGTATGCCGGAAGGCGATACAAGACCGGGCCGGCTCCGCAGCGATGCGGAGCCGGCCCGGCCGGAGGAGGTTCGAGTCAGCAGTCGAAGTACATGGCGAACTCGTGCGGGGTCGGGCGCAGCCGCACCGGGTCGACCTCGTTGGTCCGCTTCCACTCGATCCAGGTGGAGATCAGGTCGGGGGTGAAGACGCCACCCTCGAGCAGGTAGTCGTGGTCGGCCTCGAGCCGGTCGAGCACCTCCGACAGCGAACCCGGCACCTGCTTGACGTCGCCCCACTCCTCCGGCGGCAGGTCGTACAGGTCCTTGTCGATCGGCGCCGGTGGCTCGATCTTGTTCTTGATGCCGTCCAGGCCGGCCATCAGCATCGCGGCGAAGGCCAGGTAGACGTTGGCCGACGGGTCCGGCACGCGGAACTCGACGCGCTTCGCCTTCGGGTTGCTGCCGGTCACCGGGATGCGGGTGCAGGCGGAGCGGTTGCGCTGCGAGTAGACCAGGTTGACCGGTGCCTCGAAGCCCGGCACCAGGCGGCGGTACGAGTTGACCGTCGGGTTGGTGAAGGCGAGCAGCGACGGCGCGTGGTGCAGCAGACCGCCGATGTACCAGCGGGCGGTGTCCGACAGGCCGGCGTAGCCGGTCTCGTCGTAGAAGAGCGGCTCACCGTTGAGCCAGAGGCTCTGGTGGGTGTGCATGCCGGAGCCGTTGTCGCCGAAGAGCGGCTTCGGCATGAAGGTGGCGGTCTTGCCGTTCGCCCAGGTCTCGTTCTTCACGATGTACTTGAAGAGCTGGAGCTGGTCGGCGGCGTGCAGCAGCGTCGAGAACCTGTAGTTGATCTCGGACTGGCCGGCGGTGCCCACCTCGTGGTGCGAGCGCTCCACCGTGAAGCCGCCGTCGACGAGCCGGCGCACGATCTTGTCGCGCAGGTCGGCGTAGTGGTCGACCGGGGGCACCGGGAAGTAGCCGCCCTTGTAGGGGGTCTTGTAACCGCGGTTGCCGCCCTCCTCCTCGCGGCCGGTGTTCCAGGCGCCCTCGATCGAGTCGATGTAGTAGAACGACTGGTGCGCGGAGGTCTCGTGGCGGATCGAGTCGAAGATGTAGAACTCCGCCTCGGCCCCGAAGTACGCGGTGTCGGCGATGCCGCTGGCCGCCAGGTACGCCTCGGCCTTCTTCGCCACGTTGCGCGGGTCGCGGCTGTAGGCCTCGCGGGTGAACGGGTCGTGGATGAAGAAGTTCAGCGCGAGGGTCTTCTGCGCGCGGAACGGGTCGATGAAGGCGGTCGCCACGTCCGGGAGCAGGAGCATGTCCGACTCGTGGATCGCCTGGAAGCCGCGGATCGACGAGCCGTCGAACGCGAGGCCCTCGGTGAAGATCTGGTCGTCGACGGACTCGACCGGCAGGTTGAAGTGCTGCATCACACCCGGCAGGTCACAGAAGCGTACGTCGACGAACTTCACGTCCTCGTTCTTGAGGTAGCGCAGAAGTTCCTCGGGGTTGGCGAACACACTTCCTCCTGGCACGTCCACTGGTGGCTTAGGCTTCTGGCGACGTTATGGCGGGGGGGTTGCCCGGCCGTGTCTTCAGTGTTTCTGCCGTGTTACGTCCCTCGCGGAGCGTCATCGGTGCTGGTGGAAACGCTCGATCGCTCCGATCGTGGCGGCGTTTTGCGGCAATCCTAAACACTGGCACCTCGATTGTCCGAATTGGCGGGTAGGTCGTGCTGGTCCGCTCCGGCCGGTGGCGGACCCGCTGGTTACCCTTGACCGCTGTGACCAACCCGCGTGACCCGCATCCGGTGCCCCCCGCCGTCGACCCCTCGTTCACCCCGCCCACGCTGGGCCGGCGGTTCGGCGCACTGATCATCGACTGGGTGCTCTGCCTGCTCGTGGCGGGGATCTTCGCCGACCCGGTCAGCGACGGGTGGGCCCCCGTCCTCGTGCTCGTCCTCGAGTACGGCTTCTTCCTCGGCCTCTTCGCCCAGACCCCGGGCATGTACATCACCCGGATCCGCTGCGTCTCCTGGTCCGACGGCGGCCGGATCGGGGTGTTCCGCGGGCTGCTGCGGGGCCTGCTCCTCGCGCTGGTCGTACCCGCCCTGATCATGGACTCGCACCGCCGTGGCCTGCACGACCGGGCGAGCGGCTCGGTCGTCACCTCCGTTTGAGAGACTGTCGGGAAACCCTGCCACGGGGTTTCCCGACAGTCTCTGAGACAGGGAAAGGAGCCGGACCCGTACGGGTCCGGCTCTTCGGCGGTACGACCGGGGTCAGCGGCCCCGGGTCTGGCGGAACGCGCCCCGCGGCGGTCGCATGTTCTTCGGGATCGCCCCCTTGGGCAGCTGCGGCCGCGCGCTCAGCGCCTTGAGCCGCTTGTCGAGTGCGTTGACGTCCTTGCCGCTGAGGTTGCGCGGCAGCCGCATCAGCGTGGTCCGCAGCTTGCGGATGGGCAGCTCGTCCTCGCCCTGGCCGATCACGTAGTCGTGCAGCGGCGCCGAGCCGATGACCTTGGCCAGGCGGCGCTTCTCCTGGCCGAGCAGGCCGCGTACCCGCTGCGGGTTCCCCTCGGCCAGCAGGATCACGCCCGGCCGGCCGATCACCAGGTGGATCATGTCCATCTGGGTGGTGGAGCTGACCGCCGGGGTCACCCGCCAGTCGCCGCGCATGCTCTCCATGATCTGCGCCGCCGCTCCGGGTTGCCCCTCGGCGGCATTCATCATCGCGCTGTTCGAGCGCAGGTTGAGCACGATCAGCACCGCGAGCAGCGTGAACAGGATGCCCAGCGGGATGAAGATCCAACCCCAGAGGATCGTGGCGACCACGGTCAGCGCGATCGGGATCAGCACCGCCGCGGCGACCAGCGGGGCGAACCACCGGTCCTGCTTGGCGGTGAACTGGAACACCATCCCGATCTGCTTCAGCCGCTGGCCGAACGAGACCTTCTCCTGGGGCTTTGCCATGCCGCAGAGTCTAGTGGTCTCGCCGGGTGCGGGTGATCCGCGTCCTGGGTCAGCGCCCGCAGCCGTCAGGAACGCGCGAGGTAGATGCGGTAGCCGTCGATGGTGATCAGGTCGAGGCTCCCCGGTGCGGCGCGCAGGCGCTCGTCCAGCCGGGCCGCGAGCGGGGAGCCGGTCGGCGCGATCCAGGCCGGCGCCGCCGACGCCGCCACCGCCCGGCGGTACGGGGCGTACCGGTCGTGGCCGGGGCGCAGCTCGTCGTCGACCACCGCGCAGACCACCTCCTCGCCGCTGGCGAAGGTGAGCCGGTTGCAGGTCCAGTAGCCGCCGTAGACGTGCCGGACGCCCAGCTCACGCAGCGTGCCGACCAGTTCGGTGTGCCGGGCCTCGGCGGCTCGGGCGGCGGGGGCGGTGCCGGCCGCGCGGTACGTCGCGTAGCCCGTACCGGCCACGGTCGCCGCCAGCACGGCGGCCGCCAGGATCCCGACGACGCGTCGACCGGGACGCCGTGACCGCCCGTCGGTCAGCCGGCGGGCGGCGCGCCACAGCGGCCAGAGCAGCGCGGGCAGGGAGACGAGCAGGCAGGAGAGGTAACGGGAACTCTCCACGGGAGTCCGGCCCGCCGAACCGCTCAGCGTGTACGCGACCAGCGTGGCCGTGCCCGCCGCGACGAGCGCGAGCCGCAGGGCCGCCCCGACGCGGCCGTTCGCCGGCGCGTCGCCGGCAGCTCCTGGACGTGCGGCACCGCCGTCCCCGACGTGATCGGCGCGGCCCGTTCGCAGCGCGCGACCGGCGGACACCGCCCCGACGACGAGCAGCACCGGCAGGGCGAGTGCCCACCAGAGCTGCCCGGTCGCGCAGTTGCCGGGGGAGCAGAAGCCCATGCCCAGCGACGGGCCGAGCAGCAGGCCACCGTGCAGCCGGTCCGCCCAGCCGGCCGGCGCGTCGGCGCCACCCCCCGCCGCGGCGAGTACGGCGGCGAGCGGGTTCCGGCCGGTCGCCAGGCTGTGCCCGAGCAGGGGCGCGGCACCGACCAGGACGGCGATCCCGAGCACCGCCCCGGCCCGCGCCCGCAGTTCCCGCCAGCGGAACGCCACGAGCACCGCGCCGACGCCGAGCACGTACGGCAGCACGAGCGGATCCACCCAGAGCATCAGCCCGGCGAGGAGACCCCACGCCGTCCACCGGGGCAGCCGGCGGCCCGGCCGGCCGGCGCAGAGGTCGTACGCGAGCAGCGCCAGCGCGGCGGCGGCCGGGCTCATCTCGGGGTAGCCGCCACCGGCGATGAGCTGATTCTTGACGATCCGGTCCGAGCCGAGCGCGAGCAGCGCCACCACCAGCAGCGCGAACCACCGGTCACCGGTCAGCCGCAGCGTCAACCGCCAGGCGAGCAGCGCGAAGGCTGCGTAGAGCGCCACCGTGACCAGGCGCAGGCCGAAGAGCGACGGCCCGGTCAGCGCGAGCACGGGCGCGGCCAGGTACGCCTCCAGCGTCCCCATGTAGGACTGCCCGTAGAACCACACCGGGAAGTCCTGCCCGCGGGCGATGTGCAGCGCGGCCAACCCCATGGTGGCCTCGTCGCTGTTGGTCGCCGGAGCGCCGAAGGCGAGCAGGGCCAGCCGGTAGCCGACCCCGGCGAGCAGCGCCACCACGGTGAGTAGCACGGGCAGCCGGGCTCGGCCGGCGGCCGGTAGCCCGCCACGCGCGTCGTGGGTCTCCTGGCGTACGCCGGCCGTCATGACCTGATCATGGCACCCGCCGGCCGGAAGGACCGGCAGCGGCGCGGATCAGCCGGCGGTGACGACCGGGCTGGCGTCGCGGGCGGCGAGCGCCTGCTGGTAGAGCCGGCCCGCCCGGTACGACGAGCGCACCAGCGGCCCACTCATGACGCCCGCGAAGCCGATCTCCTCGGCCTCCGCGCTCAGCTCCACGAACTCCTCGGGCTTGACCCACCGCTCGACCGGGTGGTGCCGGGGGCTGGGGCGAAGGTACTGGGTGATGGTGATCAGCTCGCACCCGGCCTCGTGGAGGTCACGCAGCGCCTGGGACACCTCGGCCCGCTCCTCGCCCATGCCGAGGATCAGGTTGCTCTTGGTCACCAGCCCGTCCGCGCGGGCCTGCCGGATCACGTCCAGCGACCGCTCGTAGCGGAACGCCGGCCGGATCCGCTTGAAGATCCGCGGAACGGTCTCGACGTTGTGGGCCAGCACCTCGGGGCGGGAACCGAACACCTCGGCGAGCTGCTCGGGAACCGCGTTGAAGTCGGGGATCAGCAGCTCCACGCCGCAGCCGGGCTGCAACGCGTGGATCTGGCGGACGGTCTCGGCGTAGAGCCAGGCGCCGCCGTCGGGCAGGTCGTCGCGGGCCACGCCGGTGACCGTGGCGTAGCGCAGGCCCATCGACACCACGGACTCGGCGACCCGGCGCGGCTCGTCCGCGTCGAACTCGGCCGGCTTGCCGGTGTCGATCTGGCAGAAGTCGCAGCGGCGGGTGCACTGGTCGCCGCCGATGAGGAAGGTGGCCTCCCGGTCCTCCCAACATTCGTAGATGTTGGGACAGCCGGCCTCCTGGCAGACGGTGTGCAGCCCCTCGCGCGAGACGAGCCCGCGCAGCTGGGTGTACTCCGGCCCCATCTTGGCCTTGACCTTGATCCACGGTGGTTTGCGCTCGATCGGCGTCTCGGCATTGCGGGCCTCGATCCGCAGCATGCGCCGCCCCTCTGGGGCGGGCGTCGCGGTACGCGCGGCCTGGCCGGTCGTCGGCGCGGAGTGCTCGATCGTCACGAAACCGAGCCTACGCCCGACGGCGGCTGTCGATGTAGCGCGGGCGACCGGCGTCACGTCCCCAGGCCTTGTGACGCCGAACACCGGCCCCGCCGAAAACGTTGTCACATCTCGCGATGATCGGTGTTAGTGTCCTCGGCAATTGCGACGACGGAGCCGAGTAGCGGCCCGCCCGCCAGTGCAGAGAGCCGCCGAAGTGCTGGAAGGCGGTCTGGCGACGGGCTCGTGAAGACCCTCCCGAGCAGCGGGAAGAACGGCGCGCCACGAAACGGCGACGTCCAGTAGAGCCCGCCGGCTGGCCCACGTCACGGGCGACGAACGAGGCTCCCGCCCAGGCGGGGGCGAAGGTGTGGTGGCACCGCGAGGACCCGCTCGCCCGCACCTCCCGGGATCGCGTTGCGATTCGACGAGGAGGTACACCGTGCAACGCATCCTCTCCACCCAGCTCTCCGCCCACATCGGTGCGACCGTCCGGACAGCCGGCTGGGTGCACCGTCGCCGGCTGCTCAAGTCGGTGGCGTTCCTGATCGTCCGGGACGCCGCCGGGCTGTCGCAGGTGGTGGTGACCGACCCGGCGACCCGCGCCCAGATCGAGGCGCTGACCGAGGAGACCGTCGTCGAGGTCACCGCCACGGTGGTGGCGAACACGACGGCGCCCGCCGGGGTCGAGCTGACCGACCCGGTGGTACGTCCGCTCGGCCCGCCCGCCGTACCGCCACCGTTCGACCTGTACCGCCCGGTGCTGACCGCGAGCCTGCCCACCCAGCTCGACCACGCGCCCACCGCCCTGCGTCATCCCCTGCGCTCGGCGGCGCTGCGCGTGTCGGCGGCGAGCGTGGCCGGCTTCCGGGCCGCGCTGGACTGCCGCGACTTCGTGGAGATCCACACGCCGAAGGTGGTGAGCTCCTCCACCGAGTCCGGCGCGAACGTCTTCGAGCTGGACTGGTTCGGTCGTCCCGCGTACCTGGCCCAGTCGCCGCAGTTCTACAAGCAGCTGATGGTCGGTGTCTTCGAGAAGGTGTACGAGGTGGGCCCGGTCTTCCGCGCCGAGCCGCACGACACCGTCCGGCACCTGGCCCAGTACACCTCACTCGACGTCGAGCTGGGCTTCGTCGCCGACCACCGGGACGTGATGCGGGTGCTGCGCGACGTCCTCGCCGGCATGCTCGGCAGCGTGGCGCAGCGGGCCGTGGGAGCGGTGGCCACCCTCGGGATCGCGCTGCCGGCCGTGCCGGAGGAGATCCCGGCGGTGCACTTCACCGAGGCGCTGAAGATCGCGGGCGCGCCCGCCGACGAGCCGGACCTCGCCCCGGCGCACGAGCGGGCGCTGGGGGAGTGGGCCCGCCGCGAGCACGGGTCGGACTTCCTCTTCGTCACCGGGTACCCGATGGCGAAGCGACCGTTCTACACCCACCCCGACCCCGCCCGGCCGAGCCACAGCAACGGCTTCGACCTGCTCTTCCGGGGGATGGAGCTGGTCACCGGCGGGCAGCGGCTGCACCGGCACGCCGACTACCTGGCGGCGCTGGCCGCGCGGGGTGAACCGGTCGAGCCGTACGCCGGCTACCTGGACGCCTTCCGGCACGGGATGCCGCCGCACGGCGGTTTCGCGATCGGCCTGGAGCGGTTCGTCGCCCGGCTGACCGGCGCGGCGAACGTCCGCGAGGTCACCGCCTTCCCCCGCGACCTGCACCGCCTGACCCCCTAGTACGCAGAATTCGTCGAGGGCGCGGGTAAACCTGCCCGCGCCCTCCGCCCGTGTATGACGCGAGGGAGAGGACGCGCAGCCGATGCACGGGGATGACGAGCAGCAGTTCACCAACTGGGTCGACGCGCGGGCGTCCGCGTTGCGGCGCACGGCGTTCCTGATCTGCGGCGACTGGCACGCGGCCGACGACGCCGCGCAGGCCACCCTGACGAAGCTCTACCTGGCGTGGCCTCGGCTCACCCGGCGGGACGACATCGACGGGTACGCCTGGCGGGTGTTGACCCGCTCCCTGACCGACGAGTGGCGCAGGCCGTGGCGACGGCGGGAACACCCCGTCGAGTTGGTGCCGGACCGGGCCGCGGACGACCACACCGGGCAGGTGGATCAGCAGCGGCTGGTGCTCGACGCCCTGGCCGGGCTGCCCGGGCGGCAACGCGCCGCGTTGGTGCTGCGGTTCTGGCAGGACCTGTCGGTCGAAGAGACCGCCGCCGCGCTGGGGTGCAGCCCCGGGGCGGTGAAGAGCCACACCTTCCGGGGCCTGCAGGCGCTGCGTGTGCGTCTCGGAGACGGGTTCCTGATCGAGCAGAAGGGAGCGTGAACGACATGGAGGAACGCGACGTCCGGCGGTTGCTGTCGACCGCGCTGGGCACCGAACCGCCGAGCCCGTTCGACACCGCGGGGGTGGTGACGCGCGGGCGTCGGACCCGCAGCCGTCGCCGGCTCGCCGCGTCGAGTGGGGCCGTCCTGGCCGTGGTCGCGGTGACGCTACCGCTGGTCGTGGGCCTTCAGCCGTCGGCCACGACCGTCGCGGGCGGCCGGGAATCAGCTCCGGCGATGCGCTCGGCTGGCCCCACCGTCTCGCCGTCGCCGAGCCGGACCGCCGTGCCTTCACCCGGCGGTGCGGTCGTGCCTTCGACCACCACCACGCCGTCGGATATGCCGACGGGGCGGGTCGTGCTCACGGCGGGCTGCGCCACCGCCGATCCGAGCGCGGCGGCCGACGATGAGCACGGTCTGCCCGCCAACCAGCCGAAGCTCATGGATCTGTACGACCGGGTGGAACCGGTGGTGAAGCGGAGGTTCCCGCAGGTGTACGCGGGCGGGCGGCTGGCCAACCCACGGGACCGGATCGAGTTGTTCCGCAAGCCGTCGGGCGCGTTCGACGAGTACGTGCTCCGCGAGTTCGCCCGCGACTGCGTCGCGGTGTTCGACGCGCGGTACTCGGCGAAGGAGGTCAAAGCCCGCGCGGACCAGATCATGGCCGACCGGCCCTACTGGGCGGCGCGGGGCATCACCGTCGCGCAGGTGAGCTTCGACAACACCGGGCAGGTGCTGCCCGTCGGGGTGAAAGGTGACGTCGCTCGCGCCCGTGCCGAATTCCCCGACCGGTACCGCACCGGCGTACCCATCGAGGTCAGCGAAGCCGCCGAGATCAAGTTCCGGTAGCTCGGCGACCTCCGCCGCCTTCCACCGCCGACGGTGACGCCTCGATCGACCAGGCGGGGTGCACCCGGACGTACGCCGGTTACCGGGACCCGTGGCTGTGGAGGCGGTCGTCAGCGGTGGTGGGAGCCGCAGCGGCGACGCCTTCCTGAGGCGGCGCGATCGGCAGGCAGCGCTTGTGCTCGGTGGCGCGGTAGCGGGCGACCAGCGCCTCCTCCACCTCCGCGGGCACGGGCTGCCCCTCCAGGTACGCGTCGATGTGCTCGTACGCCAGCCCCAGCGCGTCCTCGTCCAGCTTGCCGGGCGTGAGGCTCTCCAGGTCGGCGGTGGGCGCCTTGCCGACCAGCTCAGCGGGGGCGCCGAGCGCCGCGGCGATCGCCCGTACCCGTCGCTTGGTCAGCCCGGTGAGCGGTACGACGTCAGCCGCCCCGTCGCCGTGCTTGGTGAAGAAGCCGGTGACCGCCTCGGCGGCGTGGTCGGTGCCGACGACCAGCCCAGCCATCGCGCCGGCCACCGCGTACTGGGCGATCATGCGCTGCCGGGCCTTGACGTTGCCGTGCACGAAGTCCTGCTGGGCGGCGTCGCGGAAGGTCAGCCCGCCCGCCAGCAGCGTCTGCAGCGCGGCGTCGCTGGCCGGCTTGACGTCGACGGTGAGCACCCGGTCGGGCCGGATGAACTCCAGGGCTGTCTGGGCGTGGTGCTCGTCGGCCTGCACGCCGTACGGCAGGCGCATGGCGACGAAGGTCGCCGGGTGGCCGGCCTCCCGGGCCCGTTCGACCGCGAGCTGGCAGAGCCGCCCCGCCGTGGTGGAGTCCACTCCGCCGCTGATGCCGAGCACGAGCGTCGACAGTCCGGTCTCGACCAGCCGGTCGGCGAGGAAGACGATCCGGCGTTCGATCTCCGCCAGGGCGTCGAAGGTCGACGGCACCTGGAGGTCGGTGGCGATCTGCTGCTGCGTCGACAGCACGTCGGTCAACGGGACTCCTTCGCGGTCAGGCGGGGCCGAGCAGGTCCCAGCGGTTGCCGGCGAGGTCGCGGAAGACGGCCACCCGGCCGTACGGCTCGGTGCGCGGCGGTCGTACGAACTCCACCTTCGCGTCGACCATTCGCCGGTACGTGGCGTCGAAGTCGTCGACCTGCAGGAAGAAACCTACTCGACCCGCTACCTGGTTGCCGATCGCGGCGGCCTGCTCGTCTCCGTCGGCGCGGGCGAGGAGCAGACCGGTCCCGCCGCCGGGCGGCCGGACGACCACCCAGCGTTTCGGGCGGCCGTCGTTGGTCAGCGACGGCGAGTCCTCGGCGAGCTCGAAGCCGAGTACCTCGGTGAAGAAGGTGATCGCCGGGTCGTACTCGGCGACCACGACGGTGACGAGGTCGACCCGCATCCCGGTCAGGACTCGACGGCGACGATGGTGCCCAGGTGGCGCTCCACCACCGGCAGCACGTCGGCGACGGTGATCTCACGGCCCAGCTCGGCGGTGAGCGACGTGGTCCCCGCGTCCCGGATGCCGCAGGCCACGATCCGGTCGTAGTAGCTCAGGTCGCAGTCACAGTTGATGGCGAAGCCGTGCAGGGTCACCCCACGGGCCACCCGGATGCCGATCGCGGCGACCTTGCGGGCGGGCCCGCGGTCGTCCTCCGGCACCCAGACGCCGCTGCGCCCCTCGACCCGGCCGGCCGTGAGCCCGAACTCGGCGCAGACGTCGATCAGCATCTGCTCGGTACGCCGCACGTAGGCCACCACGTCCACCGGGTCGGGCAGCCGCACGATCGGGTAGCCGACGAGCTGGCCCGGACCGTGCCAGGTGATCTTGCCGCCGCGGTCCACGTCGATGACCGGGGTGCCGTCCGTCGGCCGGTCCCACGGCTCGGTGCGCTTGCCCGCCGTGTAGACGCTCTGGTGCTCCAGCAGCAGGACCGTGTCGCCCTGCTCGCCCGCCACCACCGCTTCGTGCAGCCGCCGCTGCTCGTCCCAGGCGGCCTGGTAGTCGAGGAGGCCGGCGCGGACGGCCGTCAGGCCGGAGGTCATCGTGCTCACGCCGTTCAGCGTAGTCCGGTAACCGGCCGGTGGCGCTGGTGAGCCGCCTCACCGCCGCCGCACTGCCGCCGCACCGCCGGCTCGGCGCGCCGGCGACCCGGGCAGCCGATCAGTCCTGCGGGACCCGCCAGAGCCAGACGTCGTCCACCCGCTGCGGCTCGCCGAGCAGGGCGGTCGCGGTGCGCCGGACCGCGTCCTGGTCCACCTCGAACTTCGCCCCGTGCACCTGGTCGGGGAGCACCACCGCCTCGACCCGCCAGTACGCCAGGTCGGCGCGGACCTCCCGCAGCGTGCCGTCGGTGACGATCGGCACCAGGCCGGTCCGGGCCGCCTGGTCCATCAGCGCGCTGAACGGGCGCGGCACGGGGCCGATCCGGCCCCGGCCGTCCGGGCCGCCGGGGCCGAGGAAGAAGCCGGCCGGGATGCGGAACTCGCCCTGCCGGTGGGAGAGGGCGTACGCCTGCCAGCGCTGCCCGTCCGGGTAGATGTCCACGGCCGTCGGCACGGGGGTGAGCACCCCACCCGGGGAGACGTAATCGCGCCAGGTCCCGGCGGTGATGAACCGCGGGATCGGCTCGCGCTCGTCGGTCAGCAGCGGGGTGGGCAGCAGCGGGAGCAGCGCGACCACGAAGCCGATCGACCAGGCCACCTCGGTCGAACGTCGACGCCGCGCCGACCGGAGCTGGTCGAGGGTGTACGCCAGCAGCAGCCCGATCACCGGCGCCACCACCAGCGCGAGCCGGGCGGGCAGCGCGGCGTTCACCACCGGCAGCTGTCCGAGCACGTCGAACGGCATGGGCACGTCGGTGCGGTCGCCGTCGAACTTCGCGACCGGCCCCCAGGAGAGCACGCCGAAGACGACGGCCACCGCGGCCAGCGCCCAGAGCGTTGCGCGGCGGGCCGGGTCGGCGCGCCGCCAGAGCGCCACGAAGCACACCACGGTGAGCAGCAACAGCGGGATCCCGAAGAACGAGTTCTCCTCGGTCGGGTTGGGGGCCAGCGAGGTGCCCAACCCGGCCTCGCCGGCGATGGAGCGCCGCGGGTACGCGCCGAACGCCGCGATGTCCTCGGAGTGGGTCACCGGGTCGAAGCCGGTGCCGTGGAACCGTTGCGGGCCGGCGAAGTGCAGCCAGAGCGGGTACGCCAGCAGCGCGCCGGCGACCACGGCGGTGACCGCGAGGCCACGGAGGAAGTTCGGCAGCGCCGCCCTCGCCTCGGCGCGCCGGGCCGGGTGCAGCGACCAGACGATGACGAAGAGGCCGAGCGCGAGGGCCGTGAAGAAGAGCCCCTCGGCGGCGATGGAGAACGCGATCGCCACGAGCACGCCGAGGATGACGCCGTCGCGCAGCCAGTGCCCGGGTCGGCGCAGCGCGAACGCGCGCCAGATCAGCAGCGGCACCAGCCAGCCGGCCGTCCAGTTCAGGTGGGCGTTGGCGTGCGAGACCATGCCGGGGGAGTAGGCGATGAAGAGGGCGCCGACCGCGGCGGCGAGCCGGCTGCGGACCAGTTGCCGGGAGAAGAGCACGTACCAGGCGATCGCGGTGGCGGCCAGGTTCAGGGTGAGGATCACCAGGAACGTGACGGGTGGACCGACCAGGTAGGTCAGCGGCGCGAAGACCACCGCGTACACGGTGATCGAGGTGTTGACCGCGAGGTTCACCCCGTCCGGCACGTTGATCAGGTGGGTGAAGAGCGGGTTCTCGCCGTGCGTGAGCGCGTGCCCGCCGAACGCCAGCAGCCACTCGAAGAGCGCCTGGTCGCTGGAGTTGACGGTGATCGTCCGTACGTTCGGGTCGCGCCACAGCCCACTGGTCACCCAGACGGCGAGAGCGAGCGCGGCCAGCACCACGATCAGGTCGATCCCGCGCCCCCGGACGGTGCGCGGCGGCGAGGCGGGCGCGGGCCCGGTGGTCACGGACGGGGAGGTCGGCACGCAGCGGACGTTACCAATCGGAACTGGACGTGCCGGTCATACATGCAAGGAGCGTCCCCTTCTTGTCGTCTCCGCCGGGCGCGGCCCGGTTCACCCCCGGCGAATCGCGAGCGCCGCTCGCGGCGAACACAGCGGTGGTTGTGAATGTGTGCCGGTCACCCATGTCGCAGCTCTGTCATTTCGTCGTAACGTCGCGGCAATTCGCAGGTGACCCAGTTCACACCTTCCTCTGGAGGCCGCCGTGCGCCGCCCCTCATCCCTGCTCGCCCGGCTGGCCGCGGTGGCCGCCGGGCTCGTCCTCGCCGCCGCGGGCGCCGTCACCCTCGCCGCGCCCGCCCAGGCGGCCACCCTCACCCAGGTGTCGAGCTTCGGCTCGAACCCCGGCAACCTCACCATGTACGCCTACCGGCCGGACAACCTGCCGGCGAACTCCCCGGCCGTCGTGCTGCTGCACGGCTGCACGCAGAACGCCTCCGGCTACTTCACCAACTCCGGCTGGCGCAAGTACGCCGACCAGTGGGGCTTCGCGCTCATCGTGGCCGAGCAGAAGTCCGCGAACAACGCCACCAGCTGCTTCAACTGGTTCGAGACCGGGGACACCGCCCGTGGCCAGGGCGAGGCGCTCTCCATCAAGCAGATGGTCGACCACGCCAAGGCGAACTTCGGCATCGACAGCGGCCGGGTCTTCGTGAGCGGCCTCTCCGCCGGCGCCGCGATGAGCGCCGTCATGCTCGCCACCTACCCCGACGTCTTCGCCGCCGGGTCGATCGTCGCCGGCATTCCGTACCGCTGCGCCACCAGCATGATCAACGCGTTCGGCTGCATGAACCCGGGCACCGACAAGAGCCCGGCCGCCTGGGGTGACCTCGTCCGCAACGCGTACCCCGGCTACAGCGGACCCCGGCCCCGGGTGGCCATCTGGCACGGCACCTCGGACACCACCGTCGCCCCGCTCAACGCCGCTGAGGCCCGCGACCAGTGGACGAACGTGCGCGGCGTCGCGCAGACCCCGACCAGCACCTCGTCGCTGCCCGGCGGCACCAGCCTCGAGGTGTACGGCAACGACGTCGTCCGGCTCTACCGGGTCTCCGGCATGGGCCACGGCACCCCGGTCGACCCGGGCAGCGGAGCGGAGCAGTGCGGCAACGCGGCCGCCTACTTCCTGGACACCATCTGCTCGGCGTACCGGGACGCGGCCTTCTTCGGTCTGAACGGGGGTGGCGGCGACCCGACCGACCCGCCGCCCACCGACCCGCCGCCGACGGATCCGCCCACGCCGGTCTGCACGACCGCCAGCAACTACGCGCACGTCGCCGCCGGTCGGGCGTACCACTCGGGCGGGTACGCCTACGCGAACGGCTCCAACCAGCGGATGGGCCTCTACAACACCTTCTACACGACCACCCTCAAGCAGACCGCCCCCAACCACTGGGTGATCGGCTGCTGACCCCCATCCCCTCTGGGCACCTGGTTGATCAAGAGGTTTGCGTCAAGTTCCGGCCCCGGCGTGACGCAAACCTCTTGATCAACGGGGCTGGGGGTTAGTCGGTTAGGGCGCTTTGGAGGGCGGAACGTAGGTCGGGGTGGCGGTAGGTGAAGCCGGCGCGGGTGAGGGCGCCGGGCAGCACCCGGGAGCTGGAGAGCGCCTCGACCGAGAACCCGCCCAGCACGATCTTCAGCGCCAGCGCGGGAATCGGCATGATCGCGGGCCGGTGCAGCTGCCGGGCGAGCTCCTTGGTGAACTCCGCGTTGGTCACCGGCGCCGGACCGACCACGTTGACCGGTCCGGCCACCTCCTCACGGTCCAGCAGGAACGTCACCGCGCTCAGGAAGTCAGCCAACGACAGGCACGGCCACCACTGCCGGCCCCCGCCCAGCTTGCCGGAGATGCCCAGCCGCATCGGCAGCAGCTGCGGCTTGAGCATCCCGCCGTCACGGTGCAACGGCAGCCCGGTGCGCAGGCGGACCACCCGTACGCCGGCGTCCTCGGCCGGCCGGGTGGCCGCCTCCCACACCCGGCACAGGTCGGAGAGGAAGCCCTCGCCGGCCGGCGCGTCCTCCTCCACGGCCCGGTCGCCGGTGTCGCCGTACCAGCCCACCGCCGACGAGTTGAGCAGCACCTTCGGCCGGTCCTCGGCGGGCAGGCCGGCGATGGTGATGGCCAGCGTGGTGGTCGAGTCGACCCGGCTGCTGCGCAACAGCCGCCGGTACTCGTCGTTCCACCGCCGGTCGCCCACCCCCGCGCCGGCCAGGTTGATCACCGCGTCGGCGTCGGCGACCACCGCCGGGTCGAGCTGCGCGGCGGACGGCTGCCACTGGCGTTCGTCGGGGGTCCGCGCCGGGCGGCGGACCAACCGGGTGACCTGGTGCCCGTCGGCGGTGAACCGGTCGACCAGCCGGGTGCCGAGGAAGCCGGACGCGCCGGCCATGAGGATCCGCATGCCCCTATCTTCGGGTACGCGGGGCCGACCTGGCACGTCGAGCCGAGTACGACCGGCTCACACCACCGGGGTCGGCCGCAGGTCGGCGAGGAGCCGCTCCACCTCGGCGTACGCCTGCGCGGGCAGCGGACCGAGCGTCAGCGTCGCGAAGTTCTCCTCCGCCTGCGCCACCGTCCGGGCCCCGGGAATCGGGATCGTGCGCGGGCTGCGGGCCAGCAGCCAACCCAGCGCGCCCTGCGCGAGCGTACGGCCGTCGGCGGTCAGCGCCGCGCGGATCTGCTCGACCCGGGCCGCCCACTCGGGTGTCGGACGGCCGTCGGTGAACCAGACCAGCCACTCCGGCGCCACCCCGCGCACGTCGTCCCGGCCGGCTGTCCGCTGTGCGCCGGTGAGCAGCCCCATCGCCAGCGGGCCCCGGTTCAGGGCGGCCAGGTCGTGCGCCTCGCAGACCGCCAGCATCGCGGCGTTGTCCGCGAGCACCGACTGGTCGTGCTGGATCGCGGTGCAGTGCGGTCCCGCCTTCGCGAACGCCTCGGCCGAGTCGGGGTGGTCGGTGCTCCAGCCGTACGCCCGGATCTTCCCCTCGGCGACGAGCCCCTCGAGCGTGTCGACCAGGTCGAGCGCGACGGGCACCGGGAGGTCGTTGAGGTGCAGCTGGAACAGGTCGACGTGGTCCGTGTCGAGCCGGCGCAGCGACTCCTCGAGGCTGCGCACCGCGTACGCCGGGGCCGGGTCGGTGCCGATCCAGCGCCGGGTGGCCTCGTCGGAGCGGTTGCCGAACTTGGTGGCGAGCACCACGCGGTCGCGGCGGCCGGCGAGCGCCCGGCCGAGGATCCGCTCGCTGTGCCCGGCGCCGTAGTTGCTGGCCGTGTCGAAGAGGGTCACCCCTGCGTCGATGGCGGCGTGGATGGTGCGGACCGACTCGTCGTCGTCGACCTCGCCCCAGCCGAACGGCTGCCCACCGTCACCCCACAGTGGCCCGCCGATGGCCCAGCAACCCATGCCGATCGCGCTGACCTCGATGCCGCTGCGGCCCAGTCTCCGTGTCGTCGTCATGCGCACAGCTTTCAACCTGGAGCGCACTCCAGGTCAAGCGCTAACCTCTGGGCATGTACGCCCCCTCGGAGGCCGCCCGCCGTAGCGGTTTCAGCCTTGACACTCTCCGCTACTACGAGAAGATCGGCCTGCTGAGCGACGTCAGCCGCACCTCGGGCGGCCGGCGGGTCTTCACCGACGACGACCTGGGCTGGCTCGTGCTGTTCCGCTGCCTGCGTGACACGGGGATGCCGATCGCGCAGATGTGCCGGTACGCCGACCTGGCCCGCGAGGGAGAGCACACCGCCGGTGAGCGCAAGGCGCTGCTGGAGGAGCACGCGACGCGGGTCGAGGAGCAGATGCGCCTGCTCCAGCACCAGTACGACCACCTTCGCGAGAAGATCCGCTTCTACGAGGGGCTGGCCGACGCGGCCTGACCCGCGGGCGGCTGCCGACCCGGGGACGCCGCCGGCCCTTGGTCAACTCGTGTTCAAGGAAGTCGGGGTGTCCGGCCGAGCGGGACACCCCGACTTCACGGAAGTCGAGTTGATCAAGCGACGTCGGTCCGCCAGCGACGCGCGCCGGTCAGGCACGTACACCGGTCAGGCGACCGCGCCCGCCGGGCCGGCGGCGGCCCGGCGGACCTCGACGACGACCGGCCGGGCGCCCAGGCACTGCGGGGCGAAGTGGGCCACCACGTAGTCCCAGGTCGCCTTCGCCTCGCCGTAACCGAACGTCGGCTCGCCCTGGAGGTAGATGTTCAGCACCCCGCGCGGGATCGCCCAGCCGCGCCACCAACTGTTCGTCTTCGGCGAGTACATGATCCGGTCCACCCCGTCGGTGTGGCACAGACCGAAGTAGTGGCCCAGCTCGTGGATCGGTACGTACTTCCAGAGCTGGTCCGGGGTGTTGTCGATGAAGGTGACGCCGGAGGTGCTCTTGCCGTCGAGTCCGCAGGCGCTGTCGTGCAGGTTGTTCGCGATGCCGCGCAGGCCGTCCGTGTAGCGGAAGACGCCGGCGGCGACCGGGTGGCAGAGATCGGCGGTGGCGCCCTCCGGTTCGGTGCCCTTGTTCCGGCGGTCGAGCACGTCGGTCAGGAAGTCGGTCAGCGCGGAGTGGGTGTTCGGCCGGTCATAGCCCGGGTGGACGATGTGCGCCGCCTCGGTGACCTCCCGGTTCTCCCGGTCGAAGTCCAGCATGAGCGCCAGTTCGCGCCCCTTCTCGCTGGCGGTCGAGAGCTTCGTGTCCAGCGCGCCGTCGCGCATCGGCAGCACGATGAACGGCGGGCCGTCGGCGCCCCGTGATGTCAGGTACGTCTCCAGGTCGTCCGCGGAGATCGGGTTGTCGAACTCGCCGCCGCCACCGCCGCCGAGCACCGTCTCCTTCTTGAGCGTCTTGTAGCGCTTGCGGTTCCAGAAGCCCTCGTCGAACTCGAAGCCACAGAGTGCCCGGAGGTTGATGGCACCCTGCTCGTGCAGCACGACCAGGTTCGGCACCTCCGGTTCGCGTGGCGAGGGCGTCTCCGAGTCGAGCACCGTCCGGTACGCGGTGCCGTGCAGGCGCAGCCCGAACGCGCCGTGGTCGAGGCGGATGGCCGCCTTGATCTGGCTCAGCGTGTCGCCGGAGTACTTCGCCTCCAGCAGACCGCGCACGTACCGGCGCAGCCGCTCCTTGTTGATCTCCTCGATGATGTAGTCGATCGTGTCCCCGAGCAGGAGGATGCGGCCGAGCCGGATGATTCCCAGCACCGCGCCGAGGCCGATCCGCAGCAACCCGTCGAGGATGCGGCGCCAGTCGAGCGTCACGATGCCGACGATCACGTCCCAGAGCCCGCCGACGATCTGGACGATCGCCTCGACGACCACTCCGACGAGCTTGCAGACCGTACGGGTCACCCACTTGCCGACGATGACGACGACCCACCGGACCACCTTCACGAGGATCGTGACGAACCAGCAGACCCAGCCCCGCGGGTCGTACCAGGGGTAGTCCTTGCAGCGCTTCTCCTGCCGCTCCTCCCACTCCTCGACCGGCTTGGAGACCTCCTCCTCGATCCATTCGGTGATTTCGGTGCAGACCAGTGCCATGAGAGATCGCCCCTTCGGTGTCAGGAGGCGGATCGCAGGGCACGTAGCCGGGCGAGCAGGCGCTGGCGACTCCACGCCAGGCCGAGGAGCTTGCCGGCGACGGCCGCCGCGAGACAGCTGAGGGCGGCCACCGCGTACGCCGCGCCGCCGCTCGGTCGGGCCAGGACGGCCGCCGGCACCGCGACGACGAACGCCAGCGCCGCCCAGGCGCAGCCGCAGTCGTTGAACAGGTGGCGGATGGTCCTGGCGGCTCGTTCACGCTCTGTGGTGTCGAGCCCGGGCATGGTGATGGTGACCCGGTCGAGATGGGGGCGCTTCAGCCACGAGACCAGCGTCTCCACCCGATCGAGATCAGCCACGCGAGCGATCTCGATGTTCACGGTAGGTCACCTCTCCACGACATCTCCAATCTCGGCGTGGCGGCTGACGACGTCAAGGCAGTGTTCGGCTACCCGACTCTCGTCGCGGCCGGCGGCCATGCGTGGCGGGACGTGGACGCCGCCGGCGGCCGTGCCTGGCGGGACGTGGACGCCGCCGGCCCGCGGGTGGCGGGACGGCGGCAGGTGGGCGTCGTGCGGCTCGGCCCCGGCTGACGGGCGCTGACGGGTCAGGCGAGCGCGGCGGCGCGCGGCAGCACGGGGGCGAGGGCGTCGAGGGCGTCCGCGCGGACGACGTAGCGGGTGACGCCCCAGCGGCGACGGTGAGCGGCGACCGAGGCGACGATCTCGTCCTCGGTACCGATCAGGACGAACGGGGTGGCGAGCAGCTCGGCGACGGTCAGGCCGGTCTCCTCGGCGGTCTCCGCGGCGGCGGCCTCCGCGTCGTCGGTCACCACGACCCGCTGGACGAGCGCCTCCAGCTCGGGCGGCTCGGCGCGGCCCTCGGCACCGGCCGCCACCCGGGCGAGCTGCGCCTCGATCTCCGCCGCCCGCCAGCGCACCTCGTGGCTGTGGCCGTCGGCCAGCGTACGGCCGAAACCGGCGAGCCCGACGACGTCGGCGTGCGCGCCGGCCCAGCGCAGCAGCGCCGAGTTCGCGGTGCCGACGGTGAGCGGGATCCGCCGCTGGACCGGGCGGGGTCGCTCCAGCCGGGCACCGTGGACGGCCAGGTCGGCGGTCTCCACCGTGACCTCGTCGCCGTCGAGCAGGGCGCGGGTCGCCTCGATGACGGCCACCGCGCGGCGGACCCGACCCGCCACGTCCGGTCGCTCCCGGCCGACGGCCCGCCACTCGGCCGGGGTGTGCCCGGCGCCGATGCCGAGCCGCGCCCGCCCGCCGGAGAGCAGGTCGAGGGTCGCCACGTCGGCGGCGAGCAGCATCGGTTCCCGGACCCCGGCGTTCGAGACGTACGACCCGAGACCGATCGAGCTGGTCGCCGTCGCGGCGGCGGCCAGCGCGACGAAGGGAGCGGCCACCGCACCCGGATGGTCGGCGGCGAGCAGGGCGTCGTACCCGGCGGCCTCGGCGCGCCGGGCCAGCTCGATCCAGCCCGCGGCGTCGGAGGGGCTGGCCTGGAGGGAGAAGGTGACCATGTCGCCCAGCCTGCCGGGCCGAACCCCGCCGCAGCCAGCCGAAACCCGCGATTCTGCTACCGGCAGAGGGGACCACGCCCGCGCCGGGCGTCACCGCGTCGGGCGCCACCGCCCCCCTCGGGCTCGTGCCAGGCCGCACGGTAGGCGACCTCGTGCGCCTCGTGACTCGTCCGTTCCTGGAAGACGTACGAGCGCAGGGCCTTGCGGGCGTCGGCCATGACCACCACCTCGACCGCCACGAGGCCCACGCAGATCACGGTCAGCAGGGCGAGGGTGGCGAGCGCCGGCAGCTGCGCGCCGGCCGGAATGGCGGCGGCGAGCACGACCACCACCCCCACCCGGGTCCAGGAGAGGGTGTGCAGGGTGCGGGCCTGGAACAGCATGTTGCCGCAGAAGTAGCCGATGACCCCGCCGAAGAGCAGCGGCACCCCCGGCCCGTGCGCCGGTGCGGCCAGGCTGACGTGCGGATCGCTGATCTGGCGTACGACCTCCTCGGCGCCGAGGGCGAAGGTGATGATTCCGGCGATCATCACGAGGTAGAGGTAGGCGTACGCGTCGCGGGCCAGGGCCACCCGGGGACGGCCCAGCGCCTCGTGCTGGGCGATCCGTGCCGCCGGACCGATGACGTCGTAGTGCGCCCACCAGAGCGCCGCCGTGAAGACGATGCCGCACGAGGCGGCCGCGACCGTCGCGGCGGTGACCGGCTGACCGAGCAGGTTGCCGCCGACGCCGACGGAGATGATCGACTCACCGAGCGCGATGATGAGGATCAGGTCGTACCGCTCGGTCCAGTGCTCCGCCGAGGTCACCGTCCAACCCCACGCGCCGGCGACCAGGCCGCTGCCGTACTGCAACAGCACCGTGGCGACCCAGAGCGCGTCACGCAGCATCGCCGCCCGGCCCATGTCGTCGACGTACGGCGGGACCAGCGCGGCGGCGAGCAGCAGCAGGGTGCTGACGACCACCTCCGGGGAGTACTTGAGCAGCAGCCGGCGTTCGCCCGATTTCTCCTTGGCGATGTGCCAGTAGAGGAGCAGGTGCACGGCACGGATCACGAGGTAGCTGACGGCCACCACCATCGGTCCGGCGGCGGTCCGCCGAGGGTCGCCGAACGCCTGCGGCAGGGAGAGCGCGAAGCAGAACAGGGCGGCCATCCCGACGACCATGAGCACCGGGACGAAGCCCTCGCCGAGCCGTACCCGGGCGGCGACCACGCTGTGGATCACCCAGCACCACCAGAGCACGGCGAGCACGAGCAGGCCGTGCAGCAGGCTGCGTCCGCTGATCTCCATGGCGGTGGTCCGGACGATGATGAAGAAGGAGAAGACGAAGACGAGGTCGAAGAAGATCTCGAACTTGTCGACCCGGGCGCCCGGTGCGATCGCGACGGCCGGCCCGAGCCGCCCACGCCACCGAGAACCACCCACCGGACGAGTCTGTCAGCGGCCGGGACGGACCCGGGCCGGAATCAGATCAACAGGTGCCGCGGCGCCGCGGGCCGTGACGGCGAAGGGCGCCCCGGGTGACCGGGGCGCCCTTCGCGGTGGCTAAATCAGCGGGTCAGAGACCCAACTCCGCCTCGAAGTTGCCGGCCTCCAGCCGCTCCTTGACCGCGGCCAGGAAACGGGCCGCGTCGGCGCCGTCGATCAGCCGGTGGTCGTACGAGAGGGCCAGGTAGACCATCGACCGGACGGCGACGACCTCGCCGAGGTTCGGGTCGTTGACCACGACCGGACGCTTGACGACGGCACCCGTGCCGAGCATCGCCGACTGCGGCGTCGGCACGATCGGGGTGTCGAAGAGGGCACCCCGGCTGCCGGTGTTGGTCAGCGTGAACGTCGCACCGGCGATCTCGTCCGGGCTGATCTTGTTGGTGCGGGTCCGCTCGGCCAGGTCGGCGACCCGCTTGGCGATGCCGCCCAGGTTCAGGTCACCGGCGTTGTGGATGACCGGCACCACGAGTCCACGCTCGGTGTCGACGGCGATGCCGAGGTGCTCCGCGCCCGGGTAGGTGATCGTCCCACCCTCCAGGTCCAGCTGGGCGTTGACGATCGGGTACGTCTGAAGCGCCTCGACGGCGGCGAGGGCGAAGAAGGGCAGGAAGGAGAGCTTCACGCCGTGCCGCTGCTGGAAGGAGTCCTTCGCCTGTGCCCGCAGCCTGGCGACCTTGGTGACGTCCACCTCGATCACGGTGGTGAGCTGCGCCATCTCGTGCAGCGACTCGTGCATCCGCTTGGCGATGGCCTTGCGGATCCGGGGCAGCTTCTCCGTGGTGCCGCGCTTCGCGCTCGGCTGCGGCTTCGCGGCCGGCTTCGCCGCGGCGGCCGGCGCAGCAGCGGCCGGGGCTGCAGCCGGAGCGGCCTGGGCGGCCTTGGCCCGCTCCGCCGCCTCCAGCACGTCCTGCTTGCGAACACGGCCACCGACACCGGTGCCGTTGACCGAGGCCAGCTCGACGCCGTGCTCGGCGGCCAGCTTGCGGACCAGCGGGGTCACGTAACCGGCCTCCGCGCCGGCGCCCGGGGCGGGAGCCGCCGGGGCCTGCGCGGTCGGGGCCGGCGCTGGCGGCACCGCCCGCTGCTCGGCCTGGACCGGCTGCTTGGCGACCTCGGCCTCCGCGGCCGGCTCGTTGTACGAGACCCCCGGGGTGGCGGCGGGAGCCGGAGCGGGCTTCGCCTCGGCCTGCGGAGCGGGCTTCGCCTCGGCCTGCGGAGCGGTCTTCGCCTCGGCCTGCGGGGCCGGCTTCGCCTCGGGCTGCGCGGCCGGGGCGGCACCGGCGGCACCGATCACGGCCAGCTCCGCGCCGACCGCGGCGGTCTCGTCCTCGGCGACCTTGATCTCCAGGACGGTGCCGCCGACCGGCGACGGAATCTCGGTGTCCACCTTGTCGGTGGAGACCTCCAGCAGCGGCTCGTCCGCCTCGACGGTCTCGCCGACCTGCTTGAGCCAGCGGGTGACCGTACCCTCGGTGACGCTCTCGCCGAGGGCCGGCATGGTGACCGGGGTGCCCTCGCCGGACGGCGCGGGAGCGGCGGCCGGGGCCGGCGCGGCCTGCGGTGCCGGCTCGGGCGCGGTGCCCTCGGCGGCGGCCGTCGGCTGCGGGGCCGGGGCGGCCTGCTCGGCCGGGGCCTGCTGCTGCGGCGCGGCGGCGCCGGCCTGCTCACCCTCGCCGGCGATGACGGCCAGCTCGCTGCCGACCTCGGCGGTCTCGTCCTCGCCGACCACGATCCGGGTCAGCACGCCCGCCGCCGGCGACGGGATCTCGGTGTCCACCTTGTCGGTGGAGACCTCGAGCAGGGGCTCGTCGACCTCGACGGTGTCACCCTCCTGCTTGAGCCAGCGGGTGACGGTGCCCTCGGTGACGCTCTCGCCGAGCCGAGGCATGGTGACCGATACCGGCATGTTCTCCAGACTCCTTCATTCCCCTGGTGGGATCATCGCCCGTCGCCGGACGCCGCAAAATACGTTCTCGATCAGGCGTGTACGTGCAGCGGCTTGCCCGCCAGGGCCATGTGCGCCTCACCCAGGGCCTCGGTCTGCGAGGGGTGGGCGTGCACGAGCTGCGCCACCTCGGCCGGGTAGGCCTCCCAGTTGTAGATGAGCTGCGCCTCGCCGATCAACTCGCCGACCCGGGCGCCGATCATGTGCACGCCGACCACCGGGCCGTCCTCGACCCGGACCAGCTTGACGTGACCGGCGGTCTTGAGGATCTGGCTCCTGCCGTTGCCGCCGAGGTTGTAGTTGAAGGTCTTGACCTTGTCGGCGCCGTACTGCTCCTTGGCCTTCGCCTCGGTGAGACCGACCGAGGCGACCTCCGGGTCGCAGTAGGTGATCCGCGGGATGCCCGCCTCGTCGATCACGGCCGGGTTCTGGCCGGCGATCTCCTCGGCGACGAAGATGCCCTGCTGGAAGCCGCGGTGCGCGAGCTGGAGGCCCGGCACGATGTCACCGACGGCGTAGACGTTCGGCACGCTGGTGCGCAGCCGCTCGTCGGTCAGCACGTAGCCGCGGTCCATCTTGACGCCCTGCTCCTCGTAGCCGAGGTTGGCGGTGGTCGGCCCCCGGCCGACGGCGACCAGCAGCAGCTCGGCCTCGACGGTCTCGCCGCCCGCGATGGTCACCTTGACACCGTCGGTGGTCTTCTCGACCTTCTCGAACGGCTTGCCGACCTTGAAGTTGATCTTCCGCTTACGGAAGGCCCGCTCCAGCGCCTTCGACGACTCCTCGTCCTCGGCGGCGACCAGGCGGGGCAGGGCCTCGATGATGGTCACGTCCACGCCGAAGGACTTCCAGACGCTGGCGAACTCGACGCCGATCACGCCGCCGCCCAGCACGATCGCCGAGGACGGAACCCGGTCCAGGGTCAGCGCGTGGTCGCTGGTGATGACCCGCTCGCCGTCGATCTCCAGGCCGGGCAGGCTCTTGGCGTACGAGCCGGAGGCCAGCACGATGTTGCGGCCGGTGTAACGCTTGCCGTCGACCTCGACGGCGTTCGGGGCGACGAGGCGACCGGCCCCGGCCACCACGGTGATGTTCTTGGAGCTGCCCAGCAGGCCCTGCAGGCCCTTGTAGAGCCGGCCGATCACGCCGTCCTTGTACGAGTGCACCGCCGCGATGTCGATGCCGACGAGGTCGGCCTTCACACCGAACTGCTCCGACTCGCGGGTCTGGTCGGCGACCTCGGCCGCGTGCAGCAGCGCCTTCGTCGGGATGCAGCCGTTGTGCAGGCAGGTGCCGCCGAGCTTGCCCTTCTCGATCAGCGCGACCGAGAGGTTCAGCTGGGCGGCGCGCAGCGCGGTCGCGTAGCCGCCGCTGCCACCTCCGAGGATGACGATGTCGAAGGTTGCGTCGTTCGGCTCGCTCACGTCCAACTCCCAGGTAGCGACAGTGCATCGGGGGTCACGGCGGGACGCCTCTTGGGCAGACCCCACCTCGGTCATCTTGTCACCACCGGCCACAGAGCGCGTAGCGAGGTGCCCAACGACACGTCTCCGACACGTACGCTTGGCCCCGTCGTCGATGACGGATTGTGGGGGAGAGGTCCGTGGGATTGTTCCGGCGCCGCAAGCCGACGCGCGCGGTGAGCCAGGATCGGGCGGTCGACCGTGCCGATCTGGAGCATCTTGAGAACTTCGTCCGCACCCGGCGCGGCGTCGAGGCGTACATCGAGCCCCGGACGACAGTCACCGAGACCACGGTGATCCTGATCGCCGACGACGGGGAGTGGACCCGCCGACGCATCGACGGCCCCGACGGGGCGCGTCGCTTCGCCCACCGGTTGGGGATCCCGGTCTACGACGTGCGCCTCATGGGCTACCCGCAGCGCATGCGCGACTTCAACGAACGTCGCAAACGCCGCCCCGACCTCTACTGACCCCATCCCGGCCCCCTCCGTGGGGCCTCGTACACGGAAAGAGTGGCTGTTCCGCGCGGAACAGCCACTCTTTCCGTGAATCTGCGCAGCGCCCCGGGCCGGGGCGGGCGGGGATCAGCCGTTGGTGGCGACGTCCTCGACCAGGTGCAGGAGGGTGCGGACCGGCACACCGGTGCCGCCCTTGGTCCAGTAGCCGGTCGGCTCACCCGAGTGGTAGCCCGGCCCGGCGATGTCGATGTGCGCCCACGCCACGTCCTCGGTGACGAACTCGCGCAGGAACACGCCGCCCTGCAGCATGTGCCCGGCTCGGTCCATCCCGGCGTTGACCTGGGAGATGTCGGCCACGTCGGAGTCCATGCCCTTGCGCACGTCGTCCGGCAGCGGCATCGGCCACGCCGGCTCGCCGGTCGCCTCGCCCGCGACCTTCACCCGCTCGCAGAGCTCCGGCGTACCCATCACACCGGCGATCCGCTTGCCCAGCGAGATCACCTGGCCACCGGTGAGGGTGGAGGTCTCGAAGAGGTAGTCGGTGCCGTCCTCGCAGGCGCGGGCGATCGCGTCGGCCAGGATCATCCGGCCCTCGGCGTCGGTGTTCAACACCTCGACCTTCTTGCCGCTGTACATGCTGATCACGTCACCCGGCCGGTACGACGTCCCCGACGGCATGTTCTCGGCCATCGGCAGGTAGCCGGTCACCGCGACGGACGGCTTGAGCGCCGCCACCGCCAGCATGGCCGCGCCGACCGCCGCCGCGCCCGCCATGTCGGACTTCATCTCCCACATGCCCTGCGCCGGCTTGATCGAGATACCGCCGGTGTCGAAGGTGATGCCCTTGCCCACCAGCGCCACCCGCTTGCCGTTGCCGCCACCCTGCGGCGTGTAGGTGAGCTTCACCAGCCGCGGCGGGGCCTCGGAGCCCTGACCGACGGCGATGATGCCGCCGTAGCCGCCGTCGCGCAGTGCCGCCTCGTCGAGCACCTCGACGCCGAGCCCGGCCTCGCGGGCGGCATCGGCGACCGCGTCGGCGAAGGCCGGCGGGCGCAGCTCGTTCGGCGCGGTGTTGACCCAGTCGCGGCTGGTCAGAACCGCCCCGACCACCGCCGCGGCGCGGGCCACCTCGGTCTGCGCGGTGCCCTCCGTGGCGTCCGGCACGGCCACCAGCACCTCGGCGACCGGCTCCCGCCGGGCCGGCTGCGGCCGGGTCTTGTAGCCCGCGAAGCGGTACCCGCCGAGCAGCGCGCCCTCCGCGACCGCGCGCAGTGCGGCCGGGGCGTCGGCGTCGTCCGGCAGCGGCAGGGCCACCGCCACCCGGGACGCGCCGGCGAGGGCGCGTACCGCCGAACCGGCGGCCCGGCGCAGGACCTCCGGCTTCGGCGCGGCGCCGGCCGGTTCGGGGCCGAGGCCGACCGCGGCGACCACCGGAGCCGTGATCGTGCCCAGCGTCGCCAGCTTGATCACCTCGCCCGGGCCGCCGGTCGCGCCGAGCAGCGCCAGCGTCTCGGTGAGCTTCCCGTCGAAGGCGGCGGCGATGCTCTCGGCGCCGCTGGCGAGCAGCAGGGTGCCGGCGAGGCCGCTGGTGGCGGCCTGCTCACCGGTCTGACTGTGCACGCCGATCACGATGGCGTCGACGGCGAGCTCGGCTGGGTCGGTGTCGACCAGGCTGAGGGTGGTGCGGGGCGATGTCACTGAGCTACTCCGGGCGGGCCGGGCCGGCCGCGACGACGCGTACCGGCGGTGAAGGTCTCCGGCGGCGAACCTACCCGCCGGACGTGTGGGTTGTCCCGCCGAGACGAATCGGCGGGTCCCGCCGATGCTAACCAGCGCGTCCGGCCCCGGTAAGTTGCCACCCATGACCGACGTGACCACCGACGTGGCCGAGACCCGGCTGCGTCGTTCCCCGCTGCACGAGCGGCACACCGCTGCCGGCGCCAAGTTCGCTCCCTTCGGCGGTTGGGAGATGCCGCTGGAGTACGCCGGCGGCGGCGTGCTCCGGGAGCACACGGCGGTACGCACGGGGGTGGGTGTCTTCGACGTGTCCCACCTCGGCAAGGCGCGGGTGACCGGGCCGGGCGCCGCGGACTTCGTCAACGCCTGCCTCAGCAACGACCTGGGCCGGATCGGCCCCGGCCGGGCGCAGTACACGCTCTGCTGCGACGACGCCACCGGCGGTGTCGTGGACGACATCATCGCCTACCTGCACGCCGACGACCACGTCTTCCTGATCCCGAACGCCGCGAACACGGCCGAGGTGGTGCGCCGGCTGCGCGCCGCCGCGCCGGAGACGATCACGATCACCGACGAGCACGAGGCGTACGCGGTGCTCGCCGTGCAGGGGCCGCGCTCGGCCGAGCTGCTCGACTCGCTGGGCCTGCCGACCGCACACGACTACATGAGCTTCTCCGCCGCCACCCTGGACAGCGGCGTACCGGTCGAGCTGACCGTCTGCCGGACGGGGTACACCGGTGAGCTGGGCTTCGAGCTGGTCGTGCCGGCCGAGCACGCCGTCGCGGTCTGGGACGCCCTCTTCGCCGCCGACGAGTCGTACGACGTGCGCCCCTGCGGGCTCGCCGCCCGCGACACACTGCGCACCGAGATGGGGTACCCGCTGCACGGGCAGGACCTGTCGTTGGAGATCACTCCGGTTCAGGCCCGCTCCGGCTGGGCCGTCGGCTGGGACAAGCCGGCGTTCTGGGGCCGGGACGTGCTGCGCGCGGAGAAGGCGGCCGGTGCCCGGCGTACGCTGCGCGGCCTGGAGGCCGTCGACCGGGCGATTCCGCGCCCCGGCATGACCGTGTACTCCGGTGCGGCGACTGTGGGCACGATCACCAGTGGCACGTTCTCCCCGACGTTGAAGCAGGGCATCGCGCTGGCGCTGCTGGACACGGCGGCGAACCTGGCCGATGGTGACCTGGTCGAGGTGGACGTCCGCGGTCGCCGCGCCCAGATGCGCGTCACCCGCCCCCCCTTCGTCCAGCCCCACGTCAAGTAACCCCCACCCCCACCCCTCTCCCTCCCCTCTCCCCCCACGACGCCAAGGCCGGTGATCGAGAGGTTTGCGTCACGGATCGCGCCGATCCTGACGCAAACCTCTTGATCACCGCGGTCAGGGGGGAGGCGGGCGGGGGCGGGGGCGGGGTTAGGGGGTGGGGCGTTCGCCGGCGTCCAGGACGGCCTGCGTCCAGCCGCCCTCGATGACGCCGGTGCCGTCCAGCACCGCCCAGTCGACCACGTCCGAGGCCTCCACCACGACCGGGGCGCCGATCCGTACCGTCGGGTCGGAGTTGGCGTCGCTGGCGCTCACCCCGACGATCCGCTCCGGGGTGTCCCACGTCGTGACGCCGGCCCAGACGAACTCGGGGCCGTCCTCACCGGGCAGGCCGTACTTGACCACCAGCTGCGACTCGCGCGGCAACCGCCCGTCGACGAAGCGGGCCCGTACGTCGACCAGCCCCGCCCGGGCGGTGGCGATCGCCTTGCTCATGGCGTCCCCGGGCCGGGCGTAGCGCACGTCCGGCTGGATGCCGGCGAAGAGCGTGGCGCAGGCCGCCGCGAAGTACCGGCCGTCGGGGCCGGAGTGTCCCTCGGGCGGGCGCAGGCTGAGGAACGAGTCCGCGTCCGGGTCGGTCGCCGGGTCCAGTTCGATCCGGAGCAGCACCGGGGCGGTCGCGCCGTGCTGCTCCGGATTGCCGTACGCCACCGCGATGTCGTGCCCGGTCACCGTGGCGAGCACCGGCAGCTGCACGAACGCGGGCACCTCCTCGCCGGAGAGCCCGTCGGTCCAGTCCCGCAGCAGCCGACGCGCCGCGCCGGTCATCACCGCTCCCCAGGCCCGGGTCAGGTGGTCCGGCACGCCCTGGGTCTGCAACTCCAGCAGGCCGAACCGGCGCAGCCCCTTCGTGGTGAACCAGAGCCCCTCGTCGTCGGAGGAGTAGGGCACCAACACCCAGTCGACGAGCCGGATGCGGCCCGTCTCGTCGGGGAGTGACCGCAGCGCCGCCGCCGGGTCCAGGAACTGCAACCCGAAGACGTCGACCACGTCACCGCCGACCGAGTCGGCCACCGCCGCCGCCACCGCCCGGGCCGCCCACTCGTGCGCCGGCGGCCAGCCGGGCCGGTACTCGGCCTGCACCACCACGAGATGGGTGGCCGCGGCGAGCCGGTCCAGCTGCGCCTCGCTGGCGCCGAACGCGGTGAGCAGGTCCGGCGGCAACTCGGGGAACTCGCCGATCGGCCGGGTGTCCACGCTCATCAGCGGACTGTCCAGCATCTGCTTCGCTAGCCCGTACACCGGTTCGGCGATCCGGCCGGCGAGCGCCGCCACAGCGCTCTTGGTGCTGACCCGCGGCAACCCCTCGACGGGCACCAGGTAGGTCGCGCTGAGCGACTCCGGCACCGGTACGGGCAGGAAGTCGTCGGTGATGAGCATTCTCGTCCCCCGTTGGCGGCGCCACTGCTGTCGAGCCGAACGCTACCCGGCACGCCGAGTCGGGTTCAGCCGGACAGCACCAGTCCGAGGTAGACGAGCGTGGTGACCACCTCGACGGTCGCTCCCAGCACGTCGCCGGTGACCCCGCCGAGGCGGCGCACCACGTGGGCCAGCAGCGCCACCGCGACGGCGAGGGCCACCCCGACGGCGAGCGGCCCCTGCCACGGGCGGCCCGGCACCGCGGCGGCGGCCACCAGGGCGACGGCGACCGCGCCCAGCGCCACGGCCGGCGGACCGACCGTGCCGGCGACCAGCGCGCCCAGGCCCTCCGGACGGGCGGCCGGCACGCCCCGCCGGCAGGCCAGCGTGACGCCGAGCCGGCCGGCCGCCGTCGCGGCGACCACGGCCGCGAGGCACGCCGGCCACGACCGTCCGGCCAGCTCGGCGAGCGCCGCGGCCTGCACGAGGAGTACGACCACCAGGGCGACCACCCCGAACGGGCCGACGTCCGGCTTCTTCATGATCTCCAGGGCGGCCGCCCCACGCCGGTACGAGCCGAGCGCGTCGACGGTGTCGGCCAGCCCGTCCAGGTGCAGACCCCGGGTGAGCAGCGCGCCGACGCCGACGGTCACCCCGGCGGCCACGAGCGGCGCGGTGAGCGCGGCGAGGAGCAGCAGCACGCCGGCCAGCACCGTGCCGAGCAGTGCGCCGACCGCCGGAGCGAGCGACATCGCGGTACCCGCCACGGCCCGGTCGATCCGGCCCGCGCGCACCGGCAGCGTGGTGAAGGTGGTGAGCGCCAGCCGCGCCCCGGCGACGAACCGCCCGTCAGCCGGCACGGCCCGACGGGTCGACCCGCTCCTCGTCCGGCTCGGTGCTCGTCGGGCCGGGCCCGGCCGGCTCCGGCTCGGCGAACTCGGGCTCCGCCTCTTCGACGTCCTCGTCGGCTTCGTCCCCGGCGGTCAGCGACGGGTGCGTGGGCAGTGCGGCGGCCAGCGCCAGCACCGAGCGCAGTATCGGCAGCGCGACCAGGGCGTTGGCGCCCTCGCCGAGCCCCAGCCGCAGGTCGAGCAGCGGGGTGAGCCCGAGCACGTCGGCGGCGAGCTTCACCGCCGGATCGCCGCCGTGGTCGGCGAGCAGGCACCAGTGCCGGGCCTGCCCGGCCAGGTCCCGGCTGACCAGGCCGGCGGCGAGCCCGACCGGGCCGTCGAGCATCACCGGGATGCGCCGCGCCGTCGCGCCGAGCAGCACGCCGGTGGCGATCGCCAGGTCGCCGCCGCCGAGTTCGGCGAGCACGTCCTTGGCCGCCCGCGAGGAGAGCCGGCTGCGGTGCATCGCGTCACGTACCGCCGCGCAGCGGCGCATCCAGGCCGCGTCGTCGATCTCGCCGGTGTCGGTGACCACCCGGCCAAGGACGGCCGCGGGCTCGGCGCCGGCGGTGGCCGCGAGCACGGCGGCGGCGGCCGCCTCGGTGCCGGCCCCGGATGCGGCCAGCACCAGCAGCTGTACGCCCGCCTCGGCGGCCTGCTCGGCCAGCTGCCAGCCGTAGCGCAGGGCCGACTCGACCTGCTCGCCGGTGAGCGCCGGCTCGTCCTCCATGGCGGCGGCGCTCGGCGCGTCCACCACCTGGAGGCCGGCGCCCGCCTCGGCGGCCAACCGGGCCAGCGCGCCCCGGCCGGCACGCGCCTGCCCGGCGCGGCGCGCCGACTCACCGGGCCGGTTGCCGGCGGACGCCCCGCCGGCGTGGTCGCCGTTGATCAGCAGCACGCGTACGGAGGTCCAGGCGGCCGGGGTGGGGGTGCCCTGGGTGGCGGCGGCGAAGCCGACCAGCTGCGTCAGCACACCCAGTCCCGCGCCGGGCACGTCCAGGGTGGCGAGCCGCTCGATCGCCTGCGGGCCGGCGTACTCGTCGGGCATCGGCAGCTCCATGCCGGGCTGGATGACGAGCCCGGTGGAGACCATCGGCAGTGCCATGGTCGGCGTGGACCACGCGGTGCCGTTCTCGGTCGGCGGCATCGGCGGCGGAGGTGTGGGGTTCGCCACGTCCGAGAGGTCGACGAGGTCGGGCATCGGCGCCACGGCCGCGCCGTTCGCGCCGGCGACCCGCGGGGTCTCCGCGCCGGCAGCGGCTCCGGCGGGGCGCACCGTCGCGCCCTTGAGCCAGGTGGGCTGCCCGGCGATCACCAGTACGACCCCGTCGCAGGCGTCGGCGACGGCGCGGTTGGTCGCGCCCAGCGCGTCGGTGAAGGCCCGGCCGACGGGGGTGGTCGGCACCAGGGAGAGCCCGACCTCGGGGCTGACCAGCACCACCCGCGCGGTGCAGTGGCGGATCGCCTCGGCCAGCTCGGCGATCGTCCCGGTGTCGTCGGAGGGCTGGTGCGCCGGATCCAGCAGCACCGCCACCCACCCGCCGAGGTCGTCGACGAGCAGGGTCTCGTTCGGCTCCGCCGCGGCGAGCACGTCGGCGAGCCGACGTGGGTCGCTCGCGGTCTCCTCGGTGGTCCAGCTGCCCGGCCGGCGGGCGCGGTGTGCCGCGAGGCGAGCCGCCCACTCGGTGTCCTGCGGGTCCCCCTCGGGCGAGGTGGCCACGTATCGGACCACCGGCGCGTCACCGACCAGGGACTCGGCGAACTCGGACTTGCCGGACCGGATGCCGCCGAGCACCAGGACCGTGTTCCACCCGTCAACCGACATGCCCGTACCTTAAGGCCGTCGGTGGGGTGGTTGCCGCCCGGCCCGGACTCAGTCGCAGTGTTCGAAGGGGCTGGCGTAGCTTGCGCCTCCGGTCGACCCGCCCCACTTCACGCACTTCCCGGGGGCGGTGGCCGTTACCGGCCCCGCGTAGTAGTCGAACGAGCCGCTCTCGGTCGTGCGGTCCTGCCCCTTCACCTCGAGGTACGCGGAGACCGTCGTCTTCGTGCCGACGGCGGTGTCCTTCAGGGTGACGACGCAGTTGTTGCCGTTGCCCGTGTTGTAGAGCAGGTAGACGCGCCCCCGGCGGCGTCCGTCCCCGCCGGTCAGCGTCGCCGAGTCGATCACCTGGTAGCCGGGACCGCAGGCCTGGTTCGCCGTGTACGGGTTCGGCTTCTCGGGCTTGCTGCTCGTCGGCTTCGAGGTCGGGGACGGCGCGTCCCCGTCGCCGCCCGCCGGCTCGGTGCTCTCTTCGCCGCCGGGTGCGGCGGTCCGGACGGCCGAGCCGCCGGCGCTCGCCGTGGGGCTCGCCGAACCGGTGCCGCGCGGAGTCGCGGTGGGCCGGCTGTCGGGGGTGGCGCCGGCGGAGTCCGGCACGGGCTCCTGCCCCTGCTCCTGCGCCGCTGCCGATTCGGCGGCCAGCGCGGGCGGCCGGTCGCCGTCGTCGGCCTCGCCACCGGTGCGCAGCGTGATCACGCCGATCGTCGCGACCAGGGCCACGAGGGCGGCCGCGGCGGCGCCGATGAGCCCGACCCGGCGGCGGGACGACCCGGAGCCGACCGGGTTCTCCAGGGTGTCGGCCTCGGGCCCCGGTATCGGCGGAAGGCTGTTCGGCCACTCGCTGGGACCGGGCTGACCGATCGGGGTCGCACCGGCGAATCCGCCCGGGAATCCGGCGGGGCCGCCGGCGGGTGGGGTGGGGAATCCGGCCGGGCCGTGGGCCGGTGGGGTGGGGAATCCGGCCGGGCCGTGGGCCGGTGGGTTCGGGCCGCCGGCCGGGCCGTGGGCCGGTGGGTTCGGGCCGCCGGCCGGGCCGTGGGCCGGTGGGTTCGGGCCGCCGGCCGGCGGGGTCGGGCCGCCGGCCGGCGGAAGACCGGGCGACGTGGGGAACGCGGGCGCGGGCGGCACAGCGACGGCCGGTTGCCCGCCGGCCGGGGTGGCGGGCGGCGACGGGTGGGGCGCGGGGTACCCGTTCGACGGGGTGGTGGAGTCGGGCGCACCGGGAACCGCGGGTCCGGCCGAGCCGGCGGGAGCGGCGGGGACGGCGCCGTCGGCGGGGTGCGCGGGCCCCGGCCCGAAGTAGGTGAGGTCCTCCGGCACCGGGGGCGGGGGCGGCACCGGCGTGGCCGGCGGGTGCACACCCCCGGGAGCGACCGGCGGTGCCGGCGGCTGGGCGGGCCCACCGGCTGCCGCCCACGGCGGTGGGACGGGGTGCGCGCTGCCGGCCAGGATGCCGCGCCGCGCCTCGGCGGCCGCCCGGGCCAGCTCGGCGGCGCTGCCGTACCGGTCGGCCGGGCGCTTCGCCATGGCCCGCGCCACCAGCTCGACCACCGCCGGCGGGGTGCCCGGCGGCAGCGGGGCCGGCTCGTCCTGCTGGTGGCGCAGCGCCACCTCGAGCGGGTTCTCACCCACGAACGGGGGCTGCCCGGCGAGACAGAGGTACGTCACGGCGCCCAGCGCGTACACGTCGCTGGCGGCCGAGACCGGCTGCCCGGTGGCCTGCTCGGGCGACATGAAGGAGGCGGTGCCGAGCACGATGTTGGCCGCGGTGAGCCCGGAGAGGGCCCGCGAGCGGGCGATGCCGAAGTCGACCAGCACCACCCGCCCGTCCGACTTCACCAGCAGGTTGCCCGGCTTCACGTCGCGGTGGACGATCCCGGCGACGTGCGCGGCGTGCAGCGCCTCCGCCGCCTGCGCCACGACCGACATGGTCGACCCGGCGTCCAGGCGGCCGGCGCGACCGATCCAGTGGGTCAGCGGCTCGCCCTCGACGTACTCCATCACCAGGTAGTCGACCAGGCTGTCGTCGCCGAGGACGGCCTGGCCGACGTCGTGCACCGCGACGACGCCCGGGTGCCGCAGCGCGGCCAGCATCCGCGCCTCCGCCCGGAACCGGGTGGTGAACTCGGCGTCGGCGACCAGCGTCGGTAGCAGCACCTTGACCGCCACCTCGCGTTCCAGCAGCAGATCCGTGCACCGCCAGACCGCGCCCATTCCGCCGGTCGCCACACGTTCGCTCAGCCGGTAACGCTCGCTGAGCACCACTCCCCGAGTCAGCACCGAGCCACCGTACCGGCCGGTGCGGAGACCGTCATCGACGCCCGTAGGACCGCGCGGGGGGCGAGGGCGCGGCCGGCGCGCGCCGGGGCGACTACGCTTGCGGGGGTTCGTCCCATGGGGACCACAGCGACGAGGGGAGACGCGGGCATGGCGTGGAGCTGGCGGTACGAGGGCACGGACGGCCAGCCGGCGACGGGTCCGGCGGAGTCGTTCGGCAGCCAGGCCGACGCCGAGTCCTGGATCGGTCAGGTCTGGCGCGAGCTCGCGTCGTCCGGCGTCACCTCGGTCGCGCTCGTCGAGGACGACCGCGTCGAGTACCGGATGAGCCTGCTGCCCACGGCCGAGTGATGGCGTACGACCGCCCGGGTGAGAACCTGGTGCTCGGCGTACCGCGGGCGGCGTTCCGGCCGAGCCCCGTCTTCGTCGCCCTGGTGGCGCTCTTCGCGACCACCGGGGCGCTCGCCTGGAACGAGGTCGGCAACGTCCGGCTGGACGTCTTCGGATTCGTGGTCTCCGGCTGGCTGGTCTCGCTCTGCCTGCACGAGTACGCCCACGCGATCGTCGCCTTCCGGGCCGGTGACCGCAGCGTCGCGCACCGTGGCTACCTGACGCTCAATCCGCTGAAGTACAGCCACCCGCTGCTCTCCATCGCCCTGCCGGTGCTCGTGGTGCTGCTCGGCGGCATCGGGTTGCCCGGCGGCGCGGTCTGGGTGGACCGGCACGCCATCCCGGGCCGGCTGCGGCACACCCTGGTCAGCCTCGCCGGGCCGGCCACCAACGTGCTCTTCACCCTCGTGCTCGTGCTGGTGCTGAGGGTCGGCAGCGGTACCGGCGGGTCGATCGAGTTCTGGGCCGGTGTGGCGTTGCTGACGTTCCTCCAGCTCACCGCGAGCGCCCTGAACCTGCTCCCGGTGCCGGGACTGGACGGCGGCAACATGATCCAGCCCTGGCTGAACCCGCAGTGGCGCAAGATGTACGACCTCTTCGCCCCGTACGGCTTCATCCTGCTCTTCGCGCTGCTGTGGAACCCGCGGATCAGCGGCTGGTTCTTCGACGTGGTCTTCAGCGTCGGCGAGCTGCTCGGCCTGCCGTCCTGGCTCTACGCCGCCGGGCTCGACCTGATCCGCTTCTGGCAGGGCTGACGGGCCCCGTCGCGGGGCGACGGCGCGGCCGGTCGCTCGGGCGTCCGGCGACCCGTCCGGTCCGGCCGGGCAGAACGCGCCGGCCGGACCGGGTGGGTGTCACGGGCGCTGCGCCGGGCTCTCGGTCTTGGCCGGGTCGCGCTCGGTGATCGGGTTGACGATCTCGTCGATCGCCTTGAGCAGGTCGGCGTCGAGCTTCACGCCGGCCGCCTTCACGTTGTCGTGCACCTGCTCGGGGCGGGACGCGCCGATGATGGCCGACGACACGTTCGGGTTCTGCAGCACCCAGGCGATGGCGAGCTGGGCCATGCTGAGCTCGGCCTGCTCGGCCAGCGGCCGGAGCTGCTGCACCCGGGTCAGCACCGCGTCGTTGAGGAACCGGGCGATGGTGTTCGCGCCCGACTTCTCGTCCGTCGCGCGCGAGCCGGCGGGCGGCGGCTGACCCGGCTGGTACTTGCCGGTGAGCACGCCCTGGGCCATCGGCGACCAGACGATCTGGCCGACGCCCAGCTCCTCGCTGGTGGGTACGACCTCGCCCTCGATGACCCGCCACAGCATCGAGTACTGCGGCTGGTTCGAGATCAGCGAGATGTTCAGCTCGCGGGCGAGCTTGTGCGCCTCGCGGATCTGGGACGCCTTCCACTCGGAGACGCCGATGTAGTGCGCCTTGCCGGAGTGCACGACGTCGGCGAAGGCCTCCATCGTCTCCTCCAGCGGCGTGCTGTAGTCGTACCGGTGGGCCTGGTAGAGGTCCACGTAGTCGGTCTGCAGCCGGCGCAGCGAGCCGTTGATCGACTCCATGATGTGCTTGCGGGACAGGCCCCGGTCGTTGCGACCCGGGCCGGTCGGCCAGTACACCTTGGTGAAGAGTTCGATGCCCTCACGCCGCTCACCCTTCAGGGCGCGGCCGAGCACCTCCTCGGCCCGCGTGCCGGCGTACACGTCGGCGGTGTCGAAGGTGGTGATGCCGGCGTCGAGAGCGGCCCGGACGCAGGCGAGGGCGGCGTCCTCCTCGACCTGCGAACCGTGGGTGATCCAGTTGCCGTACGAGATCTCGCTGACCATCAGGCCGGAACGGCCAAGGTGACGGAATTCCATGACCTCGACCCTAACCCCGATCTTCGGCGGGCCTCGCCTCGCCGTCCCCCGGCGTGTACCGGCTGTGGGCTAGAGCACCGGATTGGTGTCGGCGAGCAGCCGCTCGATCTCCTCGAGCACCTCCTCCTGGGTGCGGTGCGCCGGGTCGATCAGCGGATTGCCGCGCCGGTCGAGCGCGCCCCACCGTCCGGCGCCCGTACCCACCAGGAACGCGACCGGATGCACGACCAACGCCGGATGCACCGGCGGCACGAGCACCGCGCCGGTGTGATCCACCACGCCGTGCCGGCCGCCCAGCTCGATCACGGCGAGCCCCTCGTCGGTGAAGCCGTCGACGTACCGCCCGTCGGCGAGCGCCGTGCGGAAACTGTGGTACCGCGTCGGCACCACGATCTGGCCGGTCCGGTCGACCGCGCCCCAGCCCTCGCGGCGGACCGCGGCCACACCCCGGCGGAACGGCCGTACGTCGGCGAAGCCGGGCGGAATCACCACGTCCCCTGTCGGGTCGACGGCGAGCCAGCCCTCGGCGGCGTTGCGGACCACCCAGGCCAGCCCGTCGGAGAAGGGCCGGACCGCGAGGTACGACGGCTCGATCACCGTGGTGCCGGTGAGCGCGATCAGTGACCAGCGGTCGGTCTCCGGACGGCGTACCCAGGCCAACCCCTCGCGGAACTGCTGGGTCTCCGCGTACCGGGCGGGGACGACCAGCTCGCCCTCCGGGTCGGTGTAACCCCAGAGCGCGCCGTCGCGGGCCGGCACCGGGGGTTGGATCCGCTCCAGCACCTCGTCCCGGCTGCGGGGGTACGGCCCGAGGCCCTCCGCCGCACGCTCGGCGATCGCGTCGAGCGCCGTCCGGACGCGGTCCAGCAGGTCGGCGTCCCCGGCGCCGCGCAGGTCGAGCGCCCGCTCGAAGTGCAGGCACGCCTCCATGAACCGGCCCTGGTCGACGCAGGAGCGCCCGGCGTGCTCGTGCAGCGCGGCGCGCAGCCGGTCCGGCAACTCGGGCGAGGTGGCCCGGGCGAAGAGCTGGTCGGCCTCCACGAACTCTCCCCGCCAGCGGAGCACCTGACCCAGCCGGGCCTGGGCGAGCGCGATCCGGCGCAGCTCACCGGTCGCCTCCGCGTACGTGAGGGCGAGGCGCGCGTCGGCGAGGGCGTCGTCCAGCTCCCCGAGGACGCGGGACACCACGGCCCGGAGGCTCAGCAGCCGGGCGCGGGCCCGGTTGTCGACGGCCGTACCCAACTTTTCGGTGAGCCGTCGCCGGACGATCTGCAACTCGTCGGGATCGTCCACGATCTCCCGCAGCGTCTCCGGATCGATCCGCCACCGGTACCCCGCCAGCACCTGCTCGGGATCGCCCTGCTCGGCAGGGTTCGGCGCGGAGACCGGTGCGGCGGGGGCGGTAGCCGCCGGCGGCGCGGAGACGGGGGCGGACGCGGTCGCTGCCGGTGGCGCGGAGACGGGGGCGGTCGCTGCGGGCGGTGCGGAGATCGGTCGGGCGGGCGCGGTCGCCGCGGGTGGTGCGGAGACCGGCGCGGCCGTGACCGTGGTGTCGGGGGCGGTGGGCGGCGCGGTCACCGCTGCCGTGGGTGGCGCGGGAGTCGCGCCGGAGGGTGGCGCGGAGACCGGCTCGTCCGGTCGACCGGGTTCCGGCTCGGACGCGACAGTGGCCGCGGGTGACGGCGACGCGAACCCGGCTCCGGGCCCCCCACCGTCGGACGGCGCGGAGATCGGCGGTGTCGGTGGTGCGGAGACCGGAGCCGGCGGTGCGGAGACCGGCGTGGCGGCGGTGGCGGGCTGCGGCGGCGACGCGGGGCCGGGCGTGGTCGTCGGTGCCGACCCCGGGACGGGAGCGACGGCGGGCTGCGGCGGGGATGCGGGCTCCGGGGCGGACCCCGGAGCCGTGCCCGGCTGCGGCATCCGGCCGGAACCCTCCGCGCCGGGCCCCGTCGTCGCGTCTACCGGCGCCGAATCGTCCGGCCGTGCCGTCGCGTCGGGCCGCGCCGAATCGTCCGGCCGTGCCGTCGCGTCGGGCCGCGCCGAGCCGTCGGGCCGCGCCGAGCCGTCGGACCGGGCCGTCGCGTCGGGCCGTGCGGTCGTGTCGACCGGCCTCGGCGAAGCGTCGGTCGGGGTGGCGCTCCGCGCGCCAGTGACCCGTGCGTCCGAGGATGTCGGGTCCGGCCCGTCGGACGGTCCCGGCGGCCCGGACTCCGGCGGCGTGCTTACCGAGGCAGCCGGTGCCGGAGGGAGCGGGGGAGCGGGCGGTGCGGAGGTCGGGCGCGCTGCCATGGCCGGCTCCGCCGCCGGCCGTCCGCCGAGGTCGGTCGTGGCGGGCGGGGTGAGTTCGGGCTCCGGCAGCGGCCGGGTCGGCTGCCCGGAGGCTTTGGTGGCGGGCGGCGTGGAAGCCCCGGACAGCGGCTCAGTGAGCCCCGGCTCCGCTGCTGTGGGCCGAGCGGCGGGCGGTGCGGACACCGCGGTCGCGGTGGCGGCGACGAGGGTGTCGGAACCGGTGGGCTGGATGGGCCAATCCGGTCCTCCCGCGTCGGGCGTGGACGGTCCCGGGACCGGGCCCGCGGTGCCGGCCGCGTCGGGGTCGTCGGCGCTCTCCGGACCGGGCGTCGCCGGACCGGCCGGCCGGGTGCCCGGCGTTGGGATGTCGGACGTCTCCGTACCGGCCGTCCACACGACGGACGGCTCCGGCGTGGCCGGACCGGGCGGGGAGTGCGCCGGGACGGGTCGCGCCGCTTCGGGCGGTGCGGAGACCGGTGCGGCGGGCGGTGCGGAGATCGGGGCGGCGGGCGGTGCGGAGACCGGGTGGGCCGGGCCGGGGACCGGTGCCGCGAGGTCAGCGGGGGGCGACGCCGGAACCTGCTCGGCCGGTACGACCGCGACGTCAGTCGCCGGCACCGCGCCGCTCGCCGGCACCGCGGGTACCGGCGGCGGGGTCGCCGTGGGTTCGGCACGGGTGGCCGCCGGGGCGATGGTGGCGGTCGGCACGGCGGGGTCATCGTCCCCGTGGTCCGGTGCTGGTACGTCCGGCAGCGGCGTACCGCCGTCCGCCGTGGAGCGCGACCGCTCGGCGGTGACCGGCGGGGCGGGAATCTCCGGCCCGGGAACCGGGTGCGGGCGGGCCGGAGCGACCGGTTGCGGGTCGGGCTCGCCCCGGTTCGCCGGTGCCCACGGGTTCGGCACGTCCGCTTCGGCCGCCGCGGACTGCCCCGCGTCCGAGCGGCCGGTCGCCGACGCGGGTGCCGGGGCGTCGACGGAGGCGGCGGCCGGTGCGGCCGCTTCGACCGGTTCGGGGACCGCAGACCGCGGCTCGTCGATCGTCTGCGCGGGCTGCGCGACGGAGGCGGTCGCCGGCGGTGACGCCGGGTCGGACGTCGGCCCCTCGACAGCTCCGGACGCCGACGGGGCGACCGAAGCGCCGGTCGGCGTCGGCGGCTCCGACGTGGCCTCGGCAGCCTGCTCCGCCGGGCCGGTGGCCGGCGCCGACTCGTCGGGCGTCGGACGGGCGGGACGGAACCAGGCCTCCGCACCGCCGCTGGGCTGAGGTTCCGGTCGGTACGCGGGAGCGGGCGGATCCGATGGCGGTGGCGGGACGTAGACCCGGGGAACGCCGGGTGCCGGGGAGAGCGGCGGCGTCGCCGCGCCGTGCGGACCGGGCGCGACGTCGCCATCCGTGCCACGTCCGGCGTCGGTCGCCCCTTGGCCCGCGAGCGGGTGGCCGTCGGGGCGTTCGACGCCGGGACGGGTCAGGTCCGTCGGCCGCTCGCGGGCCACGTCAGGCCGCCCGTCACGCGGAGGTGGTGCCTCGTCCTGCGGCCGCCGGACCGGCGCACGCGTCTCGCGCGGTGCGGGCGAGACGGGTGCGGGTGGGCCGGGCCGGGCGGGCGGTCCGGTGACGGGGCTCGCCGAAGCAGGCGACACCGGTGCCGCTGAGACGGGTCGGGCCGGGGCGGGCGAGATCGGTCGGTCGGGTCCGCCGGGCCGCGGGGCAGTGGGGTGCGCCGGTGGGGTGGCGTGCGTCGGCGACACCGGCGCCGCTGAGACGGGTCGGGCCGGGGCGGGCGAGATCGGTCGGTCGGGCCCGCCGGGCCGCGGGGCGGCGGGATGCGGCGGCGGGGCAGTGTGGTGCGTCGGCGGGACCGGCGCGGGTGAGACGGGCCGGGCTGGTGCGGGCGAGATCGGTCGGTCGGCTCCGCCGGGCCGCGGGGCAGTGGGGTGCGCCGGCGGGTTGCCGTGCGTCGGCGGAATCGGCGCCGGGTACGGCCTGCCGGCGGTGGGCGTCGCCGGTCGGCCGCCGGGAGGCGACGCGGACGGGCCGGACGGCGGCACGTCCCGGGCCGGTGCGGCGGCGGCCGGTGGGTAGGGCCGCCCGGGCGCCCGGCGCGCGTCGTCGTGCCACGGTGGAGGTTCCTGCCGGCCGGCGCCACGGGGCGGCAGGTCGGGCTCGACCGGTCGGCGCTGGTCCGGTCGCGGTTCGCCACGCAGCCCAGGGTCCAGGCCGGGGCGCGCCGCTCCCGCCTCGTGCTCCGGGCGTGGGCGGGCCTCCCGGTACGACTCCGGCCGGACCTCCTCGCGCGGACGGCGCTCGGCGTACGGATCGGCGTAACCGGCCGCCTCGCGGGGCTGCCCGCGCCGGTCGTCCTCGTGGCGCGAAGGCCCACCGCGGTCGTACGCCCGGTCGTCCTCGTAACGCGGCTGGCTCTGGCGCTCGTGGTCGGGGCGGCGGAACTGCTCGTCGTCGTTGCGGGGCCGCCCGGCGGGGCGCTGCGGCCGCTCCTCGTAGTGCGGCCGTTCCTCGTAGTGCCGACGGTCGTCGTAACGCGGCCCGCGTACGTCGTCGGGGTGGCGGCCTTGCTCCGGGTGCCGTGCCGGGTCGTGGCGGAGGTCGTCCGGACGCCGGTCCCGTTCGGGCGCGTGACCCCACGGGTAGCGCTGTCGGCCGCCGGCCGGCAACCGCCCCTCGGGAGCGGCCGGCCATCCGCCGTCGTGGCGGCGCGGTGTCGACTCCTCGTCCGGCTCGGGCATCCAGCCCGGCTGCGGGGAGCGGGGGGCGGGGGAGACCGGCGGGTACCCGGGGTGGCGTTCGTCCCGGCGCGGGCGGGAGTCGGGTGTCGTTCCCCGGTCCCAGCCGTTCTCGCGAGCGCCGCGCTCCTCACCGCGGGGGCGGCGGTCGGTCCACTCGGTCCGGCCGTCCGGGTCGGGGCGGCGCGTCGGCGGCCGCTCGTCGGGCCAACCCGGTTCGCCGTGCGGACCGCGGTACGGCTCGTCGTCGTGCCAGCGCCCGTCGACGCGGCCCGACCGGCGCTCCCGGCCGTGCGCCTCCTCTTCGGGCGTCGGATCGTCGGTCCACGAGCGGCCCACGTACGTGCCGTCGGGCCGGGTGGGGGCGAGCGGGGGCACCTCGGCGCGGCTGACCACCGTGGCTCGGCCGCGCGGTGGTGGGGTGTACTGCGCGCCGATGTCGCCGGGGTAGCGCTGACCGGGGAACTGGGGGTGCCACTCGTGGGTCGGTTCGACCATCCAGGATGGTTCGGCCGGGTCCTGCCACCGATCCGCGTACCGGCTGCTCATCCGGCGTGCCTGTCGCCTCGCCCGGGGCACGTGCCGGCGGATGCCCGCCCCCGTCCGGCCGTGACCGCGACACGGTGACTGCCGGACGCCGGACCGTTCTGGACCGCGTTCAGGTGGCCGGCTCGCGTCCGCTCGGTCACGGCGTTGTCACCTCGTTGCCAATTGTCGCGCTGGGGCCCCGACCTGCCGGTAAAGTCGCGGGTTCCCGGGCAGGGCGTGGCTGCGGATGGAGGGTAACGGCGTGGGCTCGGTCAACGCCACTGTGGCACCGTTCACCACGTCAAACGTTATCCTATGGTTCCGGACATTTTGGGCGATAGCCGCATCCGGTTTCCGACGATACTCCACCTACCGTCAGGCCGCCCTGGCCGGGATCGTCACCAACACCGTCTTCGGATTCCTCCGCTGCTACGTGCTGCTCGCGGTGGCCGGCGCCGCCGGCTCCGCGGCCGGGTACGACCGGCGGCAGCTCACCACGTTCGTCTGGGTCGGACAGGGTCTGCTCACCGTCGTCCAGCTCTGGGGCTGGACGGAGCTGGCCGACCGGATCCGCACCGGGGACGTCGTCGGGGACCTGCTCCGTCCGGTGCACCCGGTGACCGCGTACCTCGCCACCGACACGGGTCGCGCCGGCTACGCCGCGGTGGTGCGGCTCCTGCCCCCGGTGCTGGTGGCCCCGCTCTTCTTCGAGCTGTACCTGCCGGCCCGCTGGCCGACCGTGCCGCTCTTCGTCGGCTCGGTCGTCGCCGCCGTGGTGCTCTCCTTCGCCTGCCGGTACCTGGTCAACACCACCGCCTACTGGCTGGCGGACGTGCGCGGCCCGCTGGTCCTCTGGACCCTCGGCTCGGGTGTGCTCAGCGGGCTCTACTTCCCGCTGCGTTTCCTCCCCGAGTGGGTGTACCAGCCACTGTGGATCGTCACGCCGTTTCCCAGCCTCCTGCAGACCCCACTCGACGTGCTCGTCGAGCGGGACCCCACGCGGGTGCAGGTGACCCTGGTCGCCGTGCAGATCTGCTGGGCCGCGCTCCTGCTGGCCGCCTGCCGGCTCGTGCAGCGCCGGGCCGAACGTCGGCTGGTGGTCCAGGGTGGCTGACCGGCCGGGCGGGACGCTCACCGCGTACCGGGCGCTGCTCGGCGCGCAGGCGCGTTCGCAGACGGCGTACCGGGCCTCGTTCGTGGTGGACCTGGTCGGCAACGTCGGGGCCACCGTGTTCGACGTGCTCACCGTCCTCGTGCTCTTCGGCGTCACCCGGGAACTGGGCGGCTTCACGCTGCGCGAGACGATGGTGATCGTCGGCCTCTCCGCGTTCGCGTTCGCCACCGCCGACCTGCTGGTCGGCAACATCGAGCGGATCCCCCGGTACGTACGCACCGGCCTGCTCGACGCGGTGCTGCTGCGACCACTCGGGGCGCTCCCGCAGCTGCTGCTGATGGACCTACCGCTGCGCAAGGTGTCCCGGGCGCTCTTCGGGCTCGCCGTCTGGGTCACCGCGGTCGCGGCCGCCGACATCGACTGGACGCCCGCGCGGGCAGTGCTGGCCGTGGCCGCCCCCGCCGCCGGGGTGGTCTTCTTCGGCTCCGTCTTCGTCGCCACCGCCACCGTCTCGTTCTTCTGGATCGAGTCGGGCGAGTTGGCCAACTCGTTGACCTACGGCGGGCGTGACTTCACCTCGTACCCCGTCACCGTCTACGGCGGCTGGTTCCGCGCGCTCTTCGCGTACGGCCTCGGGTTCGCGTTCGTCAGCTACCACCCGGCGCTGGCGCTGCTCGGCCGCGCCGACCCGCTCGGCCTCCCGCAGTGGGTGAGCTGGGCGGCACCCGGGGTCGCGGTGGTGGCCGCCGCGCTCGCCGCCGGGGCCTGGCGTTTCGGGATCCGCCACTACCGGAGTACGGGCTCGTGACGGGGTCGACCATCAGGGCGAGGGCGAGGGGTGAGCGTGGCAGCGTCGCAGTCACGAACTGAGATAATTCAGGCGCGCGGGCTCCGCAAGGAGTTCACGGTACGCGTCAAGGCCGGTCGCCTGCGGCGCCACAAGCAGATCCGGGCCGCGGTCGACGGGCTCGACCTGCGGGTGGAGCGGGGCGAGACGGTCGGCTACATCGGGCCGAACGGAGCCGGCAAGTCCACCACCTTGAAGATGCTCACCGGCGTGCTCACGCCGAGCGCGGGCGAGGTACGGGTCTGCGGGCTGCGCCCGGTCGCCCAGCGCACCCGCCTCGCGCTGCGCATCGGGGTGGTCTTCGGACAGCGCTCCCAACTGTGGTGGGACCTGCCCCTGCGCGACTCGTTCGACCTGCTCCGGCACGTCTACCGGGTACCCGCGGCCGAGCACGCCGCGCGGCTGCGCCACTGCCGCGCCCTGCTCGACCTGGACGATTTCCTGGACGTTCCCGTCCGGCAGCTCTCCCTCGGCCAGCGGATGCGCGGCGAGCTGACCGCCGCGCTGCTGCACGGGCCGGAGGTGCTCTTCCTCGACGAGCCGACCATCGGCCTGGACGTGGTGAGCCGGCAGGCGGTCCGGGGCTTCCTCGACGAGCTGGGCCGCACCGGTGACACCACGTTGATGCTGACCACCCACGACCTCGCCGACATCGAGCGGCTCTGCCCCCGGCTGGTGGTGATCGACCACGGGCGGGTGGTGCACGACGGCTCGATCGCCGACCTGCACGAGCGGTACGGGTCGCGCCGGCTCGTCGTCGCCGAACTGGACGCGCCGCTGCCGCACCCGCCGACCCTGCCCGGCGCCCTGCTGCGGGAGGTGGCGGCGGACGGCCGCCGCCTGGTGTACGCGCTGGAGTCCGCCGGGGTGGCGCAGGTGGTCTCCGGCCTCGCCGGCCTGGCCAGCCTGCGGGACCTGTCGGTCGTCGAGCCGGACATCGAGGAGGTCGTGACGCGGCTCTACCGGACACCGCCGGAGACGACGGCCCCGGCGGTGGCCGGGACCGGCTGAGCACGACCTCAGGGGTGCTCCAGCACCAGTACCGCCATGGTGTTGCGCGCCAGCGCCTCGTACCGGTGCGGGGTGTCTGCGGGGAACGCCGCGTAGTCGCCGGGGCCCAGCTCCACCAACTCGGACTCGGGGCCGACCCGCAGCCGCCCGGTCGCCACCACGATGTGTTCGACACTGCGCGGGGTGTGCGCCTCCGCGTTGCCCACCGCGCCGGGTTCGAGCCGGATGAGGTAGATGTCGCGGCGCACCTCCGCCGAGCCGGCGCTGAGCAGCGCCCCGGCGAAGTCCGCGTGCTCGGAGCGGATCCGTGGACCCTCACCGGCCGGGATCATCCGTACCTCGCGCGGCTGCCCCTCGAACAGCCGCGCGATGGGTATGCCGAGCGCGTCGGCGAGCGCCCAGAGCGACCCCACGCTCGGATCGCCGTCGGCGCTCTCGAACCGGGCGAGAACGGACTCGGCGAGCCCGGCCCGGTGTGCCAGGTCAGCCCGCGTCAGCCCGGCCCGCTCGCGTTCCCGGCGCAGCGCGGCGGCGATGTCGGCCAGCGGGGGAGCGGGCATCGGTCACTCCGTTGCTCTCGGTGGCGCGTTCCGCATGGTTGACCATGCGTACGCTACCGCGAACCGAGGGTGACCGGACGGCGCTCGCTCGCCTCGCCACCGCACCCGGCGACGTGGCGTCGGCTCAGACCGAGTCGCCGATCTCGACGCGCGGCTGCGGGGTCCGCATGCGTCGGAAGGTGATCGACCGCATGATCGCGTAGAGGTAGAGCGAGCCCATGCGCTGGCCGGTGGTGGGGTAGCGCTCGCGGACCAGCTTGCCGATCTTCCGCGAGATCAGGATCGAGTCGACCACCACACCGAGCGCCAGCACGCCCCAGAGCAGGTTGGAGATCAGCCGGACCAGCGGCGGCATCGCGCCGTTCGACCCGAGCAGCACGATCAACGCGCCGCCGAAGAACCAGGTGCCGACGTTGCGCCGGGAATCGACCACGTTCCGGGCCAGCAGCCGCTCCTCGCCCCTGTCGCGGGGGCCACCTTCGCGACGGAACTCGGCGGCCGACTCGGCACGCATCCGCCGGCGGTGCTCCCGGGCCTCCTCCTTGGTGAGGGGCTTGGTGGGGGCGCCGCCCGGACGCCGGCCGACGCTCGGCCGCTTCGGGGTCTCGCGCCCCTTGGCGGGCGTGTAGCCGCGGGGGCGGGCGGACTCGGACTCCTCGTCGGGCGTCACCGGGGTGACGGCCTCGTCGGCGAGGTCGGTGGGCTTTCGGCGAAACAGCGACGGCACGGGGAAAGGGTAGCCAAACGACGGCGCCCGGTGCACATCGCGGTGCACCGGGCGCGAACTCGAAGGGGTGAACGCTACGGCCGCTCGGCGTGGGCGCCCAGGTCGGCGAGCTTCGCTTCGAAGTCCTCGTAGCCGCGGTTGATCAGATCCACGCCGTACACCCGGGAGGTGCCCTCGGCGGCGAGCGCCGCGATCAGGTGGCTGAACCCGGCCCGCAGATCCGGGATGACCAGGTCGGCCGCGTGCAGCTTGCTCGGCCCGGCGATGACCGCCGAGTGCTTGAAGTTGCGCCGGCCGAAGCGGCACGGGGTGCCGCCGAGGCAGTCGCGGTAGACCTGGATGTTGGCCCCCATCGAGTTCAGCGCCTCGGTGTAGCCCAGCCGCTGCTCGTAGACCGTCTCGTGGACGATCGACAGGCCGCGGGCCTGGGTGAGCGCCACCACCAGGGGCTGCTGCCAGTCGGTCATGAAGCCGGGGTGCACGTCGGTCTCCAGCGCCACCGACTTCAGCTCGCCGCCCGGGTGCCAGAACCGGATGCCACCCTCCTGGCCCGGCTGGCCGTTACGCGGCGGCCGCAGGTCGGTCACCTCGTACTCGCCGCCGACCGACCGGAAGATGTTCAGGAAGGTCATCATGTCGGCCTGCTGCGCACCGAGCACCTCGACGTGCCCGCGGGTGGCCAGCGCGGCGGCGGCCCAGCTCGCGGCCTCGATCCGGTCCGGGATCGGCCGGTGGGTGTAGCCGTGCAGCTTCGGCACGCCCTGGATCTCGATCACCCGGTCGGTGTGGACCTTGATGATCGCGCCCATCTTCTGCAGCACGCAGATCAGGTCGAGGATCTCCGGCTCCACGGCGGCGTTGCGCAGCTCGGTGACGCCCTCGGCCATCACGGCGGTGAGCAGCACCTGCTCGGTGGCGCCGACGCTGGGGTACGGCAGCGAGAACTTCGTGCCGCGCAGGCCGTTCGGGGCGGAGAGGTGCAGCCCCTCCGGCCGCTTGTCGACCGTGGCGCCGAACTCGCGCAGCGCCTGGAGGTGGAAGTCGATCGGGCGTGGCCCGATGTGGCAACCGCCGAGGTCGGGAATGAACGCGTGCCCGAGCCGGTGCAGCAGCGGCCCGCAGAACAGGATCGGGATGCGGCTCGACCCGGCGTGCACGTTGATCTGGTCGGTGCTGGCGCTCTCGACGTTGGCCGGGTCGAAGACGAGTTCGCCGTCCTCCTCGCCGTCGGTCACCTTGACCCCGTGCAGCCCGAGCAGGCCTCGGACCACCTCGACGTCGCGGATCTTCGGCACGTCGAACAGCCGGCTCGGGCTGTCGCCGAGCAGGGCGGCGACCATCGCCTTGGAGACGAGGTTCTTCGCGCCGCGCACGCGGATCCGCCCTTCGAGCGGAGTGCCTCCGTGCACGACCAGGACGTCCTCGGTCAACGCAACCTCCAGCGCATCGGTGCTGCCGTGTTGATGTGGGGCGCGATGCCTACCGCTACCCCGGATGCGGTCGTATCGAAACGGACCGCCTGCGTCGTTGCTCCGGCAGCATAGTCCTCGGCGGCGAGAATGGAACCGGTCACACCACCCGGAGGGTGTTAAATCGGCGATCCCGCACTAATGGGTATCAACGACGCTACGGAACGTGATCAGTTGGCGGTCGGCACCGAGGCGTCGACGCCGGGAAGTGCCAGCATCTGGTCCAGGGCCGAACGAGCGTGCCGGGCGGTGTCCGGATCCACGGTGATCTGGTTCACCACCCGACCGGCCACCAGCTCCTCCAGCGCCCAGACCAGGTGCGGGAGGTCGATCCGGTTCATGGTCGAGCAGTAACAGACCGCCCGGTCCAGGAACATGATCTGTTTGTCCGGGTGGGCGATGGCGAGCCGGCGGACCAGGTTGAGCTCGGTGCCCACCGCCCACGCCGAGCCGGCCGGCGCCGCCTCGATGGTCTTGATGATGTACTCGGTCGAGCCGACATGATCGGCCGCGGTCACCACCTCGTGCCGGCACTCCGGGTGGACCAGCACGTTCACCCCGGGCACCCGCTCGCGGACGTCGTTCACGCTCTCCAGGGTGAAGCGGCCGTGCACCGAGCAGTGCCCCCGCCAGAGGATCATCTTCGCGTCCCGCAGCTGCTCCGGCGTCAGCCCGCCGTTCGGCTTGTGCGGGTCGAAGAGCACGCAGTCGTCGAGCGAGTAGCCCATCTCCAGCACCGCCGTGTTGCGGCCCAGGTGCTGGTCGGGCAGGAAGAGCACCTTCGAACCCTGCTCGAACGCCCAGTCCAGCGCCCGCTTGGCGTTCGACGAGGTGCAGACCACCCCGCCGTGCCGGCCGACGAAGCCCTTGATGTCGGCGGAGGAGTTCATGTAGGTCACCGGGACGGTCTCTTCGGCGACGCCCAGCTCGGTCAGTACGTCCCAGGCGGCCTCGACCTGCCCGAGGACGGCCATGTCCGCCATCGAGCAGCCGGCGGCCAGGTCCGGCAGGACCACCTTCTGGCTGTCGGTGGTGAGGATGTCGGCGCTCTCGGCCATGAAGTGCACGCCGCAGAAGACGATGTACTCCGCGTCCGGCCGGGCCGCCGCCTCCCGGGCCAGCTTGAACGAGTCGCCGGTCACGTCGGCGAACTGGATCACCTCGTCGCGCTGGTAGTGGTGCCCCAGCACGAACACCCTGCTCCCCAGCGCGGCCTTCGCGGCCGCGGCCCGGGCCACCAGGTCGGGGTCGCTGGGCGCCGGAAGATCGCCCGGACACTCCACTCCGCGCTCCGTCGCCGGGTCGCTTCCCCGCCCGAGCAGCAGCAGGGCCGTGGCCGTGTTGGAGGGTTCTACCCAGGTGGAAGTCACGTCCCCCATGGTCCCACAGCGCGAACGGTGTGCAGCTTCCACCGGTGTGTGCTGCCACACTGCTCGGCATGCGCGTGCTGCTCTGCCCGGACAAGTTCGCCGGCACCCTGACCGCACCGGCGGTGGCCGCCGCGATCGCGGCGGGTTGGCGTACGGTCGCCGACCGTGACGATCTGCTGATCCGGCCGCTCGCCGACGGTGGGCCCGGCTTCGTCGACGTGCTCGCCGACGCGTCGGACGGCCACCGGAGAACGGTGCCGACGGTCGATCCGCTCGGCCGTCCCGTCACCGGTGAGATCCTGCTCACCGCCGACGGCACCGGCTACGTCGAGAGCGCTCAGGCGTGCGGTCTGCACCTGCTCGCCGACGCCGAGCGGGATCCGAAGATCACCAGCTCCTTCGGCCTCGGCCTGCTGGTCGCCGCGGCGGTCGAGGGGGGCGCCCGGCGCGTGGTGATCGGGCTCGGCGGCTCGGGCACCAACGACGCGGGGGCGGGAATGCTCGCCGCGCTGGGCGTCACCGCGCTCGACGAGGCGGGCCTGGCCCTGCCGTACGGGGGCGCGGCGCTGGCCGCCGTCGCCGGGCTCGACGGGGCGCCCCGGCTGCGCGGCGTCGACCTGGTGGCCGCCACCGACGTCGACAATCCGCTGCTCGGACTGCACGGCGCGAGCAACGTCTTCGGCCCGCAGAAGGGTGCGGACCGGGCGGACGTGCTCCTGCTGGACGCCGCGCTGGAACGCTTCGCGGCGGTGCTGGAACGGGATCTGCCCGGTTGTCCGGCGTCCCTCGGCGCGCTGCCCGGAGCCGGGGCCGCCGGCGGGATCGGCGCGGCGGTCCTCGCCCTCGGTGGGCGCTGCGAGTCGGGCATCGGCCTGGTCACCCGGGCCATCGGCCTCGACGAGGCGCTGGACGAGGTCGACCTGGTGATCACCGGCGAGGGCTCCTTCGACCATCAGTCGCTGCGCGGAAAGGTGGTCGCCGGGGTGGCCGGGGCGGCTCGGGACCGGGGGCTTCCCTGCCTGGTCCTGGCCGGTCAGGTGAGCACCGGCCGGCGGGAGGCGGCCGCCGCGGGGGTCACCGACGCGTACAGCCTGGTGGAGCACTTCGGGGGCGACGAGCGGGGCCTGGCGGAGGCGCTCGGCCGGCCCGCCGACGGGCTGCGCGAGCTCGGCGCCCGGCTGGCCGGGCAGTGGAGCCGCCCCCGGCAGGTGTGACCCGCGCCGCCCGGGGCAATCCCGAGCTCACGTCCAGGGGTCAGTGCGGCCCGGACCGGCCTACAATCAAAAATTGGACCACAGTGGGAATCGCCGACGGACGGGTGACGTTGGTCGGGGACGAACACACCACGAGCGCGCAGGGAGAATTCCACGTGACCACGCCAGCGCAGACCGAGTCGACCGAGGCCCAGGCCGCCACCACCGTCGTCCTCACCGACGTCGCGGCGCAGAAGGTCAAGGCCCTGATCGAGCAGGAGGGCCGTGACGACCTGCGGCTCCGGGTCGCGGTGCAGCCGGGCGGCTGCTCCGGCCTGCGGTACCAGCTCTTCTTCGACGAGCGCTCCCTCGACGGTGACGTCGTCAGCGGCTACGACGGCGTCGAGGTCGTCGTGGACCGGATGAGCGCCCCCTACCTGGCCGGCGCCACCATCGACTTCGCCGACCGGATCGACGCCCAGGGCTTCACCATCGACAACCCCAACGCGGGCAGCTCCTGCGCCTGCGGTGACTCCTTCAGCTGAATCGACCTCAACGAGGACGGGGCCGCCCATCTGGGCGGCCCCGTCCTCGTTGCGGCCCGGTTTCCGGCGGGTGACCGCCGTCCTACCGACCGGACACCGCGGGATTACCGGCCCGGTAGGCTGGCCGCGCCCCGCTCCCGAACCATGAGGGTTGACATGAAGATCGCGGTGACCGGTTCGATCGCCACGGACCACCTGATGAGCTTCCCCGGTCGCTTCGCCGACCAGCTCATCGCCGACCAACTGCACAAGGTGTCGCTCTCCTTCCTGGTAGACGATCTGGTGCTGCGCCGCGGCGGAGTGGCGGCGAACATCGCCTTCGGCATGGGGCAGCTCGGCCTGCACCCGGTGCTCGTCGGGGCGGTCGGCGCGGACTTCGCCGACTACCGCTCCTGGCTGGAGCGGCACGGCGTGGACTGCGACTCGGTGCACGTCAGCGAGGTGGCCCACACCGCCCGCTTCGTCTGCACCACCGACCTCGACATGTGCCAGATCGCCTCCTTCTACGCGGGGGCGATGAGCGAGGCACGAAACATCGAACTCGCCCCGGTCGCCGATCGTCTCAGCGGCCTCGACCTGGTCCTGGTCGGCGCGAACGACCCGGAGGCGATGCTGCGGCACTCCGCCGAGTGCCGCGAGCGCGGCTACCCCTTCGCGGCCGACCCCTCCCAGCAGCTGGCCCGGATGGCCGGCGAGGACGTGGTCGCGCTGATCGAGGGCGCCGAGTACCTGATGACCAACGACTACGAGAAGTCGCTCCTGCAGAGCAAGGCCGGGCTCAGCGACGAGCAGCTGCTCGACCTCGTGAAGGTCCGGGTCACCACGCTCGGCAAGGACGGCGTGGAGATCGCCGGACGCGACTTCGACCCGATCCACGTGCCCATCGCCCGGGAGATCCGGGCGGTCGACCCGACCGGTGTCGGGGACGGTTTCCGCGCCGGCTTCTTCACCGCGCTCTCCTGGGGCGTCGGCCTGGAGCGGGCCGCCCAGGTGGGCTCGCTGCTGGCGACCCTGGTGCTGGAGACCGTCGGTACGCAGGAGTACCAGGTACGCCGGGACCTCTTCATCAAGCGCCTCGGCGAGTCGTACGGCGACGTGGCCGCCGACGAGGTCCGCCCGCACCTGGTGGCCTGAGCCGCTATTCGGGCGGGACGGCCGGCGCGGGTGTGATCAGTGCACGCGGCGGACGTCGTAGGCGGGCCCGTCGGGTCCGGTGACCCGGGCGACGAACTCCTGTCCCCGCATCCGGCACCAGGCGGGGAGGTCCACCGCCGCCGCCGGGTCGTCGGCGAGCACGCGTACGACCGTGCCCACCGGCAGCTCCGGCAGGCGGCGGGCCACCGCGATCACCGGCAACGGGCAGCGCTGGCCCCGGCAGTCGAGCACCTCGTCCGGCATCGTCACAGCCCCACCACCCCCGCCTCGGCCCGCAGGGCGGCGACGATCCCGGGCAGCTCGGCGAGGAAGCGCTCGACATCCTCCGCCGAGGTCTCCCGGTGCAGCGACACGCGGACGTTGCCGTGCGAGAGCACCCCCATCGCCTCCAGCACGTGTGACGGCCGCAGCGTCGAGGAGGTGCACGACGAGCCGGAGGAGACCGCGAAGCCCCGCCGGTCCAGCGCGTGCAGCAACGCCTCGCCGTCGACGTAGAGGCAGGAGAAGGTGACCAGGTGCGGCAGCCGGCGCTCCGGGTCGCCGACGACCTCGACGTCCGGCACCTCCGTCGCCACCCGGGCCCGGATCCGGTCGACCAGCGGCGTCAGCCGGGCCGCCTCCGCCTCGGCCTCCGCCGCCACCGCGCGCAGGCTGGCCGCCGCGGCCACCACCGCGGGCAGGTTCAACGCCCCCGGCGTACGACCCGACTCGCGCTCGTCGGCCGGGTAGGGCGACTCCCAGCGGACGCCCTTGCGCACCACCAGCAGGCCGACGCCGGCCGGGCCGCCCCACTTGTGCGCGCTCGCGGTCAGCACCGACCAGCCCGCCGGCACCGGCATCCGCCCGACCGCCTGGGCCGCGTCGACGTAGAGCGGCACCCCGGCCTCGGCGCACGTGGCGGCCGCCCCGGCCACCGGCTGGAGGGTGCCCACCTCGTGGCTGGCCGCGATCAGCGCGGCCAGCGCCACGCCCGGCTCGCGCACCTCGGCCGACCAGGCGTCGAGATCGAGCCGCCCGAGCCGGTCCACCGGCACGGCGACGGCGTCGCCGCCGCCGGACACGTGCCGCTCGGCCGCGTGCAGCACCGCCGAGTGCTCGATGGCGGAGTGCACCAGCCTGCGGCCGGTCCGCTGTCGACCGGCCAGTCCGCCGAGCACGGCGGCGTGCGCGGCGGCCGTGCCGCTGGCGGTGAAGGAGAGCTCGTCGGGGCGTACGCCCAGGGTCTCGGCGGCCGCGCCCCGGGCCGCGTCGAGCAGCTGGCGGGCCCGACGGGCCTGCGTGTAGAGCTTGCCCGGGTCGGCCCAGCCGTCCTCGAGGGCGGCGGACAGCGCCTGCCGCGCCACCGGGTGCAGCGGCGTCGCCGTGGCGGCGTCCAGGTATACCGGGGAGGCGCTCACGACTCATTACGCTATCTCGCCGATCGAGCCAAGATCCCCCGTTGGGGGTCGGAGAGTGACCCCAACACGGTCCAGCCGGTCATGGTCGAGTAATCTGCGACCGTCGGTGACGCCTTTGCCGCAGGTGCTGTCGCTCCGGGAGCCGGAGATCGACAGGACAAGGACAGACACCGCGGCGCGCTAGGGAGGCAGGACCAGGTGGTCGCAAGGAGTTCGGAGGTACGGCCGTCGGCCGTACGGCACAACGCGGGAGCCGGCGGGCGCCGGCGGCGTGGTGCTGGTCGGCTCGCCGGGCTCGGTCTCGGCGGCGCGGCGCTGCTGTTCCTGCTCACGGGCTGTGACGTCGGCAAGACGTTCCACGGCTTCGGTTGGCCGCAGGGCGGTATCACGCCGCAGTCGCACCGGATGTACGACCTCTGGATCGCATCCTGCATCGCGGCGCTCGCAGTCGGCGTCTTCGTGTGGTTCCTCATCTTCTGGTGCGTGATCCGCTACCGGAAGCGGGGCAACGACCTGCCGGTGCAGACCCGCTACAACATGCCGATGGAGTTCCTCTACACCATCGCGCCGATCCTCGTGGTGTCCGTGCTCTTCTACTACACGGCGATCGTGCAGACCGACGTGAACAAGCTGAGCAAGAACCCGGACGTCACCGTCGAGGTGGTGGCGTTCAAGTGGAACTGGCAGTTCAACTACCGCGACGGCCAGGGCGTGGACGCCAACACGGTCGCCTCGACGCTCGGCACCAGCGAGGTCATTCCGATCCTCGTGCTGCCGACCGGTCGGTCCATCCGTTTCGAGGAGACCAGCCGGGACGTCATCCACTCGTTCTGGGTGCCGGAGCTGCTGTTCAAGCGCGACGTGATGCCCGGCAAGATCCGCAACGTGTTCGAGGTCTCCAGCCTGGACAGTGAGGGCGCCTACGTCGGACGCTGCGCGGAGCTCTGCGGCACCTACCACGCGTTCATGAACTTCGAGCTGCGGGTCGTCTCGCCGGAGGAGTACGACCAGTTCCTCGCGGCCAAGCGGGACGGCAAGACCACCCAGGAGGCCCTGACCGCGATCGGCGAGGACCCGTACGCGCAGACCACGGCGCCGTTCGAGACGCGGCGTACGGAGCACAACTTCAACCCGGACCCGGCCCCGGCCGGCGCGGGACGCTGAGGGAGCGGGCATGAAGACCGAGTGGCGTATCTTCCTGATCATCGCCGGCTTCCTCTTCGGCGCGACGATCCTCTACGGCGCCTGGACCGCCGGTGAGGCGGACGGCCGGGTCGAGTGGGTCGGCACCACCGCGCTGGCACTGTCGTTCTTCCTCTGCTCGATGTGCGGCGGCTTCTTCTGGTTCGTCTCCCGCCGGATCGACCTGCGTCCGGAGGACCGTCCGGACGCGGAGATCGCCGACGGCGCGGGCGAGGTCGGCTTCTTCAGCCCCGGCAGCTACTGGCCGTTCGGGCTGGCGCTCGCCGCCGCCGTCGCCGGCCTCGGCCTGGTCTTCTGGCAGTTCTGGCTGGTCGGCGCCGGCCTGGTGGCGGTCATCTTCGCCGTGTGCGGGCTGCTCTTCGAGTACTACTCGGGCACCCGGCGCACCGCGGAGCACTGAGCCCGCCGCAACCGGACCAACCACGAAAGCCCGCCTCCTCGGAGGCGGGCTTTCGGGTGTCCGGGGCCGGTGCGGCGTGGTGAGTGCGGGGCCGTGGCGCGGGTGCCGTCAGGCGGCCCGGCGTCGGGCGGGGGACTGCCCGCGGGCTTGGCCGAGGCGAGGCGCGCGGAAGGTGAACGTGGCGATCAACACGGCGCCGCCGCAGCGGGTGCAGACGAGTTCGGGGCAGTCGGCGCCGTGCCCGTCGACGCAGGGTGGCGTCTCGAACTGCTGAACGCCCTGGCAGCTGTCGCAGTAGAGCTCTCGCTCCGACACGGGCGTCTCCTCTCGCTGTGGGCCGCCGGAGTGACGCCGTGCCGCTCGGGGGAGCGGGGCCGGTCGTGGGCGTCGGCCCGACGGAGGTCGAATCACTCCGTTGTAGTTTGGCACGCCGCTCCGACATGAACGGTCGCGCCCGCGTGCGCTCGATCGACTCGACTTCAAGGAAGTCGGGCCATCGCGGTCGCTGGGACACCCCGACTTCAGCGAAGTCGAGTCGATCAAGACGATCCAGGCGGCGACCACCGCGACCTCGGCCGCGGCGGCCGTGACCACCGCGACCTCGGCCGCGGCGAGGCCTCAGAGCCCCTTGGCGACCTCGACCCAACGCTCCAGGGTGGCCGCCGCGGCGCCGGAGTCGATCGACTCGGCGGCGCGGGCCAGCCCGCCCCGCAGCGCCTCGACGAGATCGCCGTCCAGCGGGCCCTGGGTGGCCAGCGCCGCCGCCGCGTTGACCAGGACGGCGTCGCGTACCGGCCCGGGCTCGCCGGCCAGCAGACGAAGCGCCACGGCGGCGTTGTAGGGCGCGTCACCGCCGCGCAGGTCGGCGAGGGTGGACCGGGGTACCCCGAGGTCGACGGCGTCCAGCAGCGTCTCGCGTACGGTGCCGCCCTGGGCCACCCAGACCCGGGTCGGCGCGGCGGTGCTGAACTCGTCCAGCCCGTCCTCGCCCCGCATCACCAGCACCGAGTCGCCCCGGGCGGCGAAGACGCCGGCCATCACCGGCGCCATCCGGGAGTCGAAGCAGCCGACCGCGCCGGCGCGGGGGCGTGCCGGGTTGCTCAGCGGGCCGAGGAAGTTGAACACGGTGGGCACGCCCAGTTCGCGCCTGACCGGGCCGGTGTGCCGCATACCCGGGTGGAAGCGGGCCGCGAAGCAGAACGCGATGCCGGCCTCCGCCACGCACCGGGCCACGGCCTCCGGGCCGAGATCCAGCGGTACGCCCAGGAACTCGAGCAGATCCGCGGTGCCGCAGAGCGAGGAGGCGGCGCGGTTGCCGTGCTTGACCACCCGTACGCCGGCGCCGGCCACCACGAGCGCGGCCATGGTGGAGATGTTGACCGTGTGAGCGAGATCGCCCCCGGTGCCGACCACGTCCAGGGCGGTGGCCCGCTGCTCGTCGCTGAGCTGCACCGGGACCGCCCGGGTGAGCATCGCCTCGACCAACCCGGCCAGCTCGGCCGACGTCTCACCCTTGGCGCGCAGCCCGACCGCGAACCCGGCGACCTGCGCGGCGGTGGCGGCGCCGCTCATGATCTCGCCCATCGCCCAGGCCGTGTCGGCGGTGGAGAGCTCTTCGCCGCGCAGCAGCGCGTTGAGCAGGTGCGGCCAGGTCCGATCGCCCATCGCGGGCCTCCCGAGCATGCGGATGCGGGTGGGTGAACCGGCGCCGGTCGGTCCGGCGCCGTGGTCGGTGCCGGAGCGGGGACGTCAGGCGGGTGCGTGCGTCCGCAGCAGCTCGGCCACCGTGTTGCCGGTGGTCACCGGGTCGAGCGGGTGCACCAGAGTGGCGTCGACCTCGGCGTAGGCGGCGAGCCATCGGTCCGCCGTGCGGGCGATCACCACGCAGGTCGGCGGCGCGTCGGCCCGGTCGTCCTTGATCTGGCGGGCGATTCCGATGCCACCGCCGGGCGTCGCCTCGCCGTCGAGCAGCAGGAGGTCGATCTCGTAGTCGTCGACCAGCCGGACGACCTCGGCGTAGGTGGCGGCCTCGACGAACTCGATCAGGAGACCGGGCGCGGGCCGGGTGCCGACGGCGAGCCGCATCCGGTCACGGACCTGCGGGTCGTCGCTGTAGAGCAGGACGGTGCACTCACGATCGCTCATGCCGACACTCCGCTTCGCTATCCCACCTCGTAGCTGCCCGCCGATCGTACCGGTCGACGTGACACAGCCGACATCCCGCCCGGCGCCGCTCCTCGGCGACGTACCCCGGCGCAGCTCAGGCCGCTGACTCGGCGGCGCGCTCGCGGGCCTCCTGCCGGTCGAGCTCGCGGTCGACGCGGCGTGCCTCCCGCTCCGACTGTTTGATCCACTGGACCACCAGCACGGCGAGCATGGTCACGCTGACGAACTCGCCGCCCGCCCAGAGGATGCCGCCGGCGAGCACCTGATCGTCGAACGGGTCGGCCCAGTCGAGACCGAGGGAGGGGTACCAGTCGCCACCGAAGAGCGTGGTGCTCTGCATGACGGTGAGCCCGAGCACGGTGTGGAACGGCACGGAGAGCACCATCAGCAGCGCCCGCGCCGGGTAGGGCCAGCGTCCGGGGAGTGGATCCAGGCCGAGCAGCGGCCAGAAGAACACGCAGCCGGTCATGATGAAGTGCGCGTGCACCAGCTCGTGCGCCCAGGCGTGCTCCAGCGTGAACCGGTACAGGTCAGTGAAGTAGAGCACGAACGGATTGACCACGAAGATGGCGAACGCCACCAGCGGGAAGCTGTAGACCCGGGCGATCCGGCTGTGCACGATCGCGAGCAGCCGCTTGCGGGGTCGCTGCGGAAGCGTCCGGAGGGCGAGCGTCATCGGCGCGCCCAGCGCCAGGAAGATCGGCGCCACCATCGACAGCATCATGTGCTGCACCATGTGCACGCTCAGCAGCGCCGTGTCGTAGGCGTGCAGCCCACTCACCGTGACCAGCGCGATCCCCCCGAGGCCGGGCCCGAGGAAGAAGACGGTCCGGGCCACCGGCCAGTGGTCGCCACGCACCCGCAGCCGGTGTACGCCGTAGAGGTAGATCCCGGCGGCGAGCACCAGGCCGACCGCGAGCCAGCTGTCCAGCCGGGTCTCGGTCAGTACGGCGCCGATGGTGAACGGCGGCGGGAGCGCCTCCCCGCCGGCCGCGCTCGACGGCAGGGCCGAGACGCCGCCGGCGGCGTACGCCGAGGCGGTCGAGGTGGCGGCGAAGATCGGATCGACGTGCAGCACGCTTTTCAGGCTAGGCCAGGCGAACCGGACGACCACGATCGGGCCACCCTGACCACCGGTTTGGCCCCCCGCTGATCGTGGATGCCGGTCAGGGGCAATAATGACCGCGTGACTGCGGCCCCAGCCATTGACAAGAGCCGGATCCACTCTCTGACCCGACCGAACATGGTCAGCGTCGGGACGATCGTGTGGCTCTCCAGCGAACTCATGTTCTTCGCGGCGCTGTTCGCGATGTACTTCTCCATCCGCGCCGCGGCGCCGGAGCAGTGGGCGAAGCACACCGAGCACCTCAACATCCCGTACGCGACCACCTTCACGGTGATCCTGGTGTTGTCCTCGGTGACCTGCCAGCTCGGTGTCTTCGCGGCGGAACGGGGTGACGTGCACGCGCTGCGGCGCTGGTTCACGATCACCTTCGTGATGGGCCTGATCTTCGTACTCGGGCAGCTCAACGAGTACCGCACGCTGGTGCACGAGGGCGTGAAGATCAACGAAGACGGCTACGGGTCGATGTTCTACCTGACCACCGGCTTCCACGGTCTGCACGTGACCGGCGGTCTGGTCGCCTTCATCATCTTCATGATCCGCACCACCATGGGCCGGTTCACGCCGGCGCAGGCCACCTCGGCGATCGTCGTGTCGTACTACTGGCACTTCGTCGACGTGGTGTGGATCGCGCTGTACGCCATGATCTACTGGCTTCAGTGATCTTGGCGCATCACGAACTGCGCCGTTGCTCCGTCCCCTGAGAAGGTCCAACCGGTTAAGGACACAGGTCATGACTTCTGACAACGACCGCCGACGCGGTCTGCTCGCGCGGCTGCGCGGGCGGCCCGCGGCGCGCAGCAGGGGCCGCCGCCGGCTGGGCGCCGCGGTCCGGCTGCTCGCCGCGCTGACGCTCGCCGGCGGCGCCTACACCGTCTTCGCCCCTGGTGCGCAGGCCCAGGACGCTCCGCCGCTGAGCAGCGCCGCTGCCGAGGGCAAGGCGCTGTTCGACGTTAGCTGCGTGACCTGCCACGGTCGCAACGCGCAGGGTGTCGAGGGACGCGGCCCGAGCCTGATCGGCGTCGGCGCGGCCTCGGTCGAGTTCCAGGTGAGCAGCGGCCGGATGCCGGCGACGCGCCAGGAGGCCCAGGCGCACCGCAAGCCGCCGCTCTTCACCGACGAGCAGACCCGCCAGCTCGCCCAGTACATCCAGGAGCTCGGCGGCGGCCCGGAGCTGCCGCAGGGCACCAACCTGCGCGAGGGCGGCGACATCGCGACCGGCGGTGAGCTGTTCCGGATCAACTGCTCGCAGTGCCACGCCTTCGGCGCCGGTGGTGGCGCGCTCTCCTCGGGCAAGTTCGCCCCGAGCCTGCGCCCGGCGAGCGACCGGCAGATCTACGCCGCGATGCTCAGCGGTCCGCAGAACATGCCGGTGTTCGGCGACAACCAGCTTCGGCCGGACCAGAAGGCCGACATCATCGCCTACATCCAGGAGACCCTGAAGCACGACCAGGACCCGGGTGGTTTCAACCTGGGCCGGTACGGCCCCTCCACCGAGGGTCTGGCGATCTTCCTGGTCGGCATCGTCGCGCTCGTCTTCGCCACCCTGTGGATTGCGGGCAAGTCGTGACCGAGCGGACTTTTCGATCCAGTGCTGTGGTGCCGTCGCGCGGCACCGCCGGTAACGAGGTGACGGCATGAGCACGCACACCGAGCACCAGACCCAGCAGGGTCGGGAGCCGCTCGACGTGAACACCCCCGGGCTTACCCGCTTCGACATCGTCCGCGAGGGCGCCCGCCGGGACGACATCGAGATCGTCCACTACGAGCCGCAGGTCGCGCCGGGCACGAAGGCCGAGCGTCGACTCGTCCGCCTGGTCGCCTGGTTCTTCCTGCTCGCCGGCCTGGTGGGGACTGCCTTCCTGGTCATCTACATCTGGTGGCCGTGGGAGTACGCTCCGGGTCGCGGCAGCGACAAGTGGTACACCCCGCTGCTCGGGGTGACCCTGGGCCTCTCCCTGCTCGGCGTCGGCTTCGGCATCCTGACCTGGGGCAAGAAGCTGCTGCCCAAGGAGGTCTCGATCCAGGACCGGCACGAGGGCGCGGTCTCCGAGGACAACCGCACCATCACCGGCCAGACGATTGTCTACATGGCGGACGAGTTCGGCGTGAAGCGTCGCCCGCTGCTCGGCATCTCGCTGCTGGCGGGTCTCGTGCCGATCGGTGCGGTCGCTGCCGCGCCGCTGGTGGGTGGGCTGATCTCCAACCCGCACAAGAACAACCAGATGTTCACGACCGGTTTCGCCCCGGCGGAGGGTGGGCAGCGGATCCGGCTGGTCCGTGAGGACGGCCGCCCGATCCGCCCCGCAGACGTCAGCGCCGGCGGCCAGCTGACCGTCTTCCCCGGCATCGAGCACGGCATCAGCAACCAGCACGCGGACTCGCCGACGCTGCTGATCCACCTCCGGGACGAGGACGCGCAGGAGTCGCGGCGGGCCAACGAGCGAGTGGGCCACGGCGACTACATGTGGGGCAACTACGCGGCGTTCTCCAAGATCTGCACGCACGCGGGCTGCCCGGCCAGCCTCTACGAGCAGCAGACGAACCGGCTGCTCTGCCCGTGCCACCAGTCGCAGTTCCTGATCACCGACAACGCCCGGCCTGTTTTCGGCCCCGCCAGTCGACGGCTGCCGCAGCTGCCCATCGAGGTAGACTCTGAGGGCTTCTTCGTGGCGAAGTCCGACTACACCGAGACCATCGGGCCCGACTTCTGGGAGCGGCCGTGAAGCGTCGTAAGTTCGACCTGGCGGCGACGCCGGGCAAGGCTGCGGTGGGGATCGACGACCGCTTCAAGGTGGCGACTCCGCTGCGCGGCCTGCTGAACAAGGTCTTCCCGGACCACTGGTCGTTCCTGCTCGGTGAGATCGCGCTCTTCTCGTTCATCGTGCTGCTGCTCACCGGCACCTTCCTGACGTTCTTCTTCGAGCCGTCGATGACCGAGGTGGTCTACAACGGCAGCTACGCGCCGCTGCGCGGCACGCCGATGTCCGCCGCGTACGCCTCCAGCCTGGACCTCTCCTTCGAGGTTCGGGGTGGTCTGGTCATGCGGCAGATGCACCACTGGGCGGCCCTGCTGTTCATGGCCGCGATCGTCGTGCACATGCTGCGGATCTTCTTCACCGGCGCGTTCCGCAAGCCGCGTGAGGCGAACTGGATCATCGGTTCGCTGCTCTTCTGGATCGGCTTCCTGGCCGGCTTCACCGGCTACTCGCTGCCTGACGACGGGCTCTCCGGCACCGGCCTGCGGATCGCCTCCGGCATCATGCTGTCGATCCCGGTGATCGGCTCCTGGCTCACCTCGTCGATCTTCGGCGGGGAGTTCCCGGGCACCATCATCATCAGCCGGTTCTTCATCGCGCACGTGCTGCTCATCCCGGCCCTGCTGCTCGCGCTGATCACCGTCCACCTGGGCCTGGTCTTCACGCAGAAGCACACCCAGTGGCCCGGCCCCGGCCGGACCAACGGCAACGTGGTCGGCGAGCGGTTCTTCCCGCGGTACGCGCTGAAGCAGGGCGGCTTCTTCATGATCGTCTTCGGCGTGATCGCGCTGATGGGCGGTCTGTTCCAGATCAACCCGATCTGGCTCTTCGGCCCGTACGAGGCCTGGGTCGTCTCCGCCGCCAGCCAGCCGGACTGGTACGTCATGTTCCTGGACGGCTCGACCCGGCTCATGCCGGCCTGGCAGATCGACATTCCACTCGGCGACGGCTACGTGATCCCGCCGTTGTTCTGGCCGACGGTGGTGCTACCCGGCATCCTGGTCGGGCTCTCCACGCTCTACCCGTTCGTGGAGGCCCGGCACCTCAAGGACTACCGGACCCACCACCTGCTCCAGCGTCCTCGGGACGTGCCGGCCCGCACCGCGGTGGGCGCCATGGCGGTCGCCTTCTACCTGGTGCTGACCCTCTCCGGGGCCAACGACGTCATCGCCGACAAGTTCCAGATCAGCTTGAACGCGATGACCTGGGCCGGCCGGGTCGGCCTGCTCATCCTGCCGCCGCTGGCGTACTTCGTCACCTACCGCATCTGCCTCGGTCTGCAGCAGCACGACCGCGAGGTGCTGGCGCACGGCGTGGAGACCGGCATCATCCGGCGCCTGCCGGACGGCAAGTTCGTCGAGGTCCACCAGCCGCTGAGCGCGCAGGACCACGACGGCCACGGGGCGCTGGAGTACACCGGCTGGGTGGTGCCGAAGAAGATGAACCGGCTCGGTGCCCTCGGCCCGGCCATCCGGGGCTTCTTCTACCCGATCGAGAAGCCGGTCGACGCGCCGGTCTCGCCGGGACACCCGCCGGTCGAGCCCCGACCGGAGCGTGCGGAGATCAGCAGCGGCTCCGAGTCGCGTCACTGACCTCGACCCACCTGGACGTGGCGTCCACCGGATCCTCCGGTGGGCGCCACGTCCCGTTTCCGCCCCGGTCCGCCCCGACCAGGCGGGAAGCCGGTTGAGTCGGCGCAGAGCGGACGACGGGTCCGAGCGGGCCGTCCCCTCGCGCACGGGGATCGCAGGAATAACCCCGGTGAGCCGGGTAACCGTGCGGTCCAACGTCTCACGGGGAGGAAGCATGTTGGGAATCAAACGGCTCGGCCTGCTGGCCGCGCTGGTGCTGGTCGGTGTCGCGCCGGCCGCCGCGGCGCAGGCCAAGGCACAACCGTCGGAGCAGGACACCCAGTACCTGCAGGCGATCCACCAGGTCAACCTGTTCGAGATCACCACGGGTGAGCTGGCCCAGCAGAAGGGCCAGAACCAGCGGGTCAAGGACCTGGGCAAGATGTTCGTGACCGACCACACGCAGCTGGACCAGACGGTGCAGCAGACCGCGTCACAGCTCAACGTGCAACTGCCCAACGGGCCCACCGCCGACCAACAGGCGGTGATCGACCGGTTGAACAACGCCAGCGGCAAGAACTTCGACCGGGAGTGGGTGACCGCGCAGCTCGCCGGCCACCTGCAGGCCATCCAGGCCACCCAGACGGAGATCTCGCAGGGCTCCGAACAGTCGGTGATCCAGCTGGCGCAGACCGCGCTACCGGCGCTCCAGACGCACTATGACGAGCTGGTCCAGCTGGCTCAGCAGCTGGGCATCCCGGTCCCGCAGGCCAGCGCCACCGGTACGCCGAGCCCCGGCGCGACCACCGAGTCGCCGGCTCCCGGCGGCACGGAGACCGAGTCGCCGGCTCCGGGCGGTACCGAGACCGAGTCGCCGGCTCCGGGCGGCGGTACCAACGAGACCCCGGCTCCTGGCGTGAGCTGACCTCGGTGAGCACGAACGGCCGGCCCATCACACGGTGGGCCGGCCGTTGCTCGTCCGTCGGTGACCGGCGGCCCCGCCGTGGGCCGGCGGGCCGTGGCGTACGAGGGGGCGGCGATCAGTCGGCGTTGGCCAGGCCGATCGCGAACGCCTCCTCCAGGTCGTGCTGGGAGTACGCCCGGAACGCGATGTGCGACTCGGTGTTGTTCACCCCGGGCACCTTCGAGATGCGCCCGGCGATCACCTCGGCGATCTGGTCGAACTCCCGGACGCGGACGATGGCGATCAGATCGACGTGCCCGGCGACCGAGTAGACCTCGCTGACGCCGGGAAGATTGGCCAGAGTCTCGGCCACCTCTGGAATCGAGTCGGTGGCGCAGTCGATCAGAACGATCGCGGTGATCACGGGCAGGTTCTCCGTTTCGTCGACGTCGTCGCCCACTCTAGGCCTGTTCCAGGACACCACGCCCGGCTGTCCCGGACCCGGGCGATGGCCGGGCGGCGCCTAGCCTCCGGCCGGTCCCCGACCCGCCGGCACGGTCAGCCCGTCAGCGGCCCGGACGACCTCGTGCAGCCGCTCCCCGGCCCGCACCGTCGCGCCGGGCCAGACCACCGACCGGATCACCTCACCGTGCACCACGGCGCCTGCCCCCACCACCGACTCCCGGCACCGCCCGGTGACCGTGGCGGCCGGATCGACGAGAACGTCACCGCCGGCGGCGTGCAGGTTCGCCGCCAGGTAGTCGGCCGGGGTGCCGGTGTCGTAGAAGGTGCCCCGGTAGGGCACCACCCGCAGCGCGCCCGCCGCCTCGGCCGGTCGCCACACCGCGCGTACCAGGTCGCCGAACTCGACCGGCAGGTCGCGCACCGCCCGCCAGGGCAGCAGCGAGAACCCGGTGAAGACGTGCCCGCGGAAGGTTCCGGGCGCTCCCGGATCGGCGGCCGGCTGGCCCAGCAGGCGCACCTCGGTCCCGTCCCAGCCGTCGAGCATCGCGGCGAGGTCCGGGCCGGGTCCAGCGGTCGGGTCGGCGAGGTACGCGTCCGCGTTGCCGACCAGCACCGGCCGCCCGGCGATCCACTCCTTCAGCTTCGCCACCCCGCCCGCCGTGCCGAGCGGATCGCCCGGCTCGACCGAGAGGTGGGCGCGGCCGCCGACGTGCTCGACCACCTGGCCGGCCAGGTAGCAGGCGTTCACCGCGACCCGATCCGGCCCGGAGAGGCCGAGGCCGGCGAGCCGGGCGAGCGCCCGGTCCAGCAGCGGCACGTTCCCGACCGGGCAGAGCGCCTTCGGCAGCCGTTCGGTGAGCGGCCGCAGCCGGGTGCCCTCGCCGGCGGCGAGCACCACCGCGCAGAGGTCCGGCACGCCGGCCGGCACGCTCACTCCGCCGTGTCCGGCAGGGGCGGCGGGAACTGCCCCACCAGGGGCCCGATGTCGTAGTACGCCAGCAGGCGCGCCGTCGCCCAGCTGAGCCGGGGCAGGTCGTCCAGCGGATGCCAGGCGGCCTCGAAGACCTCGGCGCCGTCGACCTTCAACTCCGTGGTGGCCGCCGGCACCTCCGCGGTGAAGACGACGTCCACCCAGCCCTTGGCGTGCACGATCGCGTTCGGCACGGCCGGAACGAGCCGGGCGGGGGAGAGCCGGATGCCGGACTCCTCGTAGAGCTCACGGGCCGCGCCCACCGCCGGGTTCTCACCCCGTTGCAGCAGCCCGGCCGGGAGCGTCCAGCCACGGCCGGGCGGCTGACGGAGCAGGAGCAGCCGTCCCGCCCCCTCGGCCTCGGAGTCCCGGACCAGGGTGACCGCGCCGACGATGTACTTCGGCACGGCCATCCGGACCAGACGGCGGCGTACCGGCAGCGGCAGCCGGTAGAAGACCTGGTAGCCGATGGCCCGACCGGTGGCGCGCGAGCGAGGGATCATGACACCAGGCTAATGGCCACGAATGGGGTTGGTGCCCGGCGGGGGCCGGTGATCACTGCCGATGGTCGACGAGGTCGATGAGCTGCCGCACCACGGTGTCCGGTTCGACCACCCGGTCGAAGACCGCGACCAGCAGAGTCTCCAGGTCGGGGTAGCCGAGCTCCTCGGCGAGACGCAGCAGTGGAAGCTCGCTCGCCAGCCCCCGGTTGTGCCGGCGGAGGGTGAGCCCGATGGTGGCCCGGCCGAGCCGGACCTTGTCGTTGATCGAGATGCCCGGCTCGGTGTGCTCGGCGAACCAGCGGTTGATCTGCATCTGGGCGTGCGGGGACTTCACGAAGCCGAGCCACTCCCGGCGGGGGCCTCGCGGCGCGGCCTCCGCCTCGAAGCCGTTCTCGGCGTCGTTCTCGGTGAAGATCTCCACCACGTCGCCCTCCTCCAGCTCGGAGGAGAGCGGGGCGAGCCGGCCGTTGATCCGCGCCGCGAGGCAGTGGTCACCGCGCTCGGTGCCCAGCTCGTACGCGAGGTCGACCGGGGTGGCGCCGGCCGGCAGTACGATCTGCCGCCCGTCCGCGAAGACCTCGACCTGCGCCTCGGCCAGGTCGCAGCGCAGCGACTCGAGGAACTGGGCCGGGTCGGCGGCGTTCTGCTCCCAGTCCAGCACCCGGTGCAGCCAGGCCAGCTGTTCGGCGCCGCCCGCGCCGCCACCGGTCTGCGGGAAGCGGTAGTCGGCGGCGATGCCGTACTCGGCCGAGCGGTGCATCTCCTGGGTGCGGATGAGCACCTCGACGGTGCGGTCCTTCGGCCCGCAGACGGTGGTGTGCAGGGAGCGGTAGAGGTTGTTCTTGGGCGAGGCGATGTAGTCCTTGAACCGGCCCGGCATCGGGCGCCAGAGCCCGTGGATCGCGCCGAGCGCCGCGTAGCAGTCGGTCGCTGGGCCGTCCACCACCACGGCGATCCGGGGCAGGTCGTACGGGGCGCTGTGGCTGCCGGCGACCGTGTCCTTCCAGATCGAGTAGAGGTGCCGCGGACGGGGAGCCACCTCGGCGTCGACCCGGTCGCGGCGCAGCGCCACCTTCGCCTGGGCGACCACCTGTGCGAGGTACGCGTCCCAACCGGGCCGGTCGTGCACGTGCCGCGCGATGCGGGCGTGCTCCTCCGGGTGCAGGTGCTGCAGCACCACGTCGTCCAGCTCGCGTTTGAGCGTCTGGATGCCCAGCCGGTCGCAGAGCGGGATGAGCACCTCTTCGGTCTTGCGGGCGATCCGTTCCCGGGACGCGGCCGACCGGACCCCGAGGGTGCGCATGTTGTGCAGCCGGTCGGCCAGCTTGATGATCAGGACCCGGACGTCGCGGCCTGCCGCGATGATCATCTTCCGGATCGTCTCGGCCTCCGCGGCCTTGCCGTAGAAGGCCTTGTCGAACTTGGTGACCCCGTCGACCAGGTGGGCCACCTTCGGCCCGAAGTCGTCGGCGAGCGCCTGGAGCGTGTAGCGGGTGTCCTCGACCGTGTCGTGCAGCAGCGCGGCCACCAGCGTGGTGGTGTCCATCCCGAGGCCGGCGCAGATCTGGGCGACCGCGAGCGGATGCGTGATGTAGGGCTCGCCGCTCTTGCGGAACTGCCCGCGGTGCATGGTCTCGGCGATCGAGTACGCCCGGCGCAGCACCGCGGGGTCGGCGCCGGAGTGGATGACCCGGTGGGCGCGGGCCAGCTGCCCGACCGGGTCGGACTCGGCGGCCGGCCAGTTGAGCAGTGACCGGAGCCGGCGGGTCAGTGGCAGCTCACCAGGTTGAGTGGGAAGCGCGCCCCCCAGGGCGGCGCCGTGTCCGGCGTCGACGTCCACGAGGGACACCTCCTCACCCCGGCCCCGCGGCCACCGGAGGACCGGCAACCGGGAGCAGGCCCACGAAACGGGCAGGAATGCACTTCTCTAACAGAGTAAGGGAGTCGACGTAGTCCGATCGGTCAGTTGGTCATGGGCGTTCGGTCGAGAGTTGGTGGGCCGCGGCGGCTTCGGCCTTGACCAGGAGGTCCCGGAAACGTGCCGCGCCACGCACCGGGGACGCCCATCCGGAGGACATCTCGACCAGCCGGGTCTCCGGCCGCTCCAACCAGGACAGGATCCGCTCGGACTCCTCGGCCGTCGCACGGGGGACCGGCCCGTGACCCGGCGCGACGGTCTCCGCGGTGGCGCGGATGGCGGCCAGCGTCGGTCGGGGATGGACGCCCGGTGGGGACACGCCGGCGCCCGCCAGCCGGCCGTGCCGGACCAGCGCCAGCTCCCAGCCACCCCGGGCGGCCGGCCGGGCCGCAGCCAGCTCGGCGATGCCGGCGAGCGCGGCCAGCCGCTGCATCCGCACCGCGGCACGCAGCAGCGCCGTCAGCCGACTCCGGACCACCGCCGCCTCCTCGTAACGCTGGTCCGCCGAGAGCGTCTCGATCCGGTGCAGCAGCGCGTCGACCACCACCTGCGGGTCGTCGGCCGTCGCGGCCCGGAACGGGGCGGCCGCGCGCTCGTCGTACGCCTCGGGGCTGATCCGGTGCTCGCAGGGCGCCGGACAGCGGCCGAGCTCGGCCAGCGCGCAGGCCGGGGTGACGGTCCGCAGCGAGAGCCGGTGGGTGCACTGGCGCAGCGGCACCGCGTCGTAGAAGCCGGCGGCGGCCAGCTCGGCGGCCCGCCGGGAGGTGAACGGCCCGAGGTAGGCCTGGTCGGTGGGGGAGATCTCACGGACCACCGAGAGCCGCGGATAGTGCTCGTCGGTGAGCTTGAGCCAGAGCATCCGCTCCGGATACTTCGACCGGCGGTTGTAGGGCGGGGCGTGCGCGGCGATCAGCCGTAGCTCCCGAACCTCCGCCTCCAGCGAGTGCGCGCACTCGACCGCCTCGACCCGTTCGGCGGCGGCGAGCATCTCCGAGATCCGGGCCCGCTTCTCCGCCGCCGTGAAGTAGCTGCGTACCCGGGTGGCGATGTCACCGGAGGTGCCGACGTAGAGCGGTCGGTCGTCGGCGGCGCGGAAGATGTACACCCCGGGCGCCTTCGGCAACCCCTCGGCCAGGTGCCGCTTACGGCGCTGGGTGGGCGTGACCGCCTTGGCGAACTCGATCGCGTCGCCGACGGTCTCCACCCGGTGCCCGCCGAGGCGGCCGATCAGCGCGTGCAACACGTCGACGGTGGCCTTGGCGTCGTCCAGGGCGCGGTGGTTCGGCTGGGTGGCGGCCCGGAAGTAAGCGGCGAGGGTGCCGAGCTTGCGGTTGGGCACCTCGTCGCGGGTCAGCACGCGGCGGGCCAGCGCGGCCGTGTCCAGCACCCGGGGGTTGGGCCAGCGGTAGCCGTGCCGGGCGCAGGCGGCCTTCAGGAAACCGACGTCGTACGGCGCGTTGTGGGCGACCAGCACGGCGTCGGCGATGAACTCCAGGAAGCTCGGCAACACCTGTTCGATCGGCGGCGCCGGCACCACCATGGCCTGGGTGATGCCGGTCAGCACGGTGATGAACGGCGGGATCGGCTCCCCCGGGTTGACCAGGGTGCCGAGCACGCCCAGCTCCTCGCCGCCGCGCACCTTGACCGCGCCGATCTCGGTGATTCCGCCCCCGTCGGGGGAACCGCCGGTGGTCTCCAGGTCGACCACCACGAACGTGGTCGCGTACAGCGGTAGCGCCGGGTCGACCCCCGTGGTGGGGTCGAGGCCGGCCAGCGCCTGCTGGACGTACTCCGCCTGAGCCATCCGCGGCACGCTAGCGTCCCGGTCCGACACTCCTGTCTCAGCCGCCTCACCAGTCGACACCAGGCTAGGATGAGAGATCGGCTCACTCACCGGGCGGTGGGCCCGGCTGCGGTGGGAGACTTGCCACATGCCCCTCACCGAGCCGTACGACGACCACCTCCCGCCGGAGGAGCAGGTCGCCGCCGCGCGCGACACCGGTGGGGTCGACCGGTCGGCCGGGTCGGAGGTGGCCTCGCCCCCTGTCGACACCGAGGCCGGCGTCGAGGCGATCACGGACGCTGCCGGCGGTGTTGCCGACCCGGACGCTGTCGGCGGTGTTGCCGACCTGGCTGCTGCCCGCGGCGCTGCCGACCTGGCTGCGGCCGGCGTTGTTGCCGACCCGGCTGGGGCCGGCGGGGACGACGACGGCGCTCCGGAGCCCGAGCCCGTCCTGCCCGAGCCGGTACGCCAGCGGATCGTGACCCTCACCGCCGCGGTGCTGCCCGTTCTCCCCGCCGACGAGGTGCCGGTGCCGCTGCGCCGGGTCGCCAAGTTCGCCCCCAACCGCCGCGCCCGGCTCGGCGCGCCGGCGATCGCCACCCAGCTCAGCGCCGACCCGCTCTTCCGGCAGCGGGTCAGCGCCCGGGTGCTGACCGACGCCGGCGATCTCGGCGCCGCGGTGGTCGAAGGCACCGCCCCGGCCGCCGCCGACCCGGTCGAGGTGGCCGCCCTGGCCTACCTGGCCCGGCCGTCCGGCTGGCGGGAACTCATCGAGGCGAGCGGCGCGGCGGTACGCGCCGAGGCGGACAGCGCGGTCGTCGCCGAGCTGGTACGCGAGGCCGAGCAGCGGGCCACCCGGGCCGAGCACGACCGGGCGGTGGCCCGGGTCGAGGCGGAGAAGCTCCGCGACGAGCTGGCCCGGGTCCGCGAGGAGCTCGGCCAGCAGCGCGAGGAGGCCCGGCAGCTGGCCCGTACCCTCCGCGAGACGCAGGCCCGGGAGCGGCGGGCCACCGAGCTGCTCGCCACCGAACGCGGCCGGGCGGCCCGGGCGGGCGCGGACGCCGACGCGGAGCTGCGTCGGGCCCGGGCCCGACTGGCCGAGGCCGAAGCCGCCGCCGGGGCGGCCCGGACCAGCGCCAAGGAGGCCCGCTCGGTCGACGACGCCCGGCTCTGGCTGCTCCTGGAGACGATCGGGCAGGCCGCGGTCGGGTTGCGCCGCGAGCTCGCACTCGACCCGGTCGACGCGCTCCCGGCCGACTTCGTGGCCGACGCGTTCGCCGACCAGCCCGGCGTCGCGACCGGCGCCGCGACCCGCGCCCGGGACACCGACGACCCGGCCCGGCTGGACCAGCTGCTCGCCCTGCCCCGGGCCCACCTGGTGGTGGACGGTTACAACGTCACCAAGCGGGGCTTCGGCGAGATGTCGCTGGAGCAGCAGCGCAAGCGCCTGATCACCGGGCTGGGTGGGATCGCCGCGCAGACCGGCGACGAGGTCACAGTGGTCTTCGACGGCGCCGAACGCATCCCCGGACTGCCGCCCACACCGCGCGGCGTGCGGGTGCTCTTCTCCCGCAAGGGGGAGACCGCCGACGAGTTGATCCGGCGCCTGGTCCGCGCCGAGCCGTCCGGCCGGCCGGTCGTGGTGATCTCCTCCGACCGCGAGGTCGCCGACGGGGTACGCCGGCACGGCGCGTACCCGCTGGGTGCCGACTCGCTGCTGCGCCGCCTGGCCCGCTCCTGACCCGCTCCGATCGAATCGACCTCGGGTTGATCCACTCGGGTCGGGTGACCCGTTCGGCTCAGGTTGACCCGCCTGGATCGGGTTGATCCACTCGACATCCATGAAGTCGGGCGATAACCCGCCGTTGATACCCCGACTTCAATGAAGTCGAGTTGATCAGCGCCGGTTCGGTGCTCGTTGTCCGGTTCTGTCGTACCCGGGGCCTAGCGTGGGCGTGACCGACGGTGGTCGGGTGGCGACGATCCGGTCGTCCAGGCCGCCGCAGCCCGTCAGGAGGCGTTGATGCTGATCGACTGCGAGCGGTGCCGCATCCGAGGTGCCGGCTGCTCCGGCTGCCTGGTGACCGCACTGTTCGACGAGAGCTCTCCCGTGGCCGACCTCGGCCCGGCCGAGCACCGGGCCGTCGAGCTCTTCGTCCGGGCGGGGTTCGAGGTGGAGGTACTGCCCCCACCGCGGCCGCCGGCCGCGCGGCCCCGGCCGCTGCGCCGCCGCCGGATCGCCTGACCCGAGCGCCGGCCTTGCAGGCCCGCCCGGCCGACCTTGCCGGCCTGCCGTCGACCTTGCCGCCCGACGCAGACCTCGCCGACGCTGGCCGCTGCGTCGCCGCCGGATCGCCTGACGCGAGCGCCGACCTTGCCGGCTCCCGCCGCGCCGGCCCTGTCGCCGACCTCGCCGACGCTGGCCGCTGCGTCGCCGCCAGATCGCCTGACCCGAGCGCCGACCTCGCCGGCTCCCGCCGCCGACGTCTCCGGCCCTGCCGCCCGCCGCGCTGGCCTCCGCCGCGCCGATCTCGCCCAATCCGCCGCGTGGTCACTCCGGGCGCAATCGCGTGTCGCGTCCGTGGCGCTTGCGCTACCGCGCGCTCGCTCGCCTCACGGCGGCCGCTACCGGCGCGCCGAGGGGGTGCCGCTGGAGGACGTGCAGGGCAACGCGGCGGTGAACTGCCACGGCACCACCTCGACACCGGGCCGCTGCGCGCCGCGCACGCCGACGCCGAGGCGCACCCGCCGACGCTGGTCCGTTACGACCCGTGGAGGGCGTCCTGGCGTAGCGCGGTCGGCCGGTGCTTCCGGCGTGTGGTCGCGCCACGGTACGGAGGTCGCCGACCGGGTCGCCGAAGCGATCACTGGAAGCTGCCCGGCCGCCTCGTCGCGTGGCGGCCGCTTCGGCGCGGCGGGGCGGGGCGCGCATCGCCGGCACGGGGGGCACTCGTCGCGTCCCGGCGGCCGTTCGGCGCGGACGGGCGGGCACCGTCGGTGCGACACGGTAGGGGAGCCCTAGGATTGGCGGTCACGGCGAGAGGAGCGTGGATGACGCGGGTATCGCGGGGCGGGGACGGGCGCCCGCGCGGCGGGGTGCCGCGATGAGCCCGCGCGGCTGGGCCCTGGTGGCGCTGGCCGGGCTCGCTCTCGCGCTGGTGGTCGCCGCCGCGTTGCTGATCCCCTGGAACCGCCCGCCGGCGCCCCGCGCCGACCAGCTCGCCGCGTTGGGTGACCTTCCGGCGGACCAGGTGACCCATTCGCGTGAGTTCCGGGCCGCGCTGCGCCCGGGTGGCTACGCGAGCCTCGTGATCGGCCTGCTGATCGCCCTCGCGCTCGGGCTGACCCCGCTGGGCAGCCGGCTCGTCGAGCTGGCCGGGCGCCCCTTCGGCGGGCACTGGGTGGCCCAGGCCGTGCTCGGCGGTCTCGCCGTCGTGCTCGTCGCCGACCTGGTCACCCTTCCGTTCTCCGCCTGGCGGCAGGCAGTACTCACCCGCTACGGGCTGAGCACCAACGGCTGGGCCGGCTGGCTGGTCGACCTGCTCAAGTCGTACGCGGTGAGCGCGGTGATCGGCGCGGTGGCGCTGCTCGGCTTCTACGCGGTCATCCGGCTCGCGCCGCGCTGGTGGTGGGCGTTCGGGGCGGCCGGCGCGGCGGGGCTGGTGGTGCTGCTCTCCTTCGTGCTGCCCGTGCTGGTGGAGCCGGTCTTCAACCGGTTCACCCCGATGGAGCAGGGCCCGCTGCGCACCGAGCTGATGGCGATGGCGGCGCGGGACGGGGTACCGGTGCGCGACGTCCTGGTGGCCGACGCGTCACGTCGGACGCGGGCGGTCAACGCGTACGTCTCGGGGATCGGGCCGACCCGGCGCGTGGTCGTCTACGACACCCTGCTGCGGGAGGCCCCGCCGGCGGAGGTGACCGCCGTGGTCGCGCACGAGTTGGGACACGCCCGGGACCGGGACGTCACGGTGGGTACGCTGACCGGCGCGCTCGGCGCCGCGGCGGCGGTGGTCGCGCTCTACCTGATCGGCTCGTGGGCACCCCTGTTACGGCTGGCCGGCGTCGACTCGGTGGCCGAACCACGCGCGTTCCCGCTGCTGGTGGCGCTGGTGACGGTCGTCGGTCTGGTCGCCGCACCGGTCCAGGCGCTGATCTCCCGGCGGGTCGAGGCGCGGGCCGACGCGCACGCGCTCGCGCTCACCGGCGATCCGTCCGCCTTCGAGTCGATGCAGCGGCGGCTGGCCACCATCAACCTGGCCGACCCCGATCCACCACGCTGGGAGTACCTGTACTCCGCGACCCACCCGTCCACGGTCGAGCGGATGGCAGCCGCCCGCGCCTACGCCAGAGAGGCCGGTAGATGACCCGGACGCTGCTGATCACGAACGACTTCCCGCCCCGCCCAGGTGGGATCCAGTCCTTCGTGCACAACCTCGCGGTGCACCAGCCGACCGGCTCCGTGGTGGTCTACGCGTCGACCTGGCCCGGGGCGGAGAAGTTCGACGCCGACCAGCCGTACGAGGTGATCCGGGAACGCACCCGGATGCTGCTGCCCACCCCGCTGGTGGCTCGGCGGGCCGCGCGGCTCGCCCGCGAATACGACTGCGACACGGTGTGGTTCGGCGCGGCCGCCCCGCTCGGGCTGCTCGCCGGCGGGCTGCGCCGGCGGGCAGGCATCCGCCGGTTCGTCGCGCAGACGCACGGGCACGAGATCGGCTGGGCCGCGCTGCCCGGCGCGCGCGCCGCGCTGCGGCACATCGCGCGCGGCGTCGACGTGACCACCTACCTCGGTGAGTACACGCGGGTGCGGTTGGCGCGGGCGTTGGACGGGCTGACCGAGCTGCAACGGCTCGCGCCCGGCGTGGACGTCGACACGTACCACCCGGACGTGGACGGCGAGCCGGTGCGGGCCCGGCTCGGGCTCTCCGACCGACCGGTGGTGGTCTGCGTGTCCCGGCTCGTTCCGCGTAAGGGCCAGGACATGCTCATCCGGGCCATGCCCGAGATCATCCGCCGGGTTCCCGACGCCGCACTGCTCGTGGTCGGGGACGGGCCCTACCGGGCCGCGCTCGAGAAGCTCGCCCGGCAGACCGGGGTGGACCGGGACGTGGTCTTCACCGGGTCGGTGCCCGCCGCCGAGTTGCCTGCGCACTACGCCGCCGGTGACGTCTACGCGATGCCGTGCCGCACCCGCAATCGGGGGCTGGACGTGGAGGGCCTCGGCATCGTCTACCTGGAGGCGTCCGCGGCGGGCCTGCCGGTGGTCGCCGGGGACTCCGGTGGCGCGCCGGACGCGGTCCGTGCGGGGGAGACCGGTTACGTGGTGAACGGCCGGGACGTGGCCCAGCTCGCCGACCGGGTGTCGCTGCTGCTCACCGACCGGGACCTGGCGCGCCAGTTCGGCGCCGCCGGGCGGGCCTGGGTGGAGCGGGAGTGGCGCTGGGAGACCCAGGCGCAGCGGATGGCCGCCCTGCTCGCCGGCTGACCGGCGGACAGCAGCGCCGACGGCCCCCCGGCGCGCCGCTCACGCGGCCACCGGCCCACGCCGCTCAGGCGGCCAGCGGCCCGCACTTCTCAGGCGGCCAGCGGCCCGCGCTGTTCAGGCGGCCAGCGGCCCGCGCTGTTCAGGCGGCCAGCGACTCCCGCCTCGGGGCGTACCGGGGCACGTACTCCTGGCCGGTCAGCTGCTGGATCGCCGCCATCACCTCGTCGGTGAGGAGCCGGATGTCACGCGGCCCGTTGATGCGTCCGGCCACCGGGATCGGCGCACCGAACCGCAGCGTCACCGGATGCCGGCGGGGCAGGCGCGCGTCGATCGGCAGCACCTCCGCGGTGCCGAGCACACCGACCGGAATGATCGGCACCTCGGCGTCCCGGGCCAGCCGGACCACGCCGGTGCGGCCGCGGTGCAGCCGGCCGTCGGGGGAGCGGGTGCCCTCCGGGTAGACGGCCACGAGGCCGCCGGCGCGCAGCACCGGCACGGCGGCGTCGAACGCGGTGAGGACGGCCCGGCCGCCGGCGCGCTCGACGGGGATGGCGCCCATGCCGCTGACGATGCGACGGCTGAGCCAGCCGCGCGCGCCCCCGCCGGAGAAGTACTCCGACTTGGCCCAGAAGGCGATCCGGCGCGGCGTGACCGAGGCCAGGAAGAGCTCGTCGGCGACCGAGAGGTGGTTGCCGGCGAGGATGGCGCCGCCGTGTGGGGGCAGGTGGGCCAGTCCCTCCACCCGTGGGCGCCAGCCGAGCCGTAGCGCGGTGCCGACGGTCAGCTTGCCGAGGTCGTACAGCAGGGGCACAGCTCCTCCGATCAGGTACGGGGTTGTCCGGCGCGGGCGGGGCCGAGGTGCGCGTCGAGCGTGGCCCGGAGCAGGGCGTCGTCGTCGGTGGCACCGGTCGCGAGTTGCAGGCTTCCCCAGGCCCAGAGCTGCGCGAGGCCGTGCAGGTTCGCCCAGAGCGCGCCGGCGAGGACGGTGGCCGGAGCGTCGGTCGGCCGCCGTAGCTGCGCGACGAGGTCGGCCAGCAGGGTGAAGAGTGGCAGGCTGGTGTCGCGCAGCCCGAGCCGGCCGCTGTTGAGCAGATCGTGCCGGAACATCAGCTCGAACATCCCCCGCTGCGCGGCGGCGTAGTCGAGGTAGGCCCGGCCGAGGGCGAGGAGCCGCTCGCGCGGGTCGGGTCCGGCGTCGCGTACGACCGCGGCGATCCGGACACCGAGGTCGGCGTACCCCTGCCGGGCGATCGCCGAGAGCAGGTCGAGATGGGTGGGGAAGTGGCGCCTCGGTGCGCCGTGCGAGACACCGGCCCGGCGGGCGATGTCCCGCAGGGAGACCGCCGCGTGCCCTTCGCTGTGCACCAGCTCCACCCCGGCGGTGATCAGCCGAGTGCGGATGTCCGGCTCCGAGTCCTGCATAGACAGTGTCTACCAGGTGGGCGTAGACATTGTCTACGCCTGCTCAGCCGACGCGCTCCAGGATCCGGTCGGCGGGTGCCGGGCGGCCGAAGTGCCACCCCTGGCCGGCGTCGCAGCCGATCGCCCGCAGCCGTTCGGCCTGGCCGGCGGTCTCCACCCCCTCGGCGGTCACCGTGAGACCGAGCGCGTGCGCCAGCGACACGAGTGAGGCGAGGATCCGCTCGTCGGTGCGGCTGCCCGGATCCGCCGCCGGCGCGCGCAGGCCGGCCACGAACTCGCCGGCCACCTTCAGCTCCGTCACCGGCAGGTCCCGCAGGTACGCGAGGTTGCTGTAGCCGGTGCCGAAGTCGTCGATGGCGATCCGTACGCCCAGGTCGGCGAGGCCGCGCAGGGCCCGTACCGGCTCCTCGGTGGTGCTCATCATGGTGCTCTCGGTGATCTCCAACTGGAGCCGGTCCGGCGGCAACCCGGTCCGCTCCAGCAGCCCGTGCACCTCCTGCACCAGGCCCGGCCGGTGCACCTGACGTACGGCAAGGTTGACGCTGACGAACGGCGTCCGGCCGCCCCGCGCCGACCAGCCCTCCGCCTCCCGGCACGCCTCGGCCAGCACCCAGCCGCCGAGCGGCACGATGAGGCCCGTCTCCTCCGCCAACCCGATGAAGCTGCCCGGTCGTAGCACGCCGAGCTCCGGGTGACGCCAGCGCACCAGCGCCTCCACCCCGAGCAGGCTGCCGTCGCGCAGCGACGTCAGCGGCTGGTAGTCGAGGTAGAACTCACCTCGCTCCAGCGCGGGGGGAATGGCCGCGGAGAGCGCGTAGCGGGCCAGTTCCCGCCGGTTGCGTTCGGCGTCGAAGATCTCCCATCGGGCGCCGCCGGCCGCCTTGGCCCAGTGCAGGGTGCTGTCGGCGGCGCGCATCAGGTCGCTCGGGGTGGTGCCGGCCACCTGCCGTTCCGCGATGCCGATGCTCGCCGTCACCACCAGCTCGTGACCGTCCACCAAGGCCGGTTCACGCACCGCCGCGAGCGCCGCCTCGGCCACCGCGACGACGTCGTCGGTGCCGCCGGTCCGCTCCACCAGGATGACGAACTCGTCCCCGCCGAGCCGGGCCACCAGGTGCCCGTCGAGGGCCCGGCGCAGCCGGTCGGCGACCGTGATGAGCAGCCGGTCACCGACCTGGTGGCCGAGCGAGTCGTTCACCACTTTGAACCGGTCGAGGTCGACGAAGCACAGCCCGATCCGCTGCGCCCCCCGGCCGGGCTCGTTGAGCGCGTCGGTGAGCCGCTCGGTGAAGAGCGCCCGGTTGGGCAGCTCGGTGAGCGAGTCGTGGGTGGCCTGGCGGCGGAACCGGGCCTCGCTCTCCCGCAACGCGCGCTCCGCCTGGGTGCGAGCCATCATCACGGCCCGCCGGATCGACTCCTGCTCGTCGAGGGTGCGGTCGCGCAACGCCCGGGCGTAACCGGTGGCCACCGCGGCGAGCAGCCGAGCCATCCGGTCCTCGACGTCGTCGCCCACCAGGCCCAGGTCGCGGAGCAGCCGGAGCTGGACGACCTCGACGGTGCGGCCCAGCCCTTCCGCGGAGGCGATGTGGTTGGCGACCAGTTCGGCGCCCACCCGGTGACCGGGGCGCAGGTCGAAGGGCTCGGCCAGCAGCGCGGCGGCCAGCTGGTCGGCGAGGCGTTGCAGCAGCGCCTCCAGCTGCGCATGGGTGAGCGGCAGGAAACTGGTGCCGCCGACCGCCTTGGCCCAGGCTCGGGCGAACGTCCCGGGACGCGAGGGTGAACGCAGCGCCGCCGACTCAGCCACCGAGTCGCCCGACGCCGCCCAGGAAGACGGCCCGCTCCGCGTCCTCGGCGTTCTCCGGCGCCTCCGGACGCCACTGCGGCACCCACACCACGCCCGGCTCGACCAGTTCGAAGCCGTCGAAGAAGGCGGTCAGCTCGGCCCGGCTGCGGATCCAGAGCGGGTTGTCGGTACGCCGGTAGACACGCTGCGCCTCACCCCGCTCCTCGACGTCGCGCCCCTCGTCGCTGGCCTGCGAGATCACCAGGTGGCTGCCGGGCGCGAGCGCGTCCCGCAGGTTGCCGAGGATCTCCGCCGGCCGGTCGTCGTCGGAGATGAAGTGCAGCACCGCGACGACCAGCACGGCGACCGGCTCGTCGAGGTCGAGCAGCCCGCGTACGTCCGGGTGGGCGAGGATCCGCTCCGGGTGGCGCAGGTCCTCCTGGACCACGACGGAGTGGTCGTCGCCGGCGAGGATCTCCCGGCTGTGCGCCACCGCCACCGGGTCGACGTCGACGTAGACGACGCGTGAGCCCGGTGCCGTGCGGCGGGCGATCTCGTGCACGTTGCCCACGGTCGGGATGCCCGAGCCGATGTCCAGGAACTGGCGGACGCCGGCCTCGGTGAGGAACTGCACCGCCCGGCGGAGGAACGCCCGGTTGGCCTGGGCCATGAGCGGCGCCTCCGGCACCGCGGCCACCATCGCCTGGGCGGCGGCCCGGTCGGCGGCGAAGTTGTGCGAGCCGCCGAGGTAGTAGTCGTACATGCGGGCCACGCTCGGGCGTTCGATGTCGATCGTCTCGGGTGCCCAGTCCGGCCGCTGCATGCTCCACCCCTCGCCCTCGGCGCACGGGCGTCGTTGCCCGCCGCACCGCGGGTATTCTGCCCCTCCGAGTGCCCGGGTGACCATAGTCGGCCACCACTTCGGCAGCCGACGCCGGTCGATACGCGAGATCCGCGCCGGCCGTCGCGGCCGACGCGGATCCGGGGCGCGTCCGCGAGAGACCCGCCCTACGCCGTGCCGCCGGAGGGCGGCGAAGCGGTCAGAACTTGGGGGCGTCCGGAGCCTCGAGCAGGCCCAGCCGCAGCGCGGTCATCAGCGCCTGCGCCCGGTTGGCCGCGCCCAGCTTCTCGTAGAGCTTCGAGATGTGGGTCTTCGCGGTGGACTCGCTGACGAAGAGCTGCTTGGCGATGCCCGCCACGCTCATGCCGTCGGCGAGCAGCCGCAGGACCTGGCCCTCACGGGGGGAGAGCTGCGGCCCGGACGGCGCCAGCCGGCGCTTCATCGCCTCGGCCAGGTCGGCCGCGGTGAACGCGCTGGGGGAGGAGGCGGCGTGCCGGGCGGCGGCCACGACCTCGTCGGCGGGCGCGGTCTTCGGCACGAAGGCGCTCGCGCCGGCCTCCAGGGCGCCGAAGAGCTGGTCGTCGCCGGCGTACATGGTCAGCACCACGATGCCCATCGAGGCGCTGGACTTGCGAAGTGCCCGGGTGGCCTCGAGGCCGCTGCCGTCGGGCAGCCGGAGATCCATGATCACCACGTCCGGCTGCAGAGCCCCGGCCTGGCGGACCCCTTCCGCCGCGGTGGCGGCCTCACCGACGACCTCGAACTGCCGGTCCCGCTCGAAGGCGTGCCGCAGGCCCTTCCGAATCAGGTCATGATCGTCGACCAGGAGGACCTTGGTACGGGTGGCCGGTGTCGGGCTTGTGGTCATCCTCGGGTTACTCCCCTTCTGCTGCTGCGCTACCGCGCACGTTATCGCGCCGGGGCGAGGTGCCGAGAACCACCGCCACGGTCGTGCCGCTCGGTCGCCGGGGTCGAATCTCCAACCGGCCCCGGATACGTTCCGCCCTCTCGGCCATGATCGCAAGACCGTACCGCCCGTCGGGCCGCTGGTCAGCGATCCCCTGACCGTCATCCGACACTTCGATCTGCGCGTACGGCGGGTCGACCTCGCAGGTGACCCAGAGGTTGGACGCGCCGGCGTGCTTGCGGGCGTTCGTCACCGCCTCCTGTGCGATGCGGAGCAGCTCCGCCTCCGTGGCGGCGGGGAGCCGGGCGGTCGACTCGTCCAGCGACAGGTGCACCCGCAGGCCGGCGGACGCGCCGACGGTGCGGGCGTACTCGGCGATCGCGGCGGCCAGCCCGCCGTGCCGGTCCACCTCGCTGCGCAGCTCGAAGAGGCTCAGCCGCAGCTCCGTGATCACCCGGGTCACCTCGGCGCGCAGCGTGCGCAGCGCCTCGGCGGTCTCCTCGGTGTCGTCGTGCACGGTGGCCAGGGCGTTGTCGATGCCGTAGCCGACCATCACCAGCTCCTGGGCGACCCCGTCGTGGATCTCCCGGGCCAGGCGCTGCCGCTCCTCGTTGGTGGCCAGCGAGCGGACCTCGTCGAAGAGCAGCGCCGCCTCCAGCCGCAGCGCGGCCGGGCCGGTCAGGGCGGTCACCCGCGACACCACCGGCGATGGGTAGGCGTGCCCGGCGTCGGCCTCCAGCACCACCAGGCCGACGGTGCGGACCCCGGCGACCAGCGGCACGATCAGCGCCGAGACGTCGCCGCCCGGGTGCGACCGGGCCTGCGACCGGGCCGCGGTCTGCGGCTGCTGGCTGGCCCAGGCGTCGGCGATCGCCGAGTCCGCGTCGAGCGTCGTCTCCCAGTCGACCCGGTCGACACCCACCTGGGCGAGCACCACGAGCCGGCCACCGCCGCTGGCGGAGAGCACGGCGGCCCGGTTGCTCGGCGCCACGTTGCGCAGCTCCTCCAGCAGGTGCTCGGAGATGCCGCCGGGGTCGAGGGTCGCGCCGGGCAGCTGCCGGGCGACCGTACGCAGCTGGGTGAGCAGGCGGGTCGCCTCGGCGTACGGCTGCGGCTTGCCCTCGCCGCGCGCCTGCATCACGCGGTGCAGGGTGCGGGCGGCGTAGAGCCCGAGCACCGCGAGGATCAGCCACTGCGCGCAGACGGCCAGGTAGCCCGGCTGGGTGATCTGCCGGGCCCCGTCGACCTCGGTGAGCGCGCCGCTGACCAGCAGGGCGACGGCGGCCACCGCGAGCAGGCCGGCGCCCTCGCGGAACCGGCGGCGCAGCGCGGTGACGGTCACCGGCACCGCCAGGTACGGCAGCACCGCGGACGCGCCCAGGCCGTGGATCGACCCGCCGACCAGGGCCACCGCCGCCACATGGCTCGCCGCCAGCCCCAGCACCACCACCTCCGCCACCCGGCTGAGCGGGGCGATGATCCGGTGCTGCGGGGCGAGCAGGGCGGGCAGCCCGGCCACGGCGAGCAGCGCGATCCACCAGAGCTGGGCCAGCTCGCGGGTGGCGAAGAGGGTCAGGACGGCGACCAGCGCCAGCATCACCAGGCGCGCGGCGGCGGCGAGGGGGTGAGGTCGGGCGGTTGTCGAGGCGGGCACGTGACGGATGGTAGTCAGCCTTGGTAGATCTCGGCGATCTCCGCCGCGTACGTCTTGTGCACGACCTGGCGCTTGACCTTCAGCGACGGGGTCAGTTCACCGGTCGCCTCGGTGAAGTCCCGGGGGAGGATCCGGAACACCTTGATCGCCTCGGCCCGGGAGACGGCCGCGTTGGCCAGGTCCACGGCCTTCTGGATCTCGGCGCGCAGCCCCTCGTGCTGGCGCAGCTCGGCTGCGGGCGTGTCGGCGGGCAGCCCGACCGACTCCAGCCACCGAGGCAGCGCCTCCTCGTCGAGGGTGACGAGCGCCGCGATGAAGGGCTTCTGGTCGCCGAGGACCAGGCACTGGCTGACCAGGGGGTGGGCCCGGACCTGGTCCTCCAGCACGGCCGGGGCGACGTTCTTGCCGCCGGCCGTCACGATGATCTCCTTCTTCCGGCCGGTGATGCTGAGGTAGCCGTCGTTGTCGAGCTGGCCCAGGTCGCCCGTGCGGAACCACCCGTCCTTCGTGAGCACCTCGGCGGTCGCGTCCTCGTTTCGCCAGTACCCGTCGAAGACCAGCTCGCCGGCGATGAGGATCTCGCCGTCGTCCTCGATGCGGATGGTCACGCCGGGCAGCGGCCGGCCGACCGTGCCGACGCGGGTCGCCGAGGGCAGGTTGACGGCGGCGGCCGGGGCGGTCTCGGTCAACCCGTACCCCTCGAACACGGGCACCCCGATGCCGCGGAAGAAGTGGCCGAGGCGCGCGCCGAGCGGGGCGCCGCCGGAGATCGCGTCCCGGCACCGGCCGCCGAGCGCGGCGCGCAGCTTGCGGTAGACCAGCCGGTCGAAGAGCGCGTGCTGGGCCCGCAGGCCGAAGCCCGGCCCGCCGGGGGACTCCAGCGCCTCGCTGTACGCGACGGCGACCTGCTCGGCGCGGGCGAAGATGCCGCCCTTGCCGTCGGCCTCGGCCTTCTGCTTGGCGGCGTTGTAGACCTTCTCGAAGACGCGGGGGACGGAGAGCACGAAGGTCGGGCGGAACTCCTGCAACTCCGCGACCAGGTTCCTCGGGTCGGCGCAGTGCCGCATGGTGGCGCGGGCGTACACCACGCCGACCTGGATGAGCCGGGCGAAGGCGTGCGCCAGCGGAAGGAAGAGCAGGGTGCTGGCGCCCGGGTTGAACAGGTTCGGCAGCACCGGCACCGCGTTGGCGATGTCGGCGTACATGTTCCGGTGCGTGATGACGCAGCCCTTGGGGCGGCCGGTGGTGCCGCTGGTGTAGATGATCGTGGCCAGGTCGGCGCTGCGCAGCGCCGCGCGACGCCTGTCGACCTCCGCCGGGTCGACCGACGCGCCCGCGGCGACGAGTTCGTCCACCGCGCCGAGGTCGATCTGCCAGACCTTCCCGAGGTCGGGAAGCTGGTCGCGTACGCCGGCCAGCAGGGTGGCGTGGGCGTTGGTCTCGACCACGCAGGCCACCGCGCCGGAGTCGGCGAGGATCCAGGCGGCCTGCTCGCCGCTGGAGGTCTCGTAGATCGGCACGGAGACCCCGCCCACGGCCCAGATGGCGTAGTCGATCAGGGTCCACTCGTAGCGGGTGTGGCTCATCAGCCCGACCCGGTCACCGGCCCGTACGCCGGCCGCGACGAGGCCCCGGGCCACGGCCGCCACCTCGTCACGGAACTGCAGGCAGGTGACGTCGGCCCAGGCCGGACCCTCGGTGGCGCCGGTGGGGCGGACGAACTGCACGGTGTCGGGCGCGGCTTCGGCGTTCTCCCAGACGGGGTCGGTGAGGTTGGCGGAGTCGCCGACGGTGACGATCGGTGGTACCGAGAACTCGCGCACCTACACTCCTCGTGCTCGCACTGGTCGATCGGCCGCGCCCACGGGCCGGCTCTGTCGAAACCTACCTGTCCGTCCGTCCGGGCGCTCCCGGTAGGTTGCCGCCCCGGGGTGTGGCGTGGCGTGGGGGCGGGACGGCCGGGCGTCACGCCGCGCCGGGTAGCCTCCCCCCATGGCGGACACCTCCACCCAGTCGATCGTCATCGACGCGCCACCGGAGCAGGTGGCGGCGGTCATCTGCGACTTCGCGCGCTACCCGGAATGGAGCGAGGCGATGCGGCGGGTGGAGGTGGTCGAGGAGTACGAGGACGGCTACGCCAGGAAGGTCCGGTTCGTCATCGACGCGGGCGTGCTGGCCGACGAGTACGTGCTCGCCTACGCCTACGCCGAGGATCTGAGCCGCATCGAGTGGCACCTCGTGGCGCCGTCGAAGATGCAGCGGTCGCAGCGGGGTTCGTACGACCTGGTCGGCGAGCCGGGCGGCACGACCACGGTGACCTACACGCTCGAGGTGGAGCTTTCGGTCGGGATGCTCGGTATGTTCCGTCGCAAGGCCGAGAAAATGATCATGGATACCGCGTTGAAGCAGCTCAAGCGCCGGGTAGAAGCACCCGGTGCGGCGCAGTGACGCGTCCGGCGGCCCGGCCGCCACGGTAGAGGAGTCGACCATGGTGGCAACGGATCCGGGCTCGGCCCGGGAGGAGGCGGAGCGACTCGTCGCCACGCTCCTGGCGACCGCGCGGCTGGCCGCCGCGAACCCCACAGCAGGGGCCTGGGGCCCGCTCGGCGGGATCGTGGCCAGTGTCCTCGGTCACAGCGGCCGGTCCACCGAGGAGTCGCACCCGGAATCAGGCGGTTTCGCCACCGGAACCGCCGAGTGCTGCATCTGCCCGGTATGTCGCGGTATGGCCGCTCTTCGTGATCCGAGTCCCGAATTCGCCGAGCGACTCGCCACCGGTGCGGGCGATCTGGCGGCCGGTGTGGCCAGTCTTATGCGCGCCTTCGCCTCCGCGAACCCGCCGCCGCGGCCCGCGTACCCTTCCGCCGAGGCGGGAGGTGGCGCGTCAGACAACGACCTCGTCTGGCGCGAGGCCACCCGTAGCGGGCATGATTCTCAGCCGGCGTCGGAGGAGGACGTGTGGTCCTCCGCGACCCGGGCGGACGACACGACCGCCCCGGCCGTTCCCGTGCCGCCCGTCGACGACGCCGGGCCGGCTGCGGCGACGGCCGACCGGGCGCCGGCCGACCGACCCGTGGTGCCCGCGTCGCGTGCCCCCGGCGACGTGGGCGCGGACGCACCAGGCGACGGCGCCTGACCAGGGACATCCCGCACTTGCCGGCAGGGCCGGCACGGGCGGGGCAGCACAGCAGAGGGGAGTGGCAGCGGTGACGCTGACCATCGGGATCGACGTCGGTGGCACGAAGGTCGCCGGCGGTGTCGTGGACGAGACCGGCAAGGTGCTCGTGCACGCCCGACGGGACACTCCCGCCGAGGACGTCGCCAAGACCCGGGACGTCATCACGGACCTGGTCAGCGAGCTGGCCGCCGACCGGTCGATCGAGGCGGTCGGCGTCGGCGCGGCGGGCTGGATCGACGCCACCCGCTCCACCGTGCTCTTCGCCCCGAACCTCGCCTGGCGTGACGAGCCGCTGCGCGACTACGTCAGTAAGAAGAGCGGCCTGCCGGTGGTCGTCGAGAACGACGGGAACGTGGCCGCCTGGGCCGAGTTCCGCCACGGCGCCGCCCGGCACGCCGACGACTCCATGGTCATGTTCACCATCGGCACCGGTGTGGGCGGCGGCATCGTGCTCGGCGGCGAGCTGGTCCGCGGCGCGCACGGCATCGCCGCCGAGCTGGGCCACATGCTGACCGTCCCGGACGGCCACCAGTGCGGCTGCGGACGGCTCGGCTGCATCGAGCAGTACGCCAGCGGCAGCGCGCTGGTCCGCTTCGCCCGCGCCGCCGCCCGGCAGGAGCCGCAGCGGGCCGCGGCGCTGCTGGAGCTGGCCGGGGGTGAGGCCGAGGCGATCACCGGGCCGATGGTCACCGCGGCGGCCAAGGGCGGCGACCCGGTCTCGACCGAGGCGTTCGCCCAGGTCGGCCGCTGGCTCGGCACCAGCCTCGCGGACATGGCCCAGATCCTGGACCCGCAGGTGCTCGTCGTCGGCGGTGGCGTGATCGACGCCGGTGACCTGCTGATGGGGCCGACCCGGCGCTCCTACATCGACTCGCTCGCCCAGCGCAGCCGGCTTCCGGTCGCCGAGATCCGCCCGGCCGAGCTGGGCAACCGCGCGGGCGTCATCGGCGCCGCCGACCTGGCCCGGCGGATGTAGGCGGGCGGGTCGCCGTGACGGGAAGCTCCGGGGTGCCGCTGCGTGTGCTGTCGTACAACATCCACGGTCAGCGAGACGACCGGGCCGCGCTGGTCGCGGTGATCCGCGACGCCGCCCCGGACGTGGTGATCGTGCAGGAGGGCCCACGGCGGTTCCGCTGGCGGCGCAAGTCGGCCGCGCTCGCCGAGTCGGTCAACCTGGTGGTCGCGGGCGGCGGGCTGCCCGCGCTGGGCAACCTGCTGCTGACCAGCCTGCGGGTCCGGGTGCTCGCCACCCGGTGCCAGCGGTTCCCGCTCACCCCCGGGCGGCACCTGCGCGGCGCCGCGTACGCCGACTGCGTGGTCGCCGGCGGCGCCCGGTTCACCCTGGCCGGCTCGCACCTCTCCACCGACCCGGCCGAGCGTCCCGCGCAGGCCGCCGTCCTCAAACGGGAGCTGGGGGCCGCGACCATGCCCCTGGTGGTCGGCGCGGACCTCAACGAGGGACCGGACGGGCCGGCCTGGTCCACCGTCGCCCACGGGCTGACCGACGCGGCGGTCGCCGCCGACCGGGCCGAGCGGCTCACCTACTCCTGCGCCGACCCCCGGTCGCGGATCGACGCGCTCTTCGTCGACCCGCGGATCACCGTGGTCGACTACGACGTGGTGGACACCCCGCAGACCCGCCGGGCCAGCGACCACTTCCCGGTCCTGGTCGACCTGTTGCTGCCGGTAGCCGGCTGAGCGCAGCCGGGTCGCGCCGGCCGCCTCCGTGCCGGCACTCGGCCGCGCCCGCAACCCGGTACCCGCCAGGGCTGGACAACCGGCTCCGATGTGGGGAGGATTTCGCGGCGACCGGCACCCGTGCCGCACAAAAGGAGATGTTCCGGTGACCACCTCCACCGACCGGCCCGATCCCGAGGCGACCACGCTCGCCCTGAGCCGCGACGGCCGCCCGGTCTCCGACCGGGGCGACACGGTCTGCGTCATCGGCGCCGGGGCCAGTGGCCTGGCAGCGATGAAGAACCTCAAGGAACACGGCTTCGGTGTCGACTGCTACGAGCGGGAGACCGGCGTCGGCGGGGCGTGGAACTGGCGCCACGACCGCAGCCCGGTCTACGCCAGCACCCACCTGATCTCGTCCCGGCCGTTCACCCAGTTCCCCGACTTCCCGATGCCGGACTCCTGGCCGGACTACCCGCACCACAGCCAGCTGCTGGCCTACTTCGAGCGGTACGCCGACCACTTCGACCTGCGCTCGCACATCTGGTTCGGCACCGAGGTGATCCGGGTCGAGCCCGTCGAGGGAGACGGCTGGGACGTCACCACCCGCAGCACCGGCGGATACGGCCCGGAACGCACCTCCCGCTACGCGGCAGTGGTGGTCGCCAACGGGCACAACTGGTCGCCGAAGCTCCCCGGCTACCCGGGGCTGGAGGAGTTCCGCGGCGAGGTCATGCACGCGTCCTCGTACAAGGACCCGGCCCAGCTGCGGGGCAAGCGGGTCCTGGTGGTCGGTGCCGGCAACACCGGCTGCGACATCGCCGTCGAGGCCGCGCAGCAGGCGTCGCACTGCTGGCACTCCACCCGGCGCGGCTACTGGTACGCCCCGAAGTACGTCCTCGGGCGCCCCGCCGACCAGGTCAATGACACCTTGCTCGCGCTGCGGGTACCGCTGCGGATGCGGCAGTGGCTCTACCACTCGACGCTGCGCCTCACCGTCGGCGACCTGACCCGGTTCGGGCTGCCGGCGCCGGACCACCGGGTCTACGAGACCCATCCGATCGCGAACAGCCAGCTCGTCTACCACGTGGGGCACGGGGCGATCACGCCCGTGCCGGAGGTCGCCGGCTTCAACCCGTACGGGGTGCAGCTCACCGACGGCCGGCAGATCGAACCGGAGCTGGTCGTCTTCGCCACCGGCTATCTGCCGCGCTTCGACTTCCTCGATCCGAAGGTGCTCGGCGACGACTCCGGGACCGGCCGCCCCAACCTCTGGCTCAACGCGTTCGCGCCGGGGCACCCCACGCTGGCCGTGGTCGGCCTGCTCCAGCCGGACTCGGGCCTGTTCCCGCTGGCGCACTGGCAGGCCGTGCTCTTCGCCCGGCTGCTGCAGGCACGCCGTAGCCGCCCGGACCGGGCGGCGGCGTTCGCCGCGACCGCCCAGGCCCGGGCGGGGGAGCGCTACTCCGGGCCGGTGAAGGAGAGCACCCGGCACTGGTTCGAGGTCGGGCACGTCGACTATCTGCGCGCCGTGCAGCGTGCCCTCGACTCCCTGGAGGGGAAGTGAGCGCGCGCCGCGGGCGAACCGTCGTCGAGGCCGCGTGCCGTCGCCCGGAGCGGGGCGCCAGCGCGAGTGAGCAGAGTGGGCCCGCGGGCCGGGCAGTCACGAGCGAAGGGTTGATTCCGTGAGCAGTGTCCGGGTCATCCGGGGGTCGGAGTGGGCGCGGCCGGTCCGGCCGGTCCGGCGTGAGGTGCTCAGCAACACCCCGGAGCTGGAGGAGGGGCGCTCGCCGCTGCTCTTCGTACCGGGCTTCGGGCACGGGGCGTGGGCGTTCGCCGAGCACTGGCTGGGGCATGCGGTGTCCCGCGGGTTCCCCGCGCACGCGGTGAGCCTGCGTGGCCACGGCGGCAGCGAGGCCGCACCGAAGGCGTCGCTGCGGGCGTACGTCCACGACGTGGTCCAGGTGGCCGCGGGCCTGCCGCGCCAGGCGGTGCTGGTGGGACACGGCGCCGGGGCACTCGTGGTGGCGCACGCGCTGGCCCGCTACCCGGCCCGGGCGGCGGTGCTGGTCTCGCCGGTCTTCGGCGGTTGGGGGACGCTCGGCACCGCGCTCCGGCGCAACCCGGCGGGTACGCTGCCCGCCGCGTTCGGCGGGCGGTTGCGGCTGAGCCGCGCGCAGCTGTTCAGCCGTGAGCTGCCCGATTCGGAGGCCCGGCGGTACGTCTCGACGCTGGGCCGGGCGAGCCGGCGGGCCCAGTGGCAGCTGCTGACCCGCCCGGAGCTGGAGCCGCCGGTGGGCGACCCGCCGGTGCTGGTGCTGGGCAGCCCCGACGACCGGGTGGTGCCGGCCGCGGCGCTCAGCCGGGTGGCCCGCCGCTACGGTTCGGCGCCGCTGCTCTTCCCCGGGATGGGGCACGACCTGATGCTCGACGCCCGGTGGCGGGAGCCGATCGACGCGCTGCTGGACTGGCTCGAGAAGGAGCCGGCGGCGCACTGACCGGTCAGCCGCCCGACGGGTGCTCGACCCGGGTGGCGGAGCGGTCCGGCTGGCCGGGCACGGTGATCGAGGCGGCGTCCGTCCCGCTCACCAGCCGCCGCACCAGCGGGCCGGTCTCATCCAGGGCGCTGAGGTAGGAGCGCGCCCACGCCCGGATGTCGTGCTCGTGCAGGTGCGCCCGCATCGCCCGCATCCGCCGGCTGACGTCGGCCGGGGCGGCGTGCAGCGCGGCGAGCAGCCCCTCCTTCAGCCCTTCCAGGTCGTGCGGGTTCACCAGGTACGCCTGGGACAGCTCGGCGGCCGTCCCGGCGAACTCGCTGAGCAGCAGCGCGCCGGTGTCGTCGACGCGGGCGGCCACGTACTCCTTGGCCACGAGGTTCATCCCGTCTCGCAGCGGGGTCACCGCCATCACGTCGGCGACCCGGTAGAGGGCCGCCAGCTCGGCCCGGTCGAACGGCTGGGTCAGGTAGTGGATCGCCGGCTCGCCGACCCGGCCGAACTCGCCGTTGATCCGTCCGACCTCGCGCTCGACCCGTTCCCGCAGGATCTGGTACTGGCCGACCCGTTCCCGGCTGGGCACGGCGACCTGCACCAGCACCGTGTCGCGGACCTTGACGTGCCCGCTCGCCAGCAGCTCGCTGTACGCCTTGAGTCGCTGCTCGATGCCCTTGGTGTAGTCCATCCGGTCGACGCTGAGGATCACCCGTTCGGGACGGCCGAGGTCCTGCCGCAGCCGTTGGGCCCGGGCGGCGACGTCGGGGCGGGCGGCGAGCGCGGCCATCTCGGCGGTGTCGATGGAGACCGGGAAGGCGCCGATGCGTACGACCCGCCCGTCGACACCGATCCGTCGGTCGGTGGCGGGCAGGCTCAGCACCTTCGCCACGAGCTGGGCGAAGTTGTGCGCGGCCTGGACGCGTTGGAACCCGATCAGGTCGGCGCCGAGCATGCCGCGCAGCAGTTCGGCCCGGCGGGGGAGCTGCATGAACAGCTCCGGCGGTGGGAACGGCACGTGCAGGAAGAACCCGATCCGCAGGTCGGGCCGCATCGCCCGGAGCAGGCCGGGGAGCAGGTGCAGGTGGTAGTCCTGCACCCAGACCACCGCGCCCGGTTCGGCGACCTCGGCGGCGGCCTCGGCGAACCGCCGGTTGACCCGTTGATACGCCTCCCACCAGCGCCGGTGGTGCTCCGGCTGCTCGACGGCGTCGTGGTAGAGCGGCCAGAGCGTCGAGTTGGCGAAGCCCTCGTAGTGGTCGCGCAGGTCCTCGGCGGTGAGCGGGACGGCGCGCATGTGCACCCCGTCGACGTCGGGCAGGGTGGGGGCGGGGCCCGTGCCGCCGGCCCAGCCGACCCAGGTCGCGGGGGTGTGCCGCAGCAGCGGGTGCAGCGCGCTCACCAGCCCGCCAGGGGTGCGCCGCCACTCGCACGCGCCGTCGGGGGCGATGCTGTCGTCGATGGGTAGGCGGTTGGCCACGACGACCAGTGAACTATGTCGCATCTCGGGCATTCCGATCAGCAGTGGACTGACCGCCACGAGAAAGGAACAACCGGTCAGTCAGCGGTGGACGTGACGTTCAGCGGTATTCCTGCTGACCGTAAGTTACACCACTGACACACCGACCGTGGGCGGGCGTCGTCCCGCGATGCGGTCGGTGACCGCCCGGTAGCGGAGGGGTCAGACGACCGCGCCGTCGTCGGGATCGCGGTCGTCCTCGTCGCCGCCGGGGCGCAGCCGCCAGACGAGCGTGACGAAACCGGCGAGGATCCCGGTGAAACCGACCAGCGTGACCATCGAACGGTCGATCGGGAGCAGCGACGGAAAGAGGAAGAGCACGAAGCCGACCACCACGGCGAACACGCCGACCGCGGCGTACTTGGAGATTCGCGGCAGCGGCGGCGGAGGCGGCGGCGTGTAGCGCTCGTCCTCGTCGTCGGGCAGGTCGGCGCCGAAGGTGTCCAGCCCGTCGAGCAGCGACGGCTCGTCGTGCCGGTCGGTGCGCCCGACCGAGACGCCGGAGATGTCGGCCGCGTACGGCAGGCGGCGTACGTCGGTCGCGGTCGGCCCGGCCTCGTCGGTCCCCGCCCGGGTCAGCGGGCCGGCGGCCGGCCCGCTCGGCTCGTCGATGTCCTCGGCGGCCGGCCAGGGGTTGGCGCCGGCGGTCGGCGTGGTGTGGAAGCCGGCCACGATCCGTGCCCACTCGGCGTCGATGTCCGGCTCGTCGGCGGGGGGCTGCTCGGGCGTGCCCTCGTCGGCGAGCTGGCTCAGGTAGTCCCGCGCGGTCGTCAGGTGCGAGCGGTCGACGTAGAGGCGGTCGACCGGCCGGGCCGGGACCGTGGTGGTGCGGGTGACCGGGTTGAGATCGGCCGACGGCTGGAGGTACGCGGCGATGCCGCCGGCGGCCAGGACGTCCAGCAGGTGTTCGCCGACGCGTGGATCGACGTCGCCGGCGATGGCGTACTCGCTCGCGTCGAGCCCGTTGTCCCGCCGTCCCCGGCGGGCCCCACCCGCTGACACCGGACACCCTCCTCAACGCGCCTGCGGCGCGGCCGCCCCATCCCCCACGGCGTGACCCGCACGCCGTGCTTTGAATCGTGACACGTCACGACCCTGTTGCGGGAGTGCGTTGTGTCGCGTCTTCCAAACTCGGACCCCGTGTCGCTGGTCGCGGGCAGCGTCGTATGTCTGTTTGTGCGGAGAACGGCAGGCGGTCCGCAGGGCGGAATGCGCCCGGACGCGCGAGCCCGGCCGCCGACGGATGATCGACTCGAACGTCCATGGAGCCGGGCGGTCCGGGTGAGCGGGAGACCCCGACCTCCTCGAACCCGAGTCGATCACGAACTGGTCATCGGGCGTTCGGGGCGGCGACCGTGTCGGCGACCGACACCCGGACCGGATCCGGGTCCGCCCAGCTCCAGTTCGGGTGGGCGCGGTTGGTGAGCAGCACGAGGACCAGCTGCCGGACCGGGTCGACCAGCAGGGAGGTGCCCGTGAAGCCGGTGTGCCCGAAGGTGCGGGGACCGCTCAGCCGGCCCATGAACCAGGGCTGGTCGAGCACGACGCCGAGACCGTGCGCCGAGGTGCGGTGCGGGCGCTCCGGATCCACGGCCGGCAGCCCCGCGTTCACGTTCTCGAGCATCCGCCGGGTGAGCTCCTCCGACAGGATCCGGGTGCCCCGGTAAGCGCCACCGCCCAGCAGCAGCTGCCCGATGACGGCCACCTCGGCGGCGGTGCTGAAGATGCCCGCGTGGCCCGCGATCCCACCCATGTGGTTGGCGACGTCGTCGTGCACCACCCCGCGCAGCAGCCCCCGCGACGAGCGGGCGTCGGTGGCGACGAGCCGGGCCGCCTGCTCCGCGGCGCTCAGCCAGGTCTTCGGCTTGAAGCCGGTGTCGTGCAGGCCGAGGGGACCGGTCAGCCCGGCCCGGAGCGCCTGGTCCAGCGGCCGGCCGGTGACCTTCTCCACGAGGAACGCGAGCACCATGAACCCGACGCTGGAGTAGCGGAAGACCGTGCCGGGCGTGGCCCCGCTGACCAGGGGAGTGGCCAGCACCGCCGCCCGGCGAGCCGCGTCGTCGGGCAGGCCGACCACCTTGGCGCCGACCGGCAGGCCGCTGGTGTGCGCCAGCAGCATCGCGACGGTGATCTTGTCCTTGCCGGCGCCGGTGAACCCGGGCAGGTGGTCCACCACCTTCGTGTCCAGCTCCAGCTGCCCGCTGTCGACCTGCTGCAGGGCGAGGATCGCCGTGTAGACCTTGGTGAGCGAGGCGAGGTCGAAGATCGAGTCGTACCGCATCGCGACCTGCTTGGACTCGGGCAGCAGCACCGGGCCGGCGCCGTACCGCAGCGCCTTGCCCACCCACGCCTTCGCCAGGTCCGCCCCGTTCAGCTGGCAGAGCGCGACCGCGCCCGCGTACGCCGGATGGTCGGGGTTGTCGTCGGTCGGGGAGAGATGACGGCCGAGGGTCAGGCGCAACCTGCCGGCCAGGTCGGTCCGGCCGCGTCCGGGCGCGGGCGCGGCGGGATCGGGCGCGGCCTGGCCGGTGCCGCGCGCGGGCGCCCGGCCCGGCGCGGACGGCGGGGCGGCGCTCCCGCTCGCGGCGGGGCTGGTGGCCGGCTCGGCCGCGACCGGACGGGTCACCTCCCGGCAGCCGGCGAGGGCTGCGGACGCGGCCGCGAGACCGGCCCCGAGCACGGTACGGCGGTGCAGCGACATGCGGCGCATCATGACAGGCGAAATCGACAGGTGCCAGTCCGCCGAGGAGTCCGTTGTGGCCGGTGCCCGTGCTTCGTAGGCTTCTTCCCCTGACAACCGTCCGGCCTCCCGACCGACAGGCCGAGGGCGGACGACGTCGTGACCGCCACTGGGAAAGGACGCCGGTGTTCTACTGGCTGATGAAGTACGTCCTGCTCGGCCCGCTGCTGCGGGTGCTCTTCCGTCCGCAGGTGGAGGGGCTGCACCACGTACCGGCCACCGGCCCGGTGATCCTGGCCAGCAACCACCTCTCCTTCTCCGACTCGATCTTCACCCCGTTGATGGTCAAGCGGAAGGTCACCTTCGTGGCCAAGGCCGAGTACTTCACCGGCAAGGGGATCAAGGGCTGGCTGACCAAGATGTTCTTCGTCAGCACCGGCACCATCCCCGTCGACCGCTCCGGCGGGCGGGCGGCCCGAGCCGCCCTCGACACCCAGCTGGAGGTGCTGCGGGGCGGGGGCATCGCCGGCATCTACCCGGAGGGCACCCGCTCGCCGGACGGCCGGCTCTACCGGGGCAAGACCGGGGTGGCCCGGCTGGCCCTGGAGAGCGGCGCGCCGGTGGTGCCAGTGGTGATGCTGAACGCCGACGAGATCCAGCCACCCGGCAAGCTGATCCCGAAGATCGCCCGGGTGCGGATCCGGTTCGGGGCCCCGCTCGACTTCTCCCGCTACCGCGGCCTGACCGGTGACCGGTTCGTCGAGCGTGCGGTCACCGACGAGATCATGTACGACCTGATGGAGCTCTCCGGCCGCGAGTATGTCGACGTGTACGCGCAGAAGATGAAGAACCAGCCTGCCGCGCCGGTGGCCGCCTGACCCGGCTAGCGGACACCCCGTTCCCGAGCAGCCCGGCGGCGTGCTCCGGTGGCCGCCTGACCCGGCTACCGGACACCCGCCAACCGGAGCAGCCCGGCGGCGTCGTTGCGGATCGCGAACTCGTGCAGCCGGGCCCGGGCCTCGGCCGCGCCCGCCGGGTCGACCGCCGAGCGCGGACCGATCGACAGCGCGGTCGTGATGATCTCGTCGGTCACGTCGGTCATCCGCGCGTAGCTCGCCGCCGCGCCCCGCATCAGCTCGGCGGCGGTACCGGGGTCGCCCGCGGCGTTGGCAAGGACGGCGTCGGCGACCTGACCGGCCGCCCGCGCCCAGGGGGTCATCCGGGGCGCCCGGCCCAGCAGGTCCCGCACGAGCCGGGCCGCGTCGGGGCCGAGCACCCCGGCGACGTGCCCGACCGCCGGCACCCACTCGGCGAACGGGATCATCTGGGTCCGCCGCCAGTCCTCGTCCAGCTCGGTGAGCAGCGCCATCGCCTCGTCCCGCCGGCCCTGCACCGCCCGGCAGAGCGCCGCGTGCGCCAGCGTGGAGCGCAGCACCCGGTGGAAGCCGCTGCGGCGCGCGGCGACCACCGCCTGCTCGACCAGGTCCCCGGCGTCGCCGGCCGCCCCGGCCTCCCGCAGCGGCCGCGTCACGCGCAACCCGCGCATCCACCCCGACACCGCCACGATGTGCAGGTCCCACTCCGCGGTCGGCCGGCGCGTCGACTCCGCGGCCGTGGCCAACGCCGACGTCCACTCGCCCGCGTAGTAGGCCCGGGCCCACTGGTCCTCGAAGCTGGTGGCGATGCTGTGCTCGCCGCCGAGGTCCAGCGTCCGCTGCTCGTCCACCAGCCGGGCCGAGCCGGCGAGGTCCCCCTCCTCCTGCAACGCCCAGGCGAGGTTCTGCACCGCCCGGCGGCGGCTGGCCAGCCGCTCCAGCCGGCAGTGCTCGGTCACCTCGGCGAGCTCGGCGTACGCGTCGCCGGAGCCGGCCATGTAGCGCGCGACGGCGAGGGTGATCCGGGCGTTCGCCTGCGACTCCCGCAGCTGCAGCCGCTCGGCCAGCGCAGCGGCGGCCTGGGCGGCGGCGCACGCCGGCTCGGTCTCCGCGTTGAGCATGTGCACCCGGGCGAGCTCCAGCAGGGCGCCCGCCTTCTCCTGGCTGTCCGGCAGCTCGGTGTAGAGGCCGATCGCCCGGTCCAGGAAACGCTGGGTGGCCGGCCGGTCGGCCCGGCTCCAGGCGGCGGTCGCCAGGAGCGTCCAGGCCCGCGCGGCGCCCGTACGGTCACCGTCCTCGGTGAGCCGGCGGGCGAGCCGGGCCAGGAGGTCCGCACCGCCGGCCACCAGGAACGCGTCGCCGTCGCGGTAGAACGCCAGCTCGGTGTCGAAGAGCTCCAGCGCCGGATCCGGCGGCAGGTCCAGCGCCAGCGCCCGCCCGACCAGCGTGGCGGCGGTCTCCAGCGCGTGCAGCTCGTACGCCCGCCGGGCCGCCCGGTGCAGGGCGTTGCGCGCCGGCCGGGCGTACGGGCTGGTGTCCACGCCGACCGTCCGGGCGATCTCGTGCGCCGCCCAGCGGTGGTTGGCCAGCACCTCGGCCAGGTCGTGCTGCCGGCCGTCGGCGAGCTGCTCCAGCCAGTCGGCGGTGTGGTGGTGGCGCAGCACCCGCTCGGCCCGGGGCAGCCGCTGGTAGCAGACGTCCCGCACCAGGACGTGCCGGAACCGGTACTCCGACTGGCCGGGCATCGTCGTGCTGGTCTGCTCGTACACCAGGTCACGGCGTTGCAGCCGGTCCAGCGCCCGCTCCACCCAGCCCACCGGCCGGCCGAGCGCGGTGGCCACCGGCGCGGCCCAGAACTGCACGCCGACCACCGCGGCGGCCTGCAGGACCGCCCGGTCGGCCGGGTCCAGCAGGTCGAGCCGGTTGGCGATGACGGCCTGCACCGTCCGGGGCATCTCCGCGCCGCCGGCCGGCCCGACCGAGCCGACCCCGTCCAGGAGGCCGCCGTCGAGCAGCATCCGGGCGTACTCCTGCGCGTAGAGCGGGTTGCCGTCGGCGAACTCGATGAGCGGGGTGCGCTGCGTCGACGGCAGCGTCGCCTTCCCCAGCAGCAGCGAGTAGAGGGTGTCGATGTCGGAGTCGTGCATCGGCGGCACCGAGATGGACATGGCGCCGCTGATCGTGCCGGTCCACGCCGGATGCCGCTCCCGCAGCTCCGGCCGGGCGGTCGCGACCACCAGCAGCGGCACGCCCCGGGCCGTCGCGCCCAACTGCTCGACGAAGGCGAGCAGGGTCTGGTCGGCCCAGTGCATGTCCTCGAAGACCAGCACGGTCGGCCCGGCGGCGGCCAACGCGAGCAGGAACCGCCGCCACGCCGCCTCGGTCTCGCCGAGGGTGAGCCGCTCGCCCGGCAGACCGAGCAGCGGGCCGAGCGCCTCGGCCAGCCGTACGGCGTGCGGGTCGGCGAGCTGACCCAGCCGGGCGCGCAGCCGGTCGCGCAGCGCCACCGGGTCCTCGGCCCCCGGCATCGCCACCCAGCTCTTCACGATGTCCGTGAGCGCCGCCCAGGTGACGTTCTCGCCGAACGGTGGACACTGCCCGACGAGCCAGGTGATCGGCGGCCCGGGCAGGCTGCCGGCGTGCCGGGCGAGTTCGCGCAGCAGGCGACTCTTGCCCACCCCCGCCGGGCCGAAGACCGTCATCAGCTGCGACGTCCGCTCATTGACCATCCGGTGCAGCGCGTTGACCAGCAGGCCGCGCTCGTGCTCGCGGTCCACCATCGGGGTCAGCTCGGCCGTTCGCGGGTCGCGGTGCGGCTTGGCCCGGACGGCCAGCCAGATGCGGCTCACCGCCGAGCGGCCGCGCAGCGTGACCGGCGGACGGTCGGCGTACTCGAGCTCGTGACGGGTGGCCGACCAGGTGGCCTCGTCGACCACGACGCCGCCGGACGGGGCGAGGGACTGCAACCGGGAGGCGGTGTTGACCACGTCGCCCGTCACGAACGCCTGGCCGCCGTCGCGGGTGGCCGAGAGGTCGACCAGGGCCTCACCGGTGGCGATACCGACCCGGAAGCCGAGCGCCGGCCGCGCGCCGTCCGGCTGGCGGGCCAGGTTGCGTTGCAACTCGAGGCCGGCGCGGACACAGCGCAGCGCGTCGTTGTCGGTGGCGACCGGCGCGCCGAAGAGCGCCATCACCGCGTCGCCGATGTACTTCTCGACCACCCCGCCGTACTGGTGCACGATCCGGCGCACCGCGGCGAAGTACGCCTGCTGCAGGCCACGGGCCTGCTCCGGGTCGGCCCGTTCGGCGTACGCGGTGAAGTCCACGATGTCCACGAAGAGGACACTGACCTGTCGCCGGTCCTCCTGGACGGTCACCACGTGGTCGCGCAGCGGGTGCCCGCAGCTGGTGCAGAAGTTGGCCTCGGTGCTGTTGGCGTGGCCACACTGCGCGCAGCTCACGGCGAGCGGCTGGCCGCATCCGCCGCAGAAGCGGTCGTCCGGTCCAGCCGCGCGTGCGCAGTGTCCACACTTCAGGTCGATGTCCAGCTCCGTACGCAGAGAGCGCCAGTATCGCCGCGCGCGGGCCCAGTCGGGTACCCGACGTGCGGGCGGGCCTCGCGCCCGATCGGTCGGGGCTAGTCTTCCGTACCAGGAAATTTCACGTCAGGAGAGTGCCGTGCAGGTGCGATTGTCCGCCCCGTGGACCGATCCGGCTGGCAGGGTGTGGGCTGCGGGGGACACGATCGACGTCGACGCGGTGATTCTCGCCGAGCTGGAGGAGCAGGGCATGGTGGAAGAGCCCAAGGGTCAGGCGAGCGGGTCGGCGGAGACGACGACCACGCCCGCGGCGCCCAAGCCGACCGATCCGACCAAGATCGGCCCGGGGCCCGGTGCCCCGCCGGCCGACGACAACGACAACTGAGCAACCGGGTGGGGCCGGCGGGCAGGAGCCTGACGGCCCCATCCGTCTGCGCCGACGGCGTCGGCGTACGACGAGCCGGCCGCGTGGGGGACCGGGCCGTCCGATGCGGACGATCCCCGGCCAACCGGCCCTCGGCCGGTCTCCTCTCCGGCGTCAGCGGTCGTTCATGCCCGCGCGTCGGCGCAGCGCCGCCACGTCGGTGACCACGATGCGGCGCCCCTCGGTACGCAGCCAGCCGCGGTTGGCGAACGAACCGATCGCCTGGTTGACGCTCTGCCGGGAGCCGCCGGCCATCTCCGCCAGCTGACTCTGGTTGAGCTCGATGGTGATCATCGGCGCCTGACTCTCGCCGGCCAGCCGGACCAGCGTCTTGGCCACCCGACCGGGCAGGTCGAGGAAGACGTGGTCGGCGTTCTGCTCGGTGAGGCGGCGGATCAGCGCGCCGAGGGACCGCATCACGGCGTCGAGGATGCGCGGATTGGAGTGCACCAGCTCCATGAAGGCGCCCCGGGAGAGCGCGAGGGCGGTGCAGTCCTCGATCGCCTCGGCGGAGGCGGAGCGGGTGGAGGCGTCCAACAGGGAGACCTCGCCCAGCACGTCTGGGGGACGGATCACCGACAGCACGGCCCGTTCGCCGGTCGGGGCGGTGCGGAAGACCGCGACCGCGCCCCGGCGCAGCACGATCAGGGACTCGCCCGGGTCGTTCTCGACGAAGAGCAGCTGACCCTTGCGGTACGTGCGTGGCACGGCGGCGGCGATGACGCGCTGCCGCACCTCCGGCTCGAGCCCGGCGAACATCTCCACACCCGTGAGTGCGTCACCCGGCTCCGGAAGGCGAACCCCCTCCACGGCCCAACCCCTCCCCGGTCAAGGACCACAACACGCACCGGTGAACCTGACGGGCCTCGACGGTTGGTGAGCTGACACCGTTCGGCGCGGGTAGCGGTACACATCAGATCATGACGGTCGTGTCGCTTGCTGTACACCCCTGAAATCACTTCCGTGACACTCCCGAGCTGCGGCAACCGGCATCGTGGGGTGGCGGATCCAGCTGCTGGGGCCGGGGAGGCGTTATCCGGCCGGCGGCGGCCGTGCGGGTGCGGGCCCGCGCGGCCGCCGCCGGCGTACGACGAGGAGCGCCGGCCCGGGGTCGGCCGCGGTGCCTGCCCCCGCCCGACGCGCCGAACCGGCGGTGGGCGAGGATGTCAGTGATGGCCTACCGCTACTTCTACGACTGCGAGTTCATCGAGGACGGCTCGATCGTCGACCTCGTCTCGATCGGCGTCGTCGACGAGTTCGGCCGCGAGTTCTACGCGGTCTCCACGGAGTTCGACGGCTCCCGGGCGATCCCGTGGGTCCGCCGCAACGTGCTGGACCGGCTGCCGTCCCCGGCCGACCGCGCCTGGCGCTCCCGCGAGCGCATCCGGGACGAGCTGTACGACTTCCTGACCGAGCCGGTCCGCGGCCGCCCCGGGGAGCAGATCGAGCTGTGGGCCTGGTACGCCGCGTACGACCACGTGGTGCTGGCGCAGCTGTGGGGGGCGATGCCGGCGCTGCCCCGGGAGATCCCGCGGTTCACCAAGGAGCTGCGGCAGCTCTGGGACGACCGGGGCCGCCCGCCGCTGCCGGAGGCCGAGGCGGCCCGGCACGACGCGCTGGTCGACGCCCGGCACAACCTGGCCCGGTGGCGGGCCATGACCGCGCGCTGAGCCCCCGACGGCGGGCGGTTCTCCTCCGCCGGGGCGGTGGTCGGTCCGCCGGTGGCGACGAGCGCCCGCCGGGGCGACGGACGGCCACCCACGGTGACGGTGCCGGCGCGATCCACGAGGGTCCGCGGCGCGGCGACCGCCGGTGGGCCGGAGCGGAAACCGGGAGGTCCGGCACGGAACACCCCGTTCCCGGGCGCACCACGCGGGCCGCGCTGTCGCGGCTCGGACGGGCGGACTACAGTGCGCAGTGACGGCCCGCCCCGGGCCGGCAACGGCGCCGATGTCTGATCGACACCTAACCTGGGGCTTACGAGGGCTTCATCTTGATGCTCCAGGAGGATGAGCAGATCATGCGTATCGGCGTGCTCACCGGTGGTGGCGACTGCCCTGGTCTCAACGCGGTCATCCGCGCGGTGGTCCGCAAGGGCGTGGCCACGTACGGTCACGAGTTCGTGGGCTTCCAGGACGGTTGGAAGGGCCCGCTGGAGGGTCTGTCCAAGCCGCTGGGCATCGCGGAGGTCCGCGGCATCCTGCCGCGCGGCGGCACCATCCTCGGCTCGTCCCGGACCAACCCGTTCAAGATCGAGAACGGCGTGGAGCGGATCAAGGACAACCTCGCCGCGCAGGGCGTGGACGCCCTGATCGCGATCGGCGGCGAGGACACCCTCGGCGTCGCCACCAAGCTCTACGAGCTGGGCGTGCACGTCATCGGCGTGCCGAAGACGATCGACAACGACCTGGGCGCCACCGACTACACGTTCGGCTTCGACACCGCCGTGAACATCGCGATGGAGGCGATCGACCGGCTGCACACCACCGCCGAGAGCCACCACCGCACCCTCGTCGTCGAGGTGATGGGCCGCCACGCCGGCTGGATCGCGCTGCACGCGGGCCTCGCCGGCGGCGCCAACGTGATCCTCCTGCCGGAGCGGAACTTCGACGTCGAGCAGGTCGCCGGCTACGTCGAGAAGCGCTTCCAGCACCAGTACGCCCCGATCGTGGTCGTCGCCGAGGGCGCCCAGCCGCTGGAGGGCCAGATGGTCCTGCAGAACCAGGAGCTCGACGCGTTCGGCCACGTCCGCCTCGGCGGCATCGGCCAGTGGCTCGCCGAGCAGCTGGAGGCGAAGACCGGCAAGGAGGCCCGCACGGTCGTGCTGGGCCACATCCAGCGCGGCGGCACCCCGACCGCGTTCGACCGGGTGCTCGCCACCCGCCTCGGCCTGCAGGCGATCGACGCCGCGCACGAGGGCGACTGGGGCAAGATGGTCGCGATGCAGAGCACGGACATCGTCCGGGTGCCGCTGGCCGAGGCCACCCGTGAGCTGAAGACCGTGCCGCTGGAGCGGTACGCCGAGGCCGAGGTCTTCTTCGGCAGCTGATTCACCGCCACGGCGCCGCGGTGGTCGTACGGCCACCGCGGCGTCGAGCGTGGCGAGGAGAGGGGTAGGGCGGCATGTCACCCGGGGTGCACACGATCGCGGTGATCGGCACCGGCAAGATCGGCGAGCTGGTCCTCTCCGGCCTGCTGCGCTCGGGCTGGCCGGCGGACCGGCTGCTCGCCACCGCCCGCCGCCCCGCCCGCGCCGAGGAGCTTTCCGGCCGGTACGGCGTACGGGTGGTGGAGAACCTCGTCGCGGTGGAGGAGGCCGAGGTGCTGGCGGTCGCGGTCAAGCCGCAGGACGCCGCCGCCCTGCTGGACGAGATCGGGCCGAAGGTCCCCGCCGACAAGCTGGTGATCTCGCTCTGCGCCGGCCTGCCCACCAGCTTCTTCAACCGGCGGCTGCCCGAGGGGACCCCGGTGGTCCGGGTCATGACCAACACGCCGGCGCTGGTCGACGAGGCGATGACCGCGATCTCCGCGGGCCCGCACGCCACCGGGGCGCACCTGGGTCTGGCCGAGGAGATGTTCAAGCCGCTGGGCGCGACGGTCCGGGTCCCCGAGTCCCAGCAGGACGCGGTCACCGCGCTCTCCGGCTCCGGGCCGGCCTACTTCTACCTGCTCGTCGAGGCGATGATCGACGCGGGCATCCTGCTCGGGCTGCCCCGGCAGGTGGCGCACGAGCTGATCGTGCAGACCGCGATCGGTTCGGCGGTGATGCTGCGGGACTCCGGCGAGCACCCGGTGAAGCTGCGCGAGGCGGTCACCTCGCCCGCCGGCACCACCATCTCCGCCGTGCGTGAGCTGGAGAAGCACGGCGTACGGGCGGCGCTGCTCGCCGCCCTCGAAGCGGCCCGGGACCGGGCCCGGGAGCTCGCCGGCCAGGCCGACTGAGCCCCCGGGGTCGCCTAGGGCGTGTGTCGAAGTCCTCGGTCGAGCCGAGGCGGAGTCCAGGCGGCGGTCCGGTAAGGCGGGGATTCGTTCGGATACCGGTGTTGTATCCGGACGAAGCGCCGACGCCGCCGGTCCGTCGTCTGGGCCCGCCGCAGGCCGGCCAGGGACTTCGACACACGCCCTAATAGAGCAGGTAGGGGCGGCGGGCCCGCTCGAACGCGGCCAGCTCGGGGGCCCAGGCGCCGACCACGTCGTCCACGTCCGCCCCCGCGTCGATCATCGTGCGCAGCCGGGGCGAGCCGGTGAGCTTGTCGATCCAGTACGGCCGGGCGGTGTCCCAGGAGTCCTGCCGCCAGGCGAACGCCGGATAGCGGTGCGCCTCCACCAGCATCGCGACCCCCGTCCGGACCGGGTCGTAGACGCCACGATCGATTACCTTCACCTCGACCCCGGCGCAGAGCTTGTTGAGCAGCGCCGGCTTCTGCCCGGCCGAGGTCGGCGTGAAGTACGCCTCGCGGAACTCGACGCCGGGCAAGTCGCGGGCGTTGAGGCGGTCGCTCCAGTGGTAGTCGAACTCCTCGGCCAGGCCGCCGATCAGCTCGAACGGCCGGCAGGTGCCGCGGCCCTCGGTGATCGAGGCGACTCCCTCGAAGAGGCAGGTGCCGGGGTAGACCAGCGCGGTGTCCTGGGTGGGCATGTTCGGGCTCGGCATCACCCAGGGCAGGTCGGTGTCGGCCGCCAGCAGGCTGCGCTTCCAGTGGCGGCACTTGACGACGTGCAGGTCGACCGTGCCGCCGATCTCGGCGGGCAGGAACTTCGCGTTGAAGAAGCGCGCCAGCTCGCCCACGGTCATCCCGTGCTGCTGGACGATCTCCTTGAGCCCCACGCCCGAGGTGTAGCCCGGCGTCATCATCGGGCCGCGGGCGCGCCCGCCGACCGGGTTGGGCCGGTCCAGCACCACGTACCGCTTGCCGGTGCGGGCGGCGGCGGCCATCGAGGTGTACATGGTCCAGATGTAGGTGTAGAACCGGGCGCCGACGTCCTGGATGTCGAAGACGACCGTGTCGACCGCGGCTTCGGCGAACATGCTCTCCCACTTCGCCTGGGAGGCGCCGTACGCGTCGTAGACGGTGATCCCGGTGCGGGCGTCGATGCCGGTGCCCTCGCTGCCGCCGGCCTGCGCGGAGCCGCGGAAGCCGTGCTCGGGGCCGAACGCCGCGGCGATCTGGACCTCACCCGAGGCGTGCATCAGGTCGACCAGGTGCCGGTAGGCGGAGTCCACGCCGGTGGGGTTGGAGATCACCCCGACGCGCTGGTCGGCCAGCTCGGCGAAGTCGGACCGGACCAGTACGTCGAGCCCGGTCTCCACCCGGCGGAGCCCGGGCGTCGCGAGGCCGGGCGAGCCGGGCGCGACGGCGGCCGCCACCCCCACCGTCACCGCACCCGCACCGGTCAGGAATCGTCTGCGCTCCACGGTCCACCTCCCATCGGTTGTTCGAAACTTAGCTACATGTAGATACCTCGTCAAGGAAGGTTAGCTACAGCCAGGTGCACGAACGGGCGAGGTGACCGGGGTGGGCGGGCGACCATACTTGCCGGATGTTCACCCTCGCCCAGGCGCGGTGCCTGGTCGCCACCCTGCGTCCACGCATCGACGACCTGATCCGACTCCGGGCCGACCTGGCCGAGCTGCACGCCGATCTGGCCGAGCACGGCACGAGCCCGTTCGGCGGCCGGGCCGAGGGCAAGGCCCTGGAGGCCCGGCTGCACGCCGTCCTCGACGAGCTGCACCAACACGACGTGCAGGTCAAGGGCATCGCCCCGCTGCTGCTCGACCTCCCCGGCGAGCGGAACGGCCGGCCCGTGCTCTGGTGCTGGCTGGAGGGGGATCCGGACGTCGGCTGGTACCACCGCGTCGAGTGCGGATTCCCGGGTCGCCGGCCGGTGTGAGCCGGCCACCGGGCGGGCGGCTTCCGGCGGGCGTCAGCGGGTCGGTTCGGCGACCGCGAAGACCACCACGTTCTCGACGTAGTGGCGGCGACCCCTGTCGAAGTCGCCGCCGCAGGTGATCAGGCGCAGCTCGGCGCCGGGCGTCGGACCGTACACCGTGGAGGTGGGGAAGCGGTCCTTGCGGGTGCGCAGCGCACCGGTGACGCGGAACGACAGCCACTGCCCGCCGCGCCGTACCTCGACGGGGTCGCCCGGGCGCAGCTCGCCGAGGCGGGCGAAGACGGCGGGTCCGTGGCGCGAGTCCAGGTGCCCGGCGAGCACCGCCGGGCCGGGATCACCCGGCGCCGGGCCGCTCGCGTACCAACCGGCCAGGTCGAAGTCGGTAGGCGGCACCAGGGCGCCGGCCCGGTCCAGGCCGAGCGCCGTGAGCGGGGAGTCGACCCCGATGCGCGCCACGCGTACCCGGGTGGGCTCGCCTCGTGGGGCCGCCGGGCATCCGGTCGCGCAGTCGGGACTCCGCCCGGCGGTCGGTCGGCCCGCGACGGTCGGTGGCTGCGCGGCGGCCGGCGTCGGGTCGGCGCCGGCGGGCGGCGGTGGCTCGGTCGCGGCGAGGCCGACCCCGGTCCCGGCGGCCAGGCAGAGCGCCACCCCGAACGCGACAAGCGCGGTCACCGGCGGCCGGGACCGTCGGTGCCGGCGGATCGCCGGGCCGGGCGGCGAGATCACCAGCTGGTACGCCGGCGGCGGCGCAGCAGGAGCAGGCCGCCGACGAGCGCGAGGCCGGCCAGTCCGGCGGTGACGGCCGGGTACCCGAAGCGGCCCGTCCCGGCCGTGCCACCGGCCCCGGTCTCCACCCCGCCGGACGGGACCACCGTGCCACCCTGCGCGTCCCGTCGCAGTTCGGTGGTGAGCCCGCCCTCCTTCGCGTCCAGCACCAGCAGCGAGTAGACGGCGCCGCCGGTCAGCCGGACCTCGGCCTGCGTGGTCGGTCCGCCGCTGCCGGAGAGCCGCAGCCGCCATTGACCCGGCTCGACCAGCTGGTAGTCGGTCGTGGTGGCGAAATGGACGCCGTTGGCGATGGCCGGGCCGTCGGCGACCGCCACGTCGAGCACCGGGGCGCGCACCGAGGCCTGCACGACGCGGACCTTGGCCCGGCCGCCCTCCGGCGCGCTGAGGTCGTCCTGCAGTACGCGCAGCCCCAGGTCGGCGTAGCGCCCCACCCCGGCGACCGTGTACGCGGCACCGCTGGTCACCGCGACCTCGGTGGTGAGCACCGGCGGATCGTCGGCCGGCGCGCCCGCCTCGCGCATGGCCACCGCGTACCGCCCGACGGGCAGCGGCAGGTAGTCGGAGAGCACGCCGTAGCCCACGCCGGGGAAGACCTGCGGCTCCGTCGCGTCCGGGGCGGCCAGGTAGACGTCGACGCTCGGGGTGTCGGGGGAGAGGTGGGCGAGCCGGACGTAGCCGGGGCTCGCCGCGTTCGCCGCAGCGGCGGGGCTGGTCGGGAGGGCCACGCCGAGCAGGAGCACTCCGGCTCCGGCGAGCAGGCGGCGTGGTGCGGTGCGCAGCAGGTGCATGTCGCCTCCGGGGGTGCGGCCGGCCAACGGATTGGGTCCGGTCGATAGCGTCCCGGCCACGGGACTGCGATGCAACAGTCACCGGCCCGACACGCCGAGAAGCGCGGCGGGGAGCCGGAGGCACGCCGATCGCGGCTCGGAGCCGGCCGGGCACGTGGCGGAGCCGGGCGCACCCGGCCCCGCCACGTCCGGCGGGAGGGGACTGCGACTCAGGCGGCGGAGTCGAAGGCGGCCAGCGCCTCGCGTACCTTCTCCACCCCGGCCGGCGCCTCGTGCTCCCAGTCCGTCGGGTCCGCGGAGTAGATGATCCCGTACGGCTCGGTGCCGGGCTGGTAGCGCCGGCCCTCGGCGAGCGGTCCGGCGTCCACGGCGTCGTAGCCGATCCGGTCCAGGAAGGTACGCGTCGCCGCCTTCGCGTCCGAGTCGTCGCCGGCGATGGGCAGCGCGCTGCGGTCGGCCGCCCCGGCCAGCCGGGGCAGGGTCCTCAGGTGCCGGAAGTTGATGTTGTTGAAGACCTTGACCACGCGCGCCTGCGGCAGGTGACGTTGCAGCAGTTCGCTGCTGGTGGTCGCGTCGGAGTCCAGCTCCGCGATCTGCCCGTCGCGCTGCGGGTAGTAGTTGTTGGTGTCCAGCACGACCTTGCCGGCCAGCGGCTCCGGCGGCACCGCCCGGTACGCCTTCAGCGGGACGCTCACCACCACGAGGTCACCGGCCTGCGCGGCCTCGAGCGACGTCACCGCGCGGGCCCGCGGGCCGATCTCCTGGACGAGTTCGCGCAGGGTCTCCGGGCCGCGCGAGTTGCTGAGCACGACGTCGTAGCCGGCGGCCACGGCCAGCCGGGCCAGCGTGCCGCCGATGTATCCACTGCCGATGAATCCCACAGTTGTCATGTCTGGTGCCAACTCCGTCCACCGCGGCCCGCATTCCGCACCGGCCGCCGGAAGACGCCTCGGCGGCCTGCCGCCACGGTACGGCCGGGCTCCGGCGGTGGCCGGCGGCGTCGCCGCCGGCCACCCGTCCGGGTAACCGTGGGGCTCAGGCCGGACCGGGGAGCACCTTCTCGACGGCGGCGCGCAGCTCGGGCGCGTCGGGCGTCACCGTGGGGGCGAACCGGGTGGCCACCGCACCGTCCGGGGCGACCAGGAACTTCTCGAAGTTCCACCGCACGTCGCCCGTGTGGCCGTCGGCGTCCGGGGTGTCGACCAGCTCCGCGTAGAGCGCGTGCCGGTCCGGGCCGTTGACGTCGACCTTCTCGGTGAGCGGGAAGGTGACGCCGTAGTTGACCTGGCAGAAGTCGGTGATCTCGTCGGCGGTGCCCGGCTCCTGGCCGCCGAACTGGTTGCACGGTACGCCGAGCACCACGAGGCCGCGGTCCGCGTACTCCTCGGCGAGCGCCTGCAGGCCGGCGTACTGGGGAGTGAGGCCGCACCGCGAGGCGACGTTGACCACCAGCAGGGCGCGCCCACGGTACTGGGCGAGGTCGGCGGGGCCGCCGTTCAGGGCCCCGATCGGAATGTCGAAGACGGTCATCGGCTGAGGCTATCGCCGCTCGCCGCCGCCTCCACCGGCGCGGTCCGCACCGGCGGGCCGGGTGCCGCCGGTGGTCGCGGGTGGCGGGCCCGGCCGGCGGTCACCCGCCGGCAGGGCCCGCCGAGCAGGTCGGCGCGACCGGCGGTCAGGAGCACGGGAAGTTGCTCTTCGAGCAGGTCACCCCGGTGTTGTACGCGTCGTTGAAGTGCGTGTAGTAGGCGTCGTAGAGCGGGTGGGTGCTCCCGGTCTCCGGCGCCATCTTCACGAAGATCTCGTCGTTCTCGCCGAGCGCGTCCTGGGTCCAGTTCTGCGAGCCGGTGTAGACGCGGTACTGGTAGGCGGTGCCGTACCTGCCGTACGTCGCGAAGAACTTGTCATGCACCTTGTCCTTGCGGCGGATGGCGACGCCGGCGTCGAGCAGCTGGTTGTAGACGGACTGGCTCATGGCGATCCCGCCGTCGGCGTTGCTGCCGATCACCATCCAGACCTTGCAACCGGCGGAGCGGTACCGGATCACCTGGTTGACGAGCTGCGGCCGTCCGGTGGTCACCGACGCCATGCCCACGCGCAGCCGGCAGTCGGCGTCGGGGGTCAGGTCGTTGAGGCGGGTGACGATGGTGTCGGTCTGCCCCGCGCCCTCCGGCGAGGCGTACGCGTCGGCCGCGGCGGCCTGGTAGTAGCCCCGGCCGGAGGCGGAGTCGTAGTAGTCGTTGCCGCTGTAGTGGCGGCGGTTCCACATGTCGGTGAAGTTGGCGTTCAGCCCGGCGGCGAGCGCGGCGTCGCCGTAGACGGTGATGGCGTTGTTGAACGCGTCCGGACCGGTGGCGTACGTGAGGTTGCTGGAACCGAACCAGACGACGTCGGCGCGGGCCACACCGTTCGGGTCGGTGGTGCTGGTGAAGGTGAAGAGCTTGGTGTGCATGTCGCCGTCGGGGCTGGTGCTGATGCAGCCGTGGCCGCCACCGCTGTTCGAGCAGAACCGGTTGTTGGCCAGCTGCTTGACCGTCGTGATGGCCGGGTCGGTCGAGGTCGCGTTCTTTCCGTCGAGGAGCGCCAGCACGGTGACGCCGCGGCTCTGGGCACGCAGCAGCGCGTCGGCGACCGAGTCCACGCTGAGCGAGTGGATCGCCCCTCGGACGGTGGAGCCGGCGGGCGCCCCGTCGATCAACCGTTGCAGCTCGTTGATGATGGTGTAGTCGCGTCCGGCGGTCGGGTTGCTGAAGTGCGCCCACACCGGGTAGCCGGCGAGGGTCGCCGACGCCGCGGAGACGCGGGCCGCCGCGGGTGCGGCCGGGGCGGCTCCGGTCGAGGTCAGCACCGCGGTCACCACGGCGAGGCAGAGCAGCAGCACACGGCGGACCGACCCGCCCTTACGGCTCGAGATCATAGACAGGGATCGTTGTCGTCGGGCCCGTCGCGCGTCAACGTCGTACGCCGGAACTCCGCGTGAACGCGCCGACGTCCGGTGATCATCTTCGGGTCGGTTGACAGTCGGGCCGGGATCCGGCACGTCGGGGGCCGGGTGTTTCGGCGGGACACGAATCGAAGCATTTACATCTTGACTAAGTGATGACGCCGTGAGTAGCGTCTCACCAACATTTTGGAAAGTTTCCTAACTGTTTGGGGAGGCGTCCCATGAAGAGATCACTCCGCCGGGCTCTCTGGGCCGGCGCCGTGGTCGTGCTGACCGCCACGTTGGCGCCCGTCGCCGCCGCCTACGGCGCGGGAAGCGTGACCACCACGTTCACGAAGGTGCAGGACTGGGGGAGCGGCCACGAGGGCCGGGTCACCATCACCAACGGCTCCGACGCTCCGGTCGGCACCTGGCGCATCGAGTTCGACCTGCCCGCCGGCACGAGCATCAGCAGCTCCTGGGACGCCGACGTGACCCGAAGCGGCAACCACTACGTGGCGGTGAAGAAGAGCTGGGCCGGCCCGATCGCGCCCGGCACCTCGTTCAACTGGGGTTACAACGGCAGCGGCCCGTACGCGGCCCCGCTGAACTGCACCATCAACGGCGCCTCCTGCGGCGGCGGCAGCACCCCGCCCACCACGCCGCCGCCCACCACGCCGCCCCCGACCAACCCGCCGGACCCCGGCGGCAAGAAGATCGTGGGCTACTTCGCCGAGTGGGGCGTGTACGGCCGCAACTATCACGTGAAGAACATCCACACCAGCGGCTCGGCGTCGAAGTTGACCCACATCCTCTACGCCTTCGGCAACACCACCGGCGGCCGGTGCACCATCGGCGACAGCTACGCCGACTACGAGAAGGCGTACACCGCGGCGGAGAGCGTCGACGGCGTCGCGGACACCTGGGACCAGCCGCTGCGCGGCAGCTTCAACCAGCTGCGCAAGCTCAAGCAGATGTACCCACACCTGAAGGTGATCTGGTCCTTCGGGGGCTGGACCTGGTCCGGCGGCTTCACCCAGGCCGCGCAGAACCCGACCGCCTTCGCCGAGAGCTGCCACAACCTGGTCGAGGACCCGCGCTGGGCGGACGTCTTCGACGGCATCGACGTCGACTGGGAGTACCCGAACGCCTGCGGACTGAGCTGTGACGCCAGCGGCCCGAACGCGTTCAAGAACGTCGTCTCCGCGCTGCGCACCAGGTTCGGCGCGAACGCCCTGGTCACCGCGGCGATCACCGCGGACGGCAGCAACGGCGGCAAGATCGACGTCACCGACTACGCGGGTGGCGCGCAGCACCTCAACTGGATCATGCCGATGACGTACGACTACTTCGGCGCCTTCAACCCGCAGGGCCCGACCGCCCCGCACTCGCCGCTGACCTCGTACCCCGGCATTCCCCAGCAGGGCTTCTGGTCGGACGCGGCGATCCAGAAGCTCAAGAGCAAGGGCATCCCGGCGAACAAGCTGCTGCTCGGCGTCGGCTTCTATGGCCGGGGCTGGACCGGGGTGACCCAGGCCGCCCCCGGCGGCAGCGCCACCGGCGCCGCCCCGGGCACCTACGAGGCGGGCATCGAGGACTACAAGGTCCTCAAGAACACCTGCCCGGCCACCGGCACCGTGGGCGGCACGGCGTACGCCAAGTGCGGCAGCAACTGGTGGAGCTACGACACCCCCGCCACGATCAACGGAAAGATGACGTACGCGAACAACCAGGGCCTCGGTGGCGCGTTCTTCTGGGAGCTCTCCGGTGACACCGGCAACGGCGAGCTGATCGGCGCCATCAAGGGCGGTCTCGGCTGAGCCGTAGGCCGACGCATCACCCACACGGCGGGGAGGGACGCACCGTCCCTCCCCGCCCGGCGTGTCGCGCCGGGGTGTCGCGGGGTACCCCTGTCGTCCGGTGCGGCGAATGTGACAGACTCGCCGCTCGGTACGGCTCGATTCCGGCGGCCGAGGGGGGCTTGATGGGTGGAACGCACGTGAGGCTGGCGGGCGCCGCCCTCGCGCTCGCGATCCTGCCGGCCGCCCTCGCCGGGTGCGGCCTCGGCGGTGAACCGAAGCAGCCCCCGAAGCCCACCGAGGGGCCAGCGGAGGTGGCCGCCACGAAGTCCCGGGAGCGCGTGCAGGCCTACCTCGACGCGGTGGTCGCCAAGGACGTGGACGCCGGGCGCGGCCAGCTCTGCGCGGTGATGCACGACGCCTTCGACGCGGGGGCCACCGGCCCGAACGGCGACTTCGCCGACCACTTCAAGGTGCCGGAGGCGGCCATCACCGGCGTCCGGTCCGGCCCACACGGCCAGGAGGTGGACGTCTCCGTCACGGTCGCCGTCGACTCGCGCAAGATCGCCCGACCGTTGGTCTTCACCGTGACCCGCGACGGGGCGGACTGGTGCATCTCCGGGGAGGCGCCGGGAAACACCGCCGCCAGCGCCCGCCCCAGCGTCGATCCCAGCCCGAGCAGGGCGTCCTGACCTGCGTCGATGCCGCCGTCGACAGGTGAGCTCCCAGTAGCCGGAAACCACGCACCTCGGCGACCGGGCCGCGCCCCGGTCGCCGTACGCTTGCTGTCATGCGCCATGAGTGGCATCAGCTGAGCCACCCCGGGGTGGCCGGTCCGGGGCTGCAGACCAGCCGTCCTACCGTCGACTCCGCGGAGGACGCGGCTCTCGGCCTGGACCGCTGGCGGGAGCTGCCCCGCGAGCAGACCCCGCCGTGGTCGGACCCGGCGAAGGTGGCCGAGGTGTGCAAGGTGCTCGACACCGTGCCGTCGGTGGTCGCCCCCTACGAGGTCGACCAGCTCCGGCAGCGGCTCGCGCTGGTCTGCGAGGGCAAGGCGTTCCTGCTCCAGGGCGGTGACTGCGCCGAGACGTTCGCCGACAACACCGAGAGCCACCTGCTGGCCAACGCCCGCACGCTGCTCCAGATGGCGATCGTGCTCACCTACGGGGCCTCCCTGCCGGTGGTCAAGGTCGCCCGGGTGGCCGGGCAGTACACCAAGCCCCGGTCGCTGCCGACCGACGCACGCGGGCTGCCCGCGTACCGCGGCGACATGATCAACTCGCTGGAGGCCACGCCGGAGGCGCGGGTCGCCGACCCACAGCGCATGATCCGGGCGTACGCGAACTCCGCCGCCGCCATGAACATGCTCCGGGCGTACCTGGCCGGTGGGCTGGCCGACCTGCACGCGGTGCACGACTGGAACAAGGACTTCGTCCGGCAGTCGCCCGCCGGCGAGCGCTACGAGGCGATCGCCCGGGAGATCGACCGCGCCATCGCCTTCATCCGGGCCTGCGGGATGACCGACGAGGAGGCGCTGCGCACCGTCACCCTCTACTGCTCGCACGAGGCGCTCGCGCTGGAGTATGACCGGGCGCTCACCCGGGTCTCCGACAGCCGGGCGTACGGCCTCTCCGGGCACTTCCTCTGGATCGGGGAGCGCACCCGCCAGATCGACGGCGCCCACATCGACTTCATCTCCCGCATCGCCAACCCCATCGGGGTCAAGCTCGGCCCGACCACCAGCCCGGACGAGGCGATCGAGCTCTGCGAGAAGCTCAACCCGGAGAACATCCCCGGCCGGCTCACCCTCATCAGCCGGATGGGCAACCACCGGGTACGCGACGCGCTGCCGCCCATCGTCGCCAAGGTCACCGCGGCCGGCGCGAAGGTGGTCTGGCAGTGCGACCCGATGCACGGCAACACGCACGAGTCGTCCAACGGCTACAAGACCCGGCACTTCGACCGCATCGTCGACGAGGTGCTCGGCTACTTCGAGGTCCACCGGAACCTGGAGACCCACCCCGGTGGCCTGCACGTGGAGCTGACGGGCGAGGACGTCACCGAGTGTCTCGGCGGCGCCCAGGGCATCGAGGATCTCGACCTGCCCGACCGGTACGAAACCGCCTGCGACCCGCGGCTGAACACCCAGCAGTCGCTGGAGCTGGCCTTCCTGGTAGCGGAGATGCTGCGTGGCTGAGGCGAGCAGTGAGCTGGCGAGCCCCGCGGTCGCAGCCGAAGAGACGGCTGCGACCGAGGTGAGCAGTGAGCTCGCGAGCGCCGCGGCCGGCAGCCGAAAGGACAACTGTGCCTGACAGCCTGATCGACCTGCGTTCGGATACCGTCACCCGGCCGACCCCGGGAATGCGGGAGGCCATGGCCACCGCCGAGGTCGGCGACGACGTCTACGGCGAGGACCCCACGGTCACCGCCCTCGAGGCCGAGGTCGCCGCGCTCTTCGGGCACGAGGCGGCGCTCTTCGCGCCGAGCGGGTCGATGGCCAACCAGATCGCGCTGCAACTGGTGGTGCCGCCGGCCAACGAGCTGCTCTGCGACGCCGACGCCCACGTGGTCACGTACGAGATCGGCGCGGCGGCCGCGTACGGCGGCATCTCGTCGCGGACGTGGCCGGCGGTCGGCGGAGACATCGACCCCGACGTGGTCGCCGCCATGATCCGGCCGGACGGCTACTTCGCGGTCCCGACCCGGGCGATCGCCGTGGAGCAGACCCACAACCGGGGTGGCGGCGGGGTGATTCCGCTGGCCACCCTGCGGGAGCTGCGGCGCGTCGCCGACGACGCGCAGCTGGCGCTGCACTGTGACGGCGCCCGGATCTGGCACGCTCACGTCGCCGACGGCGTGCCCCTGATCGAGTACGGCCGGCTCTTCGACACCCTGTCGGTCTGCCTCTCCAAGGGCCTCGGCGCGCCGGTCGGTTCGCTGGTCGTCGGCAGCGCCGAGAAGATCGAGCGGGCCCGGCTCATCCGCAAGCGGATGGGGGGCGGCATGCGGCAGGTCGGCGTCCTGGCCGCGGCCGGCCGGTACGCGCTGGCGCACCACGTCGAGCGTCTCGCCGAGGACCACGCGAAGGCCGCCCGGCTCGCCGAGGCGATCGCGCCGTTCGGTGTGCTCGCCACCGCGGTGCGCACCAACATCGTGCCGCTGGACCTGACCAAGTCCGCCCTCGACGCCCACACGCTGGCCGCCGCGGCGCGGGAGGCGGGGCTGCTCATCTCGGTGCTCGGCCCGCGTACCGCCCGGCTGGTCACCCACATGGACGTCGACGACGCCGGCATCGACCGGGCCGTGGAGATCCTCACCCGCGTTCTGCGCGGCTGACCCCCGCCCGGGTCGTGGTCACACGCCGAGGGGCTGTTCCGTACGGAACAGCCCCTCGGCGCGTGGAATGCCTGGTGTGCCCGGCCTGGTGCGGTGCCCCAGCCCGGGCCTCGGTCGGCGGCGCCGGGTCGCCGGATGCGCTCGGCCCGGTCAGCGGCGCAGGCGCTGGAGGGTGGCGACGTCGGCGTCATGGCCGACATGCTTCTCCGACGGGGTCTCCACCACCGTCGGCACGCCGGCGGTGGCCGGATGGGTCATCAGCTCCGCGAACGGCAGCTCGCCGATGCTGCCCTTGCCGATGTTCTCGTGCCGGTCGCGGGTCGAACCGCAGAGGTCCTTCGAGTCGTTGGCGTGCACCAGCCGCAGCCGATCCGCCCCGACCGTGGCGACCAGGGTGTCCAGGGTCGCGGTCATGCCGCCCTCGACGGCCAGGTCGTGCCCGGCGGCCCAGGCGTGGCAGGTGTCGAAGCAGACGCCGAGCCCCGGATGCCGGTCGACCGCGTCCAGGTAGGGGCCGAGGTGCTCCACCCGGGAGGCGAGCGACCGTCCGCCGCCCGCGCTCGGCTCGACCAGCAGCATCGGCCCGCCGGCGGCCGCGGCCGAGTCCAGCAGCGGCAGCAGCGCCTCGCGGACCTGCCGCATCGCCGCCTCGGCGTGCCCGGCGTCGACCGCGCTGCCGGCGTGGAACACCACCCCCTGCGCGCCGATCGCCGCACCCCGGCGCAGCGCGTGCGCCAGCGTCTGCGCCGACCGCTCGACCGTGGCTGCGGTGGGGGAGCCGAGATTGACGAGCAGGGACGCGTGGATGAAGACCGGAACGCCCCGCTCGGCGCAGCCGGCGCGGAACAGCTCGTCCTGCACCGGATCACCCGCCGGCAGCGCCCAACCCCGGGAGTTGGAGACGTAGACCTGGACGACCTCGGCGCCGGTCGCGTCGAGATAGGGCAGAGCCGCCTTGGCCAAGCCGCCCGAGGTCGGCGTGTGCGTGCCGACCGGACGGGCCACGTTCACCGGCATGTCAGAAGCACCCGATCGTGACCGGGGTGCCCGGAGGCACCTGCGAGTTCTCGCCCGGGTTCTGGAACCGGACGACGGCGTTCGGGTTGAACTGGATGGTCACCGGGAAGCCCTGGCTCTCCAACACCTGCTTGGCCTGCTGGCAGGGCAGATCCATCACCCGGGGCACCACCACCGCCGGCGGGCCCTTGCTGATCTCCAGCTTGACCTCGGCGCCGCGCTCCACGCCGGTGCCGTCGGCCGGGCTCTGCCCGAGGATCTCGTCCTTCGGCTTCTCCGAGTCCTTGAAGTTCTCCACCGCGACCAGGCCCAGCCGGGACAGCTCGGCCCGGGCGTCGTTGAGGTTCTTGCCGACCAGGTTGGGCACGCTGATCGGGGCCCTGCCCTTGCTCAGGATCACCGTCACCTTGGCGCCCGGCTTGACCTGTGCGCCGACCTTCGGGTTGGTCGCCACCACCACCCCGGCGGGCAGGGTGTCGTCGTAGCGGGCCGTGCCCTTGACCGCCACCAGGTTGGCGCTGACCAGGTCCGCCTCGGCGAGCTCGAACTCCTTGCCCACCACGTCCGGCACCGGGAACTGCTCCGGACCGAGGGAGAGGGTCAGGGTGACGGTGCCGCCCTTGAGGATCCGATCGGCCGAGCCCGGGTCCTGGAGCAGGACGCTGTCGCGCGGAACGGTGGCGTCGTAGCGGGGCTCGGCGTACTTCAGGACGAGGCCGGCGCGGGCGATCTGCGCCTCCGCGTCCGCCTTGGTCAGGCTCACCAGCTGCGGGGCGTCGGTGTAGCGGCCGAACGTGAGGTACCAGCCGCCGAGCGCGGCGACCAGCACGAGCGCCGCAGCGGTGGCGATGATCGCCAGGCGACCGCGGCTCTCGCCGGCCACCCCCGTGAAGAGCCGACCGAGCCGGGCGCCGAAACCGTCGCTCTCCGGCGGCGCGGCCCGACGTCGACCGACCCGTTGACCGTCCTCGGGCAACCGGGCCCACGCCGGCCGCTCGGCCGGGCGCACCGCCGCGACCACCATGGTCGGCTCGGAGACCGGCGGCTCGGTGGTGATCCGACGTAGCACCGTGGTGTGGCTGTTCGGGTTGCCCAGCTCGTCGCGGGCCACCTGCACCTCGGCGAGGAGCGCGCCGGCGTCGGTGGGCCGGGCGTCCGGGTCCCGCCGGGTGGCGCGGGCGACGAGGTTGTCGAGGGCCGGTGGTAGGCCGGGAACCAGGGTCGACGGGGACGGCACGTCGCGGTCGACGTGCTGCCAGGCGATGTCGATCGGGCGGCCACCGTCGTAGGGGACCCGGCCGGTGAGCATCTCGAAGAGCACGATGCCGGCCGAGTAGACGTCGGTACGTGGATCGGCGTGACCCTTGGTGACCAGCTCGGGGGCGACGTACGCCACGGTCGCCATGAGCTGGTTGCCGCTCTCCTCGTCGGCGCTCGCCTCGACGGCGCGGGCTAGGCCGAAGTCGGCCACCTTGACGACGCCGTCGACCAGATTGGCCATGCCCCCGGTGGGTGCCTCGGCAACCAGCACGTTCTCCGGCTTGACGTCGCGGTGGACCACTCCGGAGCGGTGCGCGGCGGCGATCGCGGCGAGCATCTGCTCGAAGATGGCCAGCGCCTCGTCCGGGTTGAGCCGGCGCCGCTCGGCGAGCACCTCGCGCAGGGTGCGGCCGCGTACGTACTCCATCACCAGGTAGGGCAGGCCGCCGTGGGTGCCCTGGTCGTAGACCGCCACCACGTTGGGGTGGGTGAGCCGGGCGATGGTCTTCGCCTCGTCGGTGAAGCGCTCGACGAAACCGGCGATCCGGGCCCGGGCCTCGGGGGCCTGGGTCGGATGAATGATCTTGACGGCGACGGTGCGCTCGAGGCGTTCGTCGGTGGCGGTGTACACGGTCGCCATGCCGCCACGGGCCACGCGACCGCGGATGCGGTAGCGCCCGTCTATCAGCGAGCCAAGCAACGTGTCGGCGACCTGTGTGTCCATCGGCAGGAAGTCTATGTGTCCAGGGGTCGAAGGTTGAACAGGATGCTACAGCCGGGGTCCGACCTCGTCCGCCCGCCGCGCTCGTCCGCCGCCCGGAGACGGCGCTGATCTGCGCGAACGCGCCCCTGTGCCGGCTCGGAGGGTTCGCGCCCGGTGGACGGGGAGAGCGACCGTCGGTCCGTCCGGGTGATCGATGGGTGACCCTGAGTATCGGATCGTGGTGTCCGGGGTGCCGTTTGGCCTGGCCCGGTCGCCCCGTGGCAGGGTGTTCGGGTGACCGAATCCGTACCCGCCGACCAGGCCGCAGCCGGCCCCGGACCCGCCGACGCGGCCGGCTGGCTGACCCTGCCCGACGTCGCCGAGCGTCTCGACGTGTCGATCAGCAAGGTGCACCAGATGATCCGCGACCGGGAGCTGTTGGCGGTCCGCCGCGACGGCGTCCGCCGGGTGCCCGCGGACCTGGTGGCCAACCGTACGGTGCTCAAGCACCTACCCGGCGTGCTCAACCTCCTGACCGATGCCGGCTACGACGACGAGGCCGCGCTGCGCTGGCTCTACGAGCCGGACGACACCCTGCCCGGAACCCCGGCCGCCGCCCTCGGCGGCGACCAGGCCCGCGAGGTCAAACGCCGCGCCCAAGCCCTCGGCTTCTAACCCGCCCCACCCCGCCGCCCCCTCCGGGCGTCTCCGTGCGTTGATCATGAAGTTGTTGCCGGCCGAAGCGGCGTGTCGGGGCAATAACTTCATGATCAACGCGGAGAGGGTCGGGGCCGAGGGCGGGGTGAGGGGCGGGGGTGGGTGGTCAGTCGGTGCGGCGGGTGGCGGCGGCGGCGAGGTCGACGAGCGCCTGGCGGGCCTCGATGTCGAGGTCGACCGGGGCGAGCGCCGCCAGCGCGCTGTCGGTCAGAGCGGTGATCCGCTGCTCCGTACGGACCGGCGCGCCGCTCCTGGTGATCAGCCCGCGCAGCCGGGTCACCCCCTCCTCGTCGAGCCCCGGGTCACCGAGCCCGGCCAGGAGCTGCGCCCGGTCGCCCTCGTCGAGCACCTCCAACGCGGCCGCCACCAGGAAGGTCCGCTTGCCCTCACGCAGGTCGTCGCCGGCCGGCTTACCGGTCTGCGCCGGGTCGCCGAAGACACCGAGCAGGTCGTCGCGGAGCTGGAACGCCTCACCCAGCGGCAACCCGTACGCCGAGTAGGCCGCCTCGACCTCCACCGGGGCGTCCGCCAGCGCGGCGCCGAGGAGCAGCGGCCGCTCGACCGTGTACTTCGCCGACTTGTAGCGGGCGACCTTGCCGGCGCGCTCCACCGAGGTGTCCCGGGTCACCTGGGCGAGGACGTCGAGGTACTGCCCGACGGTGACCTCCGTGCGCATCTCGTCGAAGACCGGACGGGCCCGGGCCACCGTGCCCGGCTCCAGCCCGGCGGAGTGCAGCAGCTCGTCGGACCAGACCAGGCAGAGATCGCCGAGCAGGATCGCGGCGGCGTCGCCGAAGCCGTCCGGGTCGCCACCCCAGTTGGAGCGGCGGTGGCGGGTGGCGAACCGGCGGTGCACCGCGGGCTCGCCGCGCCGGGTGTCCGAGCGGTCCATCAGGTCGTCGTGGATCAGGGCGCTGGCCTGCACCAGTTCGAGGGCGGCCAGCGCGGCCAGGACCTGATCGCTGTCGACGCCGCCGGCCCCGCGGTAACCCCAGTAGGCGAAGGCCGGCCGCAGCCGCTTGCCGCCACCCAGTACGAACGCCTCGATCACCTCCGCCAGGGGGGACAGCGCGTCGTCGACCCCGGCCATCCAGATCCGCTGGTTGGCCAGGAACTCGGCGAGGGCCTTGTCGATTCGCTGCCGCAGACCGGCACGGTCGACGGGGGAGACGGAAGCTGCGTCGTTCACGCGTGAACGCTAGCCGGTCGGGTCGGGCATGCGATACCCGCCAGTATCAAGGCGAGCCGTAGCTCACCGGCGCCGATCCCGCACCCGCCCGGACGAGGGCGGGCGAGGCAGATAGGGGCGGGTCGTGGTGACCAACGTCATGTGACGACGGACCGCCGGCGCCCGCCGGTGCGCGGCCAGGCCACGCCGTACCTCGGTCAGCTGGGCCGAGGCCCGAGGCGACCCGGCACGGATCGCGTCGACGAGGGCCGCCCCCGCCACCTCGCAGGCCAGCTCCACCTCACCGAGCTGGAGGTAGCCGCGGGCCAGCCAACCGCCGTACACCGCCGCGCGACGCGGACGCCCGCGCTCCCGGGCCGCCCCGGCCAGCAACGCCTCGACCCGCCGGGGCCGCCCGAGGGCGACCAGGGTGCGCCCGGTCATCGCCGTCAGCTCCGGCGCGTCGAGCCAGTAGAGCCAGGACGGTTCGTGCCCGGCGGCGGGAGCCGTGGTGGCCAGGTCGGCGGCGCGGAGGGCCTGCCCGGCCGCCTCCGGCCGCCCCGCGAGGGCCGCGGCGAACGCCACCCGGTGCAGCAACAGGGCACGCAGCCCGGGGCTGGCCCACCGTCGGCCGCCCGCGTGCGCGGTGCGGGCCAGCAGGAGGGCGCCCTCGGGATCCCCGGCGTCGGCGAGCAGGTGACTGGCCGAGCCGAGCACGTGCCCGGCGAGGGCCGGGTCGCCGGCGGCCGCGGCGGCGCGCAGCCCGAGCCGGTACGCGTCCAGACCGGCGCTCGGGTCACCGGCGTCGGCGGCGAGCCAACCGGCGAGCTGGGCCGCCTCGGCGAGCAGGGGCAGCAACCGCCGGCGGCCCGCCGGACCGGACCGGGGCAGCGCCCGCGCCACCCGGCGGAGCCGGTCCGTGCCGAGCGGTGCGAGGTCGGCCCCGCCGGACAGGTCGTCGAGGCGCCGCAGCCCGGCCAGGTCGGCGGCGTACGCCTCCTCGGGCGACCGGGCCGCGCCGTCGGAGAGGATCGGTGGCGCCGGCTCGAACCCGCCGCCCGGCACGTCCGGCCCGGCGAGCCGCCCGGGCGCGGCGACCAGCAGTTCGGCGCGTGGGTCGGCCCGCCACCGCTGGGCCAGGGCGAGCAGCGCGGCGCGGGACCGGGCGACGCCGGTCGGCCCGGTCGGCGGGGCGAGCCGGCGCGCGCTGGTCGCCGCGTCGGTCAGCAGCTCGAGCGGCGCGGCGAGCACGACGGCGAGCCAGCGCAGCCAGAAGTCGCCGGGCACCCGCACCTGCCGCTCCCACCGGGACACCTCGTGCCGGCTCAGGGTCGGCACGCCGGCCACGGCGCAGAGCTCGGCGGCGGTGCGCCGCTGACTCCAGCCGCGGGCCAGCCGGAGCTGGGTGAGCAGCGGCCCGAGCAGCAGCGGGCCGCCGGGCGGGGGCGAGGTCATCGGGCCTCCGGATGGTCACGGGTGCGGCGGCGCGACCGCCCACCGGACGCCCGCGCCACCGCTGACAACGGCGACCCCCGCACGGCCCCCCGTGGAGTCCGGCCCCGACCGGCTCCACCCGCGCTGCCCATTGGATACCCCGGGGGTACGACGCTTTCCCGCGCCGCCCGCGTCCGCCGCGCCTTGCGGGCCGCCCTCGTCCGCCGGGCCGCCCGCGTTCCGGCGCGTCCTCGGCGTCGCCCGCGTCCGCGCGCCGTCCCGTCCCGCCGACCGGCCGGGACGTGCACCGCCACCGGACCCGGCTCCGCACGGGGCGCCAGCGGGTGGGAAGCTCGCCGATCCGGCGGGTGTCGCCCGCTAGAGTCGGACCGTGGCGCTCGGTCTCCCCTCTGTCCTCCCCAATCCGCAGCCGGCGATCGGGGAGCTGATCCGTGAGCGGCAGCCGACCTTCTCGTTCGAGTTCTTCCCACCCAAGACACCGGAGGGTGAGCGCCTGCTCTGGCAGGCGATCCGGGAGCTGGAGTCGCTGCGGCCGTCCTTCGTCTCCATCACCTACGGCGCCGGTGGTTCGACCCGGGACACCACCGTCGCGGTGACCGAGCGGATCGCCACCGAGACCACCCTGCTGCCGATGGCCCATCTCACCGCGGTCGACCACTCCGTCGCCGAGCTGCGGCACGTGATCGGCCGGCTGGCCGGCGTCGGGGTGCGTAACGTGCTCGCGGTGCGCGGCGACCCCCCGGGCAACCCGGGTGGCGAGTGGGTTGCCCACCCCGAGGGCGTGCGCTACGCAGCGGAGCTCGTCCAGCTGATCCGCGGGGCCGGCGACTTCAGCGTCGGCGTCGCCGCCTTCCCGTACAAGCACCCGCGCTCGCCCGACGTGACCAGCGACACGGAGCACTTCGTCCGCAAGTGCCGGGCCGGCGCCGAGTTCGCCATCACGCAGATGTTCTTCGACGCCGACGACTACCTGCGGCTGCGGGACCGGGTGGCCGCCGCCGGCTGCGCCACGCCGATCCTCGCCGGAGTGATGCCGGTGACCCGGATGGCCACCATCGAGCGGTCCGTCCAGCTCTCCGGGGCACCCTTCCCGCCCGCGCTGGCCGAGCGGTTCGCGCGGGTGGCCGACGACCCCGAGGCGGTCCGCCGGCTCGGGGTCGAGCAGGCCAGCGAGATGTGCGCTCGGCTGCTCGACGAGGGAGTGCCGGGGATCCACTTCATCACCCTCAACCGCTCCACCGCCACCCGGGAGGTCTGGCAGAACCTCCGGGTGCAGGCACGCACGTGACACCTGGCGACACCTGATCCGGCCTGCGACGGTTGGTCAGTGGTGGGCACACAGCTGAACTGGGACGAGTACGCCACGGCGTGGGCGCGGCTGCACGGGGGCTTCGACCCGCGCAAGGCCGCCCCCGTCGTGCGCGGTTGGCTGCGCTTCGCCTACCACGTCGGGTACGTGCTGGGCCGGATGCGGGTCGGTCCCACCGCGGTGACGGTGACGGGCGTGCTGCTCTGCGTCTGTGTGCCGGTCTTCGCCGTGCAGCCGGTCGACGGGCCCTTCCTCGGGGCGCTGTTCGTGCTGCTCGCCGGGGTGGCGGACAGCGTCGACGGCGCGGTGGCGGTGGTCACCGGGCGCACCACCCGGCTGGGCTACGTCTACGACTCGGTGGCCGACCGGATCGGTGAGGCGGCCTGGCTGGTGGCGTTCTGGCTGGTCGGTGCGCCGGGCGCGCTGGCGGCGGCGGGTGGTGCGCTCTCCTGGCTGCACGAGTACGTGCGGGCCCGGGCGGTCTCCGCCGGGATGCGGGAGATCGGCGCGGTGACGGTGGGGGAGCGCCCAACCCGGGTCCTGGTCGCCCTGGGTGGTCTGCTGGTCGCCGGGCTGGCCGGGCTGATCGAGCCGGATCTCGCGGCCGGCACCATCACCATGGCGACCGCGGTCTGGGTGCTGCTCGCCGGCTTCGGGCTGGGGCAGCTCCTCGCCGCCGTCCGCCGGGCCCTGATCGAGGCGGGCTGAGACGCCCGCCGCGGCGGAAGTGGGCTACGCGGCGGGACCGATGTCGGTGGCGACGATCTGGGCGGAGAGGGTCACCATCGGCAGGCCACCGCCGGGATGGCCGGAGCCGCCGACCAGCCACAGCCCGTGCACCGGGCCGCGGTTGGCCGGTCGGAGCAGGCCCCCGGCGGTGCCGTAGATCGCCCCGCCCGGCGCGCCGGTCGAGGCGTCCAGGTCGGCCGGGGTGCGGATCTCCTGGAACAGCAGCCGGTCCCGTACGTCGACGCCGCGCGCCGCCAGCACCTCCAGCACCCGGTCGGCGTACGCCTGCGCGAGGCCGGGGCGACGCCAGTCCACCGCGCCCGTCGAAGTGCCCTGGCGTGCCGCGTTGACCAGCACGAACCACGCCTCGTGGCCGTCCGGCCGGACCAGTGGATCGTCGGCGACGGTGACGAGGACCGTCGGGTCGGCGGCCGGGCGGGCCCGCACTCCCCGGCCCGGGTCGCCGAAGACCGCGTCGAACTCGGCGTCGTAGTCGGCGGGGAAGAACACGTTGTGGTGGGCCAGCCCGCTGGCGCCGGCCACCCCGAGCAGCAGCACGAACCCGGCCAGGCTGCGGTCGGTGAGCCCGGCCAGCCGGCGCGGGCTGGGCAGCAGGTCCCGGTAGAGGGTGAGCGCGTCGCAGTTGGCCACGACCACGTCGGCGGGGACCGGCGCGGTGACCCCGGCGAGGCGTACGGCGTGCACCCGGCCGCCCGCCGCGTCGATCCGCGTCACCGTGGTGCCGGTCTGCACGACCACCCCGAGGTCCAGGCAGCGCGACAGCAGCGCATCGGCGAGTGTGCCCAGTCCACCGCGCAGGTACCAGCCGCCGTACGTCAGCTCGGCGTACGGGACCGCGACCAGCGCGGCCGGTGCGCGCCGCGGGTCGGCGCCGGTGTACGTGGCGTACCGGTCGAGCAGCATCCGCAGCCGCGGGTCGGTGAGGTGCCGGCGGCCCAGACCGCGCAGCGTCCGGCCCGGCGCGATGGCGGTCAGGTCGCCGAGCCGCCAGGCCAGCGCCGCCAGGTCCCGTGGGGAGTCGATCGGTCGGCGCAGCACGTCCCGGGAGGAGGCCGCCCACACCCGGGCGGCGCGCCGCCAGAGCCGCTGCCAGTCGGCTGCCGCCCGGTCGCCGAGGGTCGCGCCGATCCGGGCGGCGAACTCGGCCGGGTCGGCGCAGGAGTCCAGCGTGGACCCGTCCGGGAAGACGTGGCGGACGATCGGGTCGAGCGGCGTCAGGTCCAGGTACTCGTCGAGCTTCGCCCCGGTCGCCTCGAACAGGTCGGCGAAGACCTCGGGGAGGGTGAGCAGGCTCGGCCCGGTGTCGAAGTGGAACGGGCCGGCCGGGGTGTCGTGCACGTGGCGGCCCAGCTTGCCGCCGACCGTGTCGGCCCGCTCGAACACGGTCACCTCGTGCCCGGTGGCGGCCAGCCGGGCGGCGGTGGCCAGCCCGCCCACGCCGGCGCCGACGACCACGATCCGCGCCATCACGCGCCTCCTAGCTGACCGGGCGGCCCCGCCAGGACAACCGCCGCCGCTTCCGCAGATGGTACGACCGCAGGGTCAGCCAACCGAGGAACACGACCGACACGGGGTGTGCCAGCGCGTCGGGCCACCACCGGCCCCCGGTCGCCCGGGCGGTCACCACCCGCCCGGCCACGCCGAGCAGGTACGCCGCCGCGGCCACCAGCGCCGCCGGCGTCGACCCGGCGACCAGCGCGGCCACCGCCAGCAGCGGCGGCGCGGTGTAGAGCAGGAGCAGCACTGCCAGCACGGCGGCGGCGGCGCCCGGATGACCGAACGTGGCCCAGAGCGACTTCGAGTAGCCGTCGCGCAGCTGCCGCCAGTCCGCGTACATCCGGCAGGCGGCCAACCGTGAGGCGTCGGCGAGCGCGATCCGGTCGCCCGCGCGCTTGACCGCCCGGGCCAGCTCGATGTCCTCCAGGACCCGGCCGGCGACCGCGGCGTGCCCACCCGCCCGCAGGTAGCCGGCGCGGTCGACGACCAGGAACTGCCCGCCCGCCGCGGCCAGCGACGGCCGCGGCGAACGCTCCATCGCCCGCAGCGGCAGGAAGGTCAACCACAGCCACTGCAGCAGCGGCTGGACCAGCCGGTCGGCCGCCGTCGCCACCACGATCCGGGGGTACGCCGACAGCAGCGCCACGTCGGCCGAGCGCAGTTCGGTGACCGCCGCCGCCACGGCGTACGGGGCGAGCACCACGTCGGCGTCGACGAAGACCAGCGCGGTCGCCGCCGGGTCGGCCCGTTCGGCCAGCTGCCAGCAGGCGTACGGCTTGCCCAGCCAGCCCGGCGGCGGGGTGGCCCCGGTGAGCAGGGTGACCCGCGGGTCGCCGCCGGCGATCGCCCGGACCACGTCGGCCGTGCCGTCGGTGGAACCGTCGTCGAGCACCACGATCCGCAGCCCCGGCACCGCCCGCTGGTCGAGCAGCGCGCGCAGGCACGGACCCACCCGCTCGGCCTCGTTCCGCAGCGGCAGCAGCACCGCCACCGGCTCGGTCACCTCGCCCGGCGGCACGGCCGGGCGGCGCAGCCAGCGGGCGGCGTTGACCAGGGTGTGGCCGGTCAACACGGCCACGCCGAGGACGAGCGCGATCAGGGCGGTCATGCGGTCGCGTCGACTCCGGAGGGCTGCGGTCGCCACGGTCGGGGCGGTCCGCCGGCCCGGTGGGCCCGCAGCAGCGCCGCCGCCAGCGGCACGGCGGTCACCCCCATGCCGGCCGCGCCCCAGAGCGCCGAGGCCGGCAGGCCCAGGAAGACCGCGTGGGCCAGCACGCTGGAGGCGTACGTCCAGAGGTAGAGCGCGAACATCGGGGTGTCCCGGCCGTCGGTGACCGTCGCGGCCGGCCCGGCCAGCGCGGGCAGCGCGCTCATCAGCAGCACCGCGAAGAGCAGCCAGCCGAGGTAGTTGCTGACGGGGACGCCGGGCAGGCCGGGCAGGGCCCAGCCGACGTCCCGCCACCGCCAGTAGCCCTCGGCCACCATCTGCGGGTCGAGGAAGAGGTCCCAGGTGGCCAGCCCCGTCGCGGCGAGCGCGATCCGCCGCAGCGCGAGCCGGCCGGCGGCCGGACCCGGCGCCGGGGGAGCGGCGGGCTGGCCGCCCGGCGCGGTGCTGAGCCGTACAGCCGCCAGCCAGGCGGGCCAGGCCATCCAGGTCCAGGCCAGCGGGATGATCAGTGGCACGCCGGCCACCTTCGGGCCCAGCTCGCCGGAGTAGTCGTAGCTGCCGAACGGGACCCCGGTGGCGACCCCGACCGCCTCCACGGCGAACCCGCCGCCGGTGGCCACCGCGACCAGCGCCGCCGCGGTGCGTGGGCCCCGGCTGAGCAGGGCGTGGCCGACCGAGAGCAGGTAGCCGAGGCCGACGGTGGCCACGGTCAGCCGGGCCCGGAGCGGGCCGTCGGTCAGCGGGTAGCAGATCTGGGCGAGTACCAGGACGGCCAGCAGCGCCCAGGGCAGTCGCCGGCGGATCATGCGGCCGGACGGTCGAGGGGCAGGTCCCGCCCCAGCACGCCGAACGGCCGTTCGTCGCCGGGGAACTGGAAGTCGCGCAGCACGTCGGTGAAGCCGAACCGCCGGTACAGCCGCCAGGCCCGCGACGTCCGCTCGTCGGCCTCCGGGGTGGAGAGCAGGGTGGTGGCTCCCTCGGCCAGGGTGAGCAGCGCGCGAAGCTGCCCGGCACCCAGGCCGTGCCCCTGCGCCGGCGGCCGGACGTGCAGCTCGACCACCTCGAAGCAGCTGGTCAGCCAGCGCTGCCGGGCCGCCGGGTCCAGCGCCCGCAGTACCTGGTCGTGCCACCACTGCCCGGCGGCGCCGAGGTAGCCGTACCCGAACCCGGCCAGGTGACCCTCGCTGGTCAGGCTGGCCACGGCACGGAACCCGGGCCGGCGTACGTGGGTGGCGATGTAGCCGCGCCGGGCCTCCAGCAGGTCGGTCCGGTAACCCATCGCCTCGCCGTAGACGGCCACGACGTCGTCCAGCCGTCGGACGAGATCGTCCGGGGTCCACCGCACCAACCTCATGCCCACCCACCTCTGGTGTCCTCGTCGTCCGTGACCCAGCCCAGCACCGTGCGATCACCGACCACGTCGCGTATCTCGAACCGCGCGAAGAGCTCCTCGGCGTACCACCCCTCGGTGGGGGTACGCGTGATCGCCGCGCGGTGCTCCGGGTGACGGTACGCGAACGCCACGAGGTCCGCCGGGGCGCGCCACACACTCACCGTGCCCTGCCAGCCCAGCGGGGCCTCGCCGACGCCGAACCGGGCCAGCAGCCCGGGTGCGCCGCGCAGGGCGGCGGCCACCGGTGGCACCGCCCGCCAGAAGGTGACCGCCCGGCGGGCCCGTAGCCGGGCCCGGGTCAGGGCGAGCACCGGACCGTCGACGTGGCCGCCGGAGGGTTCGCCGAACGGGCGGCGGCGTGACCACTCGCCCCGGCTGGACAGCGGGCGCAGGTCGACCCGGACGGCGGCCCGGGCGATCCGCGCCCAGGCCCGGCCGACGGGTGTGTCGTCGAAGCCGCTCGCCGCGGCGGGGGAGTCCCAGACGGTCAGCGCCGCCCATCGGGTCGGGTCGGCGTCGCCCGGCCCGAAGCCGGTGCCGGTCCCGGTGCCGAGCAGCTTGCCGAACCGTACGCCCGCGGTGGCGCGTAGCCGGCGCGGGTCGAGCGCCATCCGGGCCAGCGCCCGGGGCAGCGCCGCCGGGGCGGTCCGCCACACGTGCAGTGTGACGAGCTCCGGGACGTCGTTCACGCCGCCGCCCCGCTTCGCCGCACGTCACCGCTGTGTTTCGCCGGGCGGTGGCGCGCGGCGCCGCGCTGCTGTGCCTGACGGTTCACGCGCTCCGCTCCCTCACGCCACCTCGGCGGGAGCGCCGGCGGTGATCCGGAGCAACTCGTCGTAGGTGGTCGGGAAGACCGCCTGAGGTACGCCGCCGGCGGCCCAGATCTCCTGGTACGCGGCGAGCGCGGTGTCCACCAGGGTGCGCAGCGGTCGCGGGTGCCCGAGCGGGGCGACACCGCCGATCGGCTGGCCGGTGTGCTCCCGGACGAACTCCGGGGTGGCCCGGTGCAGCCGGGTGAACCCGATCGACGCGGCCAGGCCGGCGATGTCCACCCGGTGCGCGCCGGAGGTCAGCACGAGCAGCGGCTCGCCGTCGGCCTCGAAGATGAGCGAGTTGGCGATCTGCCCGACGTCGACGCCGAGCGCCTCGGCGGCCGCCGCCGCGGTGTGCACCGCCTCGGGCAGTAGGCGTACGGCGCTGGGGGCGCCGGCGGCGTCCCGGGCCTTCGCGTCGGCGAGCGCGTCCTGCACCGCTCGTACGTTGGGGTGTGGCTGCATGGGGGCCATTCTTCCCGGTCCCGTCCGCTCCGGGCCGGCCGGCCACGCCGTGTCCCGGCCGGCGTCCCCGCGTCGCTGACGCTTGCGGCGGTCCGGCGCGTCACACGTTGCGTTTTCGTCGGCGGAGGGGTGTACTGTCAGCAGCAGTTAGAACGAGTGTTCGATTGCCTCGAACGTTCGTTCCAACCTCCCGGGAGTGGCGTTTCGCGGCGCTGCCTCCCGGGGCGGTGCGGCACCGCGGTCCGCACCTGGGTGCCGGGCAGTCGCGAGCCCGGTCCCACCAGGCAGGAGCGTCGTCCGCCGCCCACGACCCCCGGGCGGCGGACGACGAACCCGCCGGTACGCCGGCCGGGTGTGGTGTGGGGAAGCATCCACACCCGGCCGGCCACCACACAGGTGCGTCTTCCTCCGCACCACTCGACCCGGCGTCCGCCGGCCGCGACGAACCGGCCGGCCGCCTCGGCCACGTGGAGGAGACAGCCCATGCCGACCAACCCGGCTCAGCCACCGACGGTGCCGGCGCACGTGCTGCCGCACCGCACCCCCGCCCAGCTCCTCGCGGTGGCCCGGCTCGGTCTGGCCGAGGCCGGCCAGACCCGTCCCGACGGCCTCCGCTACGCGGCGGCCCACCTGGCCGCGCTGCGTGCGGCCGCGGCCCTGCTCGCCGCCCGCGCCCGGCCCACCCCCACCCGCCGCAACCAGATCACCAGCGTCTGGATCCTGCTCCGCGCCGTCGCCCCCGAGCTCGACGAGTGGGCCCGTTACTTCGCGGCCGGAGCCGGGAAGCGGGCCGCCGCCGAGGCCGGCATACCCCGGGTGGTCAGCGCCCGGGAAGCCGACGACCTGCTCCGCGCGGCCGAACAGTTCGTCGCGGTGGTGGAGACCGCGCTCGGCGTGGCCCACCAGCCGGCGCTCGACGGCCTCGCCGCCTGACCCGGCGGCTAGGGCGTGTGTCGAAGTCCCTGGCCGGCCTGCGGCGGGCCCAGACGACGACCGGCGGCGTCGGCGCTTCGTCCGGATACAACACCGGTATCCGAACGAATCCCCGCCTTGCCGGACCGCCGCCTGGACTCCGCCTCGGCTCGACCGAGGACTTCGACACACGCCCCGGGCGAGCGGCGGTATCACCGACGGCGATCGGCGTCGGCGGCGAGAGCCGGCTGCCCCTGCTCCGGTCCGGGCGCGGTCTGCCGCCGCGCCCCACGTGGCCGGCGGCGCCCGTCCGGGTCATGCCGGACGGGTGTGTCGGCCGCCCGGCGGGGGGAGCCGGGCGGCCGACACCGAGCACGGGAGCCGCGAGGTCGTCGACGAGGACCTTCGGGGGCCATGCCCTCCGCGTGACCGGCGACCGGATGACCGGGGCCGCGCGGTCCGGCGGGACGCCCCGGCGCGACCGACCCGGGGGCCTTGACAGCAACACCTGATCCGACAGCGACACGACGGGGGGTTGGTCCGATGGCGGGCCACATGGTGGTCGGTTCCGCCGCGTTGGCCGGGCTGGTCCGTCCGGCCAGCGCGCCGGACCCGGCCGGCGGCCACCGGATCCTGCCGGTGGCCCCCGAGCTGACCGGCCTGCTGCCCAGCCGGGGGCTGCGGCGCGGCAGCACGATCGCGGTCGCCGCCGGTCACCCGCGGCACGTCGGCGGCGCCTCGCTGGTGCTCGCGCTGCTCGCCGAGGCGTCCCGGGCCGGCTCGTGGTGCGCCGTGGTGGGGGTGCCGACGTTCGGGGCGGGCGCGGCCGCCGAACTCGGGATCGCCCTGGATCGGCTCGCCCTGGTGCCGAATCCCGGCCCCGAATGGGCCACCGTCATCGCCGCGCTGATCGACGGGGTGGACGTCGTGGTCACCGCGGTGCCCGCCTCGGTCTCCGCCTCGGTCGCCAACCGGCTGGCCGCCCGGGCCCGGCAGCGTGGCAGCGTGCTCGTCCCGTACGGCCGGTGGGAGGGCGCGGACGTGACGTTGCAGGTGGTCCGGGGCGCCTGGGAGGGGCTCGGGCCGGGCCGGGGCCGGCTGCGCCGCCGAGAGGTCACCGTCTCGGCGCGCGGGCGCGGGGCGGCGGCCCGACCCAAGGAGATCAAGGTCTGGCTGCCGGGTGACGAGCTGACCCGGGTGATCCCCCGCGCCGTGGCCTCCGCCGTCGGCGGCCCGACCGCCGGTCGGCCCCGCCCGGTGGCTCCGCCCGGCCGTACCGTCGCCGGGGTCTCCCGGCGGGGCGCGCTCACCCTGGTCGGGCCGGCGTGACCGACACACCGGCCCGCACCCTGCTGCTCTGGTGCCCGGACTGGCCGGTGCTCGCCGCCGAGATCGTCGACGGGGTGCCCGCCACCGGCCCGGTCGCCGTCCTGCACGCCAACCGGGTGGTCGCCTGCTCGGAGCGGGCCCGGGCCGAGGGGGTGCGGCGGGGCCTGCGCAAACGGGAGGCGCAGGGCCGCTGCCCCCAGCTGACCGTCGTGGAGTACGACCCGGGACGCGACGCCCGGGCGTTCGAGCCGGTGGTCGCCGCGGTGGAGGAGTTGGTCGCCGGCGTGGAGGTGGTCCGGCCGGGTGCCTGCGCGGTGGCCGCCCGAGGGCCGAGCCGCTACCTCGGCGGCGAGGAGGCGGCCGCCGAACAGATCATCGAGCACGTCGCCCAGACCTGCGCGGTGGAGGCCCAGGTCGGGATCGCCGACGGGGTCTTCGCCGCCGGCCTGGCCGCCCGCACCGGGCGGGTCGTACCACCGGGCGGCACCCCGACCTTCCTCGCCGCTCTGCCGGTCGAGGCGTTGGGCCGGCCGGCCCTGGCCGACCTGCTGCGCCGGCTCGGCGTGCGCACCCTCGGCGACTTCGCCGCGCTGCCCGCCGGCGACGTGCTGGCGCGGTTCGGGTTCGACGGCGCGCTCACCCACCGGCTGGCGGCCGGGCGGGACCACCGCCCGCTCGCCGTCCGCCGGCCCCCGGCCGACCTGACGGTGACCGCCGAGTACGACGAGCCGGTCGACCGGGTCGACGCGGCCGCGTTCGCCGGCCGGGCGCTGGCCGAGCAGCTGCACGACCAGCTCGCCGGGCACGGGCTGGCCTGCACCCGGCTCGGTATCGAGGCGGTCACCGCGCACGGCCAGGAGCTGCACCGGGTCTGGCGTCACGACGGGCTGCTCACCGCCGCGGCCATCGCCGACCGGGTCCGCTGGCAGCTCGACGGGTGGCTCACCGGCAGCAGCGGCCGCGGTGGGGTCGGTCGGGCCCGTCCGACGGCCGGGATCATCCGGCTGCGGCTGATCCCGGACGGGGTGATCGCCCAGGCGGGCCTGCAACCCGGGCTGTGGGGGGAGACCGGTGAGGAGCGGGAGCGGGCGCATCGGGCGTTGAGCCGGGTGCAGGGCATCCTCGGCCCGGAGGCGGTGCTCACCGCGGTGCTCGGCGGCGGGCGCTCCCCGGCCGACCAGGTGCGCCTGGTGCCGTGGGGGGACGAGCGGCTGCCGGCCCGCCCCGGTGAGCCGCCGCGTCCCGGCGAGCCGGCGCGGCCGGGCGAACCGCCGTGGCCCGGCCGGCTGCCGCCGCCCGCGCCGGCCGTGGTGCTGCCCACCCCGCTCGCCGCGGTCGTGCACGACGCCGACGGCGCGCCGGTGGTGGTGAGCGCGCGGCTGCAGGTGAGCGCGCCTCCCGCCCGGTTGACCGTCGACGCCGCCCGGCCGATGGAGATCACCGGCTGGGCCGGCCCGTGGCCGGTCGACGAGCGCTGGTGGGCGCCGGCCGAGGCCCACCGGCGGGCCCGGTTCCAGGTCGGTCTCGCCAACGGCACCGCCCTGCTGCTCGTGGTCGAGGCCGGGCAGTGGCTGGTGGAGGCGATCTATGACTGAGCGTGGCGGTCCGGTCGTCCGGGCCGGGCGGCGACCGCGGGCGGGGGCGGCCGGATGAGCTTCCACAACCCGAAGATGCCCTGGTCCGAGCTGGAGCGGGTGCTCTCCGGGCGGCCCGCCCCGGCCGGCGCGTCCGGTCGGGGGCGCTCCCGCGACGAGCGGCACCTGCACGTGGTCGATCCGCTCGCGGTGGACGCCGACGGTGGGGACAGCCCCGCCTGGAGCCGGAAACGGGAGCAGTACCAGCCGCCCGCCCTGCCCCGCGTCGAGGGCGCGGTGCCGTACGCGGAGCTGCACGCCCACACCAATTTCAGCTTCCTCGACGGGGCGAGCCACCCCGAGGAGCTGGCCGAGGAGGCGGCCCGGCTGGGGCTCACCGCGCTCGCCGTCACCGACCACGACGGCTTCTACGGCGTGGTGCGCTTCGCCGAGGCGGCCCGGACGCTGGGCCTGCCCACCATCTTCGGCGCCGAGCTCTCGCTCGGGCTGCCCGGCCCGCAGAACGGTGAACCGGATCCGCTCGGGCGGCATCTGCTGGTGCTGGCCCACGGCCACGAGGGGTACGCCCGGCTCGCCTCGACCATCTCCCGGGCCCAGCTGCGCGGCGGTGAGAAGGGCCGCCCGGTCTACGGCGAGCTGGAGGAGGTCGCCGAGGAGCTGCGCGACCACGTGCTGGTGCTCACCGGCTGCCGCAAGGGGCACGTTCCGGCGGCGCTGCTCACCGAGGGGGTCGAGGCGGCGGCCCGCGAGCTGGACCGGTTGACCGCGCTCTTCGGCGCGGAGACGGTGGCGGTGGAGCTCACCGACCACGGCCACCCGGTCGACGCCGACCGCAACGACGCGCTCGCCGAGCTGGCCGCCGCGGCCGGCCTGCCCACGGTGGCCGCCAACAACGTGCACTATGCGACCCCGGGGCGGCGTCGGCTGGCCACCGCGGTCGCCGCCGTACGCGCCCGGCGCAGCCTGGACGAGATCGACGGCTGGCTACCCGCCGCCGCCACCGCCCACCTGCGCAGCGGCGCGGAGATGGCGGCCCGGTTCGCCGCGTACCCGGGCGCGGTGGCCCGGGCCGCCGAGTTCGGCGCCGAGCTCGCCTTCGACCTCCAGCTCGTCGCGCCGCAGCTGCCGGCGTACCCGGTTCCGCCGGGGCACACCGAGATGAGCTGGCTGCGCCACCTGACCTACGAGGGGGCCCGGGAGCGCTACGGCCCCCCGGAGGCGCATCCGACGGCGTACGCGCAGCTCGACCACGAGCTGAACATGATCGAGACGCTGGGCTTCCCCGGCTACTTCCTGGTGGTCTACGACATCGTCGCGTTCTGCCGCGAGCAGGACATCTACTGCCAGGGCCGGGGCTCGGCCGCGAACTCGGCGGTCTGCTACGCGCTGCGGATCACCAACGTCGACGCGGTGCGGCACCGGCTGCTCTTCGAACGGTTCCTCGCGCCGGAGCGGGACGGCCCGCCCGACATCGACGTGGACATCGAGTCCGACCGCCGGGAGGAGGTGATCCAGCACGTCTACGCCCGCTACGGCCGGGAGCACACCGCCCAGGTGGCCAACGTCATCTCGTACCGGCCGCGCTCGGCGGTGCGGGACGTGGCCAAGGCGTTCGGTTTCTCCCCCGGCCAGCAGGACGCCTGGAGCAAGCAGATCGACAGGTGGGGCGCGATCGCCACGGCCGACGTGGCGGACATCCCCGAGCAGGTGGTCGAGTACGCCAACGAGCTGCAGACGTTCCCCCGGCACCTGGGCATCCACTCCGGCGGGATGGTGATCTGCGATCGGCCGGTCATCGAGGTCTGCCCGGTGGAGTGGGGGCGGATGCCCGGGCGAAGCGTGCTCCAGTGGGACAAGGACGACTGCGCCGCCGTCGGGCTGGTCAAGTTCGACCTGCTCGGCCTCGGCATGCTCTCCGCGCTGCACTACGGCTACGACATGATCGGGATGAGCCTGGACCTCGGCGACATGACGCTGGACGACCCGGAGGTCTACGACATGCTCTGCCGGGCCGACTCGGTGGGGGTGTTCCAGGTGGAGAGCCGGGCGCAGATGGCCACCCTGCCCCGGCTCAAGCCCCGCGAGTTCTACGACCTGGTGGTGGAGGTGGCGCTGATCCGGCCCGGCCCGATCCAGGGTGGCTCGGTGCACCCGTACATCCGGCGCAAGAACGGCCAGGAGCCGGTGGAGTACGCCCACCCGCTGATGCGCAACGCGCTGGAGAAGACCCTCGGCGTGCCGCTCTTCCAGGAGCAGCTGATGCAGCTCGCCATCGACCTGGCCGGCTTCGACGCGGCCGGGGCGGACCAGCTGCGCCGGGCCATGGGAGCCAAGCGGTCGGTCGAGCGGATGGCGCAGATCGCCGACCGGCTCTACGCCGGAATGGCGGAGCGGGGCATCACCGGGGAGCTGGCCGACGACGTCTACCGGAAGCTCACCGCGTTCGCCAGCTACGGCTTCCCGGAGAGCCACGCGATGAGCTTCGCCTACCTGGTCTACGCCAGCTCCTGGCTCAAGCGCTACCACCCGGGGCCGTTCCTGGCGGCGCTGCTCAACGCCCAGCCGATGGGCTTCTACTCACCGCAGACCCTGGTGGACGACGCCCGCCGGCACGGCGTGCAGGTGCGCCGGCCGGACATCAACGCCAGCGGCGCCCTGGCGGTGCTGGAGTCCACGCCCGACGCCCGGTGGGGCAGCGGGCCGGGGGAGCCGCCGCACGCCTGGGGGCTGGGCGGTCCGGCGGTCCGGCTCGGCCTGGCCAGCGTGCGTACCCTCGGCGACGGGGTGGCGGAGCGGATCGAGGCCGAGCGGGTCGCGAACGGGCCGTACCGCGACATGCCGGACGTGGCCCGGCGGGTCGGTCTCACCGCCGCGCAGCTGGAGGCGCTGGCCACCGCGGACGCCTTCGCCTGCTTCGGGCTCACCCGGCGGCAGGCGCTCTGGGCGGCCGGCGCGGCGGCGCAGGACCGGCCGGGCCGGTTGCCCGGCACGGTGACCGGCGCGGCCGCGCCCACCCTGCCCGGCATGGAGGCGGTCGACCGGCTGGTCGCGGACGTCTGGGCCACCGGCCTGTCGCCGGAGAACCATCCGGCCACGTTCATCCGCCCGCGCCTCGACGAGTTGGGCGCGCTGCCGATCGCCCGGCTCGGCCGGGTGGAGCCCGGCCAGCGGATCCGGGTCGGCGGCATCGTCACTCACCGGCAGCGGCCGGCGACCGCCGGCGGGGTCACCTTCCTCAACCTGGAGGACGAGACCGGCATGCTCAACGTGACCTGCTCGCCGGGGTTGTGGCAGCGCTACCGGCGGGTGGCCCGGACCAGTACCGGGCTGGTGGTGCGGGGCCGGCTGGAACGGTACGAGGGGGTGACGAACCTGGTCGCCGACCGGCTGGAGGCGATCCAGCCGCCGGTCAGTCCGGCCTCCCGGGACTTCCGCTGACCCGGCCGGGCGACGTGGGCGGGCGGCGCGGCCCGGCGGGCCGTCGGCCGTCGCGGGGATGCGCCGGCGACGCGACGAACCCGCCGAGGTGGGCTCAGCCGGCCAGGCCGATGAGCGCCGTGCCGGCGCTGCCGATCAGCCCGACCAGCACGATCCGCCGGAACAGCCGCGGGTCGAGCCGGTGGAAGAGCCGGTTGCCCAGCCACCAGCCCAGGGGGACGGCGGGCAGCGCCGCGAGGGCGATTCGCGCCACGTGGGTGTCCACCTGACCGGCGACCAGGAATCCCGCCAGCCCGATCAGGCCGGTACCGGCGAACGTCGCCGCCACCGTCGCCCGGAAGGTACGCGGGTCGTAGCCGAGGGAGTGGAACGCGGCGACCAGCGGCGGCCCGTTGGTGCCGGTGGCGGCGGTGAGCACGCCGACGAGCACGCCGACCGCGCCGAGCCCGACGCGACCGGTGCGCACCCGGGCGCCGCTGGCCACCAGCGCGACGCAGCCGAGCACCACCACCGCGATCAACGCGCTGAGCAGCCGCGGCGGGGCGTACGCGAGCACCAGCAGGCCGACCGGCACCCCGAGCAGGGCGGTGGCGGTGAGCGTCACGGCCATCCGCCAGCGGGCGTACGCGCGCTCCCGGACGGCCGCGGTGAGCGTCAACCCGATGCTGGTCAGCGCCGACACCACGACCGCGCTGCGAGGGTCGATCGCGATGGCGAGCAGCGGGACGGTCAGCAGCGCGTACCCGAAGCCGCTGACCGCCTGGGCGAACGCCCCGAGCAGCACGATGCCGAACGCGCTGAGCAGAACGAGCATCCGAGGAGCGTGGCCCCGGCCGGCGGTGGCCCGGACGCCGGCCCGGCCACGCGAGACCCGGGACACAGCCGCCCGAGCGGGTGCGCTCCGGTTCCCGGGTTTGGGGAGCCCGCCAATCGGAGAAGTGCTGATCGACAAGCCGCGCATCGACGGCGCGTCAGTCCAGCTCCACCCCGGTGCGCCTCGGCGGCGGGGGAGACGCGGAACACGTTCGGCGGCGACGCGGCACCGTCGCGGGGCCTCCGATTGTTCCAGCTCCTGTAGCGGGGGTGGTGCCTCGGTGACGGCCTGCGGCTGTTCCCGATCATCATGGTGGCAACCCTGATACGGGTGATCGTGCACTACGAAGGAGAAGAGCAGTGACGGGGAACAACGGTCACAACGGAGTGGCCAACGCGCGTCGTACTCGCCTCACCGCCGGCTGGGTGCCGGAACACCACCTGGAGCCGCGCGAGTACGAGGTGACGGACGGCCCCGTGGCCAACGTCCGGCGCTCGCGTGTCGAGCGCGACCCGGCGGCGGGCGGGGAGTCGTGACCTCCGCCGCCGAGCGGAGGTAAGGACGAGGTGCGCCGGAGGGCCCCATCGACGGATCCGTTGGTGAGGGGCCCCCGGCCGACACCCCGGAACCTGACTAGGCTCGACCGGGTGGAGCAGACCCGAGGCCGGTTCACCGGGCCGCCGCTGACCCCCCGTACCGCCGTGATCTGGTCGGTGCTCCGTGCCGAACTCGAGCGGCGGGGCGGCATCGAACTGACCGTGCTCGACGTCGGCGGCGGCACCGGCGGTTTCGCCGTCCCGCTCGCCCAGGCCGGGCACCGCGTCACGGTGGTCGACGCGAGCCCCGACGCGCTCGCCGCGCTGACCCGGCGGGCCGCCGAGGCGGGCGTCGCCGACCGGGTACGCGCCGTGCAGGGCGACGGCGACGCGCTCGCCGGTCTCGTCGAACCGGCCGGTGTCGACCTGGTGCTCTGCCACGCCGTGCTCGAGGTGGTCGACGACCCGGTGTCGGTGGTGACCGCGCTGGCCACCGCGCTGCGGCCCGGCGGCGCGGCGAGCGTACTGGTCGCCGGTCGCGCCGCCGCGGTGCTGGCCCGCGCGATGAACGGTCACCTGGACGTCGCGGACACCCTGGCCACGGATCCCGCCGGCACCGCCGGGGCCCGGGACACCCTGCGGCGGCGGTACGACGTCGACGGCGCCTCGGCTCTGCTGCGCGCCGCCGGGCTCGTGGTCGAGGAGATCCACGGCGTACGCGTCCTCGCCGACCTGCTGCCGGCGGCGGTGGCCGACGGTCAACCGGGTGCCCTGGTCGAGCTGGAGCGGGCGCTGGCCGGCCGGCCGCCGTACCGGGATCTCGCCGCGCAGCTGCACCTGTTCGCCCGCCGGCCGGCATGACCGGCCCGGCCACGTCGGGCGCGTCCGGCCCGCCGGACCCCGACCTGCCTCCGGCGGCTTCCGAGCCGCTCTCCCCGGTCGCCCCGCGCTACGGCGACGGCAGCCTCGCCGACGTGCTCCCCAGCACGCTCGCCGTGCTCGGGGTGCCGGGGGCCACCGACCGGCTGGGCCTCTCCGCACAGCTGGCCGGGGTGCGCCGGGTCGCCGTGCTCCTCGTCGACGGGCTCGGCTGGTACCAGATCCCCACCGCCGCCCGGTACGCCCCGACGCTGGCCGGACTCGCCGCGACGGCCGGTCGGCCGCTCACCTCCGGCTTCCCGTCGACCACCCCCACCAGCCTGGTGACCTTGGGTACCGGCGTGGCGCCCGGGGCGCACGGCGTGCTCGGCTTCACCGTCCGGGTGCCCGGTACGGAGCGGGTGCTCAGCCACATCGAGTGGGCCGCCGACCCGGACCCGCTGCGCTGGCAACCCGTCCCGACCCAGTTGGAGCGGGCCCGCGCGGCCGGTGTCGCCGTCACCGCGGTGAGTCGTCCCGAGTTCGGCGGCAGCGGGCTGACGGTGGCCGCCAACCGCGGCGGGGACTTCCGCGGTGCGACCGGCGTCGACGCGCTCGCCCGGACCATGCTGACCGCGCTGACCGCCGGGACCGGTCCGACCCTGGTCTCCGGCTACCACCCCGACCTGGACCGGCACGGTCATCTCAGCGGGGTCGACTCACCGCCCTGGCGGGTCGCCGCGACGGAGGTGGACGCCCTGGTCACCCGGCTGGTCGACGGCCTGCCGGCGGACGCCGCGCTGCTGGTCACCGCCGACCACGGCCAGCTCGACGTGCCCATGGGGCACCGGTTCGACCTGGACACCGATCCCCGGCTGCGCGCCGGCATCCAGGTCGTCGCCGGTGAGGCCCGGGTGCGTTACCTGCACGTCGCGCCCGGTGCGGTCGACGACGTGGTGGCCGCCTGGTCGGCGGTGCTCGGTGACGCGGCCCGGGTGCGTACCCGCGACGAGGCGGTCGCGGCCGGCTGGTTCGGGCCGGTTCCGGCCGAGCACCTGGCCCGCATCGGCGACGTCGTGGTGATCTGCAACGACACGTACGCCGTGCTGGCCACCCGTTCGGAGAGCCCGCTCGCGTCCCGGCTGGTGGCGTACCACGGGTCGGACACCGCGGCCGAGATGACCATCCCGCTGCTGGTGGTGCGGGGCTGACCGGGTCGCGTCGTACCCCCCGGTTAACCTGCGCACATGGGCCGCAGCCAGTCGTTGCCACGGGGCGGTGATCCGCGCTTCGGTCCGGACGCCGACGACTCCGGCAGCCTGATCCTGCACGTCGACATGGACGCCTTCTTCGCCTCGGTCGAGGTGCGCCGCCGCCCCGAGCTGCGGGGCCGGCCGGTGGTGGTCGGCGGCCTCGGCCCGCGCGGCGTGGTCAGCTCGGCCAGCTACGAGGCCCGCCCCTACGGCGTGCGCAGCGCCATGCCGATGATGCGGGCCCGGGCGCTCTGCCCGCACGCGGTCTACCTCCCGCCGGACTTCACCGCCTACACCGAGGCCTCCCGGGCGGTGATGCAGATCTTCCGGGACGTCACCCCACTGGTCGAGCCGCTCTCCCTCGACGAGGCGTTCCTCGACGTGTCCGGTGCCCGCCGGCTCTTCGGTTCACCGGCCGAGATCGCCCGTGGCATCCGGGAGCGGGTGTCGGGGGAGCTGGGGCTGACCTGCTCCGTCGGGGTGGCGCCGAGCAAGTTCGTGGCGAAGCTCGGCTCGACCCGGGCCAAGCCCGACGGCGTGCTCGTCGTACCGGCGACGCGGGTGCTCGAATTCCTCCACCCGCTGCCGGTCGACGCGCTCTGGGGGGTGGGTGAGCGCTCCGCGCAGGCGTTGCGTCGGCTCGGCCTGGCCACCATCGGCGACCTGGCCGAGGCGCCCTACGGAATGCTGCGCAAGGCCCTCGGGGAGGCGTCCGCCGCTCACCTGCACGCCCTGGCGCACGGGCGTGACCCACGTGCGGTGAGCCCCGAGCACGTGGAGAAGTCGATCGGGGCGGAGGTCACCTTCGACGTCGACGTGACCGACCCGCTGGAGATCCGCCGGGCGCTGCTCGCGCTCGCCGACAAGGTGGGCGGCCGGCTGCGCCGGGCGGATCAGGTCGGTCGGACGATCTCGCTCAAGGTGCGGCTGGCCGACTTCCGCACGGTCACCCGCTCCCGCACCCTGCCGGTCGCCACCGACACGGCCCGAGAGATGTTCGACACGGTCTGGGCGCTCTGGACCGCGCTCGCCCCAACCGAGCCGGTCAGGCTCGTCGGCGTACGGGCCGAAGGGCTCGCCGCGGCGCAGGAGACACCCCGGCAGCTCGCGCTCGGCGCTCCCGAGCGCGGCTGGCGCGAAGCGGAGGCCGCCGCGGACGCCGCCGCTGCCCGATTCGGGCGGTCCGTCATAGGTCCGGCCAGTCTGCTCGGCAGCCGTGATCCCCGCCGGAACGAAAATCCGACCCGGCCATAGGTCGTCCCGCTTTCCGACGCGCGACCCCCCTCGTAGACTTGCGGGTAAGCAGCCGGTTGGCTGCCACGGTCTGTCGGTCCGAACGGGCCGACCAACGTGACCGGGGAGGAGTGCCGTGCCGCTCTCGGAGCACGAGCAGCGGCTGTTCGAGCAGATCGAGCGGTCGCTTGCCGAGGACCCCAAATTCGCCTCGGCCGTGCGCGCCAGCGATCCGCGTTTCCACACGCGGCGTCGCCTGCTCGTCGCTGCCGGCGTCATCATCGCTGGGCTGGCCCTACTGGTCTATGGCGCGGTGATCAAGACTCCGCCGCTGGCTGTGGCGGGTTTCGTCGTCATGTTGGCCTCGGCTGCGTACGCGGTGCAGTCGCACCGTCGAGCGCAGTCACCCGACCTCCACGTGGTGGGTGGGACGACCAGTCGGCGCCGCACTCGCGGGCGCTCCGGTCGCCGTTCCTCGTTCCTCGACCGGATGGAGGACCGGTGGCGTCAGCGCCCGGAGGGGCACCGCTGACCCGCCGCTGACCCACACCGCCCGCCCGGCCGGAACTCTCCTCTTCCGGCCGGGCGGACTGCTCGCCGTCCGCCGCGCCCGGAATGTCCTTCCTCGGCCGGCCGGATGCTCGTCCTTCGGCTGTGCCGGGGCCTTCACCTCTGGCCGTCTGCCGGGCCGGGCCGCTCGCCGTCCGCTGGTCCGCTGCCTTGTCTGCCGGGCCGGGCCGGGCCGGGCCGTTGGCCGTACGCCGGGCCAGGCCGCCGGGATCCTCGTCTTCCGTTCGGGCCTCTTCCTCGGCCGGGCCGGCGGTGGCCGTCGCGCCGAAACGGTGATCGACTCGCCTTCAGGTAAGTCGCGGTGTCCCGCGGCCCGGACAGCCCGACCTCATGGAACTCGTGTGGATCAAGCGGCGCGCCCGATTACCGGCCGGCGCCCGATTACCGGCCGGCGCCCGATCGCCGGCCGGCGCCCGATCGCCGGTCGGCGCCCGGTCGCCGGCCCCCGGCCTCCGACCCCCGCACGCCCGGTCGCCGGCCCCCGGCCTCCGACCCCCGCACGCCCGGTCGCCGGCCCCCGGCCCCCGGCCTCCGACCCCCGCACGCCCGGTCGCCGGCCCCCGGCCCCCGGCCCCCGGCCTCCGACCCCCGCACGCCCGGTCGCCGGCCCCCGGCCCCCGGCCTCCGACCCCCGCACGCCCGGTCGCCGGCCCCCGGCCTCCGACCCCCGCACGCCCGGTCGCCGGCCCCCGGCCCCCGCACGCCCGGTCGCCGGCCCTCGGCCTCCGACCCCCGCACGCCCGGCCGGTGGCCGGGCGTGCGGGCGCTCTCGTGCCCCGGGGCCGGTCAGCGAGCCGCGCGGTCGGCGAGCAGGCGGCGCGGGCTCCACCGCAGCAGGCGGTGCCGGGCCTGGCCGGTCATGGCGACCATCCGGCCCGAGGTGTCCGCCACGGCGAGCCGCCAGCGCTGCAGCACCGAGGGCGGTAGCACCGCCGCGAGCAACCGGGTACGCCGGTCGGCGGCCGCGGCGAGGGTGGCGCGGACCGCGCGCAGCGCCGGCACCAACGGATCACCGGTGAGCGGGTTCCGTGCGTACCGGGCCCGCTCCTCGGCCCGGCCGAGCAACCGCATCGCGTCGGCGGAGTCGGCGTGACCGCTGAGTACGCCCCCGATGAGCCGGTCGGCGGTCGCCCGCGGCGTCTCCGTCCGGTCCACCGGCACCCGGTAGTCGACAAGCGTGTCGAGCAGCTCGTCCCAGGCCGCGTGCGCGTCGGCCCGCGCCCGGTCGGCGTCCGCGCCGACCACCACCATCCGCTGGCCGGCCGCCGGGCCGACGCCGACGCCCACGTCCGGGTCGGTGGCGGCGACCGCCACCGGCGTCCGGCCGCCGCGACGGCGGCGCAGGGAGACCCGACGCAGTGCCGGCAGCGCGAGCACCAGCAGGAGCAGCAGCGAACCGGCGGCCCACCAGGGCCAGACGGGGGCCTGCTCGGTGGGGGTCTCCGCGCCGAGGGAGAGGCCCGTGTCGGTGTCCCGGTCCTCCCGCTCCGAGCCCACCGCGCCGGGGGACTCCTCCGGATCCGTGCCGGTGTTCGGCGCGCCCGGCTGATCGGGGAGGGGATCCGGCGCGTCCGTGTCCGGGGCCCAGGCCGACCGGGTGGAGCCGGGCACGCCGTACGCCGGGGTGGCGTCGAACGGTACCCAGCCGATCCCGTCGAAGTAGACCTCGGTCCAGGCGTGCAGGTTGCGGTTGGTGAGGGTGTAGGTGTTGCCGTTGCGGTTGCTGCCGCTGGTGAAGCCGAACGCGACCCGGGCCGGGATACCGGCCGCCCGGACCAGCCACCCCATCGCGGCCGCGTACTGCTGACAGAAGCCGACCTTGTTGGTGAGGAAGTCGACGATGTCCTCGCCGCTGGTGCCGCCCTCGGTGCGCAGCTGGTAGCTGAAGCCGTTGTCGGAGGAGAAGTAGTCGTAGATCGCCCGGACCTTGTCGTACTCGGTCACCTTGCCCTGGACGAGTCGGTCCACCAGCTCCGTCACCTGCGGCACCGGCGGCGTCTTGGTCTGCTGCCGTCGCACCAGGGGGTGGTCGGCGGGCAGCTTCCGGGCGGTGCGCAGCGCCGCCGGGCTGTACGTCGACCGGACGTACTCGAAGGAGTAGCGCTTGCCGCGCGAGTTCTCCCGGTTGGAGAAGACGATCTGCCGGTCGTCGTCGTAGAGCCAGCTCGAGTTCAGGTCCTCCGTGCGGACCGGTTCGGAGTAGACCGGCAGCAGCGGGATGTCCAGGTCGCGGCTGACCTCGACGGTGGCCTGGTACTGGCGCTGCTCGACGCCGCGGCGCTCGGGGACGGTCGGGTCGGGCAGGTCGCGGGTGACCGGCCGGCCGGAGGGGTTGGTCACCTCGAAGCCGCTCGACTTCAGCTCGTCGGCCACCCCGAAGCGCAGGTAGAACGGGCTCGCTTCGTTGGTGGTGACCTTGATCAGGTCGGCGACCTCGGACTGGTTCAGCTGGCCGCTGAGCGCGGCGAACAGGTTGATCTTTCCGGGAGCGCCGCCCTGGCCGGGCCGGCCGGTGCCGTTGCCGCTCCCGTTGCCGGAGCTGAGGGAGTCGAGCAGGCTGCCGTTCATCCCCGGCACGGGGACCAGCGGCAGGAGGACCGCCACCGCCACGCCGAGCACCGCGAGCCGCCGGCCGGCGGCGGCCAGCGGAGAAGCCTCCCAGACGTCGATGTCCCGGCCGTCCCCGCTGAACCGGCGGCCGAAGCGGCGTACCCGGTCGACGTTGTCCGCGCCCAGCAGCCAGAGGTAGCCGACGGCGCCGACCACGAACGGGACCGGCGGCACGTTGTCGACGTAGACGGCGACGGGGACCGAGTAGATGGCGAGCATCGGCAGGCCCGCCAGGGCCGGGCGGCGCAACCCGACGGTGAGCAGGTCGACCACGACGGCCACCGCTCCCACGCCGAGCACCGTGATGAACAGCAGCGGCGGGGTGTCGGGCACCTCCACGCCGTAGGAGCGCATGTCCTGCACCGAGCCGCCCAGCAGCTCGCTGAAGTGCGCGAAGGTGGCCGGGGTGGGCAGCACCGCGAGAATCTCGCTCCCGGCGGGGAAGAGCCAGGTGAGCGCCAGGGTGAGCCCCGCCAGCATGCCGAGCACCTGACCCCAGAGGGGGGCCCGCAGCGCCCGGGTCAGCGCGGCCGCCCCGGCGACCACGCCGACCGCGATGGCCGACTCGATCAGCCAGGTCCAGCGTTCGAAGATGGCCGACAGCGGCGCCGCGGCGAGCAGCGTCGCACCGGCGGCCACCAGGCCGAGATTCCGATGGCGGGTCATGACCCGGTCCCTCCCCTCATGCCGCTGCTTCGTCGTACCGGGCGGCGGGCGGCTCGACCGCGTCGAACCGGTCGGTTCGCGCGCCGGCTCCGCTCATCGCACGCCGCCGGCCACCGTATCGGCCAGCACCGCGCGCAGCGCGAACCCCTGCGAGCCGCGGCCCGCCTGCGGCCAGATCGCCGGCAGTCGGGTGCCGTGGTCGACGCCGATCACCCGCCAACCGCTGCGCAGCAGCGACAGCGCGGCGGCCGCGTGCGTCTGCTCCGCCTCGGCCCGGGCCTTCTCGGGCAGGTTCAACCAGGTGGAGCTGTTGACCAGGAAGCCGACGCAGATCGCACCGTTGGCGCGGAGACCGGCGAGCAGCTCCGCCTCGGCGGTGCTCAGGGAGCCGAAGACGCCGATGATCAGACCGCCGTCGGCCCGCTGGCGGACCCGCTGCACCAGCTCGGTCACCTCGGTCCGCTGGTCGAGACGTACCTCGGCGAGCTGGTCGAGGAGGAGGCCGTCGCCGCCGCCCTCGGTGGCGTCCACGTCCGCGCCGGCCCCGGTGACCAGGCGCAGCTTGTAGCCGGCCTGGCGCAGGTGCACGGCGATGCTCGCGGTCGCCGAGACCGCCCACTCGAAGCTCGCCGTCGGACCGTCACCGCGATGGCCGTACGCGCGGGTGTCCAGCACCACCGTCGCCCGGCTCTCCCAGGGTTGCTCCTCCCGGCGCACCATCAGCTCGCCGGTGCGCGCCGTCGACTTCCAGTGCACCCGGCGCAGGTCGTCGCCCATCCGGTACTCCCGGGTCGCCGCGTCGTCCTCGCCGTGCACCGCCACCGAGCGGGCGCGGCTGTCGCCGCTTCCGGCGTACTCGCCGGGCAGCCGGACCGACGGCAGGGGCGTGACCTGCGGGATCACCGTCAGGTGGTCGATGCTGGGGAAGGCGCGGCTGAGCTCGCAGAGCCCGAACGGGTCGGTCAGGCGCACCACCAGCGGGCCCACCTCGTAGCGGCCGCGGACGTCGGCCCGGACCGTGTACGCCACCGAACTCGCCTGGTGCGCGCCGAGTCGCTCCAGCACCACCCGGGGGCGGCTGCCCAGTGCGTAGGGCAGCCGGTCCTCCAGCAGCAGGGTGCCGGTGGGCAGGCGGGACAGGTTCTGCAGCCGCAGCACCACCCGGGAGCTCGCCCCGACCGGCACCCGGTGCGGGTCCAGCGACCGGTTGCAGGCCAGCTTGTAGCGGCTGCGCCCGACGTAGGCCGCGGCGAGCAGGGGCAGGACGGCGAGCAGCACGGCCACCCGGAGCAGGTCCTTCTCACCGAGGATCCCCGCCGAGACGGCCGCGGCGACCGCAGCGGCCAGGAACGAGCGCCCGCGGGTGGTCAGCCCGCGCAGCCCTTCACGCACGTCATGGCCTCCGCGGCTCGTACGGCCCGCGGCCGTTGCCGCTCGCCGGTCGGGTGTCGTAGGGGGAGCGCTTGCGGTCGTTCGGCAGCGGCAGCCGGTGCACCAGGTCGGAGACGATCGCGTCGGTGGTGCGCCGGGCGAGCTGGGCGTCGGCGGTGGGGATGATCCGGTGCGCCAGCACCGGCACGGCCAGCGCCTGGAGGTCGTCGGGAAGGACGTAGTCGCGGCCCTCGAGGGCGGCCACCGCGCGGGCGGTGCGCAGCAGCTGGAGCGTGGCCCGGGGAGAGGCGCCCAGCCGCAGGTCGGGGGCTTCGCGGGTGGCGGTGACCAGGTCGATGGCGTACTGCTTGACCGCGTCGGCGACGTGCACCTGGCGGACCGTCGCGATCAGCCGCCGCACGGTGGCCGCGTCGGAGACCGGACGCAGCTGATCGAGCGGGTCGGTGGCCCCGTGGCCGTCGAGCATCGCCAGCTCCGCGCCGACGTCCGGGTAGCCCATCGCGATCCGGGCGGTGAACCGGTCCCGCTGCGCCTCGGGCAGCGGGTAGGTGCCCTCCATCTCGATCGGGTTCTGGGTCGCGATCACCATGAACGGGGTCTGCAACTGGTAGGTCACGCCGTCGACGGTGACCTGCCGCTCCTCCATGCACTCCAGCAACGCCGACTGGGTCTTCGGCGAGGCCCGGTTGATCTCGTCGCCGACCACCAGGTTGGCGAAGACCGCGCCGGGCCGGAACTCGAAGTCGTGGGTCTCCTGGTTGTAGACGCTGACGCCGGTGACATCGCTGGGGAGCAGGTCCGGGGTGAACTGGATCCGGCGCACCGAGCAGTCGATGGAGCGGGCCAGGGCCTTGGCGAGCTTGGTCTTGCCGACGCCGGGGACGTCCTCGATGAGGAGGTGACCCTCGGCGAGCAGGACCGCCAACGCGAGGCGAACGGTGGCCGTCTTACCCTCGATGACCTGCTCTATGTTGGCCACGACGGCCTCGCTCGCGGCACGGAACTCGTCGTGCGGCAGCAGGCCGCCGACCTCGTCCCAGGTCTGTTGTGTCACGGGCCTCCTCCTCGTCGCCGGAACGGCAGCTCTGTATAGAGCAGCTGGACCCGTCGTTGGGTTCGCGACGCCGAGCCTCGTCTGCCGCACAAATCTCACTGGCCTCTCAGGCTAACCATGTTTGTCGTGATCGCCGACCCCCACGGTCAGACCGCCGGTTACGCCCCGAATATTCGTCAGGTTGGGGGACCGTACGCCCCTCGGTCCGGCTGTCCCGGCGGCGCGGTGGCCGGCGTCCCGAGGCGTGGTGGCGGGCCACCGGTCCCGCCGGAGCTGGGGGTACACTGCCGTCATGGCCGGAGTCTTCCTGCTTCTTACCGAGCCGTGCTGATGCGCTGAACGCGCGACAGCACGGCGGCCCCTCCTGCGTGAGGGGCTTTTTTGTGCCCGTCGCCCGCCAGCCGGTGGGCGGGCGGGCGGCGAGCACCAGCAGACCGCACGAGACGACCGCGCCGAGCGACGCGAGGAGACGCGATGAGTGAGGCAGCCGCACCGGCGGGCGACATTCCCCCGTTCCGGTACACCGCGGCCCTGGCCGACGAGATCGAGAACCGTTGGCAGGACATCTGGGAGCGGGAGGGCACCTTCCACGCCCCCAACCCGACCGGGCCGCTGGCCGACCCCGACCACCCCCGGGCGGGCGCGGAGAAGCTCTACGTGCTGGACATGTTCCCCTACCCGTCCGGGGCGGGCCTGCACGTCGGGCACCCGCTGGGCTACATCGGCACCGACTGCTTTGCCCGCTACCAGCGGATGGCCGGCCGGAACGTGCTGCACGCGATGGGCTTCGACGCGTTCGGCCTGCCCGCCGAGCAGTACGCGGTGCAGACCGGCACCCACCCCAGGACCACCACCGAGCAGAACATCCAGCGGTACAAGGCGCAGCTGCGCCGGCTGGGCCTGGCTCACGACGAGCGCCGTTCGGTCGCCACCATCGACACGGACTTCTACCGCTGGACCCAGTGGATCTTCCTGCAGATCTTCAACTCCTGGTACGACCGGGACGCCGAGCGCGCCCGGCCGATCGCCGAGCTGATCGCCGAGTTCTCCGGCGGCACCCGGCCGACGCCGGATGGCCGTCCGTGGGCCGAGCTGTCCGTGGCCGAGCGCCGGGAGATCGTCGACGGCCATCGGCTGGCGTACGTCTCGCAGGCGCCGGTGAACTGGTGCCCGGGTCTGGGCACCGTGCTGGCCAACGAGGAGGTCACCGCGGACGGCCGCTCGGAGCGGGGCAACTTCCCGGTCTTCAAGCGGAACCTGAAGCAGTGGATGATGCGGATCACCGCGTACGGTGACCGGCTGCTGGACGACCTGGACACGCTGGACTGGCCCGACGCGATCAAGCTGATGCAGCGCAACTGGATCGGCCGGTCCCAGGGCGCGCACATCGACTTCCCGACGGCCGCCGAGCCGGTCCGGGTGTTCACCACCCGGCCGGACACGGTCTTCGGAGCCACCTACATGGTGCTGGCGCCGGAGCACGAGCTGGTCGACGCGCTGGTGCCGGCGACCTGGCCGGAGGGGACCAAGGAGTCCTGGACCGGCGGGCACGCCAGCCCGCGGGCCGCCGTCGAGGCGTACCGCAAGGCGGCCGCGGCCAAGACCGACGTCGAGCGGCAGGCCGACACGAAGGAGAAGACCGGCGTCTTCGTCGGGGCGTACGCCACCAATCCGGTCAACGGCGCGCAGGTCCCGATCTTCATCGCGGACTACGTGCTGGCCGGCTACGGCACCGGGGCGATCATGGCGGTTCCCGCCCAGGACGAGCGGGACTGGGCCTTCGCCGAGGTCTTCGACCTGCCGATCGTCCGGACGGTGCAGCCCGCCGAGGGCTTCGACGGCAAGGCGTACACCGGCGACGGCCCGGCGATCAACAGCGCGGCGCCCGAGCGCGGCCTGGACCTGAACGGCCTGGCGGTCGCCGAGGCCAAGGCCAGCATCATCGAGTGGCTGGAGGCGAACGGGCACGGCCGCGGCACGGTCACCTACCGGCTGCGCGACTGGCTGTTCAGCCGGCAGCGTTACTGGGGCGAGCCGTTCCCGATCGTGTACGACGAGACCGGTGCCGCCATCGCGCTGCCGGAGGAGATGCTGCCGGTCGAGCTGCCCGAGGTGGAGGACTTCTCACCGCGGACGTTCGCCCCGGACGACGCCGACAGCAACCCGGAGACGCCGCTGTCGCGGGCCCGCGACTGGGTCGAGGTCGAACTGGACCTGGGGGACGGCCCGAAGCGGTACACCCGGGAGACCAACGTGATGCCGCAGTGGGCCGGCTCCTGCTGGTACGAGCTGCGTTACCTGGACCCGACCAACACCTCCCGCTTCGTGGATGCGGAGAACGAGCGGTACTGGATGGGCCCGCGCGGCGAGGGCGACTGCGGCGGCACCGACCTGTACGTGGGCGGCGCCGAGCATGCCGTACTGCACCTGCTGTACGCCCGGTTCTGGCACAAGGTGCTGTTCGACCTGGGCCACGTGTCGTCGTTCGAGCCGTTCCGCAAGCTGTTCAACCAGGGCATGATCCAGGCGTACGCGTACACCGACTCCCGGGGCAGCTACGTGCAGGCCGAGGAGGTCATCGAGCGCGACGGCGGCTACTACCTGGGCGATGACGTGGTCAATCGCGAGTACGGCAAGATGGGCAAGTCGCTGAAGAACGTCGTCACGCCGGACGAGATGTGCGAGGCGTACGGGGCGGACACGTTCCGGGTCTACGAGATGTCGATGGGCCCGCTGGAGGTGTCCCGCCCGTGGGAGACCCGGGCGGTCGTCGGCTCCTACCGGTTCCTGCAGCGGGTCTGGCGGGCCGTCGTCGACGAGCAGACCGGTGCGCTGCGGGTCACCGACGAGCCGGCCGACGAGGCGACCCGGCGGCTGCTGCACAAGGCCGTCGACGGGGTCCGGGCCGACATGGACGGGATCCGGTTCAACACCGCGATCGCCAAGCTGATCGAGCTGACCAACGCGCTGACCCGGCTGCCCGCCACCCCACGTGAGGTGGCCGAGCCGCTGGTGCTGATGCTGGCGCCGTTCGCCCCGCACGTGGCCGAGGAGCTGTGGCGGCGGCTGGGGCACGACACCTCGCTGACGTACGCGGACTTCCCGGTCGCCGACCCGGCGCTGCTGGTGGCCGAGACGGTCACCTACCCGGTGCAGGTCAACGGGAAGGTCCGCGGCCGGGTCGAGGTCCCCGCCGACGCGTCGGAGGAGACGGTCCGCGCCGGCGCCCTGGAGGCGGTGGCCGCGACCCTGGGCGGCAAGGATCCGCGCAAGGTGATCGTGGTGAAGGGCCGGATGGTCTCGGTCGTGCTCTGAACCGGCTGGTGGGCGCGCCCTCGTCGGGCGCGCCCACGGCGGGTTCGTCCTGGTCGGCCGGCGCGCCGTGCACCGCGCCCGGTTTGCGGCACCGCTGTCGAGGTCGGCGGCGGTACCCGGTCGCCGCGATTGCGGCATCGCGGTCGAGGTCGGTGGCGGTACCTGGTCGCCGCGCGGTTTGCGGCATCGCGGCCGAGGCAGGCGGCGGTACCCGGTCGCCACGCGCGGTTTGCGGCACCGCGGTCGAGCTCGGTCGCCGCGCCTGTGGAACTGACGTCACCAAAGACTCAAGCGGTCATCTGTCGGCATCGCCGTCTGAGTCGGCATCGCGTCTGAGCCGGCAGCTGAGTCGGCGTCGGCGTCTCGAGTTGGCGTCGGCCGACAGTGAGCCCCGAACCGGCGCTGATCAACTCGACTTCATTGAAGTCGGGGTATCAACGGCGGGTTATCGCCCCGACTTCATGGATGTCGAGTGGATCAACCCGACCCGGGCGGGTCAGGGTGGGTCAACCCGAACCAGGCGGGTCGACCGATCCGAACGTGTCAATTCGATCCCCGTGTGAGTCGGAGTTGGCGTCGGCGTCCGAGTCGTTTCTGACATCAGCTCGAAAGGCTCCGCGGGGCGCTGCCAAGAGCCGGCGGCTGCCACGGCACGAGCCGAGCCGGGCCAAACCGGGCCGAGCCAAACCGAGCCGAGCCAAACCAAACCGAGCCGAGCCAAAACGAGCCGAGCCAAAACGAGCCGAGCCGGTCAGGCCAGGTCGAGTGCGGCCTCGACCGTCGGGCGGTGCCGGCGTAGCCAGTCGTGCCAGCCGCGTACGGTCTCGACCGCCCCGGCGGCGCGCAACCGGCGCATGCCGGGCTCGTCCCGGTCGGCGCCGGCGGAGATGCCCCGCCACGTGCCCTCGATCTGGTCGAGCATGACCCCGAGCAGTTCGGCCCGGGGGAGCAGCTCTTCGGCCCGCCCCTCGTAGGCGTCGCAGAGCAGCGCGCAGCGGCGGGCCAGCTCCGCCGGGTCGGCGCCGTCGCCGAGCTCGGCCCAGTGCCAGCCGGCGAAGGCCACGTCCTCGATCCGCCGGCCGGGGCCGGCGCGGTCCCAGTCGAGGAACACGATCGGCAGCGGCCCGCCCGGGGTGTCTCGGTACACCGTGTTCTTCGGCGACAGGTCGCCGTGGCAGACAGTCTCGGCGGTACCGGCCAGCGGGCTGCCGGCGCAGGCGTCGTGCAGGCGCCGGATCAGCCCGGCCAGCGCGACCAGCGCCGGGTCGGCGAAGTACGCGGGGTCCTCGCGGTCGCGCCACGGCACCCGGCCCTCGACGTAGCTGAGCACCTGCCGGCCGTGCTCGTCGGTGCCGAGGTGCCGGGGCGCGAGATCCGTGCGCGCGAGATGTGCGAGCAACGCGGCCACGAAGTCGTCGTCCGCCGGCGCCGTGCGACGGACGCTGTCGCCGACGCGGAGCACCTCGGCGATGAAGCCCCCGGGCAGCGGCTCGGCGGCGTCGACGCCGGCGGGGCGGTCCGCGGGATCCGGTCTATCGGACACCGGGGCCCTCCGGCGCGCTCCGCCGGCGCCGCTCCGCCCGCCACAGCCGCCGGACCAGGATCGCGCCGGCGACCAGACCGAGGCCTGCGGGGGCCACGGCGAACCACTGCACGTCGCCGGGCGAGGTGACCGCGGCGCCGACCGCGGCGTAACCGAACGCGCTCGGTACCGCGGCGATCACGCTGCCGGCGAGGAACGGCAGCAGCCGCGCCGCGGTGGTGCCGTAGCCGTAGCTGACCAGCCCGAAGCCGGCGATCGGCAGCAGCCGGACGGTGATCACCCCGAGCACGCTCTGCCGGGCGAACCAGCCGTCGAGCCGGGCCAGTCGGCCGCGAACCCGGGCGGCGACGAACTCCCGCCCCAGCAGCCGGCCGACAGTGAAGCCGATGGCGGCGGCCACCAGCGCCGCGGTCAGCGCGTACCCGGCGCCCTCCAACGGGCCGAAGATCGCGCCCGAGGCGAGGGTGATGAAGGTACGCGGAACCAGCGCGACCAGCAGCAGCGCGCCGCCGAGGACCGCCGCGAGCGGCGCGAAGCCGCCGAGCCGGTCGGCCAGCCCGGGCAGCTCGGACGGATCCGGCCGGGGTACCAGGAGCAGCAGCAGGCCGCACGCCGCGATCACGAGCAGCAGCAGCGCGAACCGGACGGCCGACGGCTGCCGCAGCAGCCGCCGGACGGCGGGTGTCATGCGCGGGCGGCGGCCACCGCGGCGCGGCGCTCGGACCGGAGCCGGTCGGACCAGGTGTCGTCCAGCGGCGGCAGCTGGTGGATCCCGGTGGCCCAGCGCAGCAGCAGGTCGGCGAGGGCGGGGTTGCGGGCCAGCGCCGGACCGTGCGAATACGTCCCGAGCAGCTTGCCGCGCCAGGCGCCCTCGCTGGCGCCGTCGTTGCCGACGCCGGCGGTGACCCGGGCCAGCGGGGAGACGTCCGGCCCGAGGTGGGTACGGCCACCGTGGTTCTCGAAGCCGCTCAGCGGCGGAATCCCCAGCCGGGCGTCGATGTCGCCGGTCAGCTCACCGACGGCCCGGGTCTCGCCCCGGTCGGAGGTGATGTCGAGCAGCTCCAGCCCGGCGCACTTGGTGCCCTTGGCGAAGAACGAGTTGCCGAGCAGCTGGTAGCCGGCGCAGACCCCGAACACGACCGAGCCCTGGGCCACGGCGCGGTGCAGCGAGCCGTCGGCGATCAGCCGTTGCGCGCCCAGCGCCTGCGGGCCGTCCTCGCCGCCGCCGACGAGGTAGATGTCCGCGGTGGCGGGCAGCCGCTGGTCGGAGCGGACCTCCAGCACCTCGATCGGCAGGCCGCGCTGGCGGGCGCGCCGGGCGAGGATCAGGGCGTTGCCCCGGTCGCCGTAGGTGGAGAGCAGGTCGGGGTAGACCCAGACGATGCGCAGGCTCTCAGTTGACACGGTCCAACTCCGCTCGGATGTCCTGGAACGCGGTGTAGTTGGCGATGACCTCGAGGCGCCCCGGGGGCACCGCGCGGACCGCCTCGTCGAAGCTCCGTATGTGCTGGAACGGCACGTCGTTGACGTCGAGCCGGACGGCCAGGTCGTACGCCCGGTCGCCGGTGATCAGCACCTGCCGGCCGCGCAGCGGGGCGAAGTCGACGTCGAAGAGCCAGGAGGTGTCCAGCCCGTCGGGGTCCCGCGCGTTGATCGACAGCAGGGTGGGCGCCACGTCGGCCATGTCGAACGCCTCCAGCCAGCTGGCCGGGTTCTTGGCCAGCAGCAGCCGGATGTGCCGCCCGTCCCGCTCGACCTGCGCGTAGCGGCCGGCGATCGAGGTGACGCTGGAGAGCCGGGAGACCGCGTCGACGGGGCGTACGCCGAACTCCGCGGCCACGGCCAGCGCGGTCGCCGCGTTGCCGACGTTCACCTTGCCGGGTAGCTGGAGGGAGACCTTGTGCCAGGCGCCGGTCGGGTCCAGCACGCCGTCGTCCTCCACCGTCCACTGCGGCTGGGGGCGGCGCAGCGGGCAGCCGGTGCACCACCACTGGTCACCGGAGCGCTGGATGGTGGAGCCGCACTCGGGGCAGACCCACGAGTCGTCGTGCCAGCGCTGTCCCGCGCTGAACCAGGTCACCTGCGGCGGGTTGATCCGGTGGTCGTGGTTGGGCGGCGGCGTGGCCGCCCAGACGACCATCGGGTCGTCGGCGTTGGCCACCACCCGGATGTCCTGGTGCCGGACCAGGGCGGCCCGCCAGAGCTGCGCCATCATGGCGACCTCCTTGGCGCGGTCGAGCTGGTCGCGGGAGAGGTTGAGCAGCGCCACCACGTGCGGCTCGGTCGCCTCCAGCACCTGGGCCAGGTAGTGCTCGTCCACCTCGAGCACCGCGTAGGGGGTGCTGCCCGCCTTGGCCAGGGCGGAGGTGTGGCCGGTCGGCATGTTCGCGCCGAAGGAGTTGGTGGCGACCTTGCCCAGCACGCCGACCGCGGCCGCGGCCAGCCGGGTCGTGGTCGTCTTGCCGTTGGTGCCGGAGACGAGCGCGATCGCCCGACCGGCGGCGAGGTGCGCGAGCAGGTCTGGGTCGATCTTGAGTCCGATCCATCCGCCGATCACCGAGCCGTCACCCCGGCCCGCGGCGCGCGACAACGCCGCGGCGGTCCGGGACACGGAGCTGGCCACCTTCGCCCGCAGGGGCATCTTCGCGTCCGTCACGCGAGCGAGGTTACCGGACCATCGGTCTCGCCAGATCGCCACCGACGGCGAACCGTTCGGCCGGGGCGCTCTGGCGGGCGGCCGATTCCGGCTCCGCCGGACGGAGTCGATCAATGTCGGAAAGCGGACGCGGTCGGTGGGCGGCTCCGGCCCTCCACTCCGCCCCACCCGCCGTGACGTGCGGTTTTAGGCGCGGATCGGTCGCGCCACGCGGGCATTTCTGGTTGCAGGTGGAGGGAAGTGGAGTAGAGTGGGGCCCGATGGTGAGGCCGGGAGGGCCCACCGGCCCGGGGGGTCAGCGGCGCCGCGAACGCCGCTCAGGGGCGAGGGGGTTGGGCCGTGTTTCTCGGCACCCACACTCCGCGCCTGGACGACAAAGGCCGGTTGATCCTTCCGGCGAAGTTCCGGGATGAGCTGGCGGGGGGTGTCGTGATCACCAAAGGGCAGGAGCGCTGCCTCTACGTGTTCCCGATGCCCGAGTTCCAGCGGATCGCGGAGCAGCTGCGTGCTCAACCGATGACGAGCAAGGCGGCCCGGGCCTACAGCCGGGTCTTCTTCGCCAGTGCGCACGACGAGGTTCCGGACAAGCAGGGTCGGGTGACCATCCCGGCCCACCTGCGGGGATACGCGGCGCTCGACCGGGATCTGGTCGTGATCGGCGCGAGCACGCGGGTGGAGATCTGGGACAAGGCCGCCTGGGAGAGCTACCTCGCCGAGAGCGAGGACGAGTTCGCCGACATCGAGGAGGGGGTGCTGCCCGGCGGTCTGTAGGGCGGACGGCGCCCGGCGTACTGCGAGATCTCCAGCCGCTTTCGAGTTCCTGGCACCCCTTCCCCGGTGCCAGGCGCACGATCTCTCGGGGCCCGCGGCCTCGCGACGGGCGGGAGCGGATGGGGATCTGGCGGTACGGCGGCAGGCGCCGGCCGACGCGGGCGCGAGAAGGAAGAACGGTAACCAGCGGTGGGGGTCGACATGGGGGAGATTCGCGGCACGCACGTGCCGGTGCTGCTCGAGCGCTGTCTCGAGCTGCTGGCCCCCGCGCTGGGTCGGGGTGACCGGACGGTCCACGTCGACGCCACGCTGGGGTTGGGCGGGCACGCCGAGGCGGTGCTCGAGGCGCATCCGCAGACGATCCTGATCGGGCTCGACCGGGACACGGAGGCGCTCGCGCACGCCCGGGTACGGCTGGCTCGTTTCGCCGACCGGATCCACCTCGAGCACGCGGTCTACGACGAGTTGCCCGACGTGCTCGACCGGCTGGGTTACCCGGGGGTCGACGGGATCCTGTTCGACCTGGGGGTCTCGTCGCTGCAGTTGGACGCGCCCGACCGGGGGTTCGCCTACGCGCAGGACGCGCCGCTGGACATGCGGATGGACCAGACCCGGGGGGTGACCGCCGAGGAGGTGGTCAACACCTACGGGCATCCGGAGCTGGCCCGGGTGCTGCGGGTGTACGGCGAGGAGAAGTTCGCCGGGCGGATCGCCTCGGCGATCCTTCGGGAGCGGGAACGGGCCCGGATCACCTCGTCGGCGCGGCTCGCGGAGCTGGTCCGGGACTCCATTCCGGCACCAGCCCGACGAACCGGGGGACACCCGGCAAAGAGAACGTTTCAGGCTTTGCGGATCGAGGTAAACAGAGAGCTGGCGGCGCTGGAGACGGCGCTGCCGGCCGCACTCGACGCGCTCAACGTGGGCGGTCGCATGGTGGTCCTGTCCTACCACTCGCTGGAGGACCGGCTCACCAAGGCGGCGCTCGCCGATCGGGTCCGTAGCACGGGCCCGATCGACCTCCCGGTCGAGCTGCCCGGGACCGGCCCGACGTTCCGGCTGCTGAGCCGGGGCGCCGAGCTGCCCGGGGAGCTCGAGGTCGCTGCGAACCCGCGCGCCGCCTCGGTGCGGCTGCGGGCCGCGGAGCGCATCGACCCGGACGCGCAACGGCAGGGGCGGACCGACCGCGAACGGTCCCGTCGGCGCGTCAAGGCGATGAACCAACCGGGCACGGGGTCCGTGCGATCCGTGGGGGATCGCGAAGGGGCCCCGGGGGACGGGACAGGGACGGACGTAGAGGGGGAGGGGACATGAACGTTGACGGGCGCGAGCGCCGGGACTTCACCGGCGTCGGACAGCGCGCACCGCGGTCGGGGGGCCGGACCGCGGCGGAGCGGGTCAGCCGCGTCGGAAACGGTACGTCTCGCACGGACCGGATGAACCGGCAGGGGGAGTCGAGCGCGCGGGGGGCGCGCGAGTTCCCGGTTCAGGGCAGCACGGCGCTGCGGCCGCAGGAGCGGGGTGGCCCGACGGCCGCCCGCCCGCCTCGGCTGCGGGTGGCGCCGCCACCGCCGATGTCGGTGCCGCGAGCGCCGTTCGCCGCGCTGATCGTGGTGCTGGTGGTCGGCGGGGTGCTCGGCATCCTGCTGGTCAACACCAAGATCAATGAGAACGCGTTCAAGCTGGAGAAGCTGCAGCAGCAGCAGGCCCGGCTGGACCTGGAGCAGGAGCAGCTGAAGAAGGAGATCGCCGACGCCGAGGCGCCGGGCAACCTGGCCGCGCAGGCCCGCAAGCTCGGGCTGGTCGAGTCGGGCGAGCCGGGCTACGTCCGTCTGCCGGACGGCCGGACCATCGGCGTGCCGCAGCCGGCCACCGGCGCACCATCGGTGACCAGCCAGCAGGGCACGGGACGCTGACCGGTGCCACCGCGGTCGGAGGATCCGCGCCGGGACGATCCAGGATCCCGGCGCGGCTCGGCCCGGGAGGGCCGGGGCACTGGTGAACCGGGCGTCGGAGGGATCTCCGGCGCCCGGGCGTACACCCCTCGGGGGCGCACCATCCGGGAGGGGAACGAGCGGGTGTCGCGGGGTGGCGGCGCCGAGCAGCGCCGCACCCCGCGCGGCACCCGGTCGGGCGACCCGTTCCGGCCGGCCCTGCAGGTGCTCGACGGTGGGCGCGCCGGGACCGCCCGGACGGCTCGCCGGGACGCCTCGGCGGCCGGCCGCTCCGGCGTGGTCCGCACCGTGCAGGCGCGCATCCCGGGCAACCCGGCCGACGAGCCGGCGGCGCCGCGCCGCCGGACCGCCCCCCGACCGCCGCGCCGGCCGGACCGGCCCGCCGGGCGGCGGCCGTCGCGCAAGCCGCCCAAGCCGCCGAAGCTCGCCGACCCGCGACTGCGACTGCGGTTGGGCACTGTGCTCACCCTGGCGCTCTTCGTGACCATCGGCATCCGACTGGTCGTCCTGCAGGCGGTGGACGCGCCCGCGTACGCCGGCGGCGGCGTCGCGGACCGGACCCGGACGGTCGACCTGCCCGCTCCCCGGGGCGCGATCTACGACCGCACCGGGGCACTGCTCGCGCACAGCGTGGAGGCCCGGTACGTCTTCGCCGACCCGACCCTCATCGAGGATCCGGCGGGCACCGCCAAGGCGCTCTCCCCGCTGCTGGGGATCCCGGCGTCCAAGCTGACCCGGCTCATGCAGCCGCGCAAGCTGGAGAACGGCAACCCGTCGCGCTTCGAGTACCTGGCCCGGGGGGTGGAGATCGGTGTCGCCAAGCAGGTGCAGGCGCTCGAACTGCCCGGCATCGGCGTGCACCGCGACGAGCGGCGCGAGGTGCCGGGCGACGACCTGGCCGCCAACCTGATCGGCTTCACCAGCCAGGACATGGTCGGGTTGGAGGGGCTGGAGGCCCGCTACGACGACCTGCTGCGCGGCGAGGACGGCAAGCGCGTCTACGAGGCCGGCCTCGGCGACCTGGCCGCCCCCATCCCGGGCGGCTACAGCGAGACGACGCAGCCGAAGCCCGGCAGCTCCCTGCAGCTCACCGTCGACCGGGACCTGCAGTACATGACGCAGGTGATCCTCCGCCGGCACACCGAACAGGCGCGCAACGTCACGGCCGCGGCCGTGGTGATCGACGTCGCCACCGGCGACGTGCTGTCCCAGGCGAGCGATCCCACCTACAACGCCGCCAAGCCGGAGGCGAGCAGCCCGGTCGCCCGGGAGGACGTGGCCACCAGCTTCGTGGTCGACCCCGGCTCGGTGCACAAGGCGATCACCTTCGGCGCGGCGCTGCAGGAGGGGGTGATCAAGCCGGACACCACGCTGCCCATCGAGAACAGCATCAAGATGGGCGACACCTGGTTCTCCGACACGCACCCGGCGAACGGCCGACGGATGAGCATCGCCGGGATGCTCGCGTACTCCTCGAACGTCGGCACCATCAAGGTCGCCGAGAAGCTGGGCCGGGACCGCCTCATCGACTACCAGCGCCGGTTCGGGCTGGGCCAGCCCACCGGGGAGGGCATGCCGGGGGAGGCGAGCGGCCGGCTGCTGCCCGCGGAGGAGTGGAGCGGGTCGTCGTACGGGTCGGTGCCGATCGGGCACAGCGTGGACGCCACCGCGCTGCAGATGGCCGCCGCGTACGCCGCCATCGCCAACGACGGGACGTACATCCAGCCGCACCTCATCAAGGAGGTCATCGGGCCGGACGGGAGGCGGACGCCGGCCAAGGCCCCGGTCACCCGCCCGGTGCTGAGCCCGCAGAACGCCCAGGCGCTGCGCACGCTGCTGGAGGCGGTCACCACGGTCGACAACGCCACCGGCGTGACGGCCGCCGTCCCGGGATTCCGGGTCGCCGGCAAGACCGGCACCGGCTGGCGGCTGGTGGACGGGAAGAAGCAACCCGGCGAGGTCTCCTCGTTCATCGGCATGGCGCCGGCCGAGAAGCCCCGCTACGTGATCGCGGTCTTCGCGTACGTCCCCGCCGGCGGCGGCGCGGCGATCGCCGGACCGGCGTTCAAGGAAATGATGCAGTTCACTCTCCGTCACTACAAGGTGCCGCCCTCGACGACGAGCAAGTCGCCCGAGTTCGTGGTCTATCCGCGCTGAGCAGGCACGGCGGGACATCATCGGTGAGTGGGGACGAACCACCGGGGCGGCTGTGCGGCCGACGCCGGACGACCGGGTAGGGTCTGACGCCGTGTCCGGCAATCCTCGTCCCCGTACGGTCACCGGAACCCGGCTCGGCGACCTCGCAGCCCGGCTCACCGTCGAGCCGCCGACCGACGCCGCCGACGTGGTGGTGACCGGCATCACACACGCCAGCCAGGAGGTCCGCCCCGGCGACCTGTACGCGGCGCTGCCCGGCGCCCGCCGGCACGGCGCCGAGTTCGCCGCCGCGGCGGCCGCCGCCGGTGCGGTGGCCGCGTTGACCGACCCGGCCGGCGCGGCCGCGGTGGCGGAGGCCGGCCTGCCGGCCCTCGTGGTGCCCGATCCCCGCGCGGTGCTCGGCGCGCTCGCCGCCGCCGTCTACGGCGACCCGACCGCGGGGCTCACCGTGATCGGGGTGACCGGCACCGCCGGCAAGACCTCGACGGCCTACCTGATCGAGTCCGGCCTGCGCGCCGCCGGGCACACCACCGGACTGATCGGCACGGTGGAGACCCGCCTCGGCGACCTGGTGATCGAGAGCGTGCGGACCACCCCGGAGGCGACCGACCTGCACGCCATGCTCGCCGCCGCGCGCGAGCGCGGGGTGACCGCCGTGGTCATGGAGGTGTCGAGCCACGCGCTGGCCATGGGCCGGGTCGGCGGCGTTCGCTTCGCCGTCGGCGGCTACACCAACTTCGGCTCCGACCACCTCGACTTCCATGCCGACTCGGCGGAGTACTTCGCGGCCAAGGCGCAGCTCTTCGACGGTCGCTGCGGGGTGGAGGTGCTCAACCACGACGACCCGGCGCTGCGACCGCTCTTCAAACCGGCCACGGTCAGCTACTCGGCGTCCGGTGACCGGGCCGCGACCTGGTGGGCCGACGGGATCGGCGGCGAGGGCTACGCCCAGCGCTTCACCGTGCACGGCCCGGACGGGCTCACCCTGCCCGGGAGCGTGGCGCTGCCGGGCCGGCACAACGTGGCCAACGCCCTGCTCGCCATCGCCGCGCTGACGGCCGTCGGGGTGGAGCCCGGCACGGCGGTCGCCGGGGTGGCCGCCTGCGGCGGCGTGCCGGGTCGGCTGGAGCTGGTCACCCCCGCGGACGCGCCCGTCCGTGGCGTGGTCGACTACGCGCACAAGCCGGACGCGATCGTGGCCGCCCTGGCCGCGCTGCGTGAACTGAGCACCGGCCGGCTGATCTGCGTGATCGGCGCCGGTGGGGACCGGGATCGGGGCAAGCGGCCGGTGATGGGCGCCGCCGCCGCGGAGGGAGCCGACGTGGTGCTGGTGACCGACGACAACCCGCGGACCGAGGATCCGGCGGCCATCCGCGCCGAGGTCCTCGCCGGGTCCCGGCAGGCCGGTACGACGGCCCGGATCGCCGAGGTGGCCGGCCGTCGGGCGGCGATCGACGAGGCGGTCCGGCTGGCGGAGCCGGGCGACGTGATCGCGCTGCTCGGCAAGGGCCACGAGCGCGGGCAGGAGGTGGCCGGCGAGGTGCTGCCGTTCGACGACCACACGGAGCTGGCGGCCGCGCTGCGCGCCCGCTTCGGCGACCTGGCGGGTCACCGGTGATCCCCCTGACGCTGGCCGAGGTGGCCACCGCCGTCGACGGTCGGCTCGTCGGCGCCGACCCGGACGCCCGGGTCACCGGCTCGGTCGAGTTCGACTCGCGCAAGGTGAACGCCGGCGGGCTCTTCGTCGCCTTCCCCGGCGAGAAGGCCGACGGGCACGACTTCGCCGAGGGGGCCGTCGAGGCCGGCGTGGTGGCCGTTCTCGGCACCCGGGAGGTGCCCGGCGTGCCGATGGTGCTGGTCGACGACGCGCGGGACGCGATGGGGCGGCTGGCCCGTACGGTGGTCGACCGGCTGCCGCAGCTGACCGTGGTCGGGTTGACCGGCTCCTCCGGCAAGACCACCACCAAGGACCTCGTCGCCCAGCTCAGCTCCCGCCTCGGCACCACGGTCGCGCCGCCCGGCTCGTTCAACAACGAGCTCGGGCATCCGTACACGGCGCTGAAGGCCGATTCGGAGACCCGCTACCTGGTGATGGAGAAGGGCGCCCGCGGGATCGGGCACGTGCGTTACCTCTGCGAGCTGGTGCCGCCCCGGATCTCGGTGGTGCTCAACGTCGGGACGTCGCACATCGGCGGCTTCGGCTCGCAGGCGAACATCGCCCTGGCCAAGGGGGAGCTGGTCGAGGCGCTGCCGGCCGACGGCCTCGCGGTGCTCAACGCCGACGACCCGCTGGTGGCCGCCATGGCGTCCCGCACCGAGGCCCGGGTGGTCTTCTACGGCGAGGCGGCGGACGCCGACGTGCGCGCCGAGGACGTCGTGCTCGACGAGCGGGGCCGCCCGTCGTACACGCTGGTCACGCCCGAGGGGCGCGCGCCGGTGCGGCTCGGCCTGACCGGCCGCCACCAGGTCTCCAACACACTCGCCGCGGCGGCGGTCGCCCGGGAGCTGGGCATGCCGCTGACCGAGCTGGCGCAGGCGCTGGGCGAGCTGGGACTGGTCTCGACCCGGCGGATGGATGTCTTCGACCGGCCCGACGGGGTGACGGTCATCGACGACTCGTACAACGCCAATCCGGCCTCGATGTCGGTGGCGATCAAGGCGCTGGCCGCGCTGGGCGGCGGGCGGCGTACCGTCGCGGTGCTCGGCTACATGGCCGAGCTGGGACCGTACGAGTACGACGGCCATGCGGAGGTCGGCCGGCTCGCGGCCGAGCTGGGCGTCGACCGGCTGCTCGTGGTGGGCGAGTCGGCCGCGCCGATCCACGAAGGCGCGACAGCGGTAAGCAACTGGGGAGGAGAGTCGGTGCTGCTCACCGATCAGGCGGCAGCCGTCGAGGTGTTGCGGGAGGAGCTACGGCCGGGCGACGTCGTCCTGGTCAAGGGCTCCCGGTACCGCACCTGGGAGGTGGCCGACGCGCTGCGCGCTGACGCCAGTGGGGAGACCGCTGCATGAGGGCGGTAATCGTCGCCGTCGGGGTGGCCTTCCTGATCTCGCTCTTCTGCACCCCGATCGCGATCAAGGTCTTCGCCCGGCTGAAGGCCGGCCAGCCGATCCGATCGAACCTCGGGCTCGCCAGCAATGAGGGCAAGAAGGGCACGCCGACGATGGGCGGCGTGGTCTTCATCCTGGCCACGGTCATCGCGTACGTCGCGGGTCACCTGGCCCTGACCACCCTGCCGGACCTGCAGATCGCCCAGGTCGAGCCGACCATCACGGCGCTGGTGCTGCTGGGCCTGATGGTCTTCTCCGGCGCGGTCGGCTTCATCGACGACTTCCTCAAGGTGCGCAAGCGGCACAGCGGGGGTCTCAACAAGCGCGGCAAGCTGCTGGGGCAGATCCTGGTCGGCGCGGTCTTCGGTGTGGTGGCGCTCTACTTCCCGAGCACCATGACCGATGCGAAGGGCACGGCGACCAACACCGAGACCGTCGGCAGCACGACGTTGAGCTTCATCCGGGACATCCCGGCGCTGGAGCTCACCAAGGTCGGCGCGGTCATCCTCTTCATCTTCGTGGTGATGGCGGCGACGAACGGGGTGAACCTCACCGACGGCCTGGACGGTCTCGCCACCGGCGCGTCGGTGATGGTCCTCGCCGCGTACGGGCTCATCGCGTTCTGGCAGTACCGGCACTGGTGCGCCGACCCGAGCTACACCCGGGACTACTGCTACGCGGTCCGCGACCCGCTGGAGATCGCGCTGATCGCCGGGGCGGCGGCCGGGGCCTGTGTGGGCTTCCTCTGGTGGAACACCTCACCGGCCCGGATCTTCATGGGTGACACGGGTGCGCTCGGCCTCGGTGGCCTGATCGCCGGCATGGCGATGTCCACCCGGACCATCATGCTGCTGCCGATCATCGGCGGCCTCTTCGTGATCATCACGATGTCCGTCGTGATCCAGATCATCTCGTTCAAGACCACCGGCAAGCGCGTGTTCCGGATGTCGCCCCTGCAGCACCACTTCGAACTGGCGGGGTGGAGCGAGGTCAACATCGTGGTCCGGTTCTGGATCATCGCGGGCATCTGCGTGGCGATCGCCCTGGGCCTCTTCTACAGCGAGTACCTCGCCAACGTCACCTGAGCCGTCCGGCCGGCCGGGCCGACCGTCCCGCCCGTCGGGAGGTCGGCCCGCCGCTGGTCGGGACGGCCGGCATCCTGCCGCGCGGGCTCCGCGCGCGGCTCCCTCCTCGCGGCCCGACACGCCGAAGGGGCGGTTGCGGGGGCGGGCGCCCGGCGTAGCCGCGATGATGTCCGGGTGGGGGAGGAACGAGGCACCGAGGGCACCAGCAAGGCCCGGCCCCGGCGGGAGCCGGGTGGCGGGCGTACGACCGAGGCGGCCGCCACGGCGCGGGGGCCGGACGACACCCCGGCGCTACCGCGCGGGCTGGACGCGGCCGGCGGCCTCGCGGCGCTGCGCGGGCTGCTGGACCGCCCGATGGCCTCCTACTATCTGCTGATCTCCAGCGCCGGCCTGCTGCTGCTGATCGGCCTGACCATGGTCTTCTCCGCGACCAGCGTGAAGGACTACGCCGAGGACGGCAACGCCACGGCCTCGGTGGTCAAGCAGGCGATCTTCGCCGTGATCGGGGTGGGCGCCTTCTGGGCCTGCCAGCGGCTGCCCGCCACGACCTACCGGGCGCTCGGCCGGCCGCTGCTCTTCACCGCGATCGGGCTGCTGCTCGTGCTCAACCTGCTGGTCGCCTGGGCCCGGGTGAGCGGAACGGATTCGGCCTCGATCGGCCCGATCGAGGCGTACCTGAACTGGCTGTTCATCGGCGGGATCCAGGTGCAGCCCTCCGAGCTGGCCAAGTTCGCGCTGGTGCTCTGGGGCGCGCACGTGATCGCCCGCAAGGGCGCGGCGCTCGGCTGGTGGCGCGAGCTGGCCACCCCGCTCGTCCCGATGGTCGGGCTGCTCTTCGTGCTGGTCGGCTACAACGACCTGGGCACCATGATCTGCCTGCTCGCGCTGGTCGTCGGGCTGCTCTGGGCGGCCGGGGTGCGGCTGCGGGTCTTCGGCGCGCTCTCGGTCGCCGGTCTGGTCGGCGTCGGCCTGCTCATCGCGGTTGCGTCGCTCGGCGCGGGCTCCGGCGAGCGGGGCGCGGAGAACTACCGCCTCGCCCGCTTGATCTCCTTCTTCAACCCGCCGGACCCGGAGGAGTGCAAGCTGACCGACTGCTACCAGCTCTTCCAGGGGCGGCTCGCGATCGAGCACGGCGGCTGGTTCGGCGTCGGGCTCGGCAAGAGCAGCCTGAAATGGGACTGGCTGCCCGAGGCGCACAACGACTTCATCTTCGCCATCGTCGCCGAGGAGCTGGGGGTGGTCGGCTGCGCGGTGATCCTCACCCTCTTCGCGGTGCTCGCCTACACCGGGCTGCGGATCGCCCGGCGGGTCGACGACCCGTTCCGCCGACTGGCCGCCGCCGCGGTGACGACCTGGCTGGTCAGCCAGGCCGTCATCAATGTCGGTGGGGTGGTCGGGCTGATGCCGATCACGGGTCTGCCGCTGCCGTTCATCTCCGACGGTGGAAGTGCGCTGGTCGTCACGCTCGCGGCGGTCGGCATGCTCGCCTCCTTCGCCCGCGCCGAACCCGATGCGGCCAGAGCCCTCCATGCCCGTCCGCCGGCCCGGTGGGTCCGACTACTCTGGGCCCCGTTGCCGCCGCTTCCCGGCCGGCGTCGCCGGACGGCGCCGCCTCCGGCTGCCCGTGGGCCGGTGCCCCGGGCGCGGCAGCGGCGGTCCGACGAAGAGGCCGCACCCCGCGGCGCCCGGCAGACCCGGGCGCGGAGCGGGACGGCGAGCGAGAGGAGACGCTGATGGGTCCGCTGCGTTCGGTGGTGCTCGCGGGAGGTGGCACCGGGGGGCACGTCTACCCGTTGCTCGCCTTCGCCGACTGCCTGCGCCGACACGACCCCGGCGTCCGGATCACCTGCCTGGGCACACCCCGGGGGATGGAGAACGACCTGATCCCGCCGCAGGGCTACGACCTGCGGCAGATCCCCGCCTACCAGCTGCCCCGCTCGATCAACATGAACCTGGTCCGCACGCCGGGCCGGATGTGGACCGCGGCCCGCGCCGCGGGCAAGGTGATCGACGAGGTCCAGGCCGACGCGGTGGTCGGCTTCGGCGGGTACGTCTCGGTGCCGGCCTACCTCGCAGCCTGGCGCCGGGAGATGCCCATCGTCATCCACGAGGTGAACGTGCCGCCGGGGGTGGCGAACCGGCTCGGCATGAAGTTCACCAAGCACGTCGCGGTCGGCTTCCCGCACCAGCCCCAGCAGGCCGAGTCGTTGCGGGACGCCCGGGTGGTCGGTGTGCCGCTGCGGCGCAGCATCGCCGGGCTGGACCGGGCCGCGCTGCGCAACGCCGCCCGGGCCCACTTCGGGCTCCGTCCGGACCTGCCGGTGCTCTTCGTCGCCGGTGGCTCGTCGGGCGCCCGCTCGATCAACCTCGCGGTCGCCGGCGCGGCCAAGGAACTGGCCCGCAACGGCGTGCAGGTGCTGCACGTGATGGGTGCCCGCAACGAGCCGGTGCCGATCCCCACCGACCTGCCGGTGCCGTACGTGACCCTGCCTTATCTCTCCGAGATGGAGCTGGGCTACGCCGCCGCCGACCTCATGCTCGCCCGGGGCGGGGCGATGACCGTCGCCGAGGTCGCGGCCATCGGCCTGCCCACGATCTTCGTGCCGTACCCGCACAGCAACCAGGAGCAGAAGCGCAACGCGCTGCCCGTGGTGGAGGCCGGCGGCGGGCTGCTCGTCGACGACACCGAGATGACCCCGGCCTGGCTGGAGCGGACGGTGATCCCGCTGGTCCGCGACCCGCACCGGCTCGCCGCGATGGGGGCGGCCGCGGCGGCGTACGGGCGGCGCGACGGCGACGTGGCGTTGCTGAACTACGTCCTGGAGGCGGTGGCCTGATGACCGCGCAGTTCACGCCGGCCGGCACGCTCACCGCCGAGGACCTCGGCACGATCCACCTCATCGGCGTGGGCGGGGTCGGAATGAGCGGCCTGGCCCGGCTCTTCCTCACCCGCGGCATCCCGGTCTCCGGCAGCGAGTTGCGGGAGTGGCCGTCCCTGGCCGGGCTGCGCGCTCTCGGCGGCACGATCCACATGAGCCACGAGGCGACCAACCTCGACGGTGTCGACACGGTGGTCTACTCCTCGGCGATCCCCCAGGACCATCTGGAGCTGGTGGAGGCGCGCCGGCGTGGCCTGCGGGTGCTGCACCGGTCGGAGGCGCTCGCGGCGGCGATGACCGGTCGGCGGGCGGTGGCGGTCGCCGGCACGCACGGCAAGACCACCACGACCTCGATGGTCACCATGGTGCTCCAGCAGGCCGGCACGGATCCGTCCTTCGTGATCGGTGGCGAGATCTCCGAGGTCGGCTCGGGCGCCCACCACGGCACCGGCGAGCACTTCGTGGTGGAGGCGGACGAGAGCGACCGCTCGTTCCTGATCTACCGCCCGTACGTCTCGATCATCACCAACGTCGAGGCCGACCACCTGAACACGTACGGCGACTACGCGACGCTGGAGGCGGCGTTCGTCGAGTTCGCCCGGCTCACCGACCCGCACGGGTTCATCATCACCTGCGCCGACGACCCGGGCGGGCGACGGCTGGCGGAGACGCTGCGCGCCGAGGGGCGCCGGGTGCACACGTACGGTGAGTCGGCCGACGCGGACCTGCGACTGACCGAGATCGCCTCGTCGGCGCAGGGCGTGCGCTATCTCGCCGCGATCGACGGACGGTCGTTGGGCGAGTTCCGCCTGCCGGTGCCGGGGCGGCACATGGGCCTCAACAGCGCCTCGGCGGTGCTCACGGCGTACCTGCTGGAGCTGCCGCTGGAGGCGGCGGAGGCCGCGCTGGCGGCGTTCCCCGGCGTGCGCCGGCGCTTCGAGCGCAAGGGCGTCGCCGACGACGTGCTGGTCTACGACGAGTACGCCTACCACCCCACCTCGATGACGCTGGCGCTGCAGACGCTGCGCGAGGTGGCGGGGGACGGCCGGCTGATCGTGGTCTTCCAGCCCTACCGGCTCTACCGCACCCGGGACCTGCAGGAGGAGATCGCCCAGTCTCTGGCGATCGCCGACGAGCTGGTGCTGCTGGAGGTCTTCGGCCCCGGTGAGCTGCGCCAGCCCGGTGAGGGCTCGGCCGCGCTGATCGAGGCGGTGCCGCTGCCGGCGGAGCGGAAGGTCTTCGTCGACTCCTGGGAGGCGGCGCCGGTGGAGGTGGCCCGGCGGGCCCGCCCCGGTGACGTGGTGGTGACGATGGGCGCGCCGCCCATCTCGCTCATGGGCGACCAACTGCTGGACGCTCTGCTGGCCCGTACGGAGGACGCCTCCGGGGCGGCGACGCGGGCCCCGGGCGGTGCGTCCGGCGGCAGCATGGCCATCGGGGGCACGGTGCCGGGCGCGCCGGCCGCCGGCGGCGGTCAGGCCGCCGGTGACGCCGTGACCCCGGACGGCGCGACGCCCGCCGGCGGATGAGCCCCGGGCCGGCCCGGGGGAGGACCACCGGGGAGGCGGCCGGGCGGCGCGGGCGCGTCGTCCGGCGCTGGCAGCTGGTCCGGGCGGACAGTGACGCGGTGCCGCCCTCGACCCGGCGCTTCATGCGCCGGGCCCGGCAGCGCCGGATGCGCGCCGCGCTGCCCTGGGCGGTCGCCGCGGCGGTGCTCGCGCTGGCCGGACTGATCACCTGGGTCGTCCTCGGCACCGGCCTGTTCGGGGTGCGCGAGGTGCGTGTGGAGGGTGCCGAGATCGTGACGCCGGTGCAGGTACGCGAGGCCGCCGGCGTGCCGGACGGGATCCCGCTGGCCCGGGTGGACCTGGCCGGCACAGCCGGGCGGATCGGCGCGCTGGCGCCGGTGGAGCGGGCGACGGTGTCCCGGGACTGGCCCGGCGCGCTGGTCGTACGCGTGGTGGAGCGCACCCCGTTGGCGGCGGTGCCGCAGGGGGAGCGGTTCGTCGTGATCGACCGCAGCGGCACCGCGTTCCGCACTCTGGACGAGCGTCCGGACGGCTTGCCGCTGGTGCGGGTGAGCCGGCCGGGGGCGGACGATCCGGGCACCCGGGCGGCGGTGGAGGTGCTCGGCGCGCTCACCCCGGAGCTGCGCGACTCCCTGGTGGACGTCACAGTGGAGAGCCTCGCGCTGATCAAGCTTCGCCTGGCCGGTGGTCGGACGCTGATCTGGGGCGACGCGTCCCGGGGCGAGGAGAAGGCGCGGGTGGCCACGGCGCTGCTCGATCAGCGGGCGAGGACGATCGACGTGAGCGCGCCAGAGGTGGTCACCTTCCGGTGACGACGGTCCCGCACCGGTCGGATCGACGTGACCCGGCCCGCTCCGGCGGCGACACGCCGACCGGGTCCTTGGCTCCTGGCGCGAGGACGCTTACGTTGCCCCGAAGAGGATCAGTGGTTGACATAACTGTAAGCCTCTAGTAGAGGGTGAGGGTTCGTCCCTTGTCCTCGTTGGAGACTGCCGACGTCGACCGCTGGCCTGGCCAAGCCGTGTGGGTCGGCCCATGCCAATCTCGAGGGGGAAAGGACCTTCAGATGACACCTCCGCACAACTACCTGGCGGTCATCAAGGTCGTCGGCATCGGTGGCGGCGGCGTGAACGCCGTCAACCGAATGATCGAGGTTGGGCTCAAGGGCGTCGAGTTCATCGCGATCAACACCGACGCGCAGGCGCTGCTGATGAGCGACGCCGACGTGAAGCTCGACGTCGGCCGCGAGCTGACCCGTGGGCTCGGCGCGGGCGCCAACCCGGACGTCGGCAAGAACGCCGCCGAGGACCACCGCGACGAGATCGAGGAGGTGCTCAAGGGCGCCGACATGGTCTTCGTGACCTGCGGTGAGGGTGGTGGCACCGGCACCGGCGGCGCGCCCGTGGTGGCGAACATCGCCCGCAAGCTCGGCGCGCTCACCATCGGCGTGGTGACCCGGCCGTTCTCGTTCGAGGGCAAGCGCCGGCAGGTGCAGGCCGAGGCCGGGATCGACGAGCTGCGCAACCAGTGCGACACGCTGATCGTCATCCCGAACGACCGGCTGCTCGCCCTCGGCGACCGCAACATCAGCATGATGGACGCGTTCCGCACCGCCGACCAGGTGCTGCTCTCCGGTGTCCAGGGCATCACCGACCTGATCACCACGCCGGGTCTGATCAACCTCGACTTCGCCGACGTGAAGAGCGTGATGAGCGGCGCGGGCAGCGCGCTGATGGGCATCGGCAGCGCCCGGGGCGAGAACCGCGCGGTGGAGGCGGCCGAGGCGGCGATCTCCAGCCCGCTGCTCGAGCAGAGCATGGACGGCGCCCGCGGGGTGCTGCTCTCCATCGCCGGTGGCTCCGACCTCGGTCTGTTCGAGATCAACGACGCGGCGCAGCTGGTCACCGACGCGGCCCACCCGGACGCGAACATCATCTTCGGCGCGGTCATCGACGACGCGCTCGGCGACGAGGTGCGGGTGACCGTCATCGCGGCGGGCTTCGACGGTGGGGCGCCCGCGTACAAGGCGGCCGAGCCGGGGCGGAAGACCAACCAGAACCAGCCGGCACCGCAGAACCCGCCGGTGGCGGCGTCGCCGACCGTGCCGGCGCCGCAGCAGTCGCCGCGCCGCGTACTCTTCGACGACGTCGACGTGCCCGACTTTCTCAAGAACGGATCCTGAGCGCCACCGATGACCGACAGCTCGACCAGGGTGCGGCCCGACCGCCGTGCCGAACTGGCGGCCGCGCTCGCCGGGGTACGCTCCCGGATCGCGGACGCCTGCGCGGCCGCCGGACGGGACCGCGCCGAGGTCACCATGATCGCGGTGACGAAGACCTACCCGGCCGTCGACGTGCTGGCGCTGGCCGAACTCGGCGTGACCGACGTCGGGGAGAACCGGGACCAGGAGGCCGCCGCCAAGGCCGCCGAGGTCGCGGCGGCCGGGGTGACGCCGCGCTGGCACTTCGTCGGACGGCTGCAACGCAACAAGGCCCGTTCGGTGGTCGGCTACGCCGACGCGGTGCACTCGGTGGACAGTGTCCGGCTGGCCCGGGCGCTGGACGTCGCGGCGGCCGGTCGGGACCGGCCGTTGACCGCGCTGGTGCAGGTGAGCATCGACGGCGACTCGGCACGCGGTGGCGCGCTGCCGGACTCGGCCGATCCGGACGTCGGGCTGGGCGCGGTCGCCGAGGCGATCGCGGCGGCGCCGGCGCTGCGGCTGGCGGGGCTGATGGCCGTGGCGCCGCTGGGCTGGGAGCCGGAGCGGGCCTTCGCCCGGCTGGCCGAGGTGGCCGAGTGGATGCGGACGCTCCACCCGGAGGCGACGGCGCTGTCGGCCGGTATGAGTGGCGACCTGGAAATCGCGATCAGATACGGCGCGACACATGTCCGCGTCGGTAGCGCGTTGCTCGGAATGCGCCCCACGCTGCGGTAGCCTGACCGCGAAAGAAGCAAATTACATCGGTGTTGTTTCAGGAGCGGCATCCCGTCGTCGGGGGTCGTGGCACACGACGCGAATCGCGTGCCAGTGGATTGCCGTTCCGGTCCGGTGGGCAGAGGTAGGTCCACTCGCGACAGCGACACGGCACGGGGGCGCGTGCCGCACGGCGGATGGAAGGGCGCGGGATGGGTGCACTGCGCAAGGCGGGGGTCTGGCTCGGTCTGGTCGAAGAGGACGACGAGCGGGCCTACGACGACGGTGGCTACGACAAGGGTGGCTACCGTGACTCGCGCTACCGGCAGAGCCGGTACGCGGAGGAGTTCGCCGACGAGGAGGACGAGGCCGAGGAGCCGCCGGCACCGCGCCCGCGGCTGGGGGAGCGTGGCCGCCTCACGGAGCGGACGAGTGGTCGTGCCACGGAGGCCGAGCGGACCGAGTCGGAGCGCCCGGAGCGCCCCGAGCGGTCCAGCGTCCGGTCGATCACCCGGTCGACGGGGGAGACCTCCGGCGCGCTGACCTACCACACCCGCGACAACCTCGCCCTCGCCCCGCAGACCGCGCCGCGGGAGCGGACGGTCGCCGCCGACGAGGAGCAGCGTTACCAGATCACCACCCTGCACCCGACCACCTACCGCGAGGCGCGCACCATCGGCGAGCATTTCCGCGACGGGGTACCAGTGATCATCAACCTCACCGAGATGGACGAGGCGGACGCCCGCCGTCTGGTGGACTTCGCCGCCGGGTTGGCGTTCGGGCTGCGCGGTACGATCGAGCGCGTGACCAATCGGGTGTTCCTGCTCTCACCGGCCAACGTCCAGGTCACCGCGGAGGACAAGGCCAAGATCGCTGAGGGCGGGTTTTTCAGCCTGAGTTGACCCCGCCCGACCCGAGGGACGTCGCCTGCCGTGTTGTCGATCCTGCTCCAGGTTCTGTACCTGGTCCTCTATGTCTTCCTGTTGCTTCTCCTGTCCCGGTTCGTCCTGAGCGCGGTGCTGCAGTACGGACGTCGTTGGCAACCGGGTCGCGGCGCATCGGCGGGACTGGAATCCGTGTGGAGCGTCACTGATCCCCCTCTCAGCGCGTTGAGGCGTGTGATCCCTCCGCTTCGAATTGGTACCGTGAGCATCGACCTGGCCTCCCTTGTGCTCCTGGTTATCCTGTTCGTGCTGATGGAGTTCGTGTTGAGGCCGTCGATCTTGGCAACCGCCTGATGACCGACGCGCTTTCGCGGCCGCAACTGACCCGAGGAGTTTCGATGCCGCTGACCCCGGCCGACGTTCACAACGTCGCCTTCAAAAAGCCGCCGATCGGCAAGCGGGGGTATGACGAGGAGGAGGTCGACGCCTTCCTGGACGAGGTCGAGCGCGAACTCGCCCGTCTCATCGAGGAGAACAACGAGCTGCGCGCCCAGGTGGAGCGCGGCGGCCGTGGCGGCGCCCCCGCCGGCCCCGGCGGTGACGCCCGCCTCGCGGCGGAGCTCAACGACGTCAAGGCCCAGCTCGACCGGGTGCAGCGCGACAAGGCCGCGGCCGACCAGGCCGCCCGTGCGATGCAGGCCGAGCTGGAGCAGGTGCGGGCCGCCGGCGGCGTTGCCGCTGCCGCCGCCGTCGGTGACGGTGAGCAGCAGGCCCTGCGGGTGCTGATGATGGCCCAGCGGACGGCTGACGACCACGTCACCGCCGCCCAGCGCGAGGCCGACCAGGTCCTCGCCGAGGCTCGGTCGAAGGCCGAGGAGGTGACCCGAGAGGCGCGGGCGAAGGCCGACGCGCTCGAGCGGGACGCCCGCCAGCGGCACCAGGAGGCCATGGGCGGCCTGGACGCCAAGCGCACCGCGCTGCAGAAGCACATCGAGGAGCTCAAGCAGTTCGAGCGCGAGTACCGCACCCGCCTCAAGGCCTACCTGGAGAGCCAGCTGCGCGACCTCGACGGCCGCGGTCAGGGCCTGGAGGCCGAGATGACCCGCTCCGAGAGCGGTCGCGTCGCGGGCGGTAACGGGCTGGCCACCGCTGGTCTCGCCAGCTCCTACGGTGGCGGTCGCTCCGGCGCTCTCGAGGCCGGTCGCTGATCTTCGGTCGGCGGCCGTCAGCGTGACGGTCGCCGACCACCTGGACCGTACGACGCGGCGGGGGTGAGCCCGTGATAGTCGCAAGCCTTGTGCTCATCCTCGTCGCTGTGGCGCTGCTGGTGGCGGGTCTCGCCGGCGGCTCCAGCCCGATGTTGATCATCTCGATCGCGGCCAGTCTGCTGGCCGCCGTCGCGTTGGTGGTGGGTGCCCGCCAGGCCGCCGTCACCCGGGCGACGGCGGATCCGGTCCGGGACGACCGGCGGAAGCCGGACGAGACCCGGCCGGCCGAACCGGTAGCCCCGGACGTGGCGTACGGTCCGGCGCCGGTCGAGCCGGAGATCCCGGTCCAGCATGTTCCCTCGACAGTCGGCAGCGGCGACGGGTGGCGGCAAACGCCCGTCCCGCCCGCCGACGACGAGTCGCCCCCGCCGGCCACCGGCCCCGCGGGGGCGTACGACGACGAACCCGGAGCCCAGCCCGTGACGCCCGCCGAGGCGTCGCGGGTGGCCCGGCTCTTCGACGAGGTCCACGTGGTCGACGGCCGTCCCCGCTACCACCTGGCCGACTGCGCCCATCTGGTCGAACGGGCGCACGAGCCGCTGCCGGCGGCGGAGGCGGTCGAGCTCGGCTTCACCCCGTGCGCCCGATGCACGCCGGCCACCGCGTTGCTCGCCGACATCCGGCCGAGCTGAGCGAGGATGCCGGTGCCCGCGCCCGACAGGCTCACCGTGGCCGTCCGGGTCAAGCCCGGCGCCGCCCGGTCGCGGGTCGGCGGCCGGTTCGACGGCCCGCACGGGCCCGCACTGGTCATCGCCGTGAACGCGCCGGCGGTCGACGGCCGGGCCACCGAGGCCGCCCGCCGGGCACTCGCCGGGGCGCTCGACGTCCGCCCCTCGGCGGTTTCGCTGCGCGCCGGCGCGGCCAGCCGCGACAAGCTCTTCCTCATCGAACGGCCCGGCCCGGCGCTGCCCGAACTGCTGCGCCGGCTGCGCGACGGATCCGGCGAGTGAGGAGCTGCCGGGCTGGGCGATCGTGACGCCCGGGCTGGACCTCGCGCTGCTCGTCGGCGCCGCCGTGCTGCTGATCGCGGTCGGCGCGGTACGGCTCTCCAGCCGTCTCGGCGTGCCGAGCCTCCTGGTCTACCTGGCGCTGGGCGTCGCGATCGGTGAGGCCGGGCTGGGCATCCAGTTCGAGGACGCCACGCTCACCCGTACCCTCGGCTTCTGCGCGCTCATCGTGATCATCGCGGAGGGCGGGCTCACCGCGCGCTGGAGCACGCTCCGCCCGGTGCTCGGGCTCTCCGCCGTGTTGGCGACGGTCGGGGTGATCGTCAGCATCGTGGTGGTCGGGGTCGCCGTCCACTTCCTGCTCGGGCTCGAGTGGCGGCTGGCGCTGCTCTACGGCGCGGTGCTCTCCTCCACCGACGCGGCGGCGGTGTTCGCGACCCTGCGCCGGCTGCGCCTGCCGCCCCGGCTGGTGGCCTCGCTGGAGGCCGAGTCCGGCATGAACGACGCACCGGTGGTGCTGCTCGTGGTGCTGCTCTCGGTGGAGAGCGCCGGGCATCCGTGGTGGTACGAGGTCGGCCTGGTGGGTTACGAGCTGATCGTCGGCGCGGCGGTCGGTGTCGGGGCCGGGCTCGCCGGGCGGTGGACGCTGCGCCGGGCGGCGCTGCCGTCGGCGGGGCTGTACCCGATCGCGGTGGTGGGCTTCACCGTGCTGGCGTACGCGGCCGGGGCGGTGCTGCACGCCTCCGGTTTCCTCGCCGTCTACGTGGCCGGGGTGCTGCTCGGCAACGCCCGCCTGCCGCACCGGCAGGCCATCCTCGGCTTCGCCGACGGGCTGGCCTGGCTGGCCCAGATCGGTCTCTTCGTGCTGCTGGGTCTGCTGGCGTCGCCGGGCCGGCTGGACGCGGCGGTGCTTCCTGCGGTGGTGACCGGGCTGGCCCTGGTGCTGGCGGCCCGGCCGCTGTCGGTGGTGGTCTCCGCGCTGCCGTTCCGGGTCGGTCTGCGCGAGCAGGCCTTCCTCTCCTGGGCCGGGCTGCGCGGCGCGGTGCCGATCGTGCTGGCCACCATTCCGCTCTCCGAGCGGGTGCCCGGCGCGGACCGGCTCTTCGACGCCGTCTTCGTGCTGGTGGTGATCTTCACGGTGCTGCAGACCACCACGTTGGCGCCGGTGGCCCGCCGCCTCGGCGTGACCGCGCCGGCCGAGGCCGCGGAGGTGCACGTCGAGACGGCGCCGCTGGAACGGATGCGGGCCGATCTGCTGCAGCTGGAGGTGCCGGAGGGGTCCCGCCTGGCCGGGGTGCACATCGACGAGCTGCGGCTGCCGCAGGGGGCGTCGGTGACGCTGGTGCTGCGGGACGGGGTGGGTTTCGTGCCGCGCCAGGACACCCGGCTCAAGGCCGGCGACAGCTTGTTGATCGTCGCTACGGCGGGCGCGCGGGACGAGGCGGAGCGGCGGCTGCGGGCGGTCAGTCGGCGGGGTCGGCTGGCCCGGTGGTTTGGCGAGTACGGCGACGACCGCGACGATTGATCTGCTAGCGTTCCTTTTGCCCCAGTTAGGTGGGGCTTGGGGCTGAATAGTGGTGCGTCGGTGCGGCACGTTGTCGGACGCCTGTACGTTCCGTATTCTTGCCAACCTCTGGAGTGCGCGGCGGTCGTAGCCGCGCGCCCCTTTTCGTACCTGGGGGTCGCCGGATCGGTACCCCCTGTCCAGGTTCCGCGGATCGCCGCGGTTCCGCGGCCTAGGGAGCGACCCATGGCGAAGCCAGCCGAGACCAGGACCGCCGGACGCAAGGCGCCGGCGAAGCCCGCCCGCAGTGCCGCGGAGACCGAGAAGATCCGGGCCGCTCTGGCGGCGCGGCGGGACGAGCTGCGCGCCGAGTACGATCAGACGCTGAGCGAGATCACCGAGCTGCAGCGCGATCGGCTGACCGACTCGGCCGGGGACGACCAGGCCGACACCGGGACCAAGACGTTCGAGCGGGAGCAGGAGATCTCCCTCGCCAACAGCATCCTGGAACGGATCACGCAGGTCGAACGGGCGCTGGAGCGGCTCGACAAGGGCAGCTACGGCTGGTGCGAGCGGTGCGGCAACCCGATCCCGGTGGAGCGGCTCGCCGCCTTCCCGTCGGCCACCCTCTGCGTGACCTGCAAGCAGCTGGAGGAGCGGCGCTGAGGTCCGCTCCCCGGCGGCGAAGAAGACGGTGAGCGATCACCGCCGAGTCGATGGGGAGCAGATGAGCGAAGCACCGTCCGCCGGAACCGGCAGTGACGAACCGGTCCGCCGGAGGGCCCGGCCGGGAGCCGTCGCCATCCTTGCCGGCACAGGGCTGGCAGCCCTGCTGCTGGACCTGCTCACCAAGCACCTGGCGCTGGTCCACCTCACCGACCGGGAGCCGCTGCGGCTGCTCGGCGGGCTCATCTACCTCAACCTGATCCGCAACAGCGGCGCCGCGTGGAGCATCGGCTCCGACCACACCTGGGTCTTCCCGCTGATCACCATCGCGGTGATCGGCTGGATCGTCTGGATGGCGCTGCGGCTGCGCTCCGTCCCCTGGGCGATCTCACTGGGGCTCGTGCTGGGCGGGGCGCTCGGCAACCTCATGGACCGGATCTTCCGCGCCCCCGGGCACTTCGTCGGCCACGTGGTCGACATGATCAGTGTCTTCGGTCCGTTCGGCGAGTACTTCCCCGTGTTCAACCTGGCCGACAGCTCGTTGGTCTGCGGCGTCATCCTCGCCGTGCTGCTGGAGCTCACCGGACGCCAGCGCGACGGCGGCCGGGTCGGCCGGGACGGCCGCCCGGCGGCGGACCCGGCGACCGTCACCGAGCAGCGGGAGCGCGCATGACCTCGGCATTCGCCGGCGGAGGCGGGCAGCGGTCGCTCCCCGTGCCGGACGGCCTCGACGGCATGCGGCTGGACCAGGCGGTCTCGCGGCTCTTCGGCCTGTCCCGCACCGCCGCGGCGGCGCTGGTGGACGCCGGGGACGCGCTCGTCGACGGCGCGGCCCGTCCCAACTCGCACAAGGTCAAGGCCGGCTCGTGGCTGGAGGTGACCCTGCCCGCCCCGCCCGCGCCGCCGACCGTGGTGCCCCAGGCGGTGCCCGGCCTGCGGGTCGTCTACGCCGACGACGACATCGTGGTGGTGGACAAGCCGGTGGGCGTCGCCGCCCACCCGAGCCCCGGCTGGACCGGCCCCACCGTGATCGGCGCGCTGGCCGCCATCGGCCACCGCATCTCCACCAGCGGCGCGGCCGAGCGGCAGGGCGTGGTGCACCGGCTGGACGTGGGCACCACCGGGGTCATGGTGGTGGCCAAGAGCGAGCACGCCTACAGCGCGTTGAAGCGGGCGTTCAAGTACCGCGACGTGGAGAAGCGCTACCACGCCGTGGTGCAGGGACACCTGGACCCGCTGCGCGGCACCGTCGACGCCCCGATCGACCGGCACCCCACCCACGACTACCGGTGGGCGGTGGTCTCGGGCGGCAAGCCGAGCATCACCCACTACGACACCCTGGAGGCGTTCCCGGCGGCCAGCCTGCTCGACGTCCGGCTGGAGACCGGTCGTACCCACCAGATCCGGGTGCACCTCTCCACCCTGCGCCACCCCTGCGTGGGCGATCTCACCTACGGCGCCGACCCCACCCTCTCGGCCCGGCTGCGGCTCGACCGGCAGTGGCTGCACGCCCGCGAACTGAGCTTCCTGCACCCCCGAACGGGGGAGCAGGTCCGCTTCGTCAGCGACTACCCTGACGACCTGGAACGCGCGCTCCGGATCCTGCGCGACTGAGAGACTGTCGGAACCCTGCGGCGGCTGCGGCGGGCCCAGCCGACGACCGGCGGCGTTGGAGATCGGTCCGGATACGACACCGGTATCCGGACCGATCTCGGCCATGCCGGATCGTCGCCCGGACTCCGCCTCGCCCGCCCCCGGGTTTCCCGACGATCTCTGAGCGAGCGGTCCGTCCGACACCGACCAACGAGGGGAACCCGCCCGTGCGTGCCGGCGACCTGCTGCGCCAGATCGACCAGAGGCTCCTGCCGCTGCTGAGCCAGGCGGTGGCGCGGCTCGGCGAGACCTCCGCCCGGTCGCGGGTGCTCGCCGGCACGGCACTGCTCTCGGTGACGGCGGTGCTGCTCACCGCCGTCTGGGCCGCCGACGACCGCCCGGTCGGGGATCCGACCGTCGGCGAGGTGACCCGGGTCGGAGTGGTCGACGGGGACTCGGTGCCGGGCTACCTACGGGCCGCGGCCGCCGATCTGGCCACGCTGGCGGAGCCCGCCGCGACCCCCGCCGACGGCACGTACGCGCTGGTCTCGCTGGACAGCTACCTGGCGCCGCAGGGCCTGGACGCGGTGCTCGGCGACGTGTCGGTCGCCGCGGTCTTCGGGCGGGTGCCGCTGCCCGGCCGGCAGACCGAGATCGTCCGGATACCGGCGCAGCGCGTCCCCGAGGACGTGATCGCCGCGATGGCCGAGGTGGCTGCCCGCAAGGACCGGGAAGCCGCCGACTACCGGGCCCGCGTCGCCGCGACGACCGGCGATGCCGAGCTGCGCCAGCTGTACGCCAGCGGTGCGGAGGTGGCCGACGCCGAGGCCGCCGCGTACCGCGCCGGGTGCGCCTGCGTGTACGCGGCGGTCGTCCGGGCGCAACCGGCGACGCTGCGTGCCGTGGCGTCGCGGCGCGCCGTGCGGGCGGTGGATCCGGCGCCCGAGGTGCACCGGCTCGACCGGACGGTCTTCACCCCGCCGCTGCCCGAACAGCGCGACGTGGTCCGGCCCCCCGCCGATGCGGCGCTGCCCGAGGCGACCCCGTCGCCCTCCGCGAGTTCGCCCACGGCGTCGCCCAGCCCGACGGCGGTCGAATCGTCGGAACCAGCGCCGACCGTCACGGAGTCGTCACCCACGCCGGAGCAGGAAACGCCTTCAGCTCCGCCGCCGACCGTCACCACCTCGCCCGATGCCTCCGGTGGACGCCCGGTGCAGCCGACACAATCATGATCATGCCGCCGGAGGTGCGCGGGGCGGTGTGGCCCGCATAGGGTTTCCTTCGTAGCCTGTCAGGCGAAGGACGATCGCGCTGGGGAGGGCGAGCCGTGGAGGGCAGCGAGACCGGCTGGGGCCGGCCGGCCGAACCAGCGCCGCGATGGCGAGCGCTGCTCGACCGCGCCCGTCACGCCGGCAGGGGGGCCGAGCAGCCCGAGCCCGACCGGCGCGTCGAGGATCCCCTGCCACCACCCAGACCGCTCGTGCCACCCGAGTCGTTCGCGCCACCCGAGTCGTTCGCCCCGCCGGAGCCGTTGCCGCGCCGGGCCGCCCCCAACGGCTACGCCGGGCGGGCAGCGGCCGGTCAGCCCGGCGAGCGGCCCTACGGCGCGGATCCGAGTTATCGGGCGGAGGCGACCTACCGGGTCGACCCGTCGCACCGGGCGGAGCCGGCGTACCGGCCCGACCCGGGTTATCCGGGCGAGCCGGGGCACCGGGCGGAGCCGACGTACCGGCCCGACCCGGGTTACCCGGGCGAGCCGGCGCGCCGGGTGCCGGAGCAGCGCCGGCCGGAGCCACCCGAGTCGCGCTACTCGCTGCTGGACAACGGCTACCGGCCCGAGCAGCCACCGGCGGAGTCCCGCTACGCCCTGCTGGAGAACGGCTACCGCCCGGAGGTGGGCTACGCCACCCCGCCGGCCCCGGCCCCCACCCCGCCGCCCGCGCCCCCGGCGATCGCGCCGCCGCCCGCCACCGAGCGGGGCTACCCGGCGCGGGCCGAGCGGCGCCCGCCGACGCCCGACCCGGAGGTGGAGCGGGCCCGGGGGGTGCTGCGCCGGGAACTCGGGTCGCCACGCGTACTCGCCTTCGCCAACCCCAAGGGCGGGGTGCACAAGACGACGGCCACCGTGCTCGGCGCGGCGACCATCGGCAGCGTCCGGGGTCGGGGCGTACTGGCCTGGGACGACAACGAGCTGCGCGGCACGCTGGGACTGCGGGCCGGCAGCGCCCGCCACGCCCGGACCATCCGGCACCTGATCACCGAGCTCGCGCAGATCGAGATCCTCGAAGGGGACACGCTGCTCGAACGCCTCGACGACTACCTGCGGCACGCCTCCGACGGCTCGTACGACGTGCTGGCCGGGGAGGAGAGCCCGCGCTTCGCCCAGCGGCTCGACCAGTTCACCGTGAAGCGGGTGCTGGAGCTGCTGCGGCGCACCCACGAGGTGGTCTGTGTGGACACCGGCAACAACGTGGAGAGCCCCAACTGGCGTACCGTGATGCAGGCCGCCGACCAGCTCGTGGTCACCACCGTGCCGCGCGAGGACGCCGCGTTCAGCGCGGACTGGATGCTCGACCTGCTGCACGAGGTGGGCATGGGCGAGCTGGCCGAGAACGCGGTCACCCTCATCTCCTGCCCGACCCCGGGTCGTTCGCCACTGCAGGACGACCTGGAGCGGCACTTCGCCAGCCGTACCCGCGCGGTGGCGGTGGTGCCGTACGACCCGGCGCTGGAGACCGGCTCCTCGATCGAGTACGCCCAGCTCCAGCCGGAGACCCGGCAGGCCTGGTTGCGGGCGGCCTCGGTCATGCTGGAGCCGTTCGCCCGGTGAGGGAGTCTGCCGCCACCGGCACCCCCGCCCGTTCGTCCGCCTGAGAGGATCATCGGGTGAGTCCGGACACCCCCGACCCCGACCGTCCCGTCGTCCACCCCGGCGAGCCCGAGCCGGCCACCTCGGCCGAGGCCGACCCGCGCTCCGGCGGAACCGCCGGCGGCGCGCAGCCGTACGCCACCGACGCGGCCCGGTCCGGGTCGGATCCCCGCACGCCCGCCGCTGGCGGTGCGACGCCGGCCCGCGTGCCGGCGCCGCCTGGGACTGACCCGATCGACCCGGGGCCGGAGACCGGGGAGACGGCGCCGACGACGGCGGCCGAGCCGCCCCGACCGGCCGCCGCGCTCCCGGAGCCCGACCCGGCGCCCCGGCGCGCCTGGGCCGGCGCCGTCGGCGTAGGGCTGGCGCTGGCGGTGCTCGGCGCGCCCCTCGGCCTGCTCTGGGCGGCCGTCGCCCCGGGCACCCCGGTGATCAAGGCCACGCTGGGCGCCGTCTACGCCGACCCGCAGCCGGAGCAGCCGATCGCGGCGGACAGCTGGTTCAGCCTGCTCGGTCTCGGGTTCGGGGTGCTCGCCGGCGTGGCGGTCTGGTTCGTGCTGCGCCGGCGGCGTGGCCCGGTCGGGCTGGTCAGCGCGGTGCTCGGCGCCTTCGCCGCGGCGGTGGTGGCGTGGCAGGTGGGGCGGCACGTCGGGCTGGCCGAGTTCGACCGGCTGCTCGCCACCGCACCCGAGGGGCAGGCCTTCACCAAACCGGCCGACCTGCGGGCCGGAGGGATCGAGTGGCTGTACGGCGTGCTGCCGGTGCCGCACGGCAACCTGCTGCTGCCCGCCTTCGGCGCGGCCGTCATGTACACCCTGCTCGCCGGCTGGTCCCGCTGGCCGTCGCTGCGCCCCGAACCCGAACCGGACCCGGCCGGGCTCAGTTGGGCGTCGGCGGGGACGCCAGCTCCTCCAGCGGCACCGGAACCGCCCGCACCTGGCGCAGCAGAGCCGCCTCGCGGTTGAGCAGCCGCAGCTCGGTGCGGAGCCGGGTGGTGGTGTCGTCGATGGCGAGCAGCCGCTGCCGGTCCTCGACGGTGAGCGCGGCCGTGGCGGCGACCAGGTGGGACAGGACCGTCGGGTCCTCCGGGAGCTGCTCGGAGATCTCCTGCTGCTCGGGCCTGATCAAGCCGAGGTACTGCCGGAAGACCGAGATCACCCGGGCGGCGAGCAGCTCGGCGGCCTCGTCGGCGCCGCCGGGCTCGGGCAGCCACTCCACCTCGGCGGTCAGGTAGGCGGCGCTCCGGTCCACCTCGGCGATCCGGAACCGCCGCCGGCCGACCGTGACGATGTCGAAGCCGCCGTCGGGCAGCTCGGTGACCTGTCGCAACTCGGCGGTGCAGCCCACCTCGTGCAGGGTGACCTCCCCACCGCCGGGCACCGGCCGGCCGTCGGGCGCCGTCGGCGCGACCTCCCAGCCCGCCTGGATCGCCACCACGCCGAACTCGCGCGCAGCGCCCTCGGGCAGCTGCACCAGATCCCGGATCAGGGCGCGGTAACGCTCCTCGAAGATGTGCAGGGGGAGGACCAGACCGGGGAAGAGCACCGTTCCGAGCGGGAACACCGGCAACCGCGCAGTCACGCCGTCGAGCCTAGCCCGATCCGCCGGCGGCGGCGTGTCCCGGCTCACCGTCCCGCCGTACGGGCGGTGCGGGTCGGCCCGCTGACCGGCCGCCTAGACTCGCAAGGGTGTTGAAACGGATCGACCTGCGCGGTGGCGGCCGCGACCCGCGCCGCCTCCTGCCCCGTGCCCAACTCGACGTCTCGGTCGCCGTCGAGCGGATCCGGCCGGTCGTGGAGGCGGTCCGGGAGCATGGCTACGCGGCGATCCGCGAGGCGAGCGAGCGATTCGACGGGATCTGCCCCGACGTGCTGCGCGTGCCCGCCGAGGCGATCGCCGCCGCGGAGGGCACCCTCGACCCGGAGGTACGCGCCGCGCTGCTGGAGTCGATCAGCCGGGCCCGTCGGGTGCACGCCGAACAGCGGCGTACCGACCACACCACCCAGGTGGTGCCCGGCGGCACGGTGACCGAGCGCTGGGTGCCGGTCGAGCGGGTCGGTCTCTACGTCCCCGGCGGCCTCGCGATGTACCCGTCGACGGTCGTCATGAACGTGGTGCCCGCTCAGGAGGCCGGGGTCCGCTCGCTGGTGGTGGTGAGCCCGCCGCAGAAGGAGAACGGCGGCCTGCCCGATTCACGGGTGCTCGCCGCGTGCGCGCTGCTCGGCGTCGACGAGGTCTACGCGGTCGGCGGCGCCCAGGCGGTCGCGATGCTCGCGTACGGGGCGAGCGTGGACGCCGAGGGCGGCGCGCACTGCGAGCCGGTCGACATGATCACCGGCCCGGGCAACATCTGGGTCACCGCCGCCAAGCGGCTGCTGCGCGGCGTGGTCGGCATCGACGCCGAGGCGGGTCCCACCGAGATCGCCATCCTGGCCGACGAGAGCGCCGACCCGGCGCACGTGGCCGCCGACCTGATCAGCCAGGCCGAGCACGACCCGCTCGCCGCCAGCGTCCTGGTCACGCCCTCGGTCGAGCTGCTCGAAGCGGTCGAGCGGGAACTGGCCCGCCAGGTGCCCGCGACCAAGCACGCGGAGCGGGTCAGCACCGCGCTGACCGGCGACCAGAGCGGCGTGGTGCTCGTCGACGACCTCGACGCCGGGCTGCGGGTCGTCGACGCGTACGCGGCCGAGCACCTGGAGATCCAGACGCGGGACGCCCGCGAGTGGGCGCTGCGCGTCCGCAACGCCGGCGCGATCTTCGTGGGCGCCTGGTCGCCGGTGTCGCTCGGCGACTACTGCGCCGGCTCCAACCACGTGCTGCCCACCGGTGGCTGCGCCCGGCACTCCTCCGGCCTGTCGGTGCAGTCCTTCCTGCGCGGTATCCACCTGGTCGAGTACTCGCAGGACGCGCTGCGCGAGGTCGCCCCGCACGTGGTCACCCTGGCCACCGTGGAGGACCTGCCGGCGCACGGCCAGGCGGTCCGGGCCCGGTTCCCCGAGGCGCTGTCGTGACGGCCCGGCCGGCCGGCCGGACGCCTGTCGACGTACGGCGCGGCAGGGCGGTGTCGTGACCACCCTCGACGACCTGCCGATCCGCGACGACCTGCGGGGGCGGACGCCGTACGGCGCGCCGCAGCTGGACGTGCCCGTGCGGCTGAACACCAACGAGAACTCCTACCCGGTGCCGGAGCCGGTGGTCGAGGCGATCGGCAAGGCGCTCGCCGCCGAGCTGCGCGACCTCAACCGCTACCCGGACCGGGACGCGGTGGCCCTCCGCGCCGACCTCGCCGGCTACCTGGGGCACGGGCTCACCGTCGAGCAGGTCTGGGCGGCCAACGGCTCCAACGAGATCCAGCAGCAGCTGCTCCAGGCGTTCGGCGGGCCGGGGCGCAGCGCGCTCGGCTTCGTCCCGGCGTACTCGATGCATCCGCTGCTCGCGCTCGGCACCGGCACCCGGTGGGTGCCCGGGCGGCGCGGCGCGGACTTCGGACTGACCGCCGAGGAGGCGGTGGCGCAGGTCCGCGAGCACGCCCCGGACGTCGTCTTCCTCTGCTCGCCGAACAACCCCACGGGGACCGCGCTGGACCCGAAGGTGGTCACCGCCGTGCTCGACGCGGCGCCCGGGATGGTCATCGTCGACGAGGCGTACGCCGAGTTCGCCCGCCCCGGCACGGTGAGCGCCCTCGCGCTGCTGCCCGACCACCCCCGGCTGGTGGTGACCCGAACGATGAGCAAGGCGTTCGGGTTCGCCGGCGGCCGGCTGGGCTACCTCGCCGCCGACCCGGCGGTGGTGCAGGCGGTGCAGCTGGTCCGACTGCCGTACCACCTCTCGGCGCTCACCCAGGCGGCGGCCCGCGCGGCGCTGGCCCACCGCGACGCCCTGCTCGCCACGGTGGCGGCCATCAAGGAGCAGCGCGACCGGATCGTCACCGTGCTGCGCTCCCGCGGTGTGCGGGTGGCCGACAGCGACGCCAACTTCGTGCTCTTCGCCGTCGACGGCGACCAGGCGGCGGCCTGGCGGACGTTGCTCGACCAGGGTGTGCTGGTCCGCGACGTGGGCCTGCCCGGGTGGCTGCGGGTCACCGCCGGCACCCCCGCCGAGACCGACGCCTTCCTCACCGCCATGGACAAGCTGTAGTGGGCGCGCCAGCCCCGCGATCGAGAGGCGAGCAATGAGCCGCACCGCACGGGTCGAGCGGATAACCAAGGAGACCAAGGTCCTCGTCGAGATCGAGCTCGACGGCACGGGCAAGGCCGACATCGAGACCGGCGTCGGCTTCTACGACCACATGCTCAACCAGATCGCCCGGCACGGCGGTTTCGACCTGACCGTGCACACGGTCGGCGACCTCGAGATCGACGCGCACCACACCATGGAGGACACCGCGCTCGCGCTCGGCGCGGCGCTGGACCGGGCGCTCGGGGAGAAGGCCGGCATCCGGCGCTACGGCTCGGCCACCGTGCCGATGGACGAGGTGCTGGTCCGGGCCGCGGTGGACCTCTCCGGCCGACCGTACGTGCTGCACGACGAGCCGCCGCTCGCGCCGTACATCGGCCCGGTCTACCCGACCAGCATGACCCGGCACATCTGGGAGTCCTTCGGCCAGGCGGCGCGGATCACCCTGCACGTGGACGTGCTGCGGGCGGCCCGACCCGGTGGCCACCCGGACGCGCACCACGTGGTGGAGGCACAGTTCAAGGCGGTGGCGCGGGCGTTGCGGGAGGCGACCGCGATCGACCCGCGGTCGGCCGGGACGGTACCGAGCACGAAGGGGGCGCTCTGATGACTGTGCGGAACGCGGCGGTTCGGCGTACGGACGGGAGGCGGCGGTGAGCGCGGTCCTGCCGATCCTGCTGCTGGTGCTGGCCGGTGTGCTGGTGGGCGGCGTCTGGTCGCTGCACCGGCAGGGCGCGCCGCGGCGCGCGGTGCTGCTGACCGCCGTGCTCGCGGTGCTCGCCACCGCGGGCGGGGTGCTCTGGTTGCTGCCGGCGGCCGGGACGTGAGCGGCCCGGACGTGGTGGTGCTCGACTACGGGTCGGGCAACCTGCGCTCCGCCGAACGCGCGCTGGCCGCCGCCGGGGCGACGGTACGGGTGACCGACGACCTCTCGGCCGCCTCGACCGCGGCGGGGTTGGTGGTGCCGGGCGTGGGCGCCTTCGCGGCGTGCATGGCCGGGATCGAGGCGCTCGGGGCCGGCCCGGTCATCGCCGACCGGGTGGCCGCCGGCCGCCCGGTGCTCGGCATCTGCGTCGGGATGCAGGTGCTCTTCGAGCACGGTGAGGAGCACGGCGTGGTCAGCAAGGGGCTCGGGCTGCTGCCCGGCGGGGTCACCCGCCTCCCGGCGACCCGGCTGCCGCACATGGGCTGGAACACGGTCGACGCCCCTGGGTCGTCGGTGCTCTTCGCCGGCCTGCCGCCGGAGAGCCGGTTCTACTTCGTCCACTCCTACGGGGTCGCCGAGCCGGCGGCGCTGGCCGCCGCCGGAGCCACGGTCACCACCGCCCGGCACGGCGCCGACTTCGTGGCGGCCGTCGAGCGGGGGGCGCTCTCCGCCGCGCAGTTCCACCCGGAGAAGTCGGCCGACACCGGCGCCCGGCTGCTGCGCAACTGGCTGGCCACGCTGTGAGCGCGGTCGGGCAGTCGCCCGCCGCGACCGGGCGGGGCGCGGCGTGAGCAAGGAACGTGCCCGCCGCAGAGCGGTGCGCGAGGCGGAGCTGGCCCGGGAACGCGCCGTCCGCCGGCGCCGGGTGGCCCGTCGGGAGCATCGCCGCAGGCTGGTACGACGGCTCACCCCGCAGTGGCGTCGGCGCAGCGCCGGCCGGCTGGCCCGGCACAGCCGCGCCGAACGGGCCGGGATCGTGCTGCTCACGCTGGCGTCGGTGATCCTGATCTGGTCGCTCGTGGACGACCTGGCGCTGCGCCTCGTGCTGATCGTGCTACTGCTGCTCGTACTGCCGGCGATCGTGGTGATCGCCCTGGACCGTCGTACCTGACGCGAGGAGAAGACGTTGAGCCTCACCCTGTTGCCCGCCGTGGACGTCGCCGACGGCCAGGCCGTCCGGCTCGTGCAGGGCGCCGCCGGCAGTGAGACCACTTACGGCGACCCGCTGGAGGCGGCGCTGGCCTGGCAGCGCGACGGTGCGGAGTGGATCCACCTCGTCGACCTGGACGCCGCGTTCGGCCGCGGCTCCAACGCCCACCTGCTCGCCGAGGTGGTCCGCCAGCTCGACGTCAAGGTCGAGCTCTCCGGCGGTATCCGTGACGACGAGTCGCTGCTCGCCGCGCTGGGTACCGGGGCTGCCCGGGTCAACATCGGCACCGCCGCGCTGGAGGATCCGGAGTGGTGCGACCGGATCGTCGGTGAGTACGGCGACCGGGTCGCGATCGGGCTGGACGTGCGGGGCCGTACCCTCTCCGCCCGTGGCTGGACCCGCGACGGCGGTGACCTGTTCGAGGTGCTGGAGCGCCTCGACAAGGCCGGCGCGGCGCGCTACGTCGTCACCGACATCACCAAGGACGGCACGATGCGCGGGCCGAACCTGGAGCTGCTGCGTGAGGTCTGCGGTCGCACCGGCGCGCCGGTGATCGCCTCCGGGGGCGTCTCCACCCTGGACGACCTGCGCGCCCTGGCCGCCCTGGAGTCGATCGGTGTGGAAGGCGTGATCGCCGGCAAGGCGTTGTACGCGGGGGCGTTCACCGTGGCGCAGGCGCTGGAGACGCTCTCCGCCGCCTGACCGCCACCGGGCCCGGTTCGTGCCGCCCGCGGCGTCCGTGGCCACGTGCCTGCCCGGACGGCTCCTCCGACGCGCCTCACGGTCCTCGACCGGCTCGACGCCGCTTGCGAGACTGACCGGGTGGGTGGGGCGGTCATCGGCCGGGACGGTGTGCTGAGCCAGGCCCGGCGGGCCCTGGACGAGGGCCGGCCGGTGCTTCTGGAGGGGCCGGCCGGCATCGGCAAGACGGCGGTGCACCGGTGCCTGCTCGACGCCGCCGCCCGGGACGGCTGGCTGCTGTTGTGCTGCGCGCCGACGGAGGTCGAACGGGCGCTGCCCTTCGCCGCGCTGGCCGACGTGCTCGCGCCGATCGCCGATCGGGTGGCGGAGCTGTCGCCGCCGCAGCGTACGGCCCTGGCCGGGGTGCTGCTCTCCGCCGAGGTGACCGAGCCGGTCGACGAGCGGGCGGTCGGGGCGGCCACCCGGGCGTTGCTCGAGGCGGCCGCCGCCGACCCGGAGCGGCCCCGGGTACTGGTCGGGGTGGACGACGCGCCGTGGCTCGACCCGCCGAGCGAGCGGGCGCTGCGGTTCGCGTTGCGTCGCGTGGTGCCCCGGGTCGCCGTGCTGGTGACCGCGCGATCCGAGGGTCCGCGGGCCACCCCCGCGCCGCTCGGCCTCGACCACGGCGCGACCGGTGTGCTGTTGGAGCGGCTGGCCGTCGGCCCGCTCGGCGTGGGCGCACTGCACCACGTGCTGCGGGCGGCGACCGGCGCCACCCTGCCCCGGCCGCTGCTGGTCCGCCTGGCCGAGGAGTCCGGCGGGAACCCGCTGCTCGCCATCGAGCTGGCCCGGGCGGTGCTGCGGCTGCCACACCGGCCGGACCCGGGGGCGGACCTGCCGGCCGCGCCGTCGCTGCGGCAGCTGGTCGCCGATCGGCTGGCCGCCCTGCCGGCGCCGACCCGGCACGCGATCCGGCTCGCCGCGCTCTCCGGCGTACCGACTCTGGACGGGCTGGCCCGCGCCGGGGTGGCCGCCGCCGACCTCGACGCCGCGGAGGAGGCGGGCCTGGTGGTCGTCGCCGGGGAGGAGGTGGCCTTCGCCCATCCGGTCTACGCCGCGGCCGTCCGCGCCGACGTGCCCTCCGGGGTGCGCCGACGCCTGCACCGGCTGCTCGCCGACACCGCGCAGGACCCGGACGAGCGGGCCCGGCAACTGGCCCGGTGCGTGAGCGCGCCGGCCCCCGAGGCGGCCGCGGAGATCGCCGCCGCCGGGGCCCGTCAGCAGGCCCGGGGCGCCCCGGAGATCGCCGCCGGGCTGTACGACACGGCGGCCCGTCTGGCCCCGCCCGGGACCGTCGCCGAGCACGCCCGGTGGCGGCTGGCCGCCGCGCAGTGCCGCTACGACAGCGGTGACTACGCGGCCGCCCGTACCGCGGCCGAGCAGGCCGCCGAGGAGTTGACCGGCCCGGCGCGGGGGGAGGCGCTGCTGCTGCGGGCCGTCATCGGCTGGAGCGCCGACGAGTCGCCGGAGAAGGTCATGGCGGCCGCCGAGCGCGCGCTCGCCGCCGCCCTGCCCGGCACGACGCTGGCCGGACGCATCCACGCACACCTCGGCATGTTCGAGGACGCGCCGGACCTGGCCCGCCGGCACGCGGAACACGCCGCCGCGCTGCTGGCGGGGAGCCCCGACGACCGCCCGGTCTACGCCGCGGCGCTGCTGCTGCTCTTCTTCAACGAGGTGCGGGCGGGTCTCACCGCCCGGACGGAGCTGCTGGAGCGGGCGCTCGCCGCGGAGGGGGAGGAGCCGTCCTGGTTGGCGGGGACCGTGCCGGCGATCTGGTGGCGGTCGCTCGACGAGCACGACCGGGCCCGCGCGCGGCTGCACCGGATGCTGGACCGGGCCGTCGTCCGTGGCGACGAGCCGTCCCAGCATGAGCTGTTGTGCCATCTCGGTGAGACCGAACTGCTCGCCGGTCGCTGGGCGGACGCCGCCGAGCACATCGCGGCGGCCCGCGAGCTGGGCGAGCAGTACGGCGCCGACTCGGCGGGCGTCGAGTGGCTGGAGGGGCTGCTGCTGGCGTACCGGGGGCGGGTGGACGAGGCCGCCCGCATCGCGGACTCCGGCCTGCGCCGCGCCGACGAGCTCGGTGACCGGTGGCGACGACGGATCCACGCCCAACTCGCCGGCTACGCGGCGCTGACCGGCGGGCGTCTGCCGGACGCGGCCCGGCACTACGGCCTGCTGGCGGCCACCGTGGACGAACTGGGACTGGTCGAGCCGCTCGCCCAGCGGTTCGAGCCGGACTGGCTGGAGGCCTGCGTCGGGGCCGGCGACCTGGCCACCGCGGAGACCGTGCTGGAGCGGCTGGCGGTACGGCACCGGCGGCTGGCCCGGCCGTGGACCACGCTGGGGCTGGCCCGGGGACGGGTGCTGCTCGACGGTGCGCTCGGGCGGGACACCTCCGGCGCGCTGGTCGAGCTGGCCGCCGCCCGGGCGGCCGTACCGGCCGACGTGCTGCCGCTGGACCGGGCCCGCTGCCTGCTGGTGGCCGGTGTCGCGTACCGGCGGCTGCGCCGGCGGCGGGAGGCACGCGACGCGCTGACCATCGCCGCGGCGGAGTTCGACGCGCTCGGGGCGGCGTCGTTGGCGGCCCGGGCCCGTGCCGAGGTGGAGCGCACCGGCCGCCGGGTCGCCCCGCGTCAGCTCACCGGCACCGAGCTGGAGGTGGCTCGGCTGGCGGCGGCCGGGCGGACCAACCGGGTCATCGCCGACACGCTCTTCATCAGCCCGAAGACGGTCGAGGCCAACCTGGCCCGGGTCTACCGCAAGCTCGGGGTGACCAGCCGCGCCGAACTGGGCGCCACGATGGCCCGCGGGGCGGGCGTCGAGGAGTGACGGTTCGGGGCGTGCGCCCCGACGGCTGGCGGGCTGCGGCGCGGGTCTCGACGGCTGATGGTTCGCCGCGCGGGTCTTGACGGGTGACGGGCTGCGGCGGGCGCGTCGAAGGATAGGGAAACACCCGATTACCCCGGCGACGTACCGGCCTAGCGTCGAGGCATGTCCATTCGGCTCTTCGTCCTCGAGCGGTACGACCGCGCGCCGGGGGAGTCCGTCGACGAGCCGGTCGGCGCGCTGACGACGGGTGTGACCCGGCTGCGGGGCGCCGTGCGGATCCCGGCCGACGACGTGGTGCTCGCGCTGGTCGAGGGGCCGGACGCGGAGACGGTGGCCGCGGTGGCCGCCGCTGCCGGCTGGCGGGTGGACCGGCTGGGCACCGCCGAGTGGATCGTCGAGCCGGAGAGCCCGGCGACGCAGCCATGGGGGGAAGAATCATGACCGAACCGCCGGCCGGCCGGTCGCCGGAGCACCGTCCCGAACCGCGATCGTCGCGGCGCCGGGCGGCGCTGCCGATGGTCACGCTGGCCCTGGGCCTACTGCTCGCCGGCTGCTCCGGGTCGTCGTCCGATCCGGACGCGCCGCCCGCCGAGCCCACCCCGGCCGGGAGCAGCTCGGCTGCCGCAGCGCCGGCCGACGCGAAAGAGGCGCCGGTCGACGCCTGTGCGCTGCTCACCGACGCGGAGGTGACCGCCGTTCTCGGTCGGCACGAGGGGGGCCGTCCGGGCGAGGGGAGCTGTGTCTGGGAGAACCCGGAGTCCTACCACTCGGTGACTGTGGAGATCGGCGAGCCGGGCACCGCGGCGACCGGCCGGCTGCCCACTCCGGATCCGGCCTTCGGGGAGCCGGAACCGGGCCCGGACGGCATCCGGTTCGTCCGGGGCAACGGCGCCGAGTTCGTCGTGGACGACCGCTACTGCCATCTCGTCGTGGTCACCTCGGTCACCGACGACCGTGACCGTCCCACCCTGATCCGGCTCGTCGGCGCGGTCCGGGACCGGCTGTGAGCACCACGGAGGTTGCGTTGAGACAGATCCGTCGTCCTGCCCGGCCCGCCGCCGCGCTGCTGGCAGCGCTGCTCGCCGCGACGGTCGCCGGCTGCGGCTCCGAGCAGGAGGACCCGCCGGTGGCCCCGGTCGGGGCGGCGCCCTCGGAGCAGCCGGCGACCGGTGCGGAGCCGTCACCGCCGGCCGCGCCGCCGGCCACCGTGGACCCGTGCGCGTTGGTGACCAGGAAGGAGGCCGAGCAGCTCGCCGGCACCAAGCTGGACGCCGCCGTGCCGGTGCGCGAGACCTGCACCTACACCGGCCCGGTCACCGGACCCACGGCGCAGGTGGAGGTCTTCGTCGGTGACGGCGCGAAGAAGTTCCTCGACATCGAGCGGGAGCTCGGCCACGAGCTGCGACCGCTGGCGGGCGTCGGCGACGAGACGTACGCGAGCCTCGAGGCGGTCTTCGTCAGCCACTCCGGCCAATGGGTCTCGGTGCGCCTGGTCCGGCTCAACGACCCGGCGGAGAACCGTGCGCCGCTGGAGCGGATCGCCCGCACGGTGGCCGGCCGGATCTGAGCGGAACGGGGGAGATGATGCGTGGGGTGCGGTCGCGGGCGTCGGGCGGTCCCGGGACCGGGCGGCGGGTTCGCGTACGTTCGCTGGCGGGGTTGACCGCGCTGACCGTGCTGCTCAGTGGAGTGGTGGCCTGTCAGGGCGGGAACGGGGGCGACAGCGCCGTCGTGGATCCGTACGATCCGGCCGCCGTCCGGTACGGGCTGGCGCCGCGGCCGCACCCCGACGTCACGTACCAGCCGGACGTGGTCTTCGTCGGCGGCGGTGGGAACGCCGTCCGCTCGGTCACCGACGACGGCCTGACCTGGCGGATCGACCCGGACGCGAAGCACGCCGGGGATCTCGCTCCCGGCCGGGTCATGTTCCTGACGTCCCGGGCGGTCGGCCGGGTGCTGGAGGCGCGCCGAGACGGCGGTGACCTCGCCGTCACGATCGCTCCGGTCGAGCTGACCGAGGTGATCCGGGACGGGAGTTTCCGCACGGACGCGCCGGTGCCGTTGGACCGCCCGATCGCGTACTCCGCGGGTACCCCGGCGTGGACGGTGGCCGACCTGCCGCCCGAGCCGACGCCGAGCGGCGGCACCGGCGGTGGTGCGCCGATCGCGGAGACCGGCGGTGCTCTCCCCAGCGGGCTCGCGACGGGCGGGGGCGAACGGGTCGGGCCGGGCGGTGGAGCGCCGGTGGGGCGCGCCCGTCTCGTGCCGGTCGGCGCGCCGGCCCCCCGCCCGCCGGCGCCGCCGGCGCGGTTGAGCGGTTCGGAGACGGCGCAGACCGGCGACGCCCGGCTGACCGCGGAGTGCTGCCGGGACGGGGTCGCCGCCCGCTTCGACTACGACGACAGCGAGATCCGGATGAGTGGCTCGGTGAGCCTGCTCATGGACCGGCCGAGGGGCACCTTCGACTTCGCCATCTCGGGCGCCACGATCACCCGGGCGGAGTTCAGCATCACCGGCGGCGCCGGCCTGCGGGTGGCGGTCAAGGCGGCCACCAAGGTCGGCAACACCCGCAACCTCTCCAAGTCGCTGGTGTTGCCGACCGCGTTCGACTTCCCGGTCGGGACCATCCTCGGGGTGCCCTTCTCGGTTCGGGTGAGCCAGTCGTTGGAGATCAAGACGGCGTTCAGCGCCAAGGACGGCTACCTGGAGGCGGGCGGCGAGTACTCCCTGTCGGGTGCCTTCGGCTACGGCTACCACCGCCCGTACTGGGGACCGGTCTCGCCGGGCGGGTTCGGTGTCCGCAAGAGCCTCACCAACTCGATCACGGGTGTCTCGGTCGGGGTGAGCGGGCTGGTCGTGAGCTACGACGTGAAGTTCAGTGTGGGGATCGGGGTGGTCGGGTTCCACGCCGGTCTGTACGTCGCCCTGCGCGCCTCGGTCGGCGCGAGTCTCGGCTCGGGGGCGGGGGCGCCCCTGCTCGCCTGTCGGGGCGCGGGGTTCGGTCTGACCCTGCGGTACGGGCTCGACTACTCGATCCCGAAGGTGGTGGCGGACGTGCTCAACTTCTTCCTGAGGACCTTCAATACGAAGCCGATCAAACATCGGGGGGAGTTGGGGGACGAGCACGTGGTGCTCAGGCGGAGCGAGACGGTGCCGCCGGACGCCCCGCTCTGCGTCGGCTGAGCGGCCGCCGCGCGGGCCGCCGGGCTTACCGCGCCGGTGGTGCTGGCGCCGAGGCCGATAGGTTGCGCGCAATTTAATTGCGCGCTACCTTTTCCGGATGATCGATGACCTGGTGCTGCGCCGCCAGGTGTGCTTCGCCCTCTATGCGGCGTCGCGCGCCGTGACCGACGTCTACCGGCCCATCCTCGACGCCGTCGGGCTGACCTATCCGCAGTACCTGGTGCTGCTGGTCCTCTGGGAGCACGACGGCGACGCCCCCACCGTCTCCGCTCTCGGCGCCGAGCTGCGGCTGGACTCCGGCACCCTCTCCCCGCTGCTCAAGCGGCTGGAGGAGGCGGGCCTGGTGCTCCGGCGGCGGTCGACGCGCGACGAACGACGGGTCGAGGTGGAGCTGACCGACGCCGGCCGTGCGCTGCGGCGGCAGGTGGAGGACGTGCCGCGGCGGATCGCCGGGGCCACCGGGCTCTCCGAGACCGAGCTGGTCGCCGTCCGCGACACCCTCACCCGGGTCGCCGAGACCATCCACCGACAGAAGGAGCAGTGACCCCTCATGCAGGTGCTCTACACCGCGTCCGCCACCTCCACCGGTGACGGCCGCAGCGGACACGTCCGCACCGTCGACGGCATCCTCGACCTCGACCTCGTCCCCCCCACGGAGATGGGCGGCGCCGGTGGCGGCGCCAACCCGGAGCAGCTCTTCGCGGCCGGCTACGCGGCCTGTTTCCACTCCGCGCTGCGGGCCGTCGCCCGCCGGACGAAGGTGGACGTGACCGACTCCGCCGTCGAGGCGGAGGTGGGCATCGGCCCGAACGGCGCCGGCGGCTACGAGCTGACCGTCGCGCTCGTCGTCGACCTGCCCGCCGCCTCGCGGGCCGCCGCCGAGGAGCTGGTGGCCCAGGCGCACCAGGTCTGCCCCTACTCCAACGCCACCCGCGGCAACGTCGAGGTCGCGCTCCGCGTCCGGGCGGCGGCGTGACCGGGGCGGTGAACCGGGAGATCCACCTGGCGTCGCGCCCGCAGGGCTGGCCGACGGCGGAGAACTTCCGGCTGATCGAGACCGAGGTGCCGAAGCCCGGGCCGGGGCAGCTCCTGGTTCGCAACCGGTACATGTCGGTCGACCCGTACATGCGGGGTCGGATGAACGACGCGAAGTCCTACGTGCCGCCGTACGCGCTCGACGCGCCCCTGGACGGGGGCGCGGTCGGTGAGGTGGTCGCCAGCGAGGCCGACGGTTTCGCCCCCGGCGACGTGGTGCTGCACGGGCTCGGCTGGCGGGAGTACGCGCTGGTCGAGGCGCGCTCCGCCCGCCAGGTCGACCCGGAGCTGGCGCCGCTGACCAGCTACCTGGGGGTCCTCGGCATGGTGGGGCTGACCGCGTACGCCGGGCTGTTGGAGGTGGCCGGGATGCGGCCCGGGGAGACGGTCTTCGTCTCCGCCGCGGCCGGCGCGGTGGGCAGCCTGGTCGGGCAGATCGCCAAGCTCCGGGGCGCCGCCCGGGTCATCGGCAGCGCCGGTTCGCCGGCGAAGGTGGACCGGCTGACCGCGCTCGGCTTCGACGCGGCGTTCGACTACCACGACGGTCCGGTCCGTACGTCGCTGAAGGCGGCCGCGCCGGAGGGGATCGACGTCTACTTCGACAACGTGGGCGGCGACCACCTGGAGGCCGCCATCTCGGCGCTGCGGCCGCACGGCCGGGTGGCGGTCTGCGGGATGATCTCCCAGTACAACGACACCGTGCCGCCGGCCGCGCCGCGCAACCTGGCGCAGGTCATCGGCAAGCGGCTCACCCTGCGCGGCTTCCTGGCCGGTGATCACGCGGGGCTGCGCGACCAGTTCGTCCAGGAGATGGCCGGCTGGCTGCAGGCGGGTCGCCTCCGCTACGACGAGACGGTCGTGGACGGCATCGAGAACGCCCCGTCGGCGTTCCTCGGCCTGCTCCGCGGAGAGAACCTCGGCAAGATGCTGGTCCGCCTCTGAGCAAGGGCCCCTCCCGCCGTCCCCGGTGGTGAGGGGCCCTCCGCACCCCGGCCGGTGGCGGGCTTCACACCACCACCGGGGTCCGCGACGCGTCCGGCAGGGCGGCCGGCCCGGCGTGGCGGGATAGGCTCGGCGACATGACGGTGGCGGTACGGGTGATCCCCTGCCTGGACGTGGACGCCGGGCGGGTGGTCAAGGGGGTCAACTTCGTCGACCTGCGCGACGCGGGCGACCCGGTCGAGCTGGCCGCGGCGTACGACCGGGCCGGCGCGGACGAGTTGACCTTCCTCGACGTGACCGCCTCCAGCAGCGACCGCGGCACCATGCTCGACGTGGTGCGGCGCACCGCCGAGTCCGTCTTCATTCCGCTCACCGTCGGCGGTGGCGTACGCAGCGTCGCCGACGTGGACACCCTGCTCCGCGCCGGGGCGGACAAGGTCGGGGTGAACACCGCGGCGATCGCCCGGCCGGAGCTGATCGCCGAGGTCGCCGACCGGTTCGGCCGGCAGGTGCTGGTGCTCTCGCTCGACGTGCGCCGCGCCCCCGGCGTCACCGCCAGCGGTTTCGAGGTGACCACCCACGGCGGCCGGCGGGGCACCGGGATCGACGCCGTCGACTGGGCCCGCCGCGGCGCCGAGCTGGGCGCGGGGGAGCTGCTGGTCAACTCGATGGACGCCGACGGCACCAAGGCCGGGTTCGACCTGGAGCTGATCCGGGCGGTCCGGGAGGTCGTGGACGTGCCGGTGGTGGCAAGCGGCGGAGCGGGTCAGGTGGCGCACTTTCCGCCGGCGATCACCGCCGGCGCGGACGCGGTGCTCGCCGCGAGCGTCTTCCACTTCGGTGAGTTGACCGTCGCCGACGTGAAGGACGCCCTGCGCCACCGCGGTCACCCCGTCCGCTGACGGTCGCGGCCCGCGCCGGCGTCGGGATCAGCGGTCCGGATGCCCCTCGGGGGAGCGGCGCGGGGCCGGAATGGAGCGGACCACGTACTCCTGCACCGCCGCGGCGTGGTCGGCCTCGTCCAGCGTCCACTCGGCGCTGCCCGGCGCGTGCCGCCGGCCGAGCACACCCTGCATCTTCTCCACAGTGGTCGTCACGCCGGCGCTGGGCCGGCTGCGCCAGAGTTGCTCACCCTCGGCGGTGATCCGGAACCAGCCGTCGTCGACGCTGACCAGACCGGCGCCGAGCAGCCGGCGCACGGCCGTCTCCAGCTCGTCCCGCTGCGGGATGGCCCGGTTGAGGTGATCGGCGGTGGAGAGCACGTCGGCGAGGCGTACGCCCTCGGGGCGCCGGCTGGACGCGGACCGGCGGTGCCTTCCGGCGCCGCTCGCGATGACCAACGACACGAAGATCCAGGCGTCGTTCCAGCGCCATCCGCTCTCCCCCATGCAGAAATGATGCCGGTCCGGCTCGCGGAAGGAAACACTTGGTCGGCGTACGCCCTCCCGCCCGGCGAACGTCTGCTGGCCGGACGGGGTCGGGGGTGGGTCGAGGCGTCAGCCCGCCGGCTGCGCGGCCACCCGCCCCGGGCCGACGTCCCCGGGCTCCGCGACGGCGAACAACGGTACGAAGAACTGGGCGAGCGGCCCGATGGCGAGCGCGTACGCCACCGTGCCGATGCCGGCCGTGCCGCCGAGCAGGAAGCCCAGCGCCAGCACGGTGATCTCGATGACGGTGCGCACCAGCCGGATCGAGCGGTGCGGTCGACGGGCCACGAAGCCGGTCATCAGCCCGTCGCGCGGGCCAGGGCCGAGCCGGGCGCCGAGGTAGAGGCCGGTGGCGGCGCCGTTGGCCACGATGCCGGTGACGAGCAGTCCAATTCGGATCCAGAGTGGTCCGACAGCGGGCAGCAGCGCGAGCGTCGCGTCCACGACCAGTCCGATGACCACCACGTTGCTGACGGTGCCGAGGCCGGGCCGTTGCCGCAGCGGGATCCAGAGCAGCAGGACGACCGCGCCGACGGCGATGGTCACCGTGCCGAAGGAGAGGCCGGTGCGCTCGGAGAGCCCTTGGTGGAACACGTCCCAGGGGTTGAGCCCCAGCCCGGAGCGGATCATCAGCGCCATGCTGATCCCGTAGAGGGCCAGGCCGAGGTAGAGCTGGGTCAGCCTGCGGACCGGACGGTGCCGCAGATTGCCAATTGTTGCCATGCATGCCACCCTAGGGGCCAATTCATCGAGTGATAGAGCCAATCCGGGGGAGGTGGCCATGACCAGCCAGGTCCGGGGAATCCAATTGGCGCGGCTGCTCGGTCAGTGGCATGCGCTCCCGGGCCGTCGGCGCAGCCCCGACTACGCCGCGCTCGCCGGAGCGGTCCGCGGGCTGCTCGCCGACGGCCGGCTGCCGTTGGGCGTACGGCTGCCCGCCGAGCGGGAACTGGCCCAGGCGCTGAAGATCAGCCGGACCACGGTCACCGCCGCCTACCGGCAGCTGCGGGAGAGCGGTCACCTGGCCAGCCGGCGGGGCGCGGGAAGCTGGACCATGCTGCCCGGCAACCACCGGGTGACCAGCACCGGATTGTGGACGCCGCTGGACGACGTCGACATGATCGACCTCGGGATCGCCGCGCTGGCCGCGCCGCCGGAGCTGATGCCGGCCGCCCGGGCCGCCACCGAGGACCTGCCCCGCTACCTGGGCGGGGCCGGATACCACCCGACGGGCATCGTCGAGCTGCGCGAGGCGATCGCGCAGAGCTACACCGAACGGGGCCTGGCGACCTCGCCCGACCAGATCATGGTGACCAGCGGCACCCAGCACGCCCTCGATCTGGTGCTGCGGCTGGCCCTGTCACCCGGCGCCGGAGTCCTGGTCGAGTCGCCGACCTACCCGAACGCGCTCGCCGCGCTCGCCGCCCGCCGGGCCCGTATCGCCACCCACGGGCTCGCCGCGGACGGTGCCGGCTGGGACACCGACCTGCTGCTCGGCAGCATCCGCCAGGGGCGGCCGAAGCTGGCCTACCTGATTCCGGAGTTCCAGAATCCCACCGGCCACCTGATGGCGGGCGAGCTGCGGGAGCGGGTGGTGGCCGCGGCCCACGCCGCCGGCACCGATCTGGTGGTCGACGAGTCCTTCGTGAGCCTGCCGCTGGACGGCACGCCGGTGCCGCCGCCGGTGGCGACGTTCGACCGGCACTCCCGAGTGATCTCCATCGGCGGAATGAGCAAGCCGTACTGGGGCGGACTGCGGATCGGCTGGGTCCGCGCCTCCGCCCCGCAGGTGCAGCGCCTGGCCGCCGCCCGCGTCGGCGTGGACATGGCCAGCCCGGTGCTGGACCAACTGGTGGCGGTGCACCTGCTGGCCGAGGCGGCCGGCATCGTCGCGGACCGGCAGGCGCAGCTCACCGTCCAGCGCGACGCCCTGCTGGGTGCGCTCGCGCAACGGCTACCGGACTGGCGGGTCACCGTGCCGCGCGGCGGGGTGACGCTCTGGCTGGAGCTGGACGGGCCGATCTCCAGCGCCCTGGCCCGGGCCGCCGAGGAGGTCGGCGTACGACTGGCGCCGGGTCCCCGGTTCGGCCTCGACGGCACCCTGGAGCGATTCCTGCGGCTGCCGTTCACGTTGCCCGCGGCCGAACTCGTCGACGCGGTCGGCCGGATCGCCGCGGTCCGCTACGACCTGGACCGGGCCGCCCGTCGACAGTGGCGGGAACCGACGGTCATCGCCTGAGGACGCCGGCCCCGCCCCGGGACGGGAGCGAGGCCGGCGTGGTTCGGCTCAGAGCTCGGCGAGCGTGCCCTCGTACATCTTGTCGATCTCGGCGGCGAAGTTCGCCTCCACCCCGCGGCGCTTGATCTTCAACGACGGGGTGATCTCGCCGTGCTCGATGGCCAGGTCGCGGGGCAGGATGGTGACCTTCTTGATCCGCTCCCAGCGGTTGAGCTTGCTGTTGAGCTGGGTCACGTACTCCTCGACCATGGCCTGCGCCTGCGGCGCGGTCACGATCTCGGCGTAGTCGCGTCCCGCCAGGTCGGTGCCGGCCACCCAGCCCTTGATCGCGTCGGGGTCGAGCGTGACCAGCATGGTGCAGTAGTTGCGAGCCTGGGAGATGACGACCGCCTGCGAGGTGTACGGGCAGATCGCCTTGAACATCCCCTCGATGTGCGAGGGCGCGATGTACTTCCCGCCGGAGGTCTTGACCAGGTCCTTCTTCCGGTCGGTGATGCGCAGGTAGCCGTCGTCGTCGAGGCTGCCGATGTCACCCGTGCGGAAGAAGCCCTCCTCGGTGAACGCCGCCGCCGTCTCCTCGGGCAGGTTGTGGTAGCCGCGCATCACCGGCCGGCCGCGCACCAGGATCTCCCCGTCGCTGTCGATCCGGCACTCCAGGTCGCCCATCGCCTTGCCGACCGTGCCGATGCGCAGCCCCGCCGGTGGGTTGACGAAGTTGCCGGCGCTCGTCTCGGTCAGCCCGTACCCCTCGGAGATCGGCAGGTTGGCGGCGGCGAAGAAGGTGGCGATCTCCGGGCTGAGCGGCGCGGCACCGGAGACCAGTACCCGGATCTGCCCGCCGAGCCGTGCCTGGAGCTTGCTGAACACCAGCTTCTCGGCCACCCGGTAGCGCAGCTTCAGTCCGGCCGGGAGTGGCTTGCCGGCCTGCTCCAGCGCGACCTTCTCCTTGCCGACCCGGACCGCCCAGCCGAAGATCTTCGCCTTCGCGCCGCCGTCGGCCTGCGCGGTGGTCACCGCCCGGTTGTAGACCTTCTCGAAGACGCGCGGCGCGCCGCACATGAGCGTCGGCCGGATCACGCCGAGCAGGTCGACCAGCCGGTCCACCCGGCCGTCCACGTAGGTGGGCAGGCCGACGTGGATCGCGCCGCAGAGCAGGGTCTTGCCGAACGAGTGCGACAGCGGCAGCCAGAGGTACTGGAGGTCGTCCTCGCGCAGCAGCCCCAGGTTGGCCTGCGCCACGCCCTCCCAGCACCAGCCGCCGTGCAGCAGCTCGACCCCCTTGGGGCGGCCGGTGGTGCCCGAGGTGTAGATGAGGGTGGCCAGGTGCTCCGGGCCGATCCCGGCGACGATCATGTCGATCAGGTCCGGCTCGGCGGCGAGGGCCCGCTCACCGCGCTGCTCCAGCTCGGCGAGGGTGAGCTGGGGGACGGCGGCGGCCGGGTCGGGCGTGCCGTCGAAGAGCACCACGTGGGTCAGCGCGGGCAGGTCGGCGCCGGCCACCTTGGCGGCCTGGGCCGGATCCTCGGCGAAGAGCACCCGGGAACCCGAGTCGGCGATGATGTAGGTCGCGTCCTCCGGCTCGGTGGTGGGGTAGACGGTCGTCGTCGCACCGCCGGCACACATGATCCCGAGATCCGCGAGCACCCACTCGATCCGGGTGTTCGCCAGGATCGCCACCGGATTCTCCAGGCCCACGCCGAGGCCGTGCAGCCCGGCGGCGATCGCCTTGGCGCGCTGTCCCATCTGGGACCAGGTCAGCCAGACCGGGCCGGAGTCGTCGGCCGCGGGGTGGGCGAAAGCGTGGCGGTCGGGGGTCGCCGCCACGCGTTTGAGGAACATGTCGGGGATGGAACGGTACGGTACATCGAGAGACATCGCTGTGCCGCCTTCGGGGGTGTGACGTGACGGGCGTCACGTCATGGTGGTTACCGAAGGGTATGCGTGGCACCCCCGGCCGGGCTACCCCCGGTGATCGTCCGGAAGGGCGGCCGGCGTGGCCGTTCAGGCGTACCGGGCGGCGACCAACGACCAGTCGTAGGTGGCCCGTACCCAGTTGCGCCGTGCGGCGAGCACCTGGTTGACCGCCGGGTCGCCCGCGGCGAGCAGCTCCGCCTCCGCCGCCAGGTACGCCGACAGGGTGTCGTTGAACCGGTCCGCCGCCGCGTGCAGCGCCGCGAGCTCGTCGCGGCCGGACTCCCGGGCGATCACGGTGACCAGGTTGTGCCCGTCCGGCGCGGAGCGTTCCTTCGAGTAGGAGAAGACGTCGTTGCACCAGCAGACCAGGTCCGCCGCGAGCGTGTCGACGGTGAGCAGGGCCGGCTCGGTCCGGGTCGCGGCGCCGGGGAAGCCCGCCAGGGCCAGGTCGGTCAGCGCGAAACTGGGGTGTACGCCGCCGGTGTGCCGGCGCATCTGCACGTACTCGGCCACCCCGGGCGCCCGCCCGTGCTCCCGGTTGCTCGCCTCCCACAGCAGCGCGAGCAGGTAGTCCCGGACCCGGCTCACGAAGCGCAGCAGCAGGGCCGAGTGGCCGTGGGCGCGTACCCGGCGGCAGAGATCGTGCAGCGCGGCGCCGAGGGGGCCGGCGGACGGTGTCACCGGCCCCTCGCCGTGCCCGTCGAGCACGTCGAGCAGCTTCGCGACGACCGGTGCGAGCCGGGTGGGCGCGGCGCCGAGGCCGTCCTCGTCGCAGGCGTCGTCCATCACGAAGAGCCAGGAGATCAGGTCGGTCAGCAGCCGGACCTCGTCGAGCGGGCCGTCGGGCGCGGCCCGACCGGCCAGCCCGGCCGCGTCGGCCCGGCGCAGCCGGCTCAGCCGGTGACCGGATTCGATCAGACCGAAGCTCTGCGCCCAGGCAGTGCTCTCCCCCGTCAGCCGATCCGTGCTGTCATGGCGCCGTGCGGGGAAGGGGGGTTCCCGCAGCGCCGAGACCGCGAAGGTCCGCATCGTGCCCCCACTCGCGCCGTCCGGTGCGAACGACGCGGGAAAGCGTACGGGAGGAGAGATCGGTTCGGGTCGCTGGGTGCACATTGCAGGACGGTCGGTGAGTGACCGATTATGTGCACTGAGTTATATGCCGAGGTTGGCCCCGCGCAGCCGCTGCGTCAACTCCGCCGGGCCGTCCAACTGAACCCGGGCAACCCGTTGCCGCCCGGAGAGGAAGAGCGTGAGTTCGCCCGGTGGCGCGACCAGCCGCAGCTGCTCGCCACCCCGACCGGTGGAGAGCTGCCCGTGACCGGGCGCCTGCACGTAGACGTCCGCGGGGAACCGGCGCAGCGCCAGCCGGGCGAGCGGGGCGGCCCGCCGCCACAGCGTGGACCGCAGCCCGGCGGGAAGCTCGCGAGGCGACCACCCGGCCCCGCCCCGCCGCACGTCCTCGTGGTGGATGAAGAACTCCATCGTGTTGGCCAGCTCGTCCGTGAGCGGGTTGCTGACCGGGCTCCAGAGCGGCGGCCGGCGCACCTGGGCCACCAGCTCGGCGAAGGGACGTGCGGCCACGTCCCGCCGGACCCGCTCGGCGTAGTCGCGCAGCGGACGGAGCACGAGCCCCCCGGCCGCGTCCGGCCGGCGTTCCCGGACCACGAGGTGCGCGGCGAGATCGCGGACCGACCAGCCCTCGTTGACCGTCGGCGCATCCGGTCCCAGGGTGAGCATGAGATCGGCCAGCGCGTCGCGCTCGGCTCGGGCGTACCGGGGCATGACCAGATGGTAAGCCGGGACGCGGCGCCCGGCGCGCCGCGGCGGCCCGTCGGCACGTCGGGGACCGGAGGGACCAGGTCGCGGCCGGCCGGACGCGGCCCGATCCGCCCGGCCCACCGCTGTGTCGGCCACGTGACGGCCGACATAGCCGGGCGGACGGCGGGGCCACCCCCGGACCGGTAAGGATGGGGGAGATAATTGCGGCTTACGGCGGGGGAGAACGTGTCGAGCGGTACGAATCGGGACGTCGTCGGTCGGGGACTGGCCGTCCTCGGGCGGGCGATCCGGGAACAGCCACGGATCTTCACGGTCGCGGTCGTCGGCAGCGTGCTCTTCGGATCCATGGTGATCGCCAGCGCGTACGTGGTCGGCGCGGTGGTCGGGGACGTGGTCGTCCCCTCGATCGAACGCGGTTCGGTCGCCGCGGGCACGTTGGCGCTGGCGGCGGTGGCGCTCTTCGGGATCAGCGTCGTGCGGGTGGTGGGCATCTTCGGCCGCCGGCTCGGCGCCGGCTACATGCAGTACCGGCTCCAGGCCGCGTACCGCCGCCGGGTCACCCGCCGCTATCTGGAGCTGCCGCTGGCCTGGCACCACCGCAACTCCACCGGCACCCTGCTCTCGAACGCGAACTCCGACGTCGAGGCCGCCTGGTACCCGATCGCGCCCCTGCCGTTCGCGGTGGGCACGCTGGTCATGCTGGTCGGCGCGGTCGCCTCCCTCTTCGCCACCGACTGGGCGCTGGCCCTGGTCGGGCTCGCCGTCTTCCCGGCGCTCTTCGTGCTGAACGTGATCTACTCCCGCCGGATGGCGCCCCGGCAGGCGCGCGCCCAGCGGCTGCGCGCCGAGGTCAGCGGAATCGCGCACGAGAGCTTCGACGGGGCGCTCGTGGTGAAGACGATGGGGCGGGAGGCGCAGGAGACCGGCCGCTTCGCCGGCCGCGCCGGTGAGCTGCGGGACTCGCTCATCGCGGTGGGTCGGCTGCGCGGCGTCTTCGACCCGATGCTCGAGACCCTGCCCAGCCTCGGCACCCTCGCCGTCCTGGTGGTCGGCACGTTCCGGCTCCGGCAGGGCGCGATCGGCGTCGCCGAACTGGTCAGCGTCGCCTTCCTCTTCACGGTCCTGGCCTTCCCGGTGCGGGCGATCGGCTGGGTGCTGGCCGAGCTGCCGCGCAGCGTCGCCGGCTGGGACCGGTTGCGCCGGGTGCTCGACGCCACCGGCGAGATGCCGTACGGCGACCGCGAGCTCGACCCGGCCGACCCGACGCCGGCCCCGCTCACCTTCGACGACGTCTCCTTCGCGTACGAGCCGGCCGAGGCGCACCTGCCCGGCGCCGAGGTGCTCGGCGAGGTCTCCTTCACCGTGCCGCCCGGGAAGACCGTGGCGCTGGTCGGGCCGACCGGCGCCGGCAAGTCGACGATCGCCTCTCTGGCCGTACGGCTGGTGGACCCGCGCTCCGGCGCCGTCACCCTGGACGGTGTGGACGTACGCGAGCTGACCGCCGGGTCGCTGGCCCGCACCGCGGCGCTCGTCGCCCAGGTGCCGTTCATCTTCGACGACACCGTCCGGGCCAACATCGCGCTGGACCGGCCGGGCGTCACCGACGACGACGTGTGGGCCGCGCTGCGGCTGGCGGAGGCGGACGGCTTCGTGGCCGCGCTGCCCGACGGGCTGGACACCATGGTCGGGGAGCGCGGCACCTCGCTCTCCGGCGGGCAGCGGCAGCGGATCACGCTGGCCCGCGCCCTGGCGGGCCGGCCGCGGCTATTGGTGCTCGACGACGCCACCAGCGCGGTCGACCCGCGGGTGGAGGCCGCCATCCTGGCCGGGCTGCGCTCCGCCGACCGCTCCGGGGTCAGCCCCGCCTCGATCCTCGTGGTGGCGTACCGGCGGGCCACCATCGCGCTCGCCGACGAGGTGATCTACGTCGAGCAGGGCCGGGTGCTGGCCCGGGGCACGCACGCCGAGCTGCTCGCCACCGTGCCCGGCTACGCGAACCTGGTCACCGCCTACGAGCAGGCCGAGGTGGAGCGGACCCAGGAGCAGCCGTACGACCCCGAGGCGGATCCACTGCACTCGGGTCTGGAGATCGAGGTGGACCGGTGAGCGCGAGGAGTGCAGCGCAGCGGAGCCCCGCAGTCGCGAACGAGAGGCCGAACCGGTGAGCACGACGAGCACCGCACAGCGCGGGGCGGAGGCGCCCGAACCGACCGAGACGACCTGGCAGACCCTGCGGCGCGGCCTCGCGCTCTCCCCGGAGCTGCGTACCGGGTTGCTCGGCACGCTCGCCCTGGCCCTGGTCTACATGGTCGGCCGGGTGGCCGTGCCGGTCGCCGTGCAGCAGGGCATCGACAACGGCATCGTCGGCGGGCTCGACCTCGGCGTGATCTGGACGGTGGTGACGGCCGCCGCGGTCATCCTGGCGGTGACGACGCTCTGCGGCTACCTGATGATGCGCCGCCTCTTCACGGTCAGCGAGACCGCGTTGGCGAACGTCCGGATCCGGGCGTTCCGCCACGTGCACGACCTGTCGATGCTGCACCAGCAGTCCGAGCGGCGCGGCTCGCTGGTCTCGCGGGTCACCAGCGACGTCGACCAGATCACCCAGTTCCTCCAGTGGGGCGGGGTGATCCTGCTGGTCAACCTTGGTCAGCTGGTGGTGACCACGATCGTGATGCTGGCGTACTCCTGGCAGCTGACGTTGATGGTCCTCGCCGCCTTCCTGCCGGCGGTCTTCGTGATCCGGTCGCTGCAGCGTCGCCTCGGCACCGCGTACGGCATCGTCCGGCAGCGCACCGGAACGCTGCTGGGTGCGATCGGTGAGAGCGTGGTCGGCGCGCCGGTCATCCGGGCGTACGGCATCGCGGAGCGCACCGGCCGCCGCCTCGACGAGGCGATCGACGGCCAGCGCCGGGCGCAGCAGCGGGCCATCCGGATCAGCATCATGGGCAGTTCGGTGGGTGAGTTGGCGGCCGGGCTGGCGCTGGCCGGCGTGGTGGCGCTCGGCGTCGTCCTCGGCGTCGGGGGCACGCTCAGCATCGGCCAGCTGACCGCGTTCCTCTTCCTGGTCACCCTCTTCATCCAGCCGGTGCAGATCGCCACCGAGGTGCTCAACGAGGCGCAGAACGCGATCGCCGGCTGGCGCCGGGTGCTGAACGTGCTCGACGTGGCCCCGGACGTGGCCGATCCGGCCGAGCAGGGCCGTGACCTGCCGTCCGGTCCGCTGGACATCCGCTTCGCCGGGGTGGGCTTCGCGTACCCGGGCGGCGCGCCGGTGCTGCACGACATCGAGGTGGAGATCCCGGCGAAGAGCCGGGTGGCGGTGGTCGGCGAGACCGGCAGCGGCAAGACGACCTTCGCCAAGCTGCTCACCCGACTCATGGACCCGACCGGCGGCGCGGTGCTGCTCTCCGGGGTGCCGTTGAACGAGGTGCGGTTCGCCTCGCTGCGCGCCCGGGTGGTGATGGTTCCGCAGGACGGTTTCCTCTTCGACGCCACGGTGGGGCAGAACGTCCGGTTCGCCCGCCCGGAGCTCTCCGACGAGCAGCTCGTGGCGGCCTTCAACGAGCTGGGCCTGGCGGACTGGCTGGACGGGCTCCCCGCCGGGCTGGACACTCCGGTCGGCGAGCGCGGTGAGGCGTTGAGCGTGGGGGAGCGGCAGCTGGTGGCGCTGGCCCGGGCGTACGTGGCCGACCCGGACCTGCTGGTGCTCGACGAGGCGACCAGCGCCGTCGACCCGGCCACCGAGGTGCGCCTGCAGCGGACCCTGGACGCGGTCACCCGAGGTCGGACGACCCTCGCCATCGCGCACCGGCTCTCGACCGCGCAGGCCGCCGACGAGGTGATCGTGGTCGACCGGGGTCGGATCGTGCAGCGCGGGCCCCACGACGAGCTGGTCCGGGACCCGGAGTCGACCTACGGTCTGCTCTACGCCTCGTGGCTGGAGCAGACCCGCTGACCCCGGCACGGGGGTCGACCGTGCCGGGGCGGCGGGGTCAGCGGGAGTAGTACTCCACGACGAGCTGCTCGTCGCAGATCACCGGCACCTCGTTCCGGGTCGGCTCGCGCAGCAGCGTCGCCCGGAGGCCGGCCAGGTCCACGTCCAGGTACGGCTGTCCCGGGCCGTCTCCCCGGTTCGTGCCGGCGGCGGCGGCCTGGAACGGCAGCAGCTCGCGGCTGCGCTCGCGGACTCCGACGAGCTGGCCGGGGCGCAACCGGTAGGAGGGGCGGTCGACCTTGCGACCGTCGACCGTGATGTGGCCGTGCGCGACCAGCTGGCGCGCCTGGTAGATGGTGCGGGCCAGGCCGGCGCGGTGGACCACGGCGTCGAGGCGGCGCTCCAGGAGCGTGACCAGACGTTCGCCGGTCTTCCCGGCGCCCCGGGCGGCCTCGTCGAAGGTGCGGCGCAGCTGGGTCTCGCTGACGTTGTACTGGTGGCGCAGCCGCTGCTTCTCCAGCAGCCGTACCTGGTAGTCCGAGGTCTTGCGGCGTTGCCGCCCGTGTACGCCCGGCGGGTAGGGGCGGCGCTCGACGTAGCGGACGCACTTGGCGGTGAGGGGGATACCGAGGGCGCGGGAGAGCCGGACCTTGGGCCGGGCTTGGTTCACGTGGACGTCTCCGATCAGGTGCTCTATGGTGCTAGTTAGGTAAGCCTAACCTACTAAGGAGATCGCGCCATGGGACCCAGCCCCGCCGAGATCATCCGTACCCTCGTCGCGGGCCGGCTCCCCGGCCTCGTCCACCTGGCGCACCGGCCCGGCCCGCACCACGTACGGCACGTGACCGACCCGGAGGGGCGGGTGCTGCTGCTCGTGCCGGTGGTCAGCGATCTCGCCGCGGCGCTGCGGCCGGTCGACGGCGACGAGGACGTGGCGATCGTCCTCGACGTGCTCGACCTGCCTCCCGCGGCGGGCGCGCCCTCGCTCGGGCGGGCCTGGGTCTCCGGCTGGGCCGTCGAACTGGGCGGCGCGGAGGCCCGCGCCGCGGCGCAGGACTTCGCCGCCGTCGAGCCGACCGGTGACCTGCTCGACCTCGGCCGCCGGTTCCGCCTGTTCCGCTTCGAGGTGGCCGAGGCCCGCTGGGAGCGCGCCGACGACGTCCGTCGCGTCGACCCCGACGTCTACGCCGGGGCCGAGCCCGACCCGCTGCACCCGATCGAGGCCGAGCTGCTGGCCGACCTGGCCGACCACCACGGCGACGAGGTGAGCGCCTACCTTCGCCGGCACTTCGGCCTGGTCGCCGACGACCCGGCCGACGCGCCCCGGGTGGTCCGGATCGACCGGTACGGTCTCGCGGTGGCCCTCGGTGGGCCGGGGGCCCGGCGTCGGGCGCGGCTGGCCTTCCCGGCGCCGGTGGCCGACCACGCCGAGCTGGTCCGGCTGCTGCACCCGATGATCTGCCCGCGCGCCGCCGCCGGCTGAGCGGCCGCCCGCGCGCCGGTCGACGGCCGTCGCGGGCAGGGGTTCAGCGCCGGGGCAGGCCCCGGTCGACCAGCTCGGTGGGGATCAACAGGTCACGCGGCGCGGACCGGTCGCCCTGGATCCGGCGGAAGAGCAGCTCGGCCGCGGTACGCGCCAGCGTGCGGGTGTCGTAGGCGACCACCGTGAACGGGTACGGCAGCAGCCGGGACAGGTCGAAGTCGTCGAAGCCGAGCAGGGCCGCGTCGCTGCCCCGGCGGTGCAGCTCCTCCACCGCGCCGAGTGAGATCCGGTTGTTGAGGGCGAAGAAGGCGCTCGGCGGTTCGGGCTCGTCGAGCAGCTCTCCGACGACCCGGGCGGCCGTCTCCGGGTCCCGGATGCCGTAGCGGATCAGGCGGTCGTCGGCGAGCCCGGCCGCGGTGAGCGCGTCCCGCGCGCCGGCCAGCCGTTCGCGCATCGTGTAGATGGCTGTCGAGTCGAGCAGGATGCCGACCCGGCGGTGGCCGAGTTCGACCAGTTGCCGGACCCCGGCGTTCGCGCCGCCGCGGTTGTCCAGCAGCACCGTGTCGGCCGGCAGCCCGCCGGCCGGCCGGTCGAGGAAGACCGCCGGGGTGCCGCGCTCCACCTCGCTGCAGAGGAACGCGTGGTCGTCGCCGGCGGGTACGACGAGCAGGCCGTCCACCTGCCGGGCGCAGAGGTCGCGCAGCAGCTGCTGCTCCCGGGCCGGGTTCTCCTCGGAGCTGGCGATGAGCAGCATCGTGTCGTGTTCCGAGGCGACCTCCGCGACGGCGCCCGCGATGGTGGCGTAGAACGGGTTGGCGATCTCCTCGATGAGCAGCCCGATCGTCGCCGTGGCCTGGCCGGAGCGGAGCGAGCTGGCCAGGTGGTTGCGGCGGAAGCCGAGCTCGGCGACGGCGGCGAGGACCCGCTGCGCCACCTCCGGCTGTACGTAGGGGGCGTTGTTGACGACCCGGGAGACCGTCTTCACGCTCACCCCGGCAAGGGCGGCCACGTCCACCATGGTGGGTCGTCTGCTGCGGCCGGGGGCGCTGGTCACCCGCGAGACCTTACCGCCTCCGGATGACGGGTGGATCAAGCTCGGGTCAACGCCTTGACACGTGTGATCTTTCGCCGCGAGGATCTGACAACGTTGTCAGCCTGGGAGGCATCATGTCCGAGTCCGCGTCCATGTCGCGGCGAACCTTCCTGTCCACGAGCGCCACCCTGCTCGCCTCGGTCGGCGTGGCCGCCGCGCTGCCCGAGGCCGCCGGGGCCGCGCCCGCCGCGCCGGCAGGCGGAACCGCCGCCGTCGACCTGGCCCGGTACCGGCCGGTGAGCGTCTCCTCGACCGACTACGCGCCCACCCCGGGTTCGTTCGCCGTGGACGGACTGCCGCAGGTCGGCGTGCGCGGCAGCGGCTGGCGAGCCGCCGCCGCCGATCCGCAGTGGATCTCGGTCGATCTCCAGGCGCCGTGCCGGATCGAGGCGGTGACGCTGGTCTTCGAGGCCACGCTCGCCGACGGGCCGTTCGACGGCAACTACACAGACACCGACGGCGACGAGATCCTCTCCAGCGCCGCCGTGGCGTACCGGCTCGAGGTCTCCTCCGACGGGCGGACCTGGCGGACCGTGTACGAGACCACCGAGGGCCAGGGCGGCAGCCAGGCGATCCGGCTTCCGGAGCCGGCCACCGCCCGGTGGATCCGGATGACCGCCACGAAGCGCTCGAACAGCAACCCCGTCGGACTCAACGGGTTCCAGGTCTACGGCACCGCCCTCGCCCCGCGGCCGCGAGCCGAGGGCTGGACCAGCTGGGCGGGGGGCAACACCCGCCCAGCACCCGAGCTGAAGGTCGCCGCCGACGGCACCGTGCCGGTCGAGTCCGGCTGGTCGTTGACGATGGACGACTTCGCCGGCACCACCGACGGCGCGAAGCTCTCCACCGGCGGTGTCGACGTGCGGGACTGGCTGCCCGCCACCGTGCCCGGCACCGTGCTGGGCACCCTCGTCGACCGGGGTCACCTGCCCGACCCGGTCTCCGGCCTCAACAACATGCACATCCCGGAGGCGCTGTCCCGGCACTCCTGGTGGTACCGCCGCGCCCTGCGGCTGCCCCGCGGGCTGGACACCTCCGCCGGTCGCCACGTGTGGCTCGAGTTCGACGGCATCAATCACGAGGCCACCGTCTGGGTCAACGGGACGCGGGTGGGCGACGTCAAGCACCCCTTCGCCCGGGCGGCCCTCGACATCACCGCCGCCCTCGCCGGGCACACCGAGCACGTCGTGGCCGTCCAGGTCACCCCGATGCCGCACCCCGGCACTCCCGGCGACAAGGGGCCCGACGGTCGGACCTTCCTCCAGTCGGCCCACCACTACCTCGACGCGCCGACCTACCTCGCCGTCTCCGGCTGGGACTGGATGCCCGCGGTCCGGGACCGGGTCAGCGGCATCTGGAACCACGTCCGGCTGCGCAGCACCGGGGCCGCCGTCCTCGGTGACCCGTACGTCAAGACCGTCCTGCCGAACCTGCCGGAGACCGGCGCCGCCGAGGTCACCATCGCCGTACCGGTGCGCAACGCGGCCGCCACGGCCACCACCGTGACCGTCCGCGCGGAGTTCGACAAGGTCAAGGTCGAGACCACGGTGACCGTGCCCGCCGGCGGGGAGACCACTGTGGAGTTCACGCCGGAGCGCTTCCCCGCGCTGCGGCTGCGCAACCCCCGGCTCTGGTGGCCCAACGGCTACGGCGAGCCCCACCTGTACGACCTGAAGCTCACCGCCACCGTCGGCCGGAAGGTCAGCGACCGGCGCGGGGTCCGGTTCGGTGTCCGGGAGTTCGGCTACGACTGGCACCAGCCGATCCAGATCTCGCCGCCCGGCACGCCCCCGCTGGACTTCGTCGACGGCGCCGCCACGCAGATCGTCACCTTCGACCGCCAGCACGCCCGGCACGTCCGCATCCAGGCCGGCCAGCGCGCCACCGGATGGGGCGTCTCGATGTGGTCGCTCTCGGTGGCCGACGGCGACGGCCCCGACCTGGCCCGGGGAAAGTCCGCCACCGACTCCGGCGCGGAGAACGACACCAACGTCGCCGCCAACGCCGTCGACGGCGACCCGACGAGCCGCTGGGCCTCCAAGTACGAGGACGACCAGTACCTCCAGGTCGACCTCGGCGAGGCGGTCGACTTCGACCGGGTCACCATCGTCTGGGAGCAGGCGTACGCCCTCGACTACCGCGTCCAGGTCTCCGCGGACGGGGAGTCCTTCACCGACGTGAAGTCGGTCAGCAACGAGACCCCGCTGGGCAGCCGGGCCACCCAGGTCGAGACGTTCCCCGAGCAGGCCGCCCAGCACCTGCGCATCCAGGCCGGTACCCGGGCCACCTCGTGGGGTGTCTCCATGTGGACGCTCTCGGTGGGGCGGCAGGCCGACCCGGAGACCGATCTGGCCCTGCGCGCCGCCGCGAGCGCCTCCTCCGCCGACAGCGACTCCACCGGCCCGGAGCGGGCCGTCGACGGCAACCCGCGCACCCGCTGGGCGTCCAAGGCGGAGGACGGCCAGTGGATCCAGGTCGACTTCGCGGAGCCGGCCACCTTCGACCAGGTGACCATCGTCTGGGAGCAGGCGTACGCCCGCGACTTCGTCATCCAGGTCTCCGCCGACGGGCAGCACTGGACCGACGTCAAGTCGGTGAGTAACAAGATCACCGAACTCAAGATCAGCGTGAACGGCGTGCCGGTCTTCGCCCGGGGCGGCAACTGGGGCTGGGACGAGCTGCTGCGCCGGGTGCTGCCCGAGCGGCTCGCCGACACGGTCGAGATGCACCGCGACATGAACTTCACGATGATCCGCAACTGGCTCGGCAGCAGCAACCGCGAGGAGCTCTACCAGGCCTGCGACGAGCAGGGCATCCTGGTCTGGAACGACTTCTGGCAGGCCGGCCAGTTCCTGCCCAACCCGCCCGGCTACGTCGACATCGCCGCCGACACGATCCGGCGGTACCGCCACCACCCGAGCATCGTCGTCTGGTGCGGCGCCAACGAGGGCGACCCGCCGCCGATCGTCGACGCCGGGCTCAAGCAGGCGGTCGCCGCCGAGCACCCGGAGATCCTCTACATCCCGAACTCCGCGAGCGGCATCGTCAGTGGCCGCGGGCCGTACCACTGGGTCGACCCGGCGACGTACGTCGACAACAAGATCTACGAGGCCGACTCCTTCGGCTTCCACACCGAGATCGGCATGCCGGTGGTCTCGGTCGTCGAGAGCATGCGCAACCTCGTCGGCGACGAGCCGGAGTGGCCGCCGGGCGTGGTCTGGAACCACCACGACTGGTCGAGCATCGGCAACCAGCGCGTCGGCACGTACCAGGAGGCGATCGACGCGCGGCTCGGCGAGTCCGGCTCGCTCGACGAGTTCGCCACCCGGGCGCAGTTCGTGAACTACGAGAGCCACCGCGCCATGTTCGAGGCGTGGAACGCCAACCTGTGGCAGGACGCCACCGGCCTGCTGCTGTGGATGTCGCACCCGGCGTGGCACAGCACCGTCTGGCAGACGTACGACTACGACCTGGACGTGAACGGCGCCTACTTCGGCACCCGGAAGGGCTGCGAGCCGCTGCACGTCCAGGCCGACCCCGGCACCTGGCGGGTCCGGGCCGTCAACCACACCACGACGGCGCTCACCGGCGCCACCGTCACCGCCCGCCGGTACGACCTGCGAGGCCGGTCGTTGGGCGCGGCCCAGAGCCAGCGGCTGAGCGTGGCGGCCTCGTCCACCTCCGCCGCGTTCGTGGTGCCCGAGCCGGACCGTGCCGGGCTGCACCTCGTCCGGCTGGAGCTGCGTGACGGACACGGCCGGCTGCTCTCGGAGAACACCTACTGGCGCTACGGCGAAGCCGCGCAGATGCGCGCGCTCAACGACCTGGCGCGCACCCGCCTGTCCACGAAGACCGGCGGCGTGCGCACGGCCGGTGGTCGCGCCACGGTCAGCACGACGGTGCGCAACGAGGGCGACACGGTGGCGGCGCTGGTCCGGCTCGACGTGCGCGACGCCCGGGGGGAGCGGGTGCTGCCCGCCCGGTACGAGGAGAACTACTTCTGGCTCCTTCCCGGCGAGTCGCGTCGGGTGGAGATCTCGTGGCCGGCGCGGCTGGACCTGCGGGGCCACGTGCGGGTCTCGGCGCGGGCGTACAACTCGGCGGGCTGAGGTTCGGGTGCGCCGGTCGTCGCTCCGGCGGCCGGCGCACCCGTCGGCGTGACTGCCCCAGGGCTCGGGCTGCCGTGCCGCCCGACACCGATCGTGAGCCTGGGCGGTCCCGTGCCGCCGCCGGAACGGTGACCCGCACCGCCCGGGGCGGTGGGGCTATCCGGTGGGCAGCTCGCCGGTCAGGTAGCGCTGGATCGTCGGGCCGACGGCGGCGACCAGGGTCTCCGGGGCGGCGGAGGCGACCGGCTCCAGCCGGATCACGTAGCGCATCATGGCCAGCCCGACCAGCTGCGTGGCCACCAGTGACCCGCGCAGCGGCAGCTCGGCCGGGTCGATGTCGAGGTGCTCCAGCACCCGGCGCAGCACCTGGGTGACCACGAACTCGCGCAGCAGCCGGGCGGTCCACTCGTTGCTCACGGCCGAGCGCAGCAGTGCCACCCCGGCGGTGCTGGCCGGGGAGTCCCAGACGCCGAGGAAGGTGCGGACCAGCCGCTCGCCGATGCCGTCCGGATCGCCGGCGATCACTCCCGGGAGCAGCTCCCGGGGGTCGACCGGCGCCTGCATGGCGGCCAGGAAGAGCTGGTCCTTGCTGCCGAAGTAGTGGTGCACCAGCGCCGGGTCCACGCCGGCGGTGGCGGCGATGGTCCGGATGGAGGCCGCGTCGAAGCCTCGTTCGGCGAACGCGGCCCGCGCCGAGGAGAGGATCGCCTCGCGGGTCCCCGGGTTGCCGGGTCGCCGGCCGGTCCGTCGCGCCATCGCCGCCCTTCGCTGGTGCTCCTCGACCCGTCCGTTCGCCCGGCCGGGTCGCTCGTGTTCCTCGTGCTGCCGGCCCGCCCGTTCGCCGGGCCGGGTCGTCCTGCTCCCGCCCCGCCGAACGGGCGGGTCGGTCAGCCGCTGCGTCGGCGCAGCGTGGCCGCGGCGAGCACCAGCGCGAGCACCGCCGCGCCGGCGACCACCGCCACGTCCCGCCACATCGTGCCGGTCGGCTCGGCGTGCGCGCCGACCTCCTGCAACGCCTCGACGGCGTACGACAGCGGCAGCACGTCGCTGATCGCTTGGAGCCAGCCGGCCATCTCGTCACGGGGCACGAAGAGCCCGCAGAGCAGCAGCTGGGGGGCGACCACGACCGGCATGAACTGTACGGCCTGGAACTCGGTGCGGGCGAAGGCGCTGCAGAAGAGGCCGAGCGCGACCGCGAGCACCGCGTTCAACGCGGCGATCATGATCACCAGCCCGCTGCCGCCCGCGGTCTCCAGGTCGAAGAGCCAGTACGCCACCGCCGCGGCGACCGCGGCCTGCGCCGCCCCGGCCAGCCCGAAGGCGATGCCGTAGCCGAAGAGCAGGTCGGCCTTGGCCAACGGCGTGGTGAGCAGGCGCTCCAGGGTGCCGGTGGTGCGCTCGCGCAGCATGGCGATGCTGGTCACCAGGAACATGACGATGAACGGGAAGAAGCCGAGCATCACCAGCGCGATCCGGTCGAAGGTGGAGGGCGCGCCGCCGGGCGGGGCGGGCTGGTCGGCGTACATGTAGTAGACCAGGGTGAGCAGCAGCGCCGGCACCACCAGCAGCAGCGCCACCGTACGCCGGTCGTGGCGTAGTTGGCGCAGGATGCGACCGGTGGTCACGGCCAGGATCCGCGGGTTCACGACGACTCCCCTCCGGCGCCCGCCGCCACGGCGGCACTGGCCTCGTTCGCCCGGATCAGACGCAGGAAGGCCTCGTCGAGGTCGGCGACCCCGGCGGCGGCGCGGACCGCGTCCGGGGTGTCGTCGGCGATCAGACGCCCCTCCCGGATGAGCAGCAGCCGGTCGCACCGGGCCGCCTCGTCCATCACGTGGCTCGACACCAGCAGCGTCACCCCGGCCGCGGCCAGCTCGTGGAACCGGCTCCACAGCTCGGCGCGGAGCACCGGATCCTGTCCGACGGTCGGCTCGTCGAGGACGATGAGCTCCGGCTCGCCCACCAGGGCGCAGGCCAGCGAGGCCCGGCTGCGCTGCCCGCCGGAGAGGGTGCCGACCAGCTGTCCCGCCGCCGCGCCCAGCCCCACGTCGGCGACCGCCCGGTCGGCGTCGGCCCGGCCGCGCCCGTGCAGGGCGGCGAAGTAGCGCGCGTTCTCCCGCACGGTGAGGTCGGCGTAGACGCTCGGCGCCTGGGTCAGGTAGCCGACCCGTCGGCGCAGGTCGGCCGAGCCGGCGGGGCGTCCGAGCACTGTCGCCGTGCCCCCGGCGACCACCTGCACCCCGACCACCGCGCGCATGAGGGTGGTCTTGCCGCTGCCGCTCGGCCCCAGCAGGCCGGCGACCACGCCGCGCGGCACCGCGCAGCTGATGCCGTGCAGCACGCGCCGCCGCCCCCGGTCGACGACCAGGTCGCGGAGCACGATCGCATCCTCCATCGCTCCTCCCAAGAACTCATCAACTGTTGAACTCAACGCTAGATGAGTTATCCGCCCGCGCGCAACGGGTTGACTTCGAGCGCAGTCGAACTGCAACCCTGTCGGTCGTGGACATCAGCACACGCGAGCGCACCCTCACCGTCGGCGAGGCGGCCGAGCGGGTCGGCCTCACCACCTACACGCTGCGCTGGTACGAGCAGGAGGGTCTGGTGGCGCCGGTCGGTCGCGACTCGGCCGGACGGCGCCGCTACACCACCGGCGACGTCGACTGGCTCTTCCTGCTCACCCGGCTGCGCCGCACCGGCATGCCGGTACGGGACATGCGCCGCTACGCCGAACTGGCCCGGCAGGGCGATCGCACCCTCGGGGCGAGGCGGGCGCTCTTCGAGTCGCACCGGGCGCGGGTACTGACCCGGATGGCCGAGCTCGAGGCGGACCTGAAGGTGCTCGACCACAAGATCGACGCGTACCGCCGAGCGGAGGAGGGCCAGTGATCAGTCGGCGTGTCGGAGCGAACGGGCCGGAGGTCTCCGCGATCGGCCTCGGCTGCATGGGGATGAGCTTCGCCTACGGCGGCCGGGACGACGCCGAGTCGACCCGGACCCTGCACCGCGCCCTGGACCTGGGCGTCAACCACCTGGACACGGCCGACGTCTACGGCGCCGGCGCCAACGAGCGCCTGCTCGGCCCGGTCGTCCGAGCCCGTCGGGAGGAGGTGTTCCTGGCCACCAAGTTCGGCAACCGCAACCGGGGCGAGGGCCATGGCTTCACCGGCACCCCCGGCGCCTACGTGGACTCCAGCGCCGACTGGGCCCGCCAGGCGTGCGACGCCTCGCTGTCGCGCCTCGGTGTCGACACCATCGACCTGTACTACCTGCACCGGCGTGACCCGCAGACCCCGATCGAGGAGACCGTGGGAGCGATGGCCGAGCTCGTCGCGGCCGGCAAGGTGCGGCTGATCGGGCTCTCCGAGGTCAGCCCGGCGACCCTGCGCGCCGCGCACGCCGTGCACCCGGTCGCCGCCGTGCAGATGGAGTACTCGCTCTTCACTCGGGACGTGGAGGCGGAGATGCTGGCCACCTGCCGGGAGCTGGGGGTGGCGCTGGTGGCGTACTCGCCGGTCGGGCGGGGACTGCTCACCGGGGCGATAACCAGCCGGGGTCAGCTCGCCGCCGACGACTGGCGTGCCGGGGCGCCCCGCTTCGCCGAGAGCAACCTGGCGGCGAACCTCAAGCTGGTCGACGAGGTGCGCGCCGTGGCCACCGAGGTCGGCGCCACCGCGGCGCAGACGGCGCTGGCCTGGCTGCTCGCGCAGGGCGAGGAGGTGCTGCCGATCCCCGGCACCAAGCGGGTGCGCTGGCTGGAGGAGAACGTGGCGGCGGCCGACGTCCACCTCGACGCGGCGCAACTGGGCCGGCTCGACGCGGCGGTGCCACCCGGAGCCGCGGCCGGCGAGAGGTACCCGACGCCGGCGATGAGAACCCTCGGGCACTGAGAGACTGTCGCCGTCGATTCGGACACCAGGTGCGCCATCGGACAGCGCCGGTACGGCACGATGGCGGACGTGGATCACGCTCCGTTGCCAGACGCCGGATTCCTCGACGACTGGGCGGCCCGGCTGCGTGAGTTCGGCGAGCGGCAGGTCGTCGGCATCATGCTGCGCGGCAGCCACGCCCGGCAGGCCGCCACCGAACACAGCGACGTCGACCTCGACGTGCTGGTCGGCGGTGCGCCGTACGCCGCACGGCGGGCGTACCTGGCCCGGACAGCGGGCCGGCTCACCCACGTGTCGGTGGCCGCCCGGGACGTCCGCTCCTGGGTGGCCCGGCTCGGGAAACCGGCCGACTGGGCGTTCGGCCTGCCGGTGCTCGCGCCCGCCCGGCTGCTCTGGGCGGACGCGTACTGGCGGCGACGGATCGACCTGCCGGTGCTCTGCCAACCGGCGGGCGAGCCACAGCTGGAGGAGTTGATCGCCGCCCTCGGCAAGGCGGCGAGTGCCCGAGCCGCCGGGGACCACCTCGGGCTCCGCCTGGTCACGGCCGACCTGGCCCGGCTCTGCCCGTCCGTGCTGCGGCTGGCGAACCCCTCGGTGCGCGTCGCCTCGCGCCGGGCCGCCGCCGAGGCCGCGCTGAACCTTCCGGTCGCCCCGCCCGGCTACCGGGCGGACATGCTGCTCTGCCTGGGCCTGCGCCCGGGCGCCCCCGAGCAGCTCTGGGCCGCGGCGGTCCGGCTGGTCAGGGGGTCGCTCCCGCTGATCCGGCCGTACGCCGAACGGATCGCCGAGGCCGCCGGGGCGGACCTGGCCGAGGCGCTGCTCGACGGCCGGCTGGACCGCTACGTCGCCCAGCTCGTCCGGGCCTCCGATGCTCCGCCCCGCCCCGGACGGGAGGCATCTGCGGTGCCCGCGCCGCGTGCGGGAGAATGTCTTACTGTGCCCGCACCTGACGCGCCCGTGACCGGCGCCCCCAGCCCAGCGAGCCGGCCCCCGGTGTCCGGCCCGGCCCGTCCGTCGTCCCGGCTCGACCCGGCCATCGCGGCGCGGTTGCGGCGTACCGCCGACGGGCTGGTGGCGGCCGTGGTGCGCGAGCAGGAGACCGGCGAGGTACTGATGGTCGCCTGGATGGACGACGAGGCGCTGCACCGCACGCTCACCACCGGCCGGGCCACCTACTGGTCGCGCAGCCGCCAGGAGTACTGGGTCAAGGGCGCCACCTCCGGCCACCACCAGTACGTCCGCTCCGTCGCGCTCGACTGCGACGGCGACGCGCTGCTGGTGACGGTGGAGCAGGTCGGCGCGGCCTGCCACACCGGGCACCGCACCTGCTTCTTCGACGAGCTGCCGGTCACCGGCGTGGAGACGCCGTGAGCGCGCCGGGAAGCCGGCCGGCGGACGGGCGGCGGTCGTGACCGACGGCAAGGTCAGCCCCGACCAGGCGACCTTCACCGAGCTGGCCGCCCGCTGGCGGGTGGTGCCGGTGACCAGACGGCTGCTCGCCGACGCGGAGACCCCGGTCGGGGTCTACCGCAAGCTCGCCGGTGGCCCAGGCACGTTCCTGCTGGAGTCCGCCGAGCAGGGCGCCGGATCGGCCGGCATGACCTGGTCGCGGTACTCGTTCATCGGCGTACGCAGCAGCGCCACGCTCGTCGAACGTGACGGCGCGGCCAGCTGGCTCGGAGCGCCGCCGGCCGGGCTGCCCACCGGCGGTGACCCGGTCCGGGTGCTGCGGGAGACCGTCTCGGCGCTCGCCGGCCCCGCCTGGGACCCGGCCAGCGGAATGCCTCCGCTCACCGGAGGCATGGTCGGCTACCTCGGCTACGACCTCGTACGCCGCTTCGAGCGGCTGCCCGAGCTGACCGAGGACGACCTCGGTGTGCCGGAGCTGGGCATGATGCTCGCCACCGACCTGGTGGTGCTCGACCACTACGACGGTTCGGCGATCCTGATCGCCAACGCGGTCCTGCCCCCGCTCGACGAGCCGGCCCGCGACGAGCTCGTCGCCGCGGCGTACCACCAGGCGGTGGGTCGGCTCGACGCGATGACCACCGCGCTCTCCCGGCCGATCCCGCCGATGATCTCGACGGTCGACCGGTCACCGGCAGGGGAGGTGGCCGGCCGTACGCCCGAGGGCGGCTACCCCAAGGCGGTGGAGGTGGCCAAGGAGGCGATCCGGGCGGGTGAGTGCTTCCAGATCGTGCTGTCCCAGCGCTTCGAACGGCCCACCCACGCCGATCCGCTGGACGTCTACCGGGTGCTGCGCACCACCAATCCGAGCCCGTACATGTACCTGCTGCGCTTCGACGGCTTCGACATCGTCGGCTCCTCGCCGGAGGCGCACCTGAAGGTGACCACCGAGGCCGGCGGCGAGCGGCGCGCGCTGCTGCACCCGATCGCCGGTACCCGCCCGCGCGGCGCGACCCCGGCCCAGGACGCCCACCTCGCCGCCGAGCTGCTCGCCGATCCGAAGGAACGGGCGGAGCACGTCATGCTGGTCGACCTGGGCCGCAACGACCTGGGCCGGGTCTGCCGGCCGGGCACGGTCGAGGTGCCGGAGTTCGCCACCATCGAGCGGTACAGCCACGTCATGCACATCGTCTCCACCGTGGTCGGCACGCTCCGGGAGGACCGGACGGCCTTCGACGCCCTGGCCGCGACGTTCCCGGCCGGCACCCTCTCCGGTGCGCCGAAGGTGCGGGCCATGGAGATCATCGAGGAGCTGGAGCCGGTCCGGCGCGGCGTCTACGGCGGCACGGTCGGGTACTTCGGCTTCGGCGGCGACCTGGACATGGCCATCGCGATCCGGACGGCGCTCATCCGGGCCGGCCGGGCGTACGTGCAGGCCGGCGCGGGCATCGTGGCCGACTCCGACCCGGCCGCCGAGGAGCAGGAGACGCGGAACAAGGCCGCCGCGGTGCTCGCCGCCATCGCCGCCGCCGAGACGTTGCGAGCGGCCCGGTGAGCGCGAGGAGTGCAGCGCAGCGGAGCCCCGCAGTCGCGAACGAAAGGCTGACCCGGTGAGCGCGAGGAGTGCAGCGCAGCGGAGCCCCGCAGTCGCGAACGAAAGGCGGGTCCGGTGAGCGCGGACGAGACCCGGGACGCCCGGGCCGGCGCCGGTCGGCGCGAGTTGACGTACGCGGTGCTGCTCAGCCTGGCCGGCGCGGGCCTGGCGCTCTGGGCGGCGACCCGCACCTGGTCTGTCGAGCTGACCGTGCGGCCGTCCCCGCTGCCGCCGGAGCGGGTCGCCAGCACCGGTACCACCCTGCTGCCGTGGCTGCCCGCGCTGGCCGTGGTCGGCCTGGCGGGCGGGGGAGCGGTGCTCGCCACCCGGGGCCGGGTACGCCAGCTCCTCGGTGGTCTGCTCGCCCTGCTCGGGCTGGCGGTCGCCGTCGGTGGTGGCTACGGCCTCGTCGCCGGCTTCGAGGGGGTGGTGAGCCGGCAGTGGCCGGTGCTCTGCCTGGTCGGCGGTCTGCTGGCGGGTGCGGGTGGTCTGCTGACGGCGCTGCGCGGCCGGGACTGGCCGGCGATGGGGGCCCGCTACGAGCGGCCGTCGCGGGCCGCCGCCGTGCCGCCGGGGGGTGCCCCGGCGGGACCGGTCACCGGCCGCCGCACCACCGAGGCGTGGGACGCGCTGGACCGGGGCGAGGATCCGACGGTCAACTGACCGGCTGTCGCTCCCGCTCGCGGCGGGCGGCGGCGCGCGTGGTGGTCAGCTCGGCGACGAGGCGGTCGAGTTCGGCGCGCCGGTCGGCGCGGGCCCGGTCGGCGCAGACCGCCTCCCACGCGTTGCCGCGCGCCGTACGCATCCGGGCCTCGCCGACCACCGCGCGCTCCAGCGTGTGCACCACGCCGACGGCGAGGGACGCGACGGTCCGCGAGATGGTGGTCAGGCCGATGTTCGGGTTCGGGCCGGCAGTGCTCATGGTCACCCCGTACGAGGAGGTTGGCGAGGGCTGGGCAGGCGCGCATTCGAGTCTGCCCGACATCGATGCTCACCGGCTCACGTTTCACCGTGGTGTCCGTCGCATCAACACTCCGTCCGGCCCCTGACCAGGGCCGGTCCGGCAGTCCTTGAGCTTCCTCACAAAATCGATGCCCGTGACTGGATTCCCGGGCCGGCCCCGGGGGCATCATCGATAGGTCGACGGCGATGGGATCCGGCCGTCGCGACGCGGGCGCGACGGGCGATGGAGGTGGCGCTGCGTGACATCCCCTTCACGGCAGGTCGGCCATTATGCCGCAGGCCGTTTCGTGAGCAGCGCCATACCCCCACCGTCTGGCGCCAGGTGGGGACGCCTAGCATCGGCCCATGACGCCCGGAGGAGGGAGTCCGTTGGTGACTGCTGAGCATGCGCACGCGGAGGGGGACGGGGCCGATTCGGCGGCGTCCGTAAGCGTGCTCGACGAGATCCTGGCGGGCGTGCGCGAGGACATCGCCCGCCGACAGGAGCAGGTTCCGCTGGAGCGGATCCGGGAGTTGGCCGCGGCCGCCCCGCCGCCGCTGGACGCCTACGCGGCCCTGCGCCGCCCCGGCGTCGCGGTGATCGCCGAGGTGAAGCGCTCCTCGCCGTCCAAGGGGCAGCTCGCGGAGATCGCCGACCCGGCGGACCTGGCCGGCGACTACGCGGCCGGTGGCGCGCGGGCGATCAGCGTGCTGACCGAGGGGCGGTGGTTCGGGGGGTCGCTGGACGATCTCGCGGCGGTCCGCGCGGCGGTGCAGATTCCGGTACTGCGTAAGGACTTCGTGGTCTCCAGCTACCAGGTGCACGAGGCGCGGGCGTACGGCGCCGACCTGGTGCTGTTGATCGTCGCCGCGCTGGAGCAGAACGCCCTCGTCGGGCTGCTGGAGCGGATCGAGTCGCTCGGCATGACCGCGCTGGTCGAGGTGCACGACGAGGAGGAGGCCGACCGGGCGATGGAGGCCGGGGCCCAGGTGATCGGGGTCAATGCCCGCAACCTGCGTACCCTTGAGGTTGACCGTTCGGTGTTCGAGCGGATCGCGCCCGGCCTGCCCAGCAGCGTCGTGAAGATCGCCGAGTCCGGCGTGCGTGGCCCGCACGACCTCATCCGGTACGCCTCCGCCGGTGCCGACGCGGTCCTGGTCGGTGAGGGTCTGGTCACCCAGAAGAGCCCTCGCGAGGCGGTCGCCGAGCTGGTCAACGCCGGCAACCACCCGGCCACGCCCCGTCCGGTGCGCTGATCCCGCGCCGGCCCGCCAGCACCGAGAGGATCCCGCCATGAGCGCCGACGCGCCGGCCGACACCGGCTCCCGCCCTGACCCGGCCGGTCACTTCGGCCGCTTCGGCGGCCGGTTCGTACCCGAGGCCCTGGTGGCCGCGCTCGACGAGCTGACCGAGGCGCACCGCACGGCCATGACCGACGAGTCGTTCCGGGCCGAGTTCGCCGCCCTGCTGCGCGACTACGCCGGCACCCCGTCGCTGCTCTACCCGGCCGAGCGGCTCTCCGCCAAGCTCGGGGCCCGGGTGCTGCTCAAGCGGGAGGACCTGAACCACACCGGCGCGCACAAGGTGCGCAACGTGCTCGGCCAGGCCCTGCTGACCCGGCGGATGGGCAAGACCCGGGTGATCGCGGAGACCGGCGCCGGGCAGCACGGGGTGGCCACCGCCACCGCGGCCGCGCTCTTCGACCTGGAGTGCGTGGTCTACATGGGCGAGGTGGACACCGAGCGGCAGGCGCTGAACGTGGCCCGGATGCGGATGCTCGGCGCCACCGTCGTCCCGGTCACCACCGGTTCCCGCACCCTCAAGGACGCCATGAACGAGGCGATGCGGGACTGGGTCGCGAACGTCGACGGCACCCACTACCTGATCGGCACCGCCGCCGGGCCGCACCCGTTCCCGGCCCTCGTCCGCGACTTCGTCCGGGGCATCGGCGACGAGGCCCGCCAGCAGTGCCTCGACCAGATCGGCGCGCTGCCCGACGCCGTGGCGGCCTGCGTCGGCGGCGGCTCCAACGCCCTCGGCATCTTCCACGCCTTCGTCGGCGACCCGGACGTGCGGCTGTACGGCTTCGAGGCCGGCGGCGAGGGGGTGACGACGGACCGGCACGCGGCCAGCATCACCGGCGGGTCGCTCGGCGTCCTGCACGGCGCCCGCACGTACGTGCTCCAGGACGCCGACGGGCAGACGATCGAGTCGCACTCGATCTCCGCCGGCCTGGACTACCCGGGCGTCGGGCCGGAGCACGCGTGGCTGCACGACAGCGGCCGGGCCAGCTACCTGCCGGTCACCGACGACGAGGCGATGGCCGCGTTCGAGCTGCTCTGCCGCACCGAGGGGATCATCCCGGCGATCGAGAGTTCGCACGCGATCGCCGGCGCCGCGGCGATCGCCCCGAAGCTCGCCGCCGAGCTGGGCCGGGAGCCCACCATCGTCGTCAACCTCTCCGGGCGGGGCGACAAGGACGTGCACACCGCCGGCGAGTACTTCGGCATCCTCGGCAAGGAGCAGTGATGAGCCGGATCGGTGTCGCCTTCGAGAAGGCGCGGGCGGAGGGGCGGGCGGTGCTGGTCGGCTGCATGCCGGCCGGGTTCCCCACCGTCGAGGGCAGCATCGCCGCGATGACCGCGATGGTGGAGGCCGGCGTCGACGTGATCGAGGTGGAGATCCCGTACTCCGACCCGGTGATGGACGGCCCGGTCATCCAGAAGGCCAGCGACATCGCGCTCGCCGGCGGCGTACGCACCGCCGACACGCTGCGCGTCATCGAGGCGGTCGCGGCCACCGGCGCCCCGGTGGTCACCATGACCTACTGGAACCCGATCGAGCGGTACGGGGTCGACGCGTTCGCCCGTGACCTGGACGCCGCCGGTGGCACCGGCCTGATCACTCCGGACCTCATCCCCGAGGAAGCCGACGAGTGGCTGGCCGCCTCGGACGCGTACGGGCTGGACCGCACCTTCCTGGTCGCGCCCTCCTCCACCGACGCGCGGCTGGCGATGACCGTCGAGCACTGCCGGGGCTTCGTCTACGCCACGGCGATCATGGGGGTCACCGGGGCGCGGGCGCAGACCTCCGACGCGGCCCCGGTCCTGGTCTCCCGGGTCCGGCAGGTCACCGACCTCCCGGTCGGCGTCGGTCTCGGCGTCGGCACCGGGGCGCAGGCCGGCACGGTCGGTGGATACGCCGACGGCGTGATCGTGGGCAGCGCGCTGATCCGTCGGGTGCTCGACGCGCCGGACCTTCAGACCGGGCTGGCCGGGCTGCGTACGCTCGGCGCCGAGCTGGCCGAGGGCGTGCGCAACCCCGTCCGCTGAGCCACCGCGCGGCGACGTTCCCGCGGGGACCCTGCGCACCCGCCGGGTGCGCAGGGTCGACAGGTCGGGCGGGCCGGCCCCGCCGGGCCGGTCGCCGTCACTTCCGGCCGGTCGCCGTCACTTCCGGCCGGCGCGGGCCGCCGGCTCGCCACCGGCGACGAAGGCGTCCCGGGGGCGCTGCACCGAGGCGAGCGACAGGATGTCGCGGCCGAAGATCCCGGCGGTCAGCCAGATGGCGAGGACCCGGGTCTTGCGCTCCCAGCTCGGTACGGCCAGCACGTGGTAGCCGCGGTGCATGAGCCACGCCGGCAGGCCCTTGATGACGATGCCGCGGTACTGGAAGATGCCCCGGCCGAGGCCGAGCGTCGCGATGGAGCCGAGGCTGTGGTGCAGGTACCGCTTCGGCTTCCGGCCGTGCAGGACGGCCGCGATGTTGCGGGCGAGCAGCTTGCCCTGGCGGTAGGCGTGCTGGGCGTTGGGCACGGTGCGCGCGCCCGCAACGGGCGAGGCGAGGTCGGGTACTGCGGCGTCGTCGCCCGCGGCCCACGCGTCGGGCACCGGGTCCTCGTCGGTGCCGACCCGCAGGTCGGGCCGCACGACGATCAGACCGCGCCCGTCGATCGGGAGGTCGGTGTGCCGGCTGATGACCGGGTTGGCGCCGTTGCCGGCGGTCCAGACGATCAGTTCCGAGTCGAACTCCTCGCCGCTGGAGAGCACCACGTGCCCGTCCACCGCGGAGGTTATCTGGGTGTTCAGGTGTACGTTTCCGCCGCGCTTCTCCAGCGAGCGCACCACCCAGCGGCCGGGCTCGTCGGTGACCTCGGGGAGGATGCGGCCGGTCGCCTCGACGAGGTGGAAACGCAGCTCGTCGCGGTGCAGCTCCGGGTACCGCTTGAGCAGCGCGGTGGCCAGGGAGAGCAGTTCGCCGAAGCCCTCGACGCCGGAGAAGCCGCCGCCGACGAAGGTCACCGTGAGCAGCTTCTGGCGTTGCGGCCCCGGCGGAAGCGCGGCGGCCTGGTCGAACGCGGTGAGCAGCCGGTCCCGGATGGCGACCGCCTCCTCCACGTGCTTCAGGCCGATCGCCTGCTCGGCGATGCCGGGCACGGGGAACTTGCGGGTGACGGCGCCGGCGGTGACGACGATGAGGTCGTAGCTCAGCTCGAAGTCGTCTCCGGTGTTGGGCTCGACGGTGACCACCCGGTGCTCGTGGTCGATCGCGGTCACCGAGCCGGCGACGACGTGGGTGCGCCGCAGGTGACGCCGCAGCGACACGGCGGCGTGCCGGGCCTCGATCGAGCCGGCCACGACCTCCGGCAGGAACGGCTGGTAGGTCATGTACGGGCGAGGGTCGACGATGGTGAGGTCGGCTTCGTCTCGGCGAAGTTTCCGCTCGAGTTTCCAGGCCGTGTAGAAGCCGGCGTAGCCGCCACCGACGATCAGAATCTTGCGCATTATGCCCTCCGCCGGAGTTCGTCCGGCAACTCGGATTGCTCCTATCCGAGATAATACTCGGATGTCAGTTGTCCGGGTCAAGGACTGTCGTTAGGCTCACCGTATGCGACTGTCCGGCGGAGTGGAGTCGGCTCTGCACTGTTGCGTGGTGCTGACCGCGTCGGCCGCGCCGGTGCCCGCCGCGCGCCTGGCGGAGTTGCACGGCGTCTCGGCGACGTACCTGGCGAAGCAGCTGCAGGCGCTGTCCCGGGCCGGGTTGATGCAGTCCGTCCAGGGCAAGTCCGGCGGGTACGTGTTGACCCGCTCGGCAACTGAGATCACGGTGCTGGACGTGGTCGAGGCGATCGAGGGCACCCGGTCGACGTTCGTCTGCACGGAGATCCGGCAGCGGGGGCCGCTGGCCCGGCCGCAGGAGGCCTGCGCCGCCCCGTGCCCGATCGCCCGGACGATGTACGCCGCCGACCGCGCCTGGCGGGCCGCGCTGCGAGAGGTGACGATCGCCGACCTGAGCGGCGCGGTCGGCGAGTACGACGGCGGCGTGCTGAGCCGCATCGGCGCCTGGCTCCTCTCCCCGCAGCCCTGACCGGTCAACCCGCCCCCGCCCCGGGCGCGCTCTTTCACGGAAAGAGTGTCCGTTCGCGCCGCAATGCGCACTCTTTCCGTGAATCTGCGCGGTGCATGGTCGGGGTTGCGGGTCAGGGGTGAGCGGGTTCCGCCGGCGGAAGCTGTGCGCGCTGGTTGGGTGCTGGCGGAGTCGGGGCGGGATGTTCGCGCAGCACCCCGGATCGGCCGGCGAGGGCATCGGTGAGCGCCGCCCGCGTGGTCGGCGTGAGCGTCTCCGGCAGAGCGGCCGGGTCGTGCCAGGAGGTCCGGCAACCGCCCGTCGGCTCGCCCGCCGCCGCGCGACCCCGGGCCCGGGCCCGGAACACGTGCACCAGCACGTCCGACGGCGGCCCGGCTCGTCCGGGTGGCGCCGGGTCGCTGAGGTGATAGAGACCGATCAGGTCGACGACCTCGATCTCCCAGCCCGTCTCGACCCGGACGTCTCGCAGCACGGCGGGCAGCGGGCTCTCCGCCCGGTGCAGCCGGCCGCCGGGCAGGGCGTGGCGGCGCTCGCCCCGGGACTGCCGGCAGAGCAGCACCCGGCCGGCGTCGTCGGTGACGACCGCGGCCACCGCCCAGGTGAGCCGACTCATGACAAAGAGCCTACGGTGGCGCAAACCAGAAGTCATCGCGACGACCCGAGGCGGCGCCCGGGGTGCCACTCAAGGCCCTCGCAGCGGTACCGTGTGCATCCGTGACCCTCGCCTCGTTCTCCCCCCAGGCGGCCCTGCCCAGCCCGACGACCGCCGTCTGGCAGCTCGGGCCCCTGCCGGTCCGGGCGTACGCCATCTGCATCATCGCCGGCATCCTGGTGGCCTGCCTGGTGACCGAGTACCGATTGCGCCAGCGTGGCGTGGCGCCGGGCGCGGTGCTGGACATCGCGGTCTGGGCCGTCCCGACCGGCATCATCGGCGCCCGGATCTACCACGTGCTCACCTCGCCGGAGAAGTACTTCGGCGCCGGTGGCGACCCGATGAAGGTCTTCGCCGTCTGGGAGGGCGGTCTGGGCATCTGGGGGGCGGTGGCCGGCGGCGCGCTCGGCGCGTGGATCGCCGCCCGACAGCTGGGCATCCCGTTCGCGGTGGTGGCTGACGCCCTCGCCCCGGGCCTGCCCCTCGCGCAGGCGATCGGCCGGTTCGGCAACTGGTTCAACAACGAGCTCTTCGGTGACCGCACCACCCTGCCCTGGGGTCTCGAGGTCCATCGGATGGACCCGGACAATCCCGGCCACGCGCTGCGCGACGACACCGGTCAGCCGATCCTCGAACCGGGTCTCTTCCACCCGACGTTCGCCTACGAGGCGATCTGGAACGTCGGCGTCGCGGCGCTGGTCTTCCTGCTCGACCGCAAGTTCCGCCTCGGCCGCGGCCGGGCCTTCGCCCTCTACGTGATGGGCTACACCGCCGGCCGGTTCTGGATCGAGATGATGCGCACCGACGAGGCGAACACCATCCTCGGCGTCCGGCTCAACGTGTGGACCGCCGGGCTGGTCTTCCTCGGCGCGCTGATCTACTTCCTGCGGGTACGCGGGCCCCGCGAGTACGTGATCCCGGTGACCGCCACCGGCGTCCCCGCCGCCGCCGAGTCGACCGGGTCGGATGTCTCCCAGGTCGACCTCTCCGTCCGCGAGGCCAAGCCCCGCGCCGCGATCCCCGACGGCTACCGGGTGGTCGACGAGGAGCAGTTCCGGGTCTACCGCGAGACCGGTGTCGCGCCCGCCGAGCCGGTGACCGCTGACTCCGCCGCCGACGTGCCCCGGGCCGACGCCGACGGCGAGCCGTCCCGCACCGAGGAGTCGGCCGGCGACGACGAGCCGAACCGCGACGACGCGCCGGCCCGTGCCGACGACCGGGCCGGCGCGAGCGGCACCGGCCCGGCCGACCGCGAGAGCTGACGGAGGAGCGACACCATGCGTAGCGCGGTGGTGGTCGGCGCCGGCATCGGCGGCCTGTCGGTCGCCGGCGCGCTGGCCCGATCCGGCTGGCAGGTCACGCTGCTGGAGCGGACCGACCGGGTACGCCCCGAACCGACCGCGGTGGTGCTCTGGCCCAACGGGGTGCGGGCGCTGCTCGCGCTGGGCCTCGGCGCGGGGCTCGACGCGATCGCCACCCCGCTGCCCGACGGCGGGATCCGGAGACCGGACGGGCACTGGCTGGTGCAGCCGCAGGCGCTGCCGGCCGACCGGATGCCGGTCGTGGTGCACCGGGAGGACCTGCACGATGCTTTGATCGCGGGGCTCGGCGACCGGGTCGAGCTGCGTACCGGTGTGACCGTGCGGACCGTCCGCGTCGAGCCGGGCGAACGGCCGGCGGTGGGCGACGGCCGGCAGACCTACGAGGCCGACCTGGTGGTCGCCGCCGACGGGGCCGACAGCCAGATCCGCCAGCGGCTCGCCCCGGGCGCGAAGGTGGTCAGCTCCGGCTCCGCCGCCTGGCGTGCGGTCATCCCCTGGTACCGGGCGCCCCAACTCCCCACCGACGAGCGGGTCGGCGGCGAGGTGCTCGGGGCCGGCTACCGCTTCGTCTCCGCCTCGCTCGGTGACCGCGGCTCGTCGGGCGGCTCCAGCCGGGGCGGCATCTACTGGGTGGCCACCGCCGCCGGCGCGGCCCGCCCCGAGCCACCGGAGACCCAGCTCGCGCTGCTGCGCCGCTGGTACGCGGGCTGGCCCGCGCCGATCGCGGCGCTGCTGGACGCCACCGATCCGGCCGACCTCGTTCAGCAGGAGATCCGCGAGCTGCGGCCGCTGCCCCGCGCGTACGGCTTCCCGGCCGGCCCGGGCGGGGTGGTGCTGCTCGGCGACGCCGCGCACGCCATGCCACCGCACCTGGGGCAGGGCGCCTGCCTCGCGTTCGAGGACGCGGCCACCCTCGCCGGGCTGCTCCGGGAGTCGACGCTGCCGGACGCGGTCACCGCGTACGACCGGGTGCGGCGTCCCCGCGCGGCCGGCATGGTCCGGCAGACCCGCCGGATGTCGGCGGTGCTCCAGGCCCGCGGCAAGCTGGCGCTGCGCGCCCGGGACGCGGCGCTGGGCACCCTCACGCCGCGGCTGCTCCACACCGCAGCCGCCACGGCGGCCCAGTGGCGTCCCCCGGCCTGAACCGTCCCGTCCGGCCGGCGGGTTCCCCGTGGCCCGGCTCAGCCGAGCAGCGCGGCCGGTTCGGCGATGCAGGCGGTGCCGACCCGGCGGAAACCGACGCGTAGGTAGACGCGGGCGATCTCCTCGCTGCCCGCCGAGAGGAACACCGTCTCGGCGCCTGCGGCGAGCAGCTCGCGGGCGAGCGTCGCGGTGACCGCCGCGCCGAGCCCGCGACGGCGGGCGGCGGGTAGCACGCCCACCCCGGCGATCTCGGCGACGTCGTCGACGCGCATGGCCATCCCACTGGCGAGCGCCCCCTCGGCCGCGGTGCCGGCCAGGGCCGAGATCCGCCGGCCGTCGTTGATGCCGGCGCGCTCCTCGGCGAGCACGGCGCTCTCCAGCTCGGTGACGATCGCGTCCCGCTGCGCCGCTCCGGCCTCGCCCCGGGCCGTGCCCCCGTAGGAGAACGCCACGGCGGCGACCGCCCGCCGGGCGGCCACGGCGGCGGTGAAGTCCGGCGCGTCCGGTTCGAGCACCCGCACGGGTACGTCGCCGAGCGTTCCCGGATCGGGCAGCTCCTGCGGATCGAGCACCATCAGTGGCGCTTCGAGCACGGAGAGCCCCGCCGAGCGGGCCACCGGCAGGAACTCCGGAGTGGTCTCGTGCACCCATTCGAACGCCTCGGGCAGGCCCAGCTCCCGCTGTCGTTCCCGGACCGCGTTGACGTCGGCCAGCGACGGCGGCTCGGCCGCGCCCGGCCGAGGGCGGGCGTAGAACGGGAAACCGGCCTCGTTCCGGACGAAGAGCACCAACGCCCCGTGTTCCTCGACCCGGGCCGCGTCCCGGGGCACCGCGTCGTAGAAACGTTCAAGCCGGTCGAAGAGTTCCTTGTGCGCGGAATCCACCGCGCGAGACTACCTGTCCCAGACTCTGGAAGGTGTGATCAATCTGGACTGGCCTTGCGCGACCCGCCCTAACGTAGACTCAATAGACCCACGGGCCGACGTCGTCCCCTTCATGATCCACCCTGAGTGACGACAGGAGGCCCGGTGGCCTTTCCGTACCCGCAGCAGCCGGTCCCGACCCACGGTTCCGCACGGCCCGTGGGGCTCTACGATCCCGCGTTCGAGCACGATGCCTGCGGCGTGGCCTTCGTGGCCGACCTGCACGGGCGGCGTTCGCACTCGGTCGTCGCGAACGGTCTCGCCGCGTTGTGCCGGCTCGATCACCGGGGTGCCCGTGGCGCCGAGCCGAACACCGGCGACGGCGCGGGCATCATGATCCAGGTGCCGGACGCGTTCCTGCGTGCCGTGGTGGACTTCCCGCTGCCGCCCGCCGGCGAGTACGCCACCGGCCTGGTCTTCCTCCCCGACAACGACGCCGCCGAGGCGCTCGCCCGCCGCGTCGTCGACAAGTACGCCCTGGTCGAGGGGGCCGAGCTGCTCGGCTGGCGGGACGTGCCGGTGGACCCGAGCGGGCTCGGCGAGACGGCCCTCGCCGCGATGCCCCGGGTCCGGCAGCTCTTCCTGGCCGCCCGCCGGCTCACCGACTCACCGGCCGGGCCGGCCGGCACGCCGCTGCGCGGGCTCGACCTGGACCGGGTGGCGTTCTGCCTGCGCAAGCAGGTCGAGCGGGAGAGCGCCGAGCGGGGCGTGCCGGCGTACTTCCCGTCGCTGTCGGCGCGCACGATGGTCTGGAAGGGCATGCTCACCCCCGACCAGCTGCCGGCGTTCTATCCCGAGCTGACCGACGAACGGCTGGCCAGCGCGATCGCGCTCGTGCACTCTCGGTTCTCCACCAACACGTTCCCCTCCTGGCCGCTGGCGCACCCGTACCGGTTCATCGCCCACAACGGCGAGATCAACACCATCCGCGGGAACCGGAACTGGATGCAGGCGCGCGAGGCCCTGCTGCGCAGCCCGGACGTGCCCGGCAACCTGCGGCGGATCTTCCCGGTCTGCACCCCGGGCGCCTCCGACTCGGCGAACTTCGACGAGGTCCTGGAGCTGCTCCACCTCGCGGGGCGGAGCCTGCCGCACGCGGTGCTCATGATGATCCCCGAGGCGTGGGAGAACGACCCGGGCATGCGCCCGGACGAGCGCGACTTCTACCGCTTCCACGCCAGCCTCATGGAGCCGTGGGACGGGCCCGCCTCGGTCGCCTTCACCGACGGCGAGATCGTCGGCGCGGTGCTCGACCGCAACGGGCTGCGTCCGGGGCGCTGGTGGCGTACCGACGACGGGCTGGTGGTGCTCGGCAGCGAGGCGGGCGTGCTCGACCTCGACCCGGCCCGGGTGATCGCCAAGGGGCGGCTCCAGCCGGGCAGGATGTTCCTCGTCGACACCGCCGCCGGGCGGATCGTCCACGACGACGAGATCAAGGCCGAGCTGGCCGCCGAGCAGCCGTACGGGGAGTGGCTGCACGCCGGGCTCATCGAGCTGACCGACCTGCCGCCCCGCGAGCACATCGTCTACACCCACGACTCGGTACGCCGCCGCCAGCAGACCTTCGGCTACACCGAGGAGGAGCTGAAGATCCTGCTCGCGCCGATGGCGCGCAGCGGCGCGGAGCCGATCGGCTCGATGGGCACGGACACGCCGATCGCGCCGCTGTCCACCCGGCCGCGGCTGCTCTACGACTACTTCCACCAGCTCTTCGCGCAGGTCACCAATCCACCGCTGGACGCCATCCGGGAGGAGCTGGTGACCAGTCTCGGCTCCCGGATCGGGCCGGAGGGGAACCTGCTCGACCCGGGCCCGGCGAGCTGCCGGCAGATCGTGCTGCCCTACCCGGTGATCGACAACGACGAGCTGGCCAAGATCCTCTCCATCGACGAGGACGGTGACCTGCCCGGCTTCAAGGCCGTCCGGGTCTCCGGGCTCTACCGCCTCCGGGAGGGCGCGGCCGGGATGAAGGCGCGGCTGACCGAGATCTGCCGGCACGTCTCCGAGGCGATCGAGGACGGCGTACGGATCCTGGTCCTCTCCGACCGCGACTCCAACGCGGACCTGGCCCCGATCCCGTCGCTGCTGCTCACCGCGGCGGTGCACCAGCACCTGGTCCGCGAGCAGACCCGTACCCAGGTGGCGCTGATCGTCGAGTCCGGCGACTGTCGCGAGGTGCACCACGCGGCGGTGCTCATCGGCTACGGCGCGGCGGCGGTCAACCCGTACCTGGCCTTCGAGTCGGTGGAGGACATGATCTCCACGAAGGCGCTGGTCGGGGTGGAGCCGGCCACCGCGGTCCGCAACTACGTGAAGGCGCTCGGCAAGGGCGTCCTGAAGATCATGTCGAAGATGGGCATCTCGACGGTCTCCTCGTACTGCGGCGCGCAGGTCTTCGAGGCGGTCGGGCTGGACAATCGCCTGGTCGAGCGCTACTTCCGCGGCACCCCCAGCAAGATCGGCGGCGTCGGGCTGGCCGGCATCCACGCCGAGGTCGCCGCCCGGCACGCCCTCGCCTGGCCGGCGGCCGGCGCCCCCGGCTCCGAGCGGCTGGCGGTCGGCGGCGAGTACCAGTGGCGCCGCGACGGGGAGCAGCACCTCTTCAACCCCGAGACGGTCTTCCTGCTGCAGCACGCCACCCGCAGCCGCCAGTACGACATCTTCAAGCGGTACACCACCAAGGTGGACGCGCTGGCGGCCGAGGCGGGATCGCTGCGGGGCCTCTTCGCGCTGCGCGCCGACGTGCGCGCGCCCGTGCCGCTGGACGAGGTGGAGCCCGCCACCGAGATCGTGAAGCGCTTCGCCACGGGCGCCATGTCGTACGGCTCGATCTCGGCGGAGGCGCACGAGACCCTGGCCGTGGCCATGAACCGCCTCGGCGGCAAGTCCAACACCGGTGAGGGCGGCGAGGACGTCGACCGGCTGCACGACCCGGCCCGCCGCTCGGCGGTCAAGCAGATCGCCAGCGGCCGGTTCGGGGTGACCACCGAGTACCTGGTCAACGCCGACGACCTCCAGATCAAGATGGCCCAGGGGGCGAAGCCCGGTGAGGGCGGGCAGCTGCCCGGCAACAAGGTCTGGCCGTGGATCGCCCGTACCCGGCACGCGACCCCCGGAGTGGGCCTGATCTCCCCGCCGCCGCACCACGACATCTACTCCATCGAGGACCTCGCCCAGCTGGTGCACGACCTGAAGTGCGTCAACCCCGCCGCCCGGGTGCACGTCAAGCTGGTCAGCGAGGTGGGCGTCGGCACCGTGGCGGCGGGCGTGGCGAAGCTCAAGGCCGACGTCATCCTGATCTCCGGTCACGACGGCGGCACCGGCGCGTCCCCGCTGAACTCGCTGAAGCACGCCGGCACGCCGTGGGAGCTGGGGCTCGCCGAGGCGCAGCAGACGCTGCTGCTGAACAACCTCCGCGACCGGGTCACCGTCCAGGTCGACGGCCAGCTCAAGACCGGCCGGGACGTGCTCGTCGCGGCGCTGCTCGGCGCCGAGGAGTTCGGTTTCGCCACCGCGCCGCTGATCGTCGCGGGCTGCGTGATGATGCGGGTCTGCCACCTGGACACCTGCCCGGTCGGCATCGCCACCCAGAACCCGGTGCTGCGGGAGCGGTTCACCGGCACCCCGGAGTTCGTGGAGAACTTCTTCCTCTTCCTCGCCGAGGAGGTCCGCGGCTACCTGGCCGAGCTGGGCTTCCGCTCGATCGAGGAGGCGATCGGGCACACCGAGCTGCTCGACGTCGTACCGGCGATCGCGCACTGGAAGGCGCAGGGGCTCGACCTCGCGCCGGTGCTGCACCTGCCCGAACTGGCGCCGGGCGCGGCCCGTCGCGGCGTACGGGCCCAGGACCACGGCCTGGACCGGGCGCTGGACAACGAACTGATCGCGCTCGCCGAGCCGGCGCTGCGCGACGGCACGCCGGTCCGCGTGGAGCTCGGCATCCGCAACGACCACCGCAGCGTCGGCGCGATGCTCGGCGGTGAGGTGGTTCGCCGTCGCGGCGGCGCCGGGCTGCCCGACGACACCGTGGAGGTGACGCTGCGCGGCACCGCCGGGCAGTCCTTCGGCGCGTTCCTGCCGCGCGGGGTGACCCTGCGGCTGCACGGCGACGCCAACGACTACGTCGGCAAGGGGCTCTCCGGTGGTCGGGTCGTGGTCCGCCCCGACCCGACCGCCCCGTTCGTCGACCCGGACGCCGCGCCCGGGCAGCGGGCCGAGGACCAGATCGTCGCGGGCAACACCATCCTGTACGGCGCGACCGGCGGCGAGCTGTTCCTGCGCGGCCGGGTGGGGGAGCGGTTCGCGGTGCGCAACTCCGGCGCGGCGGCCGTCGTCGAGGGGGTCGGCGACCACGGCTGCGAGTACATGACCGGCGGGACGGTGGTCGTGCTCGGCCCGACCGGGCGCAACTTCGCCGCCGGCATGTCCGGCGGTACCGCCTTCGTCCACCGGCTCGACCACGACCAGGTCAACGCCGAGATGGTCGACCTCGCGCCGCTGCGCGAGGAGGAGCAGGCCGTGCTGCACGAGCTGGTGCAGCGGCACTTCGCCGAGACCGACTCGGCGCTCGCCGCGGAGCTGCTCAAGCACTGGCCGGAGGCGGTGGCCGAGTTCACCGCCGTGGTGCCCCGGGACTACCGCCGGGTGCTGGAGATCATGCGGACCGCCGAAGCCGCCGGCCGTGACGTCGACGACGCGGTGATGAGCGCGCTGGCCGCGCCCGCCGCCGTACCGCCCGCGCCGCGGGCGGCCGCCCAGGAGGTGGCGCGTGCCTGACCCGAACGGTTTCCTGCGTTATCCGCGGCAGCTGCCGGCCCGCCGGCCGGTGCCGGTGCGGATCTCGGACTGGCGGGAGGTCTACCCGCCGGCCGGCGCGGAGCTGATCCGCGAGCAGGCCACCCGGTGCATGGACTGCGGCATCCCCTTCTGCCACGACGGCTGCCCGCTCGGTAACCGCATCCCGGACTGGAACGACCTGGTCCGCACCGGCAACTGGGACGCCGCGGTGGCCTCGCTGCACGCCACCAACAACTTCCCCGAGTTCACCGGCCGGCTCTGCCCGGCCCCGTGCGAGGCCGCCTGCGTGCTCGGCATCGCCGGGGGTGACCCGGTGACGATCAAGCAGGTCGAGGTGGAGATCGCCGACGCGGCGGTGGCGCGGGACGGGCTGCGGCCGCGGCCGGCGCCGACCGCCACGGGCCGCTCGGTGGCCGTGGTCGGCTCCGGCCCTGCCGGGCTCGCCGCCGCCCAGCAGCTCGCCCGCGCCGGGCACGCCGTCACCGTGTACGAACGCGACGACGCGCTCGGCGGTCTGCTCCGCTACGGCATTCCGGACTTCAAGCTGGAGAAGCAGCACGTCGACCGGCGGTTGGCGCAGCTCGCCGCGGAGGGCGTCGAGTTCCGTACGGGGGTCGACGTCGGGGTGGACGTGACCGCCGAGCAGCTGCGGGAGCGGCACGACGCGGTGCTGCTGGCCTGCGGCGCGCTCGCCGGCCGGGACGTCCCGGAGACCCCGGGGCGGCGGCTGCGGGGCGTACACCAGGCCATGGCGCACCTGGTCGCGGCGAACCGGGTGGTCGCGGCGGCCGACGGGGGCCGGCCGGCGCCGGCCGTGCTGCCCGACGGGACGCCCATCGACGCGGCCGGCAAGCATGTCGTGATCATCGGCGGTGGCGACACGGCCGCGGACTGCCTCGGGGTGGCCCACCGGCAGGGCACGGCCGGCGTGCACCAGCTCGACCTCTACCCGCAACCGCCGCTGGCCCGTGACGAGGCGCGCGATCCGTGGCCGACCTGGCCGTGGATCCTGCGCGGCTACCCGGCGCACGAGGAGGGCGGCGAGCGGGTCTTCGCGGTCGCGGTGCAGGAGTTCGTCGACGACGGCACCGGGCAGGTACGGGCCGTGCGGATCGCCGAGGTGACCGTGGAGAAGGTGGACGGCCGGCGCGTCGTCACCGCGGTGCCCGGCACCGAGCGGGAACTCCCCGCCGACCTGGTGCTGCTCGCCATCGGCTTCGAGGGCACCGAGGAGCAGCCGCTGCTGAGCCAGCTCGGGGTGCGTCGCAACGCCCGGGGCGCGGTGGACGCCCGGCCGGACTGGCAGACCGACGCCGACGGGGTCTTCGTCGCCGGTGACATGCACCGGGGCGCCTCGCTCATCGTCTGGGCGATCGCCGAGGGGCGGGCGGCCGCCGCGGCCGTCCACGCGTACCTCGGTGGCGGTGGCGCGCTGCCCGCCCCGGTCGACCCGGCCGCCCAGCCGCTCGCCGCCCGCTGAGCGGCGGCCTCCCCAGCCTCAACCGTCACACCGGCCCCGGCGCCGCCCCGGTTCCCCGTGGACCGGGGCGGTGCCACGTGAACCCGCTCACGAAGACCGGCAAATCGGGCTAATCGCCGTCACACTTGGCGACGGCCGAACGCGTGCGTACCGGCCCCTGTCATGAGGCTGTCTGGTCGGGAGGTCGTGCCGTGGCGTTTGGTGCCACGTTCGCCGCACTGCGTCACCGCAACTACCGGATCTGGGCGATCGCCGGATTCGTGTCGGTGATCGGCACCTGGATGCAGGTGCTCGGTGTCAACTGGTACGTGCTGGCCCGTACCGGCTCGGCGACCTCGATGGGGTTCGCCATCCTGCTGCAGGCCGTCCCCACGCTGCTGCTCAGCGTCTGGGGCGGGGCGCTGGCCGACCGGCTGCCCGCCAAGCCGCTGCTGATCGCCGCCCAGGGGGCCCACGCGGCGCTGGCCGCGAGCCTGGCGTTCGTCGCCCTCACCGGCACCGGTGGACTGCCGGCGATCTACGTGATCTCGCTCGCCGCGGGCGCGGTCTCGGCGATCGAGGGGCCCGTGATGGGCCGCTGGGCGTCCACCCTCGTGGACCGGGAGAGCCTCGGCAACGCCCTCGCGCTCGGCTCGCTCACCAACTCCGCCGGACGCATCCTCGGCATGAGCGCGGGCGCCGTCGTGGTCGCCGCCGTCGGACCGGCGCTGCTCTTCGTCGTCAACTCCGTCAGCTTCGTCGCGGTGGTGGTGGCCCTGCTCCTGGTACGCGAGCGCGAGCGGTACGCCGCCGGACCGGAGGCCGAGCCGGCGGCCGTGGCCACCGACGGCGGCATCCGGGCTGGTTTCCGCTACCTGCTCGGACAGCCGGTGGTGCTCGTCGCGCTGGGCCTGTCGTTCGTGCTCGGCAGCCTCGGGCGCAACTACCAGGTGACCATGGCCGCGATGAGCGACGGACCACTGGGCGGTGGCGCCGCCGGGTACGGCCTCCTCTCCACCGTCTTCGCCGTGGGCACGGTGCTCGGCGCGCTCGTCGCCGCCCGCAGCCGCCGGCTCGGCTACGGCGTCCTGGTCGGCGCCGGGCTGCTCGCGAGCGTGTTGCAGATCGTCGCCGGCCTCGCGCCGGGCACCCTCAGCTTCGCCGCGGTGATCCTGCCGATCGCCGCCGCCGCGGTGGTCATCGACACCACCGTCGGCGCCCGGGCACAGCTCGACACCGACTACCTGATGCGGGGGCGGGTGCTGGCGGCGCTCGCCGTCACCGGCTCGGTCTCCTCGGCCGTCGGTGCGCCGCTGCTCGGCTGGCTCTCCGAGCACGCCGGCCCCCGGCAGACCCTGGTGCTGGCCGGCGCGGTCGCCGCCGTCGGCACCGTCGTCGCAGGCGCGGCCCTGGACGGGCTGCGCGGTCGGGTGCTGCGGGGCCGGGTGGTCGAGGCGCTGGCGGTACCCGCCGTCCGCCGTCCGATCCGTCGGGTCGCCTCCTCGGCGGCCCGGGTCGTACGCCCGGCGGCGACCCTGGTCCGCGCGGTGCGACCCGCCCGCACGGTCGTACCGGCGCCGCGGCCCTCCGTCGGCGGCGGAGCCGGTCGCCGGCCGGTGCCGCGTCCCGCCGCCGGTCGACCCACCCCGTCGCTGCCCTCGCACCTCCCGCACCGGCCTTCGGTCGTGCACCACGCCACGCCGCTCGGGACGCCGGTCACCCTTCTCGACGGAGCGGATTCCCAGGACGTGACCCCGACCGGGCGGTAGCCGGCCGGCCCGCCGGAGTCGGACCCGGCCACGCCGCCGGCGCGGGAGCGGTTGCGCTGTGATCGACGCCATCGTTTCCGTGCCGCCTGCGGTCTGCTACGGGACCGGGCGGACTGAAGATCATCGCTACGCTGCCGGTATGGACGTCGAACAGCGCCTGCGGCGGATCCGCCTGTGGTTGTGGGTCGTGGTGGTGGGTCTCTTCCTCAGCGGGGCGACCGCCTTCCCGTTGGAGATCGAAGTCCGCTGGCTGCTGCGGCTGGTCGAGCCGCTCTCCGACCAGCTGCCGGCGCTGGTCGCCTGGATCGAACGGGTCCACACCGGACTGGTGGAGACCGGCGACCGCTATCCGTTCATGCTCTACGGCACCGACTGGCTGGCCTTCGCGCATCTGGTGCTCGCGGTGGCCTTCTGGGGGCCGCTGCGGGATCCGGTGCGCAACGTCTGGGTCGTCCAGCTCGGGATGATCGCCTGCGCGGGCATCGTGCCGCTCGCGTTGATCTGCGGGCCGATCCGCGACATTCCCTGGTTCTGGACGCTCGTCGACCTGTCGTTCGCCGTCGGCGCCTTCCCGCCGCTGTGGTTCGCCTACCGGCACATCCGCCGGATCGAGGCCGCCGGCGGTGGCTGGCGCGGCGACCGGCCGGCGGCGCTCGCCGACGCCGGCTGAGCGTCGCAGCGTCGGAGGTCCCGCCCCGCCGGCGAGCGGGACCCGCCGAGCTGTTTCCCCGATCGAAGAATTTCGATAGCATTACCGCCTGGTAACAACCGCTCCAGCCCTGGCCACGCGCGCGGTCACGGATCCCACCACCCCTGTCCCGTGGAGGTCCGTCATGTCACACCGCCCGCTGGCGCGCGCCCTCACCGCGCTGGCCACCCTGCTCACCACCGCCCTCGCCGCAGTGCTCGTCGGGCCCGGCCCGGCGCAGGCCGCCGCCGTCAACTACGTCGCGCTCGGCGACTCGTACTCCTCCGGCGTCGGCGCCGGCCCGTACGACTGGTCCACCTGCCTGCGCAGCCAGAAGTCGTACGCCCCGCTCTGGGCGACGGCGCACGGCGCGTCGAACTTTGCGTTCCCGGCCTGCGGTGGCGCGGTCACCGCCGACGTCATCAACGACCAGGTCGACTCGCTCAGCGCCGGTACCACCATGGTCACCGTCACCATCGGCGGCAACGACGCCGGCTTCGTCGACGTCATCACCAGTTGCCGGTTCGGCACCACCTCGACCTGCACGAACGCGGTGAACGAGGCGCGCGCGTTCGTCACCGGCACGCTGCCCGGCCGGCTCGACGAAACCTACGCGACCATCCGCGACCGCGCGCCCAACGCCCGGCTGATCGTGCTCGGCTACCCGCGGTTGTTCGAACTGAACTCCTGCGGGTGGCTCGCGATGAGCGTCTACAAGCGCACCATCCTCAACCAGGCCGCCGACCTGCTCGCCACGGTCACCGCCGGCCGCGCGGCGGCGGCCGGCGCCACCTTCGTCGACACCCGGCCGTTCTTCGCCGGGCACGGCGTCTGCGCGAGCGACCCGTGGATCCACGACATCAGCGGCGTCATCGAGGCGTACCACCCGGATGCCGACGGCTACCGCCACGGCTACCTGGCGGCGTTGAACTCGGTCACCGGCTGAGAGGTCGTCAGGAAACCCCGCGGCGGCTGCGGCGGGCCCAGCCGACGACCGGCGGCGTTGGAGATTCGTCCCGATACAACACCGGTATCCGGACGAATCTCCGCTTTGCCGGACCGCCGCCTGGACTCCGTCTCGCTCGCCCCGGGGTTTCCCGACAGTCTCTGACCCGCGACGGCGGCCGGCGCCCCGGGGCGGTCGCCGGCCGCCGCGACGCGCACCCGTTGTGCTGTGACGGCGTCACCACCGTCCGTTATGGTCGTCGCGGACGGCCGTGGCGTGGGAGGCGAACAGTGGGCAGGCTCGCGTCGACGTACCGGCAGGCGGTCGCGGCACACCGCGCGGCGCGCGCACACCTCGACCTGGTCCGCGACGCGTTACGGGCCGTGCCCGCGCCGGCCCCCGCGCCGGACGTCGGCGAACTGGTCCGACGGCTCGACGAGGTCGGTGCCGCGGTCACCGCCGCGGAGTCCGGAGCCGCTCCGCTCACGGAGACGGCGGTCGCGGTCCGGCTCGGATCGGCGGTCACCCCGGAGGGCACGTTTCCGGCGCTGGTCCCGCTCGGTGGTGGCCGCCACCTGGCCATCGACACCGACGCCCGGGATCCCCGGGTGGCCGGGCTGCTGCGGTCGCTGGTGCTGCGGCTGCTGGCCGCCGCACCGGCCGGCGAGGTCCGGGTCGTCGGCATCGACACCACCACACCCGGATCCACGTTCGGGCCACTGTCCCCGCTGGTCGACGTCGGCGTGCTCGACCCACCGGCCGGCACCGACGCCGAGGTGGCCGCCCTGCTCGACACCGCCGAGCGGCACGCCCGCACCGCACGGCTCGCCCCCGGTGGTGGAGTGCTGTTGGTGGTCGCCGCCGACCTGCCGGGGCGGGAACTGGACCGGCTCGCCGCACTCACCCGGGCCGGTGCGCGGGCCGCGCTCTGCGTACTCGCCGCCGGCCGGCCACGCCGCCCGACCGACGACCCCACGCCGTGGCTGGGCGCCGCCACCCTCGTGCGGATGACCGGGCGGTACGCGTACGTCGGTGATCCGCCGGACACCCCGTTCAGCGTCGACGGCGCGGGCCTCGCGGCCCCGGTCCTGCTCGACGGCGACCCGCCGGTCAGCTCCGTGCGGGCGCTGGCCGAGCGGCTCGGTGTGACCGTGCGCGACGGCGGCGAGCAGCGCTTCACCGCCCTGCTGCCCGAGCAGCGGTGGGCGGAGTCGGCCGGTACGGGCCTGCGTACCGTGGTCGGTCACAGCGGCCCCACGCCGACGACTCTCGCGTTCGACGACACCACCCCGCACTGGCTGGTCGGCGGCGGGGAGCCGGACACCACGGCCGCCTTCCTGACCGGTGTGCTGCACGGGCTGGCCGCCCGGCACGCCCCGACCGAGCTGCAGCTCTATCTGCTCGGCTTCCCCGAGGGCGTGAGCTTCGCCGAGTTCGGGCCGACCGGGCGCGACCCGTCCTGGCTGCCGCACGTACGGGCCGTCGGTGTCGAGTCCGACCGCGAGTACGCCGTGACCGTCCTGCGGGAGCTGCGCCGGGAGCTGCGCCGTCGTGCCTCCGCGCTCAAGCGGCAGGGCGTCACCCGCTTCGCCGACCTGCCCCGCGACCCCCCGCTGCCGCGGCTCGTGGCGGTGATCGACGAGTTCTCCGTCCTGCTCGCGGGCGACGACGTCGCGGCCCGCGAGTCGGCGAGCCTGCTGGGAGAGCTGCTGCGCCGGGGCGGCCCGTGCGGCGTGCACCTGGTGCTCGCCGGCCGCGACGCGGCGGGGATATCGGCGCTGCGCGGAGACGGCGCGACGCCGACCGGCCGGATCGCGCTCCGCGACGGCAGCGGCGTGCTCGACCCCGGCAACGAGGCGGCCGCGGGGCTGCCGCCCGGGGCGGCCGTGGTCAACGTCGCCGCGGGCGCGGCAGGCGCCGACATCGTCGTCCGCCTCCCCGGCGTCGGCGCCACGGCCGGCGCGGTCAGCCGGGTGCGGAGCGAGCTGTGGCGGGCCCGGCCGGCCGGTTCGTCCCCGCCGGCGGTCTTCCGCGGATACGAGAACGCCCGGATCGAGCAGGACGCCACCTACTGCGGGCTGCGGCCGGGCGGGCGCCGCCCGCTGGCCCTGGTCGGCCGGACGGTCGACGTGCACGTCAGCAGCGCGATGTTCATCATGGACACCACGCCCGGGCGGCACCTCGGGGTGGTGGGCTCCTCGCCGGCCGGCGCGGACCTGCTGCGTGCCGCGACGTTGAGCCTGGCCCGGCAGCACCTGCCGGGGCGGTGCCGGTTCCTGCTCGCGCCGCTGGTGGCCGGCGCCGACCCGGTGGCCGACGAGACCGCCGCCGCGCTGGCCGCCGCAGGACACCGGGTCGAGCAGCTCGACGCGGACGGCCTGCGGGAACGGCTCGCCACGCTGGCGGATCCGGTCCCGGCGGATCAGCCCCCGGCGGGCCGGACGTTCCTCGTCGTGTTCGGGATGGACGGTGCCGCGACGGTGCTCGGTGCGGCCCGGCCGGAGCCCTCCCGTCGTGGTCGGGACGACCTGCGGGCCCTGCTCCGGCACGGTCCGGGGCGCGGGGTGCACCTGCTCGGTTGGTGGCGCGACCCGCGCCGGCTCGCCGACGACGTGGGCGACGCCCGGGACGGCGACGGCGTCGCCTGCCTGGTCGCCCTCGACGTGCCCGGCGACGAGCTGCGCCGGCACCTCGGGTTGCCGGAGGTCGCCTACACGCCCCGGCCGGACCGGGCGCTGCTGGTGGACCGGCACGACCGGCGGGTACGGCTGATCGTGCCGTTCGCCCGGCCCGCGCACGACCTCGCCGGTGAGGGCTGAGCGGTGACCTTCGAGGAGTACGCGGAGCTGGCCCGCCTACTCGCCGAGCGGCGCGGGGCCGGTGCGCAGAGCGTCGCCGCCGCCGAGCGCCGCCGTGACCTGCACGCCGCTGCCGACTTCCTCGACGGGCGGTTGACCGCGCAGGGCAGGCGTCTCGACCTGCTCGGCCGGGCGATCGGGGAGCCGCCTGCGGCCGCCCCGGCGGCCGAGCCCGGCACCGCCCCGGCGGGGCCCTCGACTCCGGTCGGCGACCCGCCGGCCGTTGTCGCCCCGGACCCGGACCCGGGGCCGACCGCCGGCGCGACCGCCGCGCCGGCTCGGCCCGTGGTCGAGGCGTGCGACGGTGCGGCGTCGGCGAGCGCGCCCGCGGTGTCGCAGCGCGACGCCGTGGTCGAGCTGGAGCTGGCCCGGCGCTACGCCGACGAGGCGGACCGCCACGGGCAACAGGCGGAGCTGCTGGCAAGGCGGCCGATGCTGCTGCCGGCCTGGTCGCCCGTGGCCCGGGCGGCGGTGGTCTACCTGGCCTCGGCCGGGGCGGGCGTGGTGCTGATGTTCGCGATGGTGCTCGCCTCCGGTCTCGGCGCGCTCGGTGCCGGCCCGCTCTACGCCTGGATGTGCGCCGGGCTGCCCGCCGGATCACTGATCTCCGGATGGCTGGTGCTGGGCAGGTGGGGGCGGGCGCCGATGGAGGAGACCGGTGTCGCGCGCCACCCGGTGCTGGGCGTGGCGGTCTGCTTCCTGTTGGTCCCGTTGGCCTACTGCGGTTACCTGCTGCTGCTGCGGATCGTGCGGTGAAGCGGCCGGCGGAGTGGCGGCGGGGGGTGACGCGACGACCCCCGGGAACGCCGGTGACCTCGTGGTGAGGCGACCGGTGTTCCCGGGGGCACGATGACGCGACGAGTCAGCGACCGGCGGTCGCGAGCCCCTCGCTCAGCTCGGTTCCGGGGGCCGGGACGGGCGTGCGACGGCCCGTGGCGCGGCGGCCCGAGGGGACGATCAGCGCGGCCACCGCGGCGGCCAGGGCGATCGCGGTCAGCAGCACGAAGCCGGTGGTGAAGCCGGCTTCCCGGGGCAGGCCGCTCGCCTGCGGGTTGGCGGTGATCACGCTGCTCACCACGGCCGCGCCGATCGCGCCGCCGATGGTGCGGATGTTCGCGTTCATCCCGGTGGCCACGCCGGTCTGGCTGGGCGCCACGTTGGCCACGATCAGGTTGGCCATGGACGCGAACGCGAGCCCGATGCCGATGCCGACGAGGGCGCCGGCCACGCCGATCTCCAGGCGGGTGTCGTGGGCGAGGGCCAGCATGGCCGAGGCGGCCACGTTGAACACCGCGCCGGTGGCCAGCTGCGCCTTGGCGCTGAACCGGGCCTGCAGTCGACCGGCGACGATGCCGGCGACGAACATGCCGACCAGCATCGGCAGCATCAGCAGCCCGGCCTGGGTGACGCTCGCGCCGAAGCCGTAGCCGGCGCTGGACGGGGTCTGCACGAACTGCGGCACGAAGGCGTAGATCGCGAACATCGACCCGCCGTAGAGCAGGGCGACCAGGTTGGTCGTCCACACCCCGGGCAGGCGCATCATCCGCATGTCGATCAGCGGGTTCGCGGAGCGCACCTCGGCGACCAGCCAGCCGATCAGCAGCACGACGGCGAGCGCCAGCAGGCCGAGCACCCGGCCCGAGGTCCAGCCCCAGGTCGCGCCCTTGCTGACGGGCAGCAGTAGCGCCACCAGCCAGCCGGAGAGCAGCAGGGTGGCCCAGACGTTGATCCGGCCGGGCGAGCGGACCGGCGACTCCGGCACGAACCGGTACGCCGCGAGCGCGGTGAGGCCCACGACGACCATCGGGATCCAGAACAGCCACCGGTAGCCGAGTACGGAGACGATCGGACCGGCCAGCACGACGCCGAGGCCGCCACCGGCCGCGATGATCGCCGAGATGGTGGCGACCGAGGAGCTCACCCGCGCAGCGGGGAACTCGTCGCGGATGATGCCGAACGAGAGCGGGAAGACCGCGCCGCCGATGCCCTGGACGACGCGGGCGATGATCAGCACGCCGATGCTCGGCGCGATGGCGGCCAGCAGGCAGCCCACCGCGAGCGCGACGAGGGCGACGACCAGCATCCGTCCCTTGCCGATCATGTCGCCGACCCGGCCGAGGATCGGCGTGAAGATCGACGCGGAGAGCAGGTAGGCGGTGAGCACCCAGGTCACGGTGTTCTGGGAGGTGTGCAGGTCGTGCTGGATGACGGGCAGCACCGGGGTGATCAGCGACTGGAGCATCGCGAAGAAGCCGGCGCCGGCCGCGAGGACGAGGAAGGTCAGCCGACGCGAGCCGCGTCGGGTGGTCTCGGTCACGGAGTGAACTCCCAAATCGGTACGGAGGGAAGAGGATGCGGTGGCGGCGGTCAGCCGCCCGGCCGCTCCTGCGTGCGGTGGGCCATCGGTGGGACCGGCCGGAGGATCCGGGTAAGCTATCCGGAGGCACGGCTCCGGACAGTTCCGGAGGGGTGCCTCCGCAAACTTACTGGAGGGATGCCTCCGGTAGCAACCGAGGAGGTGTGACGTCCGCCATGGCCAGCACCCATGAGCTGGGGGAATACCTCGCGCGACGGCCCAGGCGGGCCGACGCCCAGCGGAACTACGACGCCCTGCTCAGCGCCGCCCGGGAGGTCTTCGGCGAGAGCGGCGTCAACGCGTCGCTGGAGGAGGTCGCCCGGCGGGCCGGGGTCGGCATCGGCACCCTCTACCGGAACTTCCCGAGCCGCCGGGAACTCTTCGAGGCGGTCTACGTCGACGAGGTGCAGGCGCTCAGCCGCTCGGTGGCGGACGTGGCGCACCTGTCGCCCTGGGACGCGCTCGTCGCCTGGCTGAACCGGTTCGTCGCGTACGCGGCCACCAAGCGGGCGCTCCGCGAGGAGCTGGCGTACGACTCCGAGGTCTTCCGCCGGTGCCGCACCGAGATCTACGCCGCCGGTGAGCCCCTGCTGAGCCGCGCCCAGCAGGCCGGAGCGGTGCGCCCCGACACCAGCTTCGACGACGTGGTGCGGTTGATCAGCGGCATCGTCGCGTTCCAGTTCCCGGAGCCGGGCCAGCGTGATCGGGTGCTGGCCATCGCCCTGGACGGGCTGCGCTACCCGCCCGCCTTCGCCTGACGCGACCCCGTCGGGTGCGGAAGCCTGCTCCCTTCTCGTGTCGGCTGGCCGACCGGAGCGCCCGACGGGTCTGAAACCATCGGCTCATCTCGATAGTCTGCTCGGTCTGTCCACTGTCGATTCTGTGGGTGCGCTGAGGAGTTACGACATGACCGAACCACCCGCGGCGGTGCGCGCCGCCGAACCGCCGCCGGATCCGAGCCCGGCCCCCGGGCGTATCACCAACCGTCCACCCGGCTACCCGAACGCACTGGTCTGGCTGCGGGCCGGAATCCTGCGCGACTGGCGCGGCGTGCTGGGCGCCTTCGTCGCCACCTGGTTCTACCTGCCGGTGGCCCTGTTCGCCGCGGTCTGGGGCGGCGTGCTCGGCGCGTTCGTCAGCGTCTTCGCCGGCGCCCTCGGCACCGAGGACCAGCTGCCCGCCGCGATCCGGGACACCCCGCTCGTAGGTGACCTGCTCGACGCCGTTCTCAGCCGCTCGGGCGGAGTGCTCGGCGGCTTCGTCGGCTTCGCGCTCGGCGCGGTCGGCGGCTTCCTGATCGTCGTGCTGCTGCCCTGGCGGGAGGTTCTCGACGAGCCGTTCGCCCTGCTCGCTGGTCTGCTCGGCACCACGGTCGCCGCCGCGCTGATCGGGCTGCTCTACACGATCTACCGGGTACTGCTGGAGCCGCGGCTGATGGTGGTCTCCGGGGCCCGTGAGCTCAGCCGACGGGAGCAGGCCCGGCTGCTGCCCATCCTCGAGGACTGTGCCCGGCGACTCGGCCTGCCCACCGTGCCGCGGCTGCTCATCGAGGACGGCGCGGTGCTCACCAACGCCCGGACGTACACCCGGCACATCGTGATCACCTCCAGCGTGCTCGACGAGCCGGACGAGGAGATCGCCGCGCTGTTCAGCCACGAACTGGTGCACTGGCGTACCGGCGACGAGGTCACCAGCGCGTTCGTGCGGGGTGTCGCGCTTCCGCTCACCCTGGCGCACGCGTTGCCGACCTGGCTGATGCGGACGTTCCCGCACACCGGCACCAAGTTCGTGGTCTTCCTGATCTTCTGGCCGATCCTGCTGACCATGCGGTACGTGGTGCTGCCGCTGCACGCCCAGGACGTGCGGGCGGCGGAGTACCGGGCGGATCTGGGGGCGGTCTTCACCGGTCATGTCGAGGGGTTGCGCAGCGTCCTGGAACGGCGTAGATCCTTCGAGGGCGGACGCAGCGGTTGGGACGAGGCGGTCTGCGCCACCCACCCGCCGCACGAGCTGCGGCTCGACCGGCTCGACCGTACGACGGAGCAGCCTGCCGTGGCGCCGGTCCCGCTCACCACGGAGACGCTCTTCGGCCGTCCCGGTGATTTCGGCACCCCGCGCTCCTGGCTGGTGGCCGGACTGGTCGTGGCGGCCCTCGTCGTCGGCACCGCCGGGCTCGGCGTCGTGCAGTGGGCCTTCTTCCGGCCGCAGTCGGCCGTCGACGGATACTTCGACGCGCTGGCCGATCGGGACGCCGACGCCGCGCTCGACCTGCTGGACCCCGGGGCGGTGCCGACCGCCGACCGGGAACTCCTCGCCGACCTGATCCGGGGCGACGGCTACGAGCCGCCGACCGACGTCGAGATCACCGCGATCGAGCGCGAGGAAGAGACGGCCACGGCCACCATCTCCTTCCGGTTGGCCGGCACGGAGCAGCAGGCCGAGTTGCGGCTGCACCGCGCCGAGTCCGCCACCGCCGGGTTGTTCCACGGCTGGCGGCTCCAGGACGGCCTCGCCACGGTCGGCCTACCACCCGGGCGCGACGGGCTGACGGTGAACGGCGTGCCGATCCCGTCGCCCAGCGAGGACTCCCCGCCGATCTCGCTCCTGCCCGGCGTCCACACCGCGAGCGCACCGGGCAGCGCGCTCAGCGAGGTGCCGACCGAGAAGATCGTGCTGGTTCCGGGGCAGACCACCGGCGCGGCCTTCGCCCTGGCCCCGGTGCTGCGCCCGGAGGTCACCGCCACCGCGCAGGAGCGGGTACGCGCCTACCTGGACGAGTGCGCGAAGCAGACCGTGGCCGCGCCGACGGGCTGCCCGTTCGACCACTCCGGGGGCACCGTGCAGAAGATCAGCTGGGAGATCCTCGAGTACCCGGAGGTCGTGGTGAATCTGCTCGGCCCGGACACCGCCCGGGTCAGCACCCCGGCCGAAGGTCAGGGGCGCGTTCGGGCCACCGGAACCGAGACGTACTTCGGCGGGCCGAGCCCCTTCGACGACGAGGATCAGGTCGCCGTCGTCGGTCTGCTGACCGCATCGGGCGACACCCTCACGTTCCAGCCCGGCAACGGCGACGACTGAGAGAGGAGCCGCAGGTGACCGAGACGAACCCCGACCCCGTGGCGTGCCAACCGTTCCGGCTGACCATCACGCCGCGTCAACGGCAGGCGCCCCCGGTGACGCTGCTGGACTGGATCCACCGCCGACCGGAGTACCGGCCGGTGGTACGCAGCGCCGGCGGAGCAGGCGGCGGGCGGGCCGGCTTCAGCGACGCGGTGATCATCGCCGTGGTGGCGCAGGCGCTCCTGCCGGGGCTGTTCAACCTGCTCCAGTCCTGGGTCGACCAGCAGCGCACCGAGGCGAGCATCCGGATCCAGACCGGGGAGACCGAGGTGGAGCTTCAGGTCAACGGCCGCACCGACTCGGCCCGGCTGCTCGCGCAGGCGACCGAGGCGCTACGGATCGCCCGCGCGGAGCAGACCGGTACGGAGACCGCCGGCTGACCCACCCGCCGGCCGCCGGTCCGGCCCGTCCGATGCCCACGCTGTCGCGGGGCGTGCGTCGGACGGGCCGACCGGCTGGAGTTCTCGTGACCGTCCGGTCAGGTGGCCTTGGCCAGCGCCTCGAACTCGGCGTCGGTGAGCTTCACCTCGGCCGCGGCGACGTTCTCCACCAGGTGCGCGACGGAGGACGTACCCGGGATCGGCAGCATCACCGGCGAGCGGCGCAGCAGCCAGGCGAGCGCGAGCTGCGCGGGCGTCGCGCTGTGCTCGGCGGCGATGGCGTCCAGCGGCCCGCCGGGGCGGGCCAGGTTGCCGGTCGCGATCGGGAACCAGGGGATGAACGCGAGGTCGTTGCGTTCGCAGTACTCCAGCACGTCCTCGAAGTGGCGATCGGCCAGGTTGTAGAGGTTCTGCACCGACACGATCGGGGTGATCTGCCGGGCCGCCTCGACCTGCTCGACCGTCACCTCGGAGAGACCGATGTGCCGGATCTTCCCCTCCTGCTTGAGCAGGGCCAGCTCGCCGAGCTGGTCGGCGAGCGGCACCGTCGGGTCGATCCGGTGCAGCTGGTAGAGCGGGATGCAGTCCAGGCCGAGGTGGCGCAGGCTCAGCTCGCACTGCTGGCGCAGGTACTCCGGACGCCCCAGCGGACGCCAGTCGCCCGGCCCGGCCCGGGTGAAGCCCGCCTTGGTCGCGATGACCAGATCGTCGGCGTACGGGTGCAGCGCCTCGCGGATCAGCAGCTCCGAGACGAACGGCCCGTACGAGTCGGCGGTGTCGATGAACGTCACGCCGAGTTCGACAGCCCGGCGCAGCACCCGGACCGCCTCCTGCGGGTCCTTCGGGTCGCCCCAGACGCCCGGGCCGGTGAGCTGCATCGCCCCGTAGCCGAGCCGGTCCACCTCGAGGTCGCCGCCGATCCGGTACGTGCCGGCGGCCTTCGCGGGCCGGGCCTCGGCGTTGCTTGCCATGAGTTCCCCCTGTCGTGTTCCACCATCGTCGGCCAATCTAACCCCCACCCCGGCCGCCGACGCGGCCAACGTCGGGCGCGCCCCTTCGCGGGGCAACCCGTCGGCCCGCGGCCGGCACGGCCGCCTCGGCGTCGGCTTGGCGCTGGCCTCACCCGGCCCACTCTGCTACCGGAATGCGGGCCAGTGCTCCGGCCTTCAGGCCGGGGGTGAAGGCCCGCGCTGGGAGGGCCGCCAAGGCCGGAGCAGTGCCTTAACCGGGACGGTTCTGCTGCTCGATGTACTGCTTCACGACGCTCAACGGCGCCCCGTCGACGGAGCCCGCAAAGTACGAACCCGACCAGAGCTTGTTTGCCCGGTAGTAGTGCCGCGCCAGGTCGGGGAACTCCTGTCGCAGCCGGCGTGAGGAGACGCCTTTGAGGCTGTTGACCAGCCGGGCCACGGCGACCTTGGGCGGGTAGTTGACGAGCAGGTGGACGTGGTTGTTTGCGCCGTTGAACTCGACCAGTTCGGCTTCGAAGTCTCGGCACACGTCTAGCATGATCGCTTCCATGCGGGACAGGTGCCAGTCGGCGAACACTTTGTGCCGGAACTTCGTGACGAAAACCAAGTGAACGTGCATCGCGAAAACACAGTGTCTACCGGTACGGATATCGTCGATGTCAGGCATAGACCAACATGATACTGTGCTTCTTGTGCAGCTCCGGTACCAGTTCCGCGTCTACCCGACGCCCGGCCAGCAGATCGAGCTGGCCAAGGCGTTCGGGTGCGCGCGGGTGGTGTTCAACGATGGGCTGCGCCTGCGGCAGGAGGCCCGCGAGCAGGGCTTGCCGTACGTCTCGGACGCCGAGCTGTCGAAGCGGATCATCACGCAGGCCAAGGGCACGCCGGAGAGGGCGTGGCTGGGCGAGGTGTCCAGCGTGGTGTTGCAGCAGGCCCTCGCGGACCTGAACACCGCGTACCGTAACTTCTTCGCCTCGATCACGGGCAAGCGCAAGGGCCGCAAGGTGGCCCCGCCCCGGTTCCGGTCGCGTAAGGACAACCGGCAGGCCATCCGGTTCACCAAGAACAGCCGGTTCCGCGTGCTAGACAACGGCCGGCTCAGGTTGCCGAAGATCGGCGACCTGCAGGTGCGCTGGTCCCGGACTCTGCCGTCGGACCCGTCGAGTGTGGCGATCATCCGGGATGCGGCAGGCCGGTACTTCGCTTCGTTCGTCGTGCAGACTACGGAGGACGAGTCGTTGCCGCCGGTCGCCTTCGAGGTGGGCATCGACCTGGGTTTGACGCACTTCGCGGTCATGTCGGACGGCACGAAGGTCGCGGCACCGAAGTTCCTGCGCCGCGCGGCCCGCAAGCTCAAGCGGCTGCAACAGGACTTGTCCCGCAAGCAGCGCGGGAGTCAAAACCGTAAGAAGGCCGTGGTCAAGGTCGCGCGGGCGCACGCCCGGGTGGCCGACACCCGGCGGGACTGGCAGCACAAGCTGTCCACGACATTGATCCGCGAGAACCAAGCGATCTATGTCGAGGACCTGTGCGTCGTCGGTCTCGGCCGGACCCGGCTCGCCAAGTCTGTGCACGATGCGGGGTGGACCAGTTTCACCGGCATGCTGGAGTACAAGGCCGCCCGGTACGGGCGCGCCTTCGGCCGGGTGGACCCGCTCTTCCCGTCCACCCGCATGTGCTCGGTGTGTGGCCGGATCAACGAGAAGATGGCCCTCAACGTCCGAGCGTGGGACTGCCCTTGCGGAGCAGCCCACGACCGGGACGTGAACGCGGCCATCAATGTCAGGGCCGCTGGACAGGCGGACCTCAACGCCCGTGGAGCGCACGTAAGACCGGGACTCATCCCGGCGGCGCGCAACGAAGCGGGAACCCACCCGGACGCCGCGTGTTCCACGCGCAGCGTTGCGGGAATCTCCGTCCTTTAGGGCGGAGAGGATGTCAAGTCTGATCGCAGTCGGCGCGTCGAACGGGGAGGGGGCGGCATGTCGGAGCCGGAGCCGGCGCGGGGCCTCCGGCGGGGGACGGAACTCCTCCTGGAGGCCGTGGCCCTGATGGCCGCGGCCGAACGCGACGGCGACTACTCCGTCGCCGACCGGGCGGCGGCGCTGCTGCGCCAGGCGCTCGCCATCACCCCGGAGGGCGCGCCGCAGCGGCTGCACCACCTCTCCGCGCTGGGACGGGTGTATCGGGACCAGTTCCGCCACCTCGGTCGCCGTGCCGCCCTGCAGGCGGCGATCGACGCGCACCGGGGGAGCCTCGCGTCGACGCCGCCCGGCGACCCGCAGCGGGCGTTCCGGCTGTTCAACCTCGCTACCGTGCTGAGCGACCGGTACGAGCTCCTCGACGACGTCGCGGCGTTGGACGAGTCGATCCGCCTGCTCGACGAGGCCGTCCTCGCCGACGCCGGCGGGGCACCGCTGCCCGTGCCGGCCCGGATCAACCTCGGCCAGCGGCTACGGGACCGCTGGCATCGTCGCGGCGACCCGACCGACCTCGACCGCGCCGTGGAGGTCCTCGCGGCCGCGGCCGACCCCGGGGCGGCCCTGATGTACGCCATGGTGATCACCGAGCGGTACACCGAGCGACGCACCCCGGCCGACCTGGACGCGGCGATCGAGGCGAACCGGGCCGCGGTGGCCGTGGCGGGCAGCCTGCCGAAGGACCTCGCCGACCTCGCCGACCTCGCCCGGATCGGTCTCGCGGCCCTGCTCGGCCAGCGGTACGAAGACAGCCACGCCCCGGCCGACCTGGACGGGGCGATCTTCGCGTACCGGACGGCGGTGGACGCCGCGGCCGGAGCCGACCGGGCCGGGCTGCGACGCGCACTGGGCGGCCTGCTGGCCTCCCGCTACGAGCTGCACCGGCACCGCGGCGACCTCACCGAGTCACTGCGGCTGCTCCGCACGGCGGTCGCCGCCACGGACGAGCCGGTGACGCGGGCCCTGCTCCTGCGCGACCTCGGCCACGTCCTGCACCGCCACCACACCGGCCTGCTCGGTCTCGACACCCTGCGGGAGTGCCACGACCTGCTGGCCGAGGCGGAGCGACTGCTCCCGGCCGGTCACCCGGAACGCCCCCACCTCCTGCGCGACCTCGGCGAGGCCCGGCGCGAGTTGGCCGACGCGGCGGGGGAGCCCGAGCTGCTGGAGCCGGCCGTGGCCACGCTACGCGCCGCCGTCGCGGCCGCCGCCGATTCGCCGCTGCTGCCCCAATCCCTGTCCAACCTGGGCGTCGCCCTGCAGGCGCTCTTCGCCCATACGCAGGATCTGGCGACCCTCACCGAGGCGGTCGCCGTACTGCGCCGGGCCCTGGCGGCGGCCCCGCCCGGTCACCCCGACCGGCTGCTCGTCCTCACCAACTACGGCGCGGCCCTGAACCGGCGGGTCGACCTGGCGGTCGAGGGAATGACCGACGCGACACCGAAGGCCGGTGGGCCGGCAAGAATCGGCGCCGACGGCCACCCGCCGCCCCCCGAGCTGGAACGGGACGCGCAGACGGCCGTCACGCTGCTGCGGGAGGCCGCCGAGCTGGCCCGGCACGAGGCCGACGAGGAGCGTGCCCCGGTCGTCCACATCCTCGCCCTCGCCCTCCTGCTCCGGCACCAGCTGACCGGAGACCTGGCGGACGTCGACGAATCGGTCGACCTGCTGCGCGACGTACGCGCGGCCCTGCCGCCGTTCCCGCCGGACGGTCACCGGCTGTACACCAACCTCGGCAACGCGTTGCGCCTCCGGATCGAGGCCGGACGGCCCGGCGACGACGCGGCGGAGCTGCTGAGGGTGTTCCGGACGGCGGTCGCCTCGCTGCCCGTCTGGCACCCGGACCGCGCCATGTGCCTGATCAACCTGGCCAGCGCGGTGGAGATGATCGCCGGCGTACCCCCGGAGGGCAGCGACACCGCAAACCCGGTGGGGTCCGCCGCCGGCCGGGGTGGCGTTCCGGCGGTCGACCTGGCCGAGGCGGCCGCGGCGCTCCGGGAAGCGGCGATGATCGACGCCGCCCCCTCCCTGCAGCGCGCCCACGCCGCCGACCGGTGGGCGGCGCACGCCGAGCGGGTCGGCGACCTGGTGTCGGCCCTGGCCGGGTACACCCTCGCGATCGAGCTGATCGACCTGGTCGCCTGGCACGGCATGGACCCCGACGACCAGGCGCGGCTGCTGCGCCGCTTCCCCCGCCTGGCCGGGGACGCCGCGGCGGTGGCGATCGCGCTGGACCGGCCGGAACGCGCCGTGGAGCTGCTGGAGTACGGCCGCGCGGTGCTGCTGACCCGGGCACACGACGCCGGTGCGGACCTGGCCGCGCTCCGCGCGAAGGCGCCCCGGCTGGCCGGTCGCCTCGCCGACCTGCAGGCCGAACTGGACGGCTTGGCCTCGGCACGAACCGGTGCCGCCGGTGGCTCGGAGCGCCGGCACGAGCTGGCGACCCGCCGGCGGGAGGTACTCGCCGAGATCCGTCGGCTGCCCGGCTTCGAAGGCTTCCTCCGCCCACCACCCTTCGCCGACCTGGCCGCCGCGGCGGCCGGTGGCCCGGTGGTGCTGGTCAACGTGGCGCGGCGGCGCTGCGACGCGCTGGTCGTCACGCACGGGCGGGTCGAGCTGGTGCCGCTGCCCGAGCTCTCCGACGCGGAGCTGGTGCCGCGGGCCTCGGCGTTTCTGGCCGCCGTCGCCGAGATCGGCGCGGCGGCGGTGCCGGGTCGGGAGACGACCGACGACCCGACCGCCTCCGGCGGCACGGCGAGGGTCGCCGCCGAACTGGAGCGCCGCGCGGCAGCCCGTCGGCGGCTGGCCGCAACGCTGGACTGGCTGTGGCGGGTCGCCGCCGCCCCGGTGCTCGACGCGCTCGCTCCGACCGCCACGCTGCCCGAAGGGTCGAGCTGGCCCCGGCTCTGGTGGTGCCCCACCGGGTTGCTCACCCTGCTGCCGCTGCACGCCGCCGCGCCGATGGAGGGCCGCGACGGCGTGCTGGACCGGGTCGTGCCGTCGTACACCGCGTCGCTGCGGGCGCTGCGGCGAGCCCGCGACGCGGCGCCGGCCGGCGGGGGACCGATCACCTCCGCGCTGGTGGTCGGCATGCCGCGGACACCGGGCCTGGCCGACCTGCCCGCGGTGGCGCGCGAGGAGGGCGTCGTCCGCCGGTACCTGCCGCAGGTGACCTCCCTGACCGGCCCGGCCGCGACACCGCAGGCGGTCCTCGCCGCGCTGCCCCGACAGCCGGTCGTCCACCTCTGCTGCCACGGCACCCAGCGCCTGGACGCGCCGACCGAGGGGCGGCTCGTGCTCTCCGGCGGGCCGCTGCAGGTGCGCGACCTGTGGCGCCCCGCCGGCACCGCCGCGGCCCTCGCCGTGCTGTCCGCCTGCGAGACGGTACGCGGTGGGGCGGCCCTGGCGGACGAGGCGCTCACCCTCGGCACCGCGTTCCAGCTCGCCGGCTTCCGGCACGTCATCGGCGCGCTCTGGTCCATCTCGGACGCGCTGGCCGCGCAGCTCAGCGCGGAGTTCTACGCGCGGCTCGCGGTGCCCGGCGGTATCGACCCGGAACGTGCCGCGCCCGCCCTGCACCACGCGGTGCGCCGGCTCCGTGCCGTGCTGCCCGGCCGGCCGGACCTCTGGGCGGGTTACGTCCACATCGGGCCGTGACCGGCCTCGGCGGGCCGCGTCAGCGCGGTTCGCGCAGCACGACGACACCGGCGGTGGCGGCCGGGGCGGCCCGGCCCGGCGCGTACCAGGTGACGCCGACCGCGGCCACCAGCGCAGCGGTGCAGGCCAGCACCAGCCGTACACCTGCGCGCAGCGAGCGGGCCGCCGCCACCGGCTTCTGGTGGTCGCCGAGGGGCGCCGGTGGCAGCACCGCCACGGGCGTCACGGGGAGCGGGCCCTGCGCCGCCCGCAGCAGTGCGAGGACGCAACGCCACCGGGGACGGAACCCCCGAACGGTACGGGACGGAACGGATCCGGCAGCTCCGGTCGGAACGGGGCGCTCCGGCCGGAATGACCGAGCGGCGACCACGCCGTCACGGCCCGTGCGACGCTGAGCCGGTGCCGGTGATGCCGACCCGTGGGCGGGCGACGGCGCGCACGGCGGGAGGGGGCTGCAATGGCGGGAGTGCCGCAGGTCGACTTCGCGCTCGACACGTACGAGTGCATCGTGCTCTACCCGGGGCGGGCCGGCCGGGCGCTGTCGACCCAGACCATCCAGCGGCTGCAGGCCGAGCACGCCGAGCACATGGACGCGCTGCACCGGCGCGGCATCGTCCTGGTCTCCGGCTCGGTCGACGGGCGGGCGGACAACCCGGACCCGCCGATCGGGTTCGGGCTGGCCCGTACCGGCTCCGTGGAGGACGTGCGCAGCGTGATGGAGGCCGACCCCGCGGTGCAGGCGGGGCTCTACCGGGTGGATGTGATGACCTTCCTCTGCCCGGCTGGGTCGCTGGAGTTCCCCCTCGCGAAGACCGAGAGCTGAGGGCGGCGGCGCGGACGGCCACTGACTTCGTGCGGGTGCGGCTCGCGCTCGGGCCGGGAGGACCCGGCGCCCGGCCGGGACGGGAGGCGTACGATTCCCGGCGCGCGGTCGCCGTTGCCCGCCAGCCAGAACGTCCCGGATGCGGCTCCACCCTGTGTTCCACGCGTGTTCGCGTGTCGGTGGAGAATTGTTCCGCAGCCCGCGAGGGGGTCGGTCAGCAGGCCGACCCGGAGGAGAGACTAGCCTGATGGGCGTGACACGCCGCGCGAAGATCGTCTGTACTCTCGGCCCCGCCACCTCTTCCCCGGAGCGCATCCGGGGGCTCGTAGAGGCCGGGATGAACGTGGCGAGACTCAACTTCAGTCACGGCAGCCACGCCGACCACGAAGCCGTTTATCGGCTGGTCCGGGAGGCGGCCGAGGCGGCCGGTCACCCGGTGGCGGTCCTCGCCGACCTCCAGGGTCCCAAGATCCGCCTGGGCAAGTTCGCCGACGGCCCGTACGAGTGGCGCACCGGCGACTCCGTCGTGATCACCAGCGACGACATCCTCGGCACGAAGGACCGCGTCTCCTGCACCTACAAGCGGCTGCCGCAGGAGGTGAAGCCCGGTGACCGGCTGCTGATCGACGACGGCCGCGTCGCCGTCGAGGTCACCGACGTGCAGGGCAACGACATCCGCTGCCTGGTCACCGAGGGCGGCCCGGTCTCCAACAACAAGGGCGTGTCGCTGCCGAACGTGGCGGTCAGCGTCCCGGCGCTGTCGGAGAAGGACGAGGAGGACCTGCGCTTCGCGCTCGGCCTCGGCGCCGACATGATCGCGCTGTCCTTCGTCCGCTCGCCCGACGACATCAAGCGCGTGCACGCGATCATGAACGAGGTCGGAGTGCAGCGGCCGGTGCTGGCCAAGGTCGAGAAGCCGGAGGCGGTGGACCACCTGGAGGCCATCGTGCTGGCCTTCGACGGCGTCATGGTCGCCCGCGGTGACCTCGGCGTCGAGATGCCGCTGGACGAGGTCCCGCTGGTGCAGAAGCGCGCCGTGCAGCTCTGCCGGGAGAACGCCAAGCCGGTCATCGTGGCGACCCAGATGCTCGACTCAATGATCGAGAACTCCCGCCCGACCCGCGCCGAGGCCTCCGACGTGGCCAACGCGGTGCTCGACGGCGCGGACGCGGTGATGCTCTCCGGTGAGACCAGCGTCGGCAAGTACCCGGTACTCACCGTCAGCACCATGGCCAGGATCGTGACGACCACCGAGTGCGGCTCGTTCGCCGTGCCGCGGCTGCAGCACGACCCGCGTACCCACGGCGGCGCCCTCACCATCGCCGCCTCCTCCATCGCACGGGCCATCGGCGCCAAGGCGCTGGTCGCCTTCTCCCAGACCGGCGACACGGTGCGGCGGCTCAGCCGACTGCACTGTGACCTGCCGCTGCTGGCCTTCACCCCCGTGCCGGAGGTGCGCAACCAGCTCGCCCTCGCCTGGGGCGTCGAGACGTTCCTGATGCCCTTCGTCGAGCACACCGACGACATGTTCCGCCAGGTCGACGAGGCGCTGCTCGGCCTCAACCGGGCCAACCCCGGCGACTACGTGGTGATCGTGGCGGGCAGCCCGCCCGGCACCCCCGGCTCGACCAACACGCTCCGCGTGCACCAGCTCGGATCGTTGGTCGACGCGGCCTCGGCGCGGGCCTTGCAGTGACCGACCCGAAGGTCGTGGTCGGCCAGGCCGCGGTCGACCAGCTGCTCGAGGTGCTCGATCTCGAACAGACCGCCACCATGACCTTCCGGGGGATGAGCCCGCCCGTCGGGCCGCAGCGGGTGTACGGCGGGCAGGTCGCCGGCCAGGCGCTGGTGGCCGCCGGCCGTACGGTCGACCGGGAGCGGTTCGTGCACTCGCTGCACGGCTACTTCGTCCGCCCCGGCGACCCGGCCGAACCGATCGAGTACCAGGTGGAGAACGTCCGGGACGGGCGCTCCTTCTCGGTACGCCGCTCGGTGGCCCTCCAGCACGACAAGCCGATCTTCTTCATGTCGGCCTCCTTCCAGCGGGTGGAGGAGGGGCTGGACCACCAGGCGCCGGCGCCGCTGGACGTGCCGGGGCCGGACGAGGTGCCGACGATGCCCGACCGGCTCGCCCGCTACCCCGAACGGCTCGGCATCTGGTCCCAGATCCCGCGCCCGATCGACGTCCGCTACGTCGGCGAGCCCGGCTGGGTCCGCCCGGGCGACCGCCCCGCCAACCCGCACCAGCGGGTGTGGATGCGGATCGACGGCAAACTGCCGGACGACCCGCTGCTGCACGCCTGCGCGCTGACGTACGCCTCCGACCTGACCCTGCTCGACTCGGTGCTCTCCGTGCACGGCGAGGTGTGGGGTCCGGGCGGGGTCGTCGGGGCCAGCCTCGACCACGCGCTCTGGTTCCACCGGCCGTTCCGCGCCGACGAGTGGTTCCTCTACGACTGCTGGAGCCCGTCGGCGTCGGGTGCCCGGGGGTTGGCCACCGGGCGGATGTTCACCACGGACGGCCGCCAGATCGCCAGCGCCGTGCAGGAGGGGCTGCTGCGGCGCGTCGGCGCGTGACCGATCGGCCGAGGGGCGGCGGACCGGGCGGCTGACCAGCCCGATAACCTTTGCGGCATGCGTCTCTCCGCTCGGGTCGACTACGCCCTCCGTGCGACCGCCGAGCTCGCGGCGACGGCCACCGGGCCGGGACGGGGCCGGCCGGTCACCGCCGACCAGATCGCCCGGGCCCAGGAGATCCCGCCGAAGTTCCTGGAGAGCATCCTGCTGCAGCTGCGCCGCGGCGGCATCGTCCAAGCCCAGCGTGGTCCCGAGGGCGGCTACTGGCTGGCCCGCCCGGCGGACGAGATCTCGTTGGCCGAGGTGATCCGGGTGATCGACGGGCCGCTCGCCCACGTTCGGGGGCAGCGTCCGGAGCAGCTCGGCTACCACGGCCCGGCCCGCTCGTTGCAGGAGGTCTGGATCGCGTTGCGGGCCAGCGAGCGGGAGATCCTGGAGCTGGTGACGATCGCCGACGTGGCCGGCGGGACGTTGCCGTCGCGGGTCACCGAGCTGGCCGCCGACCCGCGCGCCTGGACCTGATCCCACGACTGGGCCTGCCGGCCCCGCCCGCACCACCGCAGTCCCGCCCCGCCACCGCCACCGCCGGCGCCGCGCGCTGGCTGGCGGGCCCTGTCCTGGCCGGCGGGCCCTGTCCGGGCCGGCGGGCCCTGTCCGGCCGCTCCGCCACCGAAGTAACCGTCCGTACTGACTACGGAGAGCTGCCGCCGCCGCCTGGCGGTGCCTCGCTCTTTCGGCCCTTTGCTCTGCACCCGCCGACGCACCACCCCGCCGAGCTGGGGTTTTCGAAGGCGAGCCCCGAGTCGGGCAGCCGAATTCGGTGACGGTGTGCGACTGGCGCGTATAGGGGTGCAGAGCAAAGGCGGCGGCGAGGTCCACTCCACCCCGCCGGAAAGTCGCGCTCCGTAATGGCCGACGGCCGGGAATCAGGGGGTCGGCAGCGGCACGGCGAGGGGTCAGCCTTCGAACAGCTCGGCAGCACGGACCAGCGAGGCAGCACCGACCAGAGCGTCAACGCCCGAGCGTCCAGAGGGTCCGATAAATGCGCGCCGACGAGACGGTGTCGCGGCAGGCACCGGGCCGCAGCCGCGGAATCCGCCCAGCTACGGCCCGGTGCGCCACACCGCGGCATTCCCGACCCGTCCCGACCGGGAATGCCGTACCACCACCGGATATGAACCTAGGCCCCGTCCGGGTCGCGGGGGTGACACCAGCATGAAGATCGTGTTTCAGGCATTCCTCCGCAGGCCGCCGGCGACCTGCTCGGCGACCAGCTCGAACGAGCGCACGCGGTCCGCCACGTCGTAGACCATCGTGGTGAGCATCAGCTCGTCCGCGCCGGTCCGCGCCAACAGCTCGGTCAGCTGACGGCGCACCGTCTCCGGCGAGCCGACCGCCTGACCCTCCAGGCGCTGCGCCATGAACTCCCGCTCGACCTCGGTGTACGGGTACGCCGCGGCCTCCTCCGGGGTGGCCAACGGCTGCGGCCGGCCGGAGCGCATTCGGAGGAAGGAGAGCCCGGCTGGCCCCGCGAGCCAGTGCGCGCGCTCGTCCGTCTCCGCGCAGAACACGTTGACCGCCACCATGGCGTACGGCTTCTCCAGGAACCGCGACGGCCGGAAGTGCTGCCGGTACAGCATCAGCGCCGGCAGGGTGTTCTGCGCGCTGAAGTGGTGCGCGAACGAGAACGGCAGTCCGAGCAGACCGGCCAACTGGGCGCTGAACCCGCTCGAACCGAGCAGCCAGACCGCCGGCTGCTCGCCCAGGCCTGGAGTGGCGGTGATCGGGCCCGGCTGCTCGCCGCTGAAGTAGTTCATCAGGTCGGCCAGCTCACGGGGGAACCCCTCGGCCGAGAGCCCTTCCATGGTCCGGCGCAGCGCCAGCGCCGTCACCTGGTCCGTACCCGGGGCGCGGCCGATGCCCAGGTCGATCCGGCCCGGATGCAGCGCCTCCAGCGTGCCGAACTGCTCGGCCACCACCAGCGGCGCGTGGTTGGGCAGCATCACCCCGCCAGAACCGAGCCGGATCGTCGAGGTCGCCGCCGCCAGGTGCGCGATGAGCACCGGCGGGGCGGAGCTCGCGATCGCCGGCATGTTGTGGTGCTCGGCCACCCAGAACCGGTGGTAGCCCAGCTCCTCGGTGCGGCGGGCCAACTCGGTGGTGTGTCGCAGGGCCTCGCCCGGGGTGGCGCCGGTGGCGACCGGCGCAAGGTCAAGAACGGAGAGCGGTACGTCGATCACAAGCGTGGCCAACCCCGTGGACGTCGGGTTTGTTCCCGGATGCGACTCAACCCACGCCCCGCGCCTGCTCGAAGATCAAACTCGTCTGGGTGTGCTGTACCGCCGGGTCCACGGCCAGGTGATCGAGTACGAAGTCCCGCAGCGCGTCCGCCGACGCCGCCCGCACGTGCAGCACGTAGTCCTCCGCGCCGGCAACGTGGAAGACCGACACCACCCCCGGCAGCCGCACCGACCGAGCCCGGAACGCATCCACCACCTGCCGGTCGTGCGCGCTCAACCGCACGGAGACCAGCGCCTGCAACGGCAGACCCAGCGCCGCCGGGTCGATCTCGGCGTGGAAACCGCGGATCGCCCCGCTCTCCCGCAGCGCCCGGGTGCGCGCCAGACACGTCGACGGCGCCACGCCGACCCGCTCCGCCAGCGCGTTGTTCGGCATCCGCCCGTCAGCGGCCAACTCGGCGAGGATCGCGCGGTCGGTGTCGTCGAGGGCGGACGGCGGCCGCAGATCATTCGATACAAGGGTCACCCGGCCATCCTGTATCGAATATCACTCGCATACAATCCCTACTCACAGAATCATCTTCGGAGCTATTGCGTCACATCAGCCTGATATTCGACGCTTCCGTCGTGACGACCGTGGACACCCGCGCCGTGCACGCCGGACGCGACGACCTGAACGCACTCGGCGTCCACGTGCCGCCCATCGACCTCTCCACTACCAACCCGCTGCCGTCGGTCTCCGCCGGCGGCGACGCCTACGAGCACCTCGCCACCGGCGGACCGCTCGCACCCGGCGACAGCGCCGTCTACCAGCGGCTCTGGAACCCCACCGTGGCCCGGTTCGAGACCGCCCTCGCCGATCTCGAAGGCACCGCCGCCTCCGTCGCCTTCGCCAGCGGCATGGCCGCGCTCAGCGCCACCCTGCTCGCCGCCACCCGCGACGGCCGCCGCCACGTCGTCGCCGTCCGCCCCCTCTACGGCGGAACCGACCACGTGCTCGCCACCGGCCTGCTCGGCACCGCCGTCACCTGGGCCCGCCCCGACGAGATCGCCACCGCCGTACGCCCCGACACCGCGCTCGTCATCGTCGAGACTCCCGCCAACCCCACCTGCGACCTCGTCGACATCGCCGCCCTCGCCCACGCCGCCGGCGACGTGCCACTCCTCGTCGACAACACCGTCGCCACCCCGGTGCTCCAGCGGCCCACCCGGCACGGCGCCACCCTCGTCCTGCACAGCGCCACCAAGAGCATCGGCGGCCACGGCGACGTCCTCGCCGGCGTCGTCGCCTGCGACGCCGACTGGGCGGCCCGGCTCCGGCAGGTCCGCGCGGTCACCGGCGCGATCCTTCACCCGCTCGGGGCGTACCTCCTGCACCGTGGCCTGCAGACCCTGCCGATCCGGGTCCGCGCCCAGCAGGCAGCCGCCGAGAAGCTCGCCGGCTGGTGCGCCGACCACCCCGCCGTCGAGCGGGTGTACCACCCATCCCTGCACGACCCGGCCGGGCTCGTCGGTCGGCAGATGAGCGGCACCGGCAGCCTGCTCGCCATCGACGTACGCGGCGGCGCGCCCGCCGCCGCCGCCGTCGCCGGCGCCTGCCGCCTGATCACCCACGCCGTCAGCCTCGGCGGGGTGGACACCCTCATCCAGCACCCCGCCTCGCTGACCCACCGCCCGGTGGCCGGCGACGCCAAGCCCGACGGGGGACTGCTGCGGATCTCGGTCGGTCTCGAGGACCCGGAGGACCTGCGGGCCGACCTGGCGCAGGCGCTCGCCCTGATCGGCTGACAGCGGCACCGACCGCGCGGCGGACGATTCAGGCCAGATCGCGGCCGGAGAGCACCCGCCGGGGCGAACCCTGCCGGGCCACCCGCAGCATCGCCCGGCCCAGCAGGTCGGTGGTGGTCACCTGGTTCGGGAAGAGCCGACGCAGCACCGGGAAGAGCGGGCGGGTCACCGCGTAGCCGAGCCGGTACCAGCGGGTCTTCGACACCACGTCGTGCGTCGGCTGGATGAACCCGGGCCGCGCCGCGTAGCCGTTCGGCAGCAGACCGAGCACCGCGTTCTCGGCGCGGCCCTTGACCCGCGCCCACATCGCCCGCCCCCGCTCCGAGGAGTCGGTGCCGAGCCCGGAGACGTAGACGAACGTCGCATCCGGGCTCACCTCGGCCAGCAGCCGGGCCGCGGCCACCGGATAGTCGTAGCTGACCCGGGTGTAGGTGACCTCGTCCAGGCCCAGCGAGGAGACGCCCAGGCAGTAGAAGCAGGCGTCGACGCCGGAGAGTTCGTCGCGCACCCCGGCCAGCTCCCCGACGTCGGGGATCGTGATCTCACGCAGCTTCGGGTGTTGCCGGCCGGTCGGCGTCCGCCCGATCACCAACACGCTCGTCACGTCGTCGGCGAGCAGGCACTCCCGCAGCACACCCTGCCCCACCATCCCGGTCGCGCCGAAGACGACAACCCTCACCGCTGCTCCTCCCTGTCGCGCGCCACGAGCCGGGCCACCGCGTCGGTGACCGTCTGTCGGCGTCGGCTCAGCGCCTCCGGACCATCGGCGGGGGCCAGCTCCGCCGAGCCGAGCATGGAGAGCGCGACGACCAGCAACAGCAGCTCCTCCGGCGGATAGCGGTCGGGGAGCCGGCCGGCGCGCTGGGCCGCGGCGATCGCCGCCGCCTTGTCCGCGTTCGACAGGGCCACCGCCTCGGGCAACGCCACCATTCCGCCGCGTTCCAGGGAGTGCCAGAGCAGCAGTCGCAGGGCCTGCGGATGGGTCTGGTTGCGGTCGAAGAGACGGCCCGCGTACTCGGGCAGATCGCCCGGATCGATCGGGACCTCCGCGACCGTGCTCACCACCAGCGCGTCGAAGACCGCGTCGAAGAGCTGGTCCTTGTTGCCGAAGTAGGTGTAGATCAACGCCTTGTTCGCACCCGCGGCGGCGGCGATCCGGTCCACCCGTGCTCCGGCGATGCCGCGCTGCGCGAACTCGTCGGCGGCGGCGGCGAGCAGCCGGCGCCGGGTGTCCTCCGCGTCCCGTGCCATAGCGCCAGGATAGCCGACTAACCAGTTAGTTGCCGAGCCGTCGCCCACGTGCTTCACTAGGCAAGTAACCAACCATTCAGTTACATCGTCTGGAGGAGAAGCATGAGTGGCTTCACGGTCCCCGACCAGTCCGGCCGGCTCGCCGTCGTCACCGGAGCGAACAGCGGCCTCGGCCTGGAGACCGCCCGTCGCCTCGCCGCAGCGGGCGCCGAGGTGATCCTCGCGGTCCGCGACGTCCGAAAGGGCGACCTCGCCGCCGACGACATCCGGGCCACCACGCCCGCCGCCCGACTCCGCGTCGAGCAACTCGACCTGTCCCGCCTCGCCTCGGTCGCCGACTTCGCAGATCGGCTCACCGCCCACGGGCGGACGCTGGACCTGCTGGTCAACAACGCCGGAGTGATGGCCGTCCCGACCCGGCACACCACGGCCGACGGCTTCGAGCTGCAGTTCGGCACCAACCACCTGGGCCACTTCGCGCTCACCGGACGCCTGCTGCCACTCTTGACGGCCGGCCACGAGCCCCGGGTGATCACTCTCAGCAGCGGCACCCACCACTTCGGCAGGATCGACTTCGACGACCTGCAGGGCGAGCGCCGGTACGGTGCCCAGCGCGCGTACGCCCAGTCGAAGCTCGCCACGCTGATGTTCGCCGACGAACTCCAGCGACGCAGCGACCGCTACGACTGGCACCTGCTCAGCAACGCCGCGCACCCCGGCGCGACCCGGACCAACCTGCAAACCGCCGGCCCCAGCCTCGGTCTTGCTCGCAGCGCGATGCCGCTCTCCACCCGGCTCACCCTGCGCATCCCCGGGTTCTGGCAGGACGTCGACCACGGCGCCCTGCCCACCCTCTACGCCGCCACCAGCCCGCACGCGACCGGCGGCGAGTACTACGGGCCGGGCGGCCCGTTCGGCCTCACCGGCGAGCCCACCGTGGCGCGCAAGTCGCGGCGGTCGCGGGACGCCGCCGTGGCCGCGCGGCTCTGGCAGGAGTCCGAGCGGCTCACCGGCGTGAACTACCTTCACTCCGTGGCGCCCGCCGGTCACTGACGCGTCCGCCGGTTGGCCTCGACGGTGCCGACCTCACGACTTCGGGCCGACGTGCCGGTCGAGCGTGGCGACCGCGTCCCGCCGGGCGACGGAGAGCGAGTTGCGCCGTTTCATCCGCCAGGCGACGCCGAGCAGGTCGAGGGCCCATTGGCAGAGGCCGATGATGTCGGCCGACTCGTTGGTGAAGAGGTAGCGCGGGTAGACGTACTGCCGGCCCCGCACCGTCACCCGGTTGGCGACCCGGCAGCCGTCGGAGTGGAACAGGCCTCGCGCGAAGTCGCCCGGGTGAGCGGCCACGATCTCCCGCTGCCACCCGGCCAGGACGATCGGCCGCTCGTGCTTCCTGCCCGGCCCGTGCTGGGGGAGCAGGCAGGGCCAGTGGGTGCCGTAGCTCTGCACGCCGACGCACCCCTGCTTCTGCACTCGCTGCACGGAGCCGGCGAGCACCGCCGTCATGGCCTGTTCGCACGCGTCGATCAGGTTCGGCCAGGTGTTGGTGCAGTAGATCCGCAGGACCGGCACTCGTGAACTGGTGACCAGGTGGCCGTCGCCGAGGTAGAGACCGAGCAGGTATGCGTGGGAATTCGGGTCTGTCGGATTGTCGACGTCGTCCCGGCATCGAAAGCAGCGCAGCTCAGTGCCGTGTCGCCGGGGATTCGGCCGGTCGTTACACCAATGCCAGACGGTGGGGTAGGGGAGGTTGAGGCCGCGAGCCACCTCCGCCACCGTTCGGCCGGCCAGGTGCTGCTCGCGTGCTCGAGCGCGGATCTCGCGGGGATGCACGCGAGCATTCTCGAACAGCCGTACGACAGATGTGCCGGGAGCGGGACTTGAACCCGCACGCCCTTTCGGGCAGATGCTTTTGAGGCATCCGAGTCTGCCGATTCCTCCATCCCGGCGTCACCCCTGCGCGGGGTGTGGCCCACTGTACCCGACTAGGCTTCTGCGAGAGCATGGGTGGGTGACCGTGCAGAAGCTCGACTGGTGGGGGTAGGGGTGGCCGAGACGCAGACGGATGCCGAGCGCAGGCGGGTACTGATCGCCGAGGACGAGGCGCTCATCCGGCTGGACCTCGCCGAGATGCTGGTCGAGGAGGGCTACGAGGTGGTGGGCGAGGCCGGCGACGGCGAGACCGCCGTCCGGCTCGCCGAGGAGCTCAAGCCCGACCTGGTGATCCTCGACATCAAGATGCCGATCATGGACGGGTTGGCGGCGGCCGAGCGGATCGCCGGCGCCCGGATCGCCCCGGTGATCATCCTGACCGCCTTCAGCCAGCGGGACCTGGTCGAGCGGGCTCGCGCGGCCGGCGCGATGGCGTACCTCGTGAAGCCCTTCCAGAAGAGTGACCTGGTCCCGGCGGTGGAGATCGCGCTCTCCCGCTACTCCGAGGTCGCCGCCCTGGAGGCGGAGGTGGCCGGGCTGACCGATCGCCTGGAGGTCCGCAAGGCGGTGGAGCGCGCCAAGGGCGCCCTGATGACCACCTACGGGATGACCGAGCCGCAGGCGTTCAAGTGGATCCAGCGCACCGCGATGGACCACCGGATGACCATGAAGGAGGTCGCCGAGCGGATCCTCGTGGAGACCGCCGGCGGCGAGGCGCCGCGTCCTGCACCCTGATCGAGGTACGCCCCGGCCGTCCGGGAAGGGCCGCGCGGGGAGCGCGCCGACGACCATCGATCGATAGCATCGGATCCGTGTCGGTCCGGCAGGTGATGGTGGTGCTCGGCCTGCTCGCCGTGCTCCTCACCGGCTGCGAGCGGGTGACGCCGTCCGGCGGCGACCATCCGCGTGCGGTCCAGCCGGTGTGGCGACCGCTGACGTTGCCGGTGCCGCCGGGCGCTCCGGGCCGTCCGCTGCTGCGGGACGCGGCGGCGTGCGCCGGCCGGTGGTACGTGGTGGGCGGGGTGGCGGAGCCGGCGGGGGCGACCCGGCCGGCGGTCTGGTCGAGTGTCGACGGTGCGATCTGGTCGGTGTCGCGGCTGGTGCCGTCGAGTTTCTACGGTCGACAGCACCTGCTCTACGCCGCCGCGTGCCGCGACGGCCGGCTTGCCGCGCTCGGGACCGCGAGTGGTGGGGTGCACGGCAATCCGCGGATCGGCAGTTGGGTCGAGGGCGCCGACGGGGCGGTCCGGGAAGTGGCGGCGCCGTTCGAGCGGTTCGGCGGTCCCCGTGCGGTGAGCGCGGCCCGGTTGGTGGCCGGCCCGTCCGGCTGGTTGATCGTCGGGTCGCGGGTCGACGGGGCGGCGGTGTGGGCCTCCACCGACGGCCGGGAGTTCACGTTGCGTGCGGGGTTGCCCGAGCTGGCCGGTGACGGGCGGGGTCGGACGGCGGCGTACGACGGGTTGGCGACCGGTTCGGGTTGGCTCGTGGTGGGGGCGGTGTTGCCGGCCGGCGGGACGGGGTTGGCGCCGTTGGCGTGGACCTCCCGGGATGGGCTGGGGTGGCGGCGGGCGGAGCTGCCGGCGGCGAGCGGCCGGGGGCAGGCGCAGCGGGTGGTGTCGGTGGGCGGCGCGGTGGTGGCGGTGGGTCCGGCGGGGGACCGGTTCGCGGCGTGGCGTGGGGTCGCCGATCCGGTGGCGGACGGGGCGGCGACGCGGTGGCGGGAGGCCGGGGGGTTCCCGGCGGCCGGGCCGGGGGTGGCCACGGTGTCCGGGTTGGTGGCCGTCGGTTCGGGTCTGCTGGCGGTGGCCCGGGCCGGTGCGGGTCATGTGCTCTGGTACTCGGATGACCTTGGTGGTTCGTGGCGGTCGGTGCGGATGCCGGTGGTGGTCGCGGACACCGGCGAGACCGCGGTGGCGGTGGCCGCCCAGGGGGAGCGACTGCTGTTGATCGCCGACGACGGTCGGGGTCCGCGCGTCTGGTGGACGCCGGTCTCGGGGTTCGCCGCCGACGAGGGGGATAAATCCCTTCCCAGCACGTGGAATTGAACTTCTGGGGCGTCTGATGAGGATGTTCTTACAGCGATCGTTTCCAATCCGCCACGCCGTGTAACGGTTCGGTCAACCCAGTCGCTCGGGACTTACGTCACTGCTCTGCGGTGGGATAACGTCCGGCCCCAGACCGGAGACGACGGTCGGGTTCGTACGCTCCGCAAGGGCCAATGGCCGGCGGGTGGTTCGAACCATGGGACGGAGGAGGGTTCGGGCCTTGAGGCAGAAGCTCACGCGTGTGATCGGTGGAGTGGCCATGCTGGCGCTCGTCGCCGGCGGCGCCGCTTGCTCCAGTGGCGGTGAAGAGACCGCGTCCGGCGACAAGTGCGGTAACAAGATCGCGTTCTTCGGCGCGCTGACGGGTAGCTCGGCGGCGCTCGGCATCAACGAGAACAACGGCGTCAAGCTGGCGGTCGACAAGTACAACAAGGAGAACGCCGACTGCAAGGTCGAGCTCGTCGAGCTGGACTCGCAGGGCAGCCCCGACCAGGCCCCGGGTCTGGCGCAGAAGGCCATCGACGACACGAAGATCCTCGGCATCGTCGGCCCGGCGTACTCGGGTGAGTCGGAGGCTGCCGGTCCGCTCTTCAACGAGGCGGGCCTGCCGACCATCACCGCGTCCGCGACCAACCCGACCCTGGCCCAGCAGGGCTGGAAGACCTTCTTCCGCGCGGTCGGCAACGACCTCAGCCAGGGCCCGGCGGCCGGTAACTACATCAAGAACGTGATCAAGGCCGACCGGGTCTTCGTCATCGACGACCAGTCCGCCTACGGCGCCGGCCTCTCCCAGGAGGTCCAGAAGGTGCTCGGCTCGGCGGTCGTCGGCACGGACAAGGTCCAGGGCGAGGGCAAGCAGACCGAGTTCTCCGCGGTCGTCACCAAGGTCAAGGCCGCGAACGTGAAGGCGGTCTTCTACGGCGGCTACTACCAGGAGGCCGGCCTGATCCGTAAGCAGCTCACCGCTGCCGGGGTCACCGCTCCGCTGGTCGCCGGTGACGGCGTCAACGACGGCGCGTACATCACCTCCGCGGGCGCGGCGGCGGCCGAGGGCACCATCCTCACCTGCCCGTGCCAGCCGGCCACCGAGGCGCGTGGCACGTTCATCGAGGAGTTCAAGGCGCTCAACGGCGTCGACCCGGGCACCTACAGCGACACCGCCTACGACGCGGCCAACATCCTGCTCGCCGGCATCAAGGACGGTAAGACCACCCGTGAGGGGCTGCTGGAGTTCGTGAAGGGCTACAGCGGTGAGGGTGTCGCGGCCAGCTACAAGTTCGTCGAGGGCGGCGAGCTGGACCCGGCGCAGGTCAAGGTCTGGGCCTTCAAGGTGACGGGCGGCAAGGTCGTCCCGGACCAGGAGATCCCGAAGTCCTGACATCGGTCGCTGCTACAGCGATTGATTCGTGATCGCGGGTGCGGCCGGGAGCTCGCTCCCGGCCGCACCCCTTTGTCTCTCCAGACCTGATGGAGCGTCCCTTCATTGAACTTCGACGATCTATTCTCCAATTTCGCGCAGTACACCACGACCGGCCTGACGCAGGGCGCCATCTACGCTCTCGTCGCGCTCGGCTACACGCTGGTCTACGGCGTGCTGCGACTCATCAACTTCGCCCACTCCGAGGTCTTCATCGCGGGCGCGTTCGCCGCGATCTGGACCTGGAACGGATTCGGTCTCGACCAGAACTCGCAGGTCAGCGGCGTCGGGTCGATCCTCTTCTACCTGCTGGTGGCGATGATCGTCGCGGCGATCGCCTCCGCCGGCACGGCGACCGTGATCGAGCGGGTGGCGTACCGGCCGTTGCGTAAGCGCAACGCGCCGCCGCTGGCCTTCCTGATCACGGCGATCGGCGCGTCGATCGCCATCTCGGAGGCGTTCGGCGTCTACACCCGCCGACTGCCGGAGGGCGCTCCCATCCTGGTCAGCACGAAGCCGCTGTTCCACGTCTTCGGTGCGCCGATCGACGCGGTGCAGCTGCTCACCGTCGGCGCCGCGCTGGCGATGATGGTGGCGCTGGACATGTTCGTCAACCGCAGCCGGGTCGGCCGCGGCATCCGGGCGGTCGCCCAGGACGCCAACACCGCCGCGCTGATGGGTGTGAACAAGGACCGGATCATCCTGATCGTCTTCATCGCCGGCGGCACGATGGCCGGCGTCGCCGGGCTGCTCTACGACGTCCGGATCCAGACGCTGACCTACAGCGTCGGCTTCCTGCTCGGCCTCAAGGCCTTCACGGCCGCGGTGCTCGGTGGCATCGGTAACCTGCGCGGGGCGCTGGTGGGCGGTTTGCTGCTGGGCGTGATCGAGAACTACGCGTCGGGTCTCTTCGGCTCGCAGTGGAAGGACTTCGCCGCCTTCGCCGTGCTGGTGGTGCTGCTGATGTTCCGGCCCACCGGTCTGCTGGGCGAATCCCTGGGGAGGGCACGGGCATGACGACGACCGTTAATCCGCCGAGCCCGGAGCAACGCGAAGGGTTGCGGGATCGGCTGCGCCACGGTCGCGAGGCGGTCGCGCAGCGTTGGCACCACGCCCCGCGCTGGGTGCGCTGGGTGCTGCTGGCGGCGGTGATCGTGTTCTTCTACGCGCTGCCGAACAAGGAGTTCTACCAGTATCTGGGGCCGATCCCGACCCCGGGCGCGAACTTCACGCAGGTGCTCTTCACCGTCTCCATCTACGTGCTGATGGCGGTCGGGCTCAACATCGTGGTCGGCTTCGCCGGCCTGCTCGACCTGGGCTACTTCGGCTTCTTCGCCGTCGGCGCGTACACCGTGGCGGTGCTGACCTCGCCGAGCAGTGACATCAAGACGCTCTGGCCGTGGTTGCTGGTGGTGCCGATCGCGATCGCGCTGACCATGGTCTCCGGCGTCATGCTCGGTACGCCGACGCTGCGGTTGCGCGGTGACTACCTCGCGCTGGTGACCCTCGGCTTCGCCGAGATGATCCGGATCGCGGCGGTCAGCTCGCCCTTCCTGAAGGGCCAGCGGGGCTTCAACCAGATCCCGCACCCGCCGGGCCAGTACACCGACGGCAAGCCAATCTTCGGTGTGCTCGACGCCCGTCCGTACTACTGGCTGGTGCTCACGCTGATCATCGTGGTCGTGATCGGGGTGCGGAACCTGACGCACAGCCGGGTCGGCCGGGCCTGGATCTCGATCCGGGAGGACGAGGACGCCGCGCAGCTGATGGGCGTGCCGACCTTCAAGTTCAAGCTCTGGGCGTTCGCCGCGGGCGCCGCGATCGCCGGCCTGGCCGGTGCGCTCTTCGCCGGCAAGCAGAACTTCGTGAACTCGCAGAACTTCGAGCTGCTCAACTCGATCATCATCCTGGCCGCGGTCATCTTCGGTGGTTCGGGCAACATCGTCGGCGCGATCGTCGGCGGTGGGCTGGTCGCGTACATGATCGAGCGGTTCCGCGGCATCGAGCTGTTCGGCGTCGAACTGTACGAATACCGGTTCCTCTTCTTCGGTCTGGTCCTCGTGGTGATGATGATCTTCCGGCCGCAGGGCCTTATCCCGAACCGGCGACGGGCGGCGGAGTTCAAGGACCGCCGCAAGGAGGTGACCGTCGGTGAGTGAGACGGAGCAGAAGCCGGCAGTTCCGGCGCAGGCGACCGCCCCGGCGGTCGAGGCGGTGCCCGATCGGGAGCCGCTGCTGGAGGTGGACCGCGTCACGCTGCGCTTCGGCGGCGTGGTCGCGCTCAACGAGGTGGACTTCACCCTGTACAAGGGCGAGATCCTCGGTCTGATCGGCCCCAACGGCGCCGGCAAGACCACCTGCTTCAACGCGATGACCGGCATCTACCAGCCCACCGAGGGTGAGATCCGGTTCCGGGGCGAGAAGATCGCCGGCAAGAAGCGGCACCAGATCACCCGGTCGGGCATGGCGCGGACGTTCCAGAACATCCGCCTCTTCCCGGAGATGACCGCGCAGGAGAACGTGCTGGTGGGCGCGGACGCGCACCACAAGACCAGCGTGATCTCCGCGCTGCTGCGCCTGCCGCGGTACTGGAAGGAGGAGCGCGCGGGCCGGGAGAAGGCCGAGCGCCTGCTGGAGTTCGTCGGCATCCGGCATCGGATGCACGAGTTCGCCCGCAACCTCTCCTACGGTGAGCAGCGGCGGCTGGAGATCGCCCGGGCGCTCGCCACCGACCCGGTGCTGCTCTGCCTGGACGAGCCGGCTGCCGGCTTCAACCCGGCGGAGAAGGAGGAGCTGCTCCAGCTCATCCGGCAGATCCGGGACACCGGCGTGACCGTGCTGCTGATCGAGCACGACATGCGACTGGTCATGGGCGTCACGGACCGGATCGTGGTGCTGGAGTTCGGAAAGAAGATCGCCGAGGGGCTCCCCGCCGAGGTGCGGGACGACCCGAAGGTGATCGCGGCGTACCTGGGGGTGCCGGACGATGCTGCTTGAGATCGACGATGTGAGCCTGCTGTACGGGCGGATCCAGGCGCTGCACGGCATCAGCCTGACCGTGGAAGAGGGCGAGATCGTGGCGTTGATCGGTGCCAACGGCGCCGGCAAGTCGACCACGATGCGCGCGATCTCCGGGATCCGGCCGGTCGCCAGCGGCCGGATCCGGTTCGACGGTGAGGACATCACCAAGCTCCGGGCGGATCTCCGGGTGCGCCGGGGGCTCTGCCAGGCGCCCGAGGGCCGGGGCATCTTCCCGGGCATGACGGTGCTGGAGAATCTGGACATGGGTGCCTACACCCGGCGGGACCGGGCGGGCATCGCCCAGGACCTCGACCGGGTGCTGGGTCTCTTCCCACGCCTGGCGGAACGGCGTAAGCAGCAGGGCGGTACGCTCTCCGGCGGTGAGCAGCAGATGCTGGCCGTCGGAAGGGCGCTGATGAGCCGGCCGAAGCTGCTGCTGCTCGATGAGCCATCGATGGGGCTGGCTCCGATGCTCATCCAGCAGATCTTCACGATCATCACCGAGATCAACGAGCAGGGCACCACCATCCTGCTGGTGGAGCAGAACGCGCAGCAGGCGCTGGCCCGGGCGCACCGGGCGTACGTGCTGGAGACCGGCCGGATCGTCAAGAGCGGAACCGGTGAGGAGCTGCTGCACGACCCGTCGGTCAAGGACGCCTACCTCGGCGTCGCCTGACCGGCCGCCACCCCTCATCCCAAGGAGTGCACGTCATGTTCAACATCACTGGTGGACGCCGGGCTCTGCTCGGCGCCGCCGGGGCGGCCGCGCTGCTGCTCTCCCTCGCCGCCTGTGGGGAGGAGGAGCCCGCCGACTCGGCCGGCTCCGGCCCCTCGGTCAGCGCCTCGGCCGACGCCTCGCTGTCGGACAAGGTGCCGGCCGCGATCAAGGCGGACGGCAAGATCGTGGTGGGTACCGACTCGACGTACGCCCCCGCGGAGTACCTCGACACCGACGGCAAGACCGTGATCGGCTTCGACGTGGAGCTGTTCCGCGCGGTGGCCCAGAAGCTCGGCCTGCAGGCCGAGTTCGTCTCGGCGCCCTTCGGCGACATCATCACCGGTGTCAACACGGGCAAGTACGAGGTCGGCGTCTCCTCGTTCACGGTGAACGACGAGCGGAAGGCGCAGGCCAACATGGTCAGCTACTTCCAGGTCGGCACCCAGTGGGTGACCAAGGCCGGTAACCCGGCCGGCGTCGCGCTGGACAACGCCTGCGGCAAGAAGATCGCCGTGCAGAAGGACACCGTCCAGGTCGAGGACGTCCAGAAGCGCTCGCAGGCGTGCACCGCCGCCGGTAAGCCGGCCATCACCGTCGAGCAGTTCCCGGGCCAGGACGCCGCGACGGCCGCCGTGGTCTCGGGCAAGGACGACGCGATGCTCGCCGACTACCCGGTGGGTGTGTACGCGGTGACCCAGTCCAACGGGGCCCTCGAGCTGCTCGACAAGCAGTACGAGGCGGCGCCGTACGGCTACGTCGTGGCGAAGGACCAGGCGGCGTTCGCCGAGGCGGTCCGTGACGCCACGAAGGCGCTGATCGCCGACGGGTCGTACAAGACGGTGCTCGACAAGTGGAAGGTGGGCGACGGCGCGATCACGGACCCCGCGATCAACCCGTAACGCGACATGGCATCCGAGGAAGTGACAACCGTACGGGCGCGGCCGGAACCGATCAAGGCCGTGCCCGTACGGCACCCCGGCCGCTGGATCCTGGTGGCCGTGCTGGCCGTGCTGGCCGCGATGTTCGTCCACGTGCTGGTCACGAACAAGGCCTTCAACTGGTCCTTCATGGTGGACAAGATGTTCCGTCCACCGATCATCGAGGGGCTGCTGCGCGGCACCGTGCTGATGACGGTGCTGGCCATGCTGATCGGCGTAGTGCTGGGCGTGCTGGTCGCGATCATGCGGCTCTCCGACAACCCGATCCTGCGCGGGGTGGGCTGGCTCTACACCTGGTTCTTCCGGGCGGTCCCCCGGCTCGTCCTGCTGGCGGTCTTCGGCAACATCGGCATCCTGTGGAGCCGGATCGAGTTCGGGGTGCCCTTCGACACCCAGCTGGGGCAGCTGTTCGGCATCGACAACCTGCAGCTGCGGCTCTTCGGGTTCTCCTCGCGCGACATCATCACCGGCTTCATGGCCGGCCTGCTGGGGCTCGCGCTCTCCGAGGCCGCGTACATGGCGGAGATCGTCCGGGCGGGTATCCAGTCGGTGGACGGCGGGCAGACCGAGGCGGCCCAGGCGCTGGGCATGAGCCGCGGGCAGCTGCTGCGCCGGGTGGTGCTGCCGCAGGCGATGCGGGTGATCATCCCGCCGACGGGCAACGAGACCATCGCCATGCTCAAGGACACGTCGCTGCTGCTCTACGTGCCGGTCACCGTCGAGCTCTTCTTCCAGCTCGACGCGGTCGGCAAGCGGACCTTCCAGATCTTCCCGATGTACGTGGCCGCCTGCCTCTGGTACCTCTTCCTGACCAGCATCCTGCTGGTCGGGCAGCATTATCTGGAGCGGCACTTCGGCAAGGGTTACGGCCCGACGGCGCAGGCCCGTGACCGGCTGCGCACCATGGCGGCCCAGCAGGGTGGGGGCGGAGCGCAATGAGTGAGTTGACCGTTCCCGCGCAGGCCGGCGCGCCGGCCGCCGAGTCGGGCCTGATGGTCCAGGCCGAGCAGGTGCACAAGTCCTTCGGCCACCTCGAGGTGCTCAAGGGCATCGACCTGGAGGTGCGCAGCGGCGAGGTGTGCTGCCTGCTCGGGCCCTCCGGCTCCGGCAAGTCGACCTTCCTGCGCTGCATCAACCACCTGGAGAAGATCAACGCCGGTTCGATCCGGGTGGACGGCGAGCTGATCGGCTACCGGGAGCACGGTGGCAAGCTGCACGAGCTGCGCCAGAAGGAGGTCGCCGCGCAGCGCCGCTCGATCGGCATGGTGTTCCAGCGGTTCAACCTCTTCCCGCACATGACCGCCCTGGAGAACGTGATCGAGGCGCCGGTGCGGGTCAAGCGGGAGGCGAAGGTCGCGGCCCGGGAACGGGCCGAGTCGCTGCTGGCCCGGGTCGGTCTAGGCGACAAGATGGGCAACTACCCGGGGCAGCTCTCCGGCGGCCAGCAGCAGCGGGTGGCGATCGCCCGGGCGCTCGCCATGCAGCCGAAGCTGATGCTCTTCGACGAGCCGACCAGCGCGCTCGACCCGGAGCTGGTCGGCGAGGTGCTGGACGTCATGAAGGACCTGGCCCGCGACGGCATGACGATGATCGTGGTCACCCACGAGATCGGCTTCGCCCGCGAGGTCGGCGACAGGCTGGTCTTCATGGACGGCGGCGTGGTGGTCGAGCAGGGCAACCCGCGCGAGGTGATCGCGAACCCGGTGCACGACCGCACGAAGGCGTTCCTGGCCAAGGTGCTGTGACGGACGGGACGCCCGTCGTGGGCGTCCCGTCCGCCCGGTTCGTCTCTCCCGCGTCCGCCGCCCTCGGCGGGCGGAATGAGGCGAGGCCGCGGCGGTGACGGGTGCGCGGCCCGCTGCGCGCCGTCCCCCGCCATGTCGCTGCGGGTTTGGTCGTACGTCCGGGCTAGAGTCGCTGCCGTGACAGCTACCACGCCGCGCCTACTCCTCGTCGACGGACATTCCCTGGCATACCGGGCCTTCTTCGCCCTGCCGGTGGAAAACTTCTCCACCACGACAGGGCAGCCGACCAACGCGGTCTACGGCTTCACCTCCATGCTGATCAACGTGCTGCGCGACGAGCAGCCGACCCACATCGTCGTCGCCTTCGACGTCTCCCGCCGCTCGTTCCGCACCGAGAAGTACGCGGAGTACAAGGCCGGCCGCAGCGAGACCCCGACCGACTTCAAGGGGCAGGTCAGCCTCGTGAAGGAGGTGCTCGCGGCGCTGCGCATCCCGGTGGTGGAGATGGAGGGCTACGAGGCCGACGACGTCATCGCCACCCTCGCCTGCCAGGCCCGCGACCAGGGCATGTCGGTGCTGATCACCAGCGGTGACCGGGACGCCTTCCAGCTCGTCGGCGAGAACGTCACAGTGCTCTACCCGCGTAAGGGTGTCTCCGACCTGGCCCGGATGGATCCGGCGGCCGTCGAGGCGAAGTACGGTGTCCCGCCGGAGCGCTACCGCGACCTGGCCGCCCTGGTCGGCGAGACGAGCGACAACCTGCCCGGCGTCCCGGGTGTCGGCCCGAAGACCGCCGCCAAGTGGATCACCGCGTACGGCGGGGTGGAAGGGGTCGTCGCCCGGGCCGACGAGATCAAGGGCAAGGCCGGTGACAGCCTGCGCGAGCGGCTCGCCGACGTGATCCGCAACTACGACCTCAACTGCCTGGTCTCCGACCTGGAGCTGCCGCTGCGCCCCGAGGACGCCCGCTGGCCCGGCTGGGACCGGGAGGCCGTGCACCAGGTCTTCGACACCCTGGAGTTCCGCATCCTGCGGGATCGGCTCTACCAGTATCTGGAGTCGGTGGAGCCGGAGGCGGAGGCCGGCTTCGAGCTGGCCGGCGAGGTGCTCACCGAGCCCGGCGCGCTCGGCGCGTGGCTCGGCACGCACGCCCCGGCCGGCGCACCGGTCGGCATGGCGGTGAAGCTCGACACCGGCCCGAACCGGCGGCACACCGCCTCCGTCTCGGGCGTGGCGCTGGCCACCGAGGCCGGCGCCGCCGTCTGGTTCGACCCGAGCGGGCTCGACGCGGCCGACGAGTCGGCGCTGGCCGGCTGGCTCGCCGACGGCGAGCGGCCGAAGGTGCTGCACGACAGCAAGCCGGCGGTGCTCGCGTTCGCCGCGCAGGGCTGGTCGCTGGAGGGCATCGCCCGCGACACCCAGATCGCCGCCTACCTGGCCCGCCCCGACCAGCGCTCCTACGACCTGACCGATCTGGCGCTGCGCTACCTGCACCGGGAGCTGCGCGTCGACGCCCCGGAGACCGGCCAGCTGACCCTGGAGGGCCTGGGCGACGACGGCGAGGCCGAGCAGAACCTGATGCTCCAGGCGCGGGCCACCCTCGACCTGGCCGACGCGATCGACGCCGAGCTGTCCCGCGACGGTGAGCAGTCCGCCCGGTTGATGGCCGGGGTGGAGCTGCCGCTCATGCGGGTGCTCGCCGGCATGGAGCGCACCGGCATCGCCGCCGACACCGACTACCTCTCCGAGCTGGAGGCGCACTTCGCCGCCGAGGTGAAGGCCGCCGCGCAGGGCGCTTATGAGGCGGTCGGGCGGGAGTTCAACCTCGGCTCGCCCAAGCAGTTGCAGGAGATCCTCTTCGGCGAGCTGGGGCTGCCGAAGACCAAGAAGATCAAGACCGGCTACACCACCGACGCCGACGCGTTGCAGTGGCTCTACGCGCAGAACCCGCACCCGGTCCTCGCTCACCTGCTGCGTCACCGGGACGTGGCCAAGCTGAAGTCCACCGTCGACGGACTGCTCAAGTCGGTCTCCGACGACGGCCGGATCCACACGACCTTCAACCAGACCGTCGCGGCGACCGGGCGGCTCTCCTCGACGGAACCGAACCTGCAGAACATCCCGATCCGCACCGAGGAGGGCCGGCGGATCCGCCGGGCGTTCGTGGTGGGGGAGGGGTACGAGTGCCTGCTCACCGCCGACTACAGCCAGATCGAGATGCGGATCATGGCGCACCTGTCGTCGGACGACGCCCTGATCGACGCGTTCAACTCCGGCGCCGACTTCCACGCCGCCACGGCGTCCTCGGTCTTCACGGTGCCGCTCGGCGAGGTGACGCCCGACCAGCGCCGCAAGATCAAGGCGATGAACTACGGCCTGGCGTACGGGCTGAGCGCGTTCGGCCTCTCGCAGCAGCTCGGGATCAGCACCGAGGAGGCGCGTGGCCTCATGGAGGACTACTTCGGCGGGTTCGGCGGGGTCCGCGACTACCTCCAGGAGGTGGTGGCCCGCGCCCGGCACGACGGCTACACCTCGACGATCCTCGGCCGTCGCCGTTACCTGCCCGACCTGGGCAGCGACAACCGGCAGCGGCGGGAGATCGCCGAGCGGATGGCGCTCAACGCCCCGATCCAGGGCTCCGCGGCCGACATCATCAAGGTGGCCATGTTGCGGGTCGACGGGGCGCTGCGGGAGGCCGGGCTCGGCTCCCGGATGCTGCTGCAGGTGCACGACGAGCTGGTCTTCGAGGTGGCCCCGGGTGAGCGGCCCGCGCTGGAGGAGCTGGTCCGCCGGGAGATGGGGGCGGCGCACCCGCTGGCGGTGCCGCTGGAGGTCTCCGTGGGTGAGGGGCGGGACTGGAACAGCGCCGACCACTGACGGTCCGCGCAACAGCACCACGGCGAGCCGGCACGGCGACCAACGCCGGCCGGCTCGCGCTGGTCCCGGCGCCGGCGTCGGGGCGCTCGCCACCGGAGCACCGATCACGAGCGCGGGTCGCGGTGACGGTGGCCTCCGCCGCCCTTGGGTCGGCCGCGGTGCAGGTTGCCGTCGGTGACCCGGAGCATCACGCCGGCCAGTACGGGAACGGACGGTGTGCCCGGCGCGATCCGGGGCCGACCAGGTGCGACCGTTGGTCAGCTCGCCCGGCGGGACGAGCGCCGCTCGGCGGGTTGCCGTCCCACTCCCCGGCGAGACTTCGGTGGGGAGCCCCGGCGTTCGAGAGCCCGACGGGACGGGCCGCCGGGCGGCGGCAGCGGCCCCTTGAGCGGGTCGTGCCCCCAGTTCATGAGCGAGAAGCGCCACTTGGTGTTCCGCACGTCTCCCGACGGGCGTTGGGCCATGTGCCGGCGTACGTAGCCGACGACCTTGCGCATGTGCCGGAAGTCGGCCTCGGAGAGCTCGGCGCGCTTGCGGCGCAGCAGGTCGAGGATCCGGCGGCCGGACTCGTGGCCCACCGACTCGCCGGCCTTGGTGCCCTTCTTCCGCCAGCCGACATGCTTCGACTCGTCGGTCTCCAGCCACTTCGACAGCTCGCCGGGCTTCATATTCACCGCGTCGGTGAACTCCCGGTAGGTGTCGCGGCCCTCGTCAGCGCGGCTCACGGCGCAGCACCTCCGGACGGTGGGCGACGTCCCGGCCCGAGTCGTCGTTGCGGATCCGGTACTGCGGCTCCTCCTCGGAGGCGTTCACGGCGTGCCCGCGTACGTGTGTCCGGTCGACCAGCTTCTCCTTGACCACGCCGTACGCCCGACCGCTGTGACTGGCCCAGGAGACGTGGTCACCCTCGCGGAACTCGCTCTTCTCGGCCATGCCGTCCGGTTACCCGGGGTCGGCGGGCGGAAACGACGCCGGTCAGGGAGTGATCTCGGCGATCGACAGTTTGACCTCGAACGGCTCGGTGAGCTCGATCAGCTCGGCGCTCTCGGCGACCAGCTCGTACTGCCGCTCGCCGCCCGGGCCGATCCGGTCACCCCGGCGGTACGCGTACAGGTGCACCGGATCCTGCTCGATGCGCCAGTAGTAGGGGATGCCGGCGGCGGCGTACTCGCCGGGTTTGGCGAACCTGTCGATCCGCCGGGTACCCGGGGAGACGATCTCCACCGCGAGCACGACGTCCTCGGCTCGCAGCAGGGACTGACCCGGAGGGAGGTCGGCACGGCGTACCACGACGTCCGGCTGACGGCTGGTGTTGGAGCTGAGGGCGACGCCGACCGCCTGGGACACGCGCAGTTCGGTGGGCGCGTGCTGGAGTAGCCAGCGGGCCAGCAGGAGCGAGATGTCCTGGTGGCCGAGGGTGGGGGAGGGGGTCACCTGGATTACTCCGTCGACGAGTTCGACGCGGGGGGCATCGTCCGGCAGGTGGAGCACGTCCTCCAGCGTGTAGTCGGCACGCTGCTGCCGGATCGGATCCGGACACCAGGGGTCAGGTGGTGTCGCGTTCGGCTCGGCGCTCACCGGCACAGCGTAACCCCGTCGATGTTCCGGAGGCCGGACTCCGAGTGCGGCGGCCTGCTCACCCGGGCTTCTCGGTCACGAAGATGGCGGTGCCGGGGAAGAGCCGGCCGCGCAGCGGGCTCCACTGCCCCCAGATCCCCTCGTGCCCCGGCGGCCACTCGGGCTCCACCAGGTCGACCAGTCGGAATCCCGCGGCGACCAGCTCCCGGACCCGGTCGCCGAGGGTGCGGTGCTGCTCGACGTAGGTGGCCACGCCCGAGTCGTCCTGCTCCACGTACGGGCGGCGGTCGAAGTACGAGTGCACCGCCCGCAGGCCGCCCTCGCCGGGGTCGTCGAGGAAGATCCACCGCATCGGGTGGGTGACCGAGAAGACCCAGCGGGCGCCGGGGCGCAGCACCCGGAACACCTCCCGCATCAGCGCGGCCGAGTCGGCCACGAACGGGACGGCGCCGAACGCCGTGCACGCGGTGTCGAACGCGGCGTCGGCGAAGGGCAGCGCGAGCGCGTCGGCCTGCGCCAGCGGCACACGTACGCCGGAGCGCCCGGCCGCCTGCCGGGCGTGGCGCAGCATGCCCGCGGAGAGGTCCATGGCGACCGGGTGGGCGCCCTGGGTGGCCAGCCACCGGGAGGCGGCGGCCGCGCCGCAGCCGACCTCCAGGATCCGCCGCCCAGCGAGGTCGCCGAGGAGGTGTACATCGGCCTCGCGCACCCCCTCCGGGCACCAGACGAAGTCCACGTCGCCGAGGAACGCCCCGTGTTCGGCCTGGTAGTCGTCGGCGTCGGTGTCCCACCAGCGGCGGCTCGCCACACGGGCCTCGGCGTCGCCGACCCGGCGTCGGGTCACCCGGCTGTCGTCGTCCATCCGCTCACGCTAGGGCCTCGCCCCGCCGGGATGCCGGCGGGCCCTGCGGTGGCCGCCGTCGGCGCGTCGGTGTGACGGGTGTGACCCACGAGACAACGGCGACTGTTTCGGGGCGATTTCTCGGCTTTCGCAGGTCATGACGCGATGAGCAGGGCGGGAGGCCTTGCACGCTGTGGTAATGCGCAAGGTAGGCTTGACGATGCGCTCGCGGATCGTGCACCTCGGCAGGGAGCAGGTGCGCGGTCGACGAAGCCACTGACGGCGCCACATCATCACATCTGGCAATCGTTCGGTGTGCCAAGCGACGGGTCCGCTGGCGCGACCGGGTCACCGCGCACCACGCCTGCTGTGACATCCCATCCGACCGGAGCAACCGCCCACATGACGAGCAGCATCGAGGCTCCCTCGAGCGCCACCAAGGTCACCGTCGACGACCTCGGCTCTGAGGAGGCTTTCCTCGCCGCGATCGACGAGACCATCAAGTACTTCAACGACGGCGACATTGTCGAAGGCACCGTCGTCAAGGTCGATCGGGACGAGGTCCTGCTCGACATCGGCTACAAGACCGAGGGAGTCATCCCCTCTCGGGAGCTGTCGATCAAGCACGACGTGGACCCGGCCGAGGTCGTGTCGGTCGGTGACCACATCGAGGCCCTTGTCCTTCAGAAGGAGGACAAGGAGGGTCGCCTGATCCTCTCGAAGAAGCGGGCGCAGTACGAGCGGGCCTGGGGCACGATCGAGAAGATCAAGGACGAGGACGGCGTCGTCCGCGGTTCGGTCATCGAGGTGGTCAAGGGTGGCCTCATCCTCGACATCGGCCTGCGCGGCTTCCTCCCCGCCTCCCTGGTCGAGATGCGGCGCGTGCGCGACCTGCAGCCGTACGTCGGCCGCGAGCTCGAGGCCAAGATCATCGAGCTGGACAAGAACCGCAACAACGTGGTCCTGTCCCGCCGGGCCTGGCTCGAGCAGACCCAGTCCGAGGTGCGCACCGAGTTCCTCAACAAGCTCCAGAAGGGCCAGGTCCGCAAGGGCGTCGTGTCCTCGATCGTCAACTTCGGCGCGTTCGTCGACCTCGGCGGCGTGGACGGTCTGGTGCACGTCTCCGAGCTCTCCTGGAAGCACATCGACCACCCGTCCGAGGTCGTCGAGGTGGGCCAGGAGGTCGAGGTCGAGGTCCTGGACGTCGACCTGGACCGCGAGCGGGTCTCGCTGTCGCTGAAGGCGACCCAGGAGGACCCGTGGCGTCAGTTCGCCCGCACCCACGCGATCCAGCAGATCGTGCCGGGTAAGGTCACCAAGCTGGTGCCGTTCGGTGCGTTCGTCCGTGTCGACGACGGCATCGAGGGTCTGGTCCACATCTCCGAGCTGGCCGAGCGTCACGTGGAGATCCCGGAGCAGGTCGTCCAGGTCGGCTCCGAGGTCATGGTCAAGGTCATCGACATCGACCTCGAGCGTCGCCGGATCTCCCTCTCGCTCAAGCAGGCCAACGAGGGCTTCGTCGAGGGCGAGGAGCACTTCGACCCGACCCTCTACGGCATGGCGGCGACGTACGACGCCGAGGGCAACTACATCTACCCGGAGGGCTTCGACCCGGAGACGGGCGAGTGGCTCGAGGGGTACGACAAGCAGCGCGAGACCTGGGAGAACCAGTACGCCGAGGCGCGTCAGCGCTGGGAGGCGCACCAGAAGCAGGTGCAGAACTCCCGCGCGGCCGAGGCCGAGGCCGCTGCCAACCCGGCTCCGGCGGTCACCGGTGCCACCTCCACCAGCGCGGCCCCGAGCCGTCAGGAGGAGCCGGCCGGCACCCTCGCCACCGACGAGGCGCTCGCCGCTCTGCGGGAGAAGCTCGCCGGCGGCAAGTGACGCCTGCGGCTGCTCCGACTCGGCGCGTCTGACGCCGAACGAGCACAGGCCCCGTCCCCGGTGATCCACGGATCGCCGGGGGCGGGGCCTTCGTCATGTCGGCGCCCCTCGCCTGAGGGCGGGGCTGGGCCGCACCTCGCCGGTTCGGTCCACCCGACATCCCTGAGATCGGGGTGTCCGCCGCAGCCGGACACCCGGACCTCCACGGCCCCGAGCGGATCCTCCGGCCCGGCTGCGACGCGCTCCGCTGCCGCCGCGGTGGCGGGGGCTCGTTTGGTACGGCGGGCGCGATCAGGTTGACTTGACCGCGTGCTGATGGTCGGGCTGACCGGGGGAATCGGATCGGGTAAGAGCGCCGTGGCGCGGCGACTCGCGGAGCGGGGCGCCGTGCTCATCGACGCGGATCGGATAGCCCGGGAGGTGGTCGCCCCGGACACCCCGGGGCTGGCCGAGATCGTCGAGAGCTTCTCGTCGCGGGTGCTCGCCGCCGACGGCACCCTCGACCGGGCCGCGCTCGGCGCGATCGTCTTCGCCGACGAGGCGGCCCGACGTCGGCTGGAGGAGATCACGCATCCTCGGGTGCGCTCCCGCACCGCCGAGCTGGCCGCCGCGGCGGCACCCGACGCGATAGTCGTCAACGACGTGCCGCTTCTGGTCGAGGTCGGACTCGTGCCCACGTACCACCTGGTGGTCGTGGTGGAGACGGCCGTGCCGATCCGGTTGGAGCGGCTGGCCCGCGATCGGGGGATGGATCGCGCGGAGGCCGAGCGGCGGATCGCCGCGCAGGCCGACGACGCCCGCCGGCGCGCGGCGGCCGACGCGCTGCTGAGCAACGACGGAAGCCTCACCGACCTGCACGCGGCGGTCGACGCGCTCTGGTCCGGCCGGCTGCTGCCCTACGAACGCAACGTGCGCGAGCGGCGAGTGGCCCCGCAGCAGGCGCAGCTGGTCGACTACGACCCGACCTGGCCGCGGCAGTACGCCCGCCTGGCCGCCCGGATCCGCCACGCGCTCGCGCCGGCCGACCTGCGGATCGACCACATAGGTTCCACGGCGGTGCCCGGGCTCGCGGCGAAGGACGTGATCGACGTCCAGCTCACCGTGGCCACCCTCGACGAGGCGGACGCGACGATCGCGCAGCGGCTGGCCGACGCCGGCTTCCCCCGCATGTCGGGCGAGTGGTGGGACGACCCCCGCCCGGCCGGCCGCGGCCGGTGGGAGAAGCGGTTGCACGGCAGCGCCGATCCGGGCCGTCCGGTCCGCCTGCACGTTCGCGTGGCCGACTCGCCCGGCTGGCGGTATGCGCTGCTGATGCGCGACCACCTGCGCGCCGACCCGGGGCAGCGCTCCGCGTACCTGCTCTTCAAGCAGGAGTTGGCGGACTCCGCCCCGGAGAGCGCCGGCTCCCCGACGGCCGGCGATCCGTGGTTCGACGAGGAGTACCTGCGCGCCGAGGAGTGGGCGGCGCAGACCGGCTGGCGGCCCTGACCGACGTCCTGGGCGGCCGCCCAGGACCCCGCCTCGGCGGCCGGCCGGTCCGGTGTCGGGCCGGAGCGATCCGGGTGTGGCGCCGCCCGGCTCTCCACGGGAGTCAGCGGGACGAGGCCGGGGCCGGCCGCCCGTTCTTCCCGGCGGCGGGCTTCGGCGCGGGCAGCGCCGGCACCCGGCCGGGCTGAAGGTCGAGCTGAGCCCAGGTGGCCGCCCCGGTACGCAGCTCGACCCGGCGGAGCAGGCCGTCGCGGTCGATCCAGTAGCGCACCGGAGCGCGCCCGCCACGCAGCTCGACGACGTCCACCACCCGGTCGGCCAGGGTGTCCTCCCGCAGCCGTACGGCCGTGCCGCGCGGTGCCGTACGACCGGCGCCGAGCGCCGCGTCCAGCAGCACGGCGACCTCGTCCGCGCCGGCCCGCTCGGACTTCCAGACGGTCTTCGCCGGCGGCGGCAGGGGTGGTCTCCCGGGCTTCTCCGGGTCGTCGGTCGCGGGGACCTGCGTCCGGGAGACGCCGGTGGGGCCGCGCCACAGCAGCGTCCGGCGCTGCGGCACCCCGAGGTCGGCCACCCCCAGGTAGCCGGTCCTCCCGGCCCAGCTGAGCCACCCCGCGCCCCGTAGGTTCGTCTCCCGCCCGACGGAGGCGGAGAGGGTCACGGTGGCCCCCTGCTGGGCGCGCAGCCGCTGCGGGAGGCGCTCCACGCGGGTGCGTTCGGCGGCGGTCAACGCCCGGGGCAGGCCGGGCCGGCCGCCCAGGGCGTCGACGGGACGCAGGGTAGGCCGGTCGATCCGCTTGAGGTCCACGTTCACCGCCCCCGCGCCGGGGAGCCGGACGGCGATCCGGTGCAGCCGGGCGTCGTCGTCCACCCAGTACCGCGGTCGGTCCTCCAGGTCGTCCGGGGCGGTCGCGGCCCCCGGCAGGCGGCCCTGCAGGACGTCGGCCGGCCCGGCGGTGAGCGTCTCGCGGGCCAGCCAGCGGGCGTCGGCGGTCGGGATCGGGTCCGTGCGGTCGGCGGCGAGGTCGAAGAGCAGCTTCAGTACTGGGGTCAGGGCGTGCCCGTCGGGCAGGTCGTGCAGTCGCCACCGGTCGGTGGGAGGCACCAGCGGGGGCGTCGCGGCGGTGGGCACGGCCCACGGGTCGGGCCGGATCACCAGGACGGTGGGGGTGGCCTGGAGGAGTCCGCGTTCGGCGCCGGCCCCGGGACCGCCGACGTCGAGGTAGAGCAGCGGCCGGGACCAGTCGACCCAGCCCACCAGCTCGGTGCGGGACTCCTCGGCGCCGAACGTCACGTGCACCCCGGCGCGCAGGTCGCGGTAGTTGGTCACCCGCACCGCGGCCAGCCGCTCGGCCTCGCCGACGGTCAGCGCCCGGGCCGGCTCGGGTGGTTCGGGCGCCCAGCTGAGCAGCCCGAGCACCAGCCCCACGGCGGAGAGGACGGCGACCAGGCCGAGCATGGCGAGCAGGTGACGACGACGGCGGGCGGTGACCTTCGGCAGCAGCCCGGTGTCGTCGGGCCCGGCGCCTGCTGGGCCGGGCGGTGGCACCGCGACGGTGGGCAGGGCCCGGCTCGGGCCGCTGCGGGCGGTCGGCGGCGTCGCCGTGGGATCCGGACGCGGGGAGGTTTCCACGCGTTGTTGAACGGCCGGAGGGGAGTGGAGTGACGTGCGGGGCGCTCGCGGCGGCCGGTGCGCCTCTGGCGCGACCACGTCGGGTGCGCACGCCGGGTGACCGGGTGCTGCGACCATCGTGCCGGGGGCGACCGCCGGCCGGATGTCGGCCGGGCCGCCGGGCCCGGTCGGCCGCCGCGAGCGGCCTACACGCAGAGCGTAGTCCGGTGGCATGTGCCACACAATGGGAATATCGAAGGTGGTCACCCGGTCTCGAGCCGCCCGGACATGTCGGACCGTCGGCGTACCGTTGAGGTCATGGCGCTCGACATTCCCCGGCTCGACGGCCGCTTTGAGGTCGTCAGTGAGTTCCAACCCGCCGGTGACCAGCCGGCGGCCATCGACGACCTGGAGCGGCGGGTTCGCCGCGGTGACCGCAACACGGTGCTGCTCGGCGCGACCGGCACCGGCAAGAGCGCGACCACCGCCTGGCTCGTCGAGCGGCTGCAGCGGCCGACGTTGGTGCTCGCGCCGAACAAGACGCTCTGCGCGCAGCTGGCCAAGGAGTTCAGCGAGCTGCTGCCGAACAACGCTGTCGAATACTTCGTCTCCTACTACGACTACTACCAGCCCGAGGCCTACATCCCGCAGACCGACACCTACATCGAGAAGGACTCCTCGATCAACGAGGAGGTCGAGCGGCTGCGGCACTCGGCGACGATGTCGCTGCTCACCCGCCGCGACGTGGTCGTGGTCGCCACCGTGTCGGCGATCTACGGCCTGGGCACGCCGGAGGAGTACCTCGACCGGGCGGTCCGGGTGGCCGTCGGCCAGGAGGTCGACCGTGACCAGCTGCTGCGCCGCCTGGTCGACATCCAGTACACCCGTAACGACATGGCCTTCAACCGGGGCACGTTCCGGGTCCGCGGCGACACGCTGGAGATCATCCCGGCCTACGAGGAGCTGGCCGTCCGGATCGAGCTCTTCGGCGACGAGGTGGAGAAGCTCTACTACCTCAACCCGCTCACCGGCGACGTGGTCCGCGAGGTCGACCACCTGCTGATCTTCCCGGCGACCCACTACGCGGCGGGCCCGGAGCGGATGGAGCGGGCGGTCCGTGACATCGAGGCCGAGCTGGCCGAGCGGCTGGCGGAGCTGGAGCGGCAGGGCAAGCTGCTGGAGGCCCAGCGCCTGCGGATGCGCACCACCTACGACCTCGAGATGATGCGCCAGGTCGGTTTCTGCTCCGGCATCGAGAACTACTCGATGCACATCGACGGCCGGCTGCCGGGCAGCCCGCCGCACTGCCTGCTCGACTACTTCCCCGACGACTTCCTCACCGTCATCGACGAGTCGCACGTGACGATCCCGCAGATCGGCGGCATGTACGAGGGCGACGCCTCCCGCAAGCGGATGCTCATCGACCACGGCTTCCGGCTGCCCAGCGCGGCCGACAACCGGCCGCTGCGCTTCGACGAGTTCCTGGAGCGGGTCGGGCAGATGGTCTTCCTCTCCGCGACTCCCGGCTCCTGGGAGCTGGAGCAGGCGCAGGGCGAGTTCGTCGAGCAGGTGATCCGCCCGACCGGCCTGATCGACCCGGAGGTCGTGGTGAAGCCCACCAAGGGCCAGATCGACGACCTGATGCACGAGATCAAGCTGCGCACCGAGCGCGACGAGCGGGTGCTGGTCACCACGCTCACCAAGAAGATGGCCGAGGACCTCTCCGACTACCTGCTGGAGAACGGCATCCGGGTGCGTTACCTGCACTCCGAGGTCGACACGCTGCGCCGGGTGGAGCTGCTGCGGGAGCTGCGTAAGGGCGACTACGACGTGCTGGTCGGCATCAACCTGCTGCGGGAGGGCCTCGACCTGCCCGAGGTGTCGCTGGTGGCGATCCTCGACGCCGACAAGGAGGGCTTCCTGCGTAGCGGCCGGTCGCTGATCCAGACCATCGGCCGGGCGGCCCGTAACGTCTCCGGCCAGGTCCACATGTACGCCGACAAGATCACTCCGTCGATGGCGGACGCGATCGAGGAGACCAACCGGCGGCGGGCCAAGCAGATCGCGCACAACGAGGCGCACGGCATCAGCCCCGAGCCGCTGCGGAAGAAGATCCACGACATCCTCGACGACATCTACCGCGAGGCGGAGGACACCGCGCACAACACCGTCGGCGGTGCGGTACGCCAGCTGTCCCGAGGCAAGGCCCCGGTCAAGGAGACCCGCAGTCGTGGCCGGGCCACCGCCGCCACCCCGTCGCGCGAGGGGATGGCCCGGGCGGACCTGGCCCAGCTCATCCAGGAGCTCAACGACCAGATGCTCGGCGCGGCCCGCGAGCTGCAGTTCGAGCTGGCCGCCCGGATCCGTGACGAGATCTCCGACCTCAAGAAGGAGCTACGCGGCATGGACGCGGCCGGCGTGAAGTGAGCGGCGGCTCCGGTCGATGACGACGGGCGGGCCGGCCGACGGGGTGGTCCTCGGGCTGCCCCAGGGCCGGCTGCGCCCGTACGTCGACAGGTACATCGGCTATCGGGAGCGGGCGGACCTGCCGTTGGTGCGCCGCGAGGCGGCCGGGGCCTTCGTGGTGCTCATCCTCGGCTGGGGCGCCCCGCTCGACGTGATCGACCCGCGCAGCGGGGAGCGCAGCGCGTACGGGGTGGACACCTTCGTGGCCGGCACGTTCGACAGGTGGTGCCGCACCGAGACGGTCGGGGTGGGGGAGGGCGTCCAGGTGCTGCTGGCGCCGTTGACCGCCCGCCGGATCCTCGGCCTGCCCATGGTCGAGCTGGCGAACCGGGCGGTGGACGTGACGCGGCTGCCCGGCGGCTGGCTGGAGCGGCTCCGGCAGCGGCTCGCGGAGACGTCGGTCTGGACGCAGCGGTTCGCGCTGCTGGATGCGGCCTTCGCCGCCCGGCTGGCCGCCTCGGTGCCGGCCGACCCGAGGATCGCCTGGGCCTGGCAGCAGCTCACCGGTAGCGGCGGTCGGGTCGGTATCGGGCTGCTCGCCGACGAGCTGGGGTGGAGCCGGCGGCACCTCGCCGCACGGTTCCGGCACGAGGTCGGTCTGCCCCCGAAGATCACGGCGCGGCTGCTGCGTTTCCAGCGGGCGTACGCGGCGCTGGCCGGCCCGCTGCTGTCCGTCGCGCCGGACCCCGGGCGCGGGCCGGTCGGCGGTGGTGCCGACGTCGCCGCCCGGTACGGGTACTACGACCAGTCGCACCTGATTCGTGATTTCCGGGAGTTCGCCGGTGACACGCCGGCGGTGCTGCTGGCCGGGCAGTCGACCACGGCGACCGGTTGAGGTCACATTCGTCCAATCCCCGCGACTGCCCGGTCGGCAGACTCGGCGACATGCGTACCGTGTATCCCGTTCTCCGCTACCCCGACCCCCGCGCCGCCATCGACTGGCTCTGCGCCGCCTTCGGCTTCGGCGTGCACGCCGTGCACGAGGCGCCGGACGGCAGCGTGGCCCACGCGGAACTCACCCTGGACACCGGCATGATCATGATCGGTGGTCGGGCCGACTCCCGGCCTCGGCCGGCCGAGGACGACTGGGCGGTGTACGTCGCGATCGACGACGTCGACGCGCACTGCGTACGGGCCCGGGCGGCGGGGGCCGAGATCGTCCGGGAACCGTTCGACACCGACTACGGATCACGGGACTACGCGGCCCGCGATCTCGTCGGCAACATGTGGAGCTTCGGCACCTACCGCGCCTGAGGACGACGGGCGGGCCGGCCGGCCGCCGTGGCGGGTACGCCGGCCCACGGGCCGGCGTCGCCCGCTGTCGCCGCGTGTCCGGTGGGACGTCGCACCTTCCCTCCTCCTGCTCACGTGCACAATGGTGGTTGCGTTCCGCGAGCAAGGTATTGCGCTGCGTGATCGTCCTGCGTACTCTCCCTCGGTGGGGAGGGCCGGGAATGCCGCTGCCAACGAGTCCTGTCATTCGCCGTGTGCGGCTCGGTGCCGAGCTGCGTCAACTACGTCGCCGTGAGGCGCTGACCCTGGAGCAGGTCTGTGACCGGCTGGGGTGGGCCTCGACGTCGAAGCTGTCCCGCATCGAGCTGGGCCAGAGCCGTCCGGACCTGGCCGACGTGCTCGACCTGCTCGACGTCTACGAGGTGCCGGGGCCGCTGCGGGACCAGCTCATCGTCATCGCCCGCGACGCGGCCACCGGCCGGGGCTGGTGGAAGACGCTGGCCGAGATGGGGGAGCGGCAGCGCACCTACGCCGAGCTGGAGGCGGGCGCGGCGCGCATCGTCGAGTACCAGCCGGCCGTCGTGCCGGGGCTGCTGCAGACCCCGGCGTACGCCCGGCTGCGGCTCGCCCCGGCCGTCGCGCTCGATCCGGAGCACGACGTGGAGGCCGAGGTACGCGCCCGGGCGGTCCGGCAGGAGGTGCTGCGCCGGGCGGACCCGCCCCGGTACACGGCGCTCCTGGCCGAGGCCGCCTGCGACCCGGAGGAGATCCCGGTCGAGGTCTGGCGGGAGCAGCTGCGCAATCTGGTCACGCTCGCCGATCTGCCGAACGTCACCCTGCGGCTGCTGCCCCGGGGGGCGACGGCGCTGAGCGGCCTGCATCCGCTGACGCCGTACTCCTGCTACGCGTTCCCCGACCCGGCCGACCCGCGCACCGTGATGCTGGAGACGTTGACCACCGACGTCCGGCTGGCCACGGTCGCCGACGTCGACCGGTACGAGCGGATCACCGAGGCGCTGCTCGGCGTCGCGCTTCCGGCGGAGGAGACGGTGGCGGTGCTGGCACGCGGCGTCGACGGCTGAGGGCGGGGCGCTCGCCCTCGGAGACCGGGCGGAGGAGGACGCGCGAGCACCGGGCCCGGCGCCCCCGAGCCCGTCGGGACCGGTGACCCGCGCGTGCGTCCGCACCATAGGACAGGGGTACGACAGCGCGACTCGGGCCGGTCGCGCCGTCAGACCGTGACGTCGGTGTAGTGCTCGACCACGGGCGGGCCGGCGAAGTGCGGCCCGATCAGCGCCCGCCACTGGGTGAACCGCTCGGTGCCGCGGAAGTTCTCGTCGTGCGCCTCGACCGTGTCCCACTCGACGAGCAGCACGAAGCGGGACGGGGACTCGATTCCCCGGGTCATCCGCACCGACCGGCAGCCGGGTGTGCTGGCCAGCACCGGACGCCCCTGGGCGTACGCGGCGGCGAACGCGTCCTCGTGTCCGGGCAGTACGTCGATCAGCGCGACCTCGAGCACCATGCCGACAGCCTGCCACGCCGCCGTCGGCGGCCGGAACGGGGTCTGTCCACAGGGCGGAGTCGGCCATAGGGTGGCCGACGGGAGGAACACGAATGATCGACTGGCTCACCGGCGCGGCGTTCTCCGTGGCCGGCACCGCCACCACCTGGGCCGAGCTGCTGGGCTTCGCCACCGGCGTGGTCAACGTCTGGCTGGTGGCCCGCCAGCGCATCGCGAACTGGCCGGTGGGCCTCGCGAACGTGCTGCTGCTCATGCTGCTGTTCTGGACGGCCGGCCTGTACGCGGACGCCGGGCTCCAGATCGTCTACGTAGGACTCGGCCTCTACGGCTGGTGGCACTGGCTCTTCGGCGGCGAGCAGCGCAGCCGGCTCGCGGTCAGCCGCACCGGGCGGTCGGAGTGGCTGGCCCTGGCCGCCGCCGGTCTGCTGCTCACCGGCGGACTCTGGCTCCTGCTGGACCGGGCCACCGACTCCACCGTGCCGCTGCCCGACGCGCTGACCACGGCCCTGTCGTTGCTGGCCACCTACGGGCAGACCCGCAAGCGGGTGGAGAGCTGGTGGCTCTGGATCGCCGCCGATCTGATCTACATCCCGTTGTACGCCTACAAGGGGCTCTACCTGACCTCCGCGCTCTACCTGGTCTTCCTCGCCCTCTGCGTGGTCGGGCTGCGGGCGTGGCGCGCGGACCTGCGCGGGGACGCGGCGACACCGTCGCAGGCGCCGGACGCCGCCGAGCGGGTGACCGGCGGCGCGGCCCGCCTCGGCCGGTGACCGGCACGGCGACCGCTCACGGGCCGGGGGCGGAGTTCCGCCACGGCATGGTGGTGGGCAAGTTCTATCCGCCGCACGCGGGCCATCACGCGCTGATCGGGGCGGCGGCGGCTCGCTGCGCGGCGGTCACCGTGGTGGTCGCGCCGTCCCGGCGGGAGTCGATCCCGCTCGCCGATCGGCTGGACTGGTTGCGGGAGGTGCACGCCGGTACGCCCTGGGTCCGGTTCGTCGGGCGGTACGACGACCATCCGGTGGACTACGCCGATCCGGCGGCGTGGGAGGCGCACTGCGCGGTCTTCCGCGAGGCCGTCGGCGACCGTCCGGTGGACGCGGTCTTCTCGTCCGAGGCGTACGGCGTCGAGTTGGCGCGGCGTTTCGACGCGGTGCCGGTGACCGTGGATCCGGGCCGGCGCGACCTGCCGGTGTCCGGGACCGCCGTGCGGGCGGACCCGGTGGCGAACTGGCGGTGGCTGGCCCCGCCGGTGCGGGCCTGGTTCGTGCGGCGGGTGGTGGTGGTCGGCGCGGAGTCGACCGGCACCACCACCATGGCCGCCGCTCTCGGGGCCCACTACGGCACGGCCTGGGTGCCGGAGTACGGCCGGGAGTTGACCGCCCGCAAGCTGGCGCGGCTGCGCGAGCGGCGGCCGGAGGCGACCGTCTTCGACGTCACCTGGGACCGGGACGACTTCCTGGAGGTGGTGCGGGCGCAGCAGGCGGCTGAGGACGCGGCGGCCCGGTCCGGCGGCCCGCTGCTGATCTGCGACACCGACGCCCGGGCCACCGCGGTCTGGGAGGAGCGTTACCTGGGCTCGGCCTCGGCGGCGGTCCGGGCGGCCGCCCGGCGACCCGCGCTGTATCTGCTCACCGATCACCGGGACGTGCCGTTCACCGACGACGGCCTGCGCGACGGTGAGCACCTGCGGGCCTGGATGACCGACCGGTTCCGGGCCGAGCTGGCCGGCTGCGGTGTGCCGGTGGTGGAGTTGACCGGCTCGCACGAGGAGCGGTTGGCGCGGGCGGTGGCCGCCTGCGACGCGCTGCTCTCCGCCGGTTGGGGCCTGGCCGATCCGCTGGTGCCACAGGCATGACCCAGCCTCCTAGGATGCCGTAGGCGGTGTGGCGGCGCTCGCGTCGCCCGATCGTCCCGTCAGCCGGCGCTTCCCGTCTCGGCGGGCGCGAGCGGACCGCCCTCTGCCGGACCGGATCGGCCCCGGCCATCCGGTCCGGCAGGTCTGTCCGGATCAACCACGGCTGTGCGGTTAGGTCACGCGAATGGCCGCAGGCGTGCCGGTGATTCGCTCGGTTTCCGTGATGTCGGGGTGTCCCGGCCGCGTGATGCCCCGACTTCACGGAACCCGAGTCGATCACCGGTCGCATCCGGCAGGGCGGGAGCAGGTCGAAGTCCGGCACCGGGTCGGGGTGGCTGACGCCACCGCCGCCCGACGTGCGATCAGCGGACCCGGTGCGCCACAATGGTGATCGAGGAGGGGAGTATTCCCCCGCGGCGGAGTCGTCAGCACGGTCGACCACCCAGGTGGCGCGACCCGGCCCCGTCGGTCGCCGCCACCCGCGGTGACGGAAGAGACCTCCGACAGTCACCACAGCGAGCATCGCCGGCACGCCGCGCCCCCACCAGGCGTACGGTGTGCCCGTTGCCGCGTGTCTGCCGGAGGAATGAACGTTGGATGTGTCCGGGCTGGTGTGGGCGGTCACGCTCGTCGCTCTGATCGCGGTCCTCGCGGTCGACCTGCTCATCATCGGGCGGCGGCCGCACGAACCGAGCGTGCGGGAGTCGAGCCTCTGGGTCGGCTTCTACGTCGGTCTCGCCCTGCTCTTCGGGGCGGGTGTCTGGTTGACGGCCGGCGGGAGCGCGGCCGGCCAGTTCTACACGGGCTGGCTGACCGAGTACAGCCTCTCGGTCGACAACCTCTTCGTCTTCGTGATCATCATGGCCCGGTTCGCGGTGCCCCGGCAGTATCAGCAGAAGGTGCTGCTCATCGGCATCGTGCTGGCGCTGATCATGCGCGGCGGGTTCATCGCCGCCGGTGCGGCGTTGATCTCCCAGTTCTCCTGGGTCTTCTACATCTTCGGCGCGTTCCTCATCTACACGGCGATCAACCTGGCCCGGCAGGGCGAGCCGGACGAGGACGAGTTCTCCGAGAACGTGCTGATCCGGTGGAGTCGCCGGGCGCTGCCGCTGTCGCGCTCGTACGAGGGTGGCCGGCTCGTCACGCACGAGAACGGTAAGCGGCTCTTCACCCCGCTGCTGATCGTGATGATCGCCATCGGCACCACCGACCTGATCTTCGCGCTGGACTCGATCCCGGCGATCTTCGGGATCACCCAGGAGCCGTACCTGGTTTTCACCGCCAACGTCTTCGCCCTGATGGGCCTGCGTCAGCTCTACTTCCTGCTGGGCGGGCTGCTGGACCGGCTGATCTACCTCAGCTACGGCCTGGCGGTGGTGCTCGGCTTCATCGGCGTCAAGCTGGTGCTGGAGGCGCTCGCCGACAACAACCTGCCGTTCGTCAACGGTGGCGAGCACGTGGGCTGGGCGCCGCACATCCCGATCTGGCTCTCGCTGCTGGTGATCATCGGCACGTTGCTGGCGGCCACGGCGGCCAGCCTGGTCAAGTCGGCCCGGGACCGGCGCCGAGCGCTGGCCGAGGCGCGCAGCTGATCCCACGGCCCGGGCGCGCGGCGGCACGTCGAGGCCGCCGCGCCCGGGCCGGCGGCGTGACACGTACGCGAAGGAGGGGTGGCTCGTCGACGAGCCACCCCTGCTTCGCGTACCTGGGCGGTCAGACCCGGTGGGCGCCGACCAGGGTGGCGACCCGCTCGGCCGGCAGCGCCTCCTCCAGCACCCGCCGCCGCCGGTAACAGGCGTGCAGCATGCGCCGGTCGCCGGCCGAGCCCGGCTCGGCGGTGACGATGCCGATGTGGTGGATCTTGCGTCCGGGGCGGGCGAAGAAGTAGAGGTCACCGGGGCGTTCGTCGCCGAGCGTCAGGGGGACGGTGGCGGCCGCCTGGTCGTCGGCGTCGCGGGGCAGCTGCACCCCGAACCGGCGCCAGGCCAGGTGTACCAGGCCCGAGCAGTCGATGCCGTACGCGGTGACGCCGCCCCAGACGTAGACGACGTCGAGCAGGCGTTGCGCGACGGCGAGCACCTCGGCGGCGGTCGGTGGGGTGGCCGACGGCTCCGCGAGGTGCGACTCGGGCAGCCAGAGCGGCTCGGCGTGGCCGGGGGCGTGCACCGGCCGCCAGCCGTCGCGCGCCGGCCCGGCCGCGGCGAGCCGGGTGCCGAGGATCAGCCCGGGCAGCACCACCGGGCCGTCGGGGGTCGCTCGCAGCGCGCTGACGCTCGCGTCCAGCACCAGCGGCGCGACGTCGGCGGGGACGGTCTCCTCGGCGGGGACGAGCTGGTCGGCGGGGAGCCAGCCGGGGTAGCCGCGCGGGTCGAGCTTGGCGGCGGGTTGTTCGACGGCGACGACGTGCGCCCAGCCGTCCGGTCGGAGTTCGGTGACGAGGACCCGTTCGCCGAGCAGCAGTTGGCTCAGTACGCAGTCGCCGACCTGCTGGTCGCTGTCCATCCCGCTGATCCAGGCGGGGATGTCGGTGCGGGTGGCGAGGGCGGGCCGGTCGATGGGGCGTACCGCTTCGGGGTCGGTCCAGAGCGTCGCGACCGCCGCCCCGACGACGGCCTCGCGGCCCGGTTGCAGCTCCACGTCCACCCCCAGTTGTGCGTGTTGTTCCTCGCGACCTTATGAAAGAAACCGCCAGTGCTCAACCGGCGTCCTGCACCTTTGCTTCAGTCACCGAGGTGATGCCGAGGCCGGGCGCGTCCGGCAACACGACCGACGCCCCCTCGTAACGGAGTCCGCCGCGGACCGGCGATCGGGCCAGCCACCAGGCGGCGTCGAGGTCGGGCACGGCGGTGGTGCCGTACGCGGCGACGAGGCTGGCGGCCGCGCCGATGCCCACCTCGCTCTCCATCATGGACCCGACGACGGTGCCGAGGCCGTGCGCGGTGGCCAGTTCGAGCAGGGTGCGCGCGGGGTGCAGGCCGCCGCACTTGGCCAGTTTGACGTTGACCAGGTCGGCGGCCCGGCGACGGATCACCTCGACCAGGTCACGCACCCCGAACACCGACTCGTCGGCGAGGATCGGCACGTCCACCCGGTCGCTCACCCAGGCCAGCCCGTCGAGGTCCCAGCGGACCACCGGCTGCTCGACCAGCTCCACGTCGAGCCCGGCGTCCTCGATGCCGCGGATCACCCGGACCGCCTCGCGGGGGGTCCAGCCCTGGTTCGCGTCGAGCCGGATCCGCACGTCCGGGCCGACCGCGGCGCGTACCGCCCGGACGCGGTCCAGGTCACCGGCGGCGTCCGTGCCGACCTTGAGCTTGAGCACGTCGAAGCCCTCGGCGTGCCGCTTGCCGGCGGTCTCGGCCAGGTCGGCGGCCTCGCCGGCGGCGAGCGTGACGTCGGTGGGCACGACCAGCGCGGTGCCGCCGAGCATTCGCACCAGGGGTACGCCGAGCCGCCGCGCGGCCAGGTCGTGCAGCGCGACGTCGACGGCCATCTTGGCGGCCTCGTTGCCGACCACCGCGCGCTGCACCTCGGTGCAGCGGGCCACCAGCTGGTCCGGGTCGCGGCCGGTGAGCAGCGGCCCGAGCAGTTGCCGGACGCACGCCTCGGAGCCGTCGATCGACGCGCCGGTCACCTGCCACACCTGCGGCGCCTCGCCGAACCCCGTGCGGCCGTCGGTGTCGACCACCTCGACGACCAGGGTGTCCACCGTGGTCGTCCGGCGCAGTGCGGTGACGAACGGGGTGTGTAAGGGGGCGGTGAGCCGGTGGGTGCGTACCGCGGCGATCGTCATGTGCGGCACCCTATACGCAGACCAGGCTCGACGACGTGGTGCGCGACGGCGTCGGGCAGCGGGGCATCGACGCGACGCCGCCTCTGCATGGCGGGTGCTCGGCGTCGAGCGGGGAACGTGCGGGCAGGGTGTCGGGTGGGTACGGAGGCGTCGGGATGAGCGGGCGGGACTGGGAGCTGGTGGGCGCGCCGAACGCGCGTGACCTGGGCGGCCTGATCGGGGCGGGGGGTCGGCGGGTGCGCGCCGGCCGGCTGGTCCGTACCCCGGCGCTCGGTCGGTTGACCGACGACGACCTGGGGGTGCTCGGCAAGCTCGCGCCGGCCTGCGTGGTGGATCTGCGGGACCGCTCGGAGGTCGTGGTCGCCCCGGCGGACCGGTTGGTGGGTGAGCCGCGGCTGGTGACCCTTCCGGTGTACGACCCGGAGCATCCGGTGTTCACGTACGTGTCGGCGGTGCTGCTCGGCCACGACCTGTCGGCCTACACGGAGCTGGCGCGGCAGGGGACTCCGGCGGCGATGGCGGCGATCTACCGGTGGTTCGTCACGGGGGTGTCGGCGCGGGCGGGCTTCGCCGAGGCGGTGCGGCTGGCGGCGCGGGTGGAGAACCTGCCGCTGGTCTACCACTGCTCGGCGGGGAAGGACCGCACCGGTTGGCTGACGGTGATCCTGTTGACCGCGCTGGGGGTGGAGGAGGAGGCGATCCGCGCCGAGTACCTGCGGAACAATCCGCTCACCGAGAGCCTGCGGGCGGTGATCGTCGAGGCGATGCGGCGTCGCCAGCCGGAGCTGGACGTCGAGGCGGTGTTGCCGGTGCTGGAGGTGCGCTCGGAGTACCTCGACGCGGGTTACGACGAGGTGCGCCGGGTGCACGGCTCGTTCGAGGCGTACCTGCGTGACGGTCTCGGGCTGACCGACGAGGTGGTCGAGGCGCTGCGTACGCACCTGCTGGAGTGAGCCGGCCACGTCCTGCCGGTCGCCGGTGCGTCGAGTGCCGTCGGCGGGCCGGAGGTGGTCACGGCTGCTCGGCGAGCTTGGCGGTCTGTGCCTTGAGGACCCGGATGGTGTTCTCCAGGTAGTCGACGATCGCGGCCATCTCGTGCTCGTCGTAGCCGGCCATGAAGGTGTTCATCTCCCGTCCGAGGTCGGCGAAGATGCCGTTCAGGTCGGGTGCCCGGGACTGGTCGGCGACGAGGAGCACCCGGCGTCGGTCGGTCGGGTCGGGCTCGCGCCGGACGTAGCCGGCGCGTACCAGCCGGTCGACGATGGCGGTGACGGCGGTGGCCCCCACGCCGAGTTCGGGGGCGAGCGTGCCGGTCGGGAGGGGGCCGGAGCGCACGATGAGGCCGAGTGCCTTGTGTTCGGCCGCGTTGAGGCCGAGGCGGCGGGCGATCGCCTCGTGGAAGAGCACGATCGCCGTGCTCAGCTCCCAGCCGTAGTCCCGCATCCGACTCCCTATTGCTTCATCTGGATGGATAGTTCATTCTCGTGAAGTATGAGGCAGGCACTCGCTCTGAGCAAAGCGGCGCTCGGCTGGGCGGCGCGCTTCTACGGGCACCACCCGCTGCTCGTCATCGGGCTGTCGCTGGTGCCGACCGTGCAGCGGTTCCTCGTCGTACGCTTCGACGTGGCGACGCCGGTGGCCGTCACCACCGAGGTGCTGGTCGTGCTCGTCCGGCTGCTCCTGCTGCTCCTGACCGCCGGGCTGATGCTGCGGGAGTTGGCGGCGACCGGAATCGACCGCCGAGCGGCCTGGTCCCGGCTCACCGCCGGGATCGACGCCCGGCCGGTGGCGTTCTGGCTGCAGTGGGTGGTCCTGGCGGCCGCGTTCGTCGTCTTCGACGTCATTCCCAACGCCGTGATCGCCGCCGCCGTGCCGGAGGCGAGCCGGGAGACGGTGACCGCGGTCGTGGTGGCGGTCAAGAACCCGACCGTCATCGCGTTCACCTTCCTGTGGCTGGTCGGGATCGCCCGGACGCTGATCGTGGCGCCCGTCGACGACCACCCGCCCGTCGACACACCCGCGGACGCCCGGCCCGCCTGACGGCGCGCCGGCCCGTCAGAGGTCGTGGCGAGCCGACCAGACCCGGGCGGAGACGTCGGCGATGAGCGCGCAGGCGTCGGCGTCGTCCTCGTCGTCGCCTTCGGCGTCGCGGGTGGTGCAGACGACCACGGCGTACGGGGCGGCGTCGTCGGGAAAGACCACGCCGGCGCCGTGCCGGACGCCGCGGACCCAGCCGTTCTTGTGCGCGATCCGGGTGCCCGGTGGCAGGCCGGCGGCGAGGTCCTCGCGGTGCTCCTGGGCGACGAGCACGTCCAGCATCTCGGCGCAGGCGGCCGGCGAGGCGATGGGGCCGGGACGGGTGGCGCCGGTGGCGAGCGCGCCGAGCAGGGCGGCCAGGTCCGCGGCGGTGACGAGGTTGGTGATGCCGTTGTCGCGGGCGGCGAAGTCCTCGATGCCCCGGCCGGTGACGCTGTGCCGGGCGCCGGCGAGCGACCAGACCTCGGCGACCGCGGGCAGGCCGACGTGGCCGATCACCAGGTTGGTGGCGAGGTTGCTGGAGCGGACGATCATGCGGTGCGCGAGCCAGCGCAGCGGCGCGGTGCCGCCCACCCGCGCCCACACCGCGTCGTCGTTGTCGTAGTGCTGGGCGCAGGTGAAGCGGGGGGCGCCGGGCTGCGCCGAGTCGAACGAGTTGACCACCGGAACCGGGGCGTCCAGGTCGAGGGCGCCCGCCTCGGCGGCGCGGTGCAGGGCGGCGAGCACCGCGGCCTTCATGGTGCTGGCCGCGTAGTGGGTGGCGTCCGCCCGGCGGGTCCAGGCGGGTTCGGCGTCCGGCCGCCCCACGTACGCGGAGACGGTGCCGGGCACCGTGTCGAGGTGCGCGTCGAGGTGCTCCCAGGTCATGTCGGTGACCGTAGCGGATCATGGCGCTCTACGGGGCGACGGCCGGACGGCCCGGGGGCTAGCGTGCGGGAATGCCGACCGCCGCGTACGACGACATCGCCGACTGGTACGAACGGTTCGCCTCCGACACCTCGGCCGACTACATGGACCGGGTGCGCGTCCAGCTCACCGACCTGCTCGGCTCCGCCGCGGGTCACCGGTGCCTCGATCTGTGCTGCGGCACCGGGGTGCACGCCGCGCACCTGCGGGCGCTGGGCTGGCAGCCGATGGGCGTGGACCTGTCGGCCGGGCAGCTGCGGTACGCCCACGGGCGGCTGCCCGTGGCACGGGCCGACGTGACCCGGCTGCCGGTCGCCGACGGCTGCGTGCCGGCGGTGACCTGCGTACTCGGGCACACCGATCTGCCCGACTACTCGGCGGTGATCGCGGAGGCCGCCCGGGTGCTGGCTCCCGGCGGACGCTTCGTGCACGTGGGCGTGCACCCGTGCTTCGTCGGCGCGTTCGCCGATCGGTCCGACCCGGCGCGGGCGGTGGTCGACGGCGGCTACGCCGACCGTGCGCGCACCCGTCGCGGCTGGAACCCGAACGGGGTGCGTGCCCGGGTCGGCGCCTGGCACGTGCCGCTCGCCGACCTGCTGAACGCGGTGACCGAGGCGGGGCTGGTGCCGACCCGGTTCCAGGAGTCCGGCGCCACAGCGATCCCCGATCTGCTCGCCCTCCAGGCCACCAAACCCTGACCGACCCACCCGGCCGACCCACCCGGCCGACCCGCCCGGCCGACCCACCCGGCCGACCCGCCCCGCCCGAGCCACGTTGATCATGAAGTTATCGCCTCGACACGCCGTGTGGGAGAGCAACAACTCCATGATCAACGCGGCCGAGGAGGGAGGGAGGGGGAGAGGGGTGGGGATGTGGGGGAGCCCGGCCTGCCGGGTGGGGCGGGCCGGGCTCCGAGGTGCGTGGGGTGGATCAGCCGGCGTGCTTGCGGCGGGCCGCCGCCCGACCACGCTGCTGCTGGTCCAGCACCACCTTGCGGATACGCACCGCGGCGGGGGTCACCTCGACGCACTCGTCCTCGCGGCAGAACTCCAGGGCCTGCTCCAGCGAGAGCTTGCGCGGCGGGATCAGCTTCTCGGTCTCGTCAGAGGTCGAGGCCCGCATGTTGGTGAGCTTCTTCTCCTTGGTGATGTTGACGTCCATGTCGTCGGAGCGCGAGTTCTCTCCGACGATCATGCCCTCGTACACCTCGGTGGTCGGCTCGACGAAGAGCTGGCCGCGCTCCTGCAGGTTGATCATCGCGAAGGAGGTGACCGCGCCGGACCGGTCGGCGACCAGCGAGCCGTTCTGCCGGGTCCGCAGCTCGCCGAACCACGGCTCGTAGGACTCGAAGACGTGGTGCAGGATGCCGGTGCCCCGGGTGTCGGTGAGGAACTCGGTACGGAAGCCGATCAGGCCACGGGCCGGGACCAGCCACTCCATCCGGATCCAGCCGGTGCCGTGGTTGACCAGCTGCTCCATCCGGCCCTTGCGGGTCGCGAGGAGCTGGGTGATCGCACCCAGGTACTCCTCCGGGGCGTCGATGGTCAGCCGCTCCACCGGCTCGCAGGTCTTCCCGTCGATCTCCCGGGTGACCACCTGCGGCTTGCCGACGGTCAGCTCGTAGGACTCCCGGCGCATCTGCTCGACGAGGATGGCCAGCGCCAGCTCGCCGCGGCCCTGCACCTCCCACGCGTCCGGGCGCTCGGTCGGCAGCACCCGCAGCGAGACGTTGCCGATGAGCTCCTTGTCGAGCCGGTCCTTGACCATCCGGGCGGTGACCTTGGCGCCCTTGACCCGGCCGACCAGCGGCGAGGTGTTGGTGCCGATGGTCATCGAGATGGCCGGCTCGTCGACCGTGATCAGCGGCAGCGGGATCGGGTCCTCCGCGTCCGCCAGGGTCTCACCGATCATGATCTCGGGGATGCCGGCGACGGCGATGATGTCGCCCGGGCCCGCCGACTCGGCCGGCTTGCGCTCCAGCCCCTCGGTCATCAGCAGCTCGGAGATGCGTACCCGCTGGGTGCTGCCGTCGGTGCGGCACCAGGCCACCGTCTGGCCCTTGGTGATGGTGCCCTGGCGGACCCGGCACAGCGCCAGCCGGCCCAGGAACGGCGAGGCGTCCAGGTTGGTGACGTGCGCCTGAAGCGGCGCGTCCTGCTCGTACGCGGGCGCCGGGATCGTGTCCAGCAGGGTGCGGAAGAGCGGTTCGAGGGAGGTGCTGTCGTCCGGCACCGCACCGTCGGCGGGCTGGGTCAGCGAGGCGATGCCGTCGCGGGCGCAGGCGTAGACGATCGGGAAGTCGATCTGCTCCTCGTCGGCGTCCAGGTCGAGGAAGAGCTCGTAGGTGTCGTCCACGACCTCCTTGATCCGGGCGTCCGGCCGGTCCACCTTGTTGATCACCAGGATGATCGGCATGCGGGCCTTGAGTGCCTTGCGGAGCACGAAGCGGGTCTGCGGCAGCGGACCCTCACTGGCGTCGACCAGCAGGACGACCCCGTCGACCATGGTGAGGCCGCGCTCGACCTCACCACCGAAGTCGGCGTGGCCGGGGGTGTCGATGATGTTGATGGTCACCGGGTCCGAGCCGTCGGCCGGCATGTAACGCACGCCGGTGTTCTTGGCCAGGATCGTGATGCCCTTCTCCCGTTCCAGGTCCATGGAGTCCATCACCCGGTCGGTCACCTCGGCCCGGGCGCCGAACGCGCCGGCCTGCCGCAACATGGCGTCGACCAGGGTCGTCTTGCCGTGGTCGACGTGGGCGATGATGGCGACGTTGCGGAGGTCGGTGCGTAGCTGCATACCCTCCATACTCTCCTGTCCGAGGTTGCCGGTTCCGCCTCGGGGTCATCCCCCGAAATGGCCCGGATCTGTGGTGGAAGTCCTGTCCCAGCCGTGGGCACGGCTGGCATGCTGACCCTCGTGTTCATGGGGGCCGAGTGCACGACCTGCTGACCTTCGTGCAGGGTCTACCGCCCCTGCTGATCTACCTGGTCGCCGCGCTGATCGTCGCGGGTGAGACCGCCGTGATCTTCGGGCTGCTGGTGCCGGGAGAGGCGACCCTGCTGCTGGTCGGCTTCCTAGCGTACGCGGGGACGTTACGGCTCGCCCCGGCGCTGCTCGTGATGATCGGCGCAGCCGTGATCGGAGACACACTCGCGTTCCGGGCGGGTCGCCGGTACGGGCCGAAACTGCGCGCCAGCGGGCTCGGCACCCGGGTCGGGCCGGAGCGCTGGCAGCGGGCCGACGCGCTGCTCGGCCGGCTCGGTGGCCGGGGCGTCTTCACCGCCCGCTGGATCGCCTTCGCCCGCACCCTGGTGCCCCGCCTGGCCGGCGCCGCCGGAATGCCGTACCGGCGCTTCGCGCCCTGGAACCTGGCCGGGATCGTCGGCTGGGTGGGGGGCTCGGTCCTGGTCGGCTACGTGGCCGGTGAGTCGTACGAGACGGTCTCCCGGCTGCTGGGCCGGGCCACCGGCGCGGTGCTGGTGCTGCTCGCCGCCCTGGTCGCGGTGGTGCTGACCGGGCGTTGGCTGGGGCGAAACCCGGACCCGGTCCGGGCGCTGCTGACCCGGGCGACCGCCCTGCCGCCGGTGCGCTGGCTCGCCGGCCGGTACGGGGTGCTCTTCTTCCTGCTCGCCATGCGCATCGGGCCCGGCTGGACCCTCTTGCTCAACCTGACGGCCGGGCTGTTGTTGCTCTTCGCCGCCGGTCTCGCCTTCGCGGGGCTGCTGAGGTTCGTGGTGCGCAACAGCGGGTTGGCGCTGGTGGACGACGCCATCGCCGGCTGGTTCGCGGACCGGCGTACCTCGGGGGCGGTCGAGGTCGGTCTCGCGACCGTGTCGGCGCTGCGCGTCCCGGTGGTGATCACGCTGGTCGCGGTGGTGGCGGCGGTGCTGGCGTGGCGGCAGCGCTCCTGGCGGGCCGACCTGCTCGGCCTGGTCGGCACGGTGGGCGCGTTCGTCCCGCTGCTGGTGCTGGCCCTCGCCGCCCACCTGGCGGGCTCCGCCGGGTCCGGCCCGGACGATGTGCTCTTCCCCACTCAGAACGCGGTGGTGACGGCGAGCCTCTGCACGCTCGCCTGGTTGCTCTCCCGCAACACCCGCTGGCCGGTGGCCGTGGCCGCCTGGACGGGCGCCGCCGCCGGTGTGGTCTACCTCGGCGGGGCTCGTCTCTACCTGGGGCTGAGCACGGCCAGTGGGACGATCGCCGCCGTCCTGCTCGGGGTGCTCTGGACGGCGGTCTTCATGGTGGCGTGGGCGACCCGGAACCGGGCGCTCGGCGGGACGGGGCAGCCTGCGGCGGTGGCGCCACGGGCATCGGAGAACCCGCCGGCGGACGAGGCCGAAGGCCCGGCGGCGACGCCGGAAGGGGCCGGGGAGCGGCCGCACCCGGTGGAGCCCGGCTAGCGCGGGCGAGGTCACCCGGGTCGCGCGGGCCGGCGGCGCGCCGAGCGCGTGGGCGGGTCAGCCGGGCGTGCCCGCCCGATCCCGGTCCCCGGTCGTCGGCGTCGCCGCCGCGTGCGCCGGATCTTTGCGCCGGGAGAGCGCGCCGGGCCACCAGAAGCGCCGGCCGAGCAGCAGCACGATCGCGGGCACCAGCAGCGTACGCACCAGCAACGTGTCCAGCAGGACGCCCAGCCCGACGATGACGCCGATCTCGGTGAGCAGGACCAGCGGCAGCACCCCGAGCACCGCGAAGACGGCGGCCAGCAGGACGCCGGCGCTGGTGATCACGCCGCCGGTGACGGCGAGGGAGGTGCGGATGCCCTGCCGGGTGCCCTCGGTGACGGCCTCCTCTCGGGCCCGGGTGGCGAGGAAGATGTTGTAGTCCACTCCGAGCGCCACCAGGAACAGGAACGACAGCAGCGGCACGCTGGTGTCCAGGGCCGCGTAGCCGAGCACCTGGGTGAAGAGGAAGGTGCTCGCGCCGAGCGCGGCGAAGAAGGTGCCGACCACCGTGGCGACGAGCAGCAGCGGCGCCACCAGTGAGCGCAGCAGTACGAGGAGCACGAGCAGCACCACCGCGAGGACCAGCGGTACGACCACCTTGAGGTCGCGTACGGCGGCGTCCCGGGTGTCCAGGTTGGTGGCGACGGTGCCGCCGACCCGGGCGTCGGCGTCGGGTACCCGGTGCACCCGGTCCCGTAGTTCGCGGATGGTGTCGTAGCTGGCGCTGCTGTCCGGTTCGGCCGTCAGCACCACGTCCACGCCGACCAGCTCGGCGGTACGCCCCGTGGGCCGGGCGGTGGCGACGCCCGGGGTGCCGGTGATCGCCGCGAGCAGCGCCGCCTCGGCGTCGACCCGTCCGACGACGACGGTCGGGTCGGCGGTGCCGGCGGGGAAGTGCCGGCTGACCGTACGCAGACCGTCGATGGACTCGGCCTGTACCCGGAACTGTTCGGTCTTGCTCAGCCCCAGCCGGGCACCGGAGAGCCCGGTGCTGAGCACGATCAGCAGGACCAGCGCGCCGGCGAGCACGGCCCGGGGTCGGCGGGCGACCAGGTCGCCGACGCGCGCCCAGCCGCCGCTGCGGGTCGGTTCGGCCTGCCCGGGGCGGGGCACGAAGGGCCAGAAGAGGCCGCGTCCGCAGACCGCCAGCGCGGCCGGCAGCACGACCAGACCGAAGAGCGCTGCGGTGCCGATGCCGACGGCGCCGGCGACGCCGATCGCCCGGTCGTTGCGCAGCACGGCGACGGTCAGCGTGAGCAGGCTCAGCACGACGGTGGTGGCGCTGGCGGCGATCGCCGGGCCGGCCGAGGTCAGCGCGTGCCGCAGCGCGTCGCGCCGGTCGGGGCGGCGGCGTAGCTCCTCCCGGTAGCGGGCGATGAGCAGGAGCGCGTAGTTCGTGCCGGCGCCGAAGACCAGCACGTCGACGATGCCGGTGGTGGAGGGGTCGATGGGTAGGTCGACGGCGCGACTCACGACGGCGATCAGCGCGTTGGCCACGACGTCGGCGGTACCCACCACGGCCAGTGGCACGAGCCAGAGCCACGGGCTGCGGTAGGTGACGATCAGCAGCGCCGCCACCACGGTGACGGTGACCAGCAGCAGCGTGAGGTTCGTGCCGTCGAACGAGGAGGCGACGTCGGCGCGGAAGCCGGCGCCGCCGCTGACCTGGGCGGTCAGTCCGGGCGGCAGCCCGTCGCGGGCGGTGGCCCGCAGCCGCTCCACGGCCTCGCTGATCGCGTCCGAGCCGACGTCGGCGGGCAGCGGTACGGCGAGCAGGGCCGCGCGCCGGTCGGGGGAGTAGACCGGTGGGGAGATCGGGCCGGTGCCGAGCGGGGCGAGGGCGGCGGCGTCGGCGGTGATCGCCGCCTCGTCCTGGGCGCTGAGCGGGTCGCCGGCCCGGGAGTAGACGACGAGGGCCGGGTTCAGCTGCCCGTCGGGGAGCTGCCGGGCGAGGGCGGCGGCCTGGACCGACTCGGTGCTCGCCGGTAGGGCGCCGGTCGGGTCGTTGCTGGTGCGCGCCGCGCCGCCGAACGAGAGCAGGGCGCCGGAGAGGGCCACGGCGATCAGCAGGACGGCCCACGCGCTCCACCTGCCGCTGACCGCCCCGGCCACCCGCCGTCCAGCCGTACGCAGAGCCATCCTGATTCTCCTGCCCGTCAAGTATCTTGATAATCGAGATTATTGGTGGGTGGACTAGGCTGCAACTCGAGAGATCGCAGCGGGGGGACGACGGCGGGTGACGGCGCACGGCATGTACCGGCGGCGCGACACCGAGCGCGCGCGGCTGGTCGCGGAGATCGCCGGTGACCTGCGGCGCTACTCGTCCGACGCGCAGCACATCGGGCACGCCTTCGCCGCCCTGCACGGGCTCAACGCCACCGACCTGCAGGCGCTGATCGCGGTCATGGACGCCGAACTCGCCGGCGACCCGATCACCGCCGGCCGGCTCGGTACGCAGCTCGGCCTCTCCTCCGGCTCCGTCACCGCTCTGGTCGATCGGCTGGAGCGCGCCGGCCACCTCCGCCGGGACCGCGCCACCGCCGACCGGCGCAAGGTCCTGCTGCGCTACGCCGACCGTGGGGCCGCGCTCGCCACCGCGTTCTTCGGGCCGTTGGGGACGCGTACCGACGCCGTGGTGGCGGGGTTCACCGACGACGAGTTGCAGGTGGTGCACCGCTTCCTGCGGACGATGGCCGAGTCGACGCGGGAGTACCGGGACGAGGTGCGGGCGGCTCGCACCGAGCCGTCCCGGGATCCGTCCTGACGCCGCCGAACGCGTCCACACCGGACGCTCGTACGTCACCCTGAGTGAAGACAGTGCGGGTCCGCTTAGGTTGCGTTCGTCACCCGTCCGAAGTGGTGATCGCCACCGTCTAATGTGAATGCGAAGGCTCTGACCTGGGCGTTTGCTCGAACGCCGAGCTATGGTGGGGTCAACGCCCGGCGCCGTGCATCAGTAGGCCGGGCTCGAGCGTCGACTCCACCCAATCACGTGATGTAACGCCGCGCCCGGCCCCCATCCATCGGAAAGGGGGGAGATCATGACCCGGGCTCCGGCGAACCTCATGGCCGTACGAAGCCTGCTCCTCGCTCACCTCAACGTCGACAAGACCCGAGTTCGCGACGTGGACCTCGAACCCGCGGAGGTGGGCATCGTCGGCGACCCCGCGCACCGGGGCGGATACCACTGCGGCTCGGACCGGGTGGTGAGCAACGACTACTCCGTCGTCGAGTCGTCCCGGGACCGCAACGGGCTGACCCTGGACGCGGCCGCGCTCGACGTGGGCCAGTTCCGGGTGACGTCCGGGGGCCGTACCCATGACCTGCGCAGCTTCTCCACCTGGTGTGTCGGCCAGTGCACCGCGGGTGCCGCGGACACGCGCGACCTTCGGGAGATCATCTACAGCCCGGACGGCCGGGTCGTCCGCCGGTGGGACCGGCTGGGCCGGCGTACCAGCGGCGACAACTCGCACCTCTGGCACACACACTTCAGCTTCTTCCGTGACTCGATCAAGGCGGGCCGGGACCAGACCCCGCTGTTCCGCCGCTACCTCACCAGCATCGGCCTTCTGGAGGATGAGATGAGCGAACAGGCAGAACGAGAGATCCACTCCGTGTACACCGGGATGTTCTTCGGTGGCAGCTCGATGGGGCGTTCGGTCGACCCGGACGGCAGCGGCAGTCAGAAGGCGAGCAACAGCCTGGTGGCGAAGCTCGACTACGCCATGCTGCGAATCGACGCGTTGACCAGCCAGTTGACGGCCCTCGCCGGTCGGGACTTCACCGACGAGCCGGCGATCGTCCAGGGCGTGCTGGCCTCACTCACGCCCGAGAAGATCGCTGCCGCGATCCCGCCGACCATGGCCCGGCAGGTCGCCGACGAGCTCGCCCGCCGGCTGGCCGCCTGAGTCGTGGGTGGGCCGCCCAGGCCCGAGGGCGGCCCGCCCACCCTGTTCACAACGATTGTTGCGCAATCATCATTGCGCAAGGACTCTTGCGGATGTCATGCTGCTGGTCATGGGCAACCACGACGTACGCCAGGTCACCGACTCCCGGGTGCTGGCCGCCATGTCCCACCCGCTGCGCCGCCGGCTGATGGACGTGCTCAAGGTGCACGGCCCCACCACCGTCGGCCTGCTCGCCGAGCGCACCGGTCAGGCGCCCGCGAACGTCAGCCACCACCTCAAGGTGCTCGCCGGCGCCGAGCTGGTCACCGAGGCGCCGGAGCTGGCCCGGGACCGGCGCGAGCGGTGGTGGCGGCTGGTCAGCCGGGGCCTGCGCTGGTCGAACGCGGACTTCGACGCGGACCCGGCGACCCGGGCGGTGGCGGACGCCGCCACCTCGCTCAACCTGGACCGGCACGTCGGGCTCGCCCGCGCCTGGCACGCCGCCGACGAGAGCGCGCACGCGGCCTGGGGCGACGGCCCCTTCTCCACCGACCGCTGGCTGCACCTCAGCCCCGAGGAGCTGGCCGAGCTGAGCCGCGAGGTGATCGATCTGCTCGCCCGCTGGGCCGACCGGGAGATCCCCGACGACGGACGGGAGCGGCAACCGGTCTTCGTCTTCGCCTACGGCATCCCGGCACAGCCGTGACCGCGCTCGCCCCGGCGCCGCCCCGCCGCGCCGGGCTGCTGCGGCACCGCGACTTCCGGCTGCTCTGGGCGGCCCAGACGGTCAGCGGCATCGGCAGCAACGTGACGGCGGTGGCCCTGCCCCTGGTGGCGGTGGCCGTGCTCGACGCGAGCACGTTCCAGGTGGCCGTGCTCACCGCCGCGGCCTGGTTGCCGTGGCTGCTGGTCGGTCTGCCGGCCGGCGCCTGGGTGGACCGGCTGCCCCGCCGACCCGTCATGATCACCTGCGATCTGGCGTCGGCGCTGCTCTTCCTCAGCGTCCCGGCCGCCGCCGCGGCCGACCTGCTCAGCATCGGCCAGCTGCTGGTCGTGGCGCTCGGTGCCGGGCTGAGCCGGGTCTTCTTCGAGACCGCCGACCAGGTCTACCTGCCCTTCCTGCTCCGCCCGGCCCAGGTGCCGGAGGGCAACGCGAAGCTGCAGAGCACCCAGACCGCGAGCTACGTGGTCGGGCCGAGCCTCGCCGGCCTGATCGCACAGGCCGTCGGTGCGGTCGCCGCGCTGCTGCTCGACGCGCTGACCTTCCTGGTCTCGGCGGTGTGTCTGGCCCGGATCCACAGGACGGAACCCCGACCGTCGCGCTCGGGTCCCGCCCGGTCGCTGCGGCGCGAGATCGTCGACGGCGTCCGGTTCGTCGCCCGTGACCCGTACCTGCGGGTGATGACGCTCTTCGGCGCGGCGAGCAACATCGGGCTGGTCGGCTACCAGGCGGTGCTGGTGCTCTTCCTGGTCCGCGAGGTGCGACTCGCCCCCGGGGCGGTCGGCCTGCTGGTCGCGGCGATGAGCCTCGGCGGCATCGCGGGGGCGCTACTGGCCACCGCCGCCGGTCGCCGGTTCGGCTCCGCCCGGGCGATGCTGCTCGCGGCGGTGTTCACCGGGCCGCCGGCGCTGCTCATCCCGCTGGCCGGCCCCGGCCCGGCAGTGCTCTGGCCGGCCCTCGGCGGGGTGCTGGTCAGCCTCGGGGTCGCCGTCGGCAACGTGCTGAAGGGCAGCTTCCGGCAGACGTACCCGCCGCGCGAACTGCTCGGCCGGGTCACGGTGAGCATGCAACTGCTCAACTACGGGACCATTCCGCTCGCCGCGCTGCTCGCCGGCGCGCTCGGCACCGTCTTCGGGGTACGCGTAGCGGTGCTGGCGATGACCGGCTGGCTGGCGCTGACCCCGCTGATCCTGCTGGTCGGGCCCGTACGACACCGGCGGGACCTGCCCGCCGCCCCCGAGCCGCCGGAACGAACACGACCCGGCCCGGCGGCGCGGACGGCCGTGGACGCCTCCGCGGCCGGCGGAACCGTGTCGTGACACGCCGCAGCGGCGGTCGGGCTCGCCGACCGCCGCCGTGGCACGCCTATCTACATCGGGCGGACGTTGTCCGCCTGCGGGCCCTTCTGGCCCTGGGTCACCTCGAACTCGACCTTCTGCCCCTCGCTCAGCTCCCGGTAGCCACCGCTCTGAATGGCCGAGTAGTGGACGAACACGTCCGGGCCTCCGCCGTCCTGCTCGATGAAGCCGAAGCCCTTTTCCGAGTTGAACCACTTAACCGTGCCGGTTGCCATGCGTCTCTCCCTGTTCAAAACGGCTGACCACCGGCCGCCGACCGATGATCGCCCTGTATCACCCCCGACAGTAACGGGCCAAAGGCCCATCCGCTGGGCGAAGTGCCGCAGGTAATCGGGTGAACTCTTCTGGCGACCCGGAGAAATCCGCGCGGTCGCACCCGGGCTGGGGCATGCTTGCGCCGGTGAGGGATGCCGCGGTCGCCGCCCTGTCCGAGCTGGAGCGCGAAATCGGCGCGCCGGGGGGCGGGATGGACCGACTGCGGCTGGTGCCCACCCCGTTCGTGCCCGAGGTGCGGCTGCACGTGGCCGAGGACCCGATCCTGTGGTGGGCGCGGATGGAGGCGTCCGCCGGGCGGCGCCTGCCACCGCCGTACTGGGCCTCGGTCTGGGCCGGCGGTCAGGCCCTCGCCCGCCACCTGCTCGACCACCCCGACCTGGCCGCCGGCCGGCGGGTGCTGGACCTGGCCGCCGGGTCCGGGCTGGTGGCGATCGCCGCCGCCCTCGCCGGGGCCGAACAGGTGACGGCGAACGACATCGACCCGTACGCGATCGCCGCCGTGACCGTCAACGCCCGCGCGAACCGGGTACGCGTCGCGGCCACCGGTGACGACCTGCTCGACACGGCCGGGGACGACGCCGACCTACTGCTCGCCGGCGACGTGCTCTACGACCGCGCGCTCGCCGACCGGGTGCTGCCGTTCCTCGCCCGCGCCGCCGCGAACGGCACGGAGGTGCTGGTGGGAGATCCGGACCGGGGCCACCTGCCGGCGGACCGACTGGCGCTGGTCACCAGCTATCCGGTGCCGACCACCGAACCCGCGGTCGACTCCCCGGTGCGCCGGGTGCAGGTGCTCCGGCCGACCTGAGCACCACATGTCACCGGCTCGTACCGGATCAGGGACCACCCCTAGCCGAAGTCAGGGGTGGGCTCCGGGCTCCGGCCGGATGTGGCCGGTGGCGGCACGGCAATACCGTACGGGTCATGGCGGACTGGTTCGCGCAGGTCGGAGAGTTGCCCACCGTGCTTCTGGTGGGCGTCCTCGGAGTGGTCATGCTCTTCGACGCCGTGCCGCTGCTCGGGGTGCTCGTCCCGGGCGACGTGGCCATTCTCGCCGCGGTGGGGGTGGGTCGGCCCACCACCGGGCTGGCCACCTTCGCCGCCGTGGTCGGTGGCTGCCTGGCCGGCTGGTCGCTGAGCTTCTACGCCGGCCGGCACTACGGTGACCGGTTGCGGAGCAGCCGGGTCGGCGGCTGGATCGGTGAGTCGCGGTGGGCGGCGGCCGAACGGGTGCTGCGCCGGGGCGGCGGCCGGATGGTCCTGATCGCACCGTTCCTGCCCGTGCTCAACGCGTTGCTGCCGCTCGCCGCCGGCGGGCTGCGGATGTCGTACCGGCGGTTCATCGGCTGCGCGGCGCTCGGCGCCGCCAGCTGGGCCGGCCTCTACCTGGTGCTCGGCACCGCCTCCCGCTCCCTGGCCGGACTGCTGCCCGGCGAGTCCAGCCCGATGCTGGTGACCATGGGGGTCGGGCTGGCGCTCGCCGGGGTGGTGCTGCTCGGCACGCGGCGCCGGCTGCGGGCGCTCACCGGCGCCGACGGGGCCGCCTGAGCACGCTCACCAGCCGCGGGCACGCCACTGGGGCAGGGCCGGCCGCTCCGCGCCGAGCGTGCTGTCCTTGCCGTGGCCCGGATAGAACCAGGTCTCGTCCGGCAACCGGTCGAAGAGCTTCCGCTCGACGTCGTCGATCAACGCGGCGAACCGCTCCGGGTCCTTGTCGGTGTTACCCACCCCACCCGGGAAGAGGCTGTCGCCGGTGAAGAGGTGCGGGACGCCGGCCGGGTCGCGGTAGAGCAGCGCGACGGAGCCGGGCGTGTGCCCGCGCAGGTGGATGACCTCCAGCGCGCAGTCACCGAGCCGAACAATGTCCCCGTCGGTCAGCGTCTCCGCCTCGATCGGCAGGCCGGCCGCGTCGTCGGCGTGCACCAGGGCCCGGGCGCCGGTCTTGGCCGCCACCTCCTCCAGCGCCACCCAGTGGTCCATGTGCTGGTGGGTGGTGACCACGGCGGTGAGACCCCGGTCGCCGATCAGCTCCAGCAGCCGGGGGGCCTCGTTCGCCGCGTCGATCAACAGCTGCTCGCCGGTCGAGCGGCAGGTCAGCAGGTAGGCGTTGTTGTCCATGGGGCCGACCGACAACTTGCTGACGGTGAGCCGGTCGAGTTCGCGTACCGCCGGCGCGCCGCCGGGGGTCACCTCTCCGCTGTAGGTCATCTGGTCTCTACATCCATTCCGGTGGGTTCGGCAGGGGGCCTTCGGGGGTGACGGTGAGGAGGTCCCCTCTGCCCCGGCCGATCAACCACGCGGCGAGGTCGGGGGCGGGGCCGGCGACGACCGGGGCGCCGTCGCGCTCGCCGACCACCAGCTCGTGCCGGGTCCCGTCGAAGCGCAGCACCATCGCCGGCGCGTCCGGTCGGGCGGCCAGGTCGGTGACGACCTCGTGCAGCAGCCGGTGCGCGAAGCCGGCGGGCCAGTCCGCGGCACGATGCCCCGCGGCCAGGTCCAGGTGGTGGACCTCCACCTCGCGCAGCCGGCACCAGATCAGCTCGGCGGCGACCCTCGGCCCGCCCGGAGTGGTGACGGTGGCGGTCCACGCCTCGGCCGGCATCGCGGCGACCGCCTCGCCGAACCGGTCCGCCGAGCGGCGCAGGTCCTCCAGGTGGGCGTCGGCCGGCCGGGCCGCGCCGGCCTCGATGTCCGCGGCCCGGCCGGCGGGCGAGGCGTACATCGGGCGGGGCTCGCCGGTGCGGGCGGCGGTGAGCAGGTTCACGAAGCCGTCGGCGTTGCGGGCCAGGTGCGCCAGGACGTGGCCGCGGCTCCAGCCCGGCAGCAGTGACGCGGCGGCCAGGCCGGCCTCGTCGAAGACGGCGGCGGTGCCCAGCAGCCGCGCGGTCGAGGCCTGCACCTCGCCGGTCAGCAGCAGCGGGTCCGTGGTCACGTTCCGACCCTAGCGGTAGCGCGGCACGGCGTCGCCGGGGAAATGGCTTTCGGCGCGTCGCCGCGCCACCTACCGTCGGCGACGACGCGGCACCGGATCGATCGGGAGGAGGTGAGGGCCGATGCCGATCCTCGCCACGCGTGATCCACCATCACCTTCGACACCGATGAGGATGCCATGAGAATCGAACTGACCGCCCTCGGCTGGGACGCCGGGTGGGCGGCGAGCGCCCGTCGACGCAGCGGTCACCAGCCGGGCCGGGTCGCCCGCGTCGACCGGGGCGTGTGCACCGTGCTCTGCCCGGACGGACCGGTCCGGGCCAGCGTGGGCGGCACCCTGCTGGCGGCCGCCGCCCGCGACCTGACCAACCTGCCCTGCGCCGGTGACTGGGTGCTGGTCGGCACCTGGCCGGACGGGCGCCGCACCGTCGAGACCGTACTGCCCCGGCGGACCGCGCTGGTGCGTCGCACCGCGGGCAAGGACGCCAGCGGGCAGGTCCTCGCCGCCAACCTCGACGCCGCGGCGGTGGTCGAGCCGGTGCACCCCGAGCCGGACACCGGCCGCATCGAGCGGCTGCTCTCCCTGGTCCACGAGTCCGGCGCCCGGCCGCTCGTGGTGCTCACCAAGGTCGACCTGGCCGCCGACCCGGACGCCATCGCCCGCCAGTTGGCCGCGATCGCGCCGGGCGTGCCGGTGCTGGCGGTCAGCGCCGAGCACGGCACGGGCCTCGACCCGCTACGGGCGCAGGTCGCCCCCGGGCGCACGCTGGGCCTGCTCGGTCCGTCCGGGGCGGGCAAGTCGAGCCTGGTCAACGCGCTCGCCGGGGCGGCGGTGATGCCCACGCAGGCGATCCGTCGGGTCGACGGCAAGGGCCGGCACACCACCACGTGGCGCTCGCTGGTGCCGGTGCCGGGCGGGGGTGCGGTGATCGACACCCCGGGCGTACGGGCGGTCGGCCTGCTGGACGGCTCGACGGGCCTGGATCAGGCCTTCGCGGACATCGCCGAGCTCGCGCTCGACTGCCGGTACGCCGACTGCGCGCACGACGGCGAGCCGGCCTGCGCGGTGCGGGACGCGCTGGAGAACGGCGAGTTGACGGCCCGGCGCTGGGAGAGCTGGCGTCGGCTGCAGCGGGAGGTGGCCTTCGAGACGCGGCGGCGGGAGACGCGGCTCGCCGCCGAACGGCGCGGCGGCTGGCGGGGCGCGCGTCGGCGGCCGAGCCGACCGAGCCGGCCGCCCGCACCTGGCGGTTTCTGAACCCCGGCCGGTTGATCTCCCGGTCGTCCGGCCGGTCAGGGGAGTGATCCGCGGTCGCCCGGCCGGGGCGGGGGGTGGTCCGCGGGGTCGGTCGCCGGGCCGCCCGGCTGGGCGTCCGCGCGGGTGACTGCCGGGGTGCCCTCGGGTGGGCGGCGGACCGGGTTGAGCTGGGGGAATGTGCGGGCGCGGAGAATTGTCGTACCTCGGGGCTAGAGTTGCCGAGGCGTATTTCTGCGCCCACACAACCGCTCAGAATCGCCTCCGAGCGGACAGATCCGCCTCATCTTCTTCACCCGGGAGTACACGGACCGTGGCCGACCGACTGATCATCCGTGGCGCGCGCGAGCACAACCTGCGTGACGTCAGTCTCGACCTGCCCCGGGACGCCCTCATCGTCTTCACCGGGCTCTCCGGGTCGGGCAAGTCGAGCCTGGCGTTCGACACGATCTTCGCCGAGGGACAGCGCCGCTACGTCGAGTCGCTCTCGTCGTATGCCCGGCAGTTCCTCGGGCAGATGGACAAGCCCGACGTCGACTTCATCGAGGGGCTGAGCCCCGCCGTCTCGATCGACCAGAAATCGACCTCGCGCAACCCGCGCTCGACGGTCGGCACGATCACGGAGGTCTACGACTACCTTCGGCTCCTCTTCGCCCGCGTCGGTGAGCCGCACTGCCCGGTCTGCGGCGAGCGCATCTCGAAGCAGAGCCCGCAGCAGATCGTCGACCGGGTGCTGGCCATGGCCGAGGGCACCCGGTTCATGGTGCTCGCCCCGGTGGTGCGAGGCCGCAAGGGCGAGTACGTCGACCTCTTCACCGAGCTCCAGGCCAAGGGTTACGCCCGGGCCCGGGTCGACGGTGTGGTGCACCCGCTCACCGAGCCGCCGAAGCTCAAGAAGCAGGAGAAGCACACCATCGAGGTGGTGATCGACCGGCTCACCGTGAAGGCGAGCGCCAAGCAGCGGCTGACCGACTCGGTCGAGGCGGCGCTCGGCCTCTCCGGCGGGCTGGTGCTGCTCGACTTCGTCGACCTGGCCGAGGACGATCCCGACCGGGAGCGGCGTTACTCCGAGCACCTCGCCTGCCCCAACGACCACCCGCTCGCCATCGAGGATCTGGAGCCCCGGGTCTTCTCCTTCAACGCGCCCTACGGCGCCTGCCCGGAGTGCACGGGTCTCGGCACCAAGAAGGAGGTCGACCCGGAGCTGGTCGTCCCCGACCCGGAGCGGACGCTTCGGGAGGGCGCGATCCAGCCCTGGTCGACCGGGCACAACCTGGAATACTTCCTGCGCCTGCTGGAGGCGCTCGGCCAGGCCGAGCACTTCGACGTGGACACGCCGTGGCGGAAGCTGCCGTCGCGGGCGCAGAAGACGATCCTGCACGGCTCCGACGACCAGGTGCACGTCCGCTACCGCAACAAGTACGGCCGCGAGCGCTCCTACTACACCGGCTTCGAGGGCGTGGTGCAGTGGATCGAGCGGCGGCACAACGACACCGAGTCGGAGTGGTCGCGGGACAAGTACGAGGGCTACATGCGGGACGTGCCCTGCGCGGCCTGCGGCGGCACCCGGCTCAAGCCCGAGGTGCTCGCGGTCACCATCGCCGGCAAGAGCATCGCCGAGGTCTGCAACCTCTCGGTGGGGGAGTGCGCCGAGCTGCTCGCCGGCATCGAGCTCACCGACCGGCAGAAGATGATCGCCGAGCGGGTGCTCAAGGAGATCAACGCCCGGCTGCGGTTCCTGCTCGACGTCGGCCTGGACTACCTCTCCCTGGACCGGCCGGCCGGCACCCTCTCCGGTGGCGAGGCGCAGCGCATCCGGCTGGCCACGCAGATCGGGTCGGGCCTGGTCGGCGTCCTCTACGTGCTCGACGAGCCGTCGATCGGGCTGCACCAGCGCGACAACCACCGGCTGATCGAGACCCTGGTCCGGCTGCGTGGGCTGGGCAACACGCTGATCGTGGTCGAGCACGACGAGGACACCATCCGCACCGCCGACTGGATCGTCGACATCGGGCCGGGCGCCGGTGAGCACGGCGGTCGGATCGTGCACAGCGGCTCCGTCCCCGCACTGCTGGAGAACCCGGAGTCGGTGACCGGGGCGTACCTGTCGGGTCGCAGGTCGATCCCGACGCCGCAGCTGCGCCGGCCGCAGACCGCCGGCCGGGAGTTGGTGGTGCACGGCGCGCGGGAGCACAACCTGCGCAACCTCACGGTGAGCTTCCCGCTCGGCCAGCTCATCGCGGTCACCGGGGTCAGCGGCTCCGGCAAGTCGACCCTGGTCAACGACATCCTGTACGCCGTACTGGCCAACCAGATCAACGGCGCCCGGCTGGTGCCGGGCCGGCACACCCGGGTCACCGGGCTGGAGCACGTCGACAAGGTGGTCGGCGTCGACCAGTCACCGATCGGCCGTACGCCTCGGTCGAACCCGGCGACCTACACCGGCGTCTGGGACCACGTCCGCAAGCTCTTCGCCGAGACGACCGAGGCGAAGGTGCGCGGCTACGGGCCGGGCCGGTTCTCGTTCAACGTCAAGGGCGGGCGCTGCGAGGCGTGCTCCGGTGACGGCACCATCAAGATCGAGATGAACTTCCTGCCCGACGTGTACGTCCCCTGCGAGGTCTGCAAGGGCGCCCGCTACAACCGGGAGACCCTGGAGGTGCACTACAAGGGCAAGACCGTCGCCGAGGTGCTGGACATGCCGATCGAGGAGGCGGCCGAGTTCTTCTCCGCCATCCCGGCCATCCACCGGCACCTCAAGACCCTGGTCGACGTCGGTCTGGGCTACGTGCGTCTCGGTCAGCCCGCGCCGACCCTCTCCGGTGGTGAGGCGCAGCGCGTCAAGCTCGCCTCCGAGCTGCAGAAGCGTTCGACCGGCCGGACGGTCTACGTGCTCGACGAGCCGACCACCGGCCTGCACTTCGAGGACATCCGCAAGCTGCTGATGGTGCTCGAGGGGCTGGTCGACAAGGGCAACACGGTGATCACGATCGAGCACAACCTCGACGTGATCAAGACGGCGGACTGGCTGATCGACATGGGCCCGGAGGGCGGCCACCGGGGCGGGACGGTGCTGGCCACCGGCACGCCGGAGGAGGTCGCCGAGGTGCCCGAGAGCCACACCGGGCAGTTCCTGCGCCAGGTGCTGAAGCTCGACGGCGAGGCGAAGGGCGCCGCGGCGGCGACCTCGCGGGCGGCCAAGGCCAACGGGTCGAAGGCCCGCAGCGGCCGGAAGGTGCCCGCCGGGGCCCGCTGACGAGCCGCCTACTCGACAGCCGGGCGTGTCCCGCCCGGCTGTCGACGTTTCTCGCGCGCCGGCCGGCGCGCCCGCGACGGCTCCGAGCCGGTCCCCCGGGTGGGGGCGGATGATCAGCCGGCGGGCGGTTCCGGCACGCTGAGAGTGAACCGTCGGGCACAGTTGGACGTGTGAAAAAGGTGTGGCCGCGGGGGTCGGGACGAGCCGCAGCAGCCGAGAGAAGGGCAAGGCATGAGTGACCATCAGGAGTTGACCGGTCCGGGCACGCAGACGCGGCGGGCGCTGCTCGCCGGCGCCGGCGCGGTCGGGGCGGCCGTGGTCCTGACGGCCTGTGGCGGGAACGACGCGGGCGACGGCGCGAGCGGGCAGCAGCCCACCAGCGGCGGGCCGGCCGTGCCGAGCACCGGGGACGCGGGCGGCGGCGACCGGCAGGGCTCGCAGTCGCTGGCCACCACCGCCGACGTGCCGGTCGGCGGCGGCAAGGTGCTCGCCGCCCAGGGCGTGGTCATCACCCAGCCCGCCGCCGGGCAGTTCAAGGGCTTCGACCCGATCTGCACCCACCAGGGCTGCCCGGTGTCGAACGTCGACGGCGGCACGATCAACTGCACCTGCCACGGCAGCAAGTTCTCGATCGAGGACGGCTCGGTCAAGGCCGGCCCGGCCACCAGGCCGCTGCCCGCCAAGCCGGTGAAGGTCGTCGGCGACCAGATCTCGTTCGCCTGATCCGAGTTGTCGAGGGCCGGGAGGTCGGGGAGTCGCGGCGACGCTGATTTCCGGCCTCCCGGGCCATCGTGGGATTCGCGGCCGCCCGCGCCGCGCCGAGGCCCTGTCGGTACCCCGGACTAGGCTTGCAGCCGTGGCTGACCCCTCGACCTACCGCCCCGCACCTGGCACCATCCCGGAGTCGCCGGGGGTCTACCGGTTCCGCGACGGAACCGGCCGGGTGATCTACGTCGGCAAGGCGAAGAACCTCCGCAGCCGCCTCAACTCCTACTTCGGTGATCTCTGGAACCTGCACGAGCGCACGCGCCAGATGGTGACCACCGCCGAGTCGGTGGACTGGATCACGGTCGGCACCGAGGTGGAGGCGCTCCAGCAGGAGTTCACCTGGATCAAGCAGTACGACCCGAGGTTCAACGTCCGGTACCGGGACGACAAGTCGTACCCCTACCTCGCCGTCACCCTCGACGAGGAGTATCCGCGGCTGCAGGTGATGCGGGGCGCCAAGCGCAAGGGGGTGCGCTACTTCGGGCCGTACTCGCACGCCTGGGCGATCCGCGAGACGCTCGACCTGCTGCTGCGGGTGTTCCCGGCGCGTACCTGCTCCGCCGGGGTGTTCAAGCGCGCCGGTCAGGTCGGCCGCCCCTGCCTGCTCGGCTACATCGGCAAGTGCTCGGCGCCCTGCGTGGGCGAGGTCTCCGCCGAGCAGCACCGGGAGATCGTCGACGGCTTCTGCGACTTCATGGCCGGTCGCACGGACACCATGGTGCGCCGGATCGAACGCGAGATGGTCGAGGCCAGCGAGCAGTTGGAGTTCGAGCGGGCCGCCCGGCTGCGGGACGACGTCGCCGCGCTGCGCCGGGCGATGGAGAAGCAGACGGTCGTGCTCGGCGACGGTACGGACGCCGACGTGGTGGCCTTCGCCGACGACCCGCTCGAGGCGGCCGTGCAGGTCTTCCACGTCCGTGACGGTCGGGTCCGGGGCCAGCGGGGCTGGGTGGTCGAGAAGACCGAGGAGCTGACCACCGGCGACCTGGTGCACCACTTCTGCACCCAGGTCTACGGCGGCGAGCACGGCGAGGCCGACGTGCCCCGGGAACTGCTCGTTCCCGAACTCCCCGGTGACGCCGAGGCACTGGCCGACTGGCTCTCCGACCACCGTGGCAGCCGGGTCTCGCTGCGGGTGCCGCAGCGCGGCGACAAGCGCGTCCTCATGGAGACGGTCGAGCGCAACGCCAAGGACGCCCTGGCCCGGCACAAGCTGCGTCGCGCCGGTGACCTGACCACCCGGAGCAAGGCGCTCGACGAGATCAGCGAGGCGCTCGACATGCGCACGTCGCCGCTGCGCATCGAGTGTTTCGACATCTCGCAGATCCAGGGCACCGACGTGGTGGCGAGCATGGTCGTCTTCGAGGACGGGCTGCCGCGCAAGAGCGAGTACCGCCGCTTCATCATCCGCGGCGCCACCGACGACCTCTCCGCGATGTCCGAGGTGCTGCGCCGCCGCTTCGCCCGCTACCTGGATTCCCGCGCGGAGACCGGCGAGGCGGGCGTCGAGTCGGCCGACGACCTGGCCGCCCCGGACGGGCCGGCGGCCGACGGCGAGCCGCGGGTCGGCGCGCTGGTCGACCCGACGACCGGGCGGCCCCGCCGGTTCGCCTACCCGCCGCAGCTCGTGGTGGTCGACGGCGGCGCGCCGCAGGTCGCCGCCGCCGCGCAGGCCCTCGCCGAGCTGGGCATCGACGACGTCGCGCTCTGCGGGTTGGCCAAGCGCCTGGAGGAGGTGTGGCTGCCCGACGACGAGTTCCCGGTCGTCCTGCCGCGCAGCTCCGAGGGGCTCTACCTGCTGCAACGGGTGCGTGACGAGGCGCACCGGTTCGCCATCACCTTCCACCGGCAGCGCCGCTCCAAGCGGATGACCCAGTCGGCGCTGGACTCGGTGCCCGGGCTGGGGGAGGTGCGGCGCAAGGCGCTGCTGCGGCACTTCGGGTCGCTGAAGCGGCTCTCGGCGGCCACCGTCGAGGAGATCACCGAGGTGCCGGGGGTGGGCCGGCGTACCGCCGAGGCGATCCTCGCCGCGCTCGGCGGCGCGACCGAGAAGGCGCCGACGACCGAGTGAACTCGCCGGTCAGGTAGGCAGCCGCCGCCGAGATCCTGGTAGGAGACGGCACGGTGACGGCTGAGCCGAGCCCGCTGGTCAGGCCGGGGCGTCGGCGAGCACGGTCAGGATCTGCTCGCCGTACTTCGCGAGCTTGTTCTCACCGACCCCGCTGACCGTGGAGAGCTCGGCGAGTGAGGTGGGCGCGTCGGTCGCGATCTGCCGCAGCGTGGCGTCGTGGAAGATGACGTACGCCGGGACACCCTGCTCCTTGGCGGCGGCCGCCCGCCAGGCGCGGAGCCGCTCGAAGACCGGCGCGGCGGCCGGCGGCAGATCGGCGGTGGCGGTGGCGGTGCCACGGGACCGGCCGGCGCGGCCCGACGTCGGGCGCTCCGGCTCGCGGCGTAGCAGCACCGACCGCCGACGGCCCAGCACCTCGGCGCTCGTCTCGGTGAGCACGAGCGTGCCGTAGTCGCCCTCGACCGCGAGCAGGCCCTCGGCGAGCAGGTGCCGCACCACCCCGCGCCACTCGGCCTCCCGCAGCTCGCCGCCGATGCCGAAGACGGTCAGCGAGTCGTGCCCGAACTGGGCCACCTTCTCGGAGCGACGCCCGAGCAGGATGTCGATGCAGTGCCCGGCCCCGAACCGCTGGTTGCGTTCCCGGTCGAGGCGGAACACGGTGGAGAGCAGCTTCTGCGCGGCGATCGTGCCGTCCCACGACTCCGGCGGCTCCAGGCAGGTGTCGCAGTTGCCGCAGCCGGGTGTGCCCGGCTCGCCGAAGTACTCCAGCAGCTGCGAGCGGCGGCAGCGGACGGTCTCGCAGAGCGCCAGCATCGCGTCCAGGTGCCGGGCGAGGCCACGCCGGTGCGCCAGGTCGCCCTCCGAGGTCTCGATCAGCTTCCGCTGCTGGACGACGTCCTGCAGCCCGTACGCCAGCCAGGCGGTCGACGGGAGACCGTCCCGCCCGGCGCGCCCGGTCTCCTGGTAGTAGCCCTCGACCGACTTCGGCAGGTCGAGGTGGGCGACGAACCGGACGTCCGGCTTGTCGATGCCCATGCCGAAGGCGATGGTGGCGACCATCACCAGCCCCTCCTCGCGGAGGAAGCGCTGCTGGTTCCTGGCGCGGACGGACGCGTCCAGACCGGCGTGGTAGGGCAGTGCCGCGATCCCGTTGGCGGTCAGGAACTCGGCCGTCTTCTCCACCGAGGCGCGGGAGAGGCAGTAGACGATGCCGGCGTCGCCCGGGTGCTCGTCGCGCAGCAGACCCAGCAGCTGCTTGCGGGGTTCCCGCTTCGGCACGATCCGGTACTGGATGTTGGGCCGGTCGAAGCTCGCCACGAAGTGCCGGGCCCCGGTCAGGTCGAGGCGGGTGGCGATCTCGGTGCGGGTGGCGCTGGTCGCGGTGGCGGTCAGGGCGATCCGCGGCACCTCCGGCCACCGCTCGTGCAGCATCGACAGAGCGAGGTAGTCGGGTCGGAAGTCGTGCCCCCACTGGGAGACGCAGTGCGCCTCGTCGATCGCGAAGAGCGCGATCTTGCCGCGGTCGAGCAGCTGGACGGTCGCGCGGGAGCCGAGCGCCTCCGGCGCCAGGTAGAGCAGGTCCAGGTCGCCGGCGAGGAAGGCCGCCTCGACCCGGCGGCGGGCGTCGAGGTCGAGCGTCGAGTTGAGGAAACCGGCCCGCACGCCGAGCGCGGTCAGCGCGTCGACCTGGTCCTGCATCAGCGCGATCAGCGGGGAGACGACCACCCCGACGCCGGGGCGCACCAGGGCGGGGATCTGGTAGCAGAGCGACTTGCCGCCCCCGGTGGGCATGAGCACCAGCGCGTCACCGCCGGCCACCACGTGGTCGATGACGTCCTGCTGGAAGCCGCGGAAGGTGTCGTAGCCGAACACCCGGCGCAGCACCTGGAGCGCCTCAGAGGTGCGCAGGTCGGTGGGGGAGGCCATCCGCGAAGTGTACGAGCCCACCCCGACGCCACCCCTCCGCCGCGCGCCCCATCCCGCCCCCACCCCGCCCCACCCCGCCCCCACGGCCGCCCCACCCTCGGTGATCAAGAGGTCTGCGTCAGGATCCGGCCCCGGGTTGACGCAAACCTCTTGATCACCGGGGGGAGAGCGGGGCCGGGGTGGGGGGGGAGGGGGGGTGGGCGCGCGCGGGGGCGGTGAGGGGGTGGTGCGGAATCGGCGGGATAGAGTCGCTGTTTGACCGTTTGCGGCCAGCGGTGGCCGCGGCGTCGTGGCTTGGGGGTAGTGGGTGAGCGAGGCGCGTACGGCCGGGGGGCGGCCCGACACCTCGGCGGAGACGGCCGGCGGGCAGCCGGCGGAGTCGGAGACCACGCTGGTGGTGGTCACCGGGCTCTCCGGCGGCGGGCGTAGCACGGTGGCGCGGGCGTTGGAGAACGTCGGCTACTACGTGGTCGACAATCTTCCACAGGCGCTCATGCTCGACATGGCCGAGCTCGCGTTCAAGGCGGGCGGGGCGGCCCGACGGACGGCCATGGTGCTGGACGTGCGCTCACGTGCGTTCTCCACCGACCTGGCGGGCGCCATCCGGGAGCTGGGCGAGCGGGGCTTCGCCCCCCGGGTGGTCTTCGTCGACGCCGACGACGAGGTGCTGATCCGCCGGTTCGAGAGCGTCCGCCGCTCGCACCCGCTGCAGGGCGACGGGCGGCTGGCCGACGGCATCGCCGTCGAGCGGGGCCTGCTGGCCGAGGCGCGCGAACAGGCCGACGTGATCATCGACACCAGCCACCTCAACGTCAACCAGCTGCGCCGGCGCATCGAGGAGCTCTTCGGCGGCGAGGACGCCCGGCGGCTGCGGGTCACCGTGCTCTCCTTCGGCTTCAAGTACGGCCTGCCGCCGGATGCCGACTTCGTGCTGGACGCCCGGTTCCTGCCCAACCCGTACTGGGTGCCCGAACTGCGCGAGCACACCGGGCGGGAGGAGGCGGTCAGCGCGTACGTGCTGGGCCAGGAGGGGGCGGACGCGTTCGTCTCCACGTACGCCGACCTGGTCAACGCCACCACCGCCGGGTTCGAACGGGAGGGGAAGCGGTACCTGACCGTTGCGGTCGGCTGCACGGGCGGCAAGCACCGCAGCGTGGCGATCGCCGAGGAGCTGGCCGACCGGCTGCGGCACTCCGGGCTCGCCGCCAACGCCCAGCACCGGGACCTGGGGCGGGAATGACGACGAGGGTGGTGGCGTTCGGCGGCGGCCACGGCCTCTCCGCCTCGCTGCGGGCGCTGCGCCGGTGCGCCCCCGAGCTGGACCTGGAGATCACGGCCGTGGTGACGGTCGGTGACGACGGGGGCTCCAGCGGTCGGCTGCGCGCCGAGCGGGGCGGCCTGCCGCCGGGGGACCTGAGGCAGGCCCTGGTCGCGCTGGCCGGCGATCATCCGGCGACCCGGCGCAGCGCGGGGCTCTTCCAGCACCGTTTCACCGAGGTGCCCGGCGTGGGCCCGGGGGACGGGCTGGCCGGGCACGCCGTCGGCAACCTGGTGCTGGTCGGGCTGATGGAGCTGCTCGGCGACCCGGTGGCGGCGCTGGAGCACGCCGGCGCGATGCTCGGCTCGGTGGGCCGGGTGCTGCCGATGTCCTGCCAACCGGTGGGCATCGAGGCGCGGGTGCGCGGCGCCGACCCGGACCGGCCCGACGACGTACGGACGCTCACCGGCCAGCACCAGGTGGCGGTCGCGACCGGGCGGGTGGAGGCGCTGCGGCTGACGCCCGGCGAGCCGGAGGCCTGCCCCGAGGCGGTCGAGGCGATCGGCGCGGCCGACTGGCTGATCTTCGGCCCGGGCAGCTGGTACACGAGTGTGCTGCCGCACCTGCTGGTGCCGCGGCTGGCCGACGCGATCGTGTCCAGCCCCGCCCGCCGGCTGGTCACCCTCAACCTGGCCGCGGAGAAGGAGACGCTCGGACTCTCCGTGGCCGATCACCTGGCCGCGCTGCGCTGGTACCTGCCGGAGCTGAAAGTGGATCACGTGCTGGCCGACGCCAAGGCGGTCGGTGACCCCGAACCTGTCGAACGTGCGGCAGAATCGCTGGGTGCCCGGCTGGTCCTCGCCCCCGTCGCCGTCACCGACGGCACTCCTCGCCATGATCCAGCGGCCCTGGGCGCCGCACTGGTGCCTGTCCTGGGCGCCGATCGTTAGACACGTACGTAATCTCCGGCGACACGCCGGAACCGGTCCGTGAGGGGACGCACAATGGCGATGACGGCTGCGGTCAAGGACGAGCTGAGTCGGGTCGACGTGCCCAAACCCTGCTGTCGGCGGGCGGAGATGGCGGCCCTGCTGCGCTTCGCCGGCGGGCTGCACATCGTCTCCGGTCGCGTGGTGGTCGAGGCAGAGCTGGACACCGGCGCGGTGGCGCGTCGGCTGCGGCGGGAGATCGCCGAGGTCTACGGCTACCCGAGCGAGATCCATGTGCTCGCCTCCGGCGGCCTGCGCAAGGGCAGCCACTTCATCGTGCGGGTGGTGAAGGACGGCGAGGCGCTGGCCCGGCAGACCGGCCTGCTCGACGTACGGGGCCGTCCGGTGCGCGGCCTGCCGCCGCACGTGGTCGCCGCGAACGTCTGCTGCGCCGTCTCCGCCTGGCGGGGGGCGTTCATGGCGCACGGTTCGTTGACCGAGCCGGGGCGCTCCAGCGCCCTGGAGATCACCTGCCCCGGTCCGGAGTCGGCGCTCGCCCTGGTCGGCGCCGCCCGCCGGATCGGCATCACCGCCAAGAACCGCGAGGTGCGTGGGGTGGACCGGGTGGTGGTCAAGGACGGCGACGCGATCGCCGCGCTGCTCACCCGGATCGGCGCGCACTCCAGCGTGCTCGCCTGGGAGGAGCGCCGGGTCCGCCGCGAGGTACGGGCGACCGCCAACCGGCTGGCGAACTTCGACGACGCGAACCTGCGCCGCTCGGCCCGGGCGGCGGTGGCCGCCGCGGCCCGGGTGACCCGGGCGTTGGAGATCCTCGCCGACGACGCCCCGAACCACCTCACCTCGGCCGGTCAGCTGCGACTGGAGCACCGCCAGGCCTCGCTGGAGGAGCTCGGCGCGCTCGCCGACCCGCCGCTGACGAAGGACGCCATCGCCGGGCGGATCCGCCGGCTGTTGGCGCTGGCCGACAAGCGGGCCCGCGACCTGGGCATCCCGGATACCGAAGCGGCCGTCACGCCCGACATGCTCGTGGTCTGATAGGACGGTGGCGGTCAGCGGAGGCGAGCGGGCCGGCAGGACGGCCCTGCCATCCGCCGTGCCGCGCGACGGGTGCGAAACGCGAGTCGGTCGCCACCCGGCGCAGTGCCCTGTCACGCGCTCGGATAGGGTCGCAGCGTACGGCAAGGGGGCCGGCACCGGTGCTCCGCGCCGCGCGTACCGCCTCGGGCGGTCGGGTCCTCACGGATCGCGGCGGGGTGGCCGAGTTCAACTGTCAACGGCCGGCTCCAACGGTCGGCGCACATCATTCCGCCGGCGCCACGGTCTGCGACCGGCGGACCAGAACGCGAGGAGATGGGACCTGTGACCATCCGGGTTGGCATCAACGGCTTCGGTCGGATCGGCCGCAACTTCTTCCGGGCAGTGCTGGCGTCCGGCGCTGACATCGAGGTCGTGGCGGTGAACGACCTGACCGACAACGCGACGCTCGCCCACCTTGTCAAGTACGACAGCATCCTGGGCCGCCTCGGCCAGGAGGTCAAGGCGACCGCCGACGAGATCACCGTGGGCAGCAAGACCATCAAGGCGTACGCCGAGAAGGACCCGGCGAAGCTGCCGTGGGGCGAGGTCGGCGCCGACGTGGTCATCGAGTCCACCGGTTTCTTCACCGACGCCAGCAAGGCGAAGGCGCACGTCGACGGTGGGGCCAAGAAGGTCATCATCTCCGCGCCGGCGAAGAACGAGGACGTCACGGTCGTCATGGGCGTGAACCACGACCAGTACGACCCGGCCAAGCACACCATCATCTCGAACGCCTCCTGCACCACCAACTGCCTCGCCCCGATGGCGAAGGTGCTGCACGACACGTTCGGCATCCAGCAGGGTCTGATGACCACCATCCACGCGTACACGCAGGACCAGAACCTGCAGGACGCGCCGCACAAGGACCTGCGTCGGGCCCGGGCCGCCGCGCTGAACATCGTGCCGACCTCGACCGGCGCGGCGAAGGCGATCGGCCTGGTGCTGCCGGACCTGAAGGGCAAGCTGGACGGCTACGCGCTGCGGGTGCCGATCCCGACCGGTTCGGTCACCGACCTCACCGTCACGGTCGGCCGGGAGACCACCGTCGACGAGGTCAACGCCGCGCTGAAGGCCGCCGCGGACGGCCCGCTGAAGGGCATCCTCATCTACAACGAGGACGCGATCGTCTCCACCGACATCGTCACCGACCCGGCGTCCTGCATCTTCGACGCGCCGCTCACCAAGGTGATCGGCAACCAGGTCAAGGTCGTCGGCTGGTACGACAACGAGTGGGGCTACTCGAACCGTCTGGTGGACCTGGTCAAGCTGGTCGGTAGCTCGCTGTGAGCATCCGAACCCTCGACGACCTGCTCGCCGAGGGGGTCTCGGGTCGGCGCGTCCTGGTGCGCGCCGACCTGAACGTCCCGCTCGACAAGCAGACCGGTGCCATCACGGACGACGGCCGGATCCGCGCCGTCCTGCCGACCCTGAGCGCGCTCACCGGGGCCGGCGCGAAGGTGACCGTCTGCTCGCACCTGGGCCGGCCGAAGGGCGCGCCGGACCCGCAGTTCAGCCTGCGGGCGGTCGCCGACCGGCTCGGTGAGCTGCTCGGCGCTCCGGTGCACTTCGCCACCGACACCGTCGGCGACTCGGCCCGCTCCACCGTCGAGGCGCTCGGCGACGGTGCGGTCGCCCTGCTGGAGAACCTGCGCTTCAACGTCGGCGAGACCAGCAAGGACGAGGCCGAGCGGAAGTCCTTCGCCGACCAGCTCGCCGGCTTCGGCGAGGCGTACGTCGACGACGCGTTCGGCGCGGTGCACCGCAAGCACGCGAGCGTCTACGACGTGCCGGCCCGGCTGCCGCACTACGCCGGTCGGCTGGTGCTGCGCGAGGTGGAGGTCCTCTCCGCGCTCACCGGCGAGCCGGAGCGGCCGTACGTGGTGGTGCTCGGCGGCTCCAAGGTCTCCGACAAGCTGGCGGTGATCGAGGCCCTGCTGCCGAAGGTCGACCGGCTGCTCATCGGCGGCGGCATGTGCTTCACCTTCCTCAAGGCTCAGGGCCACGAGGTGGGCACCTCGCTGCTGGAGAAGGACATGGTCGAGACCTGCCGCAACCTCATGGAGCGCGCGCCGGGCAAGATCATGCTCCCGGTCGACGTGGTGGCCGCCGACGCGTTCGCGCCGGACGCCGCGCACGACACCGTCCGCGCCGACGGCATCCCGAGCCACCGGTTGGGTCTGGACATCGGCCCGGAGACCGTGGCCGGGTTCGCGGCCGCGGTCAAGGGCGCGAAGACGATCTTCTGGAACGGCCCGATGGGTGTGTTCGAGATGGCGCCGTTCGCGCACGGCACCCGGGGTGTGGCCGAGGCCATCGCCGGTTCCGGGGCGTTCACCGTCGTCGGCGGTGGCGACTCGGCCGCGGCGGTGCGGGCACTCGGGCTGGACGAGTCCTCGTTCGGGCACATCTCCACCGGTGGCGGGGCGTCCCTGGAGTACCTGGAGGGCAAGACCCTCCCTGGCATCGCTGCGCTGGAGAACTGATGGCGGGCCCCACCCGCCGGCCGCTGATGGCCGGCAACTGGAAGATGAACCTCAACCACCTCGAGGCCAACCTGCTCGTGCAGAAGCTGGCGGCGAGCCTCACCGAGAAGCAGCTCACCGACGTCGAGGTGGTGGTCCTGCCGCCGTACACCGATCTGCGTACCGTGCAGACCGCGGTGGAGGGCGACAAGCTGCTCATCGGCTACGGCGCGCAGGATCTGTCGCCGCACGCCTCCGGCGCGTACACCGGTGACATCTCCGGACCGTTGCTGGCGAAGCTCGGCTGCACGTACGTGGTGGTCGGGCACTCCGAGCGGCGGATCCACCATCACGAGAGCGACGCCATCTGCAACGCCAAGGTGAAGGCGGCGCTGACCCACGGGCTGACCCCGATCCTCTGCGTGGGGGAGGGGCTGGACGTTCGCGAGGCGGGTCGGCACGTTTCGCACTGTGCCGTTCAGCTCGAGGGCGCCCTGAGCGGCCTGACCGCCGAGCAGGTCGTCAAGATCGTCGTGGCGTACGAGCCGGTCTGGGCGATCGGCACCGGCAAGACCGCGACTCCGGAGGACGCCCAGGAGGTCTGCGGGTCGGTCCGCGAGCGCCTGGTCGAGCTCTACGACCAGGACACCGCCGCGCAGGTCCGGATCCTCTACGGTGGCTCGGTCAAGGCGTCGAACGTCGCCGCGACCATGGCCCAGCCGGACGTGGACGGCGGGTTGGTGGGCGGGGCGAGCCTGGACGCCGAGGAATTCGCACAGATCTGCCGGTTCCCGGAGCACATCGCTCGCTGATCGCTCGCTATCCTTGACTCCGCCCGTCCGCCGGTCGGTGCCACCGTGCCCGACCTGTCCGGGCGAGGATCGCTACGAGAGGACTGACCCCAGCCATGCTGCCGACCTGGTTCGCATACACGTTGATCGTGTTGCTGATCATCACGAGCGTCCTGCTCACCATGCTGATTCTGCTGCACCGAGGTAAGGGTGGTGGGCTGTCCAGCATGTTCGGCGGGGGTGTCAGCTCCAGCCTCGCCGGTTCCTCGGTGGCGGAGAAGAACCTCGACCGCTACACCGTTCTGGTGGGCATCGTCTGGTTCGCCTGCATCGTCGGGCTCGGTCTCTGGCTCCGCCTGCAGATGAGCAGCGGAGCCTGATCGGCCGGCTCGAGTCGTACAATCTGCGCGCGGTCCGTCACTCGACGGGCCGCGCGCGAACTTTTTGCTGCACCGCGTCGCCCGCCGTCCCCCCTCGCGGCGGTTCCCCTCCGACGACAGGAGCGAGCAGCCGTGCAACATGGCAACGTGATCCGGGGTGCCCGGGTCGGATCCGCCCCCGAACGCCCACCCGAGCGCTACGCGCCGGCTCCGCGCCGCGCGGTCGTCTACTGGTGCCGCAACGGGCACTGGATGGAGATCCTGATCGCCGCAGAAGCCGACGCGCCGCCCCAGTGGGACTGCCGGCGGTGCGGGCAGCCGGCCGGCCGGGACGCGGAGAACCCACCCGGGCGCCAGCGTGCCGAGCCCTTCAAGACGCATCTGGCGTACGTGAAGGAGCGGCGCACCGACGAGGAGGGCGCCGCGATCCTCGCCGAGGCTCTCGCCGCCCTGCACCGCCGCCGTGGCCGGTGACCGCCGCGCCCCGCTCTCCCGCACAAGAACACGGAAAGAGTGGTCATTCCTTCGGGAATGACCACTCTTTCCGTGAACGAGGCGGTGCGGGAGGCCGGCGGGTCAGCGCAGGCTGCGGAGGCGGGCCGGGACGTCGGCCGCGGCGGGCCGGTCCAGCAGCCAGAGGGTACGGCTGACGCCTCGCACGCCGGCCGCGGGCAGCTGCACCGGCCCGGCGCCGGCCAGGGCCATGCCGACCGACCGCGCCTTGTCGGCGCCGCTGGCGACCAGCCAGACCTCCTCGGCCGTGTTGATCGTCGGCAGGGTGAGCGTGGTGCGCACCGGCGGCGGCTTCGGGCTGCCCCGCACCGCGCTGACCGGCCGGCTCTCGTAGTGCACCGGGTGCTCCGGGAAGACCGACGCGACGTGCCCGTCCTCACCGACGCCGAGCATCAGCACGTCGAAGTGGGGCAGCTCGGCGGTGCCGGGCCGGGCGGCCGCGGCCAGCTCGGCGGCGTACCGGGCGGCGGCCTCCTCCGGGTCGGGCCCGGCCGGGCCGTCCGACGCCGGCATCGGGTGCACCCGGGCCGGGTCCAGCGGCACCGCGTCGAGCAGCGCCGCCCGGGCCTGGGTCTCGTTACGCTCCGGATCACCGGCGGGCAGGAACCGTTCGTCGCCCCACCAGACGTCGACCCGCGACCAGTCGACCGCGTCCCGCGCCGGCAGAGTCGCCACGGCCCGGTAGACGGCCGCGGCGATCCGGCCGCCGGTCAGCACGACGGCTGCCTGGCCCCGTTCGGCCTGCGCGTCGAGCAGCTTCACCACGAAGCGTGCCGCCACCGCCTGCGCCAGCAACTCGGCGTCCGCGTGGACGGCGACACTCGCCTCACTCATCTTGTGCCTTTTTCATGTCGAGCCGACCGTCCGGCGGTCGGTACGTCGTTGCCCGGGTGGGTGCGGTCACGTCAGCTCTGGCTGGTGCCGGTGTGCGCGGTGACCCCCGCCTCAGCCCGCTGGGCGGTGGCCGGATCCTTCCAGACGTGGACCCGGGTGGCGGGACGCTGCTCCAGCCCGGTGACGCCGGCGATGGTGCCGAGCGCCTCCGCGTAGACCTGGTCGGCGTCGAGCCGGCGCAGCTCCTCGGCCAGCTCGTCGCCGAGCGGCCGGCGGACCAGCGGCAGCTGGCGGTCGTCCTGACCGGTCCGCCGGAAGACGGCGAGGTCGTCCTCCCGGGTCAGCGCGAACTGGTCGCCGTTGGCGCAGCGCAGCTGCACCTCCCGCAACCGGGGGAACTCGTCGGTGGGCTCCAGGCGCGGGCTGATGCCGAGCCGGCTGCCCAGCCAGCCGCACATCAGCGCCGCGGTCGGGTCCTGCCGCGGCGCCACCAGGGTGGCCTCGGTGACTTGCGCCTCGGTGGTGTCGAAGACACCCGCGACGAGGGTGCGCCACGGGGTGATCCGGGTCCAGGCCAGGTCGGTGTCGCCGGGGGCGTAGTCGAGGGCCCGCTTGCGCAGCGCCGCAATCGGATCCATGGCCTGCGCGGTGTCGGTGATCCGCCGGTCGGCCACCACGCCGAGGAAGTCGGTGGCGATCTCCTCCGGCGGCTCGCCGTGCCACCAGGTCACCACGGGCACGTCCGGCACGAGCAGCGGCATGACCACCGACTCGGCGTGCAGCGCCAGCCGGCCGTACATCCGCATGACCACGGCCTCGCAGGGGCCGAGCCGGCCGCCCACGACGATCTCCGCGTCGAGCCGGCTGCGGTCCCGCTCGATCTCGGAGCGGACCACCACCAGCAGCCGGCAGGGGTGGGCGGCGGCGGCGATGGTGGCCGCCGCCTCTGCCTCGCGTACCCGCTTCTCGTCCACCACCACGATGAGCGTGAGCGCCATCCCGCTGGCCACGCCGCCCGCGCTGCGCCGTTCGGCGGCGAGCGCCTTGACCACCTCGTTGCCGGTGGTGTCCCACAGGCCGATCACTGAAGCCTCCCGCTCCGCCGGCTCGCGCCGTCGCGCCGCGACGGCGCGAGCGCCCCGCGGCTGTGCCGAATGGTCCGTCCGCTCACGCCCGTCACGCCCGCCGCCAGCTGCGGCCCTCCCGGGCCACCATCTCGTCCGCGGCCCGGGGGCCCCACTCGCCGGCACGGTACGGCTCCGGCTTGACGCCCGTCCAGGCCCGCTCCAGCGGGTCGACGACCTGCCAGCTCTGCTCGACCTCGGCGGCGTCCGGGAAGAGCGTACGGTCGCCGATGAGGACGTCCAGCACCAGCCGCTCGTACGCCTCGGGGCTCGACTCGGTGAACGCCTCGCCGTACTGGAAGTCCATCGCGATGTCGCGGACCTCCATGGCGGTGCCCGGCACCTTCGAGCCGAACTTCAGCACCACGCCCTCGTCGGGCTGCACCCGGATGACGAGCTGGTTGTTGCCGAGCGACTCGACGTCGGTCGGATTGAACGGCAGGTGCGGCGCGTTCTTGAACATGATGGCCACCTCGGTGACCCGTCGGGGCAGGCGCTTGCCGGCCCGGATGTAGAACGGCACCTCCGCCCAGCGCCGGTTCTGGATGCCCAGCCGGACCGCCACGTACGTCTCGGTGGTGGAGTCCTGGGGGACGCCCTCCTCCTCGAGGTAGCCGACGGCCCGCTCACCGGCCACCCAGCCGGGCAGGTACTGGCCGCGGACGGTGCCCTGGGTGACGTCCTTCGGCAGGGTGATCGCCTTGAGCACCTTCAGCTTCTCGGTGCGGATCTCGTCCGGGTGGAAGCTCGTCGGCTCCTCCATCGCCACCAGGGCGAGCAGCTGGAGGAGGTGGTTCTGGAAGACGTCGCGGGCCGCGCCCGCCGAGTCGTAGAAGCCGGCGCGGCTGCCGATCCCGACGTCCTCGGCCATGGTGATCTGTACCGAGTCGACGTACTTGGAGTTCCAGAGCGGCTCGAAGAGGTTGTTCGCGAACCGCAGGGCCAGGATGTTCTGGACCGTCTCCTTGCCCAGGTAGTGGTCGATCCGGAAGACGTCCTTGCTGGTGAAGACGTTGTCCACCAGGTCGTTGAGCGCCTTCGCCGACGGCAGGTCGTGCCCGAACGGCTTCTCCACCACGACCCGGCGCCAGCCGCCGGACTTGGCATTGTCCGCCATGCCGGTGCGGGCGAGCTGCTTGAGCACCACCGGGAAGGCCGCCGGGGGGATGCTGAAGTAGAACGCCGCGTTGCCGGGGATGCCGTGCGTCTCCCGCAGCTCGTCGAGCGTGCCCGCCAGCTGGTCGAAGGCCTCGTCGTCGTCGAACGACCCACCCACGAACTTGATGTTGCCGGCGAGCCGCGCCCAGACCTCTTCCCGCCAGGGCGTGCGGGCGTGCTTGCGGGCCGCCTCGCAGGCCAGCGTCTCGAAGTCGCCGTCACCCCAGTCTCGGCGCGCGAAGCCGAGCACCACGAAACCCGGGGGCAGCAGCCCACGGTTGGCGAGGTCGTAGACCGCCGGCAGCAGCTTCTTCCGGGCCAGGTCGCCAGTGACCCCGAAGATCACCAGTGCGCACGGCTCGGGAATCCGCGGCAGCCGGCGGTCCTGCGGATCGCGCAGCGGGTTCCCGGCGCTCCGCTCCGACTCTTCCACGTCGCCCATCCTCACGCCCGCAATCCCCGGGCCGCATCGAGCAGCTGGGCCACGCCCGCGGACCGGTCGGTCAGGTGCAGGCGGAGCACCGGGCGGTTCCGCCCGGCGAGCGCCTGCCGGTCACCGGCGGCCTGGGCGGCCTGCAGCTCGCCGAAGGTGTACGGCTTGCCCGGTACCGGCAGGTCCTCGCTCACCGCGCCGGTCAGCTGAAGGTAGCTGCCGACCTGCGGGCCGCCCTTGTGGTACTGGCCGGTGGAGTGCAGGAAGCGCGGGCCCCAGCCGAAGGTGACCGGTCGCCCGGAGGCCTCGGCCAGCAGCGGGCGCAGCCGGGCCGTGTCGGCGTCGGCGAACCGGTCGAGGTACGCCATCGCCGCGAGGTACCCGTCGTCGCCCAGCCCGTCGAGGAGCCAGCGCAGCACGCCGGCCAGGTCGCCCGGGGCGCCGGCCGGGGCGTACACCTCGATCGCGCCCTCGGTGAACGACGGCGTCTCCGCCGGCAGCCCCTCGGCCAGGATCTTGTTGGTGTTCTCCTTGGACTCGGTGACGTTCGGCTGGTTGAACGGGTCGATGCCGAGCACGGCGCCGGCCACCGCGGTGGCGTACTCCCAGGCCAGGAACTGTGCGCCGAGTGGGCCGTTGACCGCGACGTCCGGGTCGCCCCCGCCGCCGGGCACCTCGCCCGCGGCGAGCGCGCCGCCGTAGCTCACCGAGAGCACGTCCGCGCCCTTGGCGCCGGCGCTCTGCGGGGACTCCACCACCACCGGCAGGATGCCGACCCCGGACTTGCCGGTGGACTCGGCGATCAGCTGCTCGGCCCAGTCGCCGAGTCCGTCGATGCCGGTGCCGTCGGAGACCAGGGCGACCTTGTCCCGGCCGTCCGTGGCGGCCGCGCCGAGCGCCGCGCCCAGCGCCAGGGCGGGATTGTCCTTGTCGCCGGTGAGGGTGGCGGCCAGCGCGTCGGCCTGGTCGAGCAGTTCGGAGACCTCCACGCCGGCCAGCGCCGACGGGACCAGCCCGAACGCGGTGAGCGCCGAGTAGCGGCCACCGACGTTCGGGTCGGCCAGCACGGTGAAGGCGCCCATTCCGGCGGCGGTCTCCTCGAGCGGGGAGCCCGGGTCGGTGACGATGACGAAGTGCCGTCCGGCCTCCGCCTCGGTCATCCCGGCGTCCAGGAACGCCTGCAGGTACGCCCGGCGGTGGCTGTCGGTCTCCACGGTCGAGCCGGACTTGCTCGCGACCACCACGACGGTGCGCTCGAGCCGGTCACCGAGAGCAGCGCGTACCTGGCCCGGGTCGGTGGTGTCCAGCACGGTCAACGGCCGGCCGAGCGTACGGGTGATCACCTCGGGGGCCAGCGACGAACCGCCCATGCCGGCGAGCACCACGTGGTCGAGGTCGGCCAGCTCCGCCTTCAGCTCGGCGAGCTGGGGCAGCAGTTCCCGGCTGCGCCGGTGGGTGTCCACCCAGCCGAGGCGGACCTTCGCCTCGGCCTCGGCGTCCGGCCCCCAGAGGGTCGGGTCCTTCGCGGCCAGCTTGGCGGGGACGCCACCGCTGACCAGCGCGTCGCGGGTGGAGGCCGGGGCGGCCTTGTCGACCGCCTCCGCCCCGTGCACGGTCAGTCCCGCGGCCGACTCGGCCGGGGTGGAGAGCAAGTCGCTCACGCGTTGCCCCCCGCCTTCGCCGCCGCCTTGGCGTTGCCCTGCGCCACCCGGCCCGGAGCGCCCACGCCCTGCGCCGCCGACTCCAGCGACTTGCGTACGCCGTCGAGCAGCTCCAGCCAGCTCGCCTCGAACTTCTCCACGCCCTCGCGCTCCAGCACGTCGATCACCTCGGCCATGTTGACGCCGGCCGCCTCGAGATCGGAGAAGACCTTGCGAGCGGCTTCGTACTCGCCGGTGATGGTGTCGGCCTGGGTCTCGCCGTGGTCGGCGTACGCCTTGATCACCGACTCCGGCATGGTGTTGACCGTGCCGGGGGCGATCAGCTGCTCGACGTAGATGACGTCCCGGTAGTCCGGGTTCTTGGTCGAGGTGGAGGCCCACAGCGGCCGCTGCGGGTGCGCCCCGGCGTCGGCCAGCGCCTGCCACCGGTCGGAGGAGAAGACCTCGCCGTAGCGCTCGTACGCCAGCTGGGCGTTGGCGATGGCGGCCTTGCCGCGCAGCGCCTTCGCGCTCTCCGAGCCGGTCTTCTCAAGTCGCTTGTCCACCTCGCTGTCGACCCGGGAGACGAAGAACGAGGCCACCGACCCGATCTTGGACAGGTCGTGCCCGTTCGCCTTCGCCTGCTCGAGGCCGGCGAGGAAGGCCTCCATGACCTGCGAGTAGCGGTCCAGCCCGAAGATCAGCGTGACGTTCACGCTGATCCCCTCGGCGAGCGTCGCGGTGATCGCCGGCAGGCCGGCCTCGGTCGCCGGGATCTTGATGAAGAGGTTCGGGCGGTCGACCAGCCACCAGAGGGCCTTCGCCTCGGCGACCGTCTTCTCGCTGTCGTGCGCCAGCCGCGGGTCGACCTCGATGGAGACCCGGCCGTCGACGCCACCGCTCTTCTCGTACGACGGGCGCATCACGTCGCAGGCCCACCGTACGTCGTACGTGGTGAGCATGCGGACGGCCTCCTCGACCTCCACACCCCGGGTGGCGAGGTCCCGCAGCTGCCAGTTGTACTCGTCGGCGTCGCTCAGCGCCTTCGCGAAGATCGTCGGGTTCGTGGTGACCCCGGCCACGTGCTTCTCCCGGCGCAGCTGGTCCAGCCCGCCGGAGGTCAGCCGGGTCCGGGAGAGGTCGTCGAGCCAGATGGCCACGCCGGCGGCGCTCAGCTCGCTCAGTCTGTCCGTCATTTCGTCCACGCTCCCCTTCAGTTTCCGGTCGTGTAACCGGTGATCTCGCCCACCCGGGTCAGCGACGCGCGCGCGGCGGCCACGATCCGGTCGGGGGTGAACCCGAACTGCTCGAAAAGCACGCTGTGCGGGGCGCTGGCGCCGTAGTGCTCCAGGCTGACGCTCTCGCCGCAGTCGCCGACGATGTGCCGCCAGGACATCGCGATGCCCGCCTCCACGCTCACCCGTGCCTTTACCCCGCGTGGCAGGACCGACTCCCGGTAGGCCTCGTTCTGCTCGGCGAACCACTCCTGGCAGGGCATCGAGACGACGCGGGTGGGAATGCCCTCGGCCTCCAGCCGGTCCCGGGCGGTGAGGCAGAGCTGCACCTCGGAGCCGGTGCCGACGAGGATCACCTGCGGCTGGGAGTTGGACGCCTCGGCCAGCACGTACCCGCCGCGGGCCACGCCCTCGGCGCCGCCCAGCGTGCCGCGGTCCAGCGTCGGCAGCGCCTGCCGGCTCAGCGCGAGCGCGGTCGGCCGGTCGGTGTGCTCCAGCGCCACCCGCCACGCCCACGCGGTCTCGTTGGCGTCGGCGGGGCGGACCACGTCGAGGCCGGGGATCGCCCGCAGCGCGGTGAGGTGCTCCACCGGCTGGTGGGTCGGGCCGTCCTCGCCGAGGCCGATCGAGTCGTGCGTCCAGACGTAGATGACCGGCAGCTTCATCAGCGCGGCGAGCCGCACCGAGGGCCGCATGTAGTCGCTGAAGACCAGGAAGGTGCCGCCGTAGGGCCGGGTGCCGCCGTGCAGGGTGATGCCGTTGAGGATCGCGCCCATGGCGTGCTCACGGATACCGAAGTGCAGGGTGCGACCGTACTCGTGACCGGGGAACGCCTTGGTGGCGTGCGCGGCCGGAATGAACGACGGCTCGCCCTTCATGGTGGTGTTGTTGCTCTCGGCGAGGTCGGCCGAGCCGCCCCAGAGCTCCGGCAGGACCGGAGCGAGCGAGTCCAGCACCTTGGCGGAGGCGGCCCGGGTCGCGACGCCCTTGGCATCGGCGGGGAACTCCGGCAGCACGTCCGTCCAGCCCGCCGGCAGGGCTCGGTCGGCCATCCGGTCGTAGAGCGCCTTGCGCTCCGGGTTGGTCTTCGCCCAGCTGCCGAAGGTGGTCTCCCACTGCTGCCGGGCCTGCTCGCCGCGGGTCAGCGTCAGGCGGGCGTGGGCGAGCACCTCGTCGTCGACGGCGAACGTCTGCGCCGGGTCGAAGCCGAGGATCTTCTTAGTGGCGGCCACCTCGTCCGCGCCGAGCGCCGAACCGTGGATCTTGCCGGTGTTCTTCTTGTTCGGCGCGGGCCAGCCGATGATGGTGCGCAGCGCGATGATCGAGGGGCGGCCGGTCTCCGCCTTGGCGGCCAGCAGCGCCCGGTACAGCGCCTCCACGTCCTCGTGGTAGTCGCCCTGGTCGGCGTCGCCGCGGCGCCAGTCGACCGTCTGCACGTGCCAGCCGTACGCCTCGTAGCGCGCCGCCACGTCCTCGCTCTTGGCGATCCGGGTGTCGTCCTCGATGGAGATCTCGTTGTCGTCGTAGATGACGACGAGGTTGCCCAGCTGCTGGTGGCCGGCGAGGGCGCTGACCTCGTGGCTGATGCCCTCCTCGATGTCGCCGTCGGAGGCGATGCACCAGATGTGGTGGTCGAAGGGGGAGGTGCCCGAGGTCTCCGGGTCGAAGAGGCCGCGCTCGCGGCGGGTGGCCATCGCCATGCCCACCGCGTTGCCCAGGCCCTGGCCGAGCGGGCCGGTGGTGGTCTCCACGCCCGGGGTGTGCCCGTGCTCCGGGTGGCCCGGGGTGAGCGAGCCCCACTGGCGCAGCGACTTCAGGTCCTCGAGGTTCAGCGGGTAGCCGGAGAGGAAGAGCTGGATGTAGAGCGTCAGGCTCGAGTGCCCGGCGGAGAGCACGAACCGGTCGCGTCCGGGCCAGGTCGGGTTCGCCGGGTCGTGCCGCATCACCCGGTTGAAGAGGAGGTACGCCGCGGGCGCGAGGCTCATCGCGGTGCCGGGGTGCCCGTTGCCGGATTTCTCCACGGCGTCCATGGCCAACACACGTACGGTGTCGACGGCCCGGCGGTCGAGGTCGGACCAGTTGAGGTCGTTCTCAGATTGGTTGGCAGCCACGTTGGTTGTGCTCCTCGGCAGATGGGCGGAACCCTCATTGGTGACCCTATCGAGCCGTCCTAAACGTCCGCCCGGGGATCACTACATGGTCCTTGGTACTCCGCAGGGGGGATTCGTGGTAGGTCGGAACGTGTGACGACCCGCACCGTTGCCGGGTCGGCCGGGCAGCCAAAACGACAGCGCGTAGTGTGTGGGCGGTGTGGGGCCCGAATCGGGTCCGGCCGATCCGAATCTCCCGCTCCGACGCCGGAAGGTGGCAATCCGTGAGCATGATCACCGAGCGCCCCGTCAGCGACTCCGCCGGGCAGCCGCCCGTGCGGACGGTGGTGGAGGACTCGGTCGCTCCGCGTCGGGACGTCCGGGCGATCGTTGCGGCGTACGTGGCGCTGACCAAGCCGCGGATCGTCGAGCTGCTGCTGGTCACCACGGTGCCGGCGATGATGCTAGCCGCCGACGGGTTGCCCTCGCTCTGGCTCGTCGCCGTGGTGCTGGTCGGCGGATCGCTCGCCGCCGGCGCGGCCAGCGTGATCAACTGCTACATCGACCGGGACATCGACCAGTTGATGCGGCGGACGAAGCGGCGGCCGCTGCCCGCGCACACGGTCTCGCCGCGCAGCGCGCTCGTCTTCGGCCTCACGCTCGCCGTCATCTCCGTCGCGCTGATGGCCACCTTCACCAACCTGCTCGCCGCCGGGCTCACCCTGGCCGCGATCGTGTACTACGACGTGATCTACACGCTCTGGCTCAAGCGCACCACGGCGGCGAACACGTTCTGGGGCGGCGCCTGTGGGGCGGCGCCGGTGCTGATCGGCTGGGCCGCGGTCACCGGCTCGCTCGCGCCGGCCGCCTGGGCGCTCTTCGGGGTGGTCTTCTTCTGGCAGATGCCGCACTTCTACCCGCTGGCCATGAAGTACAAGGACGACTACGCCCGCGCCGGGATCCCGATGCTGCCGGTGGTGGCCTCCACCCGCCGGGTGAACGCCGAGATCCTGATCTTCGCCTGGTTGACCGTGCTGACGTCGCTGGCGGCCTGGCCGCTCGGCATGAGCGTCGTCTACGGCGTGCCGACGCTGGTGGTGGGCGGCATCTTCGTGGTCGAGGCGCACAAGCTGGCCCGGCGGGCGGCGAGCGGCCAGGCGGTCAAGCCGATGCGGCTCTTCCACTGGTCGACGACGTACCTGACCATCGTCTTCGCCGCGGTCGCGCTCGACGCGCTGCTCTGACCGCGGGGCGGCCCGGGCGGGCGGTAAGCGGCGCGATGGTCCCCGCAAAATCATCATCATGGATGAGTTGTCCGGGTTTAGTGTCACATCATCGTCTCTTTCAGCATGAGTCGGATCGGCTCAACCTGCGCCGGATCCCGCAGTCTTTGTCCTGGCGGTATGCCTTACTGAGTCCCGAAAAATCGGGGCAAAGAACCTGTGCTGTTCCTTAAACGCGCAGGTAACAGGCATCACAAAAGGTTCACGGTTCTCGCCCTTACCAGTGGCAACCTGCATAGGCTTCGCGTCATGGCAGATGGTTCCGATACGACGCTGACGGCTGAACACAGCGATCAGGCCCCGAACGGCCTGGTCTCCGGGATCAAGTCGTTCGCCGCCGGACACGGCGGTGCGAAGGCCGTCATCGAGTACGTCGGCAAGCGCGGTGCACGGATCGTCCTCGTCGGCGAGGACGGCGAGTGGGGCGACCAGATGGCGACCGACACGGTCACCGCGCGCGAGGCGTGCGCCGAGGCGGGAGTCACCGTCGAGAACGCCTGGGAGCGGGAACTGATGGACCAGATGCGGCCGAGCAACGACCTCTGGCGGTCGATGGCCCGACGCACGATGGCCCGTTGAGAACAAGTTGACCAACCACCACCAGCCGGCCCGGGGGAAACCCCGGGTCGCTCTCGTAACCTGCGGCGAACTCGCCGACCTGGACCCGGACGACCGGCTCGTGCTCGGCCCGTTGGCCGCCCGCGGGATCACCGCCGAGCCCGTGGTCTGGGACGACCCGGCCGCCGACTGGGCGGCGTACGACCTGGCGGTGCTCCGCTCGCCCTGGGACTACGCGCCGCGCCGCGACGAGTTCGTGTCCTGGGCGCAGCGCGTACCGCACCTGGCGAACCCGGCCGACGTGGTGCGCTGGAACACCGACAAGCGCTACCTCGACCAGCTGTCGAGCGCCGGGGTGCCTACGGTCCCGACGACGTGGGTCGCGCCGGGTGAGCCCTGGCGGCTCCCCGCCGACACCGGGGAGTACGTGATCAAGCCAGCGGTCAGCGCGGGCAGCCAGGACACCGGCCGGTACGACCTGGCCGACCCGGAGCACCGCGAACTCGCCGTGGCGCACGTGCGGCGACTCTCGGCCGCCGGTCGGGTGACGATGGTCCAGCCGTACCTCGCCGCGGTCGACACCGCCGGCGAGACCGCGCTGCTCTTCCTCGCCGGCGAGCAGGGGCTCGAGTTCAGCCACGCCATTCGCAAGGGGCCGATGCTGGCCGGCCCCGACCTCGGGGTGGACGGGCTCTACCGGCCGGAGGAGATCACCGCTCGTACCGCCAGCCTGGAGCAGCTCGCGGTGGCCAGGAAGACCCTCGCGACGGTGCCCGGCGGAACCCACCGGCTGCTCTACGCCCGGGTCGACGTCATCCCCGGCCCGGACGGGCAGTCGGTCCTGGTCGAGTTGGAGCTCACCGAACCCTCACTCTTCCTGATGCACGCCGCCGGTGCCGCCGACCGCCTCGCCGATGCGATCCGGACCCGGCTGACCCGCCAAACCTGATCCCGCCGCCCGCCATTTCGGCAATCATGCAGTGGTGGCACCGGACAGGACACGCGACCGTGGGCAGGGCGCCCGCGGTCGCGTGCTGGCCGGCCCGTCCCGGCGTGGTGGCGGGTCAGGCGCCGACGGCCACGGGCTCGGCCGCCGGGGCGGGCGCCGGGGCGGCGGGCACCGACCGGCGCTCCCGGGTCGACCACTGCACGTGCAGCGTGGCGAGCAGGACCAGGCAGGAGCCGAACATGTGCGCGCCGACGAGGACCCCGGGCAGATGGGTGAAGTACTGCACGAAGCCGATCACGCCCTGACCGAGTTCGACCGCGAGCAGCCAGAGGGCGGCCCGTTCGGCCCGGGCCGCGCCGACCGCGCGGAACGCGAAGAGCAGCGCCACCGAGAGGCCGAGCAGCAGGAAGACGCTGTCCGCGTGCACCTGGGAGATCGACTCCGGGTCCAGCCCGTTGCGGGCCGCGCCCTGGTCGCCGGCGTGCGGGCCGCTGCCGGTCACCCAGGTGCCGATCACCAGCACCGCGACGCCGACCGCCGTGGTGAGCCGGGCCAGCGCCCGCAACGGCGCGGGCACCACTGCCACCACCGGCCCGTCCGGCTCGGCGGTGCGGCGCCAGAGGGCGTACGCGGCGGCGATCACCGCCATCGAGGCGAGGAAGTGCAGGCCGACCACCCACGGGTTCAGGTTGGTCAGCACGGTGATCCCGCCGACCACAGCCTGCGCCGGGATACCGAAGAAGACCGCGACGGAGAGCGGCAGCACCCCGCGCCGGCGTGGGCGGTGGGCCAGCGCCGCCAGCAGGGTGGCGAAGGCGATGATGCCGACCGCGAAGGTGAGCGTCCGGTTGCCGAACTCGATCACCCCGTGCACGCCCATCTCGTCCGTGGGGACGTACGAGCCGTCGGTGCAGCGCGGCCAGGTGGGGCAGCCGAGCCCGGAGGCGGTCAGTCGCACCGCCCCGCCGGTGACCACGATCCCGACGTTCGCGATGATCGAGGCGAACGCGAGCCGCCGCAGCAGTGCCGCCGAGACCGGAAACCGGTCGAGCAGGCGGTGCAGCGCGGCGGGGACCGGGAACCGGACGTATCGCTTCACGGCCCGAATCCTACGCAACGTAGTGATCGAGGTTCGTCCGACTCCCGTACCACGGTGGTTGGAATCACCGGGACCCCGGTTTGCGGGCCCCGGACGAAATACGTAACGTGGGCGTTGTGAAAAAGGCGGCGGAGGTCTCCGCGCACCGGTCGGCGACCGTCCCGGTCGCCGGTCAGGGCGCGCCCACCGGCCTCGGCGCCGACCTGTCCACCCGTGACCGGGTGACCCAGCTGCTCCTGGAGCAGGGCGCGGCCACCGCCGCGCAGCTCGGATCGGCGCTCGGGCTGAGCCCGGCCGCGATCCGCCGGCACCTCGACGCGATGCTGGCCGACGGTGACGTGCTCGCCCGCGAGCAGGCGGTCCGCGGTCACCGGGGTCGGGGCCGCCCGGCGAAGGTCTTCGTCCTGACCGAGGCCGCCCGGGTCCGCTGCGGCACCCACCACTACGACAACATGGCCACCGCCGCGCTGCGCTGGATCGCCCGCAACGGCGGCTCGCAAGCGGTGGAGACGTTCGCCGCCGAGCAGGTCTCCGCGCTGGAGGCCCGCTGCCGGGCCGCCATGGAGGACGCCGGCGACGACCCGCTCGCCAGGGCGGAGGCGCTCGCGGGCGCGTTGACCGCCGAGGGCTACGCTGCGAGCGCGTCCGTGATCGCCTCCGGCGGCCAGCTCTGCCAGCACCACTGCCCGGTGGCGCACGTGGCCGCCGAGTTCCCTCAGCTCTGCGAGGCCGAGACCGAGGTGATCTCGCGTCTGGTCGGCACCCACGTGCAGCGCCTGGCCACCATCGCGCACGGCGACGGGGTGTGCACCACGCACATCCCGACCCAGCCGGGGCGTGCGCAGTCCGGAAATACCGTCACCACTGTGAGGACAGATAGATGACCGAGCAGATCGTCCAGCCCCTGACCCAGGAGGAGCAGCTCGCCGCCCTCGGTCGTTACGAGTACGGCTGGGCCGACCCCGACGTCGCCGGGGCGTCCGCCCAGCGTGGCCTCAACGAGGCGGTGGTGCGGGACATCTCGGCGAAGAAGAACGAGCCGGCCTGGATGCTCGACCTGCGCCTGAAGGGCCTGCGGCTGTTCGAGCGCAAGCCGATGCCGGCCTGGGGCGCCGACCTCACCGGGATCGACTTCGACAACATCAAGTACTTCGTCCGGTCGACGGAGAAGCAGGCCGCCAGCTGGGAGGACCTGCCCGAGGACATCAAGAACACCTACGACCGGCTGGGCATCCCCGAGGCGGAGAAGCAGCGCCTGGTCGCCGGTGTCGCGGCGCAGTACGAGTCCGAGGTCGTCTACCACAAGATCCGTGAGGACCTTGAGGAGCAGGGTGTCATCTTCCTCGACACCGACACGGCGCTGCGCGAGCACGAGGACATCTTCAAGGAGTACTTCGGCACGGTGATCCCGGTAGGCGACAACAAGTTCGCCGCCCTGAACACCTCCGTCTGGTCCGGCGGCTCGTTCATCTACGTGCCGAAGGGCGTGCACGTGGAGATCCCGCTGCAGGCCTACTTCCGGATCAACACGGAGAACATGGGCCAGTTCGAGCGGACGCTGATCATCGTCGACGAGGGTGCGTACGTGCACTACGTCGAGGGCTGCACCGCGCCGCTCTACTCCTCCGACTCGCTGCACAGCGCGGTCGTCGAGATCATCGTCAAGAAGAACGCCCGGTGCCGTTACACGACCATCCAGAACTGGTCGAACAACGTCTACAACCTGGTGACCAAGCGCGCCGTCTGCCAGGAGGGCGCGACCATGGAGTGGGTCGACGGCAACATCGGCTCCAAGGTCACCATGAAGTACCCGGCGGTCTACATGCTCGGTGAGCACGCCAAGGGCGAGGTGCTCTCGGTCGCGATGGCCGGCGAGGGCCAGCACCAGGACGCCGGCGCCAAGATGGTGCACGGCGCGCCGCACACCAGCAGCACCATCGTCTCCAAGTCGATCGCCCGGGGCGGCGGCCGCACCTCGTACCGCGGCCTGGTCCAGGTGCTGGAGGGCTCGACCAACAGCAAGAGCACGGTCAAGTGCGACGCGCTGCTGGTCGACACCATCTCCCGCTCGGACACCTACCCGTACGTCGACATCCGCGAGGACGACGTGGCGATGGGGCACGAGGCGACCGTCTCCAAGGTCAGCGAGGACCAGCTCTTCTACCTGATGAGCCGGGGCCTCTCCGAGGACGAGGCGATGGCGATGATCGTGCGCGGCTTCATCGAGCCGATCGCCAAGGAGCTCCCGATGGAGTACGCGCTGGAGCTCAACCGCCTGATCGAGCTTCAGATGGAGGGCGCGGTCGGCTGACCCGCCCGGCGCTCCCGCGGACCCCGACCCGTCGGGCCGGGGTCCGCGAATCCCGACCGGTCGGGCCGGGGGTTCGCGAACCCCGACCGACCCTCCGATTAGTCGCTGAACAGACCAAGGAAGAGATGACTACCCAGGCTTCCGCGCCGCCGACCACCAAGTCGCAGGCGCTGCGCTCGTACGACGTCGCCGACTTCCCGGCCCTGACGGGCCAGGAGGAGGAGTGGCGGTTCACCCCGCTCAAGCGCCTGCGGGGGCTCACCGGCGAGGCGCAGGGCGCCACCGGCACGATCCGGCACGAGTACGGCGACCTGCCGGCCGGCGTGACGGTCGGCCGGATCGCGAAGGACGACCCGCGGGTGGGCAGCGTGCTCACCCCGTTCGACCGGATCAGCGCGCTCGCGTACGGCGGCGCCGGTGACGCGCTGCTGGTCCAGGTCGCGCGGGAGGCGGTGGTCGGGACGCCGGTGACCGTGCGGGTGACCGGCGACGGCGCGGACGCCCTGGCCTTCGGGCACACCTTCGTCGAGGTGGCCCGGTTCGCCGAGGTGACCCTGGTGCTGGAGCACGCCGGCTCGGCCACGCTGGCCGACAACGTCGAGGTGACCGTGGCCGACGGGGCGAAGCTGACCCTCGTCACGGTCGCGGACTGGGCCGAGGACGGCGTCCAGGCCCAGCACCTCAAGGTGAAGCTGGGTCGCGACGCCAAGGTCGTGCACATCCAGGTGAGCCTCGGCGGCGACCTGGTCCGGCAGTACACCAGCGTCGAGTACACCGACCGGGGCGGCGAGGCGGAGCTCTACGGCGTCTACTTCGCCGACTCGGGTCAGCACCTGGAGCACCGGCAGTTGGTCGACCACTCGGTGCCGGACTGCCGCAGCTACGTCGGGTACCGGGGCGCCCTGCAGGGGCAGAGCGCGCACACCGTCTGGGTGGGCGACGTGCTGATCCAGGCCGAGGCGACCGGCACCGACACGTACGAGATCAACCGGAACCTGCTGCTCACCGAGGGCGCCCGCGCCGACTCCGTACCGAACCTGGAGATCGAGACCGGCGAGATCGCCGGCGCCGGCCACGCGAGCGCGACCGGTCGCTTCGACGACGAGCAGCTCTTCTACCTGATGGCGCGGGGTATCCCGGAGGGCGAGGCCCGCCGGTTGGTGGTGCGTGGCTTCTTCGCCGAGCTGATCAACAAGATCCCGGTCGAGGAGCTGCGGGAGCGGCTCGGCGCGGCGATCGAGGAGCGGCTCGCCAAGGCGGGCGCCTGATGATCCGGATCTGCTCCACCGAGGACGTGCCGAAGGGCGCCGCGATCAGCGCGGACGTCGACGGCACTCAGATCGCTCTGGTGCACGGCGAGGACGACAACTTCTACGCCGTCTACGACGAGTGCTCGCACGCCTCGGTGGCCCTCTCCGAGGGCGAGGTCGAGGGCTGCACGCTGGAGTGCTGGCTGCACGGCTCCCGCTTCGACCTGCGCACCGGCGAGCCCACCGGGCTGCCCGCCACCGAACCCGTCCCCGTCTATCCCGTCGAAGTCCGCGACGGCGACATCTACGTCAGCCTCACGCCGAGCAATGGAGTGACCCGATAATGAGCACCCTGGAGATCCGCGACCTGAAGGTGTCGGTCAAGCTGCCCGAGGGTGAGCTCAAGCCGATCCTGGCCGGTGTCGACCTGACCGTCCGCTCCGGTGAGACCCACGCCATCATGGGCCCCAACGGCTCCGGCAAGTCGACGCTCGCGTACTCGATCGCCGGCCACCCGAAGTACGAGATCACCGGCGGTTCGGTGACGCTCGACGGCGAGGACGTGCTGGCCATGTCCGTCGACGAGCGGGCCCGCGCCGGCCTCTTCCTCGCCATGCAGTACCCGGTCGAGGTGCCCGGCGTGTCGGTGGCGAACTTCCTGCGTACCGCCAAGACCGCCATCGACGGGGAGGCGCCGAAGCTGCGCACCTGGGGTGCCGACCTGCGCGGGGCGATGGAGCGGCTGCAGATGGACCCGGCGTTCGCCCAGCGCAACGTCAACGAGGGCTTCTCCGGCGGTGAGAAGAAGCGGCACGAGATCGTGCAGCTGGAGCTGCTCAAGCCGAAGATGGCGATCCTCGACGAGACCGACTCCGGCCTCGACGTCGACGCGCTGCGCGTGGTCAGCGAGGGCGTCAACCGGGTCCGCGACACCGGTGACACCGGCCTGCTGCTGATCACCCACTACACGCGGATCCTGCGCTACATCAAGCCCGACTTCGTGCACGTCTTCGTGGCCGGCCGGATCGTCGAGCAGGGCGGCCCGGAGCTGGCCGAGAAGCTCGAGGAAGAGGGCTACGAGCGGTACGTCGCCGGGGCCGGTTCGGCGCGGGCCTGATCATGGGGGACGCGGAGATGACCACGATCGCGATCCCGCCGGGGATGCCGCAGTACGACGACGTGCCGCGTTACGACGTGGCGCGGGTGCGCGCCGACTTCCCGATCCTGGACCGGGAGGTCAACGGGCACCGGCTGGTCTACCTCGACAGCGCGAACACGTCGCACAAGCCGCGTCAGGTGCTCGACGTCCTCGCCGAGCACTACGCGCAGCACAACGCGAACGTGTCCCGCTCGGTGCACACCCTGGGCACCGAGGCGACCGAGGCGTACGAGGGCGCCCGGGCGAAGATCGCCGCGTTCATCAACGCGCCGAGCCCGGACGAGGTGGTCTTCACCAAGAACTCCACCGAGGCGATCAACATCGTGGCGTACGCGTTCTCCAACGCGTCGCTGCGCCCGGACGCCGACCCGCGGTTCCGCCTCGGGCCCGGCGACGAGGTGGTCATCTCCGAGATGGAGCACCACTCGAACATCGTCCCGTGGCAGCTGCTCTGCGAACGCACCGGCGCGACCCTGCGCTGGTTCCCGGTCACCGACCAGGGACGGCTGGACGAGTCGGGCCTGGACGACCTGGTCACCGAGCGGACGAAGATCGTCTCGCTGGTGCACATGTCGAACATCCTCGGCACCGTGAACGCCACCGCGCGGATCACCGCGCGGGTCCGCGAGGTGGGGGCGCTGCTGCTGCTGGACTGCTCGCAGTCGGTGCCGCACCTGCCGATGGACGTGGTCGACTACGACGCGGACTTCATCGTCTTCACCGGGCACAAGATGTGCGGTCCGACCGGCATCGGCGTGCTCTGGGGTCGCTCCGAGCTGCTGGCGGCCATGCCGCCGGTCTTCGGCGGCGGCTCGATGATCGAGACGGTGGCGATGTCCGGCTCCACGTTCGCCGCGCCGCCGGCCCGGTTCGAGGCGGGCACCCCGCCGATCGCGGAGGCCGTGGCGCTCGGCGCCGCGGTGGACTACCTCACCGGCATCGGCATGCGGGCCATCCAGTGGCACGAGAAGGAGCTGACGGCGTACGCGCTCGACGCCCTCGCCACGGTGCCCGACCTGCGGATCTTCGGGCCGGCCGTGCCGGTGGGCCGGGGCGGCACCATCTCGTTCGCGCTCGGCGACGTGCACCCCCACGACGTGGGCCAGGTGCTCGACTCGCTGGGGGTGCAGGTGCGGGTGGGTCACCACTGCGCCCGCCCGGTCTGCACCCGCTTCGGCGTGCCGGCCACGACGCGGGCCTCGTTCTACCTCTACACCACCACCGAGGAGATCGACGCTCTGGTGGCGGGTCTGGAGCAGGTGCGAAAGGTGTTCAGCTGATGCAGCTCGACCAGCTCTACCAGGAGATCATCCTGGACCACTACAAGCACCCGCACGGGCGCGGACTGCGTGACGCCGAGGGTGGGGCGAACACCGCCGAGGCGCACCACGTCAACCCGACCTGCGGGGACGAGGTCACCATGCGGGTGGCGACCGACGGCAGTGTGCTCACCGACATCTCGTACGACGGCATGGGCTGCTCGATCAGCCAGGCCTCGGCGAGCGTGCTGCACGAGCTGCTGAGCGGTCGGCGCGCCGGGGAAGCTTTCGAGGTCCACGAGGCGTTCGTCGAGTTGATGTCCGGGCGTGGCCAGGTCACGCCGGACGAGGACGTGCTCGGTGACGGGGTGGCTTTCGCGGGTGTGGCCCGCTACCCCGCCCGGGTGAAGTGTGCGTTGTTGCCGTGGATGGCGTTCAAGGACGCCGCGGCACGCGCCGGGGTGGGCGTGAGCCCGGAGGTGAAGGCATGAGCGAGGAAGGCACCACCACCGCCGCGACGCCGGCGACCGGCGGCGGCAAGGCCGCCGTCGCCGACATCGAAGAGGCGATGAAGGACGTCGTCGACCCGGAGCTGGGGATCAACGTGGTCGACCTCGGCCTGGTGTACGGGGTGCACGTCGACGACGAGAACGTGGTCACCCTCGACATGACGCTCACGTCGGCGGCCTGCCCGCTGACCGACGTCATCGAGGACCAGGCGCGGCAGGCGCTGACCACCGGCCCGGGCGGTGGGCTGGCCAACGACATCCGGATCAACTGGGTGTGGCTGCCGCCGTGGGGGCCCGACAAGATCACCGACGAGGGGCGCGATCAGCTCCGCTCGCTCGGCTTCAACGTCTGACCGATCCCGCTCGTCGGGCGCGGCACCCAGCGGTGCCGCGCCCGACGTGTATGCGGCGCACGTGCGCCGGGCCCGTCGCCGACGGCGCTCGCTGCCAGCCGTTCTGGTCGCCGGTCGTGCTCGTTGCCGGTCGGGGTGCCGGCCGTGCTCCGGTGTGGGTCGCGGTTCGGGGCCGACCGCCGTTCTCCGGTGTCGGTCGTTCTCCGGTCTCGCTCGCGGTTTCGGCCGAGCGCCCCGTGGTGCGGCTGCGACGGCCGGACCACGGCGAGCCTGATACCTCAGGGGCATCAATATGCCTCTGAGGTATCACGCCCGACGGGATACACCCGCTCGGCGCTCGGCGCTCGGCGCTCGGCGCTCGGCGCTCGGCGCTCGGCGCTCGGCGCTCGGCGCCCGCCGCCCGGTGCTCGCCGCCGGGGGTCCACGTCGGGATGCCTGCCGCCCCGGTCTACTCGCCATGCGCCGCTCGCCGCCCGGCACCCCTCGTCTGCCGATCGGGGCCCGCCGCTCGCCGCCCGGCACCCCTCGTCCGCCGATCGGGGCCCGCTACCCGCCGCTCGGCACCCGCCTCCCGCCACCCGCCGCCGGGGGCCCTCTGCCCGGTGCTCGCCACGCGCCGCTCGCCACCCCCCGCTGCGGGCCGGAGCCGCTGGTCGGCGCATTCGGCGTGGTGGGCGTGGGTGGGAGCCGCTAGGCGGCGTGGTGGGCGTGGCATCGGCCGGTGGGAGCCCTAGCCGGCGCAGTCGGCGTGGCAGGGGAGCCGGTGTGCCCGCATCGGACCCGGGCGAATTCGCTCGCGGCCACGGACACCGGTGCGCGAGGATTACGGTGTGATCGAGCCATACCGGATGAGCATCGTTCCTGTCGCCGCGGCCACCAGCGCCCGCCGACAGCAGCGGGGTCCCGGTCGTGCCTCGACCCGCCACCGGCCGTCATGACCGAGGCGTTCCTTGCCGGCCTGGTCGCCGGCTACGGCGTCGCCGTTCCGGTCGGTGCGATCGCCGTGCTGATCCTGGGGCTGAGCGCCCGCACCTCGTTCCGGGTCGGCGCGGCGGCGGCGCTCGGCGTGGCCACTGCCGACGGTCTCTACGCGGCGGTCGCGGCGCTCGGCGGTGCCGCCCTGGCTGCGGTGATCGCGCCGGTCGCTGGTCCGTTGCGAGCCGTGGCCGCGCTCGTTCTGCTGGCGATCGCCGCCCTCACCGCCTGGCGGGCGCTGCGCCCTCGGCGGGTGGACGCTCAGGGCAATGGTGGCCGAGGGCTGGACAGTCCGGGCCGGGCTTTCGCCGGTGTGCTCGCGTTGACCCTGCTGAACCCGGCGACCGTCGTCTACTTCGCCGCGCTGGTGCTGGGTCGGGGCGACGCCGCCGATCCGGATTCCAGGGCCACGGCGCTCTTCGTGCTGGGCGCGTTCGTCGCGTCGGCGAGTTGGCAGCTGCTGATCGCCGGAGGCGGGACCGTGGTCGGCCGGGCGCTCGCCGGCCCTCGGGGCCAGCTGCTCACCGCGCTCGCGTCCAGCGCCATCATCGCCACGCTGGCCATGACCACCCTGCTCACCACCTGATCCCCCCCGCCCTCCCACCCCACCCCCACCCTCGCCCGTCGATCATGAGGTTGGCGGGGCGACACGCCGCCCCGGGCACCGTCAACCTCATGATCGGCGCGGGCCGGTGGGATCGGTGCCGGGCCAGTGGGGCCGGCGCGGGTCGGTGTGGTCGGTGCCGGGCCGGTGGGGTGGGGGCGGGGAGGGGCGGGGGTGTGCCGTACGGTCGGGCCATGTCGAGTCGACCCGCAGCCGGGGGCGGCCGGTGGGTCGAGGTCGACCCGGGCCGGGTGGCCCGCTGGGTGGAGGGCTTCGCCGGTCGCCACGGCCCGCCGACCGTCACCACCGAGGCGTACGGGCTGCTGCTCGCCGCCCCGGACGGCGCGACCGCCGAGCTGCATGCGCCGCCCGGCGCCCCGGCCGCCGCCGACGTGCCGGCCTTCGTGGCCGGCGCGACCGCGCCCCGTCGGCTCGGTCTGCTGCTCGCCCGCAAGGGTGGGGTGGCGGTCGGGATCGCCGAGGGCGCCGACCTCGTCGTGTCGAAGGTGGACACCCGTTACGTGCAGGGGCGGACGGCCGCAGGCGGCTGGTCCCAGCAGCGCTTCGCCCGACGGCGGGACAACCAGACGAAGGCGGCGCTGGGCGACGCCGCCGAGCTCGCCGTACGGCTGCTGATGCCGCAGGTGACGACGCTGGCCGCGCTGGTGTGCGGCGGCGACCGGCGGGCGGTCGACACGGTGCTTGCCGATCGCCGGCTCGCCCCGCTGGCGACGCTGCGTGCCGACCGGTTGCTCGACGTGCCCGAGCCCCGGCACGCGGTCCTGGTGGGCGCCATCGCGGCCGCGCGCGCCGTGCACGTGCTGGTACGCGAACCCGCGCCGCCCCGCTGAGCATATCTTTACGCATTGATGCAGGTCATCATCCTGGCATCCGATGTGGCCGTCGGCAAACTGATCGATCGGAATCGCCCCGACGGTCGACTGTGACCGTCGGGGCGATTCTCCGGTGCGAGGCAGCCCGCTCAGAGCCGGCTGGTGCCGAAGGTGTCGCACACCTGCGGGTCGCCCCGGTCGTAGCCCTGCCGGAACCAGCGCTGGCGCTGCTCCGAGGTGCCGTGGGTGAACTGGTCGGGGTTGATCCCCCCGCCGGAACGCTGCTGGATGGTGTCGTCACCGATCGCTTCGGCGGTCTCCACCGCCTCCTTGATGTCGCTCTCGGTGATCGAGGTGAAGAGTGCCTCCTGGCCGGACTTGTCCTTGCTCTCCGTCGCGTGCCGGGCCCAGGCGCCGGCGTAGCAGTCGGCCTGCAGTTCGAGGCGGACGGAGGCGGACTCGGGGCCGGTCTGGTCGCCCTGGCCGGCCCGCTCGTTGGTGCCCAGCAGGTTCTGGATGTGGTGCCCGTACTCGTGGGCGAGGACGTACGGCGCGGCGAACTCGCCGTCGGCCCCGAACCTCGACGCCAACTCGTCGTAGAAGCTCAGGTCGATGTAGACCTGCTTGTCCGCCGGGCAGTAGAACGGCCCGACACCGGAGTCGGCCGTTCCGCAGCCCGTGCTCACCGCCTGCCCGAAGTAGTTCGTGTCGGTGGGCTCGTACTGCCGCCCGGAGATCGCCGGATACTCCTGCTTCCAGTAGTCCTGGATGCTGTTGACGTACAGCAGGTTGCGGCACTTGACGTTCCCGAACCGGTCCGGATTGTCCCGGGAGCAGGACTGCTCCAGGTCCTCGCCGCCGGCGCCGTCGCCGTTGGTGGCGGCGTTGAGGCCGATCCCGCCGCCGACCAGGGCGACGAGGACCGTGATGACGAGGCTCACCAATCCGCCCCGCCCGGTCGGCAGGGGAATGGGCATGCCCCGGCCGGAACCGACGCCCCGTCCCAGGTCGTTGACCTGGGAGGTGTCCAGCTCAGCTCGATCGTTCAGCTCCATGATCACCTCGATCGCGACGGGGACTCTCGTGGCATGGCGCCGGCACCCGGTCCGGCTGGGTGGTTTCGTACCCGATGATCTTGATGGGTAATCCGGATCGGGCTCCGTCCGCCGGCCGGTACACTTGTCGCGTGCTGCGCTGCGAAGGCTGAACCGCCCCACGCCGCCGGGCCCGTCGCCCGCCGGCGTTTTCGCGTGCCCTGAGTCGGCCTTCCGGACCCCGAGAGCGAGTCTCACACCATGATCACTGCCACCGGCCTGGAGCTGCGCGCCGGCGCCCGGATCCTGCTCTCCGACACCACGCTGCGGGTGCAGCCAGGTGACCGGATCGGCCTGGTCGGGCGTAACGGCGCCGGCAAGACCACCACGCTGAAGGTGCTGGCGGGGGAGGGGCAGCCGTACGCCGGCCAGATCGACCGCCGCAGCGCGATCGGCTACCTGCCGCAGGACCCGCGCACCGGCGACCTGGAGGTGACCGGCCGTGACCGGGTGCTCTCCGCGCGCGGCCTGGACGTGCTGATGGCGGAGATGGCCGAGATCGAGGCCAAGCTCGCCGAGAACGCCGACGAGAAGCTGGTACGGCGCTACGGCGCGCTGGAGGACCAGTTCGCCTCCCTCGGCGGGTACGCGGCCGAGGCGGAGGCCGCCCGGATCTGCGCCAACCTCGGCCTGCCCGACCGGGCGCTCGCCCAGACCATCGGCACCCTCTCCGGTGGCCAGCGTCGCCGCATCGAGCTGGCCCGGATCCTCTTCCGCGACGCGGGCGAGAACGGTGGCGGCATCCTGCTGCTCGACGAGCCGACCAACCACCTCGACGCGGACTCGATCACCTGGCTGCGCTCCTTCCTCGCCAACCACAAGGGCGGGCTCATCGTGATCAGCCACGACGCCTCGCTGCTGGAGGCGGTGGTCAACAAGGTCTGGTTCCTGGACGCCACCCGCTCGGTGGTCGACGGCTACAACCTGGGCTGGAAGGCGTACCTGGAGGCGCGGGAGACCGACGAGCGGCGACGTCGCCGGGAGCGGGCCAACGCCGAGAAGAAGGCCGGCGCCCTGATGGCGCAGGCGGACAAGATGCGGGCCAAGGCCACCAAGACGGTCGCCGCGCAGAACATGGCCCGGCGGGCCGAGAAGCTGATCTCCGGGCTGGAGGAGGTGCGGGTCGCCGACCGGGTGGCCAAGGTGCGCTTCCCCACCCCCGCGCCGTGCGGGAAGACGCCGCTGACCGCGACCGGGCTCTCCAAGTCGTACGGGTCGTTGGAGATCTTCACCGACGTCAACGTGGCGGTGGACCGCGGCTCGCGGGTCGCGATCCTGGGGCTCAACGGCGCCGGTAAGACGACCCTGCTGCGGATGCTCGGCGGCCTGCTCACGCCGGACACCGGCGAGGTGCACGCCGGGCACGGGCTGCGGCTGGGCTACTACGCGCAGGAGCACGAGACGCTCGACGTGACCCGGACGGTGCTGGAGAACATGCGCGCCGCCGCCATCGAGCAGACCGACACCGACCTGCGGAAGATCCTCGGTGCCTTCCTCTTCTCCGGCGAGGACGTGGAGAAGCCGGCCGGGGTGCTCTCCGGCGGCGAGAAGACCCGACTGGCCCTGGCCACCCTGGTCTGCTCGGGCGCCAACGTGCTGCTGCTCGACGAGCCGACCAACAACCTCGACCCGGTCAGTCGCGAGCAGGTGCTCGACGCCATCGCCCGCTACCCCGGGGCGATCGTGCTGGTCACCCACGACCCGGGCGCGGTGCTGGCGCTGAAGCCGGACCGGGCCATCCTGCTCCCCGACGGCGACGAGGACGCCTGGAGCGACGACCTGCTCGAACTCGTCGAACTCGCCTGAGCTCCGGAGCGTCCTCACCACTGCCGCCGCCGCGCCGGGGAAGCACCGATACGGGCGGGTTCGTGCGTCACCTATCGGGAAGCTGACATCGCATAGCGTGTCGGTTGGCGAATAGTTGATATCTGGCGCATGATCGTTCGAGGCGGTCTAATAGGTGGGACCGTATCCGAACCGCACAGTCTGGGACGTGAGGACACAGCATGGCAGCCACCGGCACAGCCACCAGCACTGAGAAGGGTCGCCGGATCGTCGGAGCCGAGCGTCAGACGCTCGCGAAGGACCTGGTTAAGCGGTACACCTCGGGTGAGAGCATCCGGGCGCTCGCAGCCTCGACGGGCCGTTCCTACGGCTTCATCCACCGGGTGCTCACCGAGTCCGGGGTGCAGCTGCGCCAGCGCGGCGGCGCCCGCCGCCGCAAGAAGGCGTGATCGAGCCCGTTACGTCGTTCCATCAGCGCCGCCCCCGGGTCGTCCGGTGACCGCCGACGCGACCGGAGTGCGGTTGGAATACGACGGGCCGGTCGCGACGGTCACGTTGTGCCGGCCCGACGTGCTCAACGCCCAGACCCCGGCGATGTGGCGCGCGATGAGCGCCTTCTCCCGGGACCTCCCCGGCGACGTGCGCGTGGTGGTCGTACGGGGCGAGGGGCGCGCGTTCTCGGCCGGCCTCGACCTGTCGGTGGCCGGTGCCTCCGGGGCGGGCTCCTTCGCCGAGCTCGCCACCCTGCCCGAGCAGGAGTGCGCGGACCGGATCGCCGAGTTCCAGGCCGCCTTCACCTGGCTGCACCGTCCGGATCTCATCTCCGTCGCGGCCGTGCAGGGGCACGCCATCGGGGCCGGTTTCCAGCTGGCTCTCGCCTGTGACCTGCGGGTGCTCTCCCAGGATGTGAAGTTCTCCATGGCCGAGGTGACGCTCGGTCTCGTGCCGGACCTCGCCGGCACCAAGCGCCTGGTCGAACTCGTCGGCTACTCCCGCGCGCTGGAGATCTGTGCCACCGGACGCCGCATGGACGCCGCTGAGGCGGACCGGATCGGGCTGGCCACTCTCGTCGTACCGCCCGCCGAGCTGGACGAGGCGGTGCGCGATCTGACCGTCGGGCTGCTGGCCGGGAACCGGGACGCCGTGGTCGAGATCAAGGCGCTGCTCGCCGGTGCCGCGGATCGCTCGCACGCGGAGCAGCAGCGGGCGGAGCGCGAGGCGCAGACCCGCCGGCTGCGTGACCTCGCCGGGCGCGGCGAGTAAAGGTAAGGACCGTTCGGGAAGATCTGGGTTACGGCTTAGGTTGTCAGTGTCGTCGGGAGAATTGACCTGGGTGTGGTCGGCCCGACGATCCTGGAGGTGAGCGTGTCCAACCCGATGGGCGGCGGTGGCATGGGCATGGGCGGCTGGAGCATGCTCCGGTCGATGCGCAGTCAGGACGAGGTCTCTGCGCACCAGCTCAAGCGAGGCACGGCGAAACGGATCCTCGCCTTCGCCCAGCCGTACCGGCGCGACATCGTGGTCTTCCTGATCACCGTGGTGATCGCCGCGATCATCGGCGTGGCCACGCCGCTGCTCGCCGGTGACGTCATCGACGCCATCAACCGGGGCGGGTCCGAGGCGGGCTCGCTGGTCGTACGCCTCGCCCTGATCATCGGGGGCCTCGCGATCGCCGACGCACTGCTCTCCCTGGCGCAGCGCTGGTACTCCGCCCGGATCGGCGAGGGCATCATCCTCGACCTGCGCACCCGGGTCTACGACCACGTGCAGCGCATGCCGTTGCAGTTCTTCACCCGGACCCAGACCGGCGCGTTGGTCAGCCGGCTCAACAACGACGTGCTCGGCGCGCAGCGGGCCTTCACCTCGACACTCTCCGGCATCGTCAGCAACGTCATCCAGCTGGTGCTCACCGCCGGCGTCATGTTCACGCTCTCCTGGCAGATCACCGCGCTGTCGCTGGTGCTGCTGCCGGTCTTCATCATTCCGGCCCGCCGGGTCGGTCGGCGTCTCGCCGACATCACCCGGGAGGCGTACAACCTCGACGCCCGGATGAATGCGACGATGACCGAGCGGTTCAACGTGGCGGGGGCGCTGCTGGTCAAGCTCTTCGGCCAGCCGGACGGCGAGGCGCGCCGGTTCGCCGGGCGGGCGGAGCGGGTACGCGACATCGGCATCCAGTCCGCGATGTACTCGCGGACCTTCTTCGTGGCGATGCTGCTGGTCGCCTCGCTGGCCCAGGCGCTCACCTACGGCCTCGGCGGCTGGCTCGCGGTCGCCGGCAGCGTCAGCGCCGGTACGGTCGTGACGCTCGCGCTGCTGCTCACCCGCCTGTACGGCCCACTCACCGCGCTCTCCAACGTCCGCGTCGACGTGATGAGCGCCCTCGTCTCCTTCGACCGCGTCTTCGAGGTGCTCGACCTGCGCCCGTCGATCGAGGAGAAGCCCGATGCCGTGCCGGTGCCCCGGGGCAACGGCCGGGTCGAACTCCGCGACGTGCGGTTCCGCTACCCCAGCGGCGCCGACGTCTCGCTCGCCTCGCTGGAGGAGGTCGCCACCCTCGACCGGACGATCAGCGAGCCGGTGCTGCGGGGCGTCTCGTTCACCGCCGAGCCGGGACAGATGGTTGCCCTGGTCGGCCCCTCGGGCGCCGGCAAGTCGACGCTCTCGATGCTCATCCCGCGCGTCTACGACGTCAGCGACGGCCAGGTGCTCGTCGGCGGCGTCGACGTACGCGACGCCACGCTCGCGTCGCTGCGCGACGAGATCGGCGTGGTCACCCAGGATTCGCACCTGTTCCACGAGTCGATCCGGGAGAACCTGCGCTACGCCAAGCCGGAGGCCACCGACGACGAGCTGTGGACGGCGCTGGCCGGCGCGCAGATCGCCGACCTGGTCCGGTCGCTGCCCGACGGGCTGGACACCACCGTCGGCGAACGCGGCTACCGCTTCTCCGGCGGCGAGAAGCAGCGGATCGCGATCGCCCGGCTACTGCTCAAGGCTCCCTCGATCGTCATCCTCGACGAGGCCACCGCCCACCTCGACTCGGAGAGCGAGGCGGCGGTCCAACGGGCGCTGTCGGTGGCGCTGGCCGGGCGTACGGCGTTGGTGATCGCGCACCGGCTCTCCACGGTCCGCGACGCCGACCAGATCCTGGTCCTCGACGGCGGCCGGATCGTCGAGCGGGGACGGCACGACGAGCTGGTCGCGGTGGGCGGCCTCTACGCCGAGCTCTACCGGACGCAGTTCGCGGTCGCCGACTCGCCCGCCCCGTACACGGACGCGACGGGCCCCGAGCCGGTGGTCATGCCGATGGGCACGTACCTGCCCGAGGAGGCGCTGCCCCCGGCCGCCGCGAACTGAACGGGGCTGCGGCGACTCCCCGGGTCAGAGCGCGGTCGACGCCTGGCGCAGCTCGGCGAAGGCGGCACCGAGGCTCTCGGGCGTGAAGTGCGCGTTGAGGCCGCTCGGGTTGGGCAGCACCCAGAGCCGGGCGTCGGCCAGCCGCTCCGGCTGCGGGCCGAACGTCGCCTTCGGGCGGGCGAACCCGATCCGGTAGGCGGTCACGCCCACCACCGCCACCCAGCGCGGCCGGTACCGGGCCACCTTCTCCCGCAGCGTCTCCGCCCCGGCCACCAGCTCGGCGGCGGTCAACTCGTCGGCGCGGGCGCTGGCCCGCTCCACCAGGTTGGTGATGCCGATCCCGTAGCCGAGCAGCTCGTCCTGTTCGCTCGGGTGCAGCAGTCGTGGGGTGAAGCCGCCCCGGTACAGCGCCGGCCAGAACCGGTTGCCCGGCCGGGCGAAGTGCCAGCCGACGGCGGCCGACCAGAGGCCCGGGTTGATCCCGACGAAGAGCACGTCGAGGCCGGGCGCGATGAGGTCGGGCAGGAGGCGGTCGGCCGCCGCCGCGAGCTCCTCCCGGGTGGGACGCGGATACCGGCCGGCGGGAGCGGTGACGGGGCCGGGGCGGCGGTCGCCGAGCCCTGGCCCGGAGCTGGGGCGGCGGTCGCCGGGGGCGGGTGCGCCGGGGCGTGGCCGGCCGGGCCGCCGACCGCCGGGCGGGTCGGGAGTCACAGCCCGCGCAGCGAGCCGCCGTCAACGGGGATGGTGACCCCGGTGACGTAGCCGGCGGCGGGGGAGAGGACGAATGCGGCGACGCGGCCGAACTCGGCGGGATCGCCGATCCGGCGCAGCGGAATGCCCGCCTCGATCTCGGTGAGCGCGCGGTCCGGGTCACCCGTGGCGGCCAGCAGCTCCCGGCTGCGGTCGGTGAGGATGCGGCCCGGGAGCAGGCCGACGACCCGGACGCCGCGCGGGCCGTACTCGTCGGCGATGTCCTTCGCCGCGCCGGCCAGTCCGGGCCGCAGCCCGTTGGAGATGCCGAGCCCGGCGAGCGGGCTGCGCGCCGAGCTGGACAGGACCAGCCCGATCGCCCCGCCGTCGGGCAGGTTGGCGGTGATCGTCCGGATGGCGCGGATCGTGCCTAGGAAGATCGTCTCGAAGGAGGTGCGCCACTGCTCGTCGGTGACCGACGCGGCGTTGCCGGGCGGCGGTCCACCTACCGAGATCAGCGCGCCGTCGAGCCGTCCGAAGTGGTCCTTGGCTGTCGCGACCAGGCGCTCCGGCAGGGTCGGGTCGCCCAGATCGCCCGGCAGCCCGACCGCCTGCTCCGGCCCGCCGAGGCGCTCCACCGCGGCGGCGAGCGTGTCGGCGTCCCGGGCGGAGAGCACCACGCGCGCCCCGTCGGCGACGAGGCATTCGGCGGTCGCGTAGCCGAGGCCCCGGGAGGCGCCGGTCAGCACGTACACCCGTTCGCGGAGTCCGAGATCCATGGTGCCGATCCTGCCGCACCGAGTCAGCGGTCGCGACCCGCTGTGTCGAGGCTCGCCCGGGGGGCGGCGCGGAGCAGGCGTACCCGGCCGGCGAGCTGGACCGCCAGCGCGCCACGTACGCGGCCCAGGGCCGGCAGTCGGCGGGGGCGTGGCGTACGCCGCCCGTCGTAGCGCGCGCCCGCCTCCCGGACGGCCAGCTCCTCGGCGCCCAACGGTGGCAGCGTCCCTTCGTCGCGTAGGGCGCGGGCCAGGTCCCAACCGTCGCGCAGGGATCCGTGGGTCGGCCGGTCGGTCGCCCAGGCCGCGAACCTCGCCGGCCACTCCGCGCCGAGGGCCGCGGCGAGCAGTGGCCAGTGCCGGGCCACCTCCCCGGCGCGTTTGCGCAGCAGGGCCGCCCGGGCCGCGGCGAGCGGCGCGGGCGCGAATCCGGGCGGTACCGGCCCGCCGGTGACCAGCGCGGCGACCAGCTCCGCCTGGCGGGCGGCGAGGTCGTCTGTCCGGCCCGGCGCGTCGCCGGTCATGTGACCGCCGGGAACCCGGACGCGGCCGCGACGGCGTCGAGTTCGGTGCGCAGCACCTGCGCCGGCGGGTACCCGCCGTCCCGCTCCAGCAGCAGAGCCGGTGGCCGTCGCCGGGCGCAGAGTTCACCGACCAGCTCCAGCACCGGCGGGGGCACCGGGTCGGTGTGCGTGTCGTGGTAGAAACCGCCGTGCTCGGCGCCCCCGGCCACGTGCACGTACGCGACCCGTTCCAGGGGCAGCCGGTCGAGCAGGTCGAGCGGGTCGGCGTGCCGGTTGCGCGCGTTCGCGTACACGTTGGCGATGTCGAGCAGCAGCAGCGCGCCGGAGCGGTCGAGGATCTCGGTGAGGAAGGCGGCCTCGTCCAGCTCGTCGTCGGGCCAGTCGAAGAGCGCGGCGATCGGTTCCAGCGCGATCGGCACCGGCAACCGCTCCTGGACGCGCGCGACGTTCGCGCAGACCGCGTCGACGGCCGCCCGGCTGCGCGGTAGGGGCAGGAGGTGGCCGGCCTCCACCCCGCCGGCCCGGACGAAGGCGATGTGTTCGCTGACCAGCGGTGCGTCCACCAGCTCGGCGACCTGGGCGAGCTGCTCCACCCGCTCCGGGTGCACCGGCTCCGCGCCGCCGAGGGAGAGCCGCACCCCGTGCGGCACGACGGTCACCCCTCGCTCGCGCAGCGCGGCGAGCCCCGCCGGCAGCGGTCGGGACGGTGCCAGCGACTCGGCCACCACCTCGACGAAGCGCAGTCCGGGCAGTTCGGCGACGAAGCCGGCGATCTCGGGGCGCCAGCCGATGCCGACACCGGTCAGGCCGTTCACCCGCCGCACCCGCCCCCACAGCCACCGCCGCCGCCGCAGGAACCGCCGCCGCAGGAGCCGCCGTCGCCGCCGGAGCCGCTGTCACCACCGGACGCGCCGACGCCCCCGTCGGAGATCGCCTGGCGTGGGATCTCGGCCCCTTCGGCGAAACCCGGGTCGAGCGCCCAGAGCGAGGCGGCGCCGAAGAGCGCCACGCCCGTGGCCGCGCCGACCGCGCCGTAGGTCGCGTACGCCGGAGCGGAGGAGGGAGCGAGGTGGGCGTGTTGCCGACGCAGATCGCGCAGGGCCTGCCGGCCGGCGCGGCTCACTCGCGGAACCCGGCTCAGGAACAGGAAGACCACGAAGAGCGGCAGCAGGCTGAGGAACAGATAGCCGACGGGCCGGCTGTCGGAGAGCCCGACGAACGTCCGCACCACGCCGATGGCGATCAGGGCGAAGAGGGCGAACGACGCGCGCCGGGCGGTCGTGCGGCGGGCCGACGACAGGAGCAGGCCGCGCTGTTCGAGACCGGCGCGCAGGTCGGTGAGCGCCCGGTCCACCCACTGGTCCCGGCGTAGCTCGCGGACCCGGGCCCGCTGCCCGGCCGCGTGGTGCACCGCCCGGTCCAGCGGCGTCGCCCCGGCGGGCAGCGGGCCGGTCGCCTTCAGCTGGTGGTTCGCCCCGACGTCGATCGCGCCGACGGCGCGCAGCCCGGCGAGCGCCGCGTGCACGGTGAGCGTGTCGCCGCCGTTGAGGTACGCGGCCTGCTGCGGGTCGAGCGGGTTGCGACCGCCCTCCCGCCCGACCGTGCGCAGCCGGATCCGGTGGAGCACGGCGACGGCCACCAGCACGGCCGCCGCGGCGAGGTAGAACCGGAGGAAGGTTGGACCGGAGATGCCCCACGTATCGCCCGAAGCGGCGAGATCGAACTCGTTCATCGGCTGCTCCTGTCACCGAAGGGTCGGCGAACTCATTGTGGAGCAACCCGGCCAACGCCACGACCCCGTACGAGGGCGCGCAGCCGCCGGCTCAGCGCCGGCGGACCGCCTCCTCGACCAGGTCGAGGACGGGGCCGAGGTCGCCGGCGGGGCGCCCCATCGCCAGGTGCAGCACGAGGCCGTCGTAGGCGAGTTCGAGGAACTGGGCCAGCACGTCGATCGGGACGTCCTCGCGCAGCACCCCCGCGTCCCGCTGGCGGGCCAGCCGGTCGCGGGTCGCCTCGGCTATCGCGGCGGACCGCTCGGCCCAGCGGCGGGCGAAGGCCGGGTCGGTACGCAGCCGGCGGGAGACCTCGAGCTGGGTGCCGAGCCAGCCGGTGGTGTCCGGGGACATGGCACCGGCCAGCAGGTCCCGCATCACCTGGACCAGACCGTTGCGGGCGACCGTCTCGACCATGGCGGCGGCGTCGTCCTCGGCGACGGCGAGGAAGAGCGAGTCCTTGTCACGGAAGTGGTGGAAGATGGCGCCCCGGGACAGCCCGGTGGCCTCTTCGAGGCGGCGCACGGTCGCGCCCTCGTATCCGTGCCGCGCGAAACACGCCCGCGAGGCGGCGAGGATCTCCTGGCGGCGCGCATCGAGCTGGTCCTGGCTTACTCTGGGCACGCGTCGATCGTCCCAGGTGACGGGACGTCACGCAAACCGTACGTACGGCTTGGGATTGGGGGCCGTGGCCGTCGGCCCGCCCGTCTAGCATCGCCCCCGTGATGCCACCCCTCGCCCCCCTGCCCTCCGCCCCGCTGACCGTCGCCGCCGTGCAGGCCGAGCCGGTCCCCGGAGACGTCGCCGGCAACGCGGGCACCGCCGCCCGCCTGGTCGCCCGGGCCGCCGACGCCGGTGCCCGGATCGTCGTCCTGCCGGAGCTCTTCCTGCCCGCATACCACCCACCGACCCTCGCCGCCGACCCAGTCGGCACCGACGTGGCCGCGGCCGGCGACCGTACCGTCGACGATCCGCGACTCACGGCGTTGAGCGAAGCGGCGGCGGCCGGCGGCGTGACCGTGGTGATCGGCGCCGCGGTACGCCATCCCGACGGGCGGCGGACCATCTCCTCACTGGTCGTCGACCGCGCCGGCGCGGTCCGGGCCGGGTACGACAAGCAGCAGCTCTGGGGCGGGGAACGCGAACTCTTCGTGCCCGGTACGCAGGGCGCCACCCTCTCCGTCGGCGACTGGCGGTTCGGGCTGGGCATCTGCTACGACGGCTGTTTCCCGGAGCACGGGCGGGCCGCCGCCCTCGACGGCGCGCACGGCTACCTCTGCCCGAGCGGCTACCTCACCGGCTCCGAGCACCGCCGCGACCTCTACTATCCGGCCCGCGCGCTGGACAACACCATGTACGTCGTCTTCGCCAACTCCGTCGGGGGCGCCGACCCGTGGCACTTCAACGGCGGAGCGGCCGTCTACGATCCGGAGGGGCGTACGTTGGCCCGGGCCGCCGACACCGGCGAGGAGGTGCTGGTCGTGACGCTGCGCCCGGCTCAGCTGGCGGCCACCCGGGCGGCGCACTCGATGCTCGTCGACCGGCTGCCCGATCAGGGCTCCGCCCGGCTGTTCCTGTTGGGTTGAGGAGTTCACGTAACGGATCTGTCGCTGGGTGCGCTGATTACCGTAAGGTGCCCGAGTGCCACTGCTCCTCATGGACCTGGACAACACCCTGCTCGACCGGGCCGGGCCGTTCCGTGCCTGGGGGCAGGGCTTCCTTGACGGCATCGGCGCGCCCGCGGCCGACATCGAGTGGTTGCTCTCCATCGACGCCGACGGGCTGACCGACCGCTGGGACGTGGCCGACGCGATCCGGGACCGGTACGACCTGCGCGTGCCCTCGATCGACCTGGTCGAGGAGCTGCACGACGGGCTGGTGGCGCACACCCGGCTGGACCCGCTGATCGCCTGCGCGCTGCGGATCGCCGACCAGGCCGGCTGGGTGCCCGTGGTGGTCGCCAACGGCGCCGTCCGGCAGCAGGAGGCCAAGATCCGTGAGACCGGGCTGGACCGGTACGTCGCCGACTGGGTGATCTCCGAGGAGGCGGGCGTCAGCAAGCCCAACCCGAGAATCTTCGCGCTCGCCGCCCAGCGGGTACGGATGCCGCTGCGGGGCGCGTGGGTCGTCGGCGACGGCCCGGAGGCGGACATCGGCGGCGCGGCGGCGGTCGGCCTGCCCAGCGTCTGGCTGCACCGGGGGCGTACCTGGTCCGACGGCAGGTTCCGGCCGACCCGTACGGCAGACGGCCTGATCGCCGCGGTCGCCGCGGTGCTCGCCGGCTGAGCCCCGGCCACGCTGCCGGCCGGCTGAGGTTCGGCCGCCCCGTTGTTTCGGCGTGCCCGCCGGATCCGCCGCCGTGGCCCTGCTCCGGCCCGGCCGACGGCGCGAAGGTGACCGTCTGCTCGCACCTGGGTCGGCCGGCCAAAGGGCGCGCCGGCCGACGGGCCGTATTTCGGTTGACGGTCGCTCGGCGGGCAGCCAGCATGATCCGCGCATGGTGCACCCCGGGCGTTGGCCCGGTCGAGGAGAGGGGGTCGGTCATGGCCGTCTTCGCAGGTCGTTCCCACCGGCCTTCATTCACCTCGAACAAGGGACGAGCACCGCAGTGCGCGATCATGACTTCCCGGCGCAGGAGCGCCGGGCGGGCGGCCGACGCCGCTTCGACGACGACGAACCACAGTTCCTGAAGCGCGGCCGGCACGCCGAGCCGGCCGCCATCGACCCGGTCGACCACTCCGATCCGGAGACCGACCAGCGCTGGTCGTCCTGGGACGACGCCGTGCACGGGCCGCAGCCACACCCCGACTGGCTCGTCACCGAGCTGGCGGCGAAGGACACCGAACTCGGTGTGCTCAAGACCGGCAAGGAGGCGGACGTACACCTCGTCCGCCGGGCGGTCCCCGGCACCGACCGGGCCTGCCTGCTGGCCGCCAAGCGCTACCGGGACGCCGAGCACCGGCTCTTCCACCGGGACGCCGGCTACCTGGAGGGGCGGCGGGTCCGCCGGTCCCGGGAGAACCGGGCGATGGCCGGTCGGACCGCCTTCGGCCGACAGTTGATCGCCGGGCAGTGGGCGGCGGCCGAGTTCGCCGCGCTCGCCCGGCTCTGGGAGATCGGCGCCGAGTACGGCACGATCGCCGTGCCGTACCCGGTGCAGGTGCGCGGCACCGAGTTGATGCTCGAGTTCGTCGGTGACCCGGAGGAGGGGCAGGCCGCGCCCCGGCTGGCCCAGCTTCGGCCGGACCGGGCCGCTCTGCGCGACCTCTGGGGCCAGCTGGTCGACGCGCTGGTCGTACTGGCCCGGGCCGGGTATGCACACGGCGACCTGTCGCCGTACAACCTCCTGGTGCACCGCGACCGGCTCGTCATGATCGACTTGCCTCAGGTGGTCGACGTGGTGGGCAACCCGCAGGGGCCCGAGTTCCTGGCCCGGGACGTCCGGGTGGTGAGCACCTGGTTCGTGGCGCGGGGACTACCGGCCGACCTGGCCGACCCGACCGCGCTGACGGGGGAGTTGCTGCGGGAGGCGGGGCTCCGCTGAACCGGGTGGGCCGGGCGGTCGCGCCACGGGCGCGGCGTCGCCGGGGGCCGGCCGCCAGCCGGCGCCGTGGTGGCGGACCCGCCCGGCCCACCCGTCGGGGTCACTGGAGGTAGCGCTCGACCTCGGGCTTGGGGCGGGTGCCCTGGGAGTCCGGGTCGCCGTGGTTGGCCCGGGCCGCGCGGCGCCGGCGCAGCAGGTCCCAGCACTGGTCGAGGGACTCCTCCAGCTCGCGGAGCCGGTTCTGCGCCTCCTCGTCGGTGCCCTTCTCGTGGGCCTGCGCCGCCGCGCGCAGCTGGTGCTCCTCGTCGACCAGCTCGGAGATCCGGTTCAGGATGTTCTTGTCGTCCATGACCATGAGCCTGGCACAGGGTGCCCGGGGCCGCGCGGGTTACCCCGCCGATCAGGGCCGCTGACCTGCCGGGTATGCCTGATCCCGGCCCGGCCCGGCCCGGCCCGGCCCGGCCCGGCCCGGCCCGGCGAGCCCTGCCCACCGCCCGCCGCTCCGGCCGGTCCACGTCCCCGGGCCGGCTGGTTCGTCGAGCGGGCCGGCTGCTTCGTCCGAGCGGGCCGTCTCCGGCGGGCAGCCTCGCCGAGCGGCCCCGTCGCCGCGGATCGGGCCGGAGCGCGTCCGGCAGGGCGGCGCTCGCGCGTACCCGGGCCGGGCGTGCCGCACCGTCCCACGCCGACCCGGAGGGCGTGGTCGGTCGACGTGCCGGGCGCGCTCCGGACGCGTCGCCGCCTCCCGGCGGGCCGGTACGCGTACCCGCTGGACCGTCGCCCCGTGGGAACCGCGCAACGCGTCACTGCCGTCGCACGGTCTTGCCGGTGGGTGCCACCTGTGGCGCGTGAAAATTTCTCCGGATGCGACTAGAGAAGTTCCACGGTGCGGTGGCATGCTCGCTGAGTCCTGACTCCACATAGTCGATCCACGACAGACAGTTGCAATAAGGGGGTTCGGCGCCGGTGCAATCGCCAGATACCGGGCAGTCCCGCGTCCGACGAGCGCGCACCGTGCCGCTGCACCAGATGGTGCCGAGCCTGCTCCGAGACCCGGCCCGTGCGCTGATAACCGTCGGCAACCGCACCGGCGGTGAGCTGATCCGCCTCAACCTCGGCTCGTTCCGGCCGTACCTGGTGACGGATCCCCGGCACGTGCAACACGTACTGCGCGATCGGTCGGAGAACTACGAGCGGGCCGGCGACGGGCTGTTCTGGCGACCCGTGAAGCGCCTCTTCGGCGAGGGGATCCTCGGCGAGGGGCAGATCTGGTCGGCCAGCCGGCGAATGCTCCAGCCGATGTTCACCGCCAAGCGCGTCGAGGCGCTGGTCGACGGGATGGCGGAGGCGATCGGGCAGGCCGTCGACGAGCTCGACGAGCCGTCCCGGGACGGCCGCACCGTCGACATCGGAGTCGAGCAGACCCGCATCGTGTGTCGAGCCATCATGAAGGTGCTCTTCGGCGAGAAGATCTCCGTACCGGACGCGATGCGGGTGGTCGACGCGCAGGACGTCATCGCCACCGCCGTCATTCCCCGCATCGTCGTGCCGTTCGCGCCGCTGTCGCTGCCGATGCCGGGCGACCGGCCGTTCCGGCGGGCGAAGAAGGTCGTGGACGACGTCCTGCTGCCGATCGTGCGCGCGTCCAAGGCGACGGCCGACGAGGGAGACGATGTCATCTCCACGCTCTGGCAGGCGCGTACCGAGGACGGTCGGCAGCTCAGCGAGCAGCAGGTACGCAACGACACGGTGGCCATGTTCGCGGCCACCACGGAGACCACCATCAACGTGCTCACCTGGCTCTGGCCGCACCTCGACGACCGTCCCGACGTCGCCGAGCGGCTCTACGACGAGATCGCGCGGGTGGTCGGCGACGGGCCCGTCAAGCGGGAGCACCTCAACCAGCTGCCCTACACGCGGATGGTCCTGGACGAGCTGCTGCGGCTCTATCCGATCGGCTGGATCATCCCGCGGCGTGCGGTCGCCGACGACGTCATCGACGGGGTGCAGGTGGAGGCCGGCGCAACGATGGTCGCCAGCCCGCTGATCACCCAGCGGATGACGGCGTTCTGGGACCGGCCGGACGAGTTCGACCCCGACCGGTTCACCCCGGAACGGATCCGCGCCCGGCACCGCTACGCCCACTTCCCGTTCGGGGGTGGCCCGCACCAGTGCCTCGGCATGTACCTCTTCTACCTGGAGGCGCAGCTGATCCTCGCCACCATGCTGAGCCGTTACCGGTTCCGGCTGCGCCGATCCGGCGTACCCGGGCTGCGCCTCGCCGCCGCCCTGCGGCCCCGCAGGCGGGTGGAGCTGACCCTCACCAGCACGGCGGACGCGGCCTGAGGATGGAGATGCACCGATCTGACGACGACCTGTCCCTCGCGGCCGAGCAGGGCCGCATCTGCGCGCTCGCCGCGAAGGGGCAGCGTGACCTCCAACGGCGGGCCGCCGAGCACTCCGAGCTCTTCTCCGCGCGGCCGTTCGACCCGGCGCTGTACAGCAGCATCGCGATGGCGATGGCCTTCAGCTCCCCGTGGTGCACGGTGGAGGAGTTGAGGTTCGCCAACCGGATGGTGCTCTGGGGCTTCGCGCTCGACTTCCAGGTCGACTACCTCGCGAAGTCGCGCGAGGAGGTCGACCGGGTCACGGCGGAGACGCTCGCCGTCGTCGACGGCGCCGCCCCGGCCGCCGAGGATCCGCTGGGACGGTTCCTGGCCGAACTGTGCGACGAGTTGACCCGGTCGCCGGGCTATCCCGAGGCCCGCGCGCTGTGGCGGGAGGCGGTCCACCGCACCCTGGCGGCGATGGCGCGCGAGTACGACTGGCGTGAGTCGACGGCGGCCGGGCAGCCGCCGAGCTACGAGGAGTACCTCGACAACGCGGACAATCTCGCCTGCACCGTGGTCAACGTGGCGCACTGGATCCGTACCGGAGACGCCGACGTGCACCGCCGGCTGCCCGAGCTGGTCGCCGCCAGCGACCAGGTGCAGCAGGTGCTGCGCCTGGTCAACGACCTGGCCACCCACGAGCGGGACCGGGAGTGGGGCGATCTGAACGCCATCACCCTGGTCGGTGACCCGACCGAGGTGGCGCGGCGGGCAGCCGAGTTGACGCAGAGCTGCCGTAAGACGCTCGCGGACCTCGCCGACCGGTGCCCCCGGGAGGCGACCTACCTGACCCGACAGCTCGGTTACACGAGCGGTTTCTACGGCTCCACCGACTTCTGGGGCAGCCGGTGAGCGCGCCCTCGTACGACCTGTCCCGACCCGAGCGTGGAGGTCAGGCCGGCGCGGCGGTGGCGGAGCGGTCACCGGCGTCCGATCTGGTGGCGGAGATGCTCGCGGCGCCGTCCGGACGCTCCTCACCGTCGGTCTACGAGACCGGGCGCCTGGTCAGTCTGGCGCCCTGGCTCGCGGGCCACGACGAGCGGATCGACTGGCTGCTGCGTCGGCAGCGTCCCGACGGCGCCTGGGGCGGTCCGGACGGCTACGCCCTGGTGCCGACGCTCAGCGCCACTGAGGCGCTGCTGACGACCCTGCGTCGCGACGACGGCGGCCCGGCGACCCGCGACCGGATCGACGACGCCGTCGACAGGGGACTCCGGGCGCTGCACGCTGCGCTCACCGGCCCGGCCTCCGCCCCACCGCCCGACCTGCCGGCTACCGATCTGATCGTGCCCGCCCTGACCGAACTCGTCGCCGAGAACCTCGACGCGCTGCGCGACCGGCCGGGCCTCACCCGCTGGCGTGCGGCCCGGCTGCCCCTGCCCGAGGGGATGGACCATCGCCGGCTGGCGGGGGTCCGGATGCTGCTCGCGGGCGGCCGGCCGCTGCCGGAGAAGCTCGCGCACGCGCTGGAGGTGGTCGGCCCGGCCGCGCGGCGGGTCGCCGGGTTCGGCCCGGTCGGCCCGGGCACGGTGGGGGCCTCTCCGGCGGCGACCGCCGCCTGGCTCGGCCCGGAGCCCGGCGCCGAGGAGCCGGGCCGGGCCTACCTGGAGGACCTGGTCCGGCAGTACGGCGGACCGGTGCCCAGCGCCAGCCCGATCACCGTCTTCGAGCGCTCCTGGGTACTCGGCACGCTGACCCGGGCCGGTGTCCCGATCGGGGTGCCCGCCGCGCTCACCGCCGGGCTGCGCGCCGCCCTCGGTCCGGCCGGCACACCCACCGGACCCGGCCTGCCGGCGGACGCGGACACGACCTCGGTGACCCTCTACGCGCTCGCCCGGCTCGGCCACCCGGTCGATCCGATGGTGCTGCGGCCGTACGACACGGGGGAGCACTTCTGCACCTGGCCGGGGGAGGACGGCGCGTCGGTCACCACCAACGCCCACGTGCTCGACGCGCTCGGGCAGTCGCTGCCCCACGGCGGCCCGGCCACGCCCTGGCTGGGGTCCGCGGTGCGGCGGCTGACCCGTTGGCTGCTCGACCAGCAGGAGCCGGACGGCCGCTGGCCGGACCGGTGGCACGCCTCGCCGTACTACGCCACCTCCTGTGCGGCGGCGGCGCTGAGCGAGTACGGCGGCACCGAGGCCGCCCGGCAGTCGGTCGACCGGGCGGTGGCGTGGGTGCTGGCCGGTCAGCGGGCGGACGGGTCCTGGGGTCGGTGGGCGGGCAGCGCGGAGGAGACCGCGTACGCGGTGCAGACGCTGCTCGCCGCGGAACGCCGGAGCGCACCGATCGCCGCCGCCCTCGCCCGCGCCGAATCCTGGCTCTCCACAGTGGATGTCGATGAGGACGGCCCGGAGTTGTGGCACGACAAGGATCTCTACCGGCCGACCCTGATCGTGCAGGCAGCGGTGCTGGCGGCCCGGTGGCTCCTCCGTTCGGCCGATGTGGACGACTGACCGGCGGCCGAGCGTAGTCCGCACAGTCATGATCAGGACCGCTTGAGTGAAGAACCCGACACTGCTAGCGTGCGCCGGTGTCGATTTGTGCGCCGATACCCATGCTCGGGCACATGACCAGATATCCGGCCAGGACGGTGTGATGGGTTCCCGCAGTACGAATCTCCGTACCAAAGTCGTTGCCCTGCTCGTCTCGCTGGTTGCGCTCTGGGCCTTCGCCGCGTGGGTGACCGTCCGGGACGGGTTCAACCTGCTCGGCGTGCAGGCGCTGAACGCCCGCGTCTTCGAGCCGAGCGACCCGCTGCTGACGCAGCTGCAGAAGGAGCGCCGGCTCTCCCTGGCCTACCTGGGCGGCCCGGACGCGGCGAAGCTCGAGGAGCTGGCCGCGGAGCGGCGACGCACCGACGGCTACGCGGCGACGTTCCGCGAGTCGGTACGGGACTGGCGTACCGAGGTGCCGGCGAGCGCGCAGCTGGAGCTGCGCATCGACGACCTCCTCACCGACCTGGACCGGCTGAACGAGACCCGGGCCGGCGTGGACGCCCGCAGCATCGACCGCACCACCACGATGACGTCGTACGTCGGCGTGATCGACTCGATCTTCAACGTCTTCGACGCGCTCGGCGGTCTCGACGATCGGCAGATCGCGCAGGAGACCGCGGCGCTCATCGACCTGAACCGCGCCCGGGAGCTGATGTCCCAGGAGGACGCCCTGCTCACCGGAGCGCTCGCCGCCGGCCGGCTCACCGCCGCGGAGCAGGCCCAGTTCGCCCAGCTCGTCGGCGCGCAGCGGTTCACCGTCTCGCAGGCGGCGGTCGACCTGGCCCGCGTCGACCGGGAGCGCTACGACGCGGTGATCGCGGGCGACGCGTCCCGCAAGTTCCGCGCCCTGGAGGACGAGATCGTCCGGGAGCGCGACGTGCCCGGACGCCCACCGGTGCAGGCCGCCGAGTGGGACGGCGCCGTCACACCCGTCGAGCAGAGCCTGCGCGACGTCATCATCGCCGGCGGCGAGGACGTCGTCTCCCGCGCGATGCCGGTCGCGATCGGGGTCATCGTGCGGCTGGTGCTCGCCGCGGGTCTCGGCCTGATCGCCGTCGTCGCCTCGATCATCGTGTCGATCACCACGGCGCGCGCCCTGCTGCGTCAGCTCGAGCGGCTGCGCGAGGCGGCCTTCCGCCTCGCCAACGAGCGCCTGCCCAGCGTGGTGGAGCGGCTCGGCCACGGCGAAGAGGTCGACGTGGCCAAGGAGGCGCCCCCACTCGAGTTCGGCGACGACGAAATCGGCCAGGTGGGTAAGGCCTTCAACGCCGTGCAGGAGACGGCGATCCGGACCGCCGTCGAGCAGGCCGAGCTGCGCCGCGGCGTCCGCGAGGTCTTCCTCAGCCTGGCCCGGCGTACGCAGGCCCTGGTGCACCGCCAGCTGACCCTGCTGGACGCGATGGAGCGGCGCGAGCAGGACGCCGAGGAGCTCGAGGACCTGTTCCGGGTCGACCACCTGGCCACCCGGATGCGGCGTAACGCCGAGAACCTGATCGTGCTCTCCGGCTCCACGCCCGGTCGTGCCTGGCGGCGCAACGTGCCGATGGTGGACGTGATCCGCGGCGCGGTCGCCGAGGTCGAGGACTACACCCGGGTCAACGTGCTGCCGATCGGACGGGTGTCGCTCGCCGGCCGGGCGGTCGGTGACATCATCCACCTGCTCGCCGAGCTGATCGAGAACGGACTGTCGTTCTCGCCGCCGAACACGACCGTCGAGGTCCGGGGCCAGATGGTGGCGAACGGCTTCGCCGTCGAGATCGAGGACCGCGGCCTCGGAATGACGCCGGAGGACCTGGCGGCGGCCAACGACCGGATCACCGATCAGTCCGAACTGAACCTCGCGAACGCCTCCCGGCTCGGTCTCTACGTGGTGAGCCGGTTGACCGAGCGGCACGGTGTCAAGGTGCAGCTGAAGGAGTCGGCGTACGGCGGCACGACCGCCGTCGTACTCATCCCGATCGACCTGGTCACCGACGCGGGCGACGACCCGGAGATCTCCGGTGGCCTGCCGGCCGCCCGCACCGGCGGGGCACCCGCCGAGTCGTCCGGCGCGACGCCGCTGGCCTCCGCCCCGGCCGTCGCCCAGCCGTCGGCCCCGGTCGCGCTCGCCGAACCGCCCGCCCCGCAGCCGGAGGTGTCCGAGCCGGCCGGTCAGGCCGACGACGCCGGAGCCTCGCTGCCCACCCGGACCCGGTCCGGGCCGGCGACCGCCGAGGGACTGCCGAGCCGTACCCGACGGGTGCCGGAGCAAGCGGCGCTGGAGGGGCCGACGGTGCCGACCGGGCTGCCGCTGGCCGTGCCCCGCGCCGCGGCGGACGCGCCGGCGCCCACCCGGCCCGAGGGTGGTCCGCTTCCGTCCCGGACCGAGCCTCCGCAGACGGACTCCGGCCTGCCGGTGCGCGTCCGGCAGGCGAACATCGTGCCGGAGCTGCGTGACGACCCCGCGGCGACCGTCGCTGACGAGGACGAGGAGATGGTGCGGCAGCCCGAGCAGGTGCGCCGGATGATGAGCTCGTACCAGAAGGGGACCCGCCGGGGCCGGACGGAGGCGGCGCGCCTGCTCGGCGACGACGACGCGCCGGAGCCCGAGCCGGGCCCGGACGCTGACGAGCAGCAAACGACCTGACCAGTGCCGACGGCGCGGAAGTCCGCCCGGGACGGAACGGTCAGCACCAGACGAAGACGGCTACATCAGCCGTGGGAGAAGAGGACGACGAGTGGCCCAGAAGACGGCATCGGGTGCCGACCTGACGTGGTTGCTGGATGACCTGGTCGGCCGGGTGAAGCAGGCCGAACATGCGGTCGCGCTCTCGACGGACGGCCTGTTGATGGCCTCCTCACAGGGGCTCAGCCGGGACGACGGTGAGCACCTGGCCGCGATGGCGGCCGGGATCCAGAGCCTGGCCCGGGGTGCGGGGAAGCGGTTCGGGGGTGGTCAGGTACAGCAGACCATCATCGAGATGCAGTCCTCGTTCCTCTTCGTCACAGCCGCCGGGCGCAACGCCTGTCTCGCGGTGCTGGCCACCGAGGACGCCGACGTCGGGCTGATCGCCTACGAGATGGCGATGCTGGTCACCCGGGTCGGCAAGCACGTGGCCTCGCCGACCCGGACCGCCGAGCAGTCGACCGGCGAGAAGTAGCCGCGATGACCGTGCAGGGGGAGTCCGCGGAGCAGCAGTGGGTGGACGACCATGCCGGGCCGGTCGTGCGCCCGTACGCGGTCACGCGCGGCCGGGCCCGCCCGGTCACCGGCACGTTCGACCTGATCTCGCTGGTCACGGCTACCCGTGCCGACGTGAGCGCGGAGATCGGCCTGGGGCCGGAGCACGTGGCGATCGTGGGACTCTGCCAGCGCATACAGTCCGTCGCCGAGATCGCCGCCCACCTGGACCTCCCGGTGGGCACCATCCGGGTCCTGCTGGGTGATCTGGTGGCCCGCAACCTGGTCCAGGTCCGCGAGCCGCGCACCTCGGCCGGGCTTCCCGACAACAGTGTTTTCGAGGCGGTTATCAATGGACTACGGGCCCTCTGAGCGGCCGGCGGGAGCCACCCCACTGCCCACCGCGATCAAGATTCTGGTCGCCGGCGGGTTCGGGGTGGGCAAGACCACCATGGTCGGCGCGGTCAGCGAGACACGCCCGTTGCGTACGGAGGAGGTGCTGACCGAGTCCGGGGTCGGCATCGACGACCTCTCCGGTGTGGAGAGCAAGAGCACCACCACCGTCGCGATGGACTTCGGTCGCATCACGATCAGCGACGACCTGGTGCTCTACCTCTTCGGTACGCCGGGGCAGGACCGGTTCTGGTTCGTCTGGGACGAGCTGGCGCTCGGCGCGATCGGTGCGGTGGTGCTCGCCGACACCCGGAGGTTGGCCGACTGCTTCCCCTCCATCGACTACTTCGAGGGGCGGGGCACGCCCTTCGTGGTGGCGGTGAACTGCTTCGAGGGGGCCAAGCAGTACCGGCTGGACGAGGTGCAGGCGGCGCTGAACCTGGACTCGGGTGTGCCGGTGCTGCTATGCGACGCCCGGCAGCGGGAGTCCAGCAAGGAGGTGCTCATCACCCTGCTGGAGCACGCCATGAAGACCCGCGACGCGCGCCGCGTGGCCGACTGACCGGGCCGGCGCCCTGGTGCCGGCGCGCGTGCGCCGGTAGGGGGCGCGGAACCCGGGTGTACGACGACGAGAGGGCCCCTCCCCGCCGATGCGGGAAGGGGCCCTCGTCCGTGACGCGTCAGTTGTTGATCATCCGGCGCAGTACGTACTGCAGGATGCCACCGTGCCGGTAGTAGTCCGCCTCACCGGGGGTGTCGATCCGGACGACGGCGTCGAACTCGATGCCGCTGTCGGTGGTGACCTTGACCGTACGCGGCGTCGGGCCGTCGTTCAGCGCGGTCACCCCGGAGATGGCGAACGTCTCCGTGCCGGTCAGGCCCAGCGACTCGGCGGTCTCACCGGCCGGGAACTGCAGCGGCAGCACGCCCATGCCGATCAGGTTCGAGCGGTGGATGCGCTCGTACGACTCGGCGATGACCGCCTTGACGCCGAGCAGCATGGTGCCCTTCGCCGCCCAGTCCCGCGAGGAGCCGGAGCCGTACTCCTTGCCGGCCAGCACCACCAGCGGCACGCCCTCGGCCTGGTAGGCCTGGGAGGCGTCGTAGATGCTGGTCTGCTCGCCGGTGAGGTGGTTGACCGTGAAGCCGCCCTCGACGCCGGGGACCAGCTGGTTGCGCAGCCGGATGTTGGCGAACGTGCCGCGGATCATCACCTCGTGGTTGCCCCGGCGGGAGCCGTACGAGTTGAACTCGTGCCGGGCCACGCCGTGCTCCGCCAGGTACTTACCGGCGGGGGAGTCGGCCTTGATCGAGCCGGCCGGCGAGATGTGGTCGGTGGTCACCGAGTCGCCCAGCTTGGCCAGCACCCGCGCGCCGGCGATGTCGTTGACGGCCTTCGGCTCCCGCTGCATGCCCTCGAAGTACGGGGGCTTGCGCACGTAGGTGGAGTCGCCGGCCCAGGCGAAGGTGTCACCGGTCGGGGTGGGCAGCGACTGCCAGCGCTCGTCGCCGGCGAAGACGTCCGAGTACGCGGAGCTGAACCCGGTGGCGCCGATCGCCGAGGCGATGACGTCCTGGATCTCGGCGGTGCTCGGCCAGAGCTCGCGCAGGAAGACCGGCTGCCCGGCGCTGTCCTCGCCGATCGGCTCGTTGGCCAGGTCGATGTCCATCGTGCCGGCCAGCGCGTACGCGACCACCAGCGGCGGGGACGCCAGGTAGTTCATCTTGACGTCGGGGTTGATCCGGCCCTCGAAGTTCCGGTTGCCGGAGAGCACCGAGACGACCGAGAGGTCGGCCTCGTTCACCGCGGCGGAGATCTCCTCCGGCAGCGGGCCGGAGTTGCCGATGCAGGTGGTGCAGCCGTAGCCGACCAGGTGGAAGCCGAGCTTCTCCAGGTACGGCGTGAGACCCGCGCGCTCGTAGTAGTCCATGACGACCTTGGACCCGGGGGCGAGCGTGGTCTTGACCCACGGCTTGCGGTTCAGGCCCCGCTCGACGGCGTTGCGGGCCAGCAGCGCCGCGCCGATCATGACCTGCGGGTTCGAGGTGTTGGTGCAGGAGGTGATCGCGGCGATCACCACGGCGCCGTGGTCGAGCTCGAACTCGGTGCCGTCCTCGCCGGTCACCCGGATCGGGTTGGTCGCCCGACCGCCGGCGCCGACCGCCGCGGTCTCCAGGTCGCGCGGGGCGTCGGCCGGGTCGTCGACGCCGTTGGCGGGGGAGTCGCTGGCCGGGAAGGACTCGGCGCTCGCCTCGTCGGCGTGGCCGACGACCCCGAACGGCTTCTCCTGCTGCGGTACGCCGGCGGCGCGGCCCTGGTCGCCACCGGTCTCGTCGGCGGCCACGTAGTCCTTGAGCGCCGAACGGAAGAGCGTCTTGGCGCTGCCCAGCGGCACCCGGTCCTGCGGACGCTTCGGGCCGGCCAGCGACGGCTCGATCGAGCTCAGGTCCAGCTCGAGGTGCTCGGAGTAGTCCGGCTCGGCGGCCGGGTCGTGCCAGAGGCCCTGCTCCTTGGCGTACGCCTCGACGAGCGCGACCTGCTCCTCGCTGCGCCCGGTCAGCTGGAGGTAGCGGATGGTCTCACCGTCGATCGGGAAGATCGCCACGGTGGAGCCGTACTCCGGCGACATGTTGCCGATGGTGGCACGGTTGGCCAGCGGCACGGCGCTCACGCCGGGGCCGTAGAACTCCACGAACTTGCCGACCACGCCGTGCTTGCGCAGCATCTCGGTGATGGTGAGCACCAGGTCGGTGGCGGTGGTGCCGGCCGGCATCTCGCCGGAGAGCTTGAAGCCGACGACCCGCGGGATCAGCATGCTGACCGGCTGGCCGAGCATGGCGGCCTCGGCCTCGATGCCGCCGACGCCCCAGCCGAGCACGCCGAGGCCGTTGACCATCGTGGTGTGCGAGTCGGTGCCGACCACGGTGTCCGGGTACGCCTGGCCGTTGCGCTCCATGATCGTGCGGGCCAGGTACTCGATGTTGACCTGGTGCACGATGCCGGTGCCCGGCGGGACGACCTTGAACTCGTTGAAGGCGGTCTGGCCCCAGCGCAGGAACTGGTAGCGCTCCTTGTTGCGCTGGTACTCCAGCTCGACGTTGCGCGCGAAGGCGTCCTCGCGGCCGAAGAGGTCGGCGATGACGGAGTGGTCGATGACCAGCTCGGCCGGGGCGAGCGGGTTGACCTTGGTCGGGTCGCCGCCGAGCTCCCGCACGGCCTCGCGCATGGTGGCCAGGTCGACCACGCAGGGCACCCCGGTGAAGTCCTGCATGAGCACCCGCGCGGGGGTGAACTGGATCTCCACGCTCGGGTCGGCCGTGGGCTCCCACGCGCCGAGCTGGCGGATGTGGTCGGCGGTGATGTTCGCGCCGTCCTCCGTCCGCAGCAGGTTCTCCAGCAGGATCTTCAAGCTGTACGGCAGCCGGTCGTGGCCGTCCACCTTGTCGATCTTGAAAATCTCGTAGCTCGCGTCACCGACGCGTAGCTGGGTCTTCGCACCGAAGGTGTCGAGGCTCGCCACGTCGTACTCCTTCACACCAGCGACCGTGTCCTGAGCAGTTTGTCGCACCGGTAGGGGGGCCGCCGAAGTTAGGCGACACTTACCCGGCACCGTACGTCAAACCAAACCGTACGTCCGTCTTGCTATTAACGCAACCTCGTGCCACCGTGAGGCACGAGGAGGTACCAAATGATCCACCACGTTCAGCTCGCCTGTCCGCGCGGCTCCGAGGAGGCCTCCCGCGCGTACTACGTCGGCCTGCTCGGCATGACCGAGAAGGCCAAGCCGCCGGTGCTCGCGGCCCGCGGCGGCTGCTGGTTCACCGGGTACGGCGCCGAACTGCACCTCGGTGTCAGGACGACTTCCGCCCCGCCCGCAAGGCCCACCCCGCCCTGATCCGCCCCGACCTGGACGAGCTGGCCGCCCGGCTCGCCTCGGCGGGCGCCCCGGTGACCTGGGGCGACGACGAACTGCCCGGGATGCGCCGGTTCCACACCGAGGACGCGCACGGCAACCGGCTGGAGTTCCTCGCGCCGGTGGCCTGACCGACGAGCCTCCACGCCTCGCTACGCGGTGGCCGGTGGGCCTCGGTGTCTCGCTACGGCGTCGTGGTGGCCGGTGGGCCTTGGCGTCTCGTGTACGACATGGCCGTGGCCGGGAGCAACCCGCCCGCCGGCGGGTCACGTCGTTCCCGGCGGCACGCTCGTAGCGAGGGGTCGGTTCGGCCGCGCCGCGACGGGGTTGCGGCGTCCGCGTAACGCCGATTTGGCCCGCGCCTGAGCAGCGAACGGCGTGACGGGAAACGCCCCGATGCGGTTCGCCGGTCGTTACCGGGCGCAGGTAGCGTTCGAGCGCCGAACCGGGGAGGCTGGCGTGCTGGACGTACAACATTGGCTCGGGGCGCTGCCACCGCTGGCGGTCTACCTGACCGTCGCCGGCATCATCGGGGTCGAGAGCATGGGCGTGCCGCTGCCCGGCGAGATCACCCTGCTCAGCGCGGCGCTGCTGGCCGCGACCGGAGTCGTCGAGCCGGAGTGGGTGGCTATCGCCGCCGCCCTCGGCGCCATCGTCGGTGACTCACTCGGCTACACGGTGGGCCGCCGGGGCGGTCGACCGTTGCTCGCCCGGCTCGGCCGGCGCTTCCCCCGGCACCTCGGGCCGGACCAACTCGCCCGGGCCGAGCAGACCTTCGCCCGGCACGGCGTCTGGGCGGTCTTCTTCGGCCGGTTCGTCGCGCTGCTGCGCATCCTCGCCGGTCCGCTCGCCGGCGCGCTGCACGTGCCCTACCGCCGGTTCCTGCTCGCGAACGCGGCCGGCGGCCTGGTCTGGGCCTTCGCCACCACGTACCTGCTCTTCCACCTCGGGCGGGTCGCCGAGCACTGGCTCAAGAGCTTCTCCTGGGCCGGGCTCGCCCTGGCGCTGCTGGCCGGGGTTGGCAGCACCTGGTGGCTGCGGCGACGCGCGCACCGTACGCCGCAGCCGGAGCGCGACGAGACGGTCTCCGCGGGCGGCCGCTGAGACGAGGGCTGACCCCGGTCGGAGCCGGCCCCCGCGAGTGCGGCCAGCCGGCCCCCTCGGCGGTGGGCGTGAGGCCTGCGTCGGCCCGCCGGGTGTCGGTCCTGATCGTGGTGGTCCCGGTCCGCTTTGTCGGGTCGGGCCCCGATCGTGGCTGGGCGCCCCTCCGGTGGGTCCGGGCGCGGGTGGTGTGGAGACGGCGAAGGGCCGGCCCCGGATGGGGCCGGCCCTTCGGTCGGGGTGGCTGCTCCAGGTCAGTTGGTGGAGTAGCCGCGGGTGGCGATCCAGTCGGCGAGGTGCTCGACGCTCATCCGGTAGGAGGCCATGTTGGGGTTGGCGCTGTCGGCGATGGTGACGGTCTTGCCGCCGTCGCGGTAGCCGATGACGCTGACGTAGTGCCCGCCCTCGTAGGAGTGGACGTTGCCGTCGGTGTCGGTGGCGGTGCCGAAGATGTTGGCGACCACGGCGCGGCCGTCGTCGACGGTGCGGACGATGTCAGCCTGGAGCTGATCGGTTTGCTTGTCGTCGGCGGTGGGGCTGGACATCTCGACGCTGTGGTAGGCGTTCTTGCCGGTCTCCTTGTTCAGCACCGGCGTGATGTCGAAGATCGAGTTGGTGCCGTGCACGTTGGTGCCCATCTCCTTGGCCATGGCGTCGATGCTGATGTCCTTGCCCTGGACGGAGAGGGCGTTGCGGGCGGCGGCGGGGCCGCAGTAGAAGAAGTTCGGCTGGGCCTCGTAGCGCACGTCCAGCTCACGCTCGCTGTGGCCCTTGCGGTCGCTCTGGACCTGCGCGGGCTTCTCGGCGGGGGCGGCGTTGGCGGCGATGGCGGGACCGGCGATGCCGCCGCCGGCGGCGGCGATACCAGCGGCGGTCAGAACGGTCTTGCGGATCAGATCGGTACGCATGATGAGTGCCTCTCTGTTCAGGATGTTCGCGCGGCACGGGAGGTCGCACGGGTGTCGCACTGGTGAAGTCGTGACGGGGTGCCCAGCGGCGTGGGCCTGCTCGGGCGGTCCGGGGTGCAACGGTGGGGCCGGTGCGGCATTTCGCCTGGGCCCCGGTTTTCCGGGGGTTGCCGCGGCGTGGGAGCTGCGGCGGCCCGAGGGTGTAACGGTCCGGGCCGGCTGGTCATTCCGTCGAGCGTCGGGGTGCTGGCGCGGCCCCATCTTCAACGACCCGGCTCCCGGCGTGATTCCAGAGCCGGGGTGGCCCGGGACGCGGGACGCCCACCCGATAACGGATAACTCATCCTGAACCACCGTGCATCAAGCCGGACAATATGGCCGAATGAGGCTGATCAGTGAGGTGGTCGACCCGGCTGCATTGAAGTCGCGGTAACCGAAGCCTTGGACACCCCGACTTCAATGACCCCGAGTTGACCATGCGCCGCGCCGGGGCGTTTTCCGCCGGGGCGAGGGGGAATGCGGGCGGTGGTTCCCGGGACCGACCGCGGAAGGAGCGCCGGGTGTCGCAGCACGGGTTGCCGACCGTCGCGCTACGGCCCACGCCGGTCGCCGGCGCACCGCTTTACTGCGACGCGCGGGAGTGCGGCTTGCAGGGCGACGGGGTGACCAACGACCAGCCGGCACTCTCCGCGCTCGTCGACCGCCTCGGCGCCGGGTACGCCTCCGACGGCCGGCCTCGGGTCATCTACTGTCCGCCGGGCATCTACTCGATTCGTGACGCGGGCACCATCTGGCGCAGCGGGGTGTCACTGATCGGGGCGGGCCCGGCGGCGACCCGCTTCGTACTCAGTAACGAGGGGAATCGGGCCGATCCGACGCCGCTGGCGTACTGGACCACGGTCCAGCACGGCGCGGGTCGGGACCGGCACATCGCCGACTGCACCTTCGCCGATTTCCAGATCGACGGCTCCGGCGTGGCGATGGCCGAGTACAGCTACCTCGCCAAGGGGCTCGGCCTCCAGTACGTGGTGCGGGGAGTGTTCCGCAACCTCTACATCCACCACACCGGAGCGACCGGCCTCGGCTGCGACTTCCTCCAGGACAGCCTCATCGAGGCCTGCGTCGTGGTCGGCTGCGGTCGGCTGGACAACGGCGAGGAGATCGGCGGCGCCGGAATCGGCGTCGGCATCGGGGGCTGGGGTGAGGTGGAGCGGCTGACCATCGCCAACTGCACCACCGTCGGCAACGGCACCAACGGCATCTTCCTCGAGCTGCAGAAGGACTACTGGCCACCGCCGCGCGGGTTTCGCATCATCGGCTGCCACAGCCAGGCGAACCGGTTCGGCATCTCGGACTGGGGCGCGGACGGTCTGATCGTGTCGGCCTGCACACTGACCGGCAACCTGGAGGCCGGCTTCGACGTCTCCGGCAACGGCACCGCCGGGGTCGCCGGTCGCGGCGGGCTGGTGACCGACTGCGTCATCGACCGCAACGTCGGCGACGGGGTCAGCATCGGCAACACGCCGGGTCCGTACACCGTGCGGGGCAACCGGATCAGTGGCAACGGGGCGTACGGCCACCACCAGCACGCTCTCGGCCGGGTCTACCCGGGTCGCGCCGAGCACGTGGTCATCGACAGCAATGAGATCTGGGACAACGGCCTCGACGGGATCCGGATCGACTGTCCGATGGCCGACGCCGTCGTCGTCAACAACCGCATCCGCAACAACGGCCGGCGGCGCGCCCCGGCCGGTTCCGGCAGCGGCGAGGCGGTGCGGTACGGCCTGCGGGCCGTGACGGACCGGTCGGCGCGCTGGCCCGCCGACGGTCACCGGGGAAAGGTGGTACGGGTCGGCCCCCGTACGGCGGTGGTGGCGGGCAACACCGACACGGAGCTCGCCCTCGCCGAGGTGCGGCCGGACGCCAGCAGCGGCTGGAGCGCGGACGTTCCCGCCCCCGGGGCGAGGTACGAGCTGCCGGGGCCGCCGCCCGTCCGGGCCGGCATCACGGTCAACGCCGCCTTCGACTCGGCCACGGTGCGCGGTAACCGGATCTGGGACCACCGCGACGAGCAGGGCCAGACGTACGGGCTCTGGATCACCTCGGACGGTAGTTGCGTGGACTGCCGGGTTCAGGACAACGACTTCGCCGGCAACGCCGAAGGCCCCCTGCGGCTGGACACCCCGCCGATCGGGGGCCGCTGGGAGGGCAACCACCACGACGAGGGGTGAGCCGGCTCGTTCAGCGGAGCTCGTCGCCCTGGGCCGTGGCGTCCGCGTGCCGGGCGAGCAGCCGCGCCCGGATCTCCTCCGGCGTGTACGCGCGGCGGCGCCGCTCGGCGCGGGCGATCACCACCCCGGTGGCCGCCACGCCGGCGAGACCGGCCAGCCCGAGCACCTTCCACCACCGCATCCGTCGCCGCATCGATCTAGGGTAGACGGTTATGAGCGTCAGCCTCGACGAGGCGGTGGAGCTGACCCGCACCGGTGACCTGTGGGTCTTCCGCGGCCGCAGCGTGCCGGACCGGGCCATCCAGCTCACCACCAACAGCCCGGTCAACCATGTCGGCATGGCGGTGGTGCTGGACGACATGCCGCCGCTGATGTGGCACGCGGAGCTGGGCAGGTCCCTGCCGGACCTGTGGTCCGGCGGTCACCAACGCGGTGTGCAGCTGCACGACCTGGCCGAGGCGGTGCGCGTCTGGGCCAACCGCTACGGGCAGCGCGCCTGGCTGCGCCAGCTCGACCCTCCGGCGGACGCCGAGATGGAGAATGCGGTGCTGCGTACGGTCGCCCGGCTCGACGGCACGCCGTTCCCGTCGACCGCGCAGCTGGCCTGGCGGTGGCTGCGTGGCCGGCTGCCGCAGCTGCCCCGGGCCGGCCGTGACCTGCTGCCGCGCGCCGATGGCGGCAGGACGCCCCGACCGGCGACGGTCCCCGACCGGGCGTTGGAGACGGCGTACTGCGCCGAGGTGGTGGCGGTGACCTACGAGGCGATGGGTCTGCTGCCGGCGGGTCGGCGTCCGAACTGGTACGACCCGGGCCGGTTCTGGAGCGGCGACGACCTCGGTCTCTCCGGGGCCGCCCGCCTCGGCGCCGAGATCGAGGTGCGGGTGCCGCCGCGCTGAGGTTTGACGGCTGCGGCGACGGGCAACTGCTTCCGCCGTGAGAGCCTCCACCGATCTCGGTACGCTGAGCGACTTCTTCGACCGGTACGGCGCGGCGCTGACCGCCGGCGACGTGCCGGCCCTCGCCGGCTGCTACGCCCTGCCTGGGCTGGTGGTCGCCGACACGTACAGCTTCTCCTTCAGTTCGCTGGCGGCGGTGGCGCTCTCCTTCGTGGGTGCGGCGCCGGACTACCAGGAGCGGGAACTGATCGCCGCGCACGCGCTCATCGAGGACGTGCAGCCGGTCTCCGCGCTGCTCACCATGGTGGCGGTGGAGTGGGAGTTCCTGGACAGCACCGGCGCGCGGGTGCCGGGCGAGCACTACCGCTACCTGCTGCGCGGCACCGACAGCGGCCCGCTCATCTGTACCGTCGTGCGCACCGGCTGACCGGAGCGCATCCGCCGTCCGGACGGTTGGTCGCTCGCACCGAGCTGCCGTTCCCCTCCCCTCTGAGGCTGACTACGCTGGCGGGTCGGTTCAGGGGAGGGGACACATGCCTGTGCGGCCTGCCGGCGCGCCGGAACCAGGGAACGCGCCCAAGCTGGTGGCATCGGTGCCGTGGGTCGTCGTGCTGCTCGGCGTGCTCACGTTGGCGGTCCTCCTGCTCGTCGCGTCCCTCTCCTTCCGGGTCCGTGAGCCGGAACCGGCCGCGGCCTCGGTGCCTCCGCTGGTGCCACCGGTCTCCCCGGCTGCGACAGCCCCCTCCGCCTCGGTCTCGCCCACGCCGAAGGCGAGCCGCTCCCGCAGCGACGTGCGTCCGTCCCGGAGTGAGCGTCCCCCGGCCACGGTCACGTCGCCGTCCCGAACTTCGTCCGCGCCGCGGTCGAACCAACCGGAGTCGGTCGACGGCGGGGCGTTGACCGCCACCTACCGGGTGCGGGACGCCGATCGCGACGACGTCGCCGCGGAGTTGGTGCTGCGCAACGGCACCGGCCGGGCCGAGCCGTGGCGGGTCGAGCTGACCTTCACCGGCCGGGTCCGGAACCTGCGGGTCGTCGGCGCGCCGGTCTGGGTGGTGCCCCGGGGTGACGGACGGTACGTGCTGCGTGGCGTCGGGCCGCTCGCGCAGGGGCGCAGCGTCGAGTTGGGCCTGCGGTTCAGCCGGGACGACCGCGACGACCAGCTCAGCGGTTGCAGGGTGAACGGCGGCGACTGCGCCCTCGACTGACCCGTTACGCTCCCCCGGGCGACCACCAGAGGGAGAGACATGTCCGGCACGGGTCAGGGCGCACGACACAGACATGGCAGGGCCGTGGCGTCCTCGCCCTGGATCGTGGTCTTCGCCGGGGTGGTGGTCATGGTGGTGCTGCTGGTCATAGTGCTCGGCACCTACCGGGGCCGTTCGGACGCGGAGGTGCCGCGGGGGCTGGAGGTCGGCGCGCCGATGCCGACGCCGCCCTGGCTCTCCGCGTCGCCGACCGGTTCGGCCTCTGCCGACTCGACCGGCGGCACGCGTTCGCCTTCGTCGTCGCCTTCGTCGTCGCCGACGCTCTCGTCGACCCCGTCCGCGCCGGCGTCCCCGCCGAGCCCGTCGTCGGTGCTCCCCGGCTCGCCGTCGGTTCCCGCGAGTCCGCGGGTCTCCACCGCGCCGCCGGCCCCGCCGGCGCCTCCGGCCCAGCCCGAGCTGACCGGCCGGTACCGGGTCACCAGCACCTTCAGCGGCGGCTTCATCGCCGAGGTGCAGGTCAGCAACGAGTCCGGGGCGGGTCAGGAGTGGCAGGTCCGGCTGGGCTTCTCCGGTGGTCGGGTGACCACCGCCTGGGTGGTGAACGCTCCACAGGGGAGACTGCGCGAGAACGACGACATCTACACGTACAGCGGCGGGGCGGATCTCGCGCCGGGCCAGTCGGCGCGCCTCATGTTCCATGTGGAGCGGGCGGAGACCCGTCCCGCCGAGTGCGCCGTCAACGGCGTCACCTGCGGCGGTCTCTGATCCCGCTTGCCGGAAGGGGTCGGTGGCATGCGCCGCCGGCCCCTTTCGCCGTCCTTACGCAAGGCTGCTGCCATGTTCCGGCGGTTCTTGCAAGGTCTTGCAATGCCTTTCGGTGGGGGCTAGCGTGCGGGCCAATCCACGACCAGAGGAAGGCCGTCGATGGAATCCCCGCCACCACCACGCAGGGCCCTGCTCGCCCTCGTCGCCCTGCTCGCCCTCACCCTCGTCGGTACGCCGGTGGTCGTCCGCCAGCTCGGGCCGACCCTCGCCGCCGGGGCGACCCGCGTCGACGAGACCGCCGCCGGAGCGGTGCAGTGGCGCGGCGAGCCCTCCGCCGAGGCCCTCCTCGCCGCCGGGGCCGACGACGCCCGCGCCGAGCAGTTCTACTTCGTGCTGCCGGACCGGTTCGCCAACGGCGACCCGCGCAACGACCAGGGCGGGCTGACGGGCGACCGGCTGCGCACCGGGTACGACCCGAAGGACAAGGGCTTCTACCACGGCGGTGACCTCAAGGGCGTGCTGCGGAAGCTCGACTACATCCAGGGGCTGGGCACCACGGCGATCTGGCTCGCCCCGGTCTTCAAGAACCGTCCGGTGCAGGGCAGCGGAGCCGACGTCTCTGCCGGCTACCACGGCTACTGGATCACCGACTTCACCCAGGTCGACCCGCACTTCGGCACCGACGAGGAGCTGAGGACGCTGGTCCGCCTCGCGCACCAGCGCGGTATCAAGATCTACCTCGACGTCATCGTCAACCACACCGCCGACGTGATCAAGTACGCGGAGGATCGGTACGCCTACGTCGACAAGGCGACCTCCCCGTACGCCGACGCGCAGGGCCGCGCCTTCGAGGACCACAACCACGCCGACGGGAGCCGGGACTTCCCCCCGGTCGACCAGAGCTCCTTCCCGTACACCCCGACCTTCGCCACTCCGGCGGACGCGGCGGCGAAGGTGCCGGCGTGGCTGAACGACACCACCATGTACCACAACCGGGGTGACTCCACCTTCACCGGCGAGAACAGTGAGTACGGCGACTTCTTCGGCCTCGACGACCTCTGGACCGAGCGCCCCGAGGTGGTGCAGGGCCTCACGAAGGTCTACGGCGACTGGATCGGCAAGACCGGTGTGGACGGCTTCCGGCTCGACACCGTCAAGCACGTCAACCTGGACTTCTGGCCGCAGTTCAGCCAGGGCGTCGAGCGGGCCGCCGAACGCGCCGGCAAGAAGGACTTCTTCATGTTCGGCGAGGTGTACAGCGCCGACCCGGAGATCACCTCGGAGTACGTGCGGCGCGGCGGCCTGCCGGCCACCCTCGACTTCGCCTTCCAGGAGGCGGCCCGCGGCTACACCGCCGGCGCCGGCTCCGCGAAGGCGCTCGCCGACGTGTACGCCCGCGACGACCTCTATGCCGCCCGGGACACCGACGCCAACCGGCTGACCACCTTCCTCGGCAACCACGACATGGGTCGGATCGGCTCCTTCATCGCCGCCGGTGGCACCGACCCCGCCACCCACCTGGGCCGCGACCAGCTCGCCCACCAGCTGATGTTCCTCACCCGCGGCCAACCGGTCGTCTACTCCGGCGACGAGCAGGGCTTCACCGGACCGGGCGGGGACAAGGACGCCCGCCAGGACATGTTCGCCTCGGCGACGGCCGACTACCTCGACGACGACCTGCTCGGCACCGACCGCACCCACGCCGACGACCAGTACGAGCCGAACCACCCGCTCTACCGGACCATCGCCGAGCTGGGCGCGCTGCGCCGCACGCATCCGGCCCTGCGCGACGGCGTCCAGGTCACCCGGTACGCGGCCGACGGACCCGGCGTCCTCGCGTTCTCCCGGATCGCCCCGAGCGAGCGCATCGAGTACGTGGTGGCGGTGAACAACGCGGACACCGCGCAGACTGTCACCCTGGACACCTGGTCGGCCGGCGCCACCTTCACCGGCGTCTACGGCGCCTCCGGCACGGCCACGGCGGGCGCGGACGGCAGGCTGACCGTGACCGTTCCGCCGCTCGCCGCGGTGGTGCACCGAGCCGGTACGCCGATCCCGCAGCCCGGCCGTGCGCCGTCGGTCACCATCACCACGCCCGCGCCGGACGAGGCGGTCGCCACCCGGGCCGCCGTCACCGCCCAGGTCACCGGCGACCCGCTGGCCACCGTCACGATCGCCGCCCGGGTGGGCGACGGAAAGTGGACGCTGCTCGGCACCGCCCGGCGGGCGCCGTACACCGTCCACCACGATCTGACCGGGCTGGCCGGTGGAACGCGGCTCGAGTACAAGGCGGTGGTCCGCGACGGGCGGGGCCGCACCGCCACGGCCCGGTCCACCGCCGCCGTGGGCACCCCGGCGCAGGACGCCTCGCGGGACTGGGCGGTGGTGCACTACCAGCGCCCCGCCGGCGGGTACGACGACTGGCGTCTCCACGCCTGGGGCGACATCGACCCGGCGTACGTCACCGAGTGGCCGCAGGGGCAGCCGTTCGCCGGCGAGGACTCCTACGGACGCTTCGCCTGGGTGAAGCTCAAGCCGGGCGCGAGGTCGGTCGGCTTCCTCGTGGTCGACGAGGACGGCAACAAGGACGTCGCCCAGGACCGGACCATCGACGTGACCCGGACCGGCGAGATCTGGGTCAAGCAGGGCGATCCGGCGATCTACCCGACGCGGCAGGCCGCCACCGGTGAACCCGATCCACCGGTGGAGGAGGGCACCGCGGTCATCCACTACCGGCGGGCCGACGGCAACTACGACGGCTGGGGGCTGCACCTCTGGGACGGCGCGGCGCACCCGACCGAGTGGTCCGACCCGATGGAGCCGACCGGCTTCGACGCCTTCGGCGCGCTCTTCCGGGTACCGCTCGCGGCCGGTGCGACCGGACTCAACTACATCCTCCACAAGGGAGACGAGAAGGACCTCCCCGACGACCAGCGGCTCGACCTCACCGGTGCCGGACGGGAGTTCTGGCTGCTCGCCGCCGTTCCGGGCCGGCTGCTGCCGCCGACCTCCACCGCCGGCGGCGGGGAGTTGGACGTCACCAAGCAGCGGGCGCACTGGATCGACAGGTCCACCGTCGCCTGGCAGACCGGGCCCACCGACGGCAAGCGGTACGCCCTGGTGGCCGCCCCGGCCGGCGGCGTGCGGGTGGTCGACGGCGAGCTGGTCGGGACGTACACGACGCTGCCACTCGACGCGCGGCGCAACGGGCTGACCGAGGCCCAGCGGGCGGCGTTCCCGCATTTGTGGGCGTACCGGAGCTTCGCCCTCGACCGCAAGGACCTGGCAAAGGTGCCGGCCGCGCTGCGCGGCCAGCTGCTGGTCACCGAGCGGGACGCCGAAGGGCGGCTGCTCTCGGCCACCGGCGTGCAGCTCCCCGGCGTGCTCGACGACGTGTACGCGCCGGCCACCGAGGCGCGCCTCGGTCCGACGTACGCCGGCCGGACACCGACCCTCTCGGTCTGGGCCCCGACCGCCCGGACGGTGGCGTTGCAGCTCTTCGAGACGCCCACGGCCCAGCCGCGAACGGTGGCGATGAAGCGGGACGACCGCACCGGCGTCTGGTCCGTGCGCGGCGCTCGGGAGTGGACCGGGGAGTTCTACCGCTACCAGGTGCAGGCCTGGCAGCCGGCGACCCAGCAGATGGTCACCGCCTCGGTCACCGACCCGTACTCGGTGGCGCTGGCGCCGGACTCCACGCACAGCCAGCTCGTGGACCTCGCCGATCCGGCGCTCGCCCCGCCCGGCTGGTCCGGGCTGCGCAAGCCGGCGGCCGTGCCGCCGAGCCGGGCGCAGATCTCCGAGCTGTCGGTGCGGGACTTCTCGGTGGCCGACCCGACCGTGCCGGCCGAGCGGCGGGGCACCTTCCTCGCCTTCACCGAACCGTCGAGCAGCGGAATGACGCACCTGCGGGCCCTCGGCGACGCCGGGGTGACCCACCTGCACCTGCTCCCGGCGTTCGACTTCGCCACCATCCCCGAGCGCCGCGCCGACCAGGCGCAGCCCCCCTGCGACCTGGCGGCGCTGCCACCGGACTCGGAGGAGCAGCAGCGCTGCGTCGCGGCGGTGGCCGGCTCCGACGGCTACAACTGGGGGTACGACCCGCTGCACTACACGGTCCCGGAGGGCGGCTACGCCGTCGACCCGGCCGGAGCGGCGCGGACCACCGAGTTCCGCCGGATGGTCGCCGGCGTCAACGGCGCAGGCCTGCGGCTGGTGCTGGACGTGGTCTACAACCACACCTCGGCCGCCGGCGTGGACCCGAAGTCGGTGCTCGACCAGATCGTGCCCGGCTACTACCACCGCTTGCTCGACGACGGCACGATCGCCACCTCCACCTGCTGCGCCAACACCGCCCCGGAGCACGCGATGATGGGCAAGCTGGTGGTGGACTCGGTGGTCACCTGGGCGAAGGCGTACAAGGTGGACGGCTTCCGCTTCGACCTGATGGGCCACCACCCGAAGGCGAACATCCTGGCCGTACGGGCGGCGCTGGACCGGCTGACCCCGGCCCGCGACGGGGTGGACGGCAAGTCCGTCCTGCTCTACGGCGAGGGGTGGAACTTCGGCGAGGTCGCGGACGACGCCCGTTTCGTCCAGGCCACCCAGGCGAACATGGCCGGCACCGGGGTCGGCACCTTCAACGACCGGCTCCGGGACGCGGTGCGCGGCGGCGGCCCGTTCGACGCCAACCCACGGTCGCAGGGCTTCGCGTCCGGCCTCTTCACCGACCCCAACGGCGACCCGGTCAACGGCAGCCCGGACGAGCAGCGCGCCCGGCTGCTGCACCAGCACGACCTGATCAAGGTGGGGCTGACGGGGAACCTGCGTGGTTACCGGTTCACCGACTCGGCGGGGGAGCGGGTCACCGGCGCCGAGGTCGACTACAACGGTGCGCCGGCCGGCTACACGGCGGCACCCGGGGAGGCGGTCACCTACGTCGACGCGCACGACAACGAGATCCTGTACGACGCGCTGGCGTACAAGCTGCCGCAGGGCACCTCGGCCGCGGACCGGTCCCGGATGCAGGTGCTGGCGTTGAGCACGGTGGTGTTCAGCCAGGGCACCGGGTTCGTCACCGCGGGCTCCGAGCGGCTGCGCTCGAAGTCGCTGGACCGCAACTCGTACGACTCGGGTGACTGGTTCAACCAGATCCGCTGGGACTGCGCCCAGGGCAACGGGTTCGGTGCCGGCCTGCCGCCGGCGGCGGACAACCAGGACAAGTGGTCGTACGCCCGACCGCTCCTGGCCGATCCGGCGCTGGTGCCGGACTGCGCGGCGATCGGCGCCACCGACGCCCGCTACGCCGAGCTGCTCCGGATCCGAGCCTCGTCGCCGGTCTTCGGGCTCGCCACTGCGGAGCAGGTCCAGCGGCGGGTGGCGTTCCCGCTCTCCGGCGCCGCGGAGACGCCCGGCGTGCTCACCATGATGCTGGACGGCCGGGGGCTGGATTCGCGTTGGTCGTCGGTGACCGTGGTCTTCAACGCCACCCCGCAGACCGCGACGCAACGGTTGCCCGGACTGCGGGGTGCGGACGTGTCACTGCACCCCGTGCTGCGCGCCTCGGCGGACCCGGCGCTGCGGACCGCATCGTTCGATCGGGCGAGCGGCACGTTCACCGTGCCGGCTCGCAGCGTGACGGTCTTCGTGCAGCGATAGGGCCGGTGTCGAAGTCCCTGGCCGGCCTGCGGCGGGCCCAGACGACGACCGGCGGCCTCGGCGCTTCGTCCGGATACAACACCGGTATCCGAACGAATCCCCGCCTTGCCGGATCGCCGCCTGGACTCCGCCTCGGCTCGCCCGACGACTTTGACACACGCCCTGGTTCGCACGGGTCGGCCCCCCGCCACCTCCGGTGGCAGGGGGCCGAACTTCTCCGTCGCTGTCTCGCTGTCGTGTTGCTCAGTCGAAGCAGTCTTCGACGGTGTTGGCGCAGTTGGTGGGGTCGTTGTCGGAGATGGTCGAGTCGTCGTCGAGCTTGACCTTTCCATCTTCGTTGAAGATGCCGCCGGCGATCCCCTTGTGGTGCTTGTCATCCTTGTCGTTGCCGTTGTCGGCCTTGTTCTTGGTGACCTTGGTGTTGGTCAGGGTCACCTTGCCTTCGTTGTTGTAGATGCCGCCGCCGTTCTTGCCGGCGAAGTTCTCCTTGATCTTGGTGTCGCGCAGGACCAGGGTGGCGCCGAGGTCCTTGTGGTCCTCGCCGTCCTCGTGGTCCTTGTCCTTCCACCAAGAGCCCTCCCAAGAGGTCGGGCCGGCCATGCTGGCGCCGTTCTGCCAGTCCTTGTTGTCCTTGTCCTCGAACGGCTTGCCGTTGAAGATGCCTCCACCGAAGCGGCCCGCGCTGTTCTCGAAGATCTCACTGTCGGTGACGGTGGCGGAGGCGCGATTCTCCTCGTCCCTGTTCTTGTCCTCGTCCTTGCCGTTCCAGGAGTTGCGCTTCTTGTCGTCGTCGCTGCTGACGTTGTAGATGCCGCCGCCGTCCTTGTGGGCCTTGTTCTTCTCGACGACGCTGTTCTTGACCGTCAGGACGGTGTCGACGGCGGCGATGCCACCACCGTTCTCGCCGGCGGTGTTGTTCTTGATGAACGTCCAGCGGACCTCGACGAAGCCGTCGTTGCTGGACAGGCCGCCGCCGTTCTTCTTGGCGGTGTTGCCCTCGATCAGGGTCTTCTCGATCGTGACGGTGCCGGCCTTGTTGTCCTTGCGGTCCTCGTCGTGCTTGTCCTTGCCGGACTCCTCGCCGTGCCAGCCGCCACTGGTGAGGTTCGTGCTGTCGTGCTCGTCCTTCTTCTTGTCGTGCTCGTCCTTCTTCTTGTCGCTGTGGCCGTTGGCGATACCGCCGCCGTCCTTGCCCGCGGTGTTGTTGCTGATGCGGGACTCGGGGCCCTTGCCGTCGCCGGAGCCCTTGACGTCGAGAACTCCGGCGTTGAAGATGGCGCCGCCGTCCTCTCCGGCGTGGTTGTTGTCGAAGGTGCTGCCCTCGGCCTTGACCCGGCCGAAGTTGGCGATGGCGCCGCCGTTGTTCTTGGCGCTGTTGAGGACGAACTTGGCGTTCACCAGGTGGGCCTCGCCACCGCGTTCGACCAGCAGGCCACCGCCGTCGCCCTCGTGCTCCTTGCCGTCCTCGTCGTGCTTGTCCTTGTCCTCGTCGTGCTTGTCCTTGCCCTCCCACTCCTTCTTGTCCTTGCCGTCCCACTCCTTCTTGTCCTCGGCCGGCTTGGTGGACGTGGCGGCCGGAGCCGCAGCCTCGGCCGGAGCCGCAGCCTCGGCCGGAGCCGCAGCCTCGGCCGGAGCCGCAGCCTCGGCCGGAGCCGCAGCGGGAGCGGCGGGCGCCTTCACGGCCGCAGCCGGTGCCGCAGCCTCGACCGCGGCCGGAGCCGCAGCCTCGACCGCGGCCGGAGCCGCAACCTCGGCCGGAGCCGCAGCGGGAGCGGGAGCGGCGGGCGCCTTGACGGCCGCAGCCGGTGCCGCAGCCTCGACCGCGGCCTCGACCGCAGCCGGAGCGGCAGCCTTGGCGGGTGCGGCGGCCGGTGCCGCGGCCTGGGCCGGAACGGCAGCCTTGGCCGGTGCGGCGGCCGGTGCCGCGGCCTCGACCGCAGCCGGAGCGGCAGCCTTGGCCGGTGCGGCAGCCTTGGCCGGAGCGGCCGCCGGAGCCGCGGCCTGGGCCGGAGCGGCAGCCTTGGCCGGAGCCGCGGCGGGAGCGGCGGGCGCGGCCGGAGCCCCACCCCAGTTCCCGGACTGGTCGCCGGGAACCCACTTCTTCGGCGGCTCCTTGTCCTTGTCGTGCTTGTCCTTGTCCTTGTCGTCCTTGCGGTCTTCGCCGGCGGCGCCGTTGCGGACCGTGACGTCCTTCAGGGTCAGGTTGCCGCCGTCGGCGACCCGGAAGATCCGGAAGCCTTCCTCGGCCTCCCGCTTGATCGTCGAGCCGTTGCCCTCGATGGTGATGTCCTGCTTGATCGTCGGCAGGCCCGCCTCGGACTTCTTGTCGTTCTTGTCGAGTTCGTAGGTGCAGTCCTTGGCCAGCTTCAGCGTCCCGCCGTCGTCACGGTTGGCGAGGTCGAGGGCCTCGATGAGGTCATCGTCGTCGCACTTCACCTCCCGTACCTCGTCGCGGTCGTCCTTGTCCCTGCCCTTGTCGTCCTTGTCCTTGTCGTCCTTGGCCTTGTCCTGGCCGTCGTCGCTCAGCTGGGACGTCGACCACTTGACGTCGGCCAGTCGGTGCGCGCCGGTCACCCCGGTGGTGGCGTACGCGACGCCGGTGAGGCCGACCGCTCCCGCGAGGCCCGCAACGCCTGTGACGAGCCAGAGCCGGCGCCGGCGGAACGGCGAGTTCTTCTCGCCGGTCGCGTCATCGTTCTTGCGAAGGTGGTTGGACATCGGAGCTCTCTGCCCTCTCCTTGTACCCAGACAAGGTCGCTTCGCCATGGCGAGGCGGCCTTCGCTACAAATCGGTTGTAGCTGCTGAATAAGACCGTATGGGAGAGTTGTTCACGATGCGGGCGAACCTGAGATAAGCCCACATTCGGTATGCGCAGCGCGGACGGCACCAGTCGGGACGTCCAAGCCCTGCTCGGCATGACTGGTGCTCGGAACGCGCCGGTAGCGAAAAGCTCCTGGATGCCGCCAGGGCGTGGCCGGTGGCGGAAAGCTCGTGGCGGATACCCCGGAGGGGCAAGGGTGATGGTCGGGCACGCTCGTCGTAGTGCCGGGCAGATGGCATCTCGCGGGTCGAGCGGACCGCCGGCCGGGCAGGTCGGGCGTGGAAGGGGCGGGATCAGGCCACTACGCCAACGGGCCCCACCGCCGGCGTCGTAACGACGAGATGCGTCGCAGACGTCGGCGGGGGGCCCGCTGTGGTCGTAGGTGCGGGGTCAGCTCGGCAGGCGCGGACCCGCCTCCCGCTGCTCGGCCAGCCAGGTCTCCACCTCGTCGGCCGCCCGGGGCAGGCCCGCCGACAGGTTCACCGCGCCGGACGCCGTGACCAGTACGTCGTCCTCGATGCGGATGCCGATGCCGCGCAGCTCCTCGGGGACCAGCTCGTCCTCGGGCTGGAAGTAGAGCCCCGGCTCCACGGTGAGCACGTAGCCCTCGTCGAGCGTGCCCTCGCGGTACTTCTCCTTCGAGGCGTTGGAGCAGTCGTGCACGTCGATGCCGAGCATGTGCCCGAAGCCGTGCAGCGTCCAGCGCCGGTAGACCGTCGAGTTCTCGTCCATCGCCTCGTCCACGCTCACCGGCAGCAGGCCCAGGTCGGCCAGGCCCTCGGCGAGCACCCGCATGCACGTCCGGTGGACCTCGCGGAACTCAACCCCCGGCTTGATGAAGTCGATGCCGGCCTGCTGCGAGGCGTGGACGATGTCGTAGACCTGGCGCTGCAGCGCCGTGAACCGGCCGTTGACCGGGAGCACCCGGGTGACGTCGGCGGTGTAGAGGTTGCGGTTCTCCACGCCCATGTCCATCAGCAGCAGGTCACCCGGGCGGGTGGTGCCGTGGTTGTGCACCCAGTGCAGGGTCGTGGCGTGCTCCCCGGCGCCGACGATCGAGCCGTAGCCGACGTCGTTGCCGTCGTGCCGGGCGCGCAGCGCGAAGACACCCTCCAGCAGCCGCTCGGAGACCCCCCGGTCGGCCGGGAGCACCCGCGCGACGTCCTCGAAGCCCCGTACGGTGGCGTCGATCGCCTCCTGGAGCTGGGCGATCTCCCACTCGTCCTTGACCAGCTTCAGCTCGGAGATCGCGATCGCCAGCTCGCGGTCGCGGGCCGGCTGACCGTCGGCGCGCGGGCCGTCGTAGGGGCGCACGGCCGCGTCGACCCGGGGGTCGAAGCCGCGCAGCACCCGGGTACGCCGGGGCGCCAGGTCGGCGAGGGTCACGTCGAGCTCGGCGAGGTCGGCGGTCGGCAGACCCAGCTCGGTCGACTTCTCCGCCAGCGTCGGCCGGCGGCCCACCCACAGCTCACCGTGACGGCTGCGGAAGAACTCGTCGTTCTGCCGGGACGAGCGGGGGCGCATGTACAGCGTCGCGTCGTGCCCCGAGCCGTTCGGCCGCATCACCAGCACACTGTCCGGTTCGAGATCGCCGGTCAGGTAGGCGAAGTCGCTGCCCGGGCGGAACGGGTAGGCCGTGTCGTTGGCGCGTACCTTCTCGTTCCCGGTGGGGACCACCAGGGTCTCGCCGGGGAAGGCCGCGGAGAGGGCGGCTCGGCGCGCGGCGTGGTTGGCCGACGCCGGGAGGGCGGAGACCGCCAGCTCGCTGTCCCGCCAGCCCTGCCGCATGAAGGACAGAAACGCCTCAGGGAAGGCCGGATCGTGTGATTCGGTACCGTCCGTCGGCTTACCGGCGGCGCGCTCCTCGGTCATGCTGCGGTTCCTCTCGCGTCGATGCTGGTGCCGACGGTACCTGCGCGTCGGGGCCCTCGTGAACCCGCGGGCAGGGGCGCCCGCCCGGGCCGTCGCGGCGCCGGGCCGCGGCCGTCCGGATCGCCGGACGGCCGCGACGGCCGTTCGCCGCGCGTGAAAAGATGGCGACCATGTGCGGACTCCTGGCCTTCTTCAGCGCGCGCGGTGACGCCGGCGCGCACCGCGACCACATTGCCGGCGCGTTGGAGTGCCTGCACCACCGCGGCCCCGACGAGACAGGGGTCGAGCTGGTGGGCGACGCGTCCGGCCGGTACGCCGACGCGGTCTTCGCGCACAAGCGCCTGGCGATCATCGATGTGGCGTCCAGCCACGAGCCGCTGCCGTACGCGAACGGCCGCTACCTGCTGACCTTCAACGGTGAGATCTACAACTACATCGAGCTCCGCGAGGAGCTGGTGCGGGACTTCGGGGCGCAGTTCGCCACGGCCGGTGACGGCGAGGTGATCGTGGCCGGCTACCACTACTGGGGCGAGCAGGTGCTCACCCGGCTGCGCGGCATGTTCGCCTTCGTCATCTGGGACCGGCAGGAGCGCAAGGCGTTCGGCGGTCGCGACTACTTCGGGATCAAGCCGCTGCACTTCCTGGAGACGGCGGACGGGCTCTACCTCGCCTCGGAGAAGAAGGCGCTGCTGCCCTTCGCGCACTCGAACTACGAGGGCGACGCGGGCGTCGACGCGGCCAACCTCAGCCACTACCTGACCCTCCAGTACGTTCCCGAGCCCGGGACGCTGCACAAGGGGATCCACCGGGTCGGGTCGGGGGAGTACCTCACCTGGACCCCGGGTGGCCGGATCGAGGTGCGCCGCTGGTACCGGCCGGTGTTCCGGCCCGCCCCGGTGCCCGACGAGCAGAAGCTCTTCCACGAGATCCGGGAGACGCTGCGGGAGAGCGTCCGGATGCACATGCGCTCGGACGTGCCGGTCGGCTCGTTCCTCTCCAGCGGCATCGACTCCACGGCGGTCGTGGCGCTGGCCCGGGAGTTCAACCCGAACATCCTCACCTTCACGGTCGGCTACGACGTGCCCGGGTACTCGGAGATCGACGTCGCCCAGGAGTCGGCGCGGCACCTCGACGTCACGACGATCCCGACCAAGATCGGGCCGCAGGACATGATCGAGGCGCTGCCGAAGATCGTCTGGCACCTCGACGACCCGGTCGCCGATCCGGCCCTGGTACCGCTCTACTTCGTGGCGAAGAAGGCCGCCGAGCACGTCACCGTGGTGCTCTCCGGTGAGGGCGCGGACGAGTTCTTCGGCGGTTACACGATCTACCGGGAGCCGCTCTCGCTCAGCTCGGTCAACGGCCTGCCGGGCGGGGTGCAGAAGGGGCTGCGGGCGGTCTCCAAGGCCATCCCGCAGGGGGTGAAGGGTAAGAGCTTCCTCGAGCGCGGCACCACCCCGCTGGAGGAGCGTTACTACGGCAACGCCCGGATGTTCACCGAGGAGGAGAAGCAGCATCTGCTGCGCCGGTACGACCCCTCGGTGCGCTACACCGACGTCACCGCGCCGATCTACGCCGAGAGCACCGAGCTCGACGACGTCACCCGGATGCAGTACATCGACCTCTACACCTGGCTGCGCGGCGACATCCTGGTGAAGGCCGACCGGATCTCGATGGCGCACTCGCTCGAGGTGCGGGTGCCCTTCCTCGACCGTGCGGTCTTCGACGTGGCGGCGAAGATCCCGGTGGACCTGAAGCTGCCGCCGCGCTCCGACGCCACGAAGTACGCGATGCGCCAGGCGTTGCAGGGCGTGGTGCCGCCGGCGATCGTCAACCGGAAGAAGCTGGGCTTCCCGACCCCGACGCGGGTCTGGCTGCGCGGCGAGATGTACGAGTGGGCGCGGCACGTGCTCTCCACCTCGGGCGCCGGTGACCTGCTCGACCTGTCGTACGCGCTGCGGCTGCTCGACGAGCACAAGCGGGAGGTGGCGGACCACTCCCGCAAGGTGTGGACCGTGTTGATCTTCTGCATCTGGCATGCCATCTTCGTGGCGAAGACCCTCGACCCGGGCATCCAGCGCAACCAGTCGGCGCTGCTCACGAAGCCCGTGGTCGGTTCGATGGTGCGCTGACCGGCCGCGTTCACCACGACAGTCGAGAGGTTCGGGTCCCTGCGGACTCGAACCTCTCGACCGTCCACGGTCGGATCACGCCGGTCAGAGCAGCTTCTCCAGGGTGATCGGCAGCTCGTACATGCGGCGACCGGTCGCGTGGTGCACGGCGTTGGCGATGGCGGCGGCGGCGCCCACCACGCCGATCTCGCCGACTCCCTTGATCCCGATCGGGTTCACCACGTCGTCGTGCTGCTCGATGGTGTCCACCACCACGTCCGGCGCGTCCGCGTTCACCGGCACCAGGTAGTCGGCGAGGCTGGAGTTGGCCCAGCGCCCGAGCCGCGGGTCCATCCGGGTGGCCTCGAGCAGCGCCTGCCCCAGCCCCCAGAGCATCCCGCCCATGAGCTGGCTGTGCGCCAGCTTGCGGTTGAGCACCCGCCCCGGTGCGAAGACACCGACCATCCGTCGGACGCGGACCACGCCCAGCTCCGCATCCACCACCACCTCGGCCATCTGCGCTCCGAAGGTGTGGATGCCGTACCCGGCGTCCTGCGGGGGCGGGTTCCAGGTGCCGAGCACCTCCACGTCCGGGGTCATCGTGCGGTGCAGCAGGTCGGCGTAGGTCTCGCCGACGTCGGGGCGGTCGGAGAGCACCATCTTGCCGTCGCGCACCTGCACTCTGGCCGGATCCGCGCCGTGCAGCGGCGAGTGGTCGTCGGCGACCGCGCGGCGGATCAGCTGGTCGCGCAGCTCGCAGACCGTCACGTGGACGGCGGAGCCGACCGCGCTGGTGCCGGCCGAGCCCACGGCGGCGGTGATGTTCGGCAGGTCGCTGCTGCCGCCCACGAACCGCACCCGCTCGGGCGGGAGGCCCAGCGCGTCCGCGGCGACCTGGGTCATCGCGGTGAAGACTCCGGTGCCGAACTCCGAGACGCCCGCCTCGACCACGGCCGTGCCGTCGTTGTAGAGCCGGGCCTTGGCGCGCTGCGGGTTGACCGGCTGGGTCACCGGGTAGAGCGCGCTGGCCATGCCCGTGCCGACCAGCCACTGCCCCTCCCGCCGGGACCTGGGCTGCGGGTCCCGGTCGTGCCATCCGAAGAGCTCGGCCGCCCGCTGGTAGCACTCCCGTAGCCCGCTGCTGGACCACGGGTTCCCGCTCGACGGGTCGGTGTCGGAGACGTTGCGCATCCGCAGCTCCAGCGGGTCGACTCCGACCCGTTCCGCCAGTTCGTCCATCGCGCACTCGAGCGCGAACATGCCGCTCGCCTCGCCGGGCGCGCGCATGAAGGTGGGGGTGATGGTGTTGCCGCGGACGAGGTGGTAGACGCCCTCGTAGTTCGGGTTGGTGTACGCCACCGCCGCGCTCTGCAACGACGGCTCGGCCCAGTCGTCGAAGCGCGAGGTCAGCGAGTACTTGTGGTGCCGCAGCGCGCTGATCCGCCCGTCGGCTGCCGCGCCGATGGTGATCTGCTGCTCCTGCTCCTCGCGGTGCCCGCAGGAGGTGAACATCTGCTCCCGGGTGAGCGCCAGCCGGACCGGGCGGCCCACGTGCCGGGCGGCGAGCGCCACGAGGGTCGGGTGGTGCCAGACCATCGCCTTCGAGCCGAAGCTGCCGCCCACGGCGTGGCTGACCACCCGGATCGAGATCGGTGGCAGGCCGAGCAGTTCGGCGACGGTGAGCTGGACGGAGTTCGGCCCCTGGGTGGAGTCGTAGATGGTCAGCCGGTCGACGTCGTCCCAGACCGCGGTGCTCGCCGACGGCTCGATCGGGTTGTGGTGGTTGGGCGCGAAGCGGTAGGTCGCCTGCACGCACACCTCCGCCGCGGCGAGCGCCTTCGCGACGTCGCCGCGGGAGTTCTGCCCCGGCAGCAGGCCGCCGAAGATCCGTTCCGGCACGTAGGCCCGGTCGCGGTCCTGGTCGAGCAGGGTGGTCGCCGGGGTGGTCTCGTACTCGACCCGGATCAGCGTGGCGGCGTGGTCGGCGCGTTCGATGGTGTCGGCGACCACGACGGCGATCGGTTGGCCGCCGTAGTGGATGCTCTCGTCCTGCATCGGGAAGAAGCTCTGCCCGGGTGCCGCCAACCCCGCGAGGGAGGGGAGCAGGCGCGGCACGGTGGCGACCCGGCCCATGTTGCGGTGGGTGAGCACGGCCAGCACGCCCGCCGCCCGCTCCGCCTCGCTGGTGTCGATCGCGCTGATCCGGCCGCTGGCGATCTTCGAGTTCACCACCACGGCGTGCGTCAGGTTGGTCACCTGGACCTCGGCCGAGTACCGCGACTCGCCGCGTACCTTGAAGCGGCCGTCCACCCGGTTGAGGGTGGCGCCGATAGCCGGGCTCATGCCGATCCCTCCCGCTGCGTCATCTCCGTCAGGGCGCGCACGATGGTGCGCTTGGCAAGCTCGATCTTGAAGGCGTTCATTCCGTGCGGCACCGCCGTCGCCAGCTCCGCCTCGGCCGCGCGCGTGAAGGAGTCGGTGGTGGCCGGCGCACCGTCGAGCGCCGCCTCGGCGGCGCGTGCCCGCCACGGCTTGGTGGCCACCCCGCCCAGGGCGAGCCGGATCTCCGTGATCCGGCCGTCGACGACCGACATGGCGACCGCGACCGCCGCGAGCGCGAACTCGTACGACTCCCGGTCGCGGATCTTGATGTACCGGGAGTGGGCCGCGACGGGCAGCGGTGGCAGGTCGATGCCGGTCACCAGCTCGCCGTGGCTGAGGGGGTGTTCCCGCTCCGGGGTCTTGCCCGGCAGCAGGTAGAAGTCGTCGATCGGGATGCTGCGCTGCCCGGCCGGACTCTCGGTCTGCACCACCGCGTCGAGCGCCATCAGGGCGACTCCGAGGTCGGACGGGTGGGTGGCGATGCAGCACTCGCTGGTGCCGAGCACCGCGTGGCCCCGGTTGACCCCTTCCATGGCGCTGCACCCGGTGCCGGGGGAGCGTTTGTTGCAGGCCACCTCGGTGTCCCGGAAGTAGGTGCAGCGGGTCCGTTGCATGAGGTTGCCGGCGACGCTCGCCATGTGCCGTAGCTGCGGTGAGGCGCCCAGCACCAGTGACTCGCTCACCATCGGGTAGCGCCGGCGCACCGTGGGGTGCTCGGCCACGTCGCTCATCCGGGCCAGCCCGCCGAGTCGCAGGCCGCCGCCGGGCAGCTCCTCGACCTGCTTCAGCGGCAGGTCGTTGATGTCGACGAGGCGGCGGGGCTGCTCGACGTAGATGCGGAGCAGGTCGACCTGGTTGGTGCCGCCGGCCAGGAAGGCGCTCGTGGGGTCGGCGGCGACGGTGCCGATGGCGGTTCCGACGTCCGAGACGCGGGAGTAGCTAATGGGCCGCACGATCGCCTCCCTGCTCGTCCCGGACCCGCCGGATCGCGGCCCGGATGTGCGGGTACGCGGCGCAGCGGCAGAGGTTGCCGCTCATCCACTCCTTGATCTCGTCGTCGTCGCCGGCGTGCCCCTCGGTGAGCAACGCGACGGCGGACATGATCTGGCCGGGGGTGCAGTAGCCGCACTGGAAGGCGTCCAGGTCCAGGAACGCCTCCTGCATCGGGTGCAGCGCGTCGCCGTCGGCCAACCCCTCGATGGTGGTGATCTCGCGGTTCTCGCAGCTGATCGCGAGCGTCAGGCAGGCCAGGACCCGGCGCCGGTCCACCCAGACGGTGCAGGCTCCGCACGCGCCCTGATTGCAGCCCTTCTTGGTGCCGTGCAGGTCGAGCCGGTCCCGGAGCGCGTCGAGCAGGCTGACCCGGGGCTCGATCGACATCCTCCGGTTCTCTCCGTTGACCCGCAGGCGGACCTCGACCTCGTCCGGGCCCCGGACCACCGCGCTGTCCGGGGTCGGCGTGGTCTGGACAGCCTGTTGAGACTTCACCAACTCGCACCCCCTCGTCGTCGTTGCGACCATATATTCCGGATAGGACTGATTTAGTGGGCATAGTCGGACTTAACCCGTCCGGCGGTGCCGGGCAGGCGACGCCCCGGGGGTGAGGTGGTGCGGGTGCGGGATGCCTTCGACGAGCTGCACCGGCGTTGGCGGGCCGGGGAGGCGGTGGCGCTCGCCACGGTCGTGGCCACCTGGCGGTCGGCCCCGCAGCCGCCCGGCGCCGCGATGCTCGTAACCGCCGACGGCGCGGTCACCGGCAGCGTCTCCGGCGGCTGCGTCGAGGCGGACCTCTACGAGCGGGCACGCGAGGTGCTCGCCGGTGGCACGCCCGAACTCATCCGTTACGGCGTCAGCGACGACGACGCGTTCGCCGTCGGCCTGACCTGCGGCGGAGTGCTGGAGGTCTTCGTCGAGCGGATCGAGCCCATCGGCTTCCCGCAGCTCGGCACGGTCGCCGGGGCGCGCCGGAGCGGGGCGCCGACCGCCGTCGTCACCTGCGTCGGGGCCGACGCCGGCGACGAACCCGGCACGGCTCCCGCCGATCCGGCGGGGCGGCTGGGCCGACGGCTGGTGCTCGCCGGGGAGCGGGTCCTCGGCTCGCTCGGCAGCGAGCGGCTGGACGCCGCGGCCGCCGCGGACGCGCTCGGACTGCTCACCGCCGGCCGCAGCGGAATGCTCCGGTACGGCTACGACGGGCAGCGCCGCGGCAGCGGGGTCAGTCTCTTCGTCGCGGCGTACACCACCCCACCCCGGATGATCGTCTTCGGTGCCATCGACTTCGCCGCGGCGGTGACCCGGATCGGGGCGTTCCTCGGCTATCGGGTGACGGTCTGCGACGCGCGGTCGGTCTTCGCGACCGCCCGGCGCTTCCCGGAGGCGGACGAGGTGGTGGTCGACTGGCCGCACCGCTACCTGCAGGCGGAGCTCGACGCGGGCCGGATCGACGGGCGCACGGCGATCTGTGTGCTGACCCACGACCCGAAGTACGACGTGCCGGTGCTCGCGTTGGCGCTGCGCCGGCCGATGGCGTACGTCGGGGCGATGGGCTCCCGGCGTACCCACGACGAGCGGCGCAAGCGCCTACGCGAGGCGGGGGTGACCGCGGAACAGCTCGCCCGGCTCGCCTCGCCGATCGGGCTGGACCTCGGTGGTCGTACCCCCGAGGAGACCGCGGTCAGCGTGGCGGCGCAGATCGTCGCGGACCGTTGGCGGGGCAGTGGACGGCCGTTGGCCGAGCTGGCCGGACCGATCCACGGCCCCGGTCAGGCGGATCGCGCCGTGGCGGCCGGGTAGCGCTCGACGAGGTGCTCGCGCCCCGGTGGCGGCTCGTAGGGCTCCGGCCAGAACTCGGTGATGACGCTGATCAGGCCCGCCTCGTCCAGGTCGAAGAAGGTCACCGCCGGCAGCTCCTCGGCGTCGGAGGTGGCGGTGATCCAGCTGGCGACCCGCGCGCCGGCGCCGGTCACCCGGGTCACCGAGAACCGCCACCGGCCCGGGTACTCCCGGTTGAACTGGAGGTACGCGTCGCGGCCCCGGATCCGCTCCCGGCTCTGCGGCAGGTGGTAGACCACGTCGTCGGCGAGCAGCGCGCCCATCCGCGCCCAGTCCCGGCTCTCGCACGCGGCCCAGTACGTCAATACCGTCTCTTCGACATTCGCCACGGTGCGCACTGTGCCAGCCTGGTACGACAAGATCTCTCCGAGCGTGACGTCGGGCGCGGGTGACCCCGTTCCGTCGGGCGGCGCGGCGGCCTGCGACAACGGGAGGGACCGGAATGGGATACGCGATGGTGCTCGGTGAGGCACTCGTCGACCTGATCGAGACCGAGTACGACGGGGCGCCGGTCTACCGGCAGGCGATCGGCGGCGGGCCGCTGAACGTCGCGGTCGGGGTGGCCCGGCTCGGCGGCGCGGCGCAGTTCGTCGGCTCGCTCGGCGACGACGCCCTGGCCGGCCGCATCCGTGACTTCCTCGCCTCGGCCGGCGTCGGGCTCGACGGGGTGGTCACCGTGCCCGCGTCGACCGCGCTCGCGGTGATCACCCACTCGGGCGCGGAGCCGGACTTCCGCTTCTACGGCGAGCCGCCCTCGTACGGGCTGCTCGACGTCGACGACCTCGACGTGGCCCTGGTGGAGGGGGCCGACGTGCTCTACTGCGGGTCCGTGGTGCTGCTCCGGCCGACGGTGCTGGCCGCGGCCCGACGGGCCTGGTCGCTCGCCTCCGGCCTGCGGGTCTTCGACCCGAACGTGCGCCCGCGGCTGCTCGACGGCACGGCCGCGCTGACCGAGCTGCGCGAGGTGGTGGCCGAGTTCGCCGCCGGCGCGCACGTGGTCAAGCTCAGCGAGGCCGACGCCGCGCTGCTCTATCCCGGCGAACCGACCGAGGGCGTCGCCGCGTACCTGCGGGAACTCGGTGCGGCGACGGTGGTGGTGACCCTCGGGGCCGACGGCGCCCTGCTCGCCGCCGCCGACGCGGACCCGGTCCGGGTGCCGGCGCCCCGGATCGACCCGGTGGACACCACCGGCGCGGGCGACTCGGTGATGGCGGCGATCATCGCCGACCTGCTCGTGGGCGGTGAACCGGCGGAGCCTGCGGAGTGGATCGAGCGGGTGGTGTTCGCGCTGCGCGTCGCCGGGCTGGTCTGCGAGTCGCCCGGTGGGGCCACGTCGATGCCGACCCGCGACGCCGTCCTGGCCCGCTTCGCCGACTGAGTCGCGCCCTCCCGGCGGCTGGGCACGCGAGCGGGTCGCGGCCGGATCGGTGTGGTGCGGGCGCGACCCGGTGGACGGTGGCCTCAGTCGGACGCGCGGCGGGTCAGGGTCAGGACGGTGCCGAGGGAGAGCACGACGGCGCCCGCGACCACCGCAGCCATCGGCACGCCGCTGCCCTCGCCGCCGAGACCGACCAGCGGGGCGGCGAGCGCCCCGATCACCGACTGGACCGTGCCGAGCAGCGCTGCCGCGCTGCCGGCGTGCCGGGGATGGCGGTCCAGCCCGAGCGCGGTGCTGTTCGGCGCCACCATGCCCAGCGAGGCGACGAAGACGAAGAGGCAGGCCGCCACCGTCCACGGGCTGCCGACCACCGCACCCGCGAGCAGCCCGGCGGCGGCCACGGTGCCGACCATCAGGGTGCGCGTCAGCAGTGTCCGTGGGCCCGAGTGGTCGAGCAGCCGCGCGTTGGCCTGGCCGAGGGCGACCAGGCCCAGCGCGTTGAGCCCGAAGATCAGGCTGAAGGTGGTGTCGGAGACGCCGAAGACGTCCTGGAAGACGAAGGACGAGCCGGAGATGTAGGCGTACAGCCCGGCGAAGGCGAGCGCCTGGGTGAGCACGTAGCCGACGTAGATCCGGTCCGTGGCGAGCATGCGCATCGTCCGCACGGTGCTGGCCAGGCCGGCGCCGTTGCGCCGCTCGACCGGGAGGGTCTCGGGCAACCGCCGGGCGACCGCCACGGCGAGCAGCAGGCCGATCACCGCGAGGACGACGAAGACCGCCCGCCACGAGCCGAACCGCAGCACCAGGCTGCCGATGCCGGGTGCGGCGACCGGGGCGACGCCGAAGATCAGCGTGAGCTGGGAGAAGTACTTCGCCGCGGCCCGGCCGGAGTGCAGGTCGCGGACCACCGCCCGCGCCACCACGACGCCCATCCCGCCGGCGAAGCCCTGCGCGAAGCGCGCCACGGCCAGTGCCGAGGCGTTCGGTGAGACCGCGCAGACCAGGGAGAACAGGGCGTACGCGAGCACCCCGGCGAGCACCAGCCGGCGCCGCCCCAACCGGTCGCTGAGCGGGCCCGTCACGAACTGTCCGACGGCGGTGCCGACCAGGCAGGTGGTGAGCGAGAGCTGGATGTGCGCCTGATCCGCCCCGAGGTCGCGAGCCATGGCGGGAAACGCCGGCAGGTACATGTCCAGGGAGAGCGGCCCGAACGCGGTCAAGAGGCCGAGCAGCGCCACCAGGCCCGCACCGCCGCGCGCCGGCCCGGCGTTCGCCTCGCGGCCGCCCGACGGCGGTGGTACGGGTGTGTGCGCGACCTGGACCACGGTTCTCCCCCCAGCACGGCGACTCCAGCGGGTAACCTTAGCTCTGTAGTCAGAGGTATTTCCCCGTGAGGAAGGTCATGTCGAGCGAGAGCATGGCGCGGCTGGGCGCGCTCGTGGGCGATCTGCACCGGTTGCTGCGCCGCTCGGCGACCCGGCGGGCGAACCGCGCCGAGCTGCCCGACGCGCAGGCGGAGCTGATGCTGCTGGTCCACGCGCACCCGGGCGTGAGCGTCAAGGAGGCGGCCGCCCGGATGCGTACCGCGCCGAACACCGTCAGCACGCTGGTCCGCGACCTGGTCGCGGCCGGACTGGTGCTCCGCGAGCGCGACCCGGTGGACGGCCGGGTGGCGCGGCTGCGGAGCACCGAGGCCGCGCGGCAGCGGATCGCCGACCACCACCGGCACCGGGTGGCCCTGCTCACCGACGCGCTGAACCAGCTCGACCCCGAGGCGCGGGACGCGCTGACCGCCGCCGTGCCGCACCTGGAGCGCCTCGCCGAGCTGCTCCGCGAATCCGGCTGACCGCCCGCTCAGCCGCCGGTGGCGTCGAGTTCGGCGTAGCCCCGGCGGATCGCCGTCAGCGCGGCCTCCGGGCCGAACGGGGCGTCGACCGCGAGCCGTTCCGGGGCGACCCCGTCGCGATGCCCCTCCCGGATCAGCCCGGCCAACTCCGTGAGCTGCCGGTGCTGGCTCCGGACGAACTCCACGCCCACCGGCCGGCCGTGCCCGGGGATCACCACCGTCGCCGCTGTGCACAACCGCAAGAGGTCGGCCACCGCGTCCGGCCAGCGCAGCGGGTACGCGTCCTCGAACGCGGGCGGCCCGCTCTCCTCGACCAGGTCCCCGGCGACCAGCACCGCCGCGTCGGGCACGTGCACCACCAGATCGCCGTCGGTGTGGCCGGGGCCGGGGTGACGCAGCAGCACCCGCCGGCCGCCCACGTCCAACACCGTCTCCGCGCGCACCGAGTGGGTCGGGGCCAGCAGCACGGTGTCGGCCAGCCCGGGGGCGAGCGCCGGCCAGTCGGCCGACACCTCGTCGTACGCCTCCCGGCGCAGCCGGTCCGGGTGCTCCCGCAGCGCGGCGGTCACCCGCTCGTGCGCGTAGACCGGGCGGGGCGGATCCGCCGCGAGGACCGCGTTGCCGAAGCAGTGGTCGAAGTGGCGGTGGGTGTTCACCACCGTCCACCCGGCGGTCGTCACCGCCCGGGCGGCGGCCGCGAGTTCGGTGGCCTGACCGGCGGTGGAGAGCGTGTCGACGAGCAGGGCGGCGCCGTCGCCGACGACGAGCGTGACGTTGACGTCGAGCAGCGGCTCGTTGAGGACGTGCACCCCGTCGGCGACCTCGACGAAGCTGCCGGTCATGCGGTACGGGTCACCCGCTCCACGAAGCGCCGGCGGTCGACGAGCATCCGCTCCACGCGCCCGTCGGCCACCACCTCCTCACCGTCGGTCACCCGCACCTCGAACACCAGCCGCCGCCCGTCGACCTCGGCGAGCCGGGCCTGCGCCTGCACCCGCCCCCCGACCGGGGTGGCGGCCCGATGGTCGAGCTCGACGCGGATCCCCACGGTCGTCATGCCGGCCGGCAGGCTCCGGGCGGTCGCGGCCACCGTCGCCGCCTCGGCGAGCGCCAGGACGCGGGGCGTGCCCAGCACCGGCACGTCCCCCGAGCCGACCGCCTGCGCGGTGTCCGCGTCGGTGACGGTCAACTCCACCCGGGCGCTCAGCCCCGGCGCGATACCGGGCTCGGGCTGTTCCTGCATGGCCCACAGCCTAGGTGCCGGGCGGCTCGGGGGCCATGCCCGCGACGGGCGGACGGCCCCCGGAGGCCGACGCCTCCGCCCGGGGCCGGCGACCGGTGCGCCGACGCGCTGGTGGCTGGCGTCGGTCGATGTCCCGCCCGCCGTTAACCTTGACCGCGATGGCCGTCGTGACTGACCCCCAGCCCCCTGCCCGGACCGACCCGTCCCCGCCGCCGGACGGCGGGCGTCGCCGCCTGGTCGCCATGACGATCTGGGCGGTGGCCTTCGTCGCCGGCTGGCTCCTGATCGGGCTACCCACCGACCCGGCGTACGCGTTCGTCTGGATCTGGGCGGCCACGATCGCCTGGCACTCGTCCCGGCCCTGGCGCAGCCACCTGCGGTTCGCCCGGGACTGGGTGCCGGTGGTGCTGCTCTTCGCCGTGTACAACCTCTCCCGCGGCTTCGCGGACAACGGCGCCGTTCCGCACGCGTACGAGCTGGTCGCCGCCGACCGCTTCATGTTCGGCTGGGCGACGGGCGGGCAGGTGCCCACCATCTGGCTCCAGCAGCACCTGTACCGGCCCGAGGTGCAGTGGTGGGACGTCGCGGCCAGCTGGGTCTACTTCTCCCACTTCGTGGTCGCGCTCAGCGCCGCCGCAGTGCTCTGGCTGCGCAACCGGGCGCGTTGGGGGGCGTACATGCGGCGCTGGGGCTTCCTCTGCGCCGCGGGGCTGGTCACCTACTTCCTCTACCCGGCGGCCCCGCCGTGGTGGGCCGCGCAGAACGGCCTGATCGAGGAGGTGGCCCGCATCTCCACCCGGGGGTGGAAGGAGTTCGGCATGCACGGCGCCGGCAACCTGCTCAACGCCGGCCAGATCGCCTCGAACCCGGTGGCCGCGATGCCGTCGCTGCACACCGCCTGGGCGCTCTTCGTGGTGCTGTTCTTCCTGACGTCCACCCGCAAGCGCTGGTGGCCGCTGCTGCTGGCCTACCCGCTGGCGATGACCTTCACCCTGGTCTACTCGGGCGAGCACTACGTGATCGACGTGCTGGTCGGCTGGGCGTACGTCGGGGTGACGTTCCTCGTCGTCGGTCTGGCCGAGCGATGGTGGGCCGCCCGACGGGCCCGCCGGGGACCGGCCGATGCTCCGGCGACGGGCGGTGGCCCGACGCCGACCGACGACCGTCCGGCCGCTGGGAAGCCGCCGGCCGGCGACGCCGCGCCGGCCGCCGACCCGGCCCAGGTCCGGATCACCGGCTGAGCCGGTTTCCGGTCAGCCGGTGACCCGGCGGGCGGCGTGCGTGCGCGCGGCCAGCTCGGCGGCGAGCGCCCACGCCTCGGCGACGTCACGGGACTCGGCCGCCGCACCCGAACCGCCGGCGGTGTCCGCGTGCACGGTGGCGAGCCGCAACCAGCGCTGCAGCGGCCCCTGCACCACGCGCACGCTCTGGATCCGGGCGTACGGCACGACGGTCAGCTGCCGAGTGAGCAGCCCGGAGCGGACCACCACGACCCGTTCGTGCAGCCCGGCGCCGAGGGCGTTGCGCCCGAGGGGGTGCAGCCAGCGGGCCCGCGACGGCGGTGGGGTGAGCGGCAGCCCGGTCAGGCGTACCCCGGGCAGCACCTCGCCCACGATCAACTCGGCGGTGCGCAGGTCGCCGACGGGCAGCAGCCGGTCCGGACGGTTGCGTTCGTCGCCCTCGCCGACCGAGTAGCCGGCCACCTCCAACCGCAGCCGCAGCCAGCCCTTCATCCGCCAGAGCAGCGGCCAGGTGGCCCGTACGGTCTGCACCCGGTGCAGCGGGACGGTCTGCGCCCGGGTCTCCAGTAGGCCGTTGCGTACCCGCAGCGTCCCGTCGTCGCGCGCGATCCGGAAGTTCCAGTCGTCGAGGACCCGGCGGACGGGTTGCAGCACCACCCCGGCCATCGCGGTGAGCGTGCTCGCCACCGCGATGAACGACCAGGAGTCCTCGGAGAGGAACTGCACCACCACGAACGCCACGCCGAACGGCAGCAGGAACGCCTGCGGGGTGAGCAGCTGGCTGACCAGCAGATCGTTGTTGCGCACGGTGTGCAGCGCCCGGCCGGGCGGCACCTGGGTCGCCGTGGTGACCGGCTCGGCCGGAGCGGCTACCGCTTCGCCGGGGGTCGGCGCGACCGCGGGCTGCCCGGCCTGGCCGGCGAGGGCCAGCAGTCGGGCCCGCAGCCCGGCCGCGTCGGCCACGGTGAGGTACGCCAGCGGCGCCTCGGTCTTGCCGCCGCCGACCACCTCCAGTCGTAGCTCGGCCAGCCCGGTCAGCTGGGCGAGCAGCGGCCGGACCACCTCGACGGCCTGCAACCGCTCCAGCGGGATCGCGCGGGTACGCCGCCAGAGCAACCCCTCGTACACCCGCAGCTCCCGGCCGACCACGTGGTAGCCGGTGTTGTACCAGCTGATGATCGAGAGCACGGTCGCCCCGAGGGCCAGCGCGACCACCAGCGCGGCGAACCAGCCGAAGCCCACCCGGGACAGGGTCGACCAGGAGAGGCCGGCGATCACCACGACGAGCGACTTGGCGCCGTGCAGGGCGGGGCTCAGCGGGTGCAGTCGCTGCCGGGGCTCCACCGGGTTGCTCCAGGCCGGCGGACCGGGTCGGACGTACCCGCCCGGCCCGGCCGGCTGCGGCGGGCCGTAGGGCCCCGCGGGCCAGGTTCCGCCGGGGTACGGCGCCGACCCGGGGTACGACGGCGCGCCCGGGTACTGCGGCGCGCCCGGGTACTGCGGACCACCGGGGTACTGCGGCGCGCCCGGGTACTGCGGAGCGCCCGGGTGGGGCGGGGGACCGGGGTAGGGCGGGGCATCCGGGTACGGCGCAGCGCCGGGGTACGGCGCGCTCGGGTATGGCGGGGCGGCGGGGTATGTCGTCGGCGGAGCTGCGGGTGCGGATGCCGGTGGTGCCGTCGGCACCGGCGGGGCCGGCGTGCCGGCGGGCGGCGGCTCGGGGGGCGGCGCGGGTGGGCGGGCGGCCGGCTCGGCCGGTCCGTCGCTCATCGGGCGCGCTCCGGGGCGACCGGCCACGGGCCGGAGTGGACGATCACAGCCCCTCCGCCCGATCCTCGCCCAGGGCGGTGAGCCGGTCGCGCAGCCGGGACGCCTCGGCCGGCCGCAACCCCGGCACCCGTGCGTCGCTCGCCGCCGCGGCGGTGTGCAGCTGGACGGTGGCGAGGTCGAAGGCGCGCTCCAGCGGCCCGGCGCTGACGTCGACGAACTGCATCCGGGCGTACGGGACGATGGAGAGCCGCCGGACCAGCAGCCCGTGCCGCACCAGCAGATCGTCGGAGCGCTCGGCGTAGCCCCAGGCCCCGACCGCGCGGACGATCGAGACGGCGCGACCCACCCCCAGCAGCAGGACGACCGCGAGGGCGAGCCCGAAGATCCAGTGCCCGCTGAGGACCCAGCCGATCACCACGCCCACCCCGACGACCGCCAGCACGGCGGCGAGCCGGAGCAACTCGACCCAGATCAGGTCCCGGGAGATCGGCTGCCAGCGGACGGTCTCCGGCCACGGCTCCAGCGGTCCCGCCGACGGTCGGCCCGGCCCGGACGGGAGGGGGCCCGGCACGGCCGGCGGCTGGTGGGACTCCGCGGCGCTCACCGGGGTGTTCCGTTCTGCGCGCTCACGCTTCGAGCGTAGGCGATCCGGCCAGTGGTACGACCGCACGCAGGAAGCCGCGTGCGTCGAGAAAGTCGCCGAGCGTCTCGCGGTGCGCGGGGCAGGCGAGCCACGTCTTGCGCCGGTCGGGGTCGTGCAGTCGGGGATTGTTCCACCGCAGCTCCCACGTCGCGGGCGCGTGGCATCCCTTGGCCGAGCAGATCAGCGGCTCGTCGGTGGGGAAGGGAGTGCTCATCCCGGCCAGTCTAGGGTGGCGACGGGAGAGAGAGGTTGAGCGCCGGGCGGCCACGGGGGGAGCCGCCCGGCGACGGGTGAATCGTACACGCGCCGGTGCCCTTTCTGTCCACCCCGAAGGTGGCGATCCGGTCGCTCAGGACGCGGTGGCGGAAATCGCCTTCTCCCCACCTCGGTACTCAGCCGGGCATGCGAGTCTTGACACGCACCACGCCGCGACAACCGATCATGCTGTGGAGGACCGGTGGCCCAGCCGACCACGCCCGACGCCCCGACGCCGAACGGAACAGCACCGCAGGCGCCCGCGCCGGTGACCACCCCCGCCGAGGACGCGACCCTGCTCGAACGGGCGCTCTTCGAGATCAAGCGGGTGATCGTCGGGCAGGACCGGATGGTGGAGCGGATGGTCGTCGCGCTCCTCGCCCGCGGTCACTGCCTGCTCGAAGGGGTGCCCGGGGTGGCCAAGACCCTCGCCGTGGAGACCCTCGCCAAGGTCGTCGGAGGTTCGTTCGCGCGGGTGCAGTTCACCCCCGACCTGGTGCCGGCCGACATCATGGGCACCCGCATCTACCGGCAGTCGAGCGAGAAGTTCGACACCGAACTCGGTCCGGTCTTCGTGAACTTCCTGCTCGCCGACGAGATCAACCGGGCGCCGGCCAAGGTGCAGTCGGCGCTGCTCGAGGTGATGAGCGAGCGGCAGGTCTCGATCGGTGGGGAGACCCACCGGGTGCCGGACCCGTTCCTGGTGATGGCCACCCAGAACCCGATCGAGCAGGAGGGTGTCTACCCGCTGCCGGAGGCGCAGCGGGACCGCTTCCTCATGAAGATCGTGGTCGGCTACCCCACCGACGCCGAGGAACGGGAGATCGTCTACCGGATGGGGGTGGCCGCGCCGGAACCGACGCCGGTGTTCAGCGCCACCGACCTCGTCACGCTGCAACGCAAGGCGGACCAGGTCTTCGTGCACAACGCCCTGGTCGACTACGCGGTCCGGCTGGTGCTCGCCACCCGAACCCCGGCCGAGCACGGCATGCCGGACGTCGCGCAGCTCATCCAGTACGGTGCCAGCCCGCGCGCCTCGCTCGGGCTGGTCCGGGCCAGCCGGGCGCTGGCGCTGCTCCGCGGCCGGGACTACGCGCTGCCCCAGGACGTGCAGGACATCGCGCCGGACATCCTGCGCCACCGGCTGGTCCTCAGCTACGACGCGCTCGCCGACGACGTACCGGCCGACCACATCGTCCACCGCGTGATGGCCACCATCCCGCTGCCCTCGGTGGCGCCGAGACAGCAGGCGACGCCGACGCCCGTCGCGCCGCCCCCGGCCGCCGGATGGCCCGGGCAGCACCCGTGACCTCAGCCACCCCTCGTCCCGCCCCCGCCGACCGGTCGGAGGCCGTCCTCTCCCGCCTCCAACTGCTGGTCACCCGCAAGCTCGACGGGCTCCTGCAGGGCGACTACGTGGGACTGCTGCCCGGCCCCGGCAGCGAGGCGGGGGAGTCGCGTGAGTACCGCCCCGGCGACGACGTACGCCGGATGGACTGGCCGGTGACCGCGCGTACCACCACCGCGCACGTCCGACGGACCGTCGCCGACCGGGAGCTGGAGACGTGGCTGGCGGTGGACCTCTCCGCGAGCCTCGACTTCGGCACCGGGAGGTGGCTGAAGCGGGACGTGGTGGTGGCCACCGTGGCCGCGATGGCCCACCTGACCGTGCGCGGCGGCAACCGGGTCGGCGCGGTGATCGGCACCGGAGCCGGGGCGGCGCCCGCCGGTCGACGTCGCGGCGGTCCACCACCCGCCGGTCCCGGTGTACTGACCCGGATGCCCGCCCGGTCCGGGCGCCGGGAGGCCCAGGGCCTGCTCCGCGCGGTCGCCGGCACCGAACTGAGGCCGGGCCGCAGCGACCTGGGCGCCCTGATCGAGATGCTGAACCGGCCGCCCCGCCGGCGTGGTCTGGCGGTGGTCGTCTCCGACTTCCTCGCCCCGCCCGCGCAGTGGAGCCGGCCGCTGCGCAAGCTGCGGGTACGTCACGACGTGCTGGCCGTCGAGGTGGTCGACCCGCGTGAGCTGGAGCTGCCCGACGTGGGTGTACTGCCGGTGGTCGACCCGGAGAGCGGCGAGCTGCACGAGGTGCAGACGGCCGACCCGCGGCTGCGCCACCGTTACGCCGAGGCGGCCGCCGCCCAGCGCGCGGAGATCTCCGCCGCGCTGCGGGGCGCCGGGGCGGCGCATCTTCGCCTGCGTACCGACCGAGACTGGCTGCTGGACATGGTGCGTTTCGTGGCCGCGCAGCGGCACACCCGCACCCGAGGGACGACACGATGATCCGTTTTGTGCAACCGTGGTGGCTGCTGGCTGTGCTGCCGGTGCTCGCCCTCGCCGCGTTCTACGTGTGGCGGCAGCTGAACCGCCGCGCGTACGCGATGCGCTTCACCAACGTGGAGCTGCTGCGCACCCTCGCGCCGAAGGGCCTCGGCTGGCGTCGGCACGTGCCGGCGACCGCGTTCCTGCTCTGCCTGCTCGTACTCGCCACCGCGCTGGCCCGGCCGGCCGTGGACACCAAGGAGCCGCTGGAGCGGGCGACCGTCATGCTCGCCATCGACGTGTCGCTGTCGATGCAGGCCGACGACGTGGCGCCGAACCGGCTGGAGGCCGCCCAGGAGGCGGCGAAGCAGTTCGTCGACGAGCTGCCGGAGAGCTACAACCTGGGGCTGGTCTCCTTCGCGAAGTCGGCGAACGTGCTGGTGCCGCCGACCAAGGACCGGGGCGCGGTGACCGGCGCGATCGACGGGCTGGTGCTCGCCGAGGCGACCGCCACCGGGGAGGCCGTCTTCACCAGCCTGGAGGCGATCCGCTCGGTGCCCGCCGACGGTGCCGCCGGCATCCCGCCGGCCCGGATCGTGCTGCTCTCCGACGGCTACCGCACCGCGGGGCGCGCCGTGGAGGAGGCGGCCGCGGCCGCGCAGGCGGCGAACGTGCCGGTCTCCACCATCGCCTTCGGCACCGACGGCGGGCAGGTGGACATCGGCGGGCAGCTGCAACGGGTGCCGGTGGACCGGTTGGCCCTGGCGGAGCTGGCCGAGACGACCGAGGGCTACTTCTACGAGGCGGCCTCGGTGACCGAACTGAAGCAGGTCTACCAGGACATGGGCAGCTCGATCGGGTTCCGGACGGAGCCTCGGGAGATCACCCAGTGGTACGCGGGTGTCGCGCTGCTGCTCGCGCTCTGCGCCGGGGCGCTGAGCCTGCTCTGGTCGTCCCGGATGCTGTGACGGCCGGCCGCCCTCGTGATCGGCCGGGACGGTTGTGTCTCGGCCGACCACGAGCACGGCGGGTCGAGGAGCGGTGCGCGAACGCCGACGTGATCGGTCGGTGCCCGGCGAGCGTGATCGATCAGCGCCCGGCGAGGACGAAGAGGACCGCCACCCAGACGGCGGCGAGGGTGAACCCCAGCGGGGCGACGTAACGGCTCATGGTCGACTCCGAGTGGCGACTGGACAGCCTCGGGCGCGCCGGGGCGGTCGGGTGGGTCAGGACGCGCACACGAACTCGTGACCGGGGGGCTCCCGGCCGCCTCGGACGACGGGCGGCACACGACGTCACCCCGACCGGAGAGCCGGGTGTGTGACGTGCGGGAGCGAAGCTGGGTCAGCTCACCTGCTGAAGCCGTGGCTCAGCGGGGCTGACGATCGGCCCGGCCACGACTGGGAGGATCGCTATCTCGCACAGCGATCACCTCCTGCGGTCGGCGGGGCTCGGAACGATGAACATCATATACCCGGGCGGAGAGAGGCTCACATCCGGCGGGTGCCTCCGGCCGGCCCACCGGCCGGGCCGAGGTGGCGGGGCCCGCCGGGCGCCGGGAGCCGCCCGGAGAGGTCGAGGTGGCGGGGTCTACCGAGCGCCGACGGCCCCCCGGCCGGGTCGAGGTGGCCGGGCCCACCGAGCGCCGGTGGACGAGCGCCGCCAGCACCAGGACGAGCAGCGGCAGCCAACCCGCGCGGGCCAGTAACCAGCGCGGGCCGTCCGGGGCGGTGTGCAGCCCGGGCAGCGCTCCGCCGACGTGCGCCGCGAGCGCGGTGACCCCGACCAGGACGGGCTGGTGGCAGAGGTAGATCCGCAGCGCGTACCGGTTCACCACCTCGACCGCCCGGGCGGGCCGCGGCCGGCGGGCGAGTCGCAGCAGTACCGGGCGGGCGAGCAGCCCCAGCCCGATCTGGGTGACCGCCAGGCCGACCGCGAACAGCGAGGGCGGGTTCAAATTGGACATCGCCGCCCCGGGCACCCCGACGGCGCTGGCCGGGTATCCGGCCGAGATCAGGGCGGCGACCGTCCCCACGCCGCAGGCCGCCAGCGCGGCCGCCGGTCTGCGGCCGGTGAGCCGCCCGTCGGCGTACGCCAGGCCGAGCAGGTAGGGCACCGCCCAGGCGGCCAACAGACGCACCGGCAGCAGACCGTCGACCGCCGGCAGCAGTCGGTCGGCCAGGTCGGCGCCGGCCACCGCGGCGACCGCCGGCACGACGCACCACCACGGCCCCCACCGGCGTACGGCCGCCCGCAGCGGGCCGGTCAGCGCCACCAGGGCGCAGAGTGGCAGCAGGAACCACAGGGGACTCACCGCGAGGGTCAGCGCGACGGCGAGCGTGCGGTCCGGGACACCGGCCACGGTCGCCGCCAGCAGCACCGCGGCACCGCTGCCGAGCAGCGCGACGGCGGGCAGCACCAGCCGGCGCAGGCGGCGGGCGAGCCAGCGGCCCTGGCCGCCCCGGTACCGGGCGGCCGACCGCGCGGAGGCGTACCCGGCGGTGAAGTAGAAGAGGCCGAGCGCCTGCAGCACCCAGGTCGCCGGTGCGAGGGCGGGCATCGCGGCGAGCGGGCTGGCCTGTCCGAGGGACCCGTCGTCGGTGAGCACCAGACCGGTCACCAGCCAGTGCCCGAGCACCACGGCGGCCACGGCGTACCCGCGCAGCGCGTCGACGGGCCAGTCCCGGGTCATCGGGCCACCCCGGTCGGGCCGGCGGCGGCTCCGGTGAGCACGACCGCCGCCACCGCGGCCAGCGTGCTGGTGCCCGGGACGAGGTAACCGTCGTGCCCGTGCACGTCGGCGGCGGGCAGGGCACGGGCGCCGAAGTCCGGGTCGGCGGGGCGTCGGCCGTGTCCGAGGCCGGGCAGCCGCACCGGTGGTACCCGACGAATCCAGTCGTCCGGGGCCTCCGCCGCCCAGATCCGTCGGCCCGGGCCGAGCCCGGCGGCCCGATCCACTCCGGTGCCGACCCCGCCGAGGGTGACCACGTCGGTGACCTGGGCCGGCGCGTGGTCGACGGCCAGCCCGGCGACGAGCGCGCCGTAGCTGTGCCCCACCACCGTCACCGTGGCCGACGGGTGCTGTGCGGCCAGCCCGCGTAGCGTCGCCCGCAGCGCGGCGGCGCCCCGGTGGGCGGGGGCCGGGCCGGCAGCGGCGAGCACACCGTCCGGCGCGTCGTAGCCGAGCCAGGCCAGTACCGCCACCCGGGCGCCCGGATCCGCTGCCCGCACCGCTTCGTGCAGCGCACGGGCCTGCCCGGCGAGGGCGCGTCGGGCGATCCCGCCCAGTCCCCGATCGAAGTCGGGCAGCGTGGTGCCCACTCCCGGCACCAGCACCGCGATGCGGTCGGCCGTGTCCAGGTCGCCCAGGACCTCGACGGCGCGGCCGTCACCACGGGGGTCGAAGACCAGGAACCGCCGTCCCTGGGCCGCCCAGTCGGCGTACGGCGGGCCGGCGGCGCGCATCGCCGCCGCGGTGACCGGGTACGCCTCGACGAAGCCCGCCGCCGTGCCGGGCGCCGGTCGGCCGAGGAGCAGGCCGGCGCCGAGCAGGACGGCGAGCGCGGCTCGGGTGGGGTCGGTCCAACGCATCGTGTTCTCCCTCCGGTTGTCGGAGGGGAGAGTGCACGGGGGAGAGCGGGGCGAGCGTCAGCCTGGGGTGGGATTCCCGCCCCGATACTGCGGGGCTACTCGCCGGCGGCGACCAGACCGGTCTCGTACGCCAGCACCACCGCCTGCGCCCGGTCCCGCAGGTGCAGCTTCATGAGGATGCGGCCCACGTGCGTCTTCACGGTCTGCTCGGCGACGACCAGGTCGGTGGCGATCTCCTGATTGGACCGGCCGCGGGCGATCAGCCGCAGCACCTCGGTCTCGCGCGGCGTCAACGCGGCCAGCTCGGTGGGGCGGGGCCGGTGTCGCTCCGGGCGGGCCGCGAACTCGGCGATCAGCCGGCGGGTCACCGCCGGGGCGAGCAGGGCGTCTCCGCCGGCCACCACCCGCACCGCGTGCACCAGGTCGGCGGCCGGCGCGTCCTTGAGCAGGAAGCCGCTCGCCCCGGCGCGGAGCGCCTCGTAGACGTAGTCGTCCAGGTCGAAGGTGGTGAGGATGAGCACCCGGGGCCGCTGCGCGGGCCCGTCGCCGAGCAGTTTGCGGGTGGCGGCCAGCCCGTCCAGCACCGGCATCCGGACGTCCATCAGCACCACGTCGGGGTCGAGCCGCCGGGTGGCGGCGACCGCCTGCGCGCCGTCCGCCGCGTCGCCGACCACCAGCAGATCCGGCTGGGCGGCGAGCAGCGCGCCGAAGCCCTGCCGCACCATCGCCTGGTCGTCGGCGATCAGCACCCGGATCATGACGTCTCCTCCTCGTCGGCGTACGGCAGCACCGCCTCGACCGCGTAGCCGCCGTCGTCGAGGGGCCCGGCGGTGAACGTACCGCCGAGGGCGACGGCGCGTTCCCGCATGCCGGTCAGCCCGTGCCCGCCGCCCGCCCGGTCCGCTGCGGCCGGCGCGCCGCCGGCGGCGTTCGACACCCGTACCGTCAACCGTCCGTCGTGGGCGCGCAGCGTGACGCGCACCGCTGCGCCGGCGGCGTGCCGGGCCGCGTTGGCCAGCCCCTCCTGCGCGATCCGGTACGCGGCCAGCCCGACCGGTGCCGGCAGGTCGGCCGGCGCGCCGTCGTCGAGGGTGACCGTCATGCCGGCGCGCTGGGCGGCCGCCACCAGGGCGGGCAGCTCCGGGAGGTCGGGTTGTGGCGCGGTGCCGGCCTGCTCCGTCTCGCTGCGCAGCACGCCGAGCAGCCGCCGCATGTCGGTCAGCGCGGCGCGGGCGGAGTCGGCGATGGCGGCGAACTCGTCGCGTGCCGGGCCGGGCACCGCGTCGAGCCGGTACGGAGCGGTCTCGGCCTGCACGGCGATCATCGACATGTGGTGGGCGACCACGTCGTGCATCTCCCGGGCGATCCGGGTGCGCTCCTCCAGCACCGCCCGCCGGGCCTTCTCCAGCTCGCTCAGCTCGGCCTGCTCGGCCAGCGCCCGCCGGGCGTGCGTGTTGTGCCGCACCAGGTCGCCGACGATGAGCAGCACGACGAAGAGCAGGATGATGGCGACCTGGTTGGCCGGTGGGACGAAGATCCAGACCGGGATGAGGCTGAACAGGCCGATCCAGACCAGCACGGCGCGGTCGACCCGGGCGGCCACGACGATCAACACGACGAGGATGACGAGGACCTGGGTGGGGTTCCACGGCCAGGCCTCCGTCGACTTCCGGTTGAAGGTGCCGAACAGCTGCCCGACGAACATGACCCGCCAGGCCCAGAGCGGACGGGTCCGCAGCAGCGGCAGCGGCGCGACGGTGAGGATCGCGATCAGCCAGGCGGTGCCGACGGTCAGCTTCCGCGATTCGAGCAGGAACAACACGGTGATCAGCGCCAACCCGACCAGCGCCAGCAGCCCGACGGTCCGCGCGACGGCGGCCACGCGGGGCCAGCGCCGCAGCGGCGGGCGGAGCGCGGGGTAGTCCGGCCCGGCCACGGCGCGGCGGAGGGCCGCCACGGCGGTGCGGACGGGACTGCGATCCATCCCACGCAGCGTAGTTCGACGGGGTGTTCCGGTCGTGCCCCCACGGAGCCACTCCGTGGGTCGTACCCAGGTGTGACACGGCACTCCGGTTAGCGCTTACCTGCCGGTAACGCCTAGGCTCCGTCCCGTCCACGCTCGCGACGTCGCAAGGGGGAATCGTGGCCCGTACCGTGCTGGTGACCGGTGGTAACCGGGGGATCGGACTGGCCGTCGCGCAGGCCTTCGCCAAGCAGGGCGACAGGGTGGCGGTGACCTACCGCAGCGGGGAGGCCCCCGCGGGCTTCTTCGGTGTGCGCTGCGACGTCACCGACGCCGAGTCGGTGGAGGCCGCCTTCACCGCGATCGAGGCGGAGCTCGGGCCGGTCGAGGTGCTGGTCGCCAACGCCGGCATGACCGACGACACGCTGCTCCTGCGGATGTCCGAGGAGCAGTTCACCAAGGTGCTCGACACCAACCTGACCGGTGCCTTCCGCTGCGCGAAGCGCGCCTCGACCAAGATGCTCCGCGCCCGGTGGGGCCGCATGATCTTCGTCTCCTCGGTGGTCGCCCTCGCCGGCGGCGCCGGTCAGGTGAACTACGCGGCCAGCAAGGCCGGCCTGGTCGGGGTGGCCCGCTCGATCACCCGCGAGCTGGGCAGCCGCAACATCACCGCGAACGTGGTGGCGCCGGGCTTCATCGACACGGACATGACGGCCGTGCTCTCCGACGAGCGCAAGGCGGAGATCCGCAAGTCGATCCCGGCCGGCCGGATGGCCCACCCGGACGAGGTCGCGTCCGTGGTCACCTGGCTCGCCGGGGACGGCGCCGGCTACGTGTCCGGCGCCGTGATCCCGGTCGACGGTGGCCTGGGCATGGGCCACTGACCCCGATCACCACACAGGACGGAGGAACCCGGCATGTCCGGACTGCTGGCCGGTAAGCGGCTGCTGGTCACCGGCGTCATCACCGACGCCTCGATCGCCTTCTCGGTGGCGAAGCTCGCGCAGGAGAACGGGGCCCAGGTCGTGCTGACCGGCTTCGGACGGCTCTCCCTGGTGGAGCGGATCGCCAAGCGGCTGCCCGAGCCGGCCCCGGTGATCGAACTCGACGTGACGAACACCGAGCACCTCGCCGGACTCGCCGACAAGGTGCGCGAGCACGTCGACGGCCTGGACGGGGTGGTTCACTCGATCGGCTTCGCCCCGCAGAGCTGCCTCGGTGGCGGCTTCCTCGACGCGCCGTGGGAGGACGTGGCCACCGCGGTCCACGTCTCGACGTACTCCTACAAGTCCCTGGCGGTGGCGGCGCTGCCGCTGATGTCCCCGGGCGGCGCGGTGGTCGGCCTCACCTTCGACGCGACGAAGGCCTGGCCGGTCTACGACTGGATGGGCGTGGCCAAGGCCGGGCTGGAGTCCGCCTCCCGTTACCTGGCGATGCACCTCGGTAAGCAGGGCATCCGCAGCAACCTCGTCTCGGCCGGCCCGCTGCGCACCATGGCCGCGAAGTCGATCCCCGGCTTCGAGCAGTTCGAGGACGCCTGGACCGAGCGCGCCCCGCTGGGCTGGAGCCTCACCGACCAGGAGCCGGCCGCCCGCGCGTGCCTGGCGCTGCTCTCGGACTGGTTCCCGGCCACCACGGGCGAGATCGTGCACGTCGACGGTGGCTACCACGCCCTCGGCGCCTGACCGGGCGTAGGGTGCCCCCGCCGCGACCGGGGGCACCCGTTGGCGGGGCCGTCGTCGTCGGCGTCGGGCCGCGGGGAAGAATGGGAGCCATGGCGTACGACGCGGTGCTACTTGTCGGTTTCGGGGGGCCGGAGCGGCCCGAGGATGTGCTGCCGTTCCTGCAGAACGTCACCCGGGGTCGTAACGTGCCGCCGGAGCGGCTGGCCGAGGTCGCCGAGCACTACCAGCACTTCGGCGGGGTCTCCCCGATCAACCAGCAGAACCGCGACCTGCTCGCGGCGATCCGTGCCGACTTCGTCGCGAATGGTGTGGATCTTCCGGTCTACTGGGGCAACCGCAACTGGCACCCGATGCTCGCCGACACCGTGACGCAGATGCGCGACGACGGGATCACCAACGCCCTCGCCTTCGTCACCAGCGCGTACGGCGGCTACTCCTCCTGCCGCCAGTACCAGGAGGACCTCGCCGCGGCCCGCGCCGCGGTTGGCCCGGACGCGCCCATGATCGAGAAGCTGCGCCAGTTCTGGGACCACCCGGGCTTCGTCGAGCCGCACACCGACGCGGTACGTGCCGCGCTCGGCCAGCTCGACCCGGCGAAGCGGGAGAGCACCCGGCTGGTCTTCACCGCGCACTCGGTGCCCATCTCCATGGCGGCCAGCGCCGGTCCGCACGGCGGCCGCTACGAGGCGCAGCTGCGCGAGACGGCCCGGCTGGTGGCCGCGGCCGCCGCGCCCGACCTTCCGTACGACCTGGTCTGGCAGAGCCGCTCGGGCCCGCCCCAGGTGCCGTGGCTGGAGCCGGACGTCAACGATCACCTGGCCGCGCTCGCCGAGGCGGGCACCACGAGTGTGGTGGTCAGCCCGATCGGCTTCGTCTCCGATCACCTCGAGGTGGTCTGGGACCTGGACACGGAGGCGCGGCAGACGGCGAAGCGGCTCGGGCTGGACTTCGCCCGGGCGGCCACTCCCGGTGTCGATCCGCGCTTCGTCGCCATGGTCCGGGAACTCGTCGCCGAGCGGACCGACCCGGACGGGGCGAAGCTGCGCCGACGCCTCGGCGAACTGCCGCTCTGGGACACCTGCCCGGCGGTCTGCTGCGTACCGCCGCGCCGCCCCTGACCTCGATCCGCCCCCGACCGATCCCCTGGGAGCACCTGATGCTTGACCGTAAGCCCGTGGAGAGCTGGCTCACCGACATGGACGGTGTGCTGGTGCACGAAGGCCAGCCCGTGCCCGGCGCGCCCGAGTTCGTCAAGCGGCTGCGCACCTCCGGCAAGCCGTTCCTGGTGCTCACCAACAACTCGATCTACACCCCGCGCGACCTGCAGGCCCGGCTCAGTCGGATGGGGCTGGACGTGCCGGAGGAGGCGATCTGGTCGTCGGCGCTGGCCACCGCCCAGTTCCTCGGCGAGCAGCGCCCGGGCGGCACCGCGTACGTCATCGGGGAGGCGGGGCTCACCACGGCGCTGCACGCGGTCGGGTACGTGCTGACCGACTTCGCCCCGGACTACGTGGTGCTGGGGGAGACCCGCACCTACAGCTTCGAGGCGATCACCAAGGCGATCCGTCTGATCAACGACGGGGCGCGGTTCATCTGCACGAACCCCGACGTGACCGGTCCGTCGGTCGAGGGCGCGCTGCCCGCCGCCGGCTCGGTCGCGGCGATGATCTCCAAGGCGACCGGCATCGAGCCCTACTTCGTCGGCAAGCCGAACCCGATGATGATGCGCTCGGCGTTGAACACGATCAACGCGCACTCGGAGAGCACCGCGATGATCGGCGACCGGATGGACACCGACATCCTGTGCGGCCTGGAGGCCGGTCTGGAGACGATCCTCGTGCTGAGCGGGATCAGCACCCGGGCCGAGACGGAGCGCTACCCGTACCGCCCGTCGCGCATCGTCGACTCGGTGGCGGACCTGATCGACGAGATCTGACCGGGCCGGTCAGCACCGGCCCCGGCGGATCCTGATCACGTCTTCTGCGGCAGAGTCCGTCGCCGTCGCTCAGGGACGCAGCGGGGCGTTGCAGGCGGCCACCAGGGCCTGCCGGCACGCCGTGGTCAGCGGGCGCAGCGCGGCGTCGCGCTGCTGGGCCTCGTAGTTGTTGATCGCGCCGCCCGGAGCCGCGTGACCGGCCAGGGCGAGCACCCGGTCCAGGACGGCGGCCCGAGCGAAGAGCCGGCGGGCGCGCGGGTCGAAGCCGGGCGGCAGGTCGGTGGCGCCGTCGGGGCGGCGCAACGCCTCCAGCGCGCCGGCCAGTTCGGGCCGCCACTGCGCCACGTCGAGGCGGGTCAGCGCGGCGGTCGTCTCGGCCAGCGCCGCGGCGAGTTCGGCCTCCGCCTCGGCAGCGCCGGGGAGGGTCAGCGAGGCCGCCGGCGCGTTGGCCGGCAGCGGGTAGACCTGCCAGAGCACGGTCTCGAAGGTGTCGCCGGAGCCCGAGGTGTGCGAGCGCACCTGCGGGATCAGCCCGAGGCTGCCGGCCACCACCGCCTCGCCGACGACGAGCGCAGCGCCGGTGAAGTCGCCCGGACCGGGCAGCCCACGCGGATCGCCGGGGGCGGGCAGCACCAGACGGATCTCGTCAGGCGACATCTTGGCCAGGACGGGCAGCGCCTCGCCCAGCGGGACGTCGGTCCAGGTGCCGGGGGCGTCCGCGACCAGGTGCTCCTCGACACCGGCGATCGCGTCCGCGACCTCGTCGAAGGGCACCAACCCGGCGCGCCACGCGCGTACCCAGGCAACGAACCGGCTCGACCGGCGGGGCGTCAGCGTAGCCGCGCCCGTTGCGGGGGTGGACATGCCGAAAGGGTACGTGGTGACGACCGGCTGTGTCTCGGCTGCCGGTGCGGCGGCGTGGCCTGCGCCGAACTGCCCGCTTCGCCGCCTCCGTGCCGACCCGTCAGGTCCCGTCGATCATGCGCTGATGCCGGACCGTCGGGACCGTTTCGTCCCTGTCGTCCGGTGCTACGGCGCGCCGGGAACGGTGTGGTGCCGGCCGGTGGCGTGCGCCCGGGCCGGTGTGTCGGCGTGTCGAGCGCCGGGGCGGCGGCTAGCGTGATCCACATGGCGCGGCGGTACGAGAGCGACGTGTTGGCGGGGAACTGGCGGCGGCGCAAGGTCGTACCGGAGGTCGACGCGGAGCCCGACCTGGTGGTCGAGGACGCCGACTCCGGGTTCTGCGGCGCGGTGGTGGGCTTCGAGTCCGGTGCGGTGGTGCTGGAGGACCGGCACGGTCGCCGACGCAACTTCCCGCTGTTGCCGGCCGCGTTCCTGCTCGACGGGGAGGCGGTGACCCTGCGGCGCCCGGTCCGGACGCCGGCCCCCGCGCCGCGCCGCCGTACCGCGTCCGGCTCGATCGCCCTGGAGAACGTGCAGGCGCAGGTGGCGAAGGCGAGCCGGATCTGGGTCGAGGGTGTGCACGACGCCGCGTTGGTCGAGCGGATCTGGGGCGACGACCTGCGCATCGAAGGGGTGGTGGTCGAGCCGCTGGACGGCATCGACGCCCTCGACGCGGAGGTGCGCGCGTTCGCCCCGGGGCCGGGTCGACGGCTCGGTGTGCTCGTCGATCACCTGGTGCCGGGTTCGAAGGAGAGCCGGATCGTGGCGAAGGTGACCTCGCCGCACGTGCTCGTGACCGGCCACCCGTACGTCGACGTGTGGCAGGCGGTGAAGCCGGCCGCGCTCGGTATCGCGGCGTGGCCGGTGGTGCCGCCGGGCCGGCCCTGGAAGGAAGGGGTCTGCGCCGCGTTGGGCGTGGCCGAACCGGCCGACATGTGGCGGCACATCCTGTCCCGGGTCGACAGCTTCGCCGACGTGGAGACGCCCCTCATCAACGCGATGGAGCGTCTGATCGACTTCGTCACGGAGCCCGCGACCGACTGAGCCGCCGGCCTCGGCTGCGCCAGTCACTGGAGCCCCGGCGCCGCCTGCGGTGCGACCGTCCGCGCGGCTGAGGCCCGCGGTCAGGGCTCCTGGTCGGGCGTGCGGGTGAAGACGAAGGTGGCGATGTCGAGCGCCACCACGGCGCCGGTGTCGTCCCGCAGCACCGAGAGGACCTCCCCGTGCTCCGGGCCGGCGCAGCCCCGCCACCGGTCCGGCCCCTCGGCGACGAACCGGTTCTTCCGCTCGCCGCGCATCAGCACCTCCAGCTCGCCGGCGGCCTCGTCCCAGCGGACGTCGAGGGGCACGCCCATCCACCACCAGCGGCCGGTCACCTCGATGACCCCGGTCGCCGGGGCCACGGCGGTCGGCTGCCAGGGGGGCGGGAGCGGCGGTTCGCTGTCGAGCACGGTGGTGAGGATCCGCCGCCCGAGGCTGCCGATCCCGAAGCCGTACGCGTTGGCGTAGCCCACCACGGCGGTACGGCTCGGCCGGTGCACCGCCAGGGCGGAGACGTAGCCGGGCATCGAGCCGCCGTGGCCGACGTAGACGCGATCCCCGTCGCGGTAGAGCTCCAGCCCGAGGCCGTGCCCGCCGGTCCACGAGTCGAGGTCGCTCATCACCACCGGTGCGCACATCTCGGTCAGGGTGGCCGGGGCGAGCACCTCGGGCGCCGGATCGGCGAGGAACGCCGCCCAGCGGGCGAGATCCTCCACGGTGGACCAAAGCTGCCCGGCGGGGGCCATCGCGCCGGTGTCGGTACGCGGCTCCTCGCGCAGGGTGCCGTGCCACGGGTGCACCACGTACCCGCGCGCGAACGGCTCGGTCGCCGAGTAGGTGGTGCGCCGCAGCCCCAGCGGGTCGAGGATCCGCCGGCGGAGCAGCTCGGCCCAGGGCGTTCCCGTGCTCCGCTCCAGCACCCCGCCGAGCAGCCCGTACGCCAGGTTCGAGTAGTGGTACGCGCGGTGCGGCGGGTACGCGATCTTGGCAGCGTCCACCCCGGTCAGCAGGGTCGCGAGGTCGGCGCCCTCGGCCCGCTCCCACCACAGCCCCTCCGGCTCCCGCTGCAGGCCGCCGGCGTGCCCGAGGAGCTGGCGCAGGGTGAGCGCGCCAACGCCGGTGCCGGGCAGGTGCTTCTCCAGCGGGTCGTCGAGGCTGAGCCGACCCGCGTCGCGCTCCTGCATGGCGAGCGTGGCGGTCATCGTCTTGCTGATCGAACCGATCCGGTACTGCAGGTCCGGGTGGGCGGCGGGGTGCCCGCCGGCGGTGGCGACGTGCGCCAGCGACCCGTCGCGGACCACGCCCATCACCAGCGACGGCGTACGCCCCGCCGACTGCGCCTGCGCGACCAGGAGGTCGACCTGACGGGCGGTGCCGGGCAGCAGGGTCACGGGTTCTCCTCGCTCGCGGGGGGTGTGGGCGCGGCCGGGTGGCCCGGCGCGGACGCCGCCGAGCTTACTGATCATCGCGGGGCAGCCGCGCGTGCATTTGCGTGTCACGATCGAGGGGTGGACGCCGTGCTCTGGATCGTGTTGGGTGTGCTGCTGGCGGTCGCCGAGGTCTTCACGACGACGCTGTTCCTGATCATGTTCGCGGCCGGTGCGTTCGCCGCGGCCGGTGCTGCGGCGCTCGGCGCGCCGACACCCGTGCAGGCGCTGGTGTTCGCCGGGGTCTCCGCGCTCACCTTGACGGTGGTCCGGCCGGTGATCCGGCGGCACCGACGCTCGGCGCTGGAGAGCGGCGAGCAGCCCTTCGGGGTCGAGGCGATCGAGGGGGCCACCGCGCTGGTGCTGGAGCGGGTGGACGCCGAGCACGGCCTGGTCAAGATCGACGGCGAGTTGTGGACCGCGCGGTCGTACGACGCGACGCAGTCGTTCGACCCCGGTCGGCGGGTGCGGGTGATCAAGGTCCGGGGCGCGACCGCCCTGGTGTGGCAGGACGATGACGTTACGTCCGGCGAATCGCCGGAAGCGGGAGGGTGACGGGAATGACAGCGATAACCGTGCTGGTGATCGCCGTGGCGTTGATCGCCGTGGTGACGCTGGCCAAGGCGGTGCGGATCGTGCCGCAGCAGCGCCAGGACGTGGTCGAGCGGCTGGGGAAGTACAAGCGGACCCTCAACCCGGGCCTCAACCTGCTGGTGCCGTTCATCGACGCGGTGCGCACCAAGGTCGACATGCGGGAGCAGGTGGTCAGCTTCCCGCCGCAGCCGGTGATCACCTCCGACAACCTGGTCGTCTCGATCGACACGGTCCTCTACTACAAGGTCATCGACTCGGTCCGCGCGACCTACGAGATCTCCAACTTCATCCAGGCCATCGAGCAGCTGACGGTCACCACGCTGCGTAACGTCATCGGCTCGCTGGACCTGGAGCGCGCGCTGACCAGCCGCGAGGAGATCAACCGGCACCTCTCCGGGGTGCTGGACGAGACGACCGGCCGCTGGGGGATCAAGGTCACCCGGGTCGAGATCAAGGCGATCGAGCCGCCGCCCAGCATCCGCGACTCGATGGAGAAGCAGATGCGCGCCGAGCGGGACCGCCGGGCCGCCATCCTCAACGCCGAGGGGCACAAGCAGGCGCAGATCCTCACCGCCGAGGGTGAGAAGCAGGCCGCAGTGTTGCGCGCCGACGGTGACCGGCAGGCCCGGATCCTCCAGGCCGAGGGTCAGGCCAAGGCGATCCGTACCGTCTTCGACGCCATCCACCAGGCGAACCCGAGCCAGAAGGTGCTCGCCTACCAGTACCTCCAGGCCCTGCCGCAGATCGCCAACGGCACCGCCAACAAGGTCTGGATCGTGCCGGCCGAGCTGACCAAGGCCCTGGAAGGGATGGGCGGCGCGCTCGGCGGGTTGAGCCGGATGGTGGGGGACGAGCCCGTGCCGGAGGCGGCTGAGCACGCGAGCGCCGTGGAGCGCGAGGCGGCCGAGGCCGCGCAGGCCGCGGCGGCCGCGGCCCAGGAGATCCACGACGAGGTACGCGTCGCCGAGGCGCAGGCCACCGGTGGCACCCCGCAGGGGCTGCCCGCGCCGGAGCCGGTCACCCCGGCGAACCTGGTGAACGACCCGGCCGACCAGCGCGAGCGCGGCTGAGCGAACACCTTCCACGCGGGCCGCCGGGCTGATTCCCTCGGGAAGCAGCCCGGCGGCCCGCTCTTTTTGCGCCGCCTCTCCTCGGCTCGTTCGGCCGGGGCTCTTCGGCTTGATCGACTCGACCTCGGTGAAGTCGGGGTGTCGACGTGCCTGGGACACCACGACATCCAGGAAGTCGAGTTGATCAAAGCCCCGAGCGGACCTCGTGTGCCGGGTCGAGGAATAACGCGAAAACCCCTCATTCCTGCCCGGATCGCTGCCACGATCGGTCCGAGGACGGGTGGTGACCAGGCATCGGGGCGCCCCGGCGTGTCCCGCACCGCTCGTGGGAGCGAGGTGGCGCATGAAGGACCCGGCGAAGCGGATATGGTCCTCGGCCCCGGTGCGCGGCGCGCACGACCCGACCGGACCGCTCGGTACCCGGCGTACCGGCGGTGGGTTCGGGGTGCTGCCCTTCGCCGGTGAGCCGACCCCGGCGGGACCGGCGACCAACGCGAGCTGGGCCTGGTCGGTACGCCGGTTCGCCCGCGCCGCGGTCTGGCTGCTGCCCGCCTACGCCGTCCTGTACGGCGTGGTCGCGATGGCCAGCGACGGCGGGGTGGGCAACGACCCTTACCCGGCCGACGGCCGGCCGCTCTACCTGGTCGGCTGGGTGGCCGCGATCTGGCTCGGACTGCTCGCCCTGCTGGCCCTCACCGGGCTCCTCGCCGCGACCCGCAGCCGCCGGGGCGCCGCGGCGGGACTGCTGGTGAGCATCGCCGGCACGGTCCTGATGCTCCCCTTCGCCGGGCTGGAGGAGCAGACGCCCGTCTTCGGCACCACCGCCCGGATGCTGGTGCTGATCGGCGCGACCTTCTACAGCATCGGATGGTTCCTCACCGGCTGGGCGGTGTCCCGGTCCGGCACGTTCAGCATGGGCGACGGGGTGATGCTGATGATCGCCGCACCGCTGCTGGGCCTCGGCGGCGCGCTGGTCGGCTCCCTGCAGACCTTCGGCGCGATCTTCGTACTGATCGCCGGGATCGGCATCGGCTACCGCTCGGGCCGGCTCGTGCCGCGGGAGATCGTCCGTGACGCCGCCTCCGCGAGCGTCGCCACCGCGACCCCACCCCCCACCGCCCCCGGCGGCGGCCCCCTCTCACCCGCCTAACCCCCCGGCCCCCTGTCCCCGGTGATCATGAGGTTGACGGGGGATTCGATCTCCAGGAGGCCCGTCAACCTCATGATCACCGCGCAAGGTGGGGTGGGAGGTTGCTGGGGGGAGGCGGTGAAGTTCCTGACAAACCGACCCGCAGGGTGGTCGGTTGATGGCTTTCGTGGCAATCCTGGGGACCATGGCCCCTCTCCGTTCGCCGCTCTCCCGGCTGTTCACCGTGCTGCTCGCCGGGGTGCTGGCCGGCCTCGTCCTCGCGGTGGCCGCGCTCCCCGGCAACCTGCTGTTCGGGCTCGTCACCCGGTCGGCGCTCGGGGCGTACGCCGCGCTGCCGGACGCGCTGCGCACCCCGGCCACGCCGCAGCGCTCCTACCTCTACGCGAACGACGGCAAGACGTTGATCACCACGTTCTACGACGTGAACCGCACCGACGTCCCGCTGGCGGAAATCGCCCCGGTGATGCGGCAGGCGATCGTGGCGGCCGAGGACCGGCGGTTCTACGAGCACGGCGGCGCCGACCTGCGCGGCCTCTTCCGCGCGGTGGTGGCGAACGTCAAGGGCGGCGGTACCGAGCAGGGCGGCTCCACGTTGACCATGCAGTACGTCCGCAACGTGCTGAAGACGGACCCGACCCGCACCGCCGAGGAGCGCGCGGAGGCCACCGAGCAGACCGTGGGCCGCAAGCTCCAGGAGATCCGGTACGCCTCGGCGCTGGAGGAGACGCTCAGCAAGGACGAGATCCTCAACCGGTACCTGAACATCGCCTACTTCGGCTCCGGTGCGTACGGGATCGCGGCCGCCGGCCAGCGGTACTTCGGCAAGGATCCGGGGCAGCTGACCCTCGCCGAGTCGGCCCTGCTCGCCGGTCTCGTGCAGTCGCCGGACGCGTACAGCCCGATCGACGGTGACCGGGACACGGCGCTGGCCCGCCGGTCGTACGTGCTCGACTCGATGGTGCAGACCAAGGCGATCACCGCCGAGCAGGCAGCCCAGGCGAAGGCCGAGAAGCTCGTCCTGCACCCGACCGCGCAGTCCAACGGCTGCACGGCCACCGCGCAGGGGCACGACGACTGGGGCTTCTTCTGCGACTACCTGCGCCGCTGGTGGCTGACCCAGCCGGCGTTCGGCGCGACCACCGAGGAGCGGGAGCAGGCGCTGCGTCGCGGCGGCTACACGGTCGTCACCTCGCTGGACCCGAAGATCCAGGCGACCGCCCAGAAGCAGGCCACCGACGTTTACGGGTACGACAACAAGAACGCCCTGCCGATCGCCGCGGTCGAGCCGGGCACCGGCCGGGTGCTGGCGATGGCGGTGAACCGGCACTACAGCCTCGCCGCGAACCCGCAGGGGCAGGAGAACCACCCGAACACCGTGAACCCGCTGGTCTCCGGCGGCGGCGGGGTCGAGGGTTACCAGGCCGGCTCCACCTTCAAGCTCTTCACGATGCTCGCGGCGCTGGAGGCGGGCAAGACGCTCTCCACCGGCTTCGACGCGCCCGCGAAGCTGCCCACCCGGTACCCGGACAACGGCGAGGGCAACTGCGACGGCCACTGGTGCCCGGCCAACGCCAACCCGGACTGGATGGACGGCTACCGGATGATGTGGGACGGCTTCGGCCGCTCCGTCAACACGTACTTCGTGTGGCTGGCCGAGCAGGTCGGCCAGGACAAGGTCGTCGAGATGGCGCAGCGGCTCGGCATCACCTTCCGCGCCGACGCGGATGCCCGGTTCGCCGAGGAGAACGCGGCCAGCTGGGGGTCGTTCACCCTCGGCGTCGCCGCGACCACGCCGCTCGACCTGGCCAACGCGTACGCCACAGTGGCCTCCGAGGGGATGTACTGCAAGCCGCTGCCGGTGATGTCGGTGACCGCACCGAACGGCGAGCGGGTCGCGGTCGCCGACCCGTCCTGCAAGCGGGTGCTGGACGCCGACGTGGCGCGGGCCGCCACGGACGCGGCGCGGTGCCCGGTCGGGCAGCAGTCCGCGTTCGGGCAGTGCAACGGGGGTACGGCCACCTCGGTGAACGACATCCTGGGCGGCCGTCCGGTCGCCGGCAAGACCGGTAGCTCGGAGGAGAACGCGACCGAGACCTTCGTCGGCTTCACCCCGCAGGTCGCCGTCGCCGGTATCGCCGCGAACCCCGACGACGCGACCGTCTCGGTGGGCTCCGCCGTGCAGGGCAAGGTGATCGACGCGGTCGCGCACGTGATCTCGACCGCGGTCAAGGGCAAGCCGGAGAAGGACTTCACCGCGCCCAGCCAGGAGCTGGCCGGCGATCCGCACCGGCCGGCGGACCGGCCGCCGGCGCGGCGGGAACGCACCGACGACCGCCAGCGCGCGAACGACCCCGGCTCGCTGCTGGAGCGGTGGCTCGCCGGCCGCGGCTGACGAAGAGAACTCGGCCGGATTCGGGTGCGGTCGCCCTCGCCACGGGGCGGCGACCGCACCCGAAGCCGTATCCGGGCGACCTGGCGTGCGTCATCGCCACGGCCCTGACGAGCGCACCAGAAGCCGTTCCGGCGAAATCTTGGAAGAAAGTTCGGCGGGGGTTGTCGGATCCGCCTCGGGCGGCTCCGACCACTCGGTGAGCACGCCCGTCGGGGGCGTACACACCGGAGGAGCACCGCCATGCGCGAGATCGTCTACTACGTGCACCAGTCCGTCGACGGCTACATCCATGGCCCGAACGGTGAGTTCGACTGGGCGCAGATGGGGCCGGAGCTGTCGGCGTACTCGTCCGAGCTGACCGAGCGGGCGGGCGCCTTCCTCTACGGCCGCAAGGTGTGGGAGCTGATGTCCTACTACTGGCCGCGGGCCGAGTCGATGTCGCAGGACCCGCACGACCTCGCCTTCGCGCCGGTCTGGCGGAAGATGCCGAAGATCGTGGTGTCCCGGACGCTCACCGAGGCGGCCGAGGGGGCCCGGGTGGTGGGCGCCGGGGACCTCGCTGCCGAGATCGGCGCGCTCAAGGCGGAGCCCGGCAAGGACCTCCTGCTCAGCGGCGGCTCGAAGCTCGCCGCGGCGCTGACCGGGCTCGGCCTGATCGACGAGTACGCGATCGTGGTGCATCCGGTGGTGCTCGGCGGCGGCCAGCCGGTCTTCGTGGACGTCGAGCGGCTCGGCCTGCGCCTGGCGGAGAGCCGTATCCTCGATGCCCGTTCGGTGCTGCTGCGCTACCGGCGTGGGGAGTGACGCGACGGGCGACCCGTGGCGGGGGCACGAGTGGCGGCGGGCGGCGTGAGGTGCGCCGCGCCGCGCCGGTCGCCGTCGGGTGGCCCGGCGGGCGTCCGGCAGAATCGTCGGGTGCCCGTCCACGAGATCACCGACCCTGACGACGAGCGGATCGCCGACTACCGGGCGCTGACCGACGTCGAGCTGCGTACCCGCTGGGAGCCCCCACACGGGCTCTTCATCGCCGAGGGGGAGCTGGTGCTGCGCCGGGCGCTGCGGGCCGGGTACCCGGCGCGGTCGTACCTGGTCGACGCGAAGCGGGTCGATCAGCTCGCGGACCTGGACGTCGGGGACGCGCCGGTCTACGCGGCGAGCCAGCAGGTGCTGGAGAAGGCGACCGGGTTCCACGTCCACCGGGGCGTGCTGGCCTCCTTCCGCCGCCGGCCGTTGCCCACGGTGGCGGAGGTGCTGGCCCAGGCGCGCCGGATCGCGATCCTCGAGGACGTCAACAACCACACGAACCTCGGCGCGATCTTCCGGGGCGCCGCCGCGCTCGGCATCGACGCGGTGCTGCTCTCGCCGACCTGCGCCGACCCGCTCTACCGGCGCAGTGTCCGGGTCAGCATGGGCGAGGTGTTCGCGGTGCCCTACGCCAAGTTCGAGCAGTGGCCCGCCGGCCTGGAGCAGGCCCGGGAGGCGGGCTTCACCGTGCTCGCCATGACGCCGGCGCCGGACGCCGTGCCGATCCAGCGGCTCAGCCCGGCGCAGCGGGAGCGGGCGGCGCTGCTGCTGGGCGCCGAAGGCCCCGGCCTCACCGCGGCGGCCCAGCGCGCCTCCGACGTACGGGTGGTCGTCCCGATGCGCCGGCGCGTGGACTCGTTGAACGTGGCGGCCGCCGCCGCCGTCGCCTTCTGGGAACTGGGCCGCGACGACCCGCTGTGAGCGGCCGCCGTCAGCGTTCGTCGCCGGTCAGCAACCGGTGCCGGCCGAGGGTCCAGCCGAGCAGTGGCCCGCTCGCGCCGTCGCCGCCCTCCTCGGGCGCGCCGGGCGGACGCGCCGGGCCTCGGCGTTCGCCGGCGGCGATCCAGGCCAGGTCCGCGAGCGCGGGGCTCAGCCGGTTCCGGACGTCCGGCGCGACCTCGTCCAGCTTCCGGCGCAGCCCCTCGACGGCGAGGGCCGGATCGCCGGCGCCCGGTACGGAGAGGAAGAAGACCAGCTGCCGCCAGGCGTACGCCACGTCCTTGACCGTGCGCAGCGGACGCGGGTTGTGCCGAAGCCGGGCGGTCAGGTGGGTCACCACCGTGAACGTGCGGTCTGCCAGCGCGGTCCAGCCGGCGGCCGGTCGTACCCCCACCGGCCCGACGAGGGTGGCGAGGTTGTGCGTGGTGAGGATCTGGGCCTGTTCGATGATCATGCCGTTCGCCGCCACCCGGTGCCAGCTCGGCCCGGTGCCCGCCCGGATGGCGCAGAGCGCGTCGAAGCCGGGAGAGGTGGCCGTGCCCCGGCCCTCCTGACGCCGTACGTCGTCCGCTCCCGGCAGCGCCGCGTAGTCGATGTCGTAGTAGCGCGCGTAGAGGCTGTCGGCCAGCAGGTCGCCGGCGAGCCGGGCCGCGGCGGCGTACTTCGCCGAGAAGGTCCCCTCGAAGAGTCGGTGGCCAGCTCCTCGACCCACGGCAGGCGTCCGCCGGCCTCCCGGTCCAGCGCGACCAGTTCGCGGACGAGGGGGTTGGGCAGCAGGGTGGCCGGGAAGCCGTCCAGCGCCAGCTCGCCGAGGCGCCGCAGCGCGCTCGTCGCCGACGCGTGGGTGCCGGCCAGGGCTGAGCGGTGACCGGCGACCGCACGGACCCAGGGCAGCTCGTCGAGGCGTACCTGGTGCTCGAGGTTGGTCAGGAGCAGCGACCGGCGGTTGCGGAACGCCCGGTAGGTGGCGGCCGTCAGCGATCGGAGCGCCTCGTCCGGGTATGACGCGGCGGTCGCCGTGGCGGCGATCTGCGGTACGAGCCGGGCGAGCACCTCGGCCGACGGCACCACACCGGCGGCGATCAGCTCGGCGACCGTGCCGGCGAGCGCCCGCCGGACCACCCGGCGGATCGGCTCGGCGATCCGCGCGCCCGCCGGTACGCCCGACCACGCGGCCTCCTCGGGGGTGATCGGGCCGGTCACCGCCTCGACCGACCGGATGCCGCAACCCGGCGGGAAGACCGCCAGTCGGTTGACCACCACCCGGGCCAGCGTGTGCAGCATCGGTCCGGCGGCGTCGGCGGACTGGCGTTCGCGCAGGGCTGCGTGCTCCGGTGAGCCGGGCCGTCCGCGTCGGCGCACCATCGAGTCGACCGCGTGCTGAAGCAGCCCGCGGGCCCGGGGGGAGAGCGGCCGGCCGGCCACCGCCTCCTCGGTCGCCGCCCGGAGGATGGCCAGGTTCTCCTTGGGCCGGCGGTGCTTGCCGCAGTGCGGGTGCGCGGCGGCGAGCCGGTGGTAGCGCTCGACGAGTGCGGCGGCCCGGTCGCTCCAACCGGCGGGAGTCCGCGCACCGACCTGGCCGTCCCGGGCCGTCTCCAGCCAGAGTTCGAGCAGTTGGTCCGCGAACGGGTTCCAGACCGTCAGCGCCTCTTGCATCGCCGCGACCCGGCCGTTCGGCTTGCGCCGGGCGAGACGCTCGCGTGCCGCACCGGCGGTCTCCCGCCAGACCACCTCCGGGCCGTACGCCGGAGCGTCGTCGGGCGCCGGCGTGAAGCGCAGCCGGTGGGCGTGCGGGCGCAGCTCGTCGACGAGTCCGACCGCCGCCGTCTCGTCGCCGGCGCGGAGCAGCCACGCCACGGTCAGCAGGGCGGCCTCCTCCGGCGTCTCCACCCGGTAGGCGCCGCTCTCCAATAGCACCGACAGCTCGGCGAGTCCCGCCTCGGTGAGGTGGTACGCGAAGAGGGCGTCACGCTGGGCCGGTACACCGGCGCGTCGGGCCAGCTCGGCCTCGTACGGCCGCAGCGGCCCACCGGCCACCGCCTCGCCGGTGGCGAAGCCGCCCCGCACGACCTGCGGCGTCGCCCAGAACGGCAGGTCCGCCACCGGCTGCCGGGAGCCCACCGACACGCTGCCGCCGGCGATCCGGCGCAGCACCGCGGACCATCGCGCGAAGCGCTCCCGGGCGCGCTGCCGCGTCTGTGCGTCGGGGTGGCTGCCGGCCGTCTCGGCCGCCCGCGCCAGCTCTGCAGCGGGGTAGCCCACGCCGATCCTAAACTTGTTCTCGTCCATCGCCAGCGTGGCGGGTTCCGCCCCCGCGCCCTCCGGGTCCCGAGCCCGGCGCTCTCCTCATTGAGCTACACGCTGTCGCCGCCACGCGGCACGGTACCCGAACCAAGATCGTCCGGGACGCGACGATCGTACCGGTGCCGCTGCCCCGTGGGCTGCCCGATTTCCCGCCCGGCCGGCTCCGACCCGGGCGGGAACGGCAGCGGTGGTTACCGTCCTCGGCGTCACGGACGGTAGCGTGACGCCCGTGTTCCCTACCGTCCGTGAGGTTCTCGCCCTCGACCCGGTCCGCCACGGCGCCCCACGCCTGGTGGCGGGGGAGGCCGGACTCGACCGGCCGGTGCGCTGGGTGCACGTGGCCGAGGTGCCGGACATCGCCTCGCTGCTCGGCGGCGGCGAGCTGGTGCTCACCACCGGGATCGGGCTGCCCGCCGACGACGCGGGCCTGCGCGCGTTCATCGGCGACCTGGCCGACGTGGGCGTCTCCGGCCTCGTCGTCGAGCTGGGCCGCCGGTACCTCGACGGGGTGCCCCGGGTGATGGCCGCCGCCGCCGAACGGCGTGGACTGCCCCTGGCCGAGCTGCGGCGGGCCACCCCGTTCGTCCGGATCACCGAGGCGGTGCACGGGCTGATCGTGGACGCCCAGCTCACCGAGCTGCGCGCCACTGAGGAGATCCATCAGCGGTTCACCGAGCTGTCGGTCGAGGGAGCCGGGCCGGGCGAGGTGGTCCGGCAGGCGGCGGAGCTCTCCGGCTGTCCGGTGGTGCTGGAGAACCTGTCCCGGCAGGTGCTCGCGTACGACCCGGCGGGGGAGAGCGCCGAGCTGCTGCTCGACGGCTGGGAGCAGCACTCCCGCCGGATCCGGCCGGCCGGGCGGACCGCGTACGACGCGGACAGCGGCTGGCTGGTCACCGAGGTCGGGGCCCGGGGGCAGGACTGGGGTCGCCTGCTGCTGCGTTGGCCGGCCGGCGGCGACCTGGCGACCGTCCGCCCGCGGCGCAGCGCCGCCACCCCGGAGGCCCTGCTGGGGCGCCCGTCGCCGCAGTTCGTCCCACCGACCCGGCTCACCATCCTGGTCGAGCGGGCGGCCTCCACGCTGGCGTTGGGCCGGTTGATCCGCCGGGACGCCGAAGGGCTGGAGCGGCAGATGCACCGCACGCTGCTCACGGCGCTGCTCGACCACTCCTGGCCGGTCGACGAGGTGGCGCTGCGGGCCAAGGCGCTCGGCGTGCCGCTGGAGCGGAGACATCTCGTCGGAGTCATGATCCGGTTCCGGGTCGACGGCGCAGCCGGGGAGAGCACGCCGGCAGGTGAGCCGGGCCCGCCGACCGCGCCGGCCCGGTTGCGTGATCTCGCCGAGGCGGTGGAGCACGCGCTGCGTGAGGCGCGGCTCGCCGCCCTCTCCAGCGCGGTCGACGACCACGCGGTCGGCGCGCTGGTCGCCCTGCCGGACGCCGCGTCGGAGGAGAAGGCGCTGGCCGCTTTCGCGGCCGCGCTGCGCCGGGCCCGCCTCGACGGGTCGACCGGGGCGCGCGTGGAGGGGGCGGCTCGTCCCGACGGGGCGGGCCGCGTCGACGGGGTGAGGTCGGAGGCGGGGTCCCGGATCGACGGGCCGTCCCGGGCCGACCTGCCCCGCCAGGCCGGGCGGAGTCCGGTCCCCGCGCCGGCCTACCCGGTGATCATCGCGGCCGGCTCGTGCGTGGGCAGTCTCCGGGAGGCTCGACGCTCGCTGATCGAGGCACGGCAGATCGCCGACGCGGCCCGGCGGGACCGCCGTGACCTCTCCATCTTCCGGCTGCCGCAGGTCGGACTCGCCGGGCTGCTGCACCTGCTCCGCGACGAGCCGCGGGTGCAGACCTTCGTCGAGCGGGAGCTCGGCCCGCTGCTCGGCTACGACGCCCAGCACCCTCGGGAGCAGTTGCTCGACACGCTGCGCGCATACCTCGAACAGGGCCGCAACAAGTCGGCGGCGGCCGCCGCGGCGCACCTGTCCCGGCCGGCCTTCTACGAGCGGCTGGCCCGCATCGGGCGCATCCTCGACGTCGACCTGGACTCGGTCGACGCCTGTCTCAGCCTGCACGTCGCCCTGCTGGCCCTGGACGCCGTCCGCACCCCCTAACGGCACCGCCTGGTGCTGTCGATCATGAGGTTGGCGGCGACAAAGGGGGCGAAAGCGATCGCCAACCTCATGATCAACGCGGGAGTGGGCGGGAGGGACGCGGAAGGGGCCGGGGTCAGGAGAGGGTGGTCAGGGCCTTGGCGTAGGCGGGGGGGATGTGGTTGGGGCCGCCGCCGGGGGTGAAGACGTCCGAGGTGGCGACCACCGACCAGGCCGTGTCGGGTACGGCGTCCACCAGGGCGCGTACCACCGGGGCGTCGCGCCACTGCTCCTGCTCGGCGAGCAGGCCCAACGCCACCACCGACTCCTCCACCTCGCCGACGCACTCGAACGGCTTGTGCCCGTCCACCCCGAGCAGCTCGCGGTAGCCGGGGATCTGCGCCTCGTCGGCGAGCAGATCGCCGCCGAAGATGTGGGTGATCCGCTCCCGAGGCATGAACGGGGCGAGGGCCAGGAAGACGAACCGGCACTTCGGGCAGTCCCGGCACCAACGGTCGCTCGGGTCGCGCAGCTTGAACGCCGCGTTGCAGCTGGTCACCACATCGTCGTAGCGGTCGATCCCGGCGAAGAGCCGGGCGATGTGCAGCTCCGACAGTGGCCGTAGCAGGGAGAAGTAGGGCTCGGCGAGCCCGGCGTGCTCGGTGAGCGCGGCGCGCAGCAGCCCCTCGGCCTCGACCCCCTTGGACCACTGGTGGTTGATCTCGTGACCGATCCAGATCAGGTTCGGATCGGACGCGGAGCGCTCGTTGGACATCACCACCGGCCCCAGCCCGTGCAGCACCGACGTCGCGACGGCGATCAGCGAGTTGATCGCGGTGACCGGGATGTGCCCGTTGCGGGCCCCGGCGGCGTTCAGCTCGAAGAGCACCGGGTCGATGCGGCGGCGGGCGGCCAGCGGGGCGAGCCCCGACGCCTCGTTCACCGAGACGATCACGTGGTTCGGGTTGACCGAGAACGGCACCGGGTCGAAGCCGGCCCGGCGCAGCGCCTCCAGACTGACGATCGAGTCCTTGCCGCCGCCGACCGCCGACAACGGCCGCCGGTCGGAGTTGTCCAGCGGCGCCGCGGGCTTGACCGACCCGTCCGGGACCTCCGGCGTGAGCTGGAGCACATGTCGCAACTGGTTGCGGTACGCGTACTCCCCGAGGCCCTTGGTGTAGACGGCCGTGACCAGCTCGACGGCGGCCGGCCCGAGCGGCGCCGGCAGCACCAGCCGGCCGGGGGCGGCCGTCTTGTAGTAGCTGACTCCGGCGACGACGTGCAGGAGTTCGAGCACCCGGCCGAGCGCGGCGACCGTCTCGTCGGACGGCGGCGCCTCCGGCAGCGGGAGCGTGACCACCTCGGTGAAGCGTTGCTCGCCGGCCGGACCTGTCAGAGCGTAGTCGAACAGCACCTCGCCGGTGGAGAGGTCGATCGAGTAGGACGGGAATGCGAAGGCGTCCATCCGCCGCAGTTGCTCGTAGCGCACACGCCATACTAGGCCCTGGTTCGTCCGGCCGTGCCCGGCTGTGCCGGACCCGTGCCGCGACACCCGGCCCGTCCGGTACCGCCGACACCCCGGAGGAGATCACCTGTGCGCCTGTCTGACCTGCGCGGACGTTCCGTAGCCGTCTGGGGGACCGGCCGGGAGGGCCGGGCGGCGGTGACCGCGATCGCCGCGCACGGCCCGGCCGCGCTGGTCGCCGTCGACGACAGCGCCAACTTCCTCTCCCTGCCCTGGGACGGGCCGCTGGCCGAGGCCGCGCCGCTCGTCACCGGCGAGGAGGGCTTCGCCCGGCTCGCCGCCGCCGACGTCGTGGTCCGCTCACCGGGCGTGCCGCAGACCCACCCGTGGCTGGTCGAGCTGCGCCGCCAGGGCGTGACGGTCACCCAGGGCACCGCGCTCTGGATGGCCGACCACGGCGACCGGACGGTCGGGGTCACCGGCAGCAAGGGCAAGAGCACCACGTCGAGCCTGATCAGCCACCTGCTGAATGCGGTGGACCGGCCGAACGTCTTCGGCGGCAACATCGGCGTGCCCACCCTGGACCTGCCCGAGGCCGACCTCTACGTGCTGGAGCTCTCCAGCTACCAGTGCAGCGACCTGACGGACTCGCCCCGGGTGGCGGTGGTCACCGCGCTCTTCCCCGAGCACCTCGACGCGCACGGCGGCGAGGCCGAGTACTACCGGGACAAGCTCAACCTGATCGCGTACGGGCCGCGGACCGTGGTGGTCAACGGCAACGACCCGCGCCTCGCCGTCGAGCTGGGTGACCGGGCGGCCATCCGCGCCGGCCGGTCCGACACCGTGCACGTGGCCGCCGGTCCGGACGGCGCGCCCTGGTTCCACCTCCGGGACCAGCCGCTCTTCCCGCGCGCTGTGCTGCCGCTGGTCGGTCGGCACAACGAGGGCAACCTCTGCGTCGCGCTCGCGGTGCTCGATGCGCTCGGGGTGGACGTCGTCGCCCGTAAGGACACGCTCGCCGTGGCGGTGGCCGAGTTCCAGGGGTTGGCCCACCGGCTCACCGAGATCGTCGACAGCTCCGGGCTCACCTTCGTCGACGACACCCTCGCCACCAGCCCGTACGCCGCGATGCACGCGATCGACGCGTACGAGGGGCGACCGCTCACGGTGATCGTCGGCGGCGCCGACCGGGGACTCGACTTCAGCCCGCTGCGCGAGCACCTGGCCGAGCGCGAGATCACCGTGATCGGGATTCCGGACAGCGGTCCCCGGATCGTCGAGGCGCTCGCCGGGTTGCCGAAGGTGCGCACCGAGACGGTCGACGAGCTGGCGGACGCCGTCCGGCTGGCCCGGGAGGTGACCCCGGTGGGCGGCGTCGTGCTGCTCTCGCCCGCCGCGCCGAGCTACGGCCGGTTCCGCAACTTCGAGCACCGTTCCGAGGTCTTCGCCGAGGCGGTACGCGACACCGCGCGGTGACGGTAGGCGGCAACACGCGGTGACAGTAGGCGAGATCGCGGTGACGGTGTGCGACACCGCGCGGTGGTGCTGAGCCGCGCGGTCACGCCTCCAGTACGGTGAGCCACTCGCCCGTCCTCGGGCGGTAACCGTGCCGCTCGAAGAGTCCACGCAGGATCGCCGGAGCGTGTCCGGCGCCATAGACGATCGCCACGTCGATCCGCTCGCCGGCGCGGGTACGGACCAGTTCGGAGAGGGCGGCGAGCAGTCGCTCGTCCCGGGTGCCGCCGAGCGTGCGCTCGAGCTGCTCGGTGAAGTCGTCGTCGGCGTACAGCTCGTCCCGGGCGCTCGGCAGGTCGTTCATCTCGACCTCCGGGGAGAGCAGCATCTTCCGGCCGCCGACGAACTGGGCGACCGCCACGAACGGAACGGCACACCAGAGCAGGAGCCGGTAGCGCAGCGGCATGGCCCGCCAGTCCTGGGCGAACTCGGCGGCCGTCAGGTCCGGGTTGATCAGCTCGACGCCGAGCGACCGGTACGGGATGTTGTCGACCACCAGCCCGGAGCGCTTGTTGGCGGGCATGACCCGGTACGAGAGCGTGATCGCCCAGCCGAGGACCGATCGTCCGCTGACGCCCTCGACGACGAGCACGTCACAGCGCCGCAGCCGCTCGGTCACCGCCGCGTAGAAGTGCGGGCTCGCCACGTGCAGCATGGGGAAGAGTACGAACTGCAACTCGCTGCCGGGGCGCCGGAGACGCACCACCGCCGAGCGGGTACCGATGATGCTGTGCTCGATGATCTGCATCCGCGCCCACCTCGCCAGCTCCGAGGGCTGTCCACCGTAGGCCGGACGAGCAATCGGCCACCGTGGGCCGGACGCGCAATCGGCCACCGTGGGCCGGACGCGCAATCCGGCCACCGTCCCGGGTGGCGTCCCCCGGCTCGCGGAGCGCGGATCCTCGGGCCGGTCAGAGGGCGGCGTGCAGGGCGCGCATCGAGCGGATGGCCGAGCGGATCTCCTGGAGGTAGCGCCCGGGCGTGAGCGTGGGTTCGGGCAGCCGGGCCGGGTCGGGCAGGGCGGGGTCGACGCCGACCGTGTCGATCCCGGCGCCGTACGGCACCGCGAGGGTGCGCAGCGCGTCGCAGTGCTGGAACGGCACGTAGTTCGGGTGGGTGACCAGCAGCAGTTGGTCGCCGGAGGAGAGCCGGGCGTGGCCGGCCCAGAAGCGTTGGGTGTCGGCGGTGTGCGCGCGGCGACGCTGCGGTTCGCTGGACGGGGCGGCCAGTACCCGCACGGGTGGGGCGCCGGCCGGGTGGTACGTCCGTGACGACCAGGAGTGGTGCGGGTGCCCCGCGTCCACGCCGTCTTCCTCGGCGGGCCGGGTGACTCCGAACGCGAGACGCACGGCCGCGTCGAGCGCGTCGACCTCGGTGTCGGCTCCGACCACGTCGGCGTCGGCGAGGATGCTCCGCTCCGCTTCGGAGAGTGGACGGAAGCTGCCCAGCACGGCCACCTCGCCGGCCACCCCGACGCCGTGGCGGAGCAGGTGCGCCGCGTACGCCACCCGCCGCAGGCAGGCGTGCGCCAGACCGCCGAGCACGAGCAGGTGGGCGTACCGGGGCAGGGCAGGTCGGGCGGCCCGCACCAGGCCGAGCGCGGTCGCCACGTCCCACACGAGCCGCGCGGTCGACGGATCGAGGGCCGGCTCGCGGGCGTCGGGCCGCTCCCGGCCGCCCCGGAAGTCCCAGTGCGCGGCGGAGAAGTCGTCCAGGCCGGCGAGGACAGCGGCGAGGTCGCCGGTCGGCCACCGGCCGCCGAACCGCTCCACCAGTCCACGCAACGGTGCGGAGCCGATCCACGCCGCGATGCCGTCGACGATCGCGCCGGGGTCGGCCGGCGGAGTTCCGAAGGCCAGCGGCAGCGGCACCGTCTCGGTGCCGACCAGGGTGGACCGGGGCGGGAGGGCGGGCCCGGGCGACGGTGGGACGGGCGGCTCGGGCACGGCCCGAATCGTACCGGCCGGCGCGCCGCCATCGGCCCCTACGCGGCCGCCCCGGTGGGGGCGCGATCCGCGAGCACGGGGTGGCGCGAGGACCGGCCCGTCAACCGGCCCCGGCCATCCCCGCGAGGCGGCGGGCGAGCAGCGCGGCGGCCTCCCGCAGCTCCGGAGGCTCCAGCACCTCGGCCTCGAAGCCCAGTTGGGCGATGTGCGCGGCGAGCCAGTTCAGGTTCTCCCCGCCGACGACGAGCAGGCACCACCCGTCGCGGTCGTCCTCGACGCGCCCCACCTGCGGCGGCACCAACTCCCGCACCCGCTCGGGCGGCGCGTGCACCCGAACCCGGGCGAGATGCCGGTACGGCGAACCGGTCACCGACCGCTGCACGTAGGCGACCGGGTCCGGATGCTCCCGTGGCCGGAAGCGCCAGGTCGTGGCCACCGCCTCGCGCATCCGGTCCAGCCGGAAGGTGCGCCAGTCGTCGCGGTCGACGTCCCAGGCCATCAGGTACCAGCGGCGGCCGGTGGTGACCATCCGCACCGGTTCGACAGTGCGCTCGCGTTCGTCGCCGTCGCGTCCGGCGTAGCGGAACCGCACCCGCACGGCGTCGCGGCAGGCCCGCGCGAGCGTCACCAGCAGCTCCGCGTCGATCTCGACTCCGGGGCCGACGAGGGTCTCGGTGGCGCCGTGGACCGCCCGCACCTCCGCCCGCAGCCGGGACGGCATCACCTGGTCGAGCTTCGTGAGCGCCCGCAGCGCCGCCTCGCCCGCCCCGGCGACGGTTTCGCCCGACGCCAGCCGCAGGGAGACGGCGGTCGCGATCGCCTCCTCGTCGTCGAGGAGGAGCGGCGGCAGCCGAGTGCCCGCGCCGAGCTGGTAGCCGCCGCCGACACCGGACGTCGCGTGCACGGGGTAGCCGAGCGCGCGTAACCGCTCCACGTCGCGGCGCACGGACCGGTCGGTGACCCTCAGCTCGGCGGCGAGTTCGGCGGAGGTCCAGGAGGGGCGCCGCTGCAGCAGCGCCAGCAACCGCAGCACCCGCTCGGTCGTTGCCTCAACGGTCACGCGGTCATCGTTCCACGGATCACGGAACGTTCCTGTCCGCAATCTGGCGGAGGCTGCAACCATGACCGACCAGACCTGGAATTCCAGGGTCCGGGACCAGCTCGCCTGGCACTGGACCAACCAGCTGAGAGAGCGCCTCGACGGACTCACCGACGACGAGTACCTGTGGGAGCCGGTGCCGAGCTGCTGGAGCGTGCGCCCGCGCCGCGCAGGCGTCGGGCCGGTGCCGGTCGGGTCCGGCGCGACGACCATCGACTTCGCGATGCCGCAGCCCGACCCGGCACCGTTCACGACGATCGCCTGGCGGCTCGGGCACGTGATCGTCGGCGTACTCGCGGTGCGCAACGCCGCGCACTTCGGTCGCGCGCCCACCGACTACCAGTCGTTCGAGTACGCCGCGACCGCGTCCACGGCGCTGGCCCAGCTCGACACCGAGTACGCCACCTGGCGCACCGGGGTCGAATCGCTCGGCGAGACCGGCCTCGACCGCCCGTGCGGAACGGCGGAGGGACCGTACGCCGAGCGGCCCCTGGCGGAGCTGGTGCTGCACGTCAACCGCGAGGTGATCCACCACCTCGCCGAGGTGTGCCTGCTCCGCGACCTGTATCTGCACACCCACCGACCGACCCGGCAGGAGGCGAGCTGAGATGGCCCGCGACATTCAGATCACGTTCGACTGCGCCGACCCGGCCGCGCTGGCGGCGTTCTGGGCCGAGGCCCTCGGCTACCGGGTGCAGGAGCCGCCCGCGGGCTTCGAGTCGTGGGAGCAGGCGCTGGAGGCGATGGGTGTGCCACCGGAGCGCCGCAACGACGCGTCGGCGTTGGTCGACCCCGAGGGCGTCGCGCCGCGGCTGTTCTTCCAGCGGGTGCCGGAGCGCAAACAGGCCAAGAACCGCGTGCACCTCGACGTGCGAGCCGCCCCGGGGCTCGAGGGCGAGGCGCGGATGGCGGCCCTGGAGGCGGCGGCCGAGCGGCTCGTCTCCCACGGCGCGACCCGGCTCGAGCGCCACGAGCCCGCGCCCCCGCTCGGCGCCGGTCACATCGTGCTGGCCGACCCGGAGGGCAACGAGTTCTGCCTCGACTGATTGACCGCGCCTCGGGGTCCCCGCCGGTGAACTCTGCGGCGGGGGCACCGCTGTCCCGAGCTGTAGGCGTCCGGCGTGGGCCGGGGGCGGTGCTGGTGCTGTCGTATGACGTGGCGAGTCAACCCGTGGTCCGATGTGCGGGCCGACGGTGGGGCGCAGCATGACTCCGGGAGTGACATCGACACTGGTGATCGGAGTGGGACGTGCGGAAGACAGCCTCGGTTCTCGGTCTGGTTCTCGGCCTCTACCTGGTGGTGCGGGCGATCGCCGAGCCTTTCGTGATCGACATGGGTGATCCCGCCACCTACCGGCACGACTGGGGTGGACCCAGCCTGGCCGGGGTGCTGCTGGTCCACTGCGGCCCCGGTGTGGTCGCGGCCGTCGTCATCGCGGTGGTGCTGCTACGGCGTGGCAGGGCCGGCCGGATCCGGGGGTGAGCGAGGCTCGTCATGGGTTCGCCGCGGTGGGCGCGCGGCGCGTCGGCGGGGCGAGGGCCGCCCGCATCGTGCGCCTGGATAACGGTTCGGTGCCCAGGTATTGCAGTACGCGCCCGGCTGTCGTAGAAATTCTTCAGCAACAATCTGTGAACTGAAGACAATCAACAGTCCCCCCGCCCTCGTACGGCGGCCGCCCACCCCCACCCACCGACGGCCGCCCGGCCCGAACCGAGGAGAGAGCATGAACAGGCGTGACATCCTGCGGCGGACCGCCGCCGCCGGCCTGCTGGCCACTCCCGCCGCCGGTCTGCTCGCCGGCTGCGCCACCGGTGGCGGTGGCGGCGACAGCGACGCGGAGACGTACAAGGGCACGAAGAGTGACCAGAACCCGCTCGGCGTCAAGGAGGACGCCCCGCTCGAGGTCGTGATCTTCAACGGCGGCTTCGGCGAGGAGTACGCCAAGTCCCACGAGGCGATGTACAAGGAGAAGTACCCGAAGGCGGAGATCAAGCACTCGGCGACGCAGGAGATCAACAAGACTCTCCAGCCGCGCTTCGTCGACGGCACCCCGCCCGACGTGGTGAACAACTCCGGCGCCGGCCAGATCGACTTCAACGGCCTGGTCTCCCAGAACGCCATCGCCGACCTGGGCGACGTGCTCAACGCGCCGAGCCTCGACATCCCCGGCAAGACGGTCAAGGACACGCTGCTGCCGGGCGCGGTCGAGGTCGGGTCGTACGACGGCAGGTTCCTGGTGCTGAACTACACCTACACCGCGTACGGCATCTGGCACTCCACCAAGCTCTTCGGCGACCGCGGCTGGCAGTACGCGAAGACCTGGGACGAGCACATCGCGCTCTGCCGGCAGATCAAGGCGGCGGGCATCGCCCCCTGGACGTACGCCGGCAAGCACCCCCGCTACATGAGCTGGCCGCTGATCGCCACCGCGATCAAGTTCGGCGGTCCCTCCGTCGCCACCGCGATCGACAACCTGGAGCCGAACGCCTGGAAGTCGGACGCGATGAAGGCGGCGGCCGACGCCTGGCACCAGATCGTCAAGGACAAGTACATCCTGGACGGCTCGCCCGGCCTGGACCACGTGCAGTCGCAGACCGCGTGGTGCCAGGGCAAGGCCGCCTTCATCTCCTGCGGCTCGTGGCTGGAGAGCGAGCAGAAGAAGGTGACCCCCGAGGGCTTCAACATGACCGTCCAGCCGACGCCGAGCCTCGGCAGCAGCGACAAGCTGCCGTACGAGGCGATCCGCGGCACCGCCGGCGAGCCGTTCATGGTGCCGGCCAAGGCGAAGAACCTGCCCGGCGGCCTGGAGTACTTCCGGGTCATGCTCTCCAAGAAGGGCGCGCAGGACTTCACCCGCAAGGTCGCCAGCCTCACCATCGTGGCCGGCTCCACCGAGGGCATCGAGCTGCCGTTCGGTCTCGACACCGTGGTCAAGGCGCTCGACGCCTCCGGCAGCAACGGCTTCAACTGGGTCTACAACAACTACTACCGCAAGTTGGAGCGGGAGCTCGTCGACGCGGCGTGCGGCGAGTTCTTCAGCGGCCGGATCGGGCCGGCGGAGTTCCTCGACCAGTGCCAGCGGGGCGCCGACTCGATCGCCCAGGACAGCTCGATCAAGAAGTACAAGCGGGCCGCGTGACGTCCGACCGGTGGGGACCGACGGTCCCCACCGGTCACCGCTTCCGGGAGTAGGTCCAACTCGTGAGACATGGCAAGTACCCGCTGATCGTGACGTTCCTGGTGCCGCCGCTGCTGCTGTACCTCGTCTTCGTCGTGTCGCCGTACCTGCAGGCCTTCCAGATCTCGACCACCGACTGGCTCGGCTACTCCGCCGAGGCCGACCCGGTCGGCCTGGCCAACTTCGAGGCGCTGCTGCACGACGGGCGGGTGTGGAACGCGCTCAAGAACAACGCGTGGCTGCTCGCCGTGGTGCCGGTGCTGACGATCGGGCTCGGTCTCTTCTTCGCCACCATGCTCAACATGGGCGGCCGCAAGGGCCGGGCCGGCGTGACCGGCGTACGCGGTACGGCGGTCTACCGGATGGTCTACTTCTTCCCGCAGGTGCTCTCGGTGGTCATCATCGCCCTGCTCTGGAAGGAGGTCTACCACCCGAACAGCGGCCTGCTCAACGGCACCCTCCGCGCCGTCGGCCTGCCCGCGCCGACCTGGCTCGGCGACCCCCGTACGGCCTTCTGGTGCGTGCTGGCGGTGATGGTCTGGGCCAACGTGGGCTTCTACGTGGTCCTCTTCGGCGCGGCCATGTCGGCGATTCCCCGCGACATCTACGAGGCCGTGCTGCTCGACGGCGCGTCCCGGTGGACGACCCTGCGCCGGGTGACCATCCCGCTGCTCTGGGACACCGTGCAGGTCGCCTGGATCTACCTGGCGATCGCGGCGCTGGACGGGTTCATCCTGATCCAGCAGATGACCAACGGCGGCCCCAACTTCTCCTCCGACGTCATCGGCCTGCGGATGTACGAGACGGCCTTCGGCAGCGAGAGCAAGTTCGGGTACGCCTCGGCGATCGGCGTGGTGCTGTTCTTCCTGACCCTGTCGGTGGCGGTACTGGCCCTGCGGGCCGCCCGGCGTGATCGGATCGAGTACTCGTGACCATTCTCGACAAGCCCGCCTCCGAGGGCGCCGCCGCCGACGAGCGGCGGGTGCCGCGGGACCGGGCGTTGCGCGGCGAGTCCGGCGCGGCGAACGTCTTCTCGCACGGCTTCCTGCTGCTGTGGGGTCTGCTCACCGTACTGCCGCTGCTCTGGATGTTCATCAGCTCGTTCAAGAGCGACGTCGAGATCCTGGCCGACCCGTGGGGGCTGCCCGGGGCGCTGCGCTTCGAGAACTGGGCCCGGGCGTGGACCGAGGCGCACATCGGCCGCTACTTCCTGAACAGCGCCATCGTGGTGGCCGGCTCGCTCACCCTGACCATGCTGCTGGGTGCCGCGGCGGCGTACGTCTTCGCCCGGTACGAGTTCCGGGGCCGGCAGATCGCCTACTACCTCTTCGTCGGCGGGATGATGTTCCCCGTCTTCCTGGCCCTCGTGCCGCTCTTCTTCGTGGTGCGCAACGCCGGTCTCTTCGGCACCTGGACGGGTCTCATCCTGGTGTACGCGGCCTACTCGCTGCCGTTCACGGTCTTCTTCCTGACCGCGTTCTTCCGGACTCTGCCGACCACGGTCGCGGAGGCGGCGCTGATCGACGGGTGTGGCCACTTCCGGCTCTTCTTCCGGGTGATGTTGCCGATGGCTCGACCGGGAATGATCAGCATCGCGATCTTCAACTTCCTGAGCCAGTGGAACCAGTTCATCCTGCCCCAGGTGCTCATGCAGGGCGACGACTCGAAGTGGGTGCTGGCCCAAGGGCTCACCGCGCTGGCAGTCAGCCAGGGCTACCAGGGCGACTACAGCGGGCTCTTCGCCGGCCTCACCATCGCCACCCTGCCGGTGCTGGTGGTGTACGTGATCTTCCAGCGTCAGGTGCAGTCCGGCCTGACCGCCGGCCAGCTCAAGTGAGTGCGGGGCCCGCTCGCACCACGAGCGGGCGTCCTCTCGCCCGCCGTCGAGCGGCGTCGGCCGACAATGTGGACGCGAGCTGACCGAATCCGATCCTCCCTGCCGGCGCGGGCGCCCGGCGGAAGGTCAGGGGGTCGGGGCGATCATCAGAGCGTGCAGCGCGGCCGGGTCGGCGACCTCGGGCAGGTCCCGGGCGGTGAGCCAGGCCGCGGCGGCAGCCCCGTCGCCGGCGGGGCGCAGTGGCGCGTGCGGCCAGCGCCGGGCGGCCTCGGCCCGTACGGCGGCGGCGAGCGGCGTGTCCCCGGTCAGCAGCCCCCCGCCCAGCACGAGCGGGGTGCGGATGCCGGTCGGCCGGATCCGCTCCACGCTGCCGATCAGGTGGGTGGCGGCCGTGGCGATCAGCTCGGCCGCCGCCGGCTCGCCCACGGCCGCGGCGGCGACCACGGCCGGCGCCAGCCGGGCCAGCTCCACCGGGGGACGGCGGGTCACCACCTGGATGAGCGTGTCGACGGTGTCGCGGGGGCGGGCCGCCACCTCGGTCGAGCCGAGCAGTTCGGTGAGCACCTGCCGGCCCAGCGCGTCCGGCGGGTGGCCGCGATCCAGGTCGGCGAGCAGCCCGCGGACCGCCTCCCGGCCCAGCCAGAAACCGGAGCCGGCGTCGCCGAGCAGCCAGCCGTGCCCGTCCGCGACGCGGTCCAGCCGCAGGTCGCGTACCTCGGCGGCGATCGCGCCGGTGCCGGCGATGAGCACGGTTCCGTCGGGCTCGGCGGTGCCCGAGGCGTACGCCACCAGCGCGTCGCCGTGCACCGCGTACGGGCAGCGCAGCCCGGCCTCGTGCCAGGCCCGGTCGAAGGCCGCCCGCCCGGCCGTGTCGGCGAGCAGCCGGCCGGCGCCGGCGAGCCCGATGGCGCCGGCGCGTACCCGGGCCGGATCGACGTTCGTGAGCGCGCCGCGCAGTGCGGCCAGCACTTCGGCGGCCGCCCGTTCGGCGCCGTGGCTGGTGGGGTTGCCGCCGCCGGCCCGACCGGTGCCGAGCTGTCGTCCGTCCAGGTGGAGGGCGGTGGCCCGAGTGGACGTACCTCCGACGTCGAGGCCCACCACCACGGTTCCGGACATCCGCACCCACCCCTTGATCGATGTGGCATTCATGCTGGTCGTCGAAGCGGGCGGGGGCAAGCGCCGGAGGGTGCCCCTGACCGGCGCAGGAGGTAACAGTTTGAAAACTTCGCCCACAGTCTTGACATGGAGGGGCCTTCAGTAAGAACTTTTACCACTATCAGTTAACAGTCTTTTCGAAAGGCGTCCCATGGTTGATCACGAGGTGGACACCTCCGCGGGGACCGCGGTGGTCGACGCCGACGCGTTCGACCGACGGGGCGTACGCGCCGCCGCCAGCGACGGCGTGCTCGCCCGGGTCCGCACCGGCCTCGCCGAGTTGACCGGGGCGCTGCGCCGGGTCGCCGAGCACGTGCTGAGCGATCCGGAGGCCGCCGCCCGGTCCACCATCGTGGAGCTGGCCGAGCGGAGCGGCACCTCACCGGCGACCGTCACCCGGTTCTGCCGCGCCATGGGCTTCGAGGGCTACGCCGACCTGCGCCTGGGCATCGCCGCGGAGACCGGCCGGGCGCGCTCGGCCGGTTGGACCGTCGACATCGGCCGGGAGATCCAGCCCGGCGACCCGCTCACCCGGGTGCTCGACCAGGTCATCGCCGCGGACACCCGGGCCATGCACGACACCGCCGCGCTGCTCGACCTCGCCGAGGTGGAGCGGGCCGCGGTCGCCATCGCCGGCGCCTCCCGGGTGAACATCTTCGGCGCCAGCGGCAGCGCCCTGGTCGGCGAGGAGATGCAGTTCAGCCTGCATCGCATCGGCGTCGCGGCGTGGGCCTGGAACGACGTGCACGAGGGCCTGGCCAGCGCCGCGCTGCTGCGCCCCGCCGACGTGGCGCTCGGCATCTCGCACACCGGGCAGACCCGGGAGACCATCGAGATGCTCGCCGAGGCGGGCAGCCGAGGCGCCACCACCGTGGCGCTGACCGGCTTCCCCCGCTCGCCGCTGGCCGAGCTGGCCGACATCGTCCTGATCACCGCCAGCCAGGCCACCACCTTCCGGCCGGACGCGCTCAGCGCCCGCCACCCCCAGCTGGTCGTGCTCGACCTGCTCTACATCGCCGTGGCGCAGCGGACCCACGACCGGGCCCACGCGGCCTTCCGGCGTACCGCCCAGGCGGTCGACGGCCACAAGGCGAGAGGAGCCGCGTCGTGATCAGCGCACAGACGTACGCGGACGCCGTCCGCCCGGTCCTCGACCGGCTGGTCGACACCCAGTCCGACGGGCTCGACCGGGCCGCCGACCTCATCGCCACCAGCCTGCGCGCCGGCGGCGTGCTCCAGGCCTTCGGCGCCGGCCACTCGGAGGCGTTCGCCGCCGAACTCGTGGCCCGGGCCGGCGGGCTGGTGCCCACCAACCGGCTCTCGGTGCACGACCTGGTGCTGCACGGCGACGACTCACGCGACGTGCTCGCCGACCCGAAGCTGGAACGCGACCCCTCCATCGCCCACCGGATCTACGCGCTCGCGGCACCCGAACCGCGGGACGTGTTCGTGGTGGCGTCCCAGTCCGGCATCAACGGCTCGGTCGTCGAGCTCGCGACGCTGGTCACCGACCGCGGTCATCCGCTGATCGCGGTCACCTCGGTAGAGCACACCGCGCGAGTCGCCCCCCGGCACCCGTCCGGCCGGCGGCTGGCCGACCTCGCCGACGTGGTGCTGGACAACGGCGCACCGTACGGCGACGCACTGCTGCCGCTCGAGGGCGGCGGCGCGGTCTGTGCGGTCTCCTCGGTCACCACCGCGCTGCTGGCGCAGCTGCTGACCGCGGAGGTCGTACGACGGTTCCACCAGGCCGGAGAGGCACCCCCTATCTACCTCTCCGCCAACGTCCCCGGCGGGGACGAGCACAACCTCGCCCTCGAGTCGCGGTACGCCGGGCGTCTCCGGCGCACCGCCTGACTCGAATCCCACAAGGAGAGACGACGATGTCGATTACCCCCGAGCACCCGACAGCGCTCGACCGTCGCACGGTGCTCCGTCGTGCCGCCGCCGTCGGCCTGGCCGTCCCAGCCGCCGGCCTGCTCGGCGCCTGCGCCACCAGCGGCGGCGAGGAGACCGAGCAGGTCTCCGGTGGCACCAAGAGCGCCACCAACCCGCTCGGCATCAAGGAGGACGCGCCGATCGAGGTGATCATCTTCAACGGCGGCTACGGCGAGAAGTACGCCACCGACGTGCACGAGCCGCTGTACAAGAAGGCGTTCCCCAAGTCCGAGGTCAAACACCAGGCGACCCAGGCGGTCTCCACCGTCCTCCAGCCCCGGTTCGCCGGCGGCAACCCGCCGGAGTTCGTCAACAACTCCGGCGAGAAGTTCCTCGACTTCGGTGCGCTGGTCAACGACGGCCAGCTGCAGGACCTGACCGAGCTCTGGGACGCGCCGTCGGTCCACGACCCGAGCAAGAAGGTCCGGGACACGGTCATCCCGGGCATCGTCGAGCAGGGCATGTTCGACACCGCCGACGGGCAGCGCAAGCCGTACGTCCTGTACTACGTCTCGACGGTCTACGGCATCTGGTACTCCGGGAAGCTCTTCAAGGACAACGGCTGGACCGCGCCCACCACCTGGGAGCAGTTCACGGCGCTCTGCGAGCAGATCAAGGCCAAGGGCATCACCCCGTACGGGTACGCCGGAGCGAACGCGGCCTACTACCAGTGGAACGTGATCCTCACCCAGGCCGCGAAGATCGGCGGCCCCGACGTGCTGAAGAACATCGACAACCTGGAGGACGGCGCCTGGCAGCAGGACGCCGTCAAGCAGGCCGCCGCCGCGTGGGCCGAGATCGGTGCGAAGTACTCGGACAAGAGCTTCGAGGGGCTCAAGCACACCGACGTGCAGCTGCGCCAGAACCAGGGCAAGCTCGCCTTCTACCCGTCCGGCGACTGGCTGGAGAACGAGCAGAAGAAGGACACGCCCGCCGGCTTCACCTACCAGCTCATGCCGGTGCCGAGCCTCACCGCGTCCGACAAGCTGCCGGCGACGGCTATCCGGGCGGCCGGAGGCGAGGGATACTTCGTCTCGTCGAAGAGCAAGAACCCGCGCGGCGGGATGGAGTACATGCGCCAGATGCTCTCGCAGGAGGGTGCCCGGGGCTTCACCGAGACCGTCGGTGCGGCCACGGTGGTGCCGGCCGGCAGCGACGGCTACCAGTTCCCGCCGGGCGTGGCCAGCTCGCAGGCCGCGCTGAAGGCGGCCGGGGCGAACGTGTTCAACATGCTCTTCGACAACTGGTACAAGGAGCTCGACACGGAGGCGCGGACCGCCACCAACGAGCTGATGTTCGGCCGGATCAACGCGGACGCGTTCGCTGAGCGGATCCAGAAGCGCGCCGACGCGATCAAGAAGGACACCTCCGTCACCAAGTTCAAGCGCTGATCGGAGCGTAGGGTCATGCGGCACGGCAAGTATCCGTTCGTGATCGGGTTCCTGTTCGTCCCGGTCACGCTGTACGTGGTCTTCGTCATCGCGCCGTACGCGCAGGCGTTCCAGATCTCGATGACCAACTGGCGGGGCCTGTCGGCTCCACAGTGGGTGGGCTTCGAGAACTACCGGAGGCTGCTGGACGACGGCAACTTCTGGAAGGCGATCCAGCACCACGCCGTACTGCTGCTTGCCCTGCCGCTGATCACCATCGCCATCGCCCTCTTCTTCGCCTTCCTGCTCAACGTGGGCGGGCGGAGCGTCGGCGGGCAACGCCAGGGGGTCTGGGGGTCGAAGTTCTACCGGGTGGTGTTCTTCTTCCCCCAGGTCCTCGCGGTGGCGATCATCGCGGTGCTGTTCCAGATGGTCTACCGGCCCAACGAGTCCGGCCTGATCAACGGCGTGCTGATGAAGCTCGGCCTGGATCCGGTGCTCTTCCTCATCAAGCCGAACCTGGCCCTCTGGTCCATCCTCGCGGTGCTGGTCTGGCAGGCGGTCGGCTTCTACGTGGTGCTCTTCTCCGCCGGGATGGCCTCCATCCCGACCGAGATCTACGAGGCCGCCGAGATGGACGGCGCGACCCGGGTGACGCTCTTCTTCCGGGTCACCCTGCCGCTGCTCTGGGACACCCTCCAGGTCGCCTGGGTCTACCTCGGCATCGCCGCGTTCGACGCGTTCGCCATCGTGGCGGTGCTCTCGGTGGACGGCGGCGGCCCGGACGGGGCCACCACGGTCCTGGCCATGGAGATCTACCGCAACGCCTTCGTCTACTCGAAGTACGGCTACGCCTCGGCGATGGGCGTGGCGTTGTTCTTCCTGACCATCACGTTTGCGGCGCTGACGCTGCGGCTCAGCAAGCGGGAAAGCGTGGAGTACTGATGAACCCGCAGTCGACGCTGCCGCCGACACCGGCGGCGCTGCCCCAGACCGGGGCCCGGAAAGGCGCCGGGCGGCGTGGGAAGGGCCGACGTTCCGAGGTGGGGCTCTTCGCCGGTCTCGGTCACATAGCGCTCGCCGTCTGGGCGGTGATCGTGATCGTGCCGATCCTCTGGACGTTCCTGGCCTCGTTCAAGAACACCACCGAGATCTTCAGCAGCCCGTGGACCCTGCCGGGGGAGCTGCGCTGGGAGAACTACGCCCGGGCCTGGACCAAGGCGAACGTCGGCCGGTACTTCCTGAACAGCGTGATCGTGGTCGGGCTCGGCACCTTCGGCACGATGCTCTTCGGCTCGATGGCGGCGTACGTGCTGGCCCGGTACAAGTTCTGGGGCAACCGGGTGATCTATTACCTCTTCGTCTCCGGTCTGGCCTTCCCGGTGTTCCTGGCCCTGGTGCCGCTCTTCTTCGTGGTGAAGAACCTCGGCCTGCTGAACACCCACACCGGGCTGGTGCTGGTCTACATCGCGTACTCGCTGCCGTTCACGATCTTCTTCCTGGCCGCGTTCTTCAAGACGCTGCCCTCGTCGGTGGCCGAGGCGGGGATGATCGACGGCTGTTCGCACACCCGGCTCTTCTTCCAGGTGATGCTGCCGATGGCGAAGCCGGGTCTGATCAGCCTCACGATCTTCAACGTCATCGGTCAGTGGGCGCAGTACCAGTTGCCGTTGGTGCTGCTCTCCAACGCGAAGGACAAGTGGGTGCTCACCCAGGGCATCGCCGACATCTCCGTGAACGCCGGCTACGAGGCCGACTGGTCCGGCCTCTTCGCCGCCCTCACCATCGCGATCCTGCCGATGATCATCGTGTACGCGATCTTCCAGCGCCAGATCCAGTCCGGCCTCACCTCCGGCGCCGTCAAGTAACCCCACCGCCCGCCGGGGTCCGCGCCCGGCGGGGGAGCACGTTCACGGAAAGAGTGGCTGTTACACGGGGGATAGCCACTCTTTCCGTGAACGAGGCCGTCCACGACGGGGGTGTGCACGACGGGGGTGTCAGACCGGCGAGGCAGAATCGCGTTCGTGCTGGTGGCGGTGGTGGGTGGCGAGAGCGGCGGCGGTGGGGTGCTGCAGGCGCTCGACGACGGCGGGCGGCCCGCCGGCCCACCCGAGGCGGTGGCCGACCTCGCCGCAGCGGTGGCCGCGCGCGAGCGGGCCGAGCACCCGCGCTGGGTCTGGGCGTCCGGCGCGGCCGTCTACCCCGGCCTGCTGCGCGCCGGGGTGCGGGTGGAGCGCTGTCACGACGTCGAGCTGACCGAGGCGCTGCTGCTCGGCCACGCCGGCCGCTGGGGCGAGCCCCGCTCGCCGGCCGCCGCGTGGGCCCGGCTCACGGGCGCGCCCGTGCCCGCCGATCCGCCGCCGCGTCCGGCCGCGCCGCCCGGCCTCGGGCAGGTCGCGCTCTTCGACACGCCCGCCGGCCAGCCGGGGCCGGGCATCGACGCGCTGGTGCGGGTCTACGCCGACCAGCTCGCCCGGATCGCCGCCACCGAACACCCCGGCCGGTTCCGGCTGCTGGTGGCCGCCGAGTCGGCAGGCGCGCTGATCGCCGTGGAGATGGGGGTCGCCGGGCTGCCCTGGCGCGCCGAGGTGCACGACGAGATCCTCGCCGAGCTGCTCGGTGAGCCCTCCCCGGTCGGCGGGCCGCCGCGCCGGCTGGCCGAGCTGGCCGCCCGGATCGCCGACGCGTTCGGCGTACGCCAGGTGCACGCCGACTCCCCGGCGGAGCTGTTGCGCGCCTTCGCCCGCGCCGGGGTGGAGCTGCCCAACACCCGGGCCTGGGTGCTGCGCGAGGTCGACCACCCGGCGGTGCCGCTCGTCCTGGAGTACAAGGAGCTCTACCGGATCTGGACGGCGCACGGCTGGTCGTGGCGCGAGCAGTGGGTGCGCGACGGCCGGTTCCAGCCGGAGTACGTCCCCGGCGGGGTGGTCTCCGGCCGGTGGGCGACGCGCGGCGGCGGGGCGCTGCAGATCCCCAAGGTGATCCGGCGGGCGGTGGTGGCCGACCCGGGCTGGCGGCTCGTGGTCGCCGACGCCGGTCAGCTCGAACCCCGGGTGCTCGCCGCGGTCTCCGGCGACGGCCGGCTCGCGGCGGCAGGCGGCGCCGGCGACCTCTACGCGGCTCTCGCCCAGGACGCGTTCGGCGGCGATCGGGCCCGGGCCAAGGTGGCGCTGCTCGGCGCGATGTACGGCCAGACCGGGGGAGCGGCGGTGCCCGCGTTGGCGGTGCTCCGGCGCAGCTACCCGACGGCGTTCGGCTACGTCGAGGCGGCGGCCCGCACCGGCGAGGCCGGCGGCCTGGTGCGCTCCTGGCTGGGGCGGACCTGCCCACCCGGCTCGGTCGGGTTCTCGGAGGCGGGGGAGGGTGCGCCCGATCCGGACGACGACGATCCGCGCGGCTCCCGGGCCCGCGCGGCCCGATCCCGGGGACGCTTCACCCGCAACTTCGTCATCCAGGCCACCGCCGCCGAGTGGGCGTCGACGCTGCTGGCGACGCTGCGGGCCGACCTCGCGGGCACCGGGGCGGAGTTGGTCTTCTTCCAGCACGACGAGGTGATCGTGCACGCCCCCGCCGAACAGGCAGACGAGGTCGCCGCGGCGGTGACCCGCTCCGGCGAGCGGGCGTCGAGGTTGTTGTTCGGCGACACTCCGGTCCGGTTCCCGCTGGATCTCTCCGTCGTCGACTGCTACGCCGACGCCGCCTGACCTCCCCGGCCGGCCGCTCCAGACGCATCCGACGGCCGGCCGGAGCGGCCTCGGCCGTCCGCCGAAGCGGCGCAGGCCGCCCGCCGGCGAGGTATCGAGCGGCCGCCGGTCCGGCGGGGCGGGTAGATTGCGGCGAATGGTAGCGATTCCTCGCGGCGGCGGCCCCACCGACGCCGATCTTGTGCGCGCCGCGCAGGTCGGTGAGGTGAGCGCCCTGGGGTTGCTGCTCGCCCGGCACCGGTCCGCCATGCTCGCGGTCGCGATCACCCTGCTCGGCTACGGTCCCGACGCCGAGGACGCCGTGCAGGACGCGACGGTGGTGGCGCTGCGCCGCGTCGGCGACGTCCGGGATCCGGAGGCGGTCGGCCCCTGGCTTCGGGCGGTGGTCCGGAACGTCTGCCGGGCGCGACGGGCCCGCCACGACCTGCCGCTCGACGACCCGCTCGCGGCGGCGCTGCGCTCGCCGGAACCCGATCCGGCGGAGGCGCTGGAGCGGCACGCGCTGCGGGACTGGGTCTGGCATGCGCTGGAGCAGTTGTCGCCACCGCTGCGGCTGGTGCTCGTGCTGCGGTACTTCACCGGTGTCACGACCTACCAGGACATCGCCGACGCCTGCGGGGTGCCGATCGGCACGGTGCGCAGCCGGCTCGCCGAGGCCCGGGACCGGTTGGCCCGGGCCGTGCTGGCGACGGCGGAGGCCGCCCATGACGACTCGGCGTCGCTGACCTCGGCGCGGTGGCGGCGGGCCGAGGAGACGCTGTCGGCCGCCCGCCGAGGGGACCTGGGCACCTTCGCGGCGTACTGGTCGCCGACGCTGGAGGGGCACTGGCCGCGTGGCGACCGGTCGTTCGGTCGCCGACGCGTCCTCGGTGTGCTGGAACGGGACCTCGGCGCGGGTGTGCATCACCACCTCGCGAACGTGGTGGCGGGGCGGGACCTCACCATCTGGGAGATCGAACTGGTCAACCCGGCCGACGACCCCTTCCACTGCCCGCCGAGGGCGGTGTGGATCCACCACCTCGAGAGCGGGCGGGCGCAGCGTTGCCGCCTCTTCCACGCCCGTCGACCCCTGGAGCGGTCGGCCGCCGCGGCGTGACCGAGGCCACCGCGTCCGTTCCGAACTATCCGCCCCCGTACCCCCATCTTGTTCAGGTGAGCATGACGAACGAAGAGTTGACCACCGCGATGGCCGAGGCGGCCGAGGCGGACTTCATGTACGCGTACGAGGCGGGGACGCCGGCGGCCGCCCAGGAGCGGCTCGGGATCGCCGTCGAGCGGATCGGTGGCGGCGTGGTCCTGTCCATGCGCAACGACCCCGTCTCTTACTGGAGCAAGGCGCTCGGGTTCGGCTTCACCGAGCCGGTCACCCGGGAGCTGGTGGACCGGATCGTCGCGTTCTACCGCGCCCAGGGCACCGCGGGGGCGGTGATCCAGGTCGCGCCGTCGGTCCTGCCGGCGGAGTGGGACGAGATCCGCCTCGCGCACGGGCTCGAGCCGGCGACGTCCTGGGTGAAGCTCGCTGCCCCGATCGAGCAGGTCCGGCCCGGTGCCGGCACCCGGCTGCGGGTCGCGCCGGTGGGCGAGAGCGACGCCGTCGAGTGGGCGCAGGTCGTACTGCGGGGCTTCGGCATGCCGATCGAGGGGCTCGCCGAGATGCTGGCCGCGAGCGTCGACCATCCCCAGTTCCATCCGTACGGCGTCTGGGACGGCGCCGACCTGGTGGGCGGGGCGAACCTCTTCGTGCGGGGCCCGGTCGGCGCGCTGAACGCCGGGTCGACCCTGCCGAGCCACCGGAACCTGGGGGTGCAGTCGGCCCTGATCGCGGCCCGTGCGGAGGCGGCTCGGGCGGCCGGCTGCCGGTGGCTGATCGCGGAGACGGGGCAGCCGGCGGAGGGTACGAAGAACCAGTCGCTGGCGAATCTGGAGCGCGCGGGCCTGCGCGTGCGGTACGCCCGGCAGAACTGGCGGTGGCAGGCGGACACCGATCCGTCGCCGGCCGCCTGACGAGGGGCGGTCCGGGCCGGTGGGACGCTGTCGTCCTGGCGGCCCGCCGCCCGATCGCCTGCTCCGGTGCATAACGGCTGCACCATTTTTCTCATTTGCCCCGCCACCCGTGGTCGGCCGTGCTCGTTGCAGTCTCCGTAGGACGGGACCGGCTGGTCCCATGCTCGAGGGGGCGCAGCTGAAGCGGATCGCAGGAATGATCATCGCCGCGGGCGGCGGCCGCCGGATCGGCGGACCGGAGGCGCTGCTGCACCAGGGGGAGAAGCCCCTGGTCAACAGGATGATCGACACGATGACCGAGGCGGGCTGCGAGCGGCTCGTGGTGGTGCTCGGCGCCGCCGCCGACCAGGTGCGCGAGACGGCCGACCTGACCGGGGCGACCGTGGTGGTCAACCGGGCGTGGGGGACCGGCGTGGGCTCCTCCATCCGCGCCGGGCTGGCCGCGATCGACGACGAGCTGGTCGAGGCGGTGGTCGTCGTACCCGTCGACATGCCGGGCCTGACCTCGGCCGCAGTGCGCCGGGTCGCCGCCCTGCCGTACCCGGACGTGCTGGTCTGCGCCACCTACGACGGGCTGCGCGGCTACCCGATGCTCTTCGGCCGCCGGCACTGGGCCGGCATTGCGACCCTGGCCAGCGCCGATGTCGGCGCGCGGCCGTACCTGCTGGCGCACAAGGACCAGATCGTCGACATCGCCTGTGACCGGGTGGCCGACGGCAGCCGGGTGGACACGCCCGAGCTGATGGCGCTCTACGGTCTGACCGTCCCGCCGCAGCGCGTCGGCGTCTGACTTCGCGAATACGTGCCCCCACGGTCACGGCCCGTTGCGATAGCGTCTCTCCGCCGGCCGACCGGACGTGTCAGCGGCACGGGGGTGCGCGGTGGGAACGATTGCTCGACATGTCGCCGGAGCCGTGGTCGCCTGGCTCGTCTTCACGTCGGAAGGGCTGGTGGGCTACCTCGGCCTGCTCGGCTACGCCGTGATCACGAACGGCGATCCGGGCGGGCCGCTCGCCGGGCCCGTCTTCGTGGTGGTCGCCGCGCTGATCGGCTTCGTTGCGGTGCCGCTGCTGGTGGCGCCCGCCGTCTTGGTCGCCGAGGCGACGGGGCGACGAAGGGGACGGTTCGTGGGCGCCCTGATCGGCGGTGGCGGCGCGATGCTCGCCGCCGCGCTCTGCGCGGCGGCGGTAGCCCTGGTCACCGACGTCTCGCCGGGCGGGGCCGTCCTGGCCGGTCTGGTCGCCGCGCTCGCCGTCGTCGGGCCGGTGGCGGCGTACGCCGCGACGGCCGGGGCGGTACGCGGCCTGGCCCAGCGGGCCCGGCGGCCGCAGCCCGCCCCGGTCGACGAGGAGCAGTTCGCCCGCCTCCCCTCCTAACGCCTGATTCGTACGGGTCGCCCGAGCGGAACGAGCCCCAGCGGCAGCGGACGCGGGCGGGCAGGTGTACGTCGACGGGGCGGTCCGGCAGCGTGGAGGTCACCGCCGCCGGTCGCCCGGCCCGGACGACGGCGGTCAGCCGGTGGGGAGCTCCGCCTCGCCGTTCAGCCAGCGCCGGAGCAGCTCCTTGCGGACCTTGCCGGCCGAGTTCCGGGGCAACGTGTCGACCAGCTCCAGCCGGGTCGGCTGGTACCACTGCGTCATGCCGCGCTGGGCGAGGTGTTCGCGTAGCTCGGTCAGGGTGGGTGGCGGGGTGCTCCGGGCGACGAGCACGGCGCAGGGGTCCTCGTATCCGTCGTCGGCCCGGTAACCGACCACGGCCACGTCGCCGACGGCGGGGTGGTTGAGCAGCTCGGTCTCGACGTCGTTGACGGGGATCATGGCTCGGCCCCGACTGGAGATCCGGTCGGCGACCCGGCCCATGATCCGGATTCCGCCGGCCCCGTCGGCGATGGCGAGGTCGCCCGTGTCGTACCAGCCGTCGTCCTGCTCCGCCAGCACCCGTAGCTCCCCGCTGTCGCGGCCCATCGTCGCCAGGCAGACGCCGGCGCCGCGGACGAAGAGCCGGGCGGGCTGCTCGCGGGTGATCTCCTCCACGGAGCGCAGGTCGACCTCCAGGCCCGGACCGGGCCGGCCGTCGCTGCGGGTGCCCCAGTCCGCCGGCTGGTCGGCGCGGGTCCAGGTCTGGGCCGTCACCTCGGTCATTCCCCAGAGCGTCCGCATCGGCACGCCGAGCGCGCCCGGCGTCTCGGTGACGAGTCGACCCGGGATGGTGGTTGCTCCGGTGACCGCGAGGCGCAGCGCGGGCAGCGTCCGGGAGCCTTCGCGCGCCGCGGCGATCAGGTCGAAGAAGTACGTCGGCGCCGCGAACATGGCGGTGGTGCCCGTCTCGGCGAGCAGCGGCAGCGCCACCTCCCTGCTCCAGGCGTCCAGCACCACCGAGGCGGCTCCCGCGAGCAACGGCATGGTGACGCCGTACAACACGCCCCCGACGAAGGCGAACGCGTGCGGGATGAAGAGCACGTCATCCGGACCGATCCGCTCCTCGGCGATGATGGCGGAGATGCCGGCGTAGATGGTGTTGAAGCTGTGCAGGATGCCCTTCGGCTCGCCCGACGTGCCGGAGGTGAAGAGCACCAGCGCGGCCCGGTAGGGGTCCTCGGTCGCCTCGTCCAGCGCCACCGGGTGCCGGCGCTCCCACGGGGTCTCCTGGAAGTGGCGGACGAAGTCGACCTCGCCGTCCCGGACCGACTCTCCGAGCACCACCCGATGCCGCAGGGCGGGCAGCCGGGGCGCCAGCTCCGCCAGGGCGGTGGCGTGGTCGTACCCGGCCCAGCTGTCGACGGTCACGCAGACGACGGCGCCGACGCGGGCCAGGATGCGTTCCAGTTCACGGGCGCGGATGGTGGTGAGCACCGGCGCGATCGTCGCACCGAGCCGGGCGCAGGCCAGCATCAGTGCGTTGATCTGCCAGAGGTTCGGCAGCTGGATCGCCACCACGTCGCCGGGCCGCACCCCGAGTTCGTACAGCGCTCCCGCGAACCGCTCGACGTGGTGGGCGTACTCGGCGTAGGTGAGCCGCCGGGCCGGCGCGCCGTCGCGGTACGGGATGAGCGCGACCGCGTCGGGGGTGTCGTCGCGCCATCGGCGTAGGTCACCGAGCGGGCCGCCGTCGCGCCACACCCCCGACTCGCGGTGTCTTCTGATCGTCTCCTCGGCGGGGCGCAAGTGCGAGATCATCACTTGTTGACCACGCTCCGGGCCGGCGGCTGGTTCAATCCGGTGACCGTTGTCTCATGTGGACGGTCGAGGTCAGTCGCCGGCCGCCGCCATGAAGTCCCGCACGGCGGCTCGGGGGTCGCCCGAACGCACCAGCGCCTCCCCCACCAGTACGACGTCGGCGCCCCACCGCCGGTACTGCGCGACGTCCTCCGGCCCGGCGACACCGGACTCGGCCACCGCGACCGCCGTGGCCGGGATGGCCGGGGCCAGCCGCTCGAAGACCGTCCGGTCCACTTCCAGCGTGGTCAGGTCGCGTGCGTTGATGCCGATCAGGTCCGCGCCCGCCTCGGCGGCCCGGGCGAGTTCCTCGGCGGTGTGCGCCTCCACCAGTGCGGTCAGTCCGAGCTCGCGGGCCAGACCGAGCAGGTCGGCGAGGAGCCCGCCGTCGAGCGAGACCACCATGAGCAGGACCAGGTCCGCGCCGTGGGCCCGGGTCTCCCACACCTGGTACGGCGTGACGATGAAGTCCTTGCGCAGGATCGGGACGTCCACGGCCCGGCGGACGGAGTCCAGGTCGGCGAGGGAGCCGGCGAAGCGGCGCTGCTCGGTCAGTACGCTGATCGCCGCCGCGCCGCCCGCGGCGTACTGCTGGGCGAGGGCTGCCGGGTCCGGGATGTCGGCGAGCGCGCCCTTGCTGGGGCTGCTCCGCTTGACCTCCGCGATGATCGAGACGCCGGGTGCGCGGAACCGGGGGAGTGCCGCCAGGGCCGGCGGCGTGTCGGCGACCCGTGCCTTCAGCTCGGCCAGCGAGACGGCGCTCTGCCGGGTCGCCAGGTCGGCACGGACACCCTCAAGAATCCCGTCCAGCACGCTCACAGTTCCCCCAGATGACGCCGGCTCACCGGGAAACGTACCCCTGCCTGGTCTTCTTCGACCAACGGCGATTCAAGCTTGGCGGGGGTCGGCGCGGGATGCCGTGCGCGCCGCACGGCATCCCGCGTCGTGGTCAGGACGTCGCCGGCTCCAGGCTGCCGCCGGCGGCGAGCCGCTTGTACCAGTGCGCGCTCTGCTTCCAGGTCCGGACCTGGGTGTCGTAGTCGACCCGGATGATCCCGAACCGGCGGTCGTAGCCGTAGCCCCACTCGAAGTTGTCCAGCAGCGACCAGACGAAGTAGCCCCGCACGTCCGCGCCCTGCGCCCGGGCGTCGGCCACCGCGGCGATGTGCCGGTGCAGGTAGTCGATGCGCCGGTCGTCGGAGATGGTGCCGTCGGCCGACACGACGTCGTCGAAGGCGGCGCCGTTCTCGGTGATCATCAGCGGCTGGGCCGGGTACTCCCGGTGCAGCCGCAGCAGCAGCTCGGTGAAGGCCGGCGGGTCGATGTTCCAACCCATCGCGGTGTACGGGCCGGGCTGCGGCAGGAAGTCGACGTCGTCGGCGGCCACCCACGGCGTGGCCTCCGACGCGCCGTGCCCGTCCGCGTCGGAGCGGGGCGACACCCCGTCCCAGGCCCGGACCAGGGTGCTGGAGTAGTAGTTGACCCCGAGCACGTCCAGCGGCACTGCGATGAGCTTCTCGTCGCCGTCGCGGACGAACGACCAGTCGGTGACGGCCGCCGTGTCGGTCAGCAGGTCGGCCGGGTACGCCCCGTCCAGCATCGGGCCGAGGAAGGCCCGGTTCGCCAGCGCGTCGATCCGACGTACCGCGTCCCGGTCGGCCTCCGAGTCGGAGGCGCCGCGCACGACGTGCAGGTTCAACGTCACGGAGAGGTCCGCCGCCGGGGCGACCTCCCGCACCACCCGCCCGGCCAGGCCGTGCGCGAGGTTCAGGTGGTGCACCGCGGCCAGCGCCGCCGCCGGCTCGGTACGACCGGGCGCGTGCACGCCGGAGGCGTAGCCCAGGTACGCCGAGCACCACGGCTCGTTCAACGTGGTCCAGGTGTGCACCCGGTCGCCCAGCGCCTTGACGATGCCGGCCGCGTACTCCTCGAAGCGCAGCGCCGTCTCCCGCGACGCCCAGCCCCCGGCGTCCTCCAGCTCCTGCGGCAGGTCCCAGTGGTACATGGTCGCCACCGGGCGGACGCCCCGCTCCAGCAGCCCGTCGACGAGCCGGGAGTAGAAGTCGATGCCGGCCTGGTTGAACTTGCCGGAGCCGCCCGGCCGCACCCGCGGCCAGGAGATCGAGAAGCGGTACGCGCCCAGGCCGAGGTCGGCGATGTGCCCGAGGTCCTCCTGCCAGCGGTGGTAGTGGTCGGCCGCCACGTCACCGGTGTCGCCGTTCAGCGTCCGGCCCGGGGTGTGGCTGTAGGTGTCCCAGATGGACCTGCCCCGGCCGTCCTCGTCGGCCGCCCCCTCGATCTGGTACGAGGCCGTGGCCGACCCCCAGACGAAGCTCTCCGGAAAGACGTAGCCCGTCATCGCTGCACTCCCTGGATCTCGCAGTGGTATCCCGTCGATGCCCCGGCGACCAGTTCGGCACCGGCCGCGCCGTCCGCGTATCGCACCTCGAACTCGGCGCCCGGCCCGTTGCCGGGCGACGGCACCCGCACCCGGGTCCGCTGCCCCTCGGTGGGTGCGAAGAGACGAAGCCGCACGCCGTCGGCCCACTCGTAGTCCGGCCGGTCCGCGCGGTCCCCGAACGGGATCACCGCACCGGGACGGGCCAGCACGGGCAGGCTGTCGAACGCGTGCCGTTCAGTGAACCAGGCCGGTCCGGTGAGCTGCTCGCCGGTCACCAGGTGCGTCCAGGTCCCGGCCGGCACGTAGAAGGTGACCTCCCCGTCGGCGCTCATCACCGGCGCCACCAGGACGTCGGGACCGAGCATGTACTGCCGGTCCAGGTACGCCGCGGTCGGGTCGTCGGGGAACTCCAGCACCATCGGGCGCATCATCGGCACCCCGTCGCGATGCGCCTCCTCGGCGACCGTGGCGAGGTACGGCATCAGGCGCATCTTGAGCCGCGTGAAGTGCCGCAGCACGTCCACGGCCTCCTCGTCGAAGGCCCACGGCACCCGGTACGAGCCGGAACCGTGCAGCCGGGAGTGCGAGGAGAGCAGGCCGAACGCGATCCACCGCTTGAACACCGCCGGATCCGGGGTGCCCTCGAAGCCGCCGATGTCGTGGCTCCAGTAGCCGAAGCCGGACGCGGCCAGCGACAGCCCGCCGCGCAGGGACTCGGCCATCGCCACGAAGGTGGACTCGCAGTCGCCGCCCCAGTGCACCGGGAACTGCTGCCCGCCGGCGGTGGCCGACCGGGCGAAGAGCACCGCCTCGCCCTCCCCGCGCTCGGCCTCCAGCAGTTCGAAGACCGCCTTGTTGTAGAGGTGGGTGTAGTAGTTGTGCATCCGCTGCGGGTCGGAGCCGTCGTGCCAGACCACGTCGGTGGGGATGCGCTCGCCGAAGTCGGTCTTGAAGCTGTCGACGCCCATGTCGAGCAGCGCCTTGAGCTTGCCGGTGAACCAGGCGACCGCGTCCGGGTTGGTGAAGTCCACCAGCGCCATGCCGGCCTGCCACTTGTCCCACTGCCAGATCGACCCGTCCGGCCGGCGGACCAGGTAGCCGTGGCGGCGACCCTCCTCGAAGAGGTACGAGCGCTGCGCGATGTACGGGTTGATCCAGACGCAGACCTTCAGGTCGCGCTCGTGCAGCCGGCGCAGCATGCCCTCCGGGTCCGGGAAGGTCGCCGGGTCCCAGACGAAGTCGACCCAGTGGAACTGCCGCATCCAGAAGCAGTCGAAGTGGAAGACCGAGAGCGGCAGGTCCCGCTCGGCCATCCCGTCGATGAACTCGGTGACGGTCTTCTCGTCGTACGAGGTGGTGAACGACGTCGACAGCCACAGCCCGTACGACCAGGCCGGTACCCGCGCCGGACGACCGGTCAGCGCCGTGTACCGGCGCAGCACGTCCTTCGGGGTGGGGCCGTCGATCAGGTAGTAGGTGAGCGTCTGACCCTCGACGCTGAACTGCGTCTGCGACACCACCTCCGAGCCGATCTCGAACGAGACGTGCTCCGGGTGGTCGACGAAGACGCCGTAGCCGCGGTTGCTGAGGTAGAACGGCACGTTCTTGTACGCCTGCTCGCTGGCGGTGCCGCCGTCGGCGTTCCAGACGTCGACGACCTGGCCGTTCTTCACGAACGTGCCGAACCGCTCGCCCAGCCCGTAGAGGTTCTCGCCCACGTCGAGCCCGAGCCGCTCGTGCACGTACTCCCGCCCGTCGGCGTCGGTGACGACGCCGATGCTGCGCTCGGTGGAGGAGGTCAGCAGCCGGTCTCCGTGCAGGAAGTCGACCCGCCAGCCGTCGACCAGCGCGATCCGGGCGGTCAGGTCGCCGCTGGTCAGCGTGGCGTTGAGGCCGGTGACGTCGACCTTCACCGGGTGGTCGTCGCCGGCGGCCAGCTCGAACCTGGGCAGCTTCGGTGACCCGCCGAGGTGGTGGGCGATGGTGACGCCGATGACCCCGTCGGCGGGGGAGAAGAGCCGTACGGTGACGAGCGGGCGGTTCAGGGTGTCGCCGCGGCCGGTGATCCGGCCGGTGGGGGCGAAGACGGTGAGACCGCGCTCCTCCGGCTCGACCGACTCCACCGCGCCGGGGCGCAGCACGGTGACCCCCGGTCGCAGTTGCCAGTACCCGTCGGTGAACTTCACTTCTCGGCTCCTGCCGTGATGCCGCGCGAGAGGGTGCGCTGGAAGATGAGGAAGAAGAGGATCGCCGGCACCAGGCTGATCAGCGCACCCGCGTTGGTGGTCGGGGCGTCCATGAGCCGGTCGCCCTGCAACGACGCCAACGCGACCGGAATGGTCTGCGTGGAGTTGTCGATGAGCATGACCAGCGGGATCAGGAACTCGTTCCAGGTCCAGATGAAGAAGAAGATGAGCAGCACCGCGAGGGTCGGGCGCAGGTTGGGGAAGACCACCCGCCAGAGGATCTTCCACTTGCCCGCGCCGTCCAGGGCCGCCGCCTCGAGCAGCGAGCGGGGGAAGGTGCCGAGCACCGAGGCGAGCAGGTAGGTGCCGAACGCGCTCTGGATGACGGTGAAGATGATGATCACCGAGAGCTGGGTGTTGTAGAGGCCGATCTGCTTCGCGACGTAGTAGAGCGGGTAGATCAGCGACTCCTGCGGCAGCATGTTGGCCAGCAGGAAGAGCCCCACGATCCAGAGTCGGCCGCGGACCCGGCCGATGCCCAGGGCGTACGCGTTGAGCAGCGACACGATCACGCCGAGCACCGCGACGGAGCCGGCGATGAGCGCCGAGTTCCACAGCTTCAGCGGGAAGTCGACCTGGGTCCAGTAGTTGCGCAGACCCTTGGTGTAGAACTCCGTCGGCCAGCTCAGCGGGCCGCCCGTCGAGTAGTCGCCGGGCGACTTGAACGCGTTGAGCAGCATGAACACGAACGGCACCAGCATGGCGAGCGCGCCGAGGGTGACCAGGACGAGGACGATCCAGCGGCTCGCGCCGCGGTGGTGCCGGTCGCGGGCCGGCTGCGGCCGGCGCGGGGTCACCGCGTTCTCGGCCGGTGTGAGCGTGACGGTCATGTCAGACCCCCCGGTCCTGGCGCTCGTTGCGGTACTGCAGCCAGATGAAGACCACGGCCACCACGATGATGATCAGGGTGAGCACTGTGGAGATCGCGGAGCCGTAGCCGACCTGGAGCTTCTTGAAGAAGGTGTAGTAGGCGAAGTACGACGGCACGTTTGTCGTGTTCTCCGGCCCGCCCCGGGTCAGCGCGAAGACCGGGCCGAACACCTTCAGCGCCGCGATGGTGCAGGTCAGCGCCACCACGAAGGTCTCCGGCCGGATCTGCGCCAGGGTGATGGCCCGGAACCGGCGGAACCAGTTGGCGCCGTCGACCTCGGCGGCCTCGTACAGCTCGGGGTCGACCCGTTGCAGCGCCGCCATGAAGACGACGACCGGGTAGCCGATCTGCACCCAGATCATCACTGCCATCACGCTGGGCATGGCGGTGTTCGGGTCGCCGAGCCAGTCGTGCCGCAGGGCGCCGAGGCCGACCGCGTCGAGCAGGCTGTTGAACGCGCCGTCGGGGCGCAGGATCCAGCCCCAGACGATGCCGGCCACCACGACCGGCAGCACCTGCGGCAGGTAGAAGGCGGCGCGCAGCGCCGCGGCGGTGCGTGGCTTGAACTTGCGTCCGATGACGTCGAAGAGCGCGGCGGCGAGCACCAGCCCGAGCAGGGTCGGCACCACGACCATCGCGACGATCATCGCGAGCGTGTTCTTGAACGACGTCCAGAAGATCTCGTCCTGGAACAGGTTGCGGTAGTTCTCCAGGCCGATGAAGGTGGGGTCGCCGACGCCGGACCACTTGGTCAGCGAGAGGTAGACGGTGCCGACCAGCGGCGCGCCGATGACCAGGATGAAGAGCACCGCGCCGGGCAGCAGGTAGAGCCAGTATCCGGCGTTGCCGCTACGGCGCTTCCGGCCGGTCGGGGTGGGTTCGGTGGAGGTGGCGGGCCGTTCGGGGCCGGCCACGGTCTCGGAGAGTGCCATGGGAGATCCTTCCCGGCGGGGTGGGCGCGCCGGGCGCGCCCACCCCTCGCCGTGTCACTTGCCGGTGATCTCCTTGACGCCCTCGGCGTACGGCTTGGCGATCGTGTCGAGCACCTGGTCGGGCTTCTTGGAGCCGTTGATCAGGCCCTGGAAGCCGGAGACCAGCACGTCGTAGTAGCCGGGCACCGGCCAGTCCGGGTAGAAGGCCAGACCGTCCTGCTGGCTGATCACGTTGAAGTTCTCGATCAGCTTCTTGTTCTTCGGGTCGGTGATCTTCGAAGCGTCGGCCGCGACCGGCACACCGCCGTTGTTGCCGATCAGCTCCTGGATCTCCGGCCGCAGGGTGATGTCGACGAAGTCGTAGGCGAGGCTCTTGGCCTTGCTGTTGGTCGGAACCACCCAGAGGTTGCCGGACGAGCCGGCGTGGAACTTGTTACCGGGGAAGAGGAAGGAGTCCCAGTTGAACTTGATCTCGTCCTTGAACCGGCCGTACCACCAGCTGCCCGAGACGATCATCGGGGCCTTGCCGGAGATGAACGCGGTGCCCATGTCCTCGGCCTTGAGGCTGGCGGAGTCCTTGGCGACGTAGCCCTTGTTCACCCACTCGGCGAAGGTCTCCGCGCCGTACTTCAGCGGGTCGGCCTTGAAGTCCACCGGGTTCTTGTAGAGCTGGTAGTCGTCGACGAACTTCCGGTCGGCCTTGGCGAGCGCCAGCTGGTAGAAGAGCTGGCCGGCCGGGTACTCGGCGCCCGCCTCGGCCAGCGGGGTGACGCCCTTGCCGACGAAGGTGTCCATCGCCGCGGTCATCTCGTCGTACGTGGTCGGCACCTTGATGCCGTACTTGTCGAAGAGGTCCTTGTTGAAGTAGACCATCACGTACTCGCCGTAGTTCGGCACGCCGTACCAGTTGCCCGAGCCCATCACGCCCTTGTCGCTGTAGCGGGCGGTGGTCTGCAGGCTGGGGCTGAGCTCCTTGTCCCAGCCGCGCTTGGTCGCCTCCTCGCTCAGGTCGGTGAGCAGGCCCTGGGAGGAGAGCAGGCCGGCGGTGGCGTTGCCCTTGTTGTACTCCATCAGGTCCGGACCCTCGGACGAGTTGATGATCATGCCGGCGTTCTGCTGGATCTGCTCGAACGCCTTGCGCTCGAACTGCACCTCGACGCCCGGGTGCTCGTCCTTGAAGATCTGGATGGCGCGGTCCCAGGCGATCCCCATCGCGCTGTTCTCGCTCTCGTAATGCCAGAGCTTGAGGGTCTTGGCGTCGCCCCCGTCACCGCCCTCGTCGCTGCCGCAAGCGGCGAGCGTCGTGGCGGCCGTAGCGGCCAGCGCCACTGCGGCGATCACCCTACGGAATTGCCTCATTGCTATCCTCCTGGTGAGTATCGTGCCGGTACTTACCTGGCCCGTCGTCGCGTTGCAGCGCGGCGGCGGGCCGACGTGTGTCAGGTCCCCGGTGGGCCGGAGCCGGTCGGATCGCTGCCGTCGCTGACGCTCACGGCGAGCGTCGCCGGGGCCGGGCAGGTCGAGCCCCGGACCTCCAACGCGCACGGCAGCAGCTGCTGGTGGTTGTCGTCGCCGGTGCCGGTCACGTGGCGCAGCAGTGCCTCCACCGCGATCCGTCCCAGCGCCGAGCCGGGGGAGGTCATCGCGGTGAGCGCCGGGGTGGCCAGCTCGGCGACCTGGGGTGAGGTCACCATCGAGACCACCGAGACGTCGCGCGGGACCGCGAGGCCCCGGTTGGTCAGTTCGCCGAGGATCCCGAAGATCGCATTCTCGTTCATGACCAGCACGGCGGTGAGGTCGGGCGCCTGCGCGAGGGCCGCGGTCAGGGCGGCGCGTCCGCCGGCCGCGCTGTCCTCCGCCGTGATCATCACCGGCTCCAGCCCGTGGCCGGTCATCGCCGCCACGAAGGCGTCGCGGGTGCGTACGGCGGGACCGTAGCCGGCCGCGATGGCCGCCGCCGAGTGGTTCACGTAGACGATGCGGTCGTGCCCGAGGCTGACCAGGTGCGCGACCGCCTCCCGGACGGTCTGGTCGAAGTCGATGTCCACGTACGAGAGGCCGGTGGTGTCGCCGGTACGGCCGATCAGCACCAGCGGCACGCCGGCCTCCTGGAGCGCGCCCACCCGCTCGTCCTCGACCTGCACCTCCATCAGCACTGCACCGTCGAGCATCCGCTGGCTGGCCAGCCGCCGCAGGTCGTCGAGGTCGCCGACGGGGGAGAGGACCAGGTGGTAGCCGGCGACGCTGGCGGCGGCGGCCGCGCCGGTGACGAAGGCCGTCTCGGTGGCGCCGAGCCCGCGCTCGTCCATCGGCATCAGCAGGCCGACGATCCGGCTGCGCCGGCTGGCCAGGCCGCGGGCCATGGCGTTGGGCTGGTAGCCGAGTTCGGTCATGGCCGCGAGCACCTTGTCGCGGGTGGCCTGGGAGATGGGGCGCGCTCCGGTTAACACGTACGACACGGTGCTGACCGAGACCCGGGCGAGGCGCGCGACGTCATGCATCGTTGCCACCGCGCACCTCCTTTGGTCACGCTCCCACGCGGCTGTCGAAGCGTTTCGACTAACCGTTTCGACGGAACCGTAGGACACGTTCACGGCGCCGTCAATAGTTGTTTTCCAGCCGTGGCCTGCCCGGATGCGCCGGATCCTCGGCCAGACCCTCCGCGTGCGGGGCGCTTGCTCGATCAACTCGACTTCATTGAGGTCGGGCCGTCCCGGACGTCCGGATGGCCCGACCTCAGGGATTTCGAGTCGATCATGGCCCCGGCCCGGGGTGGTCGGGCCGAAGGGGGTCCGGAGTCGGCCGGTGGACGCCGCGGCTCCGCCCGCCGGCCGGTGTCCGGTGTCCGGTTACGCCGGAATCTCGGCGAAGAACTGCCGCAGGGCGTCCGCCACGAGGTCGGGCGCGGTATGGGTCACGAAGTGCGACTGTCCCTGCCAGATGATTCGGCGTACGCGCGGAAGCGCCGCTGCGAGGGCGTCCATCGTGGTGGGCATCGGCTCCCAGGTGTCGGCGCCCTGCAGCAGCAGGGTCGGTACGCCCACCGCGGACCAGCGTCCGATCTCCGGGTCGTCCTCGGCGAGCGCCTCGAGATCGTGCAGCCAGCCCAGCGCGGAGCGCTTCGCCTCGACCGGGTCGGGGGTCCGGTCACCCATCGCTGCGGCGAGTGCCGCGACGACCTCGGCGGGGACCTGGGTCACCTCGTTGAGCGTCGCGGCCATCGCCGGCTGGTCGTTGTGCGCGAAGGCCACCCGGTACCGGTCGCGCAAGGGCGCGATCCTCGGCCCGGCCGCGAAGAGCGGAGGCTCGAAGAGGGCGAGTGAACGCAGCCGGCCCGGCGACGCCACGGCGGTGTGCAGCGCGACGGTCGCTCCGTAGGAGGCTCCGACGAGGTGTACCGGCCGATCCGAGGCTCCGCCCGCCGTCTGGATCACGGCCGTCAGGTCGGCTACATCGTCCTCGAAGGACTTGATTCCGGCGGGAACCTCGCTCGGCCCGTATCCGCGCCGGGCCGGCAGCCACACCTCGTGCTCCTCGGCGAGCCGGTCGGCGACCGTGGCCCAGGAGTGCAGTCCGCCGCCCGACCCGTGCACCAGGACGACCGGATCACCGGCGCCCGTACGCCGGACCACCAGGCGGGTGCCGTCCGCCGACCGGACGTGTTGATCGTGGCTCTCGGGGGTTGTCACTGCCGCTCCCTGTTCCTGCTTGGCCAGTTGCTCAAGGTGTTGTGCATCGCGTCGGTGATGCTGCTCCAGGAGACGTCGACGTCGCGCGGATGCCCGAATCCCTCGGTGTTCTCGAGGCTCACGAAACCGTGGATGGTGCTGCGAACGAAACGGATGGCGTCGGTCAACTCCGGCTCGTCGAGCCCGTAACCGCGAAGCATCGCGTAGCTCAGTTCGATGAGGCGGAGATGGCCCGCCGAATTCGTACCGATCGCGGACGGCAGCGGCAATTGTGTGGCGGCGTACTGCCCGGGGTGGGCGCGGGCGAAGGCGCGCCAGGCCGCGCCGAAGCCGGCCAGGGCCTCCCGGCCGGATCGGCCGGCCACGGCCAGCGCGAGCCGATCCGCGAACGCGGCGGCAGCCCGCACCGCGACCTGCTCGACCAGCGCGTCGCGGCTGCGCACATGCGTGTACAAGGCGGCGTCCGTCACCCCGAAGTGTCGCGCGACCGCCGCGACGGTCAGTCGGGGCAAGCCGACCGTGTCGGCCAACTCGGCCGCGGCGGCCGAGACGCGGTCGCTGGTCAAACCCTGCCGTGGCATCCGACCTTCCCTCACTAAGCAACAACTTAGGGCCCCTAAGATAGCAGCCGGCCGCGGCTCGGGCCGAGAGGGTGGCTGGTGGCCCGGCGGAAGTCTGTTCGGCGCGTTCCAGGTGGGCGCCGGCTGCGGGTCGAGGCCCGGACCCGCCGGGGCGATCATCCGACCGGAGCGCGAGCGCGCGATCGGCTCGGGTTCCTCGCGGTCGGGCGGACCCACCGTCCCCGACGCCTCAACGTCCCCCAGGTCGAGCCATCCCCGACGCGAGGAGGTTTCATCCGCAGTGGGAGACGAACACATTGGGGAGGCAAGAAAAAAGGGGGGACTGCCCCCCGCCACTTCTAACTTATAGCGCACCCCGGGGCTTGCGGCAAGACCCGGGTCGTGCCGCAGAATCGCTCACCGATACCAGGACCTGCGGAAAAACGCAGTGCGGAGATCTTGCCGCGTTCAATCGGACGACAAGCGAACCAGATCGGGAGCGACGAATTGAATTCGCAGACCGCCGGCGTATTCGACCTTCCCGGCCGCCTCTCGGCCAAGGACGACCCGACGTTGATCGCCCGCGACGAACAGCACTTCGCGGCCCTGGCCGAGAGCATCGCCCAGGTCTCCGCCGACCTGTCCGAGCGCCTCGACACCGCCCGCAGGGCGCCCGGCGGCAAGGGTCGGCAGGCGCTCGACCGGGACCAGGAGGTCCGCCGGCTGGCCGCTCGCCTGCGCGCCCTGCGCCGCTTCGGCGTGGACCTGTGCCTCGGGCGCATGGTCAGCGCCGACGATCCCGAGCCGGTCTACATCGGACGACACGGCCTCACGGACAGCTCGGGGCGTCGGCTGCTGCTCGACTGGCGTTCACCCGCGGCCGAACCGTTCTTCGGCGCCACCCACGCCAACCCGATGGGGCTCGCGAGTCGCCGCAGGTATCGCTGGGCCCGCGGCCGGATCACCGACTACTGGGACGAGGTCTTCACCCCGGACGGGTTCGAGGGGCACGCCGCCGCACTCGACGACCAGTCCGCCTTCATCGCCAGCCTGGGCGGCAGCCGGTCGAACCGGATGCGGGACGTGCTCGGCACGATCCAGGCCGACCAGGACGCCATCATCCGCGCCGGATCGAGCGGCGCGCTCGTGGTCGACGGCGGCCCGGGTACGGGGAAGACAGTGGTGGCCCTGCACCGCACCGCGTACCTCCGCTACTCCGATCCCCGGCTCGGCCACCGCCGGGGTGGCGTCCTCTTCGTCGGCCCGCACCAGCCCTACCTGTCCTACGTCGCCGACGTCCTGCCCAGCCTCGGAGAGGAGGACGTGCAGACCTGCACCCTTCGCGACCTCGTTCCCGAGGGCGCCGCGGCGACCGCGGAGACCGACCCGGAGGTGGCCCGGCTCAAGTCCTCCGCCGACCTGGTGAAGGCGATCGAGGCGGCCGTCAGGTTCTACGAGGAGCCGCCGACGAAGGGAACGACGGTTACGACCGCCGACGCCGACCTCCGGCTGAGCCCCGCCGACTGGGCCGAGGCGTTCGAGGCTCCCGGACCCGGCACCCCGCACAACGAGGCGCGCGACGAGATCTGGGCGGAGCTGCTCACGATCCTGCTGGACAGGTACGACGGCGACGAGCCGCCGGACGTGGTCCGCCGGTCGCTGCAGCGCGACCGTGAACTGCGAACGGCGTTCAACCGCGCCTGGCCGCTGCTCGACCCGGCCGAACTCGTCGGCGACCTCTGGTCCGTCCCCGCCTACCTGCGCAGATGCGCCCCCTGGCTCACCAGCGACGAGGTCCGCAAACTTCAGCGCGCGGACGCCCAGGCCTGGACGCTCTCCGACCTGCCGCTGCTCGACGCGGCCCGGCAGCGGCTCGGCGATGCCGAGGCGTCCGGGCGTCAGCGCCGGCAGGAGGCCGCCGTCGCCGTCGAACGGGAGCGCCGGGCGCTGGTCGTCGACGAGCTGATCGAGGCCCACGCCTACGACGACGGCGAAGGGGTGCTGTCGAGCCTGCGCCAACTGGATCTCCAGGATGCGCTGATCGACGAGAGCGTGCTGCCCGGCACCGAACCGGACCGGCTCGCCGGCCCGTTCGCGCACATCGTCGTGGACGAGGCGCAGGAGCTGACCGACGCGGAGTGGCAGATGCTGCTGCTGCGCTGCCCGTCGCGAAGCTTCACCATCGTGGGGGACCGCGCCCAGGCCCGGCACGGGTTCACCGAGTCCTGGCGGGAACGGCTCGACCGCGTCGGGTTCGACCGGATCAACCTCGCCTCGTTGAGCGTCAACTACCGGACGCCGCGAGAGGTCATGGCGGAGGCCGAGCCGGTCATCCGGGCCGTGCTGCCGGACGCCAACGTGCCGACCTCCATCCGCAGCAGCGACGTCCCCGTCGTACACGGCTCCACCGCCGAGCTCGGCTCGATCCTCGACACCTGGCTCGCCGCGCACGGCGACGGCATCGCCTGCGTCATCGGCGATCCCACGTTCCCGGGCACGCCGCGGGTCAGATCGCTGACCCCGCAGCTGGCGAAGGGGCTCGAGTTCGACCTGGTGGTCCTCGTCGACCCGGAGCGGTTCGGGGCGGGCATCGAGGGCGCCGTCGACCGTTACGTCGCGATGACCCGGGCGACCCGGCAACTAGTCATCCTCACCAGCCCCTGACACCCGGTCACGGGGTCAAGGACATGAGATGCCGAGATTCCCGTTTACGCGCCCCGCCGTCGTGGTCGCCTCGACGTACAACTGTGCCGCCTGATCGAGGCTGGTTGCGGCGGGCAATTCTCCCAGACCGGGCCGCTCTGGGAGATCCCGCAGCTTCTCCACGAAGCTCATCAACCGGTCGAGCCGGACTCCGTACGCGTCGAGCCACTCGTTCGCCTCGTCCCTGTCGTCCGGGTCCGACGGCGGTTCGAGGCCACTGACCTCCTTGTACAGGCCGGAATGAGCGGTTTCCAGATCCTGCATGGCGGAGAGTCGTTCCTGTTGGGACTGCGCCGCGTTTTCGCGCTCGACGGCGGCGACCGCCCGCGGTTGAGCGGCCGCGCAGCGGTCGTTCACGTCCGACACCCAGTCCGCCAACGGCCGCCGGTCGAGCGCCTGCTGCCTCTCCTCCGCCACCAGACCGAGGAGCGCGCTCACCAGCACCACTGCGGCCAGGCCGGCCAGCACCCAACGGGTCCGCAGCGAAGTCGGACGAGGGATCCAGTTCGCCAGAACTGCGCCGACCATCGTGATCGCGCCCAGAATCACGATGAGGAATATCCCCCGCGCGGCAGTCATGGAGGTCATTCTCTCAGAGCAGGGCGCCAATCGGTTGTGACAGCCGGCGGCTCAGTCCAGGTCGAAGAGGGCGGCGGCGTTTCCCCAGCAGACGGCGCGCAGCCAGTCGTCGCCGAGGTCGAGCCGGGCCAGCCCGGCAAGCTGCTCGGCGTACGGGTACGGGATGTTCGGGAAGTCGCTGCCGAGCAGCACCTTGCCGGCGAGCCCCAGCTCCCGCAGTCGGGGCAGCTCCTCGGGCGGGAACGACACGAACCTGTCGAAGAACGGGGTGAACGCCATCGTGGTGTCCAGCCGGACCCGTTCGTACTCGGTGGCGAGGTCGAGGAAGGCCCGGTAGTCGGGTGCGCCGAGATGCGCCACCACCGCGGTCAGCGTCGGGTGCCGCGCGAGCAGGGCGGCGAACGGCGCCGGCCCGGTGTGCGCGGTGCCCACCGGGGCGTGCCCCGCGTGCACCACCACCGGTACGCCGGCCTCGGCGAGCAGCCCCCAGACGTCGTCGAGCGCGGGGTCGGTGGGCGCGAACCCGCCGACCTGGAGGTGCACCTTGAACACCCGCGCGCCGGCCGCCAACGCCTCGCCGACGTAGCGGGCGGCGTCCGGTTCGGGGAAGAAGGTCGCCGAGGGCAGGCAGTCGGGCGTGGTCCGGGCGAAGTCGAGGGTCCACCGGTTCAGGTCGGCGGCCATGCCGGGCCGGTGCGCGTACGCCAGCGCGCTGAACGCCCGTACCCCGAGTCGGCGCAGGTGCGCGACCCGTTCGGCGTCGCTCCACCGATAGCGGATCGGCCATTCGGCGCCGACCAGCGGCCCGGCCGCGTCGAAGTACGCCCAGACCCGGCGCAGCATCCGCGGCGGCAGGAAGTGCACGTGCACGTCGGCGAGGCCGGGCAGGCCGAGCGCCTGCCAGAAGGCGGGAACGCCCTCGTCGTCGGCGACGACCTCCGGGGTGACCCGGTCGCCGCCGTGCCAGCCGTCGGCCGGAGCGGACTCCACCGCCCGGCGTTGACCTGCGGTCACGGCGCCGGGCGGTGAGGAGCCGGGACCGGTCAAATCTCGATGTCGAACCGCTGCAGCACCGGGCGTGCCACCAGCCCGGTCGCGGCGAGCAGAGCGACGACGGTCATCACCACCCGGAGCACGACCGTCTCGGCCTTGCTGCCGGTGCGCAGCGCGATCTTGTTGGGCAGACCGATCATGGTCCACATCCGACGCTTGATCGGGATCGGCCAGAGGATCGGTACGCCGGCGCGGGTGATCATGTCACCGAGGATGTGCACGAAGCAGCCCACGCCCAGAGCCACGCCGATCAGCGGGTAACCCCGGCCGCCCGGCAGGTTGGCGTAGGTGAACCAGGCCGCCGCGAGCGACACCAGGGTGACGATCACCCAACCGGCCCGCTCCGCCCACCGGTCGAAGAGGCCGCGCAGGGCCAGACCGATGGTGAAGAAGAGGACCGCGATCACGGCCCACTTGCCGTACGCGGCGCAGAGGGCGGTGGTGCCCCAGCCGACCAGCACGGTGAACGGAATGGTGTGGGTCAGCGTCCGGTGACCGTTGCTGCGCTTCGGATCCCTGCTGAGCTTCGTCGCGTAGTAGACGCCGAGGGAGATCTTCTCCATCACCTCGGCGAAGAAGAGGCTGACCACGCCGAAGGTGCGCGCCACCGTGGCGCCACCCTGGTTGGTGGTCACCTTGCCGGAGAGGTCGAGGTCCGGAAAGAGCGCGCCGCCCGCGCACACGGCGGTGCCGACGGCGAGCGCGAGCGGCGACTGGTGGTAGTCGGCGAACTGGTCCAGCGCCCAGGAGCCGGCCAGCCACACCGTCGCGCCGGAAAGCGCATGTGAGGGACCCATCATGTCGGCTCACCCTCCCCAGGGTTCTTGAGCGCCAGAGCGAGATCACTTTAGTCAACGGCCCGGGCGGCACGGCAGCCCCCCGTACGTCCACAGAGGAACCATCAGGTGAGGGGTGCGAAGCTCTGCCGGATCATCGCGAAGTATGTCGCGTTGACCTGCCAGTCGAATTCTTTTGTCAACCATGAGACGGTGTACGCGCGCTCCGCCGAGGTGTTCGCGAAGAGCCGCGCGGTGTGCATCCGCTCGCCGGCGGCGTTGAGCCAGACGCACTCCCAGATCGCCCCGCCCGCGAAGATGTCCATCGGGGAGATGTCGACCCGGCGGTAACCCGGTAGTGACCCGCCTCCGGTGAGCCGCCGCTCCTCGGTCCGCCACCAGTGGGCCGGGTCGGCGCGGGCGGCGCTCCATTCGATGCTGAGGACCCGGGTGCCGCCGGGCTCACGGAAGCAGGTGACCGCGTCCTCGGTCCAGTTGAGCCAGTTGACCGGCGCGGCGATCCGGAACCCGCCCGGATCGGTGTGCCAGGTCCAGCCGGGCACCAGGCGGAAGCGCGCGCCGGGTGGCGGCGGCATCGACACCACGGGGCGGGCCGCGGGAGGCGGGGCGGACGCGCAGGCGAAAGCGGCCGCCGGGGCGGTGGGGCTGGCGGCGGCGCCGCCTCCCGAGGGCTCCGCCGGTCGCCTCGCCCGGTCGGTCAGGGCCACGGCGGCGCCGACCGTGGAGAGCAGTACGGCCACCGCCGCCAGGCCGAGCGCGGCACGTCGCCCGCGTCCGGCCCGCCGCACCGGTTCGCGCCTCACCGGTGGTGCCGGCGCGGCGTCCGGCGCCGGCCGTGGCGGCTCCTGCGTCGTCGCCGCGACGGGCCGTGGCGGCTCCTGCGTCGCCGGCGCGACGGGTCGGGGCGATTCGACCGGCCCGGCCGGAGCGTTCGCGGCGGCCCGCAGCAGCGGCTCGGCCTCGGCGGCGGTCAGCCGTCGCCACGGGTCCCGCTGCAACAGGCCGGTGAGGACGGGACGCAGCGGCCCGGCCCGGCGCATCGGGTCCGGCGGTTCGGTGGCCAGCGCGGTCAGCGTCGCCATCGCGCTGTCCCGCGCGTACGGCGGATGGCCCTCCACGGCCGCGTAGAGCGTGGCGCCGAGCGACCAGAGGTCGGTGCGCGGGTCGGACACGCCGTCGCGGGCGCGTTCGGGCGCCACGAAGTGCGGCGAGCCGAGGATCATGCCGGGGCCGGTCATGGCGGCGTCCCCGCCGGTGAAGGTGGCCAGCCCGAAGTCGGTGAGCACCACGCGGCCGTCGGCGGCGACCAGCACGTTGTGCGGCTTGACGTCGCGGTGCAGCACCCCGGCGGAGTGCGCGGCGCGCAGCGCGGCCAGCACCGCCAGCCCGATCCGGGCCGTGATCGCCGGGCTCAGGGGACCGTCGGCGGCGAGCATCTGCTCCACCGAACGGGACTGCACGTACTCCATCACGATCCAGGGGCTCTCCCGGTCGTGCACGACGTCGTAGATCCGGACCACGTTCGGGTGGTTGAGCCGGGCGGCGGTACGCGCCTCGCGCAGCGTACGTCGCCGCAGGTCCTCACGTTCGGCCTCGGCCAGCCAGGCCGGCGGCACGATCTCCTTGACCGCCACGTCGCGGTGCAGCATCTCGTCGCGGGCCTGCCAGACCCGGCCCATTCCGCCGGTGCCGACCAGGTCGACCAGCCGGTACCGGCCCGCGATCAGCAGCTGCCGCACAACCGCGTCCCCCTCGGTCACCCCCGGTTACACCTTAGCCACCGACGGCGGCTTTCCTCGATCGCCGTCTCGGTCAGCGTGGCGGGCGGAAGCTCGCCCGGATCGTCGCCCAGTCGCCCCCGGCGGCGGCCCAGTCCCGGTCGTCGGTGATCCAGCCGAGCATCCACCGCTCGGCGCCCGCGATCACGTCGTGGAGCCGGACCACGTGGGGATCGGCGAGCCGGGCGGCGGTCCGCGCCTCCCGCAACGTCCGGGAGCGCAGCTCGGCCCGCTCGTCGTCGGCCAACCAGGACGGCGGGACGATCTGCTTGACCGCCACGTCGCGGTGCAGCATCTCGTCGTGGGCGCGCCACACCCGGCCCATGCCCCCGCGGCCGACCTCGCCGAGCAGCCGGTACCGACCGCCGATCAGCACCTGCTGCACGCTCCTTCCCACGGCTGTCCGGCGTACACGGTAGCGAGCGGATCGGAGCCGGCCTATCAGTCGTACGCTCCGATCAGCAGGCCGCTCCGCCCGATGCGAGCAGGTTGCCCTCGGGGATGGTGATGCGGGGTCGGGGGATGCCCATCCGGGCGGTGGCGTGCCGGGCCTGGAGCGGCGGGTGTTCGCGGCGTGCGCCCAGGTAGCTGCCGACGGTGCGGGCGGCGATGGCGGCCCAGCTGTAGCGGCGGCCGACCATGCTCCGGGCCTCCCGCGCGACCCGCCGGGCGAAGACCTCGTCGCCGAGGAGACGGTCGACCGCCCCGGCGAGCGCGTCCGGGTCGCTGTGCGGGAAGGTCACCCCGGTGACGCCCGGCTCGACGATCTCGGCGAGCCCGCCGGTGGCGGCGACCGCGAGCGGCGCCCCGGCGGCCGCCGCCTCCAGGGCCACCATGCCGAACGGCTCGTAGAGGCTCGGCACGACTGTCGCGTCGGTCGCGCCCAGCATGGCGGGTAGCTGGGTGGTGTCCAGGAAGCCGGTGAACCGGACGGTGGACCCGAGCGCCAGGCGACGGGTCTCCTCCTCCAGTTCGTCGCGGTACGGCCCGTCGCCGGCGATCACCACCCGTAGCCCCGGGTGCCGCTCCCGCAGGTACGGCACGGCGTGCACCAGGTGCTGCACGCCCTTCTCGTAGACCAGCCGGCCGGCGTACCCGACCAGGGGACCGTCGGCGGCGAACCGGGCCCGGGCCGAGGCGACCGCCCGCGGCCGGGCCCGCCAGGCGCGGTCGTCGACCCCGTTGGGCACCACGTCGATCTGCCCGGTCGGCACGTCGAAGAGGGTGGCGACCTGGTCGCGCATGTACCCGGAGCAGGCGATCACCCGGGTCGAGGAGTTGCTGAGCCAGTGTTCGACGCCGTGGATGGTGCGGTTCATCTCCTCGGGGAGCCAGCCCTGGTGTCGGCCGGCTTCGGTGGCGTGGATGGTGGTGACCAGGGGCAGGGCCAGGTGCTCGGCGAGGGTGACCGCGGTGTGGGCGACGAGCCAGTCGTGGGCGTGGATGACGTCGTAGTCGCCGGCTTCGGTGGCGCGTAGGGCGGCGCGGGTGAGGGTGTGGTTGAAGGCCATGGTCCAGGCGAGGAGGCTGTTGGTGGCGAGGGGGAAGGTGACGGGGTCTTCGGCGGCGCGGATGATGCGGACGCCGTCGGCGTACTCCTCGAGTGGGGCGCCGTCGGCGTGGCGGGTGACGACGGTGACGTCGTGGCCGGCGGCGGCGAGGGCGACGGAGAGGGCGTGTACGTGTCGGCCGAGGCCACCGACGAGGACGGGCGGGTACTCCCAGGAGAGCATGAGCACCCGCTGGTGCCGGGCGGGCAGGATGTCGATCACTTCGGCGTCAGCTGACACGCGGCCCCCTTGAGTTGTCTCCGGGCACGCGCCGACCGACACCGATTCCGGTGTCTCCGTCGCGTGTGGGATCGACTCCCATCCTGCCGGTACTGGGATAACCAGCGGAGACACACTCGTTGCGCTCGTGTAAAGCGCTATCGACCTGGGCGTCGTACCCGCAGCAGCTCGGCCACCGACCAGGCCTGGAACGGGCAGCCCGTCGCCGCGTGCGGTGGCAGCCCGTCGGCCGTCTCGCTCACCGAGCCGAGCCCGTACTCGCCCAGATGGGCTTCCAGGCCGACGAAGTTGTCATCGACGGGAATCCCAGCCCGGCGGGCGGCGTCCACGTACGGCCCCAGCAGCCACGGCCAGACGGTGCCCTGGTGGTAGGCGCCGTCCCGCTCGGCCGGCCCACCCCGGTGCCGCCCGGTGAACTCCGGCGCGTCCGGGGCGAGGCTACGCGGACCGAGCGGGGTGAGCAGCGCGGCCGCGATCCGTCGCAGCGCCGGCTCGTCCGGCTCCAGTGGCCCGTACGGCAGGGACCAGGCCAGCAGCTGATTGGGGCGCAGCGAGTCGTCGTCGTGGTACGTCGCCCCGCCCAGCGGGTACGCCGGCGCGGGCGCGTCCACCACGTCGTGCAGCCAGCCGCCCGGCGCGGGATAGCGCTTACGGAAGGAGGTGACCGCCTGCGCGTGCAGCCGCCGCAGCTCCCCGGCGTCCCCACCGGTCGCCTCGGTCAGCTCGGCGAGCCCGGCCAGCCCGTTGGCCCAGAGGGCGTTGACCTCCACCGGCTTACCCGTGCGGGGCGTCACCGGCACCCCGTAGACGCGGGCGTCCATCCAGGTCAGCGCTGTGTCGGTGGTGCCCTGGGTGAGCAGGCCGTCGGCCGGGTCGACGACGATGCCGTACCGCGTGCCGGCCAGGTGCGCGTCGACGACCCCGCGCAGCGCCGGCAGCAGCTCGGCGGCGAGGTCGGTGTCCCCGGTGACCGTCACGTGCCGGTCGACCGCGTGCAGGAACCAGAGCGTGGCGTCGACGGTGTTGTGCTCCACCCGGCCCGTGTCGGCGGTGTTCGCGAGCATCCCCTCCGAGAGGGTCGCCGCGTACGAGCGCAGCAGCGCCCGGCCCAGCTCCGCGCGGCCGGTGCGGAGGAAGAGCCCCTCGTACGAGATCATCGTGTCCCGCGACCAGGCGCCGAACCACGGGTAACCGGCCACCACGTCCGCGGCCGACGCGTCGGTGCGCACCACGAACGCGTCGGCGGCGAGCACGAGCGTCGCCTCGACGTCGTCGGTGGGTGACGCCTGCGCCACCACCTGCCGGTTGCGCCGGCGCGCCACCTCGATCACCTCGGTCGCCGGCATCGGATCGAACTCCAGCGGCGCGGCCCAGGCCAGCACCGACACCGTGTCGCCGGGCCGGTCCAGCGCGCCGGAGAAGCCGCCCGCGTACCAGAGGTCCTCCGTCGCGGAGAGCCCGCGCGCCGCCTCCTCCCGGTGGTGCACCCCGAACCACCACTGCCCGGCGGGCGTCCAGTTCGGGCCGGCGAGCCGGAACGCGCCCTCCACCACCGCCCCGCCCGCCACCGGCTCGACCCGCAGCGCGGGGCCGTCGGCCCGGCGCTCGCCGTGCGCGTCGCGCCAGGTGCAGGCGGCGGCGAGCTCCAGCCGTGCCGGGCCGCCGGAGACGAGCCGGTGCACCACGGCCACGCAGGAGCGCCCGCGCAGCATGGCCAGCTCCCGCTCGATCACCACGTCGCCGATCCGCCACCGCCACCGTGGCACCCCGTCGACCAGCTCGAAGCGCTCCAGCAGCTCGAAGCCGCGCGGGTCCACCGTGCCGGAGGCCCACTCGTGCGCGCCGAGGCGTACCCGCGCGCCGGAGGGGAGCAGCACCGCCGGGTCGAGGCTGACCAGCCCCACCCGCCGGGTCGCGGGCCGCTCGCCGGCCACCACCAGCAGGCCGTGGTAGCGGCGGGTCCGCAGGCCGCTGACCGTGCCCATGGCGTACCCGCCGACGCCGTCGGGCACCAGCCACTCCCGGCTCGCGCCGCTGGTCAGGTCGGTGCAGATCTGGGGGCCGAAACGAATGTCGATCAACTTTCCTCCACCGGCAGCGGCGTGCCACACGCCACGACGAAAATGGCTCCTGTGGTCAAGTTCCCGGGCGGCGTCGAAGATGTGCAGGTGATCTCTGACCGTTCGCCCTCCGACGCGCCGCCCTCCGACGCCGAGCGGACCCGGCTCGCCAGAGCCGACGCCGGCGAGCAGGACTGGCGCGCATGGGGCCCCTATCTGTCCGAACGGGCCTGGGGGACGGTGCGGGAGGACTACAGCGAGCACGGTACGGCCTGGGACTACTTCCCGCACGACCACGCGCGGTCCCGAGCGTATCGCTGGAACGAGGACGGCATGGCCGGCGTCTGCGACGACCGGCAGACCTTCTGCTTCGCGCTGGCGCTCTGGAACGGTGCGGACCCGATCCTCAAGGAGCGGATGTTCGGGCTCGGCGGTGACGGCGGCAACCACGGCGAGGACGTCAAGGAGTACTGGTGGTACGAGGACTCCACGCCGACGCACTCCTTCATGCGGTGGCGCTACCACTACCCGCAGGCCGCCTTCCCCTACGACGAGCTGGTCGCCGTCAACGCGCTGCGCGGCCGGGACGACACCGAGTACGAGCTGGTCGACACCGGGGTCTTCGACGACGACCGGTACTGGGCGGTGACCGTCGACTACGCGAAGGCCTCGCCCACGGACATGTGCGTCGTGGTCACCGTGGCGAACCGGGGGGACCGGGCGGCCAGCCTGCACGTGCTGCCCACCCTCTGGTTCCGTAACACCTGGGCCTGGGGGCTGCCCGGCGCCGACCGGGTGCCGAGGCTCACCGGGGAGGGGGCACGGCTGGTCGGCGAGCACCGGGTGCTCGGCCAGCTGCTGCTGGAGGGCGACGGCGCGCCGACCCCGCTGCTCTGCGACAACGAGACCAACTCCGAGCGGCTCTGGGGGCTGCCGGGCCGCTCCCGCTACCCGAAGGACGGCATCAACGACCACGTGGTCGACGGGGCGGAGACCGTCAACCCGGCGCGGGAGGGCACCAAGGGGGCGCTGCACTACGAGCTCGACGTACCGGCGGGCGGGCAGCGGCAGATCCGGCTGCGACTCACCCGCACCGCCCCGCCGCCGGTCGGCGATCCACCCCCGGCGGCCGACCTCGGCGCGGGCTTCGACGCGGTGCTCTGGGCGCGGCGGGCCGAGGCCAACCACTTCTTCGCCGGCGTGATCCCGGCCGCGGCGACCGCCGACGAGGCGCTGGTGGCGCGGCAGGCCATCGCCGGCCTGCTCTGGAGCAAGCAGTTCTACCACTTCGACGTCAAGCGGTGGCTGGAGGGCGACCCGGCGTCGTCGGCACCGCCGGCCGGGCGCCGGCACGGGCGCAACAGCCAGTGGTGGCACATGAACAGCTTCGACGTGATCTCCATGCCGGATCCGTGGGAGTACCCCTGGTACGCGGCGTGGGACCTGGCCTTCCACTGCGTCAGCCTCGCCCGGGTCGACCCGGGCTTCGCGAAGTCCCAGCTGCTGCTCCTGCTCCGGGAGTGGTACCTGCACCCCAACGGGCAGATCCCGGCGTACGAGTGGGCGTTCGGCGACGTGAACCCGCCGGTGCACGCCTGGGCGGCGCTGAAGGTGTTCGAGATCGACGGCGGCCGGGACCACGAGTTCCTGGCCCGGGTTATGCAGAAGCTGCTGCTGAACTTCACCTGGTGGGTCAACCGCAAGGACGTCGGCGGCGACAACGTCTTCGAGGGCGGCTTCCTCGGGTTGGACAACGTCGGACCCTTCGATCGCTCCGCCGCGCTGCCGGTGGCCGGGGTGCTCGAACAGTCCGACGGCACGGCCTGGATGGCGATGTACGCGCTCAACCTGCTCGACATCGCGATCATCCTGGCCGAGCACGACCGGACCTGGGTGGAGACCGCCACGAAGTTCTTCGAGCACTTCGCCTACATCGCCGCCGCCGCGTACGAGCAGGGGCTCTGGGACGACGAGGATGCCTTCTTCTACGACGTGCTGCGGCTCGCCGACGGCACCAAGGTGCCGTTGAAGGTCCGCTCCGTCGTCGGGCTGCTGCCGCTGGCCGCCGTCACCCGGCTGACCGCCCGTACGCTGCACCACCTTCCGGAGCTCGGTGACCGGCTGCGCTGGCTGCTCACCAACCGGCCCGAGTACGCCGGGGTGATCGGCGCCCGTCGGCTGGGACCGGACGGGCGGCAGCAGCGGCTGCTCTCCATGGTCGGCCCGGAGCAGATCGTTCCGCTGCTCGCGCGGATGCTGGACGGCGACGAGTTCCTCTCCGAGTACGGTCTGCGCACCCTCTCCCGGGCGCACCTGGCGGAGCCGTTCTCGGTCACCCTCGGTGGCCAGGAGTTCCGGGTCGGCTACGAGCCGGCCGAGTCCACCAGCGGACTCTTCGGCGGCAACTCGAACTGGCGCGGCCCGATCTGGATGCCGACCAACTTCCTGCTGGTCAGCGCGCTGCGCGACTACGCGGCCTTCTACGGTGACGACCTCCGGATCGAGTACCCGACCGGCTCCGGGGAGAAGCGGACGCTCGACGAGATCGCCGACGACCTCTCCACCCGGCTGATCTCGCTCTTCACCCGGGACGGCTGGGGGCGGCGACCGATCTACGGGGCGGCGCAGCTCTTCCAGACGCATCCGGACTGGCGGGACCTGCTCTGCTTCCCGGAGTACTTCCACGGCGACAACGGCGCGGGGCTCGGCGCCTGGCACCAGACGGGCTGGACGGCGCTGGTCGCCGACCTGATCCTCACCGTGCGTCGCTGACGCCTCGATGGTGCCGGTTCGCGCGCTCAGGCCGCGAGGCTGCGCGTACGGCGTCGCCGCCAGGCGAGACTGATCGCCTGCAGGACGAAGAACGTGCCGCCCGCGGCGGTGTAGAGGATCAGCATGTCGAGGCTCGGGCCCATGCCGACGGCCGCCGGGAGGTAGGTCGCGCCGGCGATCACGGAGAGGACGCCGGCGATGAGCATCGGCCACTGCCGGCCCAGCTCCGGCGTGCGCCGACGCAGCGCGACGCTGACCTGCGCCACGCCTGAGACGATGGCCCAGGCGCCGAACGTGAAGAGCACCGCGCCGATACCGCCGACCGCGCTGAGCCCGAGACCGAGGGCGGCCAGAGCGCTGAGCGCGATGTTGAAGACCTGGAGCTTGCGGGCCGGGGTGCCCGGATCCTCGCGTGCGTCGAGCAGCGAGGCGACCACGTCGATGAGCGGGTAGGCGATCAGCAGGATGACCGTGGGGGTCGAGAGCGAGTCATGCACGGCGGCGAAGCCGGCGGCCCAGCCGATCGCGATGAGGCCACGGATCAGGTAGATGCGGAGCAGGGCGGGCATGTGTGTTCCAACTTTCTCTGCGGTTCGGGTTCCGCCGACCACTCTCACCGTCCCGAGCGTCATCCGTACCCGGGTACGACCCTGGCCCGATCCCTGGTCCCGCACCGGCCGCGCCGGCCGGCGAGGGTCCGGCGGGCACGGATGTCGTGCCGCCCGCGACCCTGGTCCCGTGGGACCAGGGAGACCCCCGGGGGCGACCGGCCGGCCGGGTGGACGAGGATCCGGGCATGCTCAGTTTCGACGTGGTGGTGATCGGCGCCGGGCCCGGCGGCGAGGTGGCGGCCGGCCGGTTGGCCGAGGCCGGCCTGGACGTGGCGATCGTGGAGGCCGACAAGGTCGGCGGCGAGTGCTCCTACTACGCCTGCATACCGTCCAAGGCGCTGATCCGCCCGGGCGCGCTGCTCGCCGAGGCGCGCCGGGTACCGGGAGCCGCCGCCGCGGTGGGCTCGCTGGACGTGCCGGCGGTGCTGCGCCGCCGGGACGAGCTCATCGGCGACCTGGACGACAGCGGGCAGCTGCCGTGGCTGACCGACCGTGGCGTCCAGCTGATCCGCGGCTGGGGTCGGCTGGCGGGGGAGAAGCAGGTCGCGGTCGGCGACGAGATCCTGGAGGCGCGCCTCGCCGTCGTCCTCGCCGGGGGCACCCGCCCCGCCCTTCCGCCGATCGACGGTCTCGCCGAGGCGAAGCCGTGGACCAACCGGGAGGCGACGACGTCCGGCACGATTCCGGAGTCGCTGATCGTGATCGGCGGCGGCGTGGTCGGCGCGGAGATGAGCCAGGCCTACAGCTCGCTCGGCGCCCGCGTCACCCTGGTGGTGGGCGGGCGAGGGCTGCTGCCCCGGGAGGAGGACTTCGTCCGCGCCGAGGTCGGCAGGTCCCTCGCCGAGCAGGGCGTGGAACTGCGCGACGGACGACGGGCGACTGCCGTCCGCCGTGCCGACGACACGCGGGTGACCGTCACGTTGGACGACGGCAGCACGGTGACCGCCGACGAGGTGCTGGTCGCGGTGGGGCGCGAGCCGCAGGCCGACGACCTCGGCCTGGCGAGCGTCGGTGTGGAGTCCCGCGGCTACGTCACGGTCGACGAGCGGATGCGGATCCCGGGCGTGAACTGGCTGTACGTGGTGGGCGACCTGAACGGGCGCGCGCTGTTCACGCACATGGCGAAGTACCAGGCGGCGATCGCGGCCGACGACATCCTGGGCCGGGACATGGTCGCCACCCACCTGGCCGACGGTCTCGGCTCGCCCCGCGTGATCTTCACCGAGCCGCAGGTCGCCGCGGTGGGGCACACCACCGCGACCGCCGAGGCGGCCGGGCTGCGGGTACGCGTCGTCGACGTGCCGACCGACGGGAACGCGGGCGGGGCGTACGCCGGCGGGGTCGGCGGCACGAGCCGGTTCCTCATCGACGAGGAGCGTGACGTGCTGGTCGGCGTCACCATCACCGGCACCGCGGTGGCCGAGTTCCTTCACGCCGCCACTATCGCGATCGTCGGCGAGGTCCCGGTCCGCCGGCTGCGGCACGCGATCCCGGCTTTCCCGACGCGCAGTGAGATCTGGCTCTACCTCTTCAACGCGCTGGGGATCTAGGGAGCGGCTGGGGTGGGCCACTGCTCTCACCGGCCCACCCCTTCGTCGACTATCCGTCACATCTCCGATGCGCTCCGTGGTAGTCACTACGCTCGGCGGAGTGTCCGGACCAGACGACGGCGGGGATGCGCTGATTGTCGAGACCGCTTCGCGGCTCGCGGAGATCGAGGGGTGGGCCGCGGTGACCCCTCGCCGCCTCGCGGAGCGGGCCGGCGTCGACGTCGGTGACCTCTACCGGCGTTTCCCCAACCCTGACTCGATCATCGCGGCGGTCGCCCTGCGGGGCTTCGCCGACCTCACCACCCGGCTCACCGAGGCCCGCCAGGCCGTCTCCGATCCCTGCCGGGCCTGGGCCGCCGTGGTGAGCGCCTACCTCGACTTCGCGTACGCCAATCCCGAGGTCTACGACGCCATGCTGGCCCACACCCCCGACCTGACGCTCGGCGCCGCCGCGGTTCCGGCCGCCCCGCGCGCCGCCTTCGCCGAGCTGCGAGCGGCGCTCGCCCCGCTGACCGCCGGCCGGGACCAGGACACCCTCGCCGAGGTCGGCTGGAGCGTCCTGCACGGTCTGGTGATGCTGACCCGGGGCGGGCGGCTGCGACCGGGCACGCAGGAGGAGCGGGAGACGCTGATCGCCCAACGGCTCTTCGCCCGGCCCTGAATAGCCGCGCGGTTACTCGCTGGGCCGGTGCGGGCCGGTGGACTAGAGTCCCCGCCCGGAACGGGCCGACCCGCCGGGTGGCCGGCGTGGTCGGGGCATCGGGCCGAGGACCGGCCTGGACGGGAGGGAACCCGATGACGTGGGACGGGAACGATCGCCGCCGGGCGCAGGTGCTGGTCTTCGACGCCGACGACACGCTTTGGGAGAACAACCTCGTCTTCGAGCGGGTGATCGACGACTTCTTCGCCTGGCTCGACCATCCCACCCTCGACCGGGTCCAGATCCGGGCCATCCTCGACGACATCGAGCGGGCCAACACGGTGGCACACGGCTACGGCAGCAAGGTCTTCCTGCGCAGCCTGGCGGAGTGCCTGGAGCGGTTGCGCGAGCGGCCGGCCACCGACACCGAGCAGCGGGAGATCGAAGAGTTGGCCATGGCGCTGGTGGAGCGCCGGATCGAGCTGATGCCCGGGGTGGCCGACGCCCTGGACGAGTTGGCCGGTCGGCACGACCTGCTGCTGCTGACCAAGGGTGACCGCGAGGAGCAGCAGCGCAAGCTCGACGGCTCCGGGTTGCTGCACCACTTCCGGGCCGCGCACATCGTGCGGGAGAAGGACGTCGACACGTATCGGTGGCTCGTCGGTGAGCACGGCTTCGACCCGTCCGACGCGTGGATGATCGGCAACTCGCCGCGCTCGGACATCCTCCCCGCCCGCGCTGCCGGGATGCAGGCGGTCTTCATTCCGAACGAGAACACCTGGGTGCTGGAGGACGAGGAGTTGGATCCGACCGACTCCGGGGTCCTGCGTCTGGCCGCCTTCCCCGACCTGCTCCGGCACTTCTGAACGCGCGGCCGCCGATGCGGGCAGTACGGCCCGTCCCGAACCGGAACAGCGCCCACGGCGTCGGCCGTGTTACGTCGACATGCCGCTTTTCGATGTTGACAGTAATCACCCCTGCGATCGCCGCGGCGTGCCTTGTCCGGCCCGTCGGGCGGTGCCTAACCTGGTCCGACGTTCGCGGCCCTTCGGGGTGAGCCGTGAGCGCACGAAGTTCGGTGTGGGGCACATGGAGCTGAGTGCATGCGGGCGGCTCGTGATGGTGAGTCGGCGTGGGCGACGTGCCACGCGCACGCCTTCGCCACGGCGACGCCTGCTGTCCACGCCGGACGGTGGGGTCAGGGTCGGGGAGTTGCGGACCCGGCCCTGACCCGCACAGCAACCGAGGCGACGAGAACGCCGCACCTGAGCTTCCGTTCTACTCGATTCGTGGCGACGTGTCGGTTCTCAGCCAAGATTTCAGGCTGGATGCGCCTGACCTGCGAACGGGAAGCTTGCGCGCCCCTGCTCAGCCAATCGTTGTCCCCAACGATGGTTTCAGTAGGCAAATGGAGCGAGACCCCAGCGCCGGGCCCGAGGACCAACCGGGGTAGCCGCCCGCCCGCCGCTGCACGGCGACTGACGGCAAAGGATGTGATCGAAGGCGGTCGACATCGGCGACACTCTCGTGCTGCAGGGGTTGTTGATAAGAACCGCGACACCAGGCGCCAAATAGTTGCGATCGGCGGCTCCCGTGCACCCGCCGCACCAGCTGAGACCGGAATGATCAGCCAGCATTCTAGCTGTAACCGCGTCGATGGATCGAGGCTGAGAGCAATCGCAGGCGGGTCGGACGGCTGCCAGGGCCAGACACGGCCCCGGCCGATCGTCAGATTGTGCTCATCGCAGCGACGACTGTGGGCAGCAGCGCCATGGCGAACGCCGCGAGTTGAACCAGTCGCCGCGGCCCGGGCCGGCCAAGTTCGCTGATGCCGCCGTTACCGAAAATGACGGCCACCGACAGCGGCAGCAACATCTTGATCACGTTCAGTCATGACCGTTGCTGCCGGTCAACAGCATTGGTCTTGTGGAACCATGGCTTCGGACGGAGGAATGAAGAGAGGACAGGCGCATGGCGCTTGCACCGGGCATTCGTTGGTCGGCAGCGTTGACCGCTGGCTTGCTGCTGGGCGGCTGCAGCAGCAAGCCCCCGGCACCAGTCCCGTCGACCACCGGACCCGGGAGCACTGCACCCAACGGCACTCCGTCTGAGAGTGCCGGACCCACGAGCGATGGACCCGACAGCACCGCGAAGGCGGCCGGAACACTCGCCACACCTCGATCGATCGCCTGCGCCAGCAACGAGGCACACATGCAGTCCAGTGGTCTGCCGACCGATGACGATCTCATCGTCGGCTCCGTTTCCTGGCCGGGCCTGCGGAGCTGGGCCACGGCCGACCCGGCGGGCTTCAACGGCGGTGAGCGCGACAGCTACAAGGTTGGGGCTCTGATCAAGGCTGGCGCCGTGGTGACGGTTGCCGTACCTAATTCGATCAAGCACAAGGTCGGGCTCAAGTACGGGCAGAGTTGGGCCTACGAGCCCGCTCAGTCGGTCACATTCCACGGCTGCCAAGACTTTGACACCGCGTACGTCGGCGGCTTCTACGTGGTCGGCCACCGGTGCGTTCCGCTGGACATCACCGAGCGTGGCAAGCCGCCGGTCCGGGTCACGATTTCATTCTTCGCCGGCCGGTGCTGAGCGGGTGCCTTCCCGCCCCGGTACTTGGCCTTACCTGCTCGAAACGTCAGTCCAGGCTCGCTGCGCGGCGGCGGCCTGTTCGGCGGCCAAGGGTGTTGCCGCATGAGCCCCCTGGCGGGCCGGCCCGCCAGCCGGCCCACCTGCGAAACTGCCCGGCCGTCCATCACACCGCCCGGGACGTGGGTCCCACAGTCCCGTCGACAGCGACGACCTGCCGAGCCAGGGCACGTTGCCATCTCATACGCGCTCGGTGAGGTTGGCCTAGTGTGAGTCGCGTGGTTGCCGAATCGATCAGACGCGGCGAGCTGAGGCGTTCAGCGAGAGCCGACACGACGCCTGACGACGGCCCGCCGGCGACCGGTGCCGACGCGCCGCCGCGATTGTCTCGCCAGTTGGACGAGTACCTCGCTGCCATCGCGCTCCATCCAGCTAACCGCTGGTTGTCGCATCGGCTGGCCGGGAACGAGTAGCAACCGTGGCCGACCCCAGACCTCCCATCCGTTGGACGTGGGGGTGGGATGTCCCGCGTCACACTCCGTAAGCCGAAAGCCGGTGGTGACCTAGCCTGACCAGGTCAGGCCGCTCCGCTCGGGAACTTCGTCGGCCGTGGCGGTCCCGCACGCGGTGGAGAGGATGTCGATGATCAAGATCAAGGTGTCGCGGGTGCGGCCGGAGAAGGTCGACCGGCTCAAGGCCTGGCTCGCCGAGGGCATGCGCCGGGCCGACGAGATCCGGGAGACCTTCGTGAACGAAGGCGTCACCCACGAACAGGGTCTCCTGCTCTCGACAGCGGACGGACCGGTCTTCGTCTACGTCGTGGAGTGTGCCGACTACGAGGCGGCCGCGAAGGCCTTCCGGGATTCGCCCTTCCCGATCGACGCCGAACACAAGGCCGTTCTCGCCGAGGTGCTCGACGGCGAGGTGGAGGCGCCTCTCTTGCTCGACGTGCGTCTCTGAGAAACGGTCATCGGCCCGCCGGCCCGCCGGCCCCTGTCGAGCCGGCATGCATGTCAATATTGCCTGCATGAAGCGGAGAACCTTCGTGCTCTGCGCGGCCGCCGGTGTGGCGGCTCCGGCCATCCTCGGTCCGACGACCGCCGCCGCGCCACGGGGGACCGCCGCGTCGACCGCCACCGGAAAATCCGCGAAGGACAACGGAGCCTGCGAGGTACGAGCCCGACCACCGTTTGTTGGCCTGGTAATAGTGCCGCACGAGGTCGGGGAATTCCTGCCGCAACCGGCCTGAGGAGACGCCCTCGAGGGAGTTGACCAGCCGGGCCACGGCCACCTTGGGCGGGTGGTTAACGAGCAGGTGGACGTGGTTGTTCTCGCCGTTGAACTCGACCAGCTCGGCCTCGAAGTCGGCGCACACGTCCCGCATCGCGAAAACACAGCGTTTACCGGTGCGGATACGTTCAAGCTCTGCCCTAAGGCGTGTTTCATAAGCCCGGTCAGAGCCATTCGCAGATGATGGTGATGGTCAGGACGGCCTGGAACCGGACGGCCAGCTTGTCGTAGCGGGTGGCCACGCCGCGGTGGCGCTTGAGTCGGGC
>NZ_RAZT01000002.1 GCF_003626635.1 Micromonospora musae | reverse complement strand
GGCCCGGTGGCCCGGTGGCCCGGTGGCCCGGTGGCCCGGTGGCCCGGTGGCCCGGTGGCCCGGTGGCCCGGTGGCCCGGTGGCCCGGTGGCCCGGTGGCCCGGTGGCCCGGTGGCCCGGTGGCCCGGGGCTTCAGCCGGCCGGGGTCCAGCGTGGATCGCGACCGAAGGCGGCGATGAGGCGGTCCTGATCGTCGGCGTCGGCGGGCGGGTCGACGCCGGGGTGGGTCAGCCCTGCGCTCTGGTAGTCGCCGACGTGCGCAGTGAACCACCGCGCGCACTCCCGCACCGCGTCGGTGTCGAGCCGGGAGTCGTCCCCGATGGCGACGGTCAGGTCCCAGCCGTGGACGAGGTGCTCGGCGAGGAGTTGGTGCAGGTACTCCGAGGCCGGGACGTCACCGGCGGAGAGGTGGACGGTGCGCTCCAGCGTGCCGGGGTGGAAGGCGGCGATCTCGGCCTGCGACGCGGCGTCGCGGGCGGCCGCGATCGGCTCGTCCCCGAGTTGGTCGCCGTCGAAGCGGTCACCGACCTCGGCGATCGTGCGGCCGGCGAGCAGCGGGACGCTCCACCGGGCCTCGCCGACCACATGGTTGACCAGTGTGCGGACGTCCCAGTCCGAGCAGGGGGTTCGCGCCGACCACTGCCGGGGGCTGACCCGCTCCACCCGGTCGATGAAGTCGGCCAGGCTGCGGCGATAGCTCTCCAGCAGGTCCATGCCGCCGATTGTCCCGGCCGTCGGGTGTAACCGAGCCCGTTTGCCCGGTCTCCGGCGCCGGAGGGTTCGGTCAGTCCAGCTCGGCCGGGTCCAGGCCGAGCTCCCGAGCGGTGAGCAGGCGGACCCATTCGGTGAACTGCCGCCGGGAGATCACCCGATCGTGGACAGCCAGCTGCACCGCGAGGCCGTCCATCACCGCGCTGATCCGCCAGGCCGCCCCGGCCGGGTCGGCGCACTCGAAGGTGCCGTCGCGTACCCCGTCGGCGATGATCGCGGCGAGATCCTCCCGCCAGCGCAGGTCCAGCCGGCGGGAGACGCGCTCCAGATCCGGTGTACGCAGCGACTCCGACCACCCGTCGATCCACATCGGCCAGGAGGTCGGGCGTCCCGCAGGGGCGTAGAGCTTCAGGATCCGGCGCAGCTTGGCCAGCGGTGGGCTGGGGGAGCTGACCACCGCGTCCAGGCGGGCCAGGTCCTGCTCGACCGCGTACTCGAAGGCCTGGGCGAGCAGCCGTTCCTTCGTGGCGAAGTGGTAGAAGACAAGCGCCTGGCTCACCCCGGCGGCCTGCGCGACGTCGGCCGTACGGGTGTTGGCCAGACCGCGTTCCGCGATCACGTCGCAAGCCGTGCGCAGCAGGGCATCCAGGCGGATCTCGGCCGCACGTCTCGTCACGACCGTTACCGTAACCCATCCGGATGAACACAAGCAGTTATGATCGAGTGGCTTTCGGCCTGTCAAAGAGTCGGAATGCGGACAGTTCGTCGATGTTCTGTAACATCGGGGAGTGAGCCAGTCTCCTAGGAAGCTCTACGCGATGCGGCCTTCCGGCTCGGTCCTGGCCGAACCGGTCAAACGGGGTGCGGACGCGCCGAGTCGGCACCCCGAGTTGGCAACCTTTCATCGCCTCGGCTAGAGTTCTCATCCGTCACCGGGAAAACGCCGATGACACGCGGACGTAGCGCAGCTGGTAGCGCATCACCTTGCCAAGGTGAGGGTCGCGGGTTCGAATCCCGTCGTCCGCTCGGAGCTGCCGCCACGCATGACGGGGGCAACCTCGGTGGGGTGGCCGAGAGGCGAGGCAACGGCCTGCAAAGCCGTGTACGCGGGTTCAAATCCCGTCCCCACCTCGGTAAGGCACAGACTCGGGCGATTGGCGCAGTGGGAGCGCGCTTCCTTGACACGGAAGAGGTCACTGGTTCAAACCCAGTATCGCCCACCAGCTTTCCGAACAGACAGAACAGCTCGTCACCGATCATCGGTGGCGAGCTGTTTCGTTTCCTGCCCCCGCCCGGTAGCGCAGCTCGGCGGCGCTGGCGCAACCCGGTGGCCGCGGGCGCGGCGGTCAGAGCTTGGGAATGACCGCCGCGATCGAGGTCGCGAGGAGCGGGCCGATGATCACCAGCCCCGACTGGAGCTCGCTGAGGCTGGTGCGGTTGACCCCGAGGATCTCCTCGAGCTTGATCCGATCCTCCGCCGCGGTGATCAGGTCGGCCTTCGACACATGCGCGATGTCCGAGAACTCGTCCACGTACACCTGGCAGCGCCGGCGCAGCAGGGTCGCCGAGGGTATGTGCATCAGCGCGATGAGGATCGACCCGGCGGCGCCGATGACGAGCGCGGTGGACTGGGGGATCGTCTCCGAACTGCCCCAACCGACCGAGGCGGCGCCGATCAGCACCAGTACGAGCAGCAACGAGCCCATCATCTGCAGCACCCGCGTGAGGATCCGGCGTAGCCGCATCAGTGCGGCGAGCTGCTCGCCGGGGGTGCCGGCGAGACCGCGCATCGAGATGATCCGCAGCCCGGCGAGGGTGGCTCCGGCCGGCAGCGCCCCGAGGATGACGATGCCGAGGAAGACTCCGAACCGCCAGGTCAGTCCGCGGCCCAGGATGGCGTGCGCGGCGGCCACCGCGCCGGCCACGAGCAGGAGGAAGGCCAGCACCGACGAGACGATCCGGCGGATCGGGACGTGCTGGATCTGCTGAAGATCGTGCCAGCGGGCCACGCCCGAGCCGATTGTCGATCCGCTGAGCGCGCCGAGCAGCCCGGCGGCGGACGCCCACAGCAGCCACTCGTTGCGGGACTCGGGCAGGAGCCGGTCCGGGCTGGTGTACGCGACCCCGAGCGCCGCAGCCGCGCCGGCCATCATCATCAGGGTGCGCACGACGCGCGGCCAGCCGGCGAGACCCAGCGGACGCGGTGCGGTCACCGATGGGGGTGTGGACGGCTCCGTCGGGGCGGGGGGCGTCGGCGCGACAGGCGCCTCCACGGCGGTCATGGCCGGGGACTCTAGTCGATCTCCCATGCGGCAGCCGTCCCGTGGGTGGCGGCGGGAGTCGGCGTGCGGCTTCTCCGGGGTGCCCCGTACCGGCCGGCGGACGCCCCGCGCCGGCGGTTGATCTGTCGCAATTGCTGACTTTCCCATAACTGCACCACGGCAATTAGTTGTCGCTCTCCCGTGAGATTCTTCACGCCGGTGAACCGCCTCCGGTACGGAGAAAAGCGGGGCCGAATCGAAACCGGTCTCCTTGCTGGTGGCGCCGAGTCGGCCGGATTCCCCGCGCCACCAAGGGATTTGTCGTCCGCGGGGCCGGGAAGGGCCGTTCGGTGTCGGTTGTCAGCCACTCGTCGCCATCAGTTCGACACGCCTGGACGTGAATTCGATACGCCTTATTCTGAGCGCTCGGGGGAGGCGTCCGCAGGCCTCGCGGCACGTGACGACGAGCGGCCAAGCGGACCCGAAGGTCAGGGAAAGGCACGAAACGATGACGGGTCCAGCCACGAGGGTGTGGAAGGGCATGACGATCCCGGCCGCCGGCAGCTACCAGCTCGACCAGGCACACAAGCGGATCGGTTTCGTGGGCCGGCACATGATGGTCAGCCCGGTGCGCGGCGAGTTCACCGAGGGGAAGGCCTGGATCGTCGTCGACGAGGATCCGCTGCGCTCGTCGGTGATGGCCAGCATCCGGTCGGCGAGCATCGTCACCGGGCACGACGAGCGGGACGTGCACCTGAAGAGCCCCGACTTCCTCAATGTGGAGCGCTACCCCACGCTCGAGTACCGCAGCACCGGGATGATTCCGCAGGACGAGACCGACCCGATCTTCTTCTGGGCGCGGCTGCGCGGCAACAACCGCCTCCTCTCGCGCCGGGGAGGGGTCGAGGTCGACCCACCGCCGGTTCGCGCCTCCGGCCGGTTCGTGCTCACCGGTGAGCTGACGATCAAGGACATCACCCGCCCCGTCGACCTTCAGGTGGAGTTCGGCGGTACTCGTACCGACCTCTCCGGGCAGGAGATCTTCGGGTTCACCGCGACCGCCGAGTTCGACCGTGAGGACTACGGCCTGCTGTGGAACGTCGCCCTGGAGGGTGGCGGCGTGCTCGTCGGCAAGAGCGTCCGGATCGAGATCGCGGCCGAGGCGATCCGCCAGTCCTGACGGCGCCTGTCCACAGGAGTCTGCCGGCGTCAGCGGGAGGCGGCGAGCAACGCCTCGGCGACCTCCGTGCGTGTGCTGAGCAGCAGCCGACCGCGCCGTTGCGTCACCACCAGTCCGGCCGCGCGTAGCACGGTGAGGTGCTGGGACACCCCGCCGGCGGACATTCCGGTACGGCGGGCCAGCTCGGTGGTGCTGAGCGGGGCGGCGAGTTCGGCCAGCATTCGGGCCCGACCGCGGCCGACCAGCGAGGCCAGGGCGTCCGGGGCGGCGGCCGGGAGTTCCCACACCGCGCCGATCCCCCGGGCGGGGTAGGCGAGCTGCGGGGTCTCCCCGGCGGAGATGCTGAGCACCGACGGCCAGACGAACACCGACGGGACCAGTACGAGGCCCGGGCCCTCCTGGACGTCCGGGGCCAGGCAGTGCCGCTGCGCGATCAGCAGGGTGTCGTCCTCCCAGCGGACCTGCTGGTGCAGGTCGTTGAGGAGCGCGGCGGCGCCTCTGTCGGCGAGCAGGCGGGCGCGGGCGGTGACCTCCGCGTCGAGCAGCGCCCGGATCCGCGCCCAGTCCGGCGCCAGGGCGATCCGCCAGTACGCCTCGATCTCCTCGGTCAACCGGCGTAGTCCGGACTCGGGGTCGTCGTGGAGGGCGGCCACGGCCGGGCCGGGCGTTCCGGGGTAGAGGTCGAGGTGCGCGCGGACGGTTTCGGCGCTGGTGTCGCGCAGGGCGGACAGTTCGGTGGCCAGGTCCGGGTCGAGGCTGGCGGCCGGCGGGGTGAGGAAGTCCGCCAGGTAGCCGGGCGGGGCGGGTACGAGCTGCCAGAGCAGGCCGCCGTCGAGCCCGACCTCGGCCAGTCGTGGCCGTACCCGGCGTGCCCAGGGCAGGTGGACGGCGTGGTCGCCGGGGTCGCGCAGCACCCGGAGGCTCGCGACGACCTCCCAGAGGCAGGAGACGGCGAACCGGATGCGGGCGACGGCACCTGCCGACAGGCCGATCGCGACCACCTACACCTCCCGATGGATTCAGCTGGGACTAAAACAGTACTGCGGCCGGTAGGGCGGGGCCGAGACTTGCCGGGTGAGTGAACACCGCATCCGAGCTGAACTCTTCCGATCCCTGCACACCCCCGGGTCGCCGCTGGTCCTCGTCAACGCCTGGGACGCCGCGAGCGCCCGGATCGTGGCGGCCGCGGGGGCCCGCGCCGTGGCCACCACCAGCGCCGGTGTCTCCTGGAGCGTGGGCGCCCCGGACGGGGACGTCCTCGGCCGTGACGCGGCCGTCGAGGTGGTCCGCCGCGTGGCCGCCGCCGCGGGGTCGCTGCCGGTCACCGCGGACATCGAGTCCGGGTACGGCGCCACGCCGGCGGACGTCGCCGAGACCGTACGGGCGGTCATCGCCGCAGGCGCGGTGGGCGTGAACATCGAGGATGCCCGAGGCGAGGGCGGTGCGCCGCTGCGCGACGTGGCCGACCAGTGCGTCCGGGTCGCGGCGGTCCGGGCCGCGGCCGACGAGGCCGGTGTGCCGCTGTACGTCAACGCCCGGGTCGACACGTTCCTGGCCGGCGCGGGTGGCCTCGACGAGACGGTGAGCCGGGCCGGGGCGTACCTGGCGGCCGGCGCGGACGGCGTCTTCGTGCCGGGCGTCATTGACCCCGGGACCATCCGTGCCCTGGTCGAGTCGGTGTCGGCGCCGCTGAACGTGCTGGTCGGGCCGGGCGCCCCGGTGGTCGCCGAGCTGGCCGCGCTCGGGGTGGCCCGGGTGAGCCTCGGCTCGTCGGTGGCCGAGGCCGCGTACGCGGTGGCCCGCCGCGCGGCCGACGAGGCGTTCGGCGCGGGCACCTACGGGGCGCTCGCCGACGCGATCGACTACGGCGCGTTCAACGAGTTGATGCGCTGACGGCGCGACCGGAGCGGGCCGACCCGCTCGGCTTGAGGGGGTCGGCCCGCGAGGTGCCCTGGCCCGCGCGGCGAGGCAGGTCGGTGGCGGCGTCCGGCGTCACAGCGGCGGGGCGACGTCCCGGCGCTCCTCCACGCGGCGGTACTGCACCGGCTCCTCGACGCGGCGGTACTCGACGGGCTCCTCGACGCGGCGGACCGGCTCGTCGGCGGTGACCACCTGCCGGCGGCGGCCCCAGATGAGTGTGGTCATGATGAGGCCGAGCACGCCGGCCGCCATGAGGATCCAGCCGACGACGTCGAGGTCGATACCGCCGATGTTGGCGTCGAGTGCGAAGGTGAGGATCGCGCCGACGGCGATCAGGAAGATGCTGGTTCCGATACCCATGACAGCCCTCCTTCTGGCGGGACGTGATGCGCTGTCGGGTGCCTCAGTACCCCACTCCCGGACGGCGCAACCACGCAACGGCCGGGTGCCGCGTCGGCCGATCTTGGGATCAGGTAGAGTTCACCTCGTCGCCGGCGTTCGCCGGGGACGTGCGGACGTAGCGCAGCTGGTAGCGCATCACCTTGCCAAGGTGAGGGTCGCGGGTTCGAATCCCGTCGTCCGCTCGCAGATTCGCCTGACGGACGCCGCGGTGTTCCGGGCCTGGGCGGTCACCACGGGCGATTGGCGCAGTGGGAGCGCGCTTCCTTGACACGGAAGAGGTCACTGGTTCAAACCCAGTATCGCCCACCAGCTTCAGCAGCGGTTCCACGGCTCGTCACCGGTATTCGGTGACGAGCCGTACTGCGTCCGGGGCGTTGCGTACGCCCTCCTCGCGGTCGTGGTCCTCCCCGCCGGGCGGGAAGGACCACGACCAGTGGGGCCCGAGGCTCAGGGCACGATGCGGACCGGCCCGCAACCGAAGAAGGTGAAGGTGCCGGCCGGGACGGCGAATTTACCGATCAGGCAGCCTTCGGTGTCCCCGGTCGTGAAGCCGCCGTCGCGGGCCCGGAAGTGCAGCACGGCGTCGAGGTCGGCGTCACGGGTCCGCTCGTCGAGCTCGTAGCTGCGCTCGTCGTGCCGCCGGTCGTGCGTCTCGGCGCCGCCGCCACCGCCGAGCACCACCGTTCGGTTCCCGAAGCGCGCCGTCGTGGCGACGACGGTCCGGGCGTCGAAGGCGAGCGGGTTTCCGTACTCGCCCGCCGTCGTGGTGAGCACCGCCAGGGGCGCGTTGTTCCCGCCGGCGCCCAGGTTGATGCTGTTCGGGTCGCCGCCGGGCTTGATGTTGACGGTGACCGGCACCGCGCAGTCGATGGTGTGGGTGGTGGATCGGGTGTTGTTCGCGGCCACCAGGTCGACGTCGGCCGCGTGGACGGTCGCCACCGTCGAGGTGAAGGTGACGGTGTGCTGGCCGGGGGTGTCGCACCGCACCGTCCACTGGTCGGATTCGGTGACGTCGGCGTTCACCGCGACGCCGGGCAGCGTCGCCGACTGGGTGGCGGGCGTCACCGTCACCCCCGGGCCGGCCGCCGCGGTGGTGGTGAGTCCCACGTCGGCCGGGCCGTCGGGGCCGTTGTTGGTCACGACGGTCTCGACGGTGATCGTGGCGTCCGCGCCGACCAGGCCGATCGGCGGCGCGGCGGAGACGGTGACCGCCTCGACCGCGAGGTCGGCCCGGAGGCAGTCCTCGTCGTCGGGGCTGGCCAGGCAGAACTCGTGGATCGCGGCGGTGAGGTCGGCCCGTACGATCTCGTCGGCGGCGGCGATGTCGGTGACCACGATGGTGGTCGCGTCCCGGTCGAACGGGGCGATCCAGCGCCCCGACGCCTGCGGGTTGAGCCGGCGGGTCTCGCCGCCACCGGCGGCCTCCTCGCCGAGCTCCCACATCGGGTGCCAGTCGTTGAAGGTCCCGATCAGGCCGGCCTCGCCGAGGACGTCCACCTTGGACAGCGGTGGCGCCCCCAGGTGCGAGGGGGCGCGTTCGTCGACGACCTCGATGTCGATGACGGTGGCGTTGGCCCGACCGTTGAAGGAGACCCGTACGACTATCGACTTGGCCTCGTCCGCGGCGGCGTCGGCGGCGAAGTCGGGGATCGGTTGGATCGTCGGATCGTTCGCGGGGTCCGAGAGGGCCGGGGCCCCGGCCCAGAGCGCCCCGCCGACCGCGACCGGTAGCAGCCACCAGGCCAGCCGGCGGCGCGAGTTGGTTGTCCTGCGCATCGTCCTCATCCCCTCAGCACTTCGCGCCGCGGCACTCGGCGAAGTACCACTCGATGCGTCTGGTGTCGGCCGCCTGCGCGGTGGTGTTGTCCACCATCAGGTCGTTCGAGGCCGGGTCGGAGACCGACCAGTCGAAGTCGTCCCAGTTCTCGATCTCCTCCTCGAACTCCCGGCAGTCCGAGGCGGTACGGCCGAGGTCCGGCGCGTCGTCCGCGCAGTCCTCCGGCTCCTCGTACACGTTCGGGAAGACGTCCTGCTGGTAGTAGCCACCGTCGCAGCAGTACTCGTCGGCGAGCCCGAACGGACGGTGCCCGGACTCGTGGCGGATCGTGTTGAAGCTGTTGTTCTCGCCGGAGAAGACGTTCGAGCCGCCCATGGCGCAGTCGCGGAACGAGTCGACGTGCACCACCATCACGCTGTCGGCCCAGCCGGAGTCGGGTACCTCGTGGTCGCAGCCGTCCTCGGCCGGGTCCGCCTGGCCGGTGCCGACCTGGAGCCAGAAGTTCATCGCGTCCTGGTGCACGAGGAACGGGTCGTAGCTGTAGAACGAGTTGTAGATGATCTGCTGTACGTCCGCCTGGAACTGCGGGTCGGCGGCGCCGCTGTAGTCGTCGGAGTCGCCGACGAACACCCAGTCCACCCGGCTGTAGGTGCTGCCGGTGTAGAGCACCTGGATCTCGTCGCCGGCTCCGGCGGTCGCCGCCACCGACCGCCACCCGGTGAAGATGGGGACGCTGGCGTCGATGCCGCGGCAGCCGTAACTGAAGCTGCCTCCGCCGGTGATGGTGTGGTTGTACGTCAGGGTGAGCGAGTTGGAGGCGCTCGTCCGGGGTGCGGTGCGGTCGTTGACCCAGATCTCCAGCGTGTCGGCGCGGGTCGGGGCGAGCGCGCCGTCGAGGAACTCCGCGGTGATGGTGACGGTGTCGCCGACCTGCGGGAAGAGCGGTGTGTGCAGGCATCGGATCCGGATGCCCGGGGCGGCCGGGGGTTCGGTGACCTCGACCCGTAGCCGGACGGAGGCCGACTCGTCCGGCGTTCCGGTGCTGGTGAAGACGCCGCAGCCGCCGTTCAGGTCGCCGGTCACCGTGCAGGCGTTGAGGTCGAGTGTGAAGCTCAGTGACTGGTCGGTGTCGTCGTCGTTGTCCGAGGGGTCGTCCGGGTCGTCGCCGTCGGGGTCGAGGTCGGCGAGGTCGTCGTCGAAGCGGAGGAAGCCGTCCTCGTCGCGGATCTCCAGGTAGATGGGGACGGTGCCGCTCGAGAGGGCGACCTGCTTGGAGAACTCCCAGTTCGGTTCGATCGTGTAGGTGTCCTCGAACGGGTCGGTCGCCGGGGTGTCCTCGTTGTTGAACGACTCGCCGGCGATCTCCACGTAGCTGTAGAAGTCGGGGTTCTCGCCGAAGTCGTGGCCCTCGACGCGTTCGACGGTCACCCGGACCGTCATGTTGAGATCGGCTGCCGCCGCCGGGCTGCTCAGCACCAGGACGGGCAGTAACGCGCTGACGAGAACCGGGACGACGGGTATCGCCCCCAGACGTCGTCGCCAGCCCACGACGGGCTCGGCGGCGTGCACCACTGTGGTCATACGGACCTCATTCGAGCAGGTGGCCCGGATCCCGGGTTCGGGCTGCCGACGGGAAGAGTGCCTGGTGGGACGGGCAGGCACGTCGGAGCGTATGCGTCGGGTGACCGGAGCATTCCGTACAGTCAGCTACTCGATAGGCGCACCGGCAGGGGTGCGGACGGGCGGTGGACGGGCCGTCGACGTCCGCCGTGGAGGGCGGGCCGGTCGGTCCGCGCCGGGTCTCCCGGCGGCCGACCGGAGGTGACTGAACGGCCCCTCGGAGCGGCCCGCGGCCCGCCAAATGACATGGAAAGTACCCGTGACGTTACGAGACTGTTTCCAAGGTAACGGCTGGGTTGCGGCCGCTTTCGCGTGATCGGCTGTCGCTCCTACGTTTCGGCCACCGTCACCGTTCGCGTGACGGGCGGCACACGATGCGGAGGACGACGACGTGCCAGAACGGAACCTGCCACGGGCCGGGCGTACCCGGCGCGGGGTGAGCATGCTTGCCGCGGCGACGCTGGTCGCGGCCGGCCTCACGAGTATGACTGGGGGCGCCGCCACCGCCGCCGGGGCGACCGGCGGCGAACCGACCGCCCGGTACCTCGTCCAGCTCGACGGCGAGCCGTTGGCGACCTACACCGGCGGCGTGGCCGGGATCGCGGCGACCAAGCCGGCCCGGGGCGGCAAGCTGAACCGGAGCTCCGGCAGCGCCACGGCCTACCGGGAGCACCTGCGCCGCGAGCGCACCGACGTGCTGGCCGGGGTGGGCGTCACCAGCAAGCCCCGGGTGACGATGGAGACGGCGTTCAACGGCTTCGTGGCGGAGCTCACCGGGCCGCAGGCCGCCCGGCTGCGCGCCAGCAGCGGCGTGCGGGCGGTCTACCCGGACCGCAAGGTGCACGCGCTCACCTCCCACACCCCGGACTACCTGGGCCTGACCGGCCGCTACGGGGTGTGGCGGGAGCAGTTCGGCGGCACCGACCGGGCCGGCGAAGGCATGATCGTCGGGGTCATCGACAGCGGCTTCTGGCCGGAGAGCGCGAGCTTCGCGCCGCTGCCCAGCCCGCGTCCGGACCAGGCGGTCATCGACGGCAAGTGGAAGGGCGCCTGCGACGTCGGCGTCGAGGCGCCGGTCACCTGCAACAACAAGGTGATCGGGGCGCGCTGGTACAACGACAGCGGAATCGCCGACGCGTTCCCCGACGACTTCCTCTCGCCCCGTGACCGCAACGGCCACGGCACCCACACGGCGAGCACCGCCGCCGGCAACAACGGCGTCCGGGCCAGCTCCGGCGGCCGTGACCTCGGCACGATCTCCGGCATGGCGCCGGCCGCCCGGCTCGCGGTCTACAAGGCGCTCTACGACGACGGCGCCGGCTCGGCCGTGGGCAGCGAGATCGACATCGTGCACGCCATCGACGACGCGGTCGCCGACGGCGTCGACGTGATCAACTACTCGGTCGGTGACGACAACGAGACCCTCAACGCGATCGACGCGGCGTTCTTCAACGCCGCCGTGGCCGGGGTCTTCGTGTCGGCGGCCGCCGGCAACGCCGGTCCGACGCCGAGCACCGTCGACAACTCCAGCCCGTGGGTGACCACGGTGGCCGCGACCGCCACCGACCAGCAGTACACCCGGAAGCTCACCCTCGGCAACGGCACCACCATCGCGGGTGTGGGCATGGGCGAGACCGGCGTCGGACCGGCCCCGCTGGTCACCGCGCGGGACAGCGCGATCGACCCGAACAACACCTACGCGGCCGAGCTCTGCGCCGACGACGTGTTGGACCCGGCCAAGGTCAAGGGCAAGATCGTGATGTGTCTACGCGGCGAGATCCCGCGTACCGACAAGAGCATCGCCGTCGCGCAGGCCGGCGGTATCGGCATGGTGATGTACAACGACACGTTGAACTCCCTCAACGCCGACGTGCAGGCCGTGCCCTCCGTGCACATCGACGAGGTCGACGCGGCGGCGGTCCTCGCGTACGTCGCCGGCGGCAACGCCACGGCGAGCATCTCGCCGAGCACCCTGGAGACGGTCGAGGCCCCCTCCGTCGCCCCCTTCTCCGCGGCGGGTCCGTCGAAGTTGAGCGCCGGTGACCTGCTGAAGCCGGACATCAGCGCCCCCGGCGTGGACGTGGTCGCGGCGTTCTCGCCGTCGGCCGGCGGCAACGACTTCGCCCTGGAGTCCGGTACGTCGATGGCGGCGCCGCACATCGCCGGCATCGCCGCGCTGGTGCTGGCCAAGCACCCGGACTGGTCGCCGTCGGCGGTCCGTTCGGCGCTGATGACCAGCGCGGTCGACCGCACCGACAAGGGCAACCCGATCAAGATCGGCAGCTACGACGCGACCCCGCTGAACTACGGCGCCGGTGAGGTGCAGCCCGGCGGTGCGTTCGACCCGGGCCTCGTCTACGACTCCACCTCGCAGGACTGGCTGCAGTACCTGTGCGGGCTGGACGAGGACCGGGCGAGTGAGACCGGGGCGAACGTGGAGGGTTGCGACGAGATCGGTGCGATCGACACCGTCCAGTTGAACTACCCGTCGATCGCCCTGGGCCGGATGGTCGGCAAGCAGAAGGTGACCCGCACCGTCACCAACGTCAGCGACCGGAGCAGCACGTACACCGCCTCGGTCGATGCGCCGGCCGGTTACAAGGTGAAGGTCACCCCGGCCAAGTTCACCGTCCGCCCCGGTAAGACGGCCCGTTTCACGGTGGAGGTCACCAACAGCGGCGGCGCGTTCGACACGTGGGCCGACGGCGCGCTGACCTGGCGCGACCAGTACCGGCACGACGTGCGGATCCCGCTGGTCGTGCAGAACAGCGGGCTGATCGCCCCCGACGCGATCACCGGCGCCGGCACCTCCGGCAGCGTCAAGATCCCCACCGAGGTCGGCTTCCAGGGCAAGCTGATCTCGCAGCTCACCGGCCTGACCGCGGGCACCGCCGACGCGGTCACGCTGCGCGGCGAGGGGGCGTCCTGGGACTGGTCCTCGCTGGACAACCTGCCGACTCCGCTGCCCGCCTCGATGTACCGCAGCACCGTGCACGTTCCGGCCGGCACCAGCAACCCGCACGTGCTGGTGACCTCGCAGTTGCCGGCCTGCTCGGCCATCGACTGGGAGGACGAGGAGGGGGTGATGGCGTGCACCGAGTACAGCGCCTACGTCTACGACACCGCCGGTATGTTCGTCACCGCCACGGTCAGCTCCCGCCGCGGCGCGCGGGTGGACCTGCCGGCCGCCGGGGACTACGTCATCGTCGTCGAGCAGGAGTTCGTCGAGAACCTGCCGGCCGGCCAGGACGGCGTCGGCTACACCGTCACCACCTACCTGCCGGGCGCGCCCGGCAGCTCCACCGGCCGGCTCACGATCGACCCGAAGCAGCGCTCGGTGCAGCCGGGGGCCAAGGCGAAGCTGACGCTGCGCTGGTCCGGTCTGAAGCCCGGGGTCCGCTACGTCGGGCAGCTCGAGTTCCGCAACGGCGACGGTCCGCTCAAGAGCGTGCCGATCACCGTCCAGTCCTGAATCACCCCCTTAGGGCCTGGGTCAAAGTCCCTGGCCGGCCTGCGGCGGGCCCAGACGACGACCGGCGGCGTCGGGGCTTCGTCCGGATACAACACCGGTATCCCAACGAAGCCCCGCCTTGCCGGATCGCCGCCTGAACTCCGCCTCGGCTCGACCGAGGACTTTGACCCAGGCCCGAGGCCCGGTGGGCCGGCTGCGTGACCCAGGTCACCGCCGGCCCGCCGGGCCGCCCCCGCTTCCGGCCGAGGTGATGTGCTCGCCACACGGTGACCGGCGGCGGTGGGAACGACGTGCGGGGCGGCGGGGTGGCATCCCCGAACCGCGCCGGACGCCTGCGCGGGCCCGTCGAATTCGTCGGGCGCGCCGACGAGCTGGCCCTGCTGCGCCGGCTCGTCGGTACCCCGCCGTGCCTGGTCCTGATCGAGGGCGAGCCCGGCATCGGCAAGAGCCGGTTCGTCCGCGAACTGTTCGCCTCGCTGCCCGGGCAGCTCCTGATCGGCGAGTGCGACGACGTTCCCGAACCCTTCCCGCTCGGTGTCCTGCTGGACGCCGTCCGGGCCCACGCCGACCGGCTCGGCCCGCTCAACCCGGTGGCCGGCGCCCTCGCCCCGCTGCTGCCCGAACTCGCCGAGGTGCTGCCGGCCGCGCCGCCGCCGCTGGCCGACCCGGCGGCGGAGCGACACCGGCTGCTGCGTGCCGTCAGCGCGGTGCTCGCCGGGCTGGCCCCCGCCGTACTGGTCTTGGAGGACCTGCACTGGGCGGACCCGGCGACCTGCGACTTCCTCGCCTACCTCAGCGGTCACCCGGTGGCCGGGCTGGCCGTGGTGCTCACCGCCCGGCCCCCGGCGCCGGACGGCAGCACGCCGATCCACGACGCGTTGGCGCGTACGCCACCCGGGTCGGTCACCCGCGTTCCGCTGGGTCCGCTCGGGGCCGAGGACGTACGCCGGCTGGCCGCTGGGGCGCTGCGCCTCGGTGAGCCGCCGCGACAGCTCACCACCACTCTGCTCGACCGCACGGCCGGCATTCCGTTCGTGGTGGAGGAGGTGCTGCGGACTCTCGCCGAGCGGGGCGGCGACCCGCTCGCGGACGACAGCGTCCCGTTCGTCCTGCGCGACGTGCTGCTGTGGCGGCTGCGCCCGCTCGACGAGCTCACCCGGGAGGTGCTCGGTGCGGCCGCCGTGCTCGGCCGGGCACCCGACCCGCGCATCCTGGCGGCGGTGCTGGGCCGGGAGCGCGCCGCCGTCGCCGCGGCGTTGACCGGGGCGCACCGGGCCGGGCTGCTGCACGACGCCGGGGACGGGCTGCGGTTCCGGCACGACCTCGCCCGGCAGGTCGTCTACGACCTGGTACCCCGGCAGACCCGCGAGTGGCTGCACCTGCGCATCGCCCGGGTGCTGGAGCAGAAGCTGCCCCGGCCGGTCGCCCAGTTGGCGCACCACTACCGGCTGGCCGGCAGTGACGCGGACTTCGTCCGCAACGCGGAGGCCGCCGCCGACCTGGCCACCGAGCGCGGCGACGACGCGACCGCCGCCGGCTTCCTCCTGCAGACGATGGACGTCGCGGAGCTGCCCCGGCCGGTGCGGGTCCGGCTCGCCGGCAAGCTGGGCCGGTCGGCCATCGACGGGCTGAGCCAGGCCACCGCCATCCCGGTGCTGGAACGGCTGCTCGCCGACCGGCGGCTGCCGCCGGGCGCCCGGGGTGAGCTGGGGCTGGTGCTCGGGCGGCTGCTGCGCCAGCAGGGGGAGGCGCTGCGCGGGTACACCGAGATCGAACGGGCGGTGCCGTACCTGCGGGCCCTGCGCCGGCGGGCTCCGGCGCTCGCCGTGCTGGCGGCTCCGGACACCGTGGTCGGTCGGCACGTCGACGACCACCTCGCCCGTTGTGCGGAGGCCGAGGCCGCCGCCGAGGCCAGCGGCGACCCGGCGGCGCATCTCGCGGTACGCATCGCCCGGGCCTCGCTCCTGCTGGAGCTGGGTGACCCGGCGGCCTGGGCGGTCATCTCGGAGCTGCGCGCCTCCACGGCGCTCGCCGACCGCCCCCGCGAACACGCGCGGGCCTGCCTGAACTGGGCGCAGGGCGCGCTGCACGCGGGGCACCTGGAGCAGGCGGCGGCGCTGCTCACGGCCGGCCGGGAGCTGGTGGCGGAGACCGGGTACGAGCGGTTGACGACCCTGGTGGAGGCGACCGAGCTGTCGCTTCGTCGGGCCGCCGGGCGGTGGGACGGGTTGGCGGAGCGGATCGAGCGGCTGATCGTCGCGGCGGAGCGGATGCCGGTAACCCTGCTCGACGCGCGGGCGGAGCTGGCCACGGTGCTCGCGCGTACGGCCACCGGCGCGCAGGTGCGGCGGGCCGAGCGGACGCTGCGGGAGGTCGTCGTGGCCGCCGAGCGGGTCGGGGCGATCTGGCCGTTGGTGCAGGCACGCTCGGCGTGGGCCCGGCTGATCCTCGACGAGCGGCCCGAGGAGGCGGTCGGCCACGCGACCGGTGCGTTGGCGTTGGTGCGCGGTAAGGGCATCTGGGCCTGGGCCGCCGAGGCGGTCCTGGTGCTGACCGAGGCGGCCGTGGCGGCGGGCGAGCCGGCCCGCGCGATGGCTGCCGTCCGCGAGCTGGCGACCGGCATCGAGGGGCGCGACGCTCCCATCGCCCTGGCCGCCCTGCGCCGCTGCCGCCGACTGCTCGACGGCTGAGGTTCTGCTGTCGGCAGATACGCCCACCGTGAACAACGTCGATTCCCGACCGGGGACCGGGCACGGTGGGGACATGCGGCTTCTGGTGTTGGGTGGTACGGGATTCGTCGGCGCGGCGACGGTCGCGGAGGGGGTGCGGCGGGGCTGGTCGGTGACGGTGTTCAACCGGGGGCTGCACGGTGCCGTGCCGCCGGGTGTGCACCGGCTGCGGGGCGACCGGACGCAACCCGGCGGGTTGACCGCGCTCGCCGGCGGTGAGTGGGACGTGGTGGTGGACACCTGGGACGGCGCGCCCCGGGTGGCCCTCGACGCGGCTCGCGCGCTGGTCGACTCGGTCGGGCACTACGTCTACGTCTCCAGCGGCTCGGTCTACGCCGAACCGGTCGAGCCGGGATCGGGTGAGGACGCGCCGGTGGTCGAGGCCGCGCCGGAGGCCGAGGAGGGCGACTACCCGCAGAACAAGGCCGGCGCCGAGCGGGCGGTGCGTGAGGTCTTCGGTGAGCGCGCCCTGCTCGCCCGGGCCGGGCTGATCCTCGGTCCGGGCGAGGACATCGGCCGGCTGCCGTGGTGGTTGGGGCGCGTCGACCGGGGCGGTGACGTGCTGGCCCCCGGCCCGGCCGAGCTGCCGCTGCAGTACGTCGACGTACGCGACCTCGCCGGCTGGATGCTCGACCAGGGCGCGCGGGGGCGCGGCGGGGCGTACAACGTGGTCGGCCGCACCGGGCACGCCACGATGGGTGAGCTGCTCGACGCCTGCGTGCGGGTCACCGGGGCGGCGGCGCGGCTGCGCTGGACGCCGCCCGAGCCGATCCTGGCCGCGGGGATCACGCCCTGGATCGACCTGCCGATCTGGGTGCCGCGCGGTCACGAGTACCGGTGGTTGCAGGAGCGCGGCGTCGAGCGGGCTCACTCGGCCGGGTTGACCTGCCGTCCGCTGTTCGAGACGGTCGCGGACACCTGGCGGTGGCTGTCCGCGGTGGGTACGGTGCCGCCGCGGGCGGGGCGTCCGGCGCGGGCGCCGGTCGGCCTGGATCCGGCACGGGAAGCGGCCCTGCTGGCTTCGGTCGGCGGCGTCCAGAGCGTCTGATCGGCCGCGTTCCTCCGATCGGCGAGCACGACGACGGTCCGGGAACGCTGACCCGGACGCCCGACCCGGGTCAGCGTTCCCGGACGACCGCGACCGGGCACCGGGCGTGCTGGATGAGCTGCTGGCTCACCGAGCCGAGCAGCATCCCGCGCAGCCCACCCCGCCCGCGGGTGCCGACGGCGACCAGCTGTGCCCCGTCGCTCGCCTCGACCAGCAGGGACGCGGGAGCGCCGGCGGTCACCTCGACGGTGGCGTCCAGCTCCGGGAAGGTGCGCCGCCAGGGCGCGAGGGACTCCGCCAGCGCGGCGCGTTCGGCCGCCACCGCGTCGTCGACCTTCCCACCGGCGTCGCCCGCCCCCTGCGGCGACCAGGCCCGGAGCACCCGTAGCCGTACCCGTCGTGCGGCGGCCCGTTCGGCGGCGAGGCCGAGGGCCACGAGTGACTGCTCGGAGCCGTCCACACCTACCACCACCGGCCCGCCGGGCGACCCGACCGGCACGTCCCCGGCGGGGGAGCGGACCACCACCACCGGGCAGTGCGCGTGGGCGGTGACCGTGACGGTGGTGGAGCCGACGAGGAGGCCGGCGAAGCCGCCGTGCCCCCGGCTGCCGAGCACCAGCAGCGCGGCCTCCGCCGAGCGCTCCTGGAGCAGGAGCGCGGCGGGGCCGTCGAGCACCTCACCGGTGACGTCCAGGCCCGGGTGCGCGCCGGCCGCGTCGGCCGCTGCCCGGTGCACCAGCTGGTCGACCTCGTTGCGGGCGGTCTCGTCCGGCCAGAAGCCGGGGGCGACGCCGGGGCCGAGCCAGCCGACCACCGTCGACCATTCGAAGACGTACGCGAGGCGGACCGGTCGGCCGGTGAGCCGCGCCTCGTCCAGGGCCCAGCCCAGCGCCACCGCCGCGTCCGGGGAGCCGTCGTAGCCGACCAGGATCTCGTTGCCGCTCACGAGCCGCTCCGCAGCTGCGGATCGGTCTCCCGGATCCAGCGCCACTCGGCGACCCGGGGGTCGTCCTCACCGTGCCGGCGGGTGTAGTCCCGGCAGGCCTGACGGCTGTCGACCATGTACTGGCGCAGGTGGGCGGCGCGGGCGGCCAGTCCGGGCACCCGGTCGATGACGTCGATGACCAGGTGGTAGCGGTCCAGGTCGTTGAGCATCACCATGTCGAACGGGGTGGTGGTGGTGCCCTCCTCCTTGTAGCCGCGTACGTGCAGGTTGTCGTGGTTGGTACGGCGGTAGGTGAGGCGGTGGATCAGCCACGGGTAGCCGTGGTAGGCGAAGATGATCGGCCGGTCGGCGGTGAAGATGGTGTCGAACTCGTTGTCCGGCAGGCCGTGCGGGTGTTCGGTGGGCGGCTGGAGCCGCATCAGGTCGACCACGTTGACCAGCCGCACCTTCAGCTCGGGCAGGTGCTGGCGGAGCAGGTCCGCGGCGGCCAGCGTCTCCAGCGTCGGTACGTCGCCGCAGCAGGCGAGCACCACGTCCGGTTCGCTGCCGGTGTCGTTGCTCGCCCAGTCCCAGATGCCCAGGCCGCGTCGGGTGTGCTGGATCGCCTCGGACATGGTCAGCCAGTTCGGGGCGGGCTGCTTCCCGGCCACCACCACGTTGATGTAGTGCCGGCTGCGCAGGCAGTGGTCCATGGTGGAGAGCAGGGTGTTGCCGTCCGGCGGCAGGTAGACGCGGACCACTTCGGCCTTCTTGTTCACCACGTGGTCGATGAAGCCGGGGTCCTGGTGCGAGAACCCGTTGTGGTCCTGCCGCCAGACGTGGCTGGAGAGCAGGTAGTTCAGCGAGGCGAGCGGACGTCGCCACGATATGCCCCGGGTGACCTTGAGCCACTTCGCGTGCTGGTTGACCATCGAATCGACGATGTGGATGAAGGCCTCGTAGCTGGTGAAGAGTCCGTGCCGTCCGGTCAGCAGGTAGCCCTCCAGCCACCCCTGGCACAGGTGCTCGGAGAGCACCTCCATCACCCGCCCGTCGGGGGAGAGATGGTCGTCGCTGGGGAGCGTCTCGGCGACCCAGGCCCGTCCGGTGACCTCGAACGCCGCGCCGAGCCGGTTGGAGGCGACCTCGTCCGGCCCGAAGAGCCGGAACGTCTCCGGGTTGGCGGCGATGACGTCGCGGATCCAGTTGCCGAGCAGCCCGGTGGCCCCGGCCATCGGCTCACCCGGGCTGGGTACGTCGACGGCGTACTCACGGAAGTCGGGGAGGGTGAGTTCGCGCAGCAGGAGCCCGCCGTTGGTCACCGGGTTGGCGCTCATCCGCCGGTCTCCGCCGGGTGGGAGCGCGACCAGCTCGGCGACGGGCGCGCCGTTGGTGTCGAAGAGCTCCTCCGGCCGGTAGCTGCGCAGCCAGCGCTCCAGCTCGGCGAGGTGCGCCGGATTGGTGCGGACCTCGGAGAGCGGTACCTGGTGGGCGCGGAAGGTGCCCTCCACGGGTGCGCCGTCGACCTCGCGCGGGCCGGTCCAGCCCTTCGGTGTCCGCATGATGATCATCGGCCAGCGGGGGCGTTCGATGGGCCCGCCGGAGCGGGCCAGCTGCTGGATGGTCGCGATCTCGTCGAGCGCCCGGTCCAGCGTGGCGGCGAGCGTCCGGTGCACCCGTGCCGGGTCGTCGCCGGCGACCACGTACGGCTGGTAGCCGTTGCCGCGCATGAGTTCGAGCAGGTCCTGCTCGGGGATCCGGGCCAGTACGGTGGGGCCGGCGATCTTGTAGCCGTTGAGGTGCAGGATCGGCAGGACCGCCCCGTCGCGGGCCGGGTTGAGGAAGACGTTGGAGAGCCAACTGCCGGCCAGTGGCCCGGTCTCCGCCTCGCCGTCGCCGATCACGCAGGCGACCACCAGGTCGGGGTGGTCGAAGGCGGCGCCGTACGCGTGGCTGAGCGCGTACCCCAGCTCGCCGCCCTCGTGGATCGAGCCCGGCACCTCCGCGGCCACATGGCTGGGGATGCCGCCGGGGAAGGAGAACTGCCGGAACAGTCGGCGCATGCCGGCCTCGTCGCGGCCGACGGCGGGGTAGCGCTCGGTCCAGCTCCCCTCGAGCCAGGTGTTCGCCACGATCGCCGGGCCGCCGTGACCCGGTCCGGTGATGAACATGGCGTTCAGGTCGCGCTCGACGATGACGCGGTTGAGGTGGGCGTAGAGCAGGTTCAGGCCGGGGCTGGTGCCCCAGTGGCCGAGCAGCCGGGGCTTGAGGTGCTCGGCGGTGAGCGGCTCCCGCAGCAGGGGATTGTCCAGCAGGTAGATCTGCCCGACGGTGAGGTAGTTGGCCGCCCGCCAGTACGCGTCCAGCCGGCGCAGCTCGTCCTCGGTCAGCGGGCTCTGCGTGTCGAGAGCGGTGTCCATGGTGACTGAGCCTCTCGCGGTTCGGGGAGTGCTGCATCCGGAAGCGCATCTCCTGGTGGCGGCACGACCGGCGCGCGGGGCGGCCGTCGGTTCCGCCGGGCGGACGTCATGCCCCCTGGGGGGCGGTGTCGGTCATGCCGCGGACGATGATCACCGGCGACGGCGCGTGGTAGAGCAGGGCCTGCGCGACCGCACCGAGCATGCCCCGGCCCGGCTCGTCGCCGCGCGGCGCGACCACCGTCACCTGCGCCGAGCGTGACTGTTCGACGAGTACGGTCTCCGGGGCGCCGCGGATGGTGTGGCATTCGACGGGCACCTCGCGGTGTCGACCGGCGTACCGGTCGACGGCCTCGACGAGCTGCCGGGAGATCTCCTCGTCCTCCTCGTCGGGCTCCACCACCCGCAGGGCGAGCAGCCGGCTGCCGCGCCGTTTCGTGCACTCGAACGCCCACTCCAGGGCCTGGTAGGAGCTGGGTGAGCCGTCCACGCCGATCAGTACGGGGCCCTGCGGCGGCGGTTCGCGGCGGGTCACCAGCACGGGGCAGCTGGCCTGGGCGGCGAACTGCACGGCGGGCGCCTCGGACGGTACGCAGTCGCCGCAGGTGCCCATGCCGCCGTCGCCGACGACGAGGAGGAACGCCTGCTGGGAGCGGCGCAGCAGGATGGGGATCCGAGGCCCCTCGACGATCTCGCCGGTGACCGTGAGCTCCGGCTCGACGTCGCGGGCCAGGTCGTTGGCCCGGGCGAGCAGGTCCTCGGCCTCGTCGCGTGGCGCGGCCACGGTCTCCGCCTCGAAGGCGGTGCGCCAGTCGAAGGCGTGCACCAGGTGCAGCGGCCGGCCGTGCGTGACGGCTTCCTGGGCGGCGAGCGGCACCATCGCGAGGTTGCGGTCCGAGCCGAGGCCGACCAGTACCGGCCGTTCGGTGGCTGCGGTCATCGGACATCACCTCCCGGGCGTCGCGCCCGGCACGACCACGCTCCCTCGTCCCCGAGGGTAGTCGCGCGACGGTGGGTGGCGGGTCGGTTCGCCGCCGGAATGTCAACATGGGTTGACAGGGTTGCCCTGTCAACGTACGTTGACAGCATGAGTCAGGCGACGGAACTCGCGGCGGCCGCCGGCAGCGCCGACCCCCGGGTCGGGCTGCGCGCCGTCCGCGCGCTGCGCCGGCTGCTCGAGCGGCTGGAGGTGGTCCAGGTCGACAACGCCCGCCGACAGGGCTGGTCCTGGCAGGAGATCGCCGACTCGCTCGAGGTCAGCCGGCAGGCGGTCCACAAGAAGCACGGCGGGCGACCCGCGGTCCCCACCTCCTGGGAGGCGTGATGTTCGAACGGTTCACCGACCGCGCCCGCGACATCGTCCGCCGGGCGCGGGACGAGGCCCGAGCCGAGGGGCAACGGCCGGTAGGCACCGAGCACCTGCTGCTCGCCCTGCTCGCCGACGAGGCGAGCCTCGCCCGCCGGATCCTGGCCGAGGTCGGCCTCGACGCCGGCGACCTGCGGGCCCGCATCCGCCGGCACGTCGAGACCGGCGGTGTCGGCCTCGGCGACGCCGACGCGGCGGCGCTGCGCGAGATCGGCATCGACCTGGCCGCCATCGTGGCCCGGGTCGAGCAGACCTTCGGCCCCGACGCGCTGCGCGAGGCGATGCCGGAGCCGCGCCGCCGCTGGGGCCGGCGCCGCTACTCCGGCGGCCCGTTCTCGCCGCGGTCGAAGAAGGTTCTGGAGCTGTCGTTGCGGGAGGCGATCCGGCTGCGGCACCACCACATCGGCAGCGAACACATCCTGCTCGGCCTGCTCCGCGAGGGTCACGGACTGGCGGCGCTGGTGCTCACCGAGGCCGGCGCCGACCTCGACGACCTGCGCCGCCGGGTGGAGCAGGCGCTGCGTACCGCCGCCTGAAACGGCGTCCCGGACGGCCGACCCGCCGGCCCGACCCGGGTCCGAGCCGCTCCGGCGGTTCGGCCGCGGGCCGGCAGGGCGCTCGGGCGGCGGTGGGCCGTCGCAAACCTCTCTGTGGCGCTTGCGACGCGGACGCCGACACGGCTCGCCGAACGACGCCGGTTGCTGCAAACTGACGCCGTGAATGCTGGACGGCGTGCGCGGCCCGCGCGTGACGACGGCGGGCTGCGCTCCGCCGTCGTGGTCAACCCGGTCAAGGTGGCCGACCTGGCGAGGCTGCGCCGTACGGTGAACGACGCCCTCGCCGCCGCCGGCTGGCCCGAGCCGCTCTGGTACGAGACCAGCGTCGAGGACCCGGGCCGGGGCCAGACCGAGGCGGCCGTCGAGGCCGGCGTCGAGGTGGTCTTCGCCTGCGGCGGCGACGGCACCGTCATGTCCTGCGTCAGCGCGCTGGTCGGCACCGACGTGGCCCTCGCCGTCCTGCCCCAGGGCACCGGCAACCTCCTCGCCGCCAACCTCGGACTCTCCACCGACCTCGCCGCCGGGCTGCAGGTCGCCGTCGAACGCGGCCGCCGACGGCTCGACGTGGGTGAGGTCGACGGGCGCTACTTCACCGTGATGGCCGGCATGGGTTTCGACGCCCAGATGCTCGCCGCCACCAGCGAGGCGACCAAGGCGCGGATCGGCTGGCCCGCGTACGTCGTGGGCGCCGCGCGGCACCTGCGGGACCGCCCGATGCGGGTGTCGATCCGGGTCGACGACCGACCCCCGGTGCGCCGCCGCGCCCGCTCGGTGCTGGTCGCCAACGTCGGCCGGCTGCAGGGCGGCATCCGGCTGCTCAGCGAGGCCGAACCGGACGACGGCTGGCTCGACGTCGCCGTGCTCACCCCGCGCTCCCTGCGGGACTGGCTCTCCCTCGGCTGGGCCGTGATGAGACGCCGGGGGAGGGTGCCGAGGATGGAGGTCTTCCGCGGCCGGCGGGTGCTGGTCACCGCCAGCCGGGCCCAGCCTCGGGAACTCGACGGTGACCTCATCGCCCCCGGCCGGCGGCTGCGCGCGGTGATCCGGCCGAAGGCGCTCTGGTTGTGCGTACCGCAGCCCGAACGGGCGCGGGACCTCGCCGTCGACGCGGACCGTGCCGCCGAGCGGGGTGAGCAGCTGGTCGAGGAGGCGCGCCGTGAGTAGTACCCGGATCGTGCCGGAGACCCGCCTCATGGCCGACGAGGAGCTCTCCGCCGACGACGCCTGGCACACGCTGCGCCGGCAGGGCGGCTGGCACCTGCTGCGGGACGCCTTCATCCGGTTCCGTTACGGCGACGGGTTCAGCCACTCCCGCGCCTTCGCGCTCCAGCTCTGCCTCGCCGTGGTGCCGTTCCTGATCGCGCTCACCGGTCTGATCAGCGAGCTGGGCGTGGAGGAGGGCGGGCGGGTGGTCGCCGACACGGTGCTGGCGGTGACCCCCGGGGCGAGCGAGCCGGTCGTGGCCGAGCTGCTCGGCGAGGGGGAGAGCACCGAGGACGCCGGCGAACTGGCACTCACCCTCGGCCTGCTCACCGGGTTGGTCACGCTCACCACCAGCATGGCGCAGATCGAGCGTGGCGCAAACCGGATCTACGGCGTGGAGCGGGACCGGCCGGCCCTGCGGAAGTACCTGCGGGCCGCGGTCCTCGCGGTGACCGCCGGCGTCCCGGCGCTGGCCGGGTTCCTGATCCTGGTGGGCGGCGGCCCGATGGGCGACTCGGTGCAGCGGCACTACGCCTGGGGCGAGTGGGTGCACGGCGGCTGGGACGTGATCCGCTGGCCGCTCAGTCTCGCGCTGACCGTGCTCGCGGTGGCCGTGCTCTTCCGCCACGCGCCCCGACGCCGGCAACCCGGACTCTCCTGGCTCTTCTTCGGCGCCGGCATCGCGACCGCGCTCTGGTGGCTGGCCAGCCTGCTGCTGGCCGCGTACGTCAACTTCAGCGACGCGTTCGGCCAGACGTACGGCGCGTTGACCGGGATGATGGCGCTGCTGCTCTGGGCCAACCTCACCGGCATGGCGCTCTTCGGCGGGCTCGCGTTCGCCGCGCAGCTGGAGGCGCTGCGCATCGGTGTGCGGGAGCCGGCCGAGCCGGACCTGTGGGAGCCGGAGACGGTACGCGCCGAGACGTCCGTTTCGGGAACCCCGTCGCGGCCCGCCGCCGCTGCGCCCCCGTCCGCGCCTCGACCTCGGGCGCCCCGCCGCCCGCGCAAACCCGCGGTGTAGGCGTCGCGCGAACCGGGTAAAGCCGCCTCCCAGAGCGACCAGGGAGGTGCGGGGTGACGGCGGTCAGATCGGTGCTGCGGCGACCTGTCGGACATTTCGCCGAGCGGAGCGTCGCCGGGCTGGCGCTGGTCACCGGCGCCGGCGTCGCGTTCGGACTGCTGCTCATGCTGGTCCGGTTCCGGTGGAGCCCGCTCTACAGCGCGGACCGTGCGGTAGCGGAGTGGTTCAACGACCTCGTCGCGCCGCACGGCCCCGTGGTCACGGTGCTCCAGGCGGTCACCGACCTCGGTGGACGACCGGTCCTGATCTGGCTGGTCACCATCGCCGTGGTCGGGTTGCTCATCCGCCGGCAGCCCCGGTTGGCCGTCTACCTGATCGTCACCGGGGTGGGCGGGCTGATCCTCGACCCGTCGCTGAAGACGCTGGTCGGCCGGCTCCGGCCGATCGTCGACGTGCCGGTGGCCAGCGCACCCGGCAACAGCTTCCCCAGCGGGCACGCCCTGGGATCGTTCGTGGCGTACGGCGCGCTGCTGCTGGTCTTCCTCCCGGCGCTGGCGCCCCGCTGGCGTCGGCCCGCCATCGCCGTGGTCGCCGCGCTGGTGGCCCTCATCGGGCTGACCCGCATCGCGCTCGGCGTGCACTTCGTCTCCGACGTGCTCGCCGGGTGGCTGCTCGGCGCGGCCTGGCTCGGCATGACCGCGTACGCCTTCCGGCTGTGGCGGCGCGAGCGGGGCCGGCCGGCGCCACCGCTGGCGGAGGGGCTGGAGCCCGAGGTGGGGCACGACATCGCCCCCGCCCCGGCCGAGGAGCACGTGCTGGAGCACCCCCGCTCGGCCGTGGCCGAACTCCTCGTCGGGTGGGTGCTGGTCTTCGGGGCGCTCTACGGCTTCGGCATGTACGTCAGCTACCACGCCGGCGGGTCGTTCCTGGCCACCCTCGACGCCGAGGTGCCGCGCTGGTTCGCACAGCGGCACACCCCGGCGCTGACCGAGCTGAGCTGGTGGTGGAGCAAGTTCGGCGACACCCACGCGGTCCTGCTCGTCTCGCTGGTGTTCTGCCCGCTGGTGCTCGCCGTGTGGCGACGGTGGCGGCCCGTGCTCTTCGTGGCGCTGGCCATGTTCGGCGAGCTGAGCCTCTTCCTGGCGAGCGCCCACGCGGTCGACCGGCCCCGCCCGCCGGTGGAGAACCTGGACGGGCCGATGCCGACGTCGTCGTTCCCGTCCGGTCACATCGCCGCCACGATCTGCCTCTACGCGGCGATCGCCGTGCTGGTCATGGCCCGCACCGACCGGTGGTGGCGGTGGCTGACCGTGGCGCTCGCCGTGCTCATGCCGCTCGGGGTGGCCACCTCCCGGATCTACCGGGGCATGCACCACCCCACCGACTTCATGGGCGCCATCCTGCTCAGCGCGCTCTGGATCGGCCTGCTGTACTGGGTCATCCGGCCCAACGCCGACGTGCACGAGGGCAACCGGCCGAGCATCGAGGCGGAGGACGTGCACACCCTCGACGACGAGCTGGTCAGGGCCGTCCGAACGGAGTGAATCGTGCTGCGCGTGATGACCTGGAACATCCGCACCGGTGGTCGGGACGGCGACGGCTCCGACCGGCGGGACGAGATCGTCGAGCTGATCGACGCGCAGCGGCCGGACGTGCTGCTCCTGCAGGAGCTGCGCGGCTTCGACGACCGGGTGCTGGCCGGCTTCGCCGACCGGCTGGGCCTGCGCCCGCACCGGGCGCCCAGCTGCCTGGGACAGCCGGTGGCGGTGCTCGTCCGCCCACCGCTGCGTACGCTCGCGGCGGCCCCGTTGCGTCGGCCGTTCCACCACGCGGCGGGCCGGGTCGTGCTCGGCACCGACGCGGGGGCGCTCACCGTGCTCGGTGCGCATCTGACCCCGTACTCGGGCGGCTGGCGGCGGGTCGAGGTGGACTGGCTGGTACGCGCCGTCCGGCGGGCGCCGGGTGAGCTGACCGTGGTCGGTGGCGACCTGAACGCGCTGGACCCGGCGACGGACCACACCGAGCAGCTGAGCCGGCTCCAGCCGAGGTACCGCCGCCGGCACCTGCGCCGCGACGGGCGCACGGCGGACACCCGGGCGGTGGGCGTGCTGCTCGGCGCGGGCCTGGTCGACCTGCAACGGGCCTTCGGCGGGCCGGACGACGGGCACACCGTGCCGACCTGGCACGGCGGGGCGGAGTTCGTCGCGATGCGGCTGGACTACCTGCTCGGCTCCCCGGCGCTGGCCGCTCGGGTGCGGGAGGTCCGGGTGGTCCGGGGTGGCGTCGCGGAGCACGCCTCGGACCACTACCCGTTGGTCGCCGAGGTGGAGCTGAAGCCCGCCTGACCGCCTGCCGGCCCGCGCCCCGCCGTGGCGCGTCACGGACCGACCCGGCCGACCGCACGGGTCAGAGCAGCACGTTGACCAGGACGGTGAGCAGCACCGAGGCGAGCACCGAGAAGAGGATCATCAGCAGGCAGCCGAGCCCACCGCCGAGCGGGCGGACCTCCACATTGCCGATTCGCACCGCAATCCCTCCGTCGGGCGCTTCGTCGTCGACCGGTTCACAGTTCGCGCAGGCGGGGCAGGAGCTGTTCCTGAGCCCAGTCCAGGAACATCGGCTGGCGGTCGCCACCCACCTGGACGAGGGCCACGTGGGTGTAGCCGGCCTCGACGAAGGCCCGGAACGCCTCGACGTGCCGGTCGACGTCCGGACCGCAGGTGATCCCCTGCGCCACGTCCTCCTCGCGGACGAACTGGGTGGCGGCGGCGAACGACCCCGGGTTGGGCAGGTCGGGCATCACCCGCCATCCCATCCCGAACCAGCGGAACTGTTCGTGTGCGAGCTTGCGGCACTCGGCCTCGTCCGGGCCGTAGCAGACCATCAGCTGGCCGTAGCGGTTGCGCCCGCCGCCGCCCGCGTCCTCGTAGAGCTGGATGATCTGCGGATCGGGCTCGGTGGCGATGAGGCCGTCGCCGTACTCGGCGGCGAGGCTGGCCGACTGCGGACCGGAGGCGGCGACCGCCATCGGCACCGGGGTCTCCGGGCGGTCCCAGACGTACGCGTCGGGCACCTCGAAGTGGTTGCCGGAGAAGGTCAGCGTCTCGCCGTTGAGCAGCGGGCGGATGATCTGCAGCGCCTCCTCGAACATCTCGTGCCGCTGCTGCACGTGTGGCCACTCGCCGACCACGTGTTCGTTGAGGTTCTCGCCCGCGCCGAGGCCGAGGGTGAACCGGCCGTCGGAGAGCAGCCCGACGGTGCTGGCCTTCTGGGCTACCACGGCCGGGTGGTAGCGGCGGAGCGGGCAGGTGACGAACGACATCAGCTCGACCCGACTGGTGGCGTGCGCCACCGCGCCCAGCACCGACCAGGCGTACGGGGAGTGGCCCTGCGAGTCCAGCCAGGGGTAGTAGTGGTCGGAGATCACCAGCTGGTCGAAGCCGGCCGCCTCCGCCCGTATCGCGTGGTCGACCAGCTCCTTCGGCCCGGCCTGCTCGCACAACAGGGTGTAGCCAACGCTGACCATGTGGCAGCCCTCCTTACCCACCGGCGGATCATCCCCGGATACCCGGTCGGGCCGGGATCAACCCTACGTTCCGGTTTGGGGTGAATCGCCGATCCGGGTCAGTGAGCGCCGTTCAGGTTCACGATCACCACCCCCGCGATGATCAATGCGATGCCGACGAGCTTCACCGCACCGACCGGTTCACCGAGGAAGACCGCGCCGATCGCGACGATCGTGGCGGTCCCCAACCCCGACCAGAGGGCGTACGCGACGCCGACAGGGATCTGCTTCACCGCCTGCGACAGCAGCACGAACGCCAGCCCGTAGCCGCCGAGGCAGGCCAGGGTCGGCCAGAGCCGGGTGAACCCCTCGGTGGCCTTGAGCAGGCTGGTGGCCATCACCTCGGCCGCGATCGCGATGCCCAGCAGGACGTACGCCATGTCGTACCTCGTCACTCGTCGTTCGGTGCGGTCTCCACCGTGGCCAGCCGGGCGGCCCGCATGGTCAGGTACCGCTGCTCGGGCAGGCTGTTCGTCCGGCCCGCCGCCGCCCGGTAGTCGGCGACCGCGCGGTCGCGCTCGCCCGCCATCTCGTACAGGTGGGCGCGGGCGGCGTGCAACCGGTGGTGCCCGGCCAGCCGGGGATCGTCCGCGAGCCCGGCCAGGGCGGCCAGGCCGGCTTCCGGCCCGTGCACCATGGCGGTCGCCACCGCGCGGTTGAGCGCCACCACCGGGCTGCCCGACTGCCGTTCGAGCACCTCGTACAGGGCGAGGATCTGCGGCCAGTCGGTGCGCTCGGCCGAGGGCGCCTCGTCGTGCAGCGCGGCGATGGCGGCCTGGAGCTGGTACGGCCCGACGGGCCCGCGGGGCAGCGCGTGGGTGACCAGCGCGACGCCCTCGGCGATGGCCGTCGCGTCCCACCGGCTGCGGTCCTGCTCGGCCAGGGAGATCAGCTCACCCGACGGCCCGGTACGCGCCGGGCTGCGCGCCTCGGTGAGCAGCATCAGCGCCAGCAGCCCGGCCGTCTCACTGTCGTCGGGCAGCCGGTCGTGCAGCGCCCGGGTCAGCCGGATCGCCTCCGCCGAGAGGTCCACCCGACGCAGCTCCGGCCCGGCGCTGCTGGTGTGCCCCTCGGTGAGGATCAGGTAGAGCACGTGCCGGACGGCGGCCAGCCGCTGACCGCGGTCGGCGTCGTCGGGCATCCGGAACGGCAGGCCGGAGTCCCTGATCCGCTGCTTGGCGCGGCTGATGCGCTGGGCCATCGTGGCCTCCGGGACCAGGAACGCGTGGGCGATCTCGGCGGTGCTCAGGCCGCCGACCGCACGCAGGGTGAGCGCGATGGCCGAGGTGGGGGAGAGCGCCGGATGGCAGCAGAGGAAGAGCAGAATCAGGGTGTCGTCCCGCTCGGCGAGCAGCTGCTCGTCCGCGGCCGGGGCCGCCCGCCGGTCGTCCGGCTCGCGCCGCGCCACCAGCTCCTCCCGGCCGCGCCGGGCGGTCTCCGCGCGGACCAGTTCGATCATCCGCCGGTACCCGACCTGGATCAGCCAGCCACGCGGGTTCGTCGGCACCCCCTCGTCCGGCCACTGGACGGTCGCGGCGAGCAGCGCCTCCTGGACGGCGTCCTCGGCGGCGGCGAAGTCACCGAAGCGCCGGGCGAGCACGCCGAGGACCTGCGGCGCCAGCTCGCGCAGCAGGTCCTCGGTGCGTCGGTCGATGGTGGCCAGCCGTCACAGCTCCTGCGGCGGGGCGGACATCACCGGGTGCACCTCGATCGGCATGTTCAGTGGGCGGCCACCCGGGCCGGGGGCGGTGGAGATGAACGCGGCGATCTCCGCGGCCCGTCGGGGGTTCTCACAGTCGACGATCCACCAGCCGGCGAGGAACTCCTTCGTCTCCGGGAACGGCCCCTCGGTCACCACCGGCACGCCGCCCTCGCCGGCCCGGACGATCCGGGTCTGCTCCGGGCCGCCGAGCCCCTCGCCCTGCACCCACTCCCCGTCCGCCATCAGCTTGGCGTTGACGTCGCCCATGAAGGCGATGTGCGCCTGGATCTCCTCCGGCGTCCACGTCCCGATCGGGGGGAACTCGGTCCCGGCGGCGCTGAACTGCATCAGCAACATGTACTTCACGGTCGGCTCCTCACGCCTGCGCACCTCATTCTCGGTGCTCTCACCCTGAGGTAGAAGCAGCGGCCCGCCGTCTCGACATACCCGGCCGAGATTCTTCGAAAAAAATCAGTCGACCGCGCTGGCCTCCAGCAACAGCGCCTGCTCGGGGTGCAGGGCCGGCAGCTGCAGGCCCACGCTGCCCAGCGCGGCCCCGGTGAGGGTCACCCCGGTCGGCAGCCAGCCCGGCTCGGTCCGCTGCATCGTCGCCGGCGCCGGTACGCCCTCGGCCGGCCGCACCGTGTAGCGGCGTCGCCGGTCCAGGCCGGGCAGCCGGAGCGCGCCCGGAACCTGGGCCACGGAGGTGGTCAGCCGGCTGACCGCGTACACCGCCCGGGAGCCGTCGGGGGCGACCACGCCGTGTGCCCAGACCGCCGGATCGGGGTGCTCCACCCGGACCGTACGGCCGGTGTGCAGCAGCGGGCGCAGCCGCTTGTGCAGCGCCACCCAGGAGGCCAGCTCGGCGCGCTGCACCGGGCTGATCGAGGCGATGTCCCACTCGATGCCGTAGTGGCCGAAGAACGCCACCGCGGCCCGGAAACCGAGATCGTGCACCCGGTTGGTGGTGTGCGAGCGCTCCGGGCCGATGTGGCTGCCGACCAGCTCCGGCGGGAGCAGCAGCCCCGTCCAGCGCTGGATGGCGAGCCGCTCCAGGGCGTCGTTGCAGTCGCTGGCCCAGACCCGGTCGGTACGGGCGAGGATCTCCAGGTCGACCCGGGCACCGCCGGAGGCGCAGCTCTCGATCTCCACGCTCCGGTGGCGGCGGCGCAGCTCGTCGAGGAGGCGGTAGACCGCCTCGGTCTGCGCGTGCACCCCGGGCCGGCCGTGGTGGCCCGCCTCGGCGAGGTCCCGGTTGTGGTCCCACTTCAGGTAGCTGATCCCGGGATGCTCGGTGAGCAGCGCGTCCAGCCGCTCCAGCAGGTACGCGTACGCCCCGGGCTGGGCCAGGTCGAGCACCTGCTGGTTGCGCCACGACAGGGGCAGCCGTCCGGGGGTGGCGAGCACCCACTCGGGGTGGTCGCGGAACAGGTCCGAGTCCGGATTGACCATCTCCGGCTCGACCCAGAGACCGAACTGGAGCCCGAGCTTGGTGACGTGCTCGATCAGCGGGTGCAGGCCGTCGGGCCAGACGCCCTCGTCGACGTACCAGTCGCCGAGCCCGGCGGTGTCGGCGCGCCGGCCCCGGAACCAGCCGTCGTCCAGCACGAACCGTTCGACGCCGACCTCGGCCGCCTGGTCGGCGAGCGCGCGCAGCCGGTCCAGGTCGTGGTCGAAGTAGACCGCCTCCCAGACGTTGAGGGTGACCGGTCGCGGGGTGCGGGGGTGCCGCGGGCGGGCCCGCAGGTGGGTGTGCAGGACGTCGCTGAGCCCGTCCAACCCGGTGTCGGACCAGGCCGCGTAGAGCAGCGGCGTGGCGTACGACTCGCCGGGGCCGAGCACCACCTCGCCCGGGGTGAGCAGTTCGCCGCCACCGAGCGTCGCCGTGCCGGTGGGGCGCCGCTCGGCGAAGGTCACGTGGTCGCCGCTCCACGCGGTGTGCACCGCCCACAGCTCGCCGCTGCCGAAGCCGAAGCCGGCCGTACCGGCGACCAGGAGCAGCGTGGCGTCGTGGCCGGTACGCCCGTGCCGGCCCTCCCGGACCCAGGTGCCCACCGGCCACGGGTGCCGCTGCGGTGAGCGCTCCCGGCACCACCGGCCGGTCAGGTCGAGCAGTTCGGTGGCGACCGCCGGCACCGGCAGCACCGGCGTCAGCTCGCGCAGCTCGTACGGGCTCGCGCCGTCGTTGCGCAGCCGGTGTCGCAGCAGCACCAGCCCGGTCGGGTCCAGGGTGAGCTCGACGGTCAGCGACAGCCCCGCGTCGGGGTCGCCGGCGTGGACGTCGACCCGGGCGGGCGCCGCGACGTCCGACGGGTCGTCGACGTCCAGCCGGTCCAACCGGAACGCGGTGGACCAGTCGGCGCGGTCGCGGTGCCCGGCCAGCGCCGGCCGGCCGCTCCAACCGGCGCTCGCCTCGGGCAGCAGGGAGAGCACCGTCGGGGCGTCGAAGCTGCTGGGCACCACCGGCGGCACCGTGGCGTCGGCGAGCTGGCGCAGGCCGTCGTCGTCGAGGTCGCCGACGTCGCCGCCCCAGTGCACGAGCCGGGGCAGCCCCGGACCGCGCGCGTCGAGCACCAGGCTGGTCCGCGCGCGGCGCAGGTGGAGAACGCTCATCCCTTGCTGGCCCCCAAGGTCAGGCCCCGGACGAAGTGCCGCTGGAGCAGGAAGAAGATCACCAGAGTAGGGATCGCGACCAGCACGCTGCCGGCCGAGACCAGGTTGTTGTCGGTGAAGAACTCGCCGCGCAGGTTGTTCAGCGAGCTGGTCACGGGGAACTTGTCGCCGGTGCGCATGAGCACCGTGGCCCAGAAGAACTCGTTGTAGATCCAGGTGACCTCGAGCGTGGCGAGCGCGGCCAGGGCCGGCCGGCACAACGGCATGGTCACCTGCCAGTACTGCCGCCAGATGCTCGCACCGTCGACCATCGCGGCCTCGTACAGGTCGCGTGGCAGCGCCTTCATGTAGTTGCTGAGCACGAAGACGCAGAAGCCGCACTGGAACGCGACGTTGATCAGGATCAGGCCCCAGTAGCTGTCGTAGAGCAGCTCCGAGTCGCTCATGAACTCCGGCAGCGGCACCTGCGTGAAGAGCCGGAACAGCGGGATGAGCAGGGCCTGCTGGGGGAGCAGGTTGGCCGCGGTGAAGAGGCCGAGCAGCACCAGGTTGATCTTCCAGCTGAACCGGGCGATGACGAAGGCCACGCAGGAGGCGAGGAAGAGGGTCAGCAGCACCGCGGGGACGGTGATGTAGACCGAGTTGAGGAAGTGCTTGCCGAACTCGGCGGTCTGCCACGCCGTGACGTAGTTGTCGATGGTCCAGCCGCCGAACGAGACGTACCCGTGGCTGGCGGTGTACTCGTACGACCGCAGCGAGGTGAGCACGGCCCAGAGGACCGGGAAGAGCCAGCCGATCGCCACCGCGGCGAGGAAGACGTGCAGCACCACCCGCTGTGGGGTGGGGCGGCGGCGTGTCGGTCGGGCCTGTTCGGCGGCCGGTGGCCGCGTCAGGGTGCCGGTGCTCATCGGTCCTCCCCCCGCATCACGGTGACCAGGTAGATGGTGATGAAGACCAGCGACACGACCAGCATGATCGTCGCCAGCGCGGAGCCGAAGCCGATCCGGCTCGCCTCGCCCACCACGTTCTGGGTGACCAGGGCGGAGAGCAGCTCCAGTCCGTTGCGTCCCTTGTTGACGACCCAGACCAGGTCGAACGCGCGCAGCGACTCGATCACGGTGACCACCAGGACGATGATGTTGATGGGGCGCAGCACCGGGAAGATCACCCGGAAGAAGCTCTTCGCCTCCGAGGCGCCGTCGACGGCCGCGGCCTCGCGCAGCGACGGGTCCACGCCCTTCAGCCCGGCCAGGTAGAGCAGCATGATGTAGCCGACGTGTCGCCAGCCGGAGGCGAGCATGACCGCCCAGATGTTCACCCCCGGGTCGCCGTACCAGTCGACGTCGGTGCCGAGCACCGCGTTGAGCAGGCCCTGGTCGCGGGAGTAGATGAGCTGCCAGACGAAGCCGATGAGCGCCAGTGAGAGCACCACCGGCAGGTAGAGCGCGGTCTGGTAGAAGCGGCTGCCGCGCAGCTCCTTGTCGAGCAGTACGGCCAGGAACATGCCGAACGGGGTGGCCACCAGGAAGAGCACTGCGAGCCAGAGCAGGTTGTGCTGCACGGCCGGGACGAAGGGCGGGTAGTTGGTCAGCACGTCGCCGTAGTTGCGTCCGCCGACGAAGTCGATGTCGGCCAGCGGGCCGATGCCGTCCCAGTCGGTGCCGGAGAGCACCACGGTGGCCAGCGCCGGCAGCCATACCAGGGCGGTGACCAGCAGCAGTGGAATGAGCACCATCAGCGTGATCACCACGCGGTCGGTGCCGGACAGGAGCCGTAGCCGGCGGCCGCGACCACGGTTGGTGGTCGCGGCCGGCGGTTCCACGGCGCGATCCGCTTGGATCAGGGGCAGGTCGGACACGATGTCCTCCCCCTCTCGCCGTCAGCTCGTGAAGATCGACTTCTTCTGGTTCTCGATGCTGTTCGTCAGCCCGTCGATGTCCTTCGGGTCCTTGATGAACTGCTGGAGCGCGGGAATGATCACCGTCGAGGCGAAGTCGGGGCGGGTGTCCCGGTCGAGGAACTGGGCGATCTCGGTGGCCGAGCCGACCAGCTCGGCCGCCTTCTTCTGCAGCGCGCTGTAGCCGCTGGTGTCCGCGGCGGTGTTGGCGACCAGGGTGCCGGGGTCCGTCTTCACGGCGATGTTCGCCGCGTCCACGCCGCCGATGTACTCCAGCAGCTTCTTGGCGTTCGCCTCGGACTTCGGCTTGCGCGCCATCATGTAGCCGTCGATCGGGGCGTCCAACGCCTTGGCGCCGATCGCCGGGTCGATCTCCGGGAAGGTGAAGAAGTCGATGTCGTCCTGCTCGTCGGCGTTGAACTGCTGGGCGACGAAGAGGCCGAGCAGGTACATGCCGCTCTTCTTCTGCTGCAGCGACTGGGCGGCCTCCTGCCAGGTGCGGCCCAGAGCGTCCGGCTGGTGCAGCGGCAGCAGCCCGGCCCAGGTGTCGAAGACCTTCTTCACCTTGTCGGAGGTCCAGGACTCCTTGCCGGCCATCAGGTCGATGTGGAACTGGTAGCCGTTGATCCGCAGGTTCAGGATGTCGAAGGTGCCCATCGCCGGCCAGCCGTCCTTGTCGGCGAAGGCGATCGGTACGAGGCCGTCCCGCTTCATCTGGTTCGAGAGCGTGGTCAGCTCGTCGAGGCTCTTCGGCACCTGGTAGCCGTGCTGCTGCCAGACCGACTTGCGGTAGAAGACCGCCCACGGGTAGTAGGAGAACGGCACGAAGTACTGGTTGCCGTCGTCGCCGGTGGAGGCCTTCTTGAAGGCGTCGGAGAAGCCGGAGAGCTTGCCCCAGACGTCGGAGACGTCGCCGGCCAGGCCGCGCTCGGCGAAGAAGCGCATGCGGTAACCGGCGAACCAGGTGAAGGTGTCGTCCGGCTTGCCCTGCAGGTAGTTGTTGATGTTCTCCTGGAACGTGTTGTGGTCGACGGTGTTGATCGCGACCTCGACGCCCGAGGCGGTCTTGAAGGCGCCCGAGAGCTTGGCGAGCACGTCCTTCGGCGTCGGGTCGGACGCGTTGGAGCCCATCGACACCGTCTTGGCGTCGGACCCGCCGGAGTCGGAGCCGCCGCAGCCGGCGAGCAGCCCCGTGCCGAGCAGGGAGCCCGCGCCGGCCGCCCCGGCCAGCAGCGTGCGGCGGTTGACGCCGGCGACGGAGGACGGTACGAGTCTGGCCAGGTATTCGGCCTGGGTACGGGGACGGGACATGGTTCCTCCTGCGGATGAAGAGGTGCGCTGCGCCCTTGGGTCGGGGGTGGGGTGGGTGCTCGTGATCGCACACTGGATCCACCGCGAATCCACATTGGTGAACACGAACTGCCAGTGGCGCCTCAAGCTACCCGCCCCGCCGCCGCTGTCAAGAGGGCAGCAAGGGATCGATAACTCAGTCGTGACGGGGCTGTTATCAGGTAAACGTTGGAAATGTTTCTATGTTGGAATCTGTTGACTTGACCGATCGATAAGGGCACGCTCTGCTGCCATGCGGCGATGGCAGGGCGACCGGATCTTCTTCGGCGGCGACTACAACCCCGAGCAGTGGCCGGAGGAGACCTGGGCCGAGGACGTCCAACTGATGCGCCGGGCCGGGGTCAACCTGGTCTCGGTCGGGATCTTCTCCTGGGCCCTGCTCGAACCGACCCCCGGGCGGTACGAGTTCGGCTGGCTCGACCGCGTCCTCGACCTGCTGCACGACGGCGGTGTCGACGTCGACCTGGCCACCGCCACCGCGAGCCCACCCCCGTGGCTGGCCCACGCGCACCCGGAGACGCTGCCCCGCCGGGCCGACGGCGCCATTCTCTGGCCGGGTGGGCGGCAGGCGTACTGCCCCAGCTCCCCGATCTTCCGCGAGCGCTCACTCGCGCTGGTGGAGGCCGTCGCCACCCGGTACGCGGAGCACCCCGCCGTGGTCATGTGGCACGTCTCGAACGAGCTCGGCTGCCACAACGTGCACTGCTACTGCGACGTCAGCGCCGAGGCGTTCCGGAGCTGGCTGCGGGAGCGCTACGGCGACCTGGACGGGCTCAACGCCGCCTGGGGCACCGCCTTCTGGAGCCAGCGGTACGGCGACTGGGCCGAGATCAACCCGCCGCGCAGCGCGCCGACCTTCGCCAACCCCACCCAGCAGCTGGACTTCCTGCGCTTCTCCTCCGACGAGCAGCGCGCCCAACTGCGCGCCGAGCGGGAAGTGCTCGGCCGGCTGGTCCAGCGGCCCGTCACCACGAACTTCATGATCGGCACGGGCGTCAAGTACCTCGACTACCACTCGTGGGCCGCCGACGTGGATCTCGTCGCCAACGACCACTACCTGACCGCCGCCGACCCGCGGGCGCACGTCGGGCTGGCGCTCGCCGCCGACCACACCCGCGGTGTCGCCGGGGGAGACCCCTGGCTGCTCATGGAGCACTCCACCAGCGCGGTGAACTGGCAGCCGCGCAACATCGCCAAGACCCCCGGCCAGCTGCGCCGCAACAGCCTGGCGCACGTGGCCCGGGGCGCCGACGGGCTGCTCTTCTTCCAGTGGCGGGCCTCCCGGGCGGGCGCGGAGAAGTTCCACTCCGCGTTGGTGCCGCACGCCGGACCGGAGACCAAGGTGTTCCGCGAGGTCTGCCGGCTCGGCGCCGACCTCGGGACGCTCGCCGAGATCCGGGGCAGCCGGGTCGACGCCGAGGTGGCGATCCTCTTCGACTACGAGGCGTGGTGGGGCGTCGAGCTCGATTCGCACCCCAGCGTCGACGTCACGTACGCCGACCGGATGACCGCCCTCTACGACTCGCTCTGGCGGGCCGGGATCACGGCCGACGTCGTACCCCCCTCGGCCGACCTGGACCGCTACCGGCTGGTCCTGGTGCCCACGCTCTACCTGACCCGGGACGCCGACACCGCCGTGCTGCGCCGGTTCGTCGAGTCCGGCGGCACCGCCCTGGTCACCTACTTCAGCGGCATCGTCGACGAGAACGACCACATCCGGCTGGGCGGCTACCCGGGGGCGTTCCGCGAGCTGCTCGGCGTGCGGACCGAGGAGTTCTTCCCGCTGCCCGAGGGGGAGCGGGTCCGGCTCGACGACGGCAGCACCGCCGACGTGTGGACGGAGTGGCTGCACCCGGAGGGCGCCGAGGTGCTCGCCTCGTACGCCGACGGGCCGCTGCCCGGTGTGGCCGCGGTGACCCGGCACCCGGTCGGCGCGGGCGCCGCCTGGTACGTCGGCACCCGGCTCGACCAGCCGGCCACCGACCGGCTGGTCGCCCGACTGGTGGCCGAGTCAGGCGTCCGGCCGGCCGTCGCGGCGCCGGCCGGTGTCGAGGTGGTCCGCCGCCGCGACGGCGAGCGCAGCTGGCTCTTCGTCCTCAACCACACTGACGACGCGGCGCGGCTCTCCGTCACCGGCGTGGACCTGCTGACCGGGCTACGGTGCGACGGTGCGCTGGTGGTGCCGGCCGGCGAGGTCGCGGTGGTCCGGGAGGACAGCGCCGCCACGACGGACTGAACCACGGCTGGCCGAAGGAGGTTGACCATGCTCGCCCAGCAACGGCAGAGCGCCATCCTCGATCTGATCCGGCAGTCCGGCGGCGTGCGGGTGAGCCAGCTGGTGAGCCGGTTCGGCGTGTCGGACATGACCATCCGGCGGGACCTGGAGGTGCTGGCCGAACGCGGCCTGGTGGACAAGGTGCACGGCGGCGCGACGCTGGCCGGCCCGGGCTCGGCCGACGAGCCGGGGTTCGCCGCGAAGTCGATCCGCCAGCAGGCGGAGAAGCGGGCCATCGCCCGACGGGCGGCCACCCTCGTCGAGCCGGGCATGGCCGTCGCCCTCTCCGCCGGTACGACCACCGCCGCGCTGGCCCGGCTGCTCGCCGAGGTACGCGGCCTCACCGTGGTGACCAACTCGATCCCGGTGGCCGACGCGCTCTACCAGGAGCCCCGCCCCGACCAGACGGTGGTGCTGACCGGCGGGATCCGTACGCCGTCCGACGCGCTCACCGGTCCGGTGGCCGAGTCGGCGATCGCCTCGCTCAACGTCGACCTGCTCTTCCTCGGTGTGCACGGGATGAGCCCGCGGACCGGCTTCACCACGCCGAACCTCCTCGAGGCGGGGGTGAACCGGTGCCTCGTCGGCTCGGCCCGCCGGCTGGTGGTGCTCGCCGACCACACCAAGTGGGAGACGATCGGGATTGCCACCATCGCCCCGCTGGAGGCGGCGGACATCCTGGTGACCGACTCCGGCCTGCCCGCCGACGCCCGCGCCGCCATCGGCGAGCAGGTCGGGGAGCTGGTCGTGGTCGACGCGGATTAGACGCGCCGACCTCGCTTCACAGGGACCTCACAGGGCTTCTGGATAGGGTGCGATCGAGCTACGTCCGGCTCCACGGTGGAGCCCTCGACGGTCGCACGGGAGTTCCGATGGTCTTCAAGAAGATGATGAGCGCGTTCGGTGTGGGCGGCCCCAGCGTCGACACGGTGCTGACCAACCCGAACACCCGCCCCGGTCTGAGCCTGGACGGGCAGGTCAACCTGGTCGGCGGGGAGACGCAGGCGAACATCGAGCAGGTGGTGCTCAGCCTCGTCACCCGGGTCGAGATCGAGGGGCACGACACCGAGTACGCGGGCACCGTCGAGTTCCACCGCATGGTGGTCAGCGGCCCGCTGGAGTTGGCGCCGAAGCAGCAGCTCGCGATCCCGTTCCAGCTGCCGGTGCCGTGGGAGACGCCGATCACCGACGTCTACGGCCAGCGGCTGCGCGGCATGACGATGGGTCTGCGTACCGAGCTGGCGATCGCCCGCGCGGTGGACAAGAGCGACCTGGACCACGTCGCGGTGCACCCGCTGCCGGTGCACGAGCGGATCCTCGACGCGTTCCAGCGCCTCGGGTTCCAGTTCAAGAACGCCGACCTGGAGCGCGGCCAGATCTACGGCGTGCAGCAGACGCTGCCGTTCTACCAGGAGATCGAGTTCTTCGCCTCCCCGCAGTACGCGCAGACGGTCCGCGAGGTCGAGCTGACCTTCGTGACCAACCAGTACGGCGTCGACGTGGTGCTGGAGTGTGACAAGCGGGGCGGCTTCCTCAGCTCCGGGCAGGACAGCTACGGCCGCTACCAGGTCGCGCACGCCGACGCCGACCGGCTCGACTGGCAGCAGGTCGTCGACGGCTGGCTGCGTGAGACGACCTCGCGCTACGGCAGCATGCACGCCGGTGGCTTCGGGCCCGGCCCGGTCGGTCACCACGGGCACGGCCGCGGGCGCGGACCCGGCATGGGCGGGATGCTCGCCGCCGGTGCGCTCGGCGTCGCCGGCGGGATGATCGCGGGGGAGATGATCGAGGACGCGTTCGAGGGCGACCTCGGCGAGGACTTCGGCTTCGACGAGTAACCGCGCCCGCTCGACCGCGACGCGCGAAACGGCGGCCTCCGGGACCAGGTCCTGGAGGCCGCCGTCCGTAGGAGGCGTCAGCGCCTACCGGTGCGCCGCTCGCTCAGCGACCGCTTCGGCGACCCGGCCTTCGACAGGCCGCGGCTCACCAGGTAAGCGGCGGTCAGAACGGCGAGGATCCACCACGACTGGACGGGGTTGTTGAGGTTCAGCCCGTTGGTGTCCGAACCACCCCAGAACGCGGCGATCACCACACCCGCCATCACCACGGCGTAGATCCAGAACTCGGTGGTCAGGAACGCCTGCTTGGTCTCGGTGCCGGTCTGCGGCATCGGCTCCCGATGTCCGTCGCTGACCATCGGCATCGGACGGGTCGGCGTCTCCTGCATGGCCTGGCGGTTCTGGATGTCCGAAGCCGGCCGGTTCATCGGCCTCGTGGATGCAGCCTGCGTGCTCATCTTGTCCTCCTCAGGATGCGATGAGTCGTGCGCTCCCCCGCCCCGCTACCGCGTTTCGGCCACGGCACGGTTTCGGTCTCGTGGCGGGGACCCAACCGACTACCCGAGGCCCGGGGAGAGGTAACGCCGACGGCCGGAATCCGTGGGACCGGCGCCGGTGGTGCCCGGGTGGGCACCACCGGCGGGGTACTCAGCGCAGGCCGTTGCGGACCGCGACGCCGACCAGCAGCTGCGGGTCGTCGGTGATGATGCCGTCCACGCCGAGCTCGATGACGCGCTGCATCACCGAGGCGTCGTCGATGGTGTACGGGATCACCTTCAGCCCGTCGCGGTTCTGCAGGGTCCGCACGTCCGGTCCGTGGAAGTACGCCGGGTTCTCGCGCAGGTACCAGTCGGCCGAGGCCACGGTGCCCTGGGCCGGGTCGTGCACCTGCCAGTTGGCCGACACCGTGCCGGCGCCGACGGCCCGGGTCAGCTCGCCCAGGTCCTGGTACTTCCACCAGTCCAGCCCCGCGGTCCACGGGCTCTTGACCTTCGGGTTGCCGTACACCGCCTGCAGCGAGCACTCGTCGGCGAGGCTGGTGCACTCGGCGGGGCCGTACTGCCAGACCAGCGCGACCGTCTCGACGCGCTTGTTCAGCTGCCGGGCGTAGGTGATGGTCCGCCAGTCGAAGGACTGGATGGTGACGCGGTCGACGAACCGGGCCTGCTCGATCGCCGTCACCAGCTTGCGGGTGAAGCTGCGGTACGGCTCGGTGTCGTCCACCACCGGGCTGATCTTGGTCTCGATGTTCATCCGGACGTCGTCCCGGCCGCTCCGCTTCACCAGCGCGAAGACCTCGTCGAGGGTGGGGATGCGGGCGCCCGGGGCGGGCACCTGCTCCGGCAGCTCGGGCAGGATCTTCGTGCCGCAGTCGATCGTCTTGATCTGCGCGAGGGTCAGCTCGTGCACCAGCTTGCCGACGTACGGGAACTTCGGGTCGCCCGGGCGGGCCGGGGCGGTGTCGACGCAGTGCGAGCCGTTGATGGCGCGGTCGTGCAGCACGACGAGCTTGCCGTCGGAGGTGACGCCGGTGTCGAGCTCCAGCGTCGAGATCGCCTTGTTCGCCAGGGCGTTGGCGAAGGCCGGCAGGGTGTTCTCCGGTCGGGTGGCCCGGCCGCCCCGGTGCGCCTGGATGTCGAACGGCGAGGCGTACGCCTCCGGCAGCCGGTAGCCGCGCTGCGCGAGCAGGCCGCGCAGCCGGTCCGGGTAGTCGGTGATGAGGCCGTCCACGCCGTCGTCGATGAGCTTCGCCATGGTCGGCACGTCGTCCACCGTCCACGGGATCACCTTGATGCCGTAGCGGTGGGCCCGCGCCACCATCTCCTTCGTGACGTACGGCTTGTAGTCGGGGTCGGTGACCATGCCGTTCTGCGGGAAGCCGTGCACGGGCGAGAACGCCGTCGCGCCGAAGCTGCGGATCGCCTTGATCGGGTCGCCGCCGAAGGTGTCGATGTCGAGGCCGCCCAGCCACGGCGAGGCGCCCGGCTGACCGGTCTGGAGGAAGTCGTAGTTGGTGAGCGCCACCAGCGGCAGCCGCGGCTCGACCTGACGCATCCGCATCAGCGCGCCCCAGTCGAAGCTCTGGATCGTCACCTGCTTGAGCAGGCCGGCGCGGCGGATCTCGGCCGCGGTAACCTGCACGAACTGCTCCCGAGGCGCGGTCTCGGTCGGCGCGCCGGCCTCCACCTTGGTCTCCACGTTGAGCTTCACGTCGTCAGCGTCGTACCGCTTGACCAGGTCGAAGACCTCGCGTAGCAGCGGCATCCGGGCGCCCGGCACGGCGAGCTGGCCGGGCTTGTCGGCCAGCGTCTTCGAGCCGCAGTCCAGGGTGCGCACCTGGGCCAGGGTGAGCGTGTTGACGTACTTGCCGGCGTAGGGGAATTCCGGGTCGCCGGGCGTCACCGGGGCGGTGTCGACGCACTTCGCGCCGCTGATCTTCCGGTCGTGGGTCACCACGGCCTGCCCGTCCTCGGTGATCTGCACGTCCAGTTCGAGGGTGCTGACCCCGAGCTGGAGGGCGTTGCCGAACGAGGCGAGCGTGTTCTCCACCCGCAGCCCGAGGCCGCCCCGGTGAGCCTGCAGGTCGAACGTCCGGTCCGGACGCGGCTTCGCTGCGGCGGGCGCCGCGAGCCCGGTCGTCACGGTCGCCACCGCAAGGGCCGCGATCGCGATACGGCGTACTGTGCGCACGCTGTCACTCCTCCTCCAGCGGGTCCCTCCCGCCGGTCGCCGGTCAGCATGGGCAGCGGTGGCGGCGCGAAGGCGGACGGCGGGAAACGCACGGGTTAACCGGTAGGGACGGTGTATGTCCACGTCGTCGATGGCTGGGTGCTTCCGCGTGACGTCTGCCCGGTCGACGTCGACCGGGGCGGGTGTCCGGCGCGACTGCCGCCCGGTCCACCCATGGCGTTTGACGTGGCCGGCGAGGGGCACGCAGGGAGACCGACGTTTCTGCGAGGTGGTTGACGTGCGTGAGGACGACATGCGGCAGGAGGCCGCCAGGCGGGCCGAGGAGCGCATCGCCGGCGGGATCTACGGCAAGGGCGCCGTCGACGAGGTGACGGTGCCCCGCACCGACGTGCAGCGGGAGATCCAGGAGGTCGACCCGGACGACCCGGCGCACGCGCACTCCGATCCGAGGATGCTCCACGACGGCGGCCCGGTCGCCGGGCAGGGCGCGGTCACCACGACGGGCGGCACCGCCGGCCCGGCCAGTGCGCGGCGGGTGGCCCGGCAGCCGGAGCGGCACCGCGGCAAGGTGGCGCCGACCACGACGGGCGACGCGACCACGGGCGGCATGAGCACCCCGGAGGGCGGCTCCACCAGCGACCAGTCCACCGTCGCGAGCGGCCCCGCCAAGTCCGTAAGGGACCGGGGCGGGTTGTGACAGAACCATGACATGACGCGGACGGTCTCCGGACCCGGCGCGGCGACGCTGGTCGGATGCGACCGCCATCACCGTCCGTCTCCGCGACGCCGCTGCATCCTCCGGTGCGGCCGGTGCCCGTCCGGGGGTCCGTACCCGCCGGACGGGCGCCGGCCGCCCGGTTGTTCCGGGCCGGGCTCGGGTTCCTGCTCGTCTTCGCACTGACCGCCGTGGCCTTCGTGTGGACCGCGCCGGGGCAGTGGCTCGACGGCGGGTTGCTGCCCCGGGCGGAGCGGGGCGGCGGCTACGAGCAGCCGACCGGGCTGGTCGATCCGGCGAAGGACGTGCTGGCCTGGTTCGGTGACCCCCTGGTGCTGGGTCTCCTGCTCGGCGGGGTGCTGCTGGTGAGTGCGTTCACCGGTCGGATCCGGGCGGGGCTGGCCGGTACGGCGGTGTTCGGCGTCGCGGTGCTCGGGGCCGGGCTGGCCAAGCAGGTGATCGTCCGGCCGGACCTCGCGGTGGCGACCTCGACGACGCACAACAGCTTCCCCAGCGGGCACGTCGCCGCGGCGATGGCGCTGCTGCTCGCCGTGCTGCTCGTCCTCCCCGCCAGGGCCCGCTGGTGGGTCGCGCTGCCGGGGGCGGTGGGCGTCTCCATCGTCGCCGCGGCGACGATGGTGGCGGGCTGGCACCGGTTCAGCGACGTCGTCGGCGCCGTCCTGCTGGCGGCGGCGCTCTTCTGTCCGGTCGCCGCCGCGCTGGCCCGGCCCCGGATCCGGGCCGGTAGCGGTCTGGTCGGCCCGGTCGATGTCGCACTCGGGCTGGTCGGCCTGCTGGCGGCGCTGCCCCGGCTCTTCCGGGACGCCGGCGGGCTCTTCGTCGCGATCGCGGGTGCCGGCGGGCTCGTCCTCCTGGTCGTCGTCACCGTCCTGGTTGTGGTGGATCCGGTGGAATTCGGCGGATCCGGCGCGACCGCACCTGAGGCGGACGGCTGCGGACCGGATCGACGATCGGAGCCAGCGAGAATGATCAACAGAGCAACTTCGGCGGGAATGCCATAGTTGAGGCCATGTCCCGGGTGTTGCTGATCGAGGACCACCAGACCGTACGCGACGGCCTCCAGTTGGCGCTCTCCCGCCAGGGCCACACGGTGGACGCCGTGGCGACCGGCGAGCAGGGCCTGGCCCGCCTGCGTACGACCACCGCCGACGTCGTCGTCCTCGACCTCATGCTGCCCGGAATGGACGGGTTCGAGGTCTGTCGGCGGATCCGGTCCACCGGTGACCTGCCGATCATCATGCTCACCGCCCGCAGCGACGACATGGACGTGGTGGCGGGGCTCGAGGCCGGTGCCGACGACTACGTGGTCAAGCCCGTCCAGCCCCGGGTGCTCGAAGCGCGGATCCGGGCGGTGCTGCGCCGGACCGGTGGTGAACCCGGGCCGTCCGGCACGGAGCCGGCGGTCGAGCGGCACGGCGGGTTGACGATCGACCGGGCGGCGCTGGTCGTCACCAAGAACGGGGCACCCGTCGGCCTCGCCCCGACCGAACTCCGCCTCCTGCTCGAACTCTCCGGCACGCCCGGGCGCGTACTGAGCCGACAGCAGCTGCTCGAAGCCGTCTGGGAACACGCCTACCTCGGCGACTCGCGGCTCGTCGACGCCTGCGTGCAGCGGCTGCGCGCCAAGCTCGAGGACGACTCCGCGGCGCCGGTGTACGTGCAGACCGTGCGCGGCTTCGGCTACCGGTTCGGCCCGCTGTGATCCGCCCGGGTGCGGGAGCCGTCGCAGGGGCGGCCCGGTGAAGGGGCTGTGGCGACCGACGGGTCTGCGGCTGCGGCTCCTGCTCGCCTTCGCCTCGCTCGGCCTGACCACCACGGCGGTGGTCGCGGGCGTCAGCTACGTCCAGGCCCGCAACGTCATCCTCCAGCAGGCCCAGGACTCGGCCGTGATCAGGCTGAAGGAGCAGGTCGCCCAGGTCACCCCGATCCGGAGCCTGCCACCGACCCAGGCCGACCTCAGAAAGATCGCCGCGGACCTCTCCGACGGCGACGAGAGCGCGCTTGTCACATACCACGGCAGCAACGCCGGCGACGAGCAGCTCTCCGCCGCACTCACGCCGCAGCTGCAGGCGGCGGTGAGCAGCGGCCAGGTCGTCTGGCAGCGACGCGCGACGGACGGGCACCCCTACCTCCTGATCGGCACGCAGCTCATGCGGACCAGCGACGAGGGCGATCGGTACCCCTCCGGCCTGGAGATCTACCGCCTGCACAGCCTGGACGCCGAACAGGCCAGCGTCGACCGGCTCGCCAGCCTGGCCTGGCTCACCGGTGGGCTGTCGCTGGTGCTCGCCGTCCTGCTCGCGCTGATCGCCGCCCAGGGCGTGCTACGGCCGGTCCGGGAACTCGGCCGGGCCGCCCGCCGCCTCGGTGACGGCGACCTCAGCACCCGGCTCGCCGTGCGCGGCACGGACGAGCTGGCCGGCGTCGCGCGTACCTTCAACCACACCGCCGAGCGGCTGCAACGGCAGGTCGACGAGCTGCGCCGGTTGGAGGCGGACGCCCGGCGCTTCGTCGCCGACGTCTCGCACGAGCTGCGTACGCCCCTCACGGCGATGACCGCGGTGACCGACGTGCTCGACGAGGAGGCGCCCCGACTGCCCGGGGACGCCGGACGGGCCGCCCGACTGGTCAGTCAGGAGACGCACAACCTGACCCGGCTGGTGAACGACCTCATCGAGGTCACCCGGTTCGACTCCGGCACGGCGGCGCTCGCCCTGGACGAGGTCGACGTGGCCGAGGCGGTACGGGCCACGCTGCGTGCCCGGGGCTGGACCGATCAGGTGAGCACCGACCTGCCGCCGGGCACGCTGGCCCGACTCGATCCGCGCCGGCTGGACGTGATCGTGGCCAACCTGGTCGGCAACGCGCTGCGACACGGCGCCCCGCCGGTGTCGGTGTGGTTGCGCGCCGACCCGGACTGGATCGTCCTGACCGTCGGCGACCGCGGCCCGGGCCTCGACCCGCAGGTGCTGCCGCACGTCTTCGACCGGTTCTACAAGGCGGACAGTGCGCGGAGCCGGTCCGAGGGCAGCGGGCTCGGCCTCGCCATCGCCTGGGAGAACGCCCGCCTGCACCGGGCCGGCGCCGCTCGCGGCAGCCTGGCGGCCGGCAACGATCCGGCCGGGGGCGCGGTGTTCACGCTCCGACTGCCACGGAACCCGCTGGACCCGCAGCGGCCCGACGCCGCCCGCGCCGGGGTGACCGGGGGACGGCCGTGACGGGCGTCCGGCGGCGCGCGCTGCTGGTCGCCCTCTCGCTGCTGGCGCTCGTCGCGGGCTGCGGCGTACGCCCGAGCGACGTCATCACCGGCGGCCCGGCTCCGATGGGCCCGGCCCGGGGGACGGGCCTCTTCTTCGTGACGAAGCAGGGGCTCACGCTGGTGCTGCGCCCGGAGACGCCACCCGGCTCGGTCGACGCCGCCCTCGCCCTGCTGCTCGCCGGACCGGTTCCCGCCGAGCGGTCGCAGGGCTACCGGAGCGAGATCCCGGTCGAGGTCGGAATCCGGACGACGACGACCATCGCGCCGTCGGGTACGACGGTGTGGCTCAAGAGCGCCATCGGGGCGCTGCCGGAGACGGCGGTCGACCAGATCGTCTGCACGGCGCGGTACGCCGCCCCGGACGGCGCACCGGCGACGGTCACGCTCGCCGGCCTGGACGGCAGCCGCGGGCCGCTGACCTGCGCTCACCCCGCTGTCGTCGCGCTCGACCGCTGACCGGGCTCACGACGCGGGGACGGTGCCGCGGGCACCGGCGATCAGGATGTCGAGCAGGTCCGGGAAGGCGATGCCGGCCTGTGCCCAGATCCGCGGGAACTGCGAGGCGCTGGTGAAGCCGGGGAAGGTGTTGACCTCGTTGACCACCGGCTCCGCCGGATCGCCGACCCAGCCGTCCCCGTCCCCGTCCGCGCCGCCGCCGTTGCCGTTCGGGTCGTCCCCGTCCGCGCTGACGTCGCTGCCGTTCTGGTCGCCCCCGTCCGCGCCGTCGCCGGTCGTGGGGCCCTGGGCCGGTCCGGGTTCGGGGAGGAAGAGGTCCACCCGGAGCAGCCCACGGCAACCGAGCGCGTGGAAGGCCCGGATCGCGCGATCCTGCACCAGCCGGGTGGTGGCCGGGTCCAGCTCGGCGGGGATCTGGAAGACCGCCCCGCCGTCGTACTTGGCCGAGTAGTCGAAGAACGCGGACGTCGGCGGCACGGTGATCTCCAGGGGCGGGCCGGCCTCGATCCGCCCGTCCGGATGCTCGAGGACGGCGACGTCGACCTCGCGTCCGGGTACCGCCCGTTCGACGAGGACCTTCGGGTCGGCGCCGCGGGCCAGCAGGAGCGCGGTCGGCAGCTGCCACCACTCGTCGACGCGGGAGACCCCGATGCTGGACCCGGCCCGGGCGGGCTTGACGAAGACCGGCAGGCCCAGCCGGCGCTGGTCGGCCCGGGAGAGGAACTCGCCGGGGCCCAGCGTGACCCCGGCCGCCACCCGCAACCCCGCGGCGCTGAGCAGCTTCTTGGTCACCGCCTTGTCCATGCCGGCCGCGCCCGCGAAGACCCCGTTGCCGACGTACCGGACGCCCAGCCACTCCAACATCGACTGGACGCTGCCGTCCTCGCCGTAAGGGCCGTGCAGCGCCGGGAAGACCACGTCCTGGGCGGCGAGCACGGCCAGGGCGGCCGGCAGCGTGACGGGTTCGCCGTCGACCTGCCACTGGCCGTCCCGGCCGATGAGGACCTCGGTGACCTGGTACGCCTCCCGGTCGAGGTGGGCGAGGATGCTCGCCGCCGAGCGGCGGGAGACCTCGTGCTCGCTGCTGCGCCCGCCGTACAGCACCGCCAGCCGGATGCTCATGCCCTCGCTCCGTCTCTCTTCACGAGGGCGAAGCTGCCAGCGCCATGTCCGGGCCCGGTCCGCAGACTGTCACGACCGGGTAACAGCCGTCCTACGCCGCTACCGCGCCCTCACCCTCACCTCCGACATCCGCTGCGGGGCGCAGGACGCCGAGGCGTTGGGTGGCGCGGGTGAGGGCGACGTAGAGGTCGCTGCGCCCGCGCGGCGACTCCGCCACGATCCGGTCGGGGTCGACCACCAGCACCGAGTCGAACTCGAGCCCCTTGGCCTGCGCCACGGTGAGCACCACGACGCGGCTCTCCAGCTCCGGATGCTCGCCCAGGGCCGCCTCGGGCAGCGCCGTGGTGAGCGCCGCTCCCAGGCCGTCGACGAGGCCGGCCGGCACGATCACGCCGAGGCGACCCTCGTCCAGCGCGGCGGACTCCCGGGCCGCGGCGTCGACCAGCTCCGTGGCCAGCCGGTCCGCGTCCACCCTCCGGTCCCACGGGGGTACGCCGCTCTCCCGTACGGAGCGAGGTGGCCGGAGCGTCGGGTCGATCTCGGTCAGCAGGTCGGCGGCGACGGCCATGATCTCGGCGGGGGTGCGGTAGCTGACGGTCAGCTCGGTCAGCCGCCACCGGCCGGCCACGTACGGCTCCAGCGCCTCCCCCCAGGATCGGGTGCCGGCGAGCGCGCCGGTCTGCGCCACGTCGCCGACGATCGTCATCGACCGGCTCGGGCAGCGGCGCATCAGCAGGCGCCAGGCCATCGGGGAGAGCTCCTGCGCCTCGTCCACGATGACGTGTCCGAAGGCCCACTTCCGGTCGGCCGCCGCACGCTGCGCGGTGGTCAGCCGGTCCTCCTCCTCCTGCCGCTCCAGCAGCCGCTCGGCGTCGATGAGGTCGGTCACGCCGAGGATCTCGCCGCCGTCCGCCTCGTCCTCCACATCGATCGAGCGGGAGCCCCGGGCGATCTCCAGCACGCCCTCGGCGTACTCCCGCTGGAACGAGCGGATGCGTTCGCGCAGGGCGGCGGCCTCACGCTCGTCCTCGCCGAGCAGCTCGGCGGCCTCGTCGAGCAGCGGCACGTCGGCCGGAGCCCAGCCGCCCGGCTCCCGGTGCAGCAGGATCCGCTCGTCCGCGGTCAGCATCGGGGCGGCGGTGGCGATCCGGTCCAGGTCGGCGTACAGGTCGGCGAGGAGACGCTCCGGGCTGAGCACCGGCCACAGCTCGTCCAACGCGGCCTGGATCCCCGACTCCTCCCGCAGCTCGCGGCGGATCTCGGCGCGGTCCGCCTCGTCGAGCAGATTCTCGCCGCCCAGCGGGTCCGCGCCGATGCGCTCGGCCACCTGCTCGGCGAGGGCGTGCACGATCTCGAGGTCGAAGAGTCCCCGGGCCAGGTTGTGCGGACGGCCGGCGCGGCGGGCGCGTTCCCGCGCCGCCCGTACGGTCTCCGGATGCAGGGTGAGCGTCTCCCGCTCCACCTCGATCTCCATCGGCTCGTCGGGTACCCGCTGCCGGTCCCGCACCGCTGCGGCCAGCACCTCGACCATCACCGCGCGGCCCTTGAGGGCGGCGGCCGCAGCGGGCTCGGCCCGGCGGGCCTGCACGCCGGGGAAGAGATCTGCCTGGGTACGCAGCAGCACACCGGTCTCGGCCAGCGCCGGGAGCACGTGGGAGATGTAGCGCAGGAACGTGGCGTTCGGGCCGACCAGCAGCACACCCCGGGTGGAGAGTTCGCGTCGGTGCGTGTAGAGCAGGTACGCGGCCCGGTGCAGCGCGACCGCCGTCTTGCCGGTGCCCGGCCCACCCTGGACGACGAGGACGCCGGGCAGGTCGGCACGGATGATCTTGTCCTGCTCGACCTGGATGGTCTCGACGATGTCCCGCATCCGACCGCTGCGCCCGGCGTTCAGGGCCGCCAGCAGCGAGGCCTCGCCGGTCAGCTCCTCGTGCGCGTCGGGGGAGGCGCTGTCGATGTCCAGTACCTCGTCGTTGAGGCCGGTCACCTTCCGCTGCCGGGTACGCAGGTGTCGTCGGCGCAGCACGCCCTGCGGGTTGGCGGCGGTGGCGAGGTAGAACGGGCGGGCCGCCGGGGCGCGCCAGTCCATCAGCAACGGGTCGTAGTCGCCGCTGGTGTCGAAGATGCCGATCCGGCCGACGTAGCGGCGGGAACCGTCCTCGCCGTCCAGCCGGCCGAAACAGAGCCCGTTCTCGACGGCGGAGAGCTGCTCGACCTGTTCGGCGTACATGCGCACCGAACTGTCACGCTGGGAGCGGGCCTGGAGGGTGCCGCCGGTTGTCCGCAGCTCGTCGGTGAGCCGGTTGGCGGCCTGCTCACGAAGCTCGTCGAGGCGCTGGTAGAGAGCGGAGACGTACTCCTGCTCCCGGCCGATCTCGTCGTCGAGCGGCAATTCACCGGTACCGCCGGAGTGCCTTGACAAGCCGTCTCCCTAAGAATTAGAATGACTGCGGGAACGGCATTTTTCAGCCGTTCTTTTTTTGTGCCTGAATTCTGAAAGATAGCGTGCCGCGGCCGGCTCGCCAACTGAACGAGCCGGCGGCCACCGCCACCGGCCCAGCTTCACACGAAGGCGCCGCCGGCGGTGTGCCGGCGGCGCCGAACTATCTCGATTGTCACCCCACGGGGCGGGCGGGGCTCAGCTCAGCCGCGGGCCGCCTCGTAGAGCCGCTCCGGCGTCACCGCGCCCGCCAGCACCCGGCCGTCGTCGGTGAGCAGCACGGTGAACAGCTTCGAGGTGAAGAGCCGTCCGCTGCCCCACTCGCCGCTGACCTCGGGGAGCGAGCCCAGCACGCCGGCGAGCTCGGCGCCGCCCGGCTTCTCGGCCCCGGCCTTCGCGCCGGCCGCGTCCACGCGCGCCACGAGCACCGTGGTCCAGCCCGTCCCGACGGTGCGCACCTGCGGGTGCTCCGCCGTCGCCACCCGGCGGGCCGGCAGGTCCGCCCGGTCGGCCTTCTCCTCGCGCACCGTCACGCCCGGCGGCGGGTTGAAGCGGAACTGGTCGGCGTCCGGACGGCGGAAGTCGACCTGGGTGAAGGCGACCTCGAAGGCCGGCTGGTCGCTGCCGGTGGCGAAGAGCTCGAACCGCAGCGGTACGTGTTCCTGCGAGTCGATGGCGATGCGCACCTGGTGGACGAGCGAAGCCTCGTCACGCGGCTCCAGCACCAGCTCGTACGCGTCCCGGCCGGCGACCGTGGCGGCCCGCCCGACGCTGACCGCCGTGCTCGGCTCGATGGCCGCCAGGGCCTGGTCGGCGGCTTGCGCGGGGGTGGCCGGCAGCTCCGGCGCGCCGTCGCCGCTCGGCTTCCCGGCGGCGTCGCCACCCAGGGTGCGGTGCGTCGCCGTGTTGCTGCGGCTGTCCCAGCTCCACAGATCCCGGCCGTTGCGGATCAGGTCCCGCTCGCCGAGCGTGTCCAGCAGCGCGATCCGCTGCCGGTCCGGGCCCGAGTGCCAGACCCGCAGGGTGTGCGTGCCACTGGCCAGCGCGGCCAGCTCGTTGCTGCCGGCGGCGAGGCCCGCGACCGGCGGCAGGCCCAGGTCGGCCCGCTGCACGACCGTGCCGGAGAGCCCTTCCAGCTGGGCGGTCTGCAGATCCACCAGCAGCTGCGCGGCAGTGCGGGGCGGCAGGCTCGGCTCGGCCTCGGCGGCGAACGTGCCGACCGCGGCGCCACCACCGATCACGGTGATCGCGGCGGCCACCGGGACCAGCCAGCGCAGAACTGGGCGGCTCTTCACGACGGACATGTGACACCTCCTGGGTACATCCTGCCTGGTGCCCGCTGTGACGGCGCTGAGAGCGGCGGATCCGCACCTCCGCGCCGCGCCGGGTGTGCTGCGCGTCACGCGCGGCGGCTGCGGCGAAAGCCGCCGGGTCCGCTGCTCCCGTCGCTTCGGCTCAGCCTGTTCAGGCGCCCGTCGGCGCGGCTCGGCGGTGGATGCTCAGGGACCGGTCGGTCGACCGGCCCCGCTGAGCAACCGGTCGCCGAGGTCGGTCCGCGAGTAGAGGACCTGCCGCCCGGTCCGGCGGGAGGTGAGCAGCCCGGCGTCGCGCAGCGCCTGCAGGTGCACGCTGAGCGTCGGGGCGGAGAGCGCCATCTGGGTGGCGGCCTGGCTGGTCGACATCGGCAGGTCGAGCTGGGCCAGCAGGGCGGCGCGGGTCTGCCCGAGGACGCCGGCGAGCGCCGAGCCGGCCTGCTCGGCGCGCTTCTCCCAGAGGCGGCCGAGGCCGCGCGGGGAGTAGGAGACGCTGGGCGACTCGGGCTGCGCGGTGCGCACCAGGACGTCCGGCCAGGCGAAGGCGCACGGTACGAGGATCAGGCCGCGCCCGTCGCAGTCCGCGTGCCCGTCGTAGTACTTGGCGATCCGCAGCGTCTGGTCGGCGAACGTCACCGACGGGTGCAGGTTGCTCATCATCCGGTCGACGCCACCGTCGGCGAGGGCGTCGAGCCGGTAGGCGATGTCGTCGTTGAGCAGCGCGTCGATGCGCGGCCAGTCCGGGGCGATCGCGACCCGGTGGTACGCCTCGATCGCCTCGGTGACGGGGCCGAGGCCCGCGTCGCGCCGACGCACCAGCGCCTGGAGCAGGGCTTGCCGCGCCTCGCGGTCGGCGCCCTGCTGAGCGACCCGGTGGGTGGCCAGGTGCGCCAACTCCTGCGCCACGACCGCCGGATCGGCGTCGGCGAGCTGTGCGAGCGCGTCCGCGAAGGTCGACGACCGGCGGCCGGGCGGCAGCAGCAGGAAGTCGGGAATGTAGCCCTGCGGGCGTACCAGCGCGCACAGCAGGTCGAGGTCGCGTTCGCGCAGCCGGCCCGCCCGATCGGCGAAGCGGTCGATCCAGGGCCCGTGCAGGTGTCGTCCCCGACTACCGGCCGCCAGCGCACGTAGGCTGGCGACGGTCTCCGTGAGCGGTGACGCGGCGAAGCGTACGCGGGTCAGGTCGGCGGCCGTGAAGTGCAGCTGGATCACGCAGGTGCCTCCCCCGATTAGGGCTGAGCCTAATCGTGGCCGGGCGCGACGCACCACTACAGACTGAGCACAGCCAATCGGACAACGGATAGGACATCGAGGATGCGCACGCTGATCTACACCGCCTTCGTCTCGCTCGACGGCGTCGTCGACTCTCCCGGCGGCGGCAGCGAATCGGAGAACCACCGCAGCGGCGGCTGGACCTTCAAGGACATCGAGTTCCTCCCCGAGGCGTACGAGATCAAGGGCCGGGAGACCGAGGAGGCGACCGCGCTGATGTTCGGCCGGGCCAGCTACGAAATCTTCTCGCCGGTCTGGCCGGACATGGAGGACTTCGCCGCCCTCAAGGACCTGCCGAAGTACGTCGTCTCGACGACCCTCGGCGAGGACGCCCTCGTCGACAACTGGGGTGACATCACGATCCTGCGTTCGCTCGACGACGTCGCGAAGCTCAAGGAGACCGACGGCGGCCCGATCATCATCCACGGCAGCGCCTCCCTCGCCCGCAACCTCTCCGACGCCGGGCTGATCGACCGCTACCACCTGCTGGTCTACCCGCTGCTGCTCGGCGCCGGGAAGCGGATGTTCAGCGGCACCGACAAGCCCAAGCAGATGCTCAAGCTGCTCGAGTCGGAGACGTACGCCAACGGCGTCACGAAGTTCGTCTACGACGTCGTCCGCTGAGGCGGCCGCGGCTGCGGCCGCGGCCGGCCGGTCGCGGCCGAGTGGCACCCTTGACCCGTGCGGCTGCTGGTGGTGGAGGACGAGGCGCGGCTGGCCGCCTCGCTGCAGCGGGGTCTGCAGGCGGAGGGCTTCGCGGTTGACGTGACGTCGACCGGCCCGGCCGGGCTGGACGCGGCGCGGGGCGGCGGCTACGACGCCATGATCCTCGACGTGATGCTGCCGGGATTCTCCGGTTACGAGGTGGTTCGTCGGCTGCGCGCCGAGGAGCACTGGCTTCCGGTGCTGATGCTCTCGGCCAAGGACGGCGAGTACGACCAGGCCGACGGACTCGACTGCGGAGCCGACGACTACCTCACCAAGCCCTTCTCGTACGTGGTGCTGCTGGCCCGGCTGCGCGCGCTGCTGCGCCGGGGCGCGCCCGAACGCCCGACCGTCCTGGCGGTGGGCGATCTGCGGCTCGACCCGGCGCGGCGGCGGGTGACCCGCTCCGGCGCGGAGGTGGCGCTGACCGCCCGTGAGTTCGCGCTGCTCGACTACCTGATGCGCCGCCCCGGTGAGGTGGTCTCCAAGACGGAGTTGCTGGACCACGTCTGGGACGCCAGCGTGGAGACCGCACCCAACGCCGTCGAGGTCTACGTCGGCTACCTACGCCGCAAGATCGGTCGGGAGCGGCTGGAGACCGTCCGCGGCGCCGGCTACCGGCTCGCCACGTGAGTGCGCTGCCGCGTCCGTGGCCGTCCACGCTCGGGCTGCGCGGTCGGCTCATGGCGATCGGCGTCTTCGGCCTCTCGGTCGGGCTGGCCCTCGGCGGGGTGGTGCTGCTCGGCGTCCTCGGCTTCGTGTTGCAGCGCAGCGTCGACAACGAGGCGTTCCGTACCGCCGACGCGGTCGCCCTGCTCGCCGCCGAGGACGCGCTGCCCGATCCGCTGCCGGTGGCCGGCGGTCAACTCCGGGTCCAGGTGATCGACGGTCAGGGGCGGGTCCGCGCCGCGTCGATCGACGCCGACCGCCTGGTGCCGATGGTCGGCCCGGAGCGCCTCGAAGCGCACCAGCGGCAGCGCCTGTCGATGTCGGGGGAGCGGGCCGGGCTCGTCGGCCCGGTCCGGGTCGTGACGGTGCCCGCCGGCACGGCCGCCGACCCGCTCACCGTCCTGGTGGCGAAGTCGATGACGGACGTACGGCACAGCACCCAGGTGGTCGGCACCAGCCTGCTGATCAGCTTCCCGCTGCTGGTGGCGGCGCTCGCCGTGGTCGCCTGGCGGGTGGTCGGGGCGACCCTGCGGCCGGTGGAGTCGCTGCGCCGCGGGGCAGAGGAGATCACCGGACGAGCCGGGCCGGACCGGCTCCCGGTGCCCGCCTCGCACGACGAGGTGCACCGGCTCGCGGTCACCCTCAACGGCATGCTGGACCGGCTGGAGTCGGCCCGGCGGCGGCAGCGGGCCTTCCTCTCCGACGCGGCCCACGAGCTGCGCAGCCCGGTCACGAACATCCGCACCGAGCTGGAGGTGGCGCGCCGGCTCGGCGAGCGTACGGACTGGGCGGCGGTGACCGACAACCTGCTCGCCGACACCGAGCGGCTGGGTCGGCTGGTGAACGACCTGTTGCTGCTGGCCCGGCTCGACGAGTCCGGCGGCCCGGATGCGCCCGGCGGCGTGACCGGGGCGGACCGGAGCACCGGCGGCGCAGCCGGGGCGCGCCGGAGCACCGGCGGCGGCCCGGACGGGCCCGACGGTGTCGGCCCGGTCGAGTTGGGTGAGCTGCTCGCCACGGTCGCCGCCCGCTACCCGTCGCCGCCGGTCCGGGTGCTGCCACCGGACGAGCCGCTGTGGACCGTGGGGCACGCGGACGAGCTGCACCGGATCTTGACCAACCTGGTGGAGAACGCCGTTCGGCACGCGCGTGCCCGGGTGGTGCTGGCCGCCGCGCCGGAGGGCGCGTACCACCTGGTGACGGTGACCGACGACGGACCCGGCGTTCCCGTCGCGGACCGGGACCGGGTCTTCGACCGGTTCACCCGGCTGGACGACGCGCGGGCCCGCGACGCCGGCGGGGCGGGGCTGGGCCTGTCGATCGTCCGCGAGCTGGTGCGCCGAGCCGGCGGAACCGTAACCCTCGCCGACGCCAACGCCGACGACCCCGGGCTACGGGTGTCGCTGCGCCTCCCGCCCCTGCCCCCCGACACCCCCTGACCAACCTCCCGCCCCCCGCGCAGCACCCCTCCGCACTTTCACGGAAAGAGTGGCTATCCGCTCCGGAACAGCCACTCTTTCGGTGAAAGTGCGCGGATCTTGGGTGGGGGGGTGAGGGGGCGCGGGTGGGGGTGGGGGGTCGGGGTCAGCGGCGCTGGGTGCAGACCTCGTCGGCGGCGGCGACCGTGTCGGTGGACCAGACGACCGCCACCGTGAAGCAGTAGTCGTTGCTGGGGGAGAGCCCGTAGACGATGAAGCCGGTGGTGCCGGCGGGCAGGTCGGTGAGGGCGCTCTTGGGCTGGCCGGTCCGGCCGCCCGAGATGACCACCGGCCCCTCGCCGCCGGCCGGGTAGGTCCAGCGCAGCGCCACGTTGTCCCGGTTGTCGCGCAGGTTGACCCCGGTCGGGGGTGCGCCGACCGGAGCGACGGCGCTCACCGTCGGGCTCGGCGCGCCGCTCTGCGTCGTGGCCGTCGTCGTGGTGCCGGCCGGGGCGGAGGCGCTCTCGGAGGGTGGGTCGTCGCCGCCGCCGACCCGGGACACTCCGGCGATCACCGCCGCCGCACCGAGTAGCACCACGACCACTCCGGCCACCACGAGCGGGGCGAGTCGCCGTCCCGGGGGCGCGGGCGTCCGGTGCACCGGCACCGGCAGCAGCCGCGACGGCCGGTACGGCTCGACGTCGCGCCGGACCCGGTGCACACCGTCGGCCTCGTCCTGCCCACCGCCGAGCGCCATCACCGCCGGTGGCACGGCGCTCCCGGCGGGCGCGACGGCGTCATCGACCGGTGGCGCCTGACCGGCCGACGGCGCATAACCCGTCGGTGGCGTGTGGTCGGCCGGTGGCGCATCACCGGTCGGTGGCGCGTGACCGGCCGGTGGCGGGTAGCCGGTCGGTGGCGGATAGCCGCCGGTTCCCGCTCCGGCGAAGTGCGGTGTTCCGTCTCCGGCTGGAGTCGTCCACCCCGCCCGCTGCGGTCCGTCGTCGTGGAACGGCGGCGTCCCAGTGCCGCCCCCGGGCCCACCCCACGGCCCGGTGCCACGGTCCGGGGCCGGATCCTCGGAGTGGTCCGGCGGCCACCACTGCTGCTCGGGTGCGGTCGGGTCGTCCACCGGCTGGCGTGGCACGGGGACGGTCCGCCCCTCCGGCTCCGGCGGGGCGTACGCGGGGGCCTCCCCGTAGGACGGGGTACGGGCGGCGGGGACCACCGGCGCGTCGGGCACCTCCGGACAGCTGTGCTCGGGGTTGGCGGGGGCTCGGGCCAGTGTCGCGACCTGGGCGGCGAGCGGATCGTCGGCGGGGAGGTGCTGCCGGCAGAGCTCCCGGGCCAGGGCCAGGTTGTCGTGGGCCTCGGCGAACTGCCCGCAGTCGCGCTGCATCGCGCCGAGCCGCGCGAGCATCTTGATGCCGCTGGGGTGCCCGTCGCCGTACACCTCGCGGTGCAGCTCCCAGGCGTCCTGGAGGCGGTCCCGCGCGGTCCGGCACTGCCCGCGGGCGTACTCGACGGTGGCCAGGTCGGCGTGGGCGGCGAGCACCCGCAGGGACTCCGGCCCGTCCTGCGCGGTCAGCTCGATGATCACGTCCTGGTAGAGCCGGGCGGCTCGCGAGTGGCTGCCCACCCGGTGCAGCACCGCGGCCAGAGTCGCGGCGGCGGCCACCGTACGCGGGTCGGAGTGGCCGTGCAGCCGGGTGTGCGCGGCGTACGCGAACGCGGCCCAGCCTCGGGCGGAGTGCGGTTCGCCGAGGGCGACGAGCACCCGCGCCTGCAGGCTCGCCGCCTCGGCCAGTTCGATGGTGGCGTTCGCCGGGCGCGGGTCGGCGTCGCTCAGCGCGTCAGAGAGCAGCCGTTGGGCGCCGACCAGGTCGCCGGTGGACACCAGGTGGTGCGCCTGGTCAGTCAGGTCGCCGAAGCCGGAGGGCACGCCCCATCGTGCTCATCCGACAACGGTAAGTACAAGACCCGCGCCGGTGTGGATGCGTCTGGATTAGGTCAGGTGGGCGGCGATCGTCTCGCTGATCCGGCGCAGCTGGTCCACCTGGGCGGGGGAGAGGACGTCGAACAGGTGCCGGCGTACGCCCTCGACGTGGCCGGGCGCGGCGGCGGCGAGCGTCTCGAAGCCGGCCTCGGTGAGGTGTGCGTTCTGGCCGCGCCGGTCCGTGGGGCAGTCCTCGCGGCGTACCCAGCCAGCGGCCTCCAGGCGGGCGACGGCGTGCGAGAGGCGGCTGCGCGACGAGCCGGTCGTCTCGGCCAGGTCGCTCATCCGCATCTGGCGCTGCGGCGCCTCGGAGAGGCGGACGAGGATCTCGTAGTACGCGTGCGGCATGCCCGCGTCCCGTTGCAGCTCACGGTCGAGGGCGTCCATCACGCCACGGGAGGCGGTGAGGAAGGCGCGCCAGGTGTGTTGCTCGTCCGGGTTCAGCCACCGCGTCATGAGAACCATCATAACCCCGATAGTTGAACGCTCAACTAAATCGGGCTACCGTTGGGGCCATGGGAATCCACCGGCTCAACCACGCGGTCCTCTACGTCAGTGACCTCGCCCGCAGCGTCGCCTTCTACCGTGACGTGCTGGGCTTCCGTCCGGTCGAGATGACCCCGGACGGCTTCCGCGGCGCCACCTTCCTTCAGGCGCCCGACTCCACCAACGACCACGACCTCGGCCTCTTCGAGATCGGCGCCGCCGCCGGCCGCTCGACCGCCGGGCGGGGCACCGTCGGCCTCTACCACCTGGCCTGGGAGGTCGACACCCTCGACGAGCTGGCGGCCACCGCCGAGCGGCTCGCCGCGGCCGGTGCGCTGGTCGGCACCTCCGACCACGGCACCACCAAGAGCCTCTACGGGCAGGACCCGGACGGGCTGGAGTTCGAGGTGGTCTGGCTGATCCCGGCCGACCTGCTCGACGACGCCGCCCTGTCGGCGCGGAAGCGGATCGGCCGCCTCGACCTCGACCGCGAGCGGCAGCGCTACGGCGGCCAGACCCGGGGCGGGGTGGGCATCTCCGTGCCCGCCTGACCGGCGGGTGCGGTAGAACGTCAGGATGCCGAGTGATCCGACCACCACCGCCCTGCGAGAGCTGCTAGTCCGCCAGCTGGAGAGCTGGCTGCCGGCGGCCCGGCAGCGTTCCCGGCGGGCCACCGTGGCCCTGGCGTACGCGCGACGCGACGTCGACTCCGCCGAGGCGGCGCTGCGACTCGTCGCCGGGCAGGCGGACCGGCTGCGCGGGCTCCGGCTGACCGTGCTGGTGCTCGCCGATGCGGCGGCGGACCTGCCGGCCCGGCTCGGCCCGATCGAGGCCGGCCTGCCGGCCGACGTCGCCGTCCACGTCGTGCCGGGTGACCCGAGCCGGCTGCCGGTCGCGTTGAAGGCGGCCGGCGCCGCGGGCGCCCCACTCTTCTCCTTCCTGGACGCGGGCGACGCGGCAGGTCCTGACGCCGCCGTGTTGCGCGCGGCGGCCGGCGGCCGGCCCGCCGAGGTCCTGCTCCGCGCCGGCCGAGCCGCCCGCGTCGAGCTGGACGCGGTGGGCTTCCCGCTGGTGACCCAGGTAGAGCTGGCCGCCGCCGACGGCCCGACCGAGTCGGTCACCTTCGGCACCGGTTCGGACCGGAGCCTGGAGGCGTTCAAGGAGGCGCTCTGGACGGCCGCCGACGTCGCCGGCGTACGGCTGGGCGACCCGGGCGGGCGGCTGCACGACGTCGCCGGCGACCCGGACCTCGACCCGCTCGGCCGGGAGCTGCTCGCCGAGCTGGCCCGCACCGGCCCGCGTACGGTGACCGAGCTGCGTCGCCACGCCCTGCTCGCCACCGTCCACCGTTCGTCGGACGCGCAGCGGGTGCTCACCGACCTGCTCGCGGCGGGCGTGGTCACCCGCGATCCGGCGCAGGGGCGGCTCGGCGGCGACGTGACCATCAGCCCTTCGGCCGGAGCACCTGCCTGATCAGCACCGACAAGCCGGCCGGTTCCGGGGAAACCGATCCGACGAAAGGGGCGGGGTGCCGGCGTTCCCGCCGGCACCCCGCCCCGTCCTCACCGGATCAGCGCCGGGACTTGTCCTGCTTCCAGGAGAGCGGACCGGGAAGGTCGACCCGGTGCGCGCGGGCTCGCGAATTCCAGGACCACCGGCCGATCTTCACACTCCACGAGGAGAAGCCGTTCTCGGTGAAGTTGAGGATCAGCGGTCCGATCTTCTGCCGCTTACGGAACATCACACCCATCGCCGGGCTCCCTTCCCCGCCGTACCTGCCGTCGGCGTGGAAGATGCCCGCACCGGCGGTTCGGGAAACGCCCTTCCGGTCCAGTTTGGAGTCGACAAGGTCGGCGCGGGGCGCGACCGGCTCAGCGCGGCGGAGCGGACGGCTGTGGGTGGACCCGGCGCGGCGCGGTGACCGGACGGGGCCGAACAGCCCCGTCCGGCAGGGGCTGCTCGCGGGCGGCCCGGAACGCGCCGGGGCTCTGCCCCGTCTCGCGGGTGAAGAACCGCCCGAAGTTCGTCGGTTCGGTGAAGCCGAGCCCCCGGCCGATCCGCGCGATCGGTTCGTCGGTCGCCGCGAGCAGCCGGCTGGCCTGCAACGCCACCCGCTCGTCGATCAGCTGCTTGGCGCTGCGCCCGGTCACCGCCAGGCAGGCCCGGGTGAGCGTACGCACCGAGCAGCCCAACCGGGCGGCGTAGTCCTCGACGCGGCGGGTGTGCCGGTAACCGCGTTCGACCTCCCGGCAGAGGCGACGGAAGGTGTCCTCCTCGGGGCGGGACGTCGACCCGGTGACGCCGGCCAACGTGAGCCGCAGCAGCAGCACGGCGAGCTGGTGACGCAGCAGCCCACGCGCGGCGGGAATCGTCCGGTGCCGGACGGAGTCCACAGCGAGCTGACTCACCTCGCTGATCACCGCGTCCTCGTCCTCACCGGCGAGCTGCCACCAGGTCGGTACGGCGTCCGGGTCGACGTCGAGCCCCCGCAGGGCGTTGGCGTCCCAGCGCACCACTGTGGCGTCGAGCTGCGGGCAGGGGCAGCGCAGCACCTGCCCGGCGCGCACCCGCAGCAGGGTGCCGGGGCGGCAGGGCAGCGACTCGAAGTCCAGCTCGATGTCGCCGTGCCCGCCGGTGGCCAGCACCAGCAGGTCGCGGTCGACGAGCACCGGTCGGCGCCAGCCCGGATCGCCGGCCAGACCGGCCAGCGCGAGGGTGTCGATCTCGGTGGCGACGGTGAGGCTCGTGGCGACCGTTGCCGGGGGGTACTGACCGGAGAAGACCATCGGAACCGACGTTAGCCCGCGTCGCAGGTAGTCGCACCCCTCGCCCCGCCTCGGCCGTCGTAGCACCGGAGCGGCGCGGGTGGGCTCGGGGCGGCGGGCTCTTGTCCCGGTCCGCCGGGCCGGGCTACGTTACCCGGCGGTAGTGCCGGTGGGGTTGCGACGGCAGCGCCACGTCGCCACCCGACCGGCCGTCGCCGGGCGGGTCGGCCGGCGACGAACCGGTCACTCGCGAGGGGATGGGCATGACGGAGCTGTTCTCGGTCGAAGGCAAGACGGTCCTGGTCACCGGGGGATCCCGGGGCATCGGTCTGATGATCGCCCAGGGCTTCGTCCAGGCCGGCGCCCACGTGATCATCTCGTCGCGCAAGGCGGACGTCTGCGCCGCCGTCGCCGAGAAGCTCTCGGCCGAGGGGAGCTGCGAGGCGATCCCCGCCGACCTCTCCAGCGACGCCGGCGCCGAAGGGCTCGCCGCCACGATCCGGCAGCGGTACGACCGGCTCGACGTGCTGGTCAACAACGCGGGCGCGACCTGGGGCGCGCCGCTGGAGGCGTACCCGGAGAGCGCGTTCGACAAGCTCTGGGCGGTGAACGTCAAGGCGGTGTTCCGGCTCACCAACGCGCTGCTGCCGGCCCTGCGTGCCGCGGCCCGTGCGGACGACCCGGCCCGCGTGATCAACATCGGCTCGATCGACGGCATCCGGGTGCCGTCGATGGAGGTGTACGCCTACTCGGCGACGAAGGCGGCCGTGCACATGCTCACCCGCAGCCTCGCCCACCAGCTTGCCGGTGAGCAGATCACCGTCAACGCGATCGCGCCCGGCCCTTTCGAGAGCAAGATGATGGCGTTCGCGCTCGACGATCCGGCGTCCCGGGCCGCCATCGAGGGGCAGGTGCCGCTGGGGAGGATCGGGCGGCCGGAGGACATGGCCGGCACGGCCATCTACCTCTCGTCACGAGCCGGGGCATACCTCACCGGAGCGGTCATTCCGGTCGACGGGGGCATCACCACCCACGGCTGAACGCCGACCGGCCCCGGGGGTGGTGGGACGGTCGGCGTACACCTGGGCGTGCCGGAGCCGCGCGGACTCGGCAGATCCGCGCGGCCCCTGTGGCCGGATGGCCGGTGTTACCCGGTGTGGCGGTCAGCGGCCGGCGAGCAGCCGGGTCACCGCCGTGTCGACGTCCAGGTGTTCGGCCTCGCGGCCTCGCGGGACGACGACGTACGTCCGCCGCAGGAAGCGCACCAGGACGCTCCGCGGCACCTCGAAGAGAGCGTTGCCGTCGGGTGACGACAGCGCGAGCGCGACGAAGTCGCCGCGCGGAGTGGCCCACGGCCACACCCGGACGTCCCCGATCCCAGCCGGCTCGTCGAGCCCGGTGACCAGCAGTTCGCGGGCGAAGGACCAGCTCACCGCCTCGCCACCGGCCGACTCGGCATGGAACAGGACATGGACCGCATACGGGTCAGCAGGGTCGTAACGCAAGCTGGCACGCACCGGCAAGGCGGTGGCGTCAGGCGCGACGAGCCTTAGCGACGTCTCGACCTCTACGGTCGTCGGTCGGATGACACTCATGGACGTTCTCCCCCCGGCACCGCTGCGGAACGCGCGTGTCCCGCTTTTCCCATACTCAGGTGCTACTCCTGGCTACGCTCCGCCATACGCTGACTTCACCCAGTGGTGGGAAGCGGTTCGGAAAGGCCTCCTGAATGTGAAAATTCATGTAGGATTTCCGGTTCCGCCCAGTGCGTGGTCCCGCTCGGCGTCGGGTGGCTCAGTCGTCGACTTACTCCGGTAACGTCCAGTCGTCGGAAGGGGTGACGGTCCCGAGCGACACTAGGGGGTGAAATGGTCACGAACCGATCCTCAGTGGATCCGATCGCGGCGCCTCGCCCACCGAAAGTCGCGGTCCGAAGAGCCAAAAAGCGGGGGTATGCAGTGCCGATGGATCAGCACGACCGGACCGGTCGGCGAGACTCCGGTGGAGGGGCGCCGGAGCCCGCCGAGGGGACCGTCGCCCTCGCGGACCGGAAGCGCCCCCGCTGGCGTAGGCGGGCCTCGATCAGCCTCGAACTGATCCGCGCCAATCCCACCGGCCGGATCACCCTCAAGATCCTCATCACGATCGCGGGCGCGCTCGTGGTCACCGTCGGCATCGCCCTCATCCCGCTGCCCGGGCCGGGCTGGCTGCTGGTGATCGCCGGCCTCGGCATCTGGGCCATCGAGTACCACTGGGCCCGAAGGCTGCTCGCCTTCACCCGCCGGCACGTGCAGGGCTGGACCAGGTGGGTGACGCGACAGTCACTCGGCGTGCGCTTCCTGCTCGGCCTGGTCGGCCTCGTCTTCGTGGCGGTGGTGCTCTGGCTCTCCCTGAAGTACAGCCTCGGCATCGACGTGATCGCCCGCGTCATGCACTACCTCGCCACGAACTGACCCCGGATTCGCGGACGAGGCAGCGGATCAGGTACAGTCATGCGCGCTGAGGGCGATTAGCTCAGCGGGAGAGCGCTTCGTTCACACCGAAGAGGTCACTGGTTCGATCCCAGTATCGCCCACGCAGGTAAAAGGCCATTCCCGATCGGGGATGGCCTTTTTGCCGTCCGTACAGCAATCGAGATCGATGTGCGGGTGCATTGTCGGGAGGACGGCGGCCGTGACGGACATGCTGAGGGTCCAGGACCTTCGCCGGGTGTGCGGAGTGCTGCTGACCGCGGTTGAGGAGCGATTCGGCGCGGAGATCGATCTGTCGGGCGTCGGTGTCGACTACTACTGGAACGTCGACCTGCAGTCCGCGTTCGAGCTGGCGGATGACCCGGCGTCGGGGATCGACGTCGGGCAGGGCAGTGATGATGTGGCCGAGCTGCTTGCGCTGCTGGGCCGTCCGGCGGACGACCTGCCGGTGCTCTGGCACGACCTGCAGCACCTCGCCGGTGTTATGCGGCTGCTGGCCTACCTCGACCTGCCCGCCGTCAACGCTGGCGACCGCTGACGGAGCAACCGGCGTTACCTGTGCCGCCAGTTGCCGCAGGTCGCCCCACCCGTGGGCGGGTGCGAATCTGGGCCATCGTGGACGGCCGGAAGGCCGTGCCGGGCTGCTCAGCGGATTCGGGAGACCAGCACAGCAGCCGGTGCGATCGAGAGTTGGCAGGACTTGGTCCGCACCAACGGCAGGAAGGCCGCGTGTCTAGAGAGCGATGTAATGCTCGACCAAGCGTGCGACCGACCCGCTGTACTCGGTGAGCGCGAAGCGCCGATATTCGTCGGTGGGGTGCACGGTTACATCGACAGTGCTCCCGTCCTCGGAACGCAGCATGAAGACGGGATCGAGATCGCACAGGAATGCGAAGCCGTCGCGGTCCTCGTCGTCTTTGCTGACGAGGCGACCACGCGCATCCCAACCGGCGCCGGCCGTGGCAATCACGACGGACACCTCGATGCTGCCGAGCAGGGTGGAGGAGTTCGCCCACCAGTCCAGCCAACAGCGGCCCTCGAAACGGTCCATGCCGCGCATCCTTCCAGGCGACGCCCGGCCGTCTGCGTGTCTACTCCCACCGGATGCTTGACAGATCCGTCCCAGGTTGCGGTCAACGGTCTAGGACCCGCTGAGGACGGCCTCTATGTCCGCTCCGCGCTGCACAACGACGGCGTTGGTGCGAAGATCCTCGGGAAGGTGTTCGCGCTGCCCTTCATTGGTCAGCATTGCTGGGCAATCCGGCGGCACGACGACGGCGTCGGCCAGGCCCATGAACGTGACGAGCATGTCGAGGACCATGCCGTTGGAGAACCGGTTGATCAAGAATCCGTGGAGCACATCGTCGGTGAGCGCGGCGTAGAGGCTCGCATCGCCACCGTCCGGCGCAGTGACATGCCAGTAGTCGAACTCCGGCTCTGTCCGGTCGATGTACGGCTGGAACGCTGCCCGGAACGCGCTTCCCGGCATTGACGCCGGCTCGCCGCGTTCGAACCGCAGGATGAACATGTCATAGCTCACGCGCAGCAAGCTACCGCCCCAGCTGAACCTGATCATGTTCAAGCGTCTGGTGGGACGCTACTGGCAAGCGGGTCCCGTGACTGCTGACTGAAGGAGGGGCTACTCACGAAGACGCCTACGCCTGGCAGGGCCTCATTCATGCCCTTGATCCGTAGCACCTGCATGGCGCGGTCGATCACGGGCTCGGTAACGGCGTATCGCTCGATCAGCTCTCGGCGGCCGCGCAGCTCGTCGGCGTGCTGCTCGCTCAGGACCCGGCCAGTGTCACGGTCGACGGCGGCGGTAGTGCTCGTGAGGCGGATCGGGCGGGAGCAGCCGCCAGCGGGACTGGTGTGCTCCAGCCGGCCGAAGAATTCCTGCGTGGCGGCGCGGTGCAGGGCTTGGGCGTCGCGGCCGGCGGCGAGAGCGGGCCGGTACCGTAACCAGGCCAATGTCGAATCGGGGCCGCCGTCGGGCAGCTGTGTCGGGGCTCAAGTCCTGCGTGACAGACCAGTCTCGGGACGCGGGTGACACGTCCGGCTAGATCGCTGCACGAAGGATGGCAACGAGGCCGTCGGTGGTCCGTTGTGCGTCGAGTCTGTCCGCTTCGGCAGTCCACCCCTGATGCCACGGCCCCCCGGGGCCGGCGACGAAGAGCAACGCCTCCAGCGCGGGCGCAGCCAGACCCGACGCCGACGTGGGCAGCGGTGGCATGCCTGCCCCGTCCGACAGTTCCGCCAGGTGACGTTGTAGGTGCTCCCCGCCGGGAAGGGCGGCGGCTACGAGTGCCGCCGCCGCGACTACCTCGTCAGGGAAGAACTCCCGCCAGAGAAGGCCGCGGTTGGCCAGGACGTAGGTGAACATGTGCTGGAGCGCGTCGAGGTGCTGCTCCAGCGGCTTTCGGCGAGTTCTTCAAGGAAGTCCAGGGCGCCGTCGCTGCTGAACGGACCGGTTCCGAACGTGCCCACCTCGCCCCTCTCGTCCGAGGACAGCCACCGTTGCAATCGGCGAGCGCTACAAGATCGTGCGTAGCGTAGCGCCCTATTACATAGGTCCTAAGATTCGGCAGCCGGCAGCCGGCAGCCGGCTGTCTAGTCCCACCAGATGCTTGACAGCCAGCCTTCGTCTGCGGCGAAACTTCGCAGGGCACGAAGACTGGGAGGGTGCCTTGATCTCGACGGAGCTGGAGCTCTTCGCGGGCTACTGCCAGATCCACCTGTTCGATGACGGGTCCATGACCGATCTTGGGGATGCCTGGACGGAAGAGGCTGTGCTCGACCACCTTGCCGTCGACACGGACGCCATGGCGGTCGGCACCACCGTCAACGTCAACGTGGCCGTGACCGTGGAGATGTTGGAGGCAGCGCCAGAAGACGACAGCGCGGAGTTCGACCATGTCGTGGAGGGAAGCCTGCAAGTTCGCTCGGGCCGACTCGTCGTCATGGGCTGCACCGACTACGAGCCGGAGGCAGCGCGGTTCGGGGTAGCGGCGGGACTGGTTCGTGTACGAGCCGCGAGGAGCAACCTGGCCGAAGCAGACCGTGCCGGCATCGATTCCGACGATGATCCGGCGACCACGGAGCGACTTCGACTGCAGGTATGGCCTGGCCCGCATGCTGACCCAGTTGTCATCAAGCGCTGGGAGCCGCTGGAGGCTTAAGGTCACCCGCCGACAAATGCTGCCCAGATTGAGTATGGCAAGCATCTGGTGGGACGCTGCGGGAAAGGCCGTGCTGGGCCGCTCAGCGGATTCGGGAGACCGGCGCGCTGGCCGGCGAGATTGAGAGCCGGCGGGATGTGGTCCACATCAGCGGCAGGAAGGCCGCTCGGCATCTCCGATGTCGAGTCCAGCGACCCGGTAGGAAGGCCGCGTTGGCGTGCTCGACGATCGCCAGAGTGGCACCGGGTACCGACAGGTCAATCCGCCGTCGCCTCCGAGGCTGCGGCGGGACGGCAGGCTGGCGGCCGTGCCGAGTCTAGGACCTGCGTTACAGATCAGTCTCGGGACGTGGTGAAACATCCCGGTGGGCGCCCTCGTCTCTGTCGCTCGACGGGGCCGGCGTAGACCCACCCGTCGAACACAGTGGCACGGAAGCGGCGACGGCCGCTTCCATTACTCCCGTCTCGGCCACGTATCCGGGAGATCGGACCGCCGGTCCAAGCCAGCCCCTGACGGTGGCTGCCACTGCGGCACGTGGCGGTTTGGCCGGCACCATGTGGTGGCCTCTCGACCAGACGAGCAGCATTCCCTTAGTGGTGCTGATCCTGGTCGTGACCATGGTGATTCGTCGGCCCTTCTGGTCCCAGGTGTGCCACAGCGCCCACCCTTGAGGCCGTGCCTCAACGCCCAGCCGCTCGCAGATGTCGACGTACTCCTGCTTGCTCAGGGCGGTCGTGGGACGAACCAGCAGGGCCCCGGCTAGGCCGACAAGCGGGGTGTCCGGGTCAACGCAGCCATCATCCTCGAAGTGGTGGTGCCGTAGTTGGCGTGCCAGCGCGTTCACGGCACGCTGCAGAGGCGTCGCATCGTCATGATCGGGATCAAAGCTCAGCCAGCCCTCGTCCAGCGCCCGATTGGCGACGTCATTGGCAAGCAGCTCTATCTGGCGGAGGTACTCCGCCTCGGTGGGGTCGCTATCCGGCACCAGTTCACCCTGCCAGGCAGGCTTACGGTCATCCACTCCGTTACGGGCTCGTCTGCCGCCTGTCTAGCCCCACCACATGCTTGACGGATCCGTCCCAACTGATGCACGACGGTTGACCTAGGTTCTATGGGCGGGCCGAGCGTGGTCGTTGGGCTCGGAGGGCACGGGAGGATGGCGATGGACTATCGGGAGCTGTTCGACAAGCTTCACCGGAGGCCGGGCATGTTCGGGCTAGACGGCTCGTTTGGGCAGTTCACAGCGTTCTTGCAGGGCTACCGGATGGCTGACGCTCGACTGTTAGACGGGTGGCGCGAGTGGCTGGTCATCCAATTTGACGCCGGTAACAACCTGACGTGGCAGGCACTCGCCAGACGGCTCGCTACTCCCGAGGAGTACTCCCCGCTCCTGCCGCTCGATGACGTTCAGAACCGTGCCGCAAGCGACACCCTGTTCAGGCTGTTGGATCGCTTCCTGGCAGAGCGCGAAAGCAGCGGAGGCGCTTCGGCGATCAAGGCCGCTCACCAGGCGTGGATGGAGCGCCAGAGCTGGTACCGGCCCGATGGATCGGCGTAAACGAGGCGCGACGATCATGTCAAGCGTCTGGTGGGACGCGACTGTCAAGTATGTGCCGTGACGGGACAAGCCAGGTGACGGAGGACAGCCAGGTGACGGCCGGTGTGGGAGGACTTTCTGTACATCCATCAAGGCGGCCCTTGACGGGCCGCACGCGCCGCCGCCTGGGCGCGCGCCGGCCGCTGCCGCTGTCGCTGTCGCTCTGCGGCGGTCGCTCCTGATGCCCGGCGGCTGGCGCGGATAGCGGGGAGCCCGGAGGGCCGCCGCAGCACGACAGACCGTTGACCGGAGAAGGGTGGGCCGGCATCCGGCCGGGCCGCGCGGCCACGAGCACTCGCGGCGTAGGGGAGCGCACGCCGGCTGCGTCGGCGAGCTGGGGGCGGTCGCGGGGTGGCGGTTAGGGCGCCTCCGGCGGGGGTGCTCCGGCTTCAGGATGGCCGGGGCTCCGCCGGCAGCTCGCGGTCCGTGGGTGGTTGCGGAAGGGGAGCTATCCCGCCTGCCGCGGTGTCACGAGGCGCGCGGCAGCGCGAGCCAGTCCTGCCAGGTGATGTCGCGGCCCAGATAGCGGGGATGCTGAAAGGGCCAGTCGGCGGCGATCCATTGCGGCACCAGCGCGTCGAGCGCGCGCTCCACCTCGCCGCCGACGAGGTCGTCCACCACCCACCAGGAGATCTCTCCGTCCGAGCCGGTGCGCTCAGGCGGGTCGATGTAGACGCAGCCAAAGATGGCCGTCTCCTCCTCGTCCAGCAGCGCGTAGTTGAACGACTGGTGCGCGGCTATCTCTTTCTCGTGCCGCAGCAAGTCGATGCGGTCCTCTTCATAGGTCATCGTCTCCAGGGGCCAACCCCAGGCCGGGCCGAAGACCTCCCACAAGCGCTCTCGGGAGCCCATCACGGCGGGGTAGTCGATCGCGGTGTCCGCCTCCCGGATAGGCCGCAGGTGAAGCGCGGTGTTCGGCACGGGCACGTAGACGGGGTGGACGAAGTCCTCAGGCAGCCAACTCATAACGGGCGAGGCTACAACCAGGCGGCGCGGGATGATCCAGGCGGCGCGACCGCTCACCGGCGTGATCAATCCGATTCCCAAGCTGACAGTGCAGCTTCAATTCCAGTTACCTCCTTCCGGCGGAGGCCCAGACCAGCGCGTTAGTCCCCGTCGAGGCCCCGGTACGTGCCGGAGTTGTCGGCGGCGTCAGCGAACTCGTCAAAGTCCAGGTTCGCGATGGTGAAATTGGCCGAGACGTCCGCGAACCAGCGGGGCGGCACCCGGAAGGTGCGGCCGGGTTCATGGGCCAGATCGACGGCGAGCAGCGGGCGTTCGACATCGGTCATCGTGGTCGCATCGGCGAGGAAGAGGTAGATCAGCTTATCTTCGTGGCTCGCAGCGTCTTCCGCGTCGACTAGCTCTTGGACGCTGAGGTTCGCGTAGTTCGGGTCGTTAACGAAGGTTGCGCTGTCGTGGCCCTCCCAGGCGTGCAAGGCCGCCTTCAGGGCCTCCCACGCAGCGTCGTCGGTGAAGTCCGTACGGAGAACCAGAGACGTGAGGTCGTCGGGCTGAGGTAGAGATATCACGACGAGGATGCTCTCAGCCCTCCGCCCGGCTGACGGCGCTCTGAGGCACACATGGGCACAAGACACCGTGAAACGACGTCAAGTAACCCTGGACGATGGCAGCCTGAGATGCCGTGCGAGCAGGCGCTGCCCGCCGTCCCCGCTGGTTGCGGGACAGCCGCCCTAAGTTCCGCTTCAACTCACCTACGTCAGATCGTCGCCGGGCGTCGGTGCCGTGGTCGGTCGTCAGGTGGAGAGCGGTTAGCTTCTAAGTTGTGAAGACGACGGGTTGGTTCCGGGCGTTGTTTGACAGGGCTACTAGGGATCGTCTCAGGGAGCCCGCTGACGCAGAGCCCTTCGCGCCGGAGTGCATGTCGCTGCTTGAGTTGGCCAGGTTGCTTAGTCAGCGGCATAGCGCCAGGGTTGCCAGCGCATTCGTCGAGGTGGTGACCTTCGCATCGGCTGACGAGATCGTGGCGATGCTGGAGGTGATGCTGGAGGAGGACTGGATGGGTCTGCCTGTCTGGGCGCGGAACCTCGCGTTCCGGTTGGCCTGCCTCCAACGGCCGGAGGATGCCGAGCTGTTGCATTGGGCGGCCAACGACCTGCGTGCCTTCGGCCCGGACTGGAACACCATCGCTGCAGAACTTCACCACCGAGCAGACCAATTAGAGGCGGGGCACGAGGAGAACCGTCCCTGACTCCTTCGCTGCGTATAACCCAGGCCGGGGCCAGAGAGGCAGCGAGGAGGTATCGAAACGCTCAGCAACCGCCAGTAGAAGACGGCATTGAGCAGCAGATGAGGCTTGCCCTGCAGCCCAAGACGGCGACGGATGACACCCAACGATGTCCCGCATCTGCGTTCACACCGAAGCGGTCATGGTCAGAGACAATGCCTCGGTGGGCTGGGAAGAGTTCCTTTGGCATGTGGATCACAGGCTGGGTCTGTACGTCGGGCGGCCAAGGTACGACCGAGCGTTCTCGGCGCTGACCGGATTTGACCTTGCGCGTGGCCGGGGCGAGCTGGCGGTGTTCCAGGAGTGGATGACCGCCCGCCACCGTGGCAGCAGCCTCGCCTTCTGGTCTCTGGCGCTAGCGGAGACCTTCGGTGACAATGCCACCGAGGACCGCCTTGTCAGCGATGACGACCACAAGCGGGCCATCTCGACCCTCTGCCGGCTCCTCCGCGAGTTCTTCGGGCAGCAAGCGCCGATGGCCGACCAGCACTAAGCGGTGATGGCCCCGATGCTCTCGACAGCAACGCTGACAGCAACGGGCCGGGACGCGGGCAGCCACTGGCGGCCGGGCGGGGACAGCCGCCCGAGGTCGGGGATGCGGACGGACTCCACCGGACGGCGCCCAGAACTTACAAGCGAGGAGTCTAGGAGAGCGCCTGTCTCGGCTTTGGATTGCGGACGGGCTATGTGTGAGGGGTTATGAGGGTGCGGGCTGCTCGGTAGCGTTGGTGGGACGGCGGCCCTAGGTGCCGATGGTGCAGCCCGTGCGACGAGGAGGTTCGGGATGGAACCTTTGCCGGAACTGACTTTCGGGCAGCGGTTGAAGGTCTACCGGGAGCGGTCCGGGAAGACTCGGGCGGTGCTTGGTGGGTTGGTTGGCCGTAGCGCTGAGTGGGTCAAGGCGGTGGAGACCGATCGGATCCTGCCGCCGCGCATTCACATGCTGGATCGCATCGCGCGTGCCCTCAAGGTTGAGGTCTCTGCCCTGGCCGGCGAGTTGGGCGCCCGGTCTGCTGTGGTCAACGGGCCGGAGCATCCAGCGTTGGCGTCCGTCCGGGACGCAGTGAACCGATTCGTATTCTCCGACGAGGTTTCTGTCGAGTCGTTGACGAGCCTGAGGGAGCGGCTTGCGGTGGCATGGCGGGCGCGCCATCAGGCGTCCGATCACCGTACGGTGTTGGGTGGCTTGTTGCCGGGGTTGCTGCGCGACGTGCAGCGCGCCGCGTTGGCATACGAGGGTGACGAGCGCCGGCAGGCGCAGGCCCTGTTGGCGGAGGCGCTCGGGCTGACGCAGATGTTCCTTGCCTACCAACCTGCCGCCGAGCTGTTGTGGCGGGTTGCGGACCGGGCGATGGTGGCGGCGCAGGAGTCTGGTGATCCGGAGGCGGTGGCATGCGCGGGATGGTTCCTGTGCCAGGTGCATCGGGATGCCGGGGACTGGGATACCGCTACGGCCGTGACTCTTGACGTGCTCTCGGCTCTTGAGCCGAGGATGGCCGACGGGAACGCGAACCTCTTGGCGCTCTGGGGCGCGCTGAACTTCGAGGTCGCCTACACCGCCGCTCGTGCTGGCGAGGAAGGCCGGGCCTGGCGGTACTGGGACCGCGCGGACCGGATGGCGCAGCGCCTGCCGCAGGGCTTCTATCAACCGCAGACATCGTTCTCCCGAGTCATCATGGGCGCTCATGCTGTGACCGTGGCGGTGGAGTTGCAGAAGTCAGGTGAGGCGGTGCGGCAGGCGCGCCGCCACGATTCGGCAGCGATCCCGTCGAGGCCGCGCGGGGCGCGCCATCTTATCGAGGTGGCGCGGGCGCACTACGGCAAGAACGACCAGGAAGCGGCCGTGGTGACCCTCCGGCGGGCGTACGAGTCGGCCCCGGAGACGATCCGCTTCAACGGGTACGCCCGTCAGATCACCCTGGACCTGCTCGATGGCCCGCGTTCCACCCGTGACGACGCCCGTGACCTCGCCGTGAAGGTCGGGCTGCTCTCGTGATCTAGGGGTACGAACCATACCCATTCCGCTCCGCAACCGACCGTAGCTTCTTGCTCACGGGATGCGGCGGGCGGTGCGGGTCTCGCCTGGCCGCCGCGTCCCTCTCAGCCACGGGGGAGGAGCTCGCCCTCGTGATCGACGAGGGAGGGGCACGTGCGGCGCGTCTCGTACGACGAATACCTCTTGGCCACCGCGCTGACTCTCGCCCGTAGGCATCGGCCCGTATGGTCCTGGCGGCGCTGGCGGCGCGTCTGCCGATGCGGCGCGAGCCTGCCGTGCCGCAGCCTTCACTGCATCCCGATCAACCGCGGCCACTGGCCCAGCCAGGACAGCCCGCGATGACCACCCACCACCCGGTCAAGCCGGCCTGGACGTGCGGCGGCTGTGCGGGGGAGTGGCCCTGTCAGACCCGGCGGCGAGAGCTGCGGGCGGAGTACGACAGCGCCCCGGTGTCGCTGGCCCTCTACCTGGCCGCCCAGCTCGTCGACGCCAGCCAGGACCTGGCCCACGTCCCCGCCGGCCACCTGCATCACCGGTTCGTCGGATGGATCCGATGAGCATCCTGCGGCCCGGTGACGAGAAGTTCCACTACAGCGACGGCTCCCACAAGTGGATCCCGCCGAACCCGGACTACGGCCAGGAGGTGTGGAACGAGCAGGTCCGCCAGCACAAGCACGGCCACCTGAGAAACGAGCAACCGAAGGTCCGCATCCAGCGCCTCGTCTGAGACCAGCAGTACAGCAGCGAAGTACAGCAACCACGCGAGCCGAACCAGGCCGACAAGGGCCTCAGCTGGCCGTATGACCTCGCATCAAACCCTCGTGGCCCATGCCGGGAATCTCGCGCAGAAGTGGGTACCCCAGCTGACTCGTCGACATCGTGACCGCGGGCGACCGGCTGAACCCCGTGTCTCCCCGGCATCGCGGGGATCTCGTACCGAAGAGGGGTGGAAACGGCATGCTGAGCTATTCGGTCCACGTGGCGCCGGCCAAGGTCGCCGTCTCCGATGATCTCCCGCCGGGCGAGGACCGCCGCCGGTGGTCGCCGACCGCGTCCACGCTCATCTTCGGCGAGCGGGACGCGGTCCTGGTGGATCCGCTGATGACCATCGACGAGTCGAGGGTCCTGACCGATTGGATCCTCACCACCGGCAAGAACGTCACCACGATCTTCATCACCCATGCCCACGGTGATCACTTCTTCGGAGCTCCCGCGGTGCTGGAGCGGTTCCCCGCCGCCCGGGTCGTCGCGGTGCCGGGCGTAGCCGAGCAGATACCCGCCCAGTGGAGCCCTCAGTGGCTCGACGGCTACTGGAAGCCCCGTTTCCCCGGTCAACTCTGCGACCAGCGGTTCAGCGTCGAGCCGCTCGCCGACGGGCGACTGGAACTCGAAGGCGAGCAACTGCAGGCCATTGAGCTGGGCCATACCGACACCGACAGCACCAGTTCGCTGTACGTGCCCTCCATCGGACTGGTGGTGGCCGGCGACGCCGTCTACGGCGACGTACATCTTTATATGGCCGAATCCACGGGCGACGGCAGCCGGCGGTGGCTCGACGCACTGGACACGCTCGACGGGCTTCGCCCGACCGCGGTCGTCTCCGGGCACAAGCGCGACGGCGACCCGCACAGTCCCGACGACATCGGCCGCACCCGCCGCTACATCGAGGACTTCGCCGCCACGCGGGAAGAGGCGGCGAACTACCAGGAGTTGTACGACTCCGTGCTGGCGCTGTATCCCGGCCGGGAGAACCGGGGCGTGCTCTGGAACTCGGTGAAGGCCATCTTCGCCTGAAATCAGCGGGCGAGATGGTCGCCCTCGGGTCGGCGTGAGGGCGCTACCCACTAGCAGCGCCGCGAGGTCACGCTGGGTCGACCTCGGCCGGCAGCGAGGAGTAGTAGGGCTTCATCGCCGGGTAGTAGTCGTCGAAGCTCGGTGTGGGGGAGCCGTCTCGGGCGGCCACCAGCATGTCCAGGTAGTACTCCCAGCCGGGACCCATCTCGCCGACCTGGTCGGTGTTGTCGAGGTGGTGCACGAGCTGGAGTTGGGTGTGACCATCGGTCTGCGACAGCCTCAGCTCGATCCGCCAGTTGCCGGACTCGTCGGTCGTCGACACGGCCAGTCGGCGGGGTGGGTCGCACGCGTCGATCCGTACGTCGAACCACGGTGACTGATCCTCGTAGGCCATCTGCAGTTTGATCATGCGACCGGGAGCGGCGTCGCCTTCCCACGCTCCGAACCACCGAGCGGTGCGGTCGGGTTCGGTCACGCTGGCCCACACGTCCTCGATGGGTGCCCGGAACGTACGGCTGAGGACGAGATCGTGGCCGTCGGCGATCGGGAAGAGCCGGCCGGTGGGCGGGTTGCTCATGCCGTTTTCTCCTGTCGTTGTTCCGCCGTGTCGCGCCGGCGGCGCTCGCGACGGGTGCGATAGACCTCGGTCTCCAGCGCGTCGAGGCGACGTTCCCAACTGGTGGCCCGAGCGAACTGGTCGAGCCACTCGATCAAGTCGGCGAACCGCGACGCGTCCAGTTCGTAGAAGCGTTGCCGGCCGACGAGCGTGTCGCGGACCAGGCCGCTCTCCCGGAGCACCCGCAGGTGTCGGCTGACGGCGGGCCGGCTGATGACGAACCGGTCGGCGATCTCCCCCGCGGGGAGCCGCTGGTCGCGCAGCATCACCAGGATCTCCCGCCGCACCGGGTCGGCGATCGCCGCAGCCACCTCGTCCACCAGGAAAGCGTAACCACCGTGTTACGCATTCGGCAAGACCAGGTTGCTCGGGTCACCCGTTGGTGATGACCGCCGGGCCGTCCTGCAGTGATCAGTTGTCACTCGTAGCCGAGATTTTCTTCGGAGTGCAGGCGCCACCCGTCGTGCCGCTTGACCAGGACGAAGGCGGTGCGTTCGAAGACGTCGTAGTACCCGGATTCCGGCTCGTGGCCGAAGGTGTACCAGACCGCCTCGATCCGGGCCGTCTCCGCCGTCTCGCTGACGATGGTCACCCTGTCCAGCACGGTCGTCGCACCGGATTCATCGGTCTGGTCGCGGTTGTGCGCCTCGGCGTACTTGGCACAGAAGTCAGCAGGGCTCTGGTAGAGCATCTGAACCTCCCCTTGGCCACGCCACTCGTTTGGCCGCCGGTGGTGCCGTGGCACCGGGCATGCACCTCACCGTAGAGCTTCGGCATGAGCGCGGAGGGCCGACGGAGTCCGCTCGGCAGCGCTTCGGCTGGCCGGCGCCACGGTTGTAGGTCGATGAAACAAGTAGCCGATGACAGCGCGCACCCCGGCAACTCAGTAGCGTGGCGTTGGCCCAGCGGTCATGATCGGGTCCGTGCTTGCTGACCTGTGGCCCCAATACAGCCTGACCGTCGTCACGCCACGACTCGAACTTCGGCTGCCCCGCGAGGAGGAGCTCGCCGCACTCGCGCGCCTGGCGGGCGACGGCGTGCACCGGGCCGACGAGCGTCCGTTCCTGACGCCGTGGACCGACGGCAGTCCCGAGGACCGGGCACGGTCCGTGCTGCAGGGACACTGGGGTCGGCTCGCGGAGTGGAGCGTGGCCGGGTGGAGCCTCGGACTCGCGGTCTTCCACGACGGAGACCCGCTGGGCATGGTCACGCTGCGAGCACGCGACTTCCTGGTTGTCCGCGAGGTCACGACCTCCTCGTGGCTGGGGCTCGAACACCAGGGCAAGGGCTACGGAACCGAGGCTCGGGTCGGTCTGCTCACGCTGGCCTTCGATCACCTCGACGCGCGGGCGGCGCTCACCGAGGTGTTCCAGGACAACCACGCCTCGCAGGGAGTTTCCCGCAAGCTCGGCTACGAGGCCGACGGCATCTCAGTCGACGCGCGCGACGGCGAGGCGCTCGTCTCCGACCGCCTACGGCTCACCAGGCAGAAGTGGATGACCCGGCAAGAGCGGCTCGGCGTACGGGTCGACGGCATGACAGCATGTCGGCCGATGTTCGGCCTCTGACGTCGGCCATCATTCCTGGGAGGGAGCATGACGGGAGTGTCGTTGCCCGCCCCCACGCTGCACACCGCTCGCCTCCGACTGCGTCCATTCGACGACGCGGATGCCGACGACCTCTTCGCGCTGCACAGCAGCGCCTACGTGCTGCGGTACTGGGACGCGCCGCCGTGGAGCGATCGTGCGCGCGCCGAGCGGTTCATCGCGGCTTGCCGGCAGATGGCAGCGGAGGGCACCGGGGCGCGGCTCGGCGTGGATCGTCTCTCCGACGGGGCGTTTCTCGGCTGGTGCAGCCTGAACCGGTGGAATCCGGAGTACCGCAGCGCGTCGCTGGGCTACTGCTTCGTCGAGGCCGCGTGGGGTCACGGCTATGCGACGGAAGCTGCGCGCGCCCTGCTGCAGTGGGCCTTCGACACGCTGGAGCTGAATCGAGTCCAGGCCGAGGCCGATACCCGCAACGCGGCATCTGCCCGCGTGCTGGAGAAGCTCGGGTTCCTACGTGAAGGGACCTTGCGGGAAGACTGCGTCGTGAACGGCGAGGTCTCGGACTCGTGGGTGTACGGGCTGCTCAGGCGGGAGTGGCGGCCGTCGTCCGAGCCGGTTCCCGGCCGCTGACTCCGTGCTCCGTAGCGCCCAGCGTCGCGCCGGCGCCGCCCTCGGCTCGCCGATCGCGCACGAGTGCGCGCGGGTACGCGGTGATCGGACGAATACCTGCTCTGCTGCGCCGCGTCTGCCGGGAGCCTCAGCGACGGACGACCTGGAACAGTGCGGTCGCCAGTCCGGTCAGCACCAGGGCGGTGCACAGGAGTACGGCGACGTCGCGGGCGAAGCGGCGGGCGAGGTCGCCGACGCGTCCCTGCGCTGTTCCGTTCGGCCAGTCGTCGCCGTCCAGGTACAGCCTTCCCGAGTCTCCGGCTGCCGCCGCGACCACTCCGGCCGCGACGACCGGTCGGTCCGCCGGGACGATGAACTCCTGTTCGGCCCGCTGGTCGCGGAGGCTGTTGTCGCGATCCTCGATGTGCGCCACGCGGACCATCATCGGGCTGTTGAAGTGGAACAGCTTGCGGGTGCGTACCGGGAGAGCGAGGTGGATCTCCGCGTCGTCGGCATCGCCGTGCAGCCACGTGTCGCCCTGTTCGAAACCGGGGTCCGTGGTGGTCTCCGTGTAGTTGTCGCTGACCTCGTGGTCGTGGACGCGGACGGACTGGTATCCGACGCAGGCCAGGCCGCTGCGGGGCGCGGTGATCACCGGCCCAGCGGCCGTACGGCCGACAACCACCACTGCGGTGCCGGGCTGGGCGGAGGTGAACTCGGCACAGGTCAGCACCGGCCGACGACGGATCAGCCACCACCGCACCGCCACCCGCACCGACTCACCGGCCGCGAAGAGCGCGCCGATACAGCTGCACATGATCAGGAAATTCACGGCGTCGGCCGCGACCGGAGCCATACGGCCGACGTGGACGACGGTACCGCCGGACACGCCATGGATCCATTCTCGCCGATGCTGATCGGCCGGATCCATACCGGCCGGCACCGAGTTCGCGGCGGCGCGTGTTGCCTGATCCGCCTCCAGCGAGGCGTACCCGACAGTTGGCATACTCGGCTGCGTGGCGAGCGCTCGATCGCAGGCACGGGCGCGAGCACACTTCGGCCCGGCCGAGGTGACAGCTTTCCTGGACGCCGGATCGCGAGCTCGAAGCACCTGGCTAACCTGCTTGCCGTCGCTGCACGAGCGGAGGGACGTGTCGAGATGGATCAGGCAATCACCGCGTTGGCGACCGTGATCGCAGTGCTTGCGGGAGCAGCCGGCACGTACGTCGTCGGCAGACTGACCGATCGCGACAGGTTCGCCAGGGAGTTGCAGGTCCGGTGGGACCAGCGTCGACTGGACGCGTACGTCTCCTACGTCTCCGCGGCGAAGTTGGCCGGTACTCGCGCGAACCAGGTTCATGCGGGCCGCAGCAACGGCGCGCCCGAAGCCGACCTCGACGCGCTGCTTCGCGAACTGGCGGACGTCGAGCTACGCCGATCCGAAGCGTTCGAGGCACTGCCCCTGCTCGCCGACGCCGCGACTGTCGAGGCGGCGCATGAGCTGAACCGTGCCGTCTGGCAACTCGAGCAGCCGGCTCGGCAGGGAACGAAGCTGGATGACGAAACGTGGCACGCCCTCGCCGACAAGTGGGTCAACGCCATGAACAACTTCCACTCGCATGCTCGGGCCGGGCTGAGCGTCCCCGGGCAGTTCTCCAGGCGCGACGTCGCAGCGCTGACGGTGTCGCGCCCCGAGCCGGCCACCGTCCCGGCGAGGGAGCGGTAACCCCTGGTACAGGCCGCGCGGCGGGCGGAGTCACCTGCGCTGGTAGCGTGACGGGGCTCGTCTGAAAGGTGGAAGCTGTCCGGTGCTCAGGATGCTGCGTCTGTCAGTCGCGGTGGTGGCCGTCTGCATGGTGACCGCCTGCGGCTCTTCAGCGGCGGAAACCTCGGATCGGCCGACGGGCGGGCCCGCCCGGTCCGCGGCCCAGGCGACGGGCCCGGCCACGTCCACGAAGCCGGCCTCCCCAGCGGTTCCGGCGACCGGCGGATCCGGCTACTCCGCGACGCTCTCCGCACGGTTGGTGACCACGGACTCGCTCCCGCCCGGATACAGCGTGGATATCGCGACCTCCATGTCGTCGGATGCCGGAGACGAGGATTCAGGCGCCGAAGGACCCTGTTCGGACGAGATGATTCCGCTGCTGTCGGGCACGAGGCTGACCGGCACGCCATCAGCGATGGCCGCCGCCACTCTCAGCTATGACGAGGGTCCCGAGCGCCTCTGGGTGTGGAGCGAAATCCTCCGGACCTACGCCGACGACGGCGCGCGGCGAGCGATGAGCGACCTGCGGACCGTCATCAGCCGTTGCCCCACCGTGCCGTCGCCGGACGGGAACACCTTCCGTTTCGCAACGGCACCAGGGCCGCGGATCGGCGACGAGAGCCTCCACGTCACCGAAAGCTGGACGTCCGAATCCGTCACGGTGAAAGGCGACAGCGTTCTCGTCCGGATCGGGACCACGCTGGTGGTCGTTCAGGAGATGGCGAACGAGCCCGGCGGCGACAAGTACCTCGACCAGCTCGCCGAGGCCGCGCTCCGTAGATACCAGACGACCGGCTCCTGAACCGCCTTAGGCGCCGCCGAGAGCACTGCCGGTCGCGACCCCGGTGGCGGAGGCGGGCCGACAACCGCGCGTGTTCGTGGTACACCGTCACGGTGAGCGAGACGCGATGACAGCGGCGGCCCTGGACGGGGGATGAGGATGCCTGAACCGCGTGCCTTCTGGCTCGACGAGCAGTTCGACCGTGAGCGCGGCACCGACGGGCACGGCCGCTACGAGGCCGAGGTGCTTCGACGTATCGACGAGTTCTCCGATACCTGGGGCGACATCCTCCCCGTCGCCTTCGCCGCGACCGCGTGGCGGCTGGCCACCGAGCTGTCACCCGGGTACGTCCGCTGGCACCGCCGGATCGTCTCGGCGACCTGCACGCGGAGCCGCTGGGACGGGAGCATGACCTGCGCGGCGACGGTGGCTCGGGAACTCAACGAACTCCTCGCCCCCATGATCCGGCAACTGGAGGACGGGGTGCCCGCAGACCGCTGAGCGACCCTGTCACCACGTTAGGCCGGCGGTGGATCCCGGCGAGCGGCCGACCGCCGATGTGATCAGGATTCGAGAAGCGGCCGGAGTTCGTCGATCCTAGGCTTCCTCAGGACGGCCGGCACTCGCCGAGCCCTGAGCGTCGAAAGGCAGCCTGAGATGCCCACGAAGAACGCCATGACCGAATCCGACGGCTTCAGCGTCGAGGAGCGTGCCGCGATGAAGTCGCGCGCCGCCGAGCTGCGCGCCGAGGGCAAGAAGGGAGCGAAGAAGGCGGACGGGCTGCAAGCGGTCCTCGACAGCATCGCGAAGATGACGCCGGAGGATCGTGCGCTCGCCGAGCGCGTGCACGTCACGGTGACCGCCGCCGCTCCCGAGCTGTCGCCGAAGACCTGGTACGGGATGCCCGCCTACGCGAACGCGGACGACAAGATCGTGGTCGCCTTCAAGAACTCGGGCAAGTTCAACTCCCGCTACTCGACGCTGGAGTTCCAGGACGCGGCCAAGCTCGACGACGGAGACAGCTGGCCGGTGTCGTACGCGATCCAGAAGTGGAGCGCCGCCGTGGAGCAGAAGGTCACCGAGCTGGTGAAGGCCGCGGTCTCCTGACCGTTGCGGCAGTCGCCCCCGCGTGGCGGTGCGTGTGGTCACCGTCCGAACGCGTGCGCGGCGGCATGGCGTAGGGAGCGGTAGGCAACCACGAGCCAGGCGGCGACGAGCAGCGTGTAGAGGACGACGGTAGGCCAGATGAACAGCTGCGAGTCGGTGCGGGCGGCTGCGGCAGCGGTGGCGGTCACGAGGGCCCCGAGGGGGAAGATGAAGGACCACCAGGTGGGCGCGAAGGGCAGCCCCGCTCGGAACTCCCGTACGGTCAGCGCCACCGCGAGTGCCAGCCACAGGATGGCGAAGCCCCACACCGCAACTCCGCCCAGCAGCGCGAGGACTGCCGCGCCCTGAACGTACGGTGCGGGAAGGGTGCCTGGCACCGCTGCGGCCAGCGCGCTCAGCCCCGTCACGACTTGACCGAGAGCTCCCAGACCGATCCACACGGTGGGCACCATGGCGCCGGTGGGCGCGTCGTGGTGCACCAGGCGGCTGTAGACCATGGCGAGCACCAGCAGTACCGTCACCAGGCCGAGCCCGAACAACGCGAAGCAGCCCAGCAGCAGAGCCAGCCGCGGCTGCCCGGTAGGGGTGTGCGGAACGAGTAGCGCGCCTGTCGTGGCTGAGACCAACGGTGGTACCACCGGCATCAGCCAGCCACCGAACGCCGCGTCCGGCGCGAAGCGATGCCGGGTGATCATCAGGTACGGCACCGCGCAGGCCGTGGCAAGACCGAGCGCGGTACCGAGCGACCACAGCGCCCCGCCCAGGTCCAGCGCGGCCCGCGCCCCGATCACGGGCTGACCGAATTGCAGCGCCCCGGCGGCCACCGTGAGTAGCGCCACGGCCGGCGCGCCGAGGAATTGAGCTTGAATCGGATCGGCAGCGTGCAGCCGCAACACCCGTTGCCGGACGTAGCCGATCATCAGTACTACGAGCAGCAGGCCGGCCGCCAGCCAGACCACCGTGGCCGCGGTCCGCAACCCGGGGAAGCTTCGGGGCAGGGTGGCCGCCGCGTTGGCGACGATCCCGGTGCCCATCACGGCCGCGAACCAACTGGGGCCGAGCAGCGGACGAACCTCGTCGTTCGCCGTGGGCAGCGGGGAGCGGGCACGGTTGGGAAGCCGTGGATCGACGTCGCCCTCGGTCTGGACGACTCGGGCACTGCGGGGTCGGCGTGTCACGGCGTCGAACATCCTGGTCACAGGAGCTCGATGGCGGCGTGCACGATGCGTCGCACGCGTTCGTCGGTGCCGCCGGCCCTGACCAGGACGCTGGTGCCGATGATCGTGGCCAGCAGGCCGCTCGCGGCGTCGGCGGGGGGCTGGTGGCCGGTCAACTCGCCAGTGGAGCGCCCATGCGCGATGGCTTTACGGAAGGCCTCCTCGATCCGGTCGAAGAGAGCGTTGCCGATCTGGGTGACCGCCTCGTCCGCCTCGGCGAGCTCCGCGATCGCGTTCACCACCAGGCAGCCGCGCCGGTGATCGCCGAAACCGGTCATCTCCTCGACGACAGCCCGCAGCCTCGGCCGTACCGGGTCGGGCCCGTCCAACATCTCGACGAGAGCCGTGGCGCGCAACGCGGTGTAGGCGCGCAACGCCTCGGTGAACAGGTTGTGCTTGCTGTCGAACGTGTTGTACAGGCTGCCCTTGCCGATACCCAACTCGTCGGCGAGGCCTTGTGGGCTGGTGGCCCCGTACCCCTGGCGCCAGAAGACATCCATCGCCATTTCCACGGCGGCGGCCGGCTCGAACTTCGCAGGTCGTCCCATGGGGTCAGCCTAGGCGTATTTGACCTCTGGGTCAAAAATCCGGCCACCGGCAGTCACCGGCCGCAGGCGTCGCAGGCGACGCGGGTGCGCAGGTGGTAGTCGCTCGACGCGGCGAGCAGGCCGAGCCCCAGGATGAAGTACGCCGACATCGCCACCCAGAGGAACGCGTCGGAGAACTCGCTGACCGAACCCGACGACACCTGCACCATCCCCATGCCGAAGTAGGCGACGATGCCTACCCCGAGCCCGAAGCCGGGCACCAGCAGCAGCAGACGGGGGATCCGGCGACCGGCGAGCAGCGGCACCCAGCCCGGCCAGATCTCGCCCCAGCGGTGTACCAGGGCCAGCGGCAAGAGCACCCCGGCCAGCAGCAGGCCGATCTCCAACCCGATCAGGGAGGCGCTCTGGTCGAGGCCGTCGAAGCCGGCGACGAACTGGGCCGCGAAGCGGGTGACAAGGCCGGCCACCGCGACGTACGCGGCCCAGAGTGCCCATCGTGCTGGTGTCGACCGCCGCTGACCCGGTCGGCCCGTACGGCAGCAGTCCGCGCAGTCGCCCCGGGTGCGCCGCTGGTAGTGGGCGGTGGCGAGCCCGAGCAGCACCGCCCCGCTGACGCAAGCGAGCCGGCTGAGGAACGCCAGCGGATCGAAGTACGGGCCGACCGTGAGCAGCAGGAAGCCCACCAGCTCCGGCAGCAGGATTCCCGCTGCCGCGATCAGCGCCCCGGTGACCGTCCAGGCGAGCCCCGCCAGCACCGGCCGCCAGGTCGCCGCCCGGTCCAGGGCTACCGCCAGAACACCCGCCGCCAGGCACAACACCACCGACGGCCAGCCGGCGAAACCGAGCAGATCCAACCCGAACGGCCCGAACTCCGGTGCCTCGCCGACGGTCCACAGCAGACGTACGCCCCCGTATGCCACGGCCCAGCCGAGCACTGCGTACGTCAGCCCGTGGCCGGTCCCGCGAGCGATCGATGCCGATGTCGTCATGCGTTCGATGCTTCCCGCGCGCCGGGGCGGGCGGCCCCCGCCGACGGGGGAAGGTGCTCCCTCGCGGGAGGGACCTGCCGAAGCATCCCCGCGGGAAGAAGCCCGGGGGTCGAGTGCGTGACTTGGCGCGGCCCTGCTGGCGAACCGTCGCGATGCCGTCCGCACTGGGATGTGGGGGAGGGGCCGGTTCAGTCGGTTCCGACGTCGATGGAACCCGCTATCGTTTCGTGTCCCGGCTACCAGCCGGCCGTCCACGGGGGATCTCACCATGAAACTGCGCCGCGCCCTGCTCACGCTGACTCTGACCGGCGGTCTGCTCCTTGCCGCCGGCTGCGGTGGAACGACGGATCCCACCCGCGTGGAGGGACCGGCCGAGGCCGCCACCGCAGCGCCGTCACCGACGACCGACGTCCGCGGCGACCTGGTCGCGGCGCTGCATCGGTCGCAGGGCGTCGCCCACCGGTACGCGGTGCGCGGCGGCCTGCCCGAGGGGCAGAACGTCAGCGGCACCGGTGCTTTCGATCCCGAGAAACGTCGCTTCCAGTCCACGGTCAAGGTCACTGGCGGGAAGTATCCGTCGGCGGGGAGCCGGGTCGTGATCGGCACCGACAGTTACGTGCGGCCGGCCGGCGAGAAACGCTGGGTGCACGTCGATCTGAAGCGGGTGAAGCGCGATGATCCCTTCCTGCGCTTCGACTGGGCCGACCCGACCGGCCTGAAGGCATTCACCTCGTCGATCGCCTCGGTGGACCGCACCGGCCCGAACACCTACACCGGCCGCTTCGACCCAGACGGCGAAGACACCAAGCCGTTCCTCCCCGTGGGTGCCCCGAGCATCGTCTCGATCGGCACACCCATGTCGCCCTTCACGATCATCACCGACGATCAGGGCTGGGTCACCTCGATCAAGGTGGAGTTGACTCCCGGCAACGGACCGAAACTGACGATGACCACCACCATGAGCGGGCACGGGAAGCCGGTGAAGGTCAGTCCGCCGGCGGATGCCGGTGAGGCCGCCGACTTCTACTACGACAAGTGAGACTCGGGCGCGGGCTGGGCGGTAACCGTCCGGAGGCGCTGGCTCAAACAGCAGTGTGGGGGCGCGATCCGCGCCCCCACACCGCCCGTCGTGGTCAGCCGTTGTCGATCAGGCTGGCGATCTCGTTGTAGATGAGGTGCGCCTTCGCGCCCTGGTTCGACGGGCAGCCGCCGAGGTGGTGCAGGGCGATCACCCGGTGGCTGCTGTTCAGCACCGGCGAGCCGGAGTTGCCGCCGGAGGTGTCACAGCTGTAGCTGATGTTCCAGGTGTTGTAGTTCGCGTTCCGGACGGTGCACCTCGCGCCGTTCTGGGAGTCCTCGAAGATCGACAAGCGCTTCGGGCTGCCGTCGCCGTGGCCGGGGATGTACATCTGCGTTCCGGTGGTGGTGGCGCTCGTCGCCAGGTAGAGCGTGCCGAACCCCTGGATGGCGGCGAAGTTGTTCACCGAGTAGAGGGCGTAGTCCAGTTGGTTGGAGCCCCCACTGCTCACCCGGTAGAGCGTCGCGCCGCTGACCTTCGTGCCGGCGCCGGGGTTCGCCCCGCCGCAGGTGGCGCACTGGTAGTTGAACTGCATCTCGCTGCCGCTGACCGCGGCCTGCGTCGAGAAGCAGTGCTTGTTCGTCAGCATGCGGTTGGTGTCGCCGACCCGCCAGGTGGTGCACATGCCGCCGCCGCTGATCAGCAGCCGGGCCACCGCGTTGCCGCGGGCGTACTCGGTGGGGTGGCTGGTCCGGTAGCAGACCGCGTCGCGGCGGGCGTCGGTGCTGCAGACCGACTGCGTGGAGAAGTTGTGCTGCGCGATCTCGGCGCGGTCGTAGCCGCGCCAGAAGCGGTCGATGGTCGCGGCGCCGCCACCGGAGGGGCGGTCGCTGTGCAGGGTCACCACAGCGGTGTCGCCCTCCACCGACATCGCCCAGAAGCCCGGCCGGCCGTCGGTGGTGTAGTCCGAGCCGGTGGCCCGGTTCAACTGGCGGTCGTACCGGTAGCTCTCCCGGCCGTCGGGGCTCGCCACCGTGACGTACTCGCCGGGGGCGAGCTGCAGTGAGCTGAAGTGCACCTTGACGTAGGTGGCGCCGGGGTGCCGGATGATCTGGGTCCGACCGTTGCGTGCGTACGACAACGAGCCGTCGACGGTGCGCAGCTCACCGACGGTCGTCACGCCCTCGGCCGTGAACTGATCCGACTCCGGTGCCCGGTCGGAGTGCGGCGAGAGAGGTTGGGTCGAGTACGCCTGGGCGGGCGCTGTCAGCAGGCTCAGCCCGAGTGTGCAGGCGCCGAGGGTGACCGCCACCGTTCGCAGACGTCGCAGGGCGTTTTTCATCGTCGCTCCTTCCGAAGACCAGAGCCTTAACGAGTCGTAAGTCTTCATACACGAGCCGAAGCAAGACATGCAAGGACATCAATGTCTCTCTGGCGGTGAGCGCGACGAACTGGGCAACCGACAGCGGGCGGCATGCCGCGCGCTCCTCCGGGTACCTGCCGAGCGTGACCTTCTCGATCGCCGCACGGTGTCCGCGTACCGGTCAGCTCGGGGTGGGCGCGCTGACCGCCAGGCCCGCGGTCGGCAAGCTCGTCGCGCACGTCCACGCGGGCGCCGGCGCGGTCGCGACGCAGGCCACCCCCAACCCGTTCCTGGCCTACGACGGCCTGCCGCTGCTCGGCGCGGGCCGCTCGCCGCAGGACGTCCTGACACAGCTACTGGCCGGCGATCCCGGTCGGGAGGTGCGGCAGGTCGGCATGGTCGACCGGCAGGGCCGCGCGTACGCCTTCACCGGCTCCCGCGCGAAGGACTGGGCGGGGCACCACACCGGGCCGGGTTACGCGGCGCAGGGCAACCGTCTGGTCGGCCCGGAGACCCTCGCGGCGATCGTCCGGGTGTTCGAGGAGAGTACGGAGCTCGACCTGGCGGAGCGGCTCCTGCTGGCCGTCGAGGCCGGCGAGGAGAACGGTGGTGACCGGCACGGCGCGCGGTCGGCGACCGTCACGGTGATCGGTGATCAGCCGTACCCGATCTGGGACGTGCGGGTCGACGACGCCACCCACCCGGCTCGCGAGCTGCGCCGGCTGCACGGCGTCTTCCGGGAGGAGGTGCTGCCGACCATCCATCGGCTGCCCACCCGCGACGATCCCATGGGCGAGGCCGCCCGGCAGGCGCTCGGGTAGCCCCCGCTCCGGCCCTATTGCCCGCCGCGCGTCGAGGCCGCCGCGAGCGCCGGCCCCTCAGCGCGAGACCGACCGTGCGGACGATCGCCGATCAGCGTGGCGCGGTGGGTGCGGAGCCCAGCTCCTTGCCGTACCAGATCTCCGCGTACCGGTGGTCGTTGTGCGCCGGTACCTCGGCGTAGCCGTGCCTGACGTACATGGCGCGCGCCTCGACCAGGTCGAGCCGGGTGTCGAGCACGATCCGCTCCGCGCCGAGGCCGCGGGCGGCCTCCTCCGCCGCGGCCAGCAGGCGCGAGCCGCCTCCCGTGCCGCGCAGCGCGTGCCGCACGAACATCCGGGTCAATTCGACCGTACGCGGGTCGAGGACGCGCAGGCCCGCGCAGCCCGCCGGCTCGTCGCCGTGTCGCGCCAGCAGGAACACGCCGCTGGGCGGGGCGAGGTCGTCACTCGCGTGGGCGGCGAGCCCCTCTTCGATCTCGGTGGGCGTCGACGGGCGGCCGAGGTGGAGCTGGAAGTAGCGGTCGCTCACGTCGGTGAAGTATTCCGGTAGCAGCACCGCCGCCTCGGGTGAGCTGACGTCGGCAGAGGTGACGGTCCAGCTCTGGCTGCGCGCGGCGGTGCTGGTCACGCCGCCATTCTCGGGCGACGGTCCTGGCAATGCACGCCAATTTCCGCGCCGCGTGGCCGGCGCGCGGGGCGTGACGCGGACGGGGCCGCCGCGAAAGGATCGCGACGGCCCCGTCCGGGGTGAGTGCCGGTGATCAGCGGTGCCGCGTGGAGCGGCCCCGGATCACTTCTTACCCACGACCCGCAGGGTCGCGGACGCGCTGCGCGTCGAGTAGACCTTGCCGTCGATCGTGTTGGTGTAGACGGCGCGGTACTGGGTCCCGTCGACGGACTTCGAAGCGGCGACCTTGAGGACGTCGGAGGTCGCGCCGCGGATCGGCGTCCACTTGTCGCTGCCCGGGGCCCGCTTGCGCATCTCCCAGGTCACGGTCACGTTGGGCATGCCGTGGCCGCTCGCGTCGAAGATCGCGGTTTCGCCCGCGATCGCGATCCGCGCGACCGGGGACTGGTCGATGCTCGGTGCCTGCTTACGGCCGACGACGATCATCGCGGCCGGGGAGCGGTCGGCGCTGGCGAGGTAGACGAGGCCCTTTCCGGAATCGACACCCACCCCGCCGATCGAGGTGCCGAACTCCGGCTTGTCGAAGCGGGTCACCTTCGCGCCGAGCAGGTCGACGATCGAGAGACCACCGTTGCGGGCGTCCCCCGCCACCGGCGAGTGGCCGACGTAGGCGACGCCCACCTTCATGTCGACGTCGAGGAAGGCGGCACCGGCGTCGAGCTTGTACTCGGCGAGCTTGCGCATCCCGTTCCGGGTGTCGAAGAGCCGCAGGCCGGGCTGGCCGTCGGTGGCGTTGTCGTAGGTCACGTACAGGGTGCCGGTGGCGTCGTCGATGCGGATGGCCGAGAGGCCCGCCCCCACGTTCGCCTGGCCGACCGGCTTGAACTCGTCGTCGAGCCAGACGACGGTGCCGTCTGCGAGGCCGAGGAAGACCTGCCCGGTCAGGCTGTCGTACTGCGTCGAGACGACCTTCATCCCGGTCTCGATCGGCGGGATGTACGGGGCGCCGAAGTTGCCCGGCGCGACGAGGAACGACGCGATCCGACCGTCCTGGTAGACGACGAGGACGCCGTTGAAGGCCGGGTCGTAGGTGAGGTCCTTGATCGGCGCGCCGGCCTCGAACGAGCCGGTGACCTTGCCGGTCTTCGGGTCGACGGCCTCGACCCGTCCCTTGCCGGTGCTCGTGCCGTCGGCGACGTACACGGCGCCGTTGGTCGGGTTCACGGTCGTCGGGCCGGGCTTCGCCACGGTCGGCGCGGTCAGGGTGCCGACGCGCTCGTGGCCGAGCGGCACCTCCGCCGGCTCCTGGGCCGCGGCCTCGTCCGCCGTACGCTTGCCGCTGACCTTGTCGGTGCTCTTCGGCTTCGGGATCGGCATGCCGGCCTCGGTCACGTACTTCTCACCGTCGTCGTACTTGGTGATGGTGAAGGAGTCGAGCGTGCCACCGACGGGGACGTCCGTGTCCGACTTGTCGTCCCACTTCGCGGCGACGACCGACTCGTAGTGGATCTGGTCCTTCGTCACCTTGATGCCCTGGAAGGTCGACGTGTGGGCGGCGTGGACGACCTGGGTCGCGCCGTTCTGCGTCCACGTGTTGTCGTCCTGCGGAGCGGGCTCGTAGTACTTCGGTCCGGAGACCGAGATGGCGTAGACCGGACCGGTCGTCATGCCGGGGGTGTCGGTCTTGTCGGCGTCCACGTAACCCCGGACGTAGTTGTGGTCATGGCCCATGAGGGCGAGGTCGATGTCGTCGCGCTCGAAGACCGGCAGCCACGCGGCGCGCAGGTCGGCCTCGTCACGGCCCTCGGAGCCCGAGAAGACGGGCTGGTGGAAGACCGCGATCGCCCACTTGTTGGGGTTGTTCCGGAGCACCGAGTCGAGCCACTTGCGCTGCATGTCGAGCCACAGCTCGATCGGGTTCGGGCAGGCGACGTGGCACTCGGGCAGGTCCTTCGGCGTCATCAACTCGAGAGCCTCGGACCGGGTCGCGTTCAGCGAGATGAAGCGAACCCCCTGGTAGTCCGTGTAGTACGCGGTCTCCGCGAGGGCGATCTGGATCTGCTTCTCGTAGGCGACCTTCTGCTTCTCGCCGTCGGTCATGCCCTTGGTCGACTTGGTGGTGGCGACCGGGCCGTCGCCGGGGAACTCGAAGTTCGACTTCCAGGTCCGCAGGACGTCGGCGTTCTTGTACTCGTGGTTCCCGGGGGCCGCGATCACGTTGCGGGTCTGGCTGTAGCCGTCCATCGCGCCGAACCACTCGTTCCACAGGCCGTTGTCGCTGCCCACGTCCACGAGGTCACCCGCGTTGACCGTGCCGACGGCATCTGGGAAGCGCTGGAACGCCTGCGCGACGACCGGGCTCCACTTCGCACCGATGTCGTTCTGCGCGTCGCCGAAGTAGATGAACGAGAAGGGGTCGCCGGCCTTGCCCGCGGTGGTGAACTTGTAGGTGGCGCTGACCTTGGCGGCGTTCCCCACGTAGTACTCGTACTGGGTGCCGGGCTTCAGTCGGTCGACGGTCGCCGAGTGCGTGCGGGTGGGAACGCCGGAGCTCACCAGCTCCTCGTTGACCCGTGCGTTGGCCACCTCCCAGCGCTTCGTGCCCGCCTTGCGGAAGTGCACCTGGCCGTCCTTGACCTTCGAGCCGGTCTGCCAGGTGAAGGACTGTGCGGTGTCGGCGTGCTCCGCGGGCGTCAGCACGACGTGCTGAGGAGTCGCGTCGGCGGCGTCGGTCGCCGCGGACGCGGGTCCGGCCGCCGCGAACGGCGTCAGGGCGACGGCGATGGTCGCCGCCGCGGCGATCGCGGATCTCGGGTGGAGACGCGACCTCGTGCGGGGGTTACCCATGTAACGGGTCCTTTCGGTTTTCCGGGGACGCGGCCGGAGTCTCGGTGCTGTGGAGCCGCCGCCTGGCGGCTGATGCCAGGTGACGGGCTCGCGTCACCGACCGACCGTGCGCCGGGCAAGCCGCGCGTCGGGGAATGTTCGCCACCACGGAGTGGAACGCAAGGGAAACTTCGGCCTACGTCGTACGCCTGAGGCGCAGGTCACGTGGCCTTCGTGACGCAGAGTGCCCGCTAGGCCACGAGATCGCCACGGCTGGACGCGGCGTGCTGTCGGCGCACCATCTCGTTGATCCAGGTGGGCGCGAACGGGGAGGTGCAGCCGGGGGAGGTCGGGTAATCCTTGAGCACCTCCAGGCGCTCACCGATCTCGAGCGCCCTCGTGCGGTGCGCGGCATGCTCGATCCCGATCTGCGCCAGGCAGTGGTTCATCGCCCACTGGAGGCGCTCCGGGGCGTCCTTCATCTCCGCCTCGATGACGTCGAGCAGCCCCGGGAGGTCGAGGCCCTCGGGCTTCTTCGCCACGCGTTCGGTGGTCAGCGCCCAGCCGGCGCTCGCGACCACCGGATCCGCGTCGGCGAACCAGGCCACGCGTAGCGCTTCGGAGTGCGGGCTCTTCTTCACCACGTAGTTCACGAGCCAGTCGTGCACCTTGGGGGCGCGCGCCGCGCGCAACATGGCGTCCAGCTCGTCCCGCTCGAACGCCTTCGGGCGGCAGATCAGCAGCGCCAGCAGCCTCGCCGCGGTGTCGTCCGTCGCCCAGAGTTGCCGGGCGAGGTCCTGCTGCGTCTTCAGCCGCTTCGCGACGGCGCGCAGCTTGCCGAGGTTCACGCCGTGATCGTCACCGTGGCTCTCGTTCACCTTGCGCATCTTCGGGTCGTCGAGCGCGGCCAGCTCGGCCAGCAGTTCGGTCACCGTCGTCCCGGTCGGCGTCGCCTCGGCCACCTCGGCCTCCCGTCCCTCGCCTGCGAGATGCAGCCTACGGCGGCGGGGGGTCGCAGCCGTAGCACGTCGGTCTCGCGCCGACTGCGGGCTCCGAGCGGGTACGTGGCGTGCGTACGGCCGTCGGTCGGAGTTCAGCCGATCGCGGCGCGCTCCTGCGCCGGCACCTGGAGCAGGTCCAGGCAGTTGCGCCAGAGCGCTTCGAGCTGGGCCGGGTCGTTGAGCAACTTCGCGAGCAGCGCCCGTCCCTCGATCTGGGCGACGATGGAGCGCGCGGCGTCGCGGGCGTCGACCGCCGCGGCGGCCTGGCCGCGCTCCTTCGCCTCGACGACCACCTGCTCGATCAGGTCGATCTGGGCGTCGAAGATCTCCTGCAGGCGGCTGCGGATCTCCTCGGCCTGGGTGCTCAGCTCCAGGGCGAGGTTGCCGAAGAGGCAGCCCGTGACCAGCCCGGCCTTCTGCTGCCCGGCGCGCTGCACCTCCTCCGTCGCCTCGAACAGGTCCCGCAGGCGTCGCAGCGGATCGCGATCGCTGCTGAGCAGCTCCACCCACTGCCGGCGCTGGGCCGACCAGTGCTCGTCGATGACGGTGAGGGCGAGGGCCTGCTTGGACTCGAAGAAGTAGTAGAAGCTGCCCTTCGGCACACCTGCCGTCGAGCAGATCTCGGCGACCCCCAGCGCCGAGTACCCGCGCTGCTCGATCAGCGTGGCGGCCGCTTCGAGGATCTTGTTTCGCGCGTCACTCGTCCGTCCCATGCATTCGACGATACCCGACCGGTCGGCTAGCGTTTAGTTGACCGGTCGTCTAGTGGACTTCCGGGGGCAAACCAACCAATCGGGAGGATCGTGATGGGTACCAATCAGAAGGTCGCGGTGATCACCGGAGCGTCCCAGGGCATCGGGGCCGGTCTGGTCGAGGCGTACCGCAAGCTCGGCTACGCCGTCGTGGCCACCTCACGCTCGATCACCGACAGCGCCGACTCGGACGTGCTGACCGTCCAGGGCGACATCGCCGACGCCGACACCGCGGACCGGGTGGTCAGCGCGGCGCTGGAGCGCTTCGGCCGGATCGACACCCTGGTCAACAACGCCGGCGTCTTCGTCGCCAAGCCGTTCACCGACTACACCGACGAGGAGTACGCGCTGCTCACCGGCGTCAACCTCGCAGGGTTCTTCCACCTCACCCGGCGCGTCCTGCCGCACCTGCTGGCCACCGGCGGCGGACACATCGTCACCATCACCACCAGCTTCGTGGACCAGCCCAACTCCAACGTGCCGTCCGTACTGGCGTCGCTCACCAAGGGCGGCCTCAGCTCCGCCACGAAGTCACTCGCCATCGAGTACGCGACCCGAGGCGTACGGGTCAACGCCGTCGCCCCGGGCATCATCAAGACCCCGATGCACCCGGTCGAGTACCACGACACCTTCGCCGCGCTGCACCCCGTGGGCCGGATGGGCGAGACGAGCGACATCGTCGACGCCGTCGTCTACCTCGAGTCCGCACCGTTCGTCACCGGCGAGATCCTGCACGTCGACGGCGGCCAGAACGCCGGCAACTGACCCGGCCGAACCTCCCGAAGGGACCCGAGATGCCCATCGTCACGATCCAGATCACCCGCGAGGGAACCAGCCCCGGCGCGTCGGCCGCCACGGCCGAGGAGAAGGCGGCGCTCATCCAGGGCGTCAGCAAGCTGCTGCTCGACGTGCTGCACAAGCCGATGGACTCCACCTTCGTCGTCATCGACGAGGTCGAGACCGAGAACTGGGGCCGAGGCGGCCTGCCGGTCGACCGGTACCGCGCGCAGCAGCGCGCCCAGTCGTCCGAGTAGCCCCGCCGGGACAGTGGTGGCCGGAGCCGGCTCGCCCGGGTCGTCAACCACGACCCGGGCGGGTGGGTCCCGGCCGTCGCGGCGTCCGACGGTGGTACGTCACCAACCGGCTGCCGGAGCGGCGCTGCGGAAGGTGCGACGGTAGGCGTCCGGCGGTACCCCGACGGTGCGGTGGAAGTGCCGGCGCAGCGTGGTGGCGGTGCCCATGCCGGCCGCCTCCGCGATGGCGTCGATGCCGTCGTCGGTCTGCTCCAGCAGCTCCTGGGCCCGGCGGACCCGCTGCGTGGAGAGCCACTGCAGCGGCGTGGTGCCGGTCGCCGACCTGAAGTGGCGGACCAGGTTGCGCGAGCTCATGTTCGCCTGGCGGGCCAGATCCTCCACGGTCAGTGGACGGTTCAGCCGCTCCATCGCCCACGGAAAGAGGCCGGCGAGGGGATGGTCGTCGCGGGCGGGCACCGGGGTGGTGACGAACTGGGCCTGACCGCCGGCGCGATGCGGCGGTACGACCAGGCGGCGGGCCACCGCGTTGGCGACCGTCGAGCCGTGGTCGCGGCGGATCAGGTGCAGGCAGAGGTCGATCGCGGCGGCCTTGCCGGCGGAGGCGAGCACGGTGCCGTTGTCGACGTAGAGCACGTCCGGGTCGACCTCCACCTGCGGGTAGCGGGCGGCCAGCACCTCGGTGTGCGCCCAGTGCGTCGTCGCCCGCAGCCCGTCGAGCACCCCGGCGGCGGCCAGCACGAACGCGCCGGTGCAGAACGAGACGAGCCGAGCGCCCGCCTCGTGCGCGGCGCGGACGGCGTCCAGCAGGTCGGGTGGCACGTCCGCGTCGACGTCCTCGATGGCCGGGATGATCACGGTGTCGGCGCGGGCCAGCCGGTCCAACCCGTCGTCGGGCTCCATCCGGAACCGGCCGACCCCGACCGGGCCGGGGCCGCAGACCACGAGGTCGTACCACGGGTCGGCCAGGCCGGACGGGTCGTGGACGAAGATCTCGCAGGCCATGGCGAGTTCGAAGTGCAGCATTCCGTCGGTGGCGGCGAGCGCGACAGTAGCCATGTCCGAAATTGTATGGCGCATGGCGTTCCAGACACTCGCCCGCGCCGCCCGCTGCGCAGAGGATCTTCTCAGTCGATCTTCTGAGGAGGAAGTGCAGATGATTACGGGGCAGACCGTGGCGGTGTTCGGCGCGTACGGGCACACCGGGCGGTTCGTGGTGACGGAGTTGCGCGATCGCGGGTTCACCCCGCTTCTGCTCGGCCGGGACGCGGACAAGCTCCAGGCGCTGGCGGCGTCGCATCCGGGGCTCGAACACCGGGTGGCGTCGGTCGACGACCCGGCCTCGCTCGACGCAGCGGTGAAGGGCGCGGACGCGGTCATCAACTGCGCCGGCCCGTTCGCCTCGACGGGCGGGCCGGTCATCGAGGCCGCCCTGCGCGCCGGGATCCCGTACCTGGACGTGGCGGCCGAGATCGAGGCGAACCTCGACACCTTCACGCACTACGCCGACCGGGCGTGCGACGCAGGCGTCGCGGTGGTCCCGGCGATGGCCTTCTTCGGCGGGCTCGGCGACCTGCTCGTGACCACCGCGATGGGCGACTGGACGACGGCCGACGAGGCGCACGTCGCGTACGGACTGAGCAGCTGGCACCCCACGGCCGGAACCCTCGCCTCCGGCACCGTCTCCCGCGACCGCCGCGACGGCCGACGGGTCCGCTACACCGGCGGGCGGCTGGAGTACTACCTCGACGAGAGCGACCTGCCGGCGCTGAACTGGGACTTCCCGGCGCCGGCGGGCCCGCGGACCGTCCTCGACGGCTTCACGATGGCCGACGTCGTCACCGTCCCCAGCCATCTCTCCATCCCCGAGGTGCGCACCTACATGACCACCGACGCGGCCCGCGACCTGGCCGCCGCCGACGCGCCACCGACCGCGGTCGACGAGCGCGGCCGCTCCGCCCAGACGTTCACCGTCGACGTCGTCGTGCGCTCCGGCGACACGCGACGGCGCGTCGTCGCCAGCGGTCAGGACATCTACGCCGTCAGCGCGCCGCTGGTGGTCGAGGCGCTGCACCGCGTTCTCGACGGTCGTTGCCGGACGACCGGCGTCGCCTCCGCCGGCGCGATCTTCGACGCGCCGGACTTCCTCCGCGCGCTCTCCGCCTACGTCTCGGTCGAGCAGCTCCCCGAGTCGCGGGCGTGAGGGCCCGCCTGGCCGGCCCAACTAGCCCTCGGGCGGCGGGCGGTCAGGGGAGGCTTTCGCGGGCGCGCTTGACGCTGGCGATCTCGCCCTTGATGGGCAGCCAGTAGAAGGGGATGAAGGCGGCGACCAGCACCAGGCCGAGGAGGGGATGCAGTACGCCCAGCCCCGTCCCCACGGCGATCCACACCGGTGCCGGGCGGAACCGTCTGCTGATCGCCCTCGCGCCGGCCACGTCGATGGTCGGCGCGAGGAGGCGCCGGCCGTGCCGCGCGTACTCCCAGATGACGTTGAAGAGGATGGCCGCCCCCACGTAGGAGATCCCGTAGAAGACGATGGCGGTCCGCTCCCCGTGGCCGGACTCGAAGGCGCCGGCCAGGACGGCGGAGGCGAACGGCAGGAACGCGATGTGCATCAGCAGCAGGGTGTTGAGCAGCAGCACCAGGCGGTCCGCCGAATGGATGTGATCGAACATGACGTGGTGGTTCACCCACATCTGCCCGATGAGCAGGAAGGTGATCCCGTAGGCCGTGTACGAGGGCCAGAGCTCGCCGAGCCCCTTGAGCAGGTCACGGGTGTCGTCCGGCGGGCGGATCTCCAGGACGAGCAGGGTGATGGCGATGGCGATGACTCCGTCGCTGAACGCGACGACCCGCCGTGGATCCCGCTCCGCGCCGATCGGGGTGCTGGTCCGTGCGTCGTCCCTCGCGGGAGCCATCTCGGACCTCCTCGGCGGATACCGGACGCGGTCAGCAACCGGGCCGACCTTCCCGCTGCCGCCCGATGCAAACCGCGCCCACCGCCGGTCGGTCAGTCGAAGGTGATGACCGACCGTCTGCCGGAGGAGCCCTGGGCCATGCCGTCGAGCGCCGCGTTGACGTCGGGCAGACCGATCGGGGTGACCTCGGGCAGGATGCCGTGCGCCGCCGAGAACTCGAGGGTGTCGCGCAGGTCGTGCGGGGAGCCGGACGGGTTGACCATCACGTGCAGCCGGTTGAGGACCATCACCCGGGTGGGCAGGATCAGCGGCTCCGGGTCGTACCCGCAGAGCACGAGCCAGCCGTCGGGCGCCAGGCCGGTGATGGTCGCCGCCGCGGCGGAGGTCGACGGCGAGGCGTTGACGACGAGGTTCGCGCCGCAGTTGTCCCAGGCTTTGAGGGCTTCGCCCGGATCGGTGTCCTGGGTGGCGATGAACCGCTCGGCGCCCAGCTCCCGCGCCGCCGCCTCGCCCCGGTGCGACCGGCCGATGACTGTCACCCGGGCGCCCATGGCGACGGCGTAGCGTACCGCCAGCGTGCCGACGCCGCCGGTGCCGATGACCGCGACGCGCGAGGTGCCGCTGATCCCGCCCTGCCGCAGGCTGTTGAAGGCGGTCAGGCCCGCGCACATCAGCGGCGCCGCCGCGACCGGGTCGAGCCCCTCCGGCAGCGGTGTCACGAAGTCAGCCTTGAGGACGGCGTACTCGGTGTATCCGCCGTCCATGACGATGCCCGTGATCCGCTTGCGCGGGCAGAGGATCTGCTCGCCGCGTACGCAGTAGTCGCAGTGGCGGCAGGAGTCGCCGAGGAACTGGGCGCCGACGGCGGTGCCGACCGGCGGCCAGGAGACGCCGGGGCCGGCGGCGGTCACCACGCCGGTGATCTCGTGGCCCGGCACGACCGGGAAACGGGCGATCGGCCAGTGTCCCTGGAGCAGGTCCAGGTCCGTGTAGCAGACCCCACACGCGGTGATCTTGACCAGGACCTCGCCCGGGCCGGGCTCGGGGACCTCGCGTTCGGTGATCGTGAGGGGCTCGTCGACGCCGGTGGCAACGGCCGTGAGCATGGGTGAACCTCAATTCCGTTATCCCTTTGTGATGATCGTAGTGCGGGAGGGTCCGGACGGAGGCGGCAACGGTTCCGACGGGGGTGGCCGCCGTTGGGGCGGAGTAACGTGCGCACCGACGGGTCATCCCCTCGGCCCATGATGGAGGAATCGTGCAGTACGTGCGGCTGGGCTCGACGGGTCTGGAGGTCTCCCGGGTCTGCCTGGGGACGATGAGCTACGGCGACCCGGGTCGCGGCAACCATGCCTGGTCGCTGCCCGAGGACGAGGCCCGTCCGTTCATCCGGCAGGCGCTCGACGCGGGGATCAACTTCTTCGACACCGCGAACGTCTACTCCGACGGCAGCAGCGAGGAGATCGTGGGCCGGGCGCTGAAGGACTTCGCGCGCCGTGACGAGGTCGTTCTCGCCACCAAGGTGCACGGTCGGATGCGTCCCGGCCCGAACGGCGCCGGCCTGTCCCGCAAGGCGATCAACGCCGAGATCGACAACAGTCTTCGCCGGCTCGGGACCGATTACGTCGACCTCTACCAGATCCACCGCTTCGACCACGCGACGCCGATCGAGGAGACGCTCGAGGCCCTGCACGACCTCGTGAAGGCGGGCAAGGTTCGGTACCTCGGCGCGTCCTCCATGCACGCGTGGCAGTTCGCCAAGGCGCTCTACCTGGCCGACCTGAACGGCTGGACGAGGTTCGTCTCGATGCAGAACCACTACAACCTGCTGTACCGCGAGGAGGAGCGGGAGATGCTGCCGCTCTGCGCGGACCAGGGCATCGCGACGATCCCGTGGAGCCCGCTCGCCCGCGGCAAGCTGACCCGCGACTGGGGCGCGAGCACCACCCGCACCGAGTCGGACGAGTTCGGCCGCACCCTCTACGGCGGCCACGAGGAGACCGACCGGCGGATCGTGGAGACGGTCGCGACGATCGCCGAGAACCGGGGTGTGTCCCGCGCGCAGATCGCGCTGGCCTGGGTGGCCGGTCGGGTCACCGCGCCGATCGTCGGCGCGACCAAGCCGTACCACCTCGACGACGCCGTCGCCGCGCTCGACATCGAGCTGACCGACGAGGAGATCAAGGCGCTCGAGGCGCCCTACCGGCCACGTCCGGTGGCCGGCTTCTAGGGCAGCTCAGCTCCGGCGCCACCCGGCGCGGGCCGAACGCCGCCCGCAGATGCGGCTCGGCTACGAGCCAACTCGCTGCACATGCAGCCCGTTCCGGCCCTTCTGGGTTGCAGGCTCCGTCCGCTACCGTGTCCCTCGTGACGGTGTTTCGGATGAGTGAAGCGGCCGAACTGCTCGGCGTCAGCGTGGACACGGTTCGGCGCTGGGTGGATGCCGGACGGCTCGCCGCGAGTCGGGACGAGCAGGGACACCGGGTGGTCGACGGGGTCGACCTCGCCGCGTTCGTGCGGACGCAGTCCGCCGACCCGGAGGGCCGCGAGGAGTCCTCGGCGCGCAACCGGCTGCGCGGCATCGTCACGTCCGTGGTCAAGGACGCCGTCATGGCGCAGGTGGACATCCAGGCCGGCCCCTTCCGGGTGGTGTCGCTGATGAGCCGCGAGGCCGTCGACGAATTGGGTCTGGAGGTCGGCACGGTGGCGGTCGCCGTGATCAAGTCGACGAACGTCGTCGTGGAGAAGCCGACGGTGATCGCGGCGAGCAGAGGGAGGAGCAGCTCGTGAGGACCCGACGATTTCGCACCGTACTGGCGACCGTCGCCGCGCTGGCGGTGGTGGGTCTGGCCGGTTGCGGTGGCGAGGACTCCACCGGCACGCAGCCGGGCAACGCGAACTCCGGCGTCACCGGTGACGTCACCGTCTTCGCCGCCGCGTCGCTGACCGAGTCGTTCACGAAGCTCGGCAAGGATTTCGAGGCGGCCAACCCGGGGACGACCGTCACCTACAGCTTCGCCGGCAGCTCCGCGCTCGCCACCCAGATCAACCAGGGCGCCCCGGCCGACGTCTTCGCCTCCGCCGCCCCGGCGAACATGAAGACCGTCACCGACGAGGGCAACGGCGACGGTACGCCGACGACCTTCGTGAAGAACCAGCTCGTCATCGCCGTACCCAAGGGAAACCCCGGCGGGATCAGCGGCCTGAGGGATCTGACCGAGCCGGACGTGAAGGTCGCGCTCTGCGCCGAGCAGGTCCCGTGCGGCGCCGCGGCGAAGAAGGCGCTCGACGCGGCCGGGGTGGAGCTGACGCCGGTCACCCTCGAGCAGGACGTCAAGGCCGCGCTGTCGAAGGTCAAGCTCGGTGAGGTCGACGCCGCGCTGGTCTACCGCACCGACGCGAAGTCCGCCGCCGCGGACGTCGACGGCGTCGAGTTCCCCGAGTCGGCCGGAGCGATCAACGAGTACCCGATCGTCGTACTGAAGAACGCGCCCAACAAGCCGGCCGCACAGGCCTTCGTCGAGTACGTGCTCTCCGACCCGGGTCGGGCCGTGCTCACCACGGCCGGGTTCCAGGCCCCGTAGCCGATGCCCCAGCTCGACACCACCGTGGCGCGGCCCCGACCGGCCGCGCCACGGCATCGGCCCCGCCGCGTCGGTCGGATCCCACTGGCCCTGCTCCTGCCGGCCCTGCTCGGGCTGCTCTTCCTCGTGCTACCGCTGGCCGGTCTGCTCGTCCGCGCCCCGTGGACGACGCTGCCGCAGCGGCTCACCGAGCCGGGCGTACTCACCGCGCTCCGGCTCTCCCTGCTGACCGCCACCCTCGCGACCCTGCTCTGCCTGGCGCTCGGCGTACCGCTGGCGTGGCTGCTCGCCCGGATCGAGTTCCCCGGCCGGCGGATCGTGCGCGCCCTGGTCACCGTGCCGCTCGTCCTGCCGCCGGTGGTCGGCGGCGTGGCCCTGCTGCTCGTCTTCGGCCGCCGTGGGCTGCTCGGCTCCTGGCTCGACACCACGTTCGGCGTCACCCTGCCCTTCACCACCACCGGGGTGGTGCTCGCCGAGGCGTTCGTCGCCATGCCCTTCCTGGTCATCGCCGTCGAGGGGGCGCTGCGCGGCGCCGACAGCCGGTACGAGGAGGCCGCCGCCACCCTCGGCGCGAACCGCTGGACCACCTTCACCCACGTCACGCTGCCGCTCGTGGCGCCCGGGATCGCGGCCGGCGCCGTGCTGTGCTGGGCGCGGGCGTTGGGTGAGTTCGGCGCCACCATCACCTTCGCCGGCAACTTCCCGGGTCGTACGCAGACCATGCCGCTCGCCGTCTACCTCGCCCTGGAGACCGACCTGGAGGCCGCCATCGTGCTCAGCCTCATCCTGCTCACCGTCTCCGTGGCGATCCTGGCCACCCTCCGCGACCGTTGGATCAGTGCCCCGTGACCGTCGACCTCACCGTCCACGCGGCGCGGCAGCGGGTTTCCGAGCCGCTGCTCGACGCCCGTCTCGTCGTGGATCGCGGTGGCTTCCGGCTCGACCTGCCGTTGACGATCGACTCCGGTGAGGTCGTCGCCCTCCTCGGACCCAACGGCGCCGGCAAGACCACCGCACTGCGGGCGCTCGCCGGACTGCTCGCCCTGTCGGACGGGCATCTCACCCTCGCCGGGCAGGTGCTCGACGGGCCCAGCAGCCGGAGCTGGGTTCCCACCGAGCAACGCCCGATCGGTGTGGTCTTCCAGGACTACCTGCTCTTTCCGCACCTCAACGCGTTGGACAACGTCGCGTTCGGCCCCCGCCGGCACGGACTGGACCGGCGACAGGCGCGGCGGCAGGCGGCCGACTGGCTGCACCGGATGGGGCTCGCCGAGCACGCCCGCCGCAAGCCACGCCAGCTCTCCGGCGGGCAGGCCCAGCGGGTCGCCCTCGCCCGGGCCCTCGCGGTCGATCCGGCGCTGCTGCTGCTCGACGAACCGCTCGCCGCTCTCGACGCCCGCACCCGGCTCGACACCCGCGCCCAGCTCCAGCGCCACCTCGCCGAGCATCCCGGCGCCACCCTGCTGGTCACGCACGACCCGCTCGACGCTCTCGTCCTCGCCGACCGGCTCGTCATCATCGAGCACGGTCAGGTGGTCCAGGAAGGCGACGCCGCCACCATCACCGCGCAGCCCCGCACCGACTACGTCGCCCGGCTCGTCGGTCTCAACCTCTTCCGCGGTCACGCCCGCGGGCAGACGGTGCTGCTCGCCGACGGGTTCCGGCTGACGACGGCCGAGCAGCACGACGGCGACGTCTTCGTCGCCTTCCCGCCGTCAGCCGTCGCCCTGCACCCGGACCGCCCCGCCGGCAGCCCCCGCAACACCTGGCCCGCCGCCATCAGCGGGATCCAGCCGAACGGCGACAACCTCCGGGTCCAGCTCTCCGGCCCGATCGAGGTCGCCGCCGACATCACCCCGCTCGCCGCCGCCCAGCTGCACCTCGTGCCCGGCCAGCGGGTCTGGGCGGCCGTGAAGGCCACCGAGACCCGCACCTACCCGGCCGCGCCGGCCTAACCGGACGGACGGACGGCGGGTCGTCGAGCGAGGCTCGGAATGGGCGGCGGGCTGGTCAGCCACCTCGGTGCTGGTCGAGTCTGCTGTGCAGGGTGGCGGCGAACTCCTCGGCCATGGCGAGCTGGTCGCGTAGCGCGGTGACCCGGGCGGTCGCGGTGCTGTGGAACAGGTTGAGCCGGTCGAGCAGCTCGTCGTGGTCGCGGCCGGTGGCGGTGTCCAGGGCGTCGAGGACGGCGAGCAGGGCACGCATCTCCTCGAGGGTGAAGCCGAGCGGTTTCATCCGTCTGACCACGACGAGGCGATCCAGGTCGGCGTCGGTGTAGAGCCGGAAGCCGCCCTCGCTGCGGGCGGAGGGCACGACCAGGCCGGCCTCCTCGTAATGGCGGATGGTGCGGATGCTGAGCCTGACGCGCTCGGCGGCCTCCCCGATCTGCATCAACCGGCCCGATGCCGGGCCGGAGCTCTGCTCCGACTCGGCGGGGCGCTCGGCGGTGGCCATCAGTGACCGGCGCCGAGTCGACCGGCGAGGGTGCCGTGAATGCGGGCGCTCGGCTGGTTCAGCTCGACGATCTCGACGCTCTTGCCCCGGGCGGCGTACTTCGTGCTGATGGCGTCCAGCGCGGCGACGGAGGAGGCGTCCCAGACGTGGGCGCGGCTCATGTCGATCACCACGTTGTCGGGGTCGCCGGCGTAGTCGAACTGCCCCACCAGGTCGTTGCTGGAGGCGAAGAAGAGCTCGCCGTGGACGGAGTAGATCCGCGTCGTCCCCTCCGGATCGAGGACGCTTGTCACCTCGACCAGGCGGGCGACCTGGCGAGCGAAGATCACCATGGCGGTGAGCACGCCGACGACGACCCCGACGGCGAGGTTGTGGGTGGCGAGCGTGACCGCGACGGTGGCCAGCATGACGATCGTCTCGCCGTACGGCATCCGCTTCAGCGTCCGCGGCGCGATCGAGTGCCAGTCGAAGGTCGAGACCGCGACGATGATCATCACAGCGACCAGCGCTGCCATCGGGATGACGGCGACCACGTCGCCGAGCAGTACGACCAGGACCAGCAGGAACACGCCCGCCAGGAAGGTGGAGAGACGGGTCCGCGCCCCGGAGGCCTTCACGTTGATCATCGTCTGCCCGATCATCGCGCAGCCGCCCATGCCGCCGAAGAAGCCGGTGACGATGTTCGCGACGCCCTGCCCCCACGACTCGCGGGTCTTGTTCGAGTGCGTGTCGGTGAGGTCGTCGACGAGCTTGGCGGTCATCAGCGACTCCATCAGCCCGACCAGCGCGATGCCCAGGGCATAGGGAGCGATCAGGGTGAGGGTGTCCAGGGTCCAGGGCGCCTGCGGCAACCCGAACGTGGGCAGGCTCTCCGGCAGGGCGCCCTCGTCGCCCACGGTCGGCACGGCGACCTTGGCGACCACCGTGACGACGGTCAACACGACGATCGCGACCAGCGGGGCCGGGACCGCGCGGGTGAGCCGGGGGAGTAGCACGATGATGGCGAGCGCCAGCGCGACGAGGGGGTAGACCAGCCACGGCACACCGAGCAGCTGGGGGAGCTGCGCGGTGAAGATCAGAATGGCGAGGGCGTTGACGAAGCCGACCATGACGCTGCGCGGAATGAACCGCATCAGCTTCGCCACCCCGAGCACGGCGAGCAGGACCTGGATCGCGCCCCCGAGGATCACCGCCGCGACGAGGTAGTTCAGGCCGTGCTCCTTGGCCAGCGGTCCGACGACGAGGGCGACGGCGCCGGTCGCCGCGGAGATCATCGCCGGACGGCCGCCGCAGATCGCGATGGTGACCGCCATGGTGAACGAGGCGAAGAGGCCGACGCGCGGATCGACCCCGGCCAGGATCGAGAAGGAGATCGCCTCGGGGATCAGGGCGAGAGCGACGACCAGGCCGGCGAGGACCTCGGTGCGCAACACCCTGGGGGAGAGCCAGGACGGGCGGGGCAGGCGCGGTCGGGTGACCGCGGACAGTGCAGCAGACATGCAGCCATTTCCACTCGAAGCGCACCTGTGGGCGCGCGGCGACCGCGCCCCGGCCGGAGCGGACGGCCACGAAACGATCAGCGACGACGCGTCTCGTTCCCCCGAGCCGCGACACGGTCGTCAGGGGAGCGCATGCCACGCCCTGACGACCTCGACCGACCCTACCCTTCCGTAAGGGGAGGGTTGACCGGACGTGGTGATCATCACCGACCGGACGCCGTCCCGCGCCAGCGCAGCTGTCCCGCCTGCCCGTGTCGGGGTTCGGTGTGCAAGGGCGCCCGTCCGCCGTCTGCTCGCCGGTTCGAGGGCAGCAGCAGGGCCGTCGCGGTGGCGAGCAGGGCGGCGGCGAACGCGCTGAGGAACACGGTGCGGAAGGCGCCCTCGGTGGGGACGCTGGCACCCTGGAAGACCGTCACCCCGGTGGTCAGGATCATTCCGAGTACGGCGCCGGACGACGCGGTGCCCAGCGACCTCATCAGGGTGTTGAGGCCATTGGCAGCTGCCGTCTGGGCGGCCGGTACGGCGGTCATGACCAGCAGCGGCATCGCCGCGTAGGCCAACCCGACCCCGGCGCCGATGATGCAGCTGGTGAGCACCAGCTGCCAGGGCGTGTGCCTGAGGAGCAGGCTCAGCGACCAACCGCAGGTGACCACCGCGCAGCCCGTCGCCAGGGTGATCCGCGCGCCGAACCGTTCGGACAGGCGCGACGACAGCGGTGCGGACAGCAGCATGACGACCCCCGAGGGCGCCAGGCACAGGCCGGCGGCCAGGGGCGACAGGCCGAGCCCGTAGTGAGTGCCGGTGGGCAGTTGCAGCAGCTGGCTCATCGAGTACGCCAGGGCGTAGGTGGCGTAACCCACCAGGATCGCGGTCACGTTGGTGACGAGCACCCGCCGGGCGGACGACACCCGCAGGTCCACCAGCGGGTGGGGTCGCAGCCACTCCCACCGACCCCACCAGGCGAGCACCACCACGGCGGCCAGGAACAGTCCACCGACGCGCGGGCTCGTCCAGCCCCACTCGCCGCCCTGGGACAGTGCCAGCAGCAGGGCGACCAGGCCCAGTGCGAGCCCGACGGCTCCGCCGGTGTCCATCGGAACGACCGTTTTGGAGCGGGACGGCCGGGGCACGGCGATCCACACCCCGACGAGCGCCACCAGGCTCAGCGCCGCGAAGGCCCAGTAGAGCAGATGCCAGGAGGCGCTCTGGATCAGCAGTGCGGCGCCAGGGAGCGCCAGCGCCGCGCCGACGCCGACCATGGAGCTGAGTAGCGCGGTGGCCGTGGCGACCCGGGCCGCCGGAAGTAGCTCTCGCAGGAGGCTGATGCCCACCGGGATCGCTCCGAGCGCGCAACCCTGGATCGCGCGTCCCGCCACCACGGTCGGCAGCGTGTCGCCGAAGGCGCACAAGAGGGAGCCGGTGAACAGTGCCCCAAGTGTCCACAGCAAAACGCGACGCTTGCCGAACATGTCCCCGAGCCGCCCGACGACCGGGTTCGCCGCCGCCCCGGCGACCAGGGCGGCGGTGATCGCCCAGGCCGCGCCGGACGCCGAGGTGTGCAGGAGGTGGGGCAGCAGCGGTACGAGGGGAACCATGGCGGTCTGGGCCATCGAGGTCATCAGGCCTGCGAAGGCCAGGGCGGCGACGACTGCTCCTGCGGTGGGCGCGGTGCCCACGGCCCGGGCCCCACGGAGGTGCGAGCCGAGAGTTCGGGGAGTGTGAGTCACGATCGTGCGTCTTTCTCTCTCGCGCGGTGGACGACGGCTCGGCCGGCTCCGGCGCGACGTGGGCCCGCGGCGGCCTGCGGGATCCTCGCCCAGAGCAGCCGGCGTACCCCGACAGGCGGCGAGACGCGGATCGGGTCGCGCGTAGGTGACGACGGTGCGCGGCCCGATCCGGCCTCGGCCGCTCAGCGGGCGCGGTGGATGACGTGCATCTCGGTGAAGCCCTCCAGTGCCCAGCGGCCGTTCTCGACACCGATACCGCTCCACTTGATTCCGGCGAACGGCTGGTCGAAGCTCGTGGCGGTGTGGGTGTTCACCCAGGTCATGCCGGCCTCCATGCGCTCGGCCACGGCAGTGGCGCGCTCGGGGTCGCCACTCCAGACGGAGCCGCCCAGGCCGAAGTGGGTGGCGTTCGCCCGGGTCAGCGCATCCTCCACGTCGCGGTAACCGATGATCGGCAGTGCGGGCCCGAACTGCTCCTCGTCCACGATGGGCGTTCCGTCGCTGATGTCGGTGAGGATGGTGGGCTGGTAGAAGTAGCCGTTCCCCGCGATCTCGCTGCCACCGGCGGCGATGGTCGCTCCCCGGCTCACCGCGTCGCGGACCAGCGACGCCACCCGATCGCGCTGCGGACGGTTGTTGAGCGGGCCGTACTGGGTGGCGGGGTCGGCGCCGTCGCCGACGCGGGCGTTCCGGGCAAGCGCCGCGAACGCCTCGACGACCGGGGCACGCAGTGACTCGGGGACGTAGACCCGCTTCGGCGCCACACACACCTGCCCGGTGTTGGAGAAGGCGCGCGGAAAGATACCCGCGGCGACCGTGGCGGGGTCGGCATCGTCCAGCACGATGGCCGCGTCGTTGCCGCCGAGTTCCAGGGTGGTGCGCTTCAGGTCGGCCGCGGCGGCGGCCGCGATCGCCTTGCCGGTGGCGGTGGAGCCGGTGAAGCTGATCTTGCGGATAAGTGGGTGCTCCGTCATTGCGGCTCCGGCCTCGTTGCCGCCGCTGAGCACGTTCAACACGCCCGGCGGCAGTACGCCGCGCAGCACCTCTCCGAGCTTCAGGGAGGAGAGCGGCGTGAACGGCGACGGCTTGAGCACCACGGTGTTCCCGGCGGAGAGCGCCGGGGCGATCTTCGCCGTACCGATGATCAGCGGGAAGTTCCAGGGGGTGATGATCGCGACCGCCCCGAGCGGGCGGTGCGCGATCTCCACCAGCGCCTGCGCGTCGTCGCGGATCACCTGCCGTTCGAGTTGCATGTCCGCGTAGTACCGGAGGTAGGCGGCGGCGATGGCCACCTCACGAGCCGACTCGGTCAGGGGCTTGCCCTGCTCGGCGGTGAGAATCGGAGCAATCTCGTCGCGAGCTGCGTCCAGCGCGTCGGCGGCGGCGTGCAGGGCGGCTCGGCGCGCGGCCGGGTCCGAACGCCAGGCGGCGAAGGCGTCGTGCGCGGCCCGTACGGCAGCGTCGACGTCGGCCGCCGAGGCGTCCGGGGCGGTCGCGAAGACCTCGCCGGTGGCCGGGTTGACCACGTCGAACGTCGCTCGGGTGGGATAGGCCGCACCCGCGATGGTGGCCGTAATGGGCTTGGGCAGGACGAAAGCGGACATGTCACTCCTCGGGTCGACCGGCGCGCTGCCGCGTCCGGAAACCGAACGAACTAGTTCGCCAGACTACGTCGACCCGCGTCGTGTACGAACTAGTTCGTTCGTTACACTCGTCACATGGTCTACGACTCCGGCGCCACCAAGGCGCGCATCCTCGAGGCGGCGTACCGCGAGTTCGCCGCCTATGGCCTCGCCGGTGCCCGCATCGATCGGATCGCCGAGAACGCGAAGGCCAACAAGCGCGCGATCTACGAGCACTTCGGCAAGAAGGAAGATCTCTTCGACCAGGTGGTCACCGCGCGCCTCCAAGCCAGCCGCGAGGCGCTGCCGGACACCTGGGACGACCTGCCCGCGTTCGCCGGCGCGATCTTCGACCACTACGTCTCCGACCCGGACCGGCTGCGCCTGACCCTGTGGCGTCAGCTCGAACGACCCGCGCCCACCGAGCCGGAGCTCGACTACTACCGGCAGGCCCTCGCGGCGCTGGCCGCGGCCCGGCCCGACGAGTCGCTCGCCCCCGCCGACCTCTACGCGGTGCTCTGGGCCATCAACCAGGTTCTCGCGCTGACCCCGCTGGGGCTCCAGGTCGCCGACAGCGGCGGCCCATGGACCGCCGAGCGGTGGCAGCAGATGCGCGCCGCCGTCGTCGCCACCGTCGGCCGCATCGTCGAGAACCGGGCCTCGCAGCGCTGAGCTTGGGGGCCGTGACGACGCGCCGACAGCCATTGGCGAGCGCTCGTGGTCACCGTCGGTGCACCGAACTACTGTCCCAGAATTTGGTATAGGCGCGGATCAAAGGTCTCAAGATCCGCCAACCGGCGGACGAATGGCCGCGCGAGCAATCGATTTCAGGAAGATCGTCTTCATTTTGATCTTACCCAGTGGTACTGGTTGACCACCCCCGGGCATCGCCAGGACTCTATCGCCACCAGATTTCAGGCGAGGAGGCGAAATGAGGTTACGGCACGTAGCCTCCGTGGCGATCGTCACGGCCATGGTGGGGCTCGTGGCTGTCCCCGTGCAGGCCCAGGTGGGCGAGCGGGTGGCAGCCCAGACCGGCGTCAAGGTCAAAGGTGTCCCGACCCCGAAGGAATTCTTCGGCTTCGAGATGGGAGATGAGGGAAAGCTCGCCGACTTCAACAGCGTCAAACGCTACCTCAAACTCGTCGCGGACCGTTCCGAAGAGGCCGAATACCAGGTTGTCGACAAGACAACTCTCGGCAACGACTACCCGATTCTGCTGATGAGCAACAAGCACAACCTCAAGCGAATCGACCAGGTTCTCGACATCAACAAACGGCTCTCCGATCCTCGGGTCATGAAGGCCGAGGCGAAGCGGGCCGGAATCGCGGTCGACGAGTACGCGAGGCAGCTCGCGGCCAAGAGCGTGCCGGTGTACTACATCGAGGCGACGATCCACTCGACCGAGGTCGGCGCCACCCAGTCTCTGGTCAACGTCGTGCACCGGATGGCGACGGAGAACAGCGATTACACCCGGCAGGTCCTCGACAACGTGATCCTGCTCATCGTCCCGTCGCAGAATCCCGACGGGCAGCATCTCGTCATCGACCACTTCAACAAGACGGCGGGCACCGGCTACGACCGGATCTACCCGGACCTGTACCACCACTACACCGGGCACGACGACAACCGTGACTGGTTCATGATGACCCAGAAGGAGTCGCAGACCCGGGTCCGGCTCGAGCAGAAGTACCGCCCCGTCGCCCAGCACTACATGCACCAGGCGGGCGCCACCTCCCCGCGGATCTGGTCGCCGCCGTGGGACGAGCCGATGTCCGACACGTTGGACCCGATCGTGGTCTCCGCGTCCAACTCGCTCGGCATGCAGACCCAGCGTGACCTGGTGGCGGAGGGCCGCAAGGGCTCGAAGTGGAATGACGCGTACGGCATTCTGTGGAACGCCGACGTCATCGGCTACAGCCCGTTCCTCGGCACCTCGACCTGGTTGACCGAGATCGCATCCGTTCGGGATCTCGCGTACACCTACACCTCCGACAAGATCCTCGAACCCGCCGACAACACGTTGCGGTCGGTGCTGCCGTACGACAGCAAGACCTGGACGCTCAAGCAGATCGTGGAGTACGGCGCCGCGGCCGCCTACTCGGGTATGAAGACGGTCTCCAGCGACCCGAAGTCGTGGCTGTACAACAACCTCTACCTCTCGAACCGCAACAGCGAGAACTGGACCGGCGGCCCGTACGCGTACGTGGTGCCGGCGAACCAGCGGGACCCGTACGCCCTGTACGACATGTTGAAGCTCTTCGACTTCGGCCAGGCGGAGATCGACCGGGCCACGCGCTCGTTCACCGCGGGCGACAAGAAATACCCCGAGGGCTCCTACATCCTCAAGACCAGCCAGCCGATGGGTCGCTGGATCGACCAGCTGCTCCGGATCGACGAATATCCGGACAGCGCGCGTAAGTGCGCGCAGTGCCCGCTGATCATGCCGTACAGCGAGACCACCGACAATCTGGCTCTGCTCCTGGGAGTCGACGTCGACGCCGTGACCACGCCCTTCGAGGCGGCCACGACCCGGGTACGGGGCGTCGAGCCGGTGCAACAGCGGATGCCGGGCCACCCCGGCCAGCGGGGCGCCTACGTCCTCAGCCCCACCTCGTACGGCCTGGGTCAGGTCATCGCCGACCTGCAGGACGCCGGGGTGTCCGCGTACCGTGCCAAGGCCGCCGTCACGGTCGAGGGCAGGAAGCTGCCGGCCGGTGCGCTGCTCGTGCCGTCGAAGGATTCGAAGGCGCGGCAGGTGCTGACCAAGGCCAGCCAGGAGACCGGCCTGCCGGTGTACGCCACCAGCGCGGTGCCGAAGGTCGACGCGGTGAAGCTGAAGGACGACACCCGGGTGGGTCTCATCCGCGGGCCCAACAACATGCCCGGCGGGTGGATGATGTGGATGTTCGACCAGATCGGGGTGAACTACCAGGTCGTCTCCGCGGACGACTACGCCGACCTGGGCGCCAAGTACGACACCATCGTGCTCGCCCCGGGAATCTCGGCGAACAGCATCACCCGTGGTCTCGACCCCGCCAAGAATCCCCCCGAGTTCGCCTGGGCTCGCGGTGTGCCCGACGGCCTGGAGAAGCTCCAGCAGTTCGTGAATTCCGGCGGCAACCTGGTGGCGCTCGGCAGCGCGTCCGGCACGGCGGCCACGTCGCTCGGCCTGCCGGTCCAGAACGTCACGCCCACCGACCGGGCCGCCTTCAACGCGCCGGGTGCGCTGCTCAAGCAGCACTACGACGCCGACGTTCCGGCGGTCTGGGGCATGCCGGAGTCCTGGCCGACCTGGTTCAACAACGACGCGGCGTTCAAGGTGACCGGGGACGCGCAGATCGCCTCCACCTACCCGGAGGAGGAGAACCTGCTCGTCAGCGGGTACGCGCACGGCACCTCCGCCATCGGCGGCGCGGCGAACATCGCCACCTTCGACGTCGGCGAGGGTGAGGCCACCATCGCCGGCGGCCACATCACCTTCCGTACCTGGCCCCGGGCCAGCTGGACGGTGGTCACCAACGCCATGTACAACGGCGCCGGTGAGGACGTCGAAGCCGACCAGCTGGTGAAGCTCTTCCGGTAGCGCCCGCCGATCGGCTGACGCGTCCGCCCACCACCACCTCGGCTGCGGTGCCCCACCGGGTGCCGCAGCCGAGGTGGTCGGGCGTCACCGCCCAGCACGGTCAGCGTGGACTCGTCACCACCAGGGTCAGCCGGAGCCACTCGGCCAGGGCCTCGATCTCCCGCCGCACCTCGGCGGTGGTCGCGCTGGTGAACGGAGTGTCCTGGTGGATGGCGTGCACGCGCAGCACACCGGCCCTGCGGTCGGCGGCCGCATCGAGCTTCCCGACCAGCCGGTCCCCGTGCAGGATCGGCATCGCCCAGTAGCCCCAGCGCCGCTCGGCGGCTGGCTTGTACATCTCCAGTTGGTAGTCGAACTCGAACAGCTCGGCGATCCGCGTCCGGTCGAAGACGAGCCGGTCCAGCGGGGACAGCAGCGCGGTCCGGCCCGTGAAGGTCTGGTCCAGCAGTTCGGGATCGACCCGCCATCGGCCCTTCACCCCCTCGACGACGGCGGGCTCACCGGCCGCCCGAACGTCGTTCGGCTCGCCCGGGCTCACCGGCGCCCGTTCACGCGCGATGCCCAGCGACCGCAGCCGGCGCTCGTTCCGCAGCCGCATCGCCTCCTCGTACGGCACCACCTCGTCCGGGTAGATCCGTTCGGCGAGGTCCCACAGCCGGTCCTTGCCGCGCCGGCCGGCGGCGGCGACCTCGCCCCGCTGGACGAGGAAGTCGAGCAGCTTGGTGACGTTGCGGTTGTCGGTCCAGCCGGAGGAGCGCCACGGCACCACGCAGGTGTCGGGAAGCTCGCGCGAGGTCAGCGGCCCGTCGGCGCGCAGCCGGGCGAGGATGTCCAGTCGGCAGCCGTTGTTCACGGCCACCCACTCCTGCAGCTCCTCCTGCCAAACGCGTAGCGGGGGACGGCCGGGCCACTCGGCCATCTCGGCCGTGTGGAGCGCGAGGTCTTCCGGCGGCCGGACGAAGCCGTGCAGCTCCAGCAGGGTCTGCTCGTCGAGGGCGTCGCGCAGCTGCCCGGGGGAGTAGGAGTCGCCGAGGCGGCTCCACAGGACCAGGTCGGCGCTGGGCGCGACGGCCGCGGTCTGATCGTTCTGCACCAGCGTCAGCCGACGGACGACGTCGAACATCCCGGCCGGTCGGTGCGCGTCCAGGAGTTGGGCGCGCACGGCGAGGCGTCGCGCGTCGGTGCGGGACAGCGGGTGCACGGTCACCGGCCGAGCGTAGGCGGAGGGTACGACCGGCGGCGGTGACCCGACCCACAAAAGAGGAATATCAAATACCTGTTTTGTTAGGCTCCCGCTGTGCAGCTCAATCAGTCGACGGACATCGGCCTCCGAGTCGTGATGCTCCTGGGGACCCGGGGCGGTAAGACCACTGTCGACGAACTGGCGCAGTCCCTCGCGGTGCCACGGAACCACCTCGCGAAGATCGTCCAGCGGCTCCAGCACCTGGGGCTGATCGAGACGATCCGCGGGCGCGGCGGTGGCGTCCTGCTCGCGGACGGCGCGACCTCGGCGAGCATCGGCGGCCTCATCCGGCGGCTCGAAGCCGACGGCGAGGTGGTCAACTGCGACACGCCCGCCTGCCCGCTGCGGACCGGTTGCCGGCTCCGTGGTGCCCTCCGCCGCGCGCAGGAGGCCTTCTACGCCAGCCTCGACGAGGTGACCGTCGGCGATCTGCTGCATGCACCGACCCGGGACCTGCTCCTCTCGCTCACCAGCCGGTGAGCGACCGGACCCCGCCCGAGTCATCGATCCACCACAGCTGATGGGAGACCCCGTGCTGTCCTCCACGCACGAAGCGACCGTGCGCGCCACCCTTCCCGCCGTTGGCGCACACCTCGAAACGATCACCGCGCTCTTCTACGACACCATGCTCGCCGAGAACCCGGAGCTGCGGCGCCTCTTCAGCCGCAGCGCGCAGGCCAGCGGTGAGCAGCGCCGGGCGCTCGCCGGCGCCGTGATCGCCTTCGCCTCGGACCTGGTGGGCGAGGGGGCGAGCTTCGACCCGGTGATCCGCCGCATCGCCCACCGGCACGCCTCGCTCGGCATCCGCCCGGAGCAGTACACCCTCGTCGGTCGTTACCTGCTGAACGCGGTCGGCGCCGTGCTCGGCGACGCGGTCACGCCCGCGGTGGCCGCCGCCTGGGACGAGGTCTACTGGCTCTTCGCCTGCCGGCTGATCGGCCTGGAGGCGAGGTTGTACGCCCACGCCGACATCGACCCGGAGCACCCGTGGCGCGAGGTCGTGGTCAGCCACCGGCGCGAGGAGGCGCAGGACACCGTCTCGTTCGTGCTGACCAGCGCCGACGGGGCGCCGATGCCGAGCTATCGGGCAGGACAGTACGTCAGCGTCGCCGTCGATCTGCCGGACGGCGGGCGGCAGATCCGTCAGTACTCCCTCTCTCAGGCGGCCCACGGGCTGGGCGGTCTGCGGATCACCGTACGTCGGGTGCGGGGCGTCGGCGGGGCGCCGGACGGGCTCGTGTCGAGCCACCTCGTCGACAACGTCCGTACCGGGGACCGGCTGGAGGTGAGCGCCCCCTACGGCGATCTCACCCTGACCGCCGGGACCGCGCCGTTGGTGCTGGTCAGCGCCGGCGTCGGTATCACGCCGATGGCCGCCATCCTGGACCACGTATCCCGCACCGAGCCGAACCGCGACGTCGTCGTCGCGCACGCCGAACGCAGCCTCGCCCGCCACTGCCTGCGACCCGACATCATCGGCAGCGGCGCCCGACTGCGCTCCTTCCGGCACCTGGTCTGGTACGAGCGGCAGGCGCCGCACGAGGCCGACGGGTCGACCGAGGTGCGTGCCGGGCGGATCGAGGTCGACGAGATCCCGCTGGCACCGGAGGCGCAGGTGTACCTGTGCGGACCGCTGCCGTTCATGCAGGCGGTCCGGAGCCGGCTTCGGGACCGGGGCGTACCCGGTGCCCAGATCCGGTACGAGGTCTTCGGCTCCGACGCGTGGGTGGGTAGCCGCTCCTAGCGGTCCCGTCCGGGCCGGGGCTGCGCCTTCGGGCGCATGCCCCGGCTCGCGGGGCGCTGCTTCCCGGCACGAGCCGGGCATCAGCGCCCCGACCGTCCGCTGCGCCGGCGCTCGGAGCGGCGGGGCCGTTCGGCGCTAACGGATGATCTCGGCGAGGCAGACGCCGGGGCGGGCGAAGGGCGTCAGCCGGGTGGTCAGTCCCGCCGGCGTGACCGCCTCCGCGACCCCGCGCAGGAGGCCGCGGTGTACGCCGCAGACGACGTCGGGATGCTTGCGTGCCTCGTCGATGAAGGGGCACGCGCGTAGTTCGATCCGGCTGCCGGACGTACTCGTCTCGGCGGTGGGAGCGAAGCCGAGCTCCGTGAAGAGGGCGACCGAGCGGGTCGTGGCGGTGCCGAGCGGATCGCCCTCCGGGGGCGGATCGGCCGCCGCGGAGGCGTCCAGCCACTTCCGCCCGGCCTCTTCGGCCAGGCCCTCCGTGTCGGCTTCGGCCAGGCGGTCGGCCAGGATCCCGACCAGTAGCCGGTAGCCGCCGCCGGAGGTGCCGGGGCTGGTGCTGCGGTAGAGCGTCGCGGGTCGTCCCGGCCCGGTCGGCGGGCCCTGCTCCCGGGCGACGAATCCGGCGCTGGTCAGCACGTCCAGGTGGAACCGGACGGTGTTGGCGTGCAGCCCGGTGATCGTGGCCAGCTCTCGCAGGCCCATCGGCCGGCGCTGCTCGCGAAGCACGTCCAGCAGGTGTCGGCGGGTCGGGACCGCGAGTGCGCCGTAGCTCACGTGGCTGCTCACCGACCCAATATATACGATGAAGATTGTGAAAAAGGAGCGCCGGAGATGGTGACCGACATCAGCGACCGCAGCGACATCGCCGGTGTCATCACCGACTTCTACTCCCGCGCCTTCGCCGACGATCTCCTCGGGCACGTCTTCGTCGACGTCGCCAAGCTCGACCTCGACCGGCATCTGCCGATCATGTGCGACTTCTGGGAGACCGTGATCTTCAAGTCCGGCGCCTACCGGCGCAACGCCCTCCGGCTCCACCTCGACCTGCACCGGCTCGAACCGCTGACCGAACGGCACTTCGCCCGCTGGCTCGCGCTCTGGACAGCCACCATCGACGACCGGCACGCCGGGCCCCGCGCCGAGCACGCCAAGCTCCAGGCGGGCCGGATCGCCGGAGCGATGCAGCGCCGGCTGGCCGGCGACCGCAACGAGGCTCCGAGCCGCATCCCGCTGGCCGGTCCGGTCCTCCGGGCGCCCGAAGACCATCCACAGGGATAGGAGAGGTCGATGAGCCTGCCGTCAGCCCTCGCCACCGCCGTGGTCTTCGTCTGGCTCGGGATGGTGCTGGCCATCTCGTTCCTCGAAGCGCCGCTGAAGTTCCGCGCCCCCGGAGTCACGGTGCCCATCGGGCTCGGCATCGGACGACTCGTTTTCCGGGCGCTCAACGTGATCGAGTCCGGTCTCGCGCTGACCCTGCTCGCGGCCGTGCTCCTCGGCGCGCCGGCCGCCCCCGTCGTCGCGGTGACCGGCCTGGCGGCGGCGGTGCTGCTTGTGCAACTCGTCGCGGTGCGGCCCCGGCTGAACGCCCGGACCCGGCGGGTGCTCGCGGGCGAGGACGCGCCCCGCTCCGGCAGCCACCTCAACTACGTGCTGCTGGAGGTGGCGAAGGCCGCCACGCTGCTCGCCCTCGGGATCCTCCTGCTCGCCACGTCCTGATCCGGCGCGGACGCCCTCAACCGCCGGTCCACTCGACAGTGCCGTCGGAACGCAGCCGGGCACCGGCCGCCACCGGGTGCGGCGTCGACCGTCCGTCCGGCATCAGGTGGCGTACGGGCACGGCGCGGCTCAGGGTCGTGACGTCGGCGATCAGCCGGCGATGGCAGCGCCACCAGACGCTCTCGCTGCACATGATGACCGTCGGGCCCGAAGCGACCTCGTCGAGTACGAGATCCAACGCCGCCAGGAACTGTGGTGTCCGGCTGTGGGCGGCGTACGCACGGAACGCCGCAACGGTCCACCAGGTGTCGTGCTCCGGCGCGCCGGCCGGTCGATGTCGCCGGCCGCCGAGGCGCTCCTCCCAGCGGTATCCGATCCCCAGCTCCGGTAGCCACCGCGAAAGGGCGTCCCGGTGGACGTCCGGGTTGGCGCGGCTGCCGGGGAAGCGGCGCACGTCGACGACGAGCCCCACCCCGGCCCCGGCCAGCAGTCCGCCGAGCGCGTCACGGCGCAACGGTCCGTGGCCGACCGTCAGCAGGACCCCCCGCTCCGCCGTCTCCACGAGCAGATCATCCCGCGTCGCCCGGTCGTCGCGCCGGTCAACCGGCGACCCGCCGGGCCGGAGCCGACCGTCACGAACGCGACGCCGGGCATGATGCAAGGCGGCACCCGCGTCTACAGGGGAGGCACGAGGATGGACTACCAGACCGCGCTGGCGTCACTGTTCCTGCCGGAGGGACGCGTCGACCCGTACCCGGCCTACGACGTGATCCGGGCCCACTCGCCGGTCTTTCAGGCGCTGGACGGCCGCTGGTTCGTCACCACGCACGCGCTCACGAACCGCCTGCTGCGGGAGCCGAGCCTGCGCATCGCCGACGCCGCCGACTACGACGGCTTCTGGCCGGACTGGCGGCGCAACCGTGGCGTCGCCTCGATCGTGCTCTCGATGCTGCAGAGCAACCCGCCGGACCACGGCCGGGTACGCCGGGCGGCGGCGGCCACCTTCACCGCCCGCCGGGTCGCCGAGATGCGGGACGTCATCACCGCCCAGGCGGAGAGTCTGATCAAGGCGATGCCGGCCGACGCCGACTTCATGAGCGCGTTCGCGTTCCCGCTGCCGATCGGCGTGATCTGCGCGCTGCTCGGCGTTCCCGAGGCGGACCGGTCGTGGTTCCGGCAGCGGGCCGCGGACCTGACAGTGGTGCTGGAGCCGATCAGCACCGAGGACGAGATGCGCCTCGCCGACGTGGCCGGCCGCGAGCTGGAGGCCTACTTCGTCGACCTGATCGAGGAGCGCCGCCGTGCCCCGCAGGAGGACCTGACCAGCGCGCTCGTCGCCGTGCACGACGACACCGACGGGGTCGGACTGACCGGCGAGGAGCTGCTCGCCAACCTGGTGCTGCTGCTGGTGGCCGGCTTCGAGACCACCACGAACCTGCTCGGCACCGGCATCAAGCTCCTGCTGGAGCACCCCGAGCAGGCCGACCGGCTGCGCGCCGACCCGCAGCTCGCGCCGGCGTTCGTGGAGGAGATCCTGCGGTACGACTCGCCGGTTCAGCTCACCGGCCGGCTCACGACAGTCGAACTGGAGCTCGGTGACGGGCTGCGGCTCCCCGGCGGCGCGGACGTCACCATGCTGCTCGGCGCGGCCAACCGGGATCCGGCCCGCTATCCGGACCCGCACCGCTTCGACCCGGACCGGCCGAACATCCAGCCGGTCTCCTTCGGTGGCGGCGCCCACTACTGCCTCGGTGCGCCGCTGGCCCGGCTGGAGGCCCAGGTCGCGTTCCCGCTGCTGCTGGCGATGCTGCCGCGCCTGAGCCTGGCCGGTCCGGCCGAGCGTCGCGACCGCCTGGTGCTGCGCGGGTACGCCACGCTGCCGGTCACCACCGGCTGACCGGCCACGGGCGGTTCGTCGTACGGGCCGGCCCGGCGCTGCGCCGAGCCGGCCGGCGGCGGTCAGAACTCGCCGAGGTCGGTGCAGTACGTGATCGTCGCGTCGTCCGCCGCCACGGCCTGCTGCGCCTCCGCCCGCCGGACCCGTCGGATGATCTCGGCGGGTCCGGTGGACCCGAGGACGGACAGCACCTCCGGCCAGTCGGCGAGCCGGAACCGGTCCACGATGCGGCTGGCGCCGTTGCTGAGCAGGACGGCGCTGGTCAGCTCGGCGGCCGGGCAGCTTCCCGTGATCGCTTCGTCGGCGGCCCGTGGGTCGTCCTTGGCCACCCAGAATCCGCCCGGTCGGTTCCGGTTGGCGCGCAGCTCCCGCAGCAGCCGGTGGTGCTCGTCGCTGCCCTCGGCGGTGGCCTCGATCGCGGACTGGTACGACCGGCTGATGACCACCTCGCGTGGATCGGCGACGACCAGCGGCGCGCCCTGCACCCGGTCGAGGACGAGGACCGCGTCACCGAGCAGCAGGTGCTCGACGAGGCCGTCCGAGACGCGTAGGACGGCGACGGCGGCCGAGGGGCTGATCGGGTCGGCGACCTCGCAGCTGTCCCGGTGGGCGTCCGTCACCTGCTCGATCGCCGTGGCGAGCAGCTCCGGGAGGCTGCGGTCGCGGACGAGTGCCAGGAGGCCGAGGAGGGTGCCGCCCAGCCGGTCGGCGTACCAGGCCACACCGTGCCGGCAGATCGCCTCCGCGCCCGGGATGCCGGCGCCGTCGACCAGCACCGCGGCCGTCGGTACGGCGCCGGTGAAATCCTCGTTGCGCCGACCGCGCCGTGCCGGGGCGGTCGTCATGGTCACCCGCATGTTCTTCGGCCACCCTTCGCCGGTAGGGGCCGGGACCGGGCGAGCGTCGGCGCGCTCGCCGCGTCCCGCGTCGCTCCGACAACTTGACACGCTTCCGGGGCACGGGGAAAGGATGGGCGATGACGTCCGCCCTCACGACGCCGCCCGCCATCTCGGCCGGCACGCTCTCCGTCGGCCCGCAACCGCTGCTCTCCGCCGGGGGTGGTCTGCTGCTGCGGCCCTGGGCGGCGACCGACGCGCCGGTCTTCCTCGCCGCCTACCGCGATCCCGAGATCCAGCGTTGGCACACCCGACAGCCGGGCTCCGAGGATCAGGTCCGGGAGTGGTTCGACCAGTACCGCCGGGACTGGGCGCAGGAGCGGGGCGCGCACTGGGCGGTGACCCGAGACGGTGACGAGGTGCTGGGGCGCATCGCGCTGCGCGGACTCGACCTCGACGACGGTGTCGCCGAGTGCGCGTACTGGGTGCTTCCGGCCGCCCGCGGTGCGGGCGTGGCCCCCCGCGCGCTCGCCGCGGTGAGCGGGTGGGCCCTCGGCGAGGCCGGTTTCCACCGCCTGGAGCTCGATCACTCGACCCGTAACGGGGCCTCCTGCCGAGTGGCCGTCAAGTCCGGTTTCCGGCTGGAGGGCACGAAGCGCAGCGACGCCGTGCACGCCGACGGCCGGCACGACATGCACCTGCACGCCCGGATCCGGGGCGACGAGGAGCGCACCTGACGTCAGCGCACGCCCGCAGCTCTCGCCGGTCCACGCGGGGATGCTCGTGCCGCTGTCCCGGCCGCCGAGCGCCCCATCGTGCGGGCCGTAGCCGCAGTGCCTGCTTCCCGCCGTTCTCACCACCGGTGCAGGTTGCTCCAACCGCTCGGCAGACCATCAGTCTTCCGGAGCAGCGCTATCTCGAGGCCCGGGCCGCCCGGTTGGACTGAGTCAAGGGCCAGGGCACGAGCGGCGTGAGGTGGCCACGGTCGTGGCGGATGCGCTCCGGATCGGGTGCCTCGTGCTTCCCGCGCCCTCCGTTGATTATTCCGTCTGCGGCGCGTCGAGGTGGGTGCGCAGCGCCTCGGCGATCTCACCGGCCGCGCGGAGCTGGTCCGGGGTGAGGGCGTCGACGAAGACCTCGCGAATGGCGCGCAGGTGCGGGAAGGTGGAGGCCCGGAACGCCTCGGCCCCGGCCGTGGTGAGGTGGACCTCCGCGCCGCGCGGGTCGGTCGCGCACTCCTGGCGACTGATGAGGCCCCGCCGCTCCATCCGCCCGAGGTGGTGCGAGAGTCGGCTGCGCTCCCAGCCGATCTGGGTCGCGAGCTCGGAGGAGCGAAGCTGCTGCTGTGCCTCGCTGAGGGCGAGCAGCACGGAGTAGTCGCCCGGTGAGAGCGAGGACTCGCTCTGCAGGCGGGACGCGATCCGGGAGCGGAGCACGTCGGTCGTCTCGATGAAGTCGCGCCAGATCCGGAGCTCCTCGGCGGTCGGAAGTTGGCGCCCCTTCCGCCGCTCGGGTGTGGCCTTCGTCATTCGCATCTCCTGATTGACATGTCAATTAGCAGGCTAACATGATTGACGTGTCAATCGCAGAGGGAGACCCGCGGTGCGGGGTACCCCGGGGGCGCGGGCGTGAGGAGGACGCGGTGACAGCGGAAGGCTTCGAACTGGGGCTCAACTCGTTCGGGGAGGTGGCGACCGACGGTGGCCGGCCCCTGAGTGACGCGGAGACCCTGCGGCTGCTCGTCGAGGAGGCGCGGCTCGCGGAGTCGGTCGGGCTCGACGTGTTCAGCGTGGGCGAGCACTACCGCGAGGGCCACAACGACTCCGCGACGCCCGTGCTGCTCGCGGCGATCGCCACGGCGACCGAGCGGATCCGGCTCGGTACCTCGGTCACGGTGCTCAGCACCAACGACCCGGTGCGGCTCTACCACGAGTTCGCGACGCTCGACGCCGTCTCGAACGGTCGGGCCCAGCTCGTCCTCGGACGCGCCTCCGCCACCGAATCGTTCCCGCTGTTCGGTTACGACCTGGCGGAGTACGAGCGGCTCTTCGAGGAGAAGCTCGACCTCTTCGTACGACTCCAGCGGGAGGAGACCGTCACCTGGTCGGGGACCGTGCGTACCCCGCTGGTGGCCCAGCGGCTGCATCCCCGGATGCCCTCCGGTGGCATCCCGACCTGGATCGGCGTCGGCGGGAGCCCGAACTCGGTGATCCGCGCCGCCCGCTACGGACTCCCGCTCATGCTCGCGATCATCGGCGGGCGCCCGCAGCGCTTCGCCGGCCACGTCGACCTCTACCATCGGGCGCTCGAACAGTTCGGGAACCCCGTACAGCCGATCGGGCAGCACTCGCTCGGGCTGGTCGCGGAGACCGACGAGGAGGCCGTCGAGACCTGGTGGCGGTACTGGCAGCCGGTCGTGGCGGCGCTCGCCGAGGAGCGCGGCTTCTACCGGCCCGACCGCAAGCGCTACGAGGCCGAGATCGACCACGGGGCGCTCTTCGTCGGGTCACCCGAGACGGTCGCCCAGAAGATCGCCACGGTCGCCCGTGACCTGCGGCTGAGCCGCTTCGACCTGAAGTACGACATCATGCACCTGCCCCGCGAGGCCCGCGCCCGCACGATCGAGCTGCTCGGCAGCGAGGTCGCGCCGCGGGTGCGGGAGCTACTGGCGAAGGAGCCCGCTCATGTCTGATCTGCTGTTCGGCCTCGACACCTTCGGCGACGTGCCGGAGGACGACTCCGGCAAGACGGTGTCGCACGCCGCCGCGATCCGGCAGGTCGTCGAGGAGGCGGTGCTCGCCGACGAACTCGGCGTCGATGTCATCGCCCTCGGCGAGCACCACCGGCCGGAGTACTCGGTGTCGACGCCGGAGACGGTGCTGGCGGGGATCGCCACCCGGACCTCGCGGATCCGGCTCGCCTCCGGGGTGACCGTGCTGAGCTCGGACGACCCGGTCCGGGTGTTCCAACGTTTCGCCACGGTGGACGCGCTGTCGAACGGCCGGGCCGAGGTCATCCTCGGCCGCGGCTCGTTCACCGAGTCCTTCCCGCTCTTCGGCTACGACCTGCGTGACTACGACGTGCTCTTCGAGGAGAAGATCGAGCTCTTCGCGAAGCTGCTGGACGAGAAGCCGGTCAGCTGGAGCGGCACCGTGCGTGCCCCGCTGGAGAACGCCGACGTCTTCCCGAAGACGGACTCGGGGCGCCTCGACACGTGGGTGGGCGTCGGCGGTTCGCCACAGTCGGTCGTGCGCACCGCCCACTACGGGTTCCCGCTCATGCTCGCCATCATCGGCGGCTCTCCCGAACGCTTCGCGCCCTACCTCGACCTGTACCGGCGGGCGGCCGAGCAGTTCGGCACGACCGCGTACCCGGTCGGGATGCACTCGCCGGGCTTCATCGCCGACACCGACGAGGAGGCGAAGGAGATCTTCTGGCCGCACTACCGGGTCATGCGCGACCGGATCGGCAAGCTGCGCGGCTGGCCGCCCATCCGCCGCGCGGAGTTCGACGCCGAGGTGGCGAACGGCTCCCTCTACATCGGCTCGCCGGAGACCGTGGCCCGCCGCATGGCCGACGCGATCCGCAGCCTCGGGGTCGGCCGGTTCGACCTCATCTACACCGCCGGCGCGCAGCCGGTGAGCGCCCGAATGCGCGCTGTGGAGCTCTACGGCAGCCGGGTGATTCCCCTGGTCCGCGACATGCTGGCCGGCTGACACCCCAGCGGTACCCGGAGGAAGAGATGAACGACAGCAGCGGGCAGGAGACCCTGGGCATCCTCGGGGCCGGCAAGGTGGGCACCGTCCTCGCCCGGCTCTCCGTCGCCGCCGGCTACCGGGTGCTCGTCGCCGGCTCCGGCGATCCGGCGAAGATCGCCCTCACCGTCGAGGTGCTCACGCCCGGCGCGGTCGCCACCACCGCGGCCGACGCCGTGGCGCGCGCCGACACCGTGATCCTCGCCCTTCCGTTGGGCAAGTACCGGGGCATCCCCGCCGAGGCGTTGCGCGGCAAGCTCGTCGTCGACGCGATGAACTACTGGTGGGAGGTGGACGGCATCCGGGACGACCTCACCGACCCGAGCACCTCGTCGAGCGAGACCGTGCAGGCGTTCCTGCCCGACTCCCACGTCGTCAAGGCCTTCAACCACATGGGATACCACGATCTCGAGGACGAGGCGCGGCCGCCGGGCACGCCCGGTCGCAAGGCGATCGCGATCGCCGGGAACGACCCCGCCGACCTCGACGCCGTCGCCACCCTCGTGGACCGGCTCGGCTTCGACCCGGTCGTCGCAGGCCCGCTCGCCGAGGGCGTACGCCTCGAACCGGGCAGCGAGCTGTTCGGCGCCAACGTGAGCGCCGACGAGGTGCGGGCCATGCTCGACCGCTTCCCGGAGTCGGAGCGCGGCCGGGTCGTCGCCGCCGCCCGGATCGGCTCGCCGTAGGAGACGGCGTAGGCGGGAACCGACGGGTCCCTCACCCACGGTCGTGACCGCTGGTGAGGGACCCGCCGATCGAGTCACCTGGCCGGTGACCGGGCCACCCGGTCAGAAGCCCAGGGCAGCCTTGCCTCCGACGACCGGAAGCGTCACGCTGCTGCCCTTCAGGTACACGGTGACCTCGCTACCGACCGCGGCCGCGTCTCGGGCCGGCCGGTTCGACGTCGGGTTCGCGTTGTAGTTGCCGGTGATCACGATCCCGATCCGGTGTCCGGCGGGGATGACATGCTCGGACGGGAGCGTCTTCCACCGCACGTTGTACTGCTTGCCGGGCTCCAACGGCCGGCTCCGCCGCAGGTCGGGCGAGTTCTTGACATCGATGTGGCCCCACGAGAGCACGCGTTCGGGGGTGATCTCGGTGCTCGCGGCCATCGGCTCGGCGCACCCGGTCCGGCTGGCCAGGTCCTCGGGCTCGCAGGACTCCTGCACCACCTCCAGCGGGTCCTTGCCCGCCACGGTGACGGTCGGACCGGGGCCGTAGTCGACGAGCATCGCGGAGAGCAGTGCCGTCTCGGCCGTCGTCGACATCCGGACCGCCAGCTCGGGCGTGCCGGAGAGACGTACCTCCTTCGCGAGGGGAGGGGTCACGTAGGCGAGCCGGCCCGGCGCGGCCTGCTCGGCGTTGCCGATCTTGATGGCCTGCGACTCGATCTGGTCGGCGTAGCTCTGCGTGGGGTTGCCCTTCGGCCCGTGCGCCGAGAGCGTGCCCGCCGCGTCGGCGGTGGCCGGACCGAAGCGCAGGTCGACGTCCTTGGTGGCGGCGTCCGGCCAGCTCGAGTGGGTCTCCCAGCTGCCGTCGGGACGCTGGATGTCCGCCATCGGCTCGTCCATGATCCCGTTCTCGATGTCGTGCAGCCAGTAGTCCATCCACCGATGCATGACCGCCTGCCACTCCGCCGGCCGGAAGCTGGTCGGGTTCACGTGCGCGCCCCGGTGGAGCCAGATCTTGCGGGGCATGTTGCGCTTCTCGATCTCGCGCCACAGGTCGGCAGTGTGCATGGTCTTCACGTTGAAGTCGGTGAGGCCGTGCACCATGAAGACCGACGTGCCCGCCTTCTTGATGTTCTTGGCGTCCGGAATGTAGTTCCGCTCCTGCCAGAACTCGGTGAAGTCTGAGGCGCTCGCCTCCTCGGCGTCGCCGATCCCCGTGATGACCGACTCGCAGGCCGGCGCCGACGCGGAGCCGGGGAGCGTGCGGCCGGTGGAGACGTAGTCGGCGAGGTACTCGGTGTACCGGAAGTCGACGTTCTCGCTCCAGGTCGACCAGGCGACACCCTGGTCGTTCACGTACCGGTACCAGCTGGAGATCGCGGCGATCGGCACCACGGTCTTCAGCCCCCGTACGCCCTGGGTGGCGACCGCGTTGGGCAGGGTGCCGACGTACGAGACGCCCTGCATGCCCACGTTGCCGGTGCTCCAGTCGGCGACCGCCACGCTTCCGTCGTGGTGGAAGCCCGGGGCGCGGCCGTTGAGCCAGTCCACCACCGCCTTGGCGCTGATCGTGTCCTCGGGTCCGCCGGTGGTGGGGCAGCCGAACGACCGTGAGGTGCCCTGCATTTCCACCTGGACGACCGCGTAGCCCCGGGGAACGAAGTACTCGTCCCACCAGCCGGGGAAGCCGCGGGTCTGATCCGGCAACGGATCACCGGTCTCCCGGCCGTAGTACGGGCTGGCCTCCATGATGGTGGGCACCCGCAGGCCCGCCTCGGTCTCCGCCGGCCGGACCACGTCGACCTCGATCAGATCCCGGCGTCCGTCGCCGTCGCTGTCCATCGGCGCCTCGACGTAGACGACCTCCTGGATCGCCTCCGCATACGAGAAGACCGGCTGGGTCAGCCCGTTCTCCACCACGATCCGGGGTTTCCCCACCTGAGCGCTCGCCGCCGCGGGCGCGCTCACGACCGCCATCCCGACGATCGCTCCCACGGCTATCAATCGCCGCGCAACTCCCATGCCCCTACCTCCGTCAGCTCCAGAGACCTGGCAGATGCATGGTCATCGATATTGATCAGCCCAGTCAATGACCATCCGTAGTGGATGGGCTCTGCTGTGTTACGACATATGTCGGGCCGTCCCGCTGTCGATCACGCGCTGGGAGCGCTGCATCTACCCCGTGCGGGGGACAGCAACTAGCCTGCGCAGATGCGACACATCCTCGCACCAGGCGATGACACGCTGCACGGACACTTCTCTCCCGACTTCCCGCCGGCCCTCACCATCGACGCCGGCGACACCGTCACCTACCGCACGCTGGACTGCTGGTGGTCGACCGGACCGTACCCCGGTGGCCGGAACCGGGACCGCCCGCGGGCCCCGCAGTACCAGCCCGACCACGGGCACGCGCTGATCGGTCCGGTCGCGGTCCGTGGCGCCCGCGCCGGCCAGACCCTCGAGGTACGCATCGACACCATCACCCCGGCCGCCTGGGGGACCACGGTGGCCGGCGGCTGGCCGGGCAGCTTCAACCAGCAGTACGGCGTCGAGGAGCACGCGGTGGTGCACGCCTGGGAGCTCGACCCGGTGGCGATGGTCGGCCGTAACCAGCACGGGCACACGGTGGCGCTGCGCCCCTTCATGGGGGTGCTCGGCATGCCGCCGGCCGAACCGGGGCTGCACTCGACGGTCCCGCCCCGGCGCTGCGGCGGCAACCTGGACTGCAAGGAGCTGACGGCCGGCACCACCCTGCTGCTGCCGATCGCCGTCGACGGCGGGCTCTTCTCGGTCGGCGACGGGCACGCCGCGCAGGGCGACGGGGAGATCGGCGGTACCGCGATCGAGTGTCCGATGGAGGAGGTGAGCCTGACCTTCGACGTCCGCGACGACTTCCCGATCAACGCCCCGGTGGCCCGTACCGCGGACTCCTGGCTGACCCTCGGCGTCGGCGCGACCCTCGACGACGCCACGTTCATGGCGCTGGACTCGATGTTGACCCTGCTGCAACGGCTGCACGAGGTCAGCCGCTCGGACGCGGTGGCGCTGGCCAGCGTCGCGGTCGACGTGCGGGTGACGCAGATCGTCAACCAGACCGTCGGCGCGCACGCGGTGCTCCGCGACGGCGCGCTGCGCTAGACCTCCGCGCAGCGCGCCGTGCGGGACGGTGCGCTCGGCTCAGGGTCGTCGTCGCGGTCGAGGACGGCCGGAGCCCCCGGTCACGGCCGCAGGTCCCCGACGGAGCGGGCGGCGGCGACGAGAACGGCCTTGCGCTGCGCCTCGGTGTGCCGCCCGGCCCTGAGCCACTCGCCCGACACCTGAGCCACCCGCTGGACGAAGTGCCCGTGGTTGCGGAACGGCGCCGCCTCCCAGACCCGGTCGAGGAACGTCTCGCCCGCGTCGTCGCGGAGCGCGTCGTTGGGTACGCCGGTGGCCTGCGAGCCGAACACCACCTCCGGCTCCACCCGCTTCATGTACGGGTGGTAGGCGTTGAACTGGCCGGGCACCGGGTCGGCCTCGTAGTAGGGCGCCAGGGTGTAGCCGTGCGTCGTGAAGTGCATCGGGACGGTCGTGGGCGCGATGGCGGCCGCCAGGTCGCCGTCGAGCTTGAGGTCGGCGTAGAAGGAGAACTCCCGGTAGCTGGGGGTGGCGTCGCGGACCACCATCAGCGTCGGCCCGTAGAGGATGGACTGGACCGACTTGTCGTTGAGCGCCTTCTCCACCCGGAAGCTGAACGGCATGCTGATGTCGATGGTGTCCCCGCGCGACCAGCGGCGATCGACCGTGACGTAGCTGCCGGGGGTGGCCGTGAGTCGCTGGCGGACGCCGTTGACCCGGACGGTGTAGCCCTGCACGGCCCACGACGGCACCCGCAGCTTGACCTTGAGCCGGCCGCTGCCCCGGTCGAAGCGCAGCCGGGTCGCACCCTCGGTCGGGTACCGCGTCTCCTGGGTGAGCACGAATCCACGGCCGGGCCAGGTCACCGTCGAGGCGATGAAGAGGTTGACGAAGAGCGTCGACTCGTCGGCGGAGCGGAAGTAGATCGACTCCTGGTACTTCGTGTGGCTCTCCAGGCCCGTGCCGTTGCAGCAGCTGCCGTTGCCGCCGTACCGGCTGTACTCGACGAAGCTGCCGATCTGCCGGGACCGTCCCGGCCACATGTTCTGGTGGTAGGTCACCTCGGTGGCGGTGACGCTGTCGACGTCCCGGCGTGAGCTGAGGATCTGGTTGTGCAGCGCCTTCTCGTAGAAGTCCATGTAGGCCGGATCCTGGTCGTGGAAGAACAGGTTCCGGGTCAGCCGGAGCATGTTGTAGGCGCAGCACGTCTCGGCGTGCCGGGGATCGGAGTTCGAGGTGAAGCCGGAGGTGATCACCCCGCGTACGCCGAAGTGCTCGCTGCGCCCGGCGCCACCGTTGCTGAAGGTGCGGTGCGGCACGACCATCCCCCAGAAGTTCTTCGCCGCGGTGTGGTACTCCTCGGCGCCGGTCTGCTCGAAGATCCGCAGGTAGCCGATGTTCGGCGCCATGTACTGGTTGGCGTGCCGCCCGTCCAGCACGTCGCGATCCTCGATCGAGGCGTCGAAGAGCGTGGTGAAGGTGAACGCCTCGGCGGTCCGGAGGTACCGGTCCTTCGCGTCGCGGTTCCGGGCGAGCGCCGAGAGTTCGGCCATCACCTCGTTCATGGAGCCGGCCTCGCCCGCGCTGTAGATGTTCCACATCTGGTCCAGCTGGGTCTGGTCGTAGCGGCTCAGCCGCTGGTGCGCCCAGTCGCCCATCCGGAAGACGATCTCCAGAGCGTCCTCGTTGCCGGTCAGGTGGTAGGCGTTGAGCAGCCCTCTCATGATCTTGTGGCAGGTGTACCACGGCGCCCAGACCGCGTTCGCCCCGCTGTTCGGCCGCAGCGTCGGCGGTTCGAGGCGGCTGAACTGGCCCTCCGGGAACGCGGCGAGATAACCGGGGTAGCTCGTCCCGACGATGGTGGCGGCACGGTCGTTCCCCGAGTGGTCGGCGGCGGTCTCGCCCTCCTCCTCGAAGCGGTACCAGGCCACCAGGTCGGTCGGGGTCGGCGGCTGCGCCGCCGGGTCAGCGGTGGCGAGGGCCTGCACCTCGGCGGCGGTCAGCGCCCGGTGGTAGATCCGGAAGTCGTCCACGCTCGCGTTGAGGTACGGGTCGTTGAGGCTCGACGACCGTCCGATCCAGTTGTTCACGGCGGGGCCCAGGTCGGCCGGGGTCAGCCCGATCGCGCCCTCGCCGACCTGGACGCCGTTTACGTAGAGCCGGCCGACGGTCTCGGCGGCGGAGACGACCACCGCCACGTGCGCCCACTCGCCGACCGGGATCGCGTTGCTCGCGCCGTCGACCCGCTGCTCGTTGCCGCTCCCGCCGGTGGTGATGACGAACCGCGGACCCATGTTCGCCGACACCCAGGGCGACAGCGACAGGTAGCTGTTCGTGCCGGCGCCGAAGTGGAAGATCCGGGCGTTGCTCTGGGTGGCGGCGAGCCGCACCCAGACCGCGAACGTCACGTCGGTGACGCCGTCGAGAATCCGTTCGGGCAGCGACACGTACTGGTTCGGGTGCGGGTCGCTGAGCCGTACCGCCTTGCCGGACCGGCCCGTCACCCGGCCCACCGCCCGGGCGTCCAGCGCGCGCTGGCACTTGCCCAGCTCCTCGACCAGGTAGTCGAGCTTCTCGAGGAAGATCTCCTCGCCCGTCGCGGCGTAGGACTGGGAGAGCATCGTCAGGTAGTGCCCGGTGAAGTGCCCGCGCAGCAGGTGGTTCGGGGTGTCCCAGCCGCCCGGCCAGGTGGCGGGCGCCGGCAGGCCGGCGTTGGCCCGGAACAGGTGCAGCATCCGGTCCGGACCGTCCAGGACGCCTCCGGTGCCCGGGTAGTTCCGGGCGTAGTTGAGCATCCGGTCGCGCTTCTGCCGGAAGACGCCGTCGTGCAGGGCGACCCGGTCGAGGGCGAACGGTTCGACCGGGCCACCGCCGGCACCGCTGGCGCCGCCGGTGTGGGCGGCCGCCGCCGAGGCGGAGGTCGAGGTGATGGCGAGCGTGGTGGGCGCGGCGGCTGCCAGCGCGCCCAACTGGAGCAGGCGTCGTCGGGTGAACTGCTTGGTCACGTCTCACTCTCCTTGGTCCGGCCGGGGCCGGACTCCTTGGTGAGGGCCCTGCGCCGATCGCGGTGGTCCGTACTTGTGAACGTGCCCAGGGGCCGGCGCGATCGGGTGCACGCAGTGGTTGGGCGGGGCACCTGGCTATCGGCACTGTTATCGTTAACATCGTCGATGTCAAGAGCCGATGGAGATGGCTTCCTGTCGATGGCCGGCTCGGCCTACTGGGCTCTGCCGGCGAGCAGCCACCGTCGGACGGGGATCTCCAGCAGCACCCGTCGATTCTGCGGAGCCTCCGGCCGCCGTACGTCCCACCCGTCGTACTTGCGCGCGAAGGCCGCCACGACCGGCGCCGGGAAGTCGCTGCGCCACACCCGGACGACGCCCTCGGCCACAACCGGTGCGATCCCGTCCTCCAGGGCCAGCGACACCCGCGGATCGGCCAGCACGTTACGGACCTTGACGCTCTGCTCGGCGCAGCCGACCCACCAGGTGCCGCCGGTGTGGACGAACCAGACCGGCGTCACGTGGGGTGAGCCGTCCGGCCGCAGGGTGCAGAGCCAAGCTCGCGGGTCGTGGGCCAGCCGGGCCTCGACGGCCGGTGGCAGCGGTGCGGGGCGGACGCCCCCGGTACGGTCGTTCACTCGGTCAGCTCCCAGCTCGCTCCGACGGGGAGGACAGTCTCCGAGCTGAACTCTGGTGCAGGTCAAGGTGCCGGGAATGCTCATCGCGGCTTGCGCAGCGGGACCGGCACCTCGACGTGGCCGGTGGATCCGCTCAGCGGACCGGGGAGCGCGCGTAAAGCACGGTGAGGAGGAAGGCGACGAAGATGACGGGGACGGCCACCACGAGGGGCGGCGCCATCAGCAACCCGGGCGTGATGGCGGCGAGCACGAGCACGGCCAGAGGTCCGCGCCACGGATGTCTCGCCCCGTACATCACCAGGCCGAAGAGGGTCCGCCCGACCATGTGCAGGGCTACCCCGCCCACGATGAGCAGCGTCCACGCGGCGTTCACCGGCCCGATCGGGCTTCGGATGTAGACCTCGGCGCTGGCCGCCACCACGACCGTGCCGGCGATCATGATCCCGTGGCAGTACCCGGCGGCGACCGCGACCTTCGGTGCTGTCGAGTTGACCACGGTCCCGAGATCCCGACCGGATGGCAGGAAGTAGCTCCAGAGCATCAGCGCCGCGCTGGTGAAGGCGAGGGCGAAGGCGAGCGTGCGGAAGTCGTCGAAGCCGGCGCTGCTGTAGGCCCGGCCGCTGATCAGGACCAGCGCGCCCAGGGCGATGATGTAGACCTGGCGGTACCGCTCGGCGATGTGCTCGCCGATCACCCGCAGGTGTGACTGCGGCGCGCGCAGCCCCGGCACCGGCCAGCCGAACCACGCGCTCACGCCGTCGACGACGATCGCCGCCGCCCACAGGAAGAGCCGGTCGGAGGCCGGAAGGAAGGCACCCACCAGCCACAGGACGGCCGAGATGCCGAACCAGATGACCACCCGCAGCGAGCGCGCCTGCAGCGGAGACCCGCGCAGCGCCGGAACGATCACCAGGCCCCGGACGAGGTGGGTCCCGGCGTACGCGCCGGCGAAGAGCAGGCCGTGTTCGCCGAAGGCGGTCGGCACCGCGGCCGCCATCAGTAGTCCGGCGAGCATGACGACGATGATGAGCCGTTGCAGCCGGGGATCGTCGGGGTTGTACCAGTCCGTCGACCACGCCGTCGCGACCCAGACCCAGTAGACCGCGGCCAGCAGCACCATCGACTCCGCGACGTTGCCCAGGCTGAGGTCGGCCAGCAGACGCTGCGACACCTGGGTGAGGGCGAAGATCATGGCGAGATCGAAGAAGAGCTCGTAGGCGGAGAGCTGCCGAGGGTTCTCGCGCTTCTGCAGCAGCTGCGCCAACGGGGTCTCCGCCCGGGGCGGGTCGGCGCCGATCCGGCCGTAGCTGAACACGATGCCGAGCAGCACCACGGCGACGGTTCCGGCCACGGCGAGCGGCGGCAGTCGCACCATGGCCGGGGAGATGGCCAGGAGGAGAAGCATCCCGGTCGGGGCTCGCCAGGGGCGCCGCTGGAACACGCGCAGGGCGTACAGGGCGCGTCCGCCGAGGAAGATCAGCGGCCCGGCCAGGATGGCGGCGGACCACTCGGCCCGGGCCTCGCCGAGCGGCTGGGAGATCAGGATCTCGGCGCCCATCGCGGTGAGGACGGTCCCGAGGATCATGATCAGGTGGAGGTACGAGGCGCGGACGGAGACCGTCGACGGTCGACGGTCGACGGCCTCCTGGAGAGCGAGGCCACGCGGCAGGAAGAAGGCCCGGGCGATCAGTCCGGCGATCGCGAACGCGAGGACGAAGGCGCCGATCCGGACACCGTCGAGACCGGCCCGACTGAGGGCGATACCGCTGGTCAGGATCACTTCCCCGACCGCGATGATGAAGACCTGTCGGTGCCGCTCCGCGATGTGGTCGCCGCGTACCCGCAGGTGCTCCTCCGGCAGCGGCTCGAGGCGGGGTACTCGCCAGCCGACGCCGACGCCCGCGTAGTCCAGGATGATGGCCACCGACCAGAGCACCAGCTGCGGCGTCGTGGGCAGGAACGCTCCGACGATCCAGAGCGGCGCGGTCGAGGCGAACCAGATCGCCGCGCGCATCGACCGCGCTCCCACCGGATGACCGTGCAGCGCCGCGATGATCGACAAATGTCGCACGAGGTGCGCCGCGACGTTCGCCGCGGCGAAGACGACGCTGTGTTCGCCGAAGGCCTCGGGCACGGAGGCGGCGGCCACCAGACCCGCGAACATCATCCCGATGACGATGCCCTGCGTGAAACGCTGATTCGGGTCCAGCCAGTCGGTGGTGCGGGCCGCTCCCACCCAGATCCACCAGACCGCCGCCAGCAGGAGCAGGGTCTGCAGCGAATTCTCCCAGCCGAAATCGCGCAGGAAACGCCGGGACAGCTGCATGAGCGCGAAGATGATCGCAAGGTCGAAGAAGAGTTCGACGAACGTGATCTCGCGGGGCTGTTGGGGAGTCCGGATGAGCCGTTCCCACCTGGTCCGCGCCACAGCTCGCCCGCCTCGCCGATCGTGCAACCAGCTATTCGTACCACGCCGGAAGAACCGGTCAGGTGGTAATGGGTGCAGCCGGAGGCGACGGCAGAGAATGAGTTTTTCTTGTGAAATTCCTATTGCTTCGCCTGGATCACCGCCCCCCATTCATCCGCGGTCCGGGGCCACCTGCGGGATATCCGGTGGAGGCGGTGCCGTCGCACCGGGCAGTATCCGGAGTGTGCTGTTACTCGTCCCCGCCGATCCGCTGCGGCCGCGCCGTCCCGACGAGCATTTCGCGTCGGAGGCGCGGGCGGCACGGGAGGCGGGCCTGACCGTCGCCGTGGTCGACCATGACGCGCTGCTGCGAGGTGCCGAACCGGAGCGTGCGGTGCCGGCCCTGCCGGCCGGCGAGACCGCCGTCTACCGGGGCTGGATGCTCCCCAGCCATCGGTACGCGGCCCTCGCGCGGGTGCTCGCCGAACGTGGCGTCTCCGTGCGTACGAGCGCGGAGCAGTACCGGCGGGCCCACGAGCTGCCCGGCTGGTATCCGGCGTTGGCGCCGGTGACCCCCCGCTCGGTCTGGACCACCGGCTCGGACCGGACGGACTTCGACCACGCGCTGCGGAGTCTCGGTGCGGGCCCCGCGGTCGTACGGGACTACGTCAAATCGATGAAGCACCACTGGGACGAGGCGACGTTCATCCCGGACGTCGCGGACGCCGACGGCGCGTGGCGGATCGCTGCCCGCCTGCGGGAGCTGCGGGACGACGAGTTCGTCGGCGGGTTCGTGCTGCGGGAGTTCGAGTCGTTCACCTCGGCGGAGGCGCGGACCTGGTGGGTGGAGGGCCGGTGCGTCCTGGTCGGGGCGCACCCCGACACTCCCGGCGCACCCCCGCCGGACGGCTTCGACCTGGACTGGCTCATCCCGTTCGTGACGGCGTTGGCGCTGCCCTTCGTGACCGTGGACCTCGTGTTGCGCGACGACGGCGCGTGGCGGGTGGTGGAGCTCGGCGACGGGCAGGTCAGCGACCGGCCGCCCGGCCTCCCGCCGGAGGAGATCATCGCGGCGCTGATCCAAGGGGACCGGGAGCGGAGTGCGGAGGCTGCGACGTCCCGGCCGTGACGACACCGCCGACGGGCGTGTCTCGGCCGACACGTCCGACGGCCAGTGCGGATGGCACCGGCGGCACCCGCCATGATGAGGCGGTGAGAATCTTGTCCATCCAGTCCTCGGTCGCGTACGGCCACGTCGGCAACTCCGCCGCCGCCTTCCCCCTGCAGCGGCTCGGGCACGAGGTCTGGCCGGTGCTGACCGTCCACTTCTCCAACCACACCGGGTACGGCGCGTGGCGCGGGCCGCTCCTGGCACCGGCTGACGTGGCAGAGGTGATCGCGGGAATCGAGGACCGGGGGGTGCTCGGCGGCGCCGACGCGGTGCTCTCGGGGTACCAGGGTGACCCGGCGATGGGCGCCGTGATCCTCGACGCGGTGGAGCGGGTCAAGACGGCCAACCCGGACGCGGTGTACTGCTGCGACCCGGTGATGGGCGACGTCGGCCGCGGCATGTTCGTCCGCCCGGGCATCCCCGAGTACCTGCGCGACGTCGTCGTGCCGCGCGCGGACATCATCACCCCGAACCACTTCGAGCTGGACTTCCTCGCCGGCCGGACGACGAACACGCTGGCGGAGCTGCTGGACGCCGTCGACACGGTGCGCGAGAGCGGGCCGCGACACGTCCTGGTCACCAGCGTGCTGCACGGCGACGTGCCGGAGGGCTCGCTGGAGGTGGTGGCCGTCTCGGACGAGGGCGCCTGGGCGGTGACCACGCCGCTGCTGCCGATCAACCCGAATGGCGGCGGCGACATCACGGCCGCCCTGTACCTCGCGCATCTGTGGACGACGCGCTCGCCGGCGACCGCGCTGGAGCGCACCATCGGCTCCGTCTTCGCCGTCCTCGAGGCGACCCTCACGGCGGGGACCCGCGAGCTCCAGCTGATCGCGGCCCAGGACGCGATCGCCGAGCCGCCCGCGAAATTCACCGCCCGGCGGCTGCGCTGACCCCGCTGCCACGGGTGGCTGATCAGCGCCGCCGCCTCCGGCACGACCCCGAGGATCCACTCTGGACCGCCACCCTGCCGTAGGGTGCCGATGAGCAGAGAGGACCGTCGATGCTGACTCGTTCCCGGAAGCCGGCTTCGGCCCGGCGGATCGCCGCCGTCCTGGCGCTCGGCTCCCTTGTCGCTCTCGTGTCGGGTGTCGTCCGGGGCTGGCCGTGGTGGGCTCTGATCCCGCTACCGGTGATAGGCGTAGCCGCCCTTGTGTACCGGTCGCGGACCGCGCCGGCCGGGGTGTGGATGGGGCCGCTGCCGGCCCAGGCGCCGGCGTTCCAACCTCGTGGCGACCTGCGGGCAGGCGTGGACGCCGCTCGGGCCGAAGGCCGCGACGTCGTGCTGGCCAGTGCCGATGGCCGGCCGGGTGGGGTGGGCACGACGCAACTCGCGGCGTGGTACGCCCATCAGGCCGTGCGGGACCGGGCGGATCTGGTGGTGTGGGTTGATCCCACCGGGCCCGAAGCGGTCATGTCGGCCTTCGCGATGGCCGCGGCGCTCGTCGGCGCGCCTGGCCGCGGCGAGACCGATCCCGAGGAGGACGCGCGGGCGCTGCTCGACTGGCTCAACGACACCGACCGCACCTGGCTGATCGTGTTCGACGGCATCACCGACCCTGAGCAGGTCGCTGAGTGGTGGCCGCAGCGGCACTCCCCGACCGGGTGGTTCCTGGCCACGACGCGCCTGCCCGGCCCCATCGCGTCGTCCGGCCGCGCGGCGACCGTCGAGGTCGGTGTCTTCAGTGCGCAGGAGTCGCGGGCCTACTTCACCGCCCGCCTCGCCGGGGTCGGCGGCGACGCGATCGACGATGTCGCGGCGCGACTGGGACAGCTGCCCCTGGCGTTGTCGCACGCCGCGGCGTACATGGTCAACGAAGGGGTGGACTGCCGCGAGTACCTGGTCCGGCTGGCCGATCAGAGCCCGGACCAGGACGCGGTGGCGGCCGGCGTGTCGCTGGCTGCGGAGGCGGCGAACGGCCAGGAGCCGGTCGGGTTGGCACTGCCCTTGCTGCGGCTGGCGGCCACGCTCGACCCGGCCGCACATCCGGGTGCCATCTGGGACGCCCCGGAGGTCGCCCGATACCTGGCGGACCAATGCACCGCCACCGGTGGACCGGAGTACGTCGACAGCGCCGAGGCCGCCCGTGCGGCCGCCGTGCTACAGGCCTACGGTCTGCTGTCGGTCGACCCGATGAACCCGATCTGGACGGTACGGATGCACGGGGACACTGCCGCGGCCGTACGGGCGGCGACGCCCACCACTGTGCACCGCGCCGCGGCACAGGCGGCCGCCGATGCAGTGCTTCGTATCTGGCCCGACCCGGACGACTACCCCGACGGCGCCGCGTACGTGGCGGTGCTGCGGGGTAACGCGGCCGTCCTGGCGGGCCAGGAGGGAGACCCGCTCTGGCATCCGGAAGGCCACGAGCTGCTGTTTCGTGCCGGCATGAGCCTCAGCATGGCCGAGCTGCACGACGCTGCGGAGAGGTACTGGCGCATGCTCGTCGACGGCGGCGAGCGCGTGCTCGGCCCGGAGCACGACGACGTGCTGGGCGCCCGCCGGCACGTCGCGACAGCGATGGTCGGTCAGGGACGCGCCGACGAGGCGCTCCCCCTGTTACGGCGTCTCGTCGCCTCGCTCACAGAGGCGAACGGCGAACGGGACGAGACGACGCTGAGCGCCCTGGAGCACCTGGCGGTAGCCGCCACGGCGTCGGGCCAGACACGCGAGGGGGTTCAGGTCGCCGAACGTCTCGTCGCCGGCCGCAACGCCGTCGACGGCCCGCAGGACGAGAAGACGCTCAAGGCGAGCTGGATCCTGGCCACGTGCTACCGGTTCGACGGCCGACCGGACGACGCCATCACCAGCATCCAGCCCGTCGTCGCCGGCTATAGCGCGATGTGGGGTCTCGAGCATCCGGATACCTGGGCGGTCCGGCAGATGCTGGCAGCTCTCCGGGCCGAGTCACGTGCCGTCGGTGGCACCGACCCGAAGGCTCACTCCGCCGACGCCTGACGCGCCTCGACCGCCCGGCCCATCCGGCTGATCGCCTCGGTGAGGATCGCGGGGGAGGTGGCGAAGTTGAGTCGTACGCAGCCCACACCGCCGGTGCCGAAGACGTGCCCGGAGCTGAGCGCGACCCGCGCCCGGTCCAGGAACATCTTCGCGGGCCCGGCGAGGTCGCTGGCCGCGCCGGGCTCCCCGCCAAGCTCGGCGGTGGCGGTGGCGGTGGCGGTGGCGATGCCGAGCCGGGCGCAGTCCAGCCAGGCGAGGTAGGTCCCCTCCGGGCGGTGGTACGTGACGGTGGGTAGGTGCTTCGCCAGCAGCGTGGCCAGGAGCGCGCGGTTCTCGTCGAGGCCGTCGAGGAGCCGGTCGAGCCACTGCCCGCCGGCCCGGAACGCGGCGGTCTGCGCGATGACCCCCAGGTGGCTCGGGCCGTGGCTGACCTCTTCCGGCATCCGGGCGAGGTCGGCTGCGGCCCGTGGCCCGGCGATCGCGAGCGCGGCCTTGAGACCGGCGAGGTTCCACGCCTTCGAGGCGGAGGTCAGCGCGAACGCGTTCTCGGCGCCGGCCACCGTCAGGTAGGGGGTGAAGTGTGCTCCGGGGAGCACCAGCGGTGCGTGGATCTCGTCGGAGATGACTCGTACGCCGTGCCGATCGGCCAGCTCGGCGACCGCCTCCAGTTCGGCTCGGCGGTGCACCACCCCGGTCGGGTTGTGCGGGTTGCAGAGCAGGAACGCCGGTCGGGGGCCGTGGGCGCGGGCCCGGCGGAACGCCTCGTCGAGAGCCGCGTGGTCGATCCGCAGGTCCGGTCCGAGCGGGGCCTCGATGAGCTCTCGGTCGGCGTGGCCGACGAAGGCGTAGAAGGGCGGGTAGACGGGGGAGCAGACCACTACGGCGTCCCCCGGGCCGGTCACGAGCCGGAGCACCTCGACGATGCCCATCATCACGTCGGGTACGACGGTGGTGCGGTCGACGGCGAAGTCGTGCCAGCCCCAGCGCTGCGCGGCGAACTCGCCGAGCGCCTCGGCGTACTGAGTCCCGTGCGAGTAGCCGGTGTCGCCGAGGTCGATCGCGCGGCGCAGCGCGTCGGCCACCGGGGGAGCCAGCGGAGTGTCCTGCTCGGCGACCCAGAGGGGCAGCACATCCGGCGGGTGCAGCCGCCACTTCACGCTGGTGCGCTGTCGGAGCTCGGCCAGCGTGAGCGAGGTCAACGGATTTCGGGCGTCGAATCCCTCGGCGTCCGGGGCCGGGCTTGCCATGCCGTCCACTCTAGGCGCGCCCACGTCGGCGCCGGTCGGGGCCACCGGGCCTACCGCTGCGCCGCGGCCGGCTCGGCGACGATCAGCCCGGCCGGCGCGGCCAGCGGCAGGTGCGCGACGAGCCGCCACCCGGTCGCGTCGAGCCACTGGGCCGCCTCGTCCGCCTCGTAGGTGTCGCCACCGCTGATCATGAGGAACTCGCCTCCGCCGAGGCGGGTCGCCGGGTGCGGCGCCGAGGCGTCGCGCCACCAGTCGACCAGCAGCAGCCGGCCGTTCGGCGCCACCGCGTTCCGCAGCCGGGTGAGCAGTTCGGTGTTGCGCTCCGGCGAGAAGAGGTGCAGGAAGTTGGCCACGATCAGCGCGTCGTGCCCGCCCGGCAGCGGATCGGCGAACACGTCCGCGCCGACCAGGTCGAGCCGGTCGGCGAAGGCGTCACCGGCGAGCTTCTCGCGGGCGACCTCCACCACCTCGGGCAGGTCGAGCAGGGTGGCGGTGAGCTGCGGATATGCGCTCAGGAGGGGTTTGACGAAGGTGCCGATGCCGCCGCCGACGTCGAGCACGCGCCGGTGCGGGCGGAAGTCGTACGCCTTGGCCAGGTCGGCGGCCGTCTCCGCGGTCACCAGGGCCACCGACGCCTCGTACGCCTGGGTCTGTGCCTCGTCGAGGTCGGGCCGGACGCCCTGCCTGGTGCGGAACGCGGTGGACGCCTCGGCCCAGGCCGAGTAGCTGACCACGTCCCAGTAGGTCAGCATGGGGCGCATGTCGAGCGGTCCCCGGCCGGCGAGGAACGCCTCCGTGTCGGCGGCGTTGCGGTAGCGCTCACCGTCGTGTTCGAGCAGGCCGGTGGCGACCAGCAGGTCGGCGAGGGCACGGGCGCTGCGCACCGGGATCCGGCACTTCTCGGCGATGGTGGAGGCGGGCGCGCCGTCGGCGGGGACGGCGGCGAAGAGACCGACCTCGGCGGCGACGAAGAGCGCCTTGGCGGTCATGAAGCCGGACGCCACGCCGGTGATCCGGGCGGGGTTCAGCGGCGGCGTCGGCTCCGCGCCGTTCGGCACGCCCGGGCCGGACCCGTCGGACGGTGGTACGAACACGCGCTGGATCTGCTGGTCGGCCACGAGTCCCCCGAAGATCGTCGCTCGTCTATGCTCGCCGACTCATGCTACGGCTCCGGGGCGGGACGAGCCAGCCCGGATTCCGTCGGAGGTCGCGCCGAGGGGTGGGGTCGCCGCGTCCGGCCACCCCACCCCTCGGCCGGTCGGGCTACTTGGCCAGGAAGGCCAGCAGCGCCTCGTTCACCTCGGCGGCGTGCGTCCAGAGCAGGCCGTGCGGCGCGCCCTCGATCTCGACGTAGTCGGCCTGCGGCAGCCGCTTGTGGAACTCCCGGCCGGTCGCGTCGATCGGCAGGATGTTGTCGGCGGTGCCGTGCAGGATCAGCGTCGGCACGTCGATCTTCTCGATGTCGGCCCGGAAGTCGGTGAGCCAGGTCGGCACGGCGGCGCTCGAGGCGAACCAGGAGGAGCCGGCGGCCACGTTCCAGCTGTTGCGCAGCGCCTCCTCGGAGAGCCGGCTGCCCAGCGTCTCGTCGGTGTTGTAGAAGCTGCGGTAGAAGTCGGCGAAGTAGGCGTACCGGTCGGCGGTGACGGCGGCGAGGATGCCGTCGAAGACCTCCTGCGGCACCCCGGTGGGGTTGTCCTCGGTCTTGAGCAGGAACGGCTCGAGCGAGGCGAGGAAGGCGGCCTTGGCGATGCGGGCCGAGCCGTACCGGCCCAGGAAGCGGCCCACCTCGCCGGTGCCCATGCTGAAGCCGACGAGCACGACGTTGGTCAGGTCGAGCGTCTCCAGCACCGTGTTGAGGTCGGCGGCGAAGGTGTCGTAGTCGTAGCCGACGGTGGGCTGGCTGGACCGGCCGAAACCGCGCCGGTCGTAGGTGATCACCCGGTAGCCCGCCTTCAGCAGGGCGGCGCTCTGCTTCTCCCAGGAGTGCCCGTCCAGCGGGTAGCCGTGGATGAGCACGACCGGCTGCCCCTGGCCGTGGTCCTCGTAGTAGAGGTCGATGTCGGTGCTGTTCTCGGTCCCGACGTTGATGAATGGCATGACGGCCTCCCCTGTCGCATCGGAGAACGTACGTTCTCTCGCTCTGTGGAGTAGCCTAGAGAACGGCCGTTCTCCGCGATAGTCCCCCAGCGGGTCTTCGGCCGTGAGGGTCGTCACCGAGATCCGTGACAGCGGGAGGGAATATGCCGACGCAGACCGACGAGGAGCTTCGGGAGAAGGTGCTCGACGTCGCCGACCGGCTCTACTACGGCCGGGGCATCCAGGCGGTGGGCATGGACGCCCTGCGGGCCGAGGCGGGCGTCTCCCTCAAGCGCCTGTACCAGCTCTTCCCCTCGAAGGAGAGCATCGTCGAGGAGGTCCTGCACCGTCGGCGCCGACTCTGGAACGGCCTCGTCGAGGCGGCCGTCGCGACCGGCGCGACGCCGCGCGACCGGCTGCTCGCCGTCTACGACATGCTGGCCCGCTGGTTCGACGACGACGACTTCCGCGGCTGCGTCTTCATCAACACCTTCGGTGAGCTCGGTGCCACCGCGCCGCGGATCGCCCAACTCGTCCGGGAGCACAAGGCCCACTTCCAGGCCGCCCTCGCCGCCCTCGTCGCCGAGGCCGGCGGGCCCGCGTCGCTCGCCTCGCAACTCGCCATCCTCGCCGAGGGGGCGCAGACCACGGCGGCGATAGCCGGTACGAGCGAGGCCGCCGGGCACGCCCGCGCCGCCGCCGCGACGCTCATCGACTCCGCGCTGACCGCCACCAGGGCCCGCTGAAGGCCGCTCGCGGCGATCGGCGCGCGTCGGATGACTCACCCGTGTGACAAAGATCCGACCCCCGGCCGAGCCGGCTGTCGGGGCAGGTCACCGGGGTAGCGGTCGGCCGGTCCTGACACTCGCGCGGGACCAGACCCTCGCTGGAGAGAAGCCATGTCATCCACCGCCCCGATCCAGGTCGAGTACGGCCATGTCGAGTCGAGCCCGGTCAACTGGGATGAGCTCGACGCGTTCGGCATGCTGCACCACAGCCGGTACGCGACGTTGCTGGAGCGGGCGCTCTCCGCGTACTGGACGGGGCGCGGGTTCGACCTGAACTCGTACGAGCGGTTCCCTGACTCGTTCCACGTCGTCCGGGAGTTGCTGGTCACCTACCACCAGCCCATCAAGGGCAGCGGCCCGCGGCTGGTGCACTTCTGGTTCGACAGCGTCGGCCGCACCAGCGCCGAGTACGGCTTCCGGGTCCTCTCCCCGGACGGGGCGACCGTGAATGCCGAGGGGCGGCGGGTCGTCGTCCGCCTCGACCCGGCGACCCTGCGGCCGACGCCGTGGACCGACCTGGTCCGCCCGGAGCTGGCGAAGCTGCTCCGGCCCGGCTCCGCCAAGCGCTGATCTCCGACCGCGGACGAGGAGGCCGATCAGCCGTGGGCCTGAGCGAAGCCGGCAGCCGTACGCGCAACCAACCACCCCCGCCGGCCGTCGTCTTCGAGGCGCTCACCGAGCCCGACCGGGATCCGCTACGACAGTGGCTACGGCTGCTCGACGACGAAGAGCCCCCGCGGATCCTGCACGCCGACCGGCCGCACCTCGTCGTCTGGTCCTCGCTCTGTCCGAGGCGACCGGACGCCCAGGTGCGCTTCGAACTCGAACCCGACGGGGGAGAGGGCACCCGGCTGCGCTGGACGCTGCTGGTCGCCGAGCCCGTACCCGACCCGTCGCTCCTCGGTCACCTGCGCCGGCGGCTCAACGAACTGATCAACGCGAACCTGCGGTACACCTTCGGCCATTAGCCGATGCGGCTGCCGGGCCGTGCCTTACCGTGCCGTGCCGTCCGCCAGGCGGCCGGCTCCAGGTGCTCGTCGACCAGCTTGAGCAGCGCGGCGGTGGCCGCGCCGACCCGCCTGTGGCGGGCGGTCGCCACGTGCAGCGACCACTCCAGCGACTGATCGTCCAGCGGCAGGGCCTTGATGCCGGTCCCGGCCGGCAACGCCCGGGCGGGCAGGAAGGCCACCCCGAGGCCGTGGGCGACGAAGTCCGCCGCCACGGCCACGTCGCTGACCTCCATCGCGATGGTCCGTTCCAGCCCCGCCGCCGCGAACGCCTGGTCGGTGGCGGTGCGGGTGGCGTAGCCGACGGGGTAGTCGATGAACCGCTCACCCGCCACCTCGGTCAGGGTGACCGTGTTCCGGCTCGCCAGCGGGTGGGTGGCGGGAACGGCCAGCACCTGCGGCAGCCGCAGCAGGCGGCGGGTATGCAGCTGGGGGAACGGGCGAGCGCCGATGCCGAGGAAGGCCACGTCGAGCTCGCCGTCCGCCAGTGACCTGGCCAGTCCGGCGGAGCCGTCCGACTCGGCGGTGCGCAGCCAGAGCCGGACCAGCGGGTGCCGGGTGTGGAACCGGCCGAGCAGGCCCGCGAAGTCGATCCCGCCGACCCCGCTCAGGCACCCGATCGCGATGCTGCCGCCCAGCTCCCGGCCGGCCCGCTGGACCGCGTCCCGGGCGGCGCGGGCGGTGTCGAGCGTCGTCCGGGCCTTCGGCAGCAGCGCCTCTCCGGCGGCCGTCAGCACCACCCCCTGCGCGCTGCGGTCGAAGAGCGTCGCGCCCAACTCCCGTTCCAGCCCGGAGATCGCGGCCGACACCGCCGACTGGACCACGTGCAGCCGGGTGGCGGCGCGGGTGAAGCTCTGCTCGGCCGCGACCGCGAGGAAGTACTCCAGCTGCCTCAGCTGCAGGCCGCCGGGGTCCGACGGGCGGGCCGCCCGGGACCGCCGCCGGGCGTCGCGTCCGGTGCGGCGCGACGCCTCGGCGGCCAGGGTTCCGGCTCCCGGCCCGAACTCAGTGGGCAAGGTGGGGCCTGAGCAGGTCGGCCAGCCCGATCCGGGTGAGCAGCTCGGCCCGTACCCGGTCGGCGACCCCGTTGACCACCTCGGCCCCGTCGTCCGACGGATCGATGTGTACGCGGAACGGGCGCTTGCCGGCCGGCGTGTCGACCACCGTGACGATGGCCTCGGCGACCGACGCGACGTCCGCGTCCGGCGGCTCGAGCTCGGCCAGCCGCCGACCGACCTGCTCCGTCAGCGCGGGGTACAGCTCGTCGTAGGCGGCGACGACGGCCTGGTCGGCGGGGTGGCCGCTGTTGGCGAAGTGATTGGTGCCCTCGGTGAAGGCCCCCGGGACGATGATCGAGGTCTCGATGCCGAACCGGGTGAGCTCGGCGGCGTAGCTGACCGCGAGCGCGTCCATGCCGGCCTTCGCGGCGAAGTAGGGCGCCAGGTAGGGCGGGGTGCCGCCGCGGGTGCTGGAGCTGCCCACCCAGACCACGAGACCGCTGCGCTGGGCCCGGAGCTGGGGGAGCGCGGCCCGGTTGAGGCGCTGGGTGCCGAGCACGTTCGTGTCGTAGACCGCGGCCAGCTCCTCGGGGGTGAAGGCCTCGGCCGGACCGGTGACCATGTGGCCGGCGTTGTGGATCAGCACGTCCAGCCGGCCCTGCTCGGCCAGGACGGTGGCGACCGCGGTGTCCACGGACGGCTGGGACGACACGTCGAGCTCCACCGTGCGCAGGTCGACGCCGTGCTCGGTGGCGTACTCGCCGGCGGCGGCGACCGCCCGGGCATTGCGCCCGGCGCGGTCACGCATGCCGGCGTACACGGTGTGGCCGGCGCGGGCCAGTGCCCGGGCGGCGAGCGCGCCGAAGCCGCTGGACGCACCGCTGATGAGGATGATCTTGCTCATGTCGGACACCTCGGATCTGGGGGGAGTGCGTTCGGGGCGAGTGGAACCGATCGGTCCGGCCGTCAGACGGCGCCGCCGTTGGCGTACACCACCTGGCCGTTGATCCAGCGACCCGGACCGGCGAGGAAGGCGACGATGGGGGCGATGTCCTCCGGGGTGCCCATCCGGCCCAGCGGCGGCTCGGCGGCGATCCGGGCGATGGTCTCCTCGTCCTTGCCGCGCAGGAACAGCTCGGTGTCGATGGGTCCGGGTGCCACGGTGTTGACCGTGATGTCGCGTCCGCGCAGCTCGCGGGCGAGGATCAGGGTGATCGCCTCCACCCCGCCCTTGGTGGCGGCGTAGGCCGTGTACCCGGGCCGGCTGAACTTGGTGATCGAGCTGGAGGTGTTGATGATCGCGCCACCGGGGCGCACCCGCAGGGCGGCCTGCTGGGTGACGAGGAGGGCGCCGCGCAGGTTGGTGCGGATCACCCGGTCGAGGGTGTCGAGGTCGAGTTCGACCAGCGGCGTCACCGGCATGATGCCGGCCATGTTCACCACCACGTCGACGCCGCCGAACTCCCGCTCCGCGGCGTCGAACATCGCGTTGACCGCGTTCTCGTCGGCGACGTCGGCCTGGAACGCGATCGCCTTCGCGCCGGTGGCGGCCAGGGCGGCCATGGTCTCGTCCGCGTCGGCCTTGTTGCCCGCGTAGTTGACGACGAGGGCGTAACCCTCCTCGGCGAGCTCCAGTACGACCTGCCGGCCGATGCCCCGGGAACCGCCGGTGACGATCGCTACGCGCTGTGCCTTGCTCATGTCGAGCCTCCGTTGACCCGTCTTCGTTCGTTGACGGATCAAGCTTCGCGCGGCACGAGCATCAAATCAAACGAATCATTCCGATAGTCAACATCAGCTCTGTTGATTCATCGCCCGGCCGGTGACCGGTCCCTGGAAGCGCGCGTCGCGGTCCCCGGCCGGACCCCCCCCGAGCCGGTGGCGCTGGACGGCCGGGTGCCCGGGGCGTCGGCGCGCCGAGAAGGCTACCCGGCACCAGTTACCGCACCCCTCGTCGACGAGTTGACCGGTCATGCCAGAGGCGACACCGGATCGAGCGGACACCGGCGGGTCGATCAAGCGTGCGGATCAACCGCTCGGCGCCGGCCACCGGCGACGGCGCGACCGGACGCGGGGATAGCCGTGCCGGGACGTCGGGGCCGCTCGGCCGAGCCGTCGGCGGCGTTCGGCGGGACCCGCAATCCGGGACGGCTGGTGGCGTTCAGCGACGCGGTCTTCGCCATCGCGGTGACCCTGCTCGTGCTGGACATCCGGCCGCCGGAGGACTTCCGGCGGCTCCTCCACGGGCTGGGCGCGCTCTGGCCGTCCTACCTGGCCTACTCCGTCACGTTCCTGATGATCGGCCAGATCTGGGTCAACCACCACGTGATGTTCGATCACATCCGAGTGGTGGATCGGCTGCTGATGTTCCTGAACACCCTGCTGTTGATGGATGTGGCGTTCCTGCCGTTCGCCGCGTCCGTCCTCGCCGACGCGTTCCACTCCGGCCACGGTGAGCGCAGCGCCGTCGTCTTCTACGGCGCCACGATCGAGCTGGCCGCGATCCTGTTCAACATCATCTGGGCGTACGCGCGCCACGAACGCCAGCTGCTCGGCGCCACCATCGACGACACCGGCGCCCGGTTCGTCGCCCGCCGGTTCCGGCTCGCGATGATCTGGATCGCCGCAGGGATACTGGTCGGCGCGTTCCTTCCACTGCTCGGCGTGGCGGTGATCGCCGCCTTCATCCCGGCGTACTGGTTGCCGATCCGAGGCGAGCTCGGCAGGCGCGGCGCCGCCGCACGGGGCTCCCCGCCCTGAACCCGCCCCCGGACCACCAGAGGTGGCACGGACCGCGCCGGATCAGGGCTTGCGGGCCACCGCGCCGTACGCGTCGATCGCCTCGGCGTCCGCGTCGTCCGGACGCCACAGCGGGATCGGCACCAGACCGGGCTCGACCATCGTGAGGCCGGTGAAGCAGTCGGCGAGATCCTGTGGGCTGCGCAGGATGTACGGGACGCCGCCGTTCTGCGCCAGCCGCTCGGCCCCGGCGACCACCTCGGGGCTCGTGTCGGTGCCGTCCCACAGCACCAGGTGGCTGCCGGACGGGGTCGCGTCCATCGTCCGCTGGACGATCGAACGCAGCACGTCCAGGTCCGGTTCGTAGCCGAGCACCCCCATGAACATCACGGCGATGGGCTGGTCGAAGTCGAGGGTCCGCGCCGCCTCGGCGAGGATCGTCTCCGGGTCGTGGTAGTCGGCGGGGACGTAGGTGGTGACGCCCTCGGAGGTGGTGTTGGCGAGCAGCGCCCGGGCGTGCACGAGGACCATCGGGTCGTTGTCCACGTAGACGATGCGCGACTCGGGCGCCACCTGCTGGGCGACCGCGTGGGTGTTCTGCATGGTGGGCAGGCCGGTGCCGATGTCCAGGAACTGGCGGACGCCCGCCTCCGCGGCCAGGTAGCGCACGGCGCGCACCAGGAACCGGCGGGAGTGCTGCGCCATGAGCACGATCTCCGGATAGACCTCGGCCACCGCGTCACCGGCCGCCCGGTCGGCCTGGAAGTTGTCCTTGCCGCCCATCCAGTAGTTCCAGATCCGCGCCGCGTGCGGCACGTCGGACTGGATCTTCGCGGCGAGTTCGGTGTCCGGGGCAACCATGCCAGGCTCCTGTCGAGAGGGGTCGTCGGTGTGCCAGCTCTGCGCTAAGCCGGCATCGTACTTGCCCGACGTCCACTGTCGACAATTCGCTGTCGCGCGACAGCCCCGCAAGATCCGCGCACTTTCACTGAAAGAGTGGTCTCCGCGCGCCGGATAGCCACTTTTTCCGTGAACGAGGCCGTTTCTGCGGATGGGGGATTGCCGGGGTGGCTCCGGGGTAGGTGGGTGGGGTGACCACACCTGAGAAGAGCCGGCGGCAGCAGGAGGAGGAGGCGCTGGAGCGGGGCGAGGCGTACCAGGACGTCGAGGGTCGCCGAACCGAGGATCCGGGCGCCGGGGCCGCGAACGCCGACAGCGAAGCCGAGCGCAACGCCGAGCACCTGAGGCGTGGCGAGGTCGGTCCGGGGGCTCCGGCGCAGTAGCCCCTTCGGTGCGGGAGCGCCGGTCGCCGCCGTCGCCGCTGAGCGGCGGACCTACCGGGTCGCCGGCGATGCCGCTAGGCGCTCGCGGGCGCCGGATCGGTCGGCAGGGGCGTACGCCGCCGTTCGAGCCCGGCTATGAGCAGCGTGACCCCGAACTCGAACGCCCGCGGCCGGACCGGGGCGTCCGCCGGGTCCACCCGGTCGAGGGCGTGTTCGCGCGCGACGGCGCCGAGGCTGTCCGCCTGGATGCGCTGCTGCTCGTGAAACGCGTGGCCGACGATGAAGTGGACCATCGTCGCGGCGGCCAGTTCGCTGGTCTCCCGGTCGAACCCGCCGGCGTCGATCGCGTCGGTCAGCCGTCGCTGCAGCTCCTCCGCGCCGAGGCCGAGGGCGAGGGTGCTGGAGACGACCTCGGCGCCGTCCTTGAAGGCCAGGAGCGCGTCGCGTAGCGCGGCGGCCTCGGCCCGTACCCGCTCCTGCCAGCCGCGCCCGTCGGCGTCGACGTTACGAGCGCCCGCGATGATCCGGTCGGAGACCGCGGCGAGGAGCGCCTGCTTGTTGGGGAAGTGCCAGTAGAGCCCGCTCGGCTGGATCCCGAGCGTGGCGGCGAGATGGCGCATCGTGAGATCCGGCAGCCCCTGCTGGTCCAGGATCCCCAGGGCTGCCTCGACGACGTCGTCGCGGGTGTTGCGGGCGTACCCGGCGCTGTTTTCCGGCCTCGACATGCCATCAGTATAGTGAACGCCGTTCAGGAGAACGGTGTTCAGGTGAACGCCGTTCCGCTGGTCGTCCGAGCGCCGGGAACCCCCGGCGGCAGGCCGTCCCCGCGTGGCCGACGCGGGCTGGAAAGGAGCCGATCATGGAGCGACGTCGCCCCCTCGACATGCGGGACGTCACGCGGATCGTGGTCTTCGCCGCGATCCTGGCGGTCCTCGGGATCCCCGGCGCGATCTCCGTCTTCGGCGGAGCCGTGCCGATCACGGCGCAGACGCTCGGCGTGATGCTCGCCGGCGCCGTCCTGGGCCGTTGGCGGGGCGCGGCAGCCGTCACGCTCTTCCTCGCGCTCGTTCTGGCGGGAATGCCGCTGCTCTCGGGCGGTCGCGGCGGCGCGGGAGTCTTCGTCGGACCGTCGGCCGGCTTCCTCTTCGGTTGGATCGCCGGCGCCTTCGTGGTGGGGGCCATCTGCCGGATCGGCAGCCGGCAGCCGACGTGGTGGCGGACGGCGCTGGGCTGCTTCATCGGCGGAGCCCTCACGGTCTACGCGGTCGGCATCCCCGTCCAGTCGCTCGTCACCCGGCTGCCGCTCGGCGAGACGGCAGTGTCCAGCGCCGTGTTCCTCCCCGGTGACCTGCTGAAGGTGGTGATCGCGACGGCCGTCGCCATGGCCCTCTGGCGCGCCTACCCGCGGGCGTTCGGCGCCGAGACGGCGGCCGCGCCCCGGCCGCCGGCCGCGCGGCCGAAGACCGATGCGAGCGTACGGTGACGGCCGAGCGGGCCGCCCTTCGCTGCGGCACGACGGTGCTGACCGACGCGCAGCTGCGCGATCGGATCGCGGCCGCCGGCCCCGCCGGGGTGGACGTGCCGGGCCGGGTGGTGCCGATCCTCGACGACGATCGGGTGGCGGCCCTCACGACAGCCCTCGCCGTGCGGGCCGCCGGCGGTGTGCCACTGATCGGCGACGACAGGTGGAACCGCGACTACTGGGCCGGCCTGCGCGCGACGGTCGCCGCGGCGGATCCGGCGCCGGGGATGGCGTGGGCCACCTTCAGCTCGGGCAGCACCGGAACGCCGAGGGTGATCGTCCGCACGGACGAGTCGTGGTCCGCCTCGTACCCGGGCGTCGAACGGCTGCTCGACCTCACCGCCGACGACGTCGTCTACCTCCCCTCACCGCTGGTGTCGTCGGTGACGATGTTCTCCGTCGTGCACGCCCGGACGGTCGGCGCGAGCGTCCTCCTGCCCAGGACGCACACCGTCTCCGACAGCGACCTCGAACACGCCACCGTGCTGCACGGCACGCCGTACGCGCTGCGCAGCGTCCTCGAGCGGATCGAGGCCGGCACGGCGCACCGGCTCCGCGTCGCGCTGGTCGGCGGCGCCCGCCTCGACGCGGGTCTGCGCAGCCGGAGCGAAGCGGCAGGGATCCGGCTGATCGCCTACTACGGGGCCGCCGAGCTCTCCTTCGTCGCCGTCGACCCCGACGGTCGCGGGCTGCGCCCCTTCGACGGCGTCGAGACCCGCGTCGACGAGGGTCTGCTCTGGGTCCGCTCCCCGTACTTCGCCGCGGGATACCTCGGCACGGCCAGCGGGCCGTTCCGGCGCGACGCGGAGGGTTGGGGCACGGTGGGCGACCTGGTGGGCGGTGATCCGGCCGATCCGCTGCGGTTCCGTGGTCGCCGGGACGGCGCCATCCTCACGGCGGCCGCCACGGTGATCCCGGAGGACGTCGAGGCGGCGCTGCAGCGGCTCGACGGGATCGAGGACGTGGTGGTCTTCGGGCTGCCCAACCCGAGGGCGGGGGCGCTCGTCGCCGCGGTCATCGAAACCGGTCCCGGTGGCCGCCCGCCGTCCGCCCGGGAGCTGCGCCGCCGGGCCGGCGCGCTGCTTTCCGGCACGCACCTGCCCCGCCGCTGGTTCTGGACCGAGCGCCTGCCGCGTACCGCCAGCGGCAAGCCGGCCCGCGACCGGATCAGGCACGACGCGATCGAGGGGACGGTGAGCCGCGTTGTCTGAGTCGGCCCACCTGCTCCCGGTCGTCGTCGCGGCGCGGCGCACCCCGATCGCCAGCAAGGGCGGTCGGCTCGCCGAGGTCACCGTGGAGCGGCTGGCGGCCCCCGTCTTACGGGCCTGCGTCGACGACGCCACGCGGGTGACGGCCCGGCCACTGGAGGTCGCCGACGTCGTGCTCGGCAACTGCATGGGGCCGGGGGGCAACACCGCACGGCTCTCGGCGCTCGCGGCCGGACTGGGGTTCTCCGTGCCGGGGATGACGATCGACCGGCAGTGCGGCAGCGGCCTGGCCGCGATCGTCACCGCTGCCGACGCGATCCGGGCCGGTGACGCCCGCGCCCGCATCGCGGGTGGCACCGAGAGCGCCTCCACCGCGCCGACCCGCATCGCGAACGGGGTCGCGTACACCAGGGCCCCGTTCGCTCCCGACGGCTTCGCCGACCCGGACATGGTGCGCGCCGCCCAGGACCTCGCCGTCCTCGACGGCGTCGGCCGCGACCGTCAGGATCGGTACGCCGCGCGCAGCCACCGGCTCGCGTCCGCGACCCTGGCCCGGGGTGGCTTCGACGACGAACTGGTGCCGCTCGCCGGCCTCACCCGTGACAGCGGCCCACGCCCCCGTATCCCCACCATGCTCGACCGGTTTCCCCCGCTCTTTCCCGATGCGGCGGACGGCGGCACCGTGACCGCGGGAAACTCCTGCCGCAACAGCGACGGGGCCGCCGCCGTCGCGATCGTGCCGGCCGGCGCCCGTGGCGACGCGCCGGGGCTCGCCCTGGTCGCCGGCGCGACCGTCGGCTGCGATCCGGCCCTGCCCGGGCTCGGCCCGGTGCCCGCGGTCGAGGCCCTGCTCCGCACCGCCGGCGTGACCCTCGCCGACGTCGCCGCCATCGAGATCGTGGAGGCGTTCGCCGCGCAGACGCTGGCCGTGCTCACCCGGCTCGGTCTGGCCGCCGGGGACGAGGTCGACGCCCGGGTCTGCGCCGACGGCGGCGCGCTCGCGCTCGGCCACCCCTGGGGCGCGAGCGGAGCGGTAGGCGTCGTGCGCCTCTTCTCCCGGCTGGTGCGAGCGGGCGCCCCGGCCGGGACGCTCGGCCTCGCGACGGCGGCCGTCGGCGGCGGCCTGGGCGTGGCCGCCCTCTTCGAGGTGGTCCGGTGAGCACCGACCTCCACTTCGAGAACGTCTCGGTCGAGTTCGCCGGCCGGGCGGTGCTGCGCGACCTCTCGCTGAAGCTCGACGAACGCCGGATCGCGGTGATCGGCTCCAACGGCTCCGGCAAGTCGACCTTCGCCCGGATGCTCAACGGTCTCGTCACCCCGACCCGCGGCGAGGTACGGGTGCACGGGATCGACCCGGCCCGCCAACCGAAGCAGGTGCGCCGCCGCGTCGGCTTCGTCTTCAGCAACCCGGACGCGCAGATCATCATGCCGACCGTGGCCGAGGACGTCGCGTTCTCCCTGCGCGGGCAGGGGCTCTCCCGTACGGAGATCCAGGCGCGGGTCACCGCGGCGCTGGACCGCTTCGGCCTCACCGAGCACGCCGACGCGCCCGCCCAGACCCTCTCCGGCGGGCAGAAGCAGCTGCTCGCGCTCTGCGCGGTGCTCATCCGCGAGCCCGGCCTCGTCGTCGCCGACGAACCGACCGCGTACCTCGACGCCGCGAACAGCCGACGCATCGCGCGCTTCCTGCTCGACGAGATGCCGCAGCAGCTCGTCATCGTCACCCACGATCCACGGCTCGCCGTCCGCTGCGACGTCGCGCTCCGGTTCGAGGAGGGCGTACTGGTGGACCGCGGCGATCCGGCCGCCGTTGTGGCCCGGTACGAGGAGGAGCAGCTCTGATCACGATGTACCGGCCGGGTGGCGGCCTTCTCCACCGGACGCCCGCCGGCCCGAAGCTGCTCACCGTCATGGCCCTCGCGCTGGCGATCTCGCTCGCCCCGGCGAGTCCGTGGCTGCTCGCCGGGGCGGCCGCGCTCGTGCTCGGCGGCTACCTGCTGACCGGTCTGGGCCTGCCCGAACTCGGTCGTCAGCTGTGGGGCCTGCGCTGGCTCGTCCTCGTCATGCTCGTGCCCCAGGCCGTCTTCCTGTCGCTGCCGGCCGCGGCGGTCAACGTCACCCGGGTCGTCGTGGTCGTCCTCCTCGCCGCCCTGGTCACCCTCACCACCCGCACCGAGGATCTGATCGACGCGATCGCCCGGGCCCTCGGGCCGCTGCGGCGGTTCCGGGTCAACCCGAACCGGATCGCGCTGATGCTCTCGATGACCATCACCACCGTGCCGGTGATCGCGGGCTTCGCCACCCAGGTCCGCGAGGCGCAACGCGCGCGCGGCGTACCCGTGCAGCCGCTGGCCTTCGTCGTACCCCTGCTCGTCATGGCGCTCAAGCACTCCGACGATCTCGCCGACGCCCTCACCGCCCGAGGCATCGACTGACCCCGTTGAGGCTGGCCCTGGCCCCTGCCCTCGGCCCCCGGCTAGGCTGCCTGCCCATGTCGGTTCGAGTGGCCAGAGTCTCCGGTGTCCTGGCGTTCGGCCTGACCGTCGTCGTGTGCCTGGGCTGCGGCACCAAACGGCTGTCGCTCTGGTCGGCCCTGGCGGTCGGGGCCGTCGCGGCGGGCTGCGCGATGGTCTGGCTGGTGGCCACGTCGAAGCGAGGGCTGGCGGAGGGGCGCCGCGCGCAGGCGGCGGCAGCAGCCTACCTCGACGCGGTCGTCGCGAAGGAGTTCGCGGTGGCGTACGGGCTGCTCACGGCCGAGCGTCGGGAGCAGACCGGGCCGGCCGAGTTCGCCGAGCTCTACGCCGGTAATCAGGCGATCAACGGTTACACGATCGACGGTACGACGGTCGTCCGCACCGAGGGGCAACTCCACGCCGAGACGCGCGCGCAGATCCGGTTCGGCACCGGTCGGGCGGCCCGGCTCCTCGTCGGGCTGCTGCACGGGTCGGAGGGCCGGTGGCGAGTGGCCGAGCTGCGCACCGTGGAGCACTGGTAGTCGGGCCGCCGTGGCGTGGGCGGTGACCGCCCCGCGTCAGCCGCTGATGCGCAGGCTGGAGATCAGGCCGTCGCGCAGGTGGAAGGTCATCGGGCCGGTGCCGTTGTAGCCGTTGCCGGAGACCTTCAGGGTGACGACGTAGCTGTCCGGGTCGGCGCCGGACTTGATCCCCTTGAACTCGAAGCGCGACTGCACCCCGATGTTGTCGGTCCGGTCCCAGTCGCGTACGCCGTCGCGGCCGCGGAACTCGCGGCCCCAGTCGTTGAGGTACGCGTCGTCGGTGAAGGCGGCCACGAAGGCGTCCGAGTCGGCGCGGTTCGTGGCGTCGATGAACGCCTGGATCGGGGTGGGGATGTCGCTGGTCGTCATTCCTGACTCCCGCCTTCGCGTGTCGGGTGCTCTGGTGCGAGGTGGTCGGCCTCCCGACGCACCCCCGGCCATTCGTACTACACACGTTGCGGAGAAGTCCCCGGTTCAGGCCTCCGAACCATCGACGTTGTCGCCTCCGCCACAGCCTTCGGGAGCGCGGCCGGGCGTCGGCGACGCCTGCGGCGCGCCCCGGAGCGCACCGTCCGCGCCGAGGTCTCCGTCCGATCCCCGCACCCGGCTGTGGATCTCGACCAGTGCCCCGGACCGAGTCGGCGGTGCCACCCGTTCACCTGCGCTGACCGGCGCTGTGGAAATCGGGTTCGTGCCTTATCCGGCAACTCGTCGAAACAGCGCGTGAATGCGGCGCGGCGGCGTGTGCGGCGGCTCACCGCGAGTGCGGCGGCGTCGATGGAACACCTTTTCCGTGGGCGGTGTCGGTCCACCGTCGAATGTGGTTCTTCAACGCGTGTTGGGTGACGGCCGTCTCCGTGTCCAATATCTGACGCCCGTCGGGTAAACCCCGGGAAATCCTTACGGTGTGCGCGACCGTCGTCACCTGACGCGGTCGGTCGCCGGTGACAACAGGGGGTTGGGCAGGGATGACCCCGGTCACAAATGCGTAGGAGTCGCCGGCAGGAAAATGAACGTCGGATCGGGCAGGTAGCCTCTCCCGCGTGCCGGAGATCGTACCAATCCTTGTTACCGATCGGTATGAAGTCGTGGAGCTGCTCGGCCAGGGCGGAATGGGTCGGGTGTGGAAAGCCCGGGACCGCATGCTTCACCGGGACGTGGCCATCAAGGAAATCGTTCCGCCGCCCAACCTGACCGACGAGGCGCGGCAGGAATTGCGGGTGCGGTCGCTTCGCGAGGCGCGCGCGATCGCCCGGCTCGACCACGTGAGCGCCGTCAAGGTCTTCGACGTGTTGCTGAGCGCGGACGGCGACCCGCAGATCGTGATGGAGTACGTTCCGTCCCGCTCGCTGCACGACGTCATCACCAGCGAGGGTTCGATCCCGCCGCTGCGGGCCGCCGAGATCGGGCTGGCCGTGCTCGGCGCGCTCCGCGCCGCGCATCGAGCCGGGCTCGTGCACCGCGATGTCAAGCCGGCCAACATCCTCATCGGCGCCGACGGCCGGATCGTGCTCACCGACTTCGGTCTGGCCACCGCCGTCGAGGACTCGAACCTGACCCTCACCGGCATCGTGCTGGGCTCGCCCGCGTACGTGTCGCCCGAACGGGCCATGAAGAACGTCGTCGGGCCGGCCGGTGACCTGTGGTCGCTCGGGGCCACCCTCTTCGCGGCCGTCGAGGGTCAGTCGCCGTACGCCCGGCCGTCGAGCATGATGAGCCTCACCGCGCTCGTCACCGAACCGCCGCCCAGGCCCCGTTCTGCGGGTCCGCTCCTGCCGCTGCTGGAGGGGCTGCTCCGCAAGGACCCGGCCGAGCGGATGGACGCCGACACCGCGGAGCAGTTCCTCCGCCGGGTGCTCGCCGAGGCGCCGCAGCACGTGGCACTCAGCGCGAAGACGCAACTGGTGCCGCGGCATCCCGGTCTCGCCCCGGCCGGGCCCGGTTCGCCGCCCCCGGCGGAGTCGCTCGGCGCCGAGCCGCCCACTGCCGGGGTGCCGAGCGGGCCGGCCACGTCACCGGCCATGGCGTCGGTGCCGGCTTCCGCCGCGGCCACGCGCGGCCTGCCGGCGCCGGCCGCGGAGAGCGGCGGTGCGTCTCCCGTGGTCGCCGTCGTGCGTCGCCGACGGGCCCTGCTGGTCGGGGCGCTCGCCGGGGTGCTGCTGCTCGGGCTCGGAATCGGCATCCCCCTGGCGGCCCGCGAGGCAGCCGGTGACGGCGCGGACGTGGGCGAGATGGTGGACGCCGCCGCGCCGCAGGGGACGGCCGCGCCGGACTCGTCCGCCTCCCCGGCGGCGGGGGCGCTCGCCTGGTCCGTCTACTCCGATCGCAGCGGCTACGCCGTCCCGGCGCCGCGGGACTGGCGGATAGTCCGGCACGGGACGACTGTCGAGTTCCACGAGCCGGACGGCGAGCGGATGCTGGCGGTCAGCCGGACCGACGCGCCCGGCAACGATCCCGTGGCCGAGCTGACCGAACGGGAGGCGGGATCGGCGGACGGTACGTACCGCGACTACCGCCGGATCGAGATCGTCGCCGTCAACTACGGGCTGCGGGCCGCCGACTGGGAATGGGTCTACACGGCTGAGAGCGGCACCGTCCTCCATGCCCGTCAGCGCACGTTCGCCACCGCGGACCGGCAGGGCTTCCGCATCCTCTGGTCCGCGCCGGAGGAGGCCTGGACCGCCAGCGCGAGTGCGTTCCGGAAGGTCACGGCGGGGTTCAGCGTGGGCTCGGAGAAGCCGGACGGCACCCGGCCGACCGCGGACGTCCCGCCGGACGCCGGTGCGCTGCACTCGCCGGAGCCGGACCTGTCGACGGGGACGGTGAGCCCCGCGCCGCCGAAGCCGGGGGACCGGATCGTCGGGGTGGCGAGCAACAGGTGTCTGGACATCAAGGACCTCGGCGCCCCCGGCTCGCCGCGCCTGCTCATCCGCGACTGCCTGGCCAGCCGGGACCGCAACCAGCTCTGGACGCTCGGTTCGGACCAGAGCATCCGGTTGGACGGCCGGTGCATGGACGTGGCCAACGCGTCCAGCGACGACGGCGCGGTGGTCCAGCTGACCGACTGCAACGGCACCCCGGCGCAGAAGTTCAGGTTGAACGAGGAGCGTCAACTGGTGAACGTCAGCAGCGGCAAGTGCCTCGACGTGGTCGACGGTCGCACCGAGAACGGCGCGCCGGTGCAGCAGTGGACCTGCGACGACACCACGGACAACCAGAAGTGGCTGCTGAGGTGATGCCCCGCTAGGGCATGTGTCAAAGTCCCTGGCCGGCCTGCGGCGGGCCCAGACGACGACCGGCGGCGTCGGCGCTTCGTCCGGATACGACACCGGTATCCGAACGAATCCCCGCCTTGCCGGAGCGCCGCCTGGACTCCGCCTCGACTCGACCGAGGACTTCGACACACGCCCTATCCGCAACTGTCGCGGGCGTCGGCCACGAACGTGTCCCGCGACACGATCCGCGGCTCGCCGAACTCGACCGCCGTCAGGACCTCGTCCGGGCCGAGCCGGTCGAGGTCGGCGATGGTGAAGGTGATCGACACGGCGTCGTCGACGCCGGTGCTGCCGCCGAGCCCGTAGCCGACTCCGGGTTCGAGCGCGGTGAGCTGCTCGTAGCGGCTCGTCTCACCCGCCTCCGGGGCGGGCGTCTCGCGGGTGTCGTCGAGCCGCCAGCCGGCCGGCGGCTCGCCGAGCAGCGGCACCTCCACGGTCTCGCTCGCCGGCGCGCCGCTGACGTGCCAGTGGACGAACGACCAGGTTCCCGGGGTGCCGGTGGTCCGCTCGTAGACGCTGACCTGGGCGAGACCGTCGCCGCACGTGACGAGGACGCCCACCGGCCGACCCTGCTGCACGCTCAGGGCGAGCAGTGGCTTGTCGGGTGGGGTGCAGGCGCTCAGGAGACCGAGCAGCAGCACCAGAACTCCGGGGATCGTCATTCGCCGCACGGCTTCAGCCTGCCGGCGTCCCGTCACGTGCCGGTACCGCCACGATCACGATCCGTCGCCTCCGGGCGGTGGCGTACCGAGTCGGCGCGCTCTTGCCGGCGTCTGCCATGCTTCGTCCGGTGACGACCGGCAGCCCCCGCAGACGCCACACCCACCGCCGTCCCCGCAGCCGTACCACCCGGATCGTCCTGGTGCTCGTCGCGGCGGCGGCCGTCGTGGCGGTCGCCGCGCTGGTCGTGCCGATGCTGCTGCCGCCGGGGCCGCGCCCGCCGTTCCAACTTCCGGTCGCCTGCGGCGAGACGTGGCAGCTCGGTACCTATCCGGGCCACGACGACTACGACGTCGACCTCTTCCCCATCGAGGGGGAGGCGTGGGGTCGTCCGGTGCTCGCCGCCGCCGCGGGCACGGTCACCGTCGCCGGGATCAACGGTTCGCTCGGCGGTCGTACGCCGGAGAATCCGGAGGGCCCGCGCGGACGCGGCGGCGGCTACTGGGTGAAGATCGACCATGGCGGCCGGTGGGAGACGCAGTACCTCCACATGCTGGAGCCGCCTTTGGTGCAGGAGGGCCAGCGGGTCCGCCAGGGCGAGCAGATCGGGCGGCTCGGCAGCACCGGAAACTCCGGAGCGCCGCACCTGCACTTCGAGCAGCGTCGGGGCTGGGAGAAGGTCGAGACGTGGTTCGACGGCTCGCCCTCCGGCATCACGCACGACGACCGGGAGTACACGGTTCGCCGTACCAGCAACAACTGTGACTGATGGTGAAAGACGTGCGTTTAAGCCCTTTAATCCTGTTTGTCCGCTTCTCCGCCTATAGTCGTCATCAGTCGACCGAGAGCAGGAGTGGGGATGCGGTTCTTGCGCCGACCGGTGGCCGTGCTCCTGACGGCCGCGCTGACCCTGGGCGGCCTACTGGTCACCTCCGGTCCGGCGGCAGCGGCCGGGTCCACCCTCTTCGACCAGCCGTTCCACGACAACACGGTGACGGGGCTCGGGCCGGTCGCCGTGCCGGGGGTGCCGCCCGGCGTGACCGCCAACGCCGCCTGCCTGACCGCGGCCGGTAACAGCACCACCGGTCCGCTGCGTAGCTGCCCCACCAACACCGATCCGCAGGGCTCCGGAAAGCTGCGGCTGACTCCGGCGACGACCTCCCGCGAGGGTGGGGTGTTCGGCGCGGCGAGCGTGCCGACCTCGCAGGGCCTGCACGTGCGGTTCAACACCTACCAGTACGGCGGCAGCACCCCCGGCGCCGACGGCCTGGCGTTCGTGCTGGCCGCCGTCGACCCGGCCAACCCGCTCGCACCGGCGGCCATCGGCCAGCCCGGAGGGTCGCTCGGCTACTCGGCCGCGTTCAGCGGCACCACCGTCGGCCTCTCGAACGGATACCTCGGCATCGGCCTGGACGTCTTCGGGAACTTCAGCAACAGCGTCTACCAGGGCACCGGCTGCACCAATCCGCCGTACATCTCCACCACCGGCGGGCGGGTGCCGGGCCAGGTGGTGATCCGCGGGCCGGGGCGAAACGGCGTCGGCTACTGCGCGATCAACAGCACCGCCACCACGACCTCCTCGCCGGCGATCCCGTTGCGGGCGAGCACCCGGGCGGCCTCCGTCGTGCCGGTGGAGGTGGTCGCCAACACCACCACGTCGTCGTACACGACCGACACCGGCATCACCGTCCCCGCCGGACAGTACGCGGTGCGCTTCACACCGGTCGGTGGGACGGCCCGGACGCTGACCGGCGGGCTGCCGGTGGTGTCGACGAGCCTGTACCCGTCACCGACCTGGCTCAACGCCAGTGGCTACCCGCGCCAGCTCGCCTTCGGCTGGGTGGGCTCCACCGGCGCGGTCACCGACTTCCACGAGGTGGACAACACCCGGGCGGTCAGCTTCAACCAGGTGCCCGACCTGAACGTGAGCCAGACCAGCGCGGTGACGGCGAATCCGCAACCGGGTGACCCGGTCAGCTACACGGTCACCGCCGGCGTCGACCCCGGCGCGACCGAGACCGTACCGATCTCGGTCACCCAGACCGTACCGGCCGGTGTGACGCCGCTCGGTGCGTACGGGACCGGCTGGGCCTGCGGCGCGCCGTCGGGTCGGAGCATCACCTGCACCAGCGGAAGCGGCCCGTTCCTCGGCGGCACCACGCTGCCGCCCATCACCGTCGTGGCGGCCGTCACCGGGACCGGGGTGACTCCGGCGCTCATCCAGACGGCGACCGTGGCGACCTCCTCGTCGGTCGACGCGAACCCCGGCTACTCGTCCAGCACCACGCCGGTGGCCCCGCTGCCGGCACCCACCGGCGTCACCGTCACGCCGGCCCAGAGCGCGCTCAACGGTGGCATCGCGGTGGTGGTGGGCGGCACGAACCTCACCGGCGCGACCGCCATCCTCGTCGGCACGTCCGCCGAGCAGGCGGCCGGCACCGCCGTGGTGCTGCTGCCGTGCGCCTCCGGTCCGGCTGCCGGGTGCTTCACCACGGCGGCCGACGGCACCCTCCGCATCTCGTCCATGCCGGCCCGGTCCGGCGCGGCGACGGTCAACGTCACGGTCGTCACCCGCGGCGTCGCCGGCTCGGCGAGCTTCCGCTACGCCGCCACGCCCAGCTTCACCTTCGGCACCCCGCCGCGCGGCAAGGCGTACCAGCCGTACGCGTTCGAGCTGACGGCGACTGGCGGGGTGACCCCGTACGTCTGGTCGGTGAGCGCCGGATCGCTGCCGCCCGGGCTCTCGCTCGCCCCGAGCACCGGGCTGCTCTCCGGCACGCCGACCACGGCCGGGATCTTCTCGTTCACCGTCCGGTTGACCGACGCGCTCGCCCAGTCGATCACCCGGCCGGTGAGTCTGGTGATCGATCCGTTGACCGGGCTGACGATCGGCGTGCCGGTGTCGGCGACGCTCGGTGCGGGCTTTCCGGGCCAGACGCTGCGGGATCAGCTCGGGCCGGTGCGGGTGACGGACGACAGGGGTCCGGCCTCCGGCACCTGGACGGTGAGGGTCAGCGTCACGAACTTCGTGACCGGCGGCGGCTCCGCCCCCGAGACCATCCCGCGCGGTCAGGTCTCGTACGCCTCGGGGCCCGCGCTCGCCACCACCGGGGTGGGCACCTTCCTGCCGCAACCGGGCGTGACCCTGGACGTGCCGCGGACGGCCGCCGGTTGGTCGGGTGCGGCGAGCGGCAACTCGGCCACCTGGAACCCCACGGTGTCGGTGGCGGTTCCGCCGCAGGCCGTGGTCGGCGATTACCGCGCGACGCTCACCCACTCGGTCTTCTGAGCGCGTCCCGGGTGCTCGGCTACTTCGGCCAATCGTCCCGACCGACCGGCGGGCCGTCGGTATGTTCGTAAATGCCCGATTAGTGGACCCCGGCCGGAGTGTGATCATGTCGCACCATCTCGACACCCCGCTCGCCGCGCAGAGCGGTCAGCTCTACCTGAACGACCTGTACGTCTTCGACGGGGAACGCGGCACGGTCTTCGTCATGGACGTCAACAGCTCGGTCACCGGGGCCGACATCAAGACGGGCTTCCACGCCGAGGGGCGGTACGAGTTCAAGGTCCACTTCAACGGCGGCGAGCTCGAGGAGCTGACCTACCGGGTGGCCTTCGGCGAACTCGACGGGGCGGGAAAGCAGAAGCTGACGGTGCACGCGCTCACCGCGGAGGAGGCGCGCGACGACGCCGCCACCGGGGTCCTGCGCGCCGAGGGCCGGACCGGCGAGGTCGTCCAGGGCGAACATGTGCGCGTCTGGGCGGGCCGGATCGTCGACCCGTTCTACATCGACCTCGACCAGCTCGCCACGGTGAACGACGCGTTCAAGAACGGCGCCAAGCTGGACCGGTCGGCGTGGCGGCCGGAGAACGCGAAGAACACCTTCGCCGGCACCACCGTCGACTCGGTCGTCCTGGAGATGTCCCGCGACGAACCGATGCTGCCCGACGGCACGCAGATCGGTGTCTGGTGCCGCACGATGCTCGCCACGGACGCCGGTGGCTGGCGCCAGATCAACCGGGCCGGTCACCCCATGATGTGGCCGATCTTCTGGCCCACCGACACCGACTTCTCCAACCCGGCCAACGTCCGGCACCCCTGCGACGACCTGCGCGCCGACGGAGCGGAGATCGCCTCGACGGTGGCCCGGGTCGTAGCGGCGAACGCGACCGCGCCCGACCCGCAGGCGTACGGCTGGAGCGTGGCCCGGGAGGTCTACCCGGACCTGCTGTCGTACCAGATCGGCACCACGGCGAACTACGGCTTCGCGAGACGCAACGGGCGGACCATGGCGGACAACGCGCCCGAGGTCATGTTCTCCATGGTGCTGAACACCGGAATTACCTCCGGACTCGGCGCCGACGCGGCCCAGCAGGCCAGATCCGACACGTTCCCCTACGTCATGCCCGCCTGAACCGGCCCACCGGCGCGGCCACCGCTCGGGTGACCGCGCCGGCGGATGCGGGGCGCGTCAGTGGCAGGAACCGGTGCCGCTGTCGCTGTAGCTCTGCCCGGCGACCGGCACGAACTGCCAGTCGTAGCTGTTGGCGTGCAGCGTGAACTTCAGCACGCCGTACGCCGAGCTGTTGCGCGCCTCGCTGTTCGGCTGGATGGTGCCGAAGCTGTAGTGGCCGGCACCGCCCATCCCGGCGACGAAGCTGCGCAGCCCCCGGCCGGCGTCGTACCCGCCGTTCGGGTTCATCGGCGCGAACCGCTCGTACACGTGGTTGTGACCCCAGACCACGACGTCGGCGTTGTTGTCGTACAGCGCCTGGTAGAGCGGACGCGTCGAGGTCGACGGCGCGTGGTTGGAGCTCGACGTGTAGAGCGGGTGGTGCCAGTACGCCAGCGTGCACGGCTTGGTGCTGGCGGCCAGGTCCGCCCGCAGCCACTGCTCCTGCGCCGAGCCCGCCGACATGCTGATGTTCGAGTTCAACGACACCACGTGCCAGTTGCCGAGGTCGTACGAGTAGTAGCCCCGCCCGCTCGGGCCGGCCTGCGAGCCGAAGTAGTTGTAGTAGCCGGTCGCGCCCGAGGTGTTGTAGTCGTGGTTGCCGGGCGACGGCCGGGTACGCGACTTGTGCCGGCCCCAGGTGGGCGCGTAGTAGGAGTTGAACTCGGAGGCGGTGCCGTTGCTGTAGACGTTGTCACCGGTGGTGAAGACCGTGCCGGAGATGTTGTCGAGCAGCGCCGCGGTCGCGGTGTCGCCGGAGCCCGAGTCGGAGATGTCACCGACACCGACGAGCACCGGGTCGCCCGAGGGCGGCGGCGTGGTGCCGGTGGTGATCACCAGCTGCGGCGCGTCCGCACCGCTCTCGCGGGAGTCGTAGTACGCCCCGTCCGTGTTGGACGAGGTCGCGCCGAAGCTGAACGTGCCATTGCCCCGGACGTGGGACGTCACGTCGACCTCGTACCAGCCGTTGGCGCTGACCGAGCCGATCGAGCCCAGCGTCGCGCCGTCGATGCTCGGCTGGTTGGCCCAGGTCGTGCCCGTCTCCGACCAGGTCGTGTTCGACATGGCCCGGAACGTGCCGCCGGCGCTGCTGCCGTCGTTACCGCTGATCGTGCGCAGCCGCAGCTTGGCGCTGGTAACGGTGCCGCTGACCCCACTCACGGTGAAGCGCAGGAACATCCGCCGCACGGGCGAGTTGTCGACCACGAGCTGCGTCGACGTTCCGTAGTTGGTGGACGTGGTGTCGTTCTGGACGTACGTGTCGGCGACCGGCTTGAACGTGGCCGTGGCCGCCGAGGCCGAGGTGCCGCCGGTCATGACGACGGCGGCGGTGGCGGCGACCAGCACCGCGACCGTCCCCATCGTCACCGACGGACGGGAAAGGCGAATGCCCATCCAGAGCCTCCCTCTCGAGGGTCGGGGGTTGAAGCGGATGGAATGTAGGTAGGTCGATGGGCCGATCTCTGACCGGCGGGTGAACAACTCATCCGTGGAGGCGAACACCTCGCTGTTGCGCCGATGTTCACCACGTGCACGTCCGCCCGGCACCGCCGGTCCGTTGTGGCCGGTCGGCGGCGGCCGCACGATAGGCGACCGTCAGTCGCGATCCGAAGGGGACGCCCGTGTACCTGTCGACCGTCTCCCGGCCGCAGACCGATCCGCCCGAGGCGGGCAGCGGTCGATCCGGCCGCCGGATCGCCCTGGTCAGCGGCAACGTCGTCGCCCTCGGGACGGTCAGCCTGATCACCGACGTCTCCGCCGAGATGGTCACCGCGGTCCTGCCGCTGTACCTGGTGCTGGGGCTGCAGCTCAGCCCGCTGGCCTTCGGAGTCGTCGACGGCGTCTACGCCGGCGCCACCGCGCTGCTGCGGGTGGTCGGTGGCTTCCTCGCCGACCGGATCCGGCGACCCAAACTCGTAGCCGGGTTCGGGTACGCGCTCTCCGCGGTCGCGAAGCTCGGCCTGCTCCTCGCCGGCCGGTCCGTGCCGTTGATCGGCGCGGTCGTCGCGGTCGACCGGCTCGGCAAAGGCGTACGGAGCGCGCCTCGGGACGCGCTCATCACGGCGTCGACCCCACCGGAGTCGCTGGGCCGGGCGTTCGGCGTGCACCGGACGATGGACGCCGTCGGCGCGTTCCTCGGCCCCCTCGTCGCCATGGCCGTGCTGCTCGCCGTCGGCCGGTCGTACGACGCGGTCTTCGTGACCAGCTTCTGCATCGCCGCGCTGGGCGTCGTCGTCCTCGTCCTCTTCGTCCGCGAACGGGACACGCCGACGGTGGACGCCGCGGCCGTCGACGCGTCCCGCGGCACCGGGCCGGGAACCGACGCCACGGCGGACGACCAGGACGGGAAGAAGCCCGGCGTCCGCGAGGTGTTCGGACTGCTGCGGGACCGGCCGGCCCGGCGGCTCGTGGTGGCCGCCGCGCTGCTCGGGCTGGCCACCGTCGGGGACGGCTTCGTCTACCTGTTGCTGCAACGTCGGGAGAACGTGGACCTCACCTGGTTCCCGCTGCTGGCGGTCGGCACCAGCCTGGTGTACCTGCTGCTCGCGACCCCCATCGGCCTGCTCGCCGACCGGATCGGCCGGCTCCCGGTGATGCTGGGCGGGTACGCCGCGCTCGGCGTCACCTACCTCCTGCTCGCGGGTCCGGTCACCGGCTGGCCCCTGCTCGTGCTGGCCCTGGCCCTCTACGGCACCTTCTACGCGGCCACCGACGGCGTACTCATCGCGCTCGCCGGCCCCGTGCTGCCGCCGCGACTGCGCACCACCGGAATCGCGCTCGTCCAGACCGGGCAGGCGCTCGCCTACCTCGTCTCGTCCGTCCTCTTCGGTCTCGCCTGGCAAGCCTGGGGACCGGAGAACGCCATCCGGGTCGCCGCCGTGGCCGTCGCGGCCGTCCTCCTGCTCACCGTGCTCATGCTCGCCCCCGTGTACCGTCCCGTCCCCCGGAAGGTTTCCTGATGACCGCGATCTCGACCCGAGCGAAGATCGGTGTGGCCGTCGGCTCGGCAGTGCTGCTGGGTGTCGTGGCGACGGGCTACGCGGTCCTCGTGACCGAGCCGGCCGCGTCACCGGCCGCCACCGCCGGGGCGGACACCGGCCCGGTCACCCTGGAGCCGGGTCAGGCGCGCCTGCTCACCATCACCGACCGGCACGTCGCCTCGGTCGCCGCCACGGACCCGGGCGGCGCGCGTACCGTCTCCGACCTGGAGTGCCTGCGGGTGTACGCGGCGGCCGGCACCGGAGTCTGCCTCGGGCCGGAGAACGCCTGGTCGTACCGGGTCGTCGTACTCGACTCGGCACTGCGCCAGCAGCGCTCGGTCGCCATCCCCGGCCTGCCCAACCGGGCCCGGGTCTCCGCCTCCGGCCGGATGATCTCCTGGACGACCTTCGTGGGCGGCGACTCCTACACGGCCAGCGGCTTCTCCACCCGCACCGGAATCCTCGACACCCGCAGCGGCAGCACGGTCATGTCGTTGGAGGAGTTCGCGGTGACCCGCGACGGGAAGCCGTACCGCAGCGCCGACGTCAACTACTGGGGTGTCACGTTCACCGCCGACGACAACGTCTTCTACGCGACGATGTCGACCGGCGGGAAGCGGTACCTCGTCCGGGGCGACCTCGCCGCGCGGAGGGTCGAGACGCTGAAGGAGAACGTCGAGTGCCCGTCGCTCTCACCCGACGGCACCCGGCTCGCGTTCAAGGAGGCGATCGACGCCGACCCGCAGCAGGGCTGGCGGCTGTCGGTGCTCGACCTGGCCACCATGCGGGTGACGCCGACCGCCGAGACGCGGAGCGTGGACGACCAGGCGGCCTGGCTGGACGGTGCGACGCTCGCCTACACCCTCCGCCAGGACGACGGTCGCCCCGATGTCTTCGCGGTGCCGGCGGACGGCTCCGGCGCGCCCCGGCTGCTGGTGCCGAACGCCGAGTCACCGTCGCCGCTGACCTGACGGGTTCCCGGTCCGGCGCCACCCGCCGGCCCGGGAGGCGCGTCGCTCACGCCGCCTCGGCGACCAGGGTCTCGGCCGGCGACGGCGTCCGGGTCGTGATCGGAGTGGGACCCCGGTCGGGGCGGCCGGCGCGCCCGCCGACCGCCCCGACCGGATCGGCTCAGCCCTGCCGAACCAGGTAGATCTCCTGGGTCCGGTCGCGCTGGCTGCGGGTGGCCCGGCGGTCGCTGGTGAAGACGACGACTCCCTCGTCCACCGCCGGCCAGGTGTTGTTCCCGAGGGTGCTCACCTGCAGCGGCGGCGTCCAGCCCGAGGAGTTGCGCCGAGAAGTGAAGACCTTCCAACGCCAGTCGGCGGAGCGGGAGTCGTACCAGACCACCCGCACAGTGCCGTCCGGGTCGGCGGCGACCCGGGGCCGCTGGCTCATCGCGTTCGGGTCGAGCGCGACGGGTTCGGCCGCCGACCAGGTCACGCCGTCGGTGGAGCGGCTCGACCGCAGCGACAGGTTCACCCCGGAGGCCGAGAGCGCCTTGGTCTCCCAGACGACGACGTACGCCCCGTCGCGGTCCACCGCGACGCCCGGGTGCCGGTCGGCCGCGTCGTCGTTGCCGCTGACCCGTACGGGTGCGCCCCAGCTCTTGCCCTTGCCGGCCCGCACCGAGGCCATGATCTCCCAGTTGTCGGGGTTGGTGCCGCCGCTCGCGGGCTGCCCGGCGGGCGGCGTGTGACCGGTCCAGCCGGCGTCGGGGTCGAACCGGTTGTCCTGCCACGTCACGACGACCCGCTGGTCCTTCGTCACGGCGAGCGCGGGGAAGAGGGAGGCCGGGTGGATCGGCGACCGCGCGTCGGCGGCCGTGCCCGCGACGATCACCTTGCCGGCCGCGGAGACGTTGACCGGCTCGTGGTCGACGCCGACGACCTGGACGCGGACGTCGAACGCGCCCCCGCTGTTCTCCGCCCAGGCGACCACCGGGTGGCCGCCGAGGAGGGCGAGCGCGGGGTGCTCGGCCCGACCCTGCCCGGTCTTCAGCCGCTCGGCTGACCCGAAGCTCCGGCCGCCGTTCTGGCTGTGGCGCAGCCAGATGCCCGGCCGGTGCGGCTGCTCCTGGCCGCGGGCGTCCTGCCACACCACCCAGACGTCCTTGCCGGAGGCGACCACCCGGGGTGCGCGAGCCGTGCCGGAGTCCCCGGAGAGCACCACGGTCTTGTCGCTGTGCGGGTTGCCGTGCCGGTCGAGGCGGCGGTAGACCACCGACGTCCGGTGCTCCTCGTGCACCTCGGCGACGACGTGACTGACCTGCCCGTCGACGGCGACGTCGGCGAAGCCGGCGAACCCGCCCGGCTCGCCCACCGCCAGCTCGGCCCGGTCGTTCGTGCGGTTCGGCGCCGGGAGCGCGATCTCGGGGGCCGGCACGGCGGCCTGCTTCACCGAGACGAAGATCGGCGACGTGGCGGCGCGCAGCTGGTCGGGCAGGTTCGGGTCCGCCTCCCGGCCGGAGAGCTCACCCGGGGCCCGCACCTCGACCCGGTACCAGGTCTGGTCACCGGTCAGCGTGAGCGGAAGCTGCCAGCTCTGGTCGTCCTTCGTGGGCTCGTACGTGGCGATCGGCCCGGCCGAGCGGCCCGGGGCGGCGTACACGAGCACCCGCGTGCCGACACCGGCCCTGACCCGCACCCGCAGGGCGGCCCGCTTCGGCAGGGAGCGACTCCTGACGATCACCTCGTCGCCGCCGATCGCCTCGAACCGGCCGTCGCCGTCGAGGTCGGCCTCGATGGTGGCGAACGCCCCACCAGTTCCGTACGTCAGCGTCGTCCGACCGGCGCGCAGCGCGTCGAGGATGGCCCGGGTCGTCCGCTCCGCAGCGAAGACCCAGGTGGTGGGCTTGCCGGGGGCGCTGTTCGGGCGCAGCTCCTTGAAGTGGCTGTCGCTGGCCGCCACGCCCCCGAAGCGGAATCCGTGGTTCCAGCGGTTCTCGGCGTACTCGATCTCGACGTCGGGGTTGCTGCTGGCGTTCCAGAGCTCGACGGCGTCGACGCCCTGAACGCTCGCGTTGTCGTTCGGGCCGGCGGCCGGCGTGTACTCCCCGTCGTCCGGGTGGGCCACGGACCAGAACGCGTCCTGGGCATGGGTGTCCCAGATCGACTGCTGGACGTGGCGGAACGCGGCCGAGCCGGGCGGGTTGGCGCCGTCCACCACCGTGTCGACCGCCCCGAGGACCACCGAGTGCGGGGAGCCGTTCACCTCCTCACCGGTGAGCAGCAGCAGCTTCTCGGAGCGCCACAGCGGGTCCCAGTGCTGGTCGAAGGTGCGGTGATCGGTCAGCGGCAGGAAGGCCAGGCCGGCCGTCTCCGCGTAGCCGATCTGCTCGCTGACCGGGAGGTTGCCCGGATCGCGCTGGTCCGACAGCTGGCGGGGCGCGCTGCCGTCCGACGAGTGGTCGTCGTGGACGTGGGTGTCACCCGGCAGCCAGACACCCTCCGGTCCGCCGTCCTTGCCGGGCTTGCGCTCGCCGGCCGCGGCCTCGTCGCCGGCCTCCGCCCATGCGGCGGCGCCGGGGAGCAGGGTTGCCGCGGTGACGGCGCCACCGATGGCGATGAACTTCCTGCGGTCTAGTTCCATGCGACCCTCATCTCGTACGAGCCCCAGGTCGGCGCGCGGGTGTCCCGACACGACTCGGCGGGCTCGGTCGTTCGATCGGTCGCGACGCTAGTCAGGCCGGTGGGCCCGTTGCGTGAATCGTCGGTGAAGCCGGGATGAGCAGGAACGGATCCACCGCGCAGTTGTGTCCCACGACACGTCTACGAACCGGGCGAAGGGCGTCGAGCCCGGAGCCGGTCCTGCCTGCGCGAAGGAGGAGGCGGGTCGATGAGGACCCACCTCCTCGCTCGTTCGTCGAAGCGTGCTCGTCGAAGCGTGCTCCGCGGAGCGGTCAGGCCTCCAGGCCCCGGCGCTGATTCATCCGTCCGTTCTCGTCGAGCGCGACGACGGTGTCGACGCCGATCCGGTCGAGGAAGGCGAAGTCGTGGCTGACGATGAGGAGGGCGCCACGGTACGCGTCGAGGGCTTCCGCGAGTTGTTCGACGCTCGCGATGTCGAGGTTGTTCGTCGGCTCGTCCAGGATCAGCAGTTGGGCAGGCGGTTCGGCCAGGAGGAGCCGGGCGAGCGAGACTCGGAACCGCTCCCCGCCGGAGAGAGTGCGGACGGGCCGGTCCACGCTGTCACCCCGAAGGAGCAGCCTGGCGAGTTGGTTGCGGATGGTGCCGGCCGGCGTGCCCGGAGCGACGGCCTGCACGTTCTCCATCGCGCTGGCGTCGTCGTCGAGCCCGTCGAGGCGTTGCGGAAGGTACCCGACGAGGTCGGTGACGAGGCGACCGTGCGGCCGCCCGGGAGTCGGCTCGGCGCGCTGAACCAGTCGATCGATCAGGGTGGACTTCCCGGCGCCGTTCGCACCGATCAGCGCCACCCGCTCCGGGCCCTGGATCACGATGGTCCGGTTCTCGTCCGCCAACTCCACCAGGCGCCGTCCGCGCGGGACGTCCGGGTCGGGCAGGACGAGGTGGATGTGCTCCTCGTCGCGGACGCGCGCGTCCGCGACGTCGAGGGCGGCCTGCGCGGCCCGGACCTTGTCGTCGAGAGTGGAGCGCAGCGCTCCCGCGGATGCCTGGGCCTTGCTGGCGCGGTTGCCCGCGAGGATCTTCGGGATGCCGCCGTCCTTCTGGGTCTTCTTCGCCGTCCGTTCACGGCGGGCCAGCTTCGTCTCGGCTTCGATACGTTGCCGCTTCTCCACCTTGAGCGCCTGCTGAGCTGAGCGTGCGGCTTGTTGCGCGGCCGCCTGCTCCTGCTCCTGGTGTTCCTTCCACGCGCTGTACGGGCCGCCGAACGTCTCCAGGGTGCCGCCGTAGAGCTCGGTGGTGTGCTCCATGCGCTCCAGCAGCTCGAGGTCGTGGCTCACGACGACGAGCGTCCCGGGCCACTGGTCGACGAACTCGGCGAGCTTTCCGCGCGTGACGCGGTCGAGGTTGTTGGTGGGCTCGTCGAGCAGCGTTATCGGGGTGCGCCGGATTCGCAGCCCGGTGATCGCGATGAGCATGGCCTCTCCACCGGAGACTTCGGCGACCCGGCGGTCGAGGTCTGCGGCGGCGAACCCGATCTGATGCAGCGCCTCGTCGGCCCGGGCCTCGATGTCCCAGTCGTCGCCGATCGCATCGAAGTGCTGCTCGTCGGTGTCGCCGGCCTCGATGGCCCTGAGCGCGGCGAGGATCCCCTGAATGCCGAGCAGTTCGGCGACGGTGGTCTCCTGCCGCAGGGTGAGCGTCTGCGGCAGGTAGCCGACCTCACCGCTGGTCTCGATCTGGCCGGCGGTCGGCCGCAGGTTACCGGCGATGAGCCGGAGCAGGGTGGACTTGCCGGCGCCGTTGCGACCGATGAGCCCGGTCCGGCCGGCGCTGAAGGTGCCGGTGACGCCGGCGAGCGCGACGGTGCCGTCGGGCCACTCGAAGGTCAGATCCCGGAGAGTGACGGCGGACTTCGTAGACATGAGTGGTGGTTCCTCTTCCTCCCCGTCGACCGCCGGTAGGCGTGACGGGGATCGGTTCTCGTAGCCGTGGGTGGTGCAGCCAGCGGAGTTGGCGGAACTACCGACCACGGAGCCGGGCGCCCATGCGGCGAGAGAGTCGACGGGATGCCGAGGTGCCACCGTCCTGCGGCGAGGCGCCGCTACCCGGATATCGGGCCGGAGGAGGTTGCGTACCTGGCAGGTCGAAGTCGCGCGTTCGCCGTCACGTACCCGGGACCAGGGTCGGTACGGTGCGAACGTGCCGGCGAGACGCACGCGGCGGTGTCGACGCCCGAGAGGGGCGGACTCACACGCGGGTGCGTGGGAAAAGATCGTTCACTGGCGTGGGCGAGGCCCACACGAGTGAAAGCCACCGGCAGTTCGGTGGCTAGGCTCTGTCTACCTCAATCAGTCCCACGCTCACATTCTATCAGCCTCGGCGGCGGGTCCGAGGCGGCCGGCGGGGTGGCCTGGCGTCGCCCTGCCCCCGCCGGCGCCGCCGGCAGCCCCTCGGCGTCGAGGCGGATCGACGCGCGTCGCCGCCGACGCTCGAGCCGAGCACGCCCCGCCCCGGGTCGGGCGCGACCCGGGCCGAGGCGCTCGCGGGCTCGATCAGCCGCCGACGTACGCGGCGAGGTGCTCGCCGGTGAGGGTGGAGCGGGCGGCGACGAGGTCGGCGGGGGTGCCCTCGAAGACGACCCGGCCACCGTCGTGGCCGGCGCCGGGGCCGAGGTCGATGAGCCAGTCCGCGTGGGCCATGACCGCCTGGTGGTGCTCGATGACGACGACCGACTTGCCGGCGTCGACGAGCCGGTCGAGCAGCCCGAGCAGCTGCTCGACGTCGGCGAGGTGCAGCCCGGTGGTCGGCTCGTCGAGGACGTAGACGCCGCCCTTCTCAGCCATGTGGGTGGCCAGCTTGAGCCGCTGCCGCTCGCCGCCGGAGAGCGTGGTGAGCGGCTGGCCGAGGGTCAGGTAGCCGAGCCCGACGTCGGCGAGCCGGTCGAGGATGGCGTGCGCGGCCGGCGTGCGGGCGTCGCCGACGCCGAAGAACGCCTCGGCCTCGGTCACCGGCATCGCGAGCACCTCGCTGATGTCCCGGCCGCCGAACCGGTACTCCAGCACCGATGCCTGGAACCGCTTGCCCTCGCACTCCTCGCAGGTGGTGGCGACGCCGGCCATCATCCCGAGGTCGGTGTAGATGACGCCGGCGCCGTTGCAGGTGGGGCAGGCGCCCTCGGAGTTGGGGCTGAACAGCGCGGGCTTGACGCCGTTGGCCTTCGCGAACGCCTTACGGATCGGATCGAGCAGGCCGGTGTAGGTCGCCGGGTTGCTCCGTCGCGAGCCACGGATCGCGGTCTGGTCGACCGTGACCACCCCGTCCCGCCCGGACACCGAGCCGTGGATCAACGAACTCTTGCCCGAGCCCGCCACCCCGGTGATCACGACGAGCACGCCGAGCGGGATGTCGACGTCCACGTCCCGCAGGTTGTGGGTCCCGGCGCCGCGCACCTCCAGCACCCCGGCGGGCGTCCGCACCGTCTGCTTCAGGACGGCCCGGTCGTCGAGGTGCCGCCCGGTCAGCGTGCCGCTGGCCCGCAGCCCGTCGACGGTCCCCTCGAAGACCACCTCGCCGCCGGCCGTCCCCGCGCCGGGCCCGAGGTCGACGACGTGGTCGCCGATCGCGATCGTCTCCGGCTTGTGCTCCACCACCAGCACGGTGTTGCCCTTGTCGCGCAGCCGTAGCAGCAGGTCGTTCATCCGTTGGATGTCGTGCGGGTGCAGACCGATCGTCGGCTCGTCGAAGACGTAGGTCACGTCGGTGAGCGACGAGCCGAGGTGCCGGATCATCTTGGTGCGCTGGGCCTCGCCCCCGGAGAGGGTGCCCGCCGGACGGTCGAGCGACAGGTAGCCCAGGCCGATCTCCACGAACGAGTCGAGGAGGTTCTGCAGCCCCGTGAGCAGCGGGGCGACCGAGGGCTCGTCGAGGTTCCGGACCCAGCCGGCCAGGTCGTTGATCTGCATCGCGCAGACGTCGGCGATGCTCTTCCCCTCGATCTTCGACGAGCGGGCCTCCTTGCTCAGCCGGGTGCCGTCGCACTCGGGGCAGGTCGTGAAGGTCACGGCCCGCTCCACGAAGGCGCGGATGTGTGGCTGCAACGAGTCGACGTCCTTGGCGAGGAACGACTTCTGGATCTGCGGGATCAGCCCGGCGTAGGTCAGATTGATGCCCTCTACCTTGATCTTGGTCGGCTCCCGGTAGAGCAGGTCGTGCAGCTCCTTCTTGGTGTACCTGCGGATCGGCTTGTCCGGGTCGAAGTAGCCGCAGCCGCGGAAGATGCGGCCGTACCAGCCCTCCATGCTGTAGCCGGGAATGGTGAGCGCGCCCTCGTTGAGCGACTTGCTGTCGTCGTACAGCTGGGTCAGGTCGATGTCGTTGACCGAGCCCATCCCCTCGCAGCGCGGGCACATCCCGCCCAGCCGGTGGAAGGTGGCCTTCTCGGTCTTCGTCCTGCCGACGCCGCGCTCCACGGTGATCGCACCGGTGGCCTTCACCGAGGGGACGTTGAAGGAGTACGCGTTGGGCGAGCCGATGTGCGGCTGCCCAAGCCGGCTGAAGAGGATCCGCAGCATCGCGTTGGCGTCGGTGGCGGTGCCGACCGTCGAGCGGGGGTTGGCGCCCATCCGCTCCTGGTCGACGATGATCGCCGTGGTCAGACCCTCCAGTACGTCGACCTCCGGCCGCGACAGCGTCGGCATGAAGCCCTGCACGAACGCGCTGTAGGTCTCGTTGATCATCCGCTGCGACTCGGCGGCGATGGTGCCGAACACCAGCGAGCTCTTCCCCGAGCCGGAGACGCCGGTGAAGACCGTCAGCCGGCGCTTGGGGATCTCGACGTTGACGTCCTTGAGGTTGTTCTCGCGCGCGCCCTGCACGCGGATCAGCTCGTGGCGGTCGGCAACGTGCGACGCGGGCGGCTGGGTGCCCGTCCTCGTGGCCTTGCTCATGGTGTCTCCCTCGGTCCGGCCGGGCCGCCCTCGCGCACTGAGATCGGCCTGGCCTGCATCGATCTGATCGGTTCAGTGCAGTATGTCCGGCTTCACGGGGCCGGTGCATTCACCTTCGTGCCGGCGAACCGTCGCCGCCGGGTCGTGGCAACGGTCGCCGCCGGCTCAGCGCAGTTCGTTGATCCGGACCAGGTTGCCCGTCGGGTCGCGGAAGGCGCAGTCGCGGACACCGTACGGCTGCTCGGTCGGTTCCTGGACGACCTCGGCGCCGCTGGCCACCAGTCGCTCGAACACCCCGTCGAGATCGTCGCTGGCCAGCGTGACGGCGCCGTAGCTGCCCTTGGCGATCAGTTCGAGGATGGTACGACGTTCGTCGTCGGTGATGCCCGGGTCGGCGGCCGGCGGGTGCAGCACGATGGAGGTGCCCGGCTGCTTGACCGGACCGACGGTGATCCAGCGCATCCCGTCGTACCCGACGTCGTTGCGGACCTCGAAGCCGAGGGTGTCGCGGTAGAAGGCCAGCGCGGCGTCCGGGTCGGTCTGCGGGAGGAAGGCGTAGTGAATGCTGATGTCCATGGCGGTCAGGCTAGTTGCGCACCGCCGACCTGGGCTTCTCGGATCCTGATCGGTCTGGTCACCTGCTTCGACATGCACGACGGCATCTCCGGCGCCACCGGAGCCGACCGCGCCCGGTAGCTGCTCGGCGGCACCCCCACCAGCTCTGTGAAGCGCGTGCTGAAGGTGCCCAACGACGAGCAGCCGACCGCGAAACAGACCTCGGTGACGCTGAGGTCGCCACGCCGCAGCAGCGCCATGGCCCGCTCGATCCGCCGGGTCATCAGGTACGCGTACGGCGACTCGCCGTACGCGAGGCGGAACTGGCGGCTGAGGTGCCCGGCGGACATGTTCACCCCGCGGGCCAGCGCCTCGACGTTCAACGGCTGCGCGTACTCCCGATCGATCCGGTCGCGGACGCGACGCAGCCGGGCGAGGTCACGCAGGTGCTGCGCGAAGGCGGGATCGCTGTTCACCTGGGAAATCGTACGCGGCTTCCGGCCCTCGGGCCGGTCACGACGTGGGGCTGTCGGTGGTCGGGCGTACGGTGAGCGGCACGCGCCCGCCCACCGGATCCGACCACGGATTCGCGAGGAGAACCTGGAGCTGCCATGACGACCCTGCCCGACCGGCCGCACACCGCGCTGCTCGTGATCGACGTGCAGAACGGGGTGGTGGCCAACGCGCACGACCGTGACGGTGTGATCGCGAACATCAATGTCCTGCTCGACCGGGCCCGCGCCGAGGACGTGCCGGTGATCTGGGTGCAGCACTCCGACGAGGAGCTCGTGCGCGGCAGCGAGAGCTGGGCTTACGTGCCCGAGCTGGTCCAACGCGACGGCGAGCCGCTGGTCCACAAGAACTACGGCGACTCGTTCGAGGGCACCGACCTGGAGGCGCTGCTCGCCGAGCGGGGCGTGGGTCGGCTGGTCGTCACGGGCGCCGCGACCGATGCGTGTGTCCGGTCGACCCTGCACGGGGCCTTCGTCCGCGGCTACGACGTGACCCTGGTCGGCGACGCGCACACGACGGAGGACCTCAGCGCCTACGGCGCCCCGCCGCCGGCCCAGGTGATCGCGCACACGAACCTCTACTGGAAGTTCCAGAGCGCGCCGGGCCGTAGCGGCGGCACCGTCGACACGGCGGAGGTCGCCTTCGCACCGGCCCCGGTGGCCTGAGCGCCCGAGCCGGCCCACCCGACCTCCGTCTCGCCGGACGGTTCCATCGGCCATCGCGATCGGGCGTGGTCGGCGCGGTGAAGTCGTGGCCGGTCCCGGGAAGCGCGTCGCCCCCGGGGTGCCGGGGGCGACGCGCTGCGGGTCAGTGCCGCAGCAGCTGCGTCACAGCCCGGGTGAACTCCTCCGGCTGCTCGACGTGCGCGAAGTGCCCGCTCTGCTCCAGGACGGCCAGGTGCGAGCCCTTGATGCCCTCGTGTAGCAGCTCCGCCCAGCGCGGGCCGCAGATGAAGTCGTGCGAGCCGACGATGACCACGGTCGGCGTGGTGATCTCGCCGAGCCGGTCCCGTACGTCGAACGGCGTCGGATCCTGCGCCGAGGCCGGCTCGGCCCAGGCCCGGACGGCGGCCGCCAACGGGCCGAACTCCGCCCGGCGACCCCAGAAGTCCGCGAAGTAGACCGGAATGGCCTGCCGCAGGCCGTTGGTGAGCGACTCGTCGTCGGTGGCCGTGACGGCCTGCTGGAAGGCGGCCGGGATCGCGGCGGCCTCCGGGTTCCCCGGGTACCGCTGCGGGTAGGCGGTCAGCCCCTCCATGGCCAGGCCCCAGAACTCGGCGCCGGTCACCGGAGAGGTGTCGTACAACGCGAGACCGGCGATCCGTCCGGGGTGCTCCAGTGCGTACCGCTGCACCACGAAACCGCCGTGCGAGTGCCCGAGCAGGTGCACCCGCGGTACGTCGAGGTGCTCGACGACGGCGGCCAGGAACCGGACGTAGGTGTCCAGCCGGTAGTCGTCCCGGCTCGCCAGGCGCCCCGAGGCGCCGGTGCCGACCGGCTCGAGGTACACCATCGTGAAGTGCTCCTCCAGGCCCGGCGCGCGGAGGTACGCCCACTCGATGCCGGGGCCGCCGGAGTGCGCGACGCAGACCGGGCCGGTGCCCGCGACGTGGTAGACCTGCCGGACCCCATCGACGGTGAACTCGTGCCGCCCCTGGGTGAGCTTGGCGGAACTGGTGGAATTCATGACTCTCCCGATCGGTGGCCCGCCCGGCGGTGGTGCCGAGGCGGGCGTTCGTACTGGTACCGGGGACCAGATGCACCGGCGGGCGGGAAAGTTCGCTCGGCGGGGGAATCTTTTTCAGGCGACCGTGGAGCGCTGGTTCTGCCGCGCTGGGACCGGGTGGAACAGGGTCATCCGTCGTACCCGGCCCTCGTCCAGCACGTAGAGCCAGAGCGCCCCCGGCGGGCAGTGCTCCGGGTTGTCCGGTGGGCTGATCAGGTCGGTCTCCCAGATCAGCAGGTCGCGGCTGGCCACGACGCTGCGCAGGTGCTGGCGTACCCCGTCGTTCAGGTCCTTGGTCATGCCGTGCACGGCGAAGCCGCGGTCGCCCCGCAGGCCGATCTCGGGCACGAGCATCTCGGCATCCGGCCACCAGTTGTCGCGTACCACGCGTTCCCACTCGCCGCGCATCGCCGCGGTCAGCATGTCGCGGCCCTCGCGCCACCGGGCGTCGGAGGTCACCTCCGTGTCGGCGTGCGCCGACTCGGCCGAGGCGCGCAGCCCGTCGGCGAGCTTCCGTCGGGCGTGGCTGAGCCGGCTGCGAACCGTCCCGACCGGCACGCCGCAGAGCGTCGCGATCTGCTCGTACGAGGAGGCGTCGCTGAAGTAGCGCAGGAGGACGACCAGCCGGTCGGGCTCGGAGAGCCCGTCGATCGCGTGCCACACCCAGTCGCGCAGCGCGCCGCGGTCCAGCGCCTCCTCGGGCGTGGGCGAGCCGGCGGGCGGGGCGAACCACTCCGGCTCGGCGACCGGCAGCGGCCGTGTCGCGCGCAGGATCATCCGGCAGTTGTTCCGGACGATCGTCCGCAGCCAGGCGCCGACCGCCGCCGGGTCGCGAACCTCACCGATCCGCCCCAGGGCGACCACTGTCGCGTCCTGCACCGCGTCCTCGGCGTCCGGGCCGTAGCCGAGCAGGCTCACGGCCACGGCCCGCATCTCCGCCTCGTGCCGGGCGAGCAGCAGACCGAGCGCCGCGGCATCACCTGCCTGCGCGAGCCGGACGAGTGCGTTGTCGTCTTCGGCGACGCTCATCGAGGTCTCCACCCCGTCCCCGTTCGCTCCGTCCTCGGTCCCACCCGCGAGCCCGTGAAGTATGCCCGGCCGGTTCGGCTTTACCCGGGTACGTGCCGGGGGAGTGTGTCCTTCCTCTCGGCCGGATCGCAGGCGAATACTTGCTCCCGCAAGCAAATTGGGTGAGGATCCCGGAGTCACCCATCGATGCACTGGAGGGTTGTTATGCGACGAAACGGAGCAAGGATCGGGGCGGGTCTGGCGGCGTCCGCGATGATGGTCGTCGGGCTCGGCGTCGCGGCGTCGCCCGCCTCGGCCGCGCCGTCCGGTCTCACCTTCTACACCGCCAACTTCGGCACCGAGGTGGCACACGTCGACACTCCGACCGGGAAGTGCACTCCGCTTCCGGCGACCGCGGCGGCCCACGTCGGCTGGAGTGGCTTCAGCGACGTCGTCCTCTACCGCGCCGCCGACTGCACCGGGTACGCGACGAGCACCGGCACGCTGCGGACCTATGAGGCCGGGAAGTACCTGAGCTACCGCGCCTTCTGACGGCGACAGCGTCGACGGGCGGGATCCGCCCTGCCCGTCGACGTTCCCCGCCGACCGCTGCGAAACGGCCCTCCGTCCGACGTGACGTCCACGATGGAGGGAAATCCTTCCGCCGCCGCGCTGGTCGCCTCCCGGGCAGATCCGCTGGTCGATGGCCCGGCTTAAGAGATCGACGCGATGCTGTTCACCGGAACCCCCTCTTGCGTACAGCCCTGATTCAGCGCGCTTGTCGAGGCTGCCTCTCGACAGAGGTAACTGCTGGACCGAGGAGCGCTTCGTCTTGACGGACAAGGATCTGGAGCAGGCTGAGTCCCGGCTCTCGCGGCGGAAGCTGGTCAAGTACGCCGGTATCGGCGCGACGCTGGCCGCCGCCAGCCCGGTGGTGGGCTCCACCGCGGCCTTCGCCGACGAGGAGGAGGAGCGCGGCAAGAAGCCGGGCGACTCCCGCAACCGGGTGTGGCGGGCCGGCGACCACCACGTCCACTCCGAGTACAGCGGCGAGTTCGACACCTCGACGAACCCGCCCACCTTCCACAAGGGTGCCGACGCGGTCTACCCGATCGTGACCAACGCGATCATGGCCAAGAACTTCGGCCTGACCTGGGCGATGTGCACCGACCACGGTGGCCCCACGCACTCGAAGGTCAACCTGGAGCAGGCCTACCCCGACCTGCTGCTCTCCCGCAAACTGGTGCCGGAGGTGCTCCAGTTCTGGGGCATGGAGTTCGACACCCCGTCGCTCGACCACCACACGCTGATGATCCCGCGTCACGAGGACGAGGCGAAGCAGCTCTTCGAGCTGGAGAGCCGCTTCGCCAAGTTCGACGCCTTCCCCAACGACCCTGGCCGCGACACCGAGGCCAAGATGATCGAGTTCCTCAAGGTCGCCCGGGGCATGCCGCTCAAGCCGATCGTGATCGCGCACCACGCGTCCCGGTCCGCGCCGGGGCTCGGCGTGTACGGCCAGGACACCCCGCGCGAGTTCCGCAACGGCAACAACGTCGCGCCGGACGTCTACATCGGTTTCGAGGGCGCGCCCGGGCACCAGGCGGGGCCGCTCAACGGTGGGGCTCGGGGTGGCTACGGCAACTACCCGACCCATGGCGGCTTCGACCAGATGACCGCCCGCGTCGGTGGCCTCTGGGACTCGCTGCTCGGTGAGGGGCGGCGCTGGTGGATCACCGCCACCTCCGACTCGCACGTGCACTGGACGCGCGGTGGCTCCGACTTCTGGCCCGGCGAGTACAGCAAGACGCACGTGCTGGCCCGGCAGGACTACGGCGACATCATGGACGGCCTGCGCAGCGGCCGGATCTGGGTCGGCACCGGTGACCTGATCCGCAGCCTCGACCTCACCGCCGGCTCCCAGGGCCAGAAGGCCGAGATGGGCGAGACCATCACGGTGAGCCGCCGGAGCCGGCGGGACGTCGAGATCGAGATCCGGTTCCGCCCGCTCGACGGCGTGAACGCCCACGGCGACCGTCCGCAGGTCCGGCGGGTCGACCTCATCGTCGGCAAGATCACCGGCCCGAGCGCCGACGTGAACGCCGACACCAACCCGACGACCAAGGTCGTCGCCCGGTTCGGCCCCCGCGACTGGCGTCGGCAGGGTGCCGAGTACGTCATCCGGCACACCCTGCGCGACGTCGAGCAGGACATGTACGCCCGGGTGCGGGGGACCAGCACCGACGAGATGGAGCCGCTCGCCGACGGGCTGGAGAGCCCGTGGGACGACCTGTGGTTCTACTCGAACCCGGTCTTCGTCCGCGTCCGCTGACGCGACCGGTGCCGTCGGCCCCGTGCACTTGGGTGATTTCCTGGCGCACGGGGCCGACGGCCGTTCCGCTGCCTCATCTCATCCGCAGGTAGGCGCGCCGCGAGCGGCCGGCGTACCGGTTCCGGGCGGGCGGTCTTCGCAAGAGCGTTCATGCCACCGGCGGCGTCATCACGCAGGGCGACATCGGCCGCCCCTCCGGGCGTACCCTCTCGGACGCTTTGCTCTGCACCCTCATACGCGCCAGTTACCGAAGGTCACGGTTTCGGCCGGCGGGGCAGGTGGCCCCGATGGAGAAGTGGCAGCTCAGCGGCGTGGTGCGTATCGGGGTGCAGAGCAAAGCGTCCGAAGTGGTGCTGGCCGCCGCCCGCGCATGGTGACGCTGGGTGTGCGCAGTGCCGGAACTACGCAGCGCAATCAGGAGCGGCCGAGCGTGCTCCGCCCGGCCGCCGCTACCCGGCCGCCGCTTCCCGCTCGCCGCGGTGACTCAGCCGTCCACGGTGAGCCGTACGGTCACCGTCTCACCCACCTCGAGCCCCTCGGCCTTGCGTACCGAGGTGCGCACCGGCACGAGGTAGCGCCCGTCCTTCGGGAACAGGGAGGTGGCCCAACTGGTCGTGCCGATGCGGGCGGTGACCGGGATCATGCCCCAGCCGTAGCTCACCGCCGAGGCCGTCGCGGCCAACTCGCGGCACTCCGGCACCGGCACGGTGACGAAGTGCCAGGGCGCCGGTCCCCGCCAGAACCAGATCTCGCCGCTGAACTCGAGCTCCATCGCCCCAGCCTAGGCGCGTGCGAAGGGAGCGCCCGGGCCGCCGGACGGACGGCGACCCGGGCGACCCCGGCTCACGCCTCGGTGGTGTCGACCTGGACTCCGGGGCGGCCGCTCTCCACGACGAAGCTGGCGCGGGTGGACACCGGCGCGCCCTGCTCGGTCACGAACGGCACGACTCGGTAGTCGGTACGCCACTGGCGGTGGTCCAGCTGGCACCGGACGTAGCCGCGCTTGGCGTTGTAGAACTTCATGTGCGGGTTGCTGGCGAGCCACTCGGTGCCGCGGCCGTCCATGTCGGCGCCGTCGCCGCCGGAGGTGATCGAGGTGCCGAGGAACTCGACGCCGACGGTCCGGGACGACTGGTCGTCGAAGTTCTGCTTCAGCTCCGCGACCATGCTGCAGTGGGCGTCTCCGGTGACGACGACCATGTTCTCGACCCGGCGTTCGACCACGCCGTCGAAGAGGCGCTGCCGGGCCGCCGGGTAGCCGCTCCAGTTGTCGTCGGAGAGCGTCTTGCCGGGTCCCGGGTCCCGGTCGGCCTCGGCGATGACGGTCTGGTTGCCGAGCACGTTCCAGCGGGCCCGCGAGGCGGACATGCCGTCGAGCAGCCACTTCTCCTGCGCGTTGCCGAGCATCGTCCGCGACGGGTCGTCCGAGCCGGTCGGCACCTGGTCGGAGCGGTACTGCCGACCGTCCAGGATGTTGAACTCGGCGAGGTTGCCGTACCTGAGCCGGCGGTAGAGCCGCATGTCCGGGCCGTGCGGGATGCTGATCCGGCGCAGCGGCATGTGCTCGTAGTACGCCTGGTACGCGACGGCGCGGCGACGGAGGAAGTCCTCCGGCGACTGCGCGGCATCCTCCGAGGTTCCGTCCGCGTAGTTGTTCTCCACCTCGTGGTCGTCCCAGGTGACCGCCCAGGGGAACCGGGCGTGCGCCAGCTGCAGGTCGGCGTCGGTCTTGTACTGCGAGTGGCGGATGCGGTAGTCCGCCAACGAGAAGATCTCGGTGGCGGGCAGGTGCGCGCGGCCGATGGTGCCGGCGGACGGGCCCTCGTAGATGTAGTCGCCCAGGTGCAGGACCAGGTCGAGGTCCTCCTCCGCCATGTGCCGGTAGGCCGTGAAGTAGCCGGCCGGCAGGTTCTGGCACGACACGAAGCCGAAGGAGAGCCGCCGCCGGTCCGCGCCGTACGCGGGCGCCGTGCGGGTCCGGCCGACCGGGCTCAGCTGGTTGCCCACCCGGAACCGGTAGTAGTACTCCCGGTCCGGGCGCAGCCGGCTGACCTCGACGTGTACCGAATGGCCGAGCTCCGGCGTGGCCCGCTCCGCGCCGGCGCGTACCACCCGGCGGAAGCGTTCGTCCTCGGCGACCTGCCAGGTGACCGGGACGACCCGTCGCGGCATGCCGCCGAGGCCGTCGACGGCGAGCGGGTCCGGCGCGAGCCGGGTCCAGAGGACCACCCCGTCGGGCAGTGGGTCACCGGAGGCGACGCCGAGCGTGAACGGATTGTCGGCGAACGACGGGTCGGCCCACGCCGGTGCGTCGGAGAAGCCGGCGATGGCGGCGGCCACCCCGGCTCCGGCGGCGCCGGTCAACCCGAGGAAGGCGCGCCGATGGAGATTGGGCATGCGACGGTCCCTTCAGGACTGTGAAGAAAACTATCGCGACCGATTCTCTTGACGAAGCTTGCTGCCAGATGGCGACGCGGGGACGGTCGGCGTACGTTTCGGCGCACATCGAGCCCGCCGGCCCGGCCGCCCGGCCCGACGCGCCCCCGAACGCGGCGGCGCGAGAGCGGTGTCTCCTGAACCGAGTTAACGATTTCTCAGCGTTAGCCGGCCATCGATGCGCCGGCACCGATGCGATCTACCAGCACTAACACCCTCCCCGCAGCCCGTTGCCAGCCGATGGTGGGGGAGCGCGGTTCCGAGCCCGCTCTTGATTCGGAAATCGATTGCTGGAACAGTGGCGCCATGAAGGTTGCGACGGTGCTGGGCGTCGACATCGGCACCTCGAGCAGCAAGGGCGTCCTCGTGGACGCCGAGGGTCGGGTCGTCCGCTCGGCCAGCCGCTCGCACGAGGTGAGTCGTCCCCGACCCGGCTGGGTGGAGATGGACGCCGACATCTGGTGGCAGGAGTTCGTCTCGCTCAGCCGCGAACTGCTGGCACCCGGTGACGCCGAGGTCGTGGCCGTCGGCGTGAGCGGCATGGGACCCTGCGTGCTGCTCACCGACGACGCCAACGTGCCGCTGCGTCCGGCCATCCTGTACGGCGTCGACACCCGGTCGACCGACCAGATCGCGCGCCTCAACGACCGGTTCGGCCCGGAGGAGATCCTGCGCCGCTGCGGCTCGGCGCTCTCCAGCCAGGCGGCGGGGGCGAAGGTCGCCTGGGTGGCCGAGAACGAACCCGAACTCTTCGGCCGGGCGCGGCGGCTCTTCATGCCCAGCTCGTGGCTCGTCGTGCAGCTCACCGACCGGTACGTGCTCGACCAGCACTCGGCGAGCCAGTGCACACCGCTCTACGACACCGAGGACCAGGACTGGTACGCGCCGTGGGCCGCGCAGGTCGCACCGGGCCTCGTCCTGCCCCCGCTGAGCTGGCCCGGTGAGGTGGCCGGGGTCGTCACGGAGCGCGCCGCGACCGAGGCCGGCCTGCCGGCGGGCATTCCGGTCATCACCGGCACCATCGACGCCTGGGCGGAGGCGATCAGCGTCGGCGCCCAGGGCGTCGGCGACCTGATGCTGATGTACGGCACCACGATGTTCCTGGTCCACACGGTCGCGGCTCCCCTGACGAACCCGTCGTTGTGGGGGACGGTGGGCGCGCTGCCCGGCACCCGTAACCTCGCCGGCGGCCTCGCCACCTCCGGCGCGATCACGTCCTGGCTGCGTGAGCTCTTCGGCTCGCCCGACTACCCGGAGCTGCTCCGGCTGGCCGAGAGCTCCGGCCCGGGCGCGGGAGGGCTGCTGATGCTGCCCTACTTCGCCGGTGAGCGCACCCCCATCCTCGATCCGGAGGCGCGCGGCATCCTCGCCGGCCTCACCGTCTCGCACACCCGCGGCGACCTGTACCGGGCGGCGCTCGAGGCGACAGGTCTCGGGGTGCGTCACAACATCGAGACGATCGAGGCCAGTGGCGGCGACATCCGGCGCGTCGTCGCGGTCGGCGGCGGCACCCAGGGTGGCCTCTGGACCCAGATCGTCTCGGACGTCACCGGGCGCGACCAGGTGATCCCGTCGCAGACGATCGGCGCGAGCTACGGCGCGGCCTTCCTCGCCGCCCGGACGAGGTGGGACGTCTCGATCGAGACCTGGAACCCCGTCAAGGAGATCCGGACGCCCCGGCGTGAACTCGCCGCCGACTACGACGAGCTCTACGGGCTCTACCGCGAGCTGTACACGAGTTCCAAGCGGGTCGCGCACGCGCTCGCTGCACGTCAGGTCCGTCTCCTGGCCACCGGTTCTCCGGAGGCCAGCGACAACCGAGGCACCGAAGGAGTCGCCCCATGACCAGTTACCAGCTGCCCCTGTTGGCCGATCCGCCGTCGGCGGTACCCGGCACCGTCTACACAGTGGCCAGCGGCGATCTCCGGCCGAGCGCGAACGTCACCTGCTGGCCCACGCAGCAGCAGCTGGAGGCCGACCTCGCGGCGGCCGTCACCGCGCTCGACTGGAAGGTGGAGCGCGGCCACGCGTTCGACCCGGACAAGGGCCACGGCTTCATCGACAGCCAGCGTGCCGGCATCGAGGTCTTCAAGCAGCTCCCCGTGGACGCGCCGCTGATCGTGGTCGAGGCGGTCTGGCAGTACAGCCACCACGTGCTCGCCGGCCTGCGCAGCCACCGCGGTCCCATCCTCATCGTGGCCAACTGGAGCGGCGAGTTCCCCGGGCTGGTCGGTCTGCTCAACCTCACGGCGAGCCTCACCAAGGCCGGGGTGAAGCACTCGGCGCTGTGGAGCAAGGACTTCACCGACGAGTGGGCGGTCGAGGGGCTGCGCACCTGGCTGGCGACCGGCGAGCTTCGCCACGACACCAGCCACGTACGGGACCTGCCCGCCCTTCCCGACGACGCGGAGGTCGAGCTCGGCCGGGCCCTCGCCACCCAGCTGGCCCGGGAGAAGGCGATCATCGGCGTCTTCGACGAGGGCTGCATGGGGATGTACAACGCGATCTTCGACGACGAGCTGATCAACCCTCTCGGCATCTACAAGGAGCGGCTCTCGCAGAGCGCGCTCGTCGCGGAGATGGCGCGCGTCCCGGACGAGGAGGCCCACGCGGTCCGCCGCTGGCTGGACGAGGCCGGGATGACCTTCCACACCGGCACCGACGAGGCCACCGAGCTCACCGACGCCCAGCTCACGAGCCAGTTCAAGATGTACGCCGCGGCCCTGCGCATCTCCGACGACTTCGGCCTGGACGCGGTCGGCATCCAGTACCAGCAGGGCCTGAAGGACACCGTCCCGGCCAGCGACCTCGCCGAGGGCCTGCTGAACAACGTGCAGCGGCCGCCGGTGCTCAGCCGGGACGGCAGCCGGGAGCTGTACGCGGGAGCGCCGCTGCCGCACTTCAACGAGGTCGACGAGGGCGTGGCCGTGGATTCGCTGGTCACGAACCGCATCTGGACCGCCATGGGACTGGACCCGGCGACGACCCTGCACGACATCCGCTGGGGCGAGCAGTACGGCGACGACTTCGTCTGGGTCTTCGAGATCTCCGGCTCGGTGCCCGCCTCGCACAACGGCGGGTACGACAAGTCGTACAGCATGCGGCAGCCGCCGATGTTCTTCCCGCTCGGCGGGGGCACGCTGAGCGGCGTCTCGAAGCCGGGGGAGATCGTCTGGTCGCGGGTGTTCATCATGGACGGCGCGCTCCACGTCGACCTGGGCCGGGGGACCGTCGTCGAGCTGCCCGAGGAGGAGACCCGGCGCCGTCTGGAGTCCACCAACCCACAGTGGCCGATCATGCACGCGGTGCTGCACGGGGTGGGTCGTGACCAGCTGATGGCCCGCCACAAGGCCAACCACGCCAACGTCGCGTACGCGCCGGACCGGGAGACCGCCGACCGGGCGTTGCGGGTGAAGGCCGCCATGTTCGCCGAGCTCGGCCTCCACGTGCACCTCTGCGGCGAGGTCGACCTGTAGGCCCTGCTCCACCGGGAGACAGCGCGTGCCGGTGTGCCCCCGATCGGACGGGTCGGGGCCACACCGGCGTGTCAGTGCCGGCCGCGGTGGCCGGCCGATGACGGGGCGGGGGGCCTGGTGTACTGGGGGCAGGCTCCCCGCCCTGCAACCCGCGACTCGCCCCGGCGGTACGACGGCTCCGCCGAGGCGACGGGTGGTCGGCCGGTGCGCCGGTCAGCTCGGGCGGCTGGAGCTCTCCCGTACCTGTAGACCGGTGCTCAGGGTGACTGTCGACGGCGGTCGCGTCGGGTTGGCGATCCGCTCGGTGAGCAGCACCGCGGCGGCCCGCCCGAGGTCGTACGTGGGCTGGGAGACGGTGCTCAGTGAGGGCTTGACCAGGTGGGCCCAGGGAATGTCGTCGAACCCGACCACTCCGAACGACGCCGGCACCCGCACGCCGCGGTCGACGAGGCACTCGACGGCGCCGACGGTCATCAGGTTGTTGGTCGCGAAGACGCTGTCGGGCGGGTTGTCGCTGTCGAGCAGCGAGGCCATGGCCTGGTAGCCGCCCTCCTCGCGGAAGTCCGCGTAGCGGACCAGGCCGTCGCTCACCTCGCGGCCGGCGGCCCGCAGGGCGCGCTGGTAGCCGCGGAGCCGCTGGGAGGCGGTGGAGATGCGACGCGGACCGGTGATGCAGGCGACCCGCTGGTAGCCGTTGTCGAGCAGGTGGGTGGTGGCCATCTCGGCCCCCTGCACGTTGTCGACGAGCACCGTGTCGATGGTGACGCCGCGCAGTTGGCGGTCGATCGCGACGACCGGGATGCGCGCTTCGACCAGCCGGTTGATGGCTGTCGACCGGCCGGAGGTGGAGATGATGACGCCGGCCATCCGTTCGGCCAGGGCGGCGGCGATGTACCGGGACTCCTTCTCCGGATCCTCGTCGCTGTTGCACAGGACGACGGAGTAGCCGGCGCCCTGTGCGACGTCCTCCACCCCGCGCACCATGGAGGTGAAGAACGGGTTCCCGATGTCGGAAATGATGACCGCCCAGAGGCTGGTCTGGCTCAGGCGCAGGTTACGGGCGACGGCGTTGGGACGGTAGTCGAGGTCCCGCATCGCCTGGTGCACTCGCGCAGCCATGGCTGGATCGACAGTGGTACGTCCGTTCAGGACCCGCGACACCGTCGCGGGTGAGACCTGGGCCTGCCGTGCCACGTCATAGATCGTCGCCATTCGCCTCCATCCGGTTGATTCCTACGATGAGCTGAACTTTCACGGAGGTGCTCGGCCCGCTGCGGGGACGGGACCCGGCATCCTACGGGCGGATGATGACGGAATCGTCACGGGCATTCCGGTCGCTGTCGGTTGGCGCCGGCCGGCTGCCCGGTCGCCCGCCGACGTGACCGGAGGCCGCACCCGCCCCGCTGTCACCTCGGAAGTCAAGGTAACGAGGATACGCCCGCGCCGGCACAACCAGTCACCGATCGACAGCGCGCGGTGGCCCGGCCGGTCGCCGCGCCGCCCGCCGGTGTGGTGGTCCTGCCGGCGCCGAGGGATCCGGCGCGGTGGACGCTCGGGCACGGGGCCTCCCAGGTCGCCGCGACGGCGGCGTGCGTCGACAACGAGAAATCGTTTGCTCAGTTCTGATCGAGGACCATAGAAGCGGGCTGGCCAGCTGTCAACGTAGATCCCCGTCCACCTGGGATTTGGTCATTGAGGATTGACCGCCGCGTCGAGGCTGCCTAACCTGATCGCTACTGCAGCGAGAAATCGATTCCTTGTCCTGCCACCCCCGGCCCGCCCCACCCACCGATGTGGAAGGCGATTCATGACACCCACCACTCGCGCGCCACGAACCCCTGCCCGACGGCGATTGCTCCGCGCCGCCGCCGCAGTGACCCTCATCGCCGGCTCCGCCGTCGTCGGTCTCTCCGGACCGGCCGCGGCCACGCCCGGCCCGACCCCCAACGGACCCGTCGGCTGGGACGTCTACCGGCAGCTCGACCGGCTCCCGAACCTCACCGACGGCTCCCGTGCCTACCAGTTCTCCAGCTTCGACCGCAGCGGCGGCAACGACGACGGCTTCTCCGGCCAGTACTCCTGCCTGAGCACCACCGCGGAGGGCTGTGTCATCGCCGAGGCCGCCGGCGCCGGCGAGATCGACTCGATCTGGTTCACCCGGGACGAGGGCAACGTCTCCGCCACCGGCAAGATCAAGGTTGTCCTCGACGGCCGGACGGTGCTCGACGCGAAGATCCAGGACGTCGTCGACGGCAAGCTCGGCGCCCCCTTCGTCTACCCGGTCGTCGCGAACGCGGCGCAGAGCTCCGGGGGCGTCTACATCAAGGCGCCCATGACGTACCGCAGCTCGATGCGGGTCACCACCGAGAAGAACCCGGTCTTCTACCACGTGGCCTACCGCAAGTTCACCAGCGCCGAGGGCGTCCGCACCTTCGACCCGGCCGACCGGGCACTGGACGTCGTCGAGCAGCTCAAGGCGGCCGGCACCCGCGACCCGAAGCGCGCCGAGCCGGGCGCGAAGACGGTCGAGCACACGTTCTCCGTACCGGCCGGCGGTCGCGCGACGCTCGCCGGCGGAGACGGCCCCGGCGCGGTCACCGGCCTCACGCTGCGGATCCCGCAGCTCGTCGGAGCGCCGCAGCCGATCGCCGACGACGGCCGCGCCTTCGGCGCCGGCGGCGGCAGCCAGTTCACCGTCGCCGTCGACCCGGCCAACACGGGCGTACGGCTCACCCGCCGGTTCGACCCGCACATCGGAAACCAGCGGGCGCGGATCCTGGTCGACGGGGTGGCGGTCGGCGAGTGGCCGGCCAACGCTCTCCTGCCCTTCGGCACCTGGCAGGACCAGAGCGTCGAGCTGCCGGCCAGCGCCACGGCCGGCAAGTCGAAGATCACCATCGCCACCGAGTTCGTCTCGTCCGACCTGGACGTCAACGAGTTCACCTACTGGGTGGACAGCCTGGTCGCGGGCACGGCGAAGCGTACCGACACGCTGGACCTCGGGCCGGCCCACACCGACGCCGAGGCCGCGCACGACTACAAGATCACCGCGCAGAGCTGGCAGGGCACCAACACCATGTCCTACCCGGCGGACGCCGAGCGCAAGGCGGCGATCGCCGCCTCCGACGCGGTGCTGCGCCAGACCCGGCTGCGGATCGCGTTCGACGGGAAGACCACCGTCGACGCGCCGCTCGGCGAGTTCTTCGGCACCGGCCTCGGGCTGCACGAGGTCCGGTCCCTGATGTTCGCCGTCGACCCGGCCACCTCGACCCTCTCGGCCTGGTGGCCGATGCCCTACCGGGAGCGCTACACCGTCGAGCTGCGCAACGGCTCGAACGTGCCGATCAAGTCGTCGACCGCCACGGTGACCACCGCCCGGTCGGCGAAGTGGGCGGCGGCCCTGCGGCCCACCGGCGACGCCGGCTACTTCCGGGCCACGGCGAACAGCGCCGACACCGTCCCCGGCGCCGACCACCTCTTCCTCGACGCGGCCGGCCGCGGCAAGTTCGTGGGCGTCACGCAGACGATGGAGGGGCACATCCCCGCCGGTAACCAGCGCAACTACCTGGAGGGCGACGAGCGGGTCTACGTGGACGGCGCCCAGAGCCCGAGCATCCACGGCACCGGCACCGAGGACTTCTACGAGGCCGGCTGGTACTTCAACCACGGCACCTTCAACGCTCCCACGAACGGCAACCCCGCCCACGAGGTCGCCGACTACGGCTGCCAGTACGACTGCACCGGCGCGTACCGGCTCATGGTGGCCGAGTCGATCTCCTTCTCGACCGGCCTGCGGTTCGGCATCGAGCACGGCCCCGGCGACCAGGATCCGGCCCGGTACGGCTCGACCGCGTACTGGTACGGCCAGGACACCCTCGGGCAGCGGTGGACGGACAGCGTCGACGTCGGCAACGCGGCGGGCGAGGCCGCCCACGGGTACACCGGCGGCGGCGCCCGGGAGGTGCTCACCGCGACTTTCGAGGGTGACGACGGCACGCCCCGACCGGTAGCCGACGACACCCGCGCCTCCACCACCCCGATCCGGTTCCGAGTGGAGCTCGACCGCCACAACAACGGCGCGGTCCTGCGCCGGGTCGCCGACCAGGCCGTCGGGCACCAGTCGGTGAACGTCCGGGTCGACGGTCGGGACGCCGGCGTCTGGTCCCAGCCCCTGGGCAACGGCTCCCACCGCTGGCTCGACGACGAGTTCCGCCTGCCGGCGGCGCTCACCGCCGGCAAGTCGAAGGTGACGGTCACCCTGACCCCCACCAAGGACGCTCCGGCCTGGTCCGCCGCCCGGTACGCGGCGCTCAGCCTGGTCGACCCGTTCACCGACCACAGCCGGCCGGGTGACGTGAAGGGGCTCACCGCCACCAGCGGCACGACCAACGCCGTGTCGTTGACCTGGCAGTCGGCCGAGGACGACGTCTACGCGCCGCGCTACGAGGTCTTCGCCTCCCGCACGGCGGGCTTCAAGCCCGGACCGGAGAACCGGGTCGGCACCACGAGCCGGTCGAGCTTCGAGCACGGCGGGTTGGGCCTGCACGAGACCTGGTACTACCGGGTGCGCGCGGTCGACGCCGCAGGCAACGCCGGGTCGTACTCGGCTGTCGACTCCGCCAGCACCGGTAGCACGCTGCGGATCGAGGGCGAGTCGACGCTGCCGGCGGTGACCGCCGAGGGGCCGGCCGACGTCCAGGGCGACTGCTGCGGCGTGCACTGGTCGCAGAGCGCTCAGCTCTGGTTCCGGCCGGATGCGCCGAACCGGAGCGTCACCGTGGCGTTCACCGTTCCGACGACCGGCACCTACCGGCTGAGCCTGGTGCAGACGCTGGCGCAGGACTACGGCGTCAACACGGTGGCGATCGACGGCGCCCAGATCGGTGCGGCGTTCGACGCGTACCACTCGCCGGAGGTTGTGGTCAGCGACCCGATCGACTACGGCCAGCGGGAGCTGACGGCGGGCCGGCACACGCTCACCCTGACGGTGACCGGCAAGGCCGCCGCGTCGACCGGGTACCTCGCCGGGCTCGACTACGTGGAGGCGCAGCTCGTCACGTCGTGACCGTCGCGAGTCGCCGGGTCCGCACCCGCGGACCCGGCGACTCCGGCTCCACCCGCAGCAGATCCCGCAGACGATCCACGAGGTGCCGTATGACAGAACGACCGCTGGTCCGGATGACCGGCATCGGCAAGCGGTTCGGCGGTGTGCAGGCCTGCCGCGACATCGACCTCACCATCGCCGCCGGTGAGGTGCACGCGCTGCTCGGCGAGAACGGCGCGGGCAAGTCGACCCTGATCAACATCCTCTCCGGGGTCATCACCGACTACGACGGCACCATCGAGGTCGACGGCCGGCCGGTCAGCTTCGGCGGCCCGGTCGACGCCCAGCGCGCCGGAATCGCCACGATCCATCAGGAGCTGGACCTCGTGGCCGGTCTCTCCATCGCGGAGAACATGTTCCTCGGGCGGGAGCCGCGGACCCGGCTGGGCGGTGTCGACATCCGGCGGATGCGCCGGCAGGCGGCGGAGCACCTGCGTACCCTCGGCGCCGACCTGGATCCTCGCCGGCTCGTGGGTTCGCTGCGCGTCGGTGAGCAGCAGCTGGTCGAGATCGGGCGAGCGCTCTCGCTCGACGCCCGGGTGCTGATCATGGACGAGCCGACCGCCGCGCTGGCGGACGCGGAGGTCGAGCGGCTCTTCGAGACGATCAAGGAGCTGCGCCGGGCCGGCGTCGGCATCGTCTACATCTCGCACCGGATGGCGGAGCTGGAGGTCATCGCCGATCGGGCGACCGTGCTGCGCAACGGCGGACTGGCCGGCACCGTCGACCCGAGGACCGCCTCCCGCGACGAGATCATCCAGCTCATGGTGGGGCGGTCGGTCGACGCGCTCTTCGGCGAGGGCCGCAACGAGCCAGGGAAGGTGCTGCTCGACGTGCGGAATCTCGCGGTGACGCCGCGCCGGCCGACCCCGGGCCGCACCGAACCGGCCGGAGTGGACCTCACCGTGCGTACCGGGGAGATCGTCGGTCTCGCCGGGCTGATGGGCGCCGGCCGCACCGAGCTGCTGGAGACACTCTTCGGTGCGGGCGGCTCCGGACGCCGTAGCGGCCAGATGACGATCGACGGCAGGCCGTACGGGCCGCATGGCCCCCGGGCCGCGCTCGCCCGCGGGGTCGCGTTCGTGCCCGAGGACCGGCGCGGCGCCGGGCTGATGCTGGAGCACTCGGTGGCGGAGAACGTCGTGCTCTCCGCGCTGGCCACCCTGACGACGCTCGGCGTGGTACGCCGTCAGGCGGTGCGGCGGACCGTGGCCGAGCAGCTCACCGCCCTCGCCGTGAAGGCGGCCTCGCCGGCCGTCGCCGCCGCCACGCTCTCCGGCGGCAACCAGCAGAAGGTCGTCTTCGCCAAGCAACTGCTGACCCAGCCGAGGCTGCTCCTGCTCGACGAGCCGACCAGAGGCGTCGACATCGGGGCCAAGGCGGAGATCTACCGGCTGCTCCACCGGCTCGCGGACGCCGGCATGGCGATCCTGCTCGCCTCGTCCGAGCTTCCGGAGTTGCTCAGCCTCTGCGACCGGGTGGTCGTCCTGCACCGCGGTCGCACCGTGGCCACCCTGCCCCGCGCGTCCGCCACCCAACAAGCGATCCTCGCCGCGGCCAACGGCGACGATGCCAAGGAGACCCGATGACCCCGCCCAACCCCACCGCCGTCGAGGAAGCGCCGGCCGGAACACCACCACCGCGCCGCCGGCCGTCACTGCGGCTGCCACGGGATCGGCACGCGCTCGTCGACAACTTCTTCCGGTTCCAGAGCCTCTTCGGCCTGGTCGCCGTCTTCCTGATCGCGATCGCGGTGTCGCCGGTCCGCAACGGCGAGAACATCTTCCTCAGCTCCGGCAACCTGGCCAACATCGTCCGGGCGGTGTCGGAGATCGGCATCATCGCGGTCGGCATGACGTTCGTCATCCTGATCGGGGGCATCGACCTCTCCGTCGGCGCGGTGCTCGGCCTGGCCGCGGTCGGGTCGGCCACCCTCATGGTCGACAGCGGCATGGGGATCCTTCCGACGGTGCTGATCGTGTTGTTGATCGGCACCGCGTTCGGCGCCACCCAGGGGGCGATCGTCGCCCGGATCGGCATCCAGTCGTTCATCGTCACGCTCGCCGGCCTCCAAGCGGCCCGGGGCATCGCCCGGATGTGGTCCGGCGGCCTCGGCGTCCCGATCGCGTACGGGGACGGGCCGAAGGAGGCCCCCGAGGCGTTCTCGCTGCTGAGCGGCTCGATCAACGGGGTGTTGCCGGTGCCGGCGGTGCTCTTCATCGCCATCGGGATCGGCGCGCTCCTGGTGCTGCGCAGCACCGCCTTCGCCCGGCACGTGTACGCCATCGGCGGCAACGAGAAGGCCGCCCGCCTCTCCGGCGTCCCCGTACGCCGGGTGCGCATCACCGTCTTCGCCATCTCCGGTCTGCTCGCCGCACTGGCCGGGATCATCCACGCCGGGCAGCTGAACCAGGGCAGCCCGAACGACGGCTCCGGCTACGAGCTGGACGCGATCGCGGCAGTGGTCATCGGCGGCACGAGCCTCGCCGGTGGCAGTGGATCCATGGGCGGCACCATCGCCGGCGCGCTGCTGCTCGGGATCCTCAACAACATCCTCGCCCTCAACAACATCGACGCGAACGTGCAGCTCGTCGTCAAGGGACTGGTCATCGTGGCCGCCGCCGCGCTGCAGAAGCTCCGCCCCCGCATCTCCTGACCCCCACCACCAACCGGAGGTAACAATGCGCTACGCCCGAAGAGCGGTCGCCGTCCTCGCGCTGACCGTCCTCGCCACCACCACCGCGTGCAGCGTGGAGAAGGCCGGCGACGGCAACGGCGGCACCGACGCCGCGGCCGAGTGCGGCAGCGGCAAGGAATTCCTGATCGGCATGTCGCAGGCGAACAACGCCGAGCCGTACCGGCAGGTCATGAACGACGACGTGAGCAACGCGGCGAAGGACGTGCCCGGGTTCAAGGTCGTCGTCTCCGACGCGGCCCAGGACAACAGCAAGCAGGTCGCCGACGTGGAGAACTTCATCTCCCAGGGCATCAACCTGCTGATCATCTCGCCGAACGAGGCGAAGCCGCTCACCGCGGTCGTGAAGAAGGCGTACGACCAGGGGATTCCGGTGATCGTGCTGGACCGCAAGGTCGAGGGCGACGCGTACACCGCGTTCATCGGCGGTGACAACGTGGCCATCGGCAAGGCCGCGGGCGAGTACTACGCGAAGACGCTCCTGCCGCAGGGCGGCAAGGTCGTCGAGATCTCCGGTCTGCCCGGCTCCACCCCGGCCGCCGAGCGCGCCCAGGGCTTCCGGGAGGGCGTGGCGAGCAACCCGCAGATCCAGATCGTGGCCAGCCAGACCGCCGAGTGGCTGCGGGAGAAGGGGCAGAGCGTCATGGACGCGATGCTCAAGGCGAACCCCGACATCAACGCGGTCTACGCGCACAACGACCCCATGGCGGAGGGCGCCTACCTGGCGGCGAAGGCGGCCGGCAAGGAGAGCACCATCAAGTTCACCGGGATCGACGCGCTGCCCGTGCCCTCCGGCGGCATCAAGGCCGTCGAGCAGGGCCGGCTGCAGGCGACGTTCCAGTACCCGACCGGCGGCCGCGAGGCCATCGACATGGCCAAGAAGATCCTCGTTGACTGCCAGAAGGACGTCCCGAAGACGACCACGCTCGGCACCACGCAGATCACCAAGGACAACGCCGCACAGGTCTACACCCAGCTCGGCGGCAAGCAGTAGCACCCGGGGTGGGCCCGCCATCGCACCCGGCGGCGGGTCCACCCACTCCACCGCATCCCCGGAACCCCTCATCCATCCGTGTGGAGGAATGCGATGCCCCGCCCACCGTCCCGTGCCGGCCGGATCTCCGCGCTGCTCGCCCTCGCCGTGGGCCTGCTCGTGGCCCCGGCCCCGGCCCGGGCCGCCGGTCCCGACGGGCTGGAGAACCAGCCGTACGAGAACCGGTCCACCCAGGTCACCGCCGGTGAGTTCGTGAACGTCTACGACCCGAGCGTCGGCGAGGACGAGCCCTGGTACTACAACGACCACACCATGGTGCGGGACCGCAGGACGGGCCTGTGGCACGTCTTCGCGATCACGCACGCCGAGCCGGCCAACCCGCTGGACGAGAAGTTCTTCGGCCACGCGACCGCCCCGTCGCCGCGCGGCCCCTGGACGAAGCAGCCGTTCGCCCTGGAGGCCGACCCGAACGCGGGGGAGACCCACATCTGGGCCCCCTACGTGATGTTCCACGGCGGCACCTACTACATGTTCTACGCCGGTGGCACCGCCGATCACGAGGCGTACCGGATGCACCTCGCCACGTCGAAGGACCTGGTGCACTGGAAGCGAAGCTCGAAGAACCCGCTCTTCACCGACGGCTTCGACGGGCGGGACCCGATGGTCACCCGGGTCGGCGACAAGTGGGTCATGTACTACACCGCGAACAGCACCCCGGCCGGTGGCAACCACATCGTCGCGTACCGCACCAGCCGGGACCTCGTGCACTGGAGCGACCGGCGGACCGCCTTCGAGCACCCGGCCACCGGCACCTTCGGCGGGCCGACCGAGTCGCCGTTCGTGGTGCAGCGCGGTAACTCCTGGTACCTCTTCGTCTGCTGCGAGAGTGGCTACCAGGACACCCGGGTCTACCGCAGCTCGAACCCGCTGCACTTCACCGTCGACCAGCTGGTCGGTCGGATCAAGGCGCACGCCGCCGAGGTGGTCAAGGACGACACCGGCCGCGGCCAGTGGTACGTCACCGGCGCGGGCTGGGGGCAGGGTGGGCTCTGGCTCGCCCCGCTCGATTGGCGTACGCCGGTGGTGACGAAGGGGCGGGTGGTCAGCACGCCGTACTACCGGGCGGTCGTGCAGAGCGCACCCGAGGCGCGGTTGGTCTCGTACGCCGCCGACCCGGCCGGGCGCGGCGAGTACCGCGCGGTGACCGATTCGTCGTTCCGCTCCACGGCGCCGTACCTCGCGGTGGGGACCTTCGGGCCGACCGACACGGCGGGCGCGGCGGCGCGGGTGACCGTCTCGACCGACGGCGCCGACGTAAACCTGACCGGCATCCCGCTCGGCGACGAGCCGGTGACCGTGGACTGGCGGTTCCGGTTCGCGCCGACCACCGTCGACGTGAGTTTCCTGTGGCACGTGGCCGGCCCGACCACGGCGCCGGTCTGGGAGGCCGCCTGGAACCTGGATTCGAGCCTGCCCCGGGTCGGGGATCCGGCGGGCTCGGACCGCGACGGCGACGCGGCGGGCTTCTCCCCGTGGTCGCTCGCCACCGACGAGTCGACCACCCTGGTGGCCGCCTACCGGGCCGGGTCGGCCTGGAGCGAGGACAACCGCTGGTTCAACCGGCCGGGCGGCTCCATCGCGTGGCAGCCGCTCTGGCAGCCGGGCGGCCGGTCGCTGCCCGTCGGTGATCTCGCCGGTGGCACCTGGCGCATCGGGGTGAGCGGTGCGCCGACGGACACCGCGTTCGCGGACGCCCTGGCCGCGTCGGTGAACGGCGGCTGAGGCGATCCGACCGGTGCCGGCCACCCCAGCGGCGGCCGGCACCGGCGTCTCCGCGTCCGGGGGCCCGCCTCGACCCGTCCGCCGGCTCGTCGTCGTGAACCCGACGCGGCGGCAACGCCCGGTAGCTGTCCACGCGGACCTCCGGCGGTGGATAGATTGCGGGGATGCGGAGAGCTGACGGGGTCGGGCGGCGGCGCGGCGCGGTGCTGGGCGTGCTCGTCCTGCTGGCGGCCGTGACGCTGCCGGGCGCGGCGTGGGCCGGGTCGGCCGCGCCGGGTGAGCCGGCCTGCGAGGTGCGGGACGCTCGGCTGACCGAGCTCTCCGGAATGGTCGCCACCGACGACGGCTTCGTGGTGATCAACGACGGCGCGGAGAACGAGGCGCGGCGGCGGATCTTCTTCCTCGACCGGAGCTGCGCGGTCGTTCGCGCGGTGCCGTACCCGACCCGCCCGCTCGACACCGAGGACCTGGCGGTCGGCGCGGACGGCACCGTCTGGGTGGCCGACATCGGCGACAACGACAGGTCCCGCGAGACGATCGCGGTGTGGAAGCTGGCCCCGGGCGCCGATCGGCCGGTGCTGCACCGGATGTCGTACCCGGACGGCCCGCATGACGCCGAGGCGATGTTGGTGACCGGTGACGGTCGTCCGGTCGTCGTCAGCAAGTTCTCCGGCAACCTCTACGCCCCGACCGGCGCCCTGCGGCCGGGCGCGACCGTGCCGTTGGCGAAGGTGGGGCAGGTGCGGCTGCCCGCCTCGACGACCAGCAACCCGTACGGCCTGCTCGGCCGCTCGGCGGTCACCGGCGCGGCGACCGCCCCGGACGGACGCCGGGTGGTGCTGCGCACGTACGCCGACGCCTTCGAGTTCGACGTGGCGGGCGGTGACGTGGTCGCCGCGTTGACCGGTGGCACGCCCCGGGCCACTCCGCTGCCGAACGAGCCGCAGGGCGAGTCGATCAGCTACGCCGCCGACGGCCGCTCGCTGCTCACCGTCTCCGAGACGGCCGACCAGCCGCCGGGCACCAGACCGACGATTCTGCGTTACCCGCTGGCCGGGCCCGCGCCGTCGGGTTCACCGGCCGCGACGCCGGAGCCGACCGGCGCGACGCCGGCCGACTCGTCCGCGGCCGGCGAGGACGGGGGGAGTCGGGTCGTCCTCGTCGCCGCGCTGGCGGCCGGTGCGCTGGGTGTGCTCTTCATCGTGGTGGCGTTGCTCGCCCGCGCGCGTCGCCGACCGACGACGGGGACGTAGCCGCCGCACGTCCTGCGTGCGGCGGCCACCTCCCCGGGTCGTCGGGTCAGTTCACGCTCTGTCCGCCGTCCACCATGATCGACTGGCCGGTGACGAAGGAGGCACGGTCGGAGAGGAGGAAGAGGGCCACCTGGGCGACCTCCTCCGGCTCGCCGATGCGGCCGAGCGGGATCCGCTCGCCGTGTGGGTGGTGCTCCGAGCCCTCGTCGGTGGTGGTGATGCCACCGGCGGTCAGCGGTGTGCGGATCACCGTCGGGTTGACGGTGTTCACCCGGATCCGGTCGGGACCGAGCTCCACGGCGGCGGCGCGGGCCAGTGCGGCCACGCCGCCCTTGCTGGCGCTGTACGCCGAGATGCCCCACGTGCCCAGCTCGGCGAAGACCGAGCCGTTCAACGCGATTGAACCACCGCCGCCCTGCCGCTTCATCTGCGCGGCCTCGGCCTGGAGGTAGAAGAAGACGCCCTTCAGGTTGCCGTCCAGCAGGTTGTCCCAGAACTGCTCGTCCAGTTCGGTCAACGGACCGACGTTCGCGGTGCCGGCGTTGTTGAACGCCACGTCGAGCCGTCCGAAGCGGTCGACGACCTGTCGCACGACGTCCGCCGCGCCCGCGAAGTGGGTGGCGTCCGCCTTGATGAAGAGCGCCTCGCCGCCGGCCGCCGCGATCTCCTCGGCGACCTCCCGGCCGGCGTCCTCGCGCCGTCCGGTGAAGGCGACCTTGGCTCCTTCCCGGGCGAACAGGAGGACGCTCTCCCGGCCGATTCCGGAGGTGCCGCCGGTGACCAGCGCGACCTTACCGTCCAACATTCCCATGGTTTCGCTCCATAACGCTGTGTCAATTCCGCGGTGCCGTGGCGGGGCTGGCCTGGTCGGCCTGGTCGCACGCCGTGGCACCACTTGGCCAACGAACCGACACAACGGGGCTGGGAGCCGGCTGATTTCGGGTCGGTCATCGTCGATCCGAATGGTGGGTATAGGCCGCGCCGATGATCAGAGCTGGTCTTCTGCGGCGATGGGCCGGGCGGGCTCGTGAAACGGATATTCAATACATTACGGGCAGTTAGTCTGCTCGGGTGAACGGAGGGGGCGTGGCCGCCGGCAGCCGTGGCTATGCCGAGGCGCGGCGCTCGAGCTGGCTGGAGCTCTTCTTCGACCTGGTCTTCGTCGTCGCCGTGTTCCAGCTCGGCGGGCTCCTCAACGAGGACCCGTCGATCCACGGCGTGCTGGTCTTCGCCGGCCTGATGACCACCATCTGGTGGCTCTGGTTCAGCTTCTCGTACTTCGCGGACCTCTTCGACGACGACCGTCCGCCGAGCCGGTTCGTGCAGTTGGTCGCGATGCTGGGGGTGCTCGCGCTGGCCGCGTCACTCCATGGCGGGGTGGCCGACGATCCGGCCCTCTTCGCGCTGGTGTACGGGCTGCTGCTCGCCCTCCTCGCGGGCATGTACGGGGTGGTCGGGTGGCGCCGGCGAGAGGCGCGGGAGTTCTGCTGGTGGAATGCCGCGGGGTTCCTGCTCGGCGCCGTGCTGTGGTTCTCGTCCCTGCTGGCCCTGGCTCCGGCCCGGTACGCGCTCTGGGGTGTCGGGCTGGCCCTGAATGCCGCGGTGGCCGGGCCGCTGGCGTACACCTGGGCGGGCCGGGCGCCGGTCCAGCGGTCGCACATGCCGGAGCGGTTCGGGCTGTTCACCATCGTCGTTCTCGGGGAAGCCGTGCTCGCGGTCGCGAACGGCATCGGCGACACCGGCTGGCGACCGGCAGCCGCGGCCGTCGGGGTCGGCGGCTTCGTGATCGCCTGCGGCATCTGGTGGGTCTACTTCGCCTCCACCTTCGACCAGGAGGCGGGCAACCGGGCGCTTCGCGGTGGCCGGGGAGCGGTCGTGCGCAGCTACCTCTACGCGTACGGCCACCTGCTCGTGTACGGCTCGATCGTGGCCTCCGGAGTCGCCGTGGAGGTGGCCGCGCGGGAGGCGGTGCACGGCGACCACGGCGTCGCCGGTCCGCTGCTCGCCGGCAGTCAGCTGACCTTGATCCTCGGCTGCATCGTCGTCTACCGCGGGTTCGACGTGCGGGTGAGCCGGCGGGTCGCCTTCACCCAGGTCGGCCTGGCGGTGGCCGCAGTGGTGATCGGCCTGGGCGGGTTGCCACCGCCGGCCACGGTCCTGCTCGTGGCGGTGGCCTGGGTCACGCTGGCTCTGGTCGAGTGGCGCTCGCCCCCGGTCTGGCGGCGCTGACGGCCGCGCCGACCCGCCGGCACGAGTCGGCGCCGGGGGAGGCTAGGCCGGCGCGGCGGCCGCGAGCGCGGCGGCGACGACGTCGAGCAGCGGTCGGTCCGGGTGCTCGGTCGAGTCCTGCACGGCGACCCGCATGGTGGTCAGGAAGATCGCGGCGAGGACCCGGGCGCGCAGCGCCACGTCGTCGCCGCTGAGCCGCTCCGCCAGCTCCGCCGCCAGCTCCCGCTCGACGACCGCGAACGCCGCGACCTGGTGTGCGGCCAGGCTGGGGTGCCCCCGCAGCAGGCGGCGCCGGGTCAGCCACTCCTCGTTGCCGAGGTACGTCTCCTCGGCGAGCTGCAACGCCGCCCGGGTCAGCGCCGTCCAGGGCTGGTCGTCGGCGGGTTGTGCCCGGATCAGCTCCAGCATCCGGCGCAGCCGAACGGTGTCGCCGTGGAAGATCGCCTCCTCCTTGCCGGAGAAGTAGTTCGAGAACGTCCGCCGGGAGACGTTCGCCGCGTCGGCGATCGCCTCGACGGTCACGCCGTCCACCCCCTGATCGATGGCGAGCTGCAGGGCCGCCTCGTGCAGGGCGGCGCGGGTCGCTGCCTTCTTGCGTTCGCGCAGCCCAGGGGTCTCGTCCATGACATAGACGGTACGTGACGCAGTTCTCAGGCGGCAAACTTGCCTACTGGGCAAGTTTTGTAGATGCTTGCGTGGGGCAACCATCTGTCGGCGGGAGGAAGCGTGGAGGGTGACGGTCGTGAGCTCGTGCACCGGCTGCGGGACCTCCTCCGGAGCATCCGGTTGATCAAGCAGCGGCGGGCCGAGGAACAGCCGGGCATCCCGCTCGGGCTGGTCGGCATCCTGTCGCAGATCGACGGGCTCGCCGACGGTTGTCACGCCCGGGAACTGGCGCTGCGGGCCCGGCTCGACCCGTCGACGGTGAGCCGTGCCGTCGCCGCCCTCGTGGCGCACGGGCTCATCGAGCGGCGCCCCGACCCGGCCGACCGGCGGGCACAGGTCCTGGCGGTCACCCCCGACGGCCGGACGGCCCTGGCCGACACCCACGACTGGTACGCCCGGCTGCTCGATCGGGCCCTCGCCGGCTGGAACGCCGACGAGGTCGCCGCGCTCGGCGCCGGGCTGCACCGATTCACCCGCGATCTAGAGGTCGCCCTCGAAAACCACGACAATCTGGAGGCCGCGCGATGAGCGCACCCACCACAACCGCCGGCGCCGAGCCGATGACGCACCGGCGGACGCTCGAAGCACTCAGCGGTCTGCTGCTGGTGCTCTTCGTCGCCCTGCTGAGCAGCACTGTCGTCTCGACGGCGCTTCCCAAGATCATTGGTGCGCTGAACGGCTCGCAGACCCAGTACACCTGGGTGGTCACCGCCACCCTGCTGACCGCGACGGCGACCACCCCGATCTGGGGCAAGCTCGCCGACCTGTTCAGCAAGAAGCTCCTGATCCAGCTCGCCATCGTCGTCTTCCTGCTGGGTTCGGTCGTCGCCGGCTTCTCGCAGAGCGCCGGTCAGCTCATCGCCTCCCGCGCCTTCCAGGGCATCGGGGTCGGCGGCCTGCAGGCCCTCGTCCAGGTGGCGATCGCCGCGATGATCCCGCCGCGGGAGCGGGGCCGCTACAACGGCTACCTCGGTGGCGTGATGGCCCTCGCCACGGTCGGCGGCCCGCTGCTCGGCGGCCTCATCGTCGACACCTCCTGGCTCGGCTGGCGGTGGTGCTTCTTCGTCGGCGTGCCCGTCGCGATCATCGCGCTCGTCCTGCTCCAGGCCACGCTGAAGCTGCCCGTTGTCCGCCGGGAGAACGTCAAGATCGACTACCTGGGCTCGGCGCTGATCGCCGCCGGCGTCAGCCTGCTGCTCATCTGGATCTCGTTCGTCGACAGCTCGTTCGCCTGGGTCTCCTGGCAGTCCGGCGTGATGGTGGCCGGTTCGATCATCCTGCTCGCCCTGGCGATGGTGGTCGAGAAGCGGGCCGCCGAGCCGGTCGTCCCGCTGGAGATCATCCGCGAGCGCACCACGGCGCTGGCCATCCTCGGCAGCCTCGCGGTCGGCATGGCCATGTTCGGCGGCTCGGTCTTCCTCGGCCAGTACTTCCAGATCGGGCGCGGCTACACGCCGACCGAGGCCGGCCTGCTCACCATCCCGATGATGGGCGGTGTGCTGATCTCCTCGATCGTCGCCGGTCGGCTGATCACCAAGAGCGGACGGATCAAGCCGTACATCGTCTTCGGCTCGATCGTCCTGGTCATCGGCTTCGCTCTGCTCGGCTTCATCGACCACGAGACGTCGCTGTACCTGATCGGTGCGGCCATGTTCCTCGTCGGCATCGGCGTCGGCATGACCATGCAGAACCTCGTCCTCGCCGTGCAGAACACCGTCTCGCTCAAGGACATCGGCGCGGCCAGCTCCAGCGTGGCGTTCTTCCGGTCGCTCGGCGGCACCATCGGGGTCTCGGTGCTCGGCGCCGTCCTGGCCCGCCGGGTCACCGACCAGATCACCCACGACCTCTCCGCGGCCGGCGTACCCACCTCCGGCATGGGTGAGACGAGCAACCTGAACATCACCGCGCTGCCCGACGCGATCCAGAACATCGTCCGGGCCGCGTACGGCGACGCCACGGGGCACATCTTCCTCATCTCCGCGGTGATCGCGGTGGTCGGTGTCATCGCCGCGCTGGCGCTCAAGCCGGTCACACTGCGCACCAGCATCGACCTGCCGGAGAGCGTCAAGTCGGCGGCGGTGGCCGCCGACGCCGTCGACGGCGCGCCCCCGTTCGACGAGGTCAACCTCGACGACGGTCGGGAGCGGGCGACCACCGGCCGCTGATCCCGGGCCTCGCGTCAGCCAGGGCCGCCCCGCATTTGGACCGCGGGGCGGCCCTTCGCCGTCCGGGCGGCCCCGCACGTCCGCTCGCCGCACCTGCCCGGTCGGTACGGTGCTCGTGTGGGCCCGGGGTCCGGAACGGGCATGGTAGAACTGACCGCGATGAGGGTGCGAATCCACGTAAGTCGGACATGATCCGCCTTCCGGCCCGCCCGGCCGACGGTGCGGTCCCACGTAGTGCGACAGTCCTGGAGCTGCTCTTCGACATCGTCTACGTGTTCGCGCTCGCCCGCCTCGCCGGACGGATCGCCGACGACCTGACCATCGTCCGGCACACGCTGCTCTCCGAGGCGGGCCAGACCATCCTCTTCTTCGTCGCGATGTGGATGATCTGGTCGATCAATGCCGTCACGTCGAGCATCTACGACCCCCGTTCCCCCACCATCCAGGTGGAGCTGGTGGCGACGATGTTCGGCACGCTGATCCTGGCGGTCTCGTTGCCGCAGGCGTTCGGTGAGCGCGGCGTGATCTTCGCCGTCACGTACGTCCTCCTCCAGGTCCTGCGTCCGCTCCACCTCGCGCTGGCGCTGCGGGGCGGTGGCGGCACGGCCTGGCGAGCGCCGGTGCGCGTGCTCTGCTGGCACACCGTCTCCGGAACCTTCTGGCTCACCGGCGCGGCCGGCGCCGGCGTCACCCGCGGCGTGCTGTGGACCATCGCGGTCGGCATCGAGGTGCTCGGCATGCTCACGGCCTGGGCCGTACCCCGGCTCGGCTCGAACCGCCGGAAGTACGAAGACCTCGTCTACCACCATCTCGCCGAGCGGTACAACCAGTTCTTCATGATCGCCCTCGCCGAGGTGGTGCTCGAGACGGGCGCCGCCGTCAGCTTCCCGGGCCTCTCGGTCGACCGGACGATCGTGCTGGTGGCCGCCTTCCTGACCGTCGTGGCCTACTGGCGGATCTACTTCTACCACCGGACGTGGGGCCGTTCGGAGCATCAGAGCGGGACCGGCCCCGCCATGCGCCTCACCGACCGGTCGAACTTCAGCCTGCTGCTGATCGTCGGCGGGGTGATCTGCAGCGCGGTCGGCTTCGGTCAGATCGTCCGGGACGCCGACCCGCCCATCGACTGGGCGCTGGTGGTCGTCATCTTCGGCGGCCCCGCGCTCTTCCTGATCGGCCGGGCGTTCCTCGAACGGGAGCTCTACTCGATCCGGCGCAGCATGGCGCTCTACGTCGGCCTGCTGGCTCTCGGCGTGGCCGCGCCGATCACCCTGCGCTTCCCGCCGATGGTGGCCGCCGTCGCGGTGGCGGCGGTCATGGTCGGCGTCGCCCTCTTCGACGAGCTGCACCGGCACTCGGGCCGGGAGGGCAACCCGACGTTGTAGCCGGCCGTCAACTCCGACGGCGCGGGGCCGGTCGCCGCACGACGACCGGCCCCGAACCGTGTCCGCCCTCCGGCGGTTCAGGATTCAGAGTCCCCGGCACTGCCCCGACGCGGCGCCGCGCACCGTGTTCGGTGCGCCGAGATCGACCGGGGCCGGGCTGTTGCCCGAGCAGTGCAGCGATACCACCTCGTTGCCGGCGAGGATCGCCGCCGTCGTGCCGGTGTCGTTTCCGCTGAGCAGCAGAGCGCCGTCCACCCGGCTGCCCACCGCCGTGACGTGCCCGGTGGTGCCGGTCACCGTCACCGCGCCCCGCACGGTGCTGTTCAGCAGCTCCACGGCCGTCGCGCCGGTCGCCGCCACCGCGCCGCTGATCGAGGAGCGGTCGACCACGAGGGCGGCCCCGGCCCGGACGGTCACCCCGCCCGTGACGCTGGCGGCCCGCAGGCAGGTGACGCCGGAGGTGACGACCAGCGCGCCGGCGCGCCGGCCGGAGACGACGTCGGTGCACGTCGGCGGCGGCGGAATCAGCGTGGCGACGAACTCCCCGGCCGTACCCACGTTGCCCACCGCGTCGATGCCCCGGTACTCGACGGTGTGTCGGCCGTAGCCGGGGGAGCGCTGGGCGAACGGGGAGACCGACAGGCCACCCGAGCCGAGGTTGCCGTAGACGAGACCGTCGACGTCGGTGCCGGTCGCCGTGAACAGGAACGGTGCCTGCGCGTCGGTCGGCCAACCGTAGTAGTTGTGCCAGCCGTCGCGGTCCAGGCGGAACTCGGCGGTGACCTCCGCCGCGGTGTCGTCGGCGCCGGTCAGGCGCATGGTGAACGGCCCGTTGTAGACGTACTCGGTGGGCTTGCCGGGGCGGGCGGTGGTGAGCAGCGGCTCCGACAGGTCGTAGTCGACCTCGGGGCGGGTCGCGTCGACCGTCCAGGAGCGGGACACCGACTCGGCGGTGACCGGGTCGGTGACCGTGGCGGTGAGCCGGTGGGTGCCGCCGGTCAGGCCCAGCCCGGCCAGCTCCAGGTCACCGTCGTGACCGGGGTTCGCCACCGGACGACCGTCGAGGGCCCAGGCCACGGCGGGGATCCGGTCGGTGGGGTGGGTGCTCTCCACGTACACCACGTCCCGGGCGCCGACCGGCCGGTCGGTCGCGGTCGACGTGGTGATCCCCAGCGGCTCGGCCACCACCGGGGTGGTCAGCCCGGTGTCGACGGTCCAGGTGCGGCGCTGGGTCAGCGCGGGCGACTCCCGTACCGCCGGGTCGCGGACGAACGGAGTCGGATCGGTGACCGTCGCGGTGACGGTGTGCGTTCCGGGGGTGAGCCGCAGCGTCCGCAGGTCGAGGACGCGGGCGTTGCCGGTGCCGGCGACGGTCGTGCCGTCGACCGTCCAGGTGACCGTCAGCTCGTGGCTCACCGGGTGCAGGGTCTCCACCCGGACGACCTGGTCGGCGCCGATCGGCCGCCCCGCCTCGGTGCCGCCGGCCAGGATGTCGACCCGGCTCGCGATCCGCTCGGTCATCTGCTCCCGGGCGACCTGGTCGAAGTAGAAGCCCAACGACTTCATCATCGAGTGCCGGCTCGGCCGCCACACGCCCTTCTGCAGGTAGAGCCCGCCCTCGTAGCGGCCGATCTGGCCACCGGACTCGCTCGGTTCACCCAGCCAGCGCCACCACTTGGCGCGGGTGTCGCGCATCTGCTGCTCGGTGAGGAGGGTGTGGTGCGTCGACGAGGGCTCCGGCCCCTCGTAGGTGTCCCCGGCCACGCCGCGGGCGTAGTAGTCGTACTCGTCCTGCAGGCCGCCCAGCGAGTGCCCGAGCTCGTGCGGGCTGATCAGCGCGGAGAGCGCGTTGCCGCCGGAGGCGGTGGCGTTGACCCCGCCGGCCCCGCCGTAGGTGTCGCTGTTGGCCAGGGCGACGAGCTGTCGGTTGCCCCGGTTGGTGCCCGCCGCGAGATCGGCGTACGCGTTCGCCGCCGTCCCGTCGACGGCGAGCAGACGCTGCACGCTGTTGGGGTTGCAGCCGCCCCAGAAGCCCATGTCCAGCACGGTGTCCCGCTCCGGGTCGCCAAGGCCTGGGTCGCAGTCCACCCCCGACTCGGCGGAGACGATCTCCACGGCGTAGACGTTGAAGTAGCTGCGGTAGGACTTGAACGGCTCGATCGTCCAGAGGGTGTTCAGGTGCTTGTCGACGTGCGAACGGAAGGTCGGCAGGTCCGCCTCGGTGTACCCGTCGCCGAGCAGGACCAGGTTGAAGCGCTCCGCCGGATCACCGGTCACCTGGATCGGCACCACGGTGGCGCTGCCCACGTCGGCGGCGACGGCGGGCGCCGCCCCCACCCCCACCAGTCCGGCCGCGACCATCGCAGCCACACAGAACCCCGCTCTGACTCTCACCCTCGTGCCCCTCCCGTCCGTCGGCGGCCGCCCCGGCGTCAACCGGCCCGGGGCGAACCCGCCCGTCATCGATCACGATCATCGGACCGTACCCGCGCGCGGCCGCGCGGGATAGCCACCGGAACCGGACGGCGGTCGGCCCGAGACGTTCGCCGTCGCGGAGTGGACCGAACACCGATGGCGTCACCGTGGCGTTCACCGGTCGGGGGAGGGTCCGCGGTCAGGCCCGTTTCGCGCCCGGGCGGAACCGGACGGCCTCCGCGACCACCACGCTCAACAGCACCACTGTGGCGAGCACGCTCAGGGCGAGCCCCGGCAGCCACGGCGCGACCCAGCCGGCGGCCACCGTCACGACGATCCCGGCGAGGTGGGCCCGTGGAATCCGGTCGGCGACCTCGTGGTCGAGCAGCGCCCGACCGGCCAGGAAGAGCGCGGCGCCGCCGAGCAGCAGCGCGACCAGGATGTCGTCCGGCCGCTGCATGGGATGCCTGATGACCCGCTCGAAGCCGGCCGCGATGCCGACCACCCCGGTCACCATGAGCCAGTGCACGTACGGGTTGGTCCGCACCAGCCGGGTCCGGTGCGCGGAGCGCTCGATGGCGGTCCGCAGCACGGCGCCGGTGCGCCGGGCGTGGCTCCACCAGAGCACGACAGCGGTGACGAACGCGGCGAGGAACGCGCCGATCCGGTCGAGGCTGAACGGCATGCGGCTCAGGGTCAGGACGGCGATCAGGACGAGCTCGCCCAGGGCCAGGATGTAGATCTGCTGGTACCGCTCGGCGAGGTGCTCCGGGGAGACGTTGTAATGCGGCAGCGGTCGCCGGCCGGGGATCGGGAACCGGAGGCCGAAGGCGACGTAGTCGACGCCGAGCGCGGCGAGCCACACCACGAGCCGGGTGTCCGCGTCCGGGAGCAGGCCGCCGACGATCCAGAGGGTGCCCGAGAGGCCGGTCCAGAGCAGGATCCGGACGGGGCGTTCCTGCTCGCGCCGGCCGCGCAGCGACGGGATGAGGACCAACCCCCGGCCCCAGTTGATCCCGGCCCAGGTGGCGCCGAAGACGAGGCCGTGGGCGCCGAACGCGGTCGGCAGGGCGGCGGACATCAGCATGCCGCCGAACATGATGCCCAGGACCACGAGCTGGATGGGTCGCTCCTGGAGGCTGTAGATGTCGGTGAACGAGGTGGTGGTGACCCAGACCGCCCAGAGCGTGGAGAGCAGGAGCAGCGCCTGGCCGATGCCCGTCCAGGTCTGCTCGGCCGCCATCTTCTGCGAGGTCAGCGCCAGGGTGGCGAGGAAGGCCAGGTCGAAGAAGAGTTCCAGCAGGTCGGCGCGTTGGGAGCCCTCCGGCGTACGGGTGATGGCTCGGCGTACGCCCGGCATCACGACCGCCGGCGGCGGGTTCGTCCCCGCCCGGCGTGGCGGTCGCAGCGCTCGACGGGGAGGTGGCGATCGTCGTCGGACATCGGGTCCCGTTCCTCGCTCGACGTGCTGGGCGACGGGTTGCCGACCCGGTGGCTGCGACGGCTCCGCTGGTAACGCTACGTCGAGGGCGGACGGTCCGAGTCCGAACCGCGGAATGTTCCGGCGGCCGGCCGGCGGGCTCAGGCGGCGAAGCTCTCCACGTAGCCGATCGCCGCCTCGGTGGCGGCGCGCAGCGGCTCGGAGGAACGCCGGACCTGGCTGAGCAGCAGGCCGCCCTGGACCGCCGCGAGCAGCGCGGTGGCGAGCTGGTCGGTGTCGGCCTCGGCGACGAGTACGCCGTCCTGCCGCATCCGGCGCAGCCCCGCCCGGATGGGGGCCTCCCAGCGGTCGAAGGCGGCGGCGAGGTCGCCCCGTAGCGGCTCGTAGGTCTCGACCAGCTCGCTCGCGAGCGAGCCGATCGCGCACCCGCCCGCGCAGTCGTGCCGCTCCTGCGACGCGATCATGGCGTCGCGCCACGCCCGGAGCGCCGGGAAGCTGTCCAGCCGGTCGAGGTGCGGCTGCTGCCCCGCGATGGTCTGCTCGACCTGGTGGGCGATGACGGCCCGCACCAGCTCGGTCTTGTCGGCGAAGTAGTGGTAGATCTGCGAGGCGCTGACCCGGGCGGCCTGCTGGACGTCCGGGATGCTGGTGCCGGCGACGCCCTTGCGGAAGATGAGATCCGCCGCCGTCTTCACGATCCGCTCCCGGGTGCGCCGACCCGCGGCGGTGTGCCGGGGTCTGGCCGGCGCCGGGCCGGGGGTGGAGACGGCATCGGTTGGTGTCATCGCCCCAGCTTAACGTTGGTTAAGTCGCGCGCCTCACCGGTTGTCAGCGGGTGGCCGGGTCGTGCCAGCGGCCGGCCAGCGTCGCCGCCTCGGCCGGACCCCAGCTGCCCCGCGGGTACGACGACACCGGCGCCGACAGGTCCAGGATGGGCTCGACGATCCGCCACTCCTGCTCGATCGTCTCCTCCCGCGCGAAGCGCAGGTGCCGCCCGTCCAAGGCGTCGTCGAGCAGCCGCTCGTACGCCTCCCGCCGGTGTCCGAGCGTGGCGTCGAAGTCGACGGGGAGCTCGGTCGAGGTGCCCGTCACCTCCGCGCCGGGCTCCTTGACCTGGACGGAGAGGATGATGCCGTCGTGGCGGCCCAGGCGGAAGCGGAGCAGGTTCGGCTCGGGCTCGGCCCCGTCGGCCGACGGCACGAGGTTGCGCTCCGGCGTCTTGAACTCGACCACGACCTCGGTGGCCGTGCCCGGCATCAGCTTGCCCGTACGCAGGTAGAACGGCACGCCGGCCCAGCGGGGCGAGTCGATCCGCAGCTCGGTGGCCACGAACGTCTCGGTGTTGGAGTCGGCGGGCACGCCCGGCTCGTCTCGGTAGCCGGCGTACTGGCCGCGGACCGTGGTGGCCGGCGAGAGCGCCGCCGCCCGGCTCAGGGCGCGGATCTCCTCGGCGCGGAACGCGTCGTCGCCGGCGTCGGCCGGGGGCTCCATGGCGAGCAGGGCCACGACCTGGAGCATGTGGTTCTGCAGCACGTCGCGGGTGGCGCCGATCCGGTCGTAGAAGCCGGCGCGCCCCTCGGTGCCGAAGCCCTCGGCGAGGGTCACCTGGATGTTCGCGATGTGCTCGGCGTTCCAGAGCGGCTCGAAGATCCGGTTGGCGAAGCGGAAGACCCGCAGCCCCTCGACCGCCTCCTTGCCGAGGTAGTGGTCGATGCGGAAGATCCGCTCCGGGTCGAAGGCCGCCCGCAGCACCTTGTTCAGCTCGTGCGAGGTGGCCAGGTCGCGGCCGAAGGGCTTCTCGACGACCACCCGGCCGCGCGCGGCCAGGCCGGAGCCGGCCAGGCCGTCGACCACCGCGGTGAAGACCGCCGGCGGGATGGCCAGGTAGAAGAGCGGCCGCCGCGCCGTCGAGAGCGCCTCGGCGAGCCGCTGGTAGGTGGTGGGGTCGGCGTAGTCGCCGGAGAGCATCGTGAGGTTCCCGGCGAGGCGGTCGAAGACCTCGTCGTCGACCTGACCGTTCGCCTCCAGGACCGACTTGCGCGCCGCCGTGAGCAACTGCTGGTGGTCCCAGCGGGAGCGGGCGACGCCGATCACCGGCAGGTCGAGCCGACCGCGACGCGTCAGCTCGTAGAGCGCCGGGAAGAGCTTCTTCGCGACCAGGTCACCGGTCACACCGAAGAGCACGACAGCGTCTGAGCGCAGGTCCATGGCACGTTCACCTCATCTTGGAATCAGCTTTCCAAGACTCTCGCGCAGCCGCTCGGGCGTCCACGCTCGGGCACGTGACGTCCGCGACAACGCGAGGGCCGCCCGATCCTGCCCCAACGGGGCCGCCGGAGCCAACTCGGGGGCGGGCCCGGCCGGTCGCCGCCGGCCGGGCCCGCCTCGGATCAGGCGACCAGGGACCGCAGCGGAACCCCCGCCGTCTGCAGGGCGCGCACCAGGTCACCCAGGAACGGGTGCTCGTCGGCCTGCTGCCCCTGCGGGTTCGGGATCACCAGGTAGGACGAGCCGCCCGCCGCCGACGTCCGGGCGTCGCCGGTGAACCGTTCGACGACCGACCGGGTCCGGGCTAGGTCCGCGTCCGCCACCTCGATGGTGATCGGCCGCCAGCCGCCGCCGAGGTCCTCGGGCGCGGACACCCGGGCCGCGGCGGCCCGGGCCGGGTCGACCGACGCCGCCCGCTGCGCGGCGGGTCCGGCGCCCGTCTCGGGGTAGAGCAGCGCGTTGGCCACCAGGTGCAGCCCGTTCTCGTTGTACGCCCGGAAGAGCGGGTTGAACGCGAAGAGCACCGCCCGACCGGCGCCGGTCGGCTCGTCCACCAGGGCCGCCGTGCCGCGCAGCGCGTCGGCGCCGACCGTGTAGCCGTTCGCCCAGAACGTCTCCCCGCTGGGGTAGCGCAGCACGTTGGTGCCGGTGGTGCTGGGGTTGAGGATGGGGTCGCCGTTGTTGAACTCGAAGTCCTCCGCGGGTCGGCCCGACGCGACCGGGCTGGCGGAGTCGACATCGACCCGCAGGTGCGACCCGATCACCTGGTACCCGGCCGGCTTCGGCTTCTCGGTGGTGGAGGTGAGCCCGGCGGCCCGGGCCATCCGGGTGCCCTCGTTGCGCAGCCCGATGTAGGTGTTGCCCTGCGCGATCCAGCTGCGCAGGTTGGCCTGCCCGGCGGCGGTGAGGCCGCCGGTCGGGTTGCCGCCGTCCGGCACGAGCAGCACCGACCGGCCGGTGAACGCGGCCGTGTTCTCGTTGATGTCGGCGGTGGTCACCGGCTTCAGCTCCAGCCCCCACCGCTCGCCGAGCACGTAGCGGGCCTCACCGTGGGAGCCGGAGGTGGTGGAGATGCCGTCGCCGCCGAAGAGGCCGACGTCGGGCAGCTCCAGCCGGGCGCCGCGGGCCGGTCCGCCCGGGCTGAGGGTCACCCCGAACGACTCGGCGAGGTCGTCGATCTCCCGGGTCAGGCGGGTCGCCGCCAGCCGGACGACGCCGCCCGCCCCGTCCCGGACCAGCGGCACCCCGCGACCGAGCAGGCGGAAGGTGAGCTCGGCGGCGGCGGCGGAGTCGAGGCGGTAGCCGTACGAGCCCCAGAGCGAGGCGTGACCGGTCCGGCCGCCGGAGATCTGCCGGACCAGCTTCGCCCGGGGCCGGACGTCGTCCCCGGTGGAGATGGTCGGCACGCCCATCAGCAGCGGGTTGCTCCAGGACGAGACGTCGTAGAAGTAGGGGAACGGCGTGTACGGGTCCTCACCCATGATCGCCTGGATCCAGTGCTTCTGCGGCTGCTCCATCGGGATCCAGTACGCGCCCTTCGGCACCGTGACGTTCCGCGCGCTGCGGCCGCCGAAGATCCGCGCGTTGGGCACCCGGGTCGCCTGCTGCACCTCGTACACCTCGACGTCCATCCGGCGCAGCCGCTCGACCAGCTGCCGTACGTCGGCGAGCTGCCGGTCGGGCAGCAGGAAGTAGGACCGGATCCGCAGGTCCGGGACCGGGAACTGGACCTCGTTGGTCGGCTGGACCACCTCGTTCGGCTCCAGCGTGCCCGCCCGGCCCTGGGCGAGCGCGTCCGTCCAGATCCGGTAGTAGTCGGTGAGCACCTCGTGCCGGTTCGCCGCGGCCCAGCCGAGGGTGGACCACTGGGTGTGGAACTGCTGCTGGACGCGGTCGGCCACGGCCGAGGCGCTGCCCTTCTCGAAGGTCATGCCGGCCGCGCCGAAGCCGGCCGCCGGCACGGTGTCGCCGTAGCCCATGAAGAAGAGGTCGTAGCGGGCGTAGTTGAAGTAGCACTCGGTGGTGACGGTCTCGGTGCAGGCGCCGTTGTAGCCGAAGCCGGCCTTGTTGGCCTCGCCGATCCGGTTGATCCAGTCGACCGCCTCGGCGGAGATCTCGTGGTGGATCGGGTCGGCGTTGGGCGGGAAGAAGTACTGCGAGCCGGTCATCTCGTGGGCGTCGACGAAGACCTGCGGCGGGTAGCGCCGCATCAGCTCCAGCTTGCTGTCGGTCTCCTGCTGGGTGCGGGCGAACCAGTCCCGGTTCAGGTCGAAGCCGAACTCGTTCTGCCGTCGGCTCGCGTCCCGGCCGTCCGGGTTCTGCGTCGGCACGATGATCGTGACGAGGTTCTCGTTGCGCTCGGCGACCTCGCACGACAGGCCGGCGGCCAGCTCGTACAACGTCTTCAGTGCCGCGTCGGCGCCGCTCTTCTCGCCGCCGTGCACGTTGCCGGTGACCCAGACGATGGCCGGGGAGTCGTCGGCCGTCTCGGCCGCCTCCCGGCGCGTGGTCCGGCGCGGGTCGCGCAGGTCCCGGACGTCCTCGGCGATCCTGCGCAGGGCGGCCGGCCGGACGTTGCGCTCGTTCGACACCACGGCGTACGGCAGCGGCTGACCGAGCGCGCTCGTGCCCAGTACGCCGGTCACCACCCGGTCGGAGGCGGTGTCCACGGCGTGCAGGTAGCCGCGGATCTCCTCGGTGGTCACCGGCCGCTCCTGCCCGAGGCCGAGCGGGAAGCCGAGCGCCCGCTCCGGGCTGGGCACGCTCGCCAACCGAGCGCTGGGGTCGGTGCTGCAGTGGGTGGGCGACGGCGGGCGGGCCCCGGCCGAGGTGCCGCCGAGCAGCGGCACCGTGCCGACCAGGAGGGCGATCGCGGCGGCGCTCGCCAGCCGCCGTACGGGGACGATCCGGGGTGGACGGGTCGACGGGGCCATGCACTTCCCCTCTCGGTGGATCACATTGACCGGAGCCTATGGTCCGGGTGTGTCACCGAGCAAGATTCCGTCGACGTGGGTGACTCGGGCGGTGCGGGTCGGGACAGGTAATCCCGACCCGCACCGGCGCCGCTTACGGCAGCGGATACTGGGCGACGTAGACCGGCGCCCCCACCCGGGTGGTGTCGGCCGCCTCGCCCACCCCGTTCACCACGTGGTCGATGGTTCCGGCGTTCAGGTTGACCGTCATGACGTGGTGCAGCCGTACGCCCGGGGTCCGCGGGACCTCGAAGCCGTTCTCGGTGTGGATCGACGGGTTGTTCTGGTTGAAGACGTAGACACCACCGCCGTGCAGGGTGTGGTGGCGTACCCGGTCGCCGACCTTGTAGCCGGCCCACCCCTCGACGTCGCCGTTCATCCAGTCGGCCTGCGTCGGCGGGTCGTACGGCAGCTCGTTCTGGTAGAGCACCGTCGTGCCGTGCTCGCCGTTCCAGACCGTGTTGTAGCGCTGGAAGTGCTCGACGAACAAGCCGGTCGCCGTCACGTGGTCGCCGTTGATCACAGCGCCGTACCGGCCGGTGTTCGTCCGCCAGCGCTCGGTGTCGCCGTTGACCCCCTCGGTGAAGCCCTCCACGCCGTGGTCGCCGCGCCAGACCCAGGTGTGGTCGATGAGGACGTGGTCGCTGTTCACCTCGAGCGCGATGTTCGTCCGGCCGATGTGCGGGCCGCCGACGCGGAAGTACACGTCGGACAGGGTGGTCGGGTTGGCCGCGCTGCCTCCGTCCCGGCCGTGCCGGTCGCCGACCCGCAGCAGGACCGGCGACTCCCGCAGGCCGGCGTCGATGGTCACTCCGGCGACCACCACACCGGGAACGCCGGCGACCTCCAGCGGCACCGCCCCGTTCACGGCGGTGAGCGTGGCGTGGCCCAGGCCGAGCAGCACCGTGTTCGGACGCTTGACCTCGATGCTGCGGGCGATGTCGTAGACGCCCGGGGTCAGCAGGAGGTGCTTGCCGCGGGCGAGCTGGCTGTTGATGGTCCGCACCGAGTCGCCGGGGCGGGCCACGAAGAAGTCGTCGATCGGGATGCTGCGGCCCGGCGTGATGCCGTCCGCCCAGGAGACACCCCTGCTGTCGCGCTGGGCGGCGGGCACCCGGACCTGGTAGCGGCCCTTGCCGTCGACGTACAGGTACGGCTTCTCCCGGCTGACCGGGGTGGTGTCGAGCGTGGTGTACGGCGGGTCGGGGAAGGTCGCGTCGTCGGGCGCGCCCACGACTCCTGCGAAGACCTGGTTCCAGACCGCGTTCGACCAGCCGGCGATCTCGCTGTTGCGGGTGAGCCACTGCTGCTGGGAGCCGTTGGTGGTGGCGGGCAGCCGCGAGTCGGCGATGAAGCCGCCGCTGGCGTACTGCGGACCGGCCGTGCAGTAGTCCATCAGGGAGAGCCCGCCGCCGGTGATGTCGAGCCGGCGCATCGACACGGCCTGGGAGACCGCCCAGAAGTTCGCCGAGGCGCGGCAGCCGTCCTGACCCGCCGCGTCGACGGTCAGCGAGAGGTTCGACAGCGTGCGCCAGAAGTTGACCAGCGCGATGCAGTTGCCCGTGCCGCCGTCGGCGAGGCACCGGTTGTACGCCTCGATCTTCCCGTTGATCCGTACGTCGGTGGGTGACGCGCCGAGGCCCGCGATCTCGGTGTAGTAGCCGACCTTCATCTGCAACGGCTGCTCCGGGGTGCCGTAGCTGCCCGGCTTGAACAGGTACGCCTGCCGTTCGGTGCCCATCTCGGCGTCCACCTGCCGGGCGTACGCGGCGTCGAGTGTCGCCTGGATCTCGCTGACCGGCATGCCGGGGTCGAAGACGGTGACGGTGGGGCCGAGGTCCGGCGTGCGGGGCCGGGGCGGGCCGGCGCTGGCGGTCGCGCTCGTCGTGCCGAGGGTGGCGCAGAGCGCCAGCCCGAGGGCGATTGCCCGGCCGAGCCGCCGGGCGCCTGGGGAGTGGGTCATCCGGGTTCGTCCTTCCCGCCGCGCGCGGACTCGCCGTCGCGGCCACCTGGGGGATGAGGTGCTTGAGAGCGCTCTCTCACACCTGCGGACCTGGTCGACGCGTCGAATCAAGGGATCGGCATGTTTCTACCCGGTAATTCCGTCGCGCGCTACGGCCGCGCGCCTCGAATCTCCGCACTCGCGGAGAAGAGCGGGCTCGCCTAGCGCCGTCCGTCCGGCGTGGGCCGCCGCGGCGCGGCGTCGGCGTACCGGGTGCGCATGACCTCGCCGGCGGCCGGGCCGGCGGCGAAGACGAAGTTCTCCGGGTCGAGTTCCCGCCCCGTGCTCCGGTCGACCACCACGGGTTCGACCTCGGCCCTGGTCTCCCGGTCGACCAGGATCATGCTGCGCTGCTCCGGCCGGAGCCGGGAGTTGCCCCAGGCGGCGAGCGTGACGATCACCGGTCGCAGGCTGCGGCCCAGTTCGGTGAGGACGTACTCGTACCGGTCGGGGTGGGTCTGGTAGCGGCGGCGCTCCAGCAGCCCGTTGGCGGTCAGGGTTCGAAGTCGGCTGGTCAGGATGCTGGAGGAGATCTTCAGGTTCTCCTGGAACTGCTCGAAGCGGGTGTAGCCGTCGAACGCGTCGTGGAGGATCAGCAGGGTCCACCACTCGCCCACCACGCCGAGGGTCGCCGAGAGCGGGCACTCGCGGTCCTCCAGGCGGATCTTGCCGGCCATACCTGCTCCTCACCGAGTGGGTGCTAATGTCGAAGTGACTCACTTCTAGTTCAGAAGTAACAGTACGACGGTCGCGCCGTCCCGACGGTCCGACCCCGCACATCGAGGAGTTCCCATGACCGAGGCGCCCGAGATCATCCGCCGCTACTTCGAGCTGGCCGGCCGGCCGGACACGGACGCCTACTTCGCGCTCTTCGCCGACGACGCGGTGGTGGAGGACGAGGGGAGGACGTACCGCGGCATCGCGGCGATCCGCGACTGGCGCGGCGAGGTGCCGCTGGTCCGGTACGAGATCACCGACGTCGAGGACGCAGCCGAGGGCACGGTGGTCACCACGACCATCAGCGGCGACTTCCCCGGCAGCCCCTTCGCCGGCCTGCGGTACCGCTTCGAGGAGTACGACGCCGACCGGATCCGCCGGCTCCGCATCGCCCCCTGATCGCCGGGGCCGGAATCCGAGATCCCCTCACGTCCGGCGGGCTAGATTCTGGAGATGGACGCCCGCGCCGGCGCTGTGGAGGCCCTGAAGACGGATCCCGACGCCGTCTCGATCCGTCGTTCCCTCGAGGTCTACTACGGCGACCCGGCGCGCGAGGCGGCCATGGACGCCTTCTACGCCCGCTTCGTCCGCCGGGGTGACCTCGTCTTCGACATCGGCGCGCACGTCGGCGACCGGGTCGGCAGCTTCCGTCGGCTCGGGGCCCGGGTGGTCGCCGTCGAGCCGCAGCCGGCGTGCACGCGGGCGCTGCGGGCGATCTACCGCGACGACGGGGAGGTGACGGTCGTCGAGGCGCTCTGCGCCGCCGGGGCGGGGAGCGTGCCCTTCAGTGTCAACTCCGCCAACCCGACCATCTCCACCGCCTCGCCGCACTTCATTCGGGCCGCCGACGGCGCGGCCGGTTGGGAGGGGGAGCGGTGGGACGCCCCGATCGACGTCGCGTCGCTCACGCTCGACGGGCTGATCGCCGAGCACGGGGTGCCCGCCTTCGTGAAGATCGACGTCGAGGGGTACGAGGACGAGGTGCTCGCCGGTCTGGGCCGTCCGCTGCCCGCGCTCTCCTTCGAGTTCACCACGATCGAGCGCGCGGTGGCGCAGCGGTGCCTGCGCCGGCTGACCGGGCTCGGTTTCCAGGCCTTCAACCTCGCGCTCGGCGACGCCATGGCGCTGTCCTCCCCGCAGTGGATGGCCGCGCCGCGGATGGCGGCGTACCTGCGTTCGTTGCCGTACGAGGTCAACTCCGGCGACGTGTACGGCCTCTCCCGGGCGCTGCGGCACCGCCGCTGACCCCGGCTTGACGTTGCGGTCGCATTGCCAAGAGGCTAGAGTCTTTTGCAATGCAGTCGTATTGCTAAAGAGGGTGCCCCCGATGCGCGTGATCACGTTCTCCGAGCTGACCGACGGGATGGCCGACCTGGTCGGCGGCAAGGCGGCCGGGCTGGCGGCGCTGATCCGGCTCGGTGAACGGGTGCCGGACGGCTTCTGCGTCACCACCGCCGCCCAGGAGGCGGGAGCGTCCCCGGAGGCCGAGATCGAGGCGGCGTACCGGCAGCTCGGCGGCGGCCCGGTGGCCGTGCGCTCCAGCGCCACCGCCGAGGACCTGCCGGACGCCAGCTTCGCCGGCATCCAGGACACGTTCCTCGGCGTCACCGGCGTCGCCGACCTGCTCTCCGCCATCGAGAAGTGCCGGCACTCGCTGCACACCGACCGTGCCGTCGCCTACCGCGACGCCCACCACATCGAGCACGCGGCGGTGCGGATGGCGGTCGTCGTGCAGCGGATGGTCGACGCGGCGGTCGCGGGTGTGCTCTTCACCGCGAACCCGGTCACCGGACGGCGGACGGAGATGATCGTCGAGGCCGCCGCCGGTCTCGGCACGACAGTCGTGGACGGCGCCGCCGACGTCGAGCGGTACGTCCTCGGCGAGCCGTCGCAGCCCGGCGGCCTGCTCACGGCCGCCCAACTCGACGAGCTGCGCGCGGTGGGGGAGCGGCTCCAGCACCGGCTCGGCGGGCCGCAGGACGTCGAGTGGGCGTACGACCGGCAGGGTGTGCTCTGGCTGCTGCAGTCGCGGCCGATCACCACCCTCTTCCCCCTCCCGCCGGCCACCGACGACCCCGAGCCCCGCGTGTACCTGGAGTTCGGGCACGTACAGGGCATGCTGCGTCCGGTCACCCCGATGGGCATGTCGACGCTGAAGTCGGTGATCGTGGCGATGCTCGCCAGCCTCGGACTGCGGGTCGAGGTCACCGACATCGGCGGGCGGCTCTACGGCGACCTGACCGACCTGGCCCGGGACCCGTCCGCCCGCAAGCGCCTGGTCAAGCTGATGGCCGTCGACTTCGGTCCGCGGGCCCAGGCGGTGATGGAGCGGGTGCTCGCCGACCCGCGCTTCGCGCCACGCCCCGGCCGTCGGGCCGGACGCGGCGGCGCACCGGACGCGCGGACGGCGCTGCGGGCACTGATCGGCGTGCTCCGGGCGCTGGCCCGGCCGGCCGCCGCCCGCACCCGGATGTTCCGGGCGATCGACCAGCTCGCCGCCGACTCGGCCGCCCCGGCCGAGCTGCGTACCGCCGCCGACCGGCTCCGGTTCGTGCGGGACCAGGAGGAGACCTCGCCGGGCACGGACGACCTCGTCTGGCCCATCATCGCCGGCATGCTGGCCGCCACCCTCCCCGCGTACCTGCTCAAGGGCGTCGCCGACCGCGACGAGATCGACACCGTGCTCGGCGGCATGCCGCACAACGTCACCATCGAGATGGATCTCGCCCTGTGGCGGCTCACCGAGCAGGCCCGAGCCCACCGCGACCTGCTGCTCAGCACCGAGCCGAGGGAGCTGGCCGACCGGTACCGACTCGGCACGCTGCCCGACATCGGGCTCGCGGCGTTCCTGGACCGGTACGGCCACCGGGCCGTCGCCGAGGTCGACCTCGGGGTTCCCCGCTGGGCGGAGGACCCCGCGCCGGTCCTCGCCATGATCGCCAACTACCTCCGGGTCACCGACCCCGACCAGGCGCCCGATCGCCGCTTCGCCCGCGCCGCCGCGACGGCCGAGGCCACCCTCGACCGGCTCGTCGTACGGGCCCGCCGCCGCCGGCCGGTCCGCGGCCGAATCGCCGGTTTCCTGCTGCGCCGGGCCCGTTCGCTGGCGGGCCTGCGCGAGGCCGGCAAGTTCGCCGGGCTGTACCGGCTGCGCGAGATGCGCCGCCAACTCCTGCTCATCGGTGCCGAACTCGCCGACGGCGGACTGCTCGCGCGACCCGACGACATCATGTTCCTGAACCTCGACGAGGCGGCGGCGGCCGTGCACCAGGGCGCCGACCATCGTTCGACGGTCACCGCCCGCCGCGCCGTCCATGAGCGCGAACTGCGCCGCCGTACCGTGCCGGTCGCCCTGCTCTCCGACGGCACCGACCTCGAGGCCGCGCTGCCGGTGCCGGCCGCGACGGCCGGGGCGCTGCGGGGCGTCGGCGCGGCGGCCGGCGCGGCGACCGGGCCCGCGCGGGTGGTTCACGACCCGGCCACCGCGCGCCTGGAGCCCGGCGAGATCCTCGTCGCGCCGACCACCGATCCCGGCTGGACGCCGCTCTTCCTGACCGCCGCCGGGCTGGTCACCGAGACCGGCGCCGTCATGGCGCACGGCCCCACGGTCGCCCGGGAGTACGGCATCCCCGCCGTCATCTGCGTCCCCGACGCCACCCGGCTGATCCGCACCGGCGACATCGTGACGGTGGACGCCGCGGCCGGAACGGTGACCGTGCGGTGAGCCGCCGACGCCGGTCGGGCACGGCCGGCGACGATCCACCACCCGTTCCCGACGTGACAGCATGAGGACCATGCCGAAGAAGGTCGACCACCACGAGCGGCGCACGCTCATCGCGGACGCGCTGATGCGGGTGGCTGCCCGGCAGGGGCTGGAGGCCGTCAGCCTGCGCCACGTGGCGACCGAGGCCGGCGTCTCGTCGGGCATGGTCCAGCACTACTTCCGCACCAAGGACGAGATGATGGCGTTCGCCATGGCCGTCGTCCGGGAGCGCAACCAGGCGCGGGTGACCGAGGCGATCGCCCAGCTGGGCGAGGAGCCGCCGCCCCGGCTGCTGCTGCGCACCATGTTCGTCACGATCCTGCCGCTCACCGAGGAGTCCCGCGCCGACGGCCGGGTCGCGTTGGCGTTCCTCGCCTACACGGCGGTACGGCCCGAGGCCGCCACCGGTCTGCGCGCGGACACCCGGGAACTGACGGGCTTCGTGGCGAGCCTCCTGCCCGGTCCGCGACGGCAGGAGCGGGCCGCGGGCCTGCTGGCGCTGATGGAGGGCCTCGGCGTCTACCTGCTCGGCGGCCACTACCCGGCCGAAGAGGCCCTGGCCGCGCTGGACGCGCAGCTCGACGTCCTCTTCGCCGAGACCGGCGCCGCCGACGCGGGGTAACCTGCGTCGGCGGCGCGCCACGGCGGGTCAGCGGCTCAGCCGCTGGTAGCGCCGGACGGCGAGCGGCGCGATCACCGCGATCAGCAGCACCGGCCAGCCGACCGCCAGCAGAAGGGCGTGCTCCGCCGCCCAGGACCCGCCGCCGAGGCCCGGGTTGCCGAAGAGGTCACGGGCCGCCGCCACGGTGGCCGAGAGCGGATTCCAGGCGGCGATCGCGCCCAGCCACTCGGGCAGCAGCTCCGGGGCGACGAAGACGTTAGAGAGGGCGGTGAGCGGGAAGGCGAGCGGGAACACGATCACGCTCACGGTGTCCGGGTTCGGCACCAGCAGGCCCAGCAGGATGCCCAGCCAGGTGAGCGCCAGCCGCAGCAGCAGGATCAGGCCCACGGCGGCCGCCGCGTCGCCCAGACCGTTACGCCACCGCCAGCCGACGAGCAGCCCGCACACCACGAGCACCGACAGCTCAAGCAACGCCCGCAGCAGGTCCGCCCCGGCCCGCCCGGTCAGCAGCGCCGACCGGGCCATCGGCAACGAACGGAACCGGTCGACCACGCCACGGCCGGCGTCCACCGCGATCTGCGACGCGGTGGCCCCCAGGCCGTACAGCATGGTCATCACGAACACCCCGGGCAGCAGGAACTCCCGGTAGCTGCCGTCGCCGGGCACCGCCATGCCGCTGCCGAAGACGTACCCGAAGACGAGCACGAACATGATCGGCAGGCTGAAGTAGAGGACGATCTCCTCGGGCGAGCGGATCACGTGCCGCATGTTCCGCCCGGTCATCACCCAGCCGTCGACCACCGCCCAGCGCAGCCGGGTGAGCGGGCCCGAGGGCGGCGCCTGCTCGGCGCGGCCCGACGGGACACGCGTCTCGACAGTCGTGCTCACGCCGCCACCTCCGTACCCGCGCGGCCGCTGCGGTCACCGGTGAGGTGCAGGAACGCCTCGTCCAGCGTCGGCCGGCGCAGGACGACGTCCTCCACCGCGATCCCGGCGTCCTGGAGTGCGCGCAGCAGCTCCGCGAGCGCGGTGATCCGGTCGGCCACGGGCGCGCTGAGCTGACGGATCTCCCGGTCGACGCGGACCGTCCCGCCGGTGATCCGCTCCACGAGAGCCGCCGCCGTGGGCAGCTGCCCGGCGTGCCGGACGACCAGCTCGATCCGGTCCGCGCCGGAGCGGGCCTTCAACTCGGCCGAGGTGCCCTCGGCGACGACCCGGCCCGCGTCCACCACCGAGACGCGATCGGCGAGCTGGTCCGCCTCCTCCAGGTACTGCGTGGTCAGCAGCACCGTGGTGCCGTCGGCGACCAGCGTGCGGACCGCGTCCCAGAGGCCGTTGCGGCTGCGCGGGTCCAGCCCGGTCGTCGGCTCGTCGAGGAAGAGCACCTGTGGCCTGGTGATCAGGCTGGCGGCGAGGTCGAGCCGGCGGCGCATGCCGCCGGAGTACGTCCCGGCCGAGCGTCCCGCCGCGTCGGTGAGCCCGAACTGGTCGAGCAGCTCGTCCGCCCGCCGCCGGACCGTGCGCGACGGCAGGTGCCGGAGCCGGCCGAAGAGCACCAGATTCTGCCGGCCGCTGAGGGTCTCGTCGACCGCCGCGTACTGCCCGGTCAGGCCGATCGCCGCGCGCACCCGCTCGGGGTGTCGGGTCACGTCGTGCCCGGCCACCCGGGCGTGGCCGGCGTCGAAGCGGAGCAGGGTCGCCAGCACCCGCACGGCTGTCGTCTTGCCCGCGCCGTTCGGGCCGAGCAGTCCGCAGACCGTGCCCGGCGGCACCGTCAGGTCGAACCCGTCGAGGGCTGCCGTGCGGCCGTACGTCTTGCGCACGCCCCGGGCCACGACGGCCGATGTCTCGTCAGTCATGGCGGCAGCCTCGCCGACCGCGCTGACCGGACGCGCACCGCGCGCTGACGGCCGGCGTCGTGCTCCGTCAGGCGCCGTCCAGCAGGGCGAGGGCCCGGCCCCGGTCGAGCGCGGCGCCCCGGCCGAACTCCCGTCCGAACCGTTCGACGCCGATCCCGGCCCGGGTCGCCCCGGTCACCGCGGCGGCCTGCGCGGCGGGCTCGGCGCCGCTGCCGACCAGCACCGCCGAGACCGCGCCGAGCAGCAGCGCCGCCCGGTCACCCTCGCCCCGGCGCAGCACCGGCCCGATCAGGCCGTCCACCGCTGCGCTGACAACCGGCGTGTCCCACATGCCCACGGTCGCGCCCAGCACCTGTCGGTAGTGGCCGCGCGCCGTCGGCGCGTCCCCCGCGGCGTCCGCGATCTGACCGAGGGTGACCAGCGCGGCGAGCCGGACGATCTCGGCGCCGAACCAGCCGGCCGGGCACTCCGCCACCGCCTGCTCGCAGAGGCGCCGTGCCTCGTCGAGCTCACCGCGACGGCGGGCCGTCTCGCCGAGCCCGTAGTGGGCCGCCGCGCTCAGCTCGGGTGCTCCGGCCGGCTGCGCGATCGCCGCGACCTGCCGGTAGTCGGCCTCCGCCCCGTCCAGGTCGCCGACCCCGAGCCGGCCGTCCGCCCGGGTCCGCAGCAGCTCCGCCGTGTCGAGCGTGGAACCGAGGTCGTCGGCCAACCGCAGGGCCCGCGCCATCGGGTCGGCGGCCGCCGCCGGGTCACCGATCCGATAGGCGGCCTCGCCGAGAGTGGTGAGCGCGAGGATCATGCCCCACCGTTCGCCGATGGCACGGAACCCTTCGTAGGCGGCCGTCAGCTCCGCCCGGGCCTCGTCGTACCGGCCGTCGAAGAGCCACACCAGCGCGAAGCCGAGTGACCCGAGCGCCTCACTCCACGGGTCGGTACCGAGCAGCTTGTGCCGCTCCGCCACGGAGTGCATCACCGACATCCGCTGCTGCGACGGGGGACCGGCCGTCATCCCGGACAGGTAGAGCAGGAACGGGTGCTTCGGCGGGCGGCCCAGGCTCCAGAGGATGTCCCCGGCCGTGCCGAAGTCCGTGCGGGCCGCGCCGCGGGCGGCGCCCAGTGCGGCGACCAGCAGGCTGAGCGCGTACTCCTCGGCGAGCCCGGTGGGCGGACCGTCGAGCGGGTCGACCAGCCGGCCGGCGAGGGCCGCCCCCTCGCCGCGCAGTCCGCGCAGCCACCAGTAGAACGACAGCGCGGCGACCAGCCGCAGCCCGCTCGTGGTGTCGCCGTCGGCGATCGACCGGCGCAGCGCGGCGTGCAGGTCGTCCCGGTCGGCGTCCAGCCGGCGCAGCCACTCGAGCTGGGTGGGGCCGCGCAGGCCCGCGTCGCCGGCCCGGGCGAGATCGAGGAAGTACGTCACGTGCGCCCGCCGGAGCTGATCGGCCTCGCCCGCCTCGGCCAGCTGCTCCGCGGCGAACGCGCGCACCGTCTCCAACATCCGGAAGCGGCCGTCGCCCGCCTCGACGAGGGACTTCTCCACCAGGCCGGTCAGCACGTCGAGCGCCTCCGCGCCGAGCGGCGCGCAGATCCGCTCGACCGCCGCGAGATCGGCGTCGCCGGCGAAGACGCTCAACCGGCGGGCCAGCCGTCGTTCCGGCTCGTCCAGCAGGTCCCAGCTCCAACGCACCACCGCGCGCAGGGTCTGGTGCCGAGGAGCAGCCGCCCGGCTGCCCCGGTTCAACAGCCGGAAGCGGTCGTCCAGCCGGGCCGCCACCTCCGCGACGGGCAGCGCCCGCAGGCGCGCCGCGGCCAGCTCGATGGCGAGCGGAAGGCCGTCGAGGGTACGGCAGATCCGCAGCACCTCCGACACGGTGCCGGGTTCGATGGCGAACCCGGGTGCCACGTCGGCGGCGCGGTCGGCGAAGAGCCGTACCGCGGCGTACGGGTGGACCTGCTCGGGCTCGGCCTCGTCCGGCGGCACGGGCAGGCCGAGCACCGGGCAGAGCGCCTCACCGGTCAGCCCGAGCGGCTCCCGGCTGGTGGCCAGCACCCGCACCGACGAGGCGGCGCCGAGCAGCCGAGCGGTGAACCGGGCGGCCTCGTCGATCACGTGCTCGCAGTTGTCCAGCACCAGCAGCAGCCGCCGGTCGGCGAGCGCCGCGACCAGCCGGTCGGTGGCGTCGCGGGGCCCACCCGGTACGCGCAGCGCCGTGTCGCGCAGGTTCAGGGCGGCCAGCACCGCGGGGGCCACCTCCGCCCCCGGCGGGAGCGCGGCCAGCTCGACCAGGCACACGTCGCCGTCGTACCGCCCGGATGTCTCCACGGCGAGCCGGGTCTTCCCGGCGCCGCCCGGGCCGTGCAGCGTGACCAGCCGGGCCTCGGTGAGCAGCTTCGCCAGCCGGCGCAGCTCCTCCTCCCGCCCGACGAAGCTGGTCAGCTGGCCGGGCAGGGGCGGTAGCCGCGGCGTTACCGGCGCGGGCTCGGCCTCGTCCCGCAGCAGGGTCGCGTGCACGGCCACCAGCTCGGCGGAGGGGTCGGTGCCCAACTCGTCGGCGAGCAGCCGGCGCAGGCCGGCGAAGACGGCGAGCCCCTCGGCGCGGCGGCCGTCGGCGAGCAGCGCGCGCATCAGCTGGCCGTACAGCCGCTCCCGCAGCGGGTGGGCGGCGACCAGTTCCCGCAGCTCGGTCACGAGCGGCCGGACGCGCGCCGCGGCGTCTGCCACGGCGAGTTCCGCCTCGATCCGGTCCTCGGTCGCGGTGAGCCGGCGTTCCCGCAGCCGGGCCGTGTGCGACGGTGCGAACGGGGCGTCGGTCACGTCCGCGAGCGGCTCCCCGCGCCACAGCGTGAGCGCCTCGCGCAGCAGATCGGTGGCGCGGTGGTGATCGCCGGCCGTGAGCGCCAGCCGACCGGCGTCCGCGAGCCGGGTGAACCGGTGCGCGTCGACGTCGTCCGGATCGACCGCGAGACGGTACCCGGCGGGGTGGAACTCCACCGGGTCGACCGGCCCGGACGACAGCAGGTGACGCAGACGGGACACCTGTGACTGGAGCGCGTTCGCCACCCCGGCGGGCGGGTCGTCCCCGTAGAGGCCGTCGACGAGGCGGTCCCGGGGCACCACGCGGCCGGCGTCGAGCAGCAGCAGCGCGAGCAGCGCCCGCAGCCGTGGCCCGCCGACGGTCAATCGGCGACCGTCGGCCCGGTGGACCTCGGTCGCACCCAGGATGCCGAACCGCACGGCCTCATTGTCGCGCAGGCGGGCCGAAGACCGGCGCGGCGGATACGGCAGGCGGTCGCGACGATTGGCCGGGGCGCCACTGGGTAGATGCGGCCGTGGTCCGGACCGCTGCCCGCAGCGACGACGGCGAGACCCGCGACGGCGGGCCCGCCCGGACGCCCGCCGCCCTGGCCCGGCTGCGCGGCCGGGCGGCGGCCTCGCTGCCCGACCGGCTGCGACGGGTACGCGCCGGCGGTGGACTGGCCGTGCAGGCGGGTCTCGCGGCGGGCCTCGCCTGGTGGGTGGCGGACAATCTGCTGCACATCCCGCAGCCGCTGTTCGCGCCGATCTCCGCGGTCGTCGCCCTGGCCGCGTCGGTCGGCCAGCGGATCCGCCGTACGGTCGAACTGATCGTCGGGGTCTCCGTCGGTGTGCTGATCGGCGACGCGCTGATCTACCTCGTCGGTACCGGGGTGTGGCAGCTCGGCCTGATCGTGGTGCTCTCCATCGTCGTGTCGGTGCTGCTCGGCGGCGGTCCGTCGGTCATGGTGCAGGCCGGCGCCACGGCGGTGCTCATCGGCACGCTGAGCCCGGTGGTGGAGAACCTGGAGTTTCCGCGCTTCCTGGCCGCCCTCGTCGGTGGCGCGGTGTCGCTGGTGGTCACCGCGGTCCTGCTGCCGCTGCACCCGTTGCGGGTGATCAACCGGGCGGCGACGCCGGCGCTGTGCCTGCTCGCCGATCAGCTCGACACCGCCGCGGACGCGCTGCGGCGACGTGACGCCTCGGCCGCGCAGGGCGCTCTCGACCGCCTGCGCGACAACAAGCAGGAGATCGCGGCGCTCACCGAGGCAGCGCAGGCCGCGCGGGAGGCGACCGCGCTCTCCCCGGTGCGTTGGGGGAGCCGGCAGGGACCGGTGGGCCGGTACGCGCGAGCGGCGGAGCCGATCGACCGGGCCATGCGCAACACCGGCACGTTGATCCGCCGTGCGGTGACCCTGATCGAGGAGGGTGAGCCGATTCCGGAGACGTTGCCGACGGCGGTGTCCGCGCTGGCGGAGGCGACGCGGCTGCTCCGCCAGGAGTTCGCCGCCGGCCACGAGCCCGACAAGGCGCAGGAACGGGCGCTGCAGGCGGTGGCCGGGGCGGGCGAGGCGTACCGCACCGGGGTGGGCTTCTCCGGGTCGGTGGTGGTCGCCCAGGTCCGGACCACCACGAGTGACCTCTTCGTGGCGAGCGGAGTGGCGCAGGAGGAGGCGAACCGGCTGGTCCGGCACGCCTTCGGCCCGTTCGAGCCGGACTGATCTGCCGGGTCGGGAAGCGGTCAGTCGAACCGCTCGGTCGTCATCGGCACCAGACCGCAGAGCCGCACGGCCGAGGTCAGCTCGTGCAGCAACGGCCCCACGGTGCGGTCGTCGGCGCCGGTGAGCAGCACCGTCAGGTCGAGCGACCAGGCGAGACCGCGACCGACGCGGCGTACCGTCCAGGCGAACCGATCGTCGTCGACCCGCCGCCGACCGGCAGGCAGCGCGTCGGCGGTCGACCGCCCGTCGGCGGGCCGCCACCGGGTGGCCAGCTCCGCCAGCCGGTGCGCCAGCGGGTCACCGGCGAAGAGCACCCGGTACACCCGCCGTTCGTGGTATCCGTCCGGGGCGCTCGGACCGAGCCGCAGCGGGGCGGTGACGGGCAGGACCTGGTCGTCGTGGAAGCCGGCGCGCAGCACCGGTTCGTCCGGCAGCGCCGCGCCGCCGAGCCGGCGGTGCGCGGCATCCGCCTCCGCACGGGCGACCGGGAGCACCCGGGCGCGCAGCTCCGGATCGGCGCGCATGGCCCGGCTGTACGCCGCCGAACTCCACCAGCCGGCCCCCGCCGGCGTCCAGCCCGCGCTGCGCAGGCCCACCGTCGTCCAGTCCGTGGCCCGGACGAACTCCTCGACGACGATCGCCTCCGCGACCGCGTCGGGCCCGGCGGGTCGGTCGAGGATCAGGTAGTAGTCGAGCCGTGGTCGCGGCCCGAGCCGGGGCGGGCCGCTCGCGGCCCGGCGCCGGCCGGCGGTGGGCGGCATCGCCGCGCGCGTACCCTGCGCCTCCATGCCCACCCGGCCTCTCCGGCTCCGCCACCGCAGCCCCGAGGGGCACGGTAGCGGAGACCGGGTCGGCGCGGCGGTCAGCGCGCCGTCGACGGCGGTACGGGAAGTACCGCACCCTCCGCGGCGGACCGGTGTGCCAGTTCGATCAGTGCGACGGTGTCGACGGCGTCCCGGGCGTCCACCGGCAGCGGGGCGCCGTCGCGCAGCGCCGCCGCCACCTGCTCGTAGAAGCTCTGGTAGCTGCCGGGTTCGGTGCGCAGCGGCCGAAGTTCACCGTCGACGCCGAACCGGCCGTACCGCTCGGGGCTGACCTCGCCCCAGCCGGCGCCGCCCGGCCGGCCGCCGTCACGCAGCGCGTCCTCCTGCGGGTCCAGCCCGTAGGAGGTGTAGCCGGCCCGGTCGCCGAGGACGCGGAAGCGCGGGCCGAGCTGCGGGGTGAGGGCGCTCATCCAGAGGTGGGAGCGCAGCCCGCCGGCGTGGGTCAGCGCGACGAACGCGTCGTCGTCGACCTGCGCGCCCGCCCGCCGGCGGTCCACCTCCGCGTAGACGTGGGAAGCCGGGCCGAAGAGCTGCACCGCCTGGTCGATGAGGTGCGCGCCCAGGTCGTAGAGGACGCCACCGGCCTCGTCCGCGGCGGCGTGCTCCCGCCAGCCCGGCTTGATCGTCGGCCGCCAGCGCTCGAACCGCGACTCGAAGCGGGTCACCCGCCCCAGCTCACCCTGCTCGACGAGCCGGCGGACGGTCAGGAAGTCCCCGTCCCAGCGCCGGTTCTGGAAGACGGTCAGCGGTACGCCCAGCCGCGCCGCCTCGTCGACCAGCTCGCGTCCCTGTTCGGCGGTCGCGGCCAGCGGCTTGTCGACCACCACCGGCAGGCCGGCAGCGAGCGCCGCCCGGGCCATCGCGACGTGCTGCCGGTTCGGGGTGGCCACCACGACCAGGTCCAGCGCCTCGGGCGAGCGCCACAGCAGCTCCGCGTCGTCGACCAGGCGGGCATCCGGGTGCTCCTGCCGGACCTGCTGCCGGCGCTGCGGATCCCGGGTCACCACGGCGTGCAGCCGCAGCCCCGCGGTCGCGGCGATCAGCGGGGCGTGGAAGACCCGGCCCGCGATGCCGTAACCCAGCAGCGCGACCCGCAACGGTGCCTGCGCCGTACCCGTCATGCCATCCTCCGTCGCCCAGGTCGCGTCCTGGTGACGGGCCCGGCGGCACCGAATCTACGCTGGCGGCGGGGTGCCGTCGGCATGAGGACGATCACCCCGCCCGAGCTGTCAGAGCCGCTGGTACTGGCGACGTAGCAGGGCCTCGGCGCCGGTGACGTCATCCGAGGCACCGCCGCCCGCGGTGACGAGCACGACGATGTCGTCGTGCCGCGCGACGGCGTGGACGTCGGGCGGGACCGCACCGTCACCCCTGGTGCCGACGAAGGCCGCCGCATCGGGTACGGAGGCGAGTGCCACCGCCGAGCCGGGCCTGCGCCTGTACCGCTCCATGGTCGCGTAGGAGGTCCGGAAGTCCTCGGCCAGTTCCGACGTGTCGAACTGGAACAGCACGACCATCATCGATTCGGAGTTCGGCTGCGTCCAGGCAGTGCCGGCCGTGTGCCGTACGTCGAGCAGTCGCGGAAAGATGAGCATCGCGCCGGGTTCGTCCAGCGAGGCGATCCGGGTGATGTCGACCTTGTCGTCCCGGACCGGGGCGAGGACGGGCGTCGCGTCGTCCGGGGCCGTGACCAGTAGCGCGGCGAGGCCACCGGAGGCGTCGCCCGTCCCAGCTCCCTCGATGGTCGCGATCTCGACCCGGTCGGCGGCGCTGCGGTCGCCCGGACGGTCCGGCCGGGGCCAGGCCAGCACGGTGGCCACGGCCGCCAACGCGACCGCCCCGAGCGCGGCGGCGACGACCGCCGACGGCCGCGCGGTGCGACGAGAAGCGCGCGCAAGCGCGGGTCGGAACAGCGGAGCCGGCTCGGCGTCGAGGTCGGCGGTCGCGCCGGCGGGCACCGGATCGTGCGCTGTCGTGCGCGGCTCGCCCGGGTGCTTGGCAACCGGAGCGCGGCTCTCGTCGGGCGCCGGCCCGGACGTGCCCGCTTCCGCGGACGTGCCCGCTTCCGCGGACGTGCCCGCTTCCGCGGACGTGCCCGCACCGCCGGACGTGCCCGCTTCCCCGGACGTGCCTGCACCCCCGGCCGTGTCCGCAGTTCCGGACGTGCCCGCGGGCGCGGAGGCCGCCGCGGTTCCCGACGGTCGCGGCAGCATCGCCAAGGCCGCCCCGGACAGCAGGAGCAGGCCACTCAGCGCGAGCCAGGTGCCGGAGAGGTAGGTGCTGGTCGGCCGGTCGGCCCGGGGAAAACCACTGGCGTCCACCGCGGCGCCGCTCGGCAGGAAGGTCAACGCCGCGCCGGCCAGCGTCGCCGCCAGGCACGCGAGCCGTAGGCCGTCCCGCCACTGCGGTCGTACCCAGGCCAGGACGAGGACGGCCAGCAGGGCGAGCCACCCCAGGTACAGCGCGATCCGGGAACCCGGCAGGTCGGCCAGGGCGTACGTCTGGGGGGCCTCGGACGGGGCGATCCCGAGCAGCCGCTCGTCGAGGTCCTGCCCGGGGCGCACCAGAATCCAGGGCAGGGTGTGCGAGTTGCCGAAGGTGGCCAGCCCGGCCAGAGCGAGGGTCGCCGACCGTACGCGCTGCGGGGTTCGCCGGAGCGGGCTGCCCGGCGGGCCGACGACGGGGCGGCTGTTGATCTCCACGGTCGAGCATGATCGCAGCTGGGCTGCCGTTGCGCTGCCCCGACTTCCCGCGGCGATGTCAATGTAGTGTTGACAGATGGTCGACGAACTGGACCGGTTGGGCATGCTTCGTGCCGACCGCCTGCGCCTCGATGAGGAGGAGTTGGACCTCATCGACCGAGCCCGGTATGCCGGTGCGACCTGGGCGCAGATCGCCGTGGCACTGGGTCTGGCCAGTCGCCAGGCGGCCGAGCAGCGCCGGCAACGTTTGGCGACGGCCCGGCTGGCCCGTCGACGGGAGCTGGACCGGGGCTTCTCGGACCGGCTAGTGGCGTTGCGCGCGGCGGTGGCGGACCTCCAGCGCTGGATCGACGTCGACCAGCAGTGGAGCGGCCGCTTCCCGGGTGCGGCGTTGGTGCGCGACACGGTGGCGGTCAGCCACGACGCCGAACCGGGTGCGCTGCACACGCTCTCCCGGCACATCATCGACGATCTCGTCCGGGCCGGGCGGGAGCACCTGCCGGCGCCGGTCCAGGCGGTCGCCGCCCGGATGGAGACCGCGCTGTCAACAAATGATTGACAGTAGCGGTGTGTATTGACCCACCTCGGCGCACCTTCGAGGATCTGAGTCGTTCCGACTCAAGCCTGGAGGGTCCGTGCGACGCAACGCCGCGCTCTTCGTGGCGATCTCCCTGCTCTCCGGCCTGGGTGGCAGCGCCATGAATCTGGCGACCGGCATCTGGATCCTCGATCTCACCGGGTCGGCCGGCCTCGCCGCCCTCGGCGGGCTCTTCCTCTACGGCCCCCAGGTCGCCGGCCCCTGGCTGGGTGGCGTGCTCGACCGGGTGCCTCGGCGAGCGCTGCTGATCGCGACCAACCTGGGCCTGGCCCTGGCCGTGCTGAGTCTGCTGGCGGTACGCGGGCCGGGCCAGGCGTGGTTGCTCTTCGCCGTGGCGGCCGGCTACGGGATCAGCTACCTGCTGATCGGCGCGGCGGAGACCGCGCTGCTGCCGTCGGCGCTCTCAGCCGCCGACCTCGCCCAGGTCAACGGGTGGCGATCAAGCGCCCAGGAGGGCATGAAGCTGGTTTCGCCGGCAGTGGGCGCGGGCCTCTACGCCTGGCGCGGCGGGCAGGCCGTGGCCGTGCTCTGCGCCGGGATGCCAGTACTGGTGGCCGCCCTGTACGCCGCTCTGCGGCCGACCCGCGCCCCGGGCGTCAGGACGGCCGAGCAGCGTGGCGGGGCGCGCGCCGCCATCCGTGTCCTGTTCGGGCAGCGGGCGACCCGGGTGACTGTCGGGCTCGCCGCCGCCTCGATCGCCATGTCCGGCTTCGCCACCGCGGCGGGCTATGCGATCGTCACCGACGAGCTGAACCTGCCGAGCACCTTCCTCGGTGTGCTGCTCGGCGCGCAGGGCGCCGGATCGATCGCCGCGGGACTGGTCGTCGGCCGCCTTCTGTCCCGGCACGGCCCGGTACGGATGGCGACGGTGGGCGTTCTCCTCTTCGCCGCCGCCTGCCTCGGTCGGGGCCTGCCCTGGCCGGCTGCCGTGGTCGTGGCGGCCGTGGTCGGCGGGGTCGGCTTGCCGTGGACGCTGGTCGCGGCGATCACCGCAGTGCAGACCCACACGCCGCAGTCGCTGCTCGGTCGGGTGTCCGCCACCGCCAACACCGCCATGTTCGGGCCCATCGTGCTGGCTACCCCGCTGGGCTCCGCGGCCGTCGGTCTGGGTGCTCGCCTGTCACTCGTCGTGGCCGCCGGGGTCTGCCTGCTCGCCGTGGCCGTCGCCGCGGTGCACCGATCCCCGCCGGGCGAGGCCGTCTGCGGAGGTGCCGCTGATGCCGTGCGGCGGGAGAGGGAGCCGGCCCGGTGATGAGTCGCTCCCCCTCCCGGCCGGTTCAGCGTGCGGAGACGGCGACCGCGTCGTACCCGGTGGTGGGGGTCGGCGTGGTCGTGAAGCGGGCGTTGGGCAGGTAGAGCCGGCCGAAGGCCTTCGCCACCGTGGTGGGTACGTCGAAGTCCGGGTCGGTGATCGTGCCGGTGAGCCGGCCGGCGGTGCCGGAGCGGTTCAGCGCCACCACGGCGACCTGGTTGAGCCGGTTCTGCACCACGTAGAGCTTTCGGCCGTCGAGCAGCAGCCCGTCGCCGTTGGTGAAGGTGTGCCCCGGCACGTCGACCGCGGTGGTCGCCCCGGTGAGCGGGTCGACCCGGAAGAGCGTGCCCGTGTTGGACTGCACGATGAGCAGGGCCCGGCCGTCCGGCGTACGGACGATGCCGTTCGCGTTGACTCCGGTGCCGACCTGCTGGAACGCCCCGGTCAGCGGAATCGTGGTGAAGCCGTCGGCCGGTGGCAGGGCGCCGTGGCGGCCGAGCGGGAGTCGGTGGAGCACCGGCTTGTTGGAGTCGGTGAAGTAGGCCGCCCGCTCGGTGAGGACGACGTCGTTGACGAACGTCGGTGCGGCGGCGAACTGGTAGCGGGCCAGCACCCGGCCGTTGCGGGTGTCGATCACGCGGGCGTCGCCGGCCGCGCCTCCTGCGACGAAGAGCCGGCCGCGCCGGTCGACCTTGAGCCCGAGCGACGGGGTGCCGGTGGCCGGGCTGAACACCCGTCCGTCGCCGTCGAGCAGGTCGGCGCGGTAGATCGCGCCGGTGGCGCGCGAGCCGAAGTAGGCGTAGCGGCCGGCGGTGGCGATGCCCTCGGGCTGGAACCCGTCGGGCAGGGCGATGACGCCGGGTTTGCCACCCCGCCCGTGCGCCTCGGCGGGCGCTGCGGCGACGGTGGCGAGGAGAGTGGCGGTCAGGGCTGCGGAGAGCGCGGTCCTGAGATGTGAGTGCACTGTGCTCCTTCCGGTCGGCGGCCGGCTGCCGCGTCCACAGCGGGAGCGGCGCCGGACCAGCCACGATCAGTGGGGCCAGGGCTACCCACTCTACGTTCATCTCGGTCGATGCTGCCTATCGGTGCATCTGGATGTAGCGACGGCTCTGACCGGTAGTGGCGGAGGCGACGGCGGGAGGTTTTCCGCGCCGCTCCGGTGGCGAACGTGACGCCGCTGTCCCGTTCGGCCGACCGGCCGGGCCGGGCGTGGTGTCATGGGCGCGTGGAGTTGCGGGAGATGCGAGCGTTCGTCGCGGTGCTGGAGGAGGGGAGTCTCTCCGGGGCCGCCCGCCGGCTGCACGTGAGCCAACCGGCGCTGTCCCAGCAGATGAACGGCATCGAGCGGCAGCTCGGCGTGCAGCTGCTGGTCCGCAGCAGCACCGGGGTGCGGGCCACCGAGGCCGGCGCGACGCTGCTCAGCGAGGCGCGCGCGGTGCTCGCCCGGTACGACCAGGCGGTGGCCGCCGTCACCCGACACAGCGGGTCGGGTGACGTGGTGCTGCGGTTGGGGATTCCGCTGGAGCTCCCCGCCGACCTGCTCTCCGGTCCGCTCACCGACCTGGCCGACGCCTACCCGACCACCCGCGTCCAGGCCCTGCACATGTCGACCTCGGCCCAGGTCGCCGCGCTCCGCGCCGGGGAGCTCGACGTCGGCCTGGTCCGGGAGCATCCGGTCGGCCCCGATCTGGACGCCGTGCTGGTCGTCGAGGAGCGCCTCGGGGTGCTGCTCGACGCGGAGCAGGCGGTGCGGCTCGCCGGGCCTGACGGGATCCGGCTGGACGCCCTCGCCGGGCTGGACTGGGTCGGCTTTCCCCGTTCCGGAAGCCCCACCTGGTACGACGAGATCACCGCGATCCTGCGCAGTCACGGACTCGACCCGGGGCGCACTCCGCCCGAGGGGCCGGGGCTCATCGCGCCGGTGAAGCTGGCCGCGGTGACCGCCGGCGGGGCGTTCGCGTTGGCGCCGCCGAACTGGCAGCAGCCCATCCCGGAGTCGTTGACCTGGGCGCCCCTGGTCGGGCATCCGCTCGTACGGCGCACGTGGGCCTCGTGGCCGGCCAGCTCCCGCCGGCGGGACCTCGGTCACCTGATCGCCGCGTTGGACTACCGGGGGCAGGAGTAGGCGTCGGGAGTGCTTATGACGGCCATAAGCGATCCCGTGAGTCCGGTGGGAAAGCTGCGAGGGCCCTGCGCCTTACACATCCACGGGTCGGGACAGCCCCGACCGGAGTTCTCCGCGACATGGATGTGGGTGGAAACGATCATGGAACTGCAGGGATCCGTGGCGCTGGTGACCGGTGGCACCAGCGGCATCGGCCGGGCAACGGCCCTCGCTCTCGCCGAGCGGGGCGCCCATGTGCTGGTCTCGGGCCGGGACGAGGTGCGCGGGAACGGGGTGGTCGGGGAGATCCGGGCGGCTGGTGGCCGGGCGGACCTCCTGGTCGTCGACCTTCGGGACGAGGCGTCGGCGCGCTCGCTGGCCGCCCGGGCCCGCGCGGTGGCCGGCCGGGTGGACATCCTGGTCAACAACGCCGGCGTCTACCCGTACGGCCCGACGGAGCGGACCAGCGGGCAGGACTTCGAAGAGGTCTACTCGCTCAACGTCAAGGTGCCGTACTTCCTCGTCGCCGAGCTGGCGCCGGAGATGGCCGAGCGGGGTCACGGCGCGATCGTCAACGTGAGCACGATGGTGGCCGAGTTCGGCGACCCGGGCTTCGGTCTGTACGGGTCGAGCAAGGCGGCGCTGGTGCTGCTCACCAAGTCCTGGGCGGCCGAGTACGGGCCGCAGGGGGTCCGGGTCAACGCGGTCAGCCCCGGCCCGACCCGGACCAGCGGTACCGCTCCGATGGGTGACGCTCTCGACCAGCAGGCCGCCCAGGCGCCGGCCGGGCGGCCCGGTTCGGCGGAGGAGATCGCCGAGGCGATCGCCTACCTGGCCAGTGATCGGGCGAGCTTCGTGCAGGGCGCGGTGCTGCCGGTCGACGGCGGTCGCCTCGCCGTCTGACCCGCCGAGGCGCGGCGGCCCGCTCCACACCAACCGTGGTGCGGGCCGCCGCTCTCGAAAGATCCGGTGACCGGACGGCCTTGCATCTCCCCCAGGGGGAGCGGCGAGGGTGGAGGCATGGACAGCAGCGACAGGTGGTACTCGATCGGTGAGCTGGCTCGGCGTACCGGGCTGTCGGTCAAGACCATCCGGTTCTACGCCGAGCGCGGCATCGTGCCCCCGTCCGGGCGTAGCCCGGCCGGTCACCGCCGCTACGGGGTGGCCGCGCTCGCCCGGCTGGAGCTGGTGCGGACGCTGCGCGCGCTCGGGCTCGACCTCATGACGATCGCCCGGATCGTCGACCGGGAGGTTCCGCTCGCCGAGGTCGCCGCGGCCCACGCCGACGCGCTCGCCGTCCAGATCCGGCTGCTGCGGCTGCGCCGTGCGGTGCTCGCCGTGGTCGCCCGGCGCGACTGCACGACCGAGGGGATGGAACTGATGCACAGGCTGGCCACGCTCACCGAGGAGGAGCGGGGGCTTCTCGTGGGCGACTTTCTCGACGCCGTGTTCGGTGGACTGGACACCGACGGCGCCTTCGTCGGTCTCCGTCGCTCGATGACCCCGCAGCTGCCGGAGGAGCCGGAGGTCGAACAGGTCGAGGCGTGGATCGAGCTGGCCGAGCTCTCCCAGGACGAGGGGTTCCGCGCCGGAATGCGGCAGCTGGCGGAGCAGTACGCCGCCGACCGGGCCGACGGCTCGGTCACCGTGGTGCGTCCGGACGCGGTGGCGGTCGTCCGGGCCGAGGTCGGGCCGGCGCTGGCGGCGGCCGTCGAACCGGACTCGCCCCGGGCGGACGCCGTGGTCGCCGCGATGGGCGGGCGGTACGCGCGGCTCTGCGCCCGCCCCGACGACCTCTCGTCGCGGCGTCGACTGCTGGCCCGGCTCGAGGCGGCGAGCGACCCGGGCCGGGAGCGTTACCTGTGGCTGCTCTCGGTGGTCAACGGTTGGCCGGCGACGGAGAGCCTGGCCCCGGTGCTCGACTGGGCGGTCCGGGCGCTGCGCGCCCGCGGCGTGTGAGCCGGTCGGCCCTCACACGCCGAGGCCGCCGACGACGGTCATCTCCTGGCCGGCGAACTCGCCGGTGAGCAGGGGCATGGCCCGGGCGATGGCGGCCTGCGTCTCGGGCAGTCGGAGCGAGCGGTCGTGCTGCTCCTTCGAGTCCCAGATCTCGCTGACCCGGATCAGGTCGGGGTCGTCCTGCGCCACTCCCACGGCGTAGAGCCGGCATCCGGCGGCCCGTAGGCCGTCGACGCCGGCCAACAGGATCGCCACCACCTCGTCACGGTGGCCGGGTCGGGTCCTCATCGCGTTGAAGTAGCCGTACGTCATCTCACGTCCCCGGGTCGAGTCGACATCGTCCGCGCACGATCCTGCCCGGCCGGTACGACACGGTGTCGAGCCGCGCCGCGCGGCAGATGTAGGAAAACTTCCTCACCGTCGAGGTGCCCGGCGCCACCCACACCGATCCGGGTCCGAACTGGAACTGGACCTACTACCTGCGACTGGTCGACGGGGTCAACGGCATCGGCGCCGGCCCGGTGAACACCGAGTCGGCGAACCTGAACGTGCGCTCCGGCCCCACCAACGTCTGGAACCGGATCGGCACCAACCGCTGGGTCTCCGACGCGTACGTCTCCACCGGACACAACGGGTACATCCCCGGCTTGCCCCGCTGCTGAGCCCGATCCGCCGCCGGGGTGGCGTACCGCCCCGGCGGCGGGCAAGGTCGTCACCGGGGCGCTCGTGGCGCCGGCGCCATCCGGGTCCCGCCCGGCCCGACGGATCAGCCGTTCTGCTTCTGCTGGCAGGGAACGCAGAAGCGGGCGTGCGGCAGAATCTCCAGCCGCTCGGCCGGAATGTCGCCCTGGCACCGCTCGCAGGCGCCGTAGCTGCCCTCGGCGATGCGCCGCAGTGCGCCCGCGATCTGCTCGATGCTCTGCCGGGCCGCGGCGATCAGCGCCGACTGGGTGTGCGCCTGGCCCGGGTCGCCGGTGTCGGCGGTGAGTTCGGTCAGCCTCGCGCTCTGCACCTCGAACTCCTTGCTGAGGGTCGCGTGCAGGTTGTCCAGCCGGTCCTGATCGGCCCGCCGGTGGGTGCCCGTGCTCATGATGGGGTCTCCTTGTTCGGGTAAAGAAAAAAGGGCCGAAGCTGTGTGGCTTCGCCCTTGGCGTCCGTTCCTGGGATGTGACGGATCCGCCGGTGGGCCACGGCCCGGAACCGGGCTCGGCCGGCCCTGGGTGGCCAGGGTGGGCGCGATGAGCGCGCGGGCGCAGCGGCCTCCGGGCAGCGCCGCGCGGACCGGTCGGTGGGCAGCCCACAGCACCGTCAGTGGCGTGACGGGTGCGGCGTGCTTACCGACCGGGAGCATCCGACCACCATAGGTGGCTGCCGGCGGAAAACCAACCGTCTTTGGCGGATCAGCCGGCCAGGGCCGGGATCGGCTCCCGTGGGCGCAGCCGCCCCCGGGCCACCAGCTCGACGGTGAGCACGACCGCGACGGCCTCCACGGCCAGCAGCCCGACGAGGACGAAGAGCTGGGTGACGCCCGCCTCGATCGGGCTCGCCCCGCCCAGCAGCACCCCGACGAACGCCCCCGGCAGGGTCACCAACCCCACGGTGCGGGTCTGATCGAGCGCGGGGATCAACGCCTGGGCGGCTGCGGCGCGGCACACCAGCAGCACCGCGTCGCGCGGGGAGAGGCCGAGCGCCAGGGCCGCCTCGACCTCGCCCCGGCGGCCGGTCAGCTCGTCGACGGCCCGTCGACCGGCGAGCGAGGTGGCGGTCATCGCCCCGCCGATCAGGATGCCGGCCACGGGAATGACGGCGATGCCACGGGCCGGCAGCAGACCGGCGGCGAGCAGCGCCGCCACCACGGTGAGGCTGCCCGCCACGATCGGCAAGGCGACCCACCAGCCGGATCGTCCGGCGCCCACCCGGCGGGCGGAGGTGCCGGAGGCGACGAGGCACATCAGCACCACGAAGCCGGCGGTGGCCCAGTGCGACGCGACGATGGCGGCGATCAGCAGCGATACCGCCGTCAGCTGGACTGCCGCGCGGAGGGCGGCGACCATGATCTGACGGCTGTGCCCCAACCGCCCGACTGCCGCCACGGCGGCCGCGGCGGCGGTCAGCGCGGCGAGCGCCACCCAGAGCTTCGGTCCGAGCACCAGCATGGTCGAGGAGGACATCGGCCCAGTCTCCCGGCCGCACCCCGGTCCGGCATCGGTCGTGCCGGGTCCGCGCCGGTGAGCATCTTCAAGCGGAATCGACTCGGAGTGCCGGGAAGTCGGAGGATCCACCGGGCCGGACGACGCGACCGTCAGGGGGACCGAGTCGACGCCGGGTCCGGACGTACCGTCTCCAGGGCGCTCTCCAGGGTGTCGAGGTCGGCGAGCAGGCGCTGGGCGTCGGCCGTGTCGACCTCGGCGAGCCGCCGGCGGGCCTGTTCGAGATGGTTCCGCGCCTCGTCCGGGTGGTCCGCCTCGACCGCCGCGCGGGCCCGCCCGAGCTCCTCCTGCGCGATGCGCACCTGCGCGAGCTCCGGACAGCACACCCGGGTCACCGGCCACAGTGGGCTGCCCGGCTCCGCCCGGCGTCCGCCCACGGCGATCCCGGTCATGAGCGTCAGGACGACGATGACTGCGGCGGCGAGGTACGACGCGCCCCGGCCGGCCGGCGCCGGGCCCACCGGCGCCGGGACCGGTACGCCGCCCCGGCGTGGCCGCGACGGCCGGCCGTCGAGGAGATCGGTACGCCAGGCGGCCAGCGTCGTCGCGACCGGATCGGCGACGGGAACCTCCTCGCCCCGGCCGATTGCGTCGAGCAGCTCGTCGTCGCGGGCGATCGTGGCGAGGTCCAGCTCCTCGCTCTCCTCCCGGTTCGGCTCGGTCACGCCGCGAGCCCGGCGTCCGGGCCGGATCCTTTCGCGCCGCGACCGCCCCGTGGCGAACACGTCACGCGGCGACCTCACCGAGTGCGTTCCCCGGCAGGGTGCGGAGTCGGGCCAGCGCGCGCGACTGGCCGATCCGTACGGCGGCCGCGGAGATGCCGAGGGCCGTGCCGACCTGTTCGGCCGTGAGTCCGACCGCCACCCGCAGGACGAGGATCTCCCGCTGCGCCTCGGAGAGCAGGCCGAGCAGCCCGGAGAGCCGGCGGACCAGATCGGCGACGACGGTCCGGTGCGGTGACCCGTCGGCCGGCGGCTCGGCGACACAACCGTGCGACGTCGGCTGCGCGTCGGTCACCAGCCGCAGCGCGATCCCGTGGACGAACGCGGGGAACGGCACGCCCGGTCCGAGCCGGGGCAGGGCCCGCAGCACGGCGAGGCAGATCTCATCGGCGCAGGCGTCGGCCGGCGCGTATGTGTCGTCGGTGCGGCCGAGCCGCGCACGGCAGTAACGGATCACTCCGGGCCGGACGTCGGCGAGCAGGGTCGCGGCCGCCGCCCGGTCACCCTGGGCGGCCCGCCGGACGAGGTGGGGATCGGCGCTGGTCGTCATCATCCTGAGTGACACCTTCATTACCCGAGCGTTACCGGCACGCTATCGAGCCGCTCGCCGGATAGCCAGCTTCGCATCAATCGATGTCTTCTCGTCCGGCTCCCCGGTCAGCTTCCGCGTCGGCCGTCGTACCGGCCGGCGGAGTCGGTGAGCTGCCAGAAGTCCGCCGGCAACTGGGTGATGACGTCGTCGTACGCCCCCGGCGGGATCGCCTCGCGCAGCGTGTCGAAGACCGCCCGTACGCCGTCCCGAGCCGTCGAGCCGTCCACCTCGGCCCGCCCGCTCACCTGGTTGACGAACGAGTCGAAGCTGAAACGGCCGGTTTCGCCGGCGGGCCCGTGGGCGTACCCCTGGAGCTCCTCGGGCAGTAGGGCGGCGAGATCCTTTGCCTCGCCGCTCTCGATCCGCTCGGCCAGCGTGGTCAGAGTGGCCCGCGTGATCGCGGTCGCCTGCTCGGACGAGGTCCGTAGCCGCATCGCCACGGAGTCGATGAACTCGTTGTTCTGCACGTTCGCCGCCCTTCTCTGGAACGGACAGCGGCGTCTACCCGCGTGCCGGGGGCGGCAAACCGTGGGGCGGCCTACCGCCGCCGCGCGGGCGGGACCGGCGTCGCCGGTCAGCCGTCGGTACGCCGTACGGCGAGGACCGCGACGTCGTCGGTGGCCTCCCTCTCGGAGAGCATCGCGGCCATCGCGGTGGTGCACATCGCGTCGGCCGGTTGACAGGTCAGCGACCGCAGCAGCAGATCGATCCCCACGTCGAGGTGGCGGTCACGCCGTTCGATGAGTCCGTCGGTGTAGAGGAAGAGGCAGCCGGCGGGCGCCAGCTCGGTGCGGGCGGCGTGCCGGGAGGCTCCGGGGTAGGCGCCGAGCGGAAGGTCCGGTTCGATCGGCACGAGCCGGGTGCCCTCGCCCGGCTCGGCGACGAGTGGGGGCAGGTGCCCGGCGCTGGAGACGGTGACAGTCTCCAGGGTGGGGTCCAGGACGGCGTAGAGCGCGGTGGCCATCGCCCCCGGCTCGAAGAGCTGCACCTTACGGTCGAGGCGGGTGAGCACCTCGGCCGGATCCTCGGTCTCCAGCGCGTACGCCCGCAGCGCGCTGCGGATGCGTCCCATGACGACGGCCGCGCGCAGGCCGTTGCCGGCGACGTCGCCGATGGCGATCCCGATGTGCCCGGACGGGAGTGCGAAGAGGTCGTACCAGTCGCCGCCGACTCCGGTGGCGCTGCCGGGCACGTAGCGGGCGGCGACGTCGAGCCCGGGGACGGCCTGCGGCCGGGCGGGCAGCAGGCTGCGTTGCAGGGCCACCGCGGCGGCCCGGTCGAGCCGCGACAGCCGGGCCTGAGTGGCCAGGCTGGCCCGGTCGGCCACCAGGCGCAGCAGCTCGACGTCGTCCGCGGCGAACCGCCGCGGGGTCAGGGTGCCGACGTGCAGTACGCCGATGACCTGGGAGCCGTTGAGCATCGGCACGCCCAGGACGGAGGCGACGCCCCGGGTGAGCAGGATCGGGTTGATGACGTTGGTGTGGTCGACGTGTTCGATCATGACCGGCTCGCCGCGGGCCGCCACCGAACCGGCGAATCCGCGACCGATGGGCAGCCGTACGCCCTGGCGGACCTCCTCCTCCAGGCCGCTGGCGGCGGTGGCGACCAGCTCCGTGCCGCCGGCGTCGACGAGCAGGATCGCGGCCGTGTCGGCCTGCAGCAGGTCGCGGGTGCGTACCAGCAGCTCGTCGAGCAGGTCCTCCACGCCGAGCTGGGAGAGCGCGGCGTCGGTCACCGCCTGCAACCGCCGGAGCTTCTCCTCGCTGCCGGCCCGCGAGGTGTCGCCGCTCATCACCGTCGCATCCTCGCCCGGGCGTCGGCGCCCGCCGGCCGCGGTGGCCCCTGCCGCCGCAACGCGACTACCCGCCCGCCGGGGTGGAGAGGTGGTCCCAGACCCCGGTCAGCCGCAGGAGTTGCCGGACCATGCCCCGCGCGTTCGTGACGTGGTACGGCTTGCGGTGATCGTCGGCGATCCGCCGCCCGGTGAGCAGGGCGTTGATGCCGGCCGAGTCGAGGAAGGTCACCTCGCCGAGGTCGACGGTGACCGCCGAGGCGGGACCGGCGACGGCCGCCTCGATCTCGCGCTGCAGCTCGTCGGCGGTGGCGAGATCGATCTCGCCGCGCGCGATCACGGTGACGGCGTCGGCCTCGCGACGGTTGGGGATCGACGGTGCCACGCCCTCCTCCTCTCGCCTCCCGGACTCGGTGAACGTGCTGACTTTATAGTGAGTCACCGGCATCGAGACGTCTCGGGCGAAGATCGCCGGTGGTGGTTAGGCTCCGGCGGTGAGGTCGTTGTGGATGTGACATCAGCCGACCAGCCGGATTCCGGTCCGGCCGCGGCGACGGTACGCGGTGTCACGGCGCCCGGCGTCGCCGCCGTTCGGCACCGGGTGACCGGCGCGGCGCTCGACGCCGGCCTGGATCTCGACCGTGCGGAGCAGTTCACCATCGCCGTCAACGAAGTAGTGATCAACGCGATCCAGCACGGTGGGGGCAGCGCCGACGTCACCGTCACGGCCGGCCTGGGCACCGTCATGGTCACCGTACGTGATCATGGGCTCGGTATTCCCGCGGACGTCTCGCCCCGTCTGCCGTCTCCGCAGACGCTCGGCGGCCGCGGGCTCTGGCTGGTGCAGCGCCTCTGCACGGACGTCACCATCGACACGTCCGGCACCGGCACGATCGTCACCCTGAGCGCCTTCGCGGCCCCGGCCTGAGCTGAGCGGCCCCGGCCTGAGCGGCGCCGACCCGCCTGCGCTGCTCCACGTTTCGCCCCGCCCGCCCGCCCGCCGGGGCGTGAGCGCCGCCGGTTCGAGGCGTGCGGCCCGGAAACGACGGAGGGTCCCGCGGCGCGGTGCCGGCGCCGCGGGACCCCGTCCCGGTGGGGGTTCGTCAGTGGGACAGGGAGGCCGCCTGGGCAGCCTCCTCCTGCGCCCGCCGCTCCTCACCGCTGAGGGTGTGCAGTGGCTTCTCCTTGATGAAGAGAACCACGATCATTGCGAGCAGCGCCAGTGGCGCGCCGATCAAAAACAGGTCGGCGGTGGCGATGCCGTAGACGTCCTGCACGATCCGCAGCACCGGCTCGGGCAGTTTGGTGAGGTCGGGGACCTCGTTGGTCGAGCCACCGCCGGCCGCGGCCGGTCCGAGCTTCTCGGCCGTCAGGGTCGTGATCCGGCTGGCGAGTACGGCGCCGAGCGCGCTGACCCCGATGGCGCCGCCCATGCTGCGGAAGAACGTCAGCACGGAGGTGGCCGCGCCGAGCTCCTGGGCCGGTACGTCGTTCTGGGCGGCCAGCACCAGGTTCTGCATGAGCATGCCGACGCCGATGCCGAGCACGGCCATGTAGATCGACAGGACGACCACGCTGGTCTGCGCGTCGATGGTGCCGAGCAGGATCATGCCGGCGGTCATGATCGCTCCGCCGGCGACGAGGTACATCTTCCAGCGGCCGTACTTGGTGATGAGCTGGCCGGCGACGGTCGAGGAGACCAGCAGGCCGAAGATCATCGGGAGGCTCATCAGGCCGGCGACGGTCGGCGTCTTGCCGAGCGAGATCTGGAAGTACTGCGACAGGAAGACCGTGCCGCCGAACATGGCCACGCCGACGAGGACGCTGGCGGTCGTGGCCAGCGAGACCGTCCGGCTCCGGAAGATCTTCAGCGGAATGATCGGCTCGGCGGCCCGGGACTCCACGAAGATCGCCACGGCCAGCAGGACGACGCCGCCGGCGACCATCAGGGCCGACCAACCGGACGCCCAGTCGAACTTGTTGCCCGCCAGGGACGACCAGATCAGCAGCAGCGAGACACCTGTCGTGATCAGCAGCGCGCCGAGCCAGTCGATGCGTACCTTGCGCCGGGTGACCGGCAGGTGCAGCGTCCGCTGGAGCAGGAAGATCGAGAGCAGGCTGAACGGGACGCCGATCAGGAAGCACCAGCGCCAACCGAGCCAGGACGTGTCGACCAGGACGCCGCCGATCAGCGGTCCGGCGATGGTGCCGACGCCGAAGACGGCGCCGAAGATGCCGGCGTAGCGGCCGAGCTCCCGCGGCGGGATCATCGCGGCCATGACGATCGTGGCCAGCGCGGTCATGCCGCCCGCCCCGATGCCCTGGACGATCCGGCTGACCAGCAGGACCTCGACGTTCGGGGTGAAGCCGGCGATCAGCGAACCGGCCACGAACAGTGCCAGGGACGACTGGATGAGCAGCTTCTTGCTGTAGAGGTCGGCCATCTTGCCCCAGAGCGGCACGGTCGCCGTCATGGCCAGGAGTTCGGTGGTGACGATCCAGGTGTAGACCGTCTGGCTGCCGTGCAGGTCGGCGATGATGCGCGGCAGCGCGTTCGCGACGACCGTGGACGCGAGGATCGACACGAACATGCCGACCATCAGCCCGGAGAGGGCCTGGAGGACCTCCCGGGGGGACATGCGTGCCGGGGCGGCGTCGACCGCGTCGAGTGGCGCGGTGGGTGCGGACATCGGGTTCCTTTAACTCGTCGGTACGGAAGGGTGGGAGGTCAGGGTGCCGGCGGCGGATCCGGCAGGCCGGCGGCGAGCGCCTCGAACGCGTCGTCGACGAGCTCGGAGAGCGGGCGCACGCCGTCGCCGGCGGACCAGCGGAGCATGGCCGCCCGGAGGGCGGCGCCGCTCACGGCCGCGAGCAGCGCCGGGAAATGATGATCAGGAGGTACGCCGACGCGCTCGGCGATCAGTTCGGTCATCGTGCGCTCGGTCTCGACACCGGCGGCGACCAGACGCGGCAGCAGGGCGGGATTCCGCTCGATGACCACCATCCGCAGCAGCCAGCGCTCCCGGTCGGCCTGCATCCGGTCGATCATCTCGCCGAGGGCCGTACGCACGGCGGGGAGGGCGGGCACCTCCGGCGGCACCTGGGCCAGCCGGGTCAGGAAGCGGGCGCTGTCGACGGAGTGGTCCGCGACGAGGGCGTCGTCCTTGCAGGGGAAGTAGTTGAAGAACGTCCGGGAGGAGACGTCCGCCGCCGCGCTGATCTCCTCCACCGTGACGTGTTCGAGCCCGCGTTCGGCGACCAGGCGCAGCGCGGCGGTGGCCAGCGCGTCGCGGGTCTGCTGCTTCTTGCGGTCGCGCAGTCCGACGGTCGGGGAGGCGGCGTGGACGGTCACCCGGACAACCTAGGGAAGATATTTCAGCTTCGGCAAACTTTCGCACCGTGAAGTGAGAAGGCTAACGCGCCGCGCGAACCGGGCGGGTTTTCCCACGCCGACGAGGGGAAAGCAGCGCGGCTCGCTCGGCGTGCAGGGGTGGGGACGTCCGCAGCCTCCGCCGGCGCAACCCGGGGAGGTGGGCATGGTCGGCGACGGTCACCTTCCGCAGGAGGAGAGCGGCTTCGGGCGCCGCCTCGACGAGCACGAGCATGAACATGAGCACCCTGTGGGCGGATGGTGGCCGCAGGGTTCGGCCTCGGGGCCCGGTGGCCTGATCGACAGCGCCGTCTACGCCCAGGGGCGCCGGCACGCCTCCCCGCCCACCCTCGCCGACACGTACCGCTGCCTGCAGGAGCTGGACGACGGAATGGCCTGGATCGGGCTCTACCGGCCCGGCCGCGAGCAGATCCTCTCCCTCGCCCAGGAGTTCCGGCTGCACGACCTGGCGGTGGAGGACGCGATCAACGCCCACCAGCGCCCCAAGCTCGAACGGTACGGGGAGACCCTCTTCGTCGTGCTGCGCGCCGCGCGCTACGTGGACGTGCGCGAAGTGGTCGAGTTCAGCGAGGTGCACCTCTTCATCGGCCCCGGCTTCGTCATCACCGTCCGGCACGGCGAGGCGCCCGACCTGGCTGCTGTCCGTCGCCGGATGGAGAGCGAACCGGAGATGCTGGCCCGGGGTCCGCAGGCGGTGCTCTACGCGATCCTCGACCAGGTCGTCGACGGGTACGCGCCGGTGGTCGCGGGGTTGGAGCACGACATCGACGAGATCGAGACGGAGGTCTTCGGCGGCGACCCGAACGCGAGCCGCCGCATCTACGAGTTGAGCCGGGAGGTGATCCAGTTCCAGCGGGCCGCCCGGCCGCTGCTCGGCGTGCTGAACGCGCTCGAGGCCGGCTCCGGCAAGTACGGCACCGACGAGGAGCTGCAGCGTTACCTACGGGACGTCAACGACCACCTCACCCAGGTGGTGGAGCGGGTGGACAGCTTCCGGCACCTGCTGCAGAACATCCTCACCGTCAACGCCACCCTCGTCTCGCAGCAGCAGAACGAGGAGATGCGCAGCCTCACGGCGGCCAGCTACGCGCAGAACGAGGAGCTGAAGAAGGTCTCCTCGTGGGCGGCCATCCTCTTCGCCCCCACCCTGATCGGCACGGTCTACGGCATGAACTTCGTACACATGCCGGAGCTGCGCTGGCGGTTCGGCTACCTCTTCGCGATCGCGCTGATGGCGCTCGTCTGCGGCACCCTCTACCTGATCTTCAAGCGACGCGGCTGGCTGTGATCCGAGCGCGGGCCATCGGCAGACCCCGCGGTGACGATCCGAGATCCGCGTCCGGCCTGCTCCGGCGGCTACTCGAAGCCGCGCAGGATGTGCCGCTCGTCCTCGACGTCGTCCTCGTCCGTACCGATGCGACCGAGCAGGGCGGCGGCGGCCCAGATCGAGAGGGGGGTGGAGGGTCCGGTGGTGCCGGCGACCTGTGCGTCTTCGCTGGTCTGGCTCCGTTCAACGGGTGGCGCGCTGCGTTGAGCCTGCATGGCGATGCCTCTCTCTTGCAGCCGTGACCCCTCGGAGCCCACCGACCGGTGGGTGGCAGGTGAACGGATCCCGCCCCCTCGCGGCCCGCCGCCGGCCTGTGACACGGCTCACTCGAACGATCCCATGCCGGGGAGCGTCCGCACACGCGGTTTCCCATTACCCGACTCGTGTCGGCCCGAACCGCGCCCCCGGCCGAGAGCCCGACAGCTCCGCGCCCGGGTCCACCGAGCGGGCCCGGGTCCTCAGGGCAGCGGGCAGGAGATGCCGCGCGCATGGTCGGTGAGCGCCGCGCCGACGACCGTCGCCTCCAGCGGCAACATCTCCAGGCAGCGCCGCACCGCGGCGGCCATCAGCGCGTTCGGCACCCGCATCGACAAGGTGCAGTGCGGCACCCAGCGCCCCGGCTGGTAGTGCTCCACCAGGCCGACGCCGGCCGCGGCGAGCCGGTCGTACACCCGGCGGTGATGCGCGAGCAGCTCGGCGGTGGGCGTCGGTCCGAGCCAGAGCACCCGGCCGACGAACTGCCCGACGTGCTCGAACGACAGCCGCAGCGGCGCGGCGACCACCGTGCCGCGCAGCGCCGCGGCGACCAGCTCCGGATCGAACCGGGGCGCCACCGCGAGCGAGAGGTGCGGGCGGTGGCGCTGCTCCAGCAGGGACCGCATGCTCTGCACACCCTCGGACTCCAGCGCGTCCCAGAGCACCCGGATCCGCCGGGTGGCGTCGGTGTCCAGGTAGAGCTCCAGCGCGGCGACCACATGATCACGGTATCCGGCAGGTTTGGCCGGGGGTGGCCGGCGGTACCAGGAAACGGAGCCTATCCGGGGAGGCGTACGGCGTGGACGCGAGTGACCTGCTGATCGAGGCGTACGACCGGCTGCCCGACCTGGTCCGCGGGGCGGTCGACGGCCTCGGCCCGGAGCAGCTGCACCAGGCGCCCCGGCGGGGCGCCAACTCCGTGGGCTGGCTGGTCTGGCACCTGACCCGGATCCAGGACGACCACCTGGCCGACGTGATCGGCACCGAGCAGATCTGGGTGACCGGCGACTGGGCCGGCCGCTTCGGCCTGGCCGACGCCGACCCGAGCGACACCGGGTACGGCCACACCCCCGAGCAGGTCGCCGCGGTCCGGCCGGAGAACGCGCGGGCGCTGCTCGACTACTACGACGCGGTGCACGCCCGCACCCGACGGTTCCTGGCCGGGCTGCACGCCGACGACCTGGACCGGGTGGTCGACACCTCGTGGGACCCGCCGGTGACGCTCGGGGTCCGGCTGGTCAGCGTGATCGACGACGACCTTCAGCACGTCGGGCAGGCCGCCTACCTCCGTGGGCTGATCGAGGCCGGCTGACCGGCCCCCGGGGCGGGTGCCGTTCGTCCCCTTCGCCCACCCCGCGACCGCGTATTCACCCGCAGCGGGTGAACCCGGCTCACCCGGACCGGCGGGAAGGTGACCGGACGAGGGGAGGCCACCGATGGGCACGACGGCGGCGGAGCACCTGCGGACGCTGACGCCCGAGCGACGTCCCGGGATACCGGACACGATGACCGGGACGCTCCGGCTCGACGCGTACCAGGACGGCTGGACCGAACACTGGTACCTCACCGTCGCCGACCAGCGCATCGAGGTGAGCCGCTCGGCCGACGACGCCGACCTGGTCGTACGCGCGCACCGGTCGGTCTTCGACCGGCTCGCCGCCGGGGAGCTGCGGGCCTCCGCGGCGATGCTGCGCAACGACCTCACCGTGCAGGGCGACATGCGGCTGTTCGTGGTGCTCCGCCGCGTCTTCCCCGGACCGGGGGACGCCCGCCATCCCCGTGAGGCCGCCCGGCAGTTGGCGGCCGAGTCGGCCGCCGGACGGGAGGCGCGCGGGTGAGGCAGGAGCGGGTGTACGTGATGTCGGGGAACGCCTTCGCCATCAGCGACGCGCAGGGCGACATCGTCATCGACCCGCACGCCCCCATCGGCTACTTCTCCTTCGACACCCGGTTCCTCTCCCACTGGGTGCTCAAGGTCGACGGCGAGCGGCTCAACAGCCTCTCCCGCGACGACATGACCTACTTCGAGACCCGGTTCGTTCTCGTGCCCGGGGCGGCGAGCCACTACGTCGACGCGGACGTCTCGCTGATCCGGCACCGCTCCATCGACGACTCCTTCAACGAGCGCATCCTCGTGCTCAACCACTCCGCCGAGCCGGCCGAGTTCACCGTACGGCTGGACGTCGCCGCCGACTTCGCCGACACCGCGGAGATCCAGCAGCCGCGCCCGCGGAGGGTCTCCGTCGTCGCCGACTCGGAGCGGCGTCAGCTGCGGCTGCGCTACGCCCGCGAACGGTTCGTCCGCCAGACGATCGTGACCAGCACCGCCCCGGTGGAGGTGGACGAGGGCGGACTGACGTTTCGGATCCGGATCGAGCCGGAGGGCGAGTGGGTCACGGACCTGCACGTCGCCACCCTCATCGAGGGGGCGGGCGGGCGGGATCTGCGGGCCGGGCTGGAGGAGCACCGGGACCACGTCCGCCGCGGCATGCGCGAGGACCTCCAGGAGTGGATCGAGCGGGCGCCGCTGCTGAATGCCGAGCGGACGGAGCTGACGGCGACGTACCAGCAGTGCCTCGTCGACCTGGCCTCGTTGCGCTACGTCCCGTTGACCAAGTCGGGGGCGGTGCCGGTGGGCGGCGTGCCGTGGGGCATGGCGCTCTACGGACGGGACGCGATCATCACCGGCCTGCAGACCATGGCGTTCACTCCCGAACTGGCCCGGGCCACGCTGAGAACCCTCGCCACGCTGCAGGGGGACCGGCTCGACGACGAGCACGACGAGGAGCCGGGGAAGATCGTGGCCGAGCTGCGCTACGGCGAGGCGGCCGCGTTCGGCGACGAACCGACCGCCCTCTACTACGGCGCGGCGGACACCACACCGCTCTTCGTCATCCTGGTCGACGAGTACGAGCGGTGGACGGGCGATGCCGACCTCGTCCGGGACCTGCGACATCCGACCCGGATGGCGCTGGACTGGATCGACGAGTACGGCGACCTGACCGGTGACGGCTACCTGCGCTACCTGACGCGCAACCCCGACAAGGGGTGGGTCAACCAGGGCTGGAAGAACTCGCCGGAGGCGATCACGTACGCCGACGGGCGGCTGCCGGACCTTCCCCGGGCGACCTGCGAGCTGCAGGGTTACGCGTACGACGCCAAGCGGCGCGGCGCCCGGCTGGCCCGGGAGTTCTGGGGCGACCCGGAGTACGCCGACCGGCTGGAACGGGAGGCGGCAGAGCTGAAGCAGCGGTTCAACCGCGACTTCTGGCTGCCGGAACGGGAGTACTACGCGCTGGCCCTGGAGCCGGACGGCACCCCGGTGGACGCGCTCTCGTCGAACATCGGGCACCTGCTGTGGAGCGGCATCGTGGAGGACGAGCGGGCCGCCGCGGTCGCCGCCCACCTGGTCGGTCCCGCGCTCTTCTCCGGCTGGGGCGTGCGTACGCTCGCCACCGGGCAGCGCCGGTACAACCCCGTCGGCTCGCACCTGGGCGCGGTCTGGCCGTCGGACAACTCGCTGATCGTGGCCGGGCTGCGTCGTTACCACCGCGACGGGGAGGCCGCCCGGATCGCGTCGGGCATCTTCGACATGGCGTGCATGCTCGGCGGCTCGGTGCCCGAGCTGATCGCCGGCTACGAGCGCGAGGTGACGAAGTACCCGGTCCAGCTGCCGGCTGCCGGGCGTCCCCAGGCGTGGTCCTCCGGCGGCTTGCTGATGCTGCTCGGCGCCCTGCTCGGGCTCCGGCCGAGCGGGGACAACCTGCTGGTCAGCCCTGCGCTGCCGCCGGGCTTCGGGCGGATCGAGCTGCTGGACATCCCGGGCCGCTGGGGACACTCCGACGGGTACGGACGCGACCACGCCTCGTCGCTGCGGACGCGTCGCCCCCGGTTGCGTTGACCGTACGCCCCGGCAACCGCGATCCGTGCGGTGGTGGGGCGTCAGCGCAGCGGCGCGGCTATCTCGTACCCGGCTGAGATCTCCTCGGCGGCGACCGGATCGGCGGTGACCAGCAGGGCGGTCTTCGCTTGCGTTTGATCGCCGGGCTGGTGGGTGCCAGGGGTAGGGGCTGCCGGCCTCGGGTAGTGGTCGGATCGGGTGCCAGCGGTGGCCCCTTCCCCCTCGACTAGCCGGAGAGGGTGGTGGGGGCGTGTCGGTGCATCAGCCGGTACCGCCGCAGTGGATATGTGCGCGATGCGGCGTGCCGTGGCCGTGTCGAACGCGCAAGCGGCAACTCGTGGCGGAGTTCACCGGCGCGCGGATATCGCGGATGCTGCACCTGTCGGCGTATCTGCTGCAGGCATGTGAAGACCTTCCGCACACCCCATCGGGGGTCCTGCACGCGCGATTCCTCGCCTGGCCACGCTCAGCGGCACTACACACCGAGCCACCTCATACCTAGGGCGGGACGATGCTCCGTTGACGTCGAGTCGGGCGGCCGTAGCTAGTGGGTCGTCTGGCGCGTGGCCGCGTGCTCCCCGACATCGGCCGGCCGGGTTCGGTCGCCCTGGCCGGTCGCACGGCCGGGCGGGGCGGTCGGCGGTTTGTCCGGCCTGGCGTCCGGCGGGGACGAGGGCTTTCCGTGACCCGGGGGAGAGGTGGCGCGCCGGTCGTCGTCGGCGAGCACCCGATCGCAGTAGCCGGGCACCCGGGACCGGCCGCCGGCGGCCCTGACGAGGGTGGCGAGGTCGGGGCCGGAGAGCGCGTGCCCCGGGCCGTGGTCGGCGCGGTACGCCCGGCAGAGGTCAGGCAGGACGCTCCCGGAGTCGGGTCGTTCTGTGCTGCCGGGCTCCGTCGACGACACCGACCCGGTGCTGCGCTCCGGTGGGGACGCGGTCGTGGTCGGGGCCGGCGACGCCGGGACGGTGATCGGCGGTGCCGGCCGCATTCCCGGCAGGGAGCCGGTTGCGGCCATCGCCACGCCGCCGGTGGTGGCGAGGACGAGCACGGCGAGTCCCGCCCGCACCCCGAGGCGGCCGAGGCCACGACCGGAGACGGCGCGCACCGGCGGCGGGTCCACGTCGGAACGCTCTCCCGCGGCGCGGGCCGACGCGTGGCGGAACGCCACCAGGGCGGCCTTCTCACCGTCGAACTCCCGTGACTGCGGCGCGGCACGCGCGGCCAACAGGAGAGGCGCGACGGGATGACCGCCGGTGTGCGTGACGCCGACGGGGTCGTCGAGCAGCCGTTCGGCGGTCTTGCGGTCCAACCGGTCTGGGATCATCTCGTGTCCCTCAGCGCCGCGCGTCGGCGAGACGTCACATCGCGCCGCCCGCCGGCGGTCAGACCACGGCCGTGGACAGCGTAGGAGCGGGTACCGACACTTTCCGAGGTTGCGTACGTCGACGTACGGGTATCCGAATGACATGGGTGGAATTCGGGTGGGCACGTCGTCCTGGGCCGACCGGGAGCTGCTGGCTTCCGGCTGGTACCCGCGCTCGGCGAACACGCCGGCCGGGCGGCTCGGCTGGTACGCGCGGCACTTCCCCCTCGTCGAGGTCGACACCTCCTACTACGCGGTGCCCGCGCCGGAGACCACGCAGGGCTGGGTCGACGCGACGCCGGACCAGTTCACCTTCGACGTCAAGGCGTTCAGCCTCTTCACCGGTCATCCCACTCCGGTCGCCGCGCTGCCCCGCGATCTGCGCCCCGCCGGAACTTCCGACCGGGTGCGCCGGCGGGACCTCTCCGCCGGGGCGTACGACGAGCTGTGGGCCCGGTTCCGCGCGGCGCTGGACCCGATCGCGGCGGCCGGCAAGCTCGGCGCGGTGCTGCTCCAGTTACCGCCGTGGCTGGCCCGGGGTGCCGCCGCCGAGCGACGGATCGCGGAGCTGGCGCGGCGGTGCCACCCGCTGCGGGTCGGCGTGGAGCTGCGGCACGGCTCCTGGTTCGACGGACGGGCCGCGCTGGACACGGTGGACTTCCTGCGTACGCACGAGCTCAGCCTCGTCTGCGTCGACATGCCGCAGGGCCACCCGTCCTCGGTTCCGCCGGTTCTGATCGCCACCGCCGAGCCGGCGATGTTGCGGTTCCACGGGCACAGCGACGACTGGGCGACCGGCGACAAGCGGGAGAAGTTCCGCTACGCGTACGGCGAGCGGGAACTGCGCCACTGGTCGGACCTGCTGGGCGAGCTGGCCGGGGAGTGCACCGAGCTGCACGTGCTGTTCAACAACTGCTGTGCGGGGCAGGCGCAGCGCGACGCGGAGCGGTTGACCGAGCTGCTGGCCGACGCCGGGCACGGTCGTCCCGCTCCGGCGGGCGCCGTCGTCTGACCCGCGAGTCCGGCAGCTCCGGTACGACGCGGCGCCCTGCTCCGATCCGCCCGCCGACACCATCAGCGTGGGCGAGCCGGCCGGTCAGGCGGAACGCCGACCCCTGCTGCGGAAGGCGTCCTGCGCCCGCTCGTCGATGTCCGCGTCGTCGGGGAAGGTCCGGCCGCTGGGCGCCGGGTCGGGCGGCGCACCCGGGCCGGCCATCGGCGTCCGGGTCGGTTCGACCGAGCCGAAGCCGTGCCGCCCCGCGGGTCCGGAGGGGCCGGACGGCGCACCGGCCCGGCGCTCGCCGCGTCGCCCGGGTGGGACGGCGGTCTCCTCGCTGCCCTCGTCCATCGGATCGTCCTCGCCCACCCCCCAGGGTGGCTCCGTGTCGTAGATGTCCCGGGTGCCCCACGGCACCGTGGCCTCGGGGTCGCGCGGGGCCTGACCATCGTCGCGTCCCTGGTCCGCCGTCATGTCCACCTCGCTGCTCGTCCACCGGTACCGGCGTTGAATGCCCGTCATCGGGCAGGTCATGCGCCGTACCCGACGGGGTCCGTCCCGGACGCAAGCCGGTCCGGCGGCGTCCCTCGTGTGGCGGACACCGCCGGACCGGCGGACGGAAGCTCGGTGTGGCCGGCGCTCAGCGTCCGGACATCGCCATCGGCCGCTTGATCGGGCCCAGGCCGGCGAGCCTGCCCAGCGCGGCGGGGCGCTTCATCCCCATCAGCCTGTTCATCGCCATCTGCCGGTTCATCCCGGACGGCCGTTTCATCCCGGTCAGCTTGCCCACGACCGCGACCTTGGCCATGCCCTTCGGGGCGCTCATCATTCCGCCGGCGCGGTTCAGCACCCCGCGCCACACCTGGACCGGCTTCTGCTGCTCGCTCATGTAGGCGGTGACCACCACCAACGCCCCGGTCAGCGCCGGGACCGCCCACTGGAGCATCTTCATCTGGCGTTGGCTGGCGGCGACCTGCACCGGAGTCTGGTGGTTCGGCTCGGTGACGCCGTCGACCGGCGGGTTGCCGGCCCGCTGCAACCGCATTCCGAGCAGTCGGCTGTATCCGGTGACGGCGAGCGCGCCCAGCGTGAGCCCGGTCTTGACGACAGTGGCCCGGGCCACTCCCGCCTGGGCGGCCACCCTTGGGCTCTCCGTCACCAGTTCACCGACCGCACCGGCGAGGTGTGCGCCGATCGCCGCGGCGTTGACCGGGGTCCACCTGGACCAGCCCGCCGAGGCCACTGGGAGCCGCTGCGTCGCATCCTTGATTTTTCCTGCTGCGCCGTTGACGCCGAAGGCACCCATCAGGGACCCCCCGAACCAGGCCGCCAGGCCCAAATCGTGCATCGAGCGCAGCGCACTGTGCCGTTCCGACATCTGATCCCCTTCCGCCGTGTCGGGCGTGGCGGCTTACCCGAGGCCCCGGCGGCTAACCCCGGTGCTGCCGGGGCGAGACCTCCGGCGGGGGACGGACGGGACGTCGTGGAACACGGACGCCGGAGGGGCCTGCCGATCCCGGCCGGAGGAGTCGTCGAGGGCTGCGGGGGTAAGGGCAAGGATCGACAGGGAGGGGGCGAGTGCGATGACGCAGCCGGACGAGAGCCGGGAGAAGACTCCCGACACCGACGCGGTGCTGATGCACCCGGGCAACGATCCCAACCGGAACATCGCCGAGGTGCCGCCGCGGCGCGACCACGGGGAGATCCGGGTGGAGCGTGACGGCGAGATGGTGCCGATCGAACCGGAGGAGTGACCCGGCGGTCCCGCCGCCGCGTAGGCGGCCGGCGCTCGACCGTCTCGCCTACCCTCCGAGAGGTGACGACCGGCAGGCGAGTTTCGCATCCGCTCTTCGCCCGCGTCTTCGAGCGGGCCAGCGTCGCCATGGATCGGGCCGGCGGGGCGGGGCACCGGCGTCGGCTGGTGGCCGGCCTGCACGGCGTGGTGGTCGAGGTCGGCGCGGGCAACGGACGCAACTTCGCCCACTATCCGCCGACGGTGACCAGCGTGCTGGCCGTCGAACCCGAGGCCCGGTTGCGAGCCGCGGCCCGGGTGGCGGCGGCCGGTGCGCCGGTGCCGGTGACGGTCACCGAGGGGCTGGCCGAGGCGCTGCCGGTGGCGGACGCGGCGGCCGACGCCCTGGTGGTGTCCCTGGTCCTCTGCTCGGTCGCCGACCAGGCCGACGCGCTGCGTGAGGCGCACCGGGTGGTTCGTCCCGGCGGGCAGCTGCGGTTCTACGAGCATGTCCGGTCGCGGTCGTCCGGCCTGCGTCGGGCCCAGCGGGTGGTCGACGCGACCTGCTGGCCGCTGCTCTGCGGCGGCTGCCACACCGGCCGGGACACGCTGGCGGCGATCGACGCCGCTGGCTTCACCGTGACCGAGCTGGACCGGTTCCGCTTTCCGGCCTCCACGGTGCCGGGCCCCGCCGCCCCGCACGTGCTCGGTGCCGCGCTGCGTCCTTAGCGTCCGGCGGCCCCGTCGCGGGCAGCGGGTGGCACCGCCGCTCGGCGGGTCCGCGCCGTGGCCGGTCGACTTCCACGGGACGGCGCCGGCGGATGAGAGCGCCGGCACCGTCCCGGTCGCTGGGGTCGGTCGGCCCGGGTCAGGAGACGGTTACCGAGCCGTCACCGGCCCGTACGCAGGAGACGGCGGGTGCGACGGTGGCCGCCGCGCCGGTGAGGCACTGCCCGAGCACCTGGTGCCCGGCGGCGTTCGGGTGCCACGACTCCTGGCAGGTCTGGAAGTAGGTGGCGCAGGTGTTCGCGATGCGCTGGATGGCGATCTTGTCCTTGCCGGAGAGGCTGGTGACGAGAGCACCGCTGGGTGGGCTGTCCTGGAGGCGGATCGGGGTGGCCAGCGCGCCGGTGGGGCTCGCCGCCGACTCGCAGAGCCGGGCGCCGTCGAAGGCCCGCTGGACGTTCAGGTAGACCAGGTCGGCGGTGGGGAACTCGGCGGCCAGCGTGTCCCGGGTGGATTGCACGAGGGTGCCGAGGCCCTGCGAGAAGTGGTGGCCGGGGAGCAGGCTGGCCCGGTGGATCGGGCAGCCGGCCGCGTACCGCTCGGCGCCGAGGGCGCGGAACTTGTCCCGGGTGTCGTCGCGGCTGTCCTCGCTGTGGAAGGTGGCGTTCAGGTCGAACGGCAGCGGGTTGGTGTAGTCCTGGAAGACGATCCGGTGCTGCCCGTCCGCGTCGACCTGGTCGAGGGTGGTCAGCAGTTGCCGTGCGGCCGCGACGGTCTCCGCGGTCGCGGCGTCGAGCTGTGCCGGGGTGGCCAGGTCGGCGTCGCTGCACGGCTGCTGCGGGACCGGGCCGTTGAGGTAGGCCCAGAACTCCCACCAGCCGGTCCACGCGTCGGCGATGAACCGGTTGGCGCACTTCTCGGCCACGTTGCCGAAGGTGAAGGTGCTGTTGTTCGAGCCGAGGCCGACCAGTACGAGGTCGATGTCGTGGGTCTGGGCGACCGCGCGGAGCTGGTCGAGCTGGGCGGCGACCTGCCGGCCCTTGGTTCGCGAGGCCGAGGCCGTGGCGATGTCGTACGGCTGCCCGCCGGAGCACGCCAGGTTGAAGCGGGCCTGGATGCCGGGAAGGTTCGCCCGGTGCAGGGAGGCGTTGGCCGAGCGGTGGCAGAAGTACGCGTTGCTGTTCGGTGCCGTCCAGCCCGGGAAGCCCTGTGCGACGCCGTTGACGTCGACCACCGGGGCGTACGCTCCGGCGCCCTCACCGCTGATGAAGCTGTCCCCGACGGCCACCGCGGCGGTGGGCAAGGCGGCCGAGGCGGGAGCCGGCGACGCGACAGCTGTCGCCAGCGCGGCCGTGGTGACGGCGAGCGCGGCCACCAGGGCGGTACGACGGAAGCTGGACATGGGCGTCCTCCATCTGTCCATCGAACGTGAAAGATTCTTCGAGGCCGCGATCAGACCACTCCGGCATGACGAACGTCAATGGCCTGTGACGGGATCGTTGGCGAAGGCGCCGCGAGCCCGCCCACGGTGGGGCGGCCCCGCCGTGACGCTGGCCACCCCCGCGGGTCCGGGCCCGCGCACGCCCGACGTCACCGCCCTGGGCAGCACCGGGAACGTCGGCGACGGGTCGGTTGTTGTGCCGGTCAGTCCGCCAGCAGCCGGCTGAGGATTCGGTCAGTTCACGGCCGGATCCGGACAGACCGGACGAGACCACGCAGGGGTGCGTACCCGCCGGGTGCGGCCGACTGCGCGGGGTGCCGACGTCCTGTCGGATCTCCCGGTTAGGCTCGCTGCGGCGCGCGGGCCGACCGACGACGTCGGACGCGGCACCACTTCGCCGAGACCGGGAGTACGACGAGTTGACCGCAGAGCCTGACACCCTGTACGGGGCCGATGACCTCACCCACCTGGAGGGGCTGGACGCCGTCCGTAAGCGGCCCGGCATGTATATCGGCTCCACCGACAGCCGTGGCGTGGGTCACCTCGTCAACGAGATCCTCGACAACTCCACCGACGAGGGTGTGGCGGGTCACGCGAGCCACGTCGAGGTGACGCTGCACGCCGACGGGTCGGTACAGGTCGACGACGACGGCCGGGGCATTCCGACCGATGTGCACGCCCGCTCCGGGCTCTCCGGCGTCGAGTTGGTGCTCACCCGACTGCACGCGGGCGGCAAGTTCGGCGGCTCGGGCTACAAGACCTCCGGCGGTCTGCACGGCGTGGGCGCCTCGGCGGTCAACGCGCTCGCCCGTCGGTTCGACGTCACGGTCCGCCGCGGCGGCAAGATCCACGCGATGTCGTTCCGGCACGGCGTGCCCGGCATCTTCGACGGTGCCGGGCCGGACGCCCCGTTCACGGCCGGTCCGGGGCTGCAGGTCGTCGGCGCGATGAAGCGCAGCCAGCGCACCGGCACCTCGATCCGCTGGTGGCACGACGCGCGCTACTTCGAAACGGGCGCGGCGCTCGACGTCGAGGCCGTCCGGATGAAGCTGCGCAACACGGCCTTCCTGGTGCCCGGCGTCAGCTACCTGCTCCGCGACCTCACCGCCGACGAGCCGACCGAGGAGAAGTTCCACTTCCCCAACGGTCTGACCGACATGGTGGAGTTCCTCGCCCCGGCCGGCGACCGGCCGGTCTCCGGCACCCTGCTCGTCAACGGCGAGGGGAGTTACCGGGAGAACGCCGCCGACGCCAACGGCGTGATGCAGTCCAACGTGCAGCGCCGCGCCGAGGTCGAGATCGCGCTGCGCTGGGGCACCGGCTACGAGCGCACCGTCGAGTGCTTCACCAACACCATCCGCAACGCGCACGGCGGCACCCACCGCAAGGGCTTCGAGCGAGCCCTGGCGCGCACCCTGGCCGACGCCGCCCGCAACACCCGCGGCCTGCTCCGGGCCAAGGAGGACGCGCCCACCCTGGACGACGTGCTGGAGGGGATGACCGCCGTGGTGCACGTGCGGATCCCCGAGCCGCAGTTCACCTCGCAGACCAAGGACGAGCTCTCCACCGCCGGCATCACGAAGGTCGTCCAGCAACTGGTGGAGCAGCACCTGAAGTCCTGGCTCGAGGACCGCAGGACCAAGGCCGAGGCGCGTACGGTGCTCCAGAAGATCGTCGACGCGGCCCGCGTACGGCTCACCCAGAAGCAGCAGAAGGACGCCGCGCGCCGCAAGACGGCGCTGGAGGGCGCCTCCATGCCGGCGAAGCTGGTGGACTGCCGGGCCACCGGCGTCGAGCGCAGTGAGCTGTTCATCGTCGAGGGCGACAGCGCGCTCGGGACGAGCCGGATGGCCCGCTCCTCGGAGTACCAGGCGCTGCTGCCGATCCGGGGCAAGATCCTCAACGTGCAGAAGGCGAACCTCCAGCAGGTGCTGGACAATGCCGAGTGCGCCGCGATTGTCCAGGTGCTCGGTGCGGGCTCGGGCCGTACCTTCGACCTGTCGGCGCTGCGCTACGGTCGCGTACTGATCATGGCGGACGCCGACGTCGACGGCGCGCACATCCGGACGCTGCTCATCACGCTCTTCGCCCGCTACATGCGTCCGCTGATCGAGGCGGGCCGGCTCTACGCCGCCATGCCCCCGCTTCACAAGATCACGACCAGGGGTCGCAGCCCGCAGACCGTCTACACCTACACCCAGGCCGAGATGGAGGCGACGGTCGGCCGGCTGGAGAAGGCCGGTAAGCAGATCGTGACACCCATCCCGCGCTTCAAGGGCCTCGGCGAGATGGACGCCGACGAGCTCTGGGAGACCACGATGAACCCGGCCACCCGCGCCGTCCGCCGGATCACCATGGACGACGTCGACGCCGCCGAGCGGATCCTCGACCTGCTGATGGGGGAGAAGGTCGAACCGCGTCGCAACTGGCTGATTGACTCCGCCGATCGGGTCGACCGCGAGGCGATCGACGCATGAGCGAGCTTTTGAGCGCCGGGTCCACCCGAGGGGAAAGCTGAGCATGGCACGCCGCAAGGAAACGAAGGTCGACCTCTCCGCGTTCGACCAGGCCGGGGCGCGGGTCTTCGACAACCCGCTGGTCACCGAGGTGTCGGACTCCTACCTGGAGTACGCCTTCTCGGTCATCCACTCCCGTGCGCTGCCGGACGCCCGCGACGGCCTGAAGCCGGTGCACCGGCGCATCCTCTGGTCCATGCACGAGCAGGGCCACCGCCCCGACCGCGGGCACGTGAAGTCCGCGCGGATCGTCGGCGACGTGATGGGTAAGTACCATCCGCACGGCGACGCGGCCATCTACGACGCCATGGTGCGGCTGGCGCAGGACTTCTCGCTCAACGCCCCGCTGATCGACGGGCACGGCAACTTCGGGTCGCCGGACGACGGCCCCGCGGCCGCCCGCTACACCGAGGCGCGGATGTCCCGCGAGGCGATGCTGCTCGTGGGCGAGCTCGGCGAGGAGACGGTCGACGTCGAGCCGAACTACGACGGCTCGTTGACCCAGCCGACGGTGCTGCCGGCCGCCTTCCCCAACCTGCTCGTCAACGGCGCGTCCGGGATCGCGGTGGGCATGGCCACCAACATGATCCCGCACAACCTGGCCGAGGTCGTCCAGGCCGCCCGCTGGCTGATCAACCACCCGGACGCCTCGCTGGACAAGCTGATGGAGTTCGTACCGGGCCCCGACCTGCCCACCGGTGGGCTGCTGCTCGGCCTCGACGAGGTGCGCCGGGCGTACGAGACCGGGCGCGGCGTGGTCCGGATGCGCGCCAAGGTGGAGATCGGCCCGCTGGAGGGCAGCCGCGGCCGGCAGGCGATCACCGTGGTCGAGCTGCCGTACGGCGTCGGCGGGGAGAAGGTCATCGCGGCGATCACCAACGAGGTCAACAAGACCAAGCGGCTGAGCGGGATCGCCGACGTGAAGGACCTCACCGACCGGGAGAACGGCACCCGCCTGGTCATCGAGTGCAAGGTCGGGGTGAATCCGCAGGCGCTCCTGGCCGACCTCTACCGGCTCACCCCGCTGGAGCAGTCCTTCGGCGTCAACAATCTGGTGCTGGTCGACGGGCAGCCGCAGACCCTCGGGTTGAAGGCGCTGCTGGAGGTCTTCCTGGCCCACCGCTACGAGGTGGTGACCCGACGCAGCTCCTACCGCCGCCGTAAGCGCGGGGAGCGGCTGCACCTCGTCGACGGCCTGCTGATCGCCCTGCTCGACATCGACAAGGTGGTGAAGCTGATCCGGGCCAGCGAGGACGCGGCGGCGGCGAAGGACGCCCTGATGCAGAAGTTCAAGCTCTCCGAGATCCAGGCCACCTACATCCTGGACACTCCGCTGCGCCGGCTCACCAAGTACGACCGTCTGGAGCTGGAGGCGGAGCAGGAGAAGCTCCGCGCCGAGATCGCCGAGTTGTCGAAGATCCTCGATGACCCGAAGGTGCTCCGGAAGCTCGTCTCGGACGAGCTGGCCGCCGTGTTGAAGCAGTTCGGCACGGCGCGTCGCACCACTCTGATCGACGGCGACCTCAAGGAGGTGCTGGCCGCCTCCGCGCCGGCCGGCCCGCTGGAGGTGGCCGACGACCCGTGTCAGGTCATCCTCTCCGCGACCGGGCTGGTGGCCCGGACCGCGGCCGAGTCGGAGGAGACCGCCGAGGGGCGTCGCCGGCACGGCCGGGTCAAGCACGACGTCGTACGCGCCAGCGTGCCCTCCACCGCCCGTGGCCGGGTGCTGCTGGTCACCAGCGCCGGCCGAGCGTTCAAGATCGATGTGCTGCCGCTGCCGGTGCTGCCCGAGCAGGCCGGCACGCTCTCGCTGCGCGGCGGGATGTCCGCCGCCGAACTGGTGCCGCTTCAGCCGGGGGAGTCCGTGGTGGGGCTGGCGCCGCTCGGCGCCGCCGCGGAGGGCTCACCGGGGCTGGCGCTCGGCACTCGGCAGGGCGCGGTGAAGGTCTGCGCGCCGGAGTGGCCGGTACGCGCCGACGAGTTCGAGGTGATCGGCCTGCGTGAAGGCGACGAGGTGGTCGGGGCGACCTGGCTCACCGACGGCGCCGAGGCGCTGACGTTCCTCACCTCCGAGGCGTCGCTGCTGCGCTTCCCGGCGAAGCTGGTCCGCCCGCAGGGCATCCGGGGTGGCGGCATGGCCGGCATCAACCTCCCCGGTGAGGCCCGGGTGGTCTTCTTCGGCGCGGTCCGCACGGACGACTCGACGCACGGGGAGCCGATGGTGGTCACCTCGACGGGCGCCACGGTCAAGGTGACTCCCTTCGCGGCGTATCCGGCGAAGGGGCGGGCGACGGCCGGCGTCCGCGCCCAGCGTTTCCTCAAGGGTGAGACCGACGTGGTGGTCGGCTGGGTCGGGCCGCGCCCGGTGGGCTCCACGGCGAACGGCGAGCCGGTCGAGCTGCCCGCCGCCGACCCGCGCCGCGACGGCAGCGGCTTCGCCGTGATGCTCGGCCCCACCGTCATCGGCCACCAGGTAGAACGCGACTGACCCCACCCTCCCCTCTTCCTCCCTCCCCCTGCCCGGGCTGATCATGAAGTTATCGCCCTCGTGACCGGCGTGTCCGAGCAATAACTTCATGATCACCGAGCGCACCGAGCGCACCGAGCGCACCGAGCGCAGGGCAGGGGAGGGGAGGGAGTGGGGGGTCAGAGTTCGGGTTCGGGGGCGGAGCGGGCCTGCTCGGCGGTGCCGCGCAGGCGGGCGATCAGCCGCATGCCGTGGTAGATCACCAGGGCGGCGGCGGTGCCGAGGGCGATGCCGTTGAAGGAGAGGTCGCCGGCGGTGAGGGTGTAGTTCGCCGCGCCGACGATCACCGCGACCGCGGCGGTCATCAGGTTCACCGGGTCATGGAAGTTCACCCGGTTCTCGATCCAGATCCGGGCGCCGAGGATGGCGATCAGCCCGTACAGGGCGGTGGTGGCGCCGCCGAGCACCCCGGCCGGCACGGTGAGGATCAGCGCGCCGAACTTCGGGCTCAACCCGAGCAGCACCGCGGTCAGACCGGCCACCCAGTACGCGGCGGTGGAGTAGACCCGGGTCGCCGCCATCACTCCGATGTTCTCCGCGTACGTGGTGGTGCCGGAGCCGCCACCCGAACCGGCCAGGACGGTGGCGAGCCCGTCGCCCAGGAAGGCCCGGCCCATGTCCCGGTCGAGGTTGCGGCCGGTCATCGCGGCGACCGCCTTCACGTGCCCGGCGTTCTCCGCGACCAGCACGAGGATCACCGGGATGACCAGCACCACGGCCCGCAGGCTGAAGCTGGGCGCGTGGAAGTCGGGCAGCCCGACCCAGGCGGCCTCCCGCAGCCCGGTCACCGCCGTCGGATCCAGCTCGCCGAGTGCGGCGGCGAGCAGCCAGCCGACCAGGACACCGAGCAGGATGGAGAGCCGGGCCAGGAAGCCGCGGAAGAGCACGGTGGCGAGCAGGATGGCAGCGAGGGTCACCACCGCGATGAGCGGCTGGGCCTTCACCCCGGTACCGGCGCCGCCGCCGTCCCACGCGACCGGGGCCAGGTTGAGCCCGATCAACGCGACGATCGCGCCGGTGACCACCGGCGGCATCAGCGCGTCGATCCACCGCGAACCGGCGAGCTGCACGACGACGCCGACCAGCGCGAGCGCCACACCGGCGACGACGATGCCGCCGAGGGCGGGGCCGAGGTCCCCGCCGGCCTTCGCCGCCAGCACCGGCGCGATGAAGGCGAACGACGAGCCGAGGTACGACGGCAGCCGGTTGCCGGTGATCAGCAGAAACAGCAGGGTGCCCAGCCCGGAGAAGAAGAGCGTGGTCGCCGGGGGAAAGCCGGTGATCAGCGGCACCGTGAAGGTGGCGCCGAACATCGCCACCACGTGCTGGACACCGATGCCCAACGTCCGGGGCCAGGAGAGCCGTTGGTCGGGGTGGACCACGTCGCCGGGGCGTACGGAGCGTCCGTCGCCATGCAACGACCAGGCGAACCAGCGCGAACGCGGCTCGGTGAGGGGTCGGGTCATCAGCACACCCTTCGTTCGTCATCGTGACGGGGGCGTGATCGACCCTGGACGTTTCTAGCAGAGGTCAGGTGCCTGAGCGGTGCTCGGGCAGGGCGGCGCCGACCGGCGGCGGTGGCTCAGGCGACCCCGGCGGGCCGGAACTGCACGCTCACCCGGGGGCCGACCGGTCGGCTGGTCTTCGGCACGGCGTGCTCCCAGGTGCGTTGGCAGGAGCCGCCCATCACCACCAGGTCGCCGTGGCCGAGCGGGAAGCGCAGGCTGGCGCCGCCGCCGCGCGGGCGCAGCAGCAGCGACCGCGGTGAGCCGAACGAGACGATGGCCACCATGGTGTCCGAGTGCGCCGACCGGCCGTGCGTGTCGCCGTGCCAGGCGACGCTGTCCCGACCGCTGCGATAGAGGCACATGCCGGCGGTGACGAACGGCTCGCCGAGCTCCGCGGCGTAGTGCCGGGTGAGCACGGTGCGCGCCTCGGTCAGCAGGGTGTGCGGCAGCGGGCGGTCGGGCCCGTACCAGCAGAGCAGGCGGGGCACGTCGACCTCGTTGTCGTACATCCTGCGGCGTTCGGCCCGCCACGGCACCTCCCGCAGCAGGAGGTCGAAGATCGCGTCCGAGCCGTTGACCCAGCCGGGGAGGTGGTCGACCCAGGCGCCCCGGGAGAGCTCGTGCCGGCGCAGCCGGCCGCCGAGCGGGTCGAGCGACGGCGCCGCAGCGGTGAGGTCCAGCATCGACGGCTGGTAGGCGACCTCGGACATGCACCCACCCTACCTGCCCCGTTGGAACAGGTGTACGAGGCCAGGCATCTTGTCGCCCGCCGGTCACCTGGCGCACACATGGATGTCGCCGAGCGTCGGCGGAACCTCCCTACGGTGAGTCGCCTCCGCCCCACCCGGCGGGCGACGCCAGGAGGAGGCGACCCGTGTCGAGCAGCTCCACCAGCACCGCCGTGGCGACCCCGCCGCCGGTTCCGCCGACGGCGGCGCCACCCGCCGGCCGCCGGCGCGCGCTCGTGGTGGCGGTCGCACTGCTCGCCGCCTGGGTCGTGCCCCTGCTGGCGTACGCGCTGCACGTGGCGGGGCTGCTGCCGCCGCTGGTGCTGGTGACCACCGCCGCGCTGCTGCGGGTCGGGCGGACCCTGCTGGACCGGCTGGTGCTCGCGGCGGCGCTGCTGCTCGGCGCGATCTGCGCCGCCGGCCTGCTCTTCTCGTACTGGCCGTGGGGGCTGCATCCGGTGCCGGTGGCGGGCAGCGCGTTGACCGTGCTGCTCGGCTACGCCCTGGTCACCGGAGTCCGGCCCCGCCTGCCGCGCCCGACGGCCGCCGACCTGGCCCCGGTGCTCGCGGCGGCGTTCGCGGCGCTCGCCCTCGCCTGGCCGTACCTGCGCGCCGACGGGCTGGCCGGCCGGTTGGCGTACGCGATGACCGGCGAGGACAACAGCCGGCACCTGGCCACCATGGAGGGCATCCGCGCGGTGGGCGGTTACCTCTTCGCGCACTCGGACGCGGCGGCCCGGATCGCGCCGGAGGGGATGGTCTACTACCCCCAGGGCTTCCACCTCACGGCCGCGCTGCTGGACACGTTCCTGCGCTCCTCGACCGCCCCGGGCGGGCCGGCGAGCACCCTCGACCACTACCTCGGCTGGGCGCTGGCGGCGTACGCCCTGCTGGTGCTCGCGGTGGTCTGGGCCGCCGGCCGGATCGCCGGGCGGCTGCTGGACCCGGTCCGGGCCTTCGCCCTGGCCGGCGCGGTGACCGCCCTCGCCCTCGGCTCCGAGCTGACCCGGTTCGTGGTCTACGGCTACCCGGGGGAGAGCCTCGGTCTGGCGCTGACCGCGATCCTGATCGGGCTGGTCTGCCGGCCGGTCGCCCGCACCGGCACCCAGCTCTGCCTGCTCGGGGCGCTCTGCGTCGGGATCGGCTTCGCGTACCTGATGTTCCTGCCGGTGGTCGGGGTGCTGGTGCTCGCCTGGCTGGTCCGGCACCGGCGGGCGGTGCGCCGCCGGCCGTGGCTGCTCGTGACGGTCGCGCTGGTCACCGCCGTGCTCACGCCGCTGCCGAGCGTGGCGGGGCTGCTCTTCACCGACCAGGTCGACAACGTGGCCACCGGCGGCGGCGTCTTCCCGCGCTACGACGCGTTCCTGGCGCTCGCCGGGGTGGTGGGCGCCGGGCTTGCCGCCGGTGGGCTGCGGTTGCCGGTCTGGCGTCGGTACGTCGGCGCGCTCGCCGCGACCGTCGCCTTCGCGCTCGGGTTCCGCATCTACTTCCAGGCGCTCGGCACCGATCCGCGCTACTACTACGGCAAGACCCTGCACCTGCTGCTGGTCGTCCTGCTCATCGGCCTCGGGGCGGTGCTGCTGCTGCGGCCCGTGCCGTGGCGTGCCGCGTCCCCGGCCGGCGCTCGCCCGCGGGCGGCGCGGCTGGCCCGGGTCGCCGTCGCGCTGTCGCTGGTGGCGGGCGCGGCGGGCGTGGCCGGCCTGCTGCGCGGCGGTGGCGTCTTCGCGCAGCCCTTCGGCAACCGGAGCACCACCTGGGCGCAGGCCTGGTGGTCGGGGACGCTGGACCGCCCCCGGCAGGCCGACGTGACCGTGCGGGCCCTCGCCCAGGCACCGGCCCGGCCCGGCGAGGTGACGGTGGTGGTCAGCGACCACCGGCGGGAGGGGTACCTGGAGACGCTCTTCGTCGCCACCCTGCAGGGCAGCCACGGCGACTCCGCTCCGGCGTTCTACAACCTTCCGCTCTCCGAGCCGGCCCGCAGCGCGGCCGTCGTCGCGGCCGAGAAGCGTCCCATCCGTTTCCTGACCACCAGCCCGGAGGCCGCCGCGGTGGTCGAGGAGCTGCTCACCGAACGGCCGGGGCTGCGGGCGCGGGTGACCGTCGAACCGCTGCGCTGACCCGCCGCCGCTGCTCGCCGCGACCGGCGTGCCGGGTGTCGCGGCGAGGAGCGTTCACCCCGGGACGGGTAGCCCCGACGGGCCGTCGCGTGAGCGGACAGCCCGACGTGCCATCGTTTGGGCAGGTAGCCCCGGCGTGCGGTCGCGTGGGCGGGCCGTGGCGACGATCGCCCCTCCGGCCGGATGGTGGTGGTGGCGCGGAGTCCGCTCCGGCTCAGGCCGGTACGGCGCCGAGGCGGGCCAGGACGGCCTCGGCCACCCGGCCCCGCCCGCGACCGTCCACCACCGACCAGGCCCGCGCGGAGAGCTCGGCGCGCCCGGACGGGGAGGTGAGCAGCTCGGCGAGGACCCGGCCCGCGTGCGCCCGGGCCGCCTGCCCCGCCACCGCGTCCTCGGTCAGCTCCGGCAGCACGCCGACCCCGGCGGCCAGCCCGTGCCGCACCACCCGGTGGTACGACTCCCGCTGGTTCTCGACCACGCAGACCAGTGCCGAGGGCGCACCGAGGCAGCACAGCTCCCAGGTGGAGGTGCCGGCGGCGCTGACCACCAGGTCCGCCGCCTGGATCAGCGCGGGTAGCGCGTCGGTGGGCGGGATCGGACGCAGCACCTGATCGTGCCCCCGGGGCACCTCGGCCAGCTCCGCGCCGATCTCCGGCCGTCCGACGACGACTGTCAGCTCCATCGGTAGCCCGGTCTCGAAGAGGAGCCGGGCGAGCACCGGGGCGGCACCGACCGCGTCGGTGCCGCCGAAGAAGGCGAACACCCGAGGGCGCGCCGCCTCGGTGGCCTGCCGGGGGGCCGGTGGCCGGGCGGCCACCACCGAGTCGCGGAGCAGGGCGTACTCGGCGCCGGCCAGCAGCCGGGACGCCGGGGCGTCGATCCGCGTGCCGAAGTTCTGGTCGAGGTAGAGGTCGGCGTCCTGGCCCCGGGTGTCACCGTCTACCACCGCGAGCGTGACCACGCCGGCGGCGCGCAGCGCGCCCGCCCCGGCCGGGTCCAGCTCGTACGAGTCGAGGACCATCACGTCCAACCGGTGCCGGCGGGCCGTCTCGACCAGCTCGGCCGGGGTCTGCGGACCCGGGTGCAGTGGGACGTCGCGCGCCGCGAGCTGCGCGGCGGCCCAGCCGACCGACTCGACCGAGCCGAACATCTCGACCCGGGCGCCGCGGGCGAGGAACTCCTCGCCGAGCGCGAGGGAGCGGACCAGGTGGCCGACGCCCCGCTGGGGGCCGGCGTCGCAGCGGAGCCCGACACGTACGGTTCTCAGGACTCCTCCAGCCGCTTCTGGCGTACGTCGGCGTTGAGCGCGCGCAGCGCCGGCTGCCCGTCGAGCCAGTCGGCGAGCTTCGCCAGCGGCACGCTGACGTCACCGAAGTGGTCGACGACCGCCCGGAGCAGGGCCCAGTCCTGCTCGGTGTCGAGCGTGAGCCGCAGCCCGGACCGGTCCGGGGTGAGGGTAACCCCGAGCACCCGGAACAGCTCCGGGTGGGTGTAGGCGTAAGAGGTGACGTGCACCCGGTGGTGGTCGGTGGCGAGCCGATCCAGCGTCCGCAGCGCCTCGGCGCGGATGATCTCCACGTCGAGCCCGCGCGGCAGCGTACGGGCGATCGAGGTGCTGGCGTAGTCGAGCCCGGGCACCGCCTGGTAGACCGAGGCCACCGTCGTGATGATCTCCGGGTCGAGCAGCGGGCAGTCGGCGGTGAAGCGCATGACCGCGTCCCCGGGGTGGGCGTCGAGCGCGCCGACGAACCGGCTCAGCACGTCGTCGACCGGGCCCCGATGGCACGGCACGGCGAGCCGCTCGCACTCGACGGCCACCGCGTCGTCCACCGCGTCGGTGCTGGTCGCCACCACCAGGTCGGCGAGCACCCCGCTGTCCCGGGCAGCCCGGACCACCCGGGACAGCACGCTGCGTCCGGCGAGCGGGCGCAACACCTTCCCCGGCAGCCGGGACGAGCCCATCCGGGCCTGGACGATCCCCACGATCCGCATCAGCGGCACCTCCACCCGTTCACTGCCCCTCCTGGGGCTTGGGCGCCAGCACCTCACGGACGCGGCGCTTGGCCGCGCGGGCCCCGCGCCGGGCGAGCCGGGCCGGGGTGATGGCGAGTCTGCCCACCTGGTAGCTCACCGAGCCGCTGAGCAGGTTGATCTTCACTTCGGCCCGGCGCAGCGCCCGCTCCCGCGAGGTGAGCAACTCCTCGGTCCACTTGAGCAGCGCCGTGAGCCGGGTCAGCTCCTCCCGCTGGCGCAGCCACGCCTCGCGTAGCTGCTGGTAGCTGCGGGGCCCGGCCGGCGGGTCGGTCGGCTCGACCGCGCGCAGCTCGCTCAGGAGCACGCCCCGCCCCTCGTTGTCCAGCCCGCGCACCGCGGCCGTCACGGCGGCCTCGGTCTCCACGGCCGCCGACACGGTCGCCCGGGCCAGGTCGTGGCCGGCCACCCCGCCCAGCACCACGGTGAGCCCCGCGATGTCCAGCGTGGAGGGCCATGGGTGGGCGTACCCGCCGGTGACCAGGGTGATGGCGAACCGCCGGAGCCCGCGGGCGAGCACCACCTCCGTGCGCAGCGGCGCCGTGGCCTGCCAGCTCGGGTCGAGCAGCGCGTACGCGCCGTCGGCGACCAGCACGTTGTCGACGGTCGCCAGCGCCACCGCGCCACCGAGCTCCCCGTCCGGGTCGGCCTGCCCGGCCAGCCAGTCCGCGTACCCGCGCAGCGTCCGGCGCAGCCCGTCCAGGTCCTGGCGCAGGGCGGTGTCGAGCAGCAGCGTACGCAGCAGCCGTCCCTGCGGCACCGGCTGACCGTCGAGCGTGGCCAGGTCGCGGCAGGCCGCCTCGCGGGTCGCGAAGGGCGCGGCCGGATTCTCGCTGCGCTCGGCCGGCGTCACCTGCCAACGCCACCCCTGCGGACCGGTCACGACCTCCAGCACGTCCGCCGCGGGTCCGGTCTGCAGCAGCGCCACCGGCAGCACCCTCGACGGCTCGCCGTCGACCGGCCCGGACGCCGGCGCCTTGGTCGCGAGCACGACCCAGCCCGGGGCCAGCGCGGCGCCGAGCCCGGTGTGCAGCGCGTCCACGGCGAGCCGGGCGGGGTCCTGCAGCACGGTGGTGGCGGCGAACCCGTTGCCGCCGGCGTCGTGCAGCACCGCGTCGAAGAGCCCGCACGTCGTTGCGGCGGCCAGCTCGTCGGCGTCGATCAGGGCCCGCCCGCCGACGTCGGGGTACGCCGCGAAGAAGGCGTCCGGTCGCAGGCCGGCCCCGGCCAGGCGGTCGCGCAGCTGCTCCCGGTTCGCCGGGTGGTCGACGTCCAGCACACCGGTCACGGTCCAGGCGGCGTCGTCCCGGCGGGCGTACCAGGCATCGGTGTCGACGAGCCGGCGCAGCCCCATCGGGTTCTGCGCCCAGAGCAGCAGGGTGCCGCCGGGGCGTAGCGCGCCGGTGAGCCGGGCGAGGACGGCGCCCCAGCCCAGCCGCGCCCCCTCGACCGACTCGACCGGGTCGAGCCCGGCGCCCGCGATCACCACGTCGAAGCGCTCGTCGTCGCCGAGACCGGTGGGGCCGCCCACCACCACCCGGGCGGCGCGCGACGCCAGGGCCGCCCCGTCGGGGTAGCCGCGCAGCAGGCAGGTGACCTCGGCGTGGGCGAGCCGGTCCAGCAACGCCGGGTCGTGCGGCCCGGCGACCAGCACGGCGGCTCCGGCCGGTACGACGCGCGCCGCCAGCGCCGCCAGCGCTCCCGCCGTGCCCGGACGCTGCTCCGGCAGGTCCGACCAGGTCAGCATCTCCCCGCCCGGGAGGACGATCCGGTCGGCCGGCGCCGTTTCAGTGGTCAACTGGTTCCTCCTGGAGATTCGCCCAGCCGAGCAGCTCGCGCAGCGCGGCCGGCGTGCAGCGGTGGTCGGTGCCCAACTCGTCCCGGGCTATCGCGACGGCGGTGGGGAGGTCGACCGACGCTCCGTGCAGCTCCGGCCACTGCCGACGGATCCGGGCGGTACCGCCGAAGGTGGGATCCTCGTCGGCGAGCACCATCGGGTCGCCGTAGACGGCCGGCTCGCAGCCCGCCGCGATGCCGTAGAAGATCGCGCTGGTCAGCCGGTTCGAGGCCACCCGACGGTGCCGGCGCAGTTCGACGAGCTGCTTGTCGAGGAAGTACGGGTCGGTGTCCTTCCACCAGTGCCCCCGGTAACCGTGGCAGATCACCCGGAAGCCGGCGTTCTCGTAGAGCCGCCGCACCCCGCGCATGCCGTACTCGTGCCAGTAGAGGCAGACGGTCACCGGACCCGGCTCGGTCTCTCGGATCAGCGCGATCAGCTTCTTGTGGTCGCCGTGTACGTGCTGCCCCTCCCAGCCGTGGAACGGGTACCAGATGGTGCCCTCCCGCTCCTCGGCCGGCGGGTCGTCCGGCTCCATCGCCAGCAGGTACGTGAAGGGCGCACCGATGACGGAGACGTTGCGCCGCCCCACGGACCAGGCGCGCCGCCGGGTCTGCTCCGACCAGAGCAGGCTCGGGGTGCGTTCGGCGTACGGGTGGCCGGGGGCCAGCCCGTCGCCGATGTTCCATCCGTGCTGGACGTAGCCGTTGATCCGCGGCGGGTGCCGGTCGCCCAGCCCCGCGTAGCGGGCCAGCACGTGGGCGTGGCCGTAGAAGTGGTTGGCGTGGTGCATCAGCGTCCCATCAGGCGGCGGCGGGCCGCGCCGTCCGCCCGCGCAACGCTGCGGCGAGCGCGTCCACGACCCGCTCCTGGTCGGCGTCGCTCAGCGTCGGGTAGAGCGGCAGCGAGAGCTCCTGGGCGTAGAACGACTCAGCCACCGGGCAGGACCCGCGCCGGTAGCCGAGGTCGGCGAAGGCCGGGTGCCAGTGCACCGGGATGTAGTTGACCTGCACGCCGATGCCAGCCTCGCGCATCCGGTCGTACACCTCGCGGCGACGCCCGTCGAGGATCCGGACGGGGTAGAGGTGCCACGCCGGCCGGGCCCAGGACCGCCGGCCCGGGGTGAGCACACCGGGCAGGTCGGCCAGGGCCTCGTCGTAGCGGGCCACCAGCTCGGCCCGGCGGGCGAGGAAACCGTCGAGCCGGCGCAGCTGGCTGCGGCCCAGCGCGCAGAGCACGTCCGGCAGCCGGTAGTTCAGCCCGAACTCGTGCACCTCCTGGTGCCAGCCACCCTCGTCCGGCCAGCGCTGCTCGTTCCGGTCCCGAACCAGCCCGATGTTGCGGAACCGGCGGGCCCGCTCCAGCAGCCGCGGGTCGGTGGCGGCGACCGCGCCGCCCTCGGCCGTGGTGAGGTTCTTGGTGGGGAAGAACGAGAAGGTGGTCAGGTCGGCGAGCGTGCCGACCGGCCGGTCCTTGTAGGTGGCGCCGATCGAGTGCGCGGCGTCGGCCAGCAGCAGCGCGTCCGAGCCGCCCATCGCGCTTCGCAGGGCGTCGTAGTCGGCCGGGTGGCCGGCGTAGTCGACCGCCGAGACGACCCGGGTACGTGAGGTGGTGGCGGCGGCGACGGCGGCCGGGTCGAGGGTGAAGGTCTCCTCCTCGACGTCGGCGAAGACGATCTTCGCGCCGAGCGCGACGGCGCTGCTCGCCGTCGCGACGAACGTCATGGGCGGGACGACGACCTCGTCGCCGGGGCCCACCCCGGCCGCCGCGTAGGCGACGTGCAGCGCCGCGGTGCCGTTGGAGACGGCGGCGCAGCCGACCCCACCGGCCCACTCGGCCAGGTCGGCCTCGAAGCCGTCGACCTGTGGGCCGGTGGTGAGCCAGTCGCTACGCAGGGCGGCGACGACGGCTTCGACGTCGTCCTCGGTGATCGACTGCCGACCGTACGGAAGCATCGCCATCACTGTTCGCTGAGTACGTGGCGGAGCTGCTCGACGCTCAGCCACTCGTCGTTGCTGTCGGACCGGTACGCGAAGTTGTCCGGCACCGGCTCGCAGTCGGCCGGCGGCTCGTAACCCCAGGTGGCGATCGTCGGCTGGACGATGAACCGGTCCGGGGCGCGCAGCGTCCGGCGGCTGTCGTCCAGGGAGATCATCTCTTCGTGCAGCTTCTCGCCGGGGCGGATGCCGACCTCGTGGGTGGTGGCGTCCGGGGCGACCGCCTCGACCAGGTCGAGGATCCGCATGCTCGGGATCCGCGGGACGAAGAGCTCGCCGCCCTGCATCTGGTCGAACGAGTCCACGACGAACTGGACGGCCTGCGGAAGGGTGATCCAGAAGCGGGTCATCCGCTTGTCCGTGATCGGCAGGCTCTTGCCCTCGGCGGCGAGCCGGCGGAAGAGCGGGACCACCGAGCCGCGGCTGCCGACCACGTTGCCGTACCGCACCACGGCGAACCGGGTCGGGTGGTGGGCGGCGTAGTGGTTCGCGGAGATGAAGAGCTTGTCGCCGACGAGCTTCGTGGCGCCGTACAGGTTGATCGGGCTGGACGCCTTGTCGGTGGAGAGCGCGATGACCTTCTTCACGCCCGCCTCGATGGCGGCGTCGACCACGTGCTGGCAGCCGGTGATGTTGGTGGCGATGAACTCCGACGGGTTGTACTCGGCGGTGTCCACCTGCTTGAGCGCCGCGGCGTGCACGACGTGGTCCACCCCGTGCATGGCCCGGGTCAGCCGGTGCCGGTCGCGGATGTCGCCGATGAACCAGCGCAGCCGCGGGTCGTCGCCCAGCTGCTGGCGCAGCTCGTACTGCTTGAGTTCGTCACGGGAGAAGACCACGACCCGGGCCGGGTCGGCCTCGGCGAGGACGTGCCGGAGGAAGGCCTTCCCGAAGGAACCCGTTCCCCCGGTGATAAGAATGGAAGACCCATTCAACTCTTTCAATTGCTTCTCCCGCGGTCGTGGTGGCTTACGGTCGGCGCCCGGCTGACGGAACGGATCGTGACGGTAGACCCGGTGGGTTAACACGCCAACGCACTCCCGTTAACTGCCGTCGCGGGCAAGGTGAATGCGGAATGCCGTCCAGGCGAACATCTCCTGTGTATTCCAGCGCAGGTGGTGAGGTCCCGGACCTCGGCTACACTCGGCCGGCACGCGTGGTCGTGCGTGCCTGTCACGGAGGAAAACAGTGGAACTGCAGCGACTGAGGACCGTCTTCCGAACCGCCCTGGAACTGCCCGAGGACGCTGAGGTGGAGAGTCTGGAATATCGCGGGATCGAGCAGTGGGACTCGCTCGCGCACATGTCGCTCGTCGCCGCGATCGAGGACGAGTTCGACGTGATGTTGGAGACCGACGAGGTTATCGATCTCAGTTCCTTCGACCGCGCCCGGCAGATTTTGGAAAAGCACGGGACCGTTCTCACCGATTGATCCCGCGGCCGGCTCCCGGAGAGTCGACGACGGGCCTGGTCCGCACGGACCAGGCCCGTCGCACGTGTCAGATCAGATCCCAGGAGAGCGGCGTCCCGCGCGAGACGTCACTGGCGAAGGTCCGCCCGAGCACCTTGTCCAGATCGGCCGGGGGCAGCCCGCCGGCGGGCCGGATCGAGCGGACGTTCGCCGCGGTCACCGGGTCACCGGCCCGTACGTCGGCGACGACGAAGAGGGAGCGGCGGAACCGCAACCCCTCGCGCTCGGTCGGGGTGGGGCCGATGTGGGTGGTGCCGAGCGCGGCCCAGGCCCGCTCCGACTCGACGGTGAGCGCGGCCAACTCGGCCGGCTCCAGCGAGAAGTCCGAGTCGACGCCGCCGTCGGTCCGGCGCAGCGTCACGTGCTTCTCGATCAGGCAGGCGCCGAGCGCCACCGAGGCGACCGGCACGCCGATGCCGGGCGTGTGGTCGGAGAGTCCCACGGGCACGCCGAACGTGTCGGCCAGCACCGGGATCCGGCGAAGGTTGCTGTCCTGCGGCGGCGCCGGGTAGGAGGCGGTGCAGGCGAGCAGCACGATGCCCCCGGCGCCACCCTCGCGGGCGGTCCGCACGGCGGCGTCGATCTCACCGACGGTGGCCATCCCCGTGGAGATCACCATCGGCTTGCCGGTGCTCGCCACGAGGCGGATCAGCGGCAGGTCCACCAGCTCCGACGAGGCGATCTTGTACGCCGGTACGTCCAGCTTCTCCAGCAGCTCCACGGCCGTGTGGTCGAACGGGGAGGAGAAGACCGTCAGCCCGTGCCGGCGGGCCCGCTCGAAGATCGGCTCGTGCCACTCGTACGGGGTGTGCGCCCGCTCGAAGAGCCGGTAGAGGTTCTCACCGCCCCAGAGGCCGTGCTCGTCGGAGATCCGGAACGCCTCCGCGTCCACGTCGATGGTGATGGTGTCCGGACGGTACGTCTGGAGCTTGAGCGCGTGCGCTCCGCTCGCCGCCACCGCGTCCACGATCTCCAGAGCCCGATCGAGGCTGCCGTTGTGGTTACCGGACATCTCGGCGACCACGAGGGGACGCTCTCCAGGGCCGACCCGGTGCGGCCCGATGCTGACTGTCATTTTCCTCTGCTCATCTCCGTCCAGACCACCTGATGCGGCCTGCCCTCGATCTCCCGCTCGTACTGCCGCACGACGCGGAAGCCGAACCGCCGGTGCAGGGCGAGCACCGGCTGGTTACTGGTCAACGTCTCGCCGCCGAGCGTGTGCGCGCCGAGCGTCTCGAACGCGTACGCGATCGCCGCCCGCTCCAGGGAGAGCCATGCCGGCAGCAGCTCGCCCCGCGCGTCCAGCCCGGCGACGTCGAGATAGAAACCCCAGGTGAGGGCCCGCTCCGGGGAGGTGAGGCCGGCGAAGGTGACGACCCCCGACGGGACGCCCCGGTGCAGGTGCATCAGCACCCGACGGTCCGGGTCGACCCGGGCCCGCGTCCACCAGGCGGTGTGCTCGTCCAAGCCGATCTCGTGGCTGGTCAGGCTCACCCCTCGAACCTGCGGGTGGTTACGCCACTGCAGCATCCGCCGCACGTCGCCGTCGTCGGCGGGGCGAAACCCCGCACCGGCCGCACTCTCCTCCTCGACCCGCTCGCGGTGCTCGCTCATGCCCGCACCGTCAGCACACCGGCCTGCTCGGCGGGGAGCGGCTGCCCGATCGACGCGCCCACGGTCTCCGGGTCGGTGTCGGCGTCCTCACCCGGACCGCCGTCGCGGGTGGCGCGCAGCCGGCCGGTCACCCGGTGCGCCTGCCGCAGGGCCGCGTACGCCAGGTAGTCGCCCCGCCCGACCAGCCGGTGCTTCAGCCCCGGAACACCGCCGGGCAGCGTGTAGCCGCGGGTCGGCAGGTAGCGGCGGTAGTGCTCGGTCACCCGCCGGAAGAAGGCCCGGCGCAGGTGGGGGTGGAGCCGGTCGTCGTTGCCCGCCACCACGAGGTAGTGGTTCACCATCAACCCGAAGAGGTCGGCCTGCAGCTGCTCGTCGGGGTGGCGCCGGCGCACCCAGTCCATCAGCCGCTCGTACTGGTCGAAGGCGTCGAAGTGCCGGCCGCTGCGGGTCGAGGTGATGGCCCCCTGCCGGCCCCGGCGGTACAGGTAGCAGACCCGGTCCAGCACCGAGATCTTCTCGGCGCCGATCAGCAGCGGGTGGCTGAACGGGATGTCCTCGTACCAGCCCGCGTGGAACCGCAGCCCCAGCTCGTCCAGGAAGCCGCGGCGGACCACCTTGTTCCAGGCGGTGTGCTGCACCCGCAGCAGCTGCGGGCGGTCGGCCAGCCGAACCACACCCGGCACGTCACGCAGCAGGTGGCTGCTGGCGTCGACCTCCCGCCGGCCGTCCTCGTGCACCCGGAGGTGATCGAGCAGCAGTACGTCCGGTTCGTGCTGGCGCAGCCGGTCCAGCACCGCGGGGATGGTGCCCGGCGGCAGCCAGTCGTCGCTGTCGACGAACCAGACGTACCGGCCGGTCGCCACGTCGAGCCCCGCGTTGCGGGCCAGCCCCAGGCCCACGTTCTGCGTCAGGTGCACGAGCCGGATGCCGGACCGGTCGGCCGCGTACGAGCGCAGCATCTCACCGCAGCGGTCCGGCGAGGCGTCGTCGACCGCGACCAGCTCGACCTGGTGCGCCTCGGCGGCCGGGATGTCGGCCCGAATCGACTCCAGGCACTGGTACAGGTAGGCCTCGACGCCGTGGACGGGCACGACGAGACTCAGCAGCGGGGCATGCGTCGGCTCATTGACCACGCCGCCACCTTCGACCCTGCGGGTGGACGGGTCCGGAACCTCACATGACCGGTGGCGGTGAGCTTACTGAACAGCGGCCGAGCGGGAGGTTAACGGTTCAGGATGCGCCGCACCCGGCCGCCCACGGCCTGCCGCATCCGGACGTGCAACCGCACCTGCTGGAGGCTCTCCACCTCGCCGCGCAGCTCGTCGGCGTGGTCGCGCAACCACTGCAGCCGGCCCAGCAGGACGTCCTGGTCGGCGGCGGCGGCGGGCCGTACGGCCGGCGGGTAGGTGGTGGCGCGGACCTGCTCGTCGAAGCGGCTGGGGCTGTCGCCGTCGGCGAAGGCGTTCGGGAGGTCGTGCTTGGCGAGGAACGACAGCATCGCCGCGAATCGCGCCTTGTGCCCGTTGTTGAGGGCCGTGTAGTCCGCCTCCTCGTACAGGTCGGCCGCGTCGACGTCGGCCGGCACGTCCTTCATCACCCGGTGCGGGATCTCGAAGTACCGCGCCAGCTCCAGCGTGCGGGAGTCGTGCGCGAACAGGTAACCCGGCGTGCCGGCGATCAGCGCGGTGATGGTGCCGTGGATCCGGGTGCCGAAGTTGAAGTCGAAGCCCGACAGGTACTCCATCCAGGTGGACGGGTCCACGAACATCCGCACCTTGTCCTCGGTGAAGAGCGGGTGCGAGGTGTGGATCGGGATCTGGCTCGTCTTGCCCCGGTCCTCCGGCGCGTCGCCGTAGAGCAGGGTGCCGAGGGTCTTCAGGTCCTGCGGGATGTAGCGCAGGTTCGGGTACTTGCGGTGGTGGTTGCCCACCACCTTCGCCATCGACTTGACGTACGGCGAGATGGTCATCGCGATCCGGTCGTGCGGCTCCAGGAACGCCTTGCGCTTCTCCACCCGCAGGTTGTCCCCGTGCAGGAACATCGACGGGCAGCCGATCACGTCGACCGCCGAGAAGCCCAGGGAACGGAGGTAGTCCCCGGTGATCTCCCCCCGGACGCCGATGCTGTGCGACCGGTCGAGCACCGCCTTGACGAACGCCTTCACCGCGTCGTCGATCGGGCGCAGGTACTCCAGGTCGCCCTTGACGTTCGTCTGGGCGCCCACCCCGAGCACCACCACCGGGATCCGCAGCCGCTGGATGAGCCGGGTCAGGTTCCCCAGCCGCTCGGCGTAGCTGCGCCGGAAGGCGTTGGCCAGCGGTACGACGAACACGTCGTACCGCTCGTTGATCATGTCCGCCTCGCGGAGGTTCGCCCGGAACGCGGTCGGCTCGATCTGCGTGTTCCCGGCGCCCAGCAGCTTGTACGCCGCGTGGCTGAACACGAGATTGCCAGCGTTCTCCCCGATCCAGTTCTGCTCGAAGGTCTCCTCCGGCGAGTAGACGTCGAAGGGGCCCTTCTTGGCCCGCATCAGGATCCGCTGGTGCATCGGTCGCTCCAATTCTCGTCCGTCCGCGACGGCGCCTCGCTGCCGTCGGTGCGGGGCTCCTCGGAGGCGCGCCGCATCCATCACCTCCGAGCCCCGCGATATTAAGCCACCGGACATCCATGGCACACCGCGGCGTCAGAGTCGTACGACCGGCCGGCGGTCGTCATCCGCGCGGCGGATAGGGTGCCCCGAACGGGCGGCCCGGATCAGTGGCGCCGCCGGCGTGGCGGCCTCCGGGGCTCCGGGCGACGGCCGGGTCACGGGCGGCAGCCCGCGCAGCTCGAGGCGCCGCCGGGGGAGGAGAGGTACATGCTGGTGACGGTGGGGCAGGCGAGCACGACGGCGACGGCGACACCGTCCGCCGGAGGCGGCGCTCCAGCCGGTCGCCTACCCTCCCTCACCGGACTGCGCTGGATCGCGGCGTTGCTGGTCTTCGGGTTCCACGCCGGCACCATGCGGATCATCGCCGAGCCCGACTACCAGAGCGTGGTCAGCAAGGTCTTCAGCCTCGGACTGTCCGGAGTGGAGTTCTTCTTCATCCTCAGTGGCTTCGTGCTGGTCTGGTCGGCGCGGCCCGGGGAGCGGCGGCGGAACTTCTGGCGCCGCCGGTTCGCCAAGATCTGGCCGAACCACGCGGTGCTCTGGGCGCTGGCGCTGCTGGTGGCGCTCTGGTTCGCCGATCCGGTGCGGGTCGACGTCGCGGTGGAGAATCTCCTCCTGCTCCAGGCCTGGGACTTCCGGGGCGGCCACTTCTACAGCATGAACAACGTGAGCTGGTCGCTCTCCTGCGAGTTCTTCTTCTACCTCTGCCTACCGCTGGCGCTGCCGCTGGTCCGCCGGGCGCGGGCCGGGCTGCTCTGGGCGGTCGTCGTCGCGGTGCCGCTGCTGATCCTGGCGCTCTGGCCGGCTCAGTTGCTGGTGCCCGAGGAGTACCGCTGGTGGTTCACCCAGATCTTCCCGCTGACCCGGTCCCTGGAGTTCTGGATGGGGGTGGCCGCCGCCGAGCTGATGCTGCGCGGCCGGTGGCGCGGTCCACGGCTCCCCCTGGCCAGCCTCCTCTTCGTCGCCGTCTGGGTGGCCGCCGCCGGATGGATCCGCGCCGAGTTCTGGGCCGCGCTCCTGGCGGCCGCCTACCTCCTGGTCATCACCGCGGCGGCGGACGCCGACGTGCGCGGCCTCCGCTCGCCGTGGCGGTCCCGTCCGATGATCTGGCTCGGTGAGGTCTCCTTCGCCTTCTACCTCGTCCACGTCCTCGTCATGACGACCGTGCTGCGGCTGACCGGGGACTGGGGTGTCGGCCTGCCCGGGTGGTGGGGGCCGGCCGCCGTGCTCGGGTTCCTCCTGCTGAACCTGGTCCTGGCCGGGCTCCTGCACCGCTGGGTCGAGATGCCGATGATGCGCCGGCTCGGTCCACGCCGTGCCCGTCCGCCCGCGGCCCCCGCCGCCGCCCCCGCCCCCGCACGCTCCCGCTGACCGCGGGCCGAGCCGGCTCGACTCGCCTCGTCGAGCGGGCCGGACGGCCCCGCCGCCGCTCGGCTTCCCCGGCCCCGGGCGCCCCTCCGACTCGACGCCGAACCGCTCCTGAGCTGGGACGTCCACCCTGGTCGGTGCGGTCGGCGCGGCGTCGCGACACGCCCGGCTACCGTGCGACTCCGGTGGTGCGGGGGTAGCGTTGCCCCATGCCTTCCTTCGCGCTCACCGATCCCCTGTGGTGGGTGGCGCGTTGGGCCGCTCGGTTGCTGGCCAGCCTCGCGGTGGCCGGCGCGTTGACCGTCGGGTCGCTGGCGCCGTTCGGGGCTCCGCACGCGCAGGCCACCACCGAGTCGCCGTCGCTCACCGGCTCGTGGGCCTGCGACTGCGCTCCCACGTTCGTCGGCGCGCCCGACTCCCCGGTCGTCGCCGTCGCGCACGGCACCGTCGCACCGCAGAGCACCGCCGAGGCCGCCGGCCCGCCGGCCGCCGCACCGTCCGCGCCCGGTGTCACAGTCGAGCCGTTCGCCCTGGTCGCACCGGTGGCCGCCGCGGTCGCCGTCGCGGCCACCGAGGCGCACCCGCAGCGCAACGCGCTCCCGACCGTTCGAGCGCCCCGGGCCCCGCCCGGCGCCTGACCCGTCGGCGGGAGCAGGAAACCCTCCCGCCGCGCCCGCCGAACGCGTCAACCGCGCCCGCCCCGGCGCCCCGCGCGGCCGAGTCGGCCCCGCCCCGGGTGGCCGGGCGGCTTCCCAAATTCGCGTCTGCCTGCCCCGAGGTGTCGACATGGAGAAAACCGTCCTCTACCAGTTCCTCGTCGAGGTGCCGCAGGCCGCCGCCATCTGGTCGGCCCTGCTGGTGCTGGCCCTGATCGTGCTCACCGTGCTGGTCGCCCGCCCCGAACGCGACCGCCCCGAGGACGACCGGAGCGCCCCGACCGTGCCGTCCGACCGCGAGCTGGCCGCGGCCGAGGCGACAGACCTGCGCCGGTACGCCGAGGAGGTGGCGGTCGCCGCCGCGGGCGCGGCGCAGACCGCCCGACGGAGACGGGACGCGTGGTCGACCGCCCAGGCCGAGCTGGACCGGGCCTGGGCGGCGTACGACGAGGCCGACAGCGCCGCCCGCCGGTTCGCCGGCGCGGGCGCCCTGCCGACGCCCCGCACGCCCCACACCCCAGCGGAGTACGCGGCCCGGGAGCGGCACCTGCACCGGGCGGCCACGGCGGCGTACTGGCGGGGCGATCTCACCCTGCGCCAACTCGGCGACGTCTTCGGACACCGCGACGGCTGGGATCCCCGTCTGCACCCGGTCGAGCAGGAGGTGCGCCTGGCCCGGGTGGTCCGGGACGGCCGGCTGGCCGGATACCGGGCCGCTCAGGAGCGGGAGCGTCGCGCCTGGCGGGACGCCGAACTCGCCGCCGAGGCGGCCCGCGCGCTGGCCACCGAGGCGTACGCGGCGGCGGTCCGCGTCCGGCCGGGCCGGTCGACGGCGACCCGGCCGGCGAGCACCGCCCCCGCCCGCCTGGTGACCGCCCGTTGGCGCCCGGCGAGGGTCGGCTGACCGGGCCGCTCCCCGACCGACTCGTCTTCCTGGAAGATCGGGCGGCCCGGTCGTCCGGACCCCGCACCTCAGGGTGGGAGTTGATCGCCGTGCCGGCGGATGTCGGTCGAATTCCGCCGGCAACTCCGTGAGCCCGGTCACAGCGGCCCGGAAACGGTCAGCGGGTCCAGCCGGTTCGAATCATCCCGGCCCTTTGACAAGGTTGTCGTCGGCCCGTCCTGTTGCGCCCCCCGAACGCCGCCGTAACTGCCCGTCCCATTGAGTCCCGTCAGCGGCCAAACGCCCGGAAAAATTGTCAGACGGAACAGGTTTAAGCAGGTGGCGAAGGGTTGGCAGGCTCCTCGTCGACCAGTAGTGTCGGCCCGTCCGGTGCGGTACCCGATCGCAAGAGGCGACGCCGCGCCGACCCGCCTAATCGTTGTTCTTCACGAGCCGGGGACCCACATGTACGTCCGGGGTGAATCCGCGAGCCACGGCCCGCGGTAGGGCGATCTTCCCGCCCGAATCCGTCAGCTAACCCGGTAGGCGGTGCCGGAAGGAGTTCCATCCCTGTGGTGCACGAACCCACCCCTCGGCCGTCCCCGAACCTCCACGGCGCCCCGGTGCCCGCGCTCGCCCGCCTCGTAGCGGCGAGCTGATCCGGCACCCGCGTCACGCCGCCCGGTCCACCGGGCGATCCCCTGAGCGATCCACCAACCGCACGCGGACCAGGTCCGCGCGGTGACGCCTACCCGATTCCCGGTACGGCGGCCGGTCGCTCACCCCCCGAACCGTGGAGGAACCGTGAAGCACACCCTGAAGCGTCAGCTCCGTCGCCTGGCCGCCGCGCGGCCGTACCAGATCGCCGCCGCCTCGGCCGCGGCGCTGGTGCTGGCGACCACCACCGGCGCCCTGCTCAACGGCGCCGACGAGGCGCCCGCCGCGCAGCGCGCCTCCGCCGCGGTCGCGGCCGAACTGCGCAGCGACGCCGGCATCGCCTCGCTCAGCGAGCAGCAGCCCACCACACCGGCGGCCGACTCGCCCACGGCCAGCTCGCCCACCGCCGGCGCACCGGCGGCGAAGAAGGCCGCGAACCCCGACCTGACCCGCAAGCCGACCCCGCCGAAGCCGCCGTCGAGCAAGGTCCTCGACTACGACTACCAGGCGCAGACCACCTTCTACTACTGCGGGCCCGCCGCCACCCGCAACGCGCTCAGCGCCACCGGCATCGAGCGCGGCCAGGACGACCTCGCCACGCAGCTCGGCACCACCGAGATGGGCACCAACTCCGCCGAGGACACCACCCGGGTGCTGAACGCGGTGGTCAAGGGCAACCCGTACAAGACCACCATGTTCCCGACCGCGCCGCGTCCCGCCCAGATGGACCGGCTCCAGGCCGACATCGTCCGCGCCATCACCGACGGGCGCGGCGTGGTCGCGAACATCGTCGGCGACGCCGTCGACACCGACGGCGGCTGGCACTCCTTCGGCGGCGGGCACTACATCGCCGTCGTCGGCTACCGGGACCAGGGCCGCACCGTGAAGATCGCCGACTCGGCGAACCCGGCGGTGCCGTCGTACTGGATCACCACGATCGACCTGGCGAACTGGATCACCTCCCGCGGTTACTCCGCCTGACGATCGCGTTCACCTCGGGCGCCGGCACCTGATCAAGGGGCCGGCGCCCGTCGTCGTACCGGATCTCCACCCTCGCCCTGCCGACGCCGCGATGGCAGACTGCGTCCATGACCGACGCCGGTGCCCGTACGCCCGGCCGACCCGCGCTCCTGCTGCTGCACGGCATGGGCGCGACCGGCGAGGTGTGGCTGCCCTGGGCGGCCCTGCTGGAACGCCGGTGGGAGGGGCGCTGGCTGGCGCCGGACCTCGCCGGCCACGGCACCTCACCACCGCTGCCCGCCTACGACTTCGCCACGCTGGCCGAGCGGGTGGCCGAGGCGCTCGCACCGGACGACCGCCTGATCGTGCTGGGGCACTCGCTCGGCGGCGTGGTCGGCCTGACGCTCGCCGCGCGGGACGCCGGATTACCGGTCGCCGCTGTCGTCGGGCTCGGCATCAAGGCGGTCTGGTCCGGCGCCGAGTTGGCGAAGGCGCGGGAGCTGGCCGCCCGTCCGGTCGCCTGGTACGCCGACCGCGACGCCGCCGCCGAGCGCTACCTGCGGGTCTCCGGGCTGGCCGGACTGGTCGCCCCCGACGATCCGAGGGTGACGGCCGGGCTGCGCCAGGTGGATGGGCGCTGGCGACTGGCCATGGACCCCGCGGCGTTCGCGGTCGGCGAGCCGGACCTGTCGGCGCTGCTCGCCGCCACCGACGTGCCGATCCTGCTGGCGCGCGGCGAACACGACCCGTTGGTCACCGACGCGCAGCTCCGGCGCTACGGGGTTCCGGTCGCCACGCTTGCCGGGCTCGGCCACAACGCCCACGTCGAGGACCCGGAGGCGGTGCTGGCGCTCGTCGAGTCGTACCGCTGAGCGGCCGGCCTCAGGCGGTCGGCAGGGGTGCCGCCTCCGCTGCGGCCGGCCGGCCGACGCGCGGCGTCGGCGTCCGTCCGGCCGGCTCCAGCTCGCGCCGGGCGGCGGCGAGGAAGGCCTCGGCGTACGACTCGGCCGGGAAGTCGCCGAGGTAGCGTCGCCGGGTCTCCCAGCGCTGCGCGGAGAGCGGGTCGGTGTCGAGCAACCGGTCCAGCACCTCGTCCAGGTCGGCCATGTTCCGGCGCAGCACGTACCCGGCGGCCGCCAGCGGGAACCGCTCGGTGAACGCGTCGCCGTCGGCCCCCATGTCCGTCACCGCGAACGGCTTGCCGGAGTAGAGGTAGTCCGAGATGACTCCGGAGACGTCGGAGACCAGGGCGTCGGAGCGGTTAACGCACTCCACCAGGCTCAGGTCCCGGCTCGCGGCCGCGCCCCAGAGGTGCTGCCGGCCGGTCCGGGCCCGGTCGGCGGCGAGCAGCTCGGTCAGCCGGCCGAGCTGCCGGGCGGACGCCGGGTTCTGCGTGGTGTACGGGTGTGCGCGCAGGATGACCGTCGCGCCCCGGTCCAGCAGCCGCCGCAGCAGCGGCTCGGCCACCGGCAGCGAGCAGTAGTCGGCGTCCGCGTGGTGGCCGGTCCAGGTCGGGGTGTAGAGCACGGTGCGGGGGGTCAGCGCGGGCAGCCGCTCGGTGCGAACCTCGATCGACTCGACCTGCGGGCGGCCGACCACCACGAACTTCTCCGCCGGGATCTCCACGCCGACGCGCGCGTACCGCTCGATCGCGGCCTGCCCGGCCACGAAGATCCGGTCGAAGATCGCGGAGACCGGGTTGGCGCTCGGCGCCTTGTCGCTGTCGCCGTGGTGCAGCTGCACGTGGGTCAGCTGGGTGAACCGGATGAAGTGGCTGTTCTTGGCGCCGTGGTTGACGTAGAACGCCGCCTTCAGGCTCGGCACCAGCACCTCGTCCAGCGCCCGCAGGGTGGGGCAGTGGACCACCGGGGCGGTGGTGGCGGCGGCGACCGGCGCCAGGAACTCCGGCTCGCGGAGCACCACCAGGAACGGGCGGCCGATCCGCTCCAGGTACGGCAGCCACATGGTGACCTGGTACTCCGACCCGGGCGGTGCGGAGAAGTAGAGGATGAACTCCGGTTCGTATGCGCGCAGCGCCCGCGCCGTCGCCCCGCCCGACGCGGACGGCCGGAAGCGTCGCCGGGCCAGGTCCGCCCCGACCGCACCGGCGCCGGCGCCGACCAGCACGGCCGCCACCAGCGCCGTCAGCGCCGGCAGGGTCGCCGCGGCGGCCAGCGCCACCACGGCGAGCAGCCCGAGCAGCGCGTCGCCGAGGTGCGTGGCGACCAGCGGGGCCCAGGACCGCACCGGCAGGTTCGCGGTGCGGACCTCCAGGTCGCCGGCCTGCCGCAAGGGCCCGACCAGCAGCACCAGCCCGAGCAGGGCGAGCGCGGTGGCGGCCAGCGCCGGGTCGAACCCGTGGTCGAGCCGTCGTGCGTACGCGACCAGCACGGCCGCGGCGATCAACGTCGTCTCGGCGGCGGTGTCCGCGCCGGGACGGATCCGCCGCTCCACGGCCGCCGCCGCGAGGGCGGCGACCGCCAGCGCGAGGCCCCAGCCGGTCGCGCCGGTCAGCGCGGCGGTGAGGAAGGCCAGTACGGCCAGCCCGATGCTCAGGCATCGAGCGATCAGCTTGCGGAACAGGTCACCACGCATGTCGCTCCGTTCAACCGCCGTTCGCGGTCAGCAGACGTTCGACGTCAGCCGGCGGTCGCCGGGGTGGCGGTCGTGCCACCGTCGGAGGGCGCCGCCTGGGCCGGGACCGTCTGCGGCGCCTCGCCCTGCGGCCGGCGTACGTCGATGACCTGCCCGGTGAGTTCCGAGATCAGCACGTCCAGCGAGGCCTGGGCCACCGCCTCGGCCGAGAGCAGGGTGTGCTCCGGCTCCTCGCCGAAGGCCCGGGTACGCATCGGGGTGGCCGTCCGCTCCGGGTTGACGCAGTTGACCCGGACACCGACGTCCGCCCACTCGTCGGCCAGCGCCTGGGTGAGGTTGACCAGTGCGGCCTTGGTGGCCGAGTAGAGCGCGTAGCGCGCCCGACCCCGGGTGTACGAGCTGGAGGTGTAGAGCAGCAGCTGCCCCTTGGTCTGCTGGAGGTAGGGCAGGGCCAGGCGGGCGACGGTGACCGGCCCGACGAAGTTGACCTGGAGGACCCGGTCCATGGTCTCCTCGTCCATCTCGGCGAGGTTGCCCTTCTCCAGGACACCCGCGGTGACCACCACGTGGTCGATCCGCCCGGTCGCCTCGAACGCCGTCTTCAGCGCCGCCTCGACGTCCTCCGGCCGCTCGACGTGGGTCTCCGTGCTGCTCCGGCTGAACGCGAAGACCTGGGCGCCGTGCCGGCGGGCCAGCTCGGCCAGGTCGTGGCCGATGCCGTAGCTGCCGCCGAAGACGACCACGGTCCGCCCGGTCAGCTCCTCGCGGTAGCTGCGGTGGTCGGCGAGCCGGGGCACCCGCGCGGCGGCGAGCTGGAAGAGCTTGTCCGCGAGGTGGACGTCGACCGGGTGGGTGACCTTGATGTTCTCGTCCGAGCCGTCGATCACCTTGATCGGCGTGCCGGGCAGGTAGTGCAGCACCACGCCGCAGTCGTCGGTGGCGGCGAAGTGCGGGTCGCCCTCGGCCAGCCGGTACGCCTCCCGGATGGTGCCGGAGCGGAACGCCTGCGGGGTCTGGCCGCGGCGCAGGGAGGAGCGCACCGGGATGTCGGTGATGCACTCTTCCTCGTCCACCTGGATGATCGTGTCGGCCGACGGGATGGCCACGTCGACCGCCGAGTAGGTCCAGAGGGCGTTCACGCACTCGCGGACGATCCGGTGGCTGACCAGGGGCCGTACCGCGTCGTGGAAGAGGATGTTGCAGTCCCCCTCGCCGACCGCGTCGAGCGCGATGCGGGTGGTCTCGTTGCGGCTCTCGCCACCCTCGATCACCTTGCCGACCTTGCGGAAGCCGGCCTTGTCGACGATCTCCTGCGCCTCGCCGACGTGGCCGCTGGCCATCAGCACGATGATCTCGTCGATCTCCGGCGCGGACTCGAAGACGGCCAGGGTGTGCTCGATGATCGGCTTGCCGGCGATCTTCAGCAGCTGCTTGGGGATGCCGAGCCCGAGGCGGGTACCTGTCCCACCGGCGAGGATCACAGCCACTGTCCGCGAGGGGCGCCAGGGTGCCGGATTCTCCGGGGCGGCGTCCGGGCCAGTGGTGTGGTCCTGCGTCATTGCCGATCCTCACTTCCAGGCTTGCGTTAACGAGAAATTCCGCCCAGGCGGCGACGGGATGAACCTTAACGCGTCAACTTCGGCGCCCCAACGGCGGCGACGGGGCGGCCGCACCCGTGCAGGTGCGGCCGCCCCGTCGCCGGATCACTTGCCGTTGGCGAACGCCTCGTACGCCCGCACGACCTCGTCGGTGGGTCCGTCCATCCGGAGTACGCCTGATTCCAGCCAGATCGTCCGTTCACACGTGTCCCGGACCGAGGAGAGCTGGTGGCTGACCAGGAAGACGGTTCCGGCGCTCTCCCGCAGTTCGCGCACCCGCTGCTCGCTGCGCTTGCGGAAGCCCTTGTCGCCGGTGGCGAGCGCCTCGTCGATGAGCAGCACGTCGTGCTTCTTCGCCGCCGCGATCGAGAAGCGGAGCCGGGCCGCCATGCCCGAGGAGTAGGTGCGCATCGGCAGCGAGGCGAAGTCGCCGCGCTGGTTGATGCCGGAGAACTCGATGATCTCCGGGGTCTGCCGCTGCACCTCGGCGGGGGACATGCCCATCGCCAGGCAGCCCAGCACCACGTTCCGCTCGCCCGGGAGGTCGTTGAGCAGGGCCGCGTTCACCCCGAGCAGCGACGGCTGGCCCTGGGTGTAGATCCCGCCCCGGTTCACCGGCAGCAGGCCGGCGATGGCGCGCAGCAGGGTGGACTTGCCGGAGCCGTTGCTACCGATCAGGCCGATCGCCTCACCCCGGTACGCGGTGAAGCTGACTCCCTTGACCGCGTGCACCTCCCGGATGTTCGGCTCGGAGGTGCGGGTCATCATCCGGCGCAACGCGGCCACCGGGCTGCTGGCGCCGCTGGCCCCCTTGTGCACGCGGTAGATCACGTGCGCGTCGTCGACGACGACGGTGGGGATGCGTTCGCGGATCTGCGGGAGCGTGAGCGTCGCATCGTTCGACGCCTCGTTCAGCTCAGCCACGGCCGTACTCCTGTTCGCCGCGCCAGAAGTAGAGGTAACCCCCGACGCCCATCACGATCGCCCAGCCGGTGGCGACCAGCCACAGCTGGGGAAGGGACGAGTTGAGCACCGGCGCCTCCTCCAGCAGCGCGACCCGGGCCAGCTCGATGTAGACCAGCATCGGATTGAACTCGACCAGCTTGGTGGCCCAGCCGGGCAGGCTCTCCTCGAAGAGGACGACGCTGTAGAGCACGCCGGAGCCGTACATCCAGGCCCGCATGACGAACGGCATGACCTGCCGCAGGTCGGAGACCTTCGCGCCCATCCGGGCCACCGCCATGGTGAGACCGGCGTTGAAGATCGTCTGGAGCAGGACCGCCGGCACCAGGATCAGCCAGGCGAGGGTGATCGGCTCGCCGGTCACCAGCACGATCGCGAGCAGCACCACCAGCGAGCCGAGCAGCTGCTGGAACTGGGTGACCGTGATCGCGAGCGGCAGGCAGGCGCGGGGGAAGTGCAGCGCCCGGATCAGCCCGAGGTTGCCGCTGATGGCCTGCGTGCCGTTCTGTGCCGCGGTCTGGGTGAAGTTGAAGATGAACAGCCCGGTACAGAGGTACGCGATGAAGTTCGGAATGCTGTTCTGCTTCAGCACGATGCCGAAGATCAGGAAGTAGACCGCCGCGTTGGTCAGCGGGGTGAGGACCTGCCAGAGCTGCCCGAGTCGGGCGTTGCTGTACGACGCGACCAGCTTGGCGTTGGCGTAGGCGGCGATGAAGTGCCGGTAGTGCCAGAGCCGCCGGCTGTAGTCGGCCAGGGACGGCCGCTCGCCGGCAACCCGGAGTCCGTACCGGGCGGCCAGCTGTGCCTGGGTCAGGCCAGCGTCGGGATCGGCCAGCGCGGTGTTGGCCATGGGTGTGGCGCTCCGATCTTGGAGGTCGAGGTGTTGCGCGCTCGATGGTCTCAGACGTGGCCAGTGCGGGGGAGCGCCGCCTCGTCGCTGCGTGGACAGTAGTCCGAAAGACGTCGGGACGCAACCGTACCGTCGTTGCGCTAGGGTAGTGCCCGTGACGTGCGGAAAGAGTCCCAGGTGACGGACGGAAAACGGCGGGCTCCGGCCGGGGCGGCGGTGCTGCGGGACGACATCACCGCGGCCATCCGCCGTGCCCTGATGCAGGAGCTCGCCGCGGTGGGATATGGCCGCCTCTCGATCGAGGCGGTGGCGCGCCGGGCGGGCGTGAGCAAGACCGCGATCTACCGGCGGTGGGGCTCCAAGGTCGAGCTGGTGCTGGACATCGTGGCGGCCGCCGCGCACGGCAAGCTGCCCGCGCTGGACACCGGCAGCCTGCGCGGCGACCTCACGCTGCTCTTCCAGGTGGTGGCGCACGCGCTGCGGCACCCGCTCGCCTCGCAGATCATCCCCGACCTGCTCGCCGAGGCCGCGCGCAATCCGGCCATCGACGAGACCCTGCAGAAGGTGCTGCGGGCCCGGCAGCAGGAGGTCGGCGGGCACATGATCGAGCTGGCCGTGCGGCGGGGCGAGCTGCCCGCCGACACCGACCCGGAGGTGGCCGTCGACCTCATCGTCGGGCCGCTCTACTGGCGGCTCGCCATCGCCCGTAACCCGCTCTCCGACAGCTACCTGGAGACGCTGGTGGAGTCGGTGGCCGTCGGGCTCGGGGCCGGTGCGGCCGTGCCGAGGCCGCGACGGACGGCGCCGGCCGACCGCTGAGGCGCGGTCGCGGGGCGGTGGCAGGGCCATCGCGCGGTCTGCTGTGGACCGAGTGGGCCGGCGTCGGTCAGCGGACGGCGTCGACCGGAAGCCGGGAGACGATGTGCCGCGCGATCTCCAGGGAGCTGGTCGCTGCGGGGGAGGGCGCGTTGAGCACGTGCACCTGGCGGTCGGCCTCGACGATGAGGAAGTCGTCCACCAGCCCGCCGTCGGGCCGGATCGCCTGGGCGCGGACGCCCGCCCCGGCCCGGACGATGTCCGTGGCGGTCAACTCCGGCACCAGCCGCGCCAGGCTGGCCGCGAAGCGCTTCTTCGACAGCGACCGGGCCACCTCGGTCAGGCCGTACCGGTAGTGCCGCCGGCCCAGCGCCCACAGCCCGCGGAAGCTGAGTTCGTCCCAGACGTCGCGGGGGCTGACCCGGCTCCACGAGTAACCCTCGCGGGCGGTGGCCAGCACCGCGTTCGGCCCGGCGTGCACGCTGCCGTCGATCATCTTGGTCAGGTGGACGCCGAGGAAGGGGAACTGCGGGTCCGGCACCGGGTAGATCAGGCCGCGCACCAGGTCGCGTCGCTGCGGGATCAGCTCGTAGTACTCGCCGCGGAACGGCACGATCCGCACCGGCGTCGGTACGCCCGCCAGCCGCGAGATCCGGTCGGCGTGCAGACCGGCGCAGTTGATCAGCACGTCGGCGACGAACTCGCCCGCGGTGGTGCTGACCACGACGCTCTCCGGGCGGGTCACCACCCCGGTCACCTCGGTGCCGGTCCGCAGGTCCGCCCCGCCCGCGGTGAGCAGCTCGGCGAGCTTGCGGCAGACCGCGCCGAAGTCGACGATGCCGGTCGAGGAGACGTGCAGCGCCGCGACGGCGGCCACGTGCGGCTCGTACTCGGCCGCCTCGGCCCCCTCGATCAGACGTGCCGGCAGGCCGTTGGCGAGCGCCCGCTGGTGCAGGTCGTGCAGCCGGGGCAGTTCCTCGGTGTCGGTGGCGACGATCAGCTTCCCGCAGATGTCGTACGCCAGCCCGTGCTCGCGGCAGAACTCGACCATGGAGGCGCTGCCGGCCTTGCAGAGCGTGGCCTTCAGGCTGCCGGGCTTGTAGTAGACGCCGGCGTGGATGACGCCGGAGTTGTGGCCGGTCTGGTGGGCCGCCCAGCCGGCCTCCTTCTCGAGCACGGTGACCTGGTCACCCGGCCGGTCGATCATCAGCCGGTGCGCCACGGCGAGCCCGACGATACCGCCGCCCACCACCACAAACCTGGTCATTTCGTCTCCCCTGCCCGATGCCGGGACCGATGGTAACCAAGCGCGCCGCGCCCGACCGAGGCACCACTGCAGAGGTTGCCCTAGACTGCTGCGGGTCCATCTCTGGGGGAGTCACATGTCTGAGGTCATCGCGCTCGGTCAGCCCACCGTCGGGGAGCCGGAACTGGCCGCCATCGCCGAGGTCTTCGCCTCCGGCTGGCTCGCCGGCGGCGGTCCGACCGCTCGTCGTTTCGAGGAGCGCTTCGCCGCCGCCGTCGGCACCCGGCACGCCCTCGCCACCAGCAGCTGCGGTTCGGCGCTGCACCTGGCGCTGCTCACCCTCGGCGTGAAGCCCGGCGACGAGGTGGTCGTCGCCGACTACACCTTCCCGGCCACCGGCCACTCGGTGATGTGGGCCGGCGCGACCCCGGTCTTCGCCGACGTCCGGCCCGACACCTGGACCGTCGACCCGGCGGCCGTCGAGGCCGCGATCACCCCGCGCACGGTAGGCATCATCGCCGTGGACGCCTTCGGGCAGCCCGCCGACTACGACGAGCTGCGCGCCGTCGCCGACAAGCACGGCCTGTTCCTGGTGGAGGACGCCGCCTGCTCGGCCGGCGCCACCTACAAGGGTCGCCCGGCGGGCAGCCTCGCCGACGTGGCCACGTTCAGCTTCCACGGCCGCAAGGGCATCACGGCGGGTGAGGGCGGGGCGTACGTCACCGACCGTGAGGACCTCGCCACGCACGCGCGCAAGCTGCACACGTACGGTGTCGAGGGGGCGCTCACCCGCGCCGAGCTGTCGAACCTGCCGATCCCGACCTTCACCGAGCTGGGCTACAACTACCGGCTCTCCGACATCTCGGCCGCCATCATGCTGGCCCAGCTCGACCGGCTGCCCGACCTGCTCGCCACCAAGCGCCGCGTCGCCGCCCGCTACGGTGAGCTGCTCAAGGACCACGAGCTCATCACCACGCCGTACGAGGCGCCCGACCGCGAGCACCCCTGGCAGTCGTACGTCGTGACGCTCGCGCCCTCGGTCGACCGGGGGACGGTCGCCATGGCGCTGCGCCAGCGCGGCGTGCAGTGCACCTTCGGCACGTACGCCTCGCACCTCCAGCCGCTCTACGGCGAGACCGCGCCGTGCCCGGTCTCGGCGGACCTCTTCGCCCGCCACCTGGCCATCCCGATGCACGCCAACCTCACCGACGCGCAGGTCGAGACCGTGGCCACCACGCTCATCGACGTCGTCAACACCACGGCCACCGGCCGCTGATCCCCCAAGGAAGGACAGGCTCCGCCATGTCGAAGCAGACCGTCTTCATCACCGGAGGCGCCGGTTTCATCGGCCTGCACGTGGTGCCGATGCTGTTGGAGAAGGGCTACCGGGTCCGCATCTTCGACAACATGTTCCGCGGTGACCGGGACCGGATCAACGAACTCGTCGCCACCGGCGACGTCGAGCTGATCGACCAGGACGTCCGTTACGGCGGCGCGGTCCACGCGGCCATGAAGGGCTGCGACTACGTCATCCACCTCGCCGCGGTCTCGATCAACAAGAGCCAGGCCGACCCGTACGAGTCGATCGACATCAACATGGTCGGCAACCACAACGTCTTCGCCGCCGCCGCCGACCACGGTGTCAAGCGGCTGGTCTTCGCCTCGTCGGCCTCGGTCTACGGCGACCCGCAGAAGCTGCCGATGCACGAGGACGACCGGCTCGACCCGCTCACCCCGTACTGCATCTCGAAGCGCGCCGGTGAGGACCTGCTCGGCTTCTACCAGCGCAGCAAGGGCCTGAACTGGATCGCCCTGCGCTTCTTCAACGTGTACGGCCCGGGCCAGAAGCCGACCGCCTACTACACCTCGGTCATCAACCACTTCGTGAAGCGGTTGAAGAACGGCGAGCCGCCGGTCATCGACGGCAAGGGCGAGCAGTCGATGGACTTCATCCACGTCCACGACATCGCGCGTTCGGTCGTCATGGCGATGGAGGCCGAGCAGGGCAACGTGCCGGTCAACATCGGCACCGGCCTCGACACCTCGATCGCCAGCCTGGCCGAGATCCTGATCAACGCCGTCGGCGTCGACGTCCAGCCGCAGTTCAACCCGCGTGAGGTGCTGGTCAGCCGCCGCGCCGCCGACATCACCCGGGCTCGTGAGGTGCTCGGCTGGGAGCCGACCATCGCGGTCGAGGACGGGATGACCGACCTGATCAAGACCGAGGTGGCGTGACCCGGCGTTACCCGCCTGACAGCCCGTACTGACCTTGACGGCGGGCGCCGGCATCACCGGAGATCCGCCGTCGCAAGGCCGCTGGGCGAGCGGTTCCGCTTGCCGCGGTCACGGCCGTCGCGTCACCGGCGCCACGTCCGTCCCGGCCGGCACGGCGACAGTCCCTGGTGGGTCGTTCCACCGGGGACTGTTGTCGCCGTGCACGGTTGGGGCCGTGCGGTTGCCGGGGCGGTCAGGTTCCACCGCCGGTGCCGGCTGAGGTAGCGTGGGCCCGCTCGCCTCCCGACAACTCTCCTGGCCCGGCGTACTATCCACCGATGGGCCGGACCCCCCCGACCCTTCGCCGACCTCGACAGGAGTACCGCTGTGCGGATCGCGGTCGTCAACAACTTCTTTCCGCCCCGTCCCGGCGGGAGTTCGCACCTGGCAGCTGCGTTGGCGGAGCGTTATGTCGCCGCAGGCCACGAGGTGTTGGTGCTAACCGCGGCGTATCCCGGTGCTCCCGCCGAGGAGGAGCGTCACGGCTACAAGGTCGTGCGGCTGCCGGCGATGCCGATGCCGAAGCTCGGCCTCTCCATCGACTTCGACATGGCGTTCGCCCTGGCCCGGCCGGGCAACATGCGCCGGGTCCGGCGGCTGTTGGACGAGTTTGGGCCCGACGTCATCCACCAGCACGGTCAGTTCTTCGATCTGAGCTGGATCTCCGGCTGGTACGCGCGCCGACGCAAGCTGCCCGTGCTGCTCTCCATCCACACCCGGCTGGAGAGCCCCGATCCGAAGTACGCCGCGCTCTTCAAGGTGCTGGACCGGTGCCTGGTCAAGCCGATCATCACGCGGTTCCACCCGCGATACGTGATCATGGATGAGCTGGCCGCCAGCTACTGTGCGCAGCGTTACGGTGCGACCACGGTGGATTACGAGTACATCCCAGTCGCGGTCGAACCGTCACGATTCGCCGTCGAGTCGACACTCGACATCCGCTCGCGACACGGTGTCGGCGACGCTCCTCTGATCGTGTCCCTCGGCCACGTGATCCCGTTGCGGGACCGCCTCGCCCTGGTCGAGGCGCTGCCGACGATCCTCGGCAAGCACCCCGAGACCAAGGTGATGGTCATCGGCCGGGTCTACTACGACGCCTTCGCCAAGCGGGCTGCCGAACTCGGCGTCAGCGAGGCCATCATCACCACGGGCGTCGTCCCCTCGACCGAGGTGCCCGCGTACTTCGCCGCGGCCGACGTCGTCGCGCACGATCTGCAGGGCGGTGGATTCGGCACGGCGAGCCTGGAGGCGATGGCGTCCGGCCGGGCGACCATCGGCACGGTCACCGAGACCAATTTCCCTGCGGTCCAGCTCCGCAACTGGGAGAACTTCGTGCTGGTTCCGCCGAACGATCCGAGCGGGCTCGCTGACGCGGTGATCCGGCTGCTGGACGATCCAGAGGAGCGGGAAATCATCGCCAAGCGGCAGCGGGACCTGGTCTACGGCCACTTCACCCTCGACGTGGTGACCCGCCAGCACCTGGACGCCTTCGAGCGCATGACGGGGCGAGTCTGAACATGTTCCTCGACGACGAGCGCAGCAACCGGCTGCGCCCCGCCATCCTGAACGATCTCGTCGGTAACCTGCTCAACGACGTCGAGCGGGCGCGCTACCTGGGTCTTCCGGAGACCACTCGGATCCGTGAACGTACGAAGATCGTCAGCCCGGAGAACCTCGTCATGGGCGAGCACTGCTGGGTCGGTGAGAACACGGTTCTGGACGCCAGCGGTGGGCTGGAGATCGGTGACCACACCAGCATCGGGTTGAACTGCCTGGTCTTCACCCACTCCAGCTGGCTGGCGAACATGATGCTGGAGAACCATTCGGGCAGCGATCTGATCGAGCGCAAGCCGGTCAAGATCGGCAAGGGTTGCTTCATCGGTGGCAACAGCGTGATCATGATGGGAGTCACGATCGGTGACTGCGCCACGATCAGCCCCCTGTCGGTGGTGACCAAGGACGTTCCCGCCTACAGTTTGGTCTCGGGCAATCCGGCCCGCGTCTTCCAGCGCTACGACCAGGAATACCTCCGCGGCGAAGCGGACCGGGTACGAGCCGAGAACGCAGCCCGCAGAGCCCGCGCTGAGGCGCGGGGAGAGACTCAGGTGTGGGGCGCACCCGCCGCCAGCCGCGACGATCAGTGACGCCCGTCACCACGAGCCACCGAGAACGACGGAGATACTCGACCATGACCCTGAACGACCGCCTGCGTGCCGTCTTCGTGGACGCGCTGGAGCTGCCCGAGGGCACGGATGTGGAGAACCTCAACTACCGCGGGATCGAGCAGTGGGACTCCCTGGGACACATGACCCTGGTCGCCGCGATCGAGGACGAGTTCGACGTCCAGCTGGAGACCGACCAGGTCATCGACATGAGCAGCTTCAAGGTTGCGCTCGACATGCTTCGGGGCCTCTCCGTCGATGAGTGAGCTGACCGGCCGCGTCGCGCTGGTCACGGGCGGGACCCGGGGCATCGGTCTGGCGACCGCCCGGGCACTCACCGACGCCGGCGCGACCGTGGTCATCACCGGTCGGGACGCGGCCAATGCCGCGACCGTGGCCAAGGAGTTCGGCGGGTACGGCCTGGGTCTCGACGTCGCGGACTTCGACGCGGTCGGCGCGGCGGTCAAGCGGGTCACCACCGAGCACGGTGGGCTCGACATTCTGGTCGCCAACGCCGGGATCATGGAGAACGGCCTGCTCGGCATGCTGCGCGGCGAGGACGTTCGCCGCACCCTGGACGTCAACGTCTCGGGTGCCGTCGCCGCGGTGCAGGCGGCCGGTCGGGCGATGGCGCGTCGCCGGAAGGCGTCCGACGGCAGCGAGCGTCGGGGCGGCTCGATCGTGCTGCTGGCGTCGGTCGTCGGCATCTACGGCGCGGCCGGCCAGTCCGTGTACGCGGCCTCGAAGGCGGCGGTCGCGGCGCTGGCCCGCTCCGCAGCGCGGGAACTGGGCGGTCGGGGTGTCCGGGTGAACGCGGTGGCCCCCGGGGTCATCCGTACCGACCTCACCGCCGGCCTCCCGGCGGAGGTGCTCGACAACCAGGCGGGCGCCGCCGCGCTCGGCCGCCTCGGTGACGCCGACGAGGTCGCCGACGTGATCCGGTTCCTCGCCGGGGATGGCGCACGGTACGTCACCGGGCAGGTGCTCGGCGTCGACGGGGGACTTGTCGCATGAATCTCATCGCACCATCGGCGCGGCTCATCGACGCCGCCACCGGTGAGATCCTCGCCGGAGCGGAGCTCAGCGCCGCGGTCGACCGCACGGCCGAGGCGTACGCGGCCCTGCCGCCGGGCGTCGTCTTCGCCCGCGCCGGCACGTCGGTGCCGACTGTGCTGCGGTACGCCGGTGCGCTGCGCGCTGGACGGGCGGTCGCCCTGCTGGACCCGGCGCTCGACCCCGCCGTGCTCGCCGATTTCATCGGTCGGTTCGAACCGGCGGTGGTCGTCGGCCTGGCAGAAGGCGGCGCGGGCGCGGACTCGGGCGAGCGACCGAAGTCCTACCAGCAGGTGGACGACGAAGTCCTCGGGCCGGTGTGGCGCCGGGAGGTCCCGCCGGCCGACGAGCCGCACCCGGAGCTGGCCGTGCTGCTGGCGACCTCAGGTTCGACCGGTGATCCGAAGTTCGTCCGGCTCTCCAGCTCCGCGGTGTCGTCGAACGCCGCGGCCATCGCCGAGGCGTTGGCGATCGGCCCGGACGAGATCGCGCCGACCAGCCTGCCGCTGTATTACAGCTTCGGCATGTCCGTGCTCAACAGCCATCTCGCGGCCGGCGCCACCGTGCTGGTGGTCGACGGCGGTGTGCTGGCCCGGGAGTTCTGGCAGGCGGTGCAGACGTACGGCGCGACGTCGCTGGCCGGCGTCCCCTACAACTACGAGATGCTGCACCGCATCCGCTGGTCACCCGCGAAGTATCCGTCGATCCGTACCCTCACGCAGGCCGGCGGCAAGCTGCGCGACGAGATGATCCTCGCCTTCCACGAGAAGATCAGTGCGGCCGGTGGCCGGTTCCACGTCATGTGGGGCTGCACGGAGGCCGGCCCGCGAATGAGCACGCTGCCCGCGGACGCGCTGCCGGCCCGGGTGGGCTCGGTCGGGCCCGCGCTGGCCGGTGGGTCCTTCAGCGTGGTGAACGCCGAGGGCGCCGAGACGGCAGCCCCGGGCGTGATCGGGGAGCTGGTGTACCGCGGTCCGAACGTGATGATGGGGTACGCCGAGAACTCCGCCGACCTGACTCGGGGTGACGACCAGGGCGGGGTGCTGCGCACCGGTGACCTCGGCCACCTCGACGAGGACGGGTTCGTCTGGCTGCGTGGTCGGATCAAGCGGTTCGGCAAGATCTTCGGTATCCGGGTCAACCTGCACGACATCGAGGAGATGCTGCGTGACCAGGGGCCGGTGGTCGCGGTGTCCGGTCCGGACAAGGTCGTCGTCTTCGTCGAGGGCATCGACGAAAATGCCGCCCGCGACCTCGCCGGACGGCTCGCCGAGCGGCTCAAGCTGCACCGGTCCGGATTCGACGTCCGGACCATCGAGCGGTTGCCGCAACTGCCCAACGGCAAGATTGATTACCGCTCCCTGGAGGCGCAGGTATGACCCTGTTCACCCTCGACCAGGCCACTCGTGAAGCGCGGCTGCTGCCGGAGCTGGTCGAGCTCACCGAGCATCACCGGGCCAACAGTCCGGAGTACGCGCGGCTGCTCGCCTCGCTCGGCCATCATCCCGGACGGCGTTACGAGCGGATCGCGGATCTGCCCTGGCTGCCGGTACGGCTGTTCAAGCACCACGTGCTCAAGAGCATCACCGACGACGAGGTGTTCAAGGTGCTCACCTCGTCCGGTACGACCGGCGACGTGAGCCGCATCTACCTCGACAAGGAGGCGGCCGGGCTGCAGCAGAAGATGCTGTCCGCGACGCTCAGCCCGGTGATCGGGCCGCGCCGGCTGCCGATGCTGCTGGTTGACACCCGGGCACTGTTCAAGGACCGTCGGTCGTTCTCGGCCCGCGGCGCCGGAGTGCTCGGCCTGATGAACTTCGGCCGCGATCACACGTTCGTGCTCGACGAGAACGACCGGCCCGACCTGGAGGCGGTGCGCGCCTTCCTCGACAAGCACGGTGACCAGCCGTTCCTCATCTTCGGCTTCACCTTCATGACCTGGCTCTACCTCTACGAGCTGGCACGGGAGAACAAGCTCGACCTGAGCAACGGCATTCTGATCCACAGTGGTGGGTGGAAGAAGCTGACGGACCGGGCTGTCGACAACGACGAGTTCCGGCGCCGTTTTGCCGAGGAGACCGGGCTGCGGCGGATCCACAATTTCTACGGCATGGTCGAGCAGATCGGACTGACGTTCCTGGAGGGGACGGACGGCGGAGGGCTGTACTGCCCGGACTTCTCCGACATCATCATCCGCGACCCCCGCACCTGGGAGGAGGTGCCGGTCGGCACGCCGGGCGTCGTCCAGGTGGTCAGCACCCTGCCGCGGTCGTACCCCGGGCACCTGCTGCTCACCGAGGACCAGGGCGTGGTGCACGGCGTCGACGACGGCGTCTGGCCGGGTAAGCGCTTCTCGATCCTGGGACGCCTGCCGCGGGCGGAGGCCCGTGGCTGCAGCGACACCTTTGCGGAGGCGGCATGAGCAAGGTCATCGAGAGGTTCCCCGCCGGCGGTGCGATCGACGTCGACGACCTGCTGGCGGCTCTGCGGAACACCCCGGCGGGCGGGCCGCTCACCGTCGGTGACGATCGGGTGGTGGAGTTCCTCGTCGCGTTCGCGCGGCGGCTGCTCCGTCCGGCCGTCGCCCGGCGCTACCCCGAACTGGGCTCACTCGGCTTCTTCCTGCGTCGCGCGGAGATCAACAAGCTGTTGGCCCGAGTGGCCGACGAGCCGGGACAGCTGCGCTTTCCCCGAGGCACGGTCTTCCACGTGCCGCCCGCGAACGTGGACACCATCTTCGTCTACTCGTGGGCGCTCTCCGCTCTGGCCGGCAACGCCAACGTGGTTCGAATCTCGTCCCGCTCGGCAGGTGCGGCGGACGCCGTTCTCGACGCCCTGAACGACACCCTGGCCGAGGCGGACGAAGCGGTTCGGCAGACTCAGCGGATGGTGACGTACGGGCGTGACGACGTCGTCACAGGAGCGCTCTCCGCCGCGGCCGACCTCCGGGTCATCTGGGGCGGGGACCGCTCGGTGAACGAGATCCGACGGCACCCGCTCGCTCCGCACGCCCGCGACGTGACCTTCCCGGACCGTTCGTCGTTCACCGTTCTCAGCAGCGCCGGTTGGTTGGGCGCCGACGAGCGGGAGCGGGACGCGGCGGCTCTCGGGCTCTACAACGACTCGTACTGGTTCGACCAGGCGGCGTGCTCCTCACCGCGCACCCTGTACTGGGTCGGCGACGCGGCGGACACCGAGGCGGCCCGGACCGACCTGTTGGCCCGCTTGCGCGCGGTGCTGGACGGCAAGCGGCCGGAGGTCGACGCGGCGATGGCGGTGGAGAAGCGGGTCGCCACGTACGGACTGGCCGTCGACGGCACCGCGACTGCCATCCGCTTCGACGGCAACGAGTTGGCGACGGTGGAGCTCGCCGATCCGGCGGACATCCCGCGACGCTGGCTCGGCGTCGGCACCTTCCCGCAGGCGCGGGTCGACACGCTGGCCGAGCTCGCCCCGCTCGTGGTTCGCCGCGACCAGACCGTCACCCACTTCGGGTTCAAGGCCGAAGAACTAGTCGATTTCGCCCGGACTGTGGCCGGTCGCGGTGTGGACCGGATCGTCCCGATCGGTGATGCGCTCAGCTTCGCCGCCACCTGGGACGGATACGACCTGATGCGGGAGTTCACCCGCATCACCAGCATCATCGCCCGCTGACCCGCCCGTACGACAGGGGCCCGGTACGCCACGTGGCGTACCGGGCCCCTGTCGTTCGCTACGTCAGGAGGCGGCGGTCGGCGCGCCGATCGGCACCGTTTCGGGTCCGCCGCGCAGCTGCCGCATGCCGGACAGGGCCGCGATGCCCGCGGCGAGCACGTCGGCGATGGTGAAGATCAGCCGGGACGCCAGGGCGATGCCCATCGCGGCTCCGACCCCGCCACTGCCCAGCAGGAACGGCGCCAGCGCGGCCACCAGCACGGCTTCCCGCACGCCGAGCCCGGACGGGGAGAGGAAGGCGAACATGCCGACGGTCATCGCGATCGCGAAGGACCCGATGCTGCGCAGCAGCCCACCGACACCGGGCGCGGCCTGCGCGTTCGCCAACAGCCACAGGTGCACCCCGAACAAGGTGTAGCCGAGCGCGCTCCAGCCGACGACCCGGAGCACACCCGGCCAGGTGAGCCGGTGTTCCAGCGGCGGCCGGCGCAGCAGCTTGAGCGCGAGCTGCACGAGCATGGTGAGCACCCGGGGAATCGCGCAGATCAGGGCGATCGGGAAGAGGACCGCCACGATCCAGAGCGCCACCCGGACCGGCTCGGCGTAGTTGGAGTCGGCGCCCGCCGCTGCCTCCCGCAACGAGGGCAGACTGAGCAGTCCCAGGCCGAGCGCGGCGGTGACGCTGAGCCCGACGGTCACGAGGGTGGCCAGGAAAGCCCGGGCCCGGGGCAGACCCACCCGCTTGCTGAGCTCGATCTGGAGCACGTAGGCCCAGACACTGCCGGGGATGTACTTGCCCAGCTGGCCGACCAGGCAGATGCGCAGTGCGGCGGCGATCGAGACGCGGTGCTCGAGGTCGGCCACGGCGGCCCGCCAGGCCATCGTGTTGGCCACCATGCCCAGCAGCGCCGCGAGGACCGACAGGACGACTGACGGCCAGGCCAGGCCCAGCCAGGTCGAGCGGACCTGGGGCCACTGGTCGACGACACTCCAGGCCATCCCGGCCACGATGGCGGCAATGACCACGACGCGTACGGCGAGAGACAGCCACTTTCGGGAGCTGCGGGGAGCGGCGGCCGGGGTGGCTTCGGTGTCGGGCCGCGTAGCGGTATCTACCACTGGTTATCTGCCTCCGCGTCGTTGTCCACCCGATCGGGGGAGGGGTTGACAAAGCAAGGCACTACACTAGCCCAGGCTTGGTGCCGCCACGCACCCCGACGTGACCTCCGTATCCAACGGCGGGCAACGTAATTTGTGAGCGTGTGCCGCCGTTAACGTCTGCTCGCTGCCACCGACCCCCCGAGGAGAGACGCTGTGATCCCCATTTCCGTCGTCAAGCTGGACGAGGCGGCTGAACAGCTGGCGGTCGAAGTGATCCGATCAGGCAGAATCGCTCAGGGGCCGATGGTGGCTCGACTGGAGAGCGAGTTCGCCGACGTGGTCGGGGTAGAGCACGCGGTGGCGGTCAACAACGGCACCACCGCGTTGGTCGCGGCGCTGGAGGTGCTCGACCTCCAGCCCGGCGACGAGGTCGTGACCAGCCCCTTCACCTTCGTCGCCACGCTCAACGCCATCCTGGAAGCCGGTGCCACCGCACGCTTCGCCGACATCCGCGAGGACGACTTCTGCGTCGACCCGGAGGCGCTCGCCGCTGCGATCGGCCCGCGTACCAAGGTCCTCATGCCGGTCCACCTCTACGGGCAGCCCGCCGACATGGACGCGATCGCCCCGCTCGCCGAGCGGCACGGCCTGGGCCTGGTCGAGGACACCGCCCAGTCGCTGGGCGCGACGATCTCCGGACGTGGTGCGGGCAGCTTCGGGCTCGGCACCTTCTCGCTCTACGCGACGAAGAACCTCACCACCGGTGAGGGCGGCATGATCACGACGAACGACGAGGCGCTCGCCGACCGGCTGCGGGTGCTGCGCAACCAGGGCATGCGCCAGCGCTACCAGTACGAGGTGGCCGGCCACAACTACCGCCTCACCGACCTGCAGGCCGCGCTCGGTATCCCGCAGATCGCCACGTACGGCGACAGCGTCAAGCGCCGCAAGGACAACGCCGCCCGGCTCTCCGCCGGCCTGGCCGACGTCCCCGGGCTGCGCCTGCCGACCGAGCTGCCCGGCCGGTCGCACGTCTGGCACCAGTACACCGTGCTGATCACCGACGAGGCCCCGGTCAGCCGGGACGAGGTGATCGCCCGGCTGACCGAGCAGGGTGTCGGCTGTGGCACCTACTACCCGAAGACGGTCTACGACTACGACTGCTACCGCGACCACCCCCGCGTCATCGCCGACCCGGCCCCGGTGACCGAGCGCGTCGTCCGGCAGTGCGTCTCCCTGCCGGTGCACCACCACCTGACCGACGGTGAGGTCGACCAGGTCGTCGAGGCCGTCCGGACGGCGGTGGGCGCGTGAGCGGCAAGCTGCGTGTCGCCCTGGTCGGTACCGGGGTGATGGGGTCCCTGCACGCCCGCGTGGTCGCGCAGTCGGAGCGGGCCGAGCTGGTCCGCGTGATCGAACCCCGGCCCTCGGTCGGTCAGCAGGTCGCCGAGCAGTACGGCGCCGGCTGGGCGCCGGACGCCGACGATCTCTCCGACGTCGACGCGGTCGTGATCGCGGCCCCCACCGAGTTTCACCACGACCTCGCCCACCAGGTGCTCGCCGCCGACAAGCCGTTGCTGATCGAGAAGCCGGTCTGCGGCAGCCTCGCCGAGACCGAGGAGATCGTCGCGACCGCCGAGAAGCGCGGTCTTCCCCTGCTCTGCGGCCTGCTGGAGCGCTTCAACCCCGCCGTGCAGACGGCACTGGCCCTGGTCGACCGTCCGGTCCACCTGAGCGCGACCCGGCACTCGCCGTACGCGCCGCGGATCCGCACCGGCGTCGCCTGGGACCTGCTCATCCACGACGTCGACCTGGCCATCCAGGCCTTCGGCGGCGAGGAGCCCACGTTGGTCCGGGGAACGCTCGGCCACTTCCACCCGGACTCGCTGGCTGAGGCCGAGGACTTGGCCGAGACCCTGCTGAGCTTCGGTTCCGGCGCCATGGCGAACGTCTCCGCGAGCCGGATCGGACAGCGCAAGGTCCGGACGTTGGTCATCAGCGAGGTCGACCGATTGATCGAGGCCGACCTGATCCGCAAGGACGTCACCATCTACCGGCACGTCTCGCTGGACGCCGCCACACCGGACGGCCGCGGCTACCGCCAGCAGAGCATCATCGAGGTGCCGGAGCTGCTCACGAACCGGGAGCCGCTCGCCGCCCAGCTGGACCACTTCCTCGACATCGTCGCCGGCACCGCCGACGCCGACGTCGAGCGGCAGCGGATCCTGCCGGCGCACCGGGTGGTCGGCCGGCTCTTCGACGACACCGGCGCCTGAGGCGCACCACGACGCGTACCTGCCCCTGGTGTCCGGACGTCCCGGGCGCCAGGGGCTTTGTCGTCTGATTCGTACCATTCGCCTGTTCCGTGCCCCGCTCTGCGGTGTTGCCCGCAGAGGTCGGCGACCCGAAGGTTTCGGGTAAGCTGCCGCCCGGACAACAGCGGGTGCCGGTTCGGTGCCCACCCCACACCTCGTTCGCCACCCAGACCAAGGATGCGCCGTGCCGAATGTGGATACCCTCGTGACCGAGCGGGGCGGCGCGTCGGCGCCGTCCGGCGAGCGCGAGCAGGCGAGGACGGGGCGGCTCGGTTCGCTCGTCAGCGCTCTTCCGGCGCTACTCACCGACGGTGCGGTCTACGCGTTCGCGCTCTGGACCGTCCTGTACCACGCGGCCTTCCTCTTCGACCTCCGGCCGTCGGTGACCTTCCTGGTCTGGCTGGTCGGGTGCGTGCTCGTCGGCGGCTACGTCGCCCTCCGGCGCTGGCGGCGCCGCACCGGCGCGGCGTCCTCCGACGAACGAGACGGCCCGGCCGAATCCCCGGCGGCGACGATGGACCGGCGGTGGCTGCTGCCGACCATCGCGGCGGCGGTGCTCGCCGCGGTCACTGCGGGCCTCGACGGAGTTCCCTGGCTGGTGCCGGCGGTCGCCGGCGTCGCCGCCGCCGTCGGCGCGGTGCTGCTCACCCGGCGGGCCTGGCTCGCCCGTCCCGGCGTCGGGTCGGACGCCCCCACCGAACGGTCCTGGCAGTCCGGCTACGCCCTGGTCGCCTCGGGGCTCGTCGGCATCGCCTCGCTCTTCATCGCCCGGAACACCCCTGACGACGTGTTCTACGTCGGCAAGTCGGTCTGGGTCGCCGAGCGCGACATCGTGCCGCTGCGCGACTTCCTCTTCACCGAGCAGGTGGCCGCGCCGCTGTCGTCGCAGCCGCCGATCGCCTCGATCGAGGTGCTGGCCGGCGCGCTCGGCCGGTTCCTCGGCATCCACGCCGCCTCGGCCACCTGGTACGTGCTGCTCCCGGTGCTCGCGGTGCTCGCGGCACTGTCGCTGTGGCGGCTCATCCAGCGCTGGGCGCCGCGCCGGCCGGTGCTGGCGTTCACCGTCGCCCTCGCCTTCCTCGCCTTCGTCTGTGGTGACGACGCTGCGCTCGGCACCTTCCACCTGCCCCGGCTGCACGAGGGCAAGGGCATGTTCGTCTCGGCGGTGGTCCCGCTGCTCTGGGTCTACCTGACCCGCTGGTTCGACACCCGCTCGCGCAAGGACCTGGCCCCGATCATCGCGATCTCGATCGTCGCGACCGGGCTCACCTCGACCTCCGTGATGATCCTCCCGTTGCTGGTGGGCGCCGCCGGACTGGGCATGCTGCTGGTCGGTCGCTGGCGGGACGCCCTGGTGGCCGGGGTGGCCGTCATGGCGTACCCCATCGGCGCGGTGATCGTCACCCGCATCGCCCTGGGCCCGATGACATCGGTGATCGCCAGCGCCCAGTTCTTCGACGCGGAGGGCACCTACCGGCGGACCCTGCTGATCGGTGTGCTCGGGGTGATCTGCGGGCTCGGGCTGTGGTGCGGCCCGTTCCTGGTCCGTCGCGGCACTCCGGCGCTCTTCGCCGCGGGCGCGACCGCGGCCATGAGCGTGCTGCTCGTCCCGGGGGTGCTCGAGGCACTCAGTGCCGGGTCCGGGCTGGCAGCGGTGCTCTGGCGGGTGCCCTGGTTCGTGCCCCTGCCCGCACTGATCGGGTTGCTCTGCACGATCGACTTCGCACCGCTGGCCCGGGTGGCCGCCCTGCGCGCGGTGGTGGGTGCCGCGCTCGCCGCGGTGCTGGTCGGCGCCTTCGCGGTGGCGGGTACGCCGATGTGGTCTGTGCGTAGCTTCGTCGAGGTCCACGAGCGCCCGACCTGGAAGTTGCCCCAGCAGCGGCAGAAGATCGACTTCTGGATCTGGAACCTCGACGACCGCCCGCCGGGCCTACTGCTCGCGCCGTCGACGCTGATGCGCACCATGCCGATCGTCACCAGCGAGGTGCGGGTCGTCATGGCCCGTAACGGCTACCTGGTCGACTACGACATGAACTCCCAGTTCTCCCAGGACCGGCTCAAACTCGCGGCGTTCGCGGACGGCGTGGACCAGATCGCGCCGGTCTCCGAGCTGGCCGCGGCGATGGACCGACTGGACGTCGGCACGGTCTGCGTCTACAACGGCAACCGGAAGGCTCGTGATCTCGCCCCTGAGCTGGGCCTGGTGAAGTTCGCCTCGCGCAAGGCGCCGGGCGCGGTCACCTGTTACCGCCGCACCGCCTGACCGTTGCGTGGCACCCGGCCGTCACCCATGTATCGAATGGAGTTAAGGTCCCTGACGCCGGCCGTTGTTACCGAAACCGGACGGCTCGTGCGATCGACCCCAGAATGCCCTGGGCTGAGCCCGGGCCCCACCCGATGGGAGCGTCCTCGTTGTTCGGCAAGTTGATGGGACCGGCGGGAGTCGCCGCCCGTGGCGCGCTGCTGCTGGTGGCCTACTTCGTGATGCTCGCCTCCGGGGCGCTCGGCTGGGCCGTCGTCTTCGCCGTGGCCGGACTGGTCGCGCTCGCCGGTGAGTACGCGCTCGCCCGCTGGTCGCCCGCCACGCACACCCTCCTGGAGAAGGTCGGTCTGCGTGGTGACTACCGGCAGCTCGCCCGGGACCTCGCCACCGTCCTGCTGGTGGTGGCCGCGGTCGGCCCGAGCATGGGCGAGCTGAGCCTGATCCTGCTGCTGCCGGGCGCGGTCTGGCTCATCGCGATCTTCGCCGGAGCGCTCAACACCATGATCGACCGGCGTAACCCCGTCTCCGCGCTGGTCCGCAACATCGACCTGGGGCCGATCAACTTCGCGCCCCGGCCGCCGGCCTGGACGTCCCGGCTCGCGGGTGACCGGCTGGCCCTGGTCAACATCGCGATCGCGCCCGCCGCGGTCGTCGGGGCGGTGCGGGACACCGCCACCCCGGTCGTCGCCGTGGGCGTGGCGGCGCTGGCCGCCGCGGCGGTGGTCGGCGCGATCGTCGCCGTCACCTGGCTGCGCGGCCGTGGCAGCGGGCCCGGCCCGCTGATGCCCGCCGTGCAGCGCTGGCTCGACTCGTACCGGCCGGAGGCGGCGCTCTACTTCGCCGGCCCGGCCAAGGACGTCTACCAGGCGAACATGTGGCTCGCGCCGACCGAGGCGCTCGACCGGCGGGCGGTGGTGCTGATGCGCAGCCGGGAGGCGTTCTCCGAACTCGCCGACACCCGGCTGCCGGTGATCTGCGTACCGGCCGGTGTGGACTTCATGAACCTGGAGTTCGGCAGCATCCGCGCAGCGCTCTACGCGGCGAACGTCGGAGCGAACATCCACATGCTCCGGGAGCCGGGCATGAAGCACGTCTTCGTCGGGCACGGCGACAGCGACAAGGCCGCGAGCGTCAACCCGTACAGCAAGGTGTACGACGAGGTGTGGGTCGCCGGTCTCGCCGGCCGGGAGCGGTACGCCCGCGCCGGGGTCGGCGTGCTCGACGCCGACATCGTCGAGATCGGACGCCCGCAGCTCGCCGGGGTGACCACCTTCGGCGCGGAGTCGGTCGACCGGCCGTTCACCGTCCTCTACGCCCCCACCTGGGAGGGGTGGCTGGACGACGATCCGTACCACACCTCGCTCGTGCTGATGGGGGAGCGGATCGTCCGGGGACTGCTGAAGGCCACGCCCGGACTGCGGCTGATCTACAAGCCGCACCCGTTGACCGGCTCCCGGGCCAAGGAGGCCAGGGCGGTGCACGAGCGGGTGGTGGAGCTGATCCGGGCCGCCGGCGGTGACGTCGACGCGACCTCCCTCGACGGCACCCGGCACCTCGTGGTCACCGGCCGCACGCCGGGCCTCTTCGACTGCTTCAACCAGACGGATCTGCTGATCAGCGACGTGTCCAGTGTGGTCTCGGACTTCGTGCAGAGCGAGCGGCCGTACGTGGTGGCGAATCCGGGTGGGCTGCCGGAGGACGAGTTCCGCCGGCAGTACCCGACCTCGCGGGCGGCGTACCTGCTGGCCCGCGACTGCGGCGAGCTGGAGAAGATCGTCGCGGTGACCCGCGCCGGCGACGACCCGATGACCGAGGCCCGGCGGGAGCTGAAGACCTACCTGCTCGGCCCGGCCGACGCGAACCCGATGGACCGGTTCCGGGAGGAGGTCGGCCGCCTCTGCGGCTGACCCGGCTTATCCGCGACGGCGGTGGACGGAGTGCTCCGTCCACCGCCGTCGCGTCGTTCGTGGTCCCTACCGCTGGGGCGGGTTCGCCACGTCGCGGGAGATGACCTCGCCCTTCTCGTCGACCCAGCCCCGCGGCCGGGCGGGGTTGCCGACGACGAGCTGGTACGGCGCCACGTCCCGGGTCACCACCGAGCCGGCCGCGATCATCGCGTACTCGCCGATCTCGACCCCGCAGACGAGGGTCGCGTTCGCGCCGATCGAGGCGCCCCGACGCACCACGGTCGGCGTGATCGTCCAGTCCGGGTTCTGCGCCCGGGGCCGGAAGTCGTTGGTGAAGACGGCGCTCGGCCCGACGAAGACCTCGTCCTCCAGGGTCACGCCCTGGTAGACCGAGACGTTGTTCTGGATCTTGACCCGGTCACCGACGGTGACGTTCGCGTCGACGTACACGTTGCGGCCGATGACGCAGCCGGCCCCCACCGTCGCCGACGACCGGACGTGGGCCAGGTGCCAGACCTTCGTGCCGTCGCCCACCTGGGCGCCCTCCTCCACCTCGGCGGTGGGGTGCACGAAGACGGAGGGTGCCGGGGAAGTGTTGTCAGTCATCGTTCAACTCGCATCGGGTCGCAGGGTGCGCCGGGGCGCCGTCGGTGAGCCGCGCCGCCGTACGCCGGGAGACCGGCCGGCGGCCGCGCGGATCGGGCTGCCGCGCCGGCGACGGGACGGAGTGTGCGGGCCGGGCGCGGGACCCGGCGTAGCATAGCGAGCCCTCAACCGATCAACGCGGCCACCGCGTCGGCGGCCGGCACGTCCGCCGGCAACGCCCGCGCCTCGACCACCGCCGCCACCGGCAGCGGGCCGTAGAGGTGCGGAAAGAGCTCCCCGCCGCGCGACGGCTCCCAGCGCAGGCGCTCGCCGAGCCGGGCCGGATCCACGGTGAGCAGGGTCAGTCCGGTGGCCCCGGCGAAGTGCCGCCGAGCCGTACCCACCAGCTGGTCGTGGCCGGAGAGGTGGATGAAGCCGTCCTGGTGGTCCACCGCCGTGCCGGAGAGGTGGCCGGCGGCGCGGGCGTCGTCCCACTCGATCGTCGGCAGCAGCTTGTAGATCATTTCAGCAGCGTACGCGGGCGGCTGTGGGTACGACCGGCGCGCGCCGTTTCCCCGGTACCGGCCCGAGGCCCGGGTCCGGCCCGGCATGCTCGAAGGTGGAGCGGATCGCGGAGGGATGGGCGATGCGGAACTACGACGACGACTGGACCGACAGCCAGCGTGCGCTGTACGACGAGTGCTACCAGGCCGGCAGCGACTGGGCCCAGGATCCGGAGACCCCCTCCGACGACGTGCAGTACGTGATCAACCTGGCCGAGGGGGACGACGACTCCCTCGGCGACTCGGAGCTCGACTATCCACCCTTGGTCGACGCGGTCACCGAGGCCACCGGGGAGAACATCACGAGCGTGCCCGCGAGCCACGACGACCCGGCCTTCCGTGGCTTCGTCGACGGCGTACGCGACGGCATCGCGGACGACACCTTCGGTCTCTGACCGCCGGCCCGACCCGGGCCCGCGCCGGGCCCGCCGACGCGCCGCCCGGCGTGGTCGGGCGGGCCGGCAGCCGCGGCCTCGGCCGTCCGGCGGGGCCTGCCACCGGGGCGGCCCTCCCGCCCGCACCCAGCTTCTGCCACCATTTCGCAGGACGAGGGTTCGACGGATGGGGGGCACGGTGCGCATCCTGCTGGTCGAGGACGATCGCCGGGTGGCCGCCGCCCTGTCGTCCGCGCTGAGCCGCCGCGGCTACCAGGTGGAGCACGCGGCGACGGTGGCCGCGGCGCTCTCCGCGGCGCCGTGCGACCTGGTGCTGCTCGACCTGACCCTGCCCGACGGGGACGGCACGGACCTGTGCCGGGAGCTGCGCCGGCGCAGCAGCCAGCTCGGCATCATCGCGGTGACCGCCCGCGGTGAGGAGCGCGACCGGGTGCTCGGCCTGCGGCTCGGCGCCGACGACTACGTGGTGAAGCCCTTCTCGATGGTGGAGCTGCAGGCCCGGATCGAGGCGGTGCTGCGTCGTACGGCGCAGGCCGCGCCGGAGCGGAACCTGATCGAGGCCGGTGCGGTCCGCATCGACGTGTCGGCGCGTACGGTGACCGTCGACGGCCGGGACGTCACGCTCACCCGCAAGGAGTTCGACGTCCTGCTCTCCCTCGCCCGGCAGCCCGGCGTGGCGGTGCCCCGCGACCGGATCCTCCTGGACGCCTGGGGCACCACGTGGACCGACCGGCACACCGTCGAGGTGCACGTCGGCTCGCTGCGCGGCAAGCTCGGCGATCCCCGGCTGGTGGAGACCGTACGCGGCATCGGCTATCGGCTGCGGAGCGAGTGAGGTGATCCGGTGCGTCGTCGGCTGGTGATCAGCTACCTGCTGCTGATGGTGCTGGTCCTCATCGCGCTGGAGACCCCGCTCGCGTTGATCCTCGCCACCCGGGAGACCGACCGGGTACGCGCCGACCGGCTCGCCGACGCCACCCGGTTCGCCTCGCTCGCCGGGCCCGCGCTGCGCGGCGGCAGCACCGGCCCGTTGCAGAGCGAGCTGCGCAGCTACGACGCGCTCTACGGCATCGGCGCGGTGGTGGTCGACCGGGACCGCGACACCGTCGTCGACTCGATCAGCTGGCACGGCGCCCCGGGCACCACGCTGGCGCTGGACGCCGCCCTCGCCGGGCAGCAGGTCAGCGGCCCTGAGTCGGTGTGGCCGTGGCAGAGCGGGCCGGTGATCGTCGCGGTGCCCATCAACGACGGCGGCGAGGTGCTCGGGGCGGTCGTCACCGCCAGCCCCTCCGCCGCGCTGCGCCGTACGGTCACCACCTGGTGGCTGCTGCTCGCCGGGATCGGCCTGCTCGCCGTGCTGGCGTGTGTGCTGACGGCCTTCGGGCTGGCCGGCTGGGTGCTGCGACCGGTCACCGAACTGGACGCGGTCACCCACGAGATCACGAAGGGTGACCGCAGCGCCCGGGTGCAGCACCACCTCGGCCCGCCGGAGCTGCGCCGGCTGGTGGCCAGCTTCAACACGATGGCGGACGCGGTCTCGGACGTGATGGACCGGCAACGGGCCTTCGTCGCCCACGCGAGCCATCAACTCCGCAACCCGCTGACCGCGCTGCGGCTGCGGGTGGAGGAGCTGGGCCCGAGCCTGACCGATCCGCAGGGCCGGGCCGAGCACCGGCTCGCCCTGGAGGAGACCGACCGGCTGGCGCTGGTGCTGGACGGGCTGCTCACCCTCGCCCGCGCCGAGCGTCAGGAGAACGAGCGGGTCACCGTCGACGCGGCCGAGGTGGCGGCCTCCCGGGTCGCCGCCTGGCGACCACTGGCCCGGCACCGATCGGTAGCGCTCAACCTCGTCACGTGCGACGCGCCGGTGTACGCCCGGACCGTCCCGACCGCCGTCGACCAGGCCCTCGACGCGCTCATCGACAACGCCGTCAAGTTCAGCGGCACCGGCGGAGAGGTCAGCGTGACGGTGGCGGCCCACGAGGGTGGAGTGGCGCTCGAGGTGCGCGACAACGGGCCGGGAATGACCGCCAGCCAGCTCGGCCAGGCGACCGAGCGGTTCTGGCGGGCGCCGGACGTGCAGAACCTGGACGGCGCGGGCCTCGGCCTGGCCATCGCGGCGGTGCTGGTCGACGCCTCGGGCGGACGGCTCACCATGTGGGCGGGCGAGCCGCGCGGCCTGGTCGCCGGGCTCTGGTTCCCGGGGCCCGACGACGGGCCGCCGCCCCCCGCGTCCGAGGCCGACCCGGTGCCGCGGCGGTTGCCCGCCGCCGCCGGCTAGTGCGGTGTCCAGGAACGTTGGCGGTGTCGCGGCGAGGTCCAGGCGGCGGTCCGGCAAGGCGGAGTCGGGCCTGGATACCGGTGTTGTATCCAGGCCCGACTCCAACGCGGCCGGTCGTCGTCTGGGCCCGGCGCGGCCCGGTGAACGTTTCTGGACACCGCACTAGGGTCGGTTTCGAGCCGGGTCAGGGCTTCGCCGCTCGGTACCAGGCGGCGGCGCCGGAGTGCAGCGGCAGCGGCGAGGTGGCGATCGCCGAGCGAGGGCTCATCCGTCGGGCCGCGGGATGCGCGGCGGCCAGCTCCGAACGGCGCTCCATGAGCAGCCGGGTCACGTTCCGGACCAGCGGCTCGGGCAGGTCGGCGCGGACGATCAGGAAGTTCGGGTTGGCGACCGTGGTGACCGGATCCAACCCGTACACCGAGCGCGGGATGTCCCGGGAGACGTAGAACTCGCCGTAGCGCTCCCGCAGCGGCTGCGTCCACGCGCCGAGATCGATGATCCGGGTGGGGCTGCCGCCGGCCAGGTCGGCGATCGCCCCCACCGGCAGGCCGCCGGAGAAGAAGAACGCGTCGATCCGGCCGGACCGCAGCGCGGCCACCGAGTCGTCCAGGTTGAGCCGGGTCCGGCGGACCCGGTCACCGCCGAGCCCGGCGACGTCCAGCAGTCGGGTCGCGGTGATCTCGGTGCCGGAGCCGGCGGGGCCGAGGGAGACCCGCCGGCCACGCAGGTCGGCGACCGTGCGCACCGGGCCGCCGCCGGACGTGACGAGGTGCAGTTGGTCGTCGTAGACCCGGGCGATCGCGGCCACCCGCGGGTCCGCGCCGGGGGCGGCGGGCAGCACGTCGGCCTGGGTGAAGCCGAGTTCGGCCTGGCCGCCGCCGACCAGGCGGACGTTCTCCGCCGACGCGGCGGTCACCACGACGCTGGCCCGCACCCCGGGCAGCTCCCGGTTGAGGATGGCGGCCAGCGACTCCCCGAACGCGTGGTAGACGGCGGTCGGGGAGCCCGTCGCGATCCGGATCGTCACCGGCTCGCCCGGCGCGTCCCGGCAGCCGGCGACAGTGAGGCTCACGGCGAGCAGCACGGCCAGCAGCGTGGCGGGTGGGGCGGCGCGTCCGGGCCGGGTACGACTCACGGGCTGCACTCTGCGCCCGGCGTCCCACCCGCGCAACCCCCGCGCCGTCGGGCGTGGCTGGCCGTCCGGCTCGTGTGAACCGCGGCAATGCGCCGGTGTGGATCTCAGCCCGTCGGGGCGAATCGGCTGCGGTAGGCGCGCGGGGTGAGGCCGGTGGTGCGTTTGAACGCGACGCTGAGCGCGCTCTCCGAGCCGTACCCGACCGCCCGGGCGACGCCGGCCAGCGTGTCGTCGCCGCGCCGGATCCGGTCGGCGGCGAGCTCGATCCGCCAGCCGGTGAGGTACTCGACGGGGCTCCGGCCGACGACCTCCTTGAACCGGGCGGCGAGCGTGGACCGGGAGACCGCCGCGACCCGGGCCAGCTCGCCCACGGTCCAGGGCTGGGCGGGGTGGGCGTGCATCGCCCGCAGCGCGGGTGCGAGCACCGGGTCGGTGAGGCCGGCCAGCCAGCCGGAGCCGCCGGCGCGGGCGAGGTGCAGCCGCAGGATGCGGATCAGCATGACCAGGGCGAGATGCTCGGCGACCAGGGTGCCGCCCAGCGCTGTCGTCCGCAGCTCGTTGCCGATCTCCCCGACGGCCCAGCGCACGGTCGCGGCCTCGGGCGTCGTGGCCGGAACGTGGATGACCGGAGGCAGGGCCTCCAGGAGCAGGGTGCGGGCGCGCTCGGTGAAGGAGAACGCGCCGCCGATGAGGAGGACGTCGTCGCCGGTGCCGGCCCGGGCCACGCCGTCGGCGGCCGTCTGGAAGATCGGGCCGGCCGGTTCGGGCGGGGTGTCCGGGTCGCCGGCCAGGGTGAACGCCCGGGGCCGGGTCAGCAGGAAGCAGTCGCCCGCGGCGAGGGCCACCGGCTCGGGTACGCCGTCGACCCGCAGCAGGCAGCTGCCCCTCCGCACGGCGTTGAACTTGACGCCGGCCGGCGGGTCGAAGCGGAGCGCCCAGCGGCCGCCCGCCGCCAGCGCGGCGGAGAGCTGACTGGTCACGCCGACCAGCGCGAGCACCTCTTCCAACGGATCCACGACCGCTCCAATGGACGCTCACTAAAGAGTGACGGACTCTAAACTACAGACAGTCCGAGGGGGCGTTCGTAGCGTGGATCCCATGAGCGCCGAGACCCGAACCCGTACGCCCTTCACGGCCCGTACCACCGCCGCAGAGATCCTCGACGGCGTCGACCTCACCGGTCGCCGGATGATCGTCACCGGCGGCGCCTCCGGCATCGGCGCCGCGGCCGTCCGCGCCCTCGCCGGGGCCGGGGCGGAGGTCACCGTCGCCACCCGGAACCCGGCCGGCGCCGACGAGCTGGTGGCGGAGTTCGCCGGACCGGGCCCCGGCGTCGTGCGGGCGGCCGCCCTCGACCTGGCCGACCTGGCCTCGGTCGACGCGTTCGTCGCGGCCTGGGAGGGGCCGCTGCACGCGCTCGTCGCCAACGCCGGGATCATGGCGATCCCCACCCGGCAGCTCACCCCGCAGGGCTGGGAGCTGCAGCTCGGCACCAACTACCTCGGCCACTTCGCGCTCGCCCGCGGCCTGCACGACAGCCTGCGTGCCGCCGGCTCGGCCCGGGTCGTGGTGGTCAGCTCCGGCGCGCACCTGCGGGAGGCGTTCGACTTCGACGATCCGCAGTTCGCGCGCCAGCCGTACGACCAGTGGGCGGCGTACGGGCGGTCGAAGACGGCCGACGTGCTGCTCGCCGTGGGCATCGCCCGGCGGTGGGCCGCCGACGGCATCGTCGCCAACGCGCTCAACCCCGGCTACATCAACACCCAGCTGCAACGTCACATGGACGAGGAGACCCTGCGGTCGTTCGGGGTGCTGGACGAGGCCGGCAACCGGATCGACCTGCCCTACTACAAGACACCCGCCCAGGGCGCGGCGACCACCGTGCTGCTGGCGGCCTCGCCGCTGGTCGACGGGGTCACCGGCCGCTACTTCAGCGACAACCAGGAGGTCGAGGTGGTGGTCGGCGGGCCGGAGGCGAACGGCGGGGTGGCCGTGCACGCGACGGACCCGGCCACGGCCGATCGTCTCTGGGCGTACGCGGAGCAGGCCCTGACCTCCCGCTGACGGGCGACCCGGTTCCCGCCGGGGCCGGCGTCGTCGACGCTCGCCCCGGCCGGGCGCGCCTGATCAGGTCGCCGTCGCCCCGGCCTGTGGTCAGGCCGACTCGGCAGCCGGGGCGGGCGCCAGCGCGGTGTGTTGCAGGATCCTTCGCCGGTCCGGGCCGTCGGCCACGCTGACCAGGAAACAGCCGGTGCCCGGGCGCAGCTCGGCCGGCACCCGGAGCAGGGCGGCGCTGCGGATCAGCACGGCCGCCAGCTCACGGTCGGTGAGGCGTACCCCCAGGATGTGCCGGCGGACGTGCCGCCCCCCGGCCAGCAGCGCGGAGCGCCAGGCCGCGGCGGCCAACCGCGGCACCCAGACCCGGCGTGGCGTCGACGCGCCGGGCACCGGGGCGGCGAGCAGCTCGCGCCGCCCCTGCCACCAGCCGGCCTCCATCAGCCGGGCGTAGCGCGCCCGGTGCGCCGCCGGCACCCGCAGGCGGTGCAGCTCGTAGCGGCGGCGCAGGCCACCGAAGGCCATCTCGTGCTCGACGGGGATGTCCAGCCGGTCCAGCAGCTGCCGCATCCGCTGTGCGGCGTCCTCCCGGTTGAACTCCACCACCGCGGCCGAGTGCCGGCCCACCGCGCGATGGGGGCGCGGCCCGGCCGGCGGTGGCGTGCAGCGCAGCAGGCAGGCGGCCTCGAAGGCGTCGGCCAGGGTCAGCCAGTCCAGCGGGGGCGGCGTCGACGGGCGACGCGGCCGGTCTAGCAGGGCGGGGTCGGGGGCCAACGGAGGTACTCCTTTGTCGGAGTCGGGGTATTCCTACCGTGACCGGTACGGGCCGGGCACGGAACCGATCCGGCCCAGCCTTGAGGAAATCTTGCGCACGCCCTTACAGCTGCGTGACCACCAGATCGACCTGCCGTGGTCGGCCCACCGCCGCCGGCTGCTCCACCACCGTGTGCTTCAGGTCCCGCAGCGCGCCGATCAGGTCGTCGGCGGTCCGTGGCCGGGCGCCGGCGAGCAGCAGGTCGCGGACCAGCCGTCCCTTGGTGGCCTTGTTGAAGTGGCTCACCACGGAGCGGACCGGAACCCCGTCCACCTCGCGTTCGTGCAGCACCCGGACGGTCACCGTCCGCTCCGCGACCTCGCCGCGCGGGGCCCACATCGCGGCGTACGCGCCGGAGCGCAGGTCGAGCACGGGGCGATTGCCGGCCGCCGCGGTCAGCACCGGCCCCAGCACCCGCCGCCAGTACGCCCCCAACGCGCCCGGGCCGGGCAGCTTCGCCCCGACCGGGCAGCGGTAGGGCGGGATCCGGTCGGTGAGGCGTACGGCGCCCCAGAGCCCGGAGCTGATCAGCACCGAGCGGCGCGCGGCCCGGGTGGCCTCCGGGGGGAGCGACGGGAGGTCCAGCGCCTCGTAGAGCACCCCGGTGTAGATCCGGGCGGCCGGCGCGGCGGCGACCCGCGGCAGCCGAGCGTTGCGCCGCAGTTCGTGCTGCTGACCCTCGCTGAGCCCGAGCGCCGCGCGGGCCGTGGCCTCGTCCGGCCCGGCGCAGAGCGCGACCAGCGCGGCGAGCACCTCCTCGCGGGCCGGGTTCAGCTCCGGCAGGGAAAGTTTGGCCAGGTCGAGCGGCCGGCCGGTGCCGGTGTCGGCCTTCCCCTCGGAGGGCGGCAGCAGGATGAGCACCCGGTGGAATCTACCGCCAGGGCCGCAGCGGGGTCTCCGGGTGGTAGACGCGGTAGCGGCCGACGTCGCGTACCGGGGTCGTCTCGACCCGGTCGCCGAGCAGCCCCCGCAGGTGCCGGTCCGCCGCCGAACCGGCCTCCACCACGTAGCCCGGCCGCTCGGCCCGACCCAGCTGCCGCCAGTACGGCAGGTACCGGTTCTGCCCGGGCATCAGGTTGTCGTCGAGCACCCCGCAGATCACCTCTTCGTCGGTGTTGAAGACCAGCCGGTTGCAGACCCAGTAGCCGGCGTACACCTCGCGGGGACCGTCGGCGCGCAGGGTGGCGGCGAGCTCGCGGGCCTGCCGCTCCTCGTCGCGGGACGCCGCCAGACCGGTCGCGGCGAAAAGCACCGTGACCACCAGGCCGGCCGCCGCCAGCCCGGCCAGCACCCCGGTCGTGACCGCCCCGGTCAACCGGCCGAGCGCGCCCACCGTGCCCCGCCAGCAGGCCTCCGCCGCCAGCCAGAGCGGCCAGAGCACCGCCGGCAGGGAGAGCTGGAGCACCGACAGGTACCGGGCGTAGCCCAGCGGGTCGGTGGCGGAGAGCGGGCTGCGCACGTACGCCAGCAGGGTGAGCACCGCGCCCGCGACCAGCGCGAGGTGCGTGACCCACCGGATCCGAGCCGCGAGCGGCGCACCGGCGGTGCGTCGGTACGCGATCAGCGCGAACGCCGCCGAGCCGACCAGCAGCAGCGGGTAGATCGCCCCGAACCACTGCTGCGACGGGGCGCAGCCGCCGATCGGGCAGAGCCCGCTGGCCAGCGGCACCCCCTCCAGCAGACCGCCCTCCAGGCGCTGCGACCACGGCGGCGACGGACCCTCCTTGGTGCTGATCTCCCGGAACACCGACAGCGAGTCCTGGCCGGGTGGCGCGACGGCGTTGTCCCAGATCATCGGGGCGACGCCGACCACGAAGCCGACCACCAGCAGCGCCCCGGCCCAACCGAGAAGGTCCCGGCGTACCGCGTAGACCAGCAGCAGCCCGACCACCGCCAGGTACGGAACGATCAGCCAGTCGGACCAGAGGGCCAGGCCGGCAAGGAGCCCGAAGAGCCCGACGGCCGGCCGGCGGCGTCGGATCGTGCCGCCGGCCAACCCCACCGCGATCAGCAGCATCAGCAGCACCGCCGCCTTCGCCTCGGGCCGGCCGCCGACCACCGTCAACTGGTCCCGGACGACCCGCTCCGGGCCGAGCGCGAGCAGGCCGATCACGAACGTGGCGAACCAGGGCGAGCAGATCCGGCGCATCAGGCGGTGGATCAGGTAGAGGAAGACCGCGTAGAGGACGAGCATCGGCACCCGCAGCACCGGCCAGTTCGGTCCGGAGAGCGCGATCAGCGGCGCGGCCAGGTACGACTCGAGCATCCCCATGTAGCGCTGGCCGTAGAGGAAGACCGGATGCTCCCGCCCCTGCGCGATGTGCAGGGCGGCCAGGCCGAAGGTGGCCTCGTCGCTGTTCGACACCGGCACCGTGAACAGCGTCAGGACCAGCCGATAGCCGAACCCGGCGAGCCCGAGCAGCAGCGCGACCAGCGCCGGGCGGTCGAGCCGCCGACGCCGCCGCCGGCGGTGCTGCTGCACAGGTTGCGCCACGACCACGCCCCCGTCGTCGTCCGACCGGAGTGTTTCACGTTCGCCGAGCCGGGCGAGGGCGATCGGGCAGACCGGGTCGGCTCCGCGACCTCGGACCCTGCCGGGCGGGCCGTCGAACGGAGATCGCCCGCGTGGCCGCCGCCGCGCGCGTGTGGCAGGGTGTCAGCGTGCCACCGACTCCTGCCGGCCAGTTGGCCGTTCCGCGTCTGCACCGGGCGGCGCGGATGGAGGACGCCGTCCACCAGTTCTTCGAGCGTCGCCTGCGGCGCACGGGCTGGCGGATCAACATCGTCGCGTACACCTGCTACGGCGCCCCCGGCTGGGTGCGGGTGATGTGCCGGGTGCTGATCGGCCGCCCGGACACCCGGCAGCGGTCCCGGCTGGAGAAGGTCCGTGGCTGGCGCAGCTTCACCACCCTCCCCGCGAAGCACGTGACGGTCACCATCGAGGCGGGCGGCGTGCGGCACGAGACGCAGACCGACCGCAGCGGGTTCATCGACACGGTGGTCGAGGCGGAACTGCCGCCGGGCTGGGGCAGCGTACGGCTGAGCATGCCCGACGCCGAGGCCGTCGAGGCACCCGTGCGCATCCTCGACCCGGCCGTGCGCTTCGGCATCCTCTCCGACATCGACGACACGGTCATGGTGACCACCCTGCCGCGGCCGCTGCTCGCCGCGTGGAACACGTTCGTGCTCGACGAGCATGCCCGGGCCGCCGTGCCCGGCATGGCGGTGCTCTACGAACGGCTCGTCACCGCGCACCCGGGCGCGCCCGTCTTCTACCTCTCCACCGGCGCGTGGAACGTCGCGCCGACGCTCACCCGGTTCCTCTCTCGGCACCTCTACCCGGCCGGCCCGCTGCTGCTCACCGACTGGGGGCCGACGGCCGACCGGTGGTTCCGCAGCGGCATGGAGCACAAGCGCAAGACCCTGGCCCGGCTGGCCCGCGAGTTCCCGGACGTGCGCTGGCTGCTCGTGGGCGACGACGGCCAGCACGACCAGGAGATCTACCGCGAGTTCGCGGCGGCCCACCCGGAGAACGTGGCCGGGGTGGCGATCCGCCGCCTCTCACCCACCCAGGCGGTGCTCGCCGGTGGCCTGCCCGCCCCGGCGGAGCGCCCGCACGCGGAGGGGCCGGTGGGGCAGCGGTGGTTCTCCGCCCCCGACGGCGCCGGGCTCTGGAAGCTGCTCTGCGAGGCGGAGCTGGTCTGACGTACGGCCGGTGTTGATCGACTCGGCTTCCTTGAAGTCGGGGTGTCCGCCCGCTCGCGACACCCCAACCTGCCCGAAGGTCGAGTCGATCAAGCGGCTGGTCGGGGCCAGCGGACGCCCAGCGGCGGTACCTCAGGCTCATCGCCGACCTCGGTGACGAGCAACGTCGAGCCGCAGCGAGAACCGGGCCCTGTCCTGCGACGCGATCGCGTCGCAGGACAGGGCCCGGTTGCTTCGGTGCCGCATCACGGAAGACCGTGGCGCGGCACCATCAGCGCGTCAGGAGATCTCCGTCCAACTCCCGAACGCCGCCCCGGCCGAGGGCTGGCCGACCGTGTAGACCCGGTTGTCGGTGGTACGGGCCAGCAGGGTGATGGCGCCGTTTCCACCGAGCACCGCGCTCGGGTCACTGGCGAACCCACTCGACGGCTGGCCGGCCCCCATGGCGCCCCAGGTGCCGAAGCCTCCGCCGACGGCGGACTGCCCGGTGCCCCAGATCTTCCCGTCGGCGCCGCGTCCGTAAAGGACGATCCGGTCGGTGGTGCTCAGCAGCGCCGCCGGACGACCGCTGAAGGACGGCTGCCCCGCGCCCGCGACGGACCAGTTACCGAAGGCCGCGCCGGCCGACGGCTGGCCCGCCCCGTAGAGCTTGCCGTCCGCACCCGTGCCGTAGACCACGAGCGTGCCGTTGGCGCCGAGCAACGCGGCCGGGTCGCCGACGAACCCGTCGGTCGGGCCAGCCAGACCGACCTTCTGCCAGGTGCCGAACGCGGCGCCCGGCGTAGGCTGTCCGACTCCGTGCATCTTCTTGTCGGTGCCGCGTGCGTAGATGACGATCGCACCGTTGGCGGCCTTCGTGACGAACGGCAGTCCGGCAACGCCGGCCCCACCCACGCCGATGCGCCGCCAGGTGCCGAACACGCCACCCACGGTGGCCTGGTTGGTGCCCCAGACCCAGCCGTCCGCGCCACGGGCGTAGATCGCGATCGTGTTGTTGGTGGTCAGCACCGCCCTGGGGTCGCTGGCGAAGCCCGCGGCGGGCTGCCCGGTTCCCACCGCACCCCAGTTCGTGAAGGCCGCGCCCACCGAGGGCTGCCCGACTCCGTACATCTGGTTGTCGATGCCTCGGGCGTAGACGACGATCGTGCCGTTGGCCCCCTTCAACGCCGTGGGGCTGCCGATGAAGCCGCCGCGGTTACCGATGCGCTTCCAGACGCCGAAGCTGCCGCCGACGGTGACCTGGCCGCTGCCCCAGATCCAGCCGTCACCGCCGCGCCGGTAGGCCAGCACGGTGCCGTTGGACCCCGTGACGCCGGCGACGTCGCCGCTGGCCGCGGTGTCCGCGTCGATCGTCCAGACCCGGTTCCAGGTCTGGACGTTCGAGAGCTCGCCCGCGAACCAGCCGCCCCAGGTACTCGCGCCGGTCTTGTGACCGCCCATCCGGAAGCCGCCCGCGGCGTTGAACGTGGCGGGATGGCTCACCCTTCCGGCGTTGACGCCGCTGACGTAGAGCGTCATCGTTCCGGTCGCCTTGGTGAAGCTGACCATCACGTGCGTCCAGACGCCGACCTGCGCGGTGCCGGGAGCGCTCGCCGCGGTGTCGAGGACGGGGCTCGCCACATCGGTACGGGCCATGGTGAACCGCCAGGACCTGTCGGCGGCGTTGGTCCAGAGCCGGAAGCCGGCGGTGTTGGTGCCGCTCTGGGAGAGCGCGGTGCCACCGAGGGCCGTCGGCCTGACCCAGGCGGCGACGGTGAAGTCGGCGGTGGTGTTCACCGCGGCGGAGCCGGTGGTCAGCGCGCCGTTGGTGCCGTCGAAGAGCACGTCGGGGTCGAACGTCCCACCGGTGCTCCACTGCACACCACCCGTGCCGGTCGCGTGCAAAGTGCCCGCCACGTCCGACGCGTTGGTCGCCGGGCCCGTCGTGCCGTCGTCGAGCAGCCAGTTGTGGTCGGAGGTGACCAGCGTCTGGGGCTGCTGGGCGGTGATCGTTCCGGTGCCGGCCGCCAGGTCGCCGACGTGCCAGGCGCGCGTCACGCCGCCGGCGCCGACGGTCCAGAGGTCGGCCGTGCCGTCACTGTTGATGTCGGCGGCCTGGAGCTTGAGGTCCGCACCCGGGTTCCAGCTGGTCGAGAGCTGGTAGGGGGTGTAGGTGAACTGGTCGTTGTCCTTGTTGTAGCCGAGGTCGGTCCAGAGGTGCAGGGCGCCGGTCGTGCGGTTCCAGAGGAACATGGCGGTGCCGGTGGACATCTGGGCGGTGGCGAGGGTCCACTCGTTCCACGCGTCGTCCCCGGTCGGGGTCGGCACGGGGACGTGTGTGGGGTTGAAGTAGAGGCCGGGCGCTCCGAGGGCCTCGTAGTACGTCAGGTGATAGCCGGTGGTGGGGTCGCCGCTGGTGCCGATGAGGTCGGGGCAGGGCAGCCCTGCGCGTCGGGTGTCCCCGGCATTCGCCAACTGGAGCGGAGCGTTGCCGTCCGTGTCCTTGAGCAGGTCCGCCATCAGGGGGGACTGGTTACCGTCGATCCTGGACTGGAGGACGCTGCCGTCGCCGTTGGCACGGAGTACGGCGCCGCCGCCGGCGTTGTTCCCGGTGGGGTAGTAGGCGAGCACGTCCTGCAGGCCGGTGCAGGTGAAGTGGCCGCTGAGGACCTGCGCGCCGTCGAAGGCGGTGGGGGAGTTGCTGAGGGCTCCGGTGCCCTGCGCGCCGATGTTCGTCCCGGCCGCGGCGGCGTGCTCGTTGCCGCCCGGGAGGAGCCACAGCCCCGGAGGAAGTCCGTAGCTGCCACCGACGGTCAGCAGGTCCGGGGCGTCGTCGCCGTTGAGGTCGCCGTCGGCCGCCATCGCTGCGGGCTGGGAGTTGAAGACGAGGCGTGCGCTGTCACCGATGTTCCCGCCGCTGGAGATGCTGGTGACGGTGAGCGTGTTGGTGAACCGGGTGGGTACGACGGTGATGGTGGCCACGCCGTCGGTGGCGGTCACCTCGACCGGCGGGCCGGCGTTGAGCTGGTAGGTGTAGCCGTCGGGTTTGGTGTCATTGCCGGGGTTCACGGCGGGGGTGACGTCGATGGTGAAGGGCTCGCCGACGGTGGTCGTGAGATCGGGCACCTCGGGCACCGAGGGCGCTCCTGGCCGGGTCGGATCGAATTCGAAGGTGCAGGTTGCCGACGAGCTGCTGGGCGTGCGGAAGTCGGTTGCCTGGACTGTCCACGAAAAACTGGTGACGGCTCCGCCCGCCGCAGTCCTGAGCTTGCCGACGTCGACGACGAGGACCGCCGTGCTGCCCGACGGGTAGGTGAGCAGGTTCGGGTTGGAGGAGGCGATGGCCGTCTTGCTGGCATCGCTGGTCTTCCAGAGCTTGAAGGTGACGCCGAGGGTGCCACCGTTTCGGTCGGAGACGGGCGCGTAGAGCGAGACCGGGCCGTCGCCGACCGTGGTGCCGCCCGCGCACGCGGTCCTCGGCGAGGTCGTCATGCCGGTCGGCGTGTTCGGCTTGTGGTTGTAACGGATGGTCAGCGTGGGGCTGGTCTCGAGGAACTTTTTCCAGCTCTGGGTGTCGCTGGCCTCGTTGGCCGCCACCATCCAGAGCGTGCGCGTCCCGTGCTGCGCGGTGACGTCCGCTTTGATCTGGTCGGTGATGTCGAAGGAGGCGGCGTTAGCTGCGCAGCCGCTGTAGCCGTACGCGAAGCTCGCCGAGGCGATCGCGCTGCCCTTGCTGACGCCTTCCCAGTAGTTCCAGGTGGCGTTCGACGCGGACAGGGTGGTGCTGGGGCCGTAGATGTAGACGGTCTTCTCGTCGCAGCTCCACGACCACGTGTTGGTGATTTTGAAGATGGCGTCGTAGATCTCGGCGCCGGCGAGGGTGCCGTAGGGCACCGGGAAGTTGATCAGCGTGTTGGAGCGCTGCTCGCCCGAGTTGCCGACCTGCATCCGGCCCTGCGGGTCCGGGGTGTTCTTCCAGTAGTTCGTCGACTGGTGCTGGTAGGAGATGCTCGCCCAGCCGGACATCTTCTGCCCGACCGGCGTCCAGCTGAACGTCGGATCGATGAAGACCGGAAACGCGGTCTTCGAGTCGGTGAGCAGGTCGCGGTCCGGGGTCAGGCGCAGCTTTCCGGGGCTGAGCTTGACGGCGATGGGCGCGGTCCGGGCCGCCCGGCCCGGGGCCACCGCGGTGGACGAGGCACCCCGCGCGGCCGGTGAGGGTGCCGCGCTGGAGTCCCACATGGTCGGGGCGGGGGCGGTCAGCACCGTCTGGTTCCGACGGTCCCGGCCGACGATGTTCCCGGCCGGGTCGGCCGCGAGCGTGACGCCCTCGCTGGTCGTGCTCAGGTCGAGGGTGGCGAGCTTCGGGTTGGCGGCGGCGGCGCGGTTCTTGACGACGAAGACGTGCGAGAAGGTGCCCTCGCTCGTGACCCGGACGGTGAGGTCGACGCCCGGGAGCACCTCGGCGTACGTCGCCGTCGGGCCCGAGAGCGTCGGAGCGGGCAGCGTCAGCGGCGCGGAGATGGAGAGCGTCCGGTCGCCGCTGACCAGCTTCGCCAGCGGCCCGCTGCCGCCGGGCGACAGGTGGACCTGGTTGGTGGTCACCTTCGCGCTGATGCCGCCGTCAGGGTTGCGGACGAGGGTCGGGTCCAGGTCCTTCCACTGGCCGTCGACGCGGGTACGCGTCGGTACGGCCGACTGGGTCAACTCCATCGTGCCGTCCGGCCGGGCGGTGACCACCGACGTCGACGTGCCCGCCGCCGTCGCCTCCACCGGCTTGCCCGTCCGTCGGGCCTCGGCCATGGCCTGATCCGCGGTGAGCGGCGCGTCTGTGGTCGTGGGCTTCTCGGGTGCGGCGGCCGCTGGGGTGCTGGGCAGTGCGGCGGCCGCCGCGGCCAGGAGGAGGGCCGCCGCGACGCCGGTCGCGGTGGCCCTCCTCCGTCTGGTGTGCAGCGGTGGGCTGTCTTCGTGCATGGGGTGGCATCTCCCGTGTCGGTCCGCGCTGGACGGTTGTTCCAGTGCGCTGAGCGGCCACAGTGAAGCAGCCGATTCGGCGGACCGGCACGACGTGTGTCACATCACGCCATCCCTTTCGCGCAGCCTGGCCCCCATTTGGTGCAGAGCGGCCCAACCGATCGTTAACTTCTCGTGATCTTCTGGCGCGATCAACGTGAAAGATTGTTTCGCGCCACGGGGGTGCGCGTCCTGTCACCCTGCGTGGTTCTCCTGGTATCTCGCAGAGGTGAGGTTCGGATGGTCGGGCAACACGGGGGCTTGCGCCTGTGGGGCCGTCCCACGCGGATGGTCGCGGTGGTGGCGGCGGCGTCGCTGGTGGCGGGTTTGCTGTCGGGTACGCCGGCGTCGGCGAAGCCCAAGGACGACGGGTTGGCGAAGCCGCCGGCGGTCTCGCCCGGGCCCTCGGTGAAGGGCGTGAAGCCCCTCCCGACGAAGTTCGTGACGCCGAAGGACGACGCGGCGACGACGTACAAGCCGACCCGTACGGCGTGGCCGAAGGCCGCGTCCGCCCAGCTCGAACTGACCTCCCCGGCCGTATCGTCGGCCGCCCGGTCGGCGGCGCCGCCGAAGGTCCGGGCGGCGGGCACTCCGGTCTGGGCCCAGCCGGTGGTCAAGGACGGCCGGTACGCGGGCCCGCGGCGGGTCGACGTCCGGGTCGCCGACCGGACCGCGGCCGAGGCGGCCGGGGTGGACGGCGTGCTGCTCTCGGTCACCCCGGACGTGGCCTCGGGCGCCGTTCGCGTCGGTGTGGACTACGCCCAGTTCGCGGAGGCGTTCGGCGGCAACTACGGCTCCCGGCTGCGGCTCGTGACGTTGCCGGCGTGCGCGCTGACCACCCCGACGCTCGACAGCTGCCGAACGGCGACGCCGTTGACGTCGTCCAACGACCTCGCGGCGCAGACGGTCTCCGCCGAGGTGCCGCTCGCCACCGACGCTGGGTCCCGCGTGGCCGGCGCAGCGACCGTGCTCGCAGCGGTCGCCTCGGCGGGGGAGGAGGGTGGCAAGGGGGGCACCTACGCCGCCACCGACCTGAAGCCGTCCGGATCCTGGACCGGCGGTGGGAGCACCGGCTCCTTCACCTACTCGTACCCGATCACCGTGCCGCCCGCGGCGTCCGGCCTGGTGCCGACGGTGGCGCTCTCCTACGACTCGGGCAGCGTGGACGGGCAGACCGTCTCCACCAACGCACAGGCGTCCTGGTTGGGTGACGGCTGGTCGACCCCGCGGTCGTACGTCGAGCAGACCTTCGCGTCCTGCCAGGACGACCCGGGTGGCAAGCCGTCACCGGTGAAGACCTACGACCGGTGCTACGACGGGCCGATCCTCACCCTGTCGCTGAACGGCTCCTCGACCGCGCTCGTCTGGGACGCGACGAAGAAGGTGTGGAAGCCGGAGTCGGACAACGGCGAGGTGATCACCCACGTCGAGAACTCGGGCAACGGCTCCGGTACCTACAACACGGACTACTGGCGGGTGACGCTGCGCGACGGCACCACCTATGAGTTCGGCCGCAACCGGCTGCCGGGCTGGGCGTCGACCAAGGCCGAGACGAAGTCGGTCGACCACACGCCGGTCTACTCGCCGCACTCCGGTGACCCCTGCTACGACTCGGCCGGCTTCTCCTCGTCGGTCTGCACGATGGCGTACCGGTGGAACCTGGACTACGTCACCGACACGCACGGCAACGCGATGGCGTACTACTACGAGCAGGACAAGAACTACTACGGGCGGAACAAGGGCGCCATCGACGTCTCCTACATCCGCGACAGCCACCTGGCCCGGATCGACTACGGGTTCACCGACGGCAACGCCTACGGCACCGTCCCGAACCGGATCGTGTTCAAGACCGGCGACCGCTGCCTCTCCGGCACCTGCCAGCCGCTGAACTCGTCGACGAAGGCGAACTGGCCGGACGTGCCCTTCGACCTGGTCTGCAACGAGGGCACCGACTGCGACAGCTGGAGCCCGTCGTTCTTCTCGACCGTCCGGCTGACGTCGATCGAGGCGCAGCAGTACAACACGGCCACCTCGCAGCACGAGAAGGTCGACTCGTACGCCTTCACCCAAACCATGCCCGCCACCGGGGACGGCACCTCTCCGACCCTGTGGCTGAGCTCGATCACGCGCACCGGGCACGACCTCAGCGCCGGCGGCTCCACCAGCGCGATCTCGCTGCCCTCGGTCTCCTTCGTCGGTGTGAAGCTGGCCAACCGGGTGGACGTGACTGGTGGCCTGCCGAACTTCTACCGGCAGCGCATCTCGGCGATCACCACCGAGAGCGGCTCGGTGATCTCTCCCAGCTACGAGCTGCCCAACCCGTGCACCGCACCGGTGACCGTTTCCCCAGCGTCGAACACCAAGTCCTGCTACCCGGTGTACTGGACTCCGGACGGCTTCACCGAGCAGACCCGTGACTGGTTCAACAAGTACGCCGTCACCCAGGTCGTCTCCACCGACCCGACGGGTGGGGCGCCCGCGGTGAAGACCAGCTACAAGTACCTCGACGGTGCGGCCTGGCACTTCGACGACAACGAGGTGGTCAAGGCCAAGTACCGGACCTACGGCCAGTTCCGCGGCTACGCCAAGGTGCAGACCTTCAACGGCGACGGCGTCAACGATCGGCGCACGCAGTCCGAGACCACCTACTACCGCGGCATGAGCAAGAACAACAACACCACCGTGGTCAACCTGACCGACTCCGCCGGTGGCACCCATGAGGACGTCAACGAGCTCGCCGGTAAGGAGCTGGAGAGCACCCAGTATCTCGGTGAGGGCGGCCGGGTCGACTCCTCCACCATCAACTCCTACTGGGTCTCCGGCGCCACCGCGACGCGGGCGCGCACCGGCCTTCCGGCGCTGACCGCGCAGTGGGTGGCACCGATCAAGACGTACAGCCGGCAGGCCGTCACCAGCGGCGGCTCGACCACCTGGCGGTACACGGGCAGTGACAGCAGCTACGACGCCGACACCACCAGCCCCACCTTCGGCGAGCTGAAGCACACCTACGCCTACACGGTCCCGACCAACGTCGCCTACGACCAGTGCACCAGCTACACCTACGCTCCGGTCAACGCCGGCAAGAACCTGGCCGGCCTGGTCAGCCAGACCGAGACGGTCTCCGTCGCCTGCGGCGGCTTCACCCAGGGCAGCCCAGCGTCGGAGCCGGGCGGCGTCAACACGCTGACCGCGCCGGCGACTGTCGACCGGCCCGCTCAGGTGGTGACGGCGGAGCGCGCCTTCTACGACGACACCAGCTTCGCCACCACCTTCCCCCAGCCGAAGGCGCCGACCAAGGGCGACGTCACCCTGACCCAGGTCGCGAAGGACTGGACCTCGAACGCCTACGCCTGGCAGACCGCCGGGCGGGCCGCCTACGACTCGTACGGCCGGGTCACCGAGGCGTACGACGCCAAGGGCAACAAGACCTCGACCGCCTACACCATGAACAGTGTCGGACTGGTCACCGGCACATCGACGACGAACGCGTTGAGCCAGACCGCGTCCAGCACGGTCAACCCGAGGCGCGGCAGCACGCTGACCGCCACGGACCCGAACTCCGTCGTGGCGCGCCAGCAGTACGACGCGCTCGGCCGCAACACGGCGGTGTGGCTGAACAACCGGGCGACGAGCAGCCTCGCGAACCAGAAGTTCACCTACACCGTGTCGAAGACCGGGGTCACCGCGGTCACCAGTCAGAAACTGAACAACTCGAACGCCTACATCACATCGGTGGCGTTGTACGACGCGCTGCTACGGACGCGGCAGACGCAGACGAAGGCGCCGAACGACGGTCGGATGATCACCGACACGTTCTACGACAGCCGAGGTTGGGTGCGGGCGTCGTACAACGGCTGGTGGGACGACGCCGCCGACCCGACGGTCACCGCCCCGGTCTCGGCGGCGGATCTGAAGAAGCAGGTGCCCAACCAGACCTTCACCACCTACGATGGCCTCGGTCGACCGGTGATCGTACAGGCGGCGAAGAACGGCGTCACCGTCTCCACGACCACGACCGTCTTCGCCGGTGACCGCACCACCGTCGTGCCACCGGACGGCGGCGTCGTCAAGGCCGCTCTCACCGATCCGCTGGGCCGGCAGTCGGAGCTGCACGAATACACCGCTCGTCCCACGGTGACCACTCCGGCCGACACCTTCACCGGCACTTTCAACGCGACCGGCGGCACGGCGACCGTGAGCAAGTACGGCTACGACAGCCACGGCAACCAGTCGACGCTCACCGACGCCAAGAACAACGTCTGGACCTCGACCTACAACCTGCTCGGCCAGGTGGTGGCGAAGTCCGACCCGGACGCCGGGAACAGCTCGATGGGCTACGACGCCAACGGCAACCTCGTCGAGACGACCGACAGCCGAGGCAAGACCCTCTCCTACGCCTACGACGCGCTCGACCGGAAGGTTGGCGAGTTCACCGGCACGGTAGCGAACCAGACGTCGGCGAACCAGCGGGCCGCGTGGGTGTACGACAACAGCAACGCCGTCGCGGGGGTTACCAGGGCGATCGGCAAGCTGACCACCACCATCGCCTACCGGGGTGGGCAGGCCTACACCAGCCAGCAGAAGGCGTTCGACGTCTTCGGCAACAGCCTCGGAACGACGGTCACCATCCCCGACTCCGAGGGTGCGCTGGCCGGCTCGTACACCTTCGGCCACACGTACACCTCTGTCCTGGGCCTGCTGTTGACGGACACGTACCCGGCCAAGGGTGGCCTCCCGTCGGAGACGGTGTTCCATGGCTACAGCGAGTTCGACATGCCGCAATCCCTAGTTGGGCTCAACAGCTACACCACCGATGTCAGCTACGACGCGTGGGGCCGAGTCGACCAGCAATCCCTGGGTATCTCGACGAGCGCCGCCTACGTCACCAACACCTACGATCCGCACACCGGCCGACTCACCAACCAACTCGTCACCCGGAACAAGACGACCCCGTCGACGGTCGACGAGCAGGAGTACAAGTACGACCTGGCTGGCAACATCACCCATAAGATCAGCAAGCGGAATGGTGCCAGCACCCCCGCCGAAACCCAGTGCTACGGCTACGACGGCCTCGCCCGACTCACCGAGGCCTGGACCGCCACCGACGACTGCGCGGTCACGCCCACTGGCAGCAGCAAGAGCATGGTCGGCAACAGCATCGGTGGCGGCAGCGCCTACTGGACGAGCTGGAGCATCGACGTCATCGGCAACCGCACCAAGCAGGTCGACCACGGCCTCGGCACCGCCGGTGACACCACCACCACCTACGCCTATGACGGCAACGGTCAGAACAAGCCGCACACCCTGACCTCCACCACGACCACCGGGGCGGCGACCGGCACCGGCAGCTACACCTACGACGCCGCCGGCAACACCACCGGACGCAATGCCGCCCAGGGCAACCAGACCCTCACCTGGGACGACGCCGGCAAGCTCACCAAGGTCACCGGCGGCACCAGCGGCGACAACACCTTCATCTACGACGCCGACGGCAACCTGATGGTCCAGAGGGAGCCCGGGAAGAACACGCTCTACCTGCCGGGGCAGCAGCACACCCTCAACACCGCCACCGGTGTCGTCAGCGGCAACCGCTACTACGACCTGCCTGGCGGCGGCACCTGCGTCCGCTCGGGTAGCGGCACGGCTTACACCTTCGTCGTCACCGACCACCAGGGCACGCCGTCGCTCTACCTCGACAACACGGCCCAGAACCCGACGTGGCGGCAGTACACCCCGTACGGCGGAGCCCGCGGGGCGGTCGTCACCGCACCCGACAACCGCGGCTTCCTCAACAAGCCGATGAGCCCCACCGGGCTGACGAGTGTTGGCGCCCGCGCCTACGACCCTGCTATTGGCAGATTCGTTACCGTCGACTCGATCTTGAACGCCGCAGGACCACAGCAGTGGAACGGCTACAGTTATGCAAACAATTCTCCCATAACCCTCAGTGATCCGAGTGGGCTGAGCCCCGAAGACGCCCAGTGGGAGGGGGGCAAGCCGTCGCAGCAGTCCGAAATAAACACCGAGCTGCGGTACGGTGGCTCTGGCTGCGGAGCGAAGTGCGAAACGGAACAAAAGAAAGACAACACGCTGCGTGCCTGCAAAGGCATCCGGATGAGCAATTGCCACGCCTTCACCGATGGGGAGCGGAAGGCGATCCAGCGTGCCGACGACATGTTCAAGAAGTGGGGCGACCAGCCAAAGACCTGTCTCTTCCCGGGAGCGGACCGCGTATGCCGTTCTTACAGCAACACGGATGCCGAAGCGAATTCGGGCGCGATTGGGCCCCACGAACGTGCATGGTGCCGAATGGTAGGTGCCGTTAAATGCTTAATCGCCCAGCAGGCCTTCGATAAATCCGAGAATGAGCTTGCAGTGCGACCAGTGGGTGTCAGTGCAGAGGACCCAACGTGGAATGCTCTGCATCACGGTCTCTGGATGGCCATCATGGTGGCCAATGGCGTTTCGGAAGACGAGGCCCGGATGTTCGGTGTAGCTCATGAGATTGATCACTGGGAAGGCAAGCGGGGCGTGATTGAAATGCGTCGCGACCTTCGAAACAATAATGTTGGAATTGCAATCGGGCGTAAGGCGGCGAGTGCTGCAGCAAAGCAGAATACCGTGGACGTCCACGGTGGAGCGGGTACCTATACGGTAGGCGTAACGATCGCAAACAGGGGGCTCAATATCTTTGCGACGGACGCGGCGATCAGCGGTGTCCAAAAGGCTCTTTCTGAAAGCTGTGCAGGAACCTGCTTCTTCTAGGTGAGAGTAAGGAGACGGGAGTGCGGCAGCCATGGTGAGCGATAACGTGACGCATCCCGCACGTCGCTGTGCGAGCATCCTGGCTGCCGCTACCTTACTGCTGGCATCATGCGCCCCTGAGGAGCCTGCTCCCTCACGCCGCCTGGGTGGCACCGATGCCGCGCATATCGTTGACGTTGCCTGGAACAACGGAAACCGCCTGTTCGCCCTCTATACGCGTGGTTCTGACGATGACCCCAGCCTTGCTGAATTCACCAGTGATGGCGAACTGAGGCCATTCGAATTGGTTCCCGCTGAATTCTGCGCCAACTCGCATTTCTTTGACCTGTCTACCCTTCCAGACGGAACCCTCGCGGCGGTCGTAACGTGTGGCGAGACGGACGAGAGGTTTGCGGCGAAAATCGATGGCCAGAAGCTTATCGGGATTGCGTCTCTGGGCGCGCCTAACCGCCTAGTTAAGTGGAACCCCGACATGCGGACAGGCTGGTTGGAGTTGGTAACCGGCCAGTGCAGGGGGATGGGTCTGTTCCAGAACGGTAAGGCTACACCCTTTCCTTCTTATCAAACCACGGACGATCTTGACTTAGATCTGCGGGCGGGCTTCTTGAATGATGGGAGCTGCGCCACGCCAGGACGCGCAGGTTTCGCGGATGTTGGCACCGATGGCAAGCTATATTTCTTGGCGTCCGTCAATGCGGTGGGCTCGTTCGAGGACCCAGATGTGCCATGGCAGCCGCTCGTATTCGATCCCCGTTCCGGTCAATTGCGGAAGTTTGGGCCAGAGTTCAGAACCCCATATGAGTTGGCGGTAGTACCCAACAGTGACTCGGTGGTGGTGACCGGTGTGAAGGACGGCCGCAGGGGCGCTTGGCTGGTGTCTGCCGGAAGCAGGGACGTTGAACTCCTCGCCTCCGGCCCTTTCTATGCGGTAGGTGCCGCTCTCGATGGGCGTCGGATAGCGATTGTCCATTCCAATGGGAATAAGGACGAAGTCTTAGAGGTGGAAGTGAAGTAGGAGGCGGATCGTGCGTAAAAGACGGGCGGGCGAGTATGGCGATGCGGCCGGATACCTTGATTCAGCCCGAACGGCGAAGCGACCCACATGCGGGAGTTCGGTTCCGTGCGGGCGGCACCGGAGAAGCTCTTCGGAAAAGGTCAGAGCCTGTCGCGGTGCCGGCCTATGAAGGCCTCTGTGCGAGCTGAATTACGCCAGGTTTCCGTCTGCTGGTGCCGCTCGGGGTGGGGTGGCGAGGCTTCTGGGTTACGTCTTCTGCAACATGACAGACGCGACGTCGGCCACGACAGTCAGGGACCAGTCAAGCTGACGACAGGTGCTGCGGTCCTGGCATTGCAGGCACCCACCTACTCGCCACGGCTGGTCGAGCGCCCGAGTCCAGTGGGCCTCTAATGTCCTCATAGCGGCGAACACTTCAGCTGCCCTGCTCACCGGCTCGTCGATCGGCACGGTTGGGACCCTTCCCGGGATGACGATTGGGGCCCACCTGGGAGGCAGAGTCCACGCGTCGTGCTCCCCAGGTGGGTGTGTCGCTGGAACCCAGGAGTTTGCCGAAACCAGGGAACCAGCTATGCACCAACCTATTCCAACTTGTAGGAGCAGGTCAAGCACTATCTGCCACAACTAGAAACTTGCTGGAACAGGTTCTCCGTGATCAGATTGGCCTGCCGAAGCCAGGGAACCGACGGAGATCGACTAATGCCGACCGAGAAGGTTGACTACCGGCGCATCGCCAACGAGATCGCGGAGAAGATCAAGTCTGGGCAGCTGGCGCCTGGCGTCAAGTTGCCGTCCACCCGCGAGCTGGCCGAGCAGTACGCCGTGCACATCTCCACGATCAACCGAGTCATGACGATCCTGAAGGACCGAGAGTTGGTCGTGGGACATCCTGGTAAGGGTGTCTACGTGGCGGAGTGACGCGGCCTCCGCGGCGTAACGTCTACCGAGAACTGTCACCAGGGCAGAGCCAGAGCACACCCAGCGGCGGCACCTGGAGTGCCACCGAGGCCGGTAGGCCGTGCCACGGCACGTCCTCGGCGTGCACCTCGCCCAGGTTCCCCACCCCGGAGCCGCCGTACGGCTGGGCGTCGGTGTTGAGCACCTCCCGCCAGCTGCCGGCGGCGGGCAGGCCGATCCGGTAGTCGGGCAGCGGCTGCGCGGAGAAGTTGGCCACGCAGACCAGCGTCTGCCCGTCCGGGGCGATCCGGATGAACGAGACGGTGTTGTTGGCGACGTCGTCGCCGGCGATCCAGCGGAACCCGGCCGGGTCGGTGTCCTGTGCCCAGAGCGCCGGGGTCTCCCGGTAGCGGCGGTTCAGGTCGGCGACGAGGCGCTGCACGCCGGCCCGTGCCGGGTCGTGCAGCAGGTACCAGTCGAGGCCGCGCTCCTCGCTCCACTCCCGGTCGTCGCCCAGCTCGCAGCCCATGAAGAGCAGCTGCTTGCCCGGGTGCGCCCACATGTACGCCAGCAGGGCACGCACGTTCGCCAGCTTCTGCCAGGTGTCGCCGGGCATCTTGCCGACCAGCGAGCCCTTGCCGTGCACCACCTCGTCGTGGCTGATCGGCAGCACGTAGTTCTCGCTCCAGGCGTACGCCAGGGAGAAGGTCAGCTGGTGGTGATGGTGCTGGCGGTAGATCGGGTCCTTCGAGGTGTAGAGCAGGGTGTCGTGCATCCAGCCCATGTTCCACTTGAACCCGAAGCCCAGGCCGCCGTCGGAGGTGGGTCGGGTCACCCCCGGCCAGGCCGTCGACTCCTCGGCGACCATCAGCGCACCCGGGTGGTGCTTGTAGACGGTCGCGTTGACCTCCTGGAGGAAGGCGATCGCCTCCAGGTGCTCCCGGCCGCCGTACTGGTTCGGGGCCCACTGCCCCTCCGGGCGGGAGTAGTCCAGGTAGAGCATCGAGGCGACCGCGTCGACCCGCAGCCCGTCGACGTGGAACTCGTCGAGCCAGTAGAGCGCGTTGGCGACCAGGAAGTTGCGCACCTCGCGGCGGCCGAAGTCGAAGACGTACGTGCCCCAGTCGGGGTGCTCGCCGCGGCGCGGGTCGGGGTGCTCGTAGAGCGGGGTGCCGTCGAAACGGGCCAGCGCCCACTCGTCGCGGGGGAAGTGCGCCGGCACCCAGTCGAGGATCACGCCGATCCCGGCGGCGTGCAGCCGGTCCACGAGGTGGCGGAACTCGTCTGGGTCGCCGAAGCGGGACGTCGGGGCGTAGTAGCCGGTGACCTGGTAGCCCCAGGAGCCGCCGAACGGGTGTTCCATCACCGGCAGGAACTCCACGTGGGTGAAGCCCAGCCCGGTGACGTACTCGGTCAGCTCGTCGGCCAGCTCCCGGTAGCCGAGGCCGGGCCGCCACGAACCGAGGTGCACCTCGTAGACGCTCATCGGCTCCTGGTGCGGCTGCGCCTTCGCGCGCCGGTCGAGCCAGGCCGCGTCGCCCCACTCGTACGTCGAGCGGTGCACCACAGACGCGGTGGCCGGCGGCACCTCCGCGTACGCGGCGAGCGGGTCCGCCTTGTCCCGCCAGTGCCCGTCGGCGCCCAGCACCCGGTACTTGTAGCGGGCCCCGACCCGCACCCCCGGCACGAAGATCTCCCACACGCCGCTGGAGCCGAGCGAGCGCATCGGCCAGCCGTCGTCCGGCGCCCAGCCGGTGAACTCGCCGACCACCCGCACGCCGCGCGCGTTCGGCGCCCACACGGCGAAGGCGACGCCCTCGTCGAAGACCCGCGCGCCGAGCGCCTCCCAGAGCCGCTCGTGCCGCCCCTCGCCGATCAGGTGCAGATCCAGCTCGCCGAGGGTCGGCGGATAGCGGTACGGGTCGTCGTGCGGCACCCCGTCGACCTCGACGCGGTAGTCGAGCGTGCTGCCCGGCACGACGGCCTCGAAGACCCCCGCGTCGTGGACCCGCTTCATCGGGTGGCGCTCGCCGTCGACCAGCACGGCGACGTCGGTCGCCCCCCGGCGCAGGGTACGGATCGTGGTGCTGCCGGCGGCCGGGTGCGCGCCGAGCAGCGAGTGCGGGTCGTGGAGGTGGCCGGCGATCAGCTGGTCCATCGGAGCTCGTCCTTCTGGGCAGGGGTGGTCGGGGCGGTGCCGCCGGAGAGGTCCTCGGGAACGGACTCGGTGGTGAGCTGCGCCGGGGCGGTGGAGATGTCGGCCGGCGTCTCGGGCGAGGCCGGGCGTCGCACGGTGAGCACGTGCGCGGGTTGCAGGTACGGGTCGAGCCGCACTGCGTTGCGCTGCCCCCAGTCGTAGCCGGCCTCGGTCAGCTCGTCGTGCACGGTGAACCGTTCGTGCCAGTCGAGACCGAGCGCCGGCATGTCGAGCGTGGTGTTGCCCCACTGCACCCCGGTGGAGTCGAACGAGCAGACCACGATCACCGTGTCGCCGGTGTCGGCGTCCCGTTTGGACCAGCAGAGCAGCGCCGGATTGTCGATGTCGTGGAAGCGCAGGTTGCGCAGCCGGCGCAGGGCCGGGTGCTCCCGCCGGACGCGGTTGAGGGTGGCGACGAACGGGGCCAGCGAGCGGCCCTGCTCCTGCGCGCCGGCCCAGTCGCGGGGGCGCAGCTCGTACTTCTCGTTGTTCAGGTACTCCTCGGCGCCGGGGCGGGCCTCGTGCTCGAAGAGTTCGAAGCCCGCGTACATGCCCCAGGAGGGGGAGAGCAGCGCGGCCAGCACCGCCCGGATCTTGAACATCGGCGGGCCGCCGTGCTGCAACGACTCGTGCAGGATGTCCGGGGTGTTCGGCCAGAAGTTCGGCCGCATGTAGTCGGCCGCCGCGACCAGCTCCTCGCAGTACTCCCGCATCTCGGCGGCCGTCGTGCGCCAGGTGAAGTAGGTGTACGACTGCGTGAAGCCGATCCTCCCGAGACCGTGCATGATCGCCGGTCGGGTGAACGCCTCGGCGAGGAAGAGCACGTCCGGCTCGACCTTCTTGACCTCGACGATCAGCCAGTGCCAGAAGTCGAACGGCTTCGTGTGCGGATTGTCCACCCGGAAGATCCGGATGCCCTCGCCGACCCAGTGCAGCACCACCCGCAGGATCTCCGCCCGGATCCCCTCCGGGTCGTTGTCGAAGTTCAGCGGGTAGATGTCCTGGTACTTCTTCGGCGGGTTCTCCGCGTACGCGATCGTGCCGTCGGCCCGCGTGGTGAACCACTCCGGATGCTCGGTGACCCACGGGTGGTCCGGCGCGCACTGCAACGCCAGGTCCATCGCCACCTCCAGGCCCTGCTCGGCGGCGGCCGCCACGAACTGCCGGAAGTCCTCCGCCGTACCCAGGTCGGGGTGGATCGCGTCGTGGCCGCCCTCCGCGGCGCCGATGGCCCACGGCGAGCCGACGTCCTCCGGCCCGGCGGTGAGCGAGTTGTTGGGGCCCTTGCGGTTGACCCGCCCGATCGGGTGGATCGGCGGCAGGTAGAGCACGTCGAAGCCCATCCCGGCCACCCCGGGCAGCCGCCCGAGCGCCGTGGCGAAGGTGCCGGAGCGGGCCGGCGCGTCGACGGTGGCCGCCACGGCGCCCTCCGAGCGGGGGAAGAACTCGTACCAGGAGGAGAAGAGCGCCCGCTCCCGATCCACCCAGAGCCGGTGCTCGTCGCCGACGGTGACCAGCTCCCGCACCGGGTGGGCCCAGAGCAGGTCGGCCAGCTCCAGCGCCGGCGCGACCCGCTGCGACAGCTCCCGGTCGGCCTCGCGCAGCGCGGCGGCGGCCCGGGTCACCCGCTGCCGCTGTGCCGCCGGCACCCCCGACACGGCGGCGTCCAGCAGCTGCGCGCCCTCGGCCAGGTCGTTGGCGAGCTCCGCCGGCCCCTGCCCGGCGGCGAGCTTCTTCGTCACCGCGTTCTGCCAGGTGAGGTACGGGTCGGCGAACGCCTCGACGTGGAACGTCCAGTCGCCGACCGCGTCGGGCCGGATGGTGGCGTGCCACCGGTCCTGCCCCGGCTCGCAGGGGCGCATCCGGGTGAACGGCCGGGTCGCGCCGTCCGGGCCGCGCCACACCACGTTGCAGCCGAGCGCGTCGTGCCCCTCGCGGTAGGCCCGGGCCGTCACCGGCACCAGCTCGTCGACGACGGCCTTCGCCGGGTAGCGACCGCACGAGACGACGGGGGAGACGTCTTCGATCGGGAACCGTCCAGTCACCCCGCCAACCTACTGTGCGAGTTCCGCTCGTGCGCGGCAAGCACGTCGGTCCGGCCACCACCGAGCATGGATCTTCCCGGCCCGAGTTCAGTAGCCTCGCCATCATGATCGAACGGGTGAGGCTCGCGGTTGTGGGCGTCGGTAACAACACGTCGGCGTTGGTGCAGGGGATCGCTCTCCACCGCCAGACCGGCAGCCTGGTGGGTGTTCGCAGGCCGGTGATCGACGGGCTCGGCGTGGATGACATCGACTTCGTCGCGGCCTTCGCCACCTCCGAGGAGAAGATCGGCAGGGACCTGACCGAGGCGATCTTCATGCCGCCGAACAATTTCCCTTCGCTCGACTGCGACCTCCCCAAGGCGGGCGTCCCCGTCACCAAGGGTCTTGTCGACGCGACCGAGATCGATCGGGTGGCGGCGCAGCTGGCCGGGGCAGAGGTGCTGCTCTACTCGGCGCCGAGTGGCCGGCCGGAGACGGCCCGGGCGTACGCCGAAGCCGCGTACCGAGCGGGGGTCGCCTTCATCAACACCACCGCCGACCCGATCGCCCGCGACACAGAGTGGCTGAACAGGTTCGCGGCGGCCGGTCTGCCGCTGCTCGGCGACGACCTGGCCAGCCAGTTCGGCACGTCGGTGGTGCACAACACCTTGCTACGCCTGCTGGCGGAGCGGGGCCTCACGCTGGTCAGCTCGTATCAGGTCAACCTCGGGGGCACCGAGGACTTTCGTAACCTGGTCGAGAACCCCGGTTCCAAGAAGCAGTCCAAGCTCAACGCGTTGTCGGCGTCCGGCAAGGTCGAGATGGCCCCGCTGGGGTACCTGCCGCACCTGAAATCGCAGAAGGTGGCGCACCTCAACCTCGAGGCGCAGGGTTGGGGCGGAACAGCGGTCAGCCTCGACGTGAAACTCACGGTGCATGATCCGAGCGGCGCCGCCGGAGTCAACATCGACCTCGTCCGGATCGCGGCCAGCGCGCTCCGAAACGGGCACGGCGGCAATCCCGCCGAGGCGACGCTGCTGCTCAAGTCCCCGCCCGGAACGGCGAGCTGAGCGGATCAGCCCGCCGCGCCCACCGACCGGTAGACCTCCAGCGTCCGCGCCGCGATGGCGTCCCAGGAGAAGTGCTCGACGGCCCGGCGCCGACCGGCCAGCCCGAACGCCGCCACCCGCTGCGGGTCGCCCAGCAGCTCGTTCATCCGCAGGGCGAAGTCGGCGACGAAGCGCTGCGGATCCAGCGGTCGCCCGGAGCCGTCGGCGGCCTGCTCGATGGGGACCAGCAGGCCCGTCTCCCCGGCGGCCACCACCTCCGGGATGCCACCCGTCGCGGTCGCCACCACCGCCGTCTCGCACGCCATCGCCTCCAGGTTCACGATGCCCATCGGCTCGTAGATCGACGGGCAGGCGAAAAGCGTGGCGTGCGTGAGGACCTGGATAACCTCGTGCTTCGGCAGCATCTCGGCCACCCAGATCACCCCGGACCGGTTCGCCCGCAGCTCCGCGACGAGCCCCTCCACCTCGGCCGCGATCTCCGCCGTGTCCGGCGCGCCGGCCAGCAGCACCAGCTGGGTGTCGGCCGGCAACTCCCGGGCGGCGCGCAGCAGGTACGGCAGTCCCTTCTGCCGGGTGATCCGGCCGACGTAGACCACGCTGGGCAGCGCCGGGTCGATGCCGAGCCGGTCCAGCACGTCCGTGCCCGGATCCGGCGCGTACTGCGCGGTGTCGATGCCGTTGTAGACCACCCGCACCCGGTCCGGGTCGACCTCCGGGTAGGCGGTGAGCACGTCCCGCCGCATCCCCTCGCTGACCGCGATGACCGCGTCGGCGGCGAGCACCGCCGTGCGCTCGCACCACGAGGAGAGCGCGTAGCCGCCGCCGAGCTGCTCGGCCTTCCACGGGCGCAGCGGCTCCAGGCTGTGCGCGGTGACCACGTGCGGCACCCCGTGCAGCAGCTTCGCGGTGTGGCCCGCCAGGTTCGCGTACCAGGTGTGGCTGTGCACCACGTCGGTGCCGGCGCAGCCCGCGGCCATCTCCAGGTCCACGCCCATCGTGCGCAGCGCGGCGTTCGCCCCGGTCAGCCCCGGCGGCTCGGCGTACGCGGTGACGCCCGGCTCGGTGCGCGGCAGGCCGAAGCAGTGCACCCGTACGTCGGCGAGGTGGCGCAGCTCGCGGGCCAGGTACTCGACGTGCACGCCCGCGCCGCCGTACACCTCCGGCGGGTACTCGCGGGTGAGCAGATCGACGCGCAGCTCGCCGGCTGCGGGGGTGGAGTCGGGCATTCCCGCACCCTAGTGCAGAAGTCCGACCGTACGAGTGGTGAGATCGCACGCGGCTGGTTAGCGTCTGACCATGGCTGCCAAGGTGCTCGCGATCGTCCTGGCCGGCGGAGAGGGCAAGCGCCTCATGCCGTTGACCGCGGACCGGGCCAAGCCGGGCGTCCCGTTCGGCGGGATGTACCGCATGGTCGACTTCGTCCTCTCCAACCTCGCCAACGCCGGCTACCTCAAGATCGTGGTGCTGACCCAGTACAAGTCGCACTCCCTGGACCGGCACATCACCAAGACCTGGCGCATGTCGACGCTGCTCGGCAACTACGTCACCCCCGTACCGGCCCAGCAGCGCCGCGGCCCGTGGTGGTTCGCCGGCTCGGCGGACGCCATCTACCAGAGCTTCAACCTGATCAACGACGAGCAGCCCGACTACGTGATCGTCTTCGGCGCCGACCACATCTACCGGATGGACCCGCGGCAGATGGTGGAGGACCACATCGCCTCAGGAGCGGCCGTCACGGTCGCCGGGATCCGGCAACCGCTCTCGACGGCCGACCAGTTCGGCGTCATCGAGGTCGGCGAGGACGGCCGGCGCATCCGGGCGTTCCGCGAGAAGCCCACCGACGCGGTCGGCCTGCCCGACGCCCCCGACCAGATCTACGCCTCGATGGGCAACTACGTCTTCACCACCAAGGCGCTCTGCGAGGCGGTGGAGCGCGACGCGGAGGACAACACCAGCAAGCACGACATGGGCGGCAACATCATCCCGATGCTGGTCGAGCGGGGCGAGGCGAACGTCTACGACTTCAAGGACAACGAGGTGCCGGGGAGCACCGACCGCGACCGCGGCTACTGGCGGGACGTCGGAACGCTCGACTCGTTCTACGACGCGCACATGGATCTGATCAACGTGCACCCGGTCTTCAACCTCTACAACTTCGACTGGCCGATCTACACCGAGCAGCCCCCGTACCCGCCGGCGAAGTTCGTCCACCAGTGGGGAGAGCGGGTCGGCCGGGCGGTCGGGTCGCTCGTCTCGCCCGGCGCGGTGATCTCCGGCTCGCTCGTCGAGAACTCGGTCGTCTCCCCGAAGGTGCGGGTCCACTCGTGGGCGCACGTCGACGGCGCGGTGCTCATGGAGGGCGTGGAGATCGGCCGACACGCCGTGGTCCGCCGCGCCATCCTCGACAAGAACGTCTTCGTGCCCGAGGGCGCCGAGATCGGCGTCGACCTGGAGAAGGACCGGCAACGCTATGTTGTCTCCGACAACGGGATCGTGGTGATCGGCAAGGGCCAGCGCGTCGAGCCGTGACGGCGGTCGCCGTACGCATGAAAACGGGCGCCGCCGGGAAGAGAACGGCGTCCGTCCCGTCCGAGGAGGTTGCCGCAGTGGCCCACCCCCGTGCCGGTCAACCGGCCCAGCCCGCCGACCTGGTCGACGTGCCCCGGCTGGTGACCGCCTACTACGCCGAGCACCCGGACCCGGGTGACCCGGCGCAGCGGGTCTCCTTCGGCACCTCCGGCCACCGGGGGTCGAGCCTGCGCCGCGCGTTCAACTCCGACCACATCGTCGCCGTCACCCAGGCGCTCTGCGACTACCGGCGGCAGCAGGGCGTCGACGGCCCGCTCTTCCTGGGCCGGGACACCCACGCCCTCTCCACCCCCGCCGCCGTCGACGCGCTGGAGGTGCTCGCCGCCAACGACGTCACCGTGCTGCTCGACAGCCGGGACGGCTACACGCCGACCCCGGCGGTGTCGCACGCCATCCTCACCCACAACCGGGGGCGCACCGGCGGGCTCGCCGACGGCATCGTGATCACTCCGTCGCACAACCCGCCCGACGACGGCGGCTTCAAATACAACCCGACCAACGGCGGGCCGGCCGACACCGACGTCACGAAGTGGATCCAGGACCGGGCCAACGACCTCCTCGCCGACGGGCTCGCCGGGGTCCGGCGGATCCCGTACGCCCGGGCCCGCGCCGCCGACACCACCGGGACGTACGACTTCCTCGGCCGGTACGTCGACGACCTGCCGGCGGCGATCGACGTCGACGCGATCCGCGCCGCCGGGGTGCGGATCGGCGCCGACCCGCTGGGCGGGGCGAGCGTCGCCTACTGGGGTGAGATCGCGCAGCGGCACGGCCTCGACCTCACCGTCATCAACCCGTCGGTCGACCCGACCTGGCGGTTCATGACCCTCGACGGCGACGGGAAGATCCGGATGGACTGCTCGTCGCCCAACGCGATGGCGTCGCTGATCGCCGCCCGCGCCGACTACCAGGTCTCCACCGGCAACGACGCGGACGCCGACCGGCACGGCATCGTCACCCCCGACGGCGGCCTGATGAACCCCAACCACTACCTGGCCGTGGCGATCGGCCACCTCTTCCGGACCCGGTCGCAGTGGGGTCCGGCGGCCGCCGTCGGCAAGACCCTGGTCTCCTCGTCGATGATCGACCGGGTCGCCGCCGACCTCGGCCGACCGCTGCTGGAGGTGCCGGTCGGGTTCAAGTGGTTCGTGCCCGGCCTGCTCGACGGGGCGGTCGGCTTCGGCGGCGAGGAGAGCGCGGGCGCCTCGTTCCTGCGCCGCGACGGCAGCACCTGGACCACCGACAAGGACGGCATCCTGCTCTGCCTGCTCGCCGCGGAGATCATCGCGACGACCGGCCGGACCCCCAGCGAGCACTGGACCGAGCTCGCCGAGCGCTTCGGCGCCCCGGCGTACGCCCGGATCGACGCCCCGGCCGGCCGGGAGGAGAAGGCCGTGCTGAGCAAGCTCTCCCCGGAGCAGGTGACCGCCACCGAGCTGGCCGGCGAGCCGATCACCGCGACCCTCACCACGGCGCCCGGCAACGGCGCTCCGATCGGCGGGCTGAAGGTCACCACCGACTCGGGCTGGTTCGCCGCCCGGCCCTCCGGCACCGAGGACGTCTACAAGATCTACGCCGAGTCGTTCCAGGGGGCGGAGCACCTGACCCGGATCCAGCAGGAGGCGAAGGACCTGGTCACCGAGGTGCTCAAGCAGGCCTGAGCCGTACGAGGACTTCTCACCTCGTTGGCCGCGGTTCCCGCGGTCAGCGGGGTATCTCCCGGCGGTCGAGCTGCTCGCGGAAAGCCTGTGGAAGCAGCTCGCGGAGCTGCCCGGGCAGCAGCGGCAGATCCATCAGGCTGAGCTTGATCTGGTTGCGCTCCTGGTAGCGGCGCGGGTCGAGGCGGACCACCATCCCGGCCTCCCGGCGGTAGGTGATGTCGATCGCCCCCTCGGAGGTCGCCTCCCGGAAGACCCGGCCGTCCACCTCCACCGCCACCGGCCCGGAGTCGGGGGTGAGTTCGAGCCGCACCTTCTCCTCCGGGCTGAGCACGACGGAGCGGCTGATGCCGGCCATCGGGGCGGACGGGGTGACCACCACCGCCTGGGTCGCCGGGGAGACCAGCGGACCACCCGCCGCGTAGCTGTACGCGGTCGAGCCGGTCGGCGTACTCACCACGAGCGCGTCGCAGCGGTAGTAGCCGTAGCGCTGGCCGTCCACGGCGAGGGTGGCGATGACGAGCCCGGTGCCGGGCCGGCGGATCAGCGCGATGTCGTTGAACGCCACCACGTCGTCACCGCAGACGTCACAGGCGAGGCAGCTGTGCGCCTCCACGGTGAAGTTCTTGTGGGTGAGCCGGTCCAGCGCCTCGGGCAGCTCGGGCGGCTCCACCTCCACCAGGAAGCCCAGCCGCCCCAGGTGCACGCCGAGCACCGGTTTCGGGTTGTCGACCGTCGACCGGAGCGCGCCGAGCATCGTGCCGTCCCCGCCGATGCTGATGAGCGCGCTGACCCGGTTGACCAGCTCGTCCTGGGGGAGCGCCTCCACGCTCGCGGGCACGCGGTCCCGGTCCTCCTCGCGAACGGCGAGACCCTTTCCGTGCCGGGCCGCCCAGTCGGCGACGATCGCGATGATCTCGGAGGCGTCCCGCGTCGGGTGCAGCACCAGCCCGAGCAGGGAGCGGTCCATGAGTTCCTCCCGCGGGCTGGACTAACTTCCTCGTAACCGACATTTTGTCGCATCGTTGAGGAGGTTGCTTATGAACGAGCGTGCTGGTCGAGATCATGCCAGTTCGTCAGGGTGATCGACGGCAGATCCAGGAGGGCGATCGAACGTGCATGCGCCGGTTGGGCGTGGGATTCTGTTCGCGGAGCGCTGCCGGCGCCTTGAGCGGAAAATCGCCCTTTACAACGAGCCGAGGTCCCGGGCCGAGATCGAGCGGATCCAGGTCGAACGGTTCAACCGGATCTGGGCGTACTGCCTGACCCGGGTGCCGTTCTATCGGTCCTGGCGCAGCGAGCACGGCCTGCCCACGAGCATCGGCCGACCGTCGGACCTCCGCCACTTCCCGACCCTCGACAAGGAAGTGCTCATAAGCCGATCCGCCGAGGTCTTCGCGTCCGGCTCGACGAAGCGGGCCTACAGTACCGGCGGGAGCACGGGGCAGCCCACGCGGTTCCCCCGAGGGCAGGCCGAGACGACCGACCGCTGGGTGAACAACTACCTCGGCCGGGCCTGGTGGGGGATCCGCCCTCTCGAGCCGCAGGTGCTGCTCTGGGGGCACGCCCACCTTTTCGGCAGCGGCCTGAAGGGTCGGATCGCCCAAGCCAAACGTGCGACCGCCGATGGGATCCTGAACATCAGGCGATTGAACGCATACGATCTCAGCGAACCGGCGCTCCAAGCGCACTATCGGGTGATTCGAGACCAGAACCCTGTCTCGCTGGTCGGCTACACGTCGGCCGTATTCAAGCTTGCCCGCTACATCGAACGCGAGGGCCTGGACCTGGGTGACAAGAGCCAGCTGCGCGGGGTGATCCTCAGCGCGGAGACGGCCAGTGACGCAGACCTCGCCACGATCGAGCGGGTTTTCGGAGCCACCGCACTGATCGAGTACGGAGCCGCAGAGACCGGCTTGATGGCGATGTCCCAGGGAGAGCCCCGTGCTATCCGCGTCCTGTGGGACAGCTTCGTATGCCTCGTCTCCGACGACGGTTCGCTCACCGTCACCACCCTCGACGATCGGCTGTTTCCGCTGATCAACTACGCCATCGGCGACTGCGTCGAGCCGACCGATGCCGTCGACGGCAACGCGTTCCAGTTCCGCTCGATCCTCGGTCGGCGGCAGGAGGTCGTCCAGGTGGCGTCCGCGCAGGGGATCCTCGACCTCTCTCCGATCCTGCCGGTGCACATTCTCAAGAGCTACCCGGGAATCGTCGGCGTGCAGTTCCGTCAGGAGCGACCTGACGCGCTACACATCTACGTGGAGGCCGACCACGAGCTGGATCTGGACGGCGTCAGCTCGTTCTTCGCGCGCGAGCTGCGACAGGACCATCCCGACCTTCGTGCCGACTCGTTCACGTTCCATCAGGTTGCGGACCAGGCCCGTACCCGCGCCGGCAAACACGCGCTGTTCCTGTCCTGACCCAGGCCCACCGCGTCGCTGGGCCTGGGTCAGCTAACAGCTGCCGGATCCGTCTCCGATATTGGTCCTGCTGCGGCGGGTAGTGTCGGAGACCGCCCGGTGCTCAGGCCCGCCAGCAGGCGATTCAGCCGGTGAGCGCGCGACCGCCTCACCGGCCTACGACACCCGCCGGCGGGGCCGGTCGGCGCTCCGGGTCCGGCACCGCACTGTGCCGCCTCCGATGCCGGCCGCGCCCGAGTCGACGGGACAGTGCGGTGAGTACGAGGACTCCCGCGACGAGCACCTCCGCGACGGTCGCCGCCGCCGCGGCGCCTGTCGGGCCGAGCGCCGTCGTCTGGATGAGGAGCCCGCCGCAGAGGAGCAGAGCTATCGCCAGAGCGATTCGGGTTGCGGCGCCGTAGTTGCCGTCGCCGATTCTGTTCAGCGCGATGGCACGGCTCAGGGTGGCGAAGGGCAGGGCCAGCGCCAACAGTTGCAACCAGAGCGCGGCCTCCGGAATCGGCAGGGCGAGCAGGCTGGTGGCGAGCCATGGTGCCGTCACGATGACGCCGGCGGCGATGACGACCGCGCCGGCGACGGCGATCATCTCGCTGTCCCGGTTGACCGCAACAGAGGGGCCGAGCCTGTGGCGGCGTCGGGTGCGGACCGCCATCGGCACCCGGAGCCCGCTGAACGTGACGGCGACCAGAGCCTGGTAGATGCTGGTCAGCGCCCCGAAGCAGCCCACGACCTGCGGGCTGGCGACCAGTGAGAGAGCGATCGTGCCGGCGCGCCCAGTGAACGCCTCGGCCAGGCTGTACGTGAACAGTTGCCGGCTCAACCGGAAGGCGCGGATGGCGGCCCGCAGTGACAAGCCGCTCCACATCGGACGGGCGGCGGACGGCCCTCGGCACGCGAGGACCTCCGTGCTGACCAGGTAGCTGAGGGCGCCGGCCAGCAGTGCGGTCGTCAGCGGAGCGCCGGCGATCAGCAGCAACATGGCTAGGAGGCGGGTACCCGTCACCGCGGCCGACGCCGCGACGAACCGCATCTGCCGGGCGAGGTCGCCAAAGCGCAGATCGGCGAGACTGTTCAGGACCATGACGCTGCCGGCGCTGATCAGAGCGGTCATGCCGTACCCGCGATCGACGTAGAGGGCGGCTATCACCAGCATGGCGGTGATCATGGAAGGCACCGCGAAGAGCAGCCGCTGACTGTGTGCCGCCCGACGTTCGTCGTCGTTGCCGGACACGTACAGCAGCGAGGACCCACCCATGACAAGGTTCGCCACCCAGGTCAGCGCGGCCGTCATGACGCTGTAGGCCGCGATCTCGCCGGTCTGGCCCTGCCGCGCTGTGTACGCGAGCATCGCGGCATTCAGGAGGCCGCTCACCAGGCTGGCCACCGATGCCACGATGGTGTTGGACCGGACTCCCGCCGGGCGGCCCTGTTCGGCTTCCGTTCGCTCGGGGACCGCCTGCTCCGGCGTCAACCGATGCTTCAATCATGATCCTTTCACGCGGCACGGCACTGACAGCCGCCCGCCCGCCGACCGGTACCGGTCAATTTGGGTCGGCGGCCAACCTGATCCGGTCGAGGATGTTCGGCCCGGCGCTCTCCGCTCGCCAGGAGTGGTAGGCCCTACCCGCCGCACGTCGCGCCTCAAGCCGTTCCGCTGGGCTGAGACCCGCGAGCCGGTCAATCTGGTGCGACAGGGTGGCTGGTGTGACGTCCGCGAGGACGGCCCCGCCACCCGCCTGGAGGACGGGGGTCCACGGCGTCTGGTCCGAACAGATGACCGGGCAGGACGCGGAGAGGCTCTCCGCGATGACGTGACCGAAGTTCTCACCACGGGTCGGGAAGACGAAGGCGTCGTAGCGCGCAAAGGTGGGCCGGACCTCGTGGGGCGCGAGTTCGCCCCGGTAGGAGAGCGTCACGGACGCCGGTAACCGTCGGGCGAGCTGCTGGCATTCAACCCAGTAGGCCGTGTCCTCCAACGGGCCGTAGATGTCGAAGACCATCTCTCGAGTGGTGTGCGAAAGGGCCTCGATCACCGCCGATAGGTTCTTGATCGGGCTGATTCGACCGATGAAGACGAGGCGCGGCGGTCCGTCGATCTGGCTGGGGGTGATCGCCTCCGGCGGAAGCGAGGCCTCGTTACGCCGCGTCTCGATGCGAGATCCGGGAAATACTTTTCTGATCAGTTGCGCCTCGTGTGGGCTGGTGGCGTGCCAGAGAACGTCGGGCCGCCTCAGAAAGGGTTGCCAGACGCGCAGGAACAAGCGCTTTTTCCGGTTCTTCACGCCGAGTGCGCTCGTCGCGAGTTCGCCGCGCGGTGCGATGAGAGTCCGCTCGACTCGGATGAGGCGTGCCCGAGCCGCGATGATCGGCAGAATGGACGACCTTGCCCAGAGGCTGTTGACGTACAGAAGGTCGAATCTGGTTGATCGGAGTGCCTTCAGCAGCCCGAACCACTGGCCTGGACGACGCGGGTCGAGGTACCAGATGTGGGTCCGGCCGCGGCGTACCCAGCGGCCTGAAAGCCCAGGATAGGGTTCGGATGATCCGAGGTCGCGATCACGGGTCACCATCGTCACTTCGATCGCCGGCGACACGACGTCAAGCAGTTGGGCGACCGATCGGATCGGTCCGCCAGCCCGGAACCCGGGCTCGAAGAAGTCGCACGTCAACAGTACGCGAAAAGGTGGTGCCGAAGTACTTCTCGCCGGCTCGTTGGCGGATTGCGGTTCATGGACGGCCACCGTAGATGTTGGATTACGAATGCTGTTCGCGGCTGCGGTGATGCTGCCGTCGCGCCGTACGCCGAGGGTGTCCGCCACGCCTGGCTAACGAACAGCGGTCGGGATGGGTGACGTCTGCGGCGGGAGTCGGAGACGATGTGGCGAAAGCCGTCCCGAAATCTATCGAAAATGGGGCGGAATGATCTGCTCGATATATGCTCCGCTCTCATGAACTCATGCACCGGGGTGCGCGCTGTGGCAGGTGGAGATCGGGGCGCAGGCCCGCGCCACGCCCGTGACCCGTTCGACAGTGCGACCGCGCCCCCCGCAACCAGCGGCTTCTGGCGCTGGTTTGCGGGGATGGCGTGGCTGGTGCTGGGCGTCGCGTGCCTGCTCCTCGAACGGAATACCCCCACTGGTTGGGGCCGGGAGGGAAGCCTCGGGATGAGCCTGTTGGCGACACTCTTCGGCGCGTGGGTCTTCTGGCGCGACGGAGGTTGCCGGATCACGGCAGTGGGGGTCTACAACCTCGCCTTCGCGCTGTTCGTCGGCTTCAGCGGCCTCTACCAGGTGGTCAAGGCGTGGGATAACGATCCCGGGATTCCACTCTTCAGCGCCATTGCCCTCTGCTACTTCACGCAGGTGACGACGTGGCTGTTGTTCTGGGGCGGCACGGTGTCACGCCGGCTGCCGTCGTACGCCGGGCAGGCGGACGGTAGAACGGCCGGCTGGGCGGTGAAGTGCGGCGCTCTCCTGCTGCTGCTCGCGGTGGCCGCGTCGATGGCCACACCGGATTCGCTGACAATGGCCAACCCGGTCGGCTTCGTCGGCGTCGTGCTCCTCGCCGTGGGGCTGCTGCGGGGCCCGGCCGGACACCGCACGATCCTTTGCGCGTTGGTCCTCCTGGTCGCCTTCTCGCTCTACTTCACCTACCTGTTCAACGGGTTCGGTCGGATCGTCGTCGGCACGTTGGCCCTCGCGCTCCTGGTGATATCGGCCCATCGGGACGAGCGGCCGCGCACGAAGCTGCTCGTTCTCGCAGGTGCGGCGCCGGTGTTGCTGTTCCTCGCCGGGCTCCGCGCCACCGATGCCCAGGGTTCACCAGTGATCGCCGATGAGGACGGCTTCGGATCCGCGGTCAGTCCGCTCCACTCGTTCGCGCAGTTGCTGCACCTGAACGGAATGGGGTTGCTGCCCCGCGGATGGGGGGAGACGTTCGCCAATACGGCAGTCAGCCTCGTCCCCCGGGCGATCTGGGAGGACAAGCCCGTCGGCTTCGGCGCGGATCTCGTCACGTTCCTCACGCCCGAGCTCGTCGGCACCGGCCACTCGGCGGCGGCGCTCTCCCACGGAGAGTGGCTGTACAACTTCGGTCTGCTCGGGCTCGTTCTGATGATCCCGGTGACCGGCCTCGCCGTCCGATTCATCGACCGGCTGCTGGTCTGGGCGTCATCCAGCCCGCTGACCACTCCGTACGCCCTGGGCGTCTATGCCGGCGCGGTCATCGCCGCCGTCGGACTGTTCGATCTCGTCTGGGTCGGCAGCTTCACCTACGTGGTCCGTGGCGGCGGGCGCCTGCTCGCACTGGCTGCGGTGATCCTGCTCATCGGTTGGCGGGTCTCCCGCGCGATGCCGGACCACCTCGTCGGCCGGGGCGTGACGCAGGTCGCCCGGCGTGCCCGGCCCCTGACGCGTGCACGGTGACCGGGTTCCGCCCCGCCCCGCGACCGCTGTTCGGCGCTGTCGCGCTCCGGACGGCCCCGACCCGTGGACCGGTCGGACGCGGCACCTCGGCACACCGTCGCCATAGGTGACGGGGCCCAGCGGGACGGACGTGCCCGGTGTGGGCGAGGGCGGCCGCCACCGCGAGCCAGAACAGGTACGGATAAGGCTGGCCGGTGCCGAACATGGCGGATTCGGTGAGCTGTACCAGCAGACCCGTGACGACGAGCCAGACGAGGCCGGACCCGACACCGTGGAGGGCGCCCCGAAACACCACCACAAGGCATACCAGCCCTAGCAGGAGGAGCACTGCCGCGCCGGCAAGCCCTAGTTCCAGGACCCACTGGAGATAGCTGTTGTGCACGGAATTCCCCTGGAAGTCGAAGAAGTCCGACTGCCGGGTGCCCTCGAAGAGCGAGGGTCCGGCCGCGTACCCGTAGCCCACGCCGGGGCGAGCTTCCCAGAAGTCGAGCGTCAGTTGCCAGGCGAAGATGCGGCCGTTGGAGACGTCGCCGCCTTCCTGGGCGGTGAACCGATCGGCGAGGCCGTTCGCCCATTCGGCGCCCCGCAGCAGACCGAAGCCGCCGACAAGTTGGAGCGCGGTCGCCGCCAGCGCGACGGCGCAGACGCAGCGCACCACCGCACCGAGCCCACTGCGGGCGAGTACCCAGAATCCGCCAATCGCTACGGCGAGCAGCGCGGTACGGGACTCCGACAACACCAGCGCAACGACGGCCGGCACGATTCCGGCTAGGGCGAGAGGTCTCTGCGATCGACGATAGAGGCTCCACCCGACGGGGATGCTCATGGCGCATAGGACGCTGAGTGTGTTCGGGTTGGCGAAGATGCCTTGGAGTCGACCGCCGTAGGTCCTCGAGTTCTCGCCGCCGAGAACGTCGTACGCCAGGCTTGCGGTGAAGCAGAGGACCAGCAGAACGTACGCGATGCCGAGATCCTTGCCGATCACTCGTGGGTCGGCCCAGCGACGGGTGATCATCGCGTGCACCAGCGCGGCGAGGAGCCCGAGCGCGATGCTCTGCTGAAGGGTCTCCATCCTGTTCACCGACCAGGCGGTGCTGCAGACGGCGAGGGCTGCGGCCGCCCAGAGACCACCGATCAACCACCGGGCGGGCCGACCGAGCGAGCGGAGACTTCGCCGGCCCTGTGTGCCGGTGACGAAGGTCCAAACGACGAGCGCCGCGACGGCTACGTAGCGGGCATGGAAGCTGAACCGGGTGAGGACCTCGACGTTGGACGCGGCGCAGAGCATCAGCACGACGGCGACGGAGTAGATGCGCTGCCACCCGTCGAGCGACCGGGCGGAGAGGGCGATGAGCGCACCGAGCGCGATGACCGCCGCGAGTGCTGGTTTCGAGCCAGCGTAGCCGGCTGCGGTGCCGACGATCACAACACCGGCCGCGAAGAGGAACGGATTTGAACGGCTGGCCGGCATGCGGTCATCCTTGCCTCGGGAGGTCGCTGACGGCGGGGTGGCTCACCTGCTCCTTCGTCCGGGCAGGCATGCGTCGCCACTTTTCTAACAACGGACCGGGAGGCGGGCCGGAGATCTGGCGATCGGCCCACCGAACGGCTGACGCGTCGGCGGCGTCATCTCGTCGCATGTTGCCTCGACCCGACCGTTCCGGGATCCGTCGGCCGTGCTGTTAATCCCGTTCTGTGCGTTTCTCCCGCTGCCTCCCGCTCGTTGCGGCAATTGTGCTCTGACCGTGGCCGTGACCAGCACGGCTACGCGAGCCGCCATCAACGAACGGAGCGTCAGTGAGCTACTCGACCACCGGACGCCGCGTGCTCATCACCGGCGGCACCGGTTCCTTCGGCCAGACCATGGTGCGTCGTCTCCTCGAACGGGGAGTCGGCGAGGTCCGGGTGTTCAGCCGGGACGAGGCCAAGCAGGACGCCATGCGCCGCGTGCTCGGCGACGACCGGGTTCGGTACCACGTCGGCGACGTGCGCGACTACGACTCGGTGCTCAAAGCCAGCCGGGGCATCGACTACGTCTTCCACGCGGCCGCCCTCAAGCAGGTGCCGTCGTGTGAGTTCTTCCCGCTGGAGGCGGTCCGGACCAACGTGCTGGGCAGCGCCAACGTCATTGAGGCGGCCGAGCGCACCGGCGTCGGCTCGGTCGTGGTGCTCAGCACCGACAAGGCCGTCCACCCGGTGAACGCGATGGGCATGAGCAAGGCGATGATGGAGAAGGTCGCCCAGGCACACGCGCGGAACAACCCGAACAGCGCCACCACCGTCTCCTGCGTCCGGTACGGCAACGTCATGTACTCGCGTGGATCCGTGATCCCGCTCTTCATCGAGCAGATCAAGGCGGGCCGGGCGCTGACGGTGACCGACCCGGGAATGACTCGCTTCCTGATGTCGCTGGCCGACTCGGTGGAGCTGGTCGAGCACGCCTTCGCGCACGCCCGGCCCGGCGACATCTTCATCCGCAAGGCCGTCGCCTGCACGATCGGCGACCTCGGCGAGGCGATCTGCCAGCTCTTCGACGTGCCAGCCAAGTTCGACACGATCGGCGTGCGGCACGGGGAGAAGTTGGACGAGACGCTGGCCAGCCGGGAGGAGCTGCTGCATGCCGAGGACTTCGACGAGTTCCTCCGGGTGCCGCTGGACGCGCGGAACCTGAACTACGCGCTCTACGTCTCGGAGGGGGAGCTCGGCGACGGGCCGACCGAGGAGTTCAACTCGTCGAACGCGCCGCAGCTCGCCGTACCCGAGATCGTCGAGCTGCTGAAGACCCTGCCCGAGGTGCGGGCTGAGCTGGCGCTGCGGGATCCGGTGCTGGCGTGCTGAGGCTGGCCGTCACCGGGGCCGGTGGTTTTCTGGGCTGGCACGTACGAGTGCTGCTGCACGCGCTGGGCTGGCCCGCGCCGACCGTGATCAGCCGGACGGACCTCGTGGACCCGGCGACGGTGGCGGCCAAGGTCGCCGGGGTCGACCGGGTGCTGCACCTGGCTGGGGTCAACCGGGGCGAGCCCGCCGACGTGGCGGCCGGCAACGTGCAGCTCGCCGCTCAGCTCGCCGAAGGACTGCGCCGCGCGGCCGTGCCGCCGGGATCGGTGGTCTTCGCCAACTCGGTGCAGGCCGGCAACGGCACCCCGTACGGCGACTCGAAGGCCACTGCGGCCGGCATCCTCGCCGACACCGGCCTCCCCCTCGACGACCTCCTCCTGCCGAACCTCTACGGCGAGCACGGCCGCCCCTACTACAACTCGGCGGTGGCGACGTTCTGCCGAGTGCTGGCCGAGGGCGGGCGGCCCGAGGTGCACGCCGATCGCGAGCTGGAGCTCGTGCACGTCACCGACGCGGCGGCCCGGCTGGCCGGAGTGCCGGCCGGCGGATCGTGGGACCCGGACCTGCCGCCGCTGCGGACCGGCGTCCGGGGCCTGGCCGACCGGCTCGAGGCGATGGCGACCACCTACCGCACCGGTGAGGTCCCGAGTCTGTCGGACCGGCACGACGTGCGGTTGTTCAACACCTACCGGTCGCACTGCTTCCCGACGCACTACCCGATTCCGCTGCCCCGACGCGCCGACGCCCGCGGCGCCCTGGTGGAGACCGTGAAGGTGCACGGCGGCGCGGGGCAGACGTTCTGCTCCACCACCCGCCCCGGTGTCACCCGCGGGGAGCACTTCCACCTCGCGAAGGTGGAGCGGTTCGTGGTGCTGCGGGGCTCGGCCGAGATCAGCCTGCGGCGCGTGGGCGACACCGAGGTGCTGCGGTTCCCGGTCAGTGGTGACGAACCGGTGCTGATCGACATGCCGACCATGTGGGTGCACAAGCTGGTGAACACCGGCCCCGACGAGCTGCTCACCCAGTTCTGGACCAACGAACTCTTCGACCCGGATCGACCGGACACCTGGCCCGAGCCGGTCGAGGAGGCACACACCGCGCCGGTGGTGGTCGGCGCGTGAGGATCGGCCTGATCAGCCAGTGGTATCCGCCCGAGGGGGTCTTCATCCCCGGCAACCTGGCTCAGCGGCTGGCCGAGCGCGGACACGAGGTGCGGGTGCTCACCACCTTCCCGAGCTACCCGTACGGGCGGGTCTTCCCCGGTTGGCGGCAACGCTGGCGGCACCGCGAGACCGACGGGGCGGTGGCGGTACGCAGGGTGCCCGCCTATCCGAGTCACGACACGTCGGCCCTGCGCAGGGGGTTGAGTCACCTCTCCTTCGGCGTCACCAGCGCGGCCGCCGGGGTGCGGTGGCTCTCCGGCGTCGACGTCACGTACGTCTATCACCCGCCGCCGACCTCGATCGCGGCGGCGGCCCTGGCGCGCGTCGTGCGCCGGACGCCGGTCGTGCTGCACGTGCAGGACCTCTGGCCCGAGTCGGTGGTGCAGTCGGGCATGACGCCCACCGGCCGGGGCGGGCGCGCGTTGGAGCGGATTCTCGGTGGGTTGATGCGCCGGACGTACCGCTCGGCGGACAGCATCGTGGCGATCTCGCCGACGATGGCCGAACGGGTGGTGGCGCGCGGTGCCGACCCGGCCAAGGTCCGGGTGGTCTGGAACTGGACCGACGACGTGCTCTTCCGCCCGGTCCCGGCCACCGACGAGGCCCGCGCGGTGCTCGGCCACCGAGGCCGCTGCACGGTGATGTTCGCCGGGAATCTCGGCCTGCTCCAAGGCCTCGAGACGGCCATCAGGGCGGCGGCCGCCGTACGGGACCGGATGGACCTGGTGCTGGTCGGCTCCGGGGCGGACGAGGACCGCGCCCGTCGGCTCGCGGCCGAGCTCGGCGCCGAGAACGTCCGCTTCGTCGGCCGGCGACCGGCCGACGAGATGGCCGACCTCTACGCGGCCGCGCAGTGGCAGCTGCTCTGCCTGCGCGACGTGCCCGCCCTGCGCGCCGCCGTCCCGTCGAAGCTGCAGGCCGCGCTCGCCTGCGGCGCCCCGGTTATCGCCTCGGTGGCCGGCGACACCGCCGCGCTGGTCCGGTCGACCGACGTCGGCCTCACCTGCCCCCCAGAGGACTGGCGGGCGCTCGCCGAACGTTTCACCGAGGCAGCCGCCCTGCCCGCGGCCGTACGCCAGGAGATGGGACGACGGGCCCGGCAGGTCTATCAGGAGCGGATGTCGCTGCGGGTGGGCGTCGACCAGTTCGAGGACATTTTGACCAAGGCGGCAGCACAGAGGGGACGGGCATGACCCGGATCATGACGGTGGTCGGCACCCGACCGGAGATCATCAGACTGTCGCGGGTGATCTCCCGGCTCGACGACACGGTCGACCACCTTTTGGTGCACACCGGACAGAACTGGGACACCACCCTCTCCGACGTCTTCTTCACCGAACTGCGGCTGCGCACGCCGGACCGGTTCCTGCGCGTCGACACGTCGTCGCTCGGCCGGGTGCTGGGCGGTGTGCTCGTCGGGGTGGAGGCCGCCATCGCCGAGTACCGGCCGGACGCGCTGCTGGTGCTCGGTGACACGAACAGCTGCATCGCCGCGCTGATGGCCCGGCGGATGCGGGTGCCGGTCTACCACATGGAGGCCGGCAACCGCTGCTTCGACCTGAACGTGCCGGAGGAGACCAATCGCCGGCTGGTCGACCACGTCGCCGACTTCAACCTTGTCTACACCGAGCACGCCCGGCGCAACCTGCTCGCCGAAGGGCTTCACCCGCGGCGGGTCCTGCACACCGGCTCACCCATGCGCGAGGTGCTGGAGCACTACCGGGCGGAGATCGCCGCCTCGACCATCCTGCGGCAGCTCGAACTCGAACCGGGCCGCTACTTCATGGTCAGCGCGCACCGCGAGGAGAACGTGGACTCGCCGGCCCGGCTGCAGCTGCTGCTGGACTGTCTCCGGGCCGTCCACGACCGCTGGGGCCACCCGGTGCTGGTCTCCACACATCCGCGTACGCGCAAGCGGCTGGAGGCGCTGGCGCCCGACGCCGACGCGCTGGAGGACATCGCCTTCCACGAGCCGTTCGGTCTGATCGACTACGTGCACCTGCAGACCCGGGCCTTCTGCACGCTCTCAGACAGCGGAACGATCAGCGAGGAGGCGGCGATCCTCGGCTTCCCCGCGGTCACCCTGCGGGAGTCGATCGAACGGCCCGAGGCGCTCGACGCCGGCGGCATCATCATGACCGGGCTCGACCCGGAAGGCGTCGTGGAGGCGGTGCAGGTCACCGTGGACCAGGTCGCCGCGCAGGGAGTGCCCTGCCCGGCCGACTACCGGATCCCCGACACGTCCCGCCGCGTCGTCGACTTCATCCTCTCCACCGTCCGCCGGCACCACGACTGGGCGGGCATCCGCCGCTGACTGCCGGTACTGCAGAGGTCGGGCAGTCGCCGTTCCCTCTGAACGGCGACTGCCCGGAAGTCTCCGGTGGACACTCAGCGGCCCGACTTGGCCTTCGCCGCGGCGGCCTTCACCGCCTCGGTCTCGGCCTGACCGGCGAACCAGTCGAGCCAGCCGGCACCGGTCCGTGGCCGGGCCAGACCCGGGTAGCGGAGCCGGGCGAAGGTCTCCGGCAGGCGGTTGGTGAGCTGGCGGACGGCGAGCGCGCCGAGCCCCCAGAACGCGACGACGGCGTTCAGCACGGCGATGGCCACCGTCGCGGCGGGGAACCAGCCGGGCAGCCACCCCGGTTCGGTCGCCAGGAAGACGGCCGCGACCACGGTGGGCGCCGCCAGCGTGCCCGCCAACCACATGGCGACCTGGATGACGAACGGGTTCTCCCCGGCGTCGGTGGCGTTGACCCGGCGATGCGGGTCGACGCCGGGGGTGACCCCCAGCACCGACATCAGGACCGCGACCCCGCTGCCGGCGCCGATCAGCGCCACCAGGCCGGCGAAGACGGGCAGCGTCAGGTGGTGACCGCCGGTCAGGACGATCATGACGCCGGAGAGCAGCAGCGCGGGCAGCCCGAAGTACGCGATCAGCCCGAGCTGGCGTCCGCGCACGTCGGCCCGGATCGCCCGGGGATGCTGTGCCACGACGAGCTGCCACAGCGCCGTACCGTCCTGGCCGTAGAGGTTGGCGCCGCTGAGCGCGACCATCAGCGCGACGCCGGCCCCGGCGAGGACGGCGATCTGCGGGACACCGGCGATAAAGCCGTAGCCCGCGAGGAACAGCCCGAACCAGATCGACGTGCGGATCTCCAGGCTCCGCCACGGGTCCCGCCACCAGGAACGCAGCTCCTTGCCGACGACGGCGCCGAGCTCGCTGCCCGGTAGCAGCCCCGGCCGGGCGAGCACCCGTGTGCCGAGCGGGGCCCGGCGTCGCCGCCTCGTGCGGTTGCCCACGTAGGGGGTGAGCAGCGCCACCGCCGCGCCGACCGCGAGTGCGGTGGCGCCGGCGAGCAACCCGAGCCAGGCCGCCGCGCCGGCGAGGTCACCGGCGCCCGCCGCCTCGACCGCGCGTACCGGCCAGCCGGCCGGGGTCCAGGAGAGCACGGTGCTCATCGCCGTGCCGGGCAGACCCTCGTCGAGCAGGCGCGGGACCGCGTTGAGGACCGGTGAGACGATCAGCCAGCCGACCATCAGGGTGGCGATGAGCAGGCCGTACTGCACGGCCGCGATCTCCACCCCGACGTGCGTGCGCATCGCCGCACCGAGCAGGGCGTAGACCGTGCGGGAGACCGCCACGCAGAGGACCAGGAAGAGCAGCGCGCCGGGGAGGGCCACCAGGGCGGCGAGCGCCGAGCCCGAACGGACCCCGTGACCGATCAGCGCGGGGGTGGCGAGTGCGGTCACCGCGCCGCCGACCCCGACGAACGCGGAGGCGAACAGGCCCACCGCCAGCCGACGCCGCGGCAACGGCAGCAGGGTGAAGTACTCGGGACGCAGCACGGCCGCCCCCGAGGCGAGCACCGGCCCCACCAGCCAGCCCACGAACCAGCCGATCAACACCAGGGTCAGTACGTCGCTGCGGGCGCCCGGCCTGGCGAGGAGCAGCGCCGCCCAGGTCGCGGCGACGGCGGCGCTCCCGAGGACGATCCCCCAGGTGCGCCGGAGGCTCGGGCTGTGCCGGCGGATCGTGAAGGTCAGGCGGATCAGCTGCCCAACCACGCCAGCTCCCCCTCCGCCGCCGCGCGCTCGCCGACCAGCTCGACGAAGACGTCCTCGAGGCGCGCGCCGGCGCGTACCTCGTCGAGGGTGCCGTCGACCAGCACCCGCCCCCCGGCGATGATCGCGACTCGGTCGCAGAGCTCCTCGACCAGACCCATCACGTGCGAGGAGATCACCACCGCCCCGCCGGCGGCGACGAAGCGGCGCAGGATGCGCCGCAGCACCCGGGCCGAGACCGGGTCGACCGCCTCGAACGGCTCGTCGAGCACCAGCGCCTTCGGGTTGTGCAGCAGCGCGGTCGCCAGGCCGATCTTCTTGCGCATGCCGGTGGAGTACTCGACGACCAGGACGCCCCGCTCCTCGGCCTCGTCCAGCTCCAGCACGCTGAGCAGCTCACGAGCCCGGTCCCGGACGGCGGCCGGCGGCATCCCGCGGAGCAGACCCCAGTAGTGCAGCAACTCGCCGCCGGTCAGCCGCTCGGGCAGGGCGAGACCGTCCGGCAGCACGCCAAGCATCGCCTTGGCGCGTACCGGTTCGGCCCAGACGTCGACGCCGTGCACGTACGCGGTGCCGAAATCGGGGCGCAGCAGCCCCACCGCCATCGCCAGCGACGTGGTCTTGCCGGCGCCGTTGGGCCCGACGAGCCCGGTGAGGGAGCCGGCCGGCACCCGCAACGTCACGGCGTCTGCGGCGAGCCGGCCGGAGAAGTCCTTGGTCAGACCGTCCAGGTGAAATGCGACTGATCCCACCGCCGCATTTTAGAGTTTCGATTCAAACGCCACGCTCGCCGAAGCGCCGCACCGGGCCGGCGTGTCGACGGTCGCCCGGGAGGCGGCGGGACCGGCTCTCAGCGCGACGACAGCCGTACGTCGACCGGGTTGTCCACGATCGGCCCGACCGGCTGGGCGGAGAGGAGCGTGAGCTGCTCGATCACCTTCGCCGGCTCGGCGTACGGGTCGAGCCCGCTGACCTCCATCGGGTCCAGGGCGGGCACGGCGACGTGCGACACCAGGGGGTGGAACGGCCGGGTGTCGACCTCACCGGTGCCGAAGAGGTCCTCGTGCAGCTTCTCACCGGGGCGCAGCCCGGTGTAGACGATCGGCACGGCGCTGGCCGCCTGCTCGGCCATCTGGCGGGCCAGATCGGCGATCCGGACCGGCTCACCCATGTCCAGCACCAGGGCCTCGCCGTCACGCCCGATCTCGGCGGCCTGTAGCACCAGGTGCACGGCCTCCTGCACGGTCATCAGGTAGCGGGTCACCTCCGCGTGGGTGACGGTCAGCGGCTTCCCGGCCTCGATCTGCCGCTGGAAGGCGGTCACCACGGAGCCTCGGCTGCTCAGCACGTTGCCGAACCGGACGCTGAGGAAGGTTCCCGGGAACCGGGAGGCGGCGTGCGCGGTCAACCGCTCGGTGATCCGCTTCGAGTAGCCGAGCACGCTGATCGGGTCGGCCGCCTTGTCCGTGGAGATGTTCACGAACTTCGCCACGTCCTGACAGGCGTCCAGCACCGACAGGGTGCCCCAGACGTTCGTCATGACCGCCTCACCGGGGTGGCGCTGGAGGAGCGTGAGGTGCTTGAGCGCCGCCGCGTGGAAGATGATCTCGGGCCGGCGTTCCCGGATGATCCGGCGGATGCGCTCGTCGTCGCGAAGGTCGGCGAGGATCAGCTCCGGCCCGTCCAGCATGGCCTTGCCGGAGAGCGACATCTGCAGGCCGTGCAGGGCGGACTCGTCCCGGTCCAGCATCATCAGCTCGCCCGGGTCGGCCTTCATCACCTGGCGGCAGAGTTCGGAGCCGATCGACCCGCCCGCGCCGGTGACCAGGATCCGCCGACCGGTCAGGCCGTTCGTGCTCAGGGAGAGGTCGCCGACCACCTGCCGGCGGCCGAGCAGGTCGCTGATCTGCACGTCACGTACGTCGGTGACGGTGATCCGGTGGTCGACCAGGTCCCGTACCGGGGGCAGCACCTTGAACGCGGCCCCGGTCGGGAGGGTCGCCTCGCGGATCTCGCGGATCAGCGCGGCATCGGCGTTGGCCACCGAGAAGATGACGGAGTTCGCGCCGGTACGCCGGACCGCCGCCGCGACGTCCTGTCGCCCGCCGAGCACGCGCACCCCGCCGACGCGCAGGTCGCGCTTGTCCGGGTCGTCGTCGAGCGCGCCGACCGGCAGGTACCGGCCGCGCGGATCGCTGAGCATCGCGCGGAGCAGACCCTGCCCGGCATCGCCCATGCCGAACAGCAGCACCGGCGTCGACGACCGGACGTCCGGCCGCATGGCCAGGTCACGCCGGTGGCGGTACGCGAAGCGCGCGCCGAGCATGAAGAGCAGGGCCAACGCGCCACCCACCAGCGGCGTGCTCGCCGGCACCGGCCGGTCGGCGGAGGGGAGGAGGCCGAGCAGCACGATCCCGGCGGTCGTGATGGTGGTGCCCGCGACGCCCTGTACCTCCTGAAGGCTGCCGAGAGGGTGCCGTCCGCTGTAGAGGCGACGCAGCGCCGCCACCGCCACGTACATGACGGCGGCGCCCACCCCGATGATCGCGGCCCGGCTGAGCTGCGACGGGGGGAGTTGGAACTCGTACCGGGTCCAGACGGCCGTGATGAAGCCGCCCACCCACGCCGTGGTGTCGGTGGCGAGGAACCCCGCGGTGCGACGCCGAGCCATGCTCCGGCGGGTCCGCTGGTCCGTGCGTTCGATGCTCGCTGTGTCCTGCGGCATGTAATGGCTCCTGTTCGTCTTCCGACCGCTCCCACCGCACGGCAGAAGGAATCCCTACCCTTGTCCTTGTTGCATACCATCCGTACCGGTTTGGGCGTTTTCATCTTCGCCGGACTGATCGTCGAGCCGATCCGGCCGTCGGTCAGCGGGCCGGTACGCCCTTGACCACCGCCCGGTCGGGCACGTCCCGCACCACGCAGGCGCCGGCCCCGACGGTGCTGTCCCGGCCGATACGCAACCCCTGGAGCACCGCGGCCGTGGTGCCGACCAGTACGCCCTCCGCCAGGTGGCATTCACCGGAGACGGCGGCGAGCGGGTTCACCGAGACGTAGTCGGCGAAGGTGCAGTCGTGGCCCACCGTGGCGTTCTGGTTGAGGTGGACGTGCCGGCCGACGGTGACGTTCGTGGTGACCCGCGCCCCCGGGAAGGCCAGGAGACCGGGCCCGCATCGCGCGTCCGCGCCGATCGTCGCGTCCGGATGCACGAGGCTCGCGGCGGGCGTGCCGTAGCCGTCGATCCGCCTGCCGACCGTGCGCCGGACCTGCGGGTCGCCGATGCCGATCACGTGGTGCAGCTCGCCCGGCGCGTCCCGCAGCCGGTCGATCCCGCCGAGGTACGGCACGTCGAGCCGCTGCAGCCGCTTCAGGTTCACCTCGCTGGGCTGGTCGTCGACGACGCCGAGTAGCCGCCAAAGTGGCCGCTCGGCGGCCTCGTTGACGGCCCGGACGATGGTGACCACCTCGCGACCGTGCCCACCGCAACCCACCACCACCAGGTCGAGCGTCACGCCGCCGGCCCTCCCGCGCTCATGGCGAGGAACTCGTCGATCGCGGCGAACACCCGGGCGACCTGCGGCTCGCTCAGGGCACTGCCGCTGGGCAGGGTGAGCCCGTGCGCGAAGAGTTGCTCCGCCGCGCCGCTCAGCAGGCTCTCCGCGCCGACGTGGACCGGTTGCAGGTGCATCGGCTTCCACACCGGCCGGGTCTCGATGTCGTGGCGGGCCAGGTGGGCGGCCAGGTCGGCGGCCCGCCAGCCGGAGCGCTCCGGGTCGACAGTGATGACGGTGAGCCAGCAGTTCGAGTCGGAGTCCTCGGTGCCGAGTAGCCGTACGCCCGGCAGCGGAGCGAAGAGCTTGGCGTACCGGTCGCGCAGCTGCCGCCGTCGGCCGATCATCCCGTCCAGGCGGACCAGTTGGGCGCGGCCGAGCGCGGCGAGCAGGTTGCTCAGCCGGTAGTTGTAGCCGAGTTCCCGGTGCTCGTAGTACGGCGTGGGCTCCCGGGCCTGGGTCGAGAGGTGCCGGGCCCGGGCGAGCAGGGCGGCGTCGTCGGAGACCAGCATCCCGCCGCCGGAGGTGGTCATGATCTTGTTGCCGTTGAAGGAGATCGCACCGACCTGCCCGAAGGAGCCGGCCGACCTGCCCCGGTAGCTCGCGCCGAGCGCCTCGGCGGCGTCCTCGACCAGCGGCACGCCGGCCTCCGCGCAGAGCGGCTCCAACCCCGCGTAGTCGGCGCAGCTGCCGAACATGTCCACCGGGATCACCGCGCCCACGCGCTCGCCCCGCGAGCGCAGCTGGCGCAGCAGGTCGGCGACGAGTCCCACGTCCACGTTGCCGGTCTGCGCGTCGCAGTCCACGAAGACCGGACGCGCGCCGATGTACCGCACCGCGTTGGCGGTGGCGATGAAGGTCAGCGTGGGTACGACGACCACGTCGCCGGGGCCGACGCCGACTCCGAGCAGGGCCAGGTGCAGGGCGGCCGTGCCCGAGCTGACGGCGACCGCGCCGGCCGTGCCGACCCGCGCGGCGACCTCGCCCTCGAACGCCTGGAGGGCGGGGCCGGCGGGTGCCACCCAGCCCGAGCGCAGCGCCTCGATCAGGTACGACTCCTCCAGCGGCCCGACGTCGGGCGGTGAGAGGTGGACCGTCTGGCTCGTCATACCGCTGTCCGGTCCCGCTGCGCCGGCGTCGGCCGGCCGTGCGCGCCGAGGAACTCGTGGGCGGTCGCGCTCCCCGCGGCGTTGATGCCGTCCCGGCGGAGCACGGTGAGCACGGTCGCGGTGAGGATCGACAGGTCGACTCGGAGGCTGCGGCTGTCCACGTACCGCACGTCGAGGTCGAGCTTCTCGTCCCAGTCCAGGCCGTTGCGGCCGCGGACCTGCGCGAGGCCGGTGACGCCCGGCCGTACCTCGTGCCGGCGGGCCTGCCGGGCGGAGTAGCGCTCCAGGTACTCGGGGAGCAGCGGCCGGGGGCCGACGAGGCTCATCTCCCCGCGCAGCACGTTCCAGAGGGTGGGTAGTTCGTCCAGACTGGTCGCGCGCAGCCAGCGGCCAAGTGGGGTCAACCGGTCGCCGTCGCCCAACGGGCCACGATTCGCGGCGGGCGGGTGCATGGTTCGGAACTTCGCCAGCACGAAGGGGGCGCCGTCGCGGCCCGGGCGGCACTGCCGGAAGAGCACCGGCCGCCCGAGGGAGGTGGCGACCAGCAGCGTCACCAGCACCATCAGTGGCGCGCTGAGCACGAGCAGGATCGCCGCGCCGAGCACGTCCAGCAGTCGCTTGGCCCGATCGTAGGGCCGGCTCCGAGCTGGGCGCGGCGGAGCGATAACGGTCTGGGGTACGGGCACCGCTCGGCCTCCAAGGGACAATTCGGGACAAAGCGTCTAAGCAGTTCTATCAGGCTCAGACTTCGCAGTGGGGTCGAATAGCGACAGTCAGTCTGCTACGCCCCATCAACCTTGAAACGGCTCAGCTGGACACGGCCAACTCCGCCACCGATGCGCCTTCGTAGGATCACCGGGCTGAGCGGCAGAGAAGGGACGGCCGGACGGGCGGAGCAGGCTGGCCGGTCGGGCGAGGGGGGGGAACGTGCTGCATCTGAGAGTGATCGCTGCGCCGGACCAGTCGGCCGCGGTTGCCGATCTGCTCTCCGCCGAGCCGGGGGTGACCCATCTGGCGGTGATACCGGGCGCCGCCCGTCAGCCCGCCGGTGACTTGATCCTCTGCGATGTCGTCCGGGAGAGCGCCGACCACGTCCTTCAGGGTCTGTAACTGCTCGGCGTTGAGGCGACCGGCGGGATCGCCGCCGACGACGTCGAGCTGAGCATCTCGGCGGCTGCCGATCAGGCCGCGAAGAAGGCGCCCGGTAGCGGCGCCGACGCGGTGGTCTGGGACGAGATCGCGGCGAAGACCGGTGAGCAGACCGAGCTCTCGGGAACCTTCCCTGGTCCTGATCATCGTGGCTACCATGATCGCCGGGATCGGCGTGTTGCTTGATCAGCCGATCCTTGTGGTCGGCGCGATGGTGGTCGGTCCGGAGTTCGGCCCGCTCGCGGCGCTCTGCGTCGGGCTGCTGCGCCGCCGGCCGGGCACCATCGGCAGGTCGCTGCTGGCCCTGCTGGTGGGTTTCCTCGCTGCCGTGGTGGCGACGGCGGTCAGCACCTGGGCGCTGACCGCCGCTGGCCTGGTCGATCGGCAGATGTTGCTGGTGGAGCGCCCGTTGACCGACTTCATCTGGCGACCCGACGCGCTCTCCTGGGTGGTGGGCCTGCTCGCCGGCGTGGCCGGCATGCTCTCGCTCACCTCGAAGAAGTCGGGCAGCCTGGTCGGGCTGCTGATCTCCGTGACGACCGTGCCGGCCGCCGCCAACGTCGCGGTCGCCGCTGCCTATGGGGTGTGGGACGAGGCCTCCGGCTCCGCGCTCCAGCTAGTGATCAATCTCTGCGCGATCGTGTTGGCGGGGCTGCTCACGCTCGCCGTGCAGCAGCTCTGGTGGTGGAACCTGGCTCGTCGTTCCCGGCGTCCAACCGCCGGCTGAGCAAGGTCCGCAGCGGGATCGACTCCCCGTCGCGCCCGCCCTCGCCGACGATCAGCGGTGGCGTGCCGGGTTCGGGCTCGGCGCCGAGCAGCCGAGCTCGCAGCCCACCCGGCACGGTCAGCAGGTGCCACCGCCCGTCGACGTCGACCGCCCGGGTCCGCGCCCGGTCCACGTACCAGCCGGTGAGCCGTGTCCGGTACCTGCCCCGGCCAGCGTAGGAGCGGGCGGTCAGCGGGGTCGGTCGCAGGCCCCGCCGCTCCGCCTCGGTCACGAACCAGGCCACGATCTCCGCGGCTTCCGCGTGCTCAGCCGCGCGCCGCCGGGCGTCGGCCTCCGCGTGGACCCGGGCCGCCCGCCGTTGCCGCTGCGCAAAGTCCAGGCCGTCGTCGCCGCTCACGCCCCGACGGTACGCCCACCCGCCGCCCGGGCGCCCCCGGCAGGTCCCCGCTCCGGCCCACCGCCAGCGCGGTGCCCGCGCGGCTGTGCCCGCAGGCCCTCCACGGTCGGTGCGGTGCGGTGCCGTGCGGCGCGGAGCCGTGCGACGCCGAGGACGGTGCGGCCCCGTCGGGCGTGGGCGGAGCCGCCAGGAATGTGCAGCATCGCCTGGTGCCTGGTGCCTGGTGCCTGGTGCCTGGTGCCTGGTGCTTGGTGCTTGGTGCTTGGTGCTTGGTGCCTGGTGCCCGGTGCCCGGTGACGGAGCTGGTCGGTCAACGGCGGTGTCAGGTATCAGGTATCAGGTCGCTATGGAGCTGGGTCGTCTGCGTCATCGCCTGATGCGAGAACGACATCAGTTCCAAAGGACGCCCGAAGCACAACCTTCCGCCGCCTTCCCGGGTCGGCGGAAGCGCCGCGGGGACGCGGCCGCCGAGCGGGGTGGTGTCGTGCAAGCCCCCCTCGACGGCCGAGCCCGGCCGGGCGCCGGTGGATGGTCGGGTCGCCCATCCACCGGACGCCCGGCCCGCCTGAGTCTGCGCCCGGCGGCCGCCTGGGTCCGCTCAACTCCACGCTGGGTCTGCGCTGTGCCCGCCTGACCCCGCGCCGGGCCCGACTGGGTCCGCGCTGGGCCCGACTGGGTCCGCGCCGGGCCCGCCCGACTCCGCCTCGGTCCCCGGCTCAGGCCAGCCCGGCGCGGCGCAGCGCCTCCGCCATCTCGCTGTTGGCCGGCGCCGGGGCGCCGCGACCCTGCCGCGCACCACCCCGCTCGCCCTGGCCACCGCGCGCGCCACCCTGACCACCGCGTGCGCCGCCCCGCTCGCCCTGGCCACCGCGGGCGTCACCCTGACCACCGCGCGCGCCACCCCGCTCGCCCTGACCGCCGCCGCGAGGGGCACCGCCGCGAGGGGCACCGTCGCGAGGGGCACCGTCGCGAGGGGCACCGTCGCGAGGGGCGCCGCCACGGGGGGCGCCGCCCTGGGCGCCGCGACCGCCGCCGTCACTCCGGCCCGCACCGGCGCCGGGCTCGTCGTCGAGTCGCAGGGTCAGCGAGATCCGCTTGCGCGGTACGTCGACGTCGAGCACCTTCACCTTGACCACGTCGCCGGACTTGACCACCTCGCGCGGGTCCTTCACGAACGTGCGGGACATCGCCGACACGTGGACGAGGCCGTCCTGGTGCACGCCGACGTCGACGAAGGCCCCGAAGGCGGCCACGTTGGTGACGACACCTTCGAGGATCATGCCGGGCTGCAGGTCGCCGATCTTCTCCACGCCCTCGGCGAAGGCGGCGGTACGGAACTCGGGCCGGGGATCCCGTCCCGGCTTCTCCAGCTCGGCGAGGATGTCGGTGACGGTCGGCAGGCCGAACGTGTCGTCGACGAAGTCCGTGGCCGTCAGCCCACGCAGGATCGTCGACTTCCCGATCAGCGACCGCACGTCCTGGCCCGTGCTGGCCAGGATCCGGCGCACCACCGGGTACGCCTCCGGGTGCACGCTGGAGGTGTCCAGCGGGTCGTCCCCGTCGGGGATCCGCAGGAAGCCCGCGCACTGCTCGAACGCCTTCGGGCCGAGCCGCGGCACCTTCTTCAGGTCGGTTCGGGTGCGGAACGGGCCGTTGGCGTCCCGGTGCAGCACGATGTTCTCGGCCAACCCCGCGCCGATGCCCGACACGCGGGTGAGCAGGGGCGCCGACGCCGTGTTGACGTCCACCCCGACGCCGTTCACGCAGTCCTCCACCACCGCGTCCAGCGACCGGGAGAGCTTCACCTCGGAGAGGTCGTGCTGGTACTGGCCGACCCCGATCGAGCGTGGGTCGATCTTCACCAGTTCGGCGAGCGGGTCCTGGAGACGCCGGGCGATCGAGACCGCGCCGCGCAGCGAGACGTCCATTCCGGGCAGCTCCTGGGCCGCGTACGCGGACGCGGAGTACACCGACGCGCCGGCCTCGGAGACCATCACCTTGGTGAGCTTGAGCTGCGGGAACCGCTTGATCAGATCACCGGCCAGCTTGTCGGTCTCCCGTGAGGCGGTGCCGTTGCCGATCGCCACCAGCTCCACCCCGTGTGCCCCGGCCAGCCGGGCGAGGGTCTCGATCGAGGCGTCCCACTGCCGGCGCGGCTCGTGCGGGTAGATCGTGTCGGTGGCGACCACCTTGCCGGTGGCGTCGACCACGGCGACCTTCACCCCGGTACGCAGACCCGGGTCGAGGCCCATCGTCGGACGGGCGCCGGCGGGGGCGGCGAGCAGCAGGTCACGCAGGTTGGTGGCGAAGACCCGTACGGCCTCCTCCTCGGCGGCCTGCCACAGCCGCGTCCGCAGGTCCGCCCCGAGGTGGATGAGGATCCGGGTACGCCAGGCCCAGCGGACCGTGTCGGTGAGCCACCTGTCGGCCGGCCGGCCCTGGTCGCTCACGCCGAACCGGCCGGCGATCGCCGCCTCGTACCGGCTGGGGCCGGTCGGCGCGGCGTCGGCCTCGCCGACCTCCTCCGGCTCCATCGTCAGGTCGAGCGCGCCCTCCTTCTCGCCGCGGAACATCGCGAGGATCCGGTGCGACGGGAGCGTCGGGTACCCCTCGGCGAAGTCGAAGTAGTCGGCGAACTTCGCCCCGGCCGACTCCTGCCCGTCGCGTACCCGGGACACGAGTCGGCCCCGCGACCACATCTGCTCGCGCAGCGTGCCGATCAGGTCGGCGTCCTCGGCGAACCGCTCGATGAGGATGGCCCGCGCGCCGTCCAGCGCGGCGGCGGCGTCGACGACGCCCTTCTCCGCGTCGACGTAGCCGACCGCCGCGGCCCCGGGGTCCTGCGTCGGGTCGGTGAGCAGCGCCTCGGCGAGCGGCTCCAGGCCGGCCTCGCGGGCGATCTGCGCGCGGGTGCGCCGCTTCGGCTTGTACGGCAGGTAGATGTCCTCCAGGCGGGACTTCGAGTCGGCCGCCATGATCTGCGCTTCCAGCGCCTCGTCCAGTTTGCCCTGGCCGCGGATCGACTCCAGCACCGCCGCCCGGCGCTCGTCCAGTTCGCGCAGGTACCGCAGCCGCTCCTCGAGCGTGCGCAGCTGGGTGTCGTCGAGCAGGCCGGTGGCCTCTTTCCGGTAGCGGGCGATGAACGGAACGGTGGCGCCGCCGTCGAGCAGCTCCACGGCCGCCCGTACCTGCCGCTCGGCCACGCCGAGCTCCTCGGCGATCCGCTGATGAACAGTGAGGGTCACGATGTCGATCCGCCTTCGGGTGTGGTTTCCGCCCAGCATTCTGCCGCGCTAGCGTGGCGATCATGGAACCACCTGCGGACGCCCGGGCGCGGCGGCTCTTTGGGGGGAGCGCCCGCGCCCTCGGCGACCTCGCGGCCAGCCCGTTCCGGGCCGACCGCGACCGGATCGTGGCCTCGCCGTTCTTCGCCCGCCTCGGCGGGGTCACCCAGGTGATCAGTCCGGTCGGCTCCGGTCTGCTGGTGCACAACCGGCTCACGCACAGCTTGAAGGTCGCCCAGGTGGCTCGGGCGATCGCCGAACGGCTCACCGCCGAGGCGGGCCGGCGTGAGCTGCTGGACCGGCTGGGCGGCTGCGACCCGGACGTGGTGGAGGCGGCCGCGCTCGCCCACGACCTGGGCCACCCGCCCTTCGGGCATCTCGGGGAGCGGGTCCTGGACCGGCTGGCCCGGGAGCGGCTCGGGCTCACCGACGGTTTCGAGGGCAACGCGCAGTCGTACCGGATCGTCACCAGCACCGAGATCCGCGGCGCGGCCACCACCGGCCTCGACCTCACCGCGGCGGTGCGGGCCGCCATGCTGAAGTATCCGTGGACCCGGCTCGACCACCCGGACCCGCACCCACGGCTGATGGACCCGCCACCGCGCGGGGCGACCCCACCGCCGGACGACCCGGAGAGCGGGTCGGCGAAGTTCGGCGCGTACCGGACCGAGATCGACGACCTTCGGCAGGCCCGGGAGCCCTTCGCGGGCCGGATTCCGGACTGGCAGCAGACCGTCGAGGCGTCCGTGATGGACACCGCCGACGACATCGCGTACGCCATCCACGACGTCGAGGACTTCTACCGGGTCGGTGTGCTCCAGCAGGGGGCGGTCTCCGCCGAGCTGATGGCCTGGCAGCGGGAGGCCGGGCACTTCCGGGCGATCACCGACGCGGCGCTGGCCACGGCGGCCCGCCGACCCGGCGCGGCGATCGAGCGGCTACGCCGGCAGCTGCACCGCAAGGACGCCTGGGTGGCCGACGACGACGCCTTCGCGGCGGCGGTCGAGCACGTCCGGGAGGAGCTGGTGGACGGGCTGCTCGCGCTGCCCTTCGACGGCTCGATCGAGGCCGAGCAGTACGTGGCCCGCTTCTCCGCCCGGTGGTCCACCCGGTTCGTCGAGGCGGTCACCGTGACCGGGAGCCCGGCGGTGCGCTCCGGTCACGTGCTGCTCGCCCCGGCGCAGTGGCACGAGGTGCAGGTGCTCAAGTTCGTGCACCACCGGTTCGTGCTGGCCCGCCCCGACCTGGCGCTGCACCAGCGCGGGCAGGCCCGGCTGCTGGGCACCCTGGTGGAGGCGCTGTGGGAGTGGCTGCTCGACCCGGAGGAGGAGTCCCGCCTGCCGCGGCGGCTGCACGATCTCGTGGAGCTGGCCGAGGCGGAGCTGCACCCGCGGACCCCGGATCGGATCGGCCGGGCCCGGGGCCGAGCGATCATCGACTTCGTCGCACAACTGACCGACGGTCAGGCGGTGGCGATGCTGGACGTGCTCTCCGGTCGCTCCGGGGCGCTCTGGACCGACGCGTTCGTGCTCTAGGCCACCGCCTGCCACCAGCCGTCGACAGGTGGCGGGTCGTCCACCGGCACCCGCTCACCCGGGCGGGGCACCGCCAGCCGGACGTCCCGGGCCTTGGCCTCCGCCCAGAGCCGGTCCACCGGCTCGGCCCAGTCGTGCAGGGCGAGGTTGAAGGTCGCCCAGTGCACCGGGATGAAGAGGCCGCCACGCAGGTCGAGGTGGGCGGCGACCGCCTCCTCCGGGTACATGTGGATGCTCGGCCAGGCCCGGTCGTACGCGCCGATCTGCATCAGCGTCACGTCGAAGGGGCCGTGCTCGGCGCCGATGGCGGCGTAGCCGGCGAAGTAGCCGGAGTCGCCGGTGTAGAAGACCCGGCGCTGCTCGCCCGCGATCACCCAGGAGCTCCAGAGCGTCCCGTCCCGGCGCAGCCCTCGGCCGGAGAAGTGCTGGGCGGCGGTGGCGGTGAGCGTCAGGTCGCCCACCCGGTGGCTCTCCGACCAGTCCAACTCGATGATCCGCTCGGCCGGCACCCCCCAGCGGTCGAGGTGCGCGCCGACCCCGAGCGGTACCACGAACGGCGCGTCCTGGCGGGCAAGCAGCGCGCGCACGGTGGGCAGGTCGAGGTGGTCGTAGTGGTCGTGGGAGATCAGGATCGCGTCCAGGGCGGGCAGTTCGTCGAGCCGGACGGGGGGCTCGTGCAGCCGGCGGGGGCCGACCACCGCCGACGGCGAGCAGCGTTCGCTCCAGACCGGGTCGAGCAGCACCCGCCGGCCCTCGATCTCGACCAGTGCCGAGGCGTGGCCGTACCAGATCACGTTGAGTTCCCGGCCGGGCTCGGCGTCCGTGGGCGCGGCGGGCGGACGCAGCAGCGGCACGGGCGCGCTCGGCCGGCGCTTCTGCTTGCCGAAGAAGAGCTCCCAGAGCAGGTTGCGCCCCGGCTCGGCCGTCGCCGAGCGGGCGTCCGGTGGGTTGTGGAAGGTGCCGTCGCGGAACTGCGGTGACCGCGCCGCCCGTTCGGCCCGGGGGCCGGTGAGCCGGCCGCCCAGCGCCAACGGCACGTCGCGGGCGGCCCAGGCGAGCCCGGTCAGCGCCGCCAGGCCGGCCATCCCACCCAGCCGCCGCCCGGACGAGCGTTCCAGTTCCCGTCGTTCCGCCGCGTCGCGCATGCCCGTCCCCTCCGGCTCTCCCGCATTACACGGTAACTACCCCGCCCGGCGCTGCTCACCGGAAACAGCCACCGAACGCCGCCGCGCTCCCCGATCTCGGGGAGCGCGGCGTGTCGTCGGGGTGTTCAGCCGCCGTTGCTCGGCAGCCGGGGGCCGGGTTGGTGCGGTCGGCCGCTGCCGGTGAGCCGCGCGGTGGCGTTCATCATGAACCGGCCGAGTCGGGCGCGGGCCTGCACGGCGGGGTGGGTGGCGCCGAAGTCGTCGGCGCCGGCCTGGCCGTCGGCGAAGAGCGCGTAGGTCAGGACCGCGGCGCCGGCCGAGTCGAAGATGATGCCCGCCTCGTGGCGTGCCGTGCCGAACCAGCCCGCCTTGGTGGCGACCCGGGCCCGCTCCTGCGACGACATGGTGCGCCGGATGCCGTCGGTGAACGCGATGGGGGAGCGCAGCAGGCCGAGCAGGAATTCCGTGGACGACGGCGAGAGCACCGTGCCGGCCACCAGTGCGCGCAGCAGCTCGTGGGTCTCCCGCGGGGTGCTGGTGCCGAGGAAGAAGCGGTTCGGGTTGGCCACCGGCTCGACCTGGGTGTTCGGGAAGCCCTTGGCGACCAGGATGTCGTTCAGCTCGGCGGCGGGGCAGACCAGGCCGCTGAGTCGGACCGCGGTGTCGTCGGAGACGGTCAGCAGGGCCGCGAGGGCATGCCCGAGCGTGACCGAGCTGGGGTAGGCGTTGTCGAGGCTGAAGATGCCGTCACCGCCCGGCACCACGATCGCGGCGGTCACCTCCAGCCGCTGGTCGAGGGTGAGCAGGCCGCGGTCGACCTTGTCGAGCACGGCGGTGGCCACCGCGATCTTGTTGACGCTGTACGCCTCGAGTCGCTGGTCGGGGTCGTCCGCCACGGCCACCACCGGGGCGCCGCCGGAATCCGTCACGCTGACGTAGGACTGCCAGTTCCCGCCGGCCCGCGTCGTCTCCCGCTCGTACGCCTGCGCGATCCGGGCGGCGACCCGCTCCGGCGTGGTGGCGGCCTCGGCGTCGAGCTCCGACCCGGTCCCGCCGCTCGCGGCGGCGGCCGGGGCGGCCGTGCCGAGCACGGTGCCGGCGGTGGCCATCGTGCCGAGCCCCAGCGCCGTCCTGCGGTCAACCCTGATAGTCAATCGTCTCTCCCGTCGTGGCGCACCCGAATGATCTCCGGCCCACCACACTAGGCGAATCGATCGACGAACGTGATCCCGCCGGCTGCTCACCGTGCCCGTCTCAGGAGCCGGGCGCCCACGGCTGCGGGCAGCGCGGCGGCGGTGCGGACGAGGTGACCGAGGTCCGGCAGCCAGTCCCCGCGTACCGTCGCGCTGCTCGGATCGGGTGCGAAGACCACCCCGTCGTTGGGGGCCACCGGCTCGTCGGTCAGCCCGAGCCGCCGCATGAGCGGTCCGACGAGTACGTCGTACAGGCCGGGCAGGCAGGTGAAGCCGACCCGCATCAGCGGGTTGAGCCGGCCGATCGACACCTCCCGGCGCGGCCGTTCGGCACACTCCACCACCGCCCGGGCGACGCGCTCCGGGGTGGCGATCGGCGGGGGTGGCCGGCCGACCAGGCCGAGGTGGTTCGCCGCCCGCTGGTAGATGCGGGTGTCCACACTGCCGGGGCTGACCAGGCAGATGTGGATCTCCGGTGCGTCGCGCAGCTCCTGCTGGAGCGCGCGGACCAGCCCGGTCAGCCCCCACTTCGCGGCCACGTAACTGCTCATGTAGGGCGCCGTGATGTGCCCGAGCACCGATCCGGTGAGCACGAGGGTGCCCTTGCCGGTGGAGCGGAAGTGTCGCAGCGCCACCCGGGCCGCCTCCGCGGCGGCCAGCAGGTCGGTCCGGACCACCTGGTCGAAGATCCGCCCGGGCAGCTGGTCGAAGCGCCCGTACGCGGTGACCGCCGCGGTGTGCGCCCAGACGTCGATGCGGCCGAACCGGTCGAGAGCGGCGGCGGCGAGCGCCTCCAGCGCCCCGGGCACGGTGATGTCCGTCGGCACGACGAGCACCTCCGCGCCCTCGGCCGCGCACTCCGCGCGTACCTCTTCGAGGGCCTGCGCGGTGCGGGCGGCGAGCACCAGGCGGTCGCCGCGCCGGGCGAACTCCCGGGCGACCAGCCGGCCGATCCCGCTGCTGGACCCGACGGCCACCACCACCCGGTTCACGGCTCGAGGACGACCTTCACGCCGCCGTCCCGCTCGGGCTGGAACATCTCGTACGCCTCCGCCGCCCGTACGTCCCGTTTACCGTGCCAGGTCAGTGCCTTCATGTCCGCTTCCCTCCGGGAGACCTCCCCGAACTGCTACCCGGGTGTGCGGAGTTGAACCGGAGCGGGCCGAGCCGGAACCGGATCCGGTAACAGCCGGGCTCCGCCGAACGAAGAAGAGGTGTAACGGCTATCAGAGAGGACGGCCCGTGCCTGATCCGGACCCAGCGGAGGGCGACATCTCCCGCATCGGCGTCGATCCAGTGGCCTTCGAGGCCTTCTACCGGCGGCACGTGACGGCGGTGGGGCGGTTCGTGGCGCGGCGGGTCGACGACCCGCACCTCGCCGCCGACCTGACCGCCGACGTCTTCCTGGCGGTGATCGAGTCGGCGGCCGGCTACCGGCCGGACCGGGGCAGCGAGGTCGGCTGGCTCTTCGGGGTGGCCCGCAACGTCGTCGCCGACGAGCGGCGTCGGGCGGCCCGGCGGCTGCGGGTGGCCGGTCGGATCGCCGGACGGCGGGACCTCGACGCCGACGACCTGGCCCGCATCGAGGAGCGGATCGACGCCGAGTCGGCGGCCCGCCGTACCCACCGGGCGTTGAGCGAGCTGCCCGAGGAGACCCGGGCGTTGGTCGAACTCGTCGCCGTGGACGGTCTCACCGTGGCGGAGGCTGCGACCGCGCTCGGACTGTCCCCGGTCGCCGCCCGGGTGCGGCTGCATCGGGCCCGTCGCCTCGTCCGGGCCGTGCTCGCCCGCCCGGCCACCACGCTCGCATGAACGGAGATGACGACATGACCAGGAGAGAAGAGTCGCCGCACGGTTTCGAGGAGCAGCTCCTCACCGATCTGAAGGCGCACGTCGTCGAGAGGGGTGCGACGGTTGCGGCAGTTGGTCCGGTCGGGAGTCGCGCCCGCTTCCTGCGCGGTCGACGCCTCGCGGGCGTGTTCGGGCTGGTGGTCGTACTGACCGTCGGGGGGCTGGCGGTCCAGACGTCGGGGGTGGGTGACCGGCCGCCGCCCACGGCCAGCGCGGCGGAGATCTTCCGGCTGGCCGCCGATGCCGCCCGGCAACAGCCCGAACTCACCGCCCGCCCCGAGCAGTACGTCTTCATCGAGGAGCTGGCGACGTTCCGGGACCTGCCGGACAGCGGCCCGTATCGCACCAATCGGGTGCAGAGATGGGAGTCGGCCGGGGGGCTCGCGCACGTGCAGGCCCGGTACCGACCGGAGAACGAGCCGAACGGGTGGGGCGAATTGAAGGTGATTCGTCCGGGCGATCCCACGGATCCCACCAAGGAGCTCGACGAGCTTCCGTCGCCCGCGTACCACGGCGATCTGCCGACCGACCCCGACGAGCTGCTCCGGTACCTGCGGGAACACCCGGTCGACCTGCACCTGCCGGAGGCGGCCGACGAGGAGGCCGTGTACGGCAGCGAGAGCATGGCGTACACGACGGCGCGGTCGGTACTCGACGGCTACGCGCCGCCCCGAGCGCTGGCGGCGCTCTTCGAACTGCTGGCGCGGCAGCCCGGAGCGGTCGTCATCTCGGGCGACGTGGTGGACGCCGCGGGCCGGCACGGGGTGGCGATCCGGATGCCCGGGGTTATCGGCGGTAACCACGATTTCATCTTCGACCGGGACACCCACGTCTACCTGGGTCAACGGGGGTCCGTGGTGCGCGGCGGCAAGGAGTCGCTGCACGCGGCCACCGCGCGGCTCCGGGTCGCGATCGTCGACCGGCCGGGCCAACTGCCCTGACCGGTGGTGACCGCCCCGGCGGTCGGCTCCGACGGGGGCCGGGGAACGATCGGGCCGCCGCACCCGCGAGGGTGCGGCGGCCCGTCGTACGGGTGACCGTCAGGAGCCGGGCTTGCCGGCCGCCTTCGCGTTGGCGGTCAGGAAGTCCCGGTTGAGCCGGCCGATGGTGTTCAGCGGGATGCCCTTCGGGCAGGCCACGGTGCACTCACCGGCGTTGGTGCAGCCGCCGAAGCCGGCCTCGTCGTGCGCGTCGACCATGCCGATCACCCGGGTGTAGCGCTCCGGCTGGCCCTGCGGCATCAGCGAGAGCTGGGTGATCTTGGCGGCGGTGAAGAGCATGCCGGAGCCGTTCGGGCAGGCCGCCACGCAGGCGCCGCAGCCGATGCACGCCGCCGCCTCGAAGGCCGCGTCCGCGTCGGCCTTGGCGACCGGCGTCGCGTGCGCCTCGGGGGCGCTGCCGGTCGGCGCGGTGATGTACCCGCCGGCCGCGATGATCTTGTCGAACGCGCCGCGGTTGACGACCAGGTCCTTGATCACCGGGAAGGCCTGGGCCCGCCACGGCTCGATGTCGATCGTGTCCCCGTCCTTGAACTGCCGCATGTGCAGCTGGCAGGCGGTGGTGCCGCGCTGCGGCCCGTGCGCCATGCCGTTGATCATCATGCCGCACATGCCGCAGATGCCCTCGCGGCAGTCGTGGTCGAAGGCGACCGGGTCCTCGCCGGCGAGGATCAGGCGTTCGTTGAGCACGTCGAGCATCTCCAGGAACGACATGTCCGGGGAGACGTCGTCGACCTGGTAGCTCACCATCCGACCCTTGTCCTCGGGGCCGGTCTGGCGCCAGATGCGCAGGGTCAGGTTCACTTGTAGCTCCGCTGCGTGGGGTGGACGTATTCGAACTGCAGGTCTTCCTTGTGCAGCACCGACGGCTCGCCGGTGGCGGTGAACTCCCAGGCCGCCACGTACGAGAAGCGCTCGTCGTCGCGCTGCGCCTCGCCGTCCTCGGTCTGGTGCTCGGCCCGGAAGTGGCCGCCGCAGGACTCCTCGCGGTGCAGGGCGTCGATGCACATGAGCTCGGCCAGCTCGAAGAAGTCGGCCACCCGGCCGGCCTTCTCCAGCGACTGGTTCAGCCCCTCGCCGTCGCCGAGCACCCGGACGCGCTGCCAGAACTGCTCGCGCAGCGCGCGGATCTCGTCGATCGCCTTGCGCAGCCCGGCGTCGGTGCGCTCCATGCCGCAGTGTTCCCACATGATCTGGCCCAGCTCGCGGTGGAACGAGTCGACGGTCCGGTCGCCGTTGATCGAGAGCAGCCGCTGGAGGCGGTCCTCCACGTCCTGCCGGGCCTCGACCGCCGCCGGGTGGCTGCTGTCGACCTTCTCGAACGGGCCGGCGGACAGGTAGTTGGCGACGGTGTTCGGCAGTACGAAGTAGCCGTCGGCGAGGCCCTGCATGAGGGCGGACGCGCCGAGCCGGTTGGCGCCGTGGTCGGAGAAGTTCGCCTCACCGATCACGAAGAGGCCGGGGATGGTCGACTGGAGGTCGTAGTCGACCCAGAGCCCGCCCATCGTGTAGTGCACCGCGGGGTAGATCCGCATCGGCACCTCGTACGGGTCCTCGCCGGTGATGCGCTCGTACATCTCGAAGAGGTTGCCGTACTTGGCCTCGACGGCCTTGCGGCCGAGGCGGCCGATCGCGTCGGCGAAGTCCAGGTAGACGCCGAGCCCACCCGGTCCGACGCCGCGGCCCTGGTCGCAGACCGCCTTCGCGGCCCGGGAGGCGATGTCCCGGGGGACCAGGTTGCCGAAGGCCGGGTAGATCCGCTCCAGGTAGTAGTCCCGCTCGTCCTCGGGGATGTCCTTCGGGTTGCGGTCGTCGCCCTTGGCCTTCGGCACCCAGACCCGGCCGTCGTTACGCAGCGACTCGCTCATCAGGGTCAGCTTCGACTGGTGGTCGCCGGAGACCGGGATGCAGGTCGGGTGGATCTGCGTGTAGCAGGGGTTGGCGAAGTACGCGCCCTTGCGGTGGGCCCGCCAGGTGGCGGTGACGTTGCAGCCCTTGGCGTTGGTGGAGAGGTAGAAGACGTTGCCGTAGCCGCCGGAGGCGAGCACGACCGCGTCGGCGAACTCGGTGGTGATCTCACCGGTGACCATGTCCCGGACCACGATGCCCCGGGCCCGGCCGTCGACGAGGATCAGCTCCAGCATCTCGTGCCGGGCGTTCATCTCCACGTTGCCCAGGCCGATCTGTCGCTCGAGGGCCTGGTACGCGCCGAGCAGCAGCTGCTGACCCGTCTGGCCCCGGGCGTAGAAGGTGCGCTGCACCTGGGCGCCGCCGAAGGAGCGGGTGTCCAGCAGGCCGCCGTACTCGCGGGCGAACGGCACGCCCTGGGCGACGCACTGGTCGATGATGTTGACCGAGACCTCGGCGAGGCGGTGCACGTTCGACTCGCGGGAGCGGAAGTCGCCGCCCTTGACCGTGTCGTAGAAGAGCCGGTGCACCGAGTCGCCGTCGTTGCGGTAGTTCTTGGCGGCGTTGATGCCGCCCTGCGCGGCGATCGAGTGGGCCCGGCGCGGGCTGTCCTGGTAGCAGTAGGACTTGACCTGGTAGCCCTGCTCGGCGAGCGTGGCGGCGGCCGAGCCGCCGGCCAGGCCGGTGCCCACCACGATCACGCTCATCTTCCGGCGGTTCGCCGGGTTGACGAGCTTGGACTCGAAGCGGTGGCGGTCCCAGCGGGTCTCGATCGGGCCGTCGGGAGCCTTGGTGTCGGCGATCGGGTCGCCCTCGGTGAACAGTTCCATGTCAGGACACCAATCCGGTGAGTACGGCGAACGGGATCACCAGGAAGCCGCCGCTGATCAGGATGGCGACGGCCAGCGCGGCGGCTCGTGCCCGGCGCTCGCCCGTGGGCGTCTGCTGTCCCAGGCTGCGCAGCGCGCTGAACACACCGTGCCGGAGGTGGAAGCCCAGCGTGACGATCGCCAGGGTGTAGAAGAGGGTGACGTACCAGCGCTCGGGCGCGAAGTCGGCGACCACGTTGCTGTACGGCTTGCTGCCGTCGCCGACCGGGTTCAGCGTGCCGACGCTCAGGTCCAGCAGGTGGTAGATCACGAAGAGCAGGATGATCACGCCACCCCAGCGCATCGTGCGGGCCGCGTAGCTGCCCTGGACCTTCGGGCGGTGCGCGTACCGGACCGGGCGGGCGGCGCGGGCGCGCAGCGCCAGCACGGTCGCGGACCAGATGTGGGCGACGACGGAGACCGTCAGCGCGAAGCGCAGGATCCAGAGGAACCAGACGCCGGGCAGCAGCGGCTTGCCGATGTCGCGCAGCCAGTGCGCGTAGTGGTCGAACGCCGTCTCGCCCGCGAAGGCCTTCAGGTTTCCGACCATGTGTGCGATCAGGTACAGCACAAAGAAGATGCCTGACACCGCCATGACGGCCTTGAGGCCGACGTTCGAGCGGATCGGCGAGCGGGTTCTCGTCGTCGTGGCTACCACAGGGCCGACGCTAGGAGCAGTTCGATCAGTCGTCCAATGCATCGACAGCGCAGTCTTGATAGCCGTAGGCTATGAGGGTGCAGCTGCATCAGCTCAGGTACTTCGTAGCGGTGGCCGAAGTACGACATTTCACCCAAGCCGCCGACATCGTCGGCATAACTCAGCCGTCGTTGAGTAAGCAAATTCACGCCCTGGAGGGCGACCTGGGGGCGCCGCTCTTCGAACGAGTAAGAGGCAACATCGCCCTCACCGCGGCGGGGGAGGTGCTCCTGCCGTTGGCCCGACGCATCCTCGCCGACGTCGACACCGCCACCCGCGAGGTGCAGGAGCTGGTCGGCCTGCGGCGCGGTCGGGTCCGGCTCGGCGCCACCCCGAGCCTGGCCACCTCGCTCGCCCCGCCGGTGCTGCGCCGGTTCCGCGACGCGCACCCCGCGGTGGACCTGCGCGTGGAGGAGGGCGGTTCGCAGGACCTCGTCCGCGACCTGCTCCGCGGCGACCTGGACCTCGCGCTCATCATCATGCCGGCCCAGGGAGCGGACCCCGGACTGCGCGTCGACCCGATCCTGCGGGAGAGCCTCGTGGTCGCCTCCGCGGCCGACCCGGAGACCGGTCCGACCGGCGGTGAGCTGCGCATCACCGACCTGCGCGACCGGCCGATGGTGATGTTCCGGGAGGGCTACGACCTGCGCGACGCCACCATTCAGGCGTGCCGCGCCGCCGGCTTCGAGCCCACCTTCGCCGTCGACGGCGGGGAGATGGACGCGGTGCTCAGCTTCGTCGAGGCCGGGCTCGGCATCGCGCTGGTGCCCGGCATCGTCGTCTCCCGACGCCCCGGCGTACGCATCACCCGGCTCGCCCCGCCGGGCGTGACCCGGACCATCGCGGTGGCCCGACGCCGCGACGTGGTGCCCACCAACGCCGGCCGGGAGCTGCGCCGCATCCTGCTGGAGTACGTCCGCGACGCGACCGCCGACGGTGACCTCCCGCCCGGTGTCGAACCGCTGTAGGCGGTCGTGACCCGGCCACCGTGGTCCAGGTGGGCGACGAGGATCAGCAGGCAGACCTCGGCGAGGCAGACGAGACGTTCGAGTAGACCGACGTACGGGCGCAGCGGCGAGCCCACCAGGTAGGCGGCCACGAAGGGGACCAGGGCGACCGCGCACCCGACCGCGCCCACCACCACCGCTCGGGCGAGACGCCCCGGACGCCGTACGGCGACGAGCAGCGCCCCGGCGGGCAGGCCGGAGAGGGCGGCCACGGCTGCCCAGCGGTGGATCTCCCCGGTGACCGACACCGGCACCCCCGGCGCGTCGCGAGGAAAGACGACCAGCACCACCAGCCCGACGCACCAGGCGGCCAACCCGACCGGCCCGACGACCGCCGGCAGCCGTCCCCGCCCGAACGACGAGCGCGCCGACCGGCGCAGCGCCGGGGCCAGGAGCAGGACCGATCCCGTGGCCAGCGCCAGCACGGCCAGGTTGAACAGCCAGCCGTGCCGCGACAGCGCGTAGTCGCTGACCGTGTCGCGTACCGGATGGACCGGTTGCCCGGGCAGGTGCAGGACGCCGAAGAGGAGCATCGCCGTCCCGGCTCCGACCAGTCCGCCGAGGCGGGTGACGGCCCGGGCGCGGGCCGGCCGGGAGCCGGGTCCGGTGGCCGGTACGAGGGAGGCAGGGGCAGTGGGCACGACCGGTTCTCCTCACCCGGCGGCGCGCCCGGACGGCACGCGAGGGCGAGCGTGTTCCCGCTACGCCCCGCCCCACACCCGCCGGATCAGGGCCGGCTCAGCGCCCCTCGGCCTCGTCCATGGCCCGGTAGATGCGCTGCTCCGACACCGGGTACGGGGTGCCGAGCGCCTGCGCGAAGACGTTCACCCGCAGCTCCTCGATCATCCAGCGGACCTGCCGGGCCGCCGCCGACTGCCGCCGCGCCGGTGGCAGCGCCGCCAGCATCTCCTGATACTCCTTCTGCACCACGGCGATCCGGTCCTGCTGCTGCTTGTCCCGCTGCGGGTTACCCGGCAACCGCTCCAACCGGCGTTCGATCGCGGTGAGGTAGCGCAGCACGTCGGGCAGGCGGGCGTACCCGGTCTCGGTGAGGAACCCGGCGTGCACCAGCCCGGTGAGCTGGTTGCGGATGTCCGCCAGCGCCGCCACCACCGCCAGGTTCTTCGTCGCCCCGAGCCGCTGCTCCACCGCGTACCCGGTGGCGAGCACCCGGCGGGCCCGCTCCATCACCTCGACGACCGTGTCGATCAGGTCGGCGCGGACCCGGTCGCGCAGCGCCGCGAAGCCGTCCGCGTCCCAGGCCGGGCCGCCCGCGTCGGCGACCAGCTTGTCGATCGCCGCGCCGGCCGCGTCCTCGATGAGCGCCTGCACCCCGCCGTGCGGGTTACGGCTGAGCGCCAGCTTCGCCTCGTTCGACAACCGCCCCTGGAGGAACTTCGCCGGTGACGGCACCGTCAACCGCAGCAGCCGGCGAGTGCCCGCCCAGTGCGCCGCCTCGGCCTCCGACGCCGAGTCGAAGACCCGTACGCCGACCGTGCTGCCCTCGTCGACGAGCGCCGGGTACGCCGTCACCGCGTACCCGGCCCGGACCTGCTCGATGGTGCGGGGCAGGGTCCCGATGCTCCACTCGCGCAGCCCGGTGCGGGCCACGTCCGGCGCGGCGGCCGCCACCACCTGCCGTACCTCGGTCTTGAGCTGGCGTTGCAGCGCCGGCAGGTCCTTGCCCTCGGCGACCGGCTTGTCGTCCTCGCCGAGCACCCGGAAGGTGACCCTCAGGTGCGGCGGCAGCTTCGGCACGTCCCAGGCGTCCCGGGGGACGGTCACCCCGGTCATCCGGCGCAGCTGGCGGGTCAGGGCGTCCAGCAGCGGCTCCTCGCCGGCGGGCATCGCGGCGAGCGCCGCCCGCGCGTAGTCGGGCACCGGGACGAAGTTGCGGCGCAGCGCCTTCGGCAGGGACCGGATCAGCGCCACCACCAGCTCCTCGCGCAGCCCGGGCACCTGCCAGTCGAAGCTCTCGGCCGGCACCTGGTTCAGCAGCGGCAGCGGGATGTCCACCGTGACCCCGTCGGTCTCGGTGCCCGGCTCGAAGCTGTAGGTCAGCGGCAGCGTGACCCCTTCGGCCCGCCACTCGTCGGGGTAGTCGGTCTCCTCCACCCCGCCCCGGCCCGCGTTGACCAGCAGCTCACGGGTGAAGGTGAGCAGGTCGGGCTGCTCCCGCCGGACCTTCTTCCACCAGGTGTCGAAGTGCCGACCGGAGACCACGTCGGCGGGGATGCGCTCGTCGTAGAAGGCGAAGATGGTCTCGTCGTCGACGAGGATGTCCCGCCGTCGGGCCCGGTTCTCCAGCTCCTCGATCTCGCCCAGCAGCCGCTGGTTGTCGCGCCAGAACTGGTGGTGGGTCTGCCAGTCACCCTCGACCAACGCGTGCCGGACGAAGAGCTCACGGCTGAGCGCCGGATCGATCCGGCCGAAGTTGACCTTCCGGGAGGTGACCAGCGGAATGCCGTAGAGGGTCACCTTCTCGTACGCCATCACGGCCGCCTGCTTCTTCTCCCAGTGCGGCTCGCTGTAGCTGCGCTTCACCAGGTGCTGGGCGAGCGGCTCCACCCACTCCGGCTCGACCCGGCCGGCGATGCGGCCCCAGAGTCGGGACGTCTCCACCAGCTCGGCCGCCATCACCCAGCGCGGTGGCTTGCGGAACAGCGCCGAACCGGGGAAGAGCCCGAACTTCGCGCCCCGGGCGCCCAGGTACTCGTTCTTCTGCGCGTCCTTCAGGCCGACGTGCGAGAGCAGCCCGGCCAGCAGCGACTGGTGCACCTTCGGGGTGTCGATCTCCTCCGGCAGGTCCGCGCCGCCACGCCGGCCGCCGTCGTTCGCGCCTGTCTCCCGCGCCGGTCGCCCGCCGCGCCCACCGCCGCCCTGCTCGGGGGTACGCAACACCTGGCGCAGCTGGCTGACGATGTCCTGCCACTCGCGTACCCGCAGGTAGTTGAGGTACTCGGCCCGGCACATCCGGCGGAAGGCGCTGGAGGAGAGCGCCCGCTGCTGCTCGCGCAGGTAGCGCCAGAGGTTCAGCAGCGCCACGAAGTCCGACTCCCGGTCGGTGAAGCGGGCGTGCGCCTGGTCGGCCTGGGCCTGCTTCTCCGCCGGCCGTTCCCGAGGGTCCTGGATCGACAGCGCCGCGGCGATCACCATGACCTCGGTGGCGCAGCCGTTGCGCTCCCCCTCGACGACCATGCGGGCCAACCGGGGGTCGACCGGCAGCTGCGCCAACCGCCGCCCGAGCGGGGTGAGCCGCTTCGCCGGGTCGGTCTCGGCCGGATCCAACCCGCCCAGCTCGTGCAGCAGGTTCACGCCGTCGGTGATGTTGCGCCGGTCCGGCGGCTCGATGAACGGGAACGCGCCGATGTCGCCGAGCCCGATCGCGGTCATCTGGAGGATGACGGAGGCGAGGTTGGTCCGCAGGATCTCCGGGTCGGTGAACTCCGGCCGGGAGAGGAAGTCCTGCTCGTCGTAGAGGCGGATGCAGATGCCGTCCGAGGTGCGGCCGCAGCGGCCCTTGCGCTGGTTCGCCGACGCCTGGGAGACCGGCTCGATCGGCAGCCGCTGCACCTTGAGCCGGTTGCTGTAGCGGGAGATGCGGGCCGTGCCGGGGTCGACGACGTACTTGATGCCGGGGACGGTCAGCGACGTCTCCGCCACGTTGGTGGCGAGCACCACGCGCCGCCCGCCGTGCGGGGCGAAGACCCGGTGCTGCTCGGCGGCGGAGAGCCGCGCGTACAGCGGCAGGATCTCGGTGCCGCGCAGCAGGGGCTTCTTCTCCACCAGCCGGCCCAGCGCGTCGGCGGTGTCCCGGATCTCCCGCTCCCCGCTGAGGAAGACCAGGATGTCGCCGGGGCCCTCGGCGGCCAGCTCCTCGACGGCGTCGCCGATCGCCTGGATCTGGTCGCGGACGTTCTCCTCGTCCCCGTCCTGCTCGTCCGCCTCGGTGACCTCGACCAGCGGCCGGTAACGAACCTCCACCGGGTACGTCCGCCCGGAGACCTCGATGACCGGCGCGGGCTTGCCCTCCGCGTCGGCGAAGTGCCGGGCGAACCGGTCCGTCTCGATGGTCGCCGACGTGATGACCAGCTTGAGGTCGGGCCGGCGGGGCAGCAGCTGCTTCAGGTAGCCGAGGATGAAATCGATGTTGAGGCTGCGCTCGTGCGCCTCGTCGATGATCAGCATGTCGTACTGCCGGAGCATCCGGTCGGTCTGCAGCTCGGCGAGGAGGATGCCGTCGGTCATCAGCTTCACCAGGCTGCGGTCGCTCACCTGGTCGGTGAAGCGGACCTTGTAGCCGACCACGTCACCCAGCTCGGTGCCGAGCTCCTCGGCGATCCGGTCGGCGACCGTACGCGCGGCCAGCCGCCGGGGCTGGGTGTGCCCGATCAGCCCGCTGATCCCCCGCCCCAGCTCCAGGCAGATCTTGGGCAGCTGGGTGGTCTTGCCGGAGCCGGTCTCGCCGGCCACGATCACCACCTGATGCTCCCGGATCGCGGCGGCGAGGTCGTCCTTGCGCTCGCTCACCGGCAGGCCGGCCGGATAGGTGATCGTCGGGACCGCGGCGCGCCGACCGGCGAGCCGCTGCTCGGCCCGCTCGACCTCGACGGTGATCTCGGTCAGCGCCGCCTCCCGCCGCTGCGGGTCACGGAGCTTGCGGGCACCGTCCAGCCGTCGCTGGAGCCGGCGCTGGTCGCGAAACATCAGGGGGGAGAGGCGGCGGTGCAGCTCCCGGACGGTGTCGGGCGCGGCGGGTACGGCTGGATTCTGCATGTCGTGGCCAAGAATAGGCCGCGACCCGGAAGTCGCCTCCTGGTTTACCGTCCCGCCCCGGGAAGATCGACTCCGGTTCGCCGTCGGCGGGGTGACCGCGCTCCCGCGACACGCCCCCGCCCCGCAGCCCGAGTCGATCGACCAGGGTGCGGGGCGGCGCGGTCGGCCCCGTTAGAGTGACCGCCGGACGACGACGGGGGAGCGGGGCATGGAGTTGCGGGACACCGACCGGGCGCTCGTGCAGGCCGCGACAGCCGTCGCGAAGCTGCGTTGCCGCAGTGAGAACCACACCGTGGCCGCCGCCGCCCGCACCGCCGACGGCCGGGTCTTCACCGGCGTGAACCTCTACCACTTCACCGGCGGGCCCTGCGCCGAGGTGGTCGCGATCGGCGCCGCCGCCACCCAGGGCGCGACCGAGCTGGAGACCATCGTCGCCGTGGGCGACCGGGGGCGTGGCGTGATCCCGCCGTGCGGGCGCTGCCGGCAGGTGCTCCTCGACTACTTCCCGTCGATCCGGGTGATCGTCGGGCCGGCCGACGCGCTGCGCGTCGTGTCGATCGGCGACCTGCTCCCCGACACGTACGTCTGGGCGGACCACCAGCTCGACGCGACCGCCGATCCGGTGCCGGCGCCCCGACCCGGCGACTGACCCGGCTCCGGACGAGGCGTCCTCGACGCCCGGGTGGTCACTCCGCCGTTTCGGCGGGCGGCTGGTCGTCCGGCTCGGCGGCCCGTGGGCGTCGCCGCCGCAGCCCCACCCAGGCGGCGATCGTGAGCCCGACCACCAGAAGCGCGACCTTGAAGCCGGCCCTGCCGAACGCGAGGTGACCGAGGGCGCTCGCGGCGAAGCCGACCCACCACTCCGGGTCGAGGAACCGGTCCCGGTCCGCGCGGTACGCCCAGCCGCGAACCCACCAGCCGAGCACCACCAGCCCGATCGCGACCACGCCGGCGAGCAGGGCGGAGAGCGCGTACCTGCGACCGCTTCCGCGCCCACCCGCCATGCCCGCGAGGGTAGCGGAGCCACGCCGTCCAGTCAGTCTCCGGCGGCCGCCGCCAGCATCGAACGTGGCACCGGCACACCCTCGAAACGGAGGTTGCCCTCGGGGACCATCCACCTCATCACCCGCGCCTCCAGCAGTCCGGCGCGTACCGCCGGATCGTTGTGGAAGAGCTCGCGGGCCATGTCGGGGTGCACGGAGAGCACGACGAAGCCGCGCAGCCGCTCGTCGTCCGCGTCCACCAGCGGGCCGGCCGCGAGGACGAGATCCTGCTCCACGAGCCCCGCCTGGTGGGCCAGATGAGCGGCGTGCAACCGGTCGAACGCCTCGGGCGGCAGCTGCGGGGCGTCCGAGGGGTGCGCCAGCAGGACGACCGTGTGCTGGTCGTATCGCATTCCCTCACCCTATGCGGGCCGGCGCCACGTTCGCGGACGTCCGCGCAGGTCAACGAGGTTCGATGGAGGGCTGCCGCTTAGGTGCCCCTAACCGGGTCGGCTAAGGTAAGGCGAACCTAAGCGCGAATCCGCAGGAGCTTCGTGACCACCCTTCTCAGCCGGCCGGTCGACCCCGGCCGCCGCACCGGCGCCCACAGCGGGCGTCGGATCGCGGTCACCGCCGCGGCCGCGCTGGTGCTACTGCTCACCGTGCTGGCCAGCTTCGCCCTCGGCAGCCGGCCGATCCCCGTCGACCAGGTGTGGCACGCCCTCGTGTCGCCCGACGGCGGCGAGGCGAGCACCATCATCCGCGAGCTGCGCCTGCCGCGTACCGCCCTCGGCCTCGTCGTCGGCGTGGCGCTCGCGGTCGCCGGCGTGCTCCTGCAGGCCCTCACCCGCAACCCGCTCGCCGAGCCGCGCATCCTCGGTATCAGCGCCGGCGCGTCGTTCGGTGTGGTGCTGGCCATCTCCGTGTTCGGCGTCAGCACGCTCGCCGGGTACGTCTGGTTCGGCATCGGCGGCGCCTTCCTCGCCGGGCTGCTGGTCTTCGCCGTGGCCGCCCGCGCCCGCGAGGGCGCCAGCCCGGTCACCCTCGCACTGGTCGGCGCCGCGCTCGACGCGAGCCTCGGCTCCGTGGTGTTCGCGCTGCTCAGCATCGACGCCCGCACCTTCGAGGAGTACCGGTTCTGGGTGGTGGGCGGGCTCACCGGCCGGGACCTCTCCGTCGCCGTGCAGGTGCTGCCGATCGTGCTCGCGGGGCTCGTACTGGCCGCGCTGGTCGCCCGTGGCCTGGACGCGCTGGCCCTCGGCGACGACGTGGCCCGTGGCCTCGGCAACCGCGTCGGCCTGGTCCGGCTCGGCGGGGGCGTCGCCGCCGTCCTGCTCACCGGCGCCGCCGTCGCCGCCGCCGGGCCGGTCGCGTTCGTCGGCCTGGCCGTACCGCACCTGGCCCGCGCCCTGGTCGGCGCCGACCACCGCTGGACCCTGACCGTCTCCGCGCTGCTCGGACCGGCGCTGCTGCTCGCCGCCGACGTAGTGGGCCGGCTCATCGACCCGCCCAGCGAGGTACCGGCCGGCATCATCACCGCTCTGGTCGGCGCGCCCCTGCTCGCCCTCCTGGTCCGCCGCGCGAAGGTGGTGACCGCGTGACCGCCCCCAGTCGCGACCGCAGCGCCGGTGGTGTGACCACCATCGAACCCGCCGTCGCCACGGCCGGCACCGCGCGCCTGCCGGGCCGCTCACTCCTGCGGGTCGGCCCGCTGAGCGTGCAGATCCGCCGCCGCTCCGTGCTGGTCGCCGCCGTCCTGCTGGTGCTGCTGGCGGTCGCCGGGGTGCTCAGCCTCTCCCTCGGCACCCCGTACGTCGCCGCAGGCGACGTGCTGCGCGCGCTCTCCGGCGCCGGTACCCCGTACGACCTGGTCGTCCTCGACCTGCGGCTGCCTCGGGTGGTGCTGGCCGCGGTGGCCGGCGCGGCGTTCGGGGTGGCCGGCACGCTGATCCAGAGCGTGGCGCGCAACCCCCTCGCCAGCCCGGACGTCATCGGTGTCACCCAGGGCGCCGGCCTCGCCGCGACGGTCGCGCTGACCAGCGGCGCGGCGGCGGTGGTCGTCGGGCCGGCGGCCCTGGCCGGCGGGCTGGTCGCCGCCGCCCTGGTGCTCGCCCTCGGCGCCCGGCACGGCCTGGCCGCGCAGCGCTTCGTGCTGGCCGGCGTGGCGGTCGCGTTCGCCCTGAAGGCGCTCACCGAGATCGTCATGCTCACCGCCGAGGCGATCGACGGGCAGCGCGCCCAGATCTGGCTGATCGGCACGCTGGCCGGCAAGGGCTGGACCGAGGCCGCCTGGATCGGCGCCACCCTGCTCGTGCTCCTGCCGGTGCTGGCCTGGGCGGGCTGGGCGCTGAACAGCAGCGCGCTCGACGACGACACCGCCCGGGGCATCGGGCTGCGCCCGGTGTCCCGCCGGATCGCGCTCGCCGGCACCGGCGTGCTCGTCGCCGCGATGGTCACCGCCCAGGTCGGCGCCGTCGACTTCGTGGCGCTGGTCGCCCCGCAGGTGGCCCGCCGGTTGGTACGCGCCGAACGCCCGCCGCTGGTCTGCGCCGCGCTGATGGGCGCGCTGCTGCTCGTCCTGGCCGACCTCGCCGGACGACGGCTCTTCGCCCCGACGCAGCTGCCGGCCGGTGTGCTGACCGCCGCCATCGGTGGCCCGTACCTCATGTACCTGCTGCTCCGCGGCCGTAAGAGGTCGTCGTGACCGGCCGTTGCCAATCCCATTCGTCGACCACCCTTCGGGAGGCGTGATGCTCTCCACCCGCGACCTGGTCGCCGGCTACGACGAGCGGACCGTGCTGGACGGGCTGGACCTGGAGCTGCCCGCCGACGCGTTCACCGTGATCGTCGGGCCGAACGCCTGCGGCAAGTCGACCCTGCTGCGGACGCTCGCCCGGCTGCTCGTCCCGCGCCGCGGCAGCGTGCTGCTGGACGGCAAGGCCATCCAGGAGCTGCCCACCCGGGAGGTCGCCCGGCGCCTCGCCGTGCTGCCGCAGAGCCCGCTGGTCCCCGAGGGGGTCACCGTCGCGGACCTGGTCGGTCGAGGCCGGCAGCCGTACCAGCGCTGGTGGCGGCAGTGGTCGGAGGAGGACAGCTCGGCCGTGGACCACGCGATGGCCCTCGCCGACGTCGCCGGCCTCGCCGACCGGCCGGTGGACACCCTCTCCGGCGGGCAGCGCCAGCGGGTGTGGATCGCCATGACGCTCGCCCAGGACACCGAGGCGCTGCTGCTCGACGAGCCGACCACCTTCCTCGACCTGGCCCACCAGGTGGAGGTGCTGGACCTGCTGCACCGGCTGCGCGTCGAGCGGGGCCGCACCGTGGTCGCCGTGCTGCACGACCTCAACCAGGCCGCCCGGTACGCCGACCACCTGGTCGCCATGCGCTCCGGCGCGGTGGTGGCCGCCGGACCGCCCCGCGAGATCCTCACCGCGGAGTTGGTCCGCGAGGTCTTCGGGCTCGACTGTGTGGTCGTGCCCTGCCCGGTGACCGGCGCGCCGCTGGTGGTGCCCGCGCTCACCAGCCCGACCCTGGCCGACCCGGCGGCGCGGTCGTCCGCGCCGACTCCGGCCGGCACCGCCTCGGGCACCGATGCCAGTTCACCCACCGGATCCACCGGTGCAACCCCAGCCGGCAGCGAGAACGCGCTCGCCGGCTCGTACCCTTCGGAAGGACACTGATGCGTCGTCGTCTCGTCGCCGCCCTCGCCGCGGCCGTCGCCCTCGGCGTCGGACTCACCGCGTGCGGTGAGAGCGACCCGGTCGCCGGCACCAACGCCGGCGGGGACACCCGGGAGATCACCCACGCCATGGGCACCACCAAGGTGCCGGCCCACCCGCAGCGCGTCGTCGTGCTCGACAGCGACAAGATCGACACGATGCTCTCACTCGGTCTGACCCCGGTCGGGGCCACCAACACCGGTGAGGCCAAGGGCTGGCCGACCTACTTCGGCGAGGAGAAGCTCGCCAGCATCAAGGACGTCGGTCAGGTCAGCGAGCCCGACATCGAGGCGATCAACGCCCTGAAGCCGGACCTCATCCTGGGCAGCAAGTTCCGCCAGGAGAAGTTCTACGACGAGCTCTCCGCGGTCGCGCCGACCGTCTTCACCGAGAAGGTCGGCATCACCTGGAAGGAGAACTTCCTCCTCGACGGCAAGACCCTCGGCAAGGAGCAGGAGAGCAAGGACCTGCTCGCGCAGTACGAGACCCGGGCGAAGGAGTTCGGCGCCAAGCTGGGCGCCGCCGCCGCGCAGAAGATCTCCATCGTCCGCTTCCGCCCCGGCAGCATCCGGGTCTACGGTCCGGACTCCTTCTCCGGCATCGTGCTCGGTGACGCCGGGCTGCCCCGCCCCGAGCGGCAGATGCTGGCGAACAAGGACGACAAGCGCTTCGACGAGATCAGCCCGGAGCGGATCAGCGAGGTCGACGGTGACGTCATCTTCGTGACGGCGTTCGGCGAGAAGGCCGCCGCGGAGCAGGCCAAGGTCACCGGCGGCAGCCTCTGGAAGAACCTGTCGGCGGTCAAGGCCAACAAGGTGTACGTCGTGCCCGACGAGGTCTGGATGACCGGCATCGGTGTCGGCGCCGCCAACAAGATCCTCGACGACCTCCAAAAGCACCTGACCGCCTAACCCCCCCCGCCCGCCCCGCGCGGGGCCCCGCGCTCCGCGCCAGGCTCCGCGCCAGGCCCCAAGATCCGCGCACGTTGGCGCCAAGATCCGCGCAATTTCGCGGAAGTTGCTGTTTCGCCTAGCCGCGAGGCAGCAACTTCCCGGAAGTTGCGCGGATCTTGCCGTTTTGGCCGACGTCAGCGGGCTCGGGAGCGAAGAGCGTGACGGATCTCGGTCACGACGCCCTCGAAGTCGTCCTTGAGGCGCTTCGCGGTCACGTGCAACACCGTCCAACCCTGGCCGACGAGCCGGTTGAGGCGACGACGGTCGCGGTGCAGTTGCTCGGGATCGTGGTGCCAGACGCCGTCGTACTCGACCGCGACCCTGAACCGCGGCCAAGCGAGGTCGACCCGGGCGACGAACCTGCCGTCGTGCTCCACCACGAACTGGGTGACCGGTCTCGGCAGACCCGCCATCACGAGTCGAACCCGCAGCACGGACTCGGGACGCGACTCCGCCCCTGGATCCGCCAGATCCGCGACGCGCAGCAGGCGCTTCCATCCGCGCAGCCCCAACCGTGCGTGAGCGTGGCCCTGCAACGTCTCGACCCTAACCAGTCGCCGCCGGACGAGCCCGTCCACGACGGCCACCGCCTCCTCGACCGCCAGCCACTGCGCCAGATCCCAGCAGGTGCGCACCGGGGTGGTCACCCGGATCCCGGCGTGGAGACGCACCTCGGCTTCGCTCGACTCTGCCGTGTGTATCGCGAACCCGGCGACGGGCCCGAACCGGTGCCCCATCGGCACCAGGACGTCGAGCGGCTGCGTCGGGCCGACCGAACCGACCCCGTAGAGCGCGGCCGCGCTTCGCCCAGCGATCGCGGCTTGGTCGGGCAGGACCCACCGCGCCGCCGCCAGGCAGCGTGTGTGGTGCGACACCGCCAGCTGAGCGTCGGCGTAGACGTCCCGGAAGAGGGGTCGCCAAGCCCTACTGCGCAGTTCGGCCCGGGTCAGGAGACCCCGGGCGATGGCGTCGGATCCGCGGAAGACACGCCCCCGCAGCGGAAGTGGGCGACGAGGTGAGACGGGCATGGCGCCACTGTGAACGTCAGGCACGCTCCCACGCAGACCCTGTGGATAACCCTCAAGTCGCGGCCACGCTTTCACGGAAAGAGTGGCTATTCGGCGGGGAACAGCCACTCTTTCCGTGAACGAGCGCGCGTGGCGGGGCGGGGGAGTGGGGGCGTGGGGGTGGGGGTTAGGCGGCGGTGGACCAGAGGGAGCGGAAGGCGGCGGCCTCGCCGGCGAGCCAGCGTTCGACCTGGTCGGGCTTGACGCCGTCGGGCATCCGGTGCGCCAGACCACGCCGCACGTCGACCAGGACCGGCTCGGCGTGCGGCAGCACGGCGTCCATGTGCCGGGCCATCAGGTGCAGCGTGGCGAGCACCGTCTCCTCGCTCGGCGGGGTCTCGTCGAAGTGCAGGCGGACCGCCTCGACGCTCCCGTCGGCGTGCCGTACGCCGAAGTGGGGGTTGATCTTGACGGGCAGGTCGCCGAGCATGGCGAGGGCGTCGCGGGTCTGGGCCAGGTCGATCGAGGCGGGCTCGCCGAGGGAGTGCAGCCAGGCGGTCGCGCCCGGTACGAGCGCCTGGTAGAGCGGACGCCAGCGGGGCTTGACCTGGTCGGCCACCTGGTCGAGGTGGGTGCCGCCGGTGTGGAAGGCGATGTCGGCCTTGAGCGCCTTGACGAACTGGCCGTGCGGGTTGAAGCCGTGCCGGCTCGCCCGCTGCTTGCGCAGGCCCCCGACGAAGGTGGCCTTCGTGGGGCCGGTGCGGTCGACGTAGCGGGTGAAGCCGAGCAGTGTCGCGTACGGGGTGAGGGGGGTGGAGGTGGGCGCGGTCACGGGCGTCCTCCCAGCTCAGCAGCCGTGATTAGTACATACATTCTAATCGACGGGGCTGACATCGCCCACCGGACGAAAAGGGGCGGACCAGACCCTTCACTCGGTCGGGCGCGAGTACCTGAATCGCCTGTGGGTGGACCTCGGCCTCACTAGCGTCCCGTCGTGAGCAGACCGAGCAGCCGGTGCCCAGCGGCGGCGGGCGCCGCCGGAGTTTCCCCGTGACCGACACCCCGCCCTGACCGTCGAGGAGCCTCATGTCCAACCACTTCAGCGCCGACAACCTGGGATTTCCCGGTGACGACCGCCGCCTCGAACTCACCGACCTGTACGCCTTCACCTCGATGGAGGATCCCGGCCGGACGATCCTGATCATCGATGCGAATCCGACGGTCGCCCCGCCTCCGGTGCCGCCGGCCACCACCGGCCCGGAGTTCTGTCCCGACGCGGTCTACCGGATCAACATCGACACCGACGGCGACGCGCACGCCGACCTCGCTTTCACCTTCACCTTCTCCGAGTACGCCAACGGCAGCCAGACGGGGACCGCCTGGTACGCCACCGGGGCCGACGCCCGCCAGCCCGAGCCTGCCGGCCGGGTGCTCGCCGAGTCCTTCCCGGTCAGCTTCGACGGCACGGTCCAGCCCGTCCTCATCGACGAACCGGGTCCGATCCGGTTCTGTGCCGGGCTACGCAGCGACCCGTTCTTCGCCGACGTCGAGGGCGCCCTGCACGGGTTGAAATGGACCGGGAACGACGACTTCGCCAACAACAACGTCGACAGCATCGCGCTGGACGTACCCTCCGACCTGCTCGGCGGCACGACGATCGGGGTGTGGGCCTCGATCAGCCGGCGCCGCGACGGCAAGCTGGAGCAGATGGACCGCGGTGGAAACCCGACCATCAACCCGTTCGTCAATCCCGACGGCGAGAAGAACCGGTACAACTCCCGTCAGCCCGCCGACGACGTGGCGAACTACCTGGGCCCGTGGTCCCAGCTGCTGGAGCAGGGTGGCTACTCGCCGGAGGAGGCCAGGAAGACCGCCCTCCAGTGCCTACCCGACATCCTGCAGTACGACCGGAGCCGGCCCGCGTCCTACCCCAACGGTCGGGCGCTCGTCGACGACGTCTTCAGCTACCGCTTCGCCTGGCTCTCCAACGGCAAGGTCCCGCCGACGGGGCTCCAGCCGCACGACGACATGCTGCCCCACTTCCCCTACCTCGGGCCGCCCAACCCCCTGCCGTGACCCGCTTCCTGCGGGCGGAGTTCAGAGCTGCCCGACGGAGGTGATCCGGACGACCGCCTCGCCGGCCTCGTCCGACGCGGCCAGGTCGACCTCGGCGGTGATGCCCCAGTCGTGATCGCCGTCGGGGTCGTCCAGGATCTGCCGGACCGTCCACCGCTCCCGGCCCTGCTCGATCATGAGCAGCGCCGGACCCCGGGCGTCCGGCCCGGTGCCGATGGCGTCGTACGTGTCGAAGTACGGCTCCAGCGCGTCCGCCCAGGCGTCGGCGTGCCAGCCGTGGCCGCCGTCGAGCTCCCCGAGCAGGTCCCAGCGGCGCAGGGCGGCCAGCTCCACCCGGCGGAACAGCGCGTTGCGCACCAGCACCCGGAACGCCCGCGCGTTGCGGGTCACCGCCGCGGGCCGGTCGTCGAGCGAGGCGGCGACCTCCTCGACGTCGGACGGGTTACGCAGCCGCTCCCACTCGTCGATGAGGCTGGAGTCCACCTGCCGGACCAGTTCGCCGAGCCACTCGATGAGGTCGATCAGCTCCTCGGTCTTGGCGTCCTCGGGGACGGTCTGCCGCAGCGTCTTGTACGCGTCCGCGAGGTAGCGCAGGACGAGCCCCTCGGAGCGGGACAGCCCGTAGAACTGGACGTACTCGGAGAAGGTCATCGCGCGCTCGTACATGTCCCGCACGACCGACTTGGGGGAGAGCTGGTGGTCGGCCACCCACGGGTGCCCCTGCCGGTACATCTCGTACGCCGACTCCAGCAGCTCGGCGAGGGGCTTGGGCCAGGTGACCTCGTCGAGCAGTTCGAGGCGGGCCTCGTACTCGATCCCCTCGGCCTTCATCGCGGCGACCGCCTCGCCCCGGGCCTTGAACTGCTGGGCGGAGAGCACCTGGCGCGGGTCGTCGAGGATCGACTCGATCACCGACAGCACGTCGAGCGGGTACGACGGGGACTCCCGGTCCAGCAGCTCGACGGTGGCCAGGGCCAGCGGCGAGAGCGGCTGGTTGAGCGCGAAGTCGAGCTGGAGGTCGACGGTGAGCCGGACCCGCCGGCCGGTCTCGTCCGGCTCGGCCAGCTCCTCGACCACGCCACCGGCGCGCAGCGCCCGGTAGATGGCGATCGCCCGGCGGATGTGCCGACGCTGCGCGGCCCGGTCCTCGTGGTTGTCGGTGAGCAGGTGCCGCATCGCGGTGAACGCGTCACCGGGCCGCCCGATGACGTTGAGCAGCATCGAGTGGCTGACCTGGAAGCTGGAGGTGAGCGGCTCCGGCTCGGCCTCGACGAGGCGCTGGAAGGTCGCCTCACCCCAGCCGATCGACCCCTCCGGCGGCTTCTTCTTGACCACCTTGCGCCGCTTCTTCGGGTCGTCGCCCGCCTTGGCCAGGGCCTTCTCGTTGTCGATCACGTGCTCCGGGGCCTGCACCACCACCCGGCCGATCGTGTCGAAGCCGGCCCGACCGGCGCGCCCGGCGATCTGGTGGAACTCGCGGGCCTTGAGCAGCCGGGTGCGCGTCCCGTCGTACTTCGACAGGCCGGTGAAGAGCACGGTGCGGATCGGCACGTTGATGCCGACCCCGAGGGTGTCGGTGCCGCAGATGACCTTGAGCAGCCCGGCCTGGGCGAGGGTCTCGACGAGTCGGCGGTACTTGGGCAGCATGCCCGCGTGGTGCACGCCGATGCCGTGGCGCACCAGCCGGGACAGGGTCTTGCCGAAGCCGGAGGTGAACCGGAAGTTCCCGATGGCCTGGGCGATCATGTCCTTCTCGGCGCGGGTGGAGACGTTGACGCTCATCAGCGCCTGGGCGCGCTCCAGGGCGGCGGCCTGGGTGAAGTGCACGACGTAGACCGGGGCCTGCTTCGTCTCCAGCAGCTCCTCGAGCGTCTCGTGCAGCGGCGTCATCGCGTACGAGAAGAGGAGCGGGACGGGCCGCTCGGCCGAGCGGACGACGGCGGTCGGCCGCCCGTTACGCCGGGTCAGGTCGTCGACGAAGCGGGTGGTGTCGCCGAGGGTGGCCGACATCAGGATGAACTGTGCCTGGGGCAGCTCGATGAGCGGCACCTGCCAGGCCCAGCCGCGGTCGGGTTCGGCGTAGAAGTGGAACTCGTCCATGACCACCTGGCCGACGTCGGCCCGGCTGCCCTCGCGCAGTGCGAGGTTCGCCAGGATCTCCGCGGTGCAGCAGATGATCGGGGCGTCGGCGTTGACGCTGGCGTCGCCGGTGAGCATGCCGACGTTCTCGGCGCCGAAGACCTCGCAGAGGGCGAAGAACTTCTCCGAGACCAGCGCCTTGATCGGCGCGGTGTAGAAGGTCGTCCGGTCGTCGGCCAGGGCCGCGAAGTGCGCCGCGATCGCGACCAGGCTCTTACCGGAGCCGGTCGGCGTATTCATGATCACGTTGGCCCCGGAGACGATCTCGATGACCGCCTCCTCCTGGTGGGGGTAGAGGTCGAGACCGCGCTCCTTGGCCCAGCCGGCGAACGCGTCGTAGAGGGTGTCGGGGTCGGCGGTCGCGGGCAGCGCGGCGGTGAGCGTCATAACCCGTCAATGGTGCCTGGATCATGGTGCTCTCCGCCAACCGGGGTGACGGATCATCAGAAAGTGACGCTCGTCCCCGGCGGTCTCCTCGGCGGCGTCGGTCTGCTCAGCGGCGGCGGTAGATCAGGTCGGCGACAGGGCGGTCGGCCACCAGGGCGCGCCGTTCGAACTTCGTCACCGGCCGGTGCGCCGGGCGCGGCGCGAAGCCCCCGTGCGGGTTGACCAGCTCCGGGTCGGCGTCGAGCGTCTCCCGCATCGCCTCGGCGTACTCGGCCCAGTCGGTGGCGCAGTGCAGGACGCCGCCGGACGTCAGCCGGTCGCGCAGCAGGGCCACGTGGGTCGGCTGGATCAGCCGTCGCTTGTGGTGCCGCGACTTCGGCCACGGGTCGGGGAAGAAGACGTGCACCGCGTCGAGCGAGCCGGGCGGCAGCCGGCGGGCCAGCTCCAGGGCGTCACCCTGCGCCACCCGCACATTGCGCAGACCGTGCCGCTCCACGAGGTCGAGGAGGTTGGCGATTCCCGGCGTGTGCACCTCGACCGCCAGATAATCTCGATCCGGGTCGGCGGAGGCCATCGCCGCAGTGGTGTCGCCCATGCCCGATCCGATCTCCAGCACCACGGGCGCCGTCCGGCCGAAGAGGCCGGCCAAGTCGATCGGGGCGCCCGGTCCGTCCGGCACGTCCAGGCCGTACGCCGTGAAGAGCCGGTCCAGCGCGTCGGTCTGCCGGCCACTCATCCGGCCCCGTCGCGGATGGAAGGTACGGATCGTCCGGGCGGGTGGACGCGGCGTGGCGCGTGCGGGGTCATGGTCGATGGAGGTCACAGCGATCCGAGCCTACGCGACCATCCCGCCGGATCCGATGTGATGTTCGCCCAGGAATGAGAGGATCCATCTCGTACGGCAGTCCGGGCAGCCCGCGTCTGTCCGGCCACCCGGCGTCGGGAGGAGGCATCGCGCATGACCCGCGGTGAATTCGTCCTGTCGGCCATGATCGCCGGCCTGCTGCTGGTGGTGGCGGCCGGACGGGAGGCGGCCGTCGAAGGCCCGCCGAGCCAGGTGCTCGCCTCACCGGCCGCCTACTCGCAGGCCGCTCCCGAGCCCAGCGCGTCGGAGCAGCCGGACCCGGTCGCCGCACCCCAGCCGAACCCGATCGTGGACGTCTTCGTGGAGGTCAGCCCGAGCACCGTCCAGCCGGGCTTCCTGGTCGGCGTCAAGGCCAGCTGCCGCGACAATTCGGTCCCCGCGATCGTGGTGTCGGACGCGTTCGGTCGCGTCCAGGTGCAGCCGCAGCGGGGGTTGCTCACCGCCGCGCCGATGGTGCGCGAGCGCACCCGTCCCGGCAACTACCGCGTCAAGCTCGAGTGCCGCGACGGCGAGACCGCCTCGACGATGCTCCAGGTGGTGAAGTCGGTGAAGCCGAGCCGGGGCCCGGCCACCGGGTTCGGCGGCACCGCGGGCGGCTTCACCGGTGGTCTGCTGGTGCCGCTCGGGGTGGCGCTGGCCGTAGCCGGGCTGGTCGTCGCCCTCTTCGCGCTGCGCAGGCCGCGTGCCGTGCGCGGCTCCGGCCGAGGCTGAGACCGATGCCGGCCCCGCGCCCCGCCCCTCGCCCGCCGGTCGGATCACCGGCCGACCGTTCGGCGCTCGCCCAACGGGTCTCCATCACCCACGCGATCACCGCGCAGCCGCCCCCGCCGGTGCGCCCCGCTGCCGGCCGGGGCGCCGGCGTCCGGCCCCGGCGGCCCCGGCGCTCGCCCTGGACCCTGCCGCTGGCCATCGTGCTGGTGCTGGCCGGTGTCTTCGCGACCGGCGTGGGGCTGGGCCGTTCGGCCGACCCCCTGGAGTGGACCGCGGGCGGCGGGGACCGCTCGGCGGGCGACGGCAGCGGCGCGCTGCGGGCGAGCCGGCCGGTGAGTCTCTCGATGCCGACGATCAACGTCTCCGCCCCGGTGGCGCCGGTCGGGCAGGCCCGGGACGGCTCGATCGGCGTGCCGCCGTTGGAGCGGCACAACGAGACCGGCTGGTACGACCAGGGGCCCACCCCCGGCGAGCCCGGACCGGCGGTGATCGTCGGGCACGTGGACACCAAGGAGGGCCCGTCGGTCTTCTACGACCTGGGCAAGCTGAAGCCGGGTGACACCGTCCAGGTGGCGCGGGCGGACGGGTCGGTGGTGGTGTTCCGGGTCGACTCGGTGGAGCGTTTCCCGAAGGACCACCTGCCGGCCGACCGGGTCTACGGCCACGAGGGCCCGCCCGGACTGCGGTTGATCACGTGCGGTGGCGAGTTCGTGGGCGGCCGTGAGGGCTACGCCGACAACGTCATCGCCTTCGCCTCCCTCGTCGCCGCCCACCCCTCACCCAGCTGACCCCGCCCGGCCCCTCGCCGGCCGCCCTCGACGCGTTGATCATGAAGTTAGCGCCCGGTGGAGCGCTTCCATTCAGCGCCAACCTCATGATCAACCGAAGTGGAGGGGGTCAGGGGACCTGCTGGACGACCTCGAACTCCAGCAGGTTGGCGCCGGTGGAGACCGGGCGCTGCTGCCCGCCGTGCGCGGCGCGGGCGGGGCCGGCGGCCCAGGCCTGGTAGGCCTCCTCCGACTCCCACTTCGTGTAGACGAAGTAGCGGCTCTCCCCGGCGACCGGCCGGAGCAGCTCGAAGCCGAGGAACCCGGGGGAGTTCTCCACGGCGCCGGCCCGCGCCGCGAAGCGCTTCTCCAGCTCCGCGCCGGCACCGGGCGGGACGTCGATTGCGTTGATCTTCACAACTGCCATGGCCCCACCCTAACCACCTCAGAACGCCTCGACCGCCGGCACCAGGTCGGCGTCGACGACGATCGGCGCGTGGTCGGAGGGGCCCTTGCCCTTGCGCGCCTCCCGGTCCACGTACGCGGAGCTGACCGACCGGGCGAACGGCGCCGAGGCGTACACCAGGTCGATCCGCATGCCCTTGTTCTGGTGGAACATGCCCGCCCGGTAGTCCCAGTAGGTGAACGGGTGCGGCCCCTTCATGGGGGTGGGGACCACGTCGACCAGACCGAGGTCGCGCAGCGCGGCCAGCGCCGCGCGCTCGGCCGGCGTGACGTGGGTCGAGTGGACGAAGACGGCCGGGTCCCAGACGTCGGCGTCGGTCGGGGCCACGTTGAAGTCCCCGCAGACGGCCAGCGGCAGCCCCCGGGCGAGCTCCTCCTCCAGCGCGTCGCGCAGCGCGGCGAACCAGGCCAGCTTGTACGCGTAGTGCGGGTCGTCCGGCGTCCGCCCGTTCGGCACGTAGACCGACCAGACGCGCAGCCCGTCGCAGGTGGCCGAGATGGCGCGAGCCTCGGGCTCGGGGAACCCCGGCTCCCCGGGGAACCCGACCGTCACGTCGACCAGTCCGACCCGGGAGAGCAGGGCCACCCCGTTCCACCGGCCGTCGCTGTGGCTCGCCACGGTGTAGCCCAGCTCGCCCACCTCCGCCACCGGGAACGCGCCGTCCGGGCACTTGGTCTCCTGGAGGCAGACCACGTCCGGCGCGGTGCTGTCGAGCCAGTCGAGCAGCCGGGGAAGCCGGGCCTTCACCGAGTTCACGTTCCAGGTCGCCAGGCGCATGCCCCCAGCCTGCCGCATCAGCGGCCGGTACGCCGTCTCGGCGTACCGGGTGTCGCGCTTCGCGGGGACGCCGCCGCCCGCGAGGAGCGCGCGCCCGTGGTCGTCAGTTCCCGCCGTCGTTGGGGCGGCTCTGTTCGGCCAGGAAACGCTCCAGCTCGGCAGCCAGCTCCTCGGCCGACGGCAGCGAACCCAGCTCGGGCGCGAGCAGGTTCTTCTCGCCCCGGCCCCGGGCGAACGCGTCGTACTGCTCCTCGAGCGCCTGCACGAGAGCGGCGGCGTCCTCGGTCTGTGCGACCTGCCGGTCGATCTCGACCCGAATCACCTCGGCGGACGAACGCAGCTCGTCGTTGGGCAGCAGCAGCCCGGTGGCGCGGGAGACCGAGGTGAGCAGCACCTCCGCGGCGGCCGGGTACTCGGCCTGCGCGACGTAGTGCGGCACGTGGGCCGCGAAGCCGACCGCGTCGCGCCCCATCTCGCCGAGGCGGAACTCGAGCAGGTGGCCGACGCTCGCCGGCACCTGCACCCGCTGCAGCCACGGCTCGTGCCCGGAGATCAGCTCGGGGCGGGTGGCGTGCGCGGTCACCCCGGTCGGCCGGGTGTGCGGCACCGCCATCGGGATCGAGTTGAGCCCGACGGTGAGCCGGACGTCCAGCCGGGCGGTGAGCCCCGCGACGGCGGCCACGAAACGCTCCCACTGCACGTCCGGCTCCGGGCCGGTGAGCAGCAGGAACGGGGTCTCGTCGTCGTCGCGCAGCAGGTGCAGCTCGAGCTTCGGCGCGTCGTACGACTCCCAGTGGTCCTCGACGAAGGTCATGATCGGTCGGCGGGAGCGGTAGTCGAAGAGCTGGTCGAGGTCGAAGGTCGCGATCGTGCGGGCGTCCAGCGAGGTGAGCAGCTGCTCGCGGGCGAGCCGGCTGGCGTTTCCGGCGTCGACGAAGCCGGTCAGGGCCTGGATCAGGACTGGCTGACCGAGGTCGGGCAGATCGTCGGTGAGCTCGTAGAGCTCGTGTGGGTCGAGCACCGGTGCGGACCTCCCTGAAATGGTGCCTACGGAGCGCCGTCGCGTGCACGACGCCCGGTTCCGGCAACGTACCCGCCATCCTGATGCATTCCTTCGCCGGGCGGTCCGTTCTCAGTGAGTGATCAGGATCAGGCGAATCGCCGCATTCCGCCGGGCGTCGGGGGCTGTCGCGCCCGTTCGGCCGAGGGTGACATGGGCTGAACAGCCGAGTTTGGTGATCTTGCGTCCGAGGGTGGACGACTGCCCCGCTTCCGGCCGGGCCGGGCCCGACTGAGTGGACCGACCGGTTCGTCCCGGCCGCGAGGTCCGTTCATCGACGACCCGCCGGCTCCCCGGCTGTCCACCACGCCACCCCCAATCTGTGGCGAGGGCCACGAGATCACGTTGGGTAATCAACGGGTACGCCTGCCTAGCCTCGGCTGATGCGTGACGACGGCACCCTCGACGAACCGAACGCCCCCCTCGATCCGATTGTTCGTACGGACGACAGGGCATCGGCCGAACGGACGATGATGCTGCGGCGCCTCCGAGCCGCTGCCCCCGCTCTCTCGACCGCTGCCAGGTACGCGGGACCACGCCTTCGGGGCGCCCGCGACCGGGCCCGACAGCTCGCGACGACACCCGGGCGGGCCCGGATCGTGCTCGCCACGGGCGTGCTGTGCTGCCTCGGCCTGGCGACGTACGCCCAGACCAACGACGAGACCGCGGGCGTGGTGGCCCGGGTCGACCCGCTCGCCGCCCACTCCCAGCTGGTCCAGCGGGCCGAGCAGGAGCACGCCTCCCGCTCCCTCGACCGGTCGCCGAGCGCCCAGGCCGCGGCGCCCACCACGGCGGCGCCGAGCGCGTCCACCGGGCCGGACGCCGACCCGGACGTGCGGGCGAAGAAGAAGCCGGCGGAGCCGGCGCCGGTGGCGGGGCTGACCCGGACCCAGATGAGGAACGCCGAGGTCATCGTGCGGACCGGCCGGGACATGGGCGTGCCGCGCCGGGGGCTGGTGATCGCGGTGGCCACCGCGATGCAGGAGAGCAACCTGTACAACCTCGCGAGCGGGGTGATCCCCGAGTCGCAGCGCCACCCGCACCAGGGGCTCGGCTGGGACCACGACTCGGTCGGACTCTTCCAGCAGCGGTCGAGCAGCGGCTGGGGGTCGGTGGACCGGCTGATGGACCCCGAGTTCGCCACCCGGCAGTTCCTCGGCGCGCTGGAGCAGGTCCCGGGCTGGCAGCAGATGCGCCTCACCGACGCCGCCCAGGCCGTGCAGGTGTCGGCGTACCCGGACCACTACGCGAAGCACGAGTGGCGGGCGAGCGAGGTCGTCGACGCCGTCCTCTCGACGGGGCGGTAGTCTGCGCCCACAGTGGACGGTTGATTGCCGGGGCATCCCGGGTACATCCGTTGTCGGTTCCGGGTACACATGAGTGAGGGCTCACCGACAGGAGGACCGAGATGTCTTTGATGCAGCGGATCAGCACCTTCCTGCGCTCACCGAAGGGGCAGCAGCTCGTCGCGCGCGGCCGACGCGAGCTCGCCAAGCCGGAGAACCAGCGGAAACTGAGAGGGCTGGCGGCGAAGTTCTCCAACCGCCGCCGCTGACCCGTACCGGCCCCCGCATCGCCTGCGTCGACCCTCGGGAGTACCTGTGTCCGAACCCGTGCCCGCCGACGGCCAACCACCGACTCCCGCGCCGCAGCCACCCACTTCCGCGCCGCAACCGCCCCCGCCGGCCGCCGCCGACCAGGAGATTCCCGAGGCGCCACCGGCCACCCTCTGGGACCGGATGCGGGACGACCCGCAGTACGCCCCGGAGCACCTGGCCCTGGAGGCGGTGCGCCGGCTCGGACCGGAGGCGGCGCAGTGGGCCGCGCGGGCCCGGGCGGAGCAGGCCGACGTCACCGCCGACCTGCTGGCCGAGCAGGCGGTACGCAAGTTCGTGAACCGGGCTCGGCTCTCCGGCGCGGTCTCCGGCGCGGCCGGGCTGCCCGGCGCGGTGATCGACATCGGCGTGCTCGCCTGGACCCAGGCCCGCATGGTGCTGCACGTCGCGGCGGCGTACGGCGTCGACCCGCTGCACACCGACCGCGCCACCGACCTGCTCGTCCTCCAGCGGGTGCACAAGGTCGCCGAGACCGCCCGGCTGGCGCTGGGGGTGGCCGCCGGCCGGGAGCGCGCGGGCGCACTGTTCGGCACGGGTGGGCAGGGCCAGTTGGGCAAGGTCATGCTGCGGTTGGGCGTACGCCTGGCGCAGATGGCCGGGATGCGGGCCGCCAAGCGCGTCTTCGCCAAGCTCGTGCCCGGCGCGGCGATCGTCCTCGGCACCTGGGCGAACTCGTCCGCCACCAAGGATCTCGCCGAGCGCTCCCGGGCGCTCTACCGGCAACACGGGACCGTCGTCCCGGGCCCGCGTCGCGCCTGAGGGCGGGCTCCGGGTGGCGTCGGGTCGGCCAGGGCCCGACGCCACCGGCCAGGACGGGTCAGCCGGCGAGACCGGAGGCCTTCCAGGTCACGTCGGCGAGTCGGCTCTGACCTGCCGCGTTCGGATGGAACGAGTCCAGCGGGTTCACCAGGTCCAGCGTGAACCGCACCCGGTGCACCGCGCCGCCGTCGTACCGGCAGCGTGACCCGTACGCCCGGCACGCCGCCGCCAGTTGGGTGTTGTAGGCGGTGATCCGGGCCCGGAAGGCGGCCCGGCGGGCCCGGTCGGCCGGGGCGTCCGACGCCGCTTCGGCCAGCAGGGCCGGGCAGACGCCGTGCCGCCAGGCCCGGAGCGCGCGCGAGTTCGTGTGCCCGACCTCCCACAGCCGGTACAGGTCGGGGATGCTCGCCACCAGCACCCGGGCCTTCGGGCGGCCGGCGCGCAGCGCGCGCAGCCCCCGGTCCACCTCGGTCCGGAACTGCCGCACCGGGGTCATGTCGTCGATGTCGGCCCGGCAGGCGTCGTTGGCGCCGATCAGCACCGTGACGTGGTCGACGCGGTCGCGTACCGCCGCGCGGGCCTGCTCCTCGAGCGCGGCGGCCCGGGCGCCGGGCCGGGCGTGGTTGTAGGCGCGTCCCCGCAGGTCCGGGTCGCGGTCCAGCAGGCGCCGGTAGAGGCTCCGCACCCGCAGCCCGTCACCTGTCGAGAAGGAGTTGCGCTCGCAGGAGGTGAGGAGCAGGCAGGAGCCGAAGCCGGTGCTGATCGAGTCGCCGAGCGCCGCGATACCGCCTGACCCGCCGGGCTGCGGGGTGCCCCGGGTCGGGCGGGGGCCGGCCTCGCCGCCGCCCTCGCAGGCGAGAGCGACCAGGGCCAGCAGGCAGGCGACGGCGGTGACCCAGCGGCGAGGCATGATTCCCCCCGATGTGCGGCTCAGAGCGACGGCGCGGTAACTCTATGCGCAGGCCGGCTTTCGTCGGAGTGACGCTGTCGGCTATGTGGCACATCCCTGCCGCTGCCCGGATTGATGTGGTAGCTGCCCGGCCCGGCCGTGTGGAGCGCGCGTACGGTCGGCAATCCGGGTGACCCCACGGCAAGCTTGACCTCCTGCGCGCTCGAAGTGGAACGCTTGGTCGGTCACGTCGTGGACCGGGCGCCTGGTCGGTGTCCTCCGCGCCGTGGCCCGGTGTCGAGTCGTTCGTCGACACCGCGTCGTGCCCGGTCCACCCCCGCGACGAAAGAGCGTGTGTCGTGAAACTCGGCCTGCACTACTGGACCTACACCACCCCGCCGGAGCCGGAGCTGATTGCGCCCACCCTGGCCCGGACCGCGCAGGTCGCGGAGGCGGGTGGATTCGCCTCGTTCACCGTCATGGACCACTTCTTCCAGATGGAGGCCGTGGCTCGGGCCGACGAGCCGATGCTGGAGGCGTACACCACGCTCGGCTACGTGGCCGGCAAGACGGAGCGGATGACGCTCGGTGTGCTGGTCACCGGCGTCATGTACCGGTACCCGGGCCTGCTCGCCAAGATCGTCACCACTCTGGACGTGCTCTCCGGCGGTCGCGCCCGGCTCGGCGTCGGCGCCTCCTGGTACGAGCGGGAGCAGCGCGGTCTCGGCGTGCCGGTCGTGCCCATGGGGGAGCGCTTCGAGCGGCTCGAGGAGACGGTGCAGATCTGCCTACAGATGTGGAGCGAGGACAACGGTCCATACCAGGGGCGGCACTACCAGCTGACCGAGACGCTCTGCTCACCGGCTCCGCTGCGTCGGCCGCGCCCACCGATCATGATCGGCGGGAACGGGGAGAAGAAGACCCTCCTGTTGGTCGCCCGGTACGCCGACTCGTGCAACTTCTTCGGCACGAGCGTGGACGAGGCACGCCACAAGCTCGACGTGCTCCGGTCGCACTGCGAGGCCGAGGGGCGCGACTACGACAGCATCGAGAAGACCCTCTCGATGCAGGTTCACCCCTTGGACGACCCGGACGCCTTCCTCGCCGCCGTAGAGGAGTACGCCGCGCTCGGCGTGGCCGAGGTCCAGGTGACGCCGGACCGGCACCCGGTCGAGTTCGCCGAGCAGGTCGCCGAGCGGATCGCGCCGCGCCTCGCCGACATCGGCTGACGGGCGGCGAGGCGTCGCCCCGCGCTCGGCGCGCGGTCGCCCCGCCGCCGGACGAAGCCGGCCGTGCCGGTTAACCCCGTCCGTCCCCGGGTAGGTCGGGGGAATGACGAGATCGCAGCCCCGGCGCGCCCGTGGCACGGTCGGGCATGCCTACAGCGCCTTGAACCTCCGGCTCGCGCTCGCCGGCTTCGGCCTGGTGATCATGGCCATCTTCGCCGTGCTGGCGTTCCTGGCCGAGATCGTCTGGCTGGGCGTGGTCTGTGTGCTGCTCGCGCTGGTCGCCGTGGTCGACCTGATCATCATCCAGCGCCGCCGCGCCGCCCGCCGACGCGAGGAGCCGGGCGCACAGCACTCGCTGTTCGAGTGACAGGAGGACGAGATGTCCATAGCCACCACCAACCCCGCCACCGGACAGGTGCTCAAGACGTACGACCCGATGTCGCCCGAGCAGATCGACGCCGCGATCGACCGGGCCGACCTGGCGTTCCGCCAACTGCACGGCACCACCATCGACCAGCGGGCCGGCTGGATGAACGCCGCCGCCGACCTGCTCGACGCCGACCGCGACGAGATCGCCCGCATCATGACCGTCGAGATGGGCAAGACGTACGCGTCGGCGAAGGCCGAGGTGACCAAGTGCGCCACGGCGGCCCGGTTCTACGCGGCCCGCGCCGCCGGGTTCCTGGCCGACGAGCCGGCCGACGCCGCCGCGGTGAACGCCACCCGGGCCTTCATCCGCTACCAGCCGATCGGCCCGGTCCTCGCCGTGATGCCGTGGAACTTCCCGCTCTGGCAGGTGATGCGGTTCGCCGCGCCCGCCCTGATGGCCGGCAACACCGGGCTGCTCAAGCACGCCTCGAACGTGCCGCAGACCGCGCTGCTGCTGGAGGACGTGTTCTGCCGGGCCGGATTCCCCGAGGGCGCGTTCGGCACGCTGCTGGTGGGCTCGGACGCCGTCGAGCAGATCCTCAGCGATCCCCGGGTACGGGCGGCCACCCTGACCGGCAGTGAGGGCGCCGGCCGGTCGATCGCCCAGATCGCCGGGCGGGAGCTGAAGAAGACGGTGCTGGAGCTCGGCGGCAGCGACCCGTTCGTCGTGATGCCCTCGGCGGACCTGGACCGGGCCGCCGAGGTGGCCACCACCGCCCGCTGCCAGAACAACGGTCAGTCCTGCATCGCCGCGAAGCGGTTCATCGTGCACACCGACGTCTTCGACGCCTTCGCGGAGAAGTTCGCCACACACATGTCGGCGCTGCGGGTCGGCGACCCGATGGACGACCGGACCGATGTGGGGCCGCTGGCCAGTGAGCGCGGCCGCGACGAGGTGCACGCCCAGGTCCGGGACGCGATCGACAACGGCGGCACGGTGCTGGTCGGCGGCGAGGTGCCGGAGCAGGACGGCTGGTGGTACCCGCCGACGGTGGTCACCGACCTGAGGCCGGAGATGCGGATGTGGCGTGAGGAGGTGTTCGGGCCGGTGGCGGGCCTGTTCCGGGTGTCGTCGTACGACGAGGCGATCGAGGTGGCCAACGGCACCGCCTTCGGGCTCGGCTCGAACGCCTGGACGCGGGACCCGCAGGAGCAGGCCCGCTTCGCCACCGACCTGGACGCCGGCAACGTCTTCATCAACGGCATGACCACCTCCTACCCGGAGCTGCCCTTCGGCGGCGTGAAGAACTCCGGCTACGGCCGGGAGCTCTCCGCGCTGGGCATGCGGGAGTTCTGCAACACGAAGACCGTCTGGGTGGGCGGCGAGGACGCCGGTCCGGTCGGACCGGCCGGCGCGCACGCCGAGTAGCGGACGCCGACCCGGGCGCGGGTGGCGCGCGCCACGGCGGGTCGTTCAGCTTTAGCCGGAGACCGTCCTGGGTACGGAACGCAGCCATGACGGTGTTCGGCTTCCACGCGTCCCACGAACAGATCCACCCCCGATCGCTGCTGGACGCGGTGGTCCACGCCGAACGGGTCGGCTTCGACGCCGCCATGTGCTCGGACCACTTCTCACCCTGGAGCGCCCGCCAGGGCCACTCCGGCTTCGCCTGGTCCTGGCTCGGCGCCGCGCTCCAGGCCACCGGGCTGCCGTTCGGCGTGGTGAACGCCCCAGGCCAGCGCTACCACCCGGCGGTCGTCGCGCAGGCGATCGGGACGCTCGCCGCCATGTATCCGGGCCGGTTCTGGGCCGCGCTCGGCACCGGAGAGGCCAGCAACGAGCACATCACCGGCGACGGCTGGCCGCGCAAGTCGGTGCGCGCCGCCCGGCTGCGCGAGTGCGTGGACGTGATCCGGGCGCTGCTCGCCGGGGAGGAGGTCAGCCACGACGGGCTGGTGCGGGTGGACCGGGCGCGGCTCTGGACCCGACCCGAGCAGCCGCCCGCCCTGATCGGGGCGGCGGTGAGCGTACCGACCGCCCGCTGGTGCGCGGGCTGGGCGGACGGGCTGATCACCGTCAACGCGCCCGTCGAGCACCTGCGGCGGATGATCCGCGCCTACCGGGATGCCGGTGGCCGGGGGCCGCTGCACCTGCAGGTGCACCTGAGCTGGGCGCCCGAGCAGGCCGAGGCGGAGGCCATCGCGTACGACCAGTGGCGCAGCAACGTCTTCGCCCCGCCGGTCTGCTGGGACCTGGAGACCGCCGAGCACTTCGACGTGGTCTCGGCCGACGTGCCGATGCGGCGGGTGACCCGCGTGGTCAACGTCTCGGCGGACCTCGGCCGGCACGTCGGCTGGCTGGAGGAGTATCTGACGCTCGGGTTCGACCAGATCGCCCTGCACCACGTCGGGAAGGAGCAGCGCCCCTTCCTGGACACCTTCGGCGCCGAGGTGCTCCCGAAGCTGCGTGCCCGATGATCAGGCGCTCCACGGCGGTTGCCTAGGCTGGCACCCCATGGAGGGACTCTTCGAGGTCGTCGTCTTCCTGGCGACCGCGACGCTCGGTGCCGCGCTGGCCCGCAAGCTCGGCCTGCTGGCGCCGATCGTGCTGGTGGTGGCGGGGCTGGTGCTGTCGTTCGTGCCCGGCTTCCCGCACATCCGGCTCGACCCGGACCTGGTGCTCGTGGGGATCCTCCCACCGCTGCTCTACGTCGCGGCGCTGGAGACGTCCGTGCCGGCCTTCCGGCACAACCTGCGCCCGATCCTGTGGCTCGCCGTCGGGCTCGTGCTCTTCACGGCGGCCGCGATCGGTCTCGTCCTGCACCTGCTGCTGCCGATGGTGCCCTTCGCCGTCTGCCTGGCCCTCGGCGCGGTGCTCGCCCCGCCGGACGCCGTGGCCGCGACGGCGGTGGCCCGGCGCATCGGGCTGCCCCGGCGGGTCGTCACGATCCTGGAGGGGGAGAGCCTGCTCAACGACGCCACCGCGCTGGTGCTGTTCCGGGTCGCCACGCTGGCCGCCGTCGGTTCGGCGGTCGGTGTGACCGAGGTGACCATCGAGGTGCTGCGCTCGGCCGGCGGCGGGGTGCTGATCGGTGCGCTCGGCGCGTTCCTCTTCGGCTTCCTGCACAAGCGGATCAGCGACCCGCTGCTCGACAACGCGCTCTCGCTGATCATCCCGTTCGCGGTGGTCTTCGTCGCCGAGGAGATCCACGCCTCCGGCGTGATGGCGGTCGTGGTCACCGGACTGGCGTTGGGGCACAAGCTGCCGGTGCTGATGTCGGCCGCCTCCCGGCTCCAGGTGGGCGCGGTCTGGCGGCTGGTCCGGTTCCTCCTGGAAGGGCTGGTCTTCCTGCTGGTCGGCCTCCAACTCCCGGACGTGTTGCAGGACCTCGACGAGCCGGTCGGGCGGGTCGTCGGCGTCACGGCGGCGGTGCTCGGCACGCTCTTCCTGGCCCGGTTCGCCTGGCTCTTCCCCGTCACGTACCTGACCCGGCTGGTGCCGAGCGTCCGGCGGGGCACGGCGCGGAAACCGGCTAAGTACCCGCTCGTCATCGGCTGGGCCGGCATGCGGGGCGTGGTGACCCTGGCCGCGGCGCTCGCCCTGCCGCTCACCGTCGCCGGTGGGCGCGAGTACCCGCGGGAGCTGTTCATCTGGCTGGCCTTCGCGGTGATCGTGGCGACCCTGATCGGCCAGGGCGCCACCCTGCCGATGGTGGCCCGCAAGCTCAAGCTGCCGCCGGACGACCCGGTGCAGGACGCGCTCTCCGCCGCCGGCGTGCAGCAGCAGGCCAGCCGGGCGGCCCGGGAACGCCTCGACGAGCTGGCCGACTCGGCGCCCGCCCCGGTGGTCGAGCGGCTGCGTCGTGGGGTCGAGGACCGGACCAACCTGGCCTGGGAGCGGCTGGGCGGCGCCGAGCGGGAGACCCCCTCACAGGCGTACGGGCGGTTGCGGCAGGAGATGATCGACGCCGAACGAGAGGTGTTCCGCGATGCCCGGGACACCGGCCGCATCCCGGAGGAGGTACTGGTGCGCGCCTATCGTGACCTGGATCTGGAGGAATCGTTGCTGCGGCGGGAGGACGACCGGTGAGCTGCGCACACCTGACCGAGGCCGGTACGGCCGAGCCGCGGAACACCGACGAGTGCGGGCCCTGCGTGTCGATCGGCAACACCGACTGGGTGCACCTGCGCTCCTGCCTCAGCTGCGGCGAGGTCGGCTGCTGTGACTCCTCTCCGTACCGGCACGCGAGCGTGCACTTCGAGGAGACCGGGCATCCGGTGATGCGCTCGGTCCAGCCGGGGGAGGCCTGGCGCTGGTGCTACGTGGACGAGGAGATCGGCTGAGGTGTTGCCGATCGGCCGCGCGGACGAGCCGATCCGTCGCGACGACGCCGGTGCCTGGTGCGTCCACCGGTGGGCGGGCACCGTTCAGTGTCCGACCGGCGGGAGCGGGCCAGCACCGGCAAAGAGCCCCTACCCCGGGTCATGGAGTGCCACTGGATTCGCTGCTGACGGCTGCGCTGGTGGCCTGGCTGTCGTCGCCGCCGTACCCCTTGCCTCGAAGGGTGCCTCGGGCCCGGACGTGCTGGTCCCGCCGGCTCTGCCGGATCGCCTGCCGGGCGAGCTGCAGCGCGGCCTCGCGCCCGGCCGGCGTCGGTCGACGCCGTCGGCGGACCACCACCACCACGAAGATCGCGAGAACGAGTGCCACTGCGGTGCCGGCGAGCCACAGATTTCCGTCCACGGCCGTCATGGTATGGGCGGCCCGCACCGGGCCCGCCCACCCCGCCTGGTGGTCCGGTCGGCCGGGGCGCGACTGGGTTCGCGCCGGGTGGCGGTGGCCGGCATGGCTCGGCGGCGCCGCGGTGGCGAGCGCGACGGTGCTGGATGCCTCTCCAGGCGACCTGGCGGCGGCACGACGGAGAGTGAGATTCGCCGCGCCACGCGGAGTCACGGTGGATCTCCTAGAGACAACAGCGCCCCTCGCCTGGCAGGCTGCCACCCATGACCCTGAAGCTGCGTTCCGTGGGAACGAGCGACCGTGGGCTGATCCGCAGCGGGAACCAGGACGCAATGCACTCCGGCACGTGGCTGGTCGCCGTCGCCGACGGCATGGGTGGCATGGCGGCCGGCGACCTGGCCAGCTCGCTCACCATCGGAGCGATAGCGCCGCTGGACGTGGAGACACCGGAGGACGCCCTGGTCGCCGCGTTGCAGAGCGGCATCGAGCAGGCCACCCTCCGGATCCGCCGGGCGGTCGGCGAGGATCCGGAGCGGCAGGGCATGGGTACGACCTTGACCGCGCTGCTCTTCGCCCGGACCGGCAGTTGCCTGGCGCTCGCCCACATCGGCGACTCCCGGGCCTACCTGTTCCGAGAGGGTGTGCTCAAGCAGATCACCCGGGACGACACCTTCGTGCAGATGCTCGTCGACCAGGGTGTGATCACGCCGGACCAGGCGAGCAGTCACCCCCGCCGGGCCGTCGTCACCCAGGCGTTGCAGGGCGATGACGTCTCCCCGACGTACGCCACGATGGTGCCCGCGGCCGGTGACCGCTGGCTGCTCTGCAGCGACGGCCTCTCCAACGTGGTCCGGCCCGACACGCTGGCCGAGGTGCTGGCCGGTCACCCGGACCGCGCCGAGTGCGCGCACAAGCTGATCGACCTGGCGCTGCGGGCCGGCGGCCCGGACAACATCACGGTGGTCGTGGCCGACGTCGTCGAGGAGTGAGCGGTCAGCGCCGCCGGGGGTTGACGCGCCCGGTGGGTACGGCCGTGGTCGGGTCCTCCGGCCAGGGGTGGCGCGGGTAGCGGCCGCGCAGTTCGGCCCGGACCTGCGGGTAGCCCACCCGCCAGAAGGAGGCCAGGTCGGCGGTGACCGCGACCGGGCGCCCGGCGGGCGAGAGCAGGTGCAGCAGGACCGGCACCCGGCCGTCGCCGATGCGGGGCGCCTCCCGCCACCCGAACGTCTCCTGAAGCTTCACCGGCAGCACGGGCGCCGCCGGGTCGGCGTAGTCGACCCGGATCCGTGAGCCGCTGGGCACCGCGATCCGCTCCGGCGCCACCTCGTCCAGCCGGGCGGCCTGGGCCCAGGGCAGCAGCCGGCGCAGCGCGGCGACCACGTCCACCCGGGCCAGGTCGGCGCGGCGCCGGGCGGTGGCCAGCTCCGGCGCGAGCCAGTCGGGTGCGGCGGCGAGGAGCGCGTCGTCGGCGACGTCGGGCCAGTCGTCGCCGAGCGCATGCCGGCAGAACGCCAGCCGCTGCCGCAGCGCGTCGGCGGCCGGGGTCCACTCCAGCAGCCCGAGGCCGGTGCGCCGCAGGCCGGTCAGCAGCGCCGCGCCGACCGCGGCCGGGTCGGGGCGGCTGAGCGGGCGTTCGAGCAGTTCGATAGCGCCGAGCCGGACCACCTCCCGGGCCACCACGTCCGTGCCGGACCAGCCCACCTCCTGCTCGGTGCGCAGCTGCGACCCGGCCACCTCCCGGGCGGTGGTCTCGTCGAGCGCGGCCGCGAGGCGGATCCGGGCGGTCGGCGCGCCGGGGGAGCGGTCGGCGACCGCCACCGCGAGCCACTCGGCGCCGGCCAGGCCCGAGCCGGGCGCCAGCTCCGCGGCGGTGCCGCCGCTCATCAGGTACGAGGAGCCGCCCGGGCGCCGGAGCCGGGCCAGCCGTTCGGGGTGGGCCAGCCCGACCAGCAGCCCGGCGGCGAGATCGTCGGAGAGGCGGTGCCGGGCGCCGGCGCTCCTCTCCTCTTCGCTGGACTCCGCGCTGAGGAGGGTGCGCAGGCGGCGTGCCTCGGCACGCCAGCGGGCGGTGGCGGCGGCGTCGGTGCCGGCGCGCAGCCGACGCCAGACCGCGGCGAGGTCGTCGGCGGGGCCGGCGACGGTCTCCTCGGCGAGCAGGGCGACCACCTCGGCGGCCCGGTCGGCGCCGACCCGGCCCGCGCCGTCGAGCAGGGCGCGGGCCAGTCGTGGGTGCGCGCCGACGGCCGCGATGGCGCGCCCCCGTCCGGTGATCCGGCCGGTGGAGTCGATCGCGCCGAGGGTGGCGAGCGTGTCCCGGGCGACCGTCATCGCCGCCGCCGGGGGCGGGTCGGGCAGGGCCAGGCCGGTGCCGTCCGGCTGCCCCCAGGCCGCCAGGTCGAGGGCGAAGCCGGTGAGGTCCGCCGTCTCGATCTCCGGCGCCGGTTGGGCGGGCAGCCGCGCGTGGGTCGCCTCGGACCAGCAGCGGTAGACGTGCCCGGGCGCCTCTCGGCCGGCGCGACCGGCCCGCTGGGTGGCGGCGGCCCGGGAGACCGGCACGGTGACGAGCGCGCCGAGGCCGCGGGACAGGTCCAGTCGGGCCACCCGGGCGAGTCCGGCGTCCACCACCATCCGTACGCCGGGCACGGTGAGGCTGCTCTCGGCCACCGCGGTGGCCAGCACCACGCGGCGGCGGGCGCTCGCGGCGTCGCCGGGCCGGGTCGATCGTGGGCGAAGTGCGGCGTCCTGCTCCCCGGCGGGTTGCCTGCCGTGCAGCGGGAGCAGGTCGACGGTGTCCCGCAGGTCGGCCAGTCGCCCGGCGACGGACGCGATCTCGCCGGCCCCGGGGAGGAAGGCCAGCACGTCGCCGTCGTGCTCGCGCAGCGCTCGGCGGATGGTCGCCGCCACGTGGTCGAGCAGCGCCCGGTCGACCCTGCCGGCCCCCGGGGCGGGCAGCGGGCGGGGCGGCGGCGCCCAGATCCGGGTCACCGGGTGCAGCGCCGCGTCGGCCCGGACGATCGGGGCCGGGTCGTCGGAGCCGCCGAGCAGGCCGGCGAAGCGGTCGGCCTCCGGGGTGGCGGACATGGCCAGCAGCCACAGGTCGGGGCGCAGGGCGCTGCGGGCCTCCACCGCGAAGGCGAGCGCGAGGTCGGCGTCGAGCTGGCGTTCGTGAACCTCGTCGAGCAGCACCGCCGCGGTGCCGGGCAGGTCGGGGTCGCGCAGCAGGCGACGCAGCAGCAGGCCGGTGGTGACCACCTCGACCCGGGTCCGTGCCCCGACCCGCCGGTCGCCGCGGACCGCGTACCCGATCCGGTCGCCGACCGGTTCGCCGAGCAGGTCCGCCATCCGCCGGGCAGCGGCGCGGGCGGCGACCCGACGGGGCTGGGCGACCACCACCCGGCCGTCGACCCGGTCGGCGACGGCCAGCGGCGCGAGCGTGGTCTTGCCGGTGCCGGGCGGGGCCACCAGGACTCCGACGCCGGTGCTGCGCAGGGCCGCGACGACCGCCGGCAGCACGGCGCGTACCGGCAGGTCGAGGCGTACGTCGGAGAGCACGGCCCAGTCTCGCACCGGCGGCGTCGACGGCCCGCCACGGTACCTGTCGGACCGGGACGGGCCGGGGCGTCCAGCGGCGGACACACCGATGGCCGGGTCCGTCGGACCCGGCCATCGGTGCCATCACCCCCTGGTGGATGTCATCGAACCGCGCGGCTAGTAGGTGCCGTCGAGCTGTCCGCGCAGCTTGGTCAGCGCCCGTGCCAGCAGTCGGGAGACGTGCATCTGCGAGACGCCGATCTGCTCGGCGATCTGCGACTGGGTCAGGTTGCCGTAGAACCGCAGGGTGAGGATCTTCTGTTCGCGCTCGTCGAGGGTGGCGAGGGCGGGGCCCAGGGCGACCCGCAGTTCGGCCAGCTCGAACTCGCCGTCCTCGCCGCCGAGCATGTCGCCCAGCTCGGTGGCGCGGTCGCCGTCACCGGTCGGCGTGGAGAGCGAGACCGCGTTGTAGGCGCGGGCACCCTCCAGGCCCTCGAGGACCTCCTCCTCAGTGATCTTGAGGTGGGCGGCGATGTCGGCGACCGTCGGCGAGCGGCCGAGGGTCTGCAGCAGGGAGCTGTTGGCGTCGGAGATGGCCAGTCGCAGCTCCTGCAGGCGCCGCGGGACCCGGATGTCCCAGGTCCGGTCGCGGAAGTGCCGCTTTAGCTCCCCGATGATGGTGGGGATGGCGTAGCCGGCGAAGTCGACCCCGCGCGACGGGTCGAACTTGTCGATCGCCTTGATCAGGCCGACGGCGGCGGTCTGCGCCAGGTCGTCGGTGGGCTCGCCCCGCCCGCTGTAGCGGTGGGCGAGGTGATTGGCGAGCGGCAGCCAGGCCTCGATGGCTCGGTCCCGCAGGGCGGGACGCGACGGGTGGTTGGCGGGCAGCGCGGCCATCGCGTTGAGCAGGTCGGTGGCGCTGTCGGAGAGTGCCCGCGGGTCGAGCTTGGCCGCCGTGGTCGACGTGCTCGTCGTTTCCTCTTTGATCGCTGGCGCGGTCATGGGTGGTCCTCCCTGCACCTCGTCCGCGGATGAAGGCGTGACGCTTCGTCTTAGCTTTGATTGGGCTGTTCGGTAGCCACCCTAACCCGATGGTGCCGCGAAAATCTAGCCGAACGGACGATGTACTTAAAGGTCAAAGCCTGTGAAAAAGGTTCTAATCCGGCGTCTGTCGAGCCGATGTGAGGGCGATTACCGGCCGTCACCCGGGTCGACGCAGGGAGCTGGACGTCCGGTTTGCCTGGCCCGTACGACAGAACGGAGTCGGCCGAGCGGTCAACATGAAACCCGACACCAGGGAGTTACTGTCGCCATTCCGTCGTTGTCCACCGCGCCCGACCAGCCGTAACGTGCACCTCGTACCCACCGCGATGGAGGCGCCGTGCTCGACCCTGCCGCTCCCCAGCTCGTCGTGAACAGTCGCTTCCTTCACGTGAGCTGGCTTCCGGCGGACCCGGACGCGGTCTCCGCGCTGGTGCCGACGGGGCTGCGGCCGCACCCGGAGCCACGCGTCTTTCTCGGCCAGTGCGTGGTCGACGACGCGAGCCAGACCTCGGGCCTCGGCGCCTACGACCTGACCTACCTGGGCGTGTCACTGGACGGCGTCGACACTCCCTTGGGTACCACCCCGTGCGGTTGGTGGACCCACTACGTCACCTCCAGCGAACGAGTGCTCGGCTACGTCCGCATGCGAGGCTTCCCCGCATACCCCGGGCGTACCACCCTCGAGGTGCGAGCCGACACCCTCGTCGCCGAGACCGAACTGGACGGCGTCCCGGTGATCCGGACCCGGTGCCGGGTGGGGGAGACCGGGCATGTGATCGACAGTGGGCAGAGCCGCTACTTCACCCGGCGGGACGGACAGCTGCTCAGCTCGGTCTACCCGTACCTGATCGAGCCGGTGTCGCCCTTCGAGATCGAGTCGGTGGAATTCCTGGCGCCGGAGCATCCGGTCTACGCGCTCCGACCGGCCAACCCGCTGACCATCGTCGCCGGCTTCTACTCGCCCCGGGCCTCCTTCGCCTACCCGGGCAGCCTGACCGTCCATCCTGGGGACGCCGGCGCGGGCGACTGGGCCGAGGTCCCGCCCGCCGCCGTCCGGCGGTCGAGCACCCGGGTCGTGAACCGCCCGGGCCGCCGGTAACACCGCGCCCGCCGACCCCCTCCGCCGTCCGGTCGACCCACCGTCCACCGGACGGCGGTCGTCATCGACGGGCGTCCGCGCCCGCCGCGATCCCTGGTCGAACCGCTCGTGGATTGTCGCCCCGGCCAGGTTTCAGCCGGGCCAGACGGGTAACCGTGACGTGCGGGTCGGCGCGTTCGGCTGCGGTGCGGAACCCGGCACCACACCTGAGGAGTCGATCCCGACCTCACGGCAGGACCCCCGCCGTGGGCCCTACGCCGGCCGGTACGCAGCTGCCGGGACCGGCCGTTCTGATCGGCGAGACTCCCAGGAGGCCAGACCATGCCCCGCGAGACGACGAACACCATGACCGAGCGCCGCGAGTCGGCGGTGGAGGGCGAACGGAGCGCGCTGGTAGCGCTGCTGGTCATGGTGCTTCTCGGCCTCGCCGGCATCTTCGCCGTCTCCTGACCCGTGCCACCGGCGTGACCCGTCGGTCGTGCCACCGGCGTGACCCGTGACCTCGCATACGGCGGGGCGGCCGGCCCCGCCGTACGCGACGCGGTTCAGGGGCGGTCGCCCTCGCCGCCGGTGTGCGGCAGCCGCTCGGCGGGGATGACGCCGAGCCGGCCGGCCTGGTAGTCCTCGAACGCCTGGACCAGCTCGTCCCGGGTGTTCATGACGAACGGGCCGTAGTGCGCGACGGGCTCCCGGATCGGCTGGCCGCCCATCAGGTAGAGGTCCAGCGCCGGGGTGTGCGCGTCCTGCTTGGCGTCGGCGGTGAACCGCAGCGCCTCACCCGGGCCGTGCACCGCGAGCTGCCCGATCTCCAGCGGCCGCCGGTCGGTGCCGACCGTGCCGCGCCCGCTGAGCACGTACGCCAGGGCGTTGAACCCGGGCTGCCAGGGGATGTCCACCTGCGCTCCCGGCTGGATGGTCACGTGCGCGATGGTGATCGGGGTGAAGGTGGAGCCCGGCCCGCGGTGACCGGCGAGCTCGCCGGCGATCACCCGGATCAGCGCCCCGCCGTCGGCCGTGGTGAGCAGCGCCGACTCCCGGCCCCGGATGTCCTGGTAGCGGGGGGCGTTCATCTTGGCCGCGCGCGGCAGGTTGACCCAGAGCTGGGTGCCGTGGAACAGGCCGCCGCTGACCACCAGGTGCTCCGGCGGGGCCTCGATGTGCAGCAGGCCGCTGCCGGCGGTCATCCACTGGGTGTCGCCGTTGGTGATGGTGCCGCCGCCGCCGTTCGAGTCCTGGTGGTCCATGATCCCGTCGATCATGTAGGTGACCGTCTCGAATCCGCGGTGCGGGTGCCAGGGGGTGCCCTTCGGCTCGCCCGGGGCGTAGTCGACCTCACCCATCTGGTCGAGGTGGATGAACGGGTCGAGCTCGTTCAGCGGCACGCCGGCGAAGGCCCGTCGCACCGGGAAGCCCTCCCCCTCGTAGCCGCTGGGGGCGGTGGTCAGCCGGCGGACCGGCCGGAAGGTGGTGGACTCGTCCAGCTTCGGCAGGCGGGGCAGGACGAGTACGTCGTCGACGGTGATCGCGGGCATCGGGGGCTCCTAGTTCGTGGCGTGGTCGGTCGAGCCGTCCCGGGCCGCCCGCAGGCGGTCACCGAGGCGCTCGAAGATCCGGGTGAGGCAGGCGACCTCGTCGTCGTCGAGGTCGTCCATGAGGCGGGTACGCACCGAGACCAGGTGGTGGGGTGCGGCCTCCCGCAGGGTGAGCAGCCCGGTGGCGGTGAGCACCGCCTGGCTGCCGCGACGGTCCTCCGGGCAGGGCTCCCGGCTGACCAGCCCCCGGCGCTGCATGGACGAGATCTGGTAGGTCAGCCGGCTGGCGGAGAAGACCAGCCGGCCGGCCAGCTCGCCCATCCGCAGCCGCTGGCCGGGCGCCTCGGAGAGCAGCACCAGCACGTGGTAGTCGGCGAAGCTCAGGTCGCTGTCGGTGCGCAGGTCCTCTTCGATCTGCGTGAACAGTCGCTGGCTGGCCTCGATGTACGCCCGCCAGGCGGCGAGTCGGCTGCTGTCCAGGCCCTCGGTCACGCCAATCACTCTAGCACTACTTAAAAATTAAACAATCTTGTTGTCTGCTGGATCACCCCATGGCAGAGGGCAGGCGTCAGCGGGGTGGTGCAGGTTTTAACGAAACCGCGCGGCCGGGTGCCGTCCAGGCGTGACAGACTCTTCACGTGGATCAGCGGATGACCGTCCCCGGCCTGGTGCTTCGCCCCTGGCTCGAAGCCGACGCGCCGGCCGTCGAGGCGGCGCTGCGCGATCCGGACATCGCCCGATGGAACCCGCAGGGCGGGCCGGTGGACGAGGAGTCGACCCGCAGGTGGCTGCGCCGCCGCGCCGACTGGTCGGCCGGCGACCACGTCTCGTTGGCGGTCGCCGACGACGTCGACGGGAGCCTGCTCGGCTCGGTGTCGCTGCACGACATCCACGCCGCGGACGCCGAGATCGGCTACTGGGTCGTACCGGCGGCGCGCGGTCGCGGCGTCGCCTCCCGCGCCGTCGAACTGCTCACCCGCTGGGGCTTCGAACAGCTGGCCCTGCACCGCATCCAGCTCTGCCACGCCACCGCAAACCCGGCCTCCTGCCGCGTCGCCGAACGCGCCGGCTACCGCGTCGAGGGCACGCTGCGGGAGTCCTACCAGTACGGCGACGGCCGCCGGCACGACGAACACATGCACGCCCGCCTCGCCACCGACCGGTGGCCGGCCGGCGCAACGGGGGAGTGGCCCGGCTGACCGGTGTCGGTCGGTCCGCTCGACGCGCCGCCCGCGCGGACTAGGCTCGTCGGGTGAACGACCTCGAACTGCTCGACTGGCGGGAACGGATCGCCCAGCTCTACCTCTCCGACCTCGACCTGGCCGGATTCCGCGCGGAACGTGACCGGCTCTTCGCCGACCACCCGCAGACCCCGATCCCGCCGGAGGACCGCGCCGCCTTCACCGGGCTGCGATACCACCCGCCGAACCCCGCCGCGGTCGTGGAGGCACCGCTGCGGCCCGCCGAGGGGGAGACCGAGATCGACACCGGCGGGCCGGACGGGGTGATCCGTTACCGGCGGGTCGCCGTCGCCGAGACGCCGTGGGGCCCGCTCACACTCTGGTGGATCATGGCGTACGGAGGCGGTCTCTTCGTGCCCGTACGCGACGCCACCTGCGGCCGGGAGAGCTACGGCGGTGGTCGCTACCTGACCGACACGGTCAAGGGCACCTTCGGGCGGGGTCTGACCCTCCTGCCCGGCGACCGGGTCCGGCTCGACGCCAACTACCTCTACAACCCGTCCTGCGCCTACGACGACCGCTGGGCCTGCCCGCTCGCCCCGCAGGAGAACCGGGTCGACGTGGCGCTGACCGCCGGCGAGCTGGCGTACCACGGCTGACCTGGCGGTCTGGGGTCTCGCTCTCGCGTCAGCCCGGCCCGCTAGCTGAGGGGTAGCTCTCGCTTGCGCTGAATCCACGTGATGAACCGTTCGTACAGGGCGTTCCCGTCCGGCGGGCCGCCCGAGTCGAGCCGTCCGAGATCCTCCAGGGCGGTGGCCATTTGCTGGCCCATGTAGACCGCGAGCCCCGCGAGATTGCGCCGGTACTCGACGGCCAGCAACAACCGGGCGGACGGGCACGGCCAGTCCAGATCCGGGCACACCCGGCAGCGCCACGACGGGCGCCGCGGCAGGTGCGGCCGGTGAGGGTCGAGTCGCGCCGGGTGGCGTTGCGGTTGTTCCATCCCTCCATGGTGTCGCTGAGCGTTGTCAGTGTCAATAGTCTGCGTAGTTGTCGCCGTCGTGATGCCTGGCCGCTGCCATCGTCAACGTATGGACCTGGTGGGCGTGTCCGAGATTCGGGAGATGCTGGGGAACGTGTCCCGGCAGCGCGCATCCGTGATCGCCAATCAACGAAACTTCCCGGAGCCGGTCGCCGTGCTCGCCATGGGCAAGGTGTGGCGAAAGTCCGACGTCGAGGCGTGGATCCGCCAGTACCGGTCGGACCTGGCCGGCGGGTAGCCCGCTGCCCTCAACCGGACCCGCCGGTCCCGCCGCCTCGACCTGCTTCGCGCGGCGGGATCCGACGTAGCCGCGATCAGCGGGTCTCGGGCGTGGGTGCGGGCGCGGACGTGCCGAGGTTCAGCCGGCCGAGCAGCTGCCGGGCCTGGTCGGCCAGGGTCGCGTCGACGATGACCGCGTACTGGCCGGCGCGCAGCGAACTCGCCGAGGTGAAGTCCCGTTGCCCGCCGGTCATCGCGTGCGCCACCGCGCCGAAGATCGCCCCCCAGATCGCGCCGACCACGAGCCCGACCACGATCACGCCGAGCCAGTTGCCGACCGTGAAGATGCCGAAGAGCAGGCCGATGAAGAGCCCGAACCAGGCGCCGGTGCCCGCGCCGATCAGGGCCGCGCGTCCCGTGTCCATCCGGCCGAGAACCGTCTCCACCAGGGTGAGGTTCGTGCCGACGATGGCCGTGTGCTCCACCGGGAACCGGTTGTCCGCCAGGTAGTCCACCACCCGTTGGGCGGTCGAGTAGTCCGGATACGAGCCGATCGTCACGGTCGGCGGCCCGGTCTCCGGGCCGTGCCCGTCGCCGGGCGGCGTCGTCCGACCCGCCAGGCCGGACGGGAGCAGGCCACCGCCCGGCATGGCGGATCGCCAGCCGGCGTTCGGTCCCGAAGCACTGGTCATGAGTCCCTCCCTCGTAGGACCCACCATTTCCCGCCCCCGCCGCCCGGTAACGCCGCGCGCCGGCCGGTGACGCCAGGCGCCGCCGGTCCCGGTCGACGAGAATGGGCGGGTGCGCCTGGTCATCACCGCGGACACCCACGTGCCGAAGCGGGCGCGGGACCTGCCCGTGCCGCTCTGGACGGCGATCGAGAAGGCCGACGTGGTGCTGCACGCGGGCGACTGGATCGACGAATTGCTGCTGGACGCGGTGCAGGCCCGGTCCCGCCGCCTGATCGGCGTGTACGGCAACAACGACGGGCCGGCGCTGCGAGCCCGGCTGCCCGAGATCGCCCGGGTGGAGCTCGACGGGCTGCGGGTCGCCGTCGTGCACGAGACGGGACCGCGGGCCCGCCGGGAGGAGCGCTGCGCCGCCCGCTTCCCGGACACCGACCTGCTGGTCTTCGGGCACTCCCACATCCCCTGGGACACCGTCGCCCCGGGCGGGCTGCGGCTGCTCAACCCCGGCTCGCCGACCGACCGGCGGACTCAGCCGTACGCCACCTACCTCTCCGCCCGGGTCGCGGCGGGGCGGCTCGACCGGGTCGAGCTGCACCGGCTCCCGCCGCGCTGAGCGGCCCCACCCCGCCCCGGCCAGGTGCCGACCTGCCAGTGTCGGGCGAAGCACGGTGTCGGTCGGGCGAAGCGCGCCGCCGGTCCTGCCGGGTGCCGACGGAAGCGCGGCGCGGGCCGGTGTGCGGCGCGGCGAGGCACTGGCTGGCCGTCGCGCGGCTGATACCTCACAGGCATATCTATGCCTCTGCGGTATCGGGCTCACCACGATGGTTGCGGCCGCCGGTGCGGGTCACGCCACGAACGGCCGATCCGTCGGCGCGGGTCGCGAACGTACGGCCGATCTGCCGGTCGGGACCCGAGGCCGCTCGGGGCCCGAGGCCGATTGACCCGATCCGGCGGCCTCGCCGGCGTCACTGGCCTCGGCCGGTCTCCTCCTGGAGCTCGTCGATTTGCTTGGAGGCCTCCGCCTTGGTGAGCCCCTCGGGGACCTCCGCGTCCGCCTCCCGGGCGAGCGTGGCCAGGTAGGACTCCTGCGCCGCCGTGGGCGGCTCCGCCCCGGTGACCCACTCGTCGGGGTCCTTGATCGCGCCCTGCGGGTTGACCTCGGCGCTGCTGCGGTCCGTCATGATTCCACCTTCCCTCGAACAGGTGTGCCAATACCCCGGCTGCCGCCGGTTCATGCCCCCGGCCGAGCGCCGGTCGCAGCCGCTCCGACTCAAGCCGGGGCGGCGCTCGCCGTGGGTTCGGCCGTGCGCTCCGACTCCGGGTCGCGGCTCCGTTCGTCGGCGCGGTCCAGCAGCTGCATGATCGGGGTCGCGGCGATGCCGTGCACCAGCACCGAGACGATCACCACGAGCCCGACGGTGGCCCAGACCAGGTCGGCCTGCGGGAAGTCCGCCTTCGTGGTCGCGTACGCCAGGTAGTAGAACGAGCCGACGCCGCGGATGCCGAAGGACGCGATCACCCAGTGCTCGGCCGGCCGTCCGGGCGCCCCGCGCAGCGAGAGCCAGCCGAACAGCGGCCGGAACACGAAGACCAGGGCGAGGCCGACCGCGGCGGCCGGAACGGTGAGCGGGGCGAGCAGCCCGCCCACCACCGCGCCGCCGAAGAGCAGCAGCAACAGGACGGTCAGCAGCCGCTCGATCTGTTCGGCGAAGTCGTGCAGCACGGCGTGGTACTCGTGGGTCCGTTCGGCGGCCCGGATCGCCCGGGCGGCCACGAAGACCGCCAGGAAACCGTAGCCACCGGCCACCTCCACCAGCCCGTACGCCAGGAACGTGGCGGCCAGCGCGAGGAAGCCCTCGGCGTGCCGGGCCAACCGCAGCTGCCTCGGGGCGCGGAAGAAGAGCTTGCCCAGCAGCCAGCCGACGAGCAGCCCGCCGCCGACCCCGATGCCGACCTTCCACAGCACGTCGACGGTGAGCCACCGGGCCAGCCAGTCCCCGGGCGCGAGGCTGGTGCCCGCGATGGCGATCGCCGCGTACACGAACGGGAAGGCGAGCCCGTCGTTCAGGCCGGCCTCCGAGGTGAGGGCGAACCGCACCTCGTCCTCCGAGTCCTCCGCGTCGGTCGGCTCGCCCACCTGGACGTCCGAGGCGAGAACCGGGTCGGTGGGCGCGAGCGCGCTGCCCAGCAGCAACGCGGCCGCCGGCACCAGCCCCGCCCACCACCATCCGAGCAGGGCCACCGCCACGATGCAGAGGGGCATCGCGACGGCCAGCAGCCGCCAGGTGGAGGACCACCGCGACCAGCTCAACGGGCGGTCGATCTTCAACCCGGCGCCCATCAGGGCGACGATCACCCCGACCTCGGTGAGGTGCGTGGCCAGTTCGGGACGGGCCAGCGGGTCCGGCACCGGCAGACCGATGGGCAGCACGAACACCGCCATGCCGAGCCCGAGGAACGCGATTGGCATGGAGAGCGGCCGGCGTTCCAGCAACCGGGGGAGGACACCGGCGAGCAGGGCACCGAGACCCACCACCGCGAACGCCACGTCCACCGGTTCCACCGCACCACCTCCGAGCGCGCCCGCGAGGTGCGGGCAGGCGGTGACAGACCTTGCCCCGCCGGCGCTCCGGCTATGCCTCAGCCCCGAGCGACTCTCATGTCGAGCGGGTCAGCGGTGAGTCGTCGAGCGTCGCCAGGAGCGCGGCCGGATCGTCGTAGACCGCCACCGCGCCGGCCCCGGCCAGCTCACCCCGGCTGGTTCCGCCGCAGGTCAGCCCGACGCAGGGGATGTCCAGCTTGCCGGCGGCGGCGACGTCCCACACCGAGTCGCCGACGAAGACCACCCGCTCGGCGGGCAGACCGGACTGGTCCAACGCGGCGACCAGGATGTCCGGCGCCGGCTTGCTCTGCGCCGCGTCTTCCGACGAGGTGACCGCCGCGATCACGTCGTCCGCGTCCAGCGCCCGGCGCAGGGCGGTGACCTCGTGCTCGGCGGCCGACGTGGCGAGCACCACCCGCAACCCGCGTTCGGCGCACGCCCGCAGCAGGTCCGCCGCCCCGGGAAGCGGCGTGAGGCGCTCCCAGTACTCGGCGTAGAGGGTGTCGTGCGCGTCGCGCAGCCGCCCGTCGGCGTCGCGGTCGCGCTCCGGGCCGAGCAGGTGGTCGAGCAGCTTGTCGGAGCCCATCCCGATCGCCCGGTGCACGGTGGCCATCGGGACCGGCTGGTCGGTCTGGCGCAGCGCCTCCCACCAGCTCACCGTGTGCAGGTAGGTGGTGTCGACCAGGGTGCCGTCGACGTCGAAGAGGACGCCGCTGGGATTGTCGGTAGGCATGGCGGACCTCCTACCCGCCGCGGCCGGGGCCGACGCGCAGCGGGGCTCGGTTCACTCGGCGGGGCTCGGTCAGTCGGCGGGGAGCAGCAGCTCGAACCACACGGTCGAGCCGCGCACCGTCGGGTCGGTGCCCCAGGCGTCGCTCAGCTCCTCGATCAGCCCGAGCCCCCGGCCCCGGCTGCTCAACGTGTCGGTCTGGGCGCGGGTCACCGCCCCGCGGGTGCCCGAGTCGGCGACCGAGACCAGCAGCCGCTCGGCGCTCAGGTCGATCTCCACCCGGGCGGCGGTGCCGGCGTGCAGCAGCGCGTTGGTGGTCAACTCGCTGGTGCAGAGCACCGCCGCGCTGATCAGCGACTCCGGCACCCGCCACTCGCCGAGCTGCGCGGTCAACCAGCGCCGCACGCGGCTCGGGGCGGTCGGCTCCGCCGGCACCTCCATCGCCGCCGACCGGCTCGGCACCAACGCGTGCTCCACCGCGAGGACGGCGACATCGTCCTCGGTGGCCTCGGGAACCGCCGCGCTGGCCACCGCGCAGAGCGCCCGCGGGTCGCCGCTGCCGGCCGCGCCCACCGCGTCGGCGAGGGTGGCCAGGCCGACGCTGAGGCTCTGCCGCCGCCGCTCGATCACCCCGTCACTGAAGAGCAGCAGCGTGTCCCCGGGCGCGAACCGGACAGTCGTCACCGCCGGTCGGGCACCGAGCCCGAGCGGCGCGCCGGTGGGCAGGTCGACGTACTCGGCGTACGGCCGCTGGTCCGGGGCGCAGCGGCGGATCAGCGGGGCCGGGTGCCCCGCGCTGGCCAGGGTCAACTCCTGCCGTTCGGCGTCGATGACCCCGAAGATCACGGTGACGAAGAGTTCGGGCGTGCCGGCCTCGGTGCCCAGGCTGGCGACGAGCCGGTCCAGGCCGGCCAGGACGGCGTCCGGACGCGGATCGGTCAGGGCCAGCGCCCGCAGCGCCGCGCGTACCTGACCCATCCGGGCCGCGGCCCGCACGTCGTGCCCGGCCACGTCGCCGAGCACGACCCCCAGCTCGCCGGTGGGCAGCAGGAAGGCGTCGTAGAAGTCGCCGCCGGCCGCGTTGCCGTCCACCCCCGGGTCGTAGCGGGCCGCGATGCGCAGCCGGGGCAGGTCCGGCAGGTGCTCGGGCAGCATGCTGCGTTGCAGTAGTTGGGCGGTGCCGTGCTGGGTCTCGAACCGCCGAGCCCGTTCGGCCGCCTGCCCGATGAGCTCCGCCGACGCGGCGAGCAGCGCGCGCTCGGCGGCGGACCAGGTGCGTGCGGCCTGGTGGCCGACGGAGAGCCCACCGCGGACGACCGACGCGTGCAGCGGCGCCGCGGCGAGCGAGACGATCTTCTGGTCGTGCCGGTCCACGGCGGTCTCGCGCAGCGGCTGACCGGCGCTCGTGATCAGCGGATTGCCCGTCCGGGCCGCCTGCACCAGCGGGTCCGGCCAGTCGGCGGGGGTACGCCGCCACAGCGGGGGGAGCCGCTCGTCAGCCTCGTCGATCAGCTCGCCCCGGATCCGGCGGACCATCCGCCAGCCGCCGCCCCCCTCGTCCACCCCGAACGCGACCCGGTCGGCGTCGAACGTGGTGATCGCGTAACGCAGGGCGACCCGGGCGACGTCGTCCAGGGTCAGCGTGCCGGCCAGCGCGGCGGCGACCTCGCTGAGGCTCTGCAGCTGCTGGGTGACGTGGGTGGTCTCGGCCGCCACGGCGAGCACCGCCACGACCCGCCCGCCCCCGTCGCGCACCGGCGAGTACCCGCAGGTGAAGACGGCCTGCTCGACCACGCCGCTGCGGTCGCGGACCAGCTGGAGCGTGCTCTCCTTCTCCAGGAACGTCCCGCCGTCGCGGTAGACGCGTTCGATCACATTCCCGACGCCCGGCAGGCGCCACAGCTCGTGGAACACCTCGGCGGCGGGGCGCCCCACAGCCGCCGGGTGGTGCTCACCGATCAGCTCGGCGTAGCCGTCGTTGTAGATCAGGAGGAGGTCTTCGCCGTAGGCGAGGGCCATCGGCACCGGGGAGGCGAGGACGAGGTCGACGACCGCCCGCACCGCGGGATCCCAGCAGTGGCGCGGACCGAGCGCCGTGCCGGCCCAGTCGTACGCCAGGACGGCGGCCGCCGCGTCGGCCCGGACGGGTGACCCGGACAGCGGCGCCGACGGTGTGGGGACCCGCCCGACCGTTCCTGGCATGCCCGCAGCCTAGCCCGAGGACCGGCTCCGCAGTTTCCGATCATGTGCGGTGCGTCGCGGCGATCCCTGTCGGGCGAGGTCGGCGCCCGACGGGCGAAGTCGTCGTGGCACGACAGTTCGGGCTGGTCGGTGCCTCAGGCCGGATCGAGGGAGCGGGCCAGCGCGTGGACCGCGAGCAGCCGGATGCGCAGCCAGTCCGGATCGGACCAGTCGATCGGGCCGACCACGGGCTGCCAGCCGCGCTCCGACGCCGCCGTGAGCAGCCCCTCCAGGTAGCCGGCGAGCACCGCCACGTTCAACGGACGGAGGTCACCGCCGAGCGCGTCGCGTACGGCGGCGGCGTGCTGGTCGAGCAGGGCGTGCAGCCCTGGGCGTTCGGTGCTGACGGCGAGACCGTCGCCGACTGCGTCGGCGAGGGCGGCGAGGGCGGACCGTGCCGAGTCGACGGCACGGGGGGCGACCCGGTTGAACGGCACACGCATGGGGAACGACGCTAACCGAGGCCACTCGCCGGCGGAGCGCTACCTCCCCCGGTGGTGTGAAGCCGGCCACGGGGCGGGGGCGAGCCCGGCCCGCCTCGGCCGAGCGGAACCGTCCGCACGGACAGGAGCACGGAGGCACGATGGCGCAGCAGGACGGACCCGACGAGGCGCACCAGCGGCCGGCAGGAGTCGGCGACGGCACGGTGGCGGCGCTGGGCAAGCTCAGCGAGGCGCTGGAGTGCGTGGAACGGGCACGCGGTCACCTCTACTCGCTGCACCAGCTGATCGGGCACGCCGACCTGATGCTCGACGACGCGGTGCGGATGTTCCGCGACGCCGGGCATCCGGAGACCGCCGAACGGATCCGTACGCAGCTGCTGGGGCGCAACGTCATAGCCGGACGCTGGACCTTCCAGATCGTCGAGGACTTCGACGACGGCTACTACACGCTCTTCCGGGAGCTTGACCGGTACGCCCGCGAGCAGCTGGTCGGTGGTCGGCGCCACCTCCGCGAGGCGGAGATGAAGGAGCGGCGGCGAACCCGTGGCCTGCCCGGACACGAGGCGCGTCCGGGTGCCGGTGACTAGTCGTTCGCGCGGGCGTCGGCGGTCCGCCGGCGGGCGTCGTCGGCGAGGAGCACGGTGGCCACCATCAGCGCGACGCAGAGGCTGAACAACCACGAGTCGTCGGAGACGAGCCGGGCGGAGACGGGGGCCTGGAGGGCGGCGAGCAGGAAGCCGAGCCAGGCCAGGCGGCGCTGACGCGTGCTGAGGATTCCGGAGCTTTGTGGCATCCGGAAAGTCTTACGCGATACGACGGCATTGCCGTCCCCCGTTCGGCCGATTCTGGATGAGCTGTCCGTTTTTCGGACCATCCGGCGGAGCGACCCGCCGGGCGGGGACCCGGTACGGCTCAACGGGGGCGCGGGAAGGCAGGATGTGCCTCCGTGTCTGCCACCCCCGCGCGGCCCCGGGCCGCCCTGCTCCTGCTGGCGTACCTCGCCTTCGTCAGCCTCGGCCTGCCCGACGGCCTGATCGGCGTCGGCTGGCCATCTATCTCGGCCGACTTCCGCGTGCCCACGGAGGCGGTGGGCTTGGTGCTCACCGCCAGCACGGCGGGGTATCTGACCTCCAGCGTGCTGGCCGGCTTCACGCTGGCCCGGCTCGGCGTGGGCTGGTTGCTCGCCGGCAGCACGATCCTGGCCGCCCTGGCGTTGACCGGCTACACGGTCAGTCCGGGCCTGGCCATGGTGATCGGGAGCGCGGTGGTGCTGGGGCTCGGCTCCGGTGCGATCGACTCGGGGCTCAACGCGTACGCCGCCGGTGCGCTCGGGGCCCGGCACATGAACTGGCTGCACGCCTTCTTCGGGCTCGGCGTCGCCATCGGGCCGCTGATCATGACGGGCGCGCTCGGCGCCGGGCAGAGCTGGCGCTGGGGGTACGGCATCGTGGCTGCGGCGGAGCTCGCCCTGGCCACCGCGTTCGTGCTGAGCGTGCGGGCCTGGCGGCAGCGCGTTCCCGCCGCGGACGCCCCGGACGCCGCGGACACCCCGGTGGCGGCGGTCGGCGACGCGGTGTCGGGGCCCGCCGGCTCGGTCGGCGTCGTGGCCGAACCCGCCGCGCCGGTCCGCCCCGTCCCGGTACGCGAGACGCTGCGGCTGCCCGCCGTCTGGCTGGGTGCGCTCGCGTTCGCCGTGTACGTGGCGGTCGAGGTCTCCGCCGGGCTCTGGGCGTTCCTGCTGCTCACCTCGGGGCGCGGGCTTTCCGACGGGGTCGCCGGTCTCTGCGTGTCGGCCTACTGGGGGAGCCTCTTCCTGGGGCGGGTGGTGCAGGGGGTGACCGCCGAGCGGCTCGGAGCGGCCGGGGTCCTGCGCGGCAGCCTGCTGGGCATGGCGGCGGGTGCCGCGCTGATCGCGCTGCCCGCGCCGGCCTGGGTGGCGGTGGTCGGGCTGGTGGTGGTCGGCTTCGCCGCCGCGCCGGTCTTCCCGCTGCTCACCCTCACCACCGCCGACCGGGTCGGCGCGGCACACGCGGAGCGGACCATCGGGTTGCAGGTCGGCACCTCCGCGCTGGGCGCGGCGGTGGTGCCGGCCGGGATCGGCCTGCTCATCTCGAACACCTCGGTGCAGGCCCTCGGGTCGGCGCTGCTGGCCCTGGCCGTGGCGTTGATCGCCCTGCACGCGGCGGCGTCCCGCCGGCCCGTCGCCGGGTGAGCACGGCCGACCCGCGCGCCGGTGCCGTCCGGGTCGCCGGACGCGCCGGACGGACCGGCCCGCCGACGTCGACGGCGGGCCGGGCGCGGTGTCGTCAGAGGGTGTCCGGGCCGGTGCGTCCGGTGGTCGAAGGGCGGTAGGCCCGGTCGGGATCTGTCGGTTCCCGGCCGGCGCCGGCGGCCTGACCGTCCCGGTCGACCGCCTCCGGCCCGTGCCCGAACGCCGACTCCTCGCCCGCGTCGTTGGCGGTGACGTCGTCGCCCTGCCCGTCGATCGAGGAGCCCGCGACGGCCCGGCTCACCTCCTCCACGGAAGTCCGCTCCTCGTTGCGCCACACCTTCTTCTTGTCCGTCATGTCATCGCCGTACCCGGGCGGGCTGAGCGCAAACAGAGTGCTGAGCGCGAACCGGGTGTTGGGCGCGAACCTACGACGGCCGCCGGGTCGGTCCCGGCGGCCGTCGTACGTTCGTGTCTCTCGGGGGTGAACGGGGGTCACGGCTGGGGGCGGTCGACCTTGCCGCGCCAGGCGCCGGTCTCCTGCCCGCGCCGCTCGATGAAGTGCTTGAACCGCTCCAGATCGCCCTTGGCACGCCGGTCGACGATGCCCATCTTGTCGCCGGCCTGCTCCACCACGCCGCGCGGCTCGAACTCCAGCTGCAGGGTCACCCGGGTGTTCTCCGCGTCCAGCCGGTGGAAGGTCACCACACCGGCCTGCTGCGTACCGCTCGTGGATCGCCAGGCGACCCGCTCGTCGGGGAGCTGCTCGGTGATCTCGGCGTCGAACTCGCGCTTCACCCCGGCGATCTCCACCGTCCAGTGGGTCATCGTCTCCGAGAGCTGCCGGACCTGCTGCACCCCCTCCATGAAGTGGGGGAACTCCTCGAACTGGGTCCACTGGTCGTATGCGGTCCGTACCGGGACGGAGACGTCCACGTGTTCGGTAACGCCACTCATCAGGTCCTCCTCACTGTCGACGGAACTGTCGCCGGAGCCGGGGCAGGACCCCGGTCACCAGCGCGTCGTCTCGTTCTTGTTGCCGAGCGCGGCCCAGACCTCGGAGATCGTCTGGTAGCGGATGCCCTCGGGAAGGGTCTGCAACGCGGCGATGATGTCGTCCGGCGCGTCGTTGTCCCGGGCGTTCGCGACCAGCGTCTCCCGGTCGCCGGGCAGCGCGCTCATCGTGATGAACCGGCCGAACCGGCTGCGCCGTTCGACGTCCTGCGAGCTCATGCCCTTGGGCGCTCCGCTGCGCAACTCGCCGGCGGGTGCGGTGGTCGCCTCCGGCTGGTCCTCGCCCGCAGGCTCCGGCACCCGGGACTCGTCGACCCGGGAGCCGCCCGTCCCCGGCCCCTGCACGAGGCCGCTGACCTCCTGGCTCATCTGCTCGTCGATCCTCGGTCCGTGCTTGCTGTTGCCACGCTCCATGCCTTCTGCGCTACCCGAGGGCACCGGCGTCAAACCGGCAGGCGGTCACGAACCGGCCGGCGCCCGCGGCGGCAGCAACGGCTCCTCGGGCTCCTCCTCGCCGGCCTGCAACCGCCGGCCCCGCTGCAACTCCGCGTTGATCTGCACGCCCAGCATCAGCGCCGAGTTCGACAGGTAGAGCCAGACCAGGAAGGCGATGACCGCGCCGAGGCTGCCGTACGTGGCGTCGTACGAGCCGAAGTTCGCCACGTAGACGCCGAAGCCGAAGGAGGCGACCGCCCAGGCCGTCAACGCCACCGCGCCACCTGGAGTGAGCCAGCGGAACCGGGGCTGGCGTACGTTCGGGGCGATCCAGAACAGCAGCGACAACAGCCCCATCATGATCAGGGCGAGCACCGGCCACCGCCCCACGCTCCACACCGTCCGGGCCAGTCCACCGGCGCCGAGCAGGTCACCGACCCCGTCGGCGACCGGGCCGCTGACGATGAGTCCGGTGGCCACCGCCGCGAGCAGCACCAGCGAGAGCCCCGCCAGCCCGATCTGCAACGGCCGCAGCTTCCAGAACGGGCGCCCCTCCGCCACCCCGTAGATGGCGTTCGAGGCGCGGGTGAAGGCGCCGATGAAACCGGACGCCGACCAGAGCGCACCGAGCAGACCGAAGCTCAGCAGCACGCTCGCCGAGCTCTCCTGCTCGACGACGGTCCGGACCACGCCGACGAAGCTCTCGTTCCCCACCACCGAGCCGGCGCCCACCTGGCGGGCCAGCTCCAGCACGGTGTCCACGGTCTGTTCGCCGTCGGAGACCAGACCGACGAGGGCGACCACCACGATGGCGGACGGGAAGAGCGCCAGCACGCCGTAGTAGGTGAGGGCGGCGGCCCAGTCGGTGCAGTTGTCGCGTACGAAGTTCTGCACGCTGCGGACCAGCACCCCGGACCAGGTCCGCCAGCTCAGCTGGCGTACCCGTCGGGGCAGGCGCAGGCCGGGTCGACCGGAGGCCGGGGCGCTGTGGTCCGTCGTCGTCATCTTCCGCTCCCTGCCCGAGGCGTGGGGGAAGAGCCCCTTTACAGCGGATTCGGTCCGGAAAGAGGCCCTTCCGCACGCGTTCGGTACCCAGGGCCGAATGTCGGCAAACCGGGCCGGGCCCCGGCGGCCGGCGGCGGTTTGCGGCACCGGCTCGGGGGAACGGTCGAAGGCAGAGCAATTTCACCCATCGACGCGGAGGAGGACGAGATGCCCGGGCGCGAGGTACTGCCCAGCACGCTGCGGCGCTCCCCGGCGAAGGCCCAGCGCACCTGGGAGAAGACGCACGACTCGGCCGTGGAGACGTACGGCGAGGGGGAGCGGGCCCACCGGACCGCGTTCGCCTCGGTGAAGAACCAGTTCGAGAAGGTCGGCGACCACTGGGAGTCGAAGGGCCGCAAGGGTCCGAGCGACCGGCAGGCGGCCGGCGGAGGTCCGGAGCGCCGCGCGCCCACGGCGGGCGGGGTGGACGCGAACGCGACCAAGGACCACCTGATGAAGGTCGCCCGCAAGCTGGACGTGCCGGGCCGGTCGCGGATGAACAAGCCCGAGCTGGTCAAGGCGATCCAGAAGGCCAACAACCGGAAGACGACCCAGGCGCGGGGTCGCTGATCCGGTTCGTACCCTGACGGGTGGCCGTCCGATCACGGACGGCCACCCGTCGCGTACGTCACCAGTGGCCGCCGCCCGGCGCCTCGATGTGCACGGCCTTCATCGCGGAGAACTCGTCCAACAGCTCCGGCCCGTACCCGAAGCCCTGGCCGCTGGCCCGCCGCGGATGCGCGGCCCCACCGGGCGCGCCGCCGAACACGGCGTTGACCTTCACGGTGCCGACGGGCAGCTCACGCCAGGCCCGATGGGCGTGACTCATCGAACCGGTGAGCACCGTCGCGGCCAGCCCGTACGGCGAGTCGGCCGCGCACCGCAGCGCCTCGGTGAAGGAGTCCACCACCACGACCGGAGCGACCGGCCCGAACGTCTCGTCGCGCACCAGCGGCATGTCGTGACGGCAGTCGGCGACCACCGTGGCCGGGTAGAACGCCCCCGGGCCGGTGGGGAGCGTGCCGCCGGTGAGGACCCGCGCGCCCTGCGCCGCCGCCGCGGTGACCTGGCCGTGCACGTGGTCGCGGTGCCGGCGGTCGACCAGCGGGCCGAGCTCGGTCGCCGGATCCCGGCCGGGCCCCGTCCGCAGCTGGGTGGCGCGCTCCACGAGCGCGGCCACGAAATCCTCGGCCACATCGCGGTGGGCGTAGATCCGCTCGGCGGCGACACAGATCTGGCCGGCGTTGGCGAACGCGCCCAGGGCGGCTTCCCGGGCGGCCCAGACGGGGTCGACGTCGCCGTCCACGATGAGCGGGTCGCTGCCGCCGTTCTCCAGCAGCGCCTTCGCGCCGGTGCGCGCCGCGGCCGCGGCGATCGCCCGACCGGCGGCGGTCGAGCCGACGTGCGCCACCACGTCCACCGGCTGCGCCGCGAGCGTCGCCCCGGTCTCCGCGCCACCGGTGAGCAGCGAGAGCACCCCGGGCGGCAGGGCCTCGTCCAGCGCCTTCGCCAGCAGCCATCCGGTGGCCGGCGTACGTTCGCTCGGCTTGTAGAGCACCACGTTGCCGGTGACCAGTGCCGCGCCGAGCAGGCCGCAGGAGACCGCCACCGGGTCGTTCCAGGGGGTGATGACGGCGACCACCCCGTGCGGTTGCGGCACCATGAAGTCGATCGCGTGGTGGCCGCCGTGCAGGGTGCGCCCGCCACGTACCGGGGCCAGCTCCGCGTACTGTCGCAGCGTGCCGATGCCCGCCTCGACACCGCCGCGCGCGTCCGCCAGGGGCTTGCCCATCTCGGCGGTGACCGCCGCCGCGAGCTCGTCGGTGATCGCCTCCACCGCGTCCGCCGCCCGGTGCAGCGCCGCCGCCCGCTCCGCCGGCGGAGTCGACGCCCACTCCGGCTCCGTCTCGCGGGCCGCGTCGACCGCCTTGCCGATCACGTCCGCCGTCGCGACCGGAGCCGAGCTGACCGGCGAGCCGTCGGCCGGGTCGTGCACGACCAGCTCACCCTCGTCGCCGCCGGCGCCCCAGACCCCACCTATCAGCTGCGCAACCGTGTACATGCGGCGCTGCATGCCCCGGTCCCGCCGAGGCAAACGCGTTTCGCACGGTTCCAGGCAGGGTAGGCGGATCCGATGAGTCCCACCGGCGCGGAGAGCGCGGACGCCGTCGTTGTCGGGGCCGGCCACAACGGGCTGGTCGCCGCCAACATACTGGCGGACGCCGGCTGGGACGTGGTCGTCCTGGAGGCGAACGGCGTGCCGGGCGGCGCGGTCCGGTCGGCCGAGGTGACGGCCCCCGGCTACCTCAGCGACCTGTACAGCGCGTTCTACCCCCTCGGGTACGCCTCGCCGGTGCTGCGCCGGCTCGACCTGGCCCGGTACGGACTCAGCTGGCGGCACTCCCCGGACGTGCTGGCTCACCTGCTGCCCGACGGCCGGGCCGCGGTGCTCAACCGGAATCCCGACGTCACGGCGGCCTCGCTGGAGTCGTTCGCGCCCGGCGACGGCGAGCGGTGGTTGACCGCGTACGACGACTGGATCGACGTCGCCGAGCCGATGATGGAGACGATCACCACGCCGTTCCCACCGGTGCGTGGTGGGCTGGCCCTGCTGAGCCGGATGCGGGTCTCCGGCGTGCTGCGGCTGGCCCGACGGCTGGTCGTGCCGATCCGCAAGCTCGCCGACGAGCTGTTCGACGGTGAGGGCGGGCCCGCGCTGCTGGCCGGCTGCACCCTGCACACCGACCTGTCGCCCGAGGAGGCCGGCTCCGGCGTGTACGGCTGGCTGCTCGCCATGCTCGGGCAGCAGGTCGGCTGGCCGGTGGCGGAGGGCGGGTCGCAGAAGATCACCGACGCGCTGGTGGCCCGGCTGACCGAGCGTGGTGGACGGATCCTCTACGGAGCGCGGGTGGATCGGGTGCTGACCGCGCGGGGGCGGGCCATGGGGGTACGCACGGTCGGCGGCGCGCTGTGGCGGGCCCGGCGTGCGGTGCTCGCCGATGTGCCGGCCCCGGCGCTCTACCTCGACCTGGTCGGCGCGGCGGCGTTGCCGACGAGGCTGGTGGAGGACCTGTCGCACTTCCGCTGGGACGGCTCCACGCTGAAGGTGGACTGGGCGCTCAGCGCACCCGTGCCGTGGACCAATCCGGCGGTGGCCACCGCCGGGACCGTGCACCTCAACGCCGACCTGAACGGCCTGACCAGCTACGCCGCGGAGCTGGCCCGCAGGGAGCTGCCGCAGCGGCCGTTCCTGCTGGCGGGCCAGATGAGCGTGGCGGATCCGAGTCACTCGCCGCCGGGCACCGAGTCGCTCTGGTCGTACACCCATCTGCCGTTCCGGCGGATCTGGCGGGCCGACGAGATCGCCGGGCACGTCGAGCGGATGGAGCAGGTGCTGGAGGACGCCGCGCCGGGGTTCCGGAGCCTGATCGTCGGGCGGCACGTGGCCGGCCCGGCCGACCTGGAGAAGGGCGACGCGAACCTCATCGGCGGGGCGGTGGGCGGCGGCACCTCAGCCGCGTACCAGCAGCTCTTCCTGCGCCCGGTCCCCGGCCTCGGTCGAGCGGACACCCCGGTGGACCGGCTCTTCCTGGCCAGCGCGTCGGCGCATCCCGGCGGCGGGGTGCACGGCGCTCCCGGGGCGAACGCCGCCCGGGCCGCCCTGGCCCGCGACCGCGCCCTGACCGGCAGCCTCTACGCCGCCGCCATCGGTACGGCCCAACGCGCCATCTACAGCTGACCCGTTCGCAGGAGCCGGCGCCCCGCTCGGTATCTGCCCGATGTGCCCTGCTCGGTGCCGCCTCCGCTGCGCTCTCCTCGGCACCTGCCTCACTGAGGGTGATCGCCCCGAGGCCGAGGAGAAATGGGAGGGGCGCCCCGCCGGAGCGGCCGTTACGGAGAGTTCTGGCACGCTTCGTGACGGCGGGCCCGGCCCGGCCCGGGCCGGTCCGGGTGGGCTGGAAGCCGCCCAACCCGGACGAACGGCCGCGAAGCGGCTTCAGCGTTCGACGTTACGGTGCTTGCTGCGCAGCTTGAAGGGCATGAGCGCGCTCTCGATCTTCGTGGCGGTGGTCATCTTCGAGGCGCCCTCGCGGCGCTCCTCGAACCGGATCGGCACCTCGAGGATGGTGTGGCCGAGCTTGGTGGCGAGGTAGTGCATCTCCACCTGGAAGCTGTAACCGTTGGACTGCACCCGCTCGAGCCCGATGTCGCGCAGCGCGTCCGCGCGCCAGATCTTGAAGCCGGCCGTGAGGTCGCGGATCCGGACCCGCAGCAGCGTGTGCACGTAGAGGTTCGCCCAGCCGCTGAGCGCGCGACGGTAGAACGGCCAGTTCTCGTCCAGCTCGCCACCGGGCACGTACCGGGAGCCGATCACCACGCCGGCCTGCGTCGCCAGGAGCGCGCCGAGCATCCCGGGCAGCGCCGCCGGCGGGTGCGACAGGTCCGCGTCCATCTGCGCCACGTACTCCGCGCCACCGTCGAGGGCGCGACCGATCCCGTCGACGTACGCCCGCCCCAGGCCCTCCTTGCCCGGCCGGTGCAGCACCTCGACGCGGTCCGGGTGCTCGACGGCGAGCTTGTCCGCCACCTCACCCGTGCCGTCCGGCGAGTTGTCGTCCGCGACGAGGATGCGCAGGCCCGGCAGCGGCAGCGCAAGGAGCCGCTCGACCAGGACCGGGAGGTTCCCCGCCTCGTTGTAGGTGGGCACCACGACGGTCAGTCGTGCGTCCCGCCACGGAGCGGGCAGCTGCACGGGTTCGATCATGACGGACATCCTCAGTTTGCCGACAGGGATTCCCTGAGAGGGTAGCCACTTGCCGTATCGGTCTCGTAAAGGCTCCCCGATCGGGGGTTGCGCCGGGGGGCTCGCCCACTCTCGAAACGATCGATGGCGCTGGTCGTTCCGGCGGCTCAGCGGCGGCGCCGGGCCAGACCCGCGAGCGCGAGCGTCAACCCGGCCAGCGCCAGCCCGGAGAGAGCCCGCTTGTGGACGTCCACCCAGAGCGCGGCGGACCGGTGCCGGGCCTGGTCGGTGAAGATGCCGTCGGCGCCGTGATCCTGCTCGTCGTCGCCGGGACGGTCGAGGTTGTCCCGCCAGGTCGCCCGGTCGATCGGCGTCTCGGTCTGCTGGCTGTCGTAGCCGTCGCGCGCCAGCTTGCGGTCCAGCAGGCCCGGCAGGAACATGTCGCCGAGCCGGGCCTGCCACGTCGGCCCGCCCACGTTCAACTCCCGCACCCCGCGGTCGGCGGCCCACAGCACCGCGCGGGCGGCGACCTCCGGCGCGAAGATCGGCGGCACCGGCTGCGGATGCCGCGGGAGGCGGGTGCGCACCCAGGAGAACTGCGGAGTGTTCAGCGCGGGCAGTTGAACCATCGACAGTGACACCGCCGGGCAGTCGTGCAGCAGCTCCGCCCGCAGTGAGTCGTTGAAGCCCTGAATGGCGTGCTTCGACGCGCAGTACGCCGACTGCAGCGGAATGCCGCGATAGGCCAACGCCGACCCGACCTGCACGATCGCGCCCCGCCCGTGCGCCCGCATGTGGCGCAGCGCCGCGAGCGTGCCGTGCACGGTGCCCAGGTAGTTGACCTCGGTGACCCGGCGGAACTCGGGGGCGGTGATCTCCCACGCCGGAGCGAAGACGGAGACCATGGCGTTGTTGACCCAGGCGTCGATGGTGCCCCAGTGGTGCACCACGTCGTCCGCGGCCTGCTGCACCGCGCCGGCGTCGGCCACGTCGACCCGGTAGGCGCGGACGTCGACGGCCCCCCGCGTACGACAGTCCCGTTCCGCGGCGGCCAGGCCCGCCTCACCGCGGGCGATCAGCGCGACCCGGGCACCCCGTTGCGCGTACGCGCGGGCGACCGCCCGGCCCACCCCCGCGCTCGCCCCCGTGACGACCACGGACTGGGTCACCGCCGGTCCTTCTGACGGGTCGCGATGTCGGAGAGCCGGGCCAGGGTCTCCCGGTTGCGCAGATGCAGCACCAGATCGTTGACCTTGTTACGCGCCCAGCGCAGCGGGCCCGCCGCGAACTCCTCCCCGATCCGCACCCGGGTGGCGCCCTCGCCCACCGGTTCGAGAGTGAAGGTCACGATCGCCTCACCGGCCGGCCAGAGCCCGGCCCGCAGCACCAGCCGGTGCGGCGGCTCGCAGAGCAGCACCGTCGAGGCGTCCTGGAGCGATAACGGCCACGGCCCGGCGCGGTGGTGCAGTCGGCTGCCGACCTGCGGCCAGTGGTCGTCCACGTCACGCACGTGCGTGGTGCCGACCACCCAGTCGCTGTACGTCCACCCGTCGGCGAGCACGTCGAAGACCTGCTGCGGGGGCGCGTCGATCACTTTCTCCACAATCGCCACTGGCCCCTCATACCCTCGCCCCGACCGGGGCTAACGGTCCCGACGGGTTAGCTTCTCCGGGGCGACGGGTAAGGCGTGCGCGGGCGGCCGGAGGGTTGGCCGTGGGACGCGTGTGCTGCCACCGCGTCGAGGCTGACGTTTACTCCTCGGGGCGCAGGGAACCCGCCGCCCGTGCGACAGGACCAGGTCGAGCTGGATCAGCGCAGGTCAGCCCAGGTTTTTGCCGGTGCTGACCGGGTCGCGTCCGGGCTGGCCCTGTTCGACGCCGTGCTGCTGGACCGGGACGGCACGTTGGTCGAGGACGTCCCGTACAACGGTGATCCGGAGAAGGTGCGGCCGGTGACCGGGGCGCGAGCCGCGCTGGATCGGCTGCGCGCCGCCGGCCTGCGGCTCGGGGTGGTGACGAACCAGTCGGGCCTCGCGCGAGGTTTGTTCACCCGTGCCCAGATGGAGGCGGTGCACGCCCGGATCGAACTGTTGCTGGGGCCCTTCGACACGTGGCAGGTGTGCCCCCACGACGACGAGGAGGCGTGCGGCTGCCGTAAACCGGCACCGGGGTTGGTGCGCGCCGCGGCGCGCGACCTCGGCACGGTCCCGGACCGCTGCGTCATGGTCGGGGACATCGGCCGCGACGTGACGGCGGCGTTGGCGGCCGGCGCGGCCGGAGTGCTGGTGCCGACACCGGTGACCCGGCCCGAGGAGATCGCCGCCGCCCCGTGGGTCGCGCCCGACCTGCCCGCGGCGGTCGACGAGATCCTGCGCCGGCAGGCGGCCGTGGTACCGAACGCTCCGCCCTGGTCGACGTCCGGCGACGCGCCCGGCAGCGGGCTGGAGCGCGCCCGTGGCAGCGTGCTCGGTGTCCGGGCGGAGTGGCCGGCGACGGTGGGGCGGTCCGCCGCTCCCGTGGGCACCGCGACCGCGGGCCGGCGGGGAACCGTGCTGGTGGTGCGGGCCGACTCCGCGGGGGACGTACTGGTCACCGGCCCGGCCATCCGGGCCGTCGCGGCCGGCGCCGATCGGGTGGTGATGCTCTGCGGGCCGCGTGGGCGGGCGGCCGCCGACCTGCTGCCCGGCGTCGACGAGCTGGTCGAGCACCGGCTGCCCTGGATCGATCCCGCCCCGGGACCGGTGGCCCCGCAGGACATGCACACGCTCACGGCACGGCTGGCCGCCCTCGGCGCCGACGAGGCGATCGTCTTCACCTCGTTCCACCAGTCGCCGCTGCCGCTGGCGCTGCTGCTGCGTATGGCCGGTGTGCCGCGGGTCGCCGCGATCAGCGACGACTACCCCGGGAGCCTCCTCGATCTGCGGCACCGCGTCCCGGCCGGGGTGCCCGAGGCCGAACGTGCCCTCTCCCTCGCCGCCGCGGCCGGCTACGGCCTACCGGACGGCGACCAGCCCGTGCTCCGGCTGCGCGCCGACGCGGTGCCGCGGCCACCGGCCTCGTTCGGGCCGCCGGGCTACGTCGTGCTGCACCCCGGTTCGTCGGTGCCCAGCCGGGCCTGCCCGCCCGAGGTCGTCGTCCGGATCGGACGGTCGCTCACCGACGCGGGCTACCGGCTGGTGGTCACCGGAGCGCCGCAGGAACGGGAGCTGACCGCGGCGGTGGCCGGCCCCACCGGCCTGGACCTGGGCGGTCGCACCGGGCTCGCCGAGCTGGCCGGGGTGATCGCGAACGCGGCGGCGGTGGTCGTCGGCAACACCGGTCCGGCGCACGTGGCGGCGGCCTGCGGGGTGCCGGTGGTGAGCCTCTTCGCCCCCACTGTCCCGTTCGGACAGTGGGGCCCGTACCGGGTGCCCACCGTCCGACTCGGCGACGCGTCGGCCGGCTGCCGGGACACCCGGGCCGCCGACTGCCCCGTCCCCGGGCATCCGTGCCTGGCCACGATCGAACCGGCCGAGGTGCTCACGGCGTTGCGGCTGCTCGACGTGGTCGCGGACGACACCCGGACCACGGTCGGTCCGACCGCGACGGCCGCCCGGAGCACGCGGACCGAACCGTACGCGGCCGGTGCGGCGGCGACCGCCACGGGCGGGAGCGGCTGATGAACATCCTGCTCTGGCACGTGCACGGCTCCTGGACCACCGCGTTCGTGCACGGCAGGCACCGCTACCTCGTCCCGGCCACTCCCGACCGGGGCCCGTACGGCCTCGGCCGCGCCCGTACCTACCCCTGGCCGGAGACGGCGGTCGAGGTCGGCCCCGAGGAGCTGCCCGGAGCCGACGTCGACGTGGTCATCGTGCAGCGCCCCGAGGAGCTGGATCTCGCCGAGGAGTGGCTGGGTCGCCGCCCCGGTCGGGACGTGCCCGCCGTCTACGTCGAGCACAACACCCCGAAGGACGGCGACGTCCCGCACAGCCGGCACCCGATGGCCGACCGCGACGACCTGCTCATCGCGCACGTCACGGCGTTCAACGAGCTCTTCTGGGACACCGGGGGCACCCGCACCACCGTGATCGACCACGGCATCGTGCCGCCGACGGTGGAGTACACCGGCGAACTCGACCGGCTCGCCGTCGTGATCAACGAGCCGGTACGCCGCTGGCGGGTGACCGGCACCGACCTGCTGCCGAGGTTCGCCGAGATCGCCCCGCTGGACGTCTACGGCATGAAGGTGGCCGGGCTGGCCGAGCGGCTCGGGCTGCCGCCCGAGCGGGTGACCAGCCACGACGACGTGCCGCAGGCCCGGATGCACGAGGAGCTGGCCCGGCGGCGCGCATACCTGCACCTGTGCCGGTGGACCTCACTCGGGCTCAGCCTCGTCGAGGCGATGTCGATCGGCATGCCGGTCGTCGCGCTCGCCACCACGGAGGCGGTGATGGCCGTACCGCCGGGGGCGGGAGCCCTCGACACCCGCGTCGACACGCTGCTGGAGACCACCCGCCGGTTCATGGCCGAACCGGCGCTCGCGCGGCAGGCGGGCTCGGTCGCCCGGGCCGCGGCCCGCGACCGGTACGGCCTCGACCGTTTCCTCGCCGACTGGGACCGGCTGCTGGAGGAGGAAGTATGCGCATCGCGATGATCTCGGAGCACGCCAGCCCGCTCGCCGTCCTCGGCGGCGAGGACGCCGGTGGCCAGAACACGCATGTCGCGGAGCTCTCCGCCGCGCTCGCGGCCGCCGGGCACGACGTGCGGGTGTACACCCGGCGCGACGCCGTCGACCTGCCGGTCACGGTACGCGGCCCCGACGGCTACGACGTGGTGCACGTACCGGCCGGACCGGCGGAGCCGCTGGCCAAGGACGCGCTGCTGCCGCACATGAAGGAGTTCAGCCGCTGGCTGGTGGAGCGGTGGCGGGGTGGTGACTGGGCGCCCGAGGTGGTCCACGCGCACTTCTGGATGAGCGGTCTCGCCGCGCTCGCCGCCGGCCGGCAGACCGGGGTGCCGGTGGTGCAGACGTACCACGCGCTCGGCACCGTGAAGCGCCGCTACCAGGGGGTCCAGGACACCAGCCCGGCCCGACGGGTGGCGTACGAGCGGGAGCTGGGCCGCTCGGTGGACCGGGTGGTCGCCCAGTGCCAGGACGAGGTCGGGGAGCTGGTCCGGATGGGGGTGCCCCGGTCCCGGATGACGGTGATCCCGTCCGGGGTGAACCTGGGCACCTTCGCCCCGCTCGGGCCCGCCGCCGAGCGGGAACCGGGGCGGGCCCGGATCCTGACCGTCGGCCGGCTGGTGGAGCGCAAGGGCTTCCAGACCGTGGTCCGGGCGATGGCGTTGGTGCCCGACGCCGAGTGTGTGGTGGTGGGTGGTCCGCCGGTCGGGCTGCTGGAGAGCGACCCGTACGCCCGGCGGCTGCGCGCCCTCGCCGGCACCTGCGGGGTGGCCGACCGGGTGCGTCTGGTCGGCGCGGTGCCCCGCGAGGAGATGGGGCGGTGGTACCGCTCGGCGGACGTCCTGGTCGCCGCCCCCTGGTACGAGCCGTTCGGGCTCACCCCGCTCGAGGCGATGGCCTGCGGGGTGCCGGTGATCGGCACGGCGGTGGGCGGGCTCAAGGACACCGTGGTCGAGGGGGTCACCGGTGACCTGGTTCCGGCCCGGGACCCGCGGGCCCTGGGCACCGCGATCCAGGCGCTGCTCGACGACCGGATCCGCCGTTTCTCGTACGCCCGGGCCGCTCAGGAACGGGCCCGGCTGCGCTACTCGTGGGCGGCGACCGCCGAGCGGCTGGCCGAGGTCTACGACGAGGTGGCCGCCGTGCACCGGCCGACCGGGGTGGTGGCCTGATGCCGGCTTCGCCGTTCGACGCCCACCTGGCGAACCTGGCCGCCGCCCTGCTGCCGTACCGGGAGTGCGAGCGGCTGCTCGCCCGGTGGGGTGAGACGCTGGCCCGGCGGCTGGTCGGTGGTGGACGACTCCTGGTGGCCGGGAACGGCGGTAGCGCCGCCGAGGCGCAGCATCTGACCGCCGAACTGGTGGGCAAGCTCCGCGACGACCGGCAACCCCTGTCGGCCATCGCCCTGCACGCCGAGACCTCGGCCGTCACCGCCATCGCCAACGACTACGGCTACGACGAGGTCTTCGCCCGCCAGGTACGCGCGCACGGGCGCGACGGCGACATCCTCCTGCTGTTGTCGACCAGCGGAGCCAGCCGCAACCTGCTCGCGGCCGCCGAGGCGGGCCGCGAGGCCGGGTTGAGCTGCTGGGCCTTCACCGGCCCCGCCCCGAATCCGCTCGCCGAGGCCTGTCACGAGGCGCTCGCCGTCGCCTCCCCGGACAGCCAGGTGGTGCAGGAGCTGCACCTGGTCTCCAGCCACCTGCTCTGCGAGTACGTCGACCAGGCGCTGCCGGCCGCGCTGGCCGCGGTGACCGGCGTGGCCGTCGACGGGCCGGCGCGGCGGGGGAGCGTGCACGCCGGGGTGGAGGTGGTGCTCGACGGCGGGGCCGGGCAACAGGTGCAGGCGCGAGGATGAGGGGGCAAGCGTGACGGGACCCGTCGTGGTGATCGGTGACACCCTGCTCGATCGGGACGTCGAGGGGGTGGTCAACCGGCTCTGTCCGGACTCGCCGGTGCCGGTGCTCGACGAGACCGGGTACGTCGACCGGCCCGGCGGGGCGGGCCTGGCCGCGGTCTTCGCCGCCGCCCAGGGCGCCGAGGTGGTGCTGGTGACCGCGCTCGCCGACGACGCCGGCGGGGCCCGGTTGAGCGCGCTGCTGACCGCCGCCGGTGTCCAGGTGTACGCGCTGCCGCTGGCCGGGGCCACGCCGGAGAAGATCCGGCTGCGGGCCGGTGGCCGGGTGCTGCTGCGCCACGACCGCGGCGGGGTTCCGGGTGAGCCGGGCGAGCCGGCCGAGGCGGTGCTGCGGGTCATCGCGAACGCCTCCGCCGTCCTGGTCAGCGACTACGGCCGTGGGGTGGCCCGGCAGCCGGCGCTGCGCGCGGCGTTGGCCGCGACGCGGGCTCCGGTGGTGTGGGACCCGCATCCGCGTGGCCCGGCCGCGGTGCCCGGCGTGCAGCTGGCCACCCCGAACGAGTCCGAGGCGCGGGAGTTGATCCCGGCGCTGCCCGGGGCGACCCGGCTCGCCACCGCCTCGCGCGGCGCGCAGGGGCTGCGTCGACGGTGGCGGGCGGGCGCGGTCGCGGTGACCCTCGGCGGGGACGGCGCGCTGCTCTGCCACACCGATTCGACGCCGCTCGTGGTGTCGGCGCCGAGCAACGCCGAGGGGGACACCTGCGGTGCGGGTGACCGGTTCGCGGTCGCCGCCGGTCTCGCCCTGGCCCGGGGCGCACTGGTGTCCGAGGCGGTGCAGGAGGCGGTCGCCGAGGCCTCCGCGTACGTGGCGGCCGGGGGAGTGGCGGCCGCGTTGCCGCCGCCGGCGCGTCCGCAGCCGGGTACGGTCTCCGGCCCGGGCGGGGAACGCGTCGGCCTCGCCGAGGTGGCCGCGCTCCTCGCCGAGGTGCGCGCGGCCGGTGGCACGGTGGTGGCCACCGGGGGCTGCTTCGACCTGCTGCACGCCGGGCACGTGGCGACGTTGCAGGCGGCCCGGAAGCTCGGCGACTGCCTGATCGTCTGCCTGAACTCGGACGCCAGCGTGGCCGGGTTGAAGGGGCCGGACCGGCCGGTGGTCGCGCAGGGCGACCGGAGCCGGCTGCTGGCGGCGTTGAGCTGTGTGGACGGCGTCATGATCTTCGACGAGCCGACGCCGCACGCGGCGCTCACCTGGCTGCGTCCCGACGTCTGGGTCAAGGGCGGCGACTACGCCACCGGCGTCGGTGACGATCCCGCACTGCCCGAGGCGGAGATCCTGCGGCGATGGGGTGGTCACACGGTGGTGGTGCCGTACCTGGAGGGGCGCTCCACCACCGACATGATCGCCGCGGCTCGCGTGGGCGGCCGGTTCGCCGGCACCCCGGCCGCCGGGGTCGACTGGTCCACGGCAGCGTCGGCGCCGACCGTGGAGCGGACGCGATGACGGCCGCGCCGGCCGGGGCCGGAACCACCGTCCTGGTCACCGGCGGGTCGAGCGGACTGGGCGCGGCGGTGGTGGCGGCGGTGGCCCGCTCCGGCGGGCGACCGCTGGTGATCGACCGGCAGCCGCCCGGCGACGGGGTGCCGTGGGTCGAGTGCGACCTGGCCGACACCCGGGCCGCCGAGGCGGCCACCCGGCAGCTCGCCGAGCGCTCCGGCGGTCTGGACGCGGTGGTGACCGCCGCCGGGTGGGACGTGCCGGGGCGGCTGGCCGACGTGCCGGCCGAGACCTGGGAGCGGATCATCGCCGTGGACCTGCTCGCCACGGCGGCGGTGATCAGGGCCGCGCTGCCCTATCTGGAGGCCTCTCGCGGCACCGTCGTCACGGTCGCCTCGACGCTCGGCGTGAAGGCGGTCAGCGACGCCACCGCGTACTGCGCGGCGAAGTTCGGGGTGGTGGGCTTCACCCGGGCGCTCGCCGCGGAGCTCGCCGGCGCGGTCGGTGTCACCCTGCTCGTCCCCGGCGGTATGCGTACCGCCTTCTTCGACGAGCGCGACGCCCAGTACCGCCCGGGGCCGGACGCGGTGCTCAACGATCCGGCCGACACCGCGGCGGCGGTCATGTTCGCGCTGGCCCAGCCGCCCGGCTGCGCGGTACGGGAGATGGTGGTCTGCGCCGAGCAGGAGTCGTCCTACCCGTGATCCTCGTGCTGCGCGCGCTCGGCGTCGGCGACCTGGCCACCGCCGTCCCGGCGTTGCGTGCGCTGCGGGCCGCCCACCCCGACCGGGAGCTGGTGCTCGCCGCGCCGGCCTGGCTGGCGCCGCTCGTCGAGCTGGTCGGCGGCGTCGACCGGCTGGTCGACACCCCGGGGCTGGGCCGGATGGGCTGGGCCGGGGCGCCGCCGCGGCTGGCGGTGAACCTGCACGGGCGGGGCCCGCAGTCGCACCGGATGCTCGCCGCCGTCCGACCCGGCCGACTGCTCGGCTTCGGCAACCCGTCGGCCGGCTTCGCCGACGGGCCGGCGTGGGACGAGTCCGAGCACGAGGTGCGGCGCTGGTGCCGGCTGCTGGAGTGGTACGGCATGCCCGCCGACCGGTGCGACCTGACGCTGCGCCGGCCCCCGTCGGCCGGCGTGCCGACCGGGGTGAGCGTGCTGCACCCCGGCTCGAAGATCGTCGGGAAGCGCTGGCCGGCCGACCGGTTCGCCGCGCTGGCGCGGGGGCTCACGGCGCGGGGCCATCGGGTGGTGCTCACCGGTTCGCCCGACGAACGGGAGCTGGCCGTTCGGGTGGCCGTGCGCGCCGGGCTGCCCGCCGACGCGGTGCTCGCCGGCCGTACGGGGCTGCGGGAGCTGGCCGCCCTGGTGGCGTACGCCCGGGTGGTGGTGAGCGGGGACACCGGGGTGGCGCACCTGGCGACCGGCTTCGCGACCCCGTCGGTGGTGCTCTTCGGCCCCGTGCCACCGGCGGTCTGGGGGCCGCCGCCGGACCGGCCCCGGCATCGGGTGATCTGGGCCGGGGAGCGGGATTGGCCCAGCTGGGACGGGGTAGGAAGCCACCCGTCATTGACGGCCCTCGGGGTCGAGGAGGTCTCGGCCGCCGTGGACGAGGTGGAGCGGGAGTCCGGTGCGGTTACGGCGTAGCGATCCAGGTCGGCCGGGGTACCGGCGGCGGCGGCGCGGCACCGGCTGGCTCTTCCTGAACCCGGCCGGTGACCCGGTGCGGGACCCGGACGAGCTGGCCCGACTCCGGGCCCTGGTCGTGCCGCCGGCCTGGCGGGACGTGTGGATCTGCCCGTGGCCGAACGGGCACATCCAGGCCACCGGCGTGGACGCGGCGGGACGCAAGCAGTACCTCTACCACCCGACCTGGCGGGAGAAGCGCGACGAGGCGAAGTTCGACCACGTGCTGGAGGTGGCGCGGCGACTGCCGACGTTGCGAGCGCGGGTCGGCCGGGACCTCGACGGACGCGGGCTGAACCGCGACCGGGTGCTCGCCACGGTGGCCCGGCTGCTCGACATGGGGGCGTTCCGGGTCGGCAACGACCAGTACGCGGCCGGGGACGACCCGACCTTCGGGGTGTCGACGCTGCGTCCCGAGCACGCCCGTACGCGGCGCGGGTGCGTGATCTTCGAGTTCCCGGCGAAGGGCGGGATCGAGCAGGTGCGCCTCGTCGAGGATCCGGAGCTGTGCCGGGTGCTGACGAACCTACGTCGGCGTCGACGGGGCGCCGAGCGTCTCTTCGGCTATTGGGACGGGCAGGACTGGCGGGACGTCCGCGCCGACGAGATCAACGGGTACCTGCGCGACGCCAGCGGCGGGGAGATGACCGCGAAGGACTTCCGGACCTGGCACGCCACCGTGCTGGCCGCGATCGAGCTGGCCGCGGCGGAGCCGGCGCGCTCTCTCACGGGGCGGCGGCGCGCGGTGGCCGGGGTGATGCGGGGAGTGGCCGAGCTGCTCGGCAACACCCCGACGGTGGCCCGTACCTCCTACGTGGACCCGCGGGTGGTGGACCTCTACCACGACGGGGTCGTGGTGACCGTGGATCCGGGCGCGCCGCGCGAGAAGGCCGAGCTGGCGGTGCTGGAGCTGCTGGAGGAGGCCTGACCGGCTCCGTCCCCGGTCCTGGGGGGAGGCGACGGAGCCGGAGCGTTCGGCGGTCACCGAGGCGGCGACCCGCCGCCACCGCAGGGCGGCGGGCGCACGCCACGGCCCCCGTTGGCGGCCGGACCCCCGTCGCCGGCCACTCGGGGGCCAGTCTGCCGTCCTCGGCTTGACCGTCGGCGCCGTGTGGGTTGACTGTCCGTGCCAATCCGCGCCGAAGGTCAGTGGAGCGAGCCGACGGAGGCGCGGTAGGCCTGCGGGCCCAGGCCGTAGGCGGCGCGGAACGCCCGGCTGAAGTGCGCCCGGTCGGTGAGGCCCCAACGCTGCCCGATGAGATGGACCGGCCGGTGGCGCAGCAGCGGGTCGGCGAGGTCACGGCGGCACCGTTCCAGGCGTCGTCGGCGGATCGTCGCAGCGACGGTGTCGTCCTCGGTCTGGAAGAGCCGGTGCAGTGTTCGGAGGGAGATGTGGTGCGCGTCCGCGACGACCTGCGGGCTGAGCTGCGGATCGTCGAGGTGGCGTTCGAGGAAGTCACGCACCGTCGCGAGCAGCGCCCGCTGGCGTACGTCGGTGGGGAGTTCGTCCTCGGCGTCGAGGTGGCGGGCGAGCAGGGCGGAGACCAGGCTGAGGGTGACGTCGGCCAGGTACGGCGCGTCGGTGGTCCGGAACTGTTCGGGGTGGCGGGTGATGCGGTGCAGGTGCTGCGCCAGCAGCGCGCCGGGGCCCGCCGACCCGCACAGCCGCGCGGCGGTGAGCCGGTCCACCTTGTCGGCGGCGAGCGGCAGCAGTGCCCGGGGGATGACAGCGGTCACCGAGGCCGCCGGGGTGAGTCCGTCGGCTGCTCCGGCGTGCTCGAGGTCGTGCGGCCGGCCCCAGTCGACGAGCGTGAAGTCGCCGACCGGGACGGCGGTGTCCCGCCGGCTCGCGCTGATCGCGCAGCTGCCGCTCGTCGCCAGGGCGATCTGGTAGACCTCCGGGTCTGCCTGTCGGATCAGGCGCGGTGTCCGGTGGCCGATCAGGGACTGGTAGCGGAACCGGGTGAGCTCGATGCCACCGAGGTCGATCATCCGGGCGTGCCCGCGGAAGTCGGCGGCGTGTTCGCTGGTGAAGGCGACGGGCGCGGAGACGCGGTCGGCCATCTCCACCCAGAGCGCGAAGCGGTCGGCGGGTGCCACCACAGTGGTGTCCAACGTCTCGACCCGCAGTGCCGTCATCGACCGTCCCCCTTCGTCGCCGGGCCCGCGGTCATTCTCGACCCGCCGACCACGCTCACCGCCGTCCGGCCGGTGTCGCCGCCCGGTCAGGCGGTCGTCCGGGCCTGGATCAGGGTCTCGACGCCGTCCAGCAGCCGGTCCAGGCCGAAGACGAATTCGTCGTCCGGGCCGTCCTCCTGACTCATCACGCCGGCGCTGATCACCTTGTGCAGGGCCGGGAAGCGGGCCGGGTCGGCCACTCGGGCGACCAGCTGCCCGTACTCCGGCATGATCTCGTCCATCCGTCGGCCGGAGGCGGCACTCGCCTCCTGGATCTGCGCGGTGAGCTGCGCGTCGCTTCGCACGTAGCCGCTGAGCAGCAGCATCACCGACATCTTCTCGGCCTCGGTGAGCCCGGTGCCGGCGAGGCAGCGGAGCCCGTTCTCCAGCCAGCTGAGGCTGTACGGGGTCAGTGGTGGGCCGCTGATCGGGACCCGGACCACCCACGGGTGCCGTTGCAGGGCGGCGCGTTCGGCCCAGGCCCACCCGGCCAGCCCGACCCGCCAGTCCGGCCCGGTCCCGCCCGGGGCGGGTGGCTCGCCGAAGGTCGCGTCGACCATCAGGGTCAGCAGCTCGTCCTTGGCGCCCACGTACCGGTACAGGGCCATGGTCGCCGCGCCCAGCTCCTTGGCGACCCGGCTCATCGAGACGGCGGAGAGCCCTTCGGCGTCGGCGATGGCGACGGCGGCGGCCACGATCCCGGCCAGGGTCAGCCCGGGGCGGGGTCCCTTGGGCGCGCGTTCACGCAGCCCCCAGGCGGCCTCGATGACCGGCGGCAGCGCCGGGCCGGTCTCGTTCTGTGTCGGCTCCACGATTCCTCCTTGCCGGCCCATCCTAGTTCTGCGTATGGTCTACGCAATTAAGCGTATGGCATACGCAGAAGGAGTTCCCATGACCTCGACACGCCGCGCCGGACGTCGCGAGTGGATCGGCTTCAGCGTGCTGATGCTGCCCCTGCTGCTGGTCTCGATGGACGTCTCGGTGCTCTACTTCGCCGTTCCCTTCATCAGCGCGGAGCTGAGTCCGACCAGCACCGAACAGCTCTGGATCTTCGACATCTACGGCTTCGTCCTCGCCGGGCTGCTCATCACGATGGGTGCCCTGGGCGACCGCATCGGCCGACGCCGGCTGCTGCTCTGCGGCGCGGTGGCGTTCGGCGCGGCGTCGGTGCTCGCTGCGTACGCAGACAGCTCGGGCACGCTGATCGCGGCGCGGGCGCTGCTCGGCGTCGGCGGCGCCACCCTGATGCCGTCGACGCTGGCGCTGGTCCGCAACCTGTTCCACGACGAGAAGCAACGCGGGACCGCGATCGCGATCTGGACCGCCACGCTGACCGCCGGCATCGCCGTCGGCCCGGTCCTCAGCGGTGTCCTGCTCGAACACTTCTGGTGGGGATCGATCTTCCTGATCAACCTGCCGGCGATGGCTCTGCTGCTCCTGCTCGCGCCGGCCCTGGTGCCCGAGTTCCGGGACCCGGCCGCCGGCCGCTTCGACGTGCTCAGCTCGCTGCTCTCGCTGGGTGCCCTGCTCCCGGTCATCTACGGCGTCAAGGAGCTGGCCCGGGCCGGCTGGGCGACCGGCCCGGCATCGGCGATCGCCGCCGGGCTGCTCGTCGCGCTGCTCTTCGTCCACCGCCAGCGCCGCCTCACCCACCCGATGGTCGACCTGGCGCTGGTACGCCGCCGCGCGGTCGGCGGCGCGATCGGGGTCAACCTGGTCGCCATGTTCGCCATGGTCGGCTTCGCCATCTTCACCACCCAGCACCTCCAGTCGGTGCTCGGGCTCAGCCCGCTGCGCGCGGCACTGTGGAGCCTGGTTCCGTCGGTGGCGGTCGGCGGGATCGCCCCCCTCGCGGCCACGTTGGCCCGGCGGATCGACCGGGCCTGGCTGATCGGCGCCGGCTTCGTCATCGCGGCCGGCGGTTTCGTGGTGCTCACCCGGGTGCCGGCCGACGACGGGCTCATCATCCTGCTGCTCGGCGCCAGCATCTACGCGGCCGGGCTGGTGGTGGTGATGTCCCTCGTCACCGAGCTGGTGCTCGGCGCGGCGCCGCCCGAACGGGCCGGGGTGGCATCGGGGCTGACCGAGTCGAGCAGCGAGCTCGGCGGGGCGCTCGGCATGGCCGTGCTCGGCAGCGTCGGCGGCGCCGTCTACCGGCGCGAGACGCTCGACGGCCTGCCCACCGGCCTGCCCGCCGACGCGGTGGCGGCCGCCCGGGAGACCCTCGCCGGCGCGCTCTCGGTCGCCGGGAACCTGCCCGCCGAGACGGCCGCCGTGGTGCGGCACGCCGCGGTGGCCGCGTTCACCGACGGGCTGCACCTCGCCGCCGGCGTCGCCGGCGGGCTCATGCTGCTCGCCGCGCTGCTCGCCGTCGCCACGCTGCGCGGCGTCCACGTCACCGCCGACGTGGACCCCGCAGACGCGGCGGCGCCCGCCGACGCGGACCCCGCCGTGCCGGCCCCGGCGCCGCGCTGACCCCGGCCCGACCCGCCCCTGCGCGTCGCCCCCCGCACTCCGCAGCGGGGCAGCCGCCCGCCACACCGGACGGCGAGGCGCGGAATCGCGCAGCAGGCGGGTCGGGAGGTCAGCGGGTCAGTCGTTCAGGACCTGGGACAGCCGGTCGCGGAAGCGGCGCTCGGAGTCGCTCACCACGTCACCGCCGAGCCCCAGCACGCCGCCGGTGGACGCCGCGCCGACCACCTGCTCGGCGATCTCCACCAGCCAGTGCTTGTACGCCCCCGCCTCGCCCTCGTCGACCCGGGCGGCCAGCAGGGCCGCGGCCTCGCCGGCCCGGCCGAGCACGTCGTCGATCATCGCCTTCGGGTCGGCCGGGGAGATGGCCGGCAGCTCCTCGCCGGCCTCCGGATCGCCCACCCGCGTCACGATCTCGCCCGCCACGGCGGCGACCAGCCGGTTGGCCGACTCGCGGCCGGCGGCGATCGTCTCCATCCCGGCCGCGTTCTCGGCCATGGTGCGGCGCGTGCCGTCGGACTCGGCGGCGCTGGCCGCGGTCAGCACCGACTGCGGCAGCCCGACCAGCAGCCCCCACTCCCCGTCGGAGAACCCGAACCCGGTGTACGCCGGCTGTTCGATCACGGCAACGCCCCTTCCGCCTCTTTCGTTGGTGCACGTATCTCGGGCGGGCGCCGACGCGACGCCCGGCTCAGGCTAGTCCAGCGTGAGGAGCTCCTGTTCGGACACCACACGCACCGACAGCGTCTTGTACCCCACCTCGTCGAAGAGAACCGTCATCCGCTCCTCCTCGTAACCGAGCACGAGCCCCGATCCCCACTCGGGGTGACGGACCTGGCTGTGCACGGGGAACGGCCCGACCGCGCCGTCGTCAGCGGTGCTGGTGCCCGCGTGGCAGTTGTCGCAGTGCCCGCAGACCTCGGTCATCTGCTCACCGAAGTACGCCAGCAGCGCCTGCCCGCGGCAGCCGGTGGTCTCCGCGAAGGCCCGCATCATGTCGGTACGGGATCGGGTGAGCGCCTGCTGCCGCTCGGCCTCGGCCAGCGCCGCCGCGGCGGCGTCCACCGGGTTCGGGGCGTAGCGGGGCGCCCCGATCCGCCCCCTCGCCCGCGGCTCGGCGGCGCCGACCTGCTCCAACAGGGACAGGTACTGGCCGAGCTTGCGGGGGCCCAGCCCGGTCGGTTCGCGCAGCTCCTTGCGGCTACGGGGCTTCTCGCGCAGCAGCGCGCCCAGGTCGCGCAACTCGGTGCGGTCGGGCAGGCCGCCGCTGAAGAACCGGCGCAGGCCGACGTCCTCGGCCCGCCAGAGCAGCAGCACCCGAGCGGGCGCCCCGTCCCGGCCGGCGCGCCCGATCTCCTGGAAGTAGCTGTCCGGCGAGTCGGGCAGCGACATGTGCACCACCCAGGCGATGTTCGGCTTGTCGATGCCCATGCCGAACGCGGACGTGGCCACCATGATCGGAACCTGGTCGGCCAGGAACGCCTCGTGCAGCTCACCGCGCGCCCCGGCCGGCATCCCGCCGTGGTAGTACCGCGCCGGGAAGCCGGTGTCGGTGAGCCGAGCGGCGAGCTCCTCGGCGGCGCGACGGGTCGGCACGTAGATGATCCCCGGCCTCCCGTCGGAGTCCAGCAGCGCGATCAGCCGCCGCCACCGGTAGTCCTCCGTCGGGCAGTGCGCGACCTCCAGGAAGAGGTTCGGCCGGTCCAGCCCGGAGACCACGATCTCCGGGTCGCGCAGCCGCAGCCGGGCGACGATGTCGTCGCGGACCGGCGGCGAGGCGGTGGCCGTCAGCGCCACGACCGGGGGCCGGCCGATCCCCTCGATCAGGTGGCCGAGCGCCAGGTAGTCGGGGCGGAAGTCGTGCCCCCACGCCGAGATGCAGTGCGCCTCGTCGATCGCCACCAGCGCCGGCCGCAGCGAGCGGACCTCGGCCATCCGGTCCGGATCGCTGAGCTGCTCCGGCGTGATGAAGAGGAACTCCGCCCGCCCCGCCCGCAGCTCCTCGATCGCGGCGGCCCGCTGGGCGGGGCTCTCGTGCGAGCTGACCCGTACCGCGCGCAGCTCGGGCCGCTGCCGCTCGTTGAGCGCGGCGATCTGGTCCTGCTGAAGCGCGAGCAGCGGCGAGACCACCACCGTCGGTCCGGGAATCAGGCTGGCCGGGATCTGGTAGATCGCCGACTTGCCGGCGCCGGTGGGGAGCACCACCAGGGCGTCCCGTCGCTTCATCACCGCCCGCATGGCGGCCAGTTGGTTGGGTCGCAGCGCGGTCCAGCCGAAGAGGCTGCGCGCCGCGCGGCGCAACGTCGTCGAGTGCCGGGTGAGTTTCATCGAGGGCCGGAGGTACCCGAGCCGATCAGCGGCGAAACCGCCTCCGCCGGCCGAGGCCCGCCGGCCCGTCAACGGGCGGGGTTCAGCGGAGCCGGGGCAGGATCTCCCGCTGGTAGAGGTCGAAGAGCCCCTGGGTGTGCGGGCCGGTGTTGGCCACGTACACCTCGTCGAAGCCGGCCTTGGCGTACTTGTCGATCATCTCCAGGTGCGCTTCGGCGCTGTCGCCGCAGACGAACGACTCCTTCATCATCTCCGGCTTGACGAGCTGCGCGGCCTGCTCGAAGTGGCGCGGTGAGGGGAGCACCTGGGACAGCTCGCCCGGTACGCCGGAGTTCGGCCAGCGCTCGTACGCGATCTGCATCCCGTCCTCCTCGCTGTCGGCGTACGCCGCCTTGAAGCCGCCCTGGCACGGCTTGTCGCCGCCCCCGCCCTCGCGGAACCTTCGCACGAGGTCGGGGTCGGGCATGGTGCTGAGGTAGCCGTCGCCGATCCGGGCGGCCAGGTCCACCGCCTTCGGGCCGAAGCCGGAGACGTAGACCGGCGGCGGGGTCTCCGGCCGGGTGTAGATCCGGGCGTGCTCGACCGTGTAGTGCTTGCCGTGGTGGTTGACGAAGTCGCCCCGCCACAGCTCGCGCAGCACCTCGATCGCCTCCTCCAGCATCTCCAGCCGCACGTCGGCCTGGGGCCAGGCGTCGCCGAGGATGTGCTCGTTGAGCGCCTCTCCGCTGCCGACGCCGAGCACGAACCGGCCGGAGTGCAGCACGGCGCTGGTCGCGGCGGCCTGGGCGAGCACCGCCGGATGGATCCGTACGGTCGGGCAGGTGACCGCGGTCGTCACCGGTAGCCGGCACACCTGGCTGAGCGCGCCGATCACCGACCAGACGAAGGGGCTCTGCCCCTGGGCGTCCACCCACGGGTGGTAGTGGTCGGAGATCCAGAGGGCCTCGAAGCCGGCCCGCTCGGCGCCGCGTGCCTGTTCGAGCAGCTCGGCCGGGCCGTACTCCTCCGTGGAGAGAAAGTATCCGATCCTCATGTGTCTCCCTCGTGCCGTCACCGGTCAAGGAGGGGGCGGTACCCCGGTGCCGGGGCGGGCAACCGTCGCCGGCCGCCGCGCTGGTGCCTGGGCGTGCTCGCTAGCGGCGGCGGAACATCGCCCGGATCGCCGCGAGCAGCAGCAGGCCGCCCACCACCACCCCGAGCAGTCGTACGCCGGGCACGTCGGCCGGGCTGGTCGCCTCGGCCAGCAGCGTGGAATCCATGCCTCGCACTCTGCCCACCGGCCCGGGCCCAGGCAACTGTAAGGTTTATTGACTATTTGTTTGCACGGTGTGACCATGGCAGCACCGCCCGGCCCGGGGCGGGCCGCCAGGCGCAGAGAACGTGGGGGTACGGGGGCCACATGAGCGAGCACAGCGAGCGAGTCATCGAGTTCAGTGCGGTTGAGTCTCGCGTCGAGGCCGACCGTAGGGAGGCGTCGGCGTGAGCGAGCGCAGCGAGCGAGTCATCGAGTTCAGTGCGGTTGAGTCTCGCGTCGAGGCCGACCGTGGGGAGGCGTCGGCGTGAGCGAGCCCACGGGCCACCTGGCCGCCCTCGCGGCCACTGTCCTGCAACCCGGCTTCGTCGGCGCCACCGCGCCGCCCTGGATCCGCCGGTGGCTGGGCGAGGGGCTCGGGTCGGTGGTGCTCTTCGCCCGCAACGTGGTCGACCACGCGCAGGTCGCCGAGCTCACCGCGGCGCTGCGCGCCGAGCGTCCCGACGTGATCGTGGCGATCGACGAGGAGGCCGGCGACGTCACCCGGATCGAGTCGGGACGGGGCAGCTCACGTCCGGGCAACTTCGCGCTCGGCGCGGTCGACGACCCGGAGCTGACCGAGGAGGTCGCCCGCGATCTGGGAGCGGACCTCGCCCGCCTCGGCGTCACCCTCGACTACGCGCCGGACGCCGACGTGAACTCCAACCCGGCCAACCCGGTGATCGGCGTACGGTCCTTCGGCGCGGACCCGGAGCTCGTGGCCCGGCACACCGCCGCCTGGATCCGCGGGCTGCAGTCCGGCGGGGTCGCCGCCTGCGCCAAGCACTTCCCCGGCCACGGCGACACCCAGATCGACTCGCACCACGACCTGCCGCTGATCGGCGGCGGGCGGGCCCGGCTGGACGCCGTCGAGCTGGCCCCGTTCCGCGCCGCGGTGGATGCCGGGGCGCAGGCGGTGATGACCGGCCACCTGCTCGTTCCGGCGCTCGACCCGGAGCTGCCGGCCACACTGAGCTCACGCATCCTCGGCGGGCTGCTCCGCGACGAGCTGGGATTCTCCGGAGTGGTGATCACCGACGCCGTCGAGATGCGGGCGGTCGCCGACCGGTACGGCTTCGCCGGCGCCGCGGTGCGGGCGCTCGCGGCGGGCGCGGACGCGATCTGTGTCGGGGGAGAGCGGGCCGGCGAAGAGGACGCCCGGGAGCTGCGGGACGCCATCGTGGCCGCCGTGATCTCCGGCGAGCTTCCGGAGGAGCGGCTCGCCGAGGCGGCCAAGCGGGTCGGCCAGCTCGCCGAGTGGACCGCCGCCGCCCGGGCGGCGCGCACCGGGGCGGACGGCCTGCCCGCCGACGCCTCGCCGGTCGGCCTGGCCGCCGCGCGGCGCGCGCTGCGGGTCACGCCGTCGAACAGTGTGGACGCCCTGCCGCTGGCCCGGGCGGCGTACGTGGTCGAGTTCGAGCCGCCCCGCAACATCGCGATCGGAGCGGAGACCCCGTGGGGCATCGGCGCCCCGCTCAGCCGGCTGCTTCCCGGCACCACCACCCACCGGTACGCCGAACCGGACGTACCGGCCGACCCGGTCGCCGGGGCCGGCGACCGGCCGGTGGTCCTGGTCGTGCGCGACCTGCACCGGCACGACTGGATGCGGGCCGGGGTGCGGCGCGCGCTGGCCGCCCGTCCGGACGCGGTCGTGATCGAGCTCGGCGTGCCCGAGCTGGTCGTCGGCGCGGTCCACGTCGCCACGCACGGGGCGACCCGGGCTGCCGGGCTGGCCGCCGCGGAGCTGCTGACCGGCGCGCGCTGAGCCGTCCGCGGCGACCTCCGTCGGGGCGGACGAGCCCCGCCCCGACGGATCACGGCGCCTCGGTCACCAGGCCGGCGTACTCGGGGTGGCGGTTGATGAAGGCGGCCACGAACGGGCACTCGGGCACCACCCGGCCGCCCCGGGCGCGCACATGGTCCAGCGCCCGGCGGACCAGCTCCGACCCGACGCCCTTCTCCTGGTACCGGGGATCCACCTCGGTACGCGTGAAGACCACCAGCTCGCCCTGGGGCTGGGCGTACTCGGCGAAGCCGGCCAGCGCGTCGTCGACCAGGATCTCGAACCGGCGCTTGGCCGGATTGTCCTTGACCAGGCTGCTCACCCGGCCATTGTCCTCCCGGCGGCGGCCAGCCGGTCGAGTTCGCCGAGCAGGCGGTCCACCTCGTCGGCCGTGTTGTAGTGGTAGATGCTGGCCCGGACGGCGCCGCCGCTGTCGCGCAGACCCATCGTGGTGAAGTACTCGTAGGCGTAGTAGTCGCCGGCCGAGAGGCAGAGGCCCAGCTCGCCCAGCGCGGCCTGCGCCTGCGCCGGGGACATCCCGGCGACCCGGAAGGAGACCGTCGGCCAGCGCCGCGCCGGCGCGCCGTAGACGGTGATGCCGTCCAGCCCGGCGAGCCCGGTGAGCAGCCGGTCCAGCAGCGCCTCCTCGTGCGCCTGGGCGGCGGTCAGCCCCGCCCGGAGCCGGGCCCGCCGGTCACCGGTGGCCGCCGGATCCAGCCCGGCCAGGTGGTCGACGGCGGCGGCGACCCCGGCGAGCAGCGGGAAGCTGGGGGTGCCGTACTCGAAGCGCTCGGGCACCGCGTCCGAGGAGGGGATCAGTTTCGCGGGCCGCAGCGTGGACCACCACTGCGGGTCGCCCACCATCGCCGCGAGGTGCGGCCCGGACCACTTGTACGCGCTGGTGACCAGCACGTCCGCGCCGAGCGTGGCCAGGTCGGTCGGCGCGTGCGGCACGGCGTGCACCCCGTCCACGCAGACCAGCGCGCCGGCCGCGTGCGCGATCTTGGCGATCGCCGGCACGTCCGGCGCGGTGCCGATCGCGTTGCTGCCGGCGGTCACCGCGACCAGCCGAGTGCGCTCGTTCACCAGGTCGGCGTACTGGTCGACGGGCAGGTCGCCGGTCTCCCGGTCGAACTCCGCCCACCGTACGGTCGCACCGGCCGCCTCGGCGGCCTGCACCCAGGGGCGCACGTTCGCGTCGTGGTCGAGCCGGCAGAGCACCACCTCGTCGCCGGGGCGCCAGCCGGCGCCGAGGGTACGGGCCAGGGTGTAGAGCAGCGCCGTCGAGCTCGGCCCGAACACCACCCCGGCCGGGTCGCCGCCGACCAGGTCGGCCACCGCCGAGCGGGCAGCGGCCACCAGCTCCAGCGCGCGCTGCCCGGGGCGGAACGCGCTGCTGCGGTTGCTGACCGCGCTGCGCATCGCCCCGGCGACCGCGTCGATCACCGGCGTGGCGGTCTGGGAGCCCCCGGCACCGTCGAAGTGGATGAAGCCCTCGGCCAGGGCGGGATAGGCGGCACGAACCCGGGTGACGTCGAACGGCATGTCGCCGACCCTAACGCGCGTCGCCGCCGGGCAGCCTGGCGGGCGTCTCGTACCCTCGGCGAGGTGACGAACCGACCTGGTAACACCTCGCTGACCCTCGCCCGTCGTGCCGCCGCCTCGCTGGCCGGCCTGGCGCTCGGCGTCGCCCTGCTGGCCGGTTGCAGCTCAGAGGGGACCGACACCGACTGCAGCATCGCCGGCTCCTGCACGATCACCTTCCAGCGCGGCGTCGAGGCGAGCGCCAACATCCTCGGCGTGGAGGCCAAGCTGGTCGGCGCCGAGGGCGAGCAGGTGACCGTCGAGGTCGCCGGTGAGCAGGTCACGCTGCTCACCGGCCAGCAGGCGACCGAGGTGGCCGGATTGTCGGTCACGCTGGACAGCGTCACCGACCAGGAGGTCAAGATCCGCGTCTCGCAGGGCGGCGGTAGCTGATCCGGCACCGGGCGGCGGCGGCCGGGGGTTTGGGGATCTTCCCCGGTGGTGATTGTGGCATCCATGCCTCTCACCCACACCGCCGAAGCCACCGCCGCCCGCACGGCGAACAGCCGGTGGCTGGAACTACTCACCCGGGTCGGCTTCGTCGGCTACGGGATCGTGCACCTGCTCTTCGCCTGGCTGGCGCTGCAGATCGCGTTCGGTAGGTCCGCCGACGACGGCGACCAGTCCGGTGCGCTGCGCACCCTCGCCGCCCAGCCGCTCGGCAAGGTGCTGGTCGTCGCGACCGGCGTCGGTCTGCTCGCGATGGCGATCTGGCAGGCGCTGGAGGCGGCCACCGGCCACCGGGCCGAACGTGGCCGGGAGCGCACCTGGGAACGGGTCGCCTCGCTCGGGCGCACCCTGGTCTACCTCTACTTCGCCTGGACCGCGTTCAAGGTCTTCTCCGACGCCGGGTCCAACAGCGCCGACCAGCAGGAGGCGCTCACCGGCCGGGCCATGGAGTCCCCGGGTGGCCGCTGGCTGGTCGGCCTCGCCGGGCTGGTGCTCGCCGCGATCGGCGTCGGCCTGGTCGTCTACGGGTTGGCCAAGCGCTTCGAGAAGCACCTCAAGGTCGCCGCGATGAGCGGGCGCACCCGGATGCTCGCCCGCCGGCTCGGCGTCGCCGGATACACGGCCAAGGGAGTCGCGTACGGCATCGCCGGGCTGCTGGTGATCGTGGCCGCGGTGCGGTACGACCCGGAGAAGGCCCGTGGCCTGGACGCCGCCCTGCACACCCTGCGCGAGCAGTCGTACGGCTCCCTGCTGCTGACCCTGGTCGCGCTCGGCATCGCGGCCTTCGGGATCTACTGCTTCCTCCAGTCCCGCTACCGCCGCGTCTGACCCGGCCACAGCGTGCCGGAACCCCGGTCGGGCTCCGGATAGGCGAACGTGACCGGATCAGAGGAGTGAGTCCGTGCAGAACTATCTCGAGATGATCGTCGCTGTGCTCGCCGCAGCGGCGATCGCCCTCTTCGTGGCCGCGGTGGTGCACCGGGTGAACCGTCGGCTCGGCCGCCGGTCGCGGCTGATGACCGAGCTCACCGATCATGCCCACCGCCCGTTCCAGGTGGCCGCGACCGTCCTGGCGATCCAGTTCGCGGTCCGGTTCAGCACCGGCTACGCGGTCGGCACGCCCTGGCGGCGGACCCTGCTGCACTTCCTGGTGCTCGCGGTCATCGCCAGCGTCGCGTGGCTGGTGGCCGCGCTGCTGGTGGTGGTGGAGGACACCGCGCTGGCGCGGTTCCGGGTCGACGTGCCGGACAACCGGCACGCCCGCCGGGTACGGACCCAGGTGGTGATGCTGCGCCGGCTGACCATCGCGGTGATCGTGATCCTGACCCTCGGCGTGATGCTGATGACCTTCCCCAGCGTGCGGGGGCTGGGCGCCGGCGTGCTGACCAGCGCCGGGGTGGCCGGTGTGGTGGCGGCGCTGGCCGCGCAGAGCCTGCTCGGCAACGTCTTCGCCGGGCTCCAGCTCGCCTTCAGCGACGCGGTACGCCTCGACGACGTGGTGGTCGTCGAGGGGGAGTGGGGCCGCATCGAGGAGCTGACCCTCAGCTACGTGGTCGTGCAGATCTGGGACGATCGTCGGCTCATCCTGCCGACGTCGTACTTCACCAGCACGCCGTTCCAGAACTGGACCCGGACCGAGGCGGCGGTGCTCGGCACGGCCGAGTTCGATGTGGACTGGGCGGTTCCGGTGCAGGCGATGCGGGAGGAGCTGCGCCGGCTGGTGGAGAGCACCGAGCTGTGGGACGGGCGGGTCTGCGTACTGCAGGTGACCGACGCGACGGGCGGCACCGTGCGGATCCGTGCGCTGGTCAGCGCCGCGGACGCGGGAAGTCTCTGGGACCTGCGCTGCCTGGTCCGCGAGCACCTGGTCGGCTGGGTGCGCGACCAGCGTCCGACGGCGATGCCCCGGCTCCGTACCGAGCTCGGCGACGCCCGCAGTGACCTGCCCTGGCAGTGGGTACAGCCGCGCCGCCCCGCGCGCCGGCCGACCGACGGTGAGGTGCCCGACGACGCGCGGCTCTTCGGCGGCAGCGACGACGGCGACGCCCGCAGCGAGGCCTTCGTCGGCCCGGACGAGCCGGTCGAGGCGCGTCGCTGACCGGTCGGACGCGTCGGTCACGTTTCCTCCCGGCCGGTGTGAGCGTTCTCCGTGTCGGAGAGGTCGGCGACGCGAGGGCCGGCCCCGTCCGGGAGGTTTGACCCGGCTGCTACCGGGGACCTGCTGCCGGACGTCTCTTTGCGTCAGGGCGACCCGCACAGGATTGGCGAACGGTGACTCCGGGCATACAGCGCGGTGATGACGAAAGGAGGACAGCATGGCTGACCTGGCGGACGCCCGCACATCCCGCAACGGGAGCGAGCCCTCCACCGCCGAGCTGGTGCAGCGGGCCACCGAGCAGCTTTCCCGTCTCGTGCGGGACGAGCTGGCACTGGCCCGGGTGGAGTTGACCAAGAAGGGCAAGCACGCCGGCATCGGCATCGGCCTCTTCGGCGGGGGCGGAGCGCTGGCGTTCTACGGCCTCGGCGTGCTCGTGATCACCGCGGTGCTGCTGCTGGACCTGGTGCTACCGGCGTGGGCCGCCGCACTGATCATCGGGGTCGGACTCTTCCTGCTCGCCGGAATCCTCGCGATCGTGGGCAAGCAGCAGGTCAGCCGGGCCGTCCCGCCGGTGCCGGCGGTGACCGTCCGCAGCGTACGGGCGGATATGGACGTCCTCGCCGCGGCGGTGAAGGACAGGAGACGCTCATGATGGGCAACGGTCACGGGCCGCTCGACACCGAGGCGCTGCGGGAGGAGATCCGGCGGACCCGGGTCGAGCTGGGCGAGACGATGGAGGCGCTCGCCGCGAAGGCCGACGTCAAGGCCCGGCTGAAGGAGTCCGCCGGTCAGGCGCGGCAGCGGATGCGGGCGCAGGCCGCGTCGACCATGCACCGGATGCGCGGGCAGGCGACGCAGCGGGTCGGTGAGGCCCGCACGCAGGCGTACCGCAGGGGCGATTTGGCCCGGCGCAACCCGGCTCCGCTGGCCGTGGTCGCGGTCGGCGCGGTCGCCGCCGTGGTCGTGCTGCTGATCGTTCAAGGGAGGCGCAGGTGAGCAAGGCCATCGGCAGGGTCGCCTACAAACCGGTCGGAGTGCTGCTCGGGATCGCCGCCGGCACGGTCGCCGGTGCGGTCTTCCGGCAGATCTGGAAGCTCACGGCCGGCGACGGGGAGGCGCCCGACGCCACCGACGAGGACCGGCGCTGGGGCGAGATCCTCGCGGCCGCCGCCTTGCAGGGCGCCATCTTCGCGGTCGTCCGGGCGGCGGTGGACCGGGGCGGCGCGGTGGGCGTACGACGCCTCACCGGGCGTTGGCCCGAATGATCCACATCTTCGTGTTCGGCCCCCTTCCACATCGACACGGAAGGGGGCCTTTCGCATGGCGGTAAGGGCCCACCCAGCGGATCTTCGACAACCGTCAGGTCACATGTCGGAGAATTTCGTCGTCTAGACTGTGCAGAGTTTTTGCGTACGTGGTTTGCTGTCCCCGCTGTTGCGAGATGGCGTGGGTTGAGAGAAGTCTCCTTCACCGGGGGCCGCCTCAGGCGCCGCTGCTCGAAAACGGCCAATCGGCCGCACGGCGTGCTCGGCCACCGGTTTTAGAAGGAGATACACATGGCGCAGGGAACCGTGAAGTGGTTCAACGCTGACAAGGGCTTCGGCTTCATCACCGTCGACGGCGGGGGTGCTGACGTGTTCGTCCACTTCTCGGCCATCCAGAGCAGCGGTTACCGCACTCTGGAGGAGAACCAGCGGGTGGAGTTCGAGATCGCCCAGGGTCAGAAGGGCCCGCAGGCTGAGCAGGTCCGCCCCCTCTGACGGCGTTGACCGGCGACTGACCGGTCAGCGGTCCGATCCGCTCGCGGATCAACAGTGAGACCCCGCGTCCCGCCCGGGACGTGGGGTCTTCCGTTTCCACACTGCACCCGCCGGGGCCGGCCGGGTGGGTGAGCGCGGCGGTCGGGTCAGGAGCGTCGGCGGCGGTTACGCAGGCCGACCCAGATCCCCGCGAGGCCGGCCAGCGCCACCACCGGGCCGACCACCACCCAGATCCGCTCGCCCGTCATCACGCTGCCCTCCACGTAGCCCAGTCCCTGGACCGTCCAGACAGCACCGATCACTACCGCCAAGAGGCCGAGGGTGAGCAGGAACCAGCCCCTCATCGGGCACCCCCTTTCCGGTGTCGCGGCCCCACCGGCCGCTGGTGGGCCTCGCCGGCGATCCGCCGGCGGCCGGGTCCAGCATCCCCGGCCGGAGCGGCCGGGGCGAGGACCCGGCGGGGGCGGGTCACCACCGGTCGTGGACCTGCGGGCGGATCAACTCGTCGTAGACGTCCCGGACACCGCCCAGCTGCTCGGCCGAGAGTGGCGGCAGCGCGGCCGCCTCGACGTTGCGCCGGGCCTGCTCGGTGTTGCGGGCACCGGGAATGACCACGGTGACCCCGGGCTGGTCCAGCACCCAGCGCAGCGCGAACTGGGCCATGCTGCTTCCCTGGCCGACCAGCGGTGCGAGCCGGCGCACCGCCGAAAGCCCCAGCTCGAAGTCGACGCCGGAGAACGTCTCGCCGACGTCGAAGGCCTCGCCGTGCCGGTTGAAGTTGCGGTGGTCGTCCGGGCTGAAGGTGGTGTGCTCGTCGTACCGGCCGGAGAGCAGGCCGCTGGCGAGCGGAACGCGGGCGATGATGCCGACTCCGGCGGCGGCTGCGGCGGGCAGCACCCGTTCGAGGGGCTTGTGGCGCAGCGCGTTGAGGATGATCTGGACGCTCGCCACGCCGGGTCGGGCGATCGCGGTGAGTGCCTGGTCGCAGGTCTCCACGCTCACCCCGTACGCGCCGATGGCACCCTCGGCGACCAGCGTGTCCAGGGCGTCGAAGACCGCGTCGTCGGCGAAGACGGCGGTGGGCGGGCAGTGCAGCTGGACGAGGTCCAGAGTGTCCATGCCGAGGTTGGCGCGGGAGCGGTCGGTCCACTCGCGGAAGTGCGCCATCGTGTAGGCCTCCGGCCGCTGCTCGACCCGGCGGCCCATCTTCGTGGCCACGGTCAGCCCGGCGTCGGGACGGGAACGCAGGAAGCGGCCGATGAGCTGCTCGCTGCGGCCGTCGCCGTAGACGTCCGCGGTGTCCAGGAAGGTGACACCGTTGTCGACCGCGGCGGCCAGGATCGCCGTCGCGTCGTCCTCGGTGACGGTGCCCCAGTCGGCGCCGAGCTGCCAGGCTCCGAGGCCGACGACGCCGACGGTCCGTCCGAGTCGGGAAAAGGTGCGCTGCTCCATGTCGTCGAGCCTAGTGAGCGGCTTGCCGGGGCGAGCACCGGCCCGTACGGTTAACAAGACGGACGTACGGTTTGGGAGGCGTCATGTGGGATCCGACGACGTATCTACGTTACGGCGACGAGCGGTCCCGGCCGTTCCACGACCTGATCGCCCGCATCTCGGCGCGAGCGCCCCGTGCGGTGGTCGACCTCGGCTGCGGCCCCGGCCAGCTCACCGCCGTCCTGGCCGAGCGCTGGCCCGGAAGCCGGGTGGTCGGGCTGGACTCGTCGCCGGAGATGATCGAGCGGGCGGCGGAGCTGGGCGTCCCCGTCGAGTTCGGTGTCGGCGACGTACGCGACTGGCGGCCCACTGCCGAGGTCGACGTGGTGGTCACCAACGCGCTGCTCCAGTGGGTGCCCGGGCACCAGGAACTGCTCCGGCGGTGGGCGCGGCAGCTGCCGTCCGGCGCCTGGCTGGCGGCACAGGTGCCGGGGAACTTCGACGCCCCGTCGCACCGGGCGCTGCGTGCGGTGGCCGCCGCCGCGCCCTGGCGGGGTGAGCTGCTGCCGCTGCTGCGGGAGGCCCCAGTCGACGACCCCGCCGACTACGCTGCGCTGCTGGCCGACGCGGGCTGCGCGGTGGACGCCTGGGAAACTACCTACGTGCACCTGCTCCCGGCCCGCGCCGACGCCGCGCATCCGGTGCTCTCCTGGATGGAGGGCACGGCGCTGCGCCCGGTCCGCGCGGCTCTCGCCCCGGACCGGTGGGCCGACTTCCGCGCCGAGCTGGAGGTACGCCTCGCGGAGGCGTACCCGGTCCGCCAAGGTCAGGTGTACTTCCCGTTCCGCCGCGTCTTCGTCGTCGCCCGTACCGGCGGCCGTGCCGAGGAGAACCTGTGACCGACCTTTCCACCTTCATCGCCGGGCTGCCCAAGGTGGAGCTGCACGTGCACCACGTGGGCTCCGCCTCACCCCGGATCGTCGCCGAGCTCGCCGCCCGGCACGAGGGGCGCAGCCCGGTGCCGGCCGACCCGGCGAAACTGGTCGACTACTTCGCGTTCCGCGACTTCGCCCACTTCATCGAGGTCTACCTCAGCGTCGTGGACCTGATCCGTGACCCGGAGGACGTCTGGATCCTCACCCACGAGGTGGCCCGGGAGTTGGCCCGCCAGCAGGTCCGGTACGCCGAGCTGACCATCACGCCCTACTCGCACGTGCGGCGGGGCATCCCCGCCCCGGCTTTCTGCGAGGCGATCGAGGACGCCCGCAAGCGGGCCGCGGCCGACTTCGGCATCGAGCTGCGCTGGTGCTTCGACATTCCGGGCGAGGCCGGCCTGGCGGCGGCCGAGGAGACGCTGCGCATCGCGCTGGAGGAGCGCCCGGACGGGCTGATCAGCTTCGGGCTGGGCGGGCCGGAGATCGGCGTCCCCCGGCCGCAGTTCAAGCCGTACTTCGACCAGGCCCGCGCGGCCGGGCTGCGCTCGGTGCCGCACGCCGGGGAGACCACCGGCCCGCAGACGATCTGGGACGCGCTGCGTGATCTCGGCGCGGAGCGGATCGGGCACGGCATCGCCGCCGCGCAGGACCCGGAACTCATGGAGTACCTGGCCGAGCACCGCATCGCCCTGGAGGTCTGCCCCACCTCCAACGTGCGTACCCGTGCGGTGGCCAACCTCGACGAGCACCCGCTGCCGCGACTCGTCGAGGCGGGGCTGCTGGTCACGATCAACTCCGACGATCCGCCGATGTTCGGCACCACCCTCGACGACGAGTACGCCGTGGCGGCCCGGCTGCTGGGCGTCGGGGCGGACGGGGTCGCGGGGCTGGCCCGGGACGCGGTGGCCGCCTCGTTCCTGGAACCGGCCGAGAAGCAGCGGATCGTCGGCGAGATCGACGCGTACCTGGCGGTCGCCGGGCGCTGACTCCGGCTCGCGGTGGCGGTTCGTACGAAGGGCGCGCGGCGGGAGCAGGTGTGGGGGGACCGTATCTCCCGCCGCGCGCACGGCTCCACCGGAGGAGTGGGTGCGCGGCTGCGCCCCCCGGTGGAGCTGATGGGTTCGTACGAAGATCCTGTCAGGCGCCGGCGGGGCCGGGGCCACCGTTAAGTCGGATCTAAGGAAGACTTGCGCAACCGCACAGCCGGCCCCGCCCCGGGCCGCCGCGCACGGTGGCGAGCGGAGCCGACCGCCTCCCGGTCGGAGATGCCATCGGGCGGGCGAACGGGCCCGGGGGTGGATGTCTTGGCCGGCTCCTTTGGAGCTGAGCCGTCGACGTCATCGCGCCGCTCTGCTGGTCTGTCGGGCTGTCGCTTCGCCGGGCCGTCGTTGGCCCGCCACGCCTACGGCCGACCGGCACGGCGAGCCGCCGGTGTGGTGGTGGGCGGGTAGGAGCGGTCGGCAGGGCCGGCGGTTAGCGGGCGCCGGCTCGTGCTGAATCGTCCGCGTCATCAGCTCCAAAGCGTCGGCGTGGGACCGTGCCCTCGCCGCCATCTGTTCTGCACCCCGATGAGCGCCAGCTACTGTCAGTGACTAATGCGCTCGCTCTTCGTCGGATTGGCCTCGATGATTACGCGAGGAGAGCGCGGCCACGCCAGGCAAAAGGCGGTGTGCGGCTCAGCGATCCGTCGGTCGACGGCGGGGCCAGCGGCGGCGCTCGGCGCTCTTCTGATCGCGGGAATCGCGCGCCATCCGCCCGACCAGACCGAACCGGTTGACCTGCCGGGGCGTCGCCTCGGGATCGGCGAGCAGCATCACCACGCTCGCCCCGCCCAGCTGCGCCCGGTCGATGCTCACCGAGCCGTTCGCCTGCATCGCCACCCGCTTGGCGATGTCCAGCCCGAGCCCGGTGGAGCCCCGGTCGCTGGCGCCCCGACGCAACGCCCGGTCCGGGTCGGCGATGCCCGGCCCGGCGTCGTCGATGCGGATCGCCACGTACCCGTCCCGGCGGGAGACGGCCACCTCGAACGCGGTGCCCTGCGGGGTGTAGCGGAACACGTTCCCGATCACCGCGTCCAGCGCGGCGGCCAGCTCCGCCCGTGGCACCGGCGCCGGAATGCGCAGCTGAGCCCCGCTCACCCGGTGCGGCCGGTTCTGGTCGCCGGCGAGCGCCGACCAGAACACCATCCGGTCCCGGACCACCTCGCTGACGTCGCACATCGCCGGCCCGGCGTCGTGGGTGACCGCCTTGCGGGTGGTCTTGATCAGTACGTCGATCTCGCCCTCGAGCGTGACGATCGCCTGCCGGATCCGCCGGATCCCGCGCAGGTGGTCCAGCTCGGCCTGGCTGAACGTGCCGACGCTCGTGTCGTCCGACTCCAGCGCCTCCGCGTCGAGCCGAAGCACGGTCAGCGGCGTACGCAGCCGGTGCGACAGATCGGCGACGAGCTCCCGCTCGTCGGTGCGGGCCGCGTCGAGCCGCTCGGCCATCTGGTTGAACGCGTGCCCGGCTTCGGCCAGCTCGCGTGGCCCGGTCGGCTCCACCCGGGCCGCCAGGTCACCGTCGCCGATGGCGAGCGCCCCGTCGATGAGCCCCCGGGTGGCGAACACGGTACGCGTGGCGACCCGGTCGACCACCACGACCGCCGAGCCGACCAGGGCCGCGGCGACCGCGCCGAGCAGGAGCCACCGGAGGCCGGAGCCCCGGTTCAGGGCTGCGTCGGGCACGAACACCTCGACCACCGCGACCCGGTCGCCCAGCACCACCGGGTCGAGCCGGGCGGCGCCGCCGCTCACCTCCACGACGACCGAGCGCTTCTCCGCACGAGCCCGGTCGAGGTCGGCGGCGGTGGCCCGGCCGGTGCCGGAGCCGGCGTCGAGGCCGTGCACCACGGGACGAGTGGTCACATCGCCACCGCTGGCCGCGACCGCACGCTCGACCGCCGCGGGCTCCGTGCTGACCGCCAGCGCCCCCGTGACCAGCGCGCTGCGGCGGGCCGCGTCGGCGATCGCCTCCGCACGGACCCGGTCGCCGAGGCTCACCGCGAGGGGCAGCAGGAACGCGAGCGCCACCAGCGCGCAGACGCCGCCGGTCAGCAGCGTCAGCGAGGCCCTCAGTCCGGCGCCACCAACCGGAAGCCGACCCCCCGCACGGTGCGCAGGTAACGCGGCTTCGCTGCGGACTCGCCCATTTTGCGGCGTAGCCAGTACAGGTGAACGTCGATGGTCTGATCCTCGCCGACCGACGGCTGCCGCCATACCTCCTCCAAGAGCTCCCGCCGGGACACTACCCGGCCAGGACGTGCGGCGAGATACGCCAGCAGGTCGAATTCCTTGCGGGTCAGAGACAGCGCCTCCCCGTCGAGGTGGGCGCTACGCTCGCCGACGTCCATCCGCAGCCCACCCACCACGTGCACGGCCGGTTGGACGGTGCGGCTGGCCCGGCCGACCCGGCGTAGCACCGTGGTGATCCGGGCGTCGAGGTGCGCGCCGGTGAAGGGCTTGACCATGTAGTCGTCGGCGCCGGCGCGCAGCAGCCGCACCACGGACTGCTCGTCGTCCCGGGCGGTGGCGATGATGATCGGCACGTCGGTTATCCCGCGCAGCATGCGCAGCGCGTCCGAGCCGTCCAGGTCGGGCAGGCCGAGGTCGAGGACCACCAGGTCGGGAGTCTCCGCGGCGACCCGGCGCAGTGCGTCCAGCGCCGTGCCGACGGCATGCACCGCGTGCCCCCGATCGGCGAGGGAGCGGAGCATCGCACCGCGTACGACGTGATCGTCTTCGACCAGGAGGACGGTGGCCACGCACAGACGGTACTTGACGTGGCAAGTTGATCGCGTTGCGCCGCACCTGCGAACCGGGCAAGCTGGTACAACGATGTCCTTCACGCTCTTCGCCGACGCCCGCGTGGCGCTCGCCCGGGACAGCCTCGCCGGCCTCTCGGTCGGCGACGCGCTCGGTTCGCAGTTCTTCGTACCGGGCCGGCGCCCGGAGGATCTGATCGCCGGGCGCCTCCCGCCCGTGCCCTGGGAGTGGACCGACGACACCGAGATGGCCTGCTCGGTGCTGGTGGAGCTGGTCGAGTCGGGCCGGATCGACCGGGACCGGCTGGCGCTCGGCTTCGCCGAGCGCGCCGAGCCGTACCGGGGGTACGGGCCCGGGGCGGTGACGATTCTGCGGTTGATCCGCACCGGCACGCCGTGGCCGGTCGCCGCCGCGTCGGCCTTCGGCGGGCAGGGCTCCTGCGGCAACGGGGCGGCGATGCGGGTGGCGCCGGTGGGGGCGTACTTCGCGGACTCGACCACTCGCGCGGCGGCCCAGGCCCGCGCGTCGGCCGAGGTGACCCACGCGCACCCGGAGGGGATCGCCGGGGCGGTCGCGGTGGCCGTCGCCGCCGCGTTGGCCGCGCGGGGCCGGCTGGACGGTGACCCGCCCGCTCCCCACCGACTCCTCGCCGGGGTGGCGGCCGGGCTGGACCCGGCGACCGAGGTGCACCGCCGGACCCGCCGCGCCGTCGACCTGATCGGCCATCCGCTGCCGCAGGTCGTCGCGGTGCTCGGCAACGGCGCTCAGGTCACCGCGCAGGACACCGTGGCCTTCACGCTCTGGGTGGCGGCCACCCACCTGACTGACTACCCGGCGGCGATCCGGGCGTGCGTGCAGGCGGGCGGGGACGTGGACACCACGGCCGCGATCGTGGGCGGGATCGTGGCCGCGTACGCGGGGGTGGGCGTGCCCGGTGGCGTACCGGCCGACTGGTTGGCGGCCCGCGAGCCCCTCCCCGACTGGCTTCCCTGACCCCGGGCGTCGACCCTGCCCGGGCCGATCAGTCCGACTTCGCCGGGTCCGGGTGGGTCAGCGTGAGCGCCGGCCCGGCGGCCTGGCCGTCGAGGGGACGGCGGCGCCAGCGGCTCGCCAGCCAGCCGACCGCCGCACCGCCGCCGAGCCCCGCGAGCAGGCCCGCGCCGAGCAGCGCGTCGGCGTTCCCGCCGGAGCCGCCGCCCGTCTCCCCGCCGCCGGCGACCTGCGCGCCGCCGGCCCCGTACGCGCCGCCGGCCCCGTACGCGCCACCGGAGACGTCCGCGCCGGCGGCCCCCGGAGCACCCGGGCCGCCGCCGTGACCCGCGTGCCCGGCCGTTCCGCCCGCCGCCTCCGGTGCCGGCGGGAGCAGGGTGAGTCGCGGTGCCGGGTGCGGGCCGGACTGGCCGGTCCAGCGCACCACTGTGCCGTCGGCGTACGTCTGGACCACCGGGAAGGTGAGCTGGTCGGTGCGGGGCAGCGGGCCCATGGAGAGCGACAGCCGGGCCGGACCGGAAGCCGCCCCGTCGACCCGGATCCAGGTCACCGAGGTGGTGACCGTGCTCACCCCGGCCGAGTGCATGCCGGAGACCGGCTCGTCGAGCGTGCGGGACTGGATTCGGGGCGCCCAACCGGTCACCGACATCGGGTACACCTCGGCGATCGGCGTCCGCGTCGGCAGTTGGATCTCGACCTGCCGGGTGGGGCTGCCGGAGCGCTCCTCGGGCACCACGAACTCCAGCCGGACGGCGTCACCCTGCCGTGCCTGGCTCGGCGTGGTCGTCACCTCCGCCGCGTACGCGGCGGTGGGCCAGCTCAGCACCGCACCCGTGACCAGGGCGGCAGTCGTTGCCGCCCGGCGCCGGTCACCTCGGGTCATCGCCATCTCGCGTCCCCATCCCAGTCGACTCGGCCGGCAGCGGATTCCGGCCGCACCCGGTAGTTCGGCTCCCGGCGGCGAAAGGTTCAACGCCGCGCGCGGTGTCGACCGGTGAGCATTCCGCCGGCCGAGGCGTCGGCGGTCGGGGCGCGAGGGAGGACCGATAGCATCGGCGGGGGCCGTACCGGCCCGTTCAATGCCGTCTGCTGCGAGGAGTCACCGTGTCCGCACCCCGTACCCCCGCCGTGGCCGACCCCGTCGTCGTCGCCGCCGGGACGACGGCGGCCGACGCGGTGGCCGCGGCCGAGTTGCCCATGAACGGCCCGAAGGCGATCGTGGTGGTCCGCGATCCCGAGGGCCGGCTGCACGACCTGGACTGGCGACCGGCGACCGACGTCTCGGTCGAGCCGGTCAGCCTGGACTCGCCCGACGGGCTGAACGTGCTCCGCCACTCGACCGCGCACGTGCTCGCGCAGGCCGTGCAGGACGTCTTCCCCGAGGCGAAGCTCGGCATCGGGCCGCCGATCGAGAACGGCTTCTACTACGACTTCGCGGTCGAGAAGCCGTTCCAGCCCGACGACCTGTCGAAGCTCGAGAAGCGGATGCAGGAGATCATCAAGTCGGGCCAGCGGTTCCGGCGGCGCCGGTTCGCGAGCCTGGACGAGGCGCGGGCCGAGCTGGCCAACGAGCCGTTCAAGCTCGAGCTGATCGACGTCAAGGGCGAGGGGCTGGACTCCTCCGAGGTGATGGAGGTCGGCGGGGGCGAGCTGACCATCTACGACAACCTCGCCGCGAACGAGGAGAAGGTCTGCTGGTCGGACCTCTGCCGTGGTCCGCACCTGCCCAACACCCGGCTCATCGGGGCGTTCAAGCTGATGCGTTCGGCCGCCGCGTACTGGCGGGGGTCGGAGAAGAACCCGCAGCTGCAGCGGGTCTACGGCACCGCGTGGCCGACCCGGGACGGGCTGAAGGCGTACCTGAAGCTGCTGGAGGAGGCCGCCCGGCGCGACCACCGCAAGCTCGGCGCGGACCTCGACCTGTTCAGCTTCCCGGACGAGATCGGCTCCGGCCTCGCGGTCTTCCATCCCAAGGGCGGCATCATCCGCCGGGAGATGGAGAACTACTCCCGCCGCCGGCACGAGGATGCGGGCTACGAGTTCGTCAACACGCCGCACATCACCAAGGGGCACCTCTTCGAGACCTCGGGTCACCTGCCCTACTACGCGGACACCATGTTCCCGCCCATCCAGCTGGAGGGCGCCGACTACTTCCTCAAGCCGATGAACTGCCCGATGCACAACCTGATCTTCAAAGCGCGCGGGCGGTCCTACCGGGAGCTGCCGCTGCGGCTGTTCGAGTTCGGCACCGTCTACCGGTACGAGAAGTCCGGGGTGGTGCACGGGCTGACCCGGGTCCGTGGCCTGACCATGGACGACTCGCACATCTACTGCACCCGGGAGCAGATGGCCGGCGAGCTGGTCACCCTGCTCACCTTCGTGCTCGACCTGCTCCGGGACTACGGCCTGGACGATTTTTACCTGGAGCTCTCCACCCGGGACGACTCGCCGAAGTTCATCGGCGCGGACGAGGACTGGGCGGAGGCCACCGAGGCGCTGCGCAGCGCCGCCGAGCAGTCGGGCCTCGAACTGGTGCCCGACCCGGGCGGCGCGGCCTTCTACGGGCCGAAGATCTCGGTGCAGGCGAAGGACGCCATCGGCCGGACCTGGCAGATGTCGACGATTCAGGTCGACTTCAACCAGCCGGCGCGGTTCGGGCTGGAGTACCAGGCCGCCGACGGCACCCGGCAGCAGCCGGTGATGATCCACCGCGCGCTCTTCGGCTCGATCGAGCGGTTCTTCGGGGTGCTCACCGAGCACTATGCGGGCGCGTTCCCGGCCTGGCTGGCGCCGGTGCAGGTGGTCGGCATCCCGATCCGCGAGGACCACACCGACTACCTGCACGGCTTCGTGGCCGCGCTGCGCGCCGAGGGGATCCGCGCCCAGGTGGACGCGGGTGACGACCGGATGCAGAAGAAGATCCGTACGGCGCAGCAGCAGAAGATCCCGTTCATGGTGATCGCCGGTGACGACGACGTGGCCGCCGGTACCGTGTCGTTCCGCTACCGGGACGGTTCGCAGCGCAACGGGGTGCCGATGTCGGAGGCGGTGACCCACGTTCTCGACGTGGTCGGTTCCCGTACCAACATCGGCCCCTCCGCCGAGCTGTAGCGCCGAGCTGTCGAAGGGGTCCCCGCCCGCGCGGCGAGGACCCCTCCGGGGCAGCTCACCCGGCTACCTGCGTCGAGTCTCAGATGCCGCAGTTCGGTGCGGACCAGGTGCGGCTGGCCTTGTGCGCGACGTGGGTGTGGTCGTTGTGGCCGGGGAAGCCGGGGCCGAGGATCTCGTTGAAGCCGTGGTTGCGGGCCTGCTGGGCGAGGCGGCACAGCGAGTGCGGCCCGGCCCCCAGGTCCACCGCGTCGCCGTAGAGGTGCCGGCTGGTCGCCGACCCGCCGACGGCGCTGTTGCAGGCGCGGCTGCGGAACGCGCTGGTCACGACGATCTGCTGGTCGCCCAGGGCGTGCCGCATCGCCTGGAGCTTCCACATCGAGACCCGGGCGTTGAACCGCGCGGTGCTGGCCGAGACCGCCCCGCCGGACCAGTCGCTGTTGCAGTCGTTGAACTCGGCGTAGCTGAAGTTGACCGGGGTGCAGTCGTCGTCCTGCAACGCGTAGATCCGGTTGAACGTCTGCGGTCCGGCGATCCCGTCGGCCGACAGCCCGTACGCCTGCTGGAAGCGGCTCACCGCGGCGCGGGTGGCGGGGCCGTACGCCCCGTCGATGCCGAGCACGGCGCCGTTGCCCGGGTAGCCGGCGACGCGGACCTGCAGCTGCCGGACGTCTTCGCCGGACATCCCCTGAGAGAGGGTGCGGCCCCAGGTGTAGCAGCCGTCGGCGTGCGCTGCGCCCGCGGTGAGGGTGACACCGGCCACGGTGCTGACGAGGGTCAGCGTGACGGCCGCGAGAAGTGTGCCGATTCGTCGGATCACAGGGGGTCCTCCATCGCTACATGTAAGAACATGAATGTATGGAAGTTTCAGATCTAGGTCACGCCTCGTCAACAACTTCCATTTGACGCGTTCCTGAACAGCGGACATTCCGCTCGTGGCCGGTGCGCCGGACGCAGCCACCAACAGAGCCCGAAGAGTCCGTAGGATCGCCTCTGTGACTGGGGCGGAGCGGCACACGGACAGCGACGGAATGGCCGACGGCCTGGAGCGGCTCTGGACGCCGCACCGGATGACCTACATCTCGGGCGACGACCGCCCGGCCGAGGGCTACGAGGAGCCGAGCGGCTGCCCGTTCTGCCGGGCACCGCACGCCCCGCCGGAGAAGAGCCTGGTGGTGGCGCGGGGCGCACGGGTGTACGCGGTGCTCAACCTCTACCCGTACAACCCGGGTCACCTGCTGGTCTGCCCGTACCGGCACGTGGCCGACTACACCGAGCTGGACGAGGCGGAGACCGTCGAGCTGGCCGAGTTCACCCAGACCGCGATGCGGGTGATCCGCAAGGTCAGCAACGCGCACGGGTTCAACCTCGGCATGAACCAGGGCGGGGTGGCCGGCGCCGGCATCGCCGCGCACCTGCACCAGCACGTGGTGCCGCGCTGGGGCGGCGACGCGAACTTCATGCCGGTGATCGGGCGTACCAAGGTCCTTCCGCAGCTGCTCGGCGACACCCGCGAGCTGCTCGCCCGCGCCTGGCCGTCCTGACCGCACCCGGCTTCCCGGCGGCCCGCCCCGCCCGGTTCCCCGGTCGGCCCGCCGTCCGGAGCGGGCCGGCCGGTCCCGGCGTACGCCGGTCAGCTGCCACGCAGCGCCGTGACGAGCTCCGGCCAGCCCTCCACCCGGTGCACGCCGGGCAGGTGCGCCACGTGCGCGGCCACCTCGGCGGGCCGGGGGCGGAACAGGAACCGGTGCGGCACCGAGTCGAGGTAGCTCAGCACCTCGAGCTTGTCGTCGACGAAGTGGGTCAGCCCGAGCCGCCGGGCGATGGGGGCCTTCGCCGGTCGGGTACGGCAGAAGTGCACCCGCCGCACGGGGACCCCGGTGCGGGCGTGGAAGTCGTGGTGCGCCAGCCACTCGACGGTCCGCCGCTGCGTGTCCTCGCCGCACTTGCTCACCAGGTGCACCTCGTCGAAGCCGCCGGTCAGCGCGGCCAGGGCGTCGAACGCCCCGGTGACCTGCGGGGTACGCAGGTAGTGGTCGCCGAAGAAGGAGGTGTCCGCGTCGTCGTCGGACGGCTGGATGATCACGCCGCCGATGTCCACCCCGAGCCGTCGCATGTGACCGATCATCGCGCATCGGCGGTGCGCCGGAAACCGGCCGTACCCCGACCGGCCCGGGTCCTCCGCCCGGACGGCAGCGCGGGGAACACCTCGGGCACGGGAGGCAACCGGCGGGTATCGCCCCTTCTTGCGTTCGAGCGCGCTGGAGGTGACACGATCTGCCGGTGGCAGTCACGACGCGAACCCTGGGGCGCAGCGGCATCGAGGTCAGCGCGCTGGGGATGGGTTGCTGGGCGATCAGCGGCCCGTGGGCGGAGGGCGTCCAGCCGCTCGGCTGGGGCGCCGTCGACGACGACGAGTCGATCCGGGCGGTCCGTCGGGCCCTCGACCTGGGCGTGACGCTCTTCGACACCGCCGACACGTACGGCGCGGGGCACGGCGAGCGGCTCCTCGGGCGCGCGCTGACCGGTCGACGCGACGAGGCGGTGATCGCCACCAAGTGGGGCTACACCTTCGACGAGGCGACCCGGCAGGCGACGGGGGAGGACGCCTCGCCCGGGTACCTGCGCCGGGCGGTCACCGACTCGCTGCGCCGGCTCGGCACCGACCGGATCGACCTGTACCAGCTGCACCTCGCCGACCTGTCGGTGCCGCGCGCGGAGGCCCTCATCGGCACGCTCGAGGAGCTGGTCGCCGAGGGGCTGATCCGGTCGTACGGCTGGAGCACCGACCGGCCCGACCGGGCCCAGACGTTCGGCCACTCCGCTCCCGGCGCGACGGCGGTGCAGCACTCCCTCTCGGTGCTCCGGGACGCGCCCGAGCTGCTGACCGTCTGCGACAAGTACGACCTGGCCAGCATCAACCGTGGGCCGCTCGGGATGGGGTTGCTGACCGGCAAGTACACGGCCACCTCGACGCTGCCCCGCGACGACGTACGCGGACTCGCCCCGGGCTGGCTGGAGTGGTTCCGCGGCGGCCGGCCGGCGCCGGAGTGGCTGCGTCGGGTGGCGGCGGTGCGGAACGCGCTGACCGCCGACGGGCGCACGCTGGCGCAGGGCGCGCTCGGCTGGATCTGGGCGCGCAGCGGGCGGACGATCCCGATTCCCGGCTGCCGCACCGTCGCCCAGGTGGAGGAGAACGCCGCCGCGCTGCGCCACGGGCCGCTCGCGCCGGACCAGTTCGCGGAGGTGGAGCGCCAGCTCGCGGCCCTGCGCAGCGCCGCCCTGCGGCACGCCGACCACCCCGGCCGCCCCAGCCCCACCGCCCCCGCCACCCAGCCCTAACCCCCAACCCCACCCCTCGCCCCCCTTCGGGCCGCCCCGGCCACTCGTTCACGGAAAGAGTGGCTATCCCAGCGGAAATAGCCACTCTTTCCGTGAACGAGGCGCTGCCAGGGCGCGGGGGAGGGGGGAGGGCGGGGTGGGGGTTACGGGGTGGGGTGTTCCTTGCGGATCTGCTCGGCGAGGTGGGCCGGCATCGGGTCGTAGCGCACGAAGCTGCGCCGGAAGGTGCCGGTGCCGGCCGTCATCGAGCGCAGCTCCACGGCGTAGCGGAGCAGTTCGGTGGCGGGCACCTCGGCGCGGACCAGGCTCCGCCCGTCGCTCTCCGGATCCGACTCGGTGCCCAACACCCGGCCGCGCCGGCCGGAGAGGTCGCCCAGCACCGCGCCGACCGAGGAGTCCGGCACGCGGATGGTCACCTCGTCGACCGGCTCCAGCAGGGTCGGCTGGGCCTTCTCGGCGGCGTCCCGCAGGGCCAGCGCCCCGGCGGTCTGGAACGCGGCGTCGGAGGAGTCGACGCTGTGCGCCTTGCCGTCGACGAGGGTCACCCGCAGGTCCACCACCGGATAGCCGGCGACCACCCCTCGCTCCATCTGGGCCCGTACGCCCTTCTCCACCGACGGGATGTAGTTGTGCGGCACCGCCCCGCCGACCACCCGGTCCACGAACTCGAAGCCGGCGCCGCGCGGCAGCGGCTCCACCTCGATGTCGCAGACGGCGTACTGGCCGTGGCCGCCGGACTGCTTGACGTGCCGCCCGTGGCCCCGGGCCGTGCTGCCGAACGTCTCCCGCAGCGCCACCCGCACCGGCTCGGTGTCCAGCGCGACGCCACCGGCGCGCAGCCGGTCGAGCAGTACGTCGGCGTGCGCCTCGCCCATGCACCAGAGCACCAGCTGGTGGGTCTCCGGGTTGCGCTCCAGCCGCAGCGTCGGATCCCCGGCGACCAGCCGGGACAGGTTGCGGGCCAGCGCGTCCTCGTCCGACCGGCTCTTCGCCACGACGGCCACCGGCAGCAGCGGCTCGGGCATCTCCCAGGCCGCGATGAGCAGCGGGTTCTCCTTGGCGGAGATGGTGTCGCCGGTCTCCGCGCTACCCGACTTGGTGATCGCGCAGATGTCCCCGGCGACGCAGGCGGACACCTCCCGCAGGGCGGCGCCGAGCGGGGTGAAGATGTGCCCCACCCGCTCGTCGGCGTCGTGGTCGGGGTGCCCACGCTCGGCCAGACCGTGCCCGGAGACGTGCACGACCTGCTCGGGGCGGAGCGTGCCCGAGAAGACCCGTACCAGGGAGACCCGCCCCACGTGCCGGTCGATGGTGGTCTTGACGACCTCGGCGACCAGCGGTCCGTCCGGGTCGCAGGTGAGCGGTGGACGCGGTGCGCCGTCGACGCCGGTCACCACGGGCAGTTCGTGCTCCAGCGGCGAGGGGAAGGCGGCGGTGAGTACCTCCAGCAGGGTGTCCAGCCCGACGCCGGTCTCCGCGCAGACCGGAATCACGGGATAGAAGTGCCCCCGGGCGACGGCCTTCTCCAGGTCGTCGATGAGCACGTCGGTGCCGATCTCCTCGCCCTCGAGGTAACGGTCCATGAGGGACTCGTCCTCGCTCTCCGCGATGATCCCCTCGATCAGCTCGTCGCGGGGCTCGACGATGGCGGGCAGGTGCTCCGGGTCCGGCTGCCGGATCTCGGCGGGCAGCCCGCCGGTGTAGTCGAAGACCCGGCGGGTGATCAGGCTGAGCAGGCCGACGGTGGAGACCCCGTCGTCGCCGAGCATCGGCAGGTAGAGCGGGAGCACGTTGTCGCCGAAGACGCGCTGGCAGAGCGCCACCGCCTCGTCGAAGTCGGCGCGGGGGTGGTCCAGCCGGGAGACCGCGACCGCCCGGGGCATGTCCACCGCGGCGCACTCCTCCCAGAGCGCCGCGGTGGCCGCGTCCATCCCGTCGACCGCGGAGACGACGAAGAGCGCGGCGTCGGCGGCCCGCAGCCCGGCGCGCAGCTCACCCACGAAGTCGGCGTAGCCCGGGGTGTCCAGAAGGTTGACCTTGATGCCCTCGTGCAGCAGCGGCGCGCAGGCCAGGCTCACCGACCGCTGCTGGCGTACGGCGGCGGGGTCGTGGTCGCAGACGGTCGTGCCGTCGGTGATCGCGCCGGCGCGATCGATCGTGCCGCTGGCTCTGAGCAGCGCCTCGACCAGAGTCGTCTTGCCGACGCCGGAGTGCCCGACGAGCACGACGTTGCGAACCCTACCGGGCTCCGTCGCCACCGGCGTGACGCCGGTGTGACCCTTCTCCTGACTCTTCTGCGCCATCGGGCGCACCTCCCTCAGCCGGTGGTGGTGGCGAACCGCCGCGCGCGACGGGACAGCGGCCCGGGGCAGGTGCGCGGCGATATCCTCCGGTGGGCTGCTGCACAGCGGGACTCGGACGGGCGAGCAGGTGACCTGAGTCACCTTCCTGACCCGATCAGACACCCGTTCCCGAGCGGGCACAAGCCTCGCCGCGCCGCCACGCTGACCGGCCCGTATCGCCGCACCTGGGTGGACCGTTATCGTGGGACCGCCATGGCGAAGATCTTCCAAGTGTCGGCCCGCGCGGGGATGACCCGCGTCGTCGAGCCAATCGCACGCGGCCTGCTTCGGGCGGGCGTCACTCCCAACGCGGTCACCGTGACCGGAACCATCGGCGTACTGGTCGGCGCGCTCGGCTTCGGCGCCCGCGGTGACCTGGTCGCCGGCGCGCTGATCGTCACGGTCTTCGCGCTCACCGACCTCCTCGACGGCACGATGGCCCGGATGAGCGGCGGCTCGACCCGGTTCGGTGCCTTCCTCGATTCGAGCATGGACCGGATCGCCGACAGCGCCGTCTTCGGCGCGGTCGCGTACTGGCTGGCCACCGAGGGCGACCACGCCGGGGTGGCCGCCGCCCTGATCTGTCTCGCGGCCGGCAGCGTCGTCTCGTACGTCAAGGCCCGGGCCGAGGGGCTCGGCATGACCAGCAACGTGGGCATCGCCGAGCGCACCGAGCGGCTGCTGATCGTCGGGGTCGGCGGCCTGCTCACCGGGTTCGGTGTGCCGATGGCGCTGCAGATCGCGCTCTGGCTGCTCGCCGCCGTGTCGATCTTCACGGTCGGGCAGCGGATGCGGCACGTCTACCGGCAGGCGCGGCAGCTCCCCGCGCCGGGTGCGAACGGGTGAATCTCACCGAGCTCGGTTACGTCGCCGGCTGGCGGGTCGTGCGCGCGCTGCCGCGGCCCGTGGTGGCGGCGGCGTTCCGGGCCGGCGCGGACCGCGCGGCCCGCAGGGGCGGCGCGGGTACGACCCGACTGCGCGCGAACCTGCGCCGGGTGGTCGGGCCCGAACTGCCCGAGGCCGAGCTCGACGACCTGGTCAAGCGGGGTATGCGCTCGTACGCCCGCTACTGGCTGGAGGCGTTCCGGCTGCCGTCGCTGAGCCGCGAGCAGATCCTGGCCACCTTCTGGCTGGACGGTGCGGAGAAGCTCGCGGCGGACGTGGCCTCCGGCACCGGTGCGGTCGTCGCGCTGCCGCACGCCGGCAACTGGGACGCCGCAGGCGCCTGGGTGGCCGCCAACGGTTGGCCGATCACCACCGTCGCCGAGCGGCTCGAGTCGGACGGCGTCTACGGGCGGTTCCTGGCCTTCCGTCGGAGCCTGGGCATGGAGATCCTGCCCAACCGCGGCGGCGACCGGCCCGCGTTCGACGTGCTGGTCGACCGGCTGCGGGCCGGCGCGGTGGTGCCGCTGCTGGCCGACCGGGACCTCTCCGCCCGCGGGGTGGAGGTCGACTTCTTCGGCGCCCGCACCCGGATGCCCGCCGGGCCGGCCCTGCTGGCCCTGCGTACCGGGGCGCCGCTCTACGTGGCTTCGATGTGGTTCGAGCCGGAGCGGGCCTGCGCGGCGCTCAAGGGCCCGGTAGCCGTGCCGGACCCGGAGGAGGGCCCGCTCGACCAGCGCGTCCGGACGCTCACCCAGCGCGTCGCCGACGAGTTCGCCGCGGGCATCGCCCGCCACCCGGAGGACTGGCACATGCTGCAACGCATGTGGCTCGACCAGCGGAGCGCGGTAGGCGCGGACAGAGGGCGATGACGTGCGGATCGGCATCGTGTGCCCGTACTCCTTCGATGTTCCGGGCGGGGTGCAGAACCACGTCATGGACCTCGCCGAGGCGCTGATCGCCCTCGGCCACGAGGTCAGCGTGCTCGCCCCGGCCGACGAGGATTCGCCCCTGCCGTCGTACGTGGTGCCGGCCGGGCGGGCGGTTCCCCTGCCGTACAACGGTTCGGTGGCCCGGATCGCGTTCGGTCCGGTCTCCACCGCCCGGGTACGACGCTGGATCACCCGTGGCGACTTCGACGTGCTGCACGTCCACGAGCCGCTGACGTTGAGCCTGTCGCTGCTCGCGGTCCTGTCGGCGCGGGGGCCGGTGGTGGCGACCTTCCACACGGCGATGACCCGGTCCCGGGCGCTGGCCGCGGCGCAGGGCGTGCTTCAGATTGTGCTGGAACGCATCACCGCCCGGATCGCGGTCAGCGCGCTGGCCCGCAAGGTCCAGGTGGAGCACATGGACGGCGGAGCCGTGGAGATCCCGAACGGGGTGGCGGTCGCCAAGTTCGCCCACGCCGAGCCGCTGCCCGGCTGGCCGGGGGAGTGCGGGCCGGGCACCGGCGGGACGCTCGGCTTCCTGGGCCGCTTCACCGAGCCGCGCAAGGGCTTCTCCGTGCTGCGCGACGCCTTCGTCGACCTGGCCCCGAGCCGCCCCGGGCTGCGGCTGCTGGTGGCCGGCCCGGGCGACCCGGACGACCTGTTCGGGCAGTTTCCCGCGGGGCTACGCGACCGGGTGACCTTCCTGGGCCTGGTCTCCGAGGAGGAGAAGGCGCGGATGCTGCGCAGCGTCCACCTCTACGTGGCGCCGAACACCGGCGGCGAGTCGTTCGGCATGATCCTCACGGAGGCGTTGGCCGCCGGCACCACGGTGGTCGCCAGCGACCTCGACGCGTTCCGCCGGGTGCTCGACGGCGGCCGGGCCGGCCGGCTCTTCGCCACCGGCGACCCGGTGGCGCTGCGCGACGCGCTGGTCGACCTGCTCGACGACGCGGCTGCGCGGGCCACGCTGACCGACTGTGGTGACCAGGTGGTGGCGAGCTACGACTGGCCTGTGGTGGCCCGGCGGGTGCTCGAGGTGTACGCGGCGGCGATCGAGGCCACCGACGGTCGGGTCATCGACGAGGAGTGGGTGGGACCCGGCTGAGCCGGCGCCCGGGAACGTGATCAGATCGCCGCGGCCGACCGGGCCCGGCGGGACGGGAACGGAGCAGCACTACGATGCCGGGCATGTGGTGGGCGGTGGGCGCGATCGTGCTCGTCGGGCTCGTCTCGACGTATCTCGTCTGGACCGCCGGTCGGGTCGAGCGGCTGCACGCCCGCGCGCAGTCGGCGGCCCGGGCGCTCGACGCCCACCTGTTGCGCCGGGCGGCGGCCGCCGCGGTGCTGGCCGAGCGGCGCTACGGCGTCGAGCTGTACGCGGCGGCGCGGATCGCCCTCGACGCGCATCCGGACGAGCGGGAGGCGGCCGAGAACGACCTGACCCGGCAGCTGCGGGCGGTTCAGCTCGACCCCGTGGACCCGGACTGCGAGGCGGTGGTCGCGGCCAGCCGTCGCCTCGCCCTGGCCCGGCAGGTGCACACCGATCTGGTCCGCGACGCGCGGGCGGTGCGCGGCCGTACGCTGGTGCGCCTGTTGCGGATGGGACGCGGCCGGGAGTGGCCGCGGTACTTCGACATCGACGACCCGATCCTGACGGTTCCGGCCGACGTCCCCACCGGCTGAGCGGCACCCGTCATCAGTGCCGGAACCGGACGTTCGGCGCAGGCGGACGATGAGTCGTCAATCCCTCGTAAGCGCCGGTGACGGCGGACACAGTGCAGGCCACCGTGGGTCTGATTGGCTGTCGGAGCGGCGTTGAGCCGGGCGTAGCCTTTCCGCTGTCACCCCCTGAGCGCCCTCCGAGGAGCGATAACCCATGCCCGAGAACACCCCCCAGAACACCGGCGGCAGCCCCGTCGTCGGCACCGCCCGCGTGAAGCGGGGCATGGCCGAGATGCTCAAGGGTGGCGTGATCATGGACGTGGTCGACGCCGAGCAGGCCAAGATCGCCGAGGACGCCGGCGCGGTCGCGGTGATGGCGCTCGAGCGGGTGCCGGCGGACATCCGCGCCCAGGGCGGCGTGGCCCGGATGAGCGACCCCGACATGATCCAGGGGATCATCGACGCCGTCTCCATCCCGGTCATGGCCAAGGCCCGCATCGGCCACTTCGTGGAGGCGCGGATCCTCCAGGCGCTCGGTGTCGACTACGTCGACGAGTCCGAGGTGCTGACCCCGGCCGACTACAGCAACCACATCGACAAGTGGTCGTTCACCGTGCCTTTCGTCTGCGGCGCGACCAACCTGGGTGAGGCGCTGCGCCGGATCACCGAGGGCGCCGCGATGATCCGCTCCAAGGGCGAGGCGGGCACCGGTGACGTCTCCAACGCCACCACCCACATGCGCAAGATCCGCCAGGAGATCCGTCGGCTGAGCTCCCTGCCGGCCGACGAGCTCTATGTCGCGGCCAAGGAGCTGCAGGCGCCGTACGAGCTGGTCAAGGAGGTCGCCGAGAGCGGGAAGCTGCCGGTGGTGCTCTTCACCGCCGGTGGGATCGCCACTCCGGCCGACGCGGCCATGATGATGCAGCTCGGCGCCGAGGGCGTCTTCGTCGGTTCGGGCATCTTCAAGTCCGGCAACCCGGCTCAGCGGGCCGCCGCGATCGTGAAGGCGACGACCTTCCACGACGACCCCGACGTGCTGGCGAAGGTCTCCCGGGGCCTCGGCGAGGCGATGGTCGGCATCAACGTCGACGAGATCCCGCAGCCGCACCGCCTGGCCGAGCGCGGCTGGTGACGGTGGGAGGAGGCCCCTCGCTGGGGGCCCCGCGCACCCGGAGCCCGGAAGGAGCGGTGCGATGAGTGGGACACCCGTGATCGGGGTGCTCGCCCTCCAGGGCGACGTACGCGAGCACGTCGCGGCGCTGACCGCGGCGGGCGCGCAGTCCGTCCCGGTGCGCCGGCCCCGGGAACTGGAGGCCGTCGACGGGTTGGTGATTCCCGGCGGCGAGTCCACCACGATGAGCCGGCTGGTGGACGTCTTCGAGCTGCGCGAGCCGATCGACAAGCGGATCGTCGGCGGGATGCCGGTCTACGGCTCCTGCGCCGGCATGATCATGCTCGCCACCGAGGTGCTGGACGGCCGCCCCGACCAGCGTGGGTTCGACGGCATCTCGATGACCGTCCGGCGCAACGCGTTCGGCCGGCAGGTCGACTCGTTCGAGGCGCCGGTGACGATCACCGGCATCGCGGGCGATCCGTTCCACGCGGTCTTCATCCGGGCGCCGTGGGTGGAGCGGGTCGGCGAGGGCGTGCAGGTGCTCGGCCAGGTCGCCGACGGCCCCTCGGCCGGGCGGATCGTCGCGGTGCGGCAGGGCAACCTGCTCGCCACCTCGTTCCACCCCGAGCTGACCGGCGACGCGCGGCTGCACCGCTACTTCGTCGACCTGGTGCGCGCCACCGCCTGAGCGGCGGCATCCCCGGGGGCTCCGCCGCCGACCGGCGGCAGACCGGGTGCGCCGTCTGGGTGGCCGGGCCCGGCGTCGACGGTCGGGCTGATCAACTCGGCTTCCTGGATGTCGGGGTGTCCCGCGCGCCCGGACACCGCGATTTCAAGGAGCCCGAGTCGATCTCCCTCCCGGGACCGCCCTGTCTGCGGCTACCCGGGCCGCCGGTCCGGGCGGTCCTGTCCGGGTACCCCGGACGTTACGGCCGGTTCTCCCCGGCGGGCATGGATTCCGGTCGCCGGGCGTTGTGCTCTGAGTGCGCCCCGACCGCCCGGCGCAGCCCGACGGTGCTGACCGGGTGTGACAAGGTAGGGCGCGGGCTCGGTAGGATTGCCGCGGTCCGGCAGGGCCATCCGCCCGCGTGGCGTTTCCCGCGGGAGCCGACGGCCGCCGGATCACCGGATGCGGCACTTGATCGGCGTGGCAGTCGACGCAGGCGTGGAACGACACACGGAGGTAGCAGATGTCCGGCCACTCAAAGTGGGCGACCACCAAGCACAAGAAGGCCGTCATCGACGCCAAGCGCGGCAAGATGTTCGCCAAGCTGATCAAGAACGTCGAGGTGGCGGCCCGGACCGGCGGCGGTGACCCGGCCGGCAACCCGACCCTCTACGACGCCATCCAGAAGGCGAAGAAGAACTCGGTCCCCAACGACAACATCGACCGTGCGGTCAAGCGCGGCTCCGGCCTGGAGGCCGGCGGCGCCGACTGGCAGACGATCATGTATGAGGGGTACGGCCCGAACGGCGTGGCGATGCTGATCGAGTGCCTGACCGACAACCGCAACCGCGCGGCGACCGAGGTGCGCACCGCGCTGACCCGCAACGGCGGTTCGCTGGCCGACGCCGGCTCGGTCTCGTACATGTTCTCCCGCAAGGGCGTCGTGATCGTCCCGAAGGCGGGGACCAGCGAGGACGACGTGATGATGGCCGTCCTCGACGCGGGCGCGGAGGAGGTCAACGACCTCGGTGAGGCGTTCGAGGTGGTCTCCGAGCCGACCGACCTGCTCGGGGTTCGTTCCTCGCTGCAGGACGCCGGCATCGAGTACGAGTCGGCCGAGTCGTCGCTGATCCCGAGCGTCAACGTCCCGCTCGACGAGGAGGGCGCTCGCAAGATCTTCAAGCTGATCGACGTGCTGGAGGACTGCGACGACGTGCAGAACGTCTACGCGAACTTCGACGTCAGCGACGAGGTCATGGAGGCGGTGGGCTGAGCCGGCCGTGACCACGCAGCGATTCGCGCCGGGCGACGTGGTCGTCCGGCGCGAGGTGCTTCTCGGCGAGGTCTGGTTCGCCGTCCCGACTATCTGCGTCGAGGATTCACCGGAGCTGCTCGCCCTCTACCTGCCCTCGGGCGCCGCGTTCGGGTTCCCGGAGTCGGGCGTCTTCCCGGCCGGCCGGCACCCGTGGCAGCTCGCCGGCCACCAGGCCTGGAGCGGGCACGGCAAGCTGATGCTGCACCACCCCGGCGAGGCGCACTCGGTGGACCTCTTCTGGTCGGGGCCGGAGCGTGCCTTCACCGGTTGGTACTTCAACCTCCAGGACCCGCTGCGGCGTACACCGATCGGGGTGGACACCCTCGACCACGAGCTGGATCTGTGGTGGGGCGCGGACGCCGAGCGGTACGTCTGGAAGGACGTGGAGCTGTTCGCGCAGCGCCTCGTCGAGGGGCGCTACCCGGGGATGGCCGAGGCGATCCGTGCCGAGGGCGACCGGATCGCCGCGCTGCTGGACGCCGGGCAACGCTGGTGGGACGAGAGCTGGGCGGCGTGGACGCCCGACCCGTCCTGGCTGGTGCCCCGGCTGCCCGACGGTTGGCACACCGTTCCCTGCTGAACCGCCGGGTGGCCGAGGTGGTGGCCCGAACGCCACCACCTCGGCCACCCGAAGCCGGTCGACCCGGTCAGCTCACGCTCTCGCGGGACCGCCAGGCCGTCCGGATCGAGGTGCGGCCGTTGGTGCGCAGCAGCGCCCCCTGGTACACGCGGGCCCCGGCGAGCAGGAACGCGAAGGCCGTGAGCAGCAGCAGGACCAGCGCCGCCACCGGTTCCCAGATGGCGGCGTCCCCGTTGAACAGTCGCAGCGGCATCGCCGTCGGCGCGGAGAACGGCACGTAGGACAGCACCTGCATGGCCGTCGCGTTGTCCTTCAGGAAGATCACCGCGAAGAAGGGCAGCATCACCGCGAGCTGCACCGGCGTGGAGACCCCGCCGATGTCCTCCAGCCGGTTGACCAGTGCCCCGGCCGCCGCCCACATGGCCGCCACCAGCACGAAGCCCACGATGAAGAACGGCACGAACCAGCCGATCGCCGGACCCAGCAGGGGGAGCAGGCCACCGCCGTCCCCGAAGGCCATGCCGGCGACCGCGACGAGGGCCACCAGCACGATCTGCCCGAGGGCCAGCAGCGTGCCGGCGACCATCTTGCCGGCCAGCAACGCCCGGACCGGCACCGCGGCGGCCAGGATCTCCACGATCCGGGTCTGCTTCTCCTCGATGATGCTCTGCGCGATCTGCACGCCGAAGACCTGCGACGTGACGTAGAAGATGAACGCGAAGAAGAACGGCACCAGGAAGGCGGCCACCGGATCCAGCGCGTCCGGGTCAAGCAGCCGCACCTGCGGTTGGCTGCTGAGCGCGGCCACCACGTCGTCGGGGGCCTCGTCCATGGCGAGCACGGCCGGGCCGGAGACGACGGCCGCGTCCACCTCGTCGTCGCGGACCGCCTGCTCGGCGGCGCGGTCGTCGGGCACCGTCCGCACCTCCAGCCCGGCCGCCCGCAGCGGGCCGGCCGACTGCTCGGTGACCGCCACCGTGGACGGTCCGCCGGAGAGCAGCGGCGGCAGGATGGTCGCCGCGGCGGCGATCAGCAGGAAGAACAGGGTGCTGAACAGGAAGGTCTTGTCGCGCAGCTTGACCCGGATCTCCCGGGCGGCGACCAGGCGGGTGGCCTGCACGGTGTTCACTGGGCGACCTCTCGGAAGATCTCGGTGAGGGACGGGGTGACCGGCCGGAACGCGCGTACCGGGCCGCGTGCCAGCGCCGCGTGCAGCACCGGCTGCTCGTCGGTGCCGACGGCCAGGTCGAAGACGGCGCGGGCGCCGTCCAGGTCGACCAGGGTCACGCCGGGCTGGTCCCGCAGCCAGCCGGCGTCGGTCTCCACCACCAGCTCGAAGCGGGGCGAGGTGTACGTCTTGCGCAGCTGCTCCCGGTCGCCCGCCGCCCGGATCACCCCGTCCGCGATGATCACGAGGTCGTCGCAGAGCCGCTCGACCACGTCGAGCTGGTGACTGGAGAAGAGCACCGGCGTACCGGCCGCGGCCCGTTCCCGCAGCACGCCGACGACCGTGTCCACGGCCAGCGGGTCGAGGCCGGAGAACGGCTCGTCGAGCACGAGCACCTCGGGATCGTGCACCAGCGCGGCGGCGATCTGCGCGCGCTGCTGGTTGCCGAGCGAGAGCGTCTCCAGCAGGTCACCGCCGCGCTCGGCGAGCCCCACCCGCTCCAGCAGCGCCTCGGTGGCGCGCTCGGCGGCCGCGGCGGTCATGCCGTGCAGGCGACCCAGGTAGACCACCTGCTCGCGGACGCTCATCTTGGGGTACAGGCCACGCTCCTCCGGCATGTAGCCGAAGTGTCGCCGGACCTCCGGGGTCAGCGGCGCCCCCCGCCACGTCACCCGACCGGCGTCGGCGGCGAGCACCCCGAGGATGATCCGCATGGTGGTGGTCTTGCCGGCGCCGTTACCGCCGACGAAGCCGGTCATCCGACCGGCCACCACATCGAAGGACACGTTCTTGAGTGCCTGCCGGTCGCCGAAGCTGCGGTCGACGCCGTCGAGGCGAAGCACACTGGTCACGGTCAACACGCTAGATCGCCGGGCGCCGCCCGCCGTCAGTCGGCGGACGGAGACCCGGCGTCCGTCTGGCGGCGGATGGCGGTCAGCCGCCGGGGCGAACCACCCCGTGCTCGTACGCGAAGACCACCGCCTGCACCCGGTCGCGCAGGCCGAGCTTCGCGAGCACCCGGCTCACGTGCGTCTTCACCGTGGCTTCGCCGAGGCTCAGGTCGACGGCGATCTCCGCGTTGCTGGCACCGCGGGCGATCAGCACCAGCACCTGCTGCTCACGCGGCGTCAAGTCCTCCAATGCCGCAGAGCTGCCGGCCCTCGACGTCCCACCGGCCGCCGCACCGGGCCGGGCGAAGGTGGCGATCACCTTTCGGGTCAGCTCCGGCGCGAGCAGCCCGTCGCCGCGGGCCACCACCCGGATCGCCTCGATCAGCGACTCCGGGGTGCCGTTCTTGAGCAGGAACCCGCTCGCCCCGGCACTCAGCGCGGCGAAGAGGTAGTCGTCCCGGTCGAAGGTGGTGAGGATCAGCACCGCCGGCCCGTCCGGGGCGTCCGGGGCGGTGATCCGCCGGGTCGCCTCCAACCCGTCCATTCCGGGCATCTCCACGTCCATGAGCACCACGTCGGGGTGCAGCGCCCGGGTCATGCCCACCGCGCGCTCGCCGTCGGCGGCCTCACCGACGACCTCGATGTCATCCTCCACCTCGAGGATGACCCGGAAGCCGGTACGCACGAGGTGCTGGTCGTCGGCGAGCAGCACCCGGATCGGCCGGTCCGCGCCGGTGACTCCGTTCACGGCGCTCATACCGGCTCCGCCACGACGACCGCGAGCGGGAAGCGGGCGCGGATGCGCCAGCCACCGCCGACCCGTTCCCCGGCCTCCAGCACTCCGCCGTGCGTGGCGACCCGCTCGCGCATGCCGATCAGGCCCAGCCCGTCCGGATTGGGGGCTCGGGTGGGCCGCCCGTCGTCGGTCACGTCGACCTCCACCTCCATGGCCAGGTAGCGCAGCCGCACGTCGAGCACCCCGGCGCCGGTGGCGTGTTTGAGCACGTTGGTCACCGCCTCCTGGACGACCCGGTAGACCGCCTGCGACACCGACTCCGGCAGCGGCGTCGCCTCCCCGTAGACCGCGAACGTCGCCCGCAGCCCGGCGTCGCGGGCCCGCTCCACCACCTCCTCGACCCGGTCGACGCCGGCCGGCGCCTCGACGTGCTCCGGCGGGCCTTCGCTCGCGCGCAGCACACCGAGCATCCGGCGCAGCTCGTCCACGGCCGTTCGGGCCGTCTCCTCGATCGCGGTCAGCGCGGTGCGGGCCTTGGTCGCGTCCCGGTCGAAGACCCGGCGGGCCGCCGAGGCCTGCACGCCCATCACCGACACGTGGTGGGCGACCACGTCGTGCAACTCGCGGGCGATGCGTACCCGCTCCCCGACGACGGCCTGCCCGCGCGCCTCGGCCTGCGTGCGGCGCAGCTCCTCGGCCTGCTCCGCCAGCTCGTGCTGCCGATACGCGGCCAGCCACGACGTCTCCCCGAAGAAGTACGCGAAGCCGAAGTAGAGCCCGTTGACCAGCACCCCGCTCACCAGGGCGGCGAGCACCGGTGGCACCGGCCCGACCGCCTGGGCGAACGCGTCGGGCGGGATGCTGCCGACGGTGACCGCGTAGTAGACGCCGAGCCAGGCGAACATGGTCACGATCACCCCGATCCGCAGCCGCCGGGACAGCCGCCGGTCCGGCCCCCACGCGCCGAGGGAGTAGATCGCGGCGAAGAGCGCCCACGAGGAGAGCTGCGCCTCCGGGGCGGAGCGCGCCTGGGCGGCGATGAACATGGCCGAGACGACGACGATGGTGACGGCCGGGTGCCGCCGCCGCCAGATCAGCGGCAGCGGCACCGCCACCGTCCAGAAGATCTGCTCCGGCACCGAGGGCGGTGGCCCCAGCAGGAACGACCCGGTGCTGCGGGTGAGGGTGAGGTTGAACAGCGCCAGCACGGTCAGGGCCAGTCCGGCGTACAGGTCGAGCCGCTGCTGGTGCGGGGTGGGGCCGGGGCGGCGCCAGCCGTCGCCGGGTGTGGGGGTGCTCACCTGGCCAAGGATGTCATCCCATCGGTCTTCGTCGCCCGGGTGTTTCTCCGGGGCGGACGCCCCGGCGTGGCGGAGCCACCGGTGTGCGGGTCACGGCGGCCACCCGCGCGAGCAGCACCTCCACCCGGCTGCGCTCGACGTGCGCCCCGCACGGTCGCGTCCAGGCGATGAACCGGGCGAAGAGCTCCGCCGGGTCCGGCGGGCGGGGGTTGAGGCGTAGCCAGTCGGCGGCGGCGTCGTGCAGCAGCACGCACAGGTAGACGGAGAGTCCCACCGGGTCGTGCGCGTACTCGACGCGCAGGGCCAGCTTCGCCGGCTGGCACGGCCACGGGGCCGCGCACACCCGGCACCGCCACGCCGGCCGCGCGGCGACGTGTCGGCGCACGGCGCTCACCGCTCCTCCCGGGGTACGGACCACGTCACCGCCCATGTCGCCCTCCTCCACGCCGTGCCTGTTCACACTCTGCTGCCCGGCCGACTACGGTCGGAAGGCGTCGACAGGTCACCGGCCGGTGGTGGGCGTCGAGGCGGCCGCCGGTGGCGTCCGGTGGTGACCGGTGGCCGGGCTGTGGTGGAGGTGTGATGGGCGACGAGCGACTGTCCACGCTGGAGTTCCTCGGCGGCGAGCTGCGCCGCGCCCGCCGGGATCGCGGGTTGAGCCAGGAGGAGCTCGCCCAGCGGGTCAACTACTCGTCGTCGCTGATCGGCATGGTGGAGATCGGCCACCGGACGCCGTCGCAGGACTTCGTGGCCCGCGTCGACGCGGCCCTGGAGTCCCGGGGCTTCTTCGAACGGCTGCTCACCCTCGTCCGTGCCGACGCCGCGCCGCCGTGGCTACGCGAGTGGATCGCCGTCGAGGCGGAGGCGACGCTGATCCGCTGGTTCGAGCCGTCGCTGATCCCCGGCCTGCTGCAGACCGAGGCGTACGCCCGCGCGGTGCTGACCGGCGGCGGCATGCTGCGTGCGGCCGAGGTGGAGCAGCGGGTGACCTCCCGGCTGTCCCGCCAGGCGGTGCTGACCCGGGAGTCCCCGCCGGAGGTCGTCTTCGTCGTCGACGAGGCGGTGCTGCGGCGGCGCATCGGTGAACCGGCCGTGATGGCGCAGCAGTTCAACCATCTGGTGGAGATGAGCGAACTTCCTCAGATCGATATTCATGTGGTGCCTGCCGACGCGGGCATGCATCCTGGGCTCGCCGGGCCGTTCATCCTGGCGCGCACGACAGATGGCGCGGAGGTGGCCCATCTTGATAACCAGTTACGTGCGCATGTGACTGATCGACCTGATGACGTCAACAGCCTTCAACGGGCGTGGGAGCGGGTGCGAGGCGAGACGTTGCCCCGTCGCGCGTCTCGCGAACTGATACGGGAGGTGGCGCAGTGGTGGACCTGAGCGGCGCCGTTTGGCGAAAGTCGACCCGCAGCAGCAACGGCGGGTCCACCTGTGTCGAGGTGGCGACGAACCTGGCCGACGTGGTGGCCGTACGCGACAGCAAGGACCGGGGTGGGCCGGTGCTGGCCTTCGGCCCCGCGGCCTGGACCGGTTTCCTCGCCGCGGCCACCACTGGAGCCCTGCACGCCCCCGACTAGCGTTGGACGCGCTGCGGCCCGGCACCCCCGTGAGTGCCGGGCCGCGTCGCGCCGGAGCGCGTCAGTGCCGGTTGCGGTACGCCTTGATCGAGCTGTCGATGATGTCCCAGCCGGCGATCAGCACCGTGCCGACGACGACGAGCGTGGCGACGTTGTTCAGGTTCTCCGGCTGGGAGAGCCACTCCCACCGGTTGACGAAGTCCGGGTTGAACAGCCGGTCGGTCGAGATCAGCCAGATCAGCGGGGCCGAGAACGCGACGTTCAGAGCCGCGTTCACCCCGACCAGCGGCCACGTCCAGCGGCCGGCGCGGTACTTGGCGAACTCCAGGCCGACGCTGGCGACCAGCACCACCATCAGGAACGGCAGCCAGAAGCTCCAGAGCGCCGGGTCGAGGATCGGCAGGTTGCCGCCGTCGTTGTCGGGCACGAACGAGCGGAAGTGCTGGATCGGCAGGTAGGCGATGACCAGCACCAGCCAGCCGACCGAGGCGGCCAGGTCGACCAGGCCGATCTGCCGGTTCGTGTGGTCCTCGGGCAGCTGGTCGACGGTCCACTCCGGCAGGTCGAGCTTGGCGTTGGTGCGCTCCAGCACCGCGAAGACCAGGGTGACCCAGAAGCCGATGTTGACAGTGGTCTGGATCGCGGCGACGACCGCCTTGCCGATCGCGTCACCGCCGTTGCCGTCGGTCCCCTCCGCCAGGCCGACGGCGAGCGCGACCACAGCCGGGACGAAGCTGAGCAGCAGCTTCATCAGCCGCTCCCAGGCCAGGTAGTAGGTCGGGCCGATGAGCTGGAGCCGCCGGTCGGCGTAGCGGGCCGCCAGCTTCGCGGGGTTGCCCAGCTCGGTGAGGACCTCACGCTCGGCGGCCTCGGCGTCCCGCCCGTCGGCGCGGCGGCCGTCGATCATGTCCTCGATCGAGCCGCGCAGCTCGGTCGCGATCTCCTCGCGCCGCGCGGCCGGCACGGTCCGCAGGGTGGCGGCGAGGTAGCGGTCGGTCAGGGAGGTCATCGTTCTACTCCTTCGATCAGCCCGGTGAGAGAGGTCTGTACGGCGGCGAGGTCGTCGAGGAGCCGGTGGAGCACCGACTCGCCCTCGTCGCTGGTGCGGTAGAACTTGCGCGGCCGGCTTTCCTCGGTGTTCCACTCGCTGGTCAGCAGCCCCTGTTCCTCGAGGCGGCGCAGCAGCGGGTAGAGGGTGTTCGCGTCCACCGGGAAGCCGTGCCCGGTGAGCCGTTGCAGCAGTGAGTAGCCGTAGTCGGGGTGGCGCAATGCGATCAGGCTCGCCACCACGACCGTTCCCCGGCGTAGCTCCTGGAGATGGGTCCGTAGCACTTCGTCGCTGGCCATGCATCACACGATACTGTGTGCCACACACTAATGTCTAGCCATGCAGTGTCGTGTGACTGACAACGGTGTGCCCCGGGCGATGTTGTGCGGCCTGGTGGGCTTGTGGTGGCGGCGCGCGGCTTCGGCGGGACCGGCCCGAGCATCGACGCCGCGCGCCCGGCGCGGCTACCTATGCAGGCGTGCCAAGCACGTCGGGTTTGACGCCGCGGCGAATCAGCCACAAGGTAGGCGGCCAGGCGACCAGGAGGCCGATGAGCAGCCCGATCTGGACCATGAGCCAGAACACCGGACTGCTGGGCCGAAGGGTCTCGTGGAAGACAAAATGTTCCGCCAGCACCAGCCAGGCTATTAGCGCGAACTCGAAGAAGGACACGCTCAGCAGATCGCCGGCGAAGAACTTCCGCATCGCGGCCAGCGCTCGTCGGCCACCCGTGCGAGCCTCGGTGGCGTATCGGAATGCGATTCCGATCGCCACTGCGCCCAGATAGTCCCCGACGAATTCGGGCCACCGGGCACTACCGAATATCTCGAGGTCAAGGCTGAAGACGGTAACCGTCGCAATGATGGCGCCCAGGGTGCAGTGTGTCGCACAGTGAAACGTCTCGATCACTCCGGCGGCGTGTCGCGACCTCTTGGGCGGGTTGCCGTACCGCTCCAGCCACCGGCGAGATTGGGGTCTACCCCATTTGTGGTAGGTCAGCACGGCTGCCGGGCCGAAGTAGAGCGCGGTGGTCGGCCAGACTATCTCCATTACCCTGGACGGCTGACGATATCGGAGAACAACGTGGTCGACGACGATGGCCGCGGTGCTGGCGAATCCCACGGAGAGCGCTGCCCACGAGAGCATCACGAGCCATGTCGGTTGCACGCTCATCTCCGTTCGGCCGCGCACTGAGCTGCATCTCGGCGATCACCGTGAAGTACGCAGGCTGGTTCCTGCGTCGAGGCCCGGCGCGCCGGCGACCATTACCCACTGCAACCGGTCGCACACGCGGTAGGCGTGCGGCTGCGGCGGGCAGGGAAAGGAGACACCGGCCACGGGCCCCGGCGCGGACGGTGGAGCCTCGGAGTTGACCTCGGTAGGGTGGTTCCCGGTCGGCTCCGACCGCCAAGATCCACACCTGGGGGGCGCCTCGCATGGGCGATTCGTTCGCGCATCTGCACGTACACACCGAGTACTCGATGCTCGACGGAGCGGCCCGACTCAAGGACCTGTTCGCCGAGGTCAGCCGGCAGGAGATGCCGGCGGTGGCGATGACCGACCACGGCAACATGCACGGCGCCAACGACTTCTACAAGCAGGCGATGGCCGCCGGGGTCAAGCCGATCCTCGGCGTCGAGGCGTACGTCGCGCCGGAGTCACGCTTCCACAAGCAGCGGGTCAAGTGGGGTCGCCCGGAGCAGAAGAGCGACGACGTCTCCGGTAACGGCGCGATCACCCACATGACCATGTGGGCGCAGAACAAGACCGGGCTGCACAACCTCTTCAAGCTCAACTCGCGCGCCTCCATGGAGGGCCACTACGTCAAGTGGCCCCGGATGGACATGGAGCTGATCGCCGAGTACGCCCAGGGGATCATGGCCACCACCGGCTGCCCCTCCGGCGCCGTGCAGACCCGGCTGCGGCTCGGGCAGTTCGACGAGGCGCTCAAGGTCGCCGGCGCATACCAGGACATCTTCGGCAAGGAGAACTACTTCCTGGAGCTGATGGACCACGGCCTGGACATCGAGAAGCGGGTCCGCGACGGGCTGATCGAGGTCGGCCGGAAGCTCGACATCCCGCCGGTGATCACCAACGACTCGCACTACACCACCGAGTCGCAGGCCGAGGCGCACGACGTGCTGCTCTGCGTGCAGACCGCCAGCAACATCGCCGACCCCAACCGGTTCCGCCTCGAGGGCGGCGGCTACTACATCAAGTCCGCCGACGAGATGCGCGGGGTCAACACCTCGGAGCTCTGGCTTGAGGGCTGCCGCAACACCCTGCTGGTGGCCGAGAAGGTCGACCCGGCGGGCATGTTCGAGTTCCACAACCTGATGCCCCGCTTCCCGGTCCCGGAGGGGGAGACCGAGGAGTCCTGGTTCCGCAAGGAGACCTTCGCCGGCCTGCACCGCCGCTACCCGAACGGAATTCCGGAGGGGCACCTCAAGCAGGCCGAGTACGAGCTGGGCGTCATCAACCAGATGGGCTTCCCGTCGTACTTCCTCGTGGTCGCGGACTTCATTCAGTGGGCGAAGAGCCAGGGCATCGCGGTCGGCCCCGGCCGTGGCTCGGCCGCCGGCTCGCTGGTGGCGTACGCGCTCGGCATCACCGACCTGGACCCGATCCCGCACGGGCTGATCTTCGAGCGGTTCCTCAACCCCGAGCGCGTCTCGATGCCGGACGTCGACATCGACTTCGACGAGCGCCGGCGCGGTGAGGTGATCAAGTACGTCACCGACAAGTGGGGCGAGGACAAGGTCGCGCAGATCGCCACCTTCGGCACGATCAAGGCGAAGGCCGCGATCAAGGACTCGGCCCGGGTGCTCGGCTTCCCGTACGCGGTCGGCGACCGGATCACCAAGGCGATGCCCCCGGCGGTGATGGGCAAGGACATCCCGCTCACCGGCATCTTCGACCCGAAGCACCCCCGGTACGCCGAGGCCGGTGAGATCCGCGGCCTCTACGAGTCCGACCCGGACGTCAAGAAGGTCATCGACACCGCGAAGGGCATCGAGGGGCTGATCCGGCAGACCGGCGTGCACGCCGCCGGCGTCATCATGTCCGCCGAGCCGATCATCGATCACATCCCGCTGATGCGCCGGGACTCCGACGGGGTCATCATCACCCAGTTCGACTACCCGACGTGCGAGTCGCTCGGGCTGTTGAAGATGGACTTCCTCGGCCTGCGCAACCTGACGATCATCGACGACGCGGTCAAGAACATCGAGCTCAACCACGGCAAGGAGCTGGACCTGCTGGCCCTGCCGCTGGACGACAAGGCCGCCTACGAGCTGCTGGCCCGGGGCGACACGCTGGGCGTGTTCCAGCTCGACGGCGGGCCGATGCGCTCGCTGCTGCGGCTGATGAAGCCGGACAACTTCGAGGACATCTCCGCCGTTCTGGCGCTCTACCGGCCCGGCCCGATGGGCGTCGACTCGCACACCAACTACGCGCTGCGCAAGAACGGCCTCCAGGAGATCACCCCGATCCATCCGGAGCTGGAGGAGCCGCTGCGGGAGATCCTCGCCCCCACCTACGGCCTGATCGTCTACCAGGAGCAGGTGCAGCGCGCCGCGCAGATCCTCGCTGGCTACACCCTCGGCCAGGCCGACCTGCTGCGCCGGGCGATGGGCAAGAAGAAGAAGGAGATCCTCGACAAGGAGTTCGTGCCGTTCCGCGACGGCTGCCGCGAGCGCGGCTACTCCGACGAGGCGATCCAGGCGGTGTGGGACGTGCTCGTCCCGTTCGCCGGCTACGCCTTCAACAAGGCGCACTCCGCCGCGTACGGGCTGGTCTCCTACTGGACCGCGTACCTCAAGGCGCACTACCCGGCCGAGTACATGGCGGGGCTGCTGACCAGCGTCGGCGACGACAAGGACAAGATGGCGCTCTACCTCTCCGAGTGCCGGCGGATGCGGATCCAGGTGCTGCCCCCGGACGTGAACACCTCCGCGGGCCCGTTCACCCCGGTCGGCAAGGACATCCGCTTCGGGCTGGCCGCGGTGCGCAACGTCGGCGCGAACGTGGTCGCCTCGATCATGCGGTGCCGCGACGAGAAGAGCGCCTACGCCGACTTCTACGACTTCCTCTCGAAGGTGGACGCGGTCGCCTGCAACAAGAAGACCATCGAATCGCTGATCAAGGCCGGTGCGTTCGACTCGCTCGGGCACAGCCGCAAGGGGCTGCTCCAGGTGCACGCGGACGCCATCGACGCGTACGCCGACGTCAAGCGCAAGGAGGCCACCGGCCAGTACGACCTGTTCGGCGCGGGCTTCGGCGACGTGGAGACCACCACCAGCGTCAACGTCATGCCGGTGATCGGCGAGAGTGAGTGGGACAAGCGCGACAAGCTCGCCTTCGAACGGGAGATGCTCGGCCTCTACGTCTCCGACCACCCCCTCTTCGGCCTGGAGCACATCCTCAACGCGGCGGCGGACACCACCATCACCGCCCTCGCCGAGGAGGGCGCGGTGCCGGACGGGGCGGTCGTCACCCTCGCCGGGATCCTCTCCGGCGTGCAGCGCCGGGTCACCAAGCAGGGGCGGGCGTGGGCCTCGGCGACCCTCGAGGACCTCGCGGGTGGCGTGGAGACGCTCTTCTTCCCGAACACCTACGAGGTGATCGGCCAGTACATCGCCGAGGACGCGATCGTGGTGGTGAAGGGGCGGGTGGACCGCCGCGACGACACGCCGCGCATCATGGCGATGGACATGTCGATGCCGGACGTCAGCACCAGCGCGGCGAACAAGCCCGTCACCCTCACCATCCCGGTGACCCGGTGCACCCCGCCCCTGGTCGAGCGGCTCAAGGAGACGCTGGTGCTGCACCCCGGCGACGCCGAGGTGCACGTCAAGCTCCTCAACGGCAGCAAGACCACGACCCTGCGGCTCGGTCCGTTCCGGGTGGCGGCCACCACCGCCCTGATGGCCGACCTGAAGAGCGTCCTCGGCCCGGCGAACGTGAGCTGACCGCCCCGGCCCCCGCTGACGTCGATCATGAGGTTTGCGGCGAAGTCGATCACCGTCGGCGCCGCAAACCTCATGATCGACGCGGGTTGCCGGGGGCGGGGCGGCCGGGTCAGCCTCGCCGGCCGTAGGCGAGGCGGCGGAGCAGGACTTCCGCCGGCCCGCGCCGGGCCCGGCGGTGCATCAGGTACGCGCCGACCAGCGTGCCCAGCCAGACCAGCAGCGCGCTGCCGGCCGCGACGAAGGTGGGGCTGCCGAGCCGGTCCCCGAGCGCGAGGGCGTACGGGGAGGCCAGCACCAGCCAGGCGACGGACTGCACCAGGTAGCCGCTGAGTGAGCGCCGGCCCAGCGCGGCGAGCGCGGTGACGGGCAGCTGCCGCCGGGAGGCCGCCGACCAGCTCGACACCCGCAGCGCGAGCAGGCCGAAGAGGCAGCCGTAGCCGATGCCGCCGAAGAAGCCGGCCGTCTCGTAGAGCATCTTGGCGTACCCGGCGGTGTCGGCGTCGGCGTGCAGGAAGCCAGCGGCGAGCAGGCCCATCGGCAGGCCGCCCAGGACGGCCACGGTGAGCCCGACGGTGGCACCCCGGCGCAGCAGGCGGCGGTGCTTCGCCGGCTCGTCGAGCAGCCGGCGGCGGGCCGCCCAGGCGCCGATCCAGATGAACAGGATCATCGGGAGCATGCTGAGCACGGTCGCCGGCCGCTCGCCCACCCGGGCCGCGAGCGACGCGCCGTAGCTGGGCTCCGTCACCGACGGGAAGTCGCTGGTCGGCACGCCGGCCGCGCCGCCGGACCCCGTCGCCAGGCCGTGCAGCACCAGCGCGGCGAGGCCGAGGACGTAGAGGGCGGCGAGGATCAGGTACCCGGGCGCGAGGCGGTGGACCCGGTCGCCGCGCCGGAGCAGGAGCACGGTGAACGCGATCCCGATGAGGCCGTACGCGCCGAGCACGTCACCGGAGTAGAGCAGCACGCCGTGCGCCAGGCCGAAGGCGAAGAGCCAGGCGTTGCGGCGCAGCAGCAGCGCGCGCACCTTCCCCGGTGGGCGTCCGGCCTCGTCCTGGTGGCGGGCGAACTGGACGAGGCCGTAGCCGAACATCAGGGCGAAGAGCGGTAGCGCGCGGGCGTGCACGAAGAGGAAGAGGAAGACGTTCCAGACCCGCTCGGGGCCGTGCGGCGTCGGGTCCACCCCCGGGGTCGAGGCCAGGAACACCCCCGTGGCGTTGGCCAGCGCGATGAGCAGCAGCATGGCGCCGCGGGCCAGGTCCGGCGCGAGGATCCGTCTCCCGCCCGAGACCGGTGGCGCCGCCCGTTCCCCGGTGCGCGCCTGCACGTCGAGAGTCATCGTCTCCCCCTCTTCCGGTTGGAAGCACTAACCATACGCCCTAAACTATATGGCGTAAACAAAGTCGCGTCGGGGCGCGGCCCCGCCCCGGCGCTGAGCGATGATGGGGGCTCGGCTCGGACCCGAATGGAGGTGGCTGCCGGTCATGGGCGACGAGATTCCGGTGGGGCTGGCCCGGCTGTGGCGACTGCCGGCGGAGTCCCGCCTCGGCCGACCGGCCGCCCTCGACGTCGACCAGGTCGTCCAGGCCGCCGTGGCGCTGGCCGACCGCGACGGGCTTGCGGGCGTCACCCTCGGCAAGATCGCCAAGGAGCTGGGGGTCACCTCGATGTCCCTCTACCGGTACGTCGGCTCCAAGGAGGAGCTGCTCGTGCTGATGGGCGACGCGGCCACCGGCCCCGCACCGGAGCTCCCGGCCGGCCCCGGCGGCTGGCGGGCCGCCCTGCACGCCTGGGCGTACGCCCTCCGGGCCGTGCATGCCCGCCACGCCTGGCTGCCCCACCTGCCGATCAGCGGCCCACCCAGCGGCCCGAACGCGATCAGCTGGATGGACGCCTGCCTGACCGCCCTCCGCGACACCGCCCTCGACTGGGGCGCGAAGGTCGGCATCCTGACCCTGCTCTCCGGCTACGTGCGCAGCTCCTCCCAACTGCGGGTGGACATGGCCGAGGGGCGGCGGGAGAGCGGCCTCGACCAGCCCCAGGTCGAGCAGGAGTACGGCCGGGCGCTGGCGGGCCTCGTCGACGCCGAGCGCTTCCCCGAGGTCGCCGCGCTCTTCACCTCCGGGCTCTTCGAACAGCCGCCCGCCGACGACCCCGACCAGGCCGACTTCGACGTCGGACTCGACCTGATCCTCGACGGGGTCGCCGCCGCGATCAGCGCCGCCGCGCGAGCCTGACCGGCCACCCGCCAGGGCGCAGGCCGCCGGCCGCGCTTTGGCCATCCACCGCGCCGGCCCGCGCGGCTAGCGTCGGCCACATGGAACTCGACACCGCGCAGAAGCTGTGGCAGCCGGAGCCCGGTTGGCTGAACACCGCCAGCTACGGGCTGCCGCCCGAGCCGGCGTGGGCCGCCCTGCAGGAGGCACTCGCCGACTGGCGGGTGGGGCGTACCTCCTGGGAGGGGTGGGGCGAGTCCGTCGACAGGTCCCGGGCCGCCTTCGCCCGGCTGATCGGCGGCGTGCCCGCCCGGGACGTGGCCATCGGCGCCAGCGCCTCCCAGCTGCTCGCGCCCGTGGCGGCGGCGCTGCCCGCCGGGGCCACCGTGGTGGTGCCCGACGTGGAGTTCACCTCCAACCTCTTCCCCTGGCTGGTGCAGGCCGAGCGCGGTGTTCAGGTGCGCACGGTGCCGCTCGCCGGGCTGGTCGACGCGATCGACGCCGACACCGACCTGGTCGCGTTCAGCCTCGTGCAGTCCGCCGACGGCACGATCGCCGCGTACGACGAGATCGTGGCCGCGGCCAGGGCGTACGGCGCGCAGGTCGTGGTGGACGCCACCCAGGCCGCCGGCTGGCTGCCCTTCGACGGCACCCGGGCCGACGTGGTGGTGGCCGCGGCCTACAAGTGGCTGATGGGGCCGCGCGGGGCGGCGCTGGCCTACCTGGCCCCGGCGCTGCGCGAGCGGCTGCGACCCGACGCGGCCGGCTGGTACGCGGGCGACGACCCGCACGCCTCCTACTACGGGCCGCCGCTGCGGCTGGCCGACGACGCCCGCCGGTTCGACATCTCCCCGGCCTGGTTCAGCTGGGTCGGTCTCGCGCCCGCCATGGAGCTGCTCCTCGACATCGGGCTGCCGGCGATCCGGGCGCACGACGTGGCGCTCGCCAACCGGCTGCTCACCGGGCTCGGCCGGACGCCGGGGGAGAGCGCCATCGTGACCGTCGAGGTGCCGGACGCGCAGGAGCGGCTGGCCCGGGCCGGCGTCCGCGCGGCGGTGCGGGCTGGTCGGATCCGCGCCTCGTTCCACCTCTACTCGACCGACGAGGACGTCGACCTGGCCCTGGCGGCGCTGCTGGACTGACCGCCGGTACGCCCTCCGACGCGCGGACCCGGCGTCCCGGCTCTCCGGGCGCCCGTGGTGGGCCCGGCCGAGGCGCACCCCGAACCGGGTGGGTCCCGCACATGCGACCAGGCATCGATGTGGGTGAGTTGCCCGGACGGGCCGCCGGACAGTCGGTGCCGGGCGCTCGATGTGGCGGATGGAGCCGTGTCGATGCCCGGGAATGTGTGGGACATCGACATGGCTCGACTCATGTGCGCCGCCGTACGTTTCCTGAACGCGACGGCCATGTGACGACTGTCACCCATCCGACCGTCGCCGGAGACGTCGGAGGAGATGGCGATGGCCGGGCAAGCGCTCCTGTCGGCTCGCGGGCTGACCCGCGACTTCCGGGGCTTCCGGGCGGTCGACGGCGTCGACCTCGACATCGCGCCGGAGACCGTCCACGCGCTCGTCGGCCCCAACGGCGCCGGCAAGACGACCCTGTTCAACCTGCTCACCGGCTTCCTGCGCCCCACCGCCGGGCGCATCGAACTGGCCGGCCGGGACGTCACCGGGCTGCCCCCGGAGCAGGTGGCCCGCCTCGGTGTCGCCCGCTCGTTCCAGATCACCAGCCTCTTCCCCCAACTCACCGCCGGAGAGCACGTCGAGCTGGCGTTGCAGTCGCCCAGCGGGCTCGGCTGGCGGTTCTGGCGGTCGGCGAAGCTGATGGCCCGCTACCACGACCGCGCCGCCGAACTGCTCGACATGGTCGGGCTCGCCGACCTCACCCACGCCCCCGCCGAGGCCCTCGCGTACGGGCGCAAACGGGCCCTCGAACTGGCCATCGCGCTCGCCCTGGACCCGAAGGTGCTGCTGCTCGACGAGCCCACCGCCGGCATGGGGCTGGAGGACGTCGACCGCACCGTCGAACTGATCGCCCGGGTGCGCCCGGGCCGCACCGTGGTGATGGTCGAGCACAACATGAGCGTGGTCGGCCGCCTCGCCGACACCGTCACCGTGCTCCAGGCCGGAAAAGTCCTCGTCGAGGGCCCGTACGACGAGGTCCGCGCCGACGAGCGGGTCATCACCGCCTACCTGGGAGCCACCGATGCTGCGCATTGACAACCTCAGCGCCTGGTACGGCGAGGCGCAGGTGCTGCGGGACGTCAGCCTCGACGTCGCCGCCGGTGAGGTGGTGACCCTGGTGGGTCGCAACGGCGCCGGCAAGTCCACCCTGCTGCGCTGCGTCATGGGGCTGCACCCCGGGCAGCGGGGCACTGTCGAGCTGGACGGACGCGACATCGGTCGGCTGCCGGCGTACCGGCGGGCCCGGCTCGGGCTCGGCTGGGTGCCGGACGACCGGGGCAGCTACGCCACGCTCAGCGTCGCGGAGAACCTCACACTGCCGCCCACCGTCGGCCCCGACCCGTGGCCGCTGGAGCGGGTGTACGAGGCGTTCCCCGCCCTGCACCAGCGGCGGGACTCGGCCGCCACCACCCTCTCCGGCGGTGAGCAGCAGATGCTCGCCCTGGCCCGGGTGCTGCGCATGGGCGCCCGGCTGCTGCTCTGCGACGAACCGACCGAGGGGCTCTCCCCACTGCTGGTGCGGCAGGTCGGCGACCTGCTACACGAGGCCAAGCGGCACGGGGTCACCGTGCTGCTGGTCGAGCAGAACCTGCACTTCGCCACCGGCGTCGCCGACCGGCACTACCTGCTGGCCGAGGGGCGCGTCGTGGAGGCGATGGAGAACTCCGAGGTGCGTTCGCGGGAGCGCGAACTGCTGTCGTACCTCGGGATCTGACGTCGACTGCTGACCGCGTTCCGGCGCGGATGGAGGGAATGGCATGCGTAGGACCGTGGGTGTGGCCGCGGCGTCGGCCACCGTGCTGCTGATCACCGGCTGCGGTGGCGGCGGCCCCCAGTCGGGCGGCGACCAGAAGCTGACCGGCGACAAGATCGTGCTGGGGGTGCTGAACGACCAGTCCGGCGCGTACTCCGAGCTGTCCGGGCGGAACTCGGTGAAGGCCGTGGAGATGGCCATCGCCGACTTCAAAGCCAAGCACGGCGACCAGGCGGTCACCGAGGACATCACCGTGGAGACCGCCGACCACCAGAACAAGCCGGACGTCGCCAACAGCAAGGCCGCCGAGATGTACGACCGCAAGGGCGTCGACCTCATCCTCGACGTGCCCACCTCCTCGGCCGCGCTGAAGGTCGCCGACGTGGCCAAGGAGAAGAAGAAGCTCTACTTCAACATCGGCGCCGCCACCACCGAGCTGACCGGCAAGAGCTGCAACAAGTACACGTTCCACTACGCGTACGACACGTACATGCTCGCCAACGGCACCGGCCGGGTGACCACCGAGCAGGTGGGCAAGAACTGGTACATCCTCTACCCGAACTACGCCTTCGGGCAGGACATGGAGAAGAGCTTCTCCGCCGCCATCACCGCCGCCGGCGGGCAGGTCGTCGGCAAGGACGGCGCGCCCTTCCCGAACACCAGCGGCGACTACTCGACGTACCTGCTCAAGGCGCCGGGCCTGAACCCGAAGCCGCAGGTGCTCGGCACCATGCAGGCCGGCGCCGAGCTGGTCAACGTGGTGAAGCAGTACAACGAGTTCAAACTGCGAGACAAGGGTGTCGGCCTCGCCGTCGGCCTGATGTTCATCACCGACATCCACTCGCTCACCCCGGCCGCGCTCGCCGGCACCACCTACACCGATGCCTGGTACTGGAACTTCGACCAGACCAACCGCGAATTCGCCGACCGGTTCCAGAAGGAGACGGGCACCCGGCCCTCCTTCGCCCACGCCGCCAACTACTCGGCGGCCATGCAGTACCTGGAGGCCGTGCAGGCCGCCGGCACCGACGACGCGGACACCGTGGTCAAGGGGCTGGAGGGCAAGGAGGTCAACGACGTCTTCCTGCGCAACGGCAAGATCCGCGCCGAGGACCACCGGGTCATCCACGACGCGTACCTGGCGCAGGTCAAGCCGCAGGCCGAGGTCACCGAGCCGTGGGACTACGTCAAGGTGCTCGAGACCATCCCGGCGGCGGAGGCGTTCGCCGCCCCCTCGCCGGACTGCAAGCTGTGAGCGCGAGGAGTGAGCCGGTTCTGCGAGCCCCGCAGTCGCGAACGAGGGCGGCACGATGACCGGCTTCCTGCAGAACACGTTCAACGGGCTGGTGAGCGGGGCGTTCTACGCCCTGCTCGCCCTCGGGCTCGCCGTCATCTTCGGCATGCTGCGGGTGGTGAACTTCGCCCACGGCGCGTTCTACATGCTCGGCGCCTTCGGCGCGTACGTGCTGCTCAGCGAGGCGGGCGTGCCGTTCTGGGCGGCGCTGGTCATCATGCCGCTCGGGCTCGGCCTGCTCGGCATGGCGCTGGAACGGGCGGTCGTCCACCGGCTCACCCGGCTCGATCCGCTCTACAACTTCCTGCTCACCTTCGGTCTGACGCTGATCCTCCAGGACCTGGTCAAATCCCGGTACGGCGTGCAGTCCAGCCCGTACGCCACCCCGTCGGCGCTCAGCGGCTCGGTCGACTTCGGGCTCTTCGACTTCCCGACCTACCGGGTCTTCATCCTCGGCTTCGCCGTGCTGGTCTGCGTCGCCGTGTGGTGGACACTGACCCGGACCCGGGTCGGCATGGTCGTCCGCGCGGCCACCGAGCGGCCCGAACTCACCCCGGCGTTCGGCATCAACGTCGGACGCTGGGTCACCCCCGTCTTCGGCTTCGGCATCGCGCTCGCCGGGCTCGCCGGGGTGCTCGCCGCGCCGATGCGGGCCGTCAACCCGCTGATGGGCGCCGACTTGATCATCGTGGTCTTCGCCGTGGTGGTGATCGGTGGGCTCGGCTCCATCTTCGGCTCCGTCGCCGCCGGCTTCGGCATCGGCCTCGTCCAGGCGTGGGGCGAGGCGTACCTCTCCAGCTTCCCGATCGTCTCCCAGACGATCGTCTTCGTCGTGATGGCCGTCGTGCTGCTCTGGCGCCCGGCCGGGCTCTTCGGCCGTGAGGAGGCACCGGCATGACCAGCACCGTCGACACCCCCGCCGCGCAGGCCGGCCGGCCCACGCCACCGTCCGGCCTGGTGGCCGCGGCCCGCGCTCCCCGCTGGGTCCGGTACGCGCTGCTCGCCGTCGGACTGGTCGCCGCGCTGTGGCTGCCGAACGGGCTCTACCCGGCCGTGGCGGTGGACATCCTCTGCTGGGCGCTCTTCGCCGTCGCCGTGGACCTGCTGCTCGGCTTCACCGGGCTGATGTCCTTCGGGCACGCCGCCTTCTGGGGCGCCTCCGCGTACGTCACCGGACTCGTGGCCATCCACGCCGGGCTGCCGTTCCCGGCCGCCGTACTGGCCGGGGCGCTCGCCGCGGCGCTGCTCGCCGTGCCCATCGGCTACCTCGCGGTGAAGCGGACCGGCATCTACTTCGCCATGGTCACCCTGGCGTTCGCGCAGATGGTCTACTACGTGGCCAACGAGTGGCGGTCGGTGACCCAGGGCGAGAACGGCCTGCAAGGCGTGCCCCGATCCCTCTTCGGGCTGGACCTGACCGACGACTACTACTTCTACTACGCGATCCTGCCGATCGTGCTGCTCGGCCTCGCCGCCGCCTGGCGGATCGTGCACTCGCCCTTCGGCCGGGTGCTCGTCGGCATCCGGGACAACCCGGCCCGCGCCCGGGCGCTCGGATACCCCGTACACCGGTACAAGCTCACTGCGTTCGTCCTCTCCGGCTTCATCGCCGGACTCGGCGGTGGACTCTTCGCCGTCGGGCACCGCTTCGTCTCCCTCGACGTGCTGCACTGGACGACCTCCGGCAAAGCCGTCATCGTCGTGGTGCTCGGCGGGATCGGCACGCTCTGGGGTGCGGTGCTCGGCGCGGCCCTCGTCGTACGGCTGGAGGACTGGCTCTCCTTCTCCGGCTTCGAGGCGATCGGCCTGGTCACCGGCGGCATCTTCGTCCTCGTCGTACTGCTCTTCCGGCGCGGCATCTGGGGAAGCGCGGTCGTCCTGGCCCGGCGTTGGCTGGCCCGCAGCCAGCGCTGACGCCTCCCCGGGGTGGTGCTCGGCGTCCGGTGTTCAGCGCTGCGACCCCGGGCCGCGCGTCGGCGCTCGCCGCTTGCGGGCGTTCGTCGCTTGGGGGCTTTCGCCGCTTGCTTGCGGCCAGCCCGGGGTGGTCTGGTTCGCCTTGCTCTGCACCCTGATACGCGCCGGTCCGCGTCGCGCAGCGTTTGAGGCGGTCTTGCTCTGCGCCTGGTCTTGCTCTGCGGTCGGTCTTGCTCTGCATCCCGATACGCGCCGTTCCGCTCCCGGTCCTGCCTCGGCGCCGCGGCTGGATACGCCGCTGGCCGGCACCCGTGTGGGGTGCCGGCCAGCGGTCAGGTGTTGCTTTGTGGTTGTCAGCTGTTCCAGTACTGGCTCACCAGGTCGGCGGCCTGCTGCTCCCACTGGGCGTAGGCGTCGGGGTAGGCGGAGACCTGGACGGTCTGGGCGGCGTCGGTCAGCGGCATGTCCTGCCAGCCGTCGACCTGCTTGAGGCCCTTGAGGAACGCGGTGGTGGAGTACTGCGGGTCGGTGATCTGCTCCGGCGTACCCCAACCCGAGGTCGGGCGCTGCTGGAACAGGCCCAGCGAGTCGTGGTCGTTGGCGTCACCCAGGTGACCCAGGTTGTGCAGCTTCGACTCCTGCAGGCTCGTCGCGATGGAGATGACCGCGGCCCGCTCGTTCATGTCCGACTTCTTCGTGGCGGCGATGATCGCCTTCACATTGGCCGTCTGCTCGTCGTTCAGGTCGATGCGGGACTGGGTGCCGTGGGTGCCGTTGGGCATCAGCTTGCCCTTGTCCACGCCCGGCTTGTCAGCCTGCACGACAGCGACGGGCTTGGTGTCGATGGTGGGGGTGGCGGCGTGGGCGGCGACGGGGCCGCCGATGACACCACCGGCGAACGCGAGACCAGCGATACCGAGAACGCTCTTACGCATGATCGTGTTCATGTCAAAGCTCCTTCGGGGGTGATGACCCACACCCGGGGGGGTGTGCAGGTCAGCGCCACGCTCGGGCGCTTCACAGAAAGGGGGGAAAGTCTGAGTGGGCGCTTGCGCGAGAGGGGGTTCGCGGGGCCCGGTGTCCCGGGGCGAAGTTGGGGGGCTTCACCGCGCCGGGACGGTGTTCAACGGTCGACGGCCCGCCATCATTCCCGGCGACATGCCCGGGGGGCTTGGTGACTGACCGTGGTCCGCCGCGACCCGGGAGGGGGTTGTGCGGCGGGACCGTGTTCAACGACCGGCGGCCCACCGTCATTCCCGGGGGCCTTTGCCGTGCCCGGCCCGGTCGGATGCGCTACCGGGCGGCGGGCTGCTACCTCGGCCGTCGGGGGTGTTCAACGCCCGCGGCCCGGCCACGATTCCGGCCTGAGGATGCCACCGGTCACACCCCGAAACCGCCCGGAACCGCCCAGCGTGGGTGGCCGCGTGCCAGGTCGTGTGGCCGCGAACCGGACACTGTCCGCCAATCACCCCAGGCGCCGCTCGTGATCGACTCGGGGTCCTTGAAGTCGGCGCATCACGCGGCCGGGACAGCCCGACATCAGGGAAACCGAGTCGATCATCCGCGCGCATGGGGTGGTCGGGATGATGTGTCCGGTTCGCGCGCCTGGGGGCGGCGGGGTAGTGCCCAGCGACCGGGCCTCCGGCCGGGGGTGCCCAGCGACCGGGCTCTGCCTGGGGGCGCCGGCCCGATCCGCGCGAAGGTCCGTTCGAGGGCCCGCGCGGCCGCGAACCGGACACTGTTCACCAATCACCCTAGGCGCCGCTCGTGATCGACTCGGGGTCCTTGAAGTCGGGGCATCACGCGGCCGGGACAGCCCGACATCAAGGAAGCCGAGTCGATCGTCGGCGCGCACGGGGCGATGAGCGCGATGTGTCCGGTTTGTGTGCCTGGGTGCGGCGGGTAGTGCCCAGCGCCGGGCCCTGCCCGGGGGTGCCGGCCCGATCCGCCGAAGGTCCATTCGAGGGCCGGTGCGGACGAAGTCGGGGCATCACGCGGCCGGGACAGCCCGACATCAAGAAAACCGAGTCGATCATCGGTACACACGGGGCGATGAACGCGATGTGTCCGGGTTGCGCGCCTGGGGGCGGCGGGTAGTTGCCCAGCGACCGGGCTCTGCGCGGGGATGCCGGCCTGAGTCCGCGCGAAGGTCCATTCGAGGGCCCGTGCGGGCCGCAAACCGGACACCGTTCGCCAATCAGCCCAGGCAATGCCGGTGATCGACTCGGGTTCCATGAAGTCGGGGCATTACGCGGCCAGGACACCCCGACATCGAGGAAGCCGAGTCGATCACCGGCCCAGCGGGCGATCAGTGTCAGATGTCGGTTCTGTGGGCCCTCGCTGGGCGGGTGGTGGCGTTCCGGGGTCGAGAGTTGCCGGGATTGGAAACCCGGTGCGGGCCGTGACGCGGGACACTAACGATACGGATCGGTTCCGTATCGTTAATCGGCGTCGTAGGCTGACGGGCGTTTCGAGTATGGCCCGTATCGTATTTGTGCGGGAACTAACCGGGGGGAATGACGGACATGGAGATCCGCGACAACACGGGCCACCCGAGGAGGTGGGCGATCCTCGGGGTGCTGGTGATCAGCCTCCTCGTGGTGGTCCTCGACAACACGATTCTCAACGTCGCGCTGCGTACGCTCGCCGACCCGGTGCACGGTCTGGGCGCCAGTCAGGGCCAGCTGGAGTGGGCGATCAACTCGTACACCCTGGTCTTCGCCGGGCTGCTCTTCACCTTCGGCGTGCTGGGGGACCGCGCTGGCCGGAAGCGCTTCCTGCTGATCGGGCTGGTGGTCTTCGGTCTGTCGTCGCTGGCTTCGGCGTACGCGCAGAGCCCCGGACAGCTGGTCGCGGCCCGCGCCCTGATGGGTATCGGTGGCGCGGCGATCATGCCCGCGACGCTCTCGATCATCTCGAACGTCTTCGACCCGCGGGAGCGGGGCCGGGCGATCGGCGTCTGGGCCGGCGCCGTCGGTCTCGCCGTGGCGATCGGCCCGGTGCTCGGCGGAGCGCTGCTGGAGAACTTCTGGTGGGGCTCGGTCTTCCTGATCAACGTCCCGGTCATCGTGGTCGGCGTGATCCTCGTGGCACTCCTGGTGCCCGAGTCGCGGGACCCGAAGCCGGGCCGGATCGACGTCTTCGGCGTGCTGCTGTCCGTCGTCGGTCTCGTCGGGCTGACGTACGGCATCATCGACGGCGGCGAGCACGGCTTCGGCCGGCCGCTGGTGTGGGTGGCGATCCTGGGCGGCGTGGCGGTGCTCGCCTGGTTCATCGCGGTCGAGCGGCGCAGCAGCCACCCGTCGCTGGACGTCCGGCTCTTCAAGGTGCCGCAGTTCGCGGGGCCGGTCGCCATCATCGGCCTGATCTTCTTCGCCGCGATGGGCGTGATGTTCTTCGGCTCGTTCTACCTGCAGTTGGTACGGGGCTACACCCCGCTGGAGACCGGCCTGCTCTTCCTGCCCTTCGCCGGCGCCCAGCTGATCTTCGCCCCGCGTAGCGCGGCGATGGTCCGCCGGTACGGCGGCAAGGCGGTCGCGGTGGTCGGTCTGACGCTGACCGTGATCTCGCTGGCGGCGTTCGCCTTCATCGACGCGAAGACCCCGATCTGGATCGTGCTGATCTTCTACTTCATCCAGGGCGTCGGGATGGCCAACATCATGCCGCCCGCCACCGAGTCGATCATGTCGTCGCTGCCCCGGGAGAAGGCCGGTGTCGGTTCGGCGATCAGCAACACGATCCGGCAGGTGGGTGGCGCGCTCGGCGTGGCGGTGCTGGGTTCGGTGCTGTCGGCCGTCTACCGCGGCGACGTCGAGCCGGCCCTGAACGGCCTGCCGGCCCAGGCCCGGGACGCCGCGACGGAGTCCATCTCCGGGGCGTACGCGGCGGCGGGTGAGCTCGGGCCGGTGGCGCCGAAGGTGCTCGCGGCGGCGAACGACTCCTTCATCACCGCCATGCACTGGGCGGCGGCGCTCTCCGCGCTGATCGCCGCGCTCGGCATCGTCGTCGCGGCGCGTTGGCTGCCGGGTCGATCGGCCTCGGCCCCGGTTCGGGAGGTCACCACCACCGAACCGGAGTTGGCCGGCACCGCATAGGTTCGGCGACAATGTCCGACATGACGTCGCAAGCCGAGGCTCCGCGGTCGCCCGGGCGACCGCGGAGCACCCGCGCCGACGAGGCGATCATCGAGGCCACCCTCGACCTGCTCGCCGAGGGCGCCAAGATCGAAACGCTCTCGATCGAGGCGATCGCCAGCCGCGCGGGCGTGGGCAAGGCGACGATCTACCGCCGCTGGTCGGGCAAGGACGCGCTGCTGCGCGACGCCCTGGTCATTCTCAAGGGCACCCCGCCGACGCCGATCGGCCGCTCGGTCCGGGAGGACCTCGTGCTGCTGCTCGGCGCCGTCGGCCGCAACACCGACCCGCGGAGCGAGAAGATCATGTCCTGCCTGCTGCCCGAGGTGAACCGCAACCAGGACCGCTACGAGCTCTACCAGGGCATCGTCGAGCCGCGGCGGGCCCGGCTGCGTGAGGTACTGGAGCGCGGCATACGGACCGGCGAGCTCCGCGCCGACCTCGACGTCGAGCTGGCGCTGGCGCTACTGACCGGGCCGATGCTGATCCAGCGCGTGCTGCGCTGGCATCCCGAGCTGGACGACGACGCGCTGCCCGAGCGGGTGGTCGACGGAGTGCTGGAGGGCATCCGGGCCCGCTGAGCCGGGCCGTGCCCGGCGCACCGCGCCTGGCACACCCGCGTCTGGCGACCGGTGCGGGGTCGGCCTCAGCGGCCGGGGGAGCGCAGCCGGTGCAGGCGGAGCGCGAGCTGCACCTCCAACGCCCGGTCGGGCCGCTGCCAGTCCCCGCCGAGCAGCTGCCCGACCCGCTCCAACCGCTGGGTCACCGTGTTCACGTGCACGTGCAGCTGCTCGGCGGCGCGGGCCAGGCTGCCGCCCACCCCGAAGTACGCCTCCAGCGTCCGGATGAGCGCTGTGCCGCGCCGCGCGTCGTAGTCGACCACCGGACCCACGGTCGCGGTGAGGAAGCCCTCCACGTCCCGGTCGCCGCCGTTCCCGACCGCGCCCAGCAGTAGGCCCACGAAGCCCAGCTCGGCAGTGCTCGCGCCCTGACCGGCCCGGCCCAGCGCGACGAGCGCCGTGAGGCAGCGGTCGGCCTCCCGGAACGCGGTGGCGAGCGCGGCCGGCCCGGTGGTCGGGCCGCTCGCTCCGGCGGTGATCGGCCGGCCGGTCACCCGGGACAGGTCGCGGGCCACCGCCCGGGCCGCGCCGCCGGCGTCCTGGCCGGGGAGCATCAGCACCACCCGACCGTCGCGCGCCGCGGCCAGGCCGCCCCGGGTCGAGGCGTACGTGGTGGCCCAGGAGAGCACCCGCTGCCGCGCCGAGCCGGTGGCGGCGATCGCGTCGTCGCCGACGGCCACGAGCACGTGCGGCGCGTCCAGGTCCACGTTGAGCCGGCGGGCGCGGCTGCGCAGGGCGTCGGTGTCCCGCAGCGGCCGGGCGATCAGATCGTCGAGCAGCTCGCCCCGGACCCGGCCCTCCGCCTCGGCGGCGGTACGCCGGAACAGCAGCAGCAGCGCGGTCACCAGCGCCGCCCGCTCCAGGATCCGCTGATCGGCGTCGACCAGCTCCTCGTCGGGGCGTAGCACCAGCGCACCGAGGTTCTCCGCCCCGGCGACCACTGCGGCGTACCAGAGCGAACCCCGTCGTACGCTGCGCCCCTCCGTGCGGGACGCGGCGACGGCCTCCACGATGTCCGACCGTTCGGGTTCGTCGATCTCGCCGACCCGGGCCAGCAGCCGGCCCTCGGCGTCCAGCGCCAGCAGCGCCCCGCCGAGCACCTCCGTCACGGCCGCCGCGACGTCCTCCACGCCGCCGCCGCGCAACACCAGCGCGGTCATCCGGTCGTGCGCGGCGGCCGCCCGCTCCACGGAGCTGCTGTGCGCCCGGATGGTGGTGTTCGCCGCGGAGAGCTCGGCCAGCGCCGAGCGGGTCTCGGTGAGCAGCCGCGCGGTGTCGATCGCCACCGCCGCGTGCGCCGCGAGGGAGACCAGCAGGGCGACCTCCTCCCGGGCGAACGGCCGGGCCGAGCGGTTGGCCGAGTAGAGCACGCCGATCGAGGTCGAGCCGAGGCGCAGCGGCACACCGAGGATGGCGACCAGCCCCTCCTCGCGTACGCCGGCGTCGATCTCACCGGTGTGGTGGAAGCGCTCGTCCTCGGCGTAGTTCGCGGTGACGTAGGGCGCGCCGGACTGGGCCACCAGCCCGCCGAGGCCCGCGCCCATCGGCAACCGCAGCCGCTGGAACCGGGCGGAGACCGAGCCGTCGGTGACCCGCATGTAGGTGTCGCCGCGCTCGTCGTCGTTGAGGGTCATGTACGCGACGTCGGCGCCGAGCAGGTTCCGCGCCCGGTGCACGATGGCCCGCAGCACGTCGTCCAGGTCGCGCAGGCCGGCCAGGTCGCTGGCCGTGTCGTACAGGCCGGAGAGCTCGGTCTCGCGGCGACGCCGCCGCTCCAGCAACGCGCGTACCCGCAGCGCCACGGTCTTCGCCTGCTCCAGCTCGGCGAGCTGGTCGGCGGGGAGACCGGCGGCGCGGGCCGCCACCAGCGGTCCCTCGAACTCGACAGCCGCCGCTTCCCGGGCGAGCAGTTCGAGGAACTCCACCGGCGAGGACATGACGCCCATTGTGCTGCGCACCACTAGTTCGCCGTCCAGCCCCCGTCGAGGGCGATCGACGCGCCGGTGATGAAGGCCGCGGGCGCGGTGCAGAGGTACGCGACCAGTTCGGCGACCTCCTCCGGCTCGATCAGCCGCTTGATCGCCGCGCGGGCCAGCATGATCTTCTCGATCACCTCGGACTCGGGGATGCCGTGGGTGGCCGCCTGGTCGGCGATCTGGCTCTCCACGAGGGCGGTGCGTACGTACGACGGGTTGATGCAGTTGGCGGTGACCCCGTGCGCGGCCCCCTCCAGCGCGACCACCTTCGACAGCCCCTCCAGGGCGTGCTTGGCGGAGACGTACGCGGCCTTGTACGGCGAGGCACGCAGACCGTGCACCGAGGAGATGTTGATGATCCGTCCCCAGCCCCGGTCGTACATCTGCGGCAGGGCCCGCCGGATGATCAGGAACGGCGCCTCCACCATGACCCGGTGCAGGTACGCGAAGCGTTCGGCGGGGAAGTCCGGCAGCGGGGCGACGTGTTGCAGCCCGGCGTTGTTCAGCACGATGTCCACATCGGTGTCGAGCCGGTCCACCGCCTCGGCGTCCGCCAGGTCGATCCCCTCGGCCCGGCCGCCGGCCTCCGCGGCCACCGCCTTCGCGGCCTCGACGTTGCGGTCCACCACCAGCACGGCCGCCCCGGCCGCCGCCAACCGGAGGGCGCAGGCCCGGCCGATGCCGCTGCCGCCCCCGGTGACCAGGGCGGTCCGACCGGTCAGGTCGACGTTCACGACGTGGGGGACCGCCACGGGTTCTGCCGTCATGGCGCACAAAGTTACGAGCTGTGTGGTCGGGCGCACATGGGGCGGCGACACATACTCGGTCCCCAAGGTGTGTGGGGAGAGGGTGCACTCGAACTTCGTGAAGTCGGGGTCTCCCAGGGACGGGACACCGCCGCGGGCCGCCCCGGTCCGCGCGTGACGGGGGCGACCTCCGGTGCCGGCGTGTCCGGTGGGGCCGCTGTTACCGCCCATCGGTAGGGTGTCGAACACACGTACTGCTGGCGGTTTGGGGGAGGAGGCGGCGTGCGGGTGCTCGGCGTCGACCCGGGGCTGACCCGGTGCGGGGTCGGCGTGGTCGAGGGGATGCCGGGGCGCCAGTGCACCCTGGTCGCCTACTACGTGGTCTACACCGACCCGGCCGACGACCTGCCGATCCGCCTGCTGCACCTGGACCGCTCCCTCACCGACCTGGTGGCCGAGCACCGGCCGGAGAGTGTGGCGGTGGAGCGGGTGTTCAGCCAGCACAACGTCCGCACGGTGATGGGCACCGCCCAGGCCAGCGGGATCGCCGTGCTCGCCGGGGCGCGCGCCGGGCTGCCCGTGCAGACGTACACCCCGAGCGAGGTGAAGGCGGCCGTGACCGGCTCCGGTCAGGCCGACAAGGCGCAGATCACCGCCATGGTCACCCGGCTGCTGCGGCTGCCCGAGCCGCCCCGACCGGCCGACGCCGCCGACGCGCTGGCGCTGGCCATCTGCCACATCTGGCGCGGCGGTACGCGCTCGAAGCTGGCCGCCGCGGCCGACCGGGCCAGACGAGGAGGAGTCAGATGATCGCCAGCGTGCGCGGCGTGGTGACCGCGACCGGGCCCGACCAGGCCGTCATCGAGGTCGGCGGGGTGGGGCTGGCGGTGCACTGTGCGCCGGCCACCCTGGCCGAGCTGCGGGTCGGTGAGCCGGCCCGGCTCGCCACCAGCCTCGTCGTCCGGGAGGACTCGCTCACCCTCTACGGCTTCGCCGACGACGACGCCAAGCAGCTCTTCGAGCTGCTGCAGACCGCCAGCGGGGTCGGGCCCCGGCTGGCCCAGGCGGTGCTCGCGGTGCACACCCCCGACGCCGTACGCAAGGCGATCGCCAACGCGGACACGGCGGCTCTGACCCGGGTGCCCGGCATCGGCAAGAAGGGCGCCGAGCGGCTGGTGCTGGAGCTGCGCGACCGGATCGGCCCGGTGCCGGTGGGCGTGGACGGCGCCGCCGGGGTCACCGGCGGCGCCTGGCCCGACCAGGTGCGTCAGGCGCTCGTCGGGCTCGGCTGGACCGCCCCGCAGGCCGACCAGGCCGTGGCGGCGGTCGCCGAGACGATCGACGGTCCGACCCCGCCCGTGCCGGTCCTGCTCAAGCAGGCCATCCGGCTGCTGGGCCGGACCCGATGACGGGCGACGGCCTGGTCTCGGCCTACGTCAACGAGGCGGAGCTCGACGCCGAGGCCAGCGTACGGCCGAAGCGGCTGGCGGAGTTCATCGCCCAGCATCGGGTCCGCGACCAGCTCGACCTGCTGCTCAAGGGCGCGATGCGGCGCGGCAGCCCGCCGGACCACATCCTCTTGTCGGGACCGCCTGGCTTGGGTAAGACCACGTTGGCCAACATCGTCGCCGCCGAGCTGGGCTCGGGCATCCGGGTCACCAGCGGCCCCGCGATCGAGCGCTCCGGCGACCTGGCGGCGATCCTCACCAGCCTCGCCGAGGGCGACGTGCTCTTCATCGACGAGATCCACCGGATCGCGAAGCCGGCCGAGGAGCTGCTCTACAGCGCCATGGAGGACTTCCGGGTCGACGTGGTGGTCGGCAAGGGGCCGGGGGCCACCGCGATCCCGCTCGACGTCGAGCCGTTCACGCTGGTCGGCGCGACCACCCGGTCGGGCCTGCTGACCGGCCCGATGCGGGACCGGTTCGGCTTCGTCGCGCATCTCGACTTCTACTCCCCGGCCGACCTGGAGGCGCTGCTGCACCGCTCCGCGCGGATCATCGGCGTGCCGATCACCGACGACGGCGCGGTGGAGATCGCCGGGCGGTCCCGGGGCACGCCCCGGATCGCGAACCGGCTGCTGCGCCGGGTGCGGGACTTCGCCGAGGTACGAGCCGACGGTGTGGTCAACCTGGAGACCGCTCGGGCGGCCCTGACGGTCTACGACGTGGACGCGCTCGGTCTGGACCGGCTGGACCGGGCCGTGCTCTCCGCGCTCGTCGATTCGTTCCGGGGTGGCCCGGTCGGCCTCTCCACGCTGGCCGTGGCGGTGGGCGAGCAGCCGGACACGGTCGAGGAGGTCTGCGAGCCGTTCCTGGTCAGGGCCGGTCTGCTGGCCCGTACGCCCCGGGGCCGGGTGGCCACCGAGGCCGCCTGGCGCCATCTGGGTCGCACGCCACCGAATGGTACATTTGGTGCCGATACCCCTCCCGTGCCCGATCTGTTCTCGAGCGCGCCCGATCAGCCGTGATCCGAACGTGATCTGTGCCGCATTCGGCGTTCCCAGGTGCAGGGATTAGACTCGCCGCGGTCTGTACAGGATGTGAGAATCCGCTTCCGCTCCGGCGTTCGCGCTCGGTGTGGGGGCCAATGGGAAGGTCAACATCGTGCTTCACGCACAAGCGGCAGGCGGGTCCGGCAGTCTGATGCCGATCCTGATGATCGTTCTGCTCTTCGGCGTCATGTACTTCATGATGATCCGTCCGCAGCAGCGGCGCCGTAAGGAAGCCCAGTCCATGCAGTCCGGGCTCTCCGCGGGCGACGAGGTGGTCACCATCGGCGGGCTCTACGGCACGGTCACCGGGGTCGACGACGAGACGGTCCTGCTCGAGGTCGCCCCCGGGGTGCAGACCCGGTATGCCCGGCCGGCCATCGCCCGGGTGGTCACCCGGGCCGAGCTTCCGGCGACGCCGGTCACCGAGGACGCGGACACGGTCAAGGAGTGAGCCGCCCCTCGTCCGGGCGGCTGGGGCCGCCCGGGGCGGGGCCAGCGGATCACGACGTGATAACTGGATAGTCGGGTCGACGCCGGGCGTCGGCACGGCTCCGGACCGGTCGGCGCCCCGCGCCGTCCGCCGGAGCGCGGTGCCGCCTGCCCTGTAGGCGGCCCGGGTGGACCCGTCGGCCGGTGACCCCGGCCGACCCCGTCGCCGCCGTGCGGCGGCGCGACCGTTACAGGGAGACAGGACAGCCGTGGCACCACCTCAGGGACAGATGCGCCCCGGCCGGCAGTTGGCCGTGCTGGCGGGCATCTTCGTGGTCCTCTATCTTCTGGTGTTCTTCGCGGGAGGCGCCAAGGGCAGCGTCATGGACCGGCTCGAGCCTCGGCTCGGCCTGGACCTGGTCGGCGGTACCCGGCTGACACTCGAGGCCAAGAACAGCGTCGACGGCCGAGCGCCGACGGCCGAGAACCTCGAGGAGGCCCGCCAGATCATCGAGAACCGGGTCAACGCGTTCGGCGTGGCCGAGGCCGAGGTGGTCACCGAGGGCAACCGGAACATCGTGATCTCCCTGCCCGGCGAGAACCGCGACCTGACCGACGTGGGCACCCCCGCCGAGCTGCGCTTCCGCAAGGTGCTCAAGGCGGCCGACGGCAGCGGTGCGGCGGCGGCTCCGGCGCCGGTGCCGACCCCGTCCGGCAGCGCCAGCCCGAACCCGTCGGGCAGCGCGTCGCCGTCGGGCAGCGCGTCCCCCTCGACGAGCGCCTCGCCGAAGGTGACCGCCTCGTCCTCCGGCGGGCAGGGCGGCATGGCGCCCACGCCGAGCACCAGCGCCACCCCGACCCCGTCGGCGTCGGCCTCCCCGAGCGCCTCGCCCTCGGCGAGCGCCAGTGAGGCGCCGGTCCCGGCGAGCGTCGAGGAGCAGCGCAAGGCGGTCGAGCAGAAGGTCGGCGCCGCCGCCTGGGCGGCCGCCAACGGCCTGCAGGGCCCGGCGGACCTCAGCACCGACCCGTCGCTGGCCGACAAGCTCAAGCCGTTCAGCACGCTGAGCCCGCAGGAGATCGCCGTCCTGCCGGCGCAGACGCAGTTCAACGTGCCGACGATCAGCTGCGAGCAGCTCGACAAGCGCCCGCCGGGCTCGATCACCGACCCGAAGCAGCAGGCCGTGGCCTGCGAGGGTGGCGCCGCGAAGTACCTGCTCGACCAGGCCAAGGTGCTCGGTACCGACGTCGAGGACGCCAGCGCCGTCATGGACCAGACCAACGCCTGGGTGGTGAGCCTCAACTTCACCGGCGGCGGCCAGGACAAGTGGACCGGCCTGACCCGCGAGGCGTTCAACAACGACGGCAACGCCTGTGACGCGTCCGCCCTCGGCCAGGACGGCAAGTGCCGGGTCGCCGTGGTGCTGGACAACGAGATCGTCTCCTCGCCGGAGATCCAGGGCGTCCTCACCGGCGACTCGCAGATCACCGGCAGCTTCACCCAGCAGGACGCCAGCACGCTGGCCGGTCAGCTCCGCTACGGCGCGCTGCCCGCGACCTTCGAGCAGCAGGAGCAGCAGAACGTCTCCGCCACCCTGGGCGCCAGCCACCTGCGGGCCGGTCTGCTCGCGGCCGGCATCGGCATGCTGCTGGTCATCATCTACGCGTTCTTCTACTACCGCCTGCTCGGCTCGGTCATCTTCCTGAGCCTGCTCCTCTCCGCGCTGCTGGTCTTCGGCGCGTTGATCGTGCTCGGGCGGACGATCGGCTTCACCGTGACGCTCGCCGGTATCGCCGGCTTCATCGTCTCGCTAGGTGTCGCCGCGGACTCGTTCGTCATCTACTTCGAACGATTGAAGGACGAGATCCGAGAGGGGCGCAGCCCGCGTAGCGCGGTGCCGCGCGCCTGGGCCCGAGCCCGCCGGACGATCATCTCGGCCAACGCCATCTCGATCCTCGCGGCGGTCGTGCTCTACATCGTGTCGGTCGGCACGGTGAAGGGCTTCGCCTTCGCGCTCGGCCTGGCCACGGTGCTCGACCTGGTGGTCGTGTTCCTCTTCCGGCACCCGATCATGACGATGTTCGCGCGGACGCAGGCATTCCTGTCGCCGCGGGTCAGCGGTCTGGGCCGCGTCCTGCGGACCGCCGAGACCGAGGGCAACACCACCCGCCCGTCCCGTGTGAAGGAGGCCTGACATGGCCCACAGCGGTCTGGCCACCCGCCTCTACCGGGGCGAGGCCGGTCTCGACATCATCGGCAAGCGCAAGCTCTGGTTCTCCATCGCCGGGCTGCTGGTGCTCGCCGCGGTGCTGAGCTTCTTCGTCCGGGGCTTCACCCTCGGTATCGAGTTCGAGGGCGGCAACTCCTTCCAGGTGCCGGCGAGCGTCGGCACGCTGACCCAGACCGAGGACCGGGTCAACGGGATCCTGGGCAACGAGGCCGGCGGCGCCGAGGTCGAGTCGGCCCAGACCGTCGGCGGCGCGGGCGGCGAGTTCTACGAGTTCCGTACCGCGGTGCTGAGCTCCGACGAGGCCAACGCCGCCAAGGTCGCGATGGCGCAGGAGTTCAACCTCAACGAGGACCAGATCAGCGCGAACCAGGTCAGCGCGGCCTGGGGCGGCCAGTACACCGAGCGCGCCATGCTCGGTCTGGTCATCTTCATCGCGCTGGTGATGCTCTACCTGATCATCCGGTTCGAGTGGCGGATGGCGGTCGGCGCGGTCTCCTCGCTGCTGCTCAACCTCGTCCTCACCGCCGGCGTCTACTCGGTGGTCGGGTTCGAGGTCACGCCGTCGACGATCATCGGGTTCCTCACCATCCTGGGCTTCGCGCTCTACGACGTCGTCGTGGTCTTCGACAAGGTCCAGGAGAACACCCGAGGCATCACGGCGAACAACAACCAGACGTACGGCGAGGCGGCGAACCTCGCGATCAACCAGACCCTGATGCGGTCGATCAACACCGGTCTGGTGGCGCTGCTGCCCGTCGGTGGTCTGCTCTTCATCGGTGTTCCGCTCGGCGCGGTCACCCTGAAGGACCTCGGCCTGGTGCTCTTCGTCGGTATGTTCATCGCGGTCTACTCGTCGATCTTCTTCGCCACCCCGGTGCTGAGCACGCTGAAGGACTTCGAGCCGCGGATCCAGGCGCACAACAAGCGCGTCCTGGCCCGGCGCGGCGCGATCGCCCGCGGCGAGCTGAGCCCGAAGGGCGCTCCGCGGCCGGCGGGTCGCGGCGAGTCCACCGAGGCGGAGGACGCCGCGCTGGCCGGCGCCGCCCCGAAGGTGGGTGCGCGTCCGGCGGGCAAGCGGCCGACCGGCGCCCGGAGCGGGCGGCCGACCGGCGGCGGCGGAAACCGGCCGGGCGGCGCGAAGCGGCGCTGACCGGCGTACCGGGGCCGACCCGGTAGGAAACGACCTGACGGCGTCCTGCATGCTGTGCGAGCAGCAAGCAGGACGCCGTCGTCGTCGGAAGGGATACGGGACCTGTCGTGACGGAGACCCACCACATCGAGGCGCGCGGGGACAGCGGCGCTGACGTCGCCCGCCTGGTGGCCAGCCGGGTGCTGGACGTGCCGGACTTCCCCAAGCCCGGAATCGTCTTCAAGGACCTGATGCCGCTCTTCGCCGACGGTCCGGTGTTCCGTCAGGTGATCGACGGGATCGTGGCCCACCACGGGCGGGGCTCGTTCGACGCCGTGGTCGGCATCGAGGCGCGCGGGTTCGTGGTGGCCGCGGCGATCGCGTACGCGACCGGGGTCGGTGTGGTGCCGGTACGCAAGGCCGGCAAGCTGCCCCGAGCCGCCTACTCGGCCTCGTACGCGCTGGAGTACGGCGAGGCGACCCTCGAGGTGCACCAGGACGCGTTCACGGCCGGGCACCGGGTGCTCGTGGTCGACGACGTGCTCGCCACGGGCGGCACCGCGGCGGCGACCCTCGACCTGGTGGAGCGGGCCGGCGGTACGGTCGCCGGCTTCACCGTGCTGCTGGAGCTCGCCGCACTGGGTGGACGGCAGCGGCTCGCCCCGCGTCCGGTCCATGCCCTGCTGACCGTTTGACGGCTCCAGCCGCCGGAGGGACGCGGCGCGGCCGGCCCGACGGGAGCGGCACGACACCGTCTGTGCGAGTAGCATTGCCCTTTGCTGACGCCGACGGTGATCCGTCCGGCGGTACGCGACCAGGCCGGCCGTACGGTCGGCGTGATCCCGGCGAGCGGTGAGGAGGCCGGTGTCCCACGATGTCGTCCCTCCGATGGAGGGCACGGTGCACCCGACAGGCGACGCGGACGGCTCGGTTGCCGACCGCAACGGTGACGCGACGGCCCGGGTGACGAGTTCCGACACCGGCGTGGCCGGCCCCGACGAGGGGCACGGCCCGGGTGCGGTCCGTCCCGATCTCCTGAGCGCCGCCCGCGGCGACGGGGAGCCGGTGCCGAGCGCCGGGTTCGCGCTGGCCAGCGCGCCCACCGGGCGTCGGGTGCGGGCGCGGTTGGCCCGGTTCAACGCGCCCTGGCAGACCTCCCAGGTCAGCGAGGTGCTCGAGCCGCTCATCGCGATGCATCGGGAGAACCACCCGAAGGCCGACGCGCGGCTGCTCCAGCGCGCCTTCGACACCGCGGCGCGCTGGCACTCCGGGCAGTACCGCAAGTCCGGCGACCCGTACATCACCCACCCGCTGGCGGTCTCCACCATCCTGGCCAACCTCGGGATGGACACGACCACGCTGGTCGCCGCGCTGCTGCACGACACGATCGAGGACACCGAGTACACGCTCGACCAGATGCGCGCCGACTTCGGCGGCGAGGTCGCGCTGCTCGTCGACGGCGTCACCAAGCTCGACAAGGTCAAGTTGGGTGACGCGGCGAAGGCCGAGACCATCCGCAAGATGGTCGTGGCGATGGCCAAGGACCCGCGCGTCCTGGTGATCAAGCTGGCCGACCGGCTGCACAACATGCGGACCCTGACCTTCCTGCCCCGCCCGAAGCAGGAGCAGAAGGCGAAGGAGACGCTGGAGATCCTCGCCCCGCTGGCCCACCGGCTGGGTATGAACACGATCAAGTGGGAGCTGGAGGATCTGGCCTTCGGCACGCTCTTCCCGAAGCGGTTCGAGGAGATCAACCGGCTGATCGGGGAGCACCAGCCGCAGCGGGAGGCGCTGCTGCGCCAGGTCACCCAGAAGGTCTCCACCGACCTCAAGGCCGCCAAGATCAAGGCGGAGACCACCGGCCGGCCGAAGCACCTCTACTCGATCTACCAGAAGATGATCGTGCGGGGTCGCGACTTCAACGACATCTACGACCTGGTCGGCGTGCGGATCCTGGTCGACACGGTGCGCGACTGCTACGCGGCGTTGGGCGTCATCCACGCGAACTGGCAGCCGGTGCCGGGCCGGTTCAAGGACTACATCGCCATGCCCAAGTTCAACATGTACCAGTCGTTGCACACGACGGTCATCGGGCCCACCGGCAAGCCGGTGGAGATGCAGATCCGCACCTACGCGATGCACCGCACGGCCGAGTTCGGTATCGCCGCGCACTGGAAGTACAAGGAGCACAAGGGCGTCCCGGTGGTCGGCCCGCCGGCGCACATCGACGAGATGACCTGGCTGCGTCAGCTGCTGGACTGGCAGCGGGAGGCGGCCGACCCGAGCGAGTTCCTCGACGCGCTGCGCTTCGACCTGTCCAGCCAGGAGGTGTACGTCTTCACCCCGAAGGGTGACGTCATCCCGCTGCCGACGGGGTCGACGCCGGTGGACTTCGCGTACGCGGTGCACACCGAGGTCGGGCACAAGTGCATCGGCGCGCGGGTCAACGGCAAGCTGGTGCCGCTGGAGTCGACGCTCTCCAACGGCGACGTCATCGAGATCTTCACCTCGAAGTCCGACACCGCCGGCCCGACGCAGGACTGGCTCGGCTTCGTCAAGAGCCCGCGGGCCCGTACGAAGATCCGCCAGTACTTCAACAAGGAGCGGCGCGAGGAGGCGATCGAGGCCGGCAAGGACGCGATCGTCAAGGCGATGCGTAAGCAGGGCATGCCGTTGCAGCGGATGCTGACCTCGGACGCGTTGATGGGGATCGCCCGGGACCTGCACCTGGCCGACGTCGCCTCGCTCTACGCCGCGGTCGGTGACAGTCAGGTCAGCGCCCAGTCCGTCGTGCAGAAGCTGATGGCCTCGTACGGCGGCGAGGAGGGCGCGGCGGAGGACATCGCCGAGACCGCCGTCGCGACCCGCCCGCCGCGCAGCCGCGCGAGCAGCCACGACCCGGGCGTGGTCGTCCGGGGCGTCAGCGACGTCTGGATCAAGCTGGCCCGGTGCTGCACCCCGGTGCCGCCGGACGCGGTCTTCGGTTTCGTCACCCGCTCCGGCGGGGTGAGCGTGCACCGGGACGACTGCGCGAACGCCGAGGACCTGAAGGCCCAGAGCGAGCGGGTGGTCGAGGTCAGCTGGAAGCTCACCTCCGCCTCGACGTTCCTGGTGGCCATCCAGGTCGAGGCGCTGGACCGGCACAAGCTGCTCGCCGACGTCACCCGGGTCCTCTCCGACGAGCGGGTCAACATCCTCTCCGCCACCGTCACCACCACCCGGGATCGGGTGGCGGTCAGCCGGTTCAGCTTCGAGATGGCGGACCCGAAGCACCTCGGCCACCTGCTGGCCACGGTTCGCAAGGTCGACGGCGTCTTCGACGCCTACCGGGTCACCTCCGGCGCCTGACCCGGCCCCGTCCTGGGCCGGTGGGCGCGTCCGGCCCAGTGCTGGGTCGGTGGGCCGGCCTTCGGGCGCCTTGATCGACTCGACCTCAAGGAAGTCGGGGTGTCCGCGTGTCAGGACACCCCGATTTCATGGAACCCGAGTCGATCAAGGTGCCCGCCGCCTGCCGGCCGCCCGTCCGGCCCGGCTGCCCGTCCGTGTCCGGGCGGGGCAGGAGACGAAAGCGCCCGCCGGGGAAACCGGCGGGCGCTTCGCGGTACGGGTACGGGTCAGCTCTGCGGGGCGCTCATCGTCAGCTTCTTGATGACGACCTCCTTCTTCGGGTGACCGCCACCGGCCTGCTGTGCGAAGGCACCGTCGTCGCCGGTCTTGGCCACGTCCTTGACGAGGTCCATCCCGCTGGTGATGGTTCCGAGCACGGTGTAGTCCGGGTCCAGCGGCGAGTCGCCGAAGACGATGAAGAACTGGCTGCCCGTGCTGCCCGGCTGTTGCGATTTCGCCATCGCGATCACGCCCTCCGGGTACGGGGGCCGCTTGTCGGTCGGCAGGTTCTCCTCGGCCATCCGGTAGCTCGGCCCGCCGGTGCCGTCGGTCTCCCGCCACCCGGTGCCGGTCGCGCTCGGGTCGCCGCACTGGAGCACCTGGATGCCCTCGGTGACGAGCCGGTGGCACTTGGTGTTGTCGAAGAAGTTCTTCTCCGCCAGGTGGGTGAAGCTGCCCGCGGTGCACGGCACCAGGGACCGGTCGACCTTGGCGGTGATCGGGCCCAGGTTCGTGTCGAGGGTCAACGTCTGGACGCCGACGTTCGACTGCTGGTTGGACGGCACCCCGACGTCCTTGATCTCCTTGGTCCGCTGGTCGGCGGGGATCTCGACGTAGGGGCACTGGACGAGGTCCTGTGCCGCCGTGTCGGTGCCGGCGGCGTCGTCGTCCCCGCCCAGGCTGGTGGCGAGCCAGACGGTGCCGGCCACCACCAGCAGCAGGGCGAGGCTCGCCCCCACGATCGCCTGGGTCTGCCGGCGCCTGCGGGCCCGGGCCCCGCGCTCGGCCATCTCCTTCTCGAGCCGGGCGCGTGCCGCCGCGCGCTGCCGCTCTCTGGTGGACGTCACGCCTGATCCTCCTGGACTGTCTGTCGGGGCGCGGTGGGGTGCCGTTGCGAGGTCTGGTGTCGCTCAGCCGGCGTTCGGGCTGGGCGGGGCGACCGAACCGGACGGCGTCGCCAGCGGCGCGCCGGTCGCCGGCTCGCCGACGGTGAGGCTCTGGATCACCACGTCGGTCTGGGGCTTGACCTTGGCCCCGGCCCCATTGTCCACGGTCGGGAGCTTGCCGATCTTCTCCAGGACGTCCAGGCCGCCGGTGACCTTGCCAATGATCGGGTAGGTCGCCTCGTCGGGGGCGTAGTCCTTGAAGAAGAGCAGGAACTGGCTGCCGTTGGAGCCCGGCGGGTTGGCGATCATCGCGACCGTGCCCTTCGGGTACGCCGGCGGTCGCTTCTCGGTCGGGCTGGCCGACGGGCTCGGCTCCGGCACGTCCGGCACGTTCTCGTTGTAGAACGAGTAGGTGGGGCCGCCCAGGCCGGTGCCGCTCGGGTCACCGCAGCGCAGCGCGCCCTCGGCCATGATCTCGTGGCACTTGGTGTTGTCGAAGAACGACCGGCTCGACAGGTGGGCGATGCTCGCCGCGGCGCACGGGGCCGAGGCCAGGTCGAGTTCGGCGGTGATCGGCGCACCCTGGTTGGTGGTGACCGTCATCGCCCGGGTGCCGTCGGTGGGCAGGCCGGTGGTCTCCGGGGTGCCGACGTCCTTGAGGCTGGCGTTGGCGGTGCCGTCCTGAGGCGTCCAGAGGCAGACCTCTTCGGCGGCGGTGTTCTCCTTCGGCTCGGAGTCGAAGGCTCCGAGCGCCCAGGCCGAACCGACCACGATCAGCGCGAGCACCACGGCGGCGCCCACACCGGCCTGGATCTGTCGCCGTCGCTTGACCCGCGCCGCCCGGCGGACCATCTGGCGATCGAGCTTGGCCCGTGCCAGTTTGCGCTGCCGGTCCCTGCTGGAAGCCACCCGTGCTCCCCTTCCTCTACCCTGGTCGTCGCCGGCGCCGTGGACGTCGCACGCCCGTGTGGGGCAGTGCGCCACGCCACACGCTCGCCAGAGTGTACGGCTACGAGCTGTGTGTGTGGTGTACGAGGTCCTTGCTGTGCTTATCGGAGCGCGTCACTGTGTCTGGCGGGACCGGCGGGGCGGATGGTCCGGCGAATATGCCGCGCGCCGCCGGTTAGGCTGATCAGGGACGGACCTCATGTCGACGGAAGGGGAGCGGACGTGCTCGTGGCCGGCTTTCCCGCCGACGCCTTCGGCACCAACTGCTACGTGGTGGCCACGGCGCCGGGGGAGCAGTGCGTGGTCGTCGACCCCGGCATCGGCGTACTCGACCGGCTCGACGCCGTGCTCGCCGAGCACCGCCTGCACCCGGCCGCCGTGCTGCTCACCCACGGCCACCTCGACCACACCTTCTCGGTGGCGCCGGTCTGCGGGGCGCGGGGCATCACCGCCTACGTCCATCCGGGCGACCGGGAGCTGCTCGCCGATCCGGCCAAGGGTCTCTCCCCTGATCTCGCCGCGCTCTTCGGCGGTCGGTTGACCTACTCCCAGCCGGAGGACGTCGCCGAGCTGACCGACGGCGCCACCCTGACGCTGGCCGGCGTGGAGATCACTGTCGACCACGCACCGGGCCATACCGGCGGGTCGGTGCTGTTCCGGATGCCCGGCGCCGGCTCGCGCTGGGAGGCGGAGGAGATCTGCCTCTCCGGCGACGTGCTCTTCGCGGGCTCGATCGGTCGCACCGACCTGCCGGGCGGCAGCATGCCGGCGATGCTCACCAGCCTGCGGGACAAGATCCTCCCGCTGGCCGACGAGACCGTCGTCCTGCCCGGCCACGGCCCCACCACCACGATCGGCCGCGAGCGCGCGACCAACCCGTACCTCATCGAGGCAGCGGGGGCCGGCGACGCGCGCCCGGCCGTACCCACCCGAGGCCTCTGATCCGCCCCCGCGCCCGGCGCGGGCACCGACCGACCGCGCGGCGCGCGGAAGTCAAGGAGTACGTCATGAGCAAGCCCACGCCCATCTCCGGCTTCCCGGAGTGGTCGCCATCGCAGCGGATGATCGAGCAGTACGTGCTCGACCGGATCCGCGCCACGTTCGAGCTGTACGGCTTCGCCCCGTTGGAGACCCGTGCCGTCGAGCCGCTCGACCAGCTGTTGCGCAAGGGGGAGACCTCCAAGGAGGTCTACGTGATCCGGCGGCTGCACGACGACGAGGCGGGCCCGGCCGGCGACGACGCGCTCGGCCTGCACTTCGACCTGACCGTGCCGTTCGCCCGGTACGTGCTGGAGAACGCCGGCAAGCTGCAGTTCCCGTTCCGGCGCTACCAGATCCAGAAGGTGTGGCGGGGGGAGCGGCCGCAGGAGGGGCGCTACCGCGAGTTCGTCCAGGCCGACATCGACATCGTCGACCGGGACACCCTCGGTCCGCACCACGAGGCGGAGATGCCGCTGGTGATCGGGGACGCCCTGCGGTCGCTGCCGATCCCCGAGGTCCGGATCCAGGTCAACAACCGCAAGATCTGCGAGGGCTTCTACCGGGGTATCGGGTTGACCGATCCGGAGGCGGCGCTGCGCGCGGTCGACAAGCTCGACAAGATCGGCCCGGCGAAGGTCGCGGAGCTGCTGGCCCAGACCGCCGGGGCGAGCGAGGCGCAGGCGAAGGCGTGCCTGGCGCTGGCCGAGATCTCCGCCCCGGACGCGTCCTTCGCCGACGCGGTGCGCGCCCTCGGGGTCACTGACCCGCTGCTGGACGAGGGAATCGAGGAGCTGGTCCGGGTGGTGGAGACCGCGGCCGAGCACTCGCCGGGGCTCTGCGTGGCCGACCTGCGCATCGCCCGGGGCCTCGACTACTACACCGGGACGGTCTACGAGACCCAGCTGCGCGGCTACGAGCGGTACGGCTCGATCTGCTCCGGCGGCCGGTACGACAACCTGGCCAGCTCCGGGGCGGTCCGCTTCCCCGGCGTGGGCATCTCGATCGGGGTCACCCGGCTGCTCGGCCTGCTCTTCGGCACCGACGCGCTGGAGATCTCGCGGGACGTGCCGACCGCCGTCCTGGTCGCGGTGACCAACGAGGAGCAGCGGGCGACCAGCAACCGGGTCGCCGAGGCGCTGCGTCGGCGGGGGATCCCGACCGAGGTGTCGCCGAGCGCCGCGAAGTTCGGCAAGCAGATCCGGTACGCCGAGCGGCGGCGGATCCCGTACGTCTGGTTCCCGGGCACGGACGGCGCCGGCGACGAGGTGAAGGACATCCGCTCGGGCGACCAGGTGGCGGCGACGGCCGAGGCCTGGACGCCGCCGGCGGTCGACCTGAAGCCGCTGGTGAGCTGACCGGCAAAGCGGTGATGGCCGCGTTCGGGCCGCTCGTGGGCCCGGACGCGGCCGTGGTCCGCAGCTGGCCGGGCTGCCTGGCCGCCGTGATCGCGGGCTCGGTCCGCGCTGCCGCGCCCGGCCCGGCCCGGTCCTGCCCGGTCCTGCCCGGTCCTGCACTGCCCGGCCCGGCCCGGCCAGATCGCCGTGCCCGGCTCAGGGCGCGGGGGTGACCGGGAAGATCAGGCAGGTGCTCGTGGCGTGGGCGATCAGGCGCGAGTCGGCGTCGGTGATCCGCGCCTCGGCGAGCGCCGTACGCCGGCCGCGCTGCAGCACGGTGCCCACGCAGACGAGGGTGCCGGAGTCGACGGTGGCCGGGCGGAGGAACTTCACGTTGAGATCCAGCGAGGTGTAGGCGACGCCGGCCGGCAGGGTGCTGTGCACGGCACATCCGGCGGCCGTGTCCAGCAGGGTGGAGAGGATTCCGCCGTGGATGCTGCCGAGCGGGTTGTAGTGGAACTCCTGGGGCACCATCTCGACGGTGACGAGTCCCTCGTCGACGGTCATCCGGGACATGTCGAGCAGCCGGCTCACCGGCGGCGGGGGCAGCTCGCCGGAGAACGTCGCGCGGAGCGTCTCGAGACCACTGCGGCGGCCGAGCTCGGCGGCGTTCACCGCCGGGTCGGACCAGGAGAAGGTGCGGCTGCGCGTCGAGTCCTGCGTCTGCGTCATGGACTCAGGGTGGCAGCGCCTTGCTGAGTCTGTCAACGAGACCTAGCCTGGCGTCATGAGACCCGCGGCGCTCGACTGGTCGGTGGAGAACTGCACCATCGGCCGGGCGATGGAGATCCTCGGCGAGAAGTGGACCCTGGTGGTGCTCCGCGAGGTGTTCAGCGGCATCCGCCGCTTCGACGACATGCGGGTACGCACCCAGATCCCGCGCCAGGTCCTCACCAACCGCCTGGCGGTCCTGGTCGAACGGGGGGTCCTGCGCCGGGAGCCGTACCGGGAGCCGGGCAGCCGGGTGCGACACGAGTACCGGCTCACCGAGATGGGCCTGGACCTCTGGCCGGTGCTCGTCGCGGTGCTCGGCTGGGGAGACCGCTACCTCGCCGACCCGGACGGCGCGCCGCTGAGCGTCGGGCACCGGGACTGCGGCGGCGAGATCCGCGTCGAGCTGCGCTGCGACCAGGGGCACCTGGTGGACCAGCCGCGCGACGTGATCCCCCGCCCCGGTCCCGCCGCCCGCCCCCAATCGACCTGACCCACCCCCACCCCACCCGGTCCCGGGCCCCTCGCGCCCGGTCCCGCTGCGTTGATCATGAAGTTAGCGGCGACAAATTGGGCAGATTGCGGGGCTAACTTCATGACCAACGGGCGGGGTGGGCTACCAGTTGAAGCCGGCGGGGTAGGAGATGGTGGCCAGCACCTGCTGGCCGGTGGCGTTCGGGTGGAAGTAGTCCCAGCCGGAGAGCTGGTTCAGCGTGAACGGGTAGCCGAACACGGCGTTCCCGTCGAAGTCGCAGTTCGGGCCGTACGCCGCGCAGGCCTGGGCGAGCTGCATGTTGTAGTCGACGACCCGCTGGCGTACGCGGTTGCGCCGGTCGACGTCCGCCTGGGCGGTGGAGGTCGGGTTGGCCAGCAGCGACTGGCAGATGCCGAAGAGCGACCAGGCCGTACGGGCGCTGCCGCTGCCCTTGCCGACCGACCAGAGCCGGTGCACGTCCGGGATGCTGATCACGAACACCCGGGCGTCGGGCAGCCCGGTGCGGAGGCGGTTCAGCGCCGAGTCGATGTTGGCTCGGAACGTGCTCACCGGGGTCATGCTCGACTCCGAGCCGGTGCACGCGTCGTTGGCGCCGATCAGCATGGTGACGTAGTCGACGCCCTGGCCGACCGCGGTGCCGGCCTGTCCGTACATGTCGGCGGACTTCGCGCCGGTGCGGGCGTCGTTGTGGTTGTTGCCGTTGATGGCCGGGTCGACCGCCCGCACGCGCAGGTAGTGGCTGTTGACGGCGGAGTTGTCGCCGGTGCTGAACGACCGTGAGGTGCAGTCGACGTACCACCCGCAGGCGTTGAACCCACGGGTGATCGAGTCGCCGAGGCTCGCCATCGAGCCCGGCGGCGGACCGGGATCGGCGACCGCCGGGGCGGCGGGAAGCAGGGTGAGGGCGGTGAGCGCGGCGAGTGGGGCGAGTAGGCGCCGGAAGGGGGACATGGGGGCCTCCGGATCGCGGTAGCCGACGGGTATCGGCGCGCTGACCAGATCGTATAGATGTCCATCTGTGTCCACAATGCTGCCGGTCGGCGGCCGCCCGCGTCCGCGGAGATGGGCGGAGAGCGCTCTTGTTAAGGATCTTAAGCATGTGAATACTTCATTGCGTTCGGCCGGTTCCCCCAGTTCGGCCGGACCCTTCCGGGCCCCGCCGCCCCCGGCGAGGGCCGTCGCCCCCTCTTTGGAGGTTGTTAATGCGACCCACGAGGTCCACACTCCGCCACGCCGCCACCATTGCCGTGGCCGGAACCCTGGTCGTCGGCTCGCTCATCGGCGCACCGGCCCAGGCAGCCCCCGCCGCCTCCCCCGACGCCGCCACCACCCTCTCCGAGCGGCTCGGCGCCCGCTCCGCCGGCGCGTACGCCGACGCCAGCGGCAAGATGGTCGTCACCGTGACCGACGAGGCCGCCGCCCGCGAGGTCCGCTCCGCCGGCGCGACCCCGAAGTTCGTCGAGCGCGGCGCGGCCGAGCTGGCCCGGGTCACCTCCGACCTGGAGCGCAGCGTGAGCATCCCGGGCACCGCCTGGTGGAACGACCCGGTGAGCAACCAGGTCGTCGTCTCTGTCGACCCCACCGTGACCGGCGCCAAGCTGGACCGGGTCAAGGCCGCCGTGGCACGGGCCAACGGCGCGCTGCGGATCGAGTCCGAGGCCGGTGTGCTGAGCACCCGCATCTCCGGTGGCCAGGCCATCTACGCCGGTGGCGGTGGCCGCTGCTCGCTGGGCTTCAACGTCCGTAGCGGCAGCACCTACTACTTCCTCACCGCGGGACACTGCACCAACATCTCCGCGAGCTGGTACTCGAACTCCAGCCAGACCAGCCTGCTCGGCACCCGCGCCGGGACCAGCTTCCCGGGCAACGACTACGGCATCGTCCGGCACAACAACTCGGCGAACGCGACCGGCAACGTCTACCTCTACAACGGCAGCTACCGGGACGTCACCGGCGCGGGCAACGCCTCCGTCGGTCAGTCCGTGCAGCGCTCCGGCAGCACCACCGGCCTGCGCAGCGGCTCCGTGACCGCGCTCAACGCCACCGTCAACTACCCGGAGGGCACCGTCCGCGGCCTGATCCGCACCACGGTCTGCGCCGAGCCGGGCGACAGCGGCGGCTCGCTCTTCAGCGGCAGCACCGCGCTGGGCCTGACCTCCGGCGGCAGCGGTAACTGCCGCACCGGCGGCACCACCTACTTCCAGCCGGTCACCGAGGCGCTGAGCGTCTACGGCGTCAGCATCATCTGACCGTCATCTCGCCAGCGGGCCGCCGGAGTCGTCCGGCGGCCCGCGTCGCGTCTCCGGCCCGCGGCCCGAGCGGCGCTGCGCGGCGCACGGCGCCCGGCCCGAGCGGCGGTGCGCGGCGCACGGCGCGCGGCCCGAGCGGCGGTGCGCGGCGCACGGCGCGCGGCCCGAGCGGCGGTGCGCGGCGCACGGCACGCGGCCCGAGCAGCGGGCCGGAGTGCTCTCAGCGGGCGCTGGACCTGGCGGCGAGCTGCGCCCGCCGGGCGGAGAGCACCGCCAGCAACGGCCAGAGCGCGACGGCCAGCGCGGTCACCCGCTCGGCCAGCCCGGTCCGGGAGCCGACGTTCACCTCCAGCGCGAACCAGCCGACGAGGCCCAGCAGCAGCGCGGTGACGCTCAGCCCGACCGCCCGGCGGAACGCCCAGGGCGGCTCGGGGGGAGCCAGGTGTCCGACGACCGGCCCGCGCGGCAGCCACAGCGCCGTACCGGCCGGCCAGAGCGCCAGCGCGAGGACCGCCACGGTCGCCACGGTGCCGTGACCGAGGGAACCGCCGACCGACGGCCGGGGGAAGGCAATCAGCGCGATGGTGGCCACCCCGCCGACGGCGAGCAGGAAGCGGCTGGGCAGGCCGGCCGAGTGCAGCGCGGCGGCGATCGCCAGGTAGCAGCAGCCGAAGAGCAGCAGCGCGCCGGTCATGATCCAGGGGTCGGTGGCGTCCGGCCCGGCCAGCTCGCTGATGGTGTCCCGGACCGGGTCGTACCCCGCGGGCTGCCGCGCGCCCGCGACCGTCCAGCCCGTCGCGAGCAGCACGGGCGCCGCCGCCGCGGTGGCGACGGCCCACGTGGGTACGGCCCGCATCCGGCCACGGTAATCGGCCCGGCGCTCCGTCGGCTCGGGTTCGCCGGTTCGCCCCCCGATGGCTCGTACTGTCGTTGCGTCCCGCTGTCCCACCAGCTCGGTGACATCGCGAAAAGCAGCCGGGGACCGGGCCGCCGCCTGCGCTCAGGCCGCCGTCATCATGGCGTCGGAGAGCACCACCAGCGTGGTGGGGAGTTCACAGTCGATGCGCAGGGTGACCTCGTCGGCGCCCTCCACACTCGCCGACAGGGTATTCGTCGAGTCCTGCCGGGCCTCCGAGCCCCCGCGCGTTATCCGGTTGACCGTGCCGTCGTCCTGTTTCTGGGCGACGATGACAGAGACGTACACCTTTGCCATCGGGTCCTCGGGGGAGTACGGCCTGATCGTGGCGGTCAAGTTCAGATAGCGCTGGTGCAGCGCGTATGTCACCTCGTGGTGCGGGTCTCGGGGAGTGTTCTCCGGACAGGTCACGACGATGGAACGTTCGTATCCGGGCCGTCCGGCCAGCGCGCGGGGAAGGGCGACCAGGTTGCTCGCGCCGCCCTGTGCCGGCAGGCCGGCAAGTTGCGTGCCCGCCGTTCGGGTGGGCGGCACGGTGCCGCTCGACGCTCCGTTCTCCGGGCCGGTGCTGCCGGTCGGCGTGCTCAAGTGGGCGGTCGGGCTTGCCGCAACCGCATCGGGCGAACTTTCCCAGCCGAAGTAATCCCGGAGCAAGCTGCCGCCGCCGATCAGGAGGCCGATGACGGTCGCCGCAGCTGTCAGGAGAATTCCCCAGCGCGGGCGGCCCGTGCCCGGAGCCGGGTCGGTGCCGGTGGGCTGTCCCTCGTCGACGGTTGCCACGTCTCTCCCCGCTCGTCGTCGGCCGGCGCATCGCGACGGTGTTTCTATCATCACGGGACGGCCAGTGGACGCAGCGGTGATCACTGTCGCCAATGTGATAGCGGCGAGTACGCGTTTGTGAGATAAAGGCGCGCCTGTCGGGCGAGATCAATAGCTACGTCTTCTCGGAGGTGTGCTCGTGAGCGAGCCGCGCGGATCGCACAACTTTGCCGGCCAATCGGTTCCGGGTTCGACCGACCCCGCCGGGCCCCAACCACCTCGCGTGGCTCGTCCGTCCGGCCACCGGATAGCCCTGCTCGCGGTCGGCGTCGCAACGCTGGCGTTGCTCGTGGCGTTCGGTGCGTTCGGCTTCGCGTGGCGGGCCGTCGACCGAGCCGAGGACGCGAAGACGACCGCGCTCGGCCAACCGGCTCCGGATCCCACACCGTCGTCGGCGTCCGGCGGCGAGACGGCAATGCCTGAGGAGTCCGCCACCGTTGACGCACCCACCCCGGCCAACCCTCGGAGCCCTGGCGAGGCGCCGTTGCTCAACGAGCGGACCGTCTACCGGCCGAAGTACGACAAGCAGACGCTCATTCTGAAAACGAGGTGCGGCTACTCGATGTACGCCGACCTGGACGAGCCGCGGGCGCAGAACGAGGACACCGGCGCGGACCTGCGCCTTGTCATGGGGTGCGGGGGTGACCCGACGGTGTTCCGGCTCGGCGACGGAGTCGAGGGCAGCGACGCGGCCGAGTCCGGAATGGGCCCGCAGGACTGCGCGGACAAGATCCGCATCGCGCCCGTCGGGGAAGGAGCGCCGGTGCCGGTACGCAAAGGCGCCGCGCTCTGTATCACGACCGACTACGGCAGGGCTCGGGCGAGCGGGGACGAATGGCGGATGGTGCTGATCGAGGTGATGGGCGTGGCCAACGACGGGGCGACGACGGTCCAGGTGACCGCCTGGGACATCCCGGACGCCTGAGCCCGGGCGGGCCGGTGGCACACCAACATGCGGCGAATGATCTCCCACACCGGGTTGCCGGGTGGCGCGGAGCGCACTCCGACGAGCTGACAGAATGCGGGGGCAGCCCGATCAGTGACGAGGAGACGCAAGCCGTGATCCGTACCCACAACGCCGGAAGCCTGCGCGCCACGGACGCCGGCACCACGGTGACGCTCGCCGGCTGGGTGGCCCGCCGGCGCGACCACGGCGGTGTCATCTTCGTCGACCTGCGCGACGGCTCCGGCGTGGTCCAGGTGGTGTTCCGCGAGGAGGACGCGCACGCGCTGCGCAACGAGTTCTGCGTGACGGTCACCGGCGAGGTGACCCGCCGCCCGGAGGGCAACGAGAACCCGGAGCTGCCCACCGGTGAGGTCGAGGTCACCGCCGTCGAGCTGGAGGTGCTCTCCGAGGCCGCGCCGCTGCCGCTGCCGGTGGACGACCAGGTCGAGGCGGGCGACGACATCCGGCTCAAGTACCGCTACCTGGACCTGCGGCGCGGTGGCCCGGCGAAGGCCATGCGGTTGCGCTCGCGGGCCAACCAGCTGGCCCGCAAGGTGCTGCACGAGCGGGACTTCCTGGAGATCGAGACCCCGACGCTGACCCGCTCGACGCCCGAGGGTGCCCGCGACTTCCTGGTGCCGGTCCGACTGCAGCCGGGCAGCTGGTACGCGCTGCCGCAGTCGCCCCAGCTGTTCAAGCAGCTGCTCATGGTGGGCGGCATGGAGCGCTACTACCAGATCGCCCGCTGCTACCGGGACGAGGACTTCCGCGCCGACCGGCAGCCCGAGTTCACCCAGCTCGACATCGAGATGTCCTTCGTCACCGAGGACGACGTGATCGACCTCGGTGAGGCGATCGTCTCCGAGCTCTGGTCCGACCTCGCCGGCTACGAGATCTCCCGGCCCATCCCGCGGATCACCTGGCACGACGCGATGGCCCGCTACGGCTCCGACAAGCCGGACCTGCGCTACGGCGTCGAGCTGACCGAGCTGACCGACTACCTGCGCGGCACCGAGTTCCGCGTCTTCGCCGGGGCGATCGACGCCGGCGGCTACGTCGGCGCGGTGGTCATGCCGGGCGGCGCGAGCCAGACCCGCAAGGAGCTGGACGGCTGGCAGGACTGGGCGAAGGCGCGCGGCGCGCGTGGCCTCGCGTACGTGGTGCTCGACGCCGAGACCGGTGAGGCGCGCGGCCCGGTGGCGAAGAACCTCTCCGAGGCGCACCTGGCCGGGCTGGCCGACGCCGTCGGCGCGAAGCCGGGCGACGCGGTCTTCTTCGCCGCCAGCACCAACACCCGCGAGGCACAGGAGCTGCTCGGCGCGGCCCGGATCGAGATCGCCAAGCGGTCCGGGCTCATCGACGAGAGCGCCTGGGCGTTCTGCTGGGTGGTCGACGCGCCGATGTTCGAGAAGACGGAGGAGGGCGGCTGGACGGCCGTGCACCACCCGTTCACCTCGCCGAACGGCGAGTGGGTGGACCGCTTCGAGGAGGCGCCGGACCGGGCGCTGGCGTACGCGTACGACATCGTCTGCAACGGCAACGAGATCGGCGGCGGCTCGATCCGTATCCACCGGGGCGACGTGCAGCAGCGCGTCTTCGACCTGCTCGGCATCACCCCGGAGGAGGCGCAGGACAAGTTCGGCTTCCTGCTGGAGGCGTTCAAGTACGGCGCCCCGCCGCACGGCGGCATCGCCTTCGGCTGGGACCGGGTCTGCATGCTGCTCGCCGGCGCGGACTCCATCCGCGAGGTGATCGCCTTCCCGAAGACCCGGGGTGGCTTCGACCCGCTCACCGGCGCGCCGACGCCGATCACCGCGCAGCAGCGCACCGAGGCGGGCATCGACGCCAAGCCGAAGCCGCAGGCGGCGCCGCAGGTCGGCACCGCCGGCCCGGCCGCCCCCGTCGCCGACCCGACCTGATCCCCACGCTGGCGGAGCGGCTTGGCGATCAAGAGGTTTGCGTCATGATCGCGTGTCAGGATGACGCAAACCTCTTGATCACCTGGGTTGAGGAGGGCGTGGCGTGACGGTTCTGGTGGCGGGGGCGAGTGGGTTCCTGGGGGCGGAGGTCTGCCGGCAGGCGGTTGCCGCGGGTGAACGGGTGGTGGGGACGTACCACTCGGGCGTCGTCGAGATCGCCGGCGTCGAGGCGCACCGGCTCGACGTCACCGACCGGGCCGCGGTCCGGGACCTGGTCGCGCGGATCCGGCCCACGGTGGTCATCGGCACGCCCTACCGCTACGGGGACTGGGCGGTGACCGCCGACGGGGCGGCGCACATCGCGTACGCCGCCGCCGAGGTGGGTGCCCGGCTCGTGCACATCTCCAGCGACGCGCTGCACGCCGGCCGCTCCGAGCCGTACGGGGACGACGAGCCACCCACCCCGATCTTCGCGTACGGGGCCGCGAAGGCGGCGGCCGAGACCGCGGTACGGGTGATCGATCCGGCCGCGGCGCTGGTCCGGACGTCGCTGATCCTGGGGGAGCGGAGCAAGCAGATCCAGCTCTGCCGGGACGCGCTCGCCGGGCGGGCCGCCCTCTTCACCGACGAACTCCGCTGCCCGATCGACGTCGACGACCTCGCCGGCGCGGTGCTGGAACTGGCCGGCAGCGACTACGCCGGCACACTCAACGTGGCCGGGGCGGACGCCGTCAGCCGCGCCGAACTCGGCCTGCTGGTGGCCCGCCGGGAGGGCCTCGACCCGACCCTGTTGAAGACCACCACCGGCGTCGAGGTCGGCGTGGTGCGCCCCACCGAGGTACGCCTCGACTCCACCCGCGCCACCGCCCTGCTGCGTACGCGGCTGCGCGGCGTACGCGAACTCCTCGCCGTCTGACCCCCGCCGGACCGCGCGGCCGGTACTCCGCGCGGCGGCCCGTACTTCGCCCGACCCGCACTCCGTGCAATCGGCCGACCGGCTTGTGCACAAATCTTCTGCACAAGACTTGTGCACACATCTTATGCACAGATATTGTGCATGTATGTCCGACGCTCCCCGCACCGATCGACCCGCGCCGCGCGAGGTACAGCTCGACGCCCGGCAGATCCGCGTCCTCGCCCACCCGCTGCGCATGCGCCTGCTCGGCACGCTGCGCGTCGACGGGCCGGCAACGGCGACCGCCCTGGCCGACAAGCTCGACACCAACACCGGGGCGACCAGCTACCACCTGCGGCAACTCGCCGACGTCGGGCTGGTCGCCGAGGACCCCGACCTCGGCACCGGCCGGCAACGGTGGTGGCGGGCCGTGCACGACATCAGCAACTTCGAGCCCACCGACTTCGACGACGACCCGGACGCCCGGGCGGCGGTGCGGTGGATCGAGGCCAACCACGTCCGGCTGATGGCCGAGCAGGCCGAGCGGTGGATGGCGGTCGCGGAGGAGCACCCGAAGGAGTGGCGGGACGCCGTCGGCATGAGCGACATGGTGCTGACGCTCCCGCCGGCCCGGCTGCGGGCCCTCAACGACGAGCTGTGGCAGGTCATCATGCGCTACCACGACGAGTCGGTGACCGACGCGCCGGACGCTCGCCAGGTGCAGGTCTACCTGGCCGCCTTCCCCTGGACGGAGGGTGCGCGATGAGCGCGTTGTCCGTACGCCAGGTGCGGTTCCGCTTCCTGCTGCTGCACGGGCTGCGCTGGCTGCCCACCGGTCTGACCATCCCGGTGATGATCCTGCTGATGCAGGAGCGTGGGCTCTCGCTCTCCCAGATCGGCCTGGTCACCGTCGCCCAGGGGGTGGTCGTGCTGGTGCTGGAGCTGCCCACCGGCGGGCTCGCCGACGCCCTCGGCCGGCGCCCCGTCCTGCTGGTGGCCTGGCTGCTGGGCCTCGTCTCGCTGCTGGTCTTCGCGGTGGCCGATTCGTTCGCGCTCTTCTTCCTGGTCTGGGCGATGCAGGGCGTCTTCCGAGCACTGGACAGCGGCCCACTCGAGTCGTGGTACGTCGACGCCACCCTCGCCGCCGACCCCGACGCCGTCTACGAGCCCGGCCTCGGCTACGCCGGCACCGTCATCGGCGTGGCGATCAGCGCCGGAGCGCTGCTCAGCGGCGGTCTGATCGCCCTCGGCCCGATGGGGCCGGTCAGCGCGCTCACCGTGCCCGTCCTGGTCGCCGCCGCGCTGCAGGCGGTCGCGATCGGGTTCCTGCTCGTGCTGCTGAAAGAGGTGGGTCCCGCCAAGGGCCGCGGCGCGCTGCGGGCGTCGATCGTCGAGGCCCCCCGGATGATCGGGCAGGCGGCCGGCCTGCTGCGCCGCTCCCGGGTGCTGCTCGCCCTGGTCGCCGTCGAACTCTTCTGGGGCTTCGGCATGGTCACGTTCGAGTCGCTGCTGCCCGTACGCCTCTCCGAGGTGGTCGGCGACGCGGACCGGGCGGCGGCGCTGCTCGGGCCGGCGAACTCGGCGGCCTGGCTGGCCTCGGCGGCCGGCGCGGCGCTGACCCCGCTCCTGCTGCGCTGGCCGGGCGCGGCGCCCGGTGCCGCGCTGCTGCGGATCGCCCAGGGGGTGACGGTCGTCGGCATGGGGTTCCTCGCCGGCCCCGTCGGGGTGCTCGTCGCGTACCTGGCCTGCTACACCGTGCACGGCGCGTCGAACCCGCTGCACGTGGGCCTGCTGCACCGGCAGGTCGACGGCCCCTACCGGACCAGTGTCATCTCGCTGAACTCGATGATGGGCCAGCCCGGCTTCGCGGTCGGCGCCGTGCTGCTCACCGCGCTCGCCGACCGGTCGAGCGTCACGACCGCGATGCTGGTCGGCGCGGTGGTGCTCGCCGTGGCCGCGCCGCTCTACCTACCCGCCTGGCGCTCCGGCCGGCGGCCCGTCGAGGAGACGGGCCCGCCGGCCCCGGCCGACCCCACTCCGCCGTCGTCCGGAAGTACGCCGCCGGTGCCTGGTCCTACGCCGCCGTCGTCCGGCGGTCCGGTCGACGTCCGATCGTCGGCGAGCGACGGGGCCCCGGTGGTCGGGTCGGCGGGTTGAAGTCCGGCAGGCCGGGGTGATCGACTCGGGTTCATTGAAGTCGCGGTGTCCCTCGACGGGGATGCCCCGACATCAGGGAACTCGAGTCGATCACCTTGCCGCCGCGCCGCCGCGCCGGGCCGCGCCGCGCCGGGCCGGGCCGCCGGGCCGCCGGGCGGCCGGGCCGTGCCGGGCCGTCCGGCGGGCTCAGGCGAGACGCAGGGAGGTGCGGGTCGCCGTGTTGGTGAAGCCGAGGCGGCGGTAGAGCCGGATCGCGCCGACGTTGACCAGGTAGACGCCGAGCGCGGCCTGGTCGTACCGGGCGATCAGCGCCCGGGTCATCGCGGCGGTGAGCGCCGCGCCGAGGCCACGGCCGCGCTGCTGCGGGGCGACGGTCAACCCGGCGAGGAAGCCGATGTCACCCCGGCTGCGGTCCGCGCCGCAGGCGACGAGGCGGTCGCCGTCGCGGATGCCGTACCAGCCGACAACCCCCGGCGCGCCGGGCCGGGAGGTGGTGCTCGGGAACGCCTCGTCGATCAGGGCGGTGAGCGCCGGGTAGTCCGACTCGGTGAGGCGGACGACCTCCTCCTCGCCGGGCTGGGGCGGGGGCGCCTGCGTGGTCCAGAGGAAGTGCCACTCGTCGCGTTGCGCCACCGGCAGCCGGTCGGTGAGGCCCGCCGGGTCGGTCCGGGGCAGGTTCAGCCACTGGCCCGTCCCGAGTACGCCCTCGGCGATCAGGTCGGCGCAGACGTCCAGGGCCGGCCCGGCCGCGCCCAGGGCCGCCACCGCCGGCCCGTGCCCCGCCGGCAGCACCCACACCACGGCGCCGTCGCGCTGCCAGCCCCGCGGCTCGCTGTCGCGCCCGAGCGAGTGCCGGGCGTACGGGTGGTGGCCGGTGGCGGCCAGGACGGCGGCCCGACCGTCGAGGATCTGGTCGGCGATGATCATGCACTCAGCCTAGGAGGCGACGGGGGAGGCGCTGCCGTCGGTGCCCGAACCGGGTCGGGTTGTCCACGGTGGAGATTGACGAGCGGTCCGATCGGGTACATCCGGCGACAACCTACTGGGAACCCCCACCGGAGGACGTCATGCTCGCCATTCTCGCGGCGATCGTATTCGGCTTCGCCCTGCTGCTCGACCTGATGGACACCAACTTCGGAGCGCCGGACCTGTTCAACTGGAACACCCTGGTGCTCGTCGGGCTGCTGCTGCTCGCGCTCTACCTGGCCGGTGTCGGCCGCGGCCCCGGTGGCGGCGGCGGACGCTGGTACCGGGGCCGTCGACCGGGCCGTGGTTAGGAGACTGTCGAGAAACCCCGCGGCGGCTGCGGCGAGTCCAGGGTTTCACGACAGTCTCTGACCGGAACGGATCAGTACGGGTCGGGTCCGTGGCGCGATTCCGGCGTCACCGGCCCGGCCCGGTACTGTTCTCGTGATGCAGTCCGACGCCCTGTTCTCCCTCGGCGAGCCCGCCGGAGCGCCCAGCGCCCCCGCGGGTTCCGGTGGTGCCGACGGATTCACCGACGTGGGGCCGGATTCGCCCCTACCCGTCCGGATGCGCCCGGCGAGCCTCGATGAGTTGGTGGGGCAGGAACACCTGCTCGCGCCCGGTGCGCCGCTGCGGCAGCTGGTCTCCGGTGGTGCTCCCATGTCGGTCATCCTCTGGGGACCGCCGGGCAGCGGCAAGACCACCATCGCGCACCTGGTCGCCCGGGCCACCGACCGCCGGTTCGTCGCCATGTCGGCGCTCTCGGCCGGGGTCAAGGACGTCCGGGCGGTGATCGACTCGGCTCGCCGGCAGCGCCGCAGCGGCGGCCCGCAGACCGTGCTCTTCATCGACGAGGTGCACCGGTTCAGCAAGACCCAGCAGGACTCACTGCTCGCCGCCGTCGAGGACCGCACCGTCACGCTGCTCGCGGCCACCACCGAGAACCCGTACTTCTCGGTCATCTCGCCGCTGCTGTCGCGGTGCGTGCTGCTCACCCTGCAACCGCTGGACGACGACGCGGTCCGCGGGCTGCTGCGCCGGGCGGTCACCGACGAACGGGGCCTCGCCGGTGCGCTGGTCCTGGAGCCGGCCGCCGAGGACCACCTCGTCCGGCTCGCCGCCGGCGACGTACGCAAGGCGCTGACCGCCCTGGAGGCCGCGGCGGCCTCGGCCGGAGCCCTGGGCACCGGACGGATCGACCTCGGCACCGCCGAACAGGCGGTCGACGTGGCGGCCGTCCGCTACGACCGGGACGGCGACGCGCACTACGACGTGATCAGCGCGTTCATCAAGAGCATGCGCGGTTCGGACGTCGACGCCGCGCTGCACTGGCTCGCGCGGATGCTGGTGGCCGGTGAGGACGCCCGGTTCATCGCCCGCCGCTTGGTGATCTTCGCGAGCGAGGACGTCGGCATGGCCGACCCCAGCGCGTTGAGCGTGGCGACCGCCGCCGCGCACGCCGTGGAGTACGTGGGTCTGCCGGAGGTGCAGCTCAACCTCGCCCAGGCCGTGATCCACATGGCCACGGCGCCGAAGTCGAACTCGGCGACCAGCGCGATCGGTGCGGCGATGGCCGACGTACGGGCCGGGCGGGGTGGCCCGGTGCCCCGCGGCCTGCGCGACGCCCACTACGCCGGCGCCCGCGGTCTCGGCCACGGCACCGGCTACCGCTACCCGCACGACGATCAGCGGGGCGTGCTCACCCAGCAGTACGTGCCGGACGACCTCGTCGGCACCGACTACTACCGGCCGACCCAGCACGGCGCGGAGCGGGCGGTGGCCGGGCGGCTGCCGCTGCTGCGCCGTATCGTGCGCGGCCTGCCCACCCCGGTCACCCGCCCCGAGGCGACGGATGCGCCCACGACGCGCTCCGATGCCCCTGCCGCGTCGGCGCCGGACCCGGTGGACGGCCGGGGGAGCGGGCCGGAGCAAGCTTCGGACGATCCGGCGGTGGCTTCGCCGGCGGCGACCCAGGCGGTCCGACCCGCGCCGACCGCTACGGCGGCCAACGGCGGCCGGACGGTGGGGGCGCGCGACGCCGACGCGGAGAAAGATGGCGGCAGGCCAGCCGTCGGAGAGGGTCAGCAGTGAGATCGCGTGGTGCGGAGCGACCGGAGGACGGCCCCGACGAGCGGCGCGATCCCCGCGCCAAGGGCCGCCGCTGGGGACGGAACCGGGCCGAGGCCGAACCGGAGGAGCCGGTCAGCGGCGAGGAGTTCGGCTGGATCGACGACCTGCGGTCGGCCAAGCAGCAGCGGGCCGAGCTGGGGCCCGACGCGCCGGACGGATCCGCGCCGGCCGCACCCCGGGGTGCTGGTCGAGCGCCGGCCGGCCGGCCCGGACCGGAGGGCCCACCGCCCGCCGGAGCGCCGGTGCCGCCGGCCGCGCCGCCCGTGCGTCGTGGCGGCCCGGAGACCCCCGGCCCGCGGCCGCGCCCGGTGGACGGGCCGTGGCCCGGCGCGCCGGAGCCACAGCCGGCTGCCCGTCGGCCGGAGCAGCGACCCTCCGCGCCCCCGTCCGACGTGCCCGGTCCCGCACCGGCCGCGCCACAGCAGGCCCGCCCCGGCGCAGCCGCGCCGCAACCACCCATTGCCGGGCCGGGCGCCCCCGGCCAGCCCGGCCGTGGCGCCGTACCGGTAGCGGGCACCGGCCCGCACCCGAACGTCGGTGGGCCGACGGGTCCGCAGGCTCGTCCGAGCGCGGGTGGGTCGACTGGCCCGCAGGCTCGTCCGAACGTCGGTGGGCCGACGGGTCCGCAGGCTCGTCCGAACGTGGGTGGGCCGACAGGTCCGCAAGCTCGTCCGAACGTGGGTGGGCCGACCGATCCGCAGCCCCGCACGGCGGGTCCCCGGCCGGGCTCGGGTGAGCCGATCGGCCCGCCGCCGGGCCCGGTCCCAGGCGGCCCGCCGGCCCCGTTCGGCCCGGCGCGGCCCGGCGGCGACCCGGCCGGGCCCACCGGCCCGTCCGCCGGCCGCGCTGCCGCCGCGGTGCCGCCCCCCGGCGGCCCCGCCGCGCCCCCCGCACACCCCGTCCCCGGCGCGCCGGGGGCACCCGGGCACCCGACCTCCGGTGCGCCGTTCGGGCAGCGACCCGAGACGACACCGCCCCGACGGCGCGCCGGTGCGGAACACACCCGGACCGGCGAAGGCGCGCCCGTGGGACGGCGCGCGGCCGCCGACCCGACCGACCCGGCCCGGGCCGCCGCGCCCCCCGGCCCCGCCGACCGCTCGACGGCGACGAATCCGTCGCTCAGCGCGGAGCCGGCGTCCGGCCCGGCCGCGGCGCCCGAGCGGCGGGCCAACCCGCGCCGCCGGGGGGCCGCATCGACGTCGGGGCCGTCAGGCGCCGTGCCGGTAGTCGGTGAGGCGTCCGCCCAGGGCGGCCGCCGCCGGGCGCCCGAGCCCGACGAGCCGACGAGCGACAACCGAACGGTCCCGGGAGAACCCCGCGCAGCCGAGCCGGCCTCCGGTCGCGGCGGGCGCCGCCGGCGGGCGGCTCCGGAGGAGACGGAGACCGGCGCACACCACGTTCCGGTGCCGGAGGAGTCCGACGTCGCGGTCGGCCGCCGCCCGGCCGACGAGGCCGGCCGCGCTCCGGGTCGCCGCAGGGCCGCGGAGGAGAAGGATCCGGCCAGCGGCCGTCGTCCGGAGCCGGACGCCGAGGCCACCCGCGGCGAGCGCCCCGAGCGTCCCGCGAACTGGCTCCGGCAGGCCGGCCGGACACCGCACACCGACCAGCATCCGGTGATCGAAGCCGGCGCGGCGACGCCGCCCGCGCCGCCGGCCTCGGACCGGTCCACCGGCAGGCGACCGGCTCCCGGTCTCGTCCCGCCCGGTCAGGATCGCGCCCCTGGTCGCGCGAGCGGGCGTCGTGGCGCTCGCGCCGCGGTACCGCCGGCCGACGAGCCGACCGGTGAACGGCCGAGCGCGGCGCGCGGTGCCAAGCCCGCCGACGGCCCCGCCGGTGCCCGGCACGGCGCGTCGGAGGAGCCGACGCGGGACGAGCCGCTCGGCCGCTCCGCCGTACCGCCCCGTCCGGGCGACGACCCGCGTGGCGCTGCCCGACCCGGCCGACCGGCCGCCGGTCGCTCGGCGACCGGGGAACCCACCTCCGGCGCCCCCGCCGGCCCCTCGACGCCGGGCCGTGCCCCGGCCCGCCCCGCGCCCGGCCCGGACGGTCCGCCCCGTGGGGCCGCCCGCTCCGGCCCCGCTGTGGAGCCGGGACCGGATGGTCCGCCCCGTGGGGCAGCTCGCCCCGGTCCGGGTCCCGGTTCCGAGCCCGGCCGGCAGGCTCCGCCCCGTGGCGCGGCTCGCCCCGGCCCCGAACCCGGTCCGCGGCCGGGTCCCGACGCACCGGCCCGTGGGGCGGCTCGTCCCGCACCGACGCCCGAGCCGGCTCCGCGCCCAGGGCCGGACGGCCCGCCCCGCGGCCCGGGGCCGGACGGCCCGGCCCGACCCGTTCCCGGCGCGGCCCGACCCGTTCCCGGCCCGGAGGTCGTACCCGGCCAGGAAGTCCCGCCCGCCCCGGCACGGGGCGGGGCCCGCACCGGAGCCGACGGTCCGGCCCGTGGCGCGGCCCGCCCCGACGGTCCGCCCCGGCCCGATGTGGCCGGACGGTCCGGTCCGGACGGTCCGGCCCGGCCGGCCGGCGGTGTGGACGAGCACGGCCGTCCCATGGTCCGACGCTCCGCCGCCGTGGGGCGGCCGGAGTCGGACGATCGGGCCGCCGGCCGCGCCCTGCCGCCGCAGCGGGACCCGGGTCGGCCCGAACCGTCAGGCGTGTCGCCGGTCTCCGCTCACCCGGCGGAGTCGCCGGTGACCGCCCGGGCTGCGGCCGTCGTGCCGCCGCCCGGCCCGGAGCCGGAGGTCGCGCACCCCCAGCCGGTGGACGTGCCGGCGCTGCGCGACGCCGCCGACTCCGACGTGGCCGGCGCGTCCTCCGGCGGGCTGAGCGGCGCCCGCTCGGAGCTGCGCCGACAGATGCGCGAACGCCGGCGGCTGCGGATGGCCGCGCTGGCGCTGGTCAGCCTGGTGCTGCTCGGAGCGGTGCCGCTCTTCTTCGGGTTCCGCACGATCAGCCGCGACCCGGTCTTCGACACCCTCGACGCGCTGGACGTGCCGGGTTGGGCGACGGCGAAGACGGACGACGACGTCAGCGGCAGCCGTTGGTGCCTCATCGAGTGCCGGTTGCGGGAACGCACCGTCACGTCCGAGCGGTCTCCCGAGGAGACGGTGCAGGTGTACGAGCAGGCGCTGCGGCAGGACGGCTGGCGCCCGTGGAAGGTGGCCATGTGCCCGGCCCAGCAGCAGGAGAAGGGCAGCTACACCTGCTGGCGCAGGGACGAGCTCACCCTCGACCTCTGGGTGCGCGCGCCGGCCTGCGTACCGCCACCGGTCGACGGGGAGCCGGCGATCGTGCCCTCTCCCGACCCGTCGACCGATGCGCAGACGTGTACCGGATCGTTGGTGTCGGTGAAGGTCCGTAACGCGATCGACGACGAGCGGACCCGGCCGCTGCCCAGCACCGACCCGTCCCTGACCGGGGATGAGCCGCTACCGACGCTGAGCGGGGATCCGCTCGGCGAGCTGACTCCCTCACCGTCGTGAGCCGAATTCCATCACGGACGGTAGGGTCTGGGGCTGGCAGGCCCGCCCGCGCCCGCTGACCGGCAACGGTCGTGGAGCGGCGGTGCGGGCGTAACGGTCGCGCGTTTCCGGGGACGTCCGGTTCGGTGTAGTTCTGCTCGAGGAGGACAGGCGTGGGCATTTTGGAGATCGCGGCGCTGATCGCGGCGATCGCGTTCGCGATGCTGGTGTTGATCCTGACCCTGCCCATCCTGCGGCTGCGGCACACCGTGGACGCCACCACCCGGATGATCAACGACCTGAGCGACCGGACCGGTCCGCTGCTCGGTGACGTGAACACCACGGTGAGGAACGTCAACGCCACTCTGGAGCAGGTGCAGACCTCCCTCGACGGGGTCAACCTCCAGCTGGCCAAGGTCGACACGATGACCGGGCACGCCCAGAACGTCACCGCCAACGTCGCCAACCTGGTCGCCGTGGTCTCCGCGGCCGCGGCGAACCCGCTGGTGAAGGTCGCCGCCTTCGGCTACGGCGTACGCAAGGCGGCTGCTGCGCGCCGGCACGCGGAGACCGAGCGTGAGGTGCGCGACACCATCAAGCAGCAGCGGCGGCGGACCGCCCGCAAGGTCGAGCACTGACCGTCGGCGCGAGCGGAGGGCGCGGAGGAACATGAGACGTTTGTTCTGGCTGGGCATCGGGCTGGCCGTCGGCGTGGTGGTGGTCCGCAAGGTGACCCGCACCGCACAGTCGTACACCCCGGCCGGCATCGCGAGCACGCTGTCACAATCTGCTGGCGACCTGACCGGGTCGTTGCGTAGCTTCGTGGCGGACGTCCGGGTCGGGATGGCCGAGCGCGAGCAGGAGATTCACGAGGCGTTCGCGCACGGCGAGGCGTTCGACGACAACTTCGCCGAACTGCGGGAGGACCCGCGGATCGGCGATCGAGAGATCTTTCCGGAGGAACACCAGCGATGAAGACGGCGGAGATCAAGCGGCGGTACCTCGCGCACTTCGAGGCGAACGGTCACGCCGTGGTGCCGTCCGCTCCGCTGCCCGCCATCAGCGATCCGAACTTGTTGTTCGTCAACGCCGGCATGGTGCAGTTCGTTCCGTATTTCCTGGGGCAGCAGGCTGCGCCGTATCGGCGGGCGGTGAGTGTGCAGAAGTGCATTCGTACGCCGGACATCGACGAGGTTGGTAAGACCAGTCGGCATGGCACGTTCTTCCAGATGAACGGCAACTTCTCCTTCGGTGACTATTTCAAGGCCGGGGCGATTCCGCTGGCCTGGGATCTGGTGACCAAGTCGCAGGAGCAGGGTGGCTTCGGTCTGGATCCGGAGCGGATCTGGCCGACGATCTACCTGGACGACGATGAGGCGTTCGAGATCTGGCGTTCGGTGGGGGTGCCGGCGGAGCGGATCGTGCGTCGTGGCAAGGCGGACAATTTCTGGTCGATGGGTATCCCCGGCCCGTGTGGTCCGTCTTCGGAGTTGTTCTACGACCGTGGTCCGCAGTACGGCCGGGAGGGTGGCCCGGCGGTCGACGAGGACCGCTACATGGAGTTCTGGAACCTCGTCTTCATGCAGTTCGAGCGGGGTCCGGGCGTCGGCAAGGAGGACTACCCGATCCTGGGTGAGTTGCCGGCGAAGAACATCGATACGGGCATGGGCCTGGAGCGGATGGCCTCGATCCTGCAGGGTGTCGACAACCTGTACGAGATCGACGAGGTTCGGCCGATCCTGGACCGGGCGGCGGAGCTGACCGGCAAGCGCTACGGCGCGGGCTCCAGCCACGTGGCCAGCGAGTCGCATCCGGATGATGTGCGGTTGCGGGTGATCGCGGATCACGTGCGTACCGCGTTGATGCTGATCGGCGACGGTGTGACGCCCTCGAACGAGGGGCGGGGCTACGTGCTGCGCCGGATCATGCGGCGGGCGATCCGGGCGGTGCGGCTGCTCGGCTGGCAGGAGCGGGCGCTGCCCGAGCTGCTGCCGGTGGCGCGGGACTGCATGGCGCCGTCGTATCCGGAGCTGGCGACCGATTTCGAGCGGATCGCCGACTACGCGTACGCGGAGGAGGACGCGTTCCTGTCCACGCTGCGGGCGGGTACCACGATCCTGGACACGGCGATCGCCGAGACCCGTAGCGCGGGGCGGGCGGCGCTCACCGGTGAGAAGGCGTTCCAGCTGCACGACACGTACGGTTTCCCGATCGATCTGACGTTGGAGATCGCGGCGGAGCAGGGTCTGCAGGTCGACGCGGAGGGCTTCCGCCGGCTGATGGCCGACCAGCGGGCCCGGGCGAAGGCCGACGCGCAGGCCCGCAAGACCGGGCACACCGACCTGTCGGCGTACCGGTCGGTGCTCGACGCGGAGGGGCCGGTGGAGTTCACCGGCTACAGCGAGGTGTCCCGTGAGTCCCGGGTGCGGGCGCTGCTCGGCGGGACCGGCCCGCTCGGCGCGGCGGTCGAGGGTGAGCTGGTCGAGCTGGTGCTCGACACCACCCCGTTCTACGCGGAGGGCGGCGGCCAGCAGCCGGACCACGGCCTGATCACCGTCGGTGGCGGTCAGCTCGAGGTGCTCGACGTTCAGCAGCCGGTGCCCGGCCTGATCGTGCACCGGGCGCGGGTCATCCGCGGCGAGGTGCGTCCGGGCGAGAGCGCCTACGCCGAGATCGACACGAGCCGGCGGCGGGCCATCTCCCGCTCGCACACCGCGACCCACCTCGTGCACCAGACGATGCGTAACTTCCTCGGCGAGTCGGCGACCCAGGCCGGGTCGCTGAACGCCCCGGGCCGGCTGCGGTTCGACTTCAACACCCCCACCGGGGTGTCGCCGAGCGTGCTGCGGGATGTGGAGCAGCAGGTCAACGAGGTGCTGCTGGCCGACATGGAGGTGCACGCCTTCATCACCTCGCTGGACGAGGCGCGCCGGATCGGGGCGATGGCCCTCTTCGGCGAGAAGTACGGCGAGCAGGTGCGGGTCGTCGAGGTGGGCGACTACGCCCGGGAGCTGTGCGGCGGCACGCACGTGGCCCGCTCCGCGCAGCTCGGCCTCGTGAAGATCCTCTCCGAGTCGTCGATCGGTTCGGGCGTACGCCGGGTCGAGGCTCTGGTCGGGATGGACGCGTTCAACTTCCTGGCCCGGGAGCACCTGCTGGTCTCCCGCCTCGCCGAGCTCTACCGGGTGCCGTCGGAGCAGGTCGCCGACCGGGTGGAGCAGACCGTCACGCAGCTGCGGGACGCGGAGAAGGAGCTGGAGAAGCTCCGCGCCCAACTGGTGCTGGGGGGCGCGAGCGCGCTGGCCGCGCAGGCGAAGGACGTGCACGGGGTCGCCTACGTGGGCACCGAGGCGCCGGAGGGCGCGGGCGGCAACGACGTGCGGACCCTGGCCCAGGAGATCCGCGGCAAGATCGATCCGGCTCGTCCGGCGGTGGTCGCGGTGGCGGCCCGCAGCAACGGCAAGGCGTCGCTGGTGGTCGCGGTGAACCAGGCGGCCCGCTCGCGGGGTCTGGCCGCGTCCGATCTGGTGAAGGCGGCGTTCTCGGGCCGCGGCGGCGGAAGCCCCGACCTGGCCCAGGGCGGTGGCCTGCCGGCGGCCGAGGCGCCGAACCTGTTGCTCACTGTCGAGAAGGCGATCGCCGAGGCGTGATCGGCGACCGTCGGGAACCGGGGTGGACCAGCGGGTCCATCCCGGTTCGTCGTGATCGGGGTGGTGATCGTCCGTGACCGAGTTGTCGCGGGGAGTCCGGCTCGGGGTGGACGTCGGGCAGGTACGCATCGGGGTGGCTCGTTCCGACCCGCACGGGGTGCTGGCGACCCCGCTGCTCACCGTCGCCCGCGATCGGACGGCCGCGCCGGACGCGACCCCCACCGACCTGGTGGAGCTCGCCGCGCTGGTCGCCGAGCACGAGGCGGTGGAGGTGGTGGTCGGGCTTCCGGTCGATCTCGCCGGCCGGCACGGACCGGCCGCGGTGCAGGTGAAGGCGTACGCTGACCGGCTGGCCGATGTAATAGCGCCGGTGCCGGTAACGCTCACCGACGAGAGGATGTCAACGGTCGTGGCTTCTCGTAGGCTGGCCGAGCGTGGCGTCCGAGGCAAGCGCCAACGCGCGGTGGTCGACCAGGCCGCCGCGGTGGAGATTCTGCAGAGCTGGCTGGATGCGCAGCGGAGGCGGACGTAATGATCGACGATCTCGATCTGGGCTTTGACGAGGCGGAGCGGGGGGAGAAGGGCCGACACCGGCGCAGCTTCGTCCGTAAACGCAACGGCAAGGGTGGTGGCCGGGGCAAGACAGTCCTGGCGTTGCTGCTGGCCATGGTCCTGCTGGGCGGGATCGGCGGCGGGGCGTTCTACGGTTTCGACCGGATCCAGAACTACTTCGTCACCCCCGACTACGACGGTGGCGGCAGCGGTGAGGTCCAGGTCGAGATCAAGCAGGGCGCCCTGCTCGCCGACATGGCCGACGCGCTCTTCACCGCCGGGGTGGTGAAGAGCCCGAAGGCATTCATCGAGGCGGCGGCCGACAACTCGCGCAGCAAGAACATCCAGCCCGGCTTCTACAAGCTGCGCAAGGAGATGAGCGGGGCGCACGCGGTCACCGCGATGCTCGACCTCAAGAACAAGATCGTCAACGGGATCACGATCCCGGAGGGCCGTACCGCAAAGAACATCTACAAGCTGCTCTCCGAGAAGACCAAGATCCCGGTGAAGGAGTTCGAGACCGCGGCGAAGGACCCGATCGGGCTCGGTGTGCCGGACTGGTGGTTCACGCGCAGCGACAAGAAGAAGATCACGCCGACGGTCGAGGGCTTCCTCTACCCGGACACGTACGAGATCCCGCCGAAGGCCACCGCGGAGGGCATCCTCTCGCTGATGGTGCAGAACTTCCTGACCGTCACCGGGCAGATGGAGTTCGCCGACCGGGTGCAGAGCGACCGGAAGATCGCCCCGTACGAGGCGTTGATCGTCGCGTCGCTGGCGCAGGCGGAGGCGGGCAACAAGGACGACCTGGGCAAGGTCGCCAGGGTCGCCTACAACCGGGTCTACGGCGACTTCGACTGCGGCTGCCTGGAGATGGACGTCACGGTCAACTACTACCTGGAGTCGATCGGCAAGCCGACCAAGCGGTCGGGCGACATGACCGCCGCCGAGCTCGACGACCCGAAGAACCCGTACAACCGGAAGCTGCGCGGCCTGCCGCCGAGCCCGATCAACAACCCGGGCAAGGAGGCCATGGCGGGGGCGATGAGCCCACCGCCGGGCAAGTGGTTCTATTTCGTGGCAATCGACAAGGCGGGGCACTCCGAGTTCGCGGAGACCTTCGAGCAGCACGAGCGCAACATGGAGAAGGCCCGGGAGGCCGGGATCATCTGATGACGGTGCGACGGCGGGCGGCGGTGCTCGGCAAACCGATCACGCACTCCCTCTCCCCGGTGATCCACAACGCCGGATACGCGGCGGCCGGGCTGGCCGGGTGGTCGTACACCCGGATCGAGTGCGCGGAATCCGAACTGCCGGGCCTCGTCGCCGGCCTCGGCCCCGAGTGGGCCGGGCTGTCGGTGACCATGCCCGGCAAGGAGGCGGCGCTCGCGGTGGCCGACACCGCGTCGCCGGTCGCGGTCGCGGTCGGCGCGGCGAACACGCTGGTACGCCGCCCGGACGGCGCCTGGCACGCCGACAACACCGACGTGACCGGCATGGTCGAGGTGCTCGCCGGGGCGGGCGTACGACGCGGCGCGCCGGTGACCGTGCTCGGCGCCGGCGGGACCGCGCGGGCGGCGCTCGCCGCGGCGGCCCGCCTCGACGCCCGCGAGGTGACAGTGGTGGCCCGCCGAGCGGCCGCCGTCGACGAGCTGCGTCCGGTGGCCGACGCCCTCGGCATCCCGATGGTCGGTGCGCCCTGGGTGGACGCCGCCGCGCGGCTGGACGCCGACGTGGTGCTCTCGACGGTGCCGAAGGGCGTCGCCGACCCGCTCGCCGCGACGGTCGCCTGGCGGCCACGGACCGTGTTCTTCGACGCGCTCTACGATCCGTGGCCGACCCCGCTGGCCGCCGCCGCCGCGGCGTCCGGCTGCCGTGTCGTCTCCGGGCTGGAGCTGTTGCTGGCCCAGGCGATCGGCCAGTTCGAGCAGTTCACCGGCGTGTCGGCGCCGCGCGAGGCGATGGCCGCCGCGCTCGCCGACGCCCGGCGGCAGTGAGGGCTGTCGACGGCCGGCGAGGCGCTGTTGCCTCCCTTATCCGACGGTTAAGAAGCTCTTAGGTCCCGCCGACTTGCTCACGGACTGTCGCTGTCATCGATACGCTGCACTCCGTTACCGAAGCAGACACAGGGAGTTTCCCGTGAGCAGGCACGGACTGCACCGCCTTCCCCGTAGCGGCCGTCCCCGGCGCAAGGCCCTCGCGCTCGGCGTGATCGGCGCGTCGGTGGTGACCGGCATCGTGGCGACGATGATGCCGTTGCTGGCCGCGGACGACACGTCGATCCAGGCGGTCGCCGACACCACGGCCACCCGGGTGTCGCAGGACGGCGACAACGCGGCGAAGACCACCCTCGCCACCTGCGCGACCCGCTGCGACGGCAACCCGCGCGGCGCCCGCGACGCGGTCATCCGGTTCGCGGTGACCACGCTCCCCGCGACGGCGGTCAACGTCCGGGCGACGCTGCGGGTGCACTCCTGGCGGGCGTTCGCCGCCACGGTGACCGCGCACGCCTCCCCGGTCGACGCGGCGGTGCCCCGGCCGGCGCCGGTGACCCCGGGCCCCGCAGTGGACACCGTGACCGGCGTACGACCCGGCTTCAACGAGTGGGACGTGTCCCCGCTGGTGACCGGCAACGGCACCGTCACGCTCGCGTTGGCGCAGACCGGTCTGGAGACGCGGATCTACTGGGCCTCCACCGAGAACCGCGACCCCGAGCTGCGCCCCCGCCTGATGCTCAGCTACGACCTCGGCGACCGGCCGGCGCCCAACCCGACCACCGCCGCGGCGACGCCGCCGACGCCGAGCGCGTCACCGAGCGCCTCGACGCGACCGACACCGACACCGACGGCGAGCCCGAGCCGGCCCTCGCCGCGCCCCACGCCGAGCGCCTCCACCGGTTCCGGACGCTGCGGAGAGGTGTCGCCCGAACTCGTGCCCGCCTGCGGCGCCTGGTGGGGCATGTACTCGCCGACCAGCGCCGCCGACGGCTGGGACCACGGTCGGGCGGTCGCCGAGGTGGAGGAGCAGGTCGGGCGGCAGTTCGACATCGTGCACCGCTACCACGACTTCTCCGGCACCGGCAGCAACGGCGCCTTCCCCGACCCGTACCAGCGCGAGCAGATGCGCGAGGGGCGGATGATGTTCTTCGCCTGGGAGTCGCGGATCTTCTCCAGCGGCAAGGTGCTGACCTGGGCGGACGTCTACAGCGGCCGGTACGACGCGACGATCGACGCGGTGGCCGGCCGGATCAGGGACACCGGTGTGCCGGTCTTCATGGGCTTCGACCACGAGCCGGAGGACGAGCCGGAGAAGGGCACCGACGCCGAGTTCGTCCGCGCCTGGCGGTACGTGCACGACCGGTTCGCCGCCGCCGGGGCGCAGAACGCGGTCTGGGTGTGGACGATGATGGGCTGGTCCGGGCACTACGACCGGTACGCCGGCCTCTACCCCGGCGACCGGTACGTCGACTGGGTGGCGTACGACCCGTACAACTTCCACGTCTGCAACGGCAGCAAGGTGTGGAAGAGCCCCAGCACCACCATCGGCAACTTCTACCGGTGGCTGGACGAGCACGGCATCGGCGCCGGCAAGCCGCGGATGCTCGCCGAGTTCGGTACCAACTTCGACACCGCCGACCCGGCCGCCAAGCGACGGTGGTTCGAGGAGTTCCCGGCCGCGCTGAAGGCGCACCCGAAGATCAAGGCGGCGGTCTACTTCAACTCGCCCGGCATGACGACCACCACGGCCAGCTGCAACATGACGATGAACCACGACGCCGCGGCGCTGGCCGGGTTCGCGCGGGCCGGGCAGGACGCCTACCTGCGCCAGCCCACTCCGGGAGGCCGCTGACGACCGTAGCCCCCAGCCGGCCGGTGGGGCCGGACCCGCCACCTCGCAAGTTCTGTCAGGTAACGGATCCACCGACCGCCCAATCGGCGGATGCCGTCTGCCACGGTCGGCGAGGCACGCTACGCGCGTTGTCATCCACCTTGGAGGCGCAGCGTGCCCGAGCTCCCGATTCGCCGGCAGCCCGCCGGAAGACTACGCATCTGGGCGGGGGCGGTCGCGCTGACCACCGTCGCCGCGTTGGTGGTAGTGCCGACCGCGTCCGCGGCGGCCGTCGTACCCGCCCCGGAAACCGCGACCCTCGTGGCGGCGAACCCCGCCAACAGCACCCCGCACGCCCGCGACGGCGAGACCCGCGCCTTCGCCCAGGTCGGCAACCTGGTCTACGTCGGAGGGAGCTTCACGCAGATCCGGCAGACCGCGACCGCCGCGTGGACCGCCCGGCGTTACCTCTTCGCGTACGACCGGAGCACCGGGACGATCTCCACCACCTTCCTGCCGGTGCTGGACGGCGCGGTCAACACGCTGGTCGCCGGTCCGGGCGGGACGCTCATCGTCGGCGGCGCCTTCAAGAACGTCAACGGCGTCTCGCGCAAGAACCTGGTGGCCCTCGACCCGAGCACCGGCGAGATCCTCGACAGCTGGGTCGGCCGCTCCGACGGCGGCAACGTCCGGGACCTGGCGTTGCACGGCAACCAGCTCTACGTGGCCGGCGCCTTCAACTGGTTGAACGGCACGGCGCACACGGGTCTCGCCCGGCTGAACGCCAGCACCGGCGCGATCGATCCGAGCTTCACCGTCGACGCCACCACCGGCCGGCACGGCACCTCGCCGTACGTCTGGACGATCGACGTCTCACTCGACGGCGCGACGCTGGTCGTCGGCGGCAACTTCCTCTACCTCGACGGGCTGCCCCGTAATCAGATCGGCCTCGTCGCCCTGACCGGCACGCCGAGCGTGATCGACTGGAGCACGGAGAAGTTCGTGCCGCCGTGCGCCGCTCCCGAGACGTTCGTGCACTACGTGCAGGACGTCAAGTTCGGCGGCGACGGCAGCTGGTTCGTGGTCGGCAGCAACGGAGGTGGTGGCTGGCCGGCCGCGTACTGCGACGCGCTGGTCCGGTTCGAGACCGCCGCCCGCGGCACCGGCCAGCTCGCCACCTGGGTCGACTTCACCGGCAACGACACCATCACCTCGGTCGAGGTCGCCGACAACGTCATCTACCTCGGCGGACACTTCCGCTGGCTGAACAACCCGAACCGCAGCGACGCCGCCGGGGCCGGGGCGATCGACCGGCTCGGCATCGCCGCGGTCACCCCGGCCACCGGGTTGCCGGTGAACTGGAACCCGCGGCGCAGCGGCGGCTCGGCGCTGCCCTCCGGCGCCTCCTCCTGGGGCTCTGCCGTGCCGGTGCTCTGGCGCGGCTCCGACGGGCTCTACTTCGGGCACAACTCCGACGGCATGGGTGAGGAGTACCACGGCCGGCTCGGCATGTTCCCGCTCTCCGGCGGGCGCACCATCACCCCGAAGAACGCGCCCACCGAGACCACCGGCAACCTCTACGTCGGCACCGGGTCGGCGACGCTGGCGAAGGTGCCGTTCGACAGCGCCGGGCTCGGCACGCCCGCGACGGTCAGCCAGCCGAACTACGTCGGCGCGGGCGCGACCTGGCGGGTCGCCGACCGGATCTACTGGTCGCGTGCGGTCGCCGGAAGCCCCACCGGCAGCCGGATCGACATCTCGCTCTTCAACGGCGGTGCGATCGGCGCGCCGTGGGAGGCCTCCGGCTACAACGACTGGTTCAACCCGGCGGCGATGACGGGCGCGTTCTACCTGGACGGTCGGCTCTACTACACGCGTACCGGCGCCAACGCCCTCTACTACCGCTACTTCGAGATCGACGGCAACTACCTCGGTGCCACCGAGTTCACCCTGCCCACCACGGGGATCACCTGGTCCACGGTGCGCGGGATGGCCCGGGTCGGCGACCGGATCGTCTACGGCGCCACCGACGGGACGCTGCGCGGCGTGCCGTTCGACCCGACTGTCGCGCCGGCGGTGGACGGCACGGCGGTCACGGTGATCGCCCCGGCGGCGCCGGGACTCAGCTGGTCCACACCGTCGACATTCTTCTCCGTGCAGTGAGGATCAACCGTTCGTGACCAAACATCGATAGATTGTTCACTCCGGGCCGGCGGCGGGCGACCGTCGCCGGCTCCGCGGACGTGGGGAGGGGTCGTTGGTCGGCGCCGGTGGCTTGCGTGGTGGACGCCTCGTGCGCGCGGTGTTCGCGGTCAAACGTTCCTGGTACCGGCTCCGCTACCGGCGGCTCACCCTCGGCCGGGACGTCGAGATCCGAGGTCGGATCCGCCTGCGCCGTGGTGTGCGGGTGAGCATCGGCGACCGGACCCGGGTGAACAAGCTGGTCCGCTTCGCCGGTCCCGGCGAGGTCCGGGTGGGGTCCGACTGTCTGCTGAACGCCACCTGGATCGGCACCTGGACCTCGGTGACCGTCGGCGACCGCTGCCTGCTGTCCGACTGCGAGCTGCTGGACAACGACTTCCACAACCTGCCGCCGGCGCAGCGGCACGCCCCGCCCACGCCGGCCACCCGGGCGCCCATCGTCGTCGAGGACAACGTCTGGATCGGGGCGCACGCGTTGGTGCTCAAGGGAGTACGGGTCGGCCGCGATTCGGTGGTCGGCGCTGCGACGGTGGTGCGTGGTGACGTACCGCCCGGCGTCGTGGTGGTCGGCGATCCCCAACAGACGGTGAAGAAGTTCAATGACTGATACCACCTCCGGTTCCTGGCCCGCCGGCGGAACGCCCGGCGACGGGTCGGCGCGAACCGTCACGCTGACCGACCTGCTCCGCGTACCGCTGCACCGGGCACGACTGGTCGCGGGCGCGGCGGCGCTCGGCCTGCTCGCCGCGCTCGGCTACCTGATGCTGGTGCCGCCGCAGGTGACCGCGAGCGCGGTGGTGGCGGTACGGCCGGTGGTCACCGACGCGTTCACCCCCAGCGGCGCGGCCGCCGACCGCGCGGTGAACATGAACGTGGAGAGCGGCATCGCCACCGGCACCGAGGTGGTGCAGCGGCTCGCCGACTCGGTCGGCGGCGATCCTCGTGACATCCGCGCCGCGCTCGAGGTGGAGGTCCCCACCGGTGGGCAGATCCTCCGCTTCGTCTACCAGGCGCCCGACGCCGACCGCGCCGTGCAGGCCGTCAACCTCGCCGCCCAGGCCTACCTGGACGTGCGGCGCGCCATGTACGAGAAGCAACGCGCCGAGATGCTGCGCTCCTACGACGAGAGCATCGCCAAGGTGGTCGCCCAGCAGGGCGCGGTGCAGCGGCGGGCCAACAGCGCCCGGGGCACCGCTGCCGCGGACCTCGCGGTGGCCGAGCTCGCCGGGATCAACAACCAGCTGACCCAGCTCAACGCCGCGCGCACCGAGATCGCCGCCGTCGACGTGAATCCCGGCTGGGTCACCCAGACGGCCGAGCGGGCGCTGGCCTCCTCCGCCGGGCACCGGCCGCTCTTCGTGATCGCCGGCCTGCTCGGCGGAGCCCTCCTCGGGGTGGTGCTGGCGTACGCCTGGGAGTCGGTGGACCGGCGGGTCCGGTCGGTGCGGGACGCCCGGGACGCCACCGGCCTGCCGATGCTGGGTACGGTGCGGCGGCAGCGCTTCCGTGGCCGGCGGCGCGCGGTCGACGCCGACGTGCGGTACGTGGCGATGGCGATCGCCGAGCGGGTCCGCCAGCCCGCCCGGGTCGCCCTGCTCGCCGCCCGGGAGGACCCGACCGCGCTCACCGCCAGCCTGGCCGTGGCGTTGTCCGCCGAGGGGCGGGAGGTCTACGTCGCCGACGACCACGGGCGGGTCGAGCGGTTGCGCGACGCCGTGCTCGCCGACCGGGGGCGGCTGCCGGCGGTCGCCGACGCGGCCCGGTCGATCGTGCCGAAGCCCCGGGCGGCCGGTACGCCGGTGGTGACCGGCCCGGCGGCGGAGTCCGGCGCGGCCCGGCGGCCGTCGCCGCACCCGCCCGCGGCCCGCCCGTCGACCGACCCGGACGCCACCCTCACGCTGCCCCGGGTGGGGTCCGCGCCGGCCGCCCGCAACGGTCGGCTGATCGGCGCGGACGAGGTGACGGTGGGCATCGGCAGCGTCCGGTTCGGCAGCTGGCACCAGGGCGCCGACCACGGCCTGGTGCTCTACAACGCCCCACCGGCCGAGTCGGACGAACGCGGGGTGGCGATCGCCCGGCAGGGCACCGCCGTGGTGGTGGTGGAGCGGGACCGGACCCGGCAGGGCGACCTGCGCCGCCTCGTCGAGCGGCTGCGGGCCGCCGGTGTCAGCCCGCTCGGGTTCGTGCTCACCCGCAGCGGCTGGGGCTGAGACGTGGCCACCCGCGCCCCGGCGACCAGCGAACCGGGCGGGGAGGCGTCGCGCCCGATCGGATCGCTCGACCCGTCGCCGCCGCGCCCGGCCCCGCTGCTGCCGCTCTGGCCGCTGGCGATGATGTTCGGGCTGGTGCCGCTCTGGTGGCTGACAGGGTTCTTCTACCTCGGCTGGCCGCTCTTCGGCGCGCTGCTGCTCGCGCTCCTGCTGACCCGGGGAAGGGTGCCGCTGCCCCCGGCGTCGGGCAGCTGGCTGCTCTTCCTCGCCCTCGTCGCGGCGAGCGCCACCCAGCTCCAGTCGGCCGGGTCGGTGCTCACCTTCGGCCTGCGGCTCGCGTTCTACGTCACCGCGCTGGTCGTCGGGGTGTACGTCTACGCCGCCGCCCGGGAACGGGCCGACCTGGTGCGCGTACTCACCCCGTTGACCGCGTTCTGGTTCGCCCTCGTCGTGCTGGGTTGGCTCGCGGTGCTGGCGCCACGGCTGGCGATGACCACCCCGGTGGAGGTGCTGCTCCCCGGTGGTGTCGCGAACACACCGTTCATCCAGGACATGGTGCACCTGAACACGGCGGAGTACAGCGCGCGTTCGCTCAACCCGATCTACCGGCCGGCGGCGCCGTTCGCGTACACGAACAACTACGGCAGCGCGTACGCGATGACGCTGCCCTGCGTGGTCGCCTTCACCATGCTGCGCCGGCGCGGCCTGCTGCGGGTGGCGCTGCTCGTCTCGCTGCCGTTGTCGCTGCCGCCGGCGTTCCTCACTCTGAACCGGGCGATGTTCCTCAGCCTCGGCGTCGGCCTGGCCGTGCTCGGCGTCCGGGCCAGCCTCCGCGGCAACGTCCGGGTCGCCGCGTCGCTCGTCGGCGTGGTGGTGATCGGCGCGATCGCCGCGCTCTTCATTCCGATCGCCGACCTGATCAACCGGAGGGTCGAGTCGAGTGACACCAACGCGGACCGGCTCTCCCTCTACCTGGAGGTGCTGCGTCGGGTACGGGATTCCCCCTGGCTCGGCTACGGCGCCCCGGTCAACGTGGACACCGTCTCGGCGGACGCCCCGATCGGCACGCAGGGGCAGTTCTGGATGGTGCTGTTCAGCCACGGCGTGCCCGCGCTGCTCTGCTTCCTGGCCTGGTTCGTCACCGCGGCGCTGATCTGCGGCCGGGCCACGTCGGCGGCCGGCCAGTGGCTGGCCGTGGTGCCGGTGGTCTGCCTCGTGCAGATCCCGTTCTACGGCATGGCCAACCAGAACCTCGCGGTCGCCTTCTTCGCGGTCGCGTTCGCCATGGCGCTGAGCGTGCGGGAGCGACCGCGCGGTCCGGCGCGCCCCGTCGCGCGTCTTGCGGCGGTGCCCGCGTGACGGCCGTCGACACCGGTCGGGAGCCCACCCCCGGCGGTGGAGCCGACAGCGAGGCGGAGGCGCGGCGTAGCGCCCGCAGCGGCGCGGCCGGGCTGATCGGCGCGGCGACCAGCGGACTCTTCGGCTTCGTGCTCGCCGTGGTGATCACCCGCGGCTACGGCACCGTCGGCTCGGGCGCGTTCTTCGCCGCGATCGGGGTGGTCACCGTCGCCACCGCCGTCTGCACGCTGGGCGCGGAGACCGGGCTGATGTGGGCGCTGCCCCGGCGGCGGACCGGCACGCGCGGGGACGCCGCCCGGGTGCTGCCGGTCGCGCTGATTCCGCCGTTGGTCGTCGCGCTTGTGGTGGCCGTCGTCGGGGTGCTGAGCGCCGGAGCGTTGGCGCCCCGGTTGCTGGGCGGCTCCGGGGCCGAGGGCACTCCGCTGCTGGCGCTCGCCTTCGTGGCGGTGCCGGTGGTGGTCGGGACGACCCTGCTGCTCGCGGCGCTGCGCTGCGTACGCCCCATCCGCGCGTACGTCGGCGTGCAGTTCCTGCTGCTGCCGGTCGCCCGGCCGGTGCTGGTCGGCGCGGCGGCCCTGGCCGGTGGTGGCCTCGTCATCGGCGTGGGCGGCTGGCTGGTGCCGGCCGCCATCGCCCTGCTGGTCTGCCTCGCGCTCGTCGCCGGCCCCCTCGGCCTCGGGCGCGGGGCGACGCTGCGGCCGCAGCGGGCGGACTGGACGTGGTTCTGGGGCTTCGCGCTGCCCCGGGCGGCCTCGGCGGCGATCGACGCGGGCAGCATGTGGGTCGGGGTGCTGCTCACCTCGGTGCTCGCCGGGCAGGCCGACGCGGGTGTCTTCGGGGCGGTCGGCCGTTACATCCTCGCCGGGCAGTTGGCCATGCAGGGCCTGCGGGTGGCGGTGTCGCCGCAGCTGTCGCGGCTGCTCGGCCGCGGTGAGCGGGCCGCTGCGGCGGCGGTGCACCGGCGGCTCACCACCTGGGCGCTGGTGCTCTCCTGGCCGGTCTACCTGCTGCTGGCCGTCTTCGGGCCGGCCTTCCTGCAGCTCTTCGGCCCCGAGTTCGCCGCCGGCGCGCCCGCGATGACCGTGCTCGCCCTCGCCATGCTGATCAATACCGGGGTGGGCAACGTGCAGAGCCTGCTGCTGATGGGTGGACGCAGCGGCCTGCACCTGAGCGCCGCGCTCGCCGGCCTGCTCGTCACCGTCTCGCTGGGACTGTGGCTCATCCCGGCGTACGGCGCCACCGGGGCCGCGCTGGCCTGGGCGGCGGGGATCGCCACCGAGAACCTCGCGGCGGCCGGGTTCGCCCGGGCCGTCGTCGGCCGGCGGCTGGTCGACGCGGGGCTGCTGCGGGCGGCGGTCGGCACGCTCGCCGGGGTGGGCGCGGCCGGGCTGGTCGGCGTGCTCGCCGCCGGGCGGGGCATCCCCGGACTGGCGGTGGCGCTGGCCGTGCTGGTGGCCGGCTGCGTCGGCATGTTGACGATGCCCCGGGTGCGACGGCGTCTCCGGGCGACCATGGGACAGATCCGCGGGCGGGAGGGGGCGTCGGACGACGCCGGCCCCGCTGCGGCGACGAAGGGCAGGTGAGGTAACTCGTGCCGTCCATCCGTGACCGGGTCAAGCAGCTCGTGCCGACCCAGGTGACCAACCGGGTGAAGGAGTCCCTGGTCGACTACGGGGTGCGGACCAGCGACCGGCGTCCGCTACCGGACTTCCTGATCATCGGCACGAAGCGGGGTGGCACCACCTCGCTCTGGAACTACCTCATCCAGCACCCGCTGGTGCCGCGTCTCTTCCCGGCGTGGAACACGAAGGCGTCGCACTACTTCGAGGAGAACTGGCGCCGGGGTGAGCCCTGGTACCGGTCGCACTTTCCGACGCAGCGGCAGCGGGAGGCGCTGGCGAGCCGGCACGGTGGGCCGGTGCGGGTCGGCGAGGCCGCGCCGCTGTACATGTTCCACCCGCTGGCCGCGCAGCGCGTGGCCGCGCTCATGCCGTCGGTCCGGCTCATCGTCCTGCTGCGCGATCCGGTCGAGCGGGCGTACTCGCACTGGAAGGAGCGGCGCACCCACGGCATCGAGCCGCTGGACTTCGCCGACGCCCTCGCCGCCGAGGACGAGCGCACCGCGGGGGAGCGGGAACGGCTGGTCGCCGAGCCGGAACACCACAGCGAGCGGTACGACTGGTACACCTACCGGGCCCGGGGGCGCTACCTGGAGCACCTGGAGCCGTGGCTGGCCCGGTTCGACCCGGAGCAGTTCCTCTTCCTGCCCAGCGAGAACCTCTACCGGGACGCCCGAGCGACCTACCGCCGAACGCTCGACTTCCTCGGCCTGCCCCACCACGACCTGCCGGAGTTCAAGGTCTACAACGACCGGCGCTCCGCCCCACTGGACCCGGGCGTACGGGAGGAGCTGACGGCGTACTACCAGCCGCACAACGACGCGCTGCGGCGACGGCTCGACCTGGACCTCGACTGGCCGGACCGGGCCGCGTGACGAGCGCCGTCGGCACCTCCCGCGATCCCCGGTCCCGTGGCGACGGTCTCGGCTGGGTGACCCGTGCCGTCTTCGGCGACGAGCGGGTCACGCTGACCGTCGGCGCCGCCCCGCCGGCCGGTCACCGGGTGGCGGCCCGGTACGCGGTCGTCCCGTCGGTGTCCCGGGCCCGGTTCCTGCTGCCCCTCGGGGCGCCCCGGGCCACCGCGGCGGCGCTGCTGGCGTACAACGCGCTGCGGCCGCCCCGGGTACGCGCCGTACGGGCCGCGCTCGGCGGGCTGTCCCGGGTCGGCGCGGCGGGCCCGGCCTTCCCCACCCTCACCGTGTCGGTGCCGGGCGGCGTCACCCCGGCGGAGCTGCTGCTGGCCGAACGGCTCGGCGAGACGCTGGCCGCCGGTCCGCTGCACGCCGGCTGCGGGGTGCGCCCGCCGGACCCGAACCACAAGCCCACGCTGGCGCTCTTCACCGGGGACGGTCGCCCCCGGGGGTACGCGAAGATCGGCTGGAACGGCGCGACCCGGGCCCTGGTCACCGCCGAGGCCGCCGCGCTGCGTGAGCTGGCCGAGCTGACCGGGGTGCCGGACCATCCGGCCACGCCCCGGCTGCTCGCCCAGGTCGAGTGGGCCGGGCAGGTCGTCGCGGTGGTCGAGCCGCTGCCACCCCGGGTACGCGCGGTGCCGCTCACCGAGCCGCCCCAGATCGCCGCGCTGCTCGCGGTGGCCCGTCGGGGCCGTCCCGCGTCGCCGCCCCGGCCGTTGGCGGGTTCGTCCTTCCTCGACCGGCTCACCGCCGAGGCGGCCCGGGCGGGCGCCGCCGACGCGTCCGGGCGGCGCGCGGTCGCCGCCGTGGCGGCCCTGGCCCGGCGGCACGGCGGCACGGCGCTCGAGTTCGGGCACTGGCACGGTGACTGGGTGCCGTGGAACCTCGGCCGGCACGCCGGTGAGCTGGTCGCCTGGGACTGGGAGCACAGCGCGCCCGACGTGCCGCTCGGGTTCGACCTGGCGCACGACGCGTTCCAGCGGGCCGTGGTGCTGCGGGACGAGCCGGCCGCGGCCGCCGCCGGGGCGGTCGACACCCGACTCGCCCGCTACGGCGACCAGCTCGGGCTCGATCCCGCGCGGCGCCAGGCGGTGGCCGACGCGTACCTGGTGGAGATGTGGCTGCGGACCTTCCGGTTGGCCGATGCCGGGGCGGGCTGGAACGCCGCCCTGCATCCCGCCCTGCTGGACGTCATCGAGAAACGACATAACGTCTGATCCTGGCGGTTCGCCGCGCCGAGGGGCGTTGACCGTTGGCGTAGCGTGACGGAAGAATTGCTCGTCGTGATGGCGGTCGATGGACTGCCGCGGCCGTTGTCCCCCGAGGTCACCGGCGGAACACCGATCGATCACCCAGTCGCCCTATACACCAGCCGGATGACCTGTGATCTGCTTCTGCCTGGCGCCGGCCGGAATTCCAAGCGAATCTGTGGGGAGTCGCGTGGACGTGAACATCGAGGACGGAGGGCCCCGGGTCCTGCTGCTGGTCGGGTCCAGCGGCGGACATCTGGCCCAACTGCTGGCCCTGCGACCGTGGTACGAGAAGTGGCGACGGTGCTGGGTCACCTTCGACACGCCCGAGGCGGTGTCGCTGCTCGCCGGTGAGGAGCTGGTGCCCGCGCACCACCCCACCACCCGGCACGTGCCGAACCTGCTGCGCAACGCCGTGCTCGCCTGGCGGGTGCTGCGCAGCCGGCGGGTCGCCGCGGTGGTGACCACGGGCGCCGGGGTGGCCGTGCCGTTCGTCGTGCTGGCCCGGCTGCGGCGCGTGCCGACCGTCTACATCGAGGTGTACGACCGGATCGACACGGCGACGCTGACGGCGCGGCTCTGCCGGCCGTTCCTCTCCGCGATGCTCGTGCAGTGGGACGAGCAGCGGCGGCAGTACCCGGAGGCGACAGTCGTGGGAACACTGCTGTGAGCGGGGACGCGAGCACGGGCACCGCCCCGACGCACCGGCCGGCCCCCGGCCGGTCCGCGCCGCACGTCACCCGCCCGGTCGGCCGTCCCGACCCGTCGCGGGTGCCCCGGCAACGCGAGCGCGCCGACTCCGCGCGACTGCAGCTGCTCGTCGCCGTCGGCACCGACAAGCACCCCTTCGACCGCCTGGTGAGCTGGCTGGAGGAGTGGCACGTCGAGACGGCCGACGAGGTCGGTCTCACCGTCCAGCACGGACACACCCGCCCGCCGGCCGTGCCCGGCGCGGTGCCCTTCCTCGGCCACGACGCGCTGCAAGCCGCGATGGCCGACGCCGACCTCGTGGTCTGCCACGGCGGGCCGGCGACCATCCTGGAGGCGCGCCGCCACGGTCACCTGCCCATCGTGGTCCCCCGGAACCCGACGCTGGGCGAGCACGTCGACGACCACCAGCAGCTCTTCGCCCGCCGGCTCGGCGCGGCCGGCATGGTCGCGCTCTGCGAGTCCCGCGAGGAGCTCCGGGACGCCCTCGCCGCCGGGCTGGCCGACCCGACCCGGTTCGCGGTCGCCACCGACGCCGCCGCGCAGCACGCCCAGCAGGCGGCCGTGACGCGGGTGGGTCAGATCGTGGACGAACTGGTCGCCGCCGCGTCCCGACGCCGCCCCAGGTGGCGGCTGTGGAGCCGGTCGACCCAAGGTGCGGAGCGTGACAGGTGACGACCTTCCCCTCGGTCAGCGTCGTGGTACCCACCCGGGACCGGCCGGAGCTGCTCCGGGCCGCGATCCGGGCCATCCTCGACCAGGAGCACCCCGGCCCGATCGAGGTGGTGGTGGTCTACGACCAGTCCGACCCGGACCGGTCGCTGGAGGAGCTGTCGCGGCCCGACCGGCGGGTCCGGGTGCTCCGCAACGAGCGGACACCGGGGCTGGCCGGCGCGCGGAACACCGGCACCCTCGCTGCCGTGGGGGAGTTGGTCGCGTTCTGCGACGACGACGACGAGTGGCTGCCCGGCAAGCTCGCCGCCCAGGTCGAGGCGCTCGTCGCCGCGCCGGACGCCGAGTTCGTGAGCTGCGGCATCCGGGTCAGCTACGACGGACACACCGTCGACCGGGTGCTCGACCGGGACCGGGTCGCCCTCGCCGACCTGCTGCGGGACCGGATGACCGAGCTGCACCCGTCCACGTTCCTGATCCGCGCCACCGCCCTGCGCGACGGGTTCGGGCTGGTCGACGAGGAGATCCCGGGCAGCTACGCCGAGGACTACGAGTTCCTGCTCCGGGCCGCCCGCAGCGCCCCGCTGGTCAACCTGCGCACCCCGTACGTGCTGGTGCGCTGGCACAAGCGGTCGTACTTCGCCCAGCGGTGGGACACCATCTCCTCGGCGCTGCAGTGGCTGCTGGAACGCTACCCCGAGTTCGCCGGTCAGCCGGCCGGCGAGGCCCGGGTGGCCGGGCAGATCGCCTTCGCCCGGGCCGCCTCCGGGGACCGGCGCGGAGCGCTGCACTGGGCCCGCCGCACCCTGCGCCGCAACCCCCGCGAACCCCGGGCCTACCTGGCGCTGGCCGTGGCCGGTCGGGTGGTCCGCGCCGACGCGGTCCTGCGCACCCTGCACCGGCGCGGCCGGGGGATCTGAGCCTGACCGGTCGGGGCGGGTCGGCGCGTCCCGGCCGGTCGGCGGACATCACCGTCCGCAGGGCGGGACGGGGTGGCCGCCGCACCGGTCCGACCACACGGCGTGACAAACTTGCGCCTGTGTTGCGCTGGCTGACCGCAGGTGAATCGCACGGACCCGCCCTCGTCGCGCTGCTCGAGGGGGTGCCCGCCGGAGTCGAGGTGACCACCGGCGACATCTCCGCCGAGCTGGCCCGCCGTCGGCTCGGCTACGGCCGGGGCGCCCGGATGTCGTTCGAGCAGGACGAGGTCGAGGTCATCGGCGGCCTGCGGCACGGCGTCACCCTCGGCAGCCCGGTGGCCATCCGGGTCGGCAACTCCGAGTGGCCGAAGTGGCGCACCGTCATGGCCGCCGATCCGGTCGATCCGGAGGAGCTGGCCGGGCAGGCGCGCAACGCCCCGCTCACCCGCCCCCGCCCGGGGCACGCGGACCTCGCCGGCATGCAGAAGTACGGGCACCTCGACGCCCGACCCATCCTGGAGCGGGCCAGCGCCCGGGAGACCGCGGCTCGGGTCGCCGTCGGCGCCGTCGGCAAGGCGCTGGTGAAGCAGACCCTCGGCATCGAGATCGTCTCGCACGTGGTGGAGCTGGGTCCGGTGAGCGTGAAGCCGGGGCTCCGGCCGCGGCCCGAGGACGCCGAGCGGATCGACGCCGACCCGCTGCGCTGCGTCGACCCGGAGGCGAGCGTGCGGATGGTCGCCGAGGTCGACGCCGCGAAGAAGGACGCCGACACCCTCGGGGGCGTGGTCGAGGTCCTGGCGTACGGGGTGCCGCCGGGCCTGGGCAGCCACGTGCAGTGGGACCGCAAGCTCGACGCCCGGCTCGCCACCGCGCTGATGTCCATCCAGGCGATCAAGGGCGTGGAGATCGGCGACGGCTGGCAGCAGGCCCGGTCGCGGGGCTCCGCGGCGCACGACGAGATCGTCCCCACCGCCACCGGCGTCCGGCGGGTCACCGACCGGGCCGGCGGGCTGGAGGGTGGCATCACCACCGGGGAGCCGCTGCGGGTCCGGGCCGCGATGAAGCCGATCTCGTCGCTGAACCGGGCCCTGGCCACCGTCGACGTGACCAGCGGCGAGCCGGCCACCGCGATCAACCAGCGGTCGGACGTCTGCGCCGTACCGGCCGCCGCCGTGGTGGCCGAGGCGATGGTCGCCCTGGTGCTCGCCGAGGCGACCATGGAAAAGTTCGGCGGCGACTCGGTCGCGGAGATCCGCCGTAACCTCGCCGGTTACCTGGACGCGCTGGTGATCCGGTGACCGGCGCGGCGGCAGCCGGGGTGACCCGGCCGGTCTGTGTACTGGTCGGCGCGCCCGGCTCCGGCAAGACCACGGTCGGGCAGGCGCTCGCCGCCGGGCTGGGGGTGGAGTTCCGCGACACCGACCTGGACATCGAGCGGATGGCCGGTAAGCCGATCCCGGAGATCTTCATCGACGAGGGTGAGGCGCACTTCCGGGCGCTCGAACGGGCCGCGGTCGCCGCGGCGCTCGCCTCCTGCCCGGGGGTGTTGGCGCTGGGCGGCGGCGCGGTGCTCGCCGAGGAGACCCGCGCGGCCCTGGTCGGGCACCCGGTGGTGCACCTCTCCGTCGAGCTGCCGGACGCGGTCAAGCGGGTGGGGCTCGGGGCCGGCCGCCCGCTGCTGGCGATCAATCCGCGGGCGACCCTCAAGCACCTGATGGACCAGCGTCGCCCCCTCTACGAGGAGGTCGCCACCGCGACGGTGTCCACCGACGGGCGCCTCCCGGAGGAGATCGCGGCCGAGATCCACGCCCTGCTGAAGCGCTGACGTCGCCCGGTCCCGGTCCGCTCGACTAGGCTGCCCGCGATGGACGAGGTGACCCGGATCCCGGTCGGCGGCGGTGAGCAGTCGTACGACGTGCTGGTGGGACGTGACCTGCTCGACACGGTGCCCGGTCTGCTGCCCGGGGCGACCCGGGTGGCGCTGCTGCACGCCCCGCCGCTCAAGGCGTTGACCGACTCGCTCGGCGAGCGGCTGCGCGCCGCCGGCGTCGAACCGCTGCCGATCGAGGTACCGGACGCCGAGGCGGGCAAGCGGATCGACGTCGCCGCGGCCTGCTGGGACCGGCTGGGCGAGCACGGCTTCACCCGTACCGATGCGGTGGTCGGGGTGGGCGGCGGCGCCGTCACCGACCTGGCCGGTTTCGTCGCCGCCTGCTGGCTGCGCGGGGTGCGTTGGGTGCCGGTGGCCACGTCGCTGCTCGGCATGGTCGACGCCGCGGTGGGCGGCAAGACCGGGGTCAACACCGCTGCCGGCAAGAACCTGGTCGGCGCGTTCCACCCGCCGGCGGGGGTGGTCTGCGACCTGGCCACCCTGGACAGCCTCCCCCCGGCAGACCTGGCGGCGGGGCTCGCCGAGGTCGTCAAGTGCGGTTTCATCGCGGACCCGGCGATCCTCGACCTGGTCGAGGCGAACCCGGCGGCCGCCGTCGACCCGACCGGACCGGTGACCCGCGAACTGATCGAGCGGGCGATCCGGGTGAAGGCCGACGTGGTCTCCGGCGACCTGCGCGAGTCCGGCGTTCGTGAGGTGCTCAACTACGGCCACACCCTCGGGCATGCGATCGAGAAGGTCGAGGGCTACCGCTGGCGGCACGGCGACGCGGTCGCCGTGGGCGTCGTCTACGCGGGCGCGCTGGGCCGGCTCACCGGCCGGCTCGACGAGGCGACGGCGCGTCGGCATCGTACGGCGATGGCCGCTCTCGGCCTGCCCACCAGCTACCCGGCCGACGCCTGGCCGCAGCTGCTGGCCGCCATGCGGGTGGACAAGAAGGCCCGGGGCAACCGGCTGCGCTTCGTGGTGCTGGACGGGCTGGCCCGTCCGGCGATCCTCGAAGGCCCGGACGACGCCCTGCTGCGCGCCGCATACGAGGAGGTGGCGCAGCCGTGAAGGTCCGCGTGTTGAACGGGCCTAACCTCGGCCGGCTCGGCACCCGCGAGCCCGAGGTCTACGGGGCGAGCACCTACGCCGACCTCGTGGCGCTCTGTGAGTCGACCGGCCGGGACCTCGGCCTGGACGTCACGGTGCGGCAGACCGACGCCGAGCACGAGCTGCTCGGCTGGCTGCACGCCGCCGCGGACGAGGGTGCGGCCGTTGTGCTCAACCCCGCTGCCTGGTCGCACTACTCCTACGCGGTCCGCGACGCCTGCGCGATGCTGCGCGGGCCGTTGATCGAGGTGCACATCTCGAACATCCACACCCGCGAGGAGTTCCGGCACCACTCGGTGGTCTCCGCGGTGGCCACCGGGGTGATCTGCGGGCTGGGCCTCGACGGCTACCGCCTCGCCCTGCACCACCTAGCCGCCGGCCACGGCGCGCGCTGACCCTGCCCGACTAGGCTCGCCCGCCCCCGCCCCCGCCCCGCCTAGCCCGCCCGCGCGCCGCCCGGCGCGGGCCTGGTGCGGGGCCCGGTGCGGGGGCCCGGCGACGATGATCAACTCGACTTGCCGAGATATCGGGGTGTCCGCACCGCCGCGACACCCCGATTTCAAGGAACTCGAGTCGATCACCCCCCTCGCGTGTCCGGCCCCGGCCGCGCCTTTCTCGCTGACCCCAACCCCGGCCCCGGTCCGGTTCCCTGGCCGCTACCCATAACCCGGCCCGGTCCGCCCCGGCCCGCCCCGGTCCGCTCCGCCCCGGCCCTCGGCGCCCGAGTGTCCGGCCGAGCCATCGGGTTGGTCAGGCCCGCAACCCCTGGTTTCCTCACGCTGAGTAATGCCCAACTGCTCGGGTCACCTCACCACTCCGCATCCTTTGCTCTGCTGCCCTATACGCACCACCCCGTTGAACTGCACTTCCAGCGGACCGCCCCGACTCCTGCCGTTCAGGCCTCAGTCACCTTCCGTTACCGGCGCGTTCAGGGGTGCAGAGCAAGGGAGCCGGGGAGTCGCCGGCCGATGCGCGCTGGGCTGCAGGAAGTGATGTTGATCACGCGGTCGACCGCAGCGGGGAAGGCGGCGCCGGGGGTGCCGCGGTGGGCGGGTGCGGGGGGCGGACGGGGTCCGGCCGGGGCCGACGGCGGCGGGTCGGAGCTGCGGGCCGGGTGGAGCCGGGCCAGATCCTGGCGGGGCTAGTAGACTTTCCAGGTCTGTCCGCCAATTGATGATCAAGGCAGGAAATGGCCACCACCAACGACCTGAAGAACGGCCTGGTACTCAACCTCGACAAGGAGCTCTGGGCCGTAGTCGAGTTCCAGCACGTCAAGCCCGGTAAGGGTGGTGCGTTCGTGCGCACCACGTTGAAGAACGTGCTCTCCGGCAAGGTGGTCGACAAGACCTTCAACGCGGGCACCAAGGTCGAGACGGCGACCGTCGACAAGCGCACGATGCAGTACCTCTACGCCGACGGCGAGGACTACGTCTTCATGGATCTGGAGACCTTCGACCAGATCACCGTGCCCGGCGGCACCGTCGGCGAGGCGGCGAACTACCTGCTGCCCGAGGCGGAGGCGACCGTCGCCACCCACGAGGGCGTGCCGCTCTACATCGAGCTGCCGACCAGCGTCGTGCTCGAGGTCACGTACACCGAGCCGGGTCTGCAGGGCGACCGCTCCACGGGCGGCAACAAGCCGGCGACGGTCGAGACCGGCGCGACCGTGCAGGTGCCGCTCTTCATCACCACCGGCGAGAAGATCAAGGTCGACACCCGCGACGGCCGTTACCTCGGCCGCTCCTGATGGCTGAGGGTCCCAAACAGCAGATGCCGGCGCGCCGCAAGGCGCGCAAGCGAGCGCTCGATGTGCTCTTCGAGGCGGACCTGCGCGACCACCCGCCGGTGGAGGTGCTGGCCGGCTACCTGGAGCGCATCGAGCGACCCCACCCGGAGCACCTGGGCTACGCGGTGCGGCTGGTCGAGGGGGTCGCCGACCACCTCGACCGGATCGACGAGCTGATCGCCAGCTACGCCGAGGGGTGGACGCTGGATCGGATGCCCGCGGTCGACCGCAACCTCGCTCGGATCGCCGTCTACGAGCTGCTCTTCCTCGACGAGATCGACGACGCGGTGGCGATCAGCGAGGCGGTCGAGCTGGCCCGGCAGATGTCGACCGACGACTCGCCCCGTTTCCTCAACGGGGTGCTCGGCCGGATCGCCGAGTACGCCACCCGCTGAACGGCTCCGCACGCCGCAGAGACAGCGGCGCAGGGATAGCGCGACGCAGAGAGGGCCCGTGCCGTACGGCACGGGCCCTCTCTGCTGATCAGCCGGTCAGGAGGCGAAGAACGCCCGCGGGTCGGCGACGAGCACGCCGTGCTCGGTGAGCCGCTCGATCAGACCCGACGGCGAGGCGTCGTAGACGATCGCCAGCGCGCGCAGGTCGTCGGCGCGGATCGAGAGCACCCGCCCGTTGTAGTCGCCGCGCTGCTGCTGGATGGCGCGCGCGTAGCGGGCGACGTAGGCCAGGTCCTCGGAGGCCTCGTCGTAGAGCCGCTCCAGGTCCAGCACGATCTTGCTGGTGGGCTCGTGACGGACCCCACTGCCGTCGGGCAGCAGCTCCGAGACCGGCACGCGGTAGAAGTCGGCGAGCTCGGCCAGGCGGGACACCGTGACGGCCCGGTCACCGCGCTCGTACGACCCGACCACGACGGCCTTCCAGCGCCCGTTCGACTTCTCCTCCACCCCCTGCAGGGACAGCCCCTGCTGCTGGCGGATCGAGCGCAGGCGGGCACCCAGAGACTTGGCGTATTCAGAGGGCATTCGGACACTCCCAGTGCTGCGGGGGTTCTCCCAGCGATTTCGCTACGGAGCGTGACGGTACGGGGATTGAGCAACCTGGTCAAGTGTTCGTGACCTTACCGTTGGGGAGCGCGGGGGGAGTTATCCCCATTTCGTGACGCTGATCCGGTGGTCAGTAGCCGGCGGCGGCCGACCCGGTGACCACTGGTAACGTGGCGTGAAGCCTTCGCGTGGGCCGCCCGCGGCCAGCGGCGGAGGCGCCCGACATCCTTTAACGACCCGTCCCGTGAGGCGGGGAAGGAGGTCCGCCGTGGCCTGCCCACCGGCTGCCGAATCACCACCCGCGCGGCAACCCTCGGTGAAGGTGATCCTCGCCAGCGCCGACGTTCAGCGCGTGGTCGATCGCATCGCCCACCAGATCCTGGAGAAGACCCAGGGCGCCGCCGAGACCGTTCTGCTCGGCATCCCCACCCGGGGCGCGCCCCTGGCGCGGCGGCTCGCCGCCCGGATCAGCACCTTCGAGGACGTGGCCGTACCGGTCGGTGTGCTCGACATCACTCTCTACCGCGACGATCTGCGCCGCAACGCCACCCGCGCGATCGGCCCCACCCAGCTGCCGCCCGGCGGCATCGACGGGAAGCGGGTCATCCTCGTCGACGACGTGCTCTTCTCCGGGCGGACGGTCCGGGCCGCGCTCGACGCGCTCAACGACGTCGGCCGCCCGGCCTCGGTGCAGCTCGCGGTCCTCGTCGACCGGGGGCACCGGGAGCTGCCCATCCGCGCCGACTACGTGGGCAAGAACATTCCGACCTCGCTCGCCGAGAGCGTCAAGGTCACGCTCGCCGAGACCGACGGCGCGGACGGGGTCAAGCTCTACGGAGGGATCGCCTCATGATCCGGCACCTGCTCTCCGGCGCCGACCTGGACGCCGCCACCGCCACCCGGATCCTGGACACCGCGGCCGAGATGGCCACGGTCGCCGGTCGCGAGGTCAAGAAGCTGCCCGCGCTGCGCGGGCGCACCGTGGTGAACCTCTTCTACGAGGACTCCACCCGGACCCGCATCTCGTTCGAGGCGGCGGCGAAGCGACTCAGCGCCGACGTGATCAACTTTTCGGCCAAGGGCTCCAGCGTCGCGAAGGGCGAGAGCCTGAAGGACACCGCGCTCACCCTGCAGGCGATGGGCGCCGACGCGGTGGTCGTCCGCCACCCCGCCTCCGGCGCGGCGAACCGGCTGGCCGAGTGGGTGGACGGTTCGGTGGTCAACGCCGGCGACGGCACCCACGAGCACCCCACCCAGGCGCTGCTCGACGCGTACACCATGCGCTCCCGGCTGGGGCGGCTCGCCGGGCTGTCGGTGGCGGTCGTCGGCGACGTGCTGCACAGCCGGGTGGCCCGCTCCAACGTGCTGCTGCTCTCCACCCTCGGCGCGAAGGTGACCCTGGTCGGGCCGCCCACGCTGATCCCGGTCGACTGGGCCACCAGGGCGGCCACCGCGAACACCGCGGGGCAGGCACCCGACATCAGCGTCTGCTACGACCTCGACGCGGTGCTGCCGACGTCGGACGTGGTGATGATGCTGCGGGTGCAGCGGGAGCGGATGAGCGACTCCTACTTCCCCTCCGCCCGCGAGTACGCCCGCCGCTACGGGCTCGACGGGCAGCGGATGCGACGGCTGCCCGAGCACGCGATCGTCATGCACCCCGGCCCGATGAACCGGGGCATGGAGATCACACCCGAGGTGGCCGACTCGGCCCGCTCCACCATCGTCGAACAGGTCACCAACGGGGTCTCCGTCCGGATGGCCGTCCTCTACCTGCTGCTCGGGGGGAACAACGCATGAGCGAGCGTCAGCGAGTGAATCATCGGCACAGTGCGGACGTGCCTCAGGCCGCCGCCGAGCGCAGCGAGGTGGCGGCATGAGCTCGTACCTCATCAAGGGGGTCAGCGTGCTCGGCGCCGCGCCGACCGACCTGCTGATCCGCGACGGTGTGGTCGCCGAGACCGGCGCCGACCTGGCCGCCGACGGCGCCACCGTGCTCGACGCCGCCGGGCTGGTCGCCCTGCCCGGCCTCGTCGACCTCCACACCCACCTGCGCGAACCCGGCCGCGAGGACGCGGAGACGGTGGAGTCCGGCTCCCGCGCGGCGGCGCTCGGCGGGTACACGGCGGTCTGCGCCATGGCGAACACCTCACCGGTCGCCGACACCGCCGGCGTCGTCGAGCAGGTCTGGCGCCTCGGCCGCGAAGCCGGCCTGGTCGACGTGCAGCCGATCGGCGCGGTCACGGTCGGGCTGGCCGGCGAGCGGCTGGCCGAACTGGGCGCGATGGCCGACTCCGCCGCCCGGGTGCGGATCTTCTCCGACGACGGGCACTGCGTCGCCGACCCGCGGCTGATGCGCCGCGCGCTGGAGTACGTGAAGGCCTTCGACGGGATCATCGCCCAGCACGCCGAGGAGCCCCGCCTCACCGAGGGCGCGCAGATGCACGAGGGGGCGGTCTCGACGCGGCTCGGGCTCACCGGCTGGCCGGCCGTGGCCGAGGAGGCGATCATCGCCCGGGACGTGCTCCTCGCCGAGCACGTGGGCAGCCGCCTGCACGTCTGCCACGTCTCCACCGCCGGCAGCGTCGAGGTGCTGCGCCAGGCCAAGGCCCGTGGCGTACGGGTCACCGCCGAGGTGACCCCGCACCACCTGCTCCTCACCGACGTGCGGGCCGAGACGTACGACCCGGTCTACAAGGTCAACCCGCCGCTGCGCACCGACGACGACGTCACCGCGCTGCGCGCCGCGCTGGCGGACGGGGTGATCGACATCGTGGCCACCGACCACGCGCCGCACGCCGTGGAGGACAAGGAGTGCGAGTGGGCGTACGCCCGGCCGGGCATGCTCGGCCTGGAGACGGCGCTCTCGATCACGCTGGAGGTGCTCGGCCCCCGCTGGGACCTGATCGCCGAGCGGATGTCCCGCACCCCGGCCCGGATCGCCGGGCTGGAGTCCCACGGTCTCGACCCGGCACCGGGCGTGCCGGCCAACCTCACCCTCGTCGACCCGGCCGCCCAGCGCCGGATCGAGCCCGGTGAGCTGGCGAGTCTGAGCCGCAACACCCCGTACGCCGGCATGACGCTGCCGGGTCGCGTCGTGGCGACCTTCCTGCGCGGCGAGCCGACGGTTCTGGACGGAAAGGCTGTCAAATGATCCGAGCGAGGAGTGCAGCGGAGCGGAGCCCCGCAGTCCGGGTCGAAGGGAATGCGGCATGGTGAAGCGCAGGCCGGCGATCCTGGTTCTCGAGGACGGCCGCACCTTCCAGGGCGAGGCCTACGGCAGCGTCGGGGAGACCTTCGGCGAGGCGGTCTTCAACACCGGCATGACCGGCTACCAGGAGACCCTCACCGACCCCTCCTACCACCGGCAGGTGGTGGTGCAGACGGCGCCGCACATCGGCAACACCGGCGTCAACGGCGAGGACGACGAGTCGTCCCGCATCTGGGTGGCCGGGTACGTGGTGCGTGACCCGGCCCGGATCGGCTCCAACTGGCGCGCCAGCGGCGGGCTGGAGGATCGGCTCGCCGCCGAGGGTGTCGTCGGCATCGCCGGGGTGGACACCCGGGCGCTGACCCGGCACCTGCGGGAGCGCGGTGCCATGCGGGTCGGCATCTCCAGCGTCGAGGAGGACCCGCGGGCGCTGCTGGCCCGGGTCCGGCAGACCCCGGAGATGGCCGGGGCGGACCTCTCCGCCGAGGTGACCACCGCCGAGTCGTACGTGGTGCCGGCGCAGGGCGAGCACCGGTTCACGGTCGCCGCGCTGGACCTGGGCATCAAGCGCAACGTGCCGCGGCGGCTGGCCGCCCGTGGGGTCACCACGCACGTGCTGCCGGCCTCGTCCACGATCGACGACCTGCTCGCCACCGGCGCGGACGCGGTCTTCTTCTCGCCGGGTCCGGGTGACCCGGCGACCGCCGACGGTCCGGTGGCGCTGGCCCGGGAGGTGCTGGGGCGGCGGATCCCGCTCTTCGGCATCTGCTTCGGCAGCCAGATCCTCGGCCGGGCGCTCGGCTTCGGCACCTACAAGCTCGGCTACGGCCACCGCGGCATCAACCAGCCGGTGCTGGACCGGTCGACCGGCAAGGTCGAGGTCACCAGCCACAACCACGGCTTCGCGGTGCAGGTGCCCGGCGCCGGGGTAGGGGCTGTCGTTCCCAACCAGGTGATCGACACTGCGTTCGGCGGCGTCGAGGTGTCGCACGTCTGCCTCAACGACAACGTGGTCGAGGGGCTGCGGGCCAAGGACGTGCCCGCGTTCACGGTGCAGTACCACCCGGAGGCGGCGGCCGGTCCGCACGACGCGGACTACCTCTTCGACCGCTTCGCGGAGTTGATCGAGGGCCGCGGCCTCGACCGGCGGCACAGCGAGGGCCGCGGCCTCGACCGGCGGCGCAGCGAGGGCCGCGGCCTCGACCGGAACCACAGCGAAGGCGGAAAGTGATGCCGAAGCGGAGCGACCTGAAGCACATCCTGGTCATCGGCTCGGGGCCGATCGTGATCGGGCAGGCCTGCGAGTTCGACTACTCCGGCACCCAGGCGTGCCGGGTGCTGCGCAGCGAGGGGATCCGGGTCAGCCTGGTCAACTCGAACCCGGCCACGATCATGACCGACCCGGAGTTCGCCGACGCCACCTACGTCGAGCCGATCACCCCGGAGTTCGTCGAGCTGGTCATCGCCAAGGAGCGCCCGGACGCGATCCTGCCGACCCTGGGCGGGCAGACCGCGCTGAACACCGCGGTCGCCCTGCACGAGGCCGGTGTGCTGGAGAAGTACGGCGTCGAGCTGATCGGGGCGAACATCGACGCGATCAACCGCGGCGAGGACCGGCAGCTGTTCAAGGAGATCGTGGCGAAGGCCGGTGCGCGCCTCGACTACGAGGACCCGTCGGCGCTGGTGCCGCGCTCGCGGGTCTGCCACTCGATGGACGAGGTCCGGGAGACCGTCGCCGAGCTGGGCCTGCCGGTGGTGATCCGGCCGTCGTTCACGATGGGCGGCCTCGGCTCGGGCATGGCGCACACCCAGGAGGACCTGGAGCGCATCGCCGGTGACGGCCTGGCCGCGAGCCCGGTGCACGAGGTGCTCATCGAGGAGAGCGTGCTCGGCTGGAAGGAGTACGAGCTCGAACTGATGCGCGACCGCCACGACAACGTGGTGGTGGTCTGCTCGATCGAGAACCTCGACCCGATGGGCGTGCACACCGGCGACAGCGTCACCGTGGCCCCGGCCATGACGCTCACCGACCGGGAGTACCAGCGCCTGCGCGACCTCGGTATCGCCGTGCTGCGCGAGGTCGGGGTGGACACCGGGGGCTGCAACATCCAGTTCGCGGTGAACCCGGCCGACGGGCGCATCGTGGTCATCGAGATGAACCCGCGGGTGTCGCGCTCCTCGGCGCTGGCGTCGAAGGCGACCGGCTTCCCGATCGCGAAGATCGCCGCAAAGCTCGCCATCGGCTACACCCTGGACGAGATCCCCAACGACATCACGCTGAAGACTCCGGCGGCGTTCGAGCCGACGCTGGACTACGTGGTCGTCAAGATCCCGCGGTTCGCCTTCGAGAAGTTCCCGGGTGCGGACGCCGAGCTGACCACCACCATGAAGTCGGTGGGTGAGGCGATGAGCCTCGGACGCAACTTCACCGAGGCGCTGAACAAGGCGATGCGCTCGATGGAGACGAAGGCGGCCGGCTTCTGGAGCGTGCCGGATCCGGTGGGCGCGACCAGGGAGAACACCCTCGCCGCGCTGCGTACGCCGCACGACGGTCGGCTCTACACCGTCGAGCGGGCGCTGCGGCTGGGCGCCTCCATCGCCGAGGTGGCGGCCGCCTCCGGCGGGATCGACCCGTGGTTCCTGGACCAGATCGCCAGCCTCGTCGAGCTGCGCGCGGAGATCGTGGACGCGCCGGTGCTCGACGCCGAGCTGCTGCGCCGCGCGAAGCGGGCCGGCCTCTCCGACCGGCAGCTGGCCGCGCTCCGTCCGGAGCTGGCCGCCGAGGAGGGCGTACGGACGCTGCGGCACCGGCTCGACATCCGGCCGGTGTACAAGACCGTGGACACCTGCGCGGCCGAGTTCGAGGCGACCACCCCGTACCACTACTCCACGTACGACCAGGAGACCGAGGTGGTCGGGTCGGCGCGGCCGAAGGTGCTGATCCTCGGCTCCGGGCCGAACCGGATCGGGCAGGGCATCGAGTTCGACTACTCGTGCGTGCACGCGGTCCAAGCGCTGCGCGCGGCCCCGGCGGGTGGCGCCGGGGCCGGCGGCTACGAGACCGTCATGGTCAACTGCAACCCGGAGACGGTCTCGACCGACTACGACACCGCCGACCGGCTCTACTTCGAGCCGCTCACCTTCGAGGACGTGCTCGAGGTCTGGCACGCCGAGGACACCTCCGGCAAGGCGGCCGGCGGGCCGGGCGTGGTCGGGGTGATCGTGCAGCTCGGCGGGCAGACCCCGCTGGGGCTGGCGCAGCGGCTCAAGGACGCCGGGGTTCCGGTGGTGGGCACCTCCCCGGAGTCGATCCACCTCGCCGAGGAGCGGGGGGCGTTCGGCGCCCTGCTGACCCGGGCCGGTCTGCGCGCCCCGGCGTACGGCATGGCGACCTCGTACGACGAGGCCAAGACGATCGCCGACGAGATCGGCTACCCGGTGCTGGTGCGGCCCTCCTACGTGCTCGGCGGACGTGGGATGGAGATCGTCTACGACGACGCGACGCTGCGCGGCTACATCGGGCGGGCCACCGACATCTCGCCGAACCACCCGGTGCTGGTGGACCGGTTCCTCGACGACGCCATCGAGATCGACGTGGACGCGCTCTGCGACGCCGACGGTGACGTCTACCTCGGCGGCGTCATGGAGCACATCGAGGAGGCCGGGATCCACTCCGGGGACTCGTCCTGCACCCTGCCGCCGATCACCCTGGCCGGTTCGCACCTGGCCGAGGTCCGCCGGTACACGGAGGCGATCGCCCGCGGCGTCGGCGTACGCGGCCTGCTGAACGTGCAGTACGCGCTCAAGGACGACGTGCTCTACGTGCTGGAGGCGAACCCGCGGGCCTCGCGTACCGTCCCGTTCGTCTCGAAGGCGACCGCCGTGCCGCTGGCGAAGGCGGCGGCCCGGATCGCGCTCGGCGCCACGATCGCCGAGCTGCGGGCCGAGGGGCTGCTCCCGGCGACCGGGGACGGCGGCACCATGCCGGCGGACGCCCCGATCGCGGTGAAGGAGGCGGTGCTGCCGTTCAAGCGGTTCCGCACGCCGGCTGGCAAGGGGATCGACTCGCTGCTCGGCCCGGAGATGAAGTCCACCGGCGAGGTGATGGGCATCGACACGAACTTCGGTCACGCCTTCGCCAAGTCGCAGTCGGCCGCGTACGGCTCGCTGCCGACCGGGGGCCGGATCTTCGTCTCGGTGGCGAACCGGGACAAGCGCGCCATGATCTTCCCGATCAAGCGCCTGGCCGACCTGGGCTTCGAGATCGTCGCGACGGCGGGCACGGCCGAGGTGCTGCGCCGGCACGGCATCGCGTGCGAGCAGATCCGCAAGCACTACGAGGAGGGTCAGGGCGAGGACGCGGTCTCGATGATCCTCGGCGGTGACGTGGCCCTGGTGCTGAACACCCCGCAGGGCTCGGGCGCGAGTGCCCGCTCCGACGGCTACGAGATCCGCAGCGCGGCGGTGACCGCGGACATCCCGTGCATCACCACGGTGCCCGGTGCGGCGGCGGCGGTCATGGGCATCGAGACCCGGATCCAGGGCAACCTGCGGGTCCGGCCGCTCCAGGAGCTGCACGCCGCCCTGCGGGCCGCCCAGTGACCGGGCGCACCACGGCGTTGATCATGAGGTTGCCGTCGACCGGCCCGGCGTGTCGCCGGGGCAACCTCATGATCGACCATGGTCGGGGCGGCGCGGCGTGGTGATGTTCGAGCGCGTCGTACGACCCGTGCTGTTCCGGCTCGGGGGCGGGGACGCCGAGACCGCGCACGAGTGGACGCTGCACCGGCTGGCCACGGTGTCGCGGCGGCCGGCGGCGCTGGCCGCGCTGCGGGCCCGGTACGCGGCACGGGCCCCGCGCACGGTCTTCGGCGTGGAGTTCCCCAATCCGGTCGGCCTGGCCGCCGGGATGGACAAGAACGGTGTGGCGCTGCCCGCCTGGCCGGCGTTGGGGTTCGGCTTCGTCGAGGTCGGCACGGTGACCGCGCACGCCCAGCCGGGCAACCCCCGGCCCCGGCTGTTCCGGCTGCGCGACAGCGAGGCGATCGTCAACCGGATGGGCTTCAACAACTCCGGGGCGCAGGCGCTGGCCGCCCGGCTGGCGGCGCTGCCCCGGCCGCTCGGCGTCCCGTTGGGGATCTCGCTCGGAAAGTCCAAAGTGACCCCACTGGAGGAGGCCGTCGAGGACTACCTCGCCTCCTACCAGGCGCTGAAGGGGCACGGCGACTACTTCGCGGTCAACGTGTCCTCACCGAACACTCCGGGTCTCCGGTCCTTGCAGGACCGGTCTCATCTGGACGCGCTGCTCGCCGTGCTGGTCGGGGAGAAGCCGGTGCTCGTGAAGATCGCCCCGGACCTCTCCGAGCCGGCGATCGCCGAGCTGCTGGAGGTCTGCCTCGACCGGGGCGCGGCCGGGGTGATCGCCACCAACACGACGCTCTCCCGCGGCGGTCTGGCCGAGGCCGACGTGGCGCGGGGCGCCGAGACCGGTGGTCTCTCCGGCCGGCCCCTCGCCGCGCGGGCCCGTGAGGTGGTCTCGTTCGTGCATCGGGAGACCGGGGGGCGGCTGCCCGTGATCGGGGTGGGCGGCATCGTCGACCCGGACGAATCGGCCCGGATGTTCGACGCCGGGGCCAGCCTGGTGCAGCTCTACACCGGGTTCATCTACCGGGGCCCGGCCCTGGTCCGCGCCGCCGTACGGGCGGCGACACCGGCGCGACCGCCGGTTCGATGAGCGTGGGCGCGACGCCGGTGCCCCGCCGGGTGATTCCCGGCCGCCGGCTCGCGTCGTCCCGCGCTCGACCGGTGCCGCGAGGGTGCCGGCTCGGGCCGGGCGAGCGTCGGCTCGCGCCGCACCGAGCCCGCCTCGTGCCGAGCCGGGGTCGCTTCGGGCCAGGCCGGGTCGACCCGCCTCGTGCCGAGCCGGGGTCGCTTCGGGCCAGGCCGGGTCGACCCGCGTCGGGCCGGGGGCGCGTCGCGCCGGGTCGAGGTCGACCCGTACCGGGCGGTGGCCGGTCCCACGCCCCGATCCTTGCCGCGCCCGGCGGCTGGGCGCGGGCCGGGGAGTACGCCGGCGGCCGCGCGCGGACGGGGAGGTGTCGTCCGGGGGCCTCGTGCGGCGCGACCGCCGCGCGCCGCGCGCCGGGCAGTCGCCCGCCGAGACGGGCCGAGTTGCCCGATCCGTTCCCGGTCGACCCGCTCCGCGCCGTCGTGGCCGCGGCCGGCGGGGGAGTCCGGCCGGGCCGGTTCCGGGATCCGATCGACGCCGCCGGGTGGCGCGGGCCGCGGCGGCCACCGTGGCGGCCGGGGACGCGGGGTGTGCCGGCCCGGAGACCGACCGGAGTCGGCGCGGGCCCGGCGGCGGCCGACGGGCCGTGCCGACCGCTGTGCGGTCGGTGGAGCGGCGCGGCGGGCCGGGCGTACCCCGGAGCCGCCGAGCCGGCGCAGCGGCGTACGCGGGCGGCGTGGGGCCGTCCGTGGTGACCACGAGAGAGGGAGAGCAACGGATGGAGACCTTCGGCGCCCGGTTGCACCGGGCCGTGGCCGAGCGGGGGCCGCTCTGCGTGGGGATCGACCCGCACCCGGGGCTGCTGGCCCGTTGGGGGCTGTCCGACGACGCCGAGGGGCTCGACCGGTTCGCCCGGACCGTCGTGGACGCCCTCGGTGACCGGGTTGCGGTGGTCAAGCCACAGTCGGCGTTCTTCGAGCGATTTGGTGCCCGTGGTGTCGCGATTCTTGAGTCAACTATCCGACAGTTGCGGGATCGTGGCGCGCTCGTTCTGCTTGACGTCAAGCGCGGCGACATCGGGTCCACGGTCCGCGCGTACGCGGAGGCGTACCTCGACCCATCCAGGCCGCTGTATGTCGACGCGGTGACCGCGAGCCCCTACCTGGGAGTAGGTTCACTGGCCCCGATGTTCGAACTCGCCGCCGAGCACGGCGGTGGCGTCTTCGTGCTGGCGCTCACCTCGAACCCCGAGGGGCCCGCGGTGCAGCACGCCCGCGCCGCCGACGGGCGGAGCGTCGCGCAGACCGTGATCGACGAGATTTCCCAGCTCAACGCCGATGCGCAGCCGCTCGGCAGCTTCGGGCTCGTGGTCGGCGCGACGATCGGCGACACCGGCCACGACCTGTCCCGGGTGGGCGGCCCACTGCTCGCGCCGGGCCTCGGGGCGCAGGGCGCGACGGCCGCCGATCTCCGTACGGTCTTCGGCGCGAGCCTGCCCGCGGTGCTCCCGTCGTACTCCCGTGAGGTGTTGGGCGCGGGCCCCGACGTGGCCGCGTTGCGGGCCGCCGCGGACCGTGCGCTGGCCGATTGCCGGGCCGTCGTGCCCCCGATGAACTGACTGACGGGTCGGTCACTTTGCGAAGATCATCGCGTGCCCACGTTGCCGAAACGTCCGGCGACCGCTAGTTTTCCCCGCGCTGGGAACCACGGACCCCTTGGTTCACAGCGACACCACGTTTCACAGTGCGGTGGTGCGTCCCGCCCGCCGCTATAGGGACCTGAGGAGAACTGGTGCCGCTCCCGTCACTGACCCCCGAGCAGCGCGCTGCCGCGCTGGAGAAGGCCGCGGAGATCCGCAAGGCCCGAGCCAAGCTGAAGGAGGACCTCAAGCAGGGCAAGACCAGCCTCGCGAGTGTTCTCGAGAAGGCCGAGGCCGACGACGTCGTCGGCAAGTTGAAGGTCTCGGCCGTCCTGCAGGCGATGCCGGGCATCGGCAAGATCCGGGCCACCCAGATCATGGAGAAGCTCAAGATCGCCGACAGCCGCCGCCTGCGGGGCCTCGGCGAGCAGCAGCGCAAGGCACTGCTTGGTGAGTTCGCCGCCAACTGATCGCGGCAGCGTGTAGAAACAAGCAGTGAGCACGGAAGGCGGGGCGCGTCCGGCAGCTCGGCTCACTGTCCTGGCCGGCCCGTCGGGCATGGGCCGGGAGAGTGTCGTCGAGCTTGTCCGGGCGCGCTCGCCCGCTGTGTGGCGGCCGGTCACGGCGACCACCCGATCCCGCCGCGAGGGCGAGGTCGACGGGGTGGACCGGGTCTTCCTGACCCCCGCCGGGTTCGACCGGCTGATCGCCGCGGGTGGCCTGCTGGAGTGGTCCCGGGCCGGCCCGCACCGGCGCGGCACCCCGTACGAACCCCTGCGCTCCCGGCTCGCCGCCGGGCAGCCGGCGCTGCTGCCGCTCGACATCCCGGGCGCGCTCGCCGTCCGGGAGCGGATCGCCGACGCCCGGCTGGTGCTGCTGCGCCCCCCGGGCCGCCGGCCCGATCCGGCCGTCGCGGCCGCCTTCGAACTCGCCCTGACGCACGACCTGACGGATCGGGTCGCGGATGAGCTGGTAGGCTTTCTCGGTTCTTCATATCCGACTCCGGCCGGCCCGCGCGTGCGGGGCTAGGCGCCTCCCGCGCCCGTACGGCCCGGAGTCGGCCGCGGTTCACGCGAGTCAGCCGCGGTCGCCAGTCCGCACCGCTCGCGCGGTTCGACAGACGCAGAGGTAATTCGTGGGATCCATCGCCACCAACCCCGAGGGCATCACCAACCCGCCGATCGACGAACTACTCGAGAAGACGTCGTCGAAGTACTCCCTCGTCATCTTCGCGGCCAAGCGGGCCCGCCAGGTCAACGCCTACTACAGCCAGCTCGGTGAGGGCCTGCTGGAGTACGTCGGCCCGCTGGTCGAGACCACCCCGCAGGAGAAGCCGCTCTCCATCGCCATGCGCGAGATCAACGCCGGCCTGCTCACCGCCGAGCCGACCGACCAGCCGTAACCCCGGCACACCGCGATGTCCGCCGAGATCATTCTCGGGGTCGGTGGCGGCATCGCCGCCTACAAGGCGTGTGAGCTGCTGCGACTCTTCACCGAATCGGGCCATCGGGTCCGGGTCGTGCCGACCGCGTCGGCGCTCCGCTTCGTCGGGGCGCCGACCTGGGCGGCGCTCTCCGGGCAGCCGGTCGCCGACGACGTCTGGTCCGACGTGCACGAGGTGCCGCACGTCCGCCTCGGTAAGGGGGCCGACCTCGTCGTCGTCGCGCCCGCCACGGCCGACCTGCTCGCCAAGGCGGCGCACGGCCTCGCCGACGACCTGCTCACCAACACGCTGCTCACCGCCCGCTGCCCGGTGGTGCTGGCCCCGGCCATGCACACCGAGATGTGGGAGCACCCGGCCACGGTGGCGAACATCGCCACGCTGCGCGCCCGGGGCGTCCGGGTCATCGAACCGGCGGTGGGCCGGCTCACCGGCGCGGACACCGGCAAGGGCCGCCTCCCGGACCCGGCCGAGATCTTCGAGGTCGCCCGCCGGGCCCTGGCGCGGGGCGTCGACGCCCCCGCCGACCTGGCCGGCCGCCGGGTGGTGGTCACCGCCGGCGGCACCCGCGAACCGCTGGACCCGGTCCGCTTCCTCGGCAACCGCTCCTCCGGCAAGCAGGGCTACGCGTTCGCCCGCGCGGCGGTGGCCCGCGGCGCCCGGGTCACCCTGATCGCGGCCAACGTCTCCCTCACCGACCCGGCCGGCGTCGACCTGGTCCGCGTCGGTACGACGGCCGAGCTGCGGGAGGCCACGCTGAAGGCGGCCACCGACGCCGACGCCGTGGTGATGGCGGCGGCTCCGGCCGATTTCCGTCCGGCCGTCTACGCGCCTGGCAAAATCAAGAAGGCGGACGACGGCAGCGCGCCGACCATCGAGCTCGTCACCAACCCGGACATCGCCGCCGAGCTGGGCGAACGCCGCCGACCGGAGCAGGTGCTGGTGGTCTTCGCCGCGGAGACCGGCGACGCCGAGGCCAACGGCCGGGCCAAGCTGGCCCGGAAGCGGGCCGACCTCATCGTCATCAACGAGGTGGGGACGGACAAGGTCTTCGGCGCCGACACCAACGCGGCGACCGTCATCGGCGCGGACGGTTCGGTCACCCGGATGCCCGAACAGTCCAAGGCGGACCTCGCCGACGGCGTCTGGGACCTCGTGGTGCCGCGGCTCGCCCGTCGCCCGTGAGGGTGGAACCGGACGTAACCGCCTCCGCCGCCACGGACCGTGGTGACTAGACTTCCGCGGAACGACTTTCACACGCTTAGGAGTGCCGTGACACGCCGCCTCTTCACGTCCGAATCGGTCACGGAAGGCCACCCGGACAAGATCGCCGACCAGATCAGCGACGGCATCCTCGACGCGTTGCTCACCGAGGACCCGCGCAGCCGGGTCGCGGTGGAGACCCTCATCACCACCGGCCAGGTGCACATCGCCGGTGAGGTCACCACCAAGGCGTACGCGGACATCCCGACCATCGTCCGCAAGACCATCCTCGACATCGGTTACGACTCGTCGAAGAAGGGCTTCGACGGCGCGTCGTGCGGCGTCAGCGTCTCCATCGGAGCCCAGTCGGAGGACATCGCCCAGGGCGTCGACAACGCCTTCGAGCTGCGTACCGGGGCATCGGAGAGCGCGCTGGACGCCCAGGGCGCCGGTGACCAGGGCATGATGTTCGGCTTCGCCTGCTCCGAGACGCCGGAGCTGATGCCGCTGCCGATCGCCCTCGCCCACCGGCTGGCCCGCCGGATGGCCGCCGTGCGCAAGGACGGCACCATCCCGTACCTGCGGCCGGACGGCAAGACGCAGGTCACCATCGAGTACGACGGGCTGCGACCGGTCCGGCTGAACACCGTGGTGGTCTCCAGCCAGCACGCCGCCGACATCTCGTTGGAGTCGCTGCTCACCCCGGACATCCGCGAGCACGTGATCGCGCCGGAGCTGGAGAGCCTGGGGCTGGACACCGAGGGTTACCGGCTGCTGGTCAACCCGACCGGCCGGTTCGAGATCGGCGGACCGATGGGCGACGCGGGCCTGACCGGCCGCAAGATCATCGTCGACACCTACGGCGGGTACGCCCGACACGGTGGCGGGGCGTTCTCCGGCAAGGACCCCTCGAAGGTGGACCGCTCGGCTGCGTACGCGATGCGCTGGGTGGCCAAGAACGTGGTCGCCGCCGGCCTCGCCGAGCGCTGCGAGGTGCAGGTCGCGTACGCGATCGGCAAGGCGCACCCGGTCAGCCTCTTCATCGAGACCTTCGGCACCGAGACCGTGCCGGTGGCGTCGATCGAGAAGGCCGTCTCCGAGGTCTTCGACCTGCGGCCGGCGGCCATCATCCGGGACCTGAACCTGCTCCGCCCGATCTACCAGCAGACGGCGGCGTACGGCCACTTCGGCCGGGAGCTGCCCGACCTGACCTGGGAGAGCACCGAGCGGGCCGCCGACCTCAAGTCGGCTGCGGGAGCCTGACCAGCGCCACGCGCAGCGACCGGCGACCCGCGGACGGGTCGCCGGTCGCTCGTGTCTGCGTGGACGTCCCCCTGGCCCACCTGGACCGGCCCTTCGACTACCTGGTTCCGGCCGCGCTCGACGAGCAGGCGGTGCCCGGCACCCGGGTGAAGGTCCGGTTCGCCGGGCAGCTGGTGGACGGCTGGCTGCTGGAGCGGGTGGCGAGCTCCGACCATCCCCGGCTGGCCTACCTGGAGAAGGTCGTCTCACCGGAGCCGGTGCTCTCGCCCGAGGTGAGCCGACTGGCCCGGGCGGTCGCCGACCGGTACGCCGGCAGCCTCGCCGATGTGCTCCGCCTCGCCGTACCGCCCCGGCACGCCCGGGTGGAGAAGGAGGCGCGCCCGGACGGCGCGGAACCGCCCGCACCGAACGCACCGAACGCGCCGCCTGCGTCGACCGCGTCGGCCGCACCGCCGGCACCGGACGCGTCGACCGCGCCGGAGTCCGGGGCGGAGCTGCCGGAGCAGCGCCGACCCCCGGCGGAGCCCGGACCCGACGGGTGGCGCGACTACCCGGCCGGCCCCGCCTACCTGCGGGCGCTCACCGACGGGCGGGCGCCCCGCGCGGTCTGGTCCGCGCTCGCGGGAGAGGACTGGGCGGTCCGCTACGCCGAGGCGGTCGCCGCAACCGTCGCCGGCGGCCGGGGCGCGGTGGTGGTGGTCGCCGACAACCGCGACCTCGACCGCCTCGACGCCGCCGTGGGTGCCGCGCTCGGCCCCGGCCGGCACGTCTGCCTCTCGGCGGCGCTCGGCCCGGCCCGCCGCTACCGGGCCTTCCTCGCCGCCCGGCGGGGCGACGTGCCGGTGGTGATCGGCACCCGGGCCGCGATGTTCGCCCCGGTCGAGCGGCTGGGCCTCGTCGCGATCTGGGACGACGGCGACGACCTGCACGCCGAGCCGCGAGCCCCCTACCCGCACGCCCGCGACGTGCTGCTCACCCGCGCCCAGCTGACCGAGGCCGGCGTGCTGGTCGGCGGGTACGCCCGCACGGCCGAGGCGCAGCTGCTGCTGGAGACCGGATGGGCGCGGGAGGTGGTCGCCGACCGGGCCACCGTGCGCGCGCGTACCCCCGCCATCGCCCCCGTGGGCGACGACCCGCAGCTGGCCCGCGATCCCGGAGCGGCCACGGCGCGACTGCCCAGCCTGGCCTGGACGGCGGCCCGGGAGGCGCTCCGCGCCGACCTGCCGGTGCTGGTGCAGGTGCCCCGCCGGGGCTACCTGCCGTCGGTCTCCTGCGCGCAGTGCCGCACGCCGGCCCGCTGCGCGCACTGCGCGGGTCCGCTCGCGCTGCCCTCCGCGTCCGCGCCGCCCGCCTGTCGCTGGTGCGGTCGGGTGGCCGCCGCGTACGCGTGCCCGGAGTGCGGCGGCCGACGGCTGCGGGCCGCGGTCACCGGCGCCCGGCGGACCGCCGAGGAGCTGGGGCGGGCGTTCCCGGGTGTGTCGGTGCGCACGTCCGGCCGGGACGAGGTGCTCGACGGCGTGCCCGGCGGGGCGGGCCTGGTGATCGCCACGCCGGGCGCCGAACCGGTGGCCGAGGGAGGCTACGGGGCGGTGCTGCTGCTCGACTCGTGGGCGCTGCTCACCCGGGCCGACCTGCGGGCCGGGGAGGAGGCGCTGCGGCGCTGGCTGTCGGCGGCGGCGCTGGCCCGACCGGCCGGGGCCGGCGGCCGGGTGGTGGTGGTCGCCGACGGGGCGCTCGCGCCGGTGCAGGCGTTGCTGCGCTGGGACGCCGGCTGGTTCGCGGCGCGCGAGCTGGCCGAGCGGCGCGAGCTGGGCTTCCCGCCCGCGGTCCGGATGGCGAGCGTGACCGGGCTGCCCGCGGCGGTGGCGGACCTGCTCGACGAGGCGCGGCTGCCCGACGGCGCCGAGGTGCTCGGTCCCGTCCCCGCCGACGGGGAGCGGGAGCGGATGCTGGTGCGGGTGCCCCGCGCGCGGGCCGCCGCGCTGGCCGGCGCGCTGCACGCCGCCGCCGGGGCGCGCAGCGCCCGCAAGGCGGCCGACCCGGTCCGGCTCCAGGTCGACCCGCTCGACCTCTTCTGAGCGCCGACCTGGACTTCCAGCAGGTGAGCCGGGTGATGTCGCACGCCGCGTCCGGCGGGAGCCCGATTATGGGGTGGTAGCATCGCCCGTCATGCCGGGCGGACGAAGGCGCGACGCTGGGGGAGTGCGTCGAGCCCACGCCAGGACGATGAGTTCGATTCTCCGGTGATCAGGGGTGGACCAGTCGTGACCGTTCGTCAGTCGATCGTCTTCAACGGTGACCTCGGCAGCGGCAAGAGCACCGTCTCGGTCGAGATCGCCAAGCGACTGGGCCTGCGCCGGGTCGCCGTCGGCGACCTCTACCGGCAGATGGCGCAGGAGCGGCAGATGACCGCCCTCCAGCTCAACCTGCACGCCGAACTCGACCAGGCGGTCGACGGCTACGTCGACCAGCTTCAGCGCAACATCGCCGCCTCCGGTGAGAGCCTCGTCATGGACTCCCGCCTGGCCTGGCACTTCTTCACCGACGCGCTCAAGGTGCACATGATCACCGAGCCGGGGGAGGCCGCCCGCCGGGTGCTCGCCCGCCCGTCCGGGCCGGCCGAGAGCTACACCTCGCTGGAGGAGGCGACCGCCAAGCTCCGCGAGCGCAGCGAGAGCGAGCGGAGCCGGTTCATCATCCGCTACGGGGTGGACAAGGCCCGGCTGCGCAACTACGACCTGATCTGCGACACCACCCGGGCCACGCCCGAAGAGGTGATCGAGCACGTGATCGCGGCGTACGAGGGGACGCTCGGCGCCGAGGTGCTGCGGGACGAGCCGCCGCTGCTGCTGCTCGATCCGGCCCGGATCTACCCCACCGAGGACATCGCCACGCTGCGCGGGCTCTGGGACTCCGAGTTCGTCGGCGAGGTGGCCGGTGCGGGCGACGAGGCGCTCGAGCCGCTGCGGATCGGCTTCACCGGTGAGTACTTCTTCGTGGTCGACGGGCACCGCCGACTCAGCGCCGCGCTGCAGAGCGGCTTCCACCTGGTGCCGGCCCAGCTCGTCGCCGAGGTCGACGAGCCGGTCGTCGGCGGGATGAGCGCCGTCGACTACTTCGCCGCCCAGGTGCGTCCCGGCGTCGTCTACGACTGGGAGGCCGCGCACGGCATCCAGCTGCCGCTGCCCGAGCACACCCTGCTCGCCGGGGACGCGGTGCTGGCCGGCGAGCCGGGCCACAGCGCCTGACCGACGCCGTCCGGCCGCCGCGTCGACACCGCAGCGCCGAGACGCGTGCCCCGGCGGGGGCACGGCCGCCCCGCCCGTCGCGGCGGCCCGGATCGATGCCGACAGCCGTCCGGCGCTGCCGCCGTGACGCTCCGCACACCAACCCCGGTCGATCGCCGTACGCCGGCCGGGGTCGGCCGTGGCACTCCGTAGACTGGTACGGCCCCGATCATCCACCCCGTGAAGGAGCCGTCCCGCGTGACCGTCCAGCCCATCCGTCTGTTCGGGGATCCGGTGCTGCGCACGCCGGCCGATCCGGTGGTCGACTTCGACACCGAGCTGCGCCGGCTCGTCGCCGACCTGACCGACACCATGCGTGAGCAGAACGGCGCCGGCCTGGCCGCCCCGCAGCTCGGGGTGGGCCTGCGGGTGTTCACCTTCGACGTCGACGACGTCCTCGGCCACCTGGTCAACCCGGTCCTGGAGTTCCCCGACGAGGAGGAGCAGGACGGCCCGGAGGGTTGCCTCTCCATCCCCGGGCTCTACTTCGACACGAAGCGCCGACAGAACGTGATCGCCAAGGGCTTCAACGGTTACGGCGACCCGATGCAGATCGTCGGCACCGGGCTGATGGCGCGCTGCGTGCAGCACGAGACCGACCACCTCGACGGGGTGCTCTTCATCGACCGGCTCGACCAGGCCGGGCGCAAGGAGGCGATGAAGGCGATCCGGCAGGCCGAGTGGTACGACGCCGCCGCCCCGCCGGTGGTCAAGCTGAACCCGCACGGCTCCGCCGCCAGCCCCTTCGGCCTGGGTGGGTGACCGGCCGGTGCGTGTGATCTTCGCGGGTACGCCGGCTGTCGCCGTACCGTCCCTGGCCGCCGTCGCCGCCTCGCGGCACGAGCTGGTCGCCGTGGTGACCCGTCCCGACGCGCCGGCCGGGCGGGGGCGGGGCGTCTCCCGCTCCGCCGTCGGAACGTGGGCCGACGAGCACGGAATCGAGGTGCTCACCCCGGCCCGCCCGCGCGAGCCGGAGTTCCTGGACCGGCTGCGTGACCTCGCACCGGACTGCGTGCCGGTGGTCGCGTACGGGGCGCTCGTGCCGCCGGCCGCCCTGGAGATCCCTCGGCACGGCTGGGTCAACCTGCACTTCTCCCTCCTGCCGGCATGGCGGGGCGCGGCACCCGTGCAGCACGCCGTGCTGCACGGCGACGAGCTGACCGGCGCCAGCGTCTTCCAGCTGGAGCAGGGGCTGGACACCGGGCCGGTCTACGGCACCCTGACCGACGAGATCCGCCCCACGGACACCTCCGGTGACCTGCTGGAGCGGCTCGCCGAGTCGGGCGCGGGCCTGCTGGTCGCCGTCCTCGACGCGATCTCCGACGGCACCGCCCGGGCGCAGGCGCAGCCGGCCGACGGGGTGTCACTGGCCCCGAAGGTGACCGTGGAGGACGCCCGCGTGCGCTGGACGGACCCGGCCTTCGCCGTGGACCGGCGGATCCGGGCCTGCACGCCGGCCCCCGGCCCGTGGAGCACCTTCCGCGGCGAACGGATCAAGCTGGGGCCGGTCGCGCCGGTGGCCGACGGCCCCGACCTCAAGGCGGGTGAGCTGCTCGTCGAGAAGTCCCGGGTGCTCGTCGGCACCGCCACCACCCCCGTCCGGCTGGGCGAGATCCGGGCCGCGGGCAAGCGGGCCATGCCCGCGACCGACTGGGCACGCGGCGCACGGGTCGCCGCCGGAGAGGAACTCGCGTGACGGGCACTGGAGCAGCGGACCGCGAACACCGGGCGGCCGGCGCCGGGGTGCCCGACCGATCCGCGACCTCGGGGCGGCCCGACGAGCGCCCGACCGGCCCGGGACGGGCGCCGGAGCGCACCGACGCACGCCGGGGCGGCACCCGACGCGACGACCGCCCGCGCGGCGACCAGGGCAACGGTGGACGCTGGTCGGCGGGCGGGCGCGGCAGCGCACGTGGTGGCCGGCCGGCGATGGACCGGCCCCGGTACGCGGCCTACGAGGCGATCGCCGCGGTGCACCGGGACGACGCGTTCGCCAACCTGGTGCTGCCGGCCATCCTCCGCGAGGAGGGGCTCTTCGGCCGGGACGCGGCCTTCGCCACCGAACTGACGTACGGCACTCTGCGCCACCTCGGCACCCTGGACGCGATCCTGACCGCCGCGGCCGGGCGGGAGGTGCAACGGATCGACCCGCCGGTGCGCGACGCGCTGCGCCTCGGCGCGTACCAGCTGCTGCACACCCGGGTACCGGCGCACGCGGCGGTCTCCTCCACCGTCGACCTGGTCCGCGCGGTCGGGCCGGGCGCCACCGGCTTCGCCAACGCGGTGCTGCGGGAGGTCGCGGAGCGGGACGTCGACGCCTGGGTGGCGCAGCTCGCGCCGAGCATGGAGAGCGACCCGATCGGGCACCTGGCGCTCGCCTACAGCCATCCGCAGTGGGTGGTGCGGGCGTTCGCCGAGGCGCTCGGGGGTGACCTCGGGGAGACGACCCGGCTGCTGATCGAGGACAATGAGCGGCCGCCGGTGCACCTCTGCGCCCGTCCGGGGCGCGTCGACGCGGTGGAGCTGGCCGACGAGGTCGGTGGCGCGCCGGGCGCCTTCTCGCCGTACGCCGTCTACCTGGGCGGCGGCGCCCCCGGTGACCTACCGGCGGTGGCCGAGGGACGGGCCCACGTGCAGGACGAGGGCTCCCAGCTGGTGGCGGCCGCGTTGACGGCCGCGCCGTTGGACGGCCCGGACGGTCGTTGGCTCGACCTCTGCGCCGGCCCGGGCGGCAAGGCCGGCCTGCTCGGCGCGATCGCCGCCGAGCGCGACGCTCGGCTGACCGCCGTCGAGGTGGCGGAGCACCGCTCCCGGTTGGTGGCCCAGGCCACCCGGGGCCTGCCGGTGACCGTGCTGAACGTCGACGGCCGTACCGTCGGGGAGGATCCGAAGCTGCCCGAGCAGCACTTCGACCGGGTGCTGGTCGACGCGCCCTGCACCGGCCTGGGCTCGCTGCGGCGGCGCCCGGAGTCGCGGTGGCGGCGGCAGCCGTCGGACCTCTCGTCGCTGACCCGGCTGCAGCGGGAACTGCTCGGCGCGGCGCTGCGCGCGGTGCGCCCCGGTGGCGTCGTCGCCTACGTCACGTGTTCGCCGCACATCGTGGAGACGCACGTGACGGTGACCGAGGCGGCGCGCCGCTCCGGCGTCCCGGTCGACTTCGTCGACGCCCGCCCGCTGCTGCCGGCCGGTATGCCGGGGCTGGGCGACGGCCCGACCGTGCAGCTCTGGCCGCACCGGCACGGCACCGACGCGATGTTCCTCGCCGTCCTCCGCCGCGGCTGACCGCCCACCCTCCCCAGCGCACCTTCACGGAAAGAGTGGCCTTCGCACCCGCGAAGGCCACTCTTTCCGTGAACGAGGCCGATCGTGAACGAGGCCGGGGGGTCAGCGGACGGGGAGGCCCTTGCTGCCGGCGCCCTTGAGCGAGCGGGTCAGGGACCGGTCGCTGACCCAGAGGAAGCACTGCACGCCGCGGTTGCCGCTCTTCCACTCCTCCTCGAACGGGTGGTAGAAGATCGTGCCGGCCCGGTACTGCATGTCGGAGTTGTTCGGCACCTTGACGTACGAGGCGATCAGCTTGCGGCAGTCCTTGTGGGCGCGCAGCGTGGTGCGGGTGAACTCGGCGTAGCTGATGTCCGGCGCCTGGTAGACCCCGACGAACTCGGCGTGGTGCTTCGCCGTGCAGGCCTTGGGGAGCATCTCCTCGATGTCCTCCTTGACCACCTTCGGATCGAAGCAGCCGTAGGCCAGCTTGGACGTGCCCTTCAGGGCGTCGCGCAGGCTCCCCTCCCGGAGGCTGATCGCGGGGTCGTCCAGGCTCGCGATCTCGCTGACGTCGCAGCGGAACCAGCGGGCGCCGCCGGTCCACGCGGCGGGCGACGGGAAGACCACGTCGACGCTGAGCCGGCCGGTGCGCCAGTCGGCGCCGACGGCCTTGTTGACCTCCCGGTCACATTCGGTGCGCGCGGCGCGCAGCCCCACCGAGCCGGCCGGCGGGGGCGTGCTGCGCTGCGCGGCCGCGCCGCTGAGCGTGCCCAGGTGCAGCGTCTCCGTCCGGTGCGACTCGCCGCACTGGACCGGGCTGTACGCGCTGAGGTAGCCGACGTCGGCGATGGCGAGGTGGCAGACCCCGGCGTCGGGGACGAACGCCTCGGCCGCGGCGAGCGTCGGCCAGTCGTCGGTGAGTTCCGCGTCGAGACCGGCCGGCGCGCAGCCGGCGAGCCCCAGCACCGCCACCGTGCCCACCACGGCCGCCGTCCACCACCGTCGCATCCCGCCGACCTCCCCGTCGACCGTGGTCACGCCGACCGGCGATCATCGACCGGTTGCGCCACGGCGCAGGAGCATACGGCACGGACTCTCAGATCGCCGGTAGTCCCTGCGGCCCCGCCCCACGCATCGACCGGGTGAGCTTCCGGTCGTCGCTCCACAGGAAACAGCGCACCCCTCGGTCCCCCTCCTCCCACTCCCGCCGCGACGGCGGGTAGAAGATGGATCCCGCCCGGTAGGGCAGTTCGCTGTCGTCGGGCACCGCCGCGAAGGTGGCGATCAGCGCCATGCAGCGCCGGTGCACCTGGTCGGCCGCGGCGGTGAACGCCGCCCAGCTCAGGTCGCGCTCGGTGTACGCCCCGACGAACTCGGCGCGGTGCGGCTCGGAGCAGAGCACCGGCGCCATGTAGTTGAGGTTCTCGTCGATCAGCTTCGGGTCGAAGCAGCGGTGCAGCAGCGGCGAGTCGCCGACCATCGCGCCGCGCAGGCTGCCGGTGCGGTTGATCGGGCGGGTGTTGTCGATGCTGTCGGTCTCGCTCAGGTCGCAGCGGAACCAGCGGGCGCCTCCCGCCCAGGCCGCCTTGCTGGGCAGCGCGATGTTCAGCGCCACCCGAGCGGCGTGCCAGTCGCCGCCCAGCACCTCCCGGGCCCGCTGGTCGCACTCGGTTCGGGCGGCGCGCAGCGACGGGCGACCGGGCTCCGGCCGGGCGGCGGAGGGCGCCGCGGTGAACGTGCCGACGTGGATGGCCTCGGCCAGGTGGGTGCGGGAGCAGGGCACCGTCTGGTAGGTGCTCGCCTGCACGACTGTGAAGATCCGGGCCTGGCAGGTGTCGGTGGCCGGGACGAAGATCGTCGGGGCGCGCATCGCCGGCCAGTCGTCGACCAGGTCACCGTCGGGGCCGTGCGCGCGCAGGCACCCGCTCAGCAGCATCGCCACGGCACTGGCCAGCGCCAGGACTCCGAGGCACCGTCGCATCGTCCGCCCCTTCCGGGAACCTGGTGAGCGTTGATCTTGTCCGTGGCGGGCGTCGCGAGGCCCCGGCGGTGCGTCACCGTCTGGGTTGGAGTGTTGCCGGGTTCGCGCCGATCGGCCAGTCGCCGATGCCTCCCCGTCCGGAATCGCCCGCCCGTACCGGCTGATTCTGCACCAGCGGTCACCGTCGGGTCACGGCCCGTCCCGGTTGGTGCCGTGCCGGCGGTGATCGGCCGCGACGTTCGTACACTTGGCCCGTGACCGTACCGCCGACGATCGTCGCGCCGAGCATCCTCGCCGCCGACTTCGCCCGCCTCGCCGACGAGGTCCGTGCCGTCGAGGGTGCCGCCGACTGGCTGCACGTCGACGTCATGGACAACCACTTCGTGCCGAACCTCACCATCGGGCTGCCGGTGGTGCAGAGCCTGCGGGCGGCCACCCAACTGCCCTTCGACGTGCATCTCATGATCGAGGATCCGCGCCGCTGGGCGCCCGGCTACGCCGACGCCGGGGCGTACAACGTCACCTTCCACGCGGAGGCGTGTGACGACCCGGTGGCGCTCGCCAAGGACCTGCGCTCGGCCGGGGCGAAGGCCGGGCTGGCGATCGACCGGGACACCCCGATCGAGCCCTACCTGGAGCTGCTGCCGAGCTTCGACACCCTCCTGATCATGACGATCAAGGCCGGGTTCGGCGGGCAGCGCTTCATCCCGCAGCTGCTGGAGAAGGTCCGCGCCGCCCGCCGGCACGTCGCCGCCGGGCACCTGGAGCTACGCATCGAGGTCGACGGCGGGATCGCCGCCGACACCATCGAGCAGGCCGCCGCGGCGGGCGCCGACGCCTTCGTCGCCGGCACCGCCGTCTACGGCGCCGACGATCCCGCCGAGGCCGTACGCCGGCTGCGGGCGCTCGCGGAACGCGCGATCTCCGGGGCCTGAGGTGGACGCGGCGGAGGAGCGCCCCGACGTCATCCTCGTCGTCGACGACGACGAGGACATCGCGCGTTTCGTCGAGTTCAACCTCCGGCTGCACGGTTTCGAGGTGATCCACGCCGGCGACGGCCAGGAGGCCCTCGAGGTGATCGAGCGCCAGCGGCCCGACCTCGCGGTGGTCGATCTGATGATGCCCCGCATCGACGGGCTGGAGCTGACCCGGCGGCTGCGCGCCGACCCGATGACCTCGGCCCTGCCGGTGATCATGCTGACCGCCAAGGGAATGACCGTGGACAAGGTGCACGGCCTCAGCGCCGGCGCCGACGACTACCTGGTCAAACCGTTCGACACCGCCGAGCTGGTGGCCCGGGTCAGCTCCACGCTGCGCCGCAACAAGGAGTTCCGGGAGGTCTCGCCGCTGACCGGGCTGCCCGGGAACAGCCGGATCCGGCGGGAGATCTCCGACCGGGTACGCAGCGGCGCCGACTACGCGGTCGCCTACATCGACATCGACCGGTTCAAGAGCGTCAACGACCGGTACGGCTTCGTCCGCGGCGACGACTTCATCTCCGCCCTGGCCCGCAGCGTGCACCGGGCGGTGGTCTCCATCGGGCTGCCCCCGGCGTTCCTCGGTCACGTCGGCGGCGACGACTTCGTGATCGTCTGCTCCCCGGAGCAGATCCGGCCGCTGACCTCGCGGGCGGTCGTGGACTTCGAGAAGGCGGCCGACTCCCTCTACGACCCGATCGACCGGGAGCGCGGCTACGTCGAGCTCAAGGACCGGCGGGGCAACATCCGCCGCGCCGCGCTGGTCACCCTCTCGATCGGTGTCTCCCTCTCCGACGCCGGTAAGCGCTTCACCGACCCGCTGGAGGCGATCGCCGTCGCCAGCGAGATGAAGTCGGTGGCGAAGGGGCAACCCGGCTCGTACGTGGCGGTCGACCGGCGGCGCGGCGTCACCTGAGCGGGCGGGACCCGGTGTGAAGTACCTCGCCCAGGTGGCGGCGGCACCCGTTCGGCGTGTAAGACTTCCCTGTACCCACCACGCGCTGGCGGGACTCGGTGTAATTCCGAACCGGCGGTGATCCACGGCGAGACCGTGGTCAGCCCGCGACCCGGTCGGCTCTGCCGCCCGGTGGACCTGGTGTGAATCCGGGGCCGACGGTTGGGGGCGGGAATTCCGCACCCAGACAGTCCGGATGGGAGACAGCGCGCGGGACGGACGGGTCGTGCCCGGACGCCGGTGTCGGCGTGCCGTGTCGCCCCTGCGGGTCGGCTCCGCCGTACCCGGATCTCCGCCGCCGCACGCCCGCGGCCCGATGCCGCCTCCCACCCCGCCCGCGCGCCACCGGCGAGCGAGAAGGCAGGGACAAGGCGAATGGCGAGCGTCTCCGTCGACGAGGCGATGCGTCGCGCGATCGAACTCGGCGCGCGTGGACTCGGCACCACCAGCCCCAATCCGGTGGTCGGCTGCGTGCTGATGGACGCCGACGGCGAGGTCGTCGGCGAGGGCTTCCACGCGTACGCGGGCGGGCCGCACGCCGAGATCGTCGCGCTCGCGCAGGCCGGTGAACGGGCCCGGGGCGGCACCGCCGTGGTCACTCTCGAACCCTGCGACCACACCGGTCGCACCGGCCCCTGCAGTCTCGCGCTCGTCCAGGCAGGGGTGGCCCGGGTGGTGATCGCCGTACCCGACCCGAACCCGGTTGCCTCCGGCGGGGCGGCCACCCTGCGCGCCGCCGGCGTCCGCGTCGACCTCGGGGTACGCACCCAGGAGGCGGAGGCCGGCAACATCGCCTGGCTGACCTCGATGCGCCGGGGCTGGCCGTACGTCATCTGGAAGTACGCCGCGACGCTGGACGGACGGTCGGCGGCGGCCGACGGCACCAGCATGTGGATCACCTCGGAGGCCGCCCGGATCGACGTGCACGCGCTGCGCGGCACCGTCGACGCGGTCGTCGCCGGGGTGGGCACCGTGCTCGCCGACGATCCCCGGCTCACCGCCCGCAACCTGCGCGACGGCAGCCTCGCCATCCGCCAGCCGCTGCGGGTGGTCGTGGACAGCGAGGGGCGTACGCCCGCCGACGCCCAGGTCCGCGACGGCGCCGCCCGGACCTGGATCGCCACCGTGGCGGAGGTCGGTGCCGGCAAGGACGGCCGGGTCGACCTGCCGGCGCTGCTGGCCGCGCTGCACCAGCGGGGCGTGCGGGCGGTCCTGCTGGAGGGTGGGCCCCGGCTGGCCGGCGCGTTCCTGGCCGCGGGGCTGGTCGACAAGATCGTCGGGTACGTCGCGCCCCGGCTGCTCGGCGCCGGTCCGGCCGCGCTCGTCGACGCCGGTGTGACGACCATCGCCGAGGCCATCGATCTGGAGTTGATCGACGTTACGCAGATCGGTCCGGATCTGCGGATCACCGCGCTGCCCCGGAAGAGGGAGGGCTGACATGTTCACCGGCATCGTCGAGGAGTTGGGTGAGGTGCTCGCCGTGACGGCGACCGCCGCGGACTCGGCGCTGGTCGCCCTCCGCGGCCCGCTGGTCACCGCCGACGCCCGGCACGGAGACTCGATCGCCGTCAACGGCGTCTGCCTGACGGTGGTCGACGTCGACGCCGGCGTCTTCACCGCGGACGTGATGGGGGAGACGCTGCGCCGCTCGGCGCTCGGCGCGCTCCGCCCCGGCGCCCCGGTGAACCTGGAGCGGGCCGCGACGCTGGGCAGCCGGCTCGGCGGGCACCTGGTGCAGGGGCACGTCGACGGGGTCGGCGAGCTGCTCTCCCGGGAGCCGGCCGAGCAGTGGGAGACGCTGCGCTTCCGGCTGCCCGCCCAGCTGTCCCGGTACGTGGTGGAGAAGGGCTCGATCACCGTCGACGGCGTGTCGCTGACCGTGGCCGGTGTCGGGCCGGACTGGTTCTCGGTCGGGCTGATCCCCACCACGCTGAAGCTCACCACCCTCGGCGTACGCGGCGTGGGCGACCCGGTGAACCTCGAGGTGGACGTGCTGGCCAAGTACGTCGAGCGGCTGCTCGGCGACCGGTCGGCCAACGGCGTCGGGCCCGCCGGTCCCGACGGGGTGGTTCCGCTCGGCCCCGGCGCGGCCGGGTCACCCACCGAGGTCGCCTGATGAGCACGCTGGGTTGGCTGCTCGACGCGCAGGTGACGGTGGCCGGTTCCCCGGTGCTGGTCCGCGAGATCGTCGGCAACGCGTTCGGGCTGGTCTCCGCGCTGCTCGGCCTGCGCCGGGTGGTCTGGGCCTGGCCGGTCGGCATGATCGGCAACGCGCTGCTCCTCACCGTCTTCCTCGGCGGGGTCTTCGCCACCCCGCAGGCGCACGACCTGTACGGGCAGGCAGGCCGGCAGGTCTTCTTCTTCACGGTCAGCGTCTACGGCTGGTGGCGCTGGTCGCGCACCCGTCGGCTCGGCGCCGTTCCCGACGGGGGTGCCGTGGTGCCCCGCTGGGCGAGCGGCCGGGAGCGGGTGGGCCTGCTCGTCGCGGCCGTGCTCGGGGTCGCCGCCGCCTATCCGGCGCTCGCCGCGCTCGGCTCCTGGGGGCCGCTGCCGGACGCCTGGATCCTCGTCGGCAGCCTGCTCGCCACCTACGGCATGGCCCGTGGCTGGGTCGAGTTCTGGCTGATCTGGGTCGCCGTGGACGCGGTCGGCGTACCCCTGCTGCTCAACGGGGGCTTCTACCCGTCGGCGGCCATGTACCTGATCTACGGCGCGTTCTGCGTCTGGGGCTTCGCCAGCTGGTGGCGTACGTCGCAGAGGCTGCGGCCGGTCCGCTCCTCGATCCCGTCCACCTACACGGAGGCCGTGGCATGACCACTTTCAGCAGTATCGAGCAGGCGATCGCGGAGATCGCCGCGGGGCGGCCCGTCGTCGTGGTCGACGACGCCGACCGGGAGAACGAGGGCGACCTGATCTTCGCGGCCGAGCTGGCCACCCCGGAGCTGGTCGCGTTCATGGTCCGCCACACCTCCGGCTTCATCTGCGTGCCGCTGCTCGAGAGCGAGGCCGACCGGCTGGACCTGCCGCCGATGCACCACACCAACCAGGACCGGCGGGGCACCGCGTACACGGTGACCGTGGACGCCCGGGAGGGCATCTCCACCGGCATCTCGGCGGCCGACCGGGCGCACACCATCCGGCTGCTCGCCGACCCGACCACCGGGCCGGTCGACCTGGCCCGACCCGGGCACGTGGTGCCGCTGCGGGCCCGGCAGGGCGGGGTGCTGCGCCGCCCCGGGCACACCGAGGCGGCCATCGACCTCACCCGGCTGGCCGGCCTGCGTCCGGCCGGCGTGCTCTGCGAGATGGTCAACGACGACGGCACCATGATGCGGGTGCCGGACCTGGAGAAGTTCTCCGTCGAGCACTCGCTCACGATGATCACGATCGCCGACCTGATCGCGTACCGGCGGCGGACGGAGAAGCAGGTCGAGCAGGTCGCCGACGCGCGGATGCCGACCCGGCACGGGGTCTTCCGGGCGATCGGGTACCGCAGCACGCACGACACGGCCGAGCACGTCGCCATGGTCTACGGCGAGATCGGCGACGGAAAGGACGTCGTGGTCCGGGTGCACTCCGAGTGCCTCACCGGCGACGTCTTCGGTTCGCTGCGCTGCGACTGCGGTCCGCAGCTCGACGCCGCCCTGGCCCGCGTCGCCCAGGAGGGGCGCGGGGTGGTGCTCTACATGCGCGGCCACGAGGGGCGCGGCATCGGGCTGCTGCACAAGCTGCAGGCCTACCAGCTGCAGGACCTGGGCCGGGACACCGTGGACGCCAACCTGGACCTCGGGCTGCCGGCCGACGCGCGGGACTACGGCACCGGCGCGCAGATCCTGTACGACCTCGGGGTGCGCTCCATGCGGCTGCTCACCAACAACCCGGCGAAGCGGGCCGGGCTGGAGGGGTACGGCCTGACGATCACCGGCCGGGAGGCGTTGCCGGTGCGTCCCCACCCGGAGAACGTGCGGTACCTGCGGACCAAGCGGGACCGGATGGGACACCTGTTGGAGTTGGACGACGTCACGGAGGCACCGGCCGGCAAGATGCCCGCCGGTGACGAGATCGGAGCATAGACATGGCGGGATTCGGGGAGCCGACGGCGGCGCCCGTCGACGCGAGCGGGATGACCGTGGGAGTGGTCGCCGCGCGGTGGCACGGCGAGTTGACCGACCACATGCTCGAACGCGCGGTCGCCGCCGCGGAGGCGTCCGGCGCCCGCGCAGTGGTCGCCCGGGTCGCCGGCTCGGTGGAGATTCCGGTGGTGGCCCAGGCCCTGGCGCGGCGCTGCGACGTGGTGGTCGCGCTCGGCGTCGTGGTGCGCGGCGCCACCGCCCACTTCGACTACGTCTGCCGGTCGGTGACCGACGGGCTGACCCGGGTGGCGCTCGACGAGGGCAAGCCGGTGGCGCACGGGGTGCTCACCGTGGACAACCTGGAGCAGGCCCGGGACCGGGCCGGCCTGCCCGGTTCGGCGGAGGACAAGGGCTGGGCGTCGACCGTCGCCGCGCTCGACGCGGCGCTGGCCATCCGGTCGGTCAACACCGCCAACGGCCACCGGGTGGGCTTCGCGGGCTGACCGGCCCGCCCATCGCAGCGGCGGCCTCGGGGGGACGATCACCCCGAGGCTGCCGCTCGTCGCGTCCGGTCGGCTCTGCCAGACTCGCGGGATGAGCCGGATCGAGTACGCGCGGCTGCCCGGCCTGCGGATGGCGTACCGGGTCTGGGGCCCGGCCGGCGGGCGGGCGCTGGTCGCCCTGCACGGTGGTGGCGCGACCGGCGCGACCTGGTCCGGGCTCGCCGGCGGGCTCGACGGCGTCCGGACGTACGCCCCGGACCTGCGCGGTTTCGGGGCGACCGACCGCCCCGGCCGGTACGGGCTGGAGCTGATGCGCGACGACCTGCTGGCGTTCCTCGACGCCCTCGCCCTGCCCCGGGTCACGCTGCTCGGGCACTCCTCCGGCGCGGTTTCGGCCTACCTGTTCGCGCAGGCGCACCCGGAGCGGGTCGCCGCGCTGGTGCTGGCGGAGCCGCCGCCACCTGTGCCGCTGGGCCTGCGGCTGCCCGACCCGCCCGCCGTGGACCCGCCGTACGACTGGGCGGCCCGGACGGCGGTGGTGGCCGAGTTGAACGACCCGCCTCCCGACTGGTGGGAGAGGTTGACGCAGATCACGTCGCCGACGCTGCTGGTCGCCGGCGGGGCGGCCAGCCATCTGCCGCAGCGTGAGCTGGCTCGAATGGCCGAGCGGATTCCCGCCGCCCGGCTGGCCCGGATCGACGGCGGGCACGCGGTGCACACCGCCCGCCCGGCCGAGTTCCTGCAGGTGGTGCGGGACTTTCTCGCGTCGACGGCGGGCTGACGCCGCCCAGGCCGCAGGCTACGGAGCCGGGGGCGACGGGAAACGCCGTACCCCGACCCGGGGCGCGCCACCGGGCCGCGAAGCTGAAAGAATCGCGGCGTGAAGACGTTCGAGGAGTTGTTCGCCGAGCTGCAGGCCAAGGCCGCGGCCGGCACTCCCGGCTCGGGCACGGTCGCCGCCCTTGAGCGGGGCGTGCACTTCATCGGCAAGAAGGTCGTCGAGGAGGCGGCCGAGTCGTGGATGGCCGCCGAGCACGAGGGCCGGGAGCGTGCCGCCGAGGAGATCTCCCAGCTGCTCTACCAGACCCAGGTGCTGATGCTCGCCACCGGGCTCGAGCTGAAGGACGTCTACCGACATCTGTGAGTGCGTCCCGTCGTCGATCCGAACCGACTGCTAGGAGCACTCCGCCATGCTGCGTGTCGCCATTCCGAACAAGGGCACCCTGGCCGAGCCGGCCGCCCAGATGCTGCGCGAGGCGGGCTACCGCCAGCGCACCGACCCGAAGGACCTGGTCTGCCGGGACGAGCCCAACGACATCGAGTTCTTCTACCTGCGCCCGAAGGACATCGCCACCTACGTGGGCTCCGGTGACCTGGACCTCGGCATCACCGGCCGGGACCTGCTCATCGACTCGGGCGCACCGGCCGAGGAGGTCGTGGATCTCGCCTTCGGGCGGGCCACCTTCCGCTTCGCCGCCCGCCCCGAGGACATCGACTCCGTGCAGGAGCTGGGTGGGCACCGGGTCGCCACCGCGTACCCGGGGCTGGTCGAGCGGCACCTCGCCGAGCTGGGTGTGAAGGCCGACGTGATCCGGCTCGACGGCGCGGTGGAGAACGCCGTACGACTGGGCGTCGCCGACGTGGTGGCGGACGTGGTCGAGACGGGCGCGACCCTGCGTCAGGCCGGCCTCGTCGTCTTCGGTGAGCCGCTGCTGCGCTCGTCGGCGGTGCTCGTACGTCGGGCCGGCTCCGGCACGCACCCGCAGGCCGAGCAGTTGCTGCGCCGGCTGCACGGCGTGCTGGTGGCCCGCCGCTACGTGATGCTCGCCTACGACGTGCCGGCCGGCCTGCTGGACCGGGCCAGCGCCCTCACCCCGGGCATCGAGTCGCCGACCGTGTCGCCCCTGCACCGGAAGGGCTGGGTGGCGGTGCAGGCCATGGTGCTCAGCGACGACGTACACCGGATCATGGACGAGCTCTACGAGCTCGGCGCCCGGGCGATCCTCGTGACCAACATCCACGCCTGCCGGCTGTGACGGGGACGCCGCCGGCCTCGGCGCCGGAGCCGGCAGCTTCCCGGACGGCGCCGGGCGCCGTGTCGCCGCCCACCGAGCCCGGCGCGGCGGGCGGTGGGGATCTCCGGCTGCCGGCCCAGCGCGGTTCGGGACCGGGCGTCGCGCGCCCGCGAACGGCGCCGCCGGCCGGTGGTGGGCTGCCGGTGTGGGTGGCGCTCTCCCTGGTGGCGGTGGCCGGCGTCGCCTCGGCGGCGCAGGGCGCGGCGAACGGGGAGTTGGGCGTCCGGGTCGGGGAGCCGACCCTCGCCGCGGTGGTCAACAACCTCGGCGGCACCCTGCTGGTCGCCGTCGGTCTCGCCGTCCTGCCGTCGATGCGTACCGGGCTCGCCACGCTGCGGCGGGCCCGGCTGCCCTGGTGGTCCTACCTGGGCGGGCTGGGCGGCGCGGCGATCGTGGTGCTCGGCGCGTACGTGGTGCCGGTGCTCGGGGTCGCCGTCTTCACCATCGCCCAGGTGGCCGGCGGGAGCGTGGGTGGGCTGGCGGTGGATCGGGCCGGCCTGGCCTCGGGCGGCCGGTTGCCGTTCACCGGTCCCCGGATCGCGGGCGGGCTGCTCGGCGTGGCCGCGGTGGCGTTGGCCCAGGTCGGTCAACCGGTGGGGGAGCTGGCCGTCGGGCTGGTCCTGCTCGCGGTCGCCGGCGGGGTCGGGGTGGCGCTGCAGTCCGCGTTGAACGGCCGGGTCTCCGCGGCCGGGTCGGCCGCCGCCGGGGTGGCGGTCAACTTCCTGGTCAGTACGCCGGTGGTGCTGATCGTGGCGGCTGTCGCGGGCGCGCTCGCCGGGCCGACCGGGGCCTGGCCGGACGCCTGGTACCTCTACACCGGCGGCCTGCTCGGCGTGGGCATCGTGGCGGGCCTGGTGGTCGGGGTCCGCTCGGCGGGGGTGCTGCGCACCGGCCTCGCCCTGGTGGCCGGTCAGCTCGGCGGGGCGTTGCTGCTCGACGCGCTCCTGCCCGGCGGCCCGGGTGCTCGGCCCGCCGTGCTGGTCGGGGCGGGGCTGACTCTCCTCGCCGTCGTCGTGGCGGGTCGCGGCGCCCGGCCCCGCGAGGCGTCGGCCCGCGGCCGCTGACCGTTCCGTCCGCGTCGACGCGCGTCTGAACACAGGCGTCGCCGGCTTGAAGGTCGACGGCGTCGGGGTGAGCGGCGTGGCGGCTCGACGTGGGCAGCGTGGCGGCGGCAGGCCGGCCGGCGGCGGGTGGCAGACTGGTGGGGTGAGCGAACCCGAGCTGATCAGTTTGCGGCCCCGGCGCATCCGGGTGGTCTGCTGGGCGTCGGCAGCCGTGCTGGTGGTGGTGTTCGCCCTGGTGGCGACGTCGCTGCACGGCCCCACCGGCGACGGCTACGGCAGCTTCCAGCGCGGCGACCAGCTCGCGATGGTCGGGCTGGGCATCTTCGGCGCGCTCGGCATCCTCATCTTCACCCGCCCTCGGGTGGAGGCCGACGCGCGCGGCGTGCGGGTGCGCAACCTGATCGGCTCGTACGAGCTGCCCTGGGAGGTCGTACGCGGCGTCCGCTTCGACCGGGGCGCACCCTGGGCGAGCCTGGAGCTGCACGACGACGACCTGCTGCCGATCATCGCCCTGCAGGCGGCCGACAAGGAGCTGGCCGTCGACGGGGTGCGGGCGCTGCGTCGACTGCACCAGGCGCACCTGGCCCGGATCACCGAGAGCACCCCCAACCGCTAACCCCCTCCCACCCCCTCTCGCCCCCACCCGCCGGGCAGTGGCCACTCGTTCACGGAAAGAGTGGCCATTCCGCGCCGAATGGGCACTCTTTCCGTGAAAGTGCGCCCCGGGACGCGCGCGGGGGTGCGCGGGGCGCGGGGGGTGCGGGGGTGGGGGGATTGGGTGGGGACGGTGGTGAGGGTGTAGTGTTGTCGAGTCGACCAGGCTGCCTGCCTTAACGCGGGCGCCATGAAAGTGGAGCGCCTGCTCCCACCCGAGTCGCCGCCACGGTGGCCGGGTCCGGTCACCGGTTCCGGGCATGTCCCGGCGCCGGATGCGCGACCATGTGATCGTGCTGACCGGTCGAGCAGGCCCTGGCATACGCCGGGGCCTTCTGCTTTCCGGGTCGGCTCCCGCCCGGGAGCCGCAGGGTCGGCACGTAGCAGACACTCGACTCGAGGAGGCCCCATCAGCGTCGAACCACGCGTGAACGAGCAGATCCGGGCACGTGAGGTCCGACTGGTCGGTCCCGAGGGTGAGCAGGTGGGCATCGTCCCACTGGAGCGCGCCCTTCAGCTGGCCGCGGACGTCGATCTGGACCTGGTCGAGGTTGCGCCGATGGCGCGCCCGCCGGTGTGCAAGCTCATGGACTTCGGCAAGTTCAAGTACGAGAGCGCACTGAAGGCGCGCGAAGCGCGGCGTAACCAGCAGCAGACCGTCATCAAGGAGATGAAGCTCCGGCCGAAGATCGATCCGCACGACTACGAGACCAAGAAGGGTCACGTGGTGCGGTTCCTCAAGGCCGGCGACAAGGTCAAGGTGACGATCATGTTCCGCGGTCGCGAGCAGAGTCGACCGGAGCTGGGTTACCGGCTCCTGCGCCGGCTCGAGTCGGAGATCTCGGAGCTGGGGTACGTCGAGGCCGCTCCGAAGCAGGACGGCCGAAACATGATCATGGTGCTCGCGCCGCACCGCGCCACCAAGGCCGCCGCGGTCGCCGCGACGGCCACTCGGGGCGGAGCGCCCCGGGACCGGGTCGCGGAAGGCTCCGCCCCGGAGGCCGGCGAGACCGCAGCAGCCGGGGAGACCGGCACGACCGCTGACACCAGCGGCCAGTAACAGGGGAGAAGACGTTCCACATGCCGAAGATGAAGAGCCACACGGGGATGGGCAAGCGGGTCAAGGTGACCGGCAAGGGCAAGATCGTTGCCCAGCAGGCCGGCCTCCGGCACAACCTGGAGAAGAAGCCCTCCACCCAGACCCGGCGGCTGACCGGCACTGTCGTGCTGGCCAAGGCCGACGTGAAGCGCATCAAGAAGCTGCTCGGCCGCTGACGCGCGCCACCCGACGTAAGAAGGAGTTGAGATGGCACGCGTCAAGCGGGCTGTGAACGCCCAGAAGAAGCGCCGTACCCTGCTGGAGACCGCGAGCGGCTACCGCGGTCAGCGCTCCCGCCTCTACCGCAAGGCCAAGGAGCAGGTGCTGCACTCGATGCAGTACTCCTACCGGGACCGTCGTGACCGCAAGGGCGACTTCCGGCAGCTCTGGATCCAGCGGATCAACGCAGGCGCCCGCGCCAACGGGATGACCTACAACCGGCTGATCCAGGGCCTCAAGCTGGCCGGCATCGAGGTCGACCGGAAGATCCTGGCCGACCTGGCCGTCAACGACGCCACCGCGTTCGCGGCGATCGTCGAGGTGGCTCGCGCCGCGGTCGCGGCCGAGGGCACCGGCGGTGCGGCGGCCCAGGCCGCCTGATCCCCTGCGTCTGGAGTGAGGCGCCCCTCGTCGACCCTGACGGGAGGCGCCTCGCCGCATGTCTGAGGTGACGATGCTCTTCACCCCGCGTACGCCCCGGGTGGTAGCCGCCCGGCGGCTGCAGCGGCGCCGGGACCGCGAGGCCAGCGGCCGCTTCCTCGCCGAGGGCCCACAGGCCGTGCGTGAGGCGCTGGCCGTGCCCGGCGTCGTCACCGAGCTGTTCGGCACGCCGGCCGCCCTCGACCGGTACGCCGAGCTGGCCGCCCTGGCCGACGGCGGTGGCGTCCCGGTCAGCGCGGTGACCGACGACGCGCTGGCCGCCCTCGCCGAGACGCTGGCCCCGCAGGGGCTGGTGGCCGTCTGCCGGCACCTCGACGTGCCGCTGGCCCAGGCCCTCGACGGCGGGCCCCGGCTGGTCGCGGTGCTCGCCGAGATCCGCGACCCGGGCAACGCCGGCACCGTGCTGCGCACCGCCGACGCGGCGGGGGCGGGCGCGGTGGTCTTCGCCGGCGACGCCGTCGACCCGTACAACGGCAAGTGCGTACGGGCCTCCGCCGGCAGCCTCTTCCACGTCGACGTGGTCCGCGCCGACGACCCGATCGAGGTGGTCGCCGCGTTGCGCGCCGCCGGGCTCGCGGTGCTCGCCACGACCGGCTACGGCGACGAGGACCTCGACGACCTGGCTGACGCCGGCCGGCTCGCCGCGCCGACCGCCTGGCTCTTCGGCTCCGAGGCGCACGGGCTGCCGCCGGCGCTCACCGAGGCCGCCGACGCCCGCGTCCGGGTGCCCCTGCACGGGCGCGCCGAGAGCCTCAACCTCGCTGCGGCCGCCGCCGTCTGCCTGTACTCTTCAGCGAAAGCACAGCGCCGGCCGGGATCCGGTCGCGCGAACGTCACGACCGGGGAGACCAGCCGTCCATGAACGCGCCACGGCGTTCGTTTAGCCAGCCCGCCGGTGTCGGCGGGCGGCGGGCCTGACCCTGCTCCCTGCGTAACTCCCACCGGCGGGCTGCGGCGAAGCCGCGCGTCCGTAGACTCGCTTCGCCACCCCGCGAGGGTCGGCGCCGCCGTGAGGGAGTGCCCGTACGCCATGACCTACCGCAACGATCCGTACGACCCGAAGCAGGTCGCCCTGCTCGACCCGGCCGCCCTGGCCGCTGCCGTGGCCGACGCCGAGCAGGCGTTCGCCGCCGCCACCGATCCGGATGCGCTGACCGCGCTGCGCCCGGCCCACCTCGGTGACCGGGCGCCGGTCTCGCTGGCCCGCCGGGAGATCGGCGCGCTGCCGCCGGCCGCCAAGTCCGACGCCGGCAAACGGGTCAACGAGGCCCGCCGGGCCATCGAGTCCAGCTACGCCGCCCGGGCCGAGACGCTGGAGCGTGAGCACGCCGAGCGGGTGCTGGTCGCCGAGCGCGTCGACGTGACGCTGCCGTACGACCGGCAGCCCCGAGGCGCACGGCATCCGCTGAGCACGCTCATCGAGCAGGTCAGCGACCTGTTCGTCGGGATGGGCTACGAGGTGGCCGAGGGCCCCGAGGTCGAGCTGGAGTGGGTCAACTTCGACGCGCTGAACATTCCCGCCGACCACCCGGCCCGCGGGCTGATGGACACCTTCTACATCGACCCCGCGGACCGGTCCGGCCTGGTGCTGCGTACGCACACCTCGAACGTGCAGACGCGGACGATGCTCAGCCGCAAGCCGCCGATCTACGTGATCTGCCCCGGCCGCGTGTACCGCACGGACGAGGTGGATGCCACCCACAGCCCGGTCTTCCACCAGGCGGAGGGCCTGGTGGTGGACAAGGGCATCACCATGGCGCACCTGCGCGGCACCCTCGACCACTTCGCCAAGGCGATCTTCGGCCCGGACGCGAAGACCCGGTGGCGCCCGCACTACTTCCCGTTCACCGAGCCGTCGGCCGAGTTCGACGTCTGGTTCCCGGAGCACCGCGACGGCCCGCAGTGGGTCGAGTGGGGCGGCTGCGGAATGGTCAACCCGCGGGTGTTGCGCGCCTGCGGGATCGACCCGGAGGTGTACTCGGGCTTCGCCTTCGGCATGGGCATCGACCGGACCCTGATGGTCCGGCACGGGGTCAGCGACATCCGCCATCTCTTCGAGGGCGACGTCCGGTTCAGCCGGGCGCTCGGGACCGGGGCGTAGGCGATGCGGGCACGAGTTACGGAGACGGTGGTCTGAGTCATGCGAGTTTCTGTCAGCTGGCTGCGGGAGTACGTCGACCTCCCCGCCGACCTGTCCACCGACGACCTGACGCAGGCCCTGGTCGGCCTGGGCATCGAGGTCGACTCGGTGGCCGACCTGCGGGAGAACGTCACCGGGTCGTTGGTGGTCGGTGAGGTTCTGGAGATCGAGGAACTGACCGGCTTCAAGAAGCCGATCCGGTTCGTCCGGGTCGACGTGGGCGCCGCCAACGGCACCGGCGAGCCGCAGGAGATCGTCTGCGGGGCGCGCAACTTCGCCCCCGGTGACCGGGTGGTCGTCATCCTCCCGGGCGGGGTGCTGCCCGGCGGGTTCGCCATCGGCGCGCGCAAGACGTACGGCCGCAACTCCAACGGCATGATCTGCTCGGTTCGGGAACTGGGCCTCGGCGACGACCACGAGGGCATCCTGGTGCTGCCCGAGGAGAGCCCGGCCAAGCCCGGCGACGACGCCCGGCCGGTGGTCGGCCTCGACGAGATCGTGCTCGAACTGGAGATCACCCCGGACCGGGGCTACGGGCTGAGCCTGCGGGGTCTGGCCCGGGAGTTGTCGCACGCGTTCGAGGTGCCGTTCCGGGATCCGGGTCTCGCGCCCGCGCCCGGTGCCACGCCGCAGCCGGCGTACCCGGTCGAGGTTCGGGACACGGTGGGCTGCGACCGGTTCGCCGCCCGGATGGTCCGCGGCGTCGACCCGTCCGCGCCCACGCCCGGCTGGATGCAGCGGCGGCTCACCACGGCGGGCATCCGCAGCATCTCCCTGCCGGTCGACATCACCAACTACGTGATGCTCGAACTGGGCCAGCCGATGCACGCCTTCGACGCCGACCGGATCGCCGGTTCGCTGGTGGTCCGCCGGGCCGCGGCGGGGGAGAAGCTGACCACGCTGGACGGTGTGGATCGCGTCCTCGCCGCCGAGGACATGGTGATCTGCGACGCCGGGCTGCCGAACCCCGTCGCGGGTGAGGGAGCCGGCGTGCCGATCTCGCTCGCCGCGGTGATGGGTGGCGAGACCAGCGAGGTCGTCGCCGGCACCACCGATGTGCTCTTCGAGGCCGCCCACTGGGACCCGGTGATGGTCGGGCGCACCGCCCGCCGGCACAAGCTGTTCAGCGAGGCCGCCAAGCGTTGGGAGCGGGGCGTCGATCCGGCGTTGCCGCTGGTCGCCCTGGAGCGGGCGGTGCGGCTGCTCACCGAGTACGGCGGCGGCGTCGCCGGGGACGAGATCCTGGACCTCGACCACGTCTCGCCGCGTACCCCGATCACCCTGCCGGCGGACCTGCCGACCCGGCGGATCGGCGTCGACTACCCGCCGGCGCGGGTGGTGGCCGTGCTGGAGCAGGTGGGCTGCACCGTGGCGCAGGGTGTGGACCGGCTCGCCGAGGACCCGGGCGCGGTCGGGGTGGCCGCTGGGGACGGGGTGTCGCTCACCGTCACCCCGCCGAGCTGGCGGCCGGACCTCGTCGACCCCGCCGACCTGGTCGAGGAGGTGGTCCGCCTCGACGGGTACGACAAGGTGCCGTCGGTGCTGCCGGTGGCTCCGGCCGGCCGCGGCCTGACCTGGCAGCAGCGCCGGCGCCGCACGATCGCCCAGGCGCTGGCCGACCGGGGGTACGTCGAGGTGCTCGCCCACCCGTTCGTCTCGCCGGAGCTGCCGGACCTGCTCGGTCTTCCGGGCGACGACCCGCGCCGCCCCGCGGTGCGGCTGGCCAACCCGCTCTCCGACGAGGAGCCGATGCTGCGCACGACGCTGCTCGGCCCGCTGCTCGGGGTGCTCAAGCGCAACCTGGGCCGGGGTCACCGTGATCTCGCGCTCTACGAGATCGGGTCGGTCTTCCATCCGCGTCTCGGCGCGGGCAGCCCCCCGGCCATGGGCGTGGACCGGCGGCCGACCGACGCGGAGTTCGCCGCCGCGGACGCGGTGGTGCCCGAGCAGCCCCGGCACGTCGCCGCCGTGCTGGCCGGCGAGATCGAGCTGGCCGGCTGGTGGGGTTCCGGCCGCGCGGCCGGGTGGGCGGACGCGATCGAGGCGGGGCGGACGGTGCTGGCCGCCGCCGGCCTCCCGACCGACCGGGTCGAGGTCCGGGCCGCCGAGTACGCGCCGTGGCACCCGGGCCGCTGCGCCGAGCTGCTGGTCGACGGGGTCGTCGTCGGGCACGCCGGGGAGCTGCACCCGACGGTGGTGGCGGCGCTGGAGCTGCCGCGCCGTACCAGCGCCATGGAGCTGAACCTCGACCTGCTGCCCGCCGCGCCGATGCTGGCGGCCCCGGGGGTCTCCGGTTTCCCGCCGGCGCTGATCGACGTGGCGCTGGTGGTGGACGAGTCGGTGCCGGCGGCGCAGGTGCAGCGGGCGCTCGTCGAGGGCGCCGGCGAGCTCCTGGAGGACGTCCGCCTCTTCGACGTCTACACCTCCGATCAGCTGGGGGCGGGGCGCAAGTCGCTGGCGTACAAGCTCACCTTCCGGGCGCCGGACCGGACGCTCACCGTCGAGGAGGCGGTGGCCGCCCGGGACTCGGCCGTCGCCGTGGCCGCCGAGCGCTTCGGGGCGACCCTGCGCGGCGCCTGACCGGTGTCGGCGACCGGGTGGGTCGTGGTGGCCGCCGTGCTCGCGGTGGCCATCACCGGCCTGCTCTGGGCCCGCCGGCACCTGATGCTGGTCTCGGTGGTGGGGCGCAGCATGGAACCCACGCTGCGCCCCGGCGACCGGGTGCTGGCCCGGCGGCTGCCGCTGGCCCGGGTCCGCTCCGGTGACGTGGTCGTGGTGGTGGCGCCGGCGGAGATGACCGCCCGCCACCCCACCCAGCCCGGTGAGGGCGGTTCGGGCCTGTTCATCAAGCGGGCGCACGCGGTGCCCGGCGACCCGGTGCCGGTGGACCGGGTGCCGCTGCTGCGGGAGCGGCCGGAGCGGGAGGTCCCGCCGGGGCACCTGGTGGTCCTCGGTGACAACCCGCCGTTCAGCTACGACTCCCGCGAGTGCGGCTACCTCCTGGAGCGGGACCTGCGTGCGGTGGTGATCCGGCCGCGGCTGCGGCCGAGGGTGGACCCGCCGCCCGGCCGGTGACGGCGGCACGGCACACCCGTACCACGCGCCCTGCACATCGCACCGAGATCCGATCCTGACGCACCGCAATCCGCCGGGCCGCGCCGAGGTCGTGCCCCGCGAACGGCGCCGGTGTCGGTTCCGGTCGGCGCGCCCGGCTGGCGTCATTCTCATGCAGTGGACTGTATGAACTTGCGGTCGGAGATCATCGCTGCTACCTTGGCATGCATAGTCATGCGGAGGTGAGTATGGGAATCCGAGTCGCGGTGGCGGGAGCGAGCGGCTACGCCGGCGGCGAGCTGCTGCGCCTGATCTCCGGGCACCCGGAGTTCGAGCTGGTGGCCGCCACCGCACACAGCCAGGCCGGGCACCGCGTCGACGTGGTCCATCCCCAGCTGGCCGGGCTCGACCTGGTGCTCGGCGCGGCCGGGCCGGACCCGCTCGCCGACGCGGACCTGGTCTTCCTGGCCCTGCCGCACGGCGAGTCGGCCGCGCTCGCCGCCCAGCTGCCGGCCGACGTACGGATCGTGGACCTCGGCGCCGACCACCGGCTCGCCGATCCGTACCAGTGGGCGCAGTACTACGGCGGCACGCACGCCGGCCAGTGGACCTACGGCCTGCCGGAGCTGCCCGGGCAGCGGGAGCTGATCGCCTCCGCCACCCGGGTGGCGAACACCGGCTGCTACGCCGTCGCCATCACCCTGGCGCTCGCCCCGCTGATCGCCGCCGGCGCCGCCCAGCCCGCCGACGTGGTCGTGGTCGCGGCCTCGGGCACCTCGGGGGCGGGGCGGGGCGTGAAGGCGCACCTGCTCGCCAGCGAGGTGATGGGCGACCTGTCGCCCTACCGGGTCGGCACCCACCAGCACGTGCCCGAGATCAAGCAGGCGACCGGAGCGACCGGCCTCTCCCTCACGCCGGTGCTCGCGCCCATGCCGCGCGGCATCCTCGCCACGGTCACCGCGCTACCCGCCCGCGGCGTCGACCCGCAGGCGGTGCTCGCCGAGGCGTACGCCGACGCGCCGTTCGTGCACGTGCTCCCGGAGGGGCGCTGGCCGCACACGGCCGCCACGCTCGGCTCCAACTCCTGCCACCTGCAGGCCACCGTCGACGTCGACTCCGGTCGCCTGATCGTGGTCAGCGCGCTGGACAACCTCGGCAAGGGCGCCGCCGGGCAGGCGGTGCAGAACGCGAACCTGATGTTCGGTCTGCCGGAGACCACCGGCCTGTCGGTTTACGGGGTGGCCCCATGAGTGTGACCGTTCCGCAGGGGTTCCGGGCGGCCGGCGTCGCCGCCGGGCTCAAGGCCAGCGGCGCCGCCGACGTGGCCCTGGTGGTCAACGACGGGCCGCAGGCCGCGATCGCCGGAGTCTTCACCGCCAACCGGGTGAAGGCGGCGCCGGTGCTCTGGACCCAGCAGGTCGTCCGGGGCGGGGCGGTCCGCGCCGTCGTGCTCAACTCCGGTGGCGCGAACGCCTGCACCGGCCCGGCCGGGTTCCAGGACACGCACGCCACCGCCGAACACGTCGCCGCCGCTCTCACGGCCGCCGAACCGGGCCTGGAGCTCGGGGCCGGCGAGGTGGCGGTCTGCTCGACCGGCCTGATCGGCGAGCGGCTGCCGATGACCGCGCTGCTCGCCGGGGTGGACACCGCCGTGGGCACGCTCTCCACGGCCGGCGGCGCCCCCGCCGCCGAGGCGATCATGACGACGGACACCCGGCCGAAGACGACCACCGTCCAGGGCGCCGGCTGGACCGTGGGCGGCATGGCCAAGGGCGCGGGCATGCTCGCCCCGGCCCTGGCCACCATGCTGTGCGTCATCACCACCGACGCGGTGGCCGACCCGGAGGTGCTCTCCGGCGTGCTGGGTGAGGCGTGCCGGGTCACGTTCGACCGGATCGACTCCGACGGCTGCATGTCCACCAACGACACGGTGCTGCTGCTCGCCAGCGGCGCGTCGGGCGTCACGCCCGCGCCGGGTGAGCTGGCCGTCGCGGTCACCGCCGCCGCCCACGACCTGGCCCAGCAGCTCATCGCCGACGCGGAGGGCGCCACCAAGCAGATCGCCATCGAGGTGGTCGGCGCGGCGGGTGAGGACGACGCGGTCGAGGTGGGTCGGGCGGTGGCCCGCAACAACCTCGTGAAGACCGCGCTCTTCGGCAACGACCCGAACTGGGGGCGGATCCTCGCCGCCGTCGGCACCACCGCCGCCGCCTTCGAGCCGGACGGCGTCGACGTCGCGGTCAACGGGGTCTGGGTGTGCCGCGACGGTGCCGCCGCCGAGGACCGGTCGAAGGTCGACCTGACCGGGCGGGACGTGACCATCCGGATCGACCTGCACTCCGGGGCCGCGTCGGCGACCGTCTGGACCAACGACCTCTCCCACGCGTACGTCCACGAGAACTCGGCCTACTCGTCGTGAGCGCGAGGAACGCAGCGAAGCGGAGTCCCGCAGTCGCGAACGGAAGGCGGGCCGGAGCATGAGCCTCTCCGCCGATCTCACCCGCTCCCAGGCCAAGGCCGCCACGCTGATCGAGGCGCTGCCGTGGCTGGCCCGCTTCTCCGGCTCCACCGTCGTGATCAAGTACGGCGGCAACGCCATGGTCGACCCCGAGCTGCAGCGCGCGTTCGCGGCCGACATGGTCTTCCTGCGTTACGTCGGCCTGAAGCCGGTCGTCGTGCACGGCGGCGGCCCGCAGATCTCGGCCATGCTCGGCCGGCTCGGCATCGTCAGCGAGTTCCGCGGCGGCCTGCGGGTCACCACCCCCGAGGCGATGCAGGTCGTCCGGATGGTGCTGGTCGGTCAGGTCGGGCGGGAACTGGTCGGGCTGATCAACGCGCACGGTCCGTTCGCGGTCGGCCTCTCCGGCGAGGACGCCGGGCTCTTCACGGCGGTGCGTCGCCCGGCGTACGTCGACGGCGAGCCGGTCGACGTGGGCCAGGTCGGTGACGTCGAGTCGGTGGACGTCTCCGCGGTCACCGACCTCATCGCCGCCGGGCGGATCCCGGTGATCTCGACCGTCGCGCCGGACGCCGACGGGGTGCTGCACAACCTGAACGCGGACACCGCCGCCGCCGCGCTCGCGGTCGCGCTGGAGGCCCGCAAGCTGGTCGTGCTCACCGACGTCGCCGGCCTCTACGCCGACTGGCCGGACACGACGAGCCTGGTCTCCGAGATCGACGCGGACGACCTGGCGAAACTCCTGCCCACCCTCGAGTCGGGAATGGTGCCCAAGATGGAGGCCTGCCTGCGGGCGGTGCGCGGGGGAGTGCCCGCCGCGCACGTCGTCGACGGGCGGGTCGCCCACTCCACGCTGCTCGAGGTCTTCACGTCGGAAGGGTTCGGCACGATGGTGATCAAGTCATGAGCAGTCTGGTGCAGCGCTGGAACCAGTCCATGATGGACAACTACGGCACCCCGCCGCTCGCCCTCGTCGAGGGCTCCGGCGCCGTCGTGGTCGACGAGGACGGCCGGGAGTACGTCGACCTGGTCGGCGGCATCGCGGTCAACGCCCTCGGCCACGCCCACCCCGCCGTGGTCGCCGCCGTGTCGAAGCAGGTCGCCACGCTCGGCCACGTCTCGAACCTCTACGTCGCCGAGCCGCCGGTCGCGCTCGCCGAGCTGCTGCTCGCCCTCGCGGGCCGTCCCGGCCGGGTCTTCTTCGCGAACTCGGGCGCGGAGGCGAACGAGGCGGCGTTCAAGATGTCCCGGCTGACCGGCCGTACGCACGTGGTGGCCGCGGCGGGCGGTTTCCACGGCCGGACCATGGGCGCCCTCGCGCTCACCGGGCAGCCGGCCAAGGCCGACCCGTTCCGCCCGCTGCCCGGCGACGTCACACACGTCGAGTACGGCGACGTCGCCGCGCTGGAGGCGGCGGTCACCGACGCCACCGCGATGGTGATCCTGGAGCCGATCCAGGGTGAGAACGGTGTCGTCGTGCCGCCGGCCGGCTACCTCGCCGCGGCCCGGCGGATCACCGCCCGGCACGGCGCGCTGCTGGTGCTCGACGAGGTGCAGACCGGCATCGGGCGCACCGGGCACTGGTTCGCCCACCAGGCCGAGGGCGTGGAGCCGGACCTGGTCACGCTCGCCAAGGGGCTCGGCGGCGGGTTGCCGCTCGGCGCCACGCTGGCCTTCGGCCGGGCGGCGGAGCTGCTCACCCCCGGCTCGCACGGCACCACGTTCGGCGGGAACCCGGTCAGCTGCGCCGCCGCGCTCGCGGTGGTGAGCACCATCGCCCACGAGGGGCTGCTCGACCACGTCAAGCGGATCGGCGAGCGACTGCGCCGGGGCGTCGAGGCGCTCGGCCACCCGCTCGTCTCGGGCGTACGCGGGGCCGGCCTGCTGCTCGGCGTGGTGCTCACCGCGCCGGTGTCGCGGGTGTTCGCCGAGGCGCTGCGGGAGCGCGGCTTCCTGGTGAATCCGGTCCAGCCGGACGTGGTCCGCCTCGCCCCGCCGCTGATCCTCACCGCGGAGCAGGTGGACGCCTTCCTGGCGGCGCTGCCCGCCGCCCTCGACGCCACCGCGCCCGCGGCGGACCGCGTCCCGCCGGTGACCTCCGCCGCCCCGACCTCGCCGACCACCACGACCGCCCCGGAGACGATCCCATGACCCGGCACTTCCTACGCGACGACGACCTGAGCCCCGCCGAGCAGACGATGGTGCTGCAGCTCGCCGCCCGGATGAAGGCGGACCGGTTCGGGTACCAGTCGCTGAGCGGTCCACGGTCGGTGGCGGTGCTCTTCGACAAGCAGAGCCTGCGCACCCGGACCTCGTTCGACGTCGGGATCGCCGAGCTGGGCGGTCACCCGCTCATCGTGGACACGCAGGGCACGCACTTCGGCCGGGGCGAGACCCTCGCCGACGCCGCGCGGGTGCTCTCCCGCTACGTCGCCGCGATCGTGCTGCGCACCTACGGCGACGAGCGCATCGCCGAGATCGCCGGCGGGGCGAGCGTGCCGGTGGTCAACGCGCTAACCGACGGCTTCCACCCCTGCCAGCTCCTGGCCGACCTGCTCACCGTCCGGGAACGGTTCGGTGGCACCACCGGCCGGACCCTCGCGTACGTCGGCGACGCGGCGAACAACATGGCCAACTCGTACCTGCTCGCCGGGGCGACCGCCGGCATGCACGTACGGGTGGCCGGGCCGGCCGGTTTCACCCCCGACCCGGCGCTGGTGGCCCGGGCCGCCGAGATCGCGGCCGACACCGGCGGGTCGGTGAGCGTGCTCACCGACCCGGCCGAGGCGGTCAAGGGGGCCGACGTCGTCACCACCGACACCTGGACCTCGATGGGGCAGGAGGCCGACGGGCTGGACCGCAACACGCCGTTCCTGCCCTACCAGGTTAACGCCGAGCTGCTCGCCCAGGCCGCGCCGGGCGCGATCGTGCTGCACTGCCTGCCCGCCCACCGGGGCGAGGAGATCACCGACGAGGTGTTGGACGGCCCGCAGAGCGCGGTCTTCGACCAGGCGGAGAATCGGCTGCACGCCCAGAAGGCGCTGCTCATGTTCCTCATCGAGGCCGGCAACCAGGCCCCGGACGCGGCGGCGCCCGACGCCAACGCGACCTTGGAGAGCACATGACCGCCCCGCTGACCCGCGCCGCCCGGCACGCTCGCATCGTCGAGCTCATCCGGGACAAGGCGATCCACTCGCAGACCGAGCTGGCCGAGCTGCTCGCCGGTGACGGCATCCAGGTCACCCAGGCCACCCTCTCCCGGGATCTGAAGGAGCTCGGCGCGGCGACCGTACGCGGCGGCGACGGGCGCGGCGTCTACGTGATCCCGGAGGACGGCCACCGGCCGCTGCGCGACGCGGAGGCGGCCCCGGCGCGCCTGGTGCGGCTGCTGCACGAGCTGCTCAACGGGGTCGACTCCAGCGGCAACATCGCCGTGCTGCGTACCCCGCCGGGCGCAGCGCACTACCTGGCCAGCGCGTTGGACCGAGCGGGCCTGCCCGAGGTCGTCGGCACGATCGCCGGCGACGACACCATCCTCGTCGTGGCCCGCGAGGGCGTCGGCGGGGCCGCGCTCGGCGAGAAGCTCGCCGGCTGGGCCCGCCGGGAAGAGAACGTTGAAGGGAGCAACACACCATGACCGAGCGGGTCGTCCTTGCCTATTCCGGAGGATTGGACACCTCCGTCGCCATTCCGTACCTGGCCGAACAGACCGGCGCCGAGGTGATCGCGGTCGCGGTCGACGTCGGTCAGGGCGGTGAGGACATGAACGCCATCCGGCAGCGCGCGCTCGACTGCGGCGCCGTGGAGTCCGAGGTGATCGACGCGCGCGACGAGTTCGCCGCCGAGTACTGCCTGCCGGCGATCCGCGCCAACGCGCTCTACATGGACCGCTATCCGCTGGTCTCCGCGCTGTCCCGGCCGCTGATCGTCAAGCACCTGGTCACCGCGGCGCGCAAGCACGGCGGCACGATCGTGTCGCACGGCTGCACCGGCAAGGGCAACGACCAGGTTCGCTTCGAGGTCGGCCTGGGCGCGCTCGCCCCCGACCTGAAGATCATCGCCCCGGCCCGGGACTTCGCCTGGACCCGGGACAAGGCGATCGCGTTCGCCGAGGAGAAGGGCCTGCCGATCGACGTGTCGGCGAAGTCGCCGTACTCCATCGACCAGAACCTGTTCGGCCGCGCGGTGGAGACCGGGTTCCTGGAGGACATCTGGAACGGGCCGATCGAGGACCTGTACTCCTACACCTCCGACCCGAGCGAGCCCCGCGACGCCGACGAGGTCGTCGTGACCTTCGACGCCGGTGTGCCGGTCGCCATCGACGGTGAGACCGTCACCCCGTACCAGGCGATCCTGGAGCTGAACCGGCGGGCGGGCGCCCAGGGCGTCGGCCGCCTCGACATGGTCGAGGATCGGCTGGTCGGCATCAAGAGCCGCGAGGTGTACGAGGCGCCCGGCGCGATCGCGCTGATCACGGCCCACCAGGAGCTGGAGGCGGTCACCGTCGAGCGGGACCTGGCCCGGTTCAAGCGCGGCGTCGACCAGCGCTGGGGCGAGCTCGTCTACGACGGCCTGTGGTTCTCGCCGTTGAAGCGTTCGCTCGACGCGTTCATCGACGACGCCCAGCAGCACGTCTCCGGCGAGGTGCGGCTGACGCTGCACGGTGGCCGGGCCACGGTCACCGGCCGGCGCTCCGAGGCCAGCCTGTACGACTTCGGCATGGCCACCTACGACACCGGTGACACGTTCGACCAGTCCCTCGCCAAGGGCTTCGTCCAGCTCTGGGGTCTGCCCAGCCGGATGGCCGCGGCCCGGGACGCCCGGCTCGGCGAGCGGTGAGCCCTGCGAGCGCGAGGAGTGAGCGAGCGCAGCGAGTGAGCACCGCAGTCGGGAGCGAAAGGTGAGCACTGCCACAATGGGTCCGGTGGACGACAAGAGCCTGACCGAGAGCAACGCCGCCCCGAACCGCACCAGCCTCTGGGGCGGCCGGTTCGCCGGCGGTCCCGCCGAGGCGCTCGCCCGGCTGTCGGTGAGCGTGCAGTTCGACTGGCGGTTGGCCCCGTACGACCTGGCCGGGTCGCGGGCGCACGCCCGGGTGCTGGCCGGCGCCGGCCTGCTCGACCCGGAGGAGCTGGGGAAGATCCTCGCGGCGTTGGACGACCTGGAGGCGGCCTGCGCCTCCGGGCAGTTCCGCCCGACGGTCGACGACGAGGACGTGCACACCGCGCTGGAGCGGGGCCTGCTGGAGCGGCTGGGCAGCCTCGGCGGCAAGTTGCGCGCCGGCCGGTCCCGCAACGACCAGGTCGCCACCGACCTGCGGCTCTACCTGCGTGACCATGCGCGTGGGGTGGCCGCGCGGCTGGTCGAGCTGGCCGAGGCGCTGGTCGAGCAGGCCGAGCGGCACGTCTCGACCGCCGCCCCGGGCATGACCCACCTGCAGCACGCGCAGCCGGTCACCTTCGGGCACTGGCTGCTCGCCCACGTCCAGCCGCTGCTGCGGGACCTGGAGCGGCTGCGCGACTGGGACGAGCGGGCCGCGATCAGCCCGCTCGGCGCGGGCGCGCTGGCCGGCTCCGGCCTGCCGCTGGACCCGGTGGCGGTCTCCAAGGAGCTCGGCTTCCGTACGTCGTTCGCCAACTCGATGGACGCGGTCGCCGACCGGGACTTCGTCGCCGAGTTCCTCTTCGTCACCGCGATGACCGGGGTGCACCTGTCCCGCCTCGGCGAGGAGGTGGTGCTCTGGACGTCGCAGGAGTTCGGCTGGGTCGAGCTGGACGACGCGTTCGCCACCGGCTCGTCGATCATGCCGCAGAAGAAGAACGCGGACATCGCCGAGCTGGCCCGTGGCAAGTCCGGCCGGCTGGTCGGCGGGCTGATGAGCGTGCTCACCATGCTCAAGGGCCTGCCGATGACCTACGACCGGGACATGCAGGAGGACAAGGAGCCGGCCTTCGACGCGGTCGACACCCTGGAGCTGCTGCTGCCGGCCCTCGCGGGGATGATCTCCACGATGACCGTACGGGTCGACCGTCTGGTCGCGGCCGCGCCGGTGGGCTACTCGCTCGCCACCGAGGTCGCCGACTGGCTCGTCCGTAAGGGCGTGCCGTTCCGCGACGCGCACGAGATCACCGGACGGCTGGTCGCGCTCTGCGTGGCCCGGGAGTGCGCGCTCGACGAGGTCTCCGACGCCGACCTGGCCACGGTCAGCGAGCACCTCGACCCGTCGGTACGGGACGTGCTCTCCGTCCGCTCGGCGCTCGCGGCCCGGACCACGCCCGGCTCCACCGGCCCGGGACCGGTGGCCGACCAGCTGGCCACCGCCGCGGACAAGCTGGCCGGTTGGCGGGAGTGGGCCGCCGAGCGGGTCGTACCCCGCTGAGCGGGGAAACCCCGATCCGTACGACAGCAGGGAGGCCGCCGGCCTGGCGCTCGCCGGGGCGGCGGCTTCCGTGATTCCACGCGGTGCCGCGGCTGATCAGGAGGTCGGCCGCTCCCGCTTCGGCAGCTTCGCCACGACCGCGTCGTACGACGCGTCGACGGCCTCGATCAGCTCCTCGTCGTCGATTCCGCCGTCGAGCCGGAGAGTGTTCCAGCCGGATCGTCCGATGTAGGGCATCACCTGCGCGTCCGCCGGGTGGCGGTGCAGCCACTCGTCGGCCACCTCCCGGTTCGGGCCGCACTTCACGCCCACGGTGGGGTGGCTGTCGGGGGAGCCGAGGAACGCGTAGATCCGGCTGCCCACCTTGACCACCTCGTCGCCCTCCCACGGCTGGTCCAGCCAGCTGCCCGGCTTCGCCAGGCAGTACGCCAGCATCTGCTCGCGTCGCATCGCGTCTCCCTTCCGCTGCGCTGATCCCACAGTCGCTGGTGGCCGAGTGCCCGCCAACGGTCCGGGCGTGCCGGACTTCCATTCCCCGGGCGCTACTCCGCAGTGCGCGCGGTGAGCCGCTCGTAGCGTTGCTGGGCGGCCTGCGCGCTGCCGAGGCCGAGGCCGAAGGCGATCGCCTGCCAGGTCATCCCCCGGCCGCGAGCCGCCTGCAGCAGGCCCGTCTCCAGCACGTCCACCTCCGCGCGCACGTGCGGGATCAGGGTCAGCGCGGCCATCAGGTCGGCCTGGTCGACCGGCTCCTCTCCCGGTTCGAGCTCGGCCCCGCCGGAGAGCGCCATCACCAGGGTCGCCGCCTCGTAGGCGTCGGGGACGTCGGGGTGGGCGTACCGCCGGCGGCGGGCGTCGGTGCCCGCGTGCCGTTCCGCGATGCGCAGCAGCGCCGCGTAGTTGCGGTGCGCGCGAGCCTGGGCAGCGTCCGGAGCGGTGAACGGATCGTTGTTCAGCGTGTCCATGCCGTCCATTGGACCCCTCTAACGCCTTGTTGTCAACACTTCGTTGAGGCGACTGGTCGCGCCGGCTCGGGCGGCGCGCGTTGCCCCACGTAACCGAATGTTTCCCCTATGCTTACCGAGTCTTTCGGGGCGGCGCTCGTGCTGACCGGGGAGGGCAGCGCTGTTGACCAGCTTCATCGCGTTCCTGGTCGCGGTCGCGCCCGGAGCCCTGTTGGGCTTCGCGCTACCGCCCGGCCGTTACCGCTGGGTCGCCTGGGCGGCGTCCCCGGCGCTCACCCTCGGCCTGATCGCCGTGGCGATGGCCTGGCTGCGACCGCTCGGCCTGCCCGACGGCGCCATGGCCGTGCTCGTCGCCGAGCTCGTGCTGGCGGGGTCGGCTGTCGCGCTGTCGCGGCTCGTCGGTCGCGGGCTCGTCGAGGACGCCGACGACCGTCCGCGATCCCTGCGCTCCCGTCTCCGGCTGCCGTCGGTGCGTCCGCGCCCGGCCGACATCGCGGGGCTGGCGGTGCCGACGGTGATCGCCGCCGGCTACGGCTGGCTGATCGTCGGCCGGCTGGCGGCCCCTCCCGGCTGGGACGCGATGAATCACGGCTACCTGAGCCGCCGGATCCTGGACACCGGCACCACCGCGATCACCGCCGCCTGCAGCTCCGGTTCGACCGACACGGTGACCTCCTGCGAGTTCTACCCGCTCGCCGCCAACGTGGCCTGGGCGCAGGCGACGCAGCTCTCCGGTGGCCCGATGAGCACCGTGATGACCACCTGGGCCCTGCTGGTCGGGCCGTTCGCGCTGGCGGCCGGGATCTACGCCTGCGTCCGGGCGTTCGGTGGGCGCCCGCTCGTGGCGGCGGCCGCCGCCACCGCGCCGGTGTTCGTCGGCCCGATGTGGGCGTCGTTGCTCTCCGGCCGGATCACCGAGCAGGCGGCGCCGTGCCTGGCCGGCGGGCTGGCCCTGCTGATCGCGCTGGCCGTCCGGGGCCGGCATCCGGTGCGCACGGGTCTGCTCGCCGGCCTGGGCGGCGCCGGCATCGTCATGACGCACTCCTACGACGTGCTCTTCATCGGGGTGCTCGCGATCGGCCTGATCGTGGGGCTGCGCGAGCGGCTGCGCTGGCGGACCGTCGGCGCGGCCGCCGCCGCGATGCTGATCGCCGGGACCGGCGCGATCGCGCCGCTGCTCGGCACGATCGCCGGCGCGGGCGGCGAGCGCCTGACTGAGAAGCCGCAGCTGCTCGGCCGGTGGGGCGAGGCGGTCGAGTTCTGGTTGACGGATCCGCAGCGCTACATCCTGCTGGGCTTCCCGGGCCCGGGCACCGCGGACGTCGCGCCCTGGCCGCTCAGCGTCCGGATAGCTCTCTGGATCACGGTCGCCTGCCTTCTCGCGTCGCCGCTGGCCCTGGTGCTGCGACAGCTGCGCTGGGCCCGGCCCTGGCTGGCGGCGGGGCTGGCCATCACGCTGGTCGGCATCGTCACCATCAGTTCGAACGCCGCGCTCGTGCAGTCGCTCGCCGCTCTCTGGTACGGCGATCCCGCCCGCCCCTGGTCGATGATCTTCCCGATCTACGGGGTGGCCACGGTGGCCGGCGCGGTGGTGCTCGGGCTCGGCCTGCGCCGGCTGCTCGCCCTGCTCGGCGTCCGGACGGCGGCGCTGCGGTGGCCGGCTCGCGCCGTGCCGCCCGTCGCCGCGATCGCCGCCGCGGTGGTGCTGAGCCTGGCGCTACTCGCCGCGGTGCCCAGCAGTTGGCATCCGCTGCGCGGTGAGGTGAAGCGCCGGGCCCCGGTCGGCGACTCCTACGCTCGCGCGTTCGAGTGGCTCGACGCTCAGGTCCAGCCGGGTCAGGTCGTCGCGTACGACCGGCACCGGCAGTTCATGACGTGGTCGTACGCCGACCACGGCACGCCGCTGCTCTTCGGTATCCCGCCGTCGCAGACGGCGGTGGCGGAGAACTGGGAGGAGCGCTGGCGCGCCTGGCGCTGGCTGGTGAACAACGCCGACGCGCCACCCGCCGGCTGCGCCGTCCGTCGGCTCGACATCGGGTACGTGGTCGTGGGCAGCGCGAACTACCCCGGCTGGCGAGCCCACTATCGACAGTCGCGCCTGGACCGCAGCGACCGGTTGACGCTGGTGCACCGGGTCGACGGCATCCGGATCTACCAGGTCACCGACGCCGGGCGGGTCTGCGCCGGCCCGGCTGGGTGACCGTATCGGCACCATCCGGCGGTAAACACACGGTGATCGGATGGCATCCGGCAGTTGAATTCGTTGTTACCTTCGTGGATACCGACCGTTCGGCCGCCCGCAGGGCGGCGAGTCGCGGGGCGGGCGGGACAGGCCAGCATGTCGGCCCGGTCATCGAGCCGGCGCGAGGAGACGGGGACACGGTGAGCCACAGGCACCTCAGCAGGCGACCGGTGATCGTGGACGGACCCGGTCGGCCGTCCACGGTCCGGGTGCGACGGGAGAACGTGCGTTGATAGCGCTGCGCGTCTACCGGATGCTGCCGAAGGAACACCGGCTCCGGATGCTCCAGGTCCTGCCGCCGCAGCGGCAGCTGTGGCTGGTGCGCCGACTGACCCGGATCTCCAGCCGCGGGACGAGCGTGCCGGTGGGGAAGCTGCGCACCGCCCGCGACGGCGCCGCGCAGGTCCAGGCGCGCGTGGTCGCGGCGGCGACGCCGGCCGACCGGTGGCGACACAACCTCGACCTGGTGACCGCGGCGTTCGACGAAGCCGGGGTCCCGCACTTCGCGGTGCCGACCCTCGACGAGCGGCGCAGTGCCGTCGCCGTACGCGAGCAGGACCGGGACGGGGCACTGCGGGCGCTCGCCACGGTGGGCGCGCAGGACGGGGTGACCGTGCGCCTTCCCGATCGCGCGCGGCCGGGCCGGTCGGTGGGGGTCGCGGAGGTCTTCGCCGCGGTCACCGACCCGTTCGGTCGTACCGTCCTCGGCCAGGCCTTCGCCTGCGACGTGGAGTTCTGGCCGGACGCGCCGACCGAGGAGTATCCGGTCCCGCACATCGCGGCGCCACGTCCCAACCGGATCGCCGCGGCTCTGCCGACGGTCGGCGCCACCGTCGCCGTGCCGGGCCGGCGGCTGAGCCGCTTCGCCGGTGAGGACACCACCTATCCGAGCCGGGCCGAGTTCGCCGGCCTCGCCCACGACCAGGTCACCTTCCCCATCGACGTGGTCTACACCTGGGTCGACGGTGACGACGGCGACTGGCGCGAGCGCAAGAACCGGGCGCTGCGCGAGCACGGGGCGGCCGAGATGAACGAGGTCGCGGCGAACGACGCGCGGTACGTCAGCCGCGACGAGCTGCGGTACTCGATGCGGTCGCTGGTCGCGTACGCGCCCTGGGTCCGGCAGATCTACCTGGTCACCGACGATCAGGTCCCGGCCTGGCTGGACGTCACGCACCCGATGGTCCGGGTGGTGCGCCACCGGGAGATCTTCGCCGACACCGGCCGGCTGCCGACCTTCAACTCGCACGCCATCGAGTCGCGGCTGCACCGCATCCCGGGGCTGAGCGAGCACTTCGTCTACGTCAACGACGACATGTTCTTCGGCCGGCCGCTGGTGCCGACCGCGTTCTTCCACGCCAACGGGATCGCGAAGTTCTTCACCTCGCCGGCCCAGCTCGACGTCGGCCCGGCCACCGTGCACGACGCTCCCGTCACCGCCGCCGGGAAGAACAACCGCCGGCACATCGAGGAGCGCTTCGGGCGCACGATCTCACAGAAGATGCGGCACGTGCCGTACCCGCTGCGCCGCAGTGTGCTGGAGGAGATCGAGCGGCACCTGCCGGCCGAGGTGCTGGCCACCGCCGAGCACCAGTTCCGGCACCCCGGGGACCTGTCGATCCCGTCCTCGCTGCAGCACTACTGGTCGTACCTCTCCGGCACCTCGGTCCCCGGCTCCATCCGGTACACCTACGCCGACCTGGCGCACCCTTCCACACCGGTGAAGCTGGCCGCGCTGCTGTCCCGGCGGCACTGCGACGTGTTCTGCCTCAACGACACCGACTCCAGTGAGGTCCTGCTCTCCGAGCAGCAGGCGATGCTGGCGGACTTCCTCTCCGCGTACCTCCCCTTCCGGGCGCCGTTCGAGGTGTCGCCGGAGGTGGAGGCGCAGCGCCTGGGCCGGACGGCCTCCGCCCTGGCGGCGGAGTTGCTCCCCGAGTCACCGACGAGCGCCGCCCCCCGGCAGGGCACCGGGCGTGCCCCGCACGACCCGGCCGGTCAGCCGGAGCCGGTGCGCTGACCCGAGGGTGGTGGCCGCGCGGCGCGGCCACCACCGTCAGGCCGGCAGGGTCGAGGGGCGCCGGCGACGCGGGACGTGCCGGCGGTACGGGCTCACGCTCTCCTCGCCCACCAGCCAGAACCGCCACGGGGTGTCGTGTGCCGCGGCGACCCCGACGCGCGGTCCGGCGGCGATCAGGGCCGGGTCGACGGGCGCCGACGGCGGTGCGAGCAGCACCGGCCCGGACCCGTCCAGGGCCGACGTGCCGTTGGCGTCGCGGTCGAGTCCGAGCGCCGTCACGAGCCGTGCCGGGCCGCGCGCGAGTTCCCGATCCGGGGCGTTCGCGCGCCGCTGCCGGGCGATCTCGATCCCCTCGGTCACGGCGCCGGCGCGCAGCAGGACGGCGGCGGCCTCACCCTCCCGGCCGCAGACGATGTTCATGCACCAGTGCATGCCGAACACGAAGTAGACGTAGACGTTCCCCGCCGGGCCGAACATCACCTCGGTACGTGGGGTCGGGCCCCGGTGGGCGTGCGAGGCCGGGTCCTCTCCGGTGCCGGCGTACGCCTCGACCTCGGTCAACCGGATCTTGACGCCGTTCGCCGAGACGGTCCAGCCGAGGAGGGTGCGAGCGGTCGTGGCGACCTGTGCGGCCGGTGCGTGGAGCCAGGAGTACGTCATCGTGCGGCAAGGCTACCGGGCGGGCCGGGCGCCGTCTGGGCTGCGACGGCGCCGTCGGGTGGGGGAGGAGAGGATCGGGCAGGGTCCATGGCCGGGGTGGGGTGGCGGCCGTCACAGTGGTGGTCCACATTCGGAATTATTGAGCAGTCAAGTATGTTGTCGGGTGCGAAACGGCCGCCGGGCCGCGGCCAACAACCCGAGGAGCTGTCATGCAGTTCGGAATCTTCAGCGTCGGTGACGTCACCGTGGATCCGACCAACGGTCGGGCGCCGACGGAGCGCGAGCGGATCAAGGCGATGGTGGCGATCGCGCTGAAGGCCGAAGAGGTCGGGCTCGACGTGTTCGCCACGGGCGAGCACCACAACCCGCCGTTCGTGCCCTCGTCGCCGACGACCATGCTCGGTTACATCGCGGCGCGTACCGAGCGGCTGCTGCTCTCCACCGCGACCACGCTGATCACCACCAACGACCCGGTGAAGATCGCCGAGGACTACGCGATGCTGCAGCACCTCGCCGACGGCCGGGTCGACCTGATGATGGGCCGCGGCAACACCGGCCCGGTCTACCCGTGGTTCGGCAAGGACATCCGCGCCGGCATCCCGCTCGCCGTCGAGAACTACGACCTGCTGCACCGGCTGTGGCGGGAGGACGTGGTCGACTGGAAGGGGCGTTTCCGCACCCCGCTGCAGTCGTTCACCTCGACGCCACGCCCCCTCGACGGCGTACCGCCGTTCGTGTGGCACGGCTCGATCCGCAGCCCGGAGATCGCCGAGCAGGCCGCGTACTACGGTGACGGCTTCTTCCACAACCACATCTTCTGGCCGAAGGAGCACACCCAGCGGATGGTCAACCTCTACCGGCAGCGCTTCGAGCACTACGGCCACGGCTCCGCCGACCAGGCCATCGTCGGGCTCGGCGGCCAGGTCTTCATGCGGAAGAACTCGCAGGACGCGGTGCGCGAGTTCCGGCCGTACTTCGACAACGCCCCGGTCTACGGGCACGGCCCGTCGCTCGAGGAGTTCACCACGGAGACGCCGCTGACCGTGGGCAGCCCGCAGCAGGTCATCGACCGGACGCTCACCTTCCGCGACTACGTGGGCGACTACCAGCGTCAGCTCTTCCTCATGGACCACGCCGGGCTGCCGCTGAAGACCGTGCTGGAGCAGCTCGACCTCCTCGGCGAGGAGGTCGTCCCGGTGCTGCGCAAGGAGTTCGATTCGATGCGCCCGGCGCACGTGCCAGCGGCGCCGACCCACGCCTCGCTCGTCGCCGCCGCCGGCGGCGCCAAGGACAGCACCGTGCACGCCGTGGACGACGTGACGGGCAAGGCGCCGGAGGTGAACCGATGACGACGCGCACCCTCGCCATCGTCTCGGCCGGCCTCAGCCAGCCGTCGGCCACCCGCCTGCTCGCCGACCAGCTCGCCGCCGCCACGCGCGACGAGCTGGCCGGCCGGGGCGAGACCGTCGACCTGCGCCACGTCGTCCTGCGTGAGCACGCCCACGAGGTGACGAACAACCTGATCACCGGCTTCCCGGCCGAGTCGCTGCGGGCGGTGCTCGACACGGTGACCGGCGCCGACGGGTTGATCGCCGTGACGCCGATCTTCAACGCGTCCTACAACGGGCTCTTCAAGTCCTTCTTCGATCTCATCGAGGCGGACGCGTTGACCGACCGGCCGGTGCTGATCGCCGCGACCGGCGGTACGGCGAGGCACTCGCTGGCCCTGGAGCACGCGGTGCGCCCGCTCTTCGCCTACCTGCACGCGGTGGTGGTGCCGACCTCGGTCTTCGCCGCCCCCGAGGACTGGGCGAGCGGGGAGGCCGACGCCGGACTGCGGAGCCGGATCGACCGGGCCGCCGCCGAGCTCGCCGAGCAGGTGCACCGGCGGCCGGTCTCCACCGGTCCGGCCGACCCCTTCGCCCTGACCACCAACTTCGAGGAGCTGCTCGGCCGCCGCGAGCCCTGACCGGCGTTCGCCGCCGTCGGGCCCGCGAGGCGGCGGTCGCCTCGGCGGCGCGGCGCGGTCCGGCGGGCCACCCCGCCCGCCGGACCGCGCCGCCGGCCGTCGGCAGGTGCGCCGGCCGGCGCGGTCAGCCGACCCAGCCGTCATCGTGGTCAGCCGGCCCGGCGGTGATCGTGGTCAGCCTGCCTGGCGGTGATCGTGGTCAGTCCGCCTGGCGGTGATCGTGGTCAGTCCGCCCGGCGGTAGTCGTGGGCGACGAGCACGGGACAGTGGGCGTGATGCACCAGCGCCTGGCTCACCGAGCCGAGCAGCGTGCCCACGAACTCGCCCCGGCCCCGGGTGCCCACCACCATCAGCGCCGCGCCCCGGCTCGCCTCGATCAGCGCCTGCTCGGCCGAGCCCGCCCGAACCGTCCGGCCGGTCACCGCCAGGTCGGGACGGCCGTCCCGGGCCGTCGCCACCGCGCCGGCCAGCAGCGTCGACGGCTGCTCCTCCGGCGGGACCCGCCCGCCACCGGCCTCCTCGGCGTGACGCCCCGCCTCGGCGTGGACGAGCACCAGCTCGACCCCGCGCCGGAGGGCCTCGTCGGCGGCGTAGCGCACCGCCAACGCGGCGGACTCCGATCCGTCGACGCCGGCCAGTACCGGCCCCCGCCCCGGTTCCGTCCCCTCGGAGGGGCGCACCACCAGCACCGGGCAGCGCGCGTGCGCGACGACCTGCGCGCTCACCGAGCCCAGCAGCAGACCCCCGAAACCGCCCAGCCCCCGGCTGCCCACCACCACCAGCTCCGCGCGCTGCGACTCCTCGACGAGCGCCGCGCCCGGGCCACCGGCCACCTGCGCCGCCTCGATGTGCAGCCCCGGCCAGCGGTCGGCGAGCTCATTCACCGCCCGCTCCAACATCTGCTGCCCGGCGTCGGTGGGCGCCGGCAGGCCCAGGTCGTACGGGGTGAGCGGCACCCCGTAGCCGAGCGGGTGCAGGTAGCCGTGCAGCAGGCGCAGCGGCAGGTTCCGCGCGGACGCGGCGCGCGCCGCCTCCTGCGCGGCCGCGAGGCTCGCCGGGGATCCGTCCACCCCCACCACGACGGGTCGGTTCATTCGGCCCTCCAACGCTCGACCAGGTCATTGTCGGCGTGGTCACGGCCGTTCGCGGCGTTTCCCGCCCGCCCGGCGTCGCTCAGGTGGAAGTCGCCGCGACACGCCGCGACACGCCGCGCCGGGCAGCGGCCGACGTCGGCACGGTCAGGGCCGGGTGGTGGCCGGGCCGACCGGCCCGACCACCACCCGGGAGCGTCGGCGGCCTGCGCCGCCCGCCGTCAGGACCCGTCGGCGGTACGCACGTGCCGGACGATCGCCAGCGGCGAGTGCGCGTGGTGCAGGACCGTGTGGCTGACCGAGCCGAGCAGCAGGCCGCCGAGCGCGCCGCGACCGTGCGCACCGACCACCACCAGCTGGGCGTCGCGAGACTGCTCGACGAGCGCCTGCGCGGGGGAGCCGTGGACCAGCTCGTGCCGCACCGACACGTCCGGGTAGCGCTCGGCGTGCCCGGCCACGGACTCGGCGAGCACCCGCTCCTCCTCCTCGGCGAGCGTCGACAGGTCCACCATCAGCGGGCTCACATCACCGGGGAACAACACGACCGGGTTCAGCCAGGCGTGCACCGCCACCAGCGAGGTGCCCCGGTGCGACGCCTCCTCGAAGGCGAAGCCGACCGCCTCGGTGGAGAGCTCGGAGCCGTCCACGCCCACCACGACCGGGCCGTCGGCGCGCGGTTCGCCATGCACGACGAGCACCGGGCACTCCGCCCGGGCGGACACCTGGACGGTGACCGACCCGATCAGCAGATCGGCGAAGCCGCCCAGGCCGCGATGCCCGAGCACCACGAGCGCGGCGTCACGGGACTCGTCGAGCAGCACCCGGGTGGCCGATCCGTCGACCACGACGCCGGAGGCCGGCACCTCCGGGTTCACCTTGCGCGCCTCGGCAAGGGCCTGGGACACGAACTGTTCGGCCTCGCCGCGTAGCCCCTCGGCCTGCGCGGGGAACGGGGCGGGGCCGAGCTCGGCAGCGGTGAGCGGCCAGCTGAACGCGTGGACCACCCGCAGGGGACGGTGCCGGTGTTCGGCCTCCCGGGCCGCCACCCGGACCGCCTCCAGGGCGGAGTCGGACCCGTCCACGCCCACCACGACGGGGGCACCGGTGTTGATGGTCATGACTACCTCCTTCGTCCGGGTCGAGTTCCGCTCCACCGGCCGACGGTCGGTCGGAGCAGCTCGTCCCGGATCCCGGGCCGTCGGTGCCGGATCACCCGGTGCGGCCCGCTCTCCTCACGCTTTCGCGTCTGGTCGCCGTGCTGCTGCGCGACCGCCCGAACGTACCGCCGTGGCTCGTCGCCGCGGCTGTGGCGGCGCCTCCGTGTGACCCCCGTCCAACCGGACCCGTTGTGGGAACGCGCCCGTCGGACCGCCGGGAGCGCGGCAGCGATCGACGGGACGTCTACCCGCGGTCACCCGCCGGGTGACCGACGGCGGGTACCGGTTCGACGTCGCGGTGCCGCACGACCAGCTCGTTCACCTCGAGCCGGCCGACACGCAGCTCCCGCAGGACGGCCCGGCGGATCGAGAGCCGGCCGACGGCTAGGGCGGCGACCGCGACGGCTCCGCCGGCCAGTGCCGACACCGCGAGCGCCCCGACGGCCGAGGCGCCGAGCGCCCGCGCGCCGACGGCCAGCGCCCCGCTCGCCCGGGCGGCGCTGCTCGCCGCGCGCCGGTCCCGTCCGATCCGCGCCTGTCTCATCCACCCATCCTGGGCCGTAGCGCTACGAGCCGGGCCGCCATCGCCGAGTCTCCGCTCGTTCGCGACCGAACCCGCTCGCCGCCCGACCGGCTGCGCCGCCGGCACCGGCGGTACGGCACGCCGTCGCGGCGGGCGTCCGTTCCCCGTCCGGCCCCGTCGGGCCTATCCTCTCCGCGTGACCGCTGACCTGCACCTGCGTCCGGTGCGCGACGACGACCTGCCGGAGTTCTACCGCCACCAGTCCGATCCCGAGGCGGTCCGGATGGCTGCCTTCACCGCCGACGACCCCGACGACCGGGGCGCCTTCGCCGCCCACTGGCACCGGGTGCGCACCGACCCGGGGATCGTCTCCCGCACGGTCACCGTCGACGGGCGGGTGGTGGGTCACGTGCTCGCCTTCCCGGTGGGGGAGCAGACCGAGGTCAGTTACTGGATCGACCGGTGGCACTGGGGTCAGGGGTACGCCACCGCCGCGCTCGACGGACTTCTCCAGGAACTGCCGCAACGCCCGGTGCACGCCCGGGCCGCCAAGGACAACTTCGGCTCCCTCGCGGTGCTGCGCAAGTGCGGTTTCGTCATCCGGGGCGAGGACCACGCCTACGCCGCCGGCCGCGGCCGCGACGTCGAGGAGTACGTGCTGGAGCTGACCGTCTGACGGCACCCGCCCGCCGGGCACGCTGACCAGGACGGGCACTACCCTCGCGGAGTGAACTGGCTCGAACTCTTCGGCTGGCTCGGCTCCGCGGTGCTGGTCTGGTCCCTGCTGCAGACCCGCATCCTGCGGCTGCGCGCGTTCAACCTGGTCGGATGCCTGATCCTGATCGGCTACAACGCCACCCTGCGGGTCTGGCCCATGGTCGGGCTGAACGTCGTCCTCGCCGTGATCAACGTCTGGTACCTGCGGCGGATGCTCGCCACCCGGCACGACGAGGCGACGTACCAGGTCGTCGAGGTCGGAGTGCACGACCAGTTCCTGGCCCACACCCTGCGGGTGCACGCCGCGGACATCGCCCGGTTCAACCCCGGCTTCCACTGGCCGCCCGCCGACGACCAGCCGGCCGGCGCGGCGCGGCGATCCGCGTTCCTGGTGGTCCGCGCCGACGAGGTGGTCGGCGTGGTGCTGGCGCACGCCGAGGCGCACGACGTGGCCCAGATCGACCTGGACTACGTGACCCAGCGGTTCCGCGACTTCACCCCCGGGGAGTTCGTGTACCGGCGCAGCCGCCTCTTCACCGACCGAGGCTTCCGCCGGGTGGTCAGCCCGCCCGGCATGGTCGCCCCGTACTACCACCGCCTCGGCTTTCGCCGCACCGGTGACGCGTACTCCTCGACCTGCCGGTCGCCGCCTGATCCGTCGACCACCGGCGACGGTGCCGGCGGGGCGAGGATTCACCATCGCGCCCAGTGGGCACAGATGCGCGTACGCCGACGGGGGCCTCCGGTCGGCGGCGTCGGCGGGGTCCGGCGCGGTCGTGCGAGGGAGAGCCGGGCGTGCAGAGCTACTGGGGCCAACTGGCCTTGGTCGGGGTCCTGGTCGTGCTGAACGCCGCGTTCGCCGGCAGCGAGATGGCGCTGGTCTCGCTGCGGGACAGCCAGATCCAGCGGCTGGAGCGCGGCAGCCGCGCCGGACAGGTGCTGGCCCGGCTCGCCAAGGACCCGAACCGCTTCCTGGCCACGATCCAGATCGGGATCACGCTCGCCGGCTTCCTCGCCTCGGCCGCCGCGGCGGTCTCGCTGGCCCGGCCACTGGTCCCGCTCTTCGCGGCGCTCGGCGACGCGGCCGAGCCGGTCGCCATCGTCGCGGTCACCCTGGCGCTGACCTTCGTCACCCTGGTCTTCGGCGAGCTGGCCCCGAAGCGGATCGCCATGCAGTCCGCCGAGCGGTGGGCGCTGCTGGTGGCCCGCCCCCTGGACCTGCTCGCCGGCCTCACCCGGCCGGCCGTCTGGGCGCTCGGCGCCACCAGCGACCTCGTCGTACGCCTGGTCGGGCTCGATCCGAGTCCGCAGCGCGACGAGATCAGCCCCGACGAGGTGCGGGACATCGTCGCCGGCAACCACGGCTTCACCAAGGAGCAGCAGACCATCATCGCCGGCGCCGTGGAGATCGCCGACCGGCGGTTGCGAGCCGTGCTGGTACCGCGGCTGCAGGTCTTCTGCCTGGACAGCGGAACGAACGCGGAGGCGGCCCGGCTGGTGCTGGCCGCCAGCGGCCACTCCCGCGCGCCGGTGGTCCGCCACGGCGGCCTGGACGACGCGGTCGGCGTGATCCACCTGCGGGACCTCGTCGGCCTGCCCGACGACCGGCCGGTCGACGAGTTCGTCCGCCCGCCGATGCTGCTGCCCGACTCGCTGCCCGTGGTCGACGCCCTGCGCCAGTTCAAGGCCGAACGCCAGCACATCGCCCTGGTGGTCGACGAGCGCGGCGCGGTGGACGGGATCGTCACCCTCGAGGACATCCTGGAGGAGATCGTCGGGGAGATCTACGACGAGACCGACCGGGACGTGCGGGCGGTGCGGACCGATCCGGACGGCACGCTGCGCCTGCCCGGCACGTTCCCGGTGCACGACCTGGCGGCCGTCGGGGTCGAGCTCCCTGGTCGGCCGGAGGGCGACTACACCACGATCGCCGGCCTGCTCCTCGCCTGCCTCGGGCACATTCCCACCGTCACCGGCGAGGACGTCGCGTTCGACGGCTGGCGACTGGAGGTCGCTCGCATCGACCACCGGGCGATCACGGAGGTACGGCTGCGCCGCTGTGATCCGCCCGCCGACGCCGCCGACGCGCCGCCGCTGCTCGACCGGGCGGGCGGCTGACGTCGGGCGTCAGGCGGCGGGAGCGAGGTTCTGCAACCGGACCTGGCCGCGGGCGACGAGGCGCTCGGCGTCGTCGGTGATCTCCACCTGCCACAGCTGCTGGCTGCGGCCCCGGTGGATCGGCGTGCCGACAGCGGTCAGCTCGCCGTCGCGTACGGCGCGCAGGAAGTCGGTCTGGTTCGACACGCCGACCACGGTTCCCCGGTCGGCCAGCCAGAGGGACGCGCCCACGCTCGCCGCGGTCTCCACCACGGAGCAGTAGACCCCGCCGTGCTGGATTCCGAACGGCTGGTGCAGCTCCGGCCGGACCTGCCAGCGGATGACCACCCGGTCGCCGGTCGCCTCGTCGATCTTGAGGCCGAGCAGCTCCACGAAGCCCCCGGTGGGGTCGGGCATATCCACGACACACGCCTCCTCGATCGAAGTGGGGCCAGCCTAGCGGCGCGTTCCGGCAAACCCGCTACGGGCGGCGGCAGCCGATGAGGGAGAATCGTGGACCGTGACCGACAGCAGCATCCCGCCGTCCGGGCGGGATTCCCTGACCGATGACCTGCTCTGGCGGGGCCTGATCCAGGACTCGACCGGCCTCGACGAGCTGCGCGAGCTGCTCGACGGCGGGAGCACCACCTTCTATGTGGGTTTCGACCCGACCGCGCCGAGCCTGCACGTCGGCAACCTGATGCAGGTCGTGATGGCCCGGCGGCTCCAACTCGCCGGGCACCGGCCGCTGCTGCTGGTCGGCGGGGCGACGGGCCAGATCGGCGACCCGAAGGAGAGCGCGGAGCGCACCTTGAACTCGCCCGAGGTGATCGCCGGCTGGGTGCAGCGCATCCGCGACCAGCTCGCGCCCTTCGTCTCGTACACCGGCCAGGACGCGGCCCAGCTGGTCAACAACCTCGACTGGACCGGCGAGATGTCGGTGGTGGAGTTCCTCCGCGACGTCGGAAAGCACTTCCCGGTCAACAAGATGCTCGCCCGTGAGGTCGTCAAGGCCCGTCTGGAGACGGGCATCAGCTACACCGAGTTCAGCTACCAGCTCCTGCAGGCGAACGACTTCTTCGAGCTGCATCGGCGGCACGGGTGTCAGCTTCAGTACGGTGGCTCCGACCAGTGGGGCAACATCACCGCCGGGGTGGACTACGTCCGCCGCCGCGGCGCCGGGCCGGTGCAGGCGTTCACCACCCCGCTGGTGACCAAGTCCGACGGCACCAAGTTCGGCAAGAGCGAGACCGGCGCGGTCTGGCTCGACCCGGAGATGACCAGCCCGTACGCGTTCTACCAGTTCTGGGTCAACGCGGACGACCGCGACGTGGACCGCTACCTGCGCTTCTTCAGCTTCCGCCCGCGCGAGGAGCTGGAGGAGTTGGCGAAGGCGACGGCGGAGCGTCCGGCGGCGCGGCTCGCCCAGCGGGCGCTCGCCGAGGAGCTGACCACCCTGGTGCACGGCGAGCGGGAGATGGCCCAGGCAGTCGCCGCCAGTCAGGCGTTGTTCGGGCGGGGCTCCCTCGAGGAGCTGAGCCTGGCCACGTTGCGTGCCGCGCTCACCGAGGCGGGGCTGGCGCAGCTGGCGGAGCTGCCCGACGTCGCGGGGCTGCTCCGGGACTCGGGTCTGGTGCCGAGCCTCAAGGAGGCCCGGCGGGTCATCGCCGAGGGCGGCGCGTACGTCAACAACAACCGGGTGACGGAGGTCGACGCCCAGGTCTCGGAGTCCGACCTCCTGCACGGGCGGTACCTGGTGCTGCGCCGGGGCAAGCGCTCCTTCGCCGGCGTTGAGCTGCGGCGATAGTCGTATGTCGACGGTGTGACGCGCGACGCGCTCCGCGGATTTGACGATCGGTCCGCGGGGCGCGTAACTTTCTCTCTGCCAGCGCGGAACGGACGAAACGGGGCGAAAGTCCTGAAGGCCGGAGCGCAGGAACGACCTCCGGGTCAGAGGCCGTACGGCTCTCCGACCTGGAACCCGGGTGGTGCCCCGGATTCGCCGCGAGGCGGATTTGGTGAGGCGGAACCGACCGGGTATGGTTCACGACCGGCAGGGCACCGGGCGAGCTCGCGGGAGACCGCAGCGGCCGGCCTACCGGAACCCGTGAGGAGAACGGCGGAAGCCGGTCGAGTCAGGGTGCCCGCAAAAAGGGTTGGAAGCACGACAAACCGCAAAACAGCGGTTTGACACGGCAGAAACCAGCGGGTAACGTAGTAAAAGTGCCCGGCGCGAGAGCGGCGGGACGCGGAGCGAAATGCCCCGGATGATGGGCTCCCCTGGTGGGGGTTGTCGGATGGTGTGTGGTTGTTCTTTGAGAACTCAACAGGGTGCTTGATAAGCCAGTGCCAAATTGATTATTACCCCGGGCTGGTTGATTCTTCGGGATCTTCCGGTTGGGATTCCTTTGGCAACATTTTGTTGCCGGGACATTTTTTCCACAAAGATTTTTGTTGGAGAGTTTGATCCTGGCTCAGGACGAACGCTGGCGGCGTGCTTAACACATGCAAGTCGAGCGGAAAGGCCCTTCGGGGTACTCGAGCGGCGAACGG
>NZ_RAZT01000001.1 GCF_003626635.1 Micromonospora musae | reverse complement strand
ACGGGGTGGGATTCTGGGACGGGGGGTAGACGGGGTGGCTTTCCCGGTTGGGCGGGGGCGGCCCCCGGGGGGCCCCCGGGGGGGCCCGGGGGCCACCCCCAAAAAGGGGGGGCCGGCCCCAGGGGGGGCGGGGCGCCCCCCCCCCCCCCCCCCCCCGGGCGGACCGGTGGCGGCGGAGTGTCGTCCGGACCCTGCTGCGGGTCGGCCGAACGGATGGCTTTAAAATGAAAACCGTTGTTGTTAAGCTTGGTCACCGCGGAGCGAATCGGTCGCGCTCTCGGGACCGCCTCGACCGGCACACCCACGTCGTGGCACCGGCCGGTGTCATCGGCCCGGTCCCGCGGGGGTGGCGTCAGGGCCGAGTTGTCGGGCGCCCCTGCGGCGACCCGGTGAGCACGCAGAGCACGTACACCGGCGACCTCGCATCCTTCCTGTTCGGTCAGATTCTCGGGCTCTCCTACGGCGACGTCATCACCGTGGCGGTGGTCGGCGCGCTGCTGATCGCGGTGACGCTGCTGCTGCGCAAGGAACTCGTCACCGTGAGCCTGGACCGGGAGACCGCCGCCGCCTCGGGTCTGCCCGTCTTCTGGCTCGACACCGTGCTGTACGTGATGGTGACCCTGGCGATCGTCATCTCCCTGCAGGCGGTCGGCAACATCCTCGTCCTCGCGTTGTTGATCACCCCGGCCGCCTCGGCCCGGATGCTCACCGAGCGTCTCGGCGTGATGATGCTGCTCGCCGCCGGCATCGGCGTGGTCTGTGCGGTCGCCGGCCTGTACGTCTCCTACTACTACAACCTGGCCTCGGGTGGGCTGATCGTGCTCTGCCTGACCCTGGTGTTCGCCGGGTGCTGGCTGGCCGCGCCTCGGTACGGGCTCTTCGCCCGGCGACGCACCGGCCGACCGCCCGCGGCCGTAGCAGCCTGACGAACGAGTAGTTCTCGCGCCCGCAGCCGTCTGCCACGGCTGCGGGCGCTGCCGTCGTCAGGTCTTTCGCAATCTAACGAAAACGACTATCGTTTTCATTAGACGGTCCGACAAGGACCCAGGAGAGGAGCATCTTCGTGCGTAAGTCCATCCGGCTGTTGCTCGCCTCGGGAGTGACGACCGCGGCGCTCGTCGCCACCGCGCTCCCGGCGCAGGCCGCCGCGGTCACGTTGAAGGCCGGGCACCTCGACGTCGTCGACGTCGCCTACGAGGACGGCGATCTGGAGATCGGCGTCCACGACGAGGAGAACGACGTCGAGTACGCCACCGACGAGGTCAAGCTCGTCGTCAAGCGCCAGGCCAAGGTCACCGTCCCGGACAATCCGGCCTTCGCCTTCCTCGGCCGTCCCGGCGTGGCGGAGGTCTGGATCCTGCCCGAGATCCAGAACAGCGAACTGATCTGGCCCGGAATCGCGGCCGAGGAGATCGAGGCGGGCGTCGTCGCCGCCGACTCACTGACCCTGAGGCTCCAGTCGGTGGCGGGCCCGGGTCAGCTCGCCATCTACACCGAGGACGCCGTCGGGCAGCCGACGATCCTCGCCGACAGCGGCGACGGAGTGCCCGACGCCATCACGCTCGCCGCCGGGGACCACACCCACGCCAACTGGGCCTTCGACCGCTCCGGCGACTACCGAGTGACCGTCCAGGCCACCGGCACCCTCGCGGCGACCGGCCAGAGCGTCACCTCCGCCCCGGCCACCCTGCGCCTCGTGGTCAAGGCGTGAGCGCCGTGCGTACCCGCAACCAGCTCCTCGCCGGGCTCGCCCTGACCGTCGCGCTGCTCGCCGGCGCGTCCGCCCCGGCCGTGGCGGCTCCGATCGTGCTGTCCAGCGGCCACGTGGACGTCATCGACGTGGACTACACCGGCGGCGCCCTCACCGTCGACCTGCTCGACGGCACCGGCACGACCGACGTGGAGCGCAACCCCGCCGACGTGGTTCTCCAGGTGCCGAGCGCCGCCCGGCTCACCGTTCCCGCCGGCGGCGCCTGGTCGTTCCTCGGCTCGGGCGGCCAGGCCTGGGTGCTGCCACAGGCCAGCACCGCCGGCCTGCTCTGGGCGGGCTGGAACACCACCGACGTGCCCAGCGGCGTGCTCCAGAACAACCGGGTGTCGTTCCGGCTCACCAACGTCACCGGGCCGGCCGGCTTCAGCATCTACACCGTCTCCGGCGGTACGCCGACCGTCCTGTTCGACAGCGGCAACGGACTGCCCGGCACGTTGAACGTCAACCGAAACACCCACGCCCACGTCAACTGGGGCTTCGACGCCGCCGGCACCTACACGGTCACCTTCGAGGTCACCGGCACCCGGGCCGGCGACGGCAGCACGATCAGCTCCGGCGCCAAGACCTGGACCTTCGAGGTCCTCGCCTGACCGCCGCCGAGGCGTCACCGCCCCGATAGGCGACGCCCCTGCACGAGCGACACCGGCGGTACGGAGCCGGCCGGCGCGATCTGATCCTCGCGTCGGCCGGCCCCGGCGGCAGCCATGGACGGGACCTTCGACGCACCTTTCGTCGGAGGCGGACAGGAGACGTTGGTGCGACGGGCGAAAGCATCGACTCGCGTCATCGGACGGGCTACCCTCCGGAGCAGACGACCATCGATGCGTGGGGGTGCCGTGTCCCGCCGAACCGGAAGACCCTCCTATCTCACCACCCCGCCCACCCGGCGACCGAAACCGGCGGTGGTCGCGGCCGCCGTCGCGGTCGCACTCGCCCTCGGCCTGCTCGGCGGGGTGATCGGCTTCAACGTCGGGCGGCCGACGCAGGTCGAGTCGACCGTCGACCAGCTGCGTAGGGCGGAGGCCGAGCGCGACGTCCAGCAGATCATCGAGCTGACCGCGGCGGCACGGGGGATCGGCGAGCAGCTCACGCCGATCCTGGAGTCGATCCAGCAGGCCGCCGAGACCGGGCGTATGCCCGAGGCGTCGCAGGCCCGACAGTGGCAGCAGACCGTGCGGCAACTCGTCGAGACGTTCGCCGACCCACCGTCGGGCACGACCGCCACCAATGTGGCGCGTGGCAGCCTCAAGGGCGCGGTGGAGCAGACCGGGGTCGCGGTCGACACCGTGGCCCTGGCCGTGACCAAGCCCGTCCCCGCCCGCAACGAGTACCTGGGGCTGGCGGCGCGGCAGGCCGCGCTCGCGTCGACCGCGTGGTCGGTGGCCGCGACGCAGCTCGACCAGATCAACATCGACTCGGGGCAGGGGCACCAGCACGTCCACCTCGGGCCAGGGGAGGCGGACGGCGCCTTCGCTCCGGACGGTGCCGCCGAGGGCTCCGGCGGCTTGACCGGGCGGTGATGCGGACGGGCGCCAACCACGGCAACGGGTTGAGGTCCCGCTTGCGGTGCTAAGCCGTGTTCAGAAGCGTTCGTTGCCCTCGTTGCGGTACGCCGCCACGGCCAGCTGAGTGGCTGTGTGGGAGGATCTGAGGCGTGACCTTCCGCAGAAGGGGTTGTGCCTCGTAGGCGCCCAGGATCGCTACGTCACCGGGCGTCGATCACGCGAAGCCCGTGGATCCGTTATCGGGACGTTCCTGGACTGTCCGGTCCCGCGAACGCTGCTGTCCGCCTCTTGGAGGGGCGGCGGTGGCTGCCGGGCATGGTGGCCGTCGCGGTCAGCGTGTGGGGCGTGCACGCATACGACAATCGGCGACGGTGGAGACCGTGGGAAGCCGAGTTCACCTGTTCCTGCTGTGGTGAGGGCTGGGCACGAATGCGCTTGGAAGAGGCAATCGCCATGCATGCCTGGTCATGCCGCGCGAGAGCTTCGAGCTTTAGTCGACGGCCTGGATGAGGCCCTGTTGAGGCGCACTCATCACGATCCTCAAACGCCGGGTGACGATCCTTGGTGGCTGCGCCGCTGCTGAGTGCCAACGATCGTGTCGATGGTCGATACGCGGCGAGATCTCCGGTAGATGGTTCATCGACCAAGACAGACCATCAGCGCGGAACCCTCCTGGCCAGGGTACCGGTGACGAGGCGGTTCGACCTGACCGACGTGCAGTGGGCGGTGCTACAGCCGCTCCTGCCGAAGGGCAAGAAGCCAGGACGGCCGCCGAAATGGAGTAAACGGCAGCTCATCGACGGGATTCGGTGGCGGGTCCGGGTGGGCTACCGTGGCGGGACTTGCCGGAATGCTACGGGCCCTGGTAGACGGTCTACGGGCTGTTCCGGCGCTGGCAACGGGCAGGAGTCTGGCAGCGGATCGTCACCGGGCTGCAGGCCCGCGCCCACGCGGCCGGGCTGATCACCTGGGACGTCAGCGTCGACTCCACCATCACCCGGGCCCAACAGCACGCCGCTGGCGCCCGAACTCAGCCGCATTTGCAGAAGGAAACACCGCGCGGGGTTGAGATGGAACCTACCCACCACGCGCTGGGCCGCTCACGCGGCCGCTGGACCACCAAGCTGCACCTGGGCTGCGAGCAGGGCCAGAAACCCCTGGCCATGCTGCTGACCGCCGGGCAACGCGGTGACAGGAGCACGGCGAGCGTGGCCAGGGCGAGCACGGAGAGCACAGGCCGCGCCGCCAGGTCGTTGAGCCAGGTCTGGGGTACCGCCACGTTGATGGTCGCGGCGGCCATGGCGCCGAGCACGAGGAAGCCGCCGGCGTGTACGACGTCGTGCCGGCAGGCCACCCAGAACGCCTCCCACTTCGGCAGCCTGTCGAGGTGGGCGCGGTGGGGTAGGCGGATCCACTCGACGCGGCCGAGACGCAGCCACAACCAGCCCATGAGCAGGGCGACGGCGAGGCTGGCACCGGCGCGGGCGGCCACCATCTCGGGGTTGCGAGGAAAGGCCACGGCGGTGGCGGTGAGCACGATCGGGTTGATCGCCGGCGCGGCGAGCAGGAACGCCAGCGCCGCGGCGGGCGTCACACCGCGGCGGATCAGCGACCCGGCGATCGGCACGGAGCCACACTCGCAGCCGGGCAGGACCACGCCGGCCACTCCGGCGACCGGAACGGCGAGGGCCGGCCGGCGGGGGAGCGCGCGAGCCCAGAACGAGCGAGGAACGAACACCGCGATGACGGCGGAGAGCACCACGCCGAAGACGAGGAACGGCACCGCCTGCACCAGCACCGACACGAACACCGTCAGCCAGGTCTGCAGCCGCGCGTCGGCCACCAGCTCGGAGATCTGCCGATGCAGGACGGCGACCAGAATGAGCAGGACGCAGAGGATCTCGATCGAGCCGAACGCGTGGCGGTGCGCCTGCGGAGCGGATCCGCCGCCGTCGGCCGGGGCTGGTTGGCCGGGGCGTGCAGGTGCCGGGGGGACAGGACCGTGCCGGTTGCTCGTACGCAGCGCAATCACCTACTCCGATGCGGGGAGGAACAGCCTGGAGCGACCGGCGCGGGTGCCCGGCGAGGTCGAAGCGTGCACATATGCGCAGCGCATAATGGGTCGGGCTCCCCGCGTATGCGGGCCGGGTCGGCAGTCAGCGACCGCGCCACGAGCGGCGCGTCCGAGAGCGGAGACGGCGGTACGGTGAACCAGGCGATGCCGAACGTAACCCGCAACACGCGTCAGCGCGGCGAGGTGCTGGCGCTCCTGCGCGAGGTTGACGGTTTCCACACCGCGCAGCAGCTGCACCAGATGCTTCTCGCCCGCGACGCGCGGGTCGGCCTGACCACCGTGTACCGCACCCTGCAGCTGCTGGTCGACGCCGGTGAAATCGACTCGACCCGGCTGCCCGGCGGGGAGCAGCTCTTTCGCAGGTGCAGCCAGAGTCGACACCACCATCACCTGGTGTGCCGTTCCTGCGGCCGGACGGTGGAGGTGGCGGGGCCCGCGGTGGAGCGATGGGCCGAACGGGTCGCCGGCGAGAACGGGTTCACCGATGTCGACCACACCCTGGAGATCTTCGGCACCTGCGCGGAGTGCGCCCGCTGACGTCGGGTGGACGGCGGGCATCGGATCAGACGGTCGCTGCCGCCGGCGGGCTCGACCCGTACGACTCCATCCGGAGGTCAGGACCGATCCGCGCCGTCAGGTAGAAAATGGCAACCGTTTCCATGAGCGGTACTGTAGCGGGCGGATCGGGCGATGGAGGCAAAAGGCGACGCGTGTCGCCGCTGCGCGCTTCCGGCCCCGCCGTTTGAGGTGGGGGCGCTATCGGAAACGAAAACCAATTGCATTAAGCTGCGGTGGCCCCCTCACTAAGGAGAAACCGGTGGCCGTACCGAAGCGCAAGATGTCCCGGTCCAACACCCGGCACCGACGGGCGAACTGGAAGGCGAGCGCCCCGCAGCTCACCCCGTGCCCCTGCCCACGGAAGGAAGCGGTGATGCCCCACCGCGCCTGCCCCCACTGCGGGCTCTACAAGGGACGTCAGATCGTGGACGTGCCGTGACCGGACGCCTGCCGGTCACCGTGCTCTCCGGCTTCCTCGGTGCCGGCAAGACCAGCCTGCTCAACCACGTTCTGCAGAACCGGGACGGGCTGCGGGTCGCGGTGATCGTCAACGACATGAGCGAGGTGAACATCGACGCTTCGCTGGTGCGCGAGGGTGGTTCGCTCTCCCGGACCACGGAGCGGCTGGTCGAGCTGACGAACGGCTGCATCTGCTGCACGCTCCGGGACGACCTGCTCGACGAGGTTGCTCGTCTGGCCCGACTGAACCGGTTCGACTACCTGCTCATCGAGTCGAGCGGTATCTCCGAGCCGATGCCGGTCGCCGCCACCTTCGCCTTCGGCGTCGAGGGCGGCCACGTGCTCGACGACCTGGCCCGGCTCGACACCACGGTGACCGTGGTGGACGCGGCCGGGGTGCTCAACCGGATCGAGGCCGGAGAGTCGCTGGAGGAGCGGGGACTCTCGGCCTACGAGGGCGACGACCGAACGATCGCCGACCTGCTGGTCGACCAGATCGAGTTCGCGGACGTACTGGTGGTCAACAAGACCGACCTGGTCGACTCCGAAGACCTGGCCGTGGTGCAGGCACTGCTCTCCCGCCTCAACCCCAACGCCCGGCAGATCCGTGCCACGCACGGCCGGGTGCCGCCGGCGGAGATCCTGAACACCGGCCTGTTCGACCTGGAGCGCGCCGAGACCGCACCCGGCTGGGTCGCCGAACTCAACGGCGAGCACGTTCCGGAGACCGAGGAGTACGGCATCGGCAGCCTCGTCTTCCGGGACCACCGACCGTTCCACCCCGACCGGCTCTGGGCGCTGCTCTCCGACGGCCTCGACCGCTTCGGGGTGATCCGCTCCAAGGGCTTCCTCTGGTTGGCCAGCCGCCCACATTTCCAGGCGCTCTGGTCCCAGGCCGGCTCCTCCGGGCGGTGCGAGCCGGTCGGAGTGCCGGTCGTCGTCTCCGGTCAGTGGCCTGAGGATCCGGCTGAACGGGCCGAGTTGGAAGCACGCTGGCATCCGCTGTTCGGCGACCGGCAGCAGGAGATCGTGCTGATCGGTGTCGGACTGGACGCGGACGGCCTGCGGGACAGGTTGACCGAATGCCTGCTCACCGCCGCCGAGCTCGCCGCCGGCGAGGACGCCTGGCGCGAGCTTCCCGACCCGTTCCCCGGATGGGACGTCGACGACCTCGTGGATCACCGTCACCAGCACGAGGAGCTGTCGGCTGGTGCTGGGCGCCGACCAGCGCCCATCTGATCGGCGACAGGCGCCCCTCCGGCGACACGCCCCGGACGCTCAGGATCGACGCTCCGACGCGGCCCCGCGAGGCACATGCACAGCATTCTTGGGGTTGTCTCGCGGCACAGCCCGAGCAGAGCGTGCGCTGGTGCCAAGCTCACGCGGACCGAACCGGAGCGCCGGTCCGCGTGAGCTTGACTCGGGCTTCTCCAGCGTCGAGCACCGGGTAGACGTCCCACCCCGGCCTGCGCGGCGCGCATCCCGGCGTAGATGACAGTCGCCCATCAAGGGCGTCGATCCGCCGGACCGGAGGTCATGGTGTGGACAGGGTGGCGATGAGATCAGCGGTACGTCCGAAGAGCGTCGCCATCGCGATGGGATCGATGTAGTCGTCATAGGAGACGATTTCGCCGTTGCGGACCCGGATCACGCCGAGCAGACGGAACCGGTACGGCCTGCCAGTGGCGTACGAGTGCCCGTAATGCTCGACCTCGGCGATCACGATCTCCGGGTCGTCGGTCGCCCGGACGATCACATCGGCTCCCTCGACGTCGAGCATCCGGCTCCGCCGGAGCTCAACGGGGTCGTGGAACGCGCGGATCGCATCGCGACCCCTCAGCTCCCGAGGCGTCCCGGGTGGTGCGAACGGGTAGCGCAGCACGCCGTCGGCGGCGAAGAGAGCGGCGAAATCGACGCTCTCCCCGGCCGCCATCCGACCGACCTGCTCAACGATCTCGCGCGGGGTGCGGATCATGACTTGCCTCCTCGGGTTCGCTAGGAACGAACCATGGCCAGAGACGCGTCCCACAACCGCGCCGCGTCGTCATCGTCGAGGGCGTGGGGCAGGACGGTGGACGCTTCCTCGGGCCGCAGCAGGACGCTGAGGTCCGTACTGAGGTCAGTCGTCAACTCGGCCTCGTTGCAATCCGCGAAGTACCGGCCGGAGACGCCCTCGACCAGTGGCGAGGCCGCGAGCAGGACGGAGGTGGCAGCGCCCTGCTCAAGGGTCTTCCAGGGTGCGTTGTCGAAGTGGGCTTGGGTCTCCGGGGTCATGCCTGCCAGCTGGTGACGCTGGAGGTTGGTCCGGATCGTGCCCGGCATCAGCGCGTTCGCGGTGATGCCGTCATTCGCCCAACGCTTGGCCGCTTCCACCGCGAGGAGCACGTTGGCGGTCTTGGACTGCCCGTAGGCGAGCCAGGGGTCGTAGGCGCGCCGCTCGAAGTGGATGTCGTCGAACATGATCGGCGATGTGCGGTGGCCGCTCGAGCTGACCGAGACGATGCGCGCTCCGTCGGCGGCGGCGAGCGCCGGATGCAGCCCGAGCGCCAGGTCGAAGTGCCCGAGATGGTTCGTCGCGAACTGTAGCTCCCACCCCTCGGGGGTGCGGTGCAGTTCGGGCAGCGCCATGACCCCAGCGTTGTTGACGAGGATGTGCAGCGGGCCGGTCCACTCGGCGGCGAATCGGGCGACCGAGGCGCGATCGGTCAGCTCCAGCTCGGCGGCGACCACCCTGGGATTGCCGGTCTTCTTGGCGATGTCCGAGGCCACCTGAGCGCCGGCTTCCATGTTTCGGACCGCGATCACCACCTCCGCGCCGGCTGCCGCCAGTGCGCGAGCTGTCTCTACGCCGATGCCGGAAGCCCCGCCGGTCACGATCGCTCGCTTGCCGTAGAGGTCGACGCCCGCGATGACGTCATCAGTGGTCGACGTCGCCCCGAAGGGGGTGGTGAGTCGAGCGTTGTACTTCATGCTCCTGCTCCAATAGATGCTGGTAGGCCAGTCTCCGTCTCGACCCCGATGTGGGCCCGGCGCGGGCCACGTGCAGCCTGACGCCGGGCCCGCCGGGGCGCCGCGTCTACTTCGCCAGCCCGAATCCACCGATGGTCGTCGTGAGGTTCTCGGCCAGGAGCTTGCGAATCTGCGCGCCCTGCGGGGTGGCCCAGTCCTTCGCGAGCTCACCGAGGACCGCGGCGGTGGTGATCAGGTTGACGCCGGCCTGGATCATGCGCAGCCGCGCCACCTCTTCGGAGTACTGGAACACCGATCCTCCGGCGTCGAGCACCGCGTACACGTCGTACCCGGCCTGCTTGGCGCTGAGGGCGGTGTAGACCAGGCAGCCGTCGTTGGTGGTCCCGGCCATGATCAGTGTCCGGCGGCCGGTGGCCTCGACGGCCCGCACGAACTCCGGGTCGTCCCAGGAGTCGACGATGCCGGTTCGCTTGATCCGGCTCGCGTAGGCCTCCGGGTCGACCTCCGCCAGCTCGGGGATCCACCAGTCCTGGTTGTCGTCCTCGGTGCTGCTGGTCCAGACGTTGGGGATGTCGAGGACCTTCGCCGCCTTCACCATCGTGACGCTGTTCAGCTTGGCGATCTCGGGCGGTTGGGTCTTGATGAATCCCATCGAGATGACCTGGTGGTCGATCAGGATAAGCGCGCTGTCCTGTGCCTTCAGGTTTGTCATTGTCCGTAACTCCATATCGGGTTCGGTGGGCCCTCGTGGGTCCACTCCTGGTTTCTGGGCGGTTTGGCAGGTGGTGCCGGGTTCGGTTCGGGCTAGACGCAGCCGTCCGGGGTGCAGACGCCGTCGGCGCCGTCGACGACCGGCAGCGACCAGGCCTTGGGGTGACTCTCGTCCCACGCCTTGGTGATCACCGCCAGCAGGTCGTCGGTGCCGATGGCGCCGGGGACGGCGAAGCGGCCGTCGAAGACGAGGAACGGCGCGCCGCGGGCGCCGAGGCGATGCGCCTCACGCTGGTCGGCCGCCACCCGGGCCTGGTAACGGCGGCTGCGCAGCGCCTTGGCTGCCTCCGCGCGGTCCAGACCCACCTCGGCGGCGAAGCCGAGGACCTCGTCGGTGGTCCACAGCTTGCGGGCCTGCCCGAAGTGGGCACGGAACATCGCCGTCCAGATCTCGTTGCCCCGGCCCTGGTCCGCCGCGTAGGCGAGCAGCTCGTGGGCCAGGTCGGTCGGGCCGAGCGTGCGGTCGACCGCGTGGTAGGGCGTCAGCCCCTCCGCCTTGGCGGCTCGCTCGATCGGCCGCAGGACCTGGTTCACGGTCGACGCGGGCGCCCCGGCCATCTCGATCAGCTTCCGCTGGGTCACGCCCGACCGCGGCAGGTCGGGGTGCAGCTGGAACGACCGGTGGACGACCTGCACCTGGTCGCCGTGGGCGAACCGGCCCAGGGCCAGGTGCAGCCGATGATCCATCAGCCCGCAGTACGGGCAGACGATGTCCGACCAGAACTCGATCTTCATGGCACCTCCTCCTAATTCTTACTTCCTGTTCGTAGCCCCATCATGCATTAGAATTTGAGAGCCACAAAAGGCACATTCGTGTGCGTAGCGACCGAGTGACGGAGTAGGCGGAGATGATGAGGGCAGAGGATCTTCGGCGGACCCGAACCAACGTCCGGGCGAACGTCCGGAACGTTCCAGGGCCCTGTGCGCACTGGAACGACGAGGACGCCGACTTCATCCGCGAGGTCCTGGATCTTGTCGGCGACAAGTGGAGCGTGCTGATCATCGGCACGCTCGCCGACCATCCCGTCCGCTACTCGGATCTGGCCGACGCGATCCCCGGCATCTCCCAGCGCATGCTCACGCTGACCCTCAAGCATCTGCAGCGCACCGGGCTGGTCAGCCGGACCTCCTACCCGGAAGTCCCGCCCCGCGTCGAGTACGCCCTTACCGAACTCGGCAGATCGCTGCTCTCCACGGTCCTGGCCCTGGCGGCCTGGTCCGCCGACCACCACGGCGAGATCCGCCGCCACCAGACCGAGTACGACAGCGCCGACGAGACATAGCCGCGCGGGGCGGCCGATCCCCCTGGGGCGCCAGCACTCGGCGATCGACCGGATTTGATCGGTTGGTGTTCGAATCTGGTGGGATCATGTTGACTTTAGATCGATGATGATGGTTGATTGTTACTCATCGATCATTGGCGGCTGTCTACCCGAGCGCGCCGGCTCCTGCCGGCCACCGTCCCGGTTCTCCGGCCCGCCACACCTCCGTCGTGCGAAAGGGACCCTGACGCATGAAGGTATTCACCGCGCTGTTGGCCGCCGCCCTCGTGGCCACCAGCGCCCCCACCGCCGCGCGTGCCGACGCCACCTGGCAGCCGGGCACACCACCGATCGCCACCCCATGGACCGACGAGGTCTCCGCCGACAACGCCCTCCCCGAGTACCCCCGCCCCCAACTCGTCCGCGCGAAGTGGCAGAGCCTCAACGGCGTCTGGCAGTTCGCCGGCGCGACGCAGGGCGAGGCCCCGCCCTTCGGTGAGCAGCTCGGCGAACGGGTGCTGGTGCCGTACCCGATCGAATCGGCGCTCTCCGGGATCCAGCGACACGAGGACCGGATGTGGTACCGGCGCACGTTCCAGGTGCCCAGGAACTGGCAGGTCGGGGAGCGCGGCGACCGGTTGCGGCTCAACTTCGGCGCGATCGACTACGAGGCGACGGTCTGGGTCAACGGCATCGAGGTCGCGACCCACCGCGGCGGCTTCGACGGCTTCACCGCCGACGTCACCGACGCGCTGCGCGGCCGGGGCGCCCAGGAGCTGGTGGTCGGGGTCACCGACCGCACCGACCAGACATGGCAACCCGTCGGCAAGCAGCGCAACGTCCCGGACCGGGGCATCTTCTACACCTCGGCGTCCGGCATCTGGCAGAGCGTCTGGATGGAGCCGGTGTCGGCGAGCCACGTCGAGCGGTTGCAGATGACGCCGGATCTCGACGACAAGAGCCTGCGCCTCACCCCGCACGTCGCCGCCGGCAGCGGTCGGACGGTCGAGGCCGTCGCGTACGACGGCAAGCGGATCGTCGGCCGGGTCTCCGGTCCGGCCGGCACCCAACTGCGGCTCCCGGTGTCGAAGCCGAAGCTCTGGTCGCCCGACTCCCCACACCTGTACGACCTCAAGGTTCGGGTGCGTCAGGGCGGGAAGGTCGTCGACCAGGTCGACTCGTACTTCGGCATGCGCGAGGTGGGCAAGGCCAAGGGCGCCGACGGCAAGCTCTACCTCACCCTCAACGGCAAGATCCTGTTCAACATGTCCACCCTGGACCAGGGGTACTGGCCCGACGGCATCTACACCGCGCCGACCGACGAGGCGCTGCGGTTCGACATCGCCGAGACCAAGCGGCTCGGGTTCAACACGATCCGCAAGCACATCAAGGTGGAGCCCGACCGCTGGTACTACTGGGCCGACAAGCTCGGTCTCATGGTGTGGCAGGACATGCCCTCCATGCGCACCGGCGGCACCCCGCCCGTCGACGCCCAGCAGGAGTTCGAGCGGCAGCTGCGCGAGATCGTCACGGAGCACCAGAGCTGGACCTCCATCACCACCTGGGTGCCGTTCAACGAGGGCTGGGGCGAGTGGGACCGTACGGCGACCGGACGGATCGCCGACGAGCTGCGCGTGCAGGACCCGAGCCGGCTGGTCAACGCCCACAGCGGCGTGAACTGCTGCGCCTCCCGGGGCGACTCCGGCCGCGGCGACATGATCGACTTCCATCAGTACGTCGGCCCGGCGTCACCGGCGCCGACGGCCGACCGGGTGGCCGTCGACGGCGAACACGGCGGGTTCGGCCTGGAGGTCGACGGTCACATGTGGTTCGGCGAGGGCCACGCCTACGAGATGACCCCGGACAGCGCCACCCTCACCCGCCGCTACGTCGAGAACCAGCAGGACCTGCTGACCGTGGCCAACCGGTGCGGGCTCTCCGGCGGCGTCTACACCCAGACGACCGACGTGGAACACGAGGTCAACGGCTTCTACACCTACGACCGCCAGATCAAGAAGATGGACTTCGCCCGGGTACGGGAGATCAACCGGGCCATCGTCCGCTCGGTCGACGGCACCGGCGCGGACCTGCCGCCGCCAGGGTCCGGCACGCCCGGGCTGACCGGCGTGGGCTACTGGCCGCTCGACGAAGGCACCGGCACGGCCGCCGAGGACCTGGCCGGCGACCACGACGGGACCCTGGTCAACGGCGCGAGCTGGACGGCGGGCCGGTCCGGTGGCGCGGTGCAGCTCAACGGCGTCAACCAGTACGTCGACACCGGCGCGGCGATCCTCGACACCACCGGCAGCTACACGGCGTCGGCCTGGGTGCGGCTGGACAGCCTCGGCGGATTCGCCACCGCCGTGAGCCAGGACGGCAACACCAACAGCGCCTTCTTCCTCCAGTACTCCGGCGCGGACAACCGGTTCGCGTTCAGCTTCGCCGGGGTACGGGCGCTGGCCGCCACCGCGCCGGAGGCGGGGCGCTGGTACCACCTGACGGGCGTGCGGGACGCCGCCACCGGCTCGCTCACGCTCTACGTGGACGGCCAGCCGGCGGGTACGGCGAGCTCCTGCGTCGGCGACGCGTCCAGCGGCCACACCGTGATCGGCCGCGCCAAGTTCAACGGCAACCCGGTCGACTACTGGCGCGGCGCCGTCGACCAGGTACACGTCTACGACCGGGCGCTCTCGGCGACCGAGGTGGCCCAGCTGCACACCTCCGGCCAGTGACGCGACGGCCCCGACGAGCGCGCAGGTCGTGACCGGCATCCCCTAGTGGGGTGTCCAGGAACGTTCACCGGGCCGCGCCGGGCCCAGACGACGACCGGCGGCGTTGGAGTCGGGCCTGGATACAACACCGGTATCCGGGCCCGACTCCGCCTTGCCGGATCGCCGCCTGGACCTCGCCGCGACACCGCCAACGTTCCTGGACACCCCACTGGCCGGAACGGGCGGCACGCACAAGGTAGGTCCGGATCGATGTCGGTCCGGACCTACCTTGCGTTCCGGGGTAGGAGACTCGCCTCCGCGCCGGCTGCTCGCCGCCGGCCAGGCTCAGGCGAGGCCGGCGTCGTGGGCGAGGAGCGCTATCTGGGTGCGGTTGTCGAGGTCGAGCTTGGTCAGGATGTGCGACACGTGGGTCTTCACGGTGGCCAGGGTCATGTCGAGCGCGGTGGCGATCTCGGCGTTGTTGCTGCCGTGGCCGATCGCCACCACGACGTCGTGCTCGCGCGGGCTGAGCGCCGCGAGGATCGCCCTGGCCCGGGCGTACGCCCCGGCCTGGACGGCGACCCGGTCCATCAGCCGGCGGGTGATCCGCGGGGAGAGGATCGGCTCGCCGGCCGCGACCTGCCGCACCGCCTCGGCGATCCGGGCCGGCGGGGTGTCCTTGAGCAGGAATCCGCTGGCCCCGGCGCGCAGTGCGTGCAGGATGTTCTCGTCCGTGTCGAAGGTCGTCAGCACGATGACCTCGGGCGGCCGGGGGCGGGCCCGCAGCCGGCGGGTGGCGGCGATGCCGTCGACCCGGGGCATCCGTAGGTCCATCAGCACCACGTCGGGGGAGTGCCGGTCGGCCGCGGCCGGCACCTGGTCACCGTCGGCGGCCTCACCGACCACGGCGATGCCGTCTGCGCCGTCGAGCATCATGGTCAGTCCGGCGCGCACGAGCGCGTCGTCGTCGACGACGAGCACACGCACCAACGGGTTCACGCGGGCCATGGTATCGACGCGCGCAGCCGGAACTCGCCGCCGGCCACCTGATGGTCGAGCTGCCCGCCGGCCAGGTGCACCCGCTCGGTGAGCCCGACCAGCCCGGCGCCGCCGGACCAGCCGGGCGGCGTGGTGCGGTGCGCCGCGAGCGGGTTGCACACGTCGATCTCCAGGCCGACGCCGGGCCCGCCGCGCAGGGCGACCCGCACCGGCCGCCCGGCAGCGTGCTTGCGGGCGTTGGTCAGACCCTCCTGGATCACCCGGTACGCCGTGCGCGCCACCACCGGGGGCGCCTCGGCCGGTTCGTCCACCGCCTCGCGCAGCAGCACCTCCGCGCCGGCGTCGCGGGACTCCTCCACCAGGCGCGGCACGTCGGCCAGCACCGGCTGCGGTCGCCTCCCCTCCGGCTGCGGTGGGTCGTCGTCACGCAGCAACGAGATCACCTCGCGTAGCTCCTCGAGCGCCTGATGCACCCCGTCGCGGACCACCCCGGCGGCCCGCGACAACTGCTCGGGCGAGGAGTCCGGCCGGTACTCCATCGCTCCGGCGAACGTGGCCAGCAACGACAGGCGGTGGGCGAGCACGTCGTGCATCTCCCGGGCGATCTGGCGCCGTTCCAGCATGCGCGCCTCGGCCACCCGGCGGCCCTGCTCCGCCTCGGCGCGTACGGCCCGGTCGTGCAGCGAGCGGATCAGCGCAGTGCGGGCCTGCGCCCACGCGCCCCAGCCGAGCAGCGCGCCGTAGCCGATGGTGACCAGCACCAGCCACCAGCCGTACGACATGCCGCCGTGGGACCGCCAGGCACCCTGCACGGCGTGCGCGGCGAGCCCGGCCACCGCCACCGCGACCGCGACCGGGAAGCGCCGACGCCGGGCCACCTGCAGCGCGCCGATCGTGGCCGGCGGGGTGGCCGCCGGCGACATCGCGGCCAGCACGGTGAGCACCGCCGTGGTGGCGACCGGCCGCCACAGCGCCAACGGCGTCAGCAGCCAGCTCAGCGCCCCGGCCGCGAGGTCGACAGCGAAGAGCGAACCGAGCGGGTGGTCGACCCACCAGGCCAGCAGCGTCGCCGCGACGAGCACGCCCGACGCCCCCAGGACGGCGGCGATGAGCGGCGTGCCGGGGCGTCGGTCGCAGTCTTCCGGGCCGAGGGAGAACCTGTTCACGCGGGAAGGCTAACCGGCTGCCAGCGGCGGCCGACACCTTCCAAAGTTGGTGGTCGACCTCTCCTAGGAGGGGCTCGGCGCGGCTCTCGGTCCGATGTGGGCACCAGGGCCGGACCGCGACGCTCATCGGCATGACGAACGACAAGTTGACCCGCACGACCAGGACCACCGCCCGGCGTACCGGCCGGGCGATCACCGTCGGCGCAGGGGTGGCCGGCGCTCTCCTGCTCTGGGTCGTCAACGACCCCTGGGCCGGTGCCGACCTCACCGTCGGGCAGGGCGACGCCGTCCAGCACATCGGCCCGGACGCCGTCGTGTTGGCCGCGCTGATCGCCGGGGTGGCCGCCTGGGTTCTGCTCGCGCTGCTGGAGCGCACGGTCAGTCACCCGGCCCGGACGTTCCGGATCATCGCGTCGACGGTGCTGCTGCTCTCGCTCGCCGGGCCGCTGGCCAGCGGCGTCGACACCGGCAGCCGGCTGGCGCTGCTCGGCATGCACGTCACCGTCGGCGCGGCGCTGATCCTCGGGCTGCCCGGCCGGCGCGACTGCCGATAACCGCAGGTCCGCAAGGGCGGGTGCGCCGTGGCGCGCCCGCCTTTCGGGTTGGTGGAACAGGAACGACGGCCGGCGGCGGCTCGGGCGTCGCAGACGGAAGCGTCCTCGGCAACAGGTAAGAACCCTTGCCGTAACAAACCATCTGGATATTACGATGTGGCGCTTCTGTTGATCAACTTGAGGAATCCCGTTGCTGCTCTCGCATCGTCGCGGGTACGGACTGACAGCGCTCTGCACGACTCTCGCGCTGCTCGCCCCGTCACCCGCCCTGGCCTCGGCCCCATCCACCGAACCTCCGCCCGGCTCCCCGGCCACGCCGTCGAACTCCCCGGCCGAGCCCACCGTCACCCTGATCACCGGGGAGAAGGTCACCGCCACCAGAACCGCGGACGGTGGCCTCAGTCCCGAGGTGCGCGACGCCGACGGCCGGCTGACCGGATTCACCTCGTCCCGCGACGGAGCGGACACCTACGTCTACCCGCACGGCGCGCTGCCGTACGTCGCCGCCGGACTGCTCGACAAGCAGCTGTTCAACATCACCGAGCTGCTGGCGGACGGCTACGACGACGCCCACCTCGACCGTCTCCCACTGATCGTCACCTACACCGACGCCGCCGCCCGGTCCCGCACCGCCTCGACGCCCCAGGGTGCACGCAGCGTGCGGACGCTGGACAGCATCCAGGGCGCCGCTCTGAACGTCGACCGCTCGGACGCCTTCTGGTCCTCGATCACCGGTGGCGGCGGCGACGTGGCGGCCCGGTCCGTGGGCGGGCAGCTCGCGCTCAAGGGCGGGATCGCCAAGATCTGGCTGGACGGCAAGGTCGAGGCCACGCTCGCCGACAGCACCGCCCAGATCGGCGCCCCCGAGGTCTGGAAGTCCGGCAACACCGGCCAGGGCGTCGACGTCGCCGTCCTGGACACCGGCATCGACGCCACCCACCCCGACCTCGCCGGCCAGGTCGCCGCCGCCGAGTCCTTCGTTCCCGGCGAGACGGTGAAGGACGTCTTCGGCCACGGTACGCACGTCGCCTCCACCATCGCCGGCACCGGAGCCGCCTCCGACGGCAAGGAGCGGGGCGTCGCCCCCGGGGTACGACTGCACGTCGGCAAGGTCCTCGGCGACGACAACTCCGGCCAGGAGTCCTGGATCATCAGCGGCATGGAGTGGGCGGTCCGCGACCAGCACGCCAAGATCGTCAACATGAGCCTCGGCGCCGACCCCACCGACGGCACCGACCCGATGAGCGTCGCCGTCAACGAGCTCAGCGAGGAGACCGGGGCCCTCTTCGTCGTCGCCGCCGGCAACCTCGGGCCCGCCGCCTCCACCATCGGCACCCCCGGCGCCGCCGACGCCGCCCTGACCGTCGGCGCTGTCGACGGCAGCGACACCCTCGCCTTCTTCTCCAGCCAGGGACCACGCGTCGGCGACCACGCGCTCAAGCCTGACCTCACCGCCCCCGGCGTCGGCATCCTGGCCGCCCGCTCCCAGTACTCCACGGGCGAAGGCTTGTACCGGCTGTCGGACGGCACCTCCATGGCCGCCCCGCACGTCGCGGGAGCGGCCGCGCTGCTGGCCGCCCGACACCCCGACTTCACCGGGAAGCAGCTCAAGGAAGCCCTGGTCAGCACCGCGAAGGGCACGCCGGGGCTCACCCCGTACCAGGGCGGCAACGGCCGGCTGGACATCGCCACGACCACCACGGCCTCCGTCTTCGCCACCACCAGCGCCGACTTCGGCTACCCGGACTGGCCCACCGCTCCCGAGGAGCCCGTCCAGCGGGAGGTCCGCTACACGAATCTCGCCGACAGCGCCGTCACCCTCGACCTCGCCGCGACCGTCGACGGTGGCCCGGAGGACCTCTTCACCCTCTCCGCCCGGCAGATCACCGTCCCCGCGCGCGGCGCCACCTCGGTGACCGTGACCACCGACTTCGACCGCGTACCGGCCGACCACCCCTTCTCCGGCCTGCTCACCGCGACCGACGCCGCCGGCACGGCCCGCACCCGCACCGCGCTCGCCGTCGGCCGCGAAGGTGTGCGCCACCGCCTCACCCTCCAGGCCAAGGACCGCAGCGGCAGACCGACCGGGGGAGAGCTCGTCCTGCTCGGGCAGGACAACACCGTCCTGCAGCAGCAGATCGACCAGACCGGCAGCCTGGACCTGCGGCTGCGGGCGGGAACGTACGCCGCGTGGCTCAAGACCGACCTCGAAGGCACCAACGGGCAACACTCGCGGGGACTCGGCCTGCTGCCGGTACCCGAGATCACCCTCGATCGGGACCGCACCGTCGTCTTCGACGCCACCAAGGCCCGCCGGGCCACGGTGAGCACGCCGCAGCCCTCCACCGTTGACGGATCCCGCTTCGAACTGTTCCGCGACTTCGGCGGCAACCCCTGGGTCTCCGCGTGGTACCCGGAGCCCGAGTACGACAGCGTCTGGGTGCTACCCACCAGCGGGAAGGTCACGAAGGGCGACTTCTCCTTCAGCACCCGGTGGCGTACGGCGCAGCCCGCGCTGACCGTGGCGGCCGGAAGCCGCGACTACGACGACCTGCGGGTGCGGCGCGCCGGCACGCCCCTGCCGCGAGGCAAGCACCACCTCGACGCCGTGTACGCCGGGGCCGGCGGCAGCGACGCGTACGCCACGCTGAACGCGCGCGGCAAGGCCGTCGTGGTGCGCCGCGACGACTCCGTACCCGTGGAGCAGCAGGCCGCCGCGGCGGCGACGGCCGGTGCCCGTCTCCTGCTCGTGGTGAACGACGGCATCGGACGCCTCGCGCCCTGGCCGGGTTCGGTGTGGGTGCCCCAGGACCCACCGCCGGTGACCGTGGCGACCCTCACCGCCGACGAGGGGGAGCAGCTCATCACCCGGATCCGGCACGACCGGCGGGTCCGGCTCGACGTCACCTCCCAGCCGGAGACCGAGTACGTCTACGACCTGGTCCGCGACTACACCGGCGCCGTGGCGGCGGATCTCACGTACCGGGTCAGCCTCCGCGACCTGGCCCGGGTCGAGATGTCGTTCCGCAACTGGCATCCCGCGCGGGCGCTGGAGACGCGCGCCAGCCTCGCCCCGTCCGGATCGTCGACCGGAATCGACTTCCACGAGGTTCCCGCGCGCGGCGAGCGCATCGACTGGGTCACCGCCGGGGCGCAGTGGACCACGAACGTCTCGATCCCCGACGAGCAGAACCAGCAGACGGCCCCGATCGCCTACCGGGCCGGCTCGGTGCAGGAGGAGCGTTGGTTCGGCCCCGTGCAGCGGCCCCGGCTGCTGACGAACTACACGGTCTTCCGGGGTGACGGCGACGGGATCACCGCCGTGATCCCCGGCTGGGGAGACTCGGGCACCGCGCACGAGGGCAACACCTCCGGCAACTTCGCCGTCGACAACGTCCTGCGGCTCTACCAGGGCGACAAGCTCGTCGGCGAGACCGACCGTTACCGGACGATGCTCAGCAGCGAGCCGCTCAGCCGGGAGTCGCTGCGCTACCGTCTTGTCTCGGAGAACAGGCGGGACGCCTGGGCCGGGCCGTACTCCACCACCACCCGGACGGAGTGGGGCTTCACCTCCGGCGCGGTCAGCTCCGGAGTGTGGAACCCGTCCCTGATCCAGCTCGACTACGCAGTCGACACCGACGTCGACGGGAAGGCGAAGCGCGCCGCCGACCTCACCGTCACCGCACTGCACCTGCCGACGGCGACCGAGGCGTCCACCATCCGTACGGTCACGCTGGACCTCTCCTACGACGACGGCGCCACCTGGCACCACGCCAAGCTTCGGCGCGACGGCGACGGCTGGCGCACCCGGATCGACGCGCCGCGCACCGCGCGGTTCGTCACCCTGCGCGCCACCGCCCGCGACAACCGGGGCAACAGCGTGGACCAGCTCATCACCCGGGCCTTCGGCCTGCGGTGACCGCACGGAGGACGGGGACCGTCCCGCACGACGGTCCCCGTCCTTCAGGTGCGTGCTCGACGGCTGTCAGCTCGCCCCTCGGACCGGCCGCTGTCGGCGCGTCAGAGATTGTCGATGTAGACCACGACAGCGCCGGCTGGCTGCGGCGATTCCAACTCTGATGGCTTGGCATCGACGTACAGCCACATCTGGTGCGCCGTCCAGTTCAGGATTCCGCCGGGCTCGTGGCGCCCGGAATAGACGGCGCCTTCGGGCCGGAGCGGCCAACCCCGGTTGTGAAGGTGCCCCACGAGTCGGGTCACCGTCATTGCTCGATCGGCACCGTCGGCCGCGGCCACCACGAACTCGGCCGTGCAGTTGCCGCTGCTGCCGCCTGAGGCGCACGACTCGACCGAGACCAGACGCAGCGACGGCGGCAGTGGAAGGATCTCCTCGTCGCCGACTGCGATCCGGAGCGAACCGTCGCCGTCGGCCGCGACGAGGCCGAGCCCGCAACCGCAGAACAGCAGCACGATGCTCAGGGCCGTGACAGAGACGACCCATCGCGCTCGGGCCGCCGTCCCGTTCCATCCGGCAGGAAGGTGGGCCGGAACGGCGCGCACGGCCCGATCGATGATCAGCGCAGCCAGGCACACACCGCCGAGCAGAAGCCAGACCGCGAACCAGTCGAACCACGGCACGGCAATCAGGCCGCGAGGCCATTGCGAGACGGCGAACGTGGCGGCCAGCACAGCGGCGAGGGCGGTGCCGACAGTTAAGCCGAGGCCACCGCCACTACGGGTGCCCCATGCCCAGGCGGCGACCACGATGACGCCGAAACCGGCCGCCACCACGGCGACCAGGGGCGCACCCTGTGCGAGCGGTAGCGCGATCAGCCCGGCCCCGATGGCGCTCAGCCACCAACGCCAGCCATTACCCGACACCACCGCCACGACGGTCCATGAGATCACCACGCGCCGTGACCGGCAAGCGCCCTCGCAGGTCTCTGCAGACCGCCTTGGTGCTCGGCGCCTTGATCGCTGTGCGGATGCCCGGCCGTCAGGTGCGGCCGGAGGACGACGGCCGCCGCATAGGCCACAGCACGGGCCCACCGTCGGGCAGCGGCAGCGGCCGGCCGTGGTCACGGAAGCCGTGGCGCAGGTAGAGCCGGCGGCTGCGTTCGGTCGACGCTTCCAGGTAGGTCGGCAGGTTCTCGGCGTCCGCCACCCGCAGGCCCTCGGCGAGCAGCACGCCACCGACGCCACGGCCGCGCAGGTCCGCTCGGACGCCGATCGACGCGAGGTAGAGGTGAGGCTCGGCGGGCCGGTGCGCCGCCACCAGTTCACTGACCGCCGCGAACCGGTGCGCGATGAGACCGTCGACGTGCCCGGCGGGCGCCGGTGGCGGGGCCGGACGCCGACGCGTCACGTCGTCGACTGGTGGCAGCCACAGTGACATCCCGCCGAGGGAGCCGTCAGCGAGCTCCGCGACGATGACCTGGTTGGCGCCGACCGCGGCGTGCAGCACTTCGCGCACCAGGGGCACGGCACTCGCGGCCCGCTCCACCGGGTCCGGAATCACCCAGGACAGCACGGCCTCGTCCGCGAAGACCGCGAGGTAGGCGGGCAGGAGGGCGTCGAACTCGGCGGGTACGGCGCGACGTGCGCGTACGGCGAGGGCAGCGGACACGGGCGCTCCTCGGATCGCGGGTGGTCAACTCCGAGGCTGTCCGCTCGGGTGCCGTGACGGGGAGTGCTTTCGTCACAGCGGATGCGGTGACGAAAATGTGCCGGCTTCGCCGACGGGTGCCTACCGGGATCCGCCGCGGGCGTCGTGCGAAGGGGCCTGGACCGACCCGGAGACCGTCAGTTGGCCGAGGGGCGACGGTCGACCCAGTCGGTGATGAGCCGACGCTCGGCAAAGAACCACCGACCGCCCTGCCGGACGAAGGTGTCGTGGTAGCGGATCGACATGACCATGAGGGTGCGCTGTCCCTCGTCGGTCCAGAGGTGGTGCGCGAGGCAGTACGTCTCTCCGGTGGCGCGGTCCCCGTCGAGGGTCACGCTGCTCTGACCGTTGAAGTGGGTCGTCTTGTCGTAGTTGCTCAGCGAGCCGAAGGCGGCGGCCAGGTCCGTGCGACCCGTGAGGACCTGCGCCGGCTCGGTCAGGTCGGGGTCGCCGTCGTACACCGCCACGCGGGCGTCGTCGGTGAAGAGCGCCGCCTGCCCCTGGGCGTCGCGTCGGTCCGCCAGGTGGGCGTAGGCGTCGACCAGTTCGCGGATCGCCAGTCGATCGGCGAGCTGATCAGCGAACGTCGTGGGATTGCTCATGGTGCTTCCTCAGGTCAGTGGGGTGGCGGCTCCCTGCGCATAGCCAGGGACGATACTGGCCCGGGCACGTCCGGGCAGGCCAACATCGATTACCTGGCACGGCGGCAGCCGCAGCCTGTGGCCGCGGGTCCTCGGCGGGGGCGTCAGCCGGTGGCGGTGAGGTCGGTCGTGGCGGCCAGCTCGGTCACCACGTCGACGACCCGGCGCAGCGCGGGCGAGGTGTTGTCGGGCCGCCAGATCATCTCGGTCGGCGTGACCTCGCCGGCGAGCGGTACGAACACCACACCGGTACGGCGCAGGTTGTGCGCCGACCAGCCGAGCCGGGTGATCCCGACGCCGGCCGCGACGAGGCCGAGCAGCCCCTGCACGCTGGCGTCGCGGGCGACGATCTCCGGGCTGAACCCGGCGGCGCGGAAGTTCTCGTCGAATGTCCGGTGCCAGGGCTCCCAGGAGCTGCGCGGGGTCATGACCCAACGTTCGTTGACCAACTCGGAGAGGGTCAGCTCGGTGCGGTCGGCGAGTGGATGCCCCTCGGGCAGGACGACGCACACCTGTTCGGTGACGATGGTCCGTGCGGCCAGGCCCGGGACCTGCGGGGGTCGGGTGAACGCGAGGTCGAACTCGCCGCTGAGCACGCCTTCGACCAATGGGGCGATGCTGGTCTCCTCGGTGATCAGCTCCAGGCCGGGGAGGTGTTCCCGGGCGGCCCGGACCACCGGCGGCAGCAGATGGTTCGCGGTCGTGGCGAGGAACGCGAGGCGGAGCCGACCAGTCTCGCCCCGTACGGCCCGCCGGACCACGGCGACGGCCTCGTCGGCGCGGTCCAGAACCGCGCGTGCCTCGGGTAGGAAAAGCGACCCGGTATCGCTCAGCGTGGTGCCTCTGCTGTCCCGGTGGAAAAGTTTCGCGCCGAGAATCCGTTCCAGCGCGTTGATCTGCTGGGAGAGCGATTGTTGCGTGATCATCAGTCGGCTGGCGGCCCGGGTGAAGCTCGACTCCTCGGCGACGGCGACGAAGTAGCGGAGCTGCCGAAGATCAGGGTTCACAGGCCGAGACTACCGCCGTGGCAGGTAACCGGTGTTGGCCGCGCCGGACTGCCTGCGAGCAGCATTGCTCCTGCCGACGAGGACACGAAGTGGAGTGGGGAGCCCCGCCGGGCGGAGAGCGGACGCACCTCGGGCGGGACGACTCATACCGGCTCGCCGACGAAGACTCTGGTCTTCGAACAGGTGACCCGGAATTGTTTGGTGGCACGGCTGGGAATGGATTCCTGGGCGAAATACCTCAGGTGCCGAAGAGCCAGGGTCACAGGAAAATCCTGCCACCACGACAGGCGATAGGTGTTGGACGTGTTCGGTGCGCCAAAACCACTATTGATTTCGGCAAACACCCCATTGAAAGGCACGGAAATGACGAACGAAACGCAGGATCGCGTCTGGTTGATCACCGGCTGTTCGAGCGGGTTCGGCCGGGAGGTCGCGCTCGCCGCGCTGGCCGCCGGCGACCGGGTGATGACCACCGCGCGTCGTCCGGAAGCGCTCGCCTTCCTCGCGGAGATCGGTGGCGACCGGCTCAGCACAGCGGCGCTGGACGTCACGGACCCGGCGTCGGTCCAGGCCGCCGCGAAGGCGACGCTGGCCGTGTTCGGTCGCATCGACGTCCTGGTGAACAACGCTGGTTTCACCATGATCGGCGCCGTCGAGGAGACGTCGATGGAGCAGCTGCGCTCGATGATGGAGGTCAACTTCTTCGGCGCCGCGGAGGTCACCAAGGCGATCGTTCCGCTGATGCGCGAGCAGGGCAGCGGGACGATCGTGCAGATGAGCTCCCTGGGCGGTCGGATGACCTACCCGGGGCTGGGGGCCTACGACGCCGCGAAGCACGCGCTTGAGGCCTTCAGCGAGGCGCTGTCGAGCGAACTGGCGCCCCTGGGCGTTCGGGTGCTGCTGGTGGAGCCGGGCATGTTCCGCACCAAGATCACCAACAACATGCTCCTGGCCCCCGAGAACCCGGCCTACCAGGCGAGTTCGGGAGGTCTTCGGCAGATGGTCGCGGGGATCGCCGGCATCGAACCGGGCGACCCGGCGAAGGCCGCGGCCGCCATCATCAAGGTGCTCGATGCCGAGAACCCGCCACTGCGCCTCGTGCTCGGCGGCGACGCGGTCGACGCGTTGCGTGCCCACCACGAGTCCCTGCTGGCCGACATGGTCACCTGGGAGGCGGTCAGTCGCTCGACGAACGTGTCGTGACGCGCCACTCGCCCACCCCTGAACGGGGCGTCGACCCCGCTGCCACGGCGACGCGCCCGAAGCGGGACGCCAGTCAGCCCCGCAACACCCCTTCTCCTTCAGCCCGCAACACCCCTTCTCCTTCAGGAGGATCTGACATGCCCACTCCACAATCTCCGATCGGCTCCGGCTTCGGCGCAGCCGCCACAACTGCCGACGTCATCAAGGGGATCGACCTCTCGGGCCGGACCGCGATCGTCACGGGCGGCCACTCCGGCCTCGGCCTGGAGACCACCCGTGCGCTGCGCGGTGCCGGCGCCACCGTGGTCGTCCCGGTCCGCTCCCCGGACCGCGCCCGGGACCTGCTCGCCGGCATCGACGGCGTCGAGGTCGAACAGTTGGACCTGATGGATCCCGCTTCGATCGACGTGTTCGCCGACAGGTTCCTCGCGACCGGACGGCCGCTGCACATCCTGGTCAACAGCGCGGGCATCCAGAACGTGCCGCTGACCCGGGACGCCCGCGGCTACGAAGCGCAGTTCGCCACGAACCATCTCGGACACTTCCAGCTCACCACCCGGCTCTGGCCCGCCCTGCACCGGGCCGGGGGCGCGCGGGTGGTCTCGGTCTCGGCATGGGCGCACAACCTCTCGCCCGTGGTCTTCGACGACCCGAACTTCGAACGCCGCGAGTACGACGGCTGGCTGGCCTACGGCCAGTCGAAGACCGCGAACATCCTCTTCGCGGTCGGGCTCGACCGGCGCGGCGAGGCCGACGACATCCGCGGCTTCTCCCTGCACCCGGGTCTCATCATCGGCACGAACCTCAGCCCGTGGACCACGCCGGAGTACCTGCGAACGAACAACCTCGTCGACGAGTACGGCAACCGCGTCGTCGACCCGGAGTCGGGTCGCAAGACCGTCGAACAGGGGGCATCCACCATCGTCTGGTGCGCCACCGCCCCGCAGCTCGACGGGATGGGCGGCGTCTACTGCGAGAACAACGAGATCTCCCCGCTGCTTACCTCGCACGACGAATCCATAGACGTGATGACGGGTCGGGTGGAGACGGCCGTCGGCGTGATGTCCTACGCCGTCGACGCGCAGCTCGCCGACCGCCTGTGGGACCTGAGCGAACAGCTGACCAACAGCGAGATCCAATAGTCTCGGCGTCACCCAGGACAGCGCGGGCTCTCCGAGGCTGACCGTCCGACCGGCCGGGGAGTACGTTCGGCACAGCGGATGCGGGACGAAGAGGTGGTGCCGGGTGGACGGACCACGATGCGTCGAGTGTGGGGTGGGGCTGCCCCCGAGTGCCGGCCGCGGGCGGCCCCGGCGTTACTGTTCACGCGGCTGCCAGGCCCGGGCGTACCGCCGCCGCCAGGATCGGGGCCGCACCGCGCCGGCACGGCGACGGCCGTCGGCCCGCGGCGGCGACCGTGCCGTCACCCGGGACGAGTTGGTCCGCGTCGCGGTGCGACTGGCCGACGCCGACGGTCTCGACGCCGTGTCGATGCGCGCCGTGTCCCACCACGCGGGGCTCAGCACTGACGCGGTCTATCGGTGGGTACGCAACCGCGACGACCTGCTCGCCGCGATGGCCGAGCAGGTGCTCGGCACCGAACGGGCCGGCGACGGAGCGGGCCGGTCGCCGCGTGAACGCCTCGAACGGCTCGCCCGCGCGGAGTGGTCGCTATACCGGCGGCATCCGTGGCTGCTGGCCGTCCTCGCGAAGACCCGGCCGCCGACCGGCCCGGCGGTGCTGGCGCTGGTCGACGGCGCGGTGGACGTGCTCACCGGCGTCGGGTACGACCCGCCCGACGCGTTCGCCGGCTATCTCGCGATGAGTGGCTTCGTGCAGGGCATGGCGCTGCTGCATGTGGCCGAACGCGCGGAGCGCGACGCCGGCGGCGCGGCGTGGGGGAGTTGGTCGACCCGTACCTTCGCTCGGCTGGAGCGCACCGGGCGTACCGCCGAGCGCCCCTGGCTGGCCGCCGCCGGGGCCGTCCCGGCGGACCCGGACCGGGAACTGGAGCGGTGGTTCGAGTTCGGTCTGGCCCGCCTGCTCGACGGCGTGCTGCCGTAACGAGGCGAGGCCGACCGAAGACCGTCGGCGTGGGCGCGCTGCCGTGGTCAGTCGTCGCGGCGGGACACGACGAACTCGGCGGACGGCTGCGGCGTCCTGCCGGTGACCTGCGTGATGATCTCCGCAGCGACGTCACGCAGTTTGCGGTTGCGGTGCTGCGACGCCTGCCGGAGCAACGCGAAGGCCTCCGTGGCGGTGCACCGTTGTTGACCCATCACCACCCCGAGCGCCTGGTCTATCACGCTGCGCGAGGCCATCGCGTCGGTGAGTTGCTGATGTACGAGGGCCTGCTCGGCCTGACGGAGGATGACGGTCAGCGCCGCGGTGCTCTGCTCGGCGAAGGCGACCGCCTGCCGGCGGGCCGTGGCGTCGAAGGCGGTGGCCTCGGTGGCGTAGAGGTTCAACGCGCCCAGGGTCTCGCCGTCGATGGTCATCGGCAGCGACAGCGAGCAGACGATGCCGAGCTTGAGGGCGTGTTCGCGGTAGCGTGGCCAGCGGTCGTCCCGGCGCAGGTCGGGGACCTCGACGATTCCTCCGCTGTACAGCGCATGCAGGCAGGGGCCCTCGTCGGCGCCGTACTGGATCTCGTCGGCCCGCACGGCGAGGTCGTTGCTGGCGGCGACGGTGAAGGCCGGACCGTCCCGGCGCACGGTCATTCCGCAGCCGACCGCGGGGGTGACGACCTCTGCGGCGACCCGCACGACCTGGTCGAGGAAGACGTCGACGTGAGGTGAGTCGGCGAGCAGGGTCAGCAGTCGGCCGTACGCGGGGGCCAGATGCGACTCAGTGGCTTCGGACATCATCGCTACCTCCTCAAGGTGCAGTGAAGGTGGGGGTGACCGTCCTGGCTCGTCCCTCTCGGGGGCGCCGGCGGTGCGTCTCGTTGCCAAGGGGGCCCAAGCTCTGGGCTGGGCAGGGTGCGGATCGGGTGATTCCCGGCTAAGGTCGACGTGGGTTCGGACATGAGCCCAGGACCAGTGCCGCCCACCGCAGGTGGTGGGGCATCGACCCGGTCCGGAGATCCTCACCGAGGAGCAGACTCATGTCCGTTCATCAGGTGCCGCATCCGGCACCGCCGCTCGCCACCGACGAATCTGTTCTCTCCGTCGTGCTCACCACGGAGGGCCCGGATTCGGTGGTCGAGGTCCGGGGACCACTCGACATGGCCACCGTGGAGCTGCTTGTCGACTTCACGATGACGGTTCTAAGCGGTGTGCCGCCGCCGGTGCTGGTGCTCGACCTGAGCGGAGTGAGCTTCTTCAGCGCCGCCGGAATCACCGCGCTGCTGACCGTACGCGAGCGGGCGGCCACGAGGGGTTGCGGGCTGGTGGTGCGCAGGCCGTCCCGGATCACTGTCACCGTTCTGAGCCTGGTCGGCCTCAGCGACGAGTTCATCATCGAGTGACCTGCCTTTCGTTCCCGGTCCGTGCTCTGCGCGAGTTCTCCACCCGTACCGAAGACATTCCCAAAGTTGATCAACCTAAACCTGTGACGTCGGCTCCTCGGCCCCTTGGCCCGTCGGCTGAACGGCCGATGGCTGCGGAAGTTCCATCAGCTGTCTGGTGATTCCTGAGCGGACCCCGCACTAGCTTCTGGTGGCCGGAGAGTGATGCCGGCTGATGAAGGTGAGGTGGGAGTTCGTGAGACTCAAGGTTGCGACCCTGGCGGCGGTGGCCCTGGTGGCCAGCCTGCTGACCGGGGTCGGCCCGGCGAGCGGCGCTCCGGCGGATGGTCCGCCGATGCCGCTGCCGAACCCGAAGGTGCACCCGATCCAGGTCACCGGCCCGGCGGCCGAGCGGCTGAATCTGATCATCATGGGTGACGGCTACCAGTGGGACCAGCAGCAGCTCTTCCTCCAGGACGTGGACCGCAACCTGGCCGTGATGTGGGCCACGGAGCCGTTCCGCACCTACCGCGACTACATCAACGTGTACGCGGTGGAGATCGCCTCGATCGACTACGGCGTACGGTGCGATCCGGACGGTCGGGTGCGCCATGCGGACGGCACGATCCGGGACACCGGTGAGCGCGAGGGTCCGATCAACGCCAAGAACACCGCGTTGCGGATGATCTACCAGAACGGCTGCGCCGACCCGCTGTCGCGGGGCACCGTCTACGGCGGCGCGCCGGAGAACTGTCAGGACTTCGCCGCCTACTACCCGGCCGGGGTCAACCCCTGTGAGACCGGCAACCAGGCGCACAACCGGATCCTCGACAACTACGTGGCGCCGGTGCTGGGCATTCCGCGCACCTCGCAGAACGTGCAGACGCTGGCGATCTTCAACACGTTCACGTACGGCGGGATCGGCGGCACCAACGCGACGACCTCGGGCGGCTCCCCACAGGGCCCGCTGATCTCGCTGCACGAGATCGGCCACTCGCTCGGCACGCTCGCCGACGAGTACCCGTACTCCTCCCGTGACGTGGTCCGCCCCTGCTACACCGGCGGCGAGCCGAACAGCTTCCACCACAGCACCTACACCGACCCGCAGAAGATGGTCGAGGACCAGCACAAGTGGTGGCGCTGGGTCGGCGAGGAGAGCCTCTCCGGCGGCACGATCGGGCTGCACGAGGGGGGTGGCAGCTACCCGTGCGGGCAGCGTCGGCCCAGCGAGCACTCGATGATGCGCTGGATCGGGTTCGACTTCGACCAGATCGGCCTGGAGCACATGGTCGCCCGGGTGACCGGGATGCGTAACTCCGGGCAGATGAACGTGCGGAACACGCCGACCGGCACCGTCGCCTCCGACGCCGTGCTGTGGGTCGAGCCGGGTCAGCCGCGCTACCACGAGCTGCAGGTGACCTGGCGCGTGGGCGGCCCGGAGGGCACCGTACTCGACACGAAGAACAGCCGCGATCTCGACCTCGGCTCGCTCAACCTGCCGGCCGGGACCGTGGTGCACGTCGAGGTGCGCGACCCGGTGGGGCCGGAGGGCACCGACTGGGTACGCAACCCGTCCACCGGCAACACGGCCACGAACTCCGGCTACAACGGTCCGCGGTTCGTGCAGACCCGGCAGTGGACGGTGGGGGAGACCAAGGTGACGCCGTCGTCGCCCGCCGCAACCATCACCAGCCACACCATGAACAGCCAACCGGTCGCCGGTGACGAGGTCGTGTACGTGCGGACCAACCACCCCGACGACCGGATCCTCGACGTGGCCTGGTCGCTGAACGGCAAGCCGGTGTCGAACCCGCACAACAGCCGCAACCTCGACCTCGGGTCGTTGAAGCTCGCCGCGGGTACCCACAAGCTGACCGCGACGGTGACCGACCCGGCCGACCCGGGTGGCGTCTCCGACCAGGTCGAGTGGACCGTCGACAACGCCCGCCCGACGGCGCCCCGCACGCTGTCGCAGCCGCTGACCCGGCTCGCCGGCAACCTGGAGCACCCGGTCTACTTCAACGGGTGGGACATGCGCCTGGATCCGCGGGACGACCAGAGCGGCTACGCCGAGCAGCGTTACGTCGTCGGTCAGCTCCGGCTGGACAAGGACGGCTGGTACAACTACTTCGGCTTCCCCGAGAAGCCGATGCCCGAGTCGCCGTTCCAGTTCCGCCACTCCGGCACCGATGTCAAGGCGCTGACCTACGGCAACCTCGGTACCGGCGGCCTGTCGAAGGCCGCGTTCGAGCAGACGCTGCCGGACGACCACCCCGGCGGTGGGTTCGTGCCGGGGTTCGGCACGCACCTCGTCGAGCACCGGGCCATCGACCCGGCCGGCAACGTCGGCGAACCGAGCTCCTACCGGGCCACCGTGCTGCCGGGCTCCTCGCCCGACTGCACGAGGACGCTGACCGGCACGCAGTTCCGCGTCGTGGCCAGCGAGGGCGTGACCTGCCTGAAGAACGCCCAGGTGGTCGGTGCGGTCTCGGTGCGGCCCGGCGCTTCGCTGGTGGTCAGCGACAGCACGATCACCGGCACGTTGGCGGCGACCGGCGCGCAGGCGGTGCAGATCTTCGGCAGCAAGGTCAACGGCTCGACGCAGATCGCCGGCACCACCCGGGACGTGACGATCGCCGGTAGCACCTTCAACGGTGCGGTGAGCCTGGCGCAGAACGTCCAGGTGACCGCGAACGAGCGGTACACCCGGCTGGCCGGCGCCTACGGGCCCGTCCTGGTCGGTAGCCGGATCAACGGAGCGCTGAGCTGCGCCGGCAACAGCGCGGCGGTCAAGGACTTCGGCGCGCCCAACACGGTCAACGGCGCCAAGGGTGGTGACTGCGCGGCTCTGTAGTGCGCGCACACGGCTCGGCGGAGCAGGTGGCGGGTCGGTGACAGCCGGCCCGCCACCGGCCGTGCCGTAAGGACCGAAAGGCATTTAGATATTTACATCGATGGTGCAGCCGATTACGGTGATCTCAACTCGAGTACCCACAGGGTGGCCACCCAATTACGCAGAGTAATTGCCCTGCCTGTCGGCGACGGGCAACCGACGTGACACCGGGAGATTTGCCTTGGGCTCCGAAGTTTCACCCCGCTCGTCTGATCAGCCGGAATCCGACCACCACGACGTCGTGCCCGCGCACGCGTCGAAGAAGAAGCGCCCTACAGCCATGTTGGCGGTCCTGACAGCGGGTGTCCTCGCCGTCGGGACGGCACCGCTCTGGGGTGCCGGCGGAGGCGCTTCGCTCGACGACGCCGCTCTCTCCGCCACCCCCACCTTCACCGTCGGCCTCCAGCAGGCGCAGGACCCGGGGCCGTTCCCCAGCAGCGTCACCCCGACGACCCCCACCATCACGATCGCCGGCCAACGCGACGGGGAGAGCACCTTCAAGGTCGTCGAGTACGACCAGGTGCAGCCGACGAACCCGGGCCAGATGGACTTCGACCACTTCCACACCGGCATCGAGATCCAGTGGTGGCTGAAGAAGTGGGCCCACGAGCGCCCCGACATCGTCGACCTGTACATCGTCGGAGAGAGCTACAGCGGTCAACCGATCTACCAGCTGACCATCACCGACAAGTCCACCGGGCGGGACACCGACAAGCCGGCCGCGTACTTCGAGGGCAACCGGCACTCCGGGGAGACCTCGTCGGCCGAGAGTTCGCTGTGGTTGGCTCACCACCTCATCACGAAGGCCGGCAAGGACCGGACCGTCGACAAGATGCTCGACGACAAGACCGTCTACATCCGTCCGGTCAACAACCCCGACGGCCACGACATGTACCTCTACACCGCCCAGACCAACCGGTCGACCGTCCGCCCGTACGACAACGACGGTGACGGCAAGCGTGACGACGACTCGGGCGAGGACATCAACGACGACGGCTACCTGAGCCAGATGCGCCAGTACGTGGGCATCGGCAAGGGCACCCACGTCGTCGACGCACGCGACCCGGCCGGAAACGCGATGCTGAGCGTCGGCGCCGGCAACGGCGACTACCTCATGTTCTCCGAGGGCATCGACAACGACGGCGACGGCCGCCTCAACGAAGACGGCGTCGGCGGCCTGGACCTGCATCGCAACTACCCCTACAACTGGCACCCGATGGCCGAGGACGACGCGACGGGCCGCAACCTGACCCAGGGCGGCGCCGGTGAGTACCCGCTCTCGGAGCCGGAGACCAAGCACGTCTACACCTGGCTGATGTCGCACACCAACATCGCCGCGGTGAACAGCATGGACACCCGCGTGCCGATGCACCTGCGCGGCCCGTCGACCTGCGACCCGGTCGAGTGCATGTACACGCCCGACCGCAAGCTCTACGAGCACTTCGACAAGGCCGGCGTCTCGTTCACCGGATACCGCAACGCCGGCAGCGTCTACATCGACTACGCCACCCGCAACGGCGGTGAGCCGGAGGCGCTCTTCGGACACGGCCCGGACTTCGGCTACTTCCAGTACGGCGCGGTCTGGTACGGCGACGAGATCTGGAACGGTGGCGACTTCACCGACTACGACAAGGACGGCCGGTACGCCGACTGGGAGCGGTCGCGGTGGTGCGCCGAGAACGGCAAGACGAAGTGCTTCCTGCCCTGGACGAAGGCGCAGCACCCGACGCTCGGGGCCGTCGAGGTGGGCGGCATCAACCCGAAGTTCTGGTCGCAGAACCCGTCGGACGACCTGATCGGCGAGTGGGCCGCCAACCAGGCCCGGTTCAACCTCTACCTGACCGAGTCGCTGCCGCAGCTCGACCTCACCCGGGTCCAGGTCAAGAAGCTCAAGGGCGGGCAGAGCGACGGGGCCACGCACGAGATCACGGCGACGGTGAAGAACACCGGCCGCATCCCGACCGCCCTGGAGCAGGCGAAGGAAATCAAGATCGTCGCGCCGGACACCATCACGGTCGAGGGCGCCCGCCGGGTCGGCGACGCCCCGCAGTTCTACCTCGACGGCGGTGACGACCAGAAGGTCCGCCTCCGCGTCGCCAAGGCCGACAGCGACACGGTCACGGTGAACGCGGTAAGCGTCCGAGGCGGTCTGGACTCCGCCGCCGTACGCCTGGGCTGAACTCGTGAGGTGGGCGTCGCCCGCGCCCGCGGCGACGCCCACCTCCCGGCCCACAACCGTGCACAACCCCCCGGAACGGAGAAAGTGAACCAGCTCATGAACGACGTGCAGAACGGAAGGCTCAGCCGACGCCGGGTGCTGGGCGGAGCAGCCGGACTGGCCGCCGCAGCCGCGGCCGTAGCGACGGGCCTGCCGTCCGGCGGCGCCGTCGCCGCCCCCAAACAGAACACGTCCGACCTGGCCCGCTGGCGTAAGCAGGCGGCGCGCGTGACGATCACCCGCGACGACTGGGGCATCCCGCACGTGGTGGGCAGGACCGACGCCGACGCGGTCTTCGGGATGATCTACGCCCAGGCCGAGGACGACTTCAACCGGATCGAACGCAACTACCTGGTGAGCCTCGGCCGCCTCGCCGAGTCCGAGGGCGAGAGCGCGATCTGGCAGGACCTGCGCCAGCGGCTCTTCATCGACCCGGGCGTGCTGAAGCGGTACTACGCGGACAGCCCGGCCTGGCTGCGCAAGCTCATGCAGGCCTGGGCCGACGGGCTGAACTACTACCTCGCGACGCACCCCGAGGTGCGGCCACGCGTGATCACCCGCTTCGAGCCGTGGATGCCGCTGAGCTTCTCCGAGGGCAGCATCGGCGGCGACATCGAGCGGGTTCCGCTCAGCCAGCTCGAAGCCTTCTACGACAACCGGTCGGTCGAGATGACCGACGAGGAGCTCGGACTGGTCTTCCGCGAGCCCTCCGGATCCAACGGCATGGCCATCGCACCGAGTCACACCCGCGACGGCCACGCGCTGCTCCTGATCAACCCGCACACCAGCTTCTTCTTCCGCTCCGAGCAGCACGTGACCAGCGATGAGGGGCTCGACGCCTACGGCGCGGCCACCTGGGGGCAGTTCTTCATCTACCAGGGCTTCAACGAGAACACCGGCTGGATGCACACCTCCAGCGGCGTCGACAACGTCGACGAGTTCGCCGAGACGATCGTGACCAAGGCCGACGGCCGCCACTACTACCGCTACGGTGACGCGCTGCGACCGGTCACGAAGAAGACCATCACGCTGTCGTACCGCACGACCGACGGCGGGCGGGCGAAGCGCACCTTCACCACCCTCGCCACCCACCACGGGCCGATCGTGCGTGAGGCGGACGGCAAGTGGATCGCGTTCGCGTTGATGAACAAGCCCGTGGAGGCGCTGCTGCAGAGCTTCCTGCGCACCAAGACCCGCGACTACGCGGACTTCATGCAGGTGGCTGGCTACAAGGCGAACAGCTCGAACAACACGCTCTTCGCCGACTCGAAGGGCGAGATCGCCTTCCTGGTGCCGCAGTTCATGCCGGTCCGCAACGACCGCTTCGACTACCGCAAACCCGTCGACGGCAGCGACCCGGCCACCGACTGGCGCGGACTGCACAGCCTCAAGAGCCTGCCGCAGGCGGTGAACCCGAGAAACGGCTGGGCGTTCAACACGAACAACTGGCCGTGGACTGCCGCGGGCCCGTACAGCCCGAAGCCGGAGGACTACCCGCGCTACTTCGACCAGGCCGGCGAGAACCCGCGCGGGCCGCAGGCGATCCGGGTGCTGACCGCGCAACGCCGCTTCACCCCGCAGAGCCTGATCGACGCGGCCTTCGACACCTACCTCACCGCCTTCGCCCGGCTCGTGCCGCAGCTCGTCGAGGCCTGGGACAAGCTGCCCGAGGGCGACCAGCAGAAGGCGGACCTCGCCGAGCCGATCGACCTGCTCCGCCGCTGGGACTACCGGTGGGACGCCGAGTCGACGGCGACGTCGCTGGCCGTGTTCTGGGGCGAGGCGCTCTGGGCCCCCCTGTCCCAGGCCGCCCGGGACGCGGGCATGTCGATGTGGGACTACCTGGCCGAGCGGGCCACCGACGCGCAGCGGCTCACCGCGCTCACGGAGGCCGCGGCGCGGCTCACGCAGGACTTCGGCAGCTGGCAGGTGCCCTGGGGGCAGATCAACCGCTTCCAGCGCAACGACGGCGCGATCACCCAGACCTTCGACGACACCAAGCCGAGCTTCCCGGTGCCCTTCACCTCCGCGCAGTGGGGCTCCCTCGCCTCGTTCGGCGCGCGGCGCTACCCGGGCACGAAGCGCTACTACGGCACCAGCGGCAACAGCTTCGTCGCCGTGGTGGAGTTCGGCCGGAGGCTGCGCGCCTGGGCGGTGACGGCCGGCGGCGCGAGCGGCCACCCCGAATCGCCGCACTTCGACGACCAGGTCGACCGTTACGCGAGCGGCGACCTGCGGCCGGTCTACTTCTATCCGCAGGACCTCAAGGGCCACATCGAGCGGGTCTACCGCCCGGGTAGCTGACCACCGGCGGCGGGGCCGGCGACCACGCGAGAGACGTGCCGCCGGCCCCACCGCGAGCACCCCGCCGACGCCGAGGCGCAACCGGCCGACCGGTACGCGCCTCGGCGTCGTCGCCTGCGCCGTACCGGAATCGGCCAGCCGGGCGACCCGACCCGCGTGATCCCACGCCGGATTGTCACCGCCGGGCGCTAGCCTGTGCCGATGCGGGAGCGGACATCCGAGCGAGACCTCCGTGGCTGACGCCGAAGACGTACGTCACCTGGCGCTCGCGCTGCCCCACGTCGTCGAGATCGACAGCGACGGCTTCGACTTTCGGGTCGCCGACAAGGGCTTCGTCTGGTCCTATCCCGAGCCGCGACCGGGCAAGCCGCGCCTGATCCGCAGCGACATCGCGGTGCTCTACGTCGGCGACGAGGCGGAGAAGCAGGCCCTCCTGCTCGGCGAGCCGGAGCGCTTCTTCACCACCCCCGCCTACGACGGCCTGCCGCTGGTCATGCTGCGGCTGGACCAGGTGACGGTCGAGCGCCTCAGCGAACTGGTCACCGACGCGTGGCGCATGCGAGCGCCGGGGGAGATCGCCGACGAGCTCGACGATGACGCCGGTTCGTTGAGCTCTTCGCTCGGCGCCGAGCAGTAGCTCCTCGGGCCGAGGGCCCCTCCGGGTCGCACCAGGCGAGCCGGACGCGTCGACGGCCGCGCCGACGCGTCCGGCGTCCGGTCACGACAGCCGCAGCCGAGGCTCCAGGATCACCTCGAAGAGCCGGTCCCACGGGAGCCTGACCCGGGCCGACTCGAAGCAGGCCAGGGTCGCGGTGAACACCCGCTTGCCCCGCCGGCCGAGCACGACGCGGTGCCCGACGAAGTGGTCGGCGAAGTAGCGCTCGGTCAGCGGGACCAACCGCTCGCGCACCCAGCCGTCGAAGTAGGTCTTCTGCTCGGCGGTGAGGGCGAGTGGGTCCCAACCCTGTGCCCGTGCGTGCGCGTACGCCTCGACCTGCACCACGTTCTTCCACGGGTCGTCCTTGACGAACCGGTAGAGCAGGTACTCGGCGTGCGCCAACCCCGGCCCCCGCATCTCCGGTACGCCGTAGCCACTGCCCGAGGAGCGCAGGTAGGCCCACCGGGCGGTGCCGTGGCCGAGGGCCAGGCCGAGCGCGTTGCCACCGGTGTTCCACCCCGAGTACGACAGCAGCGCCGCGAGGTCCAGTCGGGCCTCCATCCGGGTGACCAGTTCGTGGTCCGCCTTGTTCACGATCAGCGGGTCCACCACGATCACCGGGGTCCCGGCGGAGAGCAGGCCGCCGATCGAGTCGACGAAGGCGTCCAGGTCGGCGGCCCGTTGTGTGGCCGCCGCCGAGGGGGTGTTGACGGCGAGCACGATGTCCGCGTCGCCCGTCACGACCCGCCCGCCCACCGCGGTCACATGCCGCCGGATGTTCTCCGCGAACGGGATGCCCTCGAGCTGCGCGGTCCACTCCTCAACCGAGACGCCGGCGTACTGGACCCGGTAGGTGGGCGCCGTCCCGGCGGCGAGCACCCGGGCGACCAGCAGCGCGTCGACCTCGTCGGCGCCGGGGAAGATCTCCACCCGATCGCCCACGTCGAGCTGCTCCACCAGGGCCTCCAGCTCGACCCGCTCAGCCCGAGCCAGGCCGACCGGTGCGGTGTCGTCCTCGGAGAGCACGAGGTGGGTGATGGTCCCGTCCGCGACCCACTCGACCATCAACCGGTTGACCTGGTGGTTTCGCGCCCGCGCGGCCAAGTAGTCCTCGACGACCTGGTCCGGGATCTGGGCCCGGACGGCGTCGAGTTGGGCCCGCAGCTCCTCCTGCCCGAGGTTGACCACCTGGTCGTAGAGTTTCGCCCAATCGACCAGAAGCGTCCGGTAGTTGTCCAGGTCGGTGCCGGTGCTGGTGATGGCCAGCCGCTGGATCGTGTCGTGCACCTCGATCACGGCGTCCGGCCGGGTCGAGCGCAGCGTGCGGATGGCGCCCACGTTCTCCAGGGCGGAGGCCAGGGTCGGGCCGGCGGTGCGGGAGGCGATCAGGCCGCCGTAGGCGAGCATGCTGACCGAGACGACGTATCCGTCGACCCCCTCGACGGCGGTGAGCCAGCGGGCGATGGCAGCGCCGTCGCCGGGGACGAAGAAGCGACCGAGCAGGTCCCGGGGCGGCAGGCGCACCTGGGCACCTGCGCTCGCCGCGGTCATCTCCGGGCAGTAGGTGTTGACCGGCCGGTCGTCCAGCGGCACCAGGGCCACCGTTCGCTGCCGCCTACCGGGCCCGGCCGACGCGGGTCGGCCGATGGCTGCGGTGGTCACGCCGGCCACACCGGCGGCGAGCAGGGCACGTCTTCTCATGTCTCGTCCTCTTCTCTGGATCGCCCGCCGTGCGGAGACGTGCCAGCACGAGCCGTGCGTGACTCACCACAGGGAAACGTCGGTCCTCGCCGATCAGGACCGCGTGCGCGTCGGCCCCGGAGGGCCGCGCCGACCTGCTTCCCGGTGTGGTGCGGCCCCTCGGCCGTTGCCGGAACCGGTCTCAGCGCGGCGGGTCGCGTCACGAGCGTGAGACCGGGCCAGGCGGTCTGCCGGCCGGCGTGGAGTGGTCCCGGTGGCGTCCACGGTCGACCGGTCCATCCGGACGAGCGCACGGTGACGTGTGCTCTGACACGACGTGGTGCGCTCGGCACGGCGGGGCATCCTCCTGCTGGCTAATACGTATTAGCACGCGGGTTGCGTTGGGATGCTGCTCGGTTCACCGGAGCAATGTCAAGAGCCGGCGAGGAGCGATCCTCATCGGGGCCTCAGTTGGCTCAGGCGCCGAGGGATCCTCCGCCTCGCCGGACCGTCGCCTGGCCTCGGCTCGCTCGGGCGAGCCTCATGAGACCGGCCCCAGCCGGTCGAGGAGCGCGACGGTCACCGTCCGAGTGTCGGCGGTGCCACCGAGGTCGCGGGTCCGGGTGCCCGGTTCCCGCAGCGTCGCCTCCATGGCGGCTACCAGGTCCTGCGCGGCCGGAGTATGGCCGAGATGGTCGAGCATCAGGGCCGCCGACCACACCGCGCCGAGCGGGTTGGCCACCCCCTTGCCGGCGATGTCCGGCGCGGACCCGTGGACCGGTTCGAACATCGACGGATAGCTCCGGGTCGGGTCGAGGTTGGCCGACGGGGCGATCCCGATCGAGCCGGCCACCGCCGCGGCCAGGTCGCTGAGGATGTCGCCGAAGAGGTTGGAGGCCACCACCACGTCGAAGCTCACCGGCTGGAGCACGAACTTCGCGGCGAGCGCGTCGATGTGCTCACTTCGCCATCGCACGTCCGGGAAGGCCGCGGCCCGTTCGGCCACCACCTCGTCCCAGAACGGCATGGTGTGCACGATGCCGTTCGACTTGGTCGCCGAGGTGACGTGCCCGCGGCGGGTGCGGGCCAGCTCGAAGGCGTAGTCGGCGATCCGGCTGACCCCCGCCCGGGTGAATACCGCCTCCTGCACCGCCAACTCCTCGGGGTGGCCGCGGCCGAGCCGGCCGCCGATCTCGCTGTACTCGCCCTCCACGTTCTCGCGTACGACCACGAAGTCGACCTCGCCCGGCAGCGCGCCGCGTACCGGGCTGTCGACCCCGTCGAAGACCCGCACCGGCCGCAGGTTGACGTACTGCCGGAAGGCCCGCCGGATCGGGATCAGCAGGCCCCACAGCGAGACGTGGTCGGGTACGCCGGGCGCGCCGACCGCGCCGAGCAGGATCGCGTCGTACGGCCGGAGCACGTCGAGCCCGTCGGCCGGCATCATCGCGCCCGTGCGCAGGTAACGCTCGCACGACCAGTCGTACTCGTCGTAGTCGAGCTCGATGGCGTGCCGTTTGCAGACGGCGTCGAGCACGGTGCGGGTGGCCGAGATGACCTCGGTGCCGATGCCGTCGCCCGGGATGACGGCGATGCGGTGACTCATCGGCCGACCCCGGTCAGGCTGAGCATCACGGGTAGCAGCAGCAGGATGACGATCGCCCCGATGACGTCGAACGAGGCGCCGGATCGGATCATCCGGGTGATCGGTACGGTCCCGGAGCCGTAGACCACCGCGTTCTGCGGTGTGGAGACCGGCAGCATGAACCCGAAGGAGGCCGCGAAGGTGGCCGCGAGGGCGGGTACGAACGGGTCCACGCCCGCGGCGACGGCGACCGGGATGATGATCGGTACGACGACCGCCGCCGAGGCGGTGTTGCTGGTCGTCTCGGAGATGACGATCGCCAGCAGCACGGCGAACGCGGTGATCGCGAAGACGCTGGTCAGGCCGAGCCAGTCGGAGCTGGCGTTGCCGATGGTCGCGGCGAGGCCGGTGTCGTCGAGCAGCGCCCCGAAGATGATGCCGGTGCCGAAGAGGAGGATGGTGCCCCAGTCGATCCGCGCGGCGTCGCTCCAGTTGAGGGTGTACTCCCGGTTGCGCCAGTCGGTGGGGAGCAGGAAGAGCAGGGACGCACCGAGCACCGCGACGACACCCTCGTTGAGCCGGCCGCTGACCGTCTCGTAGACGCTGGAGTCGGTACCCGCGATCAGCGCGACGACGCCCGGGAAGATCCAGAGTGTCACCGTCACGGTGAAGGCGATGAGGGTGTTCTTCTCGGCTCGGGACAGCTTGCCCAGCCGGGCACGTTCGGCGGCGACGTACTCCTCGACCCCCTCGATCCGGCGGATCTCCGGCTTGTTGAGCAGCAGCAGGATGGTGGCCAGCGCCACGAACATGACCAGGCAGATCGGGAACGCCGTGGCCATCCAGCCGGCGAACGAGATCCGCTCGCCGGTGGCCTCCTCGATGAGCGCGCGGCCGATCAGGTTGGGGGGCGTGCCCACCGGGGTGAGCAGGCCGCCGACGCTGGCTCCGTAGGCGAGCATCAGCATCAGCGCGAAGCCGATCCGCAGGCGGGTCGGGTCCCAGCCGGGCTTGGCCAGGCCGCGGCTCTGCAGCAGCTTGGCGATGACGGCGAGGATGCCCAGCGCGGTGGGGAGCAGCATCGCGACGGTCGCGGTGTTCGACACGAACGCCGACAGCAGGCACGTGATGACGCCGAAGGCGACGACCACCCGGCCGGTCGTCTTGCCCACGCCGGGCAGCGACAGGACGCGGAACGCGAACCGTTGCGCCAGGCCGTGCTTGAGCATGGCCTGGGCGAGGATGAACGCGCCGATGAAGGTGAAGACGGTCGACGAGCCGAACGGCGCCAGCACGTCACCGGCCGGGGCGACGCCCATCAGCACGATCACGCCGACGCCGATGAGACCGCCGACCGGGATCGGCACCGCCTCGGTGATCCACAGGGCGATGACGCCGATCAGGATTCCGGCCAGGGTCTGCTGGCTGGGCGGAATGTCGAGCGGCAGGGCGAGGAAGATCAACGCCAGTGCGGGCGCGAGGATCAGGCCCGACGTCCGCCGCCGCTTCTCGAAGCGTTCCTCGGCGGGGGAGAGGCGCTGCTCGGCGAGGCCCCGGTACGTGGCACCGCCGAGAAGTGCCTGGTCGACGTCGACCTGGGCCGGATCGTCCGGCTGGCCGTCGCGTCGCTGCTCCGGCACCGCCGTACGTGAATCACGTCCATCAGCATCGATGTCTGCCATCGTCCGATGATCCGACCAGTGACCTGGCTCACGCAAGCCCCTTGGGCCGACCGGCTCCGCCGGGTCGTCGTCCACCCGGGTTCCCTCGCCGAGTGTCACTAGAGCTGCGCGAGCTACGCGACCTCCTGGAGCAGGCGATCGCCCACCCCGCCTGACGCGCTGGTCAGGCGCTGTTCCAGCCCTCCGACACGCCGTCGCACCCCGAAGGCGCTGTTTCGTCGTACCCTCCGGGTACGACTGACATCGACCGATGAGTCTTCGGCGTCGTGGAGGGTGTCACCCGAGGCCACCGCCGAACCGAGCGGAAGGAATCGGCATGAGTGGCGTACGAGTGCTGGTGGGAACACGCAAGGGTGCGTTCGTGCTGACGTCGAATGGCAGACGCGGCGACTGGACGGTCGAGGGGCCGCACTTCGGTGGCTGGGAGATCTACCACCTCACCGGATCGCCGGCCGACCCGGACCGGCTCTACGCCTCCCAGTCCGGCGGCTGGTTCGGGCAGTTGATCCAGCGTTCGGACGACGGTGGTAGGAGCTGGACCACGGTCGGCAACGACTTCGCCTACGACGGTGACGTCGGCGAACACCTCTGGTACGACGGAACCCCGCGCCCGTGGGAGTTCAAGCGCGTCTGGCACCTGGAGCCGTCCCGCGACGACCCCGACACGGTCTACGCGGGCGCCGAGGACGCGGCCCTCTACCTCTCCACCGACGGCGGCGCGAAGTGGACGGAGCTCACCGCCCTGCGTACGCACCCGACCGGGCCGTCGTGGCAGCCCGGCGCGGGCGGCCTCTGCCTGCACACGATCATCCTGGACCCGGCGCAGCAGGGCCGGATCTACACCGCCATCTCGGCCGCCGGCGCGTTCCGCAGCGACGACGGTGGCGTCAGCTGGCTGCCGATCAACAAGGGCCTGCGCTCCGGGGAGATTCCCGACGACGACGCCGAGGTCGGCCACTGCGTGCACCACATCACCCAGCACCCGTCCCGTCCGGACACCCTGTTCATGCAGAAGCACTGGGACGTCATGCGGAGCGACGACGCCGGTGCGAACTGGCGCGAGGTCAGCGGCAACCTGCCGTCGGACTTCGGCTTCCCGATCGCTGTACACGCGCACGAACCCGAGACGATCTACGTGGTGCCGATCAAGAGCGACTCCGAGCACTACCCGCCGGAGGGGAAGCTGCGCGTCTACCGCAGCCGCACCGGCGGCGACGAGTGGGAGCCGCTGACCCGGGGCCTGCCCCAGTCCGACTGCTACGTCAACGTCCTGCGTGACGCGATGGCGGTCGACGCGCTCGACCCGTGCGGGATCTACTTCGGCACCTCCGGTGGTCAGGTCTACCACTCGGCCGACGGCGGTGACAGCTGGGCGCCGATCGTCCGGGACCTGCCGCCCGTACTCTCCGTGGAAGTCCAGGTGCTGCCGTGATCCGGGTGGTCCTCCCGGCCCATCTGAAGACCCTGGCGCACGTCACCGGAGAGGTGAGACTGGAGGTGGCCGGGCAGGACAGTCCGGTCACCCCGCGACGGGTGCTGGACGCTCTCGAGACGCGGTATCCGATGCTGCTCGGGACCATCCGGGACCGGCACAGCGGCGAGCGCCGACCGTTCGTCCGCTTCTACGCCTGCGAGGACGACCTCTCCAACTCCTCGCCCGACACGCCGCTGCCCGAGCGGGTCGTCGCCGGCGAGGAGCCGTTCATCGTGCTCGGCGCGATGGCCGGGGGATAGCCCCAGCTGAACGCCCCGGGCCGGGGGTTAGCCCCCGGCCCGGCCGGGGGTAGACCGGCGGGCCGGTCGGGGGTAGACCGGCGGGCCGGTCCGGGGGCGCATCGGATGGTTGCCCGGCGCGCGCTCGATGAGGCTGATGGTCATCGTCCAAGGCCGTCCAGCGGAGCTGGGAGCGGCCGATCCTCGTGGGGAAGCCGATGACCATCCTTGCCACATCTCTCCGCGCGATGCGGGGCTGGCACCGCCCGCTCGTGGTGAACGCGACGCTCATGTTCACCCTGACGCTCTTCTCCGCCGCCGCGTTGTTCGTCGACGATCGCCTGCTGCTGGGGGAGTCGGTCTGGGTGAAGCCGATGAAGTTCGGCTTCGCCATGGGGGTGTACGGACTGACCCTGGCGTGGCTGCTCAGCAAGCTGCATAAGGGCCGACGCCTCGGCTGGTGGCTCGGCACCATCTTCGCGGTCGCCGGCCTGCTGGACGTCGGCGCCGTCGTCCTCGCCGCCGCGCACGGCACCATCAGCCATTTCAACAACAACGCCGAGCCGGTCGCGGAGACCGTGCGTACCGTGTTCTCCTTCGGCGTCGCGCCGCTTCTGCTGATCACCCTGGTCATCGCGATCCTGGTCCTGATCCAACGCACCGGCGACCGCGCCATGACCAGTGCCCTCCGCGCCGGGCTCGGGCTCGCCGCCGCCAGCATGGTGGTGGCCCTCTGGCTCAGCAATTCCGCGGGACCCCGCACGGTGACCGACGCCGACGGCGATCCGGTGTCGATGAACGGCGGCCACGGCATCGGCGACCCCGACGGCAACGGCATGTTCCTCACCAACTGGAGCACCACCGGCGGGGACCTGCGCGTACCGCACTTCGTCGGCCTGCACGCGATCCAGGTGCTGCTGCTCATGACGGCGATCCTGGGTGTGCTCGCGACCAGCCACGGTTGGCTCCGCGACGAACGGGTCCGGGCCCGACTCGTCCGCATCGCCGGCCTCGCCTACACCGGTGTCTTCGCCGCGCTCACCTGGCAGGCGAAGCGCGGCATTCCGGTGACCCAGCTCGATCGGCAGACCCTGATGGTCTTCGCCGGCGTGGCGGTCTTCACCATCGTGACGGCCGCCGCGGTGGTCGCCGGTGCCCGTCGGCGATCTGCCTCGCCCATCGGGCGGGAGCAGCGCTCCGAAGCGCGGGCGAGGGTGTGACTTCGCGTCGGAAGTTCCGAGTGTCCCGTTCCGGCGGGACTGGCGTCCCCCGGCCTGACTCGTCCCGTCTCGCCGGCGGGTCTCCCGTGGCAGCCGCTGTGACACCACGCCGGTGACGGGTGCCGGCCCCGCCCGGCACCCGTCTGCCCGGCCCGCTCCGGCCCGTCTGCCCGGCCCGCTCCGAAACCGAATCGATCATCGGCGGGCGCAGGGCGATGAGCGCACCGTGTCCGGTTTGCGGGCCTGGAGGGGCGGCGGGTGGTGCCAGCGACCGGGCTCTGCCCCGGGGGTGCCAGCCCGATCCGCGCGAACGTCCATTCGAGGGCCGCGCGGGCCGCAAACCGGGCATCGTTCGCCAACCACCCCGGCCGCACCCGGTGATCGACTCGGGTTCCTTGAAGTCGGGTCATCACACGGCCGGGACACCCCGACATCAAGGAAACCGAGTCGATCATCGGCGCGCATGAGGGCCGCCGGCCGCCCGGTTCGTGCGGTGCTCCGCTCGCTGCACGGTGCCGGGCGACCCGCGTCAGCCCCGCGTTTGGTAGCTCTCCGTAGCGGATCATGAATGTGACTCATTCCACGATTTTTCCGACTTGGAAACTTTGCCGGTCCGGAAGGGCGCGCGGATAGTTGTGCCGTGACCTCGGACGTTGGCCTTCGTGAGCGGAAGAAGCGCGCGACCCGCGCGGCGCTCAGCGATGCGGCGTGGTCGCTGATGACGGAGCGTGGCATCGAGGCGGTCACCGCCGAAGCGGTCGCGGCGGCGGTGGACGTCTCACCCCGGACCTTCCGCAACTACTTCGCGAGCCGCGAGGAGGCGATCCTCGACGGGATCCTGCAGCGGGCGAAGACGTTCGTCGAGGCACTGCGCGCCCGACCGGCCGGCGAACCGGTGTGGGACTCCTTCGCGCACGTCCTGCCCGACATGATCATGGGACTGCTCGGTGAACGGGAGCGCGACGCCGACGCCATGGCGCGCGCCTGCGCCGAGAATCCGGCGATGTTGGCGCAGCAACTGGCGGTGCTCGGGCGCGTCGAGCGAATGATCGCCGAGGTGATCGCCGAGCGGACCGGCGCCGACGTCGAGCGCGACCTCGCCCCGCACCTGCTGGCCGCCGTCCCCGCGATCACGATGCGCGCGGTCGTCACCCGCTGGGCCGGGGGAGCCACCGGCGACGCCCTGCCCGACCTGGTCCGGATGAGCATCGCGCAGCTGCGCGACGGCCTTCCCCTCGGCCGTGCCGCACCGCCCACCTGACCTCGGGCGGGAGGCGGCCCGGCCTGCTCTGATCGATCCACTCCGCCTGCGGCTCGACCTCGAGCCGGACCTCCGGGGCGCGTCCCCCCACCTGACCAGCCGGCCGGTGGAAGGGCCGCCGCCGCTCGCAGGCGACGAACCAGTCCTGTCGCCCGCCCGAACCTCGTCGCGCGAAAGGAAAGCTGTGGGTGCCGACGACCGCGGGAAGCGCCCGCACCCCCTCCGGGAACTGCTGCTCGTGGCCGCGCTCTTCCTGGCGTACAAGATCGGCCGGCTCTTCGTCGTGGGCGACCTGTCCACCGCGTACGACAACGCCACGCACATCTGGGCGCTGGAGCGCACGCTGGCGCTGCCGGACGAGGCGACGTTGCAGCAGGGCGTCCTGCCGCACGACGGCCTGGTCCGCGCGGCGAACAGGTACTACGCCTCGGTGCACTTCCCGGCCACCGGGGCGCTGCTGCTCTTCACGTACCTGTTCCGCCCCGCCCTGTACCGGTGGGCGCGGACGCTCCTGGCGGTGCTGACCGCCGTCGGGTTCGCCATCCAGGCGCTCGTACCCATGGCCCCACCGCGCCTGCTCTCCGCCACCGGCGTGCTGGACACCGGACAGCTGGTGGGGCCGCGCGCCTACGGCGACCCCGCCACCGACACCCTCTCCAACCAGTACGCCGCGATGCCCTCCCTGCACGTCGGCTGGGCCACGGTGGTCGCCATCGTCCTGATCGCCGCCGGCCGCAGCCGGTGGTGCTGGCTCTGGCTGCTGCACCCGCTGCTCACCCTCAGCATCGTGGTCCTCACCGGGAACCACTACTGGCTCGACGCCGTGGCCGCCCTGGCCCTGCTCGGCGTGATCGTGCTGGTGGTGCCGCGTCCACGCACGGCGCTCGCCAGGGCGACAACGCCCGCGGCGACGCGAGCCGGCCCCGTGCCGGTGCCGGCAGCTGTCCCTGTCGCGGGAACCCGGCTCGCCCCGGACGGGTACTGGCCCACCTCACCGGTGCGGCAGGCTGGCCGGTGGCAGAGCCGCGACGATCTGGTCGTCGGCGTGCGCGCAGCTGATCGAGCCGCGCCGACCGTCGACCTCCCGGCGCTCGCCGAACTCGTCCGCCGGACCGGCCCGCGCCGCCTCGACCTGCGGCAGGGCGACCTGGAGCGGGGCATCGTCGTCGCCGGCGACCACGAACACCGGCAGTACCTCGGCTAGCGCGGTCGACGGCCGCGGGCGCGGGCCGTCACTGGTGCGGATCGCGGGCCTGGACGTCCCGGAGCCAGGCGGGACGCGTACCCCCGAGGTCGAGCGACACGCCCCATTCGCACTCCGGTCCGAGGTCCTGATCGATCGTCAACGTCGAGCTGTCGGGATCGGCGGCGAACAGCTCGAGATCCTCGGCGTAGCGCACGAGCAGCTGAGTCCAGGACGGCGCCAGCACGTCCCACGAGGCGCATTCGATATCGACCCGAACCACCTGTCCGGGCGTGCCTCCCGGCGCTGGATCAAGGTCGAGCAGCCAGTGCACGTCGCCGTTCATGTCGCCCACCACCACCGCGCCCGGCGCACCCACGACCGGCCGCACCGGCCCGTTCAGAAGGAGCGTCCCCTTGTCGACCAGGTGCGCCCAGACCTGCGGGTCGTCCCAATCCGGCTCCGGATGATAGCCGTCGCGCCACATCCGGGTCGCCTTGATGATCTGGTCGGTGTCGTAGAGGTGATCCAGCGGTACCGGGCTCGGCTGGCCGGAGCCGGAGTGGGGCCACCCCGTTCCGTCGTGGATGCGGAGACTGGCGCGGAAATCCTCCGGCAGCGACACGGCCAAGGCGACCTCCACCGCGTCGATCGCCGGCAGCTCGGCCGGTGCCGCAAGCTGCGGTAGGGAAGCCGGCAGGACGCGACCGAGCCCACCCTCGACCCGCATCCACGCCTCGCGAACGCGCTCATCGGCGCCGATGCCTGTCACGACGCGAAGTCTAGACATCGTCGTTCCCTTCTTCTCACCCGTGTTTGAGCTCGCGCTCGACGGTCGTCCCTGAACTGCGGAGAAAGCGCTCTCACAAATGGCGATAGACCGCTTGACGCTCGCCACGCGTATCGCAACGATGCAGCTAAATGTCTCAGGCTCGTAGTGGCGTCGGCGCGCCGGGCGAGCGGCAATCAAGGCCCCGACCATCACCCCCTCCACACCACCGAGGCGTGATCGGCGCACGCCGTCCCCACCGCGCGAAAGGACCCACCGTGCGCAGACCCCTGAGAGCGTGGCTCGGTGCCGCGCTGAGCGCGATCCTCGTGCTCGGCGGCATCACCGCCCTTCCGCCCGCAGCCAGCGCCGCACCCTTCACCGTGCTGGTGTTCAGCAAGACCGCCGGATTCCGGCACGGCTCCATCGGCCCCGGCATCGCCGCCATCCAGCAGCTCGGCGCCGCCAACGGGTTCACCGTGGAGACCACCGAGGACGCCGCGCAGTTCACCGACGCCAACCTGGACCGGTTCGCCGCCGTGATCTGGCTCTCCACCACCGGTGACGTACTCAACGCCGCCCAGCAAGCCGCGTTCGAGCGCTACATCCAGGGCGGCGGCGGCTACGTCGGCGTGCACGCCGCCTCCGACACCGAGTACGAGTGGCCCTGGTACGGCGGGCTGGTCGGGGCGTACTTCGCCTCCCACCCGGCCAACCAGACCGCCACCGTCAAGGTCGCCGACCACGTGCACCCCTCCACCGAGACGCTGCCGCAGCGGTGGAGCCGGCTCGACGAGTGGTACAACTACCGCACCAACCCCCGGGGCAGCGTGCACGTGCTCGCCACGCTGGACGAGAGCACCTACACCGGCGGCAGCATGGGCTACGACCACCCCATCTCCTGGTGCCAGAACTACTCCGGCGGCCGCGCCTGGTACACCGGCATGGGCCACACCGACGAGTCGTACACCGACCCGAACTTCCGGCAACACCTGCTCGGCGGCATCCGGACCGCCGCCGGCGAGACCGAGGCCGACTGCGGCGGCACCGTCGACACCAACTTCCAGCAGGTGGAGCTGGCCAAGGGCGTGGCCGAGACCGGCGAGCCGATGAGCCTCACCGTCCTGCCCGACCGGGGCGTGCTGCACACCGCCCGCAGCGGCGTGATCCGGCACACCGACGCGGCCGGCAACACCAAGGTCGCCGCCACCCTTCCGGTCTACACCGGCGACGAGGAGGGCCTGCAGGGCATCAAGGCCGACCCGAACTTCGCCACCAACCGCTGGGTGTACGCCTACTACGCGCCCCCGCTGGACACCCCTGGCGGCGGCGCTCCGGCCACCGGCACCCCGGCGGACTTCGCCCGCTGGGACGGCGTCAACCGACTCTCCCGCTTCACCGTGAACCCGGACAACACCATCAACCTGGCCAGCGAGACGCTCATCCTCGACGTCCCCACCAGCCGGGGCATGTGCTGTCACGTCGGCGGGGACATGGACTTCGACGCCGCCGGCAACCTGTACCTCTCCACCGGCGACGACACCAATCCGTTCGAGTCGAGCGGGTTCACCCCGATCGACGAGCGGTCCGGCCGCAACCCGGCCTTCGACGCCCAGCGCACCTCGGCGAACAGCAACGACCTGCGCGGCAAGGTGCTCCGGATCAGGCCGAGCGCGGCGGGCGGCTACACCATCCCCGCCGGCAACATGTTCGCCCCGGGCACCGCGCGGACCCGCCCCGAAATCTACGCCATGGGCTTCCGCAACCCGTTCCGGATGAGCGTGGACAAGGCCACCGGCATCGTCTACCTCGGCGACTACGGTCCGGACGCGGGCACCGCCGACCCGAACCGGGGACCGGCCGGGAACGTGGAGTTCGCCCGCATCACCCAGCCCGGCTTCTACGGCTGGCCGTACTGCACGGCCCGCAACGACGCCTACAACGACTACACCTTCCCCTCCGGCCCGTCCGGGCCGAAGTTCGCCTGCGCCGCCGGGCCGGTGAACAACTCGCCGAACAACACCGGCATCACGCAGCTGCCGCCGGCCGTTTCGGCCTGGCTGCCGTACGGCGGCTCCGGTTCACCGCCGGAGTTCACCGGTGGGGGGCTGTCCCCGATGGGCGGCCCGGTCTACCGGTACGACCCGGCCAGCACCTCCGACGTGGCGTTCCCGGAGTACTTCGACGGCACCTACTTCGCCGGCGAGTTCGGCCGCCGCTGGATCAAGAACATCAAGCTCGACAGCGCCGGCCAGCCGTTGAAGATCAACCCGTTTCCGTGGACCGGTACCCAGGTCATGGACATGGAGTTCGGCCCCGACGGCGCGCTCTACGTCCTCGACTACGGCACCGGCTGGTTCAACGGCGACGCGAACTCGGCGCTCTACCGCATCGAGTACGCCCGCGAGGGACGCGCACCCCGCGCGGTCGTCTCGGCCAACCCGACCAGCGGCGTCGCACCGCTGACCGTCCAGTTCTCCTCGGCCGGCACCCTCGACCCGGACGGTGACCCGTTCACCTACGCCTGGGACTTCGACAACAACGGCAGCACCGACTCGACAGCGGCGAACCCGAGCTTCACCTACACCACCAGCGGAACCCGCACGCCGACCCTGACCGTCCGGGACAGCACCGGCAAGGTCGGCACCGCGAGCACCGTCATCACGGTCGGCAACAGCGCCCCGGTGGTCACCGTGAACACCCCGTCGAACGGGCAGACGTTCAACTTCGGCGACGCGGTGCCGTTCACCGTCACCGTCACCGACGCCCAGGACGGCCCGATCAACTGCGCCCGGGTGAAGGTGAACTACGTCCTCGGCCACGACTCGCACGGCCACCAGCTCAGCAGCGTGCAGGGCTGCTCCGGGGTCATCCAGACCTCGGTCGACGGCGAGCACGGCACCGCGGCGAACATCTTCGGCATCATCGACGCCGAGTACACGGATCTGGGTGGGGGCGGCCAGCCGCCGCTCACCACGCACGCCCAGGCCGTTCTGCAACCGCGGGTCCGCCAGGCCGAGCACTTCGGCGACTCCTCGGGCGTCCAGGTCGTCAACCCGGGCAGCGCGCACGGCGGGGCCGCGATCGGCTACGTCGACAACAACGACTGGATCTCGTTCCACCCGTACAACCTGGCCGGCGTCCAGTCGTTCAGTGCCCGGGTCGGCGCCCCGCCCGGCGGCGGTGGAACGCTGGAGCTGCGCGTCGACTCGCCCACCGGTCCGCTGGTCGGTCAGGCGACGGTGGTACCCACCGGCGGGTACGCCACCTTCGCCACGGTAACCGGCGCGGTCACCGCCCCGACCGGCGCCCGCACGCTCTACCTCGTCTTCAAGGGCACCGGGCCGTACTTCGACGTCGACGAGTTCACCCTCTCCACCGGCTCCGGGCCGGGACCGGACCCGGGCGGCAACCTGGCCCGGGGTAAGCCGGCGCGGGCGTCCAGCGTCGAGGGGGCGTTCGTCGCCGCCAACGCGTTCGACGGCGCGCTCGGCACCCGCTGGGGCAGCGCCTTCGGCGACCCGCAGTGGATCGACGTGGACCTGGGGGCGACGTACGACATCGAGCGGATCAAGCTGACCTGGGAGGCGGCGTACGGCAGCGGGTACCAGATCCAGACCTCACCGGACGGAGCCAACTTCACCACGATCCGGACGGTGACCGGCGGCGACGGCGGTGTGGACGACCTGACCGGGCTGACCGGCAGCGGCCGGTACGTCCGCCTCACCGGCACGACGCGGGGCACCGCCTGGGGTTACTCGCTCTTCGAGTTCGAGGTGTACGGCGACAGCGGCGGCCCGACCGGTCCGCCGGGCGGCAATCTGCTGCTGAACAAGCCGACGTCGACCTCCAGCGACGAGGGGGCCGGCATGTCCGGCGCCCAGGCGGTCGACGGCAGTCTCACCACCCGCTGGTCGAGCGCCTTCTCGGATCCGCAGTGGATCCGCGTGGACCTGGGCAGCCCGACCGCGATCGGCCGGGTCAAGCTGACCTGGGAGGCGGCGTACAGCAGCTCGTACGTCATCCAGACCTCGAACAACGGCACCACCTGGGTCGACGTGAAGACCGTGACCGCTGCCGACGGTGGCGTGGACGAGCACTCCGCACTCGCCGCCAACGGCCGCTATTTGCGGATCTACGGCACGGCCCGGGGCACCCCGTGGGGGCACTCGCTCTGGGAGTTGGAGGCGTACACCAGCTGAACCATCTCCGACGTGGCCGGCGCGGATCCTTCCGCGCCGGCCACGGCCGTTGCTGCGCGCCGACGCCGCCGGGTATTGATCGGGATTGGTAGACCGGAGTGGGGCCGCGTACGAAGGGACGCCATGACCGAGGAGATGCAGAACCGAGCGTTGACCGCCGCGTTGGCCGACGCCGCGGCGATCCGCAGCACCATCGAGCGCAAGGCGAACCACAACCAGAACGTGATCGGCCTGCACCTCACGGTCGTCGCGGCGCTGGCCGGCTTCATCCTCGTCGAGCGGGCCGACCTTCGGCTGCTGCTGCTCCTCCCGCTGCTCAGCACCGCGTTGGGGCTCAACGTGGTGTCGCAGTACCGGGACATCCGGATCGCGGGCGAGTACATCGAGCAGGTCCTCGGCCCGGCCATCGCCCGGTACACGGGCAACGCGAGGGTCTTCGGTTGGGAGACCTTCTACTGGAAGCGCAAGCACGACGGCCACTTCGCCCAGGCCCTGGCGATGGGCCTGATCTTTCCGGGTGTCTCCACGGTGGCGCTGGCGATCACCCTGCCCGCCGTGCGGAACCCGGCCGACGTGATCGCCTGGTCGCTCGGGGCGGGGCTGCTCCTGCTGCTGCTCGCCGCCTGGTCCTACCGGCTCCGGGAGATGGTGCGGGCCCGGCGCGGGCGGTCAACCCAGGAGCACCCTCCGGTGGCGGAGCCGATGGTGGCGCAGCCGACAGGGTCGGATCCGCCAACGCCCGCAGGGCACCGGTGATCGGCGGGTGAGCGGAGTCTCGGCGATCCCGGTCGCCTCTTCGGTGACCGGAGCCCCCTGTCAGATCGGGTGAGGTCGAACCGGTCCGACAGGTGACCTTCACACGAGATCTTGACACGCCTCGAGTGAAGGCAGAACATCCTTCGTTGGCTTCCGACAACGTTGTCAGAACGGTGCGGTACGGCCCTCCGGTGTGGATGGAGCACCGGAGGAGCGCCGTATCCGCCGTGCTCACAGCGCACACGGTCCGTCAACTGAAGGGCATCTACTGTGTCAGACCCACTGGCGCGTGCGGCGCACACCGCACGGCGCCGAACCCTCGCCGGAGTAGCGACCGCGGCCGTGGTCGCCCTCGCGACCGCCGCCGCGGGCACCCCCGCCTCGGCCGCCCCGGCCCCACGACTGGTCAGCGACCCCGTCTCCTACGTCAACCCGCTGATCGGCTCCACGAACCTCGGCAACACCTACCCGGGGGCGGTACGCCCCTTCGGCATGCTGGCCTGGAGCCCGCAGACCACCCGGGGCAACCAGGTCTCCACCCCCGCGCCGGGGGGCTACGAGTACGGCGCGACCCGGATCCGCGGCTTCAGCCTTACCCACCTCAACGGCGTCGGCTGCAACGGCGGCGCCGGCGACATCCCGATCATGCCGTACGTGGGTGACGTCGACTCCTCACCCACGGCCGACACCTCCGACGCGAAGTACGCGAGCGACTTCTCGCACGCCGACGAGACGGCTCGGGCCGGCTACTACCGGGTGGGCCTCGCCAACGGCGCCTCGGCGGAGCTCACCACCACCGAGCGCACCGGAACGGGCCGCTTCGGGTTCCCGGCCGACCGGCCCGCCAGCATGCTGTTCCGCACCGCCAACTCGGAGACCGGCAGCACCGACGCCACCGTGCAGGTGGACGCGAAGGCCCGGACGGTCACCGGCTCGGTGACCGCGGGGAACTTCTGCGGCCCGCAGAGCCCGAACAACCGCAAGGGTCTCTACACCCTGCACTTCACCGCGCACTTCGACCAGCCGTTCGCCCGCTTCGGCACCTGGCAGGACGGCACCGTGACGCCCGGCGGCTCCTCCGCCACCGGCGGCACCGGCTTCGACAACGGCTACCCGGTGGCGGGTAAGGGCTCCGGCGCCTACGTCACCTTCGCCGACGGCACGAAGCAGGTCGGCGTCAAGGTCGCCGTTTCCTACGTCAGCCTGGACAATGCCGAGGCCAACCTGCGGGCGGAGAACCCGCAGCAGAAGACCTTCGAGGCGGTCCGCGCTGACGCCAGCAAGGCGTGGCAGCGTGAACTGAGCAAGATCAAGGTCGGTGGTGGCACCGCCGACCAGCTCAGCACCTTCTACACGGCGCTGTACCACTCCATGCTTGAGCCCACGCTCGCCAACGACGTCGACGGCCGCTACCTCGGCGCCGACGGCAAGCCCCACCAGCTGGCCAAGGGCCAGAAGGCGCAGTACGGCACCTTCTCCGGCTGGGACGTGTACCGCGCCCAGGTGCAGCTGATGACTCTGATCAACCCGAAGGCCGGCAGTGACTTCGCGCAGTCGCTGTTCAACTACGCGTCGCAGCGCGACGGCGAGTGGGACCGCTGGCTGCTGGGCAGCGGGAAGACGAGCGTCATGTCCGGTGACCCGGCGGCGCCGGCGCTCGCCGGCATCTACGCCTTCGGTGGCCGGGACTTCGACGTCAAGGGCGCCCTCCGCTCGCTGATCACCGCCGCGACGGTCCCGACGGCGAACGACTCGGACAGCGCCGGCTGCAACGTCGCCTGCGTCGGTCAGCGTCCCGCCCTGGACAAGTACCTCGAACTCGGCTATGTCCCGGCCGACGGCTGCTCCTGCTGGGGTGGTACGGCCGAGACGATGGAGGACGCCGTCGCCGACTTCGGCCTGGCTGAGCTGGCCGGGCGGCTCGGTGACCACGCGACCCAGAAGACCTTCCTCGACCGCTCGGGGAACTGGAGCAACGTGTTCGACCTGACGGCCACCCCGCAGGGCGGGTACCCCCGCGCCCGCAAGGCCGATGGCGCGTGGGCGGAGCGGTCCTTCAGCCCGGCGACCGAGAACGGGTTCGTCGAGGGCAGCAGCGCCCGCTACACCTGGATGGTCTACTCCGACGTGGCCGGTCTCGCCCGTGCGATGGGCGGTGACAAGGCGGCGGAGCAGCGGCTCGACGCCTTCTTCCGTACGCCGGACGGCAGCTTCGACTTCTCCGCCCGGGATCTCACGCGCTACGACCCGACCAACGAGCCGGACATGAACGCGCCGTACGTCTACAACTACCTGGGTGTCCCGCACAAGACGCAGGAGACGGTCCGGGCGGTGCTCGACCAGCTCTGGGGCAACACCCCCGGCGGCATCCCCGGCAACGACGACGCCGGCACCATGTCGTCGTGGTACGTCTTCTCGGCGCTCGGCCTGTACCCGCAGAACCCCAGCCGCGCCGACCTGGTGCTCTCCGCGCCGCTCTTCACCCGCGCGGTGATCGATACCGGACACGGCCGGGGTATCACGGTCAACGCCCCCGACGCCTCGGCGAAGAACCTGTACATCCAGTCGCTGCGGGTCGACGGCAAGAAGTCGACGAAGACCTGGGTCCCCGCCTCGCTCGTCGAGAAGGGCGGCAAGCTGGACTTCGCGCTCGGCGCCAAGCCGAACCGATCCTGGGGCAGCTCGCCCGCCGACACGCCGCCGTCGTTCGGTCAGGGCCGGCAGCCGTACCTGACCGGTGTCAGCCCGCAGGCCATGAAGGTGGAGCCGGGCAGCAAGGCGGAGACGACGTACAAGGTGCAGGCGCTCACCGACGACCCGGCGAAGGTTCGCTGGCACGTCACCGCGCCCGCCGGGCTGACCGTGACCCCCGGCGCGGGTGAACTCCGACTCTCCGGCGACGGCTCCGCCGCCATCACGCTGACCGTCTCGGCCGACGCCGGCGTGAAGCCCGGCGCCTACACCGTTTCGGTCACCGCCGCCACCTCGTCCGGGCGGGCGCTGCCCACCGTGACGCTCCCGGTGACGGTCGCCGTACGCGACAGCGTGCTGTGGAATTTGAACAACAACGGGATCTCGGCCGACGACACCAACCCGCAGGCCAACTTCGACACCGGCGGCTGGAGCTACTCCGCCAAGGCGCTCGAGGCGGCCGGGGTGACGCCGGGCTCCACCGTCTCGGTCAACGGGTTCGACTTCACCTGGCCGAACGTGGCCCCCGGCGACCCCGACAACATCCTCGTCGGCGGCGGCAACCAGGTGCTGCGCGTCGCGTCGGCCGAGGGTGACACGAAGCTGAGTGTGCTCGGCAGCGCCGCCTTCGGCGACGCGAGCGGCACGGTGACGCTCACCTACGCCGACGGCACCACCCAGCAGGCGGAGATCGGCTTCAGCGACTGGACGTTGAGCGGCGGCTTCCAGCAGCCGTCCTTCGGCAACCTGACGGCCGTGCACACCGCGTACCGCGACGTGCTGGGCAACGGCATCGACCCGGTGGGCACCTACGTCTTCGCGACGACCCCCATCGAGCTGCAGCCGGGCAAGCAGCTGACCAGCCTGACGCTGCCGACCAACGCCAACGGCGGCGTCATCCACGTCTTCGGTGTGGCGACCGCCTGACCGAAGCCGGGGCGAGGGCCCGTTCCACCCCACGGGGCGGAGCGGGCCCTCCTCCGTCTGCGGGGGAGGGGGCCGCCGAACGACAGACTCAAATATTGCTCAATTTCCATGCTCTCCGCGCTTTCAGATCATCGGGTCGGGCCTAGGTTCAGATCATTTCGCGCAACGCCACCCCCACCCGTGAAGCACTTGGAGGAGAGCGCATGGCCCCTACTCCACCGACGGACGCCGAGCTGAACACCCTGATCCGGGCCCGGCTCGCCGCGCTCGGCATCGACCTGGACCAGCTTCCGCCGGGTAGCACCCCGGATCCGGAGACCGGCTCGCCGGGTCAGGACTCCGTACTCGCGTCGCTGCGCTCGTTCCTGCGGGGCACCGTGGCGACGCTCGCCGCGTACCAGTTGCCCGTGACCGGCGCCACCGACCCCGAGGTGGCCAAGGCGCTGTCGCAGCAGCACGCCCCGGTCCTCTACCCCGCGAACAGCACCGAATGGCGGAAGGCATGACTGGCGAACCACTCGACCGTTCGATCGACCGTAGGGCCTTTCTGACCCGCGCCGCCGTACTGGCGACCGCCTCCGCCGCGGGCGCCACCGTCGCGCTCCCCGCGATCGCCACGGCGGGCACGCCTGCGGGCAAGCGGGAACCCGCGCTGGACCGGCCCAACGCCTACACGAAGCCCCGGCCGGAGGCGCTCGCCGATCCGACCGAACTCACCATCGCCGAAGCGGCCTGGCTCATCCGCGCCGGCAAGCTCACGCCGCAGCGGCTGGTCGAGGCCATGCTGGCACGGATCTCCACGTACGACGGCGTCTACCAGGCGTTCAACGTGGTGCTCGCCGACGCGGCGATCGCCGCGGCACGGGACGCGGCCCGGCGACCCCGGCGAGGCGCGCTGCACGGCATCCCCCTGGCGATCAAGGACAACTACTACACCGAAGGGGTACGCACCACCGCGAACTCCTTCCTCTTCGAGAACTTCGTGCCGCCCTACGACGCCACCGCGGTGGCCCGGTTGAAGGCGGGCGGCGCGATCCTGCTGGGCAAGACCCAGATGGGGCCGCTGGCCACCACCCGGGCCACCACCCCGGCCGGCGTGGTCACCACGGTGAACGCCTGGGCGCCCGCCAACCGCAACGTCGACCCCGGCGGGTCGTCCACCGGCACCGCCACGGCGGTGGCCGGCCGGATGGCCACCTCGGGTATCGGCACGCAGACCGGTGGCTCGATCACCTCCCCGTCGAACGCGCAGAACCTGACCGGCCTGAAGCCGACCATGGGTCGGGTCTCGGCGGCCGGCATCATTCCGCTCACGTACACCCGCGACCATCCCGGTCCGCTGGCCCGCGACGCCAAGGACGCCGCCATCATGCTGACCGCGATGGCGGGCGAGGATCCGGCGGACCCGCGCAGCCAGGGCCTGCCCGAGGTGCCCGATCTGATCGACGCGGCCACTCCCGTGTACCGGCGTAACCGGGTCAGGCTGCGCTGGGACACCCGCGTCGGCGTGCTGCCCGGATTCGCGGACGGCACCTCGGCCACCGCGCTGGCCCGGCAGGTGTACCTGACGCAGCTCGCCGCGATCCCCGGTGTCACGCTGGTCGACGTGGCTCTGCCCGAGGGGTGGAGCCAGCTGACCGGAGGCACCTTCAACAACGTGCGCCTGCCCGAGCGCAGCGAGCCGTTCATGCCGTACCTGCGCAGCGACCTGCGCGGTTTCGGTGTGTCGGTGACCAGCTGGTTGCAGGGCGCGTTGATGGGCGGCAACGAGTTCATCACCGGGCAACGGGCCAGGCTGCTGTTGATGGAACGGGTCCTGCACGAGCTCTTCGACGGGTGTGACGTCGTCGTGCAGACCGACCCGGTGCCCTTCGACATCCTGGGTCTGCCGGAGATCGCCTTCCCCATCGGGTTCACCGCCGCGGGAGTGCCGATGGGCACCATCCTCGGTGGCCTCCCGTACGGCGAGGACCGGCTCCTGTCGGTGGTCGCCGCCTACCAGGCCACGACGGACTGGCACCTGCGCCGCCCCGCCGACCCGTCTCCCGCGGCGCTGCGCACGCGAGCTGCCGACGCTCCCCGGTTGACGGCCGAACAGGTCGCCGAACTGACCCAGTGACGCGCGTGCAGGGCGGGAGGCGTTCCCGCCCTGCACCCGCACCGTCGGTGCTCGCGGCGGCCGGCTCTCCTCAGGCGGCGAAGCCGCCGTCGACGTTGATCGTGGCCCCGCTGATGTAGGCGGCGTCCGGACCGGCGAGGTAGGTGACGAGGCTGCCCACCTCGCCCGCGGTGCCGTAACGGCCGACCGCGATGTGCGGTCGGGTGATCTCGGCGAACGGGCTGTCGGCCGGGTTCATGTCGGTGTCGACCGGGCCCGGCTGCACCGTGTTCACGGTGATGCCCCGGCCACTGACCTCCCGGGCGAGCGCCCGCGTCAGACCGGCCACACCGGCCTTGGTCAGGGCGTAGACACTGCCGCCGCCGAAGTGGATCCGGTCGGCGTTGATGCTGCCGATCGTGATGATGCGCCCGCCGTCGCCGAGGTGCCGCAGCGCCTCCTGACTCGCCATGAAGACGGCCGTGAGGTTGACGGCGAGGTTGCGGTCGTAGTCGGCTTCGCTGATCGATTCGACGGGGCCGACGACGGTGACGCCGGCGTTGTTGACGAGGATGTCCAGCCGACCGAAGCGTTCCACCACCTCCGCGACGCCGGCACGCACGGCCTCCCGGTCGGCGGCGTCGACCCGCAACGCCACCGCCGTGCCGCCGGCCTCGCCGATCGACTTCGTCACCGTCTCGGCCCGCTCGGCGGAGGAGTTGTAGGTGATCGCGACCGTCGCGCCCGCCGCCGCGAGCCGCTGGGCGATGCCCGCACCGATGCCGCGGGAGCCGCCGGTGACGATCGCGACCTTCCCGGCCAGAGTCTTCGTCGTCATACTTGCCTCCATCTTTGTTGAATGCCCATTCAAGATGTCATGCGAGGTCGGGACGGCCAAGTGATATCTTGAATGAGCGACCAAAAAGTGTGGGAGGTCACCATGGCGATGGGCAGGCCACGCGAGTTCGACACCGGGCGCGTTCTGGAGTCGGCGCTGCACGTCTTCTGGACCAAGGGCTACGAGGGCGCCACCATGGCCGATCTGTCGACCGCCACCAACCTCAAGCCCGGCAGCATCTACGCCGCCTTCGGCTCCAAGGCAGGCCTGTTCAAGCAGGTCGTCGACCACTACAGCAGCACCGTCTTCGGCTACGGCGCCGAGGCGATCGAGGCCGACACGGCCCGGGAGGTCGCGCGACGCTGGCTGCTCGGGGCCGCCGACGCCACCACCGGAACCGACACCCCACCCGGCTGCCTGCTGGTCCAGGGCGCGCTGGTGGCCGGCGACACCGCCGCCGAGGCCAAGGCCGACCTCACCGCCCGCCGGCGCAGCGCCGAAGAGCTGCTCACCGAACGCTTCGCCCGCGCCCGGGCCGCCGGCGACCTCCCGCCGGCCGTCGAGCCACGTGACGCCGCGGCCTACGTCATCGCCCTCTCCCAGGGCTTCGCGGTCCAGGCCGCCTCCGGCGCCGGCCGCACCGAGCTGCGACGCCTGGCCGAACTCGCCCTGCGCAAGCTCCCCTGGGAATAGTTCCTCCCTGATCGACCGTTCCCGTCGAATCGTCGGCGCGGAATCCGCACACTCCACCGGATATCGCCGCCCGGGCGGCCCGGGTGCCGCTCCGGCGAGGCTCAAGATTTGCTCTAGTGCGGGCCCGGCCGTTCCTCAAATCGATCGAAGCTTGTTGAATCGATCGAGTCCGATGTGGCGCGGCCGCCCTCTCGGTCCCTTTTTCGTCGTTCAACGTGAAGGGATGTCTGGTGAAACGAAGACTGTCTCGTACCGCGGTTCCGGTCGCGTGCGTACTGGCGATGATCGGTGCGCCGGTGCTGACGTCCGGATCCGTGGCCACCGCCGACAAACGGGTACCGAAACCGGAAGCAGTGCTCGGCTGGGTGCCCTGCGCCGACTTCAAGCTCGCCACCTACGAGCAGATCGCCGACTACTACCGGAAGCTCGACAAGGCCAGCGACCGGATGAAGCTGGTCGAGATCGGCAAGACCAGCGAGGGTCGGCCGCAGTTGATGGCCATCGTCTCCTCCGAGAAGAACCTCAAGGACGAGAACCTCGAGCGTTACCGGGAGACCTCCGTACGGCTCTCCCAGGGCGACAAGCTCTCCGAGAAGGACGCGCGTGACCTGGCGAAGACCGGCAAGGCCGTCGCCTGGGTCGACTTCGGCATCCACTCCACCGAGGTGGCGGGACACCAGACCGCGCCGCAGTTCGCGTACGACCTGGTCACCAGCGAGACCCCCGAGGCCCAGGCGATCCGGGACAACGTCGTCACCCTGCTGGTGCCGAACGTCAACCCGGACGGCGGGACGAAGGTCGCCGAGTGGTACCGCAAGAACCTCGGCGGCCCGTACCAGGACGCCGGCTATCCGGAGCTGTACCAGAAGTACGCCGGCCACGACAACAACCGTGACTGGTACATGTTCAACCTGCAGGAGACCCAGAACGTCGGTCGCCAGCTCTTCCACGAGTGGATCCCGCAGGTCATGCACAACGTGCACCAGACGGCGGTCTTCCCCGCCCGGATCAGCATCCCGCCCTACGAGGACCCGCTGAACCCGAACATCCACCCCCAGGTGGTCCGGGGCGTCAACCTCGTCGGTGACGCGATGGGCCAGCGGCTGGAGCGCGAGGACAAGGGCGGCGCGCTGGCCCGCCAGTCCTACGACATCTGGTGGAACGGCGGCGCCCGCACCGCGCCGTACTACCACAACCAGATCGGCATCCTGACCGAGACGGCGCACGCCTCGGCGACGCCGCGCTACTACGACCCGGCGAGCTTCCCGAAGACGTTCGCCGACGGCACCTCGACCAGCGAACCGTCGGTCTTCTACCCCAGCCCCTGGAAGGGTGGGGAGTGGCACCTGTCGCAGAGCTGCGAATACATCAAGACGGCGTCGTGGGCGATGCTGCGGGTCGCCAGCGACGACCGGGAGGCCCTGCTCGCCGGCGTGGCGAAGATGGCCCGGGACGGTGCCAAGAACGGCGCCAAGACCACCTACGTGATCCCCGCCGACCAGGCCGACTTCCCGACCGCCACGAAGCTGGTGGACAAGCTGCGGTGGAACAACGTCCGGGTCGAACGCGCCACGGACTCGTTCGTCGTGGGGGAGCGCACCTACCCGGCCGGCAGCTACCTGGTGCGTGAGGCCCAGCCCTACCGGGCGGCGGTCCTCGACCTGCTCAACGCGCAGAAGTACCCGGACCGGCGGCTCTACCCCGGAGGCCCGCTGGAGCCGCCGTACGACATCACCGGCTACACCCTGTCGTTCCAGATGGGCGTGACCGTCGACAAGCTCGACGAGAAGGTGCGCGCCAGCACCGTCGACGTCGACTGGCCGACCGTGCCGGCGGGTGTGGTCGCCGGCGCGCCGAAGCACGCGTACGCCCTCGACCCCCGGGTCAACGACAGCGCGACCGCGGTGAACGCGCTGCTCGCCGCCGGGGACAAGGTCTCCCGTAGCGACGGCGAGGTGAAGACCCGAACCGGCAAGCTGCCGGCCGGGACCTTCCTGGTCACGCCCGGGGCGGGCACCGACACGCGGGTGACCGAGCTGGCCACCAGGTTGGGCCTGAGCATCGCGGCGGTGGACGCGAAGCCGAAGAAGGTGACCAAGATCGCCGCGCCGCGGGTCGGCCTGTACGACGGGTACAACAACTACGACGAGGGTTGGACCCGGCTCATCCTGGAGCAGTTCGGGTTCGGGTACGAGAAGTTGACGAACGCGACGGTCCGCGCCGGTGACCTGCGGGCGAAGTTCGACACCATCGTGCTGCCCGACGCCACGTACAACTCGATGCGCAACGGCCGGGCCGCGGGCTCCCTGCCCGCGGAGTACACCGGCGGGATGACCGACGCCGGCGTGGCCAACCTGAAGGCGTTCGTCGAGGCCGGCGGCACCGTGGTGACCTTGAACCGGGCCGCCCAGCTGCCGATCGAGGCGTTCGACGTGCCGGTCAGGGACGTCACGCAGGGGGTGGAGGAGACCCAGTACAACATCCCCGGTTCGGTGCTGAACCTGAACGTCGACGGCAGCGACCCGGTCGGCTCCGGATTCGGTTCGAACACGGCGGCGTTCGTCGCGGACGGCCCCGCGTTCGAGGTCGAGGAGGGCGCGAAGGGCGTCTCGGTGGCGGCCACCTGGCCGGAGTCGAACCTGCTCAAGAGCGGTTTCCTCCTCGGTGAGGACGTCATCGGCGGGAAGGCCGCCGTCGTGACGGCCAAGGTGGGCGACGGCCAGGTGGTGATGATCGGCTTCAAGCCGCAGCACCGGGCGCAGTCGCACGGCACCTACCGCCTGCTCTTCAACGCGATGTACCTGGGAGGTCAGAGCTGACCTGACAGCCCGTGGCGGCCGGGCGCGCACGCGCCCGGCCGCCACGCCGTCCCCGGGTCTGACCGACTGTCCGATCCGGCCACTCGTCGGGCAATAAGCTGCGGGCATGCCCGAATCGCCAGAATCCGGAGGGAATCTCCGCACCGTCGTGCTGGCCGGCCTGGTCAACCTCGGTGTGGCGGTGGCGAAGGGCATCGTGGGGTTCGTCTCCGGTTCGGCGGCGATGCTGGCCGAGGCCATGCACTCGCTGGCCGACACCGCCACCGAGGTGCTGCTCTTCGTCGGCCTACGCCGCGGCGCCCGGCCACCCACCGAGGAGCGGCCGTTCGGGCACAGCCGGGAGACGTACGTCTGGGCGCTGCTCGCCGCCGTCGCCACCTTCCTGATCGGCGGCGGCCTCTCGATCGACGAGGGCGTCGAGGCGATCCGGTCCCCCGACCGGCAACAGCAACAGCTCCTCGCGTACCTCGTGCTCGCCGTCGCCGCCGTGCTCGAGTCCATCTCGCTGGCCCGGTCGGTCCGCCAGATCCGGGCCCGGGCCCGGCGCTTCGTCGTCCACCCGCTCCTGCTGGTGCGGCAGGGCTCCGACACCCCGACCAGGGCCGTCTTCTTCGAGGACTCCGCAGCCCTGGTCGGCCTCGCGCTGGCGGCCGCCGGAGTGGGCCTCACCCACCTGACCGGTGATCCGCTCTGGGACGGCCTCGCGTCGATAGCCATCGGCGTGCTGCTCATCTGCGTCGCCGGGATCCTGGGCTACAGCAACATCACCCTGCTGATCGGCCGCTCGGTGCCGGCGCGTGGACGGGCCAGGATCCGGCACGAGCTGCTCGCCGTGCCCGCCGTGGAGCGCGTGCACGAGCTGCTCACCCTCCACCTCGGCCCGGAGAGCATTCTCGTCGCCGCGAAGGTCGACTTCGTCTCGACGGCGAGCAGCACCGACGTCGAGGTCGCCGCCGACGAGGCCGAGCGGCGCCTCCTTGAGCTCTTCCCGACGATCCGCTACGTCTTCCTCGACCCGACCGGAGGCGGCGGATCCGAGGTACGCCCCACCTCGCCGACCTGACCGGACGGGACGTGGGTCGCGGCGGCGTCGCCTGCGGACACCTGCCAGCCCGGCTACCGAGAGGCGGGGCCGGGCCGGCAGGTCGCTACCAGGCGTGGACCAGTGGTTCGTTGAAGATGCGCTCGCCGCGGGCCAGCTCCCGGAGAGGTGCCGACGCGAGGAGTGCGCCGGTGCGGTCCAGCGCGCGTAGGGTGACTTCCGCACCGACATCCAGCGTGAGTACGGCCGCACCGCTTCGGACCTCTGCCGAAGCCCGCACCCCGCCAGGAGCTTCGGCGGCGACGGCATCGACGCGGGCCGCCCCGGGTGGTGGGACGACCAGCAGCCGATTCGTCAACACGGCGTGCCCGCCGGAGGCAGCCGGCACCCGGACCGCGGCCAACTTCGCCGAGGTTGCGACCGCCGTTGCGACCAGTGAGACCTTGGCGCTGGAGAGGTCTTCTCCCGCAGCGTCCTCCGAAGCGATGTTGCCGGGCCCGGCGAGTGCCAGCAGGCTTCCCTGGGCTCCCACGTGCAGCACGAGAGGGCCGGTGCCCGAGGCCGGGCCGACGACGGCGGCCTCCGGATGGCCTTCGCCGTCCAAGCGTCCGGACCAGCGGACCACGGGGTCAGGGGTGGACGGCAGGCCGGTCATGTCCATCAGCGTCCGGTAGGAGACGCCGCCAAACCGCTCGGCCCGCCACGCGTCCATTCTTCTGGAGGTAGTTCCGGCAGGCAGGGCGTCGGCCAGCTCGGTCGGCTGGTACCGGCCACCTTCGCCACGGATGACGTCGCTGCGGTCGCCCACCGGCTCTTCCACCCGGACCTGCCCCTCACACTCGACCCGCCACCACCCGCGAACCCGCGACGCATCCAGGACGACGTAGTCACCCGTCGGCGACGGTTCCCACCGCCGGCGTACGGCTCCGTCCGCGCCCACGACGGCTCCGTCCGCCACCGAGACGATGCAGCCGGCCGGAGCGAGACCCAGGAATGCCTGTGCCTCCGGCCCCTGCAGGTACGCGGCATCGATCACGCTGAACGGGCTCACCCGCCCGTTGACGAAGCCGGTGTGGTTGCGCAGGGCCTGCTGAGGCGGGGTGCCCGCCGGAACCTTCTGGTCGACCAGAGCAGCGGCCGTGTCCGAGTGATAGACGACCAGTATCTGCCGGAACCCGGCCGACTCGTCGGCGTAGAGCACCTTGACCTGCGGCAGTGACTCGGACACCCGAAGCTCGGCGCGGTTCCGGTCGAACAGCCTGGTCAACTCCTCGATGAGATCCCCGTCTGCGGCCAGGCTCCCTCGCGTCGGTGAGTTGATCAGCCGCCACTCCCAGTCCGAGGTGATCGGATAGCCGGTGGCCACCCAATCGCCTGACGGGTCTTGGCCGCCCGATCCGGCACCGAGTGTGACCGGGCCGAGCAGCGCCGCGGCGATAACGCCGGCCACCGCCGCTCCCAGGCCGGCGAGTCGGCGGCGCTTGCGCCGTCGGGCGTGACGCAGCAACCGGCCGTACGGATTTTCGTCCGGCACCACCGATTCCGCGATCCGTGCCAGCCCGGTACGCAGTTCGTCCACGCTCATGCCCGATCCCCCATCAACTCGCCACCGAACCCCGGCCGAGCAACCGGGGCCGGCTGCAGCACCGCACGCAACCGAGCCAGCCCACGCGCGGCCTGGCTCTTCACCGTCCCGACGGAGCAGCCCATCGTCGCCGCGACCTCAGCTTCGGAAAGGTCCTCCCAATACCGCAGTACCAGCACCGCCCGCATCCGCGCGGGCAGCTGATCCAGAGCCGCCAGCAGTTCGTCCCGAACAACGACCGCCTCGGTGGAGTCCGGGCGAGACCGATCCGGCACGGCCGCGGTCAGCAGCTCGCGCATCCCGAATCGCCGCCACCGACTTGTCCGCTCGTTGACCATCGACCGGCGCACGTACGCCATCGGGTCATCGACCGTGCGCCAATGCCGCATCGCCTTGAGCAGGGCGTCGTGCACCAGGTCCTGCGCCGTGTCCCGGCTACCGGTCAACAGGTACGCCGTTCGCAGCAGATCGCCGTAGCGCACCTCGACGAACTCGCGAAAACCGCCGTCATCCACCCGCCGCCCCCTCGCCGTGACCGCCCATCCTGCCGCTCCCTCCCCGCCCGCCGCGCTGTCACCGAAGACGACGCGGAAGGGGGCCCGAAGGTTGACAGGCCTCGACGTACACCGACCACTGCGAGCGCGGCTACGGATGGGAGGGGCCCACCGGTGGGCACGGCCCAGGCCGGCGAGGGCGACGCGATGAGCAGGTCAGCGGCGGTCTCCGGCAGCGGGCAGCGGAGCAACCGGAGTTCCCGAAATGGGATATGGAGGCTCTCGAGGGCCGGGCGCGCCGAGACCTCGGTCGACGGCGAACCGCCCGACGCGGCGCGTGCCGCGTCGGGCGGGCCCGAGTCATGCGCAGGGTCGACCGGCGCAGACGTCGATGACCTTGCCGGTGAGCAGGAACGTCGCCTTCTGTTGCTGCGCTCCGGGCTGGGCGCGCGGGAACTCGTGCGGGTCGTCGCCGTACTCGGGACCGGCCGGGGCGAGGTTCGTCGTCGGTGGCGCGTACGCCGCGCCGCTGTTCCAGATCACGATCGCCGAGCCGGTGTACGGGTACCTCGCGATCGGCCTGATGCCCCAGTAGGGCTTCACGTCGGCCGACCAGCCGGCGGCGAGGGCAGGTCTGTGCAGTCGAGCGCCGATGGTGCGCGCCTGGACCTCGGCCGCGGCGGGGGAGACCTGCTGGTCGCCGAAGGCCACGTGCATGAGCACCTGATGTGCGGGGGTGCGCGGCAGCGGCCGTTCGGTCATGTGCTGGGCGTACCCGTTCGCCTCCGACCGGTCCCAGAGCATCTGCAGCAGGGCGAAGATCAGCTGTTGGTCGGCGCGATCCGGGTAGGAGCCGTCCATGATCTGCTGGAACGGGGCGAAGTCCACGCTGCGCTGCAGCAGCGTGGAGTAGTTCATGGCCGGAACGCCGAGCACCGAGCGGGTCCAGTCCTGGGCGATGGCGGTGAGCGCGCCACCGTTGATCCCACCCTGACTGTTGCCGTCGTAGTGCAGGCCGCCCGCCACGTCGATCAGCGGCCGTCCGTGAGCGTCCTGGAACGCCGGTTCGGCGGCGAACCCCTTGCGGTGGATCATCGCCCGGCCCAGGAAGAGGAAGTTCAGGTAACTCTGCTGCAGGCGGTCCACCACGGCGGGGAAGGCGCTGAGGTCGGCGAAGGTGTCGGCCACGTAGGGAACGTCGGCGTCGGCCATGCCGATCCAACTGGTGGCGCAGAACGTGAAGTCGTAGGTGGCCGACATCGTCTTGACGTTGCCGGCGTTGATCTCGGTCGGCTTGCCGAGCAGCCCGTGGCCGTAGAGCGACAGGTGTGCCGGGCGGGACGCGGAGGCGCTGCGCGGGATGTTGCAGACGAAGTCCGCCTGCACCGTCGCACCCGACGGCGTGGGCAGCGCGTACCTGGTCGGCGGCGTCCCGTCGCCGCGGGTCGGCCCGTAGTGCAGCCGCGAGCCGGGGCCACCGTCGCCGGTCAGGTACGACGGCACGCCGACCGTGCCGACCACCTGCCGCGCGATCCGCGGGTCCTGCTCCGGCGTGTAGTCGGTGACCTGGCTGACGGTGACCGGCGGTGCCGCGGCGCGCAGAGCGCCGAACGCGCTGTCGCGGATGCTCAACATCCGCCCGGTCAGACCCTGCCGGCTGGCCACGGTGAAGTCCCAGGCCAGATAGAGGTTGTGACGCTTGACGCCGGCTCGGCTCAGGTCGGCGAAGACTCGCTTCAGTTGGGGCACGCGGGGATCCCGGCGGCCGAGACCGGCGCCGGTGAGGTAGGACTTGAACGCCTTCGGCGTGGGGATCACCGACCGCTGCGCGTCGCGCATGCCGCGCAGGCCCACGACGTACCGGGTGCCCTCGGCGAGCGCCACCGCCGGGCGGATGATGAGCAGCTGCCGGTCGGGCTGACCGGTGCCGTGCGCGTCCAGCTCCGCCCAGTACGGCGTGCGTTCGCCGGTGGCGCTGTTGACGAGCACGATCGGCGCGTCCGGGGCGAGCGAGCGGCCGATGTCGGTGACCGGGGCGATCCCGGTGGCCGCCGCGTCGAGGCCGGGCACGTGCACGAGGATCGGTGAGCCGGGACTGAACCCGTCCTGCCGGTTCCACTCCGTCGGGTCGATCGGGACGCCCTGCACGTTCGACGGCATCGCGTCGGCCGTGAGCCGCACCCGCTTGCCGGTCGGGCTGGCCGGATCGGGCACGGTGAAGTAGTCGTTCGGGAACGGCAGCAGGCAGGCGGTCGGGTCGATCGGATCACAGTCGCCGTTGGTGGCGGGATGCGTCGGACCGCCGGGCGGGGTCGCGGCGGCGGCCGTGCCGAGCAGCACGACACCGGCGGTCACCAGCGCGGACACGGAAAGACGGAGCCGGCTGCGGATCGTCACACGCATCTCCTTCGACGGTGGACTCAGTGGATGGACACCCGGTGAGGTGCGAGGCGGAGGCGGGCGCGGACCGGGTGCGGGGTGGTGTTCTTCCTACGCCCGGTACCGGCCATCGGCAAGAGGTGATCCAACTGCGAGGCCGTCGGTTCCGACGTGCCGGTGGAACCGACGCAAACCCGTCTCCTGCAGGTGTCGGAACGCGACCCGGTCCACGTGCCGACATCTGCACAGTGACCGGGGACGGGTCGACTCCTAGATTCGAAACTTGGAGTGATCATGTGGACGGTGAGCGTCATCGGCCGTCGATCGCCCCGCCTTCTCCAACCCCCGACCTGAGAGGTGATCTGATGCACCTTCTGCCCTCCAGGCGCGCGGTGTGGCGTTCGGTGATGGCCGCTTCAGTCGCGACCGTCCTCGTCGCGACCGGCGCCACCGGGCCGGCCACCGCCGCACCAGGTGGCCATCCGCCGGACGGTCCCGCGCCCTTCCAGGCCATCGATCCGCAGAACTGGCAGAACCCGGACTCGATGACCTGGGACGACTACAAGCGGGTTCCGGGCAAGAACTGGGCCGACCCGAACGTGCGCGGATCCGTCCGCAACTTCAACATCGCCCTGGTCACCCTGGACTACGTCGACCAGCCCTTCGTCATCACCCAGCCCGCCGGCTCGACGGTCTTCGGCAACCCGCAGGCGAGCGCCACCAACGTGCCCCGAACCCAGGTCTCGCAGTTCTACACCGACTTCCTCAACAAGCCGGGCGACCTGAACAAGGGACACACCCTGCACGAGTACTGGATGCAGGACTCCAACGGCCGCTACGGCGTCGACCTCACCGGCTTCGGCCCGTACGAGATGCCGGCGAAGTCCTACCAGTACGGCATCGACAACGGCTTCAACCCCGGCGCCTGCCCGGCGGGCGACACGTGTGCGAAGAACATCCGCACCGACGGTCTGGGCGCCTGGCGCGCCGCGGTCGGCGAGGAGGTGGCCGACAGCTTCGAGCTGGTCTTCATCCTCTCCGCCGGCCAGGACGAGTCCTCCACCTGGCAGGAGTTCGGCCAGATGATGTTCCAGACCAAGGAGGACGTGCCGGACGCCTGGGGCCCGCCGGACCCCGCGCTGCCCAACTGGGCGTCGACCCGCTACGTCCCCTGGACGTCCTGGAAGGCGGCGGCCACCATCTGGCCGAACGCGGGCGGCGGCTCGTCGACGCAGGCGGAGAGCTCGGGCATGGGCGTCTACGCCCACGAGCTGAGCCACCTGCTGAGCATCGGCGACAACTACAACAACCCGTACGGCACCCCACTGCGTCGCGCGTACACCGGCATCTGGAGCATGATGTCGCGCGGCTCGTTCAACGGCCCCGGCGGCCCGCACACCCGCTGGCAGATCCCGCCGGTGAACGGCGGATCCATGGGGTCGCTGCACACGCTGCGGGACAAGTTGAAGATCGGGCTGCTCGGTGAGGAGCACGCGCTGCGGCTCTCGCGGGAGGCGCTCGGCACGTCGGGCATGGTCGTCGCCGACGTGACCGCCCGCGCGGTGGACGCGGGTGAGAACGGGCTGACCGGCATCAACATCGCCATGGACGCCGACCGCTCACCGGCGTGCACCGTGGCGACCGACCCGCTCTGCGACGGTGGCCGCTACAACAACTACACCGTCGAGGTCGTCGACCGGATGGGCGCAGACTCGTTCACGCCCGACAACGGCGTACTGATCAGCAAGACGAAGAACGCCGACAGCGCGCCGTTCGTCTGGGTCGTCGACGCCAACCCGCAGGACATCGACATGGTGGACTTCTACCAGCCGGACGGCACCCCGCAGAAGATCACCATGGGTGACTACCGGCAGCTCTCCGACGCGCTGTTCCACGCGGGCGCCAACTCCGGCAGCGAGTACGAGTACGTGGACGAGGCCAACCGGCTGCACTTCTACGTGCTCAACCTCCGCCGGGACCGCGCCGGCGTGCTGTCGTACACGGTGGCGGTCCGTTCGCTGGACGGCGCCGGTCCGAGCCGGCACGGCGTGAAGCTGTCCAAGGGCCACCTGGAGACCCGGGGCAAGCCGAGCGGCAAGGGCGCGACCTGCTCGTTCGACCTGACCAACACCGGTCGGTACGTGGCCGGCGGGCAGCCGCACCCGGAGGACGCCAGCGCGTACCTGAAGTCCGACGTGTACCGGCTCTCGGCGAGCGTCGGAGGCAAGGGCTGGCAGGTCGAGCTGCCGAACGAACTGGCCACGGCCGAGTTCGGCGACAAGACGTCGGTCGACGTGTCGGTGGGCGCCAGCAAGAAGGCGAGCCCGACCACCCTGGTGACGCTGACCGCCACCTCGGAGAGCGACCCCAGCAAGACCGTCACCAGCCAGTGCCGGGTCGAGCGGCCCCGCGCGCAGCTCGGCTGACGCCCCAGGGCGCGACGGGAGACCTGCCCGCAGGCCCGGGGCGGTGGGATGATCACCTGCCCACCGCTCCGGGCCTGCGGCCACCGAACGATCTGGAGGACTGATGCGGCGTCTGCTCGCAGCGCTGTTGCTGCCGTCGCTGGCGACCGGCGCGCTGACCGCGTGCGGCGACGCCGAGGAGGCCCGTTCGGCGACGACCGTGCGGGTTCTCGTCCGGGACATCAACATCCGGCCGGAGGGCGTGGAGTGCGCCGGCACCGGCCCCTACACCCACTTCCACAACCGGTCGCCGTTCCAGGTGATCGACGCCGACGGCCGAACCCTGGCCGAGGGCGCCCTGCCGCCGGGCACCTCGGTGGCGACCTTCAAGGAGGACCTGGAGGTGGAGCGCGTGCCCACGTACTGCGAGTTCGCCGTCCCCGTCACGGTGGCCGATCGCAGCGCCTACCAGCTGGTCGTCGACGGGCACCCGCCGATCGCGCTCACCCCGAACGACAGCGAAGGGCCGGCGCTGGTCGCGGTGGTGCCCTCATGACCCGCGGGTACGCCCGGCTGGCCGCCGTCGTACTGGCGCTGTCGGTGGCGCTCTCCTCGGCCGCCTGCTCCGGTGGTGAGGACGCGCCGGCCCAGCCGGAGTCCGTCGCCGGTGGGGCGGCGGCGCTGCCCGGCCCGGCGCCGGCGAACCTCGCGCTGCGCCCGGCCCCGTCCGGGCTGCCCGGCGCGCCCGCCGTCACCGGCGCGCTCACCGACGGAAGCCCCGTCACCCTCGCCGACCTGTGGGCCGACCGTCCGGTGGTGCTGACCTTCTTCAGCTCGTGGTGCACCCTCTGCGCCCAACGACAGGACGCCCTCAGCGAACTGGCCCGCACCCACCGGGACAAGGTCGTCTTCGTCGGGGTGGCCACCGAGGACGAACCGCAGGAGTTGCAGCAGTACCTGCGGGAGCACCGGGTGGAGTATCCGGTCGTGCTCGACGAGGACGGCGCCATCGCGCGGTCGTACGCCGTGCGTGAACCTCCGACCGTGGTGGTGATCGCCAAGGGCGGCGCGCTGCTGCGGGGCTGGCCCGGCGGGGTGGACGCGGCGGCGCTCGACGGCAAGCTCCGCGAACTGGTGCTGGCCTCGTAGCCGGTGCCGAGACGACGGATCAACCCCCACATCGAATGGGTGAGACTTTCGCGTTCGCTCGTCGCCGGGGCCTGGGTGGGTCGTAGCGTGCGGTCGTGGACAGAGTGCGTATGCCGCGCCGGTTGCTGCTCGCGGGAGCCGGCTCGGCCGCCGTGGCCGCGCTGACGGCCTGCCAGGCCAGCCAGTCCACCACGCCCCCCACACCACAGCCGACCCACCCAACCACCAACGGACAGCTGGATGAGGCAGCGCTTCGCCGGAAGATCGCGAGTCTGCTCGTGGTGGGCTTCCGCGGCGACTCCGTGGGTCGCGATGACTGGATCATCAGGGCGATCCGCAACGGCCTCGGCGGGGTGATCCTCTTCGACCGCGACCTGCGGACGGACACCGAACGCAACATCCGCTCACCGCAGCAGGTCACGACGCTGATCCGGGACCTGAAGAACGCCGCGCCGGGCCGCCGGTTGATCGTGTCGATCGACCAGGAAGGTGGACGCACCTCCCGCTTGAAGCCGGACAACGGCTTTCCCGCCACCAGGTCCGAGGCCGAGATCGGTGCCGAGAACTCGCCGGCGGCGACGCGCGAGTGGGCGCGGGGACTGGTCGCGAGCCTCACGCGAATCGGTGTCAACCTCAACTACGCGCCGGTCGTCGACCTGAACGTCAACCCCGAGAGCCGGGCGATCGGACGGCTCGACCGCAGCTTCTCCGCGAACCCCGACGTCGTGGTCAGCAACGCCACCGAGGAGATCCACGCCCACCGCACTGCGGGCGTCAAGACCTCGCTCAAACACTTCCCGGGCATCGGCAGCGCCGCCGGCAACACCGACTTCGAGGTCGTCGACGTCAGCTCCACCTGGAAGCCCGTCGAGCTGGAACCGTTCCGGCGACTGATCCGGGCGGGCGCGGCGGACTCGGTGCTCGTCGCGCACGTGCTCAACAAGCAGCTGGATCCGAACCTGCCCGCGTCACTGTCGCCAGCAACCGTCACGAAGCTGCTGCGCGGCGAACTGGGCTGGCAGGGCCCGGTGGTCAGCGACGACATGCAGGCCGCTGCCATCACCCGCCGGCACGGCTCCGCCGACGCCGTCCGCCGGGCATTGCAGGCCGGCGTCGACCTGCTCGTCTTCGCCAACCAGCAGGTGTTCGACCCGGGCATCGTCGACAAGACGGTGAACGCGGTGGTCGACCTGGTCCGCCGCGGGCAGCTCACTCAGGAGCGGATCGACCAGGCGGTTGCCCGGGTCGACGCGCTCCGCCCGAAGGGCTGAGCCGAGGCTGCCCGCTGGTTCCCGCCGCGCCCGACGCGACGATGTGTCCCGGGTGAAGAGAGCGTCGATGAACAGTATGAACGCAATGATCACGTTTGCCGGAGACCCTGCCTAACCTCGCAGCGAGGCGCATCGATGCGCCGGTGAGGACGAGGAGCCCTGCCGTGATCACGTCGAGAACCACCCGACCTGCCCGCCGGTCCCGCCGCCCGCTCGGGCTGGTCACCCTGCTCGGCGCGGCGTTGGTCGGCGCCCTGACCGTCGCGCCCGCCGCCCAGGCGGACGCGCCACCTCCGGCGGTGACCGAGTGTCCCGCGAACCTGACCGGCAAGGCCACCTGCTACACCGGCCAGGACGTCAACGGGGCCTACTACGCGATCGCCATCCCCAACCGGTGGAACCGCTCGCTCGTCGTGCACGCCCACGGCGGGCCGGACCTGGGCGACACGTCCGACCCGCAGCGCAGCGTCGAGGACCTGGACCGCTGGGCGGTCATGGTGGACGAGGGCTACGCCTGGGCCGGCTCGTCCTACCGCCGAGGCGGCTACGGCACCCGGATGGCCGCCACCGACACCGAGAACCTCCGCCGCCTCTTCGTCACCGAGTTCGGCAAGCCGAAGCGGACGTACGTGCACGGGCAGTCGTGGGGCGGAGACGTCGCCGCCAAGGTCGTGGAGACCTACGCCGGGGCGCGCGGGCCGTACGACGGCGCCCTGCTCACCAGCGGCGTCCTCGGCGGCGGCTCGCGCGGCTACGACTACCGGGTCGACCTGCGCGTCGTCTACCAGTACTACTGCCAGAACCATCCCCGACCCAGCGAGCCCCAGTACCCGCTCTGGCAGGGCCTGCGAGCCGACTCCACCATGACCACCGACGGGCTGCGCGCCCGCCTGCAGGAGTGCACCGGCTACGCCTCCGACCCGCTGGAGCGTACGGCGTCGCAGCAGCGCAACCTCGACGACATCCTGGCCGTGACGGGCGTGCCGGAGCGCACGCTGGAATCGCACCTGCGGTTCGCCACCTTCACCTTCCGCGACATCGTCCACGCTCGGCTCGGCGGGCGTAACCCGTTCAGCAACGAGGGAGTCCGCTACGCCGGCTCACACGACGACGCGGCGCTCAACGCCGGCGTGCAGCGCTTCTCCGCCGACCCGACCGCCCGACGCGACCTCTCCTACGACAGTGACCTCACCGGCAAGGTCTCCATTCCGGTGCTGACCCTGCACGCCATCGACGACCCGACGGCGTTCGTCGAGCACGAGGCCGCCTACCGCGCCAGTCTGCAGGGCGCCGGTCGGGAGGAGCACCTGGTGCAGACCTTCACCCGGGAGTCCGAGCACAGCGAGCTGAGCAACGCCGAGTACGCCGCCTCGATCTCCGCGCTCGACGGGTGGGTGCGCACCGGCCGCAAGCCGACACCCACCTCGATCGCGGCCTCCTGCGCCGGCTTCGACCGCAGCTACGGCACCGGTTGCTTCTACGAGCCGCGGTTCCGTCCCGCCCCCTACGCCTCGCGGGTCAACCCGCGCCCGGGCGGGCTGCGTTGGCCGGCCATGACCGCCGGCCAGGAGCGGAGCTGGAGCCGGATCGAGAACGTCGGGATCGCCCCCTGACCATTGCGACGGGTCGGGTCGCGGCGTCCGGTGGTACGAGTGCCACCGGACGCCGCGAGGCAGCGCCGACACCGGCCCGCTCGGTATCGTGTGCGTCGATGGCTCCGGGAGCACGCCGAGGATGGGATCGCCTGTCGTGACTGAGTTCTGGCCGCCGCCCGCGAAGCGACCCACGGTGACGTACGCCAACTGCACGGTCTCCGCACCGACGGGCTTTCGACCGCTGCACCTCGACCTGCATCTCCCACCCGGAGCGGGTCCCTTCCCGGTGGTGTTGTGGGTGCACGGCGGCGGCTGGCAGGAGGGCAGCCGCGTGGGGTTGCCCGATTCCGTCGCGCCGTTCGGCTTCCACGAACGGCTGCTCGCTCGTGGCTACGCGGTCGCCGACGTGGACTACCGGCTCTCCCTCGAGGCGCAGTACCCGGCCCAGCTGATCGATGTGCAGTCGGCGATCCGGTGGTTGCGCCACCACCGGCGCCAGTTGCGGCTGGACCCGGGCAGGTTCGCCGTGCTGGGTGAGTCGGCCGGAGGTCACCTGGCCGCGATGGCCGGACTGGTCGGCGAGGGTGACACGGCGATCCAGGCGGTGGTGAACTGGTACGGCGTGATCGACCTGGTCACCCCTCCCGGTGACCCGTATCCGTTCACCCCGCCGGCGCTGCTGCTCGGTGGGCCACCCGCCGAGCGGCGTGACCTCGCCGCCTGGGCGAGTCCGCTGCACCGCGTGCACGCGGGGGCGCCGCCGTTTCTCAACATGCACGGCACGAACGATCAGCTGGTCCCGTTCGAGCAGAGCGAACGGCTGGCCGAGGCGTTACGCGCCCAGGGCGTGCGCTGCGATCTGCACCCGGTGCCCGGCGCCGACCACTGCTTCGTCGGCTGCTCGGACATCGGTGGCCTCATCGAGGCGAGCGCCGATTTCCTGGACGACGTGTTCAAGGGGCACTGAACGAAGTCAGGCGTCGACGTGCCGCACCGGCTCGGCGAGCCGGGTCAGCGCGGCGTCGATCATCCGGGTGAGCCGGCGTGGGTCCCGCTCGGCCTTGACGACGACCTGTAGGCCCTGGAGCAGGGTCATCAGCATGGTCGCCTCGGTGGCGACGTCCGTGTCGGCGGGGATCTCACCGTGCCGCGCGGCGGCTTCCAGGCCCTGCCGGAACCCGTCCTCCACCAGCGCCAGGATCTCCTGGACGATCCGCCCGGCGGCTTCGTCCCGGGGCAGCCGTTCGCCGACCGTGTTGACCGCGATGCACCCGCGCGGCACGGACTCGTCGGCGGCGGCGTCGAGGTAGTCGATCAGGACCTTGCGGATGCGGGGCAGGACCGGGCCGCCCGCGAGCAGCGTCGGCGCCAGCTGGCGGGTGTGGGTGTCCCGGTAGTGCTCGAGTGCCCGCAGGAAGAGGGTGTGCTTGTCGGTGAAGGTGCGGTAGAGGCTGCCGGGATGCAACCCGAGGTGTCCGGTGAGGGCGCTCATCGAGGTCGCTTCGTACCCGTTTGTCCAGAAGTACTGCATCGCACGTTCGAGGACGTCGGCCTCGACGAAGCCCCGTGGTCTGGACATGAGCGCCAGGATAGCTCTTATTTGAACGCGCGTACACATTGCGCTACGGTGGGCGACGCATTGAGAACGCGCATTCACATTCTGGGGGAAGCAGATGCTCGTCGGGTTCGAAGAGGGCTACGCCGAGGTCAACGGCGTCAGGCTGCACTACGTCTCGGGCGGAACCGGCGAGCCCCTGCTCCTGCTGCCCGGCTGGCCGCTGACCTGGTGGGAGTTCCACAAGGTCATGCCGCTGCTGGCCGAGCGGTACCGGGTGATCGCCGTCGATCTGCGCGGCATGGGCGACTCCGGCAAGCCGGAGACCGGGTACGACAAAAAGACCATGGCGCGCGACGTGGCGGAGCTGGTCCGCAAGCTCGGCTACGAAAGCGTCAACATCGCCGGTACGGACATCGGCGCGATGGTCGCCTTCAGCTTCGCCGCCAACCACCCCGACCTCACGCGGAAGCTCGCGATGATCGAGGTGCCGCACCCGGACACGTTCTTCTACCAGTTCACCGTGCTGCCCCAGGCCGGGCAGCCCCACCTGTGGTGGTTCGCCTTCAACCAGGTCAAGGAGCTGCCGGAGCGTCTGCTCGCCGGCCGGGCCCGGCTGCTCATCGACTGGTGCGTCGACCAGATGGCCCGAGACCGGGACGCCATCGACGAGCAGAGTCGGGCGGTCTACGCCGCGGCGTACGACCAGCCCGGCGCGATCCGCGCCGCCAACGGCTGGTACCAGGCGTTTCCGCAGGACATCGAGGACATGCAGACGTACGGCGCCCTCTCCGTGCCGGTCCTCGCCCTCGGCAGCCTCTACTACCAGGCCATGCCGTTGGCGCTGGCGGGCAAGGCGACGGACATCCGGTTCCTGGAGATTCCCGACGCCGGTCACTATCTCGCCGAGGAGCGCCCCGACGACCTCGTCCGGGCGCTCACCGAGTTCCTCGGCTAGGCGGATCCGCGGTTGGTTGCCGGGCAACAGGGTGTCCGGCAACCAACCGGTCGGACCTATCGCTGCACGAGCCGGAACGACTGGGCGGCGGTGCCGTTGCAGGCGTACTGGACCAGTTGGACGCTGTCGGCGGTGGACCCGCCGGGCACGTCGAGGCACTTGCCGCTGTGCCGGTTGACGAGCCGGTAGTAGCCGTCGGCCTCCGGCACCGCCTGCCACTGCTGGTTGTTGCCGCCGCTGTAGGTCCAGAGCTGGATCGGGGCGTTGTCGGCGGTGGACACGTTCGTCACGTCGAGCACGCGACTGCTGTTGTTGCGGTTGTTCACCCGCAGGTAGCCGCCGCTGGTGGGCTGGAACTGGTACTGCTGGGCGAAGGACGCGTTGCAGGTGTACTGCTGGATCGCCGTGCCGTTGGCGGTGCCCGCCGCGCGGGCGTCGACGCACTTGCCGCTGACCTTGCTGGTCAGGCTGTACCAGGCGGTCGGGGAGATCGGGTCGGTGGGCGGGGGAGTGCTGCCACCGCCGCCGAGCCAGCGCAGACCGTCGATGAGGAACCGGTTCTGCACCTCGCTGGCGAAGGTGGACGACAGCGGCACGTCCCGGGCGTAGTCCATCGCGTTGTGGCCGAAGTTCGCGTACAGCATCTTGTAGTTGGTGTTCGTCCAGATGATCGGGTAGTAGCCGCCGTACCAGGTCTGGTTCGGGTCGGTGCCGAGCGGGAAGCTGCTGGGGTCGACCGAGGCCAGGACGTCGATGGCCGGGTTGGTGCGCAGGTCGCGGCTCCAGCTGTACCACTCGCTCACCGACGAGGTGAAGGTGGCGGGCAGCCGGGAGGTGGACGGGTGGCTGCCGTTCTCGACCCGCAGCACGGCGGTCGTCGGCCCCCAGGTGTTGGTCTGGAACGCGCCGCTGCCGAGGAACTGGTTGTGGTACCAGTCCCAGCCGCCCGGGTTGTCGGTGTACGCGGAGACGTGGAAGCCGAGCCACGCCCCGCCGCCGCGCATGTACTGCTCGAACGCCGGGCGTTGGGCGGCCGGCGGCAGGTCGTCGAGGAAGATCACCACCTGGTACTGGGCCAGGTTGGCGGTGTTCAGCCGGCTCCAGTCGTTGGTGGCGGTGTACGAGAAGTTGTTCTGCGCGGCGATCTGCGGGAACCACTGGTTGGCTTCCCGGACGAAGCTGATGTGGGCCGGGTCCCAGGTGCCGTTGTAGAAGGCGATGACGTTGAAGTCCGGGGCCGCGGCTCGGGCCGCGCCGTGGGCGGGCGGGGCGAAGACGGTCACCAGCGCCAGGCAGAGCGCGAGGAGCTGGGCCGACCTTCGAATCACGGTGCGGCGGGTACGGGCGATCATAGCGCGTCCTCTCGGTTGTCGTCGCGCTGGCCGGGGCGCCGGGACGCGGCGCATCGATCGATGACAGGCTATGTCCGAATAATTCTCAGGTCAATCTCGGACGTGAACGAATCGGGCAGCTTGCGACCTGCCGACCGGGGCGTACCGGTGGCGGGCGAGCGCCCTGCCGCAACGCTGCTGTCGGAAACGCGACCCGCACGCCGGATCCGCCCGACGGTGCCGACATCATCGTGGGCACGTGCCGCCCCCGCTGCGAGGAGATCGATGCCCGCGACCGTGTTGGGAGTCGTGATCTTCGTCGCCCTGCTGCTGCCCGGATACCTCTACGAACGGCGCCGCGAGCGGGACATCCCGCAACGGACGAGGTCACCGCTTCGCGAGACCATGTCCGTCCTCTTCGTCGGCGTGGCCGCCGACGGCTTCGCTGGTCTGATCCTGGCCTCGGTCTGGTCGACCCTGCCCGTGCGGGCGCCGGACCTCGCGGCGTTGCTGCGTACGCCGAGGGAGTACGTGATCGCGAAGCCGTGGCTCGTCACCGGGTGGGCTGTGGGAGGAATGGCGCTGGCCTGCCTCTGGGCCTACTTCGTGGCGGCGCGTCCGTGGCACCGCTGGCTGCGCCCGAACACCCGCCTCGGCAACCTGCGGCGGAACGCCGATCCACAGCAGTCCTCCTGGTGGTTGCTGCTGCGGGAGCACTCGGATCTTCCGAAGTACGTGGGCTGCTACCTCGACGACGGCTCGTACGTCGCCGGGCGGCTGCACAGCTTCAGCCGCGTCTCCGACGAGATCGCCGACCGGGATCTGTCGCTGCGGCACGATCCGGACCACCCCCTGGTCTACCGCCCGAAGGGCGCCCAGCAGACGTACCCGTTGACGAACATCGGCGCGGTCGCGATCAGCGCTCGACGGATCGTCCTGCTGACGGTCACGTACCGGACGGCACCGGAGCCGGCGACCCCCGAGAGCGTGAACCTGCCCGCCCAACCGACCCCCACCCGAGAGGAGTAGTCGTGGAACCCGACGCTCGTGGAACTCCCGGCTTCAACGATGACCCGGACGCGGGCTTCGCCGACTTCTCCGACTTCGATTTCGACGACTTCCGCGGCGGACAACAGCTCGTCGACCCCGAGGTGCCCCCACCGACCGCCACCGAGCTGCCCGAACCGGTTCCGCCGCCGGTCGACGAGTAGGCGGGATGCGCTCGGCCGGTCTGCTGATCCGGTGGACGCCGATGCTCCTCCTGGCCTGGGCGACCTGGCGGGCCGCCGGTTGGCTGCCCGCGATCCCGGTGGTCGCCAGCGTCGTGATCGGCCAACGGCGGCCCACGAAGGCGTCGGCGCAACGCCTCGAACTCTTCCTCGCCGCAGGGCTGCTGGGGGTGGCTCACCTGCTCGACGCCCCATGGTGGGCGCTCGTCGCCGCCTTCGGGTACACCGTCGTACTGATCGGGGCCGCCGGCGTCGGGAGCGACCGGCTGCTCGTCTCGGCGCTGGTGGCGTTCGACAACCTGCGGTACGCGGAGGCGGTCGACGCGGGGGCGCACGCCGCGCAGGACGGTGAGCGCCGCCGTCGGTACGTGGACGCGGCGATGGGCTGGATGGTCTGCGCCCGTGCCCAGGTGCTGCTCGGCAGACCGCAGGACGCGACGGAATCCGTGACGCGAGGTCTGGAGCTGCTGCGCAGGACCCGGGCGCCCGAGGCGGACGTGGTCGGCGTCCAGCTGCACTTCATCGAGGGAGAGCTCTGCGCGACCCGTAGCGATCTGGCCGGCAGCACTCGGGCGTACCGCACGGCCATCGAGGCGGCGACCCGGTTGCGCCAGCGGGTCGGCGGCTTCGGCATGAACCTGACGAAGGAGACCGATCACTACCGCGACCAGGCCGTGCTCGGGTTGGCGTGGCTGGACATGCTGCGGGGACGCCTCGCCGAGGCCGCCGCCGGTTGTGACTCCGTCCTCGAGGCCGCCGGGCAGCGGCAGGACCTGTCGGTCTTCATCGCGGCCGCCGCCACCCGAGCCGGTCTGCACCACACCGTCGGCGAGCGGGACGACGCCCGGAACTGCGTCGACGCGGTGATGACGCTGGCCGGGGACGAGCGGTACCGCGAGGTCATCCTCACCACCACGCACGTGGCGTACCTCGTCAAGGTCCTGGCCCTGACCGTCTTCGAGGTGGCCAAGATCCGCGCGGCGGACGGGGACCTCGACCTCCTGGTGGAGGAGCTGACGACGATCCGGGAGATGGGAGAGGCGGCGCACGCGCTGAGCGTCGCGCAGGCGACCTCCACGCTGCTCGCCGATGTCGCGCTCACCCGCGGCGACGTCAGCGAAGCGCTTCGGCAGCTCTCGATCGCCGGTGGCCAACCGTTCACCGACCCGCTGGCGGACCTCCAGATGCGGCAGGTGGAAGCGGCGGCTCTCTGCGCGGACGGTCAGCTCGACCGGGCCGACGCCGCCGCCGACGCGATGGTCGCGCTGCTGGCGAACATCGGGACGCCCGAGGTCGCCGCCGACGTGTACGGGCTCGCCGCCGATGTCGCGGCCCGAAGCGGCCACGTGACGGTCGCGGTGGCCCGGGTCCGGGCCGCGGTGCGGGACCTGCATCTGCTCAGTGGGCACGTCGGTCGGCTGGCTCAGCGACGAGGACTGCTGGCCACCAAGCGGAGCAGCTTCGCCGGCCTCATGGAGACGCTCGCGGCCAGCGCGGCAGCCAGTCAGGCGGGGCTCGCGGGGATCGAGGTCGCCGAGGCCCAGCGCGAGGACACGTTGGTGGGCGTACTCTCCGCGACGAAGACCGCGATGCCGCCGCAGCTGCGGGAGGTGGCCGACCGGGCCGACGAGGTGCGGCACACCCTCGCCCACATCGCAGACCCCGCGCACGCCGGACAGCTCGGCGAGATCGACGTCCTGACCGGCACGCTCAAGGACGAACAGGTGACGCTGACGAGCCGGCTCACCGACCTCATCGGCGGCACCTTCGCCGAGCTGTACGTGCCGACCCCCATCGCCGGCACCGATCTCCTCGACCGCTGCGGGCAGGACGGCCTGCTGTCCCTCACGGTCGCCGACAGCGGCACCGCCGACTACGCGGGACACCTGGTCTTCCGGGTGCCGGGTGAGGCCCCGAGGATCCAGGAGTTCCAGCTGGTCGGCGCCGCGGCGACCGTGCTCGACCAGCTTCGCAGCGGGGCGGCCACCCGCAGCGCGGACTCCGCGAGAGCCTTCGGGGAACTCTGGGAGTCGACCCGACACGAGATCGCCAAGACCTTGCTGCCCGAGCAGCTCCGGGATTGGATGCGGTCCACACCGGTGGGCGCACCGGATCGGCACCGGTTGGTCATCTGCGCCGACGGACCGCTGCGCGCGATGCCCTTCCCCGCCCTCCCGCTCGCCGACGGCGTCGCCGTGATCTCCAACGCCACCGTCAACCGGCTTCCCCTGCTCCGCTTGATCGGTAACCCGCCGGCCGAGGCTCCTACGCGGCCCGCGCTGCTGGGTTACTTCCATCCGCGGCTGGCCGGGGCGCAGCGGGAACGGCAACTGCTGACGAGGATGCACGAGTCCGGCGAGGTCGACCTGACCGTCGCGGGCAGCCGGGACGAGCTGCTCAACGAGCTGGCCACCGGCCGCCATGACGTGCTGATCCTCGCCACCCACGGCCGAGGACACGGCCTGGAGTTCGAGTTCCAGCTCCACGGCGAGCGCGGTATCTCGTCCGCACGCCTGCTCACCGCCCGGGTACCGCGGACCGTCCTGGCCCCGGCCTGCTACTCCGGCGCCGACGCGGGCAGCGACGCCACCGGGATGATCGCGGCGTGTCTGGCGGCCGGCGCCACCACCGTCCTGTCCGGGCTGTGGCGTCTACCGGACGGGCCGACGGGGCGGCTGATGAGTCACATCTACCGGCGTCTCCCCAGCGGAGCCGCCCTCCGGGACATCGCCGCCGCCGCACCGCTCGCCGTCGGCGTCGATCCGACCCGGGTCAACCCACTCGCCTGGGCGGGGCTCATGGTGACCGACACGACGACAGGTGACGCCTCCGCCGGGGTTGCCCGCATCCCGTCGGGGGAGTAGGCAGAGGGTCCGCGTGCGTCGATCCCCGGAGGCCACATGAGACCACGACTCCTCTTCACCGCGACCATCGCCCTGGCCACAATGGCCGCCGGAGCGGCTGTTCCCGCCCAGGCGGCGAAGCCGGCCGAGCCACCGAAGGAGCCGGTGGCCGTCGGCTACGGCGGCGCGGTCTCCACTGTCGACGAGACGGCGACCGCCGTCGGGCTGGACGTGCTGCGCCGCGGCGGCAACGCGGTCGACGCGGCGGTCGCGGCCGCGGCGACGCTCGGCGTGACCGAACCGTTCTCCGCGGGTGTCGGCGGCGGTGGCTTCTTCGTCTACTACGACGCCAGGACCAGACGGGTGCACACCATCGACGGCCGCGAGGCGGCGCCGGCCTCGATGACCGCCACCAGCTTCACCAACCCGGCCACCGGGCAGCCGTACGCGTTCGACGAGGCCCGGATCAGCGGCCTCTCGGTCGGCGTGCCCGGCACGCTGCTCACCTGGCGGGATGCGCTGGCCCGCTGGGGCAGCCGGTCGCTGGCGCAGCTGCTGACCCCCGCCGCACGGGTGGCCGAGAAGGGCTTCACCGTCGACGAGACCTTCGCCAGCCAGATCGCGGCGAACCGCAACGCGTTCGGCCAGTTCAGCTCCACCAGCGCGCTCTACCTGCCCGGCGGCCAGCCGCCGGCGGTCGGCAGCACCTTCCGCAACCGGGACCTCGCCGACACGTACCGGCTGATCGCCAAGCGCGGCACCGACGTGTTCTACCGGGGCGAGGTCGGGCGCGACCTGGCCGCCACGGTGCAGCACCCGCCGCTCTCGGCGCGGCCGGTCGGGGCGTGGCCGTACCCGATCCGCCCGGCCGGGATGACCACCGCCGACCTCGCCGGCTACCGCACGCGCTTCCCCGCGCCGACCCGGTCGGAGTACCGCGGTCTCGAGGTGTACGGCATGTCCACCCCCTCCAGCGGCGGCGTCGCGGTGGGGGAGGCGCTCAACATCCTCGAGCGCTACGACCTGCGGTCGATGTCGGTGGCCCAGGCGATGCACCACTACCTGGAGGCCAGCGCGCTCGCCTTCGCCGACCGTAACCGTTACGTGGGCGACCACACCCCATCGGGCGTCCTGCGCGAGCTGCTCCGGGACGGGTACGCCAAGGAACGGGCCTGCCTGATCGACGCCGCGGCGGCGCTGCCCAAACCGGTCGCGCCCGGCGTTCCCGACGGCGCCTACGGCGGCTGCTCGGCCGCGCCGGCCGCCGACACCCGCGACGACCGCAAGAGCACCACGAACCTCACCGTGGCCGACCGGTGGGGCAACGTCGTCGAGTACACGCTGACGATCGAGGCGACCGGCGGCAACGGCATGGTCGTACCGGGCCGAGGCTTCCTGCTCAACAACGAGCTCACCGACTTCAACTTCGCGCCGACCCAGGGCAGCGCGCCGGACCCGAACCTGCCGGCGCCGGGCAAGCGGCCGCGCAGCTCGATGGCGCCCACCATCGTGCTGGCCGACGGGCGGCCGTTCCTCGCCGTCGGCACTCCCGGCGGCGCGACGATCATCACCACCGTCCTGCAGATGCTGGTCAACCGGATCGACCTCGGTATGAGCCTGCCGCAGGCGCTGGCCGCGCCGCGGGCGTCGCAGCGCAACGGCGCCAGCACCCAGGCCGAGCCGGCCTTCATCACCGCCTACGCCGACGATCTGCCGCCGGGGCATGTCCTCGCCTCCACCGCGGAGCTCGGCGCCGCGACCGGGATCGAGCTTCTGCGCAACGGTCGGATGGTCGCCGCGGCCGAGCCGGTCCGTCGTGGTGGCGGCGCCGCGGCGGTCGTCGGGAGGTGGCCGCAGCACTGACCCGGGGGGCCGCGGCGACGGTGTCTGCCGTCGCCGCGCCCTCGCGGCCCGCTGTCGTCCGGCTGCGGCGGGTCACGCGTGGTGCCTGCTCTTGGCAGCGACTGGCTTTCACATTAGGGTCAGTGCAATGGCACACCCTACTGCGAGCGCTGCCGACCCCGCAGCGGCGCATGTAGGGCCCGTGCCCCCAGGTCGGCGCGGTGCCGCACGAGGCGCAAGCCGCCTCGTCGAGGGCCGTCCACGGTCGACCGGCACCGCGGAAGAGAGAAGCCGATGACCGTCACCGCGACCTACACCCTCCCTGGCATGCGCGTCCGGGACCACGTCAGCGACGCTCCGCTGGACTGGTCCGATCCGGCGCGCGGCACCATCCAGATCTTCGCCCGGGAGATCGTCGACCCGGTACGTAACGGCGAGGACCTGCCGTGCCTGGTCTACCTGCAGGGCGGGCCCGGCGGAAAGGGCCCCCGCCCGCTCACCCGGTCCGGGTGGCTCGACCGGGCGCTGCGCGAGCACCGCGTCGTCCTCGTCGACCAGCGCGGCACCGGCCGCAGCACCCGCATCGACGGCCGCCGGATGAGCGCGTTCACCAGCGCCGAGCAGGCGGCCGCCTACCTCGCCTGCTTCCGGGCCGACTCGATCGTGGCCGACCACGAGCACCTGCGGAAGACCGTCTTCGGCGGCCGGCGCTGGTCCACCCTCGGGCAGTCGTACGGCGGCTTCCTCACCCTGACCTACCTGTCGAACGCCCCCGAAGGCCTGCACGCCTGCTACGTCACCGGTGGCCTGCCCGGTCTCGACCCGTCGGCGGCCGAGGTCTACCGGCGCACCTACCCCCGCGTCGAGGGCAAGAACCGGCAGTTCTTCCAGCGCTATCCGCACCAGGTCGCGCAGGTCGCCCGGATCGCCGACCGGCTGGCCGCAGGGGACGTCCGGCTGCCCGACGGCGACCTGCTCACCGTCCGCCGGTTCCAGACGCTCGGCCTGGACCTCGGCATGAAGCCCGGCAACGAGCGGCTGCACTGGCTGCTCGACGAGGCGTTCTCCGCCGACGAGCTGTCGACCACGTTCCTGCACGAGGTGCTGGCCCGCACGTCGTACAGCGACAACCCGCTCTTCGCAGCCCTGCACGAGAGCATCTACGCGCACGGGAACACCGCCACCGGCTGGGCGGCCCAGGCCGAACACGACAGGCACCCGCAGTTCGCCCAGGACGCCAGGCCCCTGCTCTTCACCGGCGAGATGATCTACCCCTGGATGTTCGAGGAGATCGCCGAGCTGCGCCCGTTCCGCGCCGCCGTCGAGCTGCTCGCCACCCGGGCCCAATGGCCGCCGCTCTACGACCCGGACCGGCTGGCCGCCAACGAGATCCCGGTCGCCGCCGCGGTCTACCACGACGACATGTACGTCGACGCCGGCCTGCAACTCGACACCGCGTCCCGCGTCGGCAACATCCGGACCTGGATCACCAACGAGTACGAGCACGACGGCGTCCGCGAGGACGAGCGGGTCTTCGCCCGGCTGACCCAGCTGGTCCGCGAGAGCGGCGGAGGCATTCCCGACCAGCGCGGCGCCGCGACCGCCCCGCACGACACCCGGCAGGAAGGAACCCCCGATGCGCACCGGTAGACCGCCGAAGCTCTCCGAGATCCCGGCGTTCACGCAGTACCTGGCGACGGGATGGGACGTACCCGACCGGACCCCACCGGTCGTCGCGGGCGCCGCCGAGGCCGCCGCCGCCCACCGGGCCCGGCTCGCCGAGGCGCTGCCCGGCCGGACCATCGTGCTGAGCGCGGGGGAGGCGCCCGTACGCAGCAACGACACGGCGTACGACTTCCGCCCGGACAGCGACTTCTACTGGACCACCGGCTGCGCGGTGGAGAACGCCACGGTGGTGCTCCGCGACGGCCACCCCACCCTCTACCTACCGCCGCCCGCCTACCCCGGCGACCCCCGATTCTTCTCCGACGCCCGCTACGGGGAGCTGTGGGTGGGGGCGGCGCCCGGCCTCGACGACTGGGCGCGGGCGCTTGGCGTCGAGGTCCGGCCGCTTGAGGAGCTCGCCGAGGACGTGACCCGCGACGACGAGGTCGCCCGCACCCTCGCCGAGCTGCGCATGTACAAGGACGAGTGGGAGATCGGCCAGCTCCGCGCGGCGGTGGACCGCACGGTCGAGGGCTTCGCCGCGGTGGTCCGCGAATTCCCCACCGCGATCGCGGGGCCGGGGGAGCGGTGGCTGCAGGGCACCTTCGACCGGTACGCCCGGGCGCACGGCAACGGACCCGGCTACGCCACCATCGTCGGCAGCGGGCCGCACGCGCCCACCCTGCACTGGGTGCGCGCCGACGGCCCGGTACTGCCGGACGAGCTGCTCCTGCTCGACATGGGCGTCGAGGTGAACAGCTACTACACCGCCGACGTCACCCGCACCTTCCCCGCCTCCGGACGGTTCTCGTCGGCCCAGCGGCAGGTGCACGACCTCGTCGAACGTGCCCACCGGGCCGGGCTGGCCGCGGTGGGCACCGGTCGCCGCTTCACCGAGTTCCACCACGCGGCGATGGAGGTGATCGCCCACGGGCTGGCCGACTGGGGACTGCTGCCGGTCTCCGTCGACGAGGCGCTCTCCGACACCGGGCAGCACCACCGGCGCTACCTGGTCTGCGGCATCGGCCACCACCTCGGGCTGGACGTGCACGACTGCACCCGCGCCGCCAAGGAGGCGTACCAGGACGCGGCCATGGCGCCCGGCATGGTGCTCACCGTCGAACCCGGCCTCTACTTCCACGCGCACGACACGACAGTGCCCCCGGAGCTGCGCGGCATCGGCGTGCGGATCGAGGACGACATCCTGGTCACCCCGGACGGCTCCGAGGTGCTGTCCCGCGCGCTTCCGCTCGACGCCGACGGCCTGGAGAAGTGGATGACCGCCGCCCAGACCGTGTGACACCCCCACCATCGACGCGTTCCCCCTACGACGCTGAGGAGAAACAGCATGACCACCCCCACCAAGCCGTGGCGCGGCGTACACGTCGCGACGGCGCTGCCCCTGCACGACGACCTCTCGGTCGACTACGACGCCTACGCCGAGCACGTCCGGTTCCTCGCCGCCGGCGGCTGCGACGGCGTGACCCCCAACGGCTCGCTCGGCGAGTACCAGACGCTGACCCCGCAGGAGCGGGCACGGGTCGTCGAGACGGCCGTCCAGGCCGCCCCGGCCGGATTCGGCGTCATGCCCGGCGTCGCCGCCTACGGCGCGATCGAGGCCCGCCGCTGGGCCGAGCAGGCCGCCACCGCCGGCGCCACCTCGGTGCTGCTGCTGCCGCCGAACGCGTACCGCGCCGACCACCGGGCGGTCGTCGAGCACTACCGGGAGGTCGCCCGCGCCGGCCTGCCGGTCGTCGCCTACAACAACCCGATCGACACCAAGGTGGACCTGACCCCCGCGCTGCTCGCCGAGCTGTTCCATGAGGGCCTGATCGTCGGCGTGAAGGAGTTCACCGGCGACGTCCGGCGGGCGTACGAGATCGGCGAGCTCGCACCCGGCCTGGACCTCCTGGTCGGCGCGGATGACGTGCTGCTCGAGCTGGGGGTCGCCGGCGCGGTCGGCTGGATCGCCGGCTACCCGAACGCCATCCCGGAGAGCACCGTGGAGCTCTACCGGCTGGTCACCTCGGACGACCCCGCCGACATCGCCAAGGCGGTGCCGATCTACCGGGACCTGCACCCGCTGCTGCGCTGGGACTCGAAGACCGAGTTCGTCCAGTCGATCAAGCTGTCGATGGACCTGGCCGGCCGCAAGGGCGGCGCCTGCCGGCCGCCGCGGCTGGCGCTGCCGGCCGAGGTGGCCGCCCGGATCACCGCCGACACCGAGGCCGTTCTCGCCAAGGGCTACAAGTGAGGTCCCGGCGCACCTTCCACGCCGTCGACTCGCACACCGAGGGCATGCCCACCCGGGTCGTCGTCGGTGGCATGGGCACGATCCCGGGCGCGACGATGGCCGAGCGTCGGCTGTGGTTCATGGAGAACAGCGACGACATCCGCACCCTGCTGATGTACGAACCCCGTGGCCACGCCGCGATGAGCGGCGCGATCCTGCAACCGCCGACCCGACCCGACGCCGACTACGGCGTGCTCTTCATCGAGGTCTCCGGCCTGCTGCCGATGTGCGGGCACGGCACCATCGGCGTGGCGACGGTGCTGGTCGAGACCGGGATGGTGCCCGTCGTCGAGCCGGTCACCACGATCCGGCTCGACACCCCGGCCGGGCTGGTCGTCGCGTCCGTGGCGGTACGCAACGGTGCGGCGGAGTCGGTCACCATCCAGAACGTCCCGTCGTTCGCGTACGCGCTGGACCGCAAGGTCGAGGTCCCGGGCTTCGGCACCGTCGAGTACGACATGGCCTTCGGCGGGAACTTCTACGCGATCGTCGACCTGGCGGCGCTGGGCCTGCCCTTCGACCGTTCCCGCGGCGACGACCTGCTCGCCGCAGGCCTGGCGATCATGGAGGCGGTCAACGAGCACGACCGGCCGGTGCACCCCGAGCGCGACGACATCAACGGCTGCCACCACGTCTACCTCAAGGCCCCCGGCTCGACCGCGCAGCTGTCGCGGCACGCCATGGCCATCCACCCCGGCTGGTTCGACAGGTCGCCCTGCGGCACCGGCACCAGCGCCCGGATGGCGCAGCTGCACGCGCGGGGCGAGCTGGCCGTCGGCGACGACTTCGTCAACGAGTCGTTCATCGGCACCCGGTTCACCGGGCGGCTGCTCGGCGACACCACTGTCGGGTCGCGGCCCGCGGTGCTGCCGTCGATCACCGGCCGGGCCTGGATCACCGCGACGTCGCAGCTGCACCTCGACCCCACCGACCCGTTCCCGGCGGGGTTCCTGCTGTGAGCCCGACGCCCGTGCCGGACCTGCCGGACATCGGCCCCAGGGAGAATCTCCGCGACCGGATCGGGAAGGCGCTCCGGGCGGCGATCATCTCCGGCAAGCTGGAGCCCGGCGTCGTCTACTCGGCTCCGGCACTGGGCGCGCAGCTCGGCGTCTCACCCACCCCGGTACGTGAGGCCATGCTCGACCTGGTGAAGGCGGGCCTGGTCGTCACGCACGCGAACAAGGGGTTCCGGGTCACCGAGATGTCCGAGCAGGACCTCGACGACCTCGCCGCGGTCCGGCTGCTCATCGAGCCGCCGACCGTGCGCGACGTCGTACCGGTGATCCCGAAGGAGGACTTCGGTGACCTGCGCGCCCTCGCGCAGGCCATCGTCGACGCGGTGGAGTGCGGCGACCTGGTCGGCTACATCGAGGCCGACCACGTCTTCCACCTGACCCTGCTCGGCTACAGCGGGAACCGCTTCCTGGTCGACGTCGTCTCCGACCTGCGGTCCCGGACCCGGCTGCTCGGCCTGACCCCGCTGCTCGAGAGCGGACGGCTGGGCCGCTCCGCCGCGGAGCACCACGAGCTGCTGGACCTCGTCGAAGCCCGCGACCCGTCCGGCGCCGAACTGCTGATGCGCCGCCACATCGGCCACGTACGGGGCCTCTGGGCCGGCGGTGTCGAGGAGACGCCGTGAGCGTGGACCTCGTGGTCGTCGGGGCGGGCGTGGTCGGTGCGGCCAGCGCGTACTTCGCCACGCTGGCCGGGCTGCGGGTGGTCGTCGTCGAGCGCGGTGCGATCGCCGGCGGCACCTCCAGCGCCGGCGAGGGCAACGTGCTGGTCTCCGACAAGGAGGCCGGCCCCGAACTCGACCTGGCCCTCTACTCGCAGCGGATCTGGCGCGAGGACCTCGCCGAACACGGCGACCTCTGGGAGTTCGAGTCCAAGGGCGGGCTCGTCGTCGCGGCCTCGGAGCAGGGCGTCGCATCCCTGCGCGCCCTCGCCGTGCACCAGCGCCGCGCCGGGGTCGAGGTCCGCGACGTCACCCGGTCCGAGCTGCCCGACTACGAACCCCACCTCGCCCCGCAGCTCGCCGGGGGCGCCTTCTACCCGCAGGACGCGCAGGTCCAGCCGATGCTGGTCGCCGCCCACCTGCTGCGGCTGGCGCGGGCCGGCGGCGCGCAGGTGCGTACCCGGACCGAGGTGACCGGGTTCCTGCGCGCCGGCGACCGGGTGACCGGGGTGCGGACCTCATCGGGCGACATCACCGCCGGCGCGGTGCTCAACGCCGCCGGCACCTGGGCCGGCGGCATCGCCGACCTCGCCGGGGTGCACGTGCCCGTACTGCCCCGGCGCGGGTTCATCCTGGTCACCCAGCCGCTGCCGGCCCGGACGATCCGGCACAAGGTCTACGCCGCCGAGTACGTCGGTGACGTGGCCAGCTCCGACGCGGCGCTGCAGACCTCTCCCGTGGTCGAGGGCACCGCCGGCGGCACCGTCCTCATCGGCGCGTCCCGGGAACGCGTCGGATTCGACCGGAGCATCTCCGTTCCCGCCATCGGCACGCTCGCCGCGAAGGCGATAGCGCTCTTCCCGATGCTCCGGGAGGTCCGGGCCATCCGCACCTACCTCGGCTTCCGCCCGTACTGCCCGGATCATCTTCCGGTCATCGGTGCGGACCCGCGCGCGCCCGGCCTCTGGCACGCCTGCGGTCACGAGGGCGCCGGCATCGGCCTCTCCGCCGGAACCGGGAAGCTGATCAGCCAGGCCCTCGTGGGGCAGCGGACGGACCTGGACCTCACGCCGTTCGCCCCGGACCGCTTTCCGCCGGCCGAGGAGGCACCCCGATGACCCACCATCTGAGCTTCCGCGGCGTCACCGTCGCGGCCGAGCCCGGCCAGAGCGTCGCCGCCGCCCTGATCGCCGCCGGCATCACGGACTGGCGCACCACCGGCAAGGGCGGCCGGCCGCGCGGATTGTTCTGCGGCATCGGTGTCTGTTTCGACTGCCTGATCACCGTCGACGGGATTCCCGACCAGCGCGCCTGCCTCGTCGCCGCCGCCGACGGCATGCGACTCGGCGACGCCGAACCGGGCGCGGACGTCGAGCCGGGCGCGGACTTCGAGGAGGCCGGTCGGACGGGAGGCGAGGATGTCGCACGTGCATGACGTGGCAGTGGTGGGCGCCGGCCCGGCCGGACTCGCCGCCGCGGTCGAAGCCGCCGAAGCGGGACTCGGCGTCCTGCTGATCGACACCGCCGGGCAGCCCGGCGGGCAGTACTGGCGGCACTACGACCGGATCCACGCCCGCCCCGAGGACCGGATCGGCCACCACGACTGGCCGGTCTTCACCCGGCTGCGCACCCGTCTGGACGAGCTGGCGGCGGAAGGCCGGATCCGGTACCTCCCCGGACACCAGGTGTGGCTCATCACCCGCGACGCCGAGGGCGCGTTCACTCTCCGGGTCACGGCCGCCACGTCCACGTCGGCCACCGCGGGTCGACGCTCCGGCGACGCGGACCCGACGACGCTCGCCGCGCACGCGCTGATCCTCTGCGCCGGCGGGTACGACCGGCAACTGCCCGTACCCGGTTGGGACCTGCCCGGCGTACTCACGGCGGGAGGTGCGCAGGCTCTGCTCAAGGGACACCGCACCCCGGCCGGACAGCGGGCGGTCGTCGCCGGCACCGGCCCGTTCCTGCTGCCCGTGGCGACCGGCCTGGCGCGGGCGGGGGTGCGCGTCGCGGCCGTCATCGAGGCCAACGCGACAGTGGGCTGGCTGCGCTCCCCGGCCGGCGCCGTCTCCGCGCCGGGCAAGGGCGTGGAGGCCCTGCGCTACGCCGCGTCGATGCTCCGGCACCGCATCCCGTACCGGACGAGGACCGTGATCCGTGAGGTGCTCGGGGACGGCCGGGTCGAGGCGGTCCGGGTCGCGCGGGTGGACGGCGACGGCCGCCCGACCGGACCGGACGAGGAGATCGCCGTCGACCTCGTGGCGCTCGGCTGGGGCTTCACGCCCTCGCTCGAACTGCCGCTCATGCTCGGCGCCGAGACGGCGCAGGACACCGACGGCTCACTCGTGGTGGCCGTCGACGACTCCCAGCGCAGCAGCGTCGACGGGCTCTACGTCGCCGGTGAGGCCACCGGGGTGGGCGGCGCGACGCTGGCCGTGCAGGAGGGGCGGCTCAGCGCGCTCGCCGTCGCCGCGGACCGCGGCCATCCGGCCGACCCGGCCCGGACGAGACGGCTGCGCGCCGCCGTCCGGCGGGCACGCCGCTTCGCCGCCGCCATGCACCGGACCTACCCGCTGCCCCGCGCCTGGCCGGACTGGCTCACGGAGACGACCCTCGTCTGCCGCTGCGAGGAGGTCCCCTACGCTGACCTGCGCCGGGCCCACCACGATCTCGGCGCGGAGGACGCGCGCACGCTGAAGATGCTGGCGCGACCGGGAATGGGCTGGTGCCAGGGGCGGGTCTGCGGTCTCGCCACCGCCGGTATCGCCGCCTGGCTGGGCGGACGCGAGACAGGTGTGGACGACCTGCGTCCGCTGGCCACCCGCAGCCTCGCCGTGCCGGTGCCCCTGGGCGAGCTCGCCGCACTGGCCGAGGAGACGACGCCCGCAGAGGCGCTGGATGAAGGAGGACGAAACGGTGACTGACGTGCTGAGCCGCGACCCGCGTACCGGCCGGTCGCGGGAACGCGTGGCGACCGAGTCGACGCCGCAGGAGGTGGATCGGGCGGTACGCGCCGCCGCGGCCGCCGGAGCCGCGCTGCGGGACCCGGTTCGGCGCGCGGACCTGCTCCGTACGGCCGCCGCGCTGCTCGAGAAGGGCGGCGAGGAGATCGTCGCGACCGCCGACGCGGAGTCGGCCCTCGGCCGGGTGCGGCTCACCGGTGAACTCGCCCGCACCTGCTACCAGCTCCGCGCGTTCGCGGACGTGGTGGAGACCGGCGCGTACCTGGACGTGATCATCGACCACGCCGACCCGTCGGCGGCGCCCGCGCCCCGTCCCGACCTGCGGCGTTACAAGGTGCCGCTCGGGGTGGTCGCGGTCTTCGCGGCGAGCAACTTCCCGCTGGCCTTCAGCGTGCCCGGCGGCGACACCGCGAGCGCCCTAGCCGCGGGCTGCCCGGTGGTGGTGAAGGCCCACCCGGACCATCCCGCCACCTCCGTCCTCTGTGGCCGGATCCTGCGGGCGGCGGCGGCCGAGGTCGGGCTGCCCGAGGACGTCGTCGCCGTGGTGCACGGCTTCGACGCCGGCCCGGAGCTCGTCCGCCACCCGCTGACGGCGGCGGTGGGGTTCACCGGCTCGGTGCGGGGCGGCCGCGCGCTCTTCGACATCGCCTCCTCCCGGCCCCGGCCGATCCCGTTCCACGGTGAGCTGGGCAGCCTCAACCCGGTGGTGGTCACCGAGCGGGCGGCCGAGACCCGGGCGGAGGAGGTCGGAGCGGGGCTCGCGGCCTCGTACACCCTGGGCATGGGCCAGTTCTGCGTGAAGCCGGGTCTCGTGCTGCTCCCCGAGGGGGCGGCGGGCGACGCCGTCGCCGAGGCGGTGGTGTCGGCGGCGGTCCCGTCCGGCCCGCTGCTCGACCCGCGCATGCGGGAGGCGTTCCTCGCCGGGGTTCGTGCCCGCGCGGGGCTGCCGGGGGTGTCGGAGCCGCTCGCGGCGGGCGAGGCCGGCGACGACGACACTCCGCTGGCCGTACGCCCGGGGGTGCTCTCCGTCGGGGCGTCGCGGCTGGCCGACGGTGGGCCGTACGAGCAGCTGCTGGAGGAGTGCTTCGGGCCGGTCACCGTGCTGGTCCGCTACGGCTCGACGGCCGAGCGGGACGCGCTGCTCAACGCCTTGCCGGGCAACCTGACGGCGACCGTTCAGCTGGGCGTCGACGAGCGGGACGGCGCGGCGGCGGAGCTGGTCGCCGGGTTGGGCGAGATCGCGGGGCGGGTCGTGGTGGACGGCTGGCCGACCGGGGTGACCGTCGCTCCCGCGATGCAGCACGGTGGGCCGTACCCGGCCGCCACGACCGGTTCGACCTCGGTGGGGAGCACCGCGATCGAGCGGTGGCTGCGCCCGGTCTGCTTCCAGAACGTGCCGGACTCGTTGCTCCCGCCGGAGCTGCGGGAGGCGAACCCGCTGCGCCTGCCCCGCCTGGTCGACGGCGTTCCGACGACCTGATCGCCCTCCTCGTCCGCGGTCGGTGCGGGACCACCGATCGCGGACGGTGGGTGACGCCGTCGTGACCACAGAGCTGCATTCGGCAACGCTGACGCTCGATAGTCGACACCGTTACGAGACCGTGACGGGTGTATTTCGAGAACAAGTGTTGACGCCCTCTTTGTGAGCGCTAACACTACGGCAGTGTCACCCGCGTTTCCGGCGAGTCCGGAGAGGAGAGACTGCTTGTGAGTAAACGATTTCTAGCCGTTCTCGGTGCGACGGTGTTGGCGTTGGGCCTCACGGCCTGCGGCGGTGAAGGAGCCGGAGGTGGCGGCGACACCAGCGGCAACAAGCCGGCCGATCTGACCATCGGCGTCGCCATGCCGACCCAGACGTCGGAGCGGTGGATCGCCGACGGCAACTCGGTCAAGGAGAAGCTGGAGGCCAAGGGCTACAAGGTCGATCTCCAGTACGCGGGAGACGACATCCCCACTCAGTCCCAGCAGGTCGACCAGATGATCACCCAGGGCGCCGACGTCCTGGTCATCGCGGCGATCGACGGCACCGCCCTCAGCAGCCAGCTGCAGGCGGCCGCGGACGCGAAGATCCCGGTCATCGCCTACGACCGGCTGATCCGCGACAGCCCGAACGTGAACTTCTACGTCAGCTTCGACAACTACAAGGTCGGCGTCGCCCAGGCCACCGCGCTGCTCGTCGGTCTCGGCCTGCAGAACAAGGACGGCTCGAAGGGCACCGCGAAGGGGCCGTTCGACATCGAGCTCTTCGCCGGCTCGCTCGACGACAACAACGCCCACTTCTTCTTCGACGGCGCCATGGACACGCTCAAGCCGTTCATCGACGACAAGTCGCTCCGGGTGAAGTCGGGCCAGACCACCATCGAGCAGGTGGCGATCCTGCGGTGGCAGCAGGAGACCGCGCAGCGGCGCATGGAGGACCTGCTCACGTCGAGCTACAACGACGGCACCCGGGTCCAGGGCGTGCTGTCGCCGTACGACGGCCTGTCCCGGGGCATCATCACCGCCCTGCAGAACGCCGGCTACGGCGCCAAGGGCGTCAAGATGCCCGTGGTGACCGGCCAGGACGCGGAGATCGCCTCGGTCAAGCTCATCAACGACGGCGTGCAGAACTCGACGATCTTCAAGGACACCCGGCTGCTGGCCGAGCAGGCCGTGGTCGCGGCCGAGGCGTTCCTTCAGGAGAAGGAGCCGCAGGCCAACGACACCAAGACGTACGACAACGGCGTCAAGGTCGTTCCGTCGAACCTCCTGCCGGTCCAGACCGTCTACAAGGACGACATCAAGCCCGTCCTGGTCGACTCCGGCTACTGGACGGCCGAAGAGGTCGCCAGCGGTCAGGCCAAGGGCTGACACGTCCGTCGGGCCCGGCGCCGGCCGCACCGCGCCGGGCCCGACGGGATCCCTGAACCCTCGTCCCTCTCGCCTGCGGTCCGTCGTGGCGGCAGGTACCGGAGCGCGGCCTATGTCGCGGCCCCCGATCGACAGGGTTCGTTCACGACAGGTACGACCAGGACGGTGACCATGTCCGACAACATCCTCGAGATGCGTCACATCACGAAGACCTTCCCCGGGGTGAAGGCCCTCCAGGACGTCTCGCTCGCCGTGCGGCGCGGGGAGATCCACGCCATCTGCGGGGAGAACGGCGCGGGGAAGTCCACCCTGATGAAGGTGCTCTCCGGCGTCCATCCCACCGGCTCGTACGACGGTGAGATCGTCTTCGACGGCAAGCCGGTGCACTTCCGCGGCATCAACGACAGCGAGGCCAACGGCATCGTCATCATCCACCAGGAGCTCGCCCTGGTGCCCTACCTGTCGGTCGCGGAGAACATCTTCCTCGGCAACGAACGCCGCGGCGCCGGCGGCCTGATCGACTGGAACCGGACCAACGCCGACGCGGCGGAGCTGCTGGCCTCCGTCGGGCTGCGGGAGAACCCGGTCACCCCGATCATCCAGCTCGGCGTCGGCAAGCAGCAGCTGGTGGAGATCGCCAAGGCGCTGTCGAAGCAGGTACGGCTGCTCATCCTCGACGAGCCGACCGCCGCGCTCAACGACATCGACTCCGCGCACCTGCTGGAGCTGCTCCGGCGCCTGCGCAGCGAGGGCGTCACCTGCATCATGATCTCCCACAAGCTCAACGAGATCACCGCGATCGCCGACTCCACGACGGTGATCCGCGACGGGCGGACCGTCGAGACGCTCGACATGAGCTCGGGCGAGGCGACCCAGGACCGCATCATCCGCGGCATGGTGGGCCGCGACCTCTCCAGCTTCTACCCGGATCGGGTCTCGGAACCGGGGGAGGAGGTCCTGCGCATCGAGGACTGGACCGTCCGGCACCCGACCCAGGACCGGCTGGTGGTCGACGGCGCCAACCTGAACGTCCGCGCGGGAGAGGTCGTCGGCATCGCCGGCCTCATGGGCGCCGGCCGCACCGAACTCGCGATGAGCGTCTTCGGCCGCTCGTACGGCCGTGGCGTCACCGGCCGGCTCCTCGTCCGCGGCAAGCAGGTCCGCGCCCGCAGCGTCGCCGAGGCCATCGAGAACGGAATCGCGTACGCCACCGAGGATCGCAAGCGCTTCGGGCTCAACCTCATCGACGACGTGCGGCGCAACATCTCCGCCGCCGCGCTCGGCAAGCTCGCCCGCCTCGGCTGGGTCAACGGCAACGAGGAGATCAAAGTCGCCGAGGACGGCCGGCGCGACATGAACATCAAGGCGCCGAGCGTCATGTCGGTGGTCGGCAAGCTCTCCGGCGGCAACCAACAGAAGGTCGTCCTGTCGAAGTGGCTCTTCACCGACCCGGACGTCCTCATCCTCGACGAGCCCACCCGCGGCATCGACGTCGGGGCGAAGTTCGAGATCTACACCATCATCAACCGGCTGGTCGCCGACGGCCGGGCCGTCATCCTCATCTCCAGCGAACTGCCCGAACTGCTCGGGATGTGCGACCGGATCTACACCCTCGCGGCCGGCCGGATCACCGGTGAGGTGCCGGTCGGCGAGGCCACCCAGGAGAACTTGATGGAGCTCATGACGAAGGACAGGGAAGTCGCCCGATGACCACCACCAAACCGTCGGCGACCCCGCAGCGCCCCTCGTCCGACGACACCCCCGCCGCCGCGCTGCACACCGGCACCAGCGATCCGCGGACGCTGATCCTGGGCAACCTGCGCCAGAGCGGCATCTACGTCGCCCTCGTCGTGATCGTCGCCCTCTTCGCGGTCCTCACCGACGGCGTCTCGCTGAGCCCCGGCAACATCACCAACATCGTGCTGCAGTACTCGTACATCCTGGTGCTCGCGATCGGCATGGTCATCGTGATCATCGGCGGTCACATCGACCTGTCGGTGGGGTCGGTGGTCGCGCTCACCGGCGCGGTCTCCGCCGTACTCGTCATCCGGCAGGGACAGCCGTGGTGGATCGGCGTCCTGGCCGCGCTGGCCGTCGGTATCGCGGTCGGCGCCTGGCACGGGTTCTGGGTGGCCTACGCGGGGATCCCGGCGTTCATCGTGACCCTGGCCGGCATGCTCCTGTTCCGGGGGCTCACCCTGCGGGTGCTCGACAACATCTCGCTCTCGCCGTTCCCGGCCGAGTACCAGCGCGTCGCGGCCGGCTTCCTCAACGGACTCATCGGCGGGCAGGGCTACGACGCCTTCACCCTGCTCATCGGCGCGGTGGCGGTGGCCGGCTACGCGGTCAGCGTCTTCCGGACCCGGCTCGCGCGCATCCGCTACCAGCAGCCCGTCGAGTCGTTCCCGCTCTTCGTGGCCCGCGTGCTGCTGGTCGGCGCGGTCATCATGTACTTCGCCTGGCAGTTGGCCCACGCCCGAGGACTCCCGATCGTGCTGATCATCCTCGCCGTGCTCGTGCTCGTCTACGGGCTGGTCACCCGACGTACCGTCTTCGGTCGGCGGGTCTACGCGATCGGTGGCAACCTCTCGGCCGCGACGTTGTCGGGGGTGAAGGTCCGCACCGTCAACTTCTGGATGTTCGTCAACATGGGCTTCCTCGCGGCGGTGGCGGGGGTCATCTACTCCTCCCGCTCCAACGGCGCCCAGCCGGCGGCCGGGAACATGTTCGAACTCGACGCGATCGCGGCCGCGTTCATCGGCGGCGCGGCGGTCACGGGCGGCGTGGGCACCGTCGTCGGCGCGATGGTCGGCGGCCTGATCATGGCCGTGATGAGCAACGGAATGCAGCTGATGGGCGTCGACCAGTCGACGCAGTCGGTGGTGAAGGGGCTCGTCCTGCTCGTCGCCGTCGCCTTCGACGTGTACAACAAGCGCCGGGCCGGACAGGCCCGCTGACCGACGATCCACGCCGGGCGACCCGGTGGTCGACCCGACGTCTCGCGCAGGCGATCCGTCGCGGAAAGCGGCCCGCGCCGACGTCAGGGAATCCGAGAGTCGATCACCGAGGTCGGCCGGTGTGGATCTCGTAAGTCCACTCCGGAGGGAGCGATGTTAGCGATAACATCGCTCCCTCCGCGTTAGCCGGACGCCTTCCCGGCACCCGCGACCGGCGGCCCCGCGGCCCGTCCGCGCCGCCGCGATCGACATTGCGCAGGCCGCCGCGTCGCAGCCGCCCGGTGGCACGGCGACGAGCGTACGGCGAACCGCCCTCCGGCGCTGCCGGCACCGCCGGGTCATCCCGGCGACTCGCGCCCCCGTGCCGCGGAAGCCCCCTCGCACCCGGTCGATCCCGGGTCCTCGCCGGCGCGCACACCGTGCGTTAACCCGTAGGCCCGGAACCGGAAACTGCTGGTAGGAGCACGGTTCACGCGATCCTCGAAGTCGACCGGACGGTGGAGCGTCACATCGTCGACAGAGCCGATTCGGTTGCGGTGCCAAGAGATCATCATGGCTGCGTCCGCTGTGGTGTCCCGCGGAGCACGTCGATCGAGGAGTGGGTGTCGTGAGTTCGAGCCTGGTGCTGGTCGTCATCGTGGCGTTGGTGGTGCTGCTGGTGGTCGTCGTGCTGGTCGCGACGGTGCGCGGTTACAACCGCCTGGTCCGCCTGCGAACGCAGGTGCAGGCCTCCTGGGCGCAGGTCGACGTGCAGCTCAAACGTCGGCACTCCCTGATCCCCAACCTGGTGGAGACGGTGCGGGGCTACGCGGCCCACGAACGGGAGACCCTCGACTCGGTGACCGCCGCCCGCGCCGCGGCCGCCGGCGCCCCCGGCGGCGCACCGGACCGGCTGGCCGCCGAGGCCGCCCTGACCCAGGCGCTGGGTCGACTGATCGCGATCACCGAGGCGTACCCGCAGCTGCGAGCCAGCGAGAACTTCACCGACCTGCAGCGGGAACTCGCCGGCACCGAAGACAAGATCGCCTACGCGCGGCAGTTCTACAACAGCGCCGTCCAGTCGCTGAACACCGCGGTGCAGACCGTGCCCACCAGCATCATCGCCGGGGTCGGCGGTTTCCGCGCCGAGCCGTACCTCGATGCCGTCGGCGAGGAGCGCGCCGACGTCTCCGTGCGCCTCTGAGCCCGCCCGATGACCGCCTACGACCTCGCCGTCGAACTCGGCCTGCCGGCGGCCTGCCTCGCCGCCTGGGCCGCCGCCTACTGCCTCGCCCGGCTGTCGAACCGCCCGGCCGGCGTCCCGGCGGCCGCCGCCGCGATGGAGCTACCCGGGCAGGAGCCGCCCGCGGTGGTCAGCCTCCTGACCAACCAGTGGCAGGTCACCGTCGACGCCGCCGAGTCCACTCTGCTCGACCTCGCCGCGCGCGGATACGTCGAGCTGCGGCCGGCCGACGCCGACCCGCAGCACACGACGGTCCACCTGACCGGCCGGTCGCCCGAGCACCTCACCCGGTATGAGCGCCTGGTCCACGACCGGGTCACCGAGCGCGCGGTCGACGGCGTGGTCCCGCTTACCGCGTTGAGCTTCGCCGACGCGGGGCGCGCCGCCTCCTGGTCGAAGCGGATGCGCCGGTACGTGATCGCCGACGCCCGACGACTCGGGCTCTCCCGCCGACGGTTCTCGAAGGTTCTGGTCACCGTGCTCAGCGTGCTCGGCGTGGTGGCCGCCGCGGGGGTCGCCGCCGGCGTCTGGCACCTCGTCCGTCGCACCGGCGACGACCAGTTCGGCAGCGTCGCCGCGTTCGTCGTCACGGCGGCGGTGCTCGTCGGCGTCGCCGGCCGGGACCTCGGCGAACGGGACACCCCGGCCGGGCGAGAGGCCGCCACCCGCTGGCTCGGGTTGCGCGCCTGGCTCGCCGACCACGAGTCGTTCGCCGAGCTGCCTCCCGCCGCGGTGGCGGTCTGGGACCGGTACCTCTCCTACGGCGCAGCCCTCGGCGTCACCCGGGTCGCCTCGCGGGTGATCCATCTCGGCGTGGCCGACCGCACTCGGCTCTGGTCGTCGTACGGCGGCGGCTGGCGCCAGGTGCCGGTCACCTACCCGGCGGGCATGCCCCGCTACGGTCAGGCCCTGGGCTGGATCGTCTTCCGGGCGGTCCTCGCCGGCATGATCGGCTGGACCCTCACGAGGATCGTCGGCGTGGCACTGCTCGACTCGGCCTCCGGCTCCGCCGCGTCGGCGGGCCCCGGGGCGCGGTGGACGTCGATCGACCCCGTCACGCTCGGCGTCATCACGCTCGGCCTGCTGCTGCTCGGCTACGCCGCCTACCTCGTCGTCCGGGTGGTGATCGATCTGGTCGCACCCGCCGACGTCACCGGTGAGGTGCTCTGGCACCAGGTCTGGCAGGTGCACTCCTCCGACAGTGACAGCAGCTCCACCCCGGTCAACCACTACCTCGTCGTCGACGACGGCCACGCCGACCAGCTGCGCGCCTGGGTCCTGCCGCAGGAGATCGCGGGCGAATGCCGGCTCGGCGACGTCGTCACCGTACGCGTCCGCCCCTGGACCCGCCGCGTCATCCGGGTCGCCGTGCAGCGGCCGGCACCCGAGATCGCCGAGCCGTACGACGACGCGGACGGCGAGGAGACCGGGTCCGCCGGGGCGGCCCCGGGTGGTCTCCATCCGGAGCGCCTGCTCAGCGCGGCGGAGGTCGGCGCCGCGCTCGGGATGCGGGTGTCGCTCGTCCGTCCCGAATCCGCCGCCGAGGCGCGGTGGGGCGCCCGGTTCGTCGACGGCCGGGGCTCGACCGTGCTCGTCGTCAACGTCGTGGCGGGCGGCAGGATGGCGCGGGCCGCGCTGCTGCTGAGCCGCAGCGTCGGCCAGGCGCTGCCCGGCGTCGGCGACGAGGCCTACGCCGCACGGGATCGGGTCGTTGGTCGGCGCGGCGACGTGGTCCTGCTCGTCCTGCACCCGCAGGAGGCGCCGGGCGGCGGCGCGGCGCTCGCCGGCCTGCTGGCGACCGCGCTGTCGCGTCTCCCGGCGGACGTGGCCGCTCCTCGGCCTTGAGCGGCTGACCCGGTGACCGCCGGCTGTGGACCGACGTTACCGCGACGCGGCCGGCCCCGCTCGGGCCGGCCGCGTCCCTCGTCCGCGATCAGTCGACGACCGGCGGAGCGGTCTTCGCCACCTTCGCCAACTCGGCCGCCGCGCCGGCGTACGGGTTGTAGGTGTACGTCCGGGACAGCCCGGCCGGGATGGTGAAGTACTCGACGGACAACTTCGCCGGGTCGCTGGCCAGCTCACCGCGGGCGGGCAGGTCGTTGCCGTCGTCCCAGCCCCACGGCGCGTTCGCCGAGTTCGCCGAGCAGCTCCAGGTGCCGGAGCCGCAGTCACCGGAGGTGTCACCGGCGAACGTGCCGAGCCCGGCGAAGAGGGTCGAGTCGGCCCGCTGCGCCCAGAGCCCGTCGGCGGCGAAGATGTCGATCAGCTTGTACCGCACGTCACGGTCGTTGCCGTCGCTCGGCGTCTCGGCGACGGTGGACGGGTAGTAGACCAGGCCGTCGCCGTTGATCGTGTACTGCGGGTACGCCTTCAGGCCGTGGCCCTGCGCCTCCTGCGCCGTCACCGGGTGCTGGAAGGAGTCGTGCGGCGACGCCTGGAACTGGAGCGTGCCGTCGACGGTCTCCCGGCCGCCGCTCCACGTGCTGCCCGTCGGCGTGTACGAGTAGAAGTCGCTGTGCGCGACGGTGACCGCGCCACGCAGGGCGCCGTAGGTGGAGCCGTCCCGCTCGACCGCGAGCAGTACACCCTCGCCGTCGTTCTCGTGCTCGGTCTCGAAGAACGGGTGGTCCGTCCAGTCCCGAGGGTGGAAGAAGAGGTACGTGAGGTACCAGTGGGTGCTGGTCTCCACCACCGAGTAGTACGCGTGCGCGGCGAGCGAGGTGCCGGCCTGGCCCGTCCGGTCCCAGTTGTTGCGACCGTTCAGGTCGCCGTCGAAGTCGACCTTGGCGATGTAGTCGGACTGACCGCCCAGCGCGTGGGCCCCGGTGGCGTCGACGTCCTGGTAGTGGATGGGGGCCCAGCGTAGGGCGAGCTCGGCCCGGCTGACGGCGGCGCTCGCCGGTGCGGGCGCTGCGAGCTGCGCCGCCGCCAGTGTCGCGGCGGCGCCCGCCGCCGTCAACGCCCGTACCATCCTGGACCGTCGACCTCTGCTGATCCTGTCGCGCATGTTCCGCTCCCGCGTCCGAACGAATAGATCATCGTGGATTATTCTGGGATCGGAGGCTGGACGGGTGTCCGCCGAGCGAAGATCAGATAGAGGAATCTCGACGGCTGAACGTTCCGCTACTCGCAAACCGTGCCGTCGCCGTCGCGGTCCTGGTACCAGTGGTACTCCGGATCCACCCCACGACGGTAGGGACCATAACCGGCCGCCTTCGCCTTGGCGCAGGTGGAGAAGCGCGGGTCGGTGTCGTCCCCGTCGCCGTTGTCACCGCCACCCGGGTCACCTCCGGCCGGCTCCCCGTCGTCGCCTCGGGCGCCCTCCGACTCGCAGGCAACGCCGTCGCCGTCGCGGTCGAGACCGGCGCGATAGCCCGGCTCTCCCGCCAGCAGCGGATCCCTGCCCGCGGCGCGCACGGCGTCGCAGTTGCGGTAGTGGACGGCGGTCGGCGCGGCCTTGCTCGGCGCCACCTTCGACGGCGACGGCTTCGCCGACGTGGCGGCCGTGGCGGGCGAGGTCGACGGCTCGGAGGGTGTCGGTGCGGCTGCGGCTGCGGCCCGGGCCGGTTCCGTGCCGGAGCTGGCGGTAGCGCTCGAGTCGGGTTCGGGTGAGTCTCCGGCGATGAACCCGCCCAGCGCACCGCCGCAGCAGAGCAGCAAGATGACCATCACGCTGATCAGAAAGGACTGCACGGCGGTCGACTGCCGCTTCCACCACGAGGGCGTGGCAGCGGCGGAGTGGTTCGCGGTGGGGTCGGACGGTGGTGGGTATGGTGCCTCGCCGCGCCGAGGGTCAGGAGGAGGATGATCAGTCACGACGGGCAGCATGGGTGATCCTGGCCAGGACACGTGTCCGGTACGAGACAGGCGCCCGAGAGGCTGACCGCTCGGACGAAGCGCCTGATCCGGACGACGACGCGAGCCGTCCTGTCGGATCCCTTCGGTAGCCTCACGGAGCAGTCCGATGGTCAGCGAACGGGGGTACGCGGTGCTCGACGTCTCCGACAGACTCGTCGACGAACTCCTGCCACCGGTCGCCGCCGCGATGCGGGCGCTCGGGGGCCTGATCCCGTCGGGCCCCGCGGCGCGGCTCGGGCGGTTGGGCACACCTGACGAGGCGCGACAGGAGAGGCGATCCACCCTCGGGCGCGCCGGCCACGGCCGGGTGGCGGTCCGATCGTTGCAAGCTCCCGTCGCCGCGCAGCGCAAATCGGCCGCGCCGGTCGGGCTGCGCCGCCTGGGCACGTTGAACCCTCAGGAGCTGCCCCGAGTGGCCCAGCGCCCCGACCCGACGCCGGCGGAACCAGCGACGACGGCCGCGCTACGCGGCCTGGGGCCGCTGCTCCCCGAACGACTGCTCGGCGCGTTGGAGCTGACCGTGGCCGGCGCGGAAGCAGCCGACGTGCCGGGCCTCGCGACGTACCTGCCGCCGCCACCCGCCGGCGGTCGCTTCGGGTTCGCCTCGACCGGCCAGGAGAGTGAGCCACTGACCGCGGCGCTGCTGGTGGAGGGGCTGCGACCCGGCCTCGCCGACCTGGTGCTCGCGCTGACCCGGCGGCTCGCGGCGCACCCGTCCGTCGCCCCGCTCCTGGCGGAGATGTCGGACGCCGGTGACGAGCCCGCCATCGCGGCGCAGCACGGCAAGACGCACCTGGCTCTCGCCGTGGCGGTGGCGCACACCGTCGTCGGCCCGGCGCAGGTGCCGCCCGTCGTCGACCGGGCCGCGGCCGTCGTGGGCATCGGGATCGGTGCGGCGGCCGTCGTGCTGCGGGAGACGCCGACGCCGCCCACGTACGCCCCGGCGCTGCTGGAGAAGGTCCGAGCCGAGTACCTGCTGCCCCGGCAGTCGTACGGCTCGGTGCCGGTGTCGGGCCACCGGTTCGGGTTGGTCGAGGGCGCGTTCCCCGACGCCGCCGACCTCCCCGACAACGCGCTGGTCACCGTGGTCGACGGCGGCGCGGTGATCCGGACCGGCCGGGCTGACGGCGCGGTGCGGGTCCACCTCACGGTGCTGGCCGAGGCGCCGCCCGAGGTGGCGGCCGGTTGGGAGGAGGTCGTCGAGGTCAGCTGGCGCGCGGCCGAAGGGCTCGCGTCGGTGCTCGGCCCCGACGGCACGAGCGAGCCGCAGCTACGCGCCCAGACCCCGCCCTGGCCCGGCGACTACCGCCTACGGGTGCACGCGCGCGGCCGCGCCGAGACCGAGGACCCGGACGCGGAGACGTACGAGCTGATGGTCTGGGCGGCCCCCGCCGCCGCGGAGGTCGTCCATCGGCGCGCCGACCGGCCGGGAGACCGCGTGCCGGGCGAGACCGCGCCGGTGCGCGCGCCCCGGCCGGAGCAGGCGTACCGGTGGATCCGCCGCAGCTCCCTGTCGGAGGCGGCGACCGTCACCGTGACGACCGGCGCCACCGTCGAGGAGGTGCTGAACGCCTTCGGCGCCGACCCGAAGCGGCCGGAGCCGATCCCTTCGATCGAGGAGGACCTGTTCGCCGGGGACGCGAACTTCCCCTGGGTCACGGTGCTCGACGCCGGGCCGGCGATCCTGGCCGTCGAGTTCAACGGCTTCCGCGGTTCGCGGGGACCGGTCCTGCGGCGCGCCTCCGCTGGTGGTCGGGCGGCCAGCATGTTCTGGAACGCCCACGCGCTCACCCGGCTCTCCTTCGCGGAGCACGGGCGACTGCTCGCCGCGTTCGAGCCCGGGACGGTCGGTGACCTCGACCCGAAGGTCGCCGCCGAGCCGGCGATCGCGGCGGCGCTCGCCGGGCTCGACCTCGACGACCACGTCGACCGCAGACAGAAGGGTCTGGTCGCGGTGGAGCGGTTCACCGGACACGGCATCACGGCGGCCGACCTCGACCGCATCACGGCGGCCGGGATCGGCTACCGGATCGTCCCCTAGCTCTGAGGCTGCCCGAGGTCGCCGACACCTCGGCGGATTGCAGACGGAGGAGGCCATGGCCCTGCGGTTCGAGCATCGGGGCACCGAGATCGACGTGAACCTCGTCGACCGCGTGTGGCGCACCCGCTCCGACGCGGAGGAGACGATGACGTCCACAGCACGCACCTGCTGGCATCTGATCCTCTCGCGGGCGCAGGGACGCTTCCTCGCCGGCCTACGCGGACCGGAGACGAGGGCGAGCACGGCACCGGTCCCGCCGGGCACCGAGTTCCTCGGGATCCGGTTCGCGTTCGGCGCGGTTCTTCGGCCGCATCCCGCCGCCGCGATCGTCGACGGGTACGTGCCGTTCCCGGTGACCGAATCAGGCAGGATCGTCATCGGCGGCGAGAGCTGGGAAGCGCCGACGTTCGACAACGTCGAGCACTTCGTCCGGCGGCTGCAGGACGCGGCTCTGCTGGTGCGATCGCCGCTCGGGAATGAGGGGCAGGTCGCCGCGCAGCCCGAAGCCAACCCGACCGAGCGCACCCTGCAACGCCGCTACCGAGCGGTCACCGGGCTGTCGCAGACCGCCGTTCGGCAGATCGACCGCGCGAACGCCGCAGCCACGATGCTGCGCGACGGCCTCGACTGGCGTGGAGTCGTCGAGACGTTGGGGTACTTCGACCAGGCCCACCTCGGGCACGCGCTGCGTCGCTACGTCGGGCGCACCGCACGCGAGCTGCGGGCGGGCCACCTCGCCCCGATGTCGTTCCTGTACAAGACGCACCCCGGGCCCGGCAGCTAACGTCCGTCTGCCGGCCGACCCCGGCCGGCTCTCCGCGACCCGAGTTCAGAGGACACCATGCTGCTCAGCGTCAACATCTTCGTGAGTCTCGACGGCGTCGTGCAAGGACCGGGCGCGCCCGACGAGGACCGCTCCGGCGGCTTCGACCGCGGCGGGTGGCTCGTTCCGTACGCCTCGACGCACACCAACGAGGTCGTCGAGAGCTGGTTCCGCGCGGCCGACGCGTTCCTCTTCGGCCGAACCAGCTACGGCCTGCTCGGCGGGTACTGGCCGAAGGTCACCGAACCCGACAACCTGATCTCCACCAAGCTCAACACGCTGCCGAAGTATGTCGTCAGCTCCACGCTGACCGACGACGAAGCCGACTGGAGCCCGACGACGGTCCTGCGCGGTGACCCGGCCGACGAGGTACGCCGCCTCAAGGAGCTTCCCGGCAGGGAACTCCAGGTGCACGGGAGCTGGAAGCTCGTGCAGACGCTGCATCAGGCGGGGCTCGTCGACGTCTACCGGCTGCTCCAGTACCCGGTCGTCGTCGGCACGGGCAAGCGCCTCTTCCCGGACGGATCGACGCCCACGACGTTCGCGACCGTCGAGGAGAGCACACGGGTACTGCCCGGCGGCGTCGTCTCGCTGACCCTCGACCCCAGGAGCTTCGGCGCGATCTCCGCGGGCGCGTACACGGTGGACGAGGGGCGCTCGACGACGGTCCTCGACTGACGTCGGCCTCCGCCCGGTTTCGAGACCTGAACTCCGGCCCGGGCCTGTGTCGACGTCGGCCACGGCCACTCGCCGACGTCGACACCCGCCCTGACTCGTGGTCAGAAGTCGTCGACGTTCACCGTCACGCGGTGCTCGCTCGACCTCCAGTTCGGCACGGTGATCAGGTCGAGCCCGCCGCCGCGCGGGTCGACGGCGATCGAGACGAGGCCGAGGTGCGCCGGCGCGGCCGGGATGAAGACGTCCATGCCGGTCATGAAGGTCTGGCTGAAGAACTCCGGCAGGGGAGCGGTCAGGTCGGTGACCCGGTCACTGCCGTCGTCGAAGGCGAAGATGCCGATCGTCCGCTTGGCGCGCGGCGAGTTCGCGGCGTTCAGCACCTCACGGCCGTTGATCCACAGCTTGTCGCCGGCGTCGCCCTGGTCGCCCCACCACTCCTTCTGCCGCTGGATGGTCAGCGCCGTGTGCCGGTCGCTGGTGTCGATCAGCGCGCTGAGCCCCTCGCCGGGCCGGCTGGTGAGCAGCCGCACGAACGCGTCGGAGCGCAGGAACGGCTGGAAGTAGAAGTGGTGCGTCGCCGCGCCCGTACGCACGATCGCGAACTCGTACCGCGCGGTGGCGAGCACCGGGATCGGACCGAACGAGCCGTCGCCGGTCAGCGGCAGCCGGTGTGCGGGGCGGTTGGTGAGCCGACGACCGGTCAGGGCGCTGACCGGGTAGATCTCCAGGGTCGCGCCGGTGACGCCGACGTTGCTCGGAAAGAGCACGGCGCGGCCGGAGACCCGAGCGGTGCCGAGCAGCTGCGGAACGATCCGGGTGGTACGCGGCTCCCGACCTCGGAAGAACCGGAAGATCTCGCGGAACGACTCCGCCGAGGAGACCGTCTGGGTGTGGGACTGGTCCGGGAGGTACACGTTGGTCGCACCGGCGATCGTTCTGGCCGGGTCGCCCTCACCCCAGATCGCGAGGGTGGGCACTCCGCCCGGCGGAGACGTCGCGGTGCGCCCGTCCAGGTTGACGTAGTGCGCGACCCGGTCGGCGCGCGCCGGCGAGCTGCTGAGGTACCCCTGCAGAACGAAGGTGCCGAGGGAGTGCGCGAGCAGGTCCACCTTGTCCGCGCCGCTGGCGGCGAGCAGGCGGCTGATCCGCGCGTCCAGCTCCGCGTAGATCTGCGGCAGGATCGCGGCGACGTTCGGTGAGTCGTACTCCTGCGCCTCGATCAGGTCGATCGGGTAGCCGTTGCTGGCCAGCCGCTTGGCCTGGGTCTGGAACTGCGACGCCGATCCGGCGCTGCCGTGCACGAAGACCACGGGACGGTACGAAGCCCCGGCGGCTGCCCCGGCGGCGGGTGGGCTGGTGGTGACGGTGAGCCCGGCCGCGACCGCGATCCCGGTGAGCAGGGCGAGCATCCGTCGGCGGAGAGTGTGCATCGATCCTCCATCGAGGGACGAGGTTTTTGCACTGCAAGCGCAAGTATCGTGCCAGACGGCGGCGGACCCGCCAACCCTTTCGTCGGGCGCGGCCGATGGCGGAGGATGACGGAGCAGGCGAGGCCGCGACGCCGTCCCGACCCGTGACGGCAGCCGGCCGCGATCCCTCCGGAGAGGACCAGCGCACGTGACCAGCCTCAACCCGCCCATCCCGCGCTTCCACCTGGCCATGCCCGTCGACGACCTCGACGCCGCCCGTCACTTCTACGGAAAGATCATCGGATGTGAGCAGGGGCGCAGCTCCGAAAGCTGGATCGACTGGAACCTGCGCGGCCACCAGTTCGTCACCCACCTCGCCCCCCGGCGCACGACGGCGGCGCACAACGAGGTCGACGGCCACGACGTGCCCATCCCGCACTTCGGCCTGCTGCTGAGCATCCCCGAATTCCACGACCTCGCCGAGCGGCTGCGCGCCGCCGGCACGACCTTCGTCATCGAGCCCTACCTGCGCTTCGCCGGACGCCCCGGCGAGCAGTGGACGATGTTCCTCCACGACCCCGCCGGCAACGCCCTGGAGTTCAAGGCGTTCGCCGACGACTCCCAGGTGTTCGCCTCCTGAACCGCCGCCCACCCGAACGCCACGGCCCGGACCGGCCGGTGCCGCGGTCCGTCTCAGCGGGGAGTCAGGACCAGGCTGACCGTCCGGTTGCGGGCCTCCCGCTCGAAGGGCCGCTCCGACTGCTCCGCGGACCTCATCGCGAACGCCGTCAACGGCAGCCCGCTCGCCGCGGCGAGTTCCCGTGCGGCGTCCTCGGCCCGGCTCAACGCCGTTCCGGAACCGCCGCTCGTCCGCCCACCCGGAACCGGCACGCTGTGTCCGACGACGGTGATCGACGCGTCGAGCCCGTCCAGCCGACGGCCGACCCTCTCGAGCAGCGCGGCCCCGTCGGCGGTCAGCCGAGTGTCCTCGATGAACAGGCCCTCCCGGAAGTAGACCTCGACGGCGCCCGGCCCGCGCTTCACGATGACCCCGGGCACGGTGAGCCGCCGGCTGATCACGTCGAGCCGAGCGGTCAGCCGCTCGGCGGCGGTGGAGCGCTCGGCCTCCACCTGCGCCAACCGGCGGGCCAGCTCCTCCGCGCGTCGCCGCTCCTCGTCGGCCGCGTCGGACGGCGACGCAGTGGCGGCAGCGGGTGCGGTCGCCACCGGCCGGGGCGGGTCGTCGCCGGCCACGGCGACGGCCGCGCCGGCCACGGCGGCCACGGCCAGCACCCCGCCCGCCACCGCCACCCGCGTGGGTTGGGCGACCGGCCGGGGCCGGAGCTGCCCGGCCGTGATCCCGGCGAGGACCCGCCGCCCCTCGGCGGCGCCGGCATGCTCCGGGTCGCCGGCCTGCACCCGCGCCCAGTACTCGTCGGCGTCGCGCCAGCGGCCCTGCTGCGCGCGGATCCGGGCGAGCAGGTCGAAGACCGCCACGTCCTCGGTCTCCAACCCGGCGAGCACCTCGGCGGCGGCGTCCAGTTCGCCACGGCGGGCCGCCGCCGCGGCCCGGCTCACCGCCAGGTCGGTGTCGATGGCCGGCCCGCTCATCGGAGAGTCAATCCGATGATCTTGTTCTGCTCGCCGTCCGGGAGCAGCCGGACCAGTCGGCTGTTGACCGCGTCGAGGGCCCGCTCGTCGTTGGCGGCCAGCGCCTCCCGACCCTCCTGCACCAGCCTCGCCGCCTCGCCGGCCGGCTGCATCCGGTGCTGCTGCTCGCCGAGCCAGTAGAAGACCTGTACCGACCAGCCGGGCTGGCGGCGCTGCAGGTCGATGAGGTAGCCGGTCACCCGGTCGATCTCCGCCCGGATCCGCGCCGAGCTGCCGCTGGCGATGGCGTCCTCCGCGCGCCGCTCCAACTCGGCGTGCTCCTGACGGTCGGCCTGCTGCCCCGCCCGGGCGGCCAGGTCGGCCGCCTCGGCGAGCAGCTCACGCAGCTCCTGGACCATCGCGGGCCGGTCGGCGGCCTCCTCGATGTCGTCCAGCTGCGCCTGCACCTCACGCAACCGGTCCTCAGCGGTCGCCGCGGCGCCGGTGTCCACGGCGGCGGCACGCACCTGTTCCCGCGCGGTGGTCAGAGTGCCCTCCGCCGAGAGCTGGTCCAGTCGGTCGCGCACCTCCGGGGTCTGCGCGGCGTGCGACTGGCGCAGGGTGTCCACCCGGCCCTCGACCTCGCCGAGGGTCTTCACGAGGTCGTCCGCCTTCGGCGCGCGTACGTCGTCGAGGTTGATCTCCGCGTCGAACTGGGTCTGGATGAGCGGCACGTCCGCCACGACGGTGATGAGGTTGGAGGCGTCCACCTCGAAGGTGACCTCGACCTCGGTGCCGGCCGGCAGGTCGATCCGCAGGTCCACCGGGCGGATCTCCAGCATGCCGACCTGCCGGTTGCGGTCGGCGCGGTTGCGCTCGCCCTGCACGACGGGGATGCGGACCAGGGCCTCGCCGTCCGACCGCCGCAGCGCGGCCGCGGTGCGGAACACCTCCCGCGCCCGCGCCGGCAGGGTCGCCCCCTTGCGCAGCAGCGGCGCGAAGGCCCGGTCGGCCAGCTGGATGCCGAGCGAGTGGGTGAGGCGGGCGCCGCCGAACTCCACCTCCCGGTGGGTGATCGTCAACGAGTCGGGGACCACCTTCCGCGGCACACCGGCCCGGTCGGTGAGCTCGATGCGGAAATGGGACACCTTGTGCTCGTCGATGTCGACCTCGGCCATGAACGCGCCCGCGGCGTTCACCGCGATCCGGCCGCTGCGGAACGGGGGCTGGCCGCCCGGATTGCTGAGAACGACACCGAAGCCCGTGAAGTCCACCTCCGAGGAGGCGTGCAACCGCCCGGCGACCGTCGGGGTCGTCGTGGTCACGCTCGGCTCGTAGGCGAGTTCGAGCCCGAACTCGTCCGCCGCCGGCTGGAACGACGGCGGGTCGGGGTGCCGGACCGTACTGGCGAAGATCGCGGCTCCGCGGGCGACCACGGTCGTCGGGTCGAGGCTGGTGTCCAGCGTGATGCCGAGGCCGTCCCGAGGATCTGCCAGCCGCTCACGGAGGCCGGGGGAGAGGGTCACGCCACCCACGAGTAGCAGCTTGTCGATGTCGTCCGGGCGCAGCCCGCCGTCGGCCAGCGCCTGCCGGCAGAGGTTGACGGCCCGCGCGTAGAACGGCTCGGCGATGCGGTCGAGCTCGCCGCGCCGCAGCGTGTACTCGAACGTCTCGGTCTCGCCGTCGCCCACCGTCAGCTCGACCATCAGCTCGACCGCGTCCCGGCGCGAGAGCTGGATCTTGCCGTCCTCGGCGGCGCCCTTCAGCTTGGCGAAGTTACCCCGCCACGCCGGGTTGTCCCGGCGGAAGTCGGTCAGCCCGAGGGCCTCCGCGGCCGCCGGTGCGAGGACCCGCTCGACAACCGCCCAGTCGATCAGCTTGCCGCCCAGGTAGGGGTCGCCGGCATGGTTGAGCACCCGCAGGTCGCCGTCGCGCTTGCTCACCACCGCGGCGTCGAAGGTCCCGCCGCCGAAGTCGAAGACCATCCAGTAGGCCCGATCGTCGGCGTCGTGGAAGCCGTACGCGAACGCGGCAGCGGTGGGCTCCTGCACCAGCGGGCACGCGGCGCTGAACCCCGCCAGGGTGGCCGCCTCCAGGGTCGCCTTGTTCTGGTTCAGCGAGAAGGCCGCCGGCACGGTGATCACCGCGGCGTCCGGCGGGCTGCCGGCGTGGTGCGCCGCGTCGGCCCGCAGCGACTTCAGCACCTCCGCGGAGAGCTGCGGCGGAGTGAGCCGCGACCCGCCCTTGACGAAGTCCTTGCCGGCGTCGGCCAGCCCCATCTCGAGCTTGAACTCCGAGGTCGCGTTGTCGGGGTCGCTCTCCACCCGCTCGCGCGCCTTCCGGCCGACGTGCACCGTGCCGGGCTTCGGAATCCACACCGCCGACGGCGTGATGTCCCAGCCGTCGTTGTTCTTGATGACCGCGACGGCGCCATCCTCTTCGACCATCGCGATCGCGCTGTTGGTGGTGCCGAGGTCTATGCCGAAGTCGATGGTGTCACGCATTGTCGTTCCCTCCGTCGGGGGATTGGCTGGGGGTACCGACGATCACCTGTCCCATCTGGACCAGGCGGCCGTGCAGGTAGACCGAGGGCCGCACCGTCTCGAGGACGGTCTCGGCGGTGAGGGCCGGGTTCTCCTGATAGACGAGCACCTCGAGCGCCCGGCCGGGGTTGAAGGCGTCACCGTCGTGATCCTGAAGGACCAGTCCCGCGTCGGCCAGCGCCTCCGAGCAGGTGCGCAGGTATCGCGCGGCCTGACGGTCGCGGGGGCTGGGGCGTTCACCCGGCGGGGTCAGCTTGCGCTCCGCCCGCCACAGGTTCGTCGCGGCCGTCGCGAGCGCCGTCTCGTCGGGCTGCGCGGGCGTGACCGCCACCGGCTCGTCGGGCGCGGCCTGCGCCACCGGATCCGGTGGCGGCGTCGGCGTGGCCGCCTGCGCCTGGGCCAGCAGCGCCTCGATCTGGCGGCACTGCTGCTCCGTCCAGACCGGCGCGGAGATCCGGAACGCCGGATGGTGCCGACGCTGACGCAGCTCCTCGCGCAGCCGAACCAGCCGGGTCACAACGTCACCCCCCGGCGCCACAGGGTAAGCATGGGCAGGTAACGCGCCCGGAGATCCGGTGACAAGTTCACCGCCTCCTCCATCAGGTCAGCGGCGCGATCGAGTTGCCCCGCGCGCCGGGACAGTTCCAGGGCCTCCTCGGCCAGTAGCCGGGCCCGTGCGCTCGGCGGAGGCGGCTCCACGACGCCGCCGTCCGGCTTCCCGGCCCGGTCGACGCGCTGCCGCCGCTTGCGCAGCTCGTCGGCGAGAACGCCCGCCGACGCGAGCCGATCACCCGTCGTCACCTCCAGCGTCGCCAGCACGATCCGGTCGAGCTCGGCGTCCACCCCCGGGTTGTAGCGGCTCGGCGGCAGCGGCCCGCGCGCGAACCGGCTCGGCGAGTACGAGGAGAGCGGGCCACCGTCGTCGTACGGCAGGCGGTTGGTGAGCAACAGGTAGGCGATCGTGCCGACGGACCAGACGTCGCTGGCCCGGGAGTACCCCTCCCGGCGCAGCACCTCCGGCGCCATGAAGGCGAACGTCCCCTGGGCGCTGGCGAGCATCGTGAACGGGTCGGCCCGCTTGGCGAGGCCGAAGTCGCTGACGCGCAGCCGCATGCCGCTGCCGTCGTACCCCACGAGGATGTTCGCCGGGGTGAGATCCCGGTGCAGGATCGGCGGGTCCTGCTCGTGCGCGGCGGTCAGGCCCGCGGCGATCTGCTCGACGACCTCGACGACGAGCTCGACGGGGGCGGTGGGGGAGTGCGCGCGGGCCAGCCGCTCCAAGCTGCCCCCGGCGACGTACTCCATCGTGAAGAAGCCACGGACGCCCCGTGCCGTGCGCACCGTCCCGGCGTCGAAGACGCGGACGATGTTCGGGTGGCCGAGCGTGGAGAGCAGCCGCGCCTCCTCCAGCAACGTGCGGGTCTCCTCCAGCGACGCGACCCGCTTGAAGACCTTCATCGCCTGCCAGCCCAGGTACTCGTGCCGTACCCGGTGCACCTCGGCGAACGCTCCCTCGCCGAGCATCCGGTCCACGACCAGCGTCTCCGTCACCCGGTCACCGTTGTCGAGCAGCGTCATCGGCCGTCTCCCGCCTCGTCGGCCGGGTGGACGTTGAGCCGGTAGCCGATGCCCGTGATGGTCTCCAGGAGGCGCGGCGCGGACGGGTCCGCCTCGATGCTGCGGCGCACCGCGCGCACCACGCCGGCCAGGTCGGCGCGGGTGTAGGAGCGGCTCGGCGGCCACTCCTCGGCCGAACCCCAGAGCGCGGTGATCAGCTCCTCGTGCCCGCACGCGACGGCGGCGCCGTTGCTGCTGCGCCCGACCATGTACCGCAGTAACTGGTGGCCCTGCGGACGCAGCCCACTCACCGCGGTCTCGCCGTCCGAGTCGCAGCGGTACGCCCGCGCCTCCACCCAGTCGTAGCGCAGGCTGGGGCCGCGTACGGGCACCGCCGGCGGTGGCTCGAACGGTGCGGGCTGGGTGGTGTGCGGGTCGAGCAGGGTCAGCTCCCAGTACAGCGGCTCACCCTCGGGTGACATGTCGCCGAGGACCAGCAGCGTGTCGCCGTGCCGTAGGCGGCGGCGCCCGACCAGACGTTCGGTGCGTCCGCCGAGCGTACGCAGCAGGGTGCCGTTGACGCTCGCGTTGTCGGTCACCGACCACCCGCCGTCGACCACGTCCAACGTGCAGTGCAGCCGCCCCACCCAGCGCTGCGGATCCGGTTCGAGATTCACGTCGGGGGTGTGGTCCGGCGCGGTACGGCCGACCGTGATCGGGCCGTCCGCCAGCTGCAGGCCCGTGACCCTGCCCTCGAGTGAGCGCACTCGCAACGTCACCCCACGGGTCGTCGGCGCGGCGCTCACTGCCAGATCCCACCGCTGAAGGGCTGGTAGTCCACCCGGTGGCCCAGGCAGGCCACGTAGTTCGGCGGAATCGGCTCGTCCCACCACGGCGGCCAGGCGGCGGTCACCATGTACCCGTCAGGCATCTGCGACGAGTTCGCCACACTGCTGCACGCGGCCTTCGCGCTCACCGCCACCGCGGCCTCGTCCGGCCACGGCCCGGTCACCGGCGGATAGCCGAGGATCTGCGCCCAGTGCGGCCGGTCGCAGGTCACGATCGGCATTTTCACATCCCACTGGCCGGACGGCTGTGCGAGCTCGATGCAGGCGCCGAGCGGAGGGTTCCCGAGACGGCCGTCCCGCGACGTCAGCGGCATCAGCGCGGCCAGTTGGGCGTCCGTCGAGCTCGCCGCGGCGACCTGGCCGTCCCACCGGGTGTCGTTGCTGCGGCGTGCCGCGCAGGTCGCGTAGTTCGCCTCCGGGTTCTGGGCCTCCCAGTCGGTCTGCTCGGGATAGATCACCTCGGGGTCGTAGGTGTGCGCGGGCAGGCTGAACTGCGCCAGCTTCTTCGCGCACAGGTACGTGGCCAGCTGGGACAGCGCCTCGACGCCCGGGTACTCCTCAGCCTCCACCGCCAGCGGCACATAGGCCACCACCTCGGCCCAGTGCTCCTGCGAGCAGTCCACGAGACCCACGGCGGAGTCGCCGTCGCGCCAGTCGTCCGCGTCGGCGACGCAGGCGACCGCCGTCGGGTTGTCGCTGATGCTCCGGCCGTGGACGTCGACCCGCCGGCCGTCGTCAGGGTTGTTGAGGAAGTGGTACAGCACGTAGATGACGAGCAGCAGCGCGCAGACGGCCACCGCGCGGAGGATCTTGCGACGCCGGCCCTGGCGCTCGTACGCGGGCCGCTGGGCGGGCCGGTAGCTGAACTCGCCGGCGTTGAGCTCCGCCAGCATCCCCCGGACCACGGTGGTCATGGCCTCGTCGTCCGACTGGCTGAGGATGTTGCGCAGGAACTGCAGGGCGGCGTACCGCCCGTGAGTCCGCTGCAGCAGGTAGACCCGGGCCCGGAACTCCTGGATCGCCCGCTCCTCGCCGAGGAAACCCTCGCGGTTCTCGTCGATCCTGCGGACCGTCTCCGGGTCGGTCGCGAGCGACTCCGCCTCGTCCAGCCACGTCTGCACGTCGCCCTCGTACCGCCCGACCTTGCCCTGCTTGGCGACCGCGCAGTTGTTCAGGGCAACCGCGATCCGGTTGCGCGCGGTGGAGGTACGGCGATGCCGATCGACCGGGGCGAGCCCTTCGAGGCGGGCGAGGGCGGGAAGGGCCTCCGCGTGCAGCCTCGCCACCGTGCCCTCGATGTCACCGGACTCGAGGAGCCGGTGCAGCTCACCCATGATCGTCTCGAGCTTCTCGTACTGCGGACCGGCGGCCTCCTCGATGAGCCGATCCCGGTCACGCTCCGGAACGGGCCAGTCCGCGAGGCTCTTTCGCAGCGGAGCGGGGTAGTCCGCGGTGGCGGCCAGCTGCAGCAGCGGCGCAACCAGCACACCCGGCAGCTCGGCACGCAGCGACTCCACCACCGAGGCGTCGAGCTGCCGGTCGTCGAGCCGCTCGACGCGGTGGTGCAGGTGGCGCCAGAACGTCGCCGACCGCAGGGTCTTCGTCCAGGCCGACGCCGCCGCGGCCCACCGGTCGTCCACCCGACCATCCATGGCCAGAGCCAGGACGTCAGCCGCAGCCATGTCGAGCACCTCGGCGTGGGCCTGCACCGCGCGATCGTGTTCGGCGTGTGTCGTGGACGGGCACTCGCAGCCGTTCGGCGCGCCCCAGGTGCCGAAGACCTCGTGCACCAGGCGACGTCGAGGGTCACCGAGCAGGACGTCGAACGCTCCCCGCAGCTGCTCCGGGCTGACCGACGAACCCAACCCGTCGACGTCCGCGCCGACCTTGAGCGCCGCCGCCAGCCGCTGCTGCCGGCGGCGGGCTGTGGGTCGGTCCACGTCGACCGGCAGGCCTGTCACCCGGAAGGCGTTACGCCGGTAGAGCTCCGGCCCGGCGACCTCACGCAGACCCGTCAGCACCGCCTCATCCACGTCGGCTCCCCAGGACGACATCACGCATGGCAAAGATCGGTTTACCCGATCCGAACGTAGCCCTCTCAGTGGACCTTGACGATGCTCGGCACGCCGACGGCGCCATGAACATTAGCCACAATGGACGGCTTCGGGAGCCCCGTCCGGGCGTGTCGTGCTCCGCCATCGCCCCGCTCGGTCCAGCGCCGGGGCGATGTACCGAGTCTGCCGGGAAGGGGTCGCTCCGAGCCACGGAAAACAGTTGGAATTCAGATGGGCGTCGCCGCGTCCGCCGGCCCGCCGCCGACCGGGGAGCCGGTCGACGGCGGGCCGGCGGGGGAGCGCCGGGAGGACCGGCTACGGCGTCGCCAGCCCGAGGCCGATGGTCCTGGTCAACGTGGCCTCGTCGTCGTCGCCGTCCAACGACCAGATCATCGCTCCGGCGAGACCGGAGCGGCGGATGTAGAGCATCTTCTGCAGGACGACCGCCGGATCGTCGTACGTCCAGAACGTCGTGCCGTCGAAGAGCCAGGCGTGCCCACCGCGAAGATCACGGTGCAGGGTGTAGCCGCTGCCCGGCAGGGTCTTGAGCCGCCGGTAATCCTCGAACCCCGCCTCGAAGGTCGCCGGCGCGGGCCCCGCCGCGGGCTGGAACAGACCGTCCCCGCCCCCGGTGACACCGGTCCAGCCCCGACCGAAGTACGGCACGCCCAGGACCAGCTTCCCGCGCGGCGCGCCCCGGGCGATCCAACCGTCGATCGCGACCTCCGCGGAGAAGTCCGGGTCGTCCGGCGCGCCTGTCGGCACGCGCAGCGCCGAGTGCTGGTTCGTCACCGGGTCCCATCCGCCGTGGAAGTCGTACCCCTGCACGGTGGCGAAGTCCAGGTAGCGGAAGATCTTGCGTCCCTCGTAACCGGCGTCCATCGTGGCGGGGTTGGCCGGCAGGAAGGCCGTCAGCTCGTGGTGCTTGCGGGTCGTCCGGCCGTAGGCGTCCAACTGCCGGCGGAACTCGGCGAGCAGCTTGGTGAAGTTCTCCCGGTCCTCCGGGCGGATGACGTTGCCCGGCTCGCCCGGCCAGTTCGGCCACTCCCAGTCCAGGTCGATTCCATCGAAGACGCCTGCGGCCGCACCCGGTCCGCCGCTGCCCCCGTCGAGGATCGGCAGGTTGCCCTTGAGGTAGAGGTCTATGCAGGAGGCCACGAACGCCTTGCGGGAGGCGTCGGTGCGAGCGGCGTTCGAGAAGTACGTCGACCAACTCCAGCCACCCAGCGAGATCAGCACCTTCAGGCCGGGGTGGCGGGCCTTCAGCTTCGCCAACTGGCCGAAGTTGCCGTTGAGCGGTTCACCCCAGGCGTCCGCCACGCCGTCGACGCTCTCCTCGGCCGGGACGGGGCGCTGGTAGTCGGCCCACGCGTCGCCCTCACCCGGCCCGCCGTCGACGTAGCAGCGGCCGTCCTCGCTCACGTTCCCGAAGGCGTAGTTGATGTGGGTCAGGCGGCTCGCGGCCCCCGAGGATTCGAGCTTGCCGACCGTGTAGCCCCGGTCGTAGATCCCCCACTGGGTGAAGTAACCCACCCGGAGGTAACCGGAACGGTCGTGGTTCTTTCCGCCCGCGCTCGCGGCGGTCGGTGGGCCGGCGGTGATCACCATGGTCGCCAGGGCGACGAGGGCGGTGAGACGGAATGTTCGCATGGCACTCCCAAAGGATTGCGCGAAATTAGTAAAGAGCCCTTCCTGATCGATGAAGTTAAACGGATCACACTCTGCGGTCAAGCATTGACACCGAGCACTCGCCGGCGATGCCGATCAGTGGCGGCGCCAGCGGATCGGCAGCCGCTTCACCCCACGCTGGAAGTTCGACCGCAGGTAGGCGGGCTCGCCCGCGTACGAGACGCCGGCCGTACGCGCCAGTAACGCCTCCAGCAGTGCGCGGAGCTGGCACCGGGCGAGCCGCGCGCCGAGACAGAAGTGCGGTCCGTGGCCGAACGCGAGATGCGGATTCGGGTGCCGCGTCACGTCGAGCCGGTCCGGCTCGGCGAACACCCGCTCGTCGCGGTTGGCGGAGGTGAACGAGACGACCACCTTCTCGCCGGCCCGCACCGGCGTGCCGGCGATGGTGGTGTCCACGGTGGCGGTACGCCGGAACACCATCACCGGCGTCCACCAGCGCAGCAGCTCGTCGACGGCGGTGTCGAAGAGCGCCGGCTCCCGACGCAGCCGCGCCAGCTGCGCGGGATGCTCCAGCAGGGCGATCATCGCCCCCGGCAGGCCGTTGCGGACCGTCTCGTTCCCGGCCACGGCGAAGAGCCAGAACATGTTCTCGAACTCCTCCGTCGAGAGCCGCTCCTCGCCCCGCTGCGCCAGCAGGACGGACATCACGTCCCGCCCCGGAGTGCGGCGCTTCGACTCGGCCAGCAGATGCGCGTACGCGTAGAGGTCGGCCATTCCGGCTCGGCTGCGCGGATCCGGCATCAGGCCGTCGGGGCCCGGCGCCGGCCGCTGCCGTAACGCCTCGCGCGCCGCCTCGGTGCCGGTCCGCGCGTCGAACGCGGCCGACACCGCGTAGTCCGGATCCTGGAACCCGATCACCCGGTTGGACCAGTCGTAGAGCAACCAGCGGTCGGCCTCGGGCACCCCGAGCACGTCCGCGAGCGTGAGCAGCGGCAGGTCGGCGGCGAGGTCACGGGCGAAGTCGAATACCCCCTCGTCCGCGTCGCCGAGCACGCGGTCGACGAGCATCGCCGCGTTCGCGCGGATCGACGCCTCCAGCGCGGCGACCGCGCGCGGAGTGAACGAACGGGCCACCGGCCGACGCAGCCGCCCGTGCTCCGGCGGGTCCAGGTTGAGCATCATCCGCCGGACGTAACCGAGGTCCTCCGCACTGGACGGATCACGGACCTGGGTGGCGCCGAGCCAGGACGAGAAGAGCTCCGGCTGCCGGAGCACGTCGGTCACGTCGGCGTGCCGGAGCACCAGCCAGAAGCCCGGTCCACCGGGCAGCCCGAGCAGTGGCGGCTCCTCGACCCACACCACCGGGCTGGTCGCGCGCAGCGCGGCGAGCAGTTCGTGCGGAACGCCGTCGACGTAGGTGCGGGGATCGACCAGCGGAGTCGGGTCGAGCCTCACCGTCCGAGGAAGTCCTCGACCACGGTGGCCAACCGCACCGGCGCCTCGTACATCGCGTAGTGCCCGGCGTCGGGGAGCACCTCGAGCCGGGCGTTGGGGTAGTGGCGCATCCAGGTCTCGCGCATGGTGTCGGCGCCGAGCGCCGGATCCTGCGCGCCGACGACGGCGAGCGCCGGCACCGGATTGCCCTTCACCTCGTCGGTGAAGTCGGTACGCGCCCAGGCGGTGAGGTAGGCGCCGAACGCCTCGCGGTCGGAGTTCTCGACGGAGAAGCGGACCATCTCGTCGAGCCACCGGCCGGAGAGCCGGTTGCCGGTGGTGAGGTCGATGATGGCGCGCCGGTTGTCCGGGTTGGCGGCCGCCCCGTCGAAGAGCGTCCAGCTCTGCAGGTCGAACGGCACCCCGCCGGCGGGGACCGGGCTGATGCCGACGAGGCGCTCCACCCGCCCCGGCGCGTCGGCGAGCACCCGCTGGGCCGCGCTGCCGCCCATGGAGTGCCCGACCACGGAGAAGCTGCTCCAGCCCAGTGAGTCGGCCAGGTCGATCGCGTCGCGGGAGATCTCGGCGATGCTGTGGTCACCGGCTACGTCGGTGCGGTCGCCGTACCCGCGGTAGTCCAGGAACGCCCAGGTGAAGCGGTCGCCGTCGATCAGCTCCGGCAGCCGGCCCCAGCCGCGGGCGGAGCCGAACCAGCCGTGCAGGGCGAGCACCCGCCGCGGCCCATGCCCGACGCTCATGTGGTTGATCGTCATGACGACCCCTTCCGCTGCTGCGGCGCTCCGACGGGACCCGGCGCACGTGGAAGCGACCGTAGTGCCCGCGGCAACCGAGCGGAAGGGAGCGGTCGCCGGCTGTACAGATTTCCGCTGTCGAGACGCCGGTGTGGACCCGGGCGGGCGGTCGCCGAGGTCCACACCGGTCCGGCCGGGATTGACCCGCCCGGGTGGCGGCTCATCCGTCGCGCGGCGGGCGCCGCGCGACGGCGAGGGTTACGCCTGGTTGGCGGCCGGGATCCGGACGGGGCCGAAGCTCTCCTGGATCCAGTTCGGGTACGCCGGCTGCGGACGGCTCACCGCGTCGAGCTCGGCGAGGTCCTGCTCGGTCAGCGTCAGGTCGGCGGCGGCCAGGTTGTCGGTGAGCTGGTCCAACCGGCGGGCGCCGATGATGACGCTGGTGATCGCCCGCTGGGCGAGCACCCACGCGACCGCGGCCCGGGCCGGGCTCACCTCGTGCCGGGCCGCGACGGCGCGCAGCACGTCGACGATCTGGTGGCCCTTCTCCTCGTCGAACTGGACGAAGTCACCACCGACCTGGCTGCGCCGGGAGATCTCCGCGCTGTCGGTGCTGCCCGGCTTGAACTTGCCGGAGAGGAAGCCACCGGCGAGCGGGCTCCACACCGTGAGGCTCACTCCCTCGTCCTCGGCCATCGGTACCAGGTCGCGTTCGGCGTCGCGGGAGACGAGCGAGTAGTGGATCTGGTTGGCGACGAACCGGGCCCGGTCCTGCCGCGCGGAGATGCCCAGGGCCTTGCTCACCTGCCAGGCCGCGAGGTTGGAGCTGGCGATGTAGCGGACCTTGCCCTGGCGTACCGCGTCGTCGAGGGCGGCGAGCGTCTCCTCCATCGGCGTCAGGTGGTCGTAGTTGTGGATGTGGTAGACGTCGATGTAGTCGGTCTGCAGCCGGCGCAGGCTGTCCTCCAGCGCCCGCATCACGTGCAGGCGGGTGAGGCCCTGGTCGTTGGGGCCGGGGCCGACCGGGGCGAGGAGCTTGGTGGCGAGCACGACGTCACGCCGGCGCTGCTTGATCGCCCGGCCGACCATCTCCTCGCTCTCGCCGTCGGCATAGACGTCGGCCGTGTCGATGAAGTTCACCCCGGCGTCGAGGGCCACGCCGAGCATCTTGTCGAGATCTTCCTGCCCGAGCGCGCCGATCTTGCCGAACACCGGGTGTCCGGCGCCGCCGAACGTCATCGTCCCGAGCGAGATCTCGGAGACCCAGACGCCCGTCCGCCCCAAAAGCCGATACTTCACCTATAGCTCCAATTGGTCGTATTCTGCCGCGCGGAGATGCCAGCATGCCGTGCGCCGGGCTGCGCGGACACAGTGTCGGACACCTTGTCCGGCAGAAATGCTACACGCGGTCGAAGCCGGCTTCCGAAACGGAAAAAAAGTCCGACACCATGGAAACTACCCGGATCTGGCCAAACCGGAGGGGCTGCCAGCAAGGCTTACGTTTCGAGCGACCGAGATGCCACCACCGCGTCACCTGCCGTTGGGTAGTTCTGTGCCGGGCAGTCGAGAGCGAGGCTCGGCCGGCAGATCCCCCACCGGGTCCACGCTGCGGCCCCCACACCCGGTCGGGGCCGCAGAGCGGCCCGCGGGGTTCCGGAGCCCGATCACAGGAGCCGCAGCGCGAGTACGGTCACCCAGGCCCAGTCGACGAGGATCATCGCCCGTTGGATCAGTCCCGTCGACCGATGGTCCACCTCCCACGCGGTGCCGAAGGCGACCAGCAGGCCCAGCCCGGCAACCCCGCTGAGCAGGTCGTACGCCGCCCAGCCCCGCCCGCCGGGCCGGCCGAGCGACCGCCGGGCGAGAACGACGCAGGCGAGCGGCACCGACAGGAACACCACCAGGCCGAGATTGTCGTGCAGGACGTGGTGCCGACTTTGATCGGTGCCGCCGCCGCGCGAGGTGCCGGGCGGATAGCCCCGCATCGGGTCCATCACGAACGTGCCCGACAACAGCAGGCCGAGTCCGAACACGGCGACGGCGACCGGACCCCACGTTCCGGCGGGGCCCGGATGCAACGCACGGCGCATACCGACGGCGAAGGCGAGCAACAGCAGTCCGGTCAGCACGAAGTTGACGATCTGGAGCCACCCGCGCTCGCCCAGGCTCAGTGCGCTCACCGGGTGGTACGTCGGGTCGTACCCGGCCCGGGTCGCACCGTCGAGCAGGAACACCAGGATGAACAGCGCGGGAGCGGCAGCCCCGCAGGCCAGCAGAGCCCGGGTCAGGCGGCGTGCTCGCACGATTCCACCAGGATCGGGGTCAGCAGGCCCGGCGCGGCCGACTCCGCGAAGGCGACCGCGGTGGCCGCGGGAACGTCGACCGCGGCGTACCAGCCGTGCCCGGCCGCGGTGGTCGCCGCCAGGGTGGCCAGCCCGAGGCGACGTTGCAGCACCGACTGACGCACCCGCCAGCCGATGACGGCGGGGCGGGCGACGGCCGTGGTGGTGCGGCTGAGCAGGCCCGAGCGAACCACCAGGTAGTCGCCGACGATGCCGTGCCCGAGCGATCGGTACGCGATCACGGCGGCGAGCACGGCCGGCGGGAGCAGGCCGAGGCCGGCCAGCCAGATCCAGTCGGACAGCGCCGGCAGCACCGCGCCCAGCCAGAGCAGGACGACCACGCAGGCCGTGGTCGTCAGGACCGCCCAGCCGATCCGGCGGCGCAGCGCGGCGGGCGGGTGCGGGCGCAGCGGCACCCGGAACGGGTTCTGCGCCTCGTCCAGCTCCAGCACCTCGGCGGCGACCGTACGGGCCACCCGGACCGGGCCGCGCGGCAGGATGGTGGTGGCCGGGTGCATGCTCCAGATCCGCAGGCCGGTGGAGACGACGTTCGTGTCCGCCGTTCCCATCCACCGCCAGAACAGCGGTTCGGAGATCTCGATGCCCCGCACCCGGTGCTCGTCCCGGTTCACCTCCCGGGTGTTCAACAGGCCCTGGGTGGTGCGCAGGACGCTGCCGCTCGCCGTCCGCACCCGGGCGAGACGGAACTCCCAGTTCTCCGCGACGAACGCGACGGCCATGCCGAGCACGCCGAGCGTGCCGACCAGCAGCCCGACGATCACGGCCGACCACCACGGGCCGAGAGCCCGCCAGTCGAGCAGCCCGCCGACGAACCCGGCCGCGTCGACCCCGAACGCGCCGGCCGTCGCGTAACCGCCCCAGAGCAGGCCGGCCGCGGTGACCAGCGACCAGAACCCGAGGACGTTGTGCGGCAGCCAGGACCAGCGGATCCGGGCCAGGATCCGGTCGCCGGCCGGCTCGTCCGCGGCGTCCGACGTGGGATCCGGATCGCGCGGCTCGTCCCCCACCGGGGCCAGCTCCGCGCCGCCGCCGATCGCCGCCGACGTACCGGCCAGCAACCTCCGGCGCAGCTCCTCGGCGGTCGCTCGCGACACCGCGTCGAGGTGCAGCGCCTCGGAGCCGGCCGCCCCCGGCTGGCCGGTGCCGACGTTGACGACCCGGACCCCGGCGAGCCGATGCCGCAACCGGGCGGTCGTGCTCACGCTGCGGATCCGGTCGATCGGCAGCGACCGCTCCTTCCGGACCAGCAGACCCGTGCGGATCTCCACCCGCTCGTCCGTCAGCCGATAGCGGGTCTTCCACCACCGCAGGCCGTCCCGGGCCGCGTCGAACACGCCCACCGCCGCCGCCACGAGCACCGGCAGCAGAACCGCCGCGCCGGGTTCGTCGAGAAGGAGCAGCGTCAGCCCGGTCGGTGCCAGGGACAGCGCGGCGTAGAGCCCGTCGATCCAGATGACGCGGGGGTCGAGGCGACGCCACTGCGAGTCGGTGGTCATGTCGCGTCCCCCCGGGTCCGCTGGACGATCTCTGTGAGCCGCCGGGCGGTCTCGTCAGCCACCTCCAGGTCGAGCCCGACGAGTACCACCGGACCGTGCGCGGAGGCGGTGGTCACCGTCACCGTGGCGAGCCCGAGCAGCCGCTGCACCGGCCCGCGCACCGTGTCGACGGTCTGAATCCGCGAGACCGGCGCGGCCCGCCACTCGCGGACGAACCAACCCGAGACCGCGTAGACCGCCTCCGGCGTCGTCTCCCAGCGGTGCACGGCGTAACGCAGGGGCGGCACGACGGCGACGTACGCGATCGCGATCGCCACCACGGCGACCAGCAGCGGCGTCGACCACGGCCGGGCCGCATCGAGCACGGCGCGCCCGGTCGCCACTGCGGCCACCAGCGGCGCCATCGCGAGGACGGCCCGGATCGTCCACCACCAGACGGCCCGCCGGTCGACCCGGTGTCGCAGCGACCGCAACCCGATCGATCGTGCTCCTTCCGCCGGGGCCGGCGCCACCGACCGTGCCTCCACCTGCTCCGGCCGGGCCGGCGGTGGCTGCACCGGTGCCGGCTCGACCCCAGGGCTCAGGCGATTCATGGCATCTCCTCGCCGCGCTCGTCAGTGACACGAACGGAGCGAACAAGCTTCACCCGCTCCCTTATGGGTAGACGGTGCGGCGTCGGACGACGTCGCCGCATCTGCCAGCCGACCAGCCCGGCCTGGCCGCCTGGCCAGGTCCCTCAGCCTTTGGACCAGGGCCCGGCGGCCGGCTCCGTTTGTACGCTGGCGGCATGGATCGGGCTCTGCGAATCGATCCGGCCGGTCGCCGGCTGTGGTCCCCGCGTACGCCGACCGGCCCGCGTCCCGAACTCCGGCGGCGGACCGCCCGGGACTGGTTCGTCGACGCCGTCCTGTTCGGCATCGCGGTCGCCCACTGGGCCTGGACCTGGCACACCACCCCGCTGCACCACGTCGACGGCATCCCCGGATGGATGCACACCATCGACCCCTGGGTCGGTGCGGTCGCCTGCCTGAGCCTGTGGTGGCGTCGCCGGTACCCGGTGGCTCTCGGCATCGCGATGTTCGTCGTGCTGATGCTGGCCGCGACGGGTCTCGGCGCCGCGCTGGTCGTCGTGCTCACCGTCGCCGTGCACCGCAACTGGTTGCCCGCGACCCTGATCACCGGCATCCAACTGCTGCCGTCCCTGGCGTTCGGCTACGAGAACCCGCCGCCGGGCGTCACCCGGTGGGCGTACGTGACGCTGATCTGCCTGATGTACCTCGTACCGCTCGGCTGGGGGATCGCGGTGCGGGCCCGCCGGCAGCTCATCGCGAACCTGCGCCGCGAGGTCGACCGGGAACGCCGCGACCAGCAGCAACGGCTGGACGGCGCCCGCCGCGCCGAACGCGAGCGCATCGCCCGGGAGATGCACGACGTCCTCGCCCACCGCATCTCGCTGATCTCGGTGCACGCCGGAGCGTTGGCGTACCGCACGGCGCAGGCCGACGCGGGCGCGGGCGCGGCGCTGAACGCCGCCGAGGTGGGCGGCGCGATCGAGGTCATCCGGGACAACGCCCGGCAGGCACTGACCGAGCTGGGGGACGTGCTGGCCGTGCTGCGGACCGGCGCCGAGGACGACACCGAGCCGGAGAGCAGCGATCTCCACCAGGACGGTCGCCGGCCCCAGCCCGACGAGGGCCGGGCCCAGCCGACCGGCCGCAACGCGCCGCAGCCCCGACTCGCCGACCTCGGCCGGCTGGTGAGCGAGGCGCAGGCGGCGGGGCAGCGGGTGCGGTTCGAGTTCGTCTGCGCACCCGGCGCCGCCGAGTCCTTGCAGCCCGCCTTGCAGCGCACCGTGTACCGCACCGTGCAGGAGGGACTCACCAACGCCCGCAAACACGCCGGTCAGGCCGAGGTGGCGGTGCGGGTGGAGGTCACCCCGGCCACCGGGATCGTCGCCACCGTCAGCAACCCGCTCCCACCCGAGAGCACCGCCGCCACGATCCCGGGCGCCGGCGCCGGTCTCACCGGACTCGCCGAACGGCTCGCCATCGACGGGGGCGTCATCGAACACGGGGTGACCGACGGAACATTTCGGCTGACGACTCGGCTACCGTGGCCGCTATGACCGGCGGCGTGACGATCCGGGTGCTGCTCGTTGACGACGACGCCCTGGTCCGGACCGGTCTGCGACTGATGTTCGGCGGAGCACCCGACATCCAGGTCGTCGGGGAGGCGGCCGACGGCGCGGACGTCGCCGACGCCGTCACCCGGCTGCGCCCGGACGTGGTCCTGATGGACGTACGCATGCCGGTGCTCGACGGCATCGCGGCGACCCGGGCGATCGCCGCCCGGACCGGACACCGCCCCGAAGTCATCGTGCTGACCACCTTCGACGCCGACGAGACGATCCTCGACGCGCTGCGCAACGGCGCGGCGGGCTTCCTGGTCAAGCACACCCCGCCCGAGCGGATCGTCGACGCGGTCCGCCGCGCCGCCGCCGGCGAGCCGGTCCTGTCACCGACCGCCGCCCGCACCCTGCTGCAGCACGTGGCCGGCGACGTCCGGCACCCGCCGGACGGCCGCCGCCAGCAGGCCCGGGAGCGGTTCGGTCGACTCTCCGAACGGGAGCGGGAGGTCGCCGCCGCCGTGGCGGAGGGGCTGACCAACGCCGAGATCGCCGACCGGTTGTTCATGTCGGTCGGCACCGTCAAGGCACACGTCTCCAGCGCCCTGACGAAACTGGACCTGGCCAACCGGATCCAGCTCGCGCTGCTCGCCCACGACGCGAGCGACGACGGGGGCCCGCAGTGGTGACCCGACGGCGACCCTGAGCGCGCCGCTGGCAGGATGCAGTGAGCAGCGCTTTCGCATCCCTGGAGGAACACGATGGCATCCTCGCCGGCCCGGATCTTCGCCGAGCTGAACGCGGTACGGCCACCGGATCAGGCACGTCCGGTCATGGGTACGGCCGTCGTGGTCGGTGGCAGCGTCGCCGGTCTGTTGGCCGCGCGGGTGTTGTCGGACTTCGCGGAGAGCGTCGTCATCATCGACCGCGACGACCTGCACGCGACGGGCGCGCGACCCGGCGTGCCGCAGGGGACCCAGCTGCACGCGCTGCTGCCCGGCGGATTCCTCCAGCTCGAACAGCTGTTCCCGGGTTTCCGCGACGAGGCCGTGCAGCGGGGCGCGATCGAGGCGCCGCCGGCGAGCAGGCGCAACTACCTCGACGGCCGCATGAAGGTCGTCGTACCCGACGACGCGGACAGCCTGGCCGGCACCCGACCGTTCCTGGAGGGGCTGATCCGCCGGCGGGTACTCCGGCTACCCAACGTCAAGACGGTGGCCGCCCGGGCCACGGGCCTCGTCTTCGACGCCGCCGCGGCCACCGGAGTCCAGGTGGACGTCGACGGCGTGCCCGGCATCGAGAACGCCGACCTCGTCGTGGACGCAATGGGACGTGCGAGCCGGCTCTCCGACTGGCTGGCGCAGGCGGGCTGGGAGCGGCCCGCCACCCGACGGATGACGGTCAACCTGAACTACGCGACGGCGATGTTCCGGCGACGCGAGGCGAACCCGGAGCCCGCTCTCGTCCTGGCCCTGCACAGCCCCCGCGTCTCCTCGGACGTGGCGGGCGCCGCGTACTTCGCCGTGGAGGGCGACCGGTGGATGGCCATGATGGCCGGCTACGGGGACAACCGCCCGGGACGCACCGCCGAGGACTTCGTCCGCCGGATGCGTGAACAGTTCCCGCCGGAGTTCGGCGCGGTCGCCGGGAACGAGCTGCTCGGCGACGTCCAGACGTACCACCACGCCGACAGCCGGCGGCGTGACTTCCGCGCGTTGACGCGCTTCCCCGCCCGGCTCGTCAGCGTCGGCGACGCCGTGGCGTCGTTCAACCCGGTGTACGGGCAGGGCATCACCGCCGCCACCCTGCACGCCGCCTGCCTGTCGACGTACCTGCGGTCGAAGCCCGACCTCAGCGAACCCGCGCGGGAGTTCTTCGCCCTGCAGGAGGTGGTGGTCGACGCCGCCTGGTCGACGTCGACCTCCGCCGATCTCGCGCTGCCGCACGTCCACGGCCCCTATCCGCGCGCCTACCGGCTCCGTAGCTGGGTCAGCGGGCAGATCGTCGCGGCAACCGTCACGGATGTGGCGGTCGCCCGGCGATTCAACAAGGTCGTCTCCATGCGGGAGCACCCGAACTCGCTGGTCACCCCGGGCGTGATCCTGGGTGCCCTGCGGGCCAACCGACGGGCTCGCTGAGCAGGTCAGCGCGGCGAGACGTACGCCAACGGCAGCGCCGTGGACTGTCCCTCCCACGATCCGGTCAGCCGGCTGCCGGGCAGGTCGAGGTGCTCCCCGACGCGCCGGAGCACCGCCAGCTCGACCGCTTCACCGACGATCCGGCTCGGGTCGCCCTCCTCCACCCGCAGGACCGGGTTGACCTCGGGTACGACGGCCGTCCGGGGACCCGCCACGGCGATCGTCATGCTCGGTGCCCGTACCTCGCGCACACCGTCCACCTCGAAGTACTCCTGCACCTGACCCGCTCCGGTCAGCACGGCCGTGGCGAGGGCCGCGGCGTAGACCGGGTCGCCGCAGGCGTCGTAGACCCAGCGTCGCCCGAGGACCGAGTGCTCACAGGTGCCGACGAGCCACTGCTGAGCCCCGTCCAGCGGTGCGCCGCGGTAGGTCAGCGGCACCTGGTGGACCGGCCCGGCTCCGGCGCGTACCAGCAGGGTCTCGATCCCGACCTCGCCCGCCGGATCGTCGAAGCGGTACGCGGCGACCCGCTCCACCTCGGCGCCCGGCTCCCCCTCGAACCAGGGGCGGTCGGGCAGCCAGGCGGCCAGGAGTTCGAGCTTCGTGGGGCGTACTTCCGCCCGGTGCAGCAATGCCATGTGCCGGATCATAGGGAGGCCCGCGCGGAGGGTGCCGCCCCGGGCAGGGCGGCGCGTGCCGCGCTCACCACTCCCGGGCGGCCTGCCGGATCGCGTCGCGGACCCGGGTCACCTCCGGGCGGAGTGTGGTGTTCGCCCGCTGGGCGATGAATCCGGTGTTGATGGGCGGGTCCTCCGGTTCGAGCAGGGCGACCAGGGCGCCCGTTGCCAGCTCGTCGGCGCAGAGGTAGCGCGGCAGCACCGTGACGCCCGCGCCCGCCACCGCCGCGGCCAGCACGGCGCGCAGGTCGGGCACCACGAGCGCGGGTTGCGTGGTCAGCCGCTGGCGGAACACGTGACGCCAGTAGCGGCGCAGGATCGGCACGTCCTCCGCGTAGCTGATCAGTGGTACGCCGTCGAGGGCGGCGGCGTCGTCCGGGCCGAGGGAGCCGACGCGTGCCCGCCACGCCGGCGCGCCGACCAGCACGAACTCCTCGTCCATCAGCGCGGCCGCCAGCACGGAGCGCCCGCGCGGCCGGATCGCGGAGAGCACGAGGTCGAAACGCCCGGCGCGCAGGCCGTCGAGCAGGTCGTCGGCGAGTCCCGGGGTGACCCGCAGTCGTACGCCGTCGGCGACGAGCGGCGCGAGGACCGGCAGGATCCGGATGGCCAGCATCTCGGCGGGGCCACCCAGGTGCACCGGCTCGGTGGGTGCCGCCGCGTCCCGGTCGGCCACCATGGCCAGTTCGTCCAGCGGGGCCGAGATCCGGGCGGCCAGGTCGGCGGCGACGGCGGTCGGGACGACCCCGCGGGGTAGCCGTTCGAACAGCTGGCGGTCCAGTTGCTGTTCGAGCGCACGGATCTGGCCCGTCACGGTGGGCTGCGCGAGCCCGAGACGGCGGGCGGCCTCGGTGAGGGAACCGGCCCGGTAGACGGTCAGGAAGGTGCGCAGCTGGGTGAGGTCCAGCTGCCTCGAACCATCGGAATTCTTGGGTACCACACCGGTAATCCTATTGGTTGGCTGAGCGCACACCGGCCTACCGTCGGGCCCGTGAACAGGCGCGATCACCCGCGCGCGCCGACAAGGTCTCCGGGTTCTGGACCCGGAACGAGCAGACGGAGCGAGTTGAAGTGGCAAAGATCTTGTTCGTCATGACGGGCGCCGACCACTGGACGCTGGCCGACGGTGAAGAGCATCCCACCGGCTTCTGGGCCGAGGAGTTCGCCGCCCCGTACCGCGCGCTCACCGAGGCCGGGCACGAGGTGACCGTCGCCACGCCCGGCGGGGTGGTCCCGACCGTCGACCGGGTCAGTCTGGCGCCCGAGTTCAACGGCGGCCAGCAGGGCGCCGAGGCGGTCGCCGGGGTGCTCGATGGCGCGGAGGCCCTGCGCCGACCGGTGGCGCTGGCCGACGTCGACCCCGCCGACTACGCGGCGGTCTTCTACCCCGGCGGACACGGCCCGATGGAGGACCTCTCCGGCGATCCCCGGTCCGCCCGGGTGATCACCGAGACGCTGGACTCCGGCCGGCCCCTGGCCCTGGTCTGCCACGGCGTGGCGGCCCTGCTGGCGACCGAGGGTCCGGACGGTGTCTCGCCGCTGCGTGGCTACCGGCTCACCGGGTTCACCAGGACCGAGGAGACCCAGACCGGGTTCGCCGACCGCGCCGAGTGGCTGCTCCAGGACCGGCTGGTCGCGCTCGGCGCGCACTTCACCGAGGCCCCGGCGTGGTCGTCGCACGTCGTGACCGACCGCAACCTCCTGACCGGCCAGAACCCCGGCTCCTCCGCCGAGCTGGCCACCGCTCTGCTCGGCCGGCTCGGCCCGGCCTGACCGTCGCACCCCGAAGGATTCGGAACACATGTCACTGATTTTGATCACCGGCGCCTCCGACGGGCTGGGTCGTGCCCTGGCCGAAGAGCTCGCGGCCGACGGTCGGCACCAGCTGCTGCTGCACGGGCGCGACGCCGACCGGCTCGCCGAGGTCGCGCGGACCACCGGCGGCGTTGCACTGCGGGCCGACTTCGCCGCGCTCGACGAGGTGAAGCGCCTCGCCGCGGAGGTCACGCGGGAGCACGGCCGGCTGGACGTCCTCGTCAACAACGCCGGTGTCGGCTTCCACGTGGACGGCACGACCCGTCACCTCTCCCGCGACGGGTACGAACTACGCCTCGCCGTCAACTACCTCGCACCCGTGCTGCTCACCCGGGAACTGCTCCCACTGCTGCACGGGAGCGCGGCGGGGCGGGTGGTGAACGTGGCCTCGATCGGCCAGCAGCCGATCGACTTCGACGATCCGCAGTTCGCCCGCGACTTCCACGAGCCGGCTGCCTACAGCCGCTCCAAGCTCGCGTTGATCTGCCACACCCTGGATCTCGCTGACGGGCTCGCCGGCAGTGGTGTCACCGCGAACAGCGTCCACCCGGCGGCGTACATGCCGACGAGCATGTCGAGGCGCTCCGGAATGGGGTTCGTCGACACCTTGGAGAAGGGGGTCTCCGCCGTGCGCCGCCTGGTCGACGGAGTTGAGCTGGCGGGGGTGACCGGCCGCTACTTCGACAGCGGGGAGGAGGCGCGCGCTGCGGCGGAGGCCTATGACCCGGCCTACCGGCGGCGGCTGCGGGCGTTGACCCACGACCTGCTGGTCAACTTCTGACCCGGCCGCCGCCGGTCGCACCGGTGGGCGGGATCTTGGACGTATCAGGCCCTTCCGGGGGCCCGATACGTCCAAGCTCCAGGGCCGGTTTGCTAATCCCGCAACTCGGTTTGCGATCGCCGCCGCGCTGACGCACCGTGGGGCGCATGAACGAGATCTCTTGGGATGTGGCGGTGATCGGCGGCGCGAGCGCGGGGCTGAGCGCCGCGCTGATGCTGGGCCGAGCCCGTCGCCGCGTAATCGTCATCGACGCCGCCGCGCCACGAAACAGATTCGCCGCGCACATGCACGGCCTCCTCGGCCACGACGGCCGGCCCCCGGCGGACCTGCTGGCCGACGGACGGCGCGAGGTCGAGTCCTACGGCGGCAGGATCATCACCGCGACGGCGACGCGGACGCGTCGAGACGGCGACGGGTTCGCCGTCGAGACCGCCGACGGTGAGGTGGTACGCGCCCGCAAACTCCTGGTGACGACCGGAGCCCGCGACGAGCTTCCCGACCTCGACGGCCTGGCCGAACGCTGGGGCCGAGGCGTCGCGGTCTGCCCCTACTGCGACGGATACGAGGTTCGGGACCAGCGGATCGGCATCCTCGCCACCGGTCCGGGCAGCGAGTTCCAGGCGCAGCTGCTGCGACAGTGGTCACCATCGATCAGCTACCTGGCGGACGCCGTCGGCGGACCCGGCGGCGAGACCCGAGACGCGTTCGACGCCCGAGGCATCCACGTCGAGGAGGGCCCGGTACGGCGCGTCGTCTCCCGGAACGACCGGATCGCCGGCGTGGAGATGGCCGACGGCCGCCTCATCGAACTGGACGCGATCTTCACCATTCCGCGCCTGGTGCCCCGGGACGAGCCATTGCGACAGCTCGGGGCGGAGCGGACGGAGCACCCGTGGGGTTCGTTCGTGACCGTCGACGAGAACGGACAGACCAGCGTCGACGGCGTCTGGGCGGCCGGAAACGTGGTGAACGCGATGGCGAACGTTGCCGTCTCGATCGGCGCGGGCGCGGTCGCCGCCGGAGCGATCAACCACGCGCTGGTCCTCGACGACGTCCGCCGCGCCGTCTCCGCCGTCGCGCCGGCCCCGGCCGAATCCGAGTAGCCGCGTCGCCCCGCAGCTTGTCGCCCCGAGGCGCGCCGCCACCGGAAACCCGGTGCCCACGGCCTGGAAGAGATCGCACCCAGGCTGCGTTCGCCCGGTGACCGGTCGGCGGATCCACCGCAGGGGCATCTCTGACCGAAAGGCAACGACCATGGACCTGTTCACACCAACCACCCTGGGCGTCCTGAACCTGAGGAATCGCCTGATCATGGCGCCGATGACCCGGCTTCGCGCCGACGCGGCGGGAGTGCCGACCGACCTCCAGGCCACGTACTACGCCCAGCGGGCCGGGTTCGGACTCGTCGTCACCGAGGGCACCTATCCCAGCCCCGAGTCACGCGCCTATCCACACCAGCCGGGCATCGTCACCGCACAGCAGCGCGACGGCTGGAGACACGTCGCCGACGCGGTCCACGCCAACGACGGCCGGATCGTCCTGCAACTCATGCACGCCGGACGCGTCTCCCACCCCGACGTCACCGGAACGGACCGGATCGTCGCACCCAGCGCCGTACCGCTCGGCGGGGACGGGCACACCGCTCACGGCAAACGGGCCTACCCCACGCCACACGCGCTCTCGCCGGCCGAGCTGGCGGTCGTACGCGACGAGTTCGTGGCCGCGGCCCAGCGAGCGATCGACGCCGGACTCGACGGTGTCGAGCTGCACGCCGGGAACGGGTACCTGCTGCACCAGTTCCTCGCACCCAGCGCGAACCACCGCACCGACGAGTACGGCGGCAGCCCGCGAGCGCGGGCACGCTTCGTGGTCGAGGTCGCCGCGGCCGTGGCCCAGCAGATCGGCGGATCGCGGGTCGGCATCCGGCTTACCCCCGCGGTCAACATCCAGGGAGCCCTGGAGACCGATCCCGCGGACCTACGCGCGACGTACGACGCGCTGGCCGACGGGCTCGCGCCGCTCGGCCTCGCCTACCTCAGCGTCGTGCACCCCGAGCCGGCGTCGGCACTCGTCCAGCGGCTGCGGGCCCGCGTCGGCGCGCCGCTCGTCGTGAACACCGGCTTCTCCACCACCAGCACCCAGGAACGGGCGGCGGCGACGGTCGCCGCCGACGTCGCCGAGGCGGTGGCCGTCGGCCGCCCGGCGATCGCGAACCCCGATCTCGTCGAGCGCTGGCGCAACGACCTGCCCGAGACCGAGCCGGACCCGGCGACGTTCTACGGCGGAGACGCCACCGGCTACACCGACTACCCGCCCTGCCGGACGGTGGTGCCGAGCTGAGGTCGGGGGCGGCCCCGGGTCCGGTGGCCGTATCCAGTCAGGGCCCGCCCGGTCTTGCGGCGGGCACCGGGATCACGGGCGGATCGGGCGGGTCGACCACTCGGCGGCGAGTTCCCGTGGATCGCCGGTCCGGAACTCGGGTGGCTCGTGCAGCAGGAAGTCCCGGTGGCTGATGTTCCAGGCGTACGCGCCGGCCATGCCGAAGACCAGCACGTCGCCGACGCCGATCAGGCCCGCCGAGGTGGACCGGGACAGCACGTCCTTCGGCGTGCAGAGCTGCCCGACGACGGTGACCGGACCACCGTCGGTGCGAGGGCCGGTCGCACCGCGCCGGCGGTGCACGGTGAACGGTTGCGGGTGTCCCTTCGCCGCCGGGGTACGCAGGTGGTGTGTTCCGCCCGCCACGACCACGAACCAAACGCCTTCCGACCGCTTCACGTCGATCACCTCGGTCAGGTACGCCCCGCAGTAGGCGGTCAACGACCGGCCCGGCTCGATCCGCAGCCGCACCCGCGGATGGGCGTCGAGGAGACCGGCCAGCGTCCGCCCGTACCCGGCCCAGTCGAACCGGCTGCTCGGGCGCAGATAGTCCACCGCCATGCCGCCGCCGACGTCGACCTCCGTCGCGCCGAGCTCGGTCACCGACCAGCGGAGCACGTCGGCGGCGACCGCGCCGGCGAGTGGGGCGTCGAGCCCGCTGGCGAGGTGGGCGTGCACCCCGAGCACCTCGACGCCGGCGGGCGGCCGGCGGGCGCACTCGACCGCGTCGGCCGGATCCATGCCGAACGGGCTGGGTCGCCCGCCCATCACCAGGCTCGCGCCGGGCGCCGCGACGGGCAGGTTGACCCGCAGCAGCACCCGCGCCGGTCGTCGCGCGGCCACGGCCAGCGCGCCGAGCCGTCGCAGCTCGGCCGGCGACTCGACGTGGATGCGGTGCACCCCGGCCGCGAGAGCGGCGGTGAGGTCCTCGTCCGTCTTGCCCGGCCCCGCGTACGCCGCCGCCCGCCGCTCGGGCAGCACCTCGGCCAGCCTGCGCAGCTCACCACGGCTGGCGGTCTCGAACCCGTCCACGAGCGGCGCCAGGGTACGCAGCACGTCCGGCTCCGGGTTCGCCTTGACCGCGTAGAGCAGCTCGACCCGGTGCGGCAACGCGTCCCGCAGCGACCGGACGTGCGCCGCCAGCGCGTCGAGGTCGTGGACGTAGACCGGCCGGGTCATCGTGCCCCGCCGAACGGGTTCGGCACCGGAACGAACGGGGCGGCCCGGTCGGCGTCGCGCCGCCACCGGACGAGCAGGTTCGCCTTCGCGGTCAACGGTTCTCCCCGCAGCAACCCGCGTAGCTCCGGTGGATCGCCGAGGTCGGCGGCGACGGCGGTGACGACGGCCCGCACCTCCCGCCACAGCTGGGGCTCGATCCCGGCCAGCCCGTCGGCGAGCGCGCCGCAGATCCCCGCCAGGTGGTTGACGAAGAGGCAGTAGACGACCCGTCGGCGGGCGGCCTGCGGGCCGTAGCCGGCCTGCGGCGGAACGCCGTCCGGCCAGACCGTCCACCGTTCGGTGTCCAGCTTCACGCCCTCCAGGTCCCGCAGCAGCATCCGCACCGGCCTGCGGTCCTGGTCGAGCAGCACTACGACGTTCTGCAGGTGCGCCTCGTGCACCACGCCGTGCGCGAGCCACGAGCGCAGCACCGCCGGGACGAGCAGCCGGACGTACGCCCGCCACCAGGCCACCGGCTCGGGCGGGGTCAGCGGTGCGGCGGCGAGCGCGGCCGCCAGCACGGGGGTCTCCCCGGACCGCAGGTGCGGGCGCAGCCCGGTGCGCAGGATCGATCCGTAGGCCTCGTCCGCGCCCGGCGCGTCGACGGTGCGGTAGGCGGGTTCGGTGAGCAGGGCGACGCCGGGCGGCAACGGTATCCGGGACAACAGGCCGGTCAGGGCGACCGCGCCGCTGAGCTCGTACCGCGCGTTCTTGCGCAGGCAGTTGGTGATGCGCACGTGCAGGCTGGTCTTGACGAACAGGTCGGCGGCGGGGGAATAGAGGGTGCGTACGCTCGCCGTGGGTCGCACCGGAACGCCGGCCGCGCCGAGCCGGCGCAGCGGGGCGGGCGGGGGGACCAGGCTCAGCTGCCACGGGTGTACGGGCAGCACCCGGTGCCCGGCCGGCGGTCGGGGCGGATCGAGGGCCGCCAGGAGCGGGTCGACGGGGCCGGCGTCGGCGACCAGCTCGTCCGGGACCGCGAGCCAGTGCAGCTGGAACGCGGTGCGTAGCTCCGGGGCGTAGCACCGCCAGGTCTCCGGGTCGCCGCTGCGCCACTTCGGGGCGGGATGGTGCGGGTGGCCGAAGACCAGCGACTGTTCGGAGTCCACGTAGCTGTCGACGGCGGCTTCACCGGTCGGGGTCGGGTCCTGCGCCGGCCGCTCGGCCAGCAGCCGTGCCACCGCGTCCCGGCTGGCCCGCACCTGATCGAGGAACTCCTCGTTGACCTGGCCGGTGCGCGCGGTCAGTTCCGCCGCGACGAGATCGGCCAACTGGATCGGGTCCAGCTTCTCCCACCGCTGCTCACCGACCTGCCGCTGCACCGGACCCGCGTACCGGTGCGCGCCGAGCGGCGAGCGGCGCGTGACGGCGCAGCGCAGCGTCACGTCGAGGTGCCGTAGCCGCAGCCGCGCCTCGCGGTCGGTCGCGGTCGCGTCGCCGTCGGGCAGCGCGAGCTCGCGCAGGACGCAGCCGAAGACGGCGTGCGCGGCGGAGAGGTCGGCCCGCCGGTCGGTGTCGAGGTGCCGCCGGGTGCGCAGTCGGGTGCCCGTCATCGCGTCTCCCGCAGGTAGTTCGGGCCGGTCCGCCGGTAGTACTTGTTGACGTCGGCACAGCCGAGGCGCTGCTTGGGCAGGAGGGTGCCGGCGGTGACCATCGCCTTGACCGGGAGCCGGGCGGCCCGCAACACCCGCTCGGTGAACATCCGCGACGTGGCCGCGGCCCCCCACCGGTCCCGGGCCGCGGCCAGCCGGGACGTCAACGCCTGCGCCGGCGTCGGGACCCGTACCCCCCGGGCGGCGAGCGCGATCAGCGGCGCGGCCGCGGCCAGGTGGAGTGTGATGGTGATGAACACGTCGGCGAGCTCCTGTGGATCACGTGCCCACATCCGTTCGTCGCGCAGCGTCAGCCGGTCGGGACCGCGGTGGCGGGGGTCCAGCCGCGCCCCGTCGTTGTCCTTGTAGAGCAGACCGACCGTCCCGTCGCCGTGCAGCAGGAGGTGGATGTTCTGCGGGTGCGCCTCGAGGGCCACCCCGTACCGTAGCCACAGGCAGACGTGCCAGTCGAGCAGCAGGTCCAGATAGGACGCGAGCAGCGCCTCGGGGTCACCCGGGCTGACCCGTTCGAGCACCGTGCCCGCGACGGGGTCCGGGGCGGCGAGCGCCGCGACCGGGACCACCCGCACGTCGGCCAGGTCGCGGGGGAAGCGGCGCAGCAGGAAGCTGCGCCGGTCGTCGTCGCCGACCCGCCCGTAGGTCCCCTCGTCGGCGTGCCGGATCCGGCCGGCGAAGGCCGGTTCGGCGGCGGCGGTCCGGTCGAGCAGACCAGCGATCGCGGCGCCGTCGGCGAGGGTGTCCGGGTGCAGCATCCGGCGGTTGCGCGCGCCGAGGGTCGCCGTCGGCAGCGGCAGCTTCAGATGCGTGTACGGATCGTCCGCGAGCGCCACGGTCCGCATGGAGAGGGTGGGCCGCACGTGCACGGGCGGCGGGTCGACCAGGGGCAGTGCGTTGCGGGCGGCGGTGAGCGGATGGACCGGCACCAGGATCGTCTCCGGGTGCGGGGAGCGCGGCCACCAGGCGGGAAGCTCACCGGTGAGCCGCAGCGCCGCCGCCGGAGTGGGACTCCAGCGCAGCGCGAAGCGGGGCGCGTGTTCGGGCGCGTAGCGGCGCAGCTCGTCGTCGCCGAGCCCGTGCCGGCAGCGGTCGGTGGGGTAGATCGGATGCCCGGCGTACGCGGCGAGCACCTCGTCGAGCATCGCGGCCGGCATCCCCGTGGGCGCGGCGGCCAGCTCGGCGGCGATCGAGGCGAACACCCGGGGCCGGGCGCGGGCGGCGAGCCGGCGTGCCCGCAGGTCCGCCCGGCACTCGTCGGTGAAGACCGCCCAGCCCGCCTCGGCCTCCGCGTCGTCCTGCGGCGCCAACAAGGTGAGCAGCCCGTCCACGGTGTCCACGCGGTACCCGTCGCCGCTGGCGGGCTCGACGTGCAGCACGGGAGCGGCGCTGCGGAGAAGCTGTTGGAAGCCGTCCGCGCGGACCGGGATCCGGAGCAGCCCGTCGCGGTGCGGAGCCTCCCACCACTGCCCGCCCCGCGGCCTGCCGTTGCTGGTCAGGCCGAGATGGTCCTCGCGTAGCAGCGCGTCGAGCACCCGGGAGAAGACCTCCCGCTCGCTGTCGTCGGTCATCCGTCGATCGTCCACCGCAGATCGCGTCGGAAGGCGGTCAGCGCGGCCCGGACCGCGTCCCGGTCGGGGCCGATGCCGTGCAGCACCGCGAGGTAGTCGCGGTTGGTGCCGGTGCGTTCGGCGACACCGCCGACCTCGCGCAGCGGCCGGCAGCCGAGCCGGACACCGTCGTGGACGGTGTCGATGCGGCCGGGGGCGGCGGCGAGCCGTCCCGACCGGTCGGCGCAGACGTACTCGACGCGGGCGTACCTGTCGACGGCGGCCGGGTCCGGCAGGGTGAGGGCGCTCAGGGGCTCACCGAGGTGCAGCCGGATGACGTGTTCGAACAAGGGCACGCCGAGCAGCTCGGCGAGGATCAGGTCCATCCGGTCGCCGATCAGACGGTAGTTCACCTCGATCAGCCGTACCCGGCCGTCCTGCACGACGTACTCGGTGTGGCAGGCGCCGAAGCCGACGCCGAGCGCGTCGAGCCGGGTGCGGAGCTGGGCGTGGTCGGTGTCCGGCGGGGGCGACCAGTCGAGGCTCAGCTCGGTGAAGGTCGGCGGCGGGCCGAGGCCGGTACGCCATCCGCCGAGGAGCGCCCGCCCGTTCGCGTCGCCGAGGGTGTCGTAGGTGCGCAGCTCCCCGTCGAGGTACTCCTCGACGACCAACGCGACCTCCGGCCGCCGGCTGCGGATCTCCGCGATCCGGGCGGTCAGCTCGTCGCGCTCCGCCACCAGGTAGACGTCCTCGCTGGCGACCCCGTCGCGGGGCTTCACCACGGCCGGGAACAGGTCGTCGGGTGTCGCGGGCAGCGCGCCCGGGTCGACGGGCACGGTGCGTACCACGTCGAGCCCCCGGTCGGCGATCACCTGGCGGGCGGCGGCCTTGTCCTTGCAGGTCCGGGCGGATCGGGGATCCTTGCCGGGCAGTCCGAGCGTGCCCGCGGCAATCGCGGTCGCCTCCTGGAGGTGGTCGCTGTTGGAGAGCAGGGCTAGCGCTCGGGTGGCTGCGGCGGCCACGGCCGCCGGGTCGCGGACCGCGCACCGCGCGACCGGCACCCCGGCGGGCCACTGGTCGGGACGGTCGGTCAGCACGGTGACCGGCAGCCCGAGCCGGGCGGCGGCGGGCAGGAACCCGTCCAGGACCGCGTCGGTGGGGTTCAACGCGGTGAGGTACAGCGGCATCCGGCCTCCGTCGATGCAACGAGTCGAGAACGTCTTCGCCTAGCGCGCCGGCCCGGCGGTGCGGGGCCGCGCGTCGAGGGCCGCACCGGTCTCGCGCTCCGGCCGGTGCTCTCGGCTGTCCGGCGGGGAGTGCCGGCGTTCGGCGCGGTGCAGCAGCCCCGCGGCGACCAGGCCGCCCACCAGGACGGCGACGGCCCCCACGCTCTGGCCGGTCTTCAGCGCGGCGCCGAAGGCGGCGACGACGGTCTCCCGGTGCGGCCCGTCGGCGGCGGCGAGGGCGGCCGGGAACGAGCCGGCGCCGGCCAGCGCGGCCGGCAGCAAGGCGGTGAACCGTGCGTTGAGCACGGCGCCGAGCACGGCGATGCCGAGGCTGCTGCCGACTTCCGTCATGGTGCCGTCGACGCCGGCGCCGGCGCCGGCCTTCTCCGCCGGGATGGCGCTCATCACCGCCTCTACGATCGCCGGGTTCGCCACGGCGCAACCCGTGCCCATCACGAGCAGACCGCAGAGCAGCGTCCCGTAGCCGTCGGGCGGGCCGTGGGTGACGAGGGCGAGGCCGCCCGCGAGCAGCGCCATGCCGAGCGCGATGGCCGCCGGACGGCCGAGCCGGCGGATCCACGCCGTGGCGACACCACTGACGTTGAGCACCACGATGGAGAGTGCGAACGGCGCCATCCGCAGACCCGCCTCCCAGGCGGGGTAGCCGCGGACGAACTGCAGGTGCTGGGTGAGCAGGAAGAGCGCGCCGGTCGCGCCGAAGGTGATGAGCACGACGCCGCAGACCGCGCCGACGAAGCGCTGGTCCCGGAAGAAGTGCATGTCCAGCATGGGTGCGCTGACCCGGCGTTCCCAGCCGACGAAGACCCCGAGCAGGAGCACTCCGCCGACGGCCGCACCGACCACCTCGGTCGAGGCCCAGCCCCGCTCGGGTCCGGCGATGATCGACCAGACGACCGCGGTGAGCCCGGCGATCGAGAGCGACGCCCCGACCAGGTCGGGGCGTCCGCCGGCCCGGTCGCGGGACGCGGGTACGAGGGCCCGCGCGGCGACCAGGCAGACCAGCACGACCGGCAGGTTCATCAGGAAGATGGCGTTCCACGGCAGGTGGGCCAGGACGGCCCCGCCGATCGGCGGTCCGGCGGCGAAGCCCAATGCGCTGGTGGCCGCCCAGATGCCGATCGCGCGGGGCCGTTCGGCCGCGTCGAAGACCTGCATCGCCACGGCGAGGGTGGCGGTGACCAGCAGGGCGCCGCCGACACCCATCCCGGCCCGGGCCGCGATCAGCTGCTCGCTGCTGCGGGCGAGCCCGGCGGCGAGTGAGCCGAGCCCGAACAGGAGGAGCCCGGCGAGCAGCATTCGCCGGCGTCCGTACCGGTCGGCGGCGCTGCCGGCGGTGAGCAGCAGCCCGGAGAGGACCAGGGCGTACGCGTTGATGATCCACTGAATGTCGGCGGTGCTCGCCCGCAGTTCGGCGGTGAGGACCGGCACCGCCACGGTCAGCACGGTGTTGTCCAGCACCACGACGAGTTGGGCGAGACAGAGCACGGCGAGGACCAGCCAGCGGCCGGCTGCCGGCCGCGTGACCGGTTCCGGGCCGGCGGTTCGGGCAACGCTCACGCGGCGGCCGTCGCGGCACCGGCCGGGCCGTGCACGTGTCGCGCTCGTCCGGGCCGGTGGTGGGCGCGGCGGGCGTCGGGGGCGTCCGTCACGTGGCTCTCCAGTAGCCGAGCGAGGTGAGTTGCCGTCGGTCGACGCCGAGGGCGCGCCGGATGTGCCGGCTGATGCTGCGGGTGCTGGCCGCCTCGCAGGCCACCCAGTAGTGGGCGGTGTCGCTGCCGGAGAGCGCGGCGCAGACGGTCTCCACCAGGTGCTGACCGCCGTCGCGGCGCGGCACCCAGGTCACGTCGTGGTGCAGACGGGCCCGAGGCGTGAGCGCCTGCTCGCCCTCGTGGGCGTACTCCAGCCAGATCGTCGCCGGGATGTCGGCGGCCGTGTCGAGCAGGCTGTTCACCGCCGGCAGGGAGGCGGCATCCCCGACCAGGTAGAGATGCTCCGGCGCGGGGTCCGGGAGTTCGAAGGCGCTGCCCTGCACGGTCGCGTCGATGGTGTCGCCGATCTTCGCGGTGGTCGCCCACCGGGCGGCGCAGCCGTCGTGCAGCGCGAACTCGAGACCGAACCGGCCGGTCGTGGGGTCCGGGTCGACCAGTGTGTACGCGCGCTGGTGCGCGCGGCCGCCGTCGTCGAACCAGAGGCGGATCCACATGGTGGGGTGCACGCCGCAGGTCTCCAGCAGCCCACCGTCGTCGACGATCAGTCGCTGGTAGTGCCCGTGGACGGACTCGGTGGCGCGCACGGTAAGCCGAAAGTCCCGGCCGCCCATGGCCCGGAGCACCACAGCTTCCCAGTTACGTTTCACGCGCCCTCCAGTTAAGGTCAGCCTTAGTTAGGTCAGGCTAACCTAATGCCGCGCCGGACGGAACGCCGGCCCACACCTCGGCGCCCGCGCGACGACGACCCGGGTCTCGCCCTCACGGACCACCCGAGCCGGCGTCGACCGCCGCTCAGCCGATCCACCTCACCTCACCCAAGGACAGGGCACCATGACCTACCAGGAGAAGATCCACGACCTCGGCGAGCTGTCACTCGTGACCGTGAACCCGGACGCGCACGCGGACCTGCTGCACGCCTGGGTCAGCCGACCCCGCAACTCGTTCTGGGGAATGGGCACGCACAGCGTCGAGCAGGTACGCGAGATCTACGAGTTCATCGACGGCCTGCCGACCCATCACGCGTACCTGATCACGATCGACGATGAGCCGGTCGGGCTGTTCCAGACCTACCAGCCCGACGCGGACCCGGTCGGCGAGCGGTACGACGTCCAGCCCGGCGACATCGGAATCCACCTGCTGCTCAGCCCCACCCGCCGCTACCTGCGGGGCCTCACCACCGCGATCGGTCCCGCCCTCGCCCGGTTCCTGTTCGCGGATCCGACCGCCCGGCGGATCGTCGTCGAACCCGACGTACGCAACCACCGGGCCCTGCACCGGCTGGAGATCGAAGGGTTCGTCCTCGGCCCCGAGATCGACCTGCCGGAGAAGCGCGCCCAGCTCGCCTTCCTCGACCGCGCCCGCTTCGAGGCGACGCAACGCGCGCACGCCGGATGACGTACGGGGACGTGGTGCACACCCCGCCGGTCGTGCACCACGTCCGCACGGTCAGCGCCGCGCCGCCCTTTGGGCGGCGTTGCTTTCTGAGTCATCAGCCGATCGGATGGCCGAAGGTGATGATCGGCTATTTCCATGTGCGACGGACACCCCGCGATCCTTAGAAAGGAGGCATGACCAACGAGGTGACCGTTCCCCTGCTGCCGTGCGCATCCATCGACGACATCGAAACCTTCTACGGAGTTCTCGGTTTCCGCACCACGTACAAGCAACGCAAGCCCAACGCGTGTGTGGCGGTGCAGCGGGAAGACCTGCATCTGCAATTCTTCGAGATCGCCGGATTCGACCCGGAGCAGTCCTATGGCTCCTGTCTCGTAATCACCGCGGACATCGAGGGACTACATCGGGCCTTCGCAGCCGGCATGCGCGCCGCGTACGGCAAGGTGCTGGTGTCCGGAACGCCGCGGATGACCCGGCCCAGGGCGCGGAAGAACGCTGACGGGTTGGGCGGATTCAGCGTCATCGACCCGGGCGGCAACTGGATCCGCGTCTTCCGGGACGCCGCGACCGCGCCCATGCCGGCCGCCACGCCTGCCGGGCGGCTGGCCAAGGCCCTGGCGAACGCGGTCGTGCAGGCCGATTCCAGGGGAAGCGTCGGACAGGCCGTTCGGATCCTCGACAGCGCGTTGGCCCGCCCACAAGCCGACGACGACCCGGTCGAGCAGGTAGAGATCCTGGTCTACCGCGCCGAACTGGCGATGGTGCTGCACGATCCGAAGACGGCGGCCGAGATGCTGGCCCGCGCCCACTCCGTCACGCTCACGGAAGACGAATCCGAAAGGGCGGCATCCGCGTTCGACAACGCCGCCGAACTCGCCGCAGCACTAAGGTGACTCACCGTACGAACGCCTCCCTCAGCTCGGCAGATCCGCGCACTGCCGTGCGGCAGCGCCCGGAGGACCGGACCGGCCAGCCCCGGCATGGGGACTGGGAGGTGCGGCGTGCCTTCCGGGCCGGGGGCGTCCGCCCCCGACTCGGCGAGGTGAGCTGACCGCTCAGGAGGGCCGGCCGCCGCTGCTGGCCCGGACCACGAGGGTCGGCTCCACGGGGGACGGGCGTGCGTCCCCCACCGAGCCGTTCAGCAGGTCCAGCAGCGCGGCCACGCACCTGCGCCCCACCTCGTCGAAGTCCTGACGCACGGTGGTCAGGGGTGGGGTGAAGTACTCGGCCTCGGGGATGTCGTCGAAGCCGACCACGCTGACGTCCTCCGGCACCCGTACCCTGCGCTGGTGCAGGGCGCGGAGCAGGCCGAGCGCCTGGTGGTCGTTGGCGCAGAAGACCGCGCTGACGTCCCGTCGCTCGGCGAGCGACTGGCCGATCTCATAGCCCGCCCGCGGGCTCCAGTCGCCGGTGATGACCGGGGGAACCCGTCGTCCGGCGGTCTCCAGGGCCAACCGCCACCCCTCCAGGCGGTCGCGGGCCTCCAGCCAGTCCCGGGGACCGGCGATGTGCACGACCGTCTCGTGCCCGAGGGCGAGGAGGTGCTCGACGGCCAGGCGGGCGCCGGCCACCTGATCGACCGAGACGCTCGGCAGTTCGCCGTCGACGCCCGGCTCGACCAGCACGGCCGGTACGCCGGTGGGCAGGCCGTGCACGGCCACGGCGGCGCTGACCATCGGAGCGATGAGTACCACCCCGGCCACCGACTGCTCGCTGAGGGCGTCGATCGCGGCGGCCACGCCGGAGCGGTCCAACCGTTCCAGGGTGACGATGTTGATCCCGTAGCCGGCAGCGCGGGCGGCGCGCTCGATGCCGAGCAGGGTGGCGGCAGGACCGTAGAGGATGGTGTCGAAGCTGATCACGCCGATGACCTTCGACCGCCGGGCCGCCAGCCCCCGGGCGAGCGCGTTGGGCCGGTAGTTGAGCTGGTGCACGGCGCGCAGCACCCGCTCGCGGGTCTCCTGACGGACGCTCGGGTGGTTGTTCAGGACCCGGGACACGGTCTGGTGCGAGACGCCGGCGAGCCGTGCGACATCGCTCATGACCGCGGCACGAGCGGCCGGCTGGTGTTGCATCGTCATGTCCCCCTCATGGTCATCGTAGCCCCGCCCCCGGCGACGGAATCGGCCTCCTGCCAGGGGCGGAACCGCCGGTGCGCCCCCGTGACGGGGGCGCACCGACTGTCGATCGACGGCAGCGGATCCGCTCAGAAACCCTTGGCCAGCCGGTAGTAGGCCTGGTTCCAGCGGATCTCGTTCGCCAGCTGTCGAGGGGTCGTCCCCGCGTCGATGACGAGCAGTTCGGTGCCGGTCATCTCAGCGAGGTCGTGCAGCTCCTCGGTACCGACGGCCTGGGAGAGGACCGTGTGGTGCGGCGCGCCGGCGGTGAGCCACGCCTCCGCCGAGGTGGCGAGATCCGGACGGGGCCGCCACACCGCACGGGCGACCGGCAGCTTCGGCAGCGGCTGCGTGGGGGCCACGACGTCGATCTCGTTGGCGACCAGTCGGAACCGGTCGCCCATGTCGGCCAGCCCCAGCACGACACCCGGACCCGGCTGGGCGTCGAAGACCAGCCGCACCGGGTCCTCGCGTCCGCCGATGCCCAGCGGGTGGATCTCCACGTTCGGCGTGCCGGCGGCGATGCTCGGGCAGACCTCGAGCATGTGCGCGCCGAGCACGACCTCCTGCCCGGGGGTGAGGTCGTAGGTGTAGTCCTCCATGAACGAGGTGCCGGCTGCCGCGCCCGCGGACATGGCCTTGAGCGTGTGCACGAGCACCGAGGTCTTCCAGTCACCCTCGCCGCCGAACCCGTAGCCGTCGGCCATCAGCCGCTGCACCGCGATGCCGGGCAACTGACGCAGCCCGCCGAGGTCCTCGAAGTTCGTGGTGAAGGCCCCGAAGCCGCCGTCGGTGAGGAACTGCCGCATTCCGGCCTCGATGCGGGCCGCGTAGCGGAGCGAGTCGTGCCGGTCGCCGCCGGGCCGCAGTACGGCGTCGAGACGGTAGCTGTCCTCGTACTCCTTCACCAGCTCGTCGATCCGGGCGTCGGCGACCGCGTCGACGGCGGCGACCAGGTCGTTCACCCCGTACGTGTTGACCGAGACCCCGAAGCGCAGCTCCGCCTCGACCTTGTCGCCCTCCGTGACCGCCACGTCGCGCATGTTGTCGCCGAAGCGGGCCAGCCGCAGCGACCGCATGGCGGTGTACCCGACGGCGGCCCGGGTCCACGCCGCGATCCGCGAGACGACCTGCGGGTTGCTGACGTGCCCGGCGACCGTCTTGCGGGCGACCCCGAGCCGGGTCTGCACGAACCCGAACTCACGGTCGCCGTGGGCGGCCTGGTTCAGGTTCATGAAGTCCATGTCGATCTCGGACCAGGGCAGCGCCACGTTCGCCTGGGTGTGCAGGTGCAGCAGGGGCGTGCGCAGGGCGTCCAGACCGGAGATCCACATCTTCGCCGGCGAGAAGGTGTGCATCCAGGCGATCACCCCGACGGCGCCCTGGACGGCCGCGTCGCGGCAGACGGCCAGGATCTCCGCGCTGGAGGTCAGTACGGGCTTCCAGACCACCCGGGCCGGGATGGCCGGGTCGGCGTCGAGCTGCGCGGCGATCTGCTGGGACTGGGCGGCCACCTGCTGCAGCGTCTCCGGGCCGTAGAGCCCCTGGCTGCCGGTGAGGAACCAGACCTCGGGGGCCGGTGATGGGCGAGTCATGCGGTTTGCCTTCCGATCAGCGAGTGGAGAACGACTTCTTGCGGAAGCCGAGGAGCCGTTGGAGCACGATGAACGCGAACAGCAACCCGCCGATCACGATCTTGGTCCACCAGGAGTTCAGGGTGCCGTCGAAGGTGATCAGCGTCTGGATCACGCCGAGTACCAGCACACCGAGCATGGTGCCCAGGACGTAGCCGGCGCCGCCGGTGAGCAGGGTGCCGCCGATGACCACGGCGGCGATCGCGTCCAGCTCCATGCCGACGGCGATCAGCGGAGCGCCGGAGAGGGTGTAGAACGACAGCAGGATGCCGCCGATGGCCGAGCAGAGGCCGCTGATGGTGTAGACGGCGATCCGGGTACGGCCCACCGGCAGGCCCATCAGCAGCGCCGACTGCGGGTTGCCGCCGATCGCGTACACGTTGCGGCCCAACCGGGTGTACGCCAGCGTGTACGCGGCCACCGCGACCACCACGACCGTGATCAGAACGCCGACGGTCAGGAAGTTGTCGCCGATCCGAATGCGTTCCTGGGCCGCGCTGGTCCAGAAGCCGTCGGTGATCGGGATCGACGACGAGCTGATCCAGGTGCAGAGGCCGCGGGCGAAGAACATCCCGGCCAGCGTGACGATGAAGGGCTGGATCTCGAAGAAGTGGATGATGCAGCCCATCACGAAGCCGAGCGTCGGCCCGATCAGCAGCGCGATCAGCAGGACGAGCGCGGGCGGCAGGCCGTCGCGCAGCAGCGCGGCCGACACCATCGCGGTCATCGCCACCACCGAGCCGACCGACAGGTCGATGCCGCCGGTCAGGATCACGAAGGTCATGCCGACCGCGACGACGAGCAGGAACCCGTTGTCGATGAAGACGTTGAAGACGACCTGGATGTTGGAGAAGGCCTGGTACTGCGAGACGCCGATGCCGTACATGACCAGCAGCAGGGCGAGGCTGACCAGTACCGGCAGCTGCCGGCGTGGCAGCCGCCACCGGGTCGTCCGGTTCAGTCGTTCGGCCAGTTGGCTGGTGCTCATGCCGCCACCTGCTCCTTCCGCTGCTCGCCGGTCGGGGCCGCCGGCCCCGCTGTCATGGCCCGCCGGCGCCGGAACTTGGCGCGGAAGGCGGGTGCCTGGACGAGGCAGACCGCGATCACCACCATCGCCTTGAACAGCAGGGCGGTCTGCGGGTCGATGTTCATGGCGTAGACGGAGGTGGTGAGGGTCTGGATGAGCAGCGCGCCGACGACCGTGCCGCCGAGGTAGAACCGGCCGCCGGCCAGCGAGGTGCCGCCGATGACGACGGCGAGGATCGCGTCGAGCTCGACCCAGAGGCCAGCCGCGTTGCCGTCGGCGCTGGACACGTTCGCGGTCATCATGAAACCCGCCACCGCGGCGCACGCGGCACTCACCACGTAGGCGAGGAGCTTGATCCGCCGTGCGCGGATCCCCGCCAGCCGGCTGGCCTCCGCGTTCCCGCCGACCGCCTCGACGATCATCCCGAGGGCGGTGCGGCGGGTCAGCACGGCCACGAGCAACGTCACCGCCAGGGCGAGGACGATCGCGAACGGCAGGGTCAGCACGTGCCCGACCCCGATCATCCGGTACGGGTCGCTGTTGATGGTGATGATCTGCCCCGAGGTGATCAGCTGCGCCAGGCCCCGCCCCGCCACCATCAGGATCAGCGTGGCGATGATCGGTTGGATGCCGATCACGGCGACGAGTGTGCCGTTCCAGAGGCCGAGGAGCAGGGATACGCCGAAGGCCATGGCCAGCGCGACCAGCACACTGCCGAGGCTGTTCTGGTCCGGCTGCTGGCTGATGTGCAGGCAGGCCACCGCGCCGCTGACGGCGACGACGGAGCCGACGGAGAGGTCGATCCCGCCGGTGGCGATCACGAGTGTCATGCCCAGCGCGACCAGGATGAGCGGCGCGCTGAGCCGCACGATGTCGACGAGGCTGCCGTAGAGGTGTCCGTTCTTCATCTCGACGGCCAGGAAGCTCGGCCGGTAGATCGCGTTCGCCGCCAGCAGCAGGATGAGAACCACGACCGGCCAGAAGAGCCGGTGGCCGGTGACGGCGGGCAGGCGCGTTCGCCAGCTGCTCATGCTCGTACCTCCTTGCGCGCCATGCCGTCCGGCGGTGTCGACGCGGCCGGCGCCACCGCGCGTGCGCTGCGTTCACTCATGCCTCGTCCCGTCCTTCTGCTCCGCTCCGCCGGCGATGACGCGCATGACGCGATCGGCGTCGAGGTCGTCGTCGTTGGCGAGCTCGGTGACCAGCTGTCGGTCCCGCATCACGGCGACCTTGTGACTGAGCCGCAGCACCTCGTCTAGCTCGGCGGAGATGAACAGCACCGCCATCCCGCCGTCGGAGAGCTGCACCACCAGGCGTTGGATCTCCGCCTTCGCGCCGACGTCGATGCCCCGCGTCGGCTCGTCGAGGATCAGCAGGCGCGGCTCCGTGATCAGCCATCGGGCGAGCACGACCTTCTGCTGGTTGCCCCCGGAGAGGTTGCGTACCGGCATCTCCGGATCGTTCGGGCGGATGCTGAGCGCGTCGATGTAGCGCCGGACCAGCTCGTCCTGCCGCCGGCGAGGCACCGGCCGCAGCCAGCCGCGAGCGGCCTGCAGCGCCAGGATGATGTTCTCCCGCACCGACAGCTCACCGACCAGGCCCTCGGTACGTCGGTTCTCCGAGCAGAACGCGATGTCGTGCTCGATGGCCGCGACCGGACCCCGGATGGTGACGGGGCGTCCGTCCACCGCCAGCTGACCGCGGTCGGCGCGGTCGGCGCCGAAGAAGAGGCGGGCGGCCTCGGTACGTCCCGAGCCGAGCAGCCCGGCCATCCCGACCACCTCGCCGCGGTGGATGGTCAGGCTGAACGGCTCGACCGACCCGGACTTGCCGAGGTCGGTCGCCTCGACCACGGGGGTGCCCGCCTCGACGGCGGCCAGGTCCCGCCCGGCCGCCTCGTCGAGGCGCTCCAACGCGTCGAGCTCCTTGCCGATCATCTTCTCGACGAGGGCGAGCTGGGGCAGCTCCGCGGTCGGGTACTCGCCGACGAGACGCCCGTTGCGCAGCACCGTGATCCGGTCGGCGATCTCGTAGACCTGGTCGAGGAAGTGCGTGACGAAGACGATGGCGATGCCCTCGTCTCGCAGCTGGCGCATGATGCGCATCAGCTGCTTGACCTCGTCGGCGTCCAGGCTGGAGGTGGGCTCGTCGAGGATCAGCACGCGGGCCTGCACGTCGACGGCCCGGGCGATCGCCACCATCTGCTGCACGGCGAGCGACTGACTTCCGAGCAGTTCGCCGACGTCGAGGTCCAGGTTGAGGCGGGCGAGCACCGCCGACGCGCGGCGGCGCATGTCGCGCCAGCGCACCGCGCCGAGCCGCCGTGGCTGACGCCCGATGAAGATGTTCTCCGCCACCGACAGGTTCGGGCAGAGGTTCACCTCCTGGTAGACGGTGCTCACGCCGGCCTCGGTGGCCTGCATCGGGCCGGAGAAGGCGACCGGCTCGCCGTCGAGGGTGATGCTGCCGGCATCGTGGCCGTACACACCGGTCAGCACCTTGATCAGGGTGGACTTGCCGGCGCCGTTCTCGCCCATCAGGGCGTGCACCTCGCCGGGGAAGAGGCGCAGGTCGACGCCGTCGAGAGCCCGCACCCCGGGGAAGAACTTGCTGATCGCGGTCATCGTCAGGACCGGATTCGGATCCGACATCCCACCAGACCTTTCGTGATTGTCGTCGGGTGCGCGGCCGTCGGGGCCGCGCGGCGCTCCCGCAGCGGGGGTGCGGGGGAGGAGGAGTGGCCGGGCCGGCGGTGCTGTCGACACCGCCGGCCCGCTCCCTCGCGTCGGGCGACCGCTCGCCGCGAGGCACGACACTGCCCGAGGGCTCCGGCCCGTCAGTACTTACGGGTGGGCAGGGCCTCCTTGGCCGTCTGCTGGGTGAAGGTGGTCTCCTCGGTCTCGATGCGCGCGGGGACCTCCTCGCCGGCGTGCACCTTCTTGGCGAGCTCCATCAGCTGCGGGCCGAGCAGCGGGCTGCACTCCGCGATGAAGTTGAACTTGCCGTCGGCCAGCGCCTGCATGCCGTCCTTGACCGCGTCGATCGTGATGATCTTGATGTCCTTGCCGGGCACCTTGCCGGCGGCGGTGATCGCTTCGAGCGCGCCCAGGCCCATGTCGTCGTTGTGCGCGAAGAGCACGTCGATCTTCGGGTTGGCCTTGAGGAACTGCTCCATGACGGCCTTGCCGCCGGCCCGGGTGAAGTCGCCGCTCTGCGAGGCGATGATCTTCAGGTTGGGGTTGGCGGCGATCGCCTCCGCGAAGCCCTTCTTCCGGTCGTTGGCCGGCGCCGAGCCGGTGGTGCCCTGCAGCTCCACGATGTTCACCGGACCGGTCGCGGACTTCGTCTCCTCGATCAGCCACTCCGCGGAGAGCCGACCTTCCTTAACGAAGTCCGAGCCGAGGAAGGTCTTGTAGAGCGTCTTGTCGGCCGAGTCGACGGCCCGGTCGGTCAGGATGACCGGGATCTGCGCGTCCTTGGCCTCCTTGAGCACGGTGTCCCAGCCCGACTCCACCACCGGCGAGAAGGCGATCACGTCGACCTTCTGCTGGATGAAGTTGCGGATCGCCCGGATCTGGTTCTCCTGCTTCTGCTGGGCGTCGTCGAACTTCAGCTCGATCCCAGCCTCGGTCGCGGCCTCCTTGACGGAGGTGGTGTTCGCGGTACGCCAGCCGCTCTCCGCGCCGACCTGCGAGAACCCGAGGACGATCTTGTCGTCGCCGGCCGTGCCACCGGCGTTGTCACCGGTGTCGCTGTTGGCGCACGCGGTCAGCCCGGTCGCGAGCAGCCCGGCGGCCAGGATGGCGCCGAAGCCGCGGCGGGTGAGGGTGTTGCCCGTGATTCGCATGTGCGGACTCCTTGTTGGGGGTGAGATGGGCCTTCCTTGCGGTGCCTGCCCGGCGGCGCGCCGCCGGGCAGGCGATCGTGGTACGGCACAGAGGTGCGTTCGACCAGCCGACGCCTGGGGGAGCGAGCCGGCCGGGGTACCGGTGGCGCTACCGGCGGGGCGACGGGACGGTGGGCTGCCCGTAGACGTTCTGGTAGCGCGCGTACAGCGAGTCGACGGCCTCGGCGGCGATCGGCAGCGGCTCGCCGAGCGTCCGCGCCAGGTGGGCGGTGCGGGCGACGTCCTCGCACATCACCGCCGCCTTCACCGCGGCCTTCGCGTTCGGGCCGATGGTGAAGACGCCGTGGTTGCGCATCAGCACCGCCGGCGAGCGGTGCCCGGAGAGGGTCGCCACGATGCCCTTGCCGATGTCGTCGCCGCCGATGAGGGCGAACGGTCCGACCGGGATCTCACCGCCGAACTCGTCGGCCTGCGCGGTGAGATAGCAGGGGATCGACTCGCCGCAGGCGGCCCAGGCCGTCGCGTAGCCGCTGTGGGTGTGCACGACCCCGCCGACGTCGGGCATCGCCCGGTAGACGTAGGCGTGCGCGTCGGTGTCGCTCGACGGCGACAGGTCGCCCTCCACCACCGTCCCGTCGAGGTCGCAGACGACCATGTTGTCGGGCCGGAGGTCGTCGTACGACACCCCACTCGGTTTGATCACCATCAGGTCGTGACCCGGTACCCGCGCCGACACGTTGCCGGAGGTCCAGGCGACGAGGTTGTTTCGGACCAGCTCGGCGTGCAGGGCGGCGACCGTCTCGCGCAGCCGCGCCACCGCATCGTCCCGGCTGAGCTGCTCGCTCATGCCATCACCTCCAGGGGGAGCGCCACTTCGCCGGCCGGCGCGGGTACGGCCGCCGACCGGGCGGCGTTACGGATGGAGCGCAGGCGCAGCAGCACGTCGTCGCCGCCCCTGCCGAAGTGGTCGTGCAGCCGCCGGTACTCGGCGTACAGCGCGTCGTAGGCGCGCACCCGCTCCGGATCCGGCAGGTACGCGTCGCGGGTGACCCGACCCATCGCGGCGGCGGCCGTCGGCACGTCGGCGTGGACTCCGGCGGCGACCGCGGCGTGGATCGCCGAACCCAACGCCGGCCCCTGCGCCGAGCCGATGATGCTCAGCGGCCGGTTGGTGACGTCGGCGTAGATCTGCATCAGCAGCCGGTTGCCGGTCAGTCCGCCCGCGACGACCAGCTCGTCCACCGGCACACCCGCCTCGGCGAACGCCTCGATGATCATGCGGGTGCCGTACGCGGTGGACTCCAGCAGCGCCCGATAGACGTCCGGTGGGCGGGTGGCCAGGGTGAGTCCCACGATCACCCCGCTCAGGTCGTGGTTGACCAGCAGCGACCGGTTGCCGTTCCACCAGTCCAGCGCCACCAGCCCGTGTGCGCCCACGGGTTGCTCGGCGGCCTGCTCGGTCAGCGTCTCGTGGGAGGCGTAGCCGTCGGGGGCGGCCTGCTCGACGTACCAGCCGAAGATGTCGCCCACCCCGCTCTGGCCGGCCTCGTAGCCCCAGTGGCCCGCGCTGATGCCGCCGTCGACCACACCGCACATGCCGGCCACCTCGGCCAGTTCGGTGCCGTTGACCACGTGACAGGTGGAGGTGCCCATGATGGCGACCAGCCGGCCGGGCTCGAGCGCCTGCGCGGCCGCGGCGGTGACGTGGGCGTCCACATTGCCGACCGCCACGGCGATGCCGGCCGGCAACCCGGTCCACGCCGCGGCCTCCGCGGTCAGCCCGCCGGCCCGCTCGCCGAGCGCGACCAGCGGACCGTCGATCTTCTCGACGAAGCCGGCGAAGTCCGGGTTCAGCGCGGCGAGGTAGTCCCGGGACGGATACTGCCCGTCCTGACGGATGCCCTTGTAGCCGGCCGTGCACACGTTGCGGGTCTCGGCGCCGCACAGCTGCCAGACGATCCAGTCGGCGGCCTCGATCCACCGCTCCGCGCGGGTGTAGATCTCGGGATCCTCCTCGAGCAGCTGCAGGGCCTTCGCGTACTGCCACTCGGCGGAGATCTTGCCGCCGTAGCGACCGATCCACGGTTCGCCCCGTTCGTGCGCGAGGGCGTTGATCCGGTCGGCCTGCTGCTGGGCGGCGTGGTGCTTCCAGAGCTTGACGTAGGCGTGCGGGCGGGTGCGCAGGTCGGGCAGCTCGCACAGCGGGGTGCCGTCGGCCCGGGTGGGCAGCACGGTGCAGGCGGTGAAGTCGATCCCGATGCCGACGACCTGCTCGGCGTCGACGCCGCTGGCCGCGAGCGCCGCGGGCACGGCCTGCCGCAGCACCTCGCGGTAGTCGTCCGGGTCCTGCAGTGCCCAGTCGGCCGGCAGCGGTTGCCCGTCGGCGGCCAGCGCCGAGTCCATCACCCCGCTGCGGTAGGCGTGCACCGCAGTGCCCAACTCGGCGCCGTCACGGACGCGTACCACCAGGGCCCGCCCGGACAACGTTCCGAAGTCGACGCCGATGACGAACCGGTCGTCCGGCTCCGCCGAAACGTTCATGACATCCTCCGCTCGCATCCTGGCCATAGTGTTAGCGCTCACATAAACATCCGTCAAGGCCTCGCCGGAAACATGCGGGTAACGGTCTGGCCCACACCCGTGACCGACCACGATGACCTGTCGCATGGGCACGCTCGCGGTGCGGACGGCCCCGCGCCCGCGGCCGAGTCGGCCCAGCTCCGGTCGCCGCACTCCCGGGGGTAACTCCTGTTAGCGCTCACAGCCGCGCCGCCCCGAGCCGGGGCGGCGCGACAGTGGCCACGGGGCGCGCGACGGCGGCCCGGTCGTCGACCGGACCGCCGCCCGCGCGTGGAGCCGTCGTGCCGTCAGCTACACCTGCTCCGGCCTACGGTTCGAGCTCCCGGTTCGCCCGGGCCGCGCCCGAGACCACCCGAGCCAGCTCCACCGGAGTGAAGACGCCCGCCCGGCGGAACGACTCGGCGAGGAGCGTCACGGTCGTCACGAAGTGACCGTGGTTGGCGAAGGGCGCCCGGTCCCACACCAGGTCGAGGAAGGTCGGGCCGTCGGTGCCGGGCGAGGTGATCCCCTCCACGGGCACGTTGTAGTTGGGCAGGCCCTCGTTGCGCTTGCGGTTCGGCACCTCCGTGTCGACGTCCCCGAAGACGATCGTCGGCTCGACCCGACGGAAGTACGACGAGACCGGTTGGGTGTCGCTGATGTAGTACGGACGCAGGGTGAGATCGTGCGTGGTGAAGAGCGGGTCTCCCGCCGCCGTGGTGCTCGCGTGCGTGATGGCCGAGCGCGCGTAGTCGCCGTCCCGCTTGAGCTGGCTGTAGAGGGAGAGCTCGCGGTAGGCCCCGTTCCCGGGGTTGCCGAGGATCTGGAGCAGGACCGGCCCCCAGAAGATCGACTGGGTGTCGGGACGGTCGATCGCCCGCTCGATCCGGATGCTGAACGGCATCCGGATGTCGATCGTGTCGCCGCGCCGCCAGGTACGGCTCAACGTCAGGTAACGTCCGGGTTTGGCGTCGACCTTCTGCGCCTTGCCGTTGATCGAGACGAAGAAGCCCTTCTCCACCCAGCCCGGTACCCGCAGCTTGATGTCGAGCCGACCGCTGCCGTTCACGGTCAGGCGGGTGCGATCCTCCCGCGGGTAGTTCGTCTCCTGGACGACGGTGAAGCCCTTCTCCGCCCAGGTCAGCGTCGAGGCCGCGTAGAGGTTGACCCAGAGCGTCTTACCGTCGTCGGACTTGAAGTAGATCGTCTCCTGGTACTTGGTGTGGTTCTCCAGGCCGGTGCCGCCGCAGCAGGTTCCGGTGTTGCCGTAGCTGCGGTTCGCGCCCGGCGTCAGCGGCTGGAAGTAGGTGACCTGCGGGTTGCTGACGCTCGTGCTGTCGGCGCGGGAGCCGGTGATCATGTTGAGCAGACCACGCTCGTAGTAGTCCATGTACGCGGGGTCGTGCTCGTGCAGGAACAGGTTCCGGGCGAGCTTGATGAGGTTGTACGTGGTGCAGGTCTCCGCGCCGCCCTGCGCCATCGCGTTCGCGATGTTGCCCCGGTTCTGGAACATCTCGATGTTGTTGTTCGAACCGGGGTAGTTGCCGCCCGTGCCGCCGTGGGCGAACATGCGGTGCGGCACGACCATCCCGAAGAAGTTCTTCGCCGCCTGGAAGTACTCCCGGTCACCGGTGTGCTCGAAGACCCGCATGTACCCGATGAACTGCGGGACGTGGGTGTTGGCGTGCAGCCGGTCCGGACGACGCCGGCCGGGCCGGGTCTCCGGCGTCACCACGAGGATGTCGCGGTTCTGCACGCAGGCGTCGAAGAGCGACTCGCGATTGTCGAAGCACTTGGCGGTCTCCAGGTGCTTCGCCTCCCCGGTGAGCGCGTAGACCTCGGGGAAGATCTCGTTCGCACCGCCGGACTCGCCGGCGATGTAGAGGTCCCACATGTAGTTCAGGTTGTCCCTGGTGATGGGGCCGGTGTAGTCGGGGTGGTTCTTGTCCCCGACGGTCAGCGCGAGATGGGCCCAGTTGGCCATCTTCACCACCACGTCGAGCGCCTTCTGGTTGTCCGTGTGGTAGTAGGCGTCGAGCAGGCCACGCATGATCTTGTGCTGCGTGTACCAGGGGGCCCAGGTGTTGGTGTCCTTGTTGCCGCCGTAGACCGCCCACCTGGGCGGGCCGAGGCGGAGCACCGCGTCCTCCGGGATGGCGCCCACGTAGCCGGGGTGGGTCGGGATCCACAGCTCGGTCTCGCTCTGGTTCGCCACGACACCCGCGTCCCGGCCGTTGGGGGAGGCGTCCTTGAGGGTGGAGCCGCCCTCCTCGTCGAAGCGGTACCAGGCGATCGTGCCGCCGCCGGTGCTGCCCGCCGCCGAGTCCAGCAGGGACTGCACCTCCGGCTGGCTCAGCGCCCGGTCGAAGATGTGGAACTCGTCGATGGTCGCGTCCAGGAACGCGTCGCCGTACTGGGACCGACCGATCCACCTGTTGCCGGGGTTGCCGAGGTGGGACGGGTTGAGGGTCATGTTCGAGTTTGTGCCGGCCGCCCGGCCGTTCACGTAGAGCGTGCCGGTGTTCTGCGTCAGCGTGACGGCCAGGTGCACCCACTCGTTGGTCGGCAACGCCACGTCGCCGTTGATCTGCTGCTCTCCGCCGGAGCCGCTCGTCGTGATGGCGAACCGCGGCACGTTGCCGGTGACGCCCGCGCGGGCGGTCAGGAACATGTTGACCGTGGTGTTCTGGCCGAAGTCCCAGACCCGGCTCCAGTTCTGGGCGGACGCGAGGTTCACCCAGGTGGCGATCGTGAAGTCGCTGAGCTGGCTGATCGCCTCCTGGGGGAGGGTCACGTGCTGCGCCGCGCTGGGTCCGTTCAGCCGGAGCCCGCTGCCGAACTTGCCCGGCGTACGGCCGATCTGCGGCTCCTCGGGATCGCCGCCGCCCGGGCCGCCGCCGCTGCCCATCCGGGCCGTGATGGCGTCCTGGCAGGCGGCGATCTCGTCGACCATCCAGTCGAGCTTGGTCTTGAAGATCGGCTCGCCCTGGTCGGCGTACGCCTGCGCCAGGCCGGTCATGAAGTGCCCGGCCCAGTGGCCGCTGAGCAGCCCGCCGTCCTCCCAGCCGCCGGGCACCGCGACGCCCGCGGGGTTCGGGCGGCCGGCCTGGTTGTTGAAGAGCACCAGGAAGCGCCGCTCGTCGTACTGCCGGAGGTAGTTCTTCGTGCGGTCGCGCTTCTCCTGGAGCAGGCCGTTGCCCAGCTTCACGTCGCGCAGCTGGAAGGGCCGGACCGGGGCGGTGCCGCCGGGGCCGGGGTCGGGCGCGGCCGGGCGGAGTACCTCCGCGCCGGCCGCCGGTGCGGTCTCCGGTGCCGCGGCGGCTGCCGTCGGGACCGCGCTGACGCCGGCCACCGCGGCCGCGCCGACCGCCGATGCCTGGAGTAGCTGACGTCGATTGACGGAGAGCTTGTCGGGTTGGGCCACTGAGGATCGTCCTTCCGCGTTCGGTGGCTGGGCAGACCGTCTGGGCAGCGATCTGCGCGGTGTCTGGATCTGCGGAACCGGTTGGTCTCTGCGCGCGTTCGGGCCGGCGGCCGCCGGCCGGGGAACGAATCGGTTTCGGTCAGCGCCATGGCGATCGCCCGCAGTGACACCGGCGCGAGCGGCGGGATCGGCACGAGGTCCGTGGCCGGTAGCGGACACCCCGCTGCGCGTCTGTTGCGGGCGACCAGCGGCCGCCCGTCGGTTGAGTTCTCTGGTGCACCGTCAGCCCATCGGGGCTCCTCCATCCGGGGCGTTGGCGAGATCCGTGGAAGCCGGCGTCGCGGGTGGCCTCGTCCGCGGCGGCGCGCTGCCGCGGACGAGACCACCGTTGCCAGGGAGTGTGAACGTTCACTTACGCGACCGTCAATCCCTGACCGCAAGTAAGTTCGATGTTTGACACGGTCCAGAAACGTATCTATGTTAACGCTCAACTGGCCGGATGCGGGCGGCCCGAAGGTGGTGTCCACACTGCTCCGGCCGACCGGCAGGCCGCGACGCCCGCGCGGGCGTCGCGGCCGCGAACACCGGATGGATGCTCGGATCGAGGAGGCAGCGTGGCCGCCGGTTTCGACGTGTCGCAGCTGTGGGATCCGGAGGTCCGCCGAGACCCGCACCGCTTCTACGACCGGGTACGCGACGCCGGACGCCCGATCCTCCAGATCGACCCGGCCGGCAACCGCCTCTGGGTCGTGGCCGGACACGCGGACGTGCTGGCGGGCCTGCGCCACCCGGCGATCGGGCACGAGGTGCACCGGCACTGCCCCGTCGCGCACCAACCCGACCGGCACCAGGCCGACGAGGTGGCCAGGATCGAGGCCCGACAGCTGATCAGCCTGGACCCGCCGGACCACACCCGGCTACGAGGGCTGGTCAGCGCCGGCTTCACGGCACGCGCGGTGGCGCGGCTGGAGCCCTGGATCAACACCCTGGCCGATCGGCTCGTCGAGGACGCGCTGCGGCGCGGCCGGATCGACGGGGTGGCGGACCTCGCGGACCCGGTGCCGGTGAACGTCATCGCCGAGCTGGTCGGCGTCCCGGAGCCGGACCGGTGGCAGTTCCGCGCCTGGTCCGCCGCGATCGTCTCGGCCAGCCCCGACGGTCCGAGGGCCACCGTCGAGTTCGCCGCCTACCTCGACGAACTCGCGGCGCGGCGACGCGCCGACCCGACCGACGACCTGATCTCCGAGCTGGTGGCGATCGAGGAGCAGGCGGACCGCCTCGACCGGGACGAGCTCGTGGCCCTCGTCCAGCTCCTGCTCATCGCCGGGCAGGAGACGACCGTCGACCTGATCGTGAACGGCATCCGGCTCCTGCTCACCCACCCGCCACAGTGGCAGGCCCTGCGAGACGACCCGGCGCGGGCGGAGCTGGTGGTCGAGGAGACCCTCAGGTTCCGGGGGCCGGTCGAGATCGTGCCGCCCCGCTTCGCCTTCCGCGACGTCGAACTGGGCGGGGGAGTGATACCGGCCTTCGACCGGGTGGGACTCTCGCTGTGGGGCGCCAACCGCGACCCGGCGGTCTTCGAACGCCCGCACGAGTTCGACATCCACCGGCCGGACGTCCGCAAACACGTCGCGTTCGGGTACGGCATCCACTTCTGCCTCGGCGCCCACCTGGCGCGGCTGGAGAGCCGGATCATGTTCGAGCGGATCGCCCAGCGGCTGCCCGACCTGCGACTCGCCGTGGATCCCCGCGACGTCGACGCGTTCCGCCTGCACCGCAACGAACTGCCGCTGCTGGTCTGAGCCGTACGGGCGGGCGCGGCCCGGTCAGCCTCGGGGCCGTCCGGAGCTGTCCCGCCGGACCAACTCGGGTGCGAGCAGCATGTGCTCCGGCAGCTGACCGGTCGAGTCGATCTTGCGCAGCAGCATGTCGATGCTCCGGCGGCCCAGCTCGGCGAAGTCCTGACGGACGGTGGTCAGCGGCGGCAGGAAGTACTCCGAGTCGGGCATGCCGTCGAAGCCGACCACGCTGACGTCCTCGGGCACCCGCCGCCCCGCCTCGTGCAGCGCCCGCAGCACACCCAACGCGATCTGGTCGTTGGCGCAGAAGATCGCGGTCACGCTCGGATCGGCGGCGAGCTGCCGGCCCTGTTCGTACCCCGATCGGGCGCTCCACTCCTGCGGCCGCACCGGTGGCACGACCGCGCCTGCGGCGTAGAGGGTGTCGCGCCAACCGTCGAGCCGCTCCACCGCCTCCGGCCAGTCGACCGGACCGGCGACGTGATGCACCGTGGCGTGGCCGAGGTCCAGCAGGTGGCGGGTGGCCAACGCCGCGCCGACCCGATTGTCGACCCGGACCGTGGGCACGCCGTCGTCGTCCGCGCCACCGCCCACACCGACGCACGCCAGCACCGGCGACACCTGCACGAGCGCGTGGGTGACGGCCTGCTTCGGCGCGATCGCGATGATGCCCTCCACCGACTGCTGGGCCAGTCGGTCGACGGCGTCGAGCACCGACTGCCGGTCCAGGCTGCGCACCGTGGCCACGCTGACGAAGTATCCGGCGGCGCGGGCGGCGTCCTCGATCGCGTAGAGCATCGACGCCGGACCGAACAGGGTGCTCTCGAAGCCGACGATGCCGAGCGCCCCGGAGCGTCGGGTGACCAACGTGCGCGCGGCCAGGTTACGCCGGTAGTTGAGCGCCTCCATGGCCTGGACGACGCGGTCCCTGGTCTCCTGCCGGACGTTCGGATGGTTGTTCAGCACCCGGGAGACGGTCTGGTGCGACACCCCGGCGAGCCGCGCGACGTCCCGCATGACAGTGGCGCGGGGCCGACCCACACTGCTGGTCCCCGCCTGACTCGGTGAGCCTCCCCGTGGCACCTGGTCCCACCTTCTGCTCGATGACACCGATCACTCTAACGCTGCGTGGTGGGCGCCTCGTCGGCGTGCCGCCCAGTAGCGACGGCGAGTCGGGCCGGGGCCGTGACGCGCCGCGACGCCGCCGACCGTCTCACGACTGCGCCCCGGGTGAGTCCCCCGCCGGCGGGCGTCGTTGGACCGGCGGCGTCTTGGCTGGGCCCGGTGTGCGTCCGTCTTCGGCGGGCGTCGTTGCGGCGGCGGTTTCACAGCTCCGTCCGGGGTGCGTCGGCTGACGGGGGCCGTCGTTGGACCGGTGGCGTCTTGGCTGGGCCCGGTGTGCGTCCGTCTTCGGCGGGCGTCGTTGCGGCGGCGGCTTCACGGCTCCGCCCGCTGTGCGTCGGCCGGCGGGGGCCGTCGTTGGACCGGCGGTGCCGCGGGGCCGGTGGACTCGCGGACGACCAGGCGACAGGCCTGCCGGAGGACGCCACGCGACGGCGTGCCGTCGAGCGCGGAGAAGAGGTGCATGACCGCGCTCGCCCCGAGCTGCTCCAGGTTGACGTCGACGGTGGTCAGCGGCGGCCGGGAGTCGGTGGCGAAGTCCTCCCAGTTGTCGTAGCCGACGATGGCGACGTCCTCGGGAATGCGACGGCCGAGATCGAGCAGGGTCTGCGCGACACCTGTCGCGATCTGGTCGTTGCCGCAGAAGACGGCGTCGATGTCGGGGTCGGCGGTGAGCAGCAGGTGGGCGGCGTGTCGGCCCCATCGTTGTGACCACTCGCCGTACAACGGCTCCCGTCCGGCCAGCGGCAGCCCGTGCTCGGCCAGGACGGCGCGCAGTCCGGTCACCCGGTCGCGGGCGGCCCGGTAGCTGTGCGGCCCGGTGACGTGCGCGATCCGGCGTCTACCCAGCGCGACGAGGTGCTCGGCGGCGAGTCGGGCGCCACCCTCGTCGTCGGCCAGCAGGGAGACGTCGTCCGGGTCGGTGGACTCGCCGTAGACGTAGACGACGGGAACCGGGATGTCGCGGGTCAGCGACGGCCGGACGTCGTTGCTGTCGCCCACCAGGATGAACCCGTCCACCCGGCGGGCGAGCAGCGTACGGATGTAGTGCTGGCGGCGGATGGCGTCGCCGCGAGCGTCGCAGAGCAGCACCGACATCTGCTCGTTGCCGAGGGCGTTCTCCGCGCCCAGCAGGATCGGCATGGAGAAGCGCCCCCCGAGCTCGTCGGTGAGCAGGCCGATGGTGCGGGTGCGGCCGGAGATCAGCCCTCGGGCGAGGGCGTTCGGCTGGAAGGACAGCTCGCTCGCCGCCCTGAGCACGCGTTCCCGCGTCGCCGGCGCGACCTCACCGCGGTCGTTGAGCGCCTTCGAGGCGGTGGCGACGGAGACGCCGGCTCGACGCGCGACGTCGCTCAACGTCACCGCCTGCGTGCGATGCCTTGCCATCGAAACCCTTTCGACGTGCTGTTTCGGAACTAACCCAGAGCTTAACGATCCACAGTACGCCTTCCAGGTGGCTTGGTTGCTACCCGACAGGCCACTTGTCGAAAAGGTTTTCGTGCCGCAGGGTAGGTGGTCTTCCCGCCCGCCCCACGGGCTGAGGGTGTGTGGTTCGACGCCCCGATCCGGTGACAGGGTGCAATGGCCCGATGCGACGCCGACCGAACGCAGGAGCCGATCGAGGGCAGGATCAGCGCGGCGGACGGTCCGGGCGCCGGGCCGGTCGGCGAGGATGATCCGAGGTCACCACAGGGCCGGCATCGTCCGGATGGTCGCGAGCACCGAGTTCTCCGCGAGGTCGAGGTGCTCGAGCAGGTGGCTCCCCAGGCCGTCGAGCGCCGCGACGAGTTCGGCCCGGACGGCGGCATCGTCGTCGACGCCGCCCCCGCCGAGCTCGCCGGCCAGCGACTCGACCCGGCCGAGCAGCTCGGCGACCCTGCGATGGTCGGACTCCAACCGGTCCACGGCGGGGCCCAGCTCCGGATCGGCGCGCCGGAGCGCGGGGAAGAGCATCGCGCTCTCCAGCGAGTGGTGGTGATGAACGAACTCGCAGAAGTGCAGGCAGTTGACCTTCAACTGGAAGAGCGGCCCGCGAGTCCGCAGGTCGGCGATGGCGGCGCGGACCCGCTCGCCGCTCACCCCCTCCGCGACCTCCCGGCTCAGGCCCTGCACCGTCTCGAGGTCGCGGCGGATCAGGTCGTGGACCCACAGCAGGTCGCGAGCCAACTGGAGTCCCTGCGGGGTGGGGCGGGTCACGCGGGGAAAGCTAGCAAACAATTGGCGCACCACGAACGACTCGGACGGTGCTCCGCGTCACCCGGCCGATTCGTCCTCGGCCCGCATCCCGTGCAGGTCGTAGCTGTGCGCGCCGGCCGCCAGCCGGGCCCGCAGCCCGGACTCCCGTTCGATCCGGGCGGTCGCCGCAGCGGCCACGTCGGCCACCCGGTCCCGCGCCACGACCACCGGCGAGACCGACCTCGGCGCACCGGTACGCCAGGTCGAGGTCGTCGATCCGGCGCGCCATCACGTCGGGGGCCACGTGCACGTGCGTGTCGTACGCGCCAGCGACCAGGGCGCGGGCGCGTGCCGACGGGGTGGGGTGATCAGACATCCGGTTCCTTCGAGGGTTCGCCACCGGCGCCGGCGGGGGAGGGGCGGATGGCGCCGGGCGGACCGAACCGGTCAGGCCGGGTGGTCGGGATCGATTCCGCGGGGCCGAGGAGCTGACGCACTGCAGCAAGGATTCCCGCCCCGATATCCATTGTCCACGATGCCCGGGTCGACGGAAATCGTTGCGCCATAAGGGATCTGAGCCGCCCTGCGGATCGACTCGGTGGCAGCCGCGCTCCGCATCATCTACGATCCTCAATCAATCAGAGCGCCGTGAAGCGGCTCCCTCCGGCACCAGCCGGCGCGGAGAGCCCGCGTCCCGTCGACGCGTCGAAGCTGGAGGCTCCACATGACCATGCGCATTCGCGCGCTGGCGGCGGCCCTGCTGGCCACGGCGCTCGTCGCGACCGGCTGCAGCGACTCCGACGGCGGCAGCGGCGACCCGGCGGGCGGAGAGAGCGACAAGGTCTCCTACATCACCGCCTTCGGCGCCGTGGGCCGGGACGCCTTCGCCTGGGTGGCGAAGGAGAAGGGCTACTTCGCCGAGGTCGGCGTCGAGGTCGATATCAAGGAGGGCGCCGGCAACCAGCAGAATCTCACCGCGCTCAAGGCCGGTCAGGTCCAGTTCGCGGCGCTCGACTTCACCGGCGCGGTGATCCAGGCCGGCAGGGGCGAGTTCACCGATTGGCGGGCGGTCGCCGCCGTGCACCAGCAGACCCTGATCTCGGTGATGACCACCACGGACACCGGCATCACCACCCCGAAGGACCTGCGGGGCAAGACGATGGCCACCGGCGCCGGCTCGGTGACCGAGCTGCTTTTTCCGGCGTACGCCCAACTGGCCGGAGTCGACCCGAAGACGGTGAAGATCGAGGGGGTGCAGGCCACCGCGCTCAACGGGCTGATGGCGAGCCGGAAGGTCGACGCGCTCGGCACCTTTCTGCTCAGTCGCGGCGCACTCGAGACGGCCTCCCGGAAGGAGGTCGTCGTCCTGCCGTACAGCGATTACCTGAAGGACCTCTTCGGCAACGCCGTCATCACCACCCCGTCGCTCATCGCGAAGGACCCCGACCTGGTGCGGCGGTTCACCACCGCGTTGCTCAAGGGGCTCGCGTACAGCATCGAGCACCCGGACGAGGCGGCGACGATCCTCAACAAGGTGAAGCCGACCTACACGGTGGCGGCGGGCCGGAGCGAGATCGAGGCGATGACTCCGCACGTCCGACCCGCCGACGGCGCCCCGATCGGATTCCTGGACGAGACCCGGGTGAGCCGCACCATCGAGGTTCTCCAGAACGCCGGTCTGATCCGGCCGGGGCTCACCCCGTCGCACGTGGTCGACTCCAGCTTCGTGACGAAGCCCTGACGATTCGGCGGAGTCGACGTGACCGACAACCTGCCGCCACCGCGGCGATGGCGAAGCGTCGGCCTGCCCGCCCTGGGCGCCGTCCTGGCGATAGCCCTCTGGTGGCTGGTGACCTGGGCCTTCGACATCGATCCCTTCTTCCTGCCCGCGCCCCCGGACGTGGTCGACGCGTTCATCCGGCTCCCCGGTTACCTCGCCGAGCAGGCCTGGGTGACCCTGCTGGAGACGCTCATCGGCTTCGGCATCGCCGCGGCCGGTGGATTGCTCCTCGCCGTCCTGCTCGCCGCCTCGCGGACGGTCGAGCGGATGGCTCTCCCCTTCATCGCCGGGATCAACGCCGTGCCGAAGGTGGCCCTCGCACCCCTGCTGCTGGTCTGGATCGGCTTCGGGTACGAGACCAAGGTCGTGATGGTCGTCCTGCTCTGCTTCTTCCCGATCCTGGTCTCGACCATGGCCGGGCTGACCTCGACCCCCAGCGACCTCGGCGAACTCGCCCGCTCCCTCTCCGCCTCCTGGTGGCAGACCTTCCTGAAGGTTCGCCTTCCATGGGCCCTGCCGCAGCTCTTCGTCGGGCTGAAGGTGGCGAGCTCACTGGCGATCATCGGCGCGATCATCGGCGAGGTGATCAACCCTGAGGCCGGGCTCGGCTCGGTGATCGCCAGCTCCGGGCAGTCCGCCGACACCCCCCTCGCCTTCGCCGCGCTGACCCTGCTCGCCATCATGGGCACCACCCTCTTCTACCTGATGGTCGGCCTTGAGCGGCTTCTCGCGCCCTGGGCGAAGGCCATCTCGTCCTGATCCGCCCCCCTCCGACAGTCCCGTCCCTGTGGCGGCGCCGGCCCGGACCGCCGAGCGACGACCCCGGGATCGGGTGGGCGGGCCCCGGCACCGGGCGGGCCACGCGGCAGGACAAAGATGGGAGCATGACCGACTCCGCTTCCGCACTTCCCCGGCGCGTCGTCGTCACCGGCGCCACCGGCAAGCTCGGGCGTGCCGTGGTGGCGCGGCTGCGCGACGTGGGCCTCGACGTGCTCGCCGTCGACCGCGCCGCCGGCCGGGACCCGCGCGACGTCGACGGCGAGTTCCTCCTCGCCGACCTGACCGACTACGGGCAGGTGCTGGAGGCTCTGCTCGGCGGTGTCGACGAACACGCCGGCCGCGTCGACGCGGTCGTGCACCTCGCCGCGATCCCGGCCCCCGGGCTGCTGCCCAACGCGACGACCTTCGCGAACAACTCGGCCGCCACGTACAACGTCTTCGCCGCCGCCCGCGCGGCGGGCATCAAGCGAGTGGTGTACGCCTCCAGCGAGACGGTGCTCGGCCTGCCGTTCGACACCCCGCCGCCGTACGCGCCCGTCGACGAGGAGTACGCGCCGCGCCCCGAGTCCACGTACTCGCTGAACAAGGCGCTCGAGGAGGAGATGGCGCGGCACTTCTGCCGCTGGGACCCCGAGCTGACCCTGCTGGGCCTGCGTTTCTCCAACGTCATGGACGTCGAGGACTACGCCCGGTTCCCGTCCTTCGACGCCGACCCTCGGCTGCGCCGGTGGAACCTCTGGGGCTACATCGACGCGCGCGACGGCGCCCAGGCCGTCGAACGGGCACTGGCGTACGACCGGCCCGGGGCCGAGGTGTTCGTCATCGCCAACGCCGACACCGTCATGAGCAGGTCCAGCGCCGACCTCATGAGCGAGGTGTACCCGCAGGTCGAGATCCGCAAGGAACTCGGCGAGCACGAGACGCTGCTCAGCATCGACAAGGCGCGCCGGATGCTCGGCTACGAGCCCCGGCACACGTGGCGCGACCACGTGAGCTGACGGCTGCGCGGGCGGGAGTCGCACGCGGCCGGTGAGAGGACGCCGGACTCGGGATGAGGGCCGGCGTCCTCCACCCGGGTGTCACACCCCGGGTACCGGGTGGGTCAGAGGTTGGTCTGGTTCGGGCACCACACGCCGGAGCCGTAGTCGTTCAGCAGGTCGTCGCGGATCCAGCCGCCGGCCTTCGTCTGAACGTTGACGACGTAGGTCCAGGTGTCGACGCCGTTGATGTCGAGGGCGTAGCAGTGGTAGTCGAGCGACTGGCTGGCGTACGAGATGCCGCTGATCGCGCAACGGGTGCTGGATCCCACCCGCATGTTGGCGGCCTCGAGGGTGTGGTGGCCACCGCTGGTGTCGAGGTCGGGCGGGGCTGCCCTTCCGCAGCTCCAGTGGGCCGAGGCGGGTGAGGGGGCGGCGATCGCGCCGGCGGCGACGAGTGCGATCGATGCCGCGGCGACGGTCAGGGGACGGCGGATTCTGCCCACTGCCTCTCCTTCGAGATAGCTCGGGTGACTCGGTTCCTTCCAGCCAAGTACACATCGATGAACCGATAGTTATCGATGCATTACGATGCGGCAGCAAGTCACTGTCAGGAAGCGGACCGTGACGACTGGTGGACCGGGCGCCGACCCGAGTTCACACCTCGGGCAACCCCACGTAGTTCTCCGCCAGGCTCGTGGCGTAGGCAGGGGAAGAGACGGCGTAGCGCAGCGTCGCCGCCTGCAGCTTCGTCTCGTACGGGTCGTCCTTCTCCAGCCGGTGCAGCATCGAGGTCATCCACCAGGAGAAGTGCTGCGCCCGCCAGACCCGGCGCAGCGCGGTGGTCGAATAGTTCTCCAGCAGGTCGGCCCGCTGCTGGCCGTACCACGCGGCGAAGGCGTCGCCGAGCAGCGCCACGTCGGCGAGCGCGAGGTTCATGCCCTTCGCCCCGGTCGGCGGGACGATGTGGACGGCGTCCCCGGCCAGGAAGAGCCGCTGCCACTGCATCGGCTCGACCACGAAGCTGCGCATCGGGGTGATCGACTTTTCGAGGACGGGTCCCTCGTTGAGCGACCAGCCGGGCACGGTCTCCAGCCGCGTACGCAGCTCCGCCCAGATCCGTTCGTCCGGCCACGCGGCGATCTCCTCGTCCGGGTCGACCTGGAGATAGAGACGGGAGATCTCGGGCGACCGGAGGCTGTAGAGGGCGAAACCCCGCTCGTGGTTGGCGTAGACGAGTTCGTCCACCGCCGGGGGAGCGGCGGCGAGCACGCCCAGCCAGGCGAACGGGTACGTCCGCTCGTAGGTCCGGAGCACGCCGTCCGGGACGGCGCCGCGGCTGACGCCGTGGAATCCGTCGCAGCCGGCCACGAAGTCGCAGTGCAGCTCCTCGTCCCGTCCGTCGCGGCGGAAGTGGATGACCGGTGAATCCGAGTCGAGGCCGTCGAGGCGTACGGCGTCGGCCTCGAAGAGGACCGATCCGCCGGCGGCGAGCCGGGCGGCGATCAGGTCCTTCACCACCTCCTGCTGCCCGTAGACGGTGATCGCCCGCCCGGTCAGCTCGGTCATCGGCACCCGGTGCGACTCCCCGTCGAAGCGCAGCTCGATGCCCTCGTGCCGCATCCCCTCGCGCAGGAGCCGGTCGGCGAGGCCGGTGCGGTGGAGCAGGTCGACTGAGCCCTGCTCCAGCACTCCGGCGCGGACCCGCTGCTCGACGTACTCCCGGCTGCGGCACTCCAGCACCACCGACTCGATGCCGTGCAGGTGCAGCAGGTGCGACAGCATGAGTCCCGCCGGTCCCGCTCCCACGATGCCGACCTGGGTACGCATCCTCGCCTCCTCCTCGTTCGTTCCGTTCCTGGTCATGTCACCCGTCGGGCTCACACCTGGCGGTCGCGTCCCGCGCCGAGGACGGCCACCGCCATTGCCGCCACCGCGACGCAGAGGGCGGTGAGCGGAAACGTCCACCCGCCGGAGCCGTCGTGCAGCACGCCGACGAGCACCGGCCCGGTGGCCCCCAGCAGATAACCGACGGACTGAACCGTGCCCGACAGGTCGCGTGCCGACTCCGGAGTACGGGCCCGCAGCACGAGCAGCGTCAGCGCCAGGCCGATCCCGGCGCCCTGGGCGAGCCCGCCGATCGTGGCCCAGACCAGGTACCACGAGGGCGCCGCGAGCAGCCCGAGCAGGCAGGCAGCCCAGGTGAGGCAGACCAGCAGACCGAGCCCGCGCTGGTCGCCGCGCCGGGCCGCGAGCGTCGGCGTGAGCACCGCCGTCGCGATGCCGAGCAGGTTGAACAGGGCGAGCGCCCACCCGGCGTCGGCAGCGGAGACACCTCCGTCGCGTAACAGCGTGGGCAACCAGGCGAGCATCGCGTAGTAGGTCAGCGACTGCATCCCCATGAACGCCGCGAGCGCCCAGGTGACCGGAGAGCGCAGCACCGCCGCGCCACCCAACCGAACGGGCGGCGCGACGTGCCTGCGGTGCAGCTGCGGCAGCCAGACGACCGCCGCGACCGCCGCCGGCGCGCCGACCACGAGCAGGGCGCCCCGCCAACCCAGGCCGGTGTGCGCCAGCGGGGCGGTGACGGCGGCCGCGAGGGCCGCGCCTCCGGTCAGCGCGGCGGTGGTCAGCGCGGTCACCGCACCCTGCCGCTGCGGGAAGTCCTGCTTGACGGCGCTGGGGACCAGCACGTTCCCGACCGTGATGCCGGCCCCGATGAGCACGGTGCCGGCGAGCAGCCACCAGATTCCGGGTGCCGCCCGAACCAGACTCCCGGCGAGGATGACGAGCATCGCCATCAGCAGCGACCGCTGCACGCCGATCCGGCGTCCGAGTAGCGCGGCGAACGGGGAGATCAGCCCGAAGCAGAGCACCGGCAGCGTCGTGAGCAGCCCGGCCGTGCCGCTGCCGAGGCCGAGCTCGAGCCGGACGTCCGGCAGCAGCGGAGCGAGCCCGGCGATCGCGGCCCGCAGGTTGAGCGCCAGCAGCACGACGCCGAGCAGGGTGAGCGGCCCGGCCGGCGGACCCGCTGGGCGGGCCCCGGCCGGGTGTTCGCCCACACTCGACTGGCTGCGCGTCATCGTCGGGCGCTCGCCCCGGCCAACACGATCATGCTCCGTCCTCCGACGTCAGAACGGGTAGCGGGTGATCTCGCCCTGCACAGTCAGCCACTGCGTCTCGGTGAACGCTTCGATGTTCGCCGCCGCCCCGCCGAACCGGGAGCCGGTGCCGGACGCCCTGACGCCGCCGAACGGCGCCACCGCCTCGTCGCTCACCGTCTGGTCGTTGATGTGCACGATGCCGCTGGGGATCCGTTCGGCCAGCGCCATCGCCTTCATCACGTCGCGGCTGAGGATGCCGAGCGACAGCCCGTACTCGGTCTGCCCGGCCAGCGCCGCGACCTCGTCCAGGTCGGAGAAGGCGATCACCGGCGCGACCGGGCCGAAGACCTCCTGGGCGTACGCCGGTGAGTCGGGGGCGACGTCGGCGAGCACGGTGGGGCGGTAGAAGAGTCCCTCGTACGTGCCGCCCGCAGCGAGGCGCGCGCCCCCGTCCACGCTCGCCCGGACCAGCGAGTGGATCTTGTCGCGTTGCCGTTCGTCGATGACCGGCCCGAGCGCCACCTGTTCCTTGGCCGGGTCACCGACCGGCAGGTGATCCGCCTTCTCGGCCAACTGCTCGACGTACTTCTCGGCCAGGCTCTCGTGCACCAGGTGCCGCCCGGTGGTCATGCAGATCTGTCCCTGATGCAGGAACGACCCCCAGGCCCCCGCCGAGACGGCCAGGCCCAGGTCGGCGTCGTCGAGCACGATCAGCGCCGAGTTGCCGCCCAGCTCCAGGTGTGCCCGCTTCAGGTGACGGGCGGCCACCGCACCGACCCGGCGCCCGGCGGCGGTCGAACCGGTGAAACTCACCACCCGCACGTGCGGGTCCGCCACCAGCGCCTCACCCGCGTCGACCTCGCCGGGCAGGACGTGCAGTAACCCCTCGGGCAGGCCCGCCTCCTCGAAGATCCGGCCGATCGAGACGCCTCCGGAGACGGCGGTGCGGGCATCCGGCTTGAGCACCACGGCATTGCCCAGGGCCAGCGCCGGGGCGACGGAACGGATCGCCAGGACGAGGGGGAAGTTGAACGGCGCGATGACGCCGACCACGCCGACCGGCAACCGGCGCGCCAGGCTCAGCCGCGGCTGCGCGCTCGGGATGATCTCGCCCAGTGGTTGCGACGCGAGCGCGGCCGCCTCGTAGCACTCCTGCGCGGCGGTGTCGGTCTCGACGCCGGCCTTCGGCGGAATGGATCCCGCCTCGCGCACGAGCCAGTCGCCGATCGCGGCGGCGTGCTGCGTGAACAACTGCCCGGCCCGGCGCAGCACGGCGGCGCGCTCCAGGTAGCTGGTCGCGGCCCAGCCGCGCTGCGCCTCGGCGGCCCGCGCGCAAGCGCGCGCCACGTCGTCGGCGTTCGCCACGCCGATCTGGCCGATCTCCTCCCGACTGGCGGGGGAGCAGACGGCCCTGCTGCCGCCGGTCGCCGCCACCCAGCCGTCGCTGTAGAGCATGCCCTGCCACGTCGCCGTGTCCAGCAGTGTCATGGCGGTCCTTTCGGAGTTGGCGCGGGGCCGCGCCGAAGGGGTCAGGGTTCGAAGCCTTGTTCGGTACGGACCGGCACGTCGAGCAGGAGCGGCTCGGTCCGGTCGGCGAGGGTGGGGACGACCTCGTCGAGGATCGCGACGAGATCCGGATGGTCGGTCACCCTTCGGGCGGGGCAGCCCAGGGCGCTTGCCAGGCCGTGCACCGACACGTCCTCGAAGGCGGGCCAGGGGGCCTTGCCGCCGACCCGGTCGGCGAGCCGGTCCATCACCGCGTACCGGCCGTTGGAGAGCACCACGAAGAGCGCGCCGCAGCCGTACCGCGCGGCGCTCCACAGCCCCTGGATGCCGTAGAGCGACGACCCGTCGCCGAGCACGGCGACGACGGGCCGGGTCGGGTCACCCAGGCGCAGGCCCGCCGCGGCCGGCAGCCCGAAACCCAGGCCGCCCATGGCCGCGCTCACGAACCCGCGCGGCTGCCGGGCGGGCAGCAGCCGGTGCAGCTCCGGCCGGGTCGACGGGGTCTCCTCGACCAGCACGACGTTCCGGGGGAGCCGCTCGGCGAGCGCGGCGAACACGTGTCGGGCGCGCATCCGCTCGCCGGGAGCGGGCGGGTCGACCCGCTCGGGGCGTACCGCCGCCACCGCCTCGCCCGCCGGCCGGGGGGTGATCCGGTCGGCGACAGCGGCGCAGAGGGTCGCCGGATCGGCGAGTACGGCGAGGTCCGCCCGGCTGTGGTGCAGCTCGTCCGGGTCGGCGGAGACCACCGCGACGGTGAGGGCGTCCGGCGTCAGTGGGCCCGGCTCGTACGGGTACTGCCGGAACGCGCCGGTGCCGACGACGAGCGCCACGTCGTGCCCGGCGAGCACGGAGCGCAGCCGTGACCGGCCGGCGGGCAGGTGCCCCGCGAAGTGCGGATGGTCCTGGGGGAAGCCGGCCCGAGCGCCGAACGCCTCCTGCCAGACCGGCGCGCCGAGCCGCTCCACCAGCGACACCAGCGCGTCCCACGTACGGTCCTCGTCGGCTCCGGCGCCGACCACCACCACCGGATTCGCGGCGTCGTCGAGCAGGCTCGTCACCTCGTCGACGGCCGGTCCGGGCGCCCACCCGGCGCGCCGGACGGTCCTCGGCGCGGCGAGCCCGAGCGCCGGGTCGATCAGCGCCGACCAGTCGTCCATCGGCACCACGACGATCGCCGGGCCACGATGCTGGACCGCCTCGTGCCAGGCCCGCCGCACCGCCGCGGGCACGTCCTGCGCCAGGACCGGCTGGTTCACCCAGACCGGGTACGGCCCGGCGAGCCCGTCGAGGTGGCCGGCGAGGAACGGTTCCAGCGCCAGGTGGCGACGGTCCTGCTGACCCACCACGACGACCAGCGGCGCCCGGTTGACCCGGGCGGTGGCGAGGGCGCCGACGGCGTTGCCGAGCCCGGCGGTGGTGTGCAGGTTGACGAAGGCCGGCCGGCCGGTCGCGATCGCGTGGCCGGTGGCCATGCCGACCACCGAGCCCTCGTGCAGGGCGAGGACGAACTCCAGGTCGTCCGGCAGGTCGGCGAGGAAGGCCACCTCGGTGGAGCCCGGGTTGGCGAAGATGCGGTGCATCCCGCACTGTCGCAGGACGTCGAGGGTGGCCTCGCGGACGCTGGTCATTCGACCACCGACGCCCCGCTGTGCTTCTTCGCCCGCTGGATCTGCGCGAAGACGTGCCCGCGCAGCTCGGTGAAGCGGGCCGACGAGCGCGTGGTGAGCTGGTCCCGCTGCGCCGGCAGGTCGACGGCGACGTCGTCGAGCACCACCGTCGGCGACGAGGAGAGCACCAGCACCCGCTGGCCCAGGTAGACCGCCTCGTCGATGTCGTGCGTGACGAAGAGCGTGGTGACGCCGAGTCGCTGCCAGAGCGACCGGACGAGGTCCTCCAGATCCGCCCGGGTCTGCGCGTCGACGGCGGCGAACGGCTCGTCCATCAACAGGATGTGCGGCTCGTAGGCGATGGCCCGCGCGATGGCGACCCGCTGCTGCATGCCGCCGGAGAGCTGCCACGGGTACGCGCCGTGCACGTCGCCGAGGCCGACGGCGTCCAGCGCCTGACCGACCAGCTCCGCCCGCCGCGCCTTCGGCAGCTTCTTCTGCTTGAGCGGCAGCTCCACGTTCTTCCGGACCGTCATCCAGGGGAAGAGGCTGCGACCGTACTCCTGGAACACCACCGCCATGCCCGGCGGCGGACCGTCGACCGACTCACCTTCGAGGACCACCTCGCCGGAGGTCGGCGCCAGCAGACCGGCGATGCACTTGAGCAGTGTGGTCTTGCCGGCGCCGGAGGGGCCGACCACGCAGACGAGGTCGCCCCGGGCGACGGCGAAGGTCAGGTCGCGTACGGCCTCCACCGAGCGGCCGCGTCCCTCGTACACCTTGCGCACGGCGCGAACGTCGAGCAGCACCTCGGTCCGCGGGCCGGCCTCGGTCTGGGTCTGGCTCATGGCACTCATCGACTCCCACCTCGCTGCGCCTGGCGCAGACCGAAATACCAGTTGAGGACGCGCCGCTCGAACAGCCGCATGAGCGTGGCGAGCAGGAATCCGAGCAGGCCGAGCAGCAGGATGCCGGTCCACATCTCGGTGACCGCGAAGGTGCGCTGGAACTGGATGATGCTGAACCCGAGCCCGTTGCTCGCGGCGAACATCTCACTGATGACCATGAGGATGATCCCGATGGAGAGGCCCTGCCGCATGCCGGTGACGATCTGCGGGCTCGCCGACCGGACGACCAGGTGCCACAGCCGGGCCGGACCACGTACGCCGTAGCACCGCGCGGTCTCCACGAGCACCTCGTCGACGGCGCGTACGCCCTCGACGGTGTTCAGCAGGATCGGCCAGAGGCAACCGGAGAGGATCACCAGCACCTTCATGGTGTCGCCGATCCCGGCGAAGAGCATCAGCACCGGCACCAGCACCGGCGGTGGGATCGCCCGCAGGAACTCCAGCACCGGCTCGCAGAACGCCCGCAGCCGCCGGGACGACCCGATGGCCACGCCGAGGGAGACGCCGAGCAGCACGGCCAGCAGGAAGCCGCCGGAGAGGCGCAAAAGGCTCGGCAGGACGTCGGCGCTCAGCCGGTCGGAGCGCAGCCAGACGTCGTCGAGGCCGGCGAGGATCTCCGACAGCGGTGGCAGGTAGTAGCTCTCGCTGTCGGCGGTGAGGATCCACCAGAGAGCGAGCAGCGCGACGGGCAGCGCGAGGGCCGCCACGACCGTACGAGTGACGCGGACGGCGAGTCTCATGCCGCCACCTCCCGCCGCAGCGATGGGTGCCAGGAGAGCAGCCACTTCTCCAGCCGTCGGGCCAGCACGTTGACCGCGACGCCGAGCAGCCCGGTCACGACGACGAGCGCGTACATCCGGGCGACGGCGCCGCCGGACTGCGCCACGCCGATCTCGTTGCCCAGACCGGGCGCGCCGATGACGAGTTCGGCGGTGATGGCGAGGATCAGGGCGACGGCGGCGGCGAGACGGACTCCGGTGAGGAGGTACGGCAGGGCGGTCGGCCAGGTGACGTGCCGGATTCGGGCCCAGCGCCCCAGCCCGAAGGTGCGGGCGGTCTCCGCGGCGACGGGGTCGACGTCCTGCACGCCGTAGAGCACCTGGACCAGGACCTGCCAGAACGACGCGTACACCACCAGCAGCAGCACGGAGCGCAGGTCGGTGCCGAAGACCAGGACCGCGAGCGGGATGAGCGCGACCGACGGGATGGGCCGGAGGAACTCGATGGTCGAGGCGGTGACCTCGCGCAGCACGGGGACCGTGCCGACGACGAACCCGACGGCGATCCCGAGGACGACCGCGATGAGCAGACCGGTGGACCAACCGCGGACGGTGTCGCCGAGAGCCGTCCAGAATCCGGCCTCGCCGACGAGCTCCACGAGGGCCGCGCCGATGCGGCTGGCCGGCGGCAGGTAGTCGGGGGAGACGAGACCGAGGCGCGGCACCGCTTCCAGCGACGCGAGGAAGGCGGCGAAGCCGAGGACGCCCAGCAGGGCGTTCGCCCCGGTCAGCCGACCGGCCCCGCCGGCCCGGGAACTGCGGACCGGCGCGGCGCGGGTGGGCGCCGACGTCACGGAAGCAGCTCCGCCACGTCGACCTTCTCGGTGACCAGGCCGTCGGTGAGCATCAGGTCGGCGAGCGTCTGGACGGACTCCCGGTTGATCTGTCCCGACCAGGCAGGGAGGGTCATCTTCTCGGCGACCGCGGGGTCGATCTTCGTGTACGTCAGCAGCACCTTGCGCGCCTCGTCCGGGTGCTCCTGGGCGTACGTCAGGGACTTCTCGATCGCGGCGGTGAAGCGCTCGGTGAGGTCCGCCTTCTGCTGGATGGTCCGCTCGGTGGTGAAGTAGGCGGCGATCGTCAGGTTCGGCGCGGCGTCGACGAAGTTGGACGCGACGACCCGGGCGCCCTGGTCCTGGGCCACGGTGAAGAACGGCTCGACGATCCAGGCGGCGTCGACGCGCTTCGCGGAGACGGCGGCCGGCATGTCCGGGAACGGCAGCTCGACGAACTTGACCGACGACGGGTCACCGCCGGCCTTGCGGATCGAGGCGCGGACGGTCGTGTCGCCGATGTTCTTGAGGTTGTTGACGGCGACGGTCTTGCCGGCGAGTTGAGCCGCGGTCGTGATGGGGCTCTCCTTCGGCACCACGATCCCGCCGAAGTCCTTGCCCTGCTGGCCCGTCGAGGAGTTGCCCTCCGCGATCGCCTTGAGCGGCAGCTTCTGCGAGCGGGCGACGATGAGTGACACCACGTTGCCGAAGGCGAAGTCGAACTCCCCGCTGACGACGCCCGGCACCGCGGCGGCCCCGCCGGTGGTGTTGACCACCTCGACCTCGATCCGCTGCTCGGCGAAGAAACCCTTCTCGATGCCGAGGTGCAGGGGTGCCACGTCCACGATCGGGATGGCCCCGACCTTGACCTTGGTGGTGCCCCCGGCCTGTCCGCCGGCTTCGCCGGCGTCGTCGGAGGAGCCGCAGCCGGCGGTGGTCGCGAGCAGTGCCGCGACGGTGATGGCGCTGATGACAAGACGGCGCATGCAGGTACTCCCGCGTCCGGCGGTCCACCGGGGACCGAGGGGTGGTGGGCCTCCGTTTTCGGGGAGACCCCCGAGGGGATGTTCGCTAGCCGAACGGCTGTTCTCATTTAGAACGTTGGCACGTGACCTGGCTCACGTCAACGGGTCGCGGAAACATTTCTACGTACGAGCCGGACGGCCCCGGTCGCACGAGGACGGTCGTCGTTGACGGAAGACGTCGGCGGGCATTACGTTCGATATAAGTACGGCAGTCCGCATAGCGAACAGCCGACGGTTTCCGGACCTGCGGGAGGCGGTGAGGCCAATGGCGAAGCTCGTTGCGCTCTCCGACGGCGTGGCGGACCTGGTCCACGACGGCGACGTGGTGGCCCTGGAAGGATTCACACACCTCATCCCGTTCGCCGCCGGACACGAGATCATCCGTCAGGGACGGCGCGACCTGACCCTGGTACGGATGACCCCGGACGTCATCTACGACCAACTCATCGGCGCCGGCTGCGCCCGTCGCCTGATCTTCTCCTGGGGCGGAAATCCCGGCGTCGGATCGCTGCACCGCTTCCGGGACGCGGTGCAGAACTCCTGGCCCGGACCGCTCGAACTGGAGGAGCACAGCCACGCCGGCATGGCGAACCGCTACGTGGCCGGAGCGTCCGGACTGCCGTTCGCCGTCCTGCGTGGCTACACCGGCACCGATCTGCCCCGGCACACCGCCAACATCCGGACCATCACCTGCCCGTTCACCGCGGAGACCCTCACCGCGGTTCCCGCACTTCGCCCCGACGTGACAGTCGTGCACGCGCAGCGCGCCGACCGCGCCGGCAACGTGCAGATGTGGGGCATCACCGGAGTCCAGAAGGAAGCCGTGCTCGCCGCGCGCCGGTCACTGGTGACCGTCGAGGAGATCGTCGACGAGCTCGACCCCGTACCCGGGCAGGTCGTCCTGCCCGGCTGGGCGGTCACCGCGGTGGCCGAGGCGCCCGGCGGCTCCCACCCCTCCTACGCCCAGGGCTACTCCGTCCGCGACAACGCCTTCTACGTCGGCTGGGACGCGATCAGCCGGGACCGCGACGCCTTCCGCGACTGGATCGAGCGGCACGTGCTGAAGGTCGAGGTGCAGGCGTGAACGCGGATTACACCGCCGACGAGATGATGACCGTCGCGGCCGCCCGGCAGCTGCGCGACGGCACGGCCTGCTTCGTCGGGATCGGACTGCCCAGCACCGCCGCGAACCTCGCCCGCGCCACCCACGCCCCGAACCTCGTCCTCATCTACGAATCCGGCTGCCTCGGCGCGAAACCGGACCGGTTGCCGCTCTCCATCGGCGACGGCATCCTCGCCGACACCGCCGACGCCGTGGTCTCCGTGCCCGAGGTGTTCAACTACTGGTTGCAACCCGGACGGATCGACGTCGGGTTCCTCGGCGCCGCGCAGCTCGACCGGTACGGCAACATCAACACCACGGTCATCGGCGGCGACTACGACGACCCGTCGGTCCGGCTGCCCGGCGCCGGCGGCGCCCCGGAGATCGCCGCCTCCTGCGGTGAGGTCGTCGTGATCGTCCGGCAGAACCTGCGGACCTTCGTCGAGCGCGTCGACTTCGTCACCTCCGTCGGGTACGGCGCGGGCCCCGGCGACCGCGAGCGGCTCGGGCTGCGCGGCGGGGGCCCGCGCGTCGTCATCACCGACCTCGGCGTACTCGAACCCGATCCGGTCAGCTGCGAGCTGACCCTGACCCGGCTGCACCCCGGCGTGACCACGGACCAGGCGCGGGCGGCCACCGATTGGGACCTCGCCGTCGCCGAGCGGTTGACCACCGGCGACCCGCCGACCCGGCACGAACTCACCAGGATGCGGGCCCTGACGGCGACCACGCGGGAAAACGGAAGAGGAGGAACATGACCCAGGAGACCGTCGACCAGACCGGCAGCGGCCTGGTCCTGCCGCAGTACCGGCGCGACGACGCCGACGCGCACCCGCCCCTGCTCAGCCCCGGCTACAAGTCGACGGTCCAACGCGCGCCGCAACGCCCGCTGACCTACCTGCCCCAGCGGCTGACCGAGGTCACCGGCCCGCTGCTCGGCGAGGGGCGCCTCGGCGAGCTCGACCACGACCTCACCCGCCAGCACGACGGCGAGCCGCAGGGCCAGCGGATCATCGTGCACGGCCGGATCCTCGACGGCGACGGTCGTCCGGTGCCGCACACGCTCGTCGAGATCTGGCAGACGAACGCCGCCGGGCGCTACCGCCACGCGGTGGACAACTGGTCGGCGCCGCTCGACCCCCACTTCGAAGGGGTGGGGCGGGCCCTCACCGACGACCGGGGCCGCTACCGCTTCGTCACCGTGCAACCCGGCGCGTACCCGTGGCGCAACCACGACAACGCCTGGCGGCCGGCCCACATCCACTTCTCCCTCTTCGGCCGGGCGTTCACCCAACGACTGGTGACCCAGATGTACTTCCCGGGCGACCCGCTCTTCTTCCAGGACCCGATCTTCAACTCGGTCCGTGATCCGTCGGCCCGGGACCGGATGATCGCCCGGTACGACCACGCCACCACGGTGCCCGAGTGGGCGCTGGCGTACGAGTTCGACATCGTGCTGCGCGGCCGGGAGAGCATCCCCTTCGAGGACGAGGACGACGATGAGTGAACGGCTGGGTGTCACGCCCGCGCAGACCGTCGGACCGTTCCTGCACCTCGGACTGCGCTGGCCGGACGGCCCGTACGTCGTGCCCGAGGGCACGTCGGGCGCGTTCTGGATCCGCGGTCGCGTCCTCGACGGCACCGGAGCGCCGGTGGTCGACGCGCTGGTGGAGACCTGGCAGGCCGATCCGGACGGCCGCTTCGACCACCCCGACGACCCCCGTGGCGCCCGGCAGCCGGCGATTCCCGGCTTCCGCGGCTTCGGACGCAGCGAGACCGACGCGCAGGGAGGGTACGCGCTGCTGACGGTCAAGCCGGGTCCGCTGCCCGACCCGGACGGCGGCACCGAGGCGCCGCACCTGACCCTCTCCCTCTTCGCCCGCGGACTTCTGCACCGCCTCGTGACCCGGCTCTACTTCCCGCACGAGCCGGCGAACGCCGCCGACCCGGTGCTGTCCGGTGTCGACGCCGAACGCCGCGCCACGCTCGTCGCGGCCGCCGCGCCGGACGGATTCCGGTTCGACATCCACCTGCAGGGCGAGCATGAGACCGTCTTCTTCGCCGTCTGACGGGCTGCTCGGCGGGCTCTCCGGGGTCCCGGACGTGGACGCGGAGCTCACCGACCGGTCCCTGCTGCAGGCGATGCTCGACGCGGAGGCCGCGCTCGCCCGAGCCGCCGCCGAGTACGGCGTGCTGCCCGCGTCAGCCGCCGAGGCGATCGCCGCCCACTGCCGCGCCGAGCGGTACGACCCGGTGTCACTGGGCCGGGCCGCCGACGCTACGGGCAACCCGGTGGTGCCGCTCGTACGCGAGCTGACCGCCGCCGTGCCGGAGCACGCCCGGGCGTGGGTGCACGTCGGGGCGACCAGTCAGGACATCCTGGACACCGCGCTGGTCCTGGTGACGGTGCGGGCGACCGAGCCGCTGCTGCGCCACCTCGACATCGCCGCCGACGCCGCGGCCCGACTCGCCGACACCCACCGCGGGACCGTGCTGGTCGCCCGGACACTCGGGCAGCAGGCGGCGCCCACCACGTTCGGCCTCAAGGCCGCCGGCTGGCTGGTCGGTCTGGTCGAGGCGCGGGCCAGGTTGGTCTCCGCGCGGGCGCTCCTGCCCGCGCAGCTCGGTGGCGCGGTCGGCACGTTGGCCGCGCTCGGGCCGGCCGGCCTGGCGGTGAGCGACCGGTACGCGGAGCGCCTCGGTCTCGCCACGAGCCCGTTGCCCTGGCACACCCGCCGCCAGCCCCTGATCGACCTGGCCGCCGCCCTCGGTGGCCTGCTCGCGGCGACCGGCAAGGCCGCGGTGGACGTCGGCCTGCTCGCCCAGACCGAGGTCGGCGAGGTGACCGAGGGCGGTGCCGGACGGGGTGGCTCGTCGGCGCTGCCGCAGAAGCGCAACCCGGTCGACTCGGTCCTCGTCACCGCCGCGGCGCGGCGCGGCACGGGCCTGGTGGCGACCCTCTTCGCCACCGCCGTCCAGGAGCACGAGCGGGCGGCCGGCGCCTGGCACGCCGAGTGGGAGCCGCTGCTCGACCTGCTGCACGTCGCCGGCGGCGCCGCCGCGCGGTCCGCCCGCATGCTGAGCGGGCTCCAGGTGCGTCCGGAGCGGATGCGAGCCAACCTCGACGAGACCGGCGGGCTGGTGCTGGCCGAGGCCGTCGCCGCGCGCCTGGCGCCACTGCTCGGTCGGGGCGCGGCGCACGACCTCGTCAGCCGGGCCGCGTCCCGCCCGCCGTTGCGGGCCGCGCTGCTCGCCGACCCCGAGATCCGCGCCCACCTCTCCGAGCAGGAGATCGACGAGGCCCTCGACCCGCACGGCTGGCTCGGATCGGCAGACCGGTTCGTCGAGCGGGCCCTGGCCGCCCATCGGGGGACGCGGTCGTGAGAAGCCGCCTGCACGTCACGGTGGACGGCGCGGCCGACGCACCCGTGCTGCTGCTCGGCGGCTCCCTCGGCACCACCGGCGCCATGTGGGCCCCGCAGGTGCCCGCCCTCGCCGAACGCTTCCGGGTCCTCCGGTACGACCACCTCGGCCACGGTCGCTCGGCGCTGCCGGCCGGGCCGTACACGGTGGACCTGCTCGGCCGGGAGGTGCTGCGACTCCTCGACGACCTCGACGTGCCGGTCGTCCACTACGCGGGCCTCTCCCTCGGCGGCATGGTCGGCATGTGGCTCGCCGCGCACGCGCCCGAGCGGGTGCGGCGGTTGGCGCTGCTCTGCACCTCCGCTTCGCTCGGCCCGGCGCAGGGCTGGCGGGACCGGGCCGCGAAGGTACGCGCCGGCGGTGTCGGGACGGTCGCCGACGTGGTGGTCGCCCGCTGGTTCACCCCGGCCTTCGCCGCGACCCAGCCGTCCGTGGTGGCCCGGTACCGGGTCGCGCTGAACGCGACACCCGCCGCCGGTTACGCCGCCTGCTGCGAGGCGATCGCCAGGATGGACCTCCGCGGCGACCTGCACACGATCGCCGCGCCGACGTTGGTGCTTGCGGGGGCGGACGATCCGGCCACCCCGGTGGAGCACGCCCACGCGATCGTCGAGCGGATCCCGCGGGCGCGGCTGACCGTGGTGGATCGGGCGGCACACCTGGCCAACGTCGAACAACCCGAGCAGGTGACCCGGCTGCTGCTGGAGCACTTCGACGAGGAACAGGGTGAAGCGTGAACGACCGCGAACGGCACGAGGCAGGCATGACGGTACGCCGGCAGGTGCTCGGCGACGCGCACGTCGACCGCGCGATCGCCGGCACCGACGAGTTCACCGCCGACTTCCAGGACTTCATCACCCGCTACGCGTGGGGGGAGATCTGGACCCGGCCCGGTCTCGACCGCCGCACCCGCAGCTGCGTCACCCTCGCCGTGCTCGCGACCCTGCACCACGACGAGGAGCTCGCCATGCACGTGCGGGCCGCGCTGCGTAACGGCCTCACCCCGCAGGAGGTCAGTGAGATTCTGCTCCAGGTCGGCGTCTACGCTGGCGTACCGGCGGCCAACCGGGCGTTCAAGGTGGCTCGGGAGACCCTGCGGCAGGAGGAGCAGTGACCGAGGAGACGACACGATCTCCGGAGTTCGTCCAGTCGCTGGAACGAGGGCTCGCCGTCATCCGGGCCTTCGACGCCGAACACCCGCAGCTCACCCTCAGCGACGTGGCGCGGATGACCGGGCTGACCCGGGCCGCCGCGCGCCGGTTCCTGCTCACCCTCGTCGAGCTGGGGTACGTGCACACCGACGGCCGGCTCTTCTCGTTGCGGCCCCGGATCCTCCAACTCGGCTACGCCTACCTGTCCAGCCTGAGCCTTCCCGAGGTCGCGCAGCCGCACATGGAGGCACTGGTCGCGCAGGTCCACGAATCCTGCTCGGTCTCCGTGCTCGACGGCCCCGAGGTGGTCTACGTCGCCCGCGTCCCCACGAAGCGGATCATGACGGTGGGGATCAGCGTCGGTACGAGGTTCCCCGCCTACGCCACGTCGATGGGGCGCGTGCTGCTCGCCGCACAGCCGGCCGAGTGGCTGGACGACTACCTCGCCAGGGCGGACCTGCGGCCGCTGACCCGCCGCACGGTCACCGACCCGGGGAAGCTGCGCTCCGCCCTGAAGAAGATCGCCACGCAGGGGTACGCGATCGTCGACCAGGAGCTCGAGGAGGGCCTTCGGTCCCTCGCCGCGCCGATCCGCGGTGACAACGGCTCGGTGATCGCCGCGGTGAACGTCTCGGCGCACGCCAGCCGCGGCTCCTCGGAGACGATCCGCAAGGAACTGCTGCCGCCGCTGCTCGCCACCGCCGGGCGCATCGAGGAGGACCTGCGCGCCGGCCTCAACCGGTAGCGGCCGGAATTCTTCACGCCGGCGGCTGCTACGTGGTCAGGTACGCGGTCAGGGCCGTCCGGTCGTCCGGCAGCCCGTACTCCTCGACGAGCATGGCCACGTTGCCGAACTCCTGCCCGTCGATGAGCCAGGGCTCGGGGGAGCGGCTCAGCACCTCGGCGAGTCGCCGTTGCCGGGGCGTCAACCCCGCTCCCGGTGTACCCGACGGCAGGGGCCCGTCGGGGAACGCCATCCGGAGCGCCTCGCCCAGCACGGTCAGCGACTGGTCTCCACTGACCGTGGGCAGCCGGCCGGTCAGCGCGTCGAAGGCGCGGTCCGCGTGCCGGGGACCGAGCTGCCGCAGGGCGAGACCCGCGTACCCGCTCAGGTCACCACCGAGGAACGGCACCCAGCCGCCGTCCGTCGGGTCGTCCGCGCCGGTGGGCGGGGCGGCGGCCCAGGCCAGCAGCTCCTCGACCGCCTCGGGGTCGGTCTCCGGGCCCCGCACCCGGGCACGTCCGATCGCGGCGCCGCAGCGGACCACCGGGTGTGGGGCGGCGAGCGACCGGTGGTCCGGTGCGGCGCCGAGCAGCCCGGAGGCGATGAGCAGGGTGGCGACCTCGACCGCCCCCGCGCCGGTCACCGGTGCGGTCTGAGTCGCGCGGGCCAGCGCGGGCAGGCTGCCGGCAGCCTCCTCGGGAAACCAGGCGAGCGCGTACGCCGACCCGACGCGCACCCACGGATCGGAGTCGTCCAGCAGGTCGCGCAAGAGCGGGACTCCGGCGAGCGCGGCGTCGTAGACCGCCACGTCGATGTACGCCCACAGCCGATCCCGCTCGGCCGCGTCGAGGGACTCGACGTACGCGTACTCGACGTACTCCTTGGCGGTTTCGTCCACACCGGTCCACGGTGCGGGTTTGGCGGCGAGCAGCTCCCGCCCGCCCTCGGCGGTTCGGCGGTATGCCCCGATCGGGAACCCGTCGGGCAGGACGGCCTCGTCGGGGCCGATCGCCAGCGAGGTGACCAGGGCGAGGAGCGCGGGCCGGTCCGGGGTGGCCGGGTCGGCGAGGAGTTCGAGCAGGAACGGCACCGCGTACGCGCTGGCCTGGTACCGGCTGCCCTGGTGGTACACCGTGGTGTAGAGGGTGCCGAGGGCGTCGTCGCGGGTCGCCGGGTCGGGCGAGCGCAGGGCGCGGATCAGGTCGGGCACGTCGTCGGCCGCCCCGTAGGCGTGGCCGAGTCGCCGCCACTCGATGTCGTCGAGTCCGTCGAGCATGATCCATGTTCTCCCACCGCCGCCGGTCGGGCGGCAGCGGGACGGGCCGAGCCGGGACCGATCTTCTGGACTTGCCGGTCCAATTTTGCCGAGCCACAGTGTGCTCCGGCGGACCGTTGCGGCCGCCGACGAATCTGGCGGACAAGGCGACTGGAGTACCAGACGATGCACTACTACCTGCTCGGCCGCTCCGGGCTGCGGGTCAGCCGGCTCGCGCTCGGCACGATGAACTTCGGCACCGCGGGCTTCCACGCCGCGTACGGCAAGACCGAGGCGGAGGCCGAACCGATCTTCCGGCGTTACCTGGAGGCGGGCGGCAACTTCATCGACACGGCCGACTTCTACACCGCCGGGGAGAGCGAGCGGATCCTCGGCCGGTTGATCACTTCCGCCGGTGTCCGGGACCGGCTGGTGCTGACCAGTAAGTTCACCAACAGCACCGACCCCGGGGACCCCAACGCCAGCGGCAACGGCCGCAAACACCTGATCCGCGCGCTGGAGGCGTCGCTGAGCAGGCTCGGCACCGACTACCTCGACCTCTACCTGCTGCACACCTGGGACCGGATCACCCCGGTCGAGGAGGTCGTGCGCACCTTCGACGACCTGGTACGCGCCGGCAAGATCCGCTACGCCGGGCTCTCCGACGTACCGGCCTGGTACGCCGCCCGGGCCCAGAGTTACGCCGAGGCGCACGGCCTGACCCCGATGATCAACCTGCAACTGCCGTACTCCCTGATCGCGCGCGGGATCGAGCCGGAATACCTGCCGATGGCGCAGTCCCTGGGCATGGGCCTCACGGCGTGGAGTCCGATCGCCGGCGGGCTGCTCAGCGGCAAGTACCGCCGGACGGCGGACGGCCTGGCGGGTACGGGACGACTCGACGGCGGCGACAGTGCGAACGGGCGTCCGGTCAGCGACCGTGACTGGCGGGTGATCGACGCGCTCGACGGCGTCGCCACCGAGCTGGGTCGGAGCATGGCCCAGGTGGCGATCAACTGGGTGGCCACCCAGCCCGCCGTCGGCTCCGTGATCATCGGCGCGAGCAGCCCGGAGCAGGTCGACGGCAACCTGGCCGCGCTCGACTTCGAGATCCCGGGCGAGCTGCGGGCCCGGCTCGAGGAGGCCAGCGCCGAGCCGCTGCCCGGCCACTACTCGATGTTCACGCCGCAGTACCAGTCCTGGATCGTCAACCCAGGGCTGGAGATCGGCGACAAGCCGGCCGGGTACGCGCCGCCGGTCTTCAACGGCGCCGCCCGGCCGGCCGCCTGACGGCTGTTGCGCGGCGGGGCGACCGGACGTTTCGGCCGCCCCGCCGCCGGCGCCCGTTGTGACCTACCGTTGACCTGCACATCCCCGAGGAGGCCGCATGGCGCGTTCGCTGACCAGCAAGGGCGAGGCGACCCGCGCCCGGATCGTCGCCGGCGCGGCCGCCGAGGTACGCGAGCGCGGCGTCGACGAGGTCCGCCTCGAGGACGTGATGGCCCGCACCGCCGTCAGCAAGAGCCAGCTCTTCCACTACTTCCCGGATGGCAAGGAGGAGCTGCTCTTCGCGGTGGCCGAGCACGAGGCCGACCAGGTGCTCTGCGACCAGCAACCGATGCTCGGCAACCTCACCTCCTGGGCCGCGTGGCAGGCGTGGCGGGACCGGTTGATCTCGCGCTACCAGGAGCAGGGCGACACCTGCCCGCTCAACGGCCTGCTCGGCCAGACGGGCCGCCGGGCACCGGGCGCCCGGGCCGTGATCGTGGGGCTGATGCGGCGCTGGGAGGACGCGATCGTCGTCGGCATCCGGCACATGCAGTCGACAGGTGAGATGACCGCCGAGGTGGACGCCGAACGGGCGGCGGCGGCCCTGCTGGCCGGTATCCAGGGTGGCGTGCTCCTGCTGCTCTCGACCGGGCGGATCGACCACCTCCAGGCCGCCCTCGACCTCACCATCGACGGGCTGCGGCCGCCGCGCCCTGGCTCCTGACGGGCTCGGGCGCCGCTCGGGGTCGATGCGGCCCCGCCCCGTTCCGGGGGCGCGGCGTGACGGGCCCGGGCTCAGCCGACCGGCGGTCGCGCCGAGGCGATGGCCGGCCACAGCACCGCCACCACGCGTTCAGGGAGTCGTTCCTTCGGCTCTCCGGCGTAGAAGGCGGCGAAGTAGCTGCCGAAGCACATCATGGCGATGACGCGGGTGTCGAGGTCGGCCCTGATTGCGGCACGCTCCCGTAGCTGCTTCAGCACCTCCTCGACGAGGGCGACGCGGGGTTCGACTGCATGCCGTCGCAGGATCTCGAGCAGTTCGGGCGTGCGGCGCGCCTCGCCGGCGAAGTTGCCCATCAGCACCATGGCGTCCGGGTTGAAGTAGGCCGGGTCGAGCCGGCGGACCGCCTCGACGAGCGCATTACGCGGCGTTAGCTCCGAGAGGTCGACCACGTACATCTCGCGCTGTCGGCGGAATCCGTAGTCCAGCGCGTCGACCACCAGGTCGAACTTGTTCCTCCAGCGACGGTAGAGCGTGGGTCTGGTGACCTTGGCGTCGGCGACGATGTCACCGATCGTCATCTTCGCGTAGCCGTCGCGCACCAGACGCTCGCGGGTGGCCAGGATGATCGCCTCGTCGATGGCGGCGTCCCGGGGTCGGCCGCCGGGGTGCGCGGCTTCGCCGCCGCCGGGTCCACCGTCCCGGACCGGTTCGCCCGGTGGTCGTCTTCGAGCCATGGTTCACCTCGGGACAGCGACGGTCAGCGCGGGGCGCGGGATTCGTTACAGCCAGTGACTGTAACACGGAACACCGGTCCGGCAGGCCGGCCGGACTGGGCGACCGAGGCCCGACTAGTTACAGTCATTTGCTGTAACGAAACAACCGCGAGCCCTCGACCCGCCGGCCGACCGACTCGCGAAGGCAAGGGAGCCGACGTGGAACCGAGCGTTTCCGTCCTGCATTGGTTCGACTTCATCTGCCCGTTCTGCTACGTCGGGCAGCAGCGCGACGACATCCTCGAACGGCGCGGCCTGGACGTCGTGCACCTGCCGTTCCAGATCCACCCCGAGATCCCCGACGGCGGCGTCGAAGCCGGGCCGCGGAACGGACCGATGTACGCGGCCCTCGAGCGCGAAGCGGCCGCAGCCGGCCTCGCCCTGAACTGGCCCGAGCGACTGCCCAACACACGCCGGGCGCTGGCCGCCGCGGAATGGATCCGTCTCCACCAGCCGGCCGTCTCCGGCGACTTCAACAAGGCGCTGTTCGCCGCGCGCTTCGTGCACGGCGAGGAGATCGGCGACCGGGCGGTCGTCGAGCAGCACGCCGGCCGGGTCGGCGTCGACCTCGAGGCCCTCCGCGCCGCGTTGGACGACGGCACCGCGCTGGCCGCCCTCGCCGAGTCCGAGTCGCTCGGCGTCCGCCTCGGCGTACGGGCGACGCCGACCTGGCTCATCGGGGGTGAAGTGGTGTCGGGTCTCCTGCCACAAGCGGAGTTCGAACGGCTCGCCGAGAAGGCGATCAGCCGTGCGTGACGCCGGCCGGTCACCTCGACGGGTGCAGGTGCCCGCTACGGGAGAGGAGATGTCGATGGAGGTGAGCAACGCCCCCGAAGTGCGGGTGGTGCCCCCCGGCGGCGGCGAGTCCGTCGACATTCCGGGGTTCGGCGCCGTCTTCAAGCTCCACAGCCGCGACAACGGCGGTCAGGTGGCGATCGTCGAGCATCCGTTCGCCGTCGGCACGATCACCATGCCGCACCGCCACAGCCGCGAGGACGAGCACTCCATCGTGTTGGCCGGCGAGATCGGGTTCCGGTCCGACGCCGACGAGGTCGTCCTCGGCCCTGGTGGATACATCACCAAACCACGCGGTCAGATGCACGCGATGTGGAACGCGGGCACAGTGCCCGGCCGCATCATCGAGGTGATCACGCCCGGTGGTTTCGAGAACTACTTCCGGGAGCTCAGCGAGCTCTTCACCGCCGTCGAGCCGCCGGCCGGTGTGAGCATGCGCGACACCACCGAGTTCGGCGAACTCGCCGCGAGGTACGGCCTGACCTACGGCACGCCCGACTGGCTCGACGACGTCGTGGCGCGGCACGGACTGCGCCATCCGCGGGCGACGGCGGACTGACCCGCCTCACTGCGGTCCGGCGTCCACCGTGGCCCAGACGGTCTTGCCGTCGGCGAAGGTGAGGAAGCCCCAGCTCGCGGTGAGTGCCTGAATGATCGGCAGGCCCCGGCCGCGCTCGCCGAGAACCCCCTCGGCAGTTGCCGCCGCCGCGAGCGGAGGATGCGCCGTCCGGTCCCGGACGCTCAGCCGCAGCACACCGTCGACGTGGGCGACGGTGAGATCGAGGTCGCTGCCCGCGTGCTGGACCGCGTTGCTGACCAGCTCGGAGACGACCACCGACGCCTGGTCGGCGATCGCGTCGAGCCCCCAGGAGCGGCAGCAGTCGGTGACGAGGCGGCGGCCTGCAGCCGGTGAGCGCCGGTCGTTGGTCAGGTAGCGGTGCGCCCGGCCCGAGGTGGCAAGAGCCCGGGTCGCCGTGGCCGGCTGCGCGGAGAGGATGGCCTGCCGGCCCAGCAGAGCCGACAGGAGCCGCCCGGCGGGAGTGTCCGGGCCGACCGCCAGCAGCAGCTCCGGTCCGGCCCGGCGCGCCGCGGCCCAGCCGGCCAGCAGCGAGGAGACCGTCTCGAGGGCACTCTCCGGTACCTCCGCGAAGTCGACGATCAGGCTCAGCGGGGCGTCGAGGTCGGCGTCGTCCAGCAGCGCGATCAGTCCCTGATCAGGCCGGCCCGCTCCGGGGCGGACGGTGGTCGAACCGGCGGTGAAGTCCCGCCGCACCGACCAGGCGAGCGCGACCTCGGTCATGTGCGCGACTGCGTTCGGTGCTCACTGGCCCCTGGCGAGGACGCCGTGGCGATGGAGCCGGACACCGTGCCTCCCGATCGAATTCGCGACATGCTGCGAGCGAACGATGCCCGTACGATACCTGTACCCGTGCAGGTAACCGGGGAGCGAGGGTGCGGCTCAACAGCCGCCCGCGCCAACCGCTTCCTCCGTGCAGCGTTCCCACTGCTGCCACCACTGCCGCTCGGTCGGCTCCCCGGCCGCGACGACCAACGCCTCGACCAGCTCGGCGAGGTTGGCGGCCGCGGTGGTCTGCGGGCTGTTCACCAGCTCGCGGATCTGCTCGGTGCGCCGCCGCATCACCTCACCCACGAGCTCCTTTCCGCTCGCGGTCAGACCCAGCCAGGAGACCCGCCGGTCGGCCTCGCTGTGGTGTCGGGCCACGAGGCCACGGCGTACCAGCCGGTCGCAGGTGCGGGTCGCGGTCGACGGGTGCACGTGCAGGGCCGCGGCGAGATCGACGGTCCGTAACGGCCCTTGCGACGCGAGCACCACGATCGCCCGGTACTGGGAGAGCGTGAGGTCCACGTCCAGCGAGGCGAGGCTGCGGGTGGTGATGCCGACGAGCGCCCGACTCAACGCGGCCAGGCTCTCAACCAGCCCGGTCTCGGGGCCCGTGGACGTACTCGCGGGGAGCACGGTCGACGCCATGGTCGCAATGATTGCACGGCAGCAAGAAACGGGATGACGGGGATTCGCCGGTCGGTAACACCCCGCCGGCCGACACCGTCGGGCGTTGCCGACGGGCTGCCCGGTGTGCCGCGGAGGAACCGGGGTACGAAGCCGCGTCGGCAGCGAGCAGCGGGGAGGACACCATGGCAGGCGCGGCTTCCGAGCAACCCGGCCGCGGCGACCGGACGGGCAACCCCGCCGGGCGCTTCGCGGAGGAGATCACCGAGGTCGTCCGCGAGGAGATGAACGCGGTCCGCCACCAGCTCACCCAGGCCGCGCGACCGGCCGGCGCCGGCATCGTCCTGCTCGCGGCGGCCGGCGGTTGCCTCATGCTGGGTGTCGGCGCGGCGTCGACCACCGTGCTGCGCGCGCTGGAGACCTTCCTGCCCCGTCGGCTCGCCGTGGCCGGCCTGGCCTCCGGCTACCTCACCGCGGCCGTGGTCCTGGGCCGGCTCGGACTGCAGCAGCTGAGCGCGGCCGGCGACAGCTCGGGGCGGGTGGCCGACGAGATGCGCGAGGCCGTGTCGGCGACGGCCGGTGCGGTGGTGCCCGCCGGCTCGGCGGCCGCCCGCCAGGCCCTGGGCGGCGCTCGCGGCGCCGGGGCCGACGGACGGAACGAGGCCTGAACATGGCGGACAAGCACGAACAGGCAGAGGAGATGCGCGACGACGTGCCGTCGACGATCGCCCGTTCGGACGACAAGGCGGTGCGCACCTACAAGAAGACGCTGGAGTCGGCCGAGGAGACCTACGGCGACGGCGAGCGGGCGCACCGGACGGCGTACGCGTCGCTGAAGCACACCCACGAGAAGGTGGGCGACCACTGGGAGCCCAAGGAGCGGCCCGGCCCCTCCGATCCGCAGGCCGAGCAGGGCACGCCGGCGTCGCGCGACCGCACCCGCCCCACCGCCCAGGGGGTGGACGCCAACGCGAGCCGGGACCACCTCGAGGACGTGGCCCGCCGGGTGGGCGTCGAGGATCCGCAGCGCTTGGGGAAGGGCGACCTGGTCCGGGCGATCGAGAAGGCCAACGCTCGGGCCACCGCACGCGCCCGCCGGCGCTGAACACGGCCGTCCCGGCCTGCGCAGCGCCGGTCGGCACCGTGCCTCGACCGCGGGGCGGTCGGCCCCTGCGGCGGCAGCGGAGGCGGTGATCCGGAGGCCGCCGGGCCAGCGCTCCGACGTTCGTCAGTAGCCGGTCACCCGGCGTACCCTTGGCCCCCACGAATACGTGCATCCTTGCATGTTTCGGTCTCGGGGGAGGGGTGGGGAGCCGTGACGGCAAGCGCTGCCCGCTGGGCGCGGCGAGGACTGGTGGCCCTCGCCATGATCATCGTGACTCTCGTCGGCGTGACCGGCGGCACCATGCTCGGCGGCCGGGTCACCGGGGACGTCGGTCCGCTCCGAGTGGAGTTCCGGCTCAGTCCGTCGACCGACGGCGGCAGCGAGATCGCCGTCCCACCGCTGGGCTCGCTCTTCCTGGACAGCCACTCCGGACCGGCCCGGCTCACCGCCCGCCTCGACTCCCTCGACCAGAAGCGCGCCGAGGCGCTGATCCACGAACCGGGCGGGCTGGCCGCGGCCGGAGCCTCCGCGCCGAGCGACATCCGCGACGCCCTGCTCCGGCTGGGCCTGCGCACCGTCGCCGCGTCCGTGCTGGGCACCATGCTGCTCGCCGCGCTGACCTTCCGCTCCACCCGCCGGACGGCCTGGGCGGGAACCCTCGCCCTCGCCGTCACCGGCGGCGCCCTGGGCGCCGCGGCGCTCACCGTACGACCCGCCGCGGTCGCCGAGCCACGCTACGAAGGGCTCCTGGTCAACGCGCCGGCACTGGTCGGCGACGCTCGCCGGATCGCCGACGACTACACCCGGTACGCCGACCAGCTGCAACGGCTCGTCGGCAACGTCAGCAAGCTCTACGGCACCATGTCGAGCCTGCCCGTCTACGAGGCGTCCGCCGACACCACCCGGATCCTGCACGTCTCCGACCTGCACCTCAACCCGGCCGTCTGGCCGGTGATCAAGACCGTGGTCGAGCAGTTCGACATCGACCTCGTCATCGACACCGGCGACATCACCGACTGGGGCAGCGAACCGGAGACCTCCTACGTGTCGATGATCGGCCAGCTCAAGGTGCCCTACGTCTACATCCGCGGCAACCACGACTCGCCCCGTACCGCCCAGGCCGTCGCCGGGCAGCCGAACGCCGTCGTGCTGGACAACTCGATCACCAGCGTGTCGAGCGTGCGCATCGCCGGGATCGGCGACCCGCGGTTCACCCCGGACAAGCAGGAGCAGGAGGGTGGCCCGTGGGACGAGGGGCCGACGAGTCTCCCGGGCTCCGGCCAGCGGCTCGCCGACACCATCCGCGCCGCCGGCGCCCCGGTCGACATCGCCCTCGTGCACGACCCGGCCTCCGCCGACCCGCTCGCCGGGACCGCGCCGCTGATCCTCGCCGGACACACCCACCAGCGGGAGGTCCGGATGCTGCCCGGGCCCGAGGGCGAGCCCGGTAGTCGGCTCGCCGTGCAGGGCTCCACCGGCGGGGCGGGCCTGCGCGGGCTGCAGGGGGAGGAGCCCACCCCGTTGGCCATGTCCGTCCTCTACCTCGGTCCGAACCACCGCCTCGAGGCGTACGACGACATCCGGGTGGGCGGCACCGGCCTGGCTCAGGTGAGTCTGGACCGGCAGGTGATCGATCCGGAGGTTCCGGCGGACGTCGCCGGGGCCGGGGCCGGCGGTGCGGCACCCGAGACGCCCGTGCCGGCTGCGACGACGCCCCAGCCCGCCGGCGCCCGATCGGACTGACCGCCCGCCTCCGGACAGCCGATCCGTGCCGGCGCCCGGCGCGCCTCGTGGACGTCCATCAGCGCCGGAAAAACGGGTGGTCCGCAGCTGTGGCCTCACCGATGATGCGGGCATGGCCACCACTCGACGCGCCGACATGTTCACCGCCGACGGCAAGCCCTCCGACGACGACCCACGGGAGAACGGACCGACGTTGGGCGACGAGCGCACCACGCTGGTCGAGACCCTCCGCTTCGCGCGGCTCACGTTGGAGATGAAGTGCGAGGGTCTCGACGCGGAGGCGATGGCCCGGCGATCCGTGCCGCCGTCGACGATGTCGTTGCTGGGGTTGGTGCGGCACCTCGCCGAGGTGGAGCGGGCGACGTTCCGGGTGCTGATGGCGGGTCAGGACGTGCCGAAGTTGTACTGCTCCGACACCGACCGGGACGGTGACTTCGACGGCGCCGTCGCCGATCCGCGGGTGGTCGCCGAGGCGTGGGACGCGTGGCGGGCGGAGGTGGACTTCGCGAACCGGTTCGTGGCCGAGGCGCCCAGTCTCGACATCACCGCCGAGGACCCCCTGAACCAGCACGGCAGCGGTGGCGGGGCGACGTCGCTGCGCGAGATGCTCGTCGGAATGGTCTGGGAGTACGGTCGCCACATGGGCCACGTCGACCTGCTGCGCGAGCGGATCGACGGACGTATCGGCCAGTAGCCGAGCGGCCCTGCGCGGGGCCCGCCCGGTGGCCGGACGGGCCCCGGCGTCCGCACGTCCCGATTCACCTGCCGTCAGGCCGGTGCGGAGTGGAGGGTGTCCGCGACCGGACGCCGGGCGGTGAGCACGGCGGGGATCGCGGTGAGCACGGCGACGGCGAGCAGGACCGCGAGCGCCACGCCGAGCATCCAGGAGGCGGGCGCGTACCGGATCTCCCCCGCGGAGACGGTCAGGAACAGCCCGATGCCGGCCGGGATCCCGAGGGCGACGCCGGGTGTCGCGGGAAGGAGCTGCGCCACCGCCATGCCCACGGTGACCTCCCCGGGGGTGGCGCCGAGCGCGCGGGCGACGGCCAGGGGGTGGCGGGCGTCGAGGACCGCGGTCCAGGTGCTCACGATCGCGTTGATGAGCGCGAGGAGGCAGAGCACGCCGACGACGAGGAGCATCGCCTGGAGGGTGCGGGTGTCCTGGGGGTCGGCCAGCTCCGATTCGCCGAGCTTGACCTGCCGGTCCTGTGCCAGGCCCATGAGCAGGGCGGCGAGCGCGGTCGTGGTGATCAGGGTGTTCACCATGACGAGCCGGGCGCGGCGGGGGCGGCGGGCGTTGACGCGTACCCCGAGAAGCAGAGCGGTGGGCATCCGGCGGGACAGCCAGACGCGCCACCCGCGGCGACGCGGTGGGGTGGCGGCGTCGGCCAGCGCGTCGACGGTGTCGGTGGTCGCGGCGCGCAGTACGGGCGTCAGCGTCGCCGCGGCGGCGATGGCGAGCGCGAGGGCGGTGACCGTGACCACCGTACGCAGTGCGGGTGGGTGAACGCCGGTGGAGCCGAGGAGTCCGGCGCCAGGGTTGGTCAGCGCGGGGGCGGCGAGCCAACCGGCGGCCAAACCGACGCCGGCGGCGGCGAGCCCGATCATCAGGTACTCGGCGAGATGGACGGCCGCGATCATCGCTGGTCCGGCGCCGACGGCTTTGAGTAGCCCCACCCGGCGACGTTGCTCGACGATGCGGCCGGCGACGATGCTGGCGACGCTGGCCACCGCGAGCATGGTGAGCAGCCAGCTGCCGAGGAGCAAGGCCGTGTGCGCCTTGCGGACGAGCTTGCCGTCCGCCTCGGCGATCGCCTTCCAGCTGCGGTATTCGACCCCGCCTCTGATCTTGTTGCGGAAGGAGGTGCTGGCGTGCGGGTCGGCCAGTTTGAGATTCATGGTGTAGGACAGTCGCTGGCCACCGGCGAGCGCGCCGATCTGGCTACTGTCGACCCAGACGAGACCGGAGCTCTGGATCAGGATGCTGCCCGGGAAGCGCCAGTCGGCGCGCGGGTAGACGGCTCGGGCGGCGGTGACCGCGGTCCCCACCACCTTCAGCGGGTGACCGTTGACCTCGACGGTGTCGCCGGTGTGCAGGCCGAGGGCGTTGGCGAAGGTGGGTTCGACGACCACGCCACCGGGGCGTACCCAGGTTCCGCTGGTCACGGCCGGCCGGTCGAGCGCCGCCGGGGAGGTGTCCCGCCCCTGGACGACCGTCTGCACGGTTCTGCCGTGGGCGGTCATCATCAGATAGGCCATCGGGTACGGCCCGCTCCGTGCGGTGACGCCGGGGGCGGTGGCCAGCGGCGTGAGAGCGGCCAGCGCCCCCGGGCCCGTCGTGACCGGCGTCGCCACCACGTCGGGGCCCGCGGTCGCGGCCCGGGTCCGCTCGTACGGCTCGGCGAGCGCGTTGTCCAGGGCGAGACCGAGGGTGAGCGTCGCGGTCGCGGCGCTGATCGCGAGCAGCAGCAGCACGGTCTCGGCGCGGCGCCGACGCAGGTCCCGTACCAGCAGCCGGCACACGAGCAGCAGACGTCCGCCCACCTCAGCGCCCTCCGCCGTAGATCGTGCCGGTGCCGGCGAGCCAGCTGTCGTCGGCGAACGATCCGTCCCGCATGGAGATCACCCGGTCGGCGACGGCGGCGATGCGCGCGTCGTGGGTGACCACCACCAACGTCTGCCCCGCGACCCGCAGCTCCTCGAACAACCGCAACACCTCGACGGTGGCCGCGCTGTCGAGGTTCCCGGTGGGCTCGTCGGCGAGTACGACCAGCGGCTCGTTGCTCAGCGCCCGGGCGATGGCGACCCGTTGGCGCTGCCCGCCGGACAACGCCGAGGGCAGGTGCGTCGCCCGGTCGGCGAGCCCGACGCGGTCCAGCAGCTCCAGGGCCCGCCGACGGGCCCGGCGGGGTGACTGACCGGCCAGCAACGCGGCCAACTCGACGTTCTCCACCGCGGTGAGCTCGTCCATGAGGTGGAAGGACTGGAAGACGAAGCCGACGCTGTCGCGCCGCAGCCGGGCCAGCGCGCCTTCGCTCAGGGTGTCGATCCGGCGGCCCGCCAGCCACACCTCGCCGTCGCTCGGGCGTTGCAGCCCGCCGAGCAGATGCAGCAGGCTCGACTTGCCGCAACCGCTGGGCCCCATGATCGCGACGGCCTGCCCAGCCGGCACGTCCAGGTCGACCTCGTCGACCGCGCGCACCAGCCCGCTGTCCCGTCCGTACCATTTGTTCAGTCCGCGTGCTGCCAGCACCGTCGATCCGGTCACGCCCCCGCCTTCCGTTCGGTCCGATCACGCCCGGTCCACATGCGCTCGCACGCCTCCAGCCACTCCAGGTCGGCGCGGAGCCGGAGCACGACCCCCTCCAGCAACAGCCCGGCGACCGGGTCCACCGAACGCGCCAGCGCGGCCCGCTGGGCGTCCCGCAACCGGCGCAGCACCTCGCGCCGCTGCGCGTCGACCAGCGCCACCGGATCGGCCAGCCGTGCGGCAGCGGCAGCCACCAGCTTCAGGTGGAACTCGGTGAGGTCCGGCTTCGGCCAGCTCACCTCGGTCAGCCAGGCGGTGACCCGCTGCTGCCCGGCCGGTGTCAGCGCGTAGACGCGGCGGGCCGGACGATCCGGCAGGCCGTCGGCGAGCTGCGAGGTCACCAGGCCCGCCTTCGTCAGCCGGGTCAGCGTCACGTAGATCTGCCCGTCGTTCATCGCCTCGCCGAGCGGCCCGAGCGCGCCCCGCATCCGGCTGCGCAGCTCGTACCCGTACGCCGGCTCCTTCGCCAGCATGGCCAGTACCACGTCCTGCACGCGGGCACCCCTCTGTAGATCAACAATAGATAACCGCTAGCCATGGCGCTGTCAACCTCCGGCGGCGGGGCGCGCGGGATGGCGATGGCGATCGGCGGAGGAGTTCGGCACACCGGACGTGCGGCGGAGACGGACGAATCCGCACGACACCCGCCCTGCCGGCGCTCCTTGCCGGCAGGGCGGGTGTCGAAGGTCAGGCCGTCGGGCCGGGTTACCTCAGCGGACGAAAGTGGTGCCGCACCGCGTAGCGGAAGACGGCTTCACCGAGCGCCGCGCCGTCGACGTCGGCGCTGCGGAAGTGGACGCCGCCCCAGACGCGGGCGCCGATGAGTTCGTCGAGCGCCTCGGAGAAGCTCCCGAAGTGCCGCGTCGTGCCGGAGTCCGCGCTGGAGCCGCTGAACGCCACGTCGTCCCGGCCGAAGAAGTGCCGGTACAGCGACATCCGCGCGCCGGTGCCGCAGGCGTGGCCGGACGGGTACTCGGGGAAGGGCGGCGTGACGAGCAGCGGCGTCCAGCCCGGATCCGCCGCCGTCGCGGGGTTGCCGTCGGCGTCGGCCTGCTGGATGGCGGTGACCGGCCGCCAGTAGCTCCAGTGCTCCTTCTGGCTGAAGCAGGCCACCCCTGAGTCGGCCACGACGAGGTCGGTCATCGCGAAGAAGCGGGCGGTCTGTAGGGCGTTCAGCCGCTGGGTGGTGGCGAGTTGACGCTTGATCTCCCAGTTGGCCGACCGTCGGTCGTGCCACCAGAGCGCCGCCTCGGTCTGGTCCTGGGTGCGTACCGTGCTCGACGCTGAGCCGACCTCGGCGACCTCGGCGACGTCGCGGGCGTACGCCCAGCTGGTCAGCGGCGGCGGGCCCGGCGTGCGGAACAGCGACGCGCGGGGGAGCAGGAACGGGCGCATGTGCCCAGTCCAGGCGCCCTGGGACAGGAAGAGCGGCGGCGTGGGACGCCACTGGCCCGGCTCGGTCCCGTTCGTCCACTGCTGGTCGCCGAACGCGCCGTCGTCCTGCCGCGCGGCGACCATCGCGTCCGCTGCCCGGGCCCCGACCCGGACGCCGCCGCGCTTCGACGGCCCGTCGGGGATCGCGGCGAGCGCCTCGTCGTACTGCGTCCGGAGCCGCTCCTGCTGGGCGGGGAAGAGGGCGCTGAGCACGCCGTGCGCGGCGGTGGCGACGGCGGCCTGTATCGACTCGGTGCCCCGGGCCGCGGGCGCGAGCAGGTACGGCTGGTAGGGCGTGCCCGCGATCGCGTTGACCGCGTCGTAGACGGCGCCGTTCACCATCGCGAAGCTGCGTACCTGCTCGTTCGGCTGCTGCGCCGCGACGTCCCAGATCGCCGTCTGGGCGTTGGCGTCCCAGACGACGACCGGGTTGGTCGTGCCGGTGCCGGCGGCTCCGGTCGAGGCGGTGGCCGCCGGTCCGGACGCGGTGGACGCGATCAGCGTGCCGAGCGCGACGGAGGCGGGGAGGAGGCGGGACCAGAGGCTCCGGCGCGTCGGGCGGCTCGACATGGGGCGCTCCCAGGGTCGGTGCTGCGGTCGGGGTGGCCGTCGACGGCAAGGCATCGACGGATGTCGACTTTATCACCAGGATCTACTGTGGTCAGCCGGCCGTGGCCTGCTCCTTGACCGGGCCGCGGCTGATGACCGCCTGCTGGACCGAGGTGTTCCGCAGCAGCCCGGCGTAGAAGACGACCGCCAGGCCGAAGTTCACCACCACCGCGTACGCCGTCTCGCCGACGTGGAAGGCACCCTCCGCCTCGACGGCGACCAGCCACGCCTCGAGGAAGGTCTTCACCGCCGACACGAGCAGCAGGACGAGTCCTTTGCGGAAGGCCGACCAGGAGGTGCGCATGAAGAGAGCGGCGACCAGCGGTAGCAGGAAGGTGACCGCCAACGACAGGACGCCGGCGAGGTTGGGAGCGAAGAGGTAGGTGGGCAGCTCGGGCAGGATGACGGAGTCCATCTTTCCTCCCTGGGGTGGAGAGGCCGTGTAACCGATGGTCCTCGGCCGCCGTCTCTGTGGCGTCACCACGCCGTCGCACCGTGGCGGGACGGCCCGCCGCGATCAGCGCGGCGATCGTGGCCGAAGAGGCCGGGACCGTCGGACGGGCGCTGAGTCGCGCGGCGGCGGCTCCGGCCGTTCGACCCGGGTGGGGTTGCCGCGCACCAGCTCGTCGTGGATCCGCCACCGGTCGGTGGCGACGTCGCGTCGGGCCGCCTCGTCGCCGTCCTCGAGGCGCTGCCGTAGCCGCTGCATGGCGATCCGGCGGTTCAGGCTGAACTGCCGCTCGGTGTCGACCACGACCACGGTGCCCGTCGGGCGGTGGGTGGCCCGCACGGCCGTGCTGGCCTTGTTCCGATGCTGGCCACCCGGCCCACCGGTACGACAGGCGACGACGTCGACGTCGTCCTCGGAGAAGCCCGTGGTCGGCCCGTCGAGCCGACAGGGACGGGCCACGACGTACCAGTTCTTGCGCCCGGTTCCCGCCCGGTACGGGCTGGGGGCCTGCCAGCAGAGCGTGCCGGTCCACGAGGCGGCGAAGACCTCGGTGTCGACTCCGTCGATCCGGATCAACGCGGAGCGGAGGGTGTCGGGCCGCTCACCGGGCACGGTCCGGACCCGCCGGATCGTCAGGCCCTGCCGGGTGGCGTCGGCCTCGAGGCGGCTCAGCAGGTGGGTGAGCGCCCAGGCGCACTCCTGCGGGCCGCGGCCGGCGGAGAGGAGCAGGTGCACGGTCATGCGCGCCTGCGTCCACGACGGCCGTCCCGGCGGTCGGCGGTACCGGCCTCGGGCGTCTTGTAGGTGACCAGGGGAATGGTGGTGGCCACGGGAGTGGCCAGCTCGTGGTCGACGAGGTCGGCGACGACCCGCTCGATGCGCTTGTAGGCCGAGGGCGCCTCCTCGAAGAGCAGTTGCCGCTCACCGCAGACCACCACCGAACCGACCGGGGTGCGGCGCAGCTCCTCGACCGTGTGCTTGGCCCGGCCGCGACGCAGGGCGTCGGCGCGGGACATCTTGCGACCTGCGCCGTGGGCCACCGAGAAGTTGGCGGCCGGACCGGCGTGCGCGGCCACCAGGTAGGACGGGGTGCCGCGGGTCCCGGCGATCAGCACGTCGCGGCCGTCACCCGGCGCTGCTCCCTTGCGGTGCAGGTAGCGCCCGTCGCGGACCTCGACCAGGTTGTGGCACTGGTCGACGACCGGCTCGGTGGGCTCCGCGCCGAGGGCGAGGGCGACCCGCGCGGCGAGCAGCCGCCGGTTGAGCGATCCCCACCGTACGGCCTCGTCGTGCGCGGTCAGGTAGGCGGCGACGTCGGGCGCGGGGCCGGCGCCGTGGACCTCGGTGTGCGTACGCAGGATCTGCTCGCCGAGCCCACGGGAGCCGCTGTGCACGACGAGCACCAGGTCTGCGGTCTCCAGCCCGAGGCGGGCGGCGTGGCCCGGCTCGAAGACCGTGCCGATGCGGGCCAGCTCCACGAAGTGGTTGCCCCGGCCGACCGTCCCGAGCCCGTCGACGTGGCCGGCGGGAAGGTCGCCCTCGACGACGGCCCAGGCGGGGTCGTCGGCGTCCCGCTCGGGGTCCAGCGGCCGGTCGAGGTCGGGGAACCGGGCGGCGAGCTTCTCGGGCACGGCGCGCTTGAGCCGGATCGGGAACACGGCGATGCCGCAACCGATGTCGGAGCCGACCAGGAACGGATACAGCACGGTGGCGGACATGGCGGCGCCGATCGGCGCGCCTTTGCCCGGATGCAGGTCCGGCATGGCGGCGACGTGGACCATCCCGTCGAGGGCGGCCACCTGCTGGCACTGCCGGAGGGCGTCCGACTCGATCCAGCTCTCGGCCGAGGCGAAGACGGTGACGGTGGCGGGGGTGGCGTGCGGGTGGAACTCCGAAGGGGAGGCGTGCAGAGACAAGGAGGCTCACTTTTCGCGGAGGAAAGAGGGCGGACGACAGCGCGGCGCCGGTCGATGTCACGACGCCTCGGGAAACGTGGGTGGTGTCCGTCAGAACCTCATGCGCACCACCCTCGTGGAACCCGTGGCGTCCGGCAACCGAATTTCAGCCGGCGCGGTGGACGACGCCGGGGCCGTACACCGAATCGCCGTGCACCGGACGGCGTGGTGTCACTCCGGATTCCGGGTCGCAAAGCCCGCCGTTCATCGACGTTCTCGAAAGTGCTCGCCATGACAAGGCTGAGCCGTCGCATATTCGTCCTCGGTGGACTGACCGCCGCGGGCGCCGCGCTGACGCCCCTGCAGGGTGCCCGAGCCGCAGCGCCGTACCCCTTCAAACTCGGTGTCGCCTCCGGCGACCCGGCGCCCGACAGTGTCGTGCTCTGGACCCGGCTGGCGCCGTCGCCGCTGAACGCCGACGGGCAGGGTGGCATGGCCAACGCGGACGTGACCGTCGAGTGGCAGGTGTCGACGAACGCGAGCTTCTCCTCGCTGGTCGCCTCCGGCTCCGTCGCCGCCCGCTACGCCGACGCGCACTCCGTGCACGTCATCGCCGGTGGCCTCGCGGCCGACTCCGACTACTACTACCGTTTCCGCGCGCAGGGCCACATCTCCCCGGTCGGCCGGACGCGGACCGCCCCGGCGCCGGGCACCTTCGGCCGCGACCTGGTGATGGCGTTCGCCTCCTGCGCCCACTACGAGTCGGGTTACTACACGGCCTACCGGCGGATGGCCGAGGACAATCCGGGCCTCGTCCTGCACCTCGGCGACTACATCTACGAAGGTGGCACCAACACCTCGGCGGTACGGCAGCACGTCGGCGCCGAGATCGTGTCGCTGGCGGACTACCGCCGCCGGTACGCCCTGTACAAGTCCGACCCGGACCTGCAGGCGGCGCACGCGGCGGCGCCCTGGCTGGTGGTGCCGGACGACCACGAGGTGGAGAACAACTACGCCAACATGGTTCGCGCGGACAGCAGCCCGGCGCTGACGACCGCGCAGTGGACCGCCCGGCGCACCGCGGCGTACCGGGCCTACTACGAGAACATGCCGCTGCGGCCGACCTCGGCGCCGGCCGGCAACAGCATCCCGCTGTACCGGCGCGTCCGGTGGGGGCAGCTCGCCACCTTCCACATGCTCGACACCCGGCAGTTCCGGGACGACCAGGCGTGCGGCGACGGGTGGAAGGTCTGCTCCGACGCCGACCTGGCCACCCGGTCGCTCACCGGCGCGGCGCAGGAGACGTGGCTGCTCGACGGGCTGGCTCAGCACTACGGCACCTGGGACATCCTCGGGCAGCAGGTCTTCTTCGCCCGCCAGCTCGACGCGAACGGGGCCGCGAACATGGACGCCTGGGACGGCTACCGGGCCTCTCGCGCCCGGATCCAGACCGGCTGGCAGCAGCGTGGGGTCCGCAACCCGATCGTCCTCACCGGCGACGTGCACAACTCCTGGGCCAACGAGCTCAAGGCCGACTACGCGAACCCCGCCTCGGCGACGATCGGCACCGAGCTGGTCTGCACCTCGATCACCTCGGGCGGTAACGGCAGCGCCACCACCACCATCCCGAACGCGGCGACCAATCCGCACCTGAAGTTCTACTCGAACCGGCGCGGCTACGTCCGCACCACGATCAGCCGCAGCCAGATCCGGGCGGACTTCCGCTCGGTGAACACGGTGACCGAGCACGGCGCGGCCGTCTCCACGGCCCGCTCGTTCGTCATCCTCGACGGCCGGCCCGGGCTGCAGGCCGGTTAGGAGAGAGAAGATGTCGATGTCACTACTGACCGCACTGCTCGTCGCGCCCGTCCTGGCGGTACCGGGCGCCGTCCCCGCCGCCGCGCCGACCGCGATGACCGCCGAGGCCGTCACCTGGACCACGGCGAACAGCGCCTCCGCCGGCGACCAGGACCTGTCGGCCGTCGCCATGAACCGCAACGGCCAGGTGGCGGTCGTCTGGGAGGACGACCGGGACAGCACCAACCCGGCGGACGACACGCACAGCGAGATCTTCCTGCGGCTGTTCCGCGACGGCGTGCCGGCGTACGAGGTGAAGCTCTCCGGCAGCGGAACCAGCGGGGCCGCCTGGCGGCACATCAGCCCGGACGTCGGGCTCGACGACCGGGGCAACGCGGTGGTGGTCTGGGCCGCCGACGGCGACGGCAACGGCGTCTACAACATCCAGTACCGGGTGGTGTCGCCGGCCGGGGCGGTGCTCGGCTCCGGCCAGGTCAACGCGAGCGACGCCGGGCAGCAGATCTGGCCGAAGGTCGCAGTGGACCCGGACGGCGCGCCCAACAACGCCGCCGCGGTCGGGTTCGCCGTGGTCTGGGAGGACATCCAGGGAACCGCCCCCGCCACCGTCCGGGCCGCCGGTTACACCGCCGCCACCAGCAAGGCGTACGAGGTGACCGCCTCCCAGACCACGGGCGCGCACCACCGCCCCGACGTGGCGGTCTCCGCCTCAGGCGAGGCCCTCGTGGTCTGGGACGAGGACGCCAACGCGAACGGCTTCTACAACATCGGCCTCGCCCGGCTGGCGCGATCCAACGGATCGGTGGTGCTGTCGCGGCGGACGGCCAACGCGCAGAGCGACGGGCAGCAGCAGCGCGCCTCGGTCGCGGCGAACTTCGCCGGTGACTTCACCGTGGCGTGGGAATCCGATCACACGGGCACCCGCGGTGTCTGGGAGCGCTCGTTCGGTGCCGCCGGCGCCGCCCGGCACGCCGAGGTCCAGGTCTCCGGCGGCGCCGGCGCCACCGCGCCCGGCGTCGGCATCGACGACCAGGGCAACGTCGTCGTGGGGTGGACGGTCGTCGGCGCCGACTCGGACGTCTGGGCGCGGGGCCTCAACCCGGACGGTACGGCCGGCGGCCGGCTGCCGGCCCAGGCGTTGAGCCAGACCACGACCGGTCGTCAGGACCAGATGGCCGTGGCAGCCTCGCCATGGGGTGAGGTGACCGTCTGCTACACCGACGACAACGACGGGAACACGTTCGACCAGGTGCTCCTCGGCCTGGGTACGACCAACTCCACCTGGCAGGTCTCGGCGCAGGAGCTGCGCCGGATGAAGGCCCGAGCCGCGAACCGGGCAGGCTGACCGGTACGGATATCCCAGTGGGAGGGGCTCGGTTGACCTCGGTGCCGTGACGAGGTCACCGAGCCCGCCACGGACCGCGCGGGGCTCTTGCGGGCCGATCGGCCGCTGCCCCGGGCGGGGGAGATCCTGGTGCGGTAGCTCCGCCCGTACGAGCAGCGGCGCCGGCGGGCGTTAGAGTCTGAGCCGCGTGTGGCGTCACCCGGGCCGCTCCGGCCGGCAGGGTCGCCTGAGCGCGGGCCGGAACTCCGGCTTCCCGGCGTCGATCCTGCCCGGAAGAGAGAACCTCATGGCGTCCTTCGATGCGTCGGAACTGCGCGAAGGCTCGCGTCGGCGAGCCGCCGCACGTCCCCGGGGGCCCGCGCTGGCCCGCGTGGCGGACGTCGAGGGGCCGAACGGCCTGCGGCTGCGCCACTACCGCCCGTCCGAGCAGGCGCGGCCGCGGGTGGTGTTCGCACACGGAGGCGGCTTCGTCCTGGGTGACCTGGACACCCACGACCGGATCTGCCGGCGGCTCGCCGACGCCTGCGACGTCGAGGTGCTCGCCGTCGACTACCGGCGCGCGCCCGAACACCCGTACCCGGCGGCCGTCGACGACGTGGTGGCGGTCCTGCGCTGGGCTCGGCCGGTGGCGGTGGCCGGGGACAGCGCCGGCGGCTACCTGGCCACCATGGCCTGCCTGCGCCTGCGCGACGCGGGCGAGGAGCTTCCCGCCGGGCAGGTCCTGATGTTCCCCAACACGGACCTGACGCTCTCGCAGCCGAGCATCGTGGACGAGGGGTCCGGTCACGCGTTGGACACCGACTTCCTCGTCTGGGCGGTCGAGCAGTGGACGCCGCGGGCGGCCGACCGGGCTCCCGCCAGCCCGCTGCTGACGACGGACCTGCGTGGCATGCCGGCCACCGTCCTCGTGACCGCCGAGCACGATGCGCTGCGCGACGAGGGCAACGCCTACGCCCGCCGGCTGGCCGAGGCCGGGGTGCGGGTGCTGCACCGTCAGGAGCCCGGCCTGGAGCACAACTTCATCCAGCAGGAGGCGACCTCCCCGGCGGCCGCCGCGGCCGACGACCGGCTGTTCGCGGACGTCCGGACCCTGCTGAACGGCTGAGCGGGCGGTCCCGGCCGGACCGGTTCCCCGGCGGCTCGCCGCAGGGGAAGCACGCCCGCGCCGCGGAGCGCGCCTCCGGCGACGGCTGCTCTCTGCGTGACCCGCCGCCGGAGGCGGCGTTGTGCCGGTAATGTGCCGATATGCCGACGTCGGGCATCCGGTGCCCTGGGCGTTCAGCCGGTGCCGTCGCCGGCTACAGGGGGGATGGCCGTGACCGAGCGCCAGCAGCCGGGCGCGCCCGAGGCCGGACCGGCGTCGCGTCCGCTGGGGGCCAGCAGTTCGATCGCCCGTGACAGCGCCCGACTCGCGCTGGTCATCGGCGCGTTGGGCGTCGTCTTCGGCGACATCGGCACCAGCCCGATCTACGCGATGCAGACCGTGTTCAATCCGAGCGACCCGCATCCCGTGCCGGTCAGCACGGAGAACGTCTTCGGCGTGGTGTCACTGGTGTTCTGGACGGTGATGATCATCGTGACCGTCACCTACGTGCTGCTGGCGCTGCGCGCCGACAACGACGGTGAGGGCGGCATCATGGCCCTCATCACCCTGCTGCGGCGCAACGTACGCCGCGGCGGGCGAGCCGTGCCGGTGCTCGTGTTGTTCGGCATCTTCGGTGCGGCGCTCTTCTTCGGCGACAGCATGATCACCCCGGCGATCTCGGTGCTCTCCGCCGTCGAGGGGCTCAAGGTCGTCGAACCCTCACTCGGAAATCTCGTCGTCCCCATCACCGTCGTGATCATCGCGTTGCTCTTCGTCGCCCAGCGCCGGGGGAGCGCCGCGGTCGGCCGCCTCTTCGGGCCCATCATGATCGTCTGGTTCCTCATCGTCGCGGTCTGCGGGGTGCGGGGCATTACCGCGCATCCGGACATCCTCAAGGCGTTGTCGCCGACCTATGCGCTGGGGTTCCTGGCCGGCCGCTTCGAGGTCGCGTTCTTCGCCCTCGCCGCCGTCGTGCTCGCCGTCACCGGGGCCGAGGCGCTCTACGCCGACCTGGGGCACTTCGGTCGCCGATCGATCACCCGCGCCTGGCTCGTACTGGTGTTTCCCGCGTTGACGTTGAGCTACTTCGGCCAGGGCGCGTTGATCCTCAAGGATCCGAGCAACATCAGCAGCCCGTTCTTCCTGCTCGCGCCGGACTGGGGTCGACTGCCGCTGACCCTGCTCGCCACCGCCGCGACGGTCATCGCCTCCCAATCCGTGATCACCGGCGCCTTCTCGGTGGCCTCACAGGCGGCGGAGCTCGGCTACCTGCCTCGGCTGCGGATCCTGCACACCTCGGAGTCCACCATCGGCCAGGTCTACGTTCCGTGGGTCAACTGGCTGCTGATGGTCGCGGTGCTCACCCTCGTCCTCGCGTACGGCAGCTCGACCGGGCTGGCCTTCGCGTACGGCATGGCGGTCACCGCGACGATCACGATCAGCACCTTCCTGCTGTTCTACCTCGGCCGGTGGAAGTGGAAGGTGCCGCTCTGGCTGCTCGCCCTGGGCGCGATACCGCTGCTGGTGTGGGACCTGCTGCTGCTGGGCGCCAACGCGACCAAGCTGCTGCACGGCGCGTGGGTGCCGTTGCTGATCGGCCTCGCCGCCTTCACGATCATGACGACGTGGAAACGCGGACGCGAGATCGTCACCAGCGAGCGACAGCAGCACGAGGGCTCGCTGCGTGACTTCGTCGAGGAGCTGCGCGCGGACGGCAAGCTCGCCCGCCGGGTGCCCGGCACGGCCATCTTCCTCAACCGGGGAAAGCAGACCGTGCCGCTCGCGATGCGCGCCAACGTGGAGCACAACCACGTACGCCACGAGCACGTGGTGATCCTCTCGATCGAGACCAAGCCGGTGCCCCGGATCGCCGCGGACCAGCGGATCGCCGTCGACGACCTCGGCTACTCCGACGACGGCATCACCCACGTGAGCGCCTACTTCGGGTACATGGAGAGCCCGGACGTGCCCGAGACGCTCCGCAGGCTCAACGCGGGTGACGTCGAGGGGCGGGTGCAGGCCGAGGAGGCCTCCTACTTCCTCTCGAAGATCGAGCTGCGCGCCGGGAGCCGGCCGACCATGCCGCGCTGGCGCAAGCGGCTCTTCATCACGACCTCGTTCATCACCGCCGACGCCGCCGAGCACTTCTGCCTGCCGCGCGATCGCACGGTCATCATGGGCTCGTACATCGAGGTGTGAACGCCGGGTCCGGCAGCGGACTTCCGCTCATCGGGAAAGCTGGTTAGGGTAGCCTAACCTTCAACCGGCGCCGCCCGACCCAGAGAGGCACCATGACCGAGACCCTGCCTATCGCGCCCTGGCGCGTCTTCACCGTCGAGGTCCGGGCCATCCACCGGCTGAGCCCCTCGTTCCTGCGGGCCACCTTCACCGGCCCCGACCTCGACCGGTTCGCCGACAACGGCTGGGACCAGCGCATCAAGCTCGCGCTGCCGCTCCCCGGCCAGCAGGGGGTACGGCTGCCGGACGGCCCCGACTGGTACGCGCAGTGGCGGGCCCTGCCCGAGGAGCAGCGCAACCCCATCCGCACCTACACCGTGCGGGCCGTCCGTCCGCACCTCGCCGAGGTCGACATCGACCTGGTCCTGCACGGCGACGGCGGCCCGGCCACCCGATGGGCGCGGCGGGCCCGGATCGGTGACGAGATCGCCCTCGTCGGCCCGGACGCCGGCTACCCCGGTGACCACGGCGGCATCGAGTTCCGGTTGCCGTCGACGGGGCAGCTGCTGCTCGCCGGGGACGAGACCGCCGCGCCGGCGATCGCCGCCATCCTGGAGCGTCTGCCGCTGGACGCGTCCGGCCGGGCGCTGATCGAGGTCCCGGAGGCCGGCGACGCGCTCCCGCTGGTGACGCCACCCGGGGTCGAGCTGACCTGGCTCCCCCGGGGCGCCGGCGAGTACGGAAGCCTCCTCGTCCCGGCCGTCGCCGCGGCGGCCGGGGACCTGATCGCCGCCCGCACCGAGCCCGCCACCGGTCCGGTCACCGACAACGACGTGGACGTGGACACCGAGATCCTCTGGGAGGTGCCCGCCGAGACCGAGACCGCCGCGTCACCGCTGCACGCGTGGCTGGCGGGGGAGGCGGGCGTCATCCGCGCGCTGCGCCGGCACCTGGTGGGGGAGCGGGGCCTCGACCGGCACGCCGTCGCGTTCATGGGTTACTGGCGGCTCGGGCGCGCCGACGTCGCCTGACACCCCGGGTGTCCCGCCGTCGCCGGCACGGGCGGGACACCCGAGGTGCCGTACTCCCCGGTCCGCGCGGACGTTCAGGCCCGTACCGCGGGCGTGTCGACGAGATGCTCGGCGACGAACCAGGCCTGTAGCTCGTTGGTGCGGATCAGATCCGACACCAGCACGTCGTTGCTGCCGTCGTCACCGCCCTCGGCGACCCGGGCCGCCGCGTCGTGCGCGTCGATCAGGATCGTCTCGTGCGCCTCCAGTAGGCGCGACAGCATCCCGGGAACCTCCTCGACACCGTTCGGCGGGCGGGGGATCCGGGTCAGCTCGGCGACGTGGCGCGGATCGCCGACCGCGACCCCACCGAGGGTCTGCACCCGCTCGGCGAGCGTGTCGACCAACGCCAACTGCTCGTCGGCGTGCTTGTCGAGCAGGAGATGCAACTGGTAGAACGTGTGCCCTCGCATGAGCCAGTGGTATTTCTTGTACAGCGAGTGCAGGATGCGGGTGTCGGCGAGGATCCGGTTCAACCGCTCGCACGAGTACAACCGAGCCTCGTACGCCAGAGCGACCGGCAACTGGCGGACACTGCCGAAGGCCTGAATCTCCCGGCCGTGCTGATGAAGGCGGGGTTGGCTGTCCGCGGTGTTCGGCTCTCCGGTCACGTCGTCTCCTCGCTCCTCATCGGCCTGCCCGTACGTCGCGCCGGGCCGGCCTCGGCACGGAAGCGATGGGCGATCCGCTACGCGGGGCGCCGGCGATGGACGGCTGACGCAGGGCAGACATGACGCTCCGCCCACCCTCTCCCGGTTCGCCCCGTGCCGGGGCGCCGCTTCGCCGCTGTCACTCGTCCGGGCTGCCGGTGAGCGACCAGCGACTAGAGGTCGGCGCATCCGGTCTCGTCGGGCAGCAGCGGGCGTGCGGCCACCTGCCACACCCGGCCCGCGCTGCTCCACCGCGCGTCGCCGTCGGTGGCTTCGATCGCGCGCCGGGCGGCGTCCAGCTCCGCGCTCCGCAGCACGAGGCAGGTGGAACCGGCCGACGTGCCGCCCAGCGGCTCGCCGGTCAGGGTCGGCAACGGCCAGGGCCGGGCAGGTTCGGCGGGGTCGGCGGGCGTGGCGACGATCGCGACGGCCGGGGGCTCGTACGGTGCCGGCGGACCGCCGGAGTGCCGGGCTAGATCGGCCCGTAGCCGGGTGGCCGCCGCGTCGTCGCGGGCCAGGGTGACGCCGCGTCGACCGCCGGACGTGCCGACGACCACCTGCACGACGGGCCCGTCCGGGGCCGCCGTTCCCGGTTCGTCCGGGAGCGCGGCGGCCGTACGGAACAGCTCGCGCAGGTCCTCGGTCGAAACGGTGTCCACGCGCAGTTGTGGCCACCCCCCGGTGGGCCCGGACGCGGCGCTGATCAGCCGACCGTCACCGAAGAGGGAGTGGCGCGGAGCGACGGTGGCCACGCCGCCGGGCGGCAGCAGGCCGGGCAGTTCGCTCAGCCGCAGCACCAGCGTCGTTGCGCCCGTCGGTGGCTCGGGCTCGCTGCGGTCGCCGCCCGCGCAGGCCGCCACGGTCACCGTCGAGGCCAGCACGGCCGGCACAGCGAGCAGGGCCAGCAGTCGGTGCATCTGTCGCCTCCCGCGTCAGGTTACGTCGGTCGGACGTGCCGGTGTGCCCGGCGGTTCCGTGCAATTCGGGACGGATCGTTCGCGGGTCCGCGAAGAGCGGTCCGGGAGCGCCGCGACGGGCGCTCCCGGACCGGTCAGGAGGTGGACGGTCAGGACCGGGTGAGGGTGTAGTTGCCGGAGCCGGCCTTGTTGACCACGACGACGCCGTACCAGCCGGAGAGGGCCGGGGTGAAGGTGATCGTCTCGGTCGCCCCGGCGCCACCGCCGGTGGCGGCGGCCGCCGCACCCGAGCGGGGACGGATCCAGGTGGCCGCGTTCGCGTCGCTGCTCATCAGGAACAGCTCAGCGTCCTGACCGACGTTGGTGGCCGCCGCCGAGATGGTGACCGGCACCCCGGCGGTGAGGTACGTGTCCCGGACGGCGACCACGTTGTTCGTACCCATCGTGATCGTGCTGCTGCCGCCGTTGAGCACGCTGGCGCCCTGGGCGAGCTCGACGCGGTAGCCACCGCCGCCGGACCAGTTCGTCACCCGCGGGTAGTAGTCACCCAGCGCCCGGCGGTTGGAGTCCACGGCGACGAAGTCGACGGTGGTGCCGCCGGCGGCGCTGCCGCTGAGGTAGACGCCCTGCGCCCGGTCGTCGTAGAGCTGCAGGTCCAGGTCACCGGAGTTGGGCTTGAGCGCGACCACCGACCAGTAGACCGACGAGGTCGAGTATCCGAAGTTGTGCGGCGGCGTCGGTGTCGGGCGGGTCAGCGGGGCGTAGCTGCCCAGCGGGTCCCGGAACTGGTAGTCGATCGTGTTCTGGTACACCGAGGCGCGGGCCCCGGAGTCGGCCACGTTGAAGCCGTCGGCGGTGCGGTGCGCCCAGAAGTTCGCGAAGGTGGTCGAGTTGTGCAGCCGCGAGGTCATCCAGATGTTCCACGGCCCCTCGCCGTACCGGTCCCAGGTCGCCTCGTTCGCGGAGTCGGTGATGTCGATCAGCGCGGCGGCGACCCGACCCTCGGTGGTGTCGCCCTCGCCCCAGCCGTTGCCCCAGCTCGCGTTCTCCAGGTTGAGGGAGGCGCCGTTGGGCCAGCGGAAGAACGGGTCGTTGTAGACGGTGGCCGGGAACCACTCCGCCCAGCCCTCGGTCCAGGCGCAGCCGGCCGAGCTGGTGCCGGTGACGCTGTGCGGGTTGCAGTTCGGCGCGGCGGGGAAGTTGTCGTTGTACAGGTCGTCCATCACCGCGTGGCCGATCTCGTGCACCACGGTGACCGGGGCGTTCGGGTCGTCGGCGGCCAGGTGCACCTGGTTGCTGCCCAGGTTGTAGTACGTGCCGTCGGTCGAGTCCGGCGCCCAGTTGATGACCACCTGGCGGCAGCTCGCGTCGTCCTGGTCCCAGCACAGGTTGTTCGGCTTCGGCACCCACAGCCACGCGTCGTTCGCGGAGTCGTACGCGTGCAGACCGCGCTGCAGCGCGCCGTCGGCGGCGGTGAGCGAACCGAGGTTCAAGGTGCTGCCGGTGGGCACGTCGTTGGTCGTCCCGGTCTGGAAGGAGAGCGGGTTGCCACCGCGCTGCACCCGCCACTGGGAGTTCGACGTGATGAAGCGGACGTAGATGTCGGCGTTCCCGCTGTCCGGGAAGCCCTCGACCTTCGAGTCGAAGCAGATGTTGTAGTTGCCGGCGCCGTCGGTCACGCCGGTGGCGAGCAGCGAGTCACCGAAGACGTCGTCGTCCCAGACCTGCACCTGCATGTTCATCTGGTTGTGCCAGGTGCCGTTCTGGTCCTGGAAGCTCCAGTTCCCGGCGACCCGGGTGTCACACGGCGCCTGCGGGGCGATCACCTTGAGCCCCTTGGCCCGCGCCTCGGCCTGTGCCTCGCCGGTCACACTCTGCGCGCCGACGCTCTTCGGCTTCTGGCCGGACGGCCGCGCCGCCCGCTCGGTCGTGGGTACCCGCTTCGTGGAGCTGTCGCCCGCGGGGACCGCGTGTCCGAGCCGGGACGCTCCCGCCTTCTCCGCGATGGTCAGGAAGACGTCGTCCTGACCGGCCTGGACGTCCCGGCCGTACGGCGCGGTCGCCCGGGCCTGGATCTGCACCTGACCCGCCTTGACCGCCCGGACCACACCGCTGAACCCGACGCTGTCGCCCGAGCGCAGCGCCTGGGTCGTCCGCGCCACGGAGATGGAGCCGGCCCGCTCGGGCTGGATGCTGCTGCGCTTCTGCACGCCCAGTTCGGCCGGCGCCTGCACCCACTCCAGCTCGGCCGGGAGGGCGACACTGATCTCGCTCGGTCCGATCTTCCCCGCGGCGCGGACGGTGACCCGCAGCGTCGCCTGCTCTCCCACCGCCGGCGTCCGGTCGAGCTTCGCCTCGACACCGAGGCAGCTCAGCTGCTCGTCCTTCGCGCTCTTGCCGGCCGACGGCCGCAGCCCGCACTCCTCGCCCTTGGCCAGTTGATAGGCCGGCGTGGTGCGAGCCTTCGCGTCCTCGCCCGGGTCCGCGGCGTACGCGGGACCAACCCCTCCCGCGAGCGTCACCAGAACAGCCGGCACGATCACGGCGAGCGCCGTTCTCGCGGGTCTGGTGGCCTTCCTACCGAACATCGATGCTCCTCCCCCCACGGGCGGACCGTATTCGGTCCGGTGGACTGGGCCGCGATTTTGGGCCCGAAGAGAGCATGGGTATTCCTGGCCGTTCGGCAAAGCGTTTGACCGGTTAGCGACAAGCAGACGAAACTAAATTGACCGAGCGACACGAACAGGGGATCCGGGCGGCCTGAAAGGCGACGCGTGTCGTCCGATCATCCAATTCAGTGAGCCATGCCGGGGCGATCGTGTCGGATGTCAAATCTCCGACGACGCATCGTCGCATCGATGGCTGCCGCATGTAGTCGCTGCTAGCGGTGCTGCAGGTGGATGTCGTGCGACCGGATTGTCGTCGCTGGGATTCGCGCGGCGCCGATTTTGCGGCGCAACGGGATTTGCGCCGGAAAACGAATGGACCGTAGCTGCGGAAGTGAACGGAATTGACAGGAAGCCGACCTGCGGGAAACCGCGTTCGTCGTTCGGCTTCGGTCGGAGCAGATTCGGGAGGCGTGCTGGCACGGCATCCCCGACGCTGCGAGGCGACTCGTCAACCAGTGCACATGCGGCTCCATCCGTTCGGGTGGTTTGCCGAGATCCGACCTCGGCGCGGAGTCCAGAACGGTAGGACGCAGGTGATGGGGGACGAACAGCCAGGCGGCCTACTCAGGGCGCCCCGGGAACGGCAGCCGGTGGGGCTCCTTGAGCTCTTCTTCGACCTGGCGTTCGTCTTCGCCTTCACCCAGCTCTCCCGAAAGCTGATCTCGGAGCTGACCTGGACGGGGGTGTACCAGACCCTCGTGCTGCTCCTCTCGATGTGGTGGGTCTGGAGCCTTACGGCGTGGCTGACGAACCGGTTGGACCCTCGCCGCCCCACGGTCCAGGCGGTGGTCCTGGGCACCATGATCGCCAGTATCGCGATGGCAGCCGTTCTGGCCGACGCCTTCGACGGGCGCAGCGTTGTATTCGCGAGCGTTTACGCCGTACTCCAGATCGCGATGGCGCTCTTCTTCGCCGTCGCCCTGCCCCAACCGGAAAGACGTACCGGCTGGCGACTCCTCATCTGGTCCACCGGCACCGGCGTGCTCTGGATAGTGGGCAGTGTCACCGGCGATGCCGCACGCGCCGTGCTCTGGACCCTCGGCGCGGCGATCAACTACGCCGGGTTCACCCTCCGGTTTCCCACCCCACCGCTCGGGCGGATAACCGCACCCGAGTGGCCCGTCGCCGCCGAGCATATGGCGGAGCGGCACCGCCAACTCTTCATCATCGCCCTCGGCGAACTGATCCTCGTCACGGGGCTCACCTTCACCCGGACGGACTACACCGCCGATCGCACCGGCGCCTTCGCTGCCTCGGTCCTCACCACCGTGCTCCTCTGGAGGATCTACGTCTTCCGCGCCGGAGAACTGCTTGCCGAAGCCATCGACGTCGCGGCCGATCCGATACGGCTGGCCCGCCCCATGGCGCTCGCCCACCTGACAATGGTGGCCGGCGTGGTCGTCACTGCGGTCGGCGACGAACTCGTCATCACCCAACCGCTCGGTCGCAGCGACCCGGCGTGGGTCGCCGTCCTCGTCGGCGGACCCGCGCTGTTCATCGTGGGACGGGCCCTCCTGGAACACACGGTCTTCGGTCGGGTTTCGCCAGACCGACCGATCGCCCTGCTCATCCTGCTCGGGCTGGCGGCGCCGCTGCTGTTCGCCCCACCGCTGCTGGCCGCTGTCGCCGTCGCCGCGGTCCTCGCCGCCATCGTCCTCTCGGATGCGCGGGACGCGCGGAAGCACCCGCCAGCCGCACCACGGGACAGACGGCCGTAGCGGGACCCGGACCCCGCGTGACAGGCCCCCGGGTCCGGATGATCCGCCTGCAATCGCTGACCCTCGGCCATCAACGTTCAATGATTCGGCGCTAAGCTGCCTCCGTGGAGCAAGAAGACCGGATTGCCCTTTTCCTCGACTACGAGAACCTCGCCCTGGGGTTCCGTGACCACCTCGGCGGGACGGCCTTCGACTTCCGTCCCATCGCCGACGCCCTCGCCGAGCGGGGACGCGTGGTGGTACGCCGGGCGTACGCCGACTGGTCGTACTTCGACGAGGACCGGCGGATGCTCACCCGCAGCCACGTCGAACTCATCGAGATTCCCCAGCGGATGGGGGCCTCCCGCAAGAACGCGGCCGACATCAAGATGGCGGTCGACGCCGTGGAGCTGGCCTTCGAGCGGGACTACATCTCGACCTTCGTGATCTGCACCGGCGACAGCGACTTCACGCCGCTGGTCCACAAGCTCCGCGAGCTCAACAAGCGGGTCGTCGGCGTCGGGGTCGAGAAGTCCACCTCGGCGCTGCTGCCCCCCGCCTGCGACGAGTTCCTCTTCTACGACCGCCTCGAGGGCGTGGAGGTCCCGCCCGCCCGGTCCCGCCGTACCCGTCCCGCCGCCCCCCTGCCGAGTCAGGGGCCCCAGCAGGCCGTGCAGGAGAACGAGTCCCAGCCCGCCGTCGAGGAACCCGTACGTGACGTCGAGGCGCTCGCCGCGCTCGTGGCGCAGACGGTCGCGGGCCTGCAGGGCAGCTCCGGCGGAGAGGTGACCGCCTCCCGGCTGAAGCGGACCCTGCTGCGCAAGGATCCCACCTTCACCGAGTCCGACTACGGGTTCCGCACCTTCGGGGAGCTTCTGCGGCACCTCGCCGAGCACAACGTCGTCGAGTTGGCCGAGGGCCCCGCGAAGGGTGACCCCGAGGTGTCCCTGCCCGAGCACGGCGACCGGGAGTCGGCGTTCGGGCTGCTCCGAACCGTGGTCGCCGACGTGGCGGGCGAGGGCGGTGCGGTGGCACTCTCCGGCCTGAAGGACCAGCTCCGCCGGGCCCGGCCCGACTTCAGCGAGAAGAAGCTCGGCTACCGCAGCTTCCTGCAGTTCTGCAAGGCGGCCGCCACTGCCGGCGCCGTTCAGCTGCGGTGGAATCCCGACGCCGACGACTATCTGCTCACCCCGCAGGCGCCGTGACCGGCGCGACGCGTCCACGGGCGCCGTCGCGGCGGTGAGAGTCCACACTCGACGCCGGGGCTGAGCGGCTTCGGCGCGGCACGCCCACGGCCGGGAAAGAAGGATCGACTTCGCCCAGTCGCTGCGGCGCCGCCGACTCTGTTCACGGCTCGTTCCGGTGGGTGTCACGTCTGACGGCTGGGATGAGGGGCGCAAGGACCCCTGCCCGGAAGGCGACCCTCCACATGACGCACTCCCCGCTGCCGCGCCGCCGCTTCCTCGCCCTCGGCGGTGTCGCCGCCGGTGCGGCGATCTTCGCCGCCGACCCGGCGTCGGCGACGTCCGCCGCCTCGAACGACCGGATCACCCTGCCCGGCTACGCGTTCACCCTCGGTGTCGCGTCCGGCGACCCGACCCCCGACGGAGTCGTGCTCTGGACCCGCCTGGCGCCTGACCCGCTGGCGGGCGACGGGCTCGGCGGCATGCCTCACCGCGTTGTGAACGTGCGGTGGGAGGTGGCGGAGGACGAGCGGTTCCGCCACGTCGTGCGCCGTGGCGTGCACCGCGCGACTCCCGACTGGGCGCACTCGGTGCACGCCGAGGTGCACGGCCTGCGACCGGACCGCGTCTACTGGTACCGGTTCCGCGTCGCGGACCAGGTCAGCCCGGTGGGCCGGACCCGCACCGCGCCGCGCCCCGGCGCCGCCCTGCAGTCGTTGACGTTCGCCTACGCGAGCTGCCAGGCCTACACCGACGGTTACTTCACTGCGTACGAGCACATGGCCCGCGAGGACCTCGACCTCGTGGTGCACCTCGGCGACTACATCTACGAGGGCGGGGGAGCCGGCACCATCGGTCGCGCGCACCTCCCGGCGACGGAGACGTTCTCCCTGACGGACTACCGGATCCGGTACGCGCAGTACAAGCTCGACCCCGCGCTCCAGGCGGCGCACGCCGCCGCGCCCTGGGTGGTCGCCCCCGACGACCACGACGTCGAGAACAACTGGGCCGGTGACCATTCGCAGCCCGACACCGAGCCCGACCAGGACCCGGCCGTGTTCCGGCTCCGCCGGGCCGCCGCCTACCAGGCGTACTACGAGAACCTGCCGCTGCGCGCCGCGTCGATGCCGCGCGGCCCGGAGATGCAGGTCTACCGGCGGCTGCGCTTCGGCGACCTGCTGCAGCTCGACGTGCTCGACACCCGCCGGTTCCGCGACCAGCAGCTCACCGACCAGTCGCTGCGCTGGGACCCGAAGCGGCAGATGCTCGGCGCGAAGCAGGAGACGTGGCTGCTGGCCGGGCTGGGGGCCTCCACCGCCCGCTGGAACGTGCTCGGCAACCAGATCTTCGCCATGGAGGCCGACCACACCGACGGCGAGCCCGAGACGTTCGGCATGGACACCTGGGACGGGTACGCCGCCGCGCGTCAGCGGCTCTTCGACGGCGTGGCCCGCCGCCACGTCGAGAACTTCATCATCATCACCGGCGACGCCCATCGGAGCGTGGCCGCCGACCTCAAGCTGGACTTCTCCGAACCGCGCTCGCGCACGATCGGCACCGAGTTCCTCGGCACGTCGATCAGCTCGGGCGGCAACGGGACCGACATGGACGCGCTCGGCGTGACGTGGCTCGCCGAGAACCCGCACATGCGATTCCACAACTCCCAGCGGGGCTATCAGGTCTGCCACCTCGGCCGCCGCGAGATGTACACGGACTACCGGGTGGTGCCCTTCGTCAACGCGCCGAACGCCCCGGTCAGCACCCGGGCCCGCGTCCACGTGCAGAGCGGGCGACCCGGCGTGGCCCACGTCTCCGCCTAGAGCGTGTGTCAGAGTCCCTGGCCCGCCGCGGGCCGGCCGGGACTCTGACACCGGTCCTCACCGGCGCGGTCGTCTCCGCGTCCGGCCGATCCGGCCGGACGCGGAGGGCGGCCGACCGTATTTCCTTCTCGTGCGAGTGGAACCTGAACGCCCTGGGCGGTGTCATGGGGGGTGACCGAACCGGAGGTTCCACTGGACGACGACGAGTTCGTCACGCGCGCGCAGGGCGGTGACCTGGAGGCCTACGAACTCCTGGTCGCCCGGCACACCGCGTCCGCCTACCGGACCGCGGTCCTGCTCGGCGCGGGCCCCGATGCGGAGGACGTCGTGCAGGAGGCGTTCGTGAAGGGGTACCGCAAGCTCGCCCGCTACCGGGGAGAGGCGTCCTTCCGGTCGTGGCTGCTGGCCATCGTGGCCAACGAGACCCGCAACCTGCACCGTTCCCGCACCCGCCGCGACGGCCTCGTCCTGCGGGCGGCGGCCGCCGACCCCGACTCGGAGGTCACCGGGGACAGCGCCGTGAGCGCCGTGCTCGCCGCGGAGCGCCGGGCGATGCTGGTGGAGGCGCTGCGCCGGCTGCCGGCGAAGGACCGCGAGGTGATCGTCTGCCGCTTCTTCCTCGATCTCAACGAGGAGGAGACGGTGACCACGCTCGGTTGGCCGCGCGGCACGGTGAAGTCTCGGACGTCGCGGGCGCTCGCGAAGCTACGCGCCATGCTCGACCTCCAGGAGGTTCGCCATGGATGACCTGGAGAGGGAGCTGCGCGACCTGTCACCGTGGCTGCGTACCCCGGACGCGCCGGAGCTGACCGGTCGCGTGCGGGCCCGGATCGCCGCGCCCGCACCGTGGTGGCGGAGGTGGCGCTACTACCTCGCCCCCGTGCTCGTCGTCCTGCTCGTCGCGCTGCTGCCGCCGGGGCGGGCCGCGCTCGCGGACGCCGTGGCGGGGGTGCTGCGCTTCGCCGGCGTCGACATCGCCACGGTGCCCGGATCGCCACCGTCCGCCGACGCCCCTTCGCCGTTGCCGTCCCAGCTGTCACTCTCGCTGGCGGAGGCCCAACGTCAGGTGCGCTTTCCGTTGCGCGTACCGGCCGGGCTGGGCCCGCTCGACGAGGTGCTGGTGGCCGACCCCGACAACACCGGCGCATGCCGGGTGGCGACGCTCGTCTTCCAAGGCGGAGCGGTGCGTCTGGACACCTTCGACGGTCGGATCGACCCGGTCTACCTGAAGCGGGTCACCGAGCCGGGGACCGAGTGGGTGCGGGTCGACGGCGCGTTCGCCGTCTGGGTCGTGGGCCCGCACGACCTGACCTACGTGGACCGCACCGGCGTGACGCGGGTGCAGACCGCTCGGCTCGCCGCGTCGACCCTGATCTGGGAGGAGGCCGGGGTGACCTACCGGTTGGAGGGCGACCTGCCCAAGGCGGAGGCGATCGGGATCGCCTCCGCGCTCTGGTAGGAGCGCCGGTGCTCGCCGTCGAGAGCGGGCGCGGCGACGGAACCGCGGGCGCGTTCCCGGTGTCTGGACAGTGGCGGGCAGTTGCCGAGCCACCGGCGGGTCGGGCGTTCGACGGGAGGGCGAGATGGGTCCGTGGAAGAGGTTCCTGCTACCGGTGTCGGTGATCCTGCTGGCCGGGTGCACCACGACGGGTGGGCCGACCAGCGCCGCCTCCCCGCCGGTGCCGACAGCCGCTGGAAGCGGCGCGGCCGGCTGCGGCTCGCGGGTTGAGACCGGGCCGCTGCCCGAGTGGGCCCGTACGGGCTTCAGCGGCGACGCCCGGATGCCGCACGTCATGGGGGAGAACGGCGACATCGTGGCGGCGCTCTTCAGCCATCCGCTGCGGGTGACCCGCGAGGACGGGTCGAGTAACAAGATCCTCTGGGTCTCGCGTGCTGCCGGCACGTCGCCCGATCCGGCGTCCTCGCCGGCCCTGGAGATCACCGCGACGCTGGACGGCACCGAGACGCGGGTCTCCCGGGAGGTAGCCGGTGGTCCGGGGCCGTCGATCATCGACCTGCCGCAGGCGGGCTGCTGGCACCTCGAACTCCGTTGGTCCGGGCGGACCGACACGATGGATCTGGTGTACGCGCCGGAGTAGGCCGGACACCGTGGACGCCCCGGTCGGCGGCCGGGGCGTCCACGAGGTGCGCCGGGCGGTTTCCAGCGCGCGACGGTCACGAGCGGGCGAAGCCGCCCTTCGGCGCGATGAGCTCCAGGTTCGTGCCGTCGGGATCGTTGAAGTACGCGACCTCGGTGCCGAGCGCCTCCACCGGGTACACCTCGCCCTCGGCGAACGTGTACGGGCGGCCGAGGAACTCGAATCCGGCGTCGCGCATGCGGTCGTAGACGGCGGAGACGTCGTCGACCTTGAAGCAGAGGTGCATCGAGCCCGGGCGGTTGGCGGCCGGCTCCGAGCGGTCGTCGATCGGGTCCTGGAACTGGATCAGGTCGATGCCGAGGTTGTCCAGGTTGAAGGTGGCGTAACGCAGCTTCGTCGTCGGCAGCCCCTGCGACTGGGCGAACCCGGGGCCGTGCATGTTCTCGTCCCGGACCACCGGTTCGACGCCGAGAAGCGCCTGGTAGAACGCGACCGATCGGTCGAGATCGCTGACCGCGATCCCCACGTGGGCGGCCTCCCGCAGGCCGATGGACACCGTCGAGGGGTTTGGCGTGCTGGTCACTTCGGGATCTCCTCAAGGGGTACGTTCGCGCGGCCGGCAATTCGCCGCGTCTGGGGTCGTACCCAGGAGCTCCTGGCCTATACCCATGCCTCGGAACGACCCGTACATTTCCCGCCGCCTTGATCAGATGTTCGGCTGGCGGGCAGCGCTGCGCGGCGGAGGTGACGTCGTGTGATCGGTTGATTGCCATACGTGTTTTCGGGTGACATCGTGCGGCCATGAACGCCTCCGGCCCGGAACTCGCTGTCGAGCTGCGTCACCCCTTCCACACCGATGCCGACGGCGTCCTCCGCCCTCGGGGACCCGAGAAGCACCCCTACTACGCCCGGTTCGCCGCCGCCGGCCCGCCGGTGGTGCCGGTGGTCCGCCAGGTGGCCGGCGAGCCGCTCCCGGCACTGCTGATCTGCCGGTACGCCGACGTCCGGGAGGTGCTGCGCAGGCAGGACGTCTTCTCCCGCGCCGCTGCCGTTCCCGACGACCAGGTCGACGTGACGGGGACGATGCTCGGCATGGACGGCCCACAGCACGCCCGGGTCCGCGGCACCGTCAAGGACGCCTTCACCGCGACCGCGGTGTCCCGGCTGAGCGCCGCCGTGCGGGCCGGCGCCGAGGCACACCTGACCACGCTGACCGCCGGTGAACGCCCCGCCGACCTGGTCCGGGACTTCGCCGTCCCGTTCACCCTGGACGTGATCTGCGATCTGCTCGGCCTGCCCCGCGACGACCGGATCCAGTTCCGGCGGTGGGGCGACATGTTCCTCGGATCCGGCGACCTCAGCCGCGAGGACGCCGCCCGGTCGGCCACCGAGATGGGCGGCTACCTGTGGGACCAGTTGGAGCAGCGCCGGTCCTGCCCCGCCGGCGACCTGATGAGCCGGATCGCCGCCGGCGCGGCCGACCAGCCGATGGACGTCCAGATCAAGCTGCCGATCTCGCTGGTGGTGGGGGGCTGGGAGACCGCCGCCAGCTCGATCGCCACCTTCGTGTACGTGCTGCACACCCGCCCCTACCGCGACGGCCGGACGGGCTGGGAGCACCTGATCGCGCATCCGGAGCAGGTGGACGCCGCCGTCACCGAGCTGGAGCGGCTCTACTCCACCGCCAACGGCGACGACATGCCGCGCCGGGTGCTCGCCGACGTGCGGTTGCCCAGCGGCGTGCGGCTGGCCGAGGGAGACCTCGTCATCCCGTCGCACGACGCGGCGAACCGTGATCCGGAGGTCTTCCCCGACCCGGAGCGGATGGACTTCGACCGGCACCCGAACCCGCACCTCTCCTTCGGGTACGGCCCGCACTACTGCATCGGAGCGCACCTGGGCGCGCTCGAGGTGCGCACCGCCGTGGCGTTGCTGCTGGCCGAACTTCCCCGGCTGCGGCTCGCGGTCGCGCCGGACGAGGTGCCGTGGAAGGCCGGACACGCCATCCTGGGTCCGGCCGCGCTGCCGGTGACCTGGTGAACCGGTGACCTCCCGCCGCACGTCGGCGGGCCGGCCGCGCCGGCGCGACGTCGACGCGCGCCCGAGCGTCGACCGTCAGAGGGCCAGCAGGACGGTCATCCCGACGTAGGTGGCCAGGAGCATCACTCCCTCGAACCCCAGGCGGCCCCACCCACAGGTCTGCCGGATGAGCAGACCGCCGAGCAGCGTCGCGGTCATGAAGAGGCTGGTGGTGGTGGCGAGCAGCTCCGCGGGGCCGGCGCTGTGGTAGATCGAGCCCTCCTGGTAGGCGATGTCGCCGGCGACGAGGGTCAGCACGTCGAGGATGTTCCCGCCGAGCACGGCGGCGATGGCCAGGGTCACCGCGCCTCGGCGTACCGCGGCCACGGCGGTGACGGTCTCCGGCAGCGCGTTCACGATGCCCATCAGGACGCCGCCGACGAACCCCGAGCTGAGCCCCGTGACGTTGACGATGCTCTCGGCGGCGAGGGCGACCAGCCAGCCGCCCGCGGCGACGAGCAGGCCGACGGCGGCGAAGCGGGTCCACAGCCAGCGCGGTGAGTGCCGGTTGAGCGGGTTCTCGTTGTGCGGGACGTCGGGCTGCGTCTCGGAGGTGGCGATCGCCTGCCACATGGGTGCCGCGCCGGCGCGCCGGATGAGGACCAGCCCACCGACGTACACGCCGACGATGACGGCGGACATGGGGTCGACGCCCACGACGCTCGCCTCCGGCACGTAGCTGGCCAGCAGGGCGAGGGCGAGCAGCGCGATGAGCAGGCAACCGGAGAGCAGGTTCGACACGGAGGCGGCCGCGTGCTCCAGATTGGCGCGGCGGTGGAACGCGTCGGCGACGGCGACGGCGGTGGTCTGGGCGGCGATCCCGCCGACGGCGTTGCTGTAGCCGAGGCTGGCCTCGCCGCTGGCGGCGGTGACGATCGTCATGATGATGCCGGACAGGCCGGTGACGATGCCGAAGAAGACCACCCCGAAGAGCGCCTCGCCCCAGCCGGTGCGGTCGGCGAGCGCGTCACCGAGGCCGGCCAGGCGGATGCTGCCGGCGACCGTGATCGCCCCGGCGATGAGGAACACCGCGGCGCTGAACGGCAGCGGCCAGGGGAGGGCGGTCGGGTCCGGCACCGGCCGGTTCTTCCCCGAAGCGCGGCGATGATGCCTCGATGGCTCCGATGTCCGGCTGCGCCCGGGATGCGGCGAGCGCTCGCGGTGGACGGCGGCGACCAGCGCGGTCATCACACTGCGCCGGGCGGACAAATCATCTATTGTCAGAATTGCTCACGTTCATCCGTACACGGTCCGCGCACCCGGACCGACGGCAGGCCCGGCCGACCGCACCGCGCCGCCGCCACCGGTGGCGCCGTCGACCGACCGCCTGCCCGACGTCACCGAAGTGGTGAAACGCGGGACCTGCTCCGCCGGGCAAAGGCCCGGGGAGCGGACCCAGTCGGATCCGGCACCGGGGCGACCGGACAGCGCGCTCGTCAGGGGCCGATTCGACCGGCGCCGCGAGCCGGAGACATGCGCGGGCGGCGGAAGCCGCCGGCCCATGAGCCGACACACGGGGGAGCGGTCATGGCCCACTCAAGTCCGCAGAGCACCAGACCGACGAAAGGCCGCTGGGGCCTCGTCGCCGCCGCGGTGCTCGTCCAGCTCGCACTCGGCGCGGTGTACGCGTGGAGCGTCTTCAACGAGCCGCTGCAGCAGCAGTTCGGCTGGAGCAAGACACAGGTGGTGCTGCCGTTCACGGTGGCGATCGGCACGATCTTCATCGGCAGCCTGATCGGCGGCCGCATCCAGGACCGGCGCGGACCGAGACCGGTCGCGCTGGGCGGCGGTGTCCTCTACGGCGTCGGGAACATCCTGGCCTCGCTCACCTCCTCCAGCGACCAGCTCTGGCTGCTCGTGGTCACCTACGGTGTGCTCGGCGGAATCGGCCTCGGCGCCGTCTACATCACGCCGATCGCCATGCTCTCGAAGTGGTTCCCGGACCGGCGGGGCCTGATCACCGGCATCGCCGTCGCCGGGTTCGGCTTCGGCGCCGTGATCGTCGCCCCGGTCGCCAAGGCGCTGCTGGGCGGCACCGACGACAAGACCAGCGTGTTCCTGCCACTGGGTATCGCGTACCTCATCGCCGTCCTGCTCGGGGCGTCCACCTTCCGGAACCCGCCCCCGGGCTATCACGTGCCCGGCTTCGTCCCGAAGACCGGCGGCCGTGCGGTGGCCGGCACCCGGGTCTACACCCTCGGCGAGGCGCTCCGCACGCGGCAGTGGTACCTGCTCACCGGGATCCTGACCCTCAACGTCACCTGCGGTATCGCGCTGATCTCGCAGGCGGCCGACGCCGCGCAGACGATCACCGGGGTGACCGCCGCGACCGCCGCGACGATGGTCGGCATCCTCGGCCTCTTCAACGGCGCCGGCCGGGTGGCCTGGGCCTGGCTGTCCGACCGGATCGGCCGGATGACGGCGTTCCTCGGGATGCTGGTGCTGCAGGCGATCTGCTTCTTCATCCTGCCGCACGCGGGGGCGTTCGCGGTCTTCGCCGTCCTCGCCGCGCTGGTCTACCTCGCCTACGGCGGCGGCTTCGGCACGATGCCGGCGACGGCGGCCGACTACTTCGGCACCCCGAACGCGGGCGCCGTCTACGGCGCGATGATCATCGCGTGGAGCATCGGCGGCGTGGTCGGCCCGCTGATCCTCTCCGGGCTGTTCGAGGCGAGCGGCGAGAGCTACACGCTCCCGTTCACGGTCATCGCGATCATCGCGCTGGTGGCCCTGGTCCTGCCGCCGATCACCAAGCTGCCGACCCCGCCCAGCGGACCGCGACCGCACAGCGAGGTCACCGGCCCCTGACGGCGCGACAGGCGTCGACAGCCCGCCGGCCCGTGGCGTCCCCACGGGCCGGCGAGGCCGTCAGTAGCGCAGCGCCCGCAGGTTGGCGTAGCTGTCGCAGGCCGACGAGACGCCGTCCGGACGGGGGCTGTCGTTCTCGGTCAGGTAGTACTCGACGCCGGCCACCCCGCTGTAGGCGAAGATCCGGGCGAAGTCGATGGTCCCCTCGCCCACGTCGGCGAACGAGCCGTCGGCGGCCAGGTCCTTGACGTGGAAGAGTGAGAACCGGCCCGGGTACTGCTGGATCAGCTGCACCGGATCCACCCCGACGCTGGCCGCCCAGTACAGGTCCAGCTCCATCGCCACCAGCCGCGGGTCGGTCTCCCGGACCAGCACGTCGTAGCCGCGTACGCCGTCCTGCTCGGTGAACTCGAACCCGTGGTTGTGGTACGCCACCGTGATGCCCGCCTGCTTCAGCCGGGCGCCGACGGTGTTGAGCGTCGCCGCGACGCGGGAGTAGTCGGCGAGGCCCCACGATCCCGAACCCGAGATCCGCACGTACTTCGCGCCGAACGCGCGGGCGTCGGCGATGACGCCGTCGAGGTTGTTCTCCAGGTCGCCGAGACCGATGCCGAGGGACGGCACGGTGAGACCGGCCCCGGCCACCAGCGGCGCGAGCTGCGCGGCGGTCTTTCCGTAGAAGTTGTTCACCGCGCCGGAGGGCTCGGCGTTGCGGTAACCGCAGCCGGCGAGCGCGGCCAGGGTGGTCTCCGGCGCGGTCGGCATGGTGGCGCGGACCGTGTAGAGGACGAGGCCGATCCGCCGGTCGGGTACGGCGCGGGTGTGGGTGACCCACTGTCGCTTGCCGACGTCGGAGCGGGCGGCGGCCAGCAGGATGCGCAGCTGCTCCGTCGAGGAGATGACACCGTCCCGCCTGGCCGAGGTGGTGAGCCGGGTGACGGTCAGCAGGAAGGTGCCGTGGCTGGCGAAGGGCGCCTCGGCCCAGACGGCGTCCATGATCGTGCAGCCGTCACCGAGTTCACGGTTCGGCACGCCCGAATCGGCCCGATCTCGGCCGAAGAAGACCGTGCCCGCCGAGGTGTAGCCCCACGGGCAGGCGTCCGCGGTCTGTTCCTGGACGGCGGGCGTGCGCCCGCTCTGGGCGGCGGACGCCGCGGGTGGCGCGAGCGGCAGCAGCGCCGCGGCGATCGACGCGGCGAGCAGGGGCCGTACGAGTCGTGTTCGAAACGGACGGGCGGCGGTTCGGTCCATGCTCTCTCCCAGGGTGGTGGACGCGGAGTTGGACATCGGGGGCGGGCGGCGGGCCTGCCGGCGCGGTCGGGGCGGCGGGACAGCGGGAGCGCGGCGGTGCCGGGCCGGTGGTGGCGGGGCGAGGGCCCGTCCCGCCACCACCGGACACTCAGTTCACCGTGACGACGACGGTCGAGGCCATCGTCGCCCCGAGGCTGTCGGTGACGGTCAGCCGCGCGGTGTAGGTGCCGGCCCGGGCGTACGTGTGGTCGGCCGAGGCGGCGTGCACGACGGGGGTGTTGTCGCCGAAGTCCCAGACGTGGTCGACGATGGTGCGTCCGGCGGCCGGGGACGCGGAGCCGCTGAACGTCACCGGCAACGGAGCCGTTCCCGCCGTGGGCGTAGCCGTGGCCGAGAGGGTGGCGTCGGTCTGCTCGCGTACGCCGGCGCCGTTGAAACGCAGCCAGTCCAGCGCCATCAGGTCGGGGGTGCCCCCGGTCTGGTTCGGGTTGACGAAGACCAGGTGCAGGGTGGTCGTCCGGCCCGGGTCGGTCAGCTCGACCGTGGGCGAGACGAGGTTGTCCCACCCGCCGGTGCCGCCGATGGTGGCCCGGCCGAGCAGCTCACCGGTGGGGGAGTCGGCCCGGAACTCGACGTCGCCGCCGCTGCTTCCCGAGGCGACGCCGAGGGTGACCGAATCGATTCCGCGCAGGTTGACCGGGCCGAAGCTGATCCACTCCCCGGTGTCGATGTCGCCGACCCGCTTGCCGGCGCTGGCCGTGGGACGGTCGAGCACCTGGATGCCGCTCTGGCCGTCGAAGTGCTCGGCCTCCTTGCTCCTGATCTGCAGCTCCGCCTTCGTCGAGCCGACCAGCTCCGGCGCGCCCGCGGCACCACCGTCGGTGTACTGCGCGGTGAGCACCGTGTAGAGGTTCTGCCCCGGCCCGTGCCCGTCACCGCCGTTGGTCTCGGTCACGGCCACTCCGCTGCAGCCGATGTAGTTGTCCATCGGGTGGGTGTGCGAGTCGTGCCCGAGCTGGGTCTGCACGACCACCTTCGAGCAGTCGACGGCGCCGTCCTCCGGGTCGTCGACCGTCACCGTGTAGGGGATCCGGTCACCGAACTCGAAGAACGCCCCGTCCGGCACGCTGAGCGTCACCGTGGGGCGGGTGTTACCGGCGGTGATCTCCTGCACCGCCACGGCGGTCTGCCCGTTCGTGGCGGTGACGGTGAGCCGGGCGGTGAAACGACCGGGCGTGCTGTACGTGTGGCTCGCGTTCGCGGCGGTGGAGTCCGTAGTGCCGTTCCCGTCGAAGTCCCACGCGTACTCGATCGCCGTGCCGTCCGGGCCGGCGGAGCCCTCGCTGGAGAAGGCGACGGTCAGCGGCGCGGGCCCACTGTCCTGGTCGACGGCGAGCCGGGCGACCGGGGGTCGGCTGTGCGCGACGTAGTCGATGCGGTAGATGCCGGCGCCCTCGTTGCTGCCGCCTCGGCCGCTGCCGCTGCCCTCGCCGAAGTCGATGACGTACAGGGAGCCGTCGGGCCCGAACTCCGCGTCGAAGGGTTGGATCCACGACATGTCGCCGAGCACGCCGTTGATCGACTGCAGGTCACCCGGCCTGGTCGGGCCGAAGCGGGGGTCGCGGAAGCGCTGCGAGGTCTCGTGGATCGACACCGTCTTGAACCACTTGCGGGTCAGTTCGTAGACGAACCACTTCTCCTCGAAGTGCTGCGGGAACTTCGTCACCCGGGGGTTGGCCGGGTCGTAGTCGTACACCGGGCCGCTCATCGGCCCACCGCCGCCCGTGCCGAGCTCCGGGAACTCCGCCGAGGCCGAGTAGGCGTACCAGATCAGCGCCGGCTTCGCCGCCGGGAGCCGGGTCAGGCCGGTGTTGTTGGGGGAGTCGTTGACCAGGGCGGCGCAGTCGAAGACCGGCCGTGAGGTGCTGGTGGCGAAGTCGTAGTCGTTGAACGGCGTGTTGTCGCCGACGCAGTACGGCCAGCCGTAGTTCCCGGCCCGGGTGATCCGGTTGTACTCGACGGTCCCCTCGGGCCCGCGGCTCGGGTTGGCCGACCTGGCGTCCGGTCCGTAGTCGGCGACCAGCAGCGCGCCGCTGTTCGGGTCGACGGTGATGCGGAACGGGTTCCGCATGCCCATCGCGTACACCTCGGCCCGGGTGCGCGGGGTGCCCGGCTTGAACAGGTTGCCCTTCGGGATGGCGTACGTGCCGTTGGGCCGGGGCGTGATCCGCAGGATCTTGCCGCGCAGGTCGTTGGTGTTGCCGGCGGTGGCCTGCGCGTCGAACGCGCGGCGGCCGTCCCGCTCGTCGATCGGGGTGAAGCCGCCGGACTCGAAGGGGTCGGTGTTGTCGCCGATCGCCGCGTACAGGTTGCCCTGCCGGTCCATCGTCAGCGAGCCGCCCATGTGCGAGTTGGCGCGGGCCTCACCGCGCCAGGTCGGGATGGTGAGCAGCCGCTTCTCCGAGTCGAGGCTGATGCTGTCGCCGTCGACGGTGAACCGGGACAGGTTGAGCTGCTTCTCCACCTTGTCGGACCAGAGCAGGTAGAGCCAGTTGGTCCGGGCGAAGTTGCGGTCCAGCGTGAGACCGAGCAGGCCGTCGGACTGGCTGGTCTGCTCCGGGGTGTACGCGAAGTCGATGAGCGTGGTGACGGCGAGGCTCTCCTGGTCGACGACCTTCAGGGCCCCGGTGCGCTCGATGTAGAAGACCCGGCGGTCCGGCGCGACGGCGAGCTCGAACGGGTCGGAGAGGTCCTGGTTGACCAGGGGGATCCGCTCGAAGTTGTCGGTCCGGCTTGCGCCGCAGTCACCCGGGACGGCGCCGGCCGCCCAGCGGATGCCACCGAGCAGGTGCTTGAGGAAGGCCTGCTCGCCGAAGGACGAGGAGGCGTGCCCACCGGCGGTGTACCAGGAGCGGCCGCCGTCGTAGTTCTGGCACCACGAGTACGGGTGATCGACCCCTTCGTCGAGGCCGGGAATGCCGTCGCGCACCTTGATCTGCGCGAGGGTGTGCACCTGGCCCGTCGGGTTGGTCCGCCAGTTGTACCACTCCTCGCTGCGCTCCCAGAGCTCCGGCAGATCCCTGGTGGAGGGGTGGGCATGGTCGAGCACCTTGATCCGGCCGGGGAAGGTGCCGCCGGTGGCGGAGAAGTCCGGATGGTTGTCGAAGACGGCCCCCACCAGGCCCCCGTACCAGTCCCAGTCGCGTTCGCCCGCCGACGCGGCGTGCAGGCCGACCCAGCCGCCGCCGCCGCGGACGTACCGCTGCAACGCGGCCCGCTGGTCGGCGTCGAGCAGGTCGCCGGAGTCCGGTGTGGAGCTGGTGTTGTTGAAGACCAGGGTGTCGAACCGCGCCAGGTTGGCGTCGGTGAGGGCGGCGGCGTCGTCGGTCGCCTCGACCGCGAAGCCGTGTCGTGCGCCGAGCTTGCGGATGGCGGCGATGCCGGCGGGGATCGAGTCGTGGCGCTGGTCCGTGGCCTTGGAGAAGACCAGTACGCGGAACGAGGCGCCGGTGGTGGCTGCCGCGTTCGCGGTGCTGGTCACGGCGCTCGTCACCAGCAGGGTGACGGCCGTGAACAGGGCGAGGACCAGCTGGCGTTGGCGTCTCATGCACGCGCTCCTAAACGGGACGGGAGTCGGAAAGCGCTTTCCAGCCGGTGTACAACACTAGAAGACTCATTCCGATCGGTCAATGCGCACGCAGGCCTGTCTCGGCGAGGTGCCGGACGTGCTCGAATCGCGTACGCATTGGCATCGGTCTTAGCCCCAAGGAGCCGGGGAGCCGTTGACGGAGCTGCCGGGTGTCGTTACGGTCGAGTGAATCAACTCGGGAAAGCCCTTTCCGCGACGTCAGACGGGCCGCCCGTAGGCCCCCCGCTGTCGTCCGACATCGAGCAGGAGTGCCCGTGCCACAGCGAGCGGCCGACCGCAGCGCCGACCCGGTCACGGACGATCAGCCCGGGGCCGCACCGGCGGCGGCGCTCTCGACCGGCGGCTCATCGGCCGGCGACGGCTCCCGGCCCGTTGCGGGCCTCGGCACCCGGCTGGCACGCCTGCTCGACGCGCTCTGGCGACCCGCGCTGCTGCTCGCCGCGCTCTTCGCCGGCTGGTGGTTCGTCGCCGAGCGCGAGTACATGCCGAACTACCTGGTGCCCACCCCCGGCCAGGTCTGGGAGACCATGACCGAGGACTGGTCGTTCCTGATGCGCAACACCTACGTGACCTTGTACGAGACCGTCCTCGGCTTCGTCCTCGCCGCCCTGCTCGGTCTCGGCACCGCCATCCTGATCGTCTACTCCCGCACCATGGAGAAGGCCGTCTACCCGGTCGTCCTCTTCGCACAGGTCATTCCGAAGATCGCGATCGCGCCGCTGCTCGTCGCGTGGTTCGGGGTGGGGCTCACGCCGAAGATCGTGCTGGCCGTGCTCATCGCGTTCTTCCCGGTCGTCATCTCCGGTGTGGCCGGGCTGCGCTCCACCGACCCCGAGCTGCTCGACCTCTCGGCGACGATGGGTGCCGGGCCGTGGAAGACGTTCCGCAAGATCCGGTTCCCCAATGCGTTGCCGCACCTGATGTCCGGGCTCAAGGTCGCCGTGACCCTCGCCGTCGTCGGCGCGGTCGTCGGGGAGTTCGTCGGCGCCGAGGAGGGCCTCGGCTACGTGCTGCTGGTGGCGAACGGCAACCTGGACGCCGCGCTGCTCTTCGCCGACCTGTTCCTGATGTCGCTGATCGGCATCGTGCTCTTCGCCGTCGTCGAGATCGCCGAGGCGCTGCTCATCCCGTGGCACGCCAGCCGACGCGGCGGCGTTCCGCTCGCCACGTCCTGAACCGCGTACCCACCCGCCCCCGCCGGATGCTCCAGGAGGCAACACCCATGAGACGTCTCGCAACCACGGCCGTCGCGCTCCTGCTGCTGGGATCGGTCGCCGCGTGTGGCAACGACGGCGAGCGACCGACGACCGCCGACGGCAAGAAGAAAGTGACCCTGACCCTCAACTGGGTGCCCTACGGCGAACACGCCCCCTTCTACTACGGACTGCAGAAGGGCTACTACGACGCCGAGGGCATCGAGCTCACCATCAGCGCCGGCGGCGGCTCCGGCAAGACCATCCAGGCGGTGGCGCAGGAGCAGACCGACTTCGGGTGGGCGGACACGCCGCCGCTGCTCAAGGGGATCGCCAGCGGCATGAAGGTCAAGAGCGTCGGGGTCTTCCTGCAGAAGGGCCCCGCGTCGATCGAGTTCCTCGCCGACAAGGGCATCAAGTCGCCCGCCGACCTCAAGGGCAAGACGGTGGGCGGCACACCGGGCGACGCCATCTACGCGACCTTCCCCGCCTGGCTCAAGGCCAACGGCCTGGCCGAGTCGGACGTCAAGGTGGTCAACCTCGACGCCGCCGGCAAGATCGCCGCGCTCGCCGAGGGTCGCGTCGACGCGATCCAGGGCTTCTTCCACGACCAGGCGCCCACCATCGAGGCGCGCACCGGCAAGGACGTCGACTACCTGCTCTACGCCGACTGGGGAATGAACATGCTCGGCACCGGGCTCGTCGTGCACGAGCAGACCCTGAGCGAGGACCCGAACCTCGTCCGGGCCTTCACCCGCGCCACCCAGCGCTCCTGGGCGGAGGCCGCCAAGGACGTCCCCGCCGCCACCGACGCCATGGCGGAGCTGGCCGAGAACGAGCCCGACAAGCCGGTGCTCGTCGAGCAGTTGACGCTCGCCGTCCCGCTGCTCGACCTCGACGCCGGCGGCGCGCCCGGGGTCAACGCGGAGGCGAAGTGGAGCGAGACCATCGGCCTGATGAGCCGGTACGCGGGGCTCGAGAACGCGGGCGACCCGTCGACGTACTGGGACGGCTCCTACGGTGAGCAGGGGTGACGCCGGCATGTCCACCGCCACCCCGACGCTCACCGACGCCGCCGTCGACATCACCGACCTGACGGTCCGGTTCGAGTCCAAGCGGTCCCGGACCACCGCCGTGACGAACGTCAGCCTGCGGGCCGAGCCCGGCGAATTCGTCACCATCGTCGGCCCCTCCGGCTGCGGGAAGTCCACCCTGCTCAAGGTCGTCGCCGGGCTGGTGCCACCCACCGGCGGCGCCGTCAGCCTCCTCGGCCGGGCCGTCCGCCGCCCCCAGCAGGACATCGGCTTCGTGTTCCAGCGACCGGCCCTGCTCGAGTGGCGCAGCGTACGCAAGAACATCCTGCTCCAGGCCGAGATGCGCGGCCTGGACCGGTCGGCGGCCGCCCGCCGGGCCGACGAGCTGATCGAGCTCACCGGCCTGACCGGCTTCGAGAAGGCACTGCCGCACGAGCTCTCGGGCGGCATGCAGCAACGGGTGGCGCTCTGCCGCGCCCTGCTGCACCAGCCGCCCGTGCTGCTCATGGACGAGCCGTTCGGCGCGCTCGACGCGTTGACCCGCGAACAGCTCAACACCGAGCTGAACCGCATCTGGCGCGACACGGGCACCACCGTCCTGCTGGTCACCCACTCCATCGCCGAGGCGGTCTTCCTCGGCACCCGCGTCGAGGTGATGAGCCCCCGGCCGGGCCGGATCGTCCGCACCTTCCCGGTCGACATCCCACCGGAGCGTGACTACGCGCAGGTCATGTCGGACGAGCGGTTCGACCGCCTCGCCACGCAGATCCGCGGACTGCTCGGCGCGGGCGCCAACCACTGACCGATCCGAAAGGCGAGCCGATGACCGGTCACCGCGCCGCGCCGTCCGCACCCCTGCCCGGCGGGGTCGGCGTGTCCCGACTCTGCGTCTACGACACCGTCGCGCCCGACGGCGAGATCGGCGGCACACCGCACCTGCACCTCTGCTGCGCCGAGGCGTACGTGGTGGTGGCCGGCGCCGGGCTGGTGCAGACCCTCACCCTCGACGGGTACCGCGAGACCCCGCTGCGCCCGGGCGCGGTCGTCTGGTTCGACCCGGGCACCATCCACCGGCTCGTCAACCACGGCAACCTGCAGATCGTGGTCCTCATGCAGAACAGTGGCCTGCCGGAGGCGGGGGACGCGGTGCTGACCCTTCCACCGGAGCACCTCACCGACCCGGCCGGCTACGCGGCGGCCACCGCGCTGCCCGGCGGGGGAGCACCCGGCACCGACCTGGCCGCGGCGCACGCCCGCCGTGATCTCGCCGTACGCGGATTCCACCGACTGCGGTCCGCCGCGAGCAACGGCGACCTCGCTCCGCTGCGCGAGTTCCACTCCGCCGCCGTCCGTCTGGTGCGTCCCTTCGTCGACACCTGGCGGGAGCGGTGGTTGCGCGGCGCGCTGGGCACGGCCACCGGGACCGGCCGGCAGCTCGACGCGTTGGCCCGCGGCGAGGCGCCGCACCTGGCCGACGCGGCGGTCCATGAGTTCGCCGGGCCGCACGAGCGGGGCCGACACGGCATGTGCGGGCTGCTCGACACCTACCCGGCGGGCTGACCCGCGCCGACCCGACCCGCCCGCGCCGGTCGAGCCGGTGCGCGGCGACTGTCCGACCGGGCCGCTACTGTCCTGGATCATGAGCGACACTCATGGTGAGTCCCTGGCCGACTCCGCGCTGGATCCCTCCGCCGCCCGGATCCGCGAGATGGGCACGGCGGCTGTGGAGTGGGCCGCCGCCTACCACGAGTCGATCCGTGACCTGCCCATCGCGCCCCGGGTCTCCGCCGCCGAACTCAACCGGCGGCTGGCCGAGCCGCTGCCGGTCGACGGCCGAGACTTCGCCGACCTGCTCGACGTCTTCCGGGACGTGATCGTGCCGGGCAGCCGGCACAACGGTCATCCGCGCTTCTTCGGCTATGTGTCGGCGCCGGGCACCGCGGTCGCCGCCGTCGCGGACCTGCTCGCGTCGACCTTGAACGCGAACCTGCCCGCGTGGCGCTCGGCGCCGGCGCCCACCGAGCTGGAACACGTCACGATCGGCTGGATCGGGGAGGCGCTCGGCTGTGACCCGGGCGCCGGTGGTCTCTTCACCAGCGGTGGGTCGATGGCCAACCTCACGGCGCTCGCCGCCGCCCGGCACCGGCACTGCGGCGACGCGGTCGCCATCCATGGCGCGGGCGCGCACCCCGCGCCGCTACGCGTCTACGCCTCCACCGAGACCCACCACTCGGTGCACAAGGCGGCGGCGCTGCTCGGCATCGGGCGCGCCAACGTGCGGGAGATCCCGGTCGACGCCGGCCTCCGGATGGACGTCGACGCGCTCGTGGCGGCCGTCGAGCAGGACCGGGCGGCGGGCCTGGAGCCGTTCTGCGTGGTGGCGAACGCGGGGACCGTCGTCACCGGCGCCGTCGACCCGCTGCGTGAGGTCGCGGCCGTCGCCCGTCGCTACGGGCTCTGGATGCACGTCGACGCCGCCTACGGCGGATTCGCCCGGCTGGCCCCGTCGGCCCGTCCGCTCTTCGACGGCCTGGCGGAGGCCGACTCGATAGCCCTCGACCCGCACAAGTGGCTCTACCTGCCCGCCGACTGCGGCTGTCTCATCTATCGTGATCCCGAGGCCGCGCGGGCCGCCTTCCGGCTGGACGCCGACTACACCCGGGTCACCCAGACCGAGCCGGCCGAGGCCTTCGCGTTCTGGGACTACGGCCCCGACCTGTCGCGGCGGTTCCGGGCGCTCAAGGTCTGGATGCTGCTGGCCCACGCCGGTTCGCGGGCGCTCGGCGAGGCGATCGAGAGCAACCTCGACTGCGCTCGCCACCTGGGCGAACTCGTCGACGCGAGTGACGAGTTCGAGCTGCTGGCCCCGGTCGGGCTCTCCATCGTCTGCTTCCGCTACCTGCCGCGCACGATGCGGGACGAGCCACGGTCCGATGCGGACGAGCAGCGACTGGACCGCCTCAACGAGCGGATCATGGTCGCGCTGCAACAGGGTGGCAGCTCCTACCTCTCCAACGCCTCCGTCGACGGCCGCTTCGCGCTGCGCGGCTGCGTGCTGAACTACCGGACGACCCGTCAGGACATGGAGATCCTGCTCGACGACGTCCGGCGGGCCGCGAAACAGGTACTCGACGCCGAGGAGTGAGCCGGCCGGCCCACCCGTTTTGGTGCGGATTTGCCGGGCACGCTCAGTGGTCGGACAGCCATCGAGGAAGGTCTTGCGCGGACTTCGTATACAACATACGCTCCCCGAATCGCCCACGTGAGGAGCTCTCAAATGACGAACCTCCCCTTCCGCGAACCGAGCCTGCCCAGGCTCCGTCCACTCCGGGCCGCACTGGCGGCGGTCGTCGTGGCGTGCACCGTCGCGGCCTGCTCGCCGGTGTCGGAGAGTGGAAGCGACCCGGGCTCGGACGCGAACCAGTCCGCGGGCCAGGACTCCTTCGGCTCACCGGCGGACCCCAACGCGGTGCGCGACGGCGGCAACCTGGTCATCGCCCTCTCGGCGGAGCCGGACGCGCTCGACCCGACCCTGTCGCGCAGCCTCTACTCCCGCTACGTCTTCCAGGCCATGTGCCAGAAGCTCTACGACGTGGACGAGAAGGCCCAGGTCGTACCCCAGCTCGCCACCGCTCTGCCCACCACCAGCAGCGACGGGAAGAGCGTGACCATTCCGCTGCGCGAGAACGTGCGCTTCGCGGACGGCACGCAGTTCGACGCCGCGGCCGTGAAGGCCACCATCGAGCGGCACATGAGCAACGCCCGCTCGGCCCGCAAGAGCGAACTCGGCCCGATCGAGGCCGTCGACACCCCGGACGCCCACACGGTGGTCATCCGCCTGGCGCAGCCGTTCGCGCCGCTGGTCGGCGCGCTCGCCGACCGCGCCGGCATGATCATGAGCCCGAAGGCGCTGCAGAGCCTCGGCGACGACTTCGCCTCCGCGCCGGTCTGCGTCGGCCCCTTCAAGTTCGGCAAGCGGGTACCCCAGAACTCCATCGAGGTCGTGCGGGACCCGAACTTCTACGACGCCGCGAAGGTCCACCTCGACGGCATCACGTGGCGCATCCTCAGCGACGCGAGCATCCGCGCCGCCAACCTGCGCTCCGGTGACGCCCAGGTCGCCGACAGCGTCTCCACCCAGGACGTCGCGGCGCTGCAGGGGGAGTCCTCACTGACCGTGCTGCAGTCCCAGTCCCTCGGCTACCAGGGACTCACGTTCAACATCGGCAACGTCGACGGCCTCGGCACCGCGCCCAAGCCCATCAACCGGCCCATCGCGCAGAACGCGAAGGTCCGGCAGGCCTTTGAGCACGCGCTGGACCGGAAGGCGCTGGTCCAGGCGGTCTTCAACGGCATCCACGCCGAAGCCTGCTCACCCATCTCGCCCGCGAGCCCGTTCTCGTCCCCCGAGGCGCAGAACTGCCCCGCGCACGACCCCGCCAAGGCGAAGCAGCTGCTCGCCGAGGCCGGCGTGCAGACCCCGTACCCGGTGACGATGCTCGCGTCGAACACGCCCGACACGCTGCGCCTCGCGCAGGCCCTGCAGTCGATGGTCAAGGAGGGCGGCTTCGACCTGAAGATCAACCCGGTGGAGTACTCCTCCCTCCTCGACGAGCAGGACCGCGGCAACTTCGAGCTGCTGCAGCTGGGTTGGAGCGGACGCATCGACCCGGACGCCAACATCACCAACTTCGTCGGCACCCGGGCCAGCCAGAACGTCGCCGGCTACAGCAACCCCCAGCTCGACGGCCTGCTGACCCAGGCCCGCCAGGCCAGCGACATCGAGGAGCGCAAGAAGCTGTACGGGCAGGCGGTGACGCTCCTCCAGCAGGACGACGCGCTGATCTACATGTACCGGCAGCGCAACCTCACCGCCTTCTCCAACAAGATCCAGGGACTGCAGGTCTTCCCCGACGGCGTGATCCGCGCGGCCTTCGCCGGATTCACCAAGTAGGTCGACCATGGCCCGGTATCTGATCACGCGCGCCTGGCAGTCCGCGCTGACCCTGCTCCTGTCGACGGTCGTGGTGTTCTTCGGCGTGCGCGCCCTCCCCGGCGACCCGGCGCTCGCGCTGGCCGGGGAGGACCGCTCACCCGAGGCGCTGGAGGCGATCCGGCACCACTACGGGCTGGACCAGCCGCTGCCGCTCCAGTTCGCCCAGTACGTGGGGCGCATGGCCCAGGGTGACTTCGGGGAGTCGATCCGGACCGGGATACCGGTGTCCTCGATGCTCACCACCGCCCTGCCCGTGACGGCCGAACTCGCCGTCCTCGCCATCCTCATCGCCGCCGCGCTCGGTGTCGGCGCCGGGGTGCTCGCGGCCGTGCGCCGCGGGCACCCCGCGGAGTGGCTGGCCAACGGACTGGCTCTGATCGGGCTGTCGGTGCCGCACTTCTGGCTCGGACTGCTCGCGATCCTCTACCTCTCCGTGGCGACGGGGCTCTTCCCCGCCTCCGGATTCGTGCCGCTGCTCGACGACCCGGTGGACAACCTGCACCACCTCATCCTGCCCGCCGTCATCCTCGGCACCGGCCTCGCCGCCATCATCATGCGGCAGACCAGGTCGGCGATGCTGGACTCGCTCTCGTCCGACTACGTGCGTACGGCGAAGGCGAAGGGTCTGCGGCCGCGCGCCGTGATCACGCGGCACGCCCTGCGCAACAGCCTCATCGTGGTCGTGACGATCGTGGGCCTCCAGCTCGGCGGGCTCATCTCGGGCGCGGTCGTCACCGAGCAGATCTTCGGGCTTCCGGGCTTCGGCAAGATGACGATCGACGCGGTGTTCCAGCGGGACTACCCGGTGATCCAGGCCGTCGTCCTGCTCACCGCGACCGCCTACATCCTCATCAACTTCCTCGTCGACCTGCTCTACTCCGTCATCGATCCCCGAATCCGAGTGACGGGGGACCCGGCATGACCGTACTGACCGTTCCGACCGCCGACGCCGTCCCGGTGGGCCTCAGCCGCCGGACCCGGATCCTCCGCCGGCTGCGGCGCAACCCGCTCGCCGTCGTGAGCTTCGTCGTCCTCGCGCTCGCCGCCGTCGCCGCCCTGCTCTCGCCCTGGCTCGCCCCGTACGCGGTCGAGCAGACCGATTTCGCCCGCACGTTCGCACCACCGGGAACACCCGGGCACCTGCTGGGGACCGACGACCTCGGCCGCGACGTCCTGTCCCGCATCATGCTGGGGGCGCGCGCCTCGCTCCAGGTGGCGATCCTGGCGGTGGCCACGTCACTGGTGATCGGCGTGCCCCTCGGGCTCGCCGCCGGATACTTCCGGGCGTGGGACGCGGTCATCTCGCGCTTCACCGACCTGCTCCTCGCCTTTCCGTTCCTGATCATGGCGGTGGGGTTGGCGGCGATCCGCGGCGCCAGCCTCACCAACGCGGCCGTGGCGGTCGGGATCGCGCAGATCCCGGGCGTGATCCGGGTGGTGCGCTCGGACACGCTGCGGCTCAAGTCGCTGGACTTCGTCGCCGCCGCCGTGGTGGACGGCGCCAGCGACCTGTGGGTGCTCGCCCGGCACATCCTGCCCAACGCGACGTCCGTGATCCTGGTGCAGGCCACGGTGGCGATCCCCGCCGCGATCCTCGGCGAGGCCGTGCTCTCGTTCCTCGGTCTCGGCATCCAGCCACCGGATCCCAGCCTCGGCACCATGCTCGCCACCGCCCAGCAGTTCGCCGCCCGCGCACCGTGGGCCGCCGTCCTGCCGGGTGTGGTGATCATGGGTCTGGCGCTGGCGTTCAACGTCTTCGGTGACGCCCTGCGGGACGCCCTCGACCCGAAGGGGGACCGGCGATGACCACTACCGGACAGCTCGGTGACCCACCCGCGCCGGGGGCACCGGCGCTGGAGCTGCGCGACCTGTCGGTCACCTTCCGCACCGAGGGCGGGATCGTCTCGGCGGTCGACCGGGTGAGCCTGGACCTCGCCCCAGGGGAGATCGTCGGCATGGTGGGCGAATCGGGGTGCGGAAAGAGCGTCACGGCGATGAGCATCGCCGGCCTGCTCCCCGAGAGCGCCCGGATCAGCGGCTCGATCCGGCTGCAGGGCACCGAGCTCGTCGGGGCCCGCGACTCCGTGCTGCGTCGGGTACGTGGCAAGGAGATCGCGTACATCTTCCAGGAGCCGATGAGCTCGTTGAACCCCGTGCTGACCGTGGGTCGGCAGATCACCGAGGTCCTCCAGGTCCACGAACGGATGTCCCGCCGCGCCGCCCGGGCCCGCGCCGTCGAGCTGCTGACCCTGGTCGGCATCCCGTCGCCGGCGACCCGGGTCGACAACTACCCGCACCAACTCTCCGGCGGGATGCGCCAACGCGTGATGATCGCGATGGCGGTGGCCTGCGGCCCGAAGGTGCTGGTGGCCGACGAGCCCACCACCGCGCTCGACGTCACCGTGCAGGCCGGCATCCTCCAGGTGCTGCGGGACCTGCGTGACCGGCTCGGCACGAGCATCCTCATCATCACGCACGACCTCGGGGTGATCGCCGACGTCGCGGACCGCGTCGTCGTCATGTACGCGGGCCGGGTGGTGGAGCGGGCACAGGTCACCGACCTGTTCGCGCATCCCCACCACCGCTACACGGCGGGACTCCTGTCGGCGTCGCCGACGCCCGGTGTGCACGCCGGCACCCAACGCCTGCAGGAGATCCCCGGCCTGGTCCCCGTCCTGTCGACCCAGCCCGACGCCTGCACCTTCGCCGACCGCTGCCCGGCGGCGGACGCGCGGTGCCGCGACGCCGCACCGCCCCTCGACGCGGTCGCCGCGGCCACGGACCACCTCGCGGCGTGCTGGCACCCCTGCCCGATACCGCGGACACAGCCGGAGGAGGCGAGCGCATGACGCCGCAACCGAACGCCCTCGAGCTGGACGACCTCGTCATGCACTTCGGCCCCGTACGCGCGGTGGACGGCGTGTCGCTGCGCATTCCGCGCGGCCGGGTCACGGCGCTGGTGGGGGAGAGCGGATCCGGGAAGTCGACGGTGGGCCGCTGTGTGGTGCGGCTCGTGGAGCCGACGGCGGGCACGGTGCGGATCGCCGGAACGGACGTCACCCACCTGACCCGGCGGCAGCTGCGCCGGCACCGCAGCGACGTGTCGATCGTCTTCCAGGATCCCGCCGGATCGCTGGACCCACGGATGCTGGTCGGCGACATCGTGGCCGAGCCGCTGCGGCTCTCCGGTCGGCGGCTGTCGGGACGAGACCGGCAGGCCCGCGTCGCCGCCGAGCTGGGCCGGGTGGGCCTGCGCGCCGAGGTGGCCCGCCGGTACCCGCACGAGCTCTCCGGCGGCCAACGCCAGCGGGTCAGCATCGCCCGGGCGTTGATCTCCGAGCCGAACCTGCTCATCGCGGACGAACCCACGAGCGCGCTCGACGTCTCCGTGCAGGCGTCCGTGCTCAACCTCCTCGCCGATCTGCAGCGGGACATCGGCTTCGCCTGCCTCTTCATCACCCACGACCTCTCCGCCGTCGAGTACCTCGCGGACGACATCGCCGTCATGTACCTCGGCCAGCTCGTCGAGCAGGGCTCCCGCGAGCAGATCTTCACCCGACCCGCCCACCCGTACACCCAGGCACTGCTGGCCGCCGCCCCGCTGGCCGATCCGGTGCGTCAGCGGCAGCGCCAGCCGGTGCTGCTCGGTGACGACCTGCCGTCCGCGCTGGATCCGCCCTCCGGCTGCCGCTTCCGCACCCGGTGCCCGCTAGCGTTCGACCGGTGCGCGAGCGAGACGCCCGCGCAGGTCGAGTACGGCGGCGGCATGGCCGCGTGCCACCTGGTCCAACCGGACGGCACCCGACCAGACGTCCGCGCCGCAGATTCGAGTGAGGTCCTGTCATGACGTTCACCACCAGACCCACGCTGCAGGGGACCTTCGGGATGGTCTCCTCGACGCACTGGCTCGCCAGCCAGGCGGCCATGGGAATCCTCGAACGCGGCGGCAACGCCTTCGACGCCGCGGTCACCGCCGGGTTCGTCCTGCACCTCGTGGAACCCCACCTGAACGGGCCGGGCGGCGAGGTGCCCGCCATCGTGGCGACGGCCCAGGACCCCACGCCGAAGGTGCTGTGCGGGCAGGGGCCCGCCCCGGCCGGCGCGACCATCGCGCACTTCCGGTCCCTGGGGATGGAGCTCATCCCCGGCTCCGGCCCGCTCGCCGCGGCCGTGCCCGGCGCCGTGGACGCCTGGCTCCTGCTGCTGCGTGACCACGGCACGCTCCCGCTGGCGGAGGTGCTGGACCCGGCGATCGGCTACGCCACCGCCGGCCACCCGCTCGTCGCCCGGGTCGGCGACACCGTGGCGGCCGTGCGGAAGCTCTTCGAGGAGCACTGGCCCACCTCCGCGCAGCTCTGGCTGCGGGAGGGCCGGCCGCCGGCCGCGGGCGAGCTCTTCACCAACCCGGCGTACGCCCGGACGCTGCGCGGGCTGCTCGACGCCGCCGCGGCGGCCGGCTCGGACCGGGAGGCGCAGATCGAGGCCGCGCGCCGGGCCTGGCGGGAGGGATTCGTCGCCGAAGCCGTCGACGCCTTCAGCCGGCAGCCGTTCCAGGACTCCAGCGGCGCTCCCCACGCCGGTCTGGTGACCGGGGCGGACCTGGCCGCGTACTCGGCGACCTGGGAGGAGCCGGTCACCCTCGACTGGCACGGCCACACGGTGGCGAAGACCGGCTTCTGGGGCCAGGGCCCGGTCCTGCTGCAGACCCTGTCGATCCTCGACGCGCTCGACGAACCGCAGGCGTACGACCCGTCGACCGCGGCCGGCATCCACGCCCAGGCGGAGGCGCTCAAGCTCGCCTTCGCCGACCGGGAGGCGTGGTACGGCGACAGCGGCGACGTGCCCGCGAAGACGCTCCTGTCCCGGGAGTACGCCCGGGAGCGGGCCGCCCTGATCGGGCAGCGCGCGTCGACCGAGCTGCGGCCGGGACGTCCGGACGGGGCCGAGCCGCGGCTGTCGGGTCACGCCCGACGGGGTGCCGGGCCGCTGGTGGACGCGACCGACGCCACGACGGGTGAGCCGACGGTCAAGTCGGACGGTGTCACCCGGGGCGACACCTGCCACGTCGACGTGGTCGACCGCTGGGGCAACATGATCTCCGCGACGCCGAGCGGTGGTTGGTTGCAGAGCTCACCGACCATTCCGGAGCTCGGCTTCCCCCTCGGCAGCCGCCTCCAGATGTTCTGGCTCGAGGAGGGGCTCGCCTCGTCGCTCGCTCCGGGACGCCGTCCGCGTACCACGTTGAGCCCGACCCTCGTGTACCGCGACGGCGCGCCGGTCATGGCGTGCGGCACGCCCGGCGGGGACCAGCAGGACCAGTGGCAGCTGCTCTTCCTGCTGCGTCACCTCGCCGGCGGTGCGTCGCTGCAGGAGGCGATCGACGCGCCCGCCTGGCACACGACGAGCATTCCCGCGTCGTTCTATCCGCGCGGAACCGAGCCCGGCGTGCTGGTGGTGGAGGACCGCCTCGACGAGGAGACGCTGGCGACGCTGCGGGGGTACGGGCACGAGGTGCGGCTCTCCGACCCGTGGAGCCTGGGGCGGCTCTGCGCGGTGACCCGTGACCCGGACACCGGCGTCCTCGCGGCGGGCGCGAACCCGCGCGGCATGCAGGGCTACGCCTGCGGGCGGTGATGGTCAGCGGGCCTGGTAGCCGCCCTCGGCGTTCTCGTGCGCCGCCACGTAGGCGGCGCCGAGGTGGGCGAGGGCGGCCAGCTCGGCCCGATCCCCGTCGCCGGACTCGATCGCGTCGACCAGCTGGATGTGCTCGGCCCACGAGTGCGGGGCCCGCTCCGCGGCACCCAGCCGGAAGACCCACTGCACATGGAGGTACAGCGCCTTGGTGATCGACGACAGCCAGGGGTTGCCGCTGATCTGGAGGATCCGCAGGTGCAGGGCGCTGTTCAACTCGGCGACCCGGCGCAGGTCGTGCCGTTCGGTCGCCTCGTGGCCCTGGTCGAGCAGCTCCCGGAGGGCGGCCACGTCCGCCGCGGTGGCCCGTTCGGCCGCCAGCCGGGCGGCCAGCGCCTCCAGGCGCTCGCGGACGGCGAACATGTCCGCGACCGTCCCGCTGCTGGGGGAGGCGACCACCGCCCCGCGTCGGGGCAGGATCACGACGAACCCCTCGGCCTCCGCGACGCGCAACGCCTCCCGGACCGGGTTGCGGGAGACGCCGAAGTCCTCGGCCAACCGGTCCTCGGTGAGCCGTTCACCGGGAAGGTAGTCGCCGTTGATGATCGCGGTCCGCAGGGCGACGAGGACCTGGTCGCGTAGCGGCAGGTGTTGAGCACCGAGCTTGCCCCGCAGGTCTCCAGTCAAGCCGACCGCCTCTCATCAACGTCACGGCGAGTGTATACGAAGAACAATCTGTGAAGGGCGGCCGACAGTGTCGAGAACAGAGCAAGACGTCAACGGCTCCCGCGTCGCCACCGCGGCGCCCGGGGACCTCCTGCGGCGACGGCACGCCCTCGTCGTCGTACTCACCTTCCTGACCGGCAGCGCCGACGCCGTCGGCTTCCTCTCCCTCGGCGGCGCGTTCTCCAGCGTCATGACCGGCAACATGGTGCTGCTGGGCCTCTCGGCCGGCCGGGGCGACGCCGAACTCGCCGTCACCTCCGGCTGCGCCATTCTGAGCTTCATCGTCGGCGTCCTCGCGGGCGCCCGCCTCGCCGGCTCGGCCCAACCAGACGACCCGGTCTGGCCACGACAGGTCAACCGGGCGCTCACCCTCGAACTACTGGTCTTCGTCGTCTTCGTCGTCGTCTGGGAGCTCAACCTCCCCGAGCACTCGGAGCGCGTCGACCTCGTGCTGCTGATGCTGTCGGCGGCGGCGCTCGGCGTGCAGAGCAGCGCCATCCAGCGGTTCGGCGTACCCGGTCTCTCCTCCACGTACCTCACCGGCACCCTGACCAGCCTGATCGGCGGTGTCGCCGCGCGCAGCCCGTGGCACACGCTGCGGCCGAAGGCGCAGGTCCTGCTGGCCCTCATGGCCGGCGCTGCCGTCGGAGCGCTCGCCGCCCTGCACCTGACCGCGTTCGCGCCGGCGCTGCTGATCGTCCCGCTCCTGCTCGTCATCGCCGTCTCCGCGCGTCTCCCGCGCTAGGGCATGTGTCAAAGTCCCTGGCCGGCCTGCGGCGGGCCCAGACGACGACCGGCGGCGTCGGCGCTTCGTCCGGATACAACACCGGTATCCGAACGAATCCCCGCCTTGCCGGACCGCCGCCTGGACTCCGCCTCGGCTCGACCGAGGACTTCGACACACGCCCCGGGCGAGCGGCGTCACCGCCAGGCGAACGCCGACGACGCTGCCCGGCCCACCGCCGCGGCCCGCGCCACCGTGCAGAACTGCTGGATCAGGGTCCGGACAGGTTCGGTCTCCCGCCCGAGAACCTTGTAGCTCAGCCCAGCGTCGTTCGGCAGCAGGCTGACCCCCGCGACGATCGGGAGGTCGTCGTCCCAGGTGGGTGGCGTCTGATCCGCGACGCGGCGGGCCCGCTCGGGCGAGGTCAGCAACAGGACGTTGCCGAAGACGTGGAAGGAGTCGAGCACGCCCCGGCGGTCGACGCCGAACCGGGCCGGCTCGATCACATACTTCTCCACGAAGAGGTTCCGTCCACCCGGGCGGGCGGCCCGGACGGCGCAGGAGAAGAGGTCGTACTGGAAGATCTCCCCGTCCCGGTGGTGCTTGCGGCCGGGCAGCAGGATCTCCGCGTAGAGCACGGTCGCGGATTGCGGCAGCGTGACTGCCGTGTCCGAGACGAACCGGCTGTGCCGGTACGGGATCGTCGGCTCCGGCAGGTACTCCAGGTACGCGTCCTCGGCGAGGCTGATCCGCTGGAACTGGGTGGCGTAGTTCGCGTCCATCTCCTGGATCTTGTTCGCCGCCTGGGTGGTCAGGTGGGCCCGCGCGCCCTCGCCGAGCGAGACGTCGATCCGGTACCGGTCACCCTGAAGGATCCCGCCGGAGGTGGAGATGATGAACAGGCAGGCCATCTCGGGCATCGCCGCGTCCCAGTAGAGCGCGCGCTGCGCGAGCAGAGGCGCCTGACGGAACAGGTCGGTCAGGACGGTTCGCTCGGCACGCCGCTCGAACGCGAGCCGGAGCAGGCCGACCTTGCCCGGCGCGCCGCCGGGTAGCTGGGCCGGCTCGTCGCGGTACGGGGCCAGCTCCGGCGCGCCGTCCAGGTCGGTCACGCCGGCACCCGCCGCGCCTCCTCCTGACCACCGGCGAGCGGCTCGCCGGGACCGGCCGGCTGCGACAGGTCGAACAGGGCGTGGTACCGGATGAGCGAGATCAGCTCGTCAATCCCCGCGCCGGTCTTGCAGTTGGTGAAGACGAACGGTTTACCGCCGCGCATCCGGGTGGCGTCGGCCGACATCACGTCGAGGTCGGCGTCGACGTACGGAGCCAGATCGATCTTGTTGATGACCAGGATGTCCGACTGTGAGATCCCCGGACCGTTCTTGCGCGGGATCTTGTCGCCGGCCGCCACGTCGATCACGTAGATGAAGTAGTCGACCAGGGCGGGGCTGAAGGTGAGGGTCAGGTTGTCCCCACCGCTCTCGATCAGCACCAGATCGCTGTCGGGGAACCGGGCCTCCATGTCCTCCACCGCGGCGAGGTTCATGCTCGGGTCCTCGCGTACCGCCGTGTGCGGGCAGGCGCCGGTCTCCACGCCGACGATCCGCTCCTCCACCAGCACCCCGGTCAGCGCCCGCCGGACATGCTTGGCGTCCTCCGTGGTGACCACGTCGTTGGTGACCACGAGCACCCGCAGCCCGCTCTCCACCAGCCGGGGCACCACCGCTTCGATGATCGCCGTCTTGCCGCTGCCCACCGGGCCGCCGACGCCGATGCGACTGACTGTCTTCATAGCCACTCCCGAAACCGTGTTGTCAGTTCATGAACATGCGGACGTGTGCGTGGACGTGGGCCGCGGCCAGCACGTCGACCATCGGCGCGAAGGCGGCCATGTCGTCCAGATCGGCGATCGTCACCCGTTGGTACTCCTCGGCGGCCGTCCCGTTCACCTCGTAGAGGATCGCCTGGGTGTCCAGGTGACCGATCCGCATCAGCCGCAGCGCGGCGCCGAGCAGCGTGGCCGCGACGCCGTACTGGTGAACGGCGAAGGCCTCCTCCTCGCCGAGCCCGAGGCCGGCGAAGAGCGCCCCGAGCGCGACCGGATAGGTGACCGGGACGCCGTCCGGCTCGGCGTCCCGGAACCGCTTGTCCAGCATCGAGTCGCCGACGACCCGCCCCGACGCCTCGGCCAGCTTCCGTCCCATCCGCAGGCTCATCGTCCGAGCCTCCTCGGAGAGCTTGCGGAGGTGGACGGCCTCGTCGGCCCGGCGTATCCGGTCCAGGTCGCCGGCGACGGCGCCGCGATGCCCGTGCAGCAGCGCCACCCCGTCCCCGGTGGCCGCCACGTGGGTCACGGTCCGGACGAACTCCGCCAGCTCGGCCCGGTCGCGGACCACCCCCGCCTGCACCGCCATCTCCAGTCCACTGGAGAACGCGAACGCGCCGACCGGGAACATCGAGTCCCCGAACTGCAGCAGCCGCAGCGCGGCCGGGATCGTCGGTAGCGACCGGGTCATCAGTCGACGGGCTGGGGCAGGTGCGAATGCGGCGTCGAGTCGGCGCCGCCGAAGAGCCGGCGGGACTCGTGCGGCGCGAGGTACGCGATGACTTCGGTGCCGGGCACGAAGCTGTGGGAGATCCCGCTCAGGTCGTGCGTTCGCATCACCGAATCCATCACCTTGCGGTCGACGGTGAGTGGGACGTACATCCGGGTGCCCTTCACCACCGCCGGCCAGTGCTGGTTGCCGATGGCGTGCCCGAGCTCGACCGCCGACCGCAGACCCACCTCGACCGGCTCCTTCGCCAGCCGGGACAGGTCCACGACCATCACCTCACCCAGCTGCACCTGCGCCACGATCGCCCGGGTCGAACGCTCGTCCCAGTACAGGACATCGCCGTCGCGCAGCCGGTTCCCCCGACCCAGCGACAGCGCCACCTCGACACCGTCGCGGGTGTGCTTGCGCAGCCGGTTCTTCTGCGCCTCCCACTGATCGAGCAGCAGGCGATCCACCTCGGCCGCGTCGAGCCGGGCCGCCCAGGTCGGCTCGTCCACGTTGCCGAGTACCGATTCGACAAGCATCTCGTCGTCCTTCGCTCCGGATTGCTGGTTGGTGGGGTGGTGGGGCCGCCGAGGGGGGGGGCGGTCAGCTGAAGAAGTAGAGCTGGGCCAGGGGAAGGGTTCTGGCCGGCGGCACGGTGGCGTGCACGCCGTCGACCTTCACCGCGAAGGTCTCCGGATCGACCTCGATGTGCGGCAACACGTCGTTGCGCACCATGTGGCGCTTGGTCAGCCCCCGGGTCCCGCGTACCGGCAGGACCCGCCGGCGCAGGCCCAGCTTCTCCGCGACACCGGCGGCGCAGCCGGCCTGCGACATGAAGGTCACGCAGCTCTCACTCAGCGCCGTGCCATGCGCGCCGAACATCGGCCGGTAGAGCACCGGTTGCGGGGTGGGTACGGACGCGTTCGGGTCGCCCATGATCGACCAGAGGATCATGCCGTTCTTGATCACCATCTTGGGTTTGGCCCCGAAGAAGGCCGGCTCCCAGAGCACCAGGTCGGCCAGCTTGCCCGGCTCGACCGAGCCGAGCAGATGGGAGATGCCCTGGGTGATCGCGGGGTTGATGGTTATCTTCGCGATGTAGCGCAGCACCCGGAAGTTGTCGTTGCCGGCGGCGTCCTCGGGCAGGCTGCCCCGGGCCGCCTTCATCACGCTGGCCAGCTGCATCACCCGGATCCAGTTCTCGCCGATCCGGCCCATCGCCTGCGAGTCGCTCGACATCATCGAGATGACGCCGAGATCGTGCAGGACGTCCTCGGCCGCGATGGTCTCCGCGCGGACCCGGCTCTCCACGAATGCCACGTCCGACGGCACCTTCGGACTGAAGTTGTGCGCCACCATGATCATGTCGAACAGCTCGGCCTGGCTGTTGACCCCGTACGGATTGGTGGGTGTGGTGGAGCTCGGCAGGCAGTTGATCTCGCCGGCCACCTTGATGATGTCTGGCGCGTGGCCGCCACCCGAGCCCTCGGTGTGGTACGTGTGGATGGTGCGGCCCTCGAACGCGGCGATGCTGTCCTCGATGTAGCCGCTCTCGTTGAGCGTGTCGGTGTGCACCGCCACCTGGATGTCGTACCGCTCCGCCGCGGTCAGCACCGACCGGATCGCCTGTGGCGTCGCGCCCCAGTCCTCGTGCAGCTTGAACCCCGCCGCTCCGGCGAGCGCCTGCTCCTCCAGGGGGCCGAGCCCCGAGCTGTTGCCCTTCGCGATTAGTCCGATGTTGATCGGGATGCCCTCGAAGGCGCGCATCATGGCGTGCAGGTTCCACGGTCCCGGGGTGCTGTTCACCCCGTTGGAGCTGTCGCTCGGGCCGGTGCCACCGCCCCAGATGGTGGTGATGCCGTTGCTCAACGCCGCGTACGCCTGCTGTGGTGCGACCAGGTGCACGTGCGTGTCGATGCCACCAGCGGTCAGGATGAGGTGCTCGCCGGAGATCGCGTCGGTGCCCGGACCGACCACCAACTCCGGGGTGACTCCCGCCATCGTGTCCGGGTTGCCGGCCTTGCCGACGCCGGCGATCCGACCGTCCTTGATCCCCACGTCGGCCTTCACCACGCCCAGCAGCGCGTCCAGGATGGTCACGTTGGTGATGACCAGGTCGACGACGCCGTTCGCGCTGGTGAACTCGGCGCTGGCCCCCATCCCGTCGCGCAGGGTCTTCCCGCCGCCGTAGAGCGCCTCGTCGCCGAGGGTCCGCAGGTCGCGCTCGATCTCGATGTAGAGCTCCGTGTCGCCCAGCCGGATCTTGTCGCCGGTGGTCGGGCCGTACAGTCCGGCATACTCCTGCCGGGAAATCTGACTCATACTCTGCTCCCGGCCGCGATCGGCGGCCCCGTGGTCCGGTTGGGTCTACGTGGCGGTGCGATCGTCCGAGGTGGAGCGGAAGCCTCGGCTGCGGGCTCGCTGGAAGGCCTCCGGCCGGTCCGGCTGGTAGCCCGGGGTGGGTCCGGTACCGGTCCACCCGTTGACCAGGCCGTTGAATCCGTACACCCGCTGCCGGCCGGCGTACGGCACGAGCTGGACCGTCTTGCGGTCGCCCGGCTCGAAGCGGATCGAGGTGGCTGCCGGGATGTCCAGCCGCCAACCGAAGGTCGCCTCCCGATCGAACTCCAGGCTCCGGTTCGCCTCGAAGAAGTGGAAGTGCGAGCCGACCTGGATCGGCCGATCTCCGGTGTTGCTTACCTCGATCCGGAGCGTCGGCCGGCCGGCGTTCAACTCCAGCGGCTCGTCCGCCAGGATGTAGCCGCCGATGGGCCACCGGTGCTTGGCTGTCGGCCCGGGGTGCCGGCTGAAGTCCTTCGTCATCCGCTGCCTCGCCCTCCTCTCGCTGACCCGTGCCGGTGGCTACTGGATCGGTGCGTGCACGGTGACGAGCCGACTGCCGTCGGTGAAGACCGCCTCGACCTGGACCATCGGCACCATCTCCGCGACCCCGTCCATCACGTCGCCCCGGGTGAGGACATGACTCGCGTCATGCATCACCTCCTCGACCGACTTCCCCTCCCGCGCCCCCTCCAGCGCGGTCGCGGAGACCACGGCCACCGCCTCGGGATAGTTCAGCTTGATCCCGCGGTCCTTGCGCGCCGCGGCGATCTGGGCCAGGGAGAGGATGAGCAGCTTCTCCATCTCTCTCGGCGTGAGATGCATGGTCTCGTCCCCTGACGTCGCCCGAACTCGATGAGAGGCGGACGCGTCCGGCGTCCGCAGCCCACGATAGGCGGACGGAAGCTATTTTTTGGACATACCAACTAAAGAGGGCGCAACGGGCATCCGTGCCGGCGGGTCAGGCGCCGGCCAGGCCCTGCGGGCTGTTGTAGGGGATCGCCGCGCTGGTCAACTCCTCGAGTGACCCGTCCGGCTGGACGGCGTATCCCATGAGCTTGGAGGCGTTCCCGTAGATCTGGTAGAGGTACGCCCCGTCCGGGGTCAGCCAGCTGCAACTCGGGCCGCTGCTGACCGTGCCGTTGAGTGCTCTGAAGCTGCCGTCTCCCGGGACCCTCGGACAGGCGGGATCCTGGGCCACCACCGGCTCCGGCCCGTCGACGCGGAAACTGCTGATGCCGCTGTATCCGAAGTTCGTGGCGAACGCCCACCGGTCATCGGGGGAGATCGACAACCAGCACAGCTCGGAGGGCTTGCCGGCGCTCGTGTCGATCTGCACGGGCCGGCCGATGTCGACCCGGCCGTCGCCGTCGATGGTGCCCTTCGCGATGCCGTCGCCCACCGCGTACCCGATGACGAAGGTGTCCGGCTGGTTGTGCAGGAAGACGATGAAGAACGGGGAGCCGCCGTTCGCGTCGTAGAACGACGGCCGGCCGAGGGTGGCGTCCGGCGACACGGGGAAGACGATGAGACCGTCGGGATCGGGCTCGTTCGACGCGATCGACTTCGGCTTGCCGTCGGGCCCGGGAACCCAGAGAATCGCCGACCCGTCCGGGTTCGCGGTGGGCGGCTGGTCGAACGTGGTGCCGACGAAGAGGAACCGCTGATCCGGCGAGAGCGTCGCCATGGTGGCGACCCGGTTCGGCTTGTCCGGTGTGTTCACCGTGTACCGGTCCAGCCGCAGGGTGAGTTTTCCGGCACCGTCGACCGACATCAGGCGCACGTGGTCCGGCCCGAACGAGTGCAGCACGATGAGCGTGCCGATCGACGGCGCGTACGCCAGGGACTTGGCCGTGCCGCTCCGGCCGGTGACCGGGTTTCCGGTCGGCGTGAGATCCACCAGCGTGAGCCGGCCGTCGCTGCCGACGCTGAAGCTGGAGACGGTGTTGTCGCCACCGTTCGTGGTGAAGAGGAATCGCCGATCCGGCGTGAGCAGGACGCTACCGGCGCCCTCGAACGCGTTCGGCGCGCTCTCCTGGCCACTGATCGGCTTGAAGGTGCCGGAGCCGGCGCCGCCCGTGGGGACACGCTCCACCTCGGTGATCATGCCGTCCGCGGAGCGTAGGTAGTGGATGATGGCGTTGCGCGTCTCGTTCGTCTGCATGTAGACGTGTCCGCCGTGCCGGATACCCTGCGCCGCCTCGGTCGCTCCGGCGTGTTTGTGCCCCATGTCGACGCCCCCGTGTCCCGCTCCTGTGACAACCCGGATCTCACCGATGCTCGGCAGGCGGCCGGGCCGCCGCGAAGGTGACGGCAGCGGGCGGGAGCCCGCGGCCGGCCCAATCCGAAACTACTGGAGCGAGCCGGGCCGCGCGGTCGCTAACTGGAACTCCACCGGTCGGTCGCCGAGACCGTGCGGCGGTGCTGATCAGGGCAGGGGCTGCGGCGCCTGCGGCCCCACGTACCGCGAGTCCGGCCGAATGATCTTCGAGTCCTCCGCCTGCTCCAGCACGTTCGCGCACCACCCGATGACCCGGCTGGTCGCGAAGGTCGGCGTGAACATCTCCCGGGGCAACCCGCACAGGTGCATGACGACACCCGCGTAGTACTCGACGTTGGTGTGCAGCTCCCGGCCGGGCTTGAGTTCGGCCAGCAGCGACAGCACCCGCTCCTCGACGGCCACCGCGAAGTCCACCAGTTCCCCGCCGAGGTCCCGGGCGATCCCCTTCAGCATGCGTGACCGGGGGTCCTCCGTGCGGTAGATCGGGTGCCCGAACCCCATGATCCGCTCGCCGCCGAGGATGCGGGCGCGCAGCCAGGCGTCGGCTCGATCGACGGAGCCGATGGCGTCGAGGGTGTCGAGGGCCCGGCTGGGGGCGCCACCGTGCAGGGGGCCGGAGAGCGCGCCGAGGGCGCCGCCGATGCAGGCGTAGAGGTCGGCGCCGGTGGAGGCGATCACGCGAGCCGTGAACGTCGACGCGTTGAAGCCGTGGTCCACGGTCGCGATGAGGTAACGCTCGATGGCGCGCGCCTGCGGCTCGGACGGCTCCTCACCCGTGATCATGTACAGGTAGTTGGCCGCGTGCGGCAGGTCGTCGCGGGGCGCGAGCGGCTCCAGGCCGGCCCGCAGCCGGTACAGCGCCGCGAGCAGGCTGGGGGTGAGCGCGCAGAGCGCCATGGCCTGCGCCCGGCGGTCGGCCGGCGAGGTGTCGTAGAGCGGGCGGGCGCCGGCGGTGAGCCCGGCGACCGCCAGCGCGGCACGCAACCCACCCATGGGGTCCGGCGACGAGGAGGCCGCGGCGATGCCGGGCAGCGCGGCGGCGACCGCCGGCGGTATGTGGCGCAGCGGTGCGATCTCCCGATGCAGGGCCTTCGGTTCGGTCGGCAGGGCGCCGTCGATCAGCAGCGCCCAGACGTCCTCGAGCGTGCGGCGCTCGGCGAGGTCGATCGCCGAGTACTGCCGGTAGTGGTAGAAGCCCTCGCGGCCACGGACGCGGCCGATCGTGGTGTCGGTGACGACGACGCCGGCGAGGCCCCGGGGAACTGTGGTGGTGTCAGCCATGCGGGCAGCCTCACGTTCGCCGGACAGCCTGGTCAACATTGATCCAGTCAACATGAGAGCATGGCCACATGTCCGAGGAGCAGCTGCTGACGACCGCCGAGGTGGCCCACCGGCTGCGCATCAAACCCGAGACCGTCTACGCGTACGTCAGCCGAGGGCTGCTCGCCCGGGTCAAGGTTCCCGGCGAGCGGACCAGCCGCTTCCGACTGGCCGACGTCGAACGGTTGGCCGCCCGTACCCAGGGGACGCGGCCGGAGCGGGACACCGCCGCGACGATGCGGACCGCCACCACACTGATCGCCTACGGGCGGCTGCACTACCGGGGACTCGACGCCGCGAAGCTCGCCCCGGTCACCCCCTTCGAAGAGGTCGCCCGATGGCTCTGGACGGGGCAGCGGCGGGCGGAGCGCTTCGCGGGCCCCGCCGAGACCGTCGACGGGGCGAGACGAGCCGCCGCCCACCTGCCGGCCCACGCCCGAACCTTCGACCGGCTTCCGGTGGTCGTCGCCCTCGCGGCCGCGCTCGATCCGCTCCGCTTCGACCTGGCGCCGGCCACCGTGGTCGCGATCGGGCCCGTCCTGCTGGCCACCATGGTCGACGCGCTGCCCCTTGCGGGGAGCGCGATCGCCGACGACCACAGCCTGGCGGCCCGCCTCTGGCCCCGGCTGACCCGCGAGCCGGCGACCGTGGAGGGTCTGCGGGCACTCAACGCCGCCCTCGTCCTGCTCGCCGACCACGACCTGGCCGCCTCGACCATCGCGGTACGGGTCGCGGCATCGACCCGGGCGAACCCGTACGCCGCGGTACTGGCCGGTCTGGGCGCGCTCGACGGGCCGATGCACGGCGCCGTCGGCGGCACGGTCCACCGGATGATCGAGTCCGCCGTGCGGGACGGGACGGCGGCCGCGATCGCCGAATCGCTGCGCGGCGGTGGCCTGCCCGGATTCGGGCATCCGCGCTACCCGGACGGCGACCCCCGCGCGGCCGCCCTCCTCGACCTGGTCGCGCCGCTCCCGCTGCCCGACGGGTTGCGTCGCACCGTGGACGAGCTGATCGCGACGGCGCTGCGGCGGGGCAGCCGGCCCAACATCGACTTCGCCGTGGCCGTGCTGGCACACGCGAGCGGCATGGGACCCGGCGCGGCCGAGGTGATCTTCGCCATCGCGCGTACCGCGGGCTGGGTCGCACACGTCGTCGAGGAGTACGCCCAGCCGAGCAACCGGTTCCGCTGGAGCAGTGGCTACACCGGGCCGACTCCGCAATCGGCGTGAAGTCCGACGCCGAAGCACGGAACCGGCAGCCGGACTGGCGGTGCGGCCCGGAAGCGCGAGCCGCCGGTCGGGTCACCAGGGCCGGACGAGACACATCCCGCCGAAGCCGGGTCCGTCCATGGTGGTCAGCGCCTCGGGCACCTCGTCGAGGCCGATGGTGCGGGTGACCAGGTCGGCGGGGCGCAGCACCCCGGCCTCGACCATCCGCAGCAGCTCCGGATAGGCGTGCGCCGCCATGCCGTGACTGCCGCGCAGCTCCAGCTCGTACGCGATCACCAGCTCCATCGGCACCGCCGGACGCCCCTGCGCGGCCGGCAGGAGACCGACCTGCACGTGCCGCCCGCGCCGCCGGAGGCCCTCGATCGAGGCGACGCAGGTCGCCTGAGCGCCCAGCGCGTCCAGCGAGAGATGAGCGCCGCCGCCGGTCGCCTCGCGGACGGCCGCGGCCACCTCGCCCGGGCCGGTGAAGGCGCTCGCGTCCACGCCGACCGCGGCCCCGAAGCGGCGGGCCGACTCCAGCGCGGCGGGGGAGACGTCCACGGCCACCACCCGAGCGCCGCACGCCGCCGCGATCATCACCGCGGAGAGACCGACGCCGCCGCAGCCGTGCACGGCCACCCACTCGCCGGTGGCGACCCGCCCCTGGGCGACCACCGCCCGGAACGCGGTGGCGAAGCGGCAACCCAGCGCCGCCGCGGCCGGGTAACCCAGGTCGTCGGGGAGCCGGACCAGGTTGACGTTCGCGTGGTGCACCGCCACGTACTCGGCGAACGACCCCCAGTGCGTGAAGCCCGGCTGGGTCTGCCGCTCGCACACCTGCTGGTCACCGGCGAGGCAGGCCGGGCACTGCCCGCACGCGCAGACGAACGGCGCGGTGACCCGGTCGCCGCGCCGCCACCCGCGTACCCCCTCGCCGACGGCCGCGACGACGCCGGCGAATTCGTGGCCGGGCACGTGCGGCGCGCGGATGTCGGGGTCGTGCCCCTGCCAGCCGTGCCAGTCGCTGCGGCACAGCCCGGTCGCCTCGACCCGGATGACCACGCCCCCGGGCGGCGGCGTCGGGTCGGGAACCTCGCGGACCTCGGGCCGGGCACCGAACTCGTCGAAGATCACCGCACGCATGCGCGGATCCTCACATGCCCGGGTCGCCGTGCACACCCCGCCCCCGGTGGCCGTGGCGGCGCACTCCGTAGGCGGCGTCCTCGTCAGGGCCGATCGGACTTCGATCGGTTGCTCCGGCGTCGCCACGGGATCACCACGAGGGCGAGGGTCAGGACGAAGACCCCGCCGAGACCGAGCCCGACGGGCAGCAGCAGCGAGGTGCTCTCGGCCGCCTCCTCCTCGCGCTCACCCTTGACCGGCACCACGGGCTGGTCGTACTTCTTCTCCTCGGGTGCCACGAGGTGACCGACGGAGGCGCCGCGCGCAAGTGCGAACCCCCAGTTGAGCAGCGCCGCCGACTCGCCCAGACTGCCCAGCGGGGCGGTCTCCGCGCCGAGCAGGGTGACCGCGAGCCGCCGGCCGTCGCGTTCGGCCACCCCGACGTACGTCTGCCGGGCCAGGTCGGTGAAGCCGGTCTTGCCTCCGAGCGTGCCCGGGTAGTTGCCGAGCAGGGTGTTGTCGTGCGTGATCTCGAACGCCGGGCTGCCGGGGCGGGCCGGTATCCGCGCCACCGGGGTCGCCACGTAGCGGCGGAAGTCGTCGCGGGCGAAGGTGGCCCGCGCGATCAACGCGAGGTCGTACGCGCTGGTGTACTGGCCGGGGCCGTCGAGGCCCGAGGGCGTCACCGCGTGGGTCTGGTACGCCCGCAGCCGCCGGGCCTCCTCGTTCATCGCGTCGACGCCGCCCTGCCGGCCGGTGCTGCCGCCGCCGAGGCGGGCGAGCACGTTGGCTGCGTCGTTGCCCGAGCAGAGCAGCAGCCCCAGCCACAGGTCCTCGACCGCGTACCGGCCGCCGGCCCGTACCCCCATCAGCGAGCTCTCCGGATCGAGGTCGCGCAGGTCCGACCGCGCCACCTCCACCTCCTGGCTCGGGTCGAGCCGGGGCATCAGCGCGGCGGCCAGCAGCAGTTTCTGCACGCTGGCCGGCGTCCGGTGCTCGTGCGGCCCGCAGCCGCCCAGCACCTCGCCGGTCTTCAGGTCCGCCACGAGCCACGAGGTGGCGGTCACCGCGGGCGGCTTCGGCGCGCCGGGCGCGATCGCGAGCCCGGCCGTCGCGAGGGCCGCACCGCCGACCGCTCGCCGCGCGGGGTCAACCGGCGGCGGAGACGGGAGAGCCGGCGCCGGTGTCGGTGGCTTCACCGCCGGACAGGGCACGGGCGGTGCGGCGGTCGTCCGCGCCGGTGGCGCGATCGCGACGGCGGGCAGGGCCAGAATGGCGCCGAGCGCCACGGAGGTAACCCGAATGGTGGTCACGCTTACGTACGGTAATCGCCTGTTCGCCGGACACGGGGCGAATGGAGGAAGTAGTGCGGGCTGGCGTGGTTACTTCGCGCTCTTCTCGGCCGCGGCCGACCGGATTCGGCCGGCCGGCGGTCGCATCATGGCGCGCGCCACCTGGCTCGGCCTCATGGGTGGCTGAGTCAGCGGATGGGCGCGTTCCGGACGGATGCTGTCGAGGAAGAGCTCCGCGTTGCGCCGCCACGCGCCCGGTGCGACCGTTCGGGTGACCTCGGCGACCCGGCTGTTGGACAGCGTGATGAAGATGAGGTCCTCGACGGTGAAGTCCGGGCGGACGGCCCCCTCCTCCCGAGCCCGGTCGAAGAGCTCCTCGATGCGTCGCTGGATCTGCCCACGCAGCTCCACCAGCCGGGGGGAGCCGTCGAAGCGCGTGGTCATGAGGTTGAGGTAGCCGCCGCGCTCCGCCTCCAGCGCGCACGTGGCCATGACGAACTCCGCGACCCCCGCCCATCGGTCCGGGTTTCCGAGCGCCCGTTCGACCAGCTCCAGCGCGGCGTGCAGTGGCTGGTCGAGGACCGCCTCCCAGAGTTGGACGCGGGACGGGAAGTGCCGGTAGAGCGTGCCGGGAGAGACGCCCGCCGCGGTGACGATCTTGTCGATCGGCGCGTCGAGGCCCTCGCCGGTGAAGAGCGCCTCTGCCGCGCTGATGATCCGCTCGCGATTGCGGATGCTGTCCCGGCGTTCGGCGCGCGGACGCCGTCCCTCGTCGCGTTCGCTCGTCGTCTGCTCCACGGGGACATGGTACCCGGAATACCGGAGACAGATCTCCGTTATACCGTGTACCGGAGATTGCTCTCCGGAACAGGGAGGGTCCCTCCGCCCTGCCGTACCGCTGCCCCCTGGAGTCACGAATGTTCGTCGCCACCCTTGTTGTCAGCATCGCCTTCGCGGCCCTGCTGGCGGTGTCCGCCGCCGGAAAGCTGAAGCGAGACCCGCAACAGATGAAGACCCTGGAACGGGTCGGGGCCACGCGGCTGCGCCCGCTGCTCGCCTTCCTCGAACTCGCGGGCGCTGCGGGGCTGCTTGTCGGTCTCGCGTGGTGGCCGCTCGGCGTCGCGGCCGGCATCGGCCTGGTGCTCTACTTCGCCGGAGCAATCGCCGCGCACCTTCGCGTCGGCGACCGGGCGGTCCTCCCGCCCGCCCTGCTGCTCGTCGTCTCGCTCGCCGCCACCGCACTGCGTCTGGCCTCCGCCGTGTCCTGATCCGCAGGACCGAGGGTGGATCCGCCCGGAGCGGGGGATCCACCCTCGTGCGACGGCAACCGATGGCGCGGGGACGGTCCGGCATTCGAGCCGTCGATGCCGCAGAGCACGTGAACCGTTCGAAACCTCCTCAGACAGCAAGCCGAAGGAACGCATCGATGACCGGAAACAGCACCGGCGGACCCCTGCCGGGACGGCTTCAGACCGAGCGGAGCGAGTTCGAAGGATGGCCGGTGCACACGGTGCGCCCCGCTACGGGCGACGCCCGCGGGCACGTCCTCTACCTGCACGGCGGCGGCTACGTCAGTCCGCTACAGCCGGCGCACTGGGATCTGATCGCCCGGCTGGCCGCCCGCACCGGACGCGCCTTCGTCGTGCCGGACTTCCCGCTCGCACCCGGGCACACGCATCACGACGTCTTCCCGACCCTCCGGCGGCTCTACGACCAGTTGAGCGACGGGACGGACCCGGACACGTTCGCGGTGATGGGTGACTCCACCGGCGCGACCATGGGTCTCGCGCTGGTCCAGTCCCTCCCGCCGGGACAGCCGCGGCCGAGGGACCTCGTCCTCATGTCGCCGTGGCTCGACGCGACACTGACCAACCCCGAGATCAGGGCGCTCGAACCCCACGATCCGATCTCCTCGACCGAGAACCTCAGCCGGTTCGCGCGGTGGTGGGCCGGCCGCGCCGACGTCGCCACGCCACTGCTGAGCCCCATCAACGGGCCGCTGGAGAACCTCGGCCGTGTCGCGATCTTCGCCGGGACCAACGACATCCTCACCCCGGACGCACGTCGCCTGGCCCAGCTCGCCGCCGAGGCGACCGGCACGGAGATGACCCTGCACGAGTACCCGGACATGATCCACGCCTTCATGCTGCTGCGCCCTGGCGCGGAGACCGACGCCGTGCTGGCCGAGATCACCCGACGTCTCGACGCTGACCCCGGCGCGGTGGAGCGCTGAGTCACCCGGGCAGCGCGGCGAGCCGGTCACGAAGCGCGTCCGCGTCCGGGTGGGTGAGCTCGTCGAGGATGGCCAGCGCCTGCTCCCAGGTCCGGCGGGCGAGGGCCGGATCACCGGCGGTCAGGTGCAGCTCGCCGAGCCGGGTCAGCGTCCTCGTCTCGTAGTAGCGGCTGCTCACCGCGCGGTAGCGGGCGAGTGCCTGCCCGTACAGCGCGACGGCCCGGTCGTGCTGACCGAGGTGGTGGTGTATGAAGCCGAGGCTGTCCAGCGCCACGGCCTCGTCGTGGGTGTTCTCGCCGGTCTCGTGGTGCAGGTCCAGCGCCTGACCGCAGTAGGCGAGCGCCTCCTCGTACCGGCCCGCCTGGGCGTGCCACCAGCCGATGTTGTTGAGGGCGTTCGCCTGGCCGGTGCGGTGACCGGTCGTCCGCCAGAGCGCCAGGGCCTGCTCGGCGTGGTGCAGGCCCAGCTCCGGCTGTCCCAGCCGCCCGTGCACCCAGACCAGTCCCATGTGGGTGTCGGCCTGATAGTTCGAGTCGCCCAGCTCGCGGAACCGGTCGAGGGCGTACTCCAGATGGGCCTGGGCGTCGTCGTCGCGGCCCAGCGCGGCGATCGCGACGGCGAGGCTGCGGTGCAGGTGCGCCCTGCCCGCCGGGTCGGTGATCCGGCTCGCCGCCGTCACCACCGTCTGCTGGGTGGCGGCCATCGTGTGCCAGAGACCGAACCGGTGGAAGAACGTGGTGAGGATGCCGGCGAGCTGCCAGGCGTGCCGGTCGAAGCCGTGCTCGGCCGCGTGGTTGATCACACCGAGCAGGACCCGCTGCTCGCTCGCGAACCACGCGACCGCCTGCGGCGGCGCGGCGAGGTCGGCCACCGCGACCCCGGGGCGGGGTGGGGAGAGCGACATCAACTGCCGGCCCGGGTAGAGCAGCCGGTTGGCGAGGTCGGCGGTGTGCAGGTAGTGGTCGAAGAGCCGGCCCTGCGCCTGCGTGCGTTCGGCGGTAGCCTCGTGCGCGGACGCCAACTCCGCGGCGTACGCCCGCAGCAGGTCGTGAAACCCGTACCGGCCGGGACTCTGCTCGAAGAGCAGGTGCGCCCCGGTCAACGCGGCCAGCAGCGGACGGACCGCGCGGACCGGCACGCCGGCGAGGCTCGCGGCGGCCGGCGCGGCGATGTCCGGTCCCGGGTGCAGGCTGAGCAGGCGGAACAACCGTGCCGCAGGTGGGTCGAGAGCCCGGTACGACCACGAGAAGACCGCCCGGACGCCGGTGAACGTCTCGTCACCGTCGAACGCGTCCAGCCCGCCGCGCGCCGCGCGCAGCTCGCTGGCGATGGCGGCGAGCGGGAATCCGGGGTTTGCGGCCGCGCGGGCGGCGACGACGGCCAGGGCGAGCGGCAGCCGGCTGCAGTGCGAGACGATCTCGGCGACCGCGTCGGGCTCCGCGGCCACCCGGTGGCCGCCGAGCCGGTCCAGCAGCAGCTTGCGTGCCTCCCCGGCGGTGAGCAGGTCGACGTGCATCGGGTGGGCGCCCTCGATCACCAGGAGGCTGCTGAGCCGGTTCCGGCTGGTGATCACGACCATCGAGCCCGCCGTGCCGGGCAGCAGCGGCCGGACCTGATCGGCGTCGCGGGCATTGTCCAGCACGATCAGCATCCGCCGCTCGGCGAGCAGACTGCGGTAGAGGCTGCTCTGCGCGGCCGGCATCGCCGGGATCCGCTGCGCCGGCACCTGCAAGGCGTGCAGGAAGGCGTGCAGCACCTCCGACGGCCCGACCGAGGCCGCTTCGGCGTCGAACCCCCGCAGGTCCATGTAGAGCTGTCCGTCGGGGAACGCGCGGCGAGCCTGGTGCGCCCAACGCAACGCCAACGACGTCTTGCCGACCCCGGCCGTGCCGGTGATCGTGACGATCGTCGGATCGTGGCGTTCGTCGGATTCGTCCGGGCGCAGCGCGTCCAGCCGGGACAGGTACGCCGTACGACCGACGAACGCCGCCACCCCGGCCGGTAGCTGCGCCGGCACCACGGCCACCGGTGGCGCCGGCAGCTCCGTGACAGCGCCGGCCGCACCGGCCCCGGACGTCGTGCCCCGCCCGGCGCCGGGGATCGTGCTGGCCGCCGCACCGGCCGCACCGGCTACGGCGGAGCCGAGGCCGGGGTCGTCCCCGATGATCGCCGCCTCGAGCTCACGCAGGGACGGGCCCGGCTCCAGGCCGAGCTCCGCGACGAGCAGCCGACGGGCGTGCCGGTACGCGGCCAGGGCGTCCGCCCGCCGGCCACTGCGGTAGAGGGCCAGCATCAGTTGACCGTGCAGACGCTCCTGCAGGGGATGGTCGACGACGAGTTCGCTGAGCTGAGACACGAGTTCGGCGTGCCGGCCGGCGGAGAGGTCGGCGTCGATCCGGTCCAGCAGCGCCGTGAGACGGGACTCCTCGATGCCGCCGCAGAGCCGCTCCCGGAGGGTGCCGGTGGTCGCGTCGGCCAGCGCCGGCCCACGCCACAGATCGAGCGCGGCGGCGAGCTGCGCGGATCGCCGTCGCGGGTCGGTGATGGCCCGAGCGCCCTCCACCATCCGCTGGAAGCGGTGCAGGTCCACCGAATCGGCCGGTACGGAGAGCCGGTAGCCTTCGCCCAGAGCCAGCAGGCGCGCCCGCCCGTCGGCATCCGCCCCGGCGGCGACGTGCACCGCCTTGCGGACCCGCGACATCAGCGCCTGCAGTGTCGCCCTGGCGGTCGCCGGCGGCGTCTGTCCCCAGAGCACGCTCACCAGCCGCTCGGCGCTGACCACCCGGTCGGGGTCGAGCAGCAGCACCGCGAGCGTCAGCCGCTCCTGACGCCGCCGGAGAGGGACCAGCTGCCCGCCGTCGGTGTACAGCTCCACCGCACCCAGCAGCCGGATTTCCATTCGGGGAATCCTAGAGGCACCGGATCCGCGCGTCGGAGCGCCGGTGGCGAGCCGGTGGCAAGGCGGTGGCAAGGACCGGATGCCAGGGTCGCCGGGATCCACAGCCGATTCCGGTAGTGCCCCGTCGTCGCGGCGGGCGGGAAGGTCTCCTCTTGTCACAGCCACCCACGCCGTACCAGCCGTACGGTGGCTCCGCCTACGAACCTCCACGGTCCGCGCCGATCCCGCCGGCTCCGCCGGTTCCACAAGTCGCGCCGGCAGCACCGTTCGCGCAGCCGGTCCCACCGGCAGCGCCGTTCGCGCAGCCCGCGCAGCCGGTCCCGCCCTCCGCGCAGCAGCCCCCGCCGGTCCCGCCCTACGCGCACCCGGCCGCCGCGCCGCCCGCCGGCCCGGTGGGCGTTCCGCAGCCGTCACCCGCTGACACCGGTCGGCCGCGCGGCCGCAAGCGGCGCGTCTTCGGCATCCTCGCCACCATCTCCGCCGTGGTGCCCCTGGTGCTCGCCGGGGGGCTGACGTACGCGGCGATCAAGAACCACCGGATCCAGACCGGCAACGACGCGTTCGCCGCGGTCGCCTGGCACAACCTGCGCACCGAGGAGGTGTTCCCGGACTTCCTCAGAGACCCCTACCTGACGGGGGAGCAGCCGCAGGGGTGGGCCCGGCAGGGCCTCGCCGAACAGAAGGACTGCCGCGGGGTGCTCGCCGACAAGCTCACCGAAGCGGTGATCGCGCAGGGGTGCGTGAGCGTGCTGCGGGCGACGTACGTGCACGTCGGGGGAGACATGGCTGCGACCGTGGCGCTCGCCGTGGTCGGTTCTTACCAGCAGGCGACGGAGATCGCGGAGGAGCTCGGCTCCGAGCGGGTACCGATGGTCGTCCCGATGGCGGTGCCCGGCACCGCGGCCGCCGGCTGGAGCCGCAAGCTCGCGTACGCCGGTCGGGCGAGATCCGTCGGGCTCGCCACCAACTCGCCGCCGTACGTCGCCGCCATCACCGTCGGTCCCCTGGACCCCCGCCGCCAGTACGGGAAGCTCCCCGGGGACTGGGCCATCAGCGGCCGCAGCGAGCAGAAGCTCTACCAGGGCGTCGCCGACGAACTCGTCGGCGGGTACGCGCGCACCTTCGACCACCTGGCGAACGGCCGATGAGGGCGCGGGCGTTCCGGGCGGTGTCCCGCACCGCCGTCGCGCTCTGCGTCGCCGGGGCCCTCGTCGCGGCGGCCGCCCCGGCCCACGCGGCGGGCAAGGGCTGGGAGCTCGACGCCCTGTCGGTGCCGGCGGCGCACGACCTCAGCGAGGGTGACGGGATCACCGTCGCGGTGATCGACACCGGGATCCGGACGAACCACCCGGTTCTCGCCGGCCGCGCCACCGAGGGGCCCGACTTCCTGAGCGAGAACGACAAGAAGGAGTCCTGGTACGGCGGGCACGGCACGTCGATGGCCTCCAACGTCCTCGACGTCGCGCCGAAGGCGAAGGTGCTCGGCCTGCGGGCGATCCGCGACCGCGAGGACCCCGACTACCAGACCTGGGAGCAGAGCCTGGCGAACCCGAACCCGCAGTCGGCGCACGCGCTGCGCAACGCCATCCGGTACGCGGCCGACAGCGGCGCCCGGGTCATCTCGCTCTCGCTGGGTACGGAGAACGCGTTCACCCCGTACGACGAGGAGGAGGCGAAGGCCATCCAGTACGCCCTCGCCAAGGGCGTGGTGGTGATCGCGTCGGCCGGCAACGACGGCGACGGGGAGAACCTGGTCGCCTACCCGGTCGGCTATCCCGGTGTGATCGGCGTGGCCGCCAGCACCCCGTCGGGCGGGCGGGCCGACTTCTCGACCGTGCACTCCTACGTGGACGTGGCCGCTCCCGGCGTCGACATCTGGGGCGCCGACGCCAAGTCGAAGGGGCGGGTCTCCGCGCAGGGCTCCTCGCAGGCGGGCGCGCTCACCGCGGGGGTCGCCGCGCTGATCCTGGCCAAGTACCCGAAGCTCGCCCCCCGGCAGGTCGGCGACCTGCTCCAGCGCACCGCGTCGCATCCGCAGCGGCATGACCCGAAGACCGGCTACGGGGTCGTCGACGCGGCCAAGGCGCTGCGCGCCGCCGGAAAGGTCAAACCAGCGCCGTACATGATGCCGGTGAACGCGAAGGGCGCCGGCGCGCACTTCGGTCCCGGTGACGACGGGACACCCCGTCGTGTCGGCCAGCCGCTCGACGTGCTCCTGCTGGTGTTCGCGGGGGTCTTCGGCCTCTTCGCGGTCGGCATGATCATCGGCGGGTTGCTGCTGGTGCGCAGTGGCCGGCGCGCCCGCCGGCGTGTGGCGAGCCCGCCCGTGGCCGGAATGCCCCCGCCGCAGTGGTGAATTCGCCCGGAGGCGGTGTCCCTGAACCGGTCGGTTGAGGGGCACCGCGCCGGCGTCGGCCATCGGCGTGGTCGGTGCGTGCCGCCGGAGTTGCGCGCCTGCGGACCACCCGCGACGCCCCCACCGAGGACGGAGCAGCAGGTCGGATACGGTGGCAGACGTGACCGAGACAGGTGCGGGGGATCCCGCGGCGCACGTGACCTGGCACGGACACAGCACCGTGTGGATCGAGGACTCCGGCACCCGCCTGCTGACCGACCCGCTGCTGCGGGACCGGCTCGCGCACCTGCGCCGCCGCCGCGGCCCCACCCCACAGCTGCCGGGCGCGCCGGACGCCGTACTCGTGTCGCACCTGCACGCCGACCACCTGGACTTCGCGTCACTGCGCCGGCTGCCAGGAGACCCCACCCTGGTGGTGCCGGCCGGCGCGACGCGGCTGGTCCGCCGGGCGCTGGGCGCCGCCGACCGCTGCGTCGAGCTCGCCGTCGGTGAGACGACCACCGTCGGCCGGGTCCGGGTCACCGCGGTGCCGGCGGCCCACGACACCCGGCGCGGCCCCTGGTCCCGGCACCACGCCGCCGCCGTGGGCTACCTGCTGCAGGGCGCGGCCCGCACCTGGTTCGCCGGCGACACCGGCCTCTTCGACGAGATGGGCAAGCTGGGCCCGCTCGACCTGGCGCTCGTCCCCGTCGCCGGATGGGGGCCGACCCTCGGCCCCGGTCACCTCGATCCGGCCCGCGCGGCCGAGGCGGTACGGCGGGCGGCGGCGGCCTGGGCGGTGCCGATCCACTACGGCACGTTCTGGCCGGTGGGCTTCGACCGGGTCCGACCCGACCGGTTCCTCCCACCGGGGCAGGAGTTCGCCCGGCACGCCGGCGCCCTCTCGCCCGGTACCCGGGTGCGCGTGCTGCGTCCCGGCGAGTCCTGCGCGATCACCCGCTCATGACGGCGACGCTCGGGGCGCTGGGCTGGCTGATCCTGGTGGTGCTCTTCGGCTCCCTCGTTCCGGTGGTGCCGACCGGTGCGGCGGTCAGCGGCGCGGCCGCGCTCGCCGCCCACCAGCAACCGCTGACCGTGGTCTTCGTGGTGGCCGCCGGTGCGCTCGGCGCGTACGTCGGTGATCTGGCCACCTACCTGGTGCTCCTCTGGGGCGGCGAGCGGATCGCCCGACGCCTGCGGCTGCTGCGGGAGCCGCAGCGGTTCGACCGGCTGGCCGCCCGGGTCCGCGAGGGACGCGTCTCGCTGCTCCTGGTGTCCCGGCTGATCCCCGGTGGGCGGGTGCCGGTGCTGCTCGCCGGTGCGGTGGCGGGGTTGACCTGGCGGCGCTTCGCCGTCGCCAACGCGCCGGCGAGCCTCGCCTGGTCCGTGCTCTACGCGGCGATCGGGGTCGTCGGCCGGGCGATCTTCCCGGAGCCGTGGCAGAGCGTGGTCGCGGCGATCCTGCTCGTCGTCCTGGTCAGTCAGGGGCTCAGCTGGCTGGGCCGACGCCGGACGGCGCCGGAACCTCCGCCGGCACGACCCTGACGGGCAGCGGCACGCCGGGCTGCTCGGGGACGATCGGCCGGTCGGCGCCGGCCGGAGGATCATCGTGTCGGGCCGGGGCGTCGTCGGCAGGGCGACGCAGTCCCAGCTGCTCCAGCCACCCGAGCAGCTGCCGGTGCACGGCGTCCGGGCCGACCAGCTCGCCCTCCTGGGACCAGCCGGCCGGGTGGACGAGCAGCGCCTCGGTCTGCCAGCCGCCCAGCCCGCCGTGGCAGCCCACCAGCTCCTCGAAAGCCGCCACCTCCTCCAGGCTGGGATCGACCGCGCTGATCACCACCAGATCGCCGACGTGCTCCATCGTCTGGTGCCGCAGCAGGTCCCGCCGGGCCCGCGCCCCGTACGGCGCCAGCGGGTCGTCGCCCTCGACGTGCCCGTCGCGCAGCCGGTGCCGGCCACGGGGGCCGATCGCCAGCGGCCCGGCGGCCGAGTCGACGACGACCAGCCCGACGCCGGGGTGTGCGGCCAGCCCGTCGATCAGCTCCGGCGCGACGGCGTCGATGCGTTCGCGGGTCAGCCGCCCCGGGTGCTGGGCGAGGTAGATCATGGCTAGGTTGCCGGAGGCCACCACCACGGTCTCCGGGTCGGTGCGGGTGGCCGCCTCCTCGCGGTCCGCCGGCCCGAGGCTCACCTCCCCGTCCGGGCCGGAGCGCACGGCGGCGCGGGTCGCCGCGGCGGTGACCCCGCCGCGCCCCGCCACCTCGGTGAGCAGCGTGTTGACCCGCCCCCACTGCTCCACCCGGCCGGCCGCCTCGACGCTCGTCCCGGCGGGCCCCGGGCGGCCGTCGCCGGGCGAGGGGGCCGGCTTCGTCGCGAGCCGGGCCACCACCTGGCTGAGGGACTCGCCGTACCGCTGGCGGAAGGTGGCGCCCTGGCTCTGGCCGTGGTCGCTGAGCACGACGATGTGGTAGTTGCGGGCCGCCTCGGCGGCCAGCCGTTCCAGGATGCCGAGCGTGTGGTCGAGCGCCTCGAGCGCCGCCATCGCCTCCGGCCGGGCCGGGCCGGCATGGTGGGCCACCTCGTCGTAGTCGACGAAGTCGGAGAAGATCACCGGCGCGCCACGGGCCATCTGCTCGGCGATGAGCGAGACGTTCAAATCGTTGAGCAGGCTGGCCAGGGGGCGTAGCGCCAGGTACGAGCCGCGCCGCTCACCGCGCGGCTGCACACCGCGCACCCGCTGACGGCGTGCCTCGTGCAGTTCGCGCAGCACCTGCCCGGCGCTGAGCACGACGGCGCGGGCGAAGCCGTACGGGCTGGTCATGAACGCCGCGTAGCCCGGGGTGGAGCGCCCGGGCAGCCCGGCCCGGCTGACGGTGAGCAGGCTGGTCGACGCGTCGCCGGAGAAGGCGGTGCTGATGCTCACCCCACCGTCGCGCAGCAGGCCGCCGCCGGTGGAGAGGCGTCGTTCGATCTCGGCGGCGTCCCGGGGCCGGCTGGTCACCACGAGACGCCCGGGCGCGCCGTCGCCTGTCGCCTTCTCGTACCACCGGTAGGCCGGCACGTGCCGGACGTCTCCGTGGAGCAGCCCGGCCTGGGCCGCCGGGGTGGTGGCCGGCAGCCCGGTGTGCCAGCGGGTCATCCGGTGGCTGCGCGAGCGCAACCAGCGGCCGATCGTCGGCAGGTTGCCGGCGCGTACGGCCCACTGCACCAGGGGCGCGGCCACGCCGTCGAGCTGGATGATGAGCAGCCCGTCAGCCGCGTGCCCGTCCGTCGGCGGCTCCGGGGGGCTTCGTCGCCACCAGCGCCGGGTGGGGTGCTGCCGACGGCCCGCCGCCCGGCGTACCCGGGTCATCAGCCGCAGCGTCTCGCTGACGAAGGTGTCGTCCGTGCCGGCGTCGGCGAGCCAGTTCACGATCGCGGCCAGCGCCACGGCGACCCACGCGGCGACGAACGCGACCGCGAAACCGGCCACGTGTGCCTCGGGATCGAGCCGCAGCGCCACGTACATGACGACCGCCTGTACGCCCACGCCGATGGCGAGCGCGCCGAGCCCGCCCAGCGCGGTGGCCAGGGCGAGCAGCAGCGGGCGCAGCACCGCCCCGACGGCCGTCACGAGCGCGACCAGCCAGAGCATCGCGACCAGGCCGCTCGCGGTGACTCCGGGCAGCAGCCAGAGCGTGGTGCCGAGCACCACGAACGAGGTCGCCATGCTGCGCACCAGCGCGCGCACCCGCGCGACGGTCGGCCGGTAGCCGCGGAGCACCCGCAGGGCTACCCGGACGGGTTCGGGCAGCCGATGGCGCTTACCGGCATCCACCTGCGGCTTCATCCTGGCCACGATGCCACATCTGAGCTATCAAGATCCTCCGGTGCGGAGTGGGTCACAACGCGTACGAGTGTCAGCCGTGCCCGGCGCTACCTGACACACCCGCCGTGCGTCGGCGGGCCGACAGGTTCAACGCTCGAGGTGGCCGTCCACCATCCCGAGCAGGGTGCTCGCCGCCGCGCTCACCCGCCGTCCGGTGGCCGTCGCCGCGTGCAGCGCCCACTCGAGCGACTGGTCGGTGACCGGCAGTGCCTTCACCTCGGGCCCCGGCGGCACGTTGCGCACGGGCAGGATCGCCACCCCCAGCCCGTGCCGGACGAACTCGGCGGCGACGGTGACGTCCGCCACCTCCATGGCGATGTGGCGCTCCAGGCCGGCCGCGCCGAACGCGAGGTCGTTGGTCGTCCGGTTGGCGTAGCCGACGGGGTAGTCGATGAACGACTCCTCGGCCACGTCCGCCAGCACGACGCTGTCCCGCTCGGCCAGCCGGTGCCCGGCGGGGACCACGAGCACCTGAGGTACCGGCACCAGCATCCGCGTCTCGAGGTTCGGGAAGGGCCGGGGGCTCACCCCGAGGAACGCCACGTCGATCTCACCGTCGACCAGCGACCGGGCCAGCCCGGCCGAGCCGTTCCAGGTCGCCGCCCGCAGGTGCAGCGCGACCCGCGGGTGACGGGTGTGGAAATCGCCGAAGAGGCCCGCGAAGTCGATCCCGCCGACGCCGGTCAGGCACCCGACGACCACCGTCCCGCGCAGCTCCTGGCCGACCTCGTGCACCGCGTCCCGGGCGGCCTGCGCCGCGTCGAGGGTGGCGCGCGCCTGCGGCAGCAGGGCCTCACCGGCGTCGGTCAGCTCCACCCGCTGGGCGCTGCGTTCGAACAGCGGCGCGCCCAGCTCCCGCTCCAGCGCGGAGATCGCGGCGGAGACCGCCGACTGCACGACGTGCAGCCGCTTCGCCGCCCGGGTGAAGCTGCGCTCCGTCGCGACCGCGACGAAGTACTCCAGATGCCTGAGTTCCACGCCGCCCAGGATCACACACGCCGGCGGCCGGGCCTGCCGCCGCAGCTGGTCTTGCGCGCCGCGCCGCACCACGACCGGTCCGCCCGGCGCATGGACTCCAGGCAGGCCGGAACGCCGGTGCCGGGGTGAACTTGACCTTGACGTACGGGTCAATGTCTACCGTCGGGTGCCATGACGGGTTCCCAGTTCGACGGCAAGACAGTGATCGTCACCGGCGCAGGCACCGGCATCGGACGGGCGACGGCCCGTGCCTTCGCCACCCAGGGCGCCCAGGTGCTCGTCGTGGGTCGCACCGCGTCCCGGCTCGCCGAGACGGCGCAGGGGCTGCCGGGGGTACGCGCACTCGTCGCCGACGTCGCCGCCCCGGGCGCCGCCGAGAAGATCGTCGGTTCGGCCCTGGAGCACTTCGGTCGGGTCGACGTGCTGGTGAACAACGCCGCCGTCGTCCGGGAGACGCCGGGTGACGATGCGAGCGGTCGGCACGCCGCCGGGCAGATGGTCGCCACGAACCTGCTCGCCCCGATGTACCTCGCCCAGGCGGCCCTGCCGCAGCTGGCCACGCAGCACGGTGTGGTGGTCAACGTGAGCACGGCCATCGGTCAGCGCGGGTGGCCGATGCCGGGCGGCGGGCTGTACGTGGCGTTGAAGGCCGCGTTGGAGACGCTCACCCGCACCTGGGCCGTCCAGTTCGCGCCGCACGGAGTCCGCGTCGCGGCGGTCGCGCCCGGCCCCATCGCCACGCCGATCGCGCAACACCAGGGTCTGGACGCCGGGCAGGCGGAGGCGCTGCGAAAGGCCCTGATCGCACACGTCCCGCTCGGGCGTATCGGTCAGCCGGAGGAGGTCGCCTTCTGGGTCACCCAGTTGGCCCGGCCGGAGGCGGCCTACACGACCGGCGTGGTCATTACCGTCGACGGCGGAGCGGTCGTCGCCTGACCGCCCGGGTAGCGTCACGCCCGTGCGGATCGGCGAACTGGCCCGGGTCAGCGGGGTGTCGACCAGGACCCTGCGGTTCTACGAGGGCCTGGAGTTGCTGCAGTCCCGGCGCGCGTCCAACGGCTACCGCGAGTACGGCCCGGAGGCGGTGGTGCGGGTGCGCAACATCCGTCATCTGCTCGCCACCGGGCTGACCCTGGACGACGTCGCGCATTTCCGCCGTTGCCTGGACGGCGACCTGCGCACCGCCGCGCCTGCGCCGGCCATGGTCGCGCTCGCCCGGCGCAGGCTCGCCGTGCTCGACGAGCGGATCCGCGTGCTCAGCGCGGCCCGGGACAATCTCGCGCGCGGTCTGCGGGACGCGGTCGGCGACAGCACTCCGTCGTGCTGATCACGACGTGTCCCCGCCGGGTTTGACCCTCGAGCCGGTCGAGCCCGCACGATCTCGATCACCGAGCGAGGTGAGGGCGTGGGCGATGGATCTGGACAATCGGGTGTTGCGGCTCTGCCAGGACGGCATGCGCGCCGAGGCCGAGGGGCGTCCGGCGGACGCGCGTACGCTCTTCCGGCGGGCGTGGGAGGCGAGCGGTGACGACTACGAGGCCTGCGTGGCGGCGCACTACCTGGCCCGCCAGCAGGACGACCCCGAGGAGATCCTGCGCTGGAACCGGGAGGCACTCGCCCGCGCCGACAAGGTCGGTGACGAGCGGGTGGCGACCTTCTACCCGTCGCTGCACGTCGGCGTGGCGCTCGCGTACGAGCGGCTCGGTGATCCCGACCGCGCGCGGGAGGCATTCGCACGGGCCCGCGAACACCTGCCCGTCCTGCCGTCCGGCGAGTACGGCGACCTGCTGCGCGCCGCCGTAACCGAGGGCCTCGCCCGGCTGGGCGGGCCGCAGCGGTGAGCGCGGTGCGACGTGGGCCGCCACCGGAAGCCCGGCGACGGCCCACGGCGTACGGATCAGTTCAGGTTGTCGGCGTGGGTCACGGTCTCCCAGGCGACGAAGAGGTTGTTGGTGCCGGCGGGGCGCTGCTGCAGCGTGAGGGTCTGGGTGTTGGTCATCGCGTTGCCCAGGCGGTTGGCCAGAGCGTTGTAGCCCACCTCGGTGATCGGGCCGAGCCCGCGGGTGAGGCTGCCGTCGCAGAGCCAGGACGGCGGCGCCTCGCCGAGCTGGTAGCGCGAGTGGAAGCCGAGGGCGTGCCGGAGCCGCTCACCGACCTGCGGGTAGAGGTCCTGGCCCTGGATCCGGGAGGTCTCCGCGACGTGCGAGATCGCCGAGATGCCGTACCCGGTGTGGGTGAAGTCGCGGCAGGTCTCCTGGGCGAGGCCGGCCACGAAGGTGGACTGGTCGTGCCAGTAGCCGATGATCTCGGCGGGGGTGTCCAGGCCGCTGCCCGGGACGGTGTACGGCAGCGGGCCGTCGCTGGGCAGGTAGATGAAGGCGCGGGTCCGGTTGAGGAACCGGGTGACCGCCGCGTTGTAGGCGGACCGGTCCTCCAGGAAGACCGAGATGCCGACCGCGGCCTCCATCATGGTCAGCTCCCAGTTCCCGTTGCTGCCGGAGCCGTTGCGGACCACCGGCAGGTAGACGTTGCGCAGCATGGTGGAGAAGCGGTTCACGTTGGGCCAGCTGCTGTACGTGTACCTGATGATCTCCGCGGCGCGCGGCCAGACCGAGCCGGCCCAGCCGGTCTGCAGCGGGGCGTTGCTGCCGGTGTGTGAGGTGATCGTCGCGGACCAGGCGTCCATGATCTGGATGGCCTTCTGCGCGTATCGGCTGTCGCCGGTGATGTACCAGGCGAGCGCGTCGGTGTATGCGGCGATCGCGTCCTCGCGCTCGTCTGTGCAGCCGTTGTTCGGGTTCGAGTAGGAGCCGCACTCGACGACCGGGCGCGGTGCCGGGGTACGGGAGAGCGAGGCGTAGCGGCTGCTCATCATCTGGTTGAACGCCGAGGTCCAGGGCTGCGCGCCGGCCTGTACCCGGCCCCGGACGAAGTCGAGTTGCCCGCGACTGACCATGACGCCCGGGTGGGTGAAGTCCCCGGAGGGGGGCGGGGTCGTGCCGCCGCCGGGCAGCGTCCAGCTCTGGTTCGCGGCGCCGGTGCAGGTCCAGATCTGCACCGGTGTGCCGTCGGCGGAGCTGGGCCCGGTCGCGTCCGCGCACTTGCCCGAGCCGGCGTTGACCAGCTGCGTGCCGTTGGCGGACCAGAGCTGCGCACCGGTGCCGTTGCAGTCGTAGATCTGCACCTTGGTGCCGTTGGCGGTGCCCGCGGCGGCGACGTCGAGGCACTTGCCGAGCGCCCGGATGGTGCCGTCGTCCGCGACGGTCCACTGTTGCGCGGCGCTGCCGTTGCAGCTCCAGAGCTGCACCTGGGTGCCGTTGGCGGAGGCGGCGCCGGCCACGTCGAGGCACTTGCCGCCGTATCCGGTGATGGAACCGACGGTGGCCGCGGAGGCCGCTGGTGTGCCGACCGTCAGGCCCGCCGGCACCGCGAGCGTCACCGCGGCGAGCGCGGCGGCCAACCGGGTGCGGAGCCGACGGGGTGGAGCCTCGGCTGATCGTCGCGCCATGTCATGATCCTTCCCACCGCGATGCGGCACATCCGGGGCAAATCCGCCGTTGGCCGGCGCGCTGGAAACCGGATGGTGGCGTGGGGATTGACCGGCCCGGTCGGTGGCAGGCGCGCGGCCGGAACGGCCGATCGAACTGTTAACTGTGTTAATCATTACATGTGAACTTATCGATATCAATGCCGTTGTCCGGAGTGCCGGGCGTCGATGGCGTCCTGCGGGGTTACGACGAGGTGCGCCCGCTGCCACCTGCGGAAGCACTCACCGCCGCTCGCGGCGAGGGTGGCTGCGTCCCCAGCGGTCTTCGCGGGGAGTGATGCGCGCACCCCGTACGTGAAGCTGCCTGAAACAGGCAGCGTCAGCCGCCACCGACCCGTGGTCGCCGGTGGTCGGTCAGCCGGAGGCCGACGCCGCGTACCGCGTCGATGGTGACCCCGGTGCCCAGCTCGCCGAGCTTGCGCCGCAGTCGCTTGACCAGTGACTGCACGTCCGCTCGCCGCTCCAGCCCCTCGTCGCGCCAGACCGACCGGTGCAGCTCGGCGTAGCTCCACACCCGGACCGGCTCGGCTTTGAGGCAGGTCAGCAGATCGTGCTCAAGCCGGGTGAGGGCGACCTCCCGGTCGCCGTAGCGCGCGGTGGACCGGGCCGAGTCGATGAGCAACGCGTCGTCGGCCGGATCGGGCGGATCGGCCGGCGCCGGGCCGGGCAGTTGACCCGGGATCGCGATCAACCGACGCAGTTCGTCGACATCGGCCACCAGCAGCAGTGGTGCGATGCCGTCGAGGCGCTCGGCGAGCCGCAGCCGCTCGGCAGGCGACGGCGCCACCGCGATGACCAGCGGATAAAGCTCCTCGGCCGGATCAGGCCCGTCCGGCACAGCACTCTCGTCGACCTCGGCCACCGCACCCATCCGGGGACTGGCGGGCAGTCTCTGCCCACATCGATCTTGATCGTGACAATTATCGGCAGGCATCAAACCCTGGTCAGCAAGCTCTTAGTGACAACTTGCTCACCGCATGTGCTTGATCGTCCGTTCATCTCGATCATAGTGTCCAACCGGGCAACCGGCGTGACCCGCGCGGTGCATGGGGGGGCTTGGAGGGGATCGTCCGAACCGGTATCCAACGGGAGACGATCGCCTGCACCTTCACCATGGCCCATTCAACCCCCTGGGTCGTCCTGAAGGAGGCAGCACCGAATGTTTAGACGTCCACATTGGACGAGCGTCGCCAGATCCCTGGTGAGTGCGGGCGCGGCGACGGTTCTCGTCGCGACCGCCCTCGCCGCCACGGGATCGGGCGCCCAGGCCGCATCAGGCGGCTTCGGCGCCGGCGCGCCCTCCCCGGCGGACAAGATCCGTCCGGAACTCTCGAAGCAGCTCGAGGGCAAGGCCGAGAGCGACTTCTGGATCCGTTTCAAGAACCGGGCGGACCTGAGCCAGGCCAGCAAGAACAAGGACTGGAACAAGCGGGGCGCCGAGGTGGTGGCCGCGCTCAAGAAGACCGCCGAGGAGAGCCAGTCCAAGGTCAAGGCCGAGCTCAACAGCACGGGCGCGAAGTACCAGACCTTCTGGGCCACCAACGCGATCCGGGTCAGCGGCGGCTCGCTCGGGCTGGCGCAGAAGATGGCCGCGCACTCCGAGGTCGAAGCCCTCTACGCTCCGGTCGCCTACGAGATCCCCAAGACCACCAAGGGCGACAGCGAGAAGGCTGTCAACGCCATCGAGTGGGGCATCGCCAACATCAACGCCGACGACGTCTGGTCCCAGTACGGCGTCACCGGTGAGGGCATCACGATCGCCAACATCGACACCGGCGTCCAGTTCGACCACCCGGCGCTGGTGGGCTCCTACCGGGGCAACAACGGCGACGGCACCTTCGACCACAACTACAACTGGTTCGACGCGGCCGGCACCTGCGGCGCCGCCCCCTGCGACGGCGACGGCCACGGCAGCCACACCATGGGCACGATGGCCGGCTCCGACGGCGGGGCGAACCAGATCGGTGTCGCCCCCGGCGTCAAGTGGATCGCGGCCAACGGCTGCTGCCCCAGCGACGCCGCGCTGGTCAACTCCGGCCAGTGGATGCTCGAGCCGACCGACCTGAACGGCGAGAACGGCGACATCACCAAGCGGCCGAACATCGTCAACAACTCCTGGGGCACGATCCTTCCGTCGAACGACCCGTTCATGGAGGACGTGACGCTGGCCTGGACGGCGTCGGGCATCTTCGGCGTCTTCTCCAACGGCAACAGCGGCCCCAGCTGTCAGAGCAGCGGCTCCCCGGGCAGCCTGGAGAGCAACTACTCGGCCGGCGCGTACGACATCAACAACAACATCGCCGGCTTCTCGGCGCGTGGTCCGGGGCAGAACGGCGGGATCAAGCCGAACATCTCGGCTCCCGGCGTGAACGTCCGGTCCAGCGTGCCGGGCAACGGCTACGCGAGCATCAGCGGCACCTCGATGGCGGCCCCGCACCTCGCGGGCGCGATCGCGCTGCTCTGGTCGGCGGCGCCCGGGCTGGTCGGTGAGGTCGACGCGACCCGCGGACTGCTCGACAACACCGCCGTCGACACCAACGACGCGCAGTGCGGTGGCACCGCGGACGACAACAACGTCTGGGGTGAGGGCCGTCTCGACGCGCTCGCGCTGCTCGGCAACGCGCCGATCGGCGACACCGGCACCGTCACCGGCACCGTCACCGACGCCGGCAGCGGTGCTCCGCTCGCGGGCGCCTCGGTCGTCCTGAGCGGCCCGGCCGACCGGCAGCTTACCACCGGCGCGGACGGGAAGTTCTCGTCGCTGCTCCCGGTCGGTGACTACCAGGCCGTCGTCTCGGCGTTCGGCTACGGCCAGAAGACGGTCCCGGCGACGATCACCCCGAACGCGACCACCACGCTCAACGTCGCGCTCGACGCCGTGCCCAGCGTCAACATCAGCGGTACCGTCACCGACGGCTCGGGCCACGGCTGGCCGCTCTACGCCAAGGTGACGGTCGTGGGTCCGTCGGGTCTCTCCGACTACACCGCGCCCGCCAACGGCCGCTACAGCCTCAAGGTCCCGGCCGGGTCGACCTACAGCCTGAAGGTCGAGTCGGTGTACCCGGGCTACGAGACGGTGACGAAGGAGGTCGTCGTCGCCGCGCGCAACGTCACCGCCAACGTCGCCGTGCCGGCGAAGTCGGACGCGTGCGAGACCGCGCCCGGCTACACCTACGGCTCCGACGGTGAGTTCGAGACCTTCACCGGCACGGGCACGCCGAGCGGCTGGGAGGTCGTGGACCACCTGGGCAACGGCCAGGTCTGGTCCTTCGCCGACGAGGCCAACCGGGGCAACCTGACCGGTGGCACCGGCGGCTTCGCCATCGTCGACAGCGACCGCTTCGGCGGTGGCGGGCAGCAGGACACCTCCCTGGTCAGCCCGGTCGTCGACCTGAGCGACGTGGCCGCTCCGGTGATCCGGTTCAACCAGGACTTCAACTGGCTCGGGCCGGAGACCGCCGACGTCGACCTCAGCGTCGACGGCGGTACGACCTGGACGAACGTGCTCAAGCAGAAGGCGGACTTCTCCGGGCCGCGGTTGACCGAGGTCGCGATCCCGCAGGCCGCGGGTCAGTCGCAGGTCCGTGTGCGGTTCCACTACTACGACGCCTCGTACGAGTGGTGGTGGCAGGTCGACAACGTGCTGATCGGCAGCGAGGTCACCTGTGAGCCGGTCGACGGCGCGCTGGTCTTCGGCCACGTGCGTGACAAGAACACCAGCGGCTACGTCAACGGCGCCACGGTCACCAGCGTCGACAAGCCGGCGGAGAAGGCCACCACGGTGGCGACTCCGGACGACACCGGTCTCGAGGACGGCTTCTACTGGATGTTCTCCTCGCTGACCGGCACCCACAAGTTCACCGCGACGGCCGGCAACTACGTCAGCCAGAGCAAGAACGTCGACGTCCAGGCCGACTGGGCGACCGCCGCGAACTTCCAGCTCAAGGCCGGTCAGCTCGCCGTCACCCCGGGCACGCTGAGCGCTGACGTCCAGATGCCCAGCGGCAAGGCCAGCAAGACGTTCACCGTGACCAACACCGGCGAGGCGCCGGTGGAGGTCGGGTTCGGTGAGCGTGACGCCGGCTTCGAGCTGCTCAAGGCCGACGGGTCGCGGGTGAGCCAGCAGCAGGTGCTCGGCGCCGAGGGTGCGCCCGAGCAGCGGCTGAAGGTGGCGACCTCGTTCGCCGCCGCCGCCTCCGGCAAGTCGTCGACGGCGGCCACCTCGGCCGGCCCCCAGGCCGACCCGTGGACGAACCTGCCCGCCTACCCGGCCAACATCATGGACAACCGGGTGGTGAACCTCGACGGCAAGGTCTACTCGATCGGTGGTGGTGACGGCTCCGCGTCCACCACGAAGAACTACGCGTACGACCCGATCGCGCAGGCCTGGTCGGCGATCGCCGACCTTCCCGAGGCGCGCAACGCCATGACGGTGGGCGTCCTCGACGGGAAGATCATCGCGACCGGCGGCTGGGCGGCTGCCGGCCCGTCCGGCACCACCTGGGCGTACGACCCGGGCGCCGACGCCTGGGCCCAGCTGGCCGACAACCCGGCGCCGCGTGCCGGGGCCGCTCAGGCCATCGTCGACGGCAAGCTCTACGCCATCGGCGGCTGCACGACCTCGGCCTGCACGCCGATGTCGAGCAGCGTCGTCCGGTACGACCCGGGCGGCGACAGCTGGGAGACCCTGCCCGAGTACCCGAAGTCGGTGGCGTTCGCCTCCTGCGGCGGGATCGACGGCGTGATCTACTGCACCGGCGGCAACGACGGTGCCAGCGCCTACAAGACCAGCTACGCCTTCGACCCGGGCGCCAACACCTGGAGCCCGATCGCTGACGCGCCGGCCGACCAGTGGGCCAGCTCGTTCGCCGTCGCCAACGGCAAGCTGCTGGTCGTCGGTGGTGTCCAGGGCGGCGCCGTCACCAACGCCGGTTTCGCCTACGACCCGAGCACCGAGTCGTGGTCGAACCTGCCGAACGCCAACGCTCCGCGGTACCGCGGTGGTGCGGCGTGCGGCTTCTACAAGGTCGGTGGCTCCTCCGGTGGCTTCACCTCCACCCGGGAGAGCGAGGTGCTCCCCGGCTTCGAGGAGTGCGCCGTCGGCGGCGCCGACGTCAGCTGGCTGACGATCGACAAGTCCGAGGTCACCCTGGCGCCGGGCGAGAAGGTGACGGTCACCGTCGGAATGACGGCGAACGTCGACCAGCCGGGCACCTACACCGGTCAGGTCACCATCAAGGAGAACACCCCGTACACGGTGGCTCCGGTGACCGTGGCGATGAACGCGAAGGCCCCGAAGACCTGGGGCAAGCTGATGGGTACGGTCACCGGGAACAGCTGCCAGGGCGGCGGTTCTCCGCTGAACGGCGTGACTGTCCAGGTCGACTCTTGGGCGAGCTCGCTCACCCTCTCCACGAACGCCGAGGGTAAGTACGCCTACTGGCTCGACAAGCGGAACAACCCGCTGACCATGATCGTCGCGAAGGACGGCTGGAAGCCCCAGACCCGTGCTACGAAGATCAACCCCACCACCCCCACGGTGGAGGACTTCGCACTGTCTCCCACCAAGTGCTGACGCCTGAGCGCTGACGCACGACGTCCGGCCCGCCTGGTTCACCAGGCGGGCCGGACCCTTCTTCGTCGGGCGACGCGGCCGTACGGGGGCCGCCGTGGATCGGCGTGGGCCGACGGCTCGGTTCTCAGCTGTCGCCGCGTCCCTCCGGCCCCAGGGCCGAAGCCACCGCGCCCGCCACCCACCGGGCAGGCTGCGCCCGCCGACCCCGCCGACCCCGCCGACCCCGCCGACCCCGCCGACCCCGCCGACCCCGCCGACCCCGCCGACCCCGCCCGGGCCCGCCGCGCCCGCCGACCCACCGGGCCCGCCGATCCCGCCGGATCCGGCGGGATCGGCCGGTCGGGTCAGGCGGACGCGAGCCGGAAGCCCACCCCGCGGACGGAGTCGATCGTCGCCGAGGCGTCCAGGGTGGCGAGCTTGCGTCGTATCCTGCGCACCACCGAATGCATGTCGGAGCCGCGCCCGAGGTGCTTGTTGCCCCAGACCTTCAGATGCAGCCGCTCGTAGGTCCAGACCCGTCCGGGCGCGCCCATCAGGCAGAGCAGCAGGTCGTGCTCCAGCCGCGTCAGCTCGATCTCGCGATCCAGCCAACGGGCCACCCGTCGATCCGAGTCGATGACCAGGGCCGGCGTCGCCGGCGACGCCACCGTCGCGGGTGCGACGTCTACTGTCATGGTTTGCATCGTTTCAACGGTCGTCTCGGCGGTCGGCGTCTCGGCCGCGCCGAGAAACTCCCTCGCCTGATCGACGCTCGAGACGATCAGGAACGCCTCGGTGCCGCCGAGCAGTTGTGCGAGTTGCCGACGCGCGGCCGGCGAGGAAGCAATACCTATGACCATGGATGCAACCGGGATCCCCCGCATTTCCGCACCTCTTCCGGTTCCCCACTGATACCCGGATGGTTTCTGTTTGACGCAGATCAATCTGCGCAGTGACCCTAGCCGGGCTTTATCTCGGTTCGGTTAAGAATATTTGCACGTCGGCATCCATAAATTGATGGTCAGGGCCCGCGAACTCGGCATTGTCATGTTCATGACACGGTGACCGGGTTTTGACAGGAACCCTTTTCCCTTTATGGCCTGGTTCCGTCTGGTCTGGGGGCGTCGGGTAGGGCTACCTGCCAGTACGTCAGCTTCACGCCATCGCCTGAAGGCCGAATTTCCAGGATCGGGCGCATTCGCATTCTCCACCCTGGCGTCGGCCATCGGCTCAGCCGCCGGGTTAATAATCGGTTGAACTCGGACGAAGGCCAGCGTCCTCCAGTTCGCGGGGATCCGCACCGGCCCGGCGCGTCTCCATTTCTGGGGTCCCTGGATAGGACCGGTGATTGATTGAGGTATTGACGCTGTCGAACTGATCGCCGCGGGTATGTTCGTCGCGCTCGACGGTGTCGTGGAGGCGCCCGACCAGTGGCACTTCCCCTACTACAACGACGAGATGGGTGCGGCCGTCGGCACCACGCTCGCCGGCGCGGACACCATGCTCCTCGGCCGCAAGACGTACGACAGCTTCGCGGGCGCCTGGCCGCAGCGCGAGGCGGCCGGCGGAGAGGACGCCGACTTCGCCAAGACTCGCGGTGACCTCCGCAAGGTCGTGGTGTCGAACCGGCGACTCGACTTCGCCTGGCGCAACTCGGAGCAGCTCGCCGGTGGACTCGTCGAGGCGGTCACCGCGTTGAAGTAGTCGCCCGGGAGCGGGCACATCGGCATGAGCGGCTCGGTCTCCGTCGTCCGTCCGATCCTCGCCGCCGGCCTCCTGGACGAACAGCACCTGCTGGCAACCCGATCGCCGTACGCAAGGGGATGCGGCTCTTCGACGAGGGCGAACCCTCGATCCAGCTCGCGCTGCTCACGTCGCAGGCCTTCAGCACCGGAGTGCTGAACCTCGTCTACGCGCCGTCCGCCCCGACCGCGCCGGCCGGCTACGAAGAGGCCAAGCGTCAGCTGGCCCGGGCACGGCAGGGCTCCGCCCACTGACGACGGCGCGCGGAGCCCGCACCCCTGCCCGGTTCAGCTACGCGCCGGCGACCAGCCGTCGGCGATCAGCCGCCCGGCGTCGCCGCCCTCACCCTGGAGCAGCAGCCCGTCCCGGTCCGCCGCGACGATCCGGTCGACGTAGACGCCTCGGCCCTGGCTCGAGACGTCGGTGCTGCTGCTCCAGCGAAGGTGGGTGGCGCGCTCGGTTAGCTCGGCCGTCACCTGCCACCACACCCGGCCGCCGTAGCCGGTAACGGTGCCGTCGCTGCTCCAGCGTCTCCCACCCTGGCTGAACAGCAGCCGCAGCGGATTCCAGGTGGCGCCGCCGTCGGTGGAGACCTCCACCCGTGCGCTGTCGAAGCGCGGCTCGGTGTCGTACCAGAACGAGAAACTCGCCGTGCCGCCGCGCGCCGGCCGGCGCAGCGGCGCGGTCAGCGTGACGGTCGCGGCGTCCCGTGGATCCGCGCGCCACGCCTCGCGGGAACGGGGCCGCACCGGCATCGCCTCCGCGAGGTCCCGCGCGACGGCGCGCCGGGCCACGTTGTTGCTGCCCCAGCCGCGGTCGGGGTGCACCCGGTTGCTCAGCAGGATCACGAAGGAGTGGGAGAGCGGATCCACCACCAGCGAGGTGCCGGTGAAGCCGGTGTGCCCGAACGTGACGGGGGAGGAGAGGCCCATCATGTACCAGTGCTTGTTCAGCTCGAAGCCGAGCCCGCGGTCGCTCTCGGGATACGCCGTCTCGAGCCCGGCGTTGTAGTTGACCAGCATGGTGCGGACCGTCTCCGGTCGTAGGATCCGCCGGCCCCGGTACTCGCCGCCGTTGAGCAGCGCCTGGCAGAGCACCGCCAGGTCCGCCGCGGTCGAGAAGACCCCGGCGTGGCCGGCCACCCCGCCGAGCGACCAGGCGTTCTCGTCGTGCACCTCACCCCAGACCATGCCGCGTCCGGCGTACGGCTGGTACTCGGTCGCCGCGATCCGGGTGCGCAGTCGCGGCGCCGGGTTGTAGCCCGTGTCGGTCATGCCCAGCGGTGCGGTGACACCGTCGCGGACCAGGTCGGCCAGGGGTCGGCCGGTGACCCGTTCGGCCAGCACGCCCAGCGCGATCAGCCCGAGGTCGGAGTAGACGTACCGGCTGCCGGGGGTCGCGCCCGCGGCGAGGGGCGTGGCGAGGGCGGCGGCGAGCCGCTCGGCCGGCGTCGGGTAGCTGCTCCACAGCGGCACGAACGCGGGCAGCCCGGAGGTATGGGTGAGCAGCATCCGGACGGTCACCTCGGCCTTGCCACCGGCCGCGAACTCGGGGACGTAGCGGGCGACCGGGGCGTCCAGCACGACCCGTCCCCGTTCCACCTGCCGCATCACCACGATCGTGGTGAAGAGCTTCGACACCGACGCCAGGTCGAAGATCGTGTCCTCGCGCATCGGGATCTGCTGGTCGGCGGGGAGCTCCACGCCGGGCAGGTCCGGCGGCGCGCCCACCGCGCCGTACCCGACCGCGGTGCCCACCGCCGCGTGCTGCACGATCACGCCGTCCTTCGCCGCCAGCGCGACGGCGCCGGCGTAGGCGGGATGCCCCGGATGATCCGGCGTCGGTTCCAGGTACGCGGCGAGGTCGGCGGGGATCCGCGCCACCTGCTCGGGCAGCAGCCCGACCTCGCGCGCGCCGCCGCGGCGCAGCCGGTCCTGCCGGAACCGGATGTCAGCCGGTGTCACGGTCGGCGGCTCCGAGCCGACCGGTGGCCGGACGAGGGCGGAGCCACCGTCGGGTCCGACCATCGCTGCGTCGGCGGTGCTCGGCGCGGCGATGGCGGCGTGCGACGGCAGGGCCGCCGCCACGACGGCCGCGGTCAGCCCGAGCGTGACCGCCCGCAGCCGGGCGGCTCGCGATCTGCTGTGCGACATGGCCCCTCCTACCAGCTCAGCCCGTGGCCGTACGGGTGCAGGACGCTCGACCCGTCGGCCGTCGGGATCGTGACGGGCAGCCGTCCGCGTGGGGACAGCTCGCCGTGCAGCGCGCGGACCAGCGCGTCCATCGCCGCCCGGGTGTACGAGTACGTGGCCAGGTAGGTGTCGACGCCCGGCAGGTACGCCACGTCGTACGGGTCCCGGACGGCCACCACGATCACCGGTCTGCCCGTCGCGAGCAGCGCCGCGACGAGTCGCTGCTGACTGCCCCGCGGATCGGTGACCGTGGTGTCCCACGCCTTGTTCACCAGCACGACGGTGAGGTCGTGCCCGGCCGCCTCGGCTGCCGTCGCGGCGATCACCGCGTCCGACGGCAGGGTCGCGGGCCGTGCGGTGGCCCGGGCTCCGCGAGCGGCGAACCCGGCGGCGACGGTCTCGATCGGCGCGAACGCGGCGGTGTTCCAGCCGGTGACCAGCACCGATCGGTCGGCTCGACGCAGCGGCAGCAGCCCCGCGTCGTTGCGCACCGCCGTGAGGCTCGGGTCGGTGACGCGGGTGACGGCGGCGAGGTGCGCAGGCGCGCCGACGGTGCGTACCGCCTTCTCCACGTCGACCAGGGGGGAGTGCGCGAGTCCCTGCCGGTACTTCAGGGTGAGGATGCGGCGGACCGACTCGTCGACGCGCCGCTCGGTGAGTTCGCCGGTGGCGACCGCGCTCAGCACCGCGTCCCGGGCCAGCCGCAGGTCCGGCGGCATGAGCAGTTGGTCCGCACCGGCCTTGAGCGCGAGCACCGGGACCCGCTCGTCGCCGTAGCGTTCCCGGACGGCCGCCATGTTGAGCGCGTCGGTGACGACGACGCCGCGGAAGCCGAGCTCGCCCCGGAGTACGCCGGTGAGGATGCGCGGCGAGAGCGTGGCCGGGTCACCGGAGGGGTCGAGCGCGGGGACCACGATGTGCGCCGTCATGATCGACTCGACGCCCTCCCTGATTGCTCGCCGGAACGGCGGCGCGTCGATCCGATCCCACTCCGCACGGGTGTGGTTGATCACGGGCAGGCCGGTGTGGCTGTCGGTGGCGGTGTCGCCGTGGCCGGGGAAGTGCTTCGCGACCGCGGTCACCCCGGCGTCGTCCTGGAATCCGGTGACCTGCGCCCCGGTGAGCTCGGCCACCAGCCCGGCGTCGGAGCCGAAGGAGCGGACGCCGATCACCGGGTTCGCCGGGTTGACGTTGACGTCGGCGATCGGCGCGTACGGCTGGCGGATGCCGACCGCGCGCAGCTCCCGCCCGGTGATCTCGGCTGCGGTGCGCGCGGCCTGTGGCGACCGGGTCGCGCCCAGGGCCATCGCGCCGGGGAACTGCGCGGCGGGCGCGGGCATTCGCAGCACCACGCCCTGCTCCTGGTCGGTGGAGATGAGCAACGGCACCCGGCCCTTGCGCCCGTCGCCGAGCGCGGCCCGTTGCAGGCCGTTGGAGAGCGTGGCGATCTGGCGCGGACTGTCCAGGTTGTGCGACCAGGAGAAGTAGCAGACGCCGCCCAGGTCGAACCTCTCGACCACCTCGGCCGGGGTTTCGACCCCGAAGGCGGCGAGGTTGGCGGCCCGGTCGGCGGCGCTGGGCTCGACGGCGTCGCCGCCGTAGACGTAGGTGGCGAAGAGTTGGCCGACCTTCTGCTCGAGGCTCATGTGCCGCAGCGTCGAGGTGACCCAGCCGTGCTCCCCGGCGGGCGCCGACGCTGGTGGGGCGGCGGCGAGACCGGGCAGCGGGGCGGCGGTGGCACCCAGGACGGCGACCACGACGGAAGCGATGGCGAGACGGGTCTTCATCGACGACGACCTCTCAGTCCGGATGGCCGAAACTTAGCTACACGTCGATGAATCGTCAAGAAGGTTTGCTACATGCGGGGACGGCGTGCGGACCCCTCGCGGATCACCGCCGGTACCACTAGAGTCGACGGCAGCAATTCCCGTGGATCGATTCCTGCCACCCGCCACGGCGAGGAGCGCACCATGCAGCTGCCCGAAGGTGTCGAGGTCACCGGCCCCTGGCACGACCGCTACGACCAGATCCTCACCCCGCCCGCGCTCGCCTTCCTGGCCGAGCTGCACCGGGCGTTCGACCCCCGCCGTCGCGAGCTGCTCGCCGCACGCGCCGCACGCGTCGCCGCCCTGGCCGACGGTGGGCTGCTGGGCTTCCTGCCCGAGACCCGCGAGGTCCGCGACGGCGACTGGCGGGTCGCCCCGCCCGCGCCCGGCCTCGTCGACCGCCGGGTGGAGATCACCGGGCCCACCGATCCGAAGATGACCATCAACGCCCTGAACTCGGGTGCGAAGGTGTGGCTCGCCGACCTGGAGGACGCGAACACACCACTGTGGGAGAACGTGATCGGTGGCCAGCTCAACCTGCGCGACGCGATCGACGGCACACTCACCCACACCGGTCCGGACGGCCGGCGCTACGCCCTGCACGACGGCGAGTTGGCCACCATCGTGGTCCGGCCGCGCGGCTGGCACCTGAGCGAGAAGCACCTCCTCGTCGACGGCGAACGCAGCTCGGCCAGCCTCGTCGACTTCGGCCTCTACCTCTTCCACTGCGCGCGTCGGCAACTCGACCGGGGCAGCGGGCCCTACTTCTACCTGCCCAAGATGGAGAGCCACCTGGAGGCGCGGCTCTGGAACGACGTCTTCCTGCTCGCCCAGGAACGGCTCGACCTGCCCCGCGGCACCATCCGAGCCACCGTGCTCATCGAGACCTACCCGGCGGCGTTCGAGATGGACGAGATCCTCTACGAACTGCGCGAACACTCCGCGGGCCTCAACGCCGGCCGCTGGGACTTCATGTTCAGCGTCATCAAGACCTTCCGCACCCGGGGCCGGGACTTCCTGCTGCCCGACCGCAACGCGGTGACGATGACGGCCCCGTTCATGCGCGCCTACACCGAACTGCTGGTGCGTACCTGTCACCGGCGCGGCGCGCACGCCGTCGGGGGCATGGCCGCGTTCATTCCGAGCCGCCGCGACCCGCAGGTCAACGAGACGGCGCTGGCGAAGGTACGCGAGGACAAGACCCGCGAGGCGGGCGACGGGTTCGACGGCTCCTGGGTGGCCCACCCCGACCTCGTGCCGATCTGCCGTGAGGTCTTCGACGCCGTACTGGGCGACCGGCCGAACCAGCGCGACCGCACCCGCGAGGACGTCCAGGTCAGCGCCGCCCAACTCCTCGACGTGGCCGGCACCCCCGGTCGGCAGACCGAGGCGGGGCTGCGCAACGCGATAAGCGTCGGCGTGCAGTACCTCGCGAGCTGGCTGCGCGGCACCGGCGCGGTGGCCATCTTCCACCTCATGGAGGACGCCGCCACCGCCGAGATCTCCCGCTCCCAGGTCTGGCAGTGGCTGCACAACGGCATCACCCTCGACGACACCGGCGAGAAGGTCGACCGCGAGCTGATCGACCGGCTCGCCGACGAGGAACTGGCGAAACTCCCCGGCGACCCGGCCGACTGGGCGGCGGCCCGGGACCTGTTCCTGGAGGTCGCCGTGGCCGACGACTTCACGGACTTCCTCACTCTGCCCGCGTACGAGCGAATGCCCTGACCCCTGCGGCCGTGACGGGAGTTCGGCGATGACCACGACGGACATCAGCACCCTCGCCACGGCGCTACGACCCGTGCTCGGCGACGCCCAGGTCATCAGCGATCGGCAGGAGCTGCGCACCTACGAGTGCGACGGGCTCGCCCAGTACCGGGTGGTCCCCGCCCTCGTGGCGCTGCCGCGCACCGCCGCCGAGTGCGCGGCGACGGTCCGCGCCTGCGTCGACGCCGGCGTGCCGTTCGTGGCCCGCGGCTCGGGCACCGGCCTCTCCGGCGGGGCGCTGCCACACGCCGAGGGGGTGCTCATCGTCACCTCCCAGATGCGCGCGATCCGGGCCGTTCGGCCCGAGGACGAGCGGGCCGTCGTCGAACCCGGCGTCATCAACCTCCACGTCAGCCGGGCGGCCGCGCCGTTCGGCTACTACTACGCACCGGACCCGTCGAGCCAGCAGGTCTGCTCGATCGGCGGCAACGTGGCGGAGAACTCCGGCGGGGCGCACTGCCTGAAGTACGGCTTCACCACCAACCACGTCACCGGCCTGGAGGTGGTCACCCCCGACGGCGACCTGGTCCGGCTCGGCGGCCCGGCTCCCGATGCGCCCGGCTACGACCTGCTCGGCGCCTTCGTCGGCTCGGAGGGAACGCTCGGCATCACCACCGAGGTCACCGTGCGGCTCACCCGCTCGCCGGAGTCGGTGCGTACGTTGCTGGCCGGCTTCGCCGGCACCGACCAGGCCGGCGCGGCGACCTCGGCGATCATCGCGGCCGGCGTGCTGCCGGCGGCCATCGAGATGATGGACGCGCTCGCCATCGAGGCCGCCGAGGCGGCGGTGCGCTGCGGCTACCCGGCCGGTGCCGGCGCCGTGCTCATCGTCGAGCTGGACGGCCCGGCCGCCGAGGTCGACGCGCACTTCACCGACGTGGAGCGGCTCTGCCGCGAGCACGGCGCGGGGGAGATCCGGGTCGCGGCCGACGACGCCGAACGGGCGCTGATCTGGAAGGGCCGCAAGTCCGCCTTCGCGGCGGTCGGCCGGATCAGCCCGGACTACATCGTCCAGGACGGGGTCATTCCGCGTACCGCGCTGCCCGAGGTGTTGCGCCGCATCGCGGAGATCTCCGCGCAGCGCGGCGTCCGAGTCGCGAACGTCTTCCACGCCGGCGACGGCAACCTGCACCCGCTGGTCCTCTTCGACGACGCCGTGCCGGGCCAGGCCGAGCAGGCCGAGGAGGTCTCCGGCGCGATCCTCGACATCTGCATCGCGCACGGCGGCTCCATCACCGGCGAGCACGGCGTCGGCATGGACAAGGTCGGCCACATGCCGCGCATGTACAGCGCGGACGACCTCGACACGATGCAGCTGCTGCGCTGCGCCTTCGACCCGCGTGGCCTCGCCAACCCGGGCAAGGTCTTTCCCACCCCCCGGCTCTGCGGCGAGGTGCCCGGCCGGCGCAGGGGCGCCCACCCGCTGCAGGAGGCCGGTCTCGCGGAGGTGTTCTGATGCCCGACGACGTCCTCGCCGACCTCGCGGCGGCGACCGACGGTGACGCGGTGCGTCCCGCCGGGGACGGTGACGCAGTGGCCGGCGTCGCGCCCCGGTACGTCGCGGCCCCCGGCTCCACCGAGGAGGCGGCCGCGCTGCTGCGGGTGGCCGCCGCCCGGAACCTGGCCGTGGTCGTGCGCGGCGCCGGCACCAAACAGGACTGGGGCGGCCCACCGCGCCGCCTGGACCTGCTGCTGCAAACCCGCCGGCTCACCGGCGTCGTGGAACACGCGGCCGGGGACCTCATCGTCGTCGTCCGGGCCGGCACCCCGGTGGCGGAACTCCAGGCGAAGCTGGCCCCCGCCGGCCAGCAACTCGCCCTCGACACGCCGCTGCCGCCCGGCGCGGCGGCAACCGTCGGCGGCGTGGTCGCCACGAACACCAGCGGACCCCGCCGGATGCGCTACGGCACGGTCCGCGACCTGCTGATCGGGATCACCGTGGTGCGGCCGGACGGGGTGCTGGCCCGCGCCGGCGGCAAGGTGGTGAAGAACGTGGCCGGCTACGACCTCGGCAAGCTCTTCACCGGGGCGTACGGGACGCTCGGCCTGGTCACCGAGTGCGCCTTCCGGCTGCACCCGCTGCCGACCGCGCGGGCCTTCCTGAGCTGCCGGAGCAGCGACGCCGCCGAAGCCGGCAGCCGCGTCGCCGCCGTCCTCGCGTCGCAGTTGGCGCCGAGCGCCCTGGAGGTGGACGCGGCGCCCGGCGGCGGCACCGAGACGGCCGTTCTGCTCGAAGGCACGGCCCGGGGTGTCCGGGAGCGGGCCACCGCCGCCCGGGCGCTGCTCGGCGGGGCCACCGTCACCGAGCAGCCGCCCCCGTGGTGGTCGTCCTACCCGTGGCGATCCGGAGACGTCGGTCTGAAGCTCACCGCCGCCCTCTCCGGCGTTCCACGGCTGCTCGCGGCCGCCGCCGACGCGGCCCGCCGGCACCGGGCGCCGCTGACCGTCCGCGGCTCGGCCGGCACCGGCGTGCTCTACGGCGCGCTGCCCGCCGCCACCGCGCCCGAGGCGGTGGCGGCGATCGTCACCGAGCTGCGGGCCGAAACGGCGGCGGTCGGCGGGCACGTCGTGGTGCTGACCGCGCCGCTCGCCGTGGGGGAGCGGGTCGACAGGTGGGGACCCGTCGAGGGGCTCGACCTGATGCGCCGGGTCAAGGCGCAGTTCGATCCGGAGGCCCGCTTCGCGCCCGGACGCTTCGTGGGAGGGATCTGACGATGAGCGACGTTCCCGCCCAGCGTGGCCTACCGCACGGCGTGCCCCGCGACGTGTTGGGGCCGGTCGCCCCCGCACCGGGCGAGGCGGCCTTCGACGACGACCACCCACCCCGGCGGGACCTGGTCGACGACTGCGTGCACTGCGGCTTCTGCCTGCCCACCTGCCCCACCTACGTGCTGTGGGGGGAGGAGATGGACTCCCCGCGCGGACGCATCCACCTGATGAAGCAGGGACTCGACGGCGAGCCGCTGACCCCGTCCATGGTCGCCCACGTCGACCGCTGCCTGGGCTGCATGGCCTGCGTCACCGCCTGTCCGTCCGGGGTGCGCTACGACCGGCTCATCGAGGACACCCGCCAGCAGGTGGAGCGGCGGCACCGCCGGCCCCGCCGCGAACGGGTGCTACGCGCCGCCGTCTTCGCGCTCTTCCCCTACCCGCGGCGGCTGCGCCTGCTGCGTGGCCCGCTGCGGGCGTACCAGGCCAGCGGCCTGCGCCGGCTCGTCGGCCGCACCGGCCTACTGCCGCGCCTGGCCCCGCAGCTCGCCGCCCTGGACTCGCTGGCCCCCCGGATCGGAGCGGCCGGCCGCCTGCCGGAGCGGATCGCCGCGCGGGGACCGCGCCGGGCCACGGTCGGCATGCTCACCGGCTGCGTGCAGCACACCTTCTTCCCGGAGGTGAACGCCGCCACCGCCCGGGTGCTCGCCGCCGAGGGGTGCGACGTGCTGATCCTCCCCGAGCGGCAGGGCTGCTGCGGCGCACTCAGCGTCCACAACGGCCGGCGCGCCGAGGCGCAGCGCTTCGCCCGGGCGCTGGTCGACGCCTTCGACTCCGCCGGAATCGACTACTTCGTGGTCAACGCGGCGGGCTGCGGCTCCGCCTTGAAGGAGTACGGCGAGCTGCTCGCCGACGACCCGGCGTACGCCGAGCGGGCCGCATCGTTCGCCGGTGCGGTGCGTGACCTCTGCGAGCTGCTCGTGGAGCTGGGATCGGTGGCCCCGCGCCACCCGCTGCCGGTGACGGTGGCCTACCACGATGCCTGCCACCTGGCGCACGCGCAGGGCGTGCGGGCGCAGCCGCGCGAACTGCTGCGCGCCGTGCCGGGGCTCGCGCTGCGCGAGATCGCCGATCCGGAGATCTGCTGCGGGTCGGCCGGGGTGTGGAACGTGCTCAACCCGGAGCCGGCCGGGCAGCTGGGCGAACGCAAGGCCCGCGACGTGCTCGCCACCGGCGCGGAGCTGCTCGTCACCGCGAATCCCGGCTGCCTCATGCAGATCGCCGCCGCGGTGCGGCGGCAGGGCGGTGACCTCGCCGTGGCGCACACCGCCCAGGTCCTGGACGCCTCGATCCGCGCCCGCCCGGTCGATGATCTGTTGCGGTGAACGGGTCCCTCGCTCATCGCGGAAGCGATGAGCGAGGGACCCTTCTCCAGACTCCGACCGGTCCGCCGATCAGAAGGTGACGAGCGGATCTCCGAGGAAGTCGGCGATGAAGTTGACGAAGAAGAACCCGAAGAAGATCACATTAATGATCAACAATACGTAATGCCAGATCCGGGGACGTGCGGCGCGCGGCAGCCGGCGGTTCAGGTAGATCAGCATGAACGGGAAGATCAGCGCCCCGAGATTCGACATGTTCGCCGACCACTGCACCAGGCTGACCGGCAGCGCCAGGTGCAGGACGACCGCGATGATCACCAGCAGCAGGAGCATGAACGGGTAGTAGAACCGGCGTGGATCGCCCTCGATCAGCCGTCGCAGCCGGGGGCTGGTGGCGTGGGCGGCGTCCGTGGTCACCCGCACCATGCCCTCGAAGATCCCGAGCTGCGTGCTGAACAGGATCAGCACGCCGATCACCAGCATGAAGTAGAACATGCCCCGGCCGTACTCCGGCTCGAGCGCGCTCGCCACGAACGTCGGCACGGTCGCCGTGGTGGGCGCCTCACCGGAGAGCTGCACCGCCTGGGCCATCAGGATGGTGGGCAGCAGCATGCCGAGCATGGCGCCGACGAAGAAGATGCCCCACATGTCGGTGAGCAGCAGCCGGTACCACCGCTTCCAGCGGGCGGCGTTCGCCGGGTCGTCGGGGAAGGTGACGCCGCTGGCGAGCAGCTGCCGCCCGTCACCGCGCAGCCCCGAGATGTAGCCGGTGTGGTAGCCCATGCCGTAGCCCTTGTCCCGGTAGTGGCCCATCACGTACCAGTTCAGACCCGAGGCCAGGGCGGTGAAACCGGCGAGCCCGCCCAGCTGCGTCGCCGTGATGCCCTCCGGCGGAGCGGCGGGGGTGAAGAACCCGCGGACGCCCTCCCACCACAGGCTGCCGGGCACCACGAGCAGCGCGATGAAGAGCAGCGCCACCAGGATGGTCCCCACCATCACCCAGTTGGCCAGCTCCAGGGTGCGGCTGATCCGCCGGGCCGCCGCGGTCATCAGGAAGACCACCACGAGCAGAGCGATCGCCCACAGTCGGGGCTCCTCTGCCCCGGCCGGCGGTATCTCGCCGTGCACCAGCGCGTAGAGACCCTGACCGGCGGAGGCGGCCCAGCCGCCCGCGATGAACGCGAAGATGACCAGGAACACCCCCACCGGCACCCAGAGCAGGTAGCCGGGCGGAACCCGGCCCCAGCCGACGACCGGCGCCTCACCCGTGGCCATCACGTACCGGGACGATTCGACGTTGTAGAACGTCTGGAGGACGGCGGAGATGAGGATGACCCAGCCGACGCCGACGAAACCGAACTGCCCCACCGCCTGCGGGCCGAGCAGCCATTCGCCGCTGCCGATCGAGATTCCGAGCGCGATCAGGCTCGGGCCCAGCGCGTACTTGAACAACTGGGGAAGACCGAGCTTGCGTACGCCGAAAACCTGCTCCGGTTCGGGAAGATCGGCGATGGCGAGCGGTGGACGACTCTTTCCCAACGGATAGCTGCGGACGTCCGGGGCCTCAGTCACTTCGGTCATGAAGAACCTCCTTTGGGAAGGGCCCCCCTGACCGTCAATCGTCATGCCTCATTAATGCGTTGGCAATAACCTTTCGACCCCGACGGCGCGGGTCAACGGTCGACAGTGCCGGCCGGCGCCATCACCCGCAGCGCGTTCGCGGCCAACCCGATCCGGATCGGCGTACGGCCGAGTAGCTCACCGTCGACCTCGACCGCCGCGGGTCGATCGGTCTCCAGCCACAGCTCCCCGACGGCGAGGAACGGCTCGTCGTGCAGGGTGCGGCGGTGTCCGGTCGTGGCGTTGCGGACGGTGTCCCGCAGCAGCCCACGCCGACTCTCATCGCCCACCGGGTACGCCACCAGCAGCCGATCGTCGGCGTCCGCGTCCGCGGTGATCGGCCGTCCCGCGTGGAACCCGCCGTTGGCCACGTACAGCTGGCGGGTGACGTACGTGCGCTCGCCCCCGGCCGCCCGGATGGTGGCCCGCAGCGGCCGATGCCGGGTGAGCAGGGCCAGGGCGGTGAGCGGATACGCGACCCGACCGGTGAGTCGCTTCAGCCGCGGTGGCGTGGTGAGCATGATGTCGGCGGAGAGTCCGACGCCGACGTGGTTGGTGAACGGGGTGCCGTCGGCGATACCGAGGTCGACGTCGACCACCGTCCCGCCGACGAGCACGTTGACGGCCTGGTCGAGCCGGAGCGGGATGCCCAACGTCCGGGCGAAGTTGTTGGTGGTGCCCAGCGGCAACAACCCGAGCGCGATGTCGCGGTGCGCGAGCAGACGCGCCGCGGCGCTGAGGGTGCCGTCGCCGCCACCGGCGATGAGCAGGTCCGGTTCGAGCTCCGCGACCTCGGCGAGAGTCGACTCGAGCCGGCCGACCTGCTCCACCGGGTGGTTGGCGAGCAGGTGGAAACCGGCCGCCGCGAGCAGGCCGCAGGCCCGTTCGTACTGGTGGCGGCCTCGACGGGAGTGGGCGTTGACGACGAGCGCCGCCCGACGGTCGCGCCGGATGGCCTCGCCCAGCTCGCTCTTGGTCCGCATCAGGCCCCGAGAATATCCGCAGTGGACCGTCGTCGTCGCCGAAAGCACGGGCATCGGCCGGCGGCGGGACGGGGTCGTGGGTCAGCGCGAACGGGCTCCTGAACCGCCCCTATCATGACCCGATGCGCCGCCCGCTCGTCTTCGATCTCTTCCACACGCTGCTCGATGGCGCCGACGACGAGCGCGATCGGATGATCGGCGAGATGGCCGTCGCGATCGAGGTGCCGCCGCTCGCCCTCGTCGCCGCGTACCACGCCAGCTGGCGGGAGCGGTTGGTCGGCTGGGGTGTCGAGGAGACGATCCGGGTCCTCGCCCGACGACTCGGCCACGACCCGACCGATGCGCAGGTGTCGCGGGCGGCGACCCTCCGTCGGTCGTTCGCGCGCCGCACTCTCGACACGGCCACGGACGCCACGCTCACCGTGCTCGACAGGCTGCGCGCCGAGGGTCACCGGCTGGCTCTGCTCAGCAACGCCACCGCCGAGAGCGCGGCGGCCTGGCCGCGGAGCCGGTTGGCGTCGCGCTTCGACGTCGTGGTCTTCTCCTGCGAGGTCGGGCTCGCCAAACCCGATCCCGAAATCTACCGGCGCACCGCCGCCCGGCTCGGCGTAGAGCCCGCGGCGTGCGTCTTCGTCGGCGACGGGGCGGACGGCGAACTGGACGGTGCGGAGGCGGCGGGCATGACGGCGCTGCGGACCACCGAGCACAAGGACACCGATCCGAGTTGGCGCGGCCCCGTCATCGGCGGCCTCGGTGACCTGCCCGCCCTGCTGGGCGGGGCGGGCGTGGGCCGGCCCGGCAACTCGGTGAGCGGCGCGAGCCGCTGACCGGCGCGAGCCGCCGTGGTGCCGCCCTCGGGCTCGGGCGGTGCGCCACGGTCGCCGGTCAGCGCCGTCGCCAACCCCATCGGCGTCGCTCGCCGTCGGCCGCCTCCGGCTGTCGCAACTGCACCATGTCGGCCGCCACCCGCAGCTTCGCGACGATCTCCACCCCGGCCGGGCCGAGAAGGTTCGCCAGCTCCGTACCCAACTGCAGCACCGTCCGGGCTCGATCGAAGTCGCCGATGAGCGCCAGGCACTGCGCGTAGACCGCGTACGTGTTCGCCAGCTCCCACATGCTCAGGGGGCGGCTCGGGTCGGCGAGAGCCTGGCGCAGCTCGGCGGCCCGGGACGCGGCGAGCGCCGCCTCCCGCGCGTCGTCGCCGGTCGGATCGCCGGTGAGGGCGCGGTGCACCAGCGCGTTCGCGTGATTGTGGTAGGCGGTGCCCATCGCCTCGCGGGTCTTCGGTCCCGCTCCGGGCGGTGGGCCGGCCGTGTGCAGTCCCACCTCCAGCGCCCGACCGATCAGGGCGAGGCGGGTCGCGGGCTGGCCGGCGGCGAAGGCGCTCTCTCCGAGATCCAGCAGGGCGACGATCATCTCCGCGAGGGCCTCATCCCGGCGCGGGCCGGTCGCACTCGGCTCCTCTCGCCGCACCGCGTCGTGGACCTCGGCGAAGGCGACGACGGCCTCCTGGCCGAGCGTCGTGCTCGCGGTCAGGTCTCCCCGGGCGGCGGCCAGCATGCCGCGTCGCCACAGCGCCCGGGCCAGCTGCTGCTGGTCGCGGCGGTTCACCGGCCCGGAGCTCCGCAGCGCGGCCCGGTAGGCGTCGATCACCTCGCCCCACACCCGATCCGCCTCGGCCCAGGTGTGCTGCTGCTGCGACAGGGTCCGCGCCCGTTCGAACAACGCGGTCAGCTCGTCCGGCTGCATGGCCCGCACCGCCTTCGCCGTGGCACCCGCGGCCCGGCGCCGCGAATGATCAGCGTCGATTCTAGGTCCGCGCGTGCGTCTGGCGGCGACCCGACGCGTCGCCAATTCACCACCAACGGCGGGTCGCGGGCGGCGGGCGCAGCCTCGGCGTTCCCGCCATCACCGCAGGTCACCGCCCGTACGCTGCCGGGGGAGGTGTGCGAAATGGCGCAGACGCAGCGGGTGGCCGTACTCGGACTGGGCGGAATGGGCCGGCTGATGGCCACCCGGATCCTCCACGCCGGCCTGCCCACCACCGTCTGGAACCGTAGCCCGGAGCCGGCCCGGGCCCTCGGCGGGCAGGGGGCGCAGGTCGCCGACACTCCGCCGGACGCGGTCCGGGACGCGGACATCGTGGTCACGATGGTCACCGACACGGACGCGGTGCTCTCGATCGCCACCGACCGGGGCATGCTCGCGGCGCTGCCGGACGGCGCGATCTGGGCGCAGATGAGCACCATCGGGGTGGCGGGCACCGAACGGATCGCCGCCCTGGTGGCCGAGGAACGTCCCGGGGTCGTCCTCCTGGACGCCCCGGTGTCCGGCAGCCGGGGCCCGGCCGAGCAGGGAAAGCTGGCCGTGTTCGCCTCCGGCCCCGAGGAGGTCCGGGACCGGGTCGCCCCGGTCTTCGACGCGGTGGGGCAGCGTACCGTCTGGCTCGGGCCGGTCGGCGCGGGTTCGCGGATGAAGCTGGTGACCAACCTGCTGCTCGCCTTCGTCAACGAGGGCATCGCCGAGTCGCTCGCGCTCGGCCGGGCGTTCGGGCTGGACCGGGCGGTGTTGATCGACGCGCTCCGCGGTAATCCCGTCGTCGCCCCGTGGGCGAGCGAGAAGCTGGAGCGGATCGGCCGCGACGACTACTCGCCGCAGTACCCGCTCCGGCTGGCGCTCAAGGACGTGCGGCTCGCGTTGGCCGACGTCGACGAGGTGGCGCGGCTGACCGTGGCCGAACGCCTGGCCGCCTGGTGGCAGCAGGTGGTGGAGCAGGGTCTCGGCGATGAGGATCTCACGGTGGTCACCCGCGCGATCGAGCGCTGAACCGGCGCCGCCGACCCGGGGGCCGCCCCGCTTGGTCGAGGTATTCGAACTGATTTCAGGCGGTAGGTCAGATCCGTAGGGTTAAGGTGATTTTGCGCAGGTTCGAAGCGGCCCGTTGTCCCTGGCCCTAACCGCAGCACCCGCGGCGCGGGCCACCGCAGACCGTGAAGTGCGGTGGACGAGCGTCGCAGCACGACCCACGCCGACGGCCACCCCGTCGGCCGGTGCGCCAGACGGTGTCGCCGCGGAGTCGCGTGCCCGGACGGAGAGATGATGTCCCTGCTTGACGATGTCAACGAGCCCGCAGACCTCGACCGGCTCACCGGCGACCAGCTCCGGCTGCTCGCCACCGAGATCCGGGCGTTCCTCGTGGACGCGGTCTGCCGGCGGGGCGGTCACCTCGGACCCAACCTCGGCGTGGTCGAGCTGACCCTGGCCCTGCACCGGGTCTTCCGCTCCCCGCGCGACCGGATCATCTTCGACACCGGACACCAGTCCTACGTCCACAAGCTGGTCACCGGCCGACGGGACCGCTTCACCGGACTGCGCGGTCGCGGCGGCCTCTCCGGCTACCCCCGGCGCGCCGAATCCCCGCACGACCTGGTGGAGAACTCACACGCCTCGACCGCCCTCTCGTACGCCGAAGGGCTGGCCCGCGCGTACGCCCTCGACCGCACCGAACGGGCCGTGGTGGCCGTCATCGGCGACGGCGCCCTCACCGGCGGACTCGCCTGGGAGGCGCTGAACAACCTCGCCACGTCGCCGGGCCGGGTGGTGGTCGTACTCAACGACAACGGCCGCTCGTACGCCCCGACCGTCGGCGGTCTCGCCGACCACCTCGGCGGACGACACGGAGGCGAGGCCGGACCGGGCCTGTTCGAGTCGCTCGGCCTCAGCTACCTCGGCCCGATCGACGGCCACGACGTGCACCAGGTCGAAGCCGCCCTGCAGAAGGCCCGCGCCGCCGACCAGTCGGTCGTGGTCCACTGCGTCACCCGCAAGGGGTACGGGCACCGACCCAGCGAGACCGACGAGGCCGACCGCCTGCACTCCGTCGGAGTGATCGACCCGCTCACCGGCCGACCGGCGAGCACGCCGGGCCGCACCTGGACCGACGCCCTCTCCGACGAACTCGTCGCCATCGGCGCGAGCAACCCCGACGTGGTCGCCGTCTCCGCGGCGATGCTCGGCCCCACCGGGCTGGCCGCCTTCGGCGAGCGCTACCCCGACCGCACCGTCGACGTCGGAATCGCCGAGCAGCACGCCGTCACCTCGGCGGCCGGGCTCGCCTTCGGCGGCAAGCACCCCGTCGTGGCGATCTACGCCACCTTCCTCAACCGCGCCGTCGACCAGGTCCTGCTCGACGTGGCCCTGCACCGGCTGCCGGTCACCCTGGTGCTCGACCGGGCGGGCATCACCGGCCCGGACGGCCCCAGCCACCACGGCATGTGGGACCTCGCGCTGCTCGGCGCCGTGCCGGGGCTGCGGGTCGCCGCACCCCGCGACGAGACGACGCTGCGTGAGGAGCTGCGGGAGGCCGTCGCCCACCAGGACGGACCCACCCTGCTGCGCTTCCCGAAGGCCCGCGTAGACGACGAGATCCCCGCCCTCTACCGCAGCGGCGGAGTGGACGTGCTGCGCACCGCCACCGCCGCGCCCGTCCTGCTGGTCGCCGTCGGAGCGATGGCCGCGTCCACCCTGCGCGCCGCCGACCTGCTCGCCGAGGCGGGCGTCGAGTGCACGGTGGTGGACCCCCGCTGGGTGCGCCCGGTGAACGCGGCCTTGACCGCCCTCGCCGACGAGCACGCGCTGGTCGTCACCGTCGAGGACGGAATCCGGGACGGCGGCGTCGGCAGCAGCGTCGCGCTGGCCCTGGCCGACGCGGGGGTCGGCGCCCCGGTACGGGCCCTCGGCCTGCCGACGTCCTTCATTCCCCACGGCGAGCGCGCCGGGCTGCTCGCCGAGCACGGCCTCGACCCGTCCGGCATCTGCGCCGCCGTCCTGCACCAGATCTCGACCCTGCCCGCCGGCCTCGACCCGCGGGACCGGTCGCAGTCGTCGCTGACCGCACTGCACGGATGACCCGCCACCGCCGGACCCCCGCCCGAGAGAGAGGAGACCAGGGATGAGTCAGCAGGTCGTCGTGCCCGCCGTGCACCGGCTCGCCCAGGCCCGGGCGGAGGAGAACTTCCCGGTCGCGCTGCGGGTGCTGCCGGACCGGTACCGCCGCCACCTGCTGGCCGTCTACGGGTACGCCCGCCACGTCGACGACCTCGGCGACGAGCCGCAGGCGCCGGGGGTGGACCCGACCGCCGAACTGGACCGGATCGAGGCAGAGCTGCGCGCCCTGGACACCGGCCGGGCGGTGAACCACCCGGTGGTACGCGCCCTCGCGCCCACCATCACCGGCTGCCGGCTGCCCGTCGACGCTTTGATCCGGCTCATCGAGGCGAACCGGGTCGACCAGCGGGTCACCCGGTACGCCACGTTCGCGCAGCTCGTCGAGTACTGCACGCTCTCCGCCAACCCGGTGGGGGAGCTGGTGCTGCACGTGTTCGGGCAGGCCGGGCGGGCGCAACGCGAACTCTCCGACCGGGTCTGCACCGCCCTGCAGATCGTCGAGCACCTTCAGGACGTCGCCGAGGACCACCGGCGCGGCCGCGTGTACCTGCCGGGGGAGGACATGGAGCGCTTCGGTGTGACCGAGGAGGACCTCACCCGTCCGGCCGCGAGCCGGCCGCTCCGCGAGCTTGTCGCCTTCGAGGCGGAGCGGGCCCGCGCCTGGCTCGACGCCGGCGCCCCACTGGTGTCCGCGCTGCACGGCTGGGCCCGCCTCGCCGTCGGCGGGTACCTGGCCGGCGGCCGGGCCACCCTCGACGCGCTCGCGGCCGCCGACCACGACCCGCTGCGCGACGCGGTCCGCCCGCACCGCCGGCGGGTGCTGCGCCGCTGGCTGGCCGCCACCGTACGGAGCGCCGGATGACCGCGACGACCAGCGCCGTCGAGGACGCCTACCGTCGCTGCGAGGAGATCACCCGCAGCCAGGCGGCCAACTTCGCGTACGGCATCCGGCTGCTGCCCCCGGTGAAGCGTCGGGCGCTCTCCGCCATCTACGCCGCCGCCCGGCGCATCGACGACCTCGGCGACGGTGACCTGCCCCGGGACGAGAAGCTCTACCAGCTGGCGGAGACCCGGGCCGCGCTGCGCCGGCTCCCCACCGACCGCGGCGGAGACCCGGTGCTCACCGCGCTCGGGCACGCCGCGACCCGCATGCCGATCCCCCTCGCCGCCTTCGACGAGCTGATCGACGGATGCGTGGCGGACGTCGTCGGCCGCCGGTACGACACCTTCGACGGTCTGGTCTGGTACTGCCGCTGCGTGGCCGGCTCGATCGGCCGGCTGTCGCTCGGCGTCTTCGGCGCCGCCCAGCCGGAGCCGGCGGCCCGACTGGCCGACGCGCTCGGCGTCGCCCTTCAGTTGACCAACATCCTGCGCGACCTGGTGGAGGACCGCGCCCACGGGCGGATCTACCTGCCTGCCGAGGACCTGCGCCGGTTCGGCTGCACGCTGGAGCTGGGCGGCACCGGGTTCACCGACCCGCCGGAGCGACTGGCGGAGCTGGTCCGCTTCGAGGCGGCCCGCGCCGCCCGCTGGTACGACGACGGGCTGCGGCTCCTGCCGCTGCTCGACCGGCGCAGCGCCGCCTGCACCGCGGCCATGGCCGGCATCTACCGTCGCCTGCTCGCCCGGATCGCCGCCGACCCGCTCGCGGTCACCCGTACCCGGGTGTCGCTGCCCGGTCGGGAGAAGGCGTGGGTGGCCGCGCGCGCACTCGTCGGGCGCACCGGATGACCGGGCAGCTCGGGACGCCGCCGGAGAGCGGCGGGGTGTGCGTCGTCGGCGGTGGGCTGGCCGGAATCACCGCGGCGATCCGCCTCGCCGACCTCGGCCTGCCGGTGACCCTGCTGGAGAGCCGCGCCGAACTCGGCGGCGCCACCTACTCGTTCCGCCGCGAGGGGCTGACCGTCGATACCGGCCAGCATGTCTTCCTGCGCTGCTACCACGCCTACCGGGATCTGCTGGAACGGCTCGGCACCACCGCCGGCACCCAGCTGCAGCGCCGGTTCGAGGTGCCGGTGCTGCTGCCGGGACACGCGCCGCACGTGCTGTCCCGGCGCAACCTGCCCGCGCCCGCGCACCTGCTGCCCGCCCTGGCCGGCTACCGGCTGCTCAGCCCCGCCGAACGGCTCGCCGCCGTACGGGCCTGCGCCGCGCTGCGCCACGTCGATCCGGACTCGCCGGGCACCGACCGGCACAGCTTCGGCGACTGGCTCGCCGCCCACGGCCAGACACCACGGCTGGCGCGCCGGCTCTGGGACCTGATCACCGTGGCCGCCCTCAACGTGCCCAGCACGCAGGCGTCGCTGGCGCTCGCCGCCCGGGTCTTCCGCACCGGCCTGCTGGAGACCGCCGACGCCGGTGACATCGGCCGCCCCCTGGTTCCCCTGACCGAGCTGCACTCCGTCGCCGCCCGGCGGGTCCTGGACGGGCTCGGCGCCCGGGTACGCCTACGTTCCCGGGTGCGGTGGATCCACCCGGAGCCGGCCGGGTTCCGGCTCGGCGTGGACGGCGGCGAGCTCGCCGTCGACGGCGTCGTGCTCGCCGTGCCGCACCACATCGCCGCCGCGTTGGTCCCACCGGCCGCCGCCCCGGCCGCCGCCGAGTGGAACCGTCTCGGCGCCGCGCCCATCGTCAACGTGCACCTGCGCTACGCGCACCGGGTGACCCGGCTGACCATGGCCGCCGCAGTGGAGTCGCCGGCACAGTGGATCTTCGACCGGTCGAGCCCGGACGCCGGCGACGAGCAGCACCTCGTGGTCTCACTCTCGGCCGCCGACGCCGAGATCGACCGCCCCTCCGCCGAGCTGGTGGCCGCCCAACGCGAGGCGCTCGCCGAACTCCTCCCCGCCGCGCGGCGCACCCCGGTACGCGACGCGTTCGTCACCCGGGAACCGCGAGCCACCTTCCGGCAGACTCCCGGCACCCGCGCGTACCGGCCCGCGGCGGACACCCGCCTGCCCGGACTGGTACTGGCGGGCGCATGGACCGACACCGGATGGCCGGACACGATGGAGGGCGCGGTGCGCAGCGGCGAGACGGCCGCCGACATCCTCGCCCGACAGCTCGCGTCCCGGCCCCGACACCATACGGAGGCCGCACGATGACCGTTGTACGCAGCCGCAGCACCGACCAGATCCAGACGTACGTGGAGCCGGCGATCCGGGCGCTGCTGGACCGTCTGGACCCGGGCAGCCGGCTGGTCGCCGGCTACCAGCTCGGTTACTGGGACGCCGACGGGTCGCCGGCGGCCAGCCAGGGCAAGGGCCTGCGTCCGGCGCTGGCGCTGGTGTCGGCGCGGGCCGCGGGGGCCACCCCGGAGGCGGGTGTGCCGGCGGCCGCGGCGGTCGAGCTCGCGCACAACTTCTCGCTGCTGCACGACGACGTGATGGACGGCGACACCGAACGCCGCCACCGGCCCACCGCCTGGACGGTCTTCGGCGTCGGCCCGGCGATCCTCGCCGGGGACGCGCTCATCGGGCTGGCCTACGAGGCGCTGATCGAGGTGGCCGGAGGTGAGCCCGCCGCGCGGCGGCTCGCCCGGGACGTCCGCGCGCTGATCGCCGGACAGATGGCCGACCTCAGCTTCGAACGGCGCGACGACATCACCCTCGACGAGTGCCTGACCATGGTCGGCGACAAGACCGCCTCCCTGCTGGCCGGGTCGTGCGCGCTCGGGGCGCTGCTCTGCGGCGGCCCGCCCGGACTGGTCGACGGGCTGTCCCGGTTCGGTTTCCACCTCGGTCTCGCCTTCCAGCTCGTGGACGACGTGCTCGGCATCTGGGGCGACCCGCGCCGCACCGGCAAGCCGGTCGGCTCGGACCTGCGCGCCCGCAAGCGCAGCGTCCCGGTCGTCCGGGCGCTCTCCGGCGGCGACCCCGCCGCGCTGGCCCTCGCCGACCTGTACCGCTCGCCGGCGGCGCTCACCGACGCGGACGTCGCCCGGGCCACGGAGCTGGTCGAGGCGACCGGCGCCCGCGAGTGGACCCAGCAGCGGGCCTGGCAGGAGACCGAGGCGGCCCGCGCCGAACTCGACGCCCTGTCGCTGCCCGAGGACGTACGGGCCGAGCTGACCGAGGTGGCCGACTTCATCACCGGACGGGACCACTGATGACCGAGCTGCTCTCCGCGAAGACCGCCACCGTCGACCCGGGGCCACCCGCCGGCCCCGACCCGCTCGACGCTGCCCGGGAGGCGCTGCGCCGCGCCCGGGAGCACCTGCTCGGACTCCAGGACGACGAGGGCTGGTGGAAGGGCGACCTCGCCACCAACGTCACCATGGATGCCGAGGATCTGATGCTGCGGCAGTTCCTCGGCATCCGTACCGCGGAGCAGACCGACGAGACGGCCCGCTGGATCCGTTCCCAGCAGCTTCCCGACGGCTCCTGGGCGACCTTCCACGGCGGTCCGGGTGACCTCTCCACGACGATCGAGGCGTACGTGGCGCTGCGCCTCGCGGGGGACACGGTGGAGGCGTCGCACATGGCGGCGGCCGCCGCGTTCGTCCGGGCCCACGGCGGGCTGGCGGCCAGCCGCGTCTTCACCCGCTTCTGGCTCGCCATGTTCGGTCACTGGCCGTGGTCGCGGCTGCCGGCCGTCCCACCGGAGCTGGTGCTGCTGCCGTCCTGGATGCCATTCAACGTCTACGACTTCGCCTGCTGGGCGCGGCAGACGATCGTTCCGCTCTCCATCGTCCGGGCCCTGCGTCCGGTGCGCTCGCTCGGCTTCGGCGTGGACGAGCTGCGTACCTCGGCCCCGCCCCCGCGACCGCCCCGACTCGGCACCCGCCCCGGACTGCTGCACCGGCTGGACCGTCTCGCCGGCTCCTACGAGCGGATCGCCCGCGGGCCGGTGCGCCGGCACGCCCTGCGCCGGGCCGCCGAGTGGATCGTGGCGCGGCAGGAGGCCGACGGCTCGTGGGGCGGCATCCAACCGCCCTGGGTCTACTCGCTGATGGCGTTGAACCTGCTCGGCTACCCGCTGGACCACCCGGTGCTGCGCGCCGGACTGGAGGGTCTGGAGCGGTTCACGATCCGCACCCGCACCCCGGACGGGCCGGTGCGCTGGCTGGAGGCCTGCCAGTCGCCGGTGTGGGACACCGCGCTCGCCGTCACGGCGCTGGCCGACGCCGGCCTGCCCGCCGGGCATCCCGCGCTGGAGCGGGCCGGCCGGTGGATGCTGGACGAGGAGATCCGGGTACGCGGCGACTGGGCGGTACGCCGGCCGAACACCCCGCCCGGCGGGTGGGCCTTCGAGTTCCACAACGACGGGTACGCCGACACCGACGACACCGCTGAAGTGATCATGGCGCTGCGGCGTACCGGCGTGCCGGTCGAGCCCGCTGTGCTGCGCGCGACCCGATGGATGCTCGGCATGCAGTGCCGCGACGGCGGCTGGGCCGCCTTCGACGCGGACAACACCCGCAAGCTCCTCGCCGACCTGCCGTTCTGCGACTTCGGTGAGGTCACCGACCCGCCCAGCGCGGACGTGACCGCGCACGTCGTCGAGGCGCTCGTCGCCGAGAACTACGCCGGCACCCTGCCGGTGCGCCGCGGCGTGCACTGGCTGCTGCGCGCCCAGGAGCCGGACGGGTCCTGGTTCGGGCGGTGGGGCGCCAACCACGTGTACGGCACCGGCGCGGTGGTGCCCGCCCTGGTGGCCGCCGGGGTGCCGCGCCGGCACCCGGCGATCCGGCGAGCGGTGGACTGGCTGCTGGCGCACCAGGGCGCCGACGGCGGCTGGGGCGAGGACCTGCGCTCCTACCGGGACCCGTCCTGGGTCGGTCGGGGCGAGTCCACCGCGTCGCAGACCGCCTGGGCGCTGCTGGCGTTGCACGCCGCCGGCCACGGCACCGGCGAGCCGGCGCTGCGCGCGGTGCGCTGGCTGGTGCAGACGCAGCGACCCGACGGGGGCTGGGACGAGCCGCACTTCACCGGCACCGGCTTCCCCGGCGACTTCTACATCAACTACGGGCTGTACCGGCTGGTCTTCCCGATCAGCGCGCTCGGCCGGATCCTGGACACCGGGGCCGGCGACCTCGAGGCCACGGTGACCCGGTGATCCGCCCCAGCGTCCCGGACGCTCCCACGTGGACGCTCTACGCGCCCATGCGACCGGAGCTGTCGGCGCTGCGGCGTGGGCTGGGTGACCGCGACCCGCTGGACCGGCTCACGCTCCGCCGCACCGGCATCGGGCCGCGCCGCGCCCGGTCCGTCGCGGCCCGCCGTCCGGCCGGGACGGCCCCCGTCGCCGTCGCCGGGATCGGTGGGGCGCTCTCCCCGGACCTCGCCACCGGCGACGTGGTGGTGGCCGACGTGGTACGCGCCGACCCGCTGGCCGTCGACGCCCCGGCGGGGGAGGTGCGGATGCCCGACGCCGACCTGCTCGCCGCCGCGCTGCGCCGGCACGGGCTGCGGGTGCACGTCGGTCCGGTGGTCAGCACCGACCGGCTGGTCGACGGGGCCGCCCGGGAGCGGCTGGCCGCGACCGGCGCGCTCGTGGCCGATCTCGAGTCGGCGTGGCTGCTGGCCGGCTGCACGGGCCGCCCGACGGCCTGCGTGCGGGTGGTCGCCGACACGGCGGCCGGTTCGCTCTACCGCCCGGCGGTGCTGCGTCGGGTCCGTGCCGCGCTGCGGGTGCTGCCCGTGGTGGCCACCGGCCTCACCGAGTGGGCCGTGGCCGCCGGCAGCATGCACGAGCTGCTGCTGGCCTCGCCCCGGTCTTTCTGCGCCGGGGTGGAGCGCGCGATCGCGGTGGTGGAGCAGGCGCTGCGCCGGCACGGCCCACCCGTCTACGTCCGCAAGCAGATCGTGCACAACGCCCGGGTGGTGGCCGACCTGCGTGCCCAGGGGGCGATCTTCGTCGAGGAGCTCGACGAGGTGCCCGACGGGGCGCTCACCGTCTTCTCCGCGCACGGCGTGGCACCCGCCGTACGGCAGGAGGCCGTCGACCGGCGGCTGCCGGTGATCGACGCGACGTGTCCGCTGGTGACCAAGGTGCACGCCGAGGCCCGCCGGTTCGCCGGACGGGGTGACACGGTGCTGCTGATCGGGCACGACGGCCACGAGGAGACCGACGGCACGCTGGGGGAGGCGCCCGACCGGATCCGGCTGGTGCCGGATCCGGCCGCGGCCGAGACGGTGCAGGTAGACGACCCGCAGCGGGTGTCCTACCTGGTGCAGACCACCCTCGCGGTGGACGAGGCGGCGGGCATCATCGACGCGCTGCGGCGGCGTTTTCCGGCGCTCGTCGGTCCGGGCTCCGACGACATCTGCTACGCCACCACGAACCGGCAACAGGCCATCACCGCCGTGGCGGCCCGGGCCGACCTGGTGCTCGTGGTCGGCTCGACGAACTCCTCGAACTCCCGCCGCCTGGTGGAGGTCGCCGAACGCGCCGGCGCTCGGGCCCACCTGGTGGACGACGTGAGCGACGTCGACCTGCGCTGGCTCGCCGGCGCGCGGACCGTCGGCGTCACGGCCGGCGCGTCGGCGCCGCCCGGACTGGTCGACGAGGTCGTCGCCGCGCTCACCGCACTCGGGGCGAGGGAGGTGAGCGAACACACCGCAGCCGTGGAGGACGTGGTTTTCACCCTGCCGAAGGAGGTACGCCAGCCGTGAGTATGCCGTTGCGTCAGAGCCTGCGTATCGCGCGATACCTGGCCGAACAGAAGATTCGCCGGCGCGAGCGGTTCCCGTTGCTGTTGGAACTGGAGCCGCTGTTCGCCTGCAACCTGAAGTGCGCGGGCTGCGGCAAGATCCAACAGCCGGCGAGCCTGCTCAAGCGCCGGATGCCGGTGGAGCAGGCGCTCGCCGCGGTGGAGGAGTGCGGCGCGCCGATGATCTCCATCGCCGGCGGGGAGCCGCTCATGCACCCGGAGATCGACAAGCTGGTCGCCGAGCTGGTGCGCCGGAAGAAGTTCGTCTTCCTCTGCACCAACGCGATGCTGCTGCCCAAGAAGATCGAGAAGTTCACGCCGTCGCCCTACTTCGCGTTCACCGTGCACATCGACGGGCTGCGCGAACGGCACGACGCGGCGGTGTGCAAGGACGGTGTCTTCGACGTCGCGGTGGAGGCGGTCCGCGACGCCAAACGTCGTGGCTTCCGGGTCACCACGAACACCACCATCTTCAACACCGACACGCCGCAGACCGTCATCGAGGTGCTCGACTACCTCAACGACGACCTGAAGGTCGACGAGATGATGCTCGCCCCGGCGTACGCGTACGAGAAGGCGCCCGACCAGGAGCACTTCCTCGGGGTCACGGAGACCCGGGAGCTGTTCCGCAAGGCCTTCGCCGCTGGTCGTCGCGCCCGTTGGCGACTCAACCACTCGCCACTCTTCCTGGACTTCCTGGAGGGGAAGGTGGACTTCCCGTGCACGGCGTGGGCGATCCCGTCGTACTCGCTGTTGGGCTGGCAGCGGCCCTGCTACCTGCTCTCCGACGGGTACGCCGAGAGCTACCAGGAGCTGCTGGAGACGACCGACTGGGACAGCTACGGCCGGGGCCGCGACTCGCGCTGCGCGAACTGCATGGCGCACTGCGGATACGAGCCGACGGCCGTGCTGGCCACCATGTCGTCGCTGAAGGAGTCGATCCGGGCGGTCAAGTCGACCACCTGAGCCGGCGCTCGCCGCGACGGGCACGGCGGGGACCACCCGCCCCTGCTCGCGGCGGCGCCGGCGGGACCGTTCAGCCGAAGCGGGTCGCGAGCCGGCGGTACAGCGCCGGCAGCAGTCCGCGGATCGCGACCGGCAGGCGAAGCCAGCCCGGCACGTAGACCTCGGCCCGGTCCTTGGCGATCGCCTCGGTGAGGGCGGCGGCGACCCGGTCCGGCGGCAGCGGGCGGGGCCGGCGTCGCCGGTACGGCTGTCCCCGGCGTACGAAGAACGGGGTGTCCACGACCCCGGGGACCACCGTGCTCACCGCGACCCGGCGACAGGCGAGCTCCATCCGCAGGCTGGCCGCGAAGGCGTCCAGCCCGGCCTTGGTGGCCGCGTAGACGGCCTCCCCGTTCACCCCGAGCCGACCGGCGATCGAGCCGACGAAGACCAGGTGTCCGCCGCGGTGGCACATGCCGGGCAGCAAGGCCCGGGTCAGCTCCATCGGCGCCCGCAGGTTCACCGCGAGCAGCTCGTCGGCGAGCGAGTCGGCCATTCCGTTGAAGGGCCCCGCCCAGCCGACGCCGGCGTTGTTGACGAGAACATCCACCCGGGTGAACCGGGCCAGGGCCCGCTCGGCCAGCTCCCGACCGGCGTTCGGGCGACTCAGGTCGGCCACGAGGGGAGTGGCGCCGGTCTCCGCGGCGAGCCGGTCCAGCCGCTCGGGGTCACGACCGGCCGCGACGACCTGACTTCCGGCCTGGCTGAGTTGACGCACCACCGCCGACCCGATCCCCGACGACGCGCCGGTCACCAGCACCACCGCGCCGTTCAGGCGCATCGTGGCACTCCGGGTGGGCCGGCTCCCGACACCGTCCGGTCGACCCGGCCACCCGTCGCCGGGCCGCTCGCCTCGTCGCTTCGGATCGTCTCGCGCCAGCCCCGCTCCGCCCCGGAGCCCCCGACGGGGACCTCGTGCGCCGCCGCGCCGTCACCGGCCCGAGCGCCGCCGGTCGACCCGGCATCCGCGTCGGCGAGCAGCTCGGCGAGGCCGCGCCGCAGGGCCGCGACGGTGGCGTCGCCGACCTCGACGAAGGCGGCGTTGAGGATCACCCCGACCTCGAAGCTCGCGCCGCTGCGCAGCACGGCGATGCCGATGTGTACGTCCTCGGCGAGCGCGACGACGGGAGCCGCGGCTCGTACCGGGGCCTCGGCCATCACCTTCAGCGGGAAGGAGGTCGGCATGTAGGAGACGACCACGTTGAGGCGACGGCTGGTGTAGAAGCGCCGGGCCAGGGCCGCGTGCACCGGTGCGGGCAGCGCGCCCATCATCCGCATCACCATGCCCGCGGCCTCCGCTTCGCCGCTGTTCAGCGCGGCGCGCAGGGTCCGGCGTACCGCGGCGACCCGCTGCGGCGCCGGCATCGGGCCCAACGGGAGGTCGAGGCCGACCGCCCCGGTCCAGTTGCCCTGGGTGGGCGCGCGCCGCCGCGCGTCGCGGGAGACGGCGAACATCACCCGCAGCCGTGCCGGCACCGGGGCCGGGTGCGCCGCCCCGAGCGCACCGGCGGCGAGCGCCAGCATCAGTTCGCTCGGATGGGCGCCGCAGGCGCGGGCGGCCCGCAGCACGTCGGCGGCGGGCAGGCTCAGGTTGATGAGGCGCCGTCGCGGCGAGTCGATCCGACGGTTGAGCGGGGTGCGCGGCGCGGCCCCCCGGGTGGCGAGCCGGGCCAGGCCGCGTGCGGTCCGGCCGAGGCGGCGGGCCGCCTCCCGCGCCTGGTCGAACCCGACCGGGGCCTGCCTCGCGGCGGCGACCCGGGGTGCGGCGGGCGGCGCGTTGCGGCGGAAGCGGCTCGGTGGCGCCTCCACGGTGTCCAGCAGCCGCCGCACCACGGCGATCACGGAGATGCCGTCGCCGAGGCAGTGGTGCAGCTTGACGGCGAGTCGCGTGTGTCCGTCCGGCAGGCCGCTGACCAGCAGCATCCGCCAGGGTGGCCGGTCGGTGGGTAGCGGCTCGGACCAGAAGCGGTCCACGGCCGCCTGCCCGTCGTCGCCGGCCGCCACGTGTACCTCGTCCAGGTGCGCGGCCGGGTCGACGAAACGGTCGATCACCCAGCCGGGACGGCGCCATCGGCCCCGCTCCACCGGTCGGCGGCGCAGGGTCGGGATCGCCGGCAGCCGCCGGGCCACCAGCGCGGTCAACTGCTCCCGGGTGACGGGTTGCCCTTCGGCGCGGGGCCCCAGCTCCAGCACCGTCCCGATCTGTTGGGCCTCGCTGGCGGTCTGGACGTGCAGGAAGAAGGCGTCCTGCGGGCGCAGGGGCCAACTCGGCCGGCGTGCGGTCGCCGGCTGGCCGTGGTGGACCTGCGGGGCGTCCCCGTCCGGCCCGGTCGGGCGCGTGTCCCGCGCGGCGCCGGGGTCGCCCGTGCCGCCGGCCGGCGCGGAGCCGACGCCCGGGGAACCTCCTTCGTCGGCCCCGGAGACGAGGGCGAACTCCCCGTCGAGAGCCGCGGCGGGGACGCGTACCGGGCCCGGTGACTCGGCGACCGCCGGCAGGCCGAGGTCCGGCAGCCGACCGTCGGGTGGGACCTCGATCGGGCGCGGCGGCTGGCGGAGCCGGGTGCGGACCCCGGCGACGAGCGTCTGCGGGGTGTGCGCGGTCTCCGCGAGTCCGGCGGCCGCCATCAGCGCCGCGTTCGCGGCCCCGTGCGCGGCGATCGGCCGGTACATCACGATCGGGGTTCCGGTGGCCAGCGCCTCGAGCGCGGTGGCCCCGCCGGCGTTGGTCACCAGCAGCCGGGCGGCCTGCAACAGCGTCGGCATGTCGTCGACCCAGCGCCGCACCACCAGCCGACCCGCCGGGACGTTCAACGCCTCGAGCCGGGCGGCGAGCCGCTCGTTGCGTCCGCAGACGGCGACCACCTGGATCGGATCACCGACGCCGACCAGCGCCTGGATGGCCTCCTCGACCGCGCCGAAGCCGTACGACCCGCAGGCGACCACGACCGCGGCCCGGTCCGGGTCGAGGTCGCAGCGGCGGGCGGCCTCCACCCGGTCGCCGGGGCGGAACGAGTCGAGCACCGGTGGCGCGCAGACCCCCAACGTGGTGCCCGACGCGGAGACCGCGGCGAACGGCACCGCCGCCCGATGCACCACCAGGTTCAGGTCGAGCTCGGGGTAGACCCAGAAGGGGTGGGGCGCGAAGTCGGAGATCCACGCGCCGATCGGGACGCCGAGCCCGCGGTGGCGACGCAGCCACGCCAGTCCGGCGCTGCCCAGCGGGTACGTGGAGACGATCAGGTCCGGATCGAAGGCGTCGACGACCGGGGCGAGCCGGCGCCCGGCCCACGAACCGGTGAACCACTTGGCGGTGCCGGCGAACCAGTGGAAACGCCACAGCGAGGCCCAGAAGAACTCGTACAACCAGGGCGTCACGCCCACATTCGTCACGTAGATGCGCCGGAAGCTGCGACCCACGCCGGCGCCCATGACGTCGAGGGTGTCCACCCAGCTGACCCGGCTGCCCGGCCAGATCGCCTGGATCCGCTCCTCCAGCGCTCGCCCGGTGGCGTCGTGCCCGCCGCCGATGTCGGCCGAGACGACGAGGACGCGCCGGGCGGCCGGGCCGCCCGCGGCACTCACGCCGCACCCGCCGCGCTCGGCGTGCGATACCTGCGCGAAGACGGGTATGCGCAGGTACCTTCGCCGGCCCCGTCCGGCGCCGTCGAGACCGGGATCGTGACATGGCTCTGGGCTTCCTGCTGGCGATCATCGCCGCGTTGTGCAGTGCCACGGCTGCGATCGTGCAGTCGGTCGGGGCCCGCCGGCTGGCCGCCACCGCGCACGTCGACCCGCGACTGCTGTTCAGGTTGGTGCGCAACGGCCCGTACGCGGCGGGTCTGGTGCTGGACGGGGCGTCCTCCCTGCTGACCTTCACCGCCCTGCGGATCCTGCCGGTCTTCGCGGTGCAGGCGGTGGGGGCCGCCAACCTCGGCATGGTGGCGATCATCGCCATGCTCGTGCTGCGTCTGCACCTGACGGTGCGGGACTGGCTGGCGATCCTCGGTGTGATCGCCGGGCTCGTGCTGCTCGTGCTCTCCGCGAAGGCGGGGCCGCCGGGCACGGTGCCCGGCGCGGCCGGCTGGTGGCTGCTCGCCCTGGTGATCGTGCTGGGGGGCGTGGCGTACCTGGGCAGCCCGAAGATGTGCGGTCCCGCGGTGCCCGGCCTGTTGGCCGGGCTCTCCTTCGGGTCGGCGGCGCTCGGTGCGCGCCTGCTCGCGAAGGTCGAGAGCGTCGGCGACGTGGTCGGCAATCCCGCGTCGTACGCCGTGGTGCTCGCCGGTCTGACCGGTGTGCTGCTCTACGCGACCGCGCTGCAACGTGGCTCGGTGACGGTCGCCTCGGCGTCGTCCGTCGTCGGGCAGACGGTGGCGCCGGCGGTGACCGGCTGGCTGCTGCTCGGCGATCGGGTCCGGCCCGGCTTCACGCCGGTGGCGATCCTGGGTTTCGTGCTCGCGGTCGCCGGCGCGGTCGCGCTGGCCCGCCACGCCCAGCCGCAGATCGAGCCGGACGACTGCGGGCCGGAGCGGAGCGAGACGCCCGGTCGCTGACATGTCGGATGCTCCCAGCGGTACGCGACGGAGGGGCGCGATGGCGCCCCTTCGGAACAATCATCAGCTTAATCGCCATTTGCGTACTCTTAGGGCGATTACCGAGCACTGCCGGGGTGGCCACCCGGGCGGAGGCCACAGCCGTTTATCTCCGACCGCCCCGGGAACCCGCGCCGGGCCACCGTCGGCGCTCCGAGTCCCACCGGGTCGAGGCGCCGCCCGGAGAGATCCGGCCTTCGACGGTGGTGACGGGAAGCGGAGGACCGCCCTGGGGGAGGCACATGTGACCGGCCCGGTTGGCGTGCGGTGAACGCTACGACGGAGATGCTGGTGGGCGTGCCCATCGCTCTGGCCGCCGCCGCGGCCTTCGGGGCCTCGGGCGTGCTGCAGTTCCGCGCCGGACGGCAGGTGCCGGAGGAGCCGGCCGGACGCCCCACCCTCCTGGTCCATCTGGTCCGGCTGCCCAGCTGGCGCTGGTCGGTGGTGCTCGCGGTGCTGGCGTTCGCCCTCCAGGTGGCCGCGCTCAGCCTGATCCCGCTGATCCTGGTGCAGCCGCTGCTGGTCACCGGGCTCGTCTGGTACGTCCTGCTCTTCGCGGCGTTCCAACACGACCGCCCCGACCGGACGATCCTGCTGGAGTCCACCCTCTGCCTGTTCGGGCTCGCGGCCTTCCTGGTGATCGCCGAACCCGGCCGGGGCCAGGGGCGCGGGCTGGACTCGTTCTGGTCAGCGCTGCTGCTCGGGGTGGCCGTCGTGGTCTCGATCGGGCTCTGCCTGCTGGCCGCGGTGCGGCTCGAGCGACGCTGGCGACCGATGCCCCTGGCGATCGCGGCGGGCATCTGTTACGGCGTCACCGCCGGCCTCGTCAGCAGCCTCGCCTTCCACCTGCAGGAGAGCCCGCTACAGGTGTTCACGCAGTGGCAGGCGTACGCCGTCGCCGTGCTCGGGCCGTTCGGGGTGCTGCTCAGCCAGAACGCCTACCAGGCCGGTCCGCTGGGCGCGCCGGCGCTGGCCGCGATCACCGTCACCGACCCGCTGGTGGCCATCCTCGTCGGGTTGATCTGGCTGGACGAGTCGATCCGGGGCGGCGTGCAGGCGGCCCTCGGGCAGGCGCTCGCGCTCGTCGTGGTGATCCTGGCGGTCGTCATGCTGGCCCGACGCGCGCCGCACGTGAAGGGGGGTTAGCCCGCCGGTGCGCGGCGCGTCAGTTCGCCCGGTCGGCGTCGTAGGCCACGCGGGCCGCGAAGACGTCGTCGAGCCGACCCTCCACCCACCGGGTCAGCGTCCACACCTGGTCGGCGACCTCCCGCCCCATCGGAGTCAGCGAGTAGTCGACCCGGGGTGGGATGACCGGTTGGGCGTCGCGGTGCACGAAGCCGTCGCGCTGGAGGGTCTGGAGCGTCTGCGCGAGCATCTTCTCGCTCACCCCGCCCACCCGGCGGCGCAGCTCGCTGAACCGGTAGGAGCGTTCGCGCAAGGACGCCAGCACCAGCACGCCCCATCGGCTGGTGACGTGCTCGAGCACCGCGCGGGAGGGGCAGCCGGCCCGGTGCACGTCCGGCGACGACGGGGCGGAGCCGCGCAGGGTCACTTCCTCGTCCAGTACGAAACCGGCACTTTCGTCCATGTCAGTACCTTACTCGAAGGTGGGTACTTACGAAAGCGGCAGTACCAGTCGTAGCGTTAGCGCCGGCCGTCTGGCCGTCACCCATCCACCTGGAAGAAGAGTGCAATGAGCATCGCCATCACCGGCGCCACCGGACAGCTGGGCCGGCTGGTCATCGCCGACCTGCTCGCCGCCGGCGTGCCGGCCGACCAGATCACCGCCGTGGCCCGCAGCGCGGAGAGGGCGGCCGACCTGGTCGCCCGGGGCGTCCGGCTGCACGTGGCCGACTACGACCGGCCCGAGACCTTCGCGGGCGCGTTCCAGCCCGGGGACCGGGTGCTGTTGATCTCCGCCAGCGAGGTCGGCAGGCGCGCCGCGCAGCACGCGGCGGTCGTCGACGCCGCGGCCGCGGCCGGCGTCGCCCAGCTGGCGTACGTCGGCGTGTTCGGTGGGCCCGAGGCGGACTTTCTGCTCGCCGCGGAGCACCGAGCGACCGAGGAGCTGATCCTCGCCACCGGCCTGCCGTACACCTTCCTGCGCAACAACTGGTACAGCGACGCCCCGATGTTCACCGGTGACCTGGCCGGCATCCTGGCCCGGGGCGCGATCGTCAACAGCGTCCACGGGGAGAGCCGCATCGCCACCGCGTCGCGCGGCGACTACGCCGCCGCCGCGGCCGCCGTGCTGACCTCGGACGGTCACCTGAACGCGGCGTACGAGCTGAGCGGCGACCACGCCTGGACGTTCGGCGAGTTCGCGGAGGTGATCACCCGGCTGAGCGGCACCAAGGTCGTGCACAGCTACGTCCCGCCGCAGGAGCAGAAGGCGATGATGACCGGCGCCGGTCTGCCCGACGCGCTCGCCGAGATCTTCGTCGACGTGGACGAGGCCATCAACCGGGGCGCGCTGGCCGGTACGCCCGGAGACCTGTCCCGGCTCATCGGCCGCCCGACGACGCCGATGGCCGAGACGGTCGCGGCGGCGCTGGCCGACGTCCCGTCCTGAACCGACCGGTCCCCAGGTCCGGGGCAGCTCGAACGCAGGCCGCCCGGCCGGATCTCCGGCCGGGCGGCGTCGAGAGTGCCGCAGCCCCGCAGTTTCACCCGGCCGTCACCGGCGGTCGCGCGACTGCCGGCGGCGTGCCGATCAGCGCAGCAGGGTGACCCGGCCGTTGTCGAGGTCGTAGCGGGCGCCCACCACCGCCAGCGCACCCTCGTGCACCTTCTCGGCGAGGATCGGGCTGCGGTCGAGCAGCGACCGCACCTGCGCCTTCACGTTCGCCCGGACCCCGTTCTCCACCGGGTCGCCGGGGAGGTCGAGCACCGGCTCCACCACCGGGCGGAGACTGTCGACGATCGTGCCGATGTGACCGGGCGCCGTGCCGCCCGAGCGGATCGTGTCGATGGTGGCGGTGATCGCCCCGCACCGCTCGTGGCCCAGGACGACGACGAGCGGGCTGCCGAACTCCTCGACCGCGAACTCGACGCTGCCCAGTAGCAGGTCGTCGACGATGTTCCCGGCGACCCGGTTGTCGAACAGGTCGCCTAGCCCCTGGTCGAAGAGGAGCTCGGGGGCGACTCGGGAGTCCGCGCAGCCGATGGTGACGGCGAAGGGATGCTGCCCCGCGGCCAGTTCGTGCAGGTCGTCGAGGCTCTGGTGCGGGTGCCGGCTGTGCCCGGTCACGAATCGCTGGTTGCCCCGCAGCAGGCGACGTAGCGCCTCGGTCGGAGTGGGTGGAGTCGGTTCGGTGGGGGCGGCGACGGCCGGCTGGGCGGCGGCCCCCGCACCGAGGGCGACGACGGCGGCTCCGCCGGTCGCCAGGAGCGACCGGCGGGACAGGGAGGAACGCGTCACGATGATCTCCTGTGTCGAGGTTCGCCTATTTCCTATCATCGAATCGTCCACTGTGGCCGTCGGTGTGACGCTCGGCGCTGTCGCGGTTCCGACCCGCGAGGCGGGCCGGGCGGCTAGCGTCGGGCGTGTGGTGCGACTGCTCTCCTCAACGGCGTTCGGTAAGGTCCGCGGATCGTGACCCAGCCACCTCCGCCGCCGCCGCGGATCGTGCAACTGCTCGCCTCGCCCGTGCACCGGTACGTCGGCCGGCCCGCCGACGGTCCGGCCCCCGCTGTGGAGGGTGAGCTGGTCGAGGAGGTGCGCCTCCGGGCCGGTCTGGGAATCGTGGGGGACCGGTACTTCGGCCGCCCCGCGCACCGGGAGGCGAGCGTGACCCTGATCGCGCAGGAGTCGCTGCCGGCCGGCGCCGACCTGCGGCAGGTCCGCCGCAACGTGCTCACCGCCGGCATCGCCGTCGACGAGCTCGTCGGGGCGGTGCTGGTGCTGGACTCCGGCGCCGGCCCGGTCCGGTTGCGGGTCAACCGGCCGGCGAACCCGTGCGCGTGGATGGACGTGACGATCGGCCCGGGCGCCTGGAAGGCGTTGCGCCGTCGGGGCGGCGTGCGGTGCACGCCGCTCACCGACGGCGTCCTGCGGGTCGGCCCGGTGCAGGTGACGATCGAGACGCCGTCGGTCAGCGCCCCTGAAGCGTCCTGACGTTGTCGCCGAACGTCCAGCCCTTGCTGCCGTCCCAGTTCAGCGACCAGGTCATCAGGCCCTTGAGCGCGCCGCCGTAGGTGTTCCACGCCTGGGCCACCGCGGCCGGCGCCAGGTGGCCGCCGCCCGCACCCGGCTGGGCCGGCAGCCCGGGGACCTGCTTGTCGTACGGAACGCGGATGGTGGTGCCCTGCACGACCAGCCCGGTGTTGAGGCAGTCGGTCTGCTTGGTGAAGCCCTCCACGGTGCCCGCCGGGTACGAGTCGCCGGCGCAGCCGTACATGCTGCCGTTGTAGTACTGCATGTTCAGCCACCAGAGCCGCCCGTTGTCGGCGTACCGCTTGACGATCGGCAGGTACGCGCCCCAGATCGACCCGTAGACGACGCTGCCGCCGGTGACGTACGCGGTCTCCGGCGCCATGGTCAGGCCGAAGTTGGCCGGCATCTGGGCGAGCACCCCGTCGATGATGCGGATCAGGTTCGCCTGCGAGGTGGAGAGCTGGTTGATGTTGCCGCTGCCGGTCAGCCCGGTCTCGATGTCGATGTCGATGCCGTCGAAGTTGTACCGCTTCAGAATCGGCACGATGGTGGCGACGAACCGGTCGGCGACGACGCTGGAGCTGAGGTCGATGCCGGCGGTGGCGCCGCCGATCGACATCAGGATGGTCAGCCCGGCGGCCTTGGCCTGGCACATCTCGGCGGGCGTCGCCACCTTCACGGTGGCGTCCATGCCGTCCTCCCAGAGCACCGTGCCGTCGGGGCGGATCACCGGGAACGCCGCGTTGATCACGTTGTAGCCGTGGGTACGGATCCGCGAGTCGGTGATCGGGATCCAGCCCAGCGGCGGGTGGACTCCGTTGGCGGCCCCGTCCCAGTTCTCCCAGTACCCCTGGAGCACCTTGCCGGCCGGCTTCGACTTCACTGCGCAGGTGGTCGAACCCGGCGGAACGGTCGACGTCGGGGTGGGTGTGGGCGGCACGGTCGGCGGCGGCGAGGGAGTGCCGTCACAGGCGCCCAGGTCCGTCCAGAGTGCCGGGGTGCCGGCGGGGTTCCAACCGGCGCCCGCCGGCGGGGTGTGGGTGACCAGAGCCTGGTACGTCCGGCTCGTGTAGGTGACCCGGCTGCCCGCCGGGTAGTTCATCGCCTCCGCCCACTGCGGCGCCGAGCAGGCCGCGGCCGCGGTCTGCGTGGTGGTGGCGAATCCGTTGGTGGCCGGCAGCGCCGCGATGGCGGCGACCAGCGCCGCGCCGGCCAGCAGCGCGGGCACCCTGCGTCGAAGTCGCATGACATGCCTCCTCATCGATTGACGGGAGGCTATCAATTAACTTTGTTAAATGTAAATGTGTCAGTGCCCTGCGGGTGGCGCCACCGAGAGCCTGGGACACTTTCGGTATGAGAGCACGGCGAACGATCCTCCTCCCGCTGGCCGTTCTCGCCTCGCTCACGGCCTGCACCGACGTGCCCGCGCCCGCCCCACCGTCCGGCTCGCCCGGTGGGCCGTCCGCGTCGGTCACCGCGCCGTCCGGGTCCGCTCCGGCGGCGACCCGCTCGCCCGCCCGGTTCGACAAGGCGCTGCACGACGAGTTGATCGGCATGTTCCGGCGCGACCAGGCCGAGCGAAACGGGGAGCCGGTCGCCGAGAGCGACCAGACTCGCACCGCCCGGCTGAAGGAGATCATCGCCGAGCACGGCTGGCCGACCATCGACCTGGTCGGTGAGGACGGCGAGGACGCCGCCTGGACCATCGCCCAGCACTCCGACCTCGACCCCGCCTTCCAGCAGCAGGCCGTCGAGCTGCTCCGCAGCGCCGTCGCCGTGGGTCAGGCCTCGCCCGGCAACCTGGCGTACCTCGAAGACCGGGTCGCGGCGGCCAAGGGCGAGCCACAGACGTACGGCACGCAGGTCCGCTGCGGTCCGGACGGTCCGGTGCCGGCGACGCCGATCCGCGACGAACCGGGCCTCGACGCCCGGCGCGCGACCGCCGGCCTTCCCCCGTTCGCCACCTACCTCGCCGAGATGGCCGCGGTCTGCGCCGAGGACGACGGCTGAGCGGAGCAGTGGCGCCGGTCGCGCCGTCGGCGGTCGCCCGCCGCCCGTGCACGGCGGCCTGGGACACTCGTGCCATGCAGTTCACCGTGACCGACGTGCCCGAGCGTGACCGCTTCGAGGCGCGGAACGAGACCGGCGACCTCGCCGGCGTCGTCACCTACCAGTTGACCGGCACGATCATCGCGTACACCCACACCGAGGTCGACCCCGAGTTCGAGGGGCAGGGCGTCGGCTCGACGCTCGCCCGGGCCGTGATGGACGACGCCCGGGCCAAGGGGCGCACCGTCGTGCCGATCTGCCCGTTCATCGCCAAGTGGCTGACCCGGCACCCGGAGTACGAGCAGATCGTGGTCCGCACCACCCGCAAAATCAAGTAGCTCTGCCGGGCCCGCACCCGATGGGCGCCGCCCGACTCCGGTCGATCCCCGTCGATCGGGTCAGATAGCCGGATGGACACGGACGTTCGACGCTACCTCGACGACCTGCTGGCGGTGGCCCGCTCGGTGCTGGGCGACAACCTGATCGGCGCGTACGCCGCCGGTTCGGTCGGGCTCGACGCGTACCAGCCCGGCCGCAGCGACATCGACGTGGCGCTGCTCTGCGCCGACCCGCTGGCCGAGCAGACCAAGCGCGCGCTGGTCACCGGCCTGCGGCACGAGGCGCTGCCCTGCCCGGCGCGCGGGCTGGAACTGGTCACGTACCGCCGGTCGGTCGCCGCGTCCGGCACCCCGGAGCCCGGCTTCGAAGTGGAGCTGAACACCGGGGCGCGGATGCCGTTCCGGGCCACCTACGCCCCGGCGGATCGACCGGTCGCGGACGGGCACTTCTGGTACGCGCTGGACCGCAGCATCCTGCGCCAGTGCGGCTACCCGCTGCTCGGCGCCCCGGCGGCCGAGGTGTTCGCCGACGTGAGCCCCGCCGACCTGCGGCGCCTGCTCGTCGACGCGCTCGGCTGGTGGCTGGCCCTGCCGACCCCGCCCGGTGACGAGCCGGCGCCCGGCGCCGAGGACGCCGTGCTCGGCGCCTGCCGCTCCCTGGTGCGCGTCCGGCACGGCCGGTGGCTGGCGAAGTCCGAGGCCGGGCAGCGGCTGATCGCCGACGGGGACGAGGCGACGCCGGTGATCGAGCGCTCCATCGCGGCGCGGCGCGGCGGCCCGCCGCCGAGCGGCCCGCAGGCCCGCGCCTTCCAGCAACGGGTCCTCGACGAGATCACCCAAACCCCCTAACCCCCACCCCCGCCGCGGTGATCATGAGCTTCTCGGCGTCCGGCACGGCGTGTCCCACCGGGCAACGTCATGATCACCGGGTGCCGGCGGGGGAGGGGCGGGAGGGGTGGGGGGTGGTCAGGCGACGGTTAGGCGGATCGGGGTTTCGTCGGGGGTGCCGGGTAGGCGGATGGTTACTCGACCGTCGGCGGTGTGCACGGTGCCGCGGCTGACGGTCACCGGGCGGTCGGTGGCGAGCACCACCTCGTCGTCGCCCTGGGTGGGGCGCAGCAGTACGGAGTCCCCGTCTCGGCCGACCAGCTCGCACGTCGTCTCCAGCAGCGTGGCGGCGCCGACCCGAAGCCCGTGCGGCAGGATGAGGCCGGTGCGGGCGGGCACCCGCAGCCGACGCCCGCCCAGCAGCGCCGCACCGTGCCACCCGAGCGAGACGGTGACGGCCGACGGGGCCACGTTGATCAGGTGCAGCAGCCGCTGCCCGGCCCGGTCCACGGTTGAGGTGAGCACCAGCCCGGGCCCGTCGGCGTCCGGGGCGAGGCGGGGGCGGGCACCGAGCCGCTCCACCGCCGTACGCCAGAAGTCCAGGTCGCAGGGGATGTCGGCGGCGATCACCAGAGCCCGGCCCGCGCCGACCGTCACCTCCACCGCGCACGGCTCGCCGGAGGCCACCTCGGTGAGGACCGGCTGGGCCGCCTCCCCGGCCAGCCGCTGGGCGTAGCCGACCCGCGCCTCGGCCCGGCCCGCCGCCCAGCCCTGCCCGACCACCGACGGGAAGGAGTGCGGCCCGTCGTCGACGCGCCCGGTGACGGTCAGGCCGAGCGCGTCGGCGAGCACGGTGCAGGGGTCGCCGTCGTGGTCCCGCTCCGGCAGCACGCCGTGCAGCAGCAGGCGACCGCCGGCGTGCAGGTGCTCGACCAGCCGCTGCTGCACCTCCCGGCCGAGCGTGGCGGCGCTGGCCAGCGCGATCACCGGCGGCGTACCCGTGGGCAGCGGCGACTGGAGGTCGACGGCGGGGAAGGAGTAGCCGGCGAGCAGCAGCGCCCGGGCCAGCACGTCGCAGGGCCCGAGGCCCCGGAAGCGTTCCAGGTCGGCGATCTGCGCGGCGCGTGACGCCGACGCCGGGTGGTGGTACTCGGTCAGGTAGTGGTCGGGCACGAACCCCAGCGCCAGCCCGTCGTTCTCCTCGTCGGAGTCGGCGAGCAGGTCGGCGACCCCGCCTACGGCGTGCAGGGCGCGCCGGGCCGCCGCGTAGGTGGGGTTGAGCCGTCCCTCGGGGTCGACCGGCGCGGCGAAGCCGTGCCGTTCCCCGGTGAACGCGATCCGGTCGTTGCCGTCACCGACCGGCTCGGCCAGGGGCGGGTTGTAGCCACCGGCGAAGAGGTAGAGGTTGAGCAGCCGGTTGCCCTGCGCCACGCAGAGCCGGGCCTTCAGCTCGATCGCCTCGGGCGGGTAGAGCGTGGAGAGGTCCTGGCCGTAGTCGCCGTTGCCGGCCTCGAACTCCAGCGACGTCGGCGGCTGGTCGGCGTCATGCACCGCGGCCAGGAACGCGTTGCCCGCGTACAGGTCGGCGACGTTGGTGACGGTGAGGTCACCGAGGTAGTAGTCGGAGCCGGAGGTGAGCTGCGGCTGCCCCCGGTACGCCTCGAAGAGCTGGCTGATGCCGATCGGGAAGGTGCGGCCCCGCCCGCCGCCGGTGCCGTGCACGTTGATCAGGAACGGCACCCCGGTCACGCCGTGCCGTTCGGCGGACTCGCGCAACGCGACCACGTACCGCCGGTACCGGTCGCGCATGTAGCGGCCCAGGTCGTCGTGGAGCGTCAACGAGCTCGCCTCGGCCGGGCTGCGCAGCGCCGCCGCCCACGCCTGCGGGTCGCCCGGGTCGGCGCCGACGCGCTGCGCCGCGGTCTCCTTGCCGTACCGCTCGACCGCCCAGCGCCGCAGGTCCTCGCAGACGACGTCGGTGAGGTCGGGGGAGTTGGTGACCCAGGAGAGCATCCCGATCTCGTTGTCGAGCTGGACGCCGATCACCGGCCCGCCGCGGTCGGCGAGCCGCTCGGCGATCACCGGCATCACCTCGGCGTACCACCCCTCGGCGGCGGCCAGGAACTCCGGGGCGAGGTAGTCGACGGTGCGGGTGGTGATGGACCGGCCCTCCCAGGTGGTGGGCAGCAGGTGCGGGTGCTCGTCGTACACCCGGTAGGGGATCCCCTCGTTCTTGATCTCGGCCATGATGAACGGCCCGGGGCGGACCACCGCGTAGAGGCCCCGTTCGTGGGCCAGGTCCAGGAAGCCGGCGAGGTCCCGTTGTTCGTGGGTACGCCCCGTGAGGTCCACCTCGCCGTCGGGCAGCTCGTGCCAGAGCCACGGCACGTAGGTGGCGACGGTGTCGCCGCCGCACTCGCGGAGCCGGTCGAGCCGGTCCGCCCACGCCGCCCGGGGCAGTCGGAAGTAGTGCACCTCCCCGGCGAGGAGCAGGCGGGGTCGACCGTCGACGACGATCCTGCGGTCGTGGAGAAGAACTCGCGGCATGCGGTCTGACTCTTCCTCTCGGCGGATCTTCAGGCGGCCCTCTTGTGCTCCGGCGGGCGCCTGCTTATGGTGCCTGAAACCGGTTTCTGTTAACCGCACGTTACGGATCGAGGGAGACATGGGCAATAGTCGGGTCACGGTTCGGGAGATCGCCCGGCTGGCCGGAGTCTCGGTCGCCACGGTTTCCCGGGTCTCCAACGGCACCGGCCAGGTGTCGGAGGAGATGCGCCGGCGCGTCCTCGAGGCGATCGAGAAGTACGGCTACCGGCCGGACCACCTCGGCCGGGCGCTCGCCGCGCGCCGGCACGGTGCGCTGGGCCTGGTCTTCCCCGGTCTCTCCGGTCCCTACTTCACCGAGCTGATCCAGGGCTTCGAGTCGGAGGCCGTGCCGGCCCGGGCCAGCGTGCACATCCTCTGCACCCACCTGCGCGAGGACTCCGACGACCAGGCGCTGGAGATGGCCCGACGGGTCGACGGCATCGCGGTCGTCGGCGGCACCATCACCGAACCGGCGCTGCTGCGCCTCGCCGAGCTGGTCCCGGTCGTCGTGCTTGCCGGCCGGGGACCGGAGACGGTGCCCTCGGTCGGCGTCGACAACGCCCCCGCCATGACGATGCTGACCCGGCACCTGCTGGTCGACCACGGCCTGCGGGACCTCGTCTTCGTGGGCAACCCGGACGGCTCGCCGGACGTCAGCCAGCGATGGGCCGGCTTCCAGGCGGCGTACCGGGAGCTGGACCTCGCGCCGCCGACGGAGCCGCTGCGCCTCGCCATGCAGCAGCACGACGGCGTGCTCGCCACCGAGCGGCTGCTCGGCGGCGGCACCCCGGCCCCGCAGGCCGTCGTCTGCGCCAACGACGAGCTCGCGCTCGGCGTCCTCGTCGGGGCGCTGGGCCGGGGCCTGCGAGTGCCGGAAGACCTCGTCATCACCGGCTTCGACGACGCGCCGATGGCCGCGCTCGTCTCGCCGCCGCTCACCACCGTGCGGCAGCCGGTCCGGGAACTGGCCGCCGAGGCCGCCCGGCTGATCCTCAACGCCGTCGATGCCCCCGGCGCGGCGTTCGACAGCGTCGTCCTCCCCACCGAGTTCGTCGTGCGCCGCAGCTGCGGCTGCCCGGCGGAGCCCCCCACTGGAGGTACCGGCAAGTGAAACGATCGAGACTCGCCCGGATCGCCGCGGTCGCGGCCGCCGTCGTCCTGACCGCCGCCGGCTGCACCGGCACCGAACAGCAGTCCGGGCCCGGCACCGAGGGCCGTATCGCGTACCTCGACTACGGCGACTTCGGCGGCGGCAGCAACCCGCAGGCCAACTACAACCCGTACCTCGACGCCAGCCGGCTCGGCGCCACCGAGTACCTCTTCGAGCAGCTCGTCGCGTACGACAACTACGGCTGTCAGGCGAAGCCCTGGCTGGCCACCGAGTGGAGCTGGACCGACCCGCAGACCTTGGTGTGGAAGCTGCGCGACGGTGTGCAGTGGAACGACGGCAAGCCGTTCACCGCCGACGACGTGACCTTCACCTACGACCTGCTCAAGCAGCACAAGGCGCTCGACGTCAAGGGTGTCTGGCGCTACCTGAGTGCCGTCGAGTCGACCGACCCGCACACCGTCACCATGCGGTTCGTGCAGCCCGGCGCCGCGGCGTTCACGCTCTTCAGCGAGATCAAGATCGTGCCGAAGCACGTCTGGTCCACCGTGGCCGACCCGGTCACCTTCACCAACGCCGAGAAGCCCGTCGGCACCGGACCGTTCACCGTCAAGGCGTTCAACCCCCAGCAGCTCACGCTCGGCCGCAATGCCGACTACTGGCAGGCCGACAAGATCATGGTCGACGAGCTGCGGTTCCACAAGGCCGACGGTGGCGGCCAGATCGACCAGCTCAAGCTCAGCCGCGGCGAGTACGACACCAACGCGATGTTCGTGCCGGACATCAAGAAGGCGTACGTCGACCGAGATCCGGCGCACAACAAGTACTGGTACCCCTCCGGTGGCTCGATCAGCGTCTACATGAACCTCACCAAGGCGCCGTTCGACGACACCGCCTTCCGCAAGGCCCTGCTGCCCGGGTTCAACCGGCAGGAGATCGTCGACAAGGCGCAGCTCGGCTACGTCAAGCCGGCCAGCCAGACCGGACTGGTGGTGCCCGGCCAGGCCGACTGGCTGCCGAAGGACCTCGCCGACCAGGGCGTCATCGGCTACGACCAGGCGAAGGCCGACGCCGACCTGACCGCCGCCGGCTACCCCCGCAACGGCGACGGCAAGCGCGTCGGCAAGGACGGCAAGCCGATCACGTTCAGCTTCCGGGTGCCCGGCTCCTGGACCGACTGGGTGCAGGCGCAGCGGATCATCGTGTCGAACCTGACCGCGCTCGGCTTCACCGTCCGGGCGGAGACCCCCACCCCCGAGGCGTACGAGAACGATCGCGCGATCGGCAACTACGACATGGTGCTCGGTGTGCACGGCGGAAGCTGCAACATGTTCCGCAACTTCCAGGAGCCGCTGGCCAGCGACCAGTCCGCGCCGATCGGCAAGAAGGCGGTCAGCAACTTCGTCCGCTGGAACGACCCGCACACCGACCAGCTGATCGACACGCTGCGCACCGCCACCGACGACGCGGCGCAGAAGGCCGCCGTCGCCGACCTGGCGAAGGTCATGGTGGAGCAGGTGCCGGTGATCCCGCTCTGGTACGGCGCCAAGTGGTTCCAGTACCGCACGGCCAAGGCGGTCGGCTGGCCGAGCGAGGAGAACGCGTACGCCGCGCCCAGCGACAACCTGCTGATCATCACGAACCTCAAGCCCACCGGGGCCGACGCCAAGTAGTCGACCGCCGGCCGGCGCATCCGCGGCGCCGGCCGGCCCGTCGGCGGAGAAGGGACCGGTACTCGTGGCCTACTTCCTCAGACGCTTCGTCTTCTTCCTCGGCACCCTGTGGGCGGCCGTCACGCTGAACTTCCTGATCCCGCGCCTGCAGCCCGGGGACCCCGCCGAGGCGATCGTGTCCCGGCTGGCCGGGCAGAGCGAGAGCGTCGACCCGGCCCAGGTGCAGGCCATCCGGGTCATGCTCGGCACCCCCGACGGGAACCTCTTCGACCAGTACGTGCAGTACCTCGGCGCGGTGCTGCACGGCGACTTCGGAATCTCGTACACCTACTTCCCGTACAGCGTGACGCACATGATCGGCCAGGCGCTGCCGTGGACGGTGATCCTCGTCGGGGTCACCCAGATCATCTCGTTCGTCGTCGGCACGCTGCTCGGCACCTGGGCCGCGTACCGGCGCAACAGCCGGGTCGACTCGGTCATCACCCTCGGCTCGACCTTCCTCGGCACGCTGCCGTTCTTCTGGCTAGCCCTGCTGCTCGTCTACGTCTTCGCCATCACCCTGCACTGGTTCCCCGAGCGGGGCGGCTACGGCGGTGGCAGCTCACCGGGCTGGAGCTGGCTGTTCATCTCCGACGCCTTCCAGCACAGCGTGCTGCCGGCGGTCGCGCTGCTGATCACCGGTCCGATCGGCTGGATCATCGGAATGCGCAACAACATGGTGCAGAGCCTCGGTGAGGACCACACCCGGCTGGCCGTGGCCCGCGGCCTGCCCCGGCGTCGCATCGCCCTCACCTACGGGGCGCGCATCGCGATCCTGCCCAACGTCACCGGCTTCGCCATCGCGCTCGGCGGCATCCTCGGCGGCACCGTGCTGGTGGAGACGGTCTTCAACTACCCCGGCATGGGTCGGCTGCTGCTCGAGTCGGTCTCCAGCCGCGACTACCCGCTGATGCAGGCCATCTTCCTGTTCACCACGATCGGCGTGCTGGTGGCGAACTTCCTGGCCGACCTGCTCTACGGGTTCCTCGACCCCCGGGTGCGAAAGGTGGAATCGGCATGAGAATCGGCCTCGACGAGCGGGGTGAGGCCGCGTGAGCACCCCCGCCCCCGCCGTGCCGGCGCCCGGCACGGACACCGAAGGCGTCCAGGCCGCCGCCACCGCGGTCGCCCGGACCACCCGCCTGCCCGGCTGGTTCGTCATCCTCTGGCGCAACCGCAAGTGCCGTATCGGCCTGCTGATGCTCGCCGCGTTCGTGCTGCTCGCGGTCTTCGCGCCGCTTCTCGCCCCGTACGACCCCCACGAGGACGCCTTTCCCACCTCGCTCGGGCCCACCGGCAGCCACTGGCTGGGCACCACGGCCCAGGGCGAGGACGTCCTGTCCCAACTGGTCGTCGGGGCCCGCACCTCCATGCTCGTCGGCCTCGCGGCCGGGGTGCTCTCCACCCTGATCGGGCTGGTCATCGGCCTGACCGCGGGGTTCGTCGGCGGTTGGGTCGACGAGGTGCTCTCCTTCCTCATCAACCTGGGCCTGGTCGTGCCCGCGTTGCCGCTGATGGTGACGCTCGCCGCGTACGCCCCGGTGCGCGGAATCTGGCTGATCATCGTGGTGATCAGCGTGACCGGCTGGGCGTACGGCGCCCGCATCAAACGCTCGCAGGTCATCACGCTGCGCACCCGCGACTACGTGACCGCCGCCCGGTTCGCCGGCGACGGCACCGCCCGGATCATCGCCCGGGAGATCGTGCCGAACATGACCTCGCTCATCGTGCTCGGCTTCATGGGCGCGGCGCTCGCCGCCATCGGCGGCGAGGCGGGCCTGGCCTTCCTCGGCCTCGGCGATCCGCTGACCGTCAGCTGGGGCGCGATGCTCAACCAGGCCAGCCTCGGCGGCGCGATGCTCACCGGCCAGTGGGCCTGGCTGATCGCCCCCGGCCTCGCGCTCTCGCTGCTGATCACCTCCTTCACGCTGATCAACTTCGGGATCGACGCGCTCAGCAACCCCCACCTCCGGGAGGACTGACATGGCTCTGCTCGAGGTGGACCACCTCTCCGTCACCTACACCCCCCGCGACCAGCCGGCCAACCGCGCGGTGCACGACGTCTCCTTCCGCATCGCCGACGGCGAGTTCGTCGGCCTGCTCGGCGAGTCCGGCTGCGGCAAGTCGACGCTCGGCAACGCCGTGCTGCGCCTGCTCAGCCCGCCCGCGCACATCACCGGCGGCCGGGTCAGCTTCGACGGCGTCGACCTGACCGAGGCCGACGAGGAACGGCTGCGCGAGCTGCGCTGGGTGGACCTCTCCACCGTCTTCCAGAGCAGCATGAACTCGCTCAACCCGGTCATCCGGGTGGAGGCCCAGTTCGCCGACACCTTCGCCGCGCACAAGGTGCCCGGCGACGTCACCGCCCGCGCCACCGAGCTGCTCGAACTGGTCGCGCTCGACCGGCGGGTGCTGCGGGCGTACCCGCACGAGCTCTCCGGCGGCATGAAGCAGCGGGTCGCCCTCGCCCTCGCGCTCGCCCTCCGTCCCAAGCTGGTCCTGCTCGACGAGCCCACCACCGGTCTCGACGTGGTGGTGCAGCGCAGCATCCTCACCCGCCTCGCCGAGCTGCGGCGCGAGCTCGGCTTCGCCGTCCTCTTCGTCAGCCACGACCTGGGCACCGTCCTGGAGATGGCCGACCGGGTGATGGTGATGTACGGCGGCGAGATCGTCGAGGACCGCCCCGCGGGCGAGGTGCTCCGCGAGCCCCGCCACCCGTACACTCGCGGGCTGCTCGGCTCGTACGCCGACCCGCGGTTGCCCGAGGTGCGGGTCAGCTACATCCCGGGCCGGCCGCCGGACCTGTCCCGCACCCACACCGGCTGCCTCTTCACCGCCCGCTGCCCGCACGCCGAGGACGCCTGCCGCACCACCCACCCGGACCTGCTGCCGGACCGGGGCGGGCTGGTCCGTTGCCTGGTGGCGCAGGAGGACCGGCTGCCCGTCGTCACCCTCGGCACCGCCGAGGCCCACACCGCGCTCGGCAGTCACTTCCCGGCGACCGCCGGCCTCGACCGGCCCGCCGACCCGGCCGACGCCGCGCCGGTGCTCACCGTCGAACGGGTGACCAAGCGGTACACCAGCCGGCGTGGGCTGCGCACGAGCAGCGTCGAGGCGGTCCGGGACGCCTCCTTCACGCTGCGCCGCGGCACGGTCACCGCGCTGGTGGGGCAGAGCGGCAGCGGCAAGTCGACGCTCGCGCGGCTGATCACCGGGGTGGAACGGCCGAGCACCGGCGAGGTCCGGTTCACCGGTGGCGACGGCCCGGACCTTCGGGTCGACCGGCTGCGCGGCCGGGCCCTGCGCGACTACCGGCGGCACGTACAGATGATCTTCCAGGATCCGTTCAGCGCGCTGAACCCGACGCGCACCATCGCGTACGCCCTCTCCCGACCGCTGGCCAACTTCGCCGGCCTCGGTGGCGCGGCCGCCCGGGAGCGCGCCGCGCAGCTGCTGGAGAGCGTCGGTCTCGCGCCGGCGGGGCAGTTCCTGGACAAGTTGCCGCACCAGCTCTCCGGCGGGCAACGGCAACGCGTGGTGACCGCTCGGGCGCTCGCGCCCGAACCGCGGGTGCTGATCGCCGACGAGCCGATCTCCATGCTGGACGTCTCGATCCGCGCCGAGATCCTCGAACTGCTCGGCGACCTGGTCCGGGAACACCGGCTGGCGATGCTCTACATCACCCACGACCTGCTCAGCGCCCGGCTCCTCGCCGACGAGGTGTTGGTCCTCAACCAGGGGACAGTGGTCGAGAGCGGACCGACGCGGGAGGTGATCGGAGCGGCCCGCGACGACTACACGCGGCTGCTGCTCGACTCGATCCCCAACCCGTTCGCGAAGGCCACTGGCCGCGCGGCGTCGCCGTCGGCCTGAGTCCGGCGGCGCGCGGCCGAGGAGTCGGCGTCGGGCGGCCGGGGGCCTGACGCCGGTTCCCCGGCCCGACGTGCGCAGCGGGCCCACCCCGACCCGATCGGGGTGGGCCCGCTCGTCACGCCAGCCAGGCGGTCGACCGGGCGGGGAGCTTCTCCTCCGCCGCCGGTGCGCTGGCCAGCAGCAGCCGCCTTCCGTACGGGCGCCAGTCGACCGGCGCGTCGCCGAGGTTGACCAGGCAGGTCGGGCCGTGCTGCCCGCGCCGGAAGGCCAGGCACTCGGCCGGCGCGTCCCGCCAGGTCAGCTCGGCCGGCCGGCCCCGCCACCAGACGTCGCGCAGCGGCAGCGCCGTCCGGGTCAGCGCCAACGTCGAGCTCCGGTCGTCGCGCTGCCCGTCCACCGCGTACCTGCCCCAGTCGGCGGGCTGCGGCAGCCACGGCGTCGACCCGGCCGGCCCGAAACCGTACGGCGCGCCGCCGGCGGTCCACGGCAGCGGGATCCGGGCGCCGTCGCGGCCCCGGTCGGCGCCACCGGACCGGCGGAACACCGGATCCCGGATCGCCTCGTCGGCGAGCGTCACCTCCGGCAGGCCGAGCTCGTCCCCGGCGTACAGGTACACCGCGCCGGGCAGCGCCAGCATCAGCAGCAGCACCGCCCGGGCGCCGTGCGGCCCCCACCGTTCGGCGGCCCGCCGGACGTCGTGGCTGCCGTGCACCCAGGTCGGCAACCGGCCGTGCCGGCCGGTGGCGGCGAGCAGGGCGTCGACGCCGTCGCGCCACAGCTGCGCCCGCAGTGGCCAGTAGAGCGGGTCCATGGCGAAGGCCTGCCCCAGCTCGTCGGGGCGCAGGTACGGGGCGAGCAGCTCCGGCCCGCCCCACGTCTCCGCCACCCCGAGCCGGTCGCCCGGGTACGAGGCCAGCTCCCGCGCCCACCGGCGGTAGATCTCGTGCACCTCTTCCCGGTCGCTGAACGGGGCCGGGTCGCCCGGCCGCCAACCGTCCGGCAGGTCGGGGTACGCCGGATCCTTCGACAGCGAGCCGGCGGCGTCGAACCGCACCCCGTCCACCCCGCGGTCCAGCCAGAACCGGAGCGTGGCGAGCGTGTCGGCGGCGACGTCCGGGTGGTCGTGCCGCAGATCCGGCTGCTCGGCGTCGAACAGGTGCAGGTACCACTCGCCGTCGCCGAACGGCGTCCACGCCGGACCACCGAAGATCGAGGGCCAGTTCGTCGGCGGCTGCGCGCCCTCCGGTCCGCGCCCGGCCCGTACGTGGAACCGGGCGCGCTCCGCCGAGCCGGGCCCGGCGGCACGGGCGGCGACGAACCACGGATGCGCGCTGGAGACGTGGTTGAGCACCAGGTCGACCAGCACCCGCAGGTCGAGCCGGTGGGCGTCGGCGATCAGGCCGTCGACGTCGGCGAGGGTGCCGAGTCGCGGGTCCACGTCGCGGTGGTCGCTGACGTCGTAACCGGCGTCGGAATCGGGGCTGGGGTAGAAGGGCGTCACCCAGACCGCGTCCACGCCGAGCCCGGCCAGGTACGGCAGGCGCGAGCGTACGCCCGGCAGGTCACCGAGCCCGTCGCCGTCGGAGTCGGTGAACGAGCGTACGTACACCTCGTAGGTGACGGCCTCGCGCCACCAGGGTCCGGTCATCGGGGAGTCAACTCCAGCAGGGAGAGCGATGGCATGGGCAGGGTCGACGACAGCGTCAGCCGGCCGTCGTCCGGGGTGACGGTCACCGGCGGCGACGCGTCGGCGAGCGTGTCCGCGGCGCGCAGCGCCCGCCACTGCTCCTCGGTGGGCCAACCGTCGACGCCGAGCCGGCGCGCGGTGGCGGTCAGATTCGACGTCTCGTCGTCCACCCTGCGGTGGCGCAGCAGGTACGCTCCGCGCCCCAGCCCGCCGAGCCGGATCCGAACGGTCCGCTCCAGCCGGCGGCGCTGCTCCGGCCGGCCGAGTACGCCCTGGTCGAGGGTGCCGTTCCAGACCACGACGGCCACCCGGCCGGTCTCCGGGTCGATCGACGGCCAGGCCCGCACGAGGGTGTCGGCGCCGTCTCCGGTGATCCGTGCGGGCAGCTCCGCCGCACCGAGCTGCTCCAGCATCCACAGCGCCCAGAAGCGGGGCTTGGCGAGGTTGCCGACGGAGAGCAGCCCGAACCCGCCGTGCACCAGCGCGGGTGGTCGGCCCAGCTCCTCGAAGTGGTCGCTCGCCACCCAGCAGGCGAGCGCGTCCACCCGACCGGCCGCCGCCCGCATCCCGGTCGCCAGGAACGCGGCCGAGAGCACCGAGTCGTTGACCGGCGCGAAGTGGGTGGGGGAGGGGCCCCACTCGGTCCAGAGCAGCGGCGTGCCGTCGCGTCCGTGCCGTTCGAGTGCCGGGCGCAGGTCCAGCGGCGGGCTGCCGTAGACGTGGGTGGAGAGGAAGTCCAGCGGCGCGCCGGAGGCGTCGACGTGGTCGAGGAACGGTTCGATCCACTTCGTGGCCGCGGTCGCCGGCCCGCCGACCGGAAGGCCCGGGCAGGCTTCGCGTACCGCCCGGGCGGTCACGTCGTACATCCGCAGGTACTCCTCGCGGGTACCGGTCCAGAAGCACTCCAGGTCCGGTTCGTTCCACACCTCGACCGCCCATCGGCGCAGCTCGGCGTCGCCGACCCGGGCCCGCAGGTGCCGGACCAGGTCGCCGACGAGCCTCGCCCACCGGTCCCAGTCCCTCGGCGGGCTGGACACGCCGGCCGCGGTGACGACCCGCGACGGGTCGCGGGCCAGCGCCCGGGGCACGAACGACAGCTCCAGCACTGGCCGCAGGCCGGTCGGGGCGAGCGAGTCCAGCACCGCGTCGACGCCGCTGAAGTCGTGCACCGGGCGTCCGTCCTCCTCGCGGTAGACGCCCAGGTCGTCGCCGAGGATGCCGTGCGCGCGTACCCGCCGTACGCCCAGCTCGCGGTGCACCCGCGACAGCGCCGCCGCCAGCCCGGCACCCATCGGCTCGCCGCCCACCCGGTCGGTGCCGAGCAGCAGGCTCAGGTGCTCGGAGCCGATCATGTCCCGCCACGGCCGGTGCACCGGCCCAGCCGCTCGGGCGACGTCCACCGCGACCTCGACCACGGCGTCGCCGTCGTCACGCGCCGCGACCGGTGCCGACTCCCGCCCGAGCGGCGCCTCGTCGGGACGGTCCGGGTCGTATACCGGACGCACCGCGTACCGCACGGTCCGTCCCGGCTCGACGGTGGTGTCGGCGTACGGCGGGCCGGGAACCGCGAGCAGGTCACCGCCTCGATGGTCGACCACCCGGTACGGGCCGTCACCGTCGGCGCGGTGCACCAGGTATCCGGCGGCGCCGGGCGCGGCATCCCAGTCGACGTCGACCTGTCCGCGCCCGGCGTGCACCCGGATCCCGCCGCCCCGGCTGATCGTCCGGGCGGCCGCTCCGGCCGCGCGTGGGTCGGCCGGATCGCTCTCCGGGGCCGTGGCCGACTCCGCGCGCTCCCCGCCGGCTCCGGCGGCGGTGGCCGGCGGCCGAGCAGTGCTCGCCATCGGTCAGCCTCCGGCGACCTCGATCAGGACCGCGCCCGGCTGCGGAAGGTGCAGCTCCAGCACCGCCGCGCCGCCCTCGGTGCCGGACTCGACCTTCTCCGTCGCCAGCTCGTCGACGGCGCGCAGCGCGTCCCACTGCTCGTCGGCGGGCCAATCGGTGATGCCGAGCCGCCCGGCGAGGGTGGTGATGTCGCCGTGCTCCCGGTCGAGGCGGGTGACGGTGACCGTCCGGCCGGCCGCGCCCTCCACGACGAGGCGGAGTCGTCGGGCCAGGGCGGCGTCGCCGTCCCGCTTGGACTGGTCGAGGGTGTGCGCCCAGACGAGGATCGCGAGACCGCCGTCGGCGCGCCGGCTGGCCCAGCTCTGCACCAGCCCCTCCGCGCCGTCGCCGCCGGCCCGCACCGGCAGCTCGGTCTCGCCGAGCCGGCTCAGCATCCGCAGCGCGTGGTAGCGGGGCTTGGCGATGCCGCCGACGGTGATCAGACCGAAGCCGCCGTGCAGCAGCCGTGGCGGGCGACCCAGCTCCTCGAAGTGGTCGCTGGCCACCCAGTACGACAGGGCGTCGACCCGACCGGCGGCCGAGCGCATGCCGGAGAGCAGGAACGTCGCCGCGGAGGTGCCGTCGTTGACCGGGTGGAAGTGGGTGGGGGTGACGCCCCACTCGGTCCAGAGGATCCGGGCCTCCGGGAAGCCGAACCGCGCCAGGGTGGGGCGCAGGTCCAGCGGCGGGCTGCCGTAGGTGTGGGTGGAGACGAAGTCGACGGGCGCGCCCGAGCGGCGGGCGTGGCCGAGCAGCGCGTCCACCCATCCGGCGGCGGCCGAGGAGGGCCCGCCGACCGGGATGCGCGGGTCGACGTCCTTGACCGCCCGGGCGGTCACGTCGTACAACCGCATCCACTCGTCGCGGGTGCCCGACCAGAACACCTCGAGGTTGGCCTCGTTCCACACCTCGAAGTCCCAGCCCAGCACCTCCTCGCCGTACCGGTCGAGCAGGTGCGCGACCAGGGCGCGGACCAGCTCGGCCCAGCGGTCCCAGTCCTTCGGCGGGGAGATGACGCCGCGGTACTGGAAGACGGTCCGCTCGGGATCGCTGGCCAGGTCGCGGGGCATGAAGCCGATCTCCACCACCGGCCGCAGGCCGGTGGCGAGCAGCAGGTCGTAGACCCGGTCGACGCCGGTGAAGTCGAGCACCGGTACGCCGTCGACCTCGCGGTAGACGCCCAGATCGTCGTGGAGGATCGAGTGCGCCCGCACCGTCTCGACGCCGACCTCGTCCCGGATCCGGCGCAGCGCGGCCAGCAGCTCGGCGCCGATCTCCCGCCCGCCCGAGGTGTCGGTGCAGAGCAGTTGGGAGAGCCGCTCGCTGCCGATCATCGGCTGCCACGGGCGCGGCAGCGACGCCCCGGTCGCGGCGGCGTCGACGGCCAGCTCCACGGTCGGGGCGCTGTCGGTGAGGGGCAGCGACGCGCAGGTCACCGGCGTGCAGAGCGGGCCGGTGACGGTGACCTCGGGTACGGCGGCCACCGCGTACGCGTACGGCCGGCCCAGCTCGCCCGTGGTGTCGACGTACCAGGTGTCCGGCACGGAGAGGACGTCGCCGCCGAGGTGGTCGACCGGGGTCAGCTCGCCGGAGACGACGCCGTCGGCGACGGGTGCCCGGTGTACGAGGTATCCGACCGCGCCGGGCACCGGCGACCAGGCGAGGCGGACGTGGCCGACCCCGGCGAGGGCGGTCAGCCCCGGCGGTGGGGCGAGGACGGGTGTGCCGTCCGTGGTGCCGGTCTCGTCGCTGCGCAGGGCGATTCGCGCCTCCCAGTCGGATCGGGCATCGGCCGGTGGGTGGTCGCTGGTGCTCGTCACCGGGGCACCTCCTGGTGTGTCGGGTATTCCGGTCCGAGCACTGTAACCGGTTTCTGTGGCGGTCGCGCCCCCGCACCAGGCACTTTTTCCCGAGCGCTGATCGGGTTCGGTCGCCGCCGTGGGTCGGTCCCTCGACGGGCTGGCGCCGCATTGATCCCTTCCGGACGGCGGGCCGGGTTTCAGTCCGGCAGGCGAGGCATCTGCGGGTCGTCGTCCCGGCCGAGCAGCACCGCCCGGGTGAGCGCCGCCGCGCCGAACCGGTCCCGGACCGCGTCCACGGCCGCGTCGAGGTCCGCGCCCGGATCGCGGTCGAACGGCAGCGGCGGCTGGACCGGGGCGTCGTCCAGGTTGCCCACGGCGACGCCCACCAGCGTGACGCCACGGCGCGCGATCTCCGGCAGCGCCGCCCGCAGCAGGGCTCGAACGGCGTCGAGCACCACCCGGGTGTCGTCTGTCGCCTTCGCGAGGGTGTGCGACCGGGTCGCCCGGGTGTAGTCGCCGAAGCGCAGCCGCAGCACGACCGTCCGACCGCTGCGCCGGGCCGCGCGCATCCGCCGGGTGACCCGGTCGACCAGCCCCGCGACGATGGCCTCCAGCTCCTGCGGCGCGTGCGCTCCCCGCCCCAGCGCGTGCTGCGCACCCATCGAGCCCCGCCGACGACCCACCTGCACCGGACGCGGGTCACGGTTGTGGGCGAGCGCGTGCAGGTGCCGCCCGGCGCCGGCGCCGAGCAGGGAGACCAGCGCCGCCTCGCCGAGCCGGGCCACCTCGCCGACCGTGCGGACCCGCCGTTCGCGCAGCTTCGCCGCGGTGACCGGTCCCACCCCCCACAGCCGCTCCACCGGCAGCGGGTGCAGGAACGCCAGCTCCCCGTCCGGCGGCACGACGAGCAGGCCGTCGGGCTTGGCCACCCCGCTGGCGACCTTGGCGAGGAACTTCGTCCGCGCCACGCCCACCGTGATGGGCAGGCCGACGCCGTCGCGGACCTCCCGGCGCAGCCGCGTCGCGATCTCGGCCGGCGCTCCGACCAGCCGTCGCAGACCGCCGACGTCGAGGAACGCCTCGTCGACCGAGAGCCCCTCCACCAGCGGCGTGGTCCGCCGGAAGATCTCGAACACCGCCCGGCTGGCCGCCGTGTACGCCGCCATCCGGGGCGGCACGACGACGGCGTCCGGGCAGAGCCGGCGGGCCTGCCGCCCGGCCATGGCGCTGCGGACGCCACGCGCCTTCGCCTCGTAGCTGGCGGCGAGCACCACCCCGCCGCCGACGATCACCGGTCGACCCCGCAGCCGTGGGTCGTCCCGCTGCTCGACGGAGGCGTAGAACGCGTCCAGGTCGGCGTGCAGGATCGTGGCCCCGGATGACACGAACACATGTTCGCACGGCCGTCGCGACCCCGTCACTGACCTGCGGTTACGGCTTCCCGCCGACCCGGTGTGGCGACAGTCGTGACGGGCGATCCGGCGCCGCGACGGGGGCGTCGCGGGTCGGAGTCGGAGCCTGTTCCGGCCGGCTCGCCCGAGCGGACCGCCGCCCGGGGCCGGCGCGGCGGGGCGCGCTCGCCCGAAACCTCGGCTAACCGAGCAGGTCGTCGATCGTGATGGGCAGGGAGCGGATCCGCTTCCCGGTCGCGTGGTAGACGGCGTTCGCGACCGCCGCGGCCGTGCCCGGCAGGCCGACCTCGCCGACCCCCTTGGTGCCGAGCGGTGTCAGCTGATCCGGCTCGCCGACGAAGGTGACGTCGATCTCGCCGATGTCCGCGTTCACGGCCACCAGGTAGTCGCCGAGGTTGGCGTTCGCGATGCGGCCGGTCCGGGGGTCGGTGACGGTCTCCTCGAGGATCGCCTGGCCGACGCCGCCGACCGTGGCGCCGATGATCTGGCTGCGGGCCAGCTTCTCGTTGAGGATCCGGCCGCCGTCGACGACGGAGACGATCCGCGGCACCCGCAGCAGGCCGAGGTCCGGGTCGACGTGCACCTCGACGAACTTCGCCGCGAACGCGCCGGCCGGCGCCATGCCGACCTCCTGCGGGTCCGGTGGGTCGCTGACGCCGTCGGCGGTCAACTCGTCCAGCCCGTGCCGGGCCAGGATGGCCACGAAGCTCTCGCCCAGCTTGCCGTCGGCCCGGTGGTGGATCCGTCCGCCGCTCACGGCGACGTCGTCGATGGTGCAGCCCCGCAGCGGCGACGCCGAGTCGTTCACGACGGTCCTCAGGAACGTCCTGATGAGTTCCCGGCAGGCGGCGTGCACGGCGTTCCCCAGTGCCCCGGTCAGCCCGGACCCGCCGGCCTGCGGCGACCAGGGCAGGTTCGAGTCGCCGAGGTCGAAGCGGACCTGGTCCAGCTCGAGCCCGAGCAGCTCGGCCGAGAGCTGCCGCATCACGGTGTACGTGCCGGTGCCGATGTCCGTGGCGGCGCTGCGGACGTAGCCCGTGCCGTCGCTGCCGATCGTCGCGCGGGCCTCGCAGTGCACCTGCCACCACAGGTAGCTCACCCCGGCCATGCCGTAGCCGACGAGCCACCGACCGTCCCGCATCGCCCCGATCCGCCGGTCGCGGCGGGACCAGCCGAACCGCTCCGCGCCCACCTGGTAGCACTCCCGCAGGGCCTTGCTCGACCAGGGCAGACCGAACTGGGGCTGCACCTGCGCGTAGTTGCGCAGCCGCAGGTCGAGCGGGTCCATGTCGAGCAGGTAGGAGAGCTCGTCGATCGCCGACTCCAGCGCGAAGTTGGCCTGCGCCTCGCCGGGCGCCCGCATCGACCCGGGGCAGGGGATGTTGAGCCGCCGCTGCCGGTCGCGGGTGGCCACGTTCGGGCAGGCGTACGCGCTGGCGCTGGAGGCGGCGACCGGCTCCAGGTTCTCGTCGTCCATGGCGACGGTCTGGAGGGCCTCGTGCTCGATCGCCACGAAGCCGCCGTCGCGGGCGGCGCCGATCCGGAGCTGCTGCACCGTGTTCGGCCGGTGCCCGATGCCGGTGAACATCTCCGGGCGAGAGAGCACCAGCTTCACCGGCCGACCGACCGTGCGCGCGGCCAGCACCGCGAGGACCACGTGCGGCCACACCCGGAGTCCGGAACCGAACGCCCCGCCGACGTACTTCGCGTAGACGCGCACCGCCGACTCGGGCACCTCGAACATCTGGGCGAGGGTCTGGCAGGTGTTCGAGGTCCACTGGGTGGCGTCGTGCACGGTGAGGCGGCCACCGCTCCACTGCGCCACCGTCGCGAAGAGCCCGAGCGGATTGTTGGTGTTCTCCGCGGTGACGTACGTGGCCTCGTGCACGACCTCGGCGGCGGCCAGCGCACCGGCGGCGTCGCCCCGCGTCGCGTCCATCCCGAACGGGTCGGTCCGCAGCTCCCCGGCCGGGTCCTCGATCCTCAACACGGGCTCGGTGCGCTCGTACTCGACGGTGACGGCGCGGGCCGCCGCGGCCGCCTGGTACGGCTTCTCGGCGACCACCGCCGCCAGGTACTGGCCGTGGTGCCGGATCCGATCGTCCTGCAGCGGCGGTGGCGGCGTCGGTCCCAGGTTGTTCGTCGGCCCGGCGGCCAGCCGGGGCGCGTTGTGGTGGGAGAGGACGGCCAGCACGCCGGGCAGCTGCTCGGCCGCGCCGGTGTCGAGCCGGGTGATCCGCCCGGCGGCGATCGTGCTGCGGACCAGTGCGACGTGCACCATGCCGGGAAGGGTGATGTCCGAGGAGTACGCGGCGGCGCCCGCCACCTTGAGCGGCCCGTCGACCCGGTCCACGCCGGCGCCGACGACCACAGGACGGGTCAGGGTCACGTCCGGTCACCTCCCAGCTCCTCCAGGGCGCGCACGATCGTCCGTCGGGCCAGCTCGGGTTTGAACGCCGTCCCCGGCACCGTGAAGGGGGCGCGCAGCTCCGCCTCCGCCGCTGCCCGGTAGGTCTCGACGGTCGCCGGCGCGCCGGTGAGGACCTGCTCGGCCGCCCGGGCGCGCCAGGGGATCGTGCCGACCCCGCCGAGGCCGAGCCGCGCCTCGGTGATGGTCCCGTCCTCGACGGTCAGCGCGGCGGCGACCGAGACGAGGGCGAACTCGTAGGAGGCCCGGTCCCGCACCTTGAGGTAGCCGGAACGGATGGCCGCCGGCGGCAGCGGGATCTCGATCGCGGTGACGAGGTCACCGTGGCGCAGCACGGTCTCGAGGTCCGGACGGTCGCCGGGGAGGAGGTAGAACTCGGTCAGCGGTATCCGGCGTTCGCCGTCGGTCCCGCGTACCCGCACCACCGTGTCGAGCGCCACGAGCGGTACGCACAGGTCGGAGGCGTGCAGCGCGATGCAGGTCTCGCCGGCGCCGAGGATGGCGTGCATGCGTGCGCCCGCGCCCGTGATGGCGGCGCAGCCCGACGACGGGGTGCGCTTGTTGCAGTCCGGCACGCCCGGGTCCCGGAAGTAGCGGCAGCGGGTACGTTGCAGCAGGTTCCCGCCGATGGTGGCCATGTTGCGCAGCTGGGTCGACGCTCCCGCCAGCAGGGCGGTCCGGGCGAACGGCAGCCGTTCGGCGACGGTGGGGTCGGCGGCCAGCTCCTCCATGGTGGTCAGCGCGCCGACCCGGAGGGTCCGGTCGTCGGCGGTGATCCCGCGTAGCGGCAACCGGGTGATGTCGACGACCCGCTCGGGTTCGAGGATGCCGTCCTTGAGCATCAGGTCCACCTGCGTGGTCCCGCCGGCGAGGTACTGGGCGGCCGGGTCGCCGCTCACCAGCGCCACGGCCGCGCCGATGTCGTCCGCCCGCACGTACTCGAAGGCCCGCACGCCTACCGCGCTCCCTGCCGGGCGACCTCACGGATCGCCGCGACGATGTTCGGGTACGCCCCGCAGCGGCAGATGTTGCCGCTCATGAACTCGCGGATCTCGTCGTCGGAGCCGGTCCGTCCCTCGTGTAGCAGGGCGACGGCCGACATGATCTGCCCCGGCGTGCAGTAGCCGCACTGGAACCCGTCGTGGCGCAGGAACGCCTCCTGGAGCGGGTGGAGTCGCCCGTCCGACGAGAGTCCTTCGATGGTGGCCACCTGCCGTCGGTCGCACTGGGCGGCCAGGGTCAGGCAGGACAGCACCCGTCGTCCGTCGACGAGTACGGTGCATGCGCCGCAGGCGCCCTGGTCGCACCCCTTCTTGGTGCCGGTCAACGCGAGTTCGTCGCGCAGCGCGTCGAGCAGCGTGACGCGGCTGTCGATCAGCAGCTCGTGGTCGGCTCCGTTCACGGTCAGCGTCACCCGAACGGTGCCGGCGTCACCGGCCGCGGGCTGCGCCGCCCGCGCGTTCCGGGAGTCCTGGCTCATCAGCCCTCCGTCCCCAGCCTTCCGCCGGTCGCCCTGTTTCGGCCATCTTCTCCGGTTTGCCGGGGCGGGGAGGCAGGGATCCACCAAGTCCGTTGGGGATGAGCCGGGGTGCTCGGCGACGAGCGCCGGCACCCGCCCACCGGATCGTGGAGCGGACGGCGGGGTGCGCCGCGTCGGTCAGGCGACCCGGGGCGCCGGTGCGATCGGCAGCACGCCGCGCTGCGCCGCGCCGGTCGTTCCACGGGTCTGCTCGACGATCGCGGTGCGCTCCACCGGTGGGGTCCGGGGGTCCGTCCGGTCGGGCAGGGTTCCGGCCGGCGGTGTGCCGCCCGCGACGACCCCACCCAACAGCGCCAGCAGGCGCGGCAGGTCGCCGGCGGGCATCCGGAACGAGGCCCGGCAGACCCCGCCGCTCCACAGTGAGAGCACCACGGCCTCCCGCTCCGGGTGATAGCTGACCCGCATCGTCCGGTCCTCGCCCCGCGTGTCGGCGAACAGGTCACCGAGGCTGGGCATCGGCAATACCTCTCCCATGGCAACCAGAATGCAACACTCTCGTCACCCAGCGGTAGATCAGAGCGGGACGGAACGATTCGAGATGCCGGCAGGGCGGTCAGCTCACCGCGGTCGGCGACGGCGGGGCGCTGCCGCCCTGCGGGGCCTCGCCGGACATCAGGCGGACGAGCTCCGCCCGGTCGTCGGCAGAGGGGAGCCCCCATCCCGGCTGGTATCCGTAGACCTCGTGCAGCGGGGTGGAGCCGGTGCGGCCGTCCAGGAACTCCACCGAGTCGGTGCCGATCAGCCCGGGATGCTCCACTCCGCACGCCTCGGCCACCTTCATCAGGTCGCGGCGCAGGGTCCGGAGGTAGTTCGCGGCCCGTACCGACTTGCGTGCCGGGTCCAGGCCGCGGGCCAGCCACGCGTTCTGGGTGGCGACGCCGGTCGGGCAGGTGTCGGTGTGGCACTTCTGCGCCTGGATGCAGCCGATCGCCAGCATCGCCTCCCGGCCGACGTTCACCAGGTCGCAGCCGAGCGCGAACGCGACCACCGCGTTGTCGGGCAGGCCGAGCTTGCCCGCGCCGACGAAGACCACCTGCTCGTGCAGCCCCCGCTCGGCGAAGAGGGAGTAGACCCGGGAGAAGCCCTGCTGGAAGGGGAGCGAGACGGAGTCGGTGAAGATCAGTGGCGCGGCGCCCGTGCCGCCCTCGCCACCGTCGACGGTCACGAAGTCGACGCCCCGGCCGGTGTCCCGCATCAGGTCGGTCAGCTCGTGCCAGAAACCCAGGTCACCGACGGCGGACTTGATACCGACCGGCAGCCCGGTCTCGGCGGCGAGCAGCTCCACCCAGTCCAGCAGACTGTCGCAGTCGGAGAACTCCGCGTGCCGGGACGGGCTCACGCAGTCCCGCCCCACGGGTACTCCCCGGGTGGCGGCGATCTCCGCGGAGACCTTGGCGCCCGGCAGCAACCCGCCGAGGCTCGGCTTCGCCCCCTGGCTGAGCTTGATCTCCAGCGCCCGCACGGGCGCTGCGGCGACCAGGTCCCGCAGCCGCGCCAGGCTGAACCGCCCGCGCTCGTCCCGGCAGCCGAAGTAGGCCGTGCCGATCTGGAAAACCAGTTCACCGCCGTTGCGGTGGTACGGCGACAGACCGCCCTCGCCGGTGTTCTGCAGGCAACCGGCCAGGGCCGCACCCCGGTTCAACGCCGCGACCGCGTTGCCGGAGAGCGATCCGAAGCTCATCCCGGAGATGTTCACGACCGACCCGGGCCGGAACGCGCCGCTGCGGCCACGCGCCGCGCCGAGCACCTTGGCGCAGGGCAGCCGCACGTCGTGCCCGGCGTTCGGCGCGGACGGGGGGACCGCTCGACCGAAGGTCCGATGCTTGATGATCGGATAGCCGGGGGTGTACTCGATGTCGTTGTCCGTGCCGAAGCCGAAGTAGTTGTTCTGCTGCTTCGCCGACGCGTACACCCAGCGGCGCTGGTCGCGGGTGAAGGGCCGCTCCTCGTTGTTGCCGGCCACGATGTACTGGCGTAGCTCGGGCCCGATCGCCTCCAGCAGGTACCGGGCCCGACCCAGCACCGGGAAGTTACGCAGCAGCGCGTGATCGCGTTGGGTGAGGTCCCGGGCGGCGAGGGCCGCGATCGCGGCGGCCGCCGCCGCGGGTACGACTCGGCGTGCCCACGTCATGCCCGCACTCTTTCCGGGATCGGGCCCACGCAAACCGCCGGGCCGCCACCGTCGCCACGCGCCACCGTCGCCGGGCGACAGCCGAGGCGGGGAGTCAGCCCTGCTTCGGCATGATGTCCACCATCCACTGGATGCCGAAGCGGTCGACGCACATGCCGAACTCGTCGCCCCACATCTGCTTCTCCAGCGGCATCGCCACCACGCCGCCCTCGCTGAGCCGCTCCCAGTAGCCGCGCAGCTCGTCGGCGTCGTCGCCGCTGAGGCTCACGCTGATGTTGTTCCCCGGCTCGTGTTGCATGCCGGGTGGGAGGTCCGACACCATCAGCGTGAAGCCCCGATCGGTGTCCAACATGGCGTGCATGATCTGGTCCTCGGTGCCCGGCGCGGCGTTGCCGAACTCGCCGAACGTGCTCACGTACAGCGAGCCGCCGAAGACCTGTCGGTAGAACTCAATGGCCTCGCGGGCGTTGCCCGGGAAGTTGAGGTACGGGTTGAGTCGAGACGCCACAGCACCCTCCTTGGTCGTGACCTGCGTCATCGTCGCAGCTCACGAGGGGCGGGACAACGAGGCGCGGCCGCGTTTCGCGCCAGGCGGGGGAGCGGTCGGGTGCCGACCGCCCCCCACCGGAGCGACGGCCGGACTCAGTGGTGCTTGAAGGACTGTCGCACCACGCCGCCGACGATGGCGCACCAGGTGCTGACGTCCACCTTGCCGTTGCGCGGCAGCCCGTGCACGCCCTGTAGGTCCTGCACCGCCTTGCGGGTCGCGAAGTCGTACTCGCCGGTCACCGTGACGTCGGCGTACCCCTTGACGTTCAAGATGAACTGCACGGCGCTGACCGGAAGACCGCTGGCGTGCTTGTCCAGCTCTGGGACGAGGGTCTCCCAGGTCTGCGGGGTGAGCGTGGCGTCGACGTCCACCGGGATGCCGTTGCGGTACTGCCAGTCCTGCACGGCCGCCACCGTCGCCGCGTCGAAGACGCTGTTGATCGGGACGGCGTAGCCGCGGTGGGCGAGCAGGTACTGCACCACCTGCACCGACGGCGAGCCGACGAAGCGCCACAGGTCCGGCCAGCGGCGGGCCGGCACGTCGGCGAGGCGGGTGTCGAGCTCGGCGAAGACCCGGCGCCGCAGCATCGGGAACTGCCGGTAGAACGCCGCTCCCGGGCACTGCGTGTTGCGGAAGTCCCAGTGGCCGAAGATGTCGTGCGCCTGCAGGCCGTACTGCCGGCAGATGGTGGCGCAGAGCTTGACCAGCGAGTCGAGCAGCGCCTGCGGCGGCGTCTCGGTGACGTAGGTGCCCTCGTTCTCGATCCCGATGGCCCGACCGTTCTCACCGGGGCAGTGCGCGGCGATCATCTGCCGGTCGCCGGCCTGGAGGCGCTCCAGGCTTCCGGTGCGGCCCTCCAGCACGTACCCGCCGCGGCTCACCGTGAAGTGCTGTCCGGTGTCGGACCAGCCGTTGCCGTCCATGTGCAGGTCCTGGCAGTCCTTCGCCAGCTTGACGGCCTGCGCCTGCGAGTAGTCGGTGACGTTGGGGAAGGCCATGTGGTGCACGATGATCTTGTTGGTCGCGGTGGCGCTGATCGACAGCGGGTCGGCCGGTGGGCGCGCCCCCCACTCGGCGCAGCCGATGATCCAGTCGAGGTCCGTGCCCGCGCCCGGGGTCGCCCGCGCCGCGGCGGGGAAGGCGAGCTCGCTCCCGACGACCGCGACCGTGGCGGCGCCGAGGCCGGCCCGCAGCAGCGTACGGCGGTCCAGTTCGGAATGGTTGACGTGCATGACAGCTCCTCTGCGGCCGGGCCCGGGGGTTGTGAAAAGTAGCTCCAACGGCCGCGCGTCATGTGGAGGATATTGCCGCACCCGGCGCTGCGCTAGGGGTCGGGCCGAGGCGGCTGCCCGCAGCCGAGGCTCACTCCTCGATCGCCCCGCCGACGCGACGCAGGTGGCGTCGGAACGTGTACGCCGGATCGACAACCCGGCGCGCCAGGTACTCGTCGAAGCCGGTCTGCCGGCGCAGCGTCTCACCCGCCCGGATCCGCGCCGCCTGCTCCCGCTCGACCTGCCGGATCCGCGCCGCGGCCGCGAGCACCTTCTCGGCGCGGTCGGCGGCCACGAAGAGCACCCCGTCGTCGTCACCGAAGACCAGGTCGCCCCGACCCACCTCGTGCGCGCCGACGCGGGCGCTCGTCAACGCCGCCGGCTCCCGCTCGTCCACCCGGACCGGGCCCGCCGGAGAGCTGCCGTAGCTGAACACCGGCAGCCCGATCTCGGCCAGCTCCGCGGTGTCCCGGTGCAGCCCCCACACCACCAGGCCGGCCACCTCCGCCGTGACGGCCTCCAGCACCGTCAGGTCGCCGACGCACGCCTCGTCCGTACGGCCGCCGTTGTCGACCACGAGCACGTCCCCGGTCGCCGCGTGGCCGTACGCCTCCAGGAAGACGTCCACACTGCCGTAGTGCCGCGCGGGCAACACCCGCCCGGCGACCCGCTGGCCGGCGAGCAGCGGCCGGACACCGGCCGGGGCGACCCGCAGCGGCACCCCCAGGCGTACGCACGCATCCGCCAGCAGCGGTGTGGACAGGTCGGCGAAGTGCTCCAGCATGACGTCCTCCGGACGGCTCGGCGGGGACGCCATCGTAGGGAGACCGAACCGCGGCGCAGCGAGATCCAATTCCGAGCGCGCGGCCCGCCCTGACGATCGCCCCCGCGCCCGCCCGAACGCCGCCGCCGGCGGGGGCTTGCCGCCGCTGCGCCGGGGTTGGCAGGACTGACGGCCGCGACAGTGGGTACGCGCGGGTTCCGCGACGTGCGGACGGTTCGGGATTCGGAGGTGCCGTGGGAGCCGGTGTGGTGATCGCCGTGGTCATCGTGGTCGTGGTGGTGCTGATCGTGCTGGCGCTCAGCCTCCGGATGGTCCAGCAGTACCAGCGCGGCATCGTCTTCCGCTTCGGCCGGGTGCTGGAGCAGGTCCGGCAGCCCGGCCTGCACCTGATCATCCCGATCGCCGACCGGATGGTGCGGGTCAGCATGCAGACCACCGTGATCGGCGTGCCGCCGCAGGGCGCGATCACCCGGGACAACGTCACGCTCACCGTGGACGCCGTCGTCTACTACCGGGTGGTCGACCCGGTCAAGGCGCTGGTCAACATCCGCGACTACCCCGCGGCCGTGCTCCAGGTCGCGCAGACCGCGATGCGTTCGGTGATCGGCAAGGCCGACCTCGACACGCTGCTCGGCGACCGGGACCGGATCAACGCCGAGCTGAAGTCGGTCATCGACGCGCCGACGGAGAAGCCGTGGGGGCTGCTCATCGAACGCGTCGAGGTCAAGGACGTCTCGCTGCCGGAGGGCATGAAGCGCTCGATGTCCCGGCAGGCGGAGGCGGAGCGGGAGCGGCGTGCCCGGGTCATCGCCGCCGACGGCGAATTCCAGGCCTCGCGCCGGCTCGCCGACGCGTCCCGGGCGATGGCGGCGACGCCCGGCGCCTACCAACTGCGGCTGTTGCAGACCGTGGTGGACGTCGCGGCCGAGAAGAACAGCACGCTCGTGATGCCGTTCCCGGTCGAGTTGCTGCGCTTCTTCGACAAGTTCACCGGATCGCCGGGCGGACCGGCCTCCGCGATGCCGCCGCTCGGCGCGCCTTCCGAGCGGGCGGACCTCGGGCCGCTCACCGAGAACGTGGCCGGCGCCGCCGAGGACGACGGCCACAGCGGGCGGCCCTGACCCGGCAACCACGCTCGGCTCGATCGACAGGTCGCAACGGCGATCCGATCCACTTCGGATGGATCGCCGGACCCGACGTGGCACGTTTGACGCGGGGCGGCCGCCGGGTAGGTGGGGACGGAACGTCTCGACCTACCCGCGTGGAGGACCTCGGATGAGAGACAACGTCGGCGACGCGGTGGGCGACGCCTTCCGCTCGGTGATGCTGTTCGTGCCCAAGGCGGTCGCCTTCCTGGCGATCCTGGTGGTCGGCTGGTTCGTCGCCAAGGCCGCCTTGAAGATCGTGAACCGGATCCTCGAACGGGTCGGCTTCGACCGTGCCGTCGAACGCGGCGGCCTGCGGCGCGTGCTGGACCGATCCCGCTACGACGCCAGCGACATCGTCGCGAAACTCGTCCAGTACGGGCTGCTGCTGGTCACCCTCCAGCTGGCCTTCGGCATCTGGGGACCGAACCCCGTCTCGGACCTGATCGCCGGGGTGATCGCCTGGCTGCCGCGCGCCTTCGTGGCCATCGTCATCGTGGTGGTCGCCGCCGCGATCGCCAGCGCCGTCAAGGACATCGTCGGCAGCGCCCTCGGCGGCCTCTCCTACGGCCGGGTGCTGGCCACCATCGCGTACGTCTTCCTCCTCGGCCTGGGCGCCATCGCGGCGCTCAACCAGATCGGCGTGGCCACCACGGTCACCACCCCCGTGCTCGTCGCCGTGCTGGCCACCGTCGGCGGGATCCTCGTCGTGGGCGTCGGTGGCGGCCTGGTCCGCCCGATGCAGAGCCGCTGGGAGGCGTGGCTGACCCGCGCGGAGCAGGAGTCCCACTCGATCGCCACGCACGCCCGCGCCTACCGGGCCGACCGGCGCTCCGCCGCGGCGGCCGAGCCGCCGAGCCCGGCCGTGGCGGACGAGTCGCCGAGCCCGGCCGGCGCGGCTCCGGACGCCACCGGGGCGACCCGACCCGCCGACCCCGACGCCACCCAGGTGGTCACCCGACCCGCCGACCCCGACGCCACCCAGGTGGTCAGCCGGCCGGCGGATCCGGACGCCACCCAGGTCGTGCCGCGCGCCGACGACCCGGACGCCACCCAGCCGACCCCGCCCGGCGGCACCCCGATTCCCGGGCAGCGGAGCACGGACGAGAGCGAGACCACCATGGTCATCCCACCCGCGCCACCCCGGCCGGACCAGCACTGACCCGTCGACGCGGAAGGGGTGGGGCCGTGCGGCCCCACCCCTTCGCGGTGCCCGGCCCGCCGGAGGCCGCCCGCCCCGCGCCGCGCTCCGATCGAGCGCAGGGCCACCGCGCGCCACCCGGATGCCGCGAACCCTGGCCCGGTGGGGGCGACGCCCACTAGCATCGCGGGCATGACCTGGCGACATTGATGCACCGCTGACGGCCGTAGCCGTGGGCCGCCGCGGACGCCGCACCTCAGGCGTCCGCTCCGCTCCCACGGGAAGGCCTCCATGACCGTCACCTCCACGCGCGTGCCCGACCGCGCGGTCCGCCGCCTGACGGCGACCCTCTACGGGTACGCGTTCCTCACCGACCTGGTCCTGCTGTATCCGCTCTACGCGCTGCTCTTCACCGACACCGGGCTCTCGGTAGGGCAGATCTCCTCGCTCTTCGTCGTCTGGTCGGCCAGCGCCATCCTGCTGGAGGTGCCCTCGGGCGCCCTGGCCGACGCGCACTCCCGCCGACTGCTGCTCTGCCTCGCCCCGCTGGTCACCGCGGGCGGCTACGCGCTCTGGGTGGTGCTGCCCTCGTACCCGGCGTTCGCGCTCGGCTTCCTGCTCTGGGGCGCCGGTGCGGCGCTCAGCTCCGGGGCGCTGGAGGCGCTGGTCTACACCGAGCTGGACCGGTGTGGCGCGGCCGGCCGGTACGCCCGGATCACCGGCCGGGCCAAGACCGCCGGGGTGCTCGGTGCGCTCGCCGCGAGCCTGCTGGCCGGGCCGGTGCTGATCGTCGGCGGATACCTGGCCGTCGGCGCGGCCAGCATCCTCGCCTGCCTGCTCGCCGCCGCCGTCGCCACCCGCTTCCCGGAGCACCGTGACCGCTCCGGGCGACCCGACGCGCAGCCGGCCGGCGCCGACGCGGCCGAGCCGGACGCCGAGCTGGGCTGGACGGCGAGCCTGCGCGCAGGGCTGGCCGAGGCGCGGGCGGTGCCCACCGTGCGGCGCGCCCTGCTGCTGGTGGCGGCGGTGGCCGCCGGGTGGGGGGCACTCGACGAGTACACCCCGCTGCTGGCCCGGGACACCGGCGTCGGCGTCGCGACGGTGCCGCTGCTGCTCCTGCTGATCTGGATCGGGATGACCGTCGGCGGGCTCCTCGCGCCGGCCGGTGAGCGGCTCGGCGCCCGCGGGTACGCGGCCCTGCTGGGCATCGCCGCGCTGGCCCTGGCCGGCGGCGCGCTGACCGCGCATCCGGCCGGGTTCGTCCTGGTCGCGGCCGCGTTCGGCGCGTTCCAACTCGCCACCGTGCTGGCCGACGCCCGGCTGCAGGCCCGCATCGCCGGCCCGAGCCGGGCCACCGTCACCTCGCTCGCCGGCATGGCCACCGACGTCACGATCATCGCGGTGTACGTCGGGTACGGTCTCGTCGCCACGGCGGCCGGCAACGCGGTCGCGTTCGCGGTGGCCGCGTCGCCATATCTGGCGTTGGCGCTGCTGATGGGTGCCGCCGGCCGGGGCCGGCATACGGGCCGGCGCGGGCAGCCGATGATCGAGCCGGTCGGCCGGAGCGGGCCCTGAGCGGGCGTGGGCCGGCCGGCCCACGCCGGCCCTGCTCGGTCAACCGGCCACGTGCACGAACGACCACTGGTGGCCGTCGAGGTCGCGGAAACCACGCATGTAGAGCTGACCGGTCTCCCGACCCGGGCCGAGGACGTTGCCGCCGGCCGCCGCGGCCCGGTCGACCAGCTCGTCGACCTGCTCGTGGCTCTCCGCGGCGAGCCCGACGATCACCTCCCGGCTGGTCTCGGTGTCGGTGATCCCCACCTCGGTGTACTCGGCGAAGGCGGAGTCGATGTGCAGGATCAGCTGGGTCGTCTCGTTGAGGCTCAGCATGATGCTGGTGCGGTCGGGCGAGGGCTGGGCGCCGGTGAAGCCGATCGAGCGGAAGAACTCGGCGGACGTGGCCAGGTCCCGTACCGGCAGGTTGATGAAGGTCGTGATGGTCACCGTGCGTCTCCGTCCGCCTCGAGGAGCTGCTTCAGCGTGCCGAGTCGGTCCCGCCAGTACGCCTTGAACTCCGTCGCCTGCTCCGCACCGGTCAGTTTCTCGTGTTGCAGGGCCACGCGTGACCGGGTCTCGCCGATCGCCTCGAAACCGGCCACGATCCGGGTGGGGCCCCCGGCCCAGTCCGCCCGGAACGTCCTCGGTGCCGTCGCCGTACGCAGCCGCACCTCGGCGTCGGGCAGCCAGCGGGCGCGCAGGGTCGGGTCGGCGAACGCCGCGAAGAGCCGGTCCACCGGCACGGCGACGGTACGGGTGGCGCCCGCCGTGTAGGTGCCGTCGCGCCCCTGCCCGGGCGCCCGCAGCCCCCGGGCCTGCTCGTAGCCGACGGTCACGGTCTGCGCCCACCAGCCGGGCATCTCGTGGGCGCCGACCAACCAGCGGGCGATCTCGGTGTGGGTAAGGGTGGTGGCCTCCGCCGCGTCGAGCAGCGCGAACCACTCGTCCCAACCGCGGCCGGTGCGGTCGCGCAGCAGCGCGTCGGCGATCCGCTCGGTCTGTGCCGCCGCGCCCGGCACAGCGCCAGCGGGCTCCGCGCCCGCAGCGGGCGGGTCGACGGGCTCGGGATCAACGCCGCGCGAGCGGGCGAGCAGCTGCCGGCGGGCAATGGTGTAGCTCTCGCCGGTCTTGTCCATCCGAGTGCGGATCCGGGACTTGAAGGATTTCTGGCTGGTCATCACATGCTCCCTGGCAACGGCGTGACCGCAGGGACCCACGCTCCCGCCGGCCCCGCCACAGTGGGGCATGTGTCGCGTCCCGAGGGCTCGGAGCCCCCTTTGCCTCCGCGAGGCCGGTGGCGTGAGCACCGGGAGGGAGGTGGGGCGCAGGACTACGCCGCGCTCATACTAGCGCGACGAAGGGGGTATGCCGGCGCTTCGCGCCGGGTCAGTCCTGCTCGGCGTCGAGGTAGACCCAGCGGCCGTCGGCTCGGACGAAGCGGCTGCGCTCGGCCAGCACCGCGGTCTGCCCGCCGCTGCGGTGGTAGGCGCGGAACTCGACGGTGCCGGTGTTGTCGAGCAGCCCACCCCGGTCGGTGTCGACGATCTCCAGCCGGAGCCACCGCTGGCCGGGGTCGAGGTCGAGTCGGGCCGGCCGGGTGCGCTCGTCCCAGCTGTGCAGCAGGTAGCCGGCCTCGCCGACGGCGAAGGCGCTGAACCGGGAGCGCATCAGCGTCTCGGCGGTCGGCGCGTCGGCCTCGCCGCGGTGCAGGGGGCGGCAGCATCGTGCGTACGACCGGCCGGACCCGCAGGGGCAGGTCAGCTCGCCGTCGTCCGCCGCGCGTCGGCGGTTTCCACGCTTCGCCACCGGACCATCCTGCCCTACCCGCCGCCGGCGCCGACGGGGTGCCGCCGGGTGAGCGCCGGGACGCCGCCGGGGCTCAGTCCAGCTCGACCGGCAGCGGCACCGGGCGCTTGGCCAGCCGCCCCTCGCCGGACGAGCTGCCGCGCAGGTGCCGGGCCAGCCAGGGCAGCAGGTGCCGACGCGTCCAGGTCAGCTCGGCGCGGATCACCTCGTGCTGCGGACGCCGCGGAGCGGCGACCAGCGGATGTGACCACGAATCGTCGCTGCCCGGCAGCCCCGCGGTGTACGCCAGCGCCGCCGCGATCCGTTCATGCCCGGCGCTGTTGGCGTGCAGCCGGTCGTCGCTCCACAGCCGTGGGTCGGAGGAGACCGGATGGGCGCCGAGGTCCAGCAGGGTGGCCCCGGTTTCCGCGGTGACCTTGCGCAGCGCCGCGTTCAGGGCGCCCACCCGGCCACGCAGCGGCCGCGCGGCCGGCATCACCGGCACCGGGTCGGGCAGGGTGAAGGTGAGCACCGTGGCGCCCTGCTCGACCAGCGCCTGCTGCATGGCGCCGACGTCCTCGGCGACCCGTTCGACGTCGAACGACGGGCGCAGGACGTCGTTCATCCCGGCCACCACGGTCGCCAGGTCCGGGGCGAGTTCGAGCGCCGTGGGCAGCTGCTCGGCCCGGATCCGCGCCGTGGTCCGCCCCCGGATCGCCAGGTTGGCGTACTCCAGCCCGCCCTGCGCCCGGGCCACCGCTAGCGCGAAGCGGTCGGCCCAGCCCCGATAGCCGCCCGCGCCGTCCGGGTCGTCCAGGCCTTCGGTGGTGCTGTCGCCGATCGCGACGTACCGGTGCCACATCACATCGGCGAGGCTAGCGGCGCGAGCGCACGGCGGCTGCGCCGCCCCACCGCCGGACCGCGGCTGCGCCGCCAATACCGCCACCCGGCGGCTGCGCTGCCGATACCGCCGCGCCCCGGCGGCATGCGCGCGTTGACCAAGCCTTCTAGGCTCGCGCGCATGGCGCACCCTCCCGCAGTTCCGCTCGCCCCCGGCCTGTGGCGGATACCCACGGCCGGCCGCGCGTTGGTCAACTCCTACGCCCTGGTTGACGACGACGGCAGCGTCACGCTCGTCGACTGCGGGTTGAAGCGGGCGCCGGCCCGGATCGTGCGCGGCCTGGCGGCGATCGGTAAGACCCCCGGCGACGTCACCCGGATCGTGCTCACCCACGCCCACCCGGACCACGCCGGCGGCGCCGCCGAGCTGGCCCGCCGCACCGACGCGCCGGTCGTCGTGCACGCCGCCGACGTCGAGTACGCCCAGGCGGGTCACGCCCCGCCCCGGGACCCGCGGGTGACCGGTGGCCGGCTCTTCTCCCGGTTCGGCGGGGGCAGCTTCCCCGCCGTCGACGTGGCCCAGCCCCTCGCGGACGGCGACGTGCTGCCGGTCGGCGGGGGCCTGCGCGTCGTGCACACGCCGGGGCACTCCCCGGGGCACGTCTCCCTGCTGCACGAGCCCACCGGGGTGCTGATCACCGGCGACGCGCTCTTCAACGTGGTCGGCCTCCGGTGGCCGATCAAGGTCCTCTGCACCGACTTCCGGATGACCCAGGAGACCGCGCACGTCCTCGCCGAGCTGGAGTACGACGTGGCGGCGTTCACGCACGGCGCGGAGCTCACCGACAATCCCCGCGAGCGGATCCGCGCCTTCCTGCGGCAGCGGTGAGGCGGGGTACCGCCCTCAGAGCCAGCCGGAACGTCGGAAGAGGCGGTACAGGGTCAGCGCGGCGAGCGCCATCGCGCCGAGCACGCCCCAGTACCCGTAGCGCCAGCCGAGCTCCGGCATGTGGGTGAAGTTCATCCCGTAGATCCCGGCGATGCCGGTCTGCGCGGCGGCGATGGCCGCCCAGGCGGCGATCTTGCGCATGTCGTTGTTCTGCTCGACCGCCAGCTGCGCGAGCCGGGACTGCACGATCGAGGTGAGCAGGTCGTCGTAGGTGGCGACCCGGTCCACCGCCCGGGCGAGGCGGCCGTCGACGTCGAGGAACCAGCGGTGCAGGCCGCGCGGCGGGTTGGCCGGGTCGTCCTCGAGCAGGGTGCGCAGTGGCGCCTGCAGCGGCAGTACCGCCCGCTTGAACTCGACCACCTCCCGCTTGAGCTGGTAGAGGTTCTGGATGTTCGCGGCGCGGTCCCGGGCGAAGAGGCTCTCCTCCGCCCGCTCCAGGTCCCGTTCGAGGTGTCCGGCGATCTCCAGGTACAGCTCCACCATCCGGGAGCAGACCGCGTAGGCCACCGCCCACGGTCCCTCCGCGAGCAGCGCCGGCCGCCGCTCGATCTCGGCCCGTACGGGAGCCAGCGCGCCGGTCGCCCCGTGCCGGACCGTGATGGCGAACCGGTCACCGAGGAACACCATGACGTCCCCGGTGTCGATCACCTCGGAGTCCTCGGTCAACTCGGCGTGCTCGACGTAACCGGCGGTGCGCAGCACCAGCAGCACCACGTCGCCGTGCCGCTGCACCGCGGGTCGGTGCCCGTCGGCGAGTGCCTGCGCGACGGTCAGCTCGTCCAGGCCGAAGACCCGGCCGACCGCCGTCATCACCTCCGCGTCGGGCTCGTGCAGTCCCAGCCAGACGAACGCGTCGCGGTCGCGCCGGCAGCGGTCGTACGCGTCGGTGTAGTGGGGGCGGCCCGGGCGGCGTTCACCGTTGACGTAGATCGCACAGTCGACCACGGCATCGGGGTTGACGCGCGAGGCCGGGTCGAGGAGTTCGGCGGGCTGCCGGCGCAGCAGCCGTCGCAGCAGGGTGGAGAGTCCCGAACCGGACCGGAGCCGCACCGGGTCCACCGCTCACCTCCGCATCGCCGAACGCCGGCCTACGGTACGCGAACGTGGATCGGGGGTGACTGTGGCTCGGCGTCAGCCGGTGCGGGTCGCGAACACGACGACGTTGTCGACGTACTCGCCGGTCTGCTCGTCGAACCGTCCGCCGCAGGTGAGCAGGCGGAGTCCGGACGACTCGGCCGGGCCGTAGACCTGGTCGGTGGGGAAGCTGTCCTTGGCGTAGTTGCTGACCCGGTCGACGGTGAACGTCGCCACGCGCGCGTCGGCCCGGCTGACCCGGACGGTGTCACCGGGCCGTAGCCGGCCGAGGTGGAAGAAGACCGCGGGGCCGGTGGGGGAGTCGACGTGCCCGACGAGCACGGCGTTGCCGGCCTCGCCGGGGCTGACTCCGTGGCGGTACCAGCCGGCCAGAGCGGGCCGGTCCAGGGGCGGCACCTCCAGCACGCCGGTGGCGTCCGCGCCGATCGGAACGATCTCGGCGCGGACGCCGATCGCGGGGATCCGTACGAGCGTGGGCGCGGACTGCGGCAGCGGAGGCAGGACCGGCGCCGGTCGGCTCGCCACCGGCGCGGCGATGTCCGGCTGCGGCGGCCGGGGCGGTGGGGCGGTCAGCCCGGCGGTGACCAGGCCGACGCCGGTGACGCCGAGCAGGGCCACGACGGCGACGGTGGAGACGGTGGCCAGACCGGGCCACCCGCGGCGTCCACGCGATCCGGTGGGCGCGGTGGGCGTGCCGGACGGTCCGGATGTTCCTCGACGCCACACGTGGTCACCTCCGTGCCTGATCCTCGCCGGGCCCGTCCCGGCTCGTCGCCGGCACGGGCCCCGCAACAGGGATGGTGCGTCAGGTCAGGCCAGAGTGGACGCGGCGCGCCGGCGGCGCAGCAGCAGGACGGTGCCGACCGCGGCCGCGCCGAGCAGTGTGCCGCCCGCGGCGAGCGCGCCGGTGCCGTCGCCACGGCCCCCGGAGCCGGCGGGTGCGCCGCCGATCGGGGTGACGGTGAACTGCGTGCTGCTCTGCACGGTGCCGTCGCCGCAGGTGGCGGTGACCGTGTAGGTGCCGAGGGTGAACCCGGCGGTGAACAGTTCGGCGCTCAGACCGCCGCCCGGGGCGACCGTGGTGGAGCGCACGTTCTCGTCGCGGTTCGGGCCGGTGACGCGGAAGAGCGCGTCACCGGAGTTCGGGTCGCAGGTCGTCGCGGTGAGCACGACCGTGCCACCCACCGGAGTGGTGGCCGGTGACACGACGGTGTCCGCGAGCGCCAAGCCCGGCAGCAGCAGTACGCCGAGACCGAGGCCGGCCACCGCCGACAGGATGACTTTCTTCGGTTTCATACGCGTCTTCCCTCACTCTTCGTCCGCTGAGCAGGTGGCGGGACGTCGTTCGGGTGGCCAACTCCGCGACTAGCACCGGTGTCCCCACACTAGGGCGGTTGGCCCCTCGATCCGGTGAAAATGAGAAATCCCCGTTACCGTCACGTGTCCACCCGAGAGCGGGGTGAGCTGCGGAAACGTCGGGCACGCCCGGGTGGGCGCCCGACGCTCCGCCTGGGTCGAAGGCGAGGTCTCGCCCGGTCGGCGGCCCGCGCCGAGCCGGGCAGGCGGTCCCGGCCGGTCCCGGCCGAGCCCGCCGTGTGCTCAGCCGGCCCGGGTCGGCTCCGGGAGGGGCCGGCCCGTCTCCAGCAGCGTCTTGAGGCCGGCCAGCAGCTCCGGCCAGCCGCCGCTGCCGTCGAGCTGCCCGCTGATCGCCCGGTGCATCTCACTGTCGGGGGAGAAGTCGTCGTGGATCACGGTCAGCCGCACCGCAGCGCCGTGCGGCTCGATCTCGAAGGTGACCCGCGACCGGCGCTCGCCGAGCCGGGCGGCCAGCTCCGCCGCGGACCAGCCGAAGTGCTCGGCGTGCTCCGGTTGGAAGCCGTGCCAGCTGTACGACAGCCGCCGGTGCGGCTCGGCGACCAGCACCCGCTGGCCGAGGTCGCGGAGCTCCTCGCCCGGCGCGTCCTGCCAGAGCACCGGGGAGCCGACCTGCCAGTCGGACTGCAGGGCGACGCCACCCCAGTAGCGGCGGGTGAAGGCCGGTTCCGTGAGCGCGGCCCAGAGCCGTTCCGGGGTGGCGTCGATGTAGGTGGTGTAGACGAAGGTGGGACTCTCCACGGGCGAAGCCTCCAATGCTGTGCGCAGGTCGGCGAGCGCCTCGGCCCGCTGACGGTCGTAGCGGCTGATCCACCGGTCCGCGATCGCGGTTATCGGTGCCGCGTTGAGGCGGTGCAGCTTCTCTCGCCCTCGCCGGACGCTGGTGACCAGTTCGGCGGCCTCGAGCACCGCGAGGTGCTTGCTCACCGACTGTCGGGTCATGTCCAGCCCCGCGCAGAGTTCGCGCAGGGTCTGCCCGTTGCGGGCGTTGAGGCTGTCGAGCAGCCGCCGGCGGCTCGCGTCGGCGAGCGCTCGGAACACCGCGTCCACCGCACCTCCAAGGGCAGCCGTACGGTTGCCAATCAGATTAGGCAACCGTACGGCTGCCTGTCAACAAGGTCGACCCCGAGCCCGGCCGGCGGCCGCCACCCCGACCACACCCGACGTCCGCGCCGGCGTGATGTGACAGCGTGGACCGATGCACTCCGCACCGGCCGACGTGGACCTCGCCCTGCTCGGCGGCGGTGGCGCGGCCTCCCTCGTCCTCGCCGCCCTCGACCGGCACGGCGTACGGGGCCTGCGGGTGACCGTCATCGACCCGGTGCACCGGCGCGGCCAGGACCGGACGTGGGCGTTCTGGGACCGGCCGGACGGCGACCTCGACCCGCTGCTGAGCGCGAGCTGGCGGCAGGTCGAGGTGGTCACGCCCGCCGCGCGCCGGGTGCTAGACCTCGCCCCGCTGCGGTACGCGATGCTCCGCTCCGCCGCCGTCTACGAACGGGCCGCCACCGCGGAACACCGACTCGGCGTCACCCGGGTGGTCGCCCCCGTGCAGACCGTGCACGACGACGGAGAGCGGGTCCTGGTCCGCACCGCCGATGACGGGCCGGCCGTTCGGGCCCGCTGGGTGCTCGACTCCCGGCCGAGACCACCCGCACGCCCCGGCCGTACGACCTGGTTGCAGCACTTCCGCGGCTGGTGGCTGGCGGCGCAGCACCCGGTCTTCGACCCGGACCGGGCGGTGCTGATGGACTTCCGCACCCGGCAACCCGCCCGCGGCGTCTCCTTCGGCTACCTGCTGCCGGTCAGCGACCGGTACGCCCTCGTCGAGTACACCGAGTTCTCACCCACCCAGCTCACCGGCGCCGGCTACGACGCCGCCCTCGACGGCTACCGGGACCTGCTCGGCCTCGACCCGGGCCGGCTGACCGTGCGGGAGGTGGAGAACGGGGTGATCCCCATGACCGACGCCCCGTTCGACGCCCGTCCGTCGCCCCGGGTCGTCCGGCTCGGCACCGCCGGCGGCGCCACCCGACCCTCCACCGGCTTCACCTTCGCCGCGATGCGCCGCCAGGCGGAGCAGGTGGCCCGGGCCCTCGCCGAGGGCCGGCCGCCGGTGCCGCGGCCCGCGTACCCCCGCCGGCACCGCTGGATGGACGCGGTCGCGCTGCGCGCCCTGGACCGCGGTTCGGTGGGCGGCGCCGAGTTCTTCGCCCGGCTCTTCGACCGCAACCCGGCCGAGCGGGTGCTGCGATTCCTCGACGGCACCACCACCCCGGCCGAGGAGATCGCCCTGATGGCCTCCACCCGGCTGCTGCCGATGATCAGCGCCACCGCCGGGGATTCCACCCACCGGCTACGCGACCGGCTCCGACCGCCCCGACCCGGGCCGCCCGTGCCACCCCCGGTGACCGAGAGCGTGCGCCGACCCGAGCCCTGATCGCGACGGCGGGGACACCGGCCCGGCCCCGCCGCCGCTATCCTCGCCCGGATGGAACTCGACGATCTTCCCCGGGCCGAGTTCGCGTTCCCCGGCCCACTGCGCGACCAGCTGGTGGCGGCGATCCTCGCCGGGGCCAAGACCTCGACCACCGGCCTGCTCCTCGGCTACGAGCGCGAGGGCGAGCCGCTGCCCCGCGCCGGCCAGCGGTCAGTCGTGATCGACTCGGCCGAGCGGCCGGTCGCGGTGATCGAGCTGACCGAGGTCCGGGTGGTGCGGCTCGCGGACGTCGACCTGCAACACGCGCTCGACGAGGGCGAGGGCGACGAGTCGGTGGCCGAGTGGCGGGCCGGGCACGAGCAGTTCTGGCACAGCCCCGAGGTGCGCGCCGAACTCGGCGACCCCGACTTCACCGTCGACGACGACACGCTGGTCGTCGCCGAACGATTCCGGCTGGTGAGCACCGTCGACTCCGCCTCCGGCGCCGAGACACCCGTCGACAGCTGACGCCCCGGCGCGGGTCGCGGCTCGGTACGCCCGGTAGGTTGCCGGCATGGTGGAAAGCGGCAGAGTGGTGCAGATCTGGACCGACGGCGCGTGCAGCGGTAACCCGGGACCGGGCGGCTGGGGTGCCGTGCTGCGCTACGGCGAGCACGAGCGGGAGCTCTGCGGCGGCGAGGCGACCCCCACCACCAACAACCGGATGGAGCTGATGGCCGCCATCCAGGCGTTGGAGAGCCTGACCCGGCCGTCCGCCGTCGAGCTGAACACCGACAGCACCTACGTACGCAACGGCATCACCAGCTGGCTCGCCTCCTGGAAGCGCAACGGCTGGAAGACCGCGGCGAAGCAGCCGGTCAAGAACGCCGACCTGTGGCAGCGGCTGGAGGCGGCCTGCGCCCGGCACCAGATCACCTGGCTGTGGGTGAAGGGGCACAACGGCCACCCGGAGAACGAGCGCGCCGACGCGCTGGCCAACCGGGGCATGACCGAGGCCCGCGCGGCGGTGCCCGCCCGGTAGCCCGCCCTCGTCGCGGAACGGGGCCGTGGGCGGTCAGCGGGCCGCGTCCGGGTGCCCCGGCATGTTCGACCCGCCGCTGCTGCTGCCGGAGGAGCCGCCGGCCACCCCCGAGCCGTCGTCCTCGGTGACCACGTCCGGCCGTACGTCGGTGTCGTCCGGGGCCGGGACCTCGGTGTCCGCCTCGACCTGGACCAGTGGCGTCTGGCCGGCCTCGTCCTCGGCGTGCTCCGGATCGACCGGCTGCTCACTTTGGCGGCTTCTGAAGCCCACGGTCGCCTCCCGTCGGTACCGTCCTCCGATCAGCTGTGGCTACCCGAGCGCAATTGGGCGAAACGTCGCTCGCCTCGGCGTCACGCGAGCACCGGGGCGGGCGCCTTGCGCCGCCCCCGCCCTCCTGTCAGGCGCCGACGGCGGCCGTACCGCCCTCCTGTGGGGCGGCGGTATCGGACGGGGCCGTGCATGGCCCGCCGGCTCGATCAGCGGCGACCGCGCCGGGCGGGTCGGGCCGGCCGGGGCGTACGCGGCAGCGGCGTGACCGCGAGAGCCGTCCAGTGCGCCGGCCGCACCAGCCCCGCCGGCAGCCGGGTACGGGTGTCGCCGCGCGCGGCGTCGAGCTGGGACTGGTGCAGGAAGAGCACCTCGGTCAGATCACTGCCCCGTACGTCCGCGCCGCGCAGATCGGCCCCGGTCAGGTCGGCCAGGTGCAGGTCCACCCCACGCAGGTCGGCGCCGATCAGCAGCGCCCCGCGGAGGTTGGCGCGGCGCAGGTCGACGCCGCGCAGGTCCGCCCCGAACAGCTGCGCGCCCCGGCGGTCCGCGCCGGGGCGCCCGCCCCGGGACCGGGCGGCGTCGCCGGCCCGGGACAGCAGCACGTTGACCCGGTCGCGGTGCGCGCCGACGTCCAGGGCCAGCAGCTCCTGGGGGCTGCCCTCGGTGAGCCCGACGGTCTCGGTGCGGGCCCGGTCGAGCTCCGCGCGCAGCCCGGCCGGCGGCTGCAGGGCCAGCGCCTCCGTCAGATACCAGAGCAGCTCGTGCAGCGGACGCATCACCGCGAACGTGTCGAACATAAGCTGCGCGGAGTCCGGCTCCGCCCGCCAGTCCCGCCCGCCGAAGGTCACCTGGGCGACCTGCTGCCCGGCGCCGAAGCAGTCGAAGACGGTGCAGCCGGGGAAGCCCCGACCCCGCAGGTCGGTGTGGATCCCGCAGCGGTGGTCCGGACGCAGGTTGGGGCAGGGCTGACCGGCCGGCTTGTCGATGGCGAAGTCGGCCGACGCGGCGAAGGCCGGAACGACGCAGCAGAGGCCGAAGCAGCGGGTGCAGTCGGCGCGCAGCGCCTCCCGCCCCGTATCCGCCGACCGTGGGTTCTCCGCCACGCTGACCGTTCTCCTGCCGCTTCGACCGGTTCGCGCCGACGCGGGCCGCGCGGACGCGTACCCATTGTCCCGCCGGGCGGCGTCCGGTCACCGGCCGGGTCGCCCGCCACTCCGGCGGCCACCGCGCGCGCCGGGCCGCAGCGGGGTGCGGCGCGCCCGCACGGGTGCGGGTGACGGTCGCACCGGTGGGGGAGGGGAGGACCGCCGGGCTACTGCGGGGCGAGGCGCAGGATCGTGCGCTCGGCCCGGGCCGGCCCGTACTTCTCGTCGAAGCGTCGGGTCACCGGGGCGCGTTCCTCGTCCACCGGCTCCACCAGCGTGAACACCCGAGGCGTCGACCCGGGCGTACGCGGCGGCATCGGCACCCGGGCGGTGAGCGACAGGTTCGGTCGCGACCGTTCGCAGTCGATGTAGTGCTCGCCGTCGACCTCCACGTACGCCATCTCCGCCCGGAGGTAGTCGGAGCTCTCGTCGCCCAGCGTCACCGTCAGCCGGTCGTACCGCTCCAGCGGCACGGTCGCCTGGTCGTGGTCCCACAGCTCCTCGAACCGGGCGTGTACGAAACCACCCAACGGGCTGCCCATGTCGACCTCGAGCTGGGGAACGTTGAACGACAGCTTGCCGACGGGGAAGAACGAGATCAGGGAGCGCCCGTCCCACTGGTAGAGCTGGATCGACGGCGACGCGTCGTAGACGCGCACCTGGAACCGTTCGTTCTCGCCGAGCTTGCGGCGCAGGGCCATCAGGTGTCGAAGGTTGGCCCGGATGTGGCCGGGGACGTCGACGCCCTGCCGCTCCAACTCCTCGGAGCGTTGCTGCGCCGCCGTGCAGTCCGGGTCGAGCAGGAGCAGGTTCACCTCCGCGCCGTTACGCAGCGCCGCCTCGACCGCGGCCAGGGTCGCCTGCCGGTGCTGATCGTCCAGCAGGATCGTCCAGGTGTCGAGGATCCGCACCCGCCGACACCTGTCCAGGCGCGCCACGAACGCTTCCTGGTCGAAGCTCAGGTGCTCCTGCACCCGGGCCTTGCGGGCCTCCTCGAAGAGCGGATCGAAGATGACGTAGGAGATCGCCGCGAGCACCACGCTGGCCCCGAGGTTGAGCAACAGGTCGCTGAGGAAACCGCTGCTCCGCCAGGCGGCCAGCAGCATCACCACGGCGGTGGCCAACAGCCCGCCGCCGACCACGAAGGCCCGCCGCTGCCGAGGCGTACGCCCTGACCGCCAGCCGCCCGCCCGGCGCATCCGGCCTCCTTCCGGGCCGGTCGCCGCCGTGGCGTCCGGCGATCACTTCGGGACGACGGCAGGATACGTGCGCGCTCTGCCGGCCGCTGTCCCCTTCGGATCCGCCGCATTCGCCGATGAGTGCGGTCCCGGAACTCATATCGTGACGATGCCCGGCTGGTCAATCACGGACGGTGAGGCGGCATGGACGACAAGGAACGTGAGCAGGCGCTGCTCACCGCCCTCACCACCGAGCACTTCGTGCTGCAGACCTCGCGCAGCGCGACCGTCACCGAGTCCGTCGGCCGGGCCACGATCTTCCTGTCGCTGCTCTCCGCCGCGCTGATCGGACTCGGCTTCGTCTCCGGCAACGACGCGTTGATCCCTCCGTACCTCGGGGCGGTGCTCCCCACCCTCGTGATCACCGGGCTGCTCACGTTCCTGCGGCTCGTGCAGAACATGGTCGAGAACGAGGTGGACCTCGAACGGATGCAGCGCATCCGGGCGTATTACCACGAGCGGTTCGCCGGCGGGCACGACTTCTTCCTCGACGCGGTCTCCGGTGGCGGTGCGGCGCGGGCCACCTGGGCGGCGGTCGGCAACCGGCCGGGCCGGGCCCAGCTGCTGCTCACCACGGCGCTGCTGGTGGGCGCGGTGAACGCGCTGCTGGCGGGGCTGGGGGTGACCTTGCTGACCGGGCTCGCGGGGCTCTCCACCGGGCCCGCCATCGGAGTCGGCGCCGGGGTGGCGCTGCTGGCCTTCGCCGCCCAGTTCGGTCACGTCGAGCGCTCCTCCACGGCGCAGGTCTAGCCCGCTCAGGCCGGGTCCACCCGTCGCCAGTCGTGCGAGGTGAGCGCGTTCGCCTGTGGGCCCATCATCAGCATTCCGCCGTCGACCGGCCAGGACGCGCCGGTGACGTAGGCGGCGGCGGGGGAGGCGAGCAGCGCGACCACGGCGGCGACCTCCCGCGCGTCGCCCGGCCGGCCCACCGGCACGCCCGGGCGATCCTGGGTGAACGGGTCGACGTCCTCCTGCCCGGTCATCGGGGTGGAGATCTCACCCGGCGCGACCGCGTTGACGGTGATGCCGTCGGGCGCCAACTCCTGCGCCATCACCTTGGTGAGCAGCCCCAACCCGCCCTTCGCCGCGCAGTACGCGGCCGAGCCGACCCGCGGCGCGTGTTCGTGCACGCTGGTGATGTTGATGATCCGTCCCCCGGCGCCGGCGGCGCGCATCCGCCGGGCGGCCCGCTGCCCGCAGAGGAAGGGGCCGTCCAGGTCGACCGCGAGCACCTCCCGCCACTGCTGCCAGCCGGTCTCGACGAACGGCACCGACGCCCCGGTGCCGGCGTTGTTGACCAGTACCCCGATGCCGCCCAGCCGGTCGGCCAGCTCGTCGACGACGCCGGCCGCCTCCGGCAGCCGCGTCAGGTCCAGCTCCGCGACCTCGCAGACGCGTCCGGCGTCGCGCACCTCGGCGGCGGTACGCGACGCGCCGTCCGGGTCGCCGTACCAGGTGATGCCGAGGTCGAAACCGGCCTCGGCGAGCGCCACCGCGCAGGCCTTGCCGATGCCGGAGTCCGCGCCGGTGACGATCGCGATGCGGGGGTACTCCTCGAAACGTGCGGGCATGGCGGCTCACTACCCGGACCGGTGCGGACGCAACCGCGCCCCGGTCATCCGCCGGTTCCGGCGGCGCCGCCCGCTGCTCGGCCGTACGTGTAGGGCCGGCGACGGCGGGTAGGCGCGTCGAATGCAGGTGGTGCAGGAGTCGCCGTACCGGTTCCGGATCGACCGGCAGGATCCGATGCGGGTGCCGGGCGTGGTCTTCGCGAGCCCGTCGCTGCTGCCCGACGCCGGTGCGGACAAGGCACTCGAACAGGTGGCGAACGTGGCCACCCTGCCCGGCATCGTCGAGGCCTCGTACGCCATGCCGGACGTGCACTGGGGCTACGGGTTCCCGATCGGCGGCGTGGCCGCGACGGACGTGGAGCACGGCGGCGTGGTCTCCCCCGGCGGGGTGGGCTTCGACATCTCCTGCGGTGTGCGGCTGCTCGCCGCCGACCTCGACCGCGCGGAGCTCGGGCCGCGCCTGGACGCCCTCATGGACGGGCTCTCCGCGTCGACGCCGCGAGGAATGGGCAAGGGCGCGGTCTGGCACCTCACGGACCGCGCGGAGCTCGACGGCGTGCTGCGCGGCGGTTCCCGGTACGCCGTCGAGCGCGGCTTCGGCGTCGAGCGGGACCTGGCGCGCTGCGAGGACTACGGCGCCGTCGACGACGCGAACCCGCAGCAGGTCAGTGAGCGGGCGGTGGAGCGGGGCGCCCGCCAGGTCGGCAGCCTCGGCTCCGGCAACCACTTCCTCGAGGTGCAGGCGGTCGAGGAGGTGTACGACGACCGGGTGGCCGCCGCCTTCGGCCTGCACAAAGGGCAGCTCTGCGTGATGATCCACTGCGGATCGCGGGGGCTGGGCCACCAGATCTGCACCGATTACGTCCGGGGCATGGAGAAGGTGATGACCCGGTACGGCATCGAGGTGCCGGACCGGCAGCTGGCCTGCGCCCCGGTCTCGTCGCACGAGGGGCGCGCCTACCTGGGCGCGATGGCGGCCGCGGCCAACTACGCCCGCGCCAACCGGCAGCTGCTCACCGACGCCGCCCGCCAGGTCTTCGCCCAGCAGACCGGCCGGAACCTGGACCTCGTCTACGACATCTCGCACAACCTGGCGAAGATCGAGAACCACGAGGTCGACGGGGTGCGGCGCAGCCTCTGCGTACACCGCAAGGGCGCGACGCGGGCGCTGCCGCCCGGCCACGAGGACCTCCCCGCCGACCTGCGCGACGTCGGCCAGCCGGTGTTGATCCCCGGTTCGATGGGCACCGGCTCGTACGTGCTGACCGGGGTTCCCGGCTCGCCGGCCTTCGCCTCCACCTGCCACGGTGCGGGGCGGGTGCAGAGCCGCAAACAGGCGGTCAAGGCCGAGCGCGGGTCGGACCCCCGCCGGCAGTTGGAGGAGCAGGACATCGCGGTACGCGGCGCGTCCCGTCGCGGGCTGGCCGAGGAGATGCCCGCGGCGTACAAGGACATCACGGCGGTCATCGAGGCCGCCGAGGGCGCGGGGCTGTGCCGGAAGGTCGCCCGGCTGGTGCCGATCGGCGTGGTCAAGGGCTGAGCGCCCCGGCGGTCACACGTCGAGGGTCACCGCGCAGGACCAGCCCGCGTCGTCGGGGCCGAACCGCAGCTCGTGCAGGGAGACCGCCTTCGGGACCGCGCCGATCAGCTCGACCGCGTCGGTAGGCGTCACCCGCCAGCGCACCCGCAGGCCGCCGCGGCCGTCGTCGGTCACCTCGGTGGTCAGCGGCAGCTCGTCCGCCGTCTCCATCCGGAAGATCACCTCGTCGAGGACGCTCACCAGCAGGTCCTCGTCGTGCGCGGGCGCTGCCTCGTACTCCCGATCCGGGCCGGGCCGCGCCCCGGCGGTGTCGGTGAAGGTCTCGACCAGCGCCGTGACCGCCTCGGCCACGCACTCCTCCCGGTTGCGCGCCCACGCCTCGAGCCGGACGTCGGCGGTGTGCGGCACGCACCGGTGCCCGCGCTGCGCTGGCTGCTCCATGCCCCCGATCATCCGTCGCCACCGTTGATCACCAGCCCGAATCTCCTCATGGTCAACTCGGTTTCCTTGATGTCGGGGCATCCGCGCGACCCGGACACCCCGATACCAAGGACCCCGAGTCGATCAACCGCTGCGACCGGCCGCGTTCGCGCGCACCTGCCCGGCGGAGGCGGGGGTTACCGTCGCCGGATGCGGATCACCAAGTACACCCACTCCTGCGTGCGGCTGGAGCACGACGGCGGCGTGCTGGTCGTAGACCCCGGCACGTGGAGTGAACCGCGCGCCCTGGCCGGCGCGGACGCCGTCCTCGTGACCCACGAACACAGCGACCACGTCGACGTGCTCCGCCTGGCCGGCCTCGGCGTGCCGGTGTACGCCCCGGAGGGCGCCCACCTGCCCGACCTGGCCCCGCTGCCGGTGATCCCGGTCCGGGCCGGGCAGCGGTTCGTCGCCGCCGGCTTCCCGGTGACCGCGGTCGGTGGCCGGCACGCCGTGATCCACGACAGGCAGCCGGACTGCGTCAACCTCGGCTACCTGGTCGACGACGACGTCTACCACCCGGGGGACTCGCTGCACGTGCCGCAGGAGCCGGTGCGCACGCTGCTGATCCCTGGGCAGGCGTCGTGGCTGCGGCTGGGCGAGGCGATCGCGTTCGCGCAGGCGGTCGGCGCGCGGCACACGTACACCATCCACGACGCGCAGCTCAACGAGCGCGGCCTGGCCAGTGTCACCGGCTGGCTGGCCGAGACCGTTCCCGGCTACCGCCACCTGGCGCCGGAGGAGACCGCCTGACTTCCTGGGGCGGCAGCGCGACCGACGGAACCTCGAACGCCGGTCGGGCCCCGGTCAGCAGGGCGTGGGCGGCCGGCGGCGACCAGAGTACGGCCACCTCCGTCCGCAGCGTGTCGAGCAGATCGGTGACATCGGCGTCGGCCGTGCTGTGCAGCCCCTCCACGACGACGAGCACGCGAGACGTCTCCGCCCGCACCGCCGACCAGCCGCTCTGCCGGTTGGTCCACCGGCGCGCGTGGGCCCGTCCCGCCGCGTCGGCGAAGACGATCTCGCCGGGCTCCGGCCGCTCGACACCGCCGGCGAACGTCAGGTACTCCTCGTCGCCGTGCGCGTGCCGCACGGTCAGGTCCCCGGTGATGCGGTCCAGGTCCAGTGCCGCGACCGGGACGGCGTACGCCACCGAGACCGCGTTGCAGAGGTCCACCAGCGGATGCAGCCGGGGCAGGTTCCCGTCGATCCGCAGCCGTCGCAGCAACGCCTCGGCGGCGCACCGGTACTGCGTGGGCCGAACGCCCGCCGCCACGCCTGGATCTCGGGGAAACCGGCCTCGGAGCCGGCCGACAGCCGGGTCCGGGCCTGGCCGGTGAACGCCGCCACCCGGGGCCCCGCGGACACGTCCGGGGTGATGCCGGTGGCGACCAGGACGCCCGCGACGAGCCCCGGGAAGGCCGCCCGTACCGGCGCGGAGTGCTCGAACCGCACGGGTTCCTCCTACCGGTCGCCGAGGAAGAGGGAGACGCCGAGCGCCACGAACGTGCCGGCGACGGCGCGGCGCAGCCAGGCGGTGACCCGGGGCCGGGACAGCACCCGGTCGCGCACCGCGGCGGCAGCTGTCCCGTAGCCGGCGAACACCACGAGCGTGAGCAGCATGAAGACCCCGCCGGCCGCGAGCATGCCCCGCGTGGCCGCTGGGCCCGTCGGGTCGACGAACTGCGGCAGGAACGCGACGAAGAAGAGCGTCGGCTTGGGGTTGAGCAGGTTCACGAGCACGGCGGTGACGATCACCCGCAGCGCCGATCGGGGCGTCGGCTCCGCCGCCGGGGTGAAAGCGTCCCGGTCGCGGAGGGTCGCCCAGGCGACGTAGAGCAGGTACGCCACGCCGACGTACTTCACGGCGTGGAAGGCCGTGGCGCTGGCCGACAGCAGCGCGGCGAGCCCGGTGACGGCGGCGAGCAGGTGCGGCACCGTGCCCAGGGTGCAGCCGACCGCGGCGACCAGGCCGGCTCGAGCGCCCCGGGAGAGGCCGGCCGAGACCGTGTAGATCACCCCGGTGCCCGGTGTGACGACCACGACGAGCGTGGTGAGCAGGAAAGCGACGTTCACGACGATCCCTCCGTGCGCGGATACGCGGCGACCCCGTGGCCGCCACCCCTCACAGTGCTGCCACGATGGACCGATGGGCAGGGCCAAACCGCAGCCGTCCGAGGGGTCCATAACCGCGGGGTCGGACTTCCTGCACCTGGACGTCACCGAGGCGCCGTCGGGCGGGCGCGCGGCCTGGCTCGCCGAGCGGCTGCGCGCCGCGATCGCCGACGGGCGGATCGCCGTCGGCGCCCGGCTCCCCGCGTCGCGGGTGCTCGCCGCCGACCTCGGCGTGTCCCGGGGGGTGGTGACCGAGGCGTACCAGCGGCTGGGGGAGGAGGGCCGGGTAGCCGGCTATGGGCGGGCCGGCACCGTGGTCGTGGCCGCGCCGCCGCCGCTGCCGCCCGCTCGGCCGGCCCCGGCCGCCGCGCCGGTCCCGGCCACGCTCTTCCCGCCCGATCCGGGCAGCGACATCTTCGACGCGGTACGCACGGCACCGGCGCGCATCGACCTGACCCCGGGCGTACCCGATCTGGCCGCCTTTCCCCGCGCGGACTGGCTGCGCGCCGAGCGGACCGTGCTGCGGCGGCTCGCCGCGTCCGACTTCGGCTACGGCGACCCGTGCGGCGCGCCGGCGCTGCGCGCCGCGGTCGCCACCTGGCTGGCGCGCAACCGGGGCATCGCCGTCGAACCGGCCGAGGTGATCGTCACCGCCGGCGTCTCCCAGGCGCTCGGTCTGCTCGCCCAGGCGCTGCGCCGCGACGGCGTCGACCGGATCGCCGTGGAGGAGCCGGGGTCGCTGGGGGTCCGGCAGCATCTGAACAACTGGGGCATGGCCACTCCGCCGGTCACCGTCGACGCGGCCGGGCTGCGGGTCGACGAGCTGGTCGCCACCGGCGCCCGCGCCGTGATGCTCACCCCGGCCCACCAGTTCCCCACCGGCGTGGTGCTCGACGGCGAGCGGCGTCGCCGGCTCATCGCCTGGGCGCGCGACGGCGGCCTGATCGTCGAGGACGACTACGACGCCGAGCACCGCTACGACCGCCCGCCGGTGCCGGCGCTACGCGGCTTGCTGCCGGAGCACGTCGGCTACGCCGGCAGCGTCTCCAAGCTGCTCGCCCCCGCGCTGCGGGTGGGCTGGCTGCTCGTCCCCGCCCGGCACCGGGACGCCGTGGTCGCGGCCAAGCGCAACGCGGATCTCGGCACCTCGGTGCTGCCGCAGCTGGTGCTCGCCGAACTGATGAACTCCGGCGCGCTGGAGCGGCAGCTGCGGCTGCTCCGGCGTCGCCACGTCCGCCGCCGCGACGCGATGGTCGCCGCCATCGGCCGGCACCTGCCCGGCGCGACCGTGCACGGGGCATCCGCCGGCCTGCACCTGCTGGTCACCCTGGACGGTGACGTCACGGACACGTCGTTGGCGGTCGCCGCCCTCGAACGCGGGGTGAAGGTGCAGCCGCTGTCGTGGCACTGCCAGCGGGCGAGCCGGCCGGGCCTCGTGCTCGGCTACGCCGCCAACACCGCGAGCGACATCGAGGAGGGCATCGCCACGATCGCCGCCGCGCTGCGTCGACCGCGCACCTCCTGAGACCGCGACGGCAGCGCCCGGACACCGGCACCGGACCGCCGGGGGCTCCGTCAGGTCGGCCTCGCCGACCGGCCCGCCTGTCCCCGCGCGTGTGCCCGCAGCCTCTGCCGGGTAGACCGGCGCGAGGATCCCGGACGAGTCGGACAGGAGAGGCACATGATTCGCACCACCCGCGATGTCGTGCTGGACCACCTGCGCCGTCGCATGCGGGGAGACCTCGAGGGCGACCTCCGGGAGAACTACCACCCCGCCGTCCGCCTGCTCTCGGCCGAGGGCGTCCACCATGGCCACGACGGCGTACGGCATCTCGCCGCCATCCTGCGCACCTACGTCCAGGACGGGGATTACCAGTACCGGCAGGTGCTCGTCGACGGCGACGTGGGGATGCTCGTCTGGTCCGGCCGGTGCTCCGCCGGCGACATCGCCCTGCACGACGGGGTGGACACCTACGTCGTCCGGGACGGGCTGCTGGTGGCGCAGACGATCCACTACTCGTCCGGCGCCATCGTCGACCATCCCGACGCCTGAACGCGCCCGGCCCGACGGCCGTCGGCGGCCGTGGGGGCCGGAGCCACCCTCCGACTGATCCGCCGGGGCGTCGGCGAGGAGCACGCGCGAAACCAGTACTCGTAATTTACGAAATATTATTGACACGTCTTCGCAACCGGATGGAGGATCTCGGGGCGTCCGTCCACCCCCGGGAGCAAAGGAATCCGATGTGAAACGACACGCCCTCACGGGCCTGCTCGCCCTCGCGGCGGGCCTGCTGGTCGTACCCGCGCCCGCCCAGGCCGCCCCGGCCACCGGCGCGCGGCCGGCACCCCAGCAGGTGCTGAGCCCCACCCCCTACCAGGGCTGGAACACCTACTTCGGACTCGGCGGCAACTTCTCCGAGCAGTCGGTACGCGAAGTCGCCGACGCCCTGGTCGCCCGCGGCATGGCCAAGGCCGGCTACGACATCGTCTGGCTCGACGGCGGCTGGCAGGACCCGGAGCCGCGCACCGCCGCCGGTGACCTCCAAGCCGACCGGACCCGCTTCCCCAACGGTCTGAAGCCCCTGGTCGACTACATCCACTCCAAGGGTCTGCGGGCCGGCATCTACACCGACGCCGGGCCGTACATCCCGGGCAAGTGCGGGCTCGGCAGCGGCGGCGGCTACTACCAGCGCGACGCCGACCACTTCGCCGCCCTGGAGTTCGACGCGGTCAAGGTGGACTTCCTCTGCGGCATCGCCGCCGACCTGGACCCGAAGACCGCCTACACCGAGTTCGCCCGGGCGCTGCGGAACAACGCCAGCGGTCGTCCGATCATCTTCAACCTCTGCAACCCGGTGACCTCGCCCGACTGGGGCAACTACCCGGAGGAGCAGCAGTCCACGTACTCGTGGACGTACGCCCCGGAGATCGCGCAGTCCTGGCGGACGTACACCGACGTCGGCTTCGTCGGCGACATCAAGTTCAAGGACGTGCTGCGCAACTACGACGCGAACGCGCGGCACCCCGAGGTCGCCGGGCCGGGCCGCTTCAACGACCCGGACTACCTCGCCCCCGAGCTCGGCATGAGCGACGAGGAGTTCCGCACCCAGATGTCGCTCTGGTCGGTGGCCGCCGCGCCGCTGATCGTCGGCAGCGACATCCGTAAGCTCGGCCAGACCTCCGTCGACATCCTCACCGACGCCGACGCGCTCGCCATCAACCAGGACCCGGCGGCCGTGCAGGCCGTCCGCGTCGGCCCCGCCGGCACCACCGAGACGTGGGTGAAGCGCCTCGCCAACGGTGACCGGGCCGTGCTGCTGCTCAACCGCGGCGAGAGCTCGAAGACCCTCACCGCGAAGGCGTCGGCCGTCGGCCTGAGCGGGAGCCGGTTCACCCTCAGGAACGCCTGGACCGACCAGGTCACCGAGAGCGCCGGCACCATCAGCGCGGCCGTCCCCGCCCACGGCGCGGCGCTGTTCCGCGTCGCGAAGGCGCACGGCCTGCCGGGCGTCCCGCACGTCACCGCCGGGCTTCCGCAGGTGACGAGGGTCGGCGGCGACGCGCTGCCCGAGGGCACCGCACCGGTGCTCGCCGGCGGGGATGAGGCGACAGTCCAGGTCGCCGTCCGCAACGACGGCCTGCTGCCCGTCTTCACCCCGCAGGTCACGCTGAGCACGCCGGACGGCTGGCAGGTCCGGGCGCTCGGCCGGGCGCCGAAGCTGCTGATCCCCGGTGGCAGCGCCACGCTCGGCTTCGCGGTGACCCTGCCGGCCACGGCGAGCCCCGGCACCGCCACGCTGACCGCCACCACCTCGTACGACGTGCTCGGCCACGGCCGGCTGCGGCAGCGTACGGCCGCGACCCTGGTGGTCGCGCCGGTGCCGCCCGACGGCGAGGCCCTGCTGTCGCACCACACCTGGATCAGCGCCACCAGCGGCTGGATGAGCCCGACCGTCGACCAGAGCGTCGGCGGCGGATCGCCGATCAAGATGCTCGGCCAGGTCTACCCGACCGGCCTCGGTGTCGCCTCCCCGTCCACGGTCCGCTACTACGTCGGTGACCAGTGCGGCCGGCTCGCCGCCGTCGTCGGCATCGACGACGCGGTCAACAACGTCGGCCCGGACGGTGGCACCGCCACCTTCCAGGTCGTCGGCGACGGCAAGGTGCTGTACGACAGCGGCGTGGTGACCCGGGACGCGGTGCACCAGGTCGACGTCGACCTGACCGGCGTCCGGGTGCTCGACCTGGTGGTCGGTGACGCCGGCGACGGCGGTTACAACGACCGCGCCGACTGGGCGGGCCTGACCGTCACCTGCTGAGGCGGATGCCGGCGCACCCGGGTGACGTAATCATCCGGGTGCGCCGCCGTCCTCCGTTCGGCCTCGTCACGGGGGCCGACGTGAGGGAAAGCCGCGTGGATCAGCGATCGCCCGACGGGCCGCTGCCGACGTCGGCGATGATCCGGGCGAGCTCGGCCGGGTGCGACAGGTGCGGGAAGTGGCTCCCGCCGGGCAGGACGTCGATGATCACGTTGGGCAGCACCGACTCCAACCACTGCCGGTACGGCGGCGGCGGCTCACTGCCCGCCACGTAGTGGTACGGAACGCCGAGCGACCGGATCCGCTCCAGCTCCCGTACCCGCTGCGCGGTGAACGCCTCGTCCGCCGTCACCAGGATCTCGCCCCAGTACCCGAGCAGCAGCTCCTGGCGGGGAGTGGTGGCCGTACGGACCATCTCCTGCGCGGCCGGCGGCAACTGGTCGATCCCCATCCCGGCCAGCAGCGACTCCCAGAGCCGCAGGTACTCGGGGCTGCGCAGCAGCGGCTCGTTGCGGCGCAGCAGCTCACCGAAGGGGCCCAGCAGCAGCGGCTGGTCCACGTTCACCACCCCGCGGGTCGGGTGGCGGGCGGCGTAGATCGTGGCCAACGCCCCGCCGAGCGAGTGGCCCACCAGCACCGGCCGGTCCAGGCCGGCCTCGGTCACCGCCGCATGCACCACGTCCGCGACGTCAGCGGTCTGGTACGACTCGCGTCCCGGGGACTCACCGTGTCCGGGCAGGTCGAGCACGAGCACCCGCCGGCCCGGATCGAGCGCGGCCAGTTCGCGCAGGGTCGGCCCCCACTGGGTCCGGTCGTACGTCAGGCCGTGCACCAGCACCAACGGCGGGCGGCCGCCGTCGGCCCCGTGGCTGTCGGCGGCGAGGCCACCGAACCGCCGCTGCGCGTCGCCCATCTCATCTCCCATCTCGCCGCCGGGGTCGCCAAGCCCCCGCCGAGCCGAAGTCACAAATCGTTCGATCCTATCCAGATCCAGACCGATCAACCCCCGCGCGGCCCGCCACGACGACGATCATCAAAGTCGCCGCCACCCCCCGCTCGGCTCGGCGCGGTGCACTTTCAGAGAAAGTGTTGCCTCGGCGCGTGTTGAGACAGCACTTTCTCTGAAAGCGCGCAGCTCTTGGCGGGGCGGGGCGGGGCGGGCGCGGCGGGGCGGGGCGGGTGGTGGGTCAGGATTCGTGGACGGGGCTGTTCAGACGGGCATCGGCGGCCGTCTGACCGGCGGTGTCCCCGACCGCCTCGCAGATCCCCACCGCGTCGACCCAGTGCCGGCGGGCCTCGTCCGGATCGTCCAGGGCCGCCGCCGCGTCGCCGAGGTAGAGCAGGGTGCGGCCCAGCCCGGCGGTCAGCCGGCTGCCCTCGCGTAGCCGGCGGCTCTCGGCCAGCCAGTCGTACGCCTGACGGGCCTGCCCCGGAGCTGCGGTCAGCAGCGCAGCGCCGGCGTTGAGCAGCGCCGCGGCCCGACCGGTCGGGTCGTTGACCGAGTCGTACTCGCGCAGCGCCGCACGCCACGCCTGCGCCGCGTCCAGGTGCTCACCGAGGCCGGCGTGCACCAGCACCAGGTTGGTCAACGCGGCCGCGTAGCCGCGTGCGTCGCCGAGCGCGCTGAACGTGTTCGCCGCCCGGACCAGGTGGCGGTGCGCGCCGTCCCACTCACCCCGGGCCAGCCGGGCGGCGCCCAGCGCCAGGTCGGTCAGCGCGAGTCCGGCCCGGTCCGAGCCGGAGCGGTGCCGCCGCGATCGGGCCAGGTGGTCCACCGCGTCGTCGAGCTGCCCCAGGTCGAGCAGGGCGATCCCGAGGTTCATCCGGGCCTGGGCGGTGGCCCGCCGGCCGCGCTCGGTGACCGCCAGGTGCAGCACGGCGACGGCGCCGTGCGGATCGTGCCGACGCCGGTGCAGCGCGCCCAACTCGTTGTGTGCCCAGCCGGAGACCTCGGGCCGGTCCTCGGCGGTGGGCGTGGCCAGCACCGTGGTGCAGACCTGCTCCCACTCGTCGAGCCGCTCGGCGTGCGCCAGCCAGCCGCAGAGCGCCACGGCGAGCCGGAACCACCAGCGGCGGACCCGGCGCGGCAGCGTCTCGGCCGCGCCGGCAGGCACCCGCACCACCGCCAGCAGCAGCTCCTGGTGCAGGTCGAACCAGCCGTACGGGTCCTCGTCCAGCGGCAGCGTCCACTCCCGGTCCGGCGGTGACCCGAGCGCGGCGAGGCCGGCGGCGTGCCGCTCGGCGTGCTTCGCCAGGTGCCGGGTGAGCCGGGCCTGCGCGGCGACGCGCCGGCGGAGCGGTTCACCGTCGCGCAGATGCAGCCGGGCGTACCCGGCCAGCGGCGGGCGGATCTCATAGCGGTCGCCGTCGCGGCCCCGGACGAACGCGGTGGCGGTCAGCTCGTCCAGGAGCGTGGCCACCTGCTCGGGGCGGCGGGCGGCCAGCGCCGCGATCGTCGCCCGATCCACCGGGGCCGGGGTGAGCGACATCAGCCGGTAGAGCCGGCGGGCCTCGGCGGAGAGCGCCCGGTACGCGGCGTCGGCCTCGGTGAGCAGCCGGGCGGCCGGGGCGAGTGCGATGCGCTGGTGCGGCGGTGTCCGTACCGCCCGCTGCAGCGCGTCGAGCACGTCCGCGTGCCGCCAGCTGTGCTGCGCCGCCCGGTAGCCCAGCGCGCGTACCGCCCGGGGTTGCCGTCCGCAGATCTCCACGATGTCCCGCACGAGCGGGTCGGTGCGCGGGTCGACGCGACGGTTGCGGGCGGCGGGGGCGGCCGCGCCCCCCGCCGCGAAGATCTCGACGGCGTCGTCGACGTCGGGCTCGTTGATCCAGCGCTCCGCCACACCCTGGAGACCGATCAGCGCCGGCCCGCCGGCGAGCAGCAGCCGGCAGGTGCGGGTGGTCGGCGGCAGCAGCGGACGCACCTGCTCGGGGCGGTCGACGTTGTCGAGCACCACCAGGATCCGCCGGCCGTCGAGGTGCCGGCGCAGCGCGTCGGCCGCTTCGGCGAGCGCCTGCGCGCGGCCGGAGGTCGGCGGCGGTGTGCCCAGGATGCGGGCCAGCGCGGTGAGCACCTGCCTTGCCGAGCGGGGCCGCCCACCGGGGCGCAGGTCGAGGTAGTACTGCCCGTCCGGAAAGTCGCCGCGGCAGCGGTTGGCGGCCTGGATCGCGCACGCCGACGTGCCCACAGCCCGCCGCCCCCGTACGGCCACTGCCTGCTCGCGCCCGAGCAGCTCGGTGACGTCGTCCACAGCGGCGTCCCAACCGGGCATTCGTCCCGGCGACGGCCAACCGTTCATCCGCTCCGGCGGCAGGGTCGGCGCGCCGCTCGGGGCCGAGACGGCCTCCCCGGACTCCGGCCGGTCGAGCCGCCCGGCCCGGCGGCGGCGTACGTCGAACACCACCCAGCCGAGCCCGCCGCTGATCACCAGGGCGAGGCTCGCCGGGCCGAGGATGCCGGCGGCCAGCTCGGAGAGGAGGTTGCTGGCCAGGTTGACGATCACGCCGCCGACCACCGTGCTGACCGCCACCAGGAACGGCCAGCGGGGCGGTCGTCCGCCCTCGCGACCGGTCGGGCCGGTCACCGGACACCACCGGAGACGAGGCCGGCGACGAGATGCCGCCGGGCGAGCACGACCAGCAGCACCGGCAGCGTCGAGGCGAGCACCGAGCCGGCCGCCAGCGCGCCGCTGTTGGCCACGAAACCGCGAGTCTGCCCGGCCAGGAACAGCCCGAGCGGAGCCGAGTCCGGGCCGCTGAAGAGCAGCCCGACCACCAGGTCGTTCCAGACCTGCACGAACTCCAGCACCGACACCGCGACGATCGCCGGGCGGCAGTGCCGGGCCAGCCGGCGCAGCGTGCCCCACCAGTGCCGGCCACCCAGCTGGGCGGCGCGCATCCGACCGGTCGGCAGGTCCGCGAACGCGTTGCGCAGCACCAGCACCGCGAACGGCACCCCCAGCGCCACGTGCACCAGCACCAGACCACGGGCGGTGCCGGAGGAGAGCGCCACCCCGAGCACCTCGTTGACCGGCCCGGCGATCACCTGCACCGGCACGACGACGGCGATCATCAGCAGCAGGCCGGTCACCTGCGCGGCCGGCCCGGTCAGCCCGGCCAGCGGGTACGCGGCGAGCAGCGCGACGACCAGCACCGTGGCGGTGACCCCGGCGGCCAGCAGCAACGTGAAGCCCAGCGACCGCCACAGCTCCGAACCGGTGAGCACCTCGCGGTAGGAGGCGAGGCTCGGCGGCGCCGACCACCAGCTGCGCGCCGCGGCGTCCACCGGCCCGTGCAGCGACGTCGCCACCAGGGCCGCGAGCGGTACCAGCCAGGCCGCGGCGGCGCCGGCGGCGAGCAGCCGGAACAGCCGTGGCGGCGGAGCCGCCACCGGGTCCGGTTCGGCGGCCCGCGGGGGCGGCCACGCCTGCCGGATGAAGAGCGCCGCCACCAGCATGCCGGCGGCGACCGCCGCCAGCCAGATCACGCCGAGCGCCGCGCCCTCGCCGGTGGTGGTGCCGCCGGAGGTCTGCCAGACCCGCAGGGCGAGCACCGCCGCCTCGTCCCGCACCGACCCGGGCGCCATCACCAGGATCAGGTCGAAGGTACGGCTGGTGCCGAGCGCCACGAGGGCGAAGACCACCGCGACCGTACGCAGCAGCAGCGGACGCCACTGCGCGTCCCAGAGCACGTGCCGGCGGGTTCCGCCGTACGCGCGGACCGCGTCGGCGAGGCTCGACGGCAGCCGGTCCAGGGCGGCCCGGAACACCAGCATCGCCAGGCCCACCCACGCCCACACGAAGGCGGACATCAGCGCCACGGTGACCAGGCCCGGACCGAGCAGCTGCGGCACGTCGTCGCCGCCGCGCCCGGTCAGCCGCGCGGCGACCAGGGTGGCCAGTCCCCGGGACGGGTCCGGGTCGTACATCAGGCGGAACGTCACGCCGGTGACCACGAGCGGCAGCGCGGTCGGCACCACCAGGATCAGCCGGACCAGCCGGCCCTCCTCGGAGCGGCGGGAGGCGACGGCGAGCAGGTAACCGAGCCCGGTCACCACGGCCGGCACGAGCAGCGCCCACAGCACTGTACGACCGACCACCGCGCCGGTGCCGGGCGCGGCCAGCACGGCCTTGAAGTGCGCGGCGCCGACCCAACGGCCGTCGCTGGTGACGCTGGCGTGCAGGGTCCGCAGCACCGGCCAGAGCACCAGGCCGCCGAGGAGCAGCGCGGCGGGTAGCAGCAGGGCGGTGGAGGCGCGCGCCGCCGGGTACGCCCGACCGCGGCGGGGCGGCCCGACGTCGTCGAGCACGACCGGTTCGCCGAGCACGGGCAGCCCGCTCATCGGCCACCACCGGCGCCGCGCGCCGCCGCGGAGAGCAGCTTGGTGCTCCGCCGGATCGCCTCGGCGGCCGGTACGCCGTCGGTCACGTCGGAGAAGAAGTCCTGCATGATCCGCCAGATGCCGACCCCGTCGGTGCCGGTGAACGGGCCGGGCAGGCGGTCGGAGAGGTCGAACCGTACGGTTCCGGCGGTACGCATCTCCCGGGCCAGTCGCTCACGCAGCGGGTCGGCGTAGTCGGCGAGGGGCACGGCGACGTCCGGTGACAGGTAGCCGCCCGCGCGCAGCCAGGGCCGGAAGACGGTGGCGTCGGTGAGCCAGCGGACCAGCTCGACTCCGCTCTGGGCGCCGGCGAACGCGACGGCGGCGTCACCACCGACGATGAGGGGGCCCTCGCCGGGCCGGGTGCCGGGGAAGCGGAAGGTCGACGGCTCCTCCGCCCCGCGCCGGAAGCGTCGGGCCACACCGTCGGCGAAGTCACCCTCGAAGACCGTCACCGCCCGGCGGGTGTGCACCACCTGGATGACCGACTCCTCGTACTGGGTGAGCAGCGCCCGGCGACCGCCACCGGGGAACGCGCCGTCGATGCTCCAGATCTCGGCGAGCCGGTCCAACGCGTCGCGCACCGGCCGGCCCTGCCAGTCGCCCCGCGGCCCCGCGAGCGCGTCGTACCCGTCGGGCGCCACGTCGGCGAGCACGTTCTCGAACCAGTCGGTGAGGACCCAGCCGTCGGCGGCGCCGACCGCCAGCGGGGCCGGGCCGTCGCCGCTTCGGGCCCGGGTGGCGAGCCGACGGGTGAGCGCGACCAGCTCGTCCCAGGTGGCCGGTGGCTGCGGCAGCACCGAGGGCAGGCACCAGAAGAGAGACTTGTGCGCGGCCTTCACCCAGACGCCGTAGGGCCGCCCGTCAGCGTGGAGCAGCCTGGTGAGGCCGTCGGGCACCGTGTGCCCGGGCGCCGGGGTCAGTGGGCTGAGCCAGCCCCGCCGGGCGTACTCGGTGACCAGGCCCGGGCGGGGCAGGATCGCCACGTCGGGGCTGGTGCCCGCGAGCTGCCGGGCCCGCAGGAACGCGTCGATGTCGTTGCCGGCGCTGACCACGTGCACCGGGTCGTGGTACCCGGCCACCACGGCGCGGAAGGGCGCGAGCTCCCCGCCGCTCCAGACCACCGCCACCTGCACGGCCCGACCACCGTCGGAGCAACCCGTCGCGATCGTCGCGGCGCCGGCCGCGGTGGCCCGCAGCAGCGTGCGACGGCTCGTCCGCCCCGACGCCGTCACCGTCGGCCCGCCTCGGGGTCGAGCCGTACCCGGGTGGGGATCTGCGCCAACGTGGCCGGGTCGGTGGTGCAGACGAGCACGGACACGCCGGGCGCGTCCGCCGGGGAGAGCCGGGGGAGCAGGTCGTCGAGGCGACCGCCGTCTGCCAGCCCGGACGGCAGGTCGATGACGAGCACCTCGGGCAGGCAGGCGGCGGCCCGCGCCAACGCCACGCGGAACCGCTGGGCGTCGGAGAGCACGTGCGGCAGCAGGGCGAGGGTGGGTGCCAGCTCCAGGCGTTCGACGACGGTCGCCGTCCAGTCGTCGGCCATCTCCCGGACCCGTTCCCGCTTGCGCTGCCCGTACTCGATGTTGCGGCGTACGGTCAGCTGCGGCAGCAGCGCCCCGCCGGCCGGCACGTAGCCGATCTGCCGGCGTGGCGGCGGTAGGTCGGTGACGTCCCGCTCGCCCACCAGGATCCGCCCGTCCCGGGGCGGCGCGAGCCCGGCGAGCACGCGGGCGACCGCGGTGCCGAGGCGGGGCGGCGCCACCAGGGCGGCCGTACGGCCCGCCGGCACCTCGAGGGTCACCGGCCCGGTGTCCGGTACGGGAATCAGCGCGCGTAGCCGTAGCGTGACTCTCACCTCCGGTGACGTCGTCGTCCCTCTCCCAGGGTGGCACATCACGCCGGTGATCGATGTCCGCCGCCACGCTCCATGCTGGAGTCGTGATCAGGTCGGCTGGTAGATCCGGGCCAGTTCCGAGGCGGTGGCGGCCAGCCGGTCGCGCAGCTCCGCCGGCGCGAGCACCTCCACCTCGGCGCCGAGGCGCAGCAGGTCGCCGTGCGCGTGGGTGAGCGATTCGATCGGCAGTACGGCGGTCGTCCAGCCGTTCCCGTCCGGTGGCCCCGCGCTGGCATCCACCGCGGCGACCACCACGTCGTTGGCGATCTCGCCCAGCCGCTTCCGGCCGGCGGGGGAGAGCCGCACGGTCGCCTCGTCCCGGTGCAGCCGGGCCCGGAACTCGCGTACGTGCGTGCGCCACCAGGCCGGCAGGTCGAAGTCGGCGGGCCGGTCGAACCCCTCGTCGAGCGGGGTCAGCGCGAGGATCTGGTTGACCCGGTAGGTGGCCGGGGTGGCGCGCTCCGGCCGGCCGGCCACCACGTACCAGCGGCCGGCTTTCAGGACCAGCCCGTACGGCTCCAGGACGCGGGTCACCTCGCCGTTCCAGCTGCGGTAGCGGACCTCGACGCGTCGCTGCCGCCAGACCGCGTCGGCGGTGGACGTCAGGTGTGGTGACGCGTCACCGTCGGCGTACCAGCCGTGGGTGTCGAGGTGGAATCGCTGCTGGAGCAGGGTGGCCCGCTCACGCAGCGGGGGCGGCAGCGCGGCGTGCAGCTTGAGTTGGAGCGCGGCCACCACCGCGCCGTCGCCCAGCTCGTCGGCCGGTCCGGGCAGTCCGGTCAGGAAGAGCCGGTCCGCCTCCTCGGCGGTCAGCCCGGTCAACCTGGTCCGCCATCCGTCGACCAGCTGGTAGCCGCCGGCGTGCCCGGCCTCGCCGTAGAGCGGAACGCCGGCGGCGTGCAGCGACTCCACGTCCCGGTAGATGGTCCGGACGGAGACCTCCAGCCGCTCGGCGAGCTGAGTGGCGGTCAGCCGGCCGCGCGCCTGCAACAGCAACAGCAGGGAGACGAGTCGACTGGCCCGCATTCCACTGACACTAGTTGTCAGGAGAGTGCTTCTACCGTCCCGGCATGGCATTTCGCGACAAGAACCTTCAGGTGCCGGGGCCGATCACGGTCGCCGGCCGGCAGCTCAAGCGCTACCACGTCGACCAACCCGAGCGACCGATCGAGCCGGAGGTGGAGAAGGCCGCGTACGAGGTGCTGCCGACCCTGCTGCCGGAGCCGGACGGCACCCCGCCCGCCGGCTGGGTGGTGCTGCACCGGGGCGCGGACACCGGCGCCTACCTGCTGGCGTACTGCTGGACCTGGGACAACGTGATCGAGGTGCGCAGCGCCGTGGCCGGCCAGCCGGTGCTGGGCTGCCCGGACGAGGACCCGACCCACTTCGTCCCGCTGAACCGACCGGCGATGGGCTGCGTCTGGGAGCTCGGCGTGCTGGAGCACGAGCGGGCCGCGTGGATCCGGCACGTGCTCGCGCCGCAGCGACCGGACGTCGAGGCGTACCTGACCGACACGCGCGCCGAGGGGCCGGTGGGCGTCCGATGAACGACTTCGACTTCCTCGTCGGCACCTGGGACATCGTCAACCGGCGGCTGACCAAGCGGCACGTCGGCTCCGACGAGTGGGACGAGTTCCCGAGCGTGAAGGTGGCTCGCCGGTTCTTCGACGGCGCCGGCAGCTTCGACGAGATCACCTTCCCCACCAAGGACTTCTCCGGCGCGACGGTACGGACGTTCAACCCGGCCAGCGGTGAGTGGTCCATCTACTGGATGAACAGCGCCAAAGGAGTGGTGGAGACGCCGCCGTTGGTCGGCCGGTTCGTCGACGGCGTCGGCACCTTCTACGCCGACGACGTCGACGAGGGCCGGCCGATCCGGTGCCGGTTCATCTGGTCGGAGATCACCGCGACCTCCGCCCGCTGGGAGCAGGCGTTCTCCACCGACGGCGGGCGCACCTGGGAGACCAACTGGATCATGGAGTTCACCCGAGCGTCGCTCGACTAGTCTCTCGGCCGTGCGGAGATGGATCCGGATGGACCCGTGGCGGGGGCGGCAGGTGGTCACCAGCCTGTTCCTTCTGGTCGGGACCGTGTTCGCTGTGCTGCTTCTGGTAAACGGCGGGGAAGCGCTGGCCGGTGGAGTCGACGTGGTCACCGCGCTGGGCATAGCGGGCGCGATGGCTCTCATGGGCGTCTGGCTGACGTTCGCGGCCCGGCTGCATCAGGCCGGGGTGTACGTCGGTGAGCGCGGCGTCCGGCTGCGGCACGTCTTTCGCACCCGGACGCTGCCGTGGGAGAAGGTGACGGGGTTCGTGGCCCGTCGCGCGTTACTCCTCGGCGAGCCGACGATCCGCCAGGCGGTTTGGGTGCTGACCGTCGACGGTGCGTTCGAGACACCGGTCCAGCGCCGGTCCCGGGCGATGGGGTGGCGCAAGGAGGTCGGACCGGTGCTCTCCGAGTCGGACTTCGAGCGGTTGCTGAACCGCCTCGACGCCGAGCTGGCCGACGTTCGCGGCCGCGTCCCGGCTCAGGCGGACGGCGGAGTGGTGCTGCGGTAGATCGCGGAGAGCCAGACGTCGAGCAGTACGTCGACCACGTCCGCCTCGGCCACGGCCGGCCCGTCTCCGGCGAGCGTCGCGTAGGTGACCCGCTCGTTCATCGAGTTCAGCGCGACTGCGAGGTCCCGGGCGGGCAGCCCGTCCGGGGCCGCGCCGCGCCGCCGCTCGGCCTCGATCGCCGTCTCGGTGCACCGTACCCAGCGCTCCAGCACCGCCGCCCAGAGTTCGCGTACCTCGGGGTTGGTGGTGCGCGCCTGCGCGCAGGCCAGCACGACGGCCCGGTGGGCGCGGAACGTGTCGTGGAACCGGCTGATCAGCTCCCGCCAGCGCGTTCGCGGGTCCTCGGCGACCCGGTCCAGCACGGTGCCGGCCGCCGCGTCGGCCTCTTCGGTGACCCGGTCGAGCAGGGTCAGCAGCACGGCGTCCTTGGACGGGAAGTAGAAGTAGAAGGCGGGGCGGGAGATGCCGGCGCCGCGAGCCAGGTCGTCGATGGAGATCTCGGCGAACGGCCGGCCGGTCATCAGCCGCTCCGCGGTGGCGAGGATCGCCAGCTCACGCTGGTCGCCGGAGCGACGGCCGACCCGTCGGCCGCGCGTGCTGGCGGTCCCGGCGGCGGCGCGGGCGGTCGTCATGGTCGTCGATGCTAGCGGGTTTCGACAGGGTGTCGAGATTGTTGACAGGGTGTTGACCGGCGTCGACGCCGATGGATAGGGTCCGGTCCACCGCCCCGGGGAGCTGCCATGGCCTGCGATCACGTCGACGTGCTCATCGTCGGCGCCGGGCTGTCCGGTGTGGGCGCCGCCTGCCAGCTGCGACGCGACTGTCCCGACAAGACGTACGCGGTGCTGGAGGCCCGCGACGCCATCGGCGGCACCTGGGACCTGTTCCGCTATCCGGGCGTCCGGTCCGACTCGGACATGTTCACCCTCGGCTACTCCTTCAAACCCTGGACGAACCCGAAGGCGATCGCCGACGGCGACTCGATCCGCGAGTACGTCCGCGACACCGCCCGCGAGTACGACGTCGAGCGCCACATCCGGTTCCGGCACCGGGTGGTCAGCGCCGAATGGGACAGCGTCACGGCGCGTTGGACGGTACACGTCCAGCGCGACGACACCGCCGAGACGACGGTGCTGACCTGTGGGTTCCTGCACGTCTGCGCCGGCTACTACCGCTACGACGCCGGCTACACCCCGCAGCTGCCCGGCGTCGAGCGCTACGCGGGACGGCTGGTCCACCCGCAACAGTGGCCGGCCGACCTCGACCACACCGGCCGGCGCGTCGTCGTGATCGGCAGCGGCGCCACCGCGGTCACCCTGGTGCCGGCGATGGCCGACCGGGCAGAGCACGTGACCATGCTCCAGCGCTCACCGACCTACATCGTCGCGCTGCCCTCCCGGGACCGGCTCGCCGACGCGCTACGGCGCTGGTTGCCCGCCAGGGCCGTCTATCCGGTGGTCCGCTGGAAGAACGTCCTGCTCGCCACCGCCAACTTCCAGCTCAGCCGGCGAGCGCCCGCCCTCATGCGGAGGGTGCTGCGGCGGGCCGCCCGCGGTCACCTACCGCCCGGCTACGACGTCGACCGGCACTTCTCGCCCCGCTACGACCCGTGGGACCAGCGGCTCTGCGTCGTGCCCGACGGGGACCTCTTCGCCGCCGTCCGCTCCGGCCGGGCCTCGGTGGTCACCGACACCGTCGACACGTTCACCGAGCGCGGGATCCGGTTGTCCTCCGGCGAGGAGCTGCCCGCCGACATCGTGGTCACCGCCACCGGCCTGAACCTGCTCGCCCTCGGCGGCCTGACGCTGCGGGTGGACGGCACCGCTGTCGACCTCGCGAGGACCGTCGCCTACAAGGGCATGATGCTCTCCGGGGTGCCGAACCTCGTCATGACGATCGGCTACACCAACGCCTCCTGGACGCTGAAGGCCGACCTGGTGGCCACCTACCTCTGCCGGCTGCTGCGGCACCTGGACCGCACCGGGCAGCAGATCGTCACCCCGCAGCCGCCGCCGGACGACGACCGGGTGCCGCTGATCGACCTCCGCTCGGGGTACGTGCTGCGTAGCCTGGACGCGTTGCCCAAGCAGGGCCGCTCCGCGCCCTGGCGGCTGTACCAGAACTACCCCCGGGACGTGCTGCTGCTGCGGCACGGCCGGCTCGACGACGAGGGCGTGCGGTTCTCCCGCGCGGGCAGTCCGGAGAGGAGCGTGACGCGTGCGTAGCTTCGACTTCGCCGCCGGTACGGCCGTGCTCACCGGCGCCGCGAGCGGTATCGGCGCGGCGCTGGCTGACGGGCTGGCCCGACGCGGCAGCCACCTCGTCCTGCTCGACCGGGACGCCGAACGTCTCGACGCCGTGGCCGCCGCCCTCCACGCCGCCCACCCCGACCTGGAGATCGACACCCATGTCGTCGACTTGGCCGACGCCGCGGCCACGGACCGGGTCGCCGCCGAGATCCGGCGACGGCACCCCCGCGTCCGGCTGCTGATCAACAACGCCGGGGTCGCCCTCGGCGGCCGCTTCGACCAGGTGACCCTCGAGGAGTTCAGCTGGGTCGTCGACATCAACTTCCGGGCGGTGGTGCGGCTGACCCACCGACTGCTGCCCGCGCTCAAGGCCGAGCCCGGCGCGCACCTGGTGAACGTCTCCAGCCTCTTCGGCCTGATCGCCCCCGCCGGGCAGGCCGCGTACGCGGCGAGCAAGTTCGCCGTCCGCGGCTTCACCGAGGCGCTGCGTCACGAGCTCGTCGACGACGGCATCGGCGTCACCTCGGTTCACCCGGGCGGGATCAACACCCGCATCGCCGCCAACGCCCGAGTCGGCAGCGGCGTCGACGTCACCGAGCACGAGCGCGGCCTGCGTCAGTTCGAGAAGCTGCTCACCATCGCGCCGGCCACCGCCGCCGAGGTGATCCTGCGCGCCGTGGCGCGCCGGCGCGGCCGGGTGCTGATCGGCTGGTCCGCGAAGCTGCCCGACCTGCTGGCCCGGCTCGCGCCCGCCTCGTACGGCCGGGTCCTCGCCCTCGGTCTGCGCCGGGTCGCCGCGCCGGCCCGGTCGGGCGAGTCGCCGCCTCCCACGTCACCGGCGTCTGGTGTGCCCGCCCAGCGCCGGGTCGACCAACCCGCGGGCGAGAACACGAGGGAGGCGACATGACCACGGCAGAGCGGCCGCGGCACGTCACCGTCGCCGGCCGGCGGGTACGGCACCGGATCGACGGCGTCGGCGAACCGGTGGTGCTGCTGCACGGCATCGGCCGGAGCATGCGCGACTTCGCCGCGCAGCACGAGCTGCTCGCCGAGCGGTTCCGGGTGCACAGCGTCGACCTTCCCGGCTACGGCGGGTCACTCCCGATGGTCGACCCCTACAACCTGCCGTCGCTGGCCCGGTTCGTCGGTCGGTACCTCGACGCGGTGGGCGTGCACCGGCCGGCGCACCTCGTCGGCAGCTCGCTCGGCGGGGCGATCGCCATGCAGCTGGCCGTCACCGAACGTCACCGGGTCGGGAGCCTCGCGCTGGTCGGCAGCGCCGGTTTCGGCCGGGAGGTGTCCCTCGCGCTGCGGCTGCTCACGCTGCGGCCGCTCGGCCGGGCGATGCTGGTGCCGAGTCGGGCGGCCGCCCGCCGGACGGAGCTGGCGCTCTTCCACGACCCGGCGTTCGCCACCGCGGAGCGGATCACGTACGCCCTGGAGGCCGCGCGCCTGCCCTACACCGCCCGGGTGCTGCTGGCGACCGCCCGCAGCCTCGGCCAGTACCAGGGCGTCCGCCAGCAGTGGCGGCAGGACCTGCTCGCCCGGATGGCCGAGCTGGACGTGCCCACTCTGGTGGTCTGGGGTGAGCGGGACCGGGTCCTGCCGGCGGCCCACATCGAGGCCGCCCGCGCCGCGCTGCCGAAGGCGCGCACCCATCTCTTCCCCGACTGCGGGCACCTGCCGCAGATCGAGCGGGCCGAGGAGTTCCACCGGCTTCTGCTCGACTTCTGGGGCGTCTCCGTGCCCACCGGCGGCCGGCCGACGACCACCACCGGGCCCGCCCCCGACGCGGGCAGCTGAACGGTCAGCTGGTGTTCGAGGAGGCTCGCCCGGCGCAGTAGGGCATGGCCTTCTCAAGCACCCGCTCAGGGCGCGGTGCTGCCCCGCTTCTCCTCCTGGGCCAGCACCGCGTCCCGGTGCTCCGGCTCGTTGCGGCAGGCCAGCTCCGCGGCGAGCCGGGGGTCGTCGACCAGCCGAGCCCGGTTGCGGTGCAGGAACATCTCGAACCCGCCGCTGTACGGGCAGGCCAGGTCACCGAGCGCCCGCTCCGGCGAGTAGCGGCACCCGACGCAGTAGTCGCTGATCTCGTCGATGTACGTGCCGTCCACCGCGTACGGACGGGTCTCCACCGGCGGCGACTCGGCGTGGTGGCTCATTCCGAGCACCGTCGCGTTCATCACCCAGTCCGCACCGTCGACGAACGAGCGCTGGAACCAGTCGACCAGCTCGGCCGGCCGCCAGCCGCGTTGCAGCGCGTAGTTGCCGAGCACCAGCAGCCGCGGCACGTGGTGGGTGAACGCCGTGTCCCGCACCGTGGCCAGCACGTCGGCGAGGCAGCGCGCCTCGACCGCGTCCGCGTCCAGCTCGGCGAACCACTGCGGCATCGGCTCGGTGGCGGCCAGCCAACCTTCGCCCAGAGGTCGGGGCTCGACGTACCAGTAGAGCTGCCAGAGGAACTCCCGCCAGCCGAGCAGGCCACGAATGAACGACTCCACCGCCGCCCGCGGGGCCAGCCGATCGTGCCACGCCTGTTCCGCCGCCCGGACGGCCGGTCGCGGGTCCAGCAGACCGAGGTTGAACGACGAGGAGAGGCCACTGTGCGCCAGCAGCGGGTCGTGCGCGCTCATCACCTCGGCGTACCGGTCGTACTCGGGGAGCCGGTGGCGCAGGAAGTGCGCGAGCCTCGCCTGCGCCTCGGTGTTCGTGGCCGGGAAGCGGCGCGGGCCGTCCCGGCCCATGAACCGGACCCCGTCGGCCGCCCACCGGTCGAGGTCGTGGCGCACCTGCGCGTCGATCTCGTCCTCGACGACCGGCGGTGGCGGCGGCACCGGCCGGGTCGCGTCGGTCGAGCGGGGTGGACGGTGGGTCGACGCACTCTCGGCCGGGGCGGAGAGCACCTCGTGGCGGCGCAGGGCGTGCCGGTGGAAATCGTCCAGCCGCAGCGGGCCACGCTGCCGCTCGGCCCAGGCCGCGAACTCCGTCGGGCTGGTGATGAACCCGCGGGCCGGCAGTATCGCCAGGCCGGGCACGGATCGTGCGAAGCGCATCGCCGCCCGCGAGTGTGGATGGCAGACCTCGACCGGCTCGGCGAGCTGGTCGAACGCCTCCCGGAACGTGCCGGTACGCAGCAGGAGCCCGCGGTCGCCCAGTTCGGCGGCGCGGTGCCGCAGCGCGGAGAGGATCAGGTGAGCCTTCTGCCGGTGCATCGGTCGCCGCCGGAACAGCTCCCGCGCCTCGATGAGCAGCACCGGTTGGTCGGAGTCGTCGAGGAAGTGGGGCCCGAGCTGGTCGGCGAGCAGCCATCGACGGCAAGACATGAGCCAATTCTGCCTACTTGAGCGCGGCTGTGTCCCATACCGGATGCGTACGGGTCGTCGCGTTCGGCTGACCGACTCACCCGTGAACGCCGGCCGGACCGGCGGCGGCGTCCGGGGCGGTGCTCTCCGGCGCCGTGCTCAGCCGCCGGACCAGCACGGTGACCACCACCAGGCAGAAGAGCAGGACCGCCACGAAGTGCGCCGGTGCCGGCCCGAGCGGGGTGAGCAGCACCAGGGCGGCCGTCGCCAGGAAGGTGGCGGTCAGCCAGCGGTGCTGTCGGCGGCGCACGTGCAGTGCCCAGAGGGTCATCACGTAGACCGCCACCGGCATGGCCACCGCGTACCCGGCGGTCAGCTGGGAGATGTGCGGATTGTCGCTTTCGTGGTCCACCTCCACCGCCAGGCCGGCGCCGACCGCGGCGACCGAGGCGAAGATCAGGTAGTGGCCGTATCCCCAGAACAGTGCCTGGCGCAGTTGGTCCGGCATCTCCACCGGCCGGTCGAAGTAGAGCCACCAGAGCGCGAACACGATCACCGTGCCGGCTGCGGCGAGGGACCAGAGTTGATGTTCGCCGGCGTCGATCCCGGTCTGGATCGCCACGGAGGTCACCAGCACCACCTCGCCGAGCACGATCAGGGTGAACAGGCCGTACCGCTCGACGATGTGCCGCGGATGCCAGGGGGTCATTCCCGGCCGCTCCGCCAACGCCGGCACCAGCAGTTCGGCGATGACCAGCACCAGGAAGGCGGCGATCTGCCAGCTGTCGGGCAGCATCAGCCGCAGCAGCCAGCCGAGCTGCACCACGAACACGCCGCCGGCGTACCGGAGGGCGGCGGGACGGTGCGCCGGGTCGCCGGCCGCGGCCCGGGACCAGTGCACGATCGTGGCGAGCCGCATCACCACGTATCCGAACGTGATGGTGGCGAAGTCGCCCTCGGTGAACGCCCGCGGCACCCCCGACGCCAGGATCAACGCGCCGGCGATCTCCACCAACGTCGTGATCCGGTAGACGTCGTCGTCGGTGTCGTACGCGGAGGCGAACCAGGTGAAGTTCATCCACGCCCACCAGATGGCGAAGAAGACCATGAAGTAGTGCCCGGCCGCGAGGCCGATGTGCCCCTCCGACAGGGCGTGGTGCAGGTTGTCGGCGGCCTGCGCCACCGCCACCACGAAGCAGAGGTCGAAGAAGAGCTCCAGCGGCGTCGAGGTGCGGTGCGGCTCGTCCCGTCGCCGCCCCGTCATCCGCCGGTACCACGGGCGTGCGGAGCGGGTCTGGGTCACACGCGCTCCTCGGGCCGGCCGTCGTCCACACGATAGCGAGCAGTCCCGTCGGCGCGGGCCAGGTTCGCGTCCCTGCCGCGCCGGCGACGACACGCTCCGCCGGCTCGGCGGTGACGTGCTGACCGGCCGTGGCGTGGACCCGATTATGCCTCGCCCGGCTCGGCCGGACCGGAGGTGGTGCGAAGTGGACCTCGACGGGCTGCCGCACCGCACCGGCCTGCCCGGGTGGAACCGATTTCGGCTGATTGATGGTCATCGACGGGAGCGCCGACCGTACCTAGCATGGGGGTGAATGGATCTTCGGCATCCACCCCTGGCCGAACCCGGCCGTCAGCCCGACCGAAGGAGACGCGAGTGCGTCGATCTCCCCATTTACTGCTACTCGGCGTCGGCGTGTCCGGCGCGCTGCTCCTGAGCGCCGCCCCGGCGAGCGCCGCGGCGCGGCCCACCACCCCGCCGCCCGGCATCGTCGTCAGTGACGGCATGACCCAGCCCGTCTTCTCGCTCGCCGACGCGATCGAGGAGCGGGTGTACGTGCAGACCCCGGTCGACACCGACCACGACGGGCACCGCGACCGGGTGGCGATCGACATCTCCCGGCCCCGGGAGACCGCCACCCAGGGGATGAAGGTCCCGGTCATCTTCGAGCACAGCCCGTACCGTAAGGACACCTGGGGCGACGTGCCGTACCCGAGCGTGCTCGTCGACGACCTGCCGCAGAACGGCCAGACCCACCGCTCCGGCCTGCGTGCGCTCGACCTGGGCGTCCAGCGCGCGGAGGCGAAGGCGAACCTGCCCGGCTCGCTCGACGACTACTACGTGCCCCGTGGCTACGCCGTCGTGCTCGGCCAGAGCGTCGGCACCGCCGACTCCGACGGTTGCCCGACCAGCGGCGACCAGGCCGAGACGCTCGGCACCAAGGCGGTCATCGACTGGCTGAACGGACGGGCCAAGGGGTACGACGCGAGCGGCGCCCCGGTCACCGCCGGTTGGACCACCGGCGCGGTCGGCATGACCGGCGTCTCCTACAACGGCACCCTGCCCAACCAGGTCGCCACGACCGGGGTCAAGGGCCTCAAGACCATCGTGCCGGTCTCCGCCATCAGCAGCTGGTACGACTACTACCGGGCCAACGGCCTGGTCGTCGCGCCCGGCACCTACCAGGGCGAGGACACCGACATCCTCGCCCAGTTCACGGCCGGGCAGACCCGCGCCGAGGGACAGTGCGCCGACGAGATCGCGAAGCTCACCGAGGAGCAGGACCGGGTAACCGGCGACTACACCAAGTTCTGGTCGGACCGCGACTACCTCGACGCGCGCAACGTGCAGGCCAGCGTCTTCGTCGTGCACGGGCTCAACGACTGGAACGTGAAGACCGAGCACTTCGCCGGCTGGTGGGACCAGCTGGCCAAGCGCGACGTCCCGCGCAAGATCTGGCTGCACCAGGGCGGGCACGGCGGCCCCGGCAGCAACGCGTCGGTGACCCTGCCCGACGGCCGCACCTGGACGTACAAGCAGACCGAGAACCGCTGGTTCGACTACTGGCTGTGGAACGTCCGCAACGGGATCATGGACGAGCCGACCGCGGTGTTGCAGCGGGAGGACCGGGTCTACACCACGTACGCCAACTGGCCCGACCCGGCCGCCCGCGAGGTCGCGGTGAAGCTCGCCGCCACCGACGCCACCGCGCCCGGCACGCTCACCACGGGCAGGCAGCCGAAGGGCAAGGTCGAGCAGCGCTTCGTCGACGAGGGCCGCACCATTCACCCGGACACCCTGGTGGCCGGTCCGGACACCGCGAGCCCGAACCGCCTCGCGTACCTCTCCCCGGCGCTCGATGAGGATGTCCGCATCTCCGGCCGACCGGAGATGCGGCTGCGGATGGCGATCGACAACAAGCCGGACGCGAACCTCACCACCTACCTGGTCGACTACGGTCCGGCCGGCTCGACCGCCGCGCCGACCGTGGTGACCCGGGGCTGGATGGACCCGCAGAACCGCAAGAGCGCGGCCCGCACCGAGCCGCTCAAGCAGGGCAAGCTGTACGACCTCCGGTGGACCCTGGAGCCGAAGGACTACATCTTCCCGGCGGGTCACCGCATCGGCGTGGTCGTCTTCTCCAGCGACCAGGAGTACACCCTGCTGCCGAATGGCGGCACGAAGCTGCGGGTCGCGCCGAACGACAGCGAACTGCGGCTGCCCGTCGTCGGCGGGCGGGGCGTGCTCGGCTTCTGAGCCGACCGGCGGCCGGACGACGATCCGGCGACCGGAGGTACCGACCAGGGTGGGGCAGTCCGTCACGGGCTGCCCCACCCGCATCTCCGGATCGTTTCCACCACACCGGGCGACCGCGGTCCGGGACGGCCGGTGGTGCACGCCACGTTGCCGCCGACCGGGCCCGGGCAGGCCCGGAGCCCGGCCGAGGATGGGCACATGAAGTGTCCCTCCGCCGAGCCGCACCTCGCCGAGCGGACCCGGGAGCGCCGCGCCGGCACCGCGGCCGACGGCGCCCGTTGGGCTTCCGGACACCGACGGGCCGCCCCGGCCACCGACGTCGACCCGGCCGCCGTGCCGCGGACACCGCGGTGAGCGCCGCCGTTCCCGCCCGCCGCCGGACGGCCGTACTGGTCTGGGGCGTGGCCCTCGCCGCGTACGTCGCCGCGGTCTTCCACCGCAGCTCCCTCGGCGTCACCGGGGTCGACGCCGCCCACCGCTTCGACATCAACGCCTCCGCGTTGGCGACCTTCTCCGTCGCCCAACTCGCCGTCTACGCCGCGATGCAGGTTCCGGTCGGGGTCCTCCTCGACCGCTTCGGCTCACGCAAGCTGCTGGTCACCGGCGGCGCGCTGATGGTCGCCGGGCAGCTCTGCTTCGCCCTCGCCACCGACGTACGCCTCGCCGTGGCCGCCCGGGTCCTCGTCGGCCTCGGCGACGCCATGACGTTCATCAGCGTGCTGCGCCTGGTGACCTTCTGGTTCCCCGGCCGCACCAACCCGCTCATCGTGCAGCTCACCGGCACCTTCGGGCAGCTCGGCGCCGTCCTCGGCGCCGTGCCGCTGGTGGCGCTGCTGCACCACTTCGGCTGGACCCCGGCCTTCCTCGTCGCCGCGGCGCTCGGCACCAGCGTCGTGTTCCTGGTGCTCGTCGCCGTACGGGACACGCCGCACCGGGACAGCCTCGCCGGTCCGCCGCCCCGACTCGCCGACGTCCGCCGGGAGCTCGCCGCCGCCTGGGCCCAGCCCGGCACCCGGCTCGGACTCTGGACGCACTTCGTCACCCAGTTCTCCGGCTCGGTCTTCGCGCTGCTCTGGGGCTACCCGTTCCTGGTTCAGGGGCAGGGCCTGACACCCACCACGGCGGCCTCTCTGCTCACCCTGATGACGGTGGCCGGCCTGCTGGTCGGGCCGGTGCTCGCGCAGCTGTGCGCCCGGCACCCGTACCGTCGCTCGGTGCTGGTCTTCGCCGTCGTGGGCGCGACCGCGACGGCCTGGGCCGTGGTGCTCGCCTGGCCCGGGCCGGCGCCGCACTGGCTGCTGGTGGCGCTGGTGCTGGTGCTGGCGCTCAACGGTCCCGCCTCGATCATCGGCTTCGACTACGCGCGCACGTTCAATCCGGTCAGCCGCATCGGCAGCGCCACCGGCATCGTCAACGTCGGCGGCTTCGTCGCGTCGATCGTGCTGGTGCTCGCCGTCGGAGTGGTGCTCGACCTCGCCACCCCGGCCGGGCTCGACAGCCCCGACCTCACGGCGTTCCGGTGGGCCTTCGCGCTGCAGTACCTGCTCTGGTCGTTCGGCGCGGTACAGGTGTTCCGGCACCGCAACGCGACCCGCCGTCGACTCGCCACCGAAGCGGCCGCGCGTCGCGACCCCGCCGTGGCGGTCGCGGCGGGGGAGTGACCGGTCCCTGTCCTCGCGGTCCGACGGGAGCCGCGGCGGGAGTCCTCAGCGGCCCAGCCTCTTGCGATGAGTGAGGTCGTCGAGGACGAGGGTCAGGCCCGCACCGACCAGCCAGAAATCCTTGGCGATCGGCGTGCCGGCCTCGGTGGGACGCATGCTGCCCGGCTGCCGTAGCCCGGGTGTCTTCAGGTAGAGCTGCACGAGCCCGGCGCCGAAGGCGGCGAGCCCGAGCCCGACCAGCGCCGACGGGACGAACGGGGCGAGCAGTGCGGTCCCCAGCGTCGCCTCGCTGTACGAGAGCAGCTTCGCGAACCGGTTCGGCGGAATCTGCCGCAGTTGCGGAATGGCGCCGACGGCCATGGCATGCGTCGCCTGCGCCGCCTCTCCCTCCATGCCCCGCTTCGTCAGCCCCGAGTTGAGCATGAACACGCCGATCGCGGCGCGTAGCGGCAAGTGAACCAGCTTCATGATCACTCCTGCGGTGAGGGCCGGATCGTGCCACCGCCTACCCTGCGATCGGGCGGGCTAACCTGACGGCCTCGTCCGGCGGCGCGGTCGATCCCACCCCGTCCGGCGGCGAGGGTCCCGAACCGCCGGCACACCCGCCGCGCCCGCCGGGCTGAACGGCCGCCCGGTACGCCCGGGTACGACCCCTAGGCCGAACGGGAAGACCGCGATAGGTTCACCGGGTATCGACCGCCGGTGCCCCCGCAGACCGGCCGCGGTGCGTGCCGGGCCGGGAGCCGGGCCCGTCCACCGTGTCGCGCTCTGCGGCCCCCACCACCGCCGCGACCAGGAGGAAGAGCGTGAGCCAGGAGGTCCGGGGAGTCATCTCCCGCAGCAAGGGCGCGCCGGTCGAGGTCACCACGATCGTGGTGCCGGACCCGGGGCCCGGTGAGGCGATCGTCCGGATCCAGTCCTGCGGGGTCTGCCACACCGACCTGCACTACCGCGAGGGCGGCATCAACGACGACTACCCGTTCCTGCTCGGGCACGAGGCGGCCGGCATCGTCGAGGAGGTCGGCGAGGGCGTCACCGGAGTCGAGCCCGGTGACTTCGTCATCCTGAACTGGCGCGCGGTCTGCGGTGTCTGCCGCGCCTGCCGCCGCGGCCGCCCCTGGTACTGCTTCGCCACCCACAACGCGTCGCAGAAGATGACCCTCACCGATGGCACCGTGCTCAGCCCGGCCCTGGGCATCGGCGCGTTCGCGGAGAAGACGTTGGTGCACGCCGGACAGTGCACCAAGGTCGACCCGGCAGCGCGTCCGGCCGCCGTGGGACTGCTCGGCTGTGGGGTCATGGCCGGCCTCGGCGCGGCCATGAACACCGGCGGGGTCACCCGGGGCGACGCGGTGGCGGTGATCGGCTGCGGCGGCGTCGGCGACGCTGCGGTCGCCGGCGCGGCGCTGGCCGGCGCGACGACGATCATCGCCATCGACACCGACGCCCGCAAGCTCGACTGGGCACGCAAGTTCGGCGCCACGCACACCGTCGACGCCAGCGCGCAGGACCCGGTCGAGGCGATCCGCGCTGCCACCGGCGGCTTCGGCGCCGACGTGGTGATCGACGCGGTGGGCCGCCCGGAGACCTGGAAGCAGGCGTTCTACGGTCGCGACCTCGCCGGCACGGTGGTGCTGGTCGGCGTACCGACCCCGGAGATGACCCTCGAGGTGCCGCTGCTCGACGTCTTCGGCCGGGGCGGCGCGCTCAAGTCCAGCTGGTACGGCGACTGCCTGCCCAGCCGCGACTTCCCCATGCTGACCGAGCTCTACCTGCAGGGGCGCCTCGACCTCGACGCGTTCGTCACCGAGGAGATCGCCCTAGACCAGGTGGAGCAGGCGTTCGAGCGGATGCACCACGGTGACGTGCTGCGCTCGGTGGTGGTCCTGCCGTGACGGCCCGGCTCGATCACACGGTCACCACCGGCACGTTCACCTTGGACGGGCAGACGTTCGACGTGGACAACAACGTGTGGGTGCTCGGGGACGACACCGAGTGCGTCGTGCTGGACGCGCCGCACGACGTGGAGGCGATCCTGCGGCTGGTGGGGGAGCGTCGGGTTCGGGCGATCCTCGCCACCCACGCCCACGACGACCACGTCCGGGTCGCTCCGGCACTGGCCCGGGCCACCGGCGCGCCGGTGTTGCTGCACCCCGACGACCGGGTCCTCTGGGACCTGACCCACCCGGATCTGCCGCCCGGTGGCGAACTGCGGCACGGAGAGCGCATCGAGGTGGGTGGTGCCGCGCTGACGGTGCTGCACACTCCGGGGCACAGTCCGGGCGCGTGCAGTTTCCACGCACCCGAACTGGGTGCGGTCTTCACCGGCGACACGCTCTTCGCCGGTGGGCCGGGTGCCACCGGCCGCTCCTACAGCGACTTCGACCTCATCATCGAGTCGATCCGGACTCGGCTGCTCACCCTGCCGCCGGAGACGGTGGTGCACACCGGACATGGCGCCGACACGACTGTCGGCGCCGAGGCGCCGCACCTCGACGAGTGGATCGCCCGGGGCCACTGACCGCCGGCCCCGCCGAGAGGCACCGCGCGGACCCTGTCGCGCCGGGCGGCCGCTGACGATCAGGTCGAGCGGGCGCCGTAGCTCCGGGGCGGTGACCGAACCCGCGTCCCCGGGCCGACCTCGTGCACCCGGGGTGACCTTGCGTCCCCGGCGCGGCTTGCGTCCGCGGGCCGATCTCGCCTCTCCGGGTTGACCTTGCGTCCGCGGGCCGACCTCGTGCACCCGGGGCCCGGCCGCGCGGTCGGCGCCCGCGTGGCGCGTATCCCCGCGAACGTCGCCTGTGAGCGGTCCAGCGCCGCCCTGCCCGAGCACACCGCGAGGCGTCCCGATCACCGCGGCCGTGGTGATCGCGGTCGCTGGATCGATCTCGCCCCCGCGCGCCGTCCGTCCGTCGACCGAGCGGGCTGTCGGTATTCCGCGGGGTGACGAGTTCCGCAGCCACCCTCGGCAGGGGCGTATCCGGAATGACCGACACGCCAACCTGGTTGTGTCCCCCGTACCGCCCGAGCCGAAACCACTTCCGGTGCGGACATCCCCCAAGGAGTGCTCACCCCGGAGCGCTTCGCATGATCGAAAGGGCAACCATCGTGAAGTTCGACTTCACTCGATGGCTCCCGGCCATCGCGAAGGACTCTCATCAGAAGGCCGCGCTGAGCGTGGCAGGCATCGCCGTCCTCGGCGGCCTCGCGGTCGGGCCGACCGCGGTCGCCGCCCCCGTCACCATCGGGCCCCACGAGGCTGCCATCGCCGCCATCGACTACGCCACCGGCACGAACGGCACGGATGGGCACGGCGGCACCGAGTCCGGCCTGACCACCGGCTCCCGCGACGGCAGGCTGCCCGCCGGGCACCCGAGCCGCGACGAGCTGGTGCCGTACGGCGTCCAGGGCGCTCAGTCGCGTATCCCCCTGGACGACGCGCAGCTCGACAACGCCAAGGCGATCATCAAGGCCGCCAAGAAGAGCGGTGTCGGTGAGCGTGGTGCGGTGATCGGCGTCGCGACATCGCTGCAGGAGTCGAAGCTGTACAACCTCGGCCACCTCGGCGCGTACAACGACCACGACTCGCAGGGCCTGTTCCAGCAGCGCCCGTCGTCCGGTTGGGGCACCCCCGACCAGATCACCGACCCGGACTACGCGGCGACGGCGTTCTTCACCGCGCTGAAGAACGTGGACGGGTGGCAGAACCTGCCGCTGACCCAGGCCGCGCAGACCGTCCAGGTCTCGGCCTACCCGTTCGCGTACGCGCAGTGGGAGGACCAGGCGGCGGACATCGTCCAGCAGTACGGCTGAGTGTGAAATCGCAGACCGGCCGGTCCCTTTAGGGGCCGGCCGGTCTCGTCTATCCGGGCCGGCCCCTCTTCGGAGGTTGGTCGACTCGGCTTCCGTGATGGCGGGCTGTCCGGCGTGCGTGGATGCGGCGACTTCATGGACCTTGAGTGGACCTTGGGCGGGTCTCGCCGGTGGCCGGGGAGTCTCCGGGGCGACGTCGCGCCTCCGTCGTGTGCGTTCGCGGTTGATCGACTCGGTTTCCTTGATGGCGGGGTGTCCCGGCTGGTGGATGCCGCGACTTCATGGAGCTCGTGTGGATCACCGCTCTGGGTGGGGTGAATCGGGCCGGTTGTCCGATTTATGGGAGGCCGGGTCGGGGTGTGGTTGTGGGCTGGTGGGTGGTTTGGGTGGGTATGGGGTGTGACCGGTGGCACCCTGGGGGCGGAATCGTGGCGGGGTCGGGGGCGTTGAGTATCCGCGACGGCCGAGGTAGCAGGCTGGCAGCTCATCTGAGCGGGCCGGTGCGGCACGGCTCCCGGGAATGATGGCGGGCCGCCGGTCGTTGAATGCGGTTCCGGCGCGGTGAGGTCCCCCGACCTTTGTCCTGGTCGCCGGTTCCCCTCCCGGTTCCACGACCCCCGAGTGTTGTGGTCGGGTCAGAGACTTTTTCCCCTTGTCTGGCGAAGCGCCGGTTGTGGCGCTGGCCTGTGCGTGCCGTCCCCCCCTTGTGCGCGCGTGGGTCACACCCCCGAAGGAGCTTTGGTCATGAACATGTTGATGCGTAAGGGTGTGCTTGGTCTTGCTGGTCTGGCGTTCGCTGGTGGTGTGGTCGGTGGTCCGATCGCGGCGCACCACGCTCATTCGGTGGATGCGCGGCCGGTTGCGGTGGTCCAGTCCTCGGGTGTGGATTCGGCGAAGCTGATTCCGCACGGTACGCAGGGTGTGCAGTCGCGCATCGACCTGGATGATGAGCAGGTCGCGAACGTGAAGGCGATCATCGCTGCGACGAAGAAGTCGAACATGGACGAGCGGGCCGCGGTCATCTCGATCGCGACGAGCCTGCAGGAGTCGAAGTTGGAGAACCTGGGTCATCTGGGTGACGCCAATGATCATGACTCGTTGGGTCTGTTCCAGCAGCGTCCGAGTTCGGGTTGGGGTACGCCGGAGCAGATCACGGATCCGGAGTACTCGACGATGGCGTTCTTGAAGGGTTTGAAGCAGGTTGACGGGTGGCAGGACATGCCGTTGACCGAGGCCGCGCAGACGGTGCAGGTGTCGGCGTTCCCGGATGCGTACGCGCAGTGGGAGCAGCAGGCCGCCGATCTGGTGGGCCAGTACTGGAACAGCTGACGCCCCACCACACAACCGCAGAGCAGGATCTGACCGCTGGCCGGTACCCACCCACGGGTGCCGGCCAGCGGCGTCCCCGCGACCGCCCCGGGGACCGGCCTCCGAAGGCCGTCCGGTTCACTGGGCGCGTGACCGCACACCCCGCCCCGCACGCCTTCGCGGCCGACGGCTCTTCCGCGACCGGCTCCTCGCCGGAGAGCGGCGACTCCTCGCTGGAGAGCGGCCTTCCTCCGACCGACGCCGCCCCGGCCGATGCCGCCCCGATCAAGGCCGCCCTGGCCGACGCCGCCCTGGCCGACGCCGCCCCGGCCGACGCCGCCCCGGCCGATGCCGCCCTGGCCGACGCCGCCCCGATCAAGGCCGCCCCGGCCGATACCGCCCCGGTCGACGCCGCCCTGACAGACGCCGCCCCGGTCGACGCCGCCGCGGCGGGTGACGGCCGGGTCTGGGCCACGGCGCGGGCCTTCCGCCTCTGGCTGGACGCTGCGAACGGCACCGGGGACGCCGAACTCACCTGCCGCGTCCTCAAGCTCACCGAGGAGGCCGGTGAGGTGGCGGGCGCGTGGATCGGGCTGCTCGGGCAGAACCCACGCAAGGGCGTGACCCACACCCGCGACGACGTCGCCGCGGAACTCGCCGACGTCGCCTTCACCGCGCTGGTCGCCATCGAGAGCCTCGGCCTGGATGCGCGTACGGTGCTCGACGGCTGCGCCGACAAGGTGCACGCCCGGATCGCCCCCGCCGACCGGCTGCCGTCCTGACCCCTCGCCGGCCACGGCTCGAGACCCACGGCGCCGCGGGCACCCCGCCAGCCGCGGCGGCCAGACTGCCGAGCAGTCGGTCGCGAACCGAGCCGGAGAGCAGGCTTCTCGACGGCTCCGGCCCGGGCAGAACCCGAACGGGTCAATGTCGGTGACGCCGGTTGAGCAGGACGTCGATCAGCGCGGCGATCAGCCCGAGCGCGATGATCACGGTGGCGACCAGGAGCGAGTGTTCGAACGCGGTGGTGAAGTCGCCGTGGTTGCTGGCCAGCGAGGCGAAGAACGCCGAGCCGACCGCCGCGATACCGGCGGCCGACCCGATCCGCTGCCCGGTCTGGAGCATGCCCGCTCCACTGCCGGCCTGGGGCACGGGCACCTGGGCGAGGGTGAGCGTCTGGTTGGGAGCGATCACCAGACCGCTGCCGATCCCGGCGAGCAGTAGCGGCGGCGCGGTCACCCAGGGCGCCGGCAGGTCCGGGAAGAGGCGCAGCGCCAGCCACGTCCCGGCGAGGCCGAGCACGACGCCGAGCAGCCCGACGGCGACCAACGGCCGGCCCACCCGGTTGACGAACCGGCCGCCGGCGGCCGAGGCCGCCGCCGAGCCGAGCGCGAACGGGGTGACGGCCAGGCCCGAGATGAGGGCGCTGTACCCGCGCCCGTTCTGCAGGAAGAGCGTGAAGATGAAGAAGATCGCGGTGAACCCACCGAAGTAGATCAGGGCGATCAGCGAGCCGAGGGTGTACGACCGGAACCGGAACAGCCGCAGATCGAAGAGCGGTTGCCGGGTCCGGGCGTAGCGGTGCTCCCAGAGCGCGAAGACGAGCAGGATCAGCAGGCCGGCGGGGATCAGCACCCACTTCCACGGCGTCCGCCACTGCTGCTCCTGCACCAGCGGCAGGAGCACCAGCAGCACTCCGACGCCGAGCAGGATCACCCCGACCGGATCGAGCCGGTGCCGGTCCACGTGCTCCTTCGGCCGGCTGGGCAGCAGCCGCCAGCCCAGGATCACGGCGACGATGCCGACCGGCACGTTCACGAAGAAGACGTACCGCCAGCCGTGACTTTCGCCGCCGAGCGCGATGAGCAGACCGCCGAGCAGCGGCCCGACGGCGGTGGAGATCCCGATGGTCGCGCCGAGCAACCCGAACGGGCGGGCCCGTTCGGGCCCGTGGAACATCTCCTGGATGACGCCGGTGACCTGCGGGTTGACGATGCCGGCGGCGGCGCCCTGGAGGAGTCGGGCGATGACCAGCCAGGTAGGGGAGGGGGCGAGCCCGGCGAGCGCGCTGGTGATGGTGAACAACGCGATGCCGAAGACGAACGCGTTGCGTCGACCCCGGGCGTCGCCGAAGCGGCCGGCCGGCACGAGCGCGAGCCCGAAGGTGAGCGCGTACCCGGAGAGCACCCACTGCAGATCGCTGGGGGAGGCGTGCAGCGCCCGGTCCAGCGAGGGTACGGCCACGTTGACGATGCTGACGTCGAGCAGCGTCATGAAGGCGGCGACGAGGCCGACTCCGAGAGCCCGCCAGCGTCGCCGGTTCTCCGCCGGGTCGAGGTCGGCCGGCTTGTTACCCGCCGCGCTCATCGTGCCCTCCGTTGACCGTCGATCATGCACTCCTGACCGCTACCCCGGCCACCGCAGGACAAATCGTCGCGCGACGCGCTTCCTCACGCCATTTGGCGCGCGCAGAACCTTGGGCCGAAGTCCAGCCCGGCCATCGGCGAGTCCTCCCGGTGCAGCAGCCCCTTCTCGGTGAGCAGGTGCAGCGGAGCGTTCAGCTCCTCAGCGCTCAGCCCGGCTTCCTCGCCGATCAGATCGGGGTACGGTACCTGGCCACGGGCCTCCAGCGCGGTGACCGCCTGGTACACCCGCTGCTCGACGTCCGACAGTTGCACCCGCTGCATCGCTTCCTCCTCGTGCTCGCGTCCGCCTCCGTGCAGGCGGTTGCGCTGCGCCGGTTACCCCCTGGCCGCGTGAAGATGCCCACCCGATCGGGGGTTGACCCCCGTTCGGCCCAGCCCGGCGCGGCGTGGCCCCGACGCGACCCGCGCAGCCCGATCCGCGCGGCCCGACCCGACGAGCCGCCCCATGGCGAAGATGGCTCGGCGGGACCCGCGCGGCCCGGCCTGGACGCGACCCGGCCCGGCCCGGCCCGGACCGACCGGGCTTGGCGCGGCCCGACCCGGCGCGGCCTCCGGGCCGGATCGCCGACGCGTGCCCTAGGCTGCTCCCGTGATCGTCTGGGATCTCGCCGTGGTCGGCGCCGGCCCCGCGGGGCTCTCCGCCGCGTACGCCGCCGCCCGCGCGGGCGTACGGACCCTGGTTCTCGAGCGGGCGGCGCACCCGCGTTACAAGACCTGTGGTGGTGGCCTCATCGGCACGTCGTTGGCGGCCGTGCGGGACCGGATCGAGGTGCCCGCGCACGACCGGGTGGACCGGGTGACGTTCACCTGGGACGGGCGGCGCGGCTTCACCCGCCGGCACCGGGCGCCCCTGGTGACGATGGTGCGCCGTGAGGAGTTCGACGACCGGCTGCGCGCGGCCGCCGTGGCCGCCGGGGCGGAGGTCCGCGAACGCGCACCGGTCCGCGCCGTCGAACAGGACCCGGACGGTGTGAGCCTGCGGCTGGCCGACGGTACGACCGTGCGGGCCCGGACGGTGATCGGGGCGGACGGCTCCTCCGGGGTGACCGCCCGGCACGTCGGGGTCCGGTACCGGCAGGTGGACCTGGGGCTGGAGGTGGAGCTGGAGGTGCCGCCGGAGCAGCAGGAGCGCTGGCGCGGGCAGGTCCTGCTCGACTGGGGCCCGCTGCCCGGGTCGTACGCCTGGGTCTTCCCGAAGGACGACCGGCTCACGGTCGGGGTGATCGCGGCCCGGGGCGAGGGGGAGCGGACCCGGGAGTACCTGCGTCGTTTCGTCGACCGGCTCGGTCTGGCCGACGCCCCGGCGGCGCACGACTCCGGGCACCTGACCCGCTGCCGGGCGGACGATTCTCCGCTGCGCCAGGGCCGGGTGCTGGTCGTCGGGGACGCCGCCGGTCTGCTCGAACCGTGGAGCCGGGAGGGGATCAGCTACGCGCTGCGCTCGGGCGAGTTCGCCGGCGCGGCGGTCGCCGAGGGGGATCTGGCCGGCTACGAGCGGGCGGTCGGGGAGCGGTTGGTGCCGTCGATGCGCGCCGGTTACCGGCTGCTCGACCTCTTCTCGCGCCGGCCGGAGCTCTTCCACGGGCTGGTGGCGACACCTCCGGGCTGGCGGATGTTCGTGCGGTTCTGCCAGGGCCGGGCGAGCTTCGACGAGACGCTGGCCCGGCGCGAGGTGCGGGCGTTGCTGGCCGTGCTGGACCGGATCCCGGCCTCCCGCCGCCGCGTGCCGACTTCCTGACGGCCCGCCGGGTGCGACCCCTCCGGCGCCGCCTGCGGGCGTCCTGACCGCGTGTCGGGTGCGCCCCGACGCTTACGTCCAGGACGGCCGGTGAGCCGAGGGCGAAAGCCGGGCCCGATGCCGGTCGAGGTGCTGCTGGGTGCACCGTCCTTTCTCACCACCCAGGATCCTAGGATGCCCTACGCGATGTGACGCCGGTATCGGCACACAGGGGCGGCAGGCCGGCGGACTCCGGACGGATGGCCGAACCCCGTCGGCGGGGAGCAGGGCGAGAATGGGCCTAGCCAAGGAGGTGGCCGAATGAGCGACACCAACGAGGAGCCGCGGTTCACCGACGACGAGTGCGCCTTCCTCCGACACGCGCGCTTCGGCGAGCTGCCGCCGGCGGTCCGTCCCGAGGATCGGATCGAGCTGACCGAGACCGACCCGGCACGAGGCGCGCCGGAGAACGCCCCCGAGCGCTGGGACCTGCGCCACGGCTGAACCGCCCCGACCCGTTGGCCGGGGGAGCGTGATCCGGCGTCGCGCCGCGGCTCAGGAGCGGAAGACGCGGACGGGCCGCAGGCGAAGATCGCCCGCGGCCCGTCGGCACGGTTCCGGTCAGAACACCGGCACGCCCTCGCGCACGAGGCGCCAGTTCGGCTGGAAGAAGTCGGCCGGGTCGATCGTCCCCTTCGCCTGTGCCCAGTCGATGAGCAGCTGGCGGATCTCCTGCTGCTCGTTGTAGACCTGGGTTTTGACGATGCCGGGGAAGTTCCCGCCGCCGCTGCGCCGGTAGTTGTTCACCGCCACGACGAACTGGGCGTCGTCGGCCACCGGGGTGTCCGTGCCGGCCAGCACCAGTCGGGTGATCCGCTGGCCCACCGGCTTGGCGATGTCGATGTCGTAGTCGACGCCGGAGAGCGCGTCGTAGTTGTAGTCCGGCACCGACGGGTCGCTGATCTGCTCGGGGTCGACCGGGGCGCCGGGTGCGAGGGTGACGAAGTACTTCGCCGAGTACTCCAGGTACGCGCGCACCTCCGCGCCGGTGAGCACGACCGCCTCGAGGGTGTTGTCGAAGACGTAGAGCCCCGCCACGTCGCGGATCTTCACGTCGCCGGCCGGGAAGACCGCGGTGCGGCTGAACGGCGAGGCCTGGGAGAGCACCGGCAGGTCGGCGTACTGCGTGCCGGCCAGCGCCGTGGTGACCGTCTCGGCCTGGACGTGGTTGATGAAGTCGAGGATCGGGGTGTCCTTGTACCGCGACTCCACGGTGGACATCTCCACCGTGGCCCGCGCCACGACCTGGTTGACGTACGCCACGGTCTTCTTGTGCTGCGCCCGCACGGCGGCGAGGACCTTCGGGTCCTCCACGACCGTGTTGGTGTTCAGCATCGTGGCGGAGGAGCGGGTGATCGCCCAGCGGCCGTGCTCGCGGGCCAGGGTGAAGTCCATCCGGGTGAGGCGCTGGCCCCACTTGGAGGGCTCGGAGAGCAGGACCTGCCGGCCGGTCTGCTTGTTGGTCACGAAGCGCTGGACGACCTCGTTGTGTGCGTGTCCGAAGAGGATCGCGTCGATGCCGGGCACCTGCTCGGCGATGAGGGCGACCGGGTTCTCGTTCGGCAGCTCCGGCCCGTAGCTGGAGGTGCCGCTGTCACCGCCGTGCGCCGAGATCAGGATGATGTCGGCGCCGCGCTGGCGCATGATCGGCACGTACTTCGCCGCCGTGGCGATCATGTCGTCGAAGCGCAGCTTCCCCTCGACGTTGCCCCGGTCCCAGATCGCCACGCCGGGGTTGGTCAGGCCGAGGATGCCGACCCGCAGCGTCGGCGCCGCGAAGCCCAGGGAGACCTTCTTGATGACGTACGGCGTGAAGGCCGGCTTGCCGGTCCGCGCGTTGACGGCGTTGGCGGCCAGCGCCGGGAAGCCGAGCTGGCGGATCCACAGGTCCAGCAACGGCAGGCCGTAGTTGAACTCGTGGTTGCCGAGCGTCACGGCGTCGTAGTCGATGATGTTCATCGCCCGCGCCATCGGGTGCTTCTCGCCGGTGCTGGTGATCGGCTCCTGCTTGGCGTAGAAGGTGGCGAGGGGAGTGCCCTGGATGGTGTCGCCGGCGTCGAGCACGAGGGTGGCCTTGCCGCGCCGCTCGGCCCGGATCTGGTTGATCAGGGTGGCGAGCTTCGCGACGCCGATGTCGTTCTGCTTGCTGTCGTCGTACTCGGCGTCGCGGTAGTAGTCCCAGTTGTAGACGTTGCCGTGGGTGTCCGACGTGCCCAGGAGAGTGAGGTCCCAGGTGCGCGGGTGGTGCGCGCCGGTGGCCCGGGCGGGCGTGGCCGCGATCAGCGGGGCGGCGGCCGCCGCGGCCGCGACCGCGAGCACCTGCCGGCGCGAGGGGCCGGAGGGAGAGGTCATGACATGCCTTTCCATCGGAGGGGGCGCGCATGATCGGCGCCGAGCGCACCATAACCAGAGCTGGTCACTCCTGTCACAACCGCCCCGGGCGTCGCGGCCCGGGACCGTTTCCGCCCCGACGCCGGGGGTAGGGGTGCCGGGGACCGGTTCCGATCAGGTACGCGAGGAGACGACGGTGAGTGACGACCAGTACACCCGGCAGGACCCGACCAGCCGGTACGGGCAGCGGTCGGGGCAGCCGAAGCAGCAGCAGTCGCCACCGGGCTCCACCGCCGGGATGGTTCCCCGCCCGGACCACGGCGAGCAGTCGTACCGGGGCAGCGACCGGCTCGCCGGCAAGCGGGCCCTCATCACCGGCGGCGACTCGGGCATCGGCCGGGCGGTTGCGATCGCGTTCGCCCGCGAGGGCGCCGACGTGCTGATCGGGTACCTCGGTACGGAGGAGGACGCGGACGCGCGGGACACGGTCGCCCTGATCGAGGAGACGGGACGCCGGGGGCTGGCCGTCCGGGGCGACCTCACCGAGGAGCGGCACTGCCGGGAACTGGTGGATCGGGCGGTGGCCGAGCTCGGCGGCCTGGACCTGCTGGTGAACGTGGCGGGTTACCAGATGTCCCAGGACAAGGGCATCCTCGGGATCAGCACCGAGCAGTTCGACCGGGTGATGAAGACGAACCTCTACGCGATGTTCTGGCTCTGCAAGGCGGCGGTTCCGCACCTGCCGGAGGGGTCGGCGATCATCAACACGTCGTCGATCCAGGCCGCCGAGCCGTCGCCGCAGCTGCTGGACTACGCGACGACCAAGGCGGGGATCGCGAACTTCACCAAGGCGCTCGCCGCGGATCTGGCCGACCGGGGGATCCGGGTGAACGCGGTCGCGCCGGGCGCGGTCTGGACGCCGCTGATCCCGGCCACCATGCCGCAGGAGGCGGTGGAGTCGTTCGGCCAGAACTCGCCGCTCGGGCGACCGGGGCAGCCCGCGGAGCTGGCCCCCGCGTACGTCTTCCTCGCCTCCCAGGAGTCGAGCTTCGTCACCGGGGAGGTCCTCGGCGTCACCGGTGGTCGCCCGATCACCTGAGGTTCAGAGACTGTCGGGAAACCCTGCGGCGGCTGCGGCGGGCCCAGCCGACGACGGGCGGCGTTGGAGATTCGTCCGGATACAACACCGGTATCCGGACGAATCTCCGCCTTGCCGGATCGGCGCCTGGACTCCGCCTCGCTCGCCCCGGGGTTTCCCGACAGTCTCTCAGCGGGGCCAGGCGCGGAGCCGGTCGCGGACCCGGGCGACCGCGGTGGCGTCCAGTCCGTAGCGGGCGAAGCGCTGTTCGGGGATGCGGTCCAGGTAGCGGCCGGCGGCGCGGACGTCCTCCGGGTCCAGCGCCGGGTCGACCTGCCGGGCGAGTTCGAGCAGCTCGGTCACGCCGTAGTGCTCGAGGGCGGCGGAGACGTCGATGTAGTCGCGGACCTCCCGCCGGTTGACCAACGCCGCGATCTTGTTGGCCATCAGGTCGTGGACGTCCATCACCGGGCCGAGGTCCATGACCACCGGGCTGCGGTGGCGGTCGAGCCGGGCCAGGCTCAGCCGGATCTGCCGGCCGTCGCGGCTCACCACGAAGTCCTTCAGGTCCCGGTCGTAGCCGTCGAAGAGGTCGGCGAGGTCGCTGTCCGGGTCGGCGTCGTCGACGGCGAAGCCGGCCTCCTCGAGGGCGGTACGCACACCGGCGGCGGCGGCCGCGGCGGCGCCCTCGACGTCGGCGAACAGATCCACGTCCTCGGTGGGGCGGGTGACGAGCCCGTGGGCGGCCCAGGCCACCCCGCCACCGAGGACGAACCGGTGCGGGCCCGCCGCGGTGAGCGCCACCCGGGCCACCTCGCGGTAGAAGTCGTGCAGGTGCGCGGTGGTCACGCCGTGCGCAGCGTCTGGTGGCGGCTCTCCCAGGCCTGGCGTACGGCGCGGGGGAGGTTGAGCAGGCGCCACACCCGGCGCAGCGTGCGGCCGTTGACGAGCCGGCGGAGGTCTTCGGCTCGGGTCGTCTCGCGCAGCACGTTCTCGTAGAGCCAGAGCAGCTGGTCGGGGTCGCCGAGGTCGAAGGTGCGTTCGGCGTTCCACATCAGCCGTACCGGCAGTTCGACGAGGCCACGGGTGGGGCCGGTCAACTCGGTGAGGGTGCGGGTGACCACGGCAGGGCGGCCCGGGCGGGTCAGGTGGACCACGCCGGTCGCGGTGGGGGAGGCGCCCTGCATGCTGTCAGGGTAACCCGACCGGCGTCGGGGGCCACCTCTCCACCACGGAGTTCGGTGGTGGAGAGGACCTTCTCGGGCGGTTCGTACCCGGTTCCGCGCGGGGGTTCTCCGCCGACTCGGGTCGCGCGGGCGCGTCGGCTGGCCTAGTGTTCATGGAGTCGGCCTCGGCGTTCGGAAGGGGGTGTCGCAGTGGGTATCCGGACCTTCATCGAGGGTTGGCCGGTCTACCGGCAGCTCACCGGCACCGACCCGTTGGGCCGAGGCGCGGCCGCGCAATCGCCCCGCACGGCGGAGCTGACCGCCCGTACGGAGACGGCCGACAGCATGGCCCGTTCGGTCTGCCCCTACTGCGCCGTCGGCTGCGGTCAGCGGGTCTACGTCAAGGACGGGCAGGTCACCCAGATCGAGGGCGACGAGGACAGCCCGATCTCCCGGGGCCGGCTCTGCCCCAAGGGCGCCGCCAGCAAGAGTCTGGTGACCAGCCCGCTGCGGCAGACGAAGGTCCGTTACCGCCGGCCGTACGCGACGGAGTGGGAAGACCTGGAGCTCGACGTCGCGCTCGACATGATCGCCGACCGGGTGCTCGCCGCGCGCGAGGAGACCTGGGAGGACGTCGACAGCGAGGGCCGGCCACTCAACCGCACGCTGGGCATCTCCAGCCTCGGCGGGGCGACGCTGGACAACGAGGAGAACTACCTCATCAAGAAGCTGTTCACGGCGATGGGGGCGCTCCAGATCGAGAACCAGGCGCGGATTTGACACTCCGCCACCGTCCCCGGTCTGGGGACCAGCTTCGGTCGCGGTGGCGCGACGGACTTCCAGCAGAACCTCGCCAACGCTGACGTCATCGTCATCCAGGGCTCGAACATGGCCGAGGCCCACCCGGTGGGCTTCCAGTGGGTGATGGAGGCGAAGCGGCGGGGGGCCAAGGTCTTCCACGTCGACCCGCGGTTCACGCGCACCAGCGCGCTCGCCGACACGTACCTGCCGATCCGGGCGGGCACCGACATCGCGCTGCTCGGTGGCGTCGTGCGCTACATCCTGGAGAACGGGCTGGACTTCCGGGAGTACGTGCTGTCGTACACCAACGCGGCGACGATCATCAGTGAGGAGTTCGTCGACGCCGAGGAGGGCGACGGCCTCTTCTCCGGGTTCAACCCGGAGACCGGCGCGTACGACCAGACCAGCTGGCAGTACGCGGGGCAGGAGGGCGAGTCCGGCTCGATGGACACCAGCGACGAGCGGGACACCGCGGCGGGGCTGCGTCACGAGTCGCACGGCATGCCGATCCCGGGGCAGGTGCTGCGGGACGAGTCGTTGCAGCATCCACGCTGCGTCTACCAGATCCTGAAGCGGCACTACGCCCGCTACACGCCGGAGATGGTGGAGCGGGTCTGCGGCATCCCGCAGGAGAAGTTCCTCGAACTGGCCCGCGCCTGGACGGAGAACTCGGGGCGGGAACGCACCGGGGCGTTGGTCTACTCGGTGGGGTGGACGCAGCACAGCGTCGGTGTGCAGTACATCCGCACGGGCGCGATCATCCAGACGTTGCTGGGCAACATCGGCCGTCCCGGTGGCGGTGTGATGGCGCTGCGCGGGCACGCGAGCATCCAGGGCTCGACCGACATCCCGACGCTGTTCAACCTGCTGCCGGGTTATCTGCCGATGCCGCACCACGCCAAGCACCCGACGTTCGACGAGTGGGCGGACAGCATCCACCACCCGGGGCAGAAGGGCTTCTGGGGCAACGCGCGGGCGTACTGCGCCAGCCTGTTGAAGGCCTACTGGGGGGACGCGGCGACGCCGGAGAACGACTTCTGCTATGGCTACATGCCGCGGATGACCGGCGACCACGGCACCTACCAGCAGGTGCTGAACATGATCGACGGCAAGGTGAAGGGCTACTTCCTGCTCGGGCAGAACCCGGCCGTCGGGTCGGCGCACGGGCGGGCGCAGCGGCTCGGCATGGCCAACCTGGACTGGCTCGTGGTCCGCGACCTGTTCATGATCGAGAGCGCCACGTTCTGGCGTAACGGCCCGGAGGTGGAGACCGGCGAGATCACGCCGGAGCAGTGCCGCACCGAGGTCTTCTTCCTGCCCGCCGCGTCCCACGTGGAGAAGGAGGGCACCTTCACCCAGACGCAGCGGATGCTCCAGTGGCGCGAGAAGGCCGTGGAGCCGCCGGGCGACGCCCGCTCCGAGCTGTGGTTCTTCTACCACCTGGGGCGGAAGCTGCGGGAGAAGCTGGCCAGGTCGGAGAAGCGCCGCGACCGCGCGCTGCTCGACCTGGCCTGGGACTACCCGACGCAGGGCCCGCTCGCGGAGCCGAGCGCCGAGGCGGTGCTGCGTGAAATCAACGGGTTCGACGTGGCCACCGGCCGCCCCCTGGGCGGCTTCACCGAGGCGCGCGCCGACGGCTCCACCGCGGTGGGCTGCTGGATCTACAGCGGCGTCTACGCCGACGGGGTGAACCAGGCCGCCCGCCGCAAGTCCCGGCACGAGCAGAACTGGGTGGCCGGCGAGTGGGGCTGGGCGTGGCCGTCGAACCGGCGCACCCTCTACAACCGCGCCTCGGCCGACCCTGACGGGCGCCCGTGGAGCGAGCGGAAGAAGTACATCTGGTGGGACGAGGAGAAGGGCGAGTGGACCGGCTACGACGTGCCGGACTTCGAGAAGACGAAGCCGCCGTCGTACCGGCCGAAGGCGGGCACGTCCGGCCCCGAGGGGATCGCCGGTGACGACCCGTTCGTCATGCAGGCCGACGGCAAGGCCTGGCTCTACGCGCCCAGCGGGGTCGTCGACGGGCCCTTGCCGACGCACTACGAGCCGGCGGAGTCGCCGATGCGCAACCCGCTCTACCGGCAGCAGGCGAACCCGAGCCGCAAGGTGTACCCGGATGCGATCAACTCGGTGAACCCGAGCCCGCCCGAGGAACAGGCCCAGATCTTCCCGTACGTGTTCACGGTCAGCCGGCTCACCGAGCACCACACCGCGGGTGGGATGAGCCGGATGGTGCGTCCGCTCGCGGAGTTGCAGCCGGAGATGTTCGTGGAGGTCTCGCCGGAGCTGGCCGCCGAGGTGGGGCTGACGCATCTGGGCTGGGCGCACCTGATCACGGGCCGCGCGGCCATCGAGGCGAAGGTGCTGGTCACCGACCGGCTCACGCCACTGCGCGTGGAGGGACGGGTGATCCACCAGGTGTGGCTGCCGTACCACTTCGGCTACGAGGGGCTGGTCACCGGTGACTCGGCCAACGACCTGATCGGGATCACCCTCGATCCGAACGTGCTGATCCAGGAGAGCAAGGTGGGCACCTGTGACGTCCGGCCCGGCCGCCGGCCCACCGGCCGGGCCCTGCGTGAGATGGTCGAGGACTATCAGCGGCGGGCCTTCATGAGCCCGGACCGGCATGCGCCGGTGGTCACTCCGCCCGACCCGGGGACGTCTGATGCTTCCTGATCCGAACAGTCTCGCCGGTCCGCTCGACCCGGCGCCGGAGGCCGGTTGGTCCGACGCGCCGCCCCGGATGGGCTTCTTCACCGACACCAGCGTCTGCATCGGCTGCAAGGCGTGCGAGGTGGCGTGCAAGGAGTGGAACGACGTGCCCACCTCGGGCCTGGACCTGCTCGGCATGTCGTACGACAACACCGGTGCGTTGACCGCCAATTCGTGGCGGCACGTCGCGTTCGTCGAGCAGCCCCGACCGGCCGGGCACCGTACGCCGCCGTTCGCCGGTAACCCGACCGACGGCAGCACCAGCCCGTCGTCGGCGGCGGTCGGCGCGACCACCGGCAACCCGGTCGGCACGGAGCCCGGAGAGCCGACCGGTTCGCCGGAGGCGGCGGCCCGGATGGCGGCCGGCCCCGAGTTCCTCGGCATGCCCGGTACGCAGCCGCCGGGTCGGGCCACCGGGCCGGAGAACCGCTCCGACTTCCGCTGGCTGATGATGTCCGACGTGTGCAAGCACTGCACGCACGCCGCCTGCCTGGACGTCTGCCCGACCGGCTCGCTGTTCCGTACCGAGTTCGGCACCGTGGTGGTGCAGGAGGACATCTGCAACGGCTGCGGCTACTGCATCTCCGCCTGCCCGTACGGCGTGATCGACCGGCGCAAGGACGACGGGCGCGCGTGGAAGTGCACGCTCTGCTATGACCGGATCGGCGTCGGGAAGACCCCGGCGTGCGCGCAGGCCTGCCCGACGGAGTCGATCCAGTACGGGCCGCTGGAGGAGCTGCGCGAGCGGGCCGCGGCCCGGGTCGCCACCCTGCACGAGCGGGGTGTGCCGGAGGCGCGGCTCTACGGTCACGACCCGGCCGACGGGGTCGGCGGCGACGGCGCGTTCTTCCTGCTGCTCGACGAGCCGGAGGTGTACGGGTTGCCGCCGGATCCGGTGGTCACCACCCGGGACCTGCCGAAGATGTGGAAGAAGGCCGGCCTGGCGGCGCTGGCCGTGGCGGCGGCCGCCGTGGCCGCGTTCGTCGGAGGTTCCTCGTGAGTTCGGAGCACCAGCCGGTCGGCGACCGGTTCCGCCGGTTCCGTGATCGGCTCGACGGGGGCCGCTCCGGCGCGCCCGGAGGGCAGCTCTCCGGCCAGAGCGACGCCGGTCTCACGGCCGCTTCGGGTCGCCGCGGCGGGCGCCGCCGTGGCGGCGGGGAGGAGCTGCGGGTTCCCGAGGCCGAGTTCACCTCGTACTACGGCCGGCCGGTGCTCAAGCCGCCGGTCTGGGACTGGGCCATCGCCGCGTACCTGTTCACCGGCGGGTTGGCGGCCGGTGCGTCGTTGCTCGCGGCGGGCGGCCAGCTCACCGACCGGCCGGCGCTGCGCCGGGCGGGCCGGGTCACCGCGCTCGCCGCGGTCGCGGCCAGCACCGGTTTCCTGATCGAGGACCTGGGACGTCCGGCCCGGTTCCACCACATGCTGCGGGTGGCGAAGCTGACCTCGCCGATGTCGGTGGGCACCTGGATCCTCGCCGCGTTCGGTCCGGCCGCCGGCGCAGCCGCGGTCGCGGAGGCGGCGCCGCTGCTGCCCGAGCGGGGGGTGTCCGGGCTGGCCCGGCGGGTGCTGCCGCCGGTCGGGCAGGTGGCGGGGCTGGCTGCGGCGGCGACCGCGCCGGCGCTGGCCACCTACACCGCCGTGCTGCTCTCCGACACCGCGGTGCCGTCGTGGCACGAGGCGTACCGGGAGTTGCCGTTCCTCTTCGCGGGCAGCGCGCTGGCCAGCGGTGCCGCGGTGGGGCTGATCGGCGCGCCGCCGGAGCAGGCCGCTCCGGCCCGCCGGATGGCGGTGGTCGGCGCGGCCCTCGAACTCGCCGCGGCGCACCGGGTGGAGACCGGGCTCGGCCTGCTCTCCGAGCCGTACCGTAGCGGCCGGCCGGGCCGGTTGATGAGCGCCGCCCGTGCGCTCACGGTGGCGGGTGCCGCCGGCGCGCTGGTGGGCCGCCGCAGCCGGCTGGTCTCGGCGATCTCCGGCGCCGCGCTGCTGGCCGCCTCGCTCGCCACCCGCTTCGGTGTCTTCCACGCCGGCGTCGCCTCGTCCCGCGACGCCAGGTACACGGTGGTGCCGCAGCGGGAGCGGCTGGAACGTCGGCGGCAGGCCGCCGCCGGGACCGGCGACTGAGAAGACTTTTCGACCTCCGCGCACGGCGGCGTGGCCCTTGTGGTCAAATGCTCCGTGGAGGCGTTCAGGCGGCTGGTGCCCCTCCCGGTCTTCAAAACCGGTGTGGTCCGGGACCCGGGCCAGGCGGGTTCGATTCCCGTCCGCTTCCGCCAACCACTGTGGGGGATGACGTGATGCGCGACGGGCAGACCGACCCGCGCCGCCGCGTACCCCGCACCGACGTGCTGCTCGCCGACCCCGGGCTGGTCGCCGCGACGGCCGTGCTCGGCCGCGATCGGGTGAAGGCCGCGGTGACCGCCGCGCAGGACCGTGCCCGGCGGGGGGAGATCCGCCCCGACGAGGTGCGCGACGTGGCCGTCGCGGCGTTGCCGGCGCCGACGCCCCGGGCGGTGCTCAACGCCACCGGGGTGGTGCTGCACACCAATCTGGGCCGGGCGGCGCTGTCCCGGCCGGCCGTCGACGCGCTGGTCGCCGCGGCCGGGCACACCGACGTCGAGCTGGATCTGGCGACCGGCCGGCGGGCCCGCCGGGGCCGGGACGCGCTGGCCGCGCTGGCCGCCGCGGTGCCCGCGGCTGCCGCCGTGCACGTGGTGAACAACGGCGCCGCCGCGCTCGTGCTCGCGGCGACCGCGCTCGCCGCCGACCGGGAGATCGTGGTCAGCCGGGGCGAGCTGGTCGAGATCGGCGATGGGTTCCGCCTGCCGGACCTGCTGGTCAGCACGGGTGCCCGTCTGCGCGAGGTGGGCACCACGAACCGCACCACCCTCGCCGACTACGCCGCCGTGGTCGGCCCGCGCACCGGGTTCGTGCTCAAGGTGCACCCGTCGAACTTCCGGGTCACCGGCTTCACCTCCGCGGTCGGCGTACGTGAGCTGGTGGGCCTCGGTGCGCCGGTGGTCGCCGACATCGGTTCCGGGTTGCTGGTCCCGGACCCGCTGCTGCCGGACGAGCCGGACGCCGCCAGCACGCTGCGCGCCGGCGCGCACCTGGTGACCGCGAGCGGTGACAAGCTGCTCGGCGGGCCGCAGGCCGGGCTACTGCTCGGCGATGTCGAGCTGGTCGAGCGGCTGCGCCGGCATCCGCTGGCCCGGGCGTTGCGGGTGGACAAGCTGACCCTGGCGGCGCTGGCAGCCACCCTGCACCGGATCGACACGCCGACCCGGGCCGCCCTGCACGCCGATCCCGGTGCGCTGCGGGCGCGGGTCGAGCGGCTGCGGGAGTGGCTCGGCGTGGAGGGCCGCAAGGCCGAGGTGGTGCCGTCGGTGGCGGTGGTCGGCGGCGGGGGCGCGCCCGGCGTGGAGTTGGAGTCGTGGGCGTTGAGCCTGCCCGAGTGGTATGCGGTGCCGCTGCGTACGGGCGAGCCGCCGGTGCTCGGCCGGGTGGTGCGGGGACGGCTGCTGCTGGATCTGCGCTGCGTGCCGCCGGAGGCCGACGAGGCGGTACGCGCGGCGGTGCTGGCCGTGCCGGAGGACGACTGACGTGTGGGTGGTGGCCACCGCGGGGCACGTCGACCACGGCAAGTCCACGCTGGTCCGGGCGTTGACGGGGATGGAGCCCGACCGGTGGGCGGAGGAACTCCGTCGGGGCATGACCATCGACCTGGGGTTCGCCTGGACGACGTTGCCCTCCGGCGGCACCGTCGCGTTCGTCGACGTGCCCGGGCATGAGCGGTTCGTGCCGAACATGCTCGCCGGGGTGGGGCCGGCGCCGGCGGCGCTGATGGTGGTCGCCGCCGACGAGGGGTGGATGCCCCAGTCCGCGGAGCACCTGGCGGCGTTGCACGCCCTCGGCGTGCCGTACGGCCTGCTGGCGGTGACCCGCGCGGACCTGGCCGATCCGGGTCCGGCGATGGCCCAGGCCCGCGCGGAGATCGCCGCGACCTCGCTGGGGGCGGTGGAGGCGGTCGCGGTCAGCGGCCTGACCGGGGCGGGCCTGCCGCAGCTGCGGGCGGCTCTGGATCGGCTCACCGCGCGGCTACCGGCCCCGGGCGACGGCGGCCCGGTGCGGCTCTGGGTGGATCGCAGCTTCACGATCCGGGGCAGCGGCACCGTGGTCACTGGCACGCTGGGCGCGGGCCGGCTGCGTGTCGGTGACGAGTTGGAGCTCGCCGGAACCGGCGAGACGGTGCGGGTCCGCGGCCTGCAGATGCTCGGGGCGCCCGCCACCGAGGTCACCGCGGTGGCCCGGGTGGCGGTGAACCTGCGCGGCACCGCGCGGGACCGGTTGACGCGCGGCGACGCCCTGCTCAGTCCGGGCCGGTTCCACCGCACCGAGGTGGTGGACGTCCGGGTCGCCGGCGACGAGGCCGCGCAGTTGCCGAGCACCCTCACCCTGCACGTCGGCTCGGCCGCGGTGCCGGTGCGGGTCCGGCCGCTCGGTGCGGACACCGTCCGGCTGCGGCTGGCCCGGCCGCTGCCGCTGCTCATCGGTGATCGGGCGCTGCTGCGCGACCCGGGCCGCCACCACGTGGCGGGCGGGGTGACCGTGCTCGACGTGGCGCCCCCGCCGCTGGTCCGCCGGGGCGCGGCCGTGGCTCGCGCGGCCGTCCTGGCCGGACTGGACGGCCGGGCCGACCTCGCGGGGGAGCTGCGGCGACGCCTGCTGGCCCGGGCCGCCGACCTGACCCGGATGGGGGTGCCGGTCGACGTGCCCCTGGTCGCTGGTGACTGGCTGGCCGACCCGGAGCACTGGCGGGGCCTCGGCGTCCGGCTGGTGCAGGAGGTGGCGCGGCACGGCCGGGAACACCCGTTGGAGCCGGGCGCGCCCGTGGAGGTGCTGCGGCAGCGGCTCGCCCTGCCGGATCGGGCGTTGGTGGAGGCGCTGGTCCGGCCGCCGCTGCGGTTGGTGGGCGGGCGGGTCACCGCGGCGGCCGTCGACGTGCTGCCCGCGCCGGTGGCCCGGGCGGTGCAGCGCATCCGCGCCGAGTACGGCCACCGCCCGTTCCAGGCGCCGGAGGCCGACCGCCTGGCCGATCTGGGGTTGGGGCCCCGGGAGATCGGGGCGGCGGTCCGCGCCGGCGCGCTGCTGCGCCTGGCGGAGAACGTGGTGCTGCTGCCCGATGTGCTCGACGACGCGGTACGGGTGCTGGCCGGTCTGCCCCAGCCGTTCACTCTCTCCGCGGCGCGGCAGGCGCTGGAGACGACCCGGCGGGTCGCGGTGCCGCTGCTGGAGCTGCTGGATCGCCGGGGTGCCACCCGGCGGTTGCCCGACGACGCCCGGATCGTCGTGGGCTGAGCCGGTCATCCGGCCGTGCGGGTGTCCGCCCGTCACCTACGGTGACGCCATGGACCCTTCCGCGGTCTGGCGGGACAAGCAGCACAAGTGGCGGATCGAGGCGTATCGGGCGCCGGATCTGCGGTTCGCCATCTTCGCGACCAACGGCACCACCGAGTCCGCGCCGCTGTGGTTGTTCGGGATGTCGGCGTTGGCGCGGTGGCTGATGACCCACGCGATCTCGCTGGACGACCTGGAGAGCGACTGAGCCGGCGTCCTGTTCCGGAGAACCCGTCCCTATCTCACGGCTGCCCGTCGGAACGGGTCAGCGGATGAGGGCGCGGGTGAGGAGGTGCCGCAGTCCGTCCTGCTCTTCGGTGGCCAGCGGCGCCAGCGGGGAGTCCTTGGAGAGCAACTCGACGAGGCGTCCGCGGAGTTCGGAGCCCTCGGGGGTCAGGAGGAGTTGCTTGGCACGGCGGTCGTCGGGGTGTGGATGCCGTTCCAGGTAGCCCTGCCCTTCGAGGCGATCGGCGACGAAGGTGATGTTGGAAGGCTCGCAGCTCATCCTGTCGGCGAGTTCGCGCAGGGTCATGGGGTGGGTCAGCTCGCACAGCGCGGTGGCCTGTGTCGGGGTCAGACCGAGGGTGGCCGCTCGGGTCCGCAGGTGGGCCTCGATCTGGCTGGCCAGATCTCTGACCAGTCCGCACAGCTGGCGGTCAGCTTGGGGGCGGGTCTCGCGCTCGTCGGCCATGTGACGAGTTTACTACAACTCAAATAGTTGCAGCTATAGTTGTTCTAGCTTTAACGTTTGGCTCCTGTCGCCGGCTGGCGGCACCTCATCGAACACGAGGTAGGGCCATATGACCGCAACATCCGAATTCGACCGGGCACGGCTGACGAGCGCACCGCGCGTCCGTTCGCTCCAGCTGGGCGAACTGAAGATCACCTACGTTCCGGACGGGCTGGCCCTGTGCAAGCCGCACGGCTGGCTGCCCGACGCCACCGCCGCCGACTGGTCGGCCAATCCCGATCATCTCGACGACGGCGGCTTCCTGCCCGCAGCCGTCGGTGGACTGCTGGTTGAGCAGGGTGACCGGGCGTTGCTCATCGACACCGGCTTCGGACCCGAGTCCCACCCCGACGACCCGGCCAACCCCATGCTGGGCGGCATCCACGGCGGCGAGCTGCTGAACGGTCTGCGGCGGCTGGGCCGTGAGCCGCGCGACATCGAGGCCGTCGCCATCACCCACCTGCACCTCGACCACCTCGGCTGGGCGTGGAGCAACGAGCCCGGCAGCGATGCGCCGCCGTTCGCGCACGCCCCGCACTTCGTCGCGGCACCCGAGTGGGAGCGGCGCGACCTGGCCGCCGGGGCCGGGGCGACTGAGGAACGCCTGGCCGCCTTCGCACCCTTCGTCCGTACGGTCGAGGACGGCGAGGAGATCTTCCCCGGCGTACGGGCCTCGTTCTCGATCGGTCACACCGTCGGCCACACCACCTACACCATCACCGGCGGCGGCCGGCGGCTCATCGCGTTCGGCGACGCGATGCACGCGCCGGTCCAGGTCACCCACCCCGAATGGGGCTGTGGGATCGACCACGACACGGCCGATGCGGCCGAGTACCGCCACCGCCTGGTCGAGGAGCTGAGCCGCCCCGACACCATCGGCTACGGCAACCACTTCGCCGACGTGGTCTTCGGCCGCGCCGAGCGGCGCCCCGACGGCCGGTTCACCTGGATTCCCGTCGCCTGACGGTTCCACCCGCTGCGGCCACGACCATCGGACCGCAAGTCGCTCGAATTCCTAGTAACGGAGAACTGCCATGAAACACATAAAGCTGGGGGACCTGGACGTCTCCCGTATCGGTCTGGGCCTGGTGTCGATGTCCTACGCCTACACCGGAGCCGGCACCGACGACGCCGAGTCGATCCGCGCCATCCACCGGGCCCTGGAGCTGGGCGCCACCTTCCTGGACACCGCCGAGGTCTACGGCCCGTACCTCAACGAGGAGCTCCTCGGAAAGGCGCTCAAGGGCCGCCGGGAGCAGGCCGTGGTGGCGACGAAGTTCGGCATGATCTCGCACACGGGCGGCGAGCCGGGTCAGCTCGACAGCAGCCCGGCCAACATCCGCACCGCCGTCGACGGCTCGCTCAAGCGGCTGGGCACCGACTACATCGACCTGTACTACCAGCACCGAGTCGACCCGAACACGCCCATCGAGGACACCATCGGGGCGCTGGCCGAGCTGATCGCCGAAGGCAAGATCCGCCACATCGGCCTGTCCGAGGCCGGACCGGAGACGATTCGCCGGGCCCACGCCGTGCATCCGATCGCCGCCGTGCAGTCGGAGTACTCCCTGTGGACCCGGCACCCGGAGGCGACGGTGCTGCCCCTGCTGCGCGAGCTGAACATCGGTTTCGTGCCCTACTCGCCGCTGGGGCGTGGATTCCTCACCGGGCAGATCCGCTCGACCAGTGGCTTCGACGAGACCGACCTGCGTAAGAAGAACCCGCGCTTCACCGGCGAGAACTTCCAGCGCAACCTGCGCCTCGTGGACGAGGTCGAAGCGATCGCCGCCGAAGCGGGTGCCACCCCGGCGCAGATCGCACTGGCCTGGCTGCTGACCAGGGGCGACGACATCGCCCCCATCCCCGGCACCAAGCGCGTGGCACGCGTGGAGGAGAACAGCGCCGCCGACGCCGTGGAGCTGACCGCCGAGCAGATCGAGAAGCTCGACAACCTTCCGCCCGCTGTCGGCGAAACTCACGACGAAGCCGCCCTGCGCCTGCTGGAGCGCTGACCCCAGCCGGCGCTGACCGCAACTGACCGGCGCGCCCTTGTTGCTCGCACACGATCGGAACCCTGTCAGAAGCTCTGAACGACAATGTTCCTAGCCTGTCGAGCCGGGCGAAGACCTCGTCGAGCGGTCCGGTGCGCAGCGTGCAGATACGCGATCGCGCCTGCACGCTGCGCACCACCGGCCCGAGGCCGCCAAATCTTGGCGTGCCAGTGCTGAGCAGATGTGGCAGGGCGTGTCCGGGCCAGCACCGCGTGCCGGATCACGTCGGTCGGGGCATCGAAGACGAGGTCGAGAGTATTGGATGCGCTCCGTCAGCTCCGTGGCTGAGCACCTCATTCACCTGGAAGGCAGAATTGTTCGTCATGTCAACTGATCCTCGCTGCGCCGTCCTCGACGACTACCAGGGGGTGGCACTCGGGCTGGCGGACTGGGCCCGGGTCCGGACGACCAGCTTCCGCGAGCCGTTCACCAGCACCGACGAGCTCGTGGCGGCCATCTACGACTACGAGATCGTGGTCGCCATGAGGGAACGCACGCCGTTCCCCGCCGAGGTGTTCGACCAGCTGCCCAACCTGCGGCTGCTCGTCACGACCGGCATGAGCAACGCCGCCATCGACCTGGAGGCGGCCCGGGCACACGGCGTCACGGTGTGCGGCACAGGCGGCGGCTGGACCTCGACGGTCGAGTTGACGTGGGCGCTGTTGCTCGGCCTGGCCCGCCAGCTGGTGCCCGAGGCGACCGCGCTGCGCGCTGACGGGCCCTGGCAGCACACCGTCGGCACCGACCTGCACGGACGTACCCTCGGGCTGCTCGGCCTGGGCAGGATCGGGTCGCAGGTGGCCGCGGTCGGGCGGGCGTTCGGCATGGACGTGCTGGCCTGGAGCCAGAACCTGACGCGGGAGCGAGCCGAAACGGCCGGCGCGCGGTTGGCCCCCGGCCTGGACGGCCTGCTCGCCGATTCCGACGTGATCTCCGTTCACCTCGTGCTCGGCGACCGCACGCGCGGGCTCGTCGGCGCGCGGGAGCTGGCCCTGATGAAGCCCACCGCTTACCTGATCAACACCTCGCGGGCCGCCATCGTCGACCAGTCCGCCCTGGCGGCCGCGCTGCGCGAGGGGCGCATCGCGGGGGCCGGCCTCGACGTGTTCGACAAGGAGCCGCTGCCCGTCGGCCACGAGTTCCGTACGCTGCCGAACGTGCTCGCCACGCCGCACCTCGGCTACGTCAGCGATCGGAACTACGCGATGTTCTTCCGTGAGGCGGTGGACGACATCGGCGCCTTCCTCGACGGCAGTCCGATCCGAGTGTTGGCCTGACTCACTCCGGCAGTGGCTCAGCCATGCCCCGGCCACTGTCGCCGGACCTGGCTGAGCCACTAAAGATCGAACTGGCCTCAAGTGCCGCACCCCCCGAACGGGGGAATGACGTACGGTTTCGCCTCCGGCCGGCGCCGGTCGTCCGTATCGTCCGACTTGTGAAGGACCGAGGGTTGCGGACGTTTGTGACCGTGCTCGCGGGGCTCGCGGTGATCTACTTCGGCACCTCGGGCCGGGACCCGGAGGAGGGCCGCGGGCTCACCGGCGGGCTGGTGCTGCTCGCCCTGCTCGCCTCGCTGCTGGTGTGGCACCTGACCAAGCCGAAACCGGCCGCCAAGTAGGACGGGTCACCGGGCGCGCGCCGCCCGGTTGACCTCGTCGGCGGAGTCCTTGTCGAGCGCCACCCGCACCAGGGCCGAGGCGAGCCGGCCGAAGTCGGGGCCGCGGACCAGCCCGGCAAGCTTCTCCGCCGAGGTGGGCAGCCCGACGCGCTTCGCCCCGGCGAGTGCCCGCCGGTCGGCGAAGGGGCGCAGATCGCCCCAGACCGCCTGCGCCTCACGCAGGAAGATGTCCGCCCCGGTGGGTCCGATCCCGGGAAACTCGGTGAGCAGCCGGCGCAGCGCGGCCGGCTCGCCGTTCGCCTCGCCGCGCAGCCGCCGCAGGTCGCCGCGCCACCGGTCCAGGCAGAGCTGCGCGCCGTTGCCGAGCATGGTGGCGGTCCGCTCGTCGTAGCGGCGGTAGTGGCCCCGGCCGAGCGCGTCGACGCGCTGCTGCCAGCTCGCCCGCTCCATCGCCTGCGGGGTGCGATAGCCGGCCGCGAAGAGTTCCCGGGCGGCGGCCACCGCCACCGAGGCCCGGATACGGGTGCTCAGCAGGGTGGCGAGCACGAGCAACTGGTACAGCGGCGCCGGCCGGTCGGCGAGCGGGATGCCGGCCTCCTCGGCGTAGGTGCGTCCGCTTCGGTCCAGCAGGACCCGGGTCGTCTTCCGTTCGTCGCCCACGGTGCGGTGTACCCGCTGCGCCGGCCGACTAGCACCCGCGACCGCCCGCCGTTCGGTCGGCGAATGCCGCTGGCGGCGGCGGGTAACCCAACGCGGAGGCGGTCGACGCCGTGAGCCGTCCAGCCGGAAGGAGAGACCGGTGGTCAATCCACAGCAGCAGGAGTTCCGCCGCAACGCCAGGGGCGCGACGAGCCAGGACAACAAGGGCCCGCAGCCGACCGGCCACCCCCTCAACCGTGGATCGTCGCGGGGCGACGAGGGGCGGCCGGTGCCGAAGGGGCAGGCCTCGCCGTATGGCCCGAGCGGTGAGCTGGCCGAGGACGAGAGCGACGCCAAGGGCTGACAACCCGACCTACGTGGGCGGTCGCAGCCGGTTCCAGGTGGCTGCGGCCGCCAGTCCGTACGCCAGGTGCGGAACGATGTCGGCGAGCCAGTCGGAGCGCCGCCAGGTGCGGGGGTCGGACACTTTCAGGACGGTGATCGACCCGTCCGTCATGGCCATCACGCCGGCGCCGAGCAGGCCGCTGGCCCAGGTGACAGGGGTGCGGCGCCCGCGCGTCACCAGCGCGAAGCCGACGCCGGCGGCCACGCCCGTCGCGTAGCCGAGCAGCGGCCCGAGCCCGGCGCGGCGGTTCGCCGCCAGGTCCTGCGAGCCCAGGCTGAGGTGGGTGGCGCCCACCACCCGGTCCACCACCTGCTCCGGCGTGCTGCTCGCCGGGCGGCCGCGCAGCGCCATGTCGAGGTAGGTCACCACGTTCAGGACGGTGCTGCCGACGGCGCCGGCGATGGCGCCGTCGGTCAGCTCGCTCGTCCTCACTTCGGGTCGCCCGGCTCGCGTTCGCCCTTGGGCCCGTAGACCCGTTCGCCGCGGATCACGCCCCGCTGCCCCCGGTCCTCCTGGAGGATCCGGTTCGCGACCTCGTCCGCGCGACCGTCGGACGTGCGCCGCCCGGAGTTGTCGATCGCGTTGCGGATCCGCGCGCGCTGCTTGTCGTACGCGTTACTGCCGGGCCGTGGTCCTGGCATCGCTGCCTCCTCCGGTCGCTGTCGCCGATGGCTCCGCGACGCTTACCCGTTGCCGTGGCCGGCAACCGTGCTTCAGTGCGGGGCGCGTACCACGGCGACGGGGCAGTCCGCGTGGTGCAGCACCGACTGACTCACCGATCCCAGCAGCAACCCGGTGAACTCACCGCGCCCCTGCCCACCCACCACGACCAGCTGGGCGTTTCGGGAGGCGTCGGTGAGGGCCCGGCCCGGACGGGCACGTACCGCCCGCCGGGTGATGCGCAGCCCCGGGTACCGCTCGGTGAGACCGGCGACCGAATCGGCGAGCACCTGCTCCTGCTCGCTGTGCAGCAGCCCCTGGTCGTACACGAGGGGCTGCATGTCGCCGGGGCCGCTGGAGGTGGGGTGCCGGTAGGCGTGCAGCGCCAGCAGGTCGGTCCGCCGGGCGTCGGCGGCGTCGGCGGCGAAGTCGAGCGCGAGGGTGGAGAGCTCGGAACCGTCCACTCCGACCACCACAGGCCCGACGGAGCGCGGCGCGCCGCGGGCCACCAGCACCGGACAGTCGGCGTACGAGGCGACCTGGATCGCCACCGAGCCCACCACCAGGGCGGAGAACCCGCCGAGCCCGCGGTCGCCGAGGACGATCATCGCGGCGGTGGTCGTCTCACCGAGCAGCACCGCGGCGGCCTCGCCGTCGATGATCTCGCCGGAGACGCGGACGTCCGGTGCGGTCGTCTCGGCCTCGGCGACCGCCGCCGCGACGATCTGCTTCGCCTGGTCGCGCAGTCCGCCGCCGGGTGGGGCGCCGGCCGGCGCGTTGAGTGGTACGTGCAGCAGGGGCCAGATGAACCCGTGGACCACCCGCAGCGGTCGTTGCCGGCGGGCGGCCTCGGCGGCGGCGAGGCGCACGGCGTGCAGCGCCGGCTCGGAACCGTCCACGCCGACGACGACCGCCGCGCCGTCCGACGAGTTCACCATGCACCTCCCGCCCCCTGCCGGTCAGTATTCCGGCCGGCGTGGTGGTGGCGGAGCGATACCGCGCAGGACGCCCGATCGGTACGCTGGCGACGACCGCGGGAGGGAGCGTCATCGATGGTTGAACCCGATCAGCCGAGCACCGGGCGCATGATCGACTTCTGGCTCGGCGGGGACCACCACTTCCCGGTCGACGTGGCCGCGGCCGGCGCCTTCGAGCAGGCGTACGGGCCGTGCGCGCAGATCTTCCGCGAGCTGCGGGCCTTCCTCGGCCGGTCCGTGCGGGCGATCGCCGCGCGCGGCGTGGACGGCTTCCTGGTCTTCGGGGCCGGGGTGCCGACCATGGGCAACGTGCACGAGGTGGCGGCGGAGGCGACGGTCCTCTACACCGACGTCGACCCGGTCACCATCCGGTTGGGGCAGCGCATCCTCGCCGGCAGCGACCGGGCCGGCTACGGGTACGGCGACGCCACCGACATCGGCACGATCGATCCGGCCCAGCTGCACCGGTTCGTGCCGGGGTGGGGTAGGAGACCGGTGGGGGTGGTGTTCCTCGGCCTCGCCGCGTTCCTCGACGACGAGACGTTGGCCCGGACGCTCGACGAGCTCTACGCGGCGGCGGCACCGGGCAGCTGCCTCGCCGTCGACTTCGACAGCGAGGAGCTGGCCGGCCACCCCGAGGCGCTGGCGATGATGGGCCCGGCGTTCCGGATGCGTCCGCCCGCCGACTTCCCCGCGTTGCTCGGCCGCTGGACGCCCACCGAGGACGGCGTCGTCGCGGTCAGCGACTGGCGGCCCGAGGGCACGCCGGCGTCGGTTCCCGACGCCTTCTACGGCGCCGTCGCGGTACGCGGGGACCACTGAGGACGTTCCCTCCGCCGGGACGGGCCACCGGGCCGCCCGGCTGCTGTGGGCTCTCCGTATGATGCTTGCCCCATAGCAAATTTTCCGGAGGAACAACCATGGTGGACGGCCCCGATCCGGTGTCACGCGCCCTGCGGGCGGCCCCGCCGGACCAGCTGGTGGAGGCCGCCGACCAAGCGATCCGCGCCGTGCTGGGCGCCAGCCGCACCGAGGTGCTCATCGCCGACTACCGGATCAACGGTCTCTGGCCGGTGCTCGACCAGGAGCTCGGCTCCTCCGTGGCCGGCGAGGCGGCGGCGCAGCGCTGCTTCAGCAGTCAGCGGCCGGTCCTCGCCGCCGACGAGGGCGGGTGCCGGGTGTTCCTGCCGATGTCGGTGTGGGGGGACCGGGTGGGCGTGCTCGTGATCGAGCTGCCCGGCGCGCCCGGCCCGGAGGTCGAGGAGCGGGCCGTCGACATCGCCGGCGCGCTGGCGGTGGCGCTGCGCGCCGCCGACCGGGAGACGGACCGCTACCGCCGGGCACGCCGACGCGAACGGCTGAGCATGGCGGCGGAGCTGCAGTGGGAGCTGCTTCCCGGGCGCAGCGTCACGCACCCCGCGTTCCACCTCGCCGGTCAGCTCGAGCCCGCGTACACCGTGGGGGGTGACCACTTCGACTGGTCCCTGGACGGTGATCGGTTGACCGTCACGGTGCTCAACGGCGACGGCACCGGGCTGGCCGCGTCGCTGATGACCGTGACCACTGTCAACGCGATGCGCAACGCCCGCCGCTCGGGTGGCGGCCTGGCGGAGCAGGCCGAGCTCGCCTCGGACACGCTGCACTACCAGCACCGCGGACGGCGGTACGTCTCGACCCTCCTGCTCGAACTCGACGCGGCCACGGGGGAGGTGCGGGCGGTGGATGCCGGATCGCCGCACGTACTGCGGTTGCGGGGCGGCACGGTGGAGCCGATCGCGCTGGACCAGCAGCTGCCGCTGGGCATGTTCGCCGAGGCCCGCTACGACCTGCAGGAGTTCGCGCTGCTCCCTGGTGACCGCCTCTTCGTGGTCAGCGACGGTGTCTGGGCGGCCCGCCCGACTGGCGGCGAACCGTACGGCGAGCGCGCGATGGCGCGGGCGATGCGCTCCACACGGTTGCAGCCGGCGACCGAGGCAGTTGGTACGGTGATGCGCGAACTGCACGCCTACCACGCGGACAGCGATCTGCGCGACGACGCCGTCGTGGTCTGCCTGGACTGGCACGGTGTCCGCGGCCGGGACGCCGGATGAGGCACCGTCGCGGCCGGGCCGCGAGCGGGACGATGGCAGGGGACATCGGATGGAGCGACCTCCGAATCTCGCCGCGGCGATCGACGCGGCCGCCGAAGCGCTCGTCGACGTGCTGGACACCGCCGCCTCCCGGCACCGGCTCTCGGTCTCCCCGACGCAGCTGCGCGTGCTGTCGCTGATCTGCGCCAGGTCGGAGACGAACGTCAACCGCCTGGCCGAGCTGCTGGACGTGGTGCCGTCGTCGGCGAGTCGGCTCTGTGACCGGTTGGAGGCGACCGGACTGCTCCGCCGGGCGGCGGACCCCCGGGACCGCCGCGAGGTGCGTCTGCTGCCCGCCGCCGCGGGAGAGGAGGTGCTGCGCGAGCTGACCGAGCGGCGGCACCGGGCGGTGCAGGCCGTGCTCGACCGGATGCCGGTGCGGGCCCAGAGCGAGCTGCTGCTCGGCCTGCTGGCCTTCGAGCAGGCGGCGGTGCTCCAGGCGGGCGAGCAGCAGAAGGATGCGACGGTACGGACGGCCTGAGCCGCGTCGGCGCGGGCGGTGCGGCGACCGAACGGGTGCCCGATCTACCCCTAGTGTCCTAGGATGCCTTACGGGTGGTGGCACGCGCCACACCGAAACGAACCGAAGCGCCGACGGTCACGGCGGTCGGACCGGGCGAGCAGCCCGATATAGTGGCAGCGCAGTTCACTCGGCCCGCGATCACCGATCGCGGGCCGACTTCAGGCGAAGGTCCCGTTCGACGGGGCCGGCAGAGGGCGCCGGCGGTGGCCGGCCCGACAACGCGCACGTCCTCCGCAGCGCCCGACCTCGGCCGGGTGCCGGGGCGTGTCGTCAAGGAGGTTCGGTGTCGCGTCGGCCGGCTGAGGCAGGGCAACCAGGAGCCTCCGGCGGCACGGCCACCGGACGAGTGCTCACCGTGCCCAACCTGATCAGTTTCCTGCGGCTGATCGGCGTGCCCGTCTTCCTCTACCTGCTGCTCGGCGCGCACGCCGACGTCGCCGCGCTCGTGGTCCTCGCGGTCGGCGGCACCACCGACTGGGTCGACGGCTGGGTGGCCCGCCGGTTGGGCCAGGTGAGCCGGCTGGGGGAGTTGCTCGACCCGCTCGCCGACCGGCTCTACATCCTCGCCACACTGGCCGGGTTCACCGCCCGCGAGGTGGTGCCGTGGCAGTTCACCGCCGCGTTGCTCGCGCGGGAGCTGCTGCTGCTCGGTTCGCTGGGGGTGTTGCGCCGGTTCGGGTACGGCCCCCCGCCGGTGCACTACGTCGGTAAGACCGCCACCTTCATCCTGCTCGCCGCGTTCCCGACCCTGCTGCTCGCCGCCGCCGTCCCCGGGGCCGCCGACGTGGCCGGTGCCCTCGGCTGGGGGCTGGCGTGGTGGGGCCTGGCGCTGTATTGGGTGGCCGGCGCCATGTACGTGATCCAGGCCGCCCGGCTGGTCCGCGCGGCGCGCGGCGCGGGAGCGGCGGCGTGAGCGTGCGCCGGGACGAACGGGAACGCCCGTCCCGCGTCTACGCGCCGGACTTCCTGACCGAGCTGTTCCGTAATCCGTTGGAGCCGGGGTACGCGGCCGCGGCGCAGCGCCGTCAGGTCGATCCGCCGTCGAGGTGGCACAGCCGATCGGCCCGGACGGTGACCGTGGTGGTGCTGGTGGTGCTCGGCTTTCTGCTGGCGGTGGCGTACCGGCAGACGATGGAGGACGAGCCGGGGCGCAGCCAGGCGCGTTCGGGTCTGGTGACGCAGGTCAAGGAGCGGGAGCGGGAGACCGACGAGTTGTCCGCGCGCGCCGACGAGCTGCGCGAGGAGGTCGGCCGGCAGCGGGACGCGGCGCTGAGCGGTTCGGCCGCGGCGCGGCTGCGTGACCTGGAGGCGGGTACCGGGTTGGGTCGGGTTCGTGGTGACGGGGTGGTGGTCCGGTTGGCGGACGCGCCTGGTGACGCGGACGCGGTGACCGGTGCGGGCGCGGGTCCGCCGCGGGTGCTCTACAGCGATCTGCAGGGGGTGGCGAACGCCCTGTGGAGCGCGGGCGCGGAGGCGATCTCGATCAACGGGCAGCGGTTGACGGCGACGTCGACGATCCGTTCGGCGGGGGAGGCGATCCTGGTCGACTTCCGTCCGGTGACCGGGCCGTACGAGGTGTCGGCGATCGGGCCGGGGTCGATGAAGCGCCGTTTCGAGCAGAGCCGCAACGCCGCGTTGATGCGGGAGGTGGCCGAGAAGACGGGGCTGTCGTTCGGGGTCCGCGAGGCCGACGACCTCACTCTGCCGGCCGCTCCTGAGCCGCAGCTACGCTACGCGGAACCATCGGACAACCCGAGCGCCTCGCCGTCGGGTGACCGGTCCGCCGGTCCCGGGTCGACCGACTCAGGGACGTCTCCCAGCCCCTCCGGAGGTGGTCGATGATCGCGGTGCTGGCGTTGCTCGCCGGTGTGGTTCTCGGGGTGTGGCTCGACCCCAGTGTGCCCGCGGCGTTGCAGCCGTACCTGCCGATCGCGGTGGTGGCCGCGTTGGACGCGGTCTTCGGTGGGGTGCGGGCGAAGCTCGACCGGATCTTCGATGACAAGCAGTTCGTGGTGTCGTTCATCTCGAACGTGTTGGTGGCGGCCTTGATCGTGTATCTGGGTGACCAGTTGGGCGTGGGTGGTCAGTTGTCGACTGGTGTGGTGGTCGTGCTCGGGGTGCGAATTTTCGGGAACGTGGCGGCGATCCGTCGGCACCTGTTCCGGGCGTAGGTTCTAAGCGATGAGCGAGGAGCAGACCGAGACGGGTACGGGTTGGCCGAAGCCGGCGGATCCGGAGCGTCCGGCGGGGCCGGGTGGTGAGCCGGATCCGCGGCCGGACGCGCCGGATCCGGACGAGTTGAGTCCGCTGGTTCCGCGTACGGAGCCGGCTGAGGACGGGGCCGGGGCGGAGCCCGCTGAGGGCGCGGCGGCGGTGTCGTCGGGTGACGGTGCGGCGGCTCCGGCCGGTGGGGGCCGGTCGCGGGTGTCGACGGCGAGTGTGATGATCGCCGCGTTGTTGGCGTTGCTGGGGTTCACCCTGGTGGTGCAGTTGCGGACGACGTCGACGGATCCGACGGCGGGTGTGACGCGTCAGGAGGACCTGGTGCGGATCCTGTCGGATCTGGACGCGCGGGAGAACCGGTTGCGGCAGGACATCGCCGGGCTGGAGGAGAGTCAGCGGCAGTTGCGCTCGGGTGAGCAGGGTCGGCAGGCGGCGTTGGACGAGGCGACGCGGCGGGCGGACGAGCTGGGGATCCTGGCGGGTACGTTGCCGGCGACGGGTCCTGGTCTGGCGGTGCGGTTCGAGTCGGGTGCGAAGCCGATCTCCGCGACGCGGGTGTTGGACGCGGTGCAGGAGTTGCGGGGCGCCGGCGGGGAGGCGATGCAGATCTCCGGTGGGGATCGGGCCTCGGTGCGGATCATCGCGTCGACGTACTTCCTGGACGGGGAGAACGGTTCGTTGGTGGTGGACGGGCGGCGGTTGACGGGTCCGTTCACGATCACGGTGATCGGTGATCCGGCGACGATGCGTACGGCGTTGAACATTCCTGGTGGGGTGGTCGCGTCGGTCCAGGGTGACGGCGGTAACGTGATCGTTGAGGATCGTGAGGCTGCCGAGGTTTCGGCGCTGCACGCGCCGATCAAGCTGGAACACGCCCGTCCGGTTTCCTGACCGGGCGTGGCCGCTGCGGGCGGGTGCCCGTGGCGCGATGGATGAAGGACGCGTCTGTGATTCCTGATGACCTGCGATACACCGCCGAGCACGAGTGGGTGGCGGGTGACGGCACCGGAGTGGTCCGGGTCGGCATCACGCACTTCGCGCAGGACGCGCTCGGTGACATCGTGTTCGTTCAGCTGCCTGATCCGGGGGCGGTGGTGGCGGCCGGTGAGTCGCTGGGTGAGATCGAGTCGACGAAGAGCGTGTCGGAGATCTACTCCCCGGTGAGCGGTACGGTGGCCGCGCGCAACGAGGCGCTCGGCGACACCCCGGAGGTGATCAACACTGACCCGTACGGTGCGGGTTGGTTGGTGGAGATCACGCCGGATGATCCGACTGCGGTGGACGGGCTGCTTACTGCGGGCGCGTACCGCGAGTTGACCGAGAGCTGAGTGAGCTTGATCCGGTGCGCTTGTTGAGTCCGCGCGTCCGGTTGCCCTGCTTTTCGGCGCTGGCTAGGCTCGCCCAGTCGACCGAGAACCCAATAGTTGAGCGTTGCGGAATTGCCTTCCCGGGCACGGGGAGCCAGCCGCCGGGTGTGCGACTGCCCGGCGGCCAGACCCGCCATTACCCGACGCCGACCGAACAGATCCGTGAGGTGGTCCCATGACGCGCCCAGACGACGAGTTCCCCCCGCTCGACGTCACTTCGACGCTCAATCTCGGTTCGCTCGACGAAGTGCTGGAGGGGCCGGACACCGATGTGGTGCCGAGCCGGATGTCCGGTTCGTTGCCGCCCGGGATGGCGCTGCTGGTGGTCCGTCGTGGTCCGAACGCCGGGGCCCGGTTCCTGTTGGATCACGATGTGACGACCAGCGGCCGGCACCCTGACAGTGACATCTTCCTCGACGACGTGACGGTGTCGCGGCGGCACGCGGAGTTCCACCGGGATGGTGGGACGTTCACGGTTCGTGATGTGGGGAGCCTGAACGGCACCTACGTGAACCGGGAGCGGGTCGAGGCGGCCACGTTGAGCAATGGTGACGAGGTTCAGATCGGGAAGTTCCGGGTGGTGTTCATCGCCGGTCCGCGTCCGGAGGAGGAGGCCGGCCGGGGGTGAACGAGCCTGCGGCCTCCACGTCACCGGGGGCGGCCCGGTCCCAGCCGCTGATGAGCATCGGTGAGGTGCTGGGTCAGTTGCGGGTGGATTTCCCCGACGTCACGATTTCGAAGTTGCGTTTCCTCGAGGCTGAGGGGCTGGTCGAGCCGCAGCGTACGGCGGCTGGTTACCGGAAGTTCAGCTGGGACGATGTGGCGCGGTTGCGGTTCGTGTTGACCGCGCAGCGGGATCAGTATCTGCCGTTGCGGGTGATTCGGGAGCAGCTGGCCGAGTGGGATGCCGGTGGTGCGGTGCCGGGTCGGTCGCGGCCGACGTTGGTGGCGGTCGGCCCGGGTGGTGAGGTGCCGGGTCGGGAGGCGGATGAGCCGGTCGAGTCGTCGGAGGTGCGGCTCGGCCGGTCGGATCTGCTGGCTCGTAGTGGGTTGGACGAGTCGACGCTGGCGGAGTTGGAGCGGCTCGGTGTGGTGGTGTCTGATCCGCCGGGTTGGTACGACGGGGACGCGTTGATCATCGCTGGGGCGGTGGCGGGTCTGGCGGCGTACGGCTTGGAGCCGCGGCATCTGCGGGGTTATCGGACGGCGGCGGACCGGGAGGTCGGTTTGTTCGCGCAGTTGGTGGCGCCGTTGGTGCGGCAGAGTGATCCGGCGGCGCGGGCGCGGGCTGCGGAGACGGCGCGGGAGTTGGTGGCGTTGTCGCAGCAGTTGCATGCGGCGTTGGTGCGGGTCGGGTTGCGTTCGACGTTGGGCCGGTGATGCCGGTTGTCGGGGCGGTGTGCGGAAAGATCTCTCTCGGGAAGCGTGTCGTAGGCTTGCTGGGGTAACCCCTTTCTGGCGCGGGCGTGGTGCGGGTAGCGCGTGGGACGGCCGTGTCGCGGTCCGTGTACCGTGCAGGGAAGGGCGCGGTGCGGCGTAGGTGACAACGACACGGAGGCGGCGGTGCGCGAGCTGAGCGTGGTCGGGGTTCGGGTGGAGCTGCCCAGTAACCAGCCGATCGTCCTGCTCAGGGAGGTCGAGGGGGACCGCTATCTGCCGATTTGGATCGGCGCGGTCGAGGCGACGGCGATCGCTTACGAGCAGCAGGGTGTGAAGCCGGCTCGACCGTTGACGCATGATCTTCTGCGGGATGTGTTGGCGGCGCTTGAGGCGCCGTTGCGTGCGGTGGAGATCACTGAGTTGAAGGACAACGTGTTCTTCGCCGATCTGTTGATCGGGGACGGGGTGCGGGTGTCGGCCCGGCCGAGCGATTCCATTGCGTTGGCGTTGCGGGTGGGGGCTCCCATTCGTTGTGCCGAGCAGGTCCTCAGTGAGGCGGGGATCGTGATCCCGGATGAGCAGGAGGACGAGGTGGAGAAGTTCCGCGAGTTCCTGGAGCAGGTGCGTCCGGAGGATTTCGCGGGCTGAGTGGTTGGCGGGCGGTTGTGGCTCGCCGGCTGCGGACGTCACGGTGGGTGACGTCACGCTTCGTGTGGTGATCTTCTATCTGGCTGCGCGGCGTGTCGCGACGGTTTCTGCGCGGTGACCCCGGATTGTCGCTATAGGGTTTCCGTGTCGAGGGGTCGCGTCCCGGAAACGACGCGGCACCGCACGGGCGGGGAGGTTGTCCGGATGCACGAGCCGCGGAATTCTGATCCGGGTACGGAGCTGGACGAGCCGGGTGTGGCGTCGCCGTGGTCGGCGACGGATAGTGACGGTTCGGTGGGTTATCGGGGTGTGACGGCCTGCCACGCGGTGGGTATCAGTTACCGGCAGTTGGATTACTGGGCGCGTACGGGTCTGGTGGTGCCGAGTGTTCGGGACGCGTCGGGCTCCGGTACGCAGCGGTTGTACTCGTTCCGCGACCTGGTGGTGTTGAAGGTCGTGAAGCGGCTGTTGGATGCCGGGGTGTCGTTGCAGAACATCCGTAAGGCGATCGAGGCGCTGCGTTCGCGGGGTGTCGAGGACCTGGCGGGGATCACGTTGATCTCGGACGGTACGACGGTCTATGAGTGCCGGTCCCCGGAAGAGGTGGTCGACCTGTTGCAGGGTGGCCAGGGGGTGTTCGGCATCGCGATCGGTGGTGCGTTCAAGGAGATCCAGGGTTCGCTGTCGCATCTGCCGGCGGAGCCGGCCGCAGAGGCTGCGGAGGCCGGTGAGCCGGCGGTGGCGCCGGAGTCGGTGGGGGACGAGTTGGCGGCTCGGCGGGCGCGTCGACAGGCGGGCTGAGCGGGTTCTGCTGCGGGTTCGTGGCGGGTGCGTCGGGTGACGCGCCCGCCTTTTTCGTGTCCGCCGGGGCTGGGCGGGTGGGGTCTGTGACGTTGGGTGTGTGCGACGCGCCGATGGTTGTTGCAATTTTCATGGTGACTCTGCGTATAGATGGGTGTGGGCGGGGTCGGGTGGTCGGCCGTTCGGCGGGGTTGGTCGTACGGGCGGTGGAGCCCGTTGTGGCGGGATGGATGATCCTGGTCAGGCGATCGGGCAGCTGCCGTCTGCGGTGGTCAGCAGGGGTAAAGCGGCTGTGGGGGGCGGGTTTGTCGGCGGGTTCTGTTGTGGACGGCCGGCGCATGTCGGTCACGGAGGGTGCTGTCACAGTCGCCTCTGGTTGATCATGAGGTGGCGGTTTTCGTCACTGCCCGTGGTGGACAGTGTCAGGAATTTGATAGGGGGGCCATGACCGGAACGGCTTGACGCGCTATGGTCCCTGACGCGGTTGGCCCGGATACGGGTGTCGCCCCACCGGGCGTCACCCGTCGCGCCGGCGGACCGCCTGCCCCTCGCGCCACCCCTCCACTTCGGAAGGAAAGACCGTGACGGTTACGTCAGAGACCACCCCCGTCTCGCACTACCAGCGGATCGGCGGTGCCAGCTCGGTGAAGGCCGCTGTCGAGCTGTTCTACGACCGGGTCCTCGCCGACCCGGAGCTCGCCGGCTACTTCACCGACGTGGACATGACCGGCCAGCGCCGGCACCTGGCGCTGATGCTGACCGTGGTCCTCGGCGGTCCGAACGAGTACACCGGCCGCGGCCTGGCCGAGGCGCACCAGCCGATGAACATCCCCGTCGCGCACTACGCGAAGGTGGGTGCCCACCTGACCGAGGTGCTGACGCAGCTCGGGGTGCCGGCCGACGTGCTGGCGCACGTGCGTACGGTGCTCGGTGAGGTGCAGGACCAGGTGGTGGCCACCGGGAACCGTCCGGGCGCCTGAACGTGGACGTCGCACGGCTCAAGCAGAGCTGGTCCCTGGTCGCCGCGCACGGCGACCAGGTGCCGCTCTACTTCTACTCGGCGTTGTTCCTGAACCATCCCGAGACCCGGCAGATGTTCCCCACGAACATGGCCGGTCAGCGGGATCGGCTGGTCACCGCGTTGGCGCACATCGTGACCAACGTCGACCAGGTCGACCGGCTCGTCGGGTTCCTGCAGGACCTCGGCGCCGACCACCGGAAGTTCGCGGTGCGCCCCGAGCACTACCCGGCCGTCGGTGAGGCGCTGCTGGCCACGTTGCAGCACTTCCTGGGCGAGCAGTGGACCGACGAGCTGGCCCAGGACTGGGCGGGCGCGTACGGGCTGGTGTCGCAGGTGATGATCGACGCCGCGCAGGCGGCGGAGGCGGTGGCCCCGCCGTGGTGGGTGGCCGAGGTCGTGGCGCACGAGCGGCGGGCGTTCGACGTGGCGGTGCTGACGTTGCGTCCGCAGTACCTGCTGCCGTTCATGCCCGGGCAGTCGATCGGGGTGTCGCACCCGGCGGTGCGGTCGTGGCGGTACTACTCGCCGGCGAACGCGCCGCGGCAGGACGGCACGTTGGAGCTGCACGTGCGGGCCGCGCCCGGCGGTGTGGTCTCGTCCCGCCTGGTGTACGGGTTGGCGGTGGGTGACCAGCTGCACCTGGCCTCGCCGGTGGGCGACCAGCTGACGTTGCGCTCGGCCGGGGCCAGTGACCTGCTGCTGCTGGCCGGCGGCACCGGCTGGGCGCCGGTGAAGTCGATCGTGGAGCAGGTCGCCGCGGAGGGCTCCGGCCGCCGGGTCGACCTGTACGTGGGGGCCCGGTCGCGGCTGGAGTTCTACGACACGGATGCGATCGAGAAGCTGGCCGCGTCGTTCCCGTGGTTGACGGTGACGTACGTGGTCGGTGCGGACCCGCAGCGGCCTGGCGAGTTCGTGCACGCGGCGGATCGGGCGCTGGCCGACGGTGACTGGCGGTCCCGGCACGTGTACGTGTGCGGTTCCGACGAGATGGTCGGTCACTCCGTTCAGACGTTGAGCCGGGCCGGCTACCACGCGGGGCAGCTGCACCACGAGGGGCTCGGCATGCACTGGTACGGGCCGGCGTGGCGGACGGCGCTGGATGCGTCCGCGCCTGACAACTCCCGAGGTGCCCGGTGAGCGCGAGGAGTCGACTCGTGCCGGCCGTGGCCGCTAACGAAAGGTCAGTGCGGTGAGCGCGACCCCGATCAGCAGGTACGACGGGATGCAGCAGGTGTCCGGCGGTGTCCAGGTGCGGATGACTGCCGACCGGGTGCGCCGCTGGGAGTTCTCCTCGGCGTCGTTCACCCGCCGCGGCTACGACAACACCGACGTGGACCGGTTCCGGATGCAGGTCGCCGACGAGCTCGACCTGTTGTCGGCGCAGCTCGCGACCCTTCGTGCGGAGAACGAGCGGCTCAACGACCGGGTGGAGTTGCACCGGCACGGGGTGATCCCGAGCAAGAACACGGCGACTCCGATGCCGGCGGCGAAGGAGGTGAACCTCCTCTCCGCGGCGCAGCGGGAGGCGGAGCAGATCATCGCGCAGGCGCACGACTACGCGCGTCGGGTCGCCGAGTACGCCCGTACCCAGTACGAGAGCTACATGCAGGCCGCGGTGGAGGAGGCGAGGCAGGAGGCGGAGCGGGCCGTGAACGAGTACCGCAGCAACGCCGGGCCGAGCTTCGACGACTCCGTGGCGACGCGAGAGGCGCTGCGGATCTTCGGCGAGATGATGATCTCGCACATGCAGGCGGCGGCGCGGCACCTCGACGACGGCAGTGAGCAGTTGGCGCGTACTGTCGACCGGCTGGTCGGGCAGGCGGTGGCGGCCGGGGCGCAGCAGACCGCGTTGCCGCGCCACCACCAGCGTTGAGCGGCGGTGTCGCCGGTCAGCCTGCGGTCACCGCCTCGGCGATCGGGGTGTCGCCGGCGACGAGTTCCAGGATCGTCCCGGCGGTGGCCGGGGTGTGCAGCAGCGCGACCAGAACGCCGGCGACGTCGGCGCGGGTGACCGCGCCGGAGGGCACCCGCCGCGCCAGGGTGACCCGCCCGGTGGGCCGCTCGTCGGTGAGTCGGCCGGGTCGCAGCACCGTCCAGTCCAGGTCTCGGGCGGTGAGGTCGTCCTCGGCGGCTTTCTTGGCCCGCAGGTAGGCGGCGAAGACCGCGTCGGTGCCGGGCCGCGGCTCACCTTCCACGCCCATCGAGGAGACCAGTAGGTAGCGGCGGACGCCGGCCTGCTGCGCGGCGTCGGCGAGCAGGACGGCGGCGGCCCGGTCGACGGTGTCCTTGCGGGCGGCGCCGCTGCCCGGCCCGGCGCCGGCGGCGAACACCACCGCGTCGGCGTCGGCGAGGTGAGCGGCGACCTCGGTGACGTCCGCGTGTTCCAGGTCGCAGATGATCGGCTGGGCGCCGGCCGCGGTCAGCGCGGCGGACTGGGCGGGGTCGCGGATCAGACCGGCGGTGTGGTCGCCGCGGTCGGTGAGTTCCCGTTCCAGCAGGCGGGCGATCTTCCCGTGTCCTCCGGCGATGACGACGCGCATGCCTTCCAACCTAGCCGCCGGTGGGCGCGGCGGTGGACGCTGAGGCAGCATGGAGGCGTGACGGAGATGATCGACGCGCTGGTCGAGCGGGTCAGCGGCGGCGGTGTCGTGGTGTTGAGTGGGGCGGGGCTGTCGACCGAGTCGGGGATCCCGGACTACCGGGGGCCCAGCGGGGCGGCGCGCCGGCACACCCCGATGACGTATCAGACGTTCACGGGGGATCCGCTGGCGCGGCGCCGCTACTGGGCGCGCAGCCACGTGGGGTGGCGGCTGATGGCCCGCGCGTGGCCGAACGACGGGCATCGGGCGGTGGCCCGGTTGCAGCACGGCGGCCTGGTCGACGCGGTGATCACTCAGAACGTGGACGGGTTGCACACGGCGGCGGGCAGCCGCGAGGTGGTAGAGCTGCACGGTCGTCTGGACGTGGTGGTCTGCCTGGACTGCGGCAACCGGGTCTCCCGGGAGGAGCTGGACCGGCGGCTGCGGGAGGCGAATCCGGATTTCGCGGCGCGGGTCGCGGCGGTGAACCCCGACGGTGACGTGGAGCTCGACGACGCGCAGGAGGCCGGGTTCCACGTGGTGGACTGCACGGTCTGCGGCGGGGGGACGTTGAAGCCGGACGTGGTGTTCTTCGGGGAGACGGTGCCGGCGCCGCGGGTGGCGAGCTGCTTCGCCCTGGTGGAGCGGGCCCGGCTGCTGCTGGTGCTGGGTTCGTCGCTGACGGTGATGTCGGGGCGGCGGTTCGTGCTGCGGGCGGCGAAGCTCGGCATCCCCGTGGTGATCGTCAACCAGGGGGCCACCCGCGGGGACGCGTACGCGTCGTTGACCGTGGACGCGGCGTTGGGTCGCGTGCTGCCCGCGCTGGCCGATCGGGCGGTCGACGCGGCGGCGGTGACGCCGGTCACGCCGGTGGCCGCCGGCTGAGGCCCGCCCGCGCGGGACGGCACCGGCCGGACCCGCGCGCAAGATCACGTGGCCGGGGTACGAAATCTGGCGGAAACCCGAGCGCTGGTAGCGTTGACCATGCCGGTAACACCCACGGGGGAGAGACCGCCCAGCTGTACCCGGGCGGCGCCGAAGGGGCAAATCCTCCCCGGAACCTCTCAGGCAAAAGGACCTCGTGGGCAGGCACTGTGGAGCGCTGCACGGGGCGCGACAGAGGGGGAGGCCGACCTGTTCGACCTCGCCCCCCGGGAGCGCAGCCCATGACCGCAGAGTTCGCCACCCGTCACATCGGCCCCGGCCCGGACGACGAGCGCCGGATGTTGGAGACCGTCGGCCACAGCTCCATCGACGAGTTGATGGACGCGGCGATCCCCGAGGTGATCCGCTGGCACGGCACCCTGGACCTGCCGGACCCGGCGACCGAGGCAGAGGCGCTCGCCGAGCTGCGGGCGCTCGCCTCCCGCAACACCGTCGCCGTTTCCATGATCGGTCTGGGGTACCACGGCACGCACACCCCGGGTGTGATCCGCCGTAACGTGCTGGAGGATCCGGCCTGGTACACGGCGTACACGCCGTACCAGCCGGAGATCAGCCAGGGCCGGCTGGAGGCGCTGCTGAACTTCCAGACCATGGTCACCGACCTGACCGGGCTGGCCACCGCGAACGCGTCGATGCTCGACGAGGGCACCGCCGCGGCCGAGGCGATGACCTTGGCGCGGCGCGCGTCGAAGAGCAAGAGCAACGTGTACGTGGTCGACGCCGACGCGCTGCCGCAGACCATCGCGGTGATCAGCAGCCGGGCGGAGCCGCTCGGCCTCGAGGTGCGGGTGCTGGACCTGGCGACCGAACCCCTGCCGGGTGAGCTGTTCGGCCTGCACCTGCAGTACCCGGGGGCGTCCGGTGCGGTGCGCGACCACGCGGGCCTGGTCGACGCGGCGCACGCCGCCGGGGCGGTGGTGACCGTCGCCGCGGACCTGCTGGCGTTGACGCTGCTGTGCGCGCCGGGGGAGATCGGCGCGGACATCGCCGCGGGCACCACCCAGCGTTTCGGTGTGCCGATGGGCTTCGGTGGCCCGCACGCCGGTTACCTGGCGGTGCGTTCGGGGTTGGAGCGGATGCTGCCGGGCCGGCTGGTCGGCGTGTCGAAGGACGCGGACGGCAACCGGGCGTACCGGCTGGCGTTGCAGACCCGGGAGCAGCACATCCGGCGGGAGAAGGCGACCAGCAACATCTGCACCGCGCAGGTGCTGCTCGCCGTGATGGCCGGCATGTACGCCGTGTACCACGGCCCGGACGGGCTGCGGGCCATCGCCCGGCGTACCCACGAGATGGCGGCCCGGCTCGCGGCCGGCCTGCGCGCCGGCGGGGTGGACGTCGCGGACGTCGCGTTCTTCGACACCGTCACCGCGACGGTGCCCGGCCGGGCCGCCGAGGTCGTCGCCGCGGCCGCCGAGCGGGGGGTGAACCTGCGGCTGGTCGACGCCGACCGGGTCGGGGTCTCCTGCGACGAGACGACCACCGGCGCGCACGTGGCGGCGGTGTGGGCGGCGTTCGGGGTGGCCGGGGTCGACGGGGACGTCGACGCCGCGCTGCCGGCGGCGCTGGCCCGCACCTCGGAGTTCCTGACCCACCCGGTGTTCAACAGCCACCACTCGGAGACGGCGATGCTGCGCTACCTGCGCCGGCTGGCCGACTTCGACTACGCCCTGGACCGGGGCATGATCCCGCTGGGGTCGTGCACGATGAAGCTGAACGCGACCACCGAGATGGAGCCGGTCAGCTGGGCCGAGTTCGCGCACATCCACCCGTTCGCGCCGGCGGAGCAGACCACCGGCTACCGGGAGATGATCAGCCAGCTGGAGGGGTGGCTGGCCGAGGTGACCGGCTACGACGCGGTCAGCGTGCAGCCCAACGCCGGTTCGCAGGGGGAGCTGGCGGGGCTACTGGCGATCCGCGCGTACCACCGGGCCCGGGGTGAGGGGCACCGGGACGTGTGTCTGATCCCGTCGTCGGCGCACGGCACCAACGCGGCCAGCGCCGTGATGGCCGGGATGCGGGTGGTCGTGGTGGCCTGCGACGAGGACGGCAACGTCGACCTGGTCGACCTCGACGCGAAGATCGACAAGCATCGGGAGACGCTCGCCGCGATCATGGTGACGTACCCGTCGACGCACGGGGTGTACGAGACGGGCATCGCGCAGCTCTGCGCGAAGGTCCACGACGCGGGCGGTCAGGTGTACGTCGACGGGGCGAACCTCAACGCCCTGGTCGGGTTCGCGAAGCCGGGGAAGTTCGGGGCGGACGTGTCGCACCTGAACCTGCACAAGACGTTCTGCATCCCGCACGGCGGCGGCGGCCCGGGGGTGGGTCCGGTGGCGGTGCGCGCGCACCTGGCCCCGTACCTGCCGGGTGACCCGGCGGGGGAGCGGGCCGACGGCTCGCCGGCGATCTCGGCGGCCCGGTACGGGTCGGCGGGGATCCTGCCGATTCCGTGGGCGTACCTGCGGATGATGGGCGCGGAGGGGCTGTCGCGGGCCACCGGGGTGGCGGTGCTGGCCGCGAACTACGTGGCGGCGCGGCTGCGTAACCACTACCCGGTGCTGTACTCCGGCAACAAGGGCCTGGTGGCCCACGAGTGCATCCTCGACCTGCGTCCGTTGACGAAGGCGACCGGGGTAAGCGTCGACGACGTGGCGAAGCGGCTGATCGACTACGGCTTCCACGCGCCCACGATGTCGTTCCCGGTGGCCGGGACGCTCATGGTGGAGCCCACCGAGAGCGAGGACCTGGGTGAGCTGGACCGGTTCTGCGACGCGATGATCGCCATCCGGGCGGAGATCGACGAGGTGGCTGCCGGGCGGTGGCCGGCGGGGGACAACCCGCTGTCCAACGCGCCGCACACCGCGGCGATGGTCACCGGTGACGAGTGGCCGCACCCGTACCCGCGGTCGGTGGGCGCGTACCCGGCCGGGGTGGACCGGGCCGGTAAGTACTGGCCGCCGGTGCGGCGCATCGACGGCGCGTACGGCGACCGGAACCTGGTCTGCTCGTGCCCGTCGCCGGAGGCGTTCGAGGACTGATCGCGGCGAGCCGGGGCGGTCGGATCGCACCGCCCCGGCGTCGTCGACCCGGCCGCGGCGGCCCCGGATCGGGGCTAGCCTGGTCGACGGACGTGCGGTGACGCTGTGTGGTCGCTCAGGCGACGAGGGCGTGTCGGGCGGGGCCGCGGTGCGGGGCGATGCAGCTGCCGTCGGGGAGCAGTTCGCCGGTGTCCTCGAAGACGATCACGCCGTTGCAGAGCAGGCTCCAGCCCTGCTCATGGAAGCAGGCGAGGACCCGGGCGGCTTCCCGATCAACGGCGTCGGCGGAGGGGCAGGTGGGTTGGTGCTGGCACATCGGGTTCTCCGGACTGTGGGGGCACTGTGTCATGGTTCACATGACCAGTGACGCACAGTACCAAGCAAAAGTGGTCCGCATCGAGCAGGTCCACGCGGGCGAGTCGGGAAATCCGCTGAACGGACGAGGAAGAATGGGCCAGTCGGCGTGGACACGCTTTCAGTAGCAGCGATCGATGTTCCGGCGGCGCCCGCCGGCTGCCGCCGTACCCTGGTCGAACGGGCGCGCTGGCAGTGGCGCCCCAGCGACGGCGGTGACCCCGCCGCCGACGTGCAGGAGTTCCTCGCCGCGCACGGCCTGCCGCTGGACGACCTGGCCCGCCCCGCCCCCGACCACGACCCGGACGGTCCCTGCGGCGCCGCCCTCTACGTCTCGGCCGCGGCGGGCGCGCTGATCGGCGGCGCGCCGGCCGGTGCGCCGACCCCCTCGCCGGCGCTGCCGGAGATCGCCGTGGTGGTGTACGGACACACCGACGCACCGCCACCACCACCGCCGCCGGCCGCCGGACCCTGGCGGCTCGGCGACTGGCGGGAGAGCTGGACCCCGACGCAGCACGCCGAAGCCGTCGAGGCGGTCCGCCAGGCCATCGGCCGCGGCGACGTCTACCAGGTCAACGTGGTCGGGCACGCCGCCGCCCGCTACACCGGCGATCCGCTGCCGGCCCTCACCCGGCTCGGCGCGCTACCCGGCGCCCGCTACGGCGGCACGCTGACCGGCGCGGGCTGGGCGATCGGCTGCGCCTCCCCGGAGACGCTCATCGAACTCACCGACGGCCGGCTGGTCACCCGACCCATCAAGGGCACCCGCCCGGCCACCGCCGCCGGCGCGCGGGAGCTGCGGGCCAGCGCGAAGGAACGCGCCGAACACGTGATGATCGTCGACCTGGAACGCAACGACCTGGCCCGCGTCGCCCGCACCGGCACCGTGCGGGTGGACCAGCTCTTCGCGGTACGCCGCTGGTGCGACCTGTGGCAGGCCGAGTCGACGATCTCCGCGGTCGTCGCCGACGGGCTGGGCCTGGCCGACCTGCTGCGCGCGGTCTGCCCCGGCGGCTCGGTCACCGGGGCGCCGAAACGCGCCGCCCTGGAACAGATCGCCGCCCTGGAACCCGTCGGCCGCGGCGCCGGCATGGGCGCGCTCGGCTGGGTGGCCCCCGGCCGGATCGACCTGGGGCTGACCATCCGCACCGCCGCCGCCGACGGCCAGCGGCTGCACGTGTGGGCCGGGGGCGGCATCACCTGGGACAGCGACCCGCAGGCGGAGGTCGCCGAGGCCGCCGCGAAGAGCCTCCCGGTGCGCGCCGCCCTCGCCGGCTGACCCGGCACGCCCTCCCTGCGTTCCCGGGCGATCAGGTCGGCCTTGCGGAGCAGCGCGAGCCGCTCCTGCGTCGACCGCCGCGCGCGGTCGCGGTGTCGAGCGTGGGTTGCTCAGCGGGCGAAGTCGTCCAGCGCGGCGACGACCCGCTCGCCGATGCCGCGTCCGGCGCCGTGACCGGCGGCCTCGACCAGCTCCAGGCGCGCATCCGGCCAGGCCTGCGCCAGCTGCCACGCGATGACCGGCGGGCTGCTGATGTCCAGCCGGCCGTGCAGCAGCACCCCGGGCACCCCGGCCAGCAGGTGCGCGTCGCGCTGCAGCTGCCCGTCGGGCAAAAACGCGGCGTTGCGCCAGTAGTGGGTGACCAGCCGGGCCGAACGCATCCGGAACTCGGGATCCTCGAAGCGGGGGTCCGGACCGGCGCCGGGGACCGTGCGCACATGGGTGTCGTCCCAGGCGCACCAGTCGCGGGCGGCCCGCTCCCCGACGGCCGGGTCCGGGTCGGCCAGCAGCCGGGCGTACGCGTCGGCCAGGTCACCGTCGCGGTCGGCCGCCGGCACGCCGTCGCGGAAACGGGCCCACTCGGCGGGGAAGATCCGGCCCATCTCCCGCGTGATCCACTCGACCTCACCGGGGCTGGTGGTGACCACGCTGAACAGCACCATCGCGCTGACCCGATCCGGGTGACGCTGGGCGTACGCCAGGGCGAGGGTGGAGCCCCACGACGCGCCGAGCACCAGCCACCGGTCCACGTCGAGGTGCTCGCGCAGCCGTTCGATGTCGGCGATCAGGTGAGCGGTGGTGTTGACGGAGAGGTCGACGTGCGGGTCGGCGGCGTCCGGGCGGCTGCGTCCGCAGCCCCGCTGGTCGAACAGGAGCACCCGGTAGCGGGCCGGGTCGAAGTAGCGCCGCCAGCCGGGCGTGGCCCCGGAGCCGGGACCGCCGTGCAGCACCACCGCCGGTACGCCCTGCGGGTTGCCGCAGGTCTCCCAGTAGAGGTGCTGGCCGTCGCCGACGTCGAGCATGCCGTGGGCGTACGGCTCCACCAGTGGATACATCCGGCCCTCCCCAGAGACGACAGCGCCGTTACGTTAGCGGTGTGAACTCCGTTCCGGTCATTGCGGCGGCCACCATGGCCACCCTGGCCGCCGTCGCGCGCCGACCGCCGCGCCCCCACAGACCGCCGACCCCGGCGCCGTACGGCGTACGTCCGGGCGGCGGTAGAGTCACCGGACGTGACCACGGAGTACAGCGGCACCGGTGACCCCGCGCGCAGCCTCGCCCTGCTCTGGCGAACCCGCGAACCCGCCAGCCGCAAGGGCCGCGCCGACCTGAGCGTCGAGCGGATCATCCGCGCCGCCATCGACCTGGCCGACGCCGAAGGGCTCGGCGCGCTGTCCATGCGCCGCGTCGCCGAACGCCTCGCCGTCGGCACCATGTCGCTCTACACGCACGTACCCGGCAAGGGCGAACTGCTCGACCTGATGCTCGACACCGCCTACGGCGAGACCCTCACCGGTGAGCCCACCGGCGACACCTGGCGCGACCGGCTGGAAGACCTCGCCCAGCAGACCTGGGCGCTGTACCTGCGCCACCCGTGGCTGCTGCAGGTCGCCACCAGCCGCCCACCCCTGGGCCCCAACCTGATCGCCCGCTACGAACGCGAGCTGCGCGCCGTGGACGGCATCGGCCTCACCGACCTCGAGATGGACGCCGTGCTCACCCTCGTCGGCGGGTTCGTCCACGGCGCCGTCCGCGGCGCCGTCGAACAGGCCCAGGCCGCCGAACGCACCGGCCTGACCGAACAACAGTGGTGGCACGCCCACGCCCCCTACCTGGAGAAGGCGATGGACCCCCACCGCTTCCCCCTCGCCGCCCGGGTCGGCGCGGCCGCCGGCCAGGAGTACCAGGCCGCCGGCGACCCCGTACGGGCGTTCGAGTTCGGCCTGGCGCGCATCCTCGACGGCATCGAGGTGCTCATCCGCGGCCGCCGCACCGCCGGATAATCTTGCCGACATGACCATGCGCCCCATCCGGATCATCGGCGACCCCGTGCTGCGCACCTCGTGCGCGCCGGTGACCAGCTTCGACGCCGAACTACGCGCCCTCGTCGGCGACCTGATGGACACCCTGCTCGGCGAACCCGGACGCGCCGGTGTCGCCGCCCCGCAGATCGGCGTCGACGCCCAGGTGTTCGTCTACGACGCCGACGGGCACCGCGGCCACCTGGTCAACCCGACGATCGAACTCTCCGAGGAGACCGAGGTCGACGACGAGGGCTGCCTCTCCATCCCCGGCCTGTACTTCCCGACCCGCCGCGCCCTGCACGCCACCGCCCACGGCTTCGACCAGCACGGCGAGCCGCTGACCATCTCCGGCAGCGGATTCCTCGCCCGCGCCCTGCAACACGAGACCGACCACCTCGCCGGCCGGCTCTACGTCGACACCCTCAGCGGCGACACCCGGCGGCGGGCCCTGCGGGAGATCCGCGCCGGCCGCTTCGACTCGCCGCGCCGCCGCGGCTGAACCCCCGCTGACCGCCCGCCGCCACCGGCTCAGCGCCGGGCGGTCAGCGTGTACTCGCCGTAGTCCGCGACCCGGGTGAACCCCAACCGCTCGTACAGCCGCACCGCCGCCACGTTGTCGGCCCGAACGTTCAACGTGACGTGCGCGACGCTGTCGCACAGCCGCCGGCAGAGCGCGGACACCACCGCCGCGCCCAGACCACGACCCCGCAGCAGAGGATCAGTGGTGACATTGCCCAACGCCGCCACCCCGTACGCCGGCGACCAGACGTGCACCCCGGCCACGGCGACCAGCGCGCCACCGTCACGGATCCCCACGTACTGCCCGGTCTCCACCATCCGCGGATCGAACCAGTTACCCGGATACGCCCGTGCGTAGAGAGCCCGCAGCTGCGGCAGGTCCGCCGCGCCCAGCGGCACCCCGGCCGGGGTGACCCGGGCCAGGCGCGCCGGATCGGTCAACGCCATCTTCAGGTGGGCGGCCGGCCCGTCCAGGTCGAACGCGGGCGCCAGCGCCGCCGCCGCACCGGGGGAGAGGTGCGCGTACAACCGGGCCGGCAGCAGCGGGGCCAGCTCGGCGAGCAGCGCCGCCAACCCGGCGGCGTGCTCCGGCCCGGCGAACGCGAGCAGCGTCGGCGGCTCCACCCCGTGATACAGCAGCGCCACCTGGTCGCCGCGGCGGAACCACGACGTGTACGGCCAGAAGAAGTCGTCCAGGTCACCGAGCTGATACGCGTGCAGCACCGGATCCCGGCCGAGCAGCCCGGCCAGCACCACCCGGTCGTGTTCGGCGCGTACCGGCACCTCAGCCGGCCAGCCACTGGTCGTAGCCGAGCTTGCCGACCAGCGCCAACACCACCACCAGCAACACGATCCGCACGAACCCGGCCCCACGACGCAACGCCATCCGCGCGCCCACCGCCGCGCCGACGACGTTGCACACCGCCATCCCCGCCCCCAGCAGCCACCACACGTGCCCGGTCGCCGCGAACACCACCAGCGCGCCCAGGTTCGTGCCCGCGTTGACCACCTTCGCCATCGCCGACCCGTGCACGAAATCCGCCCCGACCAGCGCCGTGAACGCCAACACCAGGAACGTGCCCGTACCCGGACCGATCAGCCCGTCGTAGAGAGCGATGCCGACACCGGCGAGCACCACCGCCGCGGCCACCCGGGCCGGGGTACGCCGGTGCGGAAGCGACACCACCCCCAACCGGGGCCGCAGCACCACGAACAACGCCACCGACAACAGCACCACGAGCACCACCGGCCGGTACGCCGACGCCGGCACCGCACCGGCCAGCACCGCACCCACCCCGGAGCTGAGCACCGCCAACCCGGCAGCGGGCCCCGTCACCGTCCAGTCAATCTTGGTGCGCCGCGCGTACGTCGCCGCCGCCGTCGCCGTACCGGCGATCGCCGCGAGCTTGTTCGTACCCAGCGCCGTGGCCACCGGCAGCCCCGGCGCGACCACCAGCAACGCCGGCAACAGGAGCAGCCCACCACCGCCCACCACGGCATCCACCCAGCCGGCCATCGCGGCCGCGGACAGCAAGGTGATCAACGATGAGGGCTCCACGGCCGCCATTGTTTCCAGCCACCCACCACCGACGCCCACGCCTGTGTCCAGCCTCACCCACACCCGGCGCGCCGCAGCCACCCCACACCGAGGAGGTCAAAGACCACGGCGGCGACGCACCCACAACCCCAGCGCCCCCACCGCCACGAACACCAACATCGAACACAGCAAACCCTTGACCACCCGGCAAGACTGCCACGGCGTCGTAGGGTGCAGGAGTGCGCCTGGCCACGTTCAACCTGCTACACGGTCGATCACTGACCGACGGGCTCGTCGACCCCGACCGGCTCACCGCCGCCGTCACCGCCCTCGACGCCGACGTGCTCGCCCTGCAGGAAGTCGACCGGGACCAGAGCCGCAGCGGAAACCTCGACCTCACCGCCATCGCCGCCCGCGCACTCGACGCACCCCACCACCGCTTCGCCGGCGCCCTCGTCGGCACCCCCGGCGAAGGCTTCCGCCCCCTCACCGGCGACGACGACGGACACGGCGAACCCTGCTACGGCATCGGACTGATCAGCCGCTACCCCGTCCGCAAATGGCGCGTCACCCGCCTCACCCCCGCGCCCGTACGCTCACCCGTGCACGTCCCCGGCCCCGGCCGCGGCCCCGGCCTCGTCCTGCTCCGCGACGAACCCCGCGTCGTGCTCGCCGCCGTCCTCGACACCCCGTACGGGCCACTCACCGCCGCCGCCACGCACCTGTCCTTCGTGCCCGGCTGGAACCTGCGCCAACTCCGCCAGGTCGTCCGCGCGCTACGCGCCCTACCCGCCCCCCGGATCCTGCTCGGCGACCTCAACCTGCCCGCGGGCGTCGTCCGCGTCGTCTCCGGCTGGCGACCACTGGGCCGCCGCCCCACCTACCCGGCCGGCGAACCCCGCGTACAGCTCGACCACGTCCTCGGTGACCGGCACGCCCTGCGCCGACTCCCGCCGGTCACCGCCGTCACCACCCCGCTGTCCACCATCTCCGACCACCGCCCGCTCCTGGTCGACCTCGGCTGACCAACCGTCAGCGCCAGCAGGGGAGCGGGCCCCTTACCGCACATCGAGACGCAAGATTCCCTCAAGATCGTTGATTCGAGAATCCATGACGATCATGCTGGTCCAAACCCAGACACGGTCAACCAGTACATCGCCATGGAGGCCATGTGAGACGCCACCGCGCTGTTCTCATCGCACTGTCCACACTCCTCACCGCCAGCCTCATCACCATCGCCGGGCCGGCCAACGCCGCCGAACCCAACCAGGTCACCGACCTCACCATCCGCCAGGCCGACGGCTACACCACCCTCGCCTGGCAGCCCGTCGACGGAGCCACCGACTACCAGATCGAACGCACCCCCGTCGACAGCGCCGACAACCCCACCGGCACCCCCACCATCGTCGGGATCTGGCGCCCCAACCGGCAGATCAACCAGGAGTCACCCACCTTCGCCGACGCCGGCTTCAACCCCGGCGACCGGTTCCAGTGGCGGGTACGCGCCCGCATCGACACCACCGAACTGCCCTACTCCGAAGCGGTCGTCGGCACCACCACCGCCCCCTGGGGCAACCCCGACACCCCCGGCGAGCGGCTGCGCACCCAGTGGGAGACCACCCACGGCGCCCAGTACACCAGCGACACCGACGAGTACGCCTACACCGCCGCCATCGACGAACTCAGCGACCGGGTCCGCGTCGTCGAGATCGGCCGCACCATCCAGAACCGGCCGATCAACATGTTCGTCATCGGCTACCCGGCCCCCGCGGCCACCCCGGAAGCCGTCGCCGCCACCTCACCCGCGGCCATCAACTGCAACGTCCACGGCAACGAGCCCGGCGACCGCGAAGCCTGCCTCATCATGGCCCGGCAACTCGCCTTCAGCACCGACCCGCGCGTCACCGACCTGCTCAGCCACACCACCGTCCTGATCGTCCCCACCATCAACGGTGACGGCCGCGCCGCCAACACCCGCGGCAACTCCACCGGCCAGGACCTCAACCGCGACTACTCGCTCATCCGCCAGCCGGAGACCGCCGCGTACGTCAAGATGGTCCGCGACTACCGGCCCGTCGCCGGCTACGACGGCCACGAGTACGGCAACTCCCGCGCCGGCGACCTGCCCATGCTGCCCCCGCGCCACCAGAACGTCGCCCAGCCCATCTTCGACGAGTCCATGGACATGATCGAAGGCCACATGTACCGCGAAGGCGCCGAAGCCGGCTGGTGGCCCTGCCCCTACGGCTGCGACGGCGGCGGCAACGTCGGCCTCGGCGAGGAAACCATCCTCCGCAACACCCTCGGCCTCAAGAACGTCGTCAACTCGCTGCTCGAACTGCGCAGCTCCGGCGGACAGACCCGCCCCGACGAGGGCAACGCGGCCAACAACCGCCGCCGCAAGACCTTCTCCGCCCTCTGGACCTTCCAGCAGTTCCTCGACTACCACCGCGCCAAGCTGACCGACATCACCCAGGCCCGCGCCGACGCCATCACCTTCCAGGCCGCCAACACCGGCCGCCTCGTCTTCCGCGGCTCCCGACCCATCGCCGCCCACCCGGCCCCGCACCCCGGCAGCAGCCCGCCGCCGATCGACGCCCCGCCGGCCGACCTCATCCTCGACAACGCCCCCTGCGCCTACAAGCTCACCGAGGAGCAGTACCACGGCCCCCGCACCGACGGCCCCACCGGCGCCGTCACCACCGCCGCCGAGCGCATCGCCGACCACGGCTGGAAGGTCGTCAAGGCCGCCGACGGCTACTACGTCCCCCTCAACCAGCCCGAACGAGGCCTGATCCCGCTCCTGCTCGACGCAGTCGGCGTGGAGAACCTCGTCGACGGCGAGCGCGTCTACCCGACCCGCACCGGCCGCCACACCGGGCCGCTCACGATCACCGGCTTCGCCTGCCTGGACGACGCCACCGTCACCGGCCCCGTCACCGTCCGCCCCGGCGCGACGCTCGTCGCCACCGACACCACCATCACCGGACCGGTCAACGCCACCAGCGCCGCCGGCGTCCTGCTCGCCAACAGCAAGATCACCGGCCCGCTCCGGGTCACCGGCACCACCGACGCGATCTCCCTGATCGACCTCAACGTCACCGGCCCGGTCGACCTCTCCGCCAACCGCACCACCAACCAGCCGCTGCTCGCCGGCACCCGGGTCACCGGCCCGCTGGCCTGCGCCGGCAACACCACCGCACCGACCAACCTCAACATCCGCAACACCGTGACCGGCCCCCGCGCCGGCCAGTGCGCCACCCTGTGACACCCACCCGATGAACGTGCCGGCAGGGCGGACGCGCCACCGCCCTGCCGGCACACCACCCCCCACACCCGAGGAGCCAACGTGTCGAACCCCCGCACCCGCACCCCGCGGCGAGCCGGCGCCCTCCTCGCCGCAGCCCTGCTGCTCGCCACCACCGCCTGCACCGACCACTCCGAACCGGCACCCGCCACCGCCGCCGTCGCCGTCACCGGACCACTCTGCGCGGCCCTGCCCACCGGCACCGAACCCGGCAACCCCACGGCCCTCGCCGGCCTCCCCGTCGAGCAGGCCCTGACCTGGATGCCCACCCTCACCACCTTCGAGGCCGCCCTACGCACCAGCGGACTGCTCACCGACCTCGACCAGGACGGCCTCACCCTGCTCGCCCCCACCGACGACGCCTTCGTCAAGAAGTTCTCCGACGACACCTGGGACACCCTGATGACCCAGGACCACGACAAGCTGCGCACCCTGCTCAAGGCGCATCTCATCGCCGGCACCCACAGCCTCGACGAGCTCGCCGCCGCCGGCACCACCACCACCGTCGACGGCACCGCCCTCACCGTCACCCGCGCCGACGCCACCACCCGCTTCGGCGACACCGCCGACGCCGTCTGCGCCGACTACCTGGCCGCCGGCGCCCGCATCCACCTCGTCAACGCCGTCCTCGGCCCGCTACCCACCACCGCCGACGGCAGCGGACACCGCGCCCACTGACTCACCCAGCAGACCGGCCAACGCCCGGTTCGTACGGTTGGACCGCACCGCCGCCCGCTGCTGACCCGCAGTCACCTCGATGTACGTCTGCGACGCCGTCAACGACGCGTGCCCCAATAACCGCATGATCTCCGCGGCGCCCGCCCCGTCCTCCGCCAACCGCGTCGCGAAGGTGTGCCGCAACGCGTGCAGCCGCGCCCCGCGCGGAACCCGGTCGGTGATGCCCGCCCGCCGATAACACGACTCCACCAGATACTGCAGCCCACCCCGACGCAGCGGCTCACCCCGCCGATCCACCAGCAGCGGCGAATCCGGCCGCGCGGTGCGCGCCCCGAACCGACGTCGGCGACTCTCCACATAGTCGGCGAGCACCCGGTCCACGGCGTCCTCGATCGGCACCGTGCGCGGCCGCCCGCCCTTGCCCGCCACCTCGACGCGCCGCTCGCCGTCGCGACCGGTCACCGACGCCACGCGCAGCGCGAGCAGCTCCGACAGGCGCAGCCCGGCGCAGAGCGCCAACGCGAGCACCGCCAGATCCCGCTGTGGCCACGGGTCGCGCTGCCGCCCCGCCTCCGCGGCGACGGCGGCCAGCAGCTCCTCCGGGGTCTGTTCGCCCCGCAGTGGCTTCGGCTGGGGGAGCGGCGCGCGCGGGCGCCCGACCGCCGGCATCGGGTTGCCCGGTACGACCCCCTCGGCGACCAGGAACGCGAAGAAGTTGTTCCAGGTGGACCAGGCGCGGTGGACGGAGGCGGGGGCACGCGGGGCGGCGAACTTGGCGAACGCGGCCCGCATGAGCCGAGGGGAGAGGGCGTCGATCGACAGGTCGTCGAGGGGGAGGGGAGGGGTGAGGGTCTCCCCGGCGAGGTCCGCGACGCTGCGCAGATCCCGCCGGTAGGCCGCCAGGGTGTGGGGGGAGGGCTTGCGGGTCGCGCGCGCCGTCAGGAACTCCTCGATCCAGGACTGTACCGATTCATCCCGCTTGTCATGCATAAGGCATATTATGCATGAATTTCGCATTACCGGACAACCCAGGGGAGGGAACCATGCGGCGATACGTGCTCACCGGCGCGCCCGGAGCGGGCAAGACCAGCATCGCGCGCGCCCTGCGGCAGCGCGGTTATCCGGTCGTCGACGAGGCGGCCACCGACGTGATCGCCGCGGAGCAGGCCCGCGGGGTGGCGCAACCGTGGACCGAGCCGGAATTCGTCGCGGCCGTCGTCCGGCTGCAGCGCCGACGCCGCAGCGCCGAGACGCGAGGCCCGGTGCAGGTGCACGATCGCTCGCCGCTGTGCACGCTGGCCCTGGCCGAGCATCTGGGGCACCCGGTCGGCCGGGAGCTGGCCGCGGAGATCGCCCGTGCCGAACGGGAACGGATCTACCAGCGCACGGTGTTCCTGGTCGGGTCGCTCGGCTTCGTCACGCGTACGGCCGCCCGGCGGATCAGCCTGCCCGAAGCGCTGGCGTTCGGCCGGCTGCACGCCCGCGTCTACGCCGAGCACGGCTACGAACCGGTCGAGGTGCCACCGGGGCCGGTGGCACAGCGCGCCGCCTTCGTCGCGGCGCACCTCGACCCCTGCTGAGGGAGGGTCGAATTCCGACTACTTGACATAATGTGCATTATCGAATCGGACGATCAAGTCCGGGCCGGGACCTGATCGCGCCTCCGGAGCGGCGAGTGGACGGTTGTTGTTGCCCTTCTCATTCATCCTGAGCCATCTCCTGAGTCTTCTCACTTACCTGAGCCACGGCGGAGACCCGCGGGCTGCTCGGGGACCCTATTCCCTACGCTCCGTGTCGGGCATGGATTGTCTGTCCTCCCCCTCGGCTGATCGGTACTCCTGATTGGAGAGCAGCCGCACTCTCGCCTGCCCACGCGCGAGGTCAAAATCCCCGCCCCCGAGCGGCGCCGGATGCACGTTCGCGGTGGGCACCGGCGGCGTCACCTGTGACGCTCGAGGGTCGGAGACGTTCCAGTTGAACCGCGACACGTCCACACTCATGTTCACCGGCCCCATCGATATGCCGCTGCGCGCAAAATCGGACGGGGGCGGACACCCTGGCGATGGCAAACGAGCGTCAATGGACCGAAGTCTGCCGACGACACGGGGAGAATCGATGTCGAGCCTGACGCTGCTGAGTCGCTCGCGTTCTGACCGGCACCTCTCCCGGGCCCTTACCCTCTTGCTGCTCGTGGGGGCGGCGGCCGCGTCGGTGTCACCCAGCCCGGCGTCGGCTCAAGCGCCGACTCAGACGGCACCGCGGGCTTCCCCGCAGGAGTCCCGCGGACCCGGGTTTGTCAACTACGACGTGCGGCTGACCGCGGACGACACAGGAGGCAGTTGGCACGGCGGCATGAGCGTGCGGTTCGTCAACACCACCGGCGTGGTGCTGGACACGATCTGGCTTCGCCTGTGGGGCAACGGGGAAGACGGCTGCGCGGCGCCGGCGGTGCGCGTCACCCGTCTGTCCGGCGGCACGGCGGGCGATCCGGCCGTAGGGTGCACGGCCCTGCCGGTGCGGATGGCACACCCGCTGCGGCCCGGGCAGCCCGCACTCGTGCGCTTCGACCTCCATATCGCGGTACCCGATCGGGATGCCCGCTTCGGCCACAACGGACCGTACTATCTGCTCGGTCACGCGTTGCCGGTCCTGGCCGTCCACGACGGCAAAGGCTGGCACCTCGACTCGTACAGCACCGGCGGGGAAAGCAACTTCTCGCTGACCGCCGACTGGACCGTGCGCCTCGACCACCCGCGCGCGCTCGCGATCCCGGCGACAGGTTCCGCGGTCGCCAGGCCCGCGAGACCCGGCCGCACCCTCACCACGATCGCCGCGAAGCGCGTCCGGGACTTCGCATTCGCCGCCGGCCCGTTCGGCAAGCGGGAAGCGTTGACCCGCCACGGTGTCCTGGTCCGGCTGTGGTTCGCCGACGACGTGAGCGCGGCGGAGGTGGACGACACGCTCTCCGGAGCGGTCGAATACATGGACACCTTCGCCGGCTGGTTCGGTCGCTACCCGTACCCGGAAGTCGACCTCGTCTCGTCACACTTCGACTGGGGGAGCATGGAGTACCCCACGTACGTGGCGACCTATCCGGCCCGCACTGCGGTCGCGCACGAGTTGGCGCACCAATGGTGGTACGGGCTCGTCGGCAACGACCAGTACGCCGACCCGTGGCTGGACGAGGCGATCGCCGAGTACGCGAAACAACGGGCGACCGGCGACGAGAACCCGCTGTGCGCTGATCCCTTCTGGCCGTCGCCGGACGCGAAGGTGACGAGCGGGATGGACTACTTCAACGCCAACGGCGGCTACAGCCTGGTCGTCTACCTTCTCGGGTCGTGTCTGATGCACGACCTGGAGCGGACGATGGGTCCGGACAGGTGGCTGGCGTTCCTGCGCGACTACGCGACGGCCCACCGGTACGGCGTGTCGACGCCGGTCGCCTTCCGCGCCGAGGCGCAGGCGGCAAGCCCGGTCGACCTGGCGCCGGTGTTCCACCGCTGGAGGGCCAGCTGATCGCCGACACGCTGGTCGACCGCTCCCGACGCAACCGCTCATCGGCAGAGCCGGTTGTTCGCGGCGCCGATCGCGGAAAATCTGCGGTCGCTGGTCAGTTGACGCTTACGACGACCTTTCCAAGGGCGCGTCCCTCACCCACGTGGGCCAGCGCCTCGGGCGTCTCGTCGAGCGTGAAGGCCCGGTCGATGTGGATGACGAGGTCACCCGCCACGCAGAGATCGGCCACCGGTTCGAAGTGGGTCGGCCCTTCCCGGACGGCGAGCACGCCCAGCCGACGGTGGGTGAGCCGGCCGGCCACCGAGCCGATCGTCAGGACGCGCAGCAGCGCCGGGACCGATCCGCCGACGCACCGGTAGCGGCCGCCGGGGGCCAGTGCCCGGCGGTAGGCGAACACCGATCGGTGCGCGACCAGATCGAGGATGAGATCGTACGGGCCGCTGCGGGTGAAGTCCCGGCTGCGGTAGTCGATCACCTCGTCCGCGCCGACCGACCGCATGAAGTCGAGCTTGCCCGCGTTGTCGACGCCGGTCACCTGGGCGCCGAGTCGTTTGGCCAGCTGGATCGCGAATGCGCCGGATCCTCCCCCGGCGCCGTTGATCAGGACCCGGTTGCCGGCTGCGGCGCCCGCGGTGCCCTGTTGTGCGATCACGCCCGCCTGTGGGATCGCCGACGCCTCGGCGAAGGTCAGGGCGGCGGGCTTGCGGGCCAGGACCGATTCGGGCGCGATCGCGTACTCGGCGAAACCGCCCTTGAGCATGAGGTTGTCGCCGTACACCTCGTCACCGGGTCGGAACCGAGTGACGGCGGAGCCTACCGCGTCGACCCATCCGGCGATGTCCGAGCCGAGGGTCCGGCGTGCCGGGGAGCGCAGCCCACCGATGCGCGAATACAGTGGCGAACCTTGCAGAGTCTCCCAATCGCTCAAATTGACGGAGGTCGCCGCAATCTTGACGAGCACCTGTCGGGCCGCGGGGACGGGCTTGGGGAGATTCTCGATCCGCAACCCGTCCGGGGGCCCGTACCGGTCGTACACGACTGCTCTCACCTGGTACCACCAGCCCTTCGGAAAGTCGGCCAGCCGCAGTACCCGATGCGTACAGGGCCAAAAGCCTACGTCTCGGAGTTAGCACGGCGGGGCAAGCGGCTGGTCGACAAGGAGGCGACGCGACCCCGTCGCCCGCCGCCTACCAGGTGGGACAGACTCGGATCGATGGAGTCGGCCGTGCCGCAGGGCGGGCGGGATTTGCTTCCCGGCCTCCGTTGAGCACCTCTCCCCCGCGTTCGCTGCCCGGAGGTGGCCTTTCAGTTGCCGGGGGGGGCGACGGTTGGAGGCGGGCTCGCTCCCGCGGAGCCGTCTTCGAAGATCGCGAGTTCGGCTGGCTACGCTGGATTCGGGAGTTGGAGGAGGCTGCGAGCTGCATGGACGACTGGCACGGGCCCGGACGGCCGAAGCAGGCGGACCCGCTCGGAGGCGAGTGGGAGCGGCACCGTCCGGCGGTCTTCGGGGTGGCCTACCGGCTGCTGGGTAGTGTCGCCGACGCCGAGGACGTGACCCAGGACGTGTGGCTGCGGGCGGCCGGGGCGGATCTCGGGGCGGTCGGTGATCTGCGGGCCTGGTTGGTGACGGTGGCCGCGCGACGGTCGTACGACATCCTGAAGAGTGCGCGGGTGCGCCGGGAGAGCTATGTCGGGCCGTGGTTGCCGGAGCCGCTGCTGACTGGGCCGGACGCGTCGCAGCCGGTACTGGTCGACGAGTCCGTCAGTTCGGCGATGCTGCTGATCATGGAGGAGCTGAGCCCGCCGGAGCGGGTGGCCTTCGTCCTGCACGATGTCTTCGGTCTGGAGTTCGGCCGGATCGCCGAGGTGCTGGGCGTCTCCGTGCCGGGTGCCCGGCAGCTCGCCTCCCGGGCCCGGCGGCGGGTGGCGAGCGCGAAGCAGTCCACGCCGCGGGCGTCGAAGGCGGAACGTGAACGCGTTCTGCGGGTCTTCCGGGCCGCCTACGAGGCCGGGGATCTGGCCGGGCTGGTCCGGCTCCTGCATCCGGATGCCGTCTATGTCACCGACGGCGGTGGTAAGGCGTCCGCGGCGCGCAAGCTGATCCGCGGCGGGGTGCGCGTTGCGGAGGTGATGGTGCGTACGGGACGCCTGTGGCGCCCGGATCGGATCGAGTTCGCCGAGGTCGGTGGGGAGCTCGCCCTCGTGTTCCATCGGGACGGCCGGGTCCTGTCCGTGGACACGGTGCAGATCACGGACGGTTTGATCAGCGCGTACCGCCGGGTGATGAACCCGGACAAACTCGCGCGCGTCTGAGCTGTCACACCCGGAGGGGCTACCTCGTCTCCCTGATGAGAACGCAATCGGGCGACGAAGGAATACGCGCGAGCCGGCCAGGCGCTCGGGTCGCCCCTCCCATTAAGGACCTGTATGCACGCCACCACTGTGCGAGGCCGGTACGCCGGTGTCGCCGCCGGTCTGCTGGCTGTCGCCGCGCTGACCACGGCCACCGCCTGCTCGGCCTCTGACCCGCCCGCCCGTGCCGGAGGACCGACCACGACTGCGGCATCGGCGTCAGCGCGCCCTGCCGAATCCCTGAAACCGCTGCTCCAGCAGGCTCTTCCGGGGGTGGAGGGCAAGACGTTCACCTCGGCGGTCGTCGAACTTCCGCCGAACGCGAGCGCGGCGCCGCACCGGCACGGCGACGCGTTCGTCTACGCGTACGTCCTGGAAGGCACGGTGCGCAGCAAGCTCGACGACGAGCCCGTGACCACCTACCAGCAGGGTGAGAACTGGTTCGAGCGGCCGGGCGCGCACCACGTCCTCACCGAGAACGCCAGCCGGACCGAGCCGGCCAAGCTCCTGGTCGTCTTCGTCTCCGACACCGGGGACAAGCTCAAGGTCGAGGACTCGAAGCCATAGCGCGGGGCACGCAGCGGGCGGCGTCACGTCGCACAAGCCGCGTTCTGGGCCACCAAGAGGCGCCCGAGCGGCGCTGATCACTCGAACGGATCGAAGGAATCATGACCGAAATGCAGCGTGTCAATATCGGCGAGCAGCACCCGGCGGCCTACAAGGCCCTCATCGCTCTGTCGTCGGAGGTGGACGAGGCCGCCGCCGCGGCAGGCCTCGACCCGCTCCTGGTGGAGTTGCTGAGACTGCGCACCTCCCAGATCAACGGTTGCGCGTTCTGCCTGCGCATGCACACCCGTGCCGCTTTGAAGAAGGGTGAGAGCCCTGACCGGATCGCGGTGCTGCCGGCGTGGGCGGAGACCGACTACTTCTCCGAGACCGACCGGGCCGCTCTGCGTCTGGCCGAGGCGATCACCCTCGTGCCGCAGGGCCATGTCAGCGACGACGATTTCAACGCGGCTGCGGCCGTACTCACCGCGGACCAGGTCTCGGCTGTCGCCTGGCTGGTGACCGTGATGAACGCCTTCAACCGGGTCGCGATCACCAGCCGGTACCGCGTCGGCAACTGACGTCGGCGGTGGGTGACAGCATGCGCTCACCCCGGGTCACTCCGCGCGACCTGGGATGAGCGCGCGCTGTCGCGCCCGTTCTGCGTACCGGGATGGTGGCTTCTCCCCCACGTCGGCGGGTCGGGGAACCGACAGGTGCAACCAGATGCCGGCTCCGGGTGTGTCAACGGCATGTCCACAACGGGCAACCGACCCACACGGGGAGACAGAATGAACAGGATCGCTCGACGTACTCTCGTTGCCGGCGCCGCCGCCGGTCTGCTGGCCGCCTCGGTCGCCGGCGCCACGCCTGCCGCAGCCGCGTCCCACGGGGCCACCGCGCTCTGCGGCATCAGCGCGCTGCCGTACCCCGCCGACGCTTCCCGGGCCACGGCGGACGCGATCGACCCGACCGGCCGGTTCATCGCCGGTTCCGGGCTGCGGGTCTCCGACACCGGCAGTCAGCCGCTGCTGCTGATCTGGATGCGGGGCGAGCTCACCACGGTGGAGTCCCCGATCGTCGACACCGTTGCCGACGTCAACGCCCGTGGTGTGGTGATCGGCAACGGCTACGGCGACGGCACCGGTCTGCCGTGGCGGTATCGCGGTGGGAAGGTCGAGCCGCTGCCGCTGCCCTCGACGGGCGGTGCCCGGGTCAGCGCGATCAACCGGGCGGGCGACATCGTCGGCACCGGCCAGGACCCGCAGACGGGAGGGACCGTCGCGTTGCTGTGGCCGGCGGCCCGGCCTGGCACCGTGGAGGTGCTCGATGCACCCGCCGATGCGGTGGCGGAGGGAATCAACGACGACGGCACCGTCGTGGGCACTGCGGGGGCCTTCGACGAGTGGACCACCTGGCTCCGGCGGCCCGATGGCACGGTCGAGCCGCTGACCGTGCCGGGTGCCCGGATCGCGTTCGCCGCCGCTGCCGCGGGTCAGTGGGCTGTCGGGCAGGCCGACCTTGGCGGCATGAGCCCGGCCAATATCCGATGGAACCTCCGGGACGGGTCGTACAGCGAACTCTCGGCGGAGTTGCCGTGGCTTGAGGATGTGAACGCCCGCGGGGTGGCCGTCGGCAGCGACCGCGTCAGCGTGGGCGCCACCTCCCGGGTGTTGCCGGGCAGCGGGGAGAGGACGAGCGTCGGCACCCGGGCGATCGCGGACAACGGGTCCATCGTCGGCTTCCGCAACTCCTACGGTCAGGTCACGCCGGTCCGCTGGACCGGCTGCTGAGCGTTCAGGGAGCCGTAGGTCGCCAGCCAGCGGCTTAAGCGGAAAGGTGCGCCGGGCGTCCGGCACGCTCGGCGCACCATCGTCACCGACGAGGGCGGCCCCCGGGCGAGCGGTGCGGCCTGACGCGATGCTCCTGGTTGCGTCCGAGATCCGACAGTCGGCTACCGGCGCGTGGGGTGGGCCTCTGGTGGGAGCATCGGGCCCACCCCTGGACTCTGGAGGATCGATGCCTCGTTTCGTCGAACGCGCTCGGCTGGCGGCTGGTGTCGCCGGTCTACTCGCCGCTGTGTCCGTCGCGTCGGCGTCCCCGGCCGGCGCCTTCGGCCGTCCGACCCTGCCCTGCACGATCCAGTCGCTGCCGGTGCCAGCCGATTTGGTGCGCACCGAGGCGTACGCGGTGGACCGCAGCGGCCGGTACGTCGCCGGTGGGGGTCTGCGGGCGACAGCGGAGGGCACCGAGTCGGTCGTGCTGGTCTGGGACCGGGGCCGGTTGAGCGCGGTCACGTCCCCGTTCGGTGAGGGTGTCGTGGACGTGAACTCCCGCGGCCTGGTCGTCGGCAACGGGCAGGAGGAGGGCCGGAGCCAGCCGTGGACGTACCGGAACGGGGTCTTCACCCGGCTGCCGACGTTGCCGGGCGGGGTCTTCGTTACCGCGGTGAACGCGCGGGGCGACGTGGTGGGTTACGGCTATGACAGCGCCACGGAGGCGACGTTCGCGGTGCGGTGGCCGGTGGCGCGGCCGGGGACGATCGAGCGGCTGGACGCGCCGGCGGGAGCGATGGCGGCGGGGATCACCGGCAACGGCAGCATCGTCGGTACGGCGGGCGGCCCGGTCGACTGGACGGGTTGGGTGCGGCGTCCCGGGGGCGGCTACGGCGCGTTGAGTGTGCCGCAGGCCCGTTCGGTGCAGGTGGACGCGGCCGAGGGGCGGTGGGCGGTCGGCCGGGTGGACCTGGTCGACGGTGACCAGTTCGCGGTGCGGTGGGACCTGCGTACGGGCACGTACACGGCGCTGGCCCGGCAGGTTCTGCTGCTCGACGACGTCAACGCGCGGGGGGTGGCGGTCGGCGCGGGTTGGGTGGTGCGGGGCACTGCGGCCCGGGAGTTGCCGCGGGACGGGGCGCGCGGGGTGGGTGCGCGGGCGATCGCCGACGACGGCACGGTGGTGGGTTTCCGCAACGACGGGCGGGTCACCGCGGTGCGATGGACGGGCTGCTGAGCGAGTGTGCTGGGCGGCCCCCGGGCCGGTGGGCCTGGGGGCCGCCCGTCGTTGCGGCGGTGGGTGGGGTCAGGACCAGGTCACCTGCGGGGACGGGTAGTAGTTGACCTGTTGCAGGCGCCAGCGGGGGGCCTGTTCGCCGAGTCGGGCGCGGAAGGACTCCCAGTCGTGGCTCGCGGCGGTCGACCAGCCGAGTTCGGCGATGGCGGGTAGCCGCGGGAAGGCCATGTACTCGATGTCGTCGATGCTGCGCAGGGTCTCCGACCACAGTGGCGCTTCGACGCCGAGGAGGGCGTCCTCACCGACGCCGGTGACGCGTTGGGCGGGGTCCCAGTCGTAGGCGTCGCGTACCTCGATGTAGGCGGCCCAGGAGAGGCCGAGCGGGGTGTTGCGGTCGTACTTCATGTCGAGGTAGGCCTTGTTGGCGGGTGACATGACGACCTTGTTGCCGCGGGCGACGGCCTCGGCGAGGTCGGCGTTGGTGGTGCCGGTGCCCCAGTACTGGGCGATGACGTCGCTGGCCGGGTCGACCTGCATGACCTCGTTCCAGCCGTAGGCGCGTTTGCCGTACTTGTTGACGAGGGGCAGTACGCGCCGCATGAAGGTGGCGTACTCCTCGTCGGTGGTGGCGTGGGCCTCGTCGCCGCCGACGTGCAGGTACGGGCCGGGGGTGATCTCGGCGAGTTCGCGGATGACGTCTTCGACGAAGCGGTAGGTGAGTTCGTCGTCGATGCAGAGTGAGCTGTAGCCGACGGCGATGTCGGTGCGGGGTGGCGGTGCGACGCCGTCGCAGTTCAGTTCGGCGTAGGTGGACTGGGCGGCGTTGGTGTGCCCGGGCATGTCGATCTCGGGGACGATGGTGATCTGCCGGGCGGCGGCGTAGGCGGTGACGGCTTTGTAGTCGTCCTTGGTGAGGTAGCCGGGGCCGACGCCGTCGACGCCGGTGCCAGGGCCGCCGCCGACCGTGGTGAGTCTCGGCCAGGAGTCGATCTGGATGCGCCAGCCCTGGTCGTCGCTGAGGTGCAGGTGCAGGTAGTTGATTTTGTACTGGCTGAGCAGGTCGATGTAGGTCTTGATCTCGGGGACGGTGTGGAAGTGCCGGGCGAGGTCGAGCATGGCGCCGCGGTAGGCGAAGCGGGGGTAGTCGATGATGCGTCCGCCGGGTACGGCCCAGGTGGTGCGTTGCCGCTGGGCGGCCTCGATCTGGGCGGGGAGCAGTTGGCGCAGGGTCTGGGTGCCGGCGAAGAGGCCGGCGGGGGTGTTGGCGCGGATGGTCACCCGGTGGCGGGTGACGTCGAGTTGGTAGCCCTCCTGGCCGACGCGGCTGCCGGCACCGCCGATGAGCAGGGCGATTTCGGGCAGCGGGGTGGCGGGGACAGGCAGGACGGGCAGCGGGTAGCCGGTGGCGGGGCGCAGGGTGTCGGCGAGTTGTCTGCCGATCTGACGGGCGGCGGCCGAGTGGGGTGTGGTGCGGATGACGGTCAGCGGGCTGAGGGTGAAGGTGCCTCGGGGGTCGGGGCGGGTTTCGACGGGTGCGGGGATCACGTCGTCGAGTTGGCGGCTGGGTGTCGCGGTGGGTGCGGCGGCTGCGGGGGTTGCGGGCAGGGCCAGTGGTAGGGCGAGGGCGGTTGCGGCGAGGAGCCGGGTGAGGGTGTGGCGGTGGCGCACGGACACCTCCTGGTGCTCGTCGTGATCGGTGGTCATCGATCGGATTCGCACGCTACCGGGGTCCGCCGTGGACTGTAAACCTTCCTTATCGTGTGTTGCTCCCCCGCTGTTCCGGCGGGCTCGGTGGTGTCGCGGGGGTGGCGTCGTGGGGACGGCGGGCCAGTACCAGGCTGGTGCGTAGCCGCAGGACGATGCGACCGCCGAAGCCGTCCACGAGGGAGCGCACGGCGGTGAGCGCTCGCTCCTGCTGGTCGACGGGGTGCTGGCGGAACGGACCGAAGGTTCGCACCAGGTCCAGGTAGCGGTCGGTGGAGAGGGCCAGGTCCCGGTCGACGGTGTCGGATCGTACGTCGGTGAAGAGGCCGCTGGCGGTGATGTCGAGGTGGAACCAGCCGGCGGGCCGGTCCTTGACGTCGGGGTCGATGGCGTGCAGGGCGGCGTCGATGGCGCGGGACTGGACGGGGTCGGCGTAGCCGTACTTGTGGGCGAAGACGGCGAGCGTGCCGCCGGGGGTGAGCGCGTCGTGCGCTCGCCGGTTGCGGGTGGCGGGGTCGAGCCAGTGCCAGGCGAGGGCGGCGGCGATCAGCGGCACGCCGCCGTCGGGTGCTCTCCACTGTTCGAACGTCTCGGCGCGGACGGTCACCTCGGGCCGGTTCGCGGTGAGCAGGGCGGCCATTCGCGGGTCGGGTTCGAGGCAGGTGACCGGCGCGCCGAGGCGGAGCAGGACGCGGGTGCCCTTGCCGGTGCCGGCGCCGACCTCGACGATGCGCCGCGGGACGCCGCCGTGGTAGTCGCGGATCACCTCGGCGATGCCGTCGGGGTATTCCGGGCGTACGTCGTCGTAGGTGTCGGCGACCTGACCGAAGAGCATGCTCACGCTCGTCATCGTGGCACGGCTCGGGGCCGGGTGGACGGACGTGGAGTGAGGGTCGCCGGGGTGGCGGTGTCCGGTGTGTCGACCGTTCGGCTCACCGCAGCGACCGCCCGGCGATGATCGGTTTCCCGTGGACGGTGGTCGGGGGGATGAAGGGAAGCGATCTCATCTTCTTCCGAAGGGACGCTGCGGCATGCTCTCCGCACTCGATCGTCGGCACACCGTCGCGCCGCCGGGTTACAGCCGCTGGCTGATACCACCGGCGGCGCTGGCGATCCATCTCTGTATCGGGCAGGTCTACGCGACAAGCGTGTACAAGAACTCCCTCATCGCGCACTTCGACACCAGTCAGACCGCGATCGGGGTCATCTTCAGCATCGCGATCGTGATGCTGGGTCTGTCCGCCGCGGTGGCGGGCACGTGGGTGGAGGCGAACGGCCCCCGCAAGGCGATGTTCGTCTCGGCGTGCTTCTGGGCGGCCGGCTTCCTGGTCGGTTCGCTGGGGATCGCGACACGGCAGTTGTGGCTGCTGTACCTGGGGTACGGGCTGCTGGGCGGCATCGGTCTGGGCATCGGCTACATCTCCCCGGTCTCCACGCTGATCAAGTGGTTCCCGGACCGGCCGGGTCTGGCGACCGGTCTGGCGATCATGGGTTTCGGTGGCGGGGCGATGGTGGCCTCTCCCCTGTCCCGGCAGCTGCTGTCGTTCTACGACAGCGGTTACGACCCGTCGAACGCGGGGTCGACGGCGTCCGGGGCCGCGCTGGTGTGGCTCTTCGTCACGCTCGGCGTCGGCTACTTCCTGATCATGATGTTCGGGGTGTTCAACGTGCGGGTGCCGGCGCCGCAGTGGCGTCCGGCCGGGTTCGACCCGGCGAAGGTGGCGGCGAAGCCGCTGGTGACCACGGCGAACGTCTCCGCGGCGAACGCGGTGAAGACCAGGTCGTTCTGGCTGCTGTGGGTGGTGTTGTTCTGCAATGTGACCGCCGGGATCGGCATCCTCGAGCAGGCTAGCCCGATGATCCAGGACTTCTTCCGCGACGGCGGCGTCTCCTCGGTGTCGGTCGCCGCGGCGGGTGGCTTCGTGGGTCTGCTGTCGCTGTTCAACATGGCGGGTCGGTTCGTCTGGTCCTCCACGTCGGACGTGATCGGCCGCCGGCCGATCTACCTGCTGTACCTGGGGGTCGGCATGGTGCTGTACACGCTGCTGGCCGTGGTGGGGCACGCGGCGACGGCGCTGTTCGTGCTGCTGGCGTGCGTGATCCTGTCGTTCTACGGCGGTGGGTTCGCCACCGTGCCGGCGTACCTGCGTGACCTGTTCGGCACGTTCCAGGTGGGCGCCATCCACGGCCGGCTGTTGACGGCGTGGTCGGCGGCGGGCGTCGCCGGCCCGTTGATCGTCAACGGGTTCCTCGACGCGCAGGGCGAGCCGGGCACGTTGACGGCGGCGGCGTACCGGCCGGCGCTGTTCACGATGGTCGGGGTGCTGGCCGTCGGGTTCGTCGCGAACCTGCTGGTCCGGCCGGTGCCGGAGCGGTTCCACGAACGAGCGGACCCGGATGCGGGCCCGGACCAGGACGCGCAGGCGGTTGCGGAGAGGAGTGGCACGCGATGAACGAGGTCGGTGGGCACGGGCAGCGGGCCCGGCTGTGGATCTCCTGGCTGGTGGTGTCGGTGCTGCTCGGGTACGGGGTCGCGCAGACGGTGATCACCGCCGCGAAGTTGTTCACGAGTTGACCGCACGGGTGGTCCGGGGCCGGGCGGTCCCGGGCCACCCGTGGTGGCGGGCGAGGTCAGAGGCCGCCGGAGACCCGGATCACCGTGCCGGTGGTGTACGAGGCGTCGGGGCCGAGCAGCCAGGCGATGGCGGCGGCCACCTCGTCGGGTTCCCCCGCACGGCCCAGCGGGATCCGACCGGCGGCACGTTCGGCGCGGTCGGGCACCCCGGAGATGGTGTGGATGTCGGTGCGGATGATGCCGGGGGCGACGGCGTTGACCCGGATCCGGCGGGGGGCGAGCTCCTTGGCCAACCCGACGGTGAAGGTGTCGGTGGCGGCTTTGACCGCCGCGTAGTGGATGTACTCGTTCGGGCTGCCGAGGGTGGCCGCCGCGGAGGAGACGTTGACGACGGCGCCTCCGGGGCCCATCCGGCGGGCCGCCTGCTGGGCGCAGAGCACGTACCCGATGAGGTTGACGTCGACGACGCGCCGCAGGTCGGCGGGGTCGAGGTCGACGAAGGGGCCGATCGGGCTGGTCACACCGGCGTTGTTCACCAGCCCGCTGAGCTCACCGAGGGCGGCCGCGGCGTCGAAGAGCGCGGTGACCTGGTCGGCGTCGGTGGTGTCGGCGGGCACGGCGACGCCCCGCCGGCCGGCGGCCTCGATGTCGGCGAGGACGGCGGCCGCCGCGTCGTGGTCACGCCGGTAGGCGAAGGCGATGTCGTGACCGGCGAGGGCGAGGCGACGGGCGGTGGCGGCGCCGATACCGCGGCTGCCGCCGGTGATGACAGTGACCGGGTTCAACGTTCCTCCCCTGCCGGCAGTGGTGTCTGCGACGCTACCGTGGCCGGCGCGGGACGGTACGGAGGGGATGATCACATGGAACGGGCGCTGGTGCTGGGCGGCGGCGGGGTGACCGGGGTGGCCTGGGAGTGGGGGCTGCTGGCCGGGCTGGCGCAGCACGGGGTGCCGCTGTCGGAGGCGGATCTCGTGGTGGGCACGTCGGCGGGGTCGGTGGTCGGCGCGCAGCTGCGCTCGGGCCGGCCGGTGCAGGAGTCGTACGCGGCGCAGCTCGCCGCGGCGCGGGGTGAGGTGGCGGCGCGGTTCGGGCCGGCGGCGGTGCTGCGGCTGGCGTGGGCCGGCGCGCGTACCCGCGACGCGGTGCGGGCGCGGGCGCGGATCGGGGCGATGGCGCTGGCCGCGCGGGTCCCGTCGGAGGCGTCCCGGCGTGCGGTGATCGAGTCTCGGCTGCCGGTGCGGGAGTGGCCGTCGCGGCGGCTGCTGGTGACGGCGGTGGACGCCGGCTCGGGTGCGTTCGTGGTCTTCGACGCCGACTCCGGGGTGTCGCTGGTGGACGCGGTGGGTGCCAGCTGCGCGGTGCCCGGGGTGTGGCCCGCGGTGACGATCGGCGACCGGCGCTATGTCGACGGTGGGATGCGGTCACCGGTGAACGCGGACCTGGCGGTGGGGGCGCGGCGGGTGGTGGTGCTGGCGCCGACGACGGCGGCGTTCGGTCCGATGCCGCGCCTGGCGGCGCAGGTGGCGGCGCTGCGGGCGCAGGGCGCGCGGGTGGCCGTGGTGTCGCCGGACGCGGCGGCGCGGGCCGCGATCGGACGTAACGTGCTGGATCCGGCGCGCCGGGCCGGGGCGGCGCGGGCCGGCCGGGCTCAGGCCGACGCGGTGGCCGGTGAGGTGGCGGCCGTCTGGCGGGACTGACCCGCCCGCGACCGGACGGGCTCGGGCGAGCGCGGCGCGCCTCGGCGCGACGTGCGGTGACGCCACCGACGGCGGGTCTCGGCGGGGACGGCGGGCCCGCGAAGCGGGCGGATCATCATGGTCCACAGTGGAGGCGACCCGGGCGGGTGGGTCCCCTCTGTTCGCGCTGTCAGAGCGGGCTGGTATCAAGGCAGGAATCAAACAGGTGTACGGGAGAGGTTGCTGATGGGTGCCGCTGACCAGGGGTTGTCCGAAGACGACGTACGCGCCTTCCGGGAGGCGTTGGCGGCGGGCCGTAAGCCGAAGGTGGTGTTCACCGCCGCGGCGGGGCAGATCGCCGGGCAGGTCGGTCAGGTGGTGGAGCTGACCGATCCGGCCGAGTCGGACGAGTTCGTCGTCGTCCGGTTCGGCCGCGACGAGCTGCCCTTCTCCCCCGCCGACGTGGCGGTGGCGCCGCGCGGCGCGGGGCGCAAGACGGTCGAGCCGCAGCCGGAACCGCAGCCGGAACCGGAGCCGGCCGCCGCGCCGGCGGAGCCGGAGTTCGTGTTGGACCGGGTGCCGGCGCCGCGACCGGCGCCACGTGAGGAGTCGAGGGTGGAGACGGTCGAGGCGGCCAAGCCGGCACGGCGGGCGACGAAGGTGGCGAAGCCGAAGGGGCCGGCCGGGTTGACGGTGACGCTCGCCTACGCCGACGGCGAGTGGACGGTGGCGGCGCAGCAGGGCAGCAAGGCGCTGGCCAAGCCGTACGTGGTGAAGCCGGCGGAGGCGTTGCGGATGGTGGCGCTGGTCGACGTGCCGGGGGTGCACGAGGCGGTCGAGCAGATCCTCGCGGCCGAGCGCGCCGAGGCGGAGCAGCAGGCGGAGAAGCTGCGCGCCGAGCTGGCGGAGATCGAGGCCCGGTTGGCGGACCTGCGCGAGGCGAACTGAGCGACGTGGTCGGCGCGGCCGCGGGTGCCCGGGGAGTGTCCTCCCGGGTACACCCGCAGCTGCGCGCGACGGTCAGGCCCAGAAGCGGGTGACCTCGGCGGCGTAGTCCCGGCCGACCGCCCGTCCGGCCCGCGCGGCGGGGCGCCGGGTGGCCGGGGAGAGCAGGTTCGTGCCGAACGCCGTGAGCGACGGCTCGTCGGCGTACAAGACCAGTACCTGCGCCGGGTTCAGCCGCTCGATCTCGGCGGTGAGGCTGCCCCGAAGTTGCGGTGCGTCGGGCAGCGTCGGGGTGAGCACCAGCACCCGGTCGCAGCCGGCCGCGAGGTCGGCGTTGCTGCCGGAACGGACACTGCCGTCGACGTACCGGCGTCCGTTGATCGTGGCGGGTGGCCACACTCCCGGCACGGCACAGCTCGCGGTGACCGCGTCGACCAGGTCCACGCCGGACTCACGGGTGAAGAGCGACACGTCGCCGGTCTCGGCGTCGACGGCCGGTACCAGCACCGGTCGGTCGGGCCAGACGTGCGACGGCAGTTGGCCCGCGATGGCCGCCCGGCGCACCGGTTCGTCGATGGTCGGCGTGGCCAGGGCCAGCGCGCCGATCCGCCGGCGGGCCTCCGGCGCCGAGTTGGCCCCGGCCGTCGCCGACGCGAACCGCGCGAGCAGCTCCGTGAGGTCGACGTCCACCGCGACCTCGCTGGACGTCTCGCTGTGCTGACGGTCGTAGAGCGCCGCGAGATCGACGCCGCTGGTGATCTGTGCCGCGACGGTGGACCCGGCGGAGGTGCCCACGATGACGTCTGCGGCCAGCAGGTCCGGATCCAGCCTGGGCGCCTCGTCCCGAACGCCGAGCAGTACGCCGAGCTCCCAGGCGATGGCCGCGACTCCGCCACCGGCAAGCACGAGTGCCCGTCGCATCGCCGTCGTCCCCTCTCCTGGGTCGACACCGGATCAGCGGACAGGGCGGCGGTCTCCAGCGCCGGGGCGGCCGTGACCCGCCGGGCGCCTGCGTCTGTCAGAGGAGATCTTCGAGGGTGATCGGCAGCTCGCGTACCCGGCGACCGGTGGCGTGGTACACGGCGTTGGCGATCGCCGCGGCGGCACCGACGATGCCGATCTCCCCCACGCCCTTGACGCCGAGGGGGTTGACCACCGTGTCGGTCACCTCGACGGTGTCCACGACGACGTCGGGCGCGTCGGCGTTGACCGGCACCAGATAGTCGTTGAAGCTGGGGTTGGCCCAGCGGCCGAGACGCGGATCCATGTGCGTCGCCTCAAGCAACGCCTGGCTGAGCCCCCAGAGCATCCCGCCCATCAGCTGGCTGTGCGCGGTCTTGCGGTTGAGGACCCGGCCAGGAGCGAAGACCCCGACCATGCGGCGCACCCGGACAAGACCGAGGTCGGCGTCCACGGAGACCTCGGCGAACTGCGCACCGAAAGTGTGCATGCCGTATCCGGGGTCCGGCGGCGGCGGCATCCAGACGCCGATCGCCTCCGTATCGGGCGTGAACGTGCGGCCCAGTATCTCGGCGTAGCTCTCGCCGACGTCGGGGCGGTCGCGCAGCCGCATCCGGCCGTCCTCGACCGTGACCGCGTCAGGATGCGCCCCGTGCAACGGGGACTTCTCGTCGCCGACCGCCTGGGCGATGAGCTGGTCGCGCAGCGTCGTGGCGGCGAGGTGGACCGCGGCACTGACGGCACCGGCGCCGGCCGACCCCACCGCGGCAGCGATGTTGGGCATCTCGCTGCTGCCGCCCACGAACCGAACCCGGTCCACCGGCAGCCCGAGGCCGTCGGCGCCGACCTGCGTCATCGCGGTGATCACGCCGGTGCCGAACTCGGAGACACCCGCCTCGATCAACGCACTGCCGTCGCTGTAGAGCCGGGCCCGGGCGCGTTGCGGGCTGGGCGGCGCCACGTGGGGGTACGCGGCGGCGGCCATTCCGGTGCCGATCAGCAGGTGGCCGTCGCGCCGGGTACCCGGGGCGTGGTCTCGTCGTGACCAGCCGAACAGTTCTGCGCCGCGCTGGTAGCACTCCCGCAGCCCGTTGCTCGACCAGGGGTGGCCGGTGGACGGGTCGACGTCGGCGAGGTTGCGCAGGCGCAGCTCGAGCGGGTCGATCCCGAGCTGCTGGGCGAGTTCGTCCATCGCGCTCTCCAGCGCGAACATTCCGGTCGCCTCGCCGGGGCCGCGCACGAAGGTCGGTGTGATGGTGTTGCCTCGGGCCAGCCGGTAGATGCCCTCGTAGTTCGGGATCGGATAGAGGATCGCGGGCGATTCCAGCGACGTCTCGGCCCAGTCGTCGAAGGGCGAGGTGATGGCCAGTTTGTGGTGACGCAACGCGAGCAGCCGCCCGTCCGACCGGGCACCGAGGGTGATCCGCTGCTCCTGCTCCTCCCGGTGGCCGCAGGAATGGAACATCTGCTCCCGGTTGAGCGCGAGCCGTACCGGCCGGCCGATCTGACGGGCGGCCATCGCCGCCAGCGTGGCGTGCGGCCAGACCATCGCCTTGGATCCGAAACTGCCGCCGACGAACTCGCTGATCACCTTGATCTCGGTCGGGGACAGGCCCAGCAGCGTGGCGACGGTGAGCTGGGTGGCGGTCGGCCCCTGGGTCGAGTCGTAGAGTGTCACCCGCCCGACGTCGTCCCACACGGCGGTCGTGGCCGACGCCTCTATCGGGTTCTGGTGGTTGGCGGCGAAGCGGTAGGTCTGGTCGATCTGGACATCCGCCTCGCGGAGCCCCGCCGCGACGTCGCCGCGGGTGTTCCGGCCGGGGACCAGCCCGCCGAAGATTTTTTCCGGCTCGTACGCCTGCTCCCGCACCTGGTCGAGCACGGTGCTGGCCGGCGTCTCCGCGTAGTCGATGCGGAGCAGGCTGGCCGCGTGCTCGGCGCGTTCGACCGTGTTTGCGAGGACGATGGCGACCGGCTGCCCCGCGTAGTGGACCGCGTCGTCCTGCATCGGGAAGAAGCTCTCTCCCGGCGCCGCCAGCCCGAACAGCGACGGCAACAGCCTCGGCTGCGTCGCGACCTTGGGCAGGTCGAGGTGCGTCAGCACGGCGATCACGCCGGCGGCCCCGACAGCCGCGTCGGTGTCGATCCGGGTGACCCGTCCGTTGGCGATCCGGGCCCCGACCAGCACAGCGTGCGCGAGTCCGGGCAGTGAGATCTCCGCGGTGTAGCGCGCCGAACCGCTGACCTTGGCCCGACCGTCGACCCGGTTGAGCGTGGCACCGATCGCCGGACTCATCCCGCCCTCCCTCTCCCGCGCCGACCTGGCCGCCGATGTGGCCGGGCCGCTGCAAACCCGTCCTCGGTGACGGTCTCCAGCGCCCGAACGATCGTTCGGCGGGCCAGCTTGATCTTGAATGCGTTCGTCCCGTGCGAGACGGCGGGCTGCAACTGCTCGCGGGCGGGCAGTCGCAAACGCCTCTCTGCTCACCGGCTGGTTGTGCCCAGATCATCCCTGTCAACTCCGTGACACCCAGCGTAGGTGAGAACGGGTATATATCGGGTGATAACGTCGCGGCTGCCGTGCGGCAAGCGACGGATCAGCCGCCGAACGGCTGGAGGGCGGCAGGAGGGTCGGGATTCGCCGGCCGCAGACCCGCGCGGGCGGAGGGCGGGCGGGTCAGAGCGCGGCGGTGAGGCGGTCGATCACGTCGGCCGCGGGGCCGGTGGTGGCGCTGCGGTAGCCGGTGCCGGCCCACAGGTGCACCCGGTCCGGCTGTCCCGCGGCGGCGGCCGCCGCGCGCAGGCCCCGGGTGAGGTGGTGCAGTTCGGGGTAGCCGAGCGGCGCGGCCGCCTCGTACCGGTCGATGAACGTGTTGCGCAGCCCTCGGGCGGGCCGGCCGGTGAAGGCGCGGGTGACGACGGTGCTGGTGCGGGCCGGGTCGGCGAGGGCGTCGCGGTGGGTCCGGTTCGCGCCGCTCTCGTCGGTGCGCAGCAGCAGGGTCCCCACGACCACGGCGCTGGCGCCCGCTTCGATCAGGTCGCGGACGTCGTCCGGGCCGGCCACCCCGCCGGCCGCGAGGACCGGCAGACCGGTGGCGGCGACCACGTCGGCGACCAGCGGCCGGGTGGAGGTCGACGCGGCCGGCCGGCGGGGGTCGTGGACGCCGCTGTGCCCGCCGGCCTCGGTGCCCTGCGCGATGAGCCCGTCGACGTCGAGGTCGCGGGCGGCGCGCGCCTCGGCCACGGAGGTGACGGTGACCAGCGTCCGGGTGCCGGCGCGACGCAGCGCGGCCAGCGCAGCCGGGTCGGGCAGCCCGAACGTGAAGCTGACCACCGGCACCGGCTGCCGCACCAGTAGGTCGATCTTGTCGGACCAGTGGTCGTCGTCGTGGATGAGCGGCGCGTCGGCGAGGTCGAGGCCGTACGGCTCACCTTCGGCGGCGATGCGCCGGGCGTACTCGCGGAAGGCGGTCTCGTCGATCTCGGGTGGCCCGGGCACGAAGAGGTTCACCCCGCACGGTGTGTCGGTGGCCGCCAGGTCGGCGGCGAGCGCCTCGGTGGTCTTGTAGCCGGCCGGGAGGAAACCGAAGCCGCCGGCCGCGGTGACGGCCCGGATCAGGGCGGGGGTGCTGGCTCCGCCGGCCATCGGCGCGCCGACGATCGGCGACGCGCTTTCGAGCAGGCGGGTCCAGGGCTCACCGGTCACCGGCTCACCTTAGTGCGGTGTCCAGGAACGTTCACCGGGCCGCGCCGGGCCCAGACGACGACCGGCCGCGTTGGAGCCTGACCTGGATACAACACCGGTATCCAGGTCAGGCTCCGCCTTGCCGGACCGCCGCCTGGACCTCGCCGCGACACCGCCAACGTTCCTGGACACCGCACTGGCTGCAGGAACCGCCGGCCCGCCCCGGGGAACGGGCGGGCCGGCGGTGGTCAGTGCTGCGGGATGTGCGCCACGCCGATGCGCTTGCGGAACACCCAGTACGTCCAGCCCTGGTAGGCCATCACGATCGGGGTGAAGACCACCGCGATCCAGCTCATGATCTTCAGGGTGTAGGGGGTGGAGGCGGCGTTGGTGGCGGTCAGCGTGCCGGCCGCGTCCAGGGTGGAGGGCAGCACGTTCGGGAAGAGCGCCGCGAAGAGGGTCGCCACGGCCAGGCCGATCGCCGCCGCGGTGCCGGCGAACGCCCAGCCCTCCCGCCGTGCCCGGGCGGCGGCGAGCCCGCCGAGCAGCGCGAGCGCCGCGGCGGCGGCGAGCGCGACGGCGGTGGTGCTGGAGCGGATGTTCAGCGTCCAGGCCAGGAACGCCACCGCCAGCACGGCCGCGCCGACGCCCACCCGCACGGCGAGCTTCCCGGCGCGTTCGCGGATGTCGCCGACGGTCTTCAGCGCGACGAAGACCGCCCCGTGGGTGAGGAAGAGCGCGGCGGTGGTCACGCCGCCGAGCAGGGCGTACGGGTTGAGCAGGTCGAGCAGACCGCCGACGTACTCGTGGTCGGCCGAGAGCGGTACGCCGCGCAGGATGTTGGCGAACGCCACCCCCCACAGCAGCGCCGGCACCAGTGAGCCGAAGAAGATCGCCGCGTCCCAGCGGCGCTTCCAGGACGGCTCGGGGCGCTTGTGCCGGTACTCGAAGGCGACGCCGCGGGCGATCAGGGCGAGCAGGATCAGCAGCAGCGGCAGGTAGAAGCCGGAGAACATGGTGGCGTACCACTCGGGGAAGGCGGCGAACATGGCGCCGCCGGCGGTGATCAGCCAGACCTCGTTGCCGTCCCAGACCGGGCCGATGGTGTTGATCAGCACGCGGCGTTCCCGGTCGTCGCGGCCGAGGACGGGCAGCAGCATGCCGACGCCGAAGTCGAAGCCCTCCAGGATGAAGTAGCCGGTGAAGAGCACGGCGATGAGCAGGAACCAGATGGTGGTGAGTTCCATGGTGCGCTCCCCGGGTCAGTAGGCGAACGCGAGCGGGCGCTCGGCGTCGTCGTGGCTGTCGTCGTTCTCGGGTTGCTCGGTGAGGTCGGGGACGCCGGCCTTGGCGTAGCGCACGAGTAGTCGGAACTCGACCACGGCGAGGGTGGCGTAGATCAGGGTGAACGCGGTGAACGAGGTGAGCACCTCGGTCAGTGACACGCTTCGGGACACCCCGTCGCGGGTGAGCATCTCGCCGAAGACGATCCACGGCTGGCGGCCCATCTCCGTGAAGATCCAGCCGAAGGCGTTCGCGGCCAGTGGCAGCAGCGGCATGAGCAGTCCGGCGCGCAGCAGCCACTTGCTGCGCGGGGCGCGGCCCTTGCGGTGGGTCCAGAGCACCAGCAGGGCGATCGCGGCCGCCGTCATCCCGAAGGCGATCATGAAGCGGAAGCTCCAGTAGGTGACCGGGATGATGGGCGCGTAGTTGCCGGGGCCGTACTGGCTGGCGTACTGGGCCTGCAGGTCGTCGATGCCGTGCACGGTGCCGTTGAGGTCGCCGGTGCCGAGGTAGGAGAGCAGGTACGGGATCTTGATGGCGAAGAGTTCGCGGCTGCCGTCGAGGCTGCCGACGGTGAGTACGGAGAACGAGGCGGGGCTCTCGGTGCTGTAGAGGCCCTCGGCGGCGGCCATCTTCATCGGCTGCACCTCGGTCATGATCTTGCCTTGGGTGTCGCCGGTGATGAGCACGCCGGCGGCGGCGATCAGGGTGACCCAGGAGCCGAACTTGGCGGCGAAGCGGTAGGTGGGGGTGTCGGTCGTGTCCCGGTTGCGGATGAGGTGCCACAGGGCCACGGCGACGATGAGTGAGCCGGCCACCAGGAACGCGCCGGCGATGGTGTGTGGGTAGGTGACCAGCGCGACCTTGTTGGTGAGCATCGCGACGAAGTCGGTTAGCTCGGCACGGCCGGTGTCGGGGTTGATCCGGTAGCCGACCGGGTTCTGCATGAACGAGTTCGCGGCGAGGATGAAGTACGCGGACAGGTTGCTGCCGATCGCCGCGGCCCAGATGGCGCCCAGGTGCAGGCGCTTGGGCAGCCGGTCCCAGCCGAAGATCCACAGCCCGAGGAAGGTGGACTCGAGGAAGAAGGCGACCAGCGCCTCGATGGCGAGGGGGGCGCCGAAGACGTCGCCGACGAAGCGGGAGTAGTCGCTCCAGTTCATGCCGAACTGGAACTCCTGCACGATGCCGGTGACCACACCCATCGCGAAGTTGATCAGGAAGAGCTTGCCGTAGAACTTGGTGAGCTTGAGGTACCGCTCCTTGCCGGTACGGACCCACATGGTCTGGAGGATGGCGACCAGCACGGACAGGCCGATCGTCAACGGTACGAAGAGGAAGTGGTAGACGGTGGTGACACCGAACTGCCAGCGGGCGACGTCCAACGCGTCCACCGGGAACCTCCAGCTGTCGGTACTACGGGACGTAGTAAATACTACTTCCCGTCGTAGATGATTCGGCGGCGACCCGGCCCCCGATTCGCCGCGCGACCGATGACCCTGGTCACCCTCGCCGGGCCGCAGGAGGCCATTGTCGATCAAGGCGGGCTCGCCGTCGCCCGGCGGGTGACGTGGCGACCTCCACCCCACCGACACCCCGGCGCGTGGGAGCATTCACCGCTGATGGACACCGCCCGCACCACCTGGCAGCCCCCCGCGCTCTGGCGCGCCGCCCAGCTGCTCGCCCGGGGCGTCGTCGCCCCCCTGGCCCGCCTCGAGGTCAGCGGGACGGTGCCCGAGGCGCTGCGGCGGGGGCCGCTGATCCTGGCCGCGAACCACCTCAGCCCCTTCGACCCGATCGTGCTCACCGCCGCCTGCCGGGCCCGCGGGGTCGCCCCCCGGATCATGGCCACCGGCGGACTCTTCCGCGCGCCGGTGATCGGCGCCCTGATGCGCCGCGCCGGACACCTCCGTGTCGACCGCGGCACCGCCGCCGTCGGCCGGGCGCTCGATGCCGCCGCCGCGGCGGTCGCCGCCGGCTCGGTGATCCTGGTCTACCCGGAGGGGCGCATCGGCCTGGATCCGGGTCTCTGGCCCGAGCGCGGCAAGACCGGGGCCGCCCGCCTCGCCTTCGCCTGCGGCGCCCCTGTCGTTCCGGTGGCCCAGTGGGGTTCGCACGAGGTGCTGCCCTACCGGGCGCCGAGAGGGTTGCTGAAAGGCGTGGCTCGGGCCCTGCTGCGCCGCCCGGTGATCCGGGTGCACTTCGGTGAGCCCGTCGACCTCGCCGGGCTGAGCCCGGGGACACCCGGTGCGGCCCGGCGCGCCACCGACCGGATCATCGACGCCATCACCGACGCGCTGGTCCCGCTGCGCCCGGACGAGCCCGACCGGCCCCGGCACGTCGACCCCGGTAGACCCGTCGACACCAGCCGCGCGCACCGCCGCAGGCGGCAAGGGTGAGACTGCCGCGCCGTCTCACCCTTGTCGTCCTGGCGCTGCTCGTCCTCGGCGGGGCCGGGTACGCCGGGCTACGTACCGCGTACCACCGGGCCAAGGACGAGCGTGACCTGATCGACTTGACCCGGCAGTCGCCATGGCCGCGGGAGCAGCTGCTGATCCCCGACGCGGTGGCCCGTCCCGGCAAGCGCAACGTCGCCTGGCTGCACCGTGGCGGCTTGGAGATCGCCTACGATCTCGACGTCGGCCACGGCCGTACCGTGCCGGTGGTGTGGGGGCTGCACGTCCCGCAACCCGGCACCGGGCTGCCCGAGGGAGTCGACTGCGGCTCGCCACTGTTGCGCACCTGCACCGACCTGGGTGGCGGCGAGACGCTGATCGTGACCCGCCGGACCGACAACAGCGACCCCTCCACCGGGCTCTACCGCACCGATGCGAACCGATCGCGGGCGGTCGAGGTGCAGGGGCCCGACCCGGTCGAGGTCGACGTGCTCCGCGCTGCGCTGGACCGGGTGCACCGGCCCACCGACGCCGAACTGCTGGAGCTGCTACGCCACGACGGTTACCAGACCGACTGGAGCTGATGCCGTCGAATCGCCGCAGCGCCCGCTTCGACGGTCAGCGGGCGGCGAGCCGGGCGTCGAGCGCGGCCAGGTCGGGCACGAACCAGACCTGGCCGTGCCGGTTGGACTCGGCCACCAGGGCGCGCAGCGCGCCGCTGGCCGCGAGGTGGGCGGGGATGTCGCCGACGACCGCGAGCCGCAGCCGGTAGTTGACGAACTTCTGCATGATCTCCCCGGCGAAGCGGGTGCCGAGGGAGAAGAAACTCGGGTCGAGTCGGGCCGCCGGCACGGCCACCAACTCCGCGCCGCCGAAGCCCGCGGTGCCGATCAGGTCGAGGGCCGCCTCGGTGGTGGCCAGGACCGGGCCGTCGGGGTCGCAGACCAGGACGGCCACGCCGTTTCGCTCCTGCAGTACGTCAGGCATCGGTGGCCTCCCCCGCGGAGAGGAAGTTGTCGCCGTGCAGCACGGCGTCGACCAGGCGCAGCAGGTCGGCGGTGCCGGCGGCATCGCCCAGAATCACGATCTTCAACCGGTGGCGCTCCTCGTCGTGAACGGTCTGCACCCGCAGCGGGCGGGCCGGGTCGTGGTGGGTGTTGACGCCGGCCAGCACGAAGGTGCCCAGCCGGTCGGCCGCCGCCCGGTCGACACCGTCGACCTGCACGATGCTGGACACCTCCAGCGTCGGCGCGCCGGCCGGCGACCCCGGTGCGGGCCGGCCGGTCAACGCGTCGAGGTCGGCGCGGGAGATCCGGTACTGCTTGCCGATCCGCGTCGCACGCAGACGGCCGGTGCGGATGTAGCCGCGCACGGTGCGTACGTGCAGGCCGAGCAGCTCAGCAACCTGCTCGACCGAGTACATGTCATCACTCATCGTTCCCGATAGTAGCCACGATAGGGAGCGATAGGGAAGTTCGTTGAAGGGATGCCGTCCGGTCACCCGAACGCCACCCGCGCCCGGCATACTGCCGATCGTGCACCTGCGTCATCCCTACCTCGACGCGCCCGCTCCCCTGGCGTTCGCGCACCGCGGCGGCGCGGCCGACGGGACCGAGAACACCGTCGAGGCGTTCGCCCGCGCCATCGGGCTCGGCTACCGGTACGTGGAGACGGATGTGCACGCCACCGCCGACGGTGTGCCGGTGATCTTCCACGACCCGACGCTGCGCCGGGTGACCGGCGAGCCGGGCCGCATCGCCGACCTGCGCTGGGCCGACCTCGCCTCGGTACGCGTCGGTGGCGCCGCGGTGGTACCCCGCCTCGACGAGGTCCTCGCCGGCTGGCCGGAGGTCCGGTTCAACGTCGACGTCAAGGCCGACGGCGGGGTCGTGCCGACCGTCGACACGGTCACCCGCACCGGGGCCGGCGACCGGGTGCTGCTCGCCTCGTTCAGCGACGCCCGGCTGACCCGGCTGCGCGCCCTGGCCGGGCCGAAGGTCGCCAGCAGCCTCGGCATGCGCGGAGTCGCCCGGCTGCGGATGGCCTCGCTGCACGGGCGGCCGCTGCGGCTGCCCCCGGCAGTGGTCGCGGCGCAGGTCCCCGTCCGGTACGGCCGCATCCCGGTGGTCGATCGGCGATTCCTCGCCTACTGCCACCGGATCGGGTTGCAGGTGCACGTCTGGACGATCGACGAACCCGCCGAGATGCACGACTTACTTGATCTTGGTGTGGATGGCATCATGACCGATCACGTCGGCGTGCTGCGCGACGTATACCGCAGCCGCGGCCACTGGGCCGCCTGACCCGGCGAGAGGACCCGATGGCCGACACCGTGACCCCCACGGCGCGCGACATCCCGCCCCCGGCGAGCACCCGCCGCGAACGCACCGGCTGGTACGCCTACGACTGGGCCAACTCGGCCTTCCAGACCACGGTCATCACGGTCTTCCTCGGTCCGTTCCTCACCACCGTCACCGAGCTGGCCGCCGGCTGCGAGCTCGGCGCGGACAGCTGCGACGGCTACGTGCATCCGCTCGGTATCCGGGTCGCCGCCGGCTCGTACTACCCGTACCTCATCTCGCTGTCGGTCTTCCTCACCGTCTTCGTGCTGCCGGTGATGGGCGCCATCGCCGACCGGTCGATGCACAAGAAGCGGCTGCTCGCCGGCGCGGCCTTCACCGGCGCCGGCGCGACCATCGCGATGGGCTTCGTCACCGGCGACCGGTACCTGCTCGGCGGGGCGCTCTTCCTGATCGCCAACATCAGCTTCGGTGCCGCGATCGTGGTCTACAACTCCTTCCTGCCGCAGCTCGGCGGCCCCGACGAGCGCGACGGCATCTCCAGCCGCGGCTGGGCGCTGGGCTACCTCGGCGGCGGCCTGCTGCTGGCGCTCAACCTGGTCGCGGTCACGATGTTCAGCCAGGACGACAATCCGCAACGCACCCTGGACCTGGCCCGCTGGTCGATCGTCTCCGCCGGCGTGTGGTGGGCCGTGTTCACCCTGGTGCCGCTGCGCTGGCTGCGTGAACACCCCACCGCGGCGGCCATCGCGGCCCGGGGCGGCAATGTGCTCACCGACGGGTTCCGGCAGCTCGGCCGCACCCTTCGGGAGATCAAGGCGTACCCGCTGACCCTCTTCTTCCTGCTCGCCTTCCTGGTCTACAACGACGGCATCCAGACCGTCATCACCCTCGCCAGCCAGTACGGCACCGAGGAGCTGCGGCTGGAGCAGGACACCCTGATCGTCACCATCCTGCTGGTGCAGTTCCTCGCCTTCGGCGGGGCGCTGTCGCTCGGCGCGCTCGCGCGGCGCGTCGGCGCGTGGAAGACGGTGCTGCTCAGCCTGGTGCTCTGGACGGCGGTGATCATCGCCGCGTTCCGGCTGCCCGCCGAGGCGCCGCTGCCGTTCATGATCCTCGGCGCCGCGATCGGCCTGGTCCTCGGCGGCAGCCAGGCCCTGAGCCGATCACTGTTCAGCCAGCTCATCCCCACCGGCAAGGAGGGCGAGTACTACGGCTTCTACGAGATCAGCGACAAGGGCACCAGCTGGCTCGGGCCGCTCGCGTTCGGCCTGGTCTTCCAGCTGACGTCCTCGTACCGGGTGGGGCTGGTCTCACTGCTGATCTTCTTCGTGGTCGGGTTCCTGCTGCTGCTGTCCGTGCCGATCCGCCGGGCCATCGTGGCCGCCGGGAACACGCCGCCCCGGGTCCTGTAGCACGCCCGCCCGCGCGGTTCATGATCGTCCGGCCGGATGCAGGCCGGTCGATGGGTTAGGCTGCCCGACCGTGACTGACGACGCCGCTGCCGCACCCACCTGCCTGGCCCGCCCCTTCACCGGCCCGGACGACGCCCCCGCCGGGTGCGCGGTGGCGCGCGGCATGAACGGTCGCCCGCTGCACGCCGCGGCGCTCAAGTTCTTCTGGGGACCCATGGACTGCGGCAAGTCCACGATGGCGCTGCAGATGAACTACAACCACGCCCGGCAGGGGCGCCGGGGCCTCGTCACCACCCGCATCGACAGGTCCATGGGTGCGCAGGTCACCACCCGCATCGGCCTGGCACACTCCGCCATCGAGGTCACCGACGACCTCGACCTGCGGGCCCTGGTACGCGGCCGCTGGGACGAAGGCGTCCGCGTCGACTACCTCATCTGCGACGAGGCCAGCTTCTACACCGTCGAGCACGTCGAGCAGATGGCCGAACTGGTCGACAGCTACGACGTCGACGTGTACGCGTTCGGGCTGGCCACCGACTTCCGCTCCCACCTCTTCCCCGCCGCCCAGCGGCTCTTCGAACTCGCCGACGAGGTGGCGCGCATCCAGGTCGAGGTGCTCTGCTGGTGCGGACGGGAAGGGCTGCTCAACGCGCGGGTGGTCGACGGCCGGGTGGCCCGCGAGGGCGCGCAGGTCGTCATCGGCGACACCGTGGAGACCGCCGAGGTGCGCTACCAGGTGCTGTGCCGGCGGCACTACCGCAGCGGGGACCTCGGCCCCCGGCCCTGACCGGCCCTCCGGTCCGCCCCCCGGTCGGCGATGATCACCGCGACCGTGCTCAGCAGCGCCACCACCTCACCGACCGCGACCGGCAGCCGCAGGGCCACCGTCACCGGCGCCGCCGCCAGCAGCACCAGCACCGCCCCGAGCCGGCCGGCCCACCCGCGTCGCAACAGCACCAGCTGGTACGCGGCGTGCCCGGCGAGGAACAACGCCGGCCCCCCGAACACGACCAGCGCCGTACCGGCGTCCAGCAGCCCACCGGGGTCGCGCAGCAGCCGCTCGTCGCCGACCGCGCTGACGATGATGCCGGCCACCATCACCGGATGCAGGTAGTTGAAGGCGACGCGGCTGAGCCGACCGGCCCGCTCACCCGCGTGGGTCAGCACCGCCGTCACCGCCTGCGCCGTCCGGTCGAAGTACACCCACCACAGGGCCACCGAGCCGGCGAAGGCCAGCAGGAACGCGCCGATCGCCGCCCGACCGGTGTTCCCGGCCAGGATTCCCCCGGTGACCAGGATCGACTCGCCCAGCGCGATCAGGATGAACGCCTGGCACCGCTCGGCCAGGTGCCCGCCCTCCACGTCCCACTGCTCCGGGCGGGTGCGGCTGCGCCTGGGCAGGGGGAACCCGGTCGCGAGGACGAGCACGTCGATGACGATGACCGCCGTCCAGATGATCTCGCGGTTCGGCGAGCCGACCAGCCCGCCCGCCACGACCAGCAAGGAGGTGCCGGTTCTCCACGGCAGTGACCGCCGCAGCCCGGGCTCCAACCCGGGATGGCCGTGCGCCGCCCACAGCGCGAATCCGGTCCGCCCCACCTGAACGGCGGCGTAGGCCGCAGCGAAGAGCAGACCGCTGCCGGCGAACGCGGCCGGGATCGCCGCGGACAGCAGGAGGCTGCCCAACATCACCGCGAGCAGCATGGCCCGTACCGGGCTGCGGTCCGGGCGCAGCGAGTTGGTCGTCCAGGCGGTGTAGATCCAGATCAGCCAGATCAGGCCCAGCAGTATGACGGTCCGTAACGCCCCCAGCGGATCCGGATGCAGGATCAGGAACTGGGCCAGCTGCGTGACCGTGAAGATGTAGACCAGGTCGAAGAAGAGCTCCGTCGACGTGGTCGGCTCGACGCCGCGGTGCTCACGGATCAGGTCGGGACGTACGGGTCCTCGCGGCACGGTGTCAGAGCGGGTCACCGCAGACCCGCCAGCCACCGTCCTCCTGCACCACCGGCAGCTCACGCTGCTCACTCAGACCGCTCGCGCGGGTCAACTCGATGACCACCTTGCCGAGCGGGCGGCCACCCTCGGTGGTCACCGACACGTCCACGATCTCGTAGTCCCGGACCTCCGGCGGGGTGCGCACCCAGCTCTCGAAGCCGCCCTCGCTCCACTTCTTGCGGGCGTCGGCGCAGAGCCGGCCGTAGGCGCGGCCGGTGTCACCGAGGACGACCTCGCGCAGGAACTCGTCGGCGGTCTCCCGCACCGGACCGGCCGCCTGGGTGACCACCTGGAGGTTGCGCACCCCGAGGCCGGCCACCCCGATGCAGCACAGGACGACACCGACACCGGCGAACACCAGCCCGGCACGCATCGGACGGCTTCGCCGGGCCGGCCTGCTCCACGACTGCCCAGCGCCCACGCCCCGACGGTAGAGAACCGCAACGGGTCCGCGGGCGGCATTCGCCTCTGTCGCCGGCGCCACCGCATCGTCTACCGTCGGGCCACCACCCCCCGCCCGTGCCAGGAGCGCGCATGACCCGCTACGTGCAGCCGGTACCCGCCCCCGACGATCCGTACGGCAGCGACACGCTGCTGCGTTCCTGGCTGGAACGGCAGCTCGGCGCCGCGGGGCACGCCGCCGCCAAGGACCGGCTCGCCGACCTGGCCGCCGACGTGACCGGGCCGCTGCGCGCCGCGCACGCCGACGCCGAGGCGCACCCGCCGACGCTGGTCCGTTACGACCCGTGGGGGGCGCGCGTCGACCGGATCGACACGTCCCCCGGCTGGCAGGCGCAGCGCGCCGCCGCCGCCCGGCACGCCGTGGTGGCGCTGCCCCACCTGGGATCGGCGCGGGGCACCTGGGGTGCCGCCGCACGCGTCGTCCAGCACGCCCTGCTGCACCTGTACGGGCCGGAGTCGGCCACCTTCTCCTGCCCGGTGGCCATGGCCGACGGCGCGGCGGCGCTGCTCAGCCTCCCGGAGGTCGACCCGGCGGTCCGCGACGCCTGGCTGCCCCGGCTGCTCTCCACCGACCCGGAGACGGCGATCACCAGCGGGCAGTGGATGACCGAGTCGCAGGGCGGCTCCGACCTGGGCCGGTCCAGCACCATCGGCCGCCCCGCCGCCGACGGCTCGTGGCGGCTGACCGGGGAGAAGTGGTTCTGCTCGGCCGCCGACTCGGCGATGGCGGTGGCGTTGGCCCGGCCGGAGGGGGCCGGGCGGGGCAGCCGGGTGCTCGCCCCGTTCCTGGTGCCCCGCTACGCCGCCGACTCGCCGCTGGCCGGTCCCGCCGCGCCGCTCGCCCCGGCGCCGGGGGTCAGCGTGCACCGGCTGAAGGAGAAGCTCGGTACGCGGGCGCTGCCGACCGCCGAGATCGGGCTGCGCGACGCGTACGCCCTGCCGTTGGGTGACCCGACCCGGCCCGGCCTGGTCCGGGCGATGACCCTGGTGGTGGTGACCCGGGTGCACAACGCGGCCGCCGCCGCCGGTGGGATGCGCCGCGGGCTGGCCTACGCGCGGGCGTACGCCTCGGCGCGGCACGTGGCCGGCGGAACGCTCGCTACGTCCCCGCTGCACCGGGCCACCCTCGGCGCCCTCGCGCTCGACGCGGCCGGCGCGTTCGTCCTCGCCGGGCACGCGTTCGCGCTGCTCGGCCGGGTGGAGGTGGGCGCCGACCCGGCCGCCGCCGCCGAGCTGCGCATCGTGGCGCCGCTGGCGAAGCTGGCCACCGGCCGGCTGGCGGTGAGCTCGGCCGGCGAGTACGTGGAGAGCTTCGGCGGAGCCGGCTACGTGGAGGACACCGGCGTACCCCGGCTGCTGCGCGACGCGCAGGTGCTGCCGATCTGGGAGGGCACCACCAACGTGCTCGCCCTGGACGTGCTGCGCGCGGTCAGCCGCGAGGACGCCGGCCCGCCGCTGCTGCGCCGCCTCGACGCCGCCGCCGACCTGGCCCGGCCGCTCTCCCCCGTGCTGGCCGACACGCTCGCCGCCGTCACCGCCGAGCTGCGCGAACGCCTCGCCGCGGTCGCCGCCGACCCGCAGGCCGCAGCGGCGGTCGCCGGGGCGCGTGACCTGGCGCTGCGCCTCGCCCACGCGCTCACCACGGCGCTGCTGGTGGAGCACGCGGCGTGGGGCGACGAGCAGGCCGAGGTCGCCGCCCGGCTGTGGGCCCGCCGCCGGCTGCGGCACGAGGAGATCGCCGCCGACGCCCACCACCACCTGGAGCTGCTCGGCTGACGGCCGCTTCGGGTCTTTCGCAGCGACGGGGATGGTGCCGGTGGAGTCCGTCATCGAGTTGGGCGCGGAGCGGGGCGCCCCGCAGACCGAGCGGCGCACGTCGCCGACGTCTCGCTGGTGGCCGGTGAGCGCACTGCTGCTGCTCTGCGCGCTGCTGGGCGGCGCGGCCCCGCCAGCGGGGCTGACGGCCGTGGCTGGACCGATGCTGCCCGAACGCTCCGTGGTGCTCGGCGGAGGCGCGTCGCTGCTCGTCGTCGAGCCCGGCGCCGACCGGCCCTCGATGACCGCGTACGACCCGGCGACGCCGAACGGGCCACCGCGGTGGCGGGTGAGCGTGCCACCGGCGGCCGGCTGGTCCGCCGAGCCCGCCGGTGGCCTCCTGCTCGTCACCGAACGGGACGCGACGCGGCGGGCGGTCGGCACCACCGCCCGCTCCGCGGAGACCGGCGCACCGCGTTGGCGTCGGACGGATCGGGTGTACCCGGCCGGCGACGGTGCCGTGGCGGTGACCGAGGTGCGTAGCGTCAGCGACCCGGGGCGGCGGATCGAGGGCGCGGTGCGTGGGGTCGACCCGGCCACCGGGGCGACCCGCTGGACGGTGCCGTTGCCGTCCACCGCCGTGCTGGCGGTGCTGCCCGGCACGCCCGGCGCGGTGCTGGTGGTCCGCGACGACGGCCTGGCCCGGGTGTACGACGTCCGCGACGCGACGGTGCGCGGCGAGGGGCGGCTGCCGCCCGCCGACTACGCGCCCGGCAATCCGCAGGTGGTCGGGGACCGTCTGGTGCTGCGTCACCCCACGGCCGGCGGCGGCGAACTGGTCGGCTACGACCTGCCGGGGCTGACCGCACGCTGGCGGGCGCCGATCGACGGCGGGGAGGTGACGACCCGCGCCTGTCAGGGGCTGCTCTGCGCGCAGGACGGGCGCGACCGGTGGGCGCTCGACCCGGTCACCGGGGAGCGGGTGTGGACGTGGCCGGGCGGCGCCGCCTGGACGGTGGTGCCCGGCGGACGGGACGACAGCGGCCCGCCACTGCTGCTGCGGCCCATCGAGGACGGCCGGCGCGAACTGGTCGCCCGGGCGGGCCGGGACGGACCGGTCGTGGTCGGGGTGCTGCCGGTGGGCGTACGGGACTGCCGGGCGGTCGCCGGCGCGCTGGCGTGTCGCACGCCGGGCGGGCGGCTCACGGTCTGGGCCGTCTACGGTTCGATCAGACCGGCCCGGATCGCGTAGCGGGTCAGTTCGAGCCGGTCGCGCAGGCCGAGCTTCTGCAGCAGGTTCGCCCGGTGCCGCTCGACCGTCTTGACGCTGATGAAGAGCAGCCGGGCGATCTCCTTCGAGGAGTGGCCCTCGGCGACCAGCTTGAGGATCTCCTCCTCGCGCTCGGTTATCGCGCGGGCCGGGGCGTCCGCACCCTGCGCGCTGCGCTCCAGGTAGTTGCGGATCAACGCGTTGACCGCGCCGGGGTAGAGGAACGGCTCGTCGCGCATGGCGGCCCGGCAGGCCTCCACCAGATCCCGGTCGGCGACGGACTTGAGCACGTACCCGTTCGCGCCGGCCTTGAGCGCCTCGAAGAAGTACTGCTCGTTGTCGTACATGGTGAGGATCAGGATGCGCAGCTCCGGCTGCTGCCGGGCCAACTCCCGAGCGGCCTGCAGGCCGGTCATCCGAGGCATGGCGATGTCGAGGATGACCAGGTCGGGGCGTTCGGCGGCGGCGAGGCTGACCGCCTCCGCGCCGTCGCCCGCCTCCGCCACCACGGTCAGGTCGGGTTCGCTGTCGAGGATGAGCCGCACGCCACGGCGGACCAGGGCGTGGTCGTCGGCGAGCAGGATGCGGGTGGTCACGGGCGGTCGACCGCCCCGTCGACGGGTACGGTCAGCCGCACCTCGGTGCCCCCTGCGGGCGCCGGGCCGACGCTGAGGTGCGCGCCGATCAGCAGGGCCCTTTCCCGCATGCCGCGGATGCCGGCCCCCTCGGGCGCGCCGCCGATGCCCCGCCCGTTGTCGCGCACGCGCAGCCGGACGGACCCGCCGGGGTGCTCCAGGGACAGCTCGACAGCGGTGGCCTTGCCGTGCCGCACGGTGTTGGTCAGCGCCTCCTGGGCGACCCGGTAGATGACCAGCTCGGCCTCGTTGCCGAGGGCTGGCAGGTCCGTGGTGAGGTGCTGCTCGACGCCCAGGTCGCTGTGCCCGGTGACCTCGCTGGTGAGCGCCTTCAGGGCGCTGACCAGCCCCAGCTCCTCCAGCACCCCGGGGCGCAGGCGCCGGGCGATGCGCCGGATCTCGTCGAGGCTGTCGCGGGTGGTCTCCTGCACCCCGGCGAGTTGGGCGCGGATCGGTTCCGGGGCGTGCCGGGCCACCTGCTTGAGTTCGAGCAGCATCGCCGTGAGCGTCTGGCCCACCTCGTCGTGCAGCTCCTGGGAGACGCGGCGGCGTTCGGCCTCCTGGGCGGAGAGCGCGGCCGCCGCGCTGGCGGCGCGCTCCGCCTCCAGCCGGTCGATCATGGCGTTGAACGCGCGGATCAGCTCGGCGGTGCCGCCGTGACCGACGGCGACCAGGCGCGGCTCGGGCTGGAGCAGGTCGATGGTGGTCATGGCCCGCGCCAGCCGCCGCAGCGGGGCCAGGCCGACCCGCAGCAGCGCGGCGTTGGCGACCAGCATCGCCGCGAGACCGACCGTGAGGACGATCGCCTCGGTGAGCAGCACCGGGGTGGAGACGGTGACCGGGCCGAGCAGCAGCAGTGTCGCGGTGATCAGCACGGCGGCGTTGAGCAGGAAGATCCGCCAGAACAGCGACACCAGTAGGTCTCCTTCCCCCGCCGGCCGTCGGCCGGGCCGCGCTCGCGCTCCGGCACCATCCCGGTCAACCCTCCCGGCGCCGGGGGCCGGTGTAAATGCGTGTCGACACCCATTCGCCCGTGCCGGCGAATTCAATGCGGCGGGCGGGGCACGCGCGGCGGCGAGCCCGGTTCGCCGTACGCGACCGGCACCGCCAGCATGGCACGACCTGCGGCGGGCAGCGGACGGGGCCGTCACCCGGGCGCCGCGCCGCGTGGCCTCGCCGAATGCGGATCTGCAGGTCAACACCGGCGGCAAATGGGTGTCAGACCCGATGTCGGGCGGCGGCCCGGCCGGATGAACTTGCACCAGGAGGCCGGGCGTGACGCCCGGTCCGTAACCCGCCGCCACCCCGACGGCCCTCCCCGGTGGTCCCGAGCCCGCCGGGGAGGGCCCTGGTGGTCCGACCCCACCGGAGGTCCCCGTGATCGCAGTATCGAAACGACAGGTACCGGCGGCGCGTCCGCCCGCAGCCGCGCAGACGCGTCCCGGCGCCGAGCACGGTCCCCCGGGTCGGCGCCCGTGAGTACCTGGCCCGCAATCGCCGCCACCGTGATCTTCGCGGTGGCGTTCCTGTTCATCGCCACCGAGAAGATCAATCGGGTGGCGGTGGTGCTGGGTGCCGCCGGCCTGATGGCCCTGCTCGGCCGGGTGCCGGGCTCGGAGGTCTTCTACTCCCATCACGCCGGGATCGACTGGGACGTCATCTTCCTGCTCCTCGGCATGATGATCATCGTTGGGGTGATCAAACAAACCGGCGTCTTCGAGTTCCTCGCGATCTGGGCGGCGCAACGCTCGCAGGGCCGGCCCTACCGGCTGATGGTGCTGCTCGTGACGATCACCGGGCTCGCCTCACCGGTCCTGGACAACGTCACGACGGTCATGCTGGTCGCGCCGATCACCATCTCGGTCTGCCGCCGGCTCGGCATCTCCGCCGTCCCGTACCTGATCGCCGAGGTGCTGGCGTCGAACATCGCGGGCGCCTCCACCCTCATCGGTGACCCGCCGAACATCATCATCGGCAGCCGCGCCGGGCTGAGCTTCAACGACTTCCTGCTGCACATGGCCCCGGTCGCCCTGCTCATGTTCCTGGCGTTCCTCGTACTGGCGCGGTTCATGTTCCGCCGGTCGTTCGAGTACCACCCGGAGCGGTTCGCGGCCGTACGCGACATGGACGCCCGCGCCGCGATCACCGACCCGGCGATGCTGACCCGCAGCCTGGTCGTGCTGGTGCTGGTGATGGCCGCCTTCGCGCTGCACACCGTGATCGGTGTCGACGTGGCGATCATCGCCCTGGTCGGCGCCGGCGTGATGGTCCTCGTCACCCGCGCCGACACCGCGAAGTACGTGGCGGAGGTCGAGTGGCCGACCCTCGTGTTCTTCCTCGGCCTGTTCGTCATGGTCGCCGGTCTCACCGAGACCGGGGTGATCGAGCAGATCGGGCGGTGGGCGACCGACGCCGTCGGCGAGAGCTGGTTCGCCGGAGCGACAAGCCTCATCTTCGGTTCGGCGGTGCTCGGCGCGTTCTTCGACAACATTCCGTACACGGCGACGATGGCACCGATCGTGGAGAACATCGTCGCCGGGGCGGACCCGCAGACCGGGCAGGCGCTGTGGTGGTCCTTCGCCCTCGGCGCCGACCTGAGCGGCAACGGCACCGCCGTCGCGGCCAGCGCGAACATCGTGGTGCTGGGCATCGCCGCCCGCGCCGGCCAACCGATCAGCTTCTGGCAGTTCACCCGGTACGGCATCGTCACCACGGTGCTGACCACGCTGATCGCCTGGGGATACGTGTGGCTGCGCTACTTCGCCTGAGGACGCCGGAGGCGCAAGGGAGGCCACGGTGACGCTGACCGAGCTGTACGTGGTGCTGGCCGTCGGCACCGGCGTCGTCCTGGTCAGCGTCACCGCGGCGCGGCTCGCCACCCGGCTGGGCATGCCGGTGCTGCTGGCGTACCTCGGGGTGGGTCTGCTGCTGGGCCAGGACGGGCTCGGCCTGCCGTTCGACGACGCCGCCCTGGCCCAGGCGCTGGGCCTCGCCGCGCTCGCGGTCATCCTGGTCGAGGGGGGTCTGACCACCGACGTCAAGCACGTCCGGCCGGTCCTGGCGCCGGCGACCGTGCTGGCCACCCTGGGCGTCCTGGTCAGCGTGGCGCTCACCGCGGTCGCGGCGTACCTGCTGCTGGACATCGGCTGGCAGACGGCGCTGCTGCTCGGCGCGATCGTCTCCTCCACCGACGCCGCGGCGGTCTTCTCGGTGCTGCGGTCGGTACCGCTACCCAAGCGGCTGACCAGCCTCGTCGAGGCCGAGTCGGGCCTCAACGACGCCCCGACGTTCATCCTGGTGCTCACCTTCAGCGCGACCGGGCTGGAGGCGATCGAGCCGCTGCCGCTGCTCGCCGCCATGATCTTCCAACTCGCCGCCGGTGGGGCGATCGGGCTGGCCGTCGGCGCGGCCGGGGTGTGGCTGCTGCGCCGCCTCACGCTGCCCACCTCCGGGCTGCACCCGATCGCGATCGTGGGCTGCGGGGTGCTCGCCTACGCCGTCGCCGGGCTGACGCAGACCAGCGGCTTCCTCGCCGCCTACCTGGCCGGTCTCGTCCTGGGCAACGCGGGCCTGCCGCACCGGCGCGCCACCCGGTCGGTCGCCGAGGGGCTCGGCTGGATCGCCCAGATCGGGCTCTTCGTGATGCTCGGGCTGCTGGTCACGCCGAGCGAGCTCGCCTCGAGCGTGGTCCCGGCGCTGGTGGTCGGCGCGGCCCTGCTCCTGTTCGCGCGGCCCGCGTCGGTGCTGCTGTCGCTGGCGGCGTTCCGCGTGCCGCTGCGGGAGCAGGTCTTCCTCTCCTGGGCGGGGCTGCGGGGCGCCGTGCCGATCGTGCTGGCCACCATTCCGGTCGTCGCCGGCTCGCCCGGCAGCGACCGGGTGTTCAACATCGTGTTCCTGCTCGTCGTCGTCTTCACCGTCATCCAGGCGCCGGCGCTGCCCTGGCTGGCGCGGCGGCTGCGGCTCACCCCGCACGACGTGGGGCCCGACCTGCAGGTCGAGCTGGCGCCGCTGGACGCGATGGACGCCGACCTGATCCACGTCACCGTCGAGCCCGGATCCCGTTTGCAGGGCGTGTACCTGCCGGAGCTGCGGCTGCCCCCGCCGGCCGCGACCACCCTCGTGGTGCGCGGTCCGGACACGTTCGTGCCCGACGAGCACACCCGGCTCCGGGTCGGGGACCAGCTCGTCGTGCTCACCACCCCGAGGGTGCGGGAGGCCACCGAGCGGCGGCTGCGGGCCGTCGCCCGCGGCGGCCGGCTGGCCGGCTGGTTCGGCGAGACCGGTGACCCCGAGCCCACCAGCCCGACCGGCAGGAGGCGACAGTGCACATCGAACGCGTGATGCTGCCCGGCATCGGCGTCGGCTACACCCTGCGCACGGCACAGGGGCAGTTCGTCGGCGTCGTACGTCACCGTGGCGGACGCCGGGACCTCCTCCTCTACGCGGCCGGCGACCCGGACACCGTGGAGCGGTCGCTCGCGCTCACCGACGCGGAGGCCCGGGAGCTGGGCGAGCTGCTGCACCCGGTGGCCACCGTCGAGCACGTACCCGAACTGGAGCGCGGAGCAGGGTCGCTGACGGTGGCCGCCGTGCCGGTCACCGCCGCGTCGCCGTACGTCGGCCGCCCGCTGGGCGAGGTGGCCGCGCGCGTCCGCGGCGTCACCGTGGTCGCCGTGCTCTCCGCGGGCCGGACGACCACCGCGCCCGGCGCGGAGCACCGCATCACCAACGGCGACGCCCTGGTCGTCGCGGGCACCGCGGAGGGAGTCGGCGCGCTGAGCCGCCGACTCACCCCGGAAGTTCCGTGACCCTCTTCCGCAGGTACCTGACAGGAGATGTCAGGTACCTGCGGCAGGCTGCCGAACATGACAGTGAAAGCCGACCTCGCGATGGTCAACCTCGACAGCTCCGACCCGGCCGCGCACGCCGCCTTCTACCACCGGGTGCTGGGTTGGGAGATCACGCACAGCCAGCCGGAGTACGCGATGATCAGCGGCGGTGGCGTGGCCATCGGCTTCGGGCTCGTCGAGGCGTACCAGCCGCCATCCTGGCCGGACACCACCAGCGGCAAGCGCTACCACCTCGACGTCTACGTCGACGACCTCGCCCAGGCCGAGAAGGAGTTCGTCACCGCGGGCGCCACGAAGCCGCAGTTCCAGCCCGGCGACGGGCGGTGGGTGGTGCTCGTCGACCCGATCGGGCAGCCGTTCTGCATCTGCCCCCGACCCCAGGGCTGACCGCCGCGGGCGCGGCTCACCCGGTCGCGATGCCGGGTCAGCCGCGCCGCCGGGACCGGGCGGCCCAGATGACGTACGCCGGATCGCGGTCGAGGTTGTGCCGGTCCCGGTCGTAGCGACGGGTGGTACGCGGATCCGCGTGCCCCATCGCGTCCTGCACGTCCTCCAGCGGCACCCCCTCGGCGCGGGCCGTGGTGGCGAAGGCGTGCCGCAGCGAGTGCGGGGAGAGCTTCGCCCACGCCGGGATGCCGGCCGCGCGGGCCAGCCGGCGCACGAGCCGGAACACCGCGTGCCGGTCCAGCCGGCCACCGGAGCCGGTGACCAGCAGCGGCCCGGTCAGCTCCGTCACCGGCACGCCGGTCGCCGCGGCGCGCTGCGCCAGGTAGTCGTCCACCGCATAGGAGGTGCCCGGGGTCAGCGCGCGGCGGCGCTGCCGGCCGCCCTTGCCGGTGAACCGCACGCTGCGGTGTCCCCGCTCCGCGCCTAGGTCGGTGACGTCGAGCGAGACGAGTTCGCCCACCCGCAGGCCGAGATCGGCCAGCAGCGCCACGGCGGCCCGGTTGCGGGACGCCGTGGGGCCGGTCTCCGCCTCCGCGGCGGCCAGCAGGGCGTCGACCTCCTCGGGGGTGAGCCCGACCGTCGCCGAGTGGTCCCGGTCGACGCGGGGACGGTCAGCGCCGGCCACCGGGTTCGCGTCGACCGCGCGCAGCTTCGCCAGGAAGTCGTACCAGCTGGAGAGGGCGGAGAGCTTGCGGGCCACGCTGGCCGGGGTCAGCGGCCGACCGGTGCGCGCGTTGCGGGTGTTCTCCAGGTCCCGGGCGTACTCGTTGACGTGCAGGAAGCTCGCCCGCAGCGGATTGAGTTCCCGCTCCGTGCACCAGCCGAGCCAGCCGGCGATGTCCCGCCGGTACGCCTCGCGGGTGTGCGCCGAGAGTCGACGGTTGTGCAGCCAGGCCTCGGTGAACTCCGTGGGACCGGCGGGCAGGGCGGGGTTGGTCGACGGTCGGGCCAGCGCCGGGGCCTCGGGGAGAACCATGTGAAAAAGGTTCTCAGATTCGGGTGGGTGAGCCGGTGAGGCGCGCCCGAACAAGATTGTCGGGGACGGCGGATACCGTCGGACGGTGCGTGCGAGCCGGCTTGTGTCCCTGCTGCTGTTCCTGCAGACCCGGGGCCGGATGACGGCGCAGGAGCTGGCCGACGCGCTGGAGGTGTCGGTGCGGACCGTCTACCGGGACGTGGAGGCGCTCGGCGCGTCCGGGGTGCCGGTCTACGCCGAGCGCGGGCCGGCCGGCGGTTACCGGCTGCTCGACGGCTACCGCACCCGGCTGACCGGGATGACCCCGGCCGAGGTCGAGGCCCTCTTCCTGGCGGGCATGCCCGGTCCCGCGGCCGAGCTGGGGCTGGGGTCGGTGCTCGCCGCCGCCGAGCTGAAGATGCGGGCCGCCCTGCCCGCCGAACTCTCCGACCGGGGTGGGCGGATCCGGCAGCGCTTCCACCTGGACGCGCCGACCTGGTTCCGCGAGCCGGAGCCCACCCCGCACCTGCCCGCGCTGGCCGAGGCGGTCTGGTCGGACCGCCGGGTCCGGGTGCGCTACCGGCGGTGGCGGGCGCCGCGAGAGGTGAGTCGCGTCCTCGACCCGTTCGGACTGGTGCTCAAGGCCGGCCGGTGGTATCTGGTCGCCGCCGTCGACGGCGCGGTACGGACCTACCGCGTCGGGGCGATCCTTGAGCTGGTCACGCTCGACGAGCCGGTGCACCGGCCGGACGGATTCGACCTGGCCCGCTGCTGGCGGGAGCACGCCGACCGCTACGAACAGGGCGTCTACCGGGCACAGGCCCGCGTCCGGATGACCGCAGCGGCGCTGGAGCTGATGCCGTTCGTCTTCCCGCCGGCGATGAGCCGGGCCGCCCGGTCGGCGGCCGGCGAACCGGACGCCGCCGGATGGCTGCTCACCACCGTGCCGATCGAGTCGGTCAAGCACGGCCACATCGAGCTGCTCAAGCTCGGCGCCGAGGTGGAGGTGATCGACCCACCGGAGCTGCGCGAGCGGTTCACCGCCACGGCGCACCGGCTCGCCGCGCTCTACCCGGCGCCGCCGCAGTGACGGCACCAGGCCCGGTGGAACCAGCCGATCGAGCCTCCCACATCCTGCGGCTCGCAACCGTCTGACCGGCACGCGCGCGGGCCGACCCGCTGGTCAGCGTCGAACGGGCACGGCCGACACCCGGCGGTGGCCGCGTTCGTCACCGCGATCCGCGGCGCAACCGAGGAGTTCCTGGCGAGTTGAACTCCGGATGCTCGGCGCCGGGAGGCGGGGAACTGCGGAGGCGGGACGCCCGAACCGGACGCCCCGCCCCCGCGTTGTGTCAGGCGTTGATCTGCTTGTGTCCGTCCCCGCGCGAGACCACGGGCACCCGCCGCGGCTTGGCCCGCTCCGCCACCGGAATCCGCAGCGTGAGCACGCCGTTCTCGTAGCCCGCCTCGAGCTGGTCGGCGTCGAGGGTGTCGCCGAGGAAGAGTTGCCGGGTGAAGAGCCCCATCGGCCGCTCGGCGGCGACGAGCTCCACCTTGTCGTCGGTGGGGCGGCGCCGCTCGGCGCGGACGGTCAACACGTTGCGCTCCACCGTGCAGTCGATGCTCTCCGGGTCGACACCGGGCAGGTCGAACGCCGCGTAGAAGAAGTCGCCGTCGCGGTAGGCGTCCATGTGCATCACCGCCGGGCGGGCGGTGGTGCCGAGGAACTGCTCGGCGAGCCGGTCTATCTCACGGAACGGGTCGGTGCGCATCAGCATGTCGGTCTCCTCGGTCTCCAGTCCGAAGGGTTCAGGTTGAGCCTGCCTGACTCAACTTCCGCCTTCTTTGATACCGCGATCCGTCCACACCGTCAACCGCTGCGCCAGCAGAGGGTTGCACGGCCCGCACCATCACCGCTCAGGGTCGGTGGTAGACGCCCTGCTGCCGGGTGAGCAGCAGCTCGTCCACCAGGTAGCGGCGCAGCGTGACATGGTCGGAGCCGCCGTCGGCGCACCACGGGCGCAGGGCATCGTTCACCGCGCTCTCCGGGTACGGGGTGTCCGTCGCGAACGACCGCTGCGCGATGTGTTCCAGCACGATTCGTCGCCGGGCCCGCTGCGCCGGCAGGCCCACCAGCACCCCGTCGCGGACGAAGGTCCGCAGCACCGTCTCCTCGGGACCGCCCGCGGGGCGGCTCGGCTGTGGCGTGCGGGCCAGTTCACGCAGTCGCGCCTCGTCGACCGTGACCACGCCACCGACGTCGACGACCAGGCCCGCCGCGGCGAGCCGGCGGAGCGCGGTCACCGCCTCCCGCGCGCGCACGCCGGCGCGCTCGGCGATCTGGGCCGTGCCGGTCGCGCCCAACGCGATCGCCGCGAAGACGCGTCGGCGTACGTCATCGGCGAGAGCGCCGGCGAGAACATGTGCCGTCATGCCGGTCACCCTGCCAGCGGTGGCCGGTGACCCGCCACACGATTTCCGGCGCGCCGGTCAGTCGGCCGGCTGCTCGGCGGCGAGCAGGACGCGGCGCAGCAGGTCGGAGAGGAGGCGTCGCTCGCCCGGGTCGAGCACGCCGAGCAGCCGCTGCTCCTCGGCGCCTCGGACGTCCAGCGCGCCCCGCCAGGCGGCGCGCCCGGCGTCGGTGAGCGCCACGTCCACCCGCCGCCGATCGGTGCTGGAGGGGATCCGTTCGACGAAGCCCCGCCGCACCAGCGAGTCCACGCGAGCGGTGATCGAGGCCGGTGCGACGCCGAGGTCCTCGGCGAGCTCGGAGGGGGCGGCCCGACCCTGGCGACCGGCGAGCGCGTGCAGGGTGTCGTACTCGTGCGCCGGCAGGTCCACATCGGCGAGCGCCCGCTCCTTCACGGCGCGCAGGTGCCGGGTGAGCAGCTGCATCCGCGTCACCGCGGCCTCCACGTCCGGATCGAGGTCGGGCAGTACGGGCAGCCAGCGTCGCACGTGCCGGTCGGCGCGGTCGGGCATCGTCACAGCGCGATAGTACTGCGGTAACAAAATATTCATTGCCGAAATATTCGGTGTCGAAGTATCTTGCCTCGGTGACCCACCCCCTGCGCCTACGCGCCTTCCGGCTGCTCTTCCTCGGCCGTACCGTCTCCGCCGTCGGCGACGCCGTGGTCCCCGCCGCGCTCGCCCTCGCCGTGCTGCGCGCCACCGGCTCGACCAGCGCGCTGGCCCTCGTCCTCGCGGCGGCGATGCTCCCCCGGCTCCTCCTGCTCCCCGTCGGCGGCGTCGCAGCCGACCGGTTCGACGCCCGTCGGGTCGCCGTCCTCGCCGACCTCACCCGGTGCGCCACCCAGCTCGTGGTCGGCGTCGAGCTGCTCGGCGGCGACCCGTCGCTGACCCACCTCGCCGTCGCGTCCGCGGTCGGCGGCACCGCCGCCGCGTTCGCCCTGCCCACCGCGTCGCCGCTGGTCGCCGGAGTCGTCGACGCGGCACACCGGCAGCGGGCGAACGCCCTGCTCGGCGCGAGCGCCAACGCCAGCCGGCTCGCCGGCCCGGCACTGGCCGGCGCCCTCATCTGGGCTGCGGGCCCCGGCTGGGCGTTCGTCCTCGACGCGGCCTCCTTCGCGGTCAGCGCCACCCTGCTCGCGGTCATCGCGGTGCGCCACGTCCCGCCGCCGCAGCGCCGCTCGCTCACCGCCGACCTGCTGCACGGCTGGCGTGAGGTCCGCGCCCGGACCTGGTTCTGGAGCAGCCTGCTCGGCCACGGAACGTGGAACGGCGCCGCCGCGGTGCTGATCACCCTCGGCCCGGCCGTCGCCGTCGACCGCCTCGGTGGCGAAGGAGTCTGGCTGCTGATGCTCCAGGCCGGCGCGGTCGGCATGGTCGCCGGAGCGCTGATCGCCGGCCGGTTCCGGCCCCGCCGCCCCGTCCTGACGGCCAATCTGGCCCTGGCCAGCTACGCCGCGCCGCTGATCCTGCTCGCCGTCGCCGCACCGGCCGCCACCGTCGTCGTCGCGTACGGCGTCGCGCTGGCCGCCCTCGGATTCCTCAACCCGGTCTGGGAGACCGTGGTGCAGGGCCAGTTCCCACCGCAGGTACTGGCCCGCGTCACCTCGTACGACTGGCTGGTGTCGCTCGGCGCAACCCCACTCGGCTACCTCCTCGCGCCGCTGGCCGCGCGCCACTGGGGTGAGCCGCTGCCCCTGGCCGTCGCCGGTGTGCTGGTCCTGGTGGCCTGCGCCGGCACCGCGCTGGTCCCCGACGTACGCCGGCTGAACTGGCCCGCGCCGATGCCACCGGAACCCGCTCCCGCCACCGCGCCCGCTCGGTGATGCCGTCCCGTGGCCGTTCCGTTACGACACGCACGGCCACCGGGACAGCACACGACAGGCGTGGACCGCCATGATATGGACGTGGCCGAATCCGTCAGCGAGCTGAGCCGTTCGCGCGGCGACGACTCCACCCAGTCCGGCGCTCCGCCCGCCCCCGGCCCGCGCGCCCGCGGGCCCTGGTTCGTCGCCGCCGCGGTGACCGTGGTGCTGCTGCTCCTCGCCAACCGCTACGGCTACCACCGCGACGAGCTCTACTTCCTGCTGTGCGGACGTCACCTCGACTGGGGATACGTCGACCAGGGCCCACTGGTTCCGGCTCTGGCCCGACTGATCGACACGGTCGCGCCGGGCAACCTGGTGGCGTTGCGTACCCCGTCCGCGCTGATCGGCGGCGGCTGCGTCCTGCTCGTCGCCGCCATCGCCCGCGAGTTCGGCGCCGGACGGGGCGCCCAGACGTTCGCGGCGTTGCTCGCCGGCACCTCCGGGCTGGTGCTCGCCACCGGGCATCTGCTCAGCACCACCACCGTCGACATGCTCGTCTGGCTGGTCGTGGCCCTGTTCGCCGTGCGGGTGCTGCGCACCGGAGACCCCCGCTGGACCCTCGGCATCGGGCTGGCCCTCGGCGTCGGCATGCTCAACAAGCTGCTGCCCGCGCTGCTCGCGGTCGGGCTCGTCGCCGGGCTGGCCATCGCCGGGCCGCGCCGGCTGCTGCGCGACCGGTGGGTGCTCGCCGCCGCCGGCCTCGCCGTGCTGCTCGCTGCGCCCACGCTGATCTGGCAGGCCGCGCACGGCTTCCCGCAGCTCTCCGTGGCCGCCGCCATCGCCGGCGGGGACAGCTCCTACAGCGGGCGCATCGACGCGTTCACCCTCCAGTTCGTCATCATCAGCCCTTACGCCGTGCCGATCTGGATCGCCGGGCTCGTCGCCCTGCTGCGCCGGCCGGCGTGGCGGGCCTACCAGGCGCTGGCCTGGGCCTGGCTGGTGGTGGTCGCCGTCGTGCTGCTCGCCGGAGGCAAGGGCTACTACGACGCCCCGCTGCTGCTGGTCCTCACCGCCGCCGGGGCGGTACTCACCGTCGCCTGGGCCCGCCGCGGCGCGACCACGCCGAAGCGTGCGCTGCTGATCGTCGGTGCGCTGCTGTTCGTCGCCCCCAACGGGGTGCTGCTGCTGCCCACCCTGCCCGCCGACCGGCTGCCCGGCTTCGTGACCGCCGTCAACTACGACGCCGGCGAGACGATCGGCTGGCCCGAGTTCGCCGACTCCGTCGCCGCCGTACACCGCGCGTTGCCCGACCCACAGCGCCAGCGCGCGGTCATCCTGACCGCGAACTACGGCGAGGCGGGCGCGATCGCCCGGTACGGCCCATCCCGGGGACTGCCGCCGGCCTACTCCGGCCACAACAGCATGGCCGACTTCGACCGTCCCCCCACCGACGCCGACGTGGTGATCGCCGTCGGCTGGGAACGCCCCGACCGGCTGCGCGCCTGGTTCACCAACGTGACGCTCGCCGGCCGGGTCGACCAACGGGTCGACGTCGACAACGACGAGAACGGCGGCCCGATCTGGCTCTGCACCGGGCTGCGGCGGCCGTGGGCCCAGATCTGGGAGACTGAGGTACGCCACGCCGGCTGACTGGATACACCACCGAGCCCCGACGGCCGGCGGAATCCCGGAACCGGGGACGACCCCGCGCGGCCGCATCGATAATTCCTCCCAGGATGCGGCCGCGCCGCCGTGCGGCTGCCGTGCGCCCGGCGGCGCCGGGAGTTCCGCGATCCGGGCGCGACGGGGCGGGAGGCCGGAATGACGACCGGAGGCGCCACCAGCCTGGTGCGCCGGCCGGACGCGTCGAACCGCGCCACGCTGCTGGAGCTGCTCTTCGACGTGGTCTTCGTGGCCGCCATCGCGCTCGTCTCGATGACCATCGCCGAGGGCGAGTCCTGGGCCACCACCGGACACGCGCTCCTGCTGTTCATGGCCATCTGGTGGACCTGGTCGGTCACCGCGATCACCACGGACTTCTACGACCCGGAGCAGCGACCCCTCCAGGCCATCCTCATGGTGACCGCGTTCGGTGCCGTCGGAACGGCCGCAACGGTGCCGAGAGCCGTCGACGGGCACCCACTGCTCTTCGCCCTGGCGTATGTCACACCGCACGTGGTTCGCGGCATCATCCTGGTCGGCATCCTGCACCGGCACCGGCACAAGGCCCAGGAGCGCGCCACCCGGTTCTTCTTCTGGTTCAGCGTCTCCGGAATCCTGTGGATCATCGGGGCGCTGCTGCCCAACCAGCCGCACTGGCCGCTCTGGGCCGCCGCCCTGACCATCGAGTACGTGGCGACGGCGGCACGCTATCCGACGCCGTTCCTGGGGCGGGTGCCACTCGACCAGTACGAGAAGGTGACCGAGCACCTGGGCGAGCGGTACCAGCAGTTCGTCATCCTGGCGCTCGGCGACATCATCCTCGTGCCCACCCTGAAGATCAGCTCTTCGGACTTCGCCCCGCCCCGGCTGGGCGGCTTCCTGATCGCCTTCGTGACGATGCTGCTGCTCTGGCAGCTCTACGTGTACCGGTCGGGTTCGATCCTGGAGATGACCAAGCGCCGCCGGGGTCGAGCCGCCCGGCTGGCGCCGTACACCCACCTGGTGACGCTGGTCGGAGTGGTCCTCGTCGCCGCCGGCGCGGACCGGGTCGTCCACCAGCCGACCGGGACGACGCCGCTGCACGCGGTCGTGCTGATGCTCGGCGGCCCGGTGCTGTTCATCGCCGGACGGACCCTCTTCACCTACCTGGTCCAGGAGGGTCCGTCCGCGCGCCGGCTGGTCTGGATCCCGGTGCTGGGTGCCATGATGCCGTTCGCCCCGGCCTGGCCCCCGCTGCTGGTCGCCGGCGCGGCCGTGGTGGTGCTGGCGGGCGTGGTCGTCACCGACCTCGTGATCGCACGGTGGCGGCGACGCCACGATCCCGAGGCCGAGCACTCCCGGCCCGGCCCCGGGCTGTGAAACGGCCGGCTCAGCCGGTCGGCAGGTCCCGGCCGCGCTGCTGCACGCCCGGCAGACCGTACGGGTAGTCGCCGACCGGCGGGGCGCTCGCCTCGTCCAACAGGCGCATCTGCTCCGGGTCGAGGAGCAGATCCGCGGCGGTGAGGTTGTCGTCCAGCTGCTCGGTGGTGCGCGCTCCGAGGATCACCGAGGTGACCGCCGGCCGGGCCGCCAACCAGGCCAGCGCCACTGCCGACATGGACACGCCCCGGTCGTCGGCGATTCGCCGCACCGCGTCGAGCACCCGCCAGGTGCGTTCCTCGGCGTTGCGTCCCGCGTACGCCTCGACGCCGCGCTCGGGGTTCTCGCCGAGCCGGGTGGCGCCCGTCGGCGGGGTGTCCCGGCGGTACTTGCCGGTCAGCCACCCGCCGCCGAGCGGGGACCACGGCAGGATGCCGATGCCCTCGTTCTCGCAGACCGGCACCAACTCGAACTCGATCTCCCGGGCCAGCAGGTTGTACTGCGGCTGCAGGGTCACGATCGGGTTGAGGTTGAGGTGCTGGGTGAGCAGCGCCGCCTTCTGCAGTTGCCAGCCGGTGAAGTTGCTGACCCCGGCGTAACGGATCTTGCCGGCGCGGATCGCGTCGTCGAAGAAGCGCAGCGTCTCCGGCAGCGGAGTCAGCGGATCCCAGGCGTGCGCCTGGTAGAGGTCGACGGCCTCCACCCCGAGCCGCCGCAGGCTCGCGTCCAGGGCGCGGGTCAGGTGCACCCGGGACAGGCCGGCGTCGTTGGCTCCCGTACCCATCGGGAACCGGCCCTTGGTGGCCAGCACCACCCGGTCGCGCACGCCGGGCCGCGCCCGCAACCACCGACCGACGATCTCCTCCGAGATCCCGGCGGAGTAGACGTCGGCGGTGTCGATGAACGTGCCGCCGGCCTCGACGAACCGGTCCAGCTGGGCGAAACTGCCCGCCTCGTCGGTCTCCGAGCCGAAGGTCATCGTGCCGAGGCAGAGGGTCGACACCACCGTGCCGGTGGCGCCCAGGGTCCGGTAGCGCATTGCTCTCCTTCCGGTCGAGGAACAGCGCCGATCTTCGCACCGGAGTTCGCGCGCCCACCCTCCGGGGCGTACGACCCGTTCCCGCGGCCTCGCCGGGTCGGCGCGGTGAACTCCGGGCGCGAAACGTCGCGTGTGGCCGGTCGGGACCTCCCCGCCCTGGTCGGCGGCGCGAACCGCTCCGAGGGAGCTGCCCGAGCGAGCTGAGCGCATCGACGCGGCCGTGCGCTCCGGCTCGGCATCAGGCAGAGTGGCGCGGAGGTGTGCGACGGCGGGACGGGAAGGAGCGACCGTGGAGGGTCCGACCGGGGTGGTCTTTCCCGTGACCGGGGGCAAGCGCAGCACCACCGCGCTCGGCCGGGCGGTCGTCGCGGACGCGCTGCGCGCGGTCGACCCGGTCGGCGCCCGATCCGCCGAGCACGAGACTGACTGGCGGCACGGCTACCTCGGCCACTTCCGCCGGCTCGTGGAGGCGGGGCTGCTCTCCGCCGACGCCGCGCTCACCATCGCCCGCGCCGGGTTGGCTTCCCTGCACGGCCGCATGACGGTCATCGACGACGACGGCCGCGAGGCGGGGCTCGGTGAGGTCTTCTCGGCCTCCGGCGACCAGCCGGCGTTGGGTACGGCCACCGTCACCGGCGCCGGCCCGGTCGAGCGGGAGCTCTCGCTGCCGTACCGCGGCCAGCGGCTGCGCGGCGACGACCTGCGCCGCCGGCTCGACGCCTGGGTGACGGCGGGTGTCGTCGAACCCTCGTGCGCCGAGGCGGTGGCCACGGTGATCGCGAACCCCGACTGGTTGGACCTACGTGACCAGCGGATCGTCGTGCTCGGCGCGGGCGCCGAGATGGGTCCCCTGACGTCGGTGTTGCGGTGGGGCGGCGAGGTCGTGGCGATCGACCTGCCCCGGCCGGAGATCTGGCGGCGCCTGGTGCAGACGGCCCGCCGCCACGGCGGCCGACTCCACCTGCCGTTGCGTCCCGGCAGCGCCGCCGACGGCGACGACCGGACGCTCGCCGCGCAGGCGGGCGCCGACCTGCTGCACCGGCTGCCGCAGGTGGCCCAGTGGCTGCGACAGTTCGACGGCCGACTCGTGCTCGGCAACTACGTCTACGCCGACGGGGCCACGAACGTCCGGGTCGCGGTGGCCGTCGACGCGCTCACCCGGCACCTCCAGGAGCACCGCCCGGACACGGCTCTGGCGTTCCTCGCCACCCCCACCGACGTCTTCGCCGTCCCCGCCGACGCGGTAAGCCACGCCGACCAGGGGTACGCGAAGCGCGGAAACATCCACCGCGCGTTGCGGATGCTCTCCGCCGGCCGGCTGCTACGGCGTAGCTATCCGCCGGGCGCCGATCCCGGCGTCAACGACAGTCTGGTAGCGCAGCAGGGACCCAACTACGCGCTGGCCAAACGGTTGCAGCGGTGGCGGGCCACCGTCGCACGGGAGGCGGGCGCGACCGTGTCGTTCACCGTCGCACCGCCCACCCGGACCCGTTCGGTGCTGCGCAACCGGGCACTCGCCGCCGCGTACGCCGGGGCGCACCGGTTCGGCATCGAGGTGTTCGACCCGGCGACCAGCAACACCCTGATGGCCGCGCTGCTCGTGCACAACCTGCGCACCGGCGGCCCGGCGTTCGCCCAACCCTGGCAGGACGAGGCGTACGCCGCGGCGCACGGCGGGTTGTGGCGGGTCCCGTACGCCCCGCGCAGCGCCCTCGGGCTCGCCGTGCTGCTCGGGCTCGGCGGCGCCCGCACCTGAGTTCGGCGCGGACCGGCCGCCCTGCCGGACCTCGACCGTGCCGAGGCGGGTCCGGGTCAGAAGTGCTGGACGCCGCTCTCGGCCATGGGCGATCGCCGAACACCAGCCGCGCGCTGCCCGCGATGCCCCGCTCGACGTACCCGTTCACCTTGGCCGCGCCGAACGATGAGGGGTGAAGGAGTCGCTCGTCCTGTTCTAGGAGGGAGCCAGGCGTTCGAGGCGGCGGCGGGTCTCCTCGGCCGCGGGGTCGCCCACGTCCTCGTAGATCCGTACGGCCTGGCGCCAGGCGGCGGCAGCAGCGGTCTGGTCGCCCATCCCTTCCCGGGTGTCCCCGAGCCGGATGAGGGTCTCCGCCTCGTGATACCGATCGGCGGAGTCGCGGAAGAGTTGGATCGCTCGCTCGTAGCAGTCGGCCGCGCGGTCGCGTTCGCCGAGGCGGTCATAGGCGAAGCCGAGGCTGTCCAGCGTCGCGGCCTGGCCGTTGCGGTCGCCGCTCTGTTCTTGCTGGGCGAGTGCTTCGGTGCAGCTCTCGATGGCCTGCGCATAGTCGCCGGTAGTAGCCAACAGCCAACCGATCGCGTTGAGTGTCCGGGCTTCCCCCGAGCGGTTACCGGCCAGCCGGTAGAGCCGCAGCGCCTCACGACCGTGCGCGAGCGCCTCGTCGAGCCTGCCGTCCAGGTAGCAGAGTTCACAGTAGTTGTGCAGGATCTGGGCCTGACCAGTCGGATCGCCGAGGCGTTCGTGCAGCTCGAGTGCCCGCTTCAGCCGGTGCTCGGCGGCGTCGTGGTCACCGAGTCGGGTCAGTGCGCGGGAGAGCAGCCGGTTGGCGGCGGCCTGGCCGGCGAGGTCGTCGATTCTCTCTGCGGCGGCCAGCGCGACCCGTTGGGTGGCGAGCTGATCCTGCCACAGGCCGCGCGGCGCCGTGAAGGTGTTCAATGACCAGGCGATCTGCCAGGCGTACGCCTCGAAGCTGTTCTCGGCGGCCTGCCGAACCACCCGAACCAGGGCCTGATGCTCGGCTGTGAACCAGGCGAGCGCGTCGTCGTGATCGGTCACCGGCCGCCGGGCGGGTACGGGCAGCGGCGGCACCGGATCGATCGGGGGCCACTGCGGCTGGAGCAGCCGCGCGGCCCGATAGGCGGCGTGCAGGTAGTGGTCGTACAGGCGCTGCCGGGCGGCCGCGCGTTCGTCGGCGTGCTCCGACGACTCCGCGAGCTCGGCCGCGTAGGCGCGCAGGAGGTCGTGGAAGGCGTACCGGCCGGGCGTGTGCTCGTTCAGCAGGTGGAGCCGGGTCAACTCGCGCAGTCGCGGCGTGACGGCCGCAGTGGACACGCCGGCGAGCGCCGCGGCCGCGGCGGCGGTCAGGTCCGGGCCCGGATGCAGCCCCAACAGGGTGAACAGCCGGGCCGCGTCCTGCCCCAGCGCCAGGTACGACCAGGAGAAGACGCGCCGGACGTCGCCGTCGGCCAGCGCGTCCAGCCTTGCCTCGGCCGAGTGCAGTTCGGCCGCGATGGCGCCGAGCGGAAACGTGGGATGAGTGGCGGCGCGGGCCGCCACTATCGACAGCGCCAGTGGGAGACGGCCGGCGGCCTCGACGATGTCGGTCACCGCCGTCGGCTCGGAGGCCAGGCGGCCGGTGCCGAGCCGGCTGGCGAGCAGACTCATCGACTCCTCCGCCGTGAGTACGCCGAGTGTCAACGGCGTGGCGCACTCGGCGGCGATCAGGCCGCCGAGCCGGTCGCGGCTCGTGACCACGACCATGCAGCCACCGCCACCGGGCAGCAGGGCGCGAACCTGGGCGGAGTCGCGAGCGTTGTCGAGCACCACGAGCATCCGGCGGGAGGCCAGCAGGCTGCGGTAGAGCCCGGTCCGGGCCTCCATGCCGGAGGGTATCCGGGCGTGGGGCACGCCGAGCGCTTCGAGGAAGCCGGACAGGGCGTCGGGCGGGGACACCGCACCGGCCTCGTCATAGCCGCGAAGGTTCACATAGAGCTGGCCGTCGGGGAAGCGGTCGGCCACCCGGTGCGCCCAGTGCAACGTCAGGGCGGTCTTGCCGACTCCGGCCATGCCGGACACCGCGGCTATGACCACGGTCGTCGGCCTCCGCGCCCCGTCGTCCAGGAGGGCGTCGAGGCTGGTCAACTCGGCGCTGCGACCAACGAACTCCGGCACCCCACGCGGTAGCTGTTCGGGGTACTGGACGAGCGGCGCCGGCGCCGGTGCCGTGACCGGCGTCGGCCCGTCCCCGCCTGTTGGTGGTTTCGCTGCCAGTTCCGGGCGGTGATGCAGGATGTCGTCGTACAACCTGGTGAGTTCCGGCGCGGGATCGAGGCCAGTCTCCTCCGCGAGCGCATGCCGCGCCTGCCGGAAGGCCTCCAGGGCACCGGCCACGTCGCCGATGCGGTACAGGCCCACCATCAGCTGGCCCCACGCCCGCTGCCGCAGCGGATGCCGGTCGAGCAGGCCCCGCAGCCGGTGCACCACCTCGGCCGGCGCGCCGAGGGCCAGCACCGCCTCGGCGTAGTCTTCCTCGGCGAGCAGCCGGCGCTCCTCCACCTGCGCCACCCGCCGCGCCAGCGCCGAACGCAAGGGCAGGTCGGAGAGCGGGGCCCCACGCCACAGGCCCACCGCGGCGGAGAGTTCGGCCTCGGCGCGGTCGACATCCGATACGGCGAGAGCGTCACGGCCCCGCGCCGCCGCCGCGTCGAACAGGTCCAGGTCCCGCTCGCCCGGCCCCACCCGAAGCAGGTAGCCGCCGGCCGCAGCGGTTATCCCATCCCAGGGCGCCCCGCCACCCAACGACTGCCGCAGCCCCCGCACGTAGGTGCGCAGGTTCGCCGCGGCGGACGCCGGCTGTTCGTCGCCCCACAGCATCGCGGCCAACTCGTTGGAGCCGACCACCTCATTCGGGCGCAGCAGCAGGGTGGCCAAGAGGAGACGCTGTTTCACCGAGCCCAGCGGAACCGGCCGGCCTTCGCGGTACACCCGGAGCGGGCCGAGGAGGTCGAAACGCACAGGCACCTCACGTGTGGCGCTGCGATCTGTCATCGGGTGCGCCATACCCAGATGACAGGACCGGGTAGCTGGTCTGTACGCCGATTGTGCGGCGATTGTACGGGCCCCACCGTACCGTTCGACCGTCCACACTGCTCGATTCGACAGCACCCCCGGTGAGGCCACCGAGCGGCCGCTGCGCCCAGTTTGTCCCTTGTCATCGTTCCGCCCCGAGTGATTCTCAACGAAGGAGATGCATGTCTTCACTCCACTCCACCCGCCGCGTGCTCCGTAAGGCTGCTGTCCCGGTAGTCGGCGCGCTGTTGGCCATCGGCATCAACGTCGCCACCGCCACGCCGGCCGCGGCCAGTGGCTCCTACTCCGGCCGGGCGTACGTCTACGGCAGCGGCGTGGTACCCGACGACTTCGATGACGAGGGCGTCGTCAACGTCACCACGCACCGCAACTCGAACGTCGCCTGTCTGTGGCAGACCATTCTCTGGGCGAATGGTTACCTGCCCTCGTCCGGGATCGACGGCGTCTTCGGCGACCAGACCGATGCCGCAACGAGGAATTTCCAGCGCGACAAGAGCCTCGTCGCAGACGGCTCCGCCGGCCGGAACAGCTGGACGAAGGCTGGCGACAAGCTCGTGCAGCGCGACAACCAGAACGGATGGTTGTACGTGGTGTACCAGGGGGCACGGGGCTCCAGGAGCACGTACAGCTCACACGAGTTCGTGTTGCAGCGTTCGCCCGACGGGAACTACAGGTTCTACCCGCCCCAGGGCGGCGGCCCCTACTGGGCCACCTACAACTCCCGCACCTGCTGATCTCGCCATGACGACGTCCGGTCGCCCGCTACGAACGAGGGGCGGCCGGACGTCCGCCTCTCCCCCGCCCGACACCTCCATGATCAATCCGCCGCCGGAAGGCCGCGACAGGTTCGACGAGATGGCGAGGATGTCGATACCCGGGCAACCACTGCACGTTGGCCAACCACACCGCTTCATGTCCGTGGACCAGCCGGCAGTCCCAACCGAGATCCGCGCAGGCCCGCACGGTGGCCTCGAATCCCACCGCGTCGCGCGGCTTGACTTGGGACGCAGGGCGGCAGTCGACCACGACGCCCGTTCCGTCCGCCTTGCGTGCAACGAAGTTGACCCATGTCGGGCAACATCCCTGTCGCCGAACGGAATCAATCTCCGTACCAGTGGAGCACCAGGCCGGGCTCGTCGCGCCACCGCGTCAGCAATGCCCGTAGCGCCGCCACCAGCTCACACTCCACGTCGTTATCCGCCGCCGCCTCCAGACGGTCGACTTCGACGTCTAGCCGCGGCAGATCCTCACGGCTGAGTACGCCATCCGACCATGGGTCCAGCTGGCCCAAGATCGGAAGTCGATTCCCCGGCCGCGTTCATCAACGGCAGCAGCTCCTCCACCGACACGTCAAGCAGCAACCCGCGTTCCTCGGCCGTAGCCCACTCTTCGGCGTGAGCGCGGTGGCGCTCACGCCGCTGCGTCCGGGTAGCACGACGCAGGCTCTTCGAACGCGGCTGTGGAGGGCGAAGCGCCAACAGCAGACCCACCCCGGCGACGCTACGGCATCACTTTCACTGAGCCAGGACGACAGCCTCACGGAAGCGAGCACGCGCGCGGATTCCTCGCCGCACATAACAGTCATTATGATGTAGCTACGTTATGTCCAAATAGTCCGCATCATTTGTCGCATTGGCATTACCGGTAATCCGATAATGAGCGCCGACCGCGCCGAGACGCGCCGGGCGGACCCGAGTTCCGCCTACGGCCTGAAGGTCAGCTCAGGTCGGCAACGACCGGTCGGGAAGCAACGACGTCTGGTCCACGCGCCCCGGTCAAAGCCGGAGCCAGCGATCGAACCAGGCGCAAGTCCGGTGCAGGACGTCGAGTTGGTGTTGGCGCTCCCGGATCGGGTGACCCTCTCTCGGGTAGATCACGAACTCGTGCTCGACGTCGAAGTGGCGCAGCGCCCGGTGCAGGTACACGGCCTGTCCGAGGGGAACGTTGGTGTCCTCAGCCCCATGAAGGATGAGCACCGGAGTGCGGATCTGGCTGGCGAAGGAGATCGGGCTGACCGCGTCGTGCGGATGCGGGCCGATGCCGGACCAGCCGGTGCTGCCACCGAGGGCGGCTTCGAACTGGCCGTTCTCCCCGGTCGCGGCGAGCATGCCCCAGTCGGTGACACCGGCGCCGACCAGCGCGGCGCGGAAACGGTCGGTCTGGCCGACGGCCCAGGCGGACATGAAGCCGCCGTGGCTCCAGCCGGCGATGCCCAGCCGGTCCGGATCGGCGATGCCCTCGGCGATCAGCAGGTCGATGCCGGTAAGGATGTCCGTCCACTCCTGCTGTCCGACCCGACCGGCGACGCTGGCGGCGAAGTGCTGGCCGTGGCCCTGACCGCCGCGCGGGTTGGGCAGAAACACCGCGTAGCCGGCGGCGGCCAGCCACTGCGCGCTGGGAGACCAGGACAACTGGAGACGATCGGCGTAGCGATCGTACGGGCCTCCGTGCACGATCGTGACCAGCGGGAACGGGCCCTCGGACGCGCTTCTCCCGACCGGCAGTACGAGCAGGCCGTCCAGCTCGAGGCCGTCGGCGGCGTGGTAGGCCAACGGTTGTTGCGTGCCGAGCGCGATGCCGTCCAGCTCCGGGCGGGTGTTGGTGATTCTGCGCAGCGGCCCGGTCGGCGGCCCGAGATGGACGTTCGCGGGTTGGTAGCGGGTGCCGGTGAGTACCGCGATCTCCTCGCCACCAGGGGTAGCGGTCAGGTTGTCGAGGCGTCCGGGGTGATGCGACAGAGGCATGAGGTCGGTGGGGCCGAGCCGGGCCAGGGTCGCGTTCAGCCCGTCGGCGAAGACCACCAGTGGGGCGGCATCGGTCTGGCAGAGTTCGGTGGGGCACATCGGGAGACCAGCGGTGCGGTTGCGCAGAACGCGGTTCTCTACCGCCAGGTCGATCAGGGCGGTGCCGGCCTGCAGCATCGGCGGGGTGAGCGCGAGGTAACCGAGGTGCCAACCGTCCTCGCCCGGCCACCAGGCCAGAGATCGCGCGTCGGCGGCGACCGGTCCGAGGTTCTCCGCAGCCCCGGTCGTCGGGTCGAAAAGGTGCAGTTGGCCGGTGCGTGGGCCGTAGTCGTTGTCGGCGCTGGCAGCGGTCAGCACGGCGAGTGGTCCGCCGTCGGGACGTTGCCGCAGCTCCACGACGTGCCGGTCACCGAAGGCATCCGGGGTGGTGACCCGGCCGGTGCGCAGGTCGAGCAGGCGCAACCGGACCCGCGGTTCACTCTCGCCGACCACGATCGCGTCGTCGCGGTCCCGGGCGCGTTGGGCGTCCTGCTCGGTGGGTTCGTCCTCGGCGAGCAGCGCGACCAGGTTGGGATCGGTGAGCGGCAGGTGGTCGATGATGCCGCCGTGCCAGCTGGTCAACGTGGTCGTCGTGCCGTCGGCGAGGGTGAGCCCGTGCAGCTGCGGGGTGCCGCGGTCGGCACGGTCGGAGAGGAAGAAGAGCGTCTGCGAGTCGACCGACCAGCGGGGCCGGGATTCGGTTGCGGTGTCAGCGGTCGCCCGGCGCGATGCGACGACACCATCGGTGTCGACGAGCCAGAGTTCGGTGTCGAGGTGGTCACCGGTCCGGGTGGCGGGAGCGAGGACGTAGCAGAGCAGGCGCCCGTCCGGGGCGAGCGCCGGGGTCCGCGGGTCACGACCATCGACCACGAGCTCGGCGGTCAGGCCTGTCATGGGATAAGTCTGCCAGCAGTCAACAGAGCAACACGCGACCGATCCAGTGCTGGAACAGTGCACTGGCGAGTTCTCATTGAAGTGCCGAGGATCGACTGGCTCGTACGAGCAAACGTCCGCTCGGGTCTGCAGTAGGCGGAGAGGATCCTCGCCGAACAGATCGCCGCCGGCTGCGGCGTGGCGGGCACGCGCGGCGGTGGAATCACCGTCGCACCTGCGCGATCACAGCGTGGAGGTAACCCGCCGCTGCTGGCCGGCATGGGAGCAGTCACACCGCGAGAAGTCCTGGTCGAACTCTCAGGATGGCACTCCGTAGCGGGCGGCGACCGCGGCAGCGCGGTTGCGCAGGGACGTCCGCAACCACTGCGGGCCCAGGGCTTCCGCGTTCGTGGCGAGCTGCCACAGCGCCCATTCGGCGTGTCTCGGATCTTGGAAGGTCACCTCCAGCCGCAGTAAGCCGTCTGCGTCGGTTTCCTCGGCGCGGACGGCCAGCGCGGTGCCCACCAGGTCCTCCCGCCTCGCCGGGTTCATCCGTACCAGCACGGTGACTTGTTCGCCGCCAGTCCGAAACTGCGTGCTGCGTTCCTGCCAGGCTCGGTCCAGATCGACCCGGTCTGGTCGCTGTGCCGGTTCCGGGAGTTCCTCGGCGGCCAAAATCCGGGACAGCCGGTAGGTACGGTCCACGCCGGCCCTCATGGCCAGCAGGTAGCCCTGCTCGCGTACCGTGACCAGGCCGATTGGGTCCACGGTGCGCCAGTTCGGGGTCTGGTGCACAGCCGCGTAATGGATGCGCAGCTTGTGTCCGGCGAACACCGCGCGCCGGACCTCCGCCACTACGGCCTCGGGCGCCTCGTCAGCGACCAGCCGGCGCGAGAGGAGGTCGGTCTCCGGGTCGATGAGCAAGCGCTGGACCGCGCCTGCCGCAGTGGCCCGATAGCTTTCGGGCAGCGCGTCAACCACCTTGCGCATGGCCGAAGCGAGCGCCGAGCCGAGGCCGAATGCTCGCGCGCCGCGCCGCGATCCGGCGACCAGCAGGGCGAGCGCTTCGTCGTGGTTCAGTCCGGTGAGCTCGGTCCGGAAACCGGGCAACAGTGCGAAACCGCCGTGCCGACCGCGCTCGGCGTGGACCGGGACGCCCGCTGCGGACAGCGCCTCGATGTCGCGCAGCACCGTGCGGGTCGACACCTCCAGCTCGCGAGCCAGCGTGGCCGCGGACAGCCGACCGCGCTGGCGCAGCAGCAGCACCAGCGAGACCAACCGGTCGGCGCGCATCGGAAAACCCTACAGCAATACACGACACAGGATGTCGTGTTTCGTTGCCAGGCTTATCAACGTGACGTCGGCGACCGTGGCTATCGAGCCCGTGGACGTGCGCACTCCCGATGAATCGAATGGAGCTGATGTGGCAGTGGATCGAACGGCAGTCAACCCGGTGACGTGGTCGCTGGAGATGGGATTCAACCAGGGGGAGATCGTTTCCGGGCAGGCCCGGACCCTGTACTGCTCCGGACAAACCGCGATGAGCGGTGACGGCAAGCCGCAGCATGACGGCGACATGGCCGCACAGTTGGCGCTGAGCCTCGACAACCTGGAGGCCGTGCTCGGCGAGGCTGGCATGTCCCTCGCGAATCTCGTCCGACTCAACGTCTACACCATCGACGTTGAGCTGCTGTTCCCGCACTACGGCGTGCTGGCGTCGCGGTTGGGTGCCGCCAGGGTGGCGCCGACCACCACGATGCTCGAGGTGACACGGCTGGCGATCCCTGGCCAGATGGTCGAACTCGAGGGAACCGCCGTCGCGTGACGCGACCTCGCGGCCGCTGCTGCTCGTGCCGGTTCAACCGGCACGAGCAGCAGGTACAGGGGTGATCTCCGGTGCTCAGAATGGTGACGATCGGCGTCTACGGCTTCGACGGCGAGTCCTTCCCGAAACGACTGCGGCACGCAGACGTCCGCCTGCTGCTCGACGTACGCCAGCGCCGCGGTGTCCGCGGACCCGAGTACGCCTGGGCGAACTCACTCCGGCTGCAGGCGGCCCTCGCCTCGGCCCGGATCGCCTACGAGCGCCACCCCGAGCTTGCCCAAACCACCGAACTACGCCAACTCCAGGATCAGACCGTCGACCGTGATCGGGGCCAGCCCGGCCGCCACCGGATCCGCCCAACGACCACACCGGCCTCGGTCAGAATCGGCTCGGCCGTGAGGCGTGATCACGTGGCGCGTAAAGAACTGGACGGGATGATGCTCGGCTTGTAACTTCCAGTTGCCCGTGACTTCGCCCGAGGAGGTGAGACCCATGAACGTTGCAGCGATGTGGGTGCTCCCCCTACCCGTCACGGTCGGGCGATTGACGTAGGTGTCGCCGGGAGCGCCTCGCCGACAAGGCACTCCCGAAAGGCAACACCTCATGTACTCTCTGCCATTCACCGCCGAGCCGTCGTCGACCGACACGGTCGAGCACGACTGCACCGCGGGCGACGTCTCCGGTCTCCCCTCGCCCGCCTCCGGCGCCCATCGCGCGCCCGGTGACTTCGACGTGATCATTGCCGGTTGCGGGCCGACCGGCGCGATGCTCGCCGCCGAACTGCGGCTGCACGAGGTGCGGGTACTCGTCCTGGAGAAGGAGACCGAGCCCGTGTCGTTCGTCCGCATCGTCGGACTGCACATTCGCAGCATCGAGTTGATGGCGATGCGCGGGCTGCTGGAGCGCATCCGCGAACGCGCACGGCAGCGCCCGGCCGGCGCCTACTTCGCCGGCATCGACAAGCCCGCTCCCGCGGACCTGGACTCGACGTACGCCTACCTGCTGGGCATCCCGCAGCCGGTCATCGTCCAGCTGCTCGAAGAGCACGCGATCGAACTGGGTGCGCAGATCCGGCGCGGCTGCGCGGTGACCGGCTTCGTCCAGGACGACGACGGTGTCACCGTCGAGCTGGCCGACGGGGAACAGCTACGTACCCGCTATCTCGTCGGTTGCGACGGCGGGCGCAGCACGGTACGCAAGCTGCTCGGTGTCGGCTTCCCCGGCGAGCCCGCGCGGACCGAGACGCTGATGGGCGAGATGAGCGTGGGTGTGCCGCAGGAGGAGGTGGCCGCCAAGCTGGCCGAGGTCGGCGAGACCAACAGGCAGTTCCAACTCAGGCCGTTCGGCGCAGGGGTGTACAGCGTGGTGGTCCCCGCCGCAGGAGTCAGCGATCGCGCGGAACCGCCCACCCTCGAGGACTTCGCACAACAGTTGCGCGCCATCGCCGGAACCGATTTCGGCGTGCACTCCCCACGCTGGCTGTCCCGCTTCGGCGACGCCACCCGGCTGGCCGAACGGTATCGGGTCGGGCGGGTGCTGCTGGCCGGCGACGCGGCACACATCCATCCACCAGCCGGCGGGCAGGGCCTCAACCTGGGCGTTCAGGACGCCGTCAACCTCGGCTGGAAGCTGGCCGCGCAGATCCGCGGTTGGGCGCCGGAGACACTGCTCGACACGTACCAGGCCGAGCGTCATCCGGTCGCCGAGGGGGTGCTGGACCACACCCGCGCCCAGATGGAGTTGTTCTCCACCGAACCGGGCCCGCGGGCCGTGCGCCGGCTGCTGACCGAGCTGATGAACTTCGACGAGGTGAACCGTTACCTGATCGAGAAGGTCACCGCGATCGGCATCCGCTACGACTTCGGCGAGGGCTCCGACCTGCTGGGCCGCCGCCTGCACGACATCGACGTGAAGCAGGGAAACCTCTACGGTCTGCTGCATCGCGGCCGGGGGCTGCTGCTGGACCGCACCGAACGCCTGACCGTCGGCGGTTGGGCGGACCGGGTCGACCACCTGGCGGATCCCACTGCGGCGCTGGACCTCCCGGGCGTACTGCTCCGCCCCGACGGCCACGTCGCCTGGGTCGGCGACGACCAGCAGGACCTGGACGACCACCTCTACCGCTGGTTCGGCAGGCCCAACTAGTTCGGGAAACCGTTCGAGGTGCGGCCGGGCGGGCCACTCGGCCCGCCCGGCCGCCTCCCGGCTAGTCGCCGGCCAGCACGGTGAAGGTGAATCCGGCGCTGGTACGACGACGCAGACCGACGTCGCACTTGATCCGGCGCAGCACCTCGTTCCTGCTGAGGCCGAGCCCGTGGGCGATGAGCCGTTCCGGGCGCACCGGTACCGGATCGTCGAAGGCGACCTCCACCCGGACCGGCCACGCCTCGTCGAGCCAGGCCGACGGGGTGTCCAGCCGCCAGGCCCCCGTCCAGTCGAGGTTGAAGCGGCTGCGGTGGGCGAGCAGCGGGTCCAAGAGCGTGCACGCCACCAGTTGTGGATCGTTGACGTAGTAGCCGTGGAGCTCGGCCGGATCGAAGGAGCTGGCCGGCTTGCGCTCATGCACGGTGAGCTTGCTCGTCCGGTCGCAGGACACGCAGCGGACCAGCAGCCACACGTCCAGCAGCTTGCCGTTGGCGTTGACGCGGAACCTGCCGCCGCCGGTGGTCGCCGACTCCGACCGGCAGTCCACGCACCGCAACGACAGCAGCGGCAGCCTGGTCCGGCGAACGACCCAGGGCAGCACGATATGAGGTTGTGAAGACATGATCTCTAGACCTGATCTCTAGACCTGACGCGAGGCCGATCACGCGCGGCCTCGAACGCTGGATGACCGGGCGCACGAGGGCAGCCCGGCGTAGCCGACGGGAGCGTCGGCTACAGGTGAGCGATGAAAGCTGTCAGGTCTAGAGAGCAGGCGGGGTCATGCGATGTCGTCCTCTGTCCTCACTGCGACGGGCCGCCAGCAACGTATTTCACGGCCGAAGGAGGGCTCAACCAGTTTTCCCGACCGGACGTTCGTCGGTGCTACCGGAAGCTCAACGGGTGCCGTCGAGGCGGATGCGGCCGTGACCGCTGTCCCCGTCGATCGAATTGGGAGAGGCGGGCAGCCGCTCTCTCCATGATCAGAATATCGCGCACAGGGCGGCTTGCGGCAAGACCCCGGGGATGCCGCAGAATCGACCACCCAGCCCAGGAACACGAGGCCAGGCCGCTGCTACCGACCCCGACCTGATCCTTACCCATCTCCCCTTTTGCGAGGACGAGCCGCCCTTACCGAGGCTGGCCTGCGTCGATCACTGCCACTGACCACCGGACCGGGCCGCGCCAGGCCGAGCCCGGAAATCTCACGAGATGGGGCTCACCACATGCGTGTGCTGTTGATGGCCTACGGGTCGCGCGGAGACGTCGAACCGCTGGTCGCGGTCGCGATGCAGCTGCGGGAGCTTGGAGCGGACGTACGGATGTGCACTCCTCCGGACTTCGCGGAGCTGTTCGACTCCGTCGGCCTTCCGCTGGTGCCGATCGGCGAGCCGGTGCGCCCGTTCGTGAAGGCGGTGCTCACCGGGAAGACGAACGCTCCCGCGGAGGGGCTGCCCGCACGCGCGGCCGCGATGACCGCCACGACCTATGAGGCGGTCATCGCGGCCGCCGAGGGGTGCGACGTGATCCTGGCGACCGGTCTACTGCCGGCCGCGGCCGGCGCGAGGACGGCCGCCGAGCACCGGGGCATTCCTTACGTCTTCGTCTCCTACTTCCCCGCCTACCTGCCCTCGCCGCATCACCCGCCGTTCGAGCGGCCAGGCCGGCCGTTCCCGCCGAGCGTGACCGACAACCGGGCGCTGTGGGACCTGGACGCCGAAACCATGAACGTGCTGTTCGGGACCGGTCTCAACAGCCACCGGGCGGCCATCGGCCTGCCGCCGGTGGAGCACTTCCGCGAACACGTCCTCACCGACCGCCCCTGGCTGGCCACCGATCCGGTCCTGAGCCCGTGGCAGGAGCCGGCCGACCTCGACGTGATGCAGACCGGCGCGTGGTTCCGGACGGACGACCGTCCGCTGCCGCCCGACGTGGAGGCGTTCCTCCAAGCCGGCGAACCGCCGGTGTACGTGGGGTTCGGCAGCATCCCGATGCGTGACGCGGACGGCGTGGCCCGGGCCGCCGTCGAGGCGGTCCGCGCGCAGGGTCACCGTGTGCTCCTCTCCCGCGGCTGGGCCGACCTGGCCATGACCGACGGCCAGGTCGACTGCCTCGCCGTCGGCGAGCTCAACCACCACGCCCTGTTCCCACGTGTCGCTGCCGTCGTCCATCACGGCGGGGCGGGCACCACGACCACGGCCGCCCGGGCCGGCGCGCCCCAGGTGGTCGTACCCCAGATGGCGGACCAGCCGTACTGGGCCCGCCGCGTGGCCGACCTCGGCATCGGCGCGGCTCACGACGGCCCGAACCCGACCTTCGAGTCCCTGAACGCGCTACTCGGTGTCGCACTTTCTCCCGAGACCCGAGCCCGGGCGACCGCCGTGGCCGGCACTGTCCGCACCGACGGCGCGACGGTGGCTGCGAAGCTGCTGCGCGACATGGTCGGCTGACACCGGGAGCCGCCGCACGCCACCTCCGGAAAATCCGGGTGACGGCCCCGCGTCACGCTCCGCCCGGGTACGGAGCTTCGGCTCGGGCGGCGCGCATGGCCTTCGCCCACCAGTCGAGCTGCACCAGCAGGGTCTTGGCGTAGCTCTCCGCCGCGGCGTCGAGAGGTGACCCGTCCTGCCAGGCGGTGAAGTAGTTCGGGAAGGCCAGCGCGTCGCGGATGGTGACCGCGTGCAGCTCGGTGAGGACGTTCTGCAGGTGAAGCACGGCGTGCCGGCCGCCGCCCGCGCCGCCGTAGCTGACGAACGCGACCGGCTTGGCGGTCCACTGGGTGAAGTGCCAGTCGATGAGCGCCTTGAGCGAAGCCGGGTAGCTGTGGTTGTACTCGGGCGTGACGATGACGAAGGCGTCCGCGGCGGCCAGCTTCGCGGTGACGTCCCGCATCCCTTCGGGCCGGGGGTAGTTCTCGCCGGCGAACTTCGGCGGGGCGGCCGGCAGCGTCAGCGGGAGGTCCGCGTCGGCCAGGTCGACGACGTCGACCTCGAAGTCGCTCTGCGTCCGGGCCTGCTCCGCCACCCACGCGGCGACGACCGGCCCGAACCTGCCCTCGCGGACGCTGCCGACGATGATCACGAGCTTGTTCTTGGGGTTCATGCCGTAAACGGTCGGCGGTTCGTGGCTTCCTAGCCAGGCCGGTCGCAGGCTGGCCCCCGCACGGCCACCCTACGCCCGGTCCGCCCGGCTGTTCAGGTCGTACGCTCGGAGGATGGGTACGCCGTTGGGGAACTTCGTCCGGGCCAAGCGCGACAGCACGCGGCCGGAGGATCTGGGGCTCCCGGCGCACGAGCGGCGACGCGCTCCGGGGCTACGGCGTTCGGAGCTGGCCACCCGAGCCGGCATCAGCGTCGAGTACCTCACCCGGATCGAGCAGGGCCGCGACCGTAACCCGTCCGACCCCATCGTCAAGGCCCTCGCAGACGGGCTCAACCTCGACGCGGCCGAACGCACCCACCTGCGCTACCTTGCCAAGATCAGCAGCGGGCTCTGCGTCGACCGCTCGCGGCCGGCGCCACCGCAGCGGACCGTACGGCCCAACGTCCGCCGGATCCTCGAACTGATCGAGCCGGGCGTCGCCTTCGTCACCAACCGGCTCGGCGACGTGCTCGCCCACACCGACGGCTTCGGCACCGTGATGCGCGCCACCGGCCTGCTGGACGCCGAGGAACCCAACCTCACGCGGTACGTCTTCACGCACCCCCAGGCCCGGACCGTCCTCGCGGACTGGGACCAGATCGCGGACGAGCAGGTCTTCAACCTGTGGCTCGGGCCCTCGACCGAGAGCTTCGAGTGGTTCACGGCCGAGTTCGCGCCGGTCGCCGGCGCCGAGTTCACCCGGCGACTGCACCACCATCTGCCCCCGCCCCGGGTGCCGCTCACCCTCAACCACCCGCACACCGACCCGCTGCACTGGGATCGGGAGACGCTCGAACTCCCCACCCCGGACGCCCAGCAGTTGGTCGTCTGGCTACCCGCCGACGAGGCGACCGCCGCGGCGGTCGATCGACTGCGCCACCGGCCGCGACGCGCCGCCCTCCGCGTGGTGTGAGGGGAACGCGACAGGCCCGCTACCCGTGCTCTGTGCGCGGCGCGGCGGTGGCACCCGGCGTCGCCTCGGTCTTCGTGTAGAGGATCTCGCGGGCCTGCTCCGCGGCGCGGGTGAGGCTCTCGGTGACGAAGTCGACGAAGCGGGCGATGTTCTCCAGGCGGGCGGCGGCCGGGGTGTCGGGGCCGAGGATCCGGACGCCCTGCCGTGCGGTCTCGGCGAGCTGGATGTTGGATCGGGCGGCGGCGATCATCCCCTGGTACCAGACGTCGTCGTCGACGACGTAGCGCTCGCGGCGGCGTTCGTCGCGTTCCCGCCGGATGAGGCCCTGGTTCGCCAGGAACGTGATCGCTTTGGAGATCGACGCCGGGCTGACCTGGAGGCGCTGCACGAGTTCCGAGGCGGTGAGACTGCCCGCGTCGGTGGTGTAGAGGCAGGTCAACACCCGGGACATCATCTTGGGCAGGCCCTGCTGCGTCAGCAGGGTGGTGAACACCTCCTCGTACTCGCGTACGACGTCGGCGTCGCGTCCGTCCGCCTGTGGGGCCGCGCCCGGGCCTCGGGCGGCGACCTGCCGGTGCCGGCGGGCCCGGTGCCCGGTGGCCCGGTGGGCCAGGTCGGCACGGTAGGCGGTGGGGCCGCCGTTGCGCATCACCTCACGGGTGATGGTCGAGGTGGGGCGGTCGAGACGTCTGGCGATCTCCGCGTAGGCGAGCCCGTCGGTCAGCCCCAGCGCGATCTGCTGGCGTTCCTGCTGGGTGAGCCTGCCGCCCGGCATCCCGATCTCCCTCCACCGCTTCCCGAACGCACCGAGCATAGCGTTCACTTCTACTCCATTGCAACGTCCGACGTCACAAACGTTGCGTTGAAACTACACCTGTTGCAACGATTATCGAGGTCTGAGCTGGGTAGATGCCGGTAATACGCAACAGACTTGTTGCCTCGGCCATGAACGCAACGTAGCGTTTCCGATGTCAGAAACAACAAGCGCAAGAGGAGAGCACGATGCTGAAGTTCGACACCCCCGCCCCGATCACCGCCGTCCTGGACATCCCCGCCGGGCGGGTGCAGTTCATCGCCGCCGACCGGGTGGACACCACGGTCGAGGTCCTGCCCACGGACGCCTCGAAGAGCCGCGACGTGAAGGTGGCGGAGCAGACCGAGGTCGAATACCGCGACGGCGTCCTGCGGATCCGCACCGCCGCGTCCAACAAGCTCCTCGGACCCTCCGGATCCCTGGAGGTCACCGTCCAGCTCCCGGCCGGCTCCCGCATCGAGGCCAAGACCGCCGCCGCCGAGCTGCGCGGCGTAGGCCGCCTCGGCGACGTCGCGTTCGACGGCGCGTACCGCCAGATCAAGCTCGACGAGGCGGCGAGCCTGCGCCTCACCGCGATCGACGGCGACGTCGAGGTCGGCCGGCTCACCGGCCCCGCGGAGATCAGCACCGCGAGGGGCGACATCCGGATCGCCGAGGCCGTGCGCGGCACGGTCGTGCTCAACACCCAGTCCGGCGACATCTCGGTCGTCGCCGCCGCCGGCGTCTCGGCAGCCCTGGACGCCGGCACCGGACACGGCCGCATCAACAACGCCCTCAAGAACAACGGCAGCACCGAGCTCGACATCCGCGCCACCACCACCCACGGCGACATCGTCGCCCGCAGCCTCTGAGCAGCCCCGCTGCTCCAGAAGTCACACCGTGACCCGAGCAATGGTCACGCCCGAGGGCGGCGTACTCCGGCACCCTGCCGACGTACGCCGCCTCGGCGTTTCCGGTCATCGCCGGGCCCGGCCCACGGCGGCGACGGTGGGAAGTCCCGGCGCCCACCGGCGCGGGGCGACCGCGGACGGAAGGACCGGCGCCCGGTGAGGCGGTGTGGTCTCAGGCGGAGGGGGTCAGCCGCCCGGCGGCCGCCAACCGGCCGACGGCGGCCTCGTGCGGTACGGCATGGCTGGTGCGACCACCCACTCCCCTGGTGGTCGTCGCGGCGAAGAGCGAGTTGAGCAGAGCCTCCTCGACCGAGTCCAGGACGGCGGCGAAGACCGAGGTGATCTGCGCGTCGGGGATCGTCGGCTGGTCCGGCTCGGCGGTGCTGAAGGCGATCGCGTAGTCGCCGCTGCCGTTGCTGTACGACGCGCCGACCCGCGCCATGGCGAAGATGGCCCGGCGGGCCAGCCGGCCCAACTGCCGCGCGTCCAGAGGCGCGTCGGTGGCCACCACGATCATGCACGAGTTGCCGGGCGATTCGGTCGAGTCGGCCTCCGGGATCAGCTCCTCCACCGGCAGCGGTACGCCCAGGGCCGTCAGCACCCCGCCGAAGTTGGACTGCGTGAGCGCGCCGACGGTCGCCGGACTGTCGAAACCATGCACCACCCTGGACGCGGTGCCGATTCCCGCCTTGTACCCCAGCGCCGTGGTGCCGGTTCCCGCGCCGACGCAGCCCTCGGCCGGCAACCCGCCGGTCGCCCCGGCGATCGCGGCCAGCACGTGCTCCTCGGTGATCGGGCGTCGCCGGATGTCCGACAGGTGCCCGTCGTTGGTCTCCCCCACCAGCGGGTTGAACGACACTCCGTCCGGCCGGTGGTGCATCAGGTAGGTCAGGAGCGCGTCCGCGGCCCGGAAGACCGACAGGGTGGCGGTCAGCACGATCGGTGACTCCAGGACGCCGAGTTCGTCCACCTGGGTCGAGCCCACCAGCTTCCCGTGGCCGTTGCCGGTGTACACGGCGGCCGGCAGCGTCCACCGCCCCGGGCCGAGCTGGCTCGGCACGACCGCCGTGACACCCGTGTGCAGGTCCCGGCCGTCGTCGACGGTGGTGTGCCCGACCAGCACCCCCGGCACGTCGGTGATGGCGTTGTGTCGGCCGGTGGGCAGGGACCCGACCCTGATGCCGAGGTCACGGGCGCGGAGGTGGTGGGCTGGCTGGCTCATACGGCTCCAGGTTGGTCAATCGTGGCGGCCGCGAATTCGGTGGTCCGGGCTCGGCGGGCGGGGCACGATCTGCGGGATGGTGACCCCAGAGATCATGGATTACTACCGGCAGGGCGGCGAACGGGACCGCCTGGCCGCGGGCGCGGGCAGGCTGGAGTTCCTGCGTACGTGGGACGTCCTGAACCGGATGCTGCCCGAGGCGCCCGCCGACGTCCTGGACGTCGGCGGGGCCACCGGCGTGTACGCGGGACCGCTGGCCCGGGCCGGTTACCGGGTCCGCGTCGTCGACCCGGTGCCCGAGCATGTGGCGCAGGCGGCGACCCGACCGGGAGTGACCGCGGTACGCGGGGACGCGCGGATGCTCCCCGTCGCCGATCACGGTGTCGACGCCGTCCTGCTGCTCGGGCCGCTGTACCACCTGCCGATCCGGGCCGAGCGCGTCGCCACGTGGCGGGAGGCGGCCCGCGTCGTACGGCCCGGCGGCGTGGTCGTCGCTGCGACCATCAGCCGGTTCGCGTCGCTGCTCGACGGCTTCGTGTGGGACTACTTCACCGACGCGCGGTTCCGGCCGTTGGTCGAGCGCGCGTTGACCGACGGGGTGCACCGCAACATCGACGCCGACCGCCGGTGGTTCACCAGCGCCTACTTCCACCACCCCGACGAGCTGACGGCCGAGGTGGCGGAGTCGGGCCTGCTTCTGCGGCGGCGCGTCGCCGTGGAGGGTCCGTTGTGGATGACCGGTGCCCGGCTGCCGGAGATCCTGGCCGATCCGGACCTGACCGACCTGATGCTGGAGATGCTGCGCGGGGTGGAGGAGGAGCCGAGCCTGCTCGGCGCGAGCAGTCACCTGCTCACCATCGCTTCCGCCCCACCGGGCTGACCGCGCGCGGTCCCGGTCTCGGGTGTCGTCCCCGAGAAAGACGGGCAGACGCCGCCGCTCCGGGTGGACCGGCGGCGTCTGCCCACCGCGTCAGCCCATCGCGTCGAGCAGCGGCACGAGCTGCTCCTCCTCGTACGCCAGGTGGCGCTCAAGCTCCTCGATGAGCTGATCCACCTGCCGCCGTACCTCCGCCGGGTCGACGTTCTGGTCACCCAGCACCGCCTGGAGCCGGTCGACGAGGCCCGCCACCTGGACGTGTTCGGCGCGCAGCCGCTCCAGGGTCGGCGCGAGCTGCGGGTGCTGCGCGGCGAGCCCGACGAACATCCCGCCGTCCTCCTGCGTGTGGTGGTGGTGCAGCCCCTGGCAGACGGCGAGGCAGTTCACCCGCAGCTGGGCACCGAGTCGAGGGCCTGTCGTCGCCGCCTCGCGGCGGATCAGGGCCAGTTCCCGGCGGAACGCGTCGTGGATCCGGATGAGGGCCGCACCCCAGGAGGGCGCCTCGGGCGGGCCACCGCCGGTGCGTTCGAGCGCCACCACCGGAAGCGTGCGGCTGGTCTTCGCCTGGTACGCCGCCCAGCCCGGGTCGGCCTCGGTCGCGCGCGCGAACACCTCGTCCCGCTCCGCCCCGGCGAGGACGGTGGCCCGGGCCGGGTAGGTGAAGATGCCGTCCTCGACGGTGACCTGCGGGTCGGCGAGGACGTTGTGGAACCAGTCCGGGTGCCGGGGGGCGCCGCCGGCCGAGGCGATGACGAGGATCCGGCCACCGACCTCCGGCAGGTAGCCCAGGGGTGTGGTGTGCGGCGCGCCGGAGCGCGAACCGGTCGTGGTGAGCAGGATCAGCCGTCCGCCCTCGAACGGGCCGCCGACCCGGCCCCCGTTCGCACGGAACTCGGCGATGATCTGGGTGTTGAAATCGTTGGGCAATGCTCCGCTTTCTTCCATTTCGGGTACACGAAGACGCGCGGGACGCAGGCAGCGGCGTTCCGCGACGCAGAAGTTCGGGAAAGGCGACCGACCCGGCCGCGTGATGCAGGTGGGAGGTGGGTGCGCGCAGGGCGTGGGATCGGCGGGCCGCGGGCCCGCCACGCGGTCACTGCGCGGCCGGGTGCCTCACTCGCTCGTGGCCCAAGGCCGACCCGGCAGTCACGCGTACGACCCTAGCCCCGCCACCACGGGCGGGCAACGCCGCCCGCCCGATCAGGTGAATAGTTCCCAGCACGGCCCGGGTCACCGTCCATGGCGGGTCCGGTCGACGTACAGTGCGGCGATGGACGTCCCCGGCGGCCGGATGCCGGACCGGTACGCGCAGAGCGACCAGGCCCGGCCCGGTCTGGCACCCGGTGCTCGTGGGCCGGTCGGCACCCTCTTCGCCGCGCTGCACGGCGAGCTGACGCCGCACCCGTGGCGGCACACCGATCGGGACGCGTACTCGTTCTTCTCCGACAGGTCGCTCGCCATGGGCTGGCTGGACGACCTCGGCGGGGTGCTCCGGCAGACCGCCGACGGTGTCGAGGAGACGCGTACCGGGGCGGCGGGTCTGTGGGGAATGAACGACGCGGGGCAGCAGCACCCGCTCGCCGTACCGGAGTCGTCGCTGGTCGCCTGGTTCCAGGTGGGGGTCGAGGCGGTCGCCGCCGACCGGCCGCTTCCGGTGCAGCCGTTCCTGCGCTGCGCCGGCGACGCGACGGCGCGGCTCGGCGCGCTGCGGCTGGACGCGGTGCAGGTGTTGCTTCCCGTGCAGGGCCTCGACGTCGCGGCCCGCCCGGCGTACGCGCCGGTTCCGTCGCTGCGCGCCGCCGGTTGGTTCGTCGACGCCGACCCGCGGTCGAGGACACGGGTACGGGTCACCCTGGACAGCGGCCAGGACCCGTCGGCCCCGGCGGTGGCCGCCGCGATGCGCGAGTCGATGCGACGGCTGGCGCAGGACGTGTTCGCGTGCGAGTCGCACTCGCTGACCGATCACGATCCGCTGGCGACGCATCCACCCTTCGGCGACCGCTCCTGGCTCGGCCCGCCGCTGCACCGGGTGACCTTCCACGGCACGCTCGCCGAGTGGTCCCTGGACGCGCTGGGCTGGCTGGGCGGCTTCCTCGCCGACCTGGCCGCGGCGCAGGGCGTCAGGACCCCGCTGCTGCTCACCGCCGGTCCGTCGTAGGTCCTCGACCGGTCGGCGGTGCTTGACGTTGACACTGTGACAAGGTCTTTCCTGGGTGCTGGAGGTGGTCCCCATCAACCCGACACCCGGACATTTTCCGCACCCGCGCCTGCGCGACGCGTTGAGCGCCGGGAATCCGTCGACGCGACTCCAGGCGGCGCTGGCGGTCGGCACCGACGCCGACGCCGGCCTCGTCGACGCGCTCGTGGCACGCTGCGCGATCGAGCCGGACTTCTTCGTCCGCGACATGCTCACCTGGGCGTTGACCCGCCTGCCGCCGGAGCTCACGGTGCCCAGGCTCCGCCGGGAGCTGCGTGCCGAGCGCGCCCAGGCCCGAAGCCAGGCGTTGCACACGCTCTCGAAGATCGGTGACCGCAGGGCGTACCCCGCGATCACCCGGTCGTTGCTGAACGACGCCGACGACGAGGTCGCGCGGAGCGCCTGGCGTGCCGCCGTCGTCCTCGTACCCGACGGGGAAGAGGAAGCACTCGCTGCGGAGCTGGCTGCGCAGCTCGGCCGGGGTGACCGGAACCTGCAGTTGAGCCTCAGCCGCGCGCTCGTCGCGCTCGGAGACGTGATCGAGCCGGCCCTGCGGGCGGCAACGGCGAGCCACGACCCGACGGTCAACGCCCACGCCCGCGCCACGGCGCTGCTCCTGCGCGACCCGGACATCGGGTTCGACGCGGCCGTCGATGAGGCGATCCGGGTCAGGGCGCTCGGCCCGCAACGGGTTGAGGGGACCGCGTGCTGATCAGCGAGGTGGCCCGCCGCTCCGGGGTGAGCACCCGGATGCTCCGGCACTACGACTCCCTCGGGCTGGTGCGGCCGACCGGTCGCACCAGCAGCGGTTACCGCGAGTACTCCGCCGAGGACATCCGGCGGATCTTCCAGGTGGAGAGTCTGCGGTCCCTGGGATTGTCGCTGCGCCAGATCGGACGCGTTCTGCAGGACCCCGCCTTCTCACCGTCCGCGCTCGTCGGCGACCTCATCCGGCGGACCGAGGAGCGGCTGAGGCGGGAGCAGGAGCTACTCGATCGGCTCCGCGCCGTCGACGCCTCGGCACCCGCGGGCTGGCAGGGCGTTCTGCGCATCGTCGAGCTCCTGCGCGGGCTCAACTCGCCCAGCGCCGCACGCCGGCAGCAGGCCGTCCTGGCCCCGGCCGAGGGCGGGCCGCTCCCCGCTGAGCTGCTCGCCAGGGCGATCCTCGCCGAATCCGACCCGAACGTCGCCGGCGCCCTGCGGTGGGCGCTCGCGCGGGCCGGCGGTGACGGTGTGACGAGTGTGGCGGCCGGCGTGCGCTCGGCGAACGTCGACGTCCGGCGGCGCGCGGTCCTGGCGATCGCCGAGATCTCCGGCGACGAGTCGACCGCGGTGCTCACGGACGCGCTCGGGGACTCCGACCCAACGGTGCGCGGGCACGCCGCTCTGGCGCTCGGTACGCGTGGCGTGACCGAAGCGGTGCCCACCCTCGTCGAGATGGTGGTGGCGGGCAGGAACGACGTCGAAGCCTCCGAGGCGCTGGGGGCGTTGTCGCTGGACCCCGAGTGCGTGGACCGGATCGTGAACGCGCTGGTCGCCGAGCTCGCCGCACACGCCGCGAACACCGCGGAGCGGATCCGTCTGACCCAGGCCCTCGCCGAGCTGCCGGCGGCCGTCGCGCTGGGCCCCTTGCGACAACTGGCCCGCGACGACGATCGGACCGTCGCCCTTCTCGCCTCGACCCTGGTGCGGGTCTCCGACGAGCGCTCCGACGGCGGCCGGTCCTGCGGGTAGCACCAGCCTCCGCCCGCTCCCGCGCGACCCGCGGCGTGTGCCAACGCCCTCGTTCCGTGCGAAGGTCGGGGCGTGGCGGATCTGAACGGGAGTGATGTCGTGCGGGCGGCCGGCGAGATGGTCCGGGTCCTCGGGCCGTACCCGGAGCTGGACTGGGGTGTGCCGGCCGGCGGCCTGACGTGGAGTTGCTGGACGACCGCCGCGCACGTCGCCCACGACCTGCTGGCCTACGCCGGGCAGGTCAGCGGGCGGCCCGCGGACGGCTACCTGCCGTTCGACCTGCGGGTCTCCCCCGCCGCGAGCCCCCGCGAGGTGCTGACGGTGGTCACCGCCTGCGCCGGTCTGCTCGCCGCGGCCGTCGACACCGCCGAGCCGGGCACCCGCGCCTGGCATTACGGGCCGTGCGACCCGGGTGGGTTCGCGGCGATGGGTGTGGCCGAGACGCTGCTGCACACCGGGGACATCACCGCCGGTCTCGGAGTGCCGTGGGAGCCGCCCGCCGATCTGAGCGCCGCCGTCATCGACCGGCTCTTCCCGGACGCGCCCAGCGGCCCGCCGCCGCAGGTGCTGCGCTGGTTGACCGGCCGGGGCGAGCTGCCCGGCCGGGCCCGGCGCACCTCCTGGAGCTGGCGGGCCGCCCTCGACTGACCGGCGCGCGGCCCTGAGGACCGGCTGCGCGGGGCACGTCTGACCGCCGCACGCGGCACATCAACCGGCGCGCGGCACGTCGACCGGCGGGAACTCGCGGGTCGTCGCCGAGCGGGATCGACGCCGACCGGCGCGGCCGGGACCGGGCTGCCCGGCGGTCAGGCGTGCTCGGGCGGGCCGGTCTCCTGCAACCGGCCGTCGTCGAGCCGCAGCCAGCGGTCCACCGCGATCTCGTGCAGGAACCGCTCGTCGTGGCTGACCACCACGAACGCGCCCCGGTACGCGCCGAGCGCGTTCTCCAGCTGGGCGACGCTGACCAGGTCGAGGTTGTTGGTGGGCTCGTCGAGCAGCAGCAGCTGCGGCGCCGGGGAGGTGAACAGCACACACGCCAGGGTGGCGCGTAGCCGCTCACCGCCGGAGAGCGCCTCCACGGGCAGGTGCGCGCGGGGACCGCGGAACAGGAACCGCGCCAGCAGGTGCATCCGCTGCGCCTCGGGCAGGGCGGGGGCGAACGCGGCCAGGTTCTCCAGCACGGTGCGCTCCAGGTCCAGCAGGTCCAGCCGCTGCGACAGGTACGCGACGCGCCCCTCGGCGTGCCGGATCCGCCCGCCCTCCGGCGTCAGGTCGCCGTTCATGAGCCGCAGCAGGGTCGACTTGCCGACGCCGTTGCGCCCGGACAGGGCGATCCGTTCCGGGCCGCGGATGGTCAGGTCGACGCCGTCGTCGCCGAAGACCGCCCGGTCGCCGAGGCGGACCCGCATGCCCTCGCCCTCGAAGACCGTACGGCCGGCTGGGACGGTGGTCTCCGGCAGCTCGATGGTGATCTTCTGTTCCTCGCGCAGGGCGCGACTGGCCTCGTCGAGCCGGGCGCGGGCGTCGCTGACCCGGGAGGCGTGCACCTCGTTGGAGCGGCCGGCGGATTCCTGGGCGCTGCGTTTCAGCCCACCGGCGACGATCCGGGCCAGCCCGGCATTGCCGAGGTTGCGGTTGGCGTTGCTGGCCCGGCGGGCGGCCCGCTCCCGGGCCTGCTGCATCTCCCGCTTCTCCCGTTTGACCTCCTGCTCGGCGTTGCGGACGTTCTTCTCGGCGACCTCCTGGGCCGCCTGCACGGCCTCGGAGTACGCGGTGAAGTTGCCCCCGTACAGACGCAGCTCGCCCCCGTCGAGTTCGGCGATGCGGTCCATCCGGTCCAGCAGCGCCCGGTCGTGGCTGACCAGCAGCAGCGTGCCGCGCCACTCCTCGAGCACGTCGTAGAGGCGCCGCCGGGCGTCGACGTCGAGGTTGTTGGTGGGCTCGTCGAGCAGCAGCACGTCGGGGCGCTTCAGCAGTTCGGCGGCGAGGCCGAGGGAGACCACCTGCCCGCCGCTGAGGGTGTGCAGGCGGCGGGTGAGCGCCACGTCCCCGAGGCCGAGCCGGTCGAGTTCGGCGCGGCTGCGCTCCTCGACGTCCCAGTCGTTGCCGATGGTGGTGAAGTGCTCCTCGGCGGTGTCGCCGGCTTCGATGGCGTGCAGGGCCGCGATCAGCGGGGCGACGCCGAGCACCTCGGCGACGGTCAGGTCGGCGGCGAGCGGCAGGGTCTGCGGCAGGTAGCCGAGCACCCCGTCGACGGTGACGCTGCCGCCGGTGGGCTGGTACTCGCCGGCGATCAGTTTGAGCAGGGTGCTCTTGCCGGCCCCGTTGGGCGCGACCAGACCGGTTCGGCCCTCGCCGACGGTGAAGGAGAGTTCCGCGAAGACCGGGGTGTCGTCCGGCCACGAGAAGGAGAGGTTCGAGCAGACGATGGACGCACTGGACATGAGTGGACCTCGGAAGGCTGGCGGGCGCGCCGCGGGCGCAGCTCGGAAGGCTGGCGGGCGCAGCCCGGAAGGCGAATCAGGAGACGACGTCGCGGCCACGGCGTCGGCGCTGACTCGCGCCGGTGGCCGCTCACTGCCCGGTATCACCCGGATATGTCGTCTTCACCCGCCATGTTCTACCCCTGTTCCTGATCACTCGCCGGGTCAACGGTAACAGCCGTCGGTTCGACGGCGATTCGTTTTTTCATGCTCTGATCGCGGGAGTGCCGCGCTCGGTCGAGGTGGCGTGGCGTACGTGCCGGTGCCCGTCGCGCGGGAACGGCGGCCGGGCCGGCAGCACCTCGACGAACTCGAAGCCGGCCTTCTCGGCGACCCGGCACGAGGCCGGGTTGTCGATCTGGTGCATCAGGTCCAGCCGGGTCAGCTCGGCGAAGCGGGCGAACGCCCAGCGGCTCACCGCGTCCACGGCCCGGCCGGCCACGCCGCGTCCACGCGCCGCCGCGGCCGTCCAGTACCCGACCTCGGCATCCGGCCGGCCCGGCGCGAGGTTCTTGAGCACCACGTTCGCCACCGGCCGGTGACCGCCGTACGGGTTCGGCTCGCAGACGGCGAAGGTCAGCCAGTCGCCGGCCTGCCAGCCCTCACCTGCCCGCGCCAACCAGCGGTCCGCCTCGGCGGCGGTGGTGAGCGGGTTGCGGGTCCAGCTACGCAGCACCGGGTCCTGGTGCGCCGCGATCAGCGCGTCCCGGTCGTCGTCCCGCCACGGGCGCAGGAGCAGTTCCGGCGCGGAGGCGGTCGCCGGGGCACGCAGGATGATCGACACGAGGGCATTCTGCCGGGGCGGCCGGCGTCCCGGGAAGGTCGGTCAGGCGGCGGAGCGGCGACGCCACGGCCACCAGGCCCGCCGGGGCGACCGGTCGACGGCCACGGCGGTGGGCGGTGCGGGCGACGCCACGGCGCTGCGGCGCTCGTCGCGCCAGCGACGGAGCACGGCGTCGACGTTGACCGGGCGCACCACGACCCGCGGGCCGGTCGGCAGGCGCAGCCAGGCCATGATCTCGGTGTTGAGCAGGGCGCAGTGCTCGCGTACGGCCTGCTCGGTGGGGAGCTCGCGCACCTCGTCGGGCACCCGCTCGACCCGGCGGCGCAGCTGCAGCGGCGTGGGGAGCAGCAGTTCGCTGGGGAGCTTCTCCCGCTCCATGAAGCTCTTGATCCACCACGACTCGTCGTACGGCAGGTTCCGCCCGGGGATCGGCTTGCCCGCGCCCGGCAGGTTGTCGAACTCGCCGCGCTCCTGGGCGGAGCGGATCTGCGCCTCGACGGCGGCTTCCCACATGTTCGTCATCCGGCACCTCCCCCGGCTCACCGTAACGCGCCGCGGTGCGGCGTCGGCCCGGCAACCACAGCGTCGTGCCGGCGCCGCGCATTCCCCGGCTGCCGCCCGGGAAGAGCAGGCCACGGTCGCCGCGGTGGCCCTCCCGGGCCGGGTCCCGGTGCCCGTAGCGTCAGGGTGTTGATCAACGAGGGAGGCTGCGGTCACATGGTGGAGGCGGGCGCACTGCTGGGGATGGCGCTGGTGGCGGTCGGCATAGTGCTGACGCCGGGGCCGAACATGGTCTACCTGGTGTCCCGTTCGGTGACCCAGGGCCGACGGGCGGGGTTCATCTCGCTGCTCGGCGTCGCCGCCGGGTTCGGCGTCTACCTGACGGCCGCGGTCGCCGGGCTGGCCACCGTCTTCGTGCTGGTGCCGGTGCTGTACACGGCCGTGAAGCTGGCCGGCGCGGCGTACCTGCTCTGGCTGGCCTGGCGGACGCTGCGTCCCGGCGGCGGCTCCCCGTTCACGCCGGCGCCTATGCCGCCGGAACGGCCGCGACGGCTGTTCACCATGGGGCTGGTGACCAACCTGCTCAACCCCAAGATCGCGATCCTGTACGTGTCGCTGCTGCCGCAGTTCGTGCAGCCGCAGCGCGGGAACGTGGCGATGCAGAGCCTGCTGCTCGGCCTGACCCAGATCAGCATCGCCGTGCTGGTCAACGGCCTGATCGTGCTCACCGCCGGCGCGCTGGCCGGCTTCTTCGCCCGCCGCCCGTCGTGGCTGCGGGTGCAGCGTTGGGTGATGGGCAGCGTGCTGGGCGCCCTGGCCGTACGCATCGCCGCCGACCGGTCCCGGGCGGCCGTGGCCACGCCGTGAGTCGTCGGCGGGGTTCCGGCCGGCGGGGCGGGCCCCACTAGACTTCGCCCTCGATGGACGCCCAGCCCACCGCCGACCTCCGCCCCTGCGCCCACTGTGGACGCCCGGTGCCGCAACGAGCCGGCGCCGGCCGGCCGTTCCGGTACTGCCGCGACAACGACGGCGCCTGCCTGCGCGCCTCCCGCAACAGCCGCATGCGGCACCGCAACGCCCCCGGTCTGCCCGGTCAGGTGGCCCGGACCTGGGAGGCGGTGGACCGCCTCGACCAGATCGTGGAGACGCTGACCGAGGCGCTGCACGCCGAGCTCTCGCCCGTGGGGGTGGAGCGGCAGCTCGCCCAGGCCCGCGCCGACGCGGCCGCCGAGATCGCCGCGGCGCAGACCGAGCGGGACGAGGCACTGCGCGCGGCCGAGGACGCCACCGCGGCCGCCGTACAGGCCCGTGAGCAGGCGCGGGCCGCCCTCGCCGAACGCGACACCGCCCGCACCGACGCCGAGCGCGCCGCCGAGCAGGCCGGCCGGGACGCCGAGCGGGCCCGGCAGGCCGAAGCGGACCGGGACGAGGCCCGTGGGGCGGCCACCGCCGCGCGGGCGCTGCGGGTGCAGGCCGAACGGGACCGGGACGCGGCGCGGCAGGAGCTGCGTACCGTGCGCGCGGAACGCGACACCGAACGGGGCCGGGTCGCCGACCTCACCGCGGAGCGCGACGCCGCCCGCGCCGACGCCGACCGGGCCACCCGCGACGCCGGTGCGGCACGCGAGAACGCGCAGCGGTGGCAGACCGAGGTCGAGGACGTCCGCCGGCAGGCCGAGCAGGCCCGCACCGACGCCACCCGGGCCCGCGCCGGCGCCGCCGACGCCGTCCGGGCCCGCGAGGAGGCCGACCGGGCGCGGGACCGGGCCGAGACCGCCGCCCGGCAGGCCGACACCGCCCGCCTGGAGGCCGACACCGTCGCCGGTCACCTGCGCGCCGAGCTGACCGCCGCCGCCACGGGCCGCGAGGCGCTCGCGGACGAGCTGGCCACCGCCCGGCGGGTCGCCGCGACCGCCGAGGGCCGGCTCACCGAGCTGACCGTACGGTTGCAGGCCGCCGAGGCCGACCGGGACGCCGCCCAGCAGCGGGTGGCGCAGCTCGCCGGTCAGGTCAGCGACCTGGCCGCGGCGCTGGCCCGGCTCGGCTCGGCCGCCGCCGCGGCGGACACCCCGGCCGGCTGAGGCCAGCCGGACGGGCTCCGGTCGACGATCCGCACGCTGGGACGCCGGACGGCGGGGCGGCACCGGATTGCGGCGGCGTGCGACGCTCCCCGGGTGGGAAAGACGTATGAGCGCATCGAGGGGCGGCTGCGGTCGTTCATCGAAACCCAGCCGATGTTCTTCACCGCCACCGCGCCGCTGGCCGGCGACGGCACCATCAACCTCTCCCCGAAGGGGCTGCGCGGCTCCTGGGCGGTGCTCGACGAGCAGACCGTCGCGTACCTGGACTTCGCCGGCAGCAACGCCGAGACGGTCGCGCACCTGCGGGAGAACGGCCGGATCACGCTCATGTGGTGCGCGTTCCAGGGTCCACCGAACATCGTGCGGGTGCACGGGCGCGGCGAGCCGGTGTTCCGCGACGACCCGCGGTGGCGGGAGCTGATCGGCCACTTCCCCGACATCGACCCGAGCACCCACGGTCTGCGCGCGATCATCGTGGTGCACGCCGAGTTGATCAGGGACACCTGCGGCTACGCGGTGCCGTTCATGACCTACGACGAGGACCGTGACCTGCACGGCAAACGGTTCGCCCGGGAGGACGACGCGTCGTTGAGCGACTACTTCGCCGGCAAGCCGCACGTGGCCCGCAGCATCGACGGGCTGCCCGGCCTGCCGTTGCCGTTGCCGCTGCCGCCGGCGGCCTGACCGGGCTTGCGCCCACCGGACGGCGCGGGTTGCGGCGGCCGGCGCAACCTGCGGGCCGTCGCGGCGGTTAACATCGCCGGGACAGTCGACACCGCTTCACCATCGCGGCCCGGCCGGGGGCGACCCCGGTGGGCCACTGTGCCGGCCGGGCTACCCTTGTCGAGGCCCGGCCGTGGGCGCTGTGCGCCCTTACGGCGGGAATGGCCTGGCGGGCACGGACCGTTACACAAGAAGACCAGCACCACGAACGAGGGGAAGTCGATCATGGGCGAGCGTATGCTGCGCGGAAGCCGCCTTGGCGCGGTGAGCTACGAGTCCGACCGCAACACGGAGCTCGCGCCACGGCAGACCCGCGAGTACCTGTGCGCCAAGGGCCACCAGTTCGAGGTGCCGTTCGCCGTCGACGCCGAGGTCCCGACGACCTGGGAGTGCAAGTTCGACGGCAGCGTCGCCCGGCTGGTCGACGGCAGCGAGCCGGAGCAGAAGAAGGCCAAGCCGCCGCGTACCCACTGGGACATGCTGCTGGAGCGGCGCTCGATCGCCGAGCTGGAGGACATCCTCGCCGAGCGGCTCCAGGAGGTCCGGACCCGACGCGGCCGGGCCTGACAAGCAACGAACCACCGCAAAAAGGGCGGCGCCCCCGGGAAGATTCCCGGGGGCGCCGCCCTTTTAGCGTGCTCAACGCTCCACGATCTCGCCCTCGATCGCCCGGCCCTCGTCGACGACCACCGGCTGCTCCGCGGCCGGACCGGGCGGCGACTCCGGTTGCGGCGCGCCTCGACGCACCCGCACCCGACGCGGCCCGAACAGGTCACCGGCGACCATCGACGACACCCGCCGCTCCGCGCCCCGCTGCACCCCGGCGCGGGCCAACGCCCGCACCGGCGGTATCAGCAGCAGCAGACCGGCGACCCCGGTGACCAGCCCCGGAACCGCGAGCAACAGCGACCCCAGCAGCCCCACCAGCCCGTCGGTCACCTGCCGGCCCGGCGGCTGCCCGGCCTGCGCGGCGGCCCGGAAGCCCCGCCAGGCGCGCATCCCCTCCCGGCGCAGCAGCACCAACCCCAGCAGCGACACCGCGAAGACCAGCAGCACCGCCACCCCGAACCCGACGGCCCGCCCCACCAGGACGAACACCGCCAGCTCCACCGCCACCGCGCCCAGCAGGGCCAGTGGTACGAACCTCACACCTCGGCGCATCTCACCCCATCGGTCGTCCCGTGGCGCCCCCGGGCGCCGGCACCGCGCCCATCCAGCATGACACGCGGGCGCCCCCCGTCACGACGCCCGACCCGCGCCGCGCAACAGCGCCCGCCCCCGGTCCTGCACCGCCCAGGCGGTGATCCGCCACAACGCCTCGGCCACGATCAACGGGCTCATCTTGCTGCTGCCGTGCTCCCGCTCGGCGAACGTGATCGGCACCTCGACGATCCGCATACCCGCGCGGTGCGCCAGCCGGGAGAGCTCCACCTGGAACGAGTAGCCCTGCGAACACACCGACGCCAGATCCATCGCGTCCAACGCGCCCCGCCGGTACACCCGGTAACCGCCCGTCGCGTCCGAGACCGGCATCCCCAGCGCCAGGCGTGCGTACAGGTTGCCGCAGCGGGACAACGCGAGGCGCCTCATCGGCCAGTTCACCACCCGCGCGCCCCGGGTCCACCGTGATCCGATCACCACGTCGGCGGCCCGGGCGGCGTCCAGCAGCGCCGGCAGGTCCTCGGGGGCGTGCGACCCGTCGGCGTCCATCTCCACCACCGCGTCGTAGCCGCGTTCCCGCGCCCACGCGAAACCGGCCAGGTAGGCCGCCCCGAGGCCCTGTTTACCCTCCCGGTGCAGCACGTGCACCTGCGGGTCGGTGTCGGCGAGCGCGTCCGCGATCAGGCCGGTGCCGTCGGGGCTGTTGTCGTCGGCGACGAGAACCTCCACCGCGGGGGTCTCCCGGCGTACCCGGCCCACGATGTCGCTGACGTTGTCGGCCTCGTTGTAGGTGGGGATCACCACCAGCACCCGGCCGACGCCGTCGACGCCCGCGCGACGTGTCGGGTCGGTCGCCTCGTCCACGGTCCCCCCTCCGTTCGCGCCGGCGAACCGGCTGGACCTATCCGGGCCCGACGCGCCGTCGGCGACGTAGCACCGCCGCGCCGGCCAGGGCGGCCACGGCCAACCCGGCCAGCGCCACCTCCGGCCACAGACCCACCCGGGTGGCCGGTGTGCGCCCGTCGGCCAGGCGCAGTTGCCGCACCACCACCTCACGGGTGTTGAACCCGGTGGCGTCGCTTACCCGCCCGTCGGGGCCCACGAACCCGGACACCCCGACCGTGGAGGCCATCAACGCCGGACGGCCGTGCTCCACCGCCCGCAGCCGCACCATGGCCAACTGCTGGCGGGCCTCGGCCTCGTCGAAGGTGGCGTTGTTGGTCTGCACCACGAGCAGCTGCGCGCCCCCGGTGACGGTGTCCCGGACCACCTCGTCGTACGCCACCTCGAAACAGATCACGTCGCCGAGCAGCACCGGGCCGGCGCGCACCACGCCCGGGGTACTGCCGGCCACGAAATCGGCCCGCACCCGGTCGACCTGCTTGCTGACCATCCGGGCGATGTTCCGCAGCGGCACGTACTCGGCGAACGGCACCGGATGCCGCTTGACGTACAGCTGCTCCAGGTCGGCGCCGCTGCCGGGCCGCCACAGGATGCCGGCGTTGCGGACCTGCCCGGCGTCGGGACCGAGCAGCACCGCGCCGACGAGGATCGGCGCGCCGATCGTGTCGGCGGCCTGGGAGATTCGCGCCCCGGCGGTCGGGTTGCGCAGCGGATCGATGTCGCTGGCGTTCTCCGGCCACACCACCAGGTCGGGGCGCGGCTGCTCACCGGCGGCGACCCGGCCGGCCAACTCCAACGTCGCGTCGACGTGGTTGTTGAGCACCGCCTGCCGCTGGGCGTTGAAGTCCAGACCCAGGCGCGGCACGTTGCCCTGCACGATCGCCACGGTGACCGTCGCGCCGCCCCCGGCGCGTCCCACCGGCACCAGCAGACCCGCCGCGCACAGCAGCACCGCCCCGGCGGTCAGCCCGCCGACCGGCAGCCACCAACGGGCCCGCCGCAACCCGCCGACGCTCCACCGTCGCCATCCGGCGGTCAGCAGCAGCCCACCGGCCACGGCGACGGCGAACGTCACCAGCGGGGCGCCGCCGAGCGCGGCCACCCGCAGCAGCGGCGAGTCGCCCTGACTGAACGCCAGCCGACCCCACGGGAACCCACCGAACGGGGTCCGGTCCCGCAGCGCCTCCTGCCCCACCCACAGCAGGCCGGTCAGCGGCGCCCAGCACCAGCGGGCCCGGTCGACCAGCGGTGACACCCAGGCGGTGGCGACGCCGAGCAGCGCCAGGTACCCGGCCTGCAGCAGCGACAGCAGCACCCACGGCAGCGCACCGGTGTGCAGGTTCGTCCACGCCAGCAGCGGCGCGAAGAACGCCACCCCGGTCAGGAAACCCAGCCCGGCGCCGGCCCGCAGCCGCCGCCGGTGCGCCGCGGCGGCCAGCAACGCCACCCCGACCGGCGCCAGCGGCCACACCCCGTACGGGGGGAACGCCGCCAGCAGCGCCAGCCCCGCCGCGACCGCCACCGGCACGGCGACGGCGAGCGGCAGCGGACGCGCCGCGGCGTCCGGGCGCGGCGGCGCCGCGTCGGTTCGCTTCTCGTCCGGGTCGACGGTCGTCACGGGCGCCTCAGCACGATCACGGTCGTGAAGGCTACCCGGCCGGGCAGCCGGTCACGAACGGCGGCGGGCCACGAGAACGGCGTCGTGGACGGTGCTCTCCCGCCCCTGCGGGTCCACGGCGGGGCGGGGCCGCGCCTCGGCCCGCACCTCCCACACCGTGGGGTCGAGCGCCGCCGCGAGCTCCTCGGGGGTGTACATCATCTCCGGCAGGTGCATCCGGTGCACGCTGGTACGCAGGTCCCACGGGTGGTGCCCGACGATCAGCAGGGTGCCGCCGGCGGCGACGGCGGCGGCCAGCCGGGCGAACAGGACGGCACGCTCCTCGCCGGGCAGGTGCATGAACTGGGCGCTCACCAGGTCGTACGTCGCCTCGGCGGGCGGCTGCTCCCGCACGTCGGCGTGGACCCAGTCGACCCGGTCGGCGATCTCGGGGCCGGCGTCGGCGGCGTGCGCGGCGGCCCGCTGCAGCGCGGTGCGGGAGATGTCCACGGCGGTGACCCGCCAGCCCCGCCGGGCGAGCCACACCGCGTCGGCGCCCTCGCCGCTGCCCACGTCCAACGCCCGGCCCGGGGTCAGGTCGGTGGCCTCGGCCACCAGCTGCGGATTGGGGCGTCCGCTCCACACCGCCGCCCGGGAGGAGTAGCGCTGCTCCCACGCCTGCTCGGTGAACATGGTGGCGACCTGGTGGCGGCGTTCGCGTACGGCCTCGCGGGTCTCCTCGGCCACCAGGTCGGCGTTGATCGCCGCCGCGGCCGTCAACCCACCGCCGGCGGCGGTGATGACCTGGGCGCGTACGTCGGCGACGTTGCCGGCCACCCACACCCCGGGCACCGTGGTCGCGCCGCCCGCGTCGGCGGGGATCTGCGCGCCGAGCACCTGCCCGCCCAGCTCCACCTCGACGGGGGTGAGGCCGAGGTCGGCGAGCAGGCCGGCGCGGGCGGTGAACCGGGGCGCCACCACCAGCGTGTCCAGCTCGACGACGCCGCCGTCGGCCAGCCGCACCCCGGTGAGGGCGTCCCCGGCCAGCAGGAGCTCCTCGACGGGGCCGTCCACGACGGTGATCTCCCGGGCGGCGAGCTGTTCGAGCTCGTCGCCGGTGGGCTGCGGCGCGCCGTGGACCAGCAGCAGCACGCGGTCGCTCCACTGTCGCCACAGCAGCGCCTGCGCAACGCCGGTCGGGCCGGTGGCGAGCACGCCGATCCGCCGGTCGCGGGTCTCCCATCCGTGGCAGTACGGGCAGTGCAGCACGTCCCGGCCCCACCGCTTCGCCAGGCCGGGCACGTCGGGCAGCTCGTCGACCAGCCCGGTGGTGACCAGCAGCCGCCGCGCCCGCACCACGCTCGCGTCGGCGAGGGTCAGGGTGAACCCGGCGTCGTCGCGGGCGGCGGCCTCCACCCGGCCGGTGACGACCTGCCCGCCGTAGCCGGTGACCTCGGCCCGTCCGGCGGCCAGCAGCTCGCCCGGCGGAGTGCCCTCCCGGGTCAGGTAGTTGTGCACTCCGTCGGCGGGGGCGTTGCGCGGCTCACCGGCGTCCACCACCAGCACCGAGCGGCGGGCCCGGGCCAGGGCGAGCGCTCCGGCGAGTCCGGCCGCGCCGCCGCCGACCACCACCACGTCGTATCTCTCGCTCACCTGACACCTCCGGGTCGTGTTCGGCTTCCCGTCCACGCTGCACCCACCACCGCCGCAACGACAAGGAAAGTTGCTGGATCGGCAAACGGCGGGGCGCCGGGCTCGACCCCCGACCGCTGCGGTGATCAACCATTTCGGCCCGCGGAGGGCAACGCCGACACGCACAAGCCCCGACCCCGCGGGGAGGTGCGGGCATGAAAATCGGGGCGCGGCCAACGCCGCGCCCCGATGCTCCCAGGCCCTTCCCGGCCGGTGGGGCGAGAATGCGGCACGCCGACCTTCGGACCGACCAGACGCGGACTGGCTGTCCCCGCCGGGCCGTTGTCTACTGGCCGTGCGCCTCACTTCGCCCGTACACCGGTTACCGCGGCCGGTTCGCGCCGCCCCGCCGACCCCCGCCCGCTGGACCTGGCCGCCGCGACAACGTGTCGCTCGGCCAGCGGACGGAGGGACGAAGCGAACAACAGCCGCTTCCCGTAGTAGGACTCAAAGACGGTACGTGCTGCCCCCCGGGGCCTGTCAACCCGCCCCCGGCCTGTCGCCGTGTCGCAACCCGGCGTGTCGCGCCGGGTTGCGTCAGCCCACGCCCAGATGCCCACTCAGCAACTCGCCCGCCACCTGCGGATGCTCCGCCGCGAGCAACCCACCGGCGGCCAACACGTACTCCACGTCCACCACCGGTCGCGCCGCCCGCGGCAGCGGCCACCCGCCCGCGTGATCGGCCAAGACCGCGGTGAGCACCTGCACCGCCTGCCCGGCCGGGGCGTGCCGCAACACACCCCCGGAACCCACCACCAGCCGCACGTCGCGCAGGTCCCGCCCGCCCCGCTCACCGGCGGCCCCACCCCGGGCGTGCCGGCGCAACGCCACCGTCGCCGCCAACTGCGCGATCCGCCACTCCAGCGCCTGCTGCGCCGCGTCGGCGGGCAGGAAACCCGGCTCGGCCGCCCGCACCGCCGCAGCCGCGGTCAGCTGCTCCTGCTCCCCGTCGGCGAGCAGCCGCTCCTCCACGGCCGCCCGCACCACCCCGGGCGCGCTCCACCGCATACCCAGGTCACCCTCCACGGTGCGGGCCCGCCACAGCGAACCGGCCACCTCCCGACCCGGCCCGGTGGCCCGCTCGTCCGGGGTGAGCACCGAGTACACGTCGGTGGTGGCCCCACCGACGTCCACCACCGCCAGGTCCCCGCCCAGCCGGTCGGCGAGCACCTCCACCCCGGTCAGCACCGCGTCCGGCGTCGCCGCGCGCACCAGCCGCCCGAACCGGGCACCCCGCGACAGCCGCTTCCCGCCGATCACATGCCGCAGGAACACCTCCCGGATCGCCGAGCGCGCCGACGCGGGCGCCAGCACCCCGATGCGGGGCAGCACATTGTCGGCCACCGTCACCGGCACCCCGGCCGCGGCCAACCCGGCCGCCAACTCCGCACGCACGTCGACGTTGCCGGCCAGCACCACCGGCACCCGCCAGCGGGCCCGCGCCAGCCGGGTCGCGTTGTGCGTCAACACCTCGGCGTCCCCGCCGTCGGTGCCGCCCACCAGCAGCACCACATCGGGGCGGGCCGCCCGCAACGCACTCAGCTCCGCCGCACCCAACCGGCCGGCGGCCACATGCACCACGTTCGCCCCCGCCGACAGGCCCACCCGCCGGCCCGCCTGCGCCGTCACCAACTGCTCGTAGCCGACCACCGCCAACCGCAGCCCACCACCGGCCGACGAACACACGTACCACGCCGGATCCCGGGCACCCAACCCGGCGGTCGCCGCCGCGACGGCCGCGTCCAGGCCGTGCAGCACGTCCGTACCGACCGTCGTCGCCGCCGCGGCCGCCCCGACCAGCCGCGCGTCGTCGAGGTCGACCACCGCCACCTTCGTGTACGTCGACCCGACGTCGGCGCAGACCGCGACGTTCACGCCGCCGGCGGCACGACCACCGTGCCGGTCGCGGTGACCGCCACGATCGGCGGGTCGAGGACCTCCGCCGCCGACTCACCTCGCTCCGGGCGGCCCCGGCACACCACCACGCAGCTCAACTCCAGCGTCCGGCTGCGGGTGCCCACCCGGCTGACCTGCGCGGTCACCTCCACCACGTCACCGGCCCGGATCGGGGCGGTGAACCGCACGTCGGCGTAGCCGGCGAACAGCCCCTCGTCGCCGTCGGTGCGGATGCACACCTCCGTGGCGACATCCCCGAACAAACCCAACGCGTACGCCCCGTCGACCAGGTTCCCCGCGTAGTGGGCGTGCGAGTACGGCACATACCGGCGGTGCGTCACCGTCAACCCCAGCCGCGGATCCTGCCCCGTCATGCCGCCGCCCTCCTGCTCGTGATCAACGCGTGCGCCAGGTAACTGGCCACCTCACCCGGGGTGGTGCCCCGACCGAAGATCCGATCCACACCCAACTCCTCGGCCATCGTCTCGTCGAACCGCGGCCCACCGACGATCAGCAACGGACGCCGGCCCGCCGGCATCGCCTCCCGGAACGCCGCCGACATCTCCCGCGTGTTGTGCAGATGCGCGTCCCGCTGCGTCACCACCTGGGAGACCAGCACCGCGTCCGCCTTCTCCACTCGGGCGGCCTCCACCAACTCCGGCACGCTCACCTGCGCACCCAGGTTCGTGACCTTCAACTCCCGGTAGTACTCCAGGCCCTTCTCCCCCGCGATTCCCTTCACGTTCAGGATCGCGTCGATGCCGACCGTGTGCGCGTCCGTGCCGATGCACGCCCCCACCACCGACAACTTCCGCCGCAACCGCTGCTTCACCAAGGCGTTGATCTCCTTGGCCGACAGCAGCGGGAAGTCCCGCTCGACCACCTGCACCGCGGAGACGTCCACCAGATGGTTCACCCGCCCGTACACGACGAAGAACGTGTACCCGTCGCCCATCTGCTTCGCGTGCACCAGCATCGCCGGGTCGATGCCCATCTTCCCGGCCAGCTGCACGGCCGCGCCCTCGCCCCGCTTGTCGTGCGGCACCGGCAGCGTGAACGACACCTGCACCATTCCGTCGCCGGTGGTGTCCCCGTACGGGCGCACGATCTTCTTGTCCACGCCGTCCACGCTCACGACCGCACCGCCGTCGGCTCCGCGCCCGTCGGTTGCGCCTCGAGGATCTCCGTGGCCGGATTCCAGTAGTCCGCCTCGTGCCGCGCCACCCCGTCCAGGCCCTTACCCCGATCCGGCGGACGCTTCATGATGCCGAACGTGCCCTCGGCGATCGCCGTCAACAACGACTGCTCACCGATGCGCTCCAACAGCCGCACCGCCTCCCCCAGCACCTGCCGCGCCCGCTGCTGGATGAACCCGCCCGGCGCCGGCACGAAGTCCTCGTGCAGCCCACCCGCGGCACCCAACACGTACCGCACGTTCTGCAACGCGATGTCCCGGTCCGACAACCACGGCGTCACCACCGCCTCGGTCATCATCCCCACCAGCAGGATGCCCTGCCCGGTCAGCGTGCCCGCCAGGTTGAAGAACCCGTCGAGCAGGTTGCCGCGGAACACGTCCCCGGTCATGTGCTTCGTCGGCGGCATCCACTTCAACGGCGCGTCCGGGAACAACTCCCGCGCCAGCAACGCGTGCGCCAACTCCAACCGGAACGACTCCGGCACATCCGGATTGATCTCGAACGCGTGCCCCAGCCCCAACTGCCAGTCCGCCAACCCCGCCTCGTGCGCGAAGAACTCGTTCAGCAGCTGCGACACCGTCACCGTGTGCGCCTCCTCCACCGCGTCGGCGGTGGTGAGGTAGTTGTCCTCCCCGGTGTTGATGATGATCCCGGCCCGCGCGTGCACCTGCCGCGAGAACCGCTGATCCACGAACGTCCGGATCGGATTGATGTCCCGGAACAGGATCCCGTACATCGAGTCGTTCAACATCATGTCCAGCCGCTCCAGGCCGGCCAGGGTCGCCATCTCCGGCATGCACAACCCGGACGCGTAGTTCGTCAACCGCACGTACCGGCCCAGCTCCTTCGACGACACGTCCAACGCCGCCCGCATCAGCCGGAAGTTCTCCTGCGTCGCGTACGTGCCGGCGAACCCCTCCCGCGTCGCGCCCTCCGGCACGTAGTCCAGCAGCGACTGCCCCGTCGACCGGATCACCGCGATCACATCCGCGCCCGCCCGCGCCGCCGCCTGCGCCTGCGGAATGTCCTCATAGATGTCACCGGTCGCCACGATCAGGTAGATCCACGGCCGCTGCTTCGGGTCCCCGTACCGCTTGACCAGACGATCCCGCTCGGCCCGCCGACGGTCGATCTGCCGCACCCCCGCGGCCGCCGCCTTCCGCGCCGCCCGACGCGCGGCCGTGGCCGCCCGCCCGGTGGGCTGGGTGAACCGCACCGACCCGGCGGCGGCCTTCTGCGCCAGCAACGTCACATCGGTCAGATCCTCCCGGGCCAGCGCGTCGAAGACCGACGCCGCCACCCCGTGCCCCAGCCCGACGTCGGCCACCACCGCGTCCACCAGCCGGTTCACCCACGGAATACCGTCCGGGTCCGCGCCGGTCACCCCGGCCAGCCGCAACACCGCCCGCTCCACCGACACCGTCGTATGACTACGGGCCAGGTCCACCACCGGCTGCCCCGCGCGGCGCGCCAACTCCCGCGCCCGCGCCACCAGCACCGGATCAAGATCGAGTTTCGGTCTCACGCCGTCGCTCCGCTCCGCCGCGCGGCCGCCCCGCTGACACACCCGATGGTTCGCTCGCTCACGCAGACCCTTCCTCATAAATCACGTCACCACGCAGCACCGTCCGCCGACACACCGGCAACGGCGTCGGATCCTGCGGCCCCCGCAACTCCGGGTCCTCGGCCAACAGCACCGGCAGATTCCGATCCACCCCAGCCGGCGTGTCCCACACCGCGAACGTCGCCGGCGCACCCAACGCGAGAACCCCCTCGTTGTCCAGGTGCACCGCCCGCCACCCGCCGCGCGTGTGCGCCGCGAACGCCGCCCGCACACTCATCCGCTGCGCCGGGCTGTGATGCGCCGCCGCCGCCCGCACCGACCCCCACGGATCCACCGGCGTCACCGGCGAATCCGACCCGAACGCCAACGCCACCCCGACCCCGTGCATCGCACCCATCGGATTCGACGCCAACGACCGGGCCAACCCCAACCGCGACTCGTACATCCGACCCGCGCCACCCCACAACCGGTCGAACGCCGGCTGCATACTCGCCACGATCCCGTACTCCACGAACCCGGCGATCAACCGCTTGTCCATGATCTCCGCGTGCTCGATGCGGTGCCGCGCCGCGCGCACCCGCTCCACACCCAACTGCCGCACCGCCCCCGCGAACCCCTCCAGGACCGTGCCGATCGCCGCGTCACCGATCGCATGGAACCCGCCCTGCAACCCGTGCGCCGCGCAGTCCAGCAGATGCTCCCGCACCTGCTCCGCCGACAGGTAGCCGTGCCCAGCGCCGTCCCCGTCCAGATACGGCTGCGACAGGTGCGCCGTCCGCGAACCCAACGCACCGTCCGCGAACAGATCACCACCGGCGCCCACCGCACCCAACTCCCGAGCCCGCGCGGCACCACCCAACTCACCCCAGTACCCGTACACCTCCGGCACACCCGCACCCGAGATGCCCAGCAGACCCGTGAAATCCTCCTCGTCGGAGATCTCCGGCCCACCACACTCGTGCACCGCCGCGACCCCCAGCGACGCCGCGTGCGCCAACGCCACCCGCTGCGCCGCCACCCGCTGCCCCCGCGTCACCGACGCGAACGCCGCCGCCCGCACCACGTGGTGCGCGTCACGCCGCAACCACCCCGACTCGTCGTAACCCGCCGCGGCCACCACCTCCGGCACCGCCGCCGACATCGCCCGCGACACCAACGCCGAATGGATCGACGCCTGCGACAGGTACACCCGCCGACCACCGGCCGCTCGCTCCAACGCGTCCGCGTCCGGCAACGGTGACGCACCCCACGTCGACTCGTCCCAGCCGTGACCCAACACCACCGCATCCGCCGGCAGACCCGCCGCGAACCCGGCCACCGCGTCCAGCAACTCCCCCGCCGAACGCACCCCCGACAGATCCAACCCCGACAACGCCAACCCGGTGTCCGTCGCGTGCACGTGCGCGTCCACGAACGCCGGCGTCACCAACGCCCCGTCCAGATCCACCACCCGGTCGGCGGCGGGCGCGTCCGCGTCCACCCCCAGCCAGGTGATCCGCCCACCGGAGACCAGCAGCGCGGTCGCGTTCGGGTCGGCGGGGCAGAGCAGCACGCCGCCGCGGTACAACGTCGAGGGGTTCGTCATGACCTCAGTCTGCCGCCAACCGGGACTCGAAGAGCCGACGGACCCCCGGCTCCGAGCGCAGCAACCCCAACGCCAGATCCGCGTGCCCCGGCACGTACCCGTTACCCACCAGCATCGTCACGTCCGCCGCCAGACCCTCGGCGCCCAATGCCGCCCCGGCGAAACTCGTCGCCATCGAGAAGAAGATCACGGTGCCGCCGTCCGCCGTGCCCAGCACCGCCCCGTGCTCGCACCCCGGCACGTCCACGCAGACCACCGTCACATCCGCCGGCACACCCAGCGCCGTGGTCACCGCCGTCGACACCGCCACCGGATCCCGCGCATCGGCCAACGCCACCGCGTCGGCCAACCCCGCCGCCGTCAGCGCGTCCCGCTCCGCCGCCACCGGCACCACCCCGACCGTACGACCGGCGCCCGCCCGCCGCGCCGCCGCCAGCGACAGCGAACCGCTCTTGCCCGCGCCACCGATCACCGCCACCGTCACCGGCCGGGCATCCCCCTCACGCGCCCGGTCGGCCACATAACGCGACACCACCCGCGCCGTCAACGCCGGCGCCCCGCACACGTCCAGCACCGCCAGGGACAGCTGCGGATCCTCCTCCGCCGGCAGCACCGCGGCGATCGACCGGGCGAACAGAATCGCCCACCCGTCACACGGCACCTGCTCGCTGCGCCCGTCCCACCGCGCCAACCCGTCGGTGATCACCAGCGGCGTCAACGTCAACGACACCAGCGTCGCCACCCGGTCGCCAGGCCGCAGCCCCAGCGGCGACCGCCGACCCGCCTCCTCGACCGTGCCGATCAGCATCCCGCCCGAACCGGTCACCGGGTTCTGCATCTTCCCCCGGCTGGTGACGATCTCCAGCACCTCGGCGCGCACCGCGTCCCCGTCACCGCCGTGCTTCTCCCACAGCTGCCGGAAACTCGCCGCGTCCAGGTTCAGCCGCTCCACCCGGATCCGCACCTCGTTCGCCGCGATCTCCGGACTCGCGTCCAGCCGCCAGGCCGCCTGCGGCAGCACCCCCGCCGGTTCCACGACGCGGTGCAGACCCACCGGTGACGTCACGCCGACCTCCCCCTGTCAACCGCCCGAAGCCCCGGTCAAGGCTCGCATCGCGGGAAAACTTCCGGCAGACTAATTTCTAGGCCGGAGATTTTCCAGTAGCCTTCGACCGGCTGATCAACCGCACCACACGAGGAGGGGCCGTGACCCAGACCCAACCGGTGGAGACCATCCCCGCAGCCCGCCCCATCCCGACCGTGGTGCCCACCACCGGCCAGCCCTACGAATACCGGCGCGCACCACTCGTCGAACCCGACTGGACCCGCTTCCCCGGCTGGCGCCACGTCACCCGGGAACAGTGGGAATCCGCCCAGTGGCAACGCGTCAACTGCGTCAAGAACATCAAGCAGCTCCGCACCGTCCTCGGCGACCTCGTCGACGAAGCCTTCTACGCCGACCTCGAAGCCGACCAGAAGGCCCTGGCCACCATGTCGATGCTGGTGCCACCCCAGATGCTCAACACCATGGTGCCGTTCGCCCCCATGACCACCGAGGCGCTCCTCGCCGACCCGGTACGGCGCTACATGATCCCCGTCGCCTCCGACCGGCGCAGCGACTGGCCCTCACACCCCTACGCCAGCCGCGACTCCCTCCACGAACACGACATGTGGGTCGCCGAAGGCCTCACCCACCGCTACCCCACCAAAGTCCTCGCCGAGCTGCTCTCCACCTGCCCGCAGTACTGCGGCCACTGCACCCGGATGGACCTCGTCGGCAACTCCACCCCCGCCGTCGACAAGCTCAAACTCACCCTCAAGCCCGTCGACCGCTACGACGCCCACATCGCCTACCTCAAGGCCCACCCCGGCGTCCGCGACGTCGTCGTCTCCGGCGGCGACGTCGCCAACGTGCCCTGGCGCAACCTCGAGAACTACCTGATGCGGCTGCTCGAGATCGAAACCATCCGCGACATCCGGCTCGCCACCAAGGCCCTCATGGGCCTACCGCAGCACTGGCTCCAGCCCGACGTCGTCGAAGGCCTCGAACGGGTCGCCCGCACCGCCGCCCGCCGCGGCGTCAACCTCGCCATCCACACCCACGTCAACCACGCCCAGTCGCTCACCCCACTGGTCGCCCGCGCCGCCCAGACCGCCCTCGACGTCGGCGTACGCGACGTCCGCAACCAGGGCGTCCTCATGCGCGGCGTCAACGCCACCAGCCGCGACCTGCTCGACCTCTGCTTCGCACTCCAGGGCGAAGCGGGCATCCTGCCGTACTACTTCTACATGTGCGACATGATCCCCAACGCCGAGCACTGGCGCGTCCCGGTCTGGCACGCCCAGCAGCTCCAGCACGACATCATGGGCTACCTGCCCGGCTACGCCACCCCACGGATCGTCTGCGACGTCCCCTTCGTCGGCAAGCGCTGGGTGCACATGCTCACCGAGTACGACCGCGAGCGCGGCATCTCCTACTGGACCAAGAACTACCGCACCTCGATCGAGTCCGCCGACCTCGAAGCCCTCGACCGTCGCTACGCCTACTACGACCCGATCGACACCCTGCCCACGGCCGGCCAGGCCTGGTGGACCGAACACCGCGACGACTGACGACGCCCACCCGTCACCCCCGCCACGGGGGTGACGGGAAACCGGCCGACACCCGCCACCCGCGACCGGCCGACTACCCTGCACCCACATGACCCCCGCGCGGCGCGACACCGACCCGGAAACCGCCGACCGCGCCACCCCCGTCGAGGTCTTCTTCGACCTGGTCTTCGTGCTCACCATCACCCAGCTCGTCGCCCTGCTCGAGGAACACCTCAACTGGATCGGGCTGGCCCGCGTCATCCTGATCTTCGGCCTGCTCTGGTACCTCTACTCCGGCTACGCCTGGCTCACCAACCACGTGCCGCCCCGCACCGCGACCCGCAAACTTCTGATCTTCGCCGGCATGGCCGGATTCCTGCTCACCGCCGTCGCCATCCCCGACGCCTTCACCGGCAGCGGCCTGCTCTTCGGAATCGGCTACCTGATCGTCGTCACCGTCCACCTCGGCCTGTTCAGCCAGAGCACCGCCCGCGCAGCCGTCCGGCGCCTCGCCCCGTACAACCTCGGCGCCGCACTGCTGATCCTCGCCGCCGGCCTGGTCACCGGACCCGCCGTACCCGCCCTCTGGGCCGCCGCCGTCTTCACCCAGACCGCCCTGCCGTACCTGCTACCCGGCCACTCCTGGCTGAGCGCGGCCGCCAGCTTCCACATCCGTGCCCCGCACTTCGTCGAACGGCACAGCCTGCTCGTCATCGTCACGTTCGGCGAAACCGTGGTCGCCATCGGCATGGGCGCGCCCCGCGACCACCTCGGTCTCGGCACCGCCCTCGCCGTCGTGATGGCCCTCGCCCTGCCCGCCGCCCTCTGGTGGACCTACTTCACCGACACCGGGCCGAACGAAGCCGCTCTCCACGCCGCGGACCACGGCACCCGCAGCCGGTTCGCCGCCCGCGTCTTCATCGTCGCGCACTTCGTGCTGCTGCTCGGCGTCATCGCCGCCGCCACCGGCCTGCACGCCGTCGTCAGCCACCCCGGCGACGCCAGCGGCTGGGCCAACTCCTTCGCCCTCTCCGGCGGCGTCGCCCTGTTCCTGCTCGCCATCGCCGACGCCCGCCGGGTCCTCGGCACCGGACGGCGCCCCGGCCGACTGATCACCACCGCCCTGGTGCTCGCCACCATTCCGCTCGGCGCCGTCGTCGGCGCCGCGCTGCACCTCGCCGTGGTGATCGTCCTCCTGACCGGGATGCTGCTGATCGACGGTCACCCCCGCGTGCGCCCGGTCAGCGTGGCGCGTACATGATCACCGCGACTCCGAAGAGGCAGATGACGGCGCCGGTGACGTCCCACCGGTCCGGGCGGAAGCCGTCCACCAGCACCCCCCAGACGAGCGACCCGGCCACGAACACGCCACCGTACGCGGCGAGGATCCGGCCGAAGTGCGCGTCGGGCTGGAACGTCGCCACGAAACCGTAGATCCCGAGCGCGACCACACCGGCGGCGACGAACCACAACCCGCGATGTTCGCGCCACCCCTGCCAGACGAGCCACGCCCCGCCGATCTCGGCGAGCGCGGCCAGGGCGAAGAGCAGCAACGAACGCAGCACGGTCACGCCCCGAGGGTAGTGCGACGGCCTGCGGCGAATACGCGGCGGCGGCCCAGGGATCACCCCTGGGCCGCCGCCGCGCACTGCGTCACCGGAAGGCGTCGCGTGCGTTCTTGCCGGCCTCCTTGGCGCCCTGACCGGCCTGCTTGACCCGCGCCTCGCTCTGCTGCGTGGCGCCCTCCGCCCGCATGCTCTCGTTGTCGGTCATATCGCCGATCCGCTCCTTCGCGGCACCGGTCATCTGCTCCATCTTGTTCTTGGCCTTGTCGGTGAAGCTCATCTCGCCTCCTTGCTCAGTTGCGGCGGTCGCCTCGTGCGTGCCCGGTGCGGCTTGGCGCAAACGAGGTGTGCCGGCACACCTCGCGTACGGCATCCTAGGAAGATAGTTTTATGGGTCGGTCGAGGGCTCGGTCGCGACCGACCGGGATAAACGACTGTCCCCGGAAGCCCCGGTGCGGCGATCATGGGCCGGAAGCGGACCCGACACCGATGAGGAACCGATGCCCGTACCACCCGACCCGACGATCGTCCATCCGATGCCGGAACAGCCGCGGGTGGTGCTCCTCAGGCCGCTGGTGACGTCCCCGCTGATCGAGGTCGGGGAGTACTCCTACTACGACGACCCGGACGATCCGACCGCGTTCGAGACCCGCAACGTGCTCTACCACTACGGGCCGGAGAAGCTGGTCATCGGCAGATTCTGCGCGCTGGGGACGGGCGTCCGGTTCATCATGAACGGCGCCAACCACCGGATGGACGGCCCCTCGACCTTCCCCTTCCCCACCATGGGCGGCTCCTGGTCCGAACACTTCGACCTGCTCACCGGCCTGCCCAACCGGGGAGACACCGTCGTCGGCAACGACGTGTGGTTCGGCTACGGCGCGACGGTCATGCCCGGGGTACGGATCGGAGACGGCGCGATCATCGGCGCCGGCGCCGTGGTCACCCGCGACGTGCCCGACTACGGCATCGTCGGCGGCAACCCGGCCCGCCTCCTGCGCACCCGCTTCGACGAGCCGGACATCGCCCGGTTGCTGGCGGTCGCCTGGTGGAACTGGCCCGCGGAGCACATCACCGCGCACGTCCGCACCGTCATGTCGGGCAGCGTAAGCGACCTGGAGGCCGCCGCCCGGGAGGTGCCGCGCGAGTGACGCGGAGGCGGGGCGCCCCCACCCGACCGGCGCCCCGCGAACCTCCGCTCACCAGGGCAGCGGGCCGGCGGCGTCGAAGTAGCCCCCGGTCGGGCCGTCCCGCTCCACCTGGGCCATCCTGACGATGATCTCGACGCCCTCCTCGACGGTCTGCGTGCCCGTCCGGCCGTTCAGGTCCGTCGCGGTGAAGCCCGGCTCCACCGCGTTGATCCGCATCTCGGGAAAGGCCTTCGCGTACTGAACCGTCACCACGTTGACCGCCGCCTTCGACGCCGGATAGGCCACCCCGGGATAGCCGTACGCCGGCGCGGCCGGGTCGGCCAACCGGCTCACCGACGCCAGCCCGCTGCTCACGTTCACCACCACCGGGTCGGTGGAACGTCGCAGCAGCGGCAGGAACGCGTGGGTGACCCGGACCAGTCCGAAGACGTTCGTCTCGAACATCGTCCGCATCTCCTCGCCGGTCACCTCCGCGGCGGTCACCACCCCGTTGTCCGGTTTACGCGCCTCGATGCCGGCGTTGTTGACCAGCACGTCCAGGCCCCCCGCCGCCTCGACGGTCCGTACCGCCGCCGCGACCGACGCGTCGTCGGTGACGTCGAGCAGCACGAACCGGGCGCCCAGGCGCTCGGCCGCGGCCCGGCCGCGATCCGCGTCCCGGCTGCCGACCCAGACGGTGTGCCCCGCGGCGAGCAGCCGCCGAGCGGTCTCGAAGCCGAGACCCTTGTTCGCTCCAGTGATCAGTGTCGTCGTCATGCCCGCAACGGTGCGCCGGGACCGCGCGGCCGGCCAGGCACCCGGTTTTCCTGGGAACGCCAGGGCCACCCTGGGCACCGGCCGGCGGGGCAGACTGGGGGCATGACCACGGCGGAGTTCGGGCGGGCGGTGCGCCGCTGGCGCGACCGGGTGCCACCCGAGGCCGCGGGGCTGCCCGCCGGCCGAGCCCGGCGCGCGGCCGGGCTGCGCCGCGAGGAGCTGGCGCTGCTCGCCGGCATCTCCGTCGACTACCTCACCCGCCTCGAACAGGGCCGGGCCTCCCACCCCTCGGCGCAGGTCGTCGCCGCCCTGGCCCGGGCGCTGCGGCTCACCGACCCGGAGCGCGCGCACCTGCACCGGCTGGCCGGGCTGGCGCAGCCGGGCCCGGAGACGATGCCCACCACGATCAACCCCAGCGTGCAGCGGCTGCTCGACCGGCTGGCCGGCATTCCGGTCGCGGTCCACGACGCCGCCTGGACGCTGCTGGTGGCGAATCCGCCGTACGCGGCGCTGATGGGCGACCCGTCGGGCTGGCAGGGCGACGAACGCAACGGCGTGTGGCGGCACTTCCTCGGCCCCGGCTCCCGGGTCCGGCTCAACACACAGGAGCGGCGCGGGCTCGAGGCCGCCCTCGTCGCCGACCTGCGCGTCGCCGCCGGGCGCTACCCGGCCGATCCGCGCCTGCGCCGGCTGATCGGGCAGCTGCGGGCCGGCAGCGCCCGGTTCGCCGAGCTGTGGGACGCCGGCGCCGTCGGCCGGCACGAGGCCGCCCGCAAGACCGTCGAGCATCCCCGGGTCGGCGCGCTGACCCTGGACTGCGATGTGCTCACCGTCGCCGGCAGCGACCTGCGGATCATGGTCTACACCGCCGCGCCCGGCACCGAGGACGCCGAACGACTCGCCCTGCTCACCGTCCTCGGCACCCAGTCCGTGGCCGGCTAGTCCCCGCCCACCAGCCGCGCCCGGCCCTCCCCCGGCTCGTGGTTGACTGGGCGTATGGGAGAGCTCCTGCTGATCCGGCACGGCGAGACGACCTGGAGCGCCAGCCGCCGGCACACCTCGTACACCGACCTGGAGCTCACCGCCGACGGAGAGCGGCAGGCCCGCACCCTCGCCGCGTTCCTCGCCGGTCGGCGCTTCGCGAGGGTGCTGGCGAGCCCCCGGGTCCGGGCGCTGCGCACCGCCCAACTCGCCGGTCTCACCGTCGACGCGGTCGACGAGGACCTCGCCGAGTGGAACTACGGCGACTACGAGGGACGCACCACCGTCGACATCCACGAGGACGACCCTCACTGGAACATCTGGACCGACGGTTGCCCGGGCGGCGAGACCCCCGGGCAGGTCGGCGAGCGGCTGGACCGGATCCTCGACCGGGTCGCTCCCCTGCTGGACCAGGGCACCGTCGCGCTGGTCGGGCACGCGCACAGCCTGCGCGTGCTCGGCGCCCGCTGGATCGGCCTACCGCCGTCCGCCGGTGGGCTCCTGCGGCTGGACACCGCCACGGTGAGCGTGCTCGGTCACGAGCACGGGCGGCGGGTCATCCTGCGCTGGAATCAGCCCGCTCCTCCGGCGCCCGGGACCGCGCCCGACTCGACGGTCCCGCGCTGATCTTCGGCGGCCGGTTCTCGTACGGGGTGGAGAGCACCACCGTCGTCCGGGTGGTGACGTTCGCCGCGGTACGGATCTCCTGCAGCAGCCGTTCCAGGTCCGCGGGGCCGGCCACCCGCACCAGCAGCATGTAGAAGTCCTCGCCCGCCACCGAGTAGCACGAGTCGATCTCGGGCAGGTGCGCCAACCGCTCCGGCGCGTCGTCCGGCTGCGACGGGTCGAACGGCCGGATCGCCACGAACGCGGTGAGCGGCAGCTCCAGCGCCTCGAAGGCGACCCGCGCCGCGTACCCCTTGATGACGCCCCGCTGTTCCAGCCGGCGCACCCGCTGGTGCACTGCGGACACCGACAGGCCCACCTTCTCGGCCAGATCCGTGTACGAAAGCCGGCCGTCAGCGGTCAGCGCGGCGATGATGGCGCGGTCGGTCTCCTCCACGGCGTGCAAACTACCGGGAAAAACGTCCGACGGCGACGAGGCGACGCCGGCCGGCGCGCGGTGATCGACACAACGCGCCGGCCCGGGCACACCGGGTCGCCTCAGCCCCTCGCCAGCGCCCGCGAGATGACCAGCCGCTGGATCTGGTTGGTGCCCTCGACGATCTGGAGCACCTTCGCCTCCCGCATGTACCGCTCCACCGGGTGGTCGACGACGTAGCCCGCCCCGCCGAGCACCTGCACCGCGTCGGTGGTCACCCGCATCGCCACGTCGGAAGCGAAGAGCTTCGCCTTGGCCGCCTCCACCGCGTACGGCCGCCCGGCGTCGCGCAGCCGCGCGGCCGCCAGCAGCAGGGCGCGGGCCGCGGAGACCTGGGTCGCGTGCTCGGCCAGCATGAACCCGAGCCCCTGGAAGTCGATGACGGCCCGGCCGAACTGCTGCCGCTGCTTGGCGTACCCGACCGCGTAGTCCAGCGCCGCCTGGGCCAACCCCACCGCGCAGGCGGCGATGCCGAGCCGTCCCGAGTCCAGTGCGGACATCGCGATGGTGAAGCCCGCCCCCTCCCCGCCGACCAGCCGCTCGGCCGGCACCCGGGCGCCGTCGAAGGCGATCTGGGCCACGGGTGAGGAGTGCAGACCCATGGTGCGCTCGGGGGCCTGCGGTTGGATGCCGGGGGTGTTCCGGTCGGCGACGAGGCAGGAGATGCCCGCCGTGCCCGGCCCGCCGGTACGGCAGAAGATGTTGTAGAAGTCCGCCGACCGGGCGTGGGTGATCCACGCCTTGGTGCCGGTCACGACGTACGCGTCGCCGTCGCGCACCGCCTTCGTGGTGAGCGACGCGGCGTCCGAACCGCCCTGCGGCTCGGTGAGGCAGTACGCGCCGAGCAGTTCGCCGCCGATCATGTCGGGCAGCAGTTTGCGCTGCTCCGCCGTGCCGAACTGGGCCACCGGGTAGCAGGAGAGGGTGTGCACGCTGACCGCCTCGGCGACCGCGAGCCAGCGGCTGGCGAGGATCTCCAGCACCTGCACGTAGACCTCGTACGGCTGGGCGGCCCCGCCGTACTCCTCCGGGTAGGGCAGGCCGAGCAGCCCGGCCCGGCCCAGGGTGCGCAGCACCTCGCGGGGGAACTCGCCGCGCTCCTCGTACCCGGTGACCTTGGGCGCGAGCTCCCGGTCGGCGATCTCGGTGGCGAGGTCCAGCAGGTCGCGGGCCTCGTCGCTGGGGAGGATCCGGTCGACAGTCATAGCGCGATGAGCTCCGTGGGGGTGGTGTTGAGCCGCTGCACGCCGTCCGTCGTGCAGACCACGATGTCCTCGATCCGGGCGCCGTGCCGCCCCGCGAGGTAGATGCCGGGTTCGATCGAGAACGCCATGCCGGGTTCCAGCTCTCGGGGGTTGCCGGCCACCACGTACGGCTCCTCGTGGCCGTCGAGGCCGATGCCGTGCCCGGTGCGGTGCAGGAACGCCGGGCCGAAGCCGGCGCCGGTGATGACGTCGCGGGCCGCCGCGTCGACCGCCTCGGCGCTCGTTCCGGGGCGGACCGCCGCGACCGCGGCGCGCTGCGCCTCCCACAGCACGGCGTAGTAGTCGGTGAACTCGGCCGGCGCCGGGCCGCCGGTGACGTAGGTGCGGGTGCAGTCGGAGCGGTAGCCCGACCCCATGGTGCCGCCGATGTCCACCACGACCGGCTCGCCGGCGCCGATCGGCCGGTCGGAGGTGTCGTGGTGCGGGCTCGCGCCGTTGGGACCGGCGGCGACGATGACGAAGTCGACGGTGACGTGGCCGGCCTCCCGGATCGCGGCCGCGATGTCGGCGGCCACCTCCGTCTCGGTGCGCCCGGGGCGCAGCCACTCGCCCATTCGGCGGTGCACGGCGTCGATCGCCGCGCCGGCCTCGGCGAGCGCCGTCACCTCGGCCGGCGACTTGCGGATGCGCAGGTCGCGCAGCACCTCTCCGGCGAGGCGCTGCTGCGCGCCGGGCAGCGCCGTGCGCAGGGCGAGGACCTGTTCGGCCCACATCCGGTCGGCGAGCCCGACCGCGGTCACCGGCCGGCCGAGGGCCGCGGCGACCAGCGGGTAGGGGTCGGTGCCGTCGCTGTGGTCGACGATGCGGACCCCGGTGGCCGGGGCGGGGGACGCCTCGGCGGCGGGTCGTTCCAGGGCGGGGACGATGAGGGTTGGCGCTCCCTCGGCGGGCAGCACGAGGCAGGTCAGGCGCTCGCCGGCCCGCGCGTGGTAGCCGGTCAGGTAGCGCAGGTCGGCTCCGGGGGTGAGCAGGAGCGCGTCGAGTCCGGCCGCGGCGGTGGCGCGGCGCGCGGCGACCAGCCGTTCCGGCGGGTACAGGTCGTCGATTTCCACGGCGTCAGCTTAACGGTCGTTCGGGGGTCGACCTAGCCGACGGGCACGCCGGCAAGCGCTTCCCCATTCATTGAAAGACATCATTGACTCAGACAGTTAACACTCTTTAAGATTTGGCTGCCTCGAGGAAGCGCCCCTGTCCAACCCGTACCCCCCGGTAGCTGACCGGGGAGCACGCCCGCAACCCGTCCACGGGAAGGCCCTCGATGTCCACGACACGACCCCGCCGCTCGGCCCTCGCGGCCGGCCTGCTCGCGCTCGCCACGGTCGGCGCGACCCTCGCCCTCTCCCCCGCCACCGCCGAGGCGGCGGTGCTGCCGAACAACTTCAAGAGCGTCGGCTACATGCCGTCCTGGAGCGGCAACGTCACCAGCGTCCAGTACAGCAAGCTCACCCACATCAACTACGCCTTCGTGCTGCCGAACAACAACGGCACCCTGCGGGCGGTGGAGAACCCGAGCAAGCTCTCCCAGCTGGTGTCGCTCAGCCACGCCAACAACGTGAAGGTGTCGATCGCGATCGGCGGCTGGAACGACGGCGACGACTCCGCTTTCGAGGCGCTCGCCGCGAACTCCGGCAGCCGCACCACCTTCGTCAACAGCGTGGTCAGCTTCGTCAACCAGTACAACCTGGACGGCGTCGACATGGACTGGGAGTACCCGGACCCGGGCGCCTCCGCCAACAACTACAGCCTGCTGATGCAGCAGCTCAGCAACGCGCTGCGGCCCCAGGGCAAGCTGCTCACCGCCGCCGTCGTCTCCGAGGGCTACTACGTCCAGGGCGTCCCGACGGCCGTCTTCGGCTACGTCGACTGGCTCAACATCATGGCGTACGACGGCGGCAGCCCGCACGCCAACTACGACTGGTCGATCAACAGCCTGAACGGCTGGAAGGCGCGCGGCCTGCCGGCCGGCAAGGCGGTGCTCGGCGTGCCCTTCTACAGCCGACCCGGCTACTACACCTACACCGCGCTGGTGGGCATGGACCCGGCCAACGCCAACCGGGACTGCACCACGGTCAGCGGCGTCCAGCAGTGCTACAACGGCGTGCCGACGGTCAAGCGGAAGACCCAGTGGGCGATGGCCAACGCCGGCGGAATGATGAACTGGGAGCTGTCGCAGGACCGCAACGACTCGACCTCCCTGGTGAGCGCGATCTACGACACCGTCATGGGCGGTGGCGGCAACCCGCCGCCGACCGGCCGCACCGGCCAGATCACCGGAATCGGCGGCAAGTGCGTCGACGTGGCCGCGGCCAACCCCGCCAACGGCACGGCGGTCCAGCTCTACGGGTGCAACGGCAGCAACGCCCAGCGCTGGACGGTGGGCAGCGACGGCACCCTGCGCGCGCTGGGCAAGTGCGCCGACGTCACCAGCGCCGGCACGACGAACGGCACCAAGATCCAGCTGTGGGACTGCAACGGCAGCGGCGCCCAGGTCTGGCAGGCCCAGTCCAACGGCACGGTGCGCAACCCGCAGTCGAACAAGTGCCTCGACGCGACCGACAACAGCTCCGCCGACGGCACCCGGCTGCAGATCTGGGACTGCTTCGCCGGCGCCAACCAGCGGTGGGTCCTGCCCTGATCCGCGCCGCGCGAGCGGCTCAGGCCGGCCGGCTCCGGTGGACGAGGTTGAGCATCTCGTCCACCGAGCCGGCCGGGTCCGTCACCGGGAACTGAACGGCACGGACCACGGCGGCCGCGTCGACGAGCAGCGTCAGCCGCTTCAGCCGCGCGACGCCGCCGGCCCGGAAGGTCGGCAGTAGCAGCCCCGCGGCCAGGCGACCGTCCTGGTCGGACAGGAGCGGGAACGGCAGCCGGGTGTACGCGACGAAATCGGCGAGCTGGTCCGGGCGCTGGGTGCTGACGCCGCGCACCTGCGCTCCGGCGGCCCGGAAGTCCGCGTACCGGTCGGCGTAGGTCGTCGACTCGACGGTGCAGCCCCGGGCACCCGGGATCTCCCCCCAGCCCGGCGGATAGCCACCCGCGGCGCCCGGCGCGTACGCCCCCGGAAAGAAGTAGAGCACCGTCCACTCACCGGCGGCGGCCGGCGCCACCGGCAGCCCGTCCGGTCCGGACAGTCTCACCTCGGGCAGCCGCCGACCGACCAGATCGTGCGCCCGCCGCGCCTCGGCCGAGCCGGCCTCGGCCGTCGCGGTCAGCTCCCCGTCGCCCATCACGTGCCGCGTGCCCCAGTCCTGCAACGCGAGCAGCACCGGCAGCAGCGCCTCCCCCTTGCGGGTCAGCAGGTAGTCGTAGCGGGGCGGGTGCTGCGAGTACGGCCGGCGCTCCAGCACCCCGTGCTCGACCAGCGCGCCGAGCCGCTCGGTCAGCGCTCGCCGACTCACGCCGAGCTCCCGCTGGAGCGCGTCGAAGCGGGTGGTCCCGCCAGCGACGTCGCGCACGATGAGGAACGTCCACCAGTCCTCCAGGACGCCGAGCGCCTGCGCTATGCCGCAGTCCGCGTCCGCGAGGTCGGCCCGTCGCACATCCCACCTCCGCTGCTCAGATCCGCCTCGACCATACTCCGTTTCAAACTGGAACCATCCGGGTCGAGGCCGGCCGATCAGACGGCCGGGACCTCCCCGGGATCCCGGCGATCCGAGCAGATTCGGCCGGCCGGCGCCGCATCCCCGTTCCGGGCCTACGCCGGCCGCACCGTCGATAGCCTGAGGCGAGGTGCCCGCCCGGGCGCCGGGACCGGAAGGACCGACGGTGACAGGCAACGTGCCCGGTCGTCACGCCGTACGTCGGCGACGGCAGCTCTGGAGCGGCGTGCTCGCGCTGATCGGCCTGGTGCTCCTGATCATCGGGCTGACCATCGCGGACGGCGTGGCCGCCTGGGTCGAGGTCATCGTGGCGGTCGTGCTGCTGGTCGTGGCCTACCTGGTCCAGGCGGTCGCCCGCCGGGACACCGTCTACCGCCGCGACGACGGGCGCTGACCGCCGCGACCGGCGCGGCGCTGTCGTTCGTCACAGGCCTGTGCCAGGCTGTCCGGCGTGGCACACCGACCCCCGATCCTGCTGATCGACTCCGCGAGCCTCTACTTCCGGGCCTACTTCGGCGTCCCCGAGTCCGCGGCCCGAGCCGAGGACGGCACCCCGGTCAACGCCGTACGCGGCTTCCTCGACATGCTCGCGACGCTGATCCGCACCCGCCGGCCCGACCGGATGGTCTGCGCCCTCGACCACGACTGGCGCCCCGACTGGCGGGTGGCGCTGCTGCCGTCGTACAAGGCGCACCGGCTGGCGCCCGAGGGCGGCGAGGTGGTGCCGGACACACTCACCCCGCAGGTGCCGGTGATCCTCGACGTGCTCGCCGCGATCGGCATCACGACCGTGGGCGCGGCCGGCTACGAGGCCGACGACGTGCTCGGCACCCTCTCGGTCACCCAGCCGGCCCCGGTCGAGGTCGTCTCCGGCGACCGGGACCTGTTCCAGCTCGTCGACGACGCCCGGCCCGTACGGCTGCTCTACATCGGGCGCGGCGTGGCCAAGCTGGAGGACTGCGACGACGCCGCCGTCCAGGCCCGCTACGGGGTGCCCGCCGCGCGTTACGCCGACTTCGCCGCGCTGCGCGGCGACCCCAGCGACGGCCTGCCGGGGGTGCCCGGCGTAGGCGAGAAGACCGCCGCCCGGCTGCTCGAACGCCACGGCGACCTCCCCGGCATCCTCACCGCGCTCGACGACCCCCGCTCCGGGTTCGCGCCCGGCCTGCGGACGAAGCTCGACGCGGCCCGGGACTACCTGGCGGTGGCCCCGAAGGTGGTCCGGGTGGCGCTCGACGTGCCGCTGCCCGAACTGCCCACTGCGCTGCCGAGCGCGCCCGCCGACCCGGACGGCCTGCTGGAGCTGGCCCGCCGGTGGAACCTCGCCGGCTCCACCCGGCGTCTCGTGGACGCGCTCGCCGACCGCGCCTGAGCCCGCCCTGACCGGCCCGGCCCCCGCCGCGAGGTGGGTCGGGCCGGTCAGGCGGCGTGGTAGGCCAGCACGCCTCGGTTGATCGCGGCGATCGCCTGCCGGGCGGTCGAGCGCAGCTCGACCGACGCGCCACCGGAGTCCTTGAGCTGGCCGAGCAGGTCGACCACCTGCCGTGCCCAGCGGACGAAGTCACCGGCCGGCATCTCGCCGTCGAACTCGTGCCCGCTGGCGAGCACCTTGGCGAGCGCCTCCCCGCGCGCCCACCGGTAGATCGGCCAGGCGAAGCCGAGGTCCGGTTCCCGGGTCACCGACAGGCCCCGCCCCGACTCGTCGGCCTCGATGTCGCCCCACAGCTTCAACGTCTCGTCCACCGCGTCCACGACCGGGCCGCGTGGCAGCGACGCCCGCTCGTCCACGTCGCGGCGCGCCTCGAACACCACCACGGAGACCGCGGCGGCCAGCTCGGCCGGGGAGAGCCCGTCCCACACGCCCCGCCGCAGGCACTCGGCGACCAGCAGGTCCGCTTCGCTCCAGATCCGGCCGAGGGTACGGCCCGCGTCCGTGACCTCGCCCGTGCTGCCCAGGTAGCCGCGGGCGGTGAGCAGGGCGACGATCCGGTCGAAGGTACGGGCGAGGGAGCCGGTGCGCCCGGCCACCCGCTGCCGCAGCTCCTCGGTGTCCCGTTCCAGCCGGCGGCGCCGCTCCGCCCAACGGGCGTGCTCCTCCCGCTCCGGGCAGGCATGGCAGGGGTGCCGGCGCAGCTCGGTGCGGAGCTGACTGAGTCGGTGGTCATCGCCGACCGGCTGCCGGGACCGGCCGCCCCGGCGGCCGCCGTGCCGGTCGAGCCCGGTGGCGGCCACGGCCGCCGCCAGGTCCCGTCGGGCTCCCGGCGAGCGGTGGTTGAAGTTCTTCGGCACCCGGACCCGGGCGAGCACCTCGGCCGGGGTGGTGAAGTCCCCGGGACCGACGCGACCCGCCCAGCGGTCCTGGGTGAGCACCAGCGGGCGGGGCTCGCCGAACCCGCCGGCCGCCGGGTCCAGCACCACCGCCAAGCCGGCACGGCGGCCGGAGGGCACCCGGATCACGTCGCCGACCCGCAGCCGCTCCAGCGAGGTGACCGCGGCCGCCTTGCGCTGGCTCTGCCCCTGCCGGGCGAGCGCCCGCTCCCGGTCGCCGATCGCCACCCGCAGGGCGAAGTACTCGTCGAAGTCGCCGTGGTGGCAGGCGGCCTCCACGCCGTACGCCTCGATGGTCTCGGTGTTGCGCTGCACCTGCCGGGCCAGGCCGACCACCGACCGGTCGGCCTGGAACTGGGCGAACGAGGACTCCAGCAGGGCCCGGGCGGGCTCGGCGCCGACCGAGCCGACCAGGTTGACGGCCATGTTGTAGGAGGGCCGGAAGCTGGAGCGCAGCGGGTACGTGCGGGTGGAGGCGAGGCCCGCCACGTGACGCGGATCGGTCTCCGGGGACCAGACCACCACCGCGTGCCCCTCGACGTCGATGCCCCGGCGACCGGCCCGCCCGGTGAGCTGCGTGTACTCGCCGGGGGTCAGGTCGACGTGCGCCTCTCCGTTGTACTTGACCAGCCGCTCGAGCACGACACAGCGGGCCGGCATGTTGATGCCCAGCGCGAGGGTCTCGGTGGCGAAGACCGCCTTCACCAGACCCCGGACGAAGAGCTCCTCGACGACCTCCTTGAACGCCGGCAGCATTCCGGCGTGGTGCGCGGCGAGGCCGCGTTCGAGGCCGTCGAGCCACTCCCAGTAGCCGAGCACGGAGAGGTCCTCGCCGGGGATGGCGGTCACCCGCGACTCGACGACCTCGCGGATCTCCGCCCGCTCCTCGGGCGTGGTGAGCCGCAGGCCGGCGGCGAGGCACTGCTGCACGGCCGCGTCGCACCCGGCCCGGCTGAAGATGAAGAGGATCGCCGGCAGCAGGCCCTCCCGGTCGAGCCGGTCGACGATGTCCGGGCGCATCGGCCCGCGCCAGCGCGGCCCGCGCCGCCCACCACCCGGGCCGGCGCTGCGCCCCTCACCCAGCTCCAGGCGGCGCGCCGTCTCGCGCGTGTAGCGCAGCAGCTCCGGATGCACGTCGTGCTTGCGGGCGGCGTCGGCGTCGTGGAACAGGTCGAACATCCGCTTGCCGACCAGCATGTGCTGCCACAGCGGCACCGGCCGGTGTTCGCTGACCACCACGGAGGTCTCGCCGCGCACGGTGACCAGCCAGTCCGCGAACTCCTCGGCGTTGGAGACGGTCGCCGACAGGGAGACGAGGGTGACCGAGGCGGGCAGATGGATGATCACCTCTTCCCAGACGCCGCCGCGGAACCGGTCGGCCAGGTAGTGCACCTCGTCCATCACCACGTAGGCGAGCCCGTCGAGGGTGCTCGAACCGGCGTAGAGCATGTTGCGCAGCACCTCGGTGGTCATCACCACCACCGGCGCGTCCCCGTTGATCGCGTTGTCACCGGTGAGCAGACCGACCTGCTCGGCGCCGTAGCGGGCCACCAGGTCGTGGTACTTCTGGTTCGACAACGCCTTGATCGGAGTGGTGTAGAAGCACTTGCGGCGCGGACCCTGCTCGCCGTCGGACGCCGACGTGCCGCCGCGCAGCGCCAGGTGCACGGCGAACTCGCCGACCACGGTCTTGCCGGCGCCGGTCGGCGCGCAGACCAGGACGCCGCTGCCCCGCTCCAACGACTGGCACGCCTCGCGCTGGAAGTCGTCGAGATCGAACCCCAGGTCAAGGGCGAACTCGTCCAACGCGGGGAACATGGAGGACTGCGCGGCCCGGCGGCGCGCCGCGGCGTACCGCTCGGCGGGACTCGACATGACATCAAGATTAATGCGTGCCGGGAGGCGCCACCGGACAAGGCCGACCGGATGGGCCGTCGGAGGCGGTCGGTAGGGTGCACTCGTGCCGGAGCAACCCGAACCGTCCCAGACTCCCCCCGCGGGCGGCGCCGATGCGGTCGCCCCCCGAACCCGGCCGTCGCGCCGACCAGTGAAAGCGGTGCTCTTCGACTTCCACGGCACGCTCGCCCAGGTGGAGGAGCCCCTGGACTGGGTGGTCAAGGCCGCGGCGGCCTGCGGGGCCACCCTGGACCGGGTCAAGGCCACGATCCTGGCGGACCGGCTGCTCACCGCGGGTCGCGCCGGTGGACCGCTGCCCGCCCGGGTGCCGCCCCGGCTGGCCGAGCACTGGGCCACGCGGGACCTCTACCCGCACGCCCACCGGGCGGCCTACACCGGCCTCGCCGAGACCGTGGACGCCGGCATCGAAGGGCTCGCCGAGGCGCTCTACGAGCGGCTGCTGGCCGCCGAGGGCTGGGTTCCCTACCCCGACACCGCCCCGACCATCGCCGCGCTGCGCGAGGCGGGAATCCGGGTGGCCGTGGTGAGCAACATCGGCTTCGACCTGCGCGCGCACTTCGACGCGTGGCAGCTCACCGAGCTGGTCGACGCGTTCGTGCTCTCGTACGAGGTGGGGCGCTGCAAGCCCGACCCCGGCATCTTCCTGCGCGCCTGCGGCATGCTCGGTGTCGACCCGGAGGAGACGTTGATGGTCGGGGACAGCCCGGCCGACGCGGGCGCCGCCGCGGCCGGCTGCGCCGTGCTGGTGCTGCCGGCTGCCGACCCGGGCCGGGAGAACGGGCTCGGCGCGGTGCTCGACATCGCCCTGCCGGCCTGACCCCGCCCGGGCCGCGCGCGCCCGGCCGCGACCGCCGTCCCCGGCGGGCGGGGAGCCCACCAGCACGCGGCGGCGTACGCCGGAACGAGGGCTGGCTCACCTCCGCGGAGGCGGCGTCCGCCCAGCTCAGGGGTGGCCCCTAGCGTCACGGGCATGACCGAGACGCTGATCGCCGACCGGCTGGCGCCGGGGGCGCCACCGGCGCGCCGCACGAGCGCGGGCGCGGTCGGTCTGGTGCTCGGCGGGGCGTTGTCGGTGCAGTTCGGCTCCGCGGTGGCGTCGACGATCTTCCCCCGTACCGGGGTGGCCGGCGCGGTGACCCTCCGGCTGGCCATCTCCGCCGTGCTGCTGCTCGTCGTCTGCCGGCCGCGGCTGCGAGGCCACGAACGGGCCGACTGGATCGTGGCCGGGACGTTCGGGCTGACCCTCGCGGCGATGAACTCGATCTTCTACCAGGCAATCGAGCGGATCCCGCTCGGCCCGGCCGTGACCCTGGAGGTGCTCGGCCCGCTGGCGCTCTCCGTCTTCACCGCCCGCCGGGCGGCGAGCTGGGCGTGCGCCGGGTTGGGCCTGGCCGGGGTGGCTCTGCTCGGCCAGGGCGGCTTCGCCCGGCTCGACCCGCTCGGCGCCGCCCTCGCCCTGGTCGCGGGTGCGACCTGGGCGGCGTACATCGTGCTCAGCGCCCGGGTCGGGGCCCGCTTCCGGGGCGCCGACGGGCTGGCCGTGGCGCTCGTCGTCGCCGCCGTGCTGACCCTGCCGGCGGGGCTGGCGACCGCCGGGCGGGTGCTGCTGGACCCGTCGGTCCTGGCGCTCGGGGTCGTGCTCGCCGCGCTCGCCTCGGGACTGCCGTACACCCTCGAACTGGTCGCGCTGCGGCGGCTGCCCACCGCCACCTTCGCGGTGCTCATGAGCCTCGGTCCGGCAGTCGCCGCGCTCGCCGGCTACCTGGTGCTCGGGCAGCGGCTGACCGCGCTGGAGGTGGTGGCGATCGGCCTGGTCATCGCGGCGAGCATCGGTGCGGTACGGGTCAACGCAGCAACCGCAGCGCACCCGGCACGGCGGTGACGGTCACCGGCAGCTCCAGCGCCCGCTCGCCGTCGGCGTACGTCGTGATGCCCTCCGCGGCCAGCTCCACCGTGCGTACCCGGTGGCTGCTCACCAGCGGGTGCCGCAGGTGGGTGCCCTGGTAGATGCTCGGCTTGACGCGGATCAGGGTGCGCCGGTCGAGCCGGCCGCCGACGACCACGTCGAGCAGTCCGTCGGTCGGGTCGGCGTCGGGGCAGATCCGCATTCCGCCCCCGTAGCTCGGGCAGTTGCCCACGGCGACCAGCACCGCGTCCAGCTCGTACGGCACACCGTCGAGGCGCAGCTTGTAGCGACGCGGACGGAGCCGGGCCAGCTCGACCATGATCGCGAGATCGTACCGGCGGCCGCCGCGCGGCCACCGCATCCGGTTGGCCCGCTCGTTGACGATCGCGTCGAAGCCCGCGGCGAGCACCGCCCCGTACCAGCGTGGCGGGCCGGTGGGGCCGGTCAGGCGGGCCAGGTCCACCGGGCGGGTACGACCGGCGCGCAGCGCCTCGGCGATCACCTCGGCGGCGGCGAGCGGGTCGGTCGGGAAGCCGGTGTCGCCGGCGAAGTCGTTGCCGGTGCCCGCCGGGACCGGCCCGAACGGGATCGACGTCCCGGCCACGGCCTGCAACGCCCGGTGCACCGTGCCGTCGCCGCCGACGGCCACCAGCGCGGCCACTCCCCCGGCCACGGCGGTGCGGCACACCGTCTCGGCCTGGTCGGCGCTCTGCGCCTCCAGCAGCCGCACCTGCCGGCCGGCGCCGGCCAGCCTGGAGATCACCGGTGTGAGCAGGCCGCGGTGCCGACCCCGGCCGGCTGTCGGGTTCACGAGCACCGCGACCGGGCCTTCGGGATCGACGGAGGGGTGATCGGCCGCGGTCATGGCGAGCAACCTACCGGTACGGCGAACGCCGCCCTAGCTGGGCGGCGTTCGTCGTATCCGAGCTGTGCCACGGGCGGCTGAACCCGTGCGGAACACCGGTCAGGTCATGTCGTCGTAGCGGCGTTCGATCGGCGTCGGAGCGGTGATCGGCTCCGGCGCGTCGATCGGATCGCTCGCCTCGACCCGCGCCCCGGCCTCGACCGGCTCCGGGGTCGTGTCCAGCGGCGACACCTCGTCGTCGCCGACCCCGGCGTAGATCTCCTTGCCCCGCCCGCGACGCTTGTCGTTGATGAACGCGACGCCCACCGCGACGAAGTAGAGCAGGGAGAGCGACGCCGCCAGCAGCGTCATCCCGAACGGCCCCGGGTCGGGCGTGGCCACCGCCGCGAACGCGAACGACACGAAGATGACCACCCGCCACCAGCTCAGCAGCCGGCGGGCGCTCGCCACCCCGGTGAAGTTGAGCATCAGCAGGATGAGCGGGAACTCGAACGCCACGCCGAACAGCAAGATCATGTTCGTGACGAAGGAGATGTAGCGGGTGACCTCCAACTGGGTGTCGGTGCCCGTCACACCCGCTTCCAGCAGGAACGCGAGGCCCTTGTCCACCACCAGGTAGGCGAGGACCGCGCCGGCGGCGAAGAGCGGCGCCGCGATGGCGACGAAGACGTACGCCCACTTGCGCTCGTGCCGGTGCAGGCCGGGCGCGATGAACGCCCAGAGCTGGAAGAGCCAGACCGGCGCCCCGATGATCAGGCCGATCCAGAGCGCCAGCTTCAGCTTCAGGATGAAGCCGTCGGCCGGCGAGAGCAGCAGGAAGTTCTGGCACTTGCCGAAGGCGTCGATCGCGCCCGGCAGGCTGCAGTACGGCTCCTTCAGCAGGTTGAACGCCGGTTGCGCCAGGAAGAAGCCGACGAGCAGACCCGCCACGATGCCGAGCGAGGCACGGAAGAGCCGGTTACGTAGTTCCCGGACGTGCTCGATGAGGGTCATCGAGCCGTCGGAGGCCCGTTCGAAATTGCTCGGAGCGCGCTTGCGCAACGCGAAGGCCGCCACGGTCTTCGGGCCCCTCGATCAGTTGTCGCGGACGCGCTGCACCGGGTCGACGACCGGCTGCTGCTGCGGCGAAGCCTGGTAAGGGGCCTGCTGCGGCTGGGCGGCCTGCGGCGGCAGCGTCTGGTAGCCGGACTGCGCGTCGGCCTTCTCGGCCAGGTCGCGGTCGTCGTCGTGCAGGCTCTTGGTCTCCGCCTTGATGATCCGCAGCGAACGGCCGAGCGAGCGGGCCGCGTCGGGGAGCCGCTTCGCGCCGAAGAGCAGGATCAGCACGACCACGAGTACGGCGATGTGCCACGGCTTGAGGGCACCCATGGGAAGCTCCAGTCGCTTGTGAGACAGCAGGGGTGTAACGCAGCCATCGTACGTGCGTATCGGCCCGTTGCCACCCGCCGGGGCGGGGGTGGTTCGTCCCGGCGGGTGAAGTCTTGACCAACCCAGGACGTCTCGTCAACAGCCGGTGAGAGATCCGTTCCGGCACCGCGCCGGATCGTGTGCGGGTCGGCGGAGACGCGGTGACCTGCGAACCGGCCTCAACCGTGCCGCTTCGCCTTGACGAGCTCGATCCGCCGCTGGACGACGGTGAGCTGCCGCTGCAGCGCCTCGGACCGCTCCTGGAGCGTCTGGGCGGCCCCGGCGAGTTCGAGGGCTTCGTCCTGCCGCCGCTGCAGCTTCACGGCGGCCCGGCGCAGCCCGGGCAGGCGCGCGAGCACCCCTCGCACGGCCGCCGCGAGCAGGACGAGGGTGGCCAGCACCACCGCGAGCACGATCCACCACAGCACGGCGGTCAGCCTACCGGGAGCCCGCGGCCAGCGCCGGGTCGGCGGCGGTCGGCGCCGGGGCGCGTCGGGCGTCCGGCGCCGGCTGGGCGTACGCGTCGAGCGCGGCGCTCGCCGCGTCCCGTACCTGCTCGGCCAGCTCGGCCGGCGCGACCACTGTCACGTCCGGGCCGAGGCCGAGCACGAATCGGCGCGCCCAGCCCAGGTCGGTGACCCGCAGCGACACCAGCCAGTGGTCGGCGTCCCCGGCCCGGACCTCCTCGCACGGGTAGTACTCGGTGATCCACCGTTCGCCGCGACCGACCCGCAACGTGATCAGTGGCAGGTCCGGAGAGGGCCGGAACGCCCCGTCGCTGAGATCGTGCGGGCGGGCCTGCGGCGGCACCACCGCCGACTCGTCCAGCTCGGTGACCGCGTCGATCCGGTCGGCCCGGAACAACCGGACCGCCTCCGCCCGGCGGCACCACGCCTCCACGTACGCCCGGCCGCTGACCATCAGCATGCGCAGCGGATCGATGACCCGCTCGGTGGTCTCGTCCCGGGCCGCCGTGTAGTAGGTGATCCGCAGCGCCCGGCCGCCCTCGACGGCCCCGCGCAGCGCCTCCACGCGCCCGACGTCCGCCGGCAGCCGCACCTCCACGGGAGCGCCGACCAGGTCACCGGCCGCATTCTCGATCTTGGCGAGGGCGCGCTCCACCGCCTCCCGGTTGGCCACCCCGGGCGTCTCGGCGAGCATCCGCAGCGCCACCACCAGGGCGAGCGCCTCGTCCGGGGTGAGACGCAGCGGCCGGTCGATGCCGGCGTCGTAGGTGATGGTCACCCGATCACCGTCGAAGGCCATGTCGATCAGGTCACCCGGCCCGTAACCGGGCAGCCCGCAGACCCAGAGCAGCTCCAGGTCCTCGCGCAGCTGCCGTTCGGTGACGGCCAGGTCCCCGGCGGCCTCGGCGATCTCGATGCCGGGGCGGGCCAGCAGGTAGGGCACGAGGTTGAGCAGTCGCGCCAACCGGTCGGCGGAGGTACGGGAGCCGCCCTTGGCGGTGGGACGGGTCATCTGCTGCCTCCGGCGGTCGCCAGGTCGTCGTGCCGGGACGCGATCTCCTTCAGCCGCTGGATCACGGCCTCACGCACCTCCGGCGGGTCGAGCACGCGCACGTCCGGGCCGTAGCCGACGAGGTGGCGGGCGAGCGACTCCGGGTCGGCGTACGGCAGGACCAGCCGGTCCCCGTCCGGCCCGGCGACGACCTCCACCGCCCAGCGGCGCAGCCCGGCGGCCCGGCCCGGCGCGGCGAGGACGGTCGCCCGCCCGGTCCGCTCCACCGGCCCGGACCAGCGGGCGACATGACTGATCAGGTCGACCCCCGCCGGCGGCTCGTACGCGCTCGGGTCACCGGTGACCCGCACCGCGCCGACCACCCGGGAGAGCCGGAAGCACCTGGTCGCCTCCCGGTCCAGGTCGTGGCCGACGACGTACCAGCGGCCGCGCCAGCAGACCACGCCCCAGGGCTGGAGGCGGCGCCGGGTCGGCGCGTCCTGGTCGGGCACCCGGTAGTCGAAGCCGACCTCCCGGCGGTCCCGGGCGGCGGCGGTCAGCGGGGCGAAGGCCGGGTCCACGGTGACCATCGGCTCCAGGCCGAGGGTGGCCTGCGGGTCGACGTCCACCCCGGCGGCACGCAGCTTCGCCAGCCCCGAGGAGGCCGCGGCCGCCAGCCCGGCGTGCTGCCAGAGCCGCGCGGCGATCCCCACGGCGGCCGCCTCGTCGGGTTCGAGGGGAATGTCGGGCAGAGCGTACTCACGGCGGGCGATGCGGTAACCCGGCTCGGAGTCGAAGACGCTCGCGGTGCCGGTCTCCAGCGGGACGCCCAGCTCGCGCAGCTCGGCCTTGTCCCGCTCGAACTTGCGCTGGAACGCCTCGTGGTCACGGGCGTCGTCCGGATCGTGTTCGTAGCCGGGCACGGTCGCGGCGATCTGCGCGGCGGTCAGGAACCGGCGCGTGGAGAGTAGACAGATCACCAGGTTGACCAGGCGTTCGGTGCGGGTACGGGACACGCATAGACGCTAGCAGTCGACCCGACGCGGGCGCGCACCCACGCGGGCGCGGCGTGTGGTGGGCAACCACACCGTGGGTGCGGCTCCCGTCCGGCGGTCGACCGGCCGGGGCCATAGTGTTTTGCCATGGCACAACCGGAAGCCAAGAGCGAGAGCGTCGGCACCGTGATCATCGCCGGTGCGGCGAACCTCGCCATCGCGGCAGCGAAGCTGGTCGCGGGCCTGATCTCCGGCTCCGCGGCCATGCTCTCCGAAGCCGCCCACTCGGTCGCCGACACCACCACCGAGCTGCTGCTGTTCATGGCCCTGCGCCGAGGTGCCCGGCCGGCGGACGCCCGGCACCCGTTCGGCTACGGCAAGGAGAGCTACATCTGGGCCTTCTTCGCGGCCCTGTTCACCTTCGTCGCCGGCGCCGGCTTCGCGATCACGCACGGGATCACCACGATCCTCGTGCACGAACACAGCGGCGACTTCCTGGTCTCGTACGTCGTGCTCGCGGTCTCCTTCGTCATCGAGGCGATCTCGCTGGGCCGGGCGGTACGCCAGGTGCGCCGCGAGGCCCGCAGGTGGGGCACCACCGGGCGCCGCTACCTGCGCCTGACCGCCGACACCACGGTCAAGGCGGTCGTCCTCGAGGACAGCGCCGCGCTCATCGGCCTGATCCTGGCCGGGTGCGGCGTCGCGCTCTCCGAACTCACCGGCGACGAGCTGTGGGACGGGATCGCCTCGGTGCTGATCGGCGTGCTGTTGCTGGTGGTGGCCGCCACGCTGGCGTACAGCAACCTGTCGCTGCTGGTCGGGCGGGCGGTGCCGGAACGCCTGCAGGGCGAGATCGAGCGCTCCCTGGCCGGGCTGCCCGAGGTGACCCGGGTCGGCACGCTCTTCACCATGCAGCTCGGCCCGGAGGACATCCTCGTCGCCGCCAAGGTCGACTTCCGGGACGAGGCCACCGGCGCGGACATCGAGGCCGCCGCCGACGAGGCGGAACGGCGGCTGCGGGAGCGCTACCCGGAGGTCCGGTACCTCTTCCTCGACCCGACCCGGTCGATGCCCGGCGGCGCCCGGGCGGCCCGGGAACCGGAACCCCCGATCGAGGACGGCCCGGTCGACCCCGGCCTGCGCTGACCCGGCCCGGACAGACACACCGCCGGACGGCGGACACGATCCGCACCTGGACCCGGTGCCGGGCCGGCCGGCCCGCGGACGCTAGCGTGCCCGTCATGGTGCGATGGCGGTCCGGAACGGTGACGGCGCTGCGACGGCAGTGGGCCGGGGCGGTGGAGCTGGACGTGACGCTCGCCGACGGTTCGCCCATGCGGGCGCTGGCCTACCCCCACCTGGTCGGCCGGCCCGAGCCGGGCGACCGGGTGCTGCTCAACGCCGGCGCGCTGCTGATGGGCCTCGGCACCGGCGGGTACGCCCTGGTGGTGGCGCTGCCGGACCGGCTGCCGCCGGACCCGCCGCAGGCCGACGACACCCGCGACAGCGGTCACCTGGTCAAGGCCCGCTACACCCCGCTGCAGCCGATCCTGCTCGGCGTGGACGAGGAGGCCTCACCGCACCGGGCGCTCCTCGAGACCGCCGAGGACCTGGGCGGCATGCCCGTGGTCACGGCCGACCTGCACTCGGCCCTGCCGGCGATCGTCGCCGGCGTCCGCGCCGACGCCCCACACGCCCGGATCGCGTACGTGCTCACCGACGGCGGAGCCCTCGCCGCCTGGTTCTCCCGCACCCTCGCCGGGCTGCGCGACGAACTGGCCGGCACCATCACCGTCGGGCAGGCCTTCGGCGGCGACCTGGAGGCGAGCACGCTGCACAGCGGGCTGCTCGCCGCCCGCCACGTGCTCGACGCCGACGTGGCGGTCGTCTCCCAAGGCCCCGGGAACCTCGGCACCGGTACCCGCTGGGGCTTCTCCGGGGTGGCCGTCGGCGAGGCGGTCAACGCCATCGCCACGCTGGGCGGACGCCCCGTCGGGTCGCTGCGCATCTCCGACGCCGACGCCCGCCCGCGCCATCGCGGCGTGTCCCACCACAGCCTCACCGCGTACGGCCGGGTGGCGCTGGCCCCGGCCGAGCTGGTGGTGCCCGACGGTCTCGACCCGACGCTCGCCGCCGACGTCGACGCCGAACTCGCGCCGCTCGCCGCGCGGCACCGGATCGTCCGGGTACGCACCGACGGTCTCGACGCCGCGCTGCGGGCCACTCCGGTGCCGCTCTCCACCATGGGACGCGGCCTCGACGCCGACCACGCCTACTTCCTCACCGCCGCGGCCGCCGGTCGCCACGCCGCCACCCTGCTGGGCTGACCGCCACCGCCGCCGGACGACCGGCGAGACGGTGACACCCGCGGCGGTCAGCGGACCACGGGACGCTTCTCCTGCGGCAGCCCGGCGATCACCTCGGGTGGCAGGTTGACGGTGTCCGCCACCACCTCGGCCGGCGTGTTCGCCATCCACTGGGTCAGCGAGATGTCGGCGAACCGGGGTTTGCGGAACATCTCCAGGTAGACCAGCGGCTCCGAACCAAGGTTCTCGATGTAGTGGCCATAGGCGAACGGCACGTATCCCACGTCACCGGCCCGGAAGTCGAACGTCCGCGCCACGCCCGTGCTCGCGAAGACCCCCATCCGGCCCTGCCCGGAGATGTAGTACTGCCACTCGTCGTCGTTGGGGTGCCAGTGCATCTCGCGTAGGCCGCCCGGCTCCACCTCGACGAGGGCGGCGCAGATGGTGGTGGCCGCCGCGAAGGTGGAGACGTCGGCGACGCGGACCGTGCCACCGGGGAACCGCTGCGGTTGCTGGGCGAGCATCCGGTGGCTGAAGCTGCTCGGCACGTCGCCGGTCGGGCTGATCACCCGGTCCCGCTCCAACGGCGGCGGCAGCTGCCCGGCGAAGATGTACTTCTCCCGCTCCGGCAGCCGGTCCAGCAGCTCCGGGGCCCAGCCGAAGTTCTTCGCCAGCACCTCCCGCGGGGTGTGCGCGAACCAGTCGCTGATCAGGAACGTGCCGTTCTCCGAGAACGCCCCGTCGTCGAAGACCAGCAGGAACTCCACGCCCTCGTCGAGGGCCTGGATGTGGTGCGGCACGCCCTTCGGGAAGAACCACAGGTCCCCGGCGCGCACGTCGTCGAGGAAGTTGCGCCCCTCCTGGTCGACCGCGCTGATCCGGCAACTGCCGCTCAACACGTACGCCCACTCGGACTGCTTGTGCCAGTGCAGCTCCCGGTACGCCCCCGGCTCCAGGGCCATGTCCACGCCGCTGAGCTCCGTGGCGATCGGCAGCTCCCGCTGGGTTATCTCGCGGGTCCAGCCGCCCTGCTCGATGCGGGTGTGCGCGTCCGCGAAGGAGAACCGCAGGTTCGGTACGGTTCCGGCGTCCGTGGCGGGCGGAACGAGCAGGTCCGGGTTCTCCCGGTCCCGCGTCACGTCCCGCGGCCCGGGATCCCGCCAGCCCCCGCCGCCCCGCTCCGGCTGCGGCACCCTCATCTCGTTCATGATCGCCTCCCGCGTCGTGGCGTGCCCGGTCATCGCCGGGCCGACGGGCAGGCGCGCGCTGACCGTGCGGCGGCGACGACGGGGCCTACCCGACACCGCGACCCGGACGGGCCATTCGCTGGCCCGCCCGGGTCACCCGAACAGGAGGCCCGCCACGGAGGCGGGAGGAGGCGGCGCGGTGCGGCTCAGACGAGGAAGATCAGGGCGAGCCAGCCGCCGACGATCAGCAGCAGCGCGAGCGCGAGCACCCACGTCGGCACTCTGTACTCACCGCGCCGGTTCCGTTCGATCTCGTCGCGGATCTTCGTCCGGCGGCGCTCCACCCAGTTCTGGCGCTGCCGGCCACTGTCGGTGGGCTCTCGGCCCGACTGCGGGCCCGGGGATGTCGTCATGGCCCGGCCAGCCTACCGGGCGGTCCGGGCCGGCGGCGCGCCACCGCCGGCCCGGCCCCTCCACGGGGCTCACATGCTGGCGATCAGCCGCTCGACCCGCTCGTCGTACGCCCGGAACGGGTCCTTGCAGAGTACGGTGCGCTGCGCCTGGTCGTTGAGCTTCAGGTGCACCCAGTCGACGGTGAAGTCACGCCGCTTCTCCTGCGCGTGCCGGATGAACTCCCCGCGCAGCCGGGCACGGGTCGTCTGCGGCGGCGTCTCCTTCGCCTCGAAGATCTCCGGATCCGTCGCCACCCGGTCCACGTCGCCGCGCCGCTCCAGCAGCGCGTAGAGGCCCCGGCCGCGACGAAGGTCGTGGTAGGCCAGGTCCATCTGAGCCACCCGCGGATGCGACAGCGGCAGGTCGTGCTTGCGCTGGTAACGCTCGATCAGGCGCAGCTTCGTCACCCAGTCGATCTCCCGGGCCACCGGATCCAGGTCGCCGGTCTCCACCGCCCCCAGCACCCGACCCCACAGCTCCACCACCCGCTTGGCGGTCTGGTCGCCACCACGCCGCTCGACGAACTCGGTCGCCCTGGAGAGGTACTCCTGCTGGATCTCCAGCGCGCTGATCTCCTTACCGGAGGCGAGGCGCACCTTGCGCCGCCCGGTGATGTCGTGGGACACCTCGCGGATCGCCCGGATCGGGTTCTCCAGCGACAGGTCCCGCATCACCACCCCGGCCTCGATCATCCGCAGCACGATGTCGGCGGAGCCGACCTTGAGCAGTGTGGTGACCTCGTTCATGTTGGAGTCGCCGACGATCACGTGTAGCCGGCGGTAACGCTCGGCGTCGGCGTGCGGCTCGTCCCGGGTGTTGATGATGGGACGGCTGCGCGTCGTCGCCGAGGAGACCCCCTCCCAGATGTGCTCGGCCCGCTGCGAGAGGCAGTAGACGGCGCCCCGCGGGGTCTGCAGCACCTTGCCCGCACCACAGATCAACTGCCGGGTGACCAGGAACGGGATCAGCACGTCGGCCAGCCGGCCGAACTCGCCGTGCCGGGACACCAGGTAGTTCTCGTGGCAACCGTACGAGTTGCCGGCCGAATCGGTGTTGTTCTTGAACAGGTAGATCTCACCCGCGATGCCCTCGTCGTGCAGCCGCTTCTCCGCGTCGACGAGCAGCCCCTCGAGGATCCGCTCACCGGCGCGGTCGTGGGCCACCAGGTCGACCACCGAGTCGCACTCCGGAGTGGCGTACTCCGGGTGGGATCCGACGTCCAGGTAGAGCCGGGCCCCGTTACGCAGGAACACGTTGCTGGACCGGCCCCAGGACACGACCCGGCGGAAGAGGTAGCGGGCCACCTCGTCCGGGGAGAGCCGCCGCTGTCCGCGGTAGGTGCAGGTGACGCCGTACTCGGTCTCGAGGCCGAAGATTCGCCGCTCCATGGTGTGACATTAGCCGCCCGAAGCCCGGATTGGGCAGCGCTCAAGAGCGTGGCCTTCCCACGCGGCCGGCCGCCCACCGGACCGCCACCCGCGGACCCGGCCCCGCGCCACCGGCCGACCGGCACCTCGACAGCCGCGCAGACCCTCGTCGCCGGCGGCGCCGCGCCCCTCGACTCGGCGTCGAACCTGCGGCCGCTCACCGGCGCCGAGCCGCTACCGCACCCTGGCACCGCCACCCCTGATCGTCCACTTCGCCGCCGGGTCGCACGTCGCCGCCGAAGCCGCCCCGGCCGCCGAAACCGGGCGAGCCGCCGGCCGAGCCGACCGCAGGGCGGTCGACCGGGCCGGCGGCTCGTCGCGGACTCAGGCGCGGGCGTCGCTCAGGACTCGCCCTCGGACTCCCGGCGCTCCAGATCTGCCGAGGCGGCGGACGTGGTCGGCTTGTGCGCCTCCCCCGTCGGCGCCGTCGGCGTCTGCGGGCCACCCGCCGGCTCCTCGGCCACCCCACCGTCCAGCAACGCCGTCAGCGCCGCCCCGGTGATCCGGCGGAACGTACGGCCGATGCGGCGGCGGTCGAGGACCGCCACCTCCAGCTGGTTCGCGGCGATGGTCCGGGCGGCGCCGCCCTCGCCGCCGACGCTGCCCAGCGCCTTCACGGCCACCTTCACCGCCTCGCCGAGCGTCATGTCCGCCCGGTGCTCCGCCTTGAGCACACCGGTGATCGCCTCCGCCTGGCCGCCCATGGCCATCCGGCCGGGCTCGTCGTTGACCGAGCCGTCGTACGTGAGCCGGTAGAGCTCGTCGTCGTCGGGCGCCGCGCCGACCTCCGCCACGCAGATCTCCACCTCGAACGGCTTCGACTGCTCGGTGAAGATGGCGCCCAGGGTCTGCGCGAACGCGTTCGCCAGCGCCCGGCCGGTGACGTCGCGCCGGTCGTAGGAGAGCCCGTTCAGGTCGGCCATCCGCACGCCGGCCCGGCGCAGGTTCTCGAACTCGTTGTAGCGGCCCACGGCCGCGAAGCCGATCCGGTCGTAGATCTCACTGACCTTGTGCAGGGCGCTGGAGAGGTTCTCGGCGACGAAGAGCACCCCACCCTCGTAGCTCAGGACCACCGCGCTGCGCCCGCGGGCGATGCCCTTGCGGGCCAGCTCGGAGCGGTCGCGCATGATCTGCTCGGGCGAGGCGTAGAACTGCATGGCCACGGCGGCTGGTTCTCCTTAGCGCTGTGCGGAACGACTGCTGACGACTGCGGACGGCCGGTCAGCCGCCCGGGTTCTCCATCCGGGCGGAGACCACGGCCTCCGCGATCGCCCCCGTCTCGGCGTCGGTGAGCCGGTGCGTGCCCTCCGCGGTCGCGGTCATCACCACGGGGTAGATGCGGCGGGTCAGGTCGGGACCACCGGTAGCCGTGTCGTCGTCGGCGGCGTCGTAGAGCGCCTCGACCGCGAGCTTGGTGGCGTCGTCGATCGACAGCCCGGCCCGGAACCGCTTCTTGAGCGCGGACTTGGCGAACAACGAGCCGGAGCCGATGGCGTCGTAGCCGGTCTCCTCGTACGGGCCGCCGGTCACGTCGAAGCTGAAGATCCGACCGGCCCTCGCCGGGTCGGCGGCGGCCAGATCGAAGCCGGCGAAGAGCGGGATCACCGCGAGCCCCTGCATGGCGGCGCCGAGGTTGCCCCGGATCATCGAGGCGAGCCGGTTGGCCTTGCCGTCGAGCGAGAGCATGGCGCCCTCGATCTTCTCGTAGTGCTCCAGCTCCACCTGGAACAGCCGCATCAGCTCGATGCCGATACCGGCGGTGCCGGCGATGCCGACCAGTGAGTACGCGTCGGCCGGGTGCACCTTCTCGATGTCCCGCTGGGCGATCAGGTTGCCCATCGTGGCCCGCCGGTCGCCCGCCATCACGACGCCCCCGGCGGCGGAGATCGCCACGATGGTGGTCGCGTGCGGCGCCATGTCGGCCGCCATGCCCGGGGGCAGCGGCCGTCGGCCGGGCAGCATCTCGGGTGCCACCTTGCTCAGGAACGAGGTGAAGGAGGACGTCCCCGCGTTGGTGAACACATCTGGTAGACGCCCGGATGGATCAAAACCCGCTGCCACGTGGTTCCTCTCAGGTACGTGATCGCCCTGGCCAGCCGCTCTGGACTGTCCCGGAACTGGCCAAGACCACCGTTGCAGTTGAAGCAGAGTATCCCGCGCACCCACCCGGTGCGATGATCGTGGTCCAGATGTTCCGGATCGGGGGTACCGCAGACGGCGCACACCCCACCTTGCTCGGTCAGGAGTTCATCGAACTCCTTCTGCCCGACGCCGTACCGCCGCCGCAGGTGGTATTCACGACTGCCGCCGTAGAGCCGCTGCTTGGATTCACGGCCCCGCGCGTTGTGGCAGGGCTTGCAGTAGCTGTGCCGTCCGCTGGCATTGGTGGTCCGTGGAAAGTCCGCCAACGGCTTGATCTGCTGGCAGTCCGGGCAGCACTTCAGTCCATCCACGACCGGCGCGGCGGTCGTCCGCTGTGCGGCGATCCCGCGTTTACGGCGGCTCGCCGCGGAGCGGGCGGCCGCGCAGGTCTTACAGTAGAACGCGAGCCCGTCGGGCCGACGTTTGTTGCGGTGGAACGCCGACGCGGGAAGCGATTGACCGCACTGGGGACAGACCTTGTCCGTCGCCTCGGGCGAATCGGACATACCCCCTATTGTCCCCCTTTCTGGACGTATCCTCTCACAAACTCCTCGGCGTTCTCTTCGAGGACGGAGTCGATCTCGTCGAGCAGGTCGTCGACGTCCTCGGTGATCTCGGCGTGCCGCTCGGCGACCTCCGGGTTCGCCTCGGTGGTGACGTCCTCGATCTCCTCGTTCTGGCGGGACTTGCCCGACTGCGACTGACCGCCGCTGTCACGAGTGGCCATCTGGTGCCTCCTCCAACGATCTCTTGCGAGAAACTTACCTCGCGCGGGCGACGAAAAGCCCGCCGCGCGCCGTAGTCGACGCGCAGCGGGCTCGGCCGCGATCCGGGTCAGCCGCCGGTCAGCGTCTCCAGCAGGTCCTTCGCAGAGGCACACCTGTCGAAGAGGGCGCCGACGTGCTTACGGGTGCCCCGCTCCGGCTCCATCATCGGCACCCGTACCAGCGACTCCCGGCCCACGTCGAAGATGACCGAGTCCCAGCTCGCCGCGACCACCTCGGAGGCGTACTGGGCGAGGCAGCGGCCGCGGAAGTAGGCCCGGGTGTCCTCCGGGGGCTCGGTCATGGCGGTGCGGGTGTCCTCGTCGCTGAGCAGCGTCTTCATCGCGCCCCGCGAGACCAGGCGGTGGTAGAGGCCCTTCTCCGGCCGGACGTCGGAGTACTGCAGGTCGACCAGCTGGAGCTTGTGCGCCCCCCAGCCGAGCTTCTCCCGCTCCTGGTAGCCGTGGAGCAGCCGCAGCTTCGCCACCCAGTCCAGCTCGTCGGCGCAGAGCATCGCGTCCCGCCCGAGCCGGTCCAGCACGCTCTCCCAGCGGGCCAGCACGTCCTCGGTCTGGGCGTCCACATCGTCGCCGTAACGGTCGTCGACAAAGGAGCGCACGCGCTCGTAGTACGCCCACTGCACGTCCAACGCCGTGAGCCGCCGCCCGTCCCGCATCCGCATCAGGTGGGTGAGCGACGGATCGTGGCTGACCGCGCGCAGCTCGTTGACCGGGTCGGCGATGCCCAGGTCGGGGCCGAGCGCCTTCTCCTCGATCATCGTGAGGATCAGCGCGGTGGTGCCGACCTTCAGGTAGGTGGAGATCTCGGAGAGGTTGGCGTCACCGATGATGACGTGCAGCCGCCGGTACTTGTCCGCGTCCGCGTGCGGCTCGTCGCGGGTGTTGATGATCGGCCGCTTGAGGGTGGTCTCCAGCCCGACCTCGACCTCGAAGAAGTCGGCCCGCTGGGAGATCTGGAAGCCGTTCTGGCCGCCGTCCTGGCCGATGCCCACCCGTCCGGCGCCGCAGACGATCTGCCGGGTGACGAAGAACGGGGTCAGGTACGCGACGATGTCCGCGAACGGCGTCTGCCGCCGCATCAGGTAGTTCTCGTGGGCGCCGTAGCTGGCGCCCTTGTTGTCGGTGTTGTTCTTGTAGAGGTGGATGGGCTGGGTGCCGGGGATGGTGGCCGCCCGCCGGGACGCCTCGGCCATCACACGCTCGCCGGCCTTGTCCCAGCGCACCACGTCCAGCGGATTGGTGACCTCCGGAGTGGAGTACTCCGGGTGGGCGTGGTCGACGTAGAGGCGCGCACCGTTGGTCAGTATGACGTTGGCGAGCCCCAGGTCCTCGTCGGCGAGGGCCTCCGCGGGGTCGTACGCGGCGCCGGAGTAGGTGAAGCCCCGGGCGTCGCGCAGCGGCGACTCCTCCTCGTAGTCCCAGCGGGCGCGGCCACCGCGGTTGAGTTCCGGACGCGCCCCGTAGGCGTTCACCACCTGCGAGGAGGTCACCATCGGGTTGGCTCCGGCCTGACCGGGCACGGAGATGCCGTACTCGACCTCGGTGCCCATGATCCGTCGTACGCTCATCGACCTGCTCGCTCCGCTCGCCCGTCCGGTCCCCCGTCCCGTCGAGCGTAGTCGGCCACACGGCGTACGGGGGCGTGCCAGACGTCGCGCCGTCTGCAAATGGCGGGGAGGGTGCGCCGCGGCCGGGCCCGGCGGGCCGAGGCGGTCCGGCCGGGAGCGGACGTGGCGGTGGGGTCGGGCGCGGCGATCCACGGGGCCCGGGGCGTACGCCACCCCGAGCCCCGTCGTGTCGCGCTGCCGGTCAGAGGTACTGGCCGGTGTTGCTGGCGGTCTCGATGGACCGTCCGGCCTCGGCGCCCTTGCCGCCGGAGACGAGCGTGCGGATGTAGACGATCCGCTCGCCCTTCTTGCCGGAGATGCGGGCCCAGTCGTCCGGGTTGGTGGTATTGGGCAGGTCCTCGTTCTCCCGGAACTCGTCGACGCAGGCGTCGAGCAGGTGCTGCAGTCGCAGTCCCTTGCGGTTGGAGGTGAGGAACTCCTTGATGGCCATCTTCTTGCCCCGGTCGACGATGTTCTGGATCATCGCGCCGGAGTTGAAGTCCTTGAAGTAGAGGACTTCCTTGTCGCCGTTGGCGTAGGTGACCTCGAGGAAGCGGTTCTCCTCGGTCTCGGAGTACATCCGCAGCACGACCGCGTCGATCATCGCCGCCACGGTGGCCTGTGGGTCACCGCCGTGCTCGGTCAGGTCGTCGGCGTGCAGCGGCAGACCCGAGAGGATGTACTTGGAGAAGATGTCCTTGGCCGCCTCGGCGTCCGGCCGCTCGATCTTGATCTTCACGTCGAGCCGGCCGGGGCGCAGGATGGCCGGGTCGATCATGTCCTCGCGGTTCGAGGCGCCGATGACGATGACGTTCTCCAGGCCCTCCACACCGTCGATCTCGCTGAGCAGCTGCGGAACGATGGTGTTCTCGACGTCCGAGGAGACACCGGAGCCGCGGGTACGGAAGACCGAGTCCATCTCGTCGAAGAACACGATCACCGGGGTGCCCTCGCCGGCCTTCTCCCGCGCCCGCTGGAAGATCAACCGGATGTGCCGCTCGGTCTCACCGACGTACTTGTTGAGCAGCTCGGGGCCCTTGATGTTGAGGAAGAAGCTGGTGTGCTTCTCCTCGCCGCGCCGCTCGGCGATCTTCTTGGCCAGGGAGTTGGCCACCGCCTTGGCGATCAGCGTCTTGCCGCAGCCGGGCGGGCCGTAGAGCAGGATCCCCTTGGGCGGGCGGAGCTGGTGCTCCCGGAACAGGTCGGCGTGCAGGAAGGGCAGCTCCACCGCGTCGCGGATCTGCTCGATCTGCGACTGGAGGCCACCGATGTCGGAGTAGTCGACGTCGGGCACCTCCTCCAGGACCAGCTCCTCGACCTCGCTCTTCGGGATCCGCTCGTACGCGTACGCCGAACGGGGCTCGATCATGAGCGAGTCGCCGGCCCGGATCGAGGACCCGATCAGGCTCTCGGCGAGGTGCACGATGCGCTCCTCGTCGGAGTGGGAAACCACCAGCGCCCGGTCACCGGGACCGCCGCCGGGGCTCTCCAGCACCTCCTTGAGCATGACCACCTCGCCGACCCGCTCGTAACCGAACGCGTCGACGATGTTGAGCGCGTCGTTGAGCAGGACCTCCTGGCCGCGCCGCAGTTCGGCGACGTCCAACGACGGCGACACCGCGACCCGTAGCTTGCGGCCGCCGGTGAAGACGTCGACGGTCCCGTCGTCGTGTCGGGCGAGGAACACTCCGTAACCGCTCGGTGGTTGGGCGAGGCGGTCGATCTCCTCCTTGAGCGTCACGATCTGCGCGCGAGCCTCCTTGAGGGTGCTCACGAGCCGGTCGTTGTTCTCGGTCAGCCGCGCCAACTGCGCCTGGGTGGCGGCCAGCCGCTCCTCGAGCTGCCGGACGTGTCGGGGGCCTTCGGTCAACTTGCGCCGCACCAGGGCGAGTTCCTCTTGAAGGAACGCGACCTGCGTGGAGAGATCGTGGGCCTCCTTCTCCCACCGTGCGGCGCGCGAGTCCGCGTCGTCGCTGCGTGCCACGTCCCACCTCCCCGGGGGGCTTGAACGTTCTGCCCTAACACTAGCCGCTATGAGCCCGATTCGGTCCCGCGCAACGCCCCTGTCACTGAACCTTGATCGCTACGGGTGGGTCATCAGGACCGTTGCGGGCATTCGGGTACCGTCGGGGCGTGGGACGGGAGAACATGGGGGGTGCGCCGGTGGCGCAGGTCGCGACGGACCAGCTTCAGGTCTGGGTGGACCAGGATCTCTGCACGGGCGACGGGCTCTGCGTGCAGTACGCGCCGGAGGTCTTCGAGTTCGACGTCGACGGGCTGGCCTACGTCAAGGGCTCCGACGGTGAGCTGTTGCAGGCCCCCGGCAGCCGCGTCGACGTTCCGGAGCACCTGCGCCTCGAGGTGATCGACTCGGCGAAGGAGTGCCCGGGCGAGTGCATCCACGTCGTACGCGCCGGCGACGGCGTCGAGGTGGCCGGTCCCGACGCCGACTGAGCAGATACGAAGAGATGCCCGGCGGCGTGCCGCCGGGCATCTCTTCGTATCTGCCGCTGAGAGCATCGGCCGGTCTCCGGCCGGTCAGCGCATCGGCCGGTCTCCGGGCGGTCAGAGCATCGGTCGGCCGACGACCGAGGCGACCAGCCGGGCGAACTCCTCCAGCCGGGCGATCTGCCCGGCGCCGCCGTCGTCGAGGGTCTTGCCGAACCGCAGCGCGTCGTGCCGGGGCCCGCCGACCACCTCCTCGGGTGGCGGCGCCTCGTCGAGCGAGGTGAGCAGCAGGTAGACGTCGATGCTGTCGACGCGGACCGTACCGTTGTCGGCGCGGGTGAGCCGGCGGCGGCAGCCGACCTCGGTGACCGTGGAGACCGGCACCACCCGCAGCGACGAGGTCATCGACCCGGGCGGTCCCTCGCCCGGCGGCACGTCCTCGCCGTGCCAGAGGATCAGCCGGCTGCCGTCGCAGACGACGACCTCCTGCCAGACACCGTTGACCTCGTTGACGAACCGTTCCAACGTGAAGCCGAGCACCGACGCGCCGCGCAGCACCCCGCCGAACGCCTCCAGGGCGATGTCCGGGTCCCGCAGGTAGGCCCGCGCGGCCGACTCCAGATCCTGGTACGGCGACCAGTCCGGGAAGACCGCTGGCAGGTCACCGCCGCCGTAGCCCGGGCTACTCATGCCGCATCCTCCCTCTGGTCGGCGCCCCCGTGAACCGTTCGCGGACGGAACAACCGTGCACTCATGCCGGGCCGCCCGTCACGGCGTGTCCATCTCCTCCGCTGCGTCGGGACCTGTCACCGCTGCCTGGGCAGCTGCCTGCCGGGCGGCCTCCGCCTCCCGCAGCACCTGGCGGCGCTGCACGTACGCCTCGGTGCCCTTGCTCGGCTTGCGTCGCCGCGGCGGCGCGGTGACGCCGGGAGCGAGCTTGCGGGCGGAGACCAGGAACGCGGTGTGGGCGACCATCCGGTGGTCCGGGCGGACGGCGAGGCCCTCGGCGTGCCAGTCGCGCACCAGCGACTCCCAGGCTCGGGGCTCGGTCCAGCCGCCCCGCTCGCGCAGCGCCTCGACCAGTTCGGAGAGCTGCGGGGTCGTCGCCACGTAGCCGATGAACACCCCGCCGGGCAGCAGCGCCCGCTCGACCATGTCGAGGGTCTCCCAGGGGGTGAGCATGTCGAGGATGATCCGGTCGAAGCCGGTCTCCTGACACTGGGCGACGTCGCCGACGTGCAGGTTCCAGGCCGGGTGCGGGCCGTTGAAGAAGGACTCCACGTTGCGGCGGGCGATCTCGGCGAAGTCCTCGCGCACCTCGAACGAGTGCAGCTCCCCCTCGGCGCCGACCGCCCGCAGCAGCGAGCAGCTGAGCGCGCCGGAGCCCGCGCCGGCCTCGAGCACCTTGGCGCCGGGGAAGATGTCGCCCATCGCCACGATCTGCGCCGAGTCCTTCGGGTAGATCACCTGGGCGCCGCGGGGCATGGAGAGCACGTAGTCGGCGAGCAGCGGGCGCAGGGCGAGGAAGGCGGTGCCGCCGCCGGTGGTGGTGACCACGCTGCCGTCGGGCTGACCGATGAGCGCGTCGTGGTCGAGGATGCCGCGGTGGGTGTGGAAGGCCTTGCCGGGCTCCAGGGTGATGGTGTGCATCCGCCCCTTCGGGTCGGTCAGCTGCACCCGGTCGCCGACCTGGAAGGGGCCTCGGCGCGCCGGGGCCGGCCCGGGGCGGTCGGCGGGCACCGGGGTGCCGGGGGCGGCGGAGGGAGTTGCGCTCACGTGTTCATCTTCCGGTCGGGTTCGAGGAGCTGGGCGAGATCCGCGATGTGCAGAACGCCGACGACATCTTCGCCTGAGGTCACCACGTACCGTGCGCCCGGGTGGGTCTGCACGGCCTCCATCACGCGTTCCCCGTCGAGCCCGAGGGGAAGGGTGGGCAGCGCGGCGAGCGGCCGGGACACCGCGTCGACGGCGAGCCAGGGTCGACGCTCGACCGGCACCGCCGCCACCTCGGCCGGGTCGACCAGGCCGACGGGTCGACCGGTGCTGTCGGTGACGAGCAACGCCGCGTCGGCCCGGGCGTGCTCGGCTCGGCGCTGCGCCTCGGCGAGCGGGGTGCCGGTCGGCACCGGCCAGACCGGTCGGGCCAGGCGGGCCAGGTCGATCAGGGGGAAGCGCCGGCTGATCTTCGCGTACCGGATCGACTGGCCGGCGCCGCGCCAGAGGGTGAACGCCACCAGCAGCATCAGCGGCAGCGCCAGCGGGACCAGCCGGTGGGTGAGGGTGAGCACGGCGACCAGCGCCGCGGTGCCGGCCGCCACGATCCGGCCCACCCAGCCGGCCACCTCGGTGCCCCGGTGCCGGTCGCGGGTGACCGCCCAGACGGCGGCGCGCAGCGCCCGCCCGCCGTCGAGCGGCAGGCCGGGCAGGGCGTTGAAGACCGCGACGATCACGTTGCTCACCGCCAGCTGGAACGCGAGCTGGTTGGCGACGGTGTGGTCGGGCAGGGCGAGGGTGACCACGACGGCGACCGCGCCGAGGGCCGCGGAGACCGCCGGGCCGGCGAGCGACACCAGCAGGTCGACGCGGGGGGACGGGGCGTCGCGGTCCATCTCCGTGTAGCCGCCGAGCAGTTCGAGGGTGATCCCGCGTACGCCGATACCGTAGCGGCGGGCGGTGAGCGCGTGACCGAGCTCGTGCAGCAGCACCGAGCCGAGCAGGGAGACCACGAACCCGACGCCGATGACGTAACCGCTGAGCTGCGACAGGGCGAGCTGATTGCGGGCGAACTCGGCGTACAGGACGGTGACCAGCAGGGCGAGCAGGAGCATGGAGGCGTTGAGGCGCAGCGGCACGCCGAAGACCCGTCCCACGGTCAGGGCGAGGCTGCCGAGGGGCCGGCGCCGGGGCCGGGACGTCTGCTCCATCGGGTCGATGCTACGGACTGCACCTGAGACGGCGCGCGGCACGGCGGGCGCGGGAGGTGTCACACCGGTGCCCTAATCTTCCGGACATGACGGCGGATCAGGTGACCACCCGACAGCCCACGCCCACGGCGGGGGCGCCGGCGACAGTGCGGGCGTCGTTGTCCCCGTCGCGGGCGGCGGATTTCAAGACCTGTCCCCTGCTCTACCGCTTCCGCAGCATCGACCGGCTGCCCGAGCGGCCCACCGTCGAGCAGGCCCGGGGCACGCTGGTGCACGCGGTGCTGGAGCGGCTCTTCGACCTGCCCGCCGCCGGCCGGCATCCGGACGCCGCCGGCGACCTGGTCGCCCCGCAGTGGGACCGGCTCGTCACCGAGCAGCCGGAGCTGGCCGGGCTCTTCCCCGCCGACGGCGACCCGGCCGCCCTCGCCGAGTTCCTCCGGTCGGCCGCGGGGCTGCTGGAGGGCTACTTCGCGGTGGAGGATCCGCGCCGGCTGGAGCCCGCCGAGCGGGAGAGCCTGATCTCGGCGGTGGTCGACGACGAGCTGCTGATCCGGGGTTACCTCGACCGGCTCGACGTGGCGCCGGACGGGGCGCTGCGGGTGGTCGACTACAAGACCGGCGGCGCGCCGCGTGAGGCGTTCGAGGCGCGGGCCCTGTTCCAGCTGAAGTTCTACGCGCTCGTGCTGTGGCGTACCCGGGGGGTCGTCCCGCGGGTGCTGCGTCTGCTCTATTTGCGCGACGCCGAGGTCTGCGACTACACCCCCGACGCCGACGAGCTGGTCCGGTTCGAGCGGACCGTGGTGGCGTTGTGGCGGGCGATCGAGCAGGCCACCGCGCAGCAGGACTTCCGGCCCCGGCCGAGCCGACTCTGCGACTGGTGCAGCCACCAGGCGCTCTGCCCGAGCTTCGGCGGCACACCCCCGCCGTTTCCGGCGCACGCGGCGAGCGCCGACCCGCTGCTCGACGCGCGATCGCGGCCCGCGCAGCCCGGGGCGGACGAGTGAGCCTCCTCCCCGGGGAGGAGATCGGGCTCGTCTTCGACGACGATCAGCGCCGCCGGAAGGCGGCTAGCGTCTCGGTATGACCGAGCGCGTGTGGGTGCCTCTGCGTCGGCGCCCGCTCGCCGCCGACGCGCTGCTCGCCGCCGCCCTGGTGGCGATGGAGCTGGTGTTCGCGCTGATCACGCCGCGCGAGCTCTGGTCGCGGTCGCTGCCGGTGACGGTGGCCTGGAGCGTGGCGTGCGCGGCGCCGTTGGTGCTGCGCCGGGTGGCGCCCTGGCCGGCGATCGGCGCGGCGGTGGCCACGCTGGGGCTTCCGGCGGTGACCGGGCTGGGCGCCGGGGTGCAGGGGTTGACGTTCGCCGTGCTGACCTTCACGGTGGCGGCGCGGTGGCAGGCCCGGCGGGCGGCGGCCGCCGCAGCAGTGCTGTGGGTGCCGGTGGCGGTGGCCAACGTGGTCGCACCGGTCGACGGCCTGCTGGCCGTCAGCCCGACCCTGCTGGTGCTGAACAACCTGCTCGTGGGGCTGCTGTCGTACGCGGTGGGCCGGGTGGTGCAGGCCCGCCAGGCGGCCAACCGGGCGCTGCGGGAGCGGGCCCGGGTGGCCGAGGAGCGGCAGCGGTCGCTCGCGGAGCAGGCGGTCGCCGACGAGCGGCGCCGAATCGCCCGCGAGCTGCACGACGTGGTGGCGCACCACGTCAGCGTGATGGGTGTGCTGGCCACCGGGGCGCGGCGGGTGCTGCGCCGGGACCCGGACGCGGCCGACGAGGTGATCGGCACGATCGAGGAGACCGGCCGGGCCACCCTGCGGGAGCTGCGCCGGCTGCTGGACGTGCTGCGGACCGACGCGGAGCCGGACGCCGACCTCGCCCCCCAGCCGGGGCTCGCGGGCATCGAGACCCTGACCGAGCAGGTACGCGAGGCGGGCCTGCCGGTGACGCTGCGCGTCGACGGTGACCCGGTCGTGGTGGAGGAGGGCGTGGCGCTGGCGATCTACCGGATCGTGCAGGAGGCGTTGACCAACGCGCTCAAGCACGCCGGCGCGGCGACCGCCGAGGTGCGTATCGGCTACGACGGGGCCGCCGTGGTGGTGGAGGTCACCGACGACGGGCGGGGACCGGTTCCGGGTTCCCGCGGCGTGGGGCACGGTCTGGTGGGCATGCGGGAGCGGGTCGGCCTCTACGGTGGTGTCCTACAGGCCGGCGCGCGGACCGGCGGCGGGTTCCGGGTCCACGCGAGGATTCCGGTGGAGCAGCCGGGGCCGGTGCCGGCGTGACGGGTGAGCAGGGGGCGGCATGACCGATCGGACGGCCCGGCCGGTACGGGTCCTGCTCGTCGACGACCAGCCGCTGCTGCGTACCGGCTTCCGGATGGTGCTGGGCGCCGAGGAGGACCTGGACGTCGTCGCGGAGGCCGGTGACGGCGTGGAGGCGGTGGATCTGTCCCGCCGGCTGCTGCCAGACGTGGTGCTGATGGACATCCGGATGCCGCGGATGGACGGGGTGGCGGCGACCCGCGCGATCGTCGACGCCCGCCTCCCGGTGCGTGTGTTGATCCTCACCACCTTCGACCTCGACGAGTACGTGGTGGGGGCGCTGCGCGCCGGGGCCAGCGGCTTCCTGGCGAAGGATGTGCCCGCCGAGGACCTGGTCACCGCGATCCGCACGGTGGCCGCCGGGGAGGCGGTGGTGGCGCCGCGCATCCTGAAGCGGCTGCTGGACCGGTTCGCGGACGTGCTGCCCGACCCGTCGGCCACGCCGCCGCGTTCGCTGGCCGCGCTCACCGAGCGGGAGCGGGAGGTGCTGGTGCAGGTCGCCCGGGGGTTGTCCAACTCCGAGATCGCCGCGGAGCTGTCGGTGAGCGAGACCACGATCAAGACCCACGTCGGGCACGTGTTGACGAAGCTGGGGCTGCGCGACCGGGTGCAGGCCGTGGTGCTGGCGTACGAGACGGGTCTCGTACGCCCCCGGGGGTAGCGGGCACGTCCGGCTACTCCCTCCGTCGTATTCGAAGATCCGCCCTCGGCGCGAGGTAGCTTTTGCCGTCGTCACCTACCGTGACCGCAGACGGCCCGACGGGGTTGACTCTCACGCGGCGTCAACCCATAGCGTCCGGCCGGGCTGGTCGGCTGCGGCGACCCACCGTGCTCGATCAGCCCCGTCTCAGGGGCAACCCTGAGTCGGCATGGGGGGCACCCGCAGCACGGAAATCCGCACCGGCTCCGACCAAGGTCGGAGAGAACCGGGGTGACGAACGCGGAGGATGAGAGGGTCGCGCCGAATCCAGCGGGGGGCGGCGCGGACGGACCGAACGACAGAGGGAGAAGACGTGACCGCGACGGTAGGCCGGCAGGCGCAGGCCGCGGCCCGGGCGAACGACGTGTGGAAGGTGTACGGCAGCGGCGAGGCGCAGGTCATCGCGCTGCGGGGGGTCAGTGCCGAGTTCGAACAGGGCCGCTTCACCGCGATCATGGGCCCCTCGGGGTCGGGCAAGTCGACGCTGATGCACTGCCTGGCGGGGCTGGACACGGTGACCCGGGGGACGGTGTCGATCGGCGACACCACGGTCACCGGTCTGGGCGACGCCGGGCTGACCAAGCTGCGCCGGGACAAGGTGGGCTTCATCTTCCAGCAGTTCAACCTGCTGCCCACGCTCAGCGCCAAGGAGAACATCCTGCTGCCGTTGTCGATCGCCGGGCGCAAGCCGGACCCGGCCTGGTACGACATCGTGATCGACACGGTCGGGCTGCGGGACCGGCTGGACCACCGGCCGGCGCAGCTCTCCGGCGGGCAGCAGCAGCGGGTGGCGTGCGCCCGGGCCCTGGTCTCCCGCCCGGAAGTGATCTTCGCCGACGAGCCGACGGGAAACCTCGACTCCCGCGCCGGCGCGGAGGTGCTGAACTTCCTGCGCAACTCGGTACGTGAGCACGGCCAGACGATCGTCATGGTCACCCACGACCCGACCGCCGCCGCGTACGCCGACCGGGTGGTGTTCCTGGCCGACGGGCAGATCGTCTCCGAGTTGATCGAGCCGACCGCAGACACCGTGCTGGACACCATGAAGAAGCTGGACGCCTCGGCCGAGGTGAACGGCTGATGTTCCGGGCGACACTGAAGAGTCTCCTGGCGCGCAAGCTGCGGCTCACCCTCTCCGGGCTGGCCGTGGTCCTGGGAGTGATGTTCGTCTCGGGCGCGTTCGTGCTGACCGACACCCTCGGCCGGACCTTCGACGCGATCTTCGCCGACGCGTACGAGGGGGTGGACGTCAACGTCGCGGCCAAGCCGAAGATCGCGATGTCGGAGATGGAGGGCGAGCAGGCTCCTCCGCCGTTCCCGGCGAGCACGGTCGAGAAGGTCCGCGCGGTGCCCGGGGTGGCCGACGCGACGGGCGTGGTCGCCATCGACGGGGCCCGCCTGATCGGCAGCAACGGCAAGGCCGTCGCCTCGTTCGGTCCGCCGCAGCTCGGCGAGAACTGGACCGGCGAGACGGACCTGATCCAGCTGCGTGAGGGGCGCGGCGCGAACGCCGCCGACGAGATCGTCATCAACAAGGGGCTCGCCGACGCGGGCAAGGTGAAGCTCGGTGACCGGGTCGGGGTGCTCACCCCGCTGGAGCCGAAGCAGCAGTTCACCATCGTCGGGATCTTCGGCTACAGCGGTGGCCGGGACTCGATCGGCGGCTCCAACGAGATCATGTTCACCACGCCGGTGGCGCAGCGGCTCATGCTGGGCGAGCCCGACACCTTCAACAGCGTGAGCGTGCAGGCCGCCGACGGTGTCTCCCCCGAGTCGCTGCGCGACTCGGTGGCCGGCGCGGTCGGCGGCGGGTACGACGTGAAGACCGGCGAGCAGCTGTCGGAGGAGGCGGCGGCGGGCTTCAAGGAGGCCCTGTCGTTCTTCAACCGGATCCTGCTCGGCTTCGCGGCCGTGGCGCTGCTGGTCGGCACGTTCCTGATCCTCAACACCTTCTCGATCATCGTGGCGCAGCGCACCCGGGAGCTGGCGCTGATGCGGGCCATCGGCGCCAGCCGGAAGCAGATGATCGGCTCGGTGGTGCTGGAGGCGATCGCGGTCGGCCTGATCGCCTCGGTGCTCGGCCTGGGCGCCGGCATCGGCATCGGCGCGCTGCTCGCGTGGGCGTTCGGCAACCTGGCCGGCGGGCTCACCCTGGCCGGGCTCGGCATACCGATGAGCGCCGTGATCAGCGCGTTCGCGGTCGGCCTGGTCATCACCGTGGTGGCGGCGCTGCTGCCGGCGCTGCGGGCCTCGCGGATCCCACCGATCGCGGCGATGCAGGACGTGGCCACGCCGGACCGCCCGCTGACCCGGATCACGGTCACCGGCGGTGTGGTCAGCGCGATCGGCGCGGTGCTGCTCTTCCTCGGCCTCTCCGGCAACGCGGGGGACAGCACGCTGGTCACGATCCTGGGCGGGGTGCTCTTCGCGTTCATCGGTGTCGCGTTGCTGACCCCGCTGATCAGCCGACCGGTGGTCAGCGTGCTCGGGGCGATCTTCGCCTGGTCGGTGCCGGGCAAGCTGGGACGGCTCAACTCGGGGCGCAACCCGCGTCGCACCGCCATCACGGCGGCGGCCCTCATGGTCGGCATCGCCCTGGTGACCGGCGTGACGGTGATCCTGGACTCGGCGAAGAGCAGCATCAGCGGCCTCGCCCAGGACACCATCAAGGCCGAGCTGGTCATCGCCGGCGTGCAGAGCGGCCCCCGGCCGCCGACGTTCGACCCGGCGGTGCTGGAGAAGGCCGCGGCGATTCCCGGCGTCCAGCTGGTCGACGGCGAGTACGGCGACCTGGCCGTGGTCGGCGGGGAACGCACCTGGGTCGCCGCGAGCAGCGACGACGCCGCGCTCCGGCAGATCTTCGGGGTGCAGCCCACCGCCGGGAACATCGACCGGCTCGGACCGAACGAGATGCTGGTCAGCACGGACACCGCGGCGGACCGCGGACTCTCGGTCGGTTCTACGGTGCCGGTGCAGCTGGCCCGTGGCGAGCCCAGCACCTACACGGTCACCGGCATCTACGGCAGCAGCCAGCTGACCAACGGTGTCATCCTCCCGGCGGAGGCGGCCCGCGACTTCGCCATCCCGCAGCCGATCCAGGGCTTCATCCAGTTGGCCCCCGGCACCAACGTCGCCGACGTGCAGCCGCAGGTCGAGGCGCTGCTCGCCGACTCCCCGGAGGTGTCGGTGGCCGACCGGGACGCGTTCATCGAGCAGCAGGCCGGTCAGGTCGACGGGCTGCTCACGATGATCCAGATCCTGCTGGCGCTGGCCATCGTGATCGCGGTCCTCGGCATCGTCAACACCCTGGCGCTGTCGGTGCTGGAACGCACCCGCGAGCTGGGGCTGCTGCGGGCCATCGGGCTACGCCGGGCGCAGACCATGCGGATGATCACCGTCGAGGCGGTGGTGATCTCGGTGTTCGGGGCGCTGCTCGGCGTGCTCGTCGGCGCGGGCCTGGGCGCCGCCGTGGTCGAGGCGTTGAAGGACGAGGGCATCACCGACCTGGTGCTGCCGTGGACGCAGATCGGGGTCGCCCTCGGGCTCGCCGCGATCGTGGGGGTGATCGCGGCGATCCTGCCCGCGGCCCGGGCCGCCCGGATCAACGTGCTGGGCGCGATCGCCCACGACTGATCCGCGACCCGACGGTTGCCCCCGCACTCGGTACCGCGGGGGCAACCGGCACCGATCCGCACGAAGCACGACATCCGTGAGGGGCCGCGCCGACCGGCGCGGCCCCTCACCGCTTCAGGGGCCGGCGAGCACGGCGTCAGCGGCCGGCCAGCAGCGCGGCGAGGAACTCCAGGTCCACGGTGGTCAGGCTCTTCAACTGGTGTACGCCGTCGGTCGACGGCAGCGGCACCTCGGCCGGCACGGCCAGCACGGCGGCGCCGGCGGCCAGGGCACTGGCCACCCCCGTGGCCGAGTCCTCGATCGCCACGCACCGCTCGATCGGCACCCCCAGCAGCCGGGCGGCGGTCAGGTACGGCTCCGGGTGCGGCTTCGCCGCGACCACCTCGTCGCCGCAGACCACCACGTCGAAGTTCTCCCGGCCCAGGGTCTCCAGCGCCACCTCGACCAGCGGACGGCCGCTGGAGGTGACCAGCGCCGTCGGGATGCCGGCCGCGCGTACCGCCGTCAGCAGGGCCATCGCCCCCGGCCGCCAGCTCAGCCCGGTGCGGAACAGCTCCAGGATCCGGGCGTCGATCCAGTCGGCGCTGACCTTCAGGTCCCGCTCCGGCTGGCCGAGGTCCTCGTGCAGGATCCGCATCGAGTCCGCCATGACCGTGCCGACGATCGACCGGCGCGCGTCGTCGGAGAGGGTCCCGCCGTAGACGGCGGCGAGCTCCTGCAGCGCGACGTCCCACAGCTTCTCGCTGTCGACCAGGGTGCCGTCCATGTCGAAGAGCACGGCGGCGGGATGACGGCTGGTGTGCGGATCGCCCAGGGACATGCCGGGATCCTCTCAGGGGCACGGCGGGACGCTCGTCCCGGTGCCCGCCCGGGTGACCCACGCAATCGCCGGGCCCACCGCGGCCCGGCCGCCGGGATCAGCCGAGGTCGCAGGCGGCCAGCGACCGCTCGTAGCCGCGGAAGAAGGAGTCGGTCCGCTGCTCGGCGGTGCCGTGCGAGCCCTCGGCGAACCAGGGCTGGTCGGGGTCGTCGCCGACCGCCGCCAACCCCTCCCGGAACTCCTCCAGGTCACCCTCGCCGAGGGTCAGGGCGCCCGAGCGCACCGAGTCGCCGAGGTACGCCCCGGCCATGCAGTCGGCCTGCAGCTCCTGCTGGATGGTGAAGTCGTAGCGGATGCCGAGGCGTACCTGGATGCCGTGCGCGTACTCGTGGCCGAGCAGGTAGAAGACGAACGCGTCGCCGACCTGCCGGAACGCGGCCACGGACCAGGCGACGTCGTACGCGATGAAGTCGCCCTGCGAGCAGTAGACGGCGTTGTTGCGCGGCAACGCCTGCCCGCCACAGTAGACCTCCCCGGCCCGCTGGTAGGAGACGATCCGCCGGATCGGTCGGAACCCCTCCCCCGACGCCCGGAACTGGGCCGCCCAGTACCGCTCGGCCACCGCCTGCGCGTCGGCGACGTCCTGGGCGAACTCCTCGACGCTGGTGGTGCCGTCGGCGCGGGTGGCGGCCGTGCCCGGCGCCACCGTCGGCTCCGGCGGCGCGGGCTCACCGCCCTGCGGATCGCTCACCCCTCCGACGAAGCAGCCGCCGGCCGCCACGAGCGCCACCAGCAGGCCCGCCAGCGGCCCTCGGAACCGACCTGTCGCCCGTCTGTCCACATCGCCCTCCCCGGCAGCCCGCTCGCGCACGCGATACCCCGACGGTACGTGCTCCCTGCGCGCCGAGCGGCGCCACGGTGCCGGGATTCGAGGAGTGCGGCTGGGGCCGCTGTCGAAGTCGTCGGTGGAGCTGCGCCCGCCCGCCGCAGGCCGGTCCGGGTCTTTGACACCCGCAATAAGGTCACGTCGATGACCGACTTCGACGATCACGAACGTGGGCGGTGGGCCGGGCGCGCCGAGGCGTACGCCCGTAGCTTCGGCCGGCTCTGCGCGTACCCCGCGCCGGCCCTGCTGGATGCGGCTGGGGTGACCGACGGCGCCCGGATGCTGGACGTCGGCACCGGCCCGGGCACCGTGGCGGCGCTCGCCACCGCGCGCGGCGCGACCGTGACCGCCGTGGACGCCGAGGCCAGCATGATCGTCACGGCCCGTACGGCCCGCGCCGCGGGCCACTTCGCGCGGGCCGCGCTGCCCCTGCTGCCCTTCCCCACCGGCGCCTTCGACGTGGCGGTGGCGAACTTCGTGATCAACCACGTCGGCGACCCGCTCGCCGCCGTGTCGGAGCTGCGCCGGGTGGTACGCCCCGGCGGTCAGGTGGCGATCACCATCTGGCCGTACCCGCGGCCGCCGCTGCAACGACTCTGGCGGCAGGCGTACGAGGCGGCCGGCGGGCCACCCCGACCGGCGCTGCCGCAGGTCGACGCCGAGCGGAACTTCGACCGTACGCCGAAAGGGCTGACCGGGCTGCTGCGTGGCGCGGGGCTGGACCCGCTGCGGTGCGAGACGCTCTCCTGGGTGCACCGCACCGACCCGCAGGAGTGGTGGGCCGGACCGGAGGCCGGCATCGGAGAGCTCGGGCTGCTGCTCGACGGCGCACCGGCCGATCTCCGCCGGCGGGCCCGCGACGCCTACGACCGGCTCACCGCCGAGTACCTCGGCCCCGACGGGCTGCTCGGTCTGCCCACCGCGGCCCTGGTCGCGGCGGGTCGAACACGATGACCCGGGGCCGGGTGTCCGGAACCGGTGGACGGCTTCGACGTCACCGGTGAGCGGCGCCGCGGCGGCGCCGACGGAAGGAGCAGACCGTGAAGTACATGATCCTCCTGTACGGCTCGCAGCAGGACTACGACGTGCTCAGCGGGCAACCGGGCGACCGCCCAGCCATGACCCCCGAGCAGGTCGCGGCGATGCACGCGCACATGGAGAAGGTCCACCAGGCGCTCGTCGACTCCGGCGAGCTGGTCGACGCCCAGGGGCTCAGCGCGCCGGTGCACGCCCGCCGGGTCCAGGTCGACGGCGGGCTGCCGGTGGTGACCGACGGCCCGTACCCGGAGACGCAGGAGGTGCTCGCCGGCTACACGATCGTGGAGTGCGCCAGCTTCGACCGGGCCACCGAGATCGCCTCCGGCTTCGTGAACCCCGACGCCCCCGGCGAGTACGTCGACGTGCGGCCAGTGCTCGACGGCGTCGAGGACCTGGCCGGCTGACCAGTGCCCGAGCCGCGTGTCGAAGACCTGCTGCGTCGGCTGGCGCCGCAGGTCCTCGGCGCGCTCGTACGCCGCTACGGTCACTTCGACACGGCCGAGGACGCCACCCAGGAGGCGCTGATCGCCGCCGCGACCGGCTGGCCGCGTGACGGCGTACCGGAGAACCCTCGGGCCTGGCTGATCGCGGTGGCGGCCCGCCGGCTCACCGACCTGCTCCGCCGGGAACAGGCCCGGGCCCGGCGGGAGGACCTCGTCGCCCGCCGGGTGCTGCCCGCCGACCGGGTGGCGCCGGCCGCGGACCGGCCGCCCGACGACGGTGACGATAGCCTGATCCTGCTCTTCCTCTGCTGCCACCCGGCGCTCTCCCCCGCCGCGCAGATCGCGCTGACGCTGCGCGCGGTGGGTGGGCTCAGCACCGCCGAGGTGGCGCGAGCCTTCCTGGTGCCCGAGGCGACCATGGCCCGGCGGATCAGCCGCGGGAAGCAGCGCATCCGCGACAGCGGCTTACCGTTCCGCATGCCGACGGGCGTCGAGCGCCGCGAGCGGCTCGCCGTCGTCCTCCACGTGCTCTACCTGATCTTCAATGAGGGGTACACCCGCACGGCCGGGCCGGGCCTGCTCCGCGCCGACCTGGCCGCCGAGGCGATCCGGCTGGCCCGGCTGCTGCACCGGCTCCTGGCGGACGAAGCCGAGGTGGCCGGGCTGCTGGCGTTGATGCTGCTCACCGATGCGCGAGCACCGGCCCGGATCGGCGCGCACGGCGAGCTCGTGCCGATGGCCGAGCAGGATCGCAGCCGCTGGAAGGCCGACCAGATCGCCGAGGGCGTCGCCCTGGTCAGCGCGGCGCTGCCCCGCGGGCCGGTCGGCCCGTACCAGCTGCAGGCGGCCGTCGCCGCCGTGCACGACGAGGCGCGCAGCGCCGCCGAGACCGACTGGGCGCAGATCACCGCACTCTACGAGGTACTGCGAGACGTCGCCGACAGCCCGGTGGTGGCGCTCAACCACGCGGTGGCGGTGGCCATGAGTCGGGGCGCACCCGCCGGGTTGGCCCTGCTCGACGGCCTCGCCGCCGACAGCCGCCTCGCCGGCGATCCCCGGCTGCCCGCCGCCCGGGCGCACCTGCTGGAGCTGGTCGGTGACCGGGCCGCCGCCGAGGAGGCGTACCGGACGGCGGCCGGACGGTCGACGAACCTCGCCCAGCAGCGCTACCTCCACTCCCGCGCCAACCGCCTCACCGACTGACCCACTCCCGCCTCACCTCGCCTGACAGGCCCGTCGAGATCTTGGTGCGCCTCGCTGAGATCTTGGAACCTTTCGGCCCTCTTGGGGGCCGTTTCCTACCAAGATCTCGTGGCCAGGGCGCGGGGCGCTAGCTAGCACTCCCGACGCCGATCATCACCCGTTCCGCCCCGCGATCTTGGAAGGAAGCGGCCCTCAAGAGGGCCACAACGTTCCAAGATCTTCACGCTCACCTCACGGCGGAGAGACTGACATACCTCTGCGGCATGATCGCGTCTCGTGACGGACTACACCGACCTTCTGGCCCGCATCGCCGCACGGGCTCGCGAGGACGAGCCACTGACGCCAGTTGCCACCGGCCTGCCGGCTCCGCTTGCCCACGAGAAGGTCACCGACGCCGAGGAGCGACTGGGGTTCCAGCTACACCCCTTGCTGGCGGCGATCTACCGAGACTTCGCGAACGGCGGCTTCGGCCCGGATTACCAGCTACTCAGCCTGACCGAGGGACCGACGTCCGAACAGGCCGTCGACTGTTACATCGAAGCGAGACGCAGCTCCGCCAACACCGAGTGGGCCTGGCCTGAAGGAGTTCTTCCGATCCTGGACTGGGGTTGCGGCATGTACGCGTGCGTCGACTGCCGAAGCGAGCAGGGAACCGTCCTCCTCTTCGAACCCAACCCGGGAGACCCCGACGCCGCCTGGTGGATCGACTCTCCCAGCCTGACGACGTGGTTGGAGCACTACGTCAACGACACCGGGTGGTGGGTCAAGGCCGCGGAAGGTGACGACTTCGACGAACTGCCACCGTGGCCGGACGCCAAGGAACGCGCGGCCGGCTGATCATGAGGCCGTACTTGGCGTTGTATCGATTGTGGGCCCGAATATAGCCGATCAAACCGGACGAGACGTCCTGCGAATTGGGCCTGACCCCGTCAAGGAACTCCTCAGATGGGCACCTCAACGGCCTGAAGACTGGCATGATCTTGGAGGCTCACACGTCGTCGCCCGGCAGGTGAGCCGAACGCGGGTGTGCAACGATGATCGGCATGTCGACTCCCCGAAAGGGCAATGCCGCGTAGGCGCCCAGCACAACTGCGTGCCGACTCCATCTACCGGCGACCGCTTAACGGGTCGACCTCCGTCATCCCTGGGCTCTCGGCCCGCGGCTTGAGAACCATCGCCTACCTCGAACGCACCCGCCTCTGGAACCAGGCCGTCTCTGATGCACTGCGGACCTGGTCATGGTTCGTACGCCACCCCTGGCATCGCTTGTGGGACCCGACGGCCGGCTGCGGAGTGATGCAGTGCTGTCCCAACCCGCCCGAGTTGCGCTGGATCCTGGACGTCGCCGTTGCTGTTCTTCCACCACAGGACGCCCGGACCCTTCGCAAGCAGATCGCGGCGCTCGATGAGCTGTGGTGACCCGCCGGCCCCTGGCCTGCCCGGCGACTGCGGGCGTTGACGAAAATAGGGAGCGTCCGCATCGTGGGCAGCCGGCTGTCCTGCGCCGGTTGATGGTTGCACTGCGGCCTCGGTTGATGCTTGGCGTACGCGCGTCTCCTACCAGCGGAGTGTCAGTTGTTGCTGGGGCTCGCGATTCCGCGTCGGGCGAACGATCGGGCAACCTGATCGAAGATCGAGACGGCAAGGTGTGGTTGGTCGGCTGCTTCGGCCACGGCAAGTCCAACCTGCCCGTCGTAACCCACCAGTCGCGTGTGGCGCTCGACGATGAGGCCGAGTTGATAGATCAGTTTGACGATCGCCGCAGCGTCAGGGCCCTGGTACCAGTACGGAACGGTAATCCCTGCCTCATCGCCGTACAGGCTCAACTGGATGCCGGTCGGTTCATGGTCCAGTTGCAACAATTGCGCGTCAACGTCGCCCAGGAGTTGCCGCGCTTCGGCCACGATGTGCGCCCACGCTTCCGCGTCCGGCGATCCGGTGTCCGCGTCGTCCTCAACCCGTTCCTCCAAGGCATCAAGCGCTTGGTCCCAGGACTGGTCGTCATCCTTGGACAGGAACGTGATGTCGTAGCTCATGGGCGCGCACGATACCCATCCCGCAAGTGTTCTGCGACGCCCAGGTCGTTTCGCGGACGTCAGCGACGGCCGATGCTGATAGCCCGGGTGACGGCCTGTACGCCGGTGACGACCTGGAGACGGCACGATCGTGGTTCTAAGAGCGCCGCAGGGGGTGAAAGTGCTGGTCAGAGCACTCGCTCGGACTATTTGGCGTTGAAGTAGCTCGCCTCCGGGTGGTGCACCACGATCGCGTCGGTGGCCTGCTCCGGCATCAGCTGGAACTCCTCCGACAGCTGCACGCCGATCCGCTCCGCTCCGAGCAGCTCCACGATCTTGGCGCGGTCCTCCAGATCGGGGCAGGCCGGGTAGCCGAACGCGTACCGGCAGCCCCGGTAGTCGGTGCGCAGCAGGCCGGCCAGGTCCGCCGGATCGTCGGCGGCGAGGGTACGCCCACCGGGCAGCGTCAGCTCGGCACGGACCCGCTTGTGCCAGTACTCGGCGAGCGCCTCGGTGAGCTGGACGGAGAGTCCGTGCACCTCCAGGTAGTCGCGGTACTCGTTGCGGGCGAAGAGCTTCGCGGCGTACTCGCTGACCGGCTGGCCCACCGTGACCAGCTGCAACGCCACCACGTCCAGCTGGTCGCCGCGTGGCCGGAAGAAGTCGGCCAGGCAGAGCCGCCGCTCCTGCCGCTGCCGGGGGAAGGAGAACCGGGCCCGCTCGCTCTGCCCGTTCTCGTCCAGCACCACCAGGTCGTTCCCCTCGCTGTACGCGGGGAAGTACCCGTACACCACGGCCGCCTCGAGCACCTGGTCGGCGATGAGCCGGTCCAGCCAGTACCGCAGCCGCGGCCGCCCCTCGGTCTCCACCAACTCCTCGTACGACGGTCCCTTGCCGCCCCGGGCACCGCGCAGCCCCCACTGCCCCAGGAACGTGGCCCGCTCGTCGAGCAGCGACGCGTAGTCACCGAGCGGCACGCCCTTGACCACCCGAGTGCCGAAGAACGGCGGGGTGGGGACCTCCACGTCCCGGGCCACGTCCGAGCGGACCGACGCGTCGTTCAGCTCCGGCAGCGACTCGACGACCATCGTCCGCTGCCGTTCCCGGCGGGCCCGCCGCGCCGCCAGAGCCGCCTCCCGCTCCGGGTCGACCACCGGCGCGCCACCGCGCTTGGCGGTCATCACCCGGTCCATCAGGGACAGCCCCTCGAAGGCGTCCCGCGCGTAGTGCACCTGCCCGGGGAACATCGACCGCAGGTCGTCCTCGACGTACGCCCGGGTCAGCGCCGCACCGCCCAACAGGACCGGCCAGCGGTCCGCGACCCCGCGACTGGCCATCTCGGCCAGGTTCTCCTTCATGATGACCGTGCTCTTGACCAGCAGCCCGGACATCCCGATCGCGTCGGCGCGGTGCTCCTCGGCGGCGTCGAGGATGGCGCTGATCGGCTGCTTGATGCCGATGTTCACCACGTCGTAGCCGTTGTTGGACAGGATGATGTCGACCAGGTTCTTACCGATGTCGTGCACATCGCCGCGCACGGTCGCCAGGACGATACGGCCCTTGCCGCCGTCCTCGACGGCCTCCATGTGCGGCTCCAGGTGCGCCACCGCGCTCTTCATCACCTCGGCCGACTGGAGCACGAAGGGCAGCTGCATCTGACCGGAGCCGAACAGCTCACCGACGACCTTCATCCCGTCGAGCAGGATGTCGTTGATGATCGACAGCGGCGCCCGTCCCTCGGCCATCGCCGTGTCCAGGTCGGCCTCCAGGCCGTTGCGCTCACCGTCGATGATCCGCCGCTTGAGCCGCTCGTCCAGCGGCAGCGCGGCCAACTCCTCGGCCCGACCGGCGCGCGCCGAGGCGGCGTCGACCCCCTCGAAGATCTCGATGTAGCGCTGCACCGGGTCGTACCCCTCGCGGCGCCGGTCGTAGACCAGGTCGAGGGCCGCCTCGCGCTGCTCGTCGGGGATCTTCGACATCGGCAGGATCTTGCTGGCGTGCACGATCGCCGAGGTGAGCCCGGCCTGTACGCACTCGTGCAGGAAGACCGAGTTGAGCACCTGCCGGGCCGCCGGGTTCAGGCCGAACGAGACGTTGGAGACGCCGAGGGTGAAGTTGACCCCCGGATACCGCTGCGCGATCTCCCGGATCGCCTCGATCGTCTCGATGCCGTCGCGGCGGGTCTCCTCCTGACCGGTGGCGATCGGGAAGGTCAGCGCGTCGATCAGGATGTCGGAGCGGTCCATCCCCCAGCGGCCGGTCAGGTCCTCGATCAGCCGCTCCGCGACCCGGACCTTCCATTCCCGGGTACGGGCCTGCCCCTCCTCGTCGATGAGCAGCGCCACCACCGCCGCGCCGTGCTCCTTGACCACCGGCATCACCCGGGCGTAGCGGGACTCCGGGCCGTCGCCGTCCTCGAAGTTCACCGAGTTGACCACGCAGCGGCCACCGAGCATCTCCAGGCCGGCCTCGATCACCGCCGGCTCCGTCGAGTCCAGCATGATCGGCAGCGTGGAGGCGGTCGCGAACCGGCCCGCCAGTTCTCGCATGTCCTGGGTACCGTCCCGGCCGACGTAGTCGACGCAGACGTCCAGCAGGTGCGAGCCGTCCCGGGCCTGGCTGCGGGCGATCTCCACGCAGGCCCGCCAGTCCCCGGCGAGCATGGCCTCCCGGAACGCCTTCGAGCCGTTGGCGTTGGTCCGCTCCCCCACCATCAGCACCGAGGCGTCCTGGGCGAAGGGCACCGGGTGGTAGACCGACGAGACGCCGGCCTCGTGCTGCGGGGTACGCGGCGCGGCGCTGACCCCTTGCAGCCGCTCGGCGAGCACCTCGATGTGTTCCGGGGTGGTGCCGCAGCAGCCGCCGACCAGCGAGACGCCGTACTCGGTGGCGAAGCGCTCCAGCGCGTCGGCCAGCTCCACGGGGGTGAGCGGGAAGTACGCCCCGTCGGCGGTGAGCACGGGCAGACCGGCGTTCGGCATCACCGACAGCGGGGTACGCGAGTGCTGGGAGAGGTAGCGCAGGTGCTCGCCCATCTCGGCCGGGCCGGTCGAGCAGTTCAACCCGATCAGGTCCACCCCCAGCGGCTCGATCGCCGCCAACGCCGCGCCGATCTCGCTGCCCACCAGCATCGTGCCGGTGGTCTCCACCGCGACGTGACAGATGATCGGCACCACCCGGTCGAGCTCGGCCATCGCCCGCTTCGACCCGACGATGGCCGCCTTCACCTGGAGCAGGTCCTGACAGGTCTCCACGATCAGCGCGTCGGCGCCGCCCTCGATCAGCCCGGCCGCGTTCTGCTGGTAGGCGTCCCGCAGGTCGGTGTACGGGGCGTGGCCGAGGGTGGGCAGTTTCGTGCCGGGACCGATGGAGCCGAGCACGAAGCGGGGCCGCTCGGCGGTGCTGTACGCGTCGGCGGCCTCCCGGGCGAGCCGGGCGCCGGCCTCGGAGAGTTCCCGGATGCGGTGCGGGATGTCGTACTCGGCGAGGTTCGGCAGGTTCGCGCCGAACGTGTTGGTCTCGACGCAGTCCGCGCCGGCGGCCAGGTACGCCTCGTGCACGCCCCGGACCACGTCCGGCCGGGTCACGTTGAGGATCTCGTTGCAGCCCTCGAGCCCGTCGAAGTCGTCCAGGGTGAGGTCGGCGGCCTGCAACATCGTCCCCATCGCCCCGTCGGCGATGAGGATCCGGTCGGCCAACGCGTCGAGAAACGAGATCCGCACGGCCTTAAGGCTAGTGCGGGACCGGGCGTCGCGATCCTCCCCGGCGCGCTGTCCCACATTCTGTCGCCGGGATCACTCTGTCCGGTTCGACCCCCGCTGCGCGCCGGCGGCCCCCCTGACCGGCGCGGCCGACGGGCCGCATGCCGGCCCGGGACGTAGGCTGACGGACGTGAAGGAGAACAGGGACGCCACCATGCACCACCGGCGGACGAGCGGGTTCGGCCCGATCCGCCGCAACGAGCACAGCGAGGTGACGGCGTGACCGAGTTCGACGGGCTGCCGGTGCTGCGTTCACCGGTGGCGATCGCGGCGTTCGAGGGCTGGAACGACGCCGCGGACGCCTCCACCGCAGCGGTGGAGCATCTGGAGCAGGTCTGGCAGGCCCGGCAGGTGGCCGAGCTGGACCCGGAGGACTTCTACGACTTCCAGGTGAGCCGACCGACGATCACGATGGCCGAGGGCGAGACCCGCCGGGTCGAGTGGCCCACCACCCGGTTCATGGTCGCCAGCCCGGAGGGCACCGAGCGGGACGTGGTGCTGATCCGCGGCATCGAGCCGAGCATGCGCTGGCGCACCTTCTGTGAGCAGGTACTGGAGATCTGCCACAGCCTGGAGGTCGAGCGCGTCGTGCTGCTCGGTGCGCTGCTGGCCGACGTGCCGTACACCCGGCCGCTGCCGATCAGCGGCAGCGCGTCGGACGCGCAGGCGGCCGAGCGTTACCAGCTCACGCCCACCCGCTACGACGGTCCGACCGGCATCGTGGGGGTCCTGCACGACGCGTGCAGCCGCGCCGAGGTCGACGCGGTCTCGTTCTGGGTGCACGTGCCGCATTACGCGAACAACCCGCCCTGCCCGAAGGCCACCCTGGCCCTGCTGCACCGGGTCGAGGAGGTGCTGGACCTGCCGGTGCCGATGGCCGACCTGGCCGAGGAGGCCGCCGAGTGGGAACAGCGGGTACGCAACGCGGCAGAGCAGGACGCCGAGCTCGGCGAGTACGTCCGTGAGCTGGAGGAACGCGTCGGCGACGCGGGTATCACCCCGCTGACCGGCGACGAGATCGCCCAGGAGTTCGAGAAGTACCTGCGCCGCCGCGGTGGCTCCGCGGGCCCGACCGCCGGCTCCTGGTAGCCGCCACTCCCCCGCGCCAAGCCCGGGCGGTACGACATCTCGTCGTACCGCCCGGGCTTTTTGCTGGCGTCGTCGGCCTGCTGGCGTCGTCGGCCGCGGGTTCGACCGGTGCGTCGTCGTGTCGGGGGCCGATGATTCTGCGTGTCGGGGTGGCGCAGCGCACCACCGCTAGGGCATCCTAGGAACCTAGATGTGATCAAGGAGGCGGGCATGCAGATCAACCCGGGGGCGGCCGAGTTCCCGCACCGGCAGATCGCCGCGCAGCTCACGACGCGCATCCGGCGGGGAGACTGGGCGCCGGGCGAGCGGCTGCCGTCCATCCCGGCGATGGCCGAGATGTTCGGCGTCGCGAAGCAGACCGTGCAGCGCGCCGTCGACCAGCTGCGGGGCGAGGGCGTCCTCATCACCAAGCCGGGCTCCGGCACCTACGTCCGGGGCACCCGCCGGCGGCTCAACCGCCTCTCCCGGGGACGATACGGCGGCTTCCGCGGCTACCACACCGATCTCGCCGCCCGGTACCGACAGCAGCTGGTCTCGGTCGGCCGCTCCCCCGCCCCGCCCGAGGTGGCCGACGCGTTCGGCGTCTCCGACGGCACGGAGCTGGTCTGCCGCAGGCACCTGGTCCGCACCGAGGACTCCCCCGTCGAGGTCGGCGCCTCCTGGTTCCTGCCGGCCGACGCGGCCGGCACCTCGCTGGAGCGCGCGGAGGCCTTCGGCCGGCCGCTCTACCAGGAGGCCGAGGAGGCGACCGGTCGGCGGTACGTCACCGCCACCGACACGATCAGCGCCCGCCAGCCCAGCCGGGAGGAGGCGGAGACCCTCCAGATCCGGCCCGACACCCCCGTGCTGCACCTGCTGCACGTCGCGTACGACGGCGCCCACAAACCGATCGAGGTCGCCCAGGCGACCTGGCCCGGCCCGATGACCACCCTCACCGAGGAGTACCAGGTCCCCGCCCCGGCGGCCGAGCCGGACCCGGACCCGGGGCTCGTCCTCGGCTGAGCCCCGCGCGGCCGCAGTGTCGGCCCGGACCGGAGACGTCGACCCGGATCTGGGGCGGCGGCGCGAACCCGCGAGGCCCGAACCGGTGGCGTCGGCGGGGCGGCCACGGCGCGCCGCGCGGCCGTAGCGTCGGCCCAGACCCGCGGCGTCGGCGCGCGGCCGCGGCGAAGGTCCAGACCCGCGTCATCGGTGCGTAGCCGCGGCGTCGGCCCGAGCCCGCAGCGTCGGCTCGGTCCCCCCGTCGTCGGCGCGCGGCGGCAGCGTCGACGCCGCGCCCACCGGCGGGACGAACCGGCGGGCGCGTGGCGAACGTCGGTCCCCGCCGGCGCGGTCAATACCCGCCGGTGACCTGGTTGCGCAGCGGCTCGCCGGCCAGGTACCGGCGCAGCTGCGCGGCCACCAACCGGTACACGCGCGGCAGCAGGCCGTGCACCTGGGCGCCCACGTGCGGCGTGATCAGGACGTTCGGCAGGTGCCACAGCGGGTCGCCGGGCGGCAGGGGCTCCGGGTCGGTGACGTCGAGCACCGCGGAGATTCGACCGGTGGCGAGTTCGGCGAAGAGCGCCGTCGGGTCGGCGACCGGGCCGCGGGCGGCGTTGACCAGCATCGCGCCGTCGGCCATGGCGGCGAGGAAGCGGGCGTCCACGAGTCGACGGGTCTCGGTGGTGAGCGGCACGAGCAGGACGACGATGTCCGCGGCCGGCAGCAGGCGCGGCAGGTCGGTGACCGCGTGCACCCCCTCGGCCGGGCGCGCGCTGCGTGCGACGAAGGTCAACTCCACCTCGAACGGGGCCAGCCTGGCCGCCACCGCGGACCCGATCGAGCCGGCCCCGATGATCAGAACCCGCTTGCCGGCGAGTTCGTCGGTCGGCAGGTACGGCTCGGTGGTCCAGACGCCCCGATCCTGGGCGCGCAGGAACGACGGGAAGGCGCGCAGCTGCGACAGGATCCCGGTGACCACCCACTCGGCGGTGGAGGAGTCGTGCACGCCCCGGGCGTTGCAGAGGATCACCCCTGCCGGCGTCCGGTCGACCCAGGCTTCCGCTCCCGCACTCGGCAGCTGCACCACCCGCAGGTCCGGCAACTCGGTGATGAGGTGGCTCGTGTCGTGGGGCATACCGATGAACGTCGGCAGCCAGAACTCGACCCCGTCCGGCGCCGAGGGGAGGTTCTGCGGATCGTCGGCGACCTCGACGACCACACTGTCGGGCAAGTCACCAAGAACCGGAATGCCGAACTTGTGAGGAATCCACACCTTCATGTTTGGCGACGCTAGCCAACCAAGGCCGTTCGATCCCTGTGGGGCCGACCGAATGTGCTGGTAAACAGCTTGTGAGGTCCGTCCTAGCGGAATGCCCGAAGCGCCGGACCGACGCCGAAAAGCGGCACCGACGTCCGGTCCCGGGATGGCGGCGCGCCACGCCATCCGACGCCGACGCCCCCGGTCCGAGACGGAACCGGGGGCGTCGGTCTACGACGGGCCGGGCGACCGAGCGGGTCCCCGGCGGGAGAATCAGCTGACGGCGGGGTCAGCGGCGGAACGGGTCAGAGGCGGACGCCGAGGAGGGCGTCGACGGTGTCGGCGAAGAGCGCGGGCGCGCTCGGGTCGCCGCCTGCGCCGGCCAGCGCCTGCTCGGCCCAGGCGTCGGCGAGCTGGAGCGCGCCCGGGCTGTCGAGATCGTCGGCGAGGCGGGCGCGTACGCCGGCCAGCAGCTCGGCCCCGGACGGACCGGCGGGCGCGGCGGCGGCCTGCCGCCAGCGGGCCAGCCGCTCCTGCGCGGCGGTCAGCAGCTCGTCGGTCCAGGTGCGGTCACTGCGGTAGTGGCCGGACAGCAGCGCCAGCCGGACCGCCATCGGGTCGACCTGGTCCGCGCGCAGCCGGGAGACGAAGACCAGGTTGCCCCGGGACTTCGACATCTTCTCGCCGTCCAGGCCGATCATGCCGGCGTGCACGTAGTGCTGGGCGAACGGGGCCTCGCCGGTCAGCCGCTCGGCGTGCGCCGCGGACGCCTCGTGGTGCGGGAAGAGCAGGTCGTTGCCGCCGCCCTGCACGTCGATCCGGTCACCGAGCAGGTCCAGGGCGATCACCGCGCACTCGATGTGCCAGCCGGGACGCCCGGCGCCCAGCTCGCCGCCCGGCCAGGAGGGCTCGCCCTCCCGGGCGCCCCGCCAGAGCAGCGGGTCGAGCGGGTCGCGCTTGCCGTCCCGGTCCGGGTCACCGCCGCGCTCCGGGAAGATCTCCAGCATCTCGGCGCGGCTGAGGTTGGACTCGTAGCCGAAGCGGGGCGAGGCGGAGATGTCGAAGTACACGTCGCCGGTGCCGTCGTCGAGGCGGTAGGCGGCCCCGTCCTTGAGCAGCAGCTGCACCTTCTCGGCGATGTCCGGGATCGACTCGACCGCGCCGACGTAGTTTGCCGGCGGGATGATCCGCAGGGCCTCCATGTCCTCCCGGAACAGGGCGGTCTCCCGCATGGCGAGGACCTTCCAGTCCTCACCGTCGCGCGCGGCGCGCTCCAGCAGCGGGTCGTCGATGTCGGTGACGTTCTGCACGTACCGCACCGTCCGCCCGGCGTCGCGCCACACCCGCTGCACCAGGTCGAACGTGATCATGGTCGCGGCGTGACCGAGGTGGGTCGCGTCGTACGGCGTGATGCCACAGACGTACATCCGCGCCACGTCGGCGGGATCGCTCGGGTGGAGGCCCTGCCGCGCCGAGTCGTACAACGCAAGCGGTCCGCCCCTACCGGGCAGCCGCGGCACCTCATGTCCCGCCCACGGTTCCATTCCGTCAGCCTATCCAGCCGCAGGACGACGGACGGGAGCGCCACCGAGTGATCAACATGACAGCGGCCGTACGCCTCGGCATCCGCGCGGCACCGGCCGGTCGGGGAGTACGCGGGGTCAGATCGGCGGCCAGGGGACCGCGGGCCACTCCTCCGGGGGCAGCGGGAACCGGCCGCTGTCCCGCAGCCGATCGATCCGGGCCGCCAGCTCGACGATCTCGCTGATCGTCAGATGCTCGGCCAGCTCCTCCCCGAGCGCTCCGGCGACCTGGCCGGCGAGCGCGTCGAGCACCTCCAGCGCGTCCGGCGGCAGCTGCCGGCCCGCCCAGCCCCAGAGCACCGTCCGCAGCTTCTCCTCGACGTGGAAACTCACCCCGTGATCCACGCCGTAGATCCGGTCCTCCGTGCCCAGCAGCACGTGCCCGCCCTTACGGTCCGCATTGTTGATCACCGCGTCGAGCACCACGAGGCGGGCCAGTCGGGGGTCGTCGGCGTGCGCCAGGGCGTACGGGGTGCCGTCGTCGTCCCGCGCCGCCGCGATCGGGAACCAGCGGGGCGGCAGCGCGTCGGCCGGCACGAACCCGACCAGCGGCTCCGCGTCGGCGGGCTCGTCGATCCAGAGCTGGCAGGAGCCCGTTCCGAAGGGCCCGTCGCGCAGCACGGTCGGCGGGATCAGGTCCCAGCCGGTGGCCCGGGAGACCAGGTACGCCGCGACCTCACGGCCGGCGAGGGTGCCGTCGGGGAAGTCCCAGAGCGGACGCTCCCCGCGCACCGGCTTGTACACGCAGTGGGCGCTCACCCCGTCGAGGGTCAGCACCCCGCGCAGCGTGGCGTTCGACGCGTCGACGAGCCGCCCCTCGAGGGTCAGCTCGCCGTCGCGCAGCAACCGGAGCGCCGCGCTGCCGTCCTGTCGTGGCTGGATGCCGGACGACGTCACCGGTGGTAACCGTTGTGCCGCGGGCAGAGGTGCCCGGCGGGGTCCAGTGGCTGGCCGCAGAGCGGGCACGGCGGACGGCCGGCATTGACCACCCGGCGGGCGCGCTCGATGAACTCCCGGGTCGCCTGCGGGGTCAGCCGGACCCGAAGACGGTCGAGGTCCTCGTCCGGCTCGTCGTCGGAGTCCTCCTCCTCGTCGCCGAGCTCGACCTCGGCCTCCGCCTCACCGGCGGCGATCGCCTCGATCACCACGGTCGCCGTGTCCACGTCGAAGGCCAGGCCGAGGGTGCCGACGCGGAACTCCTCGTCGACGGGCGTGTCCAGCGGGTCGTTGTCGCCGACCGCCCGGGGCGCCTCGGGCAGCTCCACCCCGAACCGGCGGTGCGCCTCGGTCAGCAGCTCCTCGAGCTTCTCGGCGAGCAGGGACACCTGGACCTTCTCCAGCGCGACGCTGACCAGCCGACCGCCACCGCGGGCCTGGAGGAAGAACGTCCGCTCCCCCGGCGGCCCGACGGTCCCGGCGACGAACCGCTCCGGCGGCTCGAAGGCGTGCACCTGGTGGCTCATACTCACGACCCTATCCGGCCCGTCCTGGCGTCGCGCACCCCACCGACCCGAATCGCCACCGCGCGCCACACCCCGCGCACCGACGTGTGACGCCCGACTCCCGGGGCGTCACCGCGCCTACCGTACGTGATCATCGAGTGCTGCCGGCGCCACCGCCCACCGCCGCGTCCGAGTCGACCCGGCGGGCCGCCCGCCGCCGCTTCGGCCGCGGCGGAACCAGGCCGCTCAGGTCGCCACCGGTGTCGTTGAGCCGGGTCAGGAACGGGCGCAGCGGGGTGTAGCGGATCACCGTCACCGACGCCGGGTCGGCCACGATCCGCTGAAAGAGATCCAGGTGTACGCCGAGCGCGTCCGCCACGATGGCCTTGATCACATCGCCGTGGCTGCACGCCAGCCAGAGCGCCTCGGGACCGTGCTCGGCGGTGACCCGGGCGTCCCAGGAGCGCACCGCCGAGACGGCGCGCGCCGCCATGGCCGCCATCGCCTCCCCCTCGGGGAAGACCACGGCACTCGGGTGCTGCTGGACGACCGGCCAGAGCGGGTCCTTCGCCAGCTTCTTGAGCGGCTGCCCCTCCCAGCTGCCGTACCCGCACTCGATGAGCCCCTCCTCGACCACCGGGGAGGCGTCCGGCAGCGCCAACTCCAGGGTCTGCCGGCAACGGATCAGCGGACTGGTCACCACCGCCGCCAACGGCAGGCCGCGCAGCCGCTCCCCCGCCGCGGTCGCCTGCGCGCGGCCGGTCTCGTCCAACTCCACCGGTTGCCGCCCGGCAAGGCCGCCGTCGGCGTTCGCGGTCGTCCGGCCGTGTCGCAGAAGCAGAAGGGTCGCCACGGTCACCACCCTAGGGCCTCCCCCGTCGCCCCGGGCCACCGCGCGACCGCTGTCCCGACCACGACCCCCCGACTTCCTTTTAGATCGGCTTGATGTCGGGGTGTCCGGGTCGTCCGGATGCCCCGACATCAAGGAACCCGAGTTGACCATGGGGCGCGGATCGGGCGGGCTGCATGTGACTGGATCGCGCTCGCGGTTCACTTCCGTCGAGTCGCTGTCGCGGGTCGCCGTCGGCGCGCTTGCTGGGCTGATCGACGCGAGGTGCCTGATGTCGGGACGCCCCGGCGGGATGATGCGACGACCGTACGGCCCTCGAATGGAACTTCGCGCGGATCAGGCCGGCACCCCCGCGCAGAGCCCGGTCGCTGGCGCCTATCCGCCGCCCCGCCAGGCGCGCAAACCAGACACATCGCGTTCATCGCCCCGTGCGCGCCGATTGATCGACTCGGTTTCCTTGATGTCGGGGTGTCCCGTTCGCGTGATGCCCCGACTTCAAGGACCCCGAGTCGATCACGAGCGGCGCCTGGGGTGATTCGCGAACGGTGTCCGGTTCGCGGCCGCGCGGGCCCTCGAACGGACCTTCGCGCGGATCGGGCCGGCACCCCCGGGCAGGGCCCGGCGCTGGGCACTACCCCGCAGCCCCTCCAGGCGGGCAAATCGGACACATCGCGTTCATCGCCCCAAGCGCGCCAATGATCGACTCGGGTTCCTTGATGTCGGGGTGTCCCGGCCGCGTGATGCCCCGACTTCAAGGACCCCGAGTCGATCACGGGTCGCGCCTGGGGTGAATGGCGCGCAATGTCCGGTCCTCGGCCAGCGCGGTCTGGGACGCGGCCAACCAGCCTGGGCGGTTCCGGGCGGTTTCGGGGTGTGACCGGTGGCATCCTCAGGCCGGAATCGTGGCCGGGTCGCGGGCGTTGAACAGCCCCGACGGCCGAGGTAGCAGCCCGCCGCCCGGTAGCGCATCCGACCGGGCCGGGCACGGCAAAGGCCCCCGGGAATGATGGTGGGCCGCCGGTCGTTGAACACGGTCCCGCCGCACGACCTCTCCGGGTCGCAGCGGGCCACGGTCACCAAGCCCCCGAGACCCCCGGGCATGTCGCCAGGAATGATGGCGGGTCGCCGACCGTTGAACACCGTCCCGGCGTGGTGAAGCCCCCCGCCTCACCCCGGGACCCCGGCCCCGCGAACACCCCCGGTTCGCGCAGGCGCCGACCGACCACAAACTTTTCCCCCTTTCTGTGAAGCGCCCGAGCGTGGCGCTGACCTGCACCCCCCCCGGGTGTGGGTCATCACCCCCGAAGGAGCTTTGACATGAACACGATCATGCGTAAGAGCGTTCTCGGTATCGCTGGTCTCGCGTTCGCCGGTGGTGTCATCGGTGGCCCCGTCGCCGCCCACGCCGCCACCCCCACCATCGACGCCAAGCCCGTCGCTGTCGTGCACGTCGACAAGCCGGCCGTGGACAAGGGCAAGCTGATGCCCAACGGCACCCACGGCACCCAGTCCCGCATCAACCTGAACGACGAGCAGACGGCCAACGTGAAGGCGATCATCGCCGCCACGAAGAAGTCGGACATGAACGAGCGGGCCGCGGTCATCTCCATCGCCACCAGCCTGCAGGAGTCGAAGCTGCACAACCTGGGTCACCTGGGTGACGCCAACGACCACGACTCGCTGGGCCTGTTCCAGCAGCGCCCCACCTCCGGCTGGGGCACCCCGGAGCAGATCACCGACCCGCAGTACTCCACCACCGCGTTCCTCAAGGGCCTCAAGCAGGTCGACGGCTGGCAGGACATGCCGCTGACCGACGCCGCCCAGACCGTCCAGGTCTCCGCCTACCCCGACGCCTACGCCCAGTGGGAGCAGCAGGCCGCCGACCTCGTGGCCCAGTACTGGAACAGCTGACAACCAAACAGCACGACCAACCGCTGGCCGGCACCCCACACGGGCGCCGGCCAGCGGCGTATCCGCCCCACAAAACGGAAGCCCAAGCAGCGCGCCGCGGCGCGTATGAGGGTGCAGAGCAAGACGGAGTGCAGAGCAAGCGGTCGGCAGCGCAACAGCACGACGGCCGGCACCCCAGGGCGGGGTGCCGGCCGTCGGCGTAACGGGTCGGCGGTCAGGTGGCGCTGATGGTGCCGGTCATCAGCAGCGCGAGGACCAGCGTGCCCAGCGCCACCCGGTAGAGCACGAAGACGTACAGGGTGTGGTGGGCGACGTAGCGCAGCAGCCAGGCGATCGCCGCGTACCCGACGCCGAAGGCGATGATCGTGGCCACGACCAGCATGGCGACGGTCGGGGCTGCCGTGCCGGGCGCCGCCGGCTCGAACACGTCCCCGAGGCTGAACACGCCGGAGAGCACCACCGCCGGAATGGCCAGCAGGAACGAGTAGCGGGCCGCCGTCTCCCGGGTGAGGTTGAGCAGCAGGCCGGCGGTGAGCGTGCCGCCGGACCGGGACACTCCCGGGATGAGCGCCATGGCCTGGGCGAAGCCCATGACGACGCCGTCGCGCATCCGGAAGTTCTCCAGGGAGCGGGTCTGGCGGCCCCAGTACTCGGCGAAGGCGAGCACGAAGGCGAAGACGATCAGCGTGGTGGCCACCAGCCAGAGGTTGCGGCCGGCGGTGCGGATCTGGTCCTTGAACAGGAAGCCGAAGATGCCGATGGGGATCGTACCGACGATCACGTACCAGGCCATCCGGTAGTCCAGGCTGGAGCGCACGGACTTGTCCCAGATTCCGACGACCCAGGTACGGGTGATCCGCCAGATGTCCTTCGCGAAGTAGATCAGCACGGCCGCTTCGGTGCCCAGCTGGGTCACCGCGGTGAACGACGCGCCGGCGTCCCGCCCGAAGAAGAGCTCGGAGGTGATCCGTAGGTGCCCCGACGAGCTGACCGGCAGGAATTCCGTGAGCCCCTGGACCAGGCCCAGGACGATGGCCTCAACCCAGGTCACTCGCCAACTCCAGCAAGCTCGAGCGCCTCGGCGACGGTACGAAGGGTCTGCACACCGCTCTCCCGATCCGCCACGAAGAGCGTGACCGACAGCGTGGTCACACCGGCGGCCGCGTACTCCCGCAACCGGTCGGCGATGCGTTCCTTCGGCCCGAGCAGCGACGTACGGTCGATGAACTCCAGCGGCACCGCGGCGGCGGCGTCCCGATGCTGCTTGCCCAGGTAGAGGTCCTGCACCTCGCGGGCGGCGTCACCGTAGCCCATCCGGGTGGCCAACTGGTTGTAGAAGTTCTGCTTGCGGCTGCCCATGCCGCCGACGTAGAGCGCCGCATACCAGCGGACCAGTTCGGCGCAGGCGGCGACGTCGTCGCCGACGACCACCGGCACGGACGGCACCACGTCGAAGCCGGCCAGCTCCTTGCCGGCCCGCTCCCGGCCGGCGCGTACGGCGGCGAGCTGCTCCTGCGCGAACTCGGGGGCGTAGAAGACGGCGAGCCAGCCGTCGGCGATCTCACCGGCGAGTTCGAGGTTCTTCGGGCCGACGGCGGCCAGGTAGATCGGTATGTGGTCGCGGGGCGGATGGAAGCTCAACCGCAGCGCCTTGCCGGGGCCGTCGGGCAGCGGCAGGGTGTAGTGCTCGCCGTCGTAGGCGACCTCCTTGCGCGCCACGGCGAGCTTGACGATGTCCACGAACTCGCGGGTGCGGGCGAGGGGCTTGCCGAAGCGGACACCGTGCCAGCCCTCGGAGACCTGCGGCCCGGACACCCCGAGACCCAGCCGGAACCGGCCCGCGGAGAGAGTGTCGATGGTCGCCGCTGTCATCGCGGTGGCGGCGGGTGTGCGGGCGGGGATCTGCATCACCGCGCTGCCCAGGTCGATCCGTTCGGTCTGCCCGGCGATCCAGGCCAGCATGCTGGGCGAGTCGGAGCCGTACGCCTCCGCCGCCCACACCACCGAGTAACCGAGCCGGTCCGCCTCCTGGGCGAGGGCCAGGTGATCGGCCGGTGTGCTCCATGCCGTCTGGTATCCCAGGCTGAGCCCGAGTCGCAATGGTCCTCCCCCATCGGCTCCACAGGTCGCATCAGGTTACGCAATGCCGGTGAACGACTGGATCACCGGCTCACCGAAACGGCGATGGAGTGGGCGGATTCGGGCGCGACAGCGGCAGGAACACCGGCAGAACCCGGGAGACATGACGGGAGCGAGGATATCGGTTGCGCCGTGTTCGAAATAAGGTTCACCCATGCAACAGCGACCGCTCGGCCGAAGCGGGCTGGCGGTTTCGCGGCTCGCGCTCGGCACCATGACCTGGGGTCGGGACACCGATGCCGACGATGCGGCCGCCCAGCTGAAGAGTTACCTCGACGCGGGCGGCAACCTGATCGACACAGCCGACGTCTACGGCGACGGCGACGCCGAGTCGGTGATCGGGTCGCTGCTCGGCGCTCTGGTGCCCCGCGACGAGCTGCTGATCGCCACGAAGGCGGGACTGCGACCGGGTAACGGCCGCCGCCGCGACAACTCCCGAGGCCATCTGCTGCGTACGCTCGACGCCTCGCTGCGCCGCCTCGGCACCGATCACGTCGACCTGTTCCAGGTGCACGGCTACGACCCGGACACCCCGCTGGAGGAGACCCTGGCCACGCTCGACCACGCCGTGGCCAGCGGCCGGGTCCGGTACGTCGGCGTGTCGAACTTCTCCGGCTGGCAGACCGCCCGCGCGGCGGCCTGGCAGGCGGCCTGGCCGGGGCGGTCGCCGGTGGTGGCCGCCCAGGTGGAGTACTCGCTGCTGGAGCGGGGCGTGGAGCGGGAGGTGCTGCCCGCCTGCGACGCGCTCGGCCTGGGGGTGCTGCCCTGGTCTCCGCTGGGGCGGGGGGTGTTGACCGGCAAGTACCGGCACGGCCGCCCGGCCGACTCCCGGGCCGCCTCGCCGCACTTCGAGCGTTTCGTCGCCACCTACCTGGAGCCGCGCTGCTCGAGCATCGTGGAGGCGGTGGCCACCGCGGCCGGCGGGCTGGGCGTCTCGCCGCTGGAGGTGGCGCTGGCCTGGGTGCGGGACCGGCCCGGCGTGACGGCGCCCATCCTCGGCGCCCGCACGGTGGGCCAGCTGCTCGGGGCGCTTCAGGTGGAGCGGATGACGCTGCCGGAAGAGATCATCACCGCGTTGGAGGATGTCTCGGCGGTGCCGGTCGGCTACCCCGAGCGCGACAGCTGAGGCGGCGAACCGGCCAGGGTGCCACCTGTGGGCACGAAGCGCCCGCGGCAGCGGTGTCGATCACCCCGCCGGGGGTGGCAAACCACCGCCGGCCTGGGCAGCATAGGGAACATGGACTACGAATACGCGCCGCTGCGGTTGCCATCGAACGTCGACCGGCTGACCGCCGCGGCGCAGCTGGCAATCCAGGCGGAGTTCTCCGGATGGGAGCTGGCCCGGGTGCGGCTGTTCCGGGACGGCACGCGGCAGGTGATGCTGCGTCGCCGCCGGGTCAACCAGCCGCAGCCGGGCCTCTCGTACTGAACGAACCGCCAGGCGTACGCCCCGGGGCCCGTGCCGTACGGCCGGACCCCGGGGCGGCATCGCCTAGGGCATATGCCAAAGTCCCTGGCCGGCCTGCGGCGGGCCCAGACGACGACCGGCGGCGTCGGCGCTTCGTCCGGATACAACACCGGTATCCGAACGAATCCCCGCCTTGCCGGACCGCCGCCTGGACTCCGCCTCGGCTCGACCGAGGACTTCGACACACGCCCTAGTGGACGTGGTCGTGCTCGTCGTCGAGCTCGAGGAACGGGTGCTCGTCGAGGCGGCCGATCAGCCGGTCGTCGGCGGCCGGCTGGAACGGGCCGACCGCGTCGTCGTCCTCGAACGACTCCAGGTCGACCGGGGTGCCGACCTCGCTGACCATCACCACCCCGTCGAGCGGTTCCAGCTCGGGGATGTCCAGCGCGCTGAGCGAGCCGTCGCCGCTCTGCAGCAGCTCCAGCACCGCCTCGCCGACCCCCTCGACCGGCGCCGGCTCGTCGTCCTCCGGGGTGCTGTCCCGGCGGGCCACCTCGGCGACCCGCATCAGCGCGGAGACGCTGGGCACCCGGTAGTCGCGGCGCTGGCGTACCGAGATCACCCGCGGGTGCGGGTCGGTGGCCTCGATCGCCTCGGCGCCGCCGGCGAAACGCTCGTCGGCCTCGTCCGGGTCGATCGCCTCGACGTCCCAGGGGGTGACTTCACCGAAGGCGTCCAGGAGACGCTCGTCGTAGGCGTGGGAGGCGTTGTTCAAAGCGACGTACGCCTGCCAGACGTCGTCGTCGTCGATGCGGCCGTCGGCGGCGCGTACCGCGGACAGGTGGCGACGGGCCGCGTCGATCACCCGCTCGAGAGCAGCGTCCAGCTCACCGTGCTGGTCGGTCATGCGAGGTGTTCCCTTCACGATGGGAGGTGCCGCGCGGGCGCAGCAACCGGAGGCGGGTCAGCAGGTACGCAGGAACCGGTCGAGAACCCGCACGCCGAACTGTAGCCCGTCCACCGGAACCCGCTCGTCAATGCCATGGAACAACGCGGAGAAGTTCAGGTCGGCCGGCAGTCGCAGCGGGGCGAAACCGAAGCAGCGGATGCCGAGTTGGGCGAAGGCCTTCGCGTCGGTGCCGCCGGAGAGCATGTACGGCACCGGGTGCGCGCCCGGGTCCTCGGCGCGCAGCGCGGCGGACATCGCGTCGACCAGGTCACCGTCGAAGGTGGTCTCGATGGCCGGCTGGCGCTGGATGTACTCGATGGCGATGTCCGGCCCGATAAGCGCGCGGAGCTGCTCCTCGAGCAGCTCCGACTGGCCGGGCAGGCTGCGGCAGTCGATGGTGGCGGTGGCCCGGCCGGGGATGACGTTGTCCTTGTAGCCGGCGGTCAGGCGGGTGGGGTTGGCGGTGTTGCGGATCGTGGCGCCGATGATGTTGGCGATCGGCCCCAGCTTGGCGATCGCGGCCTCCGGGTCCTCCGGGTCCAGCTCGATGCCGAGCAGCTCGGAGACCTCTTCGAGGAAGGCCCGTACGGTCGGGGTGACCACCACCGGGAAGCGGTGCCGGCCGATGCGGGCGACGGCCTCGGCGAGGGCGGTGACGGCGTTGTCGTCGTGGACCATCGAGCCGTGCCCCGGGCGGCCCTTGGCGTGCAGCCGCAGCCAGTCCACGCCCTTCTCGGCGGTCTCGATGAGGTAGAGCCGCCGGGCGTCGTCGACGGAGTAGGAGAAGCCGCCGACCTCGCCGATCGCCTCGGTGCAGCCGTCGAAGATGTCCCGGTGGTGGCGGGTGAGGAAGTGCGCTCCGTAGTCACCGCCGGCCTCCTCGTCGGCGGTGTACGCGAGCACGATGTCGCGGGTGGGGCGTACGCCGGTGCGCTGCCAGTGCCGCACGACGGCGAGCACCATCGCGTCGAAGTCCTTCATGTCGATCGCGCCGCGACCCCACAGGTAGCCGTCGCGGATCTCACCGGAGAACGGGTGCACCGACCACTCGTCGGCGTCGGCCGGCACCACGTCCAGGTGGCCGTGCACCAGCAGCGCGCCGCGGCCGGGGTCGGTGCCGGGGATCCGGGCGACGAGGTTGGCCCGGCCGGGGGCGGACTCGTGGAGCTGGGATTCGACGCCGACCTCGGCGAGCTTCTCCGCCACGTACTCGGCGGCGGCGCGCTCGCCCGCGCTGGTGTCGTTGTCACCGGTGTTGGAGGTGTCGATCCGGAGCAGGTCACGGCAGAGGTCGACGACCTCGTCGGTGAGGGCGGGTCGGGCGGAGGTGGCGTCGCTCGTCATCGCTTCTTCATACCAGCCGCGGCGTCCGATCGACTCGCCGCGGCCGGGTCGGCGGTCGTGCGCCACCGTCTCCCGCGGCGGGTCGGCGGTGGGCGCGGTTTCGCGATCCGCCGCCCCGGGTACCGCCGCCCGCGACCGCACGTCCCCGATCCGCACCCCCGGCCAGACGAGGAGAGCACGATGACCGTTCCCCTGCCTCCGCTGCCACCCGCCCCCGACGAGGGCTACCGGCCCGGTGGTCGCAGCGTCGCCGACATCGTCGGGCAGGAGCACCGGCAGCTGCTGGAGCTCGTGGCGCGGCTGACCGGGCCGGACCCCACCGCCGACGAGCAGCTGGCGGTGCTGACCGCCGCGCTCTCCCGGCACCTCTCCGCCGAGGAGCAGTACCTGCTGCCGGCGGTGCGGTCGGCGGTGCCCGAATCGGCCGATCGGGTGGACCGGATCCTCGACGCGGACGCCGCGCTGCTGGGCGCGCTGCGCACGCTCGCCGAGGACGACCTCAACGACGTCGCCGAGCGGGTCCGCCGCCACGTCGAGGAGGTGGGCGCGCTGGTCGTGGAGCTACGCGCGGTGGCGACCGAGGAGGAGTTGATCCGGCTCGGCAACCGCCTGGAGATCGCCGAGGAGGCCGCGCCGACCCGGCCGCACCCGGACACCCCGGCCACTCCGCCGTGGAACCGGGTGGTCGAGCCGGCGCTGGGCGTGGTGGACAAGGTCCGCGACGTGGTCAGCGGCAGGCCCACCTACCTCGCCGACCTTCCGGAGCAGCCGCGCGGCTGACCGCCGACCTTCATCCATAATCGCCGATCCATCCGGCTCTTCCGGAGAACCGGAGCGGGGTCATACCGTCACGGTATGAATCTGGAGCTGCGACACCTTCGGGTGGTGTGCGCGATCGCCGAGACGGGAAGCGTGACCAAAGCGGCGTCGACGCTCGGCCTGGCCCAGCCGGCGCTCACCGCCCAGCTCCAACGGATCGAACGCACACTGGGCGGCCCACTCTTCGAGCGGGACCGTCGCGGCGCCCGGCCGACCGCGCTCGGCGAGCTCGTGCTCGCTCGGGCCCGGGTGCTGCTGCCCGCGATGAAGGGGTTGCAGGACGAGGCCGCCCGTCTCGCGGGGGCGACGGACGCGCCCCGGCGGTACCGGTTCGGCGGGGTGAACAGCCCATTCCTCGGCCGGCTCGTGCACCGGGTCGCGGCCGCGCAGCCTCAGGCGCAGATCACCACGTACGCGTCCTGGTCGGTGGACGAGCTGGCGCAGCTGGTCGTCGGCGGTCGGCTGGATTTCGTGCTGACCGGCGTCTGCGGCGACTCCAGCCCGTCGGCCGAGTGCGGGCTCAGCTGGCGGGAGGTGTCGGTCGACCCGGTGCTGGTGCTCTTGCCGGAGTCGCATCCGCTGGCCGAGCGGGAGGAGGTGCGGCTGGTGGACCTGCGGCACGAACAGTGGGTGGCGGCGCCGGGCGACGGCTGCTTCGGCGACTGCTTCGCGGCCGCGTGCGCCCGCGCCGGCTTCACGCCCCGCAAGCTCTACGAGACGGATGTGCGCGGCTGCGTGGACCTGGTGGACGCGGGCGAGGCGGTGGCACTCTGCCAGGCCACCTTCCGGCCACCCGCCGGCCTGGTCACCCGCCGACTGGCCGGGGTGCCGCTGCGCTGGCGGTTGATGTTCGGCTGGCATCCCGACTCCCCCGCGGCGCGGGCCGCCGAGTGGGTACTGCAGACGGCGAAGGCCGCCTACGACGACTCGCTGGCCCCGCACCCGGCGTACCTGGCCTGGTTGGTGGCGAATCCGGAGTTCGGCGTGCGCCGGTCGGCCGTGCTGGCTCCGGTCGCCGACGCGAACGGGGTGCGAACCGCGTAGCGACGGGTATCAGGGCCCCATGACCGACGTTTCTCCCGCCGCGGACGACCGTGACCTGCTGCGCCGTGCCGCCGCCGCGCACACCGCCGCCGCCCAGGACCTCGAGGCCTTTCTGCGCCGGCTGCCGGAGGTGCCGGGGCCGGCGGAGCTGACCGAGTACGCCAACCTGGTGACCCGGGAGGAGCGGATGCGCGCCGACCGGGAGGCGGCCGCCGACGCCGCCGGGCTCACCCTGGGCAGCCTGGAGTCCGACCAGGGCACCTGAGGCGGGGCGGTCGCGGCCGGTCAGCGTTCGATCAGGATGTCGTGGCCGAGGTCCAGCAGGGAGTGCCGCCACTCGTCGTCGGCGTTGCCGCGCGGCGGCCGGGCGTCCACCAGGGCCTGGATCCGGTCGACGGCGTCCTGCATCACCTCGATGTCCTCCGGGGTGAGGTCGACCTTCCGTTTGGTCAGCACCTTGAGGATCTGCCGCCCCGGCTCCGGCAGGTTCAGGTCCGGGTCGGGGCCGAACGCCTCCTCGCCCGAGCCGCGGGTCAGCAGCCACTGTCGCAGCTGTTCGGACGGGACGTTGACCTGGGCGTGGAAGTCGTCCCAGAGCACCGCAACCTCGGGATCGAGCCGCTGCTCGCGTACCATCAGGTCTCCTCTCCGGGTGGCGGCCCGGACGTCTCCGGGTCCCCTTCGTCGGTCTTGCGGCGCCAGCCTTCCGCCGGCATGCGGACCCGCGCCGGGTTGGCCGTGGGCCGGGCCTGGATAGGTTCGGGGTGTTCGGCGTCCTCCCGGGACTCCTCGGTCTCGGCAGGCTGCTCCGCCTCGGGAGGCTGCTGCGGCTCGGGCGGCTCCGGGCGACTCATCGCGGATGCGACGTCGTGGCCGCGGTGTAGCCTCGCTCGCCGGCGCCGACGTCGAAGGTGAGCGCGCCGTCGCGAGCGTCGACAGTGACCTTCTGGCCGGGCGAGATCTCCGACGCCAGCAGCATCCGGGAGAGCTGGTTGTCCACCTCCCGCTGGATCACGCGGCGCAGTGGCCGGGCGCCGAACTCCGGCTGGTAGCCGTGCTCGGCGAGCCAGTCGACGGCGGCGGTGGTGACGTCCACCTCGATGTCCTGGGCGTGCATCCGGCGGCGGGTCTCCTCCAGCAGCAGCTCGGTGATCTGACGCAGCTGCGCGGCCTCCAGCCGACGGAAGATGATCACCTCGTCGATGCGGTTGAGGAACTCCGGCCGGAAGTTCTCCTGCAGCCGGCGCATCAGCCGGTCCCGCAGCTCGTCGCTCTCCTGCTCGCTGCCCGGCTCGCCGGCGCCGAAGCCGACGGCACGCTGCGCGCCGGTGATCAGCTCCGAGCCGAGGTTGCTCGTCATGATCAGGACGGTGTTCTTGAAGTTGACCGTCCGACCCTGCCCGTCGGTGAGCCGCCCGTCGTCGAGCACCTGGAGCAGGATGTTGAACACGTCCGGGTGCGCCTTCTCGATCTCGTCGAGCAACACCACCGCGTACGGGCGGCGGCGGACCGCCTCGGTGAGCTGCCCGGCCTCCTCGTAGCCGACGTATCCCGGCGGCGCGCCCACCAGACGGCTCACGGTGTGCCGCTCCTGGAACTCGCTCATGTCGACCCGGACCATCCGGTCCGACTCGCCGAAGAGCGCCTCGGCGAGGGCGCGGGCCAGCTCGGTCTTCCCGACGCCGGTCGGGCCCAGGAAGAGGAAGCTGCCCATCGGCCGCTCCGGGTCGGCGAGACCGGTACGCGAACGGCGGACCGCCTCGGCGACCGCGGAGACCGCGTCGTCCTGCCCGACCACCCGCTCGTGCAGGTGCCCCTCGAGGCGCAGCAGCCGGTCCCGTTCCTCCTCGGTGAGCTGGTTGACCGGGATGCCGGTGGCACGGGACACCACCTCGGCGATCTCCTGCGGCCCCACCTCGGGCACCTGTGAACCGCCGTTGCCGTCCTCGCCGTGCGCCCGGCGGACCTGCTCCTCCAGCTCGGCGATCCGGTCGCGCAGGGCGGAGGCGCGCTCGTACTTCTCGTCGGAGACCGCCTGCTCCTTGTCCCGGCGTACCTCGTCGAGCTGCCGCTCCAGGTCCCGTACGTCGGCGGCCGGGGTCCGGGTGCGCAGCCGGACCCGGGCGCCGGCCTGGTCGATCAGGTCGATCGCCTTGTCCGGCAGGAACCGGTCGGTGACGTACCGGTCGGAGAGCTCGGCGGCGGCGATCAGCGCCTCGTCGGTGAAGCGCACCTGGTGGTGCGCCTCGTACCGGTCGCGCAGTCCGCGCAGGATGGCGATGGTGTCGTCGACGCTCGGCTCCGGCACCAGCACCGGCTGGAACCGGCGGGCGAGCGCCGCGTCCTTCTCGATGCTCTTGCGGTACTCGTCGAGCGTCGTCGCGCCGATCACCCGCAGCTCGCCGCGGGCCAGCGCCGGCTTGAGCATGTTGCTCGCGTCCATGCCGCCCTCGCTGCCGGCGCCGCCCGCCCCGACCAGGGTGTGGATCTCGTCCAGGAAGATGATCAGCTCCTCCCGGTGGGCCCGGATCTCGTCGATCACCTTCTTCAGCCGCTCCTCGAAGTCACCGCGGTAACGCGTGCCGGCGACGAGCCCGGCCAGGTCCAGCTGGATCACCCGCTTGCCGAGCAGGGTCTGCGGCACGTCGCCGTCGCAGATCCGCTCCGCCAGCCCTTCGACGATGGCGGTCTTGCCGACACCGGCCTCGCCGATGAGCACCGGGTTGTTCTTCGTACGCCGAGAGAGGATCTCGACGGCCTGTTCGATCTCGTCGGCGCGGCCGATGACCGGGTCGATCTGGTCGTTGTGGGCCAGGTCGGTGAGGTCCTGCCCGTACTGGTCAAGGGTCGGTGTGCCGCGGTCCGGCTTCGGGCCGGTCATCGGCCCGCGCTCGGCGTTGGCGGCCTGCAACGACTCGGGTTGGATCCGCCCCGCGGCGAGCATCCGACCGGCCGGCGACTCCGGGTTCAGCGGCAACGCCATCAGGATGTGCTCGGGGCCGATGTAGTTGGCGCCCATCGCGCGGGAGAGCTGGTGGGCGTCGAGCAGCGCCCGCTTCGCCGCCGGGGTGAGCGACAGATTCGGCGGCACCTCCCCACGGGGCGCCCCGTCGCCCTTGCCGCCGAGGGCGTTGAGCAGGGTGTCCGGGTCGGCGCCGGCCCGTCGTACCAGATCGCGCAGCGGCTCGCGTTGCAGCGCCGCCCAGAGCAGATGGTCGGTGTCCAGGTCGGTGCTCTGTCGCTGCGCCGCGCGCCGGGCCGCGTCGGCCAGCGTCTCCCGCGCGTCGGCGGTCATCAGCCGAGTGATGTCGACCCGGTGCGGCGGTCGGCGCCCGCCCTCGCCACGGCCGAAGTACCGGGCCAGGAACTCGTCCCAGGGGTCGGTGCCGAAGTCGCCGGGTCCCATCATCTCTGTCCTCCGCAGTAGCGTGCGGCACGGTCGGCAGGGGCTACCCGGCGGTCGGCCCGACAAACGCCGCGCGGAGGCCGCCGGGGCGGGCACGACGGCCGGTCCCCGCGTCGGTGCGGTGGCGCACGGCGCGCCGGTGGCGGCGGTTCGGCGGCGCGCAGCGCGCCGGTGGCGGCAGCGCGGCGCGCCGGTGGCGGCAGCGCGGCGCGCCGGTGGCGGCGGCAGCCGGGTCGGCGGGCGCCCGCGGTGGCAGGCTGGGGTGATGGACGTACGGCCGCTGCTGATCGTGGACGCCGCGAACGTTGTCGGCTCGCGCCCGGACGGGTGGTGGCGGGACCGGGCCGGGGCGACCGCCCGGTTGCGGGACTCGCTCGCCGGGCTGGGCGAGGTCGGGCTGCCCCCGCAGCTGTTGCCGCCGGTGGTGGTGGTGCTGGTGGTGGAGGGTCGCGCGCGGGACGTTGCGGCGGTGCCGGGCGTCGAGGTGGTCGGCGCCCGGGGCTCGGGCGACGACGCGATAGTCGACCTGGTCCGCGCGGCCCCGCAGCGCCGGCGCGTCGTCGTCACGGCCGACCGTGAGCTGCGCAATCGGGTCGTGGCCGAGGGGGCCGAGGTGTACGGGCCGCGCTGGCTGCGCGAGGGTTCGGAGGGCCGCATGGCGGGTCCGGCGGTCCGGGCGCAAGATGCGGCCAGTCCCGCCAATCGGACTCCCGGCGCTTCAGGGTGACAAGCGGTCACCGGGGCAGGAACACTGACAGGGCGGATGACTTCCCGCCGTACCCATAGGCTCTAATGAAAGCCTCCCTGCCCCCAGGAGGTAACCCCCGTGGCGAGCGTCGCCGAGCTCAAGGCAGCCATCGACGTGGCACTCCAGCAGATCGGCGACGGCCAGAGCGCCGTGCAGGCCGCCGGCGAGAAACTCACCGAGGCGCAGCAGACCCTGGCCGGGGCGCTGGAGGGCAGCGGGCACGAGACGGTCGAGGCGGCACAGGCCTCGCTGACCCAGGCCGGTCAGGAGCTGGAGGAGTGCCTCGCGGCGACCCTGGTCGCCGTCGAGCAGGCGCAGCTCTACGTCGCGGCCCTGTAGGCGACGGCCGTGTCGATCGTCGAGGATGTCGGCGCCCAGGTCCGCGCCGCCGCCGAGGAGCTGCCGCTCGGCCTGGTCGCCCAGGCGTTGGAGAAGTTCGGGTTGGCCAGCGAGCGACTGCGCTGGGTACGTCAGGAGTCGGCCAACCCGATGGGGGTGCCGGAGCTCTCCTCCGCCACCGAGCACATCGAGACCGCCGGATACGCGTTGCGGCTGGCACAGGAGCAGCTCGCCGCGTACCTGGCCGCCATCGGGCTCGGCGCCGGTGGCACCGCCCCGGCCCAGCCACGCGACTCCGAGCGGCCCCGGCACGACGCGCCGCGGGACGCCGCCCCGGTCGTCGTACCACCCGAGCCGGCCGAGCAGGTGCGGCTGCGGCGGTGGTGGTCGGTACGGGTGGCGGAGCTGACCGGCGGCGCGGAGGGCGCGGACGAACCGGACGAGCAGATCAACGACTCCACCGAGCTGCTGCGCCGGGTGGTGCGCGGGGTACGCGCCGGTGACCGGGACCGGCTGCGTACCGAGCTGCGCCGGGCACACGCCGACGTCGGGCTGGGCATGGCCGCGCTCGCCCCCCAGCTGCTGCGGGAGTTCGCCACCGAGCTGCTCGGCCATCCGCCCCGCTCGGACGATCTGGGCCGGCTGCGCAGCGCCCTGGACGGTCGGGTGCGGGATCTGCTGCCCGGCCTACCGGCGCCGGTGCTGGAGACGCTGCTGACCCGGCTGTGCCGGATGCCCCCGCCGCGCCGCTCCGGCGAGGCCCCGCACGCCGCGGACTCGGCGGTGGCCGGCGGTGTGCTGACCGGCGTGCTCCTCGCCCGTCTCGGGCGGGACCTGCCCGAGGCGGCAACGGCGGATCGCCGGGCGACCGGCGACTCGGCGCCGACGGGCGCAGGCAACGGCGGCCGGGCGGGCGAGCGGGTCGGCGCCGACCGTGGTGGGCGTTCCACCCCGGGTCGGGCCGCGCCGGGCGAGCTGACCGGCGCCGGCGCGAACCGGGCGCAGTCGGGTGGGCTTCCCGACCGGACGGCCGCGGGCACCGGTACCCGTCCGCGGCGGCCGGGTCCGTGGGTCGACGCGCCCCGGCGCCGGGGCAGCGATGGCTGACCGGCGCGCGCAGCTGGTCAGCCGGGTCCGGGGCACGCTCGCCGACGCGCTCGGCGCGGCCCGCACCCGGCTCTTCGCCGCGCAGACCGAGCTGGCCGCTGGGCGGGAGCGGCTGACCCGGGTACGCCGGGCCGCCGCCGAGGTGCCGGGGCGGGTCGGCGCGGAGCGCGACCGCCGCCTCGCCGAGATCGACGAGCGGCACGCCGCGCGCATCGCCGAGCTGGCCCGGCGGGCCGCCGACGCCGCCCGCTGGGAGGCGCCCGGCGCCGCCGCCGAGGAGTGGTCCCGCTGGCGCGCCACGCCGGCCGAGCGGTCCGAGCCTCCCGGCGCGCTGCGGATCGGCACCCTCGGCATTGCGGGCGCCGAGCCGGTGCCGGCCCTGGTGCCGCTGCTCGATGCGGGACACGTCGAACTCTCCGGCGCCGACCGGGACGGCTGCGACGCGGTGGTCGGCGCGCTGCTGCTGCGCGCCCTGGGCCGGACGGACGCCGGCACCGTCCGGTTGATGGGGTACGACCCGGAGCACCTGGGTGGCGGGCTGGCCGGTTTCGCCCCGCTCGGCACCGCCGGCTTGCTGACCTTCGTCGGGCCGGGTGGGCTGGGTCGGTTGCTCGACGACCTCGTCGAGCAGATCCGCCGGATCAACGAGACGGTGCTGGCCGGGGAGCACAGCTCGCTGCGGGAGTTGGCCGCCGCGACGGGCCGCCGGCCCGAGCCGTGGCGGGTGGCGGTGCTGCTCGGCGGCGACGAGCTCTCCCGCCACGAGCGCGGCCAGCTCGACCGGGTGGTCCGTACGGGCGCGGCGTGCGGGGTGCACCTCGTGGTGCGGGGCGTGGCGCTGCCGGACGATCCGACGGTCACCCGGGTGGTGGCCGAACCGGACGGCGCGCGAGTCGGCGCGTCGCCGGGGCTGCCGGTCCGGCTCGACCCGCCGCCGCCGGCGCCCCTGGTCACCGAGACCTGCCGGGACGTGGCGGCCCGGGTCAACGCCGGTCCCGCGCCGACGCCCTTCACGGACCTGCTGCCGCCGCCGGAGCGGATGTGGCGGGAGGACTCGGCCACCGGCCTGACGGCACCCATCGGCGAGGGGCCGCAGGGCCGCCCGGTGCTGCTGACGTTGGGCGACTACCCGCCGCACGCGCTGATCGGTGGCCCGTCCGGCACCGGCAAGACCAACCTGATCTTCACCTGGATCGGGGCGCTCGCCGCCCGCTACTCCCCCGCCGAGCTGGAGTTCTACCTGCTCGATTTCAAGGAGGGGGTGTCGTTCGCCCGGTTCGCGCAGGGCCGGCGTGACCCGAGCTGGCTGCCGCACATGCGGCTGGTCGGGATCAACGTCAACACCGACCGGGAGTTCGGGCTGGCGCTGCTGCGGTTCCTCGCCGAGGAGCTGCGCCGGCGCGCCGACGCGGCGAAGAAGCACGAGGTCACCAAGCTCGCCGAGCTGCGCGCGGTGGACCCGACCGGCCGCTGGCCGCGCATCGTGGCGGTGGTCGACGAGTTCCAGATGCTGCTCGCCGGGCGCGACGTGGTCGCCCGGGAGGCCGCCGAGCTGCTGGAGGACCTGGCCCGCCGGGGTCGCTCGCAGGGCATCCACCTGGTCCTCGCCTCGCAGGACGTGCGCGGGATCGAGGCGCTGTGGGGGCGGCCGGCGCTGGTCGCCCAGTTCACCCTGCGGATCGCGCTGCCGAAGGCACTGCGGATCCTCGCCGAGCGCAACGACGCCGCCCAGTCGCTGCCGCGCTGGCACGCGGTGGTCAACGCCGAGTCGGGGCTGCCGGAGGGGAACCAGGTCGCCCGGATCCCGTCGGCGAGTGACTGGGAGACCTGGAGCGGCCTGCAGCACCGGCTGTGGCGGATGCGCCCGCAGGACGCCGCGCCGGCCCGGCTCTTCGACGGTGACGCGATCCCGCGGCTCGTCGACGCGCCGGACTTCCGGGCGCTGACGAGCGGCGACGGTACGACCCGGGGCCCGGTCGCGCTGCTCGGCGAGATCATCGACGTGCAGGCCCGGTCGGCGGCCTTGCGGCTGCCTCGCGCGCCGGGACGGAACCTGGCGGTGCTCGGCACCCGGGTCGACGAGGCGTGCGCGGTGCTCGACGCGGCGGCCCGCTCGCTGGCCCGGCAGCACCGCCCGGGCACGGCACGGTTCTCCATCGCCTGCCTCGACCCGGACGCGGACCCGATCGCCCGTGCCCTCTACGAGGAGCTCGCCGAGGACGCCGCCTGGTACGACGAGGAGACGGTCGCCGAGCTGATGACCGAGACGGCGGACGGGTTGGCGAGCGCCGGCGATCCGCACTACCTGCTGCTCTTCGCGGTGGACGCGGCGGCGGGCGCGTTGGCCGCCCGAGCCGGGGGGCGTACCGGGTTGGAGCGGCTGCGCGGGATCCTGCACGACGGGCCGGAGCGGCGTACGCACGTGCTGGCCTGGTGGCGGGGCGTGGCCCGGATGCGGGCGGACCTGGGCGGCCCGGCGGCGCGCACCGATCAGATCGGCGCCTGGGTGGCGCTCGACACGCACGGCGGCGAGCTGGGCTCGTCGCTCTATCCGGGCACCGGTGGCCCGGATTGGTACCCCCGCCCGTGGCGTGGGCTCTTCTTCGACCGAGCGGTGCACCGCACCGGCCAAGTGATCATCCCCTATGGACCGTCCCGATGAACCAGCCGGTTGCCAGCGAGACGTACGCGGCGCAGGTGCGCAGGCTCGCCGATGTCAGCGCCCGCGTGCACGCCCAGCGGGAGGAGGCGCAGAGCTGGCACGAGCGGCAGTGCGTCGCCGCGGACCGGGCCGTCGCCGAGGCGGAGGAGCAGGTGGAGCGGGCCGAGCGGGAGCTGGCCGACGCGCGGGAGCTGCAGGAGCGGGTGGACGCGGAGGCGGCGCACCTGTGGCAGCTGCTGCGTGAGCGGCTCGGCTCCGCCGGGCGCCGGCTGACCGGGGCGCCCGCGCCGACGGCCGGCGTCGACGCCGATCCGGTGCTGCTGCTGGGCCAGGTGCGCGAGCTGCTCGACCGCACCCGCCAGCCGGGTGAGCTGCCCGGCTCGGTCAACCCGCTGCTCGCCGCCTGCGGCGTGGCCGGCGCCGTGCTGGCGTACGCCCTCGGTGCGGTGGCCCGTGCGGCCGGGGTGGGCTACGGCGGCGACCTGGCGGTCGGGATGCCGGTGCTGGCGCTGGTGGTGACGCTCTTCGGCCCGCTGGTCGGGTTGGTGCCGGCGAAGATGCTGGCGGATCGGCGTAATGCCGTGCTGGGTCCCCGCCCGATCACCGTGGTGCTCGCCGCCGGGCTGGCGGCCACCGTCCTACTGCTGGTCCTCTTCCGCTGACCGGCGCGCCGGTCGTCGACCGGGCGGCTGGTCGGCTGCTCGGCTCAGCCGGGGACGACCACCGCCTCGCGGAGCAGTCGGCGGGCCAGCACGAGCCGGTCGGCGTCGTCCGGCAGGCCGGGCAGGTCCCCGACCCGGCCGACCGCGCCGGTGAGCAGGGCGCGGACCGCCGGTTCGCACTCGGCGGGCAGGCTGACGGTCCGGTCGAACAAGCGCAGCGCGACCCGGTCCGCGGCCTCGGGGACGAGCTGCCAACGGAGCCCGGGACGCAGGGTGAGCCGGCTGTCGACGTCGAGGGTGTCGATGGCGGCGGCCTGGGCGAGCGGCCGGATCGGCGCCGGGCGCGCGGCCGGCCAGGACCGCCGCCGCAGCCGGTCGGCGAGCGCGGTCGGGTCGACGCGCAGCAGCCAGTCCCGCAGCGCCTCGACCGTCTCGGTGAGCTCCGGCTCGACGGCGTCGGGGTCGGAGAGGTCGATGCCGAGCGGCAGGCCGGCCCGCAACCGGCGGTCCTCGACGGCGAGCGCCAGCAGCTCCTCGACCAGCGCGTAGCGGGTGAGGGCCCGCACGCCGACGGTCAGGTGCAGCGACGAGGACTCCTGGGCCTGCGCGCTGTGCAGCCAGCCGCGGGGCAGGTAGAGCGCGTCCCCCGGGGCGAGCACCACGTCCAGCGCGGCCGGCCCCTGCGCGGTGGCGGCCACCTCGTCGGCCCGGCCACCCCAGGACTGCTTCTCCAGCGGGTCGGGCAGCACCGGCGGGTGGATCCGCCAGTGTTTGCGGCCGTCGACCTGCAGGACGAAGACGTCGTGGGTGTCGTAGTGGGTGGCGAAGCCCTGGTTTCCGGCCGGGGTGAGGTACGCGTTGACCTGCAACGGCTGGCCGATCGCGAGACCCAGGTCGCGGGCGAAGTCGATCAGTGGCGGCCAGTTGCGGTGCAGGCCCTGCAGCACCAGGGTCGCGCCGGCGGCGTACTGCTCCAGCACCCGCTCGTCGAGCACCTGGTCGCCGATCTCGGCTCCGGCGCCGCCGCCGCCGGTCCAGCGGACCGGCGGCACGAGTTCCCCGTCGCGGGCGATGCGCAGGAAGGGGGTGCGCAGGCCGCGCCGGCTGAGCAGCTCGTCGGCGTCGCCAGGGCTGAACAGGTCGGTGAAGCCGGCCGGGTCGGGTAGCTCGTCGGCGCGGGAGAGCAGTGGGGTCTGGCCCCAGTGCGCGGCGGCGAACTTCGCCGGTTCGACGGCCACGCACCGGGCGAGCGCCGCGGACGCGCTCGCGGGCTGCGCCGCCGGGCGGCCGTGGCCGCCCGGCGGGTCGAGCTGCGTGACGCCCATCGCTCAGCGGGCGGGGCCGTCGGCGCCGCCGTCCTGCTTGCCGGGGGTCGCGCCCCCGTCGGCCGGTCCCTCCGCCCCACCGTCGGCGCCGCCGTCCTGCTTGCCGGGCGTCGCACCGCCGTCCGCCGGTCCCTCCGCGCCCTGGTCCGCGCCGCGGTCCATGCCGCGTTCGGCGCCCTGGTCGGCGCTGCCGTCCGCGCCGCCGTCCCGCTTGCCCGGCGTCGCGCCACCGTCGGCGGGGCCCTCGTCGCCTCCGGCGCCCATGGTGGTCATGTCGTCGTCGCTGAGTGCCATCGGTGCTCCCTCGTGCCGGCCCCGCCGTACGCCGGGGTCTCTGTGCAGCGAGTGCTACCCCCACGCTCGCTTCCTAACCTCACGGTAGACGTCCGACATGGCGGACATCGGTGGTTCGGGGTCAGCGTCAGATCGGCCGCGGAACGCCGGTCTCGGCGGCAGCGGGGAGACGGCCGCGGTGGCAGGATGGGGCGGACGAAGGCGCAGGAGGTGTCGATGACCGAGCCGGCCGTGACTCCACTCGAACCGGTGACCGAGCAGTGGCAGCGGGCCCTGGCCGTGGTGGCCCACCCCGACGACCTGGAGTTCGGCGCGGCGGCGGCCGTGGCGCGCTGGACGGGGCAGGGCAAGCAGGTCGTCTACTGCCTGGTCACCAGCGGCGAGGCCGGTATCGACGGGCTGGCGCCGGAGCAGGCCCGCCGGGTCCGCGAGCAGGAGCAGCGGGCGTCGGCGGCGCTCGTCGGGGTCGACACCGTCGAGTTCCTCGGCCTGCCCGACGGGATCCTCGAGTACGGTGTGCCGCTGCGCCGGGCCCTCGCCGAGGTGGTGCGCCGGCACCGTCCGGAGATCGTCATCACGAACAACTTCCGCGACACCTGGGACGGCGCGTACGCGCTGAACCAGGCCGACCACATCGCCACCGGCCGGGCGACGCTGGACGCGGCCCGTGACGCGGGCAACCGCTGGATCTTCCCGGAGCAGTTGACCGACGGGGTGCAGCGGTGGGACGGGGTGCGGGAGGTCTGGGCCGCCGGATCGCCGCAGGCGACGCACGGGGTGGACGTCACCGCGACGTTCACGCAGGGGGTCGAGTCGCTACGGGCGCACTCGGCGTACCTGACCGGGTTGGGCGACGGCGGCTTCGACGCCGAGGAGTTCCTGGAGGGTTTCGCCCGGCCGATCGGCACCCGCCTCGGGATCCGCTACGGTGCCGCGTTCGAGGTCTTCCCGCTGCAGCTCTGGTAGTCCGGCGGTGATCCTGCTCGGCACGTCGGGATGGCAGTACCGCGACTGGCGGGGCCGGTTCTACCCCGACGGCCTGCCGCAGCGGCTCTGGCTGGAGCACTTCGCCGAACGGTTCGCCACGGTGGAGGTGAACAACGCCTTCTACCGGCTGCCGGAGCGGGACACGTTCGCGGCGTGGCGCGCCCGTACGCCCGACGACTTCTGCGTGGCGGTGAAGATGAGCCGCTACCTCACCCACATCAAGCGCCTGCGGGATCCGGCCGAGCCGGTGTACCGGTTCCTCGACCGGGCCTCGGCGCTCGGCGACCGGCTCGGGCCGGTGCTGCTGCAACTGCCGCCCACCCTCGCCGCGGACGTTCCGCTCCTCGACGCCACCCTGCGCCTCTTCCCGCCGCAGGTGCGGGTGGCGGTGGAGCCGCGGCACGCCTCCTGGTGGACCGCCGCCACCCGGGCGACGCTGGAGCGGCACCGGGCGGCGCTGGTCTGGGCGGACCGGCTCGGCCGGCCCGTGACGCCGCTGTGGCGTACCACGGACTTCGGCTACCTGCGCCTGCACGAGGGGCGGGCCCGCCCGCACCCGCGCTACGGCCGGGCCGCCCTGACGTCGTGGGTGCGCCGGCTCGCCGACACGTTCGGCGACGCGCCCGTGTACGTCTACTTCAACAACGACCCGGGCGGCGCGGCGATCGCCGACGCGGTCGCCTTCGCCGCCCGGCGTCGCCGGGACGGACTTCAGGTGAGCCGCGTCCCGGCGGGGTGACCCGCCCGCCCCGGAACGGGGCGGGCCGGCGTCACCTCACGGCATCATCCGGGCGAGATCCCGCGGCATGGTGTCCTTGACGTCTTCCCACTCACCCTGGGTGACGTGCCGGCGCAGCGTGTCGAGCACCACCTGCACGACCCGCTCGGTGCCGCCCTGCACGTCGTACGGGAAGCCCTGCCGCACCTCGTAGAGGAAGTCCTCCCGGTTCAACTTCACCGGTACGTCGGACGGCTTCCACCCGTCGAAGTAGATGCCCCGGACGAGGATCGGCAGTTGCTGCGCGAACTCGACGCTCTCCTGCACCGGCATCCGGTCCCGCAGCAGGTGCAGCACGGTGCGCAACGCGGCATAGGACTGGTTGCGCTGCTCCTTGGGCCAGCCGTAGGCGCTCTCGATGTCCTTCAGGATCAGGTTCGTCTTGTCCAGCGAGGACTCGACCGCAGATATGAACTGCTCAGCCATCTTCCCACCCCCGTTCGTCGTTGACCCAGCGTCGATCGTCGTCGCGCCGCGGCGGCCCCGCCGGGCCGGGCCGGGCCCGAAGGGGGCTCCGTCGACCCGCCTGCCGGGCTGCGCGCGTGTCACGCGACCCACCGACCACGTGCAGCACGGCCCCGCGTCGCGGATCCATCACCACCCGAGCCGTCATTGCCGGTCACCTCCTCGTGGTGCGCCGGTCGCCGCACCGACCGCACGCAGCCTCCACGGTGTCCCGCGCCCGGGTGACTCGTCCTCACCCTTCGCGGGTGACCCGGCTGGGCGGCCGGCGTCACTCCGCCCCGAGCAGGCCGGCGAGGGTGGCCGCGTTGGTCTGCGCGTAGTCCCGATAACAGTTGTTCATGAGCACGTGGGTCCGCTGGGCGGAGTCGGCCAGCTCGCGCAGCTTCGGCGCCCAGTCGCGCAACTCCCGGTCGGAGTAGTGGTAGCCGAACTTCTCGTGGATGTCGGTGCTCGTCCACTTGTCGCTGTGCCCGTGGAACCGCACCACCGCGAGGTCGGCGGTCGCCGCCAGCACCGGCGGCACCGAGGAGCGGTGCCCCTGGGGCATGTCGACGCAGACGTACGGCAGGCGGTGCTTGCGCAGGAACTCCACCGTCTCGTCCCGGTTGTCGCCGTCGAACCAGGAGGCGTGCCGGAACTCGTACACCGGCCGCAGCGGAGAGCAGCGCTTCGCGACCTCCAGCAGGTACTGCTTGTTGTCCCGCTTGATGGTGAACCAGGGTGGGAACTGGAACAGCAGCGCGCCGAGCTTCCCCACCTCGACGAGCGGGTCGAGCGCCGAGAGGAAACGCGTCCACACCTCCTCGTACGCCTGCGGGGCGAGGTCGTCGGGGTAGACGTTGCGCTTCTCGGTCTCCGGTCGCAGGTCCTTGTAGAGGGCGTTGACCCGGGTCGGATGTCGGGTCAGCAGGCTGAACGCCTTGACGTTGAAGGTGAAGCCGGCCGGGGTGCGCTCGGCCCAGAGCCGCGCGGTCCGCTCCGCGGGCGGTGAGTAGTAGGTGGCGTCCACCTCGACCAGCGGGAACTGCCGGGCGTAGTACGCGAGCCGCTTCTCCGGCGTGTCGGCGGTCTGCGGATACCAGCCGGAGTCCAGCAGCGTCCGGTCGGTCCAGGAGGCGGTGCCCACCAGGATGTCACCCATCTGTGGAGTTCACCGCGTTCCGGACCGACCGGCAACCGGACGCTGCGGTCAGGCCGCCCGCCGCTCGCGGGTCTGCTTGCAGGTGACGCAGGTGGTGGCGGAGGGGAAGATCTCCAGCCGCTCCACGGGAATCGGCGCCGTGCAGCCTTCGCAGAAACCGTAGGTGCCCTCTTCGAGCCGGGCGAGGGCGTGCTCGTACTGGGCGCGGCGGTCGAGGATCGTACGCAGCAACGACTGCGCGGTGTCCCGCTCGGCGGTCTTGGTTCCGCTGTCGGCCTGGTCGTCGCCGGCGGTGTCGCCGACCTCGACCAGCCGCAGTACCTGACTCTGCAGCACCGCCTGCTCGTACTCCGCGGACAGCTCGTCGTAGCGCGATTGGAGGGACTGCCGGATCTTCCCGGTCTCCGCCTCGGTTCGGCCCGTTCCTACCGTGTCGTGGACGAGCATCGCTGCCTGCCTTTCCTGCCTCTGGTCAACCGGGGGCCCGGCGCGCGGCGGCCCCGGTCACGGTCGCGTCCGGTGCACGGGCGATCACCCGTGCGCTGTGAGCCGGGCGAATACCCACCGGATCCGGCGATCAAACCGGGGATTTTCCGGTCAGGCGAGGTCGTTCGGGCACCGGTTTTTCAGGCGGGTGCCGCGTACTCGACGAGGGCGGGGTGACGGGGGTCGTCGACGCGTACCACGACGTCGGCGAAGGAGGCCGGGGCGACTTCGGCGGCGTACCTGTCGAAGGCCGGCAGCGTCCACTGCTGGTCGGCGTCGGTGCGTCGGTGCAGGGCCGCCGGGGAGAGCAGCAGGTGGACGGTGACGTCGAGGGGCAGGCCGCCCCCGAGCAGCAGCGGACCGCTGAGCAGCACGACGCCGCCGGGTGGCAGTTCGACGTACGCCGCCCGGCTGGCGCGGTCGGCGGTGGCGTCCCAGAGCGACGGCAGCAGACGGCCGGAGCCGCCCGGCCCGGCCGGGTCGAGCACCTCCCGGCGTAGCCCGGCCTCGTCCGTCCAGCCCTCGTAGTAGGCGTCCGGGTTCCTCCGACCGTGTTCGAGCCGGACGGAGGCGGGCCGCAGGAAGTTCTCGGCGCGTACGTGCAGCACCGGGCGACCCCGCGCGCGCAGCGGGTCGACGAGCGCGGCGGCGAGTTCCTCCGGTCGCGCGGCGCCCGGACCGTCAACGCCCACCCGCAGCCGGCCGGGCGGTGCGGTGTCGGCCTGCGCGGCGAGCCGGTCGGCCAGCTCGGTGACGAGTCGCTCGGGCGAGATGGGGCGGATGCGCACGCCACCATCCTGCCTGGCGGTGGTGGCGGTCAGCCGCTGCGGTCGAGGGTGACCCGGGCGTCGTCGGCGAGCCGGTAGCCGACGCCGTAGACCGTGGTGACCAGTGGAACGTCGACGCCGACCTTGCCGCGCAACCGGCGTACGTGCACGTCGACGGTGCGTACGCCGGCGTGCTCGTAGCCCCAGACGGCGTTGAGCAGTTGCAGCCGGGTGAAGACGCGGCGCGGGTGGGCGACGAGGTGCAGCAGCAGGTCGAATTCGAGCCGGGTCAGCGGCAGCGGCTCGCCGTCGCGCAGCACCGAACGGGACGAGGCGAGGATGTGCAGGGCGGGGGCGGCGGCGAGCGAGCGGGACGCCGCCCGGTTGGCCGGTACGTCGACTCGCCGCTCGGTGGTGGGGGCGGGCAGGGTCACGGTGCATTCGCCCCGCTCGATCAGCTCGCGGGCGGCGTCGAGCAGTCGGCGGGCCGGCGGGGTCAGCGACTCCTCGCACGTCAGCGGGATGGAGAGGGTGACGGTGAGCACCGGCGCGGGCGTGTTCGCCGGGCGGCGTTGACCGCCGGGAGGCCGGCCGGGTACCACGGGTTGGGCCGTATGCCATCCGGCGCGCGACGAGGCGGGGCTGACCGACATGGTCCTCCTTGGCTGGTCGGGAGATCTCCCCACGGCCCGGGACGCCGCTTCATCGATGCTTCCCGGCACCCGTGCGAGGGTCAAGAGGCCGCTACGTTGCATGAATGTGACATTTGACGAACACATCGGAGCCGAATGCTCGCTCTGCGTACGAGGTTTGATGATTACAGCAGAGTCGCCCGGATGACCCGATACAGGGGGTCCCCACCGGGTTCACATTCGGTCACCGGCGGCCGGAGAGGTGGGCCAGCTCCACCTGGGCACGCTCCCAAGAGGAGCGACAGTCGCGATGGGCGTCAGCGGCGGGCCACACCGGCGGCCATCGGGAGCGGCGACGCCGGCAGCGGGGTCGGGCCGAGGGCCGGCAGGCCGGCAATGCGCCAGGCGGCGAAGCCGCCCACCACGTCGGTGGCGCGCCAGAGCCCGAGGTCCTTCAGCGCGGCGGCGGCCAACGAGGAGGTGTAACCCTCCTGACAGAGGATCACCACCGGCAGGTCGTAGCCGACGGCCTGGGGCAGCCGGGCGGGACAGCGCGGGTCGAAGCGCCACTCGAGGACGTTGCGCTCCACGGCGAGGGAGCCCGGGACGGTGCCGTGCGCGGCGCGCTGCGCGGCCGGCCGGATGTCGACCAGCAGGGCGCCCGCCCGGTAAGCCAGGTGTGCCCGCTCGGGATCGAGACGGTCGAGCCGGGCTCGGGCGGCGGCCAGGATCTCGTCGATTCCTCGGGAGCCCGGCGGGGGAACCGGAGCGGGCGAGTCGGTGGTGCGGGGCTGGTGCACGAGGGTTCCTTCCGACGAGGACGGACCGGCGGACGCGAGGCGGGGGCGCCGAAGGTGTGACTGGGCGTGCCGCGCACCGGCGTCGGTGCCGGCCCGAGAGCAGACCGGGATCACCAGGCCACGCCCGCCTCGGCCACCTCGGCGACCCGCAGCCGGCCGCCGGTGAGGTGGTAGCGGGTCATCCGGCGCAGCGCGGGCCGGTAGACGTGCACGCTGACGGCCGGAACGTCACCCCGGTTGGTCACGGCGTGCACGTGCCGGGAGCCGAAGCGGCGAGCGGAGCCGGCGGGGAGCCGGTGCGGGCGCAGCCGCCCGCCGGCGACCGTCTCCTCGGTGAGCACACCCGCCACGACGAGCAAGGCGCCCGCCGACCCGCCGTGGTCGTGCAGGTCGGTGCCCTGCCCGGGCAGCCAGCTCAGCGCCCACACCTCGTGGTCGGCGTCCGCGGCGAGCCGGGCGTACCAGCGCTGCACGGGGTCGAAGCGCAGCGGCACCGGCCAGCCGGCCGGTTCGGCCGCCCACCGGGCGGCGACGGCGAGCGGGTCGGGTTCGGAGCGGCGGCTCATGGCGTCCTCACGGGTCCGGCGGTACGGCCACCTCGAACTCTAGTCGGGAAAACCTATAGGTTTAGTAGGTATTTCGAATGCTGAGACAGCACCTCTCACGACGAGGGCCGGTCAGCGCAGGACGGGCGGCTCCACCCGGTAGCCCGGCACGGAGGGCCAGCGGACGGTGAGCACCACGGACTCCTGCTCGGCGAACCAGGAATGGTCGACCCCGGGACCCCACACGACGTAGTCACCGGGTGCGCCGAGCACCACCGTACGATCGCGCAACTCGACCCGGAAACGACCGCTGACCAGCACCAGCAGAGCCGTACGCTGCTCTCCGGTCGCCCACCGGGCCCGGGTCTCCCCCGGCGGATGCACCCCCCACTTGATCTCGACGTCGGTGCTGTGCCGGACCTCGCCCTTCGGCATGAAGTGCCCGAGCAGCCAGCCGCCGTTGGTGGCGCCGTCGGCCCCGGCGTTGCCCACGTAGACCGTCTCGTCCATCGTCCTCCCCCAAACGCCGCAGACCGTATCAAGCGCGCCGGGATCTTCGACCCGGCCCGGACCGGCATCCGCGGCGACCTCGATGCCGGCAAGGGCGGGGTGTCCGCGAGCGGGCCGTGACCGGGCCCGGGTATACAGGGGCGGTGGAAGATCCGCTACCCGAGCAGATGCGAGCGGCGGCCGGCGCGCTGCTGTCGGCGCTCGACGAGCCGGCGAGGGCCGGCGTCTCCTACCGCTTCGACGACACCGGCGCCCGGCGCTGGCTGGAGTACCGCCCCCGGCCCCGGCCTGGGGTGTGCCTGGACGACCTCGACCGCGCCGGGCGCAAGGCCGCGCACCGGCTGCTGGCCACCGCGCTGAGCCCCGCCGCGTACGCCCAGGCGATGGCGATCGTCGCGCTCGAGGAGGTGCTCGACCGGGCCGAGGGCTGGCGGCTGGGCCGGCACAGCGGCGACTACTGGGTGGCGATCTTCGGTGACCCGGAGCGCGACGACCGCTGGGCGTGGCGGATCGAGGGGCACCACCTCTCGGTCAGCATGACCGTGGTGGACGGTCAGGTCTCCCCCGCGCCGATCTTCTTCGGCGCGAACCCGGCGGCCGTACGCCACGCCGGGCACCCGGTCTCCCGCCCGCTCGGCGTCGAGGAGGACCTGGCGCGGGCGTTGCTGGAAGCGATGGGCCCGGCGGCCCGCGACGCGGCGATCATCGCCGACCGGGCGCCCGACGACATCATCAGCGCCACCCGGCCCCGGGTCGACGGCCCGCTGGAGCCGCTCGGCGTGCCGGCGGACCGGCTCGGGCCGACCGGACGGGCGCTGCTGGAGCAGCTGCTCGCCGTCTACCTGGATCGGCTCCCACCGGAGCTGGCGGTCCGCGAGGAGCGCCGGCTCGACGGCCGCGAGCTGCACTTCGCCTGGGCCGGCCCGACCGGCACCGGCCAGCGGCACTACTACCGGGTCCAGGGCGACGACCTGCTGATCGAGTACGACAACACCTCCGACGACGGCAACCACGCGCACACCGTGCTGCGCCGCCCGGGCAGCGACTTCGGCCAGGACGTGCTGGCCGCGCACCGGACCGACGCCCACTGACGCAGCCCGCCCGGTCAGGGGCGGCGGGCCTCGGACCGGCGGGTCAGGGTGTGCCGACCTCCGGGCTGGGACGGACGATCTCCGGAGCCGTTCCGGTCACCGCGCCCAGGGCGTCGAAGGTGGTGGCCTCGGCCCGTCCCTCGTCGAACCGGCGCACCAGCCGGGCGCCGAGGCGTACCCCCACCACGCCGATGCCGAGCGCCACCAGCTCGGTGCCGAGCAGCACGGATGACGCGCCGTTCTGCGGGGCGTCCGCCCGGATCAGGCAGACGAGCAGGAACAACCCGGCCATCGCCAGGTTCACCAGGTTGAAGGCGATGGCGGTGCGCCGGGTCCGGTCGCCGGGCACGTCCCACAGGTCGACCATGCCGGCCACCGCCGCGAGCGCGGCGGCGACCAGGGCGGCCACCGCGCTCCAGTAGCCGACCTCGCCGAGGAACGCCGGCCCGCCCAGCACGTCGGCCAGGTCGAAGATGACGGCGGTGGCGAAGAGCCCGTACGGGAACGTCACCAGCATCGGTTGGATCGGGTGCCCCTGGACCCGCAGCCGGCTCTGCATCGTTCCCTCCCCGGGTTCGCGGCGCGTGAACCCAGAGTGCTACCCGGGCGCACGCGGGGTGAAACGACGCGCGGTGGGAGGAGGGTGCGAAGCGGCTCAGTTGTCCCGGGCGCGGGAGACCGTCCGGACCAGCCGCTGCGCCACTTCCCGTAGCGGGATGTCCAGCGAGGCCGCGGCGCTGCGCAGCACCTCGAGCGCCTCCTCGGCCGGGCAGCCACGCTGAGTCATGATCACCCCGATGGCCTGCCCGACGACCCCGCCGTCGAGCAGGGAGGAGTCGCGCTCGTCGGCGACCTCGAGCTGGCGGGCCCGGTCCCGGACGGCGGCCAGCAGCAGGCCGGCGTGCTCCGCGAGCAGCATCGCGGTGAGCTGGTGCCCGGTGGTGAGCACGTCGGACTCGCCGGCGTACAGGTTGATCGCGCCGAGCACCTGGTCGTCGACGTCGAGCGGAGCGGAGATCACCCCGTACACGCCGAGGTCGACCGCGCGGGGCGTCCAGTCCGGCCAGCGCCGCTCACGCCCGAGGTTCTCCGACAGCACCATCTCCCGGCGGCGGATCGCGTCCATTGCCGGCGAGTCGGGGCCGTACCGGAGGTCGTCGAGGCCGGCCAGGGTCGGATCGGAGGCCGCCGCCCCGGCCGGCTGGCCGGCCCGCAGGACGGTGAAGCCGGAGAAGCTCACCCCGGCCACCGCGTCCCGGGTGATCCGGACCAGCGCGGTCAGCGCATCATCGAAATCGGTCACCGCGATAAGGCCGGCGGTGAGTTCCCGCAGCAGCGCGGCTGTCTCCAGCACGCCGACGGTGGGCACCGCCGGCTGGTCGGTGTCGAGGTTCACGGGCGTGCAGCCCCCGCCCCGCGGCCTGTCACGGCACGCCCGGCCGGTGCCATCACCTGTGTCATGTCTGCTTCTCTCCCGAGTCTTCGGACCCGCCCTACTACCCGGCGTCACCCGGGTCGAAACGGGCTGAAGCCCAGGTCCGGCCGGCGGTGCCGGCGCCGGCCGGTGCCCTGGGAACGTCAGCGGGAGGCGCCGGTGAGCCGACGCCCCACCGAGGCGATCAGCCGGTCCAGCTCCGAGCCGAACGGGTTGTCGTGCACGAGGTACGTCCAGGTGGCGCTCGGCCGGGTCAGCTCGGCCTCGTCCGGCTCCCAATCCTCATCGAATTCGGTCTCGGTGAAGGTCGCGAGCGTACGCGCCTCGATCTCCGGGACCAGCTCGTTGAAGGCCGGCACGGCGGCCCGGTGGAACTCGTCCAGCGGATCCAACCGGCCCAGCGCCCGCAGGTGCACGCCCTCGCGCACCTCGGAGAGTTCGGCGAGGTGCGCCGCCCAGAGCCGGTCGAGGTGGTAGAGCGCGATCGAGCGGGCCACCTTGGCGAGCAGGTCCTCGTCCATCTCGCCGGCCTTCTCGGGCATCTTGTCGAGCAGCATGAGGGCGGCCACGTCGCTGGTGAGCAGACGTTCCCGCCGCTCGGCGAGCGCCTTACGCTGCTGCTCGATCACCACGCTGTAGCGCCAGGTGTTGCGGTGGATCTCGTGGTTGACGCCTTCGGCGACCCGCTGGGCGTGCTCGACGGCGTAGTCGACCTGGTCGTCGGTGACCAGACCGTCGGCGTTCATCCGGGGCGACGGCGGGACCGCGTCGGCGGCGTGCCGGACGACCAGGTCGTCCTCGAGACTGACGAAGAAGACCGACCCACCGGGGTCGCCCTGCCGACCGGCCCGGCCGCGCAGCTGGTCATCGACCCGGCGGCTGTCGTGCCGGCCGCTGCCGATCACGTACAGGCCGCCCAGCTCGGACACCTGCAGCCGGTCGGCCTGGTCGCTGCCGCCGAGCCGGATGTCCACACCACGACCGGCCATCTGGGTGGAGACGGTCACCGCGCCGTGCGCGCCGGCCTCGGCGATGATCGCCGCCTCCTCGTCGTCGTTCTTGGCGTTCAGCACGACGCACGACACGCCGGCGGCGTGCAGGCCCGCGGCGAGCTGCTCGGACTCCTTCACGTCGAGGGTGCCGACCAGCACCGGCCGGCCGGCGGAGTGGCAGCGCTTGATCTCGTCGATCAACGCCTCCTCCTTCTCCGCCCGGGTGGCGTAGATGCGGTCCGGCTCGTCCTGGCGGATGCACGGGGTGTTCGGCGGGATCACCGCCACCTCGAGATCGAAGAACTCGCGCAGCTGGTCGCCGACGAGGACCGCCGTCGCGGTCATGCCGCAGACCTTCGGGTAGAGCGCGATGTACGCCTGGACGGCGATGGTGCCGAGCACCTCGCCCTCGGCCGTGGCGTCCAGCCCCTCCTTGGCCTCGACCGCCGCCTGCAGCCCGTCCGGCCAGCGCCGGCGCTGGGCCACCCGGCCGCGCATCTCGTCGATCAGCTCGACCGAGCCCTCCCGGACGATGTAGTCCACGTCGCGGTGCAGCAGCGCGTGCGCGTGCAGGGCGACGTTCACGGCGGAGAGCTGCTCGACATGCTGCTCGTCGTAGAGGTCGATGCCGAGCTTGGCCTCGACGGCGGCGAGCCCGGCCGAGGTGAACGCGACGCTGCGGCCGTCCTCGGCGACCGTGTAGTGCCGCCCCTTGCGCAGCCCGCGCACCAGCGCGGCGGCGGCGTGCACCGGGTCCTGCTCGCCGGGGACCGCGCCGGCGAGCACCATCGGCACCCGCGCCTCGTCGATCAGGATCGAGTCGGCCTCGTCGACGATCGCGGTGGAGAGCGGCCGCTGGACGCGGTCTTCGATGTCGGTGACGAGCTGGTCGCGCAGGTAGTCGAAGCCCGCCTCACTGACCGAGACGTACGTGACGTCACAGGCGTACGCCTCGCGCCGCTCCTGCGGCGTGGAGGCCTCGTTCACCCAGCCCACGGTGAGGCCGAGCAGGGTGTAGACCGGCTCCATCCACTGGGCGTCGCGGCGGGCCAGATAGTCGTTGACGGTGAGCACGTGCACCGGCCCGTTGCCGATCCGCACGTGCCCGTAGGCGGCCACGGTCGCGGTGAGCGTCTTGCCCTCACCGGTGGCCATCTCGGCGACCTTGCCGGAGAGCAGCGCCATCGCGCCGAGCAGCTGGACGTCGTACGGGCGCTGGTCGAGCCCACGACGGGCGGCCTCCCGGCCGATCGCGCAGATCTCCTCATAGCCCGCGGCCTGGCCGGCGGCCTCGGTGAGCTCGGCGTCGTCAAGCGCGCGGAGGTCCCCCTCGCGCGCCTCGATCGCCGGCAGCAGCTTCTCCAGCGGAGCGAGGTCCACCGTCGTCCCCGGGCGCTGGAGGAACCGCCGGAACCTGCTCTTGAACCGTTGCGAGACACCCATGAGCGGCAACGGTACGCGAACCCGGGGGGCTTCCGCGTCCCGCCCGGGCGGCATGTCGCATCCGCGCGGTGACCGGTCGGTCACACCGCGAGGACGACCTGCAGCTCCCGCCTGCGGCGCTCGGCGAGATCGGTCAACAGAGCAGGGGCGTCGTCGAACGGCACCACCGCCGTGACGAGGTGCTTGCGGATCACGTCGCCGTCCCCGCGCAGCAGGTCGATCGTCTCCGCCGAGAGGCGCTCCCGGTCCCAGACCGAGCCCAGCCCACGGGGGACCCGGCCGATCTGGGCGCACCGGACGGAGAGGCCGTTGTGGTGAAATTCCTCGCCGAGCCGAACGCTCTCCGCCCCACCCTGGTAGAAGGCCAGGTCGATCACGGCGCCCTGCGGGCGGAGCAGGCGCAGCGCCAGGTTCAGCGCCCAGGCCTGTCCCCGGCACTGGAACACGACGTCGGCGCCGCGGTCGCCGGCCGTGTGCGCCCAGCGGGTCTTGAGCACCACGGCCGGATCGTCGGCGTCCGGGTCGAGGGTCTCCAGCCCGAGCGCCTCGGCGGCCTGGCGGCGCTGCGGCGTCGGGTCCAGCACCACCACCGAGGCGGCGCCGTGGCGCCGGGCGAGCAGGGCGGTGAGCAGGCCCACCACGCCGCCGCCGACGACCGCCACGCGCCGTCCGCGGACCCCGTCCCCGAGGGAGCGCACGTCGCTGCCGTGCAGCTCGGCCGCGGCGTGCAGCAGCCCGTTGGCGCAGATCGGACCCATGTGCGCCACGTAGACGCCGAGCAGCGGGTCCAGGTCGGCGGGGAGCGGCACGAAACGCTCGGCGAGCGGGTCGGCGACCCAGCCGGTGCGGTGGCCGTAGGTCATCGCACCGACCGAGCCCTCGGCGACGGCGGGGGTCGCGCTCTCCACCACCCGGCCCACCTGCATGTAGCCCAGCCGGGTCACCGGGTACGGGGTGCTCGGCTCGCCCGGCCGGAACAGGCCGAGGTCGGCGTCCCAGGTGACGTTGAGGTAGGGGTTCGTGCCCTTGACGTAGCTGAGCTCGGTGCCCGCGGAGACCCCGCTGAACAGCGTCCGCACCCGGAACGTGCCCGGGCGCAGCGGCGCGGGGTCCTGCTCGACGAGGCCCACCCGACCGGGCGCCTCGACCACCACCACCCGGTCACGCATCGACGGTCACCCCGGCGCTCTCCAGCGTCGTCGTGGCCGGCGCGTCGAGGCGTACCGGCCGGCCGGTGCGGGCCGAGTCGGCCACCGCCAGCGCGAGCCGGTGGGTGGCGAGCGCCTCCGCGTACGGCACGCGCACGTCGTCGCCGATGCCGCGGACCGCGTCGACGAAGGCCCGGTCGACGGCCGTCCGGGCGGTCTCCGGGTCGGCGGGCAGCCGGCGCTCCCCGTCGGCGTCGCAGACCAGCAGCCCCTCCTCGGTCAGCGTCAACGCCAGACCGTCGGCGAGGATCTCCAGCCCGGCCCGGTGCTTCCAGCCGAGCACGCAGGCGGCGCTGAGGGTGCCCACGGCGCCCCCGGCGAAGCGCAGGGTGGCGGCGGTCACCGAGTCGACGTCCGCCCCGTCGACCGGTGGTGGGGCGCCGTCGCCGTACGCGGTCACCTCGGTGGCCTCGCCGACCAGCAGCCGGATCAGGTCCAGCACGTGGGCGGCCTGCTCCACCACCTGGCCGCCGGAGCGGTCCCGCCGGCTCCACCACTCGACCGGTGGAACCTTGTCCCACCAGGCGCCGGAGACCATCCGGACGGTACGGCCGGCGAGCAGGTCCCGGGCGTGCTGCACCACCGGCAGGTACCGCCAGTGGTGGCCGACCGCGGTGAGCAGCCCGCGCCGGGCGACCAGGCCGGCGATCCGCTCGGCGGTGACCAGGTCCACGGCGACCGGCTTCTCCACGAACATCGGCACCCCGGCGGCGACCACGGCCCCCTCGACCGCGCCGTGCGCGAACGGCGGCACGCAGACGTACACGGCGTCCGGCCGGGCCGCGAGGAGAGCCTCGACGTCGGGGTAGGTCCGGCTGCCGTGCAGGCCGGCGAGCGCGGCGGCCGCGGCGGGCCGTACGTCCGTCACCCCGATCAACTCCGTGTCGTCGAACCCGGCCAGTACCCGGGCGTGACGCTGCGCCACCCCGCCGGCCCCGACCAACCCCACCCGGCACCTGTCCATGGCCCCGCCTCTCCGCCCGATCCCGCACGTTGTGCGGCAAGCACTCCCCGCGCGGCCGTTCGGTCAAACGTCCACCGCGCGTGGTCCCCGGCAGGAACGTCGCGATCCCGCTGTTGGGCATGATTGGTTAGCGCGAGGCCGGCGGTGGGAAAAAGGACGTTCGTTCTCGCCACGATCTGGGGGGTGCCCGTGCGGCAGACTGATTCGAGCGTCTCACCGGTGGTGGAGGCCTGGGCCACCTACCGCACCACCTCGGCGGCCGACTGGAACGCCCGGCGTCTGCTGCGGGCCAAGGGCGAGACCCGCGTGAGTGTGGTGCTGCCCGCGCGCAACGAGGAGGCGACCGTCGGCGCGATCGTGTCGACGATCCGTGAACACCTGGTGGACCGGGTCGCCCTGGTCGACGAGCTCATCGTGGTGGACTCCCGGTCCACCGACCGGACCGCGCAGGTGGCCCGGGCCGCGGGCGCGGAGGTGGTCGGTCAGGACGAGATGACCCGCGGGCTGCCCCGCCTCGCCGGCAAGGGCGACGCGCTCTGGGCGGGTCTCGCCGCCGCGGGGGGTGACGTGGTGGCCTTCGTCGACGCCGACCTGCGGGAGTTCCGTCCGCACTTCGTGACCGGGCTGCTCGGCCCGCTGCTCACCGACTCCTCGGTTGACTTCGTCAAGGGCTTCTACCACCGCCCCCTGGTCGGTACGACGAGCGTGGAGCCCGACGGCGGTGGGCGGGTGACGGAGCTGATGGCCCGGCCGCTGCTGAACCTCTTCTGGCCGGAGCTGGCGGGCTTCGTGCAGCCCCTCGCCGGTGAGTACGCGGGCCGGCGCGACGTGCTGGCCCAGGTGCCCTTCGTCTCCGGTTACGGGGTGGAGACGGCGATGCTCATCGACCTGCTGGAGCTGGTGGGGCTCGATGCGCTGGCGCAGATCGACCTCGGCGAGCGCAAGCACCGGCACCAGGACACGGCGGCGCTGGGCCGGATGTCCGCGCAGATCCTGCTGACCGTCTGGTCCCGGCTGCAGCGGCGGGGCTGGGCGGCCCCGGGCGTCGACCCGACCCCGCTGCTGACCCAGTTCCGCCGGGGCGGCTCGGAGGGGCTGCCGAACCTGGAGCGGGAGATCGTGGTCAGCGACGTCTCCGTCCAGGAGCGGCCGCCCCTGGCGGAGCTGCAGGACCGGCTGCCGGGCCGACGGGTGGCGGCGGCGTGACCGCCGGGCCGGTTCGGCGCGGCCGTCGCAGGGTCTCCGGTGTCCCGCGCGGCACGTCGATCGGTGTCCCGCGCGGCACGTCGATCGGTGTTCCGCGCGGCACGTCGATCGGTGTTCCGGCCGCGGCCGGTGCCGTCGCCCGGGAGAGGGGCCGGGCCTGATGAGCCTCACCGTCCTGATGAACGCCGGTCCGTGGCTCTCCGTCCCGCCGTCCGGCTACGGCGGCATCGAGAACGTGATCGCGACCCTGGTGCCGGAGCTGCGCCGCCTCGGTGTCCGGGTGGTGCTCGCCTCGGTCGGCGAGAGCACCCTGCCGGTCGACGAGCTGGTGTCGGTCTTTCCCGACGGGCAGTTCGGCGCCCTGCAACGGCCGTACAACCAGGTGTGCGGCGTCGCCCAGGCGCACCTGGCCGGGGTGGTCCGAGAGCTGCGCGCCCGCGACGACATCGACCTGGTGCACGACCACGTCGAGGCGGTGGGGTTGGCCACCCTGACCGCCATGGGCCCGGACGGGCCGCCGGCGCTGCACACCCTGCACTGGGACCTGGCCAAGCATCCCGCCCTCTACGGCAACCTGGACGGCGGGGACCGGGTCCGGGTCAACGGGGTCTCCGCGTCGCAGCTGGCCCGCGCCCCCCGCGCCCTGCGGGACCACTCGGTGGGGCACGTGCACCTCTCCACCCCGCTCGCGGTGGGAGCGGAGCGCCGGTCCCGGCCGGAGAAGGGCGAGCACGTGGTGGTGCTCGGCCGGATCAACCCGGGCAAGGGGCAGGACCTGGGCGCGCGGCTGGCCCGGCAGGTGGGTTTCCCGCTGGTGCTGGCCGGACCGGTGGGGCCGTACCACCGGCCGGAGGACCTCGCCGCCGCCGGTGCGGAGGCCCGGCAGAACCCGGACGTGCGCTTCTTCCACGACGAGGTCGCGCCGTACCTGGACGGGGAGATGGTCCGCTGGGTCGGGACGGTCGCCGGACGGGAGCGCGACGACCTGCTCGCCGGGGCCCGCGCGGCGCTCTTCCCGCTGCGGTGGGAGGAGCCCGGCGGCACCGCGGTGGTCGAGGCGCTGGCGTTGGGCACCCCCGTGGTCGCCACCGCGCGGGGCTGCCTGCCCGAGCTCGTCGAGCACGGCCGTACGGGGCTGCTCACCACCGACGAGGAGGAGCTGGGTGAGCTGGTGCTCGCCGCCGGCCTGCTCGACCCGGACGAGTGTCGCCGGGAGGCGGCGGCCCGCTTCACCCCGGCCGTGATGGCCGAGCGGTACCTCGCGCTCTACGAACGGGTCCGGCACCTGACCCCGGCCGCCGACCTGCAGCCGGCCTGACCCGGACCGCGGCGGATCCCCGATCGACGGCGGAGCCGGGGGCCCGTCCGGCCCGCCCCCGGCCCTCGGTTTGGGCGGCCGGTTCGCGGGTAGCCGCGGCTGGCCGAGGGCGGTGGCGGGAGGAGGCGTCGGTGATCGGACCGCTGGCGCACTCCCGAGCCCGACCCAATCCGGCCGACGGCAAGGCGCCGGTACGCCGGGCCGCCGGCGTGGTGGCTGTCGTCTTCGTCGTCATCGGGGTGCTCGGCTTCATACCGGGTGTCACCAACCCCTACGACGAGCTGCGCTTCGCCGGGCACCACTCGGGGGCCGCGCTCTTCGACACGTTCCAGGTGTCGGTGCTGCACAACCTCGTCCACCTCGCGTTCGGGGTGGCCGGGCTGGTGCTCTCGCGGACGGTCACCCGGGCCCGGGCCTACCTCGTCGGCGGCGGGGCCGTCTACCTCGTGCTGTGGCTCTACGGCGTGGTGATGGACGCCGGCAGTGGGGCGAACTTCCTCCCGCTCAACGACGCCGACAACTGGCTGCATCTGGGTCTCGGCCTCGGCATGGTCGCGCTCGGCCTGTCGACGGCACGGCGAGCGCCGGGGTGACGGCGGCCCGGCGAGCGCCGGGGTGACGGCGTCGACGGTTTCGTCGATTCGGGCCGAGGGTATTTCCTGAGTCCCACCGATGAGACGCGAAAGGCTTGGGGCCAGATGTCGAGCCGGATCACCTGCGAGGTGCACGACGAATCGCCGGTCACCGTCGTCCGGCTCGCCGGGACTCTCGACCTGGCGACGATGCGGTCGGTGTACCGCCGGCTGGACGCCTGCCTGGCCGCCCAGCCCGACGCGCTCGTGGTCGACCTGGGCGCGGTGGCCGTACGGGACCGGTTGGCGCTCGCCGTCTTCGCCGCGACGTTCCGCCGGGCCGAGGAGTGGCCGGCCGTACCCGTGGTGCTCTGCGCCCCGCCCCCGAACACCACGCGCTGGCTGGCCGAGACGACCGCGTGCCGGGTGTTGCCGGTGCGGCGGGACTGCGCCGAGGCGACCCGGGCGGCCGGGGAAGCCGCCGCACCCCGGCTGCGGGCCCGGCTCGAACCGGTCGCCGAGGCGTGCCGGCGGGCCCGCGAGTTGGTGGTCGACGCCTGCGCCCGGTGGCAGCTGCCGGAGGTCGCCGGGCCCGCCTCGGTGGTGCTCAGCGAGCTGGTCGGCAACGTGGTCCGGCACGCCGGCACCCCGATGCAGGTCACGCTGACGCTACGCCGGCCGTATCTGCACATCGCGGTCGTCGACGGCAGCCGGCGGGCCGTGCGTACGCGCGTCCCGGACGCGCGGTCGGAGGGTGGCCGGGGCCTGCTGCTCGTGCGTGAGCTGGCGAAGCGGTGGGGCTGCGTCCCGGCCGGGGACGGCAAGGCCGTCTGGGCGATGGTGCCGGCGACCTGACGCAACCTCGGACCCGACGTCGCGAATTGACCCGATACGCCCCTTCAGCCTGGTTTCATAGGGCAGGGGGTGGGGTAGGCACGCCCGTCCCCTTACGCGACGACGGGGTGAAGCCATGCCCAAGCGGGTCACGACGGAGCCAGGCCGAGACAGAGGACCGGCGATCCTCGCGCCGGCACAGTTCGGCGGCTATCCCGGCTCGTTCCGCGAAGTGGTCCGCGGTAGCACCATCATCAAACTTCTCGGCACCACCGACGCCAAGCTCATCGGCCTGATGTACCTCACGACGTCGTTCGCCTTCTACGTGATCGGCGGCGTGATGGCGATGCTCATGCGAGGGGAGCTGGCCCGGCCCGGGCTGCAGTTCCTCTCCCCCGAGCAGTACAACCAGCTCTTCACCATGCACGGCACGATCATGCTGCTGCTCTTCGCCACCCCGTTGGTCTTCGCGTTCGGCAACTACGTCGTACCCCTCCAGATCGGCGCCCCCGACGTCTCGTTCCCCCGGCTCAACGCGCTCGCGTACTGGCTCTACCTGTTCGGCGGGTCGATCGTGGTCGGGGGCTTCCTCGTCCCGGGCGGCGCGGCCGACTTCGGCTGGTTCGCCTACGCGCCCCTCTCCGACATCGAGCACTCCCCCGGCATCGGCGGGAACATGTGGCTCATCGGCCTGGTCGTCTCCGGGCTGGGCACCATCCTCGGCGCGGTCAACATGATCACCACGATCCTGACCCTGCGCGCACCCGGGATGACGATGTTCCGGATGCCGATCTTCACCTGGAACATCCTGCTCACCAGTGTGCTGGTGATCCTGGTCTTCCCGCTGCTCGCCGCGGCGCTGCTCGCGCTCGGCGCGGACCGGCTGCTCAACGCGCACGTCTTCGACGCGGCGACCGGCGGTCCGATGCTCTGGCAGCACCTGTTCTGGTTCTTCGGCCATCCCGAGGTCTACATCGTGGCGCTGCCGTTCTTCGGCATCATCACCGAGATCATTCCCGTCTTCTCCCGCAAACCGATCTTCGGGTACCTGGGTCTGGTGCTCGCCACCGTCGCGATCACCGTGCTGTCGATGACCGTCTGGGCGCACCACATGTTCGCCACCGGGCAGGTGCTGCTGCCCTTCTTCAGCATCCTGAGCTATCTGATCGCCGTGCCGACCGGCGTGAAGTTCTTCAACTGGATCGGCACCATGTGGAAGGGGCAGCTCACCTTCGAGACGCCGATGCTCTTCGCGGTCGGCTTCCTGGTGACCTTCCTGCTGGGCGGGCTCACCGGGGTGCTGCTGGCCAGCCCGCCGGTGGACTTCCACGTCTCCGACTCCTACTTCGTCGTCGCCCACTTCCACTACGTCCTCTTCGGCACCATCGTCTTCGCCGCGTTCGGTGGCGTGTACTTCTGGTTCCCGAAGATGACCGGGCGGCTGCTCGACGAGCGGCTGGGCAAGGTCCACTTCTGGACGATGTTCGTCGGCTTCCACGTCACGTTCCTCGTCCAGCACTGGCTGGGCAGCGAGGGCATGCCGCGGCGCTACTCGGACTACCGGGCCGAGGACGGATTCACCGTCCTGAACACGATCTCCACCCTCGGGTCGTTCGTGCTCGGCGTCTCCACCCTGTTCTTCATCTACAACATCTGGAAGACCTGGCGGTACGGGTCGCAGGTGACGGTGGACGATCCCTGGGGGTTCGGCAACTCGCTGGAGTGGGCCACGACCTGCCCCCCGCCGCTGCGCAACTTCGACCGGATGCCCCGGATCCGCTCCGAGCGACCCGCGTTCGACGCCAAGTACGGCCCGCTCGTCTCCGACCTCGGCCGGGACCTGCCGCAGCGCACCACCCGGCCGCCGCAGGAGTTCCGTGAAGAGTTCCGGCACGTCACGCAGGTACCCGAGTCGCCCGCCGCCGAGGGCGCGCACGGCACGCACGAGGTCAACGAGTACATGCCGGCGCCGCAGTCCGGCGCCCGCCCGGTGGAGGTACCGGATCCGGAGCAGGTTCGCCGGCCGAGCTTCGAGGAGACCGACGAGCCGGACGACAATCCGCTGGGCGCGCAGCGGGCGCCGCAGGAGAACGACGAGTGGCGCCACCCGCGCAGCCACGGCGACCAGCCGGATCGGTGACGGGCGCGCCCGCGCCGACACCAAGGGGCTCTCCGCGACGCCGGACGTCGAGGAGAGCCCCTTGCGGCTGCCCGACACGTCCGGACGGGCTTCGCGGTCGGGTCGGACGGGCTTCGCGGTCACGGGTCGGACGGGCCGCGCGGTCACGGGTCGGACGGACCGCACGGTCGCGAGTCGGACGGGCGGCGCGGTCGCGAGTAGGACAGGCTGCGCGGTCGCGAGTCGGATAGACCGCGCAGCACCGGGTCGGTGGAGGCCGGACGGGCCGCTCAGTCGCGGGCCGGTGGCAGGCCGGCGGCGGTGAGCGAGCGGCGCACCGCGGGCTGCACCCGGGTGAGCCGGAGCGGGACACCGGTGCGGGCGGCCGCCTCCCGGCCGGCCACCAGCGCGGCGATCCCACCGGCGTCCACCCCGCCCGCGCCGACCAGGTCGACGACGACCTCGCTCGGCTGGCCGGTGACCGCCTCCAGCATCGCCCGGCGCAGCTGGTCGGCGCCGTCCCGGTCGACGTCGCCGCCGACCTCGACCACCACCCGGTCGCCGTTCTGCCACACCGAGATGCGCGGCTTGCTCGCCTCGGTCTCGGCCGCGCCGTTCTGCCACGGCGGCGGAGTGTCGGCGAGCATCGCCTGACGCAGCCAGGTCAGCGCCCGGGACAGCAGCCGGGAGACGTGCATCTGGGAGATGCCGAACCGGGCGGCGATCTCCGCCTGGGTCTGGTTGCCGTAGAAGCGCATCGCCAGGATCCGCCGCTCGCGCCAGGGCAGGCGGTGCAGCAGCCCGCTGACCGTGACCCGGTCGTCGACGGATTCCAGCGCATTGTCGGACTCGCCGACCAGGTCACCGAACTCGGCCGAGCTCTCCCCACCGACGGGCGCGTTGAGCGAGGCGGGGCTGTAACCGGCCGCCGACTCCAACGCGGCGAGGATCTCCTCCTCCGGCGTCTCCAGTCGTGCGGCCAGCTCGGCGACGGTCGGGGCCCGGGACAGCTCGCTGGTCAGGGACGCGGTGGCCTGCCCGACCTCGAGGATCAGGTCGCGTAGCCGGCGGGGTACGTGTACGCCCCAGGTCCGGTCCCGGAAGTGCCGCTTGATCTCACCGACGATGGTGATAGCCGCGTACGCGGTGAAGGAGCCCCGTTCCGGGTCGTACCGGTCGACGGCGTTCACCAGCCCCAGCCGGGCCACCTGCTCCAGATCCTCCAGCGGTTCCCCCCGGCCCCGGTAACGGCGCGCGAGCCGGCCAGCGAACGGCAGGGCGAACCGCACGAGGTCGTCGCGAGCCTCCTGCCGCCGTTCGGGTGGCACTCCCTCGATCCGCGCCGCATAGGCCAGTGCGGCCGCGTCGAGGTCTTCCAGACCCCGCTCGGTCGGTGGTGGCGTGCTTGTGGTGGTCTGTCCGAACATCCGCGCCTCCCTCAGGAAGGTCCCTCGCCCGGATCGGGAAAGCCGGTCGTGCGCGTGGTCGGACCACGCACCGGGCCGGAGTTGGGTTACGTGACTGGGACGCCAGCGGGCGACGACATCACACTGCGCAAGGTGATCAGTCCGTCGCAGCCAGCGATGTTCCCGCTCCGTAGGTACTCAATCACGGGATCCCGGGTTCGCGAGGATGTTTCGCTGGGCTTGCCTCAAGAGACGAGCAACCCCTGGTGGGTGCCGCTGTCGCGGAAGACCGCCAACGTCTCCGCCACGGTCAACGGGGGCGGCACGGGCAGGTCGTACGGCTGCGCCCGTAGCACCTCGGTGGCCCGGCGGGTGGGTACGGAGGTGACCGGGTAGCCCCGCGCGGAGGCGCGGTCCAGGGCCCGGCGTCGCCGCCCGAAACCGGCCACCGCGAGCCACTGCGGCAGCCCCGCCAGGGCGGGCGAGCGGACGCCGGGCGGCTCGGGCAGCACGTCCACGGAGTTGTACGGCTCGCTGCCGGCGAGCCACCACTCGGCCTCCTCCACGCTGCGCCTCGTCGCGTTCTCGCACCAGTACGGCACCAGCCCCGCCCGCACCACCTGCCACGGGTCGAGCAGCCGTCCGCACTCCACCACCAGCCGGTCGCCGGTCTTGCCCGCCGCGCGCAGCCACCGGCGGTAGAGGTCCGCCACCACGGCGCTGAGCCCCTCCGGGCGAGGGAAGAGCACCCGGTGCAGGGTTCGTTCGGAACGCCCGGCCCAGTCCCGGGCGCTCAGTTCGAAACCGGACTCCACGCCGTGCTCGGCGTACCCGGACGGGGAGGAGACCTCCGGCGGCTCCCAGCGGGCGGCGTCCCCGCCCGCGGAGCGGAGCACCTGCCGCAGGGCGTGGCTGTCCGGGTGGAAGTCGACGGGGTCGAGCCCGCTGCCGGGACAGCCGACCTGGAAGCTGTGCCGCTGCCCCGCCTCCACCACCGGCCACGTCCGCGCGTCTCGCAGCAGGAGCACCGGCGCTCCCGGGGCCAGCCGGTCGGCCAGGAACCGCCGGTACGCGGCCGGAAGCGTCCGCCAGCGGGCCGCGAGCAGGATCGTCGCCCCCGCCAACACGCCGCGGCTCGCCGGGCAGTGCACCTGGCGTACGTGCAGATCGTCGTTGCCGTCGAGCAGCCGCGCGGTGAGCGTCGCGCCGTGCTCCAGCGCGGTGGCGGGGCGGTCCACCGCACCCTGCGCCCAGTGCACGGTCATCTCGAAGCCGGCGGGCAGCCAGGGCACACCGAGGGCGACCGCCAGGTGCGCCGCCGCGCCGTGCGGCGAGCCGAGCACGACCCCCGGGTACTCGCGGCGGGGGTACTGGTCGACGAACCAGCGCGCGACCCGCTCCGCGTCGACGTCGGCGAGCTGCGCGGGGGTGAGGGCGACCCGGCCGGCGGCCCGGGTGATCGCGGCTCGACGGACGGGATCGGGGGCGCCCGGGAAGCGGGACACCGGGCCCTGATGTCCCAGGTCGGCACAGTCGGTGCCACGTAGGGCGCGGGCCGTGGCGGCGACCAGGACGCGGGCCGCGCTGCCGGCCGTGACGACCCGGTCGCCGGCCAGACCGGCGTCCGCCGCCACGAGCCCCTCGTGCACCTTGTGCACCGGCCCCACCTTGCCTCGTTCGCTCACCACGCGGCCCGGCTTCCCGTCCCGATGCGGTTCAAACGGGCCCTCCTCCACCTGCCGGGTCCAATCCGCTGATCGGGGGCACTTCGCCGATACCGGCCAGTTGGCGGTCTCCCGTCCGTCTCGGGAGGGCTGTCCGGGCCGTACGCGATCGACCGGCGACCGCCGTACCCGCCCGTTCCCACCGGCTGCCGGACGGCGTTGGGAGGGGCGCGGTGCAGGGTGGCTCCGGCCGGACCTCGGGCGCGGCGCCGGATTTCCTGGGGCCGGCGAATCCGCCGGGTTCGGAGTTCGGGGTCGGCAGCCTTTAGAGCTGATGTCGTGAACGCATCGACTTCGATGTCGTAAGCGACTCAGCTCCAAAGGGACCGCGCAGCGGTACCGAGACCCCGGAGACACGCCGCCGCACGCCGCTCCACGGCGCACGCCGGGTGGAGGGCGGATGGGGGGCGGGTGGGGCGGGGGGCTAGACGATGTCGTCCGCGGCGACCGAGAGTTGGCGGTCGACCTGCTCCCGGAGCCGGCGGGCGGCGTCTCCGTCGGCGAAGAGGCCCCGCAGGTCGGCCAGCGCCGGTTCGGGAGGCGCGAGCGGCACGGCGGCGTCGACGACCGCCTCCACGACGCAGGGGCGGTCGGCGGCGAGCGCCTCGTCCCAGGCGGCACCGACCAGCTCGGGCCGGTCCACCCGTACGCCGTGCAGCCCGAGCAGCCGCGCCCAGCCGGCGTACGGCACGTCGGGGCGGCGCTGGGCAGGGTCACCCGCCGATTCCCGGCCGGCGGCGAGCCCGGACTGGTCGCGGTTGTTGAGCACCAGCACCACCAGGCGCGGATCCTGCCAGCGGGTCCAGTGGTGCGCCACGGTGATCAGCTCGGCCAGCCCGTTGAGCTGCATGGCGCCGTCGCCCAGCAGCGCGACCACCGGCTGGTCCGGTGCGGCGAGCTTGGCGGCCACCGCGTACGGCAGCGCGCAGCCCATCGCGCCGAGCGTGCCACAGAGCTGCGCGTTCATCCCCGGCGGCAGCTCCAGATGGCGCGCGTACCAGTAGACGACCGAGCCGACGTCCACCGCCACCGCCGTGGTCCGGGGCAGCCGGGGCGAGAGCTCCTGGAGCACCAGCTGCGGGTTCACCGGCTCGGCCGGTGCGGCGGCCCGGTCGACCAGCTCACGCCGCCACCGGTCCACGGAGTTCTCGACCGTGGCCCGCCACTGCGGGCTCGGCCGGTCCGGCACCCGCGCCAGCAACGCCCGCAGCGTCTCGGCCGCGTCGCCGACCAGCGGGACGTCCACCGGGTAGCGACTGCCGACGCGCCGGCCGTCGATGTCGATCTGCACCGTGCGCACCTGCCCGGGCATCGGCAGGTAGCCGGTCCACGGATCGTTCGTGCCCACCAGCAGCAGCGTGTCGCAGCCGCCCATCAGCTCGGCGGCGGCCCGGGTGCCGGCCTCGCCGAGCACGCCGGCGTGGTAGGGCAGCCGCTCGTCGACGACCGGCTTGCCCAGCAGCGAGCAGGCCACCCCGGCGCCGAGCCGGTCGGCGAGCGCCACGACCTCGTCCACCGCGCCCCGGGCGCCCTGCCCGACCAGGATCGCCACCCGCCGGCCGCTGCCGAGCAGCTCCGCGGCCGCGGCCAGGTCCGGCTCGTGCGGAAGCACCCGGGCCAGCGGCTCGCCGGGGGTCGCGGTGATCACGCCGCCCGCGGCGTACGTCCGGAGGTCGGGCACGGCCGCCTCCTGCACCTGTCGCGGCAGCACGACGCAGACCGGGCTGCGGGTCGCGGCGGCGGTGCGGAACGCCTGGTCGAGCAGGGCTGGCACCTGCCCGGGGCCGCGCGCGTAGCGGACGAACTGGTTGCACACGTCGGCGAAGAGGCGGGTCAACCCGATCTCCTGGTGCGCGTCGCCCAGCGGGCCGGAGACGTCCTCGCCGACGATCGCCACGACCGGCTTGCTGTCCAGCTTGGCGTCGTAGAGGCCGTTGAGCAGCTGCACCGCGCTCGGCCCCTGGGTGGCGAGGCAGACCCCGATCCCGCCGGTGAACTTCGCGTGCCCGGTCGCCATGAAGGAGGCGGCTTCCTCATGTCGCGCCGGCACGAACGCCGGATCGCCGCCGGCGCGGTCCAGCGCCGCGACGAGCGGGGCGAGGGCCGCGCCGGGACAACCGAAGACCCGGGGCACCCGCCAGGCGCGCAGGCGCTCCACCACCAGGTCGGCGGCGGTCCGGTCAGCCATCGCCCCGTCCCGGCGTGCTGGCGTCCGCGTATCGCAGCACCGCGCCCACGCCGTCGGTCAACTCCGGTGCCTCGTCCGGGCCGAGCACGGTCAGCTCGGCGCCGGTCCCCACGAGCGCGCGGACCAGGGCCGCGTCGGCGCGTACCCGCAGCGGGTCGTCGACGCGCATGGCGTCCAGCTGCCCCGGGTCGACGGCGATCTCGGTCGGTTCCGGACCGATCCAGAGTTCGCCGTTGGCGGACGGGTCGTCGACGATCAGCATGTTGTCGACCTGGTTGCGTTGCAGCGCGGCGACCACGGCGTCCAGCCCCGCGCCGACGTCCTCCTGCATGCCGAACCGGTCCAGGGCCAGGGTGATCCGCTGGTCTGCCACCTCGGCGATGGTCTGCACGGTCAGGTCGTCCAGGAGCGTCTGGTCGGCGCCACCGGCCCGGGAGCCGGCGTCGGTCCGGACGACCAGGTCCTGCCATCGGGGCGGCATCTGCGCGGCGATCACTCCGGTGGCCCGGACGTCCCCGGCGACCACCACCACGTCCGCGCCGACCTTCTCGGCCAGCTCGACCGTTGCGGCCGTGACGTCACCGGCGTTGTGGTGCCACGCCTCCATGGCCGCCCGCTGGTAGCGCGACTGCGACCAGCCACCCGGCTGCACCCGGCGCAGCCGGAAGTCCTCGCGGCCGACGACGTGCGCCCGGCGGGGCACTCCCCCGGCGCTGACCGCCACGGCGTCCGCGCCGGTCCGGTCGGCGAGCACCCGCACCCAGGCGACCTGCTCGCCGCGCTGGGCGAGCAGCGGCATCACGTGCGGCAGCGGCGCGTACGCGGCGAGATCGCGCAGCGGCGGCGCCGAGAGGTACTCGGTGAGCACCACCCGCCCACGGGTGGCGAAGACGGCCAGGCCGTAGTCCCCCGCGACCGGGTCGTGTCCCCGGATCACCCGGTCCAGCGCGGCGACCGTCGGCTCGTCCGCGCCCTGCTCGACCAGTTGGCCCTGCAGTGCCCGCCAGCGCAGGTCGAGCGCCGGGTGGGCGTCGTGCGTGTCGGCCGACGCGTCCAGGTACACCGAGCACCACGGCCCGGGTCGGTCGTAGAGCGGCCGCAGGAAGGACAGCTGCATGCTCGACCCCTTTCCAGCTCGGCCCTGCGCATACCCGTGCCGCCCGGAATGTCACCTGGCCGGACATGAGTGCGTGACCAGGTTTCATTCACGCCGTTCAACCCGTGGCACGGATACCATCAGTGAACGGATCAGGACTCTCGGTGGTGGTCATGGACAGCGGACTCGATACCCGGCGCATCGCTCATCCGACGCAACGGATCTTCACCGGCCGGGTGGTCCGGTTCCTGGAGGGCTACACCCGCGAGATCGCCATCGGCAAGCCGGTCCTGGTGGCCGTCCTGGCGGCGGCCGGCGTGGGCGCGCTGTTGATGCTGGTGGTACGCGCGATCCTGCCCGGCAGCGGCGGCGGAGCCCGACGGCGCTGGAAGGATCTGACCAAGGGCCCCGAATACCTGGTCACCCCGGTGCGGCTGCGCGACGGCGCCGGCGGGCTCTACGAGGTCGAACTGCACGGACATCTGGCGCAGAGCGCGGTGCACCCCGCCGACCACGTGCAGCTGACCCTGCGAGCGCAGCGCGACCCGGACCTGCCACCGCGGATCGAGCGGATCGTCAACCTCACCACCGGGCAGCTGCTCACCCCGCGCACCGCGACGCTCTGGTCTCACCTGGGCCCACCGCTGCTGCTCCAGGCCACGCTCGGAATCCTGCTGCTGCTCGGCATCGCCGCCTGGTCGGCGCTGACCTGACGCGACCTCCGGGGTCGCCGCAGGTTCCGCCGACGACCGCCGGGGCGGCCGCGTGCTCAGCGCACGGTGGCGGGCTGCGGAGGCGCCACGGCCTCCGTCACGCCGAGCATCCCCCGGCGGCGCGCCCAGCGCTCGTAGACGAGGGTCGCGAACGGGGGCACCGCACAGGCCAGCGCCACCCCGGTGGCGAGCAGGCTCCACCGGTGCCGCCGGGCCACCAGCAGGACCAGCAGCAGGTAGACGACGAAGAGGCCGCCGTGGATCGGCCCGAAGATCTTCACGCCCAGCTCGTTGCCGGGCGGGCCGTACTTCACCGCCATCCCGACCAGCAGACCGAGCCAGGAACAGGCCTCGGCGATCGCCGCACCGACGAACAGCTTCGTCACCCTGTCGCGCATCCCCACCGCCACCACCTCTCGGGCGGCCATGCTAACGGCGCTGGGCCGCGAAGCCGGGCCCGACCGGCCGGACGCGACGGGAATCACCCGATGCGTGGACGGGTAGAGGAAGGTTCCACGGGCTCTTCCCCCTTCCCGCGCCGCCGTGGGAGGTTAGGAGGACCAGCGGTGACTCGGGCGGTGACCATGGGCGAAGACGTCGGCACGCACACCTTCAGCCGGGACGACCGGGCGCGCTACCGGGACAAGGTCCGCCGGTGCCTGGACGTCTTCGCCGAGATGCTGCGCGAGTCCCGCTTCGATGTGGACCGCCCGATGACCGGGCTGGAGATCGAACTCAACCTCGTCGACGGCGAGTCGCAGCCCACGATGCGCAACGCCGAGGTGCTGGCCGCCATCGCCGACCCGAGCTTCCAGACCGAGCTGGGCCAGTTCAACCTGGAGATCAACGTCGAGCCGCGTCGGTTGACCGGCACCGGCACGGCGCAGTTCGAGGAGCACGTCCGGGCCAGCCTGAACGCCGCCGAGGAGAAGGCTCGCCCGCTCGGCGCGCACATGGTGATGATCGGCATCCTACCGACGCTGCTCCCGGCGCACCTGAACGCCGGCACGCTCTCCTCAAATCCCCGCTACGAGCTGCTCAACGAGCAGATCTTCGCCGCGCGGGGCGAGGACCTGCGGATCTCCATCAACGGGGTGGAGCGGCTGGCGGTCACCGCCGACACGATCACTCCGGAGGCGGCCTGCACCAGCACCCAGTTCCACCTCCAGGTGAGCCCCGCGCAGTTCGCCGACTACTGGAACGCCGCCCAGTGCATCGCCGGCGTGCAGGTGGCGGTCGGCGCGAACTCGCCGCTGCTGTTCGGCCGGGAGTTGTGGCGGGAGACCCGCATCCCGCTGTTCCAGCAGGCCACCGACACCCGACCGGAGGAGATCAAGGCGCAGGGCGTACGTCCCCGCGTCTGGTTCGGCGAACGCTGGATCACCAGCGTCTTCGACCTCTTCGAGGAGAACGTCCGCTTCTTCCCCGCCCTGCTGCCGGTCTGCGACCCGGAGGATCCGGCGGAAACCCTCGCGGCGGGCGGAGTGCCGAGCCTCGCCGAACTGCGCCTGCACAACGGCACGGTCTACCGCTGGAACCGCCCGGTCTACGACGTGCTGCGGGGCCGGCCGCACCTGCGGGTGGAGAACCGGGTGCTGCCCGCCGGCCCGACCGTGGTGGACACCATCGCCAACGGCGCCTTCTACTTCGGCCTGGTCCGGGCGCTGGCCGAGTCCGACCGGCCACTGTGGTCGCAGATGTCGTTCAGCGCGGCCGAGGAGAACTTCACCAACTGTGCCCGGCACGGAATCGACGCGCAGGTCTACTGGCCGGGCCTGGGCTACCTTCCGGTCACCGAGCTGGTGCTGCGTCGGCTCCTGCCGCTGGCCCACCACGGGCTGGACCAGTGGGGGTTGGACCCGCGGGAGCGGGACCGGCTGCTCGGCATCATCGAGCAGCGCTGCCTGACCGGGCGCAACGGGGCGAGCTGGCAGGTCGGCACCCTGCACCGGCTGGAGACCGCCGACCACCTGGACCGGCCGGCGGCGCTGCGCGAGGTGCTGCGCCACTACGTCGACCTGATGCACAGCAACCGTCCGGTGCACGAGTGGCCGCTGCCCTGAGGGCGCTGCTCAGCGGCGGGCTGCGCTCAGTCCCACGGTGACGGGTCGTCGCGCAGTCGGCTGTAGAGGTAGCCGTCACGCCACCGCCCGGCCCGGAACTCGCAGGCCCGGACCACCCCCTCCAGCTGGAAGCCCGCCTTCTCCAGCGAGCGCTGCTCGGGCAGGTTCTCCGGGTGGGTGCCGGCCTGGATGCGCTGCACAGGGGTGTGCGCGAAGAGGTAGTCGCAGAGCAACGCTTGCGCGCGCCAGCCGACGCCCCGCCCGCGCCACTGCGGCAACAGGGCGATGCCGATCTCCCAGTAGTCGGCGCGCGGGGCGTACTGACCGGCCCGGTAGCTCACGAAACCCGCCGCGACCGCATCGGGCCCGGCCTCGACGACGAGCCGACCGTCCTGCGCGCTGAGCATCCCGTCGACCGCGAAGCGTCGCACTGACTCACCCGGGTCGCGGAAGCCACCCCAGTCGAGGCCGATCAGCCCGGGCTCGGTGCAGAACCGCCGGAACATGGCGAGGTCGGGCTCGGTCACCGGGCGCAGCCGCACGACGTCGCCGTCGCTCTCGTGAGCGATGCCGGGCACGGGCACCGGCGGGTAGCGGCCCTCCACACCGGACACGTTAGCGCTCGGCGCGCCGGCTCACCGCCCCGTGCCGCGCGTGCGCGTCCTCGCGGTCGATGCGCAGCTCGCGCTCCAGCTCGGTGATGACGGCGCGCAGGTCGTCCAGCCGCTGGGTCAGCGCGATGCGGTCCACCTCGTCGGGCACCCCGTCGCCGTCCTCGTCGTACCCGGGCGCCAACCGCTCGGTCATCTCCAGGCGACGCGCCTCCTCCATCGAGTTCACGATGACCGCGATCAGGATGTTGAGCAGCAGGTTCACCGTGATGATCACGTAGCTGACGTAGTAGAGCAGGGTCCACGGGGAGATGGCCAGGCCCTGCTCCATCAGGTCGGGCAGCGTCTCCAGGGAGAGCAGCACGAAGAGCGTCAGCAGGGACCGCCCGATGTCGCCGTACTGCTCCGGGTACGTGTCACCGAAGATCAGCCAGCCGGCCATGCCGTAGACGTACAGGGTCACCATGGCCAGCGCGAGGAAACCCGCGACGCCGGGGAGGCTGCGCAGCAGCGCCGCCACGATCGTCCGCAGCCCCGGGGAGAACCGGACGAGCCGCAGCACCCGGGCCACCCGCAGTACGCGCAGCAGTGCCGAGTCGCCGTGCAGACCAGGGATGAAGATCGCCAGCGTGACCAGGAAGTCGAAGATGTTCCAGCCGTGCCGGAAGAAATCCTGGGGGCGTCGCCCGTAGGCGAGCACCCGGATGACGATCTCGGTGACGAACGCGGCCCGGAACGCCAGCTCCAGCCAGCGCAGGACGGGCCCGGCCGCCCCCAGGTGCGGAAAGGTCTCGATGCCGAGGACGACCCCGTTGGCCACGATGAGGACGATGATCGCGATCTCGAACGGCCGGGACCGCACGGCGCGGGCACACCGGTCGGAGATCCGGGTGAAGGTCGACGGCGACGCGGCGGCGGCCCGCCGCTGGCGGGGCGGCTGGGTGCGACTCACAACCGGACGGGCCCCGCCGTCAGCACCTCATGATCGGGCGTCCGGGTCGCGACGGGCATGCCGACACCCTACCGAGGTCGCGGGTCGGCAGACGCGGCCGCGGTCCAGGACCGCCGAGCGGCCGACCGAGCGCGGTCAGGCGGTGAGCAGCACCTTGGAGCACTCGTCCTGCTTCTTCTGGAAGAGCTTGTAGCCCTTCGCGGCGTCCTTGAGCGGCATCCGGTGGCTGACGATGAAGCTCGGGTCGATCTCTCCACGTTGGATGCGCTCCAGCAGCGGCCGGAGATAGCGCTGCACGTGGCACTGCCCGGTACGCATGGTGAGGGACCGGTTCATGAACGCGCCCATCGGGAACTTGTCGACGAATCCACCGTAGGCGCCCACCACCGAGACGACCCCGCCGCTACGGCAGGCCAGGATCGCCTGGCGCAGCGCGGGCGGGCGCTCGGTCTCCACCCGGACGCCCTGTTTCACCCGGTCGTACGCGTAGATGGCCGCGTTGCCGTGGTGACCCTCGAGGCCCACAGCGTCGATGCACGCGTCCGGGCCACGGCCGGCGGTCAGCTCGTTGAGCGTGTCCAGCACGTCGCTCTCTTCGTAGTTGATGGTCTCGGCGCCGGCATGTTCGCGTGCCAGCCGCAGCCGGTACGGATACCGGTCGATGACGAAGACCCGCTCCGCGCCGAGCAGCCGGGCGCTGGCGGCGGCGAGCAGCCCGACCGGGCCGGCTCCCCAGACGGCGACGAGCTGCCCGGGTTTGATGTCGCACATCTCCGCGCCCATGTAGCCGGTCGGGAAGACGTCGGCGAGCATGACCGCCTGCTCGTCGGGCACCTCGTCGGGCAGCTTGAGCGGTCCGACGTCGGCGAAGGGCACCCGCGCGTACTCGGCCTGGCCGCCGGCGTAGCCGCCGAGTAGATGGGAGTAGCCGAAGATACCCGCCGGCGAGTGGCCCATGATCTTCTCGGCGATGCCGGCGTTGGGATTGGAGTTCTCGCAGACCGAGTAGAGGCCGCGCTGGCAGGAGATGCAGTGTCCGCAGGCGATCGGGAAGGGCACCACCACCCGGTCCCCCGGGCGCAGGTTGCGCACCTGCGGACCGACCTCGACCACCTCGCCCATGAACTCGTGCCCGAGGATGTCGCCCTTGCGCATCGCCGGGATGTAGCCGTGGTAGAGGTGCATGTCGGAGCCGCAGATCGCGGTCGTGCTGATCCGCACGATCGCGTCCCGGGGGCTCAGGATCGTCGGGTCCGGCACGTCGATGACCTTGACGCTGTCGCGGCCCATCCAGGCGGTGGCCTTCATCCCTGCTCCTCCTCGCGCATCGAGCGGCTCAGCGGCGGAAACCGTTGGGCAGCGGCTGGGCGGGGCGCTGCATGACCTGCTGTCGTACCGAGATGCCGTCCGGGCTGCTGTCGGAGCGGACCACGTCGCCGGTCTCGAGTACCTGCTTGAACCGGCGCAGGTCGTCGCGGACCTGCTGCTCCGGCTCCTCGCCGAAGACCTTGGCCACGGCCCGGCCCACCGCTCCGGCCGGGGGCACGTAGCCGAGCTGGACGCGTACCTCGGTGCCCCGCTCCCCCGGAGCGGGCACGAATCGGACCCGACCGGCGTTGGGCACCGGCGTGCCGGGCAGCGACCGCCAGGCGATCGACCGGTTCGGCTGGTCGTCGACGATCTCCGCATCCCACTCGACGTGCCGACCGGCGGGCCCCCGCACCGTCCAGTGCGACCGGCGCAGGTCGATGGTGCGGATCGCCTCCACGTGCGACATGAACCGGGGCAGGTTCTCCATGTCCCGCCAGTACCGGTACGCCTCGGCCGGGGTGCGGTTGACGGTCACCGCCATGTCGATGCGGATGGTCCGGTCGCGGGTCCGGCGGGCGCGCCCGGCGCTGAGCGCGGCGAGCACGTCGAGGGCGGTGATGCCGGCGACCACGGCCGTGGTGAGGGCGAGCCGGCGGCGTCGCTCACCGCTGCGGTCGGTCATCGCCCAGCCGAGCAGGCTCAGGTCCATCGCGTCGCCGGCGACCCGGGTCCAGGCCCAGCCGGAGGGTCGGCGTCCGGCGACCAGTCCGAGCCCGTGGCCCAGTTCGCGGGCGCCGAGGGCCGGGATGACCGTGCCGGCCGCCGGCGAGTCGTCGATGCCGGTGAGCCGAGCGAGCGGGCCGGGTGCGGCCACGGCGCTCGCCCCGAGGGCGAGGCTCAGCCAGCCGAGGGCCCGGGGCAGGTGCGGATCGCGGACGGGTGAGTCCAGTTCGGGCAGGAGCACTCCGTCGATTGGGTTCACGTCGGTCCCTCCGCAGGGCGTGGCCGCCGGTCGGGCGGTGCGGCGGTGGTGGTGCCCGCCACCGTGACGCTATGCCGTACGGGGGTCCGGTGTGCCCGGTTCCAGGGAGAACGTCCGGGTTGCTCGAGAGCGTCGGAAGCGCGATCAGCGAGGGCTCGGTGAAGTCGGGGCATCCGCGGCCCCCGGAGACCCCGACTTCGAGGAAGCCAAGTCGATCACCGTGCCAACCATTACGATTCGCGAAGAAGTTACCGATTCATCCCTGGCTCGTCCGCTTCGAGCCGTTCCCACCCTGGAGGGGCAGATGACCCGGACGCGAGCACTTCGCAGGTTGATCTCGACGAGTGTCACCGGCGCGCTCGCCCTCGCCCTCATCGCGCCCGGTCCGGTGGACGGTCCCCCGCCACCGAAGCCGACCCCGGCCGGCAACGCCGCCCCCGCCGACGAGACGACGGTCGCCGGCCTCGGGCAGGCGGCGGGCGTCCCACCGGTCTTCGAGGAGCCCCGCCCGCCGCTGCTGCCGGCCGACTTCCGGGGCGAGGGCCGCTACGTCGTCCGCGACCTCGGCATCGACGTGCCCTTCACCTGGCAGGGCCGGGGCGGCGACAGCCAGATGATCGCGGGCGGCCCGGAGCACCCGATCTGGTTCACGAACATCATCTACCGCAACACGCTCTACACACTCACCTACAAGTGGCCCGGCATCCCGGCGACCCCGCCGCGCCAGTGCGACCGGGTCGGGTTCTTCAACCGCCAGATCCTCAACGACCTGCTGAAGACCGCACGCTACGTCGGGCCGGAGATCCTCCAGGGGAAGAAGGACCGGCGCGTCGACCACTGGCGGGTCGGCGTCGTCGGGGGCTCCACCCAGCCGGGAGAGAACCCCCGGTTCCCCATCGCGCTCGGCGACGTCTACGTCGACCAGCGCAACCCGGGCCAGTGGTGGCAGGTGCTGCAATTCGGCTTCCAGAACCTCTTCGATCCCGCGCTCGACGAGTGGTTCACCCTGACCACCTTCAGCCACCAGCCGGGAACCGTCACCCTCCCCGACCGCTGCCCGCCACCGCTCTGAGCCGCAGCAACCGGCCTCCGCGACGGGGCCGCAGCCCGGATCGCGGTATCGCCCGCGACGCGACATGAAGCGCCCTAGGCTCTGGACAGGTGGCTCCGCCACCGTTGGCGCCCCGGGCAGGACCGGGCAGCGGGCGCCTGGGCGCCCTCGGCCGACCGGGTGTCCACCCGCGTCGACGGCGTCCCACCGAGGGCAGCGACCAGGGCGAGGCCACGCATCGGCGGGGTACGCACAAGGCTGCGCGGCCAAGCCGAAGACTCTGCTCGGCCGCAAGAACCTGCGAGGAGAGGTGGCCCGCATGGCCGTCAAGACCGAAGCCCGGCCGGGCGTCGCGGAGATCAGGCCGTTCACGGTGGAGATCCCCGAGAGCGAGCTGACGGCGCTGCGTACCCGGATCGCCGCGACGCGCTGGCCGGAGCGGGAGACCGTCCCGGACCAGTCGCAGGGCGTGCAGTTGGCGACGATCCAGGCGCTCGCACGCTACTGGGAGAAGGAGTACGACTGGCGCCGGGTCGAGGCGACCCTGAACTCCCTGCCGCAGTTCATCACCCAGATCGACGGGGTGGACATCCACTTCCTCCACGTCCGCTCGAAGCACGCGGACGCCTTGCCGCTCATCGTCACGCACGGGTGGCCGGGCTCGGTCATCGAGCAGTTGAAGATCATCGGCCCGCTCACTGATCCGACGGCGCACGGCGCACCGGCGTCGGACGCCTTCCACCTGGTCATCCCGTCGATGCCCGGCTACGGCTTCTCCGGCAAGCCGACCGACCCCGGCTGGGGGCCGGACCACATCGCGAGCGCCTGGACGGAGCTGATGCGGCGCTTGGGCTACTCGCGTTTCGTGGCGCAGGGCGGCGACTGGGGAGCGGTCATCACGGACCTGCTGGGCGCGCAGGCACCGCCGGAGCTGGCCGGCATCCACTCCAGCATGCCCTGCGTCGTTCCCGCCGACATCGACAAGCTGTTCCAGTCCGACATCACCGGGTTGAACAACGCGATGGGTCAACTGCCCTCCAACCTGTCGGCGGACGAGATGCGCGCCTGCGAACAGCTGAACTTCTTCTGGAAGCACGCCGCGTACGCGCTGATCATGGGCACCCGCCCGCAGACCCTGACGGCCCTGGCGGACTCACCGGTCGGCCTGGCGGCCTTCATGCTCGACCACGACGCGAGCAGCCTCGACCTGATCTCCCGCGCCTTCGCCGGGAACGAGGGAGGCCTGTCGCGGGACGACGTCCTCGACAACATCACGCTCTACTGGCTGACGAACACCGGGGTCTCCTCGGCCCGCCTCTACGCGATGAACGCGTACTCCTTCTTCGCCCCCAAGGGCGTCACCATCCCGGCGGCCGTGAGCGTCTTTCCCACCGACCTGTTCCAGGCCCCGCTGAGCTGGGCGCAGCAGGCGTACCCGAACCTCGTCCACTACAACCGGCTCGACATCGGTGGGCACTTCGCGGCCTGGGAACAGCCCCACCTGCTCACGCAGGAGATCCGCGACGGCTTCCGGTCACTGCGCTGACCGACCGGGCTCGGGGACGGCCGTTCACCGGGTGAGGCCGACCAGCGTCGCCAGGCGCGCCACGCCGGCCGGCGCCGGGTGCGCCCGAGCCACCTCGGCGATCACCGTACGCGCCGAAGGCCGGCACCGGACCTCCGCGGGCGCGATGCTGTCCGCGTCGACCAGGCTGCGGGCCGCGCCGCGCACGTCACCCAGTTGGAGGTACGCCCGCGCGACGTCGAGCAGGTAGGCGCCCCGGCACTCGGCCGGCAGCAGCCGCCACCCCGCCCGCCGGACGACTGCCGGGTGCCGCCGCACCGCCGCCCCGGCGTCACCCCACTCGGCGGCCGCCACGACCCGGGCCAGCTCGACGGTGACCGGCCCGAAGCCGGTGCGGTGCGCATCGTCGTACCCCCGAAGCCGCCCGGCGATCCCGGCGGCCCGCTCGGTCAGCTCCTCAGCGCGACATGTGTCGCCGCAGCCGGCGGCGGCCAGCGCGGCCTGGAGCAGCAGCGTCCCGCCGACCGCCCACTCCCCCGGCGGCCGCCGCCGATCGACCTCCAGGTGCTCGGCGGCGGCGAGGGTCGCGGCGAGGGCCAGCCGCCCCCGGCCCAGCGCGCGCAGTGCCTGCCCGACCGAGACAGCCGCCGTCGCCGACAGCACCGGGTCGCCGCCCGTGGCGGCCATCGCCCGGTCGGCGGCCAGCCAGCCCAGGTCGGCCTCGCCGAGCTTCACCAGCAGCGACGAGGTGATCCGGTACGCCTGCACCAGCAGCTCCGAGGTCTGCGTGCCCTGGGCGGCGTCGAGCAGACCGGGCAGCACCCGCACCAGCTGCGGGTAGTGCGCGTGCTGGTAGCTCAACCAGGCGTGCCCGACCAGCCGCCGCAGCTGCTCTGCCTCCCCGGCCGGGGCCGGCCGGGTGTCGTAGCGGGCGAGCGCGGCCCGGAGGTCGTCCACCCCGTCCAGCGTGCCCACGGTGACCGGCCGCTGCCGGCCGAGCAGCAGCTCCGGGTCGATCCGCAGCACCTGGGCCAGCTCCTGGATCACCGAGTACCGGTCCAGCGGACGGACTCCCCGCTCCACCTTGTCCACCCAGCTCTTCGACCTGCGCAGCCGGTCGGCCAGCATCTGCTGGGTCAGCTGCCGCCGGACCCGCCAACGCGCCACCCGGCGGCCGATCGGCAGCTCGTCAGCGGTCACGCCGCCACCGCCGGTCCGGGACGGCGCGGGTGGTCTCCTCCACCGGTACGCGATCCGCCTCCGCCTGCGCCAGGAGTCGCCGCTTGGCGGCTTCTCGCTCGGCCGCCTCGGACTCCTCGCCCCGGCTCTCCGAAGTGCTGTCACCGTGATCGCTCATCTCCGCCTACTCCGTGAAGGAGCAACGGTGATCCCTCGCGCCGATCACCGCCGCACCAGCCAGCGGACGCGCTCGCGCCCCGAATCGGACACTAGGGCCGATTGGTGATCGGGTGATTACTGCCAGTTATGCGACCAGGTCGATGCCGATCCGACCGGCGAGCAGCCGCAGCTCGTCCGGGATGGCACGGCGCTGGGCGCGCTGCGCAAGAGCCACCACCGCGTCGCGGGCCAGGGGGTTGATGGCGAACGGCACCGGCGCGGCCCGCTCGGCCTGCACGAACGCGGCGAGGGCCTCGGCGTCCCGGCGGCCCCCGTCCGCCAGCGCCCGACCGAGATCGAGCCAGTAGGACTGTTGACGGATGGAGGCTGCGAGAACCTGCGGCCGTACCGTCCGGGACAGCTCGATCACCCGGCCGGAATCGCCCTGCTCGGCCGCGATGGACATCTCCCAGAGCCCGACGTTGGTCGGACCGAATCCACAACCGTTGAAGCCGGCGCCGTCGGCTGGATCCCCGAGGGTTGCCGCCTCGCGCGCCGCCTCCGCAAGGTGATCACGGGTGGCGTCCGACCGGCCGCTCACCGCCGAGGTCAACGCGGCCGAGAGGTGGAGTTGGCCGAGCATCTGCCGAACCCGCTCGTCGGCGGCGTCGGCCTGAAGCTCGGCCAGCGACCGGTCAGCCGCGCGGGCGGCGACCGCCGCGGATTCGATCGGCAGGCTCTGCGCGTACGCGAACCGGGAAGCGCCGATCCACGCCGGATCGTCGGTGTCCTCGGCGGCCGACACGGCGACCCGGACGGCGTTGAGCGCCAGGTGTCGGTAACCGAGGTGCCGCAGGCAGGTGGATGCCTGGTACGCGACCTGGGCGAGCGCGGTCCCGCCCACGGCGGCGGCTTCGAGCAGCAGAGCAGGGAGCAGACGAGCCATCGCCGGATAGTTGCAGGAGGCGCGGAGTTGATCGCTGCGAGCGATCTCGGCGGTCAGCCGCTCCCTCGGGTAGGTCGCCGGGCGGCGTTCGCCGTCCTCGATCTCGATCAGCGCCGACCAGATCGCCGGAACGCATTCGGCGGCGCTCTCCCGTGCGGGATCACCGGACTCGGTGCCCTGACCGAGCAGGTCGGCCACCGTGACCTGGAGGGCGGCCGCGAGAGCGACCAGAGTGGAGCGACGGTCGATCGTCTTGCGCCCCGACTCGACCTGCGACACGTACGACTGGGTCACACCGGCGAGCCCGGCGAGGACGGCCTGGGTCATCCCGCCACGGCGCATCCGCCAGTACCGGATCCTGGCACCGATGGTGTCCGGCTTCTTCACCATGGCTTCGCCCGCTCCCGAGTAGAGGACTGGGACAGCGGTCACCGACCGCTACGCCTGCACCACTGGACGGTACACCGACAGAGTTCCAAGCGATGACGCTGAGTGCCCGAGAAGCGTCGCTCCGCGCAGTCACACCTGTACGCCGCCCCCGGTAGCAGGGGCCGGCGAGGTCCAGCACCCCCGGGTCGACCGCGACCAGCGCAGTCAGCTGGCCTCGTGGTTCCGCTCCGGCTCAGACCTGTCTGTGCGCGGCGACCCGGACTCGCCGCTCGGTCCCTGTCCGGCCCCGCCGGTCGGGTCCGGCCCACCCTGCTCGCCGGTCAGCTCCGTGTCGGGCTGATAGCGGTACGCCGCCTCCCGTACCGCCGAGTCCGACTCCAGTCCGGCGCCGAGCGCGCCGCCGACCGTCGCCAGCGAGCTGACCAGCCAGCCCAGCTTGACCTGATGGGCGACGCCGGCCGGTCGGCCGGTGGATTCACCAAGCAGGTCCCAGGGGACGAGGGCGATCGCCCCGATGATGGCCAGCACGGCGAGCGCCACGTACAGCGCGAGGACACCGATCACCACGGTGAGCACGGTGACCACGTTGAACAGGACGACCTGCTCACGGGCACCTGAATCGCGCGGAACCCGCTCCCAGAGGCGCGCGCCGAGCAACATGGTCAGCACCACCGCCAGGACGGAGCCGCCCGCGAGCAGGCCGAGCCGGAGGTTTCCCAAGGCCGCCGACAGCTGCCAAATATCGGCGCTCACCAGGGCGAGGACGGCGGTCGCGAAGGCACCGACCAGCAGCCGGGAGAGCCGGACGGCCAGCCGCCACGGCCGGTTCGCCCGAAGCATACCGAGCAGCAGCCGCAGGTTGCCGCCGATCACCCCGGCCAGCAGGCCGATGCCGGACGCCTGGTGGTTCACCCGTGCGCCGAGTCCCCGGGCCCGCTGTCCGGTGGCGAGGCGCCGGCGGCGCGGTCCGGCCCGTACCGGGTCGCCGACCGCGTCGGTATCGCCGAGCAGTGCCGCGAGGAGCCGGTCTCCGGCCTCGGCCATCCGCCGAGCCACGGCGACGGGGCCCAGCGCGGGCACGGAAAGCACCGCGACGCCGTGGGTGGTGCTGGCGTGCGCGACCACGGGCCGCCGCGCGGTCTGCAACGGCAGGTCTGTCACGCAGAGGACGAGACCCCAGCCCTCGGCCAGCATCCTGCGCCGGGTTGCCTCGATGAGCTGGCTGAGGTCGGCCGGCCCTTCGACGAGCCGCGCTACCTGGAGGCGTACCGCCCAGTCGGCCTCCGGGACCCGGTTGCGGAGCCGGTCGGCGAGCTCCGGGATGGCCTCCCGCGCCAGGTCGGCCGCGGCCCCGGGGGCGGCCACGACACCCACGACGACGGACCCGCGCCCGGTCACCGCACTCCCGGAGCCTGCCCGGCCGCTCCCCCGGGCGCGGCGCCCTCCACCTCGGTGCAGTCCCGGTCGACGCTCATCGCCGCCTCTCGCCCCTTTCGGCGTAGGCCGTGTCCTGTCGACAGGGCCTGGTCCAGCTAGTCCCCGGTAGGCGCCGACTCATTCATCGGCGCCCGCCGGCCACGCCGGAACCGATGGTCAGGGCTGGTACTGGCTGCGGGTGCGGGGCAGCCACTGGGGGTGCTGGTCGCGCAGGTAGCGGACCAGTCCCTCGCGCAGGTCGCACCGTAGGTCCCAGGCGCTGGCGCCGTCCGCGGCCGAGGCCTGCACCTGGATGACCACGGTCTGCGGGGTGGCGTCGACCATCTGGAGCACCCACTGGTCTCGATCCCACAGCGGTGAGGACTCGACCAGTCGGCGTGCCTCCCGGCGCAGGGCGTCCAGGTCCGCGGTGTGGTCGACATGTAACTGGATCTTGCCGACCACCCGAAACTCGTTCCGGGTCCAGTTCTGGAACGGCCGCTCGGTGAAGTACGTGGTCGGCAGGATGAGCACCCGCTCGTCCCAGAGCCGGATCACCACGTTGGTCAGCTTCACCTCCTCCACCCGACCCCATTCGCCGTCCACCACCAGCACGTCGCCAACGTGCATCCCGTCGGCGAAGGCGACCTGGATGCCGGCGAACGCGTTGCCGAGCGCGGTCCGGGCGGAGAGGCCGATCACCGCGCCGACCACCCCGGCTGAGGTCAAAATGGAGAGGCCGAAGAGGCGTACCGGCCGGAAGGTGATCAGGATCAGGCCGACCGCGACGACCGTGACAACGGCCACCGTGAGCCGCCGCACCGGACGGATCTGGGTACGGGCCCGCCGGACCCTCCGGCTCGTGACCGGATCGCTCGGCAGCCGGCTGAACGCGACCGCTTCGGCGACGTGCAATGCCTTGATCACCAGCCACGCACAGACGCCGACCAGGACCAGCAGGATGGCGTGCCGCAGATAACGCTGCCACGCGTCCGGTCCGGGCGGCAGCGCGTAGAACAGCGTTGCGACCAGCAGGACCGTGGCCGCCGGGCGGCGGCAGGCGTGCCGCAGCGGCTCCAGCAGCCAGCTATAGCGGCCACGGGCAACCCGGCGGACCAACACGCCGGAGACCAGGTCCACGACCACGGCCGCCGCCAGCGCGGCCAACACGATCAACGCGGTACGCATCAGAAGCCGTTCACCCTGATCCCGATACCGCCTCTCCCGGGTTCGCGACCGCACTCACCGCGATCAGGGTGTCATCAGATCCGTTGGCAAGCGGTGGATATCGAGAATGTCAGACGGCCGTGACCGGCGTCGGGCTGCTGCCGAGCGAGACGGTCGGCCGCCATCAGCCGCTCCTGGGTGTGCCGGGACCTGCGACCCGGTGCCGCACCCCGAGGCGCGGCGCGCGGCCGAGCGCTGGCTGGCCGGGGCAGGCAACGCGCAGCTGGCGGCGTATGTCGCGGGCGAACCCACGCCCGCCGAGGTACCGCACGACGAGCTTTCCATTCGTCGACTCGCACTGCTGGCTCCTGCCAAGGGCGTCGACATGAACCTCAAAGGGCGACGATCGCCGCCGTCTCCGCAGGTAGCTGGATCCGGTCGCGCATCACCGTGACGCCCTCCCCCGTCGCGAGCAGCACCTTCCGCGCCACCCCCGGCAGGGAGATCCCCTGCGCCCGGTCGGCGAGGTTCGCCGCGACGAGCGTGTCGCCCCGGCGCATCACCAGGAACTGGTTGCCGTGCTGGACCTTCACCGCGTTCAACCGTGGATCGGAGAGGTCCGACCGGCTCTTGCGCAGCGCGATGAGTCGCCGATAAAACTCCAGCATCTCGCGGTGCTCGGGCTTGTCCAGCTCCGCCCAGTCCAACCGGGACCGGGCGAACGTCTGCGGGTCCTGCGGGTCCGGCACCTCCCCCGCCGGCCACCCGTGCGACGCGAACTCCCGCCGCCGCCCGGTCACCACGGCGGCCGCCAACTCCGGCTCCGGATGCGAGGTGAAGAACTGCCACGGGGTGCTGGCCGCCCACTCCTCCCCCATGAAGAGCATCGGCGTGAACGGGGCGGTCATCAGCAGCGTCGCGCCGACCCGCAGCAGGCCGGGCGAGAGCGAGGCGGAGATGCGGTCGCCGGTGGCCCGGTTACCGATCTGGTCGTGGTTCTGCAGGTACGCGACGAAACGGTGCCCCGGCGTCCGCGGATCCACCGGCCGCCCGTGGTGCCGTTGCCGGAAGCTCGACCAGGTGCCGGTGTGGAAGAACGCGCCGGTCAGCACGTCGGTGAGCGCCTGCAGCGACCCGAAGTCGCCGTAGTAGCCCTGCCGCTCGCCGGTCAGCAGGGTGTGCAGGGCGTGGTGCGCGTCGTCGTTCCACTGGGCGTGCAGGCCGTACCCGCCCGCCTCGCGCGGGGTGATCAGCCGGGGGTCGTTGAGGTCCGACTCGGCGATCAGCGACAGCGGCCGTCCGAGGTGGGTGGCGAGGGTCTCCACCTCGACGGCCAGCTCCTCCAGCAGCGGCACGGCGCGGGTGTCCGGCAGTGCGTGCACGGCGTCCAGCCGCAGCCCGTCGACGTGGTAGTCGCGCAGCCACATCACAACGCTGTCGGTGATGTAGCGGCGTACCTCGTCGGAGTGCGGGCCGTCGAGGTTGACCGAGCGCCCCCACGGGTTCGCCGACTCGGCGAGATACGGGCCGAACCTCGGCGCGTAGGCCCCGGAGGGCCCGAAATGGTTGTAGACGACATCGAGGATCACCCCCAGTCCCTTGCCGTGCGCGGCGTCCACCAGCCGTTTCAGCCCGTCCGGGCCGCCGTACGGCTGGTGCGGGGCGTACCAGCAGACGCCGTCGTAGCCCCAGTTGTGCTCGCCGTTGAACGCGTTGACCGGCAACAACTCGATCAGGTCCACGCCGAGCGCGACCAGATGGTCGAGCCGCTCGATCGCCGCGTCGAAGGTGCCCTCCGGGGTGAAGGTGCCGACGTGCAGCTCGTAGAGGACGCTGCCGGGCAGCTGCCGCCCGGTCCACGCGCCGTCGCTCCAGCCGAAGGCCGTGTGGTCGTAGCGGCGGCTCGGCCCGTGCACCCCGTACGGCTGCCAGGCCGATCGGGGGTCGGGCAGCGGCTGTTCGTCGTCGTCGAGCAGGAACGCGTAGTCGGTGCCGGGGCCGGCGTCGGGCACCTCGACCCGCCACCAGCCGTCCGGCCCGCCGCTCATCTCATGGTCGGTGCCGCCGGTGAGGCGCAGCCGGACCCGGGCGACTTCGGGCGCCCACACCGTGAACTCGGTCATGCGGCAGCCTCCACGTGATCGACGGGAGCGAGGAGGGCGACGGGATAGGTGCTCAACAGATCTTGTAGGAGCAGCTCAGACCCACTGTAGACCCGCCCGGTGAACACGTCGGTCACATTGTGTACAGGAAGCGACAGAACGGTGTCGCGCCAGCCGCCGTCGCGGGCCAGCCGCAGCGGCAGCCGGGTGGCGACGGCGACCGCGCCGCCCCGGTCGAAGGCGACCACGTGCGGGGCCGCCGGCCCGTGCGCCGGAACGGGGCGGTAGCCGGTGAAGAGGTCGGGCCGGCGGCGGCGCAGCCGCAGCGTGCGGGAGACCACGAGCAGCTTCGCCGCGCCGCCGGCGTCGACCGGCGGCCGCCAGCCCGCGTCGAGCCGCGCCAGCAACTCCCGGCGTACGGCGAAGTCGACCGGGCGGCGGTTGTCCGGGTCGACGAGGGAGTTGTCCCACAGCTCGGTCCCCTGGTAGGTGTCGGGCACCCCGGGCATGGCGAGCTGCACCAGCTTCTGCCCGAGCGAGTTCGACCAGCCCGCCGGGGTGATCTCGGCGGCGAACCCGGTCAGCTCGGCGTGCAGCCGAGGATCGTCGTACATCCGGTCGACCACCGCGTGCATCGCCCGCTCGAAGACCGGGTCGGGGTCGGCCCAGCTCGTCGAGACCGACGCCTCCCGGGCGGCCTTCTCCACGTACGCGTGCAGTCGCTCGCGTTCGATTGGCCAGGCGCCCACCGCGGTCTGCCAGAGCAGGTGCGCGAACGCCGGGTCTGGCAGCGGGGCGACCCCCATCCACTCGGTGACCTGCTCGGCCCACCGCTGCGGCAGCTCGCTGAGCACGGCGAGGCGGGCGCGGACGTCCTCGCTGCGCTTCGTGTCGTGGGTGGAGAGCGTCGTCATGCCGGTCGGCCAGCGGACGTGCCGAGCGGTCGCGAAGCGGTGGAACTCCGCCGGGGGCACGCCGAAGTGCGCGGGGCTGCCGCCGACCTCGTTGAGGGCGACGAAGCGGCTCCACCGGTAGAAGGCGGTGTCCTCGACGCCTTTCGCCATCACCGCGCCGGTGAACTGGGGGAAGCGGGCGGCCAGCTCGTCGTCCGGGTCGCGGAGCCGCCGGGTGAGCGCGTCCAGCGCGCCGGTGAGGTCCGGGCGTCGACGGCCGGCTTCGGCGCGGGCCGCCGCGAGATGCCGGGCGCCGTGCGGCGGGTAGCCCCGGTAGACCGGGAAGGCGGCGGCGAGCTCGGCGAGGGCCGCCCGGGCCGCCGCCGGCGCCACCTCCGGCGCGAGGGCGGCCAGCCGGGACAGCTCGGCGGCGAGCAGCCGGGTGGCGGCGGCGAGCTTCGTGTCGTGCGTCAGGTCCTGGTAGGAGGTGTGGCGGCCGACGAGCCGGGCGTCCAGCGCGGTGAAGTCACCCTCGGCGGTCGGGTCGACGAAGAGCCCGGAGACCGCCGCCAGCGCCTCGTAGCCGGTGGTGCCGTCGACCGGCCAGGCCGGCAGCTCCTCGCCGTACTCCAGGATCTTCTCCACCACCAGCCAGGCGGCCGGCGCGGCGGCCCGCAGCCGGGCCAGGTAGCCGGCGGGGTCGCGCAGCCCGTCGGGGTGGTCGACCCGGATGCCGTCGACCTCGCCGGCCGACGCCCACCGCAGGACCAGCTCGTGGGTGGTGGCGAAGACCTCCGGGTCCTCCACCCGCAGGCCGGCCAGGTCGCTGACCGCGAAGAAGCGGCGGTACGTCAGTTCGGCGTCGCCGCGCCGCCACGACACCAGCTCGTAGTGCTGCCGATCGTGCACCTGCCGAGGGGTGCCGCCCGTGGTGCCGTCGGCGATCGGGAAGCGGTGCTCGTGGTAGCGCAGCTCCCCGTCGGCGATCTTGAGGTCGTCGAGGGCGTCGGGCGTCTCCGCCAGCACCGGCAGCAGCAGCCGGCCGCGCTCCCAGTCGATGTCGAACCAGCGGGCGTACGCCGACGCGCGGCCCCGGCGCAGCACGTCCCACCACGGCGGATTGGCGGCCGGCACGGCCACCCCGGCGTGGTTGGGCACGATGTCCACCACCAGGCCGAGCCCGGCCGCGCGGAGCGCGCGCAGCAGACGCCGCCGACCGGCCTCCCCGCCCAGCTCCGGGTTGACGGCCCGGTGGTCGACCACGTCGTAGCCGTGCGCCGAGCCGGGGGTGGCGGTGAGCAGCGGTGCGCTGTAGAGGTGCGTCATGCCGAGGTCGGCGAGGTAGCCGGCGAGCCCGGCGGTGGCGTCCAGGTCGAATCCGGGGCGTACCTGCACCCGGTAGGTGGCTCCGACCCGGGCGGTCGGCGTCGCGTTCGTTCCGTCCGTTCGGGGGGCCGCGGACATCGTCAGACCGTCCTCTCCAGGACCACCAGGGAGCGGTCCGGCACCCGGACGGCGCCGCCCGCGCTGATCACCGTGACCTCGCCCTGGTCCGGCTCGGCGGTGCTGATCACCAGTTCCCACTTCTGCCCGAACTCGCTGCCGGGCACTGTGAACTCCAGCGGCGCGTCGTGGGCGTTGAAGCAGAGCAGGAACGAGCTGTCGTGGTGACGCTGGCCGTACTGGCCGCGCTCGCGGATGCCCTCGCCGTTGACGAAGAGCGCCACCGAGCGGCCGAAGTCGTTGCCCCAGTCCTCGCCGGTCATCTCCCGGCCGTCCGGGGTGTACCAGGCCAGGTCCGGCAGGGGCGCGTCGACCTCCCGGCCGCCCACCGGCAGGCCGGTGAAGAACCGGCGGCGACGGAACACCTGGTGCCGGCGGCGGAACGCGACGAGCGTGGCGACGAACTCCAGCAACTGCTCGTCGGTGTTCTCCCAGTCGACCCAGGAGAGCTCGCTGTCCTGGCAGTACGCGTTGTTGTTGCCCTGCTGGCTGCGGCCCAGCTCGTCGCCGTGGCCGATCATCGGCACGCCCTGGGAGAGCATCAGCGTGGCGAGGAAGTTGCGCCGCTGCCGGGCGCGCAGGGCGAGCACCGCGTCGTCGTCGGTCGGCCCCTCCACCCCGCAGTTCCACGACCGGTTGTGGCTCTCGCCGTCGCGGTTCTCCTCACCGTTGGCCTCGTTGTGCTTGTCGTTGTAGGAGACCAGGTCGGCGAGGGTGAACCCGTCGTGGGCGGTGACGAAGTTGATGCTGTGGAACGGGCGGCGCCCGTCGTCCTGGTAGAGGTCGGCGGAGCCGGAGATCCGGGACGCGAACTCGGCCAGGGTCGCCGGCTCGCCGCGCCAGAAGTCCCGCACGGTGTCCCGGTACTTGCCGTTCCACTCCGTCCACTCCGGCGGGAAGTTGCCCACCTGGTAGCCGCCCGGCCCCACGTCCCACGGCTCGGCGATGAGCTTGACCTGGCTCACCACCGGGTCCTGCTGCACCACCTCGAAGAAGGTGGAGAGGCGGTCGACCTCGTAGAACTCCCGGGCCAGGGTGGCGGCGAGGTCGAAGCGGAAGCCGTCGACGTGCATCTCGGTGACCCAGTACCGCAGCGAATCCATGATCAGTTGGAGTGAGTGCGGGCTGCGTACGTTGAGGCTGTTGCCGGTGCCGGTGTAGTCGACGAAGTACCGCCGATCCTCCTCCGATAGGCGGTAGTAGCTCGGCGCGTCGATGCCCTTGAAGCTCAGCGACGGCCCGAGGTGGTTGCCCTCGGCGGTGTGGTTGTAGACCACGTCGAGGATCACCTCGATGCCGGCCGAGTGCAGCGCCTTCACCATGCCGCGGAACTCCTGCACCTGCTGGCCCTGCCGGCCCATCGCCGAGTAGCCGTGGTGCGGGGCGAAGAAGCCGATGGTGTTGTAACCCCAGTAGTTGCGAAGCCCCAGGTCGGCGAGGCGGTGGTCGTGCACGAACTGGTGCACCGGCATCAGCTCGATCGCGGTCACCCCGAGCCGCGTCAGGTGCTCGATCATCGGTGGTGAGGCGATGCCCGCGTACGTGCCGCGCAGCTCCTCCGGGACGTCCGGGTGGCGCATGGTCAGCCCGCGTACGTGCGCCTCGTAGATGACCGAGTGGTGGTACGGGGTGCGTGGCGGCTTGTCGTTGCCCCAGTCGAAGTAGGGGTTCACCACCACCGACTTGGGCATGAACGGCGCCGAGTCGACCTCGGACATCCGCTCCGGGTGCTCCAGGTCGTAGTCGTAGACCGCCGGGTCCCACGTCACGTCACCGTCGACCGCCTTGGCGTACGGGTCGAGCAGCAGCTTGTGCGGGTTGCAGCGCACCCCGAACGCCTGGTCGTACGGCCCGTGGACGCGGTAGCCGTAGCGCTGCCCCGGCTCGACGCCCGGCAGGTACGCGTGCCAGACGTAGGCGTCCACCTCACGCAGCTCGACCCGGCGCTCGGCGCCGGTGTCCCACTCGTCGAAGAGGCACAGCTCGACCTTCTCGGCGCGCTGGGAGAAGATCGCGAAGTTGGTGCCCATCCCGTCGTACGTGGCGCCGAGGGGGTAGCGCTCACCCGGCCAGACCTGCATGTCGCTCCTTCGGTTCTGATCATGAGCGCCCCGCGTCATGAGCGCACCGCACGGCGGGCCGCACGCTGCGCACGGCGGTAATGCCCCGCGCCCGCCGCGGCCAATCCATCCTTTCGGCCGACGGGGAAATCCGTCCGAGTCGGACAGGCGGGCCGTTCAGGTGTCGTCCGTCACCTCTGACCCTTTTCGGGATGCGATCGGCCGCCGGATGGCTTTTCCTGGTGCAGGGGACGCGCACGTACCCGCGCCTCGATCCCGCCCACCTTCCTGCCTACGCCGCCATCGCCGCCGGCGCGTACGCCCCTGCCTGGACGGAGACAGTTGTGACCACTCTGCGGGTCGGCGAGCCGCTCGCCGTCGCCTCGGACCGCACCTGCCGGCCCACCCTGACCCGTACCCAGATCCCGCAGCCCGGTGGTCCGGGGGCCGCCCCGGCGGCGCAGCGGATCCTGATGCTCTCCTGGGAGTATCCGCCCGTCCTCGTCGGTGGCCTCGGCCGACACGTACACGCCCTCTCCGTCGCCCTCGCCGCCGCCGGCCACGACGTCACCGTCGTCACCCGCCACGCCGACGGCGCCCCACTCGAGGAGTACGCCG